>NZ_CP109074.1:0-5987747 GCF_035917475.1 Nonomuraea fuscirosea | reverse complement strand
CAGTCCACGTACATCGAGACCGTGCGCGGCGTCGTGGAGTCGCGGCACTTCGGCTCGCACACCACGTCGTTCTGCAGCGCCAGCCCCATCTTCCGCCCGTCGGGGACGTGCGGCCCGCGGTAGTCCCAGAGCCTCTTTCCGTCCAGCCAGAACGTCAGCCGCCCCGGCAGCCAGTCCACCGCCACCGTGTGCCATCGGGTGAAGTCCGCCCGCAGCACCTTCCTGGCCCGGCCGTGGCCGCCGTGGACGAAGATGCCGCCGCCCTGCCGCTTCGGGTCCACGATCTCGGCGAAGTCGACCTCCGAGTAGCCGGAGCCCTCACCCTGCGCGGCCGGCCACAGCAGCGCCACCGGCGTGTACCCGGCCCCTGCCTCCGCCTTGAAGCGCACCTCCCAGCGGCCGTACCGCTGCGCGAGCTTGGTGGCCACCCCGCCCGACAGGTCCTTGCCGCCGTACCTGCCGCCCTTGAGGCGCAGCACGCCGTTCGCGACGGTCGAGGCGCGGCCGGTGCGGGGGTTACGCTCGGCCTGCGGCGAGTGGTAGATCATCCATTTTCCGGTGTCGATCGAGGAGCCGGAGAAGTTCTCCACCAGGACGGGGGCTCCCCACCTCGAAGTATGCGTCGGGGTCTGCGCGTGCGCGGTCTGGGGAAGGGCGGCGAGGCTCGCGAGCATCGCCGCCGCCACGATCGGGCTGCGTTGAGACATGCGGACCATCGAAGCAAAGATCTCGCTCAGATAACACCCCAACCGTCCCATCTGTCACTTTCGTCAGCCCGGACGGCCCCGGACATGGTGCCGGCAGGTGGCGGTGCCACCTGCCGGTGTCCATGGGGGTGACGCGATGTCAGGCGCAGGTCGCCTCGTAGACCCGGACGAGCTCCTGGCTCACCCGCTCCCACGAGTAGCGCGACCGCGCCCGGTCGGCGCCCGCGTAGCCGAGGGCGGTGCGCAGGGTGGGGTCGTACAGCAGCTCGCGGGCCAGCCGCGCGGTGCGCGCGGGGCGGTCCGGCGGGACCAGCAGCCCGGTGACGCCGTCGATGATGGAGTCCATGTGCGCGCCCACGGCGGAGGCGATCACCGGCACGCCGCAGGCCATGGCCTCCAGCGCGACGATGCCCGTCCCGGCCTCGCGCGGCACCGACACCACGGCGTCCGCGCTGCGCATCAGCTTCGGCACGGCGGCCCGCTTGACCTGGCCGAGCAGCGTCACCCGGTCGGCCACGCCGAGCTGCTCCGCCAGCGCGCGCAGGCGGCGCGCGTCCCGGTCCTGGTCGAGGTCGTCGGGCTCGGGCCCGCCGGCGATGACCAGCTCGACGTCGCCGAGACCCTGCAGCGCCCGCACGATCGTGTGCGCGCCCCGCTCGACCGTGAGCGGTCCCACGTGCACCAGGCGCTTGCGCGACCCGCGCGTGGCGACCGCGCCCCGGCGCTGGAAGCGCTCGGTGTCCACGCCGTACGGCACGACGGCGATGTTGTTGCGGGGGACGCCCAGCCGGATCAGCGCCGACTCCTCGTCGCCCGACCCCGCGATGACCGCGTTGGCCCGGCGTCCGAGCGCCCGCTCCAGCTCCTTGTGCGCGGTGTCGACCGCGTGGAACGTCTGCGTGACCGGCACGCCCATGCCCTTGGCGCCCGCCACGGCGACCAGTCCACCGGTCCACGAGTGGGCGTGGATCACGTCGGGCCTGTCCTCGCTCCAGCGCCGTGACAGGTGAGTGCCGACCTCGTTGAGGTAGGGGACCACGTCGTCACTCGCGAGCGGCTTGGCCGGGCCCACGTCGATGTGCTCCACGGTGACGCCCGGGGCCACCCGCGTCTTGGGCTTGCCCTCGGCGTTGTCACGGCGGGAGTAAATGGTGACGTGGTGATCGCGGCCCAGCTCACGCGCGACCGACAGGATGCGGTGGCGCTGGTTACCGTTGGTGGAAGCGACGATCGCGATATTCATGGCACACCTCAGCGTGGAAAGCCTTCAAGGTGTGCCTGCGTCTTAGGCACGTCGTTACTCTGTCTCTGACCTTACCCAGTTTTCCCGCGATCGCAAACCCCCACAGATCAGACACCTCTGAGGGCGAACACCACGATCTCATCCCAGACCTGGCCGCCCGAGAACGCGTGCCGGTCCGCCTCCACCGCCTTGACCACGGTCGACGGCGCCTGCCCCGCGCATCGGCTGAGCACGTCGGCCAGCCGTTCCTCCCCGTACGGCTCGCCGCGTTCGTTCCTGGAGGAGATCAGGCCCTCCGAGTAGAACACCAGCGTCTCTCCCGGGGAGATCGTCAGCACCTCCACGCCGGTCTCCGCCTCCGGCGCGATGCCCAGCGGCACGCCGCCGCCGGCCGCGAACCGTACGCCGCCGTCGGGCAGCAGCAGCGCGGCCGGATGGTGACCGGCCGAGGACAGCCGGATCTGGCGCCCCTTCACGAAGCCGGCCGCGGCCATCACGAACATGCCGGTGCCCTGCGCGACCAGCGCCTCGTTGACCTTGCGCATCACCAGGTCGGGATCGGACTCCCAGGCGCTGAGCACGCGCAGCCCGCCGCGCACCATGGCGCTGACCGAGGCCGCCTCCTCGCCCTTGCCCGCCGCCCCGCCCAGCGCGAAGCCCCACCCGCCCGAGACGGGGAACACGTCGTAGAACTCGGCGCCGACCGACGACCCCGGGTGGTAGACGGCCGCCGCCTCGTAGCCGGGCACGTCGGGCAGGTTGCGCGGGGCGACGCTGGCCGACAGCGCGTCCGCGGCCCGCGAACGGCTCTGGAAACTGCTCTGAGCGCGTACGGCCAGGCCGATCTGCAGCCCCACCTCCTGCATGACGGCCAGATCCGCGAGCGAGAAGGGCGGCCGGTCGTGGCCGCGGACGAGCGTCAGCACGCCGTCGGAGCGGCCGATGGCCACGCTCAGCACCGAGCCCGCGCCCATCACGGTCAGCAGCGGCCCCTCGGCGCTGAAGCCGAGCAGCGTCTCGTCGTCCACCATCTCCAGCACCACGCCGGAGCCGCGCTCCAGCACCTGCAGCACCACCTGGCTGGTCGCCGGGTCGGCCGTCTCCACCCGCCGTACCAGTTCGCCCAGCGGATGGTTCTTGGGCGCCATCACCACCGACCGGCGCGGCACCCCGTCGCGCACCATGTCGGCGATGACCCAGTCGGCCCACTCCGCCGCCAGCAGGCGCGTCGCCCGCTGCAGCGCCACCGGGCGCAGCAGCGCCTCCTCGTCGAGCAGCAGCCTGGCGATCTTGACCAGCAGGTCCTGCCGCTTGGCCGTGGCCAGCAGCAGCGCGCCGTCGGTCTGCTCGGCCCGGCGCGCGCCCGGCTCGGGCAACTGCACCTCCGTCGGCAGCGCAACCGCCGCGACCATCTGCTGCGGCTCGCCCGGCATCGTCAGCCTGGTCAGCGCGATCTGCACGGTGTGCGTACGCCCCTGATGCGCCAGCCGCGTCTCGAACGCCGCCGGCTGCCCCGTCTGCAGCACCGACGTCAGGTGCGAGCGGAACGCCGCCCGCCTCGACACGTCCACCAGCAGCGGGAACGAACGGCCCACCAGGTAGCCGTCCGGGCTGCCCAGCACCCGCGAGGTCTCCGGATTGATCCGCCGGACGACGCCGCCGCCGTCGAGCACGACGACGGGCACGGGGAAGGCGCGGAACACCTGGCGCAGCAGCTTCAGCTCGCGCTGGGTCCCGTCCTTCTTGCTTCCCGCCCGTTTGGGGGCCTTGCGCAGCTCTTCGCCCGCCTCGGCCAGCAGCTCGGCGGCGGTGTCGAGCTCGGCGAGCGCGGCGTCGAGCGTGGGCGCCAGGTCCGCGGGGTAGGCGGCCCTCGCCTCGCGCAACGAGGTGACGCGCCCGGCCAGTGCGTCAAGCGCGTGTTCGAGGTCCGGCATGGTCATGGTCTGACGCTACGCCACTCGGGATAATGCTAGCCATAAGGGGTAGAGGCTTGTTGCTATGGAATCGACCGCGATGATCACCCCCGGACTCGCCCGCGACCTCGCCACCCTGGGCAGACTCGGCGAGGACACCTCGACGGAAAGCGTGCTGCGCGGACTCACCACGGCGTTGACCGCCGGAGTCCCCGGCTGCTCGGGATCCTCCGCCGAGCACTGGCGCGACCACCGCGTCATGGTCTCGGGCTCCCACAGCGAGCTCATCATGCTCGTCGAGGGCGAACGCCAGCTCGGCGAGGGACCGTCCATCGAAGCCCGCCAGAGCGGTGGCCGCGCCACCATCACCGACGTGCTCGAAGAGACCCGCTGGCCCCGCTACGACGCCCTGGCCACCCGCTGGGGCGTGCGTTCCGTGCTGATCGTGCCCATCGAGGCGCCGCCGGCCATGCTCGTCGTCGGCCTCTACTCCGTCCGGCCGGGCGCGTTCTCGCCCCAGGGCGCCCACTCCCTGGCCGACATGCTGACCGAGCAGCTCGGCGTGGCCATGGCCAACATGTCGGAGTTCGAGGAGGTGCGCACCGACGCCGCGCAGCTCCAGGAGGCCCTCGCCGGGCGCTCCGTGATCGACCAGGCCAAGGGCATCATCATGCAGACCAGCGGATGCAGCGCCGAGGCCGCGTTCGAGGAGCTGCGCCGCATCTCCCAGCACCACCAGGTCAAGGTGGCCGACCTGGCCCGGCTCCTGGTCGACGAGCACCAGCGCAAGTCGGCCAAACGCTGACAGCCCGCCGGCGTTATTTGATGGCCGCGAGTGCGTCGTCCAGGGTGTCGTAGAGCGGCAGGCGCTGCGCCAGCCCGGTGATCCACATCACCTTCGACTTGGAGTATTCGACTCCGATCAGCGCGAACTTGGCGCCCGACGCCAGGCTCGTCTGCCAGTGATGAACGATCAGCCCGAGCGCGCGCGAATCCATGAACGTCACCCCGGCCAGATCGAGGATCAGGTCGGCGCCCGCCATCACGAGATAGTCGGCGAACTGCGCGCGTGTCGTGGCGTCGAGCACGCCGTCGACCCTGACCACGGTGATCTCGTCCACGGTCGACGACGTCAGGCTGAGGGCCGCCACAGGCTCCCCGCCGTTCTCCGGCATTGTCACGGGGCAACCCTACTGTCACCGCGCGATCGAGGAATACTTCCCGCGAGATGGGGGACACTGGATCCGAAGTCCAGCAGAGGGCTTCGGTCTCGAGAGTCGAGCGAGGCGTGCCTCTGCATGGGCTTTTTCGCATGTGGCGGCCCGCCTGCGACCCATATGAGGAGCAGCGATGGCTGTGCAGGACTACATCCTCGAGGAGATGACCGCAGAAGAGCTCCTAGCCGAGATGGTCAGGGAAGACACGCCCGGCAGTCAGAGGGAGCGCCTGCGTGAGCGCATCGTCGAGATGCACCGGCCGCTCGCCATGGAGATCGCCCGGCGCTACCGCTACCGGGGCGAACCTTTGGAGGATCTCCTCCAGGCCGCGTATGTTGGCCTGATGAAAGCCGTCAACGGCTTCGATCCGACCCTGGGGCACGCCTTCAGGGGCTACGCCGTCGTCACGATGACCGGCGAGGTGAAGCGTCACTTCCGCGACCGCACCTGGGCCATCCGGGTGCCCCGCCTCTACCAGGAGCGGCGCTCCGAGCTCAACCGCCTCGTCGCCGACCTCAGCCAGGACCTCGGCCGGTCCCCGACCGTGGCGGAGCTGGCAGCCAAGATGAACATCACCGAGGAGGACGTCCTGCTCACGCTCGACGCCTCCGCCGCGTACAGCACCCTGTCGCTCGACGCGCCCCTCGGCACCGACGACGACGCCGCCTCACTGGGCGACGTCATCCCCGAGGACGACGATACGCTGAGCAACATGGTCGACAGGGAAGCCGTCAAACCGCTCATCGACGCGCTACCCTCCCGCGAGAAGCACATCCTGTTGCTGCGCTTCTTCGGCAACATGACCCAGGCCGAGATCGCGGCCGAGTTCGGGATCTCACAGATGCATGTCTCACGTATTCTCCGCAAGGTTCTCGACCAGCTGCGCACCGAGCTGGTCGGCTGACAAGGACGGTCACCGGGTGAACGAGGACGTCGAGCCTCAGTCGGGCCACACGAGCCCGCCACCCGGCGCGCCCGTGAAAGACCTCGACTTCCGGCTGCCGGACCTGCCCCAGGTCCGGCAGTTCGCCGAGGACGAGGCCCGCGCCGCCGGCATGCCGGAAGAGGCCATCGGCGACTTCGTCATCGCCGTCAACGAGGTCGCGACCAACGCCGTCACCCACGGCGCCGACCGGGCCGCCCTGCGCACCTGGGTGACCGGCGGGGATCTGGTCGTGGAGGTGCACGACGAGGGCACCTGGAAACCGGGGCCGATGCCCGGCGCGGTGGGCGGGATGGGGCTGTGGGTGGCCCGCCTGCTCTCCTCCGACCTGACGCTGCGGGTGGGCAACGGCGGCAGCACGGTCATCATGCGCTTCCCCGGCAAGGCCTGACCGGCCGTTCGCTCGAAGCGGCCACAGGGCAACGCGCCGCCCCCGCCCAGTGAAGGGGGGACGGCGCACTGTCTTCCACCGGCCTAGGGGGGCCGGCCTGTAGGTCATCGGCGGGCCCTGCCGCCGCGCCAGTTGCTGTATCCGGTGCGGATGCTGGCCGTACCGACGCCTGCCTGATGCAGGGCCAGCAGGGTGAGCCCCAGCAGGACGAACGTCATGCCGGAGAACCCGCCGGGAATCCGCACGCCGATCAGGTCGAGCAGGAAGCCCAGCCCGAAGACGATCGCTGCGACAACCGCGAGCATGTCATGTCACCTCATTCCCTCACTCGAAGCGGGCGTGGACTGCCCCGAGGGCTGGCCGGAGAGCGCGAGCAGCCGCTCCAGAACGGTCCTGTACTCGCGCAGCGCCAGCCGCAACTGCTCGGTGTCGCCGCCTCCGGCGTCCTTCCAGCGGTCGCGCAGGGCGCCCGTCCGGTTGTTCAGCGCGCTGGTCAGGGCGTCCACGACCTCGCCGACCAGCCCGTCCGCGCGCTGGACCGCCTCGCCGGGATCGTCCACGAACGACGCCTGCAGGTCGCGCCAGCGGGCCTGCACCTGCGTGGGGTCCTGCTCGAACAGCACGATCTCCTCGGGGGCGGCATGCGCCGGGACCTCGCCGGGGGCGGCCTGGCCGTCGTGCACCACCGGATCGGCCTGCTCGGGCTCGACGTCGTGCGCGTGCTCAGGCTCGGCCAGCATGTCGCCGCCGGTCCTGGCGTACGGGTCCCGGTAGGACGCGTCGTCCTCGTCGTCGGGGGCGGCACCGTCTCGGGGAGCGGCGCCGTCATGGGGAACGGCGGCGGGGTAAGCGTCGTGGGAGGGGCCACCCTGCCTCGCGTCTCCGTAGAGATCGCCCTGCCCCGCGTCCTCGTACCGATCCCGATCCTGATCCGGATCACCGGCGACGAGACGATCCTCGTGCACCCTCTTCTCATCAGCCGTTGCCTCGGCCCCTGCATAGGGCCGCTCATCAGGCTGCTCATCGGGGATGTCGTTGCGTTGCGACGGCACCTTCAGCTCGTCGCTGCTCATATCCTTCACCGTCCTCGGCTGGTCTCGTGCAGCAGCTCCTCGAACAGCGCGCGGTAGTGGACCATGGCCTGGCGGAGATCCTCCGTGGAGGCCTCCTTCCTGGCGGCCCGCCCGCTGATCTCGTGCGCGGTCCTGTAGTGGTCGAGCGTCGCCGCGTGCCCCACCGACAGATGGGAGACGCGCTGCTCGAAGTCCTCCGTCGGGTAACCCCGATCCGCCATGACCGAGGTGACCAGCTGATCGGCCTCGGTGACCGCAAAGCCTGGGGCGTCCACGAAGCGTTCCTGGACCTCGGTCCACCGGGCGGCGTAGGAGTCGCGCGACTCCTCCGACAGGGGCTTGATATCGAGTTCCGAATGCCGCTGCTCCCGGTCGAGCAACTCCTGCTCGGCCTCCCGGCGGTTGTTGTCATGCTCGGCGACTATGCGTTCGTACTCAGGGCCGAAGCGTTCGCGGAGATGGGAGCGACGCTTCTGTTGCTGCAGCACGAAATAAGCCACTGCGGCGAGCGCCAGCACCGCGACCACGACGACGGCCACCCATGCCCAGGTGGTCATGATGTTCGCCTCCGGTCTATGTGTTGAGACCAGCGACTGCCCGCCGACGGCGTGTCGAAACGCCTGATTCAGCGGTCGTCGAGCGCTTTCCTGGCCGCCGCCAGCACCGACGCCACGTGCGACCCGCCCTCCCCTGCGGCCACCTCACTGAACCCGCCGGCGGGGTCGTACCGGACGTCGAGCCCTGCCTCCACCAGCCGCTCGGCCCACCGCAGCGCGGTGTTCAACCGCTCAGCCGCCGGCGGCCTGCCCTGCGCCGCCGCCGACAGATTCCGCAGATTCGTGGCCGGCCCGGACTGGGAGTGCTCACGCGCCAGCTTCCACGGCAGGGCGGCACTGTGGTCCATCATCGGCTTGGCCAGCCCTGCGGCCCGCTTGGCCTGCAGCACCCCCGACTCACTCACCCCGAAGTGAGCGGCCAGCTCCTGCACACTCCTGCCCTCGGCGACGAGCCTGGCCAGCTCCTTGCGATCGATGGTCGCCTTGCGCCCCACCTGACCCCCTCGCTCCCGCTCTCCGTGTACGCGTACACCTCCGATGTGCGCTAAGGTTATGACGTCCCGCCCCGCAGGGGGCGGCCGACACAACCGGGACGTAGCGCAGCTTGGTAGCGCACTTGACTGGGGGTCAAGGGGTCGCAGGTTCAAATCCTGTCGTCCCGACGGTTGGGCAAAGCCCGTCACTTGGAGAGTTCTCCGAAGTGACGGGCTTTCCGCTTTCCCGGCCCGCGATCACCGGTCATCCTTGATCAATCGAAGCTGGGGACCACTCAGTCCAGCGTCCTCGAGGATCTTCCTGAACGACCGGCCTGACCTCGCCGCTCCTCCGCAGGAACGCAACGGCAGCGGCATGACCTGTGATCTAGGCGCTGCCGTACAGCTCGCGCATGTAACGGTTGATCCGCGGCAGCCTTCGGGCCGACTCTTCCTCGTCGTCCAATTCCCAATCCTCGTCGCTGGGTGGGGGAGTGCGAACAATTCATGGCCGCGTGCCTCCAGATAGTCGTAGAAACTTTCGCGGCCATGGGTTGTCACTCGTTCCCACGCCTTATCAGCCACGTAGTCCAAGATCTCGAACTGTGGCCAGTCATCGTTCGTCCACGAGGGGCCTCGATGCTCCATGGCCACCAGGCGCTGCACCTCCGGTACATCTGCCAGGGCGTCTGGGTCACGGGCCACCTGTTCGAAGACCTCGCGTCCCAGACCCACGAGCCACATGTGGAAGTACCAGAAGCCGTCGTCGGAGCCGAAGCCGAACAGGGCGCGCATGGCACCCCACATCAACCAAGTGTCCACGCGGCGCCTGGCCGAGAGTAGGCACGACTTGAAATCGATGATGTCCTCGGCGGAGCGTTGTTCGAGCGCATCCTGAAGCCATGCCGCTCGCGTCTCCTTCCCGCTTGCTTCGCGCCCTGATTGCTCTATCAGGCGCCAGAACTCGTCGGCATCCATGAGGGACGATCATGGCAGGGGCCGACGACAGAACCTCGCCGACAGCCCTTCGAGGTCGATACGGCGACGAGCGCATCGCCATGAGCGTGTTCTTGTCCGACACGGAGATGGCCGTCACGCCTCATCTGGCCAAGCTCGTTGGGTATGACCCGCCGATGTTGCACCTGTGGAGACTGAGCTGGGGACTGTGGAGAGCAGGAGCGGGGTGTCGATGTTGTGCTGGTGGGCGGCGTGGGTGAGAGAAGGTCGGTGAGGACGTCCGTTTCAGGTTCTGTAGCCATGTGAGCAGGTGGGGTGCTGTTGATGGGAGGGCTGGGTTCTGGCCGCTGTCCCGTGTTACGCGGATGGGGTTTTTGCCGGAGGTGCGGGTGTTGTCACTCAGGGCGGGTTGCGCGGACGTAGTAGAGCAGGTGGGGTAGGTGGGCTTCGGTTTCCACCTGGAAGCCGGCGTCGGGGATCAGGGTGCCGAGCAGGTCTTGGGGGTCGTGGCGCATGGCGGGGCCGGAGAGGAGGCCGATGATGCGCCGGGCGAGCGGGTTGGCCGGTGGGCGGAACTCGGCGATGAGCAGGCGTCCGCCCGGGCGCAGCACCCGGAACATCTGCCGCAACGCCTCGGGTCTGGCGTCGGCGGGCATGTGGTGGACGGCCAGGCTGGAGACCACCAGGTCGAACGAGCCGTCCGGGAACGGCAGGTTCTGGCCCTCGCCGACGACGTAGGTGCAGTTCGCGGGAGCCCGGTCGGTGGCGTGGTCGATCATCGCCGGGGACGGGTCGAGGCCGGTGACGTGGCCGGTGGGCGTGACCACGGGGGAGAAGATGCGGGTGAGGTAGCCGGTGCCGCAGCCGACGTCGAGGACGCGGTCGCCGGCTCGGGGGCGGGCGGCGGTGGCCAGGCGGGTGAAGGTGGCGCGGCGGGCGCCGAGGAAACCGATCGTGGCGAAGGCTTCGTAGGCGCGCGGCCGGTCGATGGTGCCGCCCTCGTCGGCATGTTCGTGGTGGCCGTGCAGCAGCTTGCCGAGTCCCATGGTGGTTCGCTCCGTTTCCGTACGATGTGTTCGGTATGAAGCATGCGTTCGTGATGGCGTGCGTGTTCGGTATGAAGCATGCGTTCGGGATCGAGCGCGGGTCAACGAGCAGATCGGATGTGGTGTGCCGTACCGAACAGAGGGCGAGAAAGTGTCCGGGGACCGGAGGGTGCGACGCACGCGGCGGCTCGTTCAGCAGGCGCTGGTGGAGCTGATTCTGGAGAAGGGCTACGACGCGGTGACGGTCACCGACATCATCGCCCGCGCGGATGTCGGCCGGTCCACCTTCTACGCGCACTTCACCGACAAGCGGGACGTGCTGTTCAGCAACCTCGACGAGCTGGCCTTCCTCCATCGGCTGCCGGTGGCGGGGGAGACGGGGGAACTGTTCGCGTTCAGCCGGCCGATGTTCGAGCACGTACGCGAGCAGGAACGGCTGGTGCGGGCGCTGCTGGGCCGGCGAAGCGGCGGGCTGGTGCAGACCCGGGGTGAGGAGCTGCTCGCCGCCGCCGTCAGGAACGAGCTCGTCGCCGCGGGCGCCCGTCCGTCGGCCGAGCTCGATCTGCTGGTGGTCTGCGTGGTGGGGGCGTTCATGGGGCTGATGCGGGCGTGGGTGGACGGCGCGACCAGCGCCTCGCCCGCCGAGCTGGACGCCGCCTTCCGCGCGGCCGTGACTCCCGGCGTGCGCCTCGCATTACCGCCGGACGGTTGCGCGGGCTCCGGCCCGGTTACGGTCGTGGGTGGTTGATGCCGTTCTCGTAGGCGAAGATCACGGCCTGGACGCGGTCGCGGAGGCCGAGTTTCATCAGGATGCGCTTCACGTGGGTCCTGGTCGTCGACTCCTCGACGACGAGGGTGGCCGCGATCTCGCGGTTGGACAGCCCCTTGGCGATCAGTTCGAGTGTCTCGCGTTCCCGTACGGTCAAAGTGCTGAGCCGGGACTGGCCGGCGAGGTCGGGCACGGGCTGCTGGGCCAGGCGGTCGATCACGCGCCGGGTGACCGAGGGGGACAGGAGGGAGTCTCCTGCGGCGACGGTGTGCACGGCGGCGATCAGCTCCTCCGGGCGGGCGCGCTTGAGCAGGAAGCCCGACGCGCCGGCGCGCAGCGCGCCGAAGATGTAGTCGTCCTGTTCGAAGGTGGTGAGGATGAGGATCTTCACGTCCGGCGCCGTCCGCGAGAGCTGCCGGGTGGCGGCGATGCCGTCCAGGTCGGGCATCCGGACGTCCATGAGCACGACGTCGGGGGTGAGCCGGCCGGCCCGCTCGACGGCTTCGCGGCCGGTGGCGGCCTGGCCGGTGATCTCGATGCCGGGGTCGGCGGTGAGCAGCTCGATCAAGCCGGCCCGCATGAGGTGGTCGTCGTCGGCGATCAGTACGCGGGGCATGACGGGGATCCTCCGTAGGGGAGCCGGGCGTGCAGGCGGTAGGCGCCCTCCAGCCTGGTGGCGTCGAGGGTTCCGCCGACCAGGGCGGCTCGCTCGCGCATGCCGATCACTCCGTGGCCGTTCGCCCGGCGAGGTGTGCCGTGCACGGGGTTGGTGACGGTGAGCGCGAAGTCAGGGCCGGTGTGGTCGAGCTCGACGCGGGCGTCACCGGTGCCGTGGCGGGCGCTGTTGGCCAGGGCCTGCTGGAGGATGCGGTACGCGGCCTGGTCGGCGGCCGCGCCGAGTGGCCTGGCCGGGCCGGTGACGTCGAGCGCCACGCGGAGTCCGGCGGTGCGTGGTGGGCGATCAGCGTGTCGAGCGAGGCGAGCCCCGGCGGAGTGGCAGGTTCCTGGTCGTCCTCGCGTAAGGAGCCGACGAGCTGGTCGATGTCCGAGACGGTCTGCCTGGCCAGTTCCTCGATCGCCTCCAGGGCACGCGCGTCGCCGTCCTGGCGCAGCCGGGCCGCGCCCGCGCGCACGGCGATCAGGCTGATCGCGTGGCCGGCCGAATCGTGCAGGTCGCGGGCGATCCTGGCGCGTTCCTCAGCGACGGCGAGCCGCCGCTCCCGTTCGGCCTCCCGCACCGCTCGCCGGCGTTCGGCCTCGGTCTCGCGTTCGGCGTCCACGGCGCGTTGCCGCAGCTCGGCCAGTTGCTGGCGGCGCAGCTTGGTCCGTTCGCCGGCGAACCACGCCGCCGCCAGGGCAGGGCGGTGTGCACGAGCCCGATCACCGGGAAGGTGCCCGCGGCGGAGGCGCCGAGGTAGGCGAGCAGCAGTCCGGCGGTCACGGCGGCGCTGCGCAGCGTCCATCCCGCGTTCGCGGCGAGCAGGTAGAGGGCGGCGATGGGCCCGGGCAGCAGGCCGGTCGGATAGCCGAACCAGGCCAGGACCAGGCTGACCGCCGCCGCCACCGTGTAGACGAGCAGCGGGAAACGCCGCCGGAGCAGGAACGGCACGGCGGCACAGCCCACGAGCACGATGCCGAACGGATCGAGCCCGCGGCTGTTCGGCCGGATCGCCAAGGGGCCGTCGTGGGCGAGCAGCAGCAGCGATACGGCGAACACGGCGGCCGCGAGAGCGGCGTCGAGGAGGACCCGCGAGCGGGCGGTGGCCGTCGAGGACATGGCACGGCCAGCGTAACCCCGTACCTCCCCAGGGGAGTCCCCCTGTGAGGGGATCGCCGTCCACGGAACGGGGAGGCCGAAGACCCGCTCGCGGGGTGTTTCGGCGTGGTGCGCGGCGCTCGTAGCGTGATCGCCCGTCATGACACCGGCGTACGGAAGGAGTGGGGCGTATGACCGGAACGGGCGAAGGCCCGGCCCGCTGGATGAGGGTGGCCGGCATCGCGGCGGCCATCGTGGTCCTGCTGGTCGTCGCCGGAATGCTCATCGGCGGTGGCGGCGGGCACCGGATTCCCGACCACGGCGGCAGCGCGTCACCTGCCGGTGCGCCGAAGGGAGCTCACGAATGATCGAGATCACCGACGTGGTGAAGGCTTATCCCCTGGGCGAGGGTGAGGTGGTCGCCGTCGATCGGCTCAGCCTGTCGATCGGGGCGGGAGAGTTCGTCGCGGTGGTGGGACGGTCGGGCAGCGGCAAGACCACGCTGCTCAACCTGCTCGCCGGGATCGACCGGCCCTCGGCGGGGACGGTGCGGGTGTCGGGGACCGATCTCGGCGCGCTGTCCGAGTCGGCGCTGGCCGAGTGGCGGGGACGCAACGTCGGGCTGGTGTTCCAGTTCTTCCAGCTCCTGCCCACGTTGACGGTGGCCGAGAACGTGATGCTGCCGATGGACTTCGCGGCCGCGATCCCGGCGGTACGGCGCCGCGACCGGGCACTCGAACTGCTGGACCGGGTCGGCATCGGCGACCAGGCCGGCAAGCTGCCGTCCACGCTGTCCGGCGGACAGCAGCAGCGCGCGGCCATCGCCCGCGCGCTGGCCAACGATCCGCCGCTGCTGCTGGCCGACGAGCCGACGGGCAACCTCGACTCGCACACGGCCGGGGCCGTCCTGGACGTGTTCGCCGGTCTCAACGCCGAGGGACGCACGATCGTGGTGGTCTCGCACGAACGTGACATCAGGTCCGTCGTGGACCGGGAGATCGTCCTGGTGGACGGGCGCGTGGTCGCCGACGAGGGGGTGACGGCATGAGCACCCTGTTACGCGTGAAGCTGCGCCGTGACCTGCGGGCGAGCTGGTCCAGGTTTGTGCTGATGGTGGTGGCGATCGCGGTCAGCCTGACGGTGTTCGGGGGCATGCTGTGCGCCTGGGCCGCCATCGGCAGGGAGACCGGCGGCGCGTACCTGAGCACTGAACCGGCTTCGGCGACCATCGTGCTCGACCGGGGCGTCACCCCCGAGCGGATGGCGTCGGTGCTCGCCGCGGCCCGTACCCGGCCGGGCGTGCGCGAGGCGACCGGGCGGACCCAGTTCGAGGGCGCGGTCGAGGTCGGCGGGACCGTGCTGGACATCCCGCTGCAGGTGTTCGTGGCGGCGGCGGACGATCCGATGCGGATGGTGCGGTTCGACCTCGGGCAGCGGGGACGCTGGCCGCCGTCCGACGGGGAGATCCTGCTCGGGACGGACTCCCTCGGGCTGCTCGGCGTGGCCGTCGGCGACTCGATCACCGTTCATGGACCGGACGGCCCGGTACGGCTGCGGGTGGCCGGCACGGTGTACGACCCCGGCCTCGCCCCCTCGCCCCAGGAGCAGCGCGGCCGCGGCTACGTCTCGGCGACGGCCGTCGCGCTGCCGTTCGATCAGGTCAAAGTGCAGGTCACCGACCCGGAAGGGCGGGCACGCGACCGCGTGGTGGCCGTCGCCACCGACGTCGGCGACTGGCTGCGGCGCGAGCAGGGGCTGACGGTCGCCGAGATCCAGGTGCCCGAGCCGTACGCGCATCCGCACCAGTGGCAGGCCGACGTGCTGCTGCTGTCGCTGATGGCCGGTGGGGCCGCGGCGCTGCTGCTCAGCACGATCCTGGTGGCGACCATGCTCAACACCCTGTTCACCCGGCAGATCCCGCAGCTCGGCATCATGAAGGCGATCGGCGCCCGGACCGGCACCGTCGGGCGCCACTACCTCGTCATGATCTCGCTGGTCGCGGCGGCGGCCACGCTGAGCGCGTTGGCGCCGGCCGTCTGGATCGGCCGGACGCTCCTCGGCACGCTGCTGACCACGCTCGGCGTCCGGCCGGTGAGCCTGGCCGCGCCGTGGTGGGCGTACGTGGTGATCCTCGTCGCGGGACTCGGCCTGCCGCCCCTGATGGCGCTGCCGCCGCTGGTCAGAGCCAGCCGGACGACCGTACGTGCGGCGATCGACCACCACGGGGCCGCGTCGGAACCGGGTGGTCTCGCGGTGCGGCTCGGCCGCGTGCCGCGCCTCGACCGCGGGCTGCTCATGGCGCTGCGCAACACGGTGCGGCGACCGGCCCGGTTCTGGCTCTCGACCGGGCTGCTGGCGGCGGCCGGCGCGGTGTTCGTGGCCGGCATGTCGCTCGAAGCCGGCGTCGACGCCATCACCCGGGAAGAGGCGGCGCGGCGAACGTGGGACGTGGACGTGCAACTGGCCGCCCCGGCCGCCAGGGAGGCCGCCGTCGAGGCGGCCCGGCGGGTACCCGGCGTCACCCGCGCAGAAGGGTTCGGCGTCATGCCGGTGGGGGTGGCGGGGCCACGAGGATTCCCCGTCACCTGGACCTATCCCGACCAGGGGCACGGCCGCATCACGCTGACCGCGCTGCCCCGTGGCCTCACCACGTTCCCGAAGCTGCTCGAAGGCCGTGCGCTGCACCCGGGGGAGAGCGGCGCGATCGTGCTCAGCCAGACGGTCAGGAAGAAGACCGTCCCGGACCTCGTGCCGGGGGACGACGTGCGGCTGTTCATCGAGGGGCGGGTCACGTCGTGGCGGGTGGCCGGCATCGTCGAGGAGCGGGGCGGCGACAACGTGTACGTGACCGCGGAAGGGCTGGCCGCCGCACAGGGACGGCCGCAGCAGGTCGACCGGCTGCGCGTCCAGACCGGCGGGCACGACGAGCGCACGCGCGACACGGTCGCGGCGGCCGTCCGCACCGCGCTGGCCGACGCCGGGATCGCGGTGCGGTCGGCGGCCTCGGTCAGCCGCGCCGAAGCCGTCGGCGAGGGACACATGGGGCCGTTGCTGCTGGTCCTGCTGGGCATCGCCGTCCCGCTGGGGGTGCTCGGCGTCATCGGCCTGGCCTCGACGATGAGCGCCAACGTGCTCGACCGGACGCGCGAGTTCGGCATCATGCACGCCATCGGGGCCCGGCCGCGGACCGTACGCCGGATCGTCGCCGCCGAGGGGCTCCTGCTGGCGTTCGCCGGGTGCGTGGCCGCGGTCGTGCCGGCGGTCGCGCTCACCTGGCTGCTGGGCGCCGGGCTGGGCAACCTGTTCATGAACGTGCCCGTGCCGTTCCGGATCTCGGTCCCCGGGGCGGCGATCTGGGTCGTGCTCGCACTCCTCGGCGCGGCGCTGGCCACAGACGCCGCCGCCACCCGCGCCTCCCGCCTCACCGTCCGGGAGGCCCTCGCCCACCTGTGAGGTCGGTCGTGGCGGGAGATGCCCGACACGACCGACCCCGCGGGGGCCGATCACCACGCCCTCTTGCTCACGCCATCTCGGCGGTGGAGGGGTGAATATGCAGGTCAAGGAGCTTTGGAGGAGACTTTCATGACCTTGGTCAGGGCATAACGCCCCCTGCCAGGAAGGCGACGCGCCGGCCGGGCATCGGGGATCGGGGGCAGGGCATGGTTGTGATGGACGAAACGCCCGCCGGGGTGCGGGAGGACGCGGCGGCGCGGGTGGCCGGCCGGAGCGAGCAGCGCCGGCGGCAGATCGCCCTGCTCGCCGAGCCGGGCGGGATCGTCCGGGCCGATGAGCCGGTACGGGTGGCCACCCGCATCGATCGGCTCAGCCACCACTACCGCGACATCCACCCGATCGATCCCGCGTCGCTCGCCGCCGCGGACCCGGCGGCCGTGACAGCGGCGGTGGCGGTGCTGGAGCGGATCATCCAGACCAACGACCTGCTTCCCGTCGGCTACCTGGAAGGCGGAGCGGCGGCGGCGCGAGCGGTCGGGCGGGTGGTCGTACGTGACGCGCACGGGCGGCTGGCCGGTTACGGCACCGGATCGCTGGTCTGCCCAGAGCTGCTGCTCACCAACCACCACGTGCTCGGTGACGCCGGCATGGCCGGCCGCAGCAGCGTCGAGTTCGACTACCAGGACGGCATCGACGGCACTCCGCTGCCGCTGCGCGCCTTCTTCCTGGATCCGGGCCGGTTCTTCTTCGCCGACCGGGAGCTGGACTTCGCGCTGGTGGCGGTGAAGGACGCCACGGGGGAGCTGGCCAGGTTCGGGTTCAACCGGCTGATGGCTCCGGAGGGGAAGGCCATCGTCGGCGACTTCGTCACGATCATCCAGCATCCGGGTGGGGAGAAGAAGCAGGTCGCTCTGCGGGAGAACCGGATCGTCGACGTCCTGGAGTCGTTCCTGCACTACCAGACCGACACCGAGCCGGGCTCCTCCGGCTCACCGGTCTTCAACGATCAGTGGGAGATCGTGGCGTTGCATCATGCCGCCGTTCCCGCGCCTGAGCACGACGCTTTGGGTGGGGTCATCAACGAAGGGGTGCGGATCAGCCGGCTGCTGGGCGCCCTGCGCCGACAGTCGTTTCCGCCGGAGCAGCGGGCTCTGCTCGACCGGTTGTTCGCCGAACGCACCACCCTTCTGTCCGCTGTGACCGTTCCGACGGCTGCGCCCGCTTCGACGGCTGCGCCCGTTTCGGCGGTTGGGCCCGCTGCGATGGGTGGGCCCGCTTCGACGGTTGAGCCTGCTTCGCTGGTTACGCCTGCTCCGGCTGGTTTGGCTGCTTCGACTGACGGCTTGAGCACTTGGCCGGCCGAGCCGGTGGCGGGGCGGTGGGCC
Organism: Nonomuraea fuscirosea; assembly: GCF_035917475.1. Lineage (NCBI taxonomy): Bacteria > Bacillati > Actinomycetota > Actinomycetes > Streptosporangiales > Streptosporangiaceae > Nonomuraea > Nonomuraea fuscirosea. The sequence goes on along the minus strand of NZ_CP109074.1, from coordinate 5,969,864 downwards.
GACGGGCAGGTGCCGCTGACGCTCACGCTGACGGCTCCCGTCGTTCTTCACCTCGCGGGGCCGGTGGTCACCGCGGCTGGCCCGGCCGCGGCCGGTCCCGCGGGGGCGGCTGGCCCGGCGGTTGCGGCCGGCCCGGCGGCGGCTGCTGCGGCGGCTGCGCCGGAGGCGATCCAGATAGATCAGGACTATGCCGGTCGCCGCGGTTACGACCCGGACTTCCTGCCAGGCGGGCATCGGGTCGCGCTGCCCACACTGCACCCCGATCTCCTCCCGCTGGCGGCACTCAACCCGCACGCCGGTGACGGGCAGGCGTACGTGCTCAACTACCACCACTTCAGCGTGGTGATGAACCGGCAACGGCGGCTGGCCTTCTTCACCGCGGTCAACATCGACGGCCCGACCAGCCTGCGCATCCGCCGCGACCCCGACCGCTGGATCTTCGACCCGCGCCTGCCCGACAGCCAGCAGACCGGCGAGGACGTCTACCGCGACAACCCCCTCGACCGAGGCCACCTGGTGCGCCGCCTGGACCCCGCCTGGGGAGCGAGCCTCGCGGTGGCCAAATCCGGCAACGACGACACCTTCCATTTCACCAACTGCACCCCGCAGCACAAGGATTTCAACCAGAACCAGACCACCTGGGCCGGCCTGGAGGACTACATCCTGGACAACGCCGACACTGGCGACCTGAAGGTCACCGTCTTCACCGGCCCGGTCCTGGCGGCCGACGACGACCCGTACCGCGGCGTGCAGCTACCCCGCCAGTACTGGAAGGTCGTGGTGATGGTGAAACACGACGACGAGCTCTCGGCCACCGGCTACCTGCTCAGCCAGGACCACCTCATCGACGGCCTGGAAGCCGCTCCCGCGGAGTTCTCGTACGGCGCCTACAAGACCTACCAGGTCCCGATCCGGCGCATCGAGGATCTCACCCGGCTGTCCTTCGGCACCCTCGCCGACGCGGACCCCTTGGCCCGCATGGAAGTGGCCACCACAGCCAGGGAGATCACCCACCTGCACCAACTCACCCTCTGAACGACCCGGCGCCTGAAAGGACTCGGAGCCCACGTCCGCCCACGTCCGCCCTTGCTCAGCGGCGCCGCCCGCGTCCTGGTCGGGTCCGTCCAGTGAATTGGACGGACCCGACCTCGTTGCTGCCGGGACCACCCACATGAGGGTGTTCTCATGTACGACTCACCATGGTCCAATCACCGCGGGTCAGGATGGGCGCAGCCGAGAGATGAGGGGGACGCGGTGGTGAGCGGATTGCGGTGGGTGCTGCCTCTGGCCGCAGTCGCTCTTGTTGTCGCCGGCGGTCCGACGCCCGCCGACCGGCCGGCTTCTCAGCCGATACCTGGGGCCGATGTCCTGCTCGTCGCGGCGGATGACGACGACGATGACGATGACGAGGGAGGGGGCGACGATGACCGCGATGACCACGCGCTACGGGCACGGCCCGGTCGGGATCGACCCTCCAGCCGGTCTCGTACCAGTACGGGCAGGAACCCACGGGATGGTGAGAGGGCGCCGAGCAAGTCCACTACGGACCAGGCCGCAGGGCCGCCCTCGGGAGAGCACGGATCGGAGGCGTTTCAGCCCCCCGGCAAGGACGACGGGATTTCCACGTCAGACGGGAGTTCCACGTCAGACGGGAGTTCGATGTCCGGGAATTCAAGGTCTGGGGGGAGTTCGACGTCCGGGAGTTCGACGTCCGGGAGTTCGACGTCCGGGAGTTCCACGTCAGACGAGAGCTTGAAGTCAGACAGGAGCTCGAAGTCAGGTGAAGGCGGACAGGACAGCTACTCCAGCCACACATCCAGAGACAGGGGCGACTCGGCGACCGACGCTCGGTTGCCGGGGCTTATCGCGCTGATGGCCATCGCCGGCACAGCCGGCCTCATAGCCGCGATGTACCGGTTGATGCCCAAGCTCATTCCACACGGTCCTTCTCCGCCCGCCGTACCCGTAGGCGATCACCCCGCCACGCCCGTAAGCGATCACGACCCGGCCACGTCGGAGCCTGCGAGGCGACCTTTCGCGGCGCCGGTGATGATCACGTTCAGCCGAGGCGAGAGGTCCGCGTCGGGACGGCGATGGAGGCGACCACGATGAAGACGATGACAAGCACGACGATGCGTCCCTGCTGGTCGCCTGCACCACCTGTGGCCAAGAGGATGCGTGGCGGGCAGGGCAACCGCCTCGCTGTCCCGCCGCGGTGCGCGGGCCAGGGCGCTGATGCTTTCACCACGTACGACACCGACTTCAACACCCTCGCGGAGATCAGGACCGGCTACCTGTTCAAGCAGGCTCCACGCGACACCGGCTCTCTGCTCAAGGACGGCTCCGCGCGATGAACTGTTCGGCGCCTTACGGGCCGTCGCGCACGGCCGTAGCGTGCTGCCCCGGAGATCGCCGCCCAGTTCGTCTCCCTGGGTGTGCTCGCCGGCGACGACACGCTGAGCAGCCGCGAGCGCGACGTGCTTCGCCCGGTCGCCGAAGCTTTCTCCAATCAGGAGATCACCGTGCTGCTGTGCAGCCCAGATCACCGAGTCGATGTCCAGCCTGGAGATCGTGGCGCAGTTGTCCAGCCCGGGAGGTCGACGAGTCGCCCTTGAGCCCTAGAAATCGCGGCGCTGCTGTTCAGGCCGGGAGTTCGTCGGGTTGCTGTTCAGCCTGAGAGATCGCGGCGCTGTTGTTCATCAGCGGGCCATCGTCAAGAGGCGTCTCACCCACATGTCGGCAAGCTCGGGGCCAAGGACCGCACGGCCGCTCGCCATCGGCTGCGACGGGGCATCCTCGGCTGGGGTGCGTGGGGTGGGCCGCTTCTGCTGCTGAGGTGGCCGGGGTGGCGATCGGCCGGGCCGAAACAGCGGGGGAGAGGAGCGCGATAGCCAAGAGGAGGTGGGCATGGAGCTGGAATTGCTGGCCGGGTACGTGGTGGGCTACTTGGTGCAGAAGTTCGGGCGGGTGTTCCGGCGGGCCGATGAGGAAGTGGATCTGGCCATCGACGCCGGGATGGACCGGTTGCACGAGGTCGTGGCCGAGCGGCTGGGGAACGAGCCCGCCTTGACGCAACTCGCGGAGGAGACCGAGGAGGGGCGGGAGAGCCCGCGGACTCGGCAGCGAGTGCGGCTGGCGCTGGAGGAGGCGGCGGAGAACGATCCGGCGTTCGCCGCCGAACTCGAGCGCCTGGTCGGTGAGCTGCGACCGCCCGGGGGAGCGCAGGCTGGCGATCATGGGCTGGCGGCCGGTGGGTCTATCAGGATCGAGGCGTCGCACGGCGGCGTCGCGGCAGGAGTGATCCACGGGTCGGTGTCCACAGGGAGCCAGGCGGTAACGGGAAACCAAGCGGCAACAGGAGGCCAGGCGGAAACGGGAGGCCAGGCGGCAACAGGGGGCCAAGCGGCGACCGGGAGTCAGGCAGCGCCAGGGAATGAGGCGGCGACGAGAAGCCAGGCGGCGCCAGGGAGCCAGGTGGCAACAGGAGGCCAAGCGGCGACGGGAAGTCAGGCAGCGCCAGGGAGTCAGATGGCGACGGGAGGCCAGGCGGTAACAGGAGGCCAGGCGGGGACGGGAAGTCAAGCGGCGACGGGAAGTCAGGCGGCGCCAGGGAGTCAGATGGCGACGGGAGGCCAGGCGGTAACAGGAGGCCAGGCGGGGACGGGAAGCCAGCTGGGGACGGGAAGTCAGGCGGTAACGGGGGGCCAGGCGGCGACGGGAAGTCAGGCGGCGACGGGGAATCTGGTGTCCAGCGGTGGTCCGGTGATTGGGGAGGGGGCGGTGGGTTCTGGAAACCCTCCGTGGCCGGGGTCGTTCGACAGCTGACCGGTCCCGGGGTTGTTCAGGCCGATCGTGGTGGGATCGCGATCGGGACGCTGTACCAGGAGAGGCCGGCGGCTCCGGCGCGTCCCCTACGGCTGATGCCCCGGCCGCTGCGGCTGGCCGGGCGTGAGACGTTGCTGGCCGGGATCGAGCGGCGGTTCCGTGCGGCGGGTGCGTTGCCCGCGGTGGTGGTGCTGCACGGTCTGGGCGGGGTGGGCAAGACGAGCGCGGCGCTGGAGTACGCGTACCGCCACCAGGACGGCTACCGCCTGGTGTGGCAGTTCGCGGCGGAGGACGAGGTCGTGCTGTCGAACGGCCTGTCGGAGCTGGCGCTGCTCCTGGGCGTGCGCGGCCTGGTCGACGGCGCCGATCCGGCCGCCCAGGTGCACGCCGCCCTGGCCGTTCACCCCGGGCCGTGGCTGCTCGTCCTGGACAACGTCACCGATCCTGGGGCGATCCGCCGGGTGCTGCCCCCTGCCGGGCAGGGGCACGTGCTGATCACCAGCCGGTACGCCCACTGGCCGCCTCCGCTGGGCATCGAGGTGGACACGCTCGAACCCGAGGTGGCCGCCGGCTTCCTGCGGACCAGGACCGGAGACGACGACCCCGGCTCCTCCGCCGAGGTGGCCAGGGAGCTGGGACTGCTGCCGCTAGCTTTGGAGCAGGCGGCGGCGTACACCCTCGAATCCGGGCGAACACTGAGGGAATACCTGGCCCTGCTGCGTCGGCGCCGCACCGAGCTGCTGAGCAGGGGCCGCCCCTGGGAGTACGACCAGCCGGTCTCCGCGACCTGGACGCTGGCCCTGGACCGCCTGGCCGGGCGCAATCCCGAGGCCATCGCGATGCTGCGCTTCTTCGCCTGCCTCGCACCCGACGACATCCCGCTGCGCCTGCTGCTCCCGGCCGCCTCGCCCACGGCGGAGGCACGGATCCTGCTGGGGTCGCTGCTCGACGACGACGCGGCGGTGGACGACGCCGTGCGGGCGTTGCGGGCGTACTCCCTGATCCGTCCCGTCGGCGATGGGAGCATGTCCGTGCACCGGCTGGTCCGGCTGGTGGTCCTGGACCAGGTGGCCGAGCAGCGGGAATGGCGCGCCGCCGCGGCGGAGGTGCTGGCCGCGGCGGTTCCCGAGGTGCCCGAGCACCGCAAGGACTGGCCGGTCTTCGCCCGGCTGCTGCCGCACGTCGCCGCCGCGCTCGACCCCTTCGAGCCCGCCTTCCGCCGCGTCGCCGAGTTCCTGGCCTGGAGCGGCGACTATCCCACCTCGCGCCTGCTGCACGAACGGGTGCTGGCCACCCGTCTGGAGCGCCTCGGCCCCGACCACCCGGACACCCTGTGGTCGATGGACGACGTCGCCTTCGTGATCGGGCTGGCCGGCGACTTCCCGACCGCCCGCGAGCAGTACGCCGACGTCCTGGAAGGCCGCAAACGCGTGCTGGGCCTGACACACGAGGACACACTGACCGCCTGGGACCGCCTGGCGTTCTGGACCGGCAAGTCCGGCGACGCCGCGGCCGCCCGCGACCTGTGCGCCGAACTCCTTCCCCTGCGCGAGCGCGTCTCCGGCCCGGAACATCCGGAGACCCTCCAGGTCGTCGGCAACCTGGCCTGGCAGACCGGCGAGGCGGGCGACGCCGAGGCAGCCCGCGACCGGCTGGCCGCCCTCATCCCCGTCGCCGTCCGTGTCTACGGTGCGGACCGCCACGACACCCTCACCATCCGCGCCAACCACGCCCACTGGTGCGGCGGGGCCGGCGATCCGGTCGTCGCCCGCGGCCTGATGGCCGCCGTCGCCGTCGACCGCGACCGGGTCTCGGGCCCCGAGCACCCGGAGACCCTCCTCGTCCGCGCCGCCCTGGCCCGCTGGACCGGCGAGGCCGGCGATCCGGGGCGGGCCTGCGAGCTGTATGAGGAGCTGATTCCGGTACGTGTCCGCGTCCTGGGCCGCGACCATGCCGACGTGCGCAAGGACCTTGCCAGACTCGCCCACTTCAGATCCCTGACCGGCCGCTGAGCGGTGTCCGCGCGGTTGCGGTGAGTAATCGCGCGAGACAGCCGTTCGCGAAGGTGCTTACGATCTCGGCCTGGGTCTCCGGACCGCTGTTCGTGCGGCTCCTATGGAGGGCGTCGGATATAATTGATCATGCGTCGGCGATCTCCCAGCCCGACGCTTTTTTTATGCTCACCGAATCTGCTCAGCAGCGCGCTCGCGGCATCCTCTTCCACGCCATGATCGCGGATCCGCGCGGCGACCACTTGTTGCCGCTGGCAATGCTCCGAGAGCGCTACCCCGACCTCCACGCGCGCCACATCGCCAAATACGTCGGCCGAGAGCACCTTCTAGATGAACGCGTGGGTCCGCTCGCATGCACCTGGGCCGAGGTGGTCTTCCTTTCGCCGGTCAATCCCACGGTGTTGTTCGACGCGATACGGAGTGGCGGCCGGCGCATGGGCGACGTCCCGCTCTGGACACTCGACGCCTCGCAGCTCGACCCAGCGCGATGCTGCATCCGGCTCATGCGTGTCACATCAGGAGCCCGGACAGCCGATCCCGGCACCGATGACGACTACCTTCCGCTGACATCCGCCACGCTGCGAGCAGTCTCCGAGGTGACCGACCGAGCTCTTGAGCGGCTCCGAAACCTCGGCCCAGACGAACCGCTGCTGCCCTGGGGCGACGTGCCACACGTTCTGCACCGTGGGCCGGTGCCGCTCAACCTCTTCCAGGAACTGCTGCCACCTCCGACGCGGCATTGACCCGGTTCGGCGGACAGCTGACTCCAGAGAACCATCACGGTACCTACCGTTGATGAAGGAGCTACCGGCCCACTTCGCCTGCGAGCGGCTCCTAGGTGCGGGACCAGCGTTGGTTGGCGGCGCCTGTGCAGGTCCAGATCTGCAGTCTGGTGCCGTTCGCCGTGGCGTTGCCCGCTACGTCCAGGCACTTGTTCGCCCCGACCGCGGTGATGCTGCCGTCCGTGTTGAAGCGCCATTTCTGGTTGCTCTGGCCGTTGCAGTCCCAGATGATGACGCCGGTGCCGTCGGCGGTGCCGGCGTGGTCGACGTCCAGGCACTTGGTGCCGTAGACGCGCAGCTCACCGGCGGACGTGCTCGTCCACTGCTGGTTGGTCTGCTGGTGGCAGTCCCAGATGACCACCTGGGTGCCGTTGGTCTGGGAGGCGCCGGTCACGTCGAGGCACCGGCCGGAGCCGGCGCCCTGGATGCGGGTGCCCGTCGGGGCGGGGGTGCCGCCGCTGACCCGGTACACGGCGGTGCCGTGGGCGGGGACGCTCGCCGAGATGGCGCCGGTCGTCGTGGTGACGGCGTTCGTCCAGGCGTCACGGAGGGTGAACGGGCCGCCGGTCAGGCCGATGGCGGAGGCGGTGGTGCTGATCGTGGTGGTGCTGCCGCCCTGGTTGAACAGGGCGACCGCGACGTCGCCGTTGTCCAGCCGTTTGGCCAGGACGCGGCGGGTGCCGTCATTGCTGACCTGGGTGGCCTGCAGACCGAGCGGGTCCTGGTTGATGGCGGTGAGGTTCGCGTTCTTGAGGATCGCCGAGGTCGCGGAGTCCATGTTGCGGACGTCGTTGCCGGCGATGAGCGGGGCGGCCATGACGGCCCAGAGGGCGAAGTGACTGCGCATCTCGGTGTCGTTCATGCCGCCCCGGCCGACGACCATCATGTCGGGGTCGTTGAACTGCCCCGGCCGGGCGCGGCCGGCGAGCGGGACGTTGACGTTGACGATGTTCTGGATGCCCATCGGGTACCCGTTGGTCTGGCCGGTGTTCCAGGCGTTGGTGATGTCCTCGGTCGTGCGCCAGATGTTGGCGACGTCGCCCCAGTCGCGCTGCGGGCCGGTCTTCTCGTGGATGCTGTTGGGGTTGATGCTGTAGAGGATCGGCCGGCCGCTCGCGGCCAGCGCGTCGCGCATCTTCGCGAAGGTGCGCACCTGGTCGTCGATGGTGCCGGTGGGGGAGCACCAGTCGTACTTGAGGTAGTCGACGCCCCAGGCGGCGAACTGCCGGGCGTCCTGGACCTCGTGGCCGAGGCTGCCGGTCGCGCCCGGGTAGGAGCCGAAGTACTGGGCGCAGGTCCGGTCCAGCGGCGCCTGGTAGAGGCCGAACTTCAGGTTCCTGGCGTGCAGGTAGTCGCCGAGCGCCTTCATGCCGCTCGGGAACCGGGACAGGTTGGCCTGGAGGTTTCCGGACGAGTCGCGGTTGGGGTCGAACCAGCAGTCGTCGACCACGACGTACTCGTAGCCCAGGTCGCGCATGCCGGAGCTGACGATCGCGTCGGCCGTCTGCTTGATCAGCGACTCGCTGATGTTGCACCCGAAGGTGTTCCAGGTGTTCCAGCCCATCGGCGGGGTGCGGCCCACGCCGTTCTCCAGCGCCTGCGCCGGCAGGGACGGGCCGACCGCGACGGCCGCTGCCGTCAGCGTCAGCATCGTGGTCAGGGCGAGGGAGAAGCGCGTTCGTCTCCTGCTGGTCATCGAGGTCTCTCCTCAGTGGGGGGCGCGTGGGTCCTGGACACGGCTGAAGCTCCCAGATGCCGTGTCCAGGACCCGGTTCGCTGAAGGATCGGGGCGGAACGGGTCAGGCCGTCATCGTTGCAGCGTCAGCAGGCCCGGCCGGTAGGGCAGCAGGCCGTAGTCGCCGCCGGAGCTGGGGCTGCGGCCCTGGTAGAGGAGCTGCAGGTTGCAGGCGTCGACGGTGAAGGTCTGGTCGGCGCTGGTCCGGATGAGCTCGCCGTGGCTGATGTCGTTGGTCCAGGTGGCGCCGCTGTTGGCCTTGCCGGCGAAGGGGTTCGACTCGGAGGTGGCCTGCGGCGTCCAGGAGCCGTTCAGGCTGGTGGCGGTGAACGAACGGAAGTAGCGGCCCTGCGAGCCGATCGCCTCGACGATCATCAGGTACTTGTTCAGGCCCTGGAGCTTGTAGACCTGGACGGCCTCGAACAGGTTGTTCGTGCTGTCACTCATGATCACGGTCGAGGTGCTGCCGAAGCTGCCGGGGAAGTTCCCGATCGGCATGCTGGCCCGGTAGATCTTGCCGTTGTCGCCGGCGAAGAACAGGTACATGTTCGTGCTGTCACCGATGACCGTCTGGTCGATGGGGCCCGTGCCGGAGCCGGAGATGCTGCCGGAGAAGAGCGTCTGCTGCGCCGACCAGCCGTTCGGGTTGGTGGGGTCGCTGGAGGTACGGTACGAGAAGGCGGTGCTGCCCCACTGGTAGGCCAGCACCCAGATGTTGCGCGGCGCGAAGTAGAACAACGTGGGCGCGACCGTGGCGTTGGACATCGCGTTCTGGCTCGCCGAGCCCATCTCCGACCAGTTGCCGAACAGGCTGAAGTTCATCGAGCCCCACCGGGTGCCCGTGTCGTGGGTGGTGGCGTACACGAGATGGCGGCCGTTGTAGGGGGCGACGGTGAAGTCCTTGAGCGAGACCCAGCCCGACCGCGGGTTCGCCAGCACGCCGGTCGAGGACCAGCGGTAGGAGGACGGAAGGTCGCACGTGCCGGGGTTGCCGGGGTCGCCGCCTCCGCCGTCCACGCGGACGAGTTGCCATTGCTGGTTGGCGCCGCCCCAGTCGTCGTACTGGACGATGTTGGCGTTGTCGGTGGTGGCGGCGCCTTGGACTTCGAGGGCTTTGCCGCTGTGGCGGCTGATGAGTCTGACGTGGCCGTCGCTGCTGTCGGCGAGTCGCCATTGCTGGTTGGTGCCGTTGAGGTCGGACCATTGGACGATGGCGCCGCCGTTGGCGGTGGAGAAGTTGTAGACGTCGAGGACTTTGCCGGAGTGGCGGGATTTGACGCGGTAGTAGCCGCCACCGGAGTCGACGAACTGCCACTGCTGCTGGTTCTGGTTGTTACGGCTCCATTGGGTGATGCGGGCGCCGTCGTTGGTGGCCAGGTTGTAGACGTCCAGGGCCTTGCCGCTGTTGCGGTTGACGAGGACGTACCAGGCGTTGGTGTCCACGGTGGCGGCGCCGGCGGGCTGCGTGGCGATGAGCAGGCTCGCCAGTAAGGCGGCCAACGCCGCCAGGACGGTCGGAAGTCTCAATCTCACGGCTGTGCCTTTCGGTCAGGGAGTGGTGAGGTCGAAGCGGCGCACGGTGATCGCGCCGCCGAGGGACTGGGTGGCGTAGTTGAAGATCCCGAAGCGGTAGCCCATGAAGAACTGCCAGGCGTTGTTCAACGTGAACGCCGGGCCGAGACTCACGAACGTGCTGCCGTCGGTGCTGTAGGAGAAGCGGGCCTGCCGGCCGGACCCCGGCCGGATGTCGGCGGTCGCCCGCAGCCAGATCCGGCCGCCGGAGACGGTCGCGCTCGCCGCCTCGGTGCCGGTGCCGGTGGTCTGCCACGAGCTGTTCATGGTCAGGCCGTTGGTCATCACGACCCGGTTGACGCCGTTGTCGCGTTTGACGCCGATCCAGGCCGACTGGTCGCGCAGCATGGCCAGCCCGGCGCGGTCGCCGTTGCTCATCTGGGTGTAGTCGAGTTCGATCGTGGCCGTGGACGACGGGCCCTGGATGCGGTGGGTCAGCGTGTTCCGGGCGTTGTAGAGGTCGCCGGTGACGGTCGCGGTCTGCAGGCGCAGGCCGTTGCCGGTGGAGAAGCGGCTGGTGTCGGGGTTGTGGTTCCACTCCCAGCGGTGACCGAGGCTGCCCGAGGTGAAGGTGTCGGGGCCGGTCATGGAGTCGACGGTGCGGTTGGTCTGGATGTTCGGCTTGGGGTAGGTGGCTCCCCAGCCGCCGTTGACGGTCTGGAGGGTGGGCCAGTCGCCGTTCCAGGTGATCGGTGCGAGGGCGGGCACGCGGCCGCCTGGGTAGGCGTCCACGAACGACATGTAGTACCAGTCTCCGTTCTGCGTCTGGACGAGCCCGCCCTGGTGCGGGACGCCGCCGCCGGAGATGGGGCCGGGCAGGTTGAGCAGGACCTGGCGCATCTCGTACGGGCCCCACGGCGAGGTGGAGCGGAGCACGTACTGGCCGTTGGCGGGGCGGGTCAGCCAGATGTAGTAGTAGCCGTTCCGCTTGTAGAACCGGGCGCCCTCCAGCGTCCCGACGCTGCTCGGCGTCTGGAACACCTGCTGGGCCCGCACCTGGCTCAGCCCGTCCGCGGAGAGCTGGGCGACGCTGATGGTGCTGTTGCCGTAGGCGACGTACATGGTGTCGTCGTCGTCGATCAGCAGGCCGGCGTCGTAGTAGCAGTTGTTGATCTGCGAGCGCTTGGTCCAGGTGCCGTCCACGGCGGAGGCGGTGTAGACGTAGGTGCGGTTGAACTCGACGCAGCCGATCCAGTAGTACGTGCTGGTGCTGGGCCGGTAGTTCAGGGTCGAGGCCCAGATGCCCTTCACGTACGCCCGGCCGCCGTTGAGGTCGTACGCGCCCGAGCCGAAGTCGAGCCTCGGCACCGAGTGGCCGGCGTACTCCCAGTCGACCAGGTTGTACGAGCGCAGGATCGGCGCGCCCGGCGAGTAGTGCATCGTGGAGGCCGAGTAGTAGTAGGCGTCGCCGACCCGGATGATGTCGCCGTCGGCGAAGTCCTGCCAGACGACCGGGTTGCTGAAGCCGCTGCCGCCTCCGCCGTCCACGCGGACGAGTTGCCATTGCTGGTTGGCGCCGCCCCAGTCGTCGTACTGGACGATGTTGGCGTTGTCGGTGGTGGCGGCGCCCTGGACTTCGAGGGCTTTGCCGCTGTGGCGGGAGATGAGTCTGACGTGGCCGTCGCTGCTGTCGGCGAGTCGCCATTGCTGGTTGGTGCCGTTGAGGTCGGACCACTGGACGATGGCGCCGCCGTTGGCGGTGGAGAAGCCGGAGACGTCGAGGACCTTGCCGGAGTGGCGGGATTTGACGCGGTAGTAGCCGCCACCGGAGTCGACGAACTGCCACTGCTGCTGGTTGCCGTTGTTGCGGGTCCACTGGGTGATGCGGGCGCCGTCGTTGGTGGCCAGGTTGTAGACGTCCAGTGCCTTGCCGCTGTTGCGGTTGACCAGCACGTACCAGGCGTTGGTGTCCACCGTCGCGGCCGACGCCTGGGGCGGGAGGAACACCCCGACCATGAGCAGGGACGACAGGATCACGAGCAGGCGCCTCACAGGAACCTCCAGAGAGTGGTGTCGGCCCCGTTGTCGTCGGCGAGCACGACCTGCGCGCCCTGCGCGGCGCCGGCCAGCCCGAGGACGCGGCCGCCGTTGGCGCACTGGACGCGGAAGGCGGCGCCCGTCCCGTAACGCAGCCGCCAGCGGTGGTCGGCGGTGCCGTTGTCGGCCCACTGCACGACGCGCGAGCCGGCGGCGGTGCCCATGTTCTCCACGCCCAGCACCTTCTGGCTGTGGGAGTTACGCAGCCGCAGGTAGCCGCCGGCGTCGGCGACCGCCGTCCACAGGTGGTCGGCGGTGCCGCTGTCGCCCCACTGGACGACGAGCGCGCCGTCGGCCGTGGACATGCCGGTGACGCCGAGCACCATGCCGGTGCCCACGTTCTGCAGGCGGCGCGCGCCGTTCGGCAGGAAACGCCACTGGTTGTCCAGGCTGCCGTTGTCGGCGTCCTGCACCACCGGGGCGCCGTTGGCCGTCGAGCCGCCCCGGACGCCGAGCAGCTTGCCGCTGTGCGCGTTGCGGATCTTGACGGAGCCGTCGCCGGCGTCGGTGACCGTCCAGCGGTGGTCGGCGGTGCCGGTGTCGCCCCACTGGAGCACGCGGGCGTCATCGGCCGTCGACATGTTCTCGACGCCGAGCACCTTGCCGCTGTGGGCGTTGCGGAAGCGCAGGGCGCCGCCGTCGACGACCGTGATCCAGTCGTGGTCGGCGGTGCCGTTGTCGGTCCACTGCAGGGCGGGGCCCCCGTCGGCGGTGGACATGTCCTGGATGCCGAGTACGAGCCCGCTGGCCGCGTTGACCAGCCGGAAGCTCGCCGCGCCCGCGTCTGACCTGCCGCTCGTGTTCCAGTAGACGACGTAGTTGTGGTCGTGGGCGTCGTGGAACGGCTCCAGCCGCACCTGCGCTCCGCCGGCCGTGGCCGTGAAGGTGAGGGCGGAGGTGCTGGTCCGGGAGATCGAGGAAGGGGTCAGGACGGGGGCCGCCGACAGGGCGGTGTCGCCGTAGTCGCCCGACAGCACGAGCGGGCCGTAGGTGACGGCCTGCAGATCCGGGTCGTCGTTGGCGGCCTTCATGACCACCCGCATGGGCAGCCGTACGGTCACGGTGTCGCCCGCCGTCCACGACCGGGTGAGGTCGGCGTACGTGCCCGGTGTCGTGGCGACGCTCTGCTGGACGCCGTTGACGCTGATCGTCGCGTCCCGCGTCCAGGCCGGGATGCGGACGCGCATCGACCACGACCCGCTCACGTTCCCGGTGACCCGCAGCGACGTGGTGTCACTCGCGGGGTAGGAGGTCGTCTGGGTGACCGTGATGCCGCGACCGCTCCAGTCGAGCGTGGAGGGCACGAAGAGGTTCACGAACAGGGTGGTGCCGTCGTGGAAGTAGATCGAGTCCATCAGCTTGGTGTTGGTCTCGATCCCGGTGCCCTGGCAGCACCAGAAGGAGTTGTAGTCCGTGCTCCAGGTGCCGCCGCCCCAGGCCGGGCCGACGCCGCGGCGCCCGCCGGGGTTGAGCGGGGTGAAGTAGGTGACGTGCCCGTGCGCGTCGGCCGGGCGCTGCTGGCCGAGCAGGTGGTTGAACAGGGCGTTCTCGTAGTAGTCGAAGTAGTCGGCCCGGCCGGGTGCCAGCAGCCACAGCTCCCGGGTCAGCTTGAGCATGTTGTAGGTGTTGCACGCCTCGCCGGTGTCCCTGGTCAGATGGCCGGCGATCGCGTTGGGGGCGCGGAAGTGCTCGGCCCGGCTGTTGGAGCCGTTCGCGTACGTGTGCGCGCCGACGGTGATGGACCAGGCGTTGACGGCGATGTCCCGGTAGCGGGTCGTGCCCGTCGCTTTGTACTCGCGGGCCGCCCCGATCCACTTGGGCACCTGCGTGTTGGCGTGCAGGCCGTCGAGCCGGTCCTGGCCCGCGGCCAGCGGGTCGAACACGGCCGCGTGGTCGAACCGCCGGGCCGTGGCCAGCCAGCGGGAGTCGCCCGTCATCTGGTACAGGTCTGTCAGCACCGCGTTCATGCCGCCGAACTCGGTGCCGAGCATGGCCTGCATCTGGCTCGTGCTCAGCCGGGACGTGCGGGTGTCCACCCATCCGGCCAGGGCCAGCAGCACGGTCCTGGCCTGCGTGTCGCCGATCAGCCGCCAGACGTCCAGCAGCCCGGCCATGGTCTTGTGGACGCAGTAGTACGGCACGTTGCCGTTGCTCAGCGTGCGGTTCTCCACGGCGGTGATGTCCGACTCGGGAAAGCCGGACAGGTAACCGCTGGTGAACCCGGCGGCGCCGTTGTTGGCCTGGCATTTCGCCAGCTCGGTCACCATGTGGGCGGCCTTGTCCCGGCAGGTGGTGTCGCCGAGCACCGCGTACGCCTGCGCCCACGCCGTCAGGAAGTGGCCCTGCATGTGGGAACGGAAGGGGAAACTGGGCGCGTCCCAGCCGCCGTTGGCCGCCGCGCCGCCGGTGGACAGCCGGTGGTTGGCGCGGAAGACGTACAGGAGCCGGTCGACGTCGACGAAGCGCAGGTAGCTCAGGGTGCGGTTCTGATTGTCCAGCAGGCGGCCGGAGGTCAGCCGGACCTGGCCGAGGTCGAACTCGTAGGCCGACACCCCGAGGTCTGATCTGGCCCAGGGGATCGCGGCCAGGGCGGGGGACATGCCGGTCAACTGGCCGGTGGCCGAGAGCGCTGCGGTCGCGCCCGCGGCCTGCAGAAGCCGGCGGCGGCTCAAGGACATGCGGACTCCTTGGCTTCCCAACGTGATGTTAGCGCTAACATTCCGGGCTGCAGGGGTACGGGGGCCTCCTCCGGTGAGGGCGTTGTGGCGGAGTACATCCGACGGTCCGGCCTGACGTCAACGAGGGGAAGCCCCTGCCGACCCGGGCCGCGCCGCGGAACCCGCGGGAACGCCCGTCCTGCCTGGAGTTTCTCGTCTCCGGGGAGATCACGGCGCACCGCCCGTGGAAGTGAAAGTTTCACAGGAGTTACCGGTTGGCAAGAGATAACTTGCGACGGGTTCGAAGTTACGTTGCGGAGGAGTCGCGCCCGCATCGGTGGGGCCGCCCGGCCGGGTGGGCGTACGCGGTGGCCGGCGAGGCTGGTCGAGCTCTTCCCGCTGGGCTGGTCCTGAATGTTGTAGCAGCGCTCTGACGTGGTGAAAGGCTCCTGCCGAGTACGGGGTGCGATGCCGCGGAGCGCGTTCCGCGGCGCGGGCGGCGTGGGCCCGGGAGCATTGGTGTGAACCCGATGATCTTAGTTAAGTTTCCGGCCGCGCCTGGTTGACGACTCCCGTCAGAGGCATTTACCTTCCTCCAGGAAGTCGGCCGCGACAACATGCACCACCCGTCCAGAGCCCGCACGCCCGTCCAAAGCTCGCACGTCTGTCCCAAAGCCCGCACGCCCGTCCAGAGCCCGCACGCCCGTGCGGAGAACGAGAGCGTCATGTCGGATTTATCGCGAAGACAAGTGCTGAGGTTCGGCGCGGCCGGCGCCGGAGCCGCGATGGTGCCGCTGTCCTGGACGGCCGCCGCCCGGGCCGCCCCGGCGCCCCCCGCGGAGGTGCGCGCCGCCGGCGACCTGGCCCTGTGGTACGACGAGAGCGCCGGCACGGACTGGCTGAGAGCGCTGCCGATCGGCAACGGCCGCCTGGGCGCCATGGTGTTCGGCGGCACCGACACCGAGCGGCTGCAGCTCAACGAGGACACCGTCTGGGCGGGCGGGCCGTACGACCAGAGCAACCCCCGAGGCGCGGCGGCGCTGGGGCGGATCAGGGAGCTGGTGTTCCAGAACCAGTGGGCCCAGGCCCAGGCCCTGATCGACCAGAACATGCTCGGCGCCCCGGCCGGCCAACTGGCCTACCAGACCGTCGGCGACCTGCGCCTGACGTTCGGCGGCGCCGGCGGCGTCTCGGAGTACCGCCGCCACCTGGACCTGACCACGGCCACCACGGGCGTGTCCTACCTGCGCGACGGTGTGCGCTACCAGCGTGAGGCACTCGCGAGCGCGCCCGACCAGGTGATCGCCATCCGCCTGACCGCCGACAGGCCCGGCTCGATCACGTTCTCCGCGACGTTCGGCAGCCCTCAGCGCACGACGCGCACCAGTCCGGACGGGTCCACCGTGGCGCTCGACGGCGTCTCCGGAGACATGGAGGGCGTCACCGGCTCCGTCAGGTTCCTCGCCCTGGCCCGGGCCGTCGCCGAGGGCGGGGGCGTCAGCAGTTCCGGCGGGACGCTGCAGGTCCGCGACGCCGACAGCGTGACCGTGCTGATCTCCATCGGCTCCAGCCGGGTCGGCTGGCGCGACGTCGGCGGTGACCACCAGGGCATCGCCCGGCGCCATCTCGACGCCGCGGCCGGCCGGGCCTACGACGACCTGCGCGAGCGGCACGTCGCCGACTACCGGCGGCTGTTCGAGCGCACGACGCTCGACCTCGGCCGCACCGCGGCCGCCGACCAGCCGACCGACGTACGGATCGCGCAGCACGCGAGCACCGACGACCCGCAGTTCTCCGCGCTGCTGTTCCAGTTCGGCCGCTACCTGCTGATCTCCTCCTCCCGGCCCGGCACCCAACCGGCCAACCTGCAAGGCATCTGGAACGACTCGCTGACGCCGGCGTGGGACTCCAAGTACACGATCAACGCCAACCTGCCGATGAACTACTGGCCGGCCGACACCACGAACCTGGCGGAATGCTACGAGCCGGTCTTCGCCATGATCGAGGACCTCACGGTCAGCGGCGCCCGCACGGCCCGGGCGCAGTACGACGCCGGCGGCTGGGTGACCCACCACAACACCGACGCCTGGCGGGGGACGTCGGTCGTGGACGGCGCGTTCTGGGGCATGTGGCAGACCGGCGGCGCCTGGCTGGCCACCCTGATCTGGGACCACTACACCTTCACCGGCGACCTCGGCTTCCTCCGGCGGTACTACCCGGCCATGAAGGGCGCCGCGCAGTTCTTCCTCGACACCCTCGTACGCGAACCGAATCTCGGCTACCTGGTCACGAACCCGTCGAACTCCCCGGAGCTGGGCCATCACCAGGACGCCAGTGTCTGCGCCGGACCCACGATGGACAATCAGATCCTGCGCGACCTGTTCGACGGCTGCGCCAAGGCCGCTCAGGAGCTCGGCACCGACGCCGGTTTCAGGACCCAGGTCCTGGCCGCCCGCGACCGGCTGCCACCGATGAAGATCGGCTCGCGCGGCAACATCCAGGAGTGGCTGTACGACTGGATCGAGCCCGAGACCAGCCACCGGCACGTCTCCCACCTCTACGGCCTGCACCCGAGCAACCAGATCACCAGGCGCGGCACCCCGGCCCTGCACACCGCCGCCCGGCGCACCCTCGAACTGCGCGGCGACGACGGCACCGGCTGGTCACTCGCCTGGAAGATCAACTACTGGGCGCGCCTGGAGGAGGGAAGCAGGGCGCACGCGCTGCTCCGCCTCCTGGTCCGGACGGACCGGCTCGCGCCCAACCTGTTCGACCTGCATCCCCCGTTCCAGATCGACGGCAACTTCGGCGCCACGTCCGGCATCGCCGAGATGCTGCTGCAGAGCCACACCGGCGAGCTGCACGTGCTGCCGGCCCTGCCGTCCGCCTGGCCGGCCGGCACGGTGCGGGGGCTGCGCGGACGCGGCGGCCACACCGTGGACGCGACCTGGAGGTCCGGCGGCGCCACCGACGTCGTCATCGGCTTCGACCGGGACGCGACGGTCGATGTCCGCAGCCGCTCGTTCGCCGGAACCGTCCAGGTGACCGACACCACGACCGGCGGCGCCGTCACGGTCACCCGCCCCGAGCCGGACGTCGTCACCCTGACCGGCACGGCCGGCCGCGCCTACCGCGTCACGGTGACCGCCGCACCCGCCGCCTACGTCCGCATCGCCAACGTCACCACCGGCCTCGTCCTGGACAGCGGCGGCAACGTGGCCGCCGGGTCGGTGCTCAAGCAGTGGACCTACGACGGCAGCACCAACCTGCAGTGGCAGCTCCTCGACCTGGGCGGCGGCTGGTACCGCATCGTCAACCGCACCAACGGCATGGTCATCGACAGCCGGGGCGCCACCGCGAACGGCGCGAGCGCGCGGCAGGCGCCCTGGAACGGCGGCGACAACCAGCAGTGGCGGCTCAACGCGGTGACACAAGGGAGGTATCAGATCATCAACCGGGGCACCGGGACCGCTCTCGACGGGATGGGCAACGGCGCCGCCGGCTCCACCGTGGCGATGTGGGCGCCGAACAGCAGCACCAACAACCAGTGGACCGTCATCTCCTGACGGCCGGACAGCTCGTGACGGCCGGGCCTTCACGCCGGTGCGCCGGTGCGCCGGGGACGATCGTGCTAGCGCCGCAGGCGTACGGGGTCGGCCGTGCCGTCGCGGCGCACGATCCAGGCCTCGGTGATGTGCTGGAACATCGCCTCGGCGGCGCCCTCGGGATCGTGGGCGGCGATGCGCTCGTAGATGCGGCGGTGGCCCCGGTTCGAGGCCACGCACAGGGCCCGCTCGGTCCGGCCCAGGTAGCGGGCGGTGTTGACGACCTGGCCTTCCAGCGACCGCACGACGCCACGCGCGATGCGGTTGCCCGACGCCCGCATGATCGTGTCGTGGAAGGCGCGGTCGCTCTCGGCGTACGTGACCGGGTCGTCCACGAGCTCGTCCATCTCATCGACCAGGGTGCGCAGCCGGTCGACGGTGTCGGGCCCGGCCAGGCGGGCGGCGACGTTGGCCATGTCGGACTCCAGCACGCGCCGCGTGACGACGAGGTCGTCGAGGATCGCCAGGCTCTCGTCCACGGCGATGGTCGCGGTGAGGACGAGCTCGTCGAGCATGTCCCACGTCGCCGGCGGGGTCACCATGGTGCCCGAGCCCTGGCGGACCTGCACCAGCCCCTTCTCCTGGAGGATCTTGACCGCCTCGCGCACGACGGTGCGGCTCACGGAGAACGCCTCGCACAGGGCGGGCTCGGGCGGCAGCGAGGTGCCCGGCGGGTGCACACCGCGCACGATGCGCTCCACCAGCTCGGCCGTCACCGCTCTGGCCAGGCTCGCCGGGCGGCGTACCCAGGCCGGTTGCGCCGGGACACTGCCGGTCGATTCCCGCGATGCCGTCATTTCGCCTCCGCTGACCCGGCAAGCAGTATACGCGAGACTCTCTTGCCGTCAGACGTCATACGAATTATGTTTGGCCGGAGTCGGCCGGATCCGGTGGCCGCTCCCGGGAGGCGGGCAACGATGCAGCAGCGAACGTTATGGTCGGCTCTGATGGCCGTGGCACTGACCGTGGCGGGCTGCGGCAGCGCCACCCGGACGGAGTCACCGTCCGGACAGGCGTCTCAGCCGCAGCAGAAACTCCTGGTCTGGGACTGGAAGTCCGGGGAGGCGGCCGCCGCCACCTACATCGAGCAGGCCAAAGCGGACTTCGCCAAGCGGCACCCGGACGTCACCGTCGAGTTCGTCGCCCAGCCGTTCGACCAGTACTACACCCTGCTCGGCACGGCGATCCAGACCGGCAAAGGGCCCGACGTCATGCTCTTCAACGGAGGAGGGCAGATCCGCGACCGGGCCGACGCGCTCCTCCCGCTGGATTCGTACGTGGCCCAGGACAAGAGCCGGCTGGCGGGCTGGGACGCCTTCAGCAAGGATGGCAAGATCTACGCCGCGCCGGTGACCCTGCAGGGCCACCCGATCTACTACAACAAGGCGCTGTACGAGCGGGCAGGGCTCGACCCGGCCGCCCCGCCCAAGACGTGGAGCGAGTTCGTCAGCGGCTGCGCCGCCGTCAAGAAGGCGACCGGGGCCGCCTGCTTCGCGCTCGGCAACAAGGAGGGCTTCGGCATCCAGTTCTTCCTGTCGGGCCTGGGGTCCGGTGTCCTCACTCCCAAGGAGTACGACGACTGGATCGCCGGCAAGCGCGACTGGAACTCTCCCGGCGTGAAGCGGATCTTCGAGCTGTGGAAGGACGTCGGCGACAAGGGGCTGAACAACGACGGCGCCAACTCCACCGCGATGTTCAGCGACGTGTTCCGCGTCTTCGAGACCGGTAAGGCCGCGCACATCATCGGCCTCATGTCGGATATCGGGCACTGGAACGACTTCAAGGAGTTCCTGCCGCCCGACAAGATCGGCGTCATGCCGGCTCCGGTCGTCACCGACGGCGCCGTTCCGAGCCTCCCGTACGACGGCGGCATCGGCTACGCGGTCGCGAAATGGACGAAGGCCCCCGAGCTGGCCGCCGATCTCGTGCGGTCCCTGACCTCCACCGGCGCGCTGACGGCGTTCTACGGCAAGGCCGGCGCGATCGTGTCCGACACGACGGTCGACGTCTCGCAGGCCGGCCCGGCCGTCGCCGCGATCACCGCCCAGATCCGGACCGGCAAGCCCGCCCTGCACGTGGCGCTGTCCTCCAAGACCCTCGACGTGATGGGCCGGCTGTCCCAGCAGCTGCTGAGCGGGTCGACCACCGTGGACAAGGCTCTGGAGCAGCTGGCCGCCTCCGACCGGAAGGGCTGACCGCGTGCGGATCGCGGAGCCGTCGTCGTCGGCGCTGGCCGAGCGCCTGGCTCCCTACGTCCTGGTGGCCCCGGCCGTGCTGATCATCGTGGCGCTGCGGCTGTGGCCGCTGGCCCTGGGCGTCAACTTCTCCTTCACCGGCGACGGCGACCTCAACGGCACCCCCGTCGGGCTGGGCAACTACCTGGAGCTGGCCGCCGACCCGCTGTTCCGCGTCTCGCTGCGCAACGTCGGGCTGCTGGTCCTGCTGCTGCCGGTGGCCGTGGCGATCCCGGGCCTGCTCGCGACCTTCATCTACCTGCGCGTGCCGGGCCACCGGGTCTACCGCAGCGTCTACTTCTTCCCGGCCGTGCTCTCCCCGGTGATCGTCGGCGCGATCTTCAACCTCATGCTCGGGTACGACGGCCCGCTGAACTCCCTGCTCGGGGCGGTCGGCGCCGGCCCCGTCGACTGGCTCGGCGATCCGGGCATCGCCATGTTCACCGTCGTCGGCGTGCACGTATGGGCGACCTTCGGGATGGCCCTGGTGGTGTTCCTCGCCGGATTCAGCACCTTGGACTCCTCGTTGCTGGACGCCGCCCGGGTGGACGGCGCGTCGCTCCGCCAGTCGATCTGGCACGTGATCATCCCGAGCCTGACCCGGACCATCCAGTTCGTCTTCGTGACGACCATGATCGGGATGCTGACGTCCATGTTCGGCCTGCTCTTCGTCATGACCAGCGGCGGCCCGGAGGGCGCCACCTATCTGCCGGAGTACTACATCTGGCATCAGCAGGGACAGCTCAACCGGCCGGCGCTCGCCTCGGCCGCCTCGACGGTGCTCTTCGTCGTCATGCTCGTGGTCGGGCTGCTGCAGATCACGCTGCTCCGGCGCGCGGGAAGGCAGGACTGATGCCCGGAGGACGCCTGGCCAGGTGGGCGGCCACCGTGCCGATGGCCGGTCTCGCGCTGGCGACGATCTATCCGCTCGTGTTCACCGCCAACGTCGCGATGAAGACCCGCCGCGACTACGTCCTCGACCGGTTCGCCCCGGCGGGCGGCCTGCGCTGGGACAACATCGCCGAGGCGTGGACCGGCGCCGGGATGGGGCGCTACTTCGTCAACTCGTTCGTCGTCGTCGCCTGTGCCGTGGCGCTGCTGCTCCTGCTGGGGTCGATGGCCGGCTTCGCGCTGGCCCGGCTGCGGTTCCGCGGTTCTTCGATGATCTTCCTGGGCTGTCTCGCCGGGCTGTTCATCCCGTTTCAGGTGATCATGGTCCCGCTCACCCGGGTCATGGCCGACAGCGGGCTCGTCGACACCTACCCAGGGCTGATCCTGGCCTACGTCGCCCAGTACCTGCCCTTCACCGTCTTCCTGATGACGAGCCACTACCGGACCATCCCGGCGGAGATCGTCGACGCGGCCAGGATCGACGGCAACTCGGTGTACGGCGTCTACCGGCGGATCATGCTCCCGCTGGGCGTGCCCGCGCTGCTGTCGGTCGGCATCCTCGACGCCCTGTTCTGCTGGAACGACGTGCTCATCGCCCTGCTCATGATGCCGTCGCCGGAACACCGCACCCTCATGATCGGGGTCAACGCGCTGCGCGGGCAGTACTCCGGCGACATTCCCACCTTCGCCTCGGGTGTCCTGATCGCCGCGGTACCCGTACTGATGATCTATCTGTTCCTCCAGCGGCAGATCGCCGACGGCGTCACCGCCGGTTCCACGAAAGGCTGACATGCGGATCACGGGGTATCGCACCATGACGACGGTCCAGGAATGGGGCCGTCCCGTCGGGGACGTCAACGGCGTCTTCGCCGACGGAACCGTCCCGGTGCCGCTCGTCCTGGTGGACACCGACGAGGGGATCACCGGCGTCGGCCTCGGGCCGCAGGTGGAGATCGACACCGTCTTCGCCGCGATCGAGGGTGAGGACCCGCGCGGGGTGACGGCGCTCTACGACCGCATGCTGCGGCGGACCTTCAAGGCCGGCCACGCCGGCGCCGTCTTCGGCACGATCGGGGCGCTGGACACCGCCCTGTGGGACATCAAGGCCCAGGCGGCCGGTGAGCCGCTCTGGCGCCTGCTCGGCGGGCGCGACCGGCGGGTGCCCGCCTATGCCTCCGGCCTCGACATCGGCCTGACCGACGACGAACTCGTCGCGGTCTACCAGGTCTACGCCCAGCACGGGCTCCGCGCGGCCAAGATCAAGGGCGGCCTCGACATCGAACGCGACCTGCGCCGCCTGACGCTGGTCCGCGATGTCCTGACCGAGGCCGGGCAGGGCGCGCGGCCGGGCCTCATGCTCGACGTGAACGAGGCCTGGACCCGCAAGCAGGCCGTCCGTCACGTCTGCGAACTGGAACGCACGCTGGACCTCACCTGGATCGAGGAGCCGGTACGGCGGTGGGACGCCGAGGGCCTGGCCGCCGTCGGCCGCGGGATCCGCGCCTCCGTCGCCACGGGGGAGAACCTCACCGGGCTGGAGCAGTTCCGCCCGCTGCTGGCCGCGGGGGCCGTGGACATCGTCCAGACGGCCGTCGTCTGGGGGGTGTCCCACTTCCTGCGGGTCTCCGCGCTGGCGCACGCGCACGACCTGCCGGTCAGCCCGATCGGCGGCACGCCCGTCGCGCTGCTGCACGCCGCCACGTCGGTGCCGAACCACCTGGCCAGCGAGTTGCAGAATCTGCACCCGCCGCTCGGGCTGTCCCTCGACCTGCACGTCGAGGACGGTGCGGTCGTCCTCGGCGACTCGCCCGGCCTCGGCGTCACGGTCGACGAGCAGGCGGTGAACGCCTTCCACCGGCCGGCCGTCAGGACGGCCGAGAGCCCCGACGTCCGGCCGGAGCACGCCGGACGGCGGCTGCTGGCGGTCGCCGACCACTCCTTCCCGGCGCGGTCACCGGGATGAGCCGGCCCCGCTCCCGCCCGCCCGGCCCCGCCCCGCCGCCCGGACCCGGCCGGTCGGCCGTGCGCGGCCCGCGCCGGTCCGGGCCGGCCGCCTCAGCGGTCGCCTCAGCGGGCCGAGAAGAGGCGCTGCTGGATCTCCCTGCGGTAGTCGGCGAGGGTGTTGTCGATGTGCGTGGCCGCCGCCTGCGCGGCCGCTTCCGGATCGCCGGCGCGGATGGCCCGGTGGATCGCGTCGTGCTCCTCGACCGCCTTGGCGGCGTGACCGCCCACCGAGCCGCGCAGGCCGATGAGGCTCGACTGCGCCTGCAGCCTGCGCGCCTCCCGTACGGCGATCTGGAGGAACATGTTGTGCGAGGCGGTGGCGACGGCGGTGTGGAAGGCGTCGTCGCCCTCGTTGAACAGCTCTTCGCGCCCGGTCTCGAAGCCTCGGCGGCACAGGGCGGCGGCTTCCTCGATGGCCCTCAGCTCGGCCGGGGTGGCGCGGCGGGCGGCCAGCCGGCTGGTCTCCATCTCCTGCGCCTGGCGGAACTCGAACAGCATGTAGACGTGGTCGAGGTCGGTCGGGAGGAAGAAGGACGCCCGGCGCTCGGAGCCGAACATCCCCTCGTCGTCGGCCACGTACAGCCCGCGGCCCTTCTGGGCGCGCACCCGGCCCAGCGCGGAGAGGATCTTCACCGCCTCGCGCACCACGGTGCGGCTGGTGCCCAGCCGCCGGGCCAGCTCGTTCTCGGTCGGCATGCGGTCGCCTGGACGCAGGCCGAGCTCGACGATCAGTTCCAGCACCTGCTCGGCCGCCACCTCGTAGCCCGGCCGGTATCCGCTCTCGCGGGGAGTGTCGGTCACCGTGCTCCTTCCTCGCCGTTCCCTGCCTGAGTATGACTGATGGCCCGAAATCCCCGAGGCCGGGCTGATGATGAGTACGACTTATATGAACGGTTCATTCGCGACCGCTCGATCCGAAAACGCGCCATTCGCAGAGTAATCGCTGGTGAGTGTGGCTATCGGGGCACCGGGATCGCAGCGTGCGGGCGTGGCGCGAGGAGATAAGCCCGCCTAATCCCTTGACGGGCCGTCAAGATCTGACGCTAATGGGGAGGCAGGCCGGCGCCCCCACCCCCCTCGGAGGAACGACTGTGCCCTCACCCTCGCCCGTCACGCCGCCGAGACCTACCGTGATCGGCCTCGTGACCGCCGTGCTCGCCGCGGCGTTCGTCCTGATCGCCCCCGCTCCGGCGCTCGCCGCCACCACGACCCTTCACGCCGCACCGTCCGGCACCGGTACCGCCTGCACCTCCGCCCAGCCGTGCGCGCTGTCCGCCGCGCAGGCGGCGGTACGTGCGCTGAACGCCGGGATGTCCGGTGACATCGTCGTCGAGCTGGCCGGCGGGGTGTACCGGCTCTCCGCGCCGCTCCGGCTGACCGCCGCCGACTCCGGCACCAACGGGTACACGGTCACGTGGCGGGCCGCGGCGGGAGCCGTTCCGGTCATCAGCGGGGCCAGGGCGGTCACCGGCTGGTCACTGGCGGACTCCGGCAGGAACATCTGGCGCGCCGGCGTCGGCGCCGGGATCGACACCCGGCAGCTGTACGTCGACGGCGCGCTCGCCACCCGGGCGCGCACCGCCGTCAACCGGTCCGACTTCACCGCCGGCAGCACCGGAATGAGGTTCACCAGCGGCGCGCTGAGCTACCTGAACAACCTCACCGGCCAGGGCCGGATCGAGATGGAGAGCGTCGGCTCCTTCACCGACCGGTACGCGCCCGTGCGGAGCATCGGCGGCAACCTCATCACGATGCGGCAGCCCGCCTGGAGCAACAACAACTTCGGCTACGACACCTTCACCAGCCCGCACCGGGCGGGGCCGCTCTACCTGGTCAACGCCTACGAGTTCCTCGACTCGCCGGGGGAGTGGTACCTCGACCCCGCGACCGGCGTCCTGTCCTACATCCCGCTCGCCGGGCAGAACATGGCCGACGTCAGCGTGGAGCTGCCGGTGCTGCAGTCGCTGGTACAGGTCGGGGGCACCTATGACGCGCCCGCGCACCACATCACGTTCAGCGGGATCACCTTCACCGGCACCAGCTGGCTCGGCCCGAGCGGCGACCAGGGCTACGTGGACCAGCAGACCGGCGCCTACATCGCCGGCGACTGGAGCCGGCCCGCCTTCACCGCCTGCCATCAGGGCTGCCGCGAGTTCGAGGCGACCCGGCCGAACTGGTTCCAGATGCCCGCCGCGGTGCAGGTCTCCGCGGCCGACACCATCACCTTCACCGGCTCGCGCTTCGTCAACCTGGGACAGACCGCCATCGGCATCGGCAACGACGCCAACGCGCACGCCTCCGGGGTCGGCCTGGGCGCCACCGGCATCACGGTCACCCGGTCGGAGATCGCCCACAGCTCCGCCGGCGGCATCGTGGCCGGCGGCGTGCGCGCCGACGCGCACCACCCGGGCGACCCGCGCATGGTCAACCGGAACATCACCGTCAGCCACAACCACATCCACGACCTCGGCCTGGACCACCGTGGCGTCGTCTCGGTCCTGACCACATACGTCACCGGCACCGACGTGTCCCACAACGAGGTCTACAACCTGCCCTACACCGGCATGTCGATCGGGTACGGCTGGGGCGCCAACGAGCCGGGCGGCAGCGACCACTACGCCCAGCGCGGCCTGTACGACTTCCAGCCCCGCTACACCACGCCCACCACCGCCTCCGGCAACCGGCTCGTCGGCAACTACGTGCACGACGTCATGCGTCAGATGACCGACGGCGGCTGCATCTACACCCTCTCGTGGAACCCGGGCGCGGTGATCAGCGACAACCACTGCCTGCGCACCAACGGCTGGTTCGGCGTCTATTTCGACGAGGGCTCCAGGTACTACACCGTCAGGAACAACGTGCTGTCCAGCACCGGCACCTGGGCCACCGCCAACTACTGGTACGGCGAGAACATGGGCGACTTCACCGTCACCGGCAACTGGTCCACCAACGGGAGCACGAACGTGACGAACGGCGACCGCGGCAACGTGGTGAACGGCAACGTCACCGTCTCCGGCGGCTCCTGGCCGGCCGGCGCCCAGGCCGTGATCGCCGCCGCCGGGCCTGAGGGCGCGCCTTCCGGCGGCACCGGCGCGCTGAAGCACGCGGGGTCGGGCCGCTGCCTGGACGTCAACGGCGCCTCGCAGGCCAACGGCGCGCAGGCCCAGCTCTGGGACTGCCACGGCCAGGCCAACCAGCAGTGGACCCAGACCGGCGCCGGTGAGCTGCGCGTCTACGGCGGCAAGTGCCTGGACGTGAACGGGGCCGGCACCGCCGACGGCACCGCGGTGATCATCTGGGACTGCAACGGCCAGAACAACCAGAAGTGGCGGCTCAACGCCGACGGCAGCGTCACCGCCGTCGGGGCGGACAAGTGCCTGGACGTGCCCGGCACCGCCAACGGCGCCAAGGCGCGCATCCGGACCTGTACCGGCGGCGCCGACCAGAAGTGGTCCCGCGCCTGACACCGTCCGACCGGTCTTCCTGTCGCAGGAGGGAACCCTCATGTCCCGACGTCCGTGGCGCGTGCTGCTGACCGCGCTGGCGCTGATCGCCCCCGGAGCGCTCGCGCTCGACGCCACCCCCGCGTACGCCCTCGACATCCCGCCGTCCGACTACCAGCAGGTGTCGCTCGCCTCGGGCGGCACGGAGCTGGGTGAGGCGATGTCGCTGGCCGTGCTGCCGAACCGGTCGGTGGTGCACACGGCACGCGACGGCACGGTACGCATCACCGACGCCGCCGGCGCCACGAAGGTGGCCGGCCGGCTCAACGTCTACACCCACGACGAGGAGGGATTGCAGGGCGTGGCGGCCGATCCCGGCTTCGCCTCCAACCGGCACCTGTGGCTCTACTACTCCCCGCGGCTGAGCACGCCGAGCGGCGACGCGCCGAGCACCGGCACGCAGTCCCAGTTCGACCAGTGGAAGGGCGAGCTGTATCTGTCCCGGTTCACCCTGAAGACGGACGACACGCTCGACCTGTCCAGCGAGAAGGTGGTCCTGCGGGTGCAGAACGACCGCGGCATGTGCTGCCACGTGGGCGGGGACATCGACTTCGACGCCGCCGGCAACCTCTACCTGACCACCGGGGACGACACCAACCCGTTCGAGTCGGCCGGCTACTCCCCGCTGGACGAGCGGACCGGCCGCAACCCGCAGTACGACGCCCAGCGCTCCGCCGCCAACACCAACGACCTGCGCGGCAAACTCCTGCGCATCAAACCGCAGGCCGACGGCACGTACACCATCCCCAGCGACAACCTGTTCCCGCCGGGGACGGCGCGGACCCGGCCGGAGATCTACGCGATGGGCTTCCGCAACCCGTTCCGGATGAGCGTGGACAAGGCGACCGGCATCGTCTACCTCGGCGACTACGGGCCCGACGCGGGCGTGTCCAACTCGGCCCGCGGGCCGAGCGGGCAGGTGGAGTTCGACCGCGTCACCGCTCCGGGCAACTACGGATGGCCGTACTGCACGGGCACGAACACCACCGCCGAGACCTACAACGAATGGAACTTCGCCACCAACGCCACCGGCCCCAAGTACGGCTGCGCGGGCGGCCCGGCCAACAACTCCTTCCGCAACACCGGCCAGGCCACGCTGCCCGCCGCGAAGCCGGCCTGGATCCGGTACGCGGGGGACGCGGGAAGCCCGCCGGAGTTCGGCTCCGGGTCGGAGTCGCCGATGGGCGGCCCGGTCTACCGCTACGACCCCGGCCTGAACTCGGCCGTCAAGTTCCCCCAGTCGCTCGACGGGCGGTACTTCGCCGGCGAGTACGGGCGGCGCTGGATCAAGGCGATCGAGGTCGAGCAGGACGGAGGCTACGGAGAGATCGCGGCGTTCCCCTGGTCGGGGACGCAGGTGATGGACATGGCCTTCGGCCCCGACGGGGCCCTGTACGTCCTCGACTACGGCACCGGGAACAACAACCAGGCGCTCTACCGCATCGAGTACATCGGCGACGCCGACCGCAACCCGATCGCCAAGGCGTCCGCCGACAGGACGTCAGGGCCGGCGCCGCTCACCGTGGCCTTCTCCTCGGCGGGCAGCTCCGACCCGGAGGGCGGCGCGCTGACGTACGCGTGGAACTTCGGCGACGGCACCACCTCCACGGCGGCGAACCCGACCAAGACCTACTCCGCGAACGGCTCCTACACGGCCACGCTCACGGTCCGGGACCCGCAGGGCCTCACCGGCACGGCGAGCGTGACCGTGACCGTCGGCAACACCGCGCCCACGGTCACCCTCACCACACCGGGTGACGGACAGCCCTTCTCCTTCGGCGACACCGTGCCCTTCCAGGTCACCGTCAGCGACCCGGAGGACGGCACGATCGACTGCGCCGGGGTCACCGTCGCCTACTTCCTCGGCCACGACAGCCACCGCCACCAGATCACCTCCCGAACCGGCTGCTCGGGTTCCATCGCGGTGCCCGTGGACGGCGAGCACGACGCCGCGGCCAACATCTACGGGGTCTTCGAGGCCTCCTACACCGACGGCGGCGGCCTGACCTCGACCAGCGCCCGCGTCCTCCAGCCACGGCACCGGCAGGCGGAGCACTTCGGCGCCCAGCAGGGCGTCCAGACGGCCGAGCACGCCACGGCGGAGGGCGGCAGCACGGCCGGCTTCATCGACGACGGCGACTGGATCTCCTTCCAGCCGTACCGGCTGGCGGACGCCACGCGGATCACCGCCCGCGTGTCCTCGGCCGGCGCGGGCGGCCGGATCGAGGTGCGGGCCGGCTCGGCGACGGGCACGCTGCTCGGCACCGCGACCGTGGCGAGCACCGGAGGCTGGGACGTCTTCACCGACGTCTCGGCGTCCCTCGCCGGTGCGCCGTCCGGGACGACGACGCTGTACCTCGTCTTCCGCGGCCCGTCCGGGCAGGGCTACCTGTTCGACGTGGACGCCTTCACCCTGTCCACCGGTGGCGGCACGGGCGGCACGGGCGCGCTCAAGGGCGTGGGCTCGAACCGCTGCCTGGACGTCAACGGCGCCTCGCAGGCCGACGGCGCACTGGCCCAGCTCTGGGACTGCAACGGGCAGCCCAACCAGCAGTGGACCTCCACCGACGCGGGAGAGCTGAGGGTCTACGGTGGCAAGTGCCTGGACGTGAACGGGGCCGGCACCGCCGACGGCACCGCGGTGCTCATCTGGACCTGCAACGGCCAGAGCAACCAGAAGTGGCGGCTCAACGCCGACGGCACGGTCACCGCCGTCGGCGCGAACAAGTGCCTGGACGTGCCCGGCACCGCCAACGGCGCCAAGGCACGCATCTGGACCTGCGACGGAGGAACCGACCAGCGCTGGACCCGCATCTGAAAGGGACACCCATGCTGCGACATCTGACTTCGGCCCTACCCGGGAACGGCCGCAGGACGCTGCGGCGCCTGACCGTGACAGCGGCGGCGATCGGCCTCGCCGCGACGATGCTCCCCGCCCTCCCCGCCGCGGCCGCCGCCGTCAAGGTGCTGGTGTTCTCCAAGACGGCCGGCTTCCGGCACGACTCGATCCCCACCGGGATCCAGGCCATCCGCGACCTGGGCGCGGCCAACGACTTCGCCGTGGACGCCACCGAGGACTCGGCCGCCTTCAGCACGGGCAACCTGGCCCAGTACCAGGCGGTGGTGTTCCTCAGCACGACCGGCGACGTGCTGAACGCCGACCAGCAGGCCGCCTTCCAGACGTACGTGGACGGCGGGGGCGGCTACGTCGGCGTGCACGCGGCCGCCGACACCGAGTACGACTGGCCCTACTACGGGCAGCTCGTGGGGGCCTGGTTCAACAACCACCCGGCGATCCAGCGGGCCACCGTGCGGACCGAGGACCGGGCGCACGCCGCGACCGCGCACCTCGGGGCGACCTGGTCGCGCACCGACGAGTGGTACAACTACCGCACCAACCCCCGCCAGAACGTCCGGGTGCTGCAGAGCCTGGACGAGAGCAGCTACAGCGGCGGCGGCATGGGCGACCATCCGATCACCTGGTGCCACCCGCAGTCCTCGGGCCGCTCCTTCTACACCGGCCTGGGGCACACCCAGGAGTCGTACGCCGATCCGGACTTCCGCGCGCTGCTGGCCGGCGGGATCCGGTACGCGGCCAAGGCCGTCAACGCCGACTGCCGCCAGGAGACCGGGTACACGACGTTGTACAACGGCTCCACGGCGGGCTGGTCGCAGGCGGGGCCGGGGTCGTTCGCCGGCAGCGACGCCACGCTGACCTCCCAGGGCGGCATGGGCATGCTGTGGTACGACGCCAAGGAGTTCGGCTCCTACTCACTCAAGCTCGACTGGAGGCTGACCGGCGACTCCAACTCCGGGGTGATCGTCGGATTCCCGGCCACCGGCGACCCGAACGCGGCGCTCAGCACCGGGTACGAGGTGCAGATCGACGCGACCGACACCCCCGACAGGACGACCGGGGCCGTCTACGGCTTCAAGTCCGCCGACCTCGCCGCCCGCGACGCCGCGCTGAACCCGCCCGGCCAGTGGAACACCTACGAGCTGCTGGTGGAGGGTGAACGGCTGCAGGTGTTCCTGAACGGCACCAGGGTCAACGACTTCACCAACACCGACCCGGTCCGCTCGCTCCAGCAGGGCCACATCGGCATCCAGAACCACGGCTCCGGCGACGTGGTGTCCTTCCGCAACATCCGGATCAAGGAACTGGCCGGCTCGCCGGGCGGCACCGGAGCGCTGAAGCACGCCGGGTCGAACCGCTGCCTGGACGTCAGCGGCGCCTCGCAGGCCAACGGCGCGCAGGCACAGCTCTGGGACTGCCACGGCCAGGCCAACCAGCAGTGGGCCTCGACCGCCGCCGGTGAGCTGCGCGTCTACGGCACCAAGTGCCTCGACGTGAACGGGGCCGGCTCGGCCGACGGCACCGCGGTGCTCATCTGGACCTGCAACGGCCAGAACAACCAGAAGTGGCGCATGAACGCCGACGGCACGATCACCGCCGTCGGCGCGAACAAGTGCCTGGACGTCGCCGGCACCGCCAACGGCGCCAAGGCGCGCATCTGGACCTGCAACGGCGGAACCAACCAGCGCTGGACCCGTGGCTGAGCCCCCCGGGAGCCCGAGAAGGCAGGCCACGTGCTGAGCATGCGCGGCATCGGCAAGGGCTTTCTGGGCGTGCGAGTGCTGTCCGGCGTGGACCTGGAGGTGACGGCCGGTGAGGTCCACGCCGTCGTCGGCGAGAACGGCGCCGGCAAATCCACCCTCATGAAGATCATCTGTGGGGTGCACGCGCCGGACGAGGGCACGATCGAGATCGACGGCCGGCCCGTCTCCTTCGGCCACCCGATCGAGGCGCAGCGCTCCGGCATCGCCATCATCCACCAGGAGTTCAACCTGCTGCCGGAGCGCACCGTCGCCGAGAACGTGTTTCTCGGCCGCGAGCCCGTCAGGCGCGGCCTGGTCGACCGCGCCGCCATGGAGGAGGCGACCGCCAGGCTCCTCGACGAGCTGGGCGAGGGCACCTTCGGCCCCCGCGACACCGTCAAGCGCCTGCCGGTGGCCCAGCGGCAGATCGTCGAGATCGTCAAGGCGCTGTCGGTGAACGCCCGGCTCCTCGTCATGGACGAGCCCAGCGCGGCGCTCGCCGAGCACGAGGTCGAGCTGCTCTACCGGCTGATCGGGCGGCTGAGGGAGCGCGGCGTCGCCGTCGTGTACATCTCCCACCGATTACGCGAGGTGTTCGACCTCGCCGACCGAGTCACCGTGCTCAAGGACGGCGCGCGCGTCACCACGCTCCCGATCGGCGAGGTGACCTCCGACGAGCTGATCCGCCTGATGGTGGGCCGCGACCTCGGCACCTACTACCCGCCCCGCTCGGCGGGCGCCGGCGAGGTGCGGCTCAGCCTGCGCGCGGCCGGCAACCACAAGCTGCGCGACATCGATCTGGAGCTGCGCGCCGGGGAGATCGCCGGCATCGCGGGCCTGCAGGGGTCGGGCAGGTCGGAGCTCGCCAAGGCGATCTTCGGCGCGGAGCCGTTCACCACCGGCGAGATGACCCCCTCGCGCCCGCGCTCGGTCCGGGAGGGCGTGGCCATGGGCATCGGGCTCGTGACCGAGGACCGCAAGGCCGAAGGGCTCGCGCTGCGCCAGTCCGTGCGCGACAACGTCCTGCTCGTCGCCCGCGCGGTCGGCGCCGGGAACCGCGGAGGTGTCCGCGACCTGCTCGAACGGGTGCGCCTGTCGCCCGCGCGCCGGGAACAGGAGGTCCGCTACCTGTCCGGCGGCAATCAGCAGAAGGTCGTGCTCGTCAAATGGATGACGATGGCGCCACGGGTGCTGCTGTTCGACGAACCGACCCGGGGCGTCGACGTCGGGGCCAAGGCCGCGATCCATGACCTGATGCGCGAACTGGCGAACGACGGCATGGCCATCATGATGATCTCGTCCGAGCTGCCCGAGCTCATCGGCATGAGCGACCGCATCGTCGTCCTGCGCGACGGCCGCGTCGCGGGCACGCTGCCTGCCGGGGCCTCCGAGGAAGCCGTCATGCGCCTGGCCGCGGGCGAGGTGGGCTGAGTGGACCTGCCCACGCGCGCCCGCCGCGCCGCCCGACAGGCGCGCGGCGGCCCGGCGAGTCACGCGCACGACCCCGCGCGAGTGGTGTTCCTCGCGCTGTTCGGCCTGGTCGCGGCAGGCTGGGCCCTCGTCGCGATCGACGGCGGCCAGTTCCTCACCATGGAGAGCGTCGTCGGGATCCAGCAGCGCTCCGCCGCCCTCGGCATCGTGGCGATCGGGCAGACGCTGGCCATCCTGGCCGGGTCGCTCGACCTGTCGGTGGCGTACCTGATCAGCCTGGCCTCGCTCGTCGCGGCGGAGATCATGGCGGGCCAGGACGGGAACATCGGGCCGGCGATCGCCGCGGTGCTGGTCATCAGCGCGCTGGTGGGACTTTTCAACGGGCTGGTCATCACCCGGCTCCAGGTCCACGCCTTCATCGCCACGCTCGGTGCCGCACTGATCATCAAGGGCGTCGTCGACCACCTGTACGACGGCCCGGCGGGCGAGGTGCCCGAGTCGTTCCAGCTCCTCGGCTACTCCCGCGTCGGGCCGATCCCCGTCTCCGCCATGCTGTGGGCGGGCGTCGCCGTCGTGGCCTGGTTCTTGCTGAGCAGGACCCGGCTGGGCCACCGGATCTACGCGGTGGGCGGTGACGAGGAGGTCGCCCGGCTGTCCGGGATCCGCACCCCCCGTGTCATCGTGATCACCCACGTGCTCTGTTCGGTCTGCGCCGGCATCGCGGGCCTCCTGCTGGCCGCCAGGCTGGGGGCGGGAGCGCCCACGGTGGGCACCGACGGCGGATACGACCTGGAATCCATCGCCGCGGTCGCGCTCGGCGGGACCGCGCTGGCCGGAGGCAGGGGCGGGGTCGCCGGAACCGTGGGCGGGGTCCTGCTGCTGGCTGTCCTGGACACCATCTTCAACCAGCTCGAGATCAACTCCTTCGTCAAGGATGTGGTCCGCGGCGCGGTCATCGTCGTCGCGGTGGCCGTCTACGCCCGGCGCGGCACGAGGCGGACGGCATGAGGCGGGCCCTTCCCATCCTCGCGGTCCTCGTGGTGCTGCTGGCCGCGATCGCGATCGCCAACCCCTTCATCCTGGAGCCCGCCGGGTTCCTGGCGTTCCTCAAGCGGGCCGCGCCGCTGGCGGTCCTCGCCGCGGGACAGTATTTCGTCGTCGTCTCCGGCGAGTTCGATCTGTCGGTCGGCTCGCTGGTGACGGCCGAGGTGGTGATCGCCGCCCGGCTCATCGACGGCGACGAGTCCGCCACCTGGCCGGTGCTCGCCCTGCTGATCGTCGCCGGGCTGCTCGCCGGCCTCGTCAACGGCGTGCTCACCACCAAGCTGCGGGTGCCGTCGTTCATCGTGACGCTCGGCATGCTGCTCGTCCTCAGCGGGGCGGTCTTTCTCTGGACCGGTGGTGCGCCGCGCGGTGCGCTGTCGGAAGGCTTCCGGGAGTTCGGCCGCGGCGGCCTCGGACCCGTGCCGTGGTCGGTGCTGATCCTGCTGGTCACGGGAGTGGCGGCGATCTGGCTCATGCGCGCCGACTTCGGCAGGACGCTGATGGCCACCGGCGACAACGAGCGCGCCGCGGCACTGTCCGGGGTGCGGGTCGATCGGGTCAAGATCTTCGCCTTCATGCTCTCCGGCCTGTCCGCGGCCGTCGCGGCGATCCTGCTCGGCGGCTTCGCCGGGGTCTCGGCGCAGGCGGGCCAGGGGCTGGAGTTCTCCGCCATCACCGCGGTCGTGCTCGGCGGCGTGGTGCTCGGCGGCGGCCGCGGTTCCGTGCTCGCCGCCATGGCCGGGGCGGTCACGCTGGAGGCACTGTTCACCCTGCTCAACCTGTACGGGATCTCGGGGGCGCTGGAGTTCACCGTGCAGGGCGTCATCATCATCGCCGCGATCGCGGCAGGAGCCATCCGGCTTCCCCGGAAGCCCACCCCCCGAAGAGGAGACGCACATGCCGCGTCCTAGGGCCGCAGTCGCCGTGCTCGCCGTGCTCGTCGCCGCCGGCTGCACCACCGACAAGCCGGCGGCCACCACCCCGTCCGCGGCGCCCGCCGCGAGCGCTCAGGGCTCCGGAACGGGCGCGCAGTCGAAGTTCTTCGTCCAGGCGGATTTCGACGCCCAGCTCGCCATGCGTTCCCAGCCGCCGCAGGGTCCCGCGGACCGGCCCTGGGAGCAGGCCATCGCCCCGAAGATGATCGACACGGCGCAGTACAAGAAGGACGGGCCGTACCACCTGTGCTTCTCCAACGCGGCGGTCGACAACCCCTGGCGCCAGGTCGGCTGGAAGACGATGCAGGCCGAGGTGAGCCTGCACGAGGAGATCGAGAAGTTCACCGCCCTGGACGCCGAGGGCAAGGACGACAAGCAGATCTCCGACATCGCCGAGCTGCAGGCCAAGGGCTGCGACGCGCTGATCGTCTCGCCGAACACCACGGCGACGCTCACTCCCGCCGTGACGGCCGCCTGCGGGAAGGTGCCCGTCATCGTGTTCGACCGGGGCGTGGAGACGGACTGCCCGGTGACGTTCATCAAGCCCATCGGCGGCTACGCCTTCGGCGCCGACGCCGCCGAGTTCCTGGCCGGGAAGGTGCCGGCGGGCGGGAAGGTGCTGGCGCTGCGCATCCTGCCCGGCGTGGACGTGCTGGAGACCCGCTGGTCGGCGGCGAAGGTGGTCTTCGACCGGAGTCGCCTCCAGGTCGTGGGGGTGGAGTTCACCGACGGCGACGCCGCCAGGACCAAGAGCATCGTCAGCGACTACATCCAGCGGCACGGCAGGATCGACGGCGTCTGGATGGACGCGGGCGCCACGGCGGTGGCCGCGGTCGAGGCGTTCGAGGACGCCGGCCTGCCGGTGCCGCCGATCAACGGCGAGGACCAGCAGGACTTCCTGCAGAAGTGGAAGGACGCCGGCCTCACCGCCGTAGCGCCCACGTACCCCACCTACCAGTGGCGGACCCCGGTCATCGCCGCGCTGAGGATCCTCAAGGGCGAGGAGGTGCCCGAGATGTGGAACCTGCCGCAGCCGAAGGTCACCAGCGAGACTCTGCCGGCCTACCTCAAGCCCGACATGCCACCCCTGCACTACGCGCTGTGCGGGTGTGAGGACCTGCCCGGCTTCCCGGAGACCTGGGGCGGGAAGAAGGGCTGACCGGTTCCTTCCCGCGAACGACGACGAAGAGGGACGCCATGTTCTCCATCGGAGTGAACACCTGGGTCTGGGTCTCCCCGCTGACCGACGACGAGCTGGCGCGGCTCGCCCCCCGCGTCGCCCGGTGGGGCTTCGACGTCATCGAGTTGCCCGTCGAGCGGCCCGGCGACTGGGACCCCGGCAAGGCCGCGGCGGTGCTGGCCGAGCACGGGCTGACCGCGTCCGTGGTGCTGGTCATGCCGCCGGGGCGCGAGCTCGTGGCCGCCTCCCCGCAGACCGTCCGCGACACCCAGGACTATCTGCGGCACTGCGTCGACGTGGCGGTGACCGTCGGCTCCCCGGCGATCGCGGGGCCGGCGTACGCCTCGGTCGGCCGCACCTGGCGGCTCTCGCCGGACGAACGCCGGGCCGTCTACGCCGAGCTGCGCGAGAACCTGCGTCCCGTCCTGGACCACGCGGCGGGGCGCGGGATCAAGCTCGCGGTCGAGCCGCTCAACCGGTACGAGACCAGCCTCCTCAACACCGTCGAGCAGGCGCTCGACGCATTGCCGGAGGACTGCCACCTGGCCCTCGACGTCTACCACCTCAACATCGAGGAGAAGGACCCCGCCCGGGCGGTGCGGGCCGCGGCGGATCGCCTCGCGCACGTGCAGGTGTGCGGCACCGATCGCGGCACACCGGGGGCCGACCGCTTCGACTGGCCGGGCTTCACCCGGGCCCTGCGCGACGCCGGCTACGAAGGCCCGCTCGTCATCGAGTCGTTCACCGCGCACAACCGGACCATCGCCACCGCGGCCTCCATCTGGCGGCCTCTCGCGCGGAGCCAGGACGCCCTGGCCGTGGACGGCCTCGCCTACCTGCGCGCGCTCTGAAAGTTCCCACCGTTGCCGGCACCCCCTCAGGAGATCCTTCATGCGAAGATCACGCCTGTTCTGCGCCCTGGTCGCAGCCTTATCAGGGCTGCTGCTGTCCTTGTCGCCGCCGGTCGCGCACGCGGCCGCGCCCCAGTTCAAGGTGCTGCTGTTCACCGAGACGGCGAGCGGCGCCTTCCGGCACGACTCCATCCCCGCCGGCGTCGCGATGTTCCAGCAGCTGGCGACCGACAACGACTTCCAGCTCGACCACAGCGAGAACTCCTCCGTCTTCACCGCCGCGACGCTGAGCACCTACGACGCGGTGATCATGTTCCAGACCAACGGCATGGTGTGGGACAACGACGCCCAGCGCCAGGCCTTCCAGGCCTACGTCCGCAGCGGCCGCGGCGTCGTGGCGATCCACAACGCCACCGACATGAACATCGAGGCGCAGTTCCCCTGGTGGGACCAGGTCGCCCTGGCCGGCGCCCACATGACCGCGCACTCGTCGATCCTGCAGGGCACCGCCAAGGTGGCCGACAAGGCCCACCCCGCCACGAAGGGGCTGCCGGACCGGTGGGTGCGCTCGGAGGAGTGGTACAACTTCGACAAGAACACGCGGGGCTCCGTCCACGTGCTGGTGACCGCCGACGAGACCACCTATGACGCGGGGCCGAGCAGGATGGGTGCCGACCATCCGATCTCCTGGTGCCACAACCCGGAGGGCGGCCGGGTGTTCGCCACCGCGATGGGGCATCAGACGGCCTCCTACGCGGAGCCGCTGTTCAAGCAGCACCTGCTGGGCGCGGTGCAGTGGGCGGCGGGCGCGGCGCCGGGCGACTGCGGCGGCACCGTCGCGGCCCGTTTCCAGAAGGTCACCCTCGACGGTGCGCCGGACCAGCCGATGGAGCTGGACGTGGCCGCCGACGGCAGGGTCTTCTACATCTCGCGCTCCGGCAAGGTGAACCTCATCCCCGCCAACGGCGGTGGCACGCGCGTCATCGGCACCCTGCCGGTGTACGACGGCGGCGAGGACGGCGGCATCGGACTGGCGCTGGACCCGGGCTTCGCCACCAACGGCTGGATCTACATCAACTACTCGCCGGCCGGCGGCGGCGAGGTGAACAGGGTCTCGCGGTTCACCTTCAACGGCACCGGCCTCGACCTGGCGAGCGAGAAGAAGGTCATCGAAGTGCCGGCGTACCGCAACGTCGACGAGCCCGGCCACACCGGCGGCTACCTCGCGTTCGGGCCGGGCGGAAACCTGTACATCGGCCCCGGCGACGACACCAACCCCAACGGTTCCAGCGGCTACGCCCCGATCGACGAGCGGCAGGGCCGGGAGCACTACGACGCCCAGCGGTCCTCGGCCAACACCAACGACCTGCGCGGCAAGATCCTGCGCATCCACCCCGAGGCCGACGGCACCTACACGATCCCGTCCGGCAACCTGTTCGTGCCCGGCACCGCCAGGACCCGGCCGGAGATCTACGCGATGGGCTTCCGCAACCCGTTCCGCTTCGCGGTCGACAAGGTGACAGGCTGGATCTCGGTGGGCGACTACGGTCCCGACGCGGGCGCCGCGAACTCCAACCGCGGTCCCGAGGGCACCGTCGAGTGGAACCTGATCAAGCAGCCGGGCTTCTACGGCTGGCCTTACTGCGTCGGCAACAACCTCCCGTTCAACGACTACAACTTCGCCACCGGCACCTCCGGCGCGAAGTTCGACTGCTCGGCGCCGGTCAACAACTCGCCCAACAACACCGGCCTGACCAGCCTGCCGGCGGCCAAGGCCGCGACCGTGTGGTACAACTACCACGCCTCGGCCGAGTTCCCCGAGATCGACTGCTGCGGCGGCGCCGCCCCGATGGGCGGCCCCTTCTACCGCTACGACGCGACCGGCGGCTCGGACCGGAAGTTCCCCGCCTACTACGACGGCACACCGTTCTTCTACGAGTGGAGCCGCAACTTCGTCAAGGAGCTCCGCCTGGACTCCTCGGGCAACCTCCTGAAGATCAACCCCTTCGTGGCGCAGCTCGCCCCGCGGGCGCCGATCGACATGAAGTTCGGCCCGGACGGCGCCCTCTACATGGCCGACTGGGGCAACGGCTTCGGCCACGCGAACACCGACGACAGCATCTACCGCATCGACTACGTGGCCGGGAACCGAGCACCCCTGGCCAAGGCGAGCGCCAGCCCCGACTCGGGCACGGCGCCGCTGACGGTGGCGTTCTCCTCGGCCGGCTCGGCCGACCCCGACGGCGACGTCATCACCTTCGCCTGGGAGTTCGGCGACGGCGCGACCTCCACCAGCGCCAATCCCTCCCACACCTACACCGCCAACGGCAGCTACACCGCCAGGCTGACCGTACGGGACGCGGGCGGCAAGACGGGCAGCGTCACGGTGCCCGTCGTCGTCGGCAACACCCGTCCCGAGGTGGCCTTCACGGCTCCGCCCGACGGCGGGTTCATCGACTTCGGCGACGAGGTGGACTACACGGTCGACGTCACCGACGCCGAGGACGGTGCCGCCGACTGCGCCCAGGTCAACGTGATCACGGCGCTCGGCCACGACCAGCACGCCCACGACACCGGCCAGTACACCGGGTGCACCGGGACGGTCACGACCACGGCCTCCGGCCATGACGAGGCCTCCAACGTCTACTACGTCCTGTCCGCCGACTACACCGACTCCGGGGGCCTGAAGGGCTCCGCCGGCATCACCCTGCAGCCCAAGCACAAGCAGGCCGAGCACTTCACCGGCTCGTCCGGGATCCGCGTCGTCGACGAGTCCGGAGCCGAAGGCGGCAGGCGCATCGGTGACATCTCCAACAACGACTGGATCTCCTTCACCCCGATCAGCCTGTCCGGCATCGACACGGTGTCCTTCCGCGTCTCGGCGCCGTCCGGCACCGGGGCCTCCATCGAACTGCGCGCCGACTCGCCGACCGGTGCCCTCCTCGCCACCAGCACCGTGCCGGCGACCGGGGGCTGGAACACCTACGTGTCGCTGCCCGCGGTGCGGGTCACCGACCCCGGCGGCACGCGCAACGTCCACGTCGTGTTCAAGGCGCCGTCCGCGAACGCGTTCGACCTGGACTCCATCACCTTCAACGGCAGGGGCGTGGGCCAGGGCGACGGCTCGCCCCCGGACACCACGAGCGCGCTGCGAGGCGCCGGGTCGGGCCGGTGCCTGGACGCCGGGTCCTCGCAGGCCAACGGCACGCAGGCGCAGATCTGGGACTGCAACGGGCAGGCGAACCAGCAGTGGACCACGACCAGCGCGGGCGAGCTGCGGGTCTACGGCGGCAAGTGCCTGGACGTGAACGGCGCAGGCACGGCCGACGGCACCACGGCCATCATCTGGGACTGCAACGGGCAGAACAACCAGAAGTGGCGC
Source organism: Nonomuraea fuscirosea (assembly GCF_035917475.1). Lineage (NCBI taxonomy): Bacteria > Bacillati > Actinomycetota > Actinomycetes > Streptosporangiales > Streptosporangiaceae > Nonomuraea > Nonomuraea fuscirosea. The sequence continues at coordinate 5,929,585 of NZ_CP109074.1, read as the reverse complement.
CTCAACGCCGACGGCACCATCACCGCCGTCGGCGCGAACAAGTGCCTGGACGTGCCCGGCAACGCCACCGCCAACGGCACCAAGCTGACCATCTGGTCGTGCAACGGCGGTGCCAACCAGCGCTGGGCCCGTACCTGACCCCAGCGGGTGCGGGCCGTCGCCGGCATCGCCTGCTGACGGCCCGCACCATGGTCAGGACGCCTGGGTCAGCGACATCACCGCCCACGGAGCGAGTTCGACGTCCAGGTCGAGCACCCCGTCGTCGGGCACCGTCAGCGTGTACCGCAGGAGCGCGTCGGCGACGCCGCTCAGATGGTCGTGCTCGGCCCGGGACAGGTTCAGCGGCGAGCCGAGCCGGTACCACGCCTCGGCCACGTTGCCGTGCTCCCAGTCCAGGATCTCGACGAGGAACGTGCCGCCGGGCCGCAGGCCGCCGATCGAGTGGCGGACGCGCCTGGCGGGTCCCCGTTCGGCCAGCTCGCGGACCTCCGGATAGGAGCCGCACGCGGCGACGCCCTTCGTCTCCATGTCCTCGGGATAGTTGAAGAACACCGCCGAGACGGCCGACGTCCGGCTGTCCCGGGTGACGACCCCGTGGGGCGTCGAGAGGAGCAGCCGGTCGCCGAGCCGCCCCAGCATGGTGAACGCGTGGAACGTGGGCTTGTGGATGCCGCCCTCGTTCACCAGCCCGAACCCGCCGTGGAACGGCCCGATCCCGGCGCCGCCCTCCTCGAACACGTCCGTGAACGTCCAGTACGAGATGGAGTCGGCCAGGGCCGCGCACCGCAGGTACGACCGGGTGATGTAGGTCGCCGCGAACGGCGTGTCGTGGATGAAGTCGCGGGCCGAAGGAGACGTGGACCACTCGCTGATGTGGATCTCCGCCTCGGGATACGGGCTGTCGCGCACGATCTCGCCCAAGAGGGTCAGGTCGTCGTAGGTGGCGTCGGCGTACCGGGTGATGTGCACGGCCTCGCCGTTCGCGCCGTAGGCGAAGTCGGTGGGGTAGAGGTGGGCCGAGACGAAGTCGATCGGCAGGGCCCGTCCGGCGCACCAGGCGATGAAGTCCTCGATCCAGACCGGGCGCCAGTCGAGCGCGTCCACGTCGGTCGCGGCGGCCGTCGCGAGCGAGGCGGAACGATCCTCGCTCTCGCCCTTGTAGCGGTCGTCGGGCACGAAGACGCTCGTGGCCGGCCCGCCGACCTTGAGGGCCGGGTCGATCGACTTGATCGCCCGTACGGTGTGCTCGTACAGCTCGAAGTACTCGCTCTTCGTGCCGGTCCAGAAGTAGGGGACGAGGTTCGGCTCGTTCCACACCTCGAAGCGCCATCGCCGCACCTCGTCGAGGCCGTACCGGTCGATCCAGTGCTCGACCGTTCGCGTGACCAGCTCGACCCAGCGCGCCATGTCGTTGGGCGGGCTGCAGTGGGCGCCCCACCAGAACACGGTCTCGGTCCGCGTGGCCAGCCCGCGCGGCATGAAGCCCAGCTCGACGAAGGGACGGACACCGAGGTCCACAAGGAAGTCGAAGACCTTGTCGACGTAGGAGAAGGTGTACACGGGGGAGGGGAGAGGCGAGTCGGGGCCGAAGCCGCCGCCGTAGCCGTCCCGGTAGACGAACATGTCGTCGTGGAAGACGCCGTGGAAGCGGAGGTACTCGACCCCCGTCGCGGCGACCACCTCGGCGAACTGGCGCTGCCAGTCCGCGCGCAGCGCCTCGTTCGCCCGGCCGGCGCCGATGCACCTGCTCCAGACGTGCGGCAGCGCGGTCTCCGCGCGCGGCTCGCCGTCGATCCGCAACCGGGGCTCGCTCTTCATCGCCTCACTTCTCTTCGACGAATTGCCATGGATGGATCAGCCCTTCACGGCGCCCAGCGACAGGCCCGACTGCCAGTACCGCTGCAGGCTGAGGAACGCGATGATCAACGGGACGATCGTGAGCAGCGCCGAGGTGATCACGAGGTTCTGGACGAGGGCGCCGTTCCCGGCGGTCGAACCCAGCTTGTTCCACTGGTTGATGCCCACGGTCAGCGGATACCAGGCTGGATCCTTGAGCATGATCAACGGCAGGAAGTAGTTGTTCCAGATGGACACGAACGAGAAGAGCAGCACCGTCACGCCGGCCGGCGCGAGGAGCGGCAGCGCGATCTGCAGGAAGGTCCTGAACTCCCCGGCGCCGTCGATCTTCGCGGCCTCCAGCAGGCCCGACGGCACCGCCTCGGCCGTGAACACCCACATCAGGTACAGCCCGAACGGGTTGATGAAGGACGGGATGAGCACCGCCCACGGCGTGTTGGTCAGGCCGATGTGCGCGAACAGCAGGAACTGCGGGATCGCCAGGGCGATGCCGGGGACCGAGATCGACCCGAGCACGACCAGGAGGAACGTCCGCTTGCCGCGGAAGTCGAGCTTGGCCAGGGCGTACCCGCCGAGGGCGGCCAGGAAGGTGGACACGGTCGCGCCCACGACGACGTAGAGCACGGTGTTGAGCAGCCACCGCGCGAAGATCCCGTCCTGGTAGGTGAACACCTGCGCGATGTTGTCCCACAGGGCGAACTCGCGGCCGGGCGCGAGCCCGAACGTCGACACGAAGTCGGCCTGCGACTTGGTGGCGTTGACGACCAGCCAGCCGAGCGGCAGCAGGCAGTACAGGGTGAACAGGCCCGTCATCACCGTGAGGGTCGTGCTCTTCCTGGGATTGTCCACCGTGGGGAGCCGGCGGCTAGCGATCTGCATTCCTCAGCCCTCTGATCTGGACGGCGTAGGCGACGGCGATCGTGATCGCCGCCATGACGAGCGCGAGCGCCGCCGCGTAACCCTGCTGCGACCCGGTGAACGCCAGGTTGTAGGCGTACAGGTTGGGCGTGTAGAAGGTGGTGACGCCGCTGTTGGCCACCATCGACGGCAGGATCTGCGGCTCGTTGAACATCTGGAACGTGCCGATGATCGAGAAGATGATCGTGACGACCAGCGACCCGCGCAGGGCCGGCAGCTTGATCCGCCGGACGATCTGGAACTCGCCGGCCCCGTCGATGGCCGCCGCCTCGTACAGTTCGCGCGGGACGGCCTTGAGCGCGGCGTAGAAGATGAGCATGTTGAACCCGGTGAACGCCCACGTCACCATCACCCCGATGGAGATGAGCGTGGTGCCGGGGGCGAACGGGTCGAGGTCGGTGCCCAGGGCCCGGTTGAGGCTGCCGAACAGGCCGTACTTGACGCCCAGAAGGAAGCCCCACATGAGCGTCGACACGATCGCCGGCACCGCGTACGGCAGGAAGATCGTCACCCGCAGGAACCTGGCGCCGTGCAGACGCATGGAGTCCAGCGCCAGCGCCAGGGCCATGGCGAAGAACAGCATGATCGGCACCTGGACGACGGTGAACCAGACGACGCGTCCCGCACCGTCCCAGAACTGCGGGTCCTGGACCAGCTTGACGTAGTTGGCGAAGCCGACGAACGTGTTGCCGCCGACGAGCTTGTCCTGGAAGAGGCTCAGGTAGGCGGCGTAGAGGATGGGCACGACGAAGACGAGCGCGAACAGCGTGCCGAAGGGCGCGATGAACGCCAGTCCGATCGGTGACCTCCGGCGCTTGGGGGTCGGCGCCACCGGTCAGCTCACCTCGAAACCCTGCTCGTTGCCGTACTGGATGCAGCGCTGCCGCCACTGTTCGAGGACCTCGGCCAGCGAGCCCTTGCCCGTCGTGTACAACGGGGAGGCCAGGTCGCCGTAGATCGAGCGGGCCCACTCGAAGAACGGCGGGTACTGCCAGCCGTCACCGACGATCTCCGACGCCTCGGCCAGCACGGCGCCGACCTTCTGGCCGCCGAAGTACGGGTTGGCCTTGCCCTGGAACTCCTCGTTGTCCAGCACCGACAGGTTCGGCACGAAGGCGCCGGCGTCGACGCGGGTGGACAGACCGCCGCCGTGCGCGAAGTACTCGAGGAAGGTGAAGGCCGCCTCCTTGTGCTCGGCCGCGGCCGGGATGCCGAAGGAGCTGCCGCCGTTCGCCGCTCCGGTCTTGGCGCCCTGCTGCCACTGCGGCATCAGCGCGACCCGGAAGTCGCCGGAGGACTTCGGCGCGCGCTCGGGCAGCGTGGAGGTCAGCCAGCCGCCCATGGTCTGGGTGGCCAGGGTTCCGTCGTTGAGCGCCCGGTTCCAGTCGTCGGACCACCCGGTGATCTTGGTGTTGATCAGGCCCTCGTCGAGCAGCTTCTGCCAGAAGGCCACGGCCTTGGTCGTGCCGGGGTCGGTGAAGTCGATGCGCACCTTGGTGCCGTCCACCTTGAAGGGGCGGCCGCCGGCCTGCCAGATGAGGGAGAGCAGGAAGAAGATGTCGCCGGTGTCCTGGGCGATGTAGTAGTCGTCGCCGAGGGCGTGGATCTTCTTGGCGGCCTCGTAGTACGCCTCCCAGGTGGCGGGGGGCTCGTCGATGCCGGCCTTCTTGAGCGTGGATTCGTTGTAGAACATCGCCGACGGCCCGTAGTCGGAGGGCACCGCGTAGACCTTGCCGTTGACCGTCACGTCGCTCCACGCGGCCGGGACGAAGTCCTGCTTGAGCCGGTCGGCGCCGAGCTCCCCGAGGTCGGCGAGCTTGCCGGGGACGGCGAAGTACGGCACCGCGAAGTACTCGAACATGACCAGGTCGGGGACGCCCGAGCCGGCCTGGATGGCGTTGTCGAGCGCCTTGTACTCGTCCTGGGACGAGCCCGCGTTGACGACCTCGACCGTGATGTCGGGGTGGGCGGCCTGGAAGCCGGGGACGGCCTTCTCGACGGTGCCGTCCCAGCTCCAGACCGTGATCTTCGTTCGCTCGCCGACGCCACCACCGCCACCGTCGCCGGCGCTGGAGCCGCCGCCCGAGCACGCGGTCAGCGCGAGCATCGGCGCGAGTGCCGCGGAAAGGAGCCTGAGCTTGTGGGAGAGCCTCATGGCCCTCTCCTCTCGTTCCTGGGCGTTCCGAAATTATTTCGCAACTTATTCGGTCTGGCGAGGACACTAGGTGTCCCCTCTTCGCCGTGTCAACGGGGTGACGAACGGAAACCGCTGGAGCGCAGCGCGCATGATAGGTTTCGAAATAATTTCGGAGCCCGGGGAGGGGAGCGTCGTGGTGCGAGGGCGAGGTCGTTCTGATCGAGCCACCCTGGCCGACGTCGCCCGGCTGGCCGGCGTCTCGCCGACGACCGCGTCCAAGGTGCTCAACGGGCGCAGCGACGTGGGCGCCAAGACGCGCGAGCTGGTGCTCGGCGTCATGGCCGAGATCGGCTACAAGCCGACGGCGGCGCGGCACGAGCAACCCCGCGAGCGCACCCTCCTCACCGTGCTCGACATCGTGGAGTCCCGTTACGCCGGAACGGTGCTCCAGGGCATCCTCATGGCCGCCACGTCGGCGCGGGCCGAGCTCCTGCTCCGCCTGCCGCCCGGCGAGCCGATCAGCATGAGCCGCCCGGCGGCGGGCGCCTGGATCGGGGAGCAGCAGGCGTCCGGCGTCGTCGGCCTCATCGCGCTGGCCGTCGCGGTACCCGACTCGGTGCTCGGCGCAGCCGAGGATCTCCAGCTGCCCGTCGTGACCATCGATCCCATCGACACGACGGAGTCACGGCTGGTCAGCATCGGCTCCACCAACTGGGCGGGCGGCCGTTCCGCGACCGAGCACGTGATCAAGTTCGGCCACCGCAGGATCGGCTGGATCGGCGGGCCGATCGGCTCGGCCCCTTCGATCGAACGTTTCCACGGCTACCAGGCCGCGCTCGACTCGGCCGGCCTCGCCCCGGACCGCGCGCTGATCCGCCACGAGGCGTTCTCCGTCGAGGCCGGGCGGCGGCACGCCCGCGATCTCCTCACGTCCGGGGAGCGGCCGACCGCGATCGTCGCGGGCAACGACGAGATCGCCGTCGGAGTGCTGGCGGCGGCCAAGGAGCTGGGCGTCTCCGTGCCGGGCGAGCTGTCGGTCACGGGGTTCGACGACACGCCGCAGACCGAGTGGACCACGCCGCGGCTCACGTCGGTCCGGCAGCCGCTGGAAGGCATGGGGCGGATGGCCGTGGAGACCATTCTCGGCATGGCGGACGGTGTCCAGCCCGCCTCGCGGCATCTCCAGCTGGCGACCACCCTCAGTGTCCGCGACTCGACGGGCCCCGCCCCCGCGTCATGAACAGAATGATTCGGTCATGTCTCTACCCCAAGAACATCCAGCCGAAAAGCCCTTGTTTCCAGGATCGACTTCGCTTAACTTGGCGCCTGCAAACGTAACCGATAACGATTGCAATTGGTGAGGCACCATGGCCGACGGCGGCGCTCCGGTGACGATGAGTGATGTCGCCCGGCTGGCGGGAGTCTCCACGGCGACCGTCTCGCGGGTGGTGAACCGGCGCTACGGCGTCAGGGCGAGCACCGTCGAACAGGTCCGCGCGGCCATCGAGCAGCTCGGCTACGAGACGAGCCTGGTGGCCACAAGCCTGCGCAGCAGCCGGACCAACGTCCTGGGGCTGGTCACCCACAGCTTCCAGTCCTACACCGCCGAGGTGCTGAAAGGGGTGATGGACGCCCTGCGTCAGTCGGGTTTCGATCTGATCGTCTACGCCAACAGCGACCTCTACGGCACCTGCTCCGACGGCTGGGAGCAGCGGCACCTGGCCCGCCTGTCGGGCACGCTCACCGACGGCTGCATCGTGGTCACGCCCTCGCGCGAGGTGCGCAGCGGCACGCCGGTCGTGGTCATCGATCCGGCGCGGGGCTCGGAGGCGCCGTCGGTGACGGCCGACAACTTCGCGGGCGCCACCGCGGTGGTCGAGCATCTGCTCGGCCTCGGGCATCGGCGCATCGGCTTCATCGCCGGCCGGGCCGGCATCGAGGCCGCGTGGTCACGCGAGCAGGGCTATCGCACGGCGCTGGCCGAGGCAGGCGTGCCGATCGACCCGCGGCTGATCGCGCGGGGGAGCTTCGACCCCGACTCGGCGGCCCCGCTCGCGCGTGCGCTGCTGGAGCGGCCCGACCGGCCGACGGCCGTCTTCGCGGCCAGCGACGGGATGGCGCTGAAGACCCTGGAGGTCGCCGGGGAACTGGGGCTCCGCGTTCCGGGCGACCTGTCGGTGGCCGGCTTCGACAACATCCCCGAGTCGGCGCTGGCCGAGCCGAGGCTGACCACCGTGGACCAGTCGATGTACCGGCTCGGGAACGAGGCCGCGCGCATGCTCATGTTGCTGGTGCGTGGCGACTGGGAGGGCCCGCGCCGGGTCGTGCTCCCGACCCGCCTGGTGGTGCGCGGCTCCACCGCCGCACCTGGCTAGTCCTGTGATCGTGACGTCACCATGAGGTATGGCGTCCCGGCGCACCTGACGCTCGCGGCAACGAACGTCAGGTGGGCAAGCTGACGACCCCGACGACGGAATGGGAGGTGCGAACACCGCCACTGAGGATCCACCGTAGACATCCGGCCGGCCGCCCGGGCATCAACCGTGGCCGGCCATCAAGGGAGTTTTCGCATGCCATTTTTAGATTATCACGGCAGGTCACACCCCCAGAGCGGCGGGCGCGGGCTCGCCGCGATCACCGCCGCGCTCCTGACGATCGCGGCACTGCTGCTCGTGCCGGGGCCGGCGGCGGCGGACACGCCGTGGCTGACGGTCTCCGAGGACGGCTACGCGTCCTTCACCGTTCCGGTGGCCGCCGTCGAGGCCGCTGTGGGCCCGGTGTCGCAGGTCGCCATCGAGGGCAACTTCGGCCCCTCGTCCACCAGGGCGGAGTTCGGCCTCACCCGGCGGGGCGACGCCTGGTCGGGCGTCCTCGGCCCGCTCAAGCCCGGGCTGTATTCGTACCGGGTCACGGGCGATGACACCAAGGGGCTCAAGGACCCGACGAACAGCACCGTCGTGGCGTCCGACCCGCTCCGGAGCACCTTCTTCGTGGCCGGAGACGCGGCGCGCCCGCTGGCGGACGCGCCCGAGGGGCAGCGCGGCACGATCGACACCCTGACGTACGGCGAAGGGGGCAAGGCCCTGGTCTGGACGCCCCCGGGATACACCGCCACAAAGCCCTACCCCGTGCTGTTCCTGCAGCCGGGCGACGGCGTGAGCGCCACCGACTGGCTCGACCTCGGCCGGGCCGGGCAGATCCTCGACAACCTGACGATCCGGCGGGCCATGGAGCCGATGGTGGTCGTGATCAGTGACGGCGGCGCGGCGGTCGGAGAGGACCTGCGGAAGGCGGTCGCCGACCGCTACCGCGTCCACCGCGACCCGGAGCACCAGGCGATCGCCGGAGTGGCCGAGGGCGGCGCGCGGGCGCTGCGGGCCGCGCTGGCCCGCCCGTCCCGCTACGCCTACGCCGGCTCGTTCTCGGGTCTCCTGACGGAGGTGAAGGCGGACAACCGCCAGGTCAAGCTGGTACGTCTGTACACCGGCAACGTGACGGACCCCGCGTACAACGTGACCGTCCGCCTGACGAAGGCGCTGGACCGCGCCCGCGTCGGCTACGAGTTCGACGGGGTCAACCCCGACGCCGGGGCGAACTGGAACGCCTGGCAGGAGAACCTCGTCGACTTCGTGCCGCGGTTGTTCCGCAAGGTGCGCGACCACGGCCCGAGCGCCGGGCACAGGCGGCTGAAGGGCGAGTTCACCCCGCCGGCGCCGGGCACCACGCCGACGCCGTTCGTGACCAAGGACGGCTTCGTCACCTTCGAGACGACGACGGACTTCCAGAACGCGCAGAACGTCAAGGTCTGGGCGAACTGGGCGCCGGGCGGTAGCTGGCTGCGCGTGCCGATGACGCGTGCCGGTGACCGCTGGCGGGTGACCGTGGGGCCGCTCGACCCGTGGTTCTACTACTACCGGCTGATCGTGGACCGCACCTCGGTCAAGGACGTGTCGAACCCGACGAAGGTGACCACCGAGCCGACCTGGAGCACCTTCCTGGTCGCCGGTGAGCGGGCCCGCATGGTCACGGACGTGCCCGCCGGGCGGGGCGGCGAGGTCGAGCGCCTGACGTACCGGAGCGCCGTCGCGAACGAGGACCGGACCGCGCTGGTCTGGACCCCGCCGGGCTACGACCCGGAGCGCGCGGAACCGTACCCCGTCTTCTACCTCCAGCACGGTGGCGGCCAGAACTACACCGACTGGGTGGAGATGGGCCGGGCCAAGCAGATCCTCGACCACCACTTCCTCGACGGGAACCTGGTGCCGATGGTGGTCGTGATGGGCAACGGCAACGTCTCCGACTTCAACAAGGAATTGCTGGAGAACCTCGCACCGGCGGCCCGCGAGCACTACAACGTCTCCAGCGACCCCTCGCGGCAGGCCCTCGCCGGTCTGTCGATGGGCGGCGGGCAGACGTTCGGGATGCTCAAGGCGAATCCCGGCCAGTTCGCCTACGTCGCGGCCTTCTCGGCCGGGTTCGGCAGCGGCGCCGGCGTCGACGCGCAGGCGATCAACGACGGCACCAGGCTGCTGCGCCTGTACGTCGGCGACCGGACGGACTTCGTCTACCCGTCGTTCATGGCGTCCCTGGACACCCTGAACACGCTCGGCATCCGCTACGAGTTCGACGGGGTCACCCCCGGGCCGCACGGCTGGGACGTGTGGCAGAAGAACCTCATCGATCTCGCTCCGCGCCTGTTCAAGCGCTGATCGTCCAACGCTGAGCCGCAAGCGCTGAGCGAGATCTGCCTGGGCGTGCTGTTAGCGCTCACATGAGGATCGGCGCGACGGACGGGGCCCGGGTGCTCGCCACCCGGGTCCCGTTCCCGCCCGATCGCCCGGTCTCCACGGCGGCGCACGACCTTCGTGCGCCGCGATCCGCAAGGGAAACATGCGAATGAACATGAACCGGCTCTCTGCCGCGGTGGCCGTGCTGGCCGCCGCGACCGCGCTCACGGCCTGCTCCTCCGGTGGAGGAGGGGGCGGCGCCACCACCGCGAGCGGCGGCGGCGCGAGCAACTGCACGAACACGATCCCCAAGAAGGACCTGCCGGTCGTGACGATGTGGGGCTGGTACCCCAACATGCAGCTCGTCGTCGACAACTTCAACAAGCAGAACGCCGAGGTGCAGGTCTGCTGGACGAACGTCGGCCAGGGCAGCGACGAGTACGACAAGTTCCAGACCTCCATCTCGGCCGGCACCGGCGCACCCGACGTGATCATGATCGAGATGGACCGGATCCCGACCTTCCAGATCCAGAACGCGCTGGTCGACATCAAGAAGTACGGCTACGACGCGGCCAAGGCCAACTACAGCGAGGGCGCCTGGAAGGACGTCTCCGTCGGCGGCGCCGTCTACGGCGTGCCCGTCGACGGCGGCCCGATGGCGATGATCTACCGCAAGGACATCTTCGACAAGTACCACATCAAGCCGCCGAAGACGTGGGCCGAGTACGAGGAGGCGGCCAAGAAGGTCAAGGACGCCGGCGGCCCGGCGTTCGGCGACTTCGCCGCGAACGTGTCGGCCCTCACCATGGCGCTGCAGATCCAGAAGGGCGCGGCCCCCTTCGCCTACGATCCGGCGCAGCAGAGCTCCATCGGCGTCAAGCTCAACGACCAGGCCTCCAAGGACGTGCTCGACTACTGGGGCCGGCTGGCGAAGGACGGGCTGGTCGGCACGCAGGACCAGTTCACCCCCGAGTACATCTCCGGCGTGATCAACGGCAAGTACGCCACGTACATCTCGGCCGCCTGGGCGCCCGGCTACCTCACCGGCGCCGGCGTCGGCAAGGGCGAGGACACCGGGAAGTTCGCCGTCGCGCCCCTCCCGCAGTGGGATGCCGCCAACCCGGTGCAGGTGAACTGGGGCGGATCCGCCTTCTCCGTGACGAGCCAGGCCAAGAACCCCGAACTCGCCGCGAAGGCCGCCTTCGGCCTGTACGCCGACAAGGAGTCGCTCACCCACGGCTGGACCAACCAGATCATCTTCCCGCTCAACCTCCAGGCGCTCAACGATCCCGAGTTCGTGAACCTGAAGGTGGACTTCTTCGACGGCCAGCAGGCCAACAAGGAGGTCTACGTCCCCGCCGCGAACGCCTACAAGGGCGTCACCTACAGCCCGTTCGGCCAGTACTACTTCGACGCCATGACCAAGCAGGTCAGCGCGCTCATCGAAGGCTCCGTCACCGGTGCGCAGGCCGCCGACCGGGTGCAGGAGGACGTGGCGAAGTACGCGAAGGAACAGGGCTTCACCGTTCAGTGACCCGCGGGGTGGGCCGTCCCGCACCGGGCGGCCCACCCGCGACCCCCCAGCATCCACCTACCGGGAGTCCAGGTTGACCCTCATGATCGACAAGAGTGCGCCGAGCACCCGAGACAAGCCCAGGACGCCCGGCAAGGCGCGCCTGCGCGAGCACGTGATGGGATGGCTCTTCGTCGGGCCGTTCGGGATCGTGTTCCTCGCCCTGCTCATCGCGCCGCTCGCGTACGCGCTCTATCTCAGCCTCTTCCAGAAGAAGCTGATCGGCGGCACCAGTTTCGTCCTCTTCGACAACTACGTGAAAGCCTTCACCGACCCGAGTTTCCTCTCCGGGTCGTGGTTCGTCATCCGTTTCTCGCTGGTCTCCATCCCCTTGCAGATCATCATCGCGCTCGCGATGGCCCTGATCCTGGATGCGGTGACCTCCCTGTTCGCCCGTTTCTCCCGTCTCATGATCTTTCTCCCGTATGCGATTCCGACCGTCATCGGCGCCGTCATGTGGGGATTCCTCTACAGCAAGAGCTTCGGGCCGCTCTCCGACCTGTTCGGCCTGTTCGGCGTCACCCCGCCCGACTTCCTCGGCGGCAACCTGATCTTCTACGGCCTGGTCAACATCGTCACCTGGCAGTGGGCCGGCTACTACATGATCATCCTGTACGCGGCGCTCCAGGGCATCGACCCCGCGCTCTACGAGGCCGCCCGCATGGACGGCGCCGGCAAGTGGCAGATCGCCCTGCGCATCAAGATCCCGCTGATCGCGCCGGCGCTGCTGCTGATCCTGGTCTTCTCACTCATCGGCACCCTGCAGTTCTTCAACGAACCACAGATCCTGCGCTCCCTCGCGGCCGGCACGATCGGACCCGACTTCACCCCCAACATGTACGCCTACCAGCAGGCGTTCGCCCTGGCGAACTTCAACTACGGATCAGCGATCTCCTTCGCTCTCGGCGGGATCGTCTTCGTCGGCGTCTACGCCTTCCTGTTCTTCACCCGCAAGCGGAGGAGCTTCCTGTGACGAATGCCCGCTCCCGCGCCGGCGTCCGCCGCCGGCCGCAACGCCACCTGCCCCTGCAGGTGCTGCTCGGTTTCCTGGTCGTGTACTTTCTCGTGCCGTTCTGGTGGGTCATCGTCAACAGCTCCAAGGACGCGCCCGGCCTGTTCGGCGGCGGCAACACCCTGTGGTTCGCCGACCGGATCGACTACCTCGGCAACCTCCAGCAGCTGTTCACCTACGACAACGGCATCTATGGCAAGTGGATACTCAACTCCACCCTGTACGCCTTCGCGGGCGGGATCGGCGCCACGGTCCTGGCCGTCATGGCCGGCTACGGGTTCGCCAAATACCGTTTCGCCGGCCGGCGCTTCAGCTTCGCGCTCGTGCTCGGCGCGCTGATGGTGCCGGCGACGGCCCTGGTCATCCCCACCTTCATGATGTTCTCCGAGTTCGGCCTGACCAACACGATCTGGGCGGTGATCCTCCCCTCCCTGCTCAACCCGTTCGGTGTCTACCTGATGCACGTCTACGCGCGCGACGCCGTCCCGGACGAGATCCTGGACGCGGCGCGGGCCGACGGCGCGGGCGAGATACGCACGTTCCTCCAGGTCGCCTTTCCGCTGATGCGGCCCGCGGTGGTCACGGTGCTGCTCCTGTCGGCCGTGGCCTCGTGGAACAACTACTTCCTGCCGCTCGCCATGCTGTCGGACAACCGGCTCTTCCCCGTCACCGTCGGGCTCGGCCTCTGGCAGGGCATCGCGTCGGCCAACAACGCGGGCAGCACCTCACTCTGGAGCCTGATCATCCTGGGCGCGCTCGTGTCGGTCGTCCCGCTCGTCATCGCCTTCTTCAGCCTCCAGCGGCACTGGCGGGGCGGGTTGTCCGTCGGCGGCCTGCGGTAGCCGGAAGGCCGGCTCAGACGGCCGGGGGCGGGGCGGTGCTGGCGCGGACGACGAGCTCCGTGGCCAGCTCGACCCGGTTCTGCGCCGGCGGCTCGCCCTGGGCCAGCGCCAGCAGCATGGTCGTGGCGGCGGCGGCCATGGCGGTCAGCGGCTGGCGGATGCTGGTCAGCGGCGGGATCGCCCATCGCACCGACGGCATGTCGTCGAAGCCGACCACGCTGAGGTCGTCGGGGATGCGCAGGCCGAGCTGGTGGGCCGCGTGGTAGGCGCCGATGGCCTGGCCGTCGTTGGTGGCGAAGATGGCGGTGGGCCGGTCGGGCAGGCGGAGCATGCGGTGCGCCGCCGCCAGGCCGCCTTCGATGAGGAAGTCCCCGCGGCCGATGAGCTCGGGGTCGACGGGCAGGCCGGCCATGTCGAGGGCGGTGCGGTAGCCGTCGAGCCGGGCCCGGCTGGACAGGGCGGCGTCGGGGCCGGTGATGATGGCGATGCGGCGGTGCCCGAGTTCGAGGAGGTGACGGGTGGCGGTGAGGCCGCCGTTCCAGTTGCCGACGCCGACCGAGGGGATGTCCCCGCTGGGCACGTCCGCCGGGTCGAGCAGGACCAGCGGGATCTCGCGGCGGGCGAGCTGCTCGTGCTGGATCTCGGCCAGGCCGGAGAACACGGCGATCACGCCGCTCGGGCGGCGCCGCAGCACGCCCTCCAGCCAGGCGTCCGCGGTGGACTGGTCGCGGCGCAGGTCGGAGATGCCGACCGTGAGGTCGTGCTCGCGCGCGACGTTCGTCACGCCCTTGGTGATCTCGACCGGGTAGTCGCCTTCGAGGGCGTGGAAGACCAGCTCCACCAGGGCCGTCGGGGTGGAGCGGCGGCGCTGGCGGCGGTAGCCGTGCCGGCTGATGAGCTCCTCGACGGCGGCGCGGGTTTTGGACGACACCTCGGCGCGGCCGTTCACGACCTTGGAGACCGTCGCGGTGGAGACTCCGGCCAGCTCGGCGAGCTGGGCGATGGTGAGAGGGGACGACTCCGTGGTCATGGCCGCAGTCTAGTCAGGGGATGCGGGACGGACGGGTGGCGCGGGCACGCCGTGCGGCCACCGACGGGTGACGCGGGCACGCCGTGCGGCCACCCCCGTCCGCTCCCGGTGCGGACGGGGGTGGCCGCTGTCTTCAGGGGCCGAGACCCGCTGTTCTTCAGCGGAGGGCGATCAGCCGGGGGAACTCACGCGGCGTAGGTCCACTTCTGGTTGCTGCCGCCCCAGCAGCTGTAGAGCTGCAGGCCCGTGCCGTTGCCGGTGCCGCCGCCGACGGCGTCGAGGCAGAGCCCGGACTGGACGCCCACGATCGTGCCGTCGGAGTTGACCTGCCACTTCTGGTTGTCGCCGCCCCAGCAGGAGTAGATCTGGATCCGGGCGCCGTTGCCGGAACCGGCCGCGTCCAGGCACTTGTTGCCGTAGACCCGCAGCTCACCGGACGAGGTCTGCTCCCATTGCTGGTTGCTCTGGCCGTTGCAGTCGTACAGCTGCACCGCGGTGCCGTCGGCGGTGCTGGCATTGGTCACGTCCACGCAGCGGCCGGAGGCCGAGCTCCTGATCTGCCCCTCGTCGCCGCCGCCGGGCGGCGGTGTCGTGGTGCCGCCGTTGAGCGCGTTCAGCACCGCGGTGTAGGCGGCCTTCTTGTTGCCGTTGCCGTCGAAGAGCAGCGCGCTGGCGCCGGAGCCGAGCCAGGAGTCGGTGTCGCGCACGCCCCAGACCGAGATGCCGGCGCACCGCGGCACCGCCAGGCAGTCGTTGACGACGTTGGCGTACGTGGTGGCCGAGCCGCCCTGGATGTCCAGCTCGGTGATCTGCACGTCGACGCCCAGTGCGGCGAAGCTCTGGATGGTCGTACGGTAGTTGCTGTTGTAGGGGCTGTTGCCGTTGAAGTGCGACTGCAGGCCGACGCAGTCGATCGGCACGCCACGGGACTTGAAGTCGCGGACCATGTTGTAGACGCCCTGCGTCTTGGCCCAGGACCAGTTGTCGATGTTGTAGTCGTTGTAGCAGAGCTTGGCGGCCGGGTCGGCGGCGCGGGCGGTGCGGAAGGCCACCTCGATCCAGTCGTTGCCGGTGCGCTGGAGGTTGGAGTCACGCCGGCCGCCGGAGTTGCCGTCGGCGTAGGCCTCGTTGACCACGTCCCAGGCGTAGATCTTGCCCTTGTAGTGGTTCATGACGCCGTTGATGTGGTTGATCATCGCCTGGCGCAGCGTGCTGCCCGACAGCTGCTGCATCCAGCCCGGCTGCTGGTTGTGCCAGGCCAGCGTGTGCCCGCGGACCCGCTTGCCGTTCTGCACGGCCCAGTTGTAGACCCGGTCCCCTGCGGAGAAGTTGAACTGTCCCCGGTTGGGCTCGGTGGCGTCGATCTTCATCTCGTTCTCGGCCGTGACCATGTTGAACTCGCGGTTGGCGATGGTCGTGTAGGCGGAGTCGCCGAGCTTGCCCGAGGCGATGGCGGTGCCGAAGTAGCGGCCGCTCTGCGCCGCCGCCGCGCCCAGCGTGCTCTCCGCGGCGACGGCCGGGATCGCCGTCGCCAGTGCCGTGATCAGGCCGAGTGCGCCGATCGCGCCGGTGATCAGCGCTCGGCGGCGGGCGCGTTGCGGTCGCCTGGCGGTGAGTGGGGGCATGTCGGGTACAGCCATGCTTGAGCCTCCAGGGGCGAATCATGGGTGCGGTACGAGCTCGTCGTCGGAGCGCGTACTGGAGGTGGGGGAGCTCACCTCGGGCACTCAGTGTGTGGAGGTCGCCGAAAGTTGTCAAGAATCCAGTGAAACTTTCGTAACAGCCCGTTCTTCGAGGAGGGTGCTGTACTGGTGTGTTGCGGCGCCAGGGCACTTGAAATGTTTCGGATCGAACACCGGGCAGGCTGAGCTTTCGTGAAACTTTCATCGCCCCGTCGTGCTCGATTGATCGCCTCTACCTGGCCTATCCCCAGGCGGCCGGGATCCACCGCCGTCACCGTAAGCTAAGGCGCTCTTGACAGTACCTTTCCGGGTCATGTTCGCTACCTCCCGCCACTGCCTTCAAGGAGCTCGGCCCCGTCGGCGTTAGCGCTAACAGCGGAGAGGCGGAACCATGAACCGAGGCGGACCGCGAACGAGCCGGTACGTGGGCGTCGGCGCCGCCGTGGTGGCGCTGCTCACGGCGGGGATCACCGCGCTGGCCATGTTCCTGACGGCCACGCCGGGCGCCTCAGCCGCGGCGTTGACCGAGGTGACGGGCTTCGGCGCCAACCCCGGCGGCCTGCGGATGTACGTGTACGTCCCGGACGGGGTGGCGGCCAGACCCGGCGTGCTGGTGGCGATGCACGGCTGCAACGGCTGGGCTCCCTCCTTCCACCAGGGCACCGAGTTCGCCTCCCTCGCCGACCGGTACGGCTTCGTGGTCATCTACCCGCAGGCGAACAAGAGCGCCAACGGCCTGTCCAACTGCTTCGACGTCTGGTCCGCCGAGGCGCTGCGGCACGGCGGCGGCAGCGACCCGGTGTCGATCGTCTCCATGACGAACTACGTGCTGCAGCGCTACAACGGCGACCCGGGGCGGGTGTTCGCCACCGGCTTCTCCTCCGGCGCGATGGAGACGCTCAACCTGCTCGCCACGTACCCGGACGTGTTCCAGGCCGGCGCGCCGTTCGCGGGGGTCCCGTACGGGTGCCTCGGTCCCGCGGGCTGCGGCGACAAGACCCCGCGGCAGTGGGGCGACCTGGTCAGGGATGCCTATCCCGGCTACACCGGGCCCCGGCCGAGGGTGATGGCCTGGCACGGCACCGCGGACAACGTGCTGCCGTACACGATGCTGCATGAAGAGACCGACCAGTGGACCGACGTGCACGGGCTGAGCCAGACCCCCACCGCCACGGACAGCCCGCAGTCCGGCTGGACGCGGCGGGTGTACGGGCCCGGGCAGGTGGAGACGTACACGATCAGCGGCGCCGGCCACGACCTGCCCCACCCCGGGATGGCCGCGCACGCCATCCGCTTCTTCGGCCTGGACGACGGCTCGTCCACCACCACGCCGACCGCGCCGCCCGCCGGGCAGATCAGGGGCGTCGGCTCCGGGCGCTGCCTGGACGTGCCAGGAGCGGCCACCGCCGACGGCACCCAGGTGCAGCTGTGGGACTGCAACGGCCGCGCCAACCAGCAGTGGGCCGCCACCGCGGCCGGTGAGCTCCGGGTCTACGGCGGCAAGTGCCTCGACGCGGCCGGCGCGGGCAACGGCGCCGGTATCCAGATCTACGCCTGCCACGGCGGCGCGAACCAGCGCTGGCGGCTGAACGCCGACGGCAGCATCACCGGCGCGCAGTCCGGGCTGTGCCTGGACGCGGTGGGCCAGGGCACCGCCAACGGCGTCCGGCTCCAGCTCTACACCTGCCACGGCGGCGCGAACCAGCGCTGGACCCGCACCTGAGCCCTCCGGCGGGCTACCGGCCCGACTCCGCCAGGTCGTGGGCCGCGCCGATCACCCGCTCCACGACCTCGGCCGGCGGCTCGGACGCGTCGACGATCGTCGCGCCCCGGCGCTCGTAGATCTCGCGCAGCCGGGGGTTCCACATCAGGGATGCCGCCAGCTCCTCGGGGTGCCGGCCGAACGTGTTCGTGGTCCGGGTGGCGAGGCGGTGGCGGAGGGTGTCGTCGTCGATCACCAGGCACACGACGAGGTCGAACAGATCGCGTACGTCCGCCTCGTTCTCCACCGACCCGCACAGGAACGCGACCCGCGAGCGGGACTCCTCGGCGAGGGCCTCGACCCGCTCGCGGACGATCGCCCACCCATGCCGATCGAGCCAGCCCTCGGGAACGGGGTACGGAGGGTCCGTCACCACCTCGCCCGTGTCCCGATCGACCCAGCGGCTGAAGCCGTCGTCATCGGCGTCGAACGCGGCGTACCCGCGCGCCCGCAACATTCCGCAGACCGTGGACTTACCGGTCCCCGAGTTGCCCGTCACCCACACCAACGGCATGCCGCCAGTGTAGAGACGATCACCGCGACCCCGCGCCCCCTTATCCTGCCTTCGATGAACGGTTCCGAGGCCGCCGGCGAAGACTTCCGCGAGCATGGACGGGTCACCGGGGCATGAACGGCGATCAGGAACGCCCCCTGCTCTTCCTCGACGTCGACGGGCCGCTCCTGCCCTTCGGCGACGGCGCGCGACCGTCGTGCGGCGGGCTCGGCGACGGCGCGCGGCCATCGGGCGGTGGGCACCTGGCCCGGCTCGACCCGCGGGCAGGGCTTCGGCTGGCGGCGCTGCCGTGCGACCTGGTCTGGGCCACGACCTGGGAGGACCAGGCGAACACCGAGATCGCGCCCCGGCTCGGCCTGCCACGGCTGCCGGTCGTGAACTGGCCCGAGCCGTCCCCCGAGAACGAACGCGAGGACCGGTGGTTCGGGCTCTGCTGGAAGACCAGAACGCTGGTGGCGTGGGCGAGCGGGCGGCCGTTCGTGTGGATCGACGACGAGATCACCGACGCCGACCGCGCCTGGGTGTCCGCACACCACCCCGGCCGAGCCCTCCTCCATCACGTCCCGTCGGCCCGGGGCCTCACCGACGACGACTTCACCGCCCTCGACCACTGGTTACGAGCGGTCTGATCCGGCGGTCGCCCGGGGATTTGAGTTCGCCCATAGGCGAACTCCTAGCGTCGTCACCATGACCGACAACATCGATGGCCGGCTCCGTATCGCCGTGGTGATCGGGTGCGTGCGCACGCCCAGGATGGCCGACTCTCTCGCGGCGTGGCTGGAGCGTGAGCTCGCCGCGGTCGACTGGCTCGACCTCGACCTGATCGACCTGGCCGCCGTCTCGCTGCCGATGCACGCGATGCAGCTTGGCGGGGCGGGCGGGTCGCCGATCTCCGGGCGGCTGGCCGACGCCGACGGGTTCGTGTTTCTGACCCCTGAGTACAACCACAGTTTTCCCGCGGCGCTGAAGAACGCGATCGACTGGCACTTCACCGAGTGGGCGTACAAGCCCGTCGCCTTCGTCGCATACGGGTCCTCCGGTGGCATCAGGGCGGTGGAGCAGTTGCGCGGCGTCATGCCCGAACTGCGGGCCACCACGGTCCGGGAGGCGGTGCTGATCCCGATGGCGTGGGAGCACCTGGACGCCGGCGGCCGGTTCGTTCCGCCGCCCGGCACGGCGCAGGCGCTGCACGTGACGATGGACGAGTTGCGGACGTGGGCCAGTGCGCTGCGCTCCGTCCGGCTCCCGGATCCGGCCGGTCGGCAGTGAACGAGCCGACCCGGCCGGAGGTGAGCACGCCGACCCGGCTGGAGGTGGGCAGGTTGACGCGGCCGGCGGTGGGCAGGCTGACGCGGCCGGAACTGCGGGTCGCGGTCGTGCTGGCGTTCGGTGGGTTGATGGCGGTGCTGGACGCGACGATCGTCGTGGTGGCGCTGCCGCGGCTGATGGCGGCGTTCGGCGCGTCGCTGACCTCCGTCCAGTGGATCATCACCGCGTACACGCTCGGCATGGTGACGACGATGCCGCTCGCCGCCGGTCTCGCCACGCGCTGGGGCGTCCGGCGCGTGTACCTGGTGGCGCTGGCCGGGTTCGCGGTCGCCTCCGCCGTCGCCGGCGCGGCCGGCGACCTGGGCTGGCTGATCGGCGCGCGGGCGGCGCAGGGCCTCAGCGGCGGGCTGATGACGCCGCTGGGAATGGCGATCGGGTTCGGCGCGGTCGCCCCGGAACGGCGCGGCCGGATGGTGGCGGTCACCGGGCTGCCGCTGCTCATCGGGCCGATCCTGGGCCCGGTGCTCGGCGCGGCGCTCCTGGGTACCGGCTCGTGGCGGGCGCTGTTCTTCCTCACCGTGCCGCTGGCGCTGGCAGGAGCCGCGGGCACGCTGGCCTGGCTGCCGGCCGATCCCGCGCGGCGGCAGCGGGTCCGGCTCGACCTGCCGGGAGCGATGCTGCTGGTGCCGGGCATCGTCGCGGTGGCGTACGGGATCAGCGCGAACGACAACGCGGCCTGGACGCGGGTCGCCACGGTGGTCGTCGGCGCGGTGCTGGTCGCGGCCTTCTCCGTCCGGGCGCTGACCCATCCGGAGCCGCTGCTGCGGATCCGCCTGTTCGGCGATCCCACGTTCGGCCGGGGCGCCGCGGTGCTCGCCTTGTACGCGGCCCCGTACTTCGGCTCGGCCCTGCTGATGCCCGCGTACGTGCAGACGCTGCGGCTCGACAGCGCCTCGGTCACGGCCGCGCTGATGATCCCCGGCGCGGCCGGCATGGGCCTCAGCCTTCAGGTCGCGGCCCGGCTGCTGGAACGGCTCGGCCCCCGGCTGGTCGTCGGCACCGGGCTCGGCCTCGCGATCGCGTCCGGCGTGGTCCAGGTGATCATCCTGCGGCCGGACACCTCGTACCCGCTGCTCGGCCTGCTCGGATTCGTCCAGGGAGCGGGCACCGGCGCGATCATGATGCCGACGATGTCCGGTTCCAGCAGGAATCTGCACGGCCCCGATCTGGCCTCGGGCTCGGCGTTGCTGGCGCTGGTGAGCACGATCGCCAACGGCATGGGCACCGTACTGATCAGCGCGCTGTTCACGGTGCTGACCGCCGCGACGACCGGCGGCGCGTCGCTCACCGCCCTGGCCGGGCAGGGAACGGCGGAGCGAGCCGCCCAGGCGGTCGCCGTCACCGACGCCCTGCGCTGGGCTCAGGCGGCGGCCCTCGTCCTGATGTCGCTGGCCCTGCTCGTACGGCTGCGCTCCCCGGGCCGGGCATCGGCGATACTGGACCGGCGAGAGCCGGCGGCCGCGAGGACGAGAGGTGGGACATGACCGTCACCGACCACCCCGGCTTCCAGGCGTCGCTCACGGTCGGGCAGGTGGCCAAGGCCGCCGGGGTGACGGCCAACGCCGTCCGCTTCTACGAGCGCTACGGCGTGATCAACGCCCACCGCAACAGCGGCAACGCCCGCCGCTTCACCGTCGACGCGATCTGCCGGATCAAACTCGCCCTCGCCGCGCAACGGGTGGGCATCACCCTCAAGGAGAGCGCCGAGATCCTGGCCGGCATCCCGCCCCTCTCCCGCGATCTCGACCAGTGGCTCGCCGCGGGTGAAGAACTCGTCCGGATCGGCCGTTCCCGCGTCGACCGGCTCCAGGCCACCGTGGACGAACTGGCCACCTTGGACTTCCTCCAGAACGATCCGCGCGCCTGACCCTCCGCCCTCGCAGCTGACGCCCCGGCGCCTCGGCGCCGGCCGCCCGTACAACTGCGCCCACCGCCGCCCGTACAACTGCGCCCGCCGTCCCGCGTACGACCGCGCGCGCCATCCCGTGTACGACCGTGCCCGCCGCTGTCCGGAAGACGGCGGTGGCCTCCACCTCACTCACAGCAGAAAGCCGACATGCGTACTCTCCATGGCAAGACCGCCCTAGTCACCGGCGCGAGCAGAGGCATCGGCCGGGCCATCGCCCGGCGCCTGGCCGGTGACGGCGCCCGCGTCGCCGTCCACTACGGCGGCAACGAGAAGGCCGCCGCGGAAACCGTCGCCGCCATCGAGGCGGCCGGCGGGCAGGCCTTCGCCCTGCGGGCCGAACTGGGCACGCCCGGCGACGCCGACCGCCTGTGGGCCGCCTTCGACGCCCACGCCGGCGAGCTGGACATCCTGGTCAACAACGCCGGCATCCTCAACGACGAGCCCGGCATCGAGCACGTCACCAGAGGACAGTTCGAGCGGATCTTCGCGGTCAACGCCACCGCCCCGTTCTTCGTCACCCAGCTCGCCCTGCCCCGGCTGCGCGACGGGGGCCGGATCATCAACATTTCCACGATGCTGACCCGCGGCGCGTTCATGCCGCAGTCCATCAGCTACGCCATGTCCAAGGGCGCGCTCGACGTGCTCACCGCGACCCTCGCCAAGCAACTCGGCCCGCGCGCGATCACCGTCAACACCGTCGCGCCCGGCGTCATCGACACCGACATGCACGAGGGCCGACTCGTCGGGGACGCGCTGACCTGGGTGTCGTCGCTGTCACCCCTGGGCCGCGTGGGCACCCCCGAGGACGTGGCCGGCGCGGTGGCCTTCCTGGCCCGCGACGACAGCCGCTGGGTGACCGGCCACTGGCTGGACGCCTCAGGCGGAACCCTGCTCTGACACTCCTACGCGCCACCCAGTACGTGACGCGTTGCTTGCATCGGGACCTACTGCACACCCGAGGTGTCGGCGCTGGTGGGAGTATCACCTTTGAAGTGACGATCTCGTTCAGGCCGACCGGTCCACCTACGCCGACGCCTCAGCCCCTGACCCGCACCTACCCAGCGGCTCAGGGCAGTCCCGTACTGGCCGCTATACGTCGGCGGATGGCAGCGAGTGCGCGATCTGCCCGGGAGAAGTCGACACGTGAACCCTTCCCGTCATCGGTGCTGACCTTCGTCGTCACGGTGAAGCGATCTCCCGGCACGATCAGAGTGAAACGTTCGGCGACGGTGTCCTTCTCCTGCGCATCGACGAACGCGTAAGTGGGCTCAGCGTCCTCCGTCCTCTTCGCGCCTGGCGGGAGATCCAGTCGAACGGTATTGACGTTCACCGAGACGATGTCTCGATAGCGGTACTCGCTCGTCTGTTCCTCAGGCTCCCGCACGCCGGTGATGGAGTTCAGCGCGGTTCGATACGCGCCCAGTTTCTGATCTGCCATACATACGACGAAGACGGTGTAGCGGGATGCGATGTAGCCATCACCCACCCTGTGATGTCTCACCAGTTTGGTCTTGGGAGGGTTGGCGGGACCGACGATGACGAGAGGATCGGTGATGCGTCGTCCGGTGTTATGCAGTTCCTCCTTCACGATGCCCAGGCGGGTGAGGGCCCGATCGACGATGACGTTCACGTCGTGTTTCAGCCATCGGCTTATCTGCTCTTCTGAGGGAAGGTTCTCCTCATAGACGCGCATTTCTTCTCGGTAATCCACCATGGCCCGCTGGAACACACGATGGTGCCGCCAGTTGGCGAACAGCGCCTGGAACGTAACACAGCCACCGAGACAGGCCGTGATGACGCCGGTGATGCCTATGTACGGGGCCGGGGATAGTAACGACCACAAAGGACTGCCGTACGCCGTCAAAAGTGTGATGGCGACCCAAAGGATGCTGGCGCCGCCCGCCATGGGCAGCAACCCGTAGAGGGGGTTGAGCCGTTGTTCCCGCACCGGTGCGGCGGGTACCGGAGTGAACAAGGTGCGCATACGACGTTCACGCTCGTCTCGTTCGTCATCACTGAGTGACGATACCGGAACGGATACGGTGCCACCGGGAGTCACCCGTTCGTCCAATGCCTGCCACGTTGGTGATTCACGGACCGAGATAGTGGTGACTATCCGCTGTGCCCATTCCAGGTCCAGGCTCGCACTCGCCTCTTGAGCCTCATCCGAAAATCCTGCTTCGCGTAAGAAAGCATGATCAAGGTCTTCGTCGACGATAGCCCTGAGGACGAGGGCGGCCTTTGAGTCTGGATCGAGTTCGCAGGCTTTGGTCAAGAGGGCATGAATCTCATTATGAGTCTGGTCTGGATGAGAGCGCGGACGTCTCCCTTGCAATTTGGCGAAGGCGTGCTCTGTTCGGACCTCGGCCATTTTTCTTGCGGATGAGGATGGTTCGTGGGCCAAGTATTCCGTGTAGCGCTGGCAGGCCTGTTGCCACTGGTGTTCCGCCAGCGCCCGGCGAGCCGTAGCCAGATCCTCCTGAGGGTTCCTGTTGCCCGAGTAGAAGTGCCCTATGTTCTGCTGGTTTGCGACCGGCGCGTGATTGTTGACGTGCATCTCGCTCGGGTCAGGGCCGCCCGTCTCCTTGTCGTCCGCGAGATCCGTCATCTCACCCGCCGATGATCGCCGATATCGCGCTGATCGCTCCAGCGACCTTGGCCACGTCATCTGCGGATGCTCCACCGACTGAGAGCATGTCCCGGAGTCTCAGCAATGACGCTTTAAGCCGGCTGGTAGGTTGCCCGCCTGCCTCGTTCAGGCTCTTTTCGACTTCTGCGACCACCTCCATCCCAATGGTCTGCGGGATGGATCCGGCGGCGATCAACTGGCTGAGCTGGGCGATCCCGGCCTGAACGTCGGCCTGGGGCCAAGTGACGCTGTGGTCGATGTTCGTCTGGTTGGTCACTGACCCAAAGTTGTTGACCTGCATGTTCTCTCCGCTCAGCTCGGTGACGTCATCTCGGCTGCCTGTGGATGAGGACGACTGCATCTGGTCTATAAATCGCTCCAGACGGGAGGAACGTTGCATCTGCTCACATGCGCGGCTACGGGGATATTGCTGGAAATGTGTCGATCTATGGGGATGCCAGGCTCGTGAAGTCACTAGTGGAGAGATCCCGCCTTCCTGCGGGCGGCATGGCTCCACACACTGGTGTTCCGGCGGAGCACACCGATGGGAACAGCGCCGAACCGGTGGCGGAGTGGGTTGTTTGACTGGCGATGTACTCATCAGGCTCGCGCCATGCCTGGTCTGACCGGTGATGGCGTGCTCTCGCCACGCCGGAGTTCACCGCTCGGCTGCAGTGGGCGATCGTGTCCAACCGGTCCGCTGCCGCAGTCGCTCGCGCCGTTCGTGCCGGCGAAGCCGGGTCACTGCCAGGCGGAGAGGAGGCGCTGGAACTGCTCGTTCGCCTGGATCGGGTCGAAGTCCGGCATGGCCTCGCGCATGAGCTCGTGCGTCTGGTTCTGGGCGTCGGCGCGGGCCGCCCGTACCGCCGCGAGGGTCTGTTCGGCCAGTTCCTGGCTGTTCATCCGCTTCGTCCGGGGGCCGTAGGTGACGGCGAGGACGCGGCCGTTCACGTCCGTGGTCGCCTTGACCTGGCCTCCGGCCGTCTCGCCCGCTCCCACGATCTGGTCGAGGTCCTCCTGCGCCGTCTCCAGCCAGGCCAGCACCCGCTCGCCCTGGCGGGCGATCTCCTCGATGTGCTGGTCGGTGATGTCGGCGGGGTCGAACCGGGGGTGGTCGTGCACGCTGCTTCCTCCGTGCCCGATGAGCGGGCCGTACGAGATGGGGCGGGTCATCAGGGCGCGGTCATCCGAGCAGGTCGCGGGCGACCTGCTCGACCCGGCCGCGGACGAACGTCTCGTCGAGCGGCTGGGGGAGAGTGGCGGCGCCCTCGGCCGCGTCCGCGATCTCCTGCGCCTTGCGCGCCGCCTCGTCCTGCGCCGCCCGGAGCACGGCGGTCACCTCGCGGGCGAGCGCCGCCTCTTCGAGCCGCAGCGCCCTCGGGTCGATGCGCAGCCGGGTCGGCTCGCCCTCGCCGACGGCGGCCGCCTCGATCAGCCCGTCCTTGCTCCTGGCCACACCCTCAACCCGCCGCATGGCGGCCTGCGCCTCCCGGAGGTCGCGGATGACCCGCTGGCCCTGGGCGAAGTATTCGAGCAGGTATTCATCGTCGTTGTCGGGTGTGGGTGGCCGCATGTCGGACCTCCGGCGGTGAGGAGAGCGGACGGCCGACCAGTCTAGACACACCCGGCCGGGTTTTTACACGGAGATTTACGTCTCATGAACAACAAAAATCATGAAGATCCTGACAAGTGACGATATCGTGCTGCGCCATGACGGGACTCGAGATCGCCTTGGGGACGGTGGGGCAACAGGCCACCCGGATCAGGGCCCACGGTGAGGACTACGACGCCGCGCTCTCCCCGATGAAGGAGCGCGGCGACGGGGTGTCCTCGTTCGGGGACGACGGTCTGTTCGGCATGTTCACCAGCGTGTACGCCGAGTGCCGCGCGGTGTCGATGGCCGCGCTCGACGGGCTGTCGGGGACGATCGCCGGCACCGGCGACAACCTGCACGCGGTGATGAGGAACACGCAGGAGGGCGAGGCCGCGAGCAACGAGAGCGTCCAGGCGCTCGACCGGTCATGGCTGTAGTACTTCCCCCGGCGGCGGCCGGGATCATGCAGATGCTCGGCCCCTGGCCGAACATGAACGAGGACGAGGTCAGGGCCGAGGGGAACGCCGCGCGTACGGCGCAGTCCGGTACGGCCCCGGCTGCGGGCGGCGCCGACGCGGCGGTCCGCAACACGCAGCAGGTCTACCGTGGCCAGTCCGCCGCCGGCATGGAGACGCACTGGAACAGGACCGGCGCCCAGGGCGGCCACGTCGCGCAGGCGAACGCGGCGATGCGGGTGATGCCGGCGGCCCTGGACGGCACCGCCACCGTGGTGTCGGCGGTGAAGGTGGCGGCGGGCACGCAGGCGGTGTTCACCGCGGTCGGGGTGGCCAAGGCGCTGGCGTTCGGCGGGGCGGTCGGCGCGACCGTCGCGACGGCCCGGATCCTGGCCTCGCGCCAGGCGGTCAGGAAGATCCTGCGCGAGGGCAGCGAGGGCACCGGCAAGGTGATCGCCCCCATCGTGCGCCGCCGGGTCACCGAGCCGATGCGCCGCATCCTGGACGACCTGCGTCCCCCCGGGCCACGCCTGGCCATGGCCGGCCCGCGCGGCGGAGTCCCGCTCCGGCCGTCCGGCCTGCGCAACCCGGCCGGGCCCCGGACCGTCAAGGACGGCATGATGCAGATGGCCCGCGGCAACCGGCGTGGCGGCCGGGGCAACAGCGGCGGCCGGGGGAGTGGCGGCGGTGGCGGCTTCTTCTCCCGCAACTCGAACCAGGGCTCGCGCCACGACGGAAGAGTCCACGGCGATCCGCCCAGCAGCGCCAGGGGCATGAGCGAGGCGGAGGCCAAGAAGGCCGAGGAGATGCTGGAGAAGAGCATCAAGGCCAGGAAGGCGGAGGAGGAGAGGAAGGGCTGGGAGTCCGGGCACGCCGAACGGATCAGGCGCGAGGAAGCAGCGCTGCGCCAGCTGAAAGAGGACATCAAACGGCAGTACGGTCAGTGAGAGCAGCAGAAGAGCAACAGGAGGCAGGAGAGCCGGTGCAGACGCAGACAGGCGAGGACCTGATCGAGCGCATCCTCGCGCATCCGGGCGACGCCGACCTCGTGGGCCCGGCGGCCAACGATCTGCTCAGCGAGCTGTACGCGGGATTCCCCGTCCAGAACCTGGTCAGGCTGCTGCACAGCGGCGACGACCGGATCCTGCCGACGGCGGCCTGGCTGCTGTCCGAGCTCACCGACCTCGCCGCGCCGCTGGTCGAGGAGTTGCCGCCGCTGCTGTCCCACCCGATCCGCAGCGTACGGTACGACGCCGTCGCGGCGGCGCTGGTGATCGCCGACGAGCGGCACGGGCCTCTCATCGCCCGGGTGATCGAGTTGAGCCGCGATCCCGAGAGCGGGGTCCGCTGGAAGGCGCTCGAATTCCTGACCGAGGCGTCGATCGAGCAGCTTGAGGCGGGAGCGGCCTGCCTGCCGCCCGGGCAGCTCAAGGACCTGACCGAGTGGCTGATCGGCCAGGACGGCGAGGAGCCCGACCTGACCGGCATCGTCCACCGGCTGGAGGACGGCGACGCGGTGAGCCGGCTGTTCGCGACTGCGGCCGCCGCGAGCCTGTCCGACGAGCAGGACACCAACCTGCTGGAGCACGCGGTCATGGTCGAGGAAGAGGAGATCCGCTCGTTCGCCGAGGAACGGCTGAACGAGCTGCGCGGCTCCGCCTGAGCATGCCCGCCCCGGCGCGGGGGGCTCGGCCGCGACGGCGGGGCTGACCGGCACCCCGGCGGCACACCTCGATGAGCCGGACCGGCGCGCCCCCGCGAGGGCGCGCTCCCCGGAACCGGGCGGGGCGGTCCCCTGAGGGGGTCGCCCCGCCCGTGCCGTTGGAGCTCCCCCTGCCCTGCTTCCGCGACGCCCGCGCCGTTTCCGGCGTCGGCCGGAGCGGGTGGTTCCGTCGCCGGGCGGGAATGGACATGCCTTTTCCCGAGGTCTGGGCTATGGTCGGCCGTATGACGGGACCGTGGAGAACACCACAAGGGTCCATCGCGCATGTCGGCGCGATGGTCCTGGTCCTGCTGTCCCTGGTCGTGGCCAGCGCCTCCGCCCCGGCGAGCAACGCCGTCGCGGCGGCCGCGCAGTCCTCGGCCGCCGGCCCCGTGTGGAGCGCGGGCGGATCCGGCACCGACCTGTCCAGCCTGCCGCCGCAGGCGGGCAGCGCCCGCGAGCACCACGTGCTGTCGCTCTGGCCGCCCCTGCGCGGCGAGCGCCAGGCCGACCTCGCCCACCTGGCCCTGCTGCCGGCGCCCGGATCCGACGCGGACACGCGCCGCGATCCCCAGCAACTGGCGCACCGCACCGCGGGATCGCGCAGCCCGCCGCAGGCGTAACCGACGTCTTCCGCACCGGAGTCCGCCGCCACCAGCGCCGCGGGGTCCGGTGACCCGCGCTGCGCGCACGCTCACCTGACGCCTTGGACGGTGTCCGTCCGCAGGTGTGCCGCCGCGCCGTGAAGCCGTCACGCGGCCGTCATCCCCGGCAGGAGAAACGGGCAGGCCGTCCCTGCGTCCAGTGCCCCCACGTACGGGGCCGCTCCGGCCTGCCGCCGTTCCGCTGACGTTGTCAGGAGTCGATCATCGTCATGGCTGTTGTCGCCTCTGTCCCAGTTCATCCGCGCCAGAAGCCCGCGCATCCCGGCACCCGCGCCGCCCGGGTCCGCCCGGCAGGCGCCGGTGTCGCACGGCTCCACCCGGCCGATGCCCCTGCCGTACGGTTCCGTCCGGCGGCGCGGGGGAGTGCGGGATGAGTCCGGCTCGGCGCTTTCTGGCGCTCGACCTGGGCACCGCCCGGACGCGGTCGCTGGCCGCGGGCGGGCACGCCATCGCCGACCGGCCGTCGGCCATCGTCAGGCGCTCGGCCGGCTCCGGCCGGACCGACGTTGCCTCGCCCATCCGGCACGGCATGGTGGCCGACCCGGGCGCCTGCCTCCGGCTGGTGCGCATGGCGGTGCAGGACACCCGCCACTACGACACCAGGCCGCTGGAGCAGGTGCTGGCCGGGGTGCCGGTGGCGGCCTCGCCCAGCGACCGGGCGGCGGTCCGGGCCGCGGTCGCCGACGTCGCCGGCTGCGAGGTGCGGCTGGTGGAGGAGCCGCTGGCAGCAGCCGTCGGCGTCGGCATCGACGTGCTCGATCCGCGCCCCTGCCTGCTGTTGGACGTCGGGGCGGGCATCGTCGAGGCCGTGGTGATCCGCGCGGGAGTCGTGACGGACGCGGCGGCACTCCAGCTCAGTGCCACGACCGGCGCGGGGCTGGCCGCGTACGCGCTGGAGAGCGTCGTCGACATGACGGCGAGCCTGCGACGCCGCCTGCCCGGGGACGCGCGCCCGGCCGCGCAAGCCAGGGGGCTGCTGGTGACGGGCGGTGGTGCGCAGCAGGAGTTGTTGCTGCGCCGGCTGCGCGCCGCGCTGCGGCTGCCGGTCAGCGCGGCGCCCCAGCCGCAGCACGCCACCATCCGCGGCCTGATGCGGCTCTGCCTGCAACCGGAGCTGGCCTCCGGCCTGACCCTGTCCACCCGCTGACCGGCCGCGACGCGGGACACCTTCGCGGGCGGGGCACCTCGCCCCGCACGTACGTGACGCATACCCTTCGCAGAAAGGACCACCTGGTCATGACCGACAGTCACACGACGCCACACCTCAGCACCGTCCAGCTCCAGGCGCTCCGCCAGGACCTGGAGGAGCAGCTGGAGCAGCGGACGAGACAGCTGAGCAGCCTTCGCGTCCAGGAGCAGGACGGCAGCGGCGCCGACGGCACCTGGCAGGAGCTGATCGTCTCGATCACCACCGCCGAGCGGGCCATCGCCGAGCTGTCCCAGGCTTTCGCCAGGCTGACGAACGGCGAGTACGGCCGCTGCGCCAACTGCGAGAGGGCCATCCCGTTCGAGCGGCTCAAGGTCCGGCCGCTGGCCCGTACCTGCATCGACTGCCAGCGGCGGCGCGAAGCCGCCTGACCTCACGGAAGGGGGCGGGGAGCCCCGCCCCCTTCCGGCGACCCGGAGCTGATGATGATCACATTGGACCGTCTGGTGAACGTGCTCGGCGGGTACGGCGTGCGCCTGTGCGGCCGTCCCGAGGCGCGCACGATGTGGCTGCGCGGCGTGGCGATGCCGGAGACCGCCGACCGCCACGCCGCGGGCGACCTGCTGCTGGCCGTCGGTGCTCCCGGCCTCGACGAGGCCGTACGGTGGGCGGCCGCGGCCAAGGCCAAGGCGGTCCTGGTACGTCCCGAGGCAACCGCCGCCGGAGAGGAGGGAGACCTCGAACGGGAGGCCGCCGCGCTCGGCGACCGGCACGGAGTGGCCGTGCTGCTGGCCGACCCCGCCGTCTCGTGGAGCCAGCTGGCCGGCATGGTGTACGGCCTGGTGCTGGAGAGCCGCGAGACCGCCTCGGGCCGGGGCCCGACCGACCTGTTCGCCCTGGCCGACAACCTGGCCGACGTGGTCGGAGGCGCGGTCACCATCGAGGACCGGCACTCGCGGGTGCTCGCCTACTCCCGTTCCCAGGAGGGCGGCGATCCGGCCAGGCTGGAGACCATCCTCGGCCGGCGCGTCCCCGATCGGCTGCGCGAGCTGCTGCAGCGGCGGGGCGTGTTCGCGCACCTGGCGGCGACGGACGAGCCCGTGTTCGTGCCCGCCGACGCCGCGAACGGCCTGACCGGGCGGATGGTGGTGGCGGTCCGGGCCGGCCGCGAACTCCTGGGCTCGGTGTGGATCGGCTGCGCCAGTCCGCTGACCGGCGCCCACCGCCGCGCACTGGCCGACGGCGCGCGTACCGTCGCCCTGCACCTGCTGCGCTCCCGCGCCAGCGCCGACCTCGAACGGCAGGTGGAGTCCGACCTGGTCATCCGGCTGCTGGAGGGCAGCGCCGACGCCGCGACGACGGCCAGCCGGCTGGGCCTGGCGCCGCAGGGGCTGCGCGTCATCGCCGTACGCGCCGACACCGCCGACGACCGGCACGCCGCGCTGCTGCTCGCCTTCGAGCAGGCCACCACCGGCTTCGGCTGGTCGCGGCCGGGACGCAGCGCGCTGCTCGGCGACACGCTCTACACCGTCCTGCGCGCGGAAGAGGCCGGCGCGGCCCGGCAGTGGATCACCGCGCTGCGCGCCGAACTGCCCGCCCGGGTCCGCGTCGCGGCCGGGATCGGCGCGCCCGCCGAGGTGGCGGAGCTGCCCGCCGGCCGCCAGGAGGCGGACGAGTGCCTGGCACTGCACGAGAGCGCCGCACCCGGCTCCGTCCCGCCCGCCTATGACGAGTCCTGGGACGACCTGCTGCTGCGCCGGCTCCGCGCCGCCGCGCGGACCGGCAGGACGCCCGCCCGCGGGCCGGTCAGCACGCTGCTGCGGCACGACACCCGGCACGGCACCCGATTCGTCCCCACGCTGCGGGCCTGGCTGGAGTCCCAGGGGGACCTCACCCTGGCGGCCGAGCGCCTCCAGGTGCATCCCAACACCGTCCGCAACCGGCTGCGCAAGATGGCCGAGCTCACCCCGCTCGACCTCGACGACGCCCGCCAGCGGCTGGCCATGACGATCATGCTGGCGGCCATGGAGGACGAACTCCGGTTGTAGCCCGTCCACAACGGCGGCGCCGCGATTGTCGTCCGCCCACAACGCCCCCGGCCGCCGCCGGGGCGATGCTGTCCACGGCAGCGGTAATCACCTGGAGCGTTGGAGGACGTCATGAGCGGCAACTGGCCGCGGTCGGTGGTCGTGGTGGGCGCGGGCATCGTGGGCCTGTCGACCGCCTGGTTCCTGCAGGAGCGTGGCGTGCGGGTCGACGTGGTCGACCGCGGCGGCGTGGCGGCCGGCGCGTCGTGGGGCAACGCCGGCTGGATCGCGCCGGGCCTGGCCGTCCCGCTCAACGAGCCCGCCGTCCTGCGTTACGGCCTGCGCTCGCTGCTCAACCCGGCGGCGCCGCTGCACGTGCCCGCCAGCCTCGACCCCGGCCTGTGGGCGTTCCTGGCCCGGTTCGCCGCCAACAGCCGGTGGGCGGCGTGGACCCGCGCGGCGCGGGCCAACCTGCCGCTCAACGACGAGGCCGTCGAGGCGTACGAGGTGCTCGCCGCCAATGGCGTGTCCGCGCCCGTCGTCGCGGCGCCCATCACCGCCGCGTTCCGCACGCCGCGCCAGGCCGGTAGCCTGCTGCGCGAGCTGCGCCGGCTCCAGGACGCCGGGCAGCGGGTCGAGCACACCGTGCTCGACCGGGACCGGCTGGCCGAGCAGGTCCCGCTGGCCGGCGAGGCGCTGACGGCGGGCGTACGCCTCGACGGGCAGCGTTACGTCGACCCGGGCGCGTTCGTGCACGCCCTGGGCCAGGCCGTGATGAAGCGCGGCGCGACCGTGTACGCCGTCGAGGTCGACGAGGTGCGCACCGACGACAGGAAGGCCGTCGTCCGCTCCGCCAAGGGCACGGTGCTCTCCGCCGACGCGGTGGTGCTGGCCACCGGCGCCTGGCTGCCGCGCCTGGCCAGGCAGTGGGGCGTGCGTGTGCCGGTGCGGGCGGGCCGCGGCTACTCCTTCACCGTGCCGGTCGACCACCCGGTGCCCGGCCCGATCTACCTGCCCGATGTGCGGGTCGCCTGCACGCCGTACCGCGACGGGCTGCGGGTGGCGGGCACGATGGAGTTCCGCGACCCGGACGCCCCGCAGGTGCCGGCCCGGCTGGACGCCATCATCGCCTCCGCCGAGCCGCTGCTGCGCGGGGTGCGCTGGGAGGAGCGCACCGACGTCTGGGTCGGTCCCCGCCCCGTCACCCCGGACGGACGGCCGCTGGTCGGCGCGACGATCGCCCCCACCGTGTACGTCGCGGGCGGGCACGGCATGTGGGGCATGGCCCACGGCCCGATCACCGGCCGGCTGCTGGCCGAGCAGATCACCACCGGCAAGCAGCCCGCCGCCCTGGCCGACTTCGACCCCCTCCGCTGAGGATCCCGTCCGCGTGCACAGCGCGGCGGGCCTCCTCAGCCCTTGATGGCGCCCTGGGTGATGCCGCTGACGAAGCTGCGCTGGAAGACGAGGTACACGACGACGATCGGCGCGATGACGATCAGGCAGGCCGCCGCCAGCAGCGGGATGTCCGTCGTGTACTGGCCGACGAAGAGCCCCAGCCCGCTCGGCGCCGTACGCCGGTCCGGGTCCTGCATCATGACCAGCACCAGCATGAACTGGTTCCACGACCACATGAAGTACAGCACGGACAGCGTGGTGACCGCGGGCCACGAGATCGGCAGCAGCACCCGCGCCAGCACCACGAGGTCCCTGGCGCCGTCGATGCGGGCCGCCTCGATCAGCTCTTCGGGCACGTTCGAGAAGTGCGTCTGCATCCAGTACACCCCGAACGGCATGAACAGCGCCGCCTCGGCCAGGATGACGCCCACGTACGAGTCGGTGAGGCCGACCTCGCGCAGGTTGAAGTAGAGCGCCACCACGATGACCTCGATCGGCAGCGTGAGCCCCATCACGAACGCGAACGACAACGTCCGGTGCCCCCACACCCTGAGCACCGCGAGACCGTAGCCGGCCAGCGTGGCCATCACCACCGCGAGCGGCACCACGAAGACCGCGATCAGCACGCTGGAGCGCATGAGGTTGGTGAAGTTGCCCCGCTCCCAGGCCAGCGCGAAAGTCTCCCACGACCACCGGTCGGGGATGCTCAGCCCGTCGAGCTGCGCGCCCGACGGATGCAGGGCGGCCAGCACGATGCCGGCGAAGGGCACCAGGACCATCACCGCCAGCAGGACGAGGACGCCGTACCGGAGACTGACACCGCCGCGCATGCTCAACGCTCCTCATCCCTGGTGAAGTACCGGACGGCGGAGACGACCGCGATCACGATGACGGTCAGCACGACCGCCAGGGCGCTGGCGCCGCCGATGTCTCCCTCGTTGAAGGCCAGCCGGTAGACGAGCAGGCCGGGCACGTTGGTCTGTCCCGCCGGGCCGCCGTTGGTGGTGACGAAGACGAGGTCGAAGCTGGCCAGGGCGGCGATCGTGGTGATCACGCCGGCGACCGTGATCTCCCTGCGCACCCCGGGCACGGTGACGTGCCGGAACTGCCGCAGCGCGCCCGCGCCGTCGAGCCGGGCCGCCTCGTACAGGGACGGGTCGATCTTCTGCGCGCCCGCCAGGAAGAGCATCATGCACAGGCCGCTCATGACCCACGTCCCGATGAGGCCGAGCGCGATCAGGGCCAGGCCGTAGTCGCCCAGCCAGGCGCGGGTGACGGAGGCCAGCCCGATCGCGTCGAGGAGCTGGTTGACGGCGCCGTTCTCGCTGTAGAGCCAGCGCCAGGTGATGCCGACGGCGACGAGCGGCAGGACCTGGGGCAGGAAGAAGACGATGCGGAAGAACGTCATGCCCCGGCGCACCTTGCCCATCAGCAGCGCCGTCATGAGCAGGCCGACGCCGATGGGGATGACCGAGAAGAAGACGATCAGGGCGAGGCTGTGCAGGATGGCCTCGTACAGCGCCGCATCCTGAAAGATCTTGACGTAGTTGGACAAGCCCGCCCAGACCGGCGGCAGGATGCCGTCCCAGGTGAGGAGCGACAGGCGGAGCGTGTTCAGCGCCGGCCAGATGGCGAAGCCGAGGTAGACCGCGAGTGCGGGCAGCACGTAGAGCCAGCCCCGCGCCCGCCGTCCCAGCCGGCGCGCCGGGCGGACGGGGCCGCCGGCCGTCTCCCCGCCGCGGGCGGGAGCGGCCCGCGGCGGGGAGACGGCCGTGCTCGGCTCACGAGCCATGATGCGCTTCCCATGACTCCTGGAGGGACGTCAGGAACGCGTCGGGCGTCATCTTGCTGTTGATCAGGCCCTGGATGCCGGGAGTCAGCTTGTCGATCATGCCGGGGGAGGCGTAGTCGGGGAACGGCACGATCCCGTTGCCCTGCGCCACCGGCGCGAAGACCTTCGCGATGTCGCCGCGCAGCCCCGTGGCCCCGAGCTCGGCCTTCGTGTCGACCGGCATGAACCCGCCGTCGAACTCGATCTTCGCCGCCTCCGGCGAGCTCAGGTAGTCGAGGAACGCCGCCGCCACGTTCGGGTGCTTCGACTTCGCCGAGATCGCGTACGCCACGCTCGCGCCCGAGGCGACTCTCACCGACTGGTCCGCCGACGGCGTGGGCATCAGGAAGAAGCCCACGTCGTCCTTCATCTCCGTCTCCAGCGTCTGGGCGGCCCAGTTGCCGGTGATGACGAACGCGGTGTCGCCCTTGGCGAAGCTCGCCAGCGCGTCGGGGTCCGACGTGGCGCTCGCCCCTGAGGGGATGTATCCCTTCTTGGCCCAGTCGGTGATGGTCTGGGCGGCCTGCCGCGCGGCCGGGTTCACGATCGTCCCGCCCGGCTTGCCGTACACCCACGACCGGTAGGCGTCGACGTCGCCGGTCACGTTGAGCAGCGCGTTCCACAGCTGGAAGCCGCCCACCTGGAGCGCGCCCATGCTCAGCGGGGTCCGGCCGGCCTCCTTGGCCTTGGCCATCGCGGTCTCGAAGTCGGCCAGCGTCTTCGGCACCTCGGTGACGATCTTCTTGTTGTAGAAGACGCCGAGCACCGACAGGCCGCCGGGGACGGCGTACAGGCTGCCGGTGCCGAACTGCTTGGCCGACTTGTCGGAGCTGAGCACCTCCAGGCTGGCCGGCGGGAACTTCCCGCTCCAGCCGTACGCCTGGGACCACGGGCTCAGGTCGAGGATGAGACCGGCCGGGACCAGGGAGTTCATCGCGCCCGGGTTGTACTGGGCGATGTCCGGCGCCGAGTCGGACGACATCGAGAGCTTGATGGACTTGATGTAGTCGTTGAACGGCGTCATCTGGGGCTTGATGGTGACGTTCGGGTGCTTCTTGGTGAAGCCGTCGATGAGCGTCTTGGTGGGCGGGTCGTTGCTGTAGGCCAGGGTGAGCGTCACCGGGTCCTGCGGGATGGTGGTCGACACCTCGATCTTGGGCGCCGTACCTCCTCCCGAGCTGCTCGCGCCCGCGCAGGACGTCAGCGCGAACGCCGTCGTGACGCTGAGCGCCACGGCCGCCGCGCGCCTGGCCGGTCTCGTCATCCTGGGCATGACTTCTCTCCTCAATCCGGTCTCCTCAATCGGGGGCGCGTCGTTCGCGCGACGGTGCTCATGACGGGGGCGCGTCGTTCGCGTGACGGTGCTCATGACGACCGCTCCTCACCAGGCCGAGCCCGGTCTCACCAGGCCGAACCTGGTCCGTTCGATCTCGGCCAGCGAGTGGAGCAGCGCCCCGTGGACAACGGCGTCCTGCCGCAGCGCCGAGACCTCCAGCGCCGGCTGGTCCAGCGGCTCGCCCGCCAGATGCCGCCGCAGCGCCGCGAGCAGCGGCTCGCCGCACCTGGCCAGGGGCCCGCCGATGACCACAAGCCGCGGGTCGAGGATCGCCCTGATCGCGGCGATGCCCTTGGCGAAGCGGCGGGCCACCACGTCGATCGCCTCCAGCGCCGCCGGGCTGCCCGCGACGACGGCGTCGAGCACGGCTTCGAGGGCGTGCTCGCCCATGGCCTCGATCCGGGACAGCAGCGCCTCGTCGCCGGCGCGTCCCGCCGCCGCGGCGGCCTGGCGGACGATCTCCGCGCCGCCGACCCGATCCTCGAACGGCCCCAGACCCTGCGGGGACCGGGCCGTGCCGGGCGAGTCGGCGCCGAGCAGGTCGAGGAACCCGACGTCGCCGGAGTCGTTGGACGCGCCGCGGTAGAGCTCGCCGTTCAGCACGATGCCGGCGCCGACCCGTTCGCCCCAGTGGATCATCACCAGGGAGTCCTCGCGCCGGTCCGCGTCGCGCCGCCGCTCGCCCTGCGTGGCCAGCTTGACGTCGTTGTCCAGGTAGACGGGACAGCCGAGCGCCTGCGTCAGCCGGCGGACGAGGAGGTCGCCGGCCAGGCCGGGCACGCTCGGGATGAGTCTGATGACGCCGGCCGCCGGGTCGACGATGCCGGGGGTGCCGACCGAGGCGAACCAGAGGCCGCCGGCCGTGATGCCCGCTGTGACTCCGGCCGCGCGCAGGGTGCCGTCCACCGTGGACAGGAGCGTCTCCACGACCTCCGCACCGCCGAGGCCGGCGGCGAGCTGCACCGCGTCGGTGGCCGTGACCGCGCCGGACAGATCCGCCACCGCCACGCGCACGTCCTGCGGGCTGATCGACACGCCGAGCACGTGACCGGCCTCGGCCCTGAACCGCACGAGCTGCGCCGGCCGCCCCGCCCGGGTGGAGTCGCGATCGACGGGGCCGAACTCGACCAGGCCCTCGGCGGCGAGCGCGTTGAGCGAGCGGGTGACCGCCTGGCGGGAGAGCCCCACCGCCTTGGCCAGCGCGGAGACGCTCATCCTGTCCTCGGTCCGCAGCCTGCGCACGACGGCGACGGAGTTGACCTCACGCATGAACTGCGTGCCGGCGGCCACGACCTGTTCCATGCTCTGTCTCCTCGCGTCCGGGTGCCGTAGGGTAATAATTATGGACCGTACGGAACTAATTAGTCGAGGGGTGTGAGCCGCAGATGTCGTCAGGTGACGGCCCGGCGTGGGCGGACACCGTCCGCGGCCTGGCCCGCCGCGTGCTCGGGCCCGCGGCCGAGCCGGTCCGGTTCGCCGCCCGCGACGGCGGCGAGCGCGCGTACGCCTACGAGGCCGCCGCGGGCGTGCTGACCATCGCCGCCACGGACGGGGTGAGCGCCTCGGTGGCGCTGCACCACTACCTCCGCGAGCGCTGCGGCGTCTCCGTCGGCTGGGACACGGTGCTGCCCCTCGGCCTGACGGCCCTGCCCGACGCCCCGCCGAGGGAGGGCACGGCGCGGGTCGGGGAGGGCTACTACTTCAACTTCTGCACCTTCAGCTACACGATGCCGTACTGGGACTGGGCCGACTGGGAACGCGAGATCGACTGGATGGCCCTGCACGGCATCACCATGCCGCTCGCCGTCACCGGGCACGAGGCCGTGCTGCACGCCGCCTACTCCGCGCTCGGCCTCGACGACGAGCGCATCCGCGCCTTCCTGGGCGGCCCGGGCTACCTGCCGTTCCAGTTCATGGGCTGCCTGGACGGCTTCGCCGGCCCGCTGCCCGCGTCCTGGCTCGACGGTCACCGCGAGCTCGGGGCGCGCGTCCTCGACCGTGAGCGCGCCTTCGGCATGACCCCCGTGCTCCCGGCCTTCACCGGGCACGTCCCGCCCGAGCTCGCGGCCACGGCGCGGGCCGGCCGCCGCACCTGGCAGGGGTTCGAGACCTGGGTCCTCGACCCGGCCGACCCTCTGTACGAGCGGATCGGCGCCGAGATCACCCGCGCCCAGATCGAGCTCTTCGGCACCGACCACCTGTACGCCGCCGACCCGTTCATCGAGATGATCCCCATCGACGCCGACCCCGCCTTCCCCGGCGCGGTCGCGGCGGCGACGCTGGCCGGCCTCCAGGCGGCCGACCCGGACGCGGTCTGGCTCATGCAGGCCTGGCCGTTCTCCTACCAGCGGGACTTCTGGACCGAGGAGCGCGTCAACGCCTTCCTCGACGCGATCCCGGACGAGCGGATGCTCGTGGCCGACCTGTGGGCGGAGTACGACCCGCTGTGGGGCCGCTTCCGCGAGTTCTCCGGCAAGCCCTGGCTCTGGTGCGCGCTGCTCAACTTCGGCGGGCGCACCGATCCCGGGGCCGACCTGCGGAGCCTGCCGGCCGGGGTGGACGCGGCCCTGGCGGCGCCGAGCCCGCCGGCGGGGATCGGCCTGTCCATGGAGGCCACCCGCAACAATCCCGTCTTCTTCGAGCTCGTCGCCGACCAGATCTGGACCGAGGTGCCCGACCTCGACGCCTGGCTCGACGCCTTCGCCGCCCAGCGGTACGGCACCGGGGGACGGTGGGCGGAGGAGTTGCGGGCGGCCTGGCGCGGGCTGCTCGGCACCGTCTACGACGCGCGGGGTGTGCGGATCGCCCCCGACCAGTTCAAGGGCGTCATCACCGCCGCCCCCTCCTACGCGTGGATCCCGGACGGGCCGGCCGAGCTGCGTGCCGACGCCGCCCGCTTGCTCTGGTACCGGCCGGAGGTGCTGGCGCGGGCCTGGGAACGGCTGATCGAGGTGGCCGAGCACGACCGCGACCTGCTGGCCGGTCCGCTCGGGCACGACCTCGCCGAGTTGGGCGTGGCCTATATGGCCAGGGTCGCCGACCGCTGCCACCTCGACGCCGCCGAACGGTCGATCGAGCTGGGCGCGGCCGCCGGGCCCGAGCTCGACCGGTTCCTGCGGGTCTTCGACGACCTGGACCGGATGCTGGCCTGCCGTCCCGAGTACACCTTCCAGCACTGGGAGTCCAAGGCGCTGGCGCACGCCACCGACGCCGCGGAGCGCGAGCTCCTGGCCGACAACGCCCGCCGCATGATCACGGTGTGGGGCACGTCGGACAGCCCGCTGCTCGACGACTACGCCGGGCGGCACTGGAGCGGGCTCGTCGGCGGCTACTACCGCGACCGCTGGGCGTTGTGGGCGACCGGCCTCGACCAGGCCCTCCACCGCGACCCGGGCCGGCCTCTCTCCGGGCGCGACGCTCCGGAGGCCGAGCTGCGCGAACGGCTGCGCGAACGCGCCGAGCTCTTCCTGCAGGAGGGCCCGCCACCGGCGCCACGCGACCTGGGCGACCTGGCCACGGAGTCACGCCGCCTCTTCACCGCGTACGCGGGCCAGGCCACCCCGTTCGACCGGCCCGCAGACCACGACCGATGAGCACCATGTTGCCTCCGGACCCTCGCCGATGAGGAGCCCGATGCCTCCGCACCACGACCGATGAGGAGCCTGATGCCCGAGCCGGCCCCACCCACCGAACGCCGCAACCCGCGCACCACCGGGATCGACACCCTGGAGCCAGAAGCCGTCCTCCGGCTGCTGCTCGACGAGGACGCCAGGGCCGTCGAGGCCGCCCGCGCCGCCATCGGGCCGCTCGCCCGGGCGGTGGAGGAGACGCATCTCCGGCTGACCCGCGGCGGCGACGTGCACTACTTCGGCGCCGGCGCGTCGGGACGGCTGGCGGTGCTCGACGCCACCGAGATCACGCCGACGTTCGGGGTGGCCCGTGACCTGTTCACGGCCCACTTCGCCGGCGGGCCCGGAGCGCTCACCGACCCGTCCGTCGATCGGGAGGACGCCGCGGAGCTCGGGGCCGCCGACGCCGCCGGCGCCGGGCTCGGCCAGAACAGCGTGGCCGTGGGGATCACCGCGTCGGGCACCACCCCGTACGTGGCCGGGGCGCTGCGGGCGGCCCGCGCGGCGGGCGCGCTCACCGTGCTGATCACCTGCGCCCCCGGCGCGCCGCTGCGCGAGTCGGCCGACCTTCTTGTCGTCGCGGACACCGGCGCGGAGGCGCTCACCGGCTCCACCAGGCTGAAGGCGGGCACGGCCACCAAGGTCCTGCTCAACGCGTTCTCGACGGCACTCATGATCAGAGCGGGACGTACGTACTCGAACCTCATGGCCGGGCTCGTCGCCACCAACGCCAAGCTGGAGACCCGAGCCGTGAACCTGCTCGTCGAGGCGACGGGAGAGGACGCCGAGGTCTGCCAGGCCGCCCTGGCCGAAGCCGGCGGCCGCATCCCGGAGGCGCTCGTCCGGCTGCTCACGGGCTGCCCGCCCGACCAGGCCCGGGCCGCGCTCGCCGCCCACCCCGGCGTCCGCGCGGCCGTCGCCGCCCTGGGCGGGCACGCCGGATGAGCGGCCTCGGCCTCGCGGGCGTGGACGTCGGCGGCGGCGGCATCAGAGCCCGCATCGAGACCGACGACGGGCCCGCGTACGGCGAGAACACCTCACCGGCGCCCCGCACCGGAGGCCGGGTGGACCTCGCCCGGCTGGCCGCCGAAATCACCACGGTCATCGAGAACGCCACCCGCGCCGGCGGACAGAGGGACGCCGGCCGGATGGCCGACGGGCGGGCGGACATGACCCGGGGGCCGGAGCGGCTGGCCGGGATGGCCATCGGGGTGACCGGAATGCCCGGGCTGGTCAGGGAGCCCGAGCCGCTGTGGCACGCTCTGCGCGAACGCTTCGGGCTGGGCGCGCTCGTGGTGGCGGGCGACACGGTGACCACGCACGTCGGCGCGCTCGGGTTCCGGCCGGGAGTCGTCGTCGCCGCCGGGACCGGCGTCATCACGCTGGGCACCGACCTGGACCGCGTCTGGAACCAGTCCGACGGCTGGGGGCACCTGCTCGGTGACCACGGCAGCGGCGCGTGGATCGGCATGAACGGGCTCCAGGCCGCCCTGCGCGCTCACGACGGCCGCGGCGGCGGGTCGCCCGCCCTGCTGGAACGCCTGACCGCCCGCTTCGGCCACCCCCTGGACCTGGTGGCGCTCGTCTACGAGTCGGCCTCGCCGGCTCACCACCTGGCCTCGTTCGCCCCGTCCGTGGCCGACGCCGCCCACGAGGGTGACGCGGTCGCGCGGGCCAT
This sequence comes from Nonomuraea fuscirosea, assembly GCF_035917475.1. Lineage (NCBI taxonomy): Bacteria > Bacillati > Actinomycetota > Actinomycetes > Streptosporangiales > Streptosporangiaceae > Nonomuraea > Nonomuraea fuscirosea. The sequence continues at coordinate 5,888,202 of NZ_CP109074.1, read as the reverse complement.
CTGGGACGAGGCCGGACGGCAGCTCGCCCAGGCCGCCGTCGCCGCCGCGACCGGGATCGAGCCGGTCATCTCCTGGGGCGGACGCCTCTTCGACGCCGGCGATCTGCTGATGGAGCCGTTCCTGGCCACCGTACGAGTCCTGCTGCCCGAGGCCCGCCCCACACCGCCGCTGGGCACCTCGGTGGACGGGGCACTCGCCCTGGCCAGGGCCGCCGCCCGGGGCGAACTGCGTTCGCGCCACCCGTACCTCTACGTCTTCACCACCGACCGCAGCGCGGATCGCAGCGGCTCGCCCTCGCCGCGCACCCACTGATCAGCGCCACTCCACGAAGCCACTCGTCATTCGGCGATCTCATCCACCAGTCGCGTCCAGAACGTCGTCAGCTCGTCGCCGATGTAGCGCTGATAGTGGATGCGGACATGGCCGCCGCCGTCACCCGCCCGATAGACCGACACCTCCGTGTACGGCGTGCCGTCGTCGACGAAGCCCGTGTACAGGTGGGCCCAGTCGCCGCTCTGGGGCGTCCAGTCCGTGAACGCGAGCTGGGCGGCGTGGTTGCGAAGGGCGCTGAGCCACCGATCTTCCCTCGAGGTTCGCATACTCCACGGTGGCAGGACGGGCACCAAGAGCAGGCAAAACACGGCCGTCCGCAACACCAGCCGCCGAAGAACGGCCCGGACGGAAGTGACCAAGGTCCCGGCCCGCGCGGGCTGTACGGCACTGCCGCGCGGGCCGCGCGCAGGGTGTGCTTGGGGTGACAGCGAAACGGTAGATCACCCCTTGGAAAGGGGGCCGTCATGGCCGCCACCATCAACAGCCCCGTCGTGAACGCCACCACCGCGACGCCCCGCCCCGCCGCCGGCTACGTCTGGGCGCTCGCCCGGATCTCGCTCGGCTGGATCTTCCTGTGGGCGTTCCTGGACAAGACCTTCGGCTGGGGCTTCGCCACCCCGGCGGCCAAGGCCTGGATCAACGGCGGCAGCCCGACCACCGGCTTCCTCAAGGGCACCGGCGAGAACGCGCTCGGCGGCCTCTTCTCGGCCCTGGCCGGACAGGCATGGGTGGACTGGCTGTTCATGACCGGCCTGCTCGGCATCGGCCTCGCGCTCGTCCTGGGCATCGGCATCCGCATCGCGTCCGGCGCCGGCACCGCGATGCTGCTGCTCATGTGGGCCGCCGAACTGCCCCTGGCCACCAACCCGTTCATGGACGACCACATCGTCTACGCCATCGTCCTCGTCGGCCTCGCCCTCACCGGCGCCGGCACCACCCTCGGCCTCGGCAACCTCCCCATCGTCCAGCGAAACGGCTGGCTGAAGTAGTGCGAATGACCCCACGCCCACCCCCGGCCTCCGGAGGTGGGCGTTCGGTGCGCAAAGAGGTAAATGACGTACTTATGCGGCCGGCTTGACGGTTGACCGGGGTGTGTGAGAGCGGTGGCTTCCTAAGCTGGGCGGGGTGGCAAACCTGAAGCGGGTCGCGTGGCCGGGGCTGCTCGTCGCCCTGGTCGTGACCGCGGGCGTCGTCACTCTGTGCGGGATCGGGTTCTTCACCAGCGGGGAGAAGGGGCCCGGCGGCAGCCGGATCGTGCGGTCGATCACCGGGTCCGGGTCGACCGCGCAGAAGGGGGCGATGGACGCCTGGCGGGCCGAGTTCCGTCGGATGCATCCCGACTTCCGGGTGGACTACCGCGCCGACGGGTCGGGGGCCGGGATCCGGGACTTCATCGCCGGCGCCACCGCGTTCGCCGGGTCCGACGTCGTCATGTCGCCGGAGGAGCAGGGGCGGGCGGACCGGCGTTGCGGGGGCAGGGCGCTGCATCTGCCCATGGTGATCGGTCCGGTTGCGGTGACGTACAACCTGCCGTCCGTACCGGATCTGAGGTTGTCGCCGGGCACGCTGACCGGCATCTTCAGCGGGCGGATCACCCGATGGGACGCCAAGGAGATCGCCGCCGACAACCCCGGCGTGCGGCTGCCGGCCGCGCGGGTGCGGCCCGTCCACCGGGCCGGTGAGTCGGGGACGACGCACAACTTCACCGCGTTCCTGCGGGCGATGGGCCGGTGGCCGCACGAGCCGTCGATGGTGTGGCGGGGCGCGGGGCGGGCGATCGGGGGGTCTGACGGGATCGTCCAGGTCGTCCAGTATTCGGAGGGTTCCATCGGGTACGTCGAGTACGGCTACGCCAGCAACGCCCGCCTGCGCATCGCCAAGATCCGCAACGCCTCCGGGCGTTTCGTCGAGCTGTCGCCCGAGAGCGCCACCCGGGCGATGGAGGGCGCCAGGGTCGTGGACGGGGAGCACGGCCCGACCGTGCGGTTCGACCACCGGACCAGGATTCCGGGCGCGTACCCCATCGTCATGATCACATACGAGATCGCCTGCGAGGGCGAGGCCGACCCGCTGGTGCGCACCTTCCTGAGCTACACCGCGGGCGACGCCGGCCAGTCCTACCTCGCCCTGTACGGCTACGCCCCGCTCCCGCACGACATCCTGGCCTCCGTGCGCACCCGGCTCGGCTTCAGTAGCTGAGCATGTTGTCATATGACTTATGCATTTGTACGATGACGTACGAATTCTGTCGCCCCACGCCCGAGGACCACCATGGCTTCCGACCGCATCCGCCACGTCGCGCTCTCCTCCGTCACCCTCCCGCTCGACGTCCCCGTCAGCGACGCCAAGGTCCTGACCGGCCGGCAGAAGCCGATGACCGAGATCGCCTTCCTCTTCGCCGAGATCACGACCGAGGACGGCCACGGCGGCACCGGCTTCAGCTACAGCAAGCGGGCCGGCGGCCCGGCGCAGTACGCGCACGCCAAGGAGGTGGGGGAGAACCTGCTGGGTGAGGACCCGTCGGACATCGGCCGGGTGTACGAGCGGCTGTTGTGGGCGGGGGCCTCGGTGGGCCGCTCAGGGGTCGCCACTCAGGCGCTGGCCGCGATCGACGTCGCGTTGTGGGACCTCAAGGCGAAGCGGGCCGGGTTGCCGCTGGCCAAGCTGCTCGGCTCCTACCGCGACTCCGTCAGGACGTACAACACCTCGGGTGGCTTCCTGCACGCGCCGATCGAGGAGGTGCAGGCGCGGGCCTCCCAGTCCCTGGCGGACGGCATCGGCGGCATCAAGATCAAGGTGGGGCAGCCGGACATGCGGGAGGATCTGCGGCGGTTGGCGGCGGTCCGGGAGCACCTGGGGGAGGGGGTGCCGTTGATGGTGGACGCCAATCAGCAGTGGGATCGGGCGAGTGCGTTGCGGTTCGGGCGGGCGGTGGAGGAGCTGGGTCTGGTGTGGATCGAGGAGCCGCTGGACGCCTACGACGCCGAAGGACACGCTCAGCTCGCCGCCGCGCTCGACACCCCGATCGCCACCGGTGAGATGCTCTCCAGCGTGGCCGAGCACGTACGCCTCATCGAGGCCCGCGCCGCCGACATCATCCAGCCCGACGCCCCCCGCGTCGGCGGCATCACCTCCTTCCTGCGCCTGGCCACGCTGGCCGACCACGCGGGGCTGCAGCTCGCGCCGCACTTCGCCATGGAGATCCACCTCCACCTGGCCGCCGCCTACCCGCGCGAGCCCTGGGTCGAGCACTTCGAGTGGCTCAACCCGCTGTTCGAGGAGCGGCTCGAGACCCGCGACGGACGCATGATCGTCCCCGACCGGCCTGGGCTCGGGTTCACGCTGAGCGAGCAGTGCCGCAAGTGGACCGTGGACAGCGTCGAGATCGGAAAGGCGTAAGGCGTGCCCGGTACGCGGTCGCGCGTCGCGTCAGGGACCATCGGCGGCGGGACTCGCGCCCGCCACCAGCCGAGCGGGCCGGTGGGGGCCATCGGCTCTGTGCGGTTCGGCCGGTACGCGGTGCCGCTGGACCGGCCCGTGAGCGACGCCAAGGTGGCCACGGGACGGCAGCGGCCGCTGTCCCAGGTCGACGTCCTGACCTGCGAGATCACCACTGCCGACGGCCTGGAGGGGCTGGGCTTCTCCTACACGACCAGGGCCGGCACGCCGGCGCAGTACGCGCACGCCAAAGAGGTGGGGGAGAACCTGCTGGGCGAGGACCCGTCGGACATCGGCCGGGTGTACGAGCGGCTGTCGTGGGCGGGGGCGTCGGTGGGCCGGTCGGGGGTGGCGACGCAGGCGCTGGCCGCGATCGACGTGGCGTTGTGGGATCTGAAGGCGAAGCGGGCGGGGCTGCCGCTGGCCAAGCTGCTCGGCTCCTACCGCGAGTCGGTACGGGTCTACAACACCTCCGGCGGCTACCTCCAGGCTCCGATCGAGGAGGTCAGGGAGAAGGCTGAGCGCTCGCTCGCCGGCGGCATCGGCGGCATCAAGATCAAGGTGGGGCAGCCGGACATGCGGGAGGATCTGCGGCGGTTGGCGGCGGTCCGGGAGCACCTGGGGGAGGGGGTGCCGTTGATGGTGGACGCCAATCAGCAGTGGGATCGGGCGAGTGCGTTGCGGTTCGGGCGGGCGGTGGAGGAGTTGGGTCTGGTGTGGATCGAGGAGCCGCTGGACGCCTACGACGCCGAAGGACACGCTCAGCTCGCCGCCGCGCTCGACACCCCGATCGCCACCGGTGAGATGCTCTCCAGCGTGGCCGACCTCGTCCGCATGATCGACCTGCGCGCCGCCGACTTCCTCCAGCCCGACGTGCCCCGCGTCGGCGGCATCACCCCCTACCTCAAGGTCGCCGCCCTCGCCGACCACGCCTGCCTCCAGGTCGCGCCCCACTTCGTGATGGAGATCCACGTGCACCTGGCCGCCGCCTACCCGCGCGACTCCTGGGTCGAGCACATCGAATGGCTCTCGCCGCTGTTCGAGGAGCGGCCCGAGATCGCGGACGGGCGCATGCTGGTGCCCGACCGGCCCGGCCTCGGCCTCACCCTGGCCGCGCACGCGCGGGACTGGCGGCTCGACGGCGTCCTCCTCGGAGGCGGGTAAATTGTCAGCCGTGCCGCCAGACCACCAGCCCGACCGCGACACCGGGCCCAAACTCGACCAGGACACCGGGCGCAGGCTCGATCGTGACAGCGGGCGCGGGCTGGCGCACGAGCTCGTCGAGCGGCTCAAGGCCCGCATCCTGGCCGGGGAGATCCAGCCCGGCCAGAAGCTGCCGACCGAGTCCTCCCTCATCCAGGAGTTCGGCGTGAGCCGTACCGTGGTCCGCGAGGCCGTCTCGCGGCTGCAGGCCGCGGGGCTGGTGGAGACCTTCCAGGGGCGCGGGTCGTTCGTGCTCGCGCTGCCCGCCTCCACGGCCTTCTCCGTGGAGGCGTCCGGCATCCGCACCCACCGCGATGTGCTCGACATGATCGACTTCCGGATCGGCGTCGAGTCGGAGGCGGCCGGGCTGGCCGCGGAGCGCCGGACGGACCTGCAGCTCAAGGCGGTCGAACGGGCCCTGGTCGACCTCGGGCGCACCGGCGAGCAGCCGGGCAACGCCGTCGAGGCCGACTACGCCTTCCATCTCAAGATCGCGCTCGCGTCGGGGAACCGGTTCTACTCCGACCTGCTCGCCTCGCTCGGGCCGATGATGATCATGCTGCCGCGTACGCGACTGCCGCACGTCTACACGGTGTCCGACGCCACCCACTTCACCAGGGTGACCCTGGAGCACGAGAACATCTACCGCGCCGTCGCCGACCGGGACGCCGCGGCGGCGCGGGCGGCGATGCGGCTGCACCTGTCCAACTCCCGCGCCCGCCTCCAGGCGCCCTAGAGGGCCGGCCGCGACGCCATGGCCGGCGCTCCAGGCGTCCCGAAGGGGCCCGGAGGGTCACGTCACCAGCGGGCCGTGTTCGGGGTGAAGTCCGGCACGATCGACCGCATGTACGCGGTGTCCTCCCGCCCCCGCTGCCCGCACTTCACGTACTGCTCGTGCAGCCCGGCCAGCGCGTCCTCGTCCAGCTCCACGCCCAGCCCGGGCCCGGTGGGCACGGCCACGCTCCCGTCGCGGAACTCCAGCGCCCCCGGCTTGACGACCTCCTCCGTCTTCCACGGGTAGTGGGTGTCGCAGGCGTAGGTGAGGTTCGGGGTCGCCGCCGCGAGATGGGTCATGGCGGCCAGGCTCACGCCCAGGTGCGAGTTGGAGTGCATCGACAGCCCCAGCCCGAACGTCTCGCAGATGCCGCCCAGCAGCGCCGAGCGGCGCAGCCCGCCCCAGAGGTGGTGGTCCGACAGCACGACCTGCACCGCGTCGGCGGCGACGGCCGGCTTGAGGTGCTCGAAGGCGATGACGCACATGTTCGTGGCCAGGGGGATCGACGTCTGCCGGGAGACCTCCGACATGCCGGGGATGCCGGGCGTCGGGTCCTCCAGGTACTCCAGCACGCCCGACAGCCGCTCGGCCGCCTTCACGGAGGTCTCGACAGTCCAGGCGCCGTTGGGGTCGATCCGCAGGGCGTGGCCGGGGAAGGCGGCGGCCAGGGCCTCGACGGTCTCGAACTCGTGGCGGGGCTCGTACACGCCGCCCTTGAGCTTGAGCGCGGTGAAGCCGTACTCGTCGACCATCCGCCGCGCCTGGGCGACCAGCTGCTCGGGCGTGCGGCCCTCGCCCCACGAGTCGTCGTCGTGGCCGGGGTGGCCGGCCCACTTGTAGAACAGGTAGCCCGAGTAGGGGACGCGGTCGCGTACGGCGCCGCCGAGCAGGTCGCTGACCGGGCGGCCGAGCGCCCGGCCCTGGAGGTCGAGCAGCGCCACCTCGAACGGCGCCACCACCGTGTCCACGGCGCTGGAGACCTCCAGCATGCCGCCGAAGCTGGCGCCCGCGCCGCCGGTGCCCTCCCCGAGCGTCTTCACCACGATCGCGCGCAGCGCGTTGAGGTCGAACACGTCCGCGCCCGGCAGCGCGGCGGCCACCGCGCCGAGCCGGTCGAGGTGGGACTGGTCGGCGTACGTCTCACCCAGGCCCACCAGCCCGGCATCGGTGTGCACCTGGACGATCGCGCGCAGCACGTACGGCTGGTGCACGCCCACGACGTTGAGCAGCGGCGGGTCACGGAAGGCGACCGGCGTGACGACCACCCTGCTCACCCGCCCGGCCTCGCGCGGGCTCACAGCTCGGCTCGCACGGCAGGCGCCTTCACGCTGAGAACGGGCACGCTGGCCTCCATGAGGATCCGCTGGGCCTCGCTGCCCAGGATGAACTTGCCCACCAGCGAACGATGCCGCAGCCCGATGACGATGAGCGTGCCGCCGCATTCTCTGATCAGTTCTTCGAACGTCCCGGGCAGGTCGTCGTCGTGCAGCGGCTGGCGCAGCTCCGCGTCCACGCCGGCCTCCCTGGCCCGCCGCAGCAGCTCCGTGCCGGCCGCGTCGGAGATCTTCCGCTCGTCCACGGGCGCGCCCCGCCGGGGGGAGTTGACGATGATCACGCGCTCTCCGCGCAGCCTGCCCTCGCGCAGGCCCGCGTCGACGGCGGCCTCGCCCTCGGGGGTCGGCAGGTAACCGACGAGGATGGTCATGTGATCTTCTCCTCCACACGATCGGGGGTCTTGCGGCGCAGCGCCTTGCGGATGAGCGGCCAGGCCGCGACGATCACGACCAGCGCGAGCACCGTCCCGGAGATGGGGCGGGTCAGGAAGCCCGCCGGATCGCCGCCGAAGATCAGCAGCGACTGCCGCGACGAGTTCTCGATCATCGAGCCCAGCACGAACGCCAGCACCAGCGGCCCCGGCTCGAAGCCGAACTTCTTCATCAGGTACCCCAGCACGCCGAACACGATCACCAGGTAGATGTCGTATGCGGAGTTGTTCACCGTGTACGCGCCCAGCAGCGTGATGAGCACCGTGATCGGGGCGAGGATCGCCGGCCGCACCCGCAGGATCCGGACGAACACCCCGACCATCGGAATGCTCATGATCAGCAGCAGGATGTTGCCGATGTACATCGAGTTGATGACGCCCCAGAACACGTCCGGATGCTCGGTGACCAGCTGCGGCCCCGGCTGGATGCCCTGGATGAGCAGCGCGCCGAAGATCAGGGCCATGGTCGCGTTCGCCGGGATGCCCAGCGTCAGCAGCGGGATGAACGAGGAGGTGGCGGCGGCGTTGTTGGCCGTCTCGGGCGCGGCCACGCCCTCGATCGCGCCGCGGCCGAAGCGCTCGGGCTGCTTGGCGCGCCGCTTCTCCAGCGCGTACGCGGCCAGCGAGGACAGCACCGCGCCACCCCCGGGCAGCACGCCGAGGACGAACCCGATCAGCGACCCGCGCCCGATCGCGCCCTTGGCCTGCCCGAGGTCCTTGCGCGACGGCCAGACGTTGCCGACCTTGGCGGGGGAGTGGACCTGGTTGTGCCGTTCCTCCAGGTTGTAGAGGATCTCGCTGAGGCCGAACAGGCCCATGGCGATCGGGATGAAGTCGATGCCCTCGGCGAGGTTGAGGCTGCCGAAGGTGAAGCGCTCGGCGCCGGTGAACGTGTCGCGGCCCACGGTCGCGAGCAGCAGGCCGATGCAGGCGGCGATGATGGCCTTGAGCCGGTTGCCGTTGCCGACCGAGGAGATCAGCAGCACGCCGAGGATGCCCAGGGCGGCGTACTCGGGCGGGCCGAAGTCGAGCGCGAACCCGGCCACGACCGGGGCGACCAGCGTCAGGGCCAGGATCGAGACCGTGCCGCCGACGAAGGAGCCGATGGCCGCGATGCCCAGCGCGGTGCCCGCCCGGCCCTGCTTGGCCAGCGCGAACCCGTCGAAGACGGTCACCACCGAGGACGCCTCACCGGGCAGGCGGAGCAGCACGGAGGTGATCGTCCCGCCGTACTGGGCGCCGTAGAAGATGCCCGCGAGCATGATGATCGCCGACACGGGGCCGATGCCGTACGTGATGGGCAGCAGGATCGCGATCGTCGCGCCGGGGCCGAGGCCGGGCAGCACGCCGATGAGCATGCCGATGATGACGCCGATCAGGCAGTAGAGCAGGTTGGCCGGTTCGAGGACGACGCCGAAGCCGTCGAGGATCGGGGAGATGTCCATGTGACTTTCTCAGATGAGTCGCGGGAGCGGGATCTGCAGCAGCAGCACGAAGAGCACGTAGAACGCGGCCACGGCGCCGACGCTGATCACGATGGACGAGCGCCACGACTCCCTGCCCAGCCAGCGCAGCCAGACGAACATGAGCAGCAGGGAGGGGATCTCGAAGCCGATCACCGGCAGCAGAGAGGCGAGCCCGACCAGCGTCACCAGGCCGACCACGGTGAGCAGGCTCGACCGGGAGAACCGCTCGGTGTCCTGGAGCCCGCGGCCGGTGAAGGCCAGCGTCGCCGACAGCACGATGATGATGACGCTGATGGCGAACGGCCACAGGCCCGGACCCGGCTGGGTGAGCCGCCCGAGACCGAGCGTGGACGACACGACGACCCCGAACACGCCCGCGGCCAGGGCCACCAAGGCCGCGCCGAGCTGCGCGTACGGGCCCGCGTGCGGCGGCCTGGCCTCCTCCAGCTCGGCCTGGAGCCGGTCGGCCTCGGCCTGCAGCACGTCGGCGTCGTCCAGCGGCGGCGCACCGGGCGGATCCGGCTCGGGCCGGGCGGTGGCGGGCCGGGTGGGATCGGGCCGGGTGGGATCGGGCGGGGACATGCACACTCCTTAGCGGGGGCCGGAGGTAGCGGTCAGCCGGCCAGGCTGATGCCGAACTTGTCCAGCTGCGCCTTGTACGTGGTGGAGTCGTTCTGCAGCGAGGTGAGCACCTCCTGCGGCGCGACCTCCATCGGGGTGAGCGAGTTCTGCTCGTTGAACTTCTTGTACTCCGGCGTGGCGAACACCTTCTTCGCGGCGTCGAGCAGCTTGGTCTTGACGTTCTCCGGCGTGCCCTTGGGCGCGGTCAGGAAGCGGTACTGCGTCACCAGGACATCGAAGCCCTGCTCCTTGGCCGTCTTCACGTCCGGCAGGTACGGGATGCGTTCCTGCGAGAAGACGGCGAGCGGGACGAGCTTGCCGGCCTTGACGTTCTCGATGGCCTCGCCGATCTGCATGGTGGAGACGTCGACCTGGTTGCCCAGCAGGGCGGTCAGGGCGGGCGCGCCGCCGTCGAACGGCACGGCCGTGGCCTCGATGCCGGCGGTCTTGAACGTCAGCGCCGAGGCGAGCTGCGCGCCGGTGCCGACGCCGGTGGTGCCGTAGCGGATGGTCTTGCCGGCCTTCTTCATGTCCTCGATGGACTTGTAGCCGGACTCGGCGTTGGTCGCCATGACGTAGTCGTCGCGTGAGATGCCGGTGATGACGTCGAACGAGTCGATCTTCGTGGCCTCGGCGGCCGACACCGTGAGCGGGGTGATCGTGAAGAGCGAGGCGTTCTGCACGGCGATCTTGTAGCCGTCGGGCTTGGCCGACTGCAGCTCCTTGGCGTTGAGCGCGCCGTTGGCGCCGGGCTTGTTGAGCACGGGCGCGGAGACGCCGAGCTCCTTGGCCATGCCCTGGGCCAGCGCCCGGGTGATGAGGTCGGTCGAGCCGCCGGCGGAGGCGCCGACGCTGAACTCGATGTTGCCGGTCGGATATTCGCCGTCGCCGCCACCGGAGGAGGTCGTCTTGACGCCGCCACACGCCGTCAGTGCGATCGCGGCGGCAGCGCCGGCGACGCTCACGAGGATGCGGCGGGAGGCTGGCCGAGATGTCGGCATTGACTTCTCCTTTGCCCGGGCGGAAAGCCGCCCGTGGTGTGCTATGGAGCGGAGTGAGGGGGTTGCGTAAGGTTACGGCAAGGTTTCCGCTCGTCAGTCCCCGGAGACTATGGACGTGCCTCGATGCCTGTCCAGGCTTAATTTGGTATCGAATGATACTCTACGCGCATCATGCTAACACTGGATCAGATCCGGGCTTTCGTGGCGGTCGCCGAGGAGCTGCACTTCGGCCGCGCGGCCGACCGGCTGCGGATGACCCAGCCGCCGCTCAGCCGCCACATCCAGAAGCTGGAGCGCTCGGTCGGCGTGGTCCTGCTGGAGCGTGACAACCGGCGCGTGGTCCTCACCGACGCCGGCCGCGCCTTCCTGGACGACGCGCGGCGCATGCTCTCGCTCGTCGACACGGCCGGCGACCGGGCCCGCCGGATCGCCAGCGGCGCGGCGGGCACCGTACGCCTCGGGTTCACCGCCGTCTCGGCGATCAGCATGCTGGGCGCGCTGCTGCGGCGGCTGTCGGAGCGGCTGCCCGAGATCGACGTCATCCTGCACGAACGGGTGACCGCCGGGCAGGTGGACGGCCTGCTGCGCGGCGAGCTCGACCTGGGCCTGGCCCGCCCGCCGTTCGACATCGCCACGCTCGACTCCCGCGTGGTCTTCCGCGAGCCGCTGTGCGCGGTGGTGCCGGCCGGGCACCGGCTGGCCGAGCTGGGGCGACCGCTCACGCCCGACGACTTCGACGGCCTGCCGGTGGTCAGCTACAACCCGGTCCAGTCGCGTTACTTCCACGAGCTGACCGTCCGCTTCCTCACCAACGCCCACCCGCGCATCGAGCAGCAGGTGCACCAGATCCTCACCGCCGTGCTGCTGGTGGCGGCCGGCCGCGGCGTCGCCCTGGCCCCGGCCAGCGCGCGCTCGCTCGGCGTGGACGGCGTCTCCTTCTGCGACCTGGTCCGCGGCGGCGGCGACCCCCTCGACGACGGCGGCGGCACCGGCGAGCCCGTCGAGCTGCACGTCATCTGGGACCGCACCTCGACCAACCCCGCGCTCGCCCGCGTGCTGGAACTGCTGCCCGATCTGGGAGCATGATGCCCTGGGGGTATCACCGGATTCAGAATCGCACTTGGACAGGAATTGTCCCACCTCCTTAGCCTGGCGAGCGTCAGACCTTACCGGCGGTGCGGGGGAATCCCACAGCCGCATGTGAAGCGAGGAGCGCCCGCGATGCCCAGTTACTCCCCACAAGAGCTCGCCACGCGGCTCAAGAGCGGCCTGCTGTCCTTCCCCGTCACGCATTTCACCGCCGGGCTGGAGTTCGACGAGGCCGGTTACCGCGATCACCTGTCCTGGCTGAGCGGATACCCGGTGGCCGGTCTGTTCGCCGCCGGCGGCACCGGTGAGGGCTTCTCGCTGACCGCCGCCGAGATCGACCGGGTGGTACGGGTGGCGGTGGACGAGGTGAACGGCAGGCTCCCGGTCGTGGCCCCCGCCACCGGCGGCACCGCGAACGCCGTGGCCCAGGCGAAGGCCGCCGAGGAGGCCGGGGCCGACGGCGTGCTGCTGATGCCCCCTTACCTCACGGAGGCCGGTCAGGAGGGCCTGATCGAGCACGTCTCCGCGGTCTGCGCCGCCACCGGCCTGGGCGTGGTCGTCTACAGCCGGGCCAACGCCGTGCTGAACGACCGCTCCGTGGCCGCTCTGGCCGAGCGGAACGAGACGCTCGTGGGCTTCAAGGACGGCGTCGGCGACATCGAGAACCTGACCCGCATCTACGCCGCCGTCGGCGACCGCCTGGCCTACATCGGCGGCCTGCCCACGGCCGAGACCTTCGCGCTGCCGCTGCTGCAGCTCGGCATGAGCACGTACTCCTCGGCGATCTTCAACTTCGTCCCGCAGTACGCGCTCGACTTCTACGCCGACGTCCGCGCCCAGGACCGCGAGGCCGTCTACCGGCGCATCCGCGAGTTCGTCATCCCCTACCTCGACATCCGTGACCGGATGAAGGGGTACGCTGTGTCGATCATCAAGGCGGGCCTGACCGCCGTCGGCCGCCCGGCGGGGCCGGTGCGCCCGCCGCTGCAGAACCTGAAGGACGGCGAGCTGGCCGAGCTGACCGCCCTCATCAACAAGATCAGCTAGGGGCGGGGCGCATGTCACCCACCATCCGGAGCGTCGAGGTCGTCCCGGTCGCCGGGTACGACAGCATGCTGCTCAACCTCAGCGGCGCGCACGGGCCGTTCTTCACCCGCAACGTCGTCATCGTCACCGACTCGGGCGGCCGCACCGGGCTGGGCGAGGTGCCCGGCGGCGAGGCCATCCGCGCGACCGTCGAGGAGGCGGCCGATCTGCTGACCGGCCGGCCGGTGGCCCGCTACCGCACGCTGCTGCGCTCGGTCGCCGAGCGCTTCGCCGGCCGCGACGCGGGCGGGCGCGGGCAGCAGACCTTCGACCTGCGCACCACCGTCCACGCCGTCACCGGCCTGGAGTCCTGCCTGCTCGACCTGCACGGCCAGTTCCTCGGCCTGCCCGTGGCCGACCTGCTCGGCGAGGGCCGGCAGCGCGACCGGGTGCCGATGCTGGGCTACCTGTTCTACGTCGGCGACCCGGGAAAGACCGACCTGCCCTACCTCGTGGACGACGGCGCCGGCGACCGCTGGTCCGAGCTGCGCCGCCGCGAGGCGCTCACCCCTGACGCGGTGGTCGCGCTGGCCGAGGCCGCCCAGGAGCGCTACGGCTTCACCGACTTCAAGCTCAAGGGCGGCGTGCTGGCCGGCGAGGAGGAGATCGAGGCGGTCACCGCCCTGGCCCGCCGCTTCCCCGACGCCCGCGTCACCCTCGACCCCAACGGCGGCTGGCTGCTGGCCGACGCCGTCCGGCTCTGCCGGGGGCTCGGCGGCGTCCTCGCCTACGCCGAAGACCCGTGCGGGGCGGAGGGCCGCTTCTCGGGCCGGGAGACCATGGCCGAGTTCCGGCGGGCCACCGGGCTGCCGACGGCGACCAACATGATCGCCACGGACTGGCGGGAACTCGCCCACGCCGTGCGCTCGGACGCCGTGGACATCCCCCTCGCCGACCCGCACTTCTGGACCATGGCCGGGTCGGTGCGGGTGGCCCAGCTCTGCCACGACTTCGGGCTGACGTGGGGATCGCACTCCAACAACCACTTCGACATCTCACTCGCGATGTTCACCCACGTCGGGGCCGCCGCTCCGGGCGAGATCACGGCGCTGGACACGCACTGGATCTGGCAGGACGGCCAGGCGCTGACGACGAAGCCGTTCCAGATCAGCGACGGCGCGATCGACGCGCCGACCACGCCGGGGCTCGGCGTCGAGCTGGACCGGGAGGCGCTGGACCGGGCGCACGAGCTCTACCTGCGCCACGGCCTCGGCGCCCGCGACGACGCCGTGGCCATGCGCTACCTGGTGGAGGGCTGGGTCTTCGACCCGAAGCGCCCCTGCCTCGTGCGCTGAGACTCGAAAGCTGACGGCTCGAAAGCTGACGGCGCAGAAGCCGGCGGCTCAGAAGAGGGTCAGCGGCTCGTCGGGGCTCTCCAGGGGCATCGGCTCGGGCAGCGGGGCCAGCGCGGGGACGCGGGCGCGCACCTCGTCGTGGAACCGGCGGGCCAGCCGCGGCGCCTCCGCGTTGTCCGGCGTGTGCACGAACACGGTGGGCGAGCGCCCCTCACGCAGCCACTCCGCCACCGTGTCCACCCACGGCCGCCAGCCCTCGACCGTCCGCTCCTCGTCGTCGCGGCCGAGGTAGCGGACGATCGGATGCCCGGTGAGGGCCCGGCTGCGCCGGGGCACGCGCGGCTTCTTCGTCCAGGCGTCACGCTCGGCGTCGCTGGTGGGCGGGCTGGCGAACATCACGGTCGTGTCGAACGGGACCCACTCGGCCGACACGGTGGCCAGCACCCGCTCCAGCAGCCGCGCCGAGCGCTCGTCCGCGAAGAAGGCGCGGTGCCGGACCTCGACGGCGTAACGGTGCCCGCCGGGCAGCGCGCGCAGGAACGCGGCCAGGGCGCCCACGTCGGCGGGGGAGAAGGAGCCGGGAAGCTGGATCCAGAACGCGTGCACGCGCGGGCCCAGCGGCTCCATGACGTCCAGGAACGCGGCCACGTCCGCCTCGGCGCCCCTGAGGCGGCGTTCGTGGGTGATCGGCTTCGGCAGCTTGATCACGAACCGGAAGCCGGGATCGGTCTGGGCCGCCCAGGACTCCACCGTCGCCCGTGACGGGGTCGCGTAGAACGTGGTGTTGCCCTCCACGGCGTCGCACCAGCTCGCGTAGCCCCGCAGCCGGTTGGCCTGGTCGAGGTGGCCGGGCAGGAGACGTCCGCGCCAGCGCGCGTGCGTCCACATCGCGCATCCCACGTGAAGCCGCATGGATCCGACGTTAGCCGAGATCCTGCGACGGGACGCCGGGGCACTGACGGACCGGCGTCCCCGGCCGTCGTAAGGTGGGCGCATGGGCATGATCGGGACGGTCGGGCTGGTGCTGCATCCCCGGCGCGACTCCAAGCAGGCGATCGACACCATCCTGCGCTGGGCCGCCGGCAAGGGCGCCACCGTGCTCGGCCTGCCCGAGGAGGTGGGGCGCATCGACTGCACCGCCGTGCCGGTCGACGCCGCCAGCATGGTGGAGCGGGCCGACCTGATGGTGGGGCTCGGCGGCGACGGCACGATGCTGCGCACCATGCGGCTGCTGGCCGGGCGGCCGACCCCCATCCTGGGCGTCAACCTCGGCCGGCTCGGCTTCCTGGCCGAGATCGACGTGGACGAGCTGTCCGAGACGCTGTCGGCGATCGACGCGCACGAATACTCCATCGAGCCGCGCATGGCCATCCGCTGCACGGTGGCGGGCGCGAGCATGACGGCCTTCAACGACATCGCCCTCGTGCGGACGCCCGGCGACGGGCTGGCCGGAGTGTCCGTCACGCCGTCGGGCAGCCCCTTCGTCCGCTACGCCGCCGACGCCGTCATCGTGGCCACCTCCACCGGCTCGACCGCCTACAGCTTCTCCGCCGGAGGGCCGATCGTCTCGCCCAGGGTCGAGGCGATCCTCGTCGTGGCCGCCGCCGCCCACTCCTCCTTCAACCGGGCCCTGGTGCTGCCCGCGGACGAGGAGGTGACGCTGCAGGTGCTGTCGAGCAGCGGGCGGCTGGCGGTGGAGGTCGATGGAGCGGTGATGGGCCATCTGTGCCCCGGCGACAGCCTGACGGTCACCGCCTGGCCCGGCGCGGCCAACGTGGTCCGGGTGGGCACCACCTTCTACGAACGCGCCCGGCGCAAGCTCCGGGTGGACGGCAGCGCCGAGGCCTACTGACGCCGGCGGGGCGTGAAGAAGCCGGTGTCGTCCGGCTGCGGCGCGAAGAAGCCGTCGTCTTTCTGCGGCGCGAAGAAGCCGTCGTCGTCGTCCTTCCGCGCCCGCCGATGCGAGCCGGCCCGTTCCCTGGGAGGCTCCTGAGGTTCGTCGGGCGCGGACTCGGGCAGGTCGCGGTGGCGGGAGGCCGTCAGCGCGGCCAGGGCCGTGGTGATGGGGACGGCCGCGATGAGGCCGAGCGTGCCGACGATGCTGCGGACGATCTCCTGCGCGATGACCGGCGTCGTCATCACCTCGCCCAGCGGCTGCCGGCCGATGCTGAACAGCAGCAGCAGCGGCAGCGACGCACCCGCGTACGCCAGGATGATCGTGTTGATCACCGAGGCGATGTGCGCGCGCCCGATGCGGCCGGCCGCCCGGTAGAGGCGGGCGAAGCCGTAGGACGGGTTGGCGCGGGCGAGTTCGGCCACCGTCACCGCCTGGGTGACCGTGACGTCGTCGAGCACGCCGAGCGCGCCGATGATGATGCTGGCCAGCAGCAGCCCCTGCGTGTCGAGGGACAGGCTCATGTCCAGCGCGAGCGCGCTGTCGTCGGTGATCCCGTTGAGCCGGGCGAACCCCAGCGCCCCGTACGACAGCACCCCCGTGAGCGCCAGGCTGGCCAGCGTGCCCAGCACCGCCACGGACGTGGACAGCGAGAACCCGTGGGTCAGGTAGAGGACCGCCAGCATGATCGCCGCCGCCCCCACGATGGCCACCAGCATGGGCGGCCGTCCCTCCAGGATCCCGGGGATGACGAACGTGAGCAGCAGCACGAACGTCACCGCCAGCCCCACCAGCGCCGTCACCCCGCGCCAGCGCCCGAACGCGATCACCGCCAGCGCGAACGCGGCCCCGAACAGCCACAACGGCATCGCCCGGTCGTGGTCGGAGAGCTGGTAGGCCCCGTCCGGCCCGCGCAGCAGGATCACGTCGTCGTGCACGGTGAACCGCTGTGCCCCCGGCCCGCCGGGCAGCCGCAGCTCGACGTCCTTGCCCGCGTCGGGACCTTCGGAGACCTTGACGACGGCCCGGCCGCAGGTGGCGGGGTCGGGCGCGGGCAGCCCCTCGGAAGGCGCGGGGCAGCGGCCGAGCGTGACACCGACGACGGTGCCGGTGAGCCGCTCGACACCGGCCTCGGCGGGGACGGTGTCCTTGCCGCCGTCGGGCCACAGCCACAGCAGCGCGGTCAGAGTGACGACGGCCAGCGGCACCAGGACGGCCAGACCGGCCACCACCGTGCGCCGCGAACCGGGTACGGCGGTGCCGTGGACGTGATTGGCGCCCATCGCGTGAAAGGTCCTCCTCGGCTGACGACGCAAGGACAGTACTGCATCCGGGCGTCCTGGGTAGGGCCAACGGCATGACCTGGCTGGTGGGCACCTCCGGATGGCAGTACAGGGACTGGCGCGGGCCCCTGTATCCGGAGGGCGTGCCGCAGCGGCTCTGGCTGGAGACGTACGCGGCGGAGTTCGCCACCGTCGAGAGCAACAACGCCTTCTACCGCCTGCCGAGCCCCGAGTCGTTCGCCGCCTGGCGCGACCGCACGCCGCCCGGCTTCGTGATGGCGGTCAAGGCGAGCAGGTTCCTCACCCACATCAAGCGGCTGGCCGACCCCGAGGAGCCGGTCGCGCGCCTGATGGGCGCCGCCTCGGAGCTGAAGGACAAGCTCGGCCCGATCCTGCTGCAGCTGCCGCCGACGCTGAAGGCCGACCCCGGCCGCCTCGACCGGTGCCTGTCCTGCTTCCCCGCCCACGTCAGGGTGGCCGTCGAGCCGCGCCACCCGTCCTGGTGGAGCGAGGAGGTGCGCGCGATCCTGACCGCCCGCTCGGCCGCCCTGTGCTGGGCCGACCGCCGCAGCCGCCCCACCGGCCCGCTCTGGCGTACGGCCGGCTGGGGCTACGTCCGCCTGCACGAGGGCCGCGCGGGCTTCGAGTACGGCGAGCGCGCCCTGCGCACGTGGGCGGGCCGGATCCGCGAGGCCGGCTGGCCGGACGCCTGCATCTACTTCAACAACGACCCGGGAGGGGCTGCCGTGCGTAACGCGAGACGATTTGCCACACTCCTCTAGTGCTGCACACGCGTCTCTACCGGAACGGCGTCCTCGAGAAGGAAGGGTTCCCCGTCGAGGAGGTCTCCGACCATGTCCCGGACCGCGGTAACACGGTCTGGTTCGACCTGTGCGCCCCCACGCCGGCCGACCTCGCCCTGATCAGCGAGGAACTGGGCCTGCACGAGCTGGCCGTCGAGGACGTCTTCTCCGACCACCAGCGGCCGAAGGTGGACGTCTACGACAACCACCTGTTCATCACCGTCTACGGGGTGCACTGCGTGGAGGGCAGGCTCCGCCCCGTCGAGGTCGACATCTTCGTCACCGCCAACGCCCTGGTCACCGTCAGGGAGAATGCGAACTTCCCCATCGACGAGGTGGTCAGGCACTGGGACGCGAACTCCCGCATGGCCCGCCACGGCGTCACGTTCCTGCTGCACGGCCTGCTCGACTACGTCGTGGACAGTCAGTTCGAGCTGGTGCAGGACCTCGACGCGCAGACGGAGGCGCTGGAGGAGACGCTGTTCGAGGGCCAGGTGCGCGACCCCATGGAGCTGCAGCGCTCCATGTACGTCCTGCGCAAGAACACCACCAAGCTGCGCAAGATCGCTTTGCCGATGCGGGAGGTGATCGGCACCCTGATGCGCCGCGACCAGGACCTCGTCGCCGACCCCCAGATGATGCCCTACTACCAGGACGTCCTCGACCACGTCCTGCGCGCGGCCGAGTGGGTGGAGGCGGTCCGCGACATGCTCGCGAGCGCGGGCGAGACCCGCCTGGCCCAGCAGGGCTTCCGGCTCAACGAGATCATGAAGCGGCTGACGAGCTGGGCCGCGATCATCGCGGTACCCACCATGATCACCGGCTTCTACGGGCAGAACGTCCCCTATCCCGGCTCGGGGACGTCCTGGGGCTTCTGGGTGTCCACGATCCTGGTGGCGGTGACGTCCGTGGCGCTCTACTCGGCGTTCAAGAAGAAGGACTGGTTGTAGGGCGGGGCGCAGGGGCCGCCCCGCGCGCCGGACGTGAGCCGCAGCGTCAGGCGCACCTCGCCGCCGGCGGGGAAGAGGGGCAGGCAGCGCCCGCCGGAGATCACGGTCCTGCGCCCGATCGACGTCGTGAGCAGCGACAGCGACTCGTACGCGGCGGGCTCGGCCAGCACCAGCTTCCACAGGCCGCCGGGGAGCCGGACGCGCTCGCCCGGCACCGCGTAGTAGTCGAGCACGCCCTCGTTGCGCGAGAGCACCGCCCGCATGGTGAACCGGCGGCCCTCCACGGTGAACACCTCCGCGGAGGGCGCGCGGTAGATCGAATGCACGTACCCGATCGCAAAGCGGCCCCGTACGACGGGCAGGCCGTTCACGGTCAGGTGACCGGCGCCGCCGCCGGCGCCGAGCGCGGCGACGGCGGCCAGCGTCACGAGCAGCCGGGTCAGGCCTTCTCCTTGTAGTAGCGCGCCGCGCCGGGGTGCAGCTCGACCGGGGCCACCTGCTGGCCCAGCGCCGGGTCCAGCTTCTCGGCCTCCGGGTGCACGGCCGTCAGCTCGGCCTTCTTCTCGAAGAGCGTCTTGGTGATGTCGTACGCGAGCTGCTCGTCCATCGAGTCGGGCACCAGCAGCACGTTCGCGATGCCGACGGTCTTGACCGCGCCGGTCAGCTTGTAGACCGTCAGGTCCACGTCCAGCGGGACGTACTGCTGGCCGTAGGTGGCCTGCATCTTCTGCAGCACGTCGGTGGTGTCGAGGATCTTGATGTCCGGCCTGCTCGCGGCCAGATCGGTGATGCCCGCCGTGGGCAGGCCGCCGACCCAGAAGAAGGCGTCGATGGTGCCGTCCTTGGCGGCCTGCACCGACTCGTTGATCGACAGCTGCTGCTTGGTGATGTCGGCGTCGGGGTCGAGCCCGGCCGCCTCCAGCACGCGCCGCGCGATGACCTGGGTGCCGGAGTTGGCCGGCCCGAGCGAGACACGCTTGCCCTTCAGGTCGGCGACCCTGTTGGCGGCGACGCCGGGGGCGACCACCAGGTGGGTGTAGTTGTCGTAGATGCGGGCCAGCGCCTTGATCGGCTGCTTGCCGGTGAAGGTGTCCTTGCCGTTGACGGCGTCGGCGGCGGTGTCGGCCTGGGAGAAGCCGAGCTGGGCCTTGCCCGAGACCAGGAGCTTGATGTTCTCGACC
Source organism: Nonomuraea fuscirosea (assembly GCF_035917475.1). Classification (NCBI taxonomy): domain Bacteria; kingdom Bacillati; phylum Actinomycetota; class Actinomycetes; order Streptosporangiales; family Streptosporangiaceae; genus Nonomuraea; species Nonomuraea fuscirosea. The sequence continues at coordinate 5,868,018 of NZ_CP109074.1, read as the reverse complement.
GAGGCCGAGGTGACCGAGGCGGTGGCCTGGGTGCCCGGAATGTTCGCCGATAACTGCTTGGCCAGGCCGCCGCCGTACACGTAGTAGACGCCGGTCGTCCCTCCTGTGGCGATGAAGATCCGGTTGCCCGAGCCCCCTCCCGCGCCACCGCCTCCGCAACCCGCCGCCAACAGGACTGCGGCGGCGACGATCGTGAGTATCCGCTTCACGCTGGGTCCCTTCTCCTTCTTCTGACGAGATGCACGACGGCGGCCACCGCCAGGACGGCCAGACCGGCGACGATGGGAACGGGTTCGAGGAAGAGCAGGAGCACGGCGGCCACCGCCGCCAGCAGGCGTTCCGGCCAGGCGGCCATCCCGCCCGTGGCCACGGCCAGGGCGGCGACCGCGACCGCGGAGACGGCGGTCATCAGCAGCACGGTCCCGATCGGTCCCTGCCCGAGCAGCGCCTGCCCGTTCGGCGTCAGCACGAAGGCGAACGGCACCAGGAAGGCGGGCAGCGTGTAACGCCAGGTCATCATCATGGTCTTGTACGTGTTGCCGCCGGTGATCGCCGCCGCCGCGACGGCCGACAGCGCGGTCGGCGGGCTCACCTCCGACAGCACCGCGTAGTAGAAGATGAACATGTACGCCTCGGGCCGGTCCACCCCGAGTTCGAAGAGCGCCGGCGCGATGATGACCGCCGTGATGATGAAGCTGGCCGTCACCGGCACGGCCAGGCCGAGCAGCAGCACCGCCAGCGCCGCCATGACGGTGGTGATGACCAGGTTGCCCGCGCCGACGCCGATGATGATGTCGGCCAGCTGCTGGCCGAGGCCGGTCAGCGTGATGGCGCCGACGATGATGCCGGCCGCGGCGCAGACCGCGGTCACGGGCAGCACCTCCAGGGTGCCCTTGGCCAGCGCCTGCCCCACCCGCTTGGGGCCCATCCGGTGCTTCGGGTCGAGGAACGACAGCAGGAACGCGACGGCCGTGGCGATCACCACCGACTGGAACGCCGAGCGTTCCATCGCCATCAGCACGACGATGAGGATGAGCGAGCTGAAGTGGTAGCCGAAGCGCAGCAGCAGCCGCCCGATCCTGGGCGCGTCCACGTCCACGGTGTGGGTGCCGAAGCGGCGCGAGTCGATCTCGATGGCCAGGAAGATGCCCAGGTAGTACAGGATCGTGGGGATCGTCGCGTACAGCAGGACCTGGAGATACCCCGTACCGAGGTATTCGGCGATGATGAACGCCGCCGCGCCCAGCGTGGGCGGCGACAGGATGGCGCCGATGCCCCCGGCCGCGAGGATCCCGCCGGCCGCCTCCTTCGGATAGCCGGCCCGCCGCAGCACGGGCCAGGCCACGCTGCCCAGGCTGACCGTGGTGGCCACGCCCGAGCCGGAGACGGTGCCGAGCAGGAATCCGGCCGTGGTGACCGTGCGGCCGGGGGCGGCCCGTGATCTGCGGAAGGCGGCGAAGCTCAGGTCGATGAAGAACTTGCTCGCGCCCGAGTGGTCGAGCACCGCGCCGTAGATCGTGAACAGGATGATGTAGCTGGCGGCGACCTGCATCGGCACCCCGAAGAAACCCTCGGTGCCGGTGTAGAGCTGCGAGACGATCCAGTCGATCGGCAGCGCCGCGACGTAGTAGGTGTAGAGCAGGAACAGCACGCAGATGACGGAGAAGATCGCGCCGACGGTCCTGCGCACCGCCTCCAGCAGCAGCACCGTCAGCACCACGCCCGCCACGATGTCCAGGTCGGTCATCGCCGCGCCGGAGCCGCGCTCGCGGAAGGCGTCCATGTCGGCCAGCGGATGGAGCAGCACCGCCAGCGACGCCGCGGCCAGCAGCCAGTCGGCCACGGTCGGCCACTCCGCCCCGCCCTCACGCGGGGCGGGCGGGGGCCGCCGCAGCAGCCGGCGCACCCGCGCGGCCAGCCCCGAGCGGTAGCAGAGGAAGACCAGCGGCAGCGCCACCGCCAGGAACGTCATCCGGTGCTCGATCGCCTCCACCGGGCGGAACACCACCAGCAGCGAATAGACCGACAGCAGGCCGCCCACGACCCACACGCCGAGCCGGAGCGGCCCGCCCAGGCGCCGGGCCGGACGCTCCTGCTCGTGTGCCGAAAGTAACTCGGCCTCGCGGTCGCTCAGCTCGGTCAAGATCTTCCTCCCCGACACGGCGTTGCAGGGACTGTACGAGCCGGTTACGCGCTCAGGGAACCCTCCGTTATTAGATTGATCTCCAGCGATCAGCCGAACGGCCGCGATCCTGCGGCGAGCTGCTCGACCGGCACCTCCCCGGCCTGGCTCCCGTCGCGCATCCGCACCGACGCGCCCCCGCTCGCCGCCTCACGCGGCCCCACCACGAGCTGGTACGGCACCAGCCGGTGTGCCCTGATCCTGGCCCCCAGGCTGCCCCGGTCGGCCGGCGCCAGCTCCGCCCGCAGCCCCGCCGCCAGGCAGCGGCGCAGCACCTCGTCCGCGGCCGGCCGCTCGGCGTCCGACAGCGGCAGCACCACGGCCTGCACGGGCGCCATCCAGGCGGGGAACGCGCCGCCGTGCACCTCGACCAGATGCGCGACCAGCCGCTCGATGCCGCCGACGACGCTGCGGTGCACCATGACGGGCCGCCCGCCGCCCGCGTAACGCAGGTCGAAGCGCTCCGGCTGGAAGTAGTCCACCTGGACGGTCGACAGGGTGGACTCGCGGCCGGCCGGATCGGCGATCTGGATGTCGATCTTCGGACCGTAGAAGGCGCCCTCGCCGCGCTCCTCGTCGTACGCGCGGCCTCGTTCCTCCAGCACCTCGCGCAGGAGCGACTCCGAGCGCGCCCACATGGCGGGGTCGTCCACGAACTTGGCACCCTCGCCGCCCAGCGACAGCCGGTAGCGGGCGGCCTGGATGCCCAGCCGGTCGTGCGCCGCCTCGATCAGGTCGAGCGCGGCCGACACCTCCCGCGCGGCCTGCTCGGGCGCGCAGAAGACGTGGCCGTCGTTGAGCTGGATGGCCCGCACCCTGGACAGCCCGCCGAGCACCCCGGACGGCTCGGAGCGGTACATGCCGCCCAGCTCGGCGATCCGCAGCGGCAGGTCACGATGGCTGCGCGGGCGCGAGCGGCAGATCAGCGCGTGGTGCGGGCACAGGCTCGGCCGCAGCACGAACTCCTCCCCGCCCACCCGCATGGGCGGCCACATGTCCTCGGCGTAGTGGGCCCAGTGGCCCGATCGCTCGTACAGCTCGCGTTTGCCCAGCACCGGCGAGTTGACGTGCTGGTAGCCGTTGCGGCGTTCCAGCTCGTACACGTAGTCCTCGATCGCCTTGCGCACCGCGGCGCCGGCGGGCAGCCAGTAGGGCAGGCCGGAGCCGATCAGCGGGTCGGTGTCGAAGATGCCCAGCTCGCGGCCGAGCCTGCGATGGTCGTTCATGATCATCCTTTCCAGGGAAAGGGCGAACGACCAGGCTCCCGGGCGTCCGCCCGGGAAGCATGCGATCAGCGCGCCGGGACGGTGTCCGGCGTCGTCGTGACGAGAGCGCGCTGCATGGGTACGACCCTAGCACCCGGCCTCCGGGGTTGTCCTCGGCCGGGATTCGGCAAAGCCACGGGCTGATTTCGGCAAATGATATAAAGAGCTGCATGAGCCGTAGCGGCGGAGGCCACAGCGGCGTGGACCGTGGCGGCGCGGACGGCGGGATCACCGTGGACGCGCGCCAGGTGCGGGCGTTCGCCGAGGTCGGCTACCAGGTCGCGGGCGGCGGCGGGGCCCACGGGGCGATGGCGGCGCTGCGCCGCGTGATCCCGCTCGACGCCTACGAGTTCGTCGCCTACGACCCCGCCACCGGGCGTCACCACAGCGTCGTCTCCGACGGTCATCCGCGCATCGACCACGACGCGGCGGAGGAGTACGCCGGACTCGAGGCCTGCCGCAGGGCCAGGGCCACCCGCGCGCCGGTCGGCATGCCCGAGCCGGGCACCGAGCGCTACTTCCGCCGCCACCTGGCCCCCTACGGCTGGCGGGCCGGGCTGACGGCGCCGCTCTTCCTCGACGACGGCCGCTACACGGGGCTGCTGCACCTTGCGACCAGAGACGCCTTCCCCCGTCGCACCGGAGCCCTGGTGAGCGCGGTCAGCCCGATGCTGGCCCACCTCACCGACCTCAACCGGTGCGTGATCGACCCGGTGGGGCTGCCGCCCGACTACCGCGCGGTGGCGTTCGACCGGCTCGGCACGCGGCGCGAGGTGCCGGGCCGCGAGATCTCGGCCGCGCTGTGCGACGACCCGGCGATGGCCGCCTGCGCGCGGGAGTTCATCGACTCGCGCGAGCTCAGCCGGCACGGGCTCTGGCTCGGCGCCGACGGCCGCTGGCACGAGGTGCGGCTGCTGCGGGCGGGCGTCGGATACCAGGGCACGCTGCAGGGGGCGGTGGCGGCCGAGCGGCCGTGCGTGCTGCCGTACGAGCTGACCGGCCGTGAGCTCGACGTGCTCACCCGGGTGGCGGCGGGCGACTCCAACCCGCAGATCGCGGCGGCGCTCGTGCTCAGCGTCCGCACGGTCACCACGCATCTGGAGCACATCTTCGCCAAGCTGGGCTGCGACAGCCGCACGCGCTTGACGACCAAGGCGCTGGCCGAAGGGCTGTGCCGGCTCGACGGCTGAAAACTTCTTCCCGGGCCTGTCCTTCTGCCGGGGCGCCGTTCGTCGTCATAGGGAAGCGGCGGACGGCGCCGTACGATCGACGACACGAGGAGAGCCGATATGAAGTACATGCTGCTCATCAACAGCCCCGCCACGCCGCAGGACGAGCCGGACCCCGAGGCGGCGTCGTTCGAGGAGTGGGTGACCTATGACAAGAGCGTCAGGGAGTCGGGCGTCCACGTCTCGGGCCACTCGCTGGCCGACCTGACCACGGCCACCGTCGTCCGGGTGAACGCGTCGGGGGAGCGGGCCGTCACCGACGGGCCGTTCGCCGAGACGCGGGAGGTGCTCGGCGGCTACTACGTGATCGACGTGCCCGACCTCGACGTGGCGCTCGACTGGGCGGCCCGCTGCCCGGGGGCGCGCGGCGGCGGCTCGGTCGTGGTCCGCCCGATCGCCGACTTCGACTGACGCGACCTGGCCGGAGGCGTGGGGGTGACGGCGGCTGTGGGCGAGGACCCGATGGACGCGACGGGGCCGGTCGAGGAGGTGGGGACCTCCGTGGAGGCGGTCTTCCGTGAGGAGCGGGGGCGGCTGCTCGCCGCCCTGGTCCGCCGCTTCGGCGATCTGGACCTGGCCGAGGAGGTCGCCTCGGAGGCGATCGAGGCGGCGCTGGTGCACTGGCCGGCCGGCGGGGTCCCGTCGAAGCCGGGCGCGTGGCTGCTCACCACCGCCAGGCGCAAGGCCGTCGACCGGCTGCGGCGCGACCGCGCGTACGCCGCCCGCCTCGCCGTCCTCCAGGTCGAGGCCGACCGCGCCGCCCCCGCCCCGGCCGCCGACGCCGGAGAAGAGCTGCCCGACGAGCGGCTGCAGCTCTTCTTCACCTGCGCCCACCCCGCCCTGCCCGCCGAGGACCGCATCGCGCTGACCCTGCGCTGCCTGGCCGGCCGCACCACCCCGGAGGTCGCGCGCGCCCTCCTGCTCCCGCCCGCCACCATGGCCAAGCGGATCGTCAGGGCCAAGAAGAAGATCCGCGAGGCGCGCATCCCGTTCCGCGTGCCGGGCGCGGACGAGCTGCCCGACCGGCTGCCCGGCGTGCTCCAGGTGATCTACTCGATCTACACCGAGGGGTACGCGGCCAGCTCGGGCCCCGGCCTGCTCCGGGTCGACGTGGCCGAGGAGGCCATCCGGCTGGCCCGGATCCTGCGCCGGCTGCTGCCCGGCGAGCGCGAGGTGGCCGGGCTGCTCGGCCTGATGCTGCTCACCCACGCCCGCCGCGCCGCCAGGATCGGCCCCGGCGGCGAGCTGGTGCTGCTCGGCGACCAGGACCGCGCGCTGTGGGACCGGCCGATGATCGAAGAGGGGCAGGCGCTGGTGGTCACCGCCCTCACCGGCGGCTCGCCAGGGCCGTACGGCGTGCAGGCCGCCATCGCCGCCCTGCACGACGAGGCCCCCGACTGGCCGGCCACCGACTGGCCGCAGATCGTGGCCCTGTACGACGTGCTGCTCGCGCTCGCGCCCTCCCCGGTGGTGGCGCTCAACCGGGCGGTGGCGGTGGCCATGCGCGACGGGCCGGAAGCGGGGCTGGCGCTGCTCGACGAGCTGGCCGGGGAGCAGCGGCTGCGCGGTTACCACCCGTACGCGCTGGCCCGGGCCGACCTGCTGCGGCGGCTGGGCCGCCGCGACGAGGCGGCCGCGGCCTACCGCGAGGCGCTCGCCACGGCTGGCACCGAGCCCGAGCGGGCCCACCTGCGCCGCAGACTGCGGTCCTGCGAGTGAGCATCCGCCCGGTCAGCAGTGGGCGACGCCGGGGTACGGGTCGGTCGACGTCCACACGTTGACCGCGGCCACGTAGCCCCAGCGGCCGGTCACGTCGCCGTAGGTGTAGTACCAGATGCTGTTGCCGCCGCCGTGCCGCTGGCCGGAGACGTAGCACTTGAAGTAGCTGACCGTCGTGAGCAGGCGGTCGACCACGGTCTCCGGGTTGCCGCCGGGCTTGGTGTAGCCGGGCGACGCGTAGATCAGCGCGTTGGCCGCGTTGCCGCAGTAGAGGTTCCCGCTGCTCGCGTAACACTCCGCGGCGGCCGCGCTGCTCGTCTCTGTGCCGGTCGCGGCCTGTGCCGGCGACGCGCAGGACGCCGCCAGCGCCGCGCCCGAGATGATCGCCGCGACGGCCGCTCTGCCGAACTTCCCCATCGTTGTCTCCCCACCGTAGGACCGGACGGGAGGCAACGCTACGACGCGCCCCTCGGGCCAGGAACCCCGGAGAACGGCGGTGAAGCGGCCATGAAGCCGATCTGAAACCCCGGCGCTCGTTTCTTCGTGTCAGGGTGGGTTCCGGTCGCCCACCTGTCTCGCGAATCCGGGGAAACCGATGAAGAGAATCCTGCCGGCCCTCATCCTCGTCCTGGCGGCCCTGGCGGCGCCCGCGCAGCCGGCCCTGGCGGGGGATGCTCGGGCGATGCCCCGGCCTCCCGCCGTCATCTTCGACACCGACATGGACTTCGACGACGCGGCCACCCTGGCCTACCTGTCCCAGGAGCACAGGGCCGGGCGGATCGACCTGCGCGCCATCACCGTCACCGAGGCCGGCGCCGGGTTACCCGGCCGGGCCATCCGGCACGCGAGGTGCCTGGCCCAGCGGCTCGGCCTGCGCGGCGTGGCCGTCGCCGACTCCCCGGCCACCGGCCCCAACTCCTTCCCCGCCGACCTGCGGCAGCTGTTCGACCGGGTGCTCACCGCGGCCACCCCCGGCTGCGCCGGCGACGAGACGCCGTCGCGGACCCGTGCCCCCGAACTGATCAGGCGGCTGGTACGGGCCGAGCCCTCGATCCAGATCGTCGCCACCGGCCCGCTGACGAACGTGGCCGAAGCGCTGCCGTACTCCGCCGCCCGGCTGACCACGATGGGCGGGGCCGTGGCCGTCGGCGGGAACCTGTGCTGCGGCACGCCGCCCGAGTTCGACGGGAGCCAGGAGTTCAACTACTGGCTCGATCCCGCCGCCGCGCGGGCCGCGCTGACCCGCAGCCGCGGGAGCGTGCGCATGGTGTCGCTCGACGCCGCCAACCAGGTGCCGATCACCGCGGCCTTCCTGGACCGGCTCGCCGCCGACCACGGCGCCGCGGCCGCGGACACCGTACTGGAGATCGTCACCCATCCCGAGGTGCGGCCGCTGATCGACGCCGGCCTGCTCTACTGGTGGGACCCGCTGGCCGCGATGAGCGCCGTGCACCCCGGGCACGTCACGTTCACCGCCGGGCGCGTCGACGTGGTGACCGACGGCCCTTCGGCCGGGCGTACCGTACTGTCACCTTCCGGCCGCCTGCTCCAGTACGGCACCGCGGCCGGCACCGCCGCCTTCGAGCGGCGCTTCCTCGACACCCTGAACGGCCGCACCTGACGCGTCGGCACAGTCAGACGGCGACGCCGGCGGGCACGTGGGCGCGCAGCAGTTCGAACCAGACGGTCGTGGTGCCGGCCTCGCGGGTGAAGCCCCAGCGGTGGCTGAGCGCCTCGATCAGCGGCAGGCCGCGGCCGCTGGTGGACTGCGTGCTCGTCCGGCACACGCACGGCGGCCCGTCGGAGCCGGCGTCCGACACGAACACCCGCACCCCCGTCTCCGAACTGGCCACCGTCACCGTGAACGAGCCCCCGGCGCCGGACCTGGTGTGCAGGATCGCGTTCGTGGCCAGCTCGCTGGTGAGCAGCACCACGTCGTCGTAGAGCGGATGATCGCGGCCCAGCACCGCCGTGACGAGCTCCCTGGCCCTGGACACCTGGGAGGGCACCCCGCGCAGCCGGACCACGTGATCACCTGGATCCGGCCGGTCGTCCTCATCTGCGTGGTGCGGAATCGGCGCTGCCACGGTGACCTCCCCCAGAACCGGCGACGTTATGAGACGCGCCAGGGGTGGGGTGGAGATTATCGCGAAAAGGTAGGAATGGGCTTTCCCAAGGTCCGTATTTACCCCCGGGGAGGTCGGTTTCGCGGGTGGGGACGCCGACCGAGTACGCTGCGATCGACGAGTCGTCTAGGCCCGTGGGGGAACAGGAGGTCGCGTGAGCAGCCTGGAGGCCGTCTGGGTGCAGCCGTACGAGCTGCCGGGAGCGGCGGTCGTGACCGGCGTCTTCGACATCCTGCACGTGGGCCATGTGCGCTACCTCGGCGCGGTGGCGGCGCGCGGGCTGCCGCTGGTCGTGGGCGTCGAGGACGATCCGCGCGTGCGCGCGTGGAAGGGGCCGACCCGCCCGTTCAACCCGTCGGCGGAGCGAGCCGAGGTGCTCGCCGCGCTCCGGTTCGTGACGGGGGTCTTCGTGGTCAAGGGGCCGCCCGGGGCGCACGGGCCCGACGACTACATCGACCTGCTCGCCCCGATGCGCCCGGCCGCGCTCGCCCACACGGCGGGCGACCCGCACGCCGGCGCCCGCGCGGCGGCGGCCGCGATCCTGGGGGCGGAGTGCTGGGAGCTGGAGGCCATCCCCGACCGCTCGACCACCCGCATCGTCAACGCCGCAGGCAAGGGCTGACCCGCGTTCCCACCACCGCCACGAACGCGACGCCCACGACACCACACACGGCCCCACCACGTACGCGCACTTGGGGCGTGCGACGGATGACGTACTCCGAGGGGTGAGGGGCCGTAGGGCGGGTTGCTAGGCAGCTCATCGGCCATGATCGCGTAATCTGTCGTGACATGACAGCCGACCTCGTAGCCAGACGGGTGACGAACCTGCTGGCGCCCCAGGTGCTGGTGATCGTCATGCCACCGCTGGTCGGACTGCTCGCCCAGGGGTGGAGGGGCGCCGCCTGGGGCCTGGTGGCGTCGGCGTTCTGCGGTGGCGTGCCGGCGGCGGTGATCGCGCTGGGCGTGCGCTCGGGACGCCTCGACTCCCACCACATCGTCGACCGCGCCCGCCGCACCGGCCCGCTGCTCGCGGCCGCCGCGGCCGTGCTGGTGGCGCTGGCCCTGCTCGTCCTGATGGGCGCGCCCACCCTGCTGGTGGCGACCGTGACCGCGATGCTGGTGGCGCTGGCGGTGACCGTCCCCATCACCCTGCGGTGGAAGATCTCCTTCCACGCCGCCGTGTCCGCCGGCACGGTGGTGGTGTTCGCGCACGTCCTGCCCGTGTGGCCGGCCGTGCTCGCCGGAGCCGCCGTCGTGGCGCTGGTGTGCTGGGCCAGGGTACGGCTCACGCACCACACCTGGCCCCAGGTCGCCGCCGGCACCGCCGTGGGCACGCTCACCACCTGGGCCACTCTGAGCGCCTTCGGCCTCAGCTGATTCCGTCCCGGAATAGGGAGGGAACCGCCGGGGTTGCCGCGAACATGGATGTCACGAACCGCGGCCGGGTGCGCGTGGAGCGCACCGCCAAGCGTGTGCGGACCTACCTCGGCGGCCGGGTGGTGGCCGACACCACCTCCGCCCTGCTCGTCTGGGAAGTCCCGTACTATCCCGCCTACTACTTCCCGCTCGCGGACGTGGACGAGTCCGCGCTGAAGCCCACCGGGGCCACCCAGCACTCGCCGAGCAGGGGCGACGCGGTGGTCTACACGGTCACGTCCGGGTCCTCCGAGGCCGTGGACGGGGCGCTGGCCTATCCCGACTCGCCGCTGGAGCAGATCCGCGGCCACGTCCGCTTCGACTGGGACGCCATGGACGCCTGGTTCGAGGAGGACGAGGAGGTGTTCGTCCACCCGCGCAACCCGTACACGAGGGTGGACATCCTGAGCAGCTCGCGCCACGTGCGGGTCGAGGTGGACGGCGTCACCGTCGCCGACTCCCACAGCCCGCGCATCCTCTTCGAGACGGGCCTGCCCGCCCGCTACTACCTGCCGAAGACGGACGTACGCCTCGACCTGCTGGAGCACACCGACACCGTCACCCACTGCCCGTACAAAGGCAGCGCCGAATACTGGACGGTCAACGGCCAGAAGGACCTCGCCTGGTCCTACCGCACACCACTGCCGGAGAGCGAGAAGGTGGCTGGGCTGGTCGCGTTCTACAACGAGAAGCTCGACATCTACGTCGACGGGGAGCTTGAGGAGCGCCCGAAGACGGTGTTCTCCTGATCAGAGCGCTGTTCCCGGCACCGACCGTGTGCAGGTTCAAATCGCGCCGACGCTGTCCGCGAGGCGGACGGTGGGCAGGTCGGCCGGGCTTCGCCAGCCGAACGCGGTGACCTCTTCGGTCTGCAGGGTGATGGGCGTGTCCTTCACCCAGAACGCGAACCGGAAGTCCGCGTGCCAGTGGGCTGGTTCCGGCTTGGCCGGGTTGGCAGGGATCTCGTGGACATCGACGTCCACGGGGATGACGTCATGCGCCGGCGGGGAGACGGCGTGCTGCCACGGGATGCCGGTCTCCTCCTCCAGTTCGCGCAGCGCGGCGCCGTACAGGCTGTGGTCGCCGGGCTCGACGTGGCCGCCGGGCAGCAGCCAGCGGTTCAACGCCCGATGGTGGATCATCAGCACGCGGCCGGTGCCGTCGATCGCGGCAGCGCTCGCCGTCACATGGAGCGGGAACGTGCTGCGCGAGGCGAGATCCCGCCCCGGGACGAGCGCGTGGGTCAGCCGGGCGACGCCGGGTGCACGATCAGGGTGGGCGTCGAGATAGCGGGCCAGAACGCCGCGGATCTCGGCGAGAGAGACGGTCATGACACCCCATGGAAGTAGGTCAGCCAGGTCGCCGCAATCGACTGCCGGACTTCCGGAGGAACCTCCCACATGCCCGGATCATGTCGGCCGCCGGCCAGCAGGCCCAGAGCGGCGAGGATCTCCGCCTGCACGAGGAGGATGAACGTCCCCACCGAAGCGCCGTGCAGGAAGTTGACCGCGTCCCCGTCGGCGAGCAGGTAGAAGTAGTGGCCGGTACGCGCGTACCGCGTGATCTGGTCGTTCACCGGGGTGCGCGTGTACAGGCCCGTCAGCGCCGTCAGCTCCAGCTCGTCGTCGCTCGAGGTGACGGACGCGATGTAGGCCCCGTTCGGGACGCGGGTGAAGTCGTCCTCTCTCAAGGCGTGGTTGCCGGTCGCGCACATGATGATGCCGGCGTCGCCGAGCGCCTCGGACAGCGTGCCTGCGGTGCGGTAGCCCTGGGACAGCGCCTGAACGCGGCGTATCGGATCGATGTCGTAGACGGTGACGCCTACGTGCTTGGCGTGCAGCATCTCGGCGATGGACCGGCCCAGCTTGCCGTACCCGATGACGCAGGCCGGGCGGCCGTTGAGGATGTCGTCGCGGCGTCGTACGAGGGCCTCGGTGGAAAATACGACGGACTGGCCGACCAGGTAGTCCTCCGGGTCCTTCAACGGTGAGCGGGCCACGGAGAAGACGGGCACGGGCACCTTGTCGAGCGCGGCATAGCGCTGGTGGCCGTTCTCGGTGTCCTCGACGACGCCGAGCAGGCGGCCGGAGAAGTGCGTGTGCAAGTGCTCCAGGGCGGGTGCGAAGTAGCCGCCGACGTCGAGCAGGATCAGGTCGCGACCGGGCGCGCGTGACTCGACGTACGCGAGGGCCTGTTCGGGATCGGCGAGCCGATCGCGGTCGAGGTCGTCGACTTGCACCCTGGAGTTGATCTGCCGAAGCGCGCCGTCGTCGATGCTGCGCGGCTTGGGCAGCACGGCGGCCATGTCCGAGAGCCGCTCGATGCCCTCCAGGAAGCGGGGGCGCTCGGCGAGCAGGTGCGGGATGCCGATGCAGTCGTTCAGCCAGGCCGTCGCCCGGGCCCGCCGCGACTTCACCGCGACCCGATACGCCGGCCTCGCCGACGACCTCGCCGGGCTGATCCCCGTTGCCCGGGCGGCAACGGATCCGGCCGGGCAGGCCCTGGCCGCCCAGGTGTACCACCTCGCGGCCCTGACGCTGATCAAGCTGTCGGCGCCGCCGTACGCGTGGGTGGCGGCCCATCAGGGGGAGCAGGCCGCGGCGGCGAGTGGCGACCTGCGCGCACTCGCCGAGGCCCGCCGCGACATGGTGTCTCTGTTCCACCGGGCCGCCGACTACGCCAAGGCGCGCGACCTCACCGCGCGGGCGGCTGACCTTCTGCGCCCGCGGCTGGCCGACGCGCCGCCGGCCGCGTGGGGTGCGTACGGGGCGCTCATGTCCACCGGTGCTGTCGCCGCCGCACGGATGGAGGACCGGCACAGCGCGCTGGCCATGCTGGAGGAGGCCGCCGAGGCGTCGCGGAAGGCGCCCAAGCTGGTGCTGTCGGCCGGGCACGTGGTCACGTACCGAATTGGCGTGTCCATCGTGCTGGGCGATGCCGGCATGGCGATCGAGCATGCCCGTGCCATCTCGCCCGAAGACATCCCCACGGTGGAGCGGCGGGCCTCGTACTACACCGGCAGCGCCGAGGCGTACACGCTGTGGGGGAAGACGGACCGTGCCGTCCGCGCACTGCTCGTCGCGGAGAAGATCGCGCCCTCCGAGGTGCGACGGCCGGGCCCCCGCCGGGTCATCGAAGATCTGTTGCATCGGGATCCGCACAGCCACCTGTCCGGGCTTCGGGCGCTCGCGATGCGTGCGTCCGTCGCGTTGTGACAGCGATCGCGATGGAAGAGAGCCCTCAGCCCGTGAGGTAGCCATGAAGGATGAGCGCAAGCCGGCATCGGCATGGGCCGTTCGCCTGAAGGCGGAACGCAACGCGCGGTTCTGCTCGCAGAAGGAGATGGCCAGGCAGCTCCACGACGAAGTGCTCACGGCGATCCTGCCCGAGAGGAACCCGCTCGTTGCCAGGGCGGGACGTCGTATCGGGCGCAGTACCGTCGAGGACCTGGCCGCCCGCGTTCACGGGATGCGCCTCGCCGACGACGTGCTCGGCGGGGAGGACCTCATCGGCCCTGCCTTCCGCGAGCTCGACGGCGTCGTGCGCACCTACCGCGAGGCCGCGTACCCGGAGGAGGTCGGCCGCGCCCTGCTGACCGTGATCGGCGAGGCGGCCCAGATCGCCGGATGGATCGCCTCGGACGCCGGGCGGCACGAGCAGGCGGAGCGGACCTACCGCTTCGGTGTCAGCGCCGCCCGCGAGGCCGGCGACGCCACGCTCGAATCCAACCTGATCGGTTCGCTGGCCTACCAGGTGGCGAACGCCGGTGACCCGGCGGACAGCGTCGCTCTGGCCCTTGCCGCCGTCGAGGCGGCCGGGCCGCACGGGCCGGCTCGGAGCCGCGCGCTGGCGTGGGATCGGCTCGCCTGGGCGCACACTCGCGACGGCGACGCCCAAGCCGCGATGCGCGCCCTCGGCGAGGCCAGGGACGCGCTCGCCCTGACCCGCGGACGTGATGAGCCGGCCTACCTCTACTGGGTCGATCCGGGCGAGCTGCGGGTGATGCAGGCCCGCGTCTACACGGAGCTGCGCCGCCCGCTCCGCGCCGTTCCCCTGCTCACGGACGTGCTGAGCCGGTATGACACGACTCACGCCCGGGAGCTCGCGCTCTATCTGTCGTGGCTCGCCGTGGCGTTGGCCGACGCGAACGAGCCGGAGGAGGCGGCACGGCAGGCTCCGCATGCTGGAGATGTCCGCCCACGTGGCCAGCGACCGGACCTCGCTCCGGGCCACGGTCGTGCTCGACCGGCTCGCCCGGCATCGTGAGGTACGCGAGGTGCGCGAGCTGCTGGCCGGCTACCCGCCCGGCGCATGATGGTTGTCGCCCCGCCGTCGGGATAGGACTCCAGCGCGCGCCGCACCCTGGCCGAGTGGGGGAAAGCCCCGTCACCCGGGTGGGTGACGGGGCGCCGATGGGCCGGTCGTACGCCACAGCTCTCTCAGGCGGCGGTCCAGTGGGGGTCGCGGCCGAGGTAGCGCAGGAGGGCGGCCACGTCGTCGTCGCCCTCCTCCGGCGTGAGGGCGGCGGCGTAGGCGCCCCACGCGCGCAGCGGCTCGACGATCTCCTTGGCCACCTTCATCAGCGGCCGGGCCAGCTCGGGGGTGAGCGGCGATGACTGGCCGGTCGCCATGGCGATGTCCCAGGCGTGCACGCCGGCGTCGAGCGCGCACGCCGCCGAGCCGGACCAGGGTGACATCTTGTGCGGCGGCACCGGCGTCGGCACCTCCTCCGCCTCGCGGTCCACCCCGGCCCACGCCCGCGCCGAGCGGCCCAGGGCGTCTTCCAGGACCGCCGCCGGGTCCCCGTCCAGCTCGCCCGAGGGCTCGAACGGGTTGAAGGCAGGGCCGGGCTCGCCGGTCAGGGCGGAGGCGAAGCCGATCTGGTCGCCGACGGCGTGCTGGAAGACCTGGGCGAGGTTCCAGCCGGCGCAGGGCGTCGCGCGGGTCCAGTCGTCCTGGCCCACGCCGCTCACGGCCTGGCGCAGCGCGTCGTGGGCGGCGTCGAGGGCGGTCCAGCCGGTGACGATCTTGCTGCTCATGAGGAGCCCTTCCGTTCGTGTGTCTTCACTCTATCAGAACGGAATGCTTTGTTCCACTATCCTGCGCTGCCGGTTGGACGCCGGTACGCGGGTGGGAGTGGAGCAAACGTCCGCTGAGTCGGGCATGCGGTGCATGCCCGACTCAGCGTGGGGGCAGCTGGTATGCCTTAGGCGTCTTTTTCGGTTTTTTCGAACTGTGGGGATCAGGTGAGCAGGCGGGTGAGGACCCGGGTGCCGAACTCCAGGCCCTCAACCGGCACCCGCTCGTCCTTGCCGTGGAACATCCCGAAATAGTCGAGATCGGGCCGGAGCATGAGAGGCGCGAAGCCGTACCCCTTGATGCCGATCCTGGCGAACGACTTGGCGTCCGTGCCGCCTGCCATCACGTACGGTACCGGCCGGGCCCGCGGGTCCTCGGCCACGAGCGCGCCCGCCAGCTCGTCGAAGAACGCCGACGGGTACGGCGCGTCCGGCGCGTCCTCCAGGTTGACGAACTCCCGGGTGATCTTCGGGCCGAGCAGCTCGTCGATCGTCTCCAGGAACTCCTGCTGCAGCCCCGGCAGGTAGCGCCCGTCCACGTGGGCCCCGGCCGTCGAGGGCACCACGTTCACCTTGTAGCCGGCGTCCAGCATCGTCGGGTTGGCCGAATTGCGGATCTGGCTCTTGAACAGATTGCCGAGCTGCCCCAGCCGGGCCGCCTCGGCGTCCAGGCGGTCGAGGTCGATCGGCTGCCCGGTGATCTCCGACAGCCTCTCGACGAGCGCCGCGACCGACGGCGTCAGGCGTACCGGCCACTGGTGGGCGGCCACCCGCGACAGGGCGTGCACGAGCGTCGCGACCGGATTGTCCACGGGGGGCCTGGAGCCGTGGCCGGCCACGCCGTGCGCGGTCAGCCGCATCCAGGCGGTGCCGCGTTCGCCCACCGCGATCGGGTACACCCGGTGATCGCCGGCGGCCACGCTGAAACCGCCGGACTCGCTGATCGCCTCGGTCACGCCGTCGAACAGCTCGCGGTGCTCGGTGACCGCGTGCCGGGAGCCGTAGTCGCCGGTGGCCTCCTCGTCCGCCAGGAACGCCAGCACCAGGTCCCGCCGGGGCCGCACACCCCTGGCCGCCAGGTCCAGCACCGTGGCCAGGGTCATCGCGCACGAGCCCTTCATGTCGACCGCGCCCCGGCCGTACACGCAGTCGTCCGTGATCTCTCCCGAGAACGGGTGCATCCGCCACTCGGACGGGTCGGCGGGCACCACGTCGAGATGGCCGTGCACGAGCAGCGCGTCGGGGGAGTCGCCGGCGATCCTGGCCACGACCGTGGTCCGCTTCGGCGCCGACTCGAACACCACCGGCTCCAGCCCGGCGTCGGCCAGCAGCGTGGCCACGTACTCGGCGGCCGGGCGCTCCCCCGAACCGGGATTGGTGGTGTCGAACCTGATCAGATCCGAGCAGATCTCGGCGACGCTCTTCACGCTCTTCCCTTCAGTGTCAGTGGCGGCACCCCGGGCGTCTCCATGTCGAAGATCAGCCCGTAGAAGGCCAGCTCGGCCTCCAGCACCGCGACGATGGTCTCCTCCCTGCGCCAGCCGTGCTGCTCGCCGGGGAAGGTCAGCAGGGCCCACTCCTTGCCGTGCCGGTCGAGCTCGGCGGTGAACCGCTCGGCCTGGCCGACGTCCACGATCGCGTCCTCCAGGCCGTGCAGCATGAGGCATGGGCCGGACGCCTTGAAGGCGTTCAGCAGCGGGGAGCGTTCCGTGTAGCGGTCCCGGGTCTCCGGCAGCGGGCCCACCAGGCCGTCGAGGTAGCGGGACTCGAAGTCGTGCGTCTCGGCCGCCCAGCTCTCCGGGTCGGTGATCGCGTAGTGCGCGACGCCGCCGGCGAACACGTCACTGTGAACGAGCGCCGCGACGGTGGTCCAGCCGCCCGCGCTGCCGCCCCTGATCGCGAGCTTGGCGGCGTCGGCCCGGCCCATCTCCACCAGGCCGCGCGCCACCTTGGCGCAGTCGTACACGTCCACCACGCCCCACTGGTGGCGCAGCCGTTCCCGGTAGGCGCGGCCGTAGCCGGTCGAGCCGCCGTAGTTCACCACGGCCACGCCGATGCCTCTGCTGGTGAAGTACGCGATCTCCAGGTCGAGCATGATCGGCATGTTCCCCGTCGGGCCGCCGTGCACGAAGATCACGTACGGGCTCGGCCCCTGCTCACCGGCCGGCGGGTACAGGTGCGCGTGCACGCCCTCGACGGTCACGGCCTCGGGAGTGGGCAGCAGGTCCCGGTCGGGGAGCGGCTTGGGCGCCGACACCACCTCGTGCGCGCCGTCGTCCAGGCCGACGAGCGTCACCTCCAGCGGCGTGTACGGCGTCGCCCCCACCGCCGCCGCCCGGCCGCCCGCCACGGACACCGTCGAGGCCCAGTGGGTGGCCGCTCCGCCCAGCTCGCGCAGCTCGCCGCTGGCGGGGTCGAGCACGCCCAGGCGGCGGCGGTCGGCGGTGCCGTGCACGACGACGAGGCGGCCGTCGTCGGCGACGGCGAAGCAGGCCAGTCCCGGTTTCCAGGCGGCGGCGCCGAACTCCAGCTCCGTCGGGGTGAGGTTGCGGGCGGGGGAGCCGTCCAGGGGGACGAGGTGGACATTCCACCAGCCGGTGGGGTCCGTGACCGCGTACAGGGCGGTGGCGTCGCGCCACTCGGCCTGCGTCACCGACTCGGCCGGGCCGCCCGCCAGTACTCGGTACGGGCCGGCGGTGCCGTCCTCTCGCAGCTCGGCCACGCACAGTTCGGTGCCGTCCCAGGGCATGTTGGGGTGGTTCCAGCCGATCCAGGAGACATGACGGCCGTCGGGCGAAATGCGGGGATTCATCAGGAAATGTTGGGCTTTGGTGATGACTCTGGTCGGGCCGCCGTCCAGCGGCACCGCCACCAGGTCACGCGCGTCGTCGATCTCCCTGACCGCCCACACCTCGTCCCGGCCGGGCGGGAGGTAGAGGTCGCCGTAGCGGGACGGGCCGGCCTCGGTCAGCGGCACGGGGGTGTCCCCGTCCAGACGGTAGAGGCGCTGGTCGGACCAGTTCGTGAACACCAGGCCGCCGCCGGGCAGGGGGCGCCATGAGCGGCCGCCGTACTCGATGAGGCGGTTGCGCGCGTTCCACCCCTCGGGCAGCGCGTCCACGCGGGAGCCGTCCGGCAGGCGGCGCACCACGCAGCGCCGGCCGCCCTCGTGCGGACGCGGCTCGTCCCACCAGACCTCGACGCCGGAGGGCGTGTCCACCGCCTCGACCCACTGGGGGCCTCCGTCGGTACGGGCCACGTCGATCGGTCGAATGCTCATCAACTCACCAATTGCCGTTGGTACAGGGAGGAAGGGGGAACTCGGGTGGATGCACGACGTACACGATGCCGCCGCTGCCCGAGCTCCTGAGCCACACGTGCTCGAACGCCGCCCTCGGATAGACCCTGCGCACCTCGGAGTCGCGCGGCGCGGCCGGGTCGTTCACGATCACGTCGCCCTCGGCGGTGAAGCCGGTGACGACCATGATGTGGCCGCTGGTCGTGTAGCAGGAGCCGGGCAGCTCATGGGACTTGAACGACTGCGAGGTGATCACCGGGATCCCGGCCCGGACGAACCGCTCCAGCTCCGCCGCCGACCGCAGCCGCGTGACGAATCCGGACAGACCGTATCGGCCCGCGTAGGCCACGTTGAACGCCCAGTTGCCGGTGCCCTGGTAGCTCACGTCGTACGTGCCCGCCGCCGCGTGATCCACACCCGGCGCCGGATCACCGTCACCCACCCAGGCCAGCTCGCCTGGGCTCGGCCCTCGTCCCCAGAACTCCAGCACCATCGCCGTCGAGGCGGGAGCACACCAGTTGGCGCCGCCGCCGTCTAGGTGGGGGTGGTGACCGGCGTGCGTGTGCTGCGACCGCCGCGGCACCACCAACTCCACGGCCCCACCGACCGCTGACCCCGGATCGGTGATCCCTGGATCGGGTACCGCTGGACCGGGCATCCCAGGACGGGGTACCGCTGGACCGGGTACCGCTGGACCGGGCACCGCGGGACCGGGCACCGCAGGACCGGGCACCCTCGGATCGGGCGTCCCAGGGTCGGGTACCGCTGGGCCGGGCATCCCGAGACCAGGCATCGCAGGACCAGGCATCGCAGGACCGACCGGTCTTTGACTGGGGAAGCCTGTGCCGGGGGTGAACGGATCGGGAAGGTTCGTGCCTAGGTGGGGTGGATCGGGGAGGTCCGTGGTGGGTGGGGCCGGGGCGAGATCGGGCTGGTGTCGTGGGGGCGCAGAGGCCATCGCGCCCAGCCCCGTCAGGCGGGCGTCCGGGCCGTGCAGGGTCACCCGCAGTTGGTACGCCACCACCGGTCGCCTGGCCACGAACGTGTCCACGGCCACGTCCCCGTCCTCGTCACCCTGGCCGGGCACCGAGGTACGCGGCTCGCCGTGCTCAGACCAGCGGCCCATCACGTACCACTTGGTCAGCCCGCCGGCCGCGGTCCTGGCACGCAACTCGACCTCGATCCAGGAACCGGGCGCGGTGCGCGCGGTCCACGACGGCACGATCTGGGTGGCCTCGAAGCCGATCGCGCGCTCCTCGCCGATCCACACGCGCGCAGGGGTCTCTGGCAGAGCGAACCGGGTGAAGGCGACGCGGGCCAGGTCGACGGTGAGCACCAGGCACATTGTGCTTTCGTGCTCCATGTCGCACATCGGATGTTTTACGTACCAGCCGGTCACACGCCGGCCCGATTGTGTCAGTGATCATCTCTATGGTGCCGGTCATGACATCCGCACTGCAGACACACCCCTACGCCATCTCCGGCGCTGGCCGCACCACCTTCTCCACCGGCCGTACCGCCTCCTGCCGGAGCCTCACCGCCTTCTGCGCGGACCTTGCCGCTCCAGGCGCGGGCCTCTCCTTCTCCTGCACAGGCCCGTCCACGCTGACCGGTAGCAGACCCGGAAGCTCGAATCCCGGCGACGCGGCGTTACCCGGCTTCCTGACCCACCCCAAGCCATCCGGTGCAGCGCTGCCATCGCCCGCATCCGGGCCGCCTGCCGTGGCCGGCACGGCGCTCGGGGCACGGGCGGGCGAGAGCGCGTGCCAGGGGTGGCACGACCCCAAGGGCTCATGCAGCGTGCACAAGCACGTGCTGACGACCCGGACCACGGCACGCACGGCGGTGGAGGCAGCTCCGTGACCGCCGACCAGCCGATCACCCGCAGAACGACCACGGCCCCGGTGGGCCGGAAGGCGCCCGACCGGGAGGCAGGTGTCCGGGAGACGGCGGCTCGGGGCACGGGGGAGTCGGCATCGGCAGAAACGGGTGCGACTTCGCCGTCCACAGGGGCGACGGCGGGTTCGATCAGGAGGAGTTCAGCGGGGGTGGCTTGGCGGGCCGGGAACTCGGCGGGGATGGGTTCGCAGCACGGAGGCTCGGCGGCCGGGACCAGTTCAAGTGCTGTGGGCTCGGCTGGGACGGGTTTGACGCCTGTGGAGGTGGGCTGGGACGCCGTGGTGGCGGCCATCGATACCGGGGATCTGGAGTTGGTGGCCGGGCGCCTGCTGCGGCTCGATGAACGGGCCCGCCGGGAGGTCGCCACGGCGCTTCCTGGTTACCTCGCCGTGGCCAGGAAACGGGCGGAGGCCAGGCGTCAGGCTCGCGAGATCAGGCGGCAGCAGGTCACGGAAGCCGCCTGGCGGGAGCACGTACGCGCGGCCGCCCGCGCCGGCCGTACCGTATCCGCTCACGAACGCTGGCAGCGGGACACCCCCTGGAACCCGCCCTGGACCCTGGCCGCGGACGAGAGCTGGGCGGCCCCCATGCTCGTCGCCGGAGCGGCCGCGATCGGCGGCGTGGCGGCCGTCGTCGCCTGGCTCAATCGGCGCGACCTCCAGGACCACTGGGACGCGTACGGCGGTGACACCACCTCCGCCGTACTCGAACGCGTGCTGTCGGCCCGTCCGCCCGCCTGGCAGGCCGAGCTCGCCGTCCGCGCCGCGCTCAAGCTGCGCCCGGTCTCGCGCAGGAGTGCCGTCACCACGAGTCCTGTCTCGGGACTGGTGCTTGCCATGCTGCGGCGCAGTGGCGCTACCCCGCCCGAGCATGATCCTCTCGTGGTGGCCTGGGCCGCTCATTCACCCAGCGTGGCGAGCCTCCGTACGGACCCGCTGCTCGACCACCTCCTGCCACGGCTCTTCGAGGCGGAAGGCGTCGGCGCGGCCCTGCGCCACGACCGCCCCGACCTCACTACGACAAGCATCGCCGGATCCTCTTGGGCCGCCAAGTCCGCGGAGTCGTCCGGGCACGCTGGGTCCTTCGGATCCTTCGAGGACGGCGGATCGGGGGATGACGGGCTCGCAGGGCGCGTCGAGTCCGCCGGGCGTCCCGAGTCCGCCGGACCCTCCAAGTCCGTCGGGCGTGCCGAGTCCGCCGGGCACGCTGAGTACTCCGACTCTGCCGGGTTGTCCGTGGCCGTCGATTCCGCCAGGCCTTTGGGGTCTGTCGACCGCAGTCTCTCCGGGTCGGTCAGCCGCGCTGGTCTCGCTGCCGCCGACCCTGCCGGCGCCACTGCTGCCAGCCCTGCCATCCCCGTCGGGTCCGTGCTCAGGGCCCGGGGTTTCGCGCGGACCGGGGATGCGGGGTGTGGCTGGCTGACAGCGCTAACTGCGCTGGCGCGCGAAGGGAGGATCGGTCGGGATGTGCTGCTCGACGGGTGCCTGCGGCGGTTTCTGCGCGGCGGGCATGCGGCTGATCTGCGCTTCTTCGTACGGCTGCATGATTTGCTCGCGCCTACGCGCGACGAGGTGAGGGAGCGCCATCGCGACTACCTGAGACTGTTGCCCGCCGCGCCAGGGGCCGTGGCGGAGACGGCCCTCAAGCAGGTGCGGCGGCTCGGGGAGGCGGACCCGGCGGAGGTGACGGAGGCGTTGCGGGCCCTGCTGGCCAGGGGTGAGCGCAAGCTGCTGACGGCGGGGCTGACGTGGCTCGACGAGTTCGCCGCCGCCCATCCGGACGCCGACCTCGATCCGCTGGCGGCGGCGCTGGGGAAGGCGTTCGGCTGCGAGTCCGGTGACGTGCAGGGCCGGGCGGTGCGGGTGGCGGTCAAGCATGCCAGACGGTTCACGGGCGCGGGGGCGCAGGCGCTGAGGGAGGCGGTCGCCGTATTGCCGCAGGGGGTCGGGGAGACGTTGGCTGAGCTGTTCGGGGAGAGGACAGGCCTTGATGCGCGGGACGGCGGCGGGTTCGTGCCAGTGTCGTTGCCTGAGCCGCCGCAGGTTCCCGATCTTCCCCCGCCCGTGATGTCGGCCGCGGATTTGGACGTTCGTCCGGTGGTGACGAGATGGGAGGTCGCGGAGGCGTGGCTGGCCGGGGTTGTGCGGCTGTACGAGCAGGACCGGGTTGGGCTGGAGGCGCGCCTGTCGCAGGTTCCGCACGCGGCCGACCCACCGCCGGGACCGTGGACGGAGGTCGAGCAGTGGGTGGAGGAGATCGCCCGCTCGATCGCGAACGGCTCCACCGAGCTGATGGCACGACCTGCTGTCGGCGCCGCCTCCGCACCGGAGAACGGTTGGCCGGGGATTGAAGGGTCGGGCGATGGCGAGCAGGTAAGCAGCGCGCTGACCGGTGATGGGCGGGTTAGGGGCGCGTTGGGCGGTGGTGGCCAGGTGAGCGACGCCCCTGGTCTCGGCGGGCCGGGGAGCGATGGTCGGGTGAGCGGCGCGCTGGGTCTTGGCGGGCTGGAGAGCGGTGGTCCGGGGAGCGGCGGGCAGGTAAGTGGCGGGTGGGGGAGTGGTGTGCCGATTGCGGGCGCGGCCGGGGTGTCGGCTGGTGGTGTGTTTGCCGTGGGGGACGGGGGACCGGGTAAGGGGTCGGCTGGTGTCGGGGTCGGGGGTTCGGCGCAGGGGATGAGGAAGGGGAGGCGGGGGTGGGGGCATTTACGGCTGCCGGAGGTCGGGGAGGTGGCGCCGCCGCACTTGTTCCTGCTGCGGCGTCTGGCCGAGGTGTACGACGGGATCGTGGCGGGGACGCTGCCCCCGTACCTGCTGGCTGAGCCCACCGAGGGGACCGGGCATGTGGACGCCGGGCGGCTGGTCGAGCGGGTGGCCGGTTATGAGCGCGGTGGAGTCGAGCCCATGCCGGCCGACCTGGCGCAGGCGCTGTTGCGGGTTCCGCGTACGGTCGCGCCGGACGTGGTCGTACGGGCCGGGCGGCTGACCTCGGCGGCGGGTCAGGCGTTGGCCCTCCGGCTGCGCGGTGAACAGCCGGAGCCCCGCGCCGAGATCACCTGGGTGCGCCTGCTCGTGGAGGGGTCGGGTTCTGGGGCATGGGTCGCCGACGGGGATGATCGTGGGATGGGCCTGTCCGTGGAGGGGGAGGCTTCGGGTGCGGGGGTCGCCGACGGGGATGACCGTGGGATGCGCGTGTCCGGGGGAGGGTCCGGATCCGGTGCGGGCGTCGCCTATCGCGATGACCGTGGGATGCGGCTGCCCGTGGAGGGGGCGGGATCTGGGGCGGCGGTTGCGTATCGTGACGACCGCGAGCCGGTCCAAGGTGGGGTGCACGCGCTCGTGCCACGGCTTCTTGGGGCGGAGCCGACCGGCCTGGCGATGGTTGACGAGTTGATGACCGGGGCCGTCGTTCGCGGGAGGCGGGGGGCCGGTGGTTGCATGCATGGGTGGCCGTATCTGATGCCGTCTCATCGGGAGGTCGTGGCGGCTCATCTCGTGCCGTATCTGCTCGAACGGTGGCGTCCGGATCGTGTCGAGCCGCGACTGGCTCAGGCGCTGGTGTCGGGCGGTGGGGTTGCGGGGGAGGCGGTGGCGCTGGTGCAGGCGTACTTCGTGGCTGATCGGAGCTGGTCCGGGGATCCACGGGAGCGGGCGCGGGCGGTGGTGGGCATGGCGGCCCGGGGGGATCTCGATGGTGAGCAGGTGGGGCGGCAGTTGGCGCTGCTGGTTCGCAGGGCGGGGCTGAGGACGGGGCCGGTGTTCGAGACGCTGGAGGGGGCGGCCGGGCTCGGGGCGCATCGGGAGGTGTGGGGGATCATGACGGGGTTCCTGACCGCCTATCTGCCCGGGCCTGGGGAACGGTCGCACACCCGGCACACGCAGGCGCTCACGTTCGCGCTGCGGGCGGCGCGGTGGGCGGGGGCGCGAGGAGTGGTGGGTTGCGTGGCGGAGATCGCGCGGCGCCGGGCGTCGAACAACTTCGTCCGCGAGGCGCGCCGGCTGCACACCTACCTCACCTGACTCGCCTCCAGACCTCGGCCTGGCGCTCATCCCGCCCTCCTCAGTGCCCGCCCGGTCCGGGGGAACCGGTCATGCTGGGCCGGGCGACCGGGGCTCGGGGGAGTCCCGCGCTCCGGTGGGAGCGCGGGAGACAGGGCTCAGGCGGGGTGGGTGGTCACAGGTAGAGGCCGGTGGATTCGTCGCCGGGGGTCGGGACGATGTCGCGGCCCGCTCGCAGCGCGTACAGCTGCGCCAGGGTCGCGCCCGACGGGCCCACGCCCTCCTTCGAGCCCAGCCACGTGACCGCCTCCTCCTTGCTCAGCGGGCCCACCTCGATCTGGGCCAGGCAGCGGCCCGGGCGGACGACGGCGGGGTGGAGGCGGGCCAGGTCCTCGTTCGTGGTGATCGCCACGAGGACGTCGCGGCCCTGGCCGAGCAGCCCGTCGGTCAGGTTGAGCAGGCGTGAGAGGCCCTGCCCCGCCTGCGCCTTGGCACCCGAGCTGATCAGCTCGTCGCAGTCTTCGAGCACCAGGAGACGCCAGCGCTGCGCGTCCTCGTCGGTGTCGTAGCCGACGGCCACCTCCATGAGGTAGCCGGGCTCGTTGAACAGCCGCTCAGGGTCGAGCACGCAGTCGACCTGGCACCAGTCGCGCCACTGCTTGGCCAGCGAGCGCAGCAGGGTGGTCTTGCCGGTGCCCGGCTCACCGTGGAGCAGGATGAGGCGGCCGTTGACGTCGGCCGGGGTGATCGACATCAGCCGGTCGAGGGAGGGGCGGACCTTGGCCGAGTAGTTGGCGCTGATCTCGGGCCACGGCTGGGCCGTGATCGGCTTCTCCGACCGGGTGCCGCCGTGCATGCCGCGCCACCAGAAGCCCATCTCGATGTGGTCGACGTCGGGAGCGGCCTCCTCCGCGCCGTCGATGCTCTCCGCCAGCACGGTCTTGGCCAGGTCCTCGTCGACCGCCGTGACGCTGACGGTCGCGGTGCGGTTGCGGTGGCGTACGACGCGCAGAGTCCAGCCGTCGCCGCAGATCAGCCGGGACTCGGAGCCGTCCTCGACTCGCGCGGTGCGCAGCACGCGACCGCCCGCGGGGGTCAGCGTGGCGTCGGGCCGCACCCGCTCCAGGTTGGCCAGCCGCGACCACGGCTGCGTGCCGGTCGCGAACGGTGACAGCGCCAGCGCGTCGATGACGTCGATGGCGGAGTCGGCGTCGTCGATCCAGATGTTCATCGGAAGCTCGGAGGAGTCCGGGCTGGCGAACGGCACCTCCCTGATCACAGACATACCGTTAATGATCTCCGTCTCGGCGCCGGATGTCGAAGGGTTTTGACTGCGAAACCGCTCAGTTCTTCTCGAGCTTACCCGTCTGGGTCACCAATCCGAGGCCCGGCACGTCGCGCCAGGTATAGGTGAGGGCGTCTCCGTCCCGATCCAGGGTGATCGTCCCGGGGACGCAGCCGCCCTCGTTCGCGCCCAGGGAGAAGGTGAGACGGGTCTGCTCCACCTTGGTCAGCGTGATGGTGCCCTTGCAGTCGGCGCTCGCCCCCTTCTCCGCCCATCCCGCGGTGGATTCGCCCTCCCGCAGGTCCACCTCGTTGTCGGCGCCGCCGGGGCTCATCGGGTTGGTGCTGGTGGTGTGCCCGCGCCAGTCGCCCTCGAAGGCGGCGGGGATCTTCAGGTCGGGGTCGGCCGTGGGCGTTTCGCTCTCGCCTGAATCCGTCGGCGTGTCACTGGCCGTCGGGCTCGCCGTCTCACTGGGAGCGGGCTCCGGGGTCGTCTCCTCCTCCGTCGCCGTCCGGGAGTCCGTAGGAGAGGGGGAGGTGTCGGTGGTGGAGGTGGCCGGCGGCGTGCGTTCCGCTCTCGTGCCGGACGGAGGGTTCAGCATGAGGACGGTGCCGCCGGCCACGCCCAGGGCGATCATCGCCACCACCACTCCGATCAGCACGTTGCGCCCAGGAGGTCGGCGCGAGGTGCCCGCCGTGGTCTCCGCCGGGGACCGCGGACCGGTCGGCCCTCCGTCCTGTGGACCAGTACCGGTAGGTCCTCCGCCCTGCGGACCGGTAGGTCCTCCGTCCCGAGGTCCCGTCCTCTGTCCCTGGAACGCGGCGGGCGGAGGATCCGGATGATGCGGATGAGCTTGAACGGAGCCGGGGCCGACAGCGGTGCCAGGGGTAACGATGCCGGGAGGGACGGTGCCGGGGGCGGCCGTGCCGGGGGCGGCGGTGCCGGGAGCGGCGGTGCCGGGAGCGATGGTGCCGGGAGTGATGGTGCCCGGGCCGACCAGGGACATCATCAGGTCCCGTGCGGAAGGCCGCAGCGCCGGATCCTTGGCCAGGCACGACCCGATCACCTCCCGCAGCCGCGCCGGCAGCGGCGACAGGTCCGGCTCGGCGTGCAGCACCCGATGTAACACGGCCGGTACGGTGTCGGCGCCGAACGGGCTCGTCCCCGACGCCGCGTACACCATCGACGTCGCCCACGCGAACACGTCGGAGGCTGGCGAGGCGGGCACGCCGGAGATCTGCTCGGGCGCCAGGTAAGCGGGCGTGCCGATCAGCCCGGACGTCATGGTGGCCGCGCCCTCGGCCCTGGCGATGCCGAAGTCGACCACGCGCGGCCCGTCGGGCCCCAGCAGCACGTTGGCCGGCTTGAAGTCGCGGTGCACGATCCCGGCCGCGTGGATGGCGGCGAGCGCGGTGGCGGTGCCGACGACGAGCCGTTCGAGGTCGCCGCCGCGCAGCGGGCCGCGTTCCCGCACCCGGTCGGCCAGCGAGGGGCCGTCGACGTACTCGCTGACCACGAAAGGCCGCGGCCCGTCGGTCGAGACGTCGAGCACGCGCGCCGTGCAGAACGAGGCGACGCCCTCCAGGGCTTCGAGCTCGCGCGCCAGGCGGGCCCGTGTCTCTCTGTCACCGGTGTTGAGCAGCTTGATCGCGACCGGTTCGCCGTCGCCGGAATGGGCGAGGTAGACCACGCCCTGCCCGCCTTCGCCGAGGCGCCCGGACAGGCGGAACCCGCCCAGTGACGCCGGATCGTCGGGGGTGAGGGGCTGCGCCATGGCCGATACGTTACCTGTCGTCATGCGGAACGAAAGATCCACCGGTACCTTGTGTCGTCGGGTGAAATCACTCCTTACGCGGAGGTATCGGGGAAGTGTCCAAGGTCACGTTCCGTGAACGGGCGCGTTACTGGTTCGACAACACCATGTCCAAGGGCACGGCCTCGCTGATCGGCTGGCTCGCGGTCGTCTCGGTGGGTCTGATCGTGCTGGTGACGGCGTTCACCCTGTGGCTTGCGCCCAATGAGCCGGACGGCGTGTCGCACGCCGGCGAGGTGCTCTGGATCGCTCTCATGCACGCGCTCACCCCGAGCCGGGTGGCCAGCGACAAGGGCTCGCTCGGGTACATGGCGGTGATGTTCGCCGGCTCGCTGGGCGGGCTCTTCATCGTGAGCATGCTCGTCGGCCTGCTGTCGAACGGGCTCAAGCAGAAGGTGGACCGCCTGCGCAGGGGGCGCTCGCGGATCGTGGAGTCCGGGCACACGGTGGTGCTCGGGTGGTCGGACCAGATGTTCACCATCGTGACCGAGCTGGTCAAGGCCCAGGCCAGCCAGAAGGGCTCGGTCATCGCCGTGCTGGCGGACCGTGACAAGCTCGCCATGGAGGAGGACATCCGCGAGCACGTCGGCGACCTCGGCAGGACCCGCCTGGTGTGCCGTACGGGCAGGCCGACGGAGCCGCGCGACCTCGACCTGATGAACCTGGCCGCCGCCCGTTCCGTCGTGGTGCTCTCGCCCGAGGGCGAGGATCCCGACGCCCACGTCATCAAGATCCTGCTCGCCCTCGCCAAGCGCGACGGCATCCACCCGCCGGTCGTGGCCGGGCTCACCTCCAGCCGCAACGCCGCCGCCGCCCGCCTGGCCGGCGGCCCGGACGTGCACCTGGTCGACTCCGACGACACCGCCTCGCGGCTCATCGTGCAGTCCTCGCGCCAGTCGGGCATGTCCGTCGTCTGCATGGACCTGCTCAACTTCGACGGCGGCGAGATCTACCTGCGCACCCCGAAGAAGCTCGTGGGGGTCACGTACGGGGACGCGCTGCACGCGTACCAGACGGCCTCCGTCATCGGCCTGCGCCGGCCGGCCGGCGTCGTGCTGAACCCGCCGGGCGACACCGTGATCAACGCCGACGACCAGGTCGTCGTCATCGCGCACGACGACTCCCACGTGCGCCTGGCCGCCGGCAAGCCCAGCATCGACGAGTCCGTGATCGCCGCGGCCCCGGCGACGCCCACCGCGACCGAGCGCACGCTCCTGCTCAACTGGAACGGCCGCGCCGAGCAGATCGTGCGCTACCTCGACGGCTACGTCGCCCCCGGATCGGTCCTGGAGATCGCCGCCGACCATCCCAAGGCGGGCACGAACCTGGCCGGCCTGCGCAACCTCACGGTGAACGTCAAGGACTGCGACACCACCGACAGGTTCGCCCTGGAGTCGCTCGGCGTCGGCCTCTTCCAGCACGTCATCGTGCTCTCCGACGACCGCTTCGACGCCCACCACTCCGACACGCGCACCCTCATGACGCTGCTGCAGCTGCGCGACATGCAGAGCACACTCGGCGAGCACTACTCGATCGTCAGCGAGATGCACGACGAGAGCAACCGCGCCCTGGCCGAGGTGACCGAGGCCGACGACATCGTGATCAGCGACACCGTGATCGGCCTGCTGCTGGCCCAGCTCGCCGAGAACCGGCACCTGGCCGACGTCTTCGGCTACCTCTTCGACTCGCGCGGCTCGGAGATCTACCCGCGGCCCGCCGGCGACTACGTCACACCGGGCTCGGAGGTGACGTTCTCCACCGTCGTGGAGGCGGCGCGGCGCAGGGGCGAGACCGCCATCGGCTACCGCGACGCCGCGACCAGGAACGATCCGCCCCATTACGGCATCGTGCTGAACCCGGACAAGACGCGGCCCATCGTCCTGGCGGAGCAGGACTCCGTGATCGTCCTGGCCGAGCGCTGAGCCCGGGCGCCGGGTGGGTTAGCGTTCCTGCTGTGAGGACCATCGACTGGGTCGACGGGGCCGTCGAGCTCGTGGACCAGACCCTGCTCCCCGACAAGTGCGTGATGCTGCGCATCAGCACCGTCGCCGAGCTCGTCGCCGCCATCAAGCGGCTGGCCGTGCGCGGCGCCCCCGCGCTCGGCGTGGCCGGGGCGCTCGGCGTGGTGCTGGCCGACGGCGACCCGGTCCTGCTGGCCGAGCTGCGCGCCGCCCGGCCCACCGCGGTCAACCTCGCCTGGGGCGTCGACCAGGCCGCCGCCCACCTGGACGAGGGCCGCGAGGCGGTGCTCGCCGCCGCGCTGCGCGTGCGCGACGACGACCTCGCCGCCTGCGTGGCCATGGGCGAGCGCGGCGCCGACCTGCTCGAAGGCGACCGGCTGCGCGTCATGACCGTGTGCAACACCGGCGGCCTGGCCGCCGTCGAACGCGGCACCGCACTCGGCGTGGTCCAGACGCTGCACGAACGCGGGCGGCTGGCCGAGGTGCTCGCCCTGGAGACCCGGCCGCTGCTGCAGGGAGCCAGGCTGACGACCTGGGAACTGGCCAGGATGGGGGCGCCGCACCGGCTCATCGCCGACTCCGCGGGGCCGTACCTGCTGGCCAGGGGTGAGGTCGACGCGGTGCTCATCGGCGCCGACCGGATCGCCGCCAACGGCGACACCGCCAACAAGATCGGCTCGTACGCGCTCGCCCTCGGCGCGGAACGGGCCGGCGTGCCGTTCATCGTGGTCGCGCCCGAGTCCACCATCGACGCGAACACCCCCACCGGCGACCAGATCGAGATCGAGGACCGCGGCGCGGACGAGATCGTGTCCGTCAGGGGCGTCCGGGTGGCGCCCGAGGGCACGCGGGCGCTGAACCCGGCGTTCGACGTGACGCCGCACGACCTGATCAGCGCGATCGTCACGGACCGGCGGGTCATCAGGCCCTAGACGAAATCGCCGATCTCCAGGACCTGTCCGCGCCCGCCGCGTTACGCTCAGTGGTCCCGACAGCGACCCTTCGGAGATCACCGTGGCCATCGACCTGGTGTTACGGCGCGATTGGAACGCACGCGCTCCGCGCGGCGACTACACACAGCTCGACTCCGCCAAAGGGGTCAAGGTTCACTACACGGGCGGAAGGGTCGATCCGGACATCGTCTCCGACCACGCCCGCTGCGTCGCCCTGGTGCAGTCGATCCAGGGCTTCCACATGGACGGCAACGGCTGGATCGACATCGGCTACTCCTTCGTGGCCTGCCCGCACCGCAAGGTCTTCGAGGGACGCGGCCTGCACCACCTGCCGGCCGCGAACGGCCCAGGGCTCAACGCCGGCCACTACGCCGTGCTGGGCCTGGTCGGCAACGCCGGTCTCGTCCAGCCGCCCGACGGGATCCTGCACGCCGTCCTGGACGCGATCCAGCACGTACGCGACCGCGGCCGCGCGGGCAGGGAGATCAAGGGACACCGCGACGGCTATGCCACCGACTGCCCGGGCGAGCCCCTCTACGCCTGGGTCAGGCGCGGCGCCCCACGCCCAGGGCAGAGCGGGCCTTCCGCGCCTCCGCTCCCCGGCCGGCTGCTGACCTACCCGCCGGTGACGCGCGGGCAGGACGTGCGCACCTGGCAGGAGCAGATGCTGCGGCGGGGCTGGGAGCTTGAGGTGGACGGCGCGTACGGGGCCGAGTCCCGTGACGTGTGCCGCCGCTTCCAGCGTTGCCAGGGCGTCGACGACGACGGGATCGTGGGGCCGGTCACGTGGCGGCTGACGTGGGAGGCGCCGATCGCCTGAGCCGCTGCTCCGCCGCAGACCGCCGGTCGTCAGGGACAGGGGTGACCTGGAACACAGGGGGCTACCCGGGGTTACTGCGATTCCGGCATTCCGCCTACTATCCGAACCATGGAACTGGCAGCGGGATTCGCGTCCATCTCGCGGGACGACTGGCGCGCGCTGGCGGCCGAGGTCCTGCGCAAGTCGGGGGCCGAGGCCGGCGCGCCGGAGGAGGTGCTGTCCAGGACGACGTACGACGGGATCACGGTCGCGCCGCTGTACGACGCGGACGATCTGCCGGGCGACCCGGGGGTGCCCGGCGCGACCCCCTACGTACGCGGTTCCGCGACCGCCGCCGGCTGGGACGTACGGCAGCGGCACGCCGTGGCCGACCCCGAGGCCGTGCTGGCGGACCTGGAGAACGGCGTCACCTCGCTCTGGCTGGTCGTCGGCCCGGACGCGATCCCGGTGGGCGAGCTCGGCACGGTGCTGCAGGACGTCTACCTCGACCTCGCCCCGGTCGTCCTGGAGGCGGGCGAGCTGACGGCGGAGGCCGCCGAGGTCCTGTTCGAGCTGGCCGCCGCCCGGGACGTCACGCCCAGCGGCAACCTGGGCGCCTCCGCCGCGCGCGGCCCCGCCGGGATCGAGCTGGCGCGGCGCTGCGCCGCCGGGTTCCCCGGGCTGCGGGCCGTCACCGTGGACGCCACGCACTACCACGACGCCGGCGGCAGCGACGCCGAGGAGCTGGCCTGCTCGATCGCGGCGGGCGTCGCCGAGTTGCGGGCGCTCACCGGCGGCGGCCTGTCCGCCGGGCAGGCGCTCGGGCAGATCGACTTCCGCTACGCCGCCACCGCCGACCAGTTCGCCACCATCGCCAAGCTGCGCGCGGCCCGCCGCCTGTGGGCCAGGGTCGCCGAGGTCTGCGGCGCGCCCGAGGCCGGTGGCCAGCGGCAGCACGCCGTCACCAGCGCGGCCATGATGACCGCGCGCGACCCGTGGGTGAACCTGCTGCGGACGACCCTGGCCTGCTTCGCCGCCGGCGTGGGCGGGGCGCAGGCGGTCACCGTGCGGCCGTTCGACGCCCGCCTCGGGCTGCCCGACGCCTTCTCCCGGCGGATCGCCCGCAACACGCAGTCGCTGCTGCTGGAGGAGTCGGGGCTGGGGCGGGTGCTCGATCCCGCCGGCGGCTCCTGGTACGTCGAGCGCCGCACCGCCGACCTCGCCGAGGCGGCCTGGGCGTTCTTCCAGGAGATCGAGGCGGCCGGCGGGATCGCCGCGGCCGGGGACCTGGTGGCCGGCCGGATCGCCGCCACCCGGGAGCGCCGCGCGGACGACATCGCGCACCGGCGCTTCCCGATCACGGGGGTGAGCGAGTTCCCCGACCTGCACGAACGCCCGCTCCGCCGCCCGGCCCCACCAGAAGGCCCGCCATCGGAAAGCGGCGCGCCTGAGGAAGGCGCCCGGCTGAGGGAGGGCGGCGGGCCGCTCGCAGGTCGCGACGGCCTTCCGGTGATTCGGTACGCCGAGCCGTTCGAACGGCTGCGCGACCTGGCCGACGCCCTGCCCGAGCGCCCCAAGGTGTTCCTGGCCACCATCGGCCCCCTGTCCGCCCACACCGCCCGCGCCGCGTTCGCGGCCAACCTGTTCCAGGCGGGCGGCCTGGCCACCGAGACCTCCGGCCAGGGCACCGACCCCGAGCAGATCGCCACCGCCTTCGCCGTCAGCGGCGCGTCGGTGGCCTGCCTCTGTTCGAGCGACAAGCTCTACGCCCAGCACGCCGCCGCCGTGGCCACCGCCCTGCGCAAGGCGGGAGCGAGAAAGGTGTGGCTGGCGGGGAAGGGACACTACGAGGGCGTGGACGCCAACTTCCACGCCGGCTGCGACGCGCTGGCCGTCCTGCACGAGACCTACGACGACCTGGAGGTGAGCCGATGATCCCCGACTTCTCCGGCATCCCGCTGACCCCGCTGCCGGGGCGGGCGGCCGAGAGCGCGGACGCGGAGGGAGAGGTCTGGGAGACCCCGGAGGGCATCGCGGTCAAACCCCTCTACACCGCCGCCGACCTCGACGGCCTCGACTTCCTGCGCACCTACCCGGGCGCCGCCCCCTTCCTGCGCGGCCCGTACCCGACCATGTATGTCAACCAGCCCTGGACGATCCGCCAGTACGCCGGCTTCTCCACGGCCGAGGACTCCAACGCCTTCTACCGGCGCAACCTCGCGGCCGGCCAGAAGGGCCTGTCGGTGGCCTTCGACCTGGCCACCCACCGCGGCTACGACTCCGACCACCCCAGGGTGGCGGGCGACGTGGGCATGGCGGGCGTGGCCATCGACTCCATCTACGACATGCGGCAGCTGTTCGACGGGATCCCGCTCGACCGGATGTCGGTCTCCATGACCATGAACGGCGCCGTGCTGCCCGTGCTCGCGCTCTACATCGTGGCGGGCGAGGAGCAGGGCGTCGCGCCCGAGCAGCTCGCGGGGACCATCCAGAACGACATCCTCAAGGAGTTCATGGTCCGCAACACCTACATCTATCCCCCGGCGCCCTCCATGCGCATCATCTCCGACATCTTCGCCTACACCAGCGAGAAGATGCCGAAGTTCAACTCCATCAGCATCTCCGGCTACCACATCCAGGAGGCCGGGGCCACGCTGGACCTGGAGCTGGCCTACACCCTCGCCGACGGGGCCGAATACCTGCGCGCCGGGGTCGGCGCCGGCCTGGACGTGGACCGGTTCGCGCCGCGCCTGTCGTTCTTCTGGTGCATCGGCATGAACTTCTTCATGGAGGTCGCCAAGCTGCGGGCCGCCCGGCTGCTCTGGGCCAGGATCGTGTCCGGTTTCGGGGCGGAGAACCCCAAGTCGCTGAGCCTGCGTACGCACAGCCAGACCTCCGGCTGGTCGCTGACCGCGCAGGACGTCTACAACAACGTCGCCCGCACCTGCGTCGAGGCCATGGCCGCGACCCAGGGCCACACCCAGTCGCTGCACACCAACGCCCTGGACGAGGCGCTGGCGCTGCCCACCGACTTCTCCGCCCGCATCGCCCGCAACACCCAGCTGCTGCTGCAGCAGGAGTCCGGCACCACGCAGGTGATCGACCCGTGGGGCGGCTCCTACTACGTCGAACGCCTCACCCACGACCTCGCCGAGCGTGCCTGGGCCCACATCGAGGAGGTCGAGGCGGCGGGCGGGATGGCGCGCGCCATCGAGGCGGGGCTGCCCAAGCTGCGCATCGAGGAGGCGGCCGCGCGCACGCAGGCCCGCATCGACTCCGGCCGGCAGCCGGTGATCGGGGTGAACAAGTACCGGGCCGACGGCGACGAGGTCATCGACGTGCTCAAGGTCGACAACAGCGCCGTACGCGCCCAGCAGCTCGCCAAGCTGGCCCGTCTCAGGGCCGAACGCGACCCCGAGGCCGTGGCGCGCGCCCTCGGCGCGCTCACCAAGGCAGCCGGGCATCCCGCGCCCGGCCTGGAGCACAACCTGCTCAAGCTGGCCGTGGACGCCGCCCGAGCCAAGGCCACCGTGGGGGAGATCTCCGACGCGCTGGAACGGGTGTTCGGCCGGCACGCCGAGCAGGTGCGTACCATCACAGGGGTGTACCGCGACGAATCGGGCACGGCCGGCAACATCGAGCGCGCCCGTGCCGCCTGCGACGACTTCGCCAAGGCCGAGGGGCGCCGCCCGCGCATCCTGGTGGCCAAGATGGGCCAGGACGGTCACGACCGCGGCCAGAAGGTGATCGCCACCGCCTTCGCCGACCTGGGCTTCGACGTCGACGTCGGCCCGCTGTTCCAGACGCCGGAAGAGGTCGCCAGGCAGGCGGTCGAGGCCGACGTGCACGTGGTGGGCGTCTCGTCGCTGGCCGCCGGGCACCTGACGCTGGTGCCCGCGCTGCGCGCGGCGCTGGCCGAGCTCGACGCCGCCGACATCATGATCGTCGTGGGCGGCGTGATCCCGCCGGGCGACCACGACGAGCTCCGGGCCGCGGGCGCCGCCGCGATCTTCCCGCCCGGCACGGTGATCGCCGACGCCGCCCTCGACCTGCTCCGGCAGCTCACCGCCCGCCACGCCGCCTGACCCCCGTCCGCCGGCGGCTATCATCCTGCGGATGATCGAGGAGCTGATACGCCGCGCGGCGGCCGGCGAGTTCGCCGCGGAATACGAGCTCGAACAGCTGGCCGCCGAGACTCCGGCAGCGCTCACCCCGCACCTGCCGGACCTGCTCGCGGCCGGCTCCTGGTTCTCGCCGAAGCTCTACCGCACCGCCGGCGACGACATCCAGCAGGCCGTGGTCACCATGATCGACGAGGGCGGGTCAGACCTGAACGCGTTGCTGCTGATCCTGGCGCACGCGCGCGGCCCCGTCGCCGAGAACGCCTTCCGCCGCTGGCGGGACCAGCCGCCGCCCGGCGCCGGCGAACTCTTCATCGGCCCGGCCGACTACATGGTCGAAGGCGGCTGGATGCTGGAGGACGGCCGGGCCCGCGACCTGTGCGGGCGGACCGCCTACGCGCTGCGGCCCGATCCCGACCGGACGGTGGAACCTCCGGACCAAGGCGAGTGCCCGTGGTGCCGCGCCCCGCTGTGGACGGTGCTCGACGTCGACACCGGCGACCGGCGGGTCGCCGAAGCGCTCGCCCACACCGGCTGGGACGGCCGGCTCAGGATCGTCACCTGCCAGGGGTGTTACGCCTACACGACCCTCTACTCCACGGTGGGCCCCGACGGCCGATCCGGTCTCTCCGGCCACTCCGCGGCACCCGTCCGCGTCATCGACGACCAGAGCCCGCCCATGACCCTGCGCAAGGTGCCGGCAGAGCTCCTCACCGATCCCGGCATGTCCGCCGGCGGCTGGGACATGACGACCCCGTCCATCGGCGGACACCCCGGATGGATCGGCGACGCCGAGTACCCCGCCTGCCCCGCCTGCGCGCGGACCATGGACTACATCGGGATGGAGGAGGCACAGGACCCGGAAGGCGAGCCCGTCGCCGAAGGCACCACGTACCTGTTCCTCGACGCGTCCTGCGGCCTCGCCGCCACGATCTACCAGCAGACCTGACCCGCGGAGCGGCGCCGCCCCGGTGCGGTCAGAACGTGCCCTGGTCGCACATGGCGACCGCGATCGTCCGCTGGGCGGTGACGGGGGAGGTGATCCGCAGCGTGACGCTGTGGGTGCCTCCCGTGCTCCGCAGGGGGCGCGGCGCGTTGAGGTAGCGGCGGCCGTTCTCGGCGATGAGCGCCGTGGCGCGGCCGGTGGCGGTGCCGTCGACGAGCCAGGTGTAGCTGAACGTCACCGGCCCGCCCGTGCGGCGGATGATCGCGCGCAGCGTCGCCTGGCCGCCGGCCCAGCAGTCGCCGTTCCTGGTGCCGCCCGCCCGCAGCGAGGTGACCCTGAGCCCGTCGGGCCCGCCGGTGGCGGTGTCGTCGGGCAGGATGCTGGGCGTGCCGTCCGTCTGCGGGGTCGGCCTGGTGGCGCGGCTACGGCGGGGGGACGACGTGGCGACCGGCTCGGTCGTGGCGCCGGTGGTGGTCACCGGCGCGCTCTTCGACTTGGGGGTGGGCTCGGTGGGGGTGAGCCAGATGATGGCCGCGGCCAGCGCGCACACGCACAGGCCCGAGACCGCGGCGATGATCACCGTCTTGATCCGGCGTCCCTTCGCCCGGCGGGCCGGCGCCCGTCCTTCGCCGGTCCCGGGAGGCGCGCCCGCGCCGCCGTTCGCGGCGGGCCCGCCGTCGTAGGCCGGGGCCTGCTCGAACGCCCCCGCACCCGTTCCCTGTCCGTGCTGTCCCTCGAACGGCCGGTCGTGACGGACCTCGTGCTGCCCGGTGGCGGGCGAGTAGGCCAGGCGGTCCTGGGCCGAGGCCGCGGGGGAGTACGCCAGCCGGTCCTGCGCCCCTGTGTCCCTTCGCCCGGCCGAGGGCCCGGCGGAGGGAGCGGCGACCGGGGCGGAGAGCGGCGTCGAAGCCTGCCGTTCCTGCGGCCGGAACCCGGCGGGCGGCTCGACGGGGGAGGAGAGGTCGAACAGCGCCTGCATCGGCGACGTGGCCGCCCCTGGCCCCTCATGTCCGGCCCCGGGCGACGGGTGTGCGCCCTGACTCGCGCTTCCAGGCGCGGGGTGGCCCCGGCGGGTGGAGCGGCGGTCGCGTGCGGGGAGGCCGTGCGCCGCCCCGGGGTCCTGGGCGCCCTCGTGCGGCTGGTCGAGGGTCTGCTGCCAGGACGCCGAGACACGATCGGGTGTGTGCTCGCCCACGAGCGGCCCGGCGGCCGCCTGAGACGCCTGCGTACCCGCGGTCGAAGGGGAGGGCCGGCGGGAGGGCGCGGCCAGGCGGAGCAGGACGTCGCGCATCGCGGGCCGCAGCGACGGATCCTTGGCCAGGCAGGCCGGCACGATCTCGCGCAGCGGCCCGCTCACCTCCCCGAGCTGCGGCTCCTCACGGAGGATGCGGTTGATCACCGCGGGCAGCGAGTCGTCCCCGAACGGCGGCACGCCGGTGGCCGCGTACACGAGGACCGACCCCCACGAGAACACGTCGGCGGCGGCCCCGACCGGCTTCCCCGCGAGCTGCTCCGGCGCCATGTACGCGGGCGTCCCCACGATGTTGCTGGTCGCCTTCATCCCCGAGCCCAGCGCCCCGGCGATACCGAAGTCGACCACCCGCGCCCCGTCGGGCCCGAGCAGGACGTTGGACGGCGTCAGGTCACCGTGGACGACGCCCGCCTGATGGATCGCGTCGAGCGCGGTGGCGGTCGCCACGGCGATGCGCTGCAGCTCCGCCGCGCCGCGCCGGCCGGCCTGCTGCAGCGAGGGCCCGTCCACGTACTCGGACACGATGTACGCCCGCCCGCTGGTCGAGGCGTCGAGCACCTGCGCGAGGCAGAACGGCTCGACCCGGCGCGCGGCGGCGATCTCGTTCGCCAGGCGCTCGCCCACGGCCAGTCCCTCGCGCAGCACCTTGACGGCGACGGGGGTGCCGTTGCGAGCCTGACCGAGGTAGACGACACCGTGGCCGCCCGCGCCGAGCCGCCCGACCAGCCGGTAGGGTCCCACCGCTGCCGGGTCGCCCTCGCGGAGGGGTTCGACGTTGGGCATGAGGGGAGTGACTCCTGTGACGGCTGAGACAGAACTCCAGCACCCTACTGGCAAAAGTCAAGACTTGTCAGAAGTTAGGCTGATCTAACTGGGAAGGAAGGGGCGATTCGGGTGCATTCGCTGGAGAACTACGCCGACGGCGTACGGGCCGGTTCGCGTACCTGGATCGCCCGCGCCATCACGCTTGTCGAGTCGGCCAGACCCGATCACGTGGCCCTGGCCCAGCGGCTGCTGATCGAGCTCACCCCGCTTTCCGGACAGGCCTGCCGCGTCGGCGTGTCGGGCGTGCCGGGCGTCGGCAAGTCCACGTTCATCGACGCGCTCGGCACGCGCCTGACCGGCCAGGGCCACAAGGTCGCGGTCCTGGCCGTGGACCCGTCCTCCACCAGGACGGGCGGCAGCATCCTCGGCGACAAGACCCGCATGGCCCGCCTGTCCGCCGACCCGGCCGCCTTCATCCGCCCCTCCCCGACCTCGGGCACCCTCGGCGGCGTCACCAAGGCGACCAGGGAGGCCATGGTCGTCGTGGAGGCGGGCGGCTACGACGTCGTCCTGGTCGAGACCGTCGGCGTGGGCCAGTCGGAGACCGCCGTGGCCGACATGGTGGACACGTTCCTGCTGCTCACCCTGGCCCGCACCGGCGACCAGCTGCAGGGCATCAAGAAGGGCGTGCTGGAGCTGGCCGACGTCGTCGCCGTCAACAAGGCCGACGGCGAGTACGAGCTGCCCGCCAGGAAGGCGGCCCGCGAGCTGTCGGGGGCCCTGCGCATGCTCCGCTCCGACTCCGCCCCGCCGCCCGTGCTGACCTGCAGCGGCCTGACCGGCGACGGGCTGGACAAGCTCTGGCGGCAGGTGCTGGCCCACCAGGACGGCCTCGACCTGGCCGCCAAGCGCCGCCGCCAGCAGGTGGGCTGGACCTGGACGCTGGTGCGCGAGCGGCTGCTGGCCGAGCTGCGCGACGACCCGGCGGTCACGGCGATCGCGGCGCAGGTGGAGCGGGCGGTGCTGGCGGGCGACCTCACGCCCGCCCTGGCCGCCGACCGGCTCCTGTCGGCGTTCAAGCGCCCCTGACGCGTCGCGCTCCGCTCGGCGTTCGAGCGCCTCCGACACCTCCCGACCGGCTCCTCCCAGGCATTCAACCACCCCTTGTACGCCCCATCGGAGCAGCATCGAGCACCTCCGGGTGGAGATACCTCTCCCGGGGGTGAACTTTCCCCCACCCCCTCTTCCCGGCCGCCCGGACCGTTCCTGTGATCCATGCCACGATGGCGCGCAACGACGTGGGAAGGGCTCATATGAGTGCGGATTCGATGCTGCCCGGAGGGGTGACGGACGCTCTTGAGGAGTACGGGCGCCTCCTTGAGGAGCACGGCATCACCTGGGGTGAGCCGGAGATCCATTACGTGAAGTTCTTCGCCCGGCGCAGGGTGTTGCGCCCCGCGCTGTTCGACCGGTTCTGGGAGCTGGTCCATCAGGCCGTCGCCGAGACCCATCCGGACGAGCCGAGAGACCGGCTCGCCGC
Organism: Nonomuraea fuscirosea; assembly: GCF_035917475.1. Classification (NCBI taxonomy): domain Bacteria; kingdom Bacillati; phylum Actinomycetota; class Actinomycetes; order Streptosporangiales; family Streptosporangiaceae; genus Nonomuraea; species Nonomuraea fuscirosea. The sequence continues at coordinate 5,828,376 of NZ_CP109074.1, read as the reverse complement.
CCGGCTGGCCGAGCCCGACTACGACCGCGTCCTGCGCGACACCCTCGACGGCGAGCTGCCCGCGCACCTCTACGCCATCAGGATCGGGGAGGAGGGCGCCGTCCTGGAGGGGGCGGCGCGCACGGTCCTGCTGCCCTCGCCGAGGCTGCCGCCGCTCGCGGGCGACGAGGACGGCCCCGGCCCGCGCCGGGCCGGTGAGGAGCGGATGTCGCTGCTCATCGACTCGCGGCGGGACGAGCCCTGCCAGGTCGGCGTGGACGACACCCAGCGGCTGCTGCCCGCCCGCGGGGCCTGGCTGGTCGAGGTGGACCAGGACAGCATCGTCGTCGTGGACGGCGTCCGCGTCCGCCTCGACACCCTCCTGTGCCCCATCCCGTCGTCGCGGCTGCGGCTGGTGTCCGGGACGCCCTGCCGCTGGAGCGTGGTGAGCGCCGACGGCGCCGGCTGGTTCCCGCCCGGCGTCCCCAACCGCCACGACTACCACGACCGCCCGTACTTCCACGGCGACGACCTGCTCGTGGACGTCCCGTGCATGCCGCTGACGATCATCGTGGCCAGGGGCATGGAGTACGGCGCCGCCACGCACGAGCTCACCCCGATGCCCGGTGAGGAGCACGTGGTCGAGCTGGCCCCCGAGCGCCTCTACGACGCCGCCGCGGCCGGCTGGTACGGCGGCGACCTGCACGTCCACCTCAACTGGGCGGGCGACCTGGTGGCCGAGCCCGCCGACGCGGCCGCCGCCCAGCACGGCGAGGACCTGCACGTGCTCAACCTCCTGGCCGGCAACGTCTCCGGCCGCCGGGTGTACGACCGCGAGGCCTTGGAGCACTGGACCGGCAAAGACCTGCCGTGGTCCGACGCCACGCACGTGGCCAGGATGGGCGTCGAATACCGCAACGACCTGCTCGGCCACATCTACGCCTTCGGGCTGCACTCGGCCCCCGGCCGTTACCACACCGGCTTCGCGGGCGACGCCGACTGGCCGCCCAACGCCGACGGGCTGCGCGAACTGCGCGGGCTCGGAGCGCTGGTGGGCTACAGCCATCCCTTTCGCACGCCCATCGGCGACGGCGACCCGCCCAGGGGCGTCGTCTCGCCCGTGCCGCGCAACTGCGCCGCCCGCGAGCTGGTCGCCGACGCCGCGCTCGGCCTGGTGGACAGCCTCGACGTGCTCACCCACGCCTCGATCCCGGCCACGGCCGCGGTCTACCGGCGGCTGATCGGCGCGGGCAACCGGATCGCCGTGACGGCGGGCACGGACGCGATGATCTCCTTCACCCGCTCCGACAGCCAGTCGAACCCGCCCGGCTGGGCCCGCGTCTACGCCCGGGTCGAGGGGGAGCTGAGCGCCCGGTCGTTCGCGGCGGCCGTACGCGCGGGCCGCACGTTCGCCACCAACGGCCCGTGGCTGGAGCTGACGGTGAACGGGCACGGTCCAGGCCACGTGATCCAGGCCCGCAAGGGGGACCGGATCAGCGTCACCGCCAGTGCTGTCGGGCCCGAGGTTGCGGCCGTGCGCATCCGCACCGCGGACGGGGTCAGGGCGGGGGCCGAGCGGCTGCCGCCCGAGCCCGGCAGGCAGGGGCAGGAGCGGCTGACCGTGACGGCCGAGCTGGAGGTGGACGCGCCGACGTACGTGGTGGCCGAGGTCCTGTGCGAACCGCATCCCCGTACGCTGACCTCGACCGGATACGCCCTGACCAGCCCCGTGTACGTGGACGTCGGCGGCCGGCCGGTCGCCAGGCGCGAGGACGTGCTCTGGTGCCTGGAGTGGCTGGACCTGCTGGAGGACCTGATCAGGCAGCACGGGCGGCTGGCCAGCGCCTACCAGTTCGGCGACCACGTGTCCCTGCTGCAGCAGGCCAGGAGCATCTACCAGGCACGGCTCGGCTGACCCACCGAAGCCGCAAAAAAGGGCGATTCATCCGTGTGTGCTAGATTTTGGCCATGCGGTCAGAAAATGAACCGTCCGGCCAGAAGCCGCGGTCCTTCATCGAGGAGGCCAGGCGCGCGCAGATCGTGGGCTCCGCCGTCGCCGTCATCGCGGAGGCGGGGTTCGCCAAGGCGTCGCTCGCCCGGATCGCCGAGCACGCCGGCGTCAGCAAGGGCGTCATCTCCTACCACTTCGCCGGCAAGGACGAGCTGATGGAGGAGGTGGTGCGGCATTCGTACGAGGGCGCGGCCGAGCACGTGGCGGCGCGGATGGAGGGGCTGAGCACGGCGACCGAGCTGGTCAGGACGCACATCCTGGCGGTCGCCGAGCACATGCGCGGCCACCGCGACCAGATCAAGGCGCTGGGGGAGATCTTCAACAACCTCAGGACCGCCGACGGATCGCCCCGCTTCGGGATCAACGGCAACGAGGAGCTCTACCGGATGCTGGAGCACCTCTACCGGCTCGGCCAGGCCGCCGGCGAGTTCAGGCCGTTCGACACCCGCGTCATGGCCGTCACCCACCAGGCCGCCGTCGACACCATGTTCGCCTACTGGGTCGCCAACCCCGATCACGACCTCGCCGCACACGCGCGCGAGCTCGCCGACCTCATCGAAAGGGCATGCCGCGCATGAAGGCGGAGACCACGACCAGGCTCTATGCCGTCGACAACCTCAGGATCGTGCTGACCGCACTGGTGGTCACGCACCACGTCGCGATCACGTACGGCAACCTCCCCCTCTGGTACTACGTCGAGCCCGCCAAGGACCCCAGCGGCCTCCTGCTCGACCTGCTGGTGATGTTCAACCAGGCGTTCTTCATGGGGTTCTTCTTCCTCGTCTCCGGCTACTTCACCCCCGGCTCGCGCGACCGCAAGAGCGGCGGCGCCTTCGTGCGCGACCGGTTGCTGCGGCTGGGCGTCCCGCTGCTCGTCTTCGTCCTGCTGCTGCGCCCGCTGCTGAACGCCGCCGGGTACGCCGAGGCCGACGGGATGTCGTACGCGGAGTACTACCTGCGCTCGTGGGATCCGGGGCCCATGTGGTTCGTCGAGGTGCTGATCGGGTTCGTGCTGGTCTACGCGGCGTGGCGGAGCCGGCGGCAGCCGATGGAGGCGCGCGTCGTCCCGCTGCGGCTGTCCTGGGTCGCGGCCTTCGTGCTCGGGCTCGCGGCCGTCACCTTCCTGTGGCGCATACCGGTGCCCACCGGGACGTACGTGCCGGTGCTCGGCCTGCCGTCGCCGCAGTACCTGCCGCAGTACGCCGCCATGTTCGTGCTCGGCTGCGTCGCCTACCGCCGTGGCTGGTTCGAGACGCTGCCCGCGCGGGCGGGCCGGGCCGGGCTCGTCGCCGCCGGCGTGGTGAGCGTGGTGCTGGTGCCGGCGGCGCTGACGACCACCGGCGCGCTGTCCTCGGCCCTGATGGCGCTCTGGGAGTCGGCCTTCGCGGTCAGCATGATCATCGGCCTGACGGTGCTGTTCAGGGAGCGGTTCGGCGAGCAGGGGCCGCGCGGCAGGTTCCTGTCGCGGCACGCCTTCACCGTCTACATCATCCACCCGCTGGTGCTGGTCGGGCTGGGCTGGGGCCTGCGCTGGCTGGACGCCGTCGCGATCGTGAAGTTCGTCATCATGCTCGCGCTGGCGCTGCCGCTGTGCTGGTCGCTGGCCTACCTGGTGCGCTCGCTGCCCGGGGCCAAGAAGATCCTCTGACCCGCACGGGCCACGGATCGGGCAGCGGATCCGGTCCGCGCGTCCGAGCCGCGGATCCGGGCAGCGAGCGGGGGAGGAGCCGGGCGGTGCTCGCGGCCGCCCGGCGTCCGTGCCCGGTCAGGTGTAGAAGGAGTCGAGCACCTCCGCGTTCCGCTCCTCGACGGCCTTGCGCTTGATCTTGAGGCTGGGCGTCAGCTCGCCCGTCTCCACCGCGAAGTCGGCCGCCAGGATCGCGAACTTCTTGACCGTGGCATAGCTGGCCTCGCCCGCGTTGACCTGGTCGATCGCCTTCTGCACCTCCTCGCGCATGCGCGGATGCTCGCGCAGCTGCTCCGGGTCGTCCGGCAGCGACTCGGCCCGCGCCCACGGCCCGGCCACGTCCATGTCGAGCGTGACCAGCGCCGTGACGTAGTTGCGCCGGTCGCCGTGGACGAACACGTGCGACACGTACGGGCAGGCCGCCTTGATCCGGCCCTCCAGGTACGTCGGCGCGACGTATTTCCCGCCCGAGGTCTTGATCAGCTCCTTCTTGCGGTCGGTGATGCGCAGCCGCCCGGCCTCGTCGATCTCGCCGATGTCGCCCGTGTGCAGCCAGCCGTCCCGCAGCGCGGCGGCCGTCTCCTCGGGCAGCCCGTGGTAGCCGCGCATGATGCCGCGCCCGCCGATCAGGATCTCCCCGTCGTCGGCGATGCGCACCTCGGTGCCGGGGAACGGCGGGCCGACCGTGCCGAACCGCACCGACTCCGGACGGTTGAGGAAGCTGCCCGCCGACGACTCCGTCAGGCCGTACCCCTCGTAGATGGTCAGGCCCGCCGCGTCGAAGAACTCGGCGATGTCCTGCGACAGCGGGGCGGCGCCGGAGATGAACAGGCGGATCCGGCCGCCGAAGCGCTCGCGCAGCTTGGCGAAGACCAGGCGGTCGGCCAGGGCGTACTCGGCGCGCATGGTGATAGGCAGCTCGGCGCCGCGCTGGCGGGCCCGGCTGACCCGCAGCCCCGTCCTGCGGGCCCAGGTGAAGATGCGCAGCTTGAGGCCGCCCTCGCGGTGCATGTTCGCCACGACCGTGTTGTGGATCTTCTCGAAGATGCGCGGCGCGGCGGCCATGAGCGTCGGCCGCACCACGCCGAGGTTCTCCGCGATCTTGTCGAGGCGGCCGTCGATCACGGTGGGCACGCCGAGGTCGATCATCACGACCTCCAGCAGCTTGCCGAACGAGTGCGACAGCGGCAGCCACAGGAAGTGCAGGTCGTCGGGGGAGATCAGGTCGAGCTCGCGCACCGCCTGGCCGGTGTAGAGCCAGTTGTCGTGGGTCAGCTCGACACCCTTGGGCCGCCCGGTGGTGCCCGAGGTGTAGATCAGCGTGGCCAGGTCGTCCTGGGCGATGGCGTCCACCATCGCGTCGTAGTCGCGCCCGCCCTCGGCCGGAGCGCGGCTCACCGAGTCGAGCGTGATCACCCAGCCGTCGTCACTCGGCGAGCCGTCCACGACGATCACGTGGGAGACGTCGGGCAGCTCCTTGCGCACCGATGCGAGCTTGGCGACCTGGTCGTCGTTCTCGGCGATGACCACGGTGCTGCCGGAGTCGGTGATGACGAAGGCGGACTCGGCGGCGGTGTTGGACGGGTAGATCGTGGTCGTGGCCGCACCGGTCGCCAGCACCGCCAGGTCGCAGAGGATCCATTCGAGGCGGGTGGAGCACAGGATCGACACGCGGGCACCCGGGCCCGCGCCCAGGTCCGCCAGGCCCAGCGCCAGCCCGCGTACGCGCTCGTCCACCTCTCGCCAGGTCAGCGAGGTCCAGCCGTCGCCCTCGGGCACACGGTACGCCTCGGCGTCGGGGGTCGCCGCGATCCGGTCGCGGAGCAGGGAGGGAATGCTCGACATGCCTGACCTCCAGGGGGTGTTGGCCCCGACTCTAGGACCACGGCGGCGTCCCGGTCGATGGGTCACGCTCACGGACGGGCCGGTTGCCAGGTGATCGGGAGGTCGCATAAGCTGCTGCCGTCTTATCGCCGAGCCGTGGGGGCAGCTGACGTGAGGATCTGAGGTCGCGGGCACCGCGCCGTTCTGCCCTGTCGTGGGCATGCGCGCGTACACTCCTGGACCTCTCGCGGATCTTCTCCGTCGTCCCGCCGGCCTGTTCCGGCTCCCTGGTGTTGCGTGCGTCTGCGGTGTTTCCCGCCAAGTCACGAAATTTCGACTTTTGTGATGGGAATCGCCTTATGTCTATGTCCATCGTCGTCGATCAGGTCTCCTTCGCCTGGCCGGACGGCACCACCGTGCTCAACAGGCTCGACGCCGCGTTCCCCGCGGGCCGCACCGGGCTCATCGGGCTGAACGGGTCGGGCAAGTCGACCCTGCTCAGGCTGATCGCCGGGGAACTCACCCCGGCCTCCGGGTCGGTGTCCGTCCAGGGAGTCGCCGGTTACCTGCCGCAGAACCTCCCGCTCGGCGCCACCCGTACGGTGTCGGACCTGCTGGAGATCAGCCGCACCCGGGCGGCCCTGCACGCCATCGAGGCCGGCGACGCGGCGGAGGAGAACTTCGCCGCCGTCGGCGACGACTGGGACGTCGAGGAGCGCGCCAGGGCCGAGCTGGACCGGCTCGGCCTGCCCCACGTCGGGCTGGACCGCACGGTCGGCACGCTGTCCGGCGGCGAGACCGTCATGGTCGCGCTGGCCGCGCGGCTGCTGAAGCGGCCCGACGTGCTGCTGCTCGACGAGCCCACCAACAACCTCGACCTGGACGCGCGGCGCCGCCTCTACGACGCCGTCTCCGCCTGGCAGGGGGTGCTGCTCGTGGTCAGTCACGACCGGGCGCTGCTGGAGCTGGCCGACCAGATCGCCGAGCTGCGCGAGGGCTCCGTGCGCATGTACGGGGGCAACCTCACCTCTTATGAGGAGCAGGTCGAGGCGGAACAGCAGGCCGCGGAGCGCTCCGTGCGCACCGCGGAGGGCGAGATCCGCCGCCGGAAGCGCGAGATCGCCGATACCGCGATCAAGATCGACAGGGGGCGGCGTTACGGCAGGAAGGCGTTCGAGAACAAGAAGGTGCCGAAGATGGCGGCCGGCGCGCTCAAGCGCAAGGCCCAGGTGAGCGCGGGCAAGCAGCGCGCGCTGCACGCGGAGCGGCTGGAGGAGGCCCATGAGCGGCTGAGCGAGGCCGAGCAGGCTGTGCGCGACGACGCGGAGATCCGCATCGAGCTCCCGGGGACGGAGGTGCCCGCGGGCCGCACGGTCCTGACCCTGCCGCTGGAACCCCGTCCAGCTCCCGCCGAAAGCCCGGCTGACGGCAGGGATGCCGACGCGGGTGAGGGCGCGGGTGAGGGCGCGGGTGACGGCAGGGATGCCGGTGCGGGTGGCGGCGCGGGTGACGGTGACCGCAGGGCGGCCGTTCTGGAGACGCTGGTCGTGCGCGGGCCCGAGCGGATCGCGCTGGTCGGCCCCAACGGCTCGGGCAAGACCACGCTGCTCAAGCGCATCGTCGCGCACGGCGCGCACGTGCCGGTCCGCTACCTGCCGCAGCGGCTCGACCTGCTGGACGACCGGCTGAGCGTGGTGGACAATGTGCGCGCGGTGGCCCCGTCCGCCTCCGTGAACGAGGTACGCGCCCGCCTGGCGCGCTTCCTGTTCCGGGGCGAGCGGGCCGAGCGGGCCGCGGGCACCCTGTCGGGAGGCGAGCGCTTCCGCGCCACGCTGGCCGCCCTGCTGTCGGCCGAGCCGCCGCCGCAGCTCCTCCTGCTCGACGAGCCGACCAACAACCTCGACATGGCCAGCGTCAGGCAGCTCGCGCAGGCGCTGGCGGCCTACCGGGGCGCGCTCATCGTGGCCAGTCACGACCTCCCGTTCCTGGAGGAGCTGGGGATCACCCGCCGGCTGAGGCAGGATCGGGACGAGGGACTGGCGGAATCGTAATTGACGGTTGGGGATCAACCCGACGATAGTGTGGCAGGTGGCTACACCCCGTTTGATCTCCTGTGTTCTCGCGCTGGCGACGCTCACGACCGTCGGGGCATGCTCCACGGGCCCGGCGTCGCCGACCGGTGGCGAGCCGAGGGTCACGGGTGTCGCGGGTGGCCAGGGCGCCGCCCCCGCCGGCACCGAGGCCGGGGTGCGGAGCCCGGCGGCGCTGACGCCCGAGGCGTACAAGAGCGAGCTCGAGACCCGGCACAAGGCGATGTCCGGCGCGATCACCTCACTGGCCGGGGCGCGCGGCGTCAAGGCGCTGGACAAGCGCGTGGGCCGGGCCGAGGAGGCGCTGAGCGGCGCCGCCGACGCGCTGTCCGCGCTCGCGCCGCCCGAGACCGTGCGCGCCCAGCACGAGGCGTACGTGAGCAGCCTGCGTGACTTCGCCACCGCGCTCGGCGCCACCGCGGGCAAGGTCGGCGCCCGCGACCTGTGCACGTCCTCGGCCGTGTTCACCGACATGGACGACAAGCTGACCGCGCTCGACGAGGCGGGCCAGGCGCTCCAGGAGGCCGGCGACTACCCGGCCGACATCGTCAGCGTCAAGGCCGCCGGCAAGAAGAGCAGGCGGCTGGGCAACGGCTCGTTCCTGCGCAAGGGCACGCTCAACGGCCGCGGCTCACTGGAGATCGACAACGGCGGCAGCCGCGACGCGGTGGTCACCGCCGTGCGCGGCGGCAGCAAGGCGTTCAGCGTCTATGTGCGCAGGAGGGCGACGTTCAAGGTCAAGGGCGTGCGCGACGGCAGCTACAAGATCTACTTCACCCACGGCTCCGACTGGGAGGGCAAGACCAAGGCCTTCACCCGCGACTGCAGCTTCGAGCGGTTCGAGAAGACGGTGAAGTTCAAGACCACGTTCACCGCCACGCAGATCCGCTGGCACGACTGGCGGATCACGCTGCACGCGATCACGGGCGGCAACGCCCGCACCAAGCCCGTGGACCCGGACGACTTCCCCGGCGGCTGAGCGACGGAGCGCGGCGCGGCGGCGGGGGCGCCGGCCGGGAGGCCGCGCACCGGCGTGCGCGGCCCGTCCGATCAGAGGGAGCCGATCAGGTGGAGAACAGCATGCCCACCCAGCTGCGCTGACCGCGGTGGTGGCCGTAGTGGCCGCCTCCGTGGTGCGGCGCGCCCCAGGCGGGGCCGGGGCCGGGGGCGGGCGGGGGAGCGGCGTGGTACTGCGTCTCCATCCGGGTCAGCGTCTCGAGCTCGCCGTAGTCGAGGAAGATCCCGCGGCAGTTGTCGCACTGCTCGATGTGGACGCCGTTGCGCTCATAGGTCCGCATGCTTCCGCGGCACTTAGGGCACTGCATCTAAGTCGCACTCCTTGGCTTCGAGGTCTCAGGGTGAAACCTACCGCGCGCAACCCCGTCACGCTCGGACGATTCTGTTGCACGATTCGACCAACGAATGTTCGACCTCGTCGAGTTCCCGATGTTCGCGCCAGGCGTTGACCACGGCCACGGCGGCCAGTTGCACGGTCAGCGCCCTGGCGGGCGCGTCGAGCCGCTGCCAGGGGTCGTCGCCCTGGCCGAGCGCGGGCCCGCCGGAGGCGAGATAGGCGCCCAGGAACCGCTCCCACACGGCGGGGGCGAGCAGCCCGGCCGCGTACCAGGCGGCCGGCCTGGCCAGGTCCCAGGCCGGGTCGCCGAGGCCCAGGTCGTCGACGTCGATGAGCAGCCAGCGGTCGCGGTGGACGAGCTGGCCCAGGTGCCAGTCTCCGTGCGTGAGCAGGGCCGGCATCGGCCGCGGCTCGGGCAGCTCCTTGAACGCCCGCCTGACGAGCTGCTCGACCGGTCCGTCGCCGGGCATGCGGGCCACCGCGCGGGCGGCCCTGGCGGGCCCTCCGGCGGCCGGCAGGCCGGGCATCAGCGTCAGGGGGACGGCGTGCAGCCGGGCCAGCAGCCTGGCGCCCTCCTCCCACGGCGCGTCCACGGGGTCGTCCTCCTGCGCCACGGGCCGGCCCGCCGGCCACACCGTGACCGCGCGCCCGCCCGCCGACAGCACCTCGGGCTCCAGCGGGGCCAGCATCACGCCGCTCACCGCGGCCGAGGCCGCCGCCTTCAGCCTCGGCCGTAAGTCCCCGGCGTCGTCACGCGCCGAGTGGGCCTTGACCACGACCTCTCCTCTGCGCAGCACCACGACGTCGGTGCGCGTCGGATGTAACACGGGCTCGCCCGCGCCGCCGTACGCCGCGGCGATGCCCGCGAGCTCCTCCTCCAGACCCACCCGTACAGAGTAAGGGGGCGGTGGCCCGGCTCAGGTCCGGCGGCGGGGCCGTGGTTCCCGGGCGGCGAAAGTGAACCTACTCGTTGGTATGATCCTTTACCGCACCAGGCAAGCGCTCTCCGGGACGACCTCGATAAAAAGGTCGAATGCGGAGGTGAAGCGCGATCCACCGAAATATGTCTTGATGCTGTGACGAAGATGCCCCTTTCGAAAAATGTCTTGGTATCGACATAATGGGATTCGGCTGGCTGGCAAATTAGACATTTCGCAACACCTTGCCAGTTCGCACCGTGACCTTGTAGTCGGGTCTGTACGTTGCGTAGATCTGAAGAGGCGCGTGAAACGGCGAGGCGAGGCCGGCGACGGGCGAGCACGGCCGCTTCCGCGACTCTCCGAGGGGTAACTCAAAGGGGGAAGGGGCCCACCGTGGTCCGGCCGGGCGATGGCCGGGGTGAACCCCTTCCGGGTTATCTGGCGGCCCTGCGGCCGCGCCGGCGGTAACCGGTGCGGCCCGGGGCCGTCAACTTCTCCACTTGTCCACCAGGTCCATGATCAGCCTGGCGACCGCGGCGGCGGCGGCGACGATCGTGGCGCGCCGCGTCGTCCTGTCCTTCCCCGGATCCTCGGGCCTCTTCCTGTGGCGGCACATGGCCACCTCCCTGATCTCAGCTCTCTTGGGGGAGAGCGGGCGAGGCCGACCCCATGGGGGCGGTCGGCCGGGCCACCGCGCGGCGACCCACCGGTGAGATCACCGACGGACTGGTGCAGATCAGGGAGTGTCGCAGGATGTCCTGCGGCACGGCAGAAACCTACCGTGTGTGAGGGACTAACTCCGGGAGCGAGCGGGTGTGAATGGTCCTCGCGACGGCGGTAAAATCCGGGACCTTCGCGGGTGGTCGCGCGGCGATGCGGCCGACGGACGATTTCCCTCCAGAAGGCACCGACCAGGGCGATCCTGGCCAGAGCGGTAATAGCGATCTTCGCCGAGTGGTCCGGTGGTCGAGGGCGCCGTTCGCGCCAGGCGTCTTCTGTGAGCTGCGTCACATTCTTCCGCTTCGGCGTGTCGCGGCCGGATCGGCAGCCCGCCGGTCGAAGTTCAGCGTTCTGCTCATCTCTGTACCCGCCAGATGAGCGGCACTTATGCACGTGCAGATGAAAATGTCACTCCGTCGCCCGCCGTCAAGCATGGTGCCGGCGGCGCGGCCTCGGGGGCCGGAGGCCGCTTGCCGGGGAGCGATGAGGCGTCGTAGACACTAGGACCATGAGAGTCGGTTTCGCCGTACCGCAGTCAGGGGCGTGGGCCACGCCGGGAAACATGCGCCGGGTCGCCGTCCGGGCCGAGGAGCTGGGCTACGCCGAGCTCTGGACGTTCCAGCGGCTCCTCTACCCCGTCGGGCATCCCATGGGCCCCACCTACCGCGCCGTGCACGACCCGCTGATCACGCTGGCCCACCTGTCGGCCGTGACCGGCAGGATCGGGCTCGGCGTCGCCGTGCTCAACGCGTACGCGCAGCCGGTGGCGCTGGCCAAGCAGCTGGCCACGCTGCAGACGCTGTCGGGCGGCCGGGTCACCGCCGGGCTGGGCCTGGGCTGGCTGCCCGAGGAGTTCGCCGCGGCCGGCGTCGACATGGCCGGGCGCGGGCGCAGGGGCGAGGAGTTCGTCGAGGTGCTGCGCGCGGCGTGGCGGGACGACGTGGTCGCGCACGAGGGCGAGTTCTACCGGGTGCCGCCCGCCCACATCGACCCCAAGCCCGAGCCGGGCCCGCCGCGGATCCTGCTCGGCGGCACCGCCGACGTCGCGCTGCGCCGCGCGGCCCGGCTGGCGGACGGCTGGGTCAGCTCCAGCAGGGAGGACCTGTCGGCCATCGCCGGGCGGATCGCGCTGATCAAGGACGAGCTGGCCGCGGCCGGGCGCGACCTGGACGCGTTCAGGTTCGTGGTCCGCGGGGTCACCCGGGTGCGGGCGGCCGACGAGGACCGTCCGCTGAGCGGCACGTACGACAAGATCCGGCGCGACGTGGCCGAACTGGCCGAGAAGGGCGTCACCGACGTCTTCCACGACCTGAACTTCGACCGCGACATCCCCGAGTCCGATCCGAAGGAGGCGCTGCGCCGGGCCGAGGAGGCGCTCGAAGCCCTGGCGCCCTGAGGCGGGACGGTCGCCGGCCGCACGCTTCACGGCGGCTACCGGCCACACGCCTCAGTGGCGGCTACCAGCCGCCGTACGGCACCGTGATGATCTCCAGGTTGTGCCCGTCGGGGTCGGACCAGTAGAGGCCGCGCCCGCCGTCGTTGGTGTTGATCTGCCCAGGCCGCTGATGGTAGGGGTCGGCCCAGAAGGTCAGGCCGCGCTCCTTGATCCGGCCCCAGATCTCGTCGAACTCGGGCTCGCTCACCAGGAACGCGTAGTGCTGCGGCGGCACGTCGCCGTCGGCCCTGGCGACGTCGAGCGAGACGCCGTTGCCGAGCGAGACGACCCGGAACGGCCCGTAGACCGGTGCGGGCTCCAGCCCGAGTATCTCGACGAGGAAGGCGGCGGTCGCGTCCCTGTCGGTGGCCGGCACGATCGTGTGGTTCAGATGCACGGGCATGCCCGCAGATTACGCCGGACGGGTCTCCGGTGCCGGGAGGTGGCCTGCCAGGCGCGCGGCGAGTTCCGCCACCGCCCCGCGCAGCTCCCTGACGCCGTCGCGGCCGCGTACCGGGTGCACGGCGTTGGTCAGCAGCACCACGGTCAGCCGGCGGGCGGGGTCGACGACGAGCGAGGTGCCGGTGAAGCCCGAGTGCCCGTACGCGTCCGCCAGCGGACCGGCGATGCCGGGATCGCCGATGCGCACGCCGAGCCCGTGCCGGAACGGCGCCCCCGCCACCCCCTGGTCGCGCGTCATCTCGGCCACGCTCTCCGGGCGCAGCACGCCCCCGCCGCCCAGCCGCAGCGCCTCGCCGAAGGCCAGCAGGTCGGCGGCGGTCGCGAAGACCCCGGCGTGCCCGGCCACGCCGCCCAGCGCGTACGCGGTCTCGTCGTGCACCTCGCCCCTGACGCAGCCGGGTCTGGCCCGCTCGGGTTTGAACTCGGTGGCCGCGATCCGCTCCAGCAGCGCGGGCTCCGGCCGGTAGCCGGTGTCCGGCAGCCCGAGCACGCTCGTGATCCGGTCGCGGACCAGCACGTCCAGGGGCGCGCCGCCGGCCAGCTCGGCCAGGCGGCCGGCCATGACCATGCCGACGTCGCTGTAGAGGTAGGGCCCGCCGGCCGGGTGCGCGACCGGCGTGCTCAGCATGGCGGCCATCCTGGCCCCGGCGAGCCGCTCCGCCGTCGCCGGGGTGAGCGGGCCGGGCAGCTCGTCACCGATGCGGCGGCCCGCGGGCAGGCCCGCCGTGTGGGTGAGCAGGCGCCGCGGCGTGATGCTCCGATCGGCCGCCGCGATCCGGCCGCTCACCGGCTCGTCCAGGTCCAGCCGGCCCTCCTCGGCCAGCGAGAGCAGCACGACCGTGGTGAACAGCTTGCTGATCGAGGCCAGGTCGAAGATCGAGTCGCGACCGACGGGAGGCCGGTCCGCGGCCAGGGCGCCTTCCGCGCCGGCGTACCGGACGAGCTCCCCGGCGGCGGCCGCGGCCACCACGGATCCGTCGACGGCGATCAGCGCGACCGCGGCCGGGCAGAGGCGCGGCACCGCGTCCGCCAGGATCGCCTCAAGGCGATCGGACATTCCCACCCCCATGGATCGGCCGCCCGGGACCTCAGCCGCTCAGGGCGTCGCTGAGGCGTTCCCCGTGCGACTCCAGCAGCGCGCGGGCCGCCTCGGCGTCGATGCCGTGCTGGATCATCAGGACCGCGATCTTCGCCTGGCCGCCCGCCGCGTCCAGCGCCGCGACCGCGCTCTCCTGGTCGGCCCCGGTGATGTCCCTGACCATGCGCAGCGCCCGTCCCGCGAGCTTGCTGTTCATCGCCGACATCTCGATCATCTGGTTCCCGTACGTGCGGCCGAGCTTCACCATGGAGATCGTCGAGATCATGTTCAGGACGAGCTTCTGGGCCGTGCCCGCCTTCAGCCGGGTCGAGCCGGTCACCACCTCGGGCCCCACCACGACCTCCACGGCGTGCTCGGCGGCGGCCGACAGCGGCGCGCCCGCGTTGCACGACAGGCCCACGGTCAGCGCGCCCCTGGCGGCGGCCTCGGCCAGCGCGCCCAGCACGAAAGGAGCCCGCCCGCTGGCGGACACGCCCACCACCGAGTCGAGCGGTCCCACCTCCAGGTCCTTCAACGCGGACGCGCCCGCCTCCGGGTCGTCCTCGGCGCCCTCGACGGAGCGGGTCAGGGCGTCGGGCCCGCCGGCGATGACGCCCTGGACCAGCGACGGATCGGTGCCGAAGGTGGGCGGGCACTCGCTGGCGTCGAGCACGGCGAGCCGGCCGGACGTGCCGGCGCCCACGTAGAGGAGCCGGCCGCCCTCGGCCATCCTGGCGGCGATCGCGTCGATCGCGGCCGAGATCGCGGGGACGGCGGCGGCGACCGCGGCGGGCACGGCGGCGTCGGCCTGGTTCATCAGCCGGGCGATCTGCTCCGTCGGCAGCCGGTCGATCTGGCTGTAGCGGGGATCGCTCTGCTCGGTGGACAGCTCGGGTAGCGGATCAATCATGTCGCTAATTTCCACCCTCTACTTCTCTCTTGTAAATATCTTTCAGACAATGGGTTCATGCAACATGTGAGAACCGGAGCAGAACGGCTGGCCGCGGATCCCTCCCTCGCCGGAGGCTCCCGCCTCGGCCTGATCACCAACCCGACCGGCGTGCTGCCCGACCTGACCGCCACCCCCGACGCCCTGCTGGCCGCGGGGCTGAAGCTGACCGCCCTGTTCGGTCCCGAGCACGGCATGCGCGGCACCGCCCAGGCGGCGGGCAGCGAGGGCGACACGGTCGACCCCAGGACCGGGCTGCCGGTGTACGACACCCACAAGCTGTCCGGCGAGCCCCTCGACCGCGTGGTGGCCGCCTCCGGCGTCGACACCCTGGTCTTCGACATCGCCGACGTGGGCGCCCGCTTCTACACCTACGTGTGGACCATGTACGACCTGATGGAGTCGGCCGCCCGGCTCGGCCTGCGGTTCGTGGTGCTCGACCGGCCCAACCCGCTGGGCGGCGAGGTGCAGGAGGGGCCGCTGCTCGACCCGGCGTTCGCCAGCTTCGTCGGCCGCTTCCCTCTGCCGCTGCGGCACGGCAGGACCGTGGGCGAACTGGCCGGGCTGTTCGGGTTCGACCTCGACCTGACCGTGGTGACCATGGAGGGCTGGCGGCGGGACATGACCCACCACGACACCGGGCTGCCCTGGGTGATGCCGTCGGTCAACATGCCGACCCCGGACACCGCGCTCGTCTACCCGGGCACCGGGCTGTTCGAGGGGACCAATTTCTCCGAGGGGCGCGGCACGACCCGGCCGTTCGAGCTGATCGGGGCTCCGTACGCCGACGACAGGTTCGCGCCGGCCCTGGCCGCGCTCGGCCTGCCGGGCGTGCGGTTCAGGGAGACGTGGTTCACCCCGACCTTCCACAAGCACGCCGGCACCCCCGTCCGCGGGGTGCAGCTCCACGTGCACGACCGCCGGGCCTTCAGGCCGGTGCTGACCGGTCTGTCCATGCTGCACGTGGCCCGTACGCTCTATCCTGACGACCTGCGCTGGTGGGGCCCCGACCTGTTCCTCGACCACCTGTGGGGATCCGACACCCTCACCAGGGGCCTGGAGGCCGGTGAAGATCCCCGCGAGCTGTGCCCGCCGCCGGGCCGCCCTGAGGGACACCTGCTCTATACGTGACATCACGCCAGATCGCGCCGGTAGAGCCAGAAGACGCGTTCCGCTCGCGCGCCGACGGCGCGCGAGTAGAACCGCAACGGCCCCACCCACCCGATCTGGGCGCTGTCCTGCCCGGCGGCCCGCTGGTCGGCCAGGCACCGGCGCAGCAGCACCCGGCCGAGACCCAGCCCGCGCGCGTCCTCGGCGGTGCCCATCGGCCCGAACCAGGCCGGGCGCGACCCCCACGCGGCGAAGCCGAGGATCCGGCCGTCGCGCTCGGCGTAGTGCAGCCCGGCGGCGTTGACCGCCTCCCAGGCCCACCGCTCGTTCCAGTGCTCCTCGACGAACGCGGCGACGCGCTTCCTGTCGTCGCCTGCCGCGTGGACGGTGACCCCCGACTCCGCCAGCCGGGCCACCTCGTCCGCCACGGACAGGTCGGCGGTCCGGAGATCCGCCGTCATGTTCCAGGCCACGTGGTAGCGCTCGTAGCCGAGGCGCTCGGCCAGGCAGGCGGCGGCGGTGTAGCGCACGTCGATCCCCGGCCAGGCGTAGCACGGCGGGTTCCCGGCGAAGCGGGCCTGGCGCGCGCCCTGCTCGCGCAGCCACTCCTCGGCCGCGCGCACGAGCGCAGTGCCGCGGCCCTCGCCCTGCGCGGAGGGGTGCACGGCGAGCAGGTCGATGTGCCCGGCCTGCGGATCCTTCTGCGAGATCGAGGCCATCACCACGCCGCCGTCGGTGGCCAGCGCCGTCCACCGCCGCCCGGCGGGAGGCCGCCACAGCGCCTCTGTCAGGGCCACGGCCTCGCCGGCGTCCAGCGTCAGCGCGGCCTCGGCGGCGCGGGCCGCCTCGGCGGGCTCCGCGGCCCGTACGGCGTGGGACATCACACCTCGCTCATCGGCCGGGCGATCACGTCGCGGCGCTCGGGGTAGTAGCACGCGTGCTCCTGCGGCGCCCCCTCGGTGATCCGCAGCAGCGGCCGCTCCTCGGCGCACCGCTCGCCCCTGAACGGGCAGCGACGGGCGAACAGGCAGCCCGCGTCGGACTGGCTCTCGTCCAGCGACTCCAGCGGTACCACGGGATGCTCGCCCGGCTGCTCCAGGCCGTGCAGTACGGGGATGGCCGACAGCAGCGACTGCGTGTACGGGTGCACGGGATCGGCGATGATCGTGTCCACGGCGCCGCGCTCGACGACCTGCCCCCGGTAGATGACGTACAGCTCGCCGTCGGCGCCGATGTAGCGGGCGGTGGCCACGTCGTGCGTGATGAACAGCACGCTGACCCCGAGCCGCTCGCGCAGGTCCTTCAGCAGCGCCAGGATGCCCAGCCGGAGCGAGACGTCGATCATCGACACGGCCTCGTCGGCGACCAGCATCTCCGGGTCCACGGTCAGCGCGCGGGCGATGACCACCCGCTGGCGCATGCCGCCGGACAACTGGTGCGGATAGCGCGACAGCACCGTGCCGGGATCCAGCCCGACCAGCGACAGCACCTCGGCCGCCCGCTCCTCGATCCACGCCCGCGAACGCCCGGTCTGCCCGGCCCGCAGGGTCAGCGGGGCGTGCAGCGTCTGGTGCACGGTCCTGGTCGGGTTCAGGGCCGAGTACGGGTCCTGGTGGATCATCTGGATCTTGCGGAAGTGCGGCTGGCGCTGCTTGTGCTTGAGCCCCGACATGGGGACGCCGCCGATCTCGATCTCGCCCTCGTCGTACGTCTCCAGCCCCGCGATGATCCGCCCCAGCGTGGTCTTCCCGCACCCGGACTCGCCGATGAACGAGGCCGCCCCGCCCTTGGGGATGGCGAAGTCCACGCCCCGCAGCGCCCGCACCTCGCGCGCGCCGAGCATCTTGCCCCGCTGCTTGAAGGTCTTGACGACCCCGGTCCCGGTGATCATGCGTGCTCCTTCACCGTCACGGCGTGGCAGGCGACCGTCCTCGGCCCGCGCTCGCCTTGGTCGACCTGGGGCGCGGGGTCCACGTCGTCGCACACGTCCATGCGCAGCGCGCAGCGCTCCCTGAACACGCAGCCCTGCTTCGGCACGGTCGCCAGCGTCGGCGGGCGTCCCGGCAGCGCCCGCGCCTCGTCGATGTCGCCGACGAGCCGGGGGATGGCCTTGATCAGCCCCTTCGTGTACGGGTGCTGCGGCGCGCCGAGGACCTCCCTGGTGGGGCCCTGCTCGACCAGGCGGCCGCCGTACATGACGGCCAGCCGGTCGGCCACCTCGGCCACCACGCCGATGTCGTGCGTGATGACCAGCGTGGTCAGGCCGCGCTCGGCGTGCACCTCACGGACGATCTTCAGGATGTTCGCCTGAGTGATCATGTCCAGCGCGGTCGTCGGCTCGTCCAGCACCACCAGGTGCGCGTTGAGCACCAGCGCCAGCATGATGCCGACCCGCTGGCGCATGCCGCCGGACAGCTCGTGCTGGTGCGAGTCGAGCACCCGGGCGCCGTCGAGACCCATCCGGCCGAGCAGTTCCTGGGCCTCGCGCACCAGCCCGCGCAGGTCCTCCACGCCGTGCGAGCGGCCGAGGTCGAGCAGCTGCTTGCCGACCGTCTTGAGCGGGTTGAGCGAGTTCTGGGCGGCCTGGAAGACGTAGCCGATGTGCCGGCCCCTGGCCTTGCGCAGCTCCTCGCCGGCCAGGCCGACCACGTCGCCGAGCCCGTCGATCTCGACGCTGCCCGCCGCGATCCTGCCGGGCGGCTGGACGGCGTTGAGCAGGGACAGCGCCAGCGTGGACTTGCCCGAACCCGACTCGCCGACGATGCCGGTGATCGTGCCGGGCTCCAGCGTCAGGCTGATGTCCCTGACGGCGGGCAGCTCGCCCGCCGGGGTCTTGTAGACGACCGTCAGGCCGCCGATGCGCACTCCCGGCGCTTGTGTACCCACCGTTACTCCTCGCGCAGCCGGGGATTGAAGATCTCGTCCATGGCGTCGACCACGAGCACGATGCCGAGCGTGAGCAGCAGGATCGCCAGCAGCGGGGCCAGCAGGTAGCCGAGCGCGTTCGGTGTGATCATGGCGCCGGCCTGGAACACGGCCAGGTTGAGCATGACGCCCCAGTTGTCCGACTCGTACGGCAGCACGCCCAGGAAGAACAGGCCCACCTGGGAGTACACCGCACCGGTCACCGAGATGAGCATGTTCATCGCGATGTACGGCGCCATGCTCGGCAGCAGTTCCTTGCCGATGATGTGCGTCGTGGACAGGCCCAGCCCGCGCGCCGCCTCGATGAAGCCGCGCTCGCGCAGCGACAGCGTCTGGGAGCGCACCGCCCTGGCCACGCCGCCCCAGCCGAGCAGGCCCAGCACCAGGCCCATCTGCAGCGGGCTGCCGAACTGCCACACGGTGGCCAGCACCAGCAGCAGCGGCAGGCCGGGGATGGTGAGTTTCATGTCGGTGAACCGCATCAGCACGGTGTCCCAGCGGCCCCGCTTGAAGCCGGAGAACAGGCCGATCGCGGTGCCCACGACGACCGTGATGACCGCGGTCACCGCGGCGGTGAGCAGCACGTACCGCGAGCCGGTGATGACCAGCGCGAGCACGTCCCTGCCCTGCGGGTCGGTGCCGAACCAGTGCTCCCAGCTGGGCGCCTGGGTGATCGCGTTCGTGTCGGAGGGCAGGTGCTCGGGGAGCACCATCGGCCCGACGACCCCCATGAGGATGAAGCCCGCGATGATGACGACCCCGACCAGGCGGCTGGGCTTGCGCCGCATCACCCGCCACACGCCGCGCCAGAAGTTGCGGCGCATCTCCGAGGCGGCCGAGCCGGTCTCGGGAATCAGCGTGGCACTCACGACGCCTCCTCTCCGCTGCGCACGCGCGGGTCGATGACCGTGTAGAACAGGTCGGCCACGATGTTGGCCAGGATGGTCCCGACGGTGATCAGCAGGAACGCCCCGCCCATCAGGGCGTAGTCGCGGTCGGTGACGCTGCTGATGAGCAACCAGCCGAGCCCCGGATAGTTGAAGATCTTCTCGATGAAGACCGCGCCGCCGAGCAGCAGGCCCAGCGACAGGGCGAGCATCGTGAACAGCGGCAGGATCGCGTTGCGCGCGATGTAGCGGAAGACGATCGAGCGCTTCACCCCGCGCAGCTCGGCTGCCAGGATGAAGTCGTCGCCGAGCACGGTGACCACGCTCGACTTCATCGCCAGCACCCATCCGCCGTAGGCCGACAGCGCGTACGTGAGCACCGGCAGCACCGCGTGCTCGACCAGCGAGCCGATGTACGGGCCGTTGAAGCCCGGCTCGTACAGGATGTCCACCGAGCCGTCGGCGGGCAGGATGGGGATGAGCGTGGCGAAGATCACCACCAGCAGCATCGCCAGCACGTACTGCGGGATGCCGTGCAGCAGCGAGCCGGAGATCGACAGGGCGTCGCCGAGCTTGCCGGTGCGCTTGATGGCGGCGTACACGCCGAAGATGATCCCGACCAGGAAGCTCAGCAGCGTGCCCACCAGCACCGGGACGATGGTCCACTTGGCCGCGTCGGTCAGCACGTCGAGCACGGGCGTCCCCGGCCTGGTCACCGAGACGCCGAGGTCGAGGTGGAGCAGGCCGGTGATGTAGTCGGAGTACTGCTGCCAGAGGGTGCCGGTGGGCTGGAAGCCGTACAGCACCTTCACGGCCTGCCTGGCCGCCTCCGGCGCCATCCCCTGCTCGATCAGCTTCTCGTAGCGGGCGGCCATGGGGTCGCCGGGGATGTTGTTGACGATGAAGAAACTGATCGTCGCGACGACCAGGATCATGACGAACCCGCGGGCCAGGTGGCCCGCGAGTCGCCGTGTGATGAGCGTCATAGGCTACTGCTTCGCCTTGATCAGACCCTGCTGGATCCACACGCCCGAGGGCAGGACGCCGGTGCCCATGCGCAGCACTTCGTCGTCGTGCGGCCAGCCGGTGAAACGGTTGTTGTTGACGAACTGGGCGTTGATGTAGTCCCAGAGCTGGATGACGGGCAGGTCCTGGTTGGCGGCCTTGGCCAGCTTCGCCATGATCGGCTTGGCGGCCTGCTCGTCGGCCGAGTTCAGCTGGCCGGTCAGCTCACCGGGGTTGATCTTCTCGCCGTCGACCTCGATCTCCTCGGGGCCGCCCATCCAGTTGCCGCTCTTGCCCGCGTCGGCGTGCTTGACCTTGCCGGCGACGTTGGTCCAGCCGTTGGAGGCGCCGTAGAGGCGCTGGAAGATGTCGTACGGCGCGGGGCCGAGCGCCATCAGCCAGAAGCCGACGTCGTACTTGCCGGCGGCCAGTTCCTCCAGGTAGAGCGGGTAGTCGGCGGTCGTCACGACCTCGGCGTCCACGCCGGCCTTGACGAGCTGGCTCTTGATGTTCTCCTGGGCCGACAGCCAGTCGGAGAACCCGGACGGCGCGTGCATGGACACCTTCCACGGCGAGCCGTCGGAGAGCGTCCACTTGCCGTCCTTCTTGACCAGGCCGGCTTCCTTGAACTCGGTCTCGGCCTTGGCCACGTCCGGCTTGTACTGCTCAAGCTGCGGCACGGTCTCGGGGATCCACGCCTGCGCCGCCTTCTGGTGGATGCCGCTCGTCGTCGCGGCGGGCGTGCCGCCCTCGGGCGAGGCGACCTTGGTGACCTGGTCGCGGTCGATCAGGTAGGCCAGGCCCCTGCGCACGTGCACGTTGTCGTACGGCTTCTTGGTCTGGTTGAAGGCCATGCCGACGGCGACGGGGGAGTAACCCTTGATGACCTCGTTGCCGGAGGCGGCCTTGATCCGGTTCATCACGTCCGTCGGGGCGGCGGTGAAGCCGGCGTGGTCGAGCTTGCCCTGGGTCAGGTAGTTCCAGATCTGCTCGTTGCCGGTGTAGTTGAGGAACTTCACCTGCGCCGGCGCGACGTTGGCGGCGTTGAAGAAGTACTTGTTCCTGACCAGCAGCGCCTCGGAGGGGTTGACCCGCTCCAGCACGAACGGGCCGGCGGAGACGTCCTTCGGCGGGGCGAAGGAGATCACCTTCTCGCCCAGACCGGTGATCTCCTCGCGGGCCTTCTCGGCGTCGGCGCCCTCACCGCGGGCGGCCTTCAGCTTGTCCCAGAAGTCCGCGGGGAGCACGCTGCTCCACACGTGCGCGGGCAGGATCGTGGTGTCGAGCACGCCGCGGGCGAACTTCGGACTGGGGTTGGCCATGTCCTGAGTGATCTTGACGGTCTGCGGGTCGACGACCTCGACCTCCGCGGCGGCGCCCGCCGCTCCCGGCGTGGTCGAGAAGGCCGTGCTGCCCTGCGTGTAGGCGATGCCGATGGACATCTTGACGTCCTCGGCCGTGACCGGCTTGCCGTCGGACCACTTCGCGTTCGGCTGCAGCTTCAGCGTGATCGCGGAGTTGTCGTCCGCGAGCTCCCAGCTCGCCGCCAGACCCGGCAGCGCCTTGTTCGGGTCGGTCAGGTGGTTGACCACCCAGCCCAGCTTCATGGAGCTGTAACCCGGGAAGGAGTTGCCCTTCGGGTTGTACGGGTTGGCCGGGGCCGAGGCCTCAAGGCCGGGCCGGTTCACGTCGATCGTGGTGAAGAGCCCGCCTCCACCGCCGCCCGAGCCGCCGGACTTGTTGGTCGTACCGCCGCTGCACGCCGCTGTCGCGGTGGCAAGGCCCAGCAACGCCACTACCGCTGCCAGTCGCTTCATTTGCCGCTCCGGGGGATGTCTCTAGGGATTGACCGGACATTACGATCGCGTCGAACCAGCGTCAATAATCTCCAGTGGTTGTGAGGCTAATGTAACTTTCCTTCATGAGTGTACGAAGTGGTGCTAAGCGCCATCAAGCATTCGGTCAGGTCTTTACCAGCACGGCCGCGCCGTTGACCTGGTCCGCGGCCAGATCGGCCAGCGCCCGGCCGGCCTCCTCGAAGGGGTAGGGCGTCGTCGTCACCCGCGGCGGATGCGCCAGCGCGAGCTCCAGATACGCCCGCCCGTCGGCCCTGGTGTTGGCCGTCACGCTGCGCAGCGTCCGCTCCTGGAACAGGTGCCGCTCGTAGTTCAGCGACGGCACGTCGGTGAGGTGGATGCCCGCGACGGCGAGCGTGCCGCCCCGGTCGAGTGCCTCGAGCGCCGGTGGTACCAGGGTACCCACGGGCGCGAACAGAATGGCCGCGTCGAGCGGCTCGGGTGGCCGGTCCCCGGCCGAGGCCGCGCCCAGCTCAAGGGCCAGCCGCCGGGAAGCCTCCGACCTGCTCACCGCGTGCACGGTGGCGCCCTGCGCGATGGCCGCCTGCGCGGTCAGATGGGCCGAGGCGCCGAACCCGTAGATGCCCAGCCGCCCGCCGGAGGGCAGGTCGCACCGCGCCAGCGCCCGGTAGCCGATGATCCCGGCGCACAGCAGCGGGGCCAGCCACTCGGCGGGACGGTCGTCGGGCAGGGGATAGACGTAATCGGCCGGCGCCACGAGATAGTCGGCGTAGCCGCCGTCGGCGTCCCACCCGGTGTAGGTGGAGTCGGGGCACAGGTTCTCCATGCCGCGCAGGCAGTAGCGGCACCGGCCGCACGTCGAGCGCAGCCAGGCCACGCCCACCCGCGCGCCGGGTGTGCCGGCCCCGCCCGCGACGCGGCCCACCACCTGGTGCCCGGGGGTGGTCCTGGGCCGCCGCGGTGCCAGGTCGCCCTCGGCCAGGTGCAGGTCCGTCCGGCACACGCCGCACGCCTCCACCTCCACCAGGACCTCGCCCGGCCCCGGCTCGGGCACCTCCCGCTCGATCAGCGCCAGCGGCCGGGACGCCATCGGCCCCGGCCGGTCCACCACCCAGGCCCGCATGTCAGGACAGCCGGGAGAAGGCCAGGGACGCGTACAGCGCGGCCCCGTCGGGCAGCACCGCGTCGTCGAACTGCGCCTCGGGGGAATGGTTGTAGGGCGCCGTCGCCGGGTCCCTGCCGGGCGGGCAGGCCCCCAGGAACACGAACGCGCCCGGCACGTTCTCCAGCACGTACGAGAAGTCCTCCGACCCCATCACCGGCTGCGGCGAGACGAAGTAACGGCCGGGACCGAACAGCTCGCCCGCCGTCGCGCCGACGAACTCGGCCTCGCCCTGGTCGTTGACCGTCACCGGGTAGCCCATGCCGAGCGCCGTCTCCACCTCCAGCCCGTGCGCCGCGGCCACCCCCCGCACGACCTCCTCCAGCCGCCGCTTGACCAGCGCCCGGTTCTCCTTGCTGAACGTGCGCACCGTCGCCTCGAACCTGGCCTCGTCGGGGATCACGTTGTCCGCCGACCCGCCGTGGAAGCTGCCCACCGTCACCACGACCGGATCGAACACGTTGAACGTCCTGGTCACCATCGTCTGCATCGCGGTCACCATCTCGCAGCCCGCCTGGATCGGGTCCAGCGCCATGTGCGGGGTCGAACCGTGCCCGCCGCGCCCCTTCACCGTCACGGCGAACACGTCCGCCGCCGCCATGATCGGCCCCGGCCGCGACGCGAACAGCCCCGGCGGCAACATCGACGACACCACGTGCATGCCGTACGCCGCCACCGGCCGCGCCCCCGCCGCGTCCAGCACGCCCTCGCCGATCATCTGCTTGGCGCCGTCGTGCCCCTCCTCGCCCGGCTGGAACATGAAGATCACATCACCGGCCAGCTCGTCGCGCCGCGCGCTCAGCAGGTGCGCCGCCCCGGCCAGCATCGCGGTGTGCAGGTCGTGCCCGCAGGCGTGCATCTGGCCGGGCAGCTGGGAGACGTAGGGCAGGTCGTTCTTCTCGGTCACGGGCAGGGCGTCCATGTCGCCCCGCAGCAGCACCGCCGGCCCCGGCCGGCCGCCCCGCAGCACGGCGGTGACGGAGCTGAGCGTCTTCCCCGTGGTGATCTCCAGGGGCAGTCCCTCCAGCGCCGCCAGCACCTTCTCCTGCGTACGCGGCAGGTGCAGGCCGAGCTCGGGGGTGGTGTGCAAGGAGTGCCTGAGCCGGACGAGCTCGTCCCGCATGTCCTGGGCGGATTCGATGAACGACATGAAGAACATTGTTCACGTGCCGGGCGGGAAGTCGATAAGGCGCGCTCGGTACCATGGGCCGCGTGACTCAGCGTAAGCGGATCGACTCCTGGTTGTCCGACATGGACGGCGTGCTCGTCCACGAGGGACGTCCGGTCCCGGGTGCGGACGAATTCATCAAAAGGCTCAGCGAGTCCGGCCGGAAGTTCCGGGTCCTGACCAACAACTCGATCTACACCCAGCGGGACCTGTCGGTACGGCTGGCCGGCGCCGGCCTCGACGTGCCCGCCGAGTCCATCTGGACCTCCGCGCTGGCCACCGCCCAGTTCCTCGACGACCAGCGGGCGGGCGGCTCGGCGTACGTGATCGGCGAGGCCGGCCTGACCACGGCGCTGCACGAGGTCGGCTACATCCTGACCGACCTCGACCCCGACTACGTGGTGCTCGGCGAGACCCGCACCTACAGCTTCACCCAGATCACCCGCGCCATCCGCCTCATCGAGGGCGGCGCCCGCTTCATCGCGACCAACCCCGACCCCATCGGCCCCTCCACCGAGGGCTCGCTGCCCGCCTGCGGCGCCGTCGCCGCGCTCATCACCAGGGCCACCGGGGTCGAGCCCTACTTCGTCGGCAAGCCCAACCCGCGGATGATGCGCAGCGCGCTCAACGAGATCGAGGCCCACAGCGAGACCACGGCCATGATCGGCGACCGCATGGACACCGACATCGTCTCCGGCATGGAGGCGGGGCTGTTCACCATCCTCGTCCTCACCGGGGTCACCCAGCGGCACGAGATCGACCGCTTCCCCTACCGCCCCTCCCTGATCGTCGAGTCCGTGGCCGACCTCATCGAGCTGATCTGAGGCCGCCGGGGGAGAATCCTCTACCCCGCTGAGATGGCGGGTGGACAGATCCGTACCCGCCGTTCTCCTCCGGGTGGGCAGCACCGCTCACCGGCTGCGACGATGTCCTTACAGGCATGTAGACGGCCGGCAAAGGGGGAGGTGGCGGTGGACATGCGGGCGGAGATCCTCGACTTGAAACTCCGCGTCGATGATCTTGAAATCACGTTGGAACACGGTGGCGAACTCGAACGGCAGGCGCTTCTCCTGCACGACATCGCCGAACGGTCGCTGAAGCTGCAGGAGGGGATCGCGGAGCTGCGGGCCAGGCTGGACCAAGGCATGATGCTGGCCGGCGAGGAGTTCGCCGCGTTCGGCATCGAGATCGCGGGCGTGCGCAGGGAGGTGTCGCAGCCGGCGGTGATGGAGAGCGTCGAGGACATCCGGATCTGGATCGCCGGCGAGGTCGACGCCTTCAGGCAGCAGTGGCGGCGCGAGATGGACTTCCTGCGCTCCGAGACGATGGACATGAACATCAAGCTCGACCGGCTGCTGAAACGCACGCCCTGGGACACGTGACGGCTGCGGGGGCGGTCCCGGCTAGAGCGACAGCGCCGGTTCCATGACGTCCGACGGGCACAGCCGCCGGATCACGGCGCGTACCTGGTCGCGCAGGTCGGGGACGATCAGCTGGCCGTCGTCGCCGAACAGCGGCCAGGCGGGTGAGATCACCAGCTCGGCCCCGCTCACGACGGCGCCCGCCCCCAGCAGTTGCTTGTAGAGCTCCGCCTGCGCCCACATGGCCCCGCAGGCGCGCGCGCTCGCGCTCATCACCGCCACGTGCTTGCCCGACAGCCCGTCCCTGGCCGACATCCAGTCCAGCGTGTACGTCAGCTCCAGCGGCAGCAGACTGTGCTCGGGAGCGGTCAGCAGCACCCCGTCACCGCCCGCGACCAGGGTGAGCAGCTCGCGTGCCGCGGCCGGGACCGGCCCGCTCCGGTACGGCGGGATCTCCTCCAGCCCGCGCCACACCTCGAAGCCGACACCGTCCGGCAGTTCGCCGCCCGCCGCGTCCAACAATCTGGTGATGAATGACCCCGCGTGGAGACTGGCGGCGATCCCGATGATTTTCACCCACTGCTCCCAAGGGGTTCCGGATGTTACCGAGAACCTGCCCGATGCCGCGGATGTCCAAGACCACGGCCGGGTCAAGAGGCGCACAGCCTTTGCCGTCCGCGGGGACGCGCTGGTAGATCCGTCTACCGGGCGCCCGTCCCGCGCGCTCGCCTGCCGGGTGTTCGGGCGTTCGCCTACCGGGCGCTCATGCGTTCGTCTGACGCCGGCGGGCGGCGGAAGACGAGCGCCAGCACCCGCAGCCCCAGGATCGCCGAGATCACCAGCAGGTTGTAGCCGATGAGGTGGAGCAGGCCCGTCGAGCCCACCAGCGGGGCTCCGCCGTCGGTGCCGAGGAGGATGACCGCCATCAGCCCGGCCGTCGCGCCCAGCACCGTGAGCAGCACCTGGTGCAGCAGCCCCGTCACGTAGCGGCGGTCGCGCTCGTCGGCCAGCAGGCGCACGTTGACGGCGAAGCGGCCGTGCTCGGCGGCGCTGGCGATCCGCTCG
This sequence comes from Nonomuraea fuscirosea, assembly GCF_035917475.1. NCBI lineage: Bacteria > Bacillati > Actinomycetota > Actinomycetes > Streptosporangiales > Streptosporangiaceae > Nonomuraea > Nonomuraea fuscirosea. Next base: position 5,801,367 of record NZ_CP109074.1, on the reverse strand, counting down.
ATCCGGCGCGGCAGACGGCGCAACATCGGCACCAGCGCGGTCAGCTCATGGGTGAGCGACTCCTTGATCGTCTCGGGGGTGACCTGCTCGCTGAGGTAACGGCTGGCGAACGCGCGGGCCTCGCCGATCAGGTTGAAGCCGGGCGACAGGCGCACCAGCGTGCCCTCCAGGGTGGCCAGGGCGCGGAAGACGGCGGCCACCTCGGGCGGGATCGACAGGCCGTACTCCGAGACGATCCTGAACAGGTCGGTGAACATCCGCGCGCTGTCCATGCCGGGCCCCAGGTGCCTGGCCATGAACTGGCCGAGGGCCCGTTCGAGGGCGGGCTCGTCGATCTCCTCCGGCCTGGGCACCACCTCCAGCAGCGCGTCCGTGACGCCCAGGGGGTCCTGGCGGTTCATCGCGAACAGGAAGCGCTGGAGCGCCGAGCGCACGGAGCCGTCGAGCCGGCCGACCGAGCCGAAGTCGAGCAGGCCCAGCGTGCCGTCGTCGAGCAGCATGAGGTTGCCCGGGTGCGGGTCGGCGTGGAAGACGCCCTCGACCAGGATCTGCCTGAGCAGGCAGTCGAGCAGGTCGCGGGCCAGGCGCGGCCCCTCTTCCGGCCCCGCCGCGGTGACCGGCCGTCCCGCCAGGCGCTCCATGACCAGCACCCGCTCCGAGCACATGGCGCCGACCGGCGCGGGATAGGCGACGGCCGCGCCGCTCCCGTTCCGGAGGTCGCCTGTGCCTGCGAGGTCGGTGGGTTCGGCGGGAGTGCCGCGGGAGGCGGAGACGGCGGCCATGTTGGCGGCCTCGACGCGGAAGTCGAGCTCCTCCCTGATCGCCGTGGCGAACCCCTCGGCCAGGTCGCGCAGGCCGAGCGAGCGGCCCCACCGGGTCCTGCTCTCCAGCGTCGCGGCCAGCCGCCGGACGATCTCCAGGTCCTTGCCCACGACCGCCTCGATGCCCGGCCGCTGCACCTTGACCACGACGTCCGCGCCGGAACGCAGCCGGGCGGCGTGCACCTGCCCGATCGAGGCGGCGGCCAGCGGCGTCCGGTCGAACTCGGCGAACACCTCGTCCACCGGCCCGCCCAGCTCCGCGCGCAGCACCGGCTCGATCTGCTCCCACGGGGCCGGGGCGACCTGGTCCTGCAGCCGTCCGAGCTCCTCGACGAACTCGGCGGGCAGCAGGTCACGCCGGGTGGACAGCACCTGCCCGAGCTTGACGAACGTCACCCCGCCGTCGTCCAGCGCCGCGCGCAGCGACGCGGCCAGGCGCAGCTTGCCCGAGCGGTCGTCCAGCCGCTCGCCCCGCCCGCGCAGATAGGGGCCGAGGCCGTGCCTGACGGCGATCCTGGTGATCTGGGAGTAACGCCGGCCCCGGGACAGGCGGCCGCGTACGGACCTGGCCAGCTCCAGCGGCCCGGGCAGCGAGCCGGGCGGCACCAGCGCCTCGGCCACCACCAGCAGCGTCATCGGGATGAGCACCATGCACATGAGGACCAGCAGGAGCATGCCCAGGGCGGCCGCGTCGGGCGGCCGCGTGCCGTCCATCGGGCCGATCGTGCCCAGGATCGGCTCCAGCACCGGCTGCGCCAGCCCGAACGCGAGCAGCGCGGCCAGGAACGTGCGCAGCGCGCCGAACCTGACATCCAGCAGCCGCTGCGCCGCGACCGCGAGCAGGATGATGGTCAGCAGTGTGGCGATCCCGACGACCACCGCGGTGGGAATGTCCATGGGCCAGGATCCTCCCACGCCGACACGAGTGTCCTGTCATGTTCCTTGTCAGGGGGAATCGACGTGCTCGTGCCGGTATCGCCGGGCGAGGGCGCGCACGCCCGGCGGTTCGCCTCTGTTCGGTCTCGTCCGTTCGCTCAGCCTCGGGCGGCGGCGCGGGCGCGGCGCTCCTCGCGGCGCTCGACGAACTTGGCGGCGGTGGCCTCGGTCCTGGCCAGGAACTCGGACAGCTCCTCGCGTGCCTTCTCACCCTCGGCGTCGAGCCCGCTCTTGTCGAACACCGACCACTGGCGCAGGACCGGCATGAGCACGTCGTCGAGGTGCAGCCGCAGGTCGTAGATGCCCTCGTTGGCGATGATCAGGGCCTTGCGGGCGAAGCCGTCCATGCCCTGGCCGGGCATCTGGAAGGTGGTGACCACGTCGGTCACCGCGCGCATCGTCTGGTTGGGGTCGAGCTCGAAGGCCGCCTTGAGCAGGTTGCGGTAGAAGAGCATGTGCAGGTTCTCGTCGGCGGCGATCCTGGCCAGCAGCCGCTCGCAGCCCTCGTCGCCGGAGGCCCGGCCGGTGTTGCGGTGCGCGATGCGGGTGGCCAGCTCCTGGAAGGAGACGTACGCCAGCTGCTGCAGCATCGTGTCGTACTCGGTGACGAACCCGCTCTCCATGTGCGCCATGCGCGCCCGCTCCAGCGCCACCGGGTCGACGGCGCGGGTGACGGTGAGGTAGTCGCGGATGGCGGTGCCGTGGCGGTCCTCCTCGGCCGTCCACCGGTGCACCCACGTGCCCCAGGCGCCGTCACGGCCGAAGGTCGTGGCGATCTCGTGGTGGTAGCTGGGCAGGTTGTCCTCGGTGAGGAGGTTGACGATGAGCGACACGCGGGCCGCTTCCGGGATCTTGGAGTCGGCGTCCTGCCACGCCTCGCCGCCGTAGATGCCGTCGAAGTCGCGGCCCTGGCTCCACGGTACGTACTCGTGCGGGAACCACTCCTTGGCCATCTTCTCGTGCCGGTCGAGCTCTCCCGCGACCACCGGCTCGAGCTCGTGGAGGAGTTCCGTCTGAGTCATCGCCATCTATGATCTTCTCCTTCAGGTTACGGTACCGTAGGTTAGGCTACCCGAAGGACATACCGGTCAAATAGGGTGGTTGTATGCGACCCAGTGTCCGTGGTGTCCTGCTCGACCATGACGAACGGCTGGTCCTGTTCCGGCGCACGGTGCCGGGGCGCCCGCTCTACTGGTCGGTGCCCGGCGGGCACGTCGAGCCGGAGGACGGCTCGCTGGAGGACACCCTGCACCGGGAGCTGCTGGAAGAGCTGGGCGCGACGGTGTACGCGGTGACGCCTCTGGTCACCGTGTCGTACCCGTGGCGGGGCGAGGTCAAGACGCAGCATGTTTTCGGCTGCAGGCTGAAGACGATGGACCCGGAGCTGCGTCACGGGCCGGAGTTCGAGGACCCGGCGTACGGGCTGTACGAGGTCGAGCACGTTCCCCTGGCCCGCTCCGAGCTGCACGCCAGGAATCTGATCCCGCAGGCCGTGGCGGGCTATCTCGCCGCCCTCGTCACCCGGCTGCCGCGCCTCATCCCTTGACCTCGTACCTGGGACTCAGGGGTCGCGGCGCAGGCGCTTGACGTCGGAGCGGTGCTTCTTGGACTTGATCCGCCGCTCGACGGCGCCCCTGCTCGGCTTGGTGGCCCGGCGGCGCTTGGGCGGCGGGGCCACGGCCTCGCGCAGCCGCTGCGCCAGCCGGTGCAGAGCGGCCTCCCGGTTGCGCAACTGGGAGCGGTATTCGGAGGCGGCGATCGTGATCGTGCCGGAGCCCAGCCGCTCGATCGCCCGCGCCTTGAGCGCCGGCGTCAGCGCGGTGGTCGCGGCCACGTCGAAGGTCAGCTCCACCCGGCTGTCGGTGGTGTTGACACCCTGGCCGCCCGGACCTGAGGAGCGGGAGAAGCGCCAGACGAGCTCGACGTCGGGGATGACGATCGAGTTGTTGACGACCAGCGGGCCGGGCATGGGTGGGGCTCCTGTTCGGGAACGAGCGTTCTTCAGTGACATGTCACCGTATCGGGGCGACCTATGCCGCCCCCAGTGGTTTTCTCCCGCCGGCACCTGGTTGACGGCCGGGTGCAAGCGGCGTATGCCAAAATCGCGCGAGAAGATCACGGGGTAGGGGAGGCGCGGATGGCGGGCATCGTCGGCGTTCACGGGATCGGCAAGTACAACTATTACCTCCAGGCCGGCCGGTCCGCCACGGGCGCGGCCGAGGCGATGCGGCGCAAGTGGGACCGCTACCTGCACGCCGCGCTCGGCGGCGAGGCGCGGGCGTACTTCGCCGAGATCGCCTACTTCTCCCACCTGCTGCACGACGACGAGGACGACGACGGCCGGGACGCGGCCGTGCCGCGCCGGGCGGCCGCCGCCATGGAGCTGCAGGCCCAGCAGGTGCTCATCGGCTGGGCGCGCAACCTCGGCGTGGGCGAGCACGTCACCGGCGTGCTGAAGTCGGCCACCGGCTGGCTGCTCAACCGGCTGGACGGCAGGTCGGCGGCGTTCGCCAAGCTGTTCGCGCCGGAGGTCGCCGCCTACCTCACCGACGCGGCCAAGCGGGAGAAGTCCCGGCAGGCGGTGGCGGAGGTGATCAGGCGGAACCGGCCCCAGGTCGTCATCGCCCACTCGCTCGGCAGCGTGGTCGCGTACGAGGCCCTGTGGGCGAACCCGGACCTCGAGGTCGACCTGCTCGTCACCCTCGGCAGCCCGCTGGGCATGCGCAACGTCGTGTTCGAACGCCTCCTGCCCGCCCCCGTCAACGGCCGCGGCGAGCGGCCCGCGGGGGTCGGCCGCTGGGTGAACATCGCCGACAAGGACGACATCGCCGCCATCCCGCCCGCGCTGGCCGCCAGCTTCACCGGCGTGGACGTCGAAGAGCTGGTGAACCTCGACTGGATCGACTTCCACACCGTGGAGAAGTACCTGGGCTGCCCGGCGCTCGACCCGCATCTGCGACCATTCGTGGCATGACGTGGATTGTCTTCGACTACGGCGGTGTCCTGTCCCTGCCCCAGCCCGAGTCCGACGCCGACGCCATGGCGCGGGCCGTGGGAGCCGAGCCCGGCCCGTTCAAGCTCCGCTACTGGGAGCACCGCCTGGAGTTCGACCGGGGCGGCCTCAGCCCGCACGCCTACTGGTCGGCCGTCCTGGACAGACCCGCCACCACGACCGAGGTCGCCCGGCTGGTCGCCAGAGACGTGGCGAGCTGGGCCTACCCCGACGAGGGCACGGTCGCCCTGCTCGACGACCTGCTCACGGCGGGCCGCGACGTGGCGCTGCTGTCCAACGCGCCCGTCTGCGTCGGTGACGGCCTCGACGAGCTGCCCTGGATCGCCGCGATCGGGCACCGCTTCTACAGCGGCAGGATCGGGCTGGTCAAGCCCGACCGGGCCATCTACGACCACCTGGCCGCCGCGCTCGGCGCCGACCCCGCCGAGATCGTCTTCATCGACGACCGGGAGGAGAACGTCGAGGGGGCGCGGCTGGCGGGCATGACCGGCGTGCACTTCACCGACGCCACCGCGCTGCGCGCCGCCCTCCCGGACGTCCCCGGCCCCGTCCACTGACCGCACGTTCGACCGTACCGATGCTGTTCATCCGCGCTTGACTCCGCTGTCACGGCGGAGTCAGCGCGGGCGGCGATACCTGAGGATGTGGACCGCAGAGCCTTCCTGACAGCGGCGACAGCCGGCCTCCTCCTCCCGCAGCCCGCCGCCCCGGCGGCGGCCTCCTCGTCCAGAACGCTCAGAGCCGACCCGTTCACGCTCGGCGTGGCCTCGGGCGACCCCTCGGCCGACGGCTTCGTGTTGTGGACCAGGCTCGCCACCGACCCGATGAGCGGGGACGGCCGCGGCGGCATGCCCTCCCGCGACGTGGCGGTGGACTGGCAGGTCGCCACGGACGAGCGCTTCTCCAAGATCGTCGAATCCGGTACGGCCACCGCCAGGGCGCGCGACGCGCACAGCGTGCACGTGGAGCTGAAGGGGCTGCGGCCGGGGCGCGACTACTTCTACCGGTTCAGGAGCCAGGGCCGCCTCTCACCGGCCGGCCGCACCAGGACGACGCCGGCGGGGGAGACGCCGCTCACGTTCGCCGTGGCCGCGTGCGCGCACTACGAGCACGGCTACTACACCGCCTACCGCCGCCTGGCCGAGCAGGAGCCCGACCTGGTGGTCTTCCTCGGCGACTACATGTACGAGTACGGCCCCAGCGGCTACACCGCCCTGGCCGGCCGCGTGCGCACCCACACGCCGGGCAAGTGCCGCACGCTCGCCGACTACCGGCTGCGGCACGCCCAGTACAAGAGCGACCCCGACCTGCAGGCCGCGCACGCGGTGGCGCCGTGGCTGGTGTCGTTCGACGACCACGAGGTGGAGAACAACTGGGCCGGCCCCGTCTCCAGCACCGGCGCGGCGGGGTTCGAGCAGCGCCGGGCGCAGGCGTTCCGGGCCTACTACGAGAACATGCCGCTGCGCGCGGGCAGCCTCCAGGGGGCGGTGCTGCGCGTGAACCGGCGCGTCTCCTGGGGCACGCTGGCCCGCTTCCACCTGCTCGACACCCGGCAATTCCGCGACGACCAGGCGTGCCTCGACGGCGTGCGGGCGGGCTGCGACGAACGCCTCTCCGACGGGCGCACGCTCCTCGGCGCCGACCAGTGGCGCTGGCTGGAGAGCGGCCTGAACGGCTCCACCACCCGCTGGAACCTGCTCGGCCAGCAGATCCTGATGGCACAGCGCGACTTCAAGGTCGGGCCGGGGCGCGAGGTGAACCTCGACTCCTGGGACGGCTACGCGGCCGAGCGCACCCGGCTGCTCGGCTCGCTCTCGCGTACCCCGAACCCGGTGGTGCTGACCGGGGACGCGCACATGCACCACCTGGCCGAACTCAAGACCGACTTCGACGACCCCGGCTCGCCGGTGGTGGCCAGGGAACTGGTGGCGTCGTCGATCGCCAGCGACGGGGACGGGTACCGGGACCGCACGTGGATCTCGGAGGCCCTCCAGGAGAACCCACACATCTCGTACATCGACCAGCGGCGTGGGTATCTGATGGCGCGGCTGACCAGGGACGAGCTGTCGGTGGACTTCCGAACCCTGGACTACATCTCCCGCAAGGGCGCCCCCGCCAAGACCTCCCACCACATCACCATCCCGTCCATCATCGCCCCCTCGGCTGCAGCAGCCCAGGCCGCCCCACCCCGCACCGGCTGAAACCCCGCCCGGTTCTCCGTCCGTCGGGTCTCCCGTGTGCTGCGTGCGGGCCTCCCGTGTCCGGCCGCCCTACGTCCCGCACGCCTGTGCTTCACGCCTGCGCTCCAGGCTCATCCCTACGTTCGTCCGCACGCCCGGCTGGGTCTTGGCCGGGCGGGTGGTCTGGGGCGGCTGAATGTCGGCTGGGAGGAAGCTGAGGGTTTGCTCAACCGCTTCGGGCTCTCCGAGGCGCTTCGAGGGCTGTAGGCGGGCCGTCTGAGGCACTACGGGGGCTTTTGGTGGGTGTGGTGGGACCCGGCCGGACTCCGGATGGCAGGTGGTTGGAGTCCGGCCGGGTTGACGACCGGGCCGGGCGGGCGGGTGGTTGCCGTCCGGGCCGGTCGGCTCAGGTGCCGGGCCAGTTTCCCTCCGGGAATTCGCCCGACGTGCCATCCGACAGGACCACCTGGTCGCTTTCGACCAGGCCCGAGACGACCTCCACGTACTGGTCGCCGCGCACCCCGGTCCGCACCACCTTGGCCGTGTCCTGGCCGCCGGATCGTACGGTGACCACCTGTGTGCCGTCGGAGCGGCCGCGTACCGCTGCGGCGGGGACGTAGATCGTGTCGCTTGCCTGGTCCGTCGTGATCGTCACCGACGCGGTCTGACCGAGCATGAGCCCGGCCGGCGGGTCGTCGAAGGCGACCGTCACCGGGTAGCGGACGAGCCGGCCGTCGACGGTCGCGGTGGGCGCGATGGCCGTGACCGTTCCTTCGTGGCGCTCGTCGCCGCGCGTGGCCAGCGTGACCACGGCCTTCTGGCCGAGCTTGAGCCGGCCCACGTCGGATTCGGTGACCATGGCCTGGACCTGCAGCTCGTCCAGGTCGCCGAGGCTGATGAAGGTGCTGGTGCCTGCCCGGTCTCCGGTCCCGCCCACGACCGAGAGGACCGTGCCGGCTGCCGGGGCCACGATTCTGGTCGCCCGTACGGCGTCGGCCGCCTGCTGAAGGGCGGCCTCGGCACGCTCCACCTCCACCGCGGCCTGCTCCTCGCTCAGGCCGCCCTTGGCCTGCGACCCCGCGCTCCCCTCAGCACCGGTGGTGTCCTTGGCGCTGGTCTCTGTGGCACCTGTGCCTGTGGTCCCTGTGCCTGTGCCTGTGGTGCCCGCGGCTTTGGTGGTGCCCGCAGCGCCCGTGCTGCCGGTCCCGCTGCACGAACCCTGGGAGGGGTGGCCGGGGCCGGTTGATGGCTTGCCGCCGCGTGTGGGTTTGCCGGTCGCTGATGGCTTCGTGCCGGCCGTGGGTTCGCCGGTGGCCGCGGGCTTCTCGGTGGACGGCTTGGCGCTGGTGGGCGGCCCAGCAGGGGGTCCGGTGGGAGCTGTGGTGGCGGGCTGGTCGGGTGGGGCGGCGGTCATGGAGGGGTGGCTTCCGGGGTGCTCGGTGCCGCCGTTCGAGGAGCCACCGGTCGGCCTGGTGGTGACGGTCGCGGTCACCGTGGCTGTGGCTGTGGTTGTGACGGTCTCGGTTGCGGTCACGGTGACCGTCACCGTGGGCTGGGGCTCGGGTGCCGTGGGGCCGGACGTCGGCGCAGGTGTCGGCTTGAGCGTCGGGTGCGGGCTCCTGCCTCGTGTCGGGCCCGCCTCAGGATCCGCCTTCGCGCCGTACGGCTCCTCGGGTCCGTAACCCCCGCCGCCGCCCCGCGCGGTGCCCACCGCCCCGTCAACCGGGCCGTTCCCGGTCACGTCCACCGGCCCGTCTGCGGGCCCGTTCACCGCACGGTCTGCTGAGCCGTTCGCCGGGACGGACGTCGTCGAGCCGCCGGACGGAACGGGCGTCGCGCCGGTGGGGATCGGGGTAGCGCCGGTGGGGACGGGCGTCGCGCGGCCCGTGCTCGCGGGCGTCGCCGCCTTCTTCCCGGGGCCGGTCGAGGGCACGCAGGTGGCGGGGGCCCGGTCGCCGGCGCCCGTCGTGGGGGCCGCCGCGGCCTCGTCCCTGGCTTCCTCGGCCGCCGCCAGGTCGGCCTTGGCCGCCGCGTACGCCTCCCTGGCCGCCCGCCCGTCGATCCTGGCCAGCACCTGGCCCTTCTTCACCTTGGCCCCGACCTTGACGTACACCTTCGTCAGCGTCCCCGAAGAGCCGAACGCCAGGTCCCTGCGCGAGCCGTCCACGGTGTCACCGGCCGCGCTCACCGCGGCCGTGACCTGCCCGCGCTGGGCGGCGGCCAGCCGTACCCGGACGGCGGGCGGGGTGTCGTCGCGCAGGGCCAGCGCCAGGCCGGACCCGGCCACGAGCACGGCGAGGGCGAGCCCGCCCAGCGCGAAAGTCCGTCTCATGAGGGGCCATCCTGACCCAGCAGGATCGCGCTGAGCTGTCAGCACCCTCAGAGTCTCCTGAGTGCCCGCGCGGGACGCCGGCTTGTCAGCGAACGTTCAGGCTGCTCGCGGCTGCGGCGCAGCATCGTGTGCAAGGGTCACCGCCGTGAAGGTGTCGATCAGGCGCAGAGCGCTGATTACCAACGGAGTGCTCACGGTGCTCCTTCTGGGCGGTGCCGGGCTCGCCTACTCCCAGCTCGGCACGGGCCAGGCGTCGGGGGAGAGCGCCGTGCGGACGGTGACCGCCTCCCGCGGCTCGGTGACCGCGTCGGTGTCCGCCTCGGGCGCGGTCGAGAGCTCCCGGTCCAGGGCGCTCTCGTTCGGTACGAACGGAACCGTGGCGAAGATCTACGTCAAGCCCGGGGACAAGGTGGCCAAGGGCGACCTGCTCGCCAAGCTGGACGACACCGCCGCCCAGGAGAGCCTGTCGGCGGCCAAGGCCGCGTACGACAGCGCCCTCGACGACGGGACGGACACGGCCCGGCTCTACGCCGCCTTCGTCAAGGCCCGCAACGCCTACCGGGAGGCGCGACGCACGGTCGCGGCCACGGTGCTGAAGGCGCCGTTCAAGGGCACGATCACGGCGGTGAACGGCTCGGTCGGCGGCACGAGCACAGGCTCCGGCGACGGCTCGGGATCAAGCTCAGGTTCGGGCTCAGGGGCGGGCTCCGGCTCGGGGGCCGGCTCCGGGTCGGGTGGCGCGACATCGGGCGGTACGACGTCCGCCGGCTTCGTCGAGCTGGCCGACACCACCGAACTGCGGCTCGTGGGCACCTTCACCGAGTCGGACGTCGGCCGGCTCAAGCAGGGCCAGGAGGCCACGATCACGTTCGACGCGCTGCCCGGCGTGACGGCCGCCGGCAAGGTCACCCAGATCCAGCCGGTCGCCTCGACCAGCGACAACGTGGTGCGCTACCCGGTCACGGTCACCTTCGGCGAGGTCCCCGGCCAGGTCAGGCTGGGCCAGACGGCCACCGTCGAGGTCGTGGTGGGCCGGGCCGACGACGTCGTCACCGTCCCCTCGACGGCGCTGTCCACCAACGGCGGCCGCAGCACCGTCACCGTGCTCCGCGACGGCCGCCAGAGCAGGGTCCCGGTCGAGGTCGGCGTGCGGGGGAGCACGCTGACGGAGATCAAGTCCGGCGTGTCGGAAGGCGATCTGATCGTGCCCCCGGCGCCCGCGAACGGCACGACGGGCGGCCGGGGCCAGTTCGGCGGCGGGGGCGGGTTCCCCGGTGGCGGCGGCGTGCCGGGCGGAGGCAGGCGATGACCGTCCAGGAGGAGAGCCCCGCGCCCGTGCTGCGCGTACGCGACCTCGTCAAGGAGTACGGCGAGGGCGACGCCCGGGTACGCGCCCTGCGCGGCGTCAGCCTGGACGTCGAGCGGGGCGACTACGTGGCCGTCATGGGCGCGTCCGGCTCGGGCAAGTCCACGCTGATGAACATCCTCGGCTGCCTCGACGTCCCGACCTCGGGCACGTACCTCATCGACGGCGCCGACGCCGGCCGTCTCGATGAGCACCAGCTCGCCGTCCTGCGCAACCGCAGGGTCGGCTTCGTCTTCCAGTCGTTCAACCTGATCCCGCGCATGAGCGCGCTCGCCAACGTCGAACTGCCCCTCGTGTACGGCGGCGTCCCCCAGGCCGCCCGGCGCGAACGGGCCCTGGCCGCGCTGGAGCAGGTCGGCCTGACCGACCGCGTGCACCACGAGCCGAACCAGCTCTCCGGCGGCCAGCAGCAGCGCGTCGCCGTGGCCAGGGCGCTGGTCACCGCCCCCGCGCTGCTACTGGCCGACGAGCCGACCGGCAACCTCGACACCGCCTCCACCGGCGACGTCCTGGAGATCATGGACCGGCTCAGCGCGTCCGGCCGCACGATCGTGCTGATCACGCACGAGGACGACGTGGCCGCGCACGCCAAGCGGGTGATCAGGCTGGTGGACGGCGAGGTCGTCGAGGACCGCAGGCAGGCGCCGGTGGACGGCCCGCCGCCCCGGCTGCCCCAGGGCGAGGACGCCGCGTGAACCGGATCGAGATCCTCCGCTTCGCCCTGCGCGGCCTGCTGGCCAACAAGCTGCGCAGCGCGCTGACCACGCTCGGCATCCTCATCGGGGTGGCCGCGGTCATCATGCTGGTCGCCGTCGGCGAGGGCTCCTCGCGCAGCATCCAGCAGAACATCCAGCGCCTCGGCGCGAACACGCTCACGATCTCCCCGTCGTTCTCGGGCGGCGGGGGTGGTGGCGTACGCGGTCCGGCGGGCGGCGGCGGGAACACCGGGCCGCGTACCCAGGCCAGGCAGCTCAGCCTGGCCGACGCCAAGGCGCTGACGGACCGGACGCTCGCCCCGTCCGTCAAGAGCGTCTCGCCGATCGTCAACGCCCCCTCCGCCACCGCCGCGTACGGCGCCGCCAGTCACACGATCGCGCAGTTCGTCGGCACCTACCCCAGCTACTTCGAGGCCGTGAACAAGCCCGTGTCCGAGGGCACGTACTTCTTCAACGACGACGTCCTGGCCGCCAGGAAGGTCGTGGTGCTCGGCCGGACCGTGGCCGGGGAGCTGTTCGGCGACGCCGACCCGATCGGGCGGCGGATCAGCGTGTCCGGGGTGCCGTTCACGGTGGTCGGCGTGCTGAAGGCGTCGGGCTCCACCGGCATGCAGGACGCCGACGACGTGGCCGTCGCGCCGCTGCCGGCCGTGCAGCAGAGCCTGAGCGGGTTCGGCCCGCTCGGCCAGATCGTCGTGCAGGCCACCGGTGCGGGCACCACGACGACGGCCCAGGCCGAGGTCACGGCTATCCTCAACCAACGACACGGCATCACGAACGACAATCCCGACTACCGCATACTCAACCAGGCCACGTTGCAGGAGACCGTCAGTGAGGCGACCGGCACCTTCACCGTGCTGCTCGGCGCCGTCGCCGCGATCTCGTTGCTGGTCGGCGGCATCGGCATCACGAACATCATGCTCGTGACGGTCACCGAGCGCACGCGCGAGATCGGCATCCGCAAGGCCATCGGGGCGCCCAGGAGCGCGATCCTGGGCCAGTTCCTGATGGAGGCCACGTTGCTGAGCCTGGTGGGCGGGCTGTCCGGGGTGCTGGTGGCGTTCGTGGGGACCAGGTTCAGCGTGGCCGGCATCGAGCCGGTCCTCGTGCCGTCGTCGGTCGTGCTGGCGCTGGGCGTCTCCCTGGCGATCGGGCTGTTCTTCGGCAGTTATCCCGCCAACAGGGCGGCCAAGCTCAGGCCGATCCAGGCCTTGCGCCACGAGTAAGGAGAAGGACATGTCCCACCTGGACTCCTCGCCGTTCCCCGGCGACCTGCGGGAGGAGCTGGCCGTCCGGCCCGTCAGGGGCCCGTCGAAGCTGACGATGACGCTGGGCGCGGGCGTGGTGCTGGTGGCCGGGATCCTCGTCGGCATCCAGGCGCAGAACCTGTTCGGCTCCGCCGGCGCCGCCGCCCAGGCGGGCGCGCAGCAGCGCTTCGGCGGCCAGACCGGCGCCGCCCGCCAGCCGGACGCGAGCCGGCAGCCCGGCGGACGGCAGCGCATGGGCGGCGGAGGGGAAGGCACCGCCGGGACCGTGGAGAAGGTCGAGGGCGGCAAGGTCTACGTCAGGACCATGGACGGCGCCACGGTCACGGTGAACACCACCGATCAGACCACCGTGCGGATCTCCCGCCCGGCCAAGGTCGCCGACCTGCGGAAGGGCAGCACGATCGTGGTACGCGGCCAGCAGGGCGCCGACGGAGCGGTCACCGCCGACTCGATCAGCGAGGGCGGCCAGGGCTTCCAGCGCCCGCAGGGAGGAGGCCCGCGATGAACCCGCCCGAGGCCAGGCTGCTGGTGGTCGACGACGAGCCCAACATCAGGGAGCTGTTCTCGGCCAGCCTGCGCATGGCCGGGTTCGAGGTGCTGACCGCGGCCGACGGCAAGGAGGCGCTGCGGGTGGCCGAGGAGAGCTCGCCCGACCTGGTGATGCTCGACGTGATGCTCCCCGACCTCGACGGCCTGACGGTGGCCGGCCGGCTGCACTCGCGCGGCCGGCGGGTCCCGGTGCTGTTCGTGACCGCCAAGGACACGCCCGAGGACAGGATCGCCGGGCTGGGCCTCGGCGAGGACTACGTGACCAAGCCGTTCAGCCTGGAGGAGGTCATCGCCAGGATCAGGGCCGTGCTGCGCAGGACCCGGCGCGGCACGCCGCCGCCGAACCGGATCCGGGTCGCCGACCTGGAGCTGGACGAGGAGAGCCACGAGGTCTGGCGCGACGGCGTGCCCGTACGGCTGTCGCCGACGGAGTTCAGGCTGCTGCGGTACTTCATGCTCAACACCGGCCGGGTCCTGTCGAAGACGCAGATCCTCGACCACGTCTGGAACGGCGACTGGCGCACCGACGTCGGGCTCGTGGAGTCGTACGTGTCGTACCTGCGCCGCAAGGTCGACACCGGCGAGCGCAAATACCTGCACACGCTGCGCGGGGTCGGCTACATCCTGCGCCCGCCCCGCATATGACCGCCCGCATATGACCGCCCGCATATGACCGCGCCCAAGAAGCCGCCGCGCCCGCCGCGCCCCGGGAAGAAGCCGCACGCGCAGTCCGGGAAGAAGCCGCACGCGCAGTCCGGGAAGAAGCCGCACGCGCAGTCCGGGAAGAAGCCGCGCCCGCACGCGCGGCTCAGGAAGCAGCTGGCCAGGGCGCCGCTCTGGCTGCGCCTGGTGTCGGCGACCCTCCTGCTGGTCACCCTCGCCATCACGCTGACCGGCCTGTTCGCCGTACGGCTGCTGCGCAGCTACCTCGTCGAGCGCGTAGACCAGCAGCTCCGTGTGGCCGCGCTGCCGCGAGACGCGCCCCCGCCGGCCGAACCGCGTCCCGACGGGCGCACCCAGCGCTTCTTCGGCCTGTTCCACGGCGTCGTGCTCAGCCCGGGCGGCGATCTGGTCCGGATCATCAGCGAGTCCACCGAGACGAACACCCCCGACCTGCCCCGCCTCACCGCCGCCGACGTGATCGCCATGAGGGGCCGTCCCTTCACGGTGGAGTCACGCTACGCGGACGGCCCCAGCTGGCGGGTCGTCGCCGTGCCGACGCGCGGCGGCCTGACCCGGATGACCGCCATCAGCCTCGGCGACGTGGACGCCACGGTCTCCCAGCTCTTCGTCATCGTGGCCGCGGCCGGTGGGGGCACGCTGGTCGTGCTCGGGTTCGCCTGCTTCTGGCTGGTACGCAGGAGCCTGCGCCCGCTGGGCGAGATCGCGCGTACCGCGAAGGACATCGCCGGCGGCGACCTGTCGCGCCGCGTGCCGATGTGGGCCGGCACCACCGAGGTCGGCAAACTCGGCCGCTCGCTCAACGCCATGCTGGCCCAGATCGAGGTGGCGGTGCGCGAGCGGGAGGAGGCCGCCGAGTCGGCGCGCGAGTCCGCCACCGCCGCCCGGCGCTCCGAGGAGGTGATGCGCCGCTTCATGGCCGACGCCTCGCACGAGCTGCGCACGCCGCTGACCTCGATCAGGGGGTTCGCCGAGCTGTTCCGGCTGGGGGAGGAGAAGGAACTCGCCGAGGCGGTACGGCTGCTCAGCCGCATCGAGGGGCAGGCGGCGCGGATGGGGTTGCTGGTGGAGGACATGCTGCTGCTGGCCCGGCTCGACCAGCGGCGCGAGCTGGCGACCCGGCCCGTGGACCTGCTCAGCCTGGCCGCCACCGCCGTGATAGACGCCCAGACGCTCGCCCCCGACCGGAGGATCGAGCTGGTCCGGCTCTTCGGCGGCGAGGGCGACGTCGTCGTGACCGGCGACGAGCCGCGCCTGGCCCAGGTGATCAACAACCTCGTGGCCAACGCGCTCACCCACACCTCGCCCGGCACCGCGTTCCAGGTGCGCGTGGGCGTGGACGGCGACCGGGCCGTGGTGGAGGTGGCCGACGAGGGGCCCGGGTTCGCGGAGGAGGTGGCGGAGCGGGTGTTCGAACGCTTCTACCGGGCCGACCCGGCGCGGGCCGCGGGCGGGGCGGGGCTGGGGCTGTCGATCGCGGCCACACTGGTGGAGGCGCACGGCGGGATCGTCGTCGCCGAGAGCGAACCGGGCAAGGGCGCCCTGTTCCGAATCATCCTCCCGGCACGTGACGGCGAAGCTCAGCCGAAGGGCGCGTGACGGTGACTTCAGCCGAAGGGCGTGTTACGGCGACCTCAGCCGCAAGGGCGCGTGACGGCGAGCGCCAGCCGCAAGGCTCGTGACGGCGAGCCTCAGCCGAAGGGCTTGTGGCGGCGGGCCTCAGCCGAAGGCGTAGCCGTACAGGCCGGTGCCCTTGCTGAGCGGGCGCACCTTGCCCAGTTCCAGCCCGGACCGCCGCCGCCCGGGAACGTACATGACGAGCCCCTGATCCGGCGCCGCCACCACCAGCCCGTCGAGCGCGGGCCTCCCTGCCGACAACGACCGGTACCGCTCCCCTCCCGGCAGCGCGGTCACCTGGGCGCCGAAGTCGCGTCCTTCGCCCTTCACCAGCAGGTTCCCCGCGCGCGTCAGCCCACCCGAAGACCGCCCGGCCAGCACCTGGACGGCCTTCTCGCCCGGCACGCCGACGGCCAGCTCGTCGTTGCCGTCGCCGTTGAAGTCCCCGGCGGCCAGCGACGCCCCGAACCGGTCGTAGTAACGCGGTTTCCCGTCGAGCGAGTTCTGCGACCACGCCTCGGTCCTGTCGGTCCTCAGCCCGCCGGACGAGCCGTACAGCACGTCCACCGTGCCGTCGCCGTAGTCCATGGCCCGCTGATTTGCGCTCAGTCCCTCGCCGGGCACGCCGATGGCCAGGTCGCCGTCGCCGTCGCCGTTGAAGTCCCCGGTCGCGAGGGCGGCCCCGAAGCCGTCCCACTTCTCGGCGGCGCCCTTGATCCCCGGCGTGCTCTGCGTCAGCAGCCGCGCCCGCCGGCCGCGCACGTCGATCACCGTGACCGAGCCCTGACCGTCCGCCGTCACGCTGTCCGCCGGCGCCCCGACCACCAGCTCGTCCCGTCCGTCGCCGTCGAAGTCGCCGGTCGTCAGCGACGCGCCCCACTGGTCGGTGACGGCCGCCGCCTGCCGCACCCACGACGTCTTCTGCGTGATCTGGTACGGCTTGCGCCCCTTCATCCAGTACACGGTCACCGCCCCGCCCGACCGGTGGCTCGGCGCGCCCACGACCAGCTCGTCCCTGCCGTCCCCGTCGAGGTCGCCCGCCGCCAGCGCGGCCCCGAACCGGTCGCTGGACGGCTTCGCCAGGGCCAGCTCCGCACCGGCCACGAGCCCGTCCGGAGAGCCCTTGAAGATCTGCACGACCCCGTTGCCGTCGCCGCCCGGCACCCGCTCGCCTGCGAACTCCTCCGACACCCCCACCGCCAGGTCGGCGCACCTGTCGCCGTCGAAGTCCCCGACGGCCAGCGCGGACCCGAACGCGTCACCCGGCTCGGCGCCGTCCTGGGTGAGCTTCACCTTCGCGCCGGAGCCGTACATGACGGTCACCGAGCCGGCCCTGGCGGAGTCGTACGGGGCGGCCACGGCGAGGTCGGGCCGGCCGTCGCCGTCGAAGTCGAGCGGATGGCCGCCGCACGCGCGGGTGGCGGCCGGGGAGACACCTGAGGCGAGCGGAAGAACCAGACAGGCGACGAGCAAAGCATTCATACCGGAAGTAATGACCAACCAGCTCGAACCCCACCTGAACAGCGCGAGAACGGCCCAAGAGGCCAGGATGCACATCCCGCTCGCCGGCATCCAGACCGAACTCCACCCCGGCTCCCAAGGCCCTGCGTTCCTGCTCCCGGGGCCCGCGCGCCGCCACATCCGAGCGCCGCGCTCCTTGATCACCTCAACCGGGTGACGGTCGGCACTTGTGGCCCGGTCGCCCGGTTCTGCGGGCCTTTCGAAGGGCGGGAACGTGCCAGGATAGACGGGTGGACATCGACCTCGCGGATCTGAACTTCTGGCGGAAGAGCCTCAAGGAGCGCAATGAGGCTTTCGCCCAGCTTCGGCAGTTGGAGCATCCGGTGTTCTTCCCGGAGAAGAAGGTGCCGTTCCTCCGTTCCGGCAAGGGCTTCTACGCCCTCGTCCGGCACGCGGACGTGATCGAGGCCAGCCGCAACGCCAAAATCTTCTCCAGCGAGCCCGCCGTCACCAACCCCGAGCCGCCCGGCTGGGTGAAGCAGGTGTTCGGCGAGTCGATGGTCAACATGGACGACCCCCGCCACGCCCGTCTGCGCCGCATCGTCACCCGCTCCTTCAGCCCCAAGATGCTGGCCGGCCTGCAGAGCGACATCGAGACGGCGTGCGCGCGCATCGTCGACGACGCCGTCAAGGAGGGGCCGGGCGACTTCGTCACGCAGGTGGCGGCCAGGCTGCCGATCCACGTCATCTGCGACATGCTCGACATCCCGCAGGAGCTGCGCGAGCAGGTGCACAAGCACGTCGACATCTCCACCGCCTACACCGGCGTGCGCCCCAGCCTGGCCCGCAGCGTGCAGATGGCCGGCCAGAACATGCTGGCCCTGCTCGCCCTGCAGCGCATGGTCATCAAGCTCGGCCACGAGCGCATCGCCGAGCCCAAGGGCGACCTGGTCTCGCTGCTGGTCAACGCCAACCCCGACGGGGAGAAGCTGACCGACAAGGAGCTCGGCTCGTTCTTCGCGCTGCTGCTGGTCGCGGGCAACGAGACGGCCAGGAACACGATGGCGCACGGCATCAGGCTGCTCACCGAGAACCCGGCGCAGCGCGAGCTGCTCATGAGCGACTTCGACGCCCACATCAACAACACCATCGAGGAGATGGTCCGCTACGTGTCGCCCATCATGCAGTTCCGGCGCACGGTCACCGAGGACTACTCGCTGCGCGGGCTGGAGCTGAAGAAGGGCGACAAGGTCGTGCTCTTCTACGGCTCCGCCAACCGGGACGAGTCGGTCTTCCCCGACCCCGACACGTTCGACATCACCCGCGAGACCAAGCCTCACGTCGGTTTCGGCGGCCCCGGGCCGCACTTCTGCCTCGGCGCCAACCTGGCCAGGCAGGAGATGCGCACGATGTTCCGCGAACTGCTCACCCGCCTGCCGGGCATCCGCTCGGTGGGCGAGCCCGAACTCCTGCTGTCCAACTTCGACAACAGCGTCCGCAGCCAGTCCTACACCTTCTGACCCCGCCCCCCGGGGGCGCGTCTCCAAGGACCGTCGTCACGGACCCGTCCCTGGGACCCGCTCTCACGGACCCGTGGCCGGCGCGATCACCAGGGGACGGGCTCGCCGTGGCGATCCAGGAACCGCAGCCCGGGAGCGCCGGCCCGCGCTTCGAGGACGTCCACGACGGCCGGGACACTGGGCGCGTAGCGGGCCCAGGGTGTTGGTGATCATCACTTCGGTGAACATGTCGGCCGGGACCTCGTCGATCGTCAAATCGCCCCGATCGATCGCGGCGTTCACGAAGAGCAGATCGAGCCGGCGCCCGGCGAGGCGTTCCCGCAGCGCCTGGCGTGGGAACGCCGGAGATCTGGCGGCGATGCTGAAATCAGGAACGGTCGTCGTCGTCATCGTCGGCGGTCAGGACGTTCGTCCTGATGGTGAAGAAGGTGATCAGGGCCGCCACGACCATCAGCGCGGCACTGATCAGCATGGCCATGCGGAAGCCCGCGTCGAACACCGCCGGCTGCTGGAACGCGTCGCCCACCAGGCCGACCAGGGGCGGGACCGCGGCCACCGCCAGGAGGCTGCCGGTGCGGGCCACCGCGTTGTTGACGCCGCTGGCCGTGCCCGCGTAACGCTCGTCGGCGGTGGCCAGGACGGTCGCGGTCAGCGGGGCGACCGTCGCCGACAGGCCGAGCCCGAACACGAACACCGCGGGGAGCACCTGGAACGGGTAGGACGCGCCGAACCCGATCGTGCTCATCGCCAGGAACCCGCAGCCCGCCACCAGGATGCCGAGCGTCATGGGCCAGCGCGGGCCCACGCGTTTGGCCAGCTCGCCGGCCCGGGCCGACAGCAGCATCATCAGGATCGTGGTCGGCAGCATCGACAGGCCGGCGGCGATGGGCGAGAACCCGGAGACCACCTGGAGCTGCACCACGAGCAGGAAGAACACCACGCCCATGGCCGCGTACATGATCAGCGTCACCACGTTGACCGCCGTGAAGACGCGGTCGCGGAACATGCCCACCGGCACCAGCGCGTCGGGCGACCTGCGGATCTGGACCGCCACGAACGCCGCCCCGGCCACCGCCCCCGCCAGCAGCGGCAGCCACGCCCCTTCCCCGATCAGCCCGTAGGTGATCCCGGCCAGCGCCAGCGCCGCCAGCACCGCGCCGAGCACGTCGAAGCGCCCCACCGCCTGCTCGTCCCTGCTCTCCGGCACGTGCCGCAGCGTGACGAAGACGATCAGCGCCGCGAACGGCAGGTTGATCAGGAACGCCCACCGCCAGCCGGCCGTCTGCACCAGCCAGCCGCCCAGCAGCGGCCCGATCGCGCTGGCCACGCCGCCCAGCCCGGACCACACCCCCACGGCCTTCGGCCGGTCGTGCCGGACGAACGACGCCTGGATGATCGCCAGCGACCCAGGCGTGAGCAGCGCCCCGCCGATGCCCTGGAGGGCGCGGGCGGCGATGAGGAACTCGATGTTGGGCGCCAGGCCGCACAGGGCCGAGGCGATCGCGAACCAGACGGTGCCGACCAGGAAGAGCGTGCGCCGGCCGTAGCGGTCGCCGAGCGAGCCGCCGAGCAGGATCAGCCCCGCGAGCGTGAGCGTGTACGCGTTGATCGTCCACTGCAGGCCGGCCATGCCCGCGTCGAGCTCGCGGCCGAGGAACGGCAACGCCACGTTGACCACGGTGCTGTCGAGCAGCGCCAGCCCCGACCCGAGCACGGTCGCGCCGAGGATCCACCGGCCGCGCGCTGACTTGAGCTCGACGTGGTCGTGCGCCGCGTCCGGGAGGTTGGTCATGGAGCCATCCTGTCACCGGCCCCCGACACTTCCATCGCCCGGCCCGGCCCTCGCGCCCGCCGTGCCGGTGGACGAGGTCAGTCGCTGGCCAGGGCGCGCAGGACGAACTCCGACACCGCGGCGGCGGCCGCCTCGACCGTCACGTCGCCGCTGATCAGCGGGAGCCGCTCGGCGCCGATGACGGCGAGGACCATCCGGGCCGTCGCGGGCACGTCGAGCACCCGGAAGTCGCCGGCCTCGACGCCGCTCTCCAGGATGCCGGCCAGGATCCGCTGCATCGGCGCGACATGCTCGGCCAGCCGCTGGTAGGCGTCCGGCCCCAGGGCGGCACTGAGGTCGGCCGCGCCCGGATGCGGGTGGGCCAGCAGCCCCGCCAGCTGCAGCCGGACGAACACCCGCAACCGGTCGGCGGGACCGGCCTCGGCGGGCAGCTCCTGCTCGTAGGCGTCGATGAAGTACTGGGTCACCCGCTCGGTGAACGCCAGCAGCAGCGCCGCCTTGTCGGGGAAGTAGTTGTAGAGGACGGTCCGGGTGATGCCGGCCTCGCTCGCCACCTCGGTCAGGGAGATGGCGTCGATGCCCTGCACTCTCGACAGGCGCGAGACGGCCTGGAGGATCCGGTCGCGCGTCTGGGCGCGGTGCTCGCCGATGGTCGCGGCCTGGATGCGGGGCATGCGTCCATCGTAAGCCGGGCGCCCGCCGGCGTTCCCGGCACTGCGCCGATCAGAGCTCCGGCTTGGCCTGCCCTCAACCGGTTGTCGATTTCTTGCGTAAGTCATTTCCATCCTTGCAATACGCGTTGTAACATCGCCTCATGCCGAGACGACTCTCCGACGTGGCCGCCTTCGCCGGCGTCAGTGTGGCCACCGTCAGCCGGGTGCTGCACGACAAGCCGGGCATCGCCCAGGCCACCCGCGACTCCGTGCTCACCGCGCTCGACGTCTTCGGCTACGAGCGGCCGCAGAAGCTGCGCAACCAGCGCGCCCCGCTGATCGGGCTGGTGCTGCCCGAGCTGCAGAACCCGATCTTCCCCGCCATGGCCGAGCTGGTCGTCACCGAGCTGATCAGGCGCAACCTGCTGCCCGTCCTGTGCACCCGCACCGCCGACGGGCTGCCGGAGGCGCACTACGTGCAGATGCTGCTGGCCCAGGACGTCGGCGGCATCGTCTTCATCGGCAGCAGCTACGCCGACGCGGGCGCGGCGCAGGTCAAGGAGCTGCGCGCGCGGAAGCTGCCGATCGTGCTGATCAACGCGGCCGACGAGAACCTCGACGTCCCCCGCGTGTGCGTGGACGACGGCGTCGCCGTACGGCAGGCGCTCGGCCACCTGCGGGCCCTGGGGCACGAGCGGATCGGGCTGATCCTGGGCCCGGTCGGTCATGTCCCGTCCGCGCGCAAGCTCGCCGCCTTCGGGAGGGAGGCCGCGGAGCGCGGTGAGCCGGGGTGGCGCGCGCTCGTGGCGCACACGATCTTCACCATGGAGGGCGGCGCCACCGCCGCCGCGCGCCTGGTGGGCGAGGGTGCGACGGCGCTGGTGTGCGCCAGTGACGCGCTCGCGCTCGGCGCCGTCAAGGCCGTGCGCAAGCAGGGCCTGCGCGTGCCGGCCGACGTGTCCGTGGTCGGGTTCGACGATTCGAGCCTGATGAGCGTCACCGATCCGCCCCTGACCACCGTGCGCCAGCCCGTCGCGGCCATGGGCGGCGCGGCGGTCGCCGCGCTGATGTCGCAGATCAACGGCCATGTGGTGCCTGTCGACGAGGTGCTGTTCGACCCTGAGCTGATCGTGCGGGGTTCCACGGGGATGTGTCCCGCCCGCTAGCCCTGAGCCGCTGTCAGTAAATTTCATATCACAGCAAGATTCTTGCGGCACGCTATGGACATCCGACGAGCGCGGTCCTACGGTTCTGGCAACACCTCGGCGCTCGGAAACCTCCAGGCGACATGCCGGTCATCACCACGTGACACCAGCGCGCACCGCTGGCGATCCGGGCTGCCCAGGTGCGGAAGTTCCCCCCACGGAAGGGATCGCTTGGGATGAAGCGCGGCAGAGCCCTCGGGCTGTCACTGGCCGTCTGCGCGACGCTGGCCTGCGCGGCATGCGGCGGCGGGGCGCCGCAGGGGCAGGAGCCCGCGGGCGGTCCGGTGACCATCACGGTGAACGGCCTGCCCCCGGCCACCGACGAGTACAACCGGGCCGTCTTCGAGGAGAACGTCAAGGCGTTCGAGGCCCGCTACCCCGACTACCGGATCGAGGCCAAGGAGGGTTTCATGGACCCTCAGACGTTCAGCGCCAAGATCGCCGGCGGTCAGCTGGAAGACGTCTTCTACGTCTACCTCACCGACGCCCAGAACCTCATCGCCCGGCGCCAGGTCTCGGACGTCAGCCCGTACCTCGCGGACTTCCCCGTCACCAAGGACTACAAGCCGGGCCTGATGCGGGTCTTCTCCGACGACAAGGGCAAGGTGTACGGCCTGCCCGACGACAACTACTCCCTGGGCCTGCTCTACAACCGCGCCCTGTACAAGAAGGCCGGCCTCGACCCCGACAAGCCCCCGCTCACCTGGGCCGAGGTCCGCGAGAACGCCAAGAAGCTGACGGCGCTCGGCGACGGCGTCGTCGGCTACGGCGACTACAGCAAGTCCAACACCGGCGGCTGGCACTTCACCGCCGAGATCTACTCCGTCGGCGGCGACGTCGCCGTCAAGGACGCCACCGGCGCCTGGAAGCCCGCCTTCAACAGCGACCAGGGCCGACAGGTGCTGCGGCAGCTCAAGGACATGCGCTGGACCGACGACACGATGGGGAAACGGCAGCTGCTGGAGTACGACGACCTGGTCAAGCTCATGGCCTCGGCCAAACTCGGCCAGATGGTCGGCTCGACCGGCGACCTGACCAACACCGTCACCCGGTTCAAGGCCACGTACGACGACTTCGGCATGGGCCCCATCCCCGGCGGCCAGGGCACGCTCGGCGGCGGCTCCGGCTACATGTTCAAGGCCGGCCTCAGCCCGGAGAAGATCAAGGCTGGCCTGGCCTGGCTGACGTTCAGGAAGAACCCCGACCGCATCGACGCCGACAACGCGCGGGCCGCCGCCAAGGGCCTGCCCGTCGGCCTGCCCGAGCCGAACGTGTGGACCGGCGACTCCGAGCGCAAGCAGCGTGCGGCGACCGAGAAGCACGCCACCGTCCCCACGAAGAACTTCGCCCCGTTCGCCGCGGCGCTCGGCCGCGTCCCGGTCAAGTTGGAGCCGCCGAACGCCCAGCAGATCTACGCCGTGCTCGACACCGCCATGCAGAAGGTCCTCACCGACGCGAACGCCGACGTCGAGGCGCTGCTGGCGGACGCCGAGAAGCAGGTCGGCCAGATCCTGGCCACGGTCAAGTGACGGCCGTCCCCGCGCACCGCGGCCGCCGAAGGGGGGCCTGGCTGCGCCGCAACCTGCACGCCTGGGCCTTCCTGGCGGCCGGCGTCGCCTGCTTCGCCCTGTTCTCGTGGTACCCGCTGGTCAGGGGGATCGTCCTCAGCTTCCAGCAGGTCAACTTCGTCACCGACGCGGTCTGGGTGGGCTGGGACAACTTCCGCGCCCTGTTCGACGACCCGCTGTTCTTCACCGCCTGGGCCAACACGCTGGAGTTCACCGGGCTGGCGCTGCTGTTCGGGTACGCGGTGCCGTTCGTGGTGGCCGTCGTGATCAACGAGTTCCGGCACCTCAAGGGCTTCTTCAGGATCGCCGTCTACACGCCGGTCATGCTGCCGCCGATCGTCAGCGTGCTGCTCTGGCAGTACTTCTACGACCCCGGCAACGGCCTGTTCAACTCGATCCTGACCGGTCTCGGCCTGCCCGCCTCCGACTGGACGCAGTCCCCGAAGATGGCCATGATCTCCCTGGTCCTCGTCTCGACCTGGGCGAACATGGGCGGCGCCACGATCATGTACCTGGCCGGCCTGGCCACCATCCCGAGCGAGCTGTACGAGGCCGCCGAGCTCGACGGCGCGAGCGTGCGGCAGCGCGTCAGGCACGTCGTCCTGCCGCAGATGCGCTTCATCCTGCTGGTGCTGCTCCTGCTGCAGATCGTGGCGACCATGCAGGTCTTCATCGAGCCGTACCAGCTGACCGGCACCACCAACCCGGACACGATCACGGTGCTGGTGCTCGTCTACCGCTACGCCTTCACCGTCAACAACGACTTCGGCCTGGCCGCCGCGATGAGCGTGCTGCTGTTCGTGGTGCTGGGCGCGTTCTCGGCCGCGTACCTGCGCCTGACCCGCGACAAGGACTGAGATGACCCTCACCACCGTGCGCCGCCCGGCCGCCGTCACGGGGCCGCCGCCCCGGCGGGCCCGCCGGTCACGGCCGGCGCGGCGCGAACCCGCCGCCAGGACGCTGATCTCCGAGGCCGACCTCAACCGGGGCCACCGCCGCGTCCTCTACTGGGCCGCGCTGACGGCGATGGCCGCGCTGTTCCTGCTGATCTTCCTCTTCCCCCTGTACTGGATGATCACCGGGGCCATGAAGGCGCCCGCCGAGCTGGCCGAGCCGGTGCCGACGCTGGTGCCGCGCGCCTGGCACCCCGAGACGTTCGCGGTCGCGTGGGAGCGGCTGGACCTGGGCCGGTTCCTGCTCAACACCGCCTTCTACACGGCCGGCGTCTGGCTCGTCACCCTCGTGGTGGACGTGGCGGCGGCGTACGCGCTGTCGCGGCTGCGACCCGTGCTCGGCAAGCTGGTGCTGGGCCTGATCCTGGCCAGCCTCATGCTGCCGGCCGACGCGCTGCTCGTGCCGAAGTACCTGGCCGTGGTGGACGTGCCGATCTTCGGGGTCAACCTGGTCGATTCACCGTGGGCGCTGTGGTTGCCGGCCGCGGCCAACGCCTTCAACGTCTACGTGCTCAAACGTTTCTTCGACCGGATCCCCGGCGAGCTGCTGGAGGCGGCGGCCATCGACGGGGCCGGGCGGCTGCGCACTCTGTGGAGCGTCGTGCTGCCGCTGTCGCGGCCGGTGCTCGCCGTCGTGTCGATCTTCGCGATCATCGGCTCATGGAAGGACTTCCTCTGGCCGCTGCTGGTGCTGCGCGACCCCCAGGCGCAGACGCTCAGCGTGGCGCTGAGCCGGCTGGCCATGACCGGGTACGTGCCCCAGAACGAGATGTTCGCGGCGCTCGCCATCGCCTCCCTCCCCATGATCGTCATCTTCATGATCTTCCAGCGCGGCATACTCAACGGCCTGTCGGCCGGCGCGCTCAAGGGCTGACCCACCCCCCACCCCGAGTAAGGAGCCCGGTCCGCCATGCCTGGAAACACGCTCAAATCATTGTTACTCGCCCTCCTCCCCGCCATCGCCCTCGCCTTCGTGGCCCTTCCGGCCGCGCACGCCGCCACCCGCACCTACCAGGCCGAGTCGGCCGCCCTGTCCGGCGGCGCGGCCGTCAGCACCGAGCACGCCGGCTACACCGGCAGCGGCTTCGTGGCCGGCTACACCGACGGCAACAAGGGCCGCGCCGCCACCACGTTCACCGTCACCGCCGCCACCGCGGGCCCGGCCACCGTCGGCCTGCGCTACGCCAACGGCACCACGGCCACGATGTCGCTGTCCGTGTACGTCAACGGCGCCAAGATCCGCCAGATCTCCCTGCCCGCCGTCGGCGCCTGGAACACCTGGGCCACCAGGGACGAGACGTTCACTCTCAACGCCGGCCAGAACACCATCGCCTACCGCTTCGACGCCACCGACCTCGGCAACGTCAACCTGGACAGCATCACGGTCGCCGACCCGGTGGCGGCGCTGCCGTACGAGATGGAGACCGCGTTCCTGTCCGGCGGCGCGAGCGTGGCCACCGCGATCGGCGGCTACGCCGGAACGGGCTACGCGACCGGGTTCACCACGCCGGGCGCCCGCGCCATCCGCACCGTGACCATGCCGGCCGCGGGGTCGGCCGCCACCACCCTGCGCTACGCCAACGCCACCGGCGGCGCCAGGACGCTCACCGCGTACGTCAACGGGCTCAAGGCCGGCCGTCTCACCCTGCCCGCCGGCTCCGGCTGGCTCACCCTCACCCATCCGCTGACCCTGCGCGCGGGCCTCAACCTGATCGGCTACCAGTACGACAGCGGCGACACCGGCGGCATCGCCCTCGACGGCATCACCGTCGCCGGCGCCGGCACCCTCGCCGCCAGGGGCGCCACCGTCCCCTACACCGAGTACGAGGCCGAGCAGGGCACGACCAACGCCTCCGTCATCGGCCCCGACCGCGCCTACCTCACCCAGGCCGCCGAGTCGTCCGGCCGCCGCGCGGTCAAGCTCGACGCCACCGGCGAGTACGTTCAGTTCACCCTGACCAGGCCGGCGAACTCGATCGTCGTGCGCCACATCGTCCCCGACAACGCGGCCGGCACCGGCACCACCGCGCCGCTGGCCCTCTACGCCGACGGCGTCAAGCTGCAGGACCTCACGCTGAGCTCTGCCTACAGCTGGGTGTACGGCGCCTACCCCTACGGCAACGACCCGGCCGGCGGCAGCCCGCACCACTTCTACGACGAAGTCCGCGCCCGCATCCCCGCCCAGCCCGCCGGCACGGTGCTGAAGCTGCAGAAGGACGCCTCGTCCAGCGCCGCCTACTACGTCATCGACCTCGTCGACACCGAGCAGGTCGCCGCTGCGCTGCCCATGCCCGCCGACGACCTGTCCATCACCTCCTACGGAGCCGTCGCGAACGACGCCGGCGACGACACCGCCGCGCTCAACGCCGCCATCTCCGCCGCCCGCGCCCAGGGCAAGGGCGTGTGGATCCCGCAGGGCACGTTCGTCATCGGCGCCCGCGTCAACGTGGCCGGAGTCGCGGTGCGCGGCGCGGGTCAGTGGTACAGCACCGTGCGCGGCACGAACGGCAAGGGCGGCTTCTTCGCCACCGGCTCCGGCGTGCAGATCGCCGACCTGACCATCGCCGGCGACGTCCGTTACCGCGACGACGCTGCCTTCGACACCGGCATCGAGGGGAACTTCGGCACCGGCTCCCTGGTGCACAACGTCTGGATGGAGCACGTCAAGGTCGGCATGTGGATCGACTCCGGCACCGACGGCCTCTACGTCGCCGGGGTGCGCATCCGCGACACGTTCGCCGACGGCGTCAACATCCACGCGAACGTCCGCGACACCCGCTTCGACCAGAGCGTCGTCCGCAACACCGGGGACGACGGGCTGGCCATGTTCTCGCAGGGCGCGGCGGTGACGAACTGCGCGTTCACCTTCAACACGGTCACGCTGCCGATGCTGGCCAACGCGGTCGGCGTCTACGGCGGCTCCGGCAACCGGGTCGAGGACAACCTGCTGTCCGACACCGTGACCGCCTCCGCCGGCATCGCGATCAGCACCCGCTTCGCACCGGTGCCCTTCAGCGGCACCACCTCCGTCCGGCGCAACACGCTGACCAGGACCGGCGGGTACGAGCCCAACTGGGGAGCCCAGCTCGGCGGCCTGTGGATCTACGCCGACACGGCCGACATCACCGCGCCCGTCGTGGTCCAGGACGTCACCGTCAGCGACAGCCTCCACCAGGGGCTGCTGCTGAGCTGGCAGCGCACCATCTCGGGCCTCACCCTCGACAACCTCACCATCGCCGGGGCCGGCACGTACGGCATCGAGGCCGCCGCGGCCGGCAGCGCCGTCGCCGGCGGCGTCAGGGTCACCGGGGCCGCGTCCGGCGGCCTGAACAACCTCACCGGCTACACCTTCGTCCGAGGCCAGGGCAACAGCGGCTGGTGACAGCCACACCCAGGGGGCGTCCCGCGGGACGCCCCCTTCCCCCTCCGTCCGACAGTCAGGAGCCACGTGTCCCACCCCCAGCCGTCCGCCGCCTGGTGGCGTACCGCCGCGATCTACCAGATCTACCTGCGCAGCTTCGCCGACGGGAACGGAGACGGCGTCGGCGACCTCGCCGGGCTCCGGCTGCGCCTGCCCTACCTGCGCGACCTGGGCGTGGACGCCCTCTGGCTCACCCCCTGGTACGTCTCCCCGATGGCCGACGCGGGCTACGACGTCGCCGACTACCGCGACATCGACCCCGTCTTCGGCACGCTGGCCGAGGCCGAGCGGCTCATCGCCGACGTGCACGCGCACGGCCTGCGCCTGCTCATCGACCTGGTGCCCAACCACTGCTCGGCCCGGCACCCCTGGTTCGTCGAGGCGCTGGCGGGCGGGCCGGCGCGGGAGCGGTTCTGGTTCCGGCCTGGACGGGGGCGCGACGGCGAGCTGCCGCCCAACGACTGGCGTTCCTACTTCGGCGGGCCCGCGTGGACGCGGATCGAGGACGGGCAGTGGTACCTGCACCTGTTCGCCCCCGAGCAGCCGGACCTGAACTGGGAGCATCCCGAGGTGCGGCGCGAGTTCGAGGACATCCTGCGCTTCTGGCTGGATCGCGGGGTGGACGGGTTCCGCGTGGACGTGGCGCACGGGCTGGTCAAGAAGGCCGGGCTGCCGGACGTGGGGGAGGAGCCCGACCCGGCGGACCTGCCGTACCAGGACGTGGACGGCGTGCACGAGATCTACCGGTCGTGGCGGCGGGTCGCCGACTCCTATCCGGGTGAGCGGGTGTTCGTCGGCGAGGTGTGGCTGCCGACCCCCGCCCAGTACGCCCGCTACCTGCGGCCCGGCGAGCTGCACTCGGCCTTCAACTTCGAGTTCCTGTGCGGCGCATGGGAGCCCGGACCCGTCCGCGAGGTGATCACCGCCACCCTGGCCACGCACGAGAGCGTCGGCGCGCCGCCCACCTGGGTGCTGTCCAACCACGACACGATCCGCCACGTCACCCGGTACGGCCGGGAGGAGACGGCCTTCGACATGGGGGACAAGCGCCACGGCGCGCCCAGCGCCCTGGAGCTGGGCGTCCGCAGGGCCCGCGCGGCCGCGCTGCTCACGCTGGCGCTGCCCGGCGGCGTCTACGTGTACCAGGGCGACGAGCTCGGGCTGGCCGAGGTGGAGGACCTGCCCGATGAGCTGCTGCAGGACCCCACGTGGGAGCGCTCCAGCCACACGGACCGGGGCAGGGACGGCTGCCGGGTGCCGCTGCCCTGGTCGGGCGAGGAGCCGCCGTTCGGCTTCTCGCCGCCCGGCGCGGACCGCGCCCCCTGGCTGCCGCAGCCGCCGACCTGGAAGGGCCTGACCGCCGCCGCCCAGGCGGCCGACCCCCGCTCGATGCTCTCCCTCTACCGCGCCGCGCTGGCGCTGCGCCGCGACCTGCTCGCCGGGCTTCCCTCGGCGCTGACGTGGCTGGACACGGAGCCCGGCGTGGTGGCGTTCGCCAGGGAGGGGGGATTCGCCTGCTTCGTGAACTTCACCGGCGCTCCCGTGCCGCTGCCCGGCCAGGTCCTGCTCGCCAGCGTGCCGGTCGAGGACGGGCTGCTGGCCCCGGACGGCTGCGCCTGGGTACGGCTCAACCCGCGCTGACCCGTACGGTAAAGTCGCCGGGGCTCTGAACAGGAGCGCTCGTCTCGCGCAGAAGGAACTTCTTGCCCAGCCCCGCACCCGCAGCAGCAGTCCGCAAGCCCGTGTTCGCCCGCCCGGCCTGGCTCCACCCCAGGGTCGCCCGTACCGAGTTCCTGGCCGGGCTGGTCGTGGCCCTCGCCCTCATCCCCGAGGCGATCTCGTTCTCGATCATCGCCGGCGTCGACCCCAGCGTCGGCCTGTTCGCCTCCTTCACCATGGCGGTCGTCATCGCGGTGGCCGGCGGACGCCCGGCGATGATCTCGGCGGCCACCGGCGCCATCGCCCTGGTGGTGGCGCCGCTGGCGCGCGAGCACGGCTTCGGCTACCTGATCGCGACCGTCATCCTCGGCGGCCTCATCCAGATCGTGCTCGGCGCCCTCGGGGTGGCCAAGCTGATGCGGTTCGTCCCGCGCAGCGTGATGGTGGGCTTCGTCAACTCCCTGGCCATCCTGATCTTCATGGCGCAGGTGCCGGAGCTGGTCGGCGTGCCGTGGGCGGTCTATCCGCTGCTGGCCGGCGGGCTGGCGCTGATGGTCTTCTTCCCCCGCCTGACCAGGGCAGTTCCCGCGCCGCTGGTGTCCATCGCCGCGCTCACCGCCATCACCGTCGGCGCCGGGCTGGCCGTCCCGACGGTCGGCGACCGCGGCGCGCTGCCTTCGGCGCTGCCCGTGCCCGGCCTGCCCGACGTGCCGCTCACCCTGGACACGCTCACCCTGCTGGCCCCGTACGCGCTCGCCTTCGCCCTGGTCGGCCTGATGGAGTCGCTGATGACGGCCAAGCTCGTCGACGACATCACCGACACCCGCTCCAGCAAGACCCGCGAGTCCATCGGCCAGGGCGTGGCCAACATCGTCACCGGCCTCTTCGGCGGCATGGGGGGCTGCGCCATGATCGGCCAGACCATGATCAACGTGAAGAACGGCGCCCGCACCCGGCTGTCCACGTTCACCGCCGGGGCGATGCTCATGGTGCTGTGCATCGTCTTCGGGCCGTGGGTGTCGCAGATCCCGATGGCCGCCCTGGTCGCGGTGATGGTGCTGGTCTCGTTCGGCACCTTCGACTGGCACTCCGTCGCCCCGGCCACGCTGCGGCGCATGCCCGCCGGCGAGATCACCGTCATGGTCGTCACCGTGGCCGCCGTGGTCGCCACGCACAACCTGGCGATCGGCGTCGTCGCTGGGTCGCTGACCGGTCTGGTGATCTTCGCCCGCCGTGTCGCGCACCTGGCCCAGGTCTCGGCCGTCGTCGACCCCGACGGCGAGCAGGCCGTCTACGCCGTCACCGGGCAGCTCTTCTTCGCCTCCACCGGGGACCTGGTCACCCGGTTCGACTACGCCGGCGACCCCGCGCAAGTGGTCATCGACCTGTCCGGCGCCCACATCTGGGACGCCACCTCGGTCGCCGCGCTGGACGCCGTGCAGGCCAAGTACGCCGCCCGCGGCAAGACCGTGCGGATCGTCGGCCTGAACGAGCCGAGCGCGGAGATGCACGCCAAGCTGTCCGGCGAACTGTCCGGAACAGCCCATTGAGCACCGGCCCGCCGCTACCGGCGGGCGGGTGCGTCAGGCCGCCGCCCTGGCCAAGTGCGCCAGGTCGCCCAGCACCTCGGTGTTGAGCTGGTAGGCCAGCTTGACCTCGCCGATCATCCGCTCCCGCTCCCGCTCGCCGAGCCCCGTGCCCAGCTCGTCGAGCCGGGAGCGGTACTCGGTCTTGAACCGCGGCAGGCTGCCCAGCTCGTCGAAGAGGTAGAAGTCGACGCCGCCGCCCTTGGCGTAGCCGTAGATCTTCTGCAGCTCCATCCGGATGAACTGCCCGCCCGAGAGGTCGCCCAGGTAGCGGGTGTAGTGGTGGGCCACGTAACCGGCCGGCCAGTCGGCCACCTGCTGGATGCGGGCCACCAGCGTGCGGGTGGACTTCGACGGGGTGATCCGCTCCCGCCAGCCGGAGCCGTAGATCGTGGCGAGGTCGCGCTCCAGCGCGGGCTCCCGGTAGAGCTCGGGAAAGACGAAGCGGCCGGCCACCGGGTGGTCGGCGAGTGCGCGAGAGACGCCGTCGAGCGCGGTGTAGGCGAAGTAGTGTTGAGCCACCATCTCGCCGTAGTCGTGCTCGCTCAGCCGGCCGGCCATCAACGCCGAGAGGTAACCCTCCGACTCGGCGGACTCGTGGTCGGCCCAGGTGGCGGTTCGCAGGGTCTCGGAGAACGACGCGGTCACGCGGCCCACCTCTCGTGCTGACGTTTCATGACGAAGTGTCACAAACGCTGGTATCCGGCGTCAAGCTGATGACGACACCATGTCAGCAAATCCGGCCTCTCCTCTTCAGTACCCATGAACGGCGCCGTCAAGTGCTCGGCGCTCCGAGGACCCTGTGTGACGGGCGCTTCGCCGGTTCCGATGGCGGAGGAGCATTCGTCCGCCCCGCATATAGTGAAATCCGTCCCGGATACGGGACGCTCAACGGCAAAACCTCCATTTGTCGGGCGATCCACAAGTAAGAGATCGTTTTTCGCGGATGTCGCGAAGGCGTCCCGGAGCGCACGGGCGTACACGGTCGGTGACGCTGGAGAGCCCCCCGATGGAGTGCCTGATGCCGATAAGTCGCACTAGCATACGAGCATTGCTGACCGCCCCTTCTGGAGTGATCCTTGTCCGTTCAAGCCGACACAGCCAGGCGACGTATAGAAGAACTGCTCAGAACCCATGAGGAGCAGATCATCGGCCGCTGGGCCAAGATCGCCAAGGCGTCCTCCGAGGAGCTCTCGGAGCTCTACCGGGCGCTGCTCGCCTCGCTCGACGAGGGCAAGAACGACCTCGCCGACGTCCGCGGCCTGCTGGCCGACCTCTCCCGGTCGCGGGCCCGCGCCGGCTTCGCGCCCTCCGACACCGCCAGGGCGGTGTTCGGGCTGAAGGAGGTCGTCTTCGAGCTCGCCGAGTCCGACGCCGACTGGGCCGAGGCGGCCGGCGGGCTGGTCTGGTTCTCCCGGCTGATCGACGACCTGGGGCTGTACACGTTCGAGACGTACACCGACGCCCGCGAGAAGATCATTCTGGACCAGGCCGAGCAGCTGCTCGAACTGTCCACCCCGGTGGTCAAGATGTGGGACGGCATCGTGGCGGTGCCGCTGATCGGCACCCTCGACTCCGCCCGCACCCAGGTCGTGATGGAGAAGCTGCTGCAGGCGCTGGTCGACACCGGCGCCGAGCACGCGATCATCGACATCACCGGCGTCCCCGCCGTCGACACCCAGGTCGCCCAGCACCTGCTGAAGACCGTCGTCGCCGCCCGCCTGATGGGCGCGGAGTGCGTCATCTCCGGCATCCGCCCGCAGATCGCGCACACCATCGTCACCCTCGGCGTCGAGTTCGGCGACATCGTGACGAAGGCCTCGCTGGCCGACGCGCTCGCGCACACCTTCAGGCGCGCGGGCATCGAAGTGGGCCGGGCGCGTCAGGCGCACGTCTCCATCCGGGCGGAGAACGTCTAGTGCAACGCGTTCCCGTACTCAAACTCGGTGACGTCCTCATCGTCTCGATCCAGATCGATCTGGAGGACCAGAGCGTGCTCGCCCTCCAGGAAGACCTCGCCGACGCCGTGGTGGACCACGGCGCCAGAGGAGTGATCATCGACATCACCGCCGTGGAGATCGTCGACTCCTTCATCGGCCGGATGCTGGCCACGATCGCCGGGATGTGCCGCATGCTCGACGCGCAGACCGTGGTCGTCGGCATGCGGCCGGCCGTGGCCATCACCCTCGTCGAGCTCGGGCTGTCGCTGGGCGGCGTCCGTACCGCACTCAATCTGGAGAAGGGGGTCGCGCTCCTGGACCACATCCGGAGCGCGACGCAGTGACCGGTGAGCGCGAGGTCGTCATCACGAGCAGCGCCGACGTCGTCGCCGTGCGGCAGCTCGTACGGAGCGTCGCCATCGAGGTGGGCCTGTCCCTCGTCGACCAGACCAAGATCGTCACCGCCGCCAGCGAGCTGGCGCGCAACGCCCTGGTGTACGCCGGCGGCGGTGACGTACGCATCCTGGTCGTCGAGAGCGGCCACCGGCGCGGGCTCAAACTGATCGTCACCGACGACGGCCCCGGCATCCCCGACCTCGAACTGGCCCTGACCGACGGCTGGACCACCGGGAAGGGCCTCGGGCTCGGGCTCAGCGGGTCGCGCCGGCTGGTCGACGAGTTCGACCTGCTGTCCGGGCCGGGAAAGGGCACGACCGTGACGGTGACCAAATGGGCCCGATGACACGGGACGCGGTGACCTGGGATGCGGTGACCTGGGATGCGGTGACCTGGGGCCCGGCGAGTTGGGATGCGGTGACCTGGGACGGGGGGACATGGGTGCGGTGACCGGCCCCCGCGTGGACGACTGGATCCGCGCCGAGGACCCCAGCGCCGTCGGAGCGGTCCGCCGCAAGGCCGTCGGGCTGGCCGAGGCGGCCGGGTTCGACCCGGTGCTCGTCGGGCAGACCGCCGTGGCGGTCAGCGAGGCGGTCTCCAACCTGGTCAAGCACGCCGTCGAGGGCACGGCCATGGTGCGCCCCCACCCGGAGGCCCCCGCCACCGTGGAGCTCATCTGCCTGGACCGGGGGCCCGGCATGGCCGACGTGGCCCGCGCGCTGCGCGACGGCTACTCCACCTCCGGCACCCTCGGCATCGGGCTGGGCGCCATCTCCCGCATCGCCTCCGGCTACGACGTGCACTCCCTGCCGGGCCGGGGCACCGTCCTGGCCATGTACTTCACCGCCACCGGCACGCCCCCGCCGCCGCTGCGGGCCAGCGGCGTGACCCGGCCGATCGGCGAGGAGCCCGTGTCCGGCGACAGCTTCGCGATCGTCAGGTCGGGCCCGGCGACGACCGTGCTGGTCTGCGACGGGCTGGGGCACGGCCACATCGCCGCCCAGGCCTCGAACCGGGCGGTGGAGCTGTTCCGCGACGCGAGCGAGCAGGAGCCGCTGGACATCGTGGCACGCCTGCACGCCGGCATGTCCGGCACCAGGGGCGGCGCGGTGGCCGTCGCGCGCGTCGAGCCGGGCGGCGTGTCCTACGCCGGCCTGGGCAACGTCTCCGGCTGGGTCGCGCACGCGGAAGGACGGCAGGGCATGGTGTCGGTTCCCGGCATCGCGGGGCATCGAGGAGGCCGGCTGCGCCAGTACTCCTACGAGCTGCCCCCGTACGCCATCGTGATCATGCACACCGACGGGCTGACCGACCGCTGGGACCCGGCGACGGTCCCCGGTCTGTTCGCCCGTACCCCGGCGGTGATCGCCGCGGGGCTCATGCGGGAAGCGGGCAGCAGGCGCGACGACGCCTGCGTGGTGACGGTGAGGCCGGCCCGTGGCGCCCGCTGAGCTCGTCCGCGTCCGGCTCGACGCCGACCAGGACGTCTTCGTCCTGCGCCGCATCGGCCGCGCCGCCGCCGAGCTGGCCGGGCTGGACCAGCAGGACCAGATCCGGGTGGCGACGGCGCTCAGCGAGGCCGGCCGGGAGGTCTACGGCCCCGGATCGAGCGCCACGATCGCCCTCGACCACCAGCGGCTGCTCATCACCCTGGAGCACACCGGGCGCTCCGACCCGGCCGGTTCCGAGGGCCTGACGCTGGCCGGCCGGCTGGTGGACTCGGTCGTGGTCGGCGAGCACAGCGTGACGCTGTCCAAACGGCTGCGCTTCCGCCCGCGGGGCGTCCCCGTCGAGGAGATGCGGGCCAGGCTGGCCCGCCTGTCGCCGGTCTCCGCGCTGGACGAGCTGCGCGAGCAGAACAAGGAGCTGGCCGGCACACTGGAGGACGTGCTGCGGCTCAACGCCGAGCTGCAGGAGACCAACTCCGGCGTGCTGGCGATGTACAACCAGCTCTCCGACGAGCTGGAGGAGACCAACAGGGGAGTGGTCGCCCTCTACGCCGAGCTGGACGAGAAGTCCAGCCTGCTGCGCGAGACCACCGACGCGCGCAACCGCTTCTGGGCCACCGTCAGCCACGAGCTGCGCACGCCGCTCAACTCGGTCATCGGCCTGGTCAGGCTGCTGACCGGCCCCGGAGGCGACGACCTCACCGAAGAGCAGGAGCATCAGGTACGGCTGATCGGCAGCTCCACCGAGACGCTGCTGGAGCTCGTCAGCGAGCTGCTCGACATGGCCAAGGCGGAGTCGGGCCGCCTGGACCCGCAGCCGGCGCACGTGAACCTGCCCCGGCTGGCCGAGCAGCTGCGGATGACGATGCGCCCGACGAGGGAGCAGGCCGGCGTCGAGCTGCGCCACGACGTCGCCCCCGAGGTCGCCGAGCTGTACGCCGACGAGGGCATGCTGGTCAGGATCCTGCGCAACCTGCTGTCCAACGCGCTGAAGTTCACCGAGCGCGGCGAGGTGACGCTGGCGGCCCGCCTCGACGACGGCAAGAACGAGGCCGTCATCACTGTGCGCGACACGGGCATCGGCATCCCGCCAGACCACATCGACCGCGTCTTCGAGGACTTCTACCAGATCCCCGGCTCCCTGCAGGTCAGGTACCGGGGGACGGGGCTCGGCCTGCCGTACGCGCGCAGGCTCGCCGAGGCGCTCGGCGGCACGCTGGAGCTGGCCAGCGCGGAGGGCGAGGGCACCACGGCCACGCTGCGCCTGCCCCACTACAGCGGGCCGCCCGAGCTGGAGCGGGTGCTGGTCGCCGACGACGACGAGGTGTTCCGCGCCGCGGCCCGCCGCATGCTGTACGGCTTCGCCACGCACATCGACGAGGCCCCCGACGGAGCCGTCGCGCTGGAGCTGATGGCGGCGGACCCGCCGGACGCGGTCCTGGTCGACCTGCTCATGCCCCGCCTGGACGGCAACGTGCTGCTCCAGCGGATGGCCGAGGACGAGCGGCTGCGCGAGATCCCCGTGGTCGTGGTGACGATCGCGCCGCAGCACGCTCCCGACGCCGGCAAGGTGCTGTCCAAGCACGGTCTGCGCAGGGAACAACTGCTGCACGCCATCCGCGGCGCGAGGGGGGCGAAGGATGCCTGAGACGGCGACCGTCATGGTGGTCGACGACACGCCGACGAAGCGGTACATCCTGTCCAGCTGGCTGCGCCGGTCGGGCCACACCGTGATCGAGGCGAGCGGCGGCGAGGAGGCGCTGACACTGCTCGCCGCGCAGCACGTCGACCTGGTCGTCCTCGACGTGCGGCTGCCCGACATCCCCGGTTACGTGGTGTGCGAGCGGATCAAGGCCGACCCCGCGACCGCCGCGATCCCGGTGATCCAGGTCTCGGCCAACGCCATCACCGTGGCCGACCGGGCCGAGGGGCTGGAGCGCGGCGCGGACGCCTACCTGGCCGAGCCGATCGAGCCGGCCGAGTTCGCCGCCACGGTCGAGGCCATGCTGCGGTACTACCGGGCGCGCTGGCGGGCCGAGCTCATGGCCAGGCGCCTGGCCGGGCTGGCGGAGGTGACGCTGCGCATCAACGAATCCGAGAGCTTCGACGAGCTGCTCACGGTGGCCGTCGAGGGCTCGGCCGAGCTGCTGGGGCGCTACTGCGGCACTCTGGCGCTGATGCCCGACGGGCGGACCCGCCGCTACCGCGCCCGGCCGGGCGAGCGGGCCGTCGCCGCGCCCGCCGGGCCCGACCTGCTCGACCGGCTCAGCCGGATGGTGCAGCGGGAGGCGGCCCGCACCCACGTGTTCACCCTGCACGCGGACGAGTGGCGCGGCCTGCTGCCCGACGTGCGGATGGAGGGCAGCAGCACGGGCGTGCTCTGCCGGACGAAGAACTCGGAGGCGCCCCTCTACCTGGGGGTGGAGGCCGCGCCGCCGCTGGACACCGACGAGGTGAACCTGCTGCGCCAGCTCGGCCAGGAGCTGGCCCTGGCGGTGGACGCGCGGCGCGCGTACGCCGAGGAGCACACGATCGCGCTCACGCTGCAGCGCAGCCTGCTGCCCACCCGCATCCCCGAGGTGCCGGGCCTGCAGGTGGCGATGCGCTACCAGCCGGCCGCGGACAACATCGAGGTGGGCGGCGACTTCTACGAGGTGCTGCCGATCGACGAGCGGGTGCTGGTGGCGATCGGCGACGTGGAGGGCCACTCGCTGCACGCCGCGACCGTGATGGCCGAGCTGCGGCACGCCATGCGGGCCTCGTTCATCGGCCAGGTGGACCTCAGCGCCTCGCTCGACCTGCTCAACCAGATGATGCGGCGCTACCACCCGCGCATGACCGCCACGCTGTGCCTGGTGCTCATCGACCCGGCCACGGGGGAGATCGAGGTGGCCAACGCCGGGCACATCCCGCCGCTGTTCTCCGGCCCCGGCTGCGCCTACCACAATCTGGGCAACCTGCTGCTCGGGGCCCTGCCCGAGACGTACACGGTGGACCGGTTGAAGCTGCCGCCCGGCGGCACGCTGCTGCTGTTCACCGACGGGCTCGTGGAGGACCGGCACATCTCGCTGGACGAGAGCATGGAGGCGGCCAGGCGGCTCGCGGAGGTCGTCGAGGACGACCTGGAGGAGTTCGCCGACCGGATGCTGGCCGCGTTCGGGGCCCGCGAGGACGACGTGGCCCTCGTCGTCGTCCGCCGGGACCCCTGACCCGGGACGTCCGACGGGGCCCCTGACCCAGGACGCCCTACGGGACCCGTGACTCAGGAGGCCCGCTCCGCGTAGTGGCAGGCGGCGTGGTGATCGCCGCCGTCCGGTCCCGGCTCCAGCACGGGCTCCACCTCGGCGCACCGCTCGGTGGCCTTCCAGCAGCGGGTGTGGAACCGGCACCCGGGCGGCGGCGCGACCGGGCTCGGCGGATCCCCGGCGAGCATGATGCGCGAGC
This sequence comes from Nonomuraea fuscirosea, assembly GCF_035917475.1. Classification (NCBI taxonomy): domain Bacteria; kingdom Bacillati; phylum Actinomycetota; class Actinomycetes; order Streptosporangiales; family Streptosporangiaceae; genus Nonomuraea; species Nonomuraea fuscirosea. The sequence goes on along the minus strand of NZ_CP109074.1, from coordinate 5,762,842 downwards.
GCCCCTTCAGCCGCGGCTTCGGCACGGGAGCCGCCGACAACAGCGCCATCGTGTACGGATGCGCCGGCGCCCCGTACACTCCGGCCGCCGGCCCGGTCTCGGCCACCCGCCCGAGGTACATCACCCCCACCCGGTGCGACACGTGCCGCACCACGGCCAGATCGTGCGCGATGAACACCAGTGCCACTCCGAGCGTGCGCTGCAACTCCGCGAACAGGTTGACCACCTGCGCCTGCACCGACATGTCCAGCGCGGAGACGGGCTCGTCGCAGACGATCACGTCGGGCTCGGTGGCCAGGGCCCTGGCGATGCCGATGCGCTGCCGCTGCCCGCCGGAGAACTCGTGCGGGAACCGGTTCATCCGGTCGGGGGACAGGCCCACCAGCGTCAGCAGCTCCCCGACCCGGTCGCGCATGGCGCGCGAGCCCTGCGCCAGCCGGTGCACGCGCAGCGGCTCGGCCACGATGTCGTGCACCGTCATGCGCGGGTTGAGCGAGGTGAGCGGGTCCTGGAAGACCATCTGGACCCGCCGCCTGATGTCGCGCGGCACGCCGCCCCTGGCGAAGAACGGCCGGCCGCGGAAGGTGACCTCGCCCTGGTCGGGACGTTCGAGGCCGACGAGCATGCGGGCCAGGGTGGACTTGCCGCAGCCGGACTCGCCGACGATGCCCAGCGTCTCGCCGGCGTACAGCTCCAGGTCCACGCCCGCGACCGCGCGCACGCCGCCGCCCCTGGACAGCAGGCCGCCGCGGTAGGTCTTGTGCAGGTCGGTGGCCCGCAGCACGGGCTCGCGGGCCTCAGGCTCACGGACGTCAGGCGAGGGCGCCATCGAGCATCTCCTCCGAGTGGTGGCAGGCGGTGTACCGGCCCGCGCCGGTCCGCAGCGGCGTCAGGGCGGGCCTGGTGGTCACGCACACCTCGCTCGCGCGCTCGCAGCGCGGCGCGAAGGAGCAGCCGGGCGGCGTCTCGGCGGGGCTGGGCGGCGCGCCCGGGATGGCGCGCAGCTCCGAGGCGGGGGCGTCGAGATCGGGGACGGCGGCGAGCAGGGCCTCCGTGTACGGATGCGCGGGCAGGTCGTAGATCGCCTCGACCTCGCCCCGTTCGACGATGCGGCCCGCGTACATGACCGCCACCCGGTCGCTGACCTCGGCGGCGACGCCGAGGTCGTGGGTGATGAGCAGCACCGCGGTGCCCAGGTCGCGGCGCAGCCGGTCGATCAGCTCCAGGATCTGCGCCTGCACGGTCACGTCGAGCGCGGTCGTCGGCTCGTCGGCGATGATCAGGTCCGGCTCCAGCGCCACGGCCATGGCGACCAGGATCCGCTGCCGCATCCCGCCGGAGAACTGGTGCGGGTAGTCGTCGACGCGCCTGGCCGCGGCCGGGATGCCGACCAGGTCCAGCATCTCGATCGAGCGGGCCCTGGCCTGCCGCCGGGACAGGCCGCGGTGCACCCGGTACAGCTCGCCGATCTGGTCGCCGATGCTGAGCACGGGGTTGAGCGCCGACAGGGCGTCCTGGAAGACGAGCGTCATCTCGCTGCCGCGCAGGGCGCGCAACTGGTCCTCGCTCATCGCGAGCAGGTCGCGCCCGCCGAGCCTGGCGCTCTCGCAGCGCACCCGGGCGCCGGGCTGGTCGAGCAGGCCCATGACGGCCTTGGCGGTGACGGATTTGCCCGAGCCGGACTCGCCGAGCAGGGCGAGCGTCTGGCCGCGCTCGATGGTCAGGTCCACCCCGCGCACCGCCGGGATCTCGCGTCCGTGGGCGGTGAACGTGACGTGCAGGTCGCGTATCTCCAGGACCGGTGGCTCGTTCACCGCACCCCCTCCTATGATCATGACGAAACGTGGCGTTAACAAAGTCTGTGATGCCGGAAAACAACTCCAATATTGTCTTTCGCGCCTGATTCTGGCAAGCTGCCCGCAATTGGACAAGAGGGGTTACCAGATGCTGGAAGCTGCGAAGAGCTACAAGGGCTACCGTTCGTACGAATACCTGGAGGCGGGTGTCGACTACCGCCGGTTCGACCTGGCGCCGGAGCTCGGCCGGGTGCCGGCCTACCAGGGGCCCGAGCTGACCTCCGAGCAGAGCGAGCGCGTCCGTCGCCTGCTCACCGACAGCCTGGTCGTCTCCCTGCACGACCACCCGTCGATCTTCCCCGACGACATCGGCCAGACCGTGGACTACAACCGCACGGCCCGCCACCACACCGGCTATGAGGGCCTGGCCCGCTCCGGCATGACCGTCGTCTTCGACAACCTCATGGACGGCACCTGCTGCATCACCAGCCAGGCCGGCTGGAAGTGGAACGACGTGGTGGCCGACATCGGCATGCGCCTGTCGGACCTGGCCCACCAGGACTACCTGATCAAGGTCGAGCGCCTGGCCGACGTGCGCGAGGCGCACGCCAGCGGCCGGATCGGCCTCGTGCTCGCCCTGGAGGCGGCCACGATGATCGAGAACGAGGTCGACCGGATCGACATGCTGTACGGCTTCGGCGTCCGCCAGATGGGCATCGCCTACAGCGAGGCCAACACCCTGGGCAGCGGCCTGAAGGAGCGCGGCGACGGCGGGCTGACGCTGTTCGGCGAGAAGGCCGTGCGCCGCATGAACAAGCTGGGCATCGCCATCGACGTCTCCCACTCCGGCGACCAGACCTCGCTCGACACGATCCGCCATTCCGAGCGGCCGATCCTCATCACCCACGCGGGCGCCCGCTCCGTCTGGCCGACCAACCGGATGAAGCCGGACTCGGTCATCAAGGCCGCGGCCGAGCGCGGCGGCGTGATCGGCCTGGAGGCGGCCCCGCACACCACGCTGTCGCCCGACCACCCCCGGCACAGCCTGGAGTCGGTGATGGACCACTTCACGTACTGTGTAGACCTGGTCGGCATCGACCACGTGGCCTTCGGGCCCGACACGCTGTTCGGCGACCACGTGGGGCTGCACGACACGTTCGCCGAGCACCTGTCGCTCAACGAGGCCCACGCGGGCCAGGCGTACGAGAAGGTCCCGTACGTGGACGGCCTGGAGAACCCGGCCGAGTGCTTCTGGAACATCATCTCGTGGCTTGTCACCCATGGTTACTCCGACGACGAGATCACCAAGGTCGTCGGCGGCAATGTCATGCGCGTGCTGGAAGAGGTCTGGATCTGATGAGACGTGCGGTTCTTCTCACCGCGCTGGCCGTCGCGCTTACGGCCTGCGCTCCCAGCGTGCCCGGCTCCTCAGGCTCCTCCGGCTCTCCCGGCGCGCAGGCGCCCGCCAGCGCCGACCGGCTGACCATCGGCACGACCGCCGACGTGGTCAACTACAACCCGCTGGTCGGCAACAGCCGGACGGACTCGTGGGTCACCGACCTCATGTACCCGAAGCTGACCCAGATGGACGCCACCGGCAAGCGGATCCCGTACCTGGCGACCGAATGGTCCTACTCCGAGGACGGCAGGACCGCCACCGCCAAGCTGCGCGATGACATGAAGTGGTCCGACGGCAAGCCGGTCACCGCCTCCGACGTCGTGTTCTCGGTGACGGCGGTGCAGAAGGAGAAGTTCGGCGTGGTGGCCGGGCTCATCACCGCGCTGGACGAGGCCGAGGCGGTCTCGCCGACCGAGGTGCGCTTCAAGCTCAGCCGCCCCGACGGGACGTTCCTCGACAACGTGGGCTTCTGGCTGCCCGTGGTGCCCGAGCACGTCTTCTCCAAGGTGCCGAGCGTGCAGAAGTTCGCCAACGACAAGGACTGGGTCAGCGCCGGCCCGTTCAAGCTGACCAAGGTCGAGCGCGGCCAGCGCTACATCATGGACCGGGTGGACGACTTCGGGCCCGGCAAGCCCACGGTCAAGCAGGTCGTCTTCCGCGTCTTCCCCGACGTCAACACCGAGGTCCTGGCGCTGCGCAACGGCGAGATCGACATGATCGGCAACGTGCTGCCGCCGGCCACCGCGACCGAGCTGAAGAGCGACGCCGCGGTCAAGCTGCAGGAGATCCCGTCGCTGGGCTGGGCGCACCTGCAGTACAACACCAAGCGCAAGCCGCTCGACGACGTCCGCGTCCGCCAGGCGCTGGCCCACGCCGTGGACTACGAGGCGATCAGGAACATCGCGCTGAAGGGCTTCGCCAAGTCCTCCAACTCCAGCGTGCTGACGCCCTCGCTGCCCCAGTGGACCGACCAGGCCTCGAAGGAGTACGCCTTCGACCCCGAGCAGTCCAAGAAGCTGCTGGCCGAGGCCGGGCAGACCAACCTGCGCCTGGGCATGATCTACGACCAGGCCGACCCGAACATCGCCCGCTGGGCGCCCATGGTCCGCGACGCGGCCAAGAAGGCCGGGATCACCATCGAGCTGCAGGGCCTGGAGCGCAACACGTACCTGGACAAGACCACCAAGCGGGACTTCGACATCTACGCCGGCTCGTGGGCGGTCATGGACAACCCGCCCGCCAACCTGGGGCTGGCCTTCAAGAGCGGCGGGTTCATCAACTACGCCCAGGTCGAGGACCCCAAGCTGGACGACCTGATCGACCAGGCGCAGCGCGCGCTCACCCAGGAGGAGGCCAAGCCGCCGATCCAGGAGGCGGCCCGGATGATCCACGACCAGGTCTACGACAACGTCCTGTACGTCGAGACGTTCAACGTCGCCCACTCCGCCAAGTGGACCGGGTTCCAGCCGATGCCCAGCGAGCTGCTGTCCATCCTGAACCCGCTCTCCCTGGCCGCGGCGAAGCCGGCGGGCTGATCGGCATGCGCTTCATCGGCCTCCGGCTGGCCCGCGGCCTGCTCACCCTCTGGTTCGCGGTCACGGTGACGTTCTTCCTGGTCCGTCTGCTGCCAGGAGACCCGGTGCTGGCCGTGGCCGATCCGAACATGACCGAGGAACTGCGCCAGAAGCTGCTGGCCGACTTCGGCCTGGACAAGCCGCTGGCGGCGCAGTACCTCGACTATCTCGGCCAGCTCGTGCAGGGCAACCTCGGCATGTCCTTCCGCCAGTCGATCCCCGTGACGACCGTGCTCATGGAGCGGCTGCCGTGGACGCTGATCCTGACGATCTCGGCCATGGTGGTGACGATCGCGCTGGGCATCCCGCTCGGCGTGCTCGCCGCCACCAGGGCCAAGGGCTGGCTGGACCGCGTCATCCAGCTCACCGGCGTCACCGCGCAGTCGCTGTTCGTGCCGAGCGTCGGCATCCTGCTCATGTACGTGCTGGGCGTCTGGCTCGGCTGGTTCCCCATCGGCGGCGCGGTCGACCTCGACGCCACCGGCCTGGGCGCCACGCTCAGCATGCTGCACCACCTGGTGCTGCCGTGCCTGTCGCTGGTCTTCATCCAGCTCGGCGGCTACGTGCTGACGATGCGGACCACGCTCATCGAGGCGCTCGGCGAGGACTACGTCTCCCTGGCCAAGGCCAAGGGCGTGCGGCCGGGGAAGGTCGTGTGGAAGCACGCCCTGCGCAACGCGCTGCTGCCCACCACCACGATCGCCGGGCTGCAGCTCGGCACCCTCGTCGGCGGTGCGGTGCTGACCGAGACGATCTACGCCTATCCCGGCATCGGCCGCGCCATCTACGAGGCCGTCGGCCAGCTCGACTTCCCCGTCCTGCAGGGCGCGTTCGTGCTGCTCGCGGCCGCCGTCGTGGCGGCCAACCTGATCACCGACGTGGCCTACGGAATCCTCGACCCCAGGGTGCGTACCTCATGACGGCAGCCGCCGTGGAACTCACGCCGCGCCAGCGGACCTGGTCCTCCTTCCGCCGCAACCCCCTCGGCGTGGCCAGCGGGATGCTGCTGCTCCTGCTGGCCCTGGTCGCGATCTGCGCGCCGCTGATCGCGCCCTTCCCCGAGGGGTACGGCGCCGACACCTCCCAGCCGCCCTCCTCCGCCCACTGGTTCGGCACCGACGACATCGGCCAGGACGTCTTCGCCCAAGTCGTCTGGGGCACCAGGGTCAGCATGGCGGTCGGGGTCAGCGCCTCCGTGCTGGCCATCGTCATCGGCCTGCTCATCGGCGTCTGCGCCGCCTACTTCCGCCGCCTGGACACCCCGCTCGGCGTGCTGGTGGACCTGTCGCTGTCGCTGCCCGTGCTGCCGCTGATGATCCTCGTCGCGGCGCTGGCCGGGCCCAGCGTGCGCACGCTGGCCGTGGTGATCGCGCTGTTCAGCTGGCCCGAGGTGGCCCGCGTGGTGCGCTCGCAGGCCCTGGCCATCGTGCCGATGCCGTTCGTGGCGGCGGCCAAGGTCGTCGGCGGCTCGTCCCTGTGGATCGTGCGCAAGCACCTGCTGCCCGGCGTCGTCCCCGTGGTCGGCGTGTCGGTCGTGCTGACCACCTCCCGCGCCGTGCTGTCCGAGGCCGGGCTCTCCTTCCTCGGGCTCGGCGACCCGAACAGCTGGTCGTGGGGCACGATCCTGCACAAGGCCCAGCAGTCCGGCGCGCTGGCCTCCGCCTGGTGGACCACCCTGTTCCCGTCGCTGGCCATCCTGCTGCTCGTCCTGTCCACGACGCTGCTCTCCGTGGCCTACAACGACGCCCGCAACCACAGGAGCGACACATGACCTTCTCCCAGCGGCTGCCCGGCGCCTTCTACGCGGGCGCGCTCGACCGGGTACGAGCGGAGATGTCCCGCGAGGGCCTGTCCGCCCTGATCCTCGACGACCCGCTCGACGTCGCCTACCTCACCGGCTTCCACCACTTCCCGAACGAGCGGCCGGTCGCCTGCTGGCTGCCGCTCGACGGCGAGCCCGTGCTGCTCGTGCCCGACCTGGAACGCGAGTACGCCCAGGACCAGCGGGCGCGGGCCGAGATCGTGGCCTACCCCGAGTTCCCCGGCGTCAGGTCGCCGTTCGCGGTCCTGGCCGCGCACGTCCCCGCTCCCGGCGCCGCCGCGTACGCGCCCTCGACCAGCGTCGGCCGGGTGGAGGCGCTGGCCGAGGCGTTCCCCTCGACCCGCTGGAGCGCCTCGGGCGCGCTCGGCCGGGTACGGCTGCGCAAGCTGCCCGAGGAGATCACGCTGCACGAGGAGGCCGCCCGCATCGCCGACCAGATGATCGAGGCCGGCGTCGAGCTGGTCAGGTCGGCCGTCGAGGCGGGCGGCGAGCTGCCCACGGAGACCGACCTGGCCGGGCACGTCATCTCCCACGGCTCCCGCCTCATGTACGCCAGGCACGAGGACGTCGTCGTCGTGCCCATGCTGACCGGCGGCCTCGTCTACGGCGGCCCCAACTCCGCCCAGCCGCACCGCCTGCCCGGCGGCGACCGGCTGCGCGCGGGGGAGACGTTCATGCTCTCGCTCGGCTGCGCCGTCGGCGGCCGGTTCGTGGAGAGCGAGCGCACGTTCGTCATCGGTGAGCCCACCCCCGAGCAGGCCCGCTACTACGAGGTCGTCCGCGAGGCGCAGGAGACCGGCACTGAGGCGCTCGTCCCCGGCACCACCTGCGAGGAGGCCAACCGCCGCTGCCTGGCGGTGATCGAGCGGGCCGGGCTCGCCGAGCACATCCGGCACCGGCAGGGGCACGGCATCGGGCTCGGCTTCCACGAGCCGCCCTGGCTGTCCTACGGCGACACGACCGAGCTGGCCCCCGGCATGATCCTGTCCAGCGAGCCCGGGGTCTACGTGCCCGGCCACGCCGGATACCGCATCTCCGACACCGTCCTGGTCACCGAGTCAGGGCCGCGCCGGCTGACGGCGTACCCGCGCGAGCTCACCGACGTCATCATCTGATCATCTGTTCTGGAAGGACCGTCTTGTTCGTCGACATCAACGGCAACCGGCTCAACGTCGAAGTCCTCGGCGAGGGCGACGACGTCATCATCGCCCACCACGGCGCGCCGGGCCTCGGCTCGCTCGCCGAGCCCAGGAGCAGCTTCGGCCGGCTCGCGGACGCGTACAAGGTGGTCGTCTTCGACGCCCGCGGATCAGGACAGAGCGGGCAGAACGGCCCGTTCACCCACGAGCAGTGGGTCGCCGACGTCGAGGGCCTGCGCCGGTGGCTCGGCGTCGAGCGCGTCGTCATCGCCGGCGGCTCCTACGGCGGCTTCATCGCCATGGAGTACGCCGCCCGCCACCCCGACCGGGTCGGCGCCGTCGTGCTGCGCGACACCTCCGCCGACAACGCCAACCAGGACCTGGCCATCCGCAACGCCGCCGCCTCCTCCCGGGTCACCATCGACCGGGCCAAGCTCGACCGGATCATGTCCGGCACCGTGCGCGACGACGACGACCTGCGCGACTGCTGGCGCGAGATCCTCCCCCTGTACGACCACGACTACGAGCCCGCCGCGGTGGAGCAGCGCGTGGCCGCCACGCCGTACCACTACGCCACCCACAACTACGCCTTCGCCGTCAACCAGCCGAACTACGACATCAAGCACCTCCTGCCCGGCATCACCGCGCCGACCCTGATCACCGTCGGCCGCCACGACTGGATCACCCCCGTCGAGTGCAGCCGCACCATCGCCGGCCTGATCCCCAGCTCCGAGCTGCGGATCTTCGAGAAGTCCGGGCACTCGCCGCAGGTCGAGGAGGCCGAGCTGTGGGAGGCCACCGTGCGCGGCTTCCTGTCCGAGGTGCGCGACCGGGGCTGAACGCGCGATGATGCCTCCGATGGATGATCTCGACGACCTGGACCGCAGGATTCTCGCAGCGCTCCACGTGAACGGCCGCGCCAGCTGGACCGACATCGCCCAGTTGCTCGGCATCTCCACCACCACGGTGGCGCGGCGGGCCCAGCACCTCATGGGCGCCGGCCTGGCCCGCGTGGCGGTGCTGCCGCACCTGGAGCACGACGGGCCGATCCACGTGTTCCTGGTGCGGCTGACCTGTGCGCCCGGCAGCCAGCTCAGAGTGGCCGGGCTTCTGGCGAAAAATCCGGACATCCGGTACGTCACCATCGTCACCGGCGGCTACGACATCGTCTTCGAGCTGGTCGCGCCCAAGCACCGCGACCTCTACTCGATGCTGGTCGACTACGTGCACTCCGTGCCGGGGGCGCAGCAGAGCAACGCCGACCTGGTGCTGCACACGTACAAGGTGAGCTACGACTGGAGCGTGCCCGTCCTGGGCGAGAAGGCGGCGCCGTTCGCGCTGCACCGGCCCGTCCACACCTGCGAGCGCGGCCACCTCGACGACGTCGACCGCGAGGTGCTGGCCGCCCTGCGGGAGGACGGCCGGGCCAGCTTCCAGTCCGTCGGCCGCCGCCTCGGCATCAGCGAGAGCACCGCCAGGCGGCGGCTGGAGTCCATGCTCGACCGGGGCTGCGCCAGCGTCACCACCTTCATCCCGGCGGCGGCGCTCGGCTACGAGGCCGAGATCCTGCTGTGGCTGACGGTCGAGCCGAGCATGCAGGAGAGCGTGGCCGAGCGGCTGGCCGGCGAGCGCGGCGTCCGCATGATCGCCTCCACGCTGGGGCAGGCCTCGCTGGTCTGCGAGGTGATCGTGCCCACCACCGCCGACCTGCACCACTTCACCTCCCGCACGCTGGCCGCGGTGCCGGGGATCCACTCGTGGACGGCGGGCGTGCAGGTGCTGACGGTCAAGCGCGGCTTCCTCATGGTGCCCTGGGCGGAGTCGCGCATCGCCGCCGCTCTGACGCCCGCGGGGCTGCCCGCGTAGCGCCGCCCTCGCTCCCGCGTAGGTCCTACCGGGTGTAGCGGTGCTTGGCGCCCGGCGGGAAGTAGTCGGGGTCGCCGGCCTCCCGGAGCCGGACGAACGGCATCTGCCGTCCGGCCGGCACGTACGCGGCGAACTCGCTGTTCAGCCGGAGCAGCTGGGCCAGGATCGACGCGCCCGCCGCCTGGGCGATCTCCTCGGAGGGCCGCTCGCCCGGCGCCAGCTCCACCGTCACCGTCAGATGCCGGTCGTGCCGCTCGTCCTCGGCCACCTCCAGCACGAACTTTGCCGGTGACCGACCCGCTCACCTCCGCCTGCTCCAGGCCGATCGCGATGTTCTCCGGATAGACGTTCGCGCCGTAGTAGGACACCGTGAAGTGGCTGCGGCCGAAGACGTACACGAAGGGCCGCTCGGGGCCCTCCCGCTCCGGCCGGTGGCCGTGGGCGCGGACGAACCCCAGCAGCTCATCGTACGGCAGCACGCCGCCCTCGTCGGCGATGTGGTAGCGGACGAGCGGCACGCCGTTGTCGCCGGAGAACAGCAGCGTGCCCTGATGCTCCTCGAAGTAGCGGACGTCCGGGTCGTACTGGACGAGGGTGGGCAGCCTGGACTCCCCGAACAACTCCCTGGCCAGGCCGGGGCGGGCGGCCAGGAAACGGCGGATGCCGACCGACAGCGCGGTCTCGTTGCCCAGGACGCCCGCGTCGGCGGTGCCGTACAGGGAGGCGACGCCCCGCACCGGGTCGGCGATGCCGGCCCGCTCGGCGACCAGCGTGCGCCACTCCTCGCTGAACACCTCGCCCGCGGTGACCAGCTTGACGTTCCACTCCGCCCAGGGCAGGTCCTCGCCGTCGATGACGTTCTTCAGGAACGGCGGATAACCGAGCAGCACGACCTGGTCGAAGTACGGGGCCAGCTCGGGCAGCACCCGCGCGATCTCCCGCCGGTCGGAGCCCGGGGCGACCACGGTGATCGGGTAACCGCGCTCGGCCAGGTGACGGCAGCACCCGAGGGTGAACAGGCCGCCGACCCAGGTGCCGAGCGCGAAGCAGACCACGGCGAGCGTCCGGCGCTCCAGGGCCTGGAAGGAGTCCCTGAACACCTCCTCGAACCGCTCGGCGATGACCCGCTCGTCGCCCGCCGAGCGCGGCCAGAACGACGGCGTGCCGGTGGAGCCGGACGAGACGGCGATCATGTCCCCGATCACGCCGTTCCTGCACAGGTCGGGCAGCGGGTGCCGCAGGGTGTAGGTGTCCTTCGTGGTCATGGGCAGGCGGGCGAAGTCGTCCAGCGTGGTGATCTTCTCCGGGTCCACCCGCTGCTCGGCGAGGAACCTGCCGTAGGCGGGCACGGTGCCCGCCACCTCGTGGAAGAGCTCAACCGGGTCCATTGGCCGACTGTACGACGGGACCCGCTCTCGATGCGGCGCTTACATGATTACGATCGCCGTGAGCGAACATCGGCAAGGAAGGGAACACGACAGGGCTCCGATGAGTTGAGCCGGTATAACTCAACCCTTGGGAGTTCGTATGAGTGAGAGCTTGATCCTCCCGGTCCTGCCGCTGGACGACGAGGTCGTGCTGCCGGGCATGGTGGTTCCGCTGGACCTGTCCGACTCCGAGGTGCGCGCCGCGATCGACGCGGCCCGTGCATCCGGTGGCAACAAGCCACGGGTCCTTCTCGTTCCCCGGATCGACGGCCGTTACGGCGCCATCGGTGTTCAGGCCGTCGTCGAGCAGGTCGGGAGGCTCCCCGGTGGCGAGCCCGCCGCCGTCGTGCGCGGCGTCAACCGGGTCAGGGTCGGCACCGGCACCACCGGTCCCGGCGCCGCGCTGTGGGTCGAGGCCGACACCATCGACACCGTGGCCGTCGGCGAGCGCGCCCAGGAGCTGGCCAAGGAGTACAAGGTCCTGGCCACCACCATCCTGCAGAAGCGCGGCGCCTGGCAGGTCGTCGACCAGGTCAACCAGATCGACGACCCGTCCGTGCTGGCCGACAGCTCCGGCTACACCCCGTGGCTGACCACGGCGCAGAAGGTCGAGCTGCTGGAGGCGGCCGACCCGGCCGACCGGCTGGCCAAGCTGGTCGAGTGGTCCCGCGACCACCTCGCCGAGCTCGACGTCGCCGAGACGATCCGCAAGGACGTCCAGGAGGGCATGGAGAAGCAGCAGCGCGAGTTCCTGCTGCGCCAGCAGCTCGCCGCCGTGCGCAAGGAGCTCAAGGAGCTCAACGGCGACTCCGCCGAGACCGAGGAAGAGGACTACCGGGTCCGGGTGGAGGCCGCCGACCTGCCGGAGAAGGTGCGCGAGGCCGCCCTCAAGGAGGTCGACAAGCTGGAGCGCACCTCCGACCAGTCGCCCGAGACCGGCTGGATCCGCACCTGGCTGGACACCGTGCTCGACATCCCGTGGAACGAGCGCACCGAGGACAACTACGACATCGCCGGCGCCAGGGCCGTGCTCGACGCCGACCACACCGGCCTGGCCGACGTGAAGGACCGCATCATCGAGCACCTGGCCGTGCGCAAGCGCCGCCAGGACAAGGGCCTCGGCGTGGTCGGCGGCCGGCGCAGCGGCGCCGTGCTGGCGCTGGCCGGCCCTCCCGGAGTCGGCAAGACGTCCCTGGGCGAGTCCGTGGCCCGCGCGATGGGCCGCAAGTTCGTCCGCGTCGCGCTCGGCGGCGTCCGCGACGAGGCCGAGATCCGCGGCCACCGGCGCACCTACGTCGGCGCGCTGCCCGGCCGTGTCGTCCGCGCGATCCGCGAAGCCGGCTCGATGAACCCGGTCGTCCTGCTCGACGAGGTCGACAAGGTCGGCGCCGACTACCGCGGCGACCCGACGGCCGCCCTGCTCGAAGTGCTCGACCCGGCGCAGAACCACACGTTCCGCGACCACTATCTGGAGGTCGAGCTCGACCTGTCCGACGTGCTGTTCCTGGCCACGGCCAACGTCCTGGAGGCCATCCCCGGGCCGCTGCTCGACCGCATGGAGATCGTCACCCTCGACGGCTACACCGAGGACGAGAAGGTGGCCATCGCCCGCGACCACCTGCTGCCCAGGCAACTGGAGCTGGCCGGGCTGACCTCCGAGGAGGTCACGGTCGAGGACGCGGCGCTGCGCCGGCTGGCCGCCGAATACACCCGCGAGGCCGGGGTCCGCTCGCTGGAGCGCTCGGTCGCGAGGATCCTGCGCAAGGTGACCGCCAAGGGCGAACTGCCCGTCACCGTGGGCGAGGCCGACCTGGTCGACTACATCGGACGGCCCAGGTTCGTGCCGGAGTCGTCGCTGCCCGAGGCCAAGCAGCGCACCTCCGTGCCGGGTGTGGCCACCGGGCTGGCCGTCACCGGGGCCGGCGGCGACGTGCTCTACGTGGAGGCGTCGCTGGCCGACCCGGAGACCGGCGAGACCGGGCTCACCCTGACCGGCCAGCTCGGCGACGTGATGAAGGAGTCGGCCAGGATCGCCCTGTCCTACCTGCGTTCGCACGGCGCGGAGCTGGAGCTGCCGGTCACCGCGCTGAAGGACCGCTCGGTGCACGTCCACTTCCCCGCGGGCGCCGTGCCGAAGGACGGGCCCTCCGCCGGCGTGACCCTGACGACGGCGCTGGCCTCGCTCCTGTCCGGGCGGCTGGTGCGCGGCGACGTGGCCATGACCGGTGAGATCTCGCTGACCGGGCGGGTGCTGCCGATCGGCGGCGTCAAGCAGAAGCTGCTGGCGGCGCACCGGGCGGGCATCACGACCGTCCTCATCCCGGCCCGCAACGAGCCCGACCTGGACGACGTGCCCGAGGAGGTCCGCGCCGAGCTGACCATCCACGCGGTCAGCGACGTGCGCGAGGTCCTGGACATCGCGCTCGCCCCGGCCTCGGTCGCCTCGACCTCCGTGGCCGCCTGACCGTCCGGCTGAGAGAGCCCCGTGATCTTCTGATCACGGGGCCCTCTTCTGGGAACCATGGAGCGCGCCGCGCACGTTGTCCCTCATGTCACCTTCCGACACTAGGAGCGATATGGGCAACATGGGCGTTCCGGAACTTCTCCAGCTGCTGGTGATCGGCGCCGTGGTGTTCCTCATCGTGCGCCTGGCGATGCGCCTGCGCCGGAAGTAGCGGCGCTCGTACCGTAGTGTGAAGTAGCGGAGCGTGACACAGATCACGAAACCGACGGGGAATAGCGGAAATCGCCCGGCCGTTACCTAGGGCGTGAACGAGGCAACCGCGACCGCGAGCAGCGCCCCAGGAGGCGCCGTGGATCGCCGTGCGTGTACGGGGCGAATGCCGGCCTGTTGAAGCAACCCGTCCGCCCGTTCTCTCCGAAGGTCGTCATGATCACACCTGGTTACGTGCTGCGCAGGCTGAGCCACCTGCCGTTCCACCCCGGCACCCGCTGAGCCTCCCAGGCTCTTTCCTTCCAGGTGATGTACGTTTCCGCGGCCCCGCCACAGGCCGCCCTCAGTCGTGGGGATTCTCCGTGATCCAGGCTTCCGGCCTGCGCAAGCAGTACGGCGACACCGTCGCGCTCGACGGCGTCGACCTGCACGTGCGCGAAGGCGAGATCTACGGCGTGCTCGGCCAGAGCGGCGCCGGCAAGAGCACGCTCCTGCGCTGCGTCAACCTGCTCGAACGCCCCACCGCGGGCACCGTCACCGTCGCGGGCCAGGACCTGACCGCGCTCGGCAGCCGGGAGCTCAACCGGGCCAGGCAGCGCATCGGCATGATCCACCAGCACTTCGCCCTGCTCTCCTCGCGCACGGTCGCCGGCAACGTCGCCTTCCCGCTGGAGGTCATGGGCGTGCCCGCGGCCGAACGCGAGCGCCGCGTCGCCGAGTTGCTGGAGCTCGTCGGCCTGGACGGCCGCGGCAAGGACCGCCCGCACCAGCTCTCGGGCGGCCAGAAGCAGCGCGTCGGCATCGCCAGGGCGCTGGCCGGCAACCCGGCGGTGCTGCTGTCGGACGAGGCCACCTCGGCGCTCGACCCGGCCACCACGCAGTCGATCCTCGCCCTGCTCAAACGGCTCAACACCGAGCTCGGCCTGACGATCCTGCTCATCACCCACGAGATGAACGTGGTCAAGAGCGTCTGCGACTCGGTCGCCATCATGACCGGCGGCCGGATCGAGGAGTCCGGCGCCATCGCCGACCTGATCAGGACGCCCGGCTCCCGCCTGACCAGGGAGATCTTCCCGCTGCCCGAACCAGGGCCGGCCGGCTCGGTGACGCTCACGTTCACCGGCGACCCGCGCCAGCCCGTGATCTCGGAGGTGGTGCGGAAGTTCGACGTGGACCTCAGCATCCTCGGCGGCTCCATCGAGGACCTCGCGGGGGGCTCGGTGGGCCGGTTGCGTGTCGCGCTGGAGGGCGCGGACACAGGGGCGGCGCTTTCCTACCTGCGCGAATGCGGGCTGATCGTCGAAAGGGCGGGGGAGGCCGCGTGACCTGGGAAGAGATGCTGCCGCTGCTCGGGCCGGCGACCGTCGAGACCGCGCTGATGGTCGGGTGGTCGACGCTGTTCACCCTGCTGCTCGGGCTGCCGCTGGGGGTGGCGCTCGTGGTGTTCGACCGGGGCGGGCTGCGGCCGGTCCCGGCGCTGAAGTCGGGGCTCGGGTTCGTGGTGAACGTCGGGCGGTCGCTGCCGTTCATCGTGCTGATGATCGCGATCATCCCGTTCACCCGGCTCGTGGTCGGGACCACCATCGGGACGGCCGCGTTCGTGGTGCCGCTGACCGTGGGCGCGGTGCCGTTCTTCGCCCGGCTGGTCGAGACGGCGCTGCGCGAGGTCGGCGCGGACGTCGTGCAGGCCGCCCAGGCCATGGGCGCGAGCCGGGCCACGATCGTGCGCAAGGTGCTGCTGCCCGAGGCGCTGCCCGGCCTGATCGCCGGGCTGACCGTGACCGTGGTGGCGCTCATCGGCTATTCCGCCATGGCCGGCACGCTCGGCGGGGGCGGGCTGGGGGACCTCGCCGTCCGCTACGGCTACCAGCGCTTCGAGACGCTCCTGATGATCGTGACCGTCGTGCTGCTGCTCGTCATCGTGCAACTGCTGCAGAGCCTGGGCGACTGGGTCGCCCGGCGCCTTTCGCACAAGTAAGGAAAAATCATGAGAATTCACCGCTTTGTAGGTGCCGTCGCGCTGGCTCTGTCGCTCGCCGCATGTGGTACGTCGCAGTCCGCCACCACCGGCGCCGCCGCCGCCGAGGGCGCCGACGCCGTGATCAAGGTGGGCGCCAACCCGGTGCCGCACGGGGAGATCCTCGACTTCGTCAAGCAGAACCTGGCCCCGGCGGCCGGGCTCAAGCTGGAGGTCGTGGAGTTCACCGACTACGTGCAGCCGAACGTGCAGCTGCAGGAGGGCCAGCTCACGGCCAACTTCTTCCAGCACAAGCCGTACCTGGACGACTTCAACGCCTCCAAGGGCACCGACCTGACCTTCGTCGCGCCGGTCCACCTGGAGCCGCTCGGCCTGTACTCCAAGAAGATCACGAACGTGACGGCGCTGGCCGCCGGCGCGACCGTGGCGCTGCCGAACGACGCCACCAACCTGGGCCGCTCGCTCAAGCTGCTCGCCGACAACGGCGTGATCAAGCTCAAGGACGGCGCGGGGACCGCGGCCACCGAGCGCGACGTCGTCGACAACCCCAGGAAGCTGCAGTTCAAGCCGCTGGAGGCGGCCCAGCTGCCGCGCTCGCTGGAGGACGTCGACGCCGCGGTGATCAACGGCAACTACGCCATCGAGGCCGGGCTCAAGCCCGCCACGCAGGCGCTGGTGCTGGAGAAGACCGAGGGCAACCCGTACGTCAACGGTCTGGTCGTCCCGGCCGGTCACGAGAAGGACCCCAACATCGTCACCCTCGGCAAGCTGCTCCAGGACCAGAAGGTCAAGGACTTCATCAAGCAGAAGTACGAGGGCTCGGTCATTCCCGCGGAATGATATTACGCAATCGTCGGACATGATCGGGGCCGACCACAAGGCGAAGGCCTATGGTCACGTGTCCGTCGAGAAGAAGCGGTTCAAGCACTGGTACTGGAAGACGGACGTCGTCAAGAAGCGCGAGTGCCGCAAGGACCACAAGGGTCACCGGCACTGCGTGTGGGTCGTGAAGACGTTCAAGAAAAAGGTGTGGGAGTGGCGTTTCGACTCCTTCTACTCCGTGCGTGAGCCGGGGCGGCCACCACCGTCCGACCGGCCACTACTCCGGCTGGCAGGACGTGTACCACGCGGCCGTCTGATCGCCTTTCACCGGCACACCGCGAAGAAACACCGCGAAGACACCTTGAAACACCGCGAAGCCGCGGCCTCGACGAGGAGGCTGTGGCTTCCGTCATTCTCGGACGGGTTCCGGCGCGCCGGAGCAGCGCGCCGGGCTTCGTTCGCGAGAGGATCCTGGCGCGGCGGGCGATCAACCGAATACTGTTCTAATCATGCATCCGGGAGCCATCGCAGCAGTCACCCCCGACAAGCCCGCTGTGATCATGGCGGGCTCCGGCCGGGTCGTCACCTACCGCGAGCTGGACGAGGAGTCGAACCGGCTGGCCCACCTGTTCCGCTCGGCGGGGCTGCGGCCGGGCGACCACGTCGCCTTCATGCTCGCCAACCACCCCCTCTTCCTGGCCGTCGCCTGGGCCGCGCACCGCTCGGGCCTGTACTACACGCCGGTCAGCTCGCGGCTGCAGGCCGACGAACTGGCCTACATCGTCGGCAACTGCGGCGCCCGGGTGTTCATCTCCAGCGCGGACCTGGCCGGCGTCGCCACCTCGATCACCGCCGCCACGCCGGGCGTCGAGCTGCGGCTCATGCTGGACGGCGTGGCCGACGGCTTCACGTCGTACGAGGAGGCGGTGGCGGGGCAGCCGGTCACCCCCGTCGAGGACGAGTGCACCGGCGTCGACATGCTCTACTCCTCGGGCACCACGGGCCGCCCGAAGGGCGTCAAGCTGACCTCCTCGCACGGCCCGCTGGACGAGCCCGGCATGCTGTTCAAGCTCATCCAGGGCCTGTTCGCGCCGTCCGCCGACAGCGTCTACCTCTCGCCCGCGCCGCTGTACCACGCCGCGCCGCTGCGCTACAGCCTGACGTTCCAGCGGCTCGGGGCCACGGTGGTGGTGATGGAGCGCTTCGACCCCGAGCAGTACCTGGCGCTGGTGGAGCGGTACGGCGTGACGCACTCGCAGCTCGTCCCGACGATGTTCATCAAGATGCTCAAGCTGCCGCCAGAGATCCGGAAAAAGTATGATCTTTCCTCGCTCCAGTACGCGATCCACGCCGCCGCCCCCTGCCCCGTCCCCGTCAAGGAGCAGATGATCGACTGGTGGGGCCCGATCGTCCACGAGTACTACGCGGGCACCGAGGGCAACGGTTTCCTCTACGTCGGCCCCGACGACTGGCTGCGGCACAAGGGCACCGTCGGCCGCTCGCTGCTCGGCGTCGTGCACATCTGCGACGAGGACGGCGACGACGTGCCGCCCGGCGAGCACGGCACCATCTACTTCGAGAACGGCGGCCGGTTCGAGTATCACGGCGACCCGGGCAAGACCCGCTCCGCCCAGGACCCCAAGGGCCGGGGCTGGACCACGCTGGGCGACATCGGCTACCTCGACGAGGAGGGCTTCCTGTACCTCACGGATCGCCGCTCGTACATGATCATCTCCGGTGGTGTGAACATCTACCCGCAGGAGGCCGAGAACGTGCTGTCGGTCCACCCGAAGGTGGCCGACGTCGCGGTCATCGGGGTGCCGGACGAGGAGATGGGCGAGCAGGTCAAGGCCGTGGTCGAGCCGGTGTCCATGGATGAGGCCGGCCCGGAGCTTGAGGCGGAGCTGATCGCGTACTGCCGCGAGCGGCTGGCCCACTACAAGTGCCCCAAGTCGGTGGACTTCCGGCCCGAGCTGCCCCGCCACCCGACGGGCAAGCTCTACAAGCGCCTGCTCAGGGACGAGTACTGGCCGGCGGGAAAGTAAAAATCTTGCCGCTTTTTCCGGCCGGCGGTGGTCGTCCCACCTCGATCGATAAGGCCGTCGTCAGACGCCGCCGCCCCCCGGAATCATCCCCTTAACCAGCTCTTACGCGGGACTTGACATCCTTGAATCATCGGGATTCGAGGAGATGACAGATGAACGCGAACGAGCCTCACGAGCAGGGCCCGCAGGAGAAGGGCGCCGGTGGGTGGAGCCAGTTCGGATCCGCCCCGCCGCGCCCCGGGGGCTTCCCCCGGCGCGACACGATCGCCATGGAGATGCCGCCACCACCCCCGGCCGCGCCTCCACTCAAGCACCGGTTCACCACCGGCCAGAAGGTCGTCGCGGGGCTCGCCATGGCCGCCATGGCGATCGGCGGCGGCGCCGTGGGGGCCGTCGTCGCCACCTCGTTCCAGCCCGAACCGGTGGCCAGCAGCAGCGCCAACACGCCGAGCCCGGTCTTCAAGTCGGCCGGCGACCCGCTCACCGTGGCCGAGGTCGCGGCCAAGGTGCAGCCCACCGTCGTCATGATCCAGGGACAGACCGGTGAGGGCTCGGGCGTGGTGCTGTCGGAGGACGGGCTCATCCTCACCAACAACCACGTCGCCGTGGGCGCGGGGCAGGGCGGTCAGATGACCGTCAAGTTCAGCGACGGCAAGACGGCCAAGGCCACCGTCGTCGGCACCGACCCCGCCACCGACCTCGCCGTCATCAGGGCGGAAGGCGTCTCGGGGCTGACCAAGGCCACGCTCGGCGACAGCGACCAGCTCAAGGTCGGCGACGCCGTGCTGGCCATCGGCAGCCCGCTCGGCCTGGACGGATCCGTCACGGCCGGCATCGTCAGCGCCCTCGACCGCACCCTCAACCTCGGCAACGACCAGCGGCAGCAGATCCCGCCCGGCTGGGGTCAGGAACAACAGCAGCAGAGCGCGCCCACGACGATCGGCGGCGCCATCCAGACCGACGCCTCCATCAACCCGGGCAACTCCGGCGGAGCGCTGGTGAACGCGGCGGGTGAACTGGTCGGCATCAACACCGCCATCGCCTCCGAGGCCGCGGGCGGCGGCGTCGGCTTCGCCATCCCCGTCAACACCGCCAAGCAGGTCTCCGACCAGCTCATCCGCAACGGCAAGGTCAGCCACGCCTTCCTCGGCGTGAGCGTCACCGACGCGACGGGCGACGTGCCGGGAGCTCTCGTCCGTCAGGTGACCGCCGGAAGCCCGGCGGAGAAGGCCGGACTGCAGCAGGGCGACCTCATCACCAAAATCGGCGACAAGGCGGTTGACGGAGGCGATACCGTTGTCGGGCAGGTCAGAGGTTTCAAACCGGGCCAACAGGTCAAGATCACATATATGAGGGACGGCAAGACCGCCGACGTCACCGTGACCCTCGATGAGAACAGATAACAGGACCCCCTCATGGACGGGTGTGCCGTTGAGATCGCTGCGGACTCGGCGGCACACCCCCCCATTTCAGGAGAAGCGCCGGCCCTCGTCACGGCGGTAGGCCCAGCCCGCCGCCAGTGCCGCCAGCACGGTCCACACCGCCAGCGAGACCAGCGCCACCGGATCAGGCGTGGTCCGCGCCATGACCGCCCAGAGCAGCTCGGCCACGCCTCTGGTGGGGGTGAACGGCGAGACGACCTGGATGAAGTCCGGCAGGATCGCGGGCGGCAGCAGCAGCCCGCCCAGGATCGCCAGCGGGAAGAACAGGATCTGCGACACCGCGATCGCGCCCTTGGCCGCCGTCAGATAGCCGATGAGCAGGCCCAGCAGCATGAACGGCACGGTGCCCGCGACCAGCACGCCCAGCCCCGCCAGCAGCCGCGGCGCCGTGAACGTCGCCTCGGTGAACAGCGCCCCGACCACCAGCACCGGAACCGCCGAGGTCACCGTCGTGACGAGCGTGGCCAGGATCCGGCCGGTGAAGTGGGCCGCCGGCCCGGCGGGCAGCGTGCGCAGGTAAGGGCTCCACGGCTGCTCGCGGTCCTGGGCCACGGTGATGCTCAGCCCGATGAGCGCCCCCGACATCGCGCCGAAGAACATCAGCGACCCGGTGGCCATCGTGGCGGCCCGCGGATCCTGGCCCGCGAACGGCACCACGAACGCCACCATCGAGACCGCGGGGAACAGGGCGCCCGCGATCAGGCCGATGGGCACCCTGACCTGTTCGAGCAGGAGGTAACGGGTGTGTGCGAGGGCCAGGCTAGACATGCGCGGACTCCTTCGTGGTCAGGGCCAGGAAGGCCTCCTCCAGGGTGGTCGGCCTGATCTCGAGGCCGGAGAACGGCGTGCCGCTCCGTACGAGCTCGACGACCAGCCGGTCGGGATCGGTGGTCACCAGGGTGGTGCGGCCGTCCACGCGCTCGCTGCCGAGCACGCCCGGCAGCTCGGGCAGGTCGCCGGCGACGAGCGAGACGCGCCGCACGCCCACCAGATCGCGTACGGCCCTGACGGTGTCGTCGGCGAGCACGCGGCCGGAGCCGATCACGACCACGCGCTGTGCCAGCGCCTCGATCTCCTCCAGGTAGTGGCTGGTCAGCAGGACGGTGCCGCCTTCCTCGTGGAAGGACCTGATGCCGTCCCACAGGGCGTGCCGCGCCTCGACGTCGAGGCCGGTCGTCGGCTCGTCGAGGAACACCAGCCGCGGCCGGCCGGCGAACGCCAGCGCCACGGCCAGCCGCCGCCGCTGCCCGCCGGACAGCCCGCCGACCTGCCGCCCGGCCAGGTCGTCCAGCCCGAACCTGGCCAGCAGCTCCTTCCGGCCGGTCCGCTCGCGGAAGTGGGCCGACACGAAGTCGACGATCTCCTTCACCCGTAACGACTCGGGCAGCCCCGTCTCCTGCGGCGTCACCCCGATGCCGCGCCGCATGACCGGGTCCAGCGGCGAGCCGCCGAACAGCTCGACCGTGCCGGACGTGGGCCGGCGCAGCCCGGCGAACAGGTTGATCAGGGTGGACTTGCCCGCCCCGTTGGGGCCGAGCAGGCCGACCAGCTCGCCCGCCCCGATGTCGAGCGAGAGCCGGTCGAGGGCCAGGACCTGGCCGTAGCGGCGGGTGACCTCGTGTGCCCGGGCAAGGACCGTCATGGTCTTCCTCCAGCGTTGTCCAGCAGCGCACGGACCGCCTTCGTGTACTCCTCGAAGGCCAGCCGCCCGCGCTTGGTGAGAGCTACGAACGTGACGGGGGTGCGGCCCCTGTGGGTCTTGTTGATCCGGACGTATCCGGCGTCTTCCAGCTTGGTCAGGTGCACCGACAGGTTGCCCGCGGTCATGCCGAGCAACTGCTTCATCGAGTTGAACGCCATCTCGTCGCCGTCGGGCAGGACGTTGAGCGTGGCGACCACGCGCAGCCTGGCCTGAGCGTGGATCACGGGGTCGAGCTCGGGCACGCCGAGCTCGGGCCCGTGACGATCGGACACGTCGCGATCGGCTGCGGTGCTGCCGGGCCCGTGACGATCCGACGCGGTGCCGTCGGGCTGGGTGTCGCCGGGCTGGGTGTCATCGTCGCTCACTTGTGACGCCTCAGCCACAGCCCGATGACGATGAAGCCGCCGCCCAGCAGCACGGCCGTGAGCAGCGCGTGCCAGCCCGCGCCGAGCAGCACGCCGAGCGCGTCGACGCCGGCGACCCAGGCGCCGACGAAGAACATCTGCCAGTTGCTCCAGACCGCGCCGCCGGCCATGTGCAGGACGGCCACCACCATGAGCGAGCTGCCCGCCCAGAGCAGGCCGCTCTCCTCCGGAGGCAGTTGCGGGCTGAGCCTCAGCGCGATGACCGTCATGAGGAACATCCCGGCGAACCACGCGTAGCCGTACATCGCCCCCTTCGTGGCGGAGCCCCCGCGCACCAGCCGGTTCATGCGCACCATGCCGAACACGGCGAACGCCCCCGCGACGACCTGGCCCGCCATGAGCACGCCGACCGCCTGCATCTGCGTGATCGGCGCGTAGGGCTGCCCGTCGAGCCCGTAGTGCAGGAAGAGCGCGGTGAAGCCGAACAGCCAGGCCACGCCCCACGGCACGTAGAGCAGGACGGTGTCGGCGTAGAGCATCTTCACCGTGGCGGCGTTCTGCTCCTCCATGACGCGGAGCATCTCTTCAGGGCTCGGCGCGCGATCGTCGTCCACCATGCAAACTCCTCGAATCAACAAACTAGTTTGCATCATAAACCTGATGGCGCCGCAAACGCCATCGGGAGCGGTGAATCGCGCCTTACCGCCGGGTGAGGACCTCGGACTCCCACAGGTCGCGGTAGTAGCCGGGCACCGCGACCAGCTCGTCGTGCCGGCCCCGCTGGACGACGCGGCCCTCCTCCAGCACCACGATCTCGTCGACCAGCTCCAGCCCCTTGAGCCGGTGCGTCACCAGCAGCGTCGTCCGCTCGCGGGTCACGTCGAGCAGGTCGCTCACCAGCCGGTCGGCCGCCTCCTCGTCCAGCGCCTCGGCCGGCTCGTCGAGCAGCAGCACCGGCGGGTCGTAGAGGAGCGCTCTGGCCAGGGCCAGCCGCTGCAACTGGCCGCCGGACAGGGTCCTGCCGTCCTCACCCAGCTCCGCGTCCCATCCGGTCCGCTCCACCCACTCGCCGAGCCGGGCGTCGCGCACGGCCTGCGACAGCCGCTCGTCGTCGGCCTCAGGACCGGCCAAACGCAGGTTGTCGCGCAGGCTGGCGCGGAAGATGTAAGGGTCCTGGGTGAGACCGGTCATCAGCGTCCGTACGTCGTCGCCGGACAGGTCGCGCAGGTCGGTGCCGTTCACCCTGACCGCGCCCGACTCGGGCTCGACCAGCCGCATCAGCGCGGCCAGCAGGGTGCTCTTACCGGCCCCGCTGGGACCGACGATCGCGACCCGTTTGCCCGGCGTGAGCCGCAACGACACCCCGTCGAGCGCCGGCCGCCCACTCGCCGCGGCCGGCGGCACCATACCGTCCGACCGCGGGAGCCCGTCGCCGCCCGGTGCGGGGACGCCGCTGTCCGGCGAGCGTGCGTCGCCGGGGGAGGGGAACGAGGAGGCGTCGCCGGGAGCGGAGGGGCGTCGGCCGGGGACGGGGCGGGGTGACGCGTCGCCCATGGCCGTGAGGTCGTCGCCGTCATGGGCGGGGTGGCGTACCACCAGGTGCTCGATCTCGACGGTCAGCGGGCCCTCCGGGCGGGGCGCGGGTGCGGGCGGTTCGGTGGTGGCCGGGGCGGTGGCGCGTACCTCGCGCAGGCGTCTGAGCGCGGCTGTGATGCCCGCCATCCGCTCGCCCGCCGCCGCCAGGGGCAGCACGGGCTCGAACGCGACCAGGGACGTCAGCGCGAGCACCGCCGTACCGACCGAGCCCGCCCCCGCACCCTGCGCGATCAGCACCACGGCGGCCACCGTCAGCCCCTGCACCAGGGTGCCTCCGGCCAGGGCGGCGGCGTGCACGCGGGCCTGCCGTCGCTCCAGCGCCGCCAGCGCGCCGTCCGCGGCCAGGGCCCTGTCCAGCGCCTGCCCGTCGGCGCCGTACGCCGCCAGGTCGGCCGAGCCGTGCACCAGGTCGGCCACCCGGCCCGCCAGCGCCGCCCGCGCCGGGGCGATCCTGGCCGACCAGCGCCGGGCCGCGGCGGCCGTGCCCGCGGGCAGCAGCACCCCGGCCACCACCAGGCCCGCCACCAGCACCAGCGCCGACACCGGCAGGATCGTCAGCCCGACGACGACGGCGGCCAGCCCCGCGATCGCCGCCGCCGCGGCCGGGAGCAGGCAGCGGACGAGCAGGTCCTGCACGGCCTCGGTGTCGTCCACCATCCGGCTCAGCAGGTCGGCGCCGCCGTGCCGGGGCCGCTGCGGCGGGATCAGCGCCTCGTACAGCCGCTCCCTGGTGCCGGCCTGGGCACGGAGGGCGACGTCGTGTCCGGTGAGGCGCTCGGCGTAGCGGAAGACGCCCTTGCCGGTCGCGAACGCCCTGGTCGCCACGATCGCCACGCTCAGCGCGGCCAGCGGCGGCTGCTCGGCGGCCCGCGTGATCAGCCAGGCCGCGGCGGCGATGAGCCCCAGCCCGGCCAGATCGGCCGCCGCTCCGGCCAGCACCGCCCAGAAGAGCCGCACCCCCATGCGCCGGTTCACCGCCCACCCCTTTCCCGCCACGCCACCGTCACCCGCTCCTGCACGCCACCCGCAGAACCGGCCTGCGCCGGGTCCGCCTGCGCCGAGCCGGCCTGCGCCGGGTGCACCGACGTCCGATCGTCAGGCGGCGAATCTGTAGGTGCCGGGTCCGTGCCTTGCGGGTCCGAAGGTGTCGGATCCGCGTGTGTGATGCCTGGGTGGGTGGTGCCGGAGGGTGGGGTGGCGGTGTCGGAGACGATGTGGCCGGCGTGGACGCGGATGACGCGGTCGGCCAGGTCGATCATGGCGGGGCGGTGGGCGACGATGATCGCCGTGCGGCCCCTGGACAGCTCGGCGGTGCCCGCCACCACGGCGGCCTCGCTGCGGCCGTCCAGGCGGGCGGTGGGCTCGTCCAGCAGCAGCACCGACGCGGCGGGGCGGCAGAACGCCCTGGCCAGCGCGATGCGTTGGCGCTGGCCCGCCGACAGGTTGGTGCCGCGTTCGCCGAGGACGGTGTCGAACCCCTCCGGCAGGTCCACGACGAAGTCCGCGTGAGCCGCGCCGGCCGCCCGGCGTACCTCGTCCAGGGAGGCCGAGGGCGCTCCCAGCCGGATGTTGTCGGCCACCGAGGTGGCGAACAGGTGCGGCCGCTGCGCCACGAACGCCAGCCGCGCGCGCCACCGCGTCAGGTCCAGCTCGCGCAGGTCCACGCCGTCCACGAGGACCCGTCCCTCGGACGGGCTGACGAAGCCGAGGACGAGGTGGAGCAGGGTGCTCTTGCCGCCGCCGCTCTCCCCGACCAGGGCGACCCGCTCGCCCGCGCCGATGGTGAGCGACACGTCCCGCAGGGCCGGCACGTCGCGGCCCGGGTAGCGGACGGTCACGTTCTCGAGCCGGATCTCCGGCGTGCCTTCGAGACGGACTCCCGGCGCACCGCCGGCTCGGAGGTCCGGGTCGCTCGCGGGGACGCCGGATCCGGGGTCCGGGTCGCTCGCGGAGGCGCTGGTTCCGGGGTCCGGGTCGGCTGCGGAGGCGCCGGTTCCGGGGGCCGGTTCGTCGGAGGTCCGGTCCAGGACGGCGAAGGCCGCGTCGGCGGCGGCCACGCCCTCCATCGAGGCGTGGAAGCGCGTCCCCATCGCCCGCAACGGCAGGTAAGCCTCCGGCGCCAGCAGCAGCACCAGCAGCGCCGTCGTCAGGTCCAGGGACCCCCCGAGCAGCCGCAGGCCGATCGGCACCGCCACCAGGGCCAGCGACAGCGACGCGCACAGCTCCAGCACGAGCGACGACAGGAACGCCACCCGCAACGTCCGCATGGTGGCGCCCCGGTGCGCGTCGGCGATCTCCTTGATGACGGTGGCCTGGTAGCGGGCCCGGCCGAAGGCGCGCAGGGTGGGCAGGCCGCGGACGACGTCGAGGAAGTGCCCGCCGAGCCGCGACAGCGCCAGGTACTGCCGTTCGGTCACCGCCTTGGTGGTCATCCCGACCAGCGCGCCGAAGATCGGGATCAGCGGCAGCGTGATCAGCACGATCACCGCGCTGCCGAGGTCGGCGGCGAACAGCCGGACCAGCACCGCGATCGGCACCACGGCGGCCACCGCGATCGACGGCAGGTAGCCGGTCAGGTAGTCGTCGAGCCGGTCGAGGCCGCGCCCGGCCAGGGTGACCAGCTCGCCCGAGCGGTGCGCGGCGAGCCGGGCGGGGCCGAGCTCGCGCAGCCGTTCCAGCAGCCGGTGCCGCAGCGCGGACTTCACGCCCGTCGCGGTGCGCCCGCCGAAGATCCCCTGCGTCCACGCCAGCAGCGCCCGCGCGCCCACCACCATCGCCAGCACCGCGAGGGCGGCGGCGGTGAAGCGGCCGGACAGCACGCCCGCCAGCAGTTCGGCCTGCACCAGCACGAGCAGCCCCGCCAGCAGGGCGGCGGCCATGGTGACACCCAGGTGGCGGCGCACGGAGCGCTCGGCCCGCATGAGCGCGAGAAGATCCTTATGCACGTTCCCTCAGAAGAACGACGGGAGGAGCCGGACGGCGTCCTTACCTGGCCGGAAAGTGCGCCATACCCATACTTGCGCGCCCAGCATGATGGGTGCGAACGGCAGGACCATGAGACTGAGCACATTCAGCGTGGCCGGCGGCGCGCTGTGCGCCAGCAGGTACGGCATGGCGCCCCCGAGCACCCCCAGCGCGGGCAGCGCCGCGACCAGAGCCGTCCCCAGCAGCACCCGCCCCGGCCTGGTGACCCCGAACACGCCCGGCAGCCGCCAGCCCAGGAACGTCCATCCGTGGAAGGCGAACAGCAGCGTCACCACCACGCCCAGCATGAGGCCCACCGGATGCACGGGGGAGGCGGCGAAGCCGGTGGCGGCCGCGTACAACGTCATGCCCCAGCCCACCGACAACCCCAGGGAGCCGAACGCGATCGCGCCGTCCCAGAAGCCGCGCCACAGGGCGCCGTCCAGCCGGCGGCGGAACCACAGCCCGGCGTCGCGCAGGACCCAGCACAGCAGCATGGCCACGACCAGCGGATACAGCCCGAACAGCACGTCGTGTTCGAGCAGCGGGTAGACGCCGAACAGCGTCCCGGCCACCGCCACCAGCCACACCTCGTTGGCCAGCACGTACGGGGCCACGGCGGCCACCATGCGGTCCCGGTTCGCGCGGGTCCTGCCGAGCACCGGCAGCAGCAGCCCGACGCCCAGATCGAACCCCTCAAGGGCGAAATATCCGGCCAGCAGCACCGTGAAGACGGCGAACCAGATCACTTCCATGCTCAGCACTCCTCAGTAGCTCAGCGCGGGGGCGCGCGTCTCGTCGGCGGTGGCGCCGAGGTCGAGCCCGTACGGGCCGCGCCTGATCACCCGGGCGATGAGGACGTAGTCGACGACGGCCAGCAGCCCCAGCACCGCCGCGAACCCGATGAGCGAGCCCATGACCATGCCGGAGGTCAGCCCTGGCGACAGGGCGTCGGCCACGGTGAGCCGCTCCCAGATCATCCAGGGCTGCCGCCCGATCTCCCTGGCCATCCAGCCCAGGATCGACAGCACGAACGGCAGCGGCGTCATCGCGATCAGGATCGGATGCGTCCACCGGAGCCGCGGCAGGACGGAGATCATCGGCAGCATCACGAGCAGCACGACGAGCCCGAGCAGCTGCCCGATCTCGATCATGAAGCCGAGCCCGACGGCGGCCAGCGGGTCGCGGCCGGAGCCGAACTTGCCCTCCGCGACGCCGCCGAACTGGGCGTACCCGAAGCCCATGGCCAGGAAGATGCCGACGGCGGCGGTGACCACGCCGGTGCGCAGGGACCGGGTGAAGAACTCCACCTCGGGGGTGCGCCGGCGCAGCCGCCACGCGCTCGCGCCCACCAGCACCATGCCGCCGGTGAACAGCCCCGCGCCGATCACATGCGGGAAGGAGAAGACGAGGGCCTTGTTCGTGAGCAGGGCGCCGAAGTCGGTCAGGTGCATGCGCCCGCCGCCGACCACCGCCCCGGCCGGGTTCTGCAGGAACGAGTTGGCCACCATGATGAAGAACGCGCTCGCGTACGCCGTCAGCGTGACCGCCCAGATGCAGGCCACGTGCGCCCATCTGGGCAGCCGCCCCCACCCGAAGATCCACAGTCCCAGGAACGTGGACTCCAGGAAGAAGGCGACCAGCGTCTCCATGGCCAGCGGCGCGCCGAACACGTCGCCCGCGTACTGCGTCAGCCCGCTCCAGGTGAGGCCGAACTGGAACTCCATCACCAGCCCGGTCACGATGCCGAGCGCGTAGTTGATGACGTAGACCTGCCCCCAGAACCTCGTCATGGCCTCGTGCACCGGCCGGCCCGACCGTGCCCACCGCGTGTGCATGATCGCCACCAGCGGCGCCAGGCCGAGCGTGAGCACCACGAACAGGAAGTGCAGGCTGCCCGTCACCGCGAACTGTGTCCGCGCCAGATCGACTACGTCCATCACCGCTCCGTCGTCGTACGTCCTCTTATAAGTAGCCAGTCTACATGTAGTCTGTCTACATGAGGGATCGGTGTTTAGGATCGGAGTCATGAATCCGGACGCGCTTCGCGGGCACATGGACGCGCTGCTGCTCTCTGTGCTGGAGCGGGAGCCGCTGCACGGCTACGCCATCATCGAGGCGCTGCTGGAGCGGAGCGGGGGCGCGCTCAACGTGCCCACCGGCACCGTCTATCCGGCGCTGCGCCGGCTGGAGCGCATCGGCTACCTGTCCAGCGAGTGGGCGACGGTCGGCGGGCGCAAGCGCCGCACCTACCGGCTCACCGCCTCGGGCCGGAAGCAGCTGGAGGGGGAGCGGTCGGCCTGGCGGGAGTTCACGAACGTGATCGGCGGCGTCCTGCGCGCCGAGGCGATCGCCCAAGGCTGAGCGGCAAGGGGTCTCAGAACGGGAGCGGGCGGGCTCAGGCGGTCCGTACGGACGCCCGCGTGATCCGCACGCATCGGGTGGCGCCGTAGATCTGCAGCCCCCACATCGCCAAGGTCACCAGGTTGGCCAGCAGGGCCGGCAGCGCGGTGAGGGTGTTGGGGGAGGCGGCGCCGGTGCCGTACGACAGCACCAGGCTCAGCCCGAAGGTGACCGGCAGCGCCGTCCAGACCAGCACGCCCAGCGACCTGGTCGCCAGCCGCGGCCGGCGGATCCAGCGCGAACCCCGGCTCAGCGCGAACGTGACGAGGCCGCCGTACACGCCGACGCCCAGCTGCACGACGTCGAGCAGCCGCGAGACGACCGGCCACCAGGCCGGCTGCGACGCCCACGCCTGCTCGGTGGCCGGGTAGAGCCGCCACAGCACCGACCACATGGCCACCGTGATCGGCACGCTGACGAACAGCAGCAGGCCCAGCCGCCGCCCCGAGTGCGCGGTCAGCTCGGCCTGGTAGCCCGGCGCGATCTCGGCGACCGCCCCGAACTCCGTCACCGCCAGCCGCTCCGCCTCCGCCCGGCCGAGCCCTTCGGCCTCCAGCGCCTCGGCCGTGTCGAGCAGGCTGTCGCGGGCTTCGACGACCAGGTCCCGCTTGGGTCCGTGCGGGCCGGCCAGGGCGTCGTCGAGCTCGGCCACGTAGTCGTCGATGAGCATGCCCCCAGTCTACGAAGGCCGCGCTCGGGGTCCCATCCGGGAAGCCCCTGATATTTCCGGGCTTGTCATGTAGGAAAATTCCTACGTATAGTGGCCGGCATGCCGATCTCATCGATCCTCACCGTCACCGTGCCCGTCACCGACCAGGAACGGGCTCTCGCCTTCTACACCGGCGTGCTCGGCTTCGAGGTGCGCACCGACAACCCGTTCCCCATGGGCCGCTGGCTCACCGTCGCGCCCAAGGGCGCCGACACCTCGTTGCTGCTGGCCGCCTGGTTCCCCGACATGCGGCCGATCAGCGGCCTGGTCGTCGCCGCGCCCGACCTCGACGCGCTGGCCGCCCGGCTGGCCGAGCACGAGGTCGCCTTCGAAGGGCCGGACCCGCAGCCGTGGGGCCGTCAGCTGCTCTTTCACGACCCGTTCGGCAACGGCTTCGTGGTCAGCCAGGCGTGACGGCCGACCACGTCTTCACGGCGCTGGCCAGCCCGGCCAGGCGCGAGCTGCTGCGGCTGCTGCTCGACGAGGGCGCGCAGCCCGCCGGTCGGCTGGCCGAGCGGTTCGACATGAGCAGGCCCAGCGTGTCGGAGCATCTCAAGGTGCTCAAGGACGCCGGGCTGGTCGCCGAGAGCCGCAGGGGCAGGGAGCGCCACTACCGGCTGGAGGCGGGACCGCTGATGGAGATCCGCGACTGGCTCAGCCCGTACGAACGGTTCTGGCGGGAGCGGCTCGCCGGCCTCGTGACCCTGCTCGACGAGATGGAGGACGACGATGTCCCGCCCCGCTGACGACAAGAGCGCGATCAGGCTCGACCAGTTCATCGCGCACCCGCCCGCCAAGGTGTGGCGGGCGCTCACCGAGCCGGAGCTGGTCGCCCGCTGGCTCATGCCCAACGACTTCAGGGCGGAGGTGGGGCACCGGTTCACGTTCACCACCACGCCCAAGAAGCAGGTCGGTTTCGACGGGATCGTGTACTGCGAAGTGCTGCGGATCGAGCCGGAGAAACTGCTGAAGATCAGCTGGAGCGACGGCGGGAGCGCCGACTGGACGGTCACGTGGCGGCTGGAGCCCGAGGGGAAGGGCACCCGGCTGTTCCTCGACCACGAGGGCTTCGACCCGGGGGACGAGCTCCAGCAGCTGTCGCGGCGCATCATGGGCGGCGGCTGGCCGCGCCACTTCGGCGCCATCGAGGCCATCGCGGCCGGCCTCTGACGGCCCGCGCCCTCCAGGAAGGCGCCTGCCGGGACCTCGGCTCAGCCGGTCCAGGTGGAGTGGACGGGGGCGGAGGGTAAGGCGGGTGCGCCGGTGTGGCCGGCGGCGTGGGAGGCCGTGCTCCACAGCACCGCCGCCGCGGTGATCGCCGCCACCAGCGCGCACCACGCCGCCGCCCGCCCCATCCGCATGCCGTACCCGCAGACGAGCCACGACACCGACAGCCACCACCCGTGCCCGGCCTGGCGGCGCATCTCCATGGCCGCGAACGCGAAGTCGGCCGCGGTCGCGCGGTCGCTGGGCCGCAGGCCCGCGTAGAGGGAGGCCAGGCTGTCGGGCGAGGCGCCGGTGTCGCCGGCGTGACCGTGGCCGCGCCTGGTGCGCTCGTCGGCCAGCGCGCGCCGCCGCGAGAACCAGCGCAGCATCGGCCAGCGCAGCCCCACCTGGACGCCGCGCGGCGTGAGCGCGAACGTGCAGTCCTTGACCCGCACCCCCGACGGATGGGCGAGCCCGGCGAACCGGCACGACGACAGGTCGAGCCCGAACAGCTCCAGGCTGGCCGCCTCGACCTCCCGCAGCGAGGTCAGCGTGGACCTGCCCCGGCCCGTCACGGTGGCGGGCCCGCGCAGCCGCGCGCCCTCCAGGTCGGCCTGCGCGTCGGTGAGCCGCACCGTCAGCGGCCCCGTCACCTCCACGCCGCGCAGGTCGACGCCGCAGCGCGTGACCACCACGTCGAGCAGCCCGTCGGCGCGAGCCCTGGCCGCCGACAGCCGGCCGGTCGCCGACAGGTACGCGTCGGCCGCGAAGTGCGCCGCGTCGAACCCGGCGTGCCCGCTGACCTTGCGGAACGACAGCGTCCGGCCGAAGCGCGCGCCCCTGAAGGCGGCCCCGTCGCCGAGCCTGGCGCCGTCGAAGGTGGCGTAGCCGTCGAACCTGGCCCGCTCGCACGACAGCCCGTGCCCGAACACGGCCTGGCTGAACAGCGCGTCCCTCGCCATCACGGCCCGGTCGAGCGAGACGTGACCGCGCACGGTGACGCCGTGGAAGGACAGCTCACGCCGGAACCGCACGCCGGCCAGCGACACGTTGCCCTCGAAGCGGGCGCCGAAGAACGAGGCGAGCCGGTCGAACGTGGCGTCGTCGAGCGACACGTCGCCCTCGAACGTCACCCCGGCCAGCTTGACGTCGCCGGTGAACCTGACCCGGTCGAG
Source organism: Nonomuraea fuscirosea (assembly GCF_035917475.1). Classification (NCBI taxonomy): domain Bacteria; kingdom Bacillati; phylum Actinomycetota; class Actinomycetes; order Streptosporangiales; family Streptosporangiaceae; genus Nonomuraea; species Nonomuraea fuscirosea. The sequence continues at coordinate 5,730,738 of NZ_CP109074.1, read as the reverse complement.
CCGGGTCCTGCCGGGCCTGGCGCCGGTGGCGTCGAGCACCCTGGACAGCAGATCGCTCGTGACGGTGGTGCCGCGCAGGTCGAGCAGGCGGCCGGGGGACAGCGCGCCGAGCGCCGCGCCGAGTTGTTCTGGGGACAGATGTGCCAGGCAGAGGCCGGACGGCCGGCCGGCGATTCCGGTGCAACCAGCAGAATGCGCGCAGGTGACCCAGTCCATGCATGGGTGATACCCGCCGCGGCCGATGTCAAGGTTCGGTGATTTCATGTTCTATCCACTTTTATGTGGAATTATGCGATCTAAATTGGCTCTAAAGTGCGTGCATGCGAGCTTTATCCCAAGCCTCCTTGGCCGCCCTTCTCGCGGTGGCCTTGTGCGCCGGTCCCGCGGCCGCCGAACCGGCGGCCCCCTGTGACACCCCGGCCACCCACCGCATCAACCAGGTGCAGGGTGACGGTGACGCCACCCCGCTGGCCGGCCAGACGGTGCGGGTCGAGGGGATCGTCACCGGCGACTTCCAGCGCTCCGACCAGCTCAGCGGGTTCTTCCTGCAGGATCCGCGCCCGGACGCCGACCCGCGGACGTCGGAGGGGCTGTTCGCCTTCGCCAGGGACTCGGTCAAGGACGTCAAGCCCGGTGACCGGGTCCTCGTGACCGGCCGGGCGACCGAGTTCAACGGCTGGACCGAGTTGTCGCCGGTCACCGCGGTGGACGTGTGCGGCACCGGCAGGGTCAAGGCGCGGTCGTACCGGCTGCCCTCCGACGGGCTGGAGCCCGTCGAGAACATGCTGCTGACCTTCCCGCAGCCGCTGACCGTGAGCGAGCACTACAACCTCGGCCGCTTCGGCGAGGTCGTGCTCTCCTCGCAGGGCCGGCTGTTCCAGCCGACCGACCGCCGGGGCGTCGACGCCGCGCTGAACGAGCGCCGCTCCCTGCTCGTCGACGACGGCTCCACCCGCGAGAACCCGGCCACCCTGCCGCCCATCGTGCGGACGGGCGACGTGGCCGCCGGCGTGACAGGCGTGCTCGGATACGGATTCGGCGCCTACCGCCTGCAACCCACCAAGCCCGTGAACTACCTGAACGCCAACCCGCGCCTGCTCAAGCCGTTCCCGGTCGTCGGGAACGTCAAGGTGGCCTCGTTCAACACGCTGAACTGGTTCACCACCCTCGGCTCCAGAGGCGCGAGCAACGCCGAGGAGCAGCAGCGCCAGCTCACCAAGCTGGTCGCCGCGCTCAAGGGGCTGAACGCCGACGCGGTGGCCCTCATGGAGGTCGAGAACAACGGCCAGACCGCCCTGCAGGCGCTCGTGGACGCCGTCAACGCCCAGGTCGGAGCCGGTACGTACGCCGCACTCGCGCACCCGTTCCCCGGCACCGACGCCATCCAGGTCGGCCTCATCTACAAGCCCGCCAAGCTGACCCCTGTCGGCGCGGCGAAGTCCTCGCAGGACGCCGTGTTCAGCCGCCCGCCGCTGATCCAGACCTTCCGCAGGAAGGGCGGCGGCCAGCCGTTCACCATGCTGGTCAACCACCTGAAGTCCAAGGGCAGCTGCCCGTCGAGCGGCCCCGACGCCGACCAGGGCGACGGCCAGAGCTGCTGGAACCCCACCCGCGTGGCCCAGGCCCAGGCGCTGCTCGGCCTCGTCGAGGACCAGGACCTGCCCAACCCGATCGTGCTCGGCGACCTCAACGCCTACGGCGAGGAGGACCCGATCGACACCCTGGAGGCGGGCGGCCTGACCAGCGTCACCAAGAGGTTCGTGCCCGAGCCGCTGCGCTACAGCTACCTGTTCGACGGGCTGGCGGGCGAGCTCGACCACGCCCTCGTCGGCAGGCAACTGCTCAAGCGGGTGACGAGCGCGACGATCTGGCACATCAACTCCGACGAGCCGCGCATCCGCGACTACAACCAGGAGTTCAATCCGCCCGGCCTCTACCAGCCGGACGCCTACCGCTCCTCCGACCACGATCCGCTGGTCATCGGCCTGACGCTGCCCGGCGGACGCTGACCCCTCGCGCGGGCGCGGCACGTGCGGGGCCGCGCCCGCCCGCCGGGCATGGAATGCTGGTGATGGGTACGTGGTTGAACCCAATGCATTTTTGCGACAAACCGCACGACAGCGACACGAGCGAGGAGCCACTTGTGGCGACCATCGAAGTAACAGAGAAGAACTTCAACGACATCGCCGACAAGGGGATCGTGCTGCTCGACTTCTGGGCCGAGTGGTGCCCGCCGTGCAAGAAGTTCGGGCCGATCTTCGAGCAGGCGTCCGACAAGCATGGCGACATCACCTTCGGCAAGATCGACACCGACGCCGAGCAGGGGCTCGCGCAGGGATTCGACATCACCTCGATCCCCACGCTGATGGCGATCCGTGACGGCATCGTGGTCTTCGCGCAGGCCGGCGCCATCCCCGGCCCCGCGCTCGAAGACCTCATCCGCCAGGTGAAGGCGCTCGACATGGACGCGATCAGGGCCGAGCTCAGCGAGGAGCTGAAGAACGCCCAGCAGAACTGACCCCTCGCGCGAAAGACCCCGCCCTCGGGGGCGGGGTCTTCGCATGTCCGGCGGAGAGTCCGATCGTCAGGGCTTGCGGCCGACCCCCACGTAACCGAACGTGATGCCGTTCCCCGGCGCGTCCGGGTCCTCCGGGCGCCAGCCGTTCGGGTACGTCAGTCCCGGCTCCGCCAGCTCGTAACCGTCGAAGAAGCGCAGGACCTCCTCCCGCGTGCGCAGGTTGAGCGCGGCGGTGGCCCGGCGGTAGATCTCCAGCGCCTGCGGGGTGGTGTCCGGAGTGCTGTCCACGGCGTGGCTGATGACCAGGTGGCTGCCCGGCGCGCTGGCCTCGCGCAGCTTCGTCACCACGTCGTAGGCCTCGTCGTCCGGGATGAAGTGCAGGATCGCCAGCATGAGGAACGCCACCGGCTGCTCGAAGTCGATCATCGTGCCGAGCTTGTCCAGCAGCGCCTTCGGCTCGCGCACATCGGCCTGGAGGAAGTCCACGTTCGCCCGCCTGGCCAGCAGCGCCCTGCCGTGCACGCACACCACGGAGTCGTAGTCGACGTACACCACGCGCGCCTCCGGGGCGATCTCGTGGGTGTTGCCCTGCGTCGGCAGGCCGGCGCCGAGGTCCACGATCTGCCGGACGCCCTGGTCCACCAGATACCGCACGGCCCGGCGCAGGAACGCCCGGTTCGCGCGGGCGCCCTCCTTGGTGTGCGGGAAGGTCTGGAGGATCTGCTCCGCGGCGGCCCGGTCGGCCGCGAAGTTGTCCTTGCCGTCGAGAAAATAGTCGTACATTCGCGCGACGTTGGGGACGTTCGGGTCGACCCCCTCTGGAGCATTATCCACGGATCATCTCCCGAAAAATTAGTGTCTTTCGGGGCGATCATAGCCCTGGAGTCACAGGGTTCACCGGCGGTTCGTCACGTACGGCAATGAGACCTGAATCACTTTCACCTCAGCCGTTCACCGCGAAGGCCCGGCCGGGTGAGGGTCGCCGCCGGAGGGCCGGCGGCGACAGGACGACGGGAGGTCAGCCGCGGTAGAGCTCGGCCACGCGGAAGGCCAGGTCGAGTGACTGGCTGCGGTTGAGCCTGGGGTCGCAGGCCGTCTCGTAACGGGTCGCGAGGTCGGTCTCGCCGATCTCGTGCCCGCCGCCGACACACTCGGTCACGTCGTCGCCGGTGAACTCGATGTGGATGCCTCCGGGGTGCGTGCCGAGCGAGCGGTGCACCTCGAAGAAGCCCGCCACCTCGTCCAGCACGTCGTCCACGCGGCGCGTCTTGTGCCCGCTCGGCGCCTCGAACGTGTTGCCGTGCATCGGGTCGCAGATCCACGCTACCCGGGCCCCGGTCGCCGTGACCTCCTTGACCAGCGCGGGCAGGTGCTCGCGGATCTTGGCGGCGCCCATGCGGGTGATGAACGTGAGCCGCCCCGCCTCGTTGCCCGGATTGAGCTTGTCGATGAGCGCCAGCGCCTCGTCCGGCGTCGTCGTCGGGCCGAGCTTGACGCCGATCGGATTGCGGATCTTGGAGAAGAACTCGACGTGGGCCCCGTCGAGCTGGCGGGTGCGCTCGCCGATCCACACCATGTGCGCCGACACGTCGTAGGGCAGGCCCGTACGCGAGTCGATGCGGGTGAGCGCCTGGTCGTAGTCGAGGATGAGAGCCTCGTGCGAGGAGTAGAACTCGACCGTGTGGAACTCCTCGGGGTCGGCCCCGCAGGCCCGCATGAACGCGAGCGCCTGGTCGATCTCCCTGGCCAGCTGCTCGTAACGGCGGCCGGCCGGCGACTCGCCCACGAAGTCCTGGTTCCAGGCGTGCACCTGGCGCAGGTCGGCGTAACCGCCCTTGGTGAAGGCCCGGGCCAGGTTGAGCGTCACGGCCGAGGAGTGGTACGCCTTGAGCAGCCGCCACGGATCGGGCCGGCGCGCCTCGGGGGTGAAGTCGAACCCGTTGACCATGTCGCCCCGGTAGGCGGGCAGCTCGACCCCGCCCCGGGTCTCGGTGCCCTTGGAGCGCGGCTTGGCGAACTGCCCCGCGACCCGGCCGATCTTCACCACCGGCACCCGGCCGGCGTAGGTCAGCACGATGGCCATCTGCAGCAAGGTCTTCAGCTTTTGGCGCACGTTGTCGGCCGTGGCGCCGGAGAAGGTCTCGGCGCAGTCGCCGCCCTGAAGGACGAACGCCTCACCACGCGCGACGGCGGCCAGCTGCTCCTTGAGCTGGTCGCACTCGCCGGCGAAGACCAATGGGGGCAGGCCGCCGAGCTCGGCGACAACCTTGTCGAGCTCGCCGCGGTCTGGCCAGTCAGGCTGCTGCGCCGCGGGGAGGGCTCGCCAGGTATCGAGATCCACTAGATTGCTGCTCACGAGATACGAGGGTATTCCACTGGCTCGGCCCCACCGACCCCCATGTCCACGTTGTGAGAATGCGGTTATACCTGTACGAACCCAGAGGCGGTCAAAGTTCCTTTACCGCCACGTGCTCGGGTCTGACACCGTGGCCGATGAAGCGCGGCGCCAGCAGGCCGACCAGCGGGAATCTGGTCAGGTCACGCGGCAGCCTGGTCGGGTCGAGCCGCCGGTTCAGCGCCGGGCCGATGACCCGGTTCTGCACCAGCCGCTGGGCCGCCTGGGTCACCCTGGTCGGGAGCATGCGCCGGCGCTGCAGCCGGTGCAGCGTCCGCTCGGGGATCGGCGCGCCCGCCCTGAGCGCTCCGGCCAGCAGGTTGGCGGTGGCGACCGCGTCCTGCACGGCCAGGTTGATGCCGACCCCGAAGACCGGCGACATGGCGTGCGCGGCGTCCCCGATGCACAGGAATCCCGGCCGGTGCCAGCGGCGCAGCCGGTCGAGCCGGACGGTCAGCACGCTGACGTCGTCGTAGCCGCCGATCCCGGCGACCCGGTCGGCCAGCCACGGCATCAGCCTGGCCACGGGCTCGCGCAGCGCGTCGATGCCCTGCCGGCGCATCTCGTCGTAGCCGCCCTTGAGCACGAGATAGGCCAGTTGCCAGTAGCTCTCGCGGTTGATCGCGACCATCATGCGCCCGTCGGCGAGGCGCAGGAACGTGTCGTCCCGGTCGGTGTCGTGGCGGGGGAGCCGGAACCAGACCACGTCCATCGGCGCGCCGAGGTCCTCGGGCACCAGGCCCGCGCGGGCGCGCAGCGCCGAGTACCGCCCGTCCGCGGCGACCGTCAGGTCCGCCCTGATCTCGTGCTCGCCTGACCCGTCGCGGTAACGCAGCCCGCGGACGGCGCCGCCCTCGCGGATCAGGTCGTACGCCTCGGCGTTCATCAGCAGCCGGAAGCCCGGATAGCGCTCGGCCGCCGACGTGATGAGTGTCAGGAAGTCCCACTGTGGCACGAACGCGATGTACCTGTACGTGCCCCGCAGCCCGCGCAGGTCGGCCAGCCTGACGTCACCGGCGTCGGTGACCAGACTGATCTCGTACGCCTTGCGGTGCGGGATCTTCATGAAATCCGGCGCCAGTCCCAGCTCGTCGAGCACCTGCAGCGTCGAGGGGTGGATCGTGTCACCCCGGAAGTCGCGCAGGAAGTCGCCGTGCTTCTCCAGCAGCGTCACCTCGACGCCCGCTCTGGCCAGCAGCAGGGCCAGCATCGCGCCGGCGGGTCCGCCGCCGGCAATCACACACCCCATAATTCATCACCCAATGAGATTGTCTCATATCGCCGGAAAAGAGCAAGACCGGGACCATCCGGCGTGCCCGAACGGCCGAAGTACATGCGTGAGCCGCCTCTCACACCAGGGAGTGGACGATGAAGGACGAACTCCACACCCTCTCTGGCGCCTACGCCGTGCACGCACTGCCGTACGCCGAGTGGGTGCGGTTCGAGCAGCATCTGCACGTGTGCCAGGGCTGCTCGGACGAGGTACGACGGTTGCGCGAGACCGCCGCGAAACTGGCCGAATCGGTGGCCGAGCCGCCGCCCACGGCACTCCGCGGCCGCCTGCTCGCCGCCGCCCACCGCTCCCGCGACCCTGAGAGCCGTCCCGATGACGTCCGCACCCTGCTCTGGACGGACCCGGCGACCGCGCCGCACACCACCGCCATCGAGCCGCCCGTCACCGGCGACGGGCCGCACCCCACCGCCGAGGGGCCGTACGTCGCCGCACCCGGCCCGTACCTCGTCGCTGACGGCGGGCTGCCGGTGCCGGCGCGGAGGCGGACGAGGGTCATGGCGGCGCTGACGGCCGTCTGCGCGGCGGCGGCCGTCGCGCTCGGCGTGGTCGCCTTCGACGCCCGCCGCGACCTGGAGGAGGCCGCCACCCGGAACGAGCGGCTGGTCGCGGTGCTGGCCGCGCCCGACGCCGAGACGCTGCGCCGGCCGATCACCGCCGGCGGCACGGGCACGATCGTGGTCTCCCGCGACGCGGGCGGCGTGCTGTTCACCTCGTCGGGCCTGCCGGAGCTGCCCGCCACGAAGGCGTACGAGCTGTGGCTGATGGACCCGCGCGGCCCCCGCCCGGCCGGCCTGCTGCACCGGGGCGCGGACGGGATGACCGCGCCCCTGGTGCTGGTGGCGCTGAAGCGCGACGATCGCGTCGCGCTGACCGTCGAGCCCGCCGGCGGCTCCGACCGCCCCACCACACGCCCCATCCTGCTGGCGGAACTCCCGCGCGCCTGATCGTACGGGGCCGAGCGTGCGGCCCTGTCTGGACGGGTTCTGATCAGGACATGTCCCGACCAGAACGGGTCTGATCGTGACATGTCCCCGAACGAGATGGTTTCGACCGTGATGGGGGATGGACGCGCGGGCCGCGGCGGTCCGATAGTGCTGATCATGCGTATCTTCACGGCCCTGACTCTGGCCGCCGCCATGTTATGCGTCTCTCCGGCCGTCCAGGCGAGCGCCGCCCAGGCGAGCGCCGCCGAGCCGGGCTCGGCCACGGTCGTGCCCGTGCAGGTCACGGGGACGACCGCCAAGCGGTTCAACCTGATCGTCATGGGTGACGGCTACACCGAGGCCGAGCAGGAGAAGTTCCGGGCCGACACCGACCGGCACCTCAACGTCATGTGGTCGATCGAGCCGTTCAAGTCCTACCGCAACTACATCAACGTCTACCGGATCGACATCGTCTCCGGCGAGTCGGGCATCAGCTGCGACCCCGGGCTCGACGCGCCGCGCCGGACGACCCCGCTGAGCATGGGCTTCTGGGGCCAGTGCAACCCGGGCAGCGTCCAGCGCCTGATCACCATGGACAACACCGCCGCCACCCGCTACGCCAACCTGGTCACCGGCACCACGTCGGCCAACCGGCAGATCCTCGCGCTGGGCAACAGCGGCACGTACGGCGGCGCGGGCGGCTCGTACGCCACCGCCTCCGGCAGCAACAGCATGTCGGCCCTGATCAGCCCGCACGAGCTGGGCCACTCCCTGGGCGGGCTGCAGGACGAGTACGACTACTACCAGCGCGGCGTCCCCGGCGGCCCGTACGCGGGCCCCGAGCCGTCCAGCGCCCACCACACGCTGCTCACCGAGCGCGAGATGCGCGACCAGCGCAGGAAGTGGTGGCGCTGGCTGGGCGAGCCCAGCGAGTCCGGCGGCCCGATCGGCCGCTACGAGGGCGGCATGTACGCGACCACGGGCGTGTGGCGGCCCAGCGCGCACTCGATGATGAAGACCCTCGGTTACTACTTCGACCAGGTCAGCCGCGAGGTCATGGTGCGCAGCATCACCGCCAAGACGATGGTCGTCCAGGACGCCACACCCTCGGGCGCGCCGGTCGGCGCCGACCGGGTGCTGTGGGTCGAGCCGATGCGCCCCGTCGGCCACTCCCTGGTCACCACCTGGAACGTCGACGGCCGGGACCTGCCGGGCGACCGCGACACCCTCGACCTGCGCCCGCTCGGTCTGGCCCAGGGCCGGCACACGGTCACCGCGACCGTCTCCGACCCGACCGCGTTCGTCCGCGACCCGGACGTCAGGACGGCCATGACGAGGACCCGCACCTGGACGGTGGACACCGCGATCACCACCCCGCCGGACGCCGCCGAGCCCGCGTTCGTCTCCTCCACCCCCACCGACCGGCCGCTCGGCCGCGCGGACGTCGTGTACGTGGAGACCACCCACCCCGCGCAGACCGTCCCCCAGGTCACCTGGACGCTGAACGGCACCCGGTACGAGGGCACCGACCTGGACCTGGGCGAGCTGGACCTGAAGCGGGGCACGCACACCCTCACCGCCGCCCTCGGCGGCCAGACCCTGACCTGGACGATCGACGCCACCGGACCGGCCACCGCGTACGAGCTGTCGCGCCCGCTGGCCCGCTCCGGCCACACCTACGTCTACAACGGCCCCTTCACCATGCGCCTCACCGGCACCGACGACCAGGACGGCTACGTCGTGTCGGAGTCGCGGGTGGACGGCGACGGCTGGTTCAACTACTTCGGCTGGCCCACCTCGTCGGAGCTGCCGTGGACGTTCTCGGAGCAGGGCACGACGATCGACTCGCTCGTGTACGGCAGGCTGCCGCGTGGCCGGCACACGATCGAGTACCGCTCGATCGACGCGGCCGGCAACCACGGCGATCCGGGAAGGTTCACCGTCACCACGGTCGCCCCGCCGCCCGCCTGCACCCGCACGGTCACCGGCGTGCACCGCGGCGCGCTCGTCGTGTCCTCGGGAGTCACCTGCCTCGACGGCGCCGAGGTGACGGGGGCGGTCACGGTCAGGCCCGGCGCCTCGCTGGTCGTCACCGGCGGCCGTGTCACCGGCGCGCTCACCGCCGCGGGGGCCGCGCAGGTGCACCTGCTCGGCGCGCGCGTCAGCGGCGCGCTCGCCGTGAGCGGGGCGGGCAACCTCACCGTCGTGGGCGCCGACCTGCGCGGCGCCGCGCTGCTCAGTGGCAACACCGCGCCGATCCTGTCGGGCAGCACCATCGCGGGCGCGCTCGCCTGCTCGGGCACCATGCCGGTCGACCTCGGCGTGCCGAACACGGTCAAGGGCGGCGGCGCGTGCGCCGACCTAGCCGACGGCTCCAGGGGACGTGCGTACGAGGCGGTCGAGCACCCCGCTCAGTGAAGCCGTCGCCTGGTCGCGGACCCTGGCGTACTCGTCCTCCGGGTACTGCCGGGGTCCGTTCTCGATCAGCAGGATCAGGTAGAGGTAGGCGCGGTAGAGGTCGAGCCGGATCATCGCGGCCGGCGTGAGCTCCAGCGGCGTCACCTCGCGGTAGCCCGCCAGCAGCGGATCGTCCTCGCTCAGCTCGCCGAAGATCGTCGGGGTGACGAACTCGGCGAGCGGGTCGCCCCAGAAGGCGCGCTCGTGGTCGATGATGGCCTCGATCCGCGGCGTGCCGCGCAGGTCGAGGAAGACGTTGCCGGCCCACACGTCGAAGTGCACCAGCCGCGGCGTGGTGACCTCGTCCAGCGCGGGCGCGGCGGCCTCGAACACCTCCATGATCCGCGCGGCCGGCAGCGGCAGCGGCGCCGGGTAGCGCTCGGTGTCGCCCAGCAGCGCCGCCACCATGGCCAGGAACGCCTTCCGCCACGTCGCGCCCACGATGCCGGCGTGCGGATAGCCGAACACCTCACCCGTCACCGCGTTGAACCGGGCCAGGTGCGCGCCCAGCTCCCGGCGCAGCGCGGCCTCGCCCTCGGGCTTGACGTCGTTCCACGACACCCCGTTCAGCGCGGCCAGCAACAGGTAGTCGCCGCCCAGCACCGGGTCGTCGAAACCGGCCCGCAGCAGCCCCGCCACCGGCACGCCCGCCTCCAGCGCCAGGCCGATGGCGGCGGCCTCCATGCGCAGCAGGTTGGTCTCGTAGCTGAGCTGCCGCAGGTCGGGCGGCGGCGACAGCTTGAGCACCGCCTCCCGCCCGTCCTCCAGCTTCAGCCGCCAGACGGCGTTGGCGTAGCCGTCGGTCAGCTCGGTGGCGCTGGCGACACCCGTGCCCACCGCCCGCCGGACGAGCGCGTCCAGCTCGGCGGGCGCTAACCGGCGCTTGGTCCTGCTGTCCACAAGGACCCCTCTCGCGAATGTCAGGCGGACTCGCGCCGCACCAGGTGGGTGTCGAGGATCACGACGGGCTGGCGCAGCTGCTCGCCGTTGATCCTGGCCACCAGCAGTTGCGCCATCTGGCGGCCCATCGCCTCGGTCGGCTGGTGCACGGTGGTCAGCGGCGGGTCGGCGTGCAGCGCGGCCTTGGAGTCGTCGAACCCGATCACCGCGACGTCGCCGGGGACCGCCCGGCCCTGGGCCTTGAGCACGCGCATCGCGCCCAGCGCCATCGGGTCGGACGCGGCGAAGACCGCGTCGAGATCGGGATGGGCCCGCAGCAGCTCGGTCATCGCGGTGGCGCCGCTGTGCTCGGAGAAGTCACCGTAGGCCACCAGCTCCGGCAGGCGCGAGGGCAGCAGCGCGTCGCGGTAGCCGGCCAGCCGGTCGACGCCCACGCCCATGTCCTGGGACCCGGCGATCGTGGCGATGGCGGTGCGGCCGAGGCCCAGCAGGTGTTTGACCGCCTGCCGGGCTCCTGCCCTGTTGTCCATGTCCACGTAGCTGTAGGGGTCGAGGCCGACGGGCCGGCCGCCGAGCACGGTCGGCACGCCCATCGCCTCCAGCCGCCCCGGCAGCGGGTCGGCGCCGTGCAGCGACAGGAGCAGCACGCCGTCGACGTGCTGCCCCGTCAGGTAGTGCTCCAGCCGCGCGTGCTCCTCCGGGGTGCGCGCCATCGCCAGGATGAGCTGCAACCCGGTCTCGGCCAGCGCCGAGCCGATGCCGCGGATCGTGCCCGCGAAGTACGGCTCGTCGAAGACCCGGAACTGCGACTCGGACACCACCAGCGCCACGGTGTCCGTGCGGCGCGTGACCAGGGCCCGCGCCGCGCGGTTGGGCACGTAGCCCAGCTCGCTGATGGCCAGCTCGACGGCCTCGCGGGCCTTGGCGCTGACGTTCGGCGAGCCGTTGATGACTCTCGACACCGTGCCCCGGCCCACGCCGGCCCGGGCAGCGACTGCCTCAAGAGTCGGTCGGTTCATGTGGCCTATTCTGCCGGATGATCTCCGCGTACCAGAGCGCGCTGTCCTTCAGCAGCCGTTCCTGCGTATCGAAGTCCACGTGGACCAGGCCGAACCGCTTGCCGTAACCCCAGGCCCACTCGAAGTTGTCCATCAACGACCAGGCGAAATACCCCTCCAGGGGCACCCCCGCCTCGATGGCCTCCTTGCACGCGCCGAGGTGCGCCTCCACGTACGCCCGCCGCTCCCGGTCGTGGATCCGGCCGTCGGCCAGCACGTCGTCGAAGGCGGCGCCGTTCTCCGAGACCACCATCGCGATCGGCGGGTAGTCCCGCATCACCCGGGTGAGCACCTCCACCAGGCCGTCCTCGTCGATCTCCCAGCCCATCGCGGTGACCGGCCGGCCGCCGTTGACGAACGACACGTGCTCGCTGCCCACCCACGGGGAGGCGGAGTCCGTGGGGGCCGCCGCCGCCGACGCCTTGCCGCCCGGCGCGCCCGAGACGGTGAAGCGGCTGTAGTAGTTGACGAGCAGCAGGTCGATCGGCGCGCCGATGGTCTTCATGTCGCCCGGCTGGATGAAGTCGTCCGGCTCCACCCGCAGGTCCGCCAGCACGTCCTCCGGATAGCGCCCGGTCAGCAGGGCGTCGAGGAAGAACCGGTTCTGCAGCCCGTCGATCCGCCGGGCCGCGTCCAGGTCCCGCTCGCTGTCGGTCTCCGGGGTGACCGCGTACAGGTTCACGCAGCCGCCGACACGGCGGGCGTTCATCGCCTGCACGGCCAGCCCGTGGGCCAGGTTGAGGTGGTGCGCGCCCCTGATCGCGTTCTCCGGCTCACGCCTGCCCGGGGCGTGCTCCCCGGAGGCGTAGCCGAGAAACGCGGCGCACCACGGCTCGTTGACGGTGCTCCACGTGTGCACCCGGTCCTGCAGCGCCTCGTGCACGGCCGCCGCGTAGTCCGCGAACCGGTAGGCCGTGTCACGGTTCGGCCAGCCGCCCTGGTCCTCCAGCTCCTGGGGCAGGTCCCAGTGGTAGAGGGTGAGCCAGGGGTCGATGCCGTGCCCCAGCAGCTCGTCGGTGAGCCGCCGGTAGAAGTCCAGGCCCTTCTGGTTGATCGCGCCGGAGCCGGTCGGCTGGATCCGCGGCCACGACACCGAGAACCGGTAGGCCGTCAGCCCCAGGTCCGCCATGATCGCGACGTCTTCCGCGAACCGGTGGTAGTGATCCATGGCAACGTCACCATGATGGCCGTTCAGCACCCTGCCCGGCGTCTTGGTGAAGGTGTCCCAGATGGAGACGCCGCGCCCGTCCTCGGCGACGGCACCCTCGATCTGGTACGCCGACGTCGCCGCGCCGAACGAGAAACCAGGAGGGAAGCACAGGTCGGAACGTGTCTGTTCCTCTTGAGTCGTCACGCCTTGACCGCACCTTCCATGAGTCCGCCGACGATTTGGCGGCCGAATGCGACGAATACCGCGATGAGCGGAATGATGGACAGCGCCGTGCCCGCGAAGATCAACGTGTAGTTCGTGGAGAACCTGGCGTTGAGCGAGGTGATCGCGATCTGCACGGTCGGGTTGTCCGGGGTGAGCACGATCAGCGGCCACATGAAGTCGTTCCACATGAGCATGAACGTGTTGATGCCGAGCACGGCCATCCCGGGCCGCACGGCGGGCAGCACGACGTTCCACCAGATGCGCAGCGTGGCCGCGCCGTCCACCCGGGCGGCCTCGACCAGCTCCATCGGCACGGCCTGGCGCGTGTACTGCGTCATCAGGAACACGCCGAACCCGTTGAGCAGGTACGGCAGGATGACCGCCTTGAGCGTGCCCGTCCACTCCAGGCTCACCATGAGCCGGTAGAGCGGCACCACGCCCATCTGCTGCAGCGGCACCGCCATCGTCAGCAGCACGAGCACCAGCAGCAGGTTGCGGCCCTTGAAATTGAGGTTGGCGAACGAGAAGCCCGCCAGCGTGGAGATGATCACCACGGAGACGGTGACGACCGTCGCCACGATGAACGAGTTCGTCAGTCCCAGCAGGAACTTGGCGTCCTCGTTGTTGAGCACCGCGACGATGTTCTCGCCGAGGTTGCCGCCCGGCAGGAACGGCGGCGGCACCGAAACCGCGTCGGCGTTGGTGCGCGAGGCGATCACCAGCATCCAGTACAGCGGGAACGCCGACAGGAAGACCGCCACGCCCAGCATGACCCTGGTGAGGATGGTCGGTGACCAGTTGGTCATTTCGTGCCCCCGATCCTGCGCACGAACAGGAAGTTGATCGCCGCTCCGATGAGAATCAGCAGGAACAGCAGCCAGGCGGCAGCGGCGGCGTAGCCGTAGTCGAACTCGCGGAAACCCTGCTTGACGATGAACATGGCCACCGTCTGGAACTGGCCCTGCGAGCCGCCGTCGACGTTGCCGTTGTAGAACGTGGTCGGCTCGGAGAACAGCGTCAGCCCGCCGATCGTCGAGTTCAGCACCACGAAGATCATGGTCGGGCGCAGCATCGGCAGTGTGATCTGCCAGAACTGCCGGCGCCTGGACGCGCCGTCGATCGCGGCGGCCTCGTACAGGTCGCGCGGGATCGTCTGCATGCCGGCCAGGAAGATGATCGCGTTGTAGCCGGTCCAGCGCCAGTCGACCATGGTGGCGATGGCGATCCAGGACGGGACGCGCTCGGCCCGCCAGTTGGTGTTCTCCACGCCGAACGCGCCCAGGATCCAGTTGACCAGGCCCCAGTCGCGGGCGTACAGCTGCGTGAACACCACCGCGACCGCGACCACCGACGTGACGAGCGGCAGCAGCACGCTCATCCGGATCGCCAGGCGGAACCGGAAGCGCTTGTTCAGCGCGTTGGCCAGGAACAGCGCCAGCAGCATCTGGGGGACGGTGGCGATGAGGAACATGGCCACCGTGTTCACCACGGCCCGCCAGAAGTCGTCGTCCGCCAGCAGCGCGGCGTAGTTGTCCAGCCCGGCCCACTCCGTGGTCCCGGCCAGGTCGTAGTCGTAGAGCGAGTAGTAGAGCGTGAAGGCCAGCGGGAACAGCCCGAAGGCGGCGAACAGAATGAAGTAGGGAGACACCAGGGCGTACGGCATCGCCCTGACGTCCATCCTGGAACGCCAGCGGCGACCGGGCGGACGATCACGACGGTACGTCGTTGGGGTGTCGAGGCTCATACCAGACCTTTCAGCGGCGACATGCCCGGCCCGCCGGTGGCGGGCCGGGCGGGACGGTCATCAGCCCGCGGCCTTGACCGCGTCGTCGACCAGCTGCTGCCAGGCCTTGTCGTAGGGGACGGAGCCGTCGTCCATGCCCTGGATGACCGACTCGATGGCGTTCTTGACCTGGGCGTGCTTCACGCCGAGGAAGACCGGCTGGAGGCTCGACGCCGACTTGGCGAAGATCTCACCGATGGGGGCGTCGTTGAAGAACTCGTTCTTGGCGCCCTGCACCGCGGGGTCCTGCTGCGCCTTCGTGTTGCTCGGCATGTTGCCGAAGTCGGTGAAGATGCTCGCCTCGGTCTGCGCCTGCGTCAGGTAGTCCGCGACCTGGGCGGCCTCCTTCGGGTGCTTCGACTGCTTCGGCACAGCCAGCCAGGAGCCGCCCCAGTTCCCGCCCCCGCCGGGCACCGAGGCCACGTCCCACTTGCCCGCGCCCGCGTCGCCCGCGTTGCCGCTGACCACGCCGAGCATCCAGGACGGGCAGCCGACCGTGGCGAACGCGCCCTTCTGGGTGCCCGCCGCCCACTCGTCGGTGAAGTTGCGCAGCTTGGCGGTCAGGCCCTGCTGGCTCATCTTCGAGGCGAAGTCGAAGCCCGTCCGCACCGCCGGGTTCTTGTCGACGATGAGGTTGTTGTCCTTGTCGAAGTAGGTGACGTTGCCGTTCTTGGCCGCCTCCTGATACAGGACCACCTGGTAGAGGGTGTTGGTCCCGTCAGCCCACTTGGTGTCCTTGACCTTCGCCTGGAACTGCTGGCCCACCTTCATGAAGTCGTCCCACGTCGGCCACAGCGCGCTGACCTTCTCACGGTCCGTGGCCAGGCCGGCCTTCTTGAACAGGTCCGTGCGGTAGCAGATGCTCATGCCGCCGATGTCGGTGCCGAGGCCGAACAGCTTGCCGTCGGCGGCGACGCCGTTCTCCCACTTCCACGCCGGGAAGTCAGCCTTGCGCGACTCCAGGCCGTGCTCCTTCAGGTCGGCCCACCACTCCGGGTGCGCCTTGGCCAGGCCCATGCCGCCCTCGTCGATGCCGACCACGTCACCGGCGCCGTTGCCCGCCTGCAGCCACTGGATCATCTGCGGCCAGTACTGCTGCTCGAACTGGTCGGTGAGGTGCTCCTCCTTGATCTGGATGTCCTTGTGCTCGGCGTTCCACTTCGTGATGGCGTTCTTGTAACCGAAGTTGGTGCCGCCGCCGAAGGTCTGCACGCGGATGGTGACGGGCTCAGCGGCCGCCGACGAGGCTGGAGCGCTGGACTCCGGGGTGCTGCCGGAACCGCAGGACGCGACGGTGAGCGCCGCCGCGGCCAGGGCCGAGGCCACGGCAAGACCGCCGCGACGCTTGCTGATCATCATGGTGGACCCCTTCTCGGGTGACTGGTTGGGGAGTGCACCGCGGCACACGCTCCGCCGCGGTGGGAGTCTTGGGAGCGCTCCCACAAAGGGTGCACTTAGCCGCTCTGCCCGTCAATCCCGCGAAACGGAACCGTTACCAATGGGGCGGTTTAGCGGCTCTGAAAAGGATTTACGGTATGAAACCTCGCAAAGGCCCGTTTGGGAGCGCTCCCATCTCAAGAGGCACCATTCGTGTCACATCCAGGGCAATGTCACCCAGCGTGAGCCTCAGTCGGTCTCGGCGGGCGATGTCCGGGTGACGCCTTCTGAAGCGCCGGTGTCGCCGCCGGCGGCGCGTTCCTCCACGCCGGTGCCGCAGCCGGCGGCGCGTTCCTCCAGCAGGGCGCGCTCACGCGCGTTGCGGGTCATACCCGCCGCCCGCTCGAACTCCGCCCGCGCCTCCGCCGTCCGTCCCAGCTTGACCAGCAGATCGCCGCGTACGCTCGGCAGCAGGTGATAGTCCTTCAGCGACGGCTCGTCCACGATCTGGTCGAGCAGCCCGAGCCCGACCGCCGGCCCGTACGCCATCGACAGCGCCACCGCCCGGTTGAGCTCCACGACGGGGGAGCGGGACAGGCGGGCCAGCGACTCGTACAGGCTCGCGATCCGCACCCAGTCGGTCTCCTCGGGAGCGGTCGCGCGCGCATGACAGGCGGCGATGGCCGCCTGCAGCGTGTACGGCCCCAGCCCCGTGCCGGCTTCCCCGGCTCCACCCGCTCCTCGGCCTTCGCCCCGTTCCGCGTCGCCACCCGACCCTGCGACAGCTTCGACGGGTGCCGCACCCTCCGTCCTGGACAGCTCCTCGGCCCGGTCCAGCGCAGCCAGACCGCGGTTGATGAGCAGCCGATCCCACTTCGCCCGGTTCTGCTCCAACAGCAGGATCGGCTCACCCGACGGACCCACACGGGCCGCCGCCCGGGACGCCTGGATCTCCATCAGCGCGACCAGGCCGTGCACCTCGGGTTCCGCGGGCATCAGCCCGGCCAGGACCCGGCCCAGCCGCTGAGCGTCCGCGCACAGACCGGGCCGCATCCAGTCGTCACCGGCGGTCGCCGAGTAGCCCTCGTTGAAGATGAGGTAGATGACCTCCAGCACGGAGGACAGGCGCCCGGCCAGCTCAGTGCCCTGTGGCACCTCGAACGGGACCTTCCTGTCGGCGAGCGTCCGCTTGGCCCGGACGATGCGCTGCGCCACGGTCGGCTCCGGCGCCAGGAACGCCCGCGCGATCTCGTCGGTGGTCAGCCCGCCGAGCACCCGCAGCGTCATCGCCACCCGCGCCTCCACCGACAGCGCCGGATGACAGGCGGTGAAGACCAGCCGCAGCAGGTCGTCCTCGATCTCGTCGGCCTCGGGCAGCTCCTCCTCCAGATCGAGACGGTGGCCGAGCTCGACGAGATTGCGCTGGAGCCGTT
The DNA here is from genome assembly GCF_035917475.1 of Nonomuraea fuscirosea. NCBI lineage: Bacteria > Bacillati > Actinomycetota > Actinomycetes > Streptosporangiales > Streptosporangiaceae > Nonomuraea > Nonomuraea fuscirosea. The sequence goes on along the minus strand of NZ_CP109074.1, from coordinate 5,713,225 downwards.
CGTTGCGCCGGATCAGGTCGATGGCGCGCCGCTTGGACACCGTCATCAGCCAGGCGCCCGGATTGCGCGGCACGCCCGACTCCGGCCACTGCTCCAGCGCCGCGACCAGCGCGTCCTGCGCCAGCTCCTCGGCCAGGCCGACATCGCGCACCAGGCCGGCGAGCCCGGCGATGAGCCGGGCCGCCTCGATCCGCCAGACCGCCTCGATGGCGCGGTGAGTGTCCGTAGCCGTCACCGGCCCATGAGACCAGCCCGCCCAGCACCCCCGCAACCCGCCTCAGTGGTGGTCAGGCGTCGGGCTGGTCCATGCCGAGCCGCTCCCGCAGCGCCTCCTCGCGCTCACGCTCCTCGGCCGGCATCGAGTCATCCGGTACGTCGGAGGCGTCGAACACCCGCCACACGTCCAGCCCGATCCCGTCGTTCCCCGGCGGCACCGGCACCCGCAACGCCCACTCGATGGCCTCCTCACGCGACTTGACCTGAATCAGCCAGAACCCGGCGATCAGCTCCTTGGCCTCCGCGAACGGCCCGTCGATCACACTCGCCTTGCCACTGCTGTAGGCGATCTGCGCCCCGTGCGAGCTGGGATAGAGGCCCTCGCCCGCCAGCAGCACCCCCGCCTTGGCCAGCGACTCGTTGTAGGCGTTCATGTTGTCCACGAGCTCCTGGCTGGGCAGTTCCCCCGCCTCGGTCTCGGGACTGGCCTTACCCACGATCATGAACTTCATCGCTCTGCTCTCCTTCACTCGTGAACGGGCGGCCACCTCGCTCGCCGCCTCTTCGTCAACGCGTCGAACGACACAACGGCGAATCGACAGCCCCGGTACACATCCTTTGCGGCCTTTCGGCACCGCACCCGAACCCCCGCCGCCGCCCAGAACCTACTCAATCCCGGCCGCCCCCTGACACCAAAAGGGATCGCACGCGAATTCCAATTCGACCACATTGGTTTGACCAGCGCCACATCGCCGGGTTACGGTCGCGTCCATGGCAGACCAATACAGCCACATCGGATTGAGATGCCGATGAAGTACGCCGCGCTGCTACGACTGGCCGGGACACGCAGACTGCTGCCGTTCATGCTGCTCAGCGCGGGTGCGGCCACACTCGGCCCGCTCAGCACGGTGCCCCTCGGCCTCCTCGTCTCCCACGGAGGCGCCATGCCGCTGATCACACTGCTGCTCGCACTGCTCGCCCAGGAACTCTGCACGGCACTCCGCGAACCGGCCGGAACCGCCACGGCCCGCCGAATCGACGGCGTCCTCCGAGACCGCGTACGCACCGCCGCCTCGAACCTGCCGCTCGCCCTCCTGGAAACACCGGCGACACAGGCGGACCTACGGCCGGCCCTCCACGGCCACCGTGGCAGGACACCGGGCACGGCGGCGGTGGCCGCGGCCGGCGAGGCGAGCCGCCTGACCTCCGCCCTGCTGGGCACGGCGATCCTGGCCCTGCACGTGTGGTGGGCGGCGCTCCTCGCCCTGACCCTCTCCCTGCTCCAGAACCACCGCATCGCCACCATGCTCGTCGGCCCCGGCGGGGCGGACACCCTGGCCGACAGCCCCGCCCAGGCCCGCCGCCGACGCTGCGCCGACTACCTGGCCGAGGTCGCGGGAGGCCCGGCCGCCGCCAAGGAACTGCGCGTCTTCTCCCTCCAGCCCTTCTTCATCGACCGGTACGTGACCGCGATGCGCGCATTCCTCACCCCGCAGTCACGCGGCCGACGAGCCGTGGTGCGCGGATACGGAACGGTGTCGGCCCTGCAGTTGCTCTCCGCCGCCGGCACGTTCGCCCTCCTCGCCTGGCACACCGGCACGGGCCTACTCGGCCCCGGTGACCTGGCGCGCTGCGTACTGGCGGCCCTCCTGGTCTTCGCCTACGGCGCGGGCAGCCACCACATGTTCGAACTGGCCCACGCAAGAGAGCCCTGCAACGCCACCCTGCGCCTCCTCGCCCCCACCCGACACCGATCCACACCCGACCACGCCACCATCGCCCCGAAAACCACCAGCAACCCACGCGCACCGAAAGACGTCTCGTCCGCCCGCGCAGCGCAGAACGGCGACGCCTCCGCACCGGAAAGTGCCTCGCTCGCCCGCCTGGCGACGGACGAGGACGCCTTCGCACCGACCCGCACCTCGTTCGCCCGCGACGGGAGCGTCCTCGCGCTGGACGGAGTCACGTTCGCCTATCCCGGTGCCGCGACCCCCCTCCTCCGCGATCTCCACCTCCACGTCCACCCTGGGGAACGACTGGCCATCGTCGGCCGCAACGGCGCCGGCAAGACCACCCTGGCCAAGCTCCTCACCGGCCTCTACACCCCCACCAGCGGCACCGCCACAATCGGCACCGCCACCTCCGGCACCGGCACCGCCACTTTCGGTACCGATACCAGCACCGGAACCACCGGCGTTGCCACCACCGCTTCCGCCACCGCGGCGGCCGTCTTCCAGGACTTCATCCGCTACCCCCTCTCCCTCCGCGACAACGTCCGCCTGGGCGACCCCGCCTTCGACGGCACCGACGCCGACGTCCTGTCCGCCCTGGAGTCGGCCGCCGCGCTCGACCTCCTGGACGTCCTCCCCGACGGCCTGGACACCCCGCTCTCGCGCGCCTTCACCGGGGGCCGCGACCTGTCCGGCGGCCAGTGGCAGAAGGTGGCGCTGGCCCGAGCCATGTACGCACTCCACCCGCACGGACGCCAGATCCTGATCGTCGACGAACCCACCGCCCACCTGGACGCCCGAGCCGAGCGCGAAATCTTCGAACGCCTGCTGCAGCGCACCCGCGGCCGCACCCTGATCCTCATCTCACACCGCTTCGCCACCGTACGCAGAGCGGACCGCATCGTCGTCCTCGACGGAGGCGCCATCGCAGAGGAAGGCGACCACGCCGAGTTGCTGGCCGCGAACGGCCACTACGCGCACTGGTACCACCTCCAGGCAAACCTGATCACCCAGGACGCCCCATGACCACGAACCCGCCCCCGCCCCCGGCCCCGTCCCCCGAAGCGACGTCCCCCGGGACCACCTCCACGGATGCCGTGACGGCTGGCGCCACAGCCGCCCCGGAAACCTCCACGCGGGTCACGACCGGCGTAACGTCCACCCCGGCGACCTCCACCACGTGGGGCACCCTCCGCACCCTGCTGGTTCTCGCCTGGCACACCAACCGCCGCGCCGGCCTCGTCCTGACCGCGTTCCTCCTGTCCGGCGCGCTCAGCCACGGCCTGGTCGGCGTCTTCCTCCGGGAGTTGACCGACGCCGCCACCGCAGGCCAGGCCGTCCGTGCCGCGCTCTGGGCCGTGGCGGCGGGCGCGTCCCTGGCGACGGGCGTCGCGCTCGGCCGCGCCGAACTGGCCCTGATGCAGGACCTGGCCGAACGCATGGGCCTGTCCGTCCAGGAGGAGATCCTCACCCTCACCTCGTCCATCCCCACCATCGAACACCTGGAACGCCCCGCGTACCTCGACCGGCTGCGGACGCTGCGCGAGGAGAGCTGGCACCTGTACTTCGCGGTGTGGGCCCTCGCCCTCGTGGTGGAGCACACGGCCCAGATCGCGTTCGGCGTGGGGCTGATGGCCGCCGTACACCCGCTCCTCCTGCTTTTGTTCGGCGCAACCGTCCTGCCCTCCCTCCTGGTCCGCGGCCGCGCAGCCCGCCACATCGACGCCGCCGTGGAACGTACCGCCGAGACCACCCGCCTGGAGGAAGCGCTGTCGGAAACGATCACATCAGCCGGCTCAGCCAAGGAAGCCCGCCTGAGCGGCGCCGCACCGGTACTGGGCACGATGGCCGGCCAAAGATGGGAGCAGACCTCGGCCGCTCTGACCGAAGCCGGGTTCCGAGCCGCCCTGCTGACGTTCGCCGGCTCGGCCACGTTTCTGGCCGGCTACGTCTCGGCCCTCGGCTACACCGCCTGGCTGGCCCGAAACAGTCAGGCCACGGCGGGGGACATCGTGCTGGTGGCCACGGTCGGCGTCCAGTTCGTCACCCAAGCCTCTCGCCTGGCCTTCCACTTCGGCTCGGTCGCCTCAGGCCTACGCGCCGTCTCCCGCCTGTCCTGGCTCCGCCACTACGCCACCACCACCCACCCGAACACGACGGAGCTCTCCGTCTCCCAGCCCCCTCCCACACCGACAACGCCGGACGTCGGAACCGCTCGCCCAGCCTCGCCGGCTTCCTCCATCGAGCAGCCTGTTCCCGAACCGACCGTCCCAGACGGCGGCGGCTCCCGGGACGAGCAGCCGCTGGACAAGCACCTGGACCACGGCATCACCCTGCGCCAGGTGTCATTCGCCTACCCCGGCACGTCCCGCCAGGTCCTGCGTGACCTCGACCTTCATCTGCCCGCCGGATCCACCGTCGCCCTGGTCGGCTCGCACGGCTCGGGCAAGACCACCCTGGCCAAGCTCCTGTGCGGCCTCTACCGCCCGGACCACGGCGAGATCCTGGTGGACCACGTCCCCCTCGACCACCTGGCACCCGAGTACTGGCGTCACCGCATCAGCGCGGTCTTCCAGGACCTGGCCCGCTTCGAACTGACCGCCGCCGAGACGGTCGGCGTCGGCGACCTGCCCCGCCTCCACGACTTCACCGCCGTGGCAACCGCACTCACCCGCGCCGACGCCACCGGCCTCATGGCCGACCTCCCGCACGGCCCGGCCACCGAACTGGGCGACACGTTCGAGCACGGCGTACGCCTGTCGGGCGGCCAGTGGCAGAAACTGGCCCTGGCCCGCGCGTCGATGCGCGACGCCCCGCTCCTGCTGGTGCTGGACGAGCCGACCGCCTCCCTCGACGCGCCGGCCGAGAGCGCGGTCTTCGCCCGCTACGCCGAAGCCGCGCGCCGCCACCCCGGCGCCGTCACCCTGCTGATCACCCACAGGTTACCGACCGTCCGGATGGCGGACCTGATCGTGGTCCTCGACAACGGCCGCATCGTCCAGCAGGGCACCCACGCCGACCTGGTCACCCGCCCCGGCCCGTACGCGGACCTGCACACCATCCAACGCGACGCGTTCACATGAGCTCAGCGAGAACGCCACCCGAGAACAATTCAGCGACACCCGAAAACCGGCGGCGACCGGCCTGATCCCCGGACCTCGACCACGGAACGCACGGCCGGGACGCCCACGGGCGCCGGTCAGGCCAGCTCGTCGAGGTCGATCTCCCGTAAGGAACCATCGCCCTGAAGCCGGAAGAACCGCGGCTCTCCCATCCGCTCCCGAACCGCCATGAGCTCGGCCCGCCGCTCCTCGGGAGTGGGACCGTCGGGATCGGCGATGTTGAATCCGAGAAGCGCGACATCTTCCGGATCGACGTCGTCCGGATGCACCTCGCCCTCGATGGTGAAGCCGAACAGCACGTGCAAGGCCACCTCACCGAGCTCGAGAGGATGGAACGGCAGCGCGTACGGCTCCGCGTCGGCCCAGGCGGGATCGGGCTCGACGGGATGCAGCCCCTCCCAGAAGGGCAATTCGAAGGGGAAGGGCTCGCCGATGTCCTCGATGACGCCGTGACCGGGGGAGAGGCTGAGCGACCGTACGAGCCGGCCGTCCTCCCACACGGCGAAGGCCAGCCAGTCGACCACGCTGTGCATGGCGTGCAGAACGAGCCTGCGACCTCCGCTCGCCGCGACGATATGGGCGGGCAGAAGGGACGGGTTGTCCAGCATGAAGCTGTCGGCGCAGATCAACTCAACCCCGGGAAAGCTCGTCGCATAGGCCAGATCTTCCGGCGGACGGACGTCGTCCGAGAGATTGCCCGGCCCGGCGGGAGAGACGACCCAGCCGGGAAAGACCCGGTCGATCAGGGTCGCCGTCGCGGAGACGTCAGGACGGTGAAGAGTGCGGAGGAGTCCGGGCAGATCGCCGTCGGAGTAGGCGATCAGACTGGTTTTCGCTCCCATGCTGCGGACTCCCGTGGCTGTGTCGCGGAGGGCTTCTGAGATCACGAAACTTAGCGGGCGCGACTGACAACTTCTCGCGGGTGATCAGAAGCCGTCGCTGGACGCCGGCCGGCGGTCCGGCCGTCAAGCTGCGCAACTCGCGAGCCGATGAGCGATTCTCGGTGCAGATGGCGCGCCGAGGTCTTTTTCGGCGTCAGGCCCGGCTCGTAGGCCCCAGATCACACCAAACCCGGGGGCTGGCAAGAAGTGCGCCGGCTCTGGCCAGAAGACCGCCGCTCATGAGGTCGCCGCCGGGAAATCAGCGCGCCCGAGCCCTTCGGCAGACCCAGGTGGCTCCTGCCAGGACGATCGCCGCCGCCAGTACGGCGATCACCGTGACGCCGGTCCGGTCAGGGGCGGGCGCGGGTTCGGCATCGACCCGGACAGGGGTCCCGAGGGCGGTGATCAGTTCGGGAGTGAGCGGCCCCATGCCCTGGGTGCGGTCGGAGAGCCGCAGCGGGTGGTCGCCGGCAGGCAGGCGTCTGTTGCCCGAGCACATGGTCGTGGCCAGCCCCGAGTCGCGGGTACGGGCGAACACCAGGTAACGAGCACCTTTCACGAACTCATACCCGCAGGCCGTCCCCTGCGCCTTGGTGAACACCTCGACCTCGGCGTTCGGCGTGCCCTTGTAGACGTGGTCGCCACGGAGCCTGGCGGTGACGGCGCCGCCGTTCAGCATCGGCTCGTCCACGCGGACGTCCGTGACGGTCGCGGTGAAGACGGCCGTCGCCTCGCTTACCTGCTGCTCCGGTGTACGTATCGCGCAGCTGCAACCCGCAGCGGCGGTAACCGGACCGGCGGAAACCAGGAACAGTGCCGTCGCCATGGAGAACGCCGCGAGCACGCGCATCATCATGCCTTCATGACGTGCCGCGGACGTGATCGGTTCGACATGATGTGCGCTGGGAGCGATCGGTCGCGGAGGAGCGTCGTTGAGCAGGACAGTACCGGTGATGTTCGGGGACGCGATGTTCTGGGCTTATGACGTGGCGCTCGGGGTTCTCTTCGTCGAAGCGGCGCGGGTCTGTGCGGAGGCGCCGGCGGATCCCCGGCCCTCGTGGTGGCCGGAGCTGGAGCAGGATCTCCGCACCCATGCGTTGGCCGGCAGCAGTTGCGCGGTCCTGCTGGACGGCTTCGGCGAGGACCGGCGACAGGTACTCCTGAACTGCGTCGTGGAGGCGGCTCGCCGGATCGAGGCCCGTGGCGGCGTGCACCGAGCCGAAGTCGCGACCTGGCCCGAACTGGAGGAGAGCGCTCCCGGCTTCCTGCGCGGTGCGGAGCACATCGACGCGGCTCCGCTGGTTGAGCTGGCAGAGGCGCTGGTCGATCTGGCTGCCGGTACGCTCCCTCCCGCTCCGGCTGAGCGGCATTGGTACTACGGAACGCCGGCGGGCCGGATCGTGCAGGGCGGATCGTGATGGGCTGCGAATCGTGCCGGGCGGCGGACAGGCTTAGCTGCCCATGCGCTGGTCATGGCCATTTGTTGATGTTGACGACCGGCACGGCCGTGTTGTAGCGAACGGCCCGGCTTGCTGCCCGGCGGTTACGGCTCCAGTCGCTCGCCACTGGTCGTTTGTCGGATCGCCCCGCCCACGGGACCGCTCGTCTCGGATCTTGATCTACTTTTCGACAGATCCCCATGTCCAGGCGGCTGCTGCCTCACCTCTGTGGGCTGATCGTTTGCTTCATCTTCCGCCGACGGCTTTCGGAGTCGTCGGGTAACCGGGGTCGGCCGGGTTCCACGGCGAGCGGAGCGAGCGGGGGGTTGGGGGATCGAAAGGGGGCGGCAGCCCCCCTTGGGGGATGCCGCCTGGAACCTCGTGGCGCGAAGCGCCCCCTTGTGGAAGGCCTTGTAGTTTCCCCCGAAGCCCCCGCGCGGGCCCCGTACCCCGGAAAGGCGCGAGCGCGCGCCCCACAGTGGGGCGCGCGCTCGTGTCGGCGGGGTTTGTCAGGCGGCGTATTCCGGGTAGCCGTAGCCGACGACCTGCGACTTCGGACGGATGCGCTCCTCGACCTTGCCGTTGCCGGTGTTGCCTTCGATCGTGGAGATGGTGCCGTTCTGGTTGTCCTTCACGACGAAGCCGACGTGCTGGATGTCGCTGAGGGACTTGCCGCCCTTCCAGGAGAAGAAGACCACGGCGCCGGGCTTGGCTTCGCTGCCGAAGCGGTGGTTGGCCTTGAACCACTTGGCGTGGGCGACGGTGTAGGCGTCCCAGCCGACCTGCGGGCGGGCGCCGGTCTGCTCGCCGACCCAGGAGACGAACATCGAGCACCAGGCGGCGTTCAGGTACGCGTTGCGGTTGCCGCCGTCGCGGGCGACGGTTTCGGCGGCGCGCTGGGAGCTGGCGTACCACTGCTGGTACTTGGTGCCGCCGCCCGAGGAGTCCTCGGAGGTGCCGATCTGGGCCTTGGCCAGGGACAGGACCTGGTCGGCCGTGACGTTGACCTTGGTCTCCTCGCTCTTGCCGCCGGCCTCGTGGGCGGCGACGGCGGTGTCCGGGTGCCTGGCGGCGGTGGCCGCGGCTACTCCGGTGGCGGTGTCGGCGTTGGCCGCGATGGGGGCGCCGAGTGCGGAGGCCAGGATGGTGGCGCCCAGGAGGGCGCGGGTGATGCCGGTTTTGGGTGCAGCGGTAAGACGGTACTTGGCCATCGAGGGGGTTACTCCTTGCTTCCATGCCGCTTACCGGGTTAGCTGACGGGTTCGGGCGTGGAAGCTGCCCTACGGCACCGAGGTGCCGATTCACCCCAAGGACGTGGGTCCCCGGTTCCGTACGAAGACGGATTCAGCGGTCACAGGACGATCCTGTGATCTTTCGTGCGATGGTCAGACATAGCCGGACAAACCGGGCGTATGCCTCAAGGTGCCTCATAAGGTAATACATGAGGCAAGAGGATTACAAATCCATAAAAGCGCAGTCAGGTGAGTTGTCTACGCGCGTCGGCCAGAAGTCCCATCATGGCAAGGGATTCATCAAGCGGCATGATCGAGGATTCGGTCCTGCCATCGGCCGTGGCGGCGCGGACTTCGCGAAGCTCCCCGGCGTAACCGTTGTCCGCCGGATCGAGCACGTGCTCTTCCGGCTCCATGGAGGGCCCGGTGAGGAGGATCCGCTCCGGCGCCCAGAACGGCGCCGGGATGTCCGCCCGCATCCGGGTACCCACAACGCTGGCCATGTTCGGGTAATTCCCCAGCAAGGAGGCCGCCACGAGAGCGTGCCGTCCGCCGGGGTAGAGCAACGTCCCGGCCACCTCCGCGTCCACCCCGGTCGGGGCCAGGGAGCCGGTGACGTGCAGGCCCGAGGGCGTGCCGAGGAGCAGCTGAGCCAGGCTGAACGGGTAGATCCCCAGGTCGAGCAGGGCGCCGCCGCCCAGATCGGGCGCCCAGAGCCGATGGGCGGGATCGTACGGGGCGGCGAAGCCGAACGTGGCCTGCACCGAGCGGAGGTCGCCGAAGCGCGGATCGGCCGCGATCGACTGGATGAGGGGGTTGAACCGCATCCACATCGCTTCCATCAGGAACACGCCCGCCTCGCGCGCCAGTCGCACCATCTTCTCGGCGTCGTCCACGCTCGCCGCCAGCGGCTTCTCGCAGAGCACGGCCTTGCCGGCCGCGATGGCGGCCTCGGCCACCTGGAGGTGCTGGGCGTGCGGCGTGGCCACGTAGACGGCGTCGATCGCCGGATCGGCGCACAGCCGCTCGTAGGAGCCGTAGGCCGACTCCGCCCCCAGCGTGGCGGCCAGGGCCTGCGCTCTGGCCAGGTTCCGTGAACCGACGGCGCCGACCCGCATGCCCGGTTCGGCGGCGATGGCCGCCCCCACGGTACGCGCGATGCCGCCGGTCGCCGCTATTCCCCAGGTGAATTCTCGCACGCCGCAGATCGTACAGGAAAGGTAAAAAGATGGTTATGTGGGGATAAATCGGGACAGCCCCAATGTCTCTCCTGTCACAAAAGCGGTGAAGCGCCAATCACGTCACGTTGAACGTGTCCGGGTCAGGACCGATCCGCTGCCCCCTGTTCATCGCCCCGATGGCCGCCATCGTCTCCGTGTCGAGAATGAAGTCGAACACGTCGATGTTCTCCTTGATCCGCGCCGGCGTCACCGACTTCGGGATGACCACGTTCCCGAGCTGCAACTGCCAGCGCAGCACGATCTGCGCCGGCGTCCTGCCGCACTTCTCCGACAGCACCGTCAGCGCCGGGTCGGTCAGCAGACCCTTGCCCTGCCCCAGCGGGCTCCACGCCTCGGTGATCATGCCGTTGGCCTCGTGAAAAGCGCGTAGCTCGCGCTGCTGCAGGTACGGGTGCAGCTCGATCTGGTTGATGGCCGGCGTGATGTCGGTCTCCTCCATGAGCCGGGTGAGCGCGCCGACGGTGAAGTTCGACACGCCGATGGCCTTGGCGCGCCCGTCGCGGTAGATCCGCTCCATGGCCTTCCATGCCTCGACGTACTTGTCCTGCCGCGGCACCGGCCAGTGGATGAGGTAGAGGTCGATGTGGTCCAGCCCCAGCCGGGTCAGGCTCTCGTCGAAGGCGGCCTCGGCACGGCCGTGGTCGCCGTTCCACAGCTTGGTGGTGACGAACACCTTCTCGCGCGGCAGCCCGCTCGCGCGGACGGCCCGGCCCACCCCCTCCTCGTTGCCGTACGCGGCGGCCGTGTCGATGTGGCGGTAGCCGGCCTGGAGCGCGGTGGCGACCGCCTGCTCGGCCTCGTCGGCCGGCACCTGGAAGACGCCGTACCCCAGCTGCGGGATCTGCACGCCGTCCGTGTTGAGCAAGAGCGAGTTCATACTCCCCATTGTTCATGCCGCGTTCCGGCCGGCTTAAGCCGGCCGGGCTACCTTGAAGCGGTCGTGAACGGCCCATCACCCCGCTGGGAGGGCAAGGAGTGGTCGAACAGGCGTCGGCCTGGGTGGAGTCCCCGCTCCAGATGCTGTGCGCCGTCGAGGCCCACCACGCCGGGCTGCTCGGCCCCGCGACGGCCGTCGTGCCCCGCGCGGGCCTGCGGCCGCTCCAGGCCACGCGGCGTGAGCTCAGCATGCTGGAACTGCCCGGCGGCCTCGAACTGGCCGAGCCGCGCGAGCGCATGCCGGGACGCGTGCGGGCGGTCGGGGACGCCTTCTCCGGCCGGGTGCAGCTGCGCTGGCTCACCTCCAGGACCGGCCGCGTCGTCATCGTGGACGACGGGCTGGCCACGCTGCGGCTGCTGGAGCTGCTGGCGGCGGGCCCGTACCGGCCGCTGCTGCGCGCCCGCGCCCGGTCCACCAGGGCACGCGCCCTGCTCGGGCTGGCCGCCGCGGTGCGGTTGCGGCTGAGCGAGGTGGCCGTGTTCACCGCGCTGCCCGTGGCCGACCGGCTCGAAGCGGCCGTCCGCCGCGCCGGCGTCGATCTCGTACGGCACGACTTCGCCTGGCTGCGCGCCCAGCCGCCGAGCGCCGAGGGCCCGGCCGAGCGCACGGTCGTGCTCGGCACCTCGCTGGTCCGCAACGGCCTCGTGCACCGCGACCACTACCTGCGCTGGCTGACCGACCTGGCCACCCGCGAGCCCCTGGCCTACTACCCGCACCGCCGCGAGGACCCCGTGGACGTCGCGCTGATCCGGGACCGTCCCGGCATCACCGTCCACGACGCCGGCGCGCCGGCCGAGCTGACGCTGCGCGGCCTGGACGCCGGCCAGCGCGTGCTCAGCCTGCCCTCGACCGCGATCACCTCGCTGCGGGTGCTGCTCAGCTCGCGCGGCGTCGCCGTCGAGCCCGTGGACGTACCCGATGACTGGTGGACCAGCAGGGCGGAACCCGCCCTGCGCTCGCATTTGACAGGAGTGTCCGGTTGAGAGTGCTGGCGGTCGCCGACTCCGACTCGTATCTGAAATGGGCCGCCTGCCTGCTCGGTGACCTGCCCGAGGGCTGCGTGACGGAGCTGGTCGTGGTGCGCACGCCGATCGCGCCCTCGCCCGAGCAGATCGCCGCGGCCGTGGGCACGCGGGCCGAGGGGCCGCCGCCGGTGCTGTCCGCGCGCTCCGTGCGGCGGCTGGCCGAGCGCACCCGGCCCGACGTGATCCTCGTGGCCTGTACGGGCCCCGTGGTGGACGTGCTGGTGGCCGAGGTGCTCGACGGGCTGCGCCCGCGCCCGGTGTTCGTCAGCGGGCTGCCCGGGATCTCGGTGCCCGCCACCGAGAAGGCGTGGCTGTTCCGCAGCGGCTGCGACCTGTTCGTGGTGCACAGCGAGCGGGAGGTGGCCGAGTTCGCGGCAATTGCCGGCCGGCTCGGCGGAGGAGGTGCGGTGGGGCTGGCCCGGCTGCCGTTCCTGCGCCCCGAGGCGGGCGCGGGCAGCGGGAACCGGGTGGTGTTCGCCACCCAGGCCAAGGTGCCGCGCGAGCGGGAGCGGCGCGAGCGCATCCTGCTGTCGCTGGCCGAGCTGGCCGAACGCCGGCCCGACCTGGACGTGGTGGTCAAGCTGCGCGCGCTGGAGGGCGAGCGGCAGACGCACAACGAACGCCACCACTACCAGCGGCTGTGGCGGGAGATGGGCGAGCCGGGCCGGCTGACGTTCGCCGCCGGGTCCATGCGGGAGCAGCTGGAACGGGCGGCCGGGTTCGTCACGGTGAGCTCGACGGCGGCGCTGGAGGCCATCGCCATGGGCGTGCCGTCCCTGGTGCTGCGCGACTTCGGCGTGAGCGCCGAGATGATCAACCTGGTGTTCGAGGGCAGCGACCTGCTGGGCACGATGGAGGAGCTGGCCAAGGGCGACTTCCGCGCGGCCTCGGCCGCCTGGTGCGCGGCCAACTACTTCCATCCGGCCGAGCGCGACTCCTGGACGGGGCTGCTGACCGGGCTGGTCGCCGGGCCGCGCGTGCCCGCCAGGTCGCTGCTCGACGGCCCCGAGCACGCGGCGGCCCGGCGCAGGGCCCGGCTCCGCGTGGAGGTGCCCCCGAAGATGCTGCGGGCGGGCTACCGGGCCAAACGCCGCATGCGCCGCTACCTCAAAGCGCTGACCTGACCTCTACATCAGAGATCAGAGCGCCGACCTGAGCTTCCTGCGGATCCTGGTGAACGCGCCGGGCCTGGCCACCTCGGCGAGACCCAGCGCCTCCAGGCGCCTGCGCTTGAAGTAGCGCGGGTCGAACGCGATGCCGTCGGGCCGCAGCTCGGGGTAGGCGTCGGCCTGCATGCAGTAGCCCACCGCGCGCAGCAGCGCGGGCAGGTCCAGCTCGGGCGGCCGCTCGATGTGGCCCTCGGCCGACAGCCTGGGCAGCAGGGCGTCCACGATGGTGGCCGGGATCCGGTTGCTGTTCTCGTACGGGGTCAGCCGCCGCAGCACCGTCCCGGTCCCGTACGAGGCCACCGGCAGCCCGAAGTAGCGCCAGGCCGTCACCAGCCCCGTGGAGAAGCAGCCCACGACCAGCTCGGGCCGCAGCGCCGCGAAGCACACCTCGGCCGGCACGCTCTCCCCGGCCACCGTCAGCCGCACGCCCAGCGAACCGGCGGCGGCTCGCAGCAGCTGGGCGTGGCGGCGGCCGGCGGCCGGGTGCGGCTTGAAGAGGACGTCGGTGTGGCCGCGCGCGACCAGGGCCTTGAGCATGCTCTCGTGCAGGCCGGCCTCCTCCTCGGGGGTGACGATGTCCAGCGCCGACAGGTACTGACCGAGGATCATGGCCGTCCCGGACACCCCGGACACCCCGGACACCCCGGACACCCCGGACACTCCGGACACATCCGAAAGTTCCGACACTTCGCGGACGACCGCCAGGAACCGCTCCCCGGGCAGGACCTCGGGGGCGACGCCGTACTCGCTGAGCAGCAACGGTTCGAGCCCCGGCACCAGGTCCAGATGGATCAGCCGGTCGATCCGCCGGAAGATCTCGGCCGGCAGCGGGTCGCGGGTCGGCCCGTAGCTCATCAGCCCGTCGGAGTAGACCGAGATCGGGCAGTCGCGCACCAGCCCCGCGATCGTCCGCGCCGGCGGCACCGCGATCGACTCCAGCACCAGCTCCTCGACGCCGTCCAGCCCCCAGTGGGAGCGGATGAGCCGCTCCGTCATCGGCACCTCGATCACCCGCGCCCGCCAGTCCGACGGGTGCAGCGGCGCGATGAGCTCGTTCCACGAGCGCACCTCGTCGAAGCGCGAGCGCAGCGCGGCGAAGCCGGGCGCCTGGTCGGCCGGTGTGGCCACCTCGGGGACGGCCGCGTTGTTCGACACGATGAGGACCCGGCGGCCTGAGCCGAACCGGCCGTCGTCGATGGCGGCCGCCAGCGACATCACCCCGAACAGCGTCGAGGCGTAGAAGACCTTCATGACGTCTCCTCCCGGTCGCGGCGGACCCGGATGTGCGGGCTGGGGGGCAGATCGGGCACCAGGGCGCGCAGCGCGGCCTCGCGCTCGGCGGACATCCGCGCCACCGACTCCGCCACCAGCTCCGGCGGCAACGCCCGCACCATCTGCGCGCCGCGCTCCTCGAAGCGGGCGCGCAGGGCGGGTGTGAAGCGGTCGGCGAGCTCCAGATGGTGGGCGAGCAGGGCGCAGAAGTTGCGCGCCGCCTTGGGCAGGAACTCCGGCTCCAGGTCCTTGAAGACCAGTTCGAACGCGTCGAAGAAGTGCAGCTGGCGCTCGTCGCCCACCTGCGTCAGCGACCCGGACACCAGGCGCCGGTAGAACACCCCGGCCAGCGACACCACCGCGAACGTGGCGGCCTCCCTGTGCAGCCGCCAGATCCACGGCCGGTCCTCCGCGGTGTGCAGGGAGCCGGGGAAGTGCAGCAGGTCACCCAGGGAGCGCCGGTAGACGCCCGCCCACGCGTACGGGTAGTCCACCATGGTCCGCATCCCGGCGGGCAGGATGGCGGCGCGCGGGTCGAGCACCGCGCCCCGCTGCGCCTGCGGGGCGCGGTGCACGACCCGTTTACGGCCCTCGACCTGCACGTGGTCGGTGCGGACGAAGTCGCAGCCGAGCCCGTCGATGGCCGCCACGAGCCGTTCCAGGTAGCCGGGGGCGAGCCAGTCGTCGCCGTCCATGAACGTGACGTACCGGCCGGTCGCGGCCGACAGGCCCGCGTTCCGCGCGTCCGCGAGCCCCACCGGGGCGGGGTTGCGCAGCACGGTCAGCCCGGGCAGGTCACCGGCGAAGTCGTCGATGATGTCGCCCGTGGCGTCCGCGGACCCGTCGTTCACGACGATGAACTCGAAGCCGGGGCGCGCGTTGCGGGACAGCGAAGTGAGCGCGTCGGCGATGAAGCGCTCGCCGTCCCGCACGGGCACGACGACCGAGAGTGTGATCAAGGGGGGTTTCTCCTGGAGGGCGGCGGAATCAGACGGTCACCCGGCGCAGGCGGGCCTTGGGGGCCTGCTCGCCGGGGAAGACGCGCTTGACGCCGTCGCCCATGGCCTGCTCGATGATGCGGATGTCGCGGACGAGGTGCTCAAGACCCGACGGCTCCAGCGAGGCGGCATGGTCGGAGCCCCACATGGTGCGGTCGAGGGTGATGTGCCGCTCCACGCAGACGGCGCCGAGCGTGACGGCCGCCAGGGAGATCTGCAGCCCGCGCTCGTGCCCCGAGTAGCCGACGGGCACGCCGTAGCGCTCCTTGAGCGTGGTGATCGTGCGCAGGTTCGCCTCCTCGGGCGGCAGCGGGTACGTGGACGTCGCGTGCATCATGATCAGCCGGTCGGTGCCCAGGATCTCCACCGCCGCGTCGATCTCCGGGAGCGTGGACATGCCGGTCGACAGGATGAGCGGCTTGCCGGTGGCGGCCAGGGCGCGCAGCAGTTCGTGGTCGGACACGCTGGCCGAGGCCACCTTGTGCACCAGGACGTCCATGTCCTCCAGGAACGCGACCGACGGCACGTCCCACGGCGAGGCGAACCAGTGCAGCCCGCGCTCACGGCAGTGCTCGGCGATCTGGGCGTACTCCTCCCGCCCGAACTCGGTGCGCTCCTTGTACTCCAGGTATGTCATCTCACCCCACGGCGTCTGCCTGATCTGCCCCTTCTGCTCCTCGGGCACGCAGATCGCGGGAGTGCGCTTCTGGAACTTGACCGCCTGGCAGCCGGCCTCGGCCGCCACGTCGATCAGCCGCCTGGCCAGCTCGACGTCGCCGTTGTGGTTGATGCCGATCTCGCCGATGACGTAGACGGGCTCGCCGTCGCCGACCCGTACGTCGCCGATCGCCACGGGCCCGAGGCGCGGCCGGGTCCGCGCCGCGGCGGCCGGGGGCTCGGGGCGGGCGGCCACCACGCGGTCGCACAGCTCGCGCACCGCGCCGTCGCCGCCCGGCCTGGTCAGCACCACCCTGGCCGCGGCCCGCACCCGCGGGTGGGCGTCGGGGGTGGCGACGGGCCAGCCGACCTCGCCCATCGGGCCCAGGTCGTTGACGTCGTTGCCGACGTAGGCCACGCGGGCCGGGTCGAGCCCTTCGATGGTCAGCCAGTCGCGCAGCACGGTGCGCTTGTCGGCCAGCCCCTGCAGCACGGGTACGCCGAGCTTGCGGGCGCGGGCGGCCACCACCGGGTTCTGCTCGGTGGACATGACCAGCACCTTCACCCCGGAGCGCCGCAGCAGCGACACGCCCATCCCGTCGGACCGGCTGACCAGCACCATCTCGCGGCCCTCCGAGTCGACGTAGGCGCGGTCGTCGGTGTGCACGCCGTCGAAGTCGGTGATGACGGCGTCCACGTCGATCGGCTCAGGCGCGTCCACGAAGGGGGCCAGCGCGCGGACGAGCTCCAGGTCCTCCGGATCGTCGATCTCGATGGCGTGCCGGGCGGGCACGGGCTGCACGGCGACCGCGCCGAAGAAGCGGTGCCCGTGCTCGCGCAGGCCGGCGGTGCGCATGACGTAGAAGGCGCCGTTCTCGCGGAACTCCGGCTCGCGGTCCTGCCTGCGCGGCCTGACGGCCGGGTCGTGGTTGACGCCCGCGCCGCCGGCCGTCCAGAGGAACTCGTGCGTGGGCAGCCCGGACACGACCGAGTCGGCCTCGCCGTCGAGCACCTTGCGCACCGCCGCCGACAGGTCGGCCGGGTCGATGAACGCGCTGGTGCACTGCACGAGCACGACGACCTCCGGGTCCTCGCCGAGGGCGTCGAGCGCGTGCAGCAGCGCGGACTCGCTGGAGGCGGTGGCGCCGCTCAGCTCGGCGGGGCGCTCCACGACCTGCGCGCCCGCCTCGCGGGCGGTCTCGGCGATCCCGTCATGATCGGTGCTGACCACGACCTCGTCGATCAGCTCGGCGCGCCGGCACGCCCGCACCGCCCGGGTGACCAGCGGAACGCCCCCGACCAGGGCGAGGTTCTTCAGGGGTACGCCCGCCGAACCTCCGCGGGCGGGAACTACGGCCAGGACTCGCAAGGTGTCTCCTCAGTGCATCGGATTGCACCCAGAAGCTAGAAGGCCGGATTGAACGCCCAGCGTCACCCTCATTAACTTTCCATGGGGATCCGGTAGAGCAACTCTGGCCGGCCCACTCCGCCGTACTGCGGGATGCGGACCGCCACCCCCAGCTCCACCAGGTATTCCAGGTAGCGCCGCGCCGTCACCCTGGACACTCCGACCGCGTCGGCCACGGCCTGCGCGCCGGCCCCGCCGGGGTGCTCGCGCAACCGGGCGGCCACGCCGTCGAGGGTGTCGCGGGCCATGCCCTTGGGCAGCTCGGACGAGCCGCGCAGCGTGCCGAGCACACGGTCCACGTCGCCCTGCCCGACCGCGGTGGCGCCGCCGCCCGCCTCCTGCTTGAACCGGGCGTAACGGGTCAGCTTCTCGGCGAGTGTCGCGTACGTGAACGGCTTGAGCAGGTACTGGGAGATCCCCAGCGACACCGCCGAGCGCACCATGGCCAGATCGCGCGCGGAGGTGACCGCGATGACGTCGCACATGAGGCCGCCCGCGCGCACCGCCCGGCACACCTCCAGCCCGTGCATGTCGGGCAGGTAGAGGTCGAGCAGGATGAGGTCCACCGGCCGCCCGCGCAGGAAGCGCAGCGCCTCCCCGCCGGACCTGACCACGCCGGCCACCTCGAACCCGGGCACCCGCTCCACGTAGATGCGGTTCGCCTCGGCGGTGATCTCCTCGTCCTCGACCACCAGCACGGAGATCGTCATGGCACCGGCAACCTCACCGTGAACGTGGAGCCGGCCATCTCGATGGAGCCGCCCAGCCGCCGCACCGCCTGCCCGACCAGCGCCAGGCCGAGCCCGTGCCCGTCGCCCTTGGTGGTCCAGCCCTTCTCGAACGCGGCCAGGTCGGCCGGTCCTGGCCCGTCGTCGGCCACCCTGATCACGACCTCCTCCTCCCCGCCCCGCAGCCGCACCTCGACCCGGCCCGCCGCGTCGAGCGCGTTGTCGATCAGGTTGCCCACGATCGTCACCAGCTCGCGCGGGTCCAGGCCCGGGTCGTCCAGCTCGCTGTCCTGGCTGATCACCAGCTCGGCGCCGCGCTCGGCGGCCTCGGCGCTCTTGCCCAGCAGCAGTGCCGCCAGCACCGGCTCGCGGACCGAGCCCACCACCCGGTCGGTCAGCTCCTGCGCCGCCCGCAGCTCCGCCGTGCCCAGCGCCACCGCCTGCTCCGTACGGCCCAGCTCCACCAGCGTGATCACCGTGTGCAGCCGGTTGGCCGCCTCGTGCGCGGCCGAGCGCAGCGAGTCGGCGAAGCCGCGCTCGGCGTCGAGCTGGCCGGTCAGCGCCTGCAGCTCCGTGTGGTCGCGTACGGTGACGACCGTCCCGAGCCGGCTGGCCGCGCTGTTGACGGCCAGCACCCGGTCACCGACCAGGTGGACCCGCTCCTCCGCGCCGGTGAGCAGCTCGCCCAGCCCCATCTCGCCCACGTGCCGGCCCTCGGCGTCGGCGGGCAGTCCGAGCAGCTGCCTGGCCGCGTCGTTGCACAGCGTCAGCGTGCCGTCTTTGCCGACCAGCAGCAGGCCCTCCCTGACGGCGTGCAGGACGGCGTCGTGGTGCTCGTGGATGCGGCCCAGTTCGACCGGGCCGAGCCCGTGCGTCTGGCGGCGCAGCCGCGCGGTGACCAGCCAGGTGCCGGCCGCGCCCAGCGACAGCGCGAGCGCGATGACGAGCGCGCCCCAGGCGAGCTGGTCGCGCAGCCTTGCGCTGATCCTGTCGATCGTGATGCCGGCGCTGACCAGGGCCCGCACCCGGCCGCCCGACACGACCGGCGTCACCGCCCTCCTGGAGGCGCCGAGCGTGCCGGTGTAGGTCTCGGTGAACGTCTCGCCCGCCAGCGCCCGTCCGGTGTGCCCGAGGAACCGCTTGCCGATCTCGGCCGGGTTGGGGTGGGTGTAGCGGGTGCCGTCCGGCCGCATGATGGTGATGAAGTCGACGCCCGTCGCCAGGCGCACCCGTTCGGCGTACGGCTGCAGCCGCAGGCTCGGGTCCGGCTCGTCCAGGGCGGCCAGCACGTCCGGCGAGACCGCCACACTCAGCGCCACGGCGCTCGCCGTGCGGCCCGCGTCCTCGGTCAGCACCTCCCTGGCCTGCACCAGCGCGAGCACCGCGCCGCCCGCCACGGTGACGGCGACCACGAGCAGCTGCAGGACCAGCATCTGCCCGGCCAGGCTCCAGCGCCGCATCTGAGCACTCTCCCGTGAACGAAACTTACGCAATGGTGACCTGCATCACTGGTGAGGCGCATATTCGCACATCAAGAAGGTCCCTCCAAAACGCCGGAGCAGCCCCCCTATGCGCGATCGCACTCGTTATCTCTATCTGGCCGTCATCGTGGCGGTCCTGCTCGGGATCCTGGTCGGCTTCGTCTGGCCGGACGTGGGCAAGGAGCTCAAACCCCTCGGCACCGGATTCGTGGCCCTGATCCAGATGGTGATCGGCCCGATCATCTTCTGCACCATCGTGCTCGGCATCGGCTCGGTGCGCCAGGCCGCCCAGGTCGGCAAGGTCGGCGGCCTCGCCCTCGGCTACTTCATCGTCATGTCCACGGTAGCGCTGGTCATCGGCCTGGCCGTGGGCAACGTCATCGATCCCGGCTCCGGCCTGCACATCACCGACACCGCCAGGCAGGCGGCCGAGGCCGAGGCGGCCAAGGGCGCGGAGGCGAGCACGGTCGACTTCCTGCTCGGCGTCATCCCCAAGACGGTCGTGTCGGCGCTGACCGACGGCTCCGTGCTGCAGGCGCTGCTGGTCGCGCTGCTGACCGGGTTCGCGCTGCAGGCCATGGGACCCAAGGGCGCGCCGATCCTGCGCGGGATCGAGCACTTCCAGCGGCTCGTGTTCCGAGTCCTCGCCATGATCATGTGGGCCGCGCCGGTGGGCGCGTTCGGGGCGATCGCGGCCGTCGTGGGCGCCACCGGCATCGAGGCGCTCAAGAGCCTGGCCATCATCATGATCGCCTTCTACGTCACCTGCGTGCTGTTCGTCGGCGTGGTGCTGGGCGCGCTCCTCTGGGCCGTCGCGCGGATCAACCTGTGGTCGCTGCTGAGCTACCTGGGCCGCGAGTTCCTGCTGATCCTGTCCACCTCGTCGTCGGAGACCGCCCTGCCCCGGCTCATCGCCAAGATGGAGCACCTGGGCGTGAGCAAGACCGTGGCCGGCATCACGGTGCCGACCGGCTACTCCTTCAACCTCGACGGCACCGCGATCTACCTGACCATGGCCACGCTGTTCATCGCCTCGGCGACCGGCTCGCCGCTGGAGTTCGGGGAGCAGGTGGCGCTGCTGCTTTTCATGATGATCGCCTCCAAGGGCGCGGCCGGCGTCACCGGCGCGGGCCTGGCCACGCTGGCCGGCGGCCTGCAGGCGCACCGGCCCGAGCTGGTGGACGGCGTGGGCCTCATCGTGGGCATCGACCGGTTCATGTCCGAGGCCAGGGCGCTGACGAACTTCGCCGGCAACGCCGTGGCCACCGTACTCGTCGGCACCTGGACCGGGGAGTTCGACCGGGAGCGCGCCGGACGGGTGCTGGCCGGGCAGGCGCCGTTCGACGAGGCCACACTGCTGGACGACCCCGGTGACACGCCCGCCTCCGAAGGTCCGCGCGGGGAGCCCGAGAAGGAGATGTCGCCGGCCTAGCCGTACCGGGCCCATCTAACGCGGCTGCCGGCCCACGGCCGGCAGCCGCAGCACGAATCTCGCGCCGCCCGCGCAGTCCTCCACACAGATCTGGCCGCGATGGGCCAGCGCCACGTCCCTGGCGATGGCCAGGCCCAGTCCCGTGCCGCCCGAGTCGCGGTCGCGGGCGGCGTCCAGGCGGGTGAACCGTTCGAAGATGCGCTCGCGGTCGCCTACAGAGATCTCCACGCCGTCGTTCTCGACCGCCAGCACGGCGGTGCCCGCCCCCGGGCCCGGCTCGCGGCCCACCTCCACCCGTACGGTGTGCTCGGCGTGCCGCTGGGCGTTGTCCAGCAGGTTCGTCAGGACCCTGGCGAGCTGGAGGCGTACACCCTCGACCATGACTCCCTCGGTCAGGTCCGTCTGGACGGGCAGCTTGTCGCTGCGCACGGCCAGCTCATGGCGTACCAGGTCGGCCAGGTCGACGGGCTCCTTGACCACGTCCACCCGGGAGCCGATCCTGGCCAGCAGCAGCAGGTCGCTGATGATGACCTCCAGCCGGTCGGTGTCGCGCAGCGCGCTGTCCACCAGCGCCTCGATGTCGGTGTCGTCCGGATAGAGCTGGGCGCTCTCCAGCTGGGCGCGCAGCCCGGCGATCGGGGTGCGCAGCTCGTGCGAGGCGTCGGAGGCGAACTGGCGCTGCTGCTCGGCCGAGTGCTCCAGGCGGGCCAGCGTCCCGTTGATGGAGCGGGCGAGCTGGGCCACCTCGTCGTCGCCCGGCGGCTCGATCACGCGGTGGCTGAGGTCTCCGGCGTGCACGGCGTCCAGCTCGGTCCGCATGGCCGCCACCGGCCGCAACGCCCTGCCGGTGACCAGCCACGTCGCCCATCCGGCCAGCGCGATGAGCAGGGCGACCTCCCCGAGCACGACGACCTCGAGGATCCGGGTCGACAGCACCTCGGGAGTGCTGCGGCCGGCGTAGACGACGGGGGAGTCGTCGAAGGGGCTCACCCGCACCGCCGTCAGGTGCACGCACTCCGTCGGCAGGCAGGTGGTGGTGTTGACGATCCGGTTCTCGGCGGTGGGGCGCACGTCGCTGAGCGGCGGCAGGTTCCTGGCCGCGTCGCTGCTGGCCATCAGGCGCCCTTCAGGCCCGACCACCTGGATCAGGTCGACGGACGGGATGGGCACGGGGATGGCGGCGCCCGTGGGCAGGCTGCCGCCGCGCATCTCGAACGCGACCCGCTCGGCGGCGTCCCTGGTCTGGCCGAACACGCTGGCGGTGACCATGGACCGGGCCGCGACGACGCCGACGATGCCCACGGGAATGAGCACGAGGGCGGCTACGGCCGTCGCGATGAGGGTGACGCGTGCGCGCAGGGACCTGGCCCACCAGGGTGCCATCCCCCGAGGCTACCGAGAGTGATTACTCCGCTATGTCGGGCATTTCACGTGAAAAGGGAAAGATTGCACCAACCGTCCGCGCTGGAGTGAGACGTCGGCTTCGGAACGTAACCGTCAGCGCTGGAGCCAGACCGTCGTGTCCGGCGGGAGCATCCCGTCGGCGGCGAGCGGGCCGCTGGACAGCAGCACCTCGCCCCGCACGTCGAGCCGTACCGGCGTCTCGCCCGTGTTGAGGGCCACGACCAGCCCCGGATCGCGCTCGATGACCAGCACGTCCTTGGGGGAGTCCAGCCACGTCAGCGTGCCGCCGCCGAGCGCGGGATGCGCCTTGCGCAGCTTCAGCGCGGCCCGGTAGAGGTTCAGCGTCGAGGCGGGGTCGTCCTCCTGCGCCTCGGCCGACAGCGCCGCCCACTCCGCCGGGATCGGCAGCCACGGCTCGCGCCAGCCCAGGTCGCCCGAGGAGGTCCACGGGATCGGCACGCGGCAGCCGTCGCGGCTCTCGCCGCGCCGCAGGAACGCCGGGTCCTGGCGCAGCTCGTCCGGCAGGTCGAGCACCTCCGGCAGGCCCAGCTCCTCGCCGTTGTAGAGGTAGGCCGAGCCGGGCAGGGCCAGCATGAGCAGCGTCGCCGCCCGGGCGCGGGCGAGCCCGCCGTGGCGGGTGACGTGCCGCGGCTTGTCGTGGTTGGACAGCACCCACGTGGTGGGCGCGCCGACCAGATCGGCCTCCTTCAGCGACTTCTCGATCACGGTACGGAACGACTTCGCGTGGAAGTCCGCCATCATGAACTCGAAGTTGAACGCCTGGTGCAGCTCGTCGGGCCCCACGTAACGGGCCAGCCGCTCGGGTGAGGACACCCACGCCTCGGCCACCGCCATCCGCCCGCCGGGGTAGGAGTCGAGGATCGGCCGCCACTCGCGGTAGATGTCGTGCACGCCGTCCTGGTCGAAGTAGGGCACCTGCTCGTCGCCCAGCATCTCGGCCTGCGGCCCGTCCTTCTGTCCCACGTCGGGCAGCCCTTCGGCCTTGATCATGCCGTGCGCCACGTCGATGCGGAAGCCGTCCACGCCCCGGTCGAGCCAGAAGCGCAGGATGTCGCGGAACTCGGCTCGCACGTCCGGGTTGTCCCAGTTGAGGTCCGGCTGCTCGGGAGCGAACAGGTGCAGGTACCACGAGCCGTCCTCGACCTGCGTCCACGCCGGGCCGCCGAAGATCGACTCCCAGTCGTTGGGCCGGTCGCGGAACATGTACCGCTCGCGCAGCCCCTGCTTGAACCAGGGGTGCTGGTCGGAGGAGTGGTTGGGCACCAGGTCCACGATGACCCTGATGCCCCGGCCGTGGGCGTCGGCGACCAGCCCGTCGAAGTCGGCGAGCGTGCCGAACATGGGGTCCACGTCGCGGTAGTCGGCCACGTCGTAGCCGCCGTCGGCCATGGGGGAGGTGTAGAAGGGGCTCAGCCAGACGGCGTCCACGCCCAGCTCCGACAGGTATCCCAGGCGCTCGCGCACGCCGGCCAGATCTCCCATGCCGTCGCCGTCGGAGTCGGCGAAGCTGCGGGGGTAGACCTGGTACACGACGGCGTCACGCCACCAGTCGTCAGTGCCGAGCATGATTGTCCTTCTTCTGGGATGACCCGGATGCCGGGGGATTTTCTGGTCAACGATGTCGCGATCACCCGCGAGCGGTCAAGTGTAAGTTGCGGAAAGTTGCAGATCTGCCCTCGGGGGCCGGCGGGGAGGCTGAGCAGGTCAGATGAGCGCTCGGTGACGACGTTCTTGCGCAAGTTCTTCCACGGCTTTCCCCTGCGCGCTCGTCATGTTCACGGAGAGTGTGTGCATCATGCACACCGTGTACCGGCGAGACCGCCCTCCCGCACCCGCGTCCACAGGGGCTCCCACCGTCTCTAACGGCGGCGTCATGCCAAGTGAACACCTTCGTAACGTCTGTGGCGCCTGCCACACCCATCACGCTACGGTGGCCCCTGCTGATCCTCCGTGTCCCCCAACTAGATAGTGGTGTGCCTGTTATGAGGTTGCTGTCCGTAGCCGTGATGGCCTCGCTCCTGCCTGCCGTACCGTCCGCGGCCCTCGCAGCACAGGCGGGCACCACGTACTACGTCGACTCGCGGGCGGGGAGCGACGGCGCGGCCGGCACCAGCGCCGCGGCCGCCTGGAAGTCGCTGGAGAAGGTCAACGCGGCCGAGCTCAAGCCCGGCGACACCGTCCTGTTCAAGCGCGGCGGCAAGTTCACCGGGCCGCTCACGCTGGAGGCCAGCGGCACCGCGGCCGAGCCCATCACCGTCAAGTCGTACGGCAAGGGCGCCCTGGCCACCATCACCGGCGACGAGGCCGACTGCGTCAGCGTGAAGGGTGACCACTGGCGGATCAGCGGCCTGCGCGCCTCCCGCTGCCGCTGGGCCGGCTTCGCCATCGGCGGCGACTCCAACGAGCTGATCGGCGTGCAGGCCGACCACAACATCACCGGCGTCTACGTCCCGGCGTCCGGATCGCGCAACACCATCCGCGACAGCGTCCTGACCGACAACAACCGGATGAGCGTCAACGACGAGGGCGGCGACAACGACTCCGGCGCCTTCGGCGTGCTGCTCAACGGCGACGACAACGTGGTGACCGGCAACACCATCACCGGCAGCTTCGCCAAGAGCAAGGACTACGGCACCGACGGGGCCGCCGTAGAGATCTACAACGGCGACCGCAACCGCGTCACCCACAACGTCGCGAGGAACAACGAGACCTTCACCGAACTCGGCGCCCAGAAGGGCAAGACCGCCACCGGCAACGTCTTCGCCTTCAACGTCGTCACCTCCTCCCGCAGCCGCGGCTCCTTCCTCATCACCCGCGGCCCCCGCCACATCGTCGGCCCGGTCAAGGGCACGGTCGCCGTGCACAACTCGGTCTACCTGCCCGCCAGGGACACCATCGGCTGGTCCTGCCACGACGGCTGCTCGCCGTCGATACTCAAGCTGCGCAACAACGTGATCGCGGTCGGCGGGGAGGCCGGCTGGGAGGACGGCTCAGGCGCCGACGAGGACGGCGGCGTCTACAAGGGCCGCTCCGCCCGGTTCAAGCTCGGGCCGAAGTCGGTCATGGCCGACCCGAAGTTCGTCTCCCGCACAGACCTGCGCCTGCGCCCCGGCTCCCCGGCGCTCGGCCGCGGCCTGCTCCTCACCCCGAGGTGGTACGGCGGCAAGGCGTTCGGCAAGGACGTCAAGGGCAAGGCCCTGCCCGCCGCACCCGACGCCGGTGCCTACCAGCGCTGAGCCCCGCTCCCGACGTTCTAGAGTGGGCCCCGTGGTTCCAGATCTTCGCCAGCCGCTCGTGCGGCAGCTCGCCGAGTCCGACAACCCGCGCCGCTACTGGCACATGGGCGACGAGGACGGGCGCGCCTGGCTGTTCGAGAGTGTCGAGGGCGACGGCGAGCAGTGGGCGGTGCGCCAGGTCGAGGTCGGCGCCGACCGGACCGCCCGCCGCTACTGGTGGCGGCACCTCCAGGACGAGGCCGGCTTCCTCACCGACCAGCCGCTGGAGATCTGGGAACTGACCGAGATCCCCTGCGAGACCTTCGAAGCCGTCTGGGAAGCCACGGGCTGACCCGGGCGGCCGGTCAGGGGCCGAGGTCGTGGGTCTCGCGGGCGTCGTGGGCCAGCACCGCGAGCTGGGTGCGGTTGGTCAGCCCGAGCTTGGTGAGCGCGCTGGAGATGTGCGCTTTGACCGCTCCGACCGACAGGTGCAGGCGCGCGGTGATCTCGGCGCCTGCCTCGCCACCTCGTCCCCGGCCGAGTAGTCGACCCGCTGGCCCGCCGCCTCGGCCTCCGCGACGAGGCGGGGCAGGTCGGCCAGGCCGGGCTGGGGCCGGGTGGCGGCGGGCTCGCCGTCACGCAGGACCGCCAGGACGTCGCGCAACTCGTCCACGCAGGAGAGGTTCGATGACCACCAGAAGGCTGCTGTTCTGCGGCTTGCTCATCACGGCCTTCGCGGCGGGTGTGCGCCGCAGCCCGGCGTCGGGGTGGGCGGCCGTGCCGATCGGGCTGATCGGCGCGGGCGTGTTCGTGATGGACCCGATGCAGGGTCATCCGCCCGGATCCCCGGAAGGGGTCGTCATGACCGGCAGCCGGCACCACACTGCGCACGACCTGGCGTCCCTGCCGGTCTTCTTCGGACTGCCCGTCGCGTGCGTGGCGGTCGCGATCCGGCTCAAGGGCTGGTGGCGGCTCTACTCGTCGGTCACGGCGGTGGCGACGCTCGTCCTCTTCCCGGTGTACGGGCAGGCGTTCACGGACGACGCCGCCAACGCGGGCCTGGTGCAGCGGGGCCTCATCGTGACCGGCTGGACCCGGCTCACCCTGCTCGCCGTACACCTGATCCGCCGGGAGGACCCAGCGGATCAGGCGGGCCCGTTCAGCGACCTGATCAGGCGGAGACGTCCTGAGAGGGCGTGACGAGCTCCGGATACAGCAGCTCCAGGCCGCCCGACAGGCCGGCCCTGACGTTGCGGCTGACGTCGTCGGCGAGCACCTCGTACGCGCCCGCCTCCAGCCCGTCGAGCGCCTGGACCACCACGTCCTCCGGGCTGATCTTGGGGCCGGTGATGTCGGCGGCCATGTCGGTGTCGATGTAGCCGGCGTGCACCCCGAGCACGTGGGTGCCCTGCTCGCGCAGCTCCAGCCGCAGCGCGTTCGTCAGCGACCACGCCGCCGCCTTCGACGCCGCGTACGTCTTCGGCCGCGGGAACGTCACCCACGACAGCACCGACAGGATGTTCACCAGCGCGCCGCCGCCGTTGCCGGCCAGCACGGGGGCGAAGGCGCGGCTCATGGTGAGCGGGCCGAAGTAGTTGACCTCCATCTCCGCGCGGGCCGACTCCACGCTGCCGCCGCCGATGGACACGCCCGCGTTGTTGATCAGGAGGTCGACGTCGGCGTAGCGTTCGGCGGCGGCCGCCACGGAGGCGGGGTCGGTGACGTCGAGCGCGATCGGGGTCAGGCCCTGGCCGGTGATCGAGTCCGGGTTCCTGGCGGCGGCGTACACCGTGCGGGCCCCGCGGTCCAGGAGGGCACGGGCAAAGACGGCGCCGAGGCCGCGGTTCGCGCCGGTGACGAGGGCGACACTGCCGGAGATCTTCATGAGGTTCGCTCCAATATGAGGGCGTTGGCCAGGCCGCCCGCCTCGCACATGGTCTGCAGTGCGTAACGGGCGCCGTGCTCTTGCATGGCGTGGACGAGAGTGGTGGTGATGCGGGCGCCACTGGCGCCCAGAGGATGGCCGAGGGCGATGGCGCCGCCCTTGACGTTGACCTTGGCCGGGTCGGCGCCGGTCTCCTGCTCCCAGGCCAGGACGACGCTCGCGAACGCCTCGTTGACCTCGAACAGGTCGATGTCGGCCAGCCGCAGCCCCGCCCGGCGCAGGACCTTCTCCGTCGCCGGGATCACGCCGGTGAGCATGAGAATCGGGTCGGACCCGGTGACGGCGAAGCTGTGCAGCCGGGCCAGCGGTTTGAGGCCGAGGCGGGCCGCCGTCGCCGAGGTGGTGACGAGCACGGCCGCCGCCCCGTCGTTGATCGGGCTGGAGTTGCCCGCGGTGACCGACCAGTCGATCTGCGGGAACCGCTCGGCGTAGCCGGGGTCGGCGAAGGCGGGCTTCAGACCGGCCAGGATCTCCTCCGTGGTGGAGGGGCGTACCGACTCGTCCCGGTCGAGGCCCGCCAGCGGGGCGAGCTCGGCGGAGAACGAGGCGGCGGCGGCCCTGGCGTGCGAACGGGCCGAGAACGCGTCGAGCCGCTCGCGGCCGAGCGACCACTTGGCGGCGATCAGCTCGGCGCTGATGCCCTGCGGCACCAGGCCCCCGGGGAAGCGGGCGGCCAGGGCGGCGCCGAACGGGTCGGCCCCAGGAGGCACGTTCGACCACATGGGGACGCGGCTCATCGACTCCACCCCGCAGGCCACGACCAGGTCGTACGCGCCGGACATCACCCCCTGGGCGGCGAAGTGCACGGCCTGCTGGGACGAGCCGCACTGACGGTCCACGGTGACCGCGGGCACGGACTCCGGCAGCCCGGCGGCCAGCCAGGCGTTGCGGGTGGTGTTCATGGCCTGCTCGCCCACCTGGTCGACGGAGCCGCCGATCACGTCGTCCACCAGGGACGGATCGATCCCGGCGCGCTCTACCAGGGCGCTCAGGGCATGGGCGAGCAGGTCCACCGGGTGCACCCCGGCCAGGGCGCCGCCGGGTTTGCCCTTGCCGATCGGGGTGCGTACGGCCTCCACGATCACGGCGTCGCGCATCGCGGCCTCCTTGTCAGTTGGAAAACCAAACCCACTCTAGGTGGGTTGGATTTTCCAACGCAACTCCGCGGCCCGAGAGCCGCGTCACACCGCGCGGCCGGCCGGGGTGGTCCGGTGGGAGGACTGGGCATGGGCGATGACCACCCGCTGGCCTGCGAAAACCGCAACCGCCCTTTATCGACAATCCGGACTTAACGCGTCATCCTGGGATATAAGCGCAGCATGTGCGACATATGCATGGAACATCCTGGAAACCTTTGCGCGGCAATGTGGGAGCCTTCGGAAGGGAGGCGGCAATGCTGCTGCGGCTGAGGGTGTCGTTGCCGGACCGGCCGGGCGGTCTCGGTCAGGTCGCGAAGGCGCTGGGCGCGCTGGGGGCGGACATCCTCCAGGTCACCGTCCTGGAACGGGAGGCCGGCCGGGCCGTGGACGACTTCACCGTCTCCTGGCCGGGACAGGTGAGCGCGGCCGAGGTGCGCGACCGGATGTCCGCCATGCCGGGCGTACGCGTCGAGGGGGTCTGGCCCACCAGGGAGATGCCCGGCTCGGCGCCCGACTACGACCTGCTCATGCACGTCGCCGCCGAACCCGCCAGGGGTTACGCCACGCTGGTGGACGCGCTGCCGGGCCTCTGCGGCGCCGAATGGTCGCTGGCGGTGGCCGACGGCGCCGTCCAGCATGCCTCCATGGCCGCGCCCGCCGAGTTCGAGCTGCCCCAGCAGCCGCCGCGGGCCATCACCGTGGACGCCAAGGAGATGCAGTTGCTGCTGCTGCCCGTCGTCACCGCCGGGCTGCACGTGGTGGTCGCCCGCGCCGACGGGCCGGTGTTCCACCGCGCCGAGGTGGAGCGCGCCGCCCGCATCGTCGACGTGGTGGCCAAGCTCGCGGCCCGCGCGTAGGCGCCCACGGCGCGCGGGTGCTCGGGGCCCGCGCGCGCGGGTGATTGACCGAACAATCATCTGGTCACTAACGTGATCGGTCTGATCGTCGGTGAACAGGAGCCGCACGTGACCGTCCACGAGCCCAGCATCGGCCGCTACTACGAGGACTTCACCATTGGGGACGTCTACCAGCACCCCATGGGGCGGACGATCGGCGAGTCGGACAACACCTGGTTCACGTTGCTGACCATGAACACCAACCAGAACCACTTCAACGCCCACTTCGCCGCCAAGGCCCCCACCGGAAAGATCATCGTGAACTCCGGGCTGAGCGTGGCCATCGTGCTCGGCCTGTCGGTCATCGACGTCAGCCAGACCGCGATCATGAACCTGGGCTGGGACGGCATCAAGCTCACCCACCCCGTCTTTGTGGGCGACACCCTCTACGCCGAGTCCAAGGTGACCGGCAAGCGGGAGTCGAAGTCGCGCCCGTACGCAGGGATCGTCACCTGCTACACGCGCGGGCTCAACCAGGACGGCGACGAGGTCATGTCGTGGACGCGGACCGTCATGGTCTACAAACGCGACGCCCCGCACGACAAGGGCTACTTCCCCCAGGCCAAGACCGGACCGCTCTGAGAAGAGGCACATGGACTTCGAGCTGACCGACGAGCAGAAGGCGTTCCGCGAGACCCTGCGCGCGTTCGTGGACAAGGAGATCCTGCCGGTGGCCACCGAGTGGGAGCACTCCGGCCGCTATCCCACCGAGATCGTCGACAAGATGAAGCGGATGGGACTGTTCGGGCTGTCCGTGCCGGAGGAGTACGGCGGCATGGCGGCCGACATGGTCT
The DNA here is from genome assembly GCF_035917475.1 of Nonomuraea fuscirosea. NCBI lineage: Bacteria > Bacillati > Actinomycetota > Actinomycetes > Streptosporangiales > Streptosporangiaceae > Nonomuraea > Nonomuraea fuscirosea. The sequence continues at coordinate 5,682,843 of NZ_CP109074.1, read as the reverse complement.
CGTTCGCGCTGGTCTTCGAGGAGATCGCGCGCGGCTGGATGGGCGTGGCCGGCACCATCGGCTCCCACTCGCTGGCCTGCTGGATGATCGCCCGCCACGGCACCGAGGAGCAGAAGCGGCTGCACCTCGCCGACCTGGCGAGCGGCGCCCGCCGTACCGGGATCGCGCTGACCGAGCCCGGCGCGGGCACCGACCTGCAGGGGATCCAGACCAGGGCGGTACGCGACGGCGACCACTACGTCGTCACCGGCACCAAGACGTGGATCACCAACGCCCGCCACGCCGATCCGCTGCCCGTGCTGGTCAAGACCTCCATCACCGAACCCGCGCACAAGGGCATGTCGGTGCTGCTCGTCGACCCCTCGTCCGCCGGCTTCGGCGTCAGCCGCGACCTGCCCAAGCTCGGCTACAAGGGCACCGAGACGTGCGAGGTGGTGCTCGACGAGGTACGCGTGCCGGTCTCGTGCCTGCTCGGCGGCGTCGAGGGGCGGGGCATGCAGCAGGTGCTGGGCGGGCTGGAGATCGGGCGGATCAACATCGCCGCCCGCGCCGTCGGCGTGGCCCAGGCCGCGTACGACGCCGCGCTGGCCTACTCGCGCGAGCGCACCGCGTTCGGGCAGCCGATCGCCGACTTCCAGGCCGTCCAGCTCAAGCTCGCCGACCTGGCCACCGAGATCCAGGCCGCCCGGCTGCTCACGTACTGGGCCGCCTCCCAGGCCGACGGCGGCAAGCGGGTGGACATGGAGGCGGGCATGGCCAAGTACTTCGCCTCCGAGGTGGCGCTCAAGGCGTCGCTGGAGGCGATGCGGATCCACGGCGGGTACGGGTACTCGCAGGAGTTCGTCGTCGAACGGCTCTACCGGGACGCGCCGCTGATGGCGATCGGCGAGGGCACCAACGACGTCCAGCGCCTGGTCATCGCCCGCGCGCTGATCTCCGGCAAGGGGAAGGTGGGCTGGTAGGGGGCCTTATCCTGCTCGAAGGGATGACGTGCGTGATCGGGGGATGCCATGGGTGACCAGCCGAACACCGGCCCGTCGGCGCACCATCACGACCACGACCCCGTTCCCGACCATGACCACGGCCACGGTCACGGGCACAACCCCGGGCCCGAGCACGACCCCGAGCACGACCCCGAGCACGACCCCGGTCACGGCCACGGTCACGGCCATCAGCGGAGGCGGGGGATCAAGGCGGTGCTGGGGTGGGTCGCGCACGCCGTGACCCCGCACAGCCACGACTCCGCCGGCAAGACGGATACCGCACTGGAGTCCAGCAGCCGCGGCATGCGGGTGCTGGCCATCTCGTTCGCCGTCCTCATGGTCACCGCCGCCGTCCAGGCGGTCATCGTCGTCGCCTCCGGCTCGGTCGCGCTGCTCGGCGACACCCTGCACAACCTGGCCGACGCGCTCACCGCCGTGCCGCTGGCCATCGCGTTCTCGCTCGGCCGCCGCGCCGCCACCCGCCGCTACACCTACGGCTACGGCCGGGCGGAGGACCTGGCGGGCATCATCATCGTGCTGCTCATCACCGCCTCCGCGGCTCTGGCCGGGTACGAGGCCGTCCTGCGGCTGCTGGACCCCCAGGAGATCAGGGCCGTGGGGTGGGTGGCCGCGGCGGCGGTGATCGGGTTCGCCGGGAACGAGTGGGTGGCCCGCTACCGCATCAAGGTGGGGCGGGAGATCGGCTCGGCCGCCCTGGTCGCCGACGGCCTGCACGCCAGGACCGACGGCTTCACCTCGCTCGCCGTCCTGCTGGGCGCGGGCGGCGCCGCGCTCGGCTTCCCGCTCGCCGACCCCGTCGTGGGGCTGCTCATCACGATCGCCATCTGCTACGTCCTGCGCGACGCGGCGCGCGAGATCTACCACCGGCTCATGGACGCCGTCGACCCCGCACTGGTGGACGCGGCGGAAGACGTCCTGGCCGGGGTGGAGGGGGTGCGGCGGGTGGAGTCGGTGCGGCTGCGGTGGATCGGGCACGCGCTGCACGCCGAGGTGGAGATCCTCGTCGATCACGACATGTCGGTCGTACGCGCGCACGAGGTGGCGGTACGGGCCGAGCACCGGCTCATCCACGACCTGCCGCGCCTGCGGGCCGCCACGGTGCACACCGACCCGGACGGTCCTGACGGCGCCGACCACCACGCCCCCCTGGCCGACCACCACACCCCGTAGCCGGTCGCGGGCCGGATCCGGCGGCGCCGGCCACGGAAAGACCCCAGCATCACTCACCCCGTAACGGGTAGGTTGGGCCGGGTGTCCGCAGCCGCCCCGCATCCCGACGCCACCCCTTCCCGCGCTCCCGCCGCAGCTTCGGCACCGGCGTCCGCCCCTGCCCCGGCCTCCGCGTCAGCCGCCGACCAGACCCCGGCCGCCGCCCAGAGCCCGGTCACCGGACAGGCCCCGGTCGCTGAACAGACCTCGGTCACGGAACAGGCCCCGGCCGCCGCCAAGGCCCCGGCCGTCGGCACGAGGCTCGCCTGGCTGGACGCCCTGCGTGGCATCGGCGCCCTGGCGGTGGTGGCCGAGCACCTCCTGCCCTGGTTCCTGCCCGGCCTGCGACCGTACTGGTTCAACCTGGGCGTCTACGGCATCCTGGTGTTCTTCCTGGTCAGCGGCTACATCATCCCCACGTCCCTGGAACGCCACGGCGACGTACGCGCCTTCTGGATCAGCCGCTTCTTCCGCCTCTACCCGCTCTACCTCGGCGTCATCGTCGCGGTGCTGGCCCTGTCCTGGTGGGTGCCGGTGCGGGAGGCCGTTCCCCGTGACGGGAGCGCGGTGGCGGCGCACGCGACCATGCTGCTCGACGTCGTCAGCGTGGGCGGGGTGGCCGACACGATGTGGACGCTCTCGTACGAGATGGTGTTCTACCTGCTGGTCACGGCGCTGTTCCTGACCCGCGGGCACGATCGCAGCGGGTTGCTGTCGATGCTCTTCGCGCTGGCCGCGGTCGTGGTCGGGCTGATCGTGTCGGGGGCGGTGCTGAAGGGGGCGTGGCCGGCGTACGTGTCGTGCGCGGTGTTCGTCGTCGGGCTGACGGGCGTGGTGGCGGGCCGGTTCCGTACCGCCTCGGCCTGCGTGCTGGGCGTCATGGCGGTGGTGCTGCTGCTGATGAGCAGCCGGGTGCCGTGGCTGGGCGCGGCGGTGCTGGCGGTGATGTTCGCGGGTACGGCCGTGCACCGGTGGGAGCGCGGCACCGGCCGGCTGTGGCCGGTGGCGGTCACCGCGGTCCTGGTCGGCATCGCGCCGCTGTGGGCCATCGAGAGCGGCTGGTGGTGGGTGCAGGCCGACGTGTGGTTCACCACGATCGCGCTGGCCGGTGCCACGTTCGCGGGCGGGATGGCGCTGCGCGGCAGGCGGCTGCCCCGGGTGCTGGTCTGGTTCGGGCTGATCAGCTACTCGCTCTACCTGGTGCATCATCCGGTGCTGAAGTACTTCGTGCAGGTCAGCGGCGATCTGCGGCGGGCGGAGGCGCCGTACCAGGTGGCCATGACCGCCCTGGCCCTGGCGCTGCTCGTCGGCGTCAGCGCGCTGACCTACCGGTACGTCGAGCGGCCGATGCAGGACCTCGGCCGGCGGATCTCACGCCGATACCGTGACCGGCCCCAGGGCGGCGCCGACGCGCGGGTGGCGGGACAGGGCGCGGGCGACGACGGGGTCCTCGGCCAGCAGGAAGGCCAGGTGCCTGACCGCGTGCGCGACCACGTTGGCCAGGGTGACGCTCTGCGGTGACGGCATCGCCGGCGCCTGGCCCCTGGTGATCTCCAGCACCGGCACCTCGGTCGCGGGCAGCCAGGGCGACGGATCGGGGCAGACCGCGTACGTCAGGACGATCTCCCCGTCCGGTTCGTAGCGCCAGCTGGTGGAATGCAGCACCGTGTCCGGGTCGCCGGGCGCGACCCCGCTCAGCCGGCGCGCCGTCTCGTCGGGGCTCTCCCCACGTAGCGGCCGGGTAAGGGCATGCCGATAGGCCCAGCGACTGTCGGTGCCCACCCGTAGCATGAGCGTCTCAACCGAGATCACGTGTCTTCCCGTCACCACCCATAACTTACTGCCCATCATGTGCAGGTGCGTTCCATAGGCATATCGTCATCGCTCTTGCACCAGCGCGGTGAGCCGGGTTGTAGTCGATGGCGTGCGAGAGAGAGGCCGACAGCCATGCCCGGTTTGCTGGTGCTGATGGGGTCGGGCGAGACGAGCCCGACCATGGTCGAGATCCACCGCGCCGCGGCGCGGACCCTGCGCGCGGGGGCGCGGGCCGTGCTGCTCGACACTCCCTACGCCTTTCAGGAAAACCGCGCCGACATATCCGCCCGCGCCTGCCAATATTTCGCCCGCAGCGTCGGCCTGGACGTGGAGGTGGCGCCCGCGATCACCGGCGCCGACTGGGTGTTCTCCGGCCCCGGCAGCCCCACCTACGCCCTCGACCGGTGGGCCGGCTCCGGCGTGGCCGGCGACCTGCGGGCCAGGGTCAGGGCCCGCGAGGGGGTGACCGTGCTGGCCTCGGCGGCGGCCTGCACGGCGGGCCTGGCCACGGTGCCGGTCTACGAGATCTACAAGGTGGGCGCCGAGCCCCACTGGCGCGAGGGCATCGACCTGCTGGAGCCGCTGGGGCTGCAGGCCGTGCTGATCCCCCACTACGACAACGCCGAGGGCGGCACCCACGACACCCGCTACTGCTACCTGGGCGAGCGCCGGCTCTCACGCATGGAGCGCGAGCTGCCGCCCGGCACCGCCGTGCTCGGTCTCGACGAGCACACGGCGCTCGTCATCGATCTGGAGAGCGAGTCCGTACGGATCGCGGGCCGGGGCGGTCTGACCGTGCGCCGGCCCGGCGCGCAGACGGTCCTGCCCAGCGGCACCCGCCTCGACCTGGCCGAGCTGCGCCGCCTGGCCGAGGGCGGCGCGGGCGGCCCCGTCCCGGCCCTGCCCGAGCCGGAGACTCTGCCCGCCGAGGTGACGCTGGAGGAGTCGATCCAGTCCTGCGAAGAGCTGTTCAAGGCCGCCGCCGACCGCCCCGACCTGGTGGCGGCGGCGCAGGCCGTGCTCGACCTGGAGGCGGAGATGGTCAAGTGGGCCGCCGACACGGAGGAGGACTCCGGCGGGGTCGAGCAGGCCAGAGAGCTGATGCGGCTGCTGATCGCCCGCCTCGGCGAGCTGGCCGCGACCGCCACCCAGCGCTCCCAGGCCCTCCCGTCCCTGATGGAGCCGCTGCTCGCGCTGCGGGCCGAGCTGCGCGGCCAGGGCTGCTACGACGTCGCCGACGCCCTGCGCGCGGCGTTGACCCGCGGCGGCGTCACGATCGAGGACACCCCCGACGGCTCCCGCTGGACGATCTCCTGATGACCTGCGGGACTTGCGCGGACGGCTGCGCACCTTGGCAAAGGCGAGGTAATGTGATCTCGTCACTCGACGTAGTTGGACTGCTACCCTTTGCCCCCGCCTTGGGGGCGTGCCAGACTCTCACTCATGGAAGGCGATGAGGCGATGACTGCTCTGCCGGAAGACGGCTGGCTCGATGCTCATCCGCCGCCCGGTCGTGCCAGGCTTTTCGCCGTGCCACAGGATACAGGCGACTACACCGTCGAGGACTGGTTGAGGCTGCCCGAAACGGGGGAGCGCATCGAGTTGATCGACGGGAGTTTTCTGGTGAGTCCCATGCCCGGCTACGATCACGCGATCGCAGCCAAGCGCCTGCTTCGCATCCTTGATGACGCTCGTCCTGAGGACTACGAAGTGGTGGAGACGGGCAACCTCGAAGTCGGTGAGGATGGGTTGATCCCCGACATCGTGGTGGGGCATGCAGAGGCGATGCTTTCAGGCGTCGCCAAACTCTCCTCGGCCGACGTCGTCTGCGTCGTCGAGATCGTCAGCCCGGGCAAGAGCAGTCACCGTCGTGACTACGAGATCAAGCCGCCCAAGTATGCGGCGGGAGGCATTCCGCACTTCGTCCGGGTCGAGCTCATGGGTGACGGCGCGCCCAGGGCCGAGGTGTTCGAGCTGCGCGCCCAGGGATACGAGCTGGTCGCCGAGGCGAAGGCGGGTGACGTGCTGGTGACCGTGGTGCCCTTCCCCGTCTCCTTTGACCCCGGCACGCTGACCGGGCTGCACCGCCAGGGCTGAGGGGGTCGTCATGCGGTCTTGGCGTGAGGACGAGTCGGCGCGCGAGACGCTCCACTTGATGGCCTCGCCCGAGAATCGCAGGCGGCTGTCGGAGGCGATCGCCAGTCTGGAGGCCGGCGGTGGCACCGTCCGTGAACTGGCCGACGACGACGCGTAGCAACCGGACCCGGGACGCGAAAGGTGGTCCCGGCTAGCGGCGCGGGGGGTCGATGCGGGTGCCGTCCGAGGTGAAGATCATGATGCGGGAGAGGTCGACCGCCACCTTGGCGGCGTCGCCGGTGCGCCAGACGGGCCGGTTGCCGAGGCGGACGATCAGGTCGGAGCGGCGGTGGATGCCGCTGTTGGTGTTCTGGCCCACCTGCTCCTGGTCCTGCGGCTCCGGCACCCGCGGCGAGAAGAGCCGGCGCATCATGCCCGACACCTTGCCCGTCCCGTTCCTGGCCCCGTTGACGCGCCGGCGCGGGTCCGGCGGCTCGGGCACCGGCACGGCGGGCATCCCGCACTCCAGGTACGCCAGCCACTCGTGCCCGTGATACTCCAGCGCCCGCACCCGCCCGTAGAAGGACGGCCCCTCGTACGACTCCGGCACCGGAGCCAGCCCGTCCGGCCGCAGCCCGACCAGGACCTGCCCGCCGGTGTGCTGCGAGATCGCGTACGCCCTGGGATCGCTCCACGGTAACGTGAGCCGGTGCGGGCCGAAATCCAGCATGACGTACTGGTTCTGCGGCGTCCTGACCCCGGCCGCCAGAAGGTTCAACTGCTGGGAGTTGAGGAAGGCCGCCACGAAGGCCGTCGCTGGATCGTTGTAAATCTGGGCCGGAGTGCCGACATCCTGCAGGACGCCGCGATTCAGGATCGCGATCCGGTCCGCCAGCGTCAGAGCCTCCACCTGGTCGTGCGTGACGTAGATCGTGGTCACGCCGAGCGACCTGACCAGCGAGGAGATCTCCATCCGCAGCTCGGTGCGCATGCCGGCGTCCAGGTTCGACAGCGGCTCGTCCATGAGGAAGAGCTTCGGCTGGCGCACGATCGCCCGGCCCATCGCCACCCGCTGGCGCTGACCGCCGGAGAGCGTGCCGGGACGGCGGTCGAGGGTCTCGTCGATGTGCAGCGCCTTGGACAGCTCGGTGACGCGCTCGCGCACCATCGACGGGTCCGACTTGGCGATCTCCAGGGGGAAGGCGATGTTCCCGCGTACGGTCCTGTGCGGGTAGAGCGCGCCGTTCTGGAACACCATCGCCACGTCACGGTCGCGCGGGGCCAGGTGGTTGGCCATCTCGCCGTCCAGCCACAGGTCGCCTTCGGTGATCTCCTCCAGTCCGGCGATCATGCGGAGCAGCGTGGACTTGCCGCATCCTGAGGGGCCGAGGAGGACGAGGAACTCGCCGTCATCGGCCTGAAGGCTCAGCCGGTCGACTGCCAGGTAGCCGCCCGGATACACCTTGGTCACTTTGTCGAGAACGACCGAGCTCATGGGCCCACACCTTGCGTGTCACCTGGGACGAGGCTGATTGAAGAGGTAGTACATCGCGGTTTAACGCTACATGTCCACCCTGGAGATAAAGAATCTCATTCGGCGGCGTTTCGGTCAGGGGTTTTGGGCATCCGTACGCCGTTATTTCCGTATTTCGGGTTAGAAAGGGCTTGCGTAAATTTGCGGAAAGAGATTTCATATGGGGAACCGTCCGGGGAGGCACGCGTTGCGCGCAGGGGAGACGATGGTCGCTCGGCATCCGGATGCGGTGATCCACCAGGCCGGGACCCGCGCGCGCCACGACGTCTCAGGAGAGCTCACGATCGCCTCCGATGTCCCCGTAGCAGCGGATTCGGCCGCCCGGCGGAAAGTAAAGTAAGGGCATGAACGGTCACGCTCGTCTCGCCGACATCGCCGCCCAGGCCGGGGTGAGCGAGGCCACCGTCAGCCGGGTGCTCAACGGCAAACCCGGGGTCTCGGCCGCCACCCGCCAATCGGTGATGACCGCGCTCGACCTGATGGGCTACGAGCGCCCGCCCCGGCTGCGCCAGCGCAGCAACGGGCTGGTCGGCCTGGTCACGCCCGAGCTGGACAACCCGATCTTCCCCGCGTTCGCGCAGGCCATCGAGAAGGCGCTGACCCAGCACGGCTACACGCCGGTGCTCTGCACCCAGCTGCCCGGCGGCGCGCCGGAGGACGAGTTCACCGAGCTGCTCGTCGATCGCGGCGTCAGCGGCATCGTGTTCGTCTCCGGGCTGCACGCCGACACCACCGCGCGGATGGACCGCTACACCCGCCTCACCGACCGCGGCCTGCCGATCGTGCTGGTCGACGGCTACAGCGAGCACATCGACGCCCCCTTCATCTCGCCCGACGACCGCCTGTCCGCGCGGCTGGCCGTGCAGCACCTGGTAGACCTCGGCCACGAGCGGATCGGCATCGCGCTCGGGCCGCCCAGGTTCGTGCCGGTGATCAGGAAGATCGAGGGCTACCGGCAGGCCATGACACAGCTGCTCGGCGCGGGCGACGCGGACGACCTGATCGCCCACTCGCTGTTTTCCGTCGAGGGCGGGCAGGCCGCCGCCGCGCAGCTGCTCGACCGCGGCTGCACCGGCATCGTGTGCGCGAGCGACCTGATGGCGCTGGGCGCGATCCGGGCGTGCCGGCAGAAGGGGCTGTCGGTGCCGGGCGAGGTGTCCGTGGTCGGGTTCGACGACTCGCCGCTGATCGCGTTCACCGATCCGCCGCTGACGACCGTGCGCAAGCCGATCGGGGCGATGGCGTCGGCGGCCGTGCAGACTCTGCTCGAAGAGGTCAACGGCGCCCCCGCCAAACACGTCGAGCTGATCTTCCAGCCCGAGCTGGTCGTCCGCGGCTCCACCGGCTCAGGGCCGCTGGTCAACCGGTGAGCGGGCACGACGTCCTCGTCCTCGGCGGGGCCGGGGTCGACACGACGGTCTACGTGCCCGAGCTGCCGCTCCCGTACCGCGACACCTATCAGGTACCGCCGGTCACCGACCGGATCGGCAACACCGGCGCGGGCGTCGCGCTCGGCTGTCACGCGCTCGGGCTCGGCGTCGCCTTCGCCGATCTCATCGGCGACGACCCGCAGGGCGCGCTGATCCGCCACGCGCTGCGCGACCTCGACTGCCGCTGGGGTCCTGCTGAGGCGGGCACCCGGCGCAGCGTCCTGCTCGTGGGTCCCGACGGCCGGCGCACGTCGTTCTACGACGCCAAGGCGACGCCCGGCGAGCTCATGCCCAGGCAGTTGTACGCGGACGTGCGCCCCCGCCACGTGCACCTGTCGATCATGGACTTCTGCCGTCACCTCATCCCCGAGTTCGACGGCGTGCCGCTCTCCACCGACCTGCACGACTGGGACGGCGCCGCCGGCTACCAGAAGGACTTCGCCTACGGCTGCGACCTGGTCTTCCTGTCGGCCGCGGCCCTGCCCGACCCGCCCGCCGTCATGCGCGACCTGATCGCGCGCGGGCGCGCCCGCACGGTCGTGTGCATGCGCGGAGCCGACGGCTGCCTCGTCCTGACCCGCGACGAGGTGCTCGTCGGCGGCGGCGAGGGCGAGGTGCGCGTCCGCGAGGGTGAGGTGCTCTCCCGCGAGGGTGAGGTTCGTGCCTTCCCGGCCGCGCCACTGCCCGGTCCGGTGGCCGACAGCAACGGCGCCGGCGACGCGTTCGTCTCCGGGTTCCTGTACGGGAGCCTGCGCGGCGAGCCGCTGGAGCGGTGCGTCCGCCTGGGCGCGGTCGCGGGCGCCCACGCCTGCACGGTCACCGGCACCCACGAGTCTCCGATCACCGAGCCGCTGCTGCTCGCCAGAGCCGCCGGCTGAACCCTCTGACGCGTCGTCCGGATGCCCGATCGCGTCTGCCGGACGCCTGCTCGGGCGTCGGCCGGATGCCTGATCGCCCCGGTCGGATGGGCGTTCAGGCGTCGGCCGGGCGGCCTCTGTCCAGTTCCCGCCAGGTGCGCAGGACGAACGGCGGCACCGAGATCAGCACGTAGACCACGGTGAAGGCGAGCAGGGTGGTCTCGAGGCCGGTCAGCGTGGACAGCGCCCCGGCCAGCAGGCCGCCCACCGGCATGCCCGCGTACGCCGCCGCCGTCATCGCCCCGATCACCCTCGCCCGCATCCGTACGGGGATCCGGGCGTACTGCAGGATGCCCAGAATGGGGTTGATCGCGCCTGCCGCGAACCCGGACAGGGCGGTGACCGCCATCGCGACGAGGAACGGCGCGTCCAGGGCGAGCACGAGCACGCGCGGCACCCCGGCCACCAGGAAGCACAGCCCGTACGTCAGCCGCATCGGTAATCGGCTGCCGACCGCCCCGTACACCACCGTCCCCGCCACCGCGCCGGCTCCCAGCGCCCCTGTGAGCAGGCCGAACGCGCGTGGATCGCCGACCACGTCGCGCGCGTACAGGGCCAGCAGCACCTGCGTCACACCGGTGTCGAGCAGGTTGACCACCACGATCATCGCGGTGGCGCTCAGCTGCAGCCGGTCCCGCCACAGGAACGCCAGCCCCGCCCGCAGGCCGTCCAGATAGCCGCCGCGCTCCCGTTCGCGCCGGGCCACCCGCGGCACCCCGCCCGCCACCAGCAGCGCGGACAGCAGGAACGTGACCCCGTCCACGAACAGCGGCAGGCTCGGCCCGAGCCAGAGGATCAGCACCCCGGCCAGCGGCGCGCCCACCATCGCCGCGCCCCGGTACACCCCGTCGTAGGCGGCGGTCGCCCGCTCGATCGGCACGCCGGCCAGCGCCGCGAGGTCGGGCAGCATGGCCTTGCGCGCGGTCTCCCCGGGAGTGGAGGCCGTCCAGCGCAGGAACAGCAGCACCAGGAGCAGCGGATAACTCAGGCCGCCGGTCAGGAACAGCACCGGCAGCGCCAGCACGAGCAGGCCGCTGACCAGGTCGGACAGCACGCTCGTGACCCGGAACCCGAGCCAGTCCACCAGCGTGCCGCCGAAGGCGGCGGAGATGACGATGGGAAAGGTCATCGCGAACGCGGCCAGCCCGGTCAGGGCGGCGCTGCCGGTCGTGTCCAGGACGAACCACGGGACGGCGAGGATGGAGAGCATGTTGCCGGTGGTGGACAGGGCGTTGGCGGCCAGCAAGGTGATGAATGGACGCCTCACGAGTGATGCCCCCGCACTGTTCTCCTGTTTCAGCGTCACTCAGGGGCGGCTCGTGGTCAAGGGAACCGCCTGCGGGGCTGGTGACCGATAAGTCGCAATAAAGGTGATTTGATAGTACGGCTCACCGCCCCCGGTGGAGCAGAGACGATCAGGGAGCTCGAAGCGTGAGTGTCGTGGTGTGCGGTGAGGCGATGCTGCTGATGCTGGCCGAGCCGGGCATCCCGCTGGAACGCGCCACCACGTTCCGGCGCTCTGTGGCGGGAGCGGAGACCAACGTGGCCGCCGGCCTGGCCCGGCTCGGCCACGAGGTGCGCTGGCTCGGCCGGGTCGGCGCCGATCCGGCCGGCGCGTCCGTGCTGGCCATGCTGCGCGCCGAGGGCGTCGACACCCGCCACGCCGTCACGGACCCGTCCGCGCCGACCGGGCTGCTGCTGCGTGACAGCCATCCGGCCAGGGCCATCGACGTGCAGTACTACCGCGCCGGCTCGGCCGCCTCCCGGCTGGAGCCGGAGGAGCTGACGTTCGACATGGTGCGGGGGGCGCGGATCGTCCACGTCACCGGGATCACGCCCATGCTGTCCGGCTCGGCGCACCAGGCCACGCTGCGGCTGCTCGACCTGGCCCGGCAGGCGGGCGCGCTGGTCTCCTTCGACCCGAACATCCGGCTCAAGCTGGGCCCGCCCGCGCTGTGGCGGGAGCGGGTCGCGCCGCTGCTCGGCCGGGCCGACGTGGTGCTGGCGGGGGAGGACGAGCTGGAGCTGCTCCAGGTGGATCCGGCGGGCCTGGACGGGCTCGTCGTGGTCAAGCACCGCGACAAGTCGGCCACGTGCGGGGCGCTGCGGCAGGAGGCGTACCCGGTGCCCGTCACCGATCCGGTCGGCGCGGGGGACGCCTTCGCGGCCGGGTTCCTGTCCGGGTTGCTGCGCGGGATGGCGTACGAGGTGTGCCTGCGCGAGGCGGCGGCCGTGGCGGCACTCGTGGTGCAGTGCGCCACCGACACCGACGGGCTCCCCGACCGGGCCGCCCTGGACCGCGCGCTGGCCGGGTTCACCGAAGCGGGGGAGACCGTGTACCGCTGACCGCCGCCTCCGGCGAGGTCGGGGAGACTGTTACCGCAAGCCGCCGCCTTCACGGGGGCGCGATCGAAGGGACGTCATGTACCGCTGGGAGATCGTCGAGGCCGTCACCGCGCAGCGGGTGTTCGGGATCGTCAGGAGCGCGGGGCCGCAGGAGGCGGTCGCCGCCGCCGAGGCGGTGCTCGACGCCGGGCTGCGCGCGGTGGAGGTGGCGCTCACCACGCCCCGCGCGCTCACCGCCGTCGCGCGGCTCACCGAGCAGCGGCCCGAGGCGCTGATCGGGGCCGGCACCGTGCTCGACGCCGCCGCCGCCCGCGCCGCCGTCGAGGTGGGGGCGCGCTTCCTGGTCTCGCCCAACCTCCACCCCGAGGTGATCCGCGCCGGCCACCGTTACGGCGTGCCCGTCTTCCCCGGCGTGGCCACGCCGAGCGAGATCGTCCGGGCATTGGAGGAGGGGGCGGACGCGGTCAAGATCTTCCCCGCCTCCGCCGTGTCGCCGTCCTGGCTGCGTGACGTACGCGCCGCGCTGCCCCAGACGCCCGCGATCCCCACCGGCGGCGTGACGATCGACAACGCGCCCGACTGGATCGCGGCCGGCGCCGTCGCCTGCGGCATGGGCTCGGCCCTGACCTCGGGCGGCGCCCAGGCGGCGGGCGAGCGCGTCACCGCCCTCCTCGCCCGCCTCGCCGAGGCCCGCTGAGCACCCACGCCGGGAGCCGTGCGGGCGCTCAGCCGCCTGAGTACCTGGGCCGGGCGCCGTGCTGATGCTCGGCGGACCTGGGCACCCGCGCCGGACCCGTCCGCATCACGTACGGTCATGGCGGCGAACTCCCGGCATCGGGTGCGATATATGCTCACCCGTGATCAATGAGTTACGACCGGAAGGCCGCCCTCGATGACCGTCGCCGTTCACGTCGGGCCCGAGCCCGTACCCGCGCTCATCGACGCCGTACGCCGCGCAGGCGGGCGCGTCGTGCCCCTGGAGGAGGCCGAGGCGATCGTCTACTACGGCAGCGACGACCCGGCCGAGCTGCGTTCGATGATCCACGAGGGCATCTCCTGGGTGCAGCTGCCGCACGCGGGCGTCGAACGCTGGACCACCGCCGGCGTCGTCACCGACGACCCCGTCTTCACCGCCGCCACCGGCTCGTACGGCCCGCAGGTCGCCGAGCACGCGCTGGCCATGATGCTGGCCGCGGCCAAGGGGCTGTACCGGGCGGCCAGAGTGAAGAGCTGGGGGCCCAACGGCTCCAGGGAGCTCGCCCGTTCGACGGTCGCGATCATCGGCAGCGGCGGCATCGGCCAGTCGCTGATCCGGCTGCTGGAGCCGTTCGGCTGCACGGTGGTGGCGGTCAGCGACCGCGGCGAGGTGCCCGGCGCGGCCAAGGTCGTGCCGCGCGCCCGTTATCGCGAGGTGCTGCCCGAGGCCGACTACGTCGTCGTCGCCGCTCCCGCCACTCCGCAGACCGCCGGTATGTTCGGGGCGGGCGAGTTCGAGCTCATGCGCGGGGACGCGTGGCTGGTGAACGTCGCCAGAGGCCGTCTCGTGGTCACCGACGACCTGGTACGGGCGCTGCGCGCGGACCAGATCGGCGGGGCGGCGCTGGACGTCACCGACCCGGAGCCGCTGCCGGACGGGCATCCGCTGTGGGAACTGGACAACGTGCTCATCACCCCGCACAGCGCGAATCCGCGCGCCGCCTACTGGCGCGGCCTGGCCGAACGCGTCACCGCCAACGTCCGCCGCTTCGGCACAGGCGCGCCGCTCGAGGGAGTGGTCTCCCCGAAGCAGGGCTTCTGACCCGGCCCCCGTCTCCGGACTGGGTGGTTACGAGCCCAGGCTGACCTTGGCCCCGGCGCTCTGGCCCGAGTCGTGCACTTCGAGGGTCGTCGCCGCCAGGTCCTTCGGCAGTTCGAAGACCAGGGTGCCGGCGAACGACTGGCCCGCTTCGATGCGGATCGGCGTGATCTCCTTGCCGTCCTTGTCGAGCAGCTTGGTGCCGCCGTGTCGCGCGTCGTCCTCGTCGATCAGTTTCTGCTGGCCGGGGTTGAGCACCGTGGCCTCCTGGCCGACGTTCCTGACCTGTACGCCGACCCGGCACGTGCGCTTGGCCGCCGCCTTGGCCGGTTTGGGGCAGGTGGTGCCCGTCACGGTGAAGCGCAGCTTGCCGTCCTGCACGGGCCCGTCGTCACCGGCGGCAGAGGAACGGAACACCCACGCCAGTACGGCCAGCACCACCACCACCAGCACGACCGCGATCACCAGAGCGGTCAGACAGCCCGCGAACAGCCCCCGCCTCGGCTTGGCCGGCCGATAGCCGGGCAACCGCCCCGAACCGGTGGTCGAGTGGTGCGGCAGCGGTACCTGCCCCGTCTGATGGGGGAGCGGCCCCTGCCCGGTCTGGTGCAGCGGCACATGCCCGCGTGACGCCCCGCCCGTGGGCCCGGTGCGCTCAGCGGGCGGCGGCTGCTGTGGCCCGCGCGGCACCCTAGGCGTCGGCCCCGTACGCTCGGCGAGCGGCGGCTGGTGCGGCATCCGCGATGGCCTGGGCGTGGGCCCGCTGCGCTCGGCCGGCGGTGGCTGGTGCGGCATGCGCGGCGATCCGGACGTCGGTCCGGTGCGTTCGGCGGGGGGCGGTTGGGGAGACCTGTGTGCGGAGCCCGGTGTCGGTCCGGTGCGTTCGGCCGGTGGGGGCTGTTGCAGGCGTGACTCGGGGGTCAGCGGTGGCTGGGCGGAGCCGGGCCCGGGGCCGTGGCTCGGGCCGGCATGGCCTGACGCCGCATGGCCGTGAGGGGCCTGGCCAGGGGCAGCGGGGCCGGGGGCGGCTTGACCAGGGGCAGCCTGACCGGGGGCGGCGGGGCCCGGGGTGGGGCCGTGGGCGGGGCCGTGGCTTGGAGCGGGGCCGGGGGCGTGGCCTGGTGGAGGGCCGGCGTTGGGGCCGGGGAGTTGGCCGGTGCGGTCGGGAGGGGTCAGGGGGCCGAACTCGGACGGGTTCCACGCGCTGGTCAGATGCTTGGTCGCGGCGAGCTGGGCGGCCGGCTCGTCGGCGGCACCCACCAGTTCGAGCAGCAGCTGCTTGGCATCGGGCCGGCGCGCCGGGTCGGGGTGGATGGCCGCGGCGACCAGCCGGTCGAGCGGCGCGGGCAGCCCCCGCAGGTCCGGCGGAGCCTGGCGGGCCCTGGCCGCCATCACGTACGCGTCGCCCTCGCCGAACGGATGCCCGCCCAGCCCCGCGTACGCGATCAGCGACCCCCACGCGAACACGTCGCCCGCCGGGCTGGTGCGCCCCTCGAAGACCTGCTCGGGAGCGATCCAGCCGGGCGTGCCCATGACCATGCCGGCGTTGGTGTGGCGGGAGTTGACGTGGGTCGAGCGGGCCAGCCCGAAGTCGATCACCCGGGGCCCGGCCAGCGTCAGCATCACGTTGGCCGGCTTGAGGTCGCGGTGCACGAGCCCGGCCGCGTGGATCGCGGTCAGCGCGGCGGCCACGCCCACGGCGGCGGCGTGCAGCACGGACGGCGACAGCGCGCCGTGCTCGATGAGGTGATCCTCGAGCGAGATGCCGTCGATGTACTCGGTGACGAGGTAGAGGACGCCGCGGTCCTCGCCGTGGTCGAGCACGCGGGCGGTGCAGAACGAGGCCACCTTGCGCGCGTTGGACACCTCTTCGTGGAACCGCGCCCGGTAGACGGGGTCGGCGGTGTAGTCGCGCCGGATGGCCTTGAGCGCCACCCGGGGACCGTCGGCCGCCCTGGCGAGGTAGACCACGCCCATGCCGCCGGAGCCGAGGCGGCTGATCAGCTCATAGGGGCCGATCGCCGGCGGATCTTCCGGCTGCAGAGGAGTGCCTCCCGAGCGCCCCAACGTCGCCGTCCTCTCGCCGTCGTCATCCCGTCGCAAACCGAACCGTTCCTCCCGCCGGTTCGTCCCTGTGACAACCCGAACCGTTCCGCCGCCCGGCATCCCGTTTGTACCCCAGACTCTAACGGAGGAAGGGGCCGCCCGTTGGCCACTAGCCCTGAGCAGGGTCGCGTCGCAGCGGGCGCATCGAGACGCGCAGCCGGGTGAGGTCGATCGCATGGGGGAGCGGGCGATGCGGCGACAGCAGCCGCCCGATCGGCTTGGGGCGGGAGGTGCGCAGGATCCCGCCCAGGAACGCCGTGCCGACGGCGAGCGCCAGGCGCAGCCCGTCGCAGCCGGACATGGCCCACCACTCGTCGGCGGCGGTGCCGTCGAGCCAGATCTCGGGCGCGAACGTGTTCGCGTACGGCAGGCGCGGGCTGCGCTGGTGGGCCGCGACCGGGACGAGCACGGTGGTGCCCGTCGGCAGGGCGGTGCCGTACCAGTCGGTCTCGGTCGTGGTGACCCGCGACAGCACCGGCGCGGGCGGCCACAGGCGCAGCCCCTCGCGCAGGCAGGCGCGCAGGTGGTCGTGGTCGGTGCGGGCGGCCTTGCGGTGGGCCGGGTGGGCGGCGAGCAGCGCCAGGGTCTGCGTCAGGCCGGCCGCGGTCGAGCCCAGCCCCATCAGCCAGTACGCGGCCTGCATGAGCGCGCGCGACTCGTTCTCCGGCGTCTCGGCGATCAGCCCGGCCAGGCTGCCGGGCTCGGCACGGCGCAGGTGGTCGATGACGCGGGTGTCGTAGCGGCCGGACAAGATCTCCTGACGCCGCCTGGCCCGCCACCGGCCGGCCCGCGTCAGGTCCTCCAGCAGCCGGGTCAGCTCCTCGTCCCTGGCCGCGCCGTCGCCGTACACGCAGCGCCTGGCCACCCGCCGCCAGCAGGCGTCGAGGCGGGCGTGGTCCACCACGCCGCCGCTCAGCTCGGCCGCCTCCTGCGCGGCGATCTCGATGAAGCGCGGGCGCAGCACGTCGGTGGGCAGCTCGAAGGCGTGCTGCTCCAGCACGGGGGTGTAGGCGGGGTCCGCGCGCGACAGCACCCGCAGCACGTCCCGCTTGGACATGATGAGCAGGACCCGCCCGCGCAGCCCGCGCACCAGCACGGGCCGGCCGCCGTAGCGGGACTCCAGCGCGGCCAGCAGCGCCCGGCAGCGCAGCGGGTCGCGGCCGTGGGTCATCTGCGCCGATCCTGGCGGTACGAGCGTCGCGGCCAGGCGCAGGCTCTCCAGCACCGTGGCCCTGGGCAGCCCCCTAGGCACGGGTCGCCTCCCGCGATCCGGCCGGCGCCCGCGAGCCCGGGGCTCTCCGGGGCCTGACCCGGCGGGTCGCGGACGCCTCCTCGGTGGCCGGAGCGGCGGGGACGTTCATATGCAGATGTGATCGTCCCGGGCCCGCGTCCGCAATCGAGGATTTCGGCCAGTGGAACACTTCCGGCCTCAAGATCTGACGCCGTTCCGGTCACCGGAACGGCTCCTCCCGCCGAGGACGGCGGCGCAGACAGCTTGTCGGAACGGGGTCAGCCGCCGAGCAGGGCAGGGGGAGCCGGCTGACCGGAACGGGGCCACCCGCGAAGCCGGCTCTTCGGGACGAGGTCAGCCGCCGAGGAAGGCGGCGGAGATGGCCTGGGCCGCGCCGCGGACGGAGATGCTCAGTTTGGCCAGCGGCGCCGCGTGGGCCGGTGCCGCCACCCCCACCGCCATGCGGATCCGCCCGCAGGGGCCGAAGACCGGCGCGGCCACGCAGGCCACGCCCTCGGTGAACTCCTCCTGGCTGTAGGCGACGCCGTGCCTGCGGACCTGGGCCAGCTCGCGTTCGAGGCCGGCCAGGGTGGTGATCGTGCGGCGGGTCATCCGTTCGAACGAGCCGCGCGCCAGCACCTCCCTGCGCAGGCGCGGGTCATAGGCCAGCAGCGCCTTGCCGGTCGCGGTGCAGTGCAGCGGCGCGCGGTCGGAGTCGTCGGAGCGCGAGCGCACCCGGTCGTGGCCGTAGAGCCGCTCGACGTAGCGGGCCTCCAGACCCCAGGGGACGGCCAGGTTGACCGTCTGCCTGGCGGTCTCGTACAGGTGGAGCAGGTAGGGGAGCACGACCGTGCGGGTGCCGGGGACGCGGGCGCGCGTGATGCCCGCCATCGACTCCAGCAGCTCGCCCGGCAGGTACGCGCTGCCCACCCGCCGCGCCAGCTCCCGCGAGCACAGCACGCCCAGGATGCGGTGCGCCGTCGACTTGGGCAGGCCGGTGCTCCGGCACAGCTGCGACAGCGTGACAGGGCGGGAGGCCGCGCTGAGCGCGAGGAGGAGGTCGATGCCCCGCTCCAGGCTGCCCGGCTGGGACCGGCCCTGGTCCGGGGCGGGGCGCTCGTCCGTCAGTGCTTGACCGGCCGTTTTCGTCAGCATGGACATCCCTTTCGCTCGCCGAGGAGCGGCAGGGAGCTTCCCGGGGCTGCGTTGTACCTTGCATGACGTACCCGGACCGTCACGCGCTGATACCACCGCTCAGCGAAGTGCGATGACCTCCGCGTACACGGAGACCGCCACCTCGCCGGGCGTTCTGGCCCCGATGTCCAGACCCGCCGGAACGTGCACCCGCTCTCCTCCCTCCACCCGCGCCAGCACCGCCGCGCCGCGCTTGCGGCTGGCGATCAGCCCGATGTACGGCACGCCCCGCTCCAGCGCCTCGCGCAGTACGGGCTCCTCGCCGACGCCGTGCGAGGCGACCAGCACGGCGGCGGTGTCCGCGGCGATGGGCATGGCGGCGGTGTCCGCGGCGACAGGCGGGGCGGCGGTGCCGGTGGCGGTCGGGCCCGCGGCGGACTCGACGGTGTAGCCGAGCGCCGCGCCGACCGTGACCAGAGCGCGTGCGATGGGCCCGTCGCCGTGCACCCGCACCAGTACGGGCGGCAGCACGGCCTCCAGGAAGATCTCCAGCGTGCCGCCGGACAGGCACGGCTGGCCCACCGCGACCAGGCCCTCCTCCTCGTGCGGCGCCTCGGCCTCCGGCGTGATCCGCAGCAGTGTGGAGTCGCCGGTGCGCAGCAGCCGCAGGCCCTGGGCGCGGACGGTGTCGGTGGCGCAGATCCCGCCGACGAACCCCTCGATGGTCCCGTCGGACAGCACCAGCGCGCGGTCTCCCGCCTTCGCGCTGGTGGGCCGCCGCGCCCGCACGACCGTGGCCAGCACGTACGGCACCCGCGACGACCGCAACGAGGCCACCCTGGCCTCCAGATCCCGGGACCGGACGGCCTCGGGCCCAGGGAAGCGAGTGGCATCCGGGCCCGGAGGATGTGCGGCGTCCAGGCCCGGGGGATGTGCGGCGTGCGGGACCGGCGCCCGCCCGGATGGGCGGGGCGCCGGCATGCCCAGGAACTCGGTCACGAACTCTCCTCCGCCGCGCCGCCGCGTGCGCGGCCCCGCCCGCTCACGGGATCGCCAGGTCCGTACGGAAGGGATCGCCGTTGACGACCCGCCACACGTTCGCCGGAGTGAGCGGCATGTCCGCGTGCCGCACCCCGTACGGCCCGAGCGCGTCCACCACGGCGTTGACCACGGCCGCCGGCGACCCGACCGTGGCCGACTCCCCGACGCCCTTGGCCCCGATCGGATGCGTCGGCGAGGGCGTCACGGTCGCGCCCAGCTCCCACGACGGGCACTCCATCGCGGTCGGCAGCAGGTAGTCCATGAACGAGGCGCCCAGGTGGTTGCCGTCCTCGTCGAACGCCATCACCTGCATGAGCGCCATGCCCACGCCGTCGGCCAGCCCGCCGTGGATCTGCCCCTCGACGATCATCGGGTTGATCCGCACCCCGCAGTCGTCCACCGCGACGAACCTGCGCACCTTCACCTGCCCGGTGCCGGGGTCGACGTCCACGACGCAGATGTAGGCCCCGAACGGGTAGGTCAGGTTGGGCGGGTTGTAGACGGTGACGGCGTCCAGGTGGCCCTCGACGCCGTCGGGCAGCTCCAGGTTGGAGTGCGCGGCCAGCGCGATCTCGGCCATCGACCGGCCGGCGGACGGGTCGCCCACCACCGACCACTTCCCGTCGGCCCACTCCAGGTCGTCGGGCGACGCCTCCAGCATGGCCGCCGCGACGATCTTGGCGCGGTCGCGCACCTTCCGCGACACCAGGGCCGCGGCGGCGCCGGAGACGGGGGTGGAGCGCGAGCCGTAGGTGCCGAGGCCGAACGGTGTCTGGTCGGTGTCGCCGTGCACGACCTCCACGTCGTCGGCCGGGATGCCCAGCTCCTGCCCGACGATCTGGGCGAATGTGGTCTCGTGCCCCTGGCCCTGCGACTGGCACGACACCCGCAGCACCGCCTTGCCCGTCGGGTGCACGCGCAGCTCGGCGCCGTCGGCCATGCCGAGGCCGAGGATGTCCATGTGCTTGCGCGGGCCCGCCCCGACGGCCTCGGTGAAGAAGCTGACGCCGATGCCCATCAGCTCGCCCCTGGCCCGCTTGTCGGCCTGCTCGGCGCGGAGCTTGTCGTAGCCCGCCATGTCCATGGCCAGGCGCAGCGCCTTGGGGTAGTCGCCGGAGTCGTACTCCCAGCCGGTGGGCGAGGTGTAGGGGAACTGCTCCGGCTTGAGCAGGTTGCGCATGCGCAGCTCGGCCGGGTCCAGGCCGAGCTCGGCCGCCAGCACGTCCACCATGCGCTCGACCAGGTAGACGGCCTCGGTGACACGGAAGGAGCAGGCGTAGGCGACGCCGCCGGGGGCCTTGTTGGTGTAGACGCCGGTGACCTCGCAGTGGGCGGCCTCGATGTCGTACGAGCCGGAGAAGACGTGGAAGAAGCCGGCCGGGAACTTGGTCGGCTGCGCGGTGCCGTTGAACGCGCCGTGGTCGGCCAGCACCTTCACCCTGATCGCCTGGATGCGGCCGTCGCGCGTCGCGGCGACCTCGCCGCGCATGTGGTAGTCGCGGGCGAAGGCGGTGCTCATGAGGTTCTCCGAGCGGTCCTCCATCCACTTGACCGGCTTGCCGGTGACGATCGAGCCGACGATCGCGCAGACATATCCTGGATAAATCCCGACCTTTCCGCCGAAGCCGCCGCCGATGTCCGGCGAGATCACCCGGATCTTGTGCTCGGGCAGCCCGGCCACCATCGCGTACAGCGTGCGGTGCGCGTGCGGCGCCTGCGTCGGGCACCAGACCGTGAGCTTGCCGGTGACCTTGTCGAAGTCGGCCAGCGCGCCGCACGTCTCCAGCGGCGCCGGATGCACGCGCGGATAGACCATGTCCTGCGCGACCGTCACCTCCGCCTGCTCGAAGAGCGCGTCGGTCCGCGCCCTGTCGCCGGCCTCCCAGTCGAAGATGTGGTTGCCGGTACGCCCTTCGAGATCGTCCCTGATCACCGGGGCGCCGGGGTCGAGGGCGTTCCTGGCGTCGATGACCGCGTCGAGGGGCTCGTACTCGACGTCGATCAGCTCCAGCGCGTCGCGGGCCGAGTAGGCGTCCTCCGCCACCACGAACGCGACCTCCTGCCCCTGGAAGCGCACCTTGTCCGTGGCCAGCACGGCCTGCGTGTCCTGCGACAGCGTGGGCATCCAGGCCAGGTTCAGCCCCGCCAGGGTCTGGCCGGTGATGACGGCCCTGACCTTCGGATGCGCCTCGGCCGCGCTCGTGTCGACCGAGACGATGCGGGCGTGGGCGTGCGGGCTGCGCAGGATCGCGCCGTACAGCATGCCGGGCAGCCGCACGTCGTCGGTGTAGTTGCCGCGCCCCCTGATGAAGCGCGCGTCCTCCTTGCGGTGCATGGGTCCGTAGCTCATCTGCCCGCCTCCGCCGCCCATCGGATCGACCGCACGATGTTCTCGTAGCCCGTGCACCGGCACAGCTGACCCGAGATCGCCTCGCGGATCTGCCCCTCGTCCGGGTCCGGGTTCCGGTCCAGCAGCCAGCGCGCGGTCAGCAGCATGCCCGGCGTGCAGAACCCGCACTGCAGCCCGTGGCACTCCACGAACCCCTTCTGCACCGCGTCCAGCTCGCCGTCCCGCTCCAGGCCCTCGACCGTGGTCACCTCGTGCCCGTCGGCCATGACGGCCAGCACCGTGCACGACTTGACCGGCACGCCGTCGAGCTGGACGGTGCAGACGCCGCAGTTGGAGGTGTCGCAGCCCCAGTGGGTGCCGGTCAGGTCCAGCTCGTCGCGCAGGAAGTGCACGAGCAGCAGCCTCGGCTCGACGTCCCTGGTGTACGGCTGCCCGTTCACCGTGACCGTGATCCGCATGTCAGATCCTCCCCGCTGCGGTGGCCAGCGCGCGCCGGGTCAGCTCGGCGGCCAGATGACGCTTGTAGTCGGCGGGCCCGCGCTGGTCGGCGCTGGGCGCGCAGTGCTCGGCGGCGATCCGCCCTGCCTCGGCGAACGCCTCCGCGCCCGGGGGCCGCCCGGTGAGGTGCTCCTCGGCCTCGGGGGCGCAGAAGTGCGCGGCGCCGACCGCCGTCAGCCCGATGCCGGCCTGCGCGATCACGCCGTTCTCGACCCTGAGCACCGCGCCCGCCGCCGCGACCGGCCAGTCGCCGACGCGCCGCTCGACCTTCTCGTACGCGCTGCCGGTGCGCGGCGCGATGGGCACGCGCAGCTGGATCAGCAGCTCGCCCGGCCCGACCGCGGTCTCGTAAGGACCCTCGTGGAATAGCCTGACCGGCACCGTACGCGTTCCGCCCGGTCCTTGAATGACGGCGGTCGCCCGTAATGCCGCGAACACCGCCGACAAATCCTCGGAAGGATCTCCTTGGCACAGGGAGCCGCCAACGGTCCCCCGATTTCGCACAATCGGGTCGGCAATAACACGCTCCGCATCACGAAATATCGGGAAAAGGTCGGTGGCGGTGGTGCTCTCCAGCAACTCCGCGTGCCGCACCAGTGCCCCGATCGCCAGCTCACCGCCCTCGACGGCGATCCGCCCCAGCTCAGCGGCCAGGCCGTTGATGTCGATCAGCGCTTCCGGCTGGGCCAGGCGGAGCTTCATCATCGGGATGAGACTGTGCCCGCCCGCCACGACCCTCGCCTCGGGGCCGTAGCGTTCCAGGAGTTCGAGGGCGTGCGTGACGCTGTCGGCCCTCTCGTATTCGAATGTCGCGGGAACCTGCATGACTGCACATTGCTGTTACCGATTTATCCCGACAATCGGTAAATAAGGCTTTCCTTAATGAGGGGCGGCGAACTATGAAGGGTGGGTGACCCTCAGCCAGCTCGGCGCGTTCGTCTTCGTCGCCCGACTCGGATCCGTCAAGGCCGCGGCACGGGCGCTCGGCGTCAGCGAGCCCGCCGTCTCCCAGTCGCTGGCCCAGCTCCGCAGGCACCTCGGGGACCCGCTGGTGACCCGCTCGGGCGACCGGATGGTGCTCACCGAGGGCGGCAGCCGGCTGCTCGGCATCGCCGCGCAGATCGTCGCGCTCGGAGCCGAGGCGGTCGCCGCCGTCCAGCCGGGCCGTCCCGCCCGCCTGCACGTGGTGATGGACGCGGGAATGGCCGAGTACGTGGCGGGCCCGCTGCTCTGCCTGTTCACCCAGCGCAAGCAGGTGGACGCCACCACCGGCGTGGCCGCCACCGCCGAGATCCCGCTGCTGCTGTCCAGCCGCCTGGCCGACGTCGCGCTCGGGGCCCAGCTCGCCGGAGCCGGCCTGGTGAGCCGGCCGGTCCTGCGCTGCCGCCTCATCGTGGTCGGCTCGCCGCACGGGCGCAGGGACCACTGGCTGGTCGGCCCCTCAGGCACCGACCCGGCCAGCGACACCAGCCGCCTGCTGCGCCTGTTACGGGTCAAGGAGGCGCAGGTACGGGTCTTCGCCAATCAGACGGCGGCCTGGAAGGCGGCGGCCGAGGGCGCCGGCGTCGCGCCCGCCACCGCCCACCTGGTGGCCTCCCAGCTGCGCAGGGGCGAACTCGTCCCCATCGAGACCGCGGCGACCCCGCTGGCCGCCTACTGGTACGCCACCACCCTCGAACCGGCGGCGCGCTCGGCGGCGGCGGGCACGTTCATGGACTTCCTCACCACGCCCGCGGCCACCCAGGTGATGCGCACCCCGGACGACGGCGTCCCCCGCAGCCGCTTCCGGCCCACGGTTCACGTGTCGATCTGGAGCTGACGCCCGGCGCCGGCCCCTCTGGCACCGGCCCCGTCGCACGCCCGGCGCAGGGGGCGTACGCGCGCGTCAGCGGAGTGCGGCGGCCTCCGCGGCCAGCTTCTCCACCCGCGCCCAGTCGCCCGAGGCGAGCGCGTCCGCCGGGGTCAGCCACGTCCCGCCGACGCAGCCCACGTTCGGCAGCGCCAGGTAGTCGGGGGCGGTCTCCACGCGGATGCCGCCGGTCGGGCAGAAGCGCACGTCGGGCAGCGGCCCGCCGAGCGACTTCAGGTACGTGACGCCGCCCGCGGCCTCGGCCGGGAAGAACTTCAGCTCCTTGATGCCACGCTCGGCCAGCGCCATCGCCTCGGACACGGTGACCGCCCCCGGCAGGAACGGCACCCCGCTGGCCTCCAGCGCCTCGACCAGAGACGGGGTCGTCCCCGGAGACACGAGGAACCTGGCCCCGGCCGCCACGGACGCGGAGATGTCGTCGGCGGTCCTGACCGTCCCGGCGCCCACGGTCGCCTCGGGGACCTCGGCGGCGATCCTGGCGATGGCCTCGCGCGCGGCCGGCGTGCGCAGGGTCACCTCGATGGCCGGCAGCCCGCCGGCCACCAGCGCCCGGGCCAGCGGCACCGCGGTCTCCACGTCATCGATCACCACGACGGGGATCACCGGGGCGAGATCGAGCAGGCTCATGGATGCTTCTCTCCTCATCGGCCACCACCACGGGGGCCGCTGCTAGTTCAAGTCGTGCGGTCCGGGACGGCCAAGGTCCGGCCGTCCCGCGTAGGTCGTTCCTTGCGAGCAGGTGGTCCGGTCAGCTCACGAGCTCCTTGCGGGCCCGCCGGCTCAGCCAGGCGGCCGCGCCCGTCAGCGCCGGTTGCGGCGCGACGATCAGCGCGGTGCCGATGCCCGCCAGGTAGGCGGCCATGTCGGGGTTGGCCTCGAACCGGGCACGGAAGCCGCTGGCCCGCACGCGTTCCACGATACGGGGCAGCACCCCGCCGCCCAGATAGACCCCGCCCCTGGCCCCGAGGGTCAGCGCCACGTTGCCGGCGAAGCCGCCCAGCAGCCCGCAGAACACCTCGACGGTCTCCGCGCACAACGAGTCGTCCACCCTGGCCACGATGTCGGAGGCGGTCAGATCGGGTGCGGCGACGCCGTTCACCGACGCCAGCGCCCGGTGCAGCCGGACGAGCCCCGGTCCGGACAGCAGGTGCTCGGCCACCACGTGCGGCAGGCCCTGCGCGCGCAGCGCCCGCACCACCTCGAACTCCTTCGGCTCCACCACCGGCACCGTGACGTGCCCGCCCTCGCCGGGGATCGGCGTCCAGCCGTCGTCGACCGGCACCAGGCCGCCGACGCCGAGCCCGGTCCCCGGCCCGAGCACCGCCTTGACACCGTGGCCGGGCGCGGGCCCGCCCAGGGAGACCAGGTCGGCGCCCTCCAGGTGGGGGAGCGAGAGGGCCAGGGCCTCGAAGTCGTTCAGCAGCCGGGCGTAGGGGATGCCGAGATCGCGTACGGAGCCGGCCCAGGAGGAGTTCGTGAGCCGGTAGCCGTCGCCGTCGATCGGCCCGGCCAGGGCCAGGCAGGCCGCCCCTGGTCGCACCCCGCCCGCGTGCGTCGCGAGGTAGGCGGTGACGGCGTCCGGGAGGGTCGGATAATCGGCCCCCGGCAGCACCGCGACGTTCGACGGGGGCGCTCCGAGCGAGGTGACCAGGCCGAACCGGGCGTTGGTCCCCCCGATGTCGGCCACCAGCCAGGGAAGGTCAAAGGCACTCACGCATACCTCCGGCGTCCGGGGCGGCGTCAAGATCGCTCGCCGTACTCCGAAGGATCCCACGACCGCCCGCGCCACCCCAGAGGGGACGGCGAGTACGTACGGGCTCTGTCAGGTCGGTAACCCCCCGAACGGACACAGCTCCCCGAACGGACACAGCTCCCCGAGCGGAGACAAGCCCCCGAGCGGACACAGCCCGCCGGGCCGGCGCGACCCGCCGGACAGACGTGGGACCGGTCACCGGGCCAGTCCGGCCGGCCGGGCGCCGAGCGGCGCGCCCGTCTCCAGGTGCGAGGAGCCGGCCTCGGCCGGGAAGCCCAGGCCGGGCCCGTGGTGCGGCGACTCGGCGCCGCTCACCCCGAAGATGCCCGCGCCCTGCTCGGCGTGCCCCGCCATCCGGCGGAAGGCGGCGAACAGCTCGCGCCCGGTGCCGACCCACTGCGCGTCGCTCAGCGGCCGGCCCTCGGGCGCGCGCCGGGCCAGTTCCTCGGCCGGCACCAGCAGCTCCAGCGTCCCCGCCGCGGAGTCGAGCCTGATCACGTCGCCCTCGCGCACCAGCGCGATCGGCCCGCCGTCGGCGGCCTCGGGCGACAGGTGGATGGCGGCCGGCACCTTGCCGGACGCGCCCGACATGCGGCCGTCGGTGACGATCGCCACCCGCTGCCCCCTGTCGAGCAGCACGGCCAGCGGCGAGGTGAGCTTGTGCAGCTCGGGCATGCCGTTCGCGCTCGGGCCCTGGTAGCGGATGACGGCCACGAAGTCCTGCCCGTCCAGCTCGCCCGCCTCGAACGCCTTCAGCAGGTCGAGCTGGTCGTGGAAGACCTTGGCCGGCGCCTCGATGACCAGGTGCTCCGGCTTGACCGCCGACACCTTGCTGACCGCGCGGCCCAGGTTGCCCTCGACCATGTGGATGCCGCCGTCGGCCGAGAACGGCTTGGCGACCGGCCGCAGCACGTCCAGGTCGGAGCTGCCGCCGGTGACCGGCGACCAGACCAGCTCGCCGTCCACCAGCTCCGGCGCCTCGCGGTAGCGGTCGAGGCCGGGGCCCGCGACCGTCAGCACGTCGGCGTGCAGCAGGCCCTCGTCGAGCAGGTCGCCGATGAGCACCTGCATGCCGCCGGCGTCGCGGAAGTGGTTCACGTCCGCCTGGCCGTTGGGGTAGATCTTGGTGAGGGACGGCACCACCCGCGACAGCTGGGCCAGGTCGTCCCAGGTCAGCACGATGCCCGCGGCGGCGGCCATGGCCACCAGGTGCAGCGTGTGGTTCGTGGAGCCGCCGGTGGCCAGCAGCGCGACGCAGGCGTTCACGATGGACTTCTCGTCCACCAGCTCGCCGATCGGCGTGTAGTCGGCGCCGTGCGCGGTGATCTCCACCGCCCTGCGCCCGGCGGCCTCGGTGAGGGCGTGGCGCAGCTCGGTGTGCGGGTTGACGAACGTCGAGCCGGGCAGGTGCAGGCCCATGACCTCCATCAGCGCCTGGTTGGAGTTCGCGGTGCCGTAGAAGGTGCAGGTGCCGGGGGAGTGGTACGACTTCGCCTCGGCGTCCAGCAGCTCGACCCTGCCGACCTTGCCCTCGGCGAAGAGCTGGCGGGTGCGCGCCTTGACCTTGTTCGGCAGACCCGACGTCATCGGCCCGGCGGGCACGAAGATCGCGGGCAGGTGCCCGAAGTGCAGCGCCCCGATGAACAGGCCCGGCACGATCTTGTCGCACACGCCCAGCAGCAGCGTGGAGTCGAACATGTCGTGCGACAGCGCGATCGCGGTGGCCATGGCGATCACGTCGCGGCTGTAGAGCGACAGCTCCATGCCCGCCCGGCCCTGGGTGATGCCGTCGCACATCGCCGGCACGCCGCCCGCCACCTGGGCCACGCCGCCGGCCTTGCGCACGGCCGCCTTCAGCTCCGGCGGGTACGTCTCGTACGGCTGGTGCGCGGACAGCATGTCGTTGTAGCTGGTCACGATGGCCACGCCCGGCTTGGCCGCGGCGCGCAGGGCCGGCTTGTCCTCGCCCGTGGCGCCCGCGAAGCCGTGCGCCAGGTTCGCGCAGCCGAGGTGCGCCCGCGCCGGGCCGTTCGCCCTGGCCTGCTCGCCGTCCCGGCGGATCCGGTCGAGGTAGGCGGCCCGGCTGACGGCGCTGCGCTCGGCGATGCGGTCGGTGATCTCCTGGATGAGGGTGTTCACGGGGTTTCCTCCGCCGGATCGGTTGGTTCGCTCGTTCACGCTTCCTCCTCGTGCCAGGCGCGACCGCTGCGGCCGAGCAGCTCATGCGCTCCTGCGGGGCCGGTGGTGCCGGCGGGGTACGGCTCGGGCAGGCCGGCGGCGGCCTTCCAGGCGTCCTGGATCGGATCGATCCAGCGCCAGGCCGCCTCGACCTCGTCGCGGCGCATGAACAGGGTCGGGTTCCCGGCCAGCACGTCGGTCAGCAGCCGCTCGTACGCCTCCGGCACCCGCGCCGTGAACGTCTCGCCGAAGCTCAGCGACATCGGCACCGGCTGCAGCGCCACCTCGCCCGCGCCCGGCTCCTTGGCCATGATGTGCAGCTCGATGCCCTCTTCCGGCTGCAGCCGCAGGACCAGCCGGTTCGGCGTGCCGCCGGGGAAGATGGCGTGCGGCACGTCCTTGAACTGCACCACGATCTCCGAGCGCCGGTAGGGCATCCGCTTGCCGGTGCGCAGGTAGAACGGCACCCCGGCCCAGCGCCAGTTCCTGATCTCGGCCCTGATCGCGGTGAACGTCTCCACCCGGCTGGACATCTCGGTCGTCGGCGTGGAGCCGGGCTCGTCGAGGTAGCCGGGCAGATCACCGGCCCCGGTGTACTGGCCGCGCACGGTGAAGCGCTCCACCTCGCCGCCCGCGATCGGCCGCAGCGCCTGGAGCACCTTGACCTTCTCGTCGCGGATGGCCTCGCGGTCGTTGCGGGCCGGCGGCTCCATCGCGGTCAGGGTGAGCAGCTGGAGCAGGTGGTTCTGCACCATGTCGCGCAGCGCGCCCGCGTGGTCGTAGTAGCCGCGGCGGCCGGGCGTGCCGACGGTCTCGGCGGCGGTGATCTGGACGTGGTCGATCCACAGGGAGTTCCAGATCGGCTCCAGGAAGGCGTTGGCGAAGCGCAGCACCAGCAGGTTCTGCACCGTCTCCTTGCCCAGGTAGTGGTCGATCCGGAAGATCTGGCGCTCGTCGAAGATGGCGCCGACCTCGTCGTTGATGCGCTGCGCGCTGGCCAGGTCGTTGCCCAGCGGCTTCTCCAGCACCACGCGCGAGCGGGGCGTCACCAGGCCGGCCTCGTGCGCCTCGCGGCAGAAGGGGCCGAACGTCCTGGGCGGGCTGGCCAGGTAGAAGATCCGGTCCCGGTCCTCGTGCCCGGCCAGCAGCGCGGCCAGCGCGCTCCAGCCGGAACCCGCCTCGGTGCCGGCGCCGTGGCCGACGTCCACCGACACGTGGTGCAGCCGGCCGAGGAAACGCTGCCACACGCCGGGGTCGTCGACCGGGACGCTGTCGCGTACCTCGGCGTCCACCTTGCCGCGGAAGTCGGCGTCGGTCAGCCCGCCCCTGGACAGGGCGATGACGCGGGTCTCCGGGGCGAGCCTGCCGTCCCTGTCGCTGTGGTAGAGCGCCGGCAGCAGTTTGCGCATGGACAGGTCGCCCGTGCCGCCGAAGACGACGAGGTCGGCGGCGTGGGTGCCGGGGTGAGTGACGGGGTGGGTGCCGGGGTGGACGGGGACGTTCGGTGGTGCGGTCGACACGGTTCCGGGCTCCGGGGGATCTACCAAGCAGGGACAGAACGGACACTAACGAGAGTTTGGGTCGTGCACAAGCGGAGTTTTGGTATTTGAGATGAAAAAGTCGTCACTTTTCATTACACAACCCCGTGTGGTTCACTTAGCCGATGCCTCGACGTACCGCAGCCGCGCTCGCCACGAGTGGCGAGGTGCTCCGCCTCATCCGCGCCGGTGAGGCCGTGACGCGCGCCGACCTGGGCCGGGTCACCGGCCTGTCGCGCCCCGCGGTGCAGTTGCGCGTCGGTGAACTGCTCGAACGCGGGCTCGTCGTGGAGCGGACCGACGCGCCGTCCACGGGCGGGCGCCCGCCGGTCCGGCTGGAGTTCAACGCCTCGGGCGGCGTGGTGCTCGTGGCGGCGCTCGGCGCCAGCCGCACCAGGGTGGCCGTGTGCGACCTGGCCGGCCGTGAGCTGGCCGGGCGCGAGTTCGCGATGGACGTCGAGCAGGGGCCGGACACCGTGCTGCCGCTGCTCATGGACACCTGGGACGACCTGCTCGGCGACCGGCCGCGGGCCATGATCAGAGGCGTCGGGATGGGCGTGCCGGCCACGGTCGAGTTCGCCCAGGGCCGTACGGAGAGCGCCCGCGTCATGGCCTCGTGGACCGGCGTGGTCATCCCGCCGATCATCCGCGAGCGCTTCCCCGTGCCCGTCCTGGTGGACAACGACGTCAACGTGCTGGCCATCGGCGAGCACCGGGGCACCTACCCCGAGCTCGACGACCTGATGTTCGTGAAGATCTCGACCCGCATCGGCGCGGGCGTGATCGCCGGAGGCGGCATCCTGCGCGGCGCGATGGGCGCGGCCGGCGAGATCGGGCACATCCCGGTGATCGACGGCGGCGGCGTGCTGTGCCGCTGCGGCAACATGGACTGCGTCGACTCCGTCGCCAGCGGCACCGCGCTGCTGCGCGAGCTGCGCGGCCGGGGCAAGGACGTGCGGACCATCGCCGACGTGACGACTCTGGTGCGCGCGGGCGACGCCGAGACGATGGCCACGGTCCGCGAGGCCGGGCGGCGCATCGGGGAGGTGCTGGCCGGGGCGGTCAACATCCTCAACCCGTCGGTGGTGGTGCTGGGCGGCGACGTGGCGGAGGCGTTCGGGCCGCTGGTGTCGAGTATCCGCGAGGTCGTCTACCGCCGCTCCACCGCGCTGGCCACCCGCCGGCTGCGGATCGAGCCGAGCCGGCTCGGGGCGGGGGCGGGCATCAGCGGCTGCGCGGTCATGGTACTGGACCACGTGCTGTCACCGGAGGCCGTGGACGAGACCATGACCCTCACGACCCTGCGCCGCCCCCCGGCGCTGCCGACCCCGGTCGAGGCCGGCCAGTCCTGACCCCGGCCCGCGTCCGGCCCGCGTCCAGGCCACGCACGGACCGGAACGCGCACGGGCCAGAACGCGCACGGGCCAGAACGCGCACGGGCCAGAACGCGCACGGGCCAGAACGCGCACGGGCCAGAACGCGCGGGTCGGCACCCGCACAGGTGAGTGCGCGCGCGGGTCAGCAGGTGCAGAGCAGGCCGCGTAGCGCCGTCTCCAGGCACAGGTCGGAGCGGGCCGGCACCGGCCAGGGGAAGCGGACGAGCGTCTCGTCCACCCGCACCGTCGCCCCGAACCGGTCCAGCTCCCACAGCCACACCTCCGCCGCCGGCTCCCCCAGTTGCCTGGTCACCCCGGCGGTGAGCTGCGTCCGGTGGGCGGAGTTGACGTGCGCGAGCACCCGCTCGGCCGTCTCCGACAGCGGGTCGGGCGCCGCCCCGAGGTAGTCGTCGGCGTCCAGCAGCCCGGACTCCTGCCCGGTCAGGTACACGACCTGCCCCACGTCCAGCCGCAGCAACCGCGGCGCGTCCGGCCGCCCGAACCGCTCCAGCGCCTCGAACAGGCTCTCGTCGGCGCTGTGCGCGGCCACCGCCACGGCCGCGGCGCGGGCCTCGGCCTCCGGTACGGCCTCCGCCCAGCCCTGCACCTCCAGCAGCCCGCGCGGATGCGTCACCGGGCCGAGCTGCCGCATCGAGGTCAGGTTGACCGCCACGACGGCGTCCGCGCGCAGGCCGTGCAACGCCTCGCCGGGCCGTACCAGCAGCACGGGACGGCCGCGCTCGTCCACCCCGCCGCGGGCGGGGGAGGGGGCGCCGTCAACGGTGAGCTTGGCGACGTCGGCGGTCGCGGCGAGGGTGCGGACCCGCTCGGGGATCGGCAGCATGACGCCTCCTTGGAGAGCAATGGTGTAGGTTAGGCTTGCCTAAGTAAGGATTACCTAATCACATCGAGGTGAACGTGCGCTACACCGGCCCGAAGGTGCGACTGTCGCGTCGCGCGGGCGTCCCGCTGACCAGGAAAGCCGTCCGCTACTTCGAGACGCGCCCGTACCCGCCGGGCGAGCACGGGCGCAAGACCAACCGCCGCAACACCGGCGACTACGGGCTGCGGCTGCTGGAGAAGCAGAAGCTGCGCTGGTACTACGACGTGTCGGAGCGCCAGCTGCGCCGCTACTGGGACCTCGCCGTACGCAAGCCGGGCGCCTCGGGCGCCGAGCTCGTCACCCTGCTGGAGACCCGCCTGGCCTCCCTCGTGCTGCGCTCGGGGCTGGCTCCGTCGATCTACGCCGCCCGCCAGTACATCGCTCACGGTCACATCGCCGTGGACGGCCGCAAGGTCGACATCCCCAGCTATCTGGTCAAGCCCGGACAGGTCGTCTCCGTACGGACGCGCTCGCGCCAGATGCAGCCCTTCGTGGCGGCGGCCGAGGGCGTGCACGCCGACGAGCGCACGGCCGCGTACCTGTCGGTGGAGCTGAAAGAACTGCGCTTCACGCTGGTGAGCCGGCCCGAGCGCGAGCAGATCGTGGTCCCCGTGGACGAGCAGCTCGTGGTGGAGTTCTATTCTCGTTAGCCGTGAGTGAAGCGGAAGAGCGTCACGCGAGCTGGTTAGAGCTGTTCTTCGACCTGGTGGTCGTGGTGGCGGTGATCCAGCTGGCCCACCGGCTGGCCCACCCGACCTGGCCGGACGTGGCGCTCTTCGTCGTCCTGTACTACGCGGTCTGGAGCGTGTGGACCGCCCTGACCCTGTACTCGAACGTGCGGGCCGAGCGCACCCGCATGCTCAGCATGCTGATCGGCATGTTCGGCATCGCCGTGATGGCCGCCGCCGCGCCGGACGTGGCCCGCGAGATGGACGCGGGCGGCACGCACGACGGCTGGTTCATCGCCGCGTACATCGTCTCCAGGTCGAGCGCCTCCAGAAGCCTCCAGCGAGCCGGCGCGATCATGACCGCGTGGCCCGCGGCCCAGCTGGGCGCGGGGCTGACGCCGTGGATCGCGTCCATCTGGGTCGAGGGCCCCTGGCGCTACGTCATGTGGGGCATCGGCGTCCTGCTCGACCTCGGCTTCTCCGTGGCCCGCGGCCGCCGGCCCGAACGCATGATCGAGGAGCTGAACGAGCAGATCCGGCGGCGGATGAAGCGCGACAGGCACCTCATCAGGTCCCGCCCCGTGCCCGGTGAGTACGCCCCCGCCGTGCTGGAGCCGGTCCATCTGGGGGAGCGGCTGGGACTGTTCGTGATCATCGTGCTCGGCGAGGCCGTCATGCAGGTCGTGCTGGCCGCCTCCGGGCAGTCCTGGGGGCCGGAGCTGGCGCTGGCCGCCCTGGCGGGGTTCGGGCTGATCGTCTCACTGTGGTGGATCACCCTCCAGTACGGCCTCAGCGCCGTCCCCGGCGCCGCGGAGCGGGGACTGAAGGCGTACGTGGCCCTGCCCGCGCACTTCGCCATGACGGCCGGCCTCACCGCGACGGCGGCCGGGCTGGGCGTGGTCGCCGCCGAGCCGGGCGCGCACCTGCACGGCGGGGCCGGCTGGGTGCTGGGCGGCGGGCTGGCGGTGTACTTCGCCGCCTCCGCGGCGCTGGGCCTGGCCCTGCGGGCCGAGCGGCGCTGGATCTGGGGCTGGGCCGTGCCCTCCGTCCTCGTGCCGCCGATCGTGGCCGCGGTGTCCGGGCTGCTGCCCGCCTGGCTCGTGGTCGTGCTGCTGCTCCTCGTGGCCTTGTGGCGGGTCGCCTACCGCCACCGCGGCGGCGAGGCCCCCGGCACCGCCCCCGACGCCGCCGCCGCATAGTCCCGGCCGCCGGCGCGGGCCGCGCCTTCGGGAACGGCCGCGCCTGATCGTGGCCGGGTGGTCAGTTGCGGCCGGCCTTGGCCCGGCGTGAGCGCCTGGGCTGCGGCTCGGACCGCTCCCGCACGCCGTCAGGCAACCTCTCGCGCAGGTGGGCGACCTCCGCGCGCAGCGCGGCCAGCTCGTCCAGGATCCGCTGCGTGTGCGCCGTCGTGTCCTCGATCGCCGCCAGTTCCTCGGCCCGCTCCGCCCGCTCCTCGGCCCGCTCCTCCGCGCTCTCCTCGTCCATGGCGCTCACCACGACCGCCAGGAAGAGGTTCAGCACGACGAACGTGCACACGAGGATGAAGATGGTGAAGAAGATCCACGCCGTCGGATGCCGGCTCATCACCTCCCTGGCGATGTTGCCCCAGTCGTCGCCCGTCATCGTCTGGTAGAGGGTGAACAGCGAGGTCGGCAGGTCGCCGAAGCGATCGGGCGCGGTCTGGCCGTACAGCTTCGTGGCCATGACCGCGGCGACGTACAGCACCAGCGACAGCAGCACCACGATCGAGCTCATCCCCGGCATCGCCCGCAGCAGCGCCGAGACGACGCGGCGCAGGCTGGGCACGACCGACAGCAGCCGCAGCACCCGCAGGATGCGCAGCGCCCGCAGCACCGACAGGCCGCCGGTCGTGGAGGCGAAGGCGATGCCGACGATGATCGTGTCGAAGATGTTCCACGGGTCGCGCGGGAAGGCGGCGCGTTCGACGTAGATCTTGGCGATCAGCTCGGCGGCGAAGATGTAGAGCGCGAGGTGATCGATCACGGTGAGCAGGGTGCCGTACCGCTCGACCAGGGGAGGGAAGGTCTCCATGCCGAGGGTGGCCGCGTTCAGCACGATCAGGCCGATGATGAACCGCTGGAAATGCCGGTGGGCGAGCAGGGCTCGAGTGCGTTCGCGCACGGGTGCAGGCTCCTCAGGGGTGGATCAGGTCGGCACCATGATGGCGCAATATGATCAACCCGAGGACTGTGGTATAAAACCCCCCTGACTTGTCGATGTGGGGGATCATACGACCATGTCTTATCCCGACTACGGCCAGAGCCCCTACGGTCCCGTGCCGCAGAGTCACCCCAACGGCACCACCATCCTCGTGCTGGGGATCCTGAGCCTGGTGGTGTGCTCGTTCATCGGCCCCTTCGCCTGGTCGATGGGCAACAAGGCGCTGCGCGAGATCGACGAGAGCGGCTACTGGTACGAGAACCGCGGCCACGTCCAGGCCGGCCGCATCTGCGGCATCATCAGCAGCGCGATGCTGATCCTCACCCTGGGCCTGGTGGCCATCGGCCTGCTGTTCGGCCTCCTCGGCGCCCTGTCGGACATCTGAGACCCTTCGCGCTACAGCTCGCCCAGCCCTTTCTCCAGCAGGTCGAACGCCTGGTGGGCCTGCGCCGTCAGCAGCGGCCCGATCTGCTCCCACGGCTCGCCGGCCAGCATCATGGCCTGGGCGCGCTCGCTCAGGATCCGGGTGACGGCCAGGATCTGCGCCGCCGCGACCCGCGGGACGAGGTCGCCCGGATCGGTGCCGAGCTCGCCGGCCAGCGCCCGCGCCAGGCCCTGCTCCCGCTGGAGATGGACGTCACGCAGCCGGGCCGTCAGCGCGGGACTGTCGTTGATCACCCGTGAGAAGGCGTCGTTGCCCTCGTTGAGCCCGTAGCGCCAGTCGCGCGTCTCGATCGCGCCGAGGTAGTCGCGCCGGAACGCGCGCACCACGCCCTCTCCCGGCCCCCGCTCGCGCAGCACCTGCTGCGGCAGGTCGACCACGAGGTCGTAGCGGTCGGCGAACAGGTCCTCCTTCGTGCTGAAGTAGTTGAAGACCGTGTTGACCGACACGTCGGCGGCCCGCGCCACCTCGGCCACCGTCACGTTGTCGAACCCCCGGGCCAGGAACAGGCCCGTCGCGATGTCGGAGATGCGCTCCCGCGTCTCGCGCTTCTTCCGCTCCCGCAGCCCTTCAGCCATGCCCCCATCCTATCCAATTTGCAGTCACTCTAAAATTATGGTTACTTAAATTTTGGAGGCGATACAATGATCAACACCAAGGGTCTGAGCAAGACCTTCAGGGGCGGCGCCGAGGCCGTCAGAGGCGTCGACATCTCCGTGGAGCCGGGGGAGATCGTCGGCTTCCTCGGCCAGAACGGCGCCGGCAAGACCACGACGATGCGCCTGCTGACCACCCTGCTGCGCCCCACCGCGGGCACCGCGACGGTGGCCGGCCACGACCTGATCGGCGCGCCGAAGGAGGTGCGCCGCCGCATCGGGTACGTCGCCCAGAGCGGCGCCATGCCCCCCGTTTCGCCGGTGAAGGGCGAGCTGGAGCTGCAGGGCATGCTGTACGGCCTGAGCCGGCGCGAGGTCGCCGCCAGGGCGGAGGAGGTCCTGGCCAGGATGGCGCTCACCGGCCTTGAGACCGCGTTCCCCGCCGCCCTGTCAGGCGGACAGCGCCGCCGTTTCGACATCGCGTTCGCCCTGCTGCACGATCCGGCGCTGCTCTTCCTCGACGAGCCGACCACCGGCCTGGACCCGCAGAGCCGGGCCAATCTGTGGGACCTCATCCGCTCGCTGCGCGCCGATCAGGGCATGACGGTGTTCCTCAGCACCCACTACCTGGACGAGGCCGACGCGCTCTGCGACCGGGTGCTGATCATCGACCACGGCCGCATCGTGGCCGAGGGCGCCCCGGCCGCGCTCAAGACCGGCGGGCGCACGCTCGACGACGTGTTCCTCGACATCACCGGCAGGTCGCCGCGCGCGCAGAGTGACGTGCCGACCGGCAAGGAGGCCTGATGCCACGAGAGACGTGGGTGCTGTTCCGCCACGGGCTGAGCGTCACCCTGCGGCAGAAGGTCGGCATCGCCTTCGGCGCGATCCAGCCGCTGCTGTTCCTGGTGCTGTTCGGGCCCATCTTCGCCACGTTCGGCACGTGGGAGACGCTGGTGCCCGGCCTGATCCTCCAGCTCGGGCTGCTCAGCACGGGCATGGCCGGGTTCGGGGTGGTCTTCGACAAGCGCATGGGCGTGCTGGAACGGCTGCGCGTCACCCCCGCCAGCCGGCTGGCGCTGCTGCTCGGGCGGGTGCTCAACAACGTCGTCACGCTGGTCCTGCAGACGGCGCTGCTGCTCGCGGTGGCCTTCGCGCTCGGCCTGCGGGCGCCGGCGGCCGGGCTCGCGGCCGGCTTCGTGCTGGTCGTCGTGCTGGGGGCGAGCCTGGCCGCGCTGTCGTACGCGATCGCGCTGACGATCGACGAGAACCTCTTCGCGCCGGTGATGAGCACCGCCGTGATGCCGCTGATCCTGCTGTCGGGCGCGCTGCTGCCGATGTCGATGGCGCCGGGCTGGCTCGACGGCCTGTCCTACCTGAGCCCGTTCCGCTACGTGCTGGAGGCGCTGCGCGACCTGTTCGCCGGCCGGTACGCGACCGGCACCGTGGCCACCGGCGTGGCGGTCACCGTCGTCTTCACCGCGATCAGCCTGACGATCGGCACCCGGGTGTTCAACCGCGAACAGGAGTGAGGAAGGGCCGAACGCCCCTTTCGCCGTGAAGCGGCCGGCGTTTCTCCCGGGGCGTCGGACTTCCT
This sequence comes from Nonomuraea fuscirosea, assembly GCF_035917475.1. Taxonomy (NCBI): domain Bacteria; kingdom Bacillati; phylum Actinomycetota; class Actinomycetes; order Streptosporangiales; family Streptosporangiaceae; genus Nonomuraea; species Nonomuraea fuscirosea. The sequence goes on along the minus strand of NZ_CP109074.1, from coordinate 5,645,275 downwards.
TGTTTTCCGTCCGTTCACTACGGTGAGACATCATGACGCTCCAGGCGCAGAAGCCGGTCGACGACGGGGAAAAAGCACACTGGCTGGCGGTGCGGCCGAGGCTCGTCCTCGCCAGTGCCTTCATGCTCTTCCTAGAGCTGGCGCTGATCCGGTGGACCGGGTCCAACATCGTCCATCTCAGCTATTTCACCAATTTCGTGCTGCTCGGGTCGTTTCTCGGCATCGGGCTCGGCTTCCTGCGCGTGGGGCGCTCGCGGCGGCAGCCCTACTACTCGCCCGTCGTGCTCGCCCTGCTCGTCATCGTGGTGCTGACCTTCCCCGTCACCGTCGACCGCAACACCGAAGGCGTCCTGTACTGGACGAGCCTGGCCACCAGCGGGCCGCCCGCCTGGGCGATCCTGCCGGTGATCTTCTGCGCCGCGGCCCTGGTGCTCATGGGGCCGGCCGAGCTGGTCGGGCGGTGCTTTCCCGAGCTGCCCCGCCTGGAGGCCTACCGCTACGACCTCATCGGCAGCCTCACCGGCATCGCGGCGTTCACCGCGCTGTCGTTCCTGAGCGCGCCGCCGGTGTTCTGGGGGCTGATCGCGGCCGTCTGCTACGGCCTGCTCCTGGTGCCCCGGCCGCCCGTGCCGTGGGTGCTCATGGTGGTCGTGCCCGCCGTGGCCGTGGTCGGGCTGCTGCTGGCCGAGACGCTCACCGCCGGGGCGCTCTGGTCGCCCTACTACAAGGTCACCACCAGGCAGCTGCAGCAGCTCGGCATCCCCGTCACCGACATCGCGGTCAACGGCATCCCGCACCAGCAGGCCGTGCCCGCCGCCGCCCGCCTGCAGTGGGAGGCCCAGTACGGCCTGCCGTACGAGCGCACCACCAAGCCGCCGAAGGACGTGCTGATCGTCGGCGCGGGCAGCGGCACCGACGTGGCCATCGCCCTGTCCAAGGGCGCCGCCCGCGTCGACGCCGTGGAGATCGACCCCAAACTGCGCGAGCTCGGCGGCTCCGTCCACCCCGACCGGCCCTACGACGACCCGCGCGTCACCACCCACGTCACCGACGGCCGCGCCTTCCTGGAGCGCACCGGCGAGAAGTACGACCTGATCCTGTTCGCCCTGCCCGACTCGCTCACCCTCGTCTCCGGCGCCAGCTCGCTGCGCCTGGAGAGCTACCTGTTCACCGAGGAGGCCATGCGGGCGGCCCGCGCCCACCTGCGGCCGGGCGGCACGTTCTCGATGTACAACTACTACCGGGAGAGCTGGCTGGTCGACCGGCTCGCCTCGACCATGCAGCGCGCGTTCGGCCACAAGCCGTGCGTGGACGTGGTCAGCACCGCCGGGCAGCAGGCCGTGATCACCGCCGGCCTGGGCGCCGCCGACCAGCGCTGCGCCACCGAATGGCCGGGTGCGGCCGCGGGCACCCCCGAGCCGGCCGGCGACGACCGGCCCTTCCTCTACCTCAAGGACGCCACGATCCCGCCGATCTACGTCATCACGCTCGGCCTGATCCTCATCGTCAGCCTGCTCGCCGTGCGCGTGGTGGCCGGCCCGTACCGGCGGATGCGCCCGTACGCGGACCTGTTCCTGCTGGGCGTCGGGTTCATGCTGCTGGAGACCAAGAGCGTGACCGGGTTCGCGCTGCTGTTCGGCACCACCTGGGTGGTCAACGCGATCGTCTTCGCCGGCGTGCTCGTCGCGGTGCTCGCCGCCGTCGAGGTGACCCGCCGCTTCCGCGTCCCGCCCCTGCCGGTCATGTACGGCGTGCTCTTCGCCGGCCTGCTGCTGGCCTGGCTCGTGCCGAACGAGTGGCTGCTCGGCCTGCCGCTCCCGGTGCGCGCGGTGGCCGCCGTGACGGTGGCGTTCCTGCCCATCTTCGCCGCCAACGTGATCTTCGCCAAGCGCTTCGCCGAGACGGCCGACGCCACCACCTCCTTCGGCGCGAACCTGCTGGGCGCGATGGTCGGCGGCTGCCTGGAGTACGTGGCGCTGGTGATCGGCTACAAGGGCCTGCTCATCGTGGCGGCCCTGCTCTACGTCGGCGCGCTCGTCCTGCTGCCGAAGAAGAACTCCGCCCTGGTGTGACCGGCCGCCGCGAATACCGGAATTGATTTCGGCGATCGCTTGACCGCGGGTCAGGGGATTTGTTTTCGGCGACGGTTGATTTGTCGCCGATCGCGAGGTGAGGTAGAGACATCAGGCTTTCCGGATAACGGTGATCGGCGTCATGAAAAGGGAAATTCAGCTTGCCCGTCGCCCGGGTGCGGCCGACCCGGGCGGCACCAGTGCGATTCCCGGAACTCCCGCCACGGCCGGATGAGCGCCGCACGCGCCGGCGGGATTTCCGGACAGCTCGGCGAACAGCCGGGGAATCGGCCCGCGGGTTGCCGCGTCGCCCCGCGGGCCGCTTTCATGACATGACTGGATTTCGCGCGACCCCGTTCCGACGCCGGATCGGCTCACCCGGAGAGGACGCATGCTGGAGGAGATGCTGCCCGGCCACGAAGGGCTGCTCGCCGACCCCTATCCCGCCTACGCCGGGCTGCGCGAAACGGGCGCGCCCCACTTCGTGAAACTGCGCGGCGGACTGTACGGCTGGCTCGTGACCCGCTACGACGACGCCAGGGCCGCGCTCGCCGACCCGAGGCTGAGCAAGGACCCGCGGCACGCCCCCGCCGACTGGCGGGAGGCGGGGCGCGGCCGGCCGCTGGAGGACCGCGCCGGGCTCGGCACGCACCTGCTCACCACCGACCCGCCCGAGCACACCAGGCTGCGCCGCCTGGTCTCCGTCTTCTTCACCCCGCGCCGGCTGGCGGAGCTGCGGCCGGGGATCGAGGAGGCGGCCCGCGCGCTCGCCGCCGGGCTGGCCCCGGGCGACGACCTGGTGGCCGGCTTCGCCTCGCCGCTGCAGTCGGGCGTGCTGTGCGACGTGCTGGGGGTGCCGATGGCCGACCGGACGGACTTCCAGCGGTGGACCACGGCGGTGGTGTCCTCCGAGGCGGTGCCGGGGGAGAGCCGGCCCGAGGCGCTGCGGGCGCTGGCCGGCTACGTGCGCGGGCTGGTCGAGGGCAGGCGGCACGCGCCCGGCGACGACCTCATCAGCACGATCACCGCCGCCGCGCTCGACGGCGACCGGCTCAGCGAGGACGAGCTGCTGTCGATGATCTTCCTGCTGCTCGTCGCCGGGCACGAGACGACCGTCGGGCTGATCGCGCTGGGCACGTACACGCTGCTGCGCCACCCCCGGCAACTGGAGCTGCTGCGGGCCAGGCCCGAGCTGATCGAATCGGCCGTGGAGGAACTGCTGCGCCACGACAGCCCGGTCGAGCTGGCCACCTGGCGCTTCCCGCTGGAGCCGGTGGAGCTGGGCGGCGTGCTCCTGCCCGCCGGTCAGCCGGTCCTGGTGGCGCTGGCCGCCGCCAACCGCGACCCGCGCCGCTTCGCCGACCCCGACCTGCCCGACCTCACCCGGACCGACAACGCCCACCTCAGCTTCGGCCACGGGCCGCACTACTGCCTGGGCGCCCTGCTGGCCCGCGTCACCGGCCGCGCCGCCCTGAGCCAGGTCGTCCGCCTGCCGGGGCTCGCCCTCGCGGTGCCGCGGGAACGCCTGCGCTGGCGGGCCAGCCTGACCGTGCGCGGGCCCGTGAGCCTGCCGGTGACCTTCGGCTGACCCCCGGGCTCACCCCGGGCGCCCGCGGCCCCGGGATCGTGCTCCTGGCGCCTTACAAGGGCCTTCGCCGTGACGCTGCTCCCAAGAGGCGTGGGCTCAGAGGCCGCAGAGCTCGTCGAGGCCCTTGGCACCGGCCCGCTGCGAGTTGCGGGTGGGCGTCTGCGTGGGACGCTGCGGCGTGACCGTGCGGGTCCTGGACGCCGTCACGCTCGGGGAGGCGCTGACGCCGGCCGTCTGCGCCTGCCGGGCCGGGCGCAGCGAGTCGTTGATCGCCTTCTTCGTGGCGGTACGGATCTTCGCCCAGTCCGGCCGGCCCGAGTAGAACTCCGGCGGCACGAACTGCAGGCTGGTGATCTTGGCCTCCTTGACCTTGACGGCCAGCTCGACGAGCGGCTGCACCAGGTGCCGGGGGATGTTCGTCTGGGCCAGCCGCTTGGCCGCGCCGGCGATCTTGTTGAACCTGGTCAGGATCACCGTGGGCGTGGCCTGCTGGGCGAAGGCGCCGATGACGCAGCGCTGGCGGCTCATCCGGGAGAAGTCGTCGCTGCCGACGCGGGAGCGGCCGTACCAGAGGGCCTGCTCGCCGGTCAGCTTGCGCTCGCCGGCCTTGATGACGCCGGCGGTGCCGTACAGGCCGCCCCACTTGACGTCCTGCTCCACCCGGATCCGCAGGCCGCCGATGGCGTCCACCAGGTCGGCGAAGCCGTACATGTTCATCAGCATGTAGTAGTCGATCTTGAGGTTCAGCGTGTAGCCGATGGCGTCCATCAGCGCCCGCGGGCCCTTGTTCCGGCCGCCCATGAGCTGCGGGTTGTCGGTGGCGTACTGCCAGACCTCGTTGAGCAGGCCGCCGTTGGGCAGTTCGGCCATGAAGCCGTTCGGGAACTGCTTGTGCAGCGGCGAGGACGGGGGGAAGCGGACGTGCTGGAGGTTGCGCGGGAGGCTGAACAGCACGGTCGTGCCGGTCTTGAGGTCCACGCTGGCCACGTTCATGCTGTCGGTGCGCACGCCGGTCCTGTTGCCTGCCGCGTCGCCGCCGATGAGCAGGAAGTTGACCCGCTCCTTGCCGTCCCAGGGGTCCTCCGGGTTCTGGGCGACGGCGGGAGTGTCGGAGTCGGGCTCCGAGGGGAAGATCGCGCCGACCGCGTCGCGCACGGTCAGCACGCTGTTGGCGGCCAGCGCGAACGGCGACATGACGGTCACGCAGAGCAGGCCCACCACGATGCCGGTCAGGATCTGGCCCTGCTGGGGCAGCTTGTTCGGCCCCAGCGCCACGTAGGAGGTCACCAGCAGCGCGAACCAGGCCAGGGCCAGCACCGAGGAGCCGATGACCACCGCGAGCATCGCCCCGTCGCCGGCCAGGCCCGCCACGTTCGACAGGTCGCCGGCCACGCTCAGGCCGTAGGCCAGGGCCCCCAGCAGCAGCACCGCGTACACGCTGACCAGGATCAGCCCGGTACGGCGGTGCCCGGCCCGCAGGTGGGCGGCGCCGGGCACGATGGCCGACAGCGCGGTCCAGCCGAGGACGGCGCCCGGCGTCAGCGGCTTGGCGAAGCGCGGGGCGGCGGGAGCGCCTTTGGCACGGCCGGCGCCCCGCTGGGCGCTCGGCCGCGTTCGTCGGATGGGGCGCCGTTTCTTGCCTTCTGGCACGGTGTCTACCCCATCGCGATTGCTCACACCCGGCTCCTTACGCGTCTACCAGGCAAAACTGACGTTTGCCCCCCGATGGGCACAAGATTGCCAGGATTCTAGTCCCCATATATGGACAACAGAGACATGTGCTCAACATGAGATGAACGCCACGCGGCTGTCAGGAGACCGTCGACGAGCTCGCCAGCCACGTATTGCACTGGTATGTCTTGCTCTTCTCCCACCCCTGGCGGAACCAGAGATTGTTGTTCGCCGGCTTGCCGTGGTCGCGCGGCCGGCCCGGCCAGTCGCCGACCTGACCGTAGAACCAGAACAGCCGGCTGCGCTGGGCGGTGCTCACCGGGTACGACGACGCGACCGACCGCATCCACATGCCGGCGAAGCAGGTTGCCTGGAGCTCCAGCCGGCGGCTCAGCGCCAGCTTGCCGCTCTGGCTGCTGGACTCCAGGGTCGAGGACCACCAGGAGTTCATCAGGCCGGTGATGTTCTGGACGTGGTGGCCGTACTCGTGGGCCATCATGCTGATGGTGCCGCCGTGCCAGCTGATGATCTCGCCGTACCCGGGGGCGTTGCCGACGCCCGACGCCAGCGCGGAGGTGGAGGCGTAGATGGTGCTGTTGCGCGGGCAGTAGTACGGCACCATGCTCCCCGGCGACGGATAGTCGCCGCAGGCGCCCCTGCCCTTCCTGGAGGCGATGGCGTAGTTGGGCGGGCGGAACCGGATGCCCTGCTTCTCCAGGATCGGCTGCCACGCCTTGTCCATGCACCTGCCGGTCTTCAGGATCAGCGCCTTGAGCTGGCCGTGGTTGAACTGGTTGACGTTGCCGCCGCGGCAGTTGAGCCGGGGCAGCGAGCCGGCCCGGTACATCGTGTTGTTGCGCAGGCTCGTGTTCACCGACACCCGGGCGGGCGTCGTCGGACGCGTCGTCGGCCGCTGGGTCGGCCGTTCCGTCGGGCGCTCCGTGGGCTGCTCCGTGGGCTGCTCGGTGGGACGTTCGGTGGGCCGGTCGCTCGGATCCGGGGTGTGCTCGTACTCGTCGGGGTCGTACGTCGGGATCGCGACCGGCGTCGAGGTCTCCGAGCTCGACGCGTTGCCGATCACCGCGATCCCGATGACCAGCAGCACGAAGAGCGCCGCCAGCGACCCGAAGACGGCGCCGAGCACCCCCGCGACGCCCATCCCCGGCTTCTTCTGCGGCGGCCGCTGCCACTGCTGGGGCGGCGGCATGGGGGGCGGCGGCGGAGGAGGCGGCTGCTGCGGGTACCCCGGCCCAGGCCCGTACTGCGGACGTCCGTACGGCGGTCCCTGGGGCGGTCCCTGCGGCGGACCCTGCGGCGGTCCCTGCGGCGGCCTGTAGGCCGGCCGGGCGTGCTGCGGGTACGGCTGCTCCTGCGGACGCGTCGGCGCGGGATGGTACGGGCGCCCCTGAGGCGGCGGCGGGGGAGGCGGCGGTGGTGGCGGGGGAGCGCCCTGACCGCCGCCGCCCGGCTGCCGGTAACCGGGCGGCGGCCAGGGCAACGAGGGTGGTCGCTGTGGCTGTCCTGGCCCATGTGGCGGGGGTGGATACTGCCCGTTCCCTGTCACCTTGTCTCCCCGTTTACCCCGATGAGTGCGATGCCTGCTTTGTGACTCGACTTGTCGGACCCTTGGCAAATTTGGGGCAAAAGCATACTGATTTAACACCCGTCACGGATGTAGCCGTGCTCGGTTACAGTCCGAAATCATTCGAGGTGATCTCCGCTATCTCCCGGTCCCGGCGGCGGGCGGTGTCCTAGCTTCTTTGGCATGAATCTCCAGCAGCTCCGCTATGTGGTCGCGACAGCGGAGCACCGCACCATGACCGACGCGGCCAGATCGCTCTACATCGCGCAGCCTGCGCTGTCTCGCGCGATCCGCGATCTCGAGCGTGAGCTCGGCATGACGCTCTTCGCCCGTTCCGGACGCGGGGTGGTCGTCACCGCGCAGGGACGCCGGGTGGTCAAGCTGGCGAGGGAGGCACTCGACGCGGTCCACGAGATCGAGGGCCTGGCCAACCAGAGCACGGCCACCGAGGCGGAACTCCGCATCGCCGCCACCCCGAGCCTCGAACCCGGCCTCGCCGGACGGCTGCTCCCCGCCTACGCGGCCGAGCATCCGGGAGTGCGCGTGCACATCGTCCGCTGCGACGGCCGTGACGGCGTCGTCAGCGCCATCCGGGATCAGCGGGCCGACCTGGGTCTCACCGACCTTCCCGTGCCCACCGACCTCATCACCCATCCGCTCGAACGCCAGGAGATCGTGCTGATCTCGCCGCCGGGGCTCGAACTGCCCAACCCGGTGCCGATGGGCAAACTGCACGGCATGCGCCTGGCGCTGCCCGCCCGCGGCAGCATGCGGCGCAGGGACCTCGACGCCATGTTCGGCAAGTACGCCGTCACCCCGGTCGTCGTCCTCGAGACCGACGAACGCAACGGCTGGCTCAACGCCGTACGCGCCGGGCAGGCCTCGCTGCTGTGGTACCGCGGGATGGCCGAGCAGGCCGGACGCGCGGGCCTGGTGGTGCGTTCGCTCGAACCCGCTGTGCGCCGCGTCATCGCGGTCGTGCACGCCCGCCGCCGCCTGCCGCTCATCGCCCAGGACTTCCTGGCCACCGCAGAAAAGGGGACAGCCGCCTGACCACTTTCGGAACGCTCCATGTCCATCCCCCGACGAGCCGCACCACGATCAACTGACAGGGCTTGGAAGACACCGAGCCCAGGGGGCCCGGCGACGACGCCGTGCCCCTGAGGGTCACCGGAATCCGCTGTCAGCTCCTGATCCGCAGCACCTCCCCGCGAACCCGCACCCGTGATACGCGCATGCCTCGTGCCTAGCACGCGGCCCGCCGGCTGACCAGGGTCCCGTGCCCCGACAGGACACAACCGGTCTGGCCCGCGCGCATCCGCAGGGGTCAGCCGCGGGCGACGGGCAGGGTGATCACGACCCGCAGTCCCGGCTCGGCGTCTTCGAGCGACACCGTCCCGCCGTGCGCCCGCACGGTCTCCCTGACGATGGCCAGGCCCAGCCCGGCCCCGCCCTCGTCGCGGCTGCGCCCGGTGTCGAGCCGGGTGAAGCGGTTGAAGACCCGTTCACGGTCCTGCGCGGGAATGCCGGGACCGTCGTCGGTGACCGTCAGGACGCCGTCGGCGGTCAGCGCCACCTCGACCTTCGAGGCGGTGTGGCGTACGGCGTTGTCCATGAGGTTCGTCAGCACCCGGCTGAGGTCGAGCGCGTCGCCGCGGACCACGACCGGGTCGCAGACCGTCAGCCGGGCCTCGGCGTAGCGGTCGGCGCTCTGCCGCACCACCTCGTCGAGGTCGACCGGCTCGCGCCGCGCGGGCACGCCGCCGCGCTCGTCCAGCCTGGCCAGCGCGAGCAGGTCCTCGGCCAGCCGGGACAGCCGCAGGGTGTCCTCCAGCACGCCCTCGGCCGTCTCCCGCCAGTCCTGCCCCTCCGGATGCCCGAGCGCCACCTCCAGCTGCAGCCGGATGCTGGCCAGCGGGCTGCGCAGCTCGTGGGCGGCGTCGGAGACCAGCCCCCGCTGACGCTGCTCGGCCTCCTCCAGCCGGGACAGCATGCCGTTCAGCGTGGTGGCCAGCGAGTGCACCTCGTCGCGCGACTCGGGCACCGGCAGCCGGCGCGACCTGGCCGTGTGCGTGATGTCCGCCGCTCCCTTGCGCAGCGCCGCGATCGGGCGCAGCGTCCGGCCGATCATCAGCCAGCTCGCCACCGCCAGCAGCACCACCAGCGCCGGGGTGCCGATCAGCAGCACCTTCCCGGCGGTGACGAGGCTGGTCTGGATCTCGGAGATGGGCCTGGCCGCCACCACCGTCTGCCCCCGGTCCGCGCGCAGCACGATGACTCGCAGGAACCCCGGGATGGCGTACGGCCGCCCGTCCAGCAGCGTCGCCTTCCCCTCCGCCAGCACCTTCGCCCTGGCCCGCGCGTCCAGCAGCGGCACCAGCCGGTCGGTGCCGTACGTGACGTGCGTGATCCGCCCCCGGTCGTCGATGACCTGCACGAGCGTGCCGTCGTGCGTGGTGATCGGGCTGGTCAGCGTGCCCCCGTCGGCTGCCACCCGCACCGCCTGCGCCTGCTGCCTGGTGGACTCGTCCACGGTGTCCATCAGGGCTCGTTCGAGCACGCTGACCAGCACGGAGGCCGACAGGGCGAGCGCCAGCGCGAGCACGGCCGCGGCGGCCACCGTGAGCCTGAACCGCAGCCCCTGCCGCCGCCACCAGGCCAGCGGAGAGTCAGCCACCGTCGCCCGCCAGCCGGTAGCCCGCGCCGCGCACGGTCTGCAGCGCGTTCCTCCCGTACGGGGCGTCGATCTTGCGGCGCAGGTAGCCGACGTAGACCTCGACCACGTTGGGGTCGGTGTCGAAGGTGTCCCACACGTGCTCCAGGATCTCCGACTTCGACACCACCTCGTCGCGCCGCCGCAGCAGGTACTCCAGCAGCGCGAACTCCCTGGGCGTCAGCTCGATCGCGTTCTGCCCCCGCTCGACCTTGCGCCTGGCCGGGTCCAGCGACAGGTCCCCGGCGCTCAGCACCGACGGCCGCCGCCCGGCGTCGCGCCGCATCAGCGCCCGCAGCCGGGCCACCAGCACCACGTACGAGAACGGCTTGGTCAGGTAGTCGTCGGCGCCCAGGTCGAGGCCGTCGGCCATGTCGTACTCGCCGTCCTTGGCGGACAACATCAGGATCGGCACCCAGTTCTCCTCGGCGCGCAACTGCTTGCACACGTTGTAGCCCGACAGCCGGGGCAGCATGATGTCCAGCACCACGACGTCGTAGTCACCCTGCCTGGCGGCGTACAGGCCCTCCTCGCCGTCGTGCGCGAGGTCCACGGCGAACCCCTCGGCTTGGAGCCCCCGCTGGAGCGCGGCGGCCATCCGCCGCTCGTCCTCGACGACAAGTACCCTCATGTGGCGATTCTCCTGTTCCGGCCCTGAGACAACGCTGAGAAGGCTGAGAGCCATCTCAGACTGTCTCAGGTCCGCCACAGGATCCATGACGCAGGCTCTGGGCATCGACATACCGTTAAGGAGTGAAATGCGCAGAGGCACGTTCGTGAGGTGGGGAGTCCCGATCGCGGCCGCGGCCGTGATCGGAGCCGCGATCGGCGCCGGCCCCGTCATCGCCGCCGTGAGCGGTGAGCCCGCGCTGCCGGAACGTTCGGCGGCACAACTACTGGCCGACGCGGTGGCGGCGACCAACAAGGAGGGCGGCGCCGCGCCGATGTCCGGCACGGTGCAGCAGACGTCCTCGCTCGGCCTGCCGGCGTTGCCGTCGTCGGGCTCGGCCTCGCCGCTGAGCCTGCTGTCGGGCTCGCACGAGGTGAAGGTCTGGTTCGGCGCCGCCGACAAGCTGAGGGTGGCCATGCCGACCCAGCTCAACGAGACCAACCTGATCCTGAACGGCGGCGAGGGCTGGTACTGGGACAGCGCCACCAACACCGCGACCAAGCTGACCATCAAGAAGGGCGACACGCACACGCCGGCCACGCCGGTGCCGCAGCCCAGTGACCTGACCCCGCAGCAGGTGGCCGAGCGGGTGCTGGCCCACGCCGACGAGCACACCGCGGTCCGGGTGATCAACAACGCCGAGGTGGCGGGCCGCCCGGTCTACCAGCTCGTGCTGTCGCCCAAGGAGGAGGGCTCGCTGGTGCAGGAGGTGCGGATCGCGCTCGACGGCGAGACGTACGTCCCCCTCCAGGTCCAGGTGTACGCCAAGGGCTCGGCCGAGCCGGCCTTCCAGCTTGGCTTCACCCAGGTGACGTTCACGCCGCCGGCGGCCGAGAACTTCACCTTCACCCCGCCCGCGGGCGCCAAGGTGGAGGAGAGGACGATCGGCCTGGAGGACATGCGCGGCAAGCAGGCCGAGCAGCACGCCGAGCACGCCGAGCGCGTCGCGAGCGAGGCCAAGGTCGTCGGCGACGGCTGGGCGAGCGTGGCCGTGATCCCGTTCTCCCTGTCGGACCTGACCGCCGCGGCCACCGGGACGCCGGACGCGTCCGCGACGCCCGGCGGCCCCGGCGAGCACTTCGGCGAAGGGGCCGACCCGCAGGCGCTGCTGGACAGCGTGCTGAAGTCCGCCACCCCGGTGAGCGGCACGTGGGGCTCGGGCAAGCTGATCAAGACCAAGCTCGTCACCGCCCTGCTGACCGACGACGGCCGCCTCCTGGTCGGCGCGGTCACCCCGGAGGAGATCACCAAGGCGGCGGGCACCAAGTGACCGCCGTCATGCAGGAAGCGGGGGCGCCCTTCGGGGCGGCCCCGCCCTCCGGGGACGCGATCGTCACCGAGGGGCTGACCAAGCGCTTCCGCGGCGGCCAGGTCGCGGTGGACGCCCTCGACCTGGCGGTGCCGCGCGGCTCCGTCTTCGGCTTCCTGGGGCCCAACGGCTCGGGCAAGACGACGACGATCCGCATGCTGCTCGGCCTGGTGGCGCCCACGGCCGGCGATTACTCGGTGCTCGGGCTGCCGCAGGCGGAGGCGCTGCCCAAGGTGGGGGCGCTGGTCGAGGGCCCGGCCTTCTACCCGTACCTGTCGGGCACGGCCAACCTCATGCGCTTCGACGCCGCCGACCCCTACGCGGTCCGCGGCACCGTCAGGCGCCGGGTCGAGGAGGCGCTGGAGCGGGTCGGCCTGTCGGCCGCGGCCGGCAAGCATTACCGCAACTACTCGCTCGGCATGCGCCAGCGCCTGGCCATCGCCGCCGCCCTGCTCGGCCCGCGCGAACTGCTCATCCTGGACGAGCCGACCAACGGCCTCGACCCGCAGGGCACCCGCGAGGTACGCGCGCTGGTCAAGGAGATCGCCGCGGACGGCACCACGGTCTTCGTCTCCTCGCACCTGCTGGCCGAGGTCGAGCAGATGTGCACGCACGCCGCGATCATGCGCGCCGGCAAGCTCGTCGCGCAGGGCACGATCGCCTCGCTCAACGGCGGCCTGGTCACCCGCATCCGGGTGGAGACCCCTGACGAGCCGGGAGCGGCGCGCGTGCTGGACTCGCTCGGCCTGGCCGAGGTGCGGATCGAGGGCGGGCAGGTGCTGGCGGAGCTGGGCGGGCACGCGCCGGAGCAGATCAACGCCGCTCTGGTGGGGGAGGGCGTGGCCGTACGGGGGCTGGCCGTCGTGCGGCCGAGCCTGGAGGACGTGTTCGTGGGACTGACAGGGGAGGGCTTCGATGTCGACGGCTGAAAGCGCGACCTCGACGGCCACACGGCGGACGCCCGGCCTGGTGCCGGTGACGGAGACCATGCGGACGACCGAGCGCACGGAAGAACCCGCGACCGATCATTCCGCAGCCGCCGGGCCCTCCGCGCCGTCCGGCCGCGGTTCCGCGGCGCGGGCGACGTGGGCGTTCTGGCGGCTGCTCGGCTCCGAGCTGGGCCTGACCTTCCGCCGCCCGCGCAACCTGGTGATGCTGGCCGTGCTCGCCGCCGTCCCGGTCGTCATCGGTGTGGCGCTGCGCCTGGTCGGCGGCTCCGACGACGGGATGGGCGGGATCATCCAGGCCGTCGCGGGCAACAGCCTGATGCTGACGTTCGCGTCGTTCTCGTTCCTGGTGCTGCTGCTGATGCCGGTGGCGATCAGCGTGGTGGCGGGCGACTCGATCGCGGGGGAGGCGGGCGGCGGGACGCTGCGTTACCTGCTGGCCGCGCCGGCCGGGCGCACCCGGCTGCTGGCCGTCAAATACCTCAACGCGGTCGTCTACGCGTACGCGGTGACGGCGGTCGTGGCGCTGTCGGCGCTGCTGACGGGGCTGGTGCTGTTCCCCGCCGGGCCGGTGACGCTGCTGTCGGGGACCACGATCCCGGTGCTGGACGGCCTGGTGCGCATCGCCATCACCGTCGGGTACGTCGGCGCCGGCATGGCGGCGCTGGCCGCGATCGCGCTGGCGCTGTCGACGTTCACCGAGGTCTCCATCGGGGCCATCGCGGGCACCATGGTGCTGGTCATCGTCTGCCAGGTGCTGCGTGCCATCCCCGAGCTCGGATCGATCACGCCGTACCTGCTGCCGACCAAGTTCACGAACTTCGACGCGGTGCTGCGCAGCCCGATCGACACGGGGGCGCTGGCGGACGGGCTGCTCACGTTCGGGGCCTACATCCTGCTGTTCGGCACGATCGCCTGGGCGCGCTTCTCCGGCAAGGACATCACGTCCTGACCGCCGCCTGACCGCCGCCTGATACCGGGCCGTCCCCGCGCGCTTGGCGCGGGGACAGCGACGGTGGCCTGTGGCAGGCCGGGCTCCGGAGGGGTGTGCCCGGACGGCCGGCTCAGGCGGACGGGCGGCGGCGCAGCCCGAGGAAGCCGACCACCACGCCGACGATCCCCACGACCAGCCCGGCCCCGCCGAGCAGCCGGGCCGTGCCGTCCGAGGAGTCAGAGGACGACGCGGTGCCGGCCGCGACCGGGCTCACCGACGGCGCGACGGCGGGAGCGGTGGTCGCGGCGGCGGCGCCCTCGTCGGCGGCGGGCACCAGCTTGAGCAGCGGCGCCGGGTGCTCGGCCTCCGTGCCGTCCGTCTTGGGGGCATCCGACCAGTCCACGACCTCGCCGCCCGAGTACGTCTGCTTCGTCGGGAACGACAGCGAGTCGACGTCCTTGGGCAGCTGCCCCATGGACACCTCGAACTCCTGGAACTCCCCAGGGGCGATCTTGCCGCCCGACCAGACGACCTTGGTGACGGCCTCCTCCAGATCCCCGTACTCGGTCTTGACCGGCGCGGGCAGTTTGCCCTCGGTCACCTTGACCTTCCATCCCGGCACGGGCTTGACGGAGACGAAGGCCAGCGGGTGGTCAGCGGGGAAGCTGACCTCGATCTTGGTGGTCGAGGCGTCGTCACGCTCGTTGGGCACCCGGAAGGCGACCTTGGTGAACCCGCCCGCCTCGGCGGTGCCCGGCTGGATGGTGACGTGGGCCAGCGCGGGCAGGGCCAGGCCGGCGGTGAGGGCGGTGGTGGCGGCGAGCACGGTCGCCGCACGGCGTACGAAGGACATGGGGAATCTCCACTTGGTGTTCGGGGGGACGGACCGGGTGTCAGAGGCTCAGGCGGGAAGTGGAGGACCCCGCCTGGCCATGCTGTGCCGGAAACCCGGCTGCAGCGGAACCACCCTGGTGTGCACGATCGCCGCGCACGGCCGCGGCACGAGAACGCGCACGGCCGCGAGCGGCGTCAGCCGCCGGCCGAGGCGGCGCAGCAGCGACCACAGCGCGGCCTCGCCGCGCGACAGCCACAGCCCCGTGAGCACCGTCGCCGTCAGGTGCGTGAGCAGCATGCCGGCGTTGACGCCCAGGCCGCCCTGGGCGTGCCCGTGCACCGAGACGTAGGCGGCGCCCTCGCCCGCGAACAGTTCGTGCAGCCCCAGCTGCGCCCCGACCAGCATCAGGTTGATCGTGCCCGCCGAGCGCTCCCTGCCGCCCAGCGCCAGCCCCAGCGCGGCCACGCCGCAGAACCCGAGCGCGGCGGTCGCCGGCGCGGGCGCCGATCCGCCGCCGAGGACGTGGGCGAGCGCGGCCAGAGCCCCGCAGACGGCGGCGAAGGCGGCCGTCCGCGCAAGCCTCAGGGGGAGTTGCGCACGCATGGGTGTGCCCCATGCTCTCACGGGGCAGGGTTGCTTGAGACCTCGAGTTCCAGACTGCTCAATGCCATGTCCGAAATTGGCATTTGTCGCTAGGGTCGTGCCGATCCACGTTGACATAGAGGTGAGAACGTTGCGGCACTTAGGTGGTTTGCTCATCGGGCTTGTGGTGACGGTCGCCGTGCTGGGAGGCGGGGGCTGGGCGGTGCAGCAGGCCGTGGGGAACGCGGCGGCGAACCCTCCCGACATGCAGAGGATATGGATCGCGCTGGGCGCGATGGCCGCCGTCGGGCTCGTCTTCGGGCTCGTGACGGCGGGCCGGATCTCGCCGCTGGCCACGTTCGTCCCGTCCCTGGTCCTGCTGGCCTGGACGGTCGTTTACGCGCTCGACATGAACCGGGCGCTCTCCCTGATCCCCTCCGAGCCCTCGGTCAACCAGATCATCCGCGACGCCGGCTTCGGCGCCAGGACCATGCTCACGACCGGCGTCCTGGCCCTGATCGGCGTGGCCCTGTTCATCCCCGTCCTGATGCCGTCGCGCTGGTCGCGCCGGCAGGACGAGCTCGACGAGGACTACGAGACCACGCCGGAGGGCAGCTACTACTAGCCGGTCCCGCTCCTGGAGGCGCCGCCGGTGTAGAGGCGGGTCACCACGTCCTCGATCGACGACTCCTCGGGGGCCGTGGCCATCAGGTCGTCGAGCGTGCCGTCGAACGCCAGCCGCCCGTGGTCGATCAGCATCACCCGGCGGCACAGGCGCTCGATGTCGCCGAGGTCGTGCGTGGTCAGCAGCACGGTCGTGCCCCGCTCGGCGTTGAGCCGCTTGAGGAAGTCCCTGATGCCGTTCTTGCTGACCACGTCGAGCCCGATCGTCGGCTCGTCCAGCACCAGCACGTCCGGCGCGTGCAGCAGCGCCGCCGCCAGATCGCCGCGCATGCGCTGGCCCAGGCTCAGCTGGCGCACCGGCGTGCGCAGGAAGCCGCCCAGGTCGAGCGTCTCGGTCAGCTCGGCCAGGCGCGCGGCGAAGGCGCCGCGCTCCACCCGGTACAGGTGCCTGATCAGCTCGAAGCTGTCCTTCAGCGGCAGGTCCCACCACAGCGTCGTCCGCTGGCCGAAGACCACGCCGATGCGCCGGGCCAGCGTGGTTCGCCGGCGCGCCGGCTCCAGCCCGGCCACCCGGACCCGGCCCGTGGTGGGGGTCAGGATGCCGCACAACATCTTGATCGTGGTGGACTTGCCCGCGCCGTTGGGCCCCAGGTAGCCGACGAACTCGCCCGCCGACACGGTGAAGGACAGGTCGCGCACGGCGTGCACGACGTTCCGCTTCACCTTGAACGACCGTCCGACCTGGTCAAGCTCGATCATGTACGTCAACTCCCCGTGGATCGGTAGTGCCGGACGCCCTGCCGCCAGGCCAGCGCGGCCACCAGGGCGAGGACCAGCGCGGCGGCCGGCCCGGCGAAACGCGTGTACTCGGGCGTCCCGAAGGGATCGTCCCGGCCCAGCACGTACAGGCCCGGCTGCCAGTTGACGAAGGCCAGCGGGAGCACGTACGTCACGCCCCTGACCACGTCGCGGGCGTAGATGCCGAGCGGATACTGGCTGAGCTGATAGCTGCCGTAGGTGAAGGCGTTGACCACCTCGGGCGCGTCGGTCAGCACGAACTGCGCCGCGCCGGCGAGCGTCCACAGCGCCCCGAAGATGACGATCCCGGTGAGCACCATGACCGGGATCATCCAGCCGCGCCGCCAGTCGAGGCCGAGCGCCGTGATCGCGTACCCGAGCACGAGAGCGGCCTGGAGGATGCGGCCGAGCCGGGTGATCTGGAACCGGTCGGCGGTCAGCTGGATCCAGGCGCTGACCGGCCTGATCAGGAACGTGTCCAGGGTGCCGGCCCTGATGTGCGCGCTGACCCGGTCGATGTTGCTGACGAACGTGTCGCAGATGGTGAACGCCAGGGCGGCGGCGCCGTACAGGAAGAGGACCTCGTCGCGGGAGAAGCCCGCGAGCGTGGTCGTGTTGGCGAAGATGACCAGGATCACGGCGACGTCGATCGCGGCGGTGACGAAGCCGAGCAGGTTCATCAGCGCGAACGAGGCGGGGTAGGCGGCGGCGGCCCTGGTCCACGTCCACAGCAGCAGGAAGTACGTCCTAACCACCCTGGATCACCACCTTGTGGCGGATCGCCCTGGTGCCGGCCGTGCCGAGCCCGATCAGGATCACGGCCCAGAGCGCCTGGAGGGCGAGCGTCTGCGCCACGGCGGCCTTGCCCAGGTAGAGGTCGGTGGGCAGCTGCACCATCGCGGCCCAGGGCAGGACCGCGGCCAGGTCGCCGAGCCAGCCGGAGAACAGGTGCAGCAGGATCATCATGCCGCTGAATGTCAAGTCTGCACCTATACTCACATCATGCCGAAAGCTGCCGCGATCTACTGCAGACTCAGCTATGCCCCGGATGGGTCGGTGGAGAAGGTTGAGCGGCAAGAGGACGACTGCCGCCAGCTCGCCGATCGCCTCGCCTGGCCCATCGATGAACGTCACATCTACAGGGACAACTCCCGTTCCGCCTGGCAGCGTAACCGCAAACGGCCCGGCTGGGACAAGCTTCTCGAAGCGATCGAACGCGGAGACGTGGACGGCGTGCTCGTCTGGCATGGTGACCGCCTGATGCGACAACCGTGGGACCTGGAGAAACTGCTCAAGCTGGCCGACGACCGATCGGTCGCGCTCGCATCCCCGCAGGGCGTGCGTGACCTCTCCAGCGAGGACGATCGCTTCATCCTCCGTATTGAGGTCGCCCAGGCATGCAAGTCGTCGGCGTCCACGTCCCGCAGGGTGAAGCGAGGCGTGGACGCGAAAGCGGCCAAGGGCGAAGCGTGGAGCGGCGGGAAGCGGCCCTTCGGATACGGGGTTCCCACCGGCAAGAAGGGCATCACCGGCAAGCCCATCTACGACACGAACCAGGCCCACCCCGACGAGTTCCCGATCCTTCGCGAGGCGCTCACGAAGCTGCGAGGCGGGCTCTCCTTGAACGGCACGATCCGCTGGCTGAACACGGTGTCCACCACAACCGAGGGCGGCCGGTGGCGCGCCGTCGTCCTCAAGAAGATCATCCGGTCGCCACGTATCGCTGGCCTCATCGACCGCAATGGCACGCTCCACCCGGCCGTCTGGCCCGCAATCGTGACACTGGAAGAGTGGGAGGATCTCAAGGGAATTCTCAGCCAGAACGGCCAGGAGTCTCACGGTGGCCCAGGCCGCCACTACCTGCTCACCGGCATCGCCGAGTGTGTTTCCTGCGGCACTGGCGTCCACACGAAGCCGGCGACGGGCCGTAAGCGCGTCGGCAAGCCTATGAAGCTCTACTACTGCCGCGACGAAGAGTGCACCCGGCGCGTCTCCCGCAGCGTCGCCCACCTGGACGAGTACGTGATCGGCCGGGTGCTGCGCCGGCTCCAGGCCCCAGACCTTCTGACGATGGTCCTGGGGCCGGAGCCGGGAGCGGCCGCCGAGATCGTGGCCCTGAGAAGGCGTAAGGCCGATACGAAGCAGCAGTTGCGGAATCTCGCCGACCATCCGGGCCTCGACGCGGGTGATGTAGTGGTGGCACTCGCCAGCTTCGACAAGAGGATTACCGAGCTGCGAAGCCGACAAGCGGCGACTGCCCGCCAGCGGCTCCTGATCCGCATGGCGGGCATCACCCGCGACCAGTGGGACGCGACCCCCATCGACATCCGCGCCGAGACCGTGCGCGCCCTCTATCGGGTGATCATCCTCCCAGCGATGCGGCGAGGCCCTGGGTTCGACCCCGCCAGCGTCGAGATGATCCCGGTGCCGATCTCACCCGAGCAGGCAGACGTCGAGGTCGAGCAGGTCGCCGACGCCGACGTCTAACCCGATCCCGCCGCAGCCTGGTTGTGCCGCGGGGGTGTCGGCCGTGGGCGTGTCTGGCATCGGCTCGGACGGGCCGTCGTCGTCCGCGGGCGGGGGCGTGGTCGGCGGCGGCTGTGTCGGCCGGGCTGGTCCCACATCGCTCTCGCCTCCCGGTGGCGTCTGCGTGGGCGTCGGAGTGCTGGGGCGGGGTGTCGCTGGCCGCGTCCTCTTGGGAGTGGCCGACGGCGTTCGGCGGTCCGGCCGATCAACCCGGCTCGGCTGGTGCGGCGGCGGAGCCACGATGTGGAGCCGGGTCGGCGGGGGCGAGGCCGGAGGCTCCGCGCGCCTTGTGCTCCGCTTCGGCGTTGGCCGCGGGGAGGGCGGCCGCGCGGTGGAGCTCGTCCAAGGCCCTCGGACAGGCAGTGGCCCAAGACGTCGGACTTCCGCCGGGCGAAGATTTACATGTCCTCCGCGGTCGGCTCGCCGAGCTCGAAGAGCTTGTACAAAGCCTGCGCGATCAGGTCTCCGATCTCACCGACGACCTCGACGCAGCCCGCGCAACCAATCGAGAATTGATGGCATGCCTCAACACCACCCGGGTGGCAAGCACTCCAGAAGTTCGCCCGCAGCGAGTGCTTGTCTCTTAGCGTTCTTGCAGAGATCCTCGCACCTTCTGTGCGGGTCAGCCGTCGGCGTACGAGTGGGTCTGTACGTCCATGTGCACTTCCAGGTGTACGCCGACAGTTGCCCGCCGACCGCTCCCTGCACCTGATCCGCGGAGATTCCACCAGGCATGACCGATGATTCAGTTCCGATCTGTCGTGCATTGGATGGATCTCGAAGAGAATCATCTTTGTTCGTTGGTGCGCCATCTGTCAGGAGGCGTCAGGACCCCGGTAGCCGCCGTAGAAGTCGCCATACTTGGTCATCCACTTCGCTTTCCGGGATTCCTCTTCGTGCCGATCAAGTTCCCTGAGGCCTCCTCGTCCGCGAGCTGCTGCTTCGGCATTGCCGCTCTGCTTCGCCCGTAGAAACCAGGTCCGTGCCTCCTCCAGTCGGCCCTGCTCGTATTCCAGGACCCCCAGGTTGGCCATCGCTCTCGGTGCCTCGTCGTCGTGGCCGCTGTCGGCCGCCCGCAGGAACCAAGCACGTGCCTCCCTCATCCGGCCGTGCTCGTATTCCAGCACCGCCAAGCTGATCATCGCCTCCGGCCCGTGGAGGTCGTGGCCGCTCTCGGCTGCTCGCTTGATCCAGGCCCGCGCCTTCTCTACCTGGCCCTGCTCTCCTTCAAGTCTTCCCAGGTCGGCCATGGCCCTCGGCCCCACGTCGTCATGGCCGCTCTCTGCCGCCCGCAGGAGCCAGGTCCGCGCCTCTTCCACCCGGCCCTGCTCGCGTTCCAGCACGCCCAGGTTGGCCATCGCTTCCGGCGCCACGTCGTCATGGCCGCTCTCTGCCGCCCGCAGGAACCAGACCAGTGCTTTCTCCAGCTGGCCTTGCTCGTATTCCAGTTCTCCCAGGCTGGCCAGGGAGCCCGGCGCCACGTCGTCATGGCCGCTCTCGGCCGCCCGCAAGTACCAGGTCCGCGCCTCTTCCATCCGGCCCTGCTCGCGTTCGAGCATCCCTAGTTTGGCCATCGCTTTCGGCACCTTGTCGTCATGGCCGCTCTCTGCCGCCCGCAGCAACCAGACCCGAGCCTCCTCCACCCGCCCCTGCACTCGTTCCAGCACCCCCAGCTCGACCATCGCTATCGGCGCGGCGTCCTCGTGACCGCTCTCGGCCGCCCGCAAGTACCAGGTCCGCGACTCTTCCACCCGGCCCTGTTCTCCTTCCAGCCCTCCCAGAGCGGCCATCGCCCTCGGCGCCGCATCGTCGTGACCACCTTCGATTGACCGCAAGTACCAGGTCCGCGCCTCCTCCACCTGGCCCTGCTCTTCTTCCAGCGCCCCTAGAGTGGCCATCGCCCTCGGCGCCACGTCGTCGTGGCCGCTTTCGGCCGCCCGCAGGAGCCAGGTCCGTGCCTCTTCCACCTGGTCCTGCACTCGTTCTAGCAGCCCCAGAGTGGCCATCGCTCTCGGCGCCACGTCGTCGTGACCACCTTCGATTGTCCGCAAGTACCAGGTCCGCGCGGCATTCAGGCGGCCCTCGCCCATCAGCTGGTCGGCAAGATCTCGCATTGTCCTGGATTCCAGGCGTTGCAGAGAGACGTTCAGGAGCAGGCGGTCTGCAGCTTCGAAATTGCCATGGTCGAGGGCGGCCTGGCCCAACTTGAGCAGGCCGCCCTCGTCGAGGCAGCGTTCGGCGTGGGCCCAGAGCGGTGTGCTGATGGCCCAGCCAGTGGGTGCCGGTTCAGCCGCGACCAAGGCCAGCAGAGGGTGGGGCTGGTAACCGTTGTCGCGAGTGATCAGTTGCGGGCCGGCTGCGCTGCCCTGTGCGGTGGCCCATTCGAGTGCCCGGGTGAAGGCATCCTCGGGCAGACGAGT
This sequence comes from Nonomuraea fuscirosea, assembly GCF_035917475.1. Lineage (NCBI taxonomy): Bacteria > Bacillati > Actinomycetota > Actinomycetes > Streptosporangiales > Streptosporangiaceae > Nonomuraea > Nonomuraea fuscirosea. The sequence goes on along the minus strand of NZ_CP109074.1, from coordinate 5,624,004 downwards.
CCGCGGGGGGAGGTCACTGAGCTGCCGACGGTAGGCCCGCCACAACTTCAACAGTGTCTTCTTGGTGAGTGGGGGTGGCATCTGGGCGCGCTGCCAGTCGGTAACCGCGTGCAGGAGCGCAACTCGGTCTGCGTCGCTCTCCCCCCTTCCGAGGGTGAGTGCTTGACGCAGGTGGTCAAGTGAGATCATGAGCCGACCGATCAGCCAATCTCGGCTGCGGTCGTGAAGCGCGGGCCGGAGGGCGGCGTAAGCGGGGGTACATGTGATCAAGTCGCGCTCGGACGAGGTTAGGACGCCGAGGTTGAGGTGAAGAGCGTACTCGTCTAGCAGGCTTGGCACGTGCGAGTCGAGGCGGGCGCTGGGCGCGCCGTCCCGGTCGGTGATGTCCTCGGTATGAACGGTGGCGGCGATCACTAGCCTGCGAGGGAGATTGGTGATTAGCTGAGCGGTGAATTCGCTGAGCCGGTCGACGGTGATGGCGTCCAGCCACACGATCACACCCGTCTGCGGAGTGATCCAGCTAGCAGCTTGCGCCACGAGTTCCGGGAGTCGGACGCTTTGGTCGTCGACGAAGGCCGTGACCCGCCAACCGGGCAGGGATTCCGTGAGTGCGCGGGCCAGCGCATGGGTGGTGCCGGCGAGCCGCTCTCCTTCCACGATCAGGAACTGGCGGGCGTCTTCGTCGCCTTCTGCGACCTCGGTGAGGGCGGCGCGTAACGCCTCGTCGATTGGGCGCCTGATATGTGGGCCAGGACCGCTCAGGAAGCTAGAGAGATGGATGCCCCAACCTGCGTCAGGAAGCTCGTCGGCTATCGGTGGGAGCCCGTTCTGATCGGAGAGTTTCAGACGGCCCGCAGGATCGGGCTGACCGCGCCAGTGCTCGACGCCAAGGTAAACCAAGGCGGCGGCGAGGGCTGCCAGCAGCCACCACCAACTGAACCTTTCGTTGTCGAGGATCTGATTGATGGCCACGCCAGCGGCCACCGTGAGACTGGCCGAGACGGCGCTGCCTACAGCCAACCGTGTCCCGCGCTTCATGGCCAACCCCTCCTGCTCGCGTGGGCCGACTCGCGAGTCCACCCCATAGGTTCGTTGTAACTCCTGCGCCGCGTGGACGTCAGCGGTTGATGTCAACGAACTGGTAACTCTCCGTGTTCTTCTATCTGGTCGTCCCACATGGTTTGCTTACGTCACAGCGTCGAGGTTGCCTGCGGGCCAGGCGGAGCATCTCGGTCGTAATCTCGGGCAGCGCCAGAGCCCCCGTCATCGGCCCCTTGCCTGCGCAAAGCGGGTGGGACACCTTAGGGGAGATCTGCTGACCCAGCGGGGGTTTCCGTGCCGGCTGAGGGCCCGGGGAGCGGATGGTAGATGCGCCTGCGTACGTGGAAATCTTCGGCCACCGCGCTCACTCGGTGATCTTTGGAAGGGATCCGACAAGCGTTGAGCAACACCTGTCGGCGACAGCAATCAGGCACCGACGCCCAGTTCCCCGCCGACGCCCACGGCCCCGGCTGCTCTTGCTCCAGGCGGCCAGCCACCGCAGAGTTGCAGACCGGTCAACATCCCCACCGGCTCGGCGTCTCAGACATAAAGTCTCATCGTGGACATGATGAGCCTGATGATCGGTGCTCTGATCAGCATCCCCCTGAGCATCCTCGCGAACATCCTCACGCCCAGGTTGCAGACGTGGAGCGCAAAGCGCAGCGAAGCCGCTTCGCGCAGACAAGCTTCACTCGATGAAGAATTCTGCCAACTGGTCGATCGCTACAGGGCCGACCTCGTGGCCTACCAGGCTCACGTTCACCTGGCGACGATGCGCATGACTCTTTACTTCGGTTGGGCACTTCTCTGCACGGTGACCGGCTGGATCGCAGCGTTTTCGCCAACGATCGGGCCGCAAGTCATGGGAGTGATCCTGGCGCTGCCGGCCGGAGGGCTGCTGGTGGCGGCCACCAAGGTAGCGAGCAGCGCGATCCACCTCGCGAGGGCGTTGGATTTCAAGGGCGACAGCAATTCGACATTGGCCGCAGACTCTTCGACTGAGGCATGATGGCTGCGTGGATGGCTGGACCGTCGAGGACGCGGCGACGCTGCTCTATCCGGCGCTGACCGCCTCCGAGCTGCGTACGGTGATTGACCTATTCGGCATTGCGCCCGTTGGCGCGCGTCGTACGGGGCGCCGGGGCCGGCCGCTGCCTACCTACGACCCGAGCACTCTCCAGGAAGCACATGCCATCGTCGTGCGCGCCCGTGTTGACCTTGGAGGATTTCGGGCGGCATAATTCGCCCTAACAACGCATCCCAAAGCCCGGCACTTTGTCGGGCTTTCGTCGTTTTCGGGGGTGGTCCGCATGACCGTGGTCCTGCCGTTCAACATGATCGTGACCGAGTGCCCCGACAACGCCACCGCCTCGGCGAGCACTGGGATCATCTGGCTCGACTGACGTAACCCACCTCCCAGCCAACTCCCAGGATCGCCCAGCGCTGGGAGGCGGCCATGGCCCGCTTCATGCCGTCCGGCAAGCCTGTCGAACCGGTCAAGCCCACGAAGAGCAAGCGGCAGATCAGCCGCCTGCACGGCGAGGACTTCGGCTCCGGCTGCGAAGAGCACGGCGGCAAGAAACACGTCTGCGCTCGGACCTGGCGGCACGCGCCGCCATGCGAATGCGGCTGCGGGGAGGAGACGACATGATCCCCGAGTGGATGTGGATCGCCTGGCTCGCGGTGGCCGCCGGCGGCTTCGCCATCCTGGAGATCATCGCCCTGATCAACCGGCGGCGCGGCGACACTCTCAGCGAACGCACCCGGGCCTGGCTCGGCATCACCCCGCCGAACGCCAGACGACGGATCGCCGTCCCGGTGTTCGCCGCGGTGCTCATCCTGTTCCTGGTGTGGTTCCTGCCGCACATCATCTTCGACATCCTCTGACCCGGAGCGCTGGCCATGATCGGCATGCACGTCCCCGAGCCCACCCTCGGGCGCATCGTCCACTACCGAGGCAAGCAGGGCCGCAAGGCCATGCGCGCCGCCATCGTCACCGGCACCATGGACAGCCTCGACCCCGACGGCATCGCCTCCGGAGACGTCCCCCCGCTGACCGACGACCGGCACGTCCACCTGTGGGTCTTCACGCCCGGCAGCTCGGCAGGCTTCCCCGAGTACAACGTCGGACCCGGCGAAGAGCCCGGCCAGTGGATCTGACCGCCGAGGATTTGACGTGGGCGACCAGGAACAGCCCGCTGAGGGCGGCGGGTCGAACATCCTGTACGAGCCGACCGGGTGCGACGGATGGATCCCCGGCGTGCCGAAGACGGTGCCGCGCGCCCAGATCCTCGAACTGATCAAGGCGCTCGGCCTCGACCCCGCGCAGATCTACAGCCTTAGGCTTGAACCGCACACCGTCTACGCCGAGGTGTACGCCCTCAAGGACGGCGGCCGCTATTGGGACGGCGGGCCAGACCAGCAGGTGGCCAAGCACCGCTTCGCCATCGCGATCGAGGACCGCGTTCCGGAGGCGGATTCAGCGCCCAAGCTCGGCGTCCACGTGTCGCTGGGAGCTGACCCGCCGAGGTGGGGCGCAAGGTGGTCGACGCCATCCGGAGGTACGAAGGCCGCGGCGACGGCCCCGAACCGCAACCAGCTGATCAGCCGATCGACAGCTCGATCGGAGTGGTCATCTGCTCGGCCGTGTACTGGACCCGGCCGCGGTGGCTTACCTCGATCCCGTAGAACTTCTCACCGGCCGGCACCTCGGGCACTGTGAACAGGAAGCTGCAGCCCACGTCTCGCTTCCAACCGCCGGCGCCCAGCTGGCCCAGGGCGATCGTCTTCCCGGCCGCGTCCGTCACCACCACCTGAGCGCCCTGCCGGATGTCGTCATACCCGCCGCCCGTGGTGCACGCCAGCTCATTCTCGGTCAGCACCTGCGGAGAGGAACCGCGGACTAGCACCGAGCCACTCACAGTCTGCGTCGCCGGCGCCGCTGACGTCGACGGCCGGGGAGTCGCCGCAGTGTCCGGCAACAGCACGATGACCAGAACGGTGACCGCGGCCAACACCAGGACCACCACCGCGGACACGGCCAGAGTCTTCACGCGGGCATCGTCCTATCTCACACCCCGCCCGCGCCAGACCCAGGGACAAACCTCGACGTCACGATTCGGAACGTGCCATGCCCCGTAGCCACGGCCGCAGCGGCTATCGCTGGCGCAAGGCCAGGGCCACGCTCCTGCTCGAAGCGCCCGATGTCTGCCACATCTGCGGCTATTCGGGTGGGGCCAATGAAGCGGATCACGTGCCCGCCCTCGTTGAGCTCGAACGCCTCGGCCTCGACCCTTGCGACCTCAGATACCTGCGTCGAGCGCACGGCACCTGGTATCCGTGCCCGGTGTGTCTGAGGCGGTGCAACCAATCGAAGGGGGACAGGGAACTGCCCCCCGCCCCTCGTCATTCCCGTGCGTGGTGATCTACCAGACTGGCAAGAGCTGGCAGAACCTGGGAGTTCAGGGTGCTGTACGTGGTGACCGGCCCACCAGCAGGGGGGAAGCCAACATGGGTCCGGGGGAGAGCGAAACCAGGGGACGTAGTGGTGGACTACGACCTTGTGGTGGGGGCTCTATCGGGGCCACATCCAGGCGACCCCCACGACCACCCCGAGGCCATACGCCAGGTCGCGTTCCGTGCCAGGACAGCCGCCATCCGCGAGGCACTGCGACACATCAACAAGGTTGATGTGTACGTGATCCACTCCATGCCCAAGCCAGAGTGGATGGCCACGTACACCGAGCATGGTGCACAGATCATCACCATCGACCCAGGTCGAGACGTGGTCATGCAGCGCATCGCACAGGAGCGACCAGCCACGGCCAAGGCCGTAGCCACCCGCTGGTACAACAACCGGGGCACAGGGACAGGGCAGGGTGGCCAGGCCCCCAGCCCCCAGGGTGCAGGCACCCCTCACCCACCGTGCACCCCACTGGTCGAGACGGTCACCGGCATGGGCATCTACGTCAGGGACCGCCGGTCATAGCGCCCACGCCTCACCGGAGCCACACCTCCTGACTGCCGGGCCCCACCAGCATCCGGTACGCGTCAGGGCGTGGCCGGCCGACGCTCAGCCACTCCATGTAGGCCCCTTCGAGGGTGGACCACAGTTGCCGGTCGCCGCTCTGGGAGATGTGCGCGTCCTCGCCGGGCCGGGCGGTGATGAGCGCCCACCCGGGGCCGCGCAGATCGCGGAGCCTCATCACCCACGCAGGGCCGTCCTCCTGCTCCTCCCAGCCCGCCGTGGTGATGGTGATGTGCGGCGCCACCGAGGCGAGGTGGAGCCCGAACCCTTGGTCGATGGCCGCCCAGGGCCCGCGCGGGTCGAGCCGGGTGGCGCCCTTGACTCCGCTGTCGCCGTACGGCGGCCACGCTCCGGTGCGCTGGTCGCGCATCATCATGTAGCGGCACGCTGCATGGAAGGCGCCGACGGCCCGCCCGTCGTCGAGCACGTCGAGCCGCAGCTGGTGACCCCAGCCGCCGTGAGGCGGCATGTACGGCAGGACGATCACGCCGCCCGGCGGGGTTTGCTCCACCCACGCGTACGGGATGTCCCGCACACCGCAGGTGGCATGCACCCTGTCGTACGGGGCGTGGTCCGGAGCGCCGAGGGCGCCGTCGCCGATGAGCAGCGTCGGCGCCAGCCCGGCCTCCTTCAGGGTTGCGCCGGCAGCCTCGGAGACCGTCTCGTCGACTTCGACGGTGACCACCAGGTCATCGCCGAGCCACCAAGAGAGCAGACCGGCGGTCCAGCCGGTTCCGGTGCCGATCTCAAGCACGCGATGGTGCCGCGCCGGCTCCAGCAGGCGCAGGAACTCGGCGGCGACGTGCGGGGAGGAGATCGACGACGTGAGGGGCGCGCTCGTGTCGTCGACGCTGGTCTGCCCGTCGCCGCGCTGTGTGATGACGGCGCCGGTGCCGTAGACGGCGTCCAGCCAGTCGCCGGGGTCGGCGTCCCTGTCGATCAGGCGGGCGGGGCGGTCACCGGTGGCCTTGGCCCAGGCCCGGCGAGGCACGAACAGTTCCCTGGGGACGGCGCGGAGCCCGTCCAGCCACGGATCGCCGCGATCGAGCACGCCGGCGCCGATTAGGAGGTCGCGAGGCGTACGCCGGGCTGCGTGAACAGCTCCCACATCGCGGGAGTGACGTGCACGAGGTTCGAGTACACCTCGACCTCCATGCCGCGGTCGAGCGCGCGCGTGACGAGGCCGGGCAGGCCGGCGTACAGGGTGGGCTCGCCGCCGATCATCTGGACCATCGACACGCCGAGAGCGGCGGCCTGGTCGAGGACGGAGATCCAATCGCGGTAGCTCATGCTGCCGTCAGTGCCGGCGGGTCCAGAGTCGGCGTAGCAGTGCCTGCATTCGAGCTGGCAGCGGCCGGTCACCTCCAGCCACATGAAGGTGGCCGGGGCGGGGGGTGTCTTCATGATCGTGCCCTTTCTCGTCGTCAGGGAAGGCGGGCATCCACGGGTTGGCGTCGGCGAGTACGAGGATGATCAGATCCATGCGAGCTGCCTCCTGGGGGGTGCGGCGGCTGCCGGGACGGCGGCCCCGCTCGGTGGGAGGCGGGGCCGCGGCGCGGCGGCGGGACCGGTCGAATGGAGGCGCCGTCGCGCTTGAGGCGGGCCCGGCGCCCGAGGGGGCCGGCCCGCCGCCCGACCTGCCGCCATTCGCAGGCGACAGGCCGGGCCGTCATGGGGCTTCTGTGAAGCAGGGCTCAAAGGGGCCGTGCTGGGGACCGGGAACGCAGTACCCGATCGCCCAGAGGCTGGCCCGCAGCGGCGGCCACAGGAGCGGCGTTGACCCTGGTGGCATCTCCAGCCCGGGAGTCGCCTCGGTCGATGTGTCCGGCTCATCATTCAGCATGCGACCACACCGCCCTCGCGCTCCGCTGACCGGCGACCGAAGCGCCAGACCACCGCCACGTGGATGTAGGACGGCTGGCGCGCGCTCCGGTCGAGCCGGACCCTCTCGACGACACCGCCGGCGTCGGGGGAGAGCCGGGCCAGCGCTTCCCGTACGCACTGCCGGGCCTGCTCAGGCTCTTCGGTGATGCCGCCGGAGCCGCGGGTGGTGTCCTGGGCGCTCCAGGAGTAGAGGAAGTCGTCGGCGGCGGCGAGCGGCGCCGGGCTAGGGTTGGTCATGGGTCAGGAGCCTCGTTTCCTGATCAAGTCCCTGGGCGGGCGGTGATGTCGCTGCGCCCAGGGGCGACTGATGCCTCACGATGTGGAGCGCGCAGGCGACGACGGGCCAGCGGCGCCCCCGATGGAGGATGTCACCCGCGGGCTGCAGGCGTCTGGTGACGGCGCCGCAGTCGATGCATGCCAGGCCGTGCAGACGCGCGATGCTGACTGAGTCGCACACCGTGATGGGTGCGGGCGGTGCTGCTGACTCCGTCATGGGTCAGATAGTGGCGGGCTGTCGAGGCCGCAAGTAACCCAGTGTGGGTCACCCGTATCAGGTGGCGTGGCACCACTCGGCGAAGCTCGTCAGCGACTCGGCGTCGGCGCGCTTCAGCCGGCGTAGCGTCCCCGCATCCTCCCGCACCCACCGGTGGTCGCGGGTGTGCTGGGGCGCGATCTTCCGGGCGACCTTGAGGCTCTCGAACGCATCGTCGGGCAGGCCAGACCACAGCTGGGCGCGCGCCAGCTCGATATAGAACCCGCTGCGCCGCTCGGCAGGCAACTCCGGCGGTGGCGCCCACTCGCGGGCCACCTCCAGGGCGCGGTGGACATGTTCGCTGCCGAGGCTGACCGCGACGGACACCTCGTGAATGCGCACCGAGTGCGGCCCGAACGCCGTCCCGACGTACACCGCTTCCGGCACCTGGTCGCCGAGCCGCCGGGCCTCGGCAAGGTGCATGTCGGCCGCGTCCACGTCGCCGTCGCGGCCAGCGATGACAGCCGCGCGCATGTGCAGAGCACCGCGGGCTGCGATGGCGGGGACGGCGTCCGGCGGGGTGGCGGCGTCGATAGCGATCTCCAGCGCGCGCAGGCCTCGCCCGTAGGCGTGGGCGGCGAAGAACGTCTCCGTGCGGGTGTAGGCGACAGCGCTGTCCAGGATGGGGTCGTCGGCCGCCGTGCACGCCCAGCGCATGAGCTCGATGAGCCTGGCCGACAGGTCGTGTGCCCCGAATTTGAAGGCGACACTGTCGGCGCTGCGCAGAGCGGACGCGACGAGCCGTGCCACGTCCGGGTCGGTGGCGGGCGTGGCGTGCAGCGCCCGGAACAGCTCGGAGAGCAGCGCCGGGACGTGGCCGGCGATCCTCACGTATTGGGAACCGAGACGCCACGTCGTCGCTTGGGCGACCGCCTGGCGCAGCTCCGGCATCGGGCGCACGGGCCCGTCGTCCGGCAGGTCGTAGGCCGCGATCGCGGCAGACAGGCCCGGCAGCGCCGCGCGGACGCGGGAGCTGGCGTGCTCCCGGTCCGCCAGGAGCATGGACGGGTCGATGTCGAGCGCCGCGGCGATCGCCTCGACGATGCCGTCGCCGGCACCCCGTGCCCCGCGCTCGATTTTCCGCAGCGTCCCGACATGGATGGTGGCGGCGTCGGCCAGCTGCTGCTGGGTGAGGCGGGCGACGCTGCGGTGGTAGGCGATGCGCCGGCCTATCCCGCCGTGGGCTGTGGGCATGGGGGTGCTCCAGGTCGAGTCGTCATCTCGGACTGTAGCGGCCTGGTGACAGCCCTGCCCAGAGGTCAGGAAGAGATGGTCGCCAGGTCGGCCAGCGTGGCGATCTGCCAGTCCGCGGCGGAGGCCTCCGGCTGGCCCGCCCAGAGATGCCCCCAAGGGCCTCGCAGGATGTGCGCGGTCAGGAGGCCTACGGCCTTGGCTGGGCCGATGTCGTTGGCCGGGTGGTCGCCGATGTACACGATCTGGGCCGGCGGTGCCTGGGCGAAGTCGGCCAGGCGGGCGAAGAACCGCGGGTCCGGCTTGGCGACGCCCCACTCACCCGACGTGGCGATGCCGTCGACGGGCAGGTTAAGCGCGCGCAGCAGCTCGGCGACGCGAGCGGTCTGGTTCCCGGCGATGAGCACTCGGTGGCCGGCCGCGCGCAGAGTCGCCAGGGCCGGGCGGACGTCGGGGTACAGGTCGGCCTCCTCGATGCGCTCGCCGCGGCCGGCGGCCTCGCGGGCGGCGTACTCCGCATCGAGGTCGATGCCGGGCCGTAGGAGCCGGAGGGCGTCGGCGTTGTCGCGGCCCTGGGCGACCACGGCGCCGACGAGTGCGGACAGGGTGTGGTGGGGGACGTTGAGCCAGTCGGCCCACGAGGCCCAGTAGCGGTCGTCACGGACGATGGTTTCACCGATGTCGAGGGCGAAGGTCAGCACACGCTCAGTGTCGCTCAGCCCTGGACCGCACGGCCGGGCGGGAGCCTGGGACGCTCCGGTGGCCTGGCCGTGCGGCGCATGTAAACCGATGTATACGGAAATGCAGCCGTGCGCCACCCGGCCAACGCATGTACGAGTGTTCTATTTTGTCGCCTCGGTAGAAGATTCTTTTCCCCGAGTGGAAGGATTTTTACCTCAGGAGGCGCGCCGGTCCGGGACGCCCGCCGCCTCCAGACGTGCCCGGCGCCGCTCCCGCAGGCTCACGACGCCCAGGCGCTGACGCTGCGCCTCCAGCAGCGCGCGCCCCTTCTGGATCAGCTTGTGCACGGACTGCTTCCGGATGCCGAGGATCGCGACGATCTCGCCGAGGGTGTAGTCGCCACCCTCGCGAGCGGACCGGGCCGCCCGCGCGATCGCGCGCAGCTTCGTCCGGCGCAGGTCCTCCATCAGCTCATCGATGAGCACCAGGTTGGCCGGGTCGCCGGCGGCGTGGTCTTCCATCTGGCGAGCTCGGCCGGCTCGGTCACGTGATCGCGGCGGCTCATCGATCCACCTCGCTCGCGTCGAGGATGGCGTCGCACGCGAGCAGGTCGCGCAGGCGCTGCCGGTTCCGCTCGACGCTGGCGGCCCACTGCCGGGCGCCCTCGGCCCGCACGGCCTCCTCGGCGATCCGCTTCTCCTCCGGCGTGGCCGCACGGTCGACTGCGTCCAGCAGGCCGACCAGCGTGCGTACATCCGCCAGCATCTCGCGGCCGGCCGCGTCGCTGTCATGCATGCCGGACCACCCCCGCGTACCGGGCGCCGTACGTGCGGGCGATGCTGCGCGCCGCGTCCTCGATGCCGACGTCGTCGGGGAGGTCGCTCTGGACGGCGCAGAGCTTGCCGCGGCGGCCCTCGTGGCACTCCACGATCCCGAGCCGCAGGAGCGCGTCGGGCCGGTTGGCCTCGCGCGCCATGTCAGCGCCGATCGTCTCCACGATGATGCAGTGTCCGGTCAGGTCCGGGCCGCGCTTCTCGCGCTGGTGGGCGCGGTGCCGGGCCGTGCCCTCGATCCGGGCCAGCTTGCGGCGGGCCTCCTTGAGCGGCTTCTCGATTTGGTCGAGGATGTCGCGGGCTTCGGAGAGCAGCGCGGGAACGTCGCCGCGCGCGGCCCACGATGTCCAGCCGTCGCCCACCCGGTGAAAGCTGATGTCCTCGATCTTGGCCATGACCGGGTAGACGGCCTCGAGGGCGTTCTCCCAGTCCCACTCGCCGAAGTCGGCGCGGGTGATCTCGGTCATGACCCCGCCTCCTCGTCGTCGAGGGCCGCGGCGGTGGCCTCCAGTGCATCGGCGACGTCGGTGCGGCCGTGGTCCTGATCCCACCACGCGAACGCGGTCAGCGGACTCTCCGCCGGGGTCAGTGACAGGCGGGCCGCGAGGGCGCGGATTGCGCGCCCGGCCAGCCCGTCCCTCGCCGCACCTGCGGGCACCACCTGGGCGACCGCAGCCAGGACGGCGTTGCCCGCGCGGAGCTCCTCCCCGGACCGGATGAGGGCGGCCGCGTGCCGGAGGACGGCCGGGCGTAGGTCAGGCTGGGCCTGACTCGCCGACTCGGGGACGTCGGCCGCCGTGAGGTCAGGCTGAACCTGACCCTGGATCGCCGAACGGAGCGAGCGCAGGACACCGTGAAGGCTGGCCCGCGGGAAGATGGTAGAGAAGTTTCTTCTGATACGTCGTTGCTGAGCTTTTATGGCGCCACCAGGTGCGCTTTCCATTCGCCGCTTGCGCTTTTGCCGCCGCGACTGTAACTCTCGAATGAGGAGAACAAAGCCGCGCCGAAGGAGACATGAAAATGTCTGCGCTCGTAGCACCTCCGACTTTGTCGGTGCAGCAACCGGCAGATTCCAGCTTCCTGCTGTTTACCGTCACGTTCACCGCCAGGTACGCACCGCACGAGATAGGAAGGCAGTTCGCCAGGAGTTGCGCCTTCTTTGAAAGCGATGCTGGCGAACCCTTCGGTGGTGATGATGATCACATCACCAATACGCCGATAGAGACCTACTTCCCCTCATCCGCCGAACACACGGAGAGATTTTTCGTCGAGATCCATAAGGACCTACTGGACACGGAATCAGGAGGCGAAGAGATCTACGCAATTGTTCACTGGCGCCCCGCCAACGAAACGGTTAGTCAGACGGCCAGAACCTCCGAATTGCCCATCGCGGTCTGAGCCTGGGACCCGGTTTCGAGGGCCGTTTACACAGTAGGCGCGGGGCATGTGGCGACAAAACATGCTGACACCTTGCCCCGCCTCGTCCTGCGACATTCATGAATTGGTTCTCAGGGTATGGCCAGCGGTAGCGCTGGCATCAAGTGAGCGCGGCCTCCCAGCAGGTGGCGTCCCACTCCAGCGGGTCCGACCCCGAAACCGGGATCTTGAACGCCGACTTGAACGCCTGGACCTTCTCCGCCAGGTCGACCTCGTTCGAGTCGTAGGTGGTGCTGTGCAGGTTCGACGGCTCGTGCCTGCGCGCGAACAGCACCGCGCGCATCGTCTTCACGTGTCGGTGCGAGTCGCCGGGCTTGAGGATGGGCAGGTTCTTCACCAGGGTCTCCGTAGTCTTTGGGGATGGGCTGGATGTACACGACCGGCGTCGCGGGCGGAGACGGCGGCCGCGGCGCCACGCGGCCACTCAGCCATCCGGGCCTCCAGCCACGCGGCCGGGTCGTCGAGGTCGAACGCGACGGTGAACGCGGAGACCCGCACGCTCGGCTCGGGGGCGCGGTCGAGGACCGCGATTAGCGCGCGGCGCTGGCCGTCGGTGATGTGGATGCGGACTCGCACGGCACTCTCCAGGGCGGGGGGTGCGCCCATCGTGGCCTGTTCGAGTGCTGCAGGGGAAGCGGGGAGTGGGGGCATCGGATGCCTCTCTAGACCTACAGAAGTGTTGGTGCTATTGAGACATTCAGTTCGCTGAAGAACGTGGTAAGGACCAGCGACACGACGGCCACGCCCCGGTCGTCGAGCAGCCAGCAGACCGACAGCGCGATCAGGTAGCGCCAGCCGAAGCTGACGACGACGCCGAGCGCGAAACCGGTCAGGAAGGCCAGCCAGCGGCCGGGGCCGGCCGGGAAGTGGATGCCGAACACGAGCGCGCCGACCAGCATGGGAGGGATGCCGCGGACCAGGAACAGGTACGCGGCCCGGCCCGCGTCCTCGGCCAGCGACCAGGCCTGGAGGGGCGCGGGGCGGACCAGGTCGAGCGCGATGTCGCCGCTGCGGATGCGCTCGGGCAGGCCGAGGCCGCCGCCGAACAGCTGCATCGGGCCGATGAACGCCTGCGTGACGAAGCAGTAGGTGATGGCGTCGGTCATGTCGTAGCCGGCCAGCCCGGGGCGGGCCTGCCACAGCGCGATGAGGATGTAGGCGCGCAGGATGCCGAACACGCTGTTGGTGAACGCGCCGGCGAGCGTCGCCCAGACGTAGGTGGCGTGCTTGCGGAAGCCGTACCGGACGAGCCGGGCATAGAGCGGGATGGTTGGGCACCTCCGGGGGGTGATGGCACGGTTGCGCACCGTGCCTGGACCCGGGCACGGGTCTGTCGGGCAGGGAGCACGGAATTATCTGCGGGGTGCGTGGTGGCTCGCAACGCGAATAATCCTGGACAAATCAGACGCTGACCTGCTCAGGTCCGGTTCGCCCGCGCCCGCGGGGGCCGAAATGCGGGCGTAAGAGATTAGTTACCTACTGATGGGTAGGACGATCTTGAACGTGGGAAGAATCATCCTGGAGGGTCGAGCATGCTCATCGACAAGGACGTGATACCCGGCTACCCCTTGAGCTGGCAGGCCCGCGCGCTCACCGGCCTCATGCGCGGCACCCTCAAGCCGGCCTCCAGCCTGCTGATGCGCCACCCCATCGCCCTGGCGGGGGCGGCCCGCCTGGGCGACCTCACCCGGATGGTCAAGGTGCCCCATCCCGAGCACGTGACGATCGAGCCGGCGGCCTTCTCCGCGTGCGGCGGGGAGTGGGTGCGCGGCGGGCCGGACCTGGACGAGGGCAAGGTGGTGCTCTACTTCCACGGCGGCGGCTACTTCTCGTGCTCGCCGCGTACGCACAGGTCCATCACGTGGCGGCTGTCGGTGGCGGCCGGGCGGCCGGTGCTGGCGCTGGACTACCGGCAGGGGCCTGTGCACCGGCTGGCGGACTCGCTGTCCGACGCGCTGGACGCCTACGACTGCCTGCTGAGCCGCGGATTCGATCCCGAGGACATCGTGCTGGCCGGCGACTCCGCGGGCGGCCACCTGACCCTGGCGACCCTGCTGGCTTTGCGTGACCAGGGCTCGCCGCTGCCGGGCGCGGCCGTCTGCCTGTCGCCGTGGGCCGACCTGACCGACGTCCCGCGCCGGGTCAACCGCTGGCAGGACCCCATGCTGCCGGCCGGGCGGGTGCGCTGGCTGGCGCGCAGGTGGACCTCGGGGCTGGACCCGTGGGACCCGCTGGTCTCGCCGGTGCACGGTGACTTCACCGGCCTGCCGCCGCTCATGATCGTGACCGGCTCGACCGAGGTGCTGCGGGACGAGGGCAGGCAGGTGGCCCGGCGGGCGCGGCTGGCGGGGGTGCCGGTGCGTTACGAGGAGTGGCCGCGGATGCCGCACGTCTTCCCGATCCTGGCCGACGTGCTGCCCGAGGCGCGGCTGGCCTTCGAGCACGTGTCGCGGTTCCTGGCGGCGGTGGGGGCCTCGTCGATGTCCGCGTCGATGCCCGCGTCGATGCCTGCTGACGACTCGGCGGCGGCGTGAGACTGAATTTCGCTCGTCCGGAATGAGGTGATTGGCATACGCCGGGAAACGAGGAGAGTATAAGGTTAGGTATACCTAACTCCACCAGGGGGCTAGTTCGATGGCGAACAAGCGGACGGATCATCACCGGGGTGTGGTCCAGCGGACCGAACGCATCTCCCGCCACATGGTACGCGTCGTGGTCGGCGGCGACGGGCTGGCGGACTTCGCGACGACGGGGCTGACCGACCACTACGTCAAGCTGGTGTTCCCGTACGAGGGGGTCGACTACCCCCAGCCGTTCAGCGTGAAGACCTGCCGCGAGACGATGCCGCGCGAGCTGTGGCCGCGCCTGCGCACCTACACCGTGCGCGCCTGGGACCCCGACTCCCGCGAGCTCACCCTCGACTTCGTCGTCCACGGCGACGAGGGCCTGGCCGGGCCGTGGGCGGAGCGGGCGGCGCCCGGGGACGAAGTGCTCATGCTGGGTCCCGGCGGCGGCTACGCGCCCGACCCCGAGGCGGGCTGGCATCTGTTCGTCGGCGACGAGAGCGCGCTGCCGGCCATCGCGGCCTCGCTGGAGGCGCTGCCGGCGGACGCCACGGCGTACGTGCTGGTGGAGGTGGACGCGCCCGAGGACGAGCTGAAGCTCGGCACGGCCGCCGACGCGCACGTGACCTGGGTCTACCGGGGTGACGGGCCCGTGGGCCTGCGGCTGGTGGAGGCGGTGCGGGCGCTGGAGTTCCCCGAAGGCGAGGTGCACGCCTTCGTGCACGGCGAGGCCGGGTTCGTGAAGGAATTGCGCCGGCATCTGCGGATCGAGCGGGGGATCGGGCTGGACCGGCTGTCGATCTCCGGGTACTGGCGGACCGGGGTCGACGACGAGGCGTGGCGCGAGGTCAAGCGCGAGTGGAACCGTCAGGTCGAGGCCGAGGAGTCGGCCGCCATCGCCTCCTGATTCCCGCCGTTTCCCGTCTCTTCCCGCCGGGTGGCCGCCCTCGTTCCCGCCCGGCACGCCAGGCGCGAAGAGCCACTTCAGGCCGCTATGTCACAGCATTTACTCACCTAAAGGGAACGACCGCCTTACCTCCAATACCCCTTATGTAAGACATGCGGACAGCCTCCACGGGAGCCGCCACAGTGTGCTTTGCCGTGACCCTGATCAGGAGAGGCGAAACCCGGATGGCGCGTGGGGCGAGGGACATGCCTGCCGGAGTGCGACCGCTGACGGTGGGCGACCCGGTCATCATCGGCCGACATCTACTCCTCGGCCGCCTGGGAACCGGTGGGATGGGAGTGGTGTATCTGGCCGAACACCCTCAAGGGGGCCTGGTAGCCCTCAAGACACCGCATGCGGTGCATCTCAACGATGCCACGTTACGGGCCCGCTTCGCCGAGGAAGTGGCTTTCTCGCGGAGATTGGTCCCGTTCTGCACCGCCGCGGTCGTGGAGGACGGCACCGACAAGGACCGTCCCTACCTGGTCACCGAGTACATCCCCGGACCCGCGCTCTCCCAGGTCGTCAAGGCCAGGGGGCCGCTCCCGCCGGACCTCGCCTACGGGGTGGCGCTCGGCGTCGCGGCCGCGCTGGTGGCCGTGCACGAGGCCGGGCTCGTGCACCGGGACCTCAAACCGGGCAACGTGCTGCTGTCCACGCGGGGCCCGCGGGTCATCGACTTCGGCATCGCACGGGACGTGGACACGCTGTCCGCGCACACGCAGGCCGGGCAGGTCATGGGCAGCCCCGGCTGGGTCGCGCCCGAACGGCTGACGGGCGGGCCCGCCGTGCCCGCCTCCGACGTGTTCGCCTGGGGCTGCCTGGTGGCCTACGCCGCCGGCGGGCACCATCCGTTCGGCGGCGGGGAGACCGACGTGCTGACCCGGCGCATCCTCTTCGACCCGCCGCGCCTGGAGAACGTGCCGGCCCTGCTCAGACCCGCCGTCGAGGCTGCCCTGGCCAAGGCGCCGGGCGACCGGCCCAGGGCCGCCGACCTGCTGCGCGCGCTGCTGGCCGCCGGCGGGGTCGGGGATCCATGGGACCTGCGGCACTCGGTGGCGGGGGTGCTGGCGGAGATCTGGACGCCGGTGCCGTACCCGGCCGGGGGCGGGCTGGTACGGCCGGCCCGCTCGCCCGGCGACCCGGAGCCGCCCGAGGACGAGGACGGCCCGCTTGTGGACCGTTCCGACGGCGAGTACGCCTGGGACGACGATTCCGGCGGCGGTCCCGATGGCGCGGCCTCCGATTCCAGGAGGCGTTCTGGCGGCGTTGCCACGGGCCGAGGCGGCGGCCGGGGCGAGGGCCGCGCCGGGGGCAAGGGGCGATCCGGGGCGCGGGGGCGGGGGAGCAGGGCGAAGGCGAGGGCGCAGCTCTCGCACGCGACCTTCGCCGCCCTGGCCACGGTCTCGATCGCGGCCGTCACCGTCATCGCGGCCTCGGGCGGGGACGGCCTGAGCATGGGAGGAGGCTCGCTGCTGCCCGCCGACCCGCCCGCCGTACAGCCGCAGAGCAGCGCCGGCTCTCCTGTGCGGCCCGTGGCCACGACCAGGAATCCGCCGCCGGTACGCCTGACGACGACCGCGCCGCCGTCGTCGTCCGGCACGCCCACGGTGTTCGTCACGCGGACCCGTACGACGAGCCCGGTCTCCGTGCTCACGCCCGACCGCGAGCGCGAGCGCAGGAGGACCGTCGTCCCGACGTCGCACACGTTCGGCCCTGGCGGCCAGGGCGGGAACGACCCGGGGGAGTGCGCGAACCCGGCCGCCCGCAGGCGCGGCAACGCCGCGGCCAGGCGCGACTGCCCGCGGCCCTCCGGCTCGATCACCACGATCCCGCAGGACGGGCCGGGCGAGTCACCGGGCCCGACCCCGACCGTCACGGCCACCCCCACCCCGACGGGCGGCACCACCCTCCCCTGACGGGTCATCCGAGCCCGGCTGTCCGCCCCGTCCAGATGGTGCGGCGTTCTCCTGACAGGTCGGCCACCGCAGCCGTTCCCGTGCCGGTGCGCGTGAAAACGGGCCGCGCCGGCGCTGGGAGCCGGCGCGGCCCGGTCGCCGGGGAACCGTCCCATGCCCTGGAGGTGACCGGCGAGATCGGGGGCGCTAGTGGCCGAACTGCTCCTCCTCGGTGGAGCCGCGCAGCGCCGTGGTCGAGGAGCCGGGCGCCACGGCCGTGGAGACCAGGTCGAAGTAGCCGGTGCCGACCTCGCGCTGATGCCGGGTCGCGGTGTAGCCGCGCGCCTCGGCGGCGAACTCCGCCTCCTGCAGTTCGACGTACGCGGTCATGCCGTCGGCCGCGTACCCCTGGGCCAGGTCGAACATGCCGTAGTTGAGTGAGTGGAATCCGGCCAGCGTGATGAACTGGAACTTGTACCCCATGTGCCCCAGCTCGCGCTGGAACTTCGCGATCGTCGAGTCGTCGAGGTGCTTCTTCCAGTTGAAGGACGGCGAGCAGTTGTAGGCGAGCATCTGGTCGGGGTACTCGGCCTTGATCGCCTCGGCGAACTCACGGGCCACGTCGAGGTCGGGCGTGCCGGTCTCCATCCAGAGCAGGTCGGAGTACGGCGCGTACGCCAGGCCGCGCGCCACGCACGCCTCCAGGCCGTTCCTGACCCGGTAGAAGCCCTCCGCGGTGCGCTCGCCGGTGGTGAACGCCTGGTCGCGCGGGTCCACGTCGCTGGTCAGGAGCGTCGCGGCCTGGGCGTCGGTCCGCGCGACCACCAGCGTGGGAACTCCGGCGACGTCTGCGGCGAGGCGGGCGGCGTTCAGGGTCTTGACGTGCTGGCCGGTCGGGATCAGCACCTTGCCGCCGAGGTGGCCGCACTTCTTCTCCGAGGCCAGCTGATCCTCCCAGTGCACGCCCGCGGCGCCGGCCGCGATCATGCCCTTCATCAGCTCGAACGCGTTGAGCACGCCGCCGAAACCGGCCTCCGCGTCCGCCACGATCGGGGCCAGCCAGTGGGGGGCGTCACCGTCGCCCTCCGACCAGGTGATCTGGTCGGCGCGCAGCAGCGCGTTGTTGATCCGGCGCACGACGGCGGGCACGGAGTTGGCCGGGTAGAGACTCTGGTCGGGATAGGTGTGCCCGCCCAGGTTGGCGTCCGCGGCGACCTGCCAGCCCGACAGGTAGATCGCCTTCAGCCCGGCCCGCACCTGCTGCACCGCCTGGTTGCCGGTGAGCGCGCCGAGGGTGTTGACGTAGTCCTCGGTGTGCAGCAGGCTCCACAGCCGCTCGGCGCCCAGCCGGGCGAGCGTGTGTTCCTCCTGGACACTGCCGCGCAATCTGATCACGTCTTCGGCGCTGTAGGTGCGCTCGACGCCCTCCCACCGAGGGTCGTTGTCCCATTCGTCCTGCAGCTGCTCAGCAGCTCCCTTGAGGCGATCGATCATGGCTCACTCCTTTGTCGTCCCCTGGGGGCTCACGCCGAGTCTCTGCCCTGGCCGCCCGCGACAAATAGGGCAAACTGCAGAGAAGAACCGTCGAAATTCTCGTCTTGAGCATTACTTGTCGGTATTCAGCAGCGAAGAAATCGCATGTTTTACCGTTGGCCTAGACCAATCCCCTCTGCGGAAGCGGGGTCCTGGATCCCTCGGCCACGGAGTCCCGAAAGCCTGGAAGATGGGCCGAATTTCTGTCTAAGATTCGGTATGGCCTCCTTGCTGGGCGAAGAACCGCTGTCTTTGACGCAGGAGCTCGATCTGATCGCGTTTGGCCAGCGCCTGCGTCACCTGCGCAAACAGCGCGGGCTCACGCTGTCCGACCTCGGCGCGCGCGTCAGCAGAGCCCCCAGCCAGCTCTCCCTGCTGGAGAACGGCAAGCGCGAGCCCAAGCTCTCCCTGCTCAAGTCGCTGGCCACCGCGCTCGGCGTCCCCGTCGAGGAGCTGCTGCGCCGCCAGCCGCCCAACCGCCGCGCCCAGCTGGAGATCGCGCTGGAGGAGGCCCAGCGCGACCCCGTCTACGCCGGGCTCGGCCTGCCCCGGCTGAAGGTGTCCGCGCGCGTGCCCAACGACGTGCTCGAACACCTCCTCGGCCTGTACGGCGAGCTGCGCGCCCGCCAGGCCCGCGGCACCGCCACGCCCGAGGAGGCCAGGGTCGCCAACGCCGAGCTGCGGCGCCGGCAGCGGGAGGTGGGCAACTACTTCCCCGAGATCGAGAAGGCCGCCGCCGAGGCGCTCGAAGCGGTCGGATACCGTACGGGGGCGCTGTCCCAGAGCATGATCCAGAGCCTGGTCACGCACTTCGGCTACACCGTGCACACCGCCCAGGACCTGCCCCGTTCGGTGCGTTCCATCACCGACATGCGCAACCGCCGCATCTACGTCAAACACGAGCAGCTGGGCATGCACACCCCGCGCACGATCCTGCTCCAGACGCTCGGGCACCTCGCGCTCGGGCACGACAAACCCCGCGACTTCGCCGACTTCCTGCGCCAGCGCACCGAGGCCAACTACTTCGCCGCCGCCGTCCTCGTCCCCGAGAAGGCCGCCGCGCTCTACCTCCAGGAGGCCAAGGCCGACCGGGCGCTGTCGGTGGAGGACCTGAGGGACGTGTTCGCGGTGTCGTACGAGATGGCCGCCCATCGCTTCACCAACCTCGCCACCCACCATCTCGGCCTGGTCTGCCACTTCGTCCGCAACGACGCGGGGGGCACGATCTACAAGGCGTACGAGAACGACGGCATCGTCTTCCCGGCCGACGAGCAGGGGGCCATCGAGGGGCAGCGGATGTGCCTGCAGTGGTCGGGGCGGCAGGTGTTCGCCTCGCCGGACCGCTTCTCGGTGTTCTACCAGTACTCCGACTCGCCCACCGGGACGTACTTCTGCGTGGCCCACGTCGATCCGTCGCGCGAACGGGACTTCGCGATCACGCTCGGGGTGCCGTACAAGGAGTCGCGCTGGTTCCGGGGCCGCGAGACCACCAACCGCACCAAGTCGAGCTGCCCGAGCGGCGAGTGCTGCCGCCGCCCGCCCGCCGACCTGGCCGAACGCTGGGAGGGCTACGCCTGGCCGTCGGCCAGGGCCAACTCCCACGTGCTCGCCGCGCTGCCGCCCGGGTCGTTCCCCGGTGTGGACGAGGCCGACGTCTACACCTTCCTGGAACGGCACGCCACCGCCGGCTGA
Organism: Nonomuraea fuscirosea; assembly: GCF_035917475.1. Lineage (NCBI taxonomy): Bacteria > Bacillati > Actinomycetota > Actinomycetes > Streptosporangiales > Streptosporangiaceae > Nonomuraea > Nonomuraea fuscirosea. The sequence continues at coordinate 5,603,745 of NZ_CP109074.1, read as the reverse complement.
ACGAGTGGCCCATTGCGGCCGTAATGCATTTGTTATCCAAATTGGGGGTTTAGGCCGCCGTCTGCGGGCATTCTTGATCGCAGAAGTCCAGCAGAGGGCTTCCCTCACGCGTCACCGAAGCGTGCCTCTGCCTGGGCTTTTTGTCATGGGCGGAGCCGCTGGCACCTGTTGGAGCAGCACATGTCCGTCATGACCGTCGCATTCGAGCAGCTCACCGCCGAAGACCTGCTCGCCGAACTGGCCGACCCGAGCATCTCCGACCAGCACGCCGACCGCATCCGCGAACGCCTCGTCCAGATGCACGAAGGACTCGTCTCCGAGGTCACCCGCCGCTACCGCTACCGCGGCGAACCCATGGAAGACCTGCGCCAAGCCGCCTACGTCGGACTCATGAAAGCCGTCAACGGCTACGACCCCGACCTCGGCCACGAATTCCGCGGCTACGCCATGATCACCATGATGGGCGAAGTCAAACGCCACTTCCGCGACCGCACCTGGGCCATCCGCGTCCCCCGCGTCTACCAGGAACGCCGCATCGAGCTCAACAAGGCCACCGCCGAACTCACCCAGACCCTCGGCCACGCCCCCACCGTCGCCGAACTCGCCGCCAAACTCCGCATCTCCGAAGAGGACGTCCTGCTCGCCCTGGAGGCCTCCACCGCCTACAGCACCCTGTCCCTGGACGCCCCCGTCAACAACGGCGAAGACGACGCCGCCGAACTCAGCGACTTCCTGCCCGCCCAGGACGACTCCCTCAACCACCTCCTCGACAAGCACGCCGTCAAACCCCTCATCGACGCCCTGCCGGCCCGGGAGAAGAACATCCTGCTGATGCGCTTCTACGGCAACATGACCCAGAGCGAGATCGCCCAGGAGTTCGGCATCTCCCAGATGCACGTCTCCCGCATCCTGCGCGCCGTCCTCACCCAGCTCCGCACCGCCCTCACCGACTGACGACGGGACCTTCTTCCCGCGGACGGACGGGGCCGGGGGCCGCGAACAGGGTTCGCGGCCCCCGGCTTGGCGGACGGCACGGATACGCGCGGCCGGCCTCGGCGGACGGCATGCTTCTGTCGGGGCCAGGTGCGAGGATGCGGGGCATGACTGACTGGGACCCGAAAACGGACCTGCGCCACTACCTGCAGACCGTGCGCGAGGCACTGTTGTGGAAGCTGGACGGCCTGTCGGAATACGACGTCCGCCGGCCGTTGACACCTACCGGCACCAACCTGCTGGGGCTGGTCAAACACCTGGCCGGGGTGGAGGCGGGCTACTTCGGCGACATCTTCGGCAGGCCGTTCGCCGAGCCGATGCCGTGGATGGAGGACGACGCCGAGCCCAACGAGGACCTGTGGGCGACCCCTGAGGAGTCGCGCGAGGACATCATCGGGCTCTACCACCGGGTGTGGGCGCACGCCGACGCGACGTTCGACGCGCTGCCGCTCGACCACGTGGGCGAGGTGCCGTGGTGGCCGGAGGAGCGGCGGCGGGTGACGCTGCACCGGATCCTGGTCCACGTGATCGCCGAGACCAACCGGCACGCCGGCCACGCGGACATCGTGCGGGAGCTCATCGACGGCTCGGCGGGGCTGCGGCAGGGCGTCGACAACCTGCCGCGGGTCGGCGAGGAGTGGTGGGCGGAGCATCACGACCGGGTCGAACGCGCGGCCCGGGAGGCCGGCCAGGCACCGGCTCGGTAGCCGCTGCTCGGCCTCCTTCATTGATCTTTGATCGGCGGGCAGTCCGCGGCGTAATCCCGTACCTCTCCTACGACGACGCGGCGGTCTCCTTCGGCTGATCGTGACCGGGACGAGGCTGCCCAAGCCGGTGTCCCTTCCGTGGGCACGGACGTCTCCCGGCGGTGTCCCTCCGTAGGCAGCACGGACGTCTCCCGGCGGTGTGCCTCCCCGGTGGGCACGGGGTTGGCCCCGTGGCCGGTCAAGGTGGGCTCGCGTTACGGCGCTCAGCCGGTGAAGGGTCAGAGGCCGTTTCCTGGAGGGCCGTCAGCCGGAGTGCGGTGGGTGGGGAGCCACGGCGCCGCCGTAATGGATGGGGCTGGAAGCCGCAGAAGAGCTCATGCCGCACCGCCTCCTGTGTCGCCACGTGCGGCGCGGGGCCGAGATGGTGCGGAGGCCGGGATTGTGCGAAGGCTAGGAGGGGGCGGGCTCTTCAACTTGTGGTGTGCCGTCGAGGGGGATGCCGCGCACGCTGAGCAGCATGAGCAGGGCGCAGCCGCCGGTGAGGGCGACGTCGGCGACGTTGCCCACGAACAGCCCGCCGTAGTCGATGAAGTCGACGACGTGGCCGTGGGCGAAGCCGGGCGGGCGGAAGAGCCGGTCGAGCAGGTGGGAGGTGGCGCCGCCCAGCAGCGCGCCCAGCACGACGGTCCACGCGGACGAGCGCAGCCGCCTGCCCACGTACAGGATGCCGATCACCGCGGCGGCGGCCGCGAGGGTGAACACCCACGTCACGCCCTCGCCGATGGAGAACGCCGCCCCAGGGTTGAGCAGCAGACGTAGCTGGATCACCTGGGGGACGACCGTGACGCGTTCACCGTCCGCGAGCGCCGAGACCGCCCAGAACTTGGAGGACTGGTCGACGGCGAGCACCACGGCGGCGAGGACGAGCATCCACCCGTACCGCCGCATCCCGCGTCCTGTCGCCTGTGCAGTGTGTTCGTCCGGCACCCGTTACCTCGCCATCACGTCCGTGTGCGTACGAATCTACCGAAAGCATGCCGCCGTCACGCCGGATGCCGTCCCGCATTTCCCTAGCCGGGTCATGACGTGTCCGGCGGGAAGCGGGGCTGTGTCCGCGGTCCGGAGACGTGCTGTGATCAAGGGGTAGGTACCGAGCCGGCAGCAGCCGGACGACGGCGGGAGCCACAGGCCGGTGTCCCCAAAATGGCAATGTCCGGCCCAGGAGTAGGACATGCCCCGCGCGTCGCTGCTGACGGCTTTGCCCGGGTATGCCATCGTGGCTGCTTCCAGCAGCGCCCCCGAGGGTCCGCCGTCGGGCCGTCCACCGGCCTCCGGCGCTTCGCACATCACGCTCACGACCAGGTCGCGGCCCCAGTGCCGCACCCTGGCCGCAGGCATGCACGGGCGCGGGAACCCACACACCCACCACGGGGCGCGCCCGCGCCCGACCATGAGGAAGGCTGGCCAGCGCAAGCATGACCGGCAGGCGACCAACCCCGACCAGCACCACCAGACGCGACCGCGGCAAGCGGCGCGCGGCGCGCCTGAGCGGTGCGCAGATCACCGGCGGCGGCCTGGCCGCGCTCACCGCCGCGGTCACGGCCTCGTACCTCGGGGTGACCGGCACGGTGATCGGCGCGGCCGTGATGAGCGTGGCCACCACGGTGGGGACCGAGTTCTACGCCCATCTCCTGCGCCGCACCGGCCACAGGGTCAAGCAACACACCGTGCCCAGCCGCCGAACCCGCCCAGCCCGGCACGACACTCCGGCCGGTGGTGACGCTCCGGCTCAGGCAGGCGATGACCCGGCGGGTCACGAGGCCCGGGCAGACGAAGATCCGGTATGCGATGCTCCAGCGGGCGGCGGCCTCATCGGCGGCGGGCCTGTGGGTGAGGGGCAGGCGGATGGGACGTCGGTGGTAGGGCCGGCGGCCGGGGGCGGTGGATGGTCGCACGGGTTGCGGGGGCGGCTGGGTTGGCTGCGGGTCGGGGCGGTGCTCGCGCTCGTGTTCACGGTCAGCTTCGGTGGCGTCCTCATCTACCAGGCGTTCAGCGGGCAGATGGCGGCTGATCAAGGGGACGGCACGAGCGCGAAGAAGGCGGGCACGGGCAAGCGTCACGGTCCTGACCGGGAGCGGCGCGCAGCCCGCAGGCCGCAGCCGTACCTCCCGATGCAGTCTGGGCCGCCCGCCACACCGTCACCCACCGGCCCGTCCGGGTCGCCCGCTGCGGTCACCGCTTCACCCACCGGCCCAGCCATCGGTACGACGACCGGGCCGGACGGTGGCACGGCCGACGGCGCAGGCGGCGACCTGGAAGAGGGCACGGGCATCGTTGGAGACGGCGGCACAGGCGGCGCGGTGAACGGCACCGCCGCGCCGCCGGACGGCTCGGCGTCTGGAGCGTCCGCGCCACCGCCCGGCTCATCCACTGCCGCCCCGCTCGAAGCACCGGAGGCCGCACTGCCGGACACCATGCCCTCCGCCTCGACCGCCCCCGGACGACCCCACACCGGGAACTCACCGGCCCCCACCCGGCCTTCGGGCGAGGACACGGGAAACCGCCACCGGTGACTGAGGGCCCGGAAAGCCGTGGTCGCCCTATGCGAACGGGGGAGCCGCCCGGATGGTACTGCCGTCGCGTGGCGAGCACGGGAGCCGTCCGGATGGTCCCGGTTGCCGCGTGGTGGGCGGGGAGAGCCCGTCCGGTCCTGGCCACCGCATGGCGAGCGGAGGGTCCGTCCGGGGATCTGGCCGGCGCGTGGCGAGCGGGGAGAGGTCAGGGGTGTCGTTCGATGAAGGGGGCGAGCAGGCCGGGGAGTGCGATCTCGGCCAGGGGCAGGCCCTCGTTCACCGAGACGTCGCGGACCCGGTAGACGCCGTCGCCCGCCGCCGTGGTGGCTCCCAGGGTGAGCAGGCCGGTGCGTGGAGTCCGCCGCCGGCATCACCGTCGTGGGCGAGGCGGGCTCGGGGGAGGAGGCGGTCGCCAGGGCGCCGGTGCTGCGGCCCGACGTCGTCCTGCTCGACCTGCGCATGGGCGGCGTGGACGGCGTCGCCGCCACCGGGCACATCCTGCGCGAGCTGCCGGACGCCAAGGTCGTCATCGTGACCACGTACGAGGACGACACCGACATCCTGCGCGCCGTGGAGGCGGGCGCGGCCGGCTACCTGCTCAAGGGCAGCTCACGGCAGGAGCTGATCGACGCGGTCCGCGCCGCCGCGCGCGGGGAGACCGTGCTCACCCCCTCCCTGGCCGGCAAGCTCTTCCGCGCGCGGACGCCCGAGCCGGCCGCGCTGTCCGAGCGTGAGTGCGCGGTGCTGCGGCTGGTCGGCCAGGGGCTGACGAACGCCGAGATCGGCGGCCGGCTGTTCATCAGCGAGGCGACGGTCAAGACGTACCTGCTGCGTTCGTTCAAGAAGCTCGGCGTCTCCGACCGCACCGCCGCCGTCATGACCGCCGTCGAGCGCGGTCTGCTGTCCTGATCCGAGTGTTTCCGCCGCGTCGCGGGGGATGAGGATCACGGGGGGCTGTGGCCAGGGGGAGGTCACGATGGGTGGTGGTCTCGGTGCCGGCGCCGGCTGCGGCGACGGGCCGGCCTTCGAGATGCTGGATCCGGCGCCGGTGGGCGTGGCGGTGACGCGCGGCCCCGAGCACCGGCTGATCTACTTGAACCGCATGTGCCGGTCCCAGCTGGGCGATCCCGAGCTGGGCAGCCCGTTCCCGTGCGCCTTCACGTCGCTGACGCGGGAGCGTTTCTGGCGGCTGTGCGACCAGGTGTTCAGGACCGGCGAGTCCGTCGTGCTCACCGCCGTCCCCTTGAAAACGGAAGCGCCGCCCGACCAGGTCCCGAGCCAGGAGCAGAACGCGAGCCAGAGTCAGGACCAGGGCCCGAGTCAGGATCAGTGCCAGAACCCGACCCAAGATCAGGATCAGGATCAGGGTCAGGATCAGGGCTCGACTCGGGATCAGGAGCGGTTCTTCACCTGCAGCCTGTCGCGGATCTCGTTCGGGCCCGGCGATCACGGCGTGCTGGTGATGGCCATGGAGGTCACCGAGCAGATCTCCGCCGCCCGGCAGGTCCAGGCCATCGCCGACGAACGCCGCCGCATCCTGCGCCGCTATCAGAGCCTGATCCAGGTCAGCGCGCAGATCATCTGGGTGACGGGGCCCGGAGGCGACCCGATCGAGCCGAGCCCCAGCTGGGAGCGGGTGACCGGGCAGCCGTGGGAGGAGTTCGGCGGCAACGGCTGGCTGCGGATGGTGCACCCCGACGACCAGGCCGAGGTCCTGCGTACGTGGCAGGACGCCCTCGACAGCAGGGCGCAGTCGTACGACAACGTCTGCCGGCTGCGTGTCGCCGACGGCGGCTACCGGCACTTCCGGGTGCGGGCCGTGCCCGTCTACGAGCACGGCCGGCTGGTGGAGTGGGTCGGGAGCTGCAGTGACGTCGAGCGGCAATGGCAGGAACGACGCTCCCAGGACCTGCTCGACCGGGCCGCCGCGGCCATGGGGGAGCTGTCGAGCCTGCCCGACATGCTGCGCGCCCTGGCCGAGGTGATCGTGCCGGAACTGGCCGACGGGTGCGGCATTCACCTGATCACCGACATGTCCGGCGCCGATCGCGGGGGGCCGCTGCTGGTCGAGCGGGTCGCGGCCGCCGTACGCCCCGGCCTGCCCATGATGACCCCGTACGGGCAGGAGCAGGTGCGGCCCGAGAACACGCTCGTGCAGGCCGTCCGGCAGCGGCGCCCGTTGCTGGCGACGTTCGCGCCGGGCAACCCGCCGCCGGACCTCGCCCCCTCGGGAGCGCAGCGGTGGGTGGCGGAGAACGACGTCAACGGCATGCTCATCCTGCCCGTCGTCGTCGACGGCGCGGTCCCGGCGGTGGTCACGACGCTGACCTGCGGGAACCGTCCGCCGCTCGATCAGGCCGACATCGCGCTGCTCACCCAGATGTTCGACCACGCACACGACGCCCTGAGCAACGCCATCCGCTTCCAGCGGGCCCAGCAGATCGCGCTGGCCCTGCAGCACAGCCTGCTCGCCGAACCGCCCCTCCTTCCCGGCCTGCGCATCGCCGCCCGCTACCGGGCCAGCCCGGCCGCCGCCGAGGTGGGCGGCGACTGGTACGACTCCTTCGTCCTGCCCGACGGCGCCCCCGTCATCGCCATCGGCGACGTCGCCGGCCACGACCTCGCCGCCGCCGTCGAGATGAGCCAGCTCCGCAACATGCTGCGCGCGCTGGCGATGGACCGCCGCGAGCCGCCGGGCGAGATCCTCACCCGGCTCAACAAGGTGATGTCGGCCCTGTCCGGCGAGGTCACGGCCACCTGCGTGCTCGCCCGCGTCGAGGAGACCGAAGGTGATCACCGGCTCCACTACGCCGTCGCCGGTCATCCGCCGCCCCTGCTCGTCACGTACGACGGAACAGCGCGTTTCCTCGACGACCCGACCGGCTCACTGCTCGGCATCGGCGACGTGTTCGACTGCCCCTCGTCAACGGTGCCGCTGCCGCCGGGCAGCACCCTGCTCCTCTACACCGACGGCCTGATCGAACGGATGGGCGAACACCTGGACCTGGGGCTGGAACGGCTGCGCGAGCTGGCGCAGACACTCGCCCGCGAACCCGTGGACGCCTTCTGCGACCGCTTGCTCAGCGGACTCCCGACGACCGGCCTCGACGACATCGCCGTCCTCGCCCTACGCCGACCAGGACCCGACTGACCCCCGATCGCCCGCGAGACTGACCCGGACCTTCCCACAGGCAGACGCCGAACCGCCCGAACGACTCATGCGGCACCTTCCCGGGCGTGGACGCTGGACCGTTCGACATCTCAGGCGGGACTCTTCCCGAGTGCTGACGCTGGACCGTTTGGACGTCTCGGGCGGGGCCTTCCCGGGCGCGGACGTCGGGCCGATCGGACGACTCAGGCGGGATCTCTCCGTAGGTCGGCGCGGGACCGTCTAGGAGATTGGTGCTGGGTCGGCCGTGCTATGGCTTGAGGACCATCTTGCCGCGGGTGTGTCGCTGTTCCAGGTCGCGGTAGGCGTCCTGGACCCGGTCCAGCGGGTACGTGGCGGCGATCGGGATCTCCAGCCGGCCCGTGCGGATGAGTTCGGTCAGCTCGGCCAGCACCTCGGCCGTGGCCGCCGCGGCGCTGCCCTCGTTCTTGACCCCGTAACGCTCGACCGCGGCGACGTCGATGATGGTATCGATCCGGTCGGGGCTCACTCCGAGCTCGATCGCCAGGTCCACGTAGCCGCTGCCGAAGTTGTCGATGAAGGCGTCGACGTGCCCGGCCGCGGCCTTGATCCGGGCGGCGACGCCCTCGCCGTACGTGACCGGCACGGCCCCGTGATCGCGCAGCCACTGGTGGTTGCGCTCGCTCGCCAGCCCGATCACCGTGGCGCCGGCCTCGACCGCGAGCTGCGTCGCGATCGTCCCGACCCCGCCGGCGGCCCCCGCGATGACCACCGTGTCGCCGGAGCGCAGGCCGACCGCCCGCACCTCCGCCACCGCCGTCGTGCCCGCGACGTACAGCGAGCCCGCCTGCTCCCACGACACCTCAGGCGGCCGCCGGACCAGATCGGACGCCTGCACCACGACGTATTCGGCATGGCTGGCCCGGTTGTCGGTGAAGCCGAGCACCTCCTCGCCCGCCACGAAGGCCTCCACCCCGCCACCGGTCGCCACGACCACCCCGGCCAGGTCGCTGCCCTGCCCGGACGGGAACGTGGAGGGCCAGACGTCGCGGAACACCCCGAGGCGGATCGCCGCCTCACCCGGATTGATCCCGGCGGCCACCACCTTCACCAGGACCTGCCCGGGACCGGGCGCCGGCCGCTCCACCTCGGCGATCCGCAGCACCTCGATCCCGCCGTAGTCGTCGAACCGGACCGCTCGCATCGTCTCGACCGTCATCTCGACCTCCCTGACCTGTTGTTCTTACTCCGGGTGCCGTGGTGAAACCCGGTTCGGGACTCACCTTGCCAAGCGTTGACGAGAGGCGGAATCGGACAGGCCTCCCTAGGATCCACGCTCCTAGGCTGAGCGGTCGGCCGGACCCCGAGGCCGCGCCATCATGGACGCATGGACATGGACCGGGCCCAGCTCGCCGACTTCCTGCGCCGGGCGCGCGAGCGGCTGCGTCCCCAGGAGGTGGGGTTGCCGGCCGGGCCGCGCCGCCGTACGCCCGGCCTGCGCCGCGAGGAGGTCTCGCAGCTCGCGGGCATGTCGGCCGACTACTACATGCGCCTCGAACAGGCCCGCAGCCCGCAACCCTCGCTGCAGATCCTGGCCGCGCTGGCCCGCGGGCTGCGGCTGACCGATGATGAGCGCGACCACCTCTATCTGCTGTCCGGCCACCGGCCCCCGAGCGGCCCGCTGGCCCACGACCACGTCAGTCCCGGTCTGCTCTACCTCCTCGACCAGCTCACCGAGACCCCGGCCCACATCACCAACGACCTCGGCGACCTGCTCGCCCGCAACCAGATGGCCGAGGCGCTGCTGGGGTGCATCTGCTCGATCCGAGAGCAGGACCGCAACTTCGTCTGGCGGTGGTTCACCGACCCGGCGATGAGCCAGGCCTACGATCCGGAGGAACGCGCCGCGCTCAGCCGGGACCACGTCGCCGACCTGCGCGCCTCCTACGCCCGCCGGGGCGGCGACGAGCCCTCCGCCCGCCTGGTCGCCCGCCTGCGCGCCACGAGCGAGGAGTTCACCCGGCTGTGGGACCTGCACGAGGTGGCGGTACGACGCGTCAGCCGGATGCGGGTCGCCCACGCCGCCGTCGGCGCGATCGAGCTGCACTGCGAGACCCTGCTCAGCCCCGCCGAGGATCAGCGGCTCGTCATCTACACGCCGGTGCCGGGGACGTCCGCCATCGAGCATCTGAGCCTGCTCCGCGTCCTCGCGCACAACGACTTCGTCCCCGCTGCCCCGGCCCGCCGCTGAACGCCGTCCGCCCGCGACGAAGGCGATCGGCCGTCGTTTCCGTGCCGGGGGATGCCGCGTGGCCGCCACTGACCGGTTTGGGGTGAACTCCGGTCGCCGGTCGCGCGTATCCCAGGTACGCGGCGACTGCACGGCGGGCCGCCGCGTGCGACGGTGTGGTCCCTGACGACGTGGCGGTTCCCTGATGGCAGTTTCCGCACGGCTGTACGCCGTACTCGCGGTGGGCTCGGGCGTTCTGGTGCTGGTGGCGGCGCTGCGGTTCGGGGGAGGTGCCGGGGTGCCGCCGATCGCCGGGCTGCCGGCCGCGGGGCCGCTGACCGACTGGGGCCTGCCGCTGGCACGGTTCGCGCACGAACTGTGCGCGGTGGCGTGCGTGGGGACCGCGCTGGCGGCCGTACTGGCTCCGGCGGCCTCGCCCGAGTCGGCGCGCTGCCTGCGCGCGGCCGGCTGGTGGGCACTCGGATGGGCGTTCGCCGGCTTGCTGGGCTACGTGCTCACGCTGTCCAGCTTCATCCCGATGCCGGTGGCGGACCTGCTCGCGGCCCCCGGCCTGCTCAGCGTCGGCACGGACCTGCCGCAGACGCGGGCCCTGCTGGTGGTGACGGCGGTGACGTTCGTGGTGGCGGTGGCGACGATGATACCGCGGCTGCCGAGGGGGATCCCGGTGGCGGTCGCGGTCTGCGGGCTGCTGCCGCCCGCGTACGTCGGCCACGCCGCCTCGGCGGGCGATCACGACCTGGCCGTGTCCGCGCTGATGGCGCACCTGGTGCCGATGGCGTTGTGGGTCGGCGGGCTAGGCGCGGTGCTGGTCTACTTCCGCCGCTCCGGTGACCTGCCGGTGGTGCTGCCGAGGTTCAGCACGATCGCTTTGTGCTGCTTCGCGGCGGTGGCGTTCTCCGGCGCTGTCAGCGGCTGGGTGCGGCTGAACGCCCTCTCCGACCTGTGGCGGAGTCCGTACGGGCTCCTTCTGCTGGCCAAAATCGCCGCCCTGGCGGTGCTCGGCTGGTTCGGCTGGGTCCACCGGCGCAGGACCGTCGCGGGCGTCGCCGATCGCGCGGTACGCCGTACCTTCGTCCGGCTGGCGGCGGGTGAGCTGGGCGTGATGGCGGTGGCGATGGGCCTCGGCGTCGGCCTGGCCAGGACTCCGCCGCCGCCCGGCGGCGAGGGCGGCGGGCACGCGCATCCTCTGCTGGAGTACACGCCGGCCCCGTTCTCCCCAGGCGCGCTGATCGGCGAGTGGCGGCCGGACGTGCTGGTGGTGCTGCTGCTGGCGCTGCCCGCCGTCGCCTATGCGCTCGGCGTGCGCAGGGTGGCCGAGTGGCCCTTCAGCCGCACGATCGCCTGGTACGCGGGGCTCGGCCTGGCCGCGCCGGCGCTGCTCGGCGGAGTGGCCGGCTACGCCAGGGCGATGCTGCCCGCGCAGGCGCTCCAGCACGTCGCGCTGGCCGTCGCGGTGCCGCTGCTGCTCTGCCTCGGCGCTCCACTGACCCTGGCGGGCCGGGTTACCTCGCCGGCGTCCCGGTCCGGCGCCCTCGGTTCGCCTGAGTCCCGGTCCGGTGCTCTCGGTTCACCTCAGTCCCGGTCCGGCGGCCTGGGTTCGCCCGCCTTCGGGCGGCGCCTGACCGGGCCCGTCCTCCTGGCCGCCTATCCGCTGCTCTTCCTGCTCCTGTACGGGACGGACTGGCTGGCGTGGTCGCTGACCGGGTACGCCCCGCATCTGGTCACCGAACTGCTCTTCCTCGGCGTCGGCCTGGTGACGTCATGGGTGCTGACCGGAGCCGACCCGCTGCCCAGGCCGTTCGCGCGGGGCGAGCGGGCGCGCCTGCTGGGGGTGGTCGCCGGGACGAATGTGGCGGTGGGCACGTACCTGATGCTGGGGCCGCCGGTCGCGGCGGACTGGCTCGTGCAGACCGCCCCGCCCGGCGCGCCGGACCTGCTCACCGGCCAGCGGGCGGCGGCGGCCGTGTTCCTGGTCGTGCCCTTGCTGACCCTCGCGCCCCTGGCCCTGCGCCTGGCCAGACGGCGACCGGCCGCGCGATGGCTCTGGTCCCACGTCCGCGTCGCCGACGGGAGCGTCGGCCGTGCGCAGGGTCGTGCCGTGCGGGACGACTCCGCGCCGCTCACGGACGGGGCGCTGCTCCTTGATAGAGGCCGGCGACGGCCGCCAGCACCCGCTCACGGGCGACGCCCCCCGGGGTGACGCCGGTGAGCACGTAGGCGGCCAGCCCTTCGGCCAGCGCCACGAGCGACAGCGCGGCCCCGTGCGGGTCGATGGCCGCGGGGACGCGCCCCGCCCGCTGGTCCCGCTCGACGAGGCCGGCCATGTCGCGGTGGAAGGCGGCGTACAGGACGCGCAGCCGGGCGGCGATGGCCTCGTCGGCGAAGGCGAAGGCGTGGAAGGACTGGCGGACCCGCATGTGGGCCTCGGTCGTGGCGTCGTACGGGATGAGCTCGGTGAGCACGGTGGTCAGGACCAGCCGCGGCTCGGCGGCGCCGAGGTCGGAGCCGACCCGCTGCCGGATGCGGGCGCTGGACAGGTGGTTGCCGCGTTCGAAGGCCGCTTCGATGAGCTGCCGTTTGGCCGGGAAGTAGTGCTGCACCCGGCCGGGCGAGATGCCGGCCTGGGCGGCCACCTCGGTCAGGGAGACGGCGGCCAGGCCGCGTTCGGCGACGATGGCGAGCACGGCGTCCGCGATCTCGGCGCGCCGCTGCGCGTGGTGCGCGCCGGGCCCCCGTGTACGCCGCTCAGCCGGCTGTTCCGCCACTCCGCCACCTTCTCGATAAGACCACACCGGATTGCCCGTTCAGTGTAGTGGTTGTGACCCGCGATCCCCGCCCTCGTCGACGATCCAGCCGCCGGCCCCGCGCGGAGACGTATGTGACCTGAGGGGCTGCGGACGACTAGCGATACAGACGGGACCAGGCGACCGGGAAGACTTCGCATAAGCTGACAAATGGGATAGCGGGGGGAGGGGTCGCATGCTGCCTGAGGTGCGCGGATGGTTGGGACGCCGTACGTCGACCGCCGGGGACTGGCCGCTGCGGGACCTGGTGGCCGCCAAAGGGGACAGCACGATCAGCGTGGTGCTTCCCGCCCGCGACGAGCGGGAGACCGTGGGGGAGATCGTGGGAATCATCCTCCGGGACCTCGGCGCGCTGGTCGACGAGGTCGTCGTCATCGACTCACGTTCCACCGACGACACCGCGCGCGTGGCCGCGCGGGCCGGGGCCACGGTGCACGCGCAGGACGAGATCCTGCCGCGGCTCAAGCCGCTCGACGGCAAGGGGGAGGCGTTGTGGAAGTCGCTGGCCGTCACGTCGGGGGACGTGCTGGTGTTCGCCGACGCCGACATCAGGAACTTCCGTGCCTCGCTGGTCGCGGGGGTGCTCGGCCCGCTGCTGGCCGATCCCACGATCGTCTACGCCAAGGGGTGCTATGACCGTCCGCTGAACGGCGCCCCCGACGGCGGCGGGCGGGTCACCGAGCTCGTCGCCCGGCCGCTGATCAACCTGCACTGGCCTCAACTGGCCGGCTTCGTGCAGCCGCTCGCGGGGGAGTACGCCGGCCGGCGCTCCGCCCTGGAGCGCGTACCGTTCCTCACCGGTTACGGCGTCGAACTCGGCCTGCTCATCGACCTGCTGGAACTGGCGGGGCTGGACGCGTTCGCCCAGGTGGACCTGGGATCGCGCGAGCACGCGCCGCAGTCCACCGAGGCGCTCGGAGGCATGGCCGCGCAGATCATGCTCGCCGCCTGGTCGCGGCTCGACCGGCAGGGGAAGATCGCCGCGCTGGGCGAGCCCTCGGTGCGGCTGGCGCAGTTCAGGAGAGGCCAGGAGGGGTACGACGTGCGCACACGGGACGTCGGCATCGGCGAACGCCCGCCCATGCTCACCCTCGACGAGTGACCGGCCGCTAAGGTGTTACCACCGGTAACGTCTCGGTTCGAGGAGTGCGGCGCGATGACGGGGTTCTGCCCGGAGCTCAGTGACAACGTGGTCGAGGTACGCGACTGGGTGCACACGTTCGCCCGCGACGTGATCCGCCCCGCGGGCGCGGAATGGGACGAACGCGAGGAGACGCCCTGGCCGGTCATCCAGGAGGCGGCCAAGATAGGGCTCTACTCCCTCGACTTCTTCGCCACCCAGTGGTTCGAGCAGAGCGGCCTGGCGCTGCCCGTGGCGTTCGAGGAACTCTTCTGGGGCGACGCCGGCATCGGCCTGTCGATCACCGGCACCGGCCTGGCCGCCGCGGCCCTCGCCTCCAACGGCACCCCCGAGCAGATGGGGGAGTGGCTGCCGCAGATGTTCGGCACGGAGAACGACGTCAAGCTGGGCGCCTTCTGCGCCTCGGAACCGGACGCGGGCTCCGACGTCGGCGCCATCCGCACCCGTGCCGTACCCGACGGGTCCGACTGGGTGCTCAACGGCGTCAAGACCTGGGCCACGAACGGCGGCATCGCCGACGTCCACGTGGTCGTCGCCTCGGTGGACCCGTCGCTCGGCACCAGGGGCCAGGCCTCCTTCGTCGTCCCGCCGGGCACGCCGGGGCTGTCGATGGGGCAGAAGTTCCGCAAACACGGCATCCGCGCCTCCCACACGGCCGAGGTGGTGCTGAACGACGTGCGCGTGCCCGGGGAGTGCCTGCTGGGAGGCAGGGAGAAGCTGGAGGCCAGGCTGGCCCGCGTACGCAACGGGGAGCGGGCGGGGGAGCAGGCCGCGATGCGCACGTTCGAGACCACCCGCCCGTCGGTGGCCGCGATGGCGGTCGGGATCGCCCGGGCCGGCTTCGAGTACGCCAGGGACTACGCCCGCGAACGCGAGCAGTTCGGCCGCAAGATCGGCGCCAACCAGGCCATCGCCTTCCTCCTCGCCGAGATGGCCACCCGCGTGGACGTGGCCCGGCTGCTGACCTGGCGCGCCGCATGGATGGCCCGCAACGGCAGGCAGTTCGAGCAGGCGGAGGGCTCGATGTCGAAACTGGTGGCGGGGGAGACGGCGGTGTGGGTGACCGAACAGGCCATCCAGATTTTGGGCGGCGCCGGCTACACCAGGGAGCACCCGGTGGAACGCTTCCACCGCGACGCCAAGATCTTCACCATCTTCGAGGGGACGTCGGAGATCCAGCGGCTCATCATCGGCCGCGCCGTCACCGGGCTGCCCGTCCGGTGACAACGCCGCACGTCAGGGGGCGGTTTCATGGGCTCGTCAACCTCGGGTAAACATCAGTAGCGGGAGGCTTTCGGGTCCTTCATCCAGGAAAGAACTCGCGGCATGAGCGACGAAGCCCAGCCGACGATCGACGACCTGCTGAGTCACGCCCGGCAGTCTCATGAGCTGATGGTCCTGCTCAAGCATGACCGGGAGTTCGAGCGCCAGTTCAGCGCCGCCGTCGACGCGGACGACGACCAGCGGCTCTCCGCCTTGCTGGCGCCTTTGGGGATCGAGCGGGCCTCGATCGTCGCGAAGGACGAACGGCTGTTCAGTGTGTGTGAGCGGTGCTATCTGTGGCATGGCAAGTGGGTTTGCCATCCCATCTGCAAGTGATCACTTGATGCCGCGCGTCGCTACCTGAGGGAGTTGGTGGCGAGGGCGTCGAAGTCGCGGTCCGGGAGGGTGCGGTCGAGTTCGAGGAGTTTGTCCGCCAGCCAGCCGACGGCGTAGCGCGTCCGGGGCTTGTCGGCCTCGATGGCTTCGCGGATGGTGGTCGCGACGAGGTCCGGGTCGGAGGCCGGAGCGTCGGCGGCGCTCTGGGCCTCGGCCTTCTGGGCCATCTTCTCGGCCATCGGGCCGTAGGCGGTCGAGCCGGAGATCTCCCGCAGGTCCTGGGCGGTGTGGTCCTCGAAGTCGGTTCTGATGATGCCGGGCTGGATGATCACGACGTCGATGCCGAACGGTTCCACCTCCATGCGGAGGCTGTCGGAGTACGCCTCCAGCGCGTGCTTCGAGGCGTAGTACCAGCAGCCGAGCGGCAGGGAGATCTCGCCGCCGACGGACGACACGTTGACGATCGTGCCCGACCCCCGCGCGCGCATGTGCGGCAGGGCGAGCTGGGTCAGCCGGGCCGGGGCGAACAGGTTGACCTCGAACAGGTCGCGGGCCCGGGACAGCGGGACGTCCTCGGCGGCCCCGTGCAGGACGGTGCCGGCGTTGTTGATCAGGACGTCGAGCCTGCCCTGCTTCTCGACGACGGTGCGGACGACCCGCTCCAGGTCCGCGGGCTCGCGGGCGTCCATGGGGAGGGCGTGGCCGCCGGCGTCGCGGAGGTCGTCCATCGCCGGGACACGCCTGGCCGCGCCGTACACGGTGTGGCCGACCCGCAGGAGTTCGAGCGCCGTGGCCTTGCCGATGCCGGACGAGGCTCCGGTGACGAGGATGACTTTCATGAACGATTCTCCTCGTGTGCCGGTACGTCCCACGTGACGGGGAGGTGGTGCACGCCGTAGATCAGCATGTCTTCGCGCATGGGGATCTCCTCCGGCGGTACGGCCAGGCGCAGGGACGGGAAGCGGTCGAGCAGGGCGGGGATGGCGACCTGCATCTCGACCCGGGCGAGCTGCTGGCCGAGGCACTGGTGGATGCCGTGGCCGAAGGCGACGTGCGCGGACGTGGGGCGGTGGAGGTCGAGCGTGCCGGGGTCGGGGAAGTGCTTCGGGTCGCGGTTGGCGGCCGGGACGGAGACGGTGACCGACTGCCCGGCCTTGATCAGCGTGCCGCCGAGCTCGACGTCCTCCAGGGCGGCGCGCACCGTGGCGGGGATGATGCTCAGGTAGCGGAGCAGTTCCTCGACGGCGTTGCCGGCGAGGGCGGGGTCGGAGCGCAGGGCGGCGAGCTGCCCGGGGTGGCTCAGCAGGGCGAAGACGCCGGTGGCGATCATGTTCGCGGTGGTGTCGAAGCCCGCGCCGGTCAGTACGCCGCCGATGACCGCCAGCTCGTCATCGGTCAGGTCACTGCCGCTGACCAGCCCGCCGAGCAGGTCGTCCGTGGGCCGCTCGCGCTTGGCGCGGATGAGATCGAGCATGAGGGCCTGCATCCTGCCGAAGGCGGCCGCCTTCTCACCGGCGGGCACGTCCAGGCGGCCGAGGATGCCCATCGCGCGGACGAACTCGTCCTGGTCGCCCACAGGAACGCCGAGCAGCTCGCAGATCACCAGCCCGGGAAGGGGGCCCGAGAACGTCTCCACCAGATCGGCGGGAGGGCCGTGCCGCTCCATCGCGGTCAGCAGCTCGGCGGCGATCTCCTCGATCCGGGTGGTCCACCGGCGCATCCGGCGGACGGTGAACTGGCCGGTGAGCAGCTGGCGGTAGCGGGTGTGCTCGGGCGGGTCCATCGCGGTGAAGGCCCCTGGCGGCGCCGGTTGCGGCTCGGCGTGGAGCGAGGCTCCCGGCAGCGGAAAGTGGACGAGCTCGGCCCGATGACTGAAGCGCGGGTCGGCCAGCACCTCGCGGACCAGGGCGTGCTCGGTCACCAGCCAGCCCTCGTGACCGTCCGGGTAGGTCATCGGCGCCACGGGCCGTTCGGCGCGCAGCCGCGCGAGCTCTTCCGGCGGATCGAAGGGGCAGGCCTCGGCGTGCTGGACCAGCAGTCTCGGCAGTTCTGATGGATCGGACATGTCACTCCTCGGGTGGGTACGCCGTGCGAGCGACGTCCTGCCCGGCGGCACTCGCACGGCCGATGCAAGCCATTAAGCCTCACGATGTGTAAAAGTACAAGGTGTGTAAAAATTTCTGGCGTGTAAGATGCGTCACCGTGGAGGAGACGCGACGGGCGCGCAAGAAACGCCAGACCAGGGAGCTGCTGGTCCGTACGGCCTTCAGGCTGTTCAAGGAGCAGGGGTACGAGCAGACCACCATCGCGCAGATCAGTGCAGAGGCGGACATAGCAACCAAGACCTTCTTCAACTACTTCTCCGGCAAGGAGGACGTGGTCTTCACCGACGCCGAGCGCTACTACGAGCTGACCCTGTCCGTGATCGAAGGGCGCCGGCCCGGTGAACGCATGGGCGACCTGCTGCTGCGGACCTGCGAGCTGTCCCTGTCGGCCGGATACATGGCCGAGGGGCCCATGGCGGGCGACCGTGAGCTGACGGACGTCTACCGCAATCTGCTCGCCACCGTTCCCAGCGTCCAGGCCAAGGGCCTGCACGTGCTGTTCGACCTGCAGCGCAGGATCGCCGACGCGTTCGTCGCCGCGTTTCCCGACGAGATCGACCGGATGACGGCGCTGGCCGCGGTGGGCGCGATGACGGGCTCCGTGGGGGCGCTCGGGCTGGTCAGCATGGAGATGGGGCAGTCGGACGAGGAGTTGCTGGCCACGATGCGGCGTGCGATCGACCTCGTCATGCGCGGGCTCGGCACGCTATGACGCGACGCCGGTCGAGTCGCACCACTCGGCCCCGGTCAAGCGGACGGCGCAAGCGCCGACATGATGCTCGGCCTGCCCGGGCGGGCCGACGTAAAATGGCCGCGCGGGCTCCGTGAGGCGCGCCTGTGCAGGCTGAGCGCGAAGGCGGCAGACACATGGCTGATCCGTACCCGGCATACGCGAGGCTCCGCGACCGCGGCGCCGTGCACCGCGTCAGCACCCCGTTCGGCGGCGACGCCTACCTGATCACCAGGTACGCCGAAGCCCGCGCCGCGCTCAACGACCCGCGCCTGTCCAAGCATCCGAAGAACGCGCCGGCCTTCCTGCGCGAGGCCGGGCTGATCACCGGCGACGCCGGGCCGCTCGGCGTCAACATGCTCTCCTCCGACCCGCCCGACCACACCCGCCTGCGCCGGGTGATCGGCGGGGCCTTCACCGCCAGGCGGGTGCTGGCCCTGCGCCCGCGCATCCAGCGGATCGCGGACGACCTCCTCGCCGCCCTGCCGGAAGAGGAGGAGGCGGACCTGATCGAGGGGTTCGCCTTCCCGCTGCCGATCACGGTGATCAGCGAGATGCTCGGCGTTCCCGGCAGCGATCGCGATCGGCTCCGTACGTGGAGCCGCGACCTGATCACCACCTCGTCGGCCCCCGAGCTCAGGCGGCGGCGGGAAGCCGGCGCCGCGGCGCTCACCGGCTACCTGTCCGGCCTGGTCGCCGAGCGCAGGAAACACATGGACATGGAGCTCGCGAGCGAGGCGCAGCCCGACCTGATCAGCGCCCTGATCCTGGCCGCCGACCGGCAGGGCGAGCTGGACGAGGCCGAACTGCTCGGCATGCTCATGCTGCTGCTCGTCGCCGGGCACGAGACCACGGTCAACCTCATCGGCAACGGCACCCTGGCCCTGCTGCGCGCCCCCGAGGTGCTCGGCGCTCTCGTCGCCGATCCCGGGCTGGTGCCGGCGGCGGTGGAGGAGCTGCTCCGCTACGACGGGCCGGTCGAGCGGGCCACGTTGCGCACCGCCGTCGAGGACGTCGACGTGGACGGCGTCACCGTCCCCGCCGGCAGCCTGGTCGTGGTCGCCCTCGCCTGCGCCGACCGTGACCCCGCCCGGTTCGACCGGCCCGACGAGCTCGACCTGGGCAGGCGGGACAACCAGCACCTCGCCTTCGGATACGGCCCGCACTTCTGCCTCGGCGCGCCGCTGGCCAGGCTGGAGGGCACGATCGCGTTCACCTCGCTGCTCGGCCGCTTCCCCGGGATCCGGCTCGCCCGCCCGCCGGAAGAGCTCCGGTGGTGCGAGCAGAGCGCGATGATGATCCTGCGCGGACTGGAGGCCCTTCCCGTCATCCTGCGCGCGGATCCGCCGGCACCGGCTGAGGCGGCGGGTCGCCGACGTACCGGGCCGACGGCCTGATGATCTTGCTGTCCTCGGCCTGCTCCAGGATGTTCGCGCTCCATCCGACGGTACGCGCGGCGGCGAACGTCGGCGTGAACATCGAGCGCGGGATGCCGCAGATCTCCATCACCACCCCCGCGTAGAACTCCACGTTGGTGTGCAGCTCACGGCCCGGCTTGAGCTCGGCCAGGATGTCGACCACCCGCCGTTCCACTTCGTGCGCGAAGTCCACCAGGTCGCCGCCGAAGCCCTTGGCGATGCCGGACAACATCCGCGAGCGCGGGTCCTCCGTACGGTAGACCGGATGCCCGAATCCCATGATGCGGTCGCCCGCGAGGACGCGTTCGCGCACCCAGGCGTCGATGCGATCGGGACTGCCGATCGCGTCCAGGGTGTCCAGGGCGCGGCTCGGCGCGCCGCCGTGGAGCGGTCCCGACAGTGCGCCGAGCGCTCCCGCCACGCACGACGCCAGGTCGGCGCCCGTGGAGGCGATCACCCGCGCGGTGAACGTGGAGGCGTTGAAGCCGTGGTCGACGGTGGAGATCAGGTACTGCTCGACGGCCCTGGCATGGTCGGGGGAGGGCACCCGGCCGGTCAGCATGTAGAGGTAGTTGGCCGCGTGACCCAGGTCGTCGCGCGGCTCGACCGGCTCCAGCCCGGCGGCCAGCCGGTGCAGCGCGGTGAGCAACGTGGGCATCAGGGCGGTGACGAACAGGGCGTCGTCCAGGCGTTCGCCGGGGTCGAGGTCGTACAGCGGCCGCATGCCGCGCACCGCGCCCGCGGCCGATATGGCGCTGCGCACGTTGTCCAGCTGGCCACCCCGCCCCGACGCGGCCAGGGCGGGCAACAGGGGGCGCAGGGCGTCCGGCACGCGCCGCAGCGGCAGCGTGCGTCCGGCGAAGCGCTCGCGCTCCTCCACTGACGGCAACGTCCCGAGCAGCATCAGGTGCCACACGTCCTCGAACGTGCGTCGCTCCGCCAGGTCGATCGCCGAGTACTGGCGGTAGTGGTAAAAGCCTTCGCGCCCCCGTACGTCGCTCAGGCGCGTCTCGGTGACGACCACGCCCTTGAGCCCTCTGGGTACGTCCACGGACGCCGGATCGGTAGTCATGCTGGGGTCCTCCTTCATCCCAGGAACCCTCCAATCCACGTCGCCGACTGTCAACATTGATTTTCGTCCATGTGAAGTTTCTTGACAGCCAGGTGTGCTGCCGAAAGGCTTTGGCCTTCGGCACGACTCAGTGGGGGAGCGCTGGTTGATGAGGCACACCGAACTGAAGGACTTCTGGGAGCGCCGCCTCGAGTCCGACTGGACCGAGAGCGGGGTCGGCTACAAGCAGCTCGGGCGGGCGTTCAACGCGTACATGTATCTGGTGCGAGGAGAGGTCTTCCGGCGTGAGGTGGGCCGGCTCGGGCTCGACCTGGCCGCCGCCGAGGTCCTCGACGTCGGCTCGGGCACCGGCTTCTACCTGCGCCAGTGGCGGGCGCTCGGCGCCCGGTCGATCACGGGGGCCGACCTCACCAAGGCCGCCGTCGAGCGCCTGAGCGCCCGCTTCCCCGACTCCGAGATCCTCCAGCTCGACCTCGCCGACCCCGGCGACCTGATCGAGCCCGGCTCGTACGACGCGGTCTCGGCCATGGACATGCTGTTCCACATCACCGACGACGAGCGCTACCGCGCGGCCCTGCGCACGCTTGGGCGGGCCACCAAGCCGGGCGGCGTCCTCGTCCTGTCGGAGAACTTCCTGCACCGGCCCGAGCAGCGCGGCGACCACCAGGTGAACCACACGCTGCCGTGGATCACCACGGCGCTCGGCGAGGCCGGCTTCGACGTCGTCCGGCGCGCGCCCATGCTCGTGCTGATGAACGCCCAGGTGGACGCCAACCCCGTGTGGCGCAAGCTGTGGGGCGGCTTCCTGCGCGGCGTCACGCTCACCGAGGCCACCGGCCGGGTGGCCGGGGCGCTGCTGTCGCCGGTGGAGCGGCGGCTCGTGCGCGTCGTCCGCGAGAGTCCCACGACGGAGCTGATGATCTGCCGCCGCCGCCGCTGAGCGGAAGCGCCGTGACGCGGGCCGAGGCTCGCCTCATGACGAACGAGGCCCGCGTCACCTGAATGGGGCCCGCGTCACGGTTGACGCGTGACCCAGATGGTTACGATATCTCTCACACGATTGTTGACAATCTGAGTGAGGGAACGTGTCCACAGACGCGGGAACGGTCCTCGACGCGATCCGCGAGGGGATCATGCGGGGCGATTTCGTGCCTGATCAGCGGCTCGTGGAAGCCGACCTGTCCGAGCGCTTCTCCGCGAGCAGAAGTTCCGTGCGCTCCGCGCTGCTGCAACTGGCCAACGAGGGCCTGGTGGAGCGGGTGCAGAACCGCGGCGCGCGGGTGCGGGCGGTCTCCCTGGACGAGGCCGTCGAGATCACCGAGGTGCGCATGGTGGTCGAGGGACTGTGCGCGGCCAAGGCGGCCGGCCGGGTCACCCCTGGCGCGGTCGCGGAGCTGCGCGAGATCGGCGCTCTCATGTCCGAAGCGGTGCGGTCGGGCGACGTGCTCGGCTATTCGGAGCTCAACCAGCTCCTGCACCGCCGCGTCCGCGAGCTGAGCGGCCAGTCCATCGCGGGCCGGGTGCTGGAACGGCTGCGCGGCCAGGTCGTCCGCCACCAGTTCCGGCTGTCCCTGCAGCGCGGCCGCCCGGCCAGGTCGCTGGGCGAGCATCTGGCCATCATCGACGCCATCTGCGCGGGGGATCCGGGCGCGGCCGAACAGGCGGCCCGCCGCCATCTGCGCAGCGTGATCGCGGCTCTGCGCGATTCTCAGGACTGATCGCCCTTGACGGTTGTCGCCCATATTGTTAACAATCTGTTTCAGTAAACAGATCGTGGGAGACCTGCATGCCGGACCACCCCCAGCCCTCCGCGCGAGCACGTGATCTCGTCGCGGACGCCTACGACATCCACGTCCACGTCGCGCCGGATGTGATGCGCAGGCGGATCGACGACCTGACGCTCGCGGCGCGTTTCGCCGAGGTCGGGCTCGCCGGCTTCGTGCTCAAGTCCCATTACGTGCCCACCGCGGAACGAGCCGAGGTCGTGCGGGCCGCGGTGCCCGGCTTCGACGCCGTCGGGGCGATCACGCTGAACGCCTCCGTCGGCGGCATGAACCCCATCGCCGTCGAGATCGCCGCCAGAGGCGGCGCCCGGTTCGTCTGGCTGCCCACCGTGGACAGCGCCAACCAGCGGGCCTGCACCGCGAGCGACCCCGAGGGTGCCACGCCGCCCATGTGGGCCAGGCTCCAGGACGACCTGCGGGAGGCCGGGATGGCGGCCGACCCCGTGGACGTGCTGGGGCCGGACGGGACGGTGCTGGAGCGGGTCAGGCAGGTGCTGCGGCTGATCGCCCAGCACGACCTGACCCTCGCCACCGGCCACCTCAGCGCCGACGAGATCGACGCGGTGGTCGCCGCCGCCGTGGCCGAGGGCGTACGCCGCATCGTGATCACCCATCCCGAGTTCACCTCACAGCGGGTGGCGATCGACCGCCAGCGCGCCCTGGCCGCCCAGGGCGCCCTGCTCGAACGCTGCTTCACCACCCCGCACTCCGGCAAGGTCACCTGGCGGACCTGGTTCGAGCACATCGACGTCGTGGGCCCCGAGTACTCCGTGCTCTCCAGCGACCTCGGCCAGCCCTTCAACCCGCCCGTGGAGGACGGCCTGGCCCTGCTGGCCGACCGGCTGCTCGCCGAGGGCTTCACCGACAAGGACGTACGCACCATGGCCGTGGACAACTCCCGCCTGCTGGCGGGCCCCCGATGAGCGGCACCGTGACCAGCGAGACCGTGATCGAGGTCAGCGGGCTCGGCAAGCAGTTCGTCAAGGACGCCGTCGGCATCGTGGCACTGCGCGACTTCGACCTCACGATCGCGCAGGGCAGCTTCGTCACCGTGCTCGGCCGTAGCGGCTGCGGCAAGTCCACCATGCTCAACCTGCTCGCCGGCCTCACCACGCCGACCTCGGGCACGGTCTCCTACCGCGGCCGGCCGGTCGCGGGCCCGCGGACCGAGGTGGGCTACCTGACCCAGTCCGACACCCTCATGCCGTGGCGCAGCGTACACAAGAACGTCGAGCTGCCCCTGGAGATCGCCGGCGTGCCCGCGCAGCGACGCACGGAACACGCGGCCGAGCTGATCGGGAAGGTCGGCCTCGAAGGCTTCGAACGGCACTACCCGCGCGAACTGTCCGGCGGGATGCGCCGCCGGGTCAGCCTGGCCAGGATGCTCGCGGGCGATCCTGAGACGCTGCTCATGGACGAGCCGTTCGGCGCCCTCGACGCCCAGCTCCGCGGCGAGCTGCAGGCCGAGCTGCTCCGGCTGTGGGCGGACGGCGGCCAGACGGTGGTGTTCGTGACCCACGACATCGAGGAGGCCCTGCTGCTCGGCGACCGGGTCGTGGTGCTCGGCCCGGTCGGCCGCATCGTGCTCGACCGTCCCATCGACCTGCCCCGGCCCAGGGACGCCGACGAACTCAGGATCGACCCGGAGTTCGTCGCCCTGCACCGGGAGCTCACCGCCGCGCTGCGGGAGGGAGCCCGATGACCGCGATCCAGACCGTGCGGCTCGACCGGAGCTGGTGGGGACGGCACGGCGGCACCGCCACGGTGTGGTCGCTGCGAGCGCTGCTGGTGGTGGCGCTGCTGGTCGTGTGGGAGCTGACGGCCGAGCGGTGGTTCGACATCACCTTCACCAGCAAGCCCAGCGACATCTGGACCCGCCTGGTCCAGTGGCACCAGGACGGGACGCTGTGGTCCAACACCTGGATCACCGTCCAGGAGGTGGTCTACGGCTTCCTGCTCGGAGCCGCCGCCGGCGCGCTGACCGGCTTCGTGCTGGCCTCCGCACGGGCCTTCTACCAGGTGCTCGACCCGTTCATCATGGCGCTGTACGCCATCCCGAAGGTCGCCCTGGCGCCGCTGTTCATCGTCTGGTTCGGCATCGGCATGAGCATGAAGGTGCTGCTGGCCGCCGCGACCGTGTTCTTCCTCGTCTTCCTCAACGTCGCCGCGGGCGTGCGCGAGGTGGACCGCGGCCTGATCGACGCCGTACGGCTGATGGGCGGCAGCCGGCGCGACATCCTGGTCAAGGTCGTCGTCCCGTCGTCCATGACCGGGCTGCTCACCGGGCTCAAGGTGGCCGTCCCGTACGCGCTCATCGGCGCCGTGATCGGCGAGCTGGTGGCCTCCAACCGGGGCCTGGGCTACCTGATCAACGACGCCGCCGCGCAGTTCGACACCGCCGGCGTGTTCGCCACGCTCGTTGTCCTGAGCGTGATCGCGGCGCTGCTCAACCTGGTCGTCGGGCTGCTCGACCGGCGGGCCAGCCGGTGGAAGCCGCTGGGAGAGGAGCGGTGAGCCGGGCCGGGACCCGCCGCCCCCGGCCGGCACTGAGCGTGCTGATCGTCGCCGCGCTCCTGCTGGCCGTGACCGGCTGCGCGCAACGCAGCTCGACCACGCCGCCCGGCGTCCTGAACGTCGGCCAGATCAGCAACTCGCTCGCGTTCTTCCCGCTGTTCGTGGCCGAGCAGAAGGGTTACTTCGCCGAGGAGGGCGTCAAGCTCGGCGAACGGCCCAGGCTCGGCACCGGGGCCAAGGTCGCCGCGGCCCTCAAGTCGGGCAGCATCGACCTCGGCGCCGGAGTGATGACCGACGCGCTCAACCTGGCCAGGATCGACGACAAGGGCCGGCTGGTGGCCAACCTGGTCGACCGCTACTACGTGGACGTCGTGGTCGGCGCCTCCTTCACCGGCGCGAGCCCGTCCGACCCGCTCGACCAGCGCATCCGCGCCCTGCGGGGCAAGAAGATCGGCATCACCGGGCCGGGCAGCGGGACCGAGGCGCTGGTGACGTACCTGTTCGCCAAGGCCGGGATGAACTCCGCGACGGACAGCGAACTCGTCAACCTCGGCAGCACCGCCGCCGCCGCACTGGGCGCCCTCAAGGGGGGACGGGTGGACGCGCTCGCCTTCTTCCAGCCGATCGCCCAGCAGGCCACGGCGGCCGGCATCGGCGTGCGTTTCATCTCGCCCGCCGCGGGCGACGTGCCGGGGCTGGAGCGGACCTCGCACGGCGTCGTGTTCACCACGCAGCGGATCATCGACAAGAAGCCCAAGGAGGTCGCCGCCTTCCAGAACGCGCTCGGCCGCGCCCAGCGCTTCATCCACCAGGCCGACACCGGCGAGATCATCCGGCTGCTCGGCCTCTACCTCAAGGGCATCGACCCGAAGGCGCTGACCGAGCTGCCCGCGCTCATGCGGAGCGAGATCCCGGAGAGCATCGGCTTCTCGCGCTCGTCCTTCGACACCGCCATCGGCTTCCACCGGGTGACCGGGCTGGTCAAGCATCTGCCGTCGTACGAGCAGATCGTGCCGCCCGCGCTGCGGACGAACGCCACCTGACCCGCTGGGGCGGACTCCCCCTCCTGCCCGCCCCAGCCTCCGCCTTGCGCCCGCCTCCGCTGAACCTTCCCGCGCTGTCGCGGAAAGCCCGAGAAAGCCTTTTCCTCCGTACGGCGCCCCGTAGGGACAACGTCAACGGAGGATAAAGTAGGAGCGGCGAGGGATGGGGAAAGCGGAGGAAAAGTGGGGAAATTGGAGCGGCACGTCACGATCAC
The DNA here is from genome assembly GCF_035917475.1 of Nonomuraea fuscirosea. Classification (NCBI taxonomy): domain Bacteria; kingdom Bacillati; phylum Actinomycetota; class Actinomycetes; order Streptosporangiales; family Streptosporangiaceae; genus Nonomuraea; species Nonomuraea fuscirosea. The sequence goes on along the minus strand of NZ_CP109074.1, from coordinate 5,577,666 downwards.
CGACGTCGCGGCGCTGGCCGGGGTGTCGGTGGGCACGGCCTCCAAGGCCCTCAACGGGCGCGGATCGCTGCGCGAGGAGACCAGAGCCCGGGTCAGGGAGGCGGCCAGGCAGCTCAACTTCGAGGTGAACGCGGGTGCGCGCAGCCTGCACTCGGGCCGGACGTACACCGTGGGCATGATCACCACGGACACGATCGGGCGGTTCAGCATCCCCGTGCTCATGGGCGCGGAGGACGCGCTGGGGGCGGGGCAGATGTCGGTGTTCCTGTGCGACGGGCGCGACGACCCGATCAGGGAGCAGTACCACGTCAAGACGCTGATCGGCCGCCGCGTGGACGGCATCATCGTCACCGGCCGCCGCACCGAGGCGCGCGCGCCGATCTCCCCGGCCCTGCCCGTCCCCGTCGTGTACGCCTACATCGGCTCGACCGACCCCGACGACTGCTCCGTGGTGCCGGACGAGGCGGGCGGGGCGCGCAAGGCGGTCGAGCACCTGCTGGCCGTCGGCCGCACCCGCGTCGCGCAGATCACCGGTCCGGAACACCATCACTCCGCCCGGGTCAGGGCCGGCGCCGCGGCCGAGCGGCTGGCGGAGTCGGGGCTCGCGCCGGCCGGGCCGCCCCTGTTCGGGGCGTGGAGCGAGGTGTGGGGGCGGCAGGCGATCGGGATGCTGCTGGCCGGCGGGACGGACTTCGACGCCGTCTTCTGCGGCAGCGACCAGATCGCCCGCGGCGTGGCCGACGCGTTGCGCTCGGTGGGGCGGCGGGTGCCCGAGGACGTGGCGCTGGTCGGGTTCGACAACTGGGGCGTGATGGTGGAGGGCTCGCAGCCGCCGCTGACCAGCGTGGACATGAACCTGGAAGGGCTGGGCAGGACGGCGGCGGAGATGCTGCTGGCCGCGATCAACGGCTCACCGTCGCCGGGGCGGCACGCCCGCCCCTGCCACCTGGTGGTCCGGGAGTCGACCACGGTGCCGCTGGTGCCCGGCGCCGCCTGACGGCGTCCCTTCGTCGTGCTGCTCGACGCGCATTTCGGCATGACCGGAAACGCGTCACGGGCGGGGTGTCACGGGCGGTGGAGCAGGAGCATCGCGGCGTCGTCGTGCAGCGGGCCGCCGGTGTGCTGCACCAGGTCCGTCCGCAGCGAGTCGAGCGCCTCCTGCGGATCGTCGCGGCGCAGCAGCCACACCCGCTCCGTCAGCGGGTAGAACTCGCCGGCCGCGTTCCTGGCCTCGATCACCCCGTCGGTGAAGAACAGGACGCGGTCGCCGGAGCCGAACGGGATCCGCTGCGGCTTCGGGGCCGAGGTCTCGAACACGCCCAGGCCGAGGGGCAGCCCCTGCTCGGTCGGCTCGGGAGCGTGCACCTCGCCGTCGCTCAGGATCAGCAGCGGCGCTGGGTGGCCGAAGTTGACCAGCGACATCTCCTTGTCGTGGATCTCCGCGATGATCGCGGTGACGAACTGCTCGCCGCCTAAGTGCCTGGCCAGGCTCGCCTCCAGGCGGTCGCCGATGTCGCCCAGGTCGGCCTCGTCGTAGGCGGCCTCGCGGAAGGCGCCCAGCACCCACGCCGCCGTCTCGACCGCCGCCAAGCCCTTGCCCTGCACGTCGCCGATCAGCAGCCGGACGCCCTGCGGGGTCGTGACGACCTCGTACAGATCGCCGCCGATCCGCGCCTCGGCCGCCGCGGAGGTGTACGACAGCGCCACCCGCAGGTCGCCCGCCCGCCGCGGCACCGGCCGCAGCAGCACGCGCTGGGCGGCCTCGGCGACCTGCCGCACGCTGGCCAGCTCGCGCTCGCGCTGCAGGCGCAGCCGGCTGGCCAGCATGCTCGCCGCCGTCACTCCGGCGATGGAGATGAGGGTGAGATTGTTGGTCCAGGTGAACAGCAGGCCGTTGTAGATCGCCATGGGCACGCAGACGGCCAGCGCCACCGCTCCGACGGCGGCCGTGCGCCGAACGCCGCCCGACACCGACGCGAAGGCCGGGCCCAGCGTGAGCAGCGGCAGGAAGACGAGGCTCTGGCCGGCGAGCAGATCGGCCAGGGTGACACCCAGCATGACGATGAACGGCAGCCAGCGCAGGACCCGCAGAGACGACCTCATCCCACCCCCCGTACGGACTTCACGCGCTGTTGACATACCAGCATCGCGCAGGACCCGTCCGGTTCTCAAGCGGGACAGTTCCAGGTTTCCTGTGTATTCGGGCCGCCAGAAATATCCCCCTTTTCAGCAGAAAGCCGCAGAATCGTGTCCGTGCAGGTACGTAGCGTGAAATTGTACTGGAATTCTACTTACGCGCATTTCACCGCGCCGCGCTAGATTCGAGTCGTCGGGAAATCGGGCCGTCGAAAGGGGACGTCAAGTGGCGTTGGCCAATACTGGTATGCGGCGTTTACTCGCGGATTCAGGTGAACCGCGCGGCTGGGTCTCTCCCCGGACCGACCTCGTGACGGCGGTGCTGGGCATCTGGTTCGGCGTCGGGCTGATGATCGACGCGTGGGCGCACACCAACCTCACCGAGCTGGAGACGTTCTTCACGCCGTGGCACGCGGTGTTCTACACGGGGTTCGCCGTGGTCTCGGGCTGGATCTTCTGGCAGGTGTGGCGTGGGGTGCGCGCCGGGCGGCAGGGGCCGGCGGCCGTGCCGAACGGATATCTGGCCGGGCTGGTGGCGATTCCCGCGTTCGCCGCCTTCGGATTCGTGGACATGATGTGGCACACGATCCTCGGCATCGAGACAAATCTGGATATTCTGTTCAGTCCCTCGCATCTCGGCCTTATCGTGACAATGCTCATCATCATCACGACACCGCTCCGCTCGGCCTGGAACGCCCCTAACATGGGCGCCGCGCCGTCACTCGGACGCCTGCTCCCCGCGCTGATCGGGCTCGGTTTCGCCACGGCGCTGGTATGGCTCTTCCTCTCGTACGGCGACGCCATGCAGTACGGGCCGCAGCGCATCGTCGAGAACTTCTCCGCCACCGACAACGGGGGCGCAGCCCGGCTCGCGTCCGCGCTGGTCATCACCAACGTCATCACGCTCACGCCCGTGCTGTTCCTCGTCCGCCGCTGGCGGCTCCCGTTCGGCGCGGTGACCGTCCTGTACGCGCTGAGCGTCCTCATGCCCGGCGCGCAGACGGAGTTCAGTAACCTGCCGATCCTGCTCGCGTTCGTGGCCGGCGGGCTGGTGAGCGACCTGCTGATCCTCCGGCTGCGCCCGTCGGCCGCGCGCCGGGGCGCCTACTGGGCCTTCGCCGGGCTGTCGGCCCTCGCCACCTGGTCGCTCTACTTCGCGATCGCCTCGGTGGCGGGCGGCGGCCTGCCCGCCGTACCGGAGCTGTGGACCGGCGCGCCGGTCGTGGCCGGGCTGATCGGGCTGGCACTCGGAGCCCTGTTCCTGCCCAACGCGCTCACCGACTCACGCCCCGATCCGGACGCGACAGCGGGCCGCCAGGTGCTCGCCGACTCCAGTGCATCCACCGGCTCCAGCGCGTCCCCTGACTCCGGCGTGCTCGCCCGTACCAACGCGCTCGACGACCCCGAGCGGGCATGATCCGACGGCTCCGAGCGGCGGCGATCCTGGTGCTGTGCCTCGTCGCCGTGCTGGTCGTGGGCGCCGCCGCTCCCGCCGCGGCGCACAACGTCACGGCGGGGGCGGATCTGCGGATCGCCCAGACGATCGCCGGCGCCGAGGTCACGGTGGTGATCAAGGGGACGCCGCGCGTGCCGGGGCCGCTGCGGATCGGGGTCGTCGCGTACCAGCCGGTCGCCGCGCTGCCGGTCGGCCTGGAGGTGCGCTCGGTCGAGGACGGGCGGACCGTGACCGGCACGGCGCGGGCGGCGGCGCGCGATCCGCAGTACGCGCGGCTCCAGGTGGAACGGACCGGGCCGCACGAGCTGAAGCTGAGCGCGGGGAACGAGGTCGCCGTCATCCCGTTCCGCGTTCTCGTGGACCGCGGTTCCGCGGGCGACTTCCTGATCTACGGCGGCCTGTTCGTGGCCGGGCTGCTGCTGGCAGGCGGCCTGCTCACCGGGGCGCCGGCCCGGCGGGGTGCGGCGATGCTGCTGGCGGCGGGGGCCGCGGCCGGGGTGACGGTCGCCGTCATGGTCATCGTGTTCGAACCCTGGATACCCCCTCCCCTCCCCGACGGCGCCGCGCCTGAGGCGTCCTCGTCCGGGGCGGGGGTGGCGGCGGGCGGGCGGCCGTACGCGCAGGCGCGGGTGGCGACGGTGCCGGCCCGGCCTGAAGCCGGGGAGGAGTTCACGCTGCGGATCGACCTCGTGGACGGCTCCACCGGGCGTCCCGTGGACGACCTCACCGTGCACCATGAGGCGCTCGCGCACGTGGTCCTGACCAGCGAGGACGGCCGCTACTTCCGCCACCTGCACCCTCTGCGCACGGCGCCGGGGCGGCTGGAGGTCAGGATGCGCGCCGACCGCCCGGGCCGCTACCTGACCCATACCGAGCTGGAACGGGAGAACTCAGGCGGCCAACTCACCTCCGCGACCGTCACGGTGGGCGGCGAGGCCCCTGCGCCGGAGACACAGTCATCGGACCCGGCCACCTCGGACCCGGCCACCTCGGACCCGGCCACCTCGGACCCGGCCACCTCGGACCCGGCCACCTCGGACCCGGCCACCTCGGACCCGGCCACCTCAGATCCCGCCACTCCAGAGCCCGCCACTCCAGATCCCACAGTGACGGACCCGGCTGCCACGAGCGCGCCGGTCGCGACGGATTCGGTGGCGGAGGATCCGGCTGGGGCGGGTGCCGGGGGCGTGGGCGCCGTGCCGCGGTTGCGGCCCGGCAGTCCGGTGGCGGGGCGTCCGGCGACGATCGAGCTGGACACCCCCGCAGGGGTACGGCCCTGGCTCGGCATGGCCGGTCACCTGCTCATCCGCAGCCAGGACGGCGCCTTCTTCGGCCACGTCCACGAGATGGGCACCCCGGGCTCCCGGCTGCGCTTCACCTTCAGCTTCCCGCAGGCCGGCCGCTACCTGGCCTGGGCCCAGTACGCCACCGGGGAGGGCGTCGTCACCGTGCCCTTCGCCGTGGACGTGACGGCGTCGGAGGCTACGCGATGAGCGGGAAACGGGCTCTGGCGGCGGTGGCGCTCGTGGTCGTCGCCGTGACGCTGTTCGTCGTGGGCCGGAGCATGGCGGCCGAGCCGCTGCGTCTGACGACCACGGGCACGCGCTACGCCGTCACCGTGCTGATCGAGGATCCGGCGCCAGGGCGCGTCACCGCTGAGGTCGAGGTGACCTCGGGCGACGCCGACTCCGTGACCCTGTCGGCGGTGATGGCCGACATGGGGCACTCGACGCCCGAGGTCGCCGCACGCGAACGGGAGCCCGGCCGTTTCCTGGCCGAAGGGGAGCTGTTCGCGATGAGCGGCGTGTGGGAGCTGTCGATCCGCCTCGACGGCCCGGCCGGCGAGGAACAACTCGCCGTCAAGGCCCTGATTCCCGGCTGATCCCCGCTCCGAGAAGAGCCGCCGCGGCCGCTTCGTCCCGTTCGAGGGGCGGGGCGGCCGTCGTCGTCCGGGGCGCCGGCGTTCAGTTGTTCCCCTGCCAGGGGTTGACAGGACGGCCCTCGCCTTTAATTATTATTCCTACTTGTATAGTAGGAATGGTAGGAAAGGGGAGATCGTGCGGGCACTCATCCTGCTCGGGCTGGTCGGTCTCGCGGCCCAGCTGGTCGACGGCAGCCTAGGCATGGCCTACGGCGTCACCTCGACCACGCTGCTGCTGGCCATCGGCACCAACGCGGCGGCGGCATCCGCCACCGTCCACCTCGCCGAAATCGGCACCACGCTCGCATCGGGCATCTCCCACTGGCGCTTCGGCAACGTGGACTGGAAGGTCGTCGCCAAGATCGGCATCCCGGGGGCCGTGGGCGCGTTCGCCGGCGCGACCTTCCTGTCGAGCCTGTCCACCGACGTCGCCGCCCCGGTCATGTCGATCATCCTGCTCGCCCTGGGTGTCTACATCCTCATCCGCTTCACCGCCTTCGGCCTGCCGCGCGGCAACCTGGGCAAGCCGCTGCGCCGGCGCTTCCTGGCGCCGCTCGGCCTGCTGGCCGGCTTCGTGGACGCCACCGGCGGCGGTGGCTGGGGCCCCGTCGGCACCCCGGCCATCCTGGCCAGCGGGCGCATGGCCCCGCGCAAGGTGATCGGCTCGATCGACGCCAGCGAGTTCCTCGTCGCCATCGCGGCCAGCGTCGGCTTCTTCGTCGGCATCGGCTCGGAGAACATCAACTTCTCCTGGGTGGCCGTGCTGCTGCTCGGCGGCGTCATCGCCGCGCCGATCGCCGCCTGGCTGGTCCGGCACATCCCGCCGCGCATCCTCGGCTCGGCCGTCGGTGGCGTCATCGTGCTGACGAACGTGCGCACGCTGCTGCGCAGCGACTGGATCGACGCCTCCACCGGCGTCCAGACGGTGGCGTACATCATCATCGCCGTCATCTGGGCGGCGGCCATCGCCTACTCGGTCCGCGAGTACCGCCGTGACAAGGCCAACGAGTCCGTCGAGGCGGTGGAGAGCGAGTTGCGCGAGCGCGGTTCAGAGGAGGAGACGGCCTCCGCCTGAAGCCCGCCGCCGATGAGAATCTCCGCCCGTACCCAGTACGCCCTAGGCGCCATGCTCGCCCTGGCCGTGGCCGACCGCCCGGTGCACGCCGAGCGGATCGCCGTCACGCAGGAGATCCCGCGCCGCTTCTGCGACAACATCCTGCTCCAACTACGCCGGGCGGGCCTGATCCGCAGCCAGCGGGGCCCCGACGGGGGCTACTGGCTGGCCCGCCCGGCCGGGCAGATCGCGCTCGCCGACGTCATCCGCGTCACCGAGGGCGCGGAACCGCCCGCCCGCCCCTTCTCCCCGGCCGCCGCGCCGCTGGCCGAGATCTGGGACCGGCTGCGCAGCCACGAGAACGCGCTGCTCAGCGAGATCACCCTGGCCGACGTCATCGCCGCCGGCGACCCGCGATCGCCGTCCAACGGCTCGGTCGCCGGTCAGGAAGTGCGGTGAAGAGCATCGGCCACTGACGGACGTGGCGCCCCCGAGGTGCTGGCAAGCTGGTCCCGTGGCTTTTCGGGTGCGCGAGTTCGAGCTGGCGCTGATGCATCGCATGCAGGACCTCAACGCCGGCAAGGTGGAGGAGGCGCTGCACGGCATGGGCGCCTCCCGCGCCGAGCTGCGCGCGGCCCACGCCCACTGGACGCGGCTGGCCCACGCCCCGAGGGCGCCCAAGGGGGCCGCGGCGTTGCGGATGGCGCTGGGGGCGCCGCCGTACCGCGAGAGCAGGCCCGCGGGCAGTCTGACCTGCGACGTCCTGCGCTGGCCGCTGCCGAGCTGGCCGGGCCTGGCGTTCGAGGCCCTGCTCGGCCCCGGCGGCGAGGTGTGGAACCAGTGGTTCGTCCGCCCGGAAGGGCCGGCGGCGGTCGCGTTCACGGACCTGACGCCGTGGACGTGCGTCGTGGGCGACCTCGGCGCGAGCTTCCCCGGCGCCGTCCAGATCGAGGGCCCCGCCCCGCACCACTGGACGGTCGACTTCCCCCACGACGGCCGCACGTACCGCGCCCGTTTCGTGTACGGGCTGATCCAGCGCCTGGACGGTTCTCCGCAGGAATGAGACGCCCAGGTCCTCACCCGATCGCGAGTGAGGACCTGGGGCAGGCCGGGAGGTGCCGCGTCAGCGCGGGCGCTTCACGTTCAGCAGCGCCCGGTACGCCGGCTTGGGCGCGAGGTTCTCGTCGAGCAGGCAGGCCGAGCCCTCACCGTCGAACCAGCCGGGCACCCACGAGTGCCGGTCGGTGTAACCCCACACGGTGAACTCGCGGCACGCGCGGACACTGAGGCAGTCGGACAGCGCCCGGCTGTAGTACGTGGCCTGGGTGGCCAGCTTCTCCGGCGTCACGGGCAGCACCATGCGCACGTCCAGCTCGGTGACCGCCACTTCGAGGCCCAGGTCGGCGAAGCGGCGCATCACGTTCGCCCAGTCGCCGGGGTAGTCGTACTGGATGCCCAGGTGGCCCTGGAAGCCGGCTCCGTGGATCGGCACCCCCTGCGCCCGCAGCTCCTTGACCAGGGCCAGGGTCGTCTCGATCTTGGGGGCGTTCCACTCCAGGTTGTAGTCGTTGATGTAGAGCTTGGCGTGCGGGTCGGCCTTGTGCGCCCAGCGGAAGGCGTCGGCGATGTAGCCGGGGCCGAGATGGGTCAGCCACAGGGTCTGCCGCATCGTGCCGTCTTCCTCCACGACCTCGTTCACCACGTCCCAGGCCCGGATCTTGCCCTTGTAGCGGCGTACCTGGGTGGTGATGTGGTCGCGCAGGATCTTCCTGAGCTCGGTGGCGTCGATCGAGCCGTCGGCCACGCCGCTGGTCAGCCAGGCGGGCAACTGGTTGTGCCAGACGAGGGTGTGGCCGCGTACCTGCTGGTGGTCGCGGCGCGCGTTCTCGACCAGCGTGTCGGCGTCGGCCCAGGTGAACACCCCGCGCTCCGGCTCGACGGACTCCCACTTCATCGCGTTCTCCGCGGTGACGTGGCTGAACTCGCGGTTGAGCACCTTGCGGTAGTCGGACTCCGCGCGCAGGGCGGCGATGTCGACGGCAGAGCCGATCTTGACGCCGGTCTGCTGCGCGAGCTGCCGCAGGTCGCGCGGTGGGCGCGGATGAGCGGACGCGGGCAGGGCCGGGGTGGCGAGGACGAGCGCTAAAGCGAGGATCAGGAGCTTCACCGTGTTACCTCCGATGCCGGAGCCGGGGGGTGCCAGACGAGCGACGACACGCGACCGAAAGTTTCGGTGGTGTGTCGATAATTTCACCGGCTGCCGGAACCGTAAGCGCTGCCCGGACAGGTCGTCAACCTCCGGGCAAGGACGAATCGCCGGACGCCGCCGGGTCAATCGGACGAGCATCCGAGATCGAGCTCGCGTCGCTCAGACGAGCACTCAAAATCGCAGACGAGCACTCAAAATCGACCACGCGTCGCTCAGACGGGCACCCGGGATCGACCCGCGTCGCTCAGACGAGCACCAGGATCGCCACGCCGAGCGTGAAGTCGAGCACCGCGCAGAACTCCGCCAGCGACCGCGTCACCACCTGGTTCGCCCGCCAGACGATGACGTCCTGCACGGCGTGACCGATGAGGGCGGCGGCGACGAGATAACTTCCCGCGACCGGCGACAGGGACACCGCCACGACGGCGGCGCCGCCGAAGAGCAGCATGGCGGGCAGTTGCAGAGCCGTCAGCGGTGGCCGCCGCGCCACGCCGCCGGCCAGGGCCAGCACGGCGAGGCACACCCCGCCTCCCACCAGCGCGGGCCACGGCTCCGCGTCGAGCAGCCGCAGCACCGTCACCCCCGCCACGCACGCGCCGAACAGCGGCCAGACCACGGCAGGCCGGCCGAGCAGCGCGGTGCCCAGGTAGATGAGCGCGGCCAGGAACACGATGAGCGCCTGCGGGCGGCCGTCGTCCAGGCCGAAGGCGTTCTGTGCCATGACCGCCAGCCCCAGCCAGGTGGGCCAGCGGTGGGCGACGCCGAGCAGTACGCGGATCGGCAGCGGTCGCCCGGGGCCGGCGGTGGGCGCGGCTGAGGGTGATATGTCGCTCATACAGACGACTGTCAGGTACGGCCGCGCCGGCCGCCGAGCCGCGGGAAACACCAGGTCCGCAATCTTGGGCATCCTGTCCGCCCGGCCCTTGTCCTCGCATACTTCGGGCCCGACCTGAACCTCGTCTGTCGTCGCAGGACTCGTGAGTGCTCACCGAGCATCAGGGGCGCTCTCATGGTAGATCATTGACTCTATTAACCCATCTTTCCTACCGTTTGATCCGGTATAGAGGAGGCGCATGACGAGCCGGCAGGCCACGGTTCCCGTGCGGACGGCGGCGGGACGGGCGTGCCGTCACCGGCATCGACGAGCGATGTGCCGTATCCGAGGCCGCGTGATCGTGCCCGTCCCGAACTCGCCGTGCTCCGTGCCGATCTGCTGGAGCGGCTCGGCGTCCCCCGTCCCACCCCCGCCGAGGAGCCCACCCATGAGCCGCCGTCGTTCCCTGGTCGCCGTCGTTTCGCTCGTCACGCTGCTCGCCCCCCTGGCCACCGCCTGCGCGGCGGGGGAGGGCGACAGCACCGCGACGTCCTCCGCGCGGCGGCTGCGCCTCGACTACGCCTACTACAACCCGCTCAGCCTCGTCGTACGAAGGCAGCGCTGGCTGGAGACCGAGCTGAGAGGCACCATGATCACCTGGGTGCTGTCGGCGGGCAGCAACGAGGCCAACGAGAACCTGCGCGCCGAGACCATCGACGTCGGCTCCACGGCGGGCGCCGCCGCGTTGCAGGCGCGGGCGAACGGGACCCCGATCAAGACCATCGGCGTCTACACCCGGCCGGGGTGGACGGCGCTCGTGGTCCCCAAGGATTCCGACGTCACCAAGGTGACCCAGCTCAAGGGCAGGAAGATCGCCGCCACCAAGGGCACGGACCCGTACTTCTTCCTGCTCCAGGCCCTCCAGGAGGCCGGGCTGAAGGGCACGGACGTCGAGGTCGTCAACCTCCAGCACGCGGACGGCAGGACGGCGCTGGAACGCGGCGACGTGGACGCCTGGGCGGGGCTGGACCCGCTGATGGCGCAGAGCCAGGTGGACGCCGGCACCAAGCTCGTCTACCGGAATCCGGCCTTCAACTCCTACGGCTTCCTCAACGCCAGGGAGAAGTTCCTCACCCACCAGCCCGAGCTGGCGCAGAAGGTGATCGACGTCTACGAGCGCGCCCGCGTGTGGATCGGCGAGCATCCCGACGAGGCGGTAGAGCTGCTGGCGTCCGAGGCCGAGCTCGCCCCCGAGGTGGCCGCGGTGGTGCTGAAGGAGCGGACGGAGGTCAGGGTCGGCCCGGTGCCCGGCGACGAGCAGCGCGCGGTGCTGGAACGCATCCTGCCGACGCTGGTACGCGAGGGTCAGGTCCGTTCCGAGCAGGAGGCGAGGACGGCCCTGGACACCCTGTTCGCGCCGGACTTCCGTTGACGGCGGTGGCCGCCTGGCAGCCGGCCTCCGGCGGCTCTACCGGCCTGCTTCGCTCACCTGCTCCACCTGCCCGCCTCCGGCGCGCGTCCGTCGCCACGGGGCCTGGTAGGCCCACTGCCAGGCCAGTTCGATCGGCCCGCGGTCGAAGCGGCGCAGCCACAGCGACGACAGGGTCATGAACAGCACGCAGATCCCGGCCCAGGCGACCGGCACCCACCAGGGCCGCAGCCCGTCCAGGCGGGTGGCCAGGCCCAGGCCCCAGCCGTAGCAGAGCGCGCCGGCGACCAGGTTCTGGAAGACGTAGCACGACAGGGCCGTCCGGCCGACGTTGGTGAAGCCGCGGCGCAGCACGCCCGGCGCGCTCCGCATCCGCAGCACGATCGAGGTGATCAGCGCCAGCAGGCCCAGCGAGACCAGCGGCGCCACGAGGTAGCGGTCCACCATGAACCAGGCGGGCCCGGCGAAGGAGGTGAGCAGGTTCAGCGGCACGCCGGCGCCGATCCCGGCGGCGATCAGCCGGCCGCGCAGTCGCGCGCCGCGTTCCTCGAAGACGCCGGCGCGCATCAGCCGCGCGCCGAGCAGGAACAGCACGATGCCGAGCGGCACGATGAAGAGCAGCTCCGCGCGGAAGATCGCGGCATATCGCAGGCGCAGCTCCACCTGCTCCAGCCAGCCGGACGGGTGCGCGGCCGCCGTGCCACCGCCCGCCGGCATCGTCATGAGCAGCGCGGTGAGCAGGCCCACCATGGCCAGGAGCAGCGTCCCGGCCGCGACCATCCAGGCCGTGACGACGCGTTCGCTCCGCCCGATCAGGTACGCCACGATCATCGAGGTGATCGCGTACCCCATGAGCACGTCGAACTCGAAGATCAGCACGTAGTGCAGGATCCCCTCGGCCAGCAGCAGCGTGGCCCGCCAGAGGTAGCGGCCCGGCCACGTCAGGCCCCTGCGCACCGCGCTTCGGTACTGCAGTTCGAGCCCGACGCCGAACAGCAGCGTCAGCAGCCCGAGGAACTTGCCGTTGGACAGGAACCGCAGGAACGTCTCCACCCCGCCGGCGTCCGCGCCGAAGCCCAGGAGTGCCCCGGGGCCGCCGGGGTCGGTGAAGATCCAGATGTTGGTGCCCAGCGTGCCCGCGATGGCCACGCCGCGCAGAAGGTCGAGTGCGCCGATGCGTCTGTCCACACCCTCAAGCGTGCTGGCGCGCGGGCCCGTTCTGATCGTCCCCAGGAGCGAAATGGGCGGTACATCGATCGATGTACCGCCCCGATACTTCGGTCACCCCGTCGGGTCAGGACTCGACGCCCGACTCCTTCGCGGCCCGCTCGATGGTGGCCAGTTCGTCGTCGGTGAAGTCGAGCCGGTCCACCGCGGCCACGTTCGCCTCCAGCTGCTCGGGGCTGGAGGCCCCCACCAGCACCGAGGTGATCCGCGGGTCGCGCAGCGCCCACGCCAGCGCGAGCTGGGCCACCGTCTGCCCGCGCGCGCTCGCCAGGTCGGCCAGCGCCCGGACGAACGTCAGCACCTGCGGCGTCACCCGGTCCGGCGTCAGGAAGCGCCCCTCGGCGGCGCGCGAGTCGGCCGGGATGCCGTTCAGGTACCGGTCGGTGAGCAGGCCCTGCGCCAGCGGCGAGTACACCACGCAGCCCATGCCCTCCTGTTCGAGCACGCCCAGCAGCGCGTCCTCGATACCCCGGTTCAGCAGCGAGTACGACGGCTGGTGCACCAGGAGCGGCGTGCCGAGCCCGCGCAGCAGGCGGGCGGCCTCGGCGGTGCGCTCGGGGGAGAAGTTGGAGACGCCGACGTAGAGGACGCGGCCGGTGCGGACCATGTGGTCGAGCGTGGCGACCTGCTCCTCCAGCGGGGTGTCCTCGTCGTCGCGGTGCAGGTAGAAGATGTCCACGTAGTCGAGGCCGAGCCGGGCCAGCGAGCGGTCCAGCGTGGCCAGCAGGTGCTTGCGTGAGTTGCCCTTGCCGTACGGGCCGTCCCACATGGGGTTGCTGCCCTTGGTGGTCACCACGGCCTCGTCGCGCAGCGACCGGGGGAAGAGCTGCCCGAACGCGGTCTCGGCGGCGCCGATCGGCGGGCCGTACCGGTCGGCGATGTCGAAGTGGGTGATGCCGAGATCGAGCGCCTTGTGCAGGATCGCGCGCTGGCTCTCGAGCGGCTTGGCCTCGCCGAAGTTGTGCCACAGGCCGAGCGAGACGGCGGGGAGGAGCAGTCCGCTGCGGCCGCACCTCCGGTACGGCTGACGTTCGTAGTCCACGGGGGTGACCTTCCGCAAAGATCGCAATGAAACGTTTTACGGAGCACAGTCAATCATCTTCTTCCTCCTTCCGGGCGGCCGGTGCCCGGCACAGACCAGTACGAAGTGGGCCGGCGGCCTGCAGTGGGCATGACCATGAAGGGACTGGAGGGCTGCATGAACGAGATCTCCCCGGCACTGTTCTACCGGGACAACGGCTACGCGCTGCTCAGGGGCCTGATCAGCGCCGACGAAGCAAGGGCCTACCGCGAGGAGTGTCACGCGCTCCTGGCGCGGCTGCGCCCCTCCGACCCCACCTGGGGCAGCGCACGGCGGATCGCCGGCGGCGGCACCGAGCTGCGGCACTGCCACGACGCCCAGTTCTACTCGGCCGCCTTCGCCCGGCTCATCGTCGACCCGCGTTTCACCGACGTGGCGGCGGAGCTGATCGGATCGGGCAACGTCCAGCTCCACCACACCAAGATCTTCGTCAAGCCGGCGGAGAAGGGCTCGCCGTTCCCGATGCACCAGGACGCCGCCCACTTCCCGCACACCCGGCACACGGTCGGCGCGGCCATCTTCCACTTCGACGACGCGCCCGAGGAGAAGGGCTGCGTACGCGTCGTGCCGGGCAGCCACCGGCAGGGCCCGCTGCCGCACGTCGAGGAGGGCGGCTGGCACCTGCCTCCGTCGAGCTGGCCGCTGGAGGAGGCGGTGCCGGTCGAGGCGCGGGCGGGCGACGTGCTGTTCCTCGACTACCTGACCGTGCACGGGTCGGGGGTGAACCGGTCGGACGAGGCCCGTACGACGCTGCTGGTGCAGTTCCGCGACCCCGAGGACCTGCCCGCCGACGACGTGCACCGCTCGCGCGGGCAGGGGATGATGCTGCGCGGCGTCGACCCGCTGGCCGGCTCCCGGGGATGACCGGCCCGGCGGCGGTCAGGGGGCGGCGCGGAATCGGTCGGCGTGTTCCCGTGCCCACTGGGCGAAGGTTCGCGCGGGTGTGCCGGTGACGTCCTCGACGGTGGGCAGGACCACGCCGGCGGCCTCGGGCGGGCTCGTGGCCAGCTGGATGCCGAACTCCACGTAGTCCTCGTCGTATCCGTAGCCGCGCAGCCGGGCGCGCTCCGCCTCCTCGTCGAGCTGCACGAACGCGATCTCCTGCCCGGTGGCCTCGGCGATGATCCGGACGCGTTCCGCCGGGGTGAGGGCCTCCGGCCCGGTGAGCGGGTATTTCCGTCCCTCGTGGTCCTCATGGGTGAGCGCGGTGGCGGCCACGGCGGCGATGTCCGCCTCGTGCACCATCGCGCTGGGGAAGCCGGCGAACATGGACGCGCTGCCCTGGGAACGGATCTCGTCGGCCCATTCGAGCGCGTTGGCCATGAACTCCACCGGACGCAGCAGGGTCCAGGGGATCCGGCCGGCCTCCAGGGCGCTCTCGACGCTGGTCGGCGACCAGCCGCCGAGGACCGTGGCCCGGGTGACGCCGTGGCGGGCGGCGAGGTCGATGATCTCGGAGCCGTTGGTCAGGTCCTGGTCGCCGCCGAAGGTGATCAGGTGCACCGCCTCGACCCCGTCGAACGCCGCTCCGAGCGTGGCGGCGTCGGTGAGCTCACCGGCCACCACCTCGACGCCGCCCGGGAGATCGGCCTTGGCGGGGTTGCGGGAGAGCGCGCGGACGTGGTGCCCGTCCCGGTGGAGCCGCGTGACGAGGTGCCGCCCGACCTGGCCGGTCGCTCCGGTGACGAGAATGCGCATGTGCGTGGGTCCTTTCGTACAGGGGTGATCAATGCGTGGCGGCGCGCAGGGCGCGCAGCCCGAGGAGGAAGCCGAGGACGGCGGTCGTGCCGGCGGCGAGGAATCCGTAGCCGACCTCGGGGGTCGTGATCTGTCCGGCGAAGAGGTCGCGTTCGGCCTCGACGACGTGGGTGAGCGGGTTGAACCGGGCGAGGACGCGCATCCAGGCCGGCCCCTCGTCGAGGGGGAGCAGCATCCCGGACAGGATCATCAGCGGGAAGAGCACCGTCTGGTGCACGGTCCAGAACATCCAGTCCTGCTCGCGTACGGCGATGGCCAGCGCGTAGCTGAGCGACCCGATCCCGACGCCGAGCACGCCCAGGAGCAGCAGCCCGAGGACGCCGCCGCCGGCGTGGGGGCGGAACCCGAACGGGACCATGACCAGGACGATCACGACGGCCTGGACGACGAGCGGCACGAACTCCTTGAGCGCGCGGCCGACGAACAGCGACGAGCGCGCCAGCGGCGTGACCAGGAGGCGTTCGTGCGAGCCGTCCTGGAGGTCGTACTGGAGGTTCGATCCGGTCCCCGCCGTGCCGAAGAGCGAGATCATCACGAGGATCCCCGGGACGAACCACGCCCACGGGTGCGCGGTCCCCGCCGTCGTGCCGGACACGACCAGCGGCCCGAAGAGGAGCAGGAAGAACAGCGGCTGGATCAGCCCGACGACCAGGGAGAACGGGTCCGCGGCCACGGGACGCAACTCGCGGGTCGTCACGATGAGGACGTCGCCGGCGAGACCACGTCGGCGCGGTGGGCTGACGGCGCTCACACGGCCTGCCCGGGGACCCGGTCGCCGCCCTCGGCACCGGTGGCCGGCCCCCCGCGGTCTTCCGTGCAGGTGGTCGGTCCTTCGCGGTCTTCGGCGCCGGTGGCCGGTCCCTCGCGGTCCTTGACGCCGGTGACGGGACCTCCGCGCTCCTCGGCGCCGGTGGCCGGGTCTTCGCCGGCGTCGCGCAGGCTCCGGCCGGTGAGTTCGAGGAACACGTCGTCGAGCGTGGGAAGCCGGGTGTCGGCCGCGACCACAGTGATCCCCTGGTCCCGGGCGGCGACGATCGCGCTCGCCAGCGCCGCGCGGCCGTCGGCGGCCCGTCCGGTGACCACGGCGCCCCGCCGGGTCACCGTCCCGACGCCGTCCATCGCCGCGACGAGCCCGCGCAGGCGCTCGGCGGAGGCGGGATCGGCGGTCTCCAGGGTCAGCCGGTCCCCGGCGTGACGCTGTTTGAGCTGGGCCGGCGTGCCGTCGGCGATGACCCGCCCGTGATCGACGACGACGATCCGATCCGCCCGCCGATCGGCCTCCTCCAGGTAGTGGGTGCTGAAGACGACGGTCGTGCCGCCGCGGCGCCGCATCCCGATGATGTGCTCCCAGAGGTTGTCGCGGTTCTGCGGGTCGAGGCCCGTCGTCGGCTCGTCCAGGAACAGCAGCTCCGGGAGGTGCACCAGCCCGATCGCCAGGTCGAGGCGGCGCCGCTGACCGCCGCTCATCGCCTGCGTCCTGCGCCGCGCCAGCCGTTCCAGGCCGAGCGCCGCGAGCAGTTCGGCGGCCCTGGCGCGGGCCGCGGCCCGGCCGAGGCCGTGGATGCGGCCCTGGGTGACGACCTCGTCCACGGCCCGCTGGGCGTGCCCGGCGCCGTGGCCCTGGCCGACGTAGCCGATGCGCTCGCGCACCAGCGGAGCCTGGGTCCGTACGTCGAAGCCGGCGACGCGCGCGGTCCCGCCCGTGGGCGGGAGCAGCGTCGAGAGCATCCGCATGAGCGTGCTCTTGCCCGCGCCGTTGGGGCCGAGGACGGCGACCGTCTCCCCGCGCGCCACGGAGAGGTCGATGCCCCGGACGGCGCGGACCTCCTCGCCGCGGGGGGCCAGGAAGGTCCGGGAGAGATGGGAAGTGCTGATCATGTACGCTCCGGTTCCGTTGTCGGTGGCGGCTCCCATCCTCGGTGGGCTTGTGGCCGCTATATGTCCGCAAGGGGACCTAGATTGGGCGCATGTCGACCGGCACCCGCGCCCTCGAACTCCTCGGCCTGCTGCAGAACCGGCGCCACTGGCCCAGCCCCGAGCTCGCGCGCCGCCTCGGCGTCAGCCAGCGCACGCTCCGCCGCGACATCGACAGCCTCCAGGAGCTCGGCTATCCGATCACCGCCACGCGCGGCACCGGCGGCGGCTACCAGCTCAGCCCGGGCGCCTCGCTCCCGCCGCTGGTCGTCAGCGAGGACGAGGCCGCCGCCATCGTCATGGGGCTGCAGGAGATCACCTCCGGGCCCTTCCCCGCGTCGGCCGACGCCGCGCTGAGCGCCATGGCCAAGATCGTCCAGGTGCTTCCCGTACGGATCCGGCGCCGCATCGACAGCCTGCGCGCCGTCGCCGTCCCGGCGCGGAACCCCGAGGCGCGCGCGGGCGGCGCCGATGTCGCCTCGCTGACCACCCTCGCCCTGGCCTGCCGCGACGCAGAGACGGTGGAGTTCGCCTACCGCACCCGCACCGGCGGGACCGCGGCCAGGACGGTCTGCCCGCACCACGTCGTCCGCGTCGACAGCCGCCTGTACCTGCTCGCCTGGGACCTCGACCGGGCCGGCTGGCGCACCTTCCGCGTCGACCGCGTCGGCGACGTGAGCCGCACCGGCACGACGTTCGCCCGCCGCCCGCTGCCCGACGACGATCCCGTCGCGTACGTGCGCGCCCGGATCAGGGCGACGCCGACCAGGTATCTCGTCCGCGCCACGGTCCAGGCTCCGGCCGGACGGGTGCGGAAGGAGATCGCGCACTACGGCACGGTGGAACCCCTCGACGACACCTCGTGCCGGGTGGAGATCCCCACCGACTCCCTCGACTGGGCCACCTTCTGCATCGGCGCGATCGAGGCCCCCGTCGTGATCCACGGCCCGCCGGAAGCCGTCGCCTACATGCGCGCCTGGGGCCGGCGCCTCACCGACGGCACCCAGCGGCCCCCGCTCGACGATCTCAGGGGGCCGGTATCGTGATGCTTCCGTTACCCGGCGCCGCGTATCGCCGCCGCCGATCCGCTCTCGTACGCCACAGAGGCCAGAACGGAGGCGGTGCAATTGACCATCGACTACATCTCCGAGCCCTACCGGCACGGCGGGGGCGAGCCCTTCGGGCCGTCCTGGCAGGGCGTCAACCTTCCCCGCGAGATCCTCGACCGGCACGGCGCCAAGGTGCTCGACCCCTGGGCCGTCGGCCTGGACCCGGGCGAGACCCGTCCCGACTCCACCGTCTACCGCACGGACGTGCTGCTGATCCCCGGTCAGCTGCTCCGCACCGACGAGCTCACCGACTGGATCGACGGGGCACTGGACGAGGTCGGGCTGAGACTGTCGCGGGCCAGCATCGACCGCGCCCGCGACCGGGACCTCGGCGCCGGGACCGTCTGGATGCCCGCCGTCCTGGAGATCGCCCCGGACCGCCGGGACGTCGTGGCGGACGCCTGGCCCGCGCTCAGGGCCGTGCGCAGGCGGCTCGCCGCGGAGTCCGGCACCGACCAGGCCATCAGGGACGGCGTCGCCCAGATCTCGCTCGACCACCTGTTCGTCGGCTCGGCCACGAGCGGGATCGGCTCGCTCGGCCTCGGCGGCGAGCCCGCCACCAGCGGGCACGCCGTCACCGACGAGCCGGGCACGGGGGCACACCCCGGATACGGCCGCGTCCCCCTGACCGTGGTCGCCGGGCCGCCGCGCCGCCGCACGCTCGAAGAGCTCGGCGGGCGCAGGATCACCGTGGTCACCCTCGACACCGGCGTGGCCGCGCACCCCTGGTTCCTGCCGGTCACCGACCCCGACGCGTTCCTCACCGTCGACCCGGACGGGCAGCAGCTCATCGAGGACACCCACCCCGCCTACGCGGGCCGCGACATCGCCAGGCTCGTCGGCTACGAGGACCTCGGTCACCTGCCCAACCCGCTGATCGGCACGCTCAACTCGCACACCGGCCACGGCCTCATGCTGGCCGGCCTCATCGCCCAGATCGCGCCGGACGCCCGCGTCCTTGCGTACAAGGTCATGCACAGCGACGGCGTGGTGCCGGAGGAGGCCGTGCACGCGGCGCTCGACCGCCTGCTCGCGCTGATGGACGAGGGCCGGAACATCGACGTGCTGTGCTGCTCCTTCGGCGGGTTCGCCGAGACCGGCGACGCGGCGATGCGGGCGCTGTTCGACAAGGTCAACCAGCTGCGGGCGCGCGGCGTCATCGTGGTCAACGCGGCCGGCAACTACGCCACCACCCGGCCGTTCTACCTCGCCGCCCTCTCCGAGACGGCCGTGCCGGGCCCGCCGGTCGCGCCCATGCTCGGCGTGGCCGCCAAGAACCCCGACGGCACGATCGCCATCTTCAGCAACGACCATCCCGCCGTACGCTGGCGCGCCCCCGGCGCGATGGTCGTCAGCACCTTCCCGCCCCAGTTCGGCGGCGCCCAGAGCGCACTGCTCGCCACGGGGGAGCGGGCCTCGCTCGACAGCGACGCCGTGGGGCCGTTCTGCGGCTGGAGCGGCACCTCGTTCGCCGCCCCGATCGTCGCGGGCGTCATCGCCGCCGAGCTGACCAGGACCATCGGGCAGGTGGGCGCCGATCCCGTCGAGCGGGCCAGGGCGGTCATCGACCGGATGATCGAGGACAAGGTGGCCCGGCCGGAAGTCGTGCGCATCTGATGGCCGGCGACCCCGCGACAGACCACGCCCCCGCCGCCGGCTCCCGCGCCGGCGGGGCCCCCGCCGGTGGCGCCCGCGCCTCCGGCTCCCGCGTCTCCGCCGCCGGGGCCGAGCGGCGCGCCCGGCTCGCCGAGTGGCTGGTGGCGGCCAGGCAGGGCGACAGCGCCGCGCTCGACGCCATCGTGGCCGAGCTCACGCCCGTGCTCTGGCACACCGCGCGGAGCCAGGGCCTGACCAGGCAGGCCGCCGAGGACGTCGTCCAGACGACCTGGCTCATCCTGCTGCGCCGCCTGCACACCATCGCCGCGCCGGGCGCGCTCATCGAATGGCTGGTCACCACGGCCCGCCGCGAGGCGTGGCGGGCCGGCGCCGCCTCCCGCAAGGACGACCTGCCCGGCGACGACGTGTTCGACGACCTGCCCGACGGCGTGCTGACCCCCGACGAGCTGCTCGTGGACGACGAGCGGCGCCGGGCGCTCTGGCAGGCGGTCGAGAGCCTGCCGAAGAGGTGCGCGGAGCTGCTCAGGATCATCGCCTTCGTGCCGCGCCCGCACTACGACGCGGTGGCCGCCGCGCTGGACATGCCGCTGGGCAGCATCGGGCCCACGCGCGGCCGGTGCTTCGCGAAACTGCGGGTCCTGCTCGCGAAGGATCCGGATTGGAGTCCCCGATGAACACGGCCGAGGGGAGCAGCTCTCCCCATCTCACCCCCGAGGACCAGGTGCTCGCCGCGGAGATCGCGGACGTCTACCGCATGATCGACCCCGTTCCCGCGACCCTGGTCGAACGCCTGCGGTTCGCGCTGGCCCTGGAGTCGGCGGACTTCGCCGTGCTGCGGCCGTTCGAGGAGGCCGGGCTGCCGTCGGGCGTGCGCGGCGGCGAGGACAGCCGCACGATCACCTTCGACAGCGAGATCCTCACCATCATGATCAGCGTGAGCGCGCGCGACGACCACGCCGTACGGGTGGACGGCTGGCTGGCGCCGCCCGGCGAGCACCTGGTCGAGCTGCGCACCGGGGGAGGGGCGCAGCAGGTGCGGGCGGACGACCAGGGCAGGTTCGTCCTGGACGTGGTGCCGAGAGGACTGTCGCAACTCGTGGTGCGCCAGGGGCTTGATGATCCGGCGCGGGCGACGATACTGGCGGTGACTCCCTCACTCATCCTCTGACCCCCGCGAGGTCCGATTGCGTGACCACGAGCCGGTGACCGAGCTGCGCGAGCGGGTGGAACGCCTGCACAGGCTCAGCGTCGAGGCGACCGACGACGGCCGCCCGGCGCTGGCGGCCCGCAGGCTGCGCCAGGGCCTCCGGCTGCTCGGCTGGGACACCGCCACCACCCCCGAGGAGCATCACGACGGGCTGCTCGCGCGGCTGCTGACCAGCCTCGCCCACGCCGAGGCCGAGCAGGGCCGCACCATGCTCGGGATGGAGTTGCTCGACGAGGCCCAGCGCCGCGCGCCCGACAGCGAGGAGGCCATCGTGCACGCCCAGCGCGGCCTGCTGCACCTGCGCCTGGGGTCGAACGCCGAAGCCCTGCGGGAGCTGGACATCGCCGCCCCACGGTTGCTCGGCGGCGACCCCGTCGAGCTGGCCAGGGTGCTGCTCAACCGGTCGGTCATCCGCCTCATGACCGGCAGCGTCCGGCAGGCCAGGGACGATGCCCGCAGGAGCGCCCAGCTCGCCCAGGCCCACGGACACCCGGTGATCGCGGCCAAGGCCCTGCACAACGACGGCTACTGCGACCTGCTGCTCGGAGACGTGCCGGCGGCGCTCGGAGTCTTCGCCCGGGTGGAGGAGCTCTACCGCGACCTGAACCCCGGCTTCCTGCCCGTGCTGGCGCTCGACCGGGCGCGGGCGCTGCTCGCGGTGGGCCTGACCGACGAGGCGGGCCGCACGCTCGACCGGGCCGCGGACGGCTTCCGCAGGCAGCGCCTCATGCAGGACTACGCCGAGGCCGAGCTGGCCAGGGCCCAGTGCGCGCTCGACGCGGGCCGGCACGACGAGGCCCGCGACCGGGCCAGGCAGGCGGAGACCCACTTCCGGCGCAGGGGCAGCACGGCGTGGGCGCTGCGCGCGGCTCTCATGCGGCTGCGCGCGGAGCTGGCCCTGGGGAAGGCACCCGGCTCGGTGGCCCGGCGCGCGGGCGACCTCGCGGCGCGGTTCGCGGAGCTGGACATGCGCGACGACGCGGAGATGGCCCGCCTGGTCGCCATCCGGGCCCTGGTGGCAGCGGGCACCGTGCCCGCCACGACCGCCGGGGCCAGGGGTGGGCCGCTCGGGGTGCGGCTCATGCGGCAGCTGGCGGAGGCCGAGCTGGCCGGGGCGCAGGGGCGGCGCGGGCCGGCGCTGCGCAAGGTGCGCTCGGGGCTGGCGCTCATCGACTCCCACCGGGGCCGGCTGGGCAGCCTCGACATGCTCACCGGCGTCGCCGCCCTCGGCGCGGACCTGGCCGCCCACGGCCTCAGGGCGGCCCTCGACGGCGGCTCGCCACGCCAGGTGTTCGCCTGGTCGGAGCGGTGCCGGGCGCAGGCGTTCCGGTACCGCCCGCCGCGTGCCCCGCAGGACCCCCAGACCGCCGAAGCGCTGGCCGAGCTGCGCCAGCTGGCCCAGCGGATGCACGCCGACGAGGCCGCAGGCCGCCGCCGGCCGGCGCTGCGCAGGCGCTGCCTGGAGCTGGAGCAGGTGATCAGGGAGCGCGGCTGGCAACTGCCCGGCGTCGGCGAACGGCTGGCTCCCGCTCCGGCCCCGGACGTCGAGGCGGCGCTGGCGGAGGACGATCTCGCCCTCGTCAGCCTGCTGAACGTGGACGGCGCGCTGCTGGCGCTCGTCCTCGTCCGCGGGCGGTGCCACCTGCACCGGCTGAGCGCGTACGAACCGGTCGCGGAGGCCGCGCGACGGCTGGCCGGCGACCTCAACGCCCAGGCGGGACGCGCCCTGCGCCCCGCGCTGAAGGAGGTCATCGAGGCGTCGGTCCGGCGGCAGCTCGGCGTCATCGCCGGCGCGCTGGAGGCGCCCCTGCGGCAGGCGCTCTCCCGGGCCAGGGGAATCGTGCTCGTCCCGACCATGGGCCTGTCGGCCGTGCCCTGGGGCCTGCTGCCCGGCCTGACCGGCACGCCGCTGGTGGTGGCCCCGTCCGCGCTGGTGTGGCTGGCGGCCAGGCGGGCCGGCGACCCGTACGACGGCGGCCCTCCCGTCCTGGTCGCCGGGCCCGACCTGGAGCACGCCGAGCGGGAGGTCGAGCGGCTCGGCGTCGTCCACCCGAAGGCCCTGCGGCTCAGCGGCGAGCAGGCCACCGTGTCGGCCACGCTCGCGGCGCTCGACGGCGCGCCGTTCGCCCACTTCGCCGTGCACGGCCACCACGAGCGCGAGAACGTGCTCTTCTCCCGCCTCGACCTGGCCGACGGCCCGCTCATGGCGCACGACCTGCAGAGCCTGCACCGGGCGCCGGGACACGTGGTGCTGTCGGCCTGCGACGTCGGGCAGGCCGTGGTCAGGCCCGGCGACGAGCTGCTCGGCTTCACCGCCGCGCTGCTCCACCTCGGCACCTCCACCGTCGTCTCCAGCATCACCCGCGTGCCCGACCAGGTGGCCGAGCGGGTCATGCTGGCCTACCACCAGGGCGTGGCCGACGGAGCCCGCCCCGCCGACGCGCTCGCGACCGCCTCGGCCGCCGAACCCGCCGCCACCTTCGTCTGCTTCGGCGCCGGCTGAACACCCCCGGTCGAACACCCCCTTCGGGTCAGGGGGTAACGCGGCGGGCGTGCCCGGGTATGAAGAGGGCGGCGATTCCCTTCGTCCCCCCCGGCTGCGGAACGAGGTTAGATGAAGGAAACGACCTCCATCAGGTCCTCCGTCATGGCGGCGTTCGGGGTGCTGGCGCTGCTGTCGCTGGTCCTGGGCTACGCGGGGCTGCGCGCCTACCTCGCGGACCAGCCGCAGGTCTCCTTCCTCGACCTCGTCTACTACGACCTCCAGCTGTTCGTCATCGACAGCACGCCGCTCGGCGAGGGCGGCCCGCTGCCGTGGCCGCTGGAGATCGCCAGGTTCACGGCCCCCGCGGTGACCGTCTACGCGCTGATCGAGACCGTGCGGCTGCTGCTGAGCAGCGAGGTGCGCCGGCTCAGGGCACGGGAGGCGAGCCGGCACGCGATCGTGTGCGGCACGGGGGCGCTGGGCCAGGCCCTGACCCAGCGGCTGCGCGAGGAGGGCCGCAAGGTCGTCGTCATCGGCACCGGGGGCGGCGACCTGCCGCGCGGCCCGGGCGTCCTGCACGTCACCGGGGACGCCACCGACCCGCTCGTGCTGCGGGCGGCCGGCGCGAGCCGGGCCAGGACGGTCTACGCCTGCGAGGACGACGCCACCGTCAACGTGGCCATCGCCGCGACCGTCCACGGCATGAACCCGCCCGCCCCGGTCGCGGCGTACGCGCACGTCCCCGACCCTGGGCTGTGCGCCGCGCTGCGGGCCCGGCGGCTGGGCGTGAGCGAGCCGCGGGACCACCGGCTCGACTTCTTCAACCTCGACGAGCTGGCCGTCCGGGTGCTGCTGGCGCGCGACCCGGTCGAGCAGCCCCGGCCGGTGCTGCTGCTGGGGCTGAAGACGTTCGGCGCGGCCCTGCTCGTCGAGCTGGCCAGGCGGTGGCGGCTGATCGCCCCGCCCCCTGGCACCCGTCTCCCCGTACGGGTGATCGCGCCTGAGGCGGAGTCCGAGGTGGCGGCCGTGTGCCGCACGTACCCGTTCGTGGCCGAGAACTGCGCGCTGACCTGCG
The DNA here is from genome assembly GCF_035917475.1 of Nonomuraea fuscirosea. Classification (NCBI taxonomy): domain Bacteria; kingdom Bacillati; phylum Actinomycetota; class Actinomycetes; order Streptosporangiales; family Streptosporangiaceae; genus Nonomuraea; species Nonomuraea fuscirosea. Next base: position 5,553,174 of record NZ_CP109074.1, on the reverse strand, counting down.
AGAACGCCGGCGTCGACGACCTGCGGGACCTCCTCGGCGCGGGCGGGGAGCACCCCCAGCGGGTGTACGTGTGCTACGCCGACGACCACCTGGCCCTGACCGCCACGCTGACCGTCGCCCCGCTGTGGATGGGCGCGCCCGTGGTCGTCCGGGTGAGCCGGCGGCGGATGTTCGGCGAGGTGTTCCGCGACGGCCGGCTGATGGAGGACCTGGCCGGGTCCCTCCAGATCTTCGCCGTCACCGAGGAAGCGGGGAAACCGGACTTGATCGCCGAGGACGTGATCGAACGCATCGCGCGGGCGATCCACGACAGGTACGTGCTCGCGTGCGTCCAGCGGGGAGACACGCCCGGCGGCAACGCCTCCATGGTCCCGTACGAGGAACTCAGCGAGGCCAAGAAGGGGCAGAACCGCGACCAGGCCGCCCACATCGGCGCCAAGCTCGCGGCCGTCGGCTGCGTGCCGGCGCCGAGCACCGAGGCGCCGCACACGTTCGCGTTCACCGGGGACGAGGTGGAGCGGCTGGCCCGGATGGAGCACACGCGCTGGATGCGGTACCTCACCGACCGGGGATGGACGCACGGCCCCGAGCGCGACGACGACGCCCTGCGCCATCCCGACCTGCTCGACTGGGAGTACCTGTCCGAGCAGGCCCGCGACAAGGACAGGGAGGCCGTCGCGCAACTCCCCGACATCCTCCAGGACGCCGGCTTCCGCATCGTCAGGCTCCCCGCGAGCACAGGCCCCTGACCCGGGCGGCGGGAGTCAGGAGGGGAGCAGGCGGCGTTGCTCCTCCTCCACGACCTGGCGGGCCAGCGACTGCTCCGACACGTCCACCGCGTCGCCGGAGGACTCGGCCAGGTCGCTGCGCCTGGCGTAGGCGTCGAACAGCTTCGACTTGCGCCGCAGGATGTCCAGCATGCGCTGGTCGACCGAGTCCACGCTGAGCAGCCGGTGCACCTGCACCCGGCGTACCTGCCCCATGCGGTGCGCCCGGCCCGCCGCCTGCGTCTCCATGCTCGGCTTGACCTGCGGCTCGCACAGGATCACGACCGACGCCGCCTGCAGGTTGAGGCCGACCCCGCCCGCCTGCACCTGGCTGAGCAGCACCGCGTGCCCGGCGGCGGCCGAGAAGTCGTCCACGACCTGCTGCCGCCGCGCCGCCGCCAGGTCACCGGACAGAGGCCCGTGCGCCCGCCCGTCCAGCGCGTCGCCCACGGCCGCCAGCACCGCCCTGAAATAGGAGAACACGACCACCTTCAGCCCGTTGGCCTCGGCGTCCTCGACCAGTTCGAGCAGGCGCTTGAGCTTGGCCGAGGTGGCCGGCTCGGCGTACGCGGCGCGCCGCATGGCCATGAAGTTGCCCGCGGCCACCGCCCGCCGGTAGGCCTCGAAGTCGGCCCCGCTGAACTCCACCCACTCGTCGGCCTCCACCCGCTCGGGCAGCTCCGACAGCACGTCCTGCTGGTTGCGCCGCAGGTAGACGGGCGCGACCGCCTTGCGGAACGCCTGCGCCCCCGCCACCACGTCACTGCTGCGCAGGCCGGCCGCCAGTTCGGGCCGCAGGTAACCGATCAGCGTACGGAACTCCTCGACCCGGTTCTCCATCGGCGTCCCGGTCAGGAACAGCACCCGCCGCGCCCGCCCGCACCACGCGGCGACCGCCCGCGAGCGCCTGGTCTCCGGGTTCTTGACGTAGTGCGCCTCGTCCACGACCAGCATGCCCACCTCGGGCAGCCCCTCCGCACCGCTCGTCGTGCCCGGCTCCAAGCGGTGCAGGCCGTCCAGGGTGACCACGGCGACGCCGCCCACGCGGGTCCACTCCCGCAGGGCGGCGAGCCGGTCGGGCCCGTGCAGCGGGTACGCGCCCAGCGTGCTGCGCGTCTCGATCTCGCGGACCCAGTTGATCAGTACGCTCGCCGGGCAGGCCACCAGGAAGTGCGTCTCCCCGCCCGCCCGCAGGTGCGCCAGCGCCGCGATGGCCTCGATCGACTTGCCCAGCCCCATCTCGTCGCCGATGATCACGCGCTCCTGCGCGAGCGCGAACCGGGCCCCGAACGCCTGGTAGCCGCGCAGCGACACGCGCCGGTGACGGTCGTCGAGCGGCTGCGCCGCGACCTTGGCGGCCAGGTCGTCGGGCAGCAGCCCCTGCTCACGCCCGATCGGCTCCCCGGCCATCTCCGCCAGTAAGCCGAAATATTCGGGTGAACGGGACTCGAAGTCCGCCCACGCCTCGAAGTCCCGCGCCGCGGGCCGCAGCAGGTCGGTGGTGACCTGCGTGAGCAGCAGCCGCTCCCCGAACCCGGCCAGCAGCTCCTCGATCGCCGCCACCGCCTCGCGCGCCCGACGGCGCCGCCGGGCGAGGGTGAGCGCCATCCGCAGCCGGCTGCGCGCCGGGCGCGCCTCGGCCAGCAGCGGCTCCAGCCGCCCGGCCAGGTCGCGGGCGGCGTCGAGGGCGCGCGGCAGATCGGGGCCCACGTTCACCAGGCGGTGCAGGGCGATCACGAGCTCGGTGGTGTGGTGGTCGGGCTCGTCCACGTCGAGCCGCAGGCTCGCGGCCTCGGCGGCGGCCTGCTCGATCTGCCGGGCGGCCGCGTGGATCTGCCCCGCCGTGCGCGCGCCGATCCCCGGCAGCAGTTGCAGCTGGTACGGGGTCGTCTCCAGCACCTGCCGTACCGTCGTGTATCCGGCCTTCTCCAGCGTGCCGACGCGCAGCCGTCCGTCGGTCACGTCCTTCAGCCGGGAGAAGGGCACGGCCTCCAGCCCGGCCCTGGCCAGGTCGCGGCGGAGCGCGTCGAGCGCGTGCGCGGCCTGCGCGCGCACCGAGCCGTGCTCGTCGAGCAGCGCGCGTGCGTCGGCCAGCAGCCGGTCCGCCTCACGGAAGTCCACCGGATCAAGCATGCCCCAGCCGGGGCGCCGCACGAAATCCCCGGCCACCCTGTCAGGTGACATGTACGCCGATGAGGCAGGTGTCGTCGTCGGTGTCGGAGTTGCAGTGGGTGAGCAGATCGTCGAGGCGGTGCTCGAGGGTGGCCGCCGGCCGTCTGGCGATGTCCAGCAGCCGGTCCTGGGCATGCCGCAGGTTGTGGTCGCGCCGCTCGATCAGGCCGTCGGTGTACATGAGCAGCGTGTCGCCGGCCTGTACCTGCACCTGCCCCTCCTCGTACCGGGCGTCCGTGAACGCCCCCAGCAGCGGCCCCTTGACCAGCGCCAGCTCCGCGCCGTCGCCCTCGCGCAACAGGATCGGCGGCAGGTGCCCGGCCCTGGCCCAGCGCAGGGTCCTGGTCGGGGGGTCGTACAGGCCGCAGACGGCGGTGGCGGTCATGCGGTCGGCGAGATGGTGGGCGACCTGGTTGAGCCAGGACAGGAGCTGGGCGGGGCCGGCCCCGGTGGCGGCCAGGCCGCGCAGCGCGTTACGCAGGACGACCATGCCCGTGGCCGCCTCCACGCCGTGCCCGGCCACGTCGCCCACCGACAGCAGCACCTGCCGGGAGGGGAGCGCGACCGCGTCGTACCAGTCGCCGCCGACCAGGTGCTCCTTCTGCGCGGGCCGGTAGCGGACGGCGATGCGCAGGCCGAGGGAGTCGATCCGGCCGTGCGAGGGCGGCATGATGGCCTGCTGCAGCTGCAGGGCCAGCCGGTCGCGCGCGGCGGACTGCTCCTCGGTGTGGGCGAGCTGGTCGCGGGTGACGGCCAGCGCGACCTCCGTCCAGTGCTGGGAGGAGATGTCCTGGTACGCCCCCCGGACCGCCATCAGCCGCCCGTCCGGCCCGAAGACCGGCTCGGCCACCACCCGCATGTGCCGGGCCACCCCGTCGGGACGCTGGAGCCGGAACGCGGTGGCGGCGAAACGCCGGTGGTGCAGCACCGTGCGCAGGAAGCGGCCCAGCGCGACCTCGTCGTCGGGGTGGGCGTGGTCGCGCAGGCGTTCCAGGGGGATGGGCGGGTCGCCGGGCGCGAGGCCGTACAGGGAGTAGAGCTGGGCGTTCCAGGTGATCTGGCCGGTGAGCGCGTTCTCCTCGAAGCCGCCGATGCGGCCCAGCCGCTGCGCGTGCTCCAGCAGCCCGGCCAGCCGGGCGTCCTCGTCGTGCTCGCGCCACACCAGCAGCAGGCTGTCGCCGTGACGGGTGATGCTGACGTCGGCCACGCCGGTCGTGGTCAGGCCGAACGGCATCCGCTCCGCGCGGAACGGCTCGCCGGTGGCGTGGACGTGCTCCAGCCGCGCGAACAGGCCCTCGGCGGCCGGCGGGCAAGCCTCCAGCAGCCGCGCGCCGGGCACCAGCGGGTACGCCTCCAGCAGCAGCCCGTCACCGGCGGTGATCCGCTCGTTGACGTGCCGGACCAGGAAGTCGGCCGGCTCGCCGTCCGCGTCCGGGTGCGCCCGCAGCACCAGGGCCGGATCGGGCAGCGTGTCGGCCAGGTCCACGATCTCGGTCTGGGCGGGTGTGGCGGGCGCGTGGGCCGCGTACGGGGCGTCCAGCGTGTGCGCGCACAGCTCGGCCAGGGCCTCGATCTGCCGCTCGATCCTGGGCGGTCGCGGCGGCAGGTCGTGCGGCCAGCAGATCTCCAGCACGCCGAGCTGCCGCCCGGCCGCGGTCATGGGCACGGTGACCCGGCCGCCGGCGGAGGCGGGGCGGCCGATGGCGGGCAGGCTGGAGTCGGGATGCCAGATCATCCGCCGCTCGGTCAGCGACCGCCCGGCCGGGGTGAGCACGCCGGGCGGCACGTGCCGCCACCGCCGGGCCTCCTCGGCCGTGAAACCGGCGTAGCCGGCCAGGATGAGGGCGCCGCCGGGCTCGGTCGCCCACAGCGCCACCGCCGTGGCCCCGAGCGGGGCGAGCGCGTGCTCCAGGAGCCCGGCGGCCGCCGCCTGGGTGTCGGGGGCGCCGAGTGCCGCGCTCTCGGCCACGCGCAGCCGTACCGCGGCCTCGGGATCCGCCGCGCCGGCCGCGCCGATGCGGTCGCCCGCCACCGCGCGCAGCACGTCGGCGGCGACCTCCAGCCGTGACACGCCCGCCTTGGCGGCGAGCGTGGTCAGCTGCCCGGCCGCCTGCGCGGGCCCGCAGCCGAGCCGCTCGACCAGCACGCCCGTGGCCAGCTCGATCAGCGCGCGGTCGTCGGCCTCTCGCCGGGCCCACTCGGCCTCGCGCCGCAGCCGCTCGACGGTGGCCACCAGCCGCTCCAGACCGCGCTCGTCCGGGGCGGGGTGGGGGTGGCCCGTCATCGGGACGGGTCCATCCAGTGCTGGATGCGTTCGATGAGATGGTCGGCGTCGACCGGTTTGGTGACGTAGTCGCTGGCCCCCGCCGCCAGGCTCTTCTCCTGATCGCCCGGCATCGCCTTGGCGGTGACCGCGATGATGGGCAGGTCGGCGTACTGCGGCATGGCTCTGATCGTCTCGGTGGCCGTGTAGCCGTCCATCTCCGGCATCATGACGTCCATGAGGATCAGGTCGGTCTCCTCGTGGGCGGTCAGCGTGTCGATGCCCTTGCGGCCGTTCTCGGCGTGCAGCACGTTGATGCCGTGGATCTCCAGCATGCTGGTGAGCGCGTAGAGGTTGCGGGCGTCGTCGTCCACGACCAGGACCGTGCGGCCGGCCAGGGTGTTGTCGATCTCCCGGCCCGCCGCCGCGGCCACGGTGCCGGTCCTGACCAGGGGCAGCACGTCGCCGGGCTGGTTCGCGGTCAGGTGCAGGGCGATCCGCTCGCGCAGCTCGTCGAGGCTCGACAGCAGCTCCAGCGGCTGGTGGGCCAGGCCCACCTCCTGCTGCGGGTGGGAGCGCCAGTTGTTGTAGGCCAGCACGGGCACGCCGTGCAGGCGCGCGTCCCCGTCCATGACCTCCAGCAGCCGATATGCCGACATGTCGGGCATGTCGAGGTTGATGACGATGCAGTGGCACGTCTCCCCGGTCAGCAGCAACCGGCCCGCCTCCTCCGCCCCGGCGGCCGTCACCACCTCCAGCGAGCCGCCGAGATGGTGCGCGCTCGCCAGATCGCCCACCACGCTCTCGGTCACCAGCGACAGCAGCCCGTGCCGCCGCTCCTCGATGACCAGCACCCGCCGCGCCGGCATCGGCGCCCCCTCCGCGAGCTGCGCGTCCTGCCCCCTCTCCGCGGGCACCACGTCCACCTGGGCGTCGAACCCCGGCCGCGCCACCGGCAGATACAGCGAGAACACGCTGCCCTGCCCCGGCGTGCTGTGCACCGTGATGGCCCCGCCCAGCAGGTACGCGATCTCGCGGCAGATCGACAGGCCCAGCCCCGTGCCGCCGTACTTGCGGCTGGTGGTGCCGTCCGCCTGCTGGAACGCCCCGAAGATCACCTCAAGCTGCTGCTCCGGGATGCCCACGCCGGTGTCGATCACCCGCAGCGCGATCGCCGGCCCGTTCGGGCGCACCGACGGCGGCAGCTCGCTGGCGGCGGCCGGCTCGATGCGCAGCTCCACGCTGCCCGTCTCGGTGAACTTGACCGCGTTCGAGAGCAGGTTGCGCAGCACCTGGCGCAGCCGCGAGTCGTCGGTGAGCAGCTCGGCGGGCACGTTCGGCGCGGTGGTGACGCGGAAGTCGAGGCTCTTCTGCCCGGTCATGGGCCGGAACGTGGCCTCGACGTAGTCGAGCAGTTGCGGCAGCTGCACCCACTCGGGGTTGATGTCCATCTTGCCCGCCTCGACCTTGGACAGGTCGAGGATGTCGTTGATCAGCTGCAGCAGGTCCGAGCCGGCCGAGTGGATGATCCCGGCGTACTCGACCTGCTTGGGCGTCAGGTTGCGGGTGTGGTTCTGCGCCAGCAGCTGGGCCAGGATGAGCAGCGAGTTGAGCGGCGTGCGCAGCTCGTGGCTCATGTTCGCCAGGAACTCGCTCTTGTACGTGGACGCCAGCGACAACTGGTGCGCCCGGTCCTCCAGCTCCTGCCTGGCCTGCTCGATCTCCAGGTTCTTGGTCTCGATGTCCTGGTTCTGCCGCACCAGCAGCGTGGCCTTCTCCTCCAGCTCGGCGTTGGAGCGTTGCAGCTCCTCCTGCTGCTGCTGCAACTCCTCGGAACGGGCCTGCAGCTCCACGGCCAGCCGCTGCGACTCCTTGAGCAGCTCGTCGGTGCGCACGTTGGCCACGATCGTGTTGAGGTTGACGCCGATCGTCTCCATGAGCTGGTCGAGGAAGGCCCGGTGCACCGGCGTGAACGCCTGCACCGACGCCAGCTCGATCACGCCGAGCACCTGCTCCTCCACCACGATGGGCAGCACGATCACCGACGTGGGCTCCGTCCGGCCGAGCCCGGAGGAGATCGTGATGTAGCCGGGCGGCAGATCGGTCATCGCGATCGTCCTGCGGCTGCGTGCCGCCTGCCCGACCAGCGCCTCGCCCAGCTTGAACCGGGCCGGGCGATCGGGGGCCACCGGGTAGCCGTACGCGCTGATGAGCTGCAGCTCGCTCTCCTCGGCCAGGAAGAACGCGCCGTACTGGGCCGCGACCAGCGGCGCCAGCTCGTTCATCACCAGCTCGGCCACGGCGGCCAGGTCGCGGTGCCCCTGCATCAGCCCGGACATGCGGGCCAGGTTGGACTTGAGCCAGTCCTGCTGCTCGTTGGCGCTGGTCGTCTCGCGCAGGGACTTCACCATCGAGTTGATGTTGTCCTTCAGGTCCGCCAGCTCGCCCTCGGCGTCCACGGTGATGGACCTGGTCAGGTCGCCGGAGGTGACGGCGCTGGTCACCTCGGCGATGGCGCGGACCTGGCGGGTCAGGTTGCCCGCCAGCTCGTTGACGTTCTCCGTCAGCCGCTTCCACGTGCCGGACACGCCCTCGACCTCGGCCTGGCCGCCGAGCCTGCCCTCGCTGCCCACCTCGCGGGCCACCCGGGTGACCTCGGCGGCGAACGACGACAGCTGGTCCACCATCGTGTTGATCGTGGTCTTGAGTTCGAGGATCTCGCCGCGGGCGTCCACGTCGATCTTGCGGGTCAGGTCGCCGCGGGCCACGGCCGTGGTGACCTGGGCGATGCTGCGCACCTGGTTGGTCAGGTTGTCGGCCATCGAGTTGACGTTGTCGGTGAGGTTCTTCCACGTGCCGGCCACGTTGGGGACCCGCGCCTGGCCGCCGAGCTGCCCCTCGGTGCCGACCTCGCGGGCCACCCTGGTCACCTCGTCGGCGAACGCGCCGAGCGTGTCGACCATGGTGTTGATCGTCTGGGCCAGCGCCGCGACCTCGCCCTTCGCCTCGACCGTGATCTTCTGCGACAGGTCGCCGCGGGCCACGGCGGTGGCCACCTGGGCGATGCTGCGCACCTGGTTGGTCAGGTTGGAGGCCATGACGTTGACGTTCTCCGTCAGGTCCTTCCAGGTGCCGGACACACCCCTGACCGTGGCCTGGCCGCCCAGGTTGCCCTCGGTGCCGACCTCGCGGGCCACGCGGGTGACCTCGTCGGCGAACGACGACAGCTGGTCCACCATCGTGTTCAGGGTGTTCTTCAGCTCCAGGATCTCGCCCCGCGCCGACACCGTGATGCGCTGCGACAGGTCGCCGCGGGCCACGGCGGTGGCCACCTGCGAGATGTTGCGCACCTGGTCGGTGAGGTTGCCGGCCATGAAGTTCACCGAGTCGGTCAGCGCGCGCCAGGTGCCGGCCACGCCCTTGACGTCGGCCTGGCCGCCTAACTGGCCCTCGGTGCCGACCTCGCGGGCCACGCGGGTGACCTCGTCGGCGAACGACGACAGCTGGTCCACCATCGTGTTGACGGTGTTCTTCAGCTCCAGGATCTCGCCGCGCGCGTGCACGGTGATCTTCTGCGACAGGTCGCCCTTGGCCACGGCCGTGGTGACCTGGGCGATGCTGCGTACCTGATCGGTCAGGTTGCCCGCCATGGCGTTGACGGACTCGGTGAGGTCCTTCCAGGTGCCGGACACCGCCGGCACGTCGGCCTGCCCGCCGAGCCGCCCGTCCGTGCCGACCTCCCGCGCCACCCTGGTCACCTCGGAGGTGAACAGCGAGAGCTGGTCGACCATGCCGTTGAAGACCGAGGCGATCTCGCCGAGCAGCCCGTCGGCGTCGTCGGGGAGCCTGGTGCGGAAGTCGCCGTCCCTGACGGCGGTCAGCCCGGCCAGCAGCCGGCGCAGCTCCGGTTCCTCGCCGGCCTCGCCTGAGCCTCTGGGGCGCTTGACCCGTGCCGGCGGACGGGACGAGCCGACGCTGGGATCGCTCATCGAATCTCCTTGAGCAACGCGGAAAGGTGCTGCGGGGCGGAACGTCTGCGCGATGCGTAAGACCTCAAGAGGAATCCTCCTCGGCGGGCGATCGGCGATGAAGCAGAGCTCCTCTCCCCGGAGGGAGAGGATCGATACCGGACCTCCGTGCCTGAGTTGCTCAGGTAGCGGCGAGAGTAGCCGGACGTGCCCGCCGCGCGCGCTAGCCGCGAGTCGTCATCTATCTATCACAGGACGTGTAGGGGTGGTGAGAACACTCTCACCCTGCCTGGCGCGGCCGTGCCCCTCGGCCCGCACAGCCGTTGCACGGCTTCGCGGGGCGCGGTCAGTGGGAGGGTTGCGAGGAAGGGGCGGCGGCGGCCACGGCCTGCTCGACCGTGTCGTGCATCGGCAGGTGCGCCACCACGCCGGTGATCTCGAAGAGCCGGGACGGCAGCGGCTGCACGCCGGCCAGGTGCACGGCCCCGCCGCGCCTGAGGCACTCGGTGGCGCACACCAGCAGGACGTGCAGGCCCGAGCTGTCCATGAACGGCACCCGTGCCAGGTCGAACACCAGGGTCTCGGCCGGGCTCCGCCTGACCTCGCGCAGATAACCTTCGAGCTGCGCCCGGTTCGTGGCGTCCATCTCGCCGGTCACGACGATCACGGTCACCTCGGGCAGATGCTGGTGCGCCAGCGTCAGGGACGGCATCGGCGGGGTCACCGCTCTCGCCGGGGTAATGCGACCATCAACGAAGGATAGACCGCCGGACTCGTCGGCGATATCCCACATTCGTGCGTCCTGTCAGGTCCGGTCAGGCCGGCTGCGGTAGGTCGTGTCAGGCCGGGTCAGGCCGGATGTCGCGCCGCCGGAAGCGGCCGGCTCCCGGGCGGTGCCCGGACGGGACCTCGCTTCAGCGTGAGCGGTCGCCGGCGGGCGCGAGCAGCGACAACATCGTGGTGGCCAGCACGTGCCCGACCTCCTCCGGCTTCAGCCGGCCCGCCTCCCGCTCCTGCGCGGCGCCGCGGATGATCGCGAAGAAGGTGGTCACCAGCCACGGCAACGGCAGGTCGTGCCGGAAGTCCCCGTCGCGCCTGCCGCGCTCGATGAGCCGCCGCACTCCACGCAGCGGGCGCTCGCGATGCTCCCTGTCCTTCTCCGTGGCCGGTGCCGGGTCCACGGCCAGGAACAGGCGGCGATGCCGGTCGAGCACCTCCCACGCCGACCGGAGCAGCCCGGCCATCGCCTCCGGGGCGGGCGCCGCGTCGATGCACTCGTGCTCCAGCACGGCGTCCGCCAGGTCCGCCGCCCGGTCGAGCACGGCGTCGACCAGCGCTTCCCGTGACGGGAAGTGGCGGTGGAGTACGGCCAGACCGACGCCGGCCGCCGTGGCGACGTCGGCCGGGCCGGCGGTGGGATCGGCGCTGAGCAGCCGGGCACCGGCTTCGAGGATCGCGGCGACGTCCCGCTCGGCGTCCGCGCGCCGGGCGGGTACGGGCTGACATGCCACGGTCGTCACCATGTGACCAGCCTACGACCCCGTCAGGACCTGTTTCCGCAGGCACCACCCCTGACCGGCGCACGTTCTCCCGAGGGTCGTGACCAGGGGAGCCGGTGGCGCGCCTTCGTCAGAGCAGCAGCGCCCGGTCGAGCAGGGACTGCAGGGTCACCGCCCCGATCAGGCGATCGTCCTCCACCACCGCCACCAGCGGGCTGTGCGTGCGTGCCATCAGCGCCGCCAGCTCCAGCACGGTCGCCCCCGGGTCCGCCACCGGCAGCTCGCGCCGCCGCTCGGGCAGGCACTCCCGGACGCTCTTGCCGCCGAGCCGGTGCAGGAACCGGTCCGCGTGTGCCTCGTCCACCACCCGCGCCAGCGCCGGATCGTCCTGGCAGTACGCCGGCACCGCCAGCCGCAGCACCTGCGTGCCGGGCAGGATGCTGTGCGGCCGGCCGTCGTCGTCCACCAGGATGAGGCCCGGCAGATCCTGGTCGGCCAGCAGCTTGGCGGCCTCCAGCGCAGGGGTGCCGAGAGTGACCGTCGGGAACTCGACGGCGAGATCGCGTGCGCGCATCAGTGATCCTCCGCGGGCCAGCCTAGCCAACCGCCGCGCCCGGCGCTCCCGGCCAGGCCCAGGCGAGGTCGTCGACCGCCAGGAACGTCTCATCCGCCACCGCCGCGGGGGTCGTCCCGGTGAACGCCATGACGTCCCGGTGCAGGTGGGACTGGTCGGCGTAACCGGCCTCCGCCGCGACGGCGGCCGCGGGCTCGCCGGCGACCAGGCGGTGCGCGGCCTCGTCGAAGCGGACCAGCTTGACGGCCCGCTTCGGGGCCAGCCCGAGCTGGGACCTGAACCTGGACCACAGGCGCTTACGGCTCCACCCGACCTCGTCCGCCAGCCCCTCCACCCGGAGCAGGCCGTGACGGTCCACGATGCGCCGCCAGGCCCAGGCCACCTCCGGGTCCACCGGCGGCCCATACTCGCGGCGTCGGGTGATCAGCGCGTCGGTCAGCGCGAAGCGCTCCGGCCACGACGCGGCCTCGCTCAGCCGTTCCCTGATCAACGGCACGTCCCGGCCCCACAGGTCGTCGAGGGCGACCGGGGCGTCGTCGAGCGCGGCGGGGGAGACGCCGAGGACCGCCTGGGCGATGACGGGCGACAGGCGCACCTGCACGCACTCGACGTTCTCGCCGCGCGCCCGTACCGTGCCTCCTGAGCCGAAGCCGGGCCCGGCGACGAGGCTGCCCCGGTGCCGCCGCCCGGCGGCGCACTCCACCACGGAGGTGCCGGCGCCGAAGTCGAGCAGCAGCGTCACGGCCGGGTGCGGGACCATCCTGAGCGCGTGGAGGTCACCGACGCGGAACCCGGCCATGGTGACGCCGGCCACCCGGCTGGACCGGCGCGGCCGCGCGACCCCCCACTCCGCCGCACCGTGCACGAACCTACGCACCGGGCCATGCTACGTGAGCCGGGCGAGGGGAACATTCGTTCAAGACCCCGCCGCCCACCGGCGGCCACAGTGACCCCGTGACTCTTCACGACAGCGAACCGCACCCGACGGAAAGCCTGCTCCTGCCCCTGGACGGCGGTGACGTCCACGTGTGCCAGGACGGCCCGCGTGAGGCCCCCGCGCTCCTGCTCATCCACGGATCCGCGTCCTCGGCCCGGTCGTGGGACGCGCTGGTCCCGCTGCTGACCGGATCCCACCGCGTCATCAGGATCGACCTGCTCGGGCACGGCCGGTCGGCGAAACCGGCCGGTGACCACTACGCGCTGCCCGGTCAGGCGCGCCGGGTCGCCGCCGCGATGGACCTGCTCGGCGTCCGGCGGGCGGTGGTGGCCGGCCACTCCAGCGGGGGCGTGGCCGCCACCGCCCTCGCCGAGCTGCGGCCCGGCCTGGTGACCGCGCTCGTCCTGATCAACACGGGGCCGGGCCTGGACGCCTTCATCGCCTCGGAGCAGGCCGCGATCAGCCCCGAGACGTGGCCGCCGGCCGACGAGGAGATCCGCCGGTTCGCGCGCACCGGGTTCAGCCGCCCCGGCTACCGGATCCCGGACGAGCTCCTGGACGAGGTGCGCGCCATGACCTACCACAGCCTCACCGCGACGATGCGGGCCACCAGCGAGTACCTGGCGGCCCGGGCGCTCCCCGAGCGGCTGGCGGAGCTGGGCAAGCCGCTCCTGGTGCTCTTCGGGGCGGACGACCGCAGGTGGCGGTCCTCCTCGGCCGCCCGCTACCGCGTCGTCCCCGGCGCGACGGTGGAGCTGCTGCCCGGTCTCGGGCACTCGCCCATCCTGGAGGACCCGCCGCGTACGGCCGCGCCCCTCCTGGCCTTCACCGCCCGCCGGTGATCGTCCTCAGGGCAGTTCGGCGAAGCGTTCGACGTGCTCGGTCCGCCCCGAGACCAGGACGATGTCGCCGTAGGTCAGCTCCGTGTCGGCCGTCGCGTACGTGAAGTCCTCGCCGGGCGGCTTCACCGCCACGATCGTGACGCCGTACTTGCGGCGCAGGTTGGAGCGGCCCAGCGGCACCCCCACGTACTCCTTCGGCGGGCGGGTCTTGGCCAGGGCGAAGCTCTCGTCCACCTGCATGTAGTCGAGCAGCCGCCCGCTGACCAGGTGGGCCACCCGCTCGCCCATGTCGTGCTCGGGGAAGACGACGTGGTGGGCGCCGATGCGGCTCAGGATGCGGCCGTGCTGGGTGCTGATCGCCTTGGCCCAGATGTCGTTGATCTCCAGCTCGGCCAGCAGCGACGTGGTCAGGATGCTGGCCTCGATGTCGCTGCCGACGGCCACGACCGCCTGGTAGAAGTCGGGGACGCCGAGCTGGCGCAGCGCCTCCATGTCGGTGGCGTCGGCGGTGGCGATCTGGGTGATGTGACCGGCCAGGCTCTGCGTGATCTTCGGCCGGTGGTCGATGGCCAGGACCTCGGTGCCGCGCCGGGTGAGCTCCAGGGCCAGCGACGTGCCGAACCGGCCCAGCCCGATGACGACCACCGGGTCGCCCTTGTACTCAACCAACGATGACTCGCTCCTCGGGTAGTTCGTAGTGTCGTGCGCGCGTGTTGAGGGCCAGCGCGGAGCCCAGCGTGAGCGGGCCGATCCGGCCGATGAACATGAGCACGACCAGCAGCAGGTGGCCGGCCGTGCCGAGGCTCGCGGTGATGCCGGTGGTCATGCCGGCCGTGCCGAACGCGGAGATCACCTCGAAGAGCACCACGTCGAGGCCGTGCGGGGTGAGGGCGAGCAGCAGGTACGTGGCCAGGCCAACGAGCGCCACGCCCAGCGTCGTGATCGTGACGGCCTGGCGCTGGGTGGTGTCCGGCAGCCTGCGGCGGCCGACGTTGACCCGGCTCTCGCCGCGCATCTCCGCCCACACGACGAAGGCCAGCAGCCCGATCGTGGTCACCTTGATGCCGCCCGCCGTGCCCGCGCTGCCACCGCCGATGAACATCAGCAGGTCGGTGGCCAGCCAGCTCGACGGGTACAGCTGCGTGATGTCGAGGGTGTTGAACCCGGCCGAGCGCGGCATGACGGCGGTGAAGAACGCCGCCAGCACCTTGCCCGGGTCGTCGAGCCGCCCGAGCGTCCCCGGGTTGCTCCACTCGGTGACCAGGAAGACCCCGGTGCCGAGCAGCAGCAGGGCCAGGCTCGTGCCCAGCGTGATCCTGGTCAGCACGGACCAGGTGCGCGGCCGCCGCCAGGCGCGGGCCAGCTCGAACACGACGGGGAAGCCGAGCCCGCCGACGATGCAGGCGAACGCGACGGTCAGGCAGATCCACGGGTCCGCGACGAACCGGACCAGGCTGTCCGGCCAGAGCGCGAAGCCGGCGTTGTTGAACGCGCTGACCGCGTGGAAGGCGCCCAGGTAGAGGGCGCGGCCGAACGGCTCGCCGTACCCGATGAGGAAGCGCGCGGCCAGGACGGCGGCGGCGACGCTCTCGCACAGCAGGCTGAACAGCACCACCTTGCGCACGACCCGGCGCACGTCGCCCATGCTCAGCGCCTTGGTCTCGGCCTGGGCCGCGATCCTGGCCCGCAGTCCTAACCGGCCCGACACGAGCAGGGTGAACAGGGTGGCCAGCGTCATGATGCCGAGACCGCCCACCTGGACCAGCCCGGCGATCACCGCCTCGCCGAACGCCGACCAGTGCGACTCGGTGTCGACGACGGCCAGCCCGGTCACGCACACGGCCGAGGTCGAGGTGAACAGCGCGGCCATCCAGCCGGCCGACTCGCCGGACGTGGTCGCGACCGGCAGCGTGAGCAGGAGCGTGCCGGCCGCGATGACCAGGCCGAACCCGGCCACGACGACCTGGGCCGGCTGCTGGAAGCGGATGCTGAACGGCAGGCGCACGCTCACCACCGCGCCGTCCGGCGGCTGCGGCCCCGGCGCCGGCTTCGGCAACGGCCACACATCGTGAACGCCTCCCCCAGGCAGCGGACCGGCAGTCGATGCCGACCGTACTTCCCGGCGTGCCGCGCACTACCGTAACAGGCCCCGCCGCCACCAGCGCACCTACGCCTCCTTGACGGAGAAACGACGAATCCTTACGGGAAACATACGCGTCCCGAGCTGGGGCGTTCACTTGAGCGGGTCGTGGCCCCAGTTCATCAGCGAGTAGCGCCAGTGGGTGTCCTTCACGTCGCCGGAGGGGCGCTGGGCCAGGTGCCGACGCACGTAGCCGATCACCTTGCGCATGTGGGCGTAGTCCTCTTCGGTCCGGTCGGACGCCTTCCCCTGCAGCAGCTTGACGATCTTGCGGCCGGACTCGTGGCCCACGGACTCGCCGCCGCCGTCCTTCTGGCCGACGGACTTCGACTCGTCCGTGTCCAGCCAGTGTTCGATCTCCTTCGCGGTCATGTTGACGACCTCGCCGAACTCGGCCGCGACCGCCTTGCCGTCGTCGCTCACTTGCCGCCCTTCCGCAGGGCGGACGGTTTGTGCACGGCCTTCTTGCCGCTCTTCTCGCTGCGCACGACGTACTGGGGGTCGTCGGGCGAGGCGGCGACCTCGCGGCCCGCCTCGTGCTGCCGCTCGGTCAGCTTCTTCTCGACCTTGCCCTTGGCGGTGGAGCCATGGCTGCGCCAGGTGACCTCGTCGCCCGGCTTCGGCTCCTTCTTCTTCGTCATGCCGATCCGGGCTACCCGGCGCCCCGCCCCGTAGCCGCCACCTGCCGTTTCTTTACGCTTCACCGCCGTCGGCAGGCGTACGCCGCTCAGCTGAGCGCGCCGAATAACGCGCGCAGCTCCGCGACCAGCACCTCCGGCGTCTCCAGGGCCGCGAAATGGCCGCCGTGCCCGAACTCCGTCCAGCGCACCACGTTGTGCTGCCGTTCGGCCAGCGGCCGCACCGAGAAGTCCGTCGGGAACACCGCCACGGCCGTCGGCACGCTCCCGCGCTCGACCGGCCGCCACATGCCCGGATCGGTGAAACGCTCGAAGTACGTGTGCGCCGACGAACCCGCCGTCCCCGTGAACCAGTAGACGCTCACGTCGGCCAGGATCCGATCCCGGTCCACGGCGTCCTCGGGCAGCTCGGCGGCCTTGTCCGTCCAGTCCTTGAACTTCTCCACGATCCAGGCCAGTTGCCCGGCGGGGGAGTCGTGCAGCGCGGCGGCGAGGGTCTGCGGGCGGGTGCCCTGCAGCCGCATGTACGCGCCGAGCCGCTCCTGCCACTCCTCCATCCCGGCCAGCCGGGCGCGCTCGGTCCCGGTCAGCGCGCCCATCACCGCCGGGTCGCCGGTGGGGAAGGTCAGCAGCGCGTTGACGTGCACGCCGATGACGTGGTCCGGCGCGGCCCGGCCGATCAGCGGCGCGATGAAGGCCGAGACGTCGCCGCCCTGGACGCCGTAGCGGTCGTAGCCCAGCCGGTCCATCAACGCGGCCAGGGCGGCGGCCGTGCGGCCGTCGGTCCAGCCGGTGCCGGGCAGCGGCCCGGAGAAGCCGTAGCCGGGCAGCGACGGGATCACCAGGTGGAAGGCGGGCGCGGTGGCGTCACCGCCGTGCGCGGCCGGGTCGGTGAGCGGGCCGATCAGGTCGAGGAACTCGATCACGCCGCCCGGCCAGCCGTGCAGGAGCAGCAGCGGGGTGGCGTCCGGCACGGCCGAGCGCACGTGCAGGAAGTGCACGTCCGCGCCGTCGACGGTGGTGACGAACTGCGGGTACGCGTTCAGCGCCGCCTCCTGGGCGCGCCAGTCGAAGCCGTCGGCCCAGTACGCGGCCAGGTCGCGCAGGTAGCTCGTGGGCACGCCGCGCTCCCAGCCGGCGCCGGGCAGGTCGGGAGCCCAGCGGGTGCGCCGGAGCCGGTCGCGCAGGTCGTCCAGCTCCGCCTGCGGGATCTCGATGCGGTACGGGCGGATCTGGGAGGTGCTGTCGCTCTTCGTCATGTCACCGACGATAGAAACGATTGGTGTCAGCTTCTGGCACCGATTCATCGGCGGAATCGTGGTCTCGCCCAGGGGGCCGTCGGGGTCGCAGTCTTCCACCGATCCCACGGCTCATCGGTGTCACACTCTGGCACCGATGCCAGGGCAGAATCGGGGGCATGCTGGAGACCTCCGCGCGGCTGCTGCGCCTGCTGTCCCTGCTGCAGTCGCGTACGGACTGGACCGGCGCCGAGCTGGCCGGGCGGCTCCAGGTCGGGCTGCGTACCGTGCGGCGCGACATCGACCGGCTGCGCGAGCTCGGCTACCCCGTGGACGCCACCCCCGGCGTGGCCGGCGGCTACCGGCTGGGGCCCGGCGCCGCGCTGCCGCCGCTGCTGCTCGACGACGAGGAGGCGGTCGCCGTGGCCATCAGCCTGCGCACGGCCGCCACCGGCAGCGTCGCGGGCCTGGAGGAGGGCGCGCTGCGGGCGCTGGCCAAGCTGCGGCAGGTGCTGCCGTCGCGGCTGCGGCACCGGGTGAGCGCCTTCCAGGCCGCCACCGTGCCGCTGGCGGGAGCCGCCGCGCCCGCCGTCGGCGCCGACCTCCTGGCGGACCTGGCCGCCGCCTGCCGCGACCGGCGGCGGCAGCGCCTGCGCTACCGGGGCCGTGACGGGGTCACGGAGCGGGAGGTGGAGCCGCACCGGCTCGTGCACACGCCGTGGCGCTGGTACCTGCTCGCCTGGGACACCGGCAAGGACGACTGGCGCACGTTCCGGGTGGACCGGATCGAGGAGCCGCTGAGCCTGCCCGGGGCCCGGTTCACGCCCCGGCCGCTGCCGCAGGACGACGTGGCCGCGTACGTGTCGCGCTCCATCACCTCCGCCCCCTACCGCTACCAGGCCCGCATCCTCTTCCACGCGCCCCTGGCGGCGGTCGCGCCGCGCACCTCGCCCGGCGCGGGCCGGCTGGAGGCGGTGGACGCGCACACGTGCCTGTTCCTGGCCGGCTCCGACTCGCTCGACGACCTGGCCGTCTACGTCGCGACGAAGGGCTTCGACTTCGAGGTCCTGGAGCCGCCGGAGCTGGTGCCGGTGCTCCGCGCCCTCTCCGACCGCCTCAGCCGCGCCGCCGGACCGGAGGAACGGTGAGGCGATGCGGTGGGGCGCCCGCTCGCCCGGAGAAATGACACGAAGTCGTGGCCCGAATTGTGGGACGGTGAGGGTCATGTCCGACGAGCTCCCCCTGCCCATGACCGTGGCCGAGGCCATCGCCGCCGAGCGATCCGGCCGGCGTCTCAAGTACCTCTGCTTCTGGGGTCACCGGCCCACCCGCGACGGAGGCGTCGGGGCCGGCTGCCTGAGCCAGTGGTGGCCGGTGACCTTCACCGAGGACGGGCACACGTTCGCCTCCGCCGAGCACTACATGATGGCGCACAAGGCCTGGCTGTTCGGGGACGAGGCGACCGCGGCCGCGATCCTGGCCGCCGGCAGCCCGGGCGAGGCCAAGGCGCTCGGCCGCGGCGTACGGGGCTTCGACGAGGCGGTGTGGGAGGACCAGCGCTTCGCCATCGTGGTGCGCGGGAACACGGCCAAGTTCGGGCAGCACCCGCAGCTGGCCGCCTACCTGCTCGGGACGGCCGGCCGTGTCCTGGTGGAGGCCAGCCCGCTGGACCGGGTGTGGGGGATCGGCCTGGCCGCCACCGACGAACGCGCCACCACGCCGTCCGCCTGGAAGGGCCTCAACCTCCTCGGCTTCGCCCTCATGGCCACCCGCACCGCCCTCACCACCGACCACGCCCGCTGACCTCCGCGTAACCGGGCCGGTCGTCAGGACGGGAAGCGCAGGTGGGCCGGGGGGACGTGGTCGGTCAGCCACACGCCGTTCGCGCTGCGCCGGAACGTGTGCCCGTCCCGGTGCATGTCACCCGCGGCCACCACCAGCACCACGGGAACGCCGCGCCGTGCCCCCACCCGGGTGGCCGTCTCCCGGTCGGGCGACAGGTGCACGTGGTGCCGGCTCATCGGACGCAGCCCCTCCGCCCTGATCGCCGGCAGGAAGCGGCCGACGGTGCCGTGGTAGAGCACCTCGGGCGGCTCGACGGCGGGCAGGCCGAGGTCCACCGGCACCGAGTGCCCCTGACTGGCTCTGATGCGGCCGCCCTCGATCGTGTAGCGCCGCTTGTCGTTGGCCGCGACGACCTCCCGCAGCTCCTCCGGCGTGATCGCGAAGCCGTGCTCGGCGGCGGCGCGCAGCAACTCGTCCACCTCCGCCCAGCCGCCCTAGTCGAGGGTGAGGCCGATGCGCCGCGGATCGTGCCGCAGGTGCCTGGCGAGGTATTTGGAGATGCGGATCATGCGCGGTTCGTCCATCACCGGCCATGCTGCCGTGCCGGAGACGACCCCGCCAACCGGATGACCGAAGAACCCGCCGCCGGGTCCGGTCAGGCGTCGAGGGCCGAGGCGAGGCGGCGGGCGAGGCCGGTGTTGCGGCGGTGGCCGAGGCGGTGCACCGCCAGCTCCAGCGCCTCGCGCTGCCCCACCAGCACCACCCACGCCTTGGCCCGCGTCACCAGCGTGTAGAGCAGCTTGCGGCGCAGCATGACGCCGCCGGACTCGGCCACGATCGGCGCCACCACGAACGGGTATTCGCTGCCCTGCGACCGGTGCACGCTGATCGCGTAGGCGTGGGTCAGGTCGTCGAGCTCGTCGAAGGAGTAGCTCACGCTCTCGCCGTCGTCGGTGCGGAGCTCGACCACGCGCTCCTCGCGCACCACGGCCGTCACCGTGGCTGTCTCGCCGTTGAAGACGCCCTTGTCGTAGTTGTTGCGGATCGGCATGACGCGGTCGCCCACCCGGAACACCGAGGAGCCCGACCAGTGCTCGGGCTTGTCGTCGGCGGCCGGGTTGAGCTGGTCCTGGATGAGCCGGCCGAGCGCGGTGGCGCCGGTGTCGCCCTTGCGCATCGGGCACAGCACCTGCACCTGCCCGGGATCGACGTTCTGCTTGCGCGGGATCGCCACCATCGCCAGATGTGCCACCCGCCGCGCCACCTGCTCGGGGTCGTCGAGCTCCTCGAACCAGAACCCGCCCCCGCCCGGGGTCGAAGGCAGCCGGCCGGCCCTGATGCGGTGGGCGGCGTCGATGATGCCGCTGCCGCCCGCCTGCCGGAAGACGTGGGTGAGCTGGACCCGGGGCAGCGCCGGCACCCGCAGCAGGTCGGCCAGGACGTCGCCGGGGCCGATGCTGGGCAGCTGGTCGCTGTCGCCGATGAGGAGCAGATGGCTGCCGGGCCGGACGGCGGCGGTCAGCCGGGTGGCGAGGTGCAGGTCGAGCATGGACGCCTCGTCGACCACGATCAGGTCGGCCTGCGCGGGCAGCTCGTCGAAGAGCGTCTCGGGGTCGGGGTCGGGCTGCTGGGCGAGCATGCGGTGCACGGTCATCGCGGGCAGCCCGGTCAGCTCCGACAGCCGCTTGGCGGCCTTGCCCGTGGGGGCGGTGAGCGTCACCGTGCCGCCCGCCGCGCGCACGGTGGTCGCGATGGACTTGACCGTGTGGCTCTTGCCGCAGCCAGGACCGCCGGTGATGATCGAGACGGTGCTGGTCAGGGCCATGGTGAGGGCGGCCCGCTGGTCCTCGTGCAGGCCCGGGTCCTCGCGGTAGGAGCGCAGCGGCAGCGTCGAGCGGGCCTCCATGAGCGCGGTGAGCTGGGCGGTGAGCGCCACCTCCCGGCTGTGCACGTGTTTCAGGTACGCCACCACCTGGCCGGGCTGGTCCGGGGCCGCCTCCACGACCAGCCGCCGCTCGGCCGCCAGCGCGTCGACCATCGGCCGCACCAGCTCCTGGTCCTGCTCGATCAGCTCGGCCGCCTCCCTGACCAGCGTGGCGACCGGGACGAAGCAGTGGCCGTCGCGGCTGCCGGCCGCCTCCAGCCGGTCGAGCAGCGCCGCCTTGACCCGCTGCGGGCTGCGCTCGGGCACCCCGGCCTGCAGGGCGATCCGGTCGGCGACCCGGAAGGCGACGCCCCTGACCCGCCCGATGAGCCGGTAGGGGTCGGTGGTCAGGACCTCGTCGGCGTCCTGCCCGAAGACCTGGTAGATCTTGGCCGCGAGCAGCGGGCTGACGCCGAGCCCCTGCAACGTCACCATCAGCGCGGCGATGGCCTTCTGCTCCTGCCACGCCTCGACGATCTGCCCCTGCCGCAGCGGCCCGATGTTGACCACCTCGGTGAGCCGCTCGGGCTCGCCGTCGATGACCTTGAGCGTGGCCTCGCCGAAATGGTCGACGATCGCGTACGCCAGCCTCGGCCCGATGCCCCTGATCAGCCCCGAGCCCAGGTAGATGCGGATGGCCCGGACCGACGACGGCGTCACCCGCTCGCACCCGGTGACCGCGAACCGCCGCCCGAACCGCGCGTGCCTGCTCCAGTCGCCGAACAGCCGCAGCGTCTCGCCCGGCTGCACCCCGGCCAGCGCCCGCCCGGTGGCCACGAAGTCGGGCTCGCCGTCGGCGCTCATGCGCGCGACGGTGTATTCGTCATCACGGACGTAGACGAGCTGCTCGACGGACGCCTCCACACGGGAGATCCAACCATCCGCGACCGACAAACGGCACAACCGGCCGCGGGGACACCACCGGCGGCGAACGGCTCACCCGGCGGCCGGACCGCTCACCCGGAGGCGGACGGCTCACCCCGCCGTCGGGAACTTCTCCGGCTCGTCGTCCTCGGCGAGGGCGCGCAGGCATTCGCGGGCCAGCTGCAGCTCCTCACGTACCTGCACCACCAGGACGGGCACGCCGCCGTCGCTGACCGGCCCGTCGTCGGAACGGTTGCCCAGCACCGGCGGGAGCACGCCGAGCAGCCCGAGCCGCCGGCACACCGCTTCGCGCACCTCGGGCTGGTCCCAGCCGATCTCCCCGGTGAACACCAGCGCGTCGATCCGCCCGAGCGAGGTGGCCGCGGCGGCGATCTCCCGGCTCACCCGGTGGGCGAAGACTCGCAGCGCCAGCCCGGCCGCCTCGTCGCCGTCCCGCTCGGCGGCGACCAACTCGCGCGTGTCCCCCGAGCGCCCGTCCGACAGCCCGAGCAGCCCCGAGCGGCGTTCCAGGCCCTCGGCCAGCTCCTCGGCCGTCAGCCCGCCGTACCGCAGCAGCCAGAGCAGCATCCCGGGATCCACGCTGCCCGAGCGCTTGCTCATGGGCAGGCCCTCCAGCGGCGTGAACCCCATCGAGGTGTCCAGGCTGCGCCCGCCCGACAGCGCGCACACCGAGCAGCCGCCGCCCAGATGCGTCAGCACCAGGTCCAGCTCGGCCACCGGGCGGCCGAGCAGCTCGGCCACCCGGTCGGCGGCCCAGGCGTAGGAGAGCCCGTGGAAGCCGTACCGGCGCAGGCCGTGCCGCTCGCGCCACTCGCGCGGCAGCGGGTAGACGGCGGCCTCCTCCGGCAGCCCGGCGTGGAAGGCCGTGTCGGGACAGATCACCTGCGGCACCGCGGGCAACTGCTCGCGGGCCGCCTCGATCAGCGCCAGCGCCGGCGGCAGGTGCAGCGGCGCCAGGCCGGTCAGGCCGCGCAGCGCGCGCACCGTCTCGTCGTCGGCGACCACGGGAGCGGGGACGACGTCGCCGCCGTGCACCACCCGGTGCGCCACCGCCCTGACGTCGCGGTCGAAGTGCCCGCCGAGGAAGTCCGACAGCTTCTCCCCGGCCGAGCCGGCGTCGACGGCGCGCTCGGAACGGGCGCTGTCGATCACGCACCCGCCCTGTACGAGATCGAGGCGCAGGCTCGACGACCCGGCGTTGACGGTGAGCACCGCCGCCGACTCCGTCACCTGCTCGTCCATGGCCAGGACCATGCCCGCCCGGCTACCCCCGACCGCCCCAGTAAAACGGGCATCTTTGGACGAACGGTCACATGTTTTGCCGCACTCATAGGTTGTCTCGTCGTCAGGTCGGGTAGTCGAGCGCCATGGAGATCACCCTGCGGGTGAACGGCGTGCCGCGCAAGGCGGACGTGGACCCGCGAATGTCGCTGCTCGACCTGCTCCGCGAACGACTCGGCCTCATCGGCGCCAAGAAGGGCTGCGACCACGGCCAGTGCGGCGCCTGCACGGTGCTGATCGACGGCCGCCGGGCCAACTCCTGCCTGGCCCTGGCCGTGGCGGTGGACGACCGCGACATCACCACCGTCGAAGGGCTGGCCGACGGCGACGAGCTGCATCCGCTGCAGGCGGCCTTCCTCGAGCACGACGCCTTCCAGTGCGGCTACTGCACGCCGGGCCAGCTCTGCTCGGCCGAGGGGATGCTGGGAGAGCCGGGCCCGAGCGCGATCACCGAGGACCTCCTGACCGACCCGGGGCTGACACCCGACGAGATCAGGGAACGCATGAGCGGCAACCTGTGCCGGTGCGGCGCGTACGTCAACATCGTCACCGCGATCGGCGAGGTGGCCCGGTGAAGCCCTTCGAGTACGCCCGCGCCGCCAGCTCCGCCGAGGCCGTGCGCGGCTTCGCCCCCGGCACCATGTACCTGGGCGGTGGCACCAACCTCGTGGACCTGATGAAGCTGGGCGTCGCCGAGCCGGAACGGCTGCTCGACGTCAGCCGCCTGCCGCTCGACGCGATCGAGCAGACGGACGGCGACCGCGTCCGCGTCGGCGCCACCGTGCGCAACACCGACCTGGCGGCCCACCCCGTCATCAGGAGCCGCTACCCGATGCTGGCCAGGGCGGTGCTGGCGGGGGCCTCCGGCCAGGTGCGCAACGTCGCGACCGTCGGCGGCAACCTGCTCCAGCGCACCCGCTGCACCTACTTCCAGGACGTCAGCAGGCCGTGCAACAAGCGCCGCCCCGGCTCCGGCTGCCCCGCCATCGAGGGCGACCACGCCGGCCTGGCCGTGCTCGGCGCGTCCGACGCCTGCGTGGCTACCCATCCCTCCGACATGGCCGTCGCCCTGGCCGCGCTCGGCGCGGATGTGCACGTCACCGGGCCCGGCGGCGACCGGATCATCCCTATGCCCGGCCTGCACCGGCTGCCCGGCGACGAGCCCGAGCGCGACACCGTGCTCGAACCCGGTGACCTGATCACCGCGGTGGAGCTGCCGCCGCCGCCCCCGGGCGCCTCGCACTACCGGAAGGTGCGCGAGCGGTCGTCGTTCGCGTTCGCGCTGGTGTCCGTCGCCGCCGTGCTCGACGTGCGCGACGGCGCCGTGGCCGGCTGCCGGATCGCGCTCGGCGGCGTGGCGCACGTGCCGTGGCGGGCCGAGCGCGCGGAACAGGCCCTCATCGGCGGCCCGGCGACCGGGGAGGCGTTCCTCCAGGCCGCCGAGACCGAGCTGGAGCAGGCGGGCCCGCTGCCGCGCAACGCCTACAAGGTGCCGCTGGCCCGCAACCTGATCGTCGCCACGCTGGAGGAGCTCGCACCGTGAACCGCATCGAGGGCCGCGTCAAGGTCACGGGGCTGGCCACGTACGCGGCCGAATACCCGGCCGAGGGCGTCGCCTACGCCTGCGCCGTCCAGTCCCGGATCGCCAAGGGCCGGATCAAGCGCGTCGACGGCGGGCCCGCGCTGGAATCGCCCGGCGTGCTGGCCGTGCTGTCCTGCGAGGACCCGCCGCGCATGTCCGAGGACGCCGATCCTGAGCTGGCTCTGTTCCAGCACCGCGAGGTCGCCTACCGCGGGCAGATCGTCGCCGCCGTCGTCGCCGACACCTATGAGAACGCCCGCGCCGCCGCGGCGGCCGTCCGCGTCGACTACGACCCCGACGACCACGACGTCACCCTGAGCGCCGACCATCCCGGCCTCTACAAGCCGGACGTCGTCAACCCGGGCTTCCCCACCGACACCGGCAAGGGCGACGTCGAGGCGGGCCTGGCCGCGGCCGCGACCACCGTCGAGGTCACCTACGAGACGCCCGTCCTGCACAACAACCCGATGGAGCCGCACGCCGCGCTGGCCTACTGGGACGCGGAGGGCCGGCTGCTGGTGTACGACACCGCGCAGGGCACCTCGACCAGCCGCGACATGATCGCCACCGCCCTGGGCCTGCCACCGGAACGGGTCCGCGTGGTCTCCAGGCACGTGGGCGGCGGGTTCGGCTCGAAGGGCAGCACCAGGCCCCAGGCGGTGCTGGCCGCGCTGGCCGCCAGGGCGGTGGGCCGCCCGGTCAAGATCGCGCTCACCCGGCAGCAGATGTTCGACGTCACCGGCTACCGCACGCCCACCATCCAGCGGCTGCGGCTCGGCGCGGACGCCCAGGGCCGGCTCACGGCGCTGGAGCACGTGGCGTACGAGCAGAGCTCCACCCTGGTCGAGTTCGCCGAGCAGACCACCGTGCCCGGGCGGGTCATGTACGCCACCCCCGCGCTGCGCACCGCGCACCGGCTGGTCCGGCTGGACGTGGCCACGCCGTCGTGGATGCGCGCCCCGGGGGAGTGCCCCGGCATGTACGCGCTGGAGTCGGCCATGGACGAGCTGGCCTACGCGGCCGGCCTGGACCCGGTCGAGCTGCGGATCGTCAACGACGCGGAGACCGAGCCCGGCACCGGCCTGCCGTTCAGCTCCCGCGACCTGGTCGGCTGCCTGCGCGAGGGCGCCCGCCGGTTCGGCTGGGAGCGCCGCGACCCGGCGCCGGGGATCAGGCGCGAGGGGGAGTGGCTGGTCGGGACCGGCGTGGCCGCCTCCACGTACCCGGCCAGGCGCAGCCCCTGCCAGGCCGTGGCGACCGTCCGGGACGGCGACTTCCTCGTCCAGGTCGCCGCCGCCGACATCGGCACCGGCGCGCGCACGGCGCTGACCAGGATCGCCGCGGACACGCTGGAGGTCTCGCCGGAGCGGGTGCACGTCGAGCTGGGCGACAGCGACCTGCCGCGGGCGCCGGTGGCGGGCGGATCCATGGGCACGGCCTCGTGGGGCTCGGCCGTCGTACGCGCCTGCGAGGAGCTGAAGCGCGACGGCAAGGAGGGCCGGGCCGACACCACCGAGGAGATCAAGGGCGACGCCGAGCTGGCCAGGCACGCCTTCGGCGCGCAGTTCGCCGAGGTGCGGGTCAGCTCGGTGACCGGCGAGATCCGCGTCGCGCGCCTGCTCGGCGTCTTCGCCGCCGGGCGGATCGTGGATCCGACGCTGGCCAGGTCGCAGTTCATCGGCGGGATGACGATGGGCCTGGGCATGGCGCTGATGGAGGAGACGCTCACCGACGCGGAGTTCGGCGGCTTCCTGCACCGCGACCTGGCCCAGTACCACGTCCCCGTCTGCGCCGACGTGCGGGACGTGGAGGCGGTCTGGCTGGACGAGCGCGACGGCGAGCTCAACCCGATGGGCAGCAAGGGCATCGGCGAGATCGGCATCGTCGGGACGGCCGCCGCGATCGGCAACGCCGTCTTCCACGCCACCGGCCATCGGGTGCGCGAGCTTCCGATCACTCCGGCGAAGGTCCTCCTGCCGAGGTTTTAGCCCCCTTTGGCAGAGAAGAGGAAGTCTCTCGTGGAAGGCGGGAGGCGGCGTTGAAGAACGAGTCGGATCAGGAGCGCGCGGATCGTAATTTCGTCGAGCTGCTCCAGGGTGCCAGGGTCGCGGTCACCGGCGTGCAGGTGCTGTTCGCGTTCCTGCTCACCGTGCCCTTCTCCACCGGGTTCGCCCGGATGGACCAGGCCGACCGGTGGCTCTACTTCGCGGCGCTGCTCAGCGCCGCGGTCGCGTCGATCTGCTACATCGCGCCGACGGCGCAGCACCGCGTGCTGTTCCGGCAGGGGCGTAAGGAGACGCTGGTACGCCGGTCCAACCTGTACGGCATCGCCGGGGCGCTCGCGCTGGTGGTGTCGATGACCACGTCGACCATGTTCGTCATCGACTACCTGTTCGAGGCGACGCTGGCGTGGGTCACCGCGGGGCTGCTGGCCGCGTTCGCGCTGTGGACGTGGTTCGGCCAGGCCGCCCTGGACCGGCAGGACGGCTCCGGGGACGGGCCGGCGGGCGACGCCCCCGACGACGAGGGCCGGTCCGAGGACGCCGGTTCGCTCGACCGGCGGGGCTGACCCGCCCGGGGCTCAGTCCGCGGCGGGCAGCTCGGTGTCGTCGTCGGACGACTCCCGCGAGTAGGCAGCCCGCCCGATCATGTACGCCGCCACCGGCACGGTGACCACCTGGGAGATCGCGACCAGCAGCAGCGGCCCGGCGGTCGACCAGGTGGGCCGGTGCAGCCACATGGCCAGCAGCACCAGCAGCACGCCGAGCACCTGCGGCTTGGTGCCGGCGTGCATGCGGTTCAGCGTGTTGTGGAAGCGCACCAGGCCGACTCCGGCCGACAGCGCCAGCAGCGCGCCCGCCAGCAGGCAGGCCGCCGCGGCCACGTCCAGCGCGCTCATCGCGTCATCACCGGGACACTCATCGGGACCTCCCCGCGAAGAACCTGGCCAGCGACACCGACCCGACGAACCCCAGCAGCGACAGGACCAGCAGGATCGGCAGGTCCGAGTAGTCGTCCCTGGCCACCGCGAACGCCCCGACGCCGCACATCGACAGCGACGTGAACACGTCCAGCGACATCGCCCGGTCCAGCATCGAGGGCCCGCGCGCCACCCGGTAGAGCGAGGCCGCCGCCCCGGCCCCCAGCAGGACGAGCGTCACCGCGTACACCGACGTCATTCCAGCTCCTTCCGGTCCCGGCGGGTGCCGAACGCGGCCACGACGCGTGACTCCAGCCGGGTCACATCCGCCCGCACGGCGTCCGCGACGTCGCCGGGCCGCCCCAGCACGTGCAGCATCAGCGCCCTCGGGTAGGCCTCCAGCACCAGGCTGCCGGGCACGGTCGACAGCGCCACCATGATGATCACCGTCATGGCCTCGGACGACGTGCGCAGCGGCACCAGCACCAGCTGCGCCGGCGGCCGGCCGGGATGCGCCACCCAGAACACCACCCGCACGGTCGAGATCACCATGTCCCAGCCGAACCAGAGCAGGAACCGCACCAGCCCCACCGGATGGATCCGGATGCCCGGGTCGAGGACGGGCAGTGGCAGCAGCCACGTCACCACCAGCCCGGTCACCACCCCGCCCAGCACGTTGCCCGCCGACAGGTCGCCCCACAACGTCACCCACACCAGCGCCAGCCACGCCACCAGCGCCAGGGGCACCCGCCGCCCGAAGAGCCGCACCGTCGTCAGAACCCGCCGCTTCACGGACGCCTCCCCGCAACCCGCCGCCTCACGGGTGCCTCCCCAGAACCGCCGAGATGTACGGCTCGCGCGCCATCAGCTCCGCCGCCACCCGCTGCGCCAGCGCCGACAGCGGCCCTGCCAGCACCGTGAACGACAGCCCCAGCGTGACCAGCGCCGCCACCGACAGCGGCAGCGCGGCGGGCATCGCGGTCGTGGTCACGACCGGGTCCTCGCCGGTGCCCTCCTCGCTCTCCACGACCCGGCCCATGCGGTCGGCCCGGGGGCCGCGCCAGAACGCCTTGCCCCACACCTTCGCGACCGCGTACAGCGTGAGCAGGCTCGTCATCAGGCCGGCCGCCACCAGCGTGACCGGCAGCCACCCTCCGTCGGCCAGCCCCGCCTGCACCAGCATGAGCTTGCCCAGGAAGCCCGACATCGGCGGGATGCCCGACAGGTTCATCGCCGGGACGAAGAACAGCACGGCGATCAGCGGCGCCGCCCGCATCAGCCCGCCCAGCCGGGTCACCGACGTGGTGCCGGTGCGCCGCTCGACCATCCCCACCACCAGGAACAGGCTCGTCTGCACGGTGATGTGGTGCACCACGTAGAAGACGGCCCCGGCCAGCCCGGCCACCGTGGACAGGCCGACGCCGAACACCATGTACCCGATGTGGCTGAGCAGCGTGAAGGAGAGCATCCGTTTCATGTCGGTCTGCGCCACCGCGCCCAGCACCCCGGTCAGCATGGTGGCCAGCGCCACCCACATCAGCAGCGTCGAGACCGGCCCGCCGGGGAACAGCAGCGCCTCCAGCCGGATGATCGAGTACACGCCGACCTTGGTGAGCAGCCCGGCGAACACGGCCGTGGCCGGGGCGGGCGCGGTCGGGTAGGAGTCGGGCAGCCACGCCGACATGGGGAAGATCGCCGCCTTGATCGCGAACGCCAGCAGCAGCGTCAGCTCCACCATCAGCTTCACCTGGCCGGGCAGCGTGGCGAAGCGCTCGGCGAGCTGCGCCATCGACAGCGTCCCCGTGGCGCCGTAGGTGATGGCCAGCGCGATCAGGAACAACATCGACGAGGCCAGCGCCATCAGCGTGTACGTGGCCCCCGCCCGGATCCTGGCCTCGGTGCCGCCGAAGGTGAGCAGCACGTACGAACCGCTCAGCAGCAGCTCGAACGCCACGAACAGGTTGAACAGGTCCCCCGACAGGAACGCGTCCGCCACCCCCGCAACCATCACCAGGAACGCCGGATGGAAGATCGCCATCGGCGCGTCGTGCTCCTGCTCGTCGTAGGAGTTGGCCACCGAGTACGCCATCACGCACAGCGTCACCGCCGACGACACCACCAGCACCAGCGTGGAGAGCCGGTCGGCGACCAGGCAGATCCCGACCGGGGCCGCCCAGCCGCCCAGGTCGGTCACCAGCGGGCCGCTCGTGTCGGCCGCGACCAGCAGCAGCACCGAGACGGCGAGCGAGAGGCCGAGCGTGACGAGGCTGATGAGCGACTGCAGCCGGCGCAGCCGCCCGCCGATCGCCAGCTTCACCCCCGCCGCCAGCAGCGGCAGCAGCACGGGCACGCAGACCAGGCTGGAAAGGGGCACCGGACCGTCCATGGGTCAGTCGTCGCCCTCCAGTTCGGGGTCCTGCGCGAGCGCCTGCCGCTCCCGCTCCTCCCTGATGGCCGTCCGCATCTGCTTGCGCGCCTCCTTCTGGCGCGCCTTGAGCTGCTTGAACAGCTCCTTCTCGCGGCCCGCCTGCCGGGCCCGCCTGCGCTCGTACTCCTCGCGCAACTGCTCGATGCGTTCCAGGTTCGACAGGGCGCCCGTGTCGTCGCGCAGCCCGGCCTCCTCCAGGCGCAACTGCAGTTCCTCCTCCGGCAGGCCCTGCTCGCGCAGCCGGGTGGCCCACTGTTCGAGCTCGTTGTGCACCCGGGAGATGCGCCGCTCCAGGTCGGCCTCCTCCAGCCGCTCCCGCTCGGCCTGCTCGGCCTCCAGGTTCGCCAGCTCGGCCCGCTGCTCGACGACCAGCCGCCGGTAGGCGTCGCGCCGCGCGCGGACGGCGTCGCCCAGCTCGCCGCGCCTGAGACGCAGCCGCACCCAGCGGTCCTCGGTGTCGTCCTGGACCTCGTCGCTGCCGGTGAGCTGCCAGGAACGGTGCACCATGGCCAGCAGGAACGCGGTCACGCCCAGCGTGATCACGATGGCGGTGAGCACCATGGCCTGCGGCAGCGGGTCGGCCATGCCGGGCCGGCCGACGAAGGGCGGGCCGCCCGCGTCGCCGCCCGAGGTGACGATGAGCAGGTTGACCCCGTTGCCCAGCACGATGACGCCGGCCAGGACGCGGACCAGGCTCCGTTCCAGCAGCAGCGTCACCCCGACGGTGATCATGACGCAGCAGGCGGCGAAGGGCAGCAGGGAGACGCTGTTCACGGGATCTCCTCCGCGGTCACGGGGTCTCCTCCGCGTCGATCTGCCGGTCCAGCTCCGCGCCCAGGCCGCGCAGGACGTCCTGGACCATGCCGACGATGGACACGTACACGCCGAGGTCGAACAGCAGGCCGGTGGACAGGTGCACGTGCCCCAGCAGCGGCACGCTCACGTCCGTGGCCAGCATCTCCAGTCCCGCCCGCCCGAACAGCAGCCCGATCAGCGCCGTGCCGGCCGACAGCGTCAGCCCGGCGCCCATCAGCACGCCCGCGTGCGCCGGCACGGCCACGGCCAGCTCGTTCCTGCCGCCCGCCAGGTAGCGCACGGTGATCGCCAGCCCGGCCACGATGCCGCCGGCGAACCCGCCGCCGACGCCGCTGTGCCCGATGAACAGCAGGAACACCGACAGTGTGAGCACGGTGTGGAACGTCAGCCTGGCCACCACCTCCAGCGCCAGCGCCCGCTGCCCGCGCGGCAGCGTGGCCGCCAGCCAGTGGGGACGCTCCTCGGTGCGGTGCCCGGCCGGACTCCGCTCGATGGCGAACGTCCTGCGCCGCAGGAACACCATGCTCGTCACGCCCAGGGTCAGCACGATGACCACCGCGCTCTCGCCCAGCGTGTCCCACGCCCGGATGTCGAGGATGATGGCGCTGACGATGTTGCGGGCGCCGGACTCCCGGGCCGCCTCCTCCATCAGCGCGCCGACCGGCTCGGTGCCCCGCGCGGCCATGGCCACCATGCCGCCTCCCGAGGCCACCACGCCCACCGCCAGCCCCAGCGCCAGCCTGACCGCCACCGGCACCCGCGCTCTGACCGGCTGGATCGGCAGCCGCCGCAGCACCAGGGCGAACACCACCAGGCTCAGCGTCTCGGCCAGGAACTGGGTCAGCGCCAGGTCGGGTGAGCCGTGGGCGAGGAACAGCAGGGCGGTGCCGTAGCCGGTGAGGCCGACGACGAGGGCGAGGAGCACGTACGCGCGGGAGAACAGGGCCAGCACGGCGGCGGCGGCCAGCAGCGCCACGACGATCGGCTGCTCGGGCCGCTGCCAGGCCACGATCGGCACGTCCACGTGGGGCGCGCCGCCGTACACGACGGAGAACAGCCCGACCCCGACCGCCGCCAGCAGCGTCAGCATCAGGTATTCGGGCACGGATCCGCGCTGGATGAAACCGGTGAGCTGGATGGCGAAGCGGTCCAGCCGGCGTACGGTCAGCCAGAAGAACTGGCCGGAGTCGGCCACGTGCAGCGCCGCCCCTGCCCGTGCCACCGGCGCCCTGGTCAGGAAGAGCAGCACGCCGGCGGCCAGCGCCAGCGCGGACAGCAGCAGCGCGGGTGTGAAGCCGCTCCACGGCGCGAGATGGGGGTGATGGCCCGCTTCGCGGTACGTGTCCGTGTAGCCGGACATCGCGCCGGCGTACCAGGAGGTCAGCGGGGCGAGCACCAGCCCCAGCACGGCGAGCAGCGCGGCGGGGCCCGACATGGCCGCCGGCGTCGGGTGCACCGGGCGCGGCGGCACGCCGGGCTTGGCGGCGAACGCCCCCCACAGGAAGCGCAGCGTGTACGCCGCCGTCAGCGCCGAGCCCGCCACCACGCCCACCAGCGCCGGCGAGCCCATCAGCGACTCCAGCGCCGCCTCTTTCCCGGCGAACCCCGCCAGCGGCGGCAGTCCCGCCATCGACGCGCCCGCCAGCACCGCCGCCGCGCACACCCACGGCATCGCCCGCCCGGCTCCGCTCAGCTCGCGCAGGTCCCGGGTGCCGGCCGCGTGGTCGACGATGCCCACCACCAGGAACAGCGCCGCCTTGAACAGCGCGTGCGCCAGCAGCATCCCCACGCCGGCCAGCGCCGCGCTCCTGGTGCCCGCCCCGAACAGCAGCACCAGGAAGCCGAGCTGGCTGACCGTCCCGTAGGCCAGCAGCCGTTTCAGGTCGTTCTCGCGCAGCGCCCGCCAGCCGCCCAGCAGCATCGTCAGCACGCCGAGCGGCACTGCGACCGCCCGCCACAGCGTCAGGTCGCCGTACGCGGGACCGAGCCTGGCCAGCAGGTACACCCCGGCCTTCACCATGGCCGCCGCGTGCAGGTAGGCCGACACCGGCGTGGGCGCGGCCATCGCGGCCGGCAGCCACATGCTGAACGGGAAGATCGCCGACTTCGCCAGTGCGCCCACCAGCACCAGCACCACGGCGGCCGGAGCGAGGCCGGGAGGGCTGGCCACGATCTCCGAGATCCGGAACGTCCCCGCCGCCTGCCCCAGCAGCACGAACCCGGCCAGCATGGCCAGTCCGCCGAGCGTGGTGACCGTGAGCGCCTTCATCGCGGCCTGCCTGCTCGGCCGGCTCTGCGGGTCGGAGCCGATGAGCAGGTAGGAGAAGACCGTGGTCAGCTCCCAGAACACGTACAGCAGCAGCAGGTTGTCGGCGGTGACCAGCCCCAGCATCGACCCGGCGAAGGCCACCATCACGCCGCCGTAGCGGCCGAGTCCCTCGTCGCCCTCGGGGAAGTAGCGGGCGCTGTAGCAGAGGACGAGCACGCCGACGCCGGTCACCAGCGCCGTCATCAGCAGCGCCAGGGGGTCGACGCGGAAGGAGAGCTCCAGGCCCGCCACCGGCGCCCACGGGGTGTTCTCGCGGGCGGGCAGCCCGCGCCACCCCGTCCAGCCCGCGTACGCGAATCCGGCCGCCGGAGGCAGCGCCAGCAGCGCGAACGAGGCCCGGCCCAGGCGGACGACCAGCCAGGGAGCACAGGCCGCGGCGACCGCGTGCAGAATCAGCAGCGACTCGACAGGCTGCAGGGGACCCACGGGCTCCTCGGGCTCTCGGGCGGAATTTCGGGTTACGTCCGCCCAATCTCTCCCGCCACGCCACCGCGGCCACGCAGGCGCGGCCGGGATTGACCCGAACGTCACCAGTCCCACACCGAGGGGTGGAACTGGTGCCGCCGGCCCCTAAGCCTTCTCGTTCGTGCAGGTGCTCGGTTTCGGCGCCACCGCCGTGATGAGGTACCGGTCCACCTTGGCGTCCAGGCACGCCGAGCCCGTCGCGTAGCCGGTGTGGCCGTCGGCGTCGTTGGTCAGCAGCACGCCCTTCGACAGCTGCCCGGCCAGCGCCTTGGCCAGCTTGTACGGCGTCGCCGGGTCACGCGTGGTCCCCACGACCACGATCGGCGGCGCGCCGTCGGCCGTCACCTTCTTCGGGTAGCGGGTGCCCTTGACCGGCCAGTACGGACACGGCTCCTCGGGATGGTCGACGCAGTTGACGGCCATGAGGGCGTCGAGGCTGTTGTCGTACCTGCCGTCCGGCATGCGCCCGTTGTAGCCGTCCGCCAGCAGCAGCAGCTTGGTGCCGTCGCCGCTCTCGTACGCCTTCGCCAGCGCCCGCCGCAGCAGCGGCCAGCTGGAGGCCTGGTACATGGCGGCGTTCACCGCGGTGCGCACGATGGCCTCGTTGACCTGCCTGCCGTCGTGGTCGTTGCGCAGCGGCGACTCGTCGGCCCGCCGGTAGAGCTCGTCGAGCTGCTTCATCGCCGCCTTGACGGTGTGCACGCGGAACGGGCAGTCCTTGGACCTGAAGCAGTTACGCAGGAACGACTTCGTCGCCACGTCGAACCCGCGGTCCTGGTCGGCGTAGAAGTCCGCGGCGGGCTGCGAGGGGTCTTCGGCGCCGTCCAGCACCATCGTCCTGATGCGCTTCGGGAACAGGTCGGCGTAGATCGAGCCGAGGTAGGTCCCGTACGAGAAGCCCAGGTAGTTCAGCCGCTGGTCGCCCAGCGCGGAACGCAGCACGTCCATGTCCTTGGCCACGTCCACGGTGCCCACGTGGGACAGCAGCGCTTTGCCCGAGTGCGCCAGGCAGGACTTGGCGAACACCTTGTCCCACTTGTCCGCCCGCTTGGCCTCGGCGCGATTGTCCGGGGTAGGGTCGAGCGCGAGGTAGGTGTCCTGCCTGACGGTGTCCAGGCAGCGCACCGGCGAGGAGCCGCCGACGCCCCGCGGATCGAAGCTGACGATGTCGAACCGCTCCCGCACGGCCGGCGAGACCGTGGCCCCGCTGCCCCGCAGCGCGTCCACGCCCGAGCCGCCCGGGCCGCCGAAGTTGAGCACGAGCGAGCCGATCTTCTCGCCGGTGGCGGGAAGACGGGTCAGCGCGATCTTGATCTTCTTGCCGTCCGGCTTGGCATAATCGAGCGGGACCGTCACGTCCGCGCATTCGTAACCGTCGCCGCAGGCGGTCCAGGCCGGTCGCTGCCGATAGTAAGCGCCAAGCCCGCCGGGCTCCGCGGCCTTGACCGGGCAGGCGGGGCCCGCCACGGCGAGCAGGCCCGCGACCGCGGGCGTCATGACTTTGCTTAGAATTCGCATACTCAGACATGGGTAGGCAAACGATTCGACGACCTTTATAGGCAACGGAAAAGATCCATCGCAAGGGCCATCAGATCGTTTAGGGCGCGCATTTGCCCAGGTGCGCGGCGGGGAAAGGGATAGCGATTTTAGTAAAGGAATTCGCGCCGCCCGGCCCTTCTCCCCGCCCTGCTCACCAGGCCATCGGGCCCCTCCGGTCACGGAAGGCCCCGGTGGGACCGTCCTTCCCGATGGTGGCCAGTTCGACGATCGCGTCGGTCCCCTCGGTCACCGTCTGCGGCCCCCTGTGCGCGTTGAAGTCGGTCGCGGTGTAGCCCGGGTCGGCCGCGTTCACCTTCACGTCGGGCAGGGCCTTGGCGTACTGCGTCGTCAGCATGGTCACGGCGGACTTCGACGGCGAGTAGAGCGGCTCGACGGCCTTCGACTCCGGGCGCGCGGGGTCCTGGGTGGCGGCGAACGACCCCATGCCACTGGACACGTTGACGATGACCGGGTTCGCCGACCGGCGCAGCAACGGGAGGAACGCGTGCGTCACCCGGACGATTCCCACCACGTTGACCTCCAGCACCTCCCTGGCGTCGGCGGCGGTGATCCGGTCGGCGGGCTTGTGCGTCCCGTGCACGCCCGCGTTGTTGACGAGGACGTCGATGTGGCCCTCGTGCGCTTCGATGTCGGTGGCGGCCGCGGCCACCGAGGTGTCGTCGGTCACATCGATCTGGACGAAACGGGCGCCGAGCGCGTCGGCGGCGGCCCGGCCGCGCTCCGGGTCGCGGGCGCCGACGAGGACCGTGTGCCCGGCCTCGATCAGGCGGCGGGCGGTCTCGTACCCGAGTGACTTGTTGGCTCCGGTGATGAACGTCGTGGTCATGCCTCCACTCTCGGCCGGTGGCGAGCGGGCGGGCCAGTGCCCTGCGCGACGGTGGGTCGGCCAGTACCAGGCAGGACGGCGGGGCGGGGAGGCATGATGGAAGATGTGGACGAGACCTTGGGAACGGCGCTGCGCCGCTGGCGCGACCGCCTCTCTCCGGCCGACGTCGGGCGGATCGCGCGGGCCGGGCGGCGCGCGGCCGGGCTGCGCCGCGAGGAGCTGGCCGAGCTGGCCGGCCTGTCGGTCGACTACGTCGTACGGCTGGAGCAGGGCCGTGCCACGCACCCGTCGGCGCAGGTCGTCGCGAGCCTGGCCAGGGCGCTGCAACTGGAGCCCGCAGAACGCGACCACGCCTATCGGCTGGCCGGCCTGCTGCCGCCGCGCGACGGGACGATCTCCACGCACGTCCCCGCCGGGGTGCAGCGGATGGTGGCCCGCCTCGGGGAGTTCCCCGTGGGCGTCTTCAGCGCCGACTGGACCCTGCTGTCCTGGACGCCCGCGTGGGCGGTGCTGATCGGCGATCCCGCCGCGCGCTCACCGGCCGAGCGGAACCTGGTGCGGGCGGTCTTCGCCACCGGGTCGCGCGGGCTGGCCTCCTGGCCCGTGCTGAACGACGGTGACGGGCTCAACCGCGCGCTCGTCGCCGACCTGCGTACCGCGCTCGTCGACCACCCGGCCGATCGCGGCCTGACCGACCTCATCGCCGAGTTGCGGGCCGGCAGCGCGGAGTTCGC
Source organism: Nonomuraea fuscirosea (assembly GCF_035917475.1). Classification (NCBI taxonomy): domain Bacteria; kingdom Bacillati; phylum Actinomycetota; class Actinomycetes; order Streptosporangiales; family Streptosporangiaceae; genus Nonomuraea; species Nonomuraea fuscirosea. Next base: position 5,516,601 of record NZ_CP109074.1, on the reverse strand, counting down.
CCGGCTGTGGGACGAGGGCGCGGTCGGCCGGCACGTCTCCGCCCGCAAGGTCATCGTGCATCCCCAGGTCGGCGAGGTGACGTGCGACTGCGACGTGCTCACCGTCCCCGGGTGCGAGGTCCGGCTCGTCCTCTACACGGTGGCGGCGGGCTCGGCCGACGCGGAGAAGCTGGAGTTCCTGCGGGTCACCAACGGCCTGTCCGCCGACGGCTCCGCACCCTCGCTGCGCGGCCCGTTCCCCACGCCGTGACCCGGCCGCCTGGTCAAGCGGCGGGGACGGCGGGGGTCGTAGGACGCATCCTGGTGTAGAGGAACAGGGCGAGCCCGCCCAGAATGGCCACCAGCCCCAGGATCGACAGCCCCAGCGTGTACGTCCCCGTGGCCGCCAGCAGCGCGCCCACCAGGGCTCCCGCCACGACGCCGCCCCCGCCGGCCCCGAAACCGTTGATGATGCCCGTCGCCGGGCCCACCACGTGCGCGGGCAGGTCGGTCACCGCGATCGCCCAGATGTTCGGCGTGTACGCGGCGGTGAAATAGCCCAGCCCGAGGCAGATCAGCGAGAACTGCGCCACCGGCGACCCGGTCAGCGCCACGCACGCCAGCAGCACGCCTCCCACCACCAGGCCGGAGACCGCGATCGGCCCGCGCCGCCCCGTACGGTCGCCGAGGAGCATCATCGGCACCGTGAGCACCAGCGAGACGAGGTACGGCGCCGCCGACAGCAGCCCGTTCACGCTCGGCGCGAACCCGAACGTCGGCACGATCAGCGGGATGTACAGCGTGATGCCCCAGAACAGCATGCCGTTGGCGAAGTAGCTGAAGACGAGCAGCAGGAAGCGCCCGCCGCCGAAGGCCGCGAACGTGAGCCGCCCGCCCGCCCCGCCGCCGCGCTCCTCCGGGGTGGCGCGTGTGGTGGTCCCGGGCGCGGTCGGCAGGAAGCGGGCGTAGAGCGGCAGGACGACGAGCAGGCCGATCGCGCCGAGCGCCCAGAACATCGGCCGCCAGCCGAACGACGCCTCGATCGGGGTCAGCAGGAAGAACCCGAGCGCCAGCGCGAGATATTGCCCGTAGTACTGGATCATGGCGCTGGCCCGGGTCATCTCCCGCTCGTCGAACCAGGCCTTGGCCATCCTGAACTGCTGCGGCCAGTAGACCCCCTCGAACACGCCGACGCCCACGCGCAGCGCGACGAGCACGCCCACGGAGTCGGTGAACCCGATGAGCAGCGTGCACAGCGAGTAGCCCGCGACCGTGACGAGCAGGATCCACTTGGCGTCCACGCGGGCGGTGAGGAAGCCGCCGAGGAAGTTGGAGATCAGATATCCGACCAGGAACGCGGTCAGCGCCAGGCTCGACGTGGCGGCGAAGCCGTCGCCGGCGAAGCCGAGGTCGGTGCTGATGTTCTTGATCCCGATCGACAGGTTCGAACGGTCGAGGTAGGCGACGAACAGGCCGACGAGCAGCAGCCCGCTGATGCGCAGCCACTTGTGCGGAAGCGAGGGGACGGTGGCGGGAAGGGGGTGCGGGGTGGAACGCGGATCCGATGGCACGGGGTCTTCCTTAGGGCTGGAACTGTGGTGGTGGTCAGGCCCGGTACGCCTCGATCACCGAACGGTCGATCTCGATGCCGAGCCCGGGACCATGGGGCACGGACATCACCGGCCCGATCTCCAGGTCCGACAGGGTCTGGCGGAACGAGTTGGGCGCCTGGTCGAGCTCGATGACCGGCGGCGTGCGGCCCAGCGAGGGAGTCACCACCGGCAGCGCGGTGGCCAGGTGCAGCCCGGCCGCCACCGTGATCGCCGACCCCCACACGTGCGGCAGCGTCGGGATGCCGTGGACGCTCGCCATGCCGGCGATCAGCAGCGTCTCGCGCAGCCCGCCGCAGGCCGTGGCGTCGGGCTGGAGCAGGTCCACCGCCCGCGACTCGATCAGCTCGGCGAAGCCCCACCGGGTGAACGCCGACTCGCCACCCGCGATGGGCACCGCCGTGGCCGCCCGCAGCTCGCGGTAGCCGGCCAGGTCCTCGGGGATGACCGGCTCCTCGAAGAACCACAGCCCGTCGGACTCGGTCTCGCGGGCGAACGCCAGCGCCTCCGCCGTCGTGTAGCCGCGGTTGGCGTCGGCGGCCAGGCGCACGCCGGGGCCGAGCGCGGCGCGTACGCGGTGCACGCGCTCGATGTCGGAGCGCAGGTCGGCGCCGACCTTCATCTTGACGTGGCGGTAGCCCTGATCGAGGAGGTGACGCGCCTCCGCCTCCAGGTCGCCGGCCCACTCGCCGTCGTAGTAGAACGCGGAGGCGTAGGACTCGAACGAGGCGGGCGCCCGGCCGCCGAGCAGCCGGTGCACCGGCTGGCCGAGCGCCTTGCCGACGGCGTCCCACAGGGCGATCTCGATGCCGGAGACGGCGGCGATCGGCACCCCCGCGCGGCCCCATTCGCGGCTGCGGTTGTACATCGACTCCCACAGGGCCACGTGCTCGAACGCGTCCGCCCCGATCAGGAGCGGGGCGAACACCGTCTCGATCAGCGCCCGGCTGCCCTCGGCCGGGCCGAAGCACTCGCCCCACCCGGTGACGCCCTCGTCGGTCACGATCTCGACGAGGCAGCTGGAGCGCGTCTCCCAGTGCCACTGGGACATGCCGAACGGCGTCCGCAGCCGCTCGGTGACGACGTGCGTCTCCACCCGGTCGATCTTCATGACCTCTCCTCGTTCGTGTCCGGCGCGGCGGTCTTCGTGACCGGCCCCGTGACCGGCCCCGTGACCTGAGTGGCCGGCTCGTCGACCTGAGTGGCCGGCCCGGCGATCTTCATGGCCGGTGCGGCGACGGAGCCGCGCCGGATCAGGGTGCTCGGGACCACCCGCGGGCCGGGGGCGACGCTCTCGCCCGCGGCCAGGTCGAGCAGGAGCCGCCCGGCCAGCGCGCCCATCTCCTCCACCGGCTGGTCGATCACGGAGATGGGCGGGCGGTGCAGCGTCATCCAGCCGGCGTCGGTGAACCCCACCACCGAGACGTCCTCGGGGCAGCGCAGACCGGCCGCCATGATCGCGCTGACGATCCCCTCGGTGACGAGCGCGTTGAACCCGACCATCGCGGTCGGGCCCATCGCGGTCGGGCCCGTCGCGGTCGGGCCCATTGCGGCCGAGCCTGGTCGCGTGCCGAGCAGCTCGCCGGCCGCGGCCTGCGCGCCCGCCCTGGTCCCGTCGGTGTGCCGGACGATCCCGCGCCGCCCGGGGTGCCGGGCCAGCGCCTCGTGGAAGCCCTCCTCGCGGGCGCGGGCGGTGGAGGCCTGCTCCGGGCCGGAGATCAGGGCGAGCTCCGTGTGCCCGTGCGCGATCAGCTCCTCCGCCGCCGCCCTGACGGACTCCCGCTCGTCGGTGACGACGGCGGGCACGGGCAGGCCGTCCAGCACCCGGCTGACGCTCACCACGTGCCCGTACGCCGGCAGGTCCGCCGCGCTCAGCGAGCTGCCCACCGACGGGACGATGACCAGCCCCGTCGGCCGGTACGAGCGCAGCAGCTCCAGCTGGCGGCGCTCGATGCGGGCGTCGTCGTCGCAGTTCATCAGCATCAGCGAGTAGCCGCTGCCGGACAGCCGGCGCTCGATGGCGCGGTGCAGCCGGGCGTAGAAGGGGTTGCCGATGTCGGCCACCAGCACCCCGACCATCGGGGTACGGGAGGCGCGCAGGCTCCGGCCGACCGCGTTGGGCCGGTAACCCTGCGCCTCGATCGCGGCCAGCACGGCGGCTCTGGTCTTCTCACTGACCTGGCCGGTCCCGTTGAGGACCCGCGACACCGTCTGGGCGCTCACACCGACCGCCCGCGCGACCGTGTAGATCGTCGCCTTCGCTTCCGCCACCGTCCGGCTACTCTCCGCGCTGTTATCGATAACTGTGGACAAAACCGCACGTTACCCCGTCGTGGGACGGAGCGACAAGCCCCATCCCGAACCCGGCCAGATCGCCCCCCGGCGTCCCCATGCGAGCGCCGAACGCCCGTGATCTGCTCGCAAACAGCGGTCCCGCCGCCGGTCTCTCCCGCTACGGTGGCGTCCGGACAATCGTGCGGCGAGGGGAGCGGGGCGATGGCGGAGCCGCCACGGGTGCCGCCGGAGATGTTCCGGTTCACCACCACCGAGCGGGCCGACCTGCACACGGCGGTCCTGCACGCCTTCGGCGAGGCCGGCGAACGGCTCGAAACGGCCCTGACGGTCGAGCAGGTCCGCGAACGGCTGCGCGAGTCGGGATGGTACGCCCCGGTACGCGAGCAGGAGCTGGCCGCCACGCTCAAGCAGCTCGCGGGCTGGGGCCTGCTCGACGTGATCTTCAACCACGCCGGCAGCTTCGCCACCGCCGAGGAGTACGAGCGCAAGAACCTGCACTACTCGCTGACCAGGCGGGGCGAGGCGGCGGTCGCGGGCGTACGGCACGCCATGGCCGCGCTGGAGTCGGCCGGCGCGCTGCAGACGGCCGTGCTCGACGCCATCGCCGACCGGCTGCGCGAGCTGGACGCCCTGCTGCGCGACCCCGACCCCGGCCGTGACCGGCGCATCTTCACCGCGCTCCAGGAGCTGGAAGGCCACCTCGAAGGACTGCGCGGCAACACCCAGCGCTTCAACGGTGAGCTGCAGCGGCTGCTGCGTGTCGAGGGCGCCGACCTGGCCACGTTCCACGAGGTCAAGGCGGCCACGGTGGCCTACCTCCAGGAGTTCGTGACCAACCTGGAGCAGCGCGGCGACGCCGTCGCGGCCGGCGTGCGGGCCGTGGCCGGCCACGGCGTCGGCGTGCTGCACGCCCGCGCGCTCGACGGCGCCGACCTGCCCAGGGTTCCGGGGGCCGACCACGCCACCCCGTGGCTGGCCGCGAGACAGGCCAGGTGGGAGGGGCTGCGGCAGTGGTTCGCGCCCGAGGAGGGGTCCGCCGACCCCCGGCCGCGCGTGCGGCAACTGCACGACGTGGCGCGGCGGGCCATCGTCTCGCTGCTCCAGGTGCTCGACCGGATCACCGACTCGCGCCGCCGCTCCTCCAGCGCCGCCGCCGACTTCCGTACGCTGGCCCGCTGGTTCGCCGCCGCGCCCGGCGAGCAGGACGCGCACCGGCTGTGGGAGGCGGCCTTCGGGCTCGGCTCGGCCCGCCACGCCCACCTCGGGCACGCCGACGCCGAGCTGATCCCGGCCGGGGTGCCCTGGGCGCGGGCCGAGCCGGTGGAGGTGTCGGCGCTGCTGCGCTCGCGCGGCCGTACCGAGCGGATGGGCCGGACCGGCCGGGTGCGCGATGTGGCGGCGCTGCGGGCCCAGCGCAGGGCGCTGGCCGGACGGGAGCGGGCCGAACTGGAGGCCGCCTGGGCGGCGCTGGTCACGACCGGCGCGATGCGGCTGTCGCGGATGGGCGACCTCGACCACGACACGTTCGGGCGGCTGCTCGACCTGCTCGGCCGGGCCCTGGCCGAGCGGCCCGACTCCACCGGCTTCCGGCGGGCCGTCACCTCCGACGGACGGGTCGAGATCGTGCTGCGAGCGCCCGACGACGGCGCGGTGGCGGTGCTGCGCACGCCCGCGGGCTGGTTCAGGGGGCCCGACTACCTCATCGACGTGCGCTCCCTGGGCGAGGCGCGCGGCGGCGCGGGCCTGCGCGGGCGGGCGGCGGGCGAATGAGCAGCCTGGCCAACCAGCTCGTCCGGGCCGAGAAGGAGGAGATCGCCCGCGCGATCAGGACCCTGCTCGGCCGCCCGCTGGTGTCCCGGCACGACGACCCGGCCGCGTTCGACCTCATCAGGAAGCGGCGTCAGCCGCTGATCCAGTGGTTCGACTACTTCTGCGGCTGGCGGCTGGTCGTGGAGCCGCGCCAGGGGTACGCCCGGCTGGTCAAGGTCAAGACCGAGCCCGGCGCCACCCGGCCGGCGCGCCGCCGCCGTACCACCAGGGCGCCCTTCGACCGCCGCCGCTACACGCTGCTCTGCCTGTGCGCGGCCGAGCTGCTCAGCTCGCCGGTCACCACGATCGGGATGCTGGCCCAGCGGGTCGTGCAGGCGGCGGCGGTGGAGGACGGGGTGCCCGCGTTCGACCCGGTCAGGAGCGAGGAGCGGGCCGCGTTCGTGGACGCGCTCAAGCTGCTTGAGCACTACGGGGTGCTCACCGCCATGGACGGCGCCACCGACGCCTACCTGGACGACGAGGAGGCCAAGGTGCTCTACCGGGTGGACACCACCCGGGTGATCCGCCTCCTGGCCGCCCCGGTCCCGCCCTCCCGTGTGGCCGCCACGCTGCCCGGCGGGCATCCGGCGGCGAGCGCCGGACCGGCAGGGAAGGGACCGGCAGGGAAGGGGCCGGCAGGGGAGGGGCCGGCAGGGGAGGGGCCGGTGGGGGAGGGGTCGGTGGGGGAGGGGTCGCCTGTGACGGCGGAGCTGACGTTCGAGGCGCGTTACGGCGGCGACGAGCCGACCGCCACACAGCGCAATCTCTGGGCCCGCCACTCGCTCATCCGCCGCCTGCTCGACGAGCCCGTCGTCCACCGCGACGAGCTCACCCCCGACCAGGCCGCCTACGCCGACTCCCTCACCGGCCGCCGCCTGCTGCGCCGCGCCGCCGGGGAGGCCGGGTTCGTGCTGGAGGAGCGCGCCGAGGGTTTCCTGCTCATCGACCCCGACGGCATCGCCACCGACACCCGCTTCCCCGACGACGGCAGCCACGCCAAGGTGGCCGCCCTCCTCATGCTCGACCTGCTCGTCACCTCCGGCCCCGTCACCGACGCCAGGCTCGACGCCGAGGCGGCCGGGCTGCTGCGCCGTTTTCCCCAGTGGGCCAAGGCGTACCAGTCCGACGGGGGCGGGCCGCGGCTGGCCGCCGACGCGCTGGAGGTGCTCACGTCGTTCGGGCTGGCCCGCCGCGCCGGGGGCCGGATCGCCGCCCTGCCCGCCGCCGCCCGCTACCGCAACCGTCCGCAGAACTCCGGCCTCCAGCTTCAGGCTACGCACGTACAGGAGGAAGTTTGACGGTCACCGAGCTCACCCCGTCGCGCCCCGCGCACGGGATGGACGCCCGCTGGACTCCCGTACGCGCCGGGATCCTCAACGTGTGGCGCTACTACGACGAGGTGTTCGAGTTCCACCGGGGGCGGCTGCTGCTGCGCGGGCCCAACGGCAGCGGCAAGTCCAAGGTGCTGGAGCTGTTGCTGCCCTACGTACTGGACGCCAGCCTCAAGCCGAGCCGGCTGTCCACGTTCGGCGGCACCGAGCGCACCATGCACTGGAACCTCATGGGCGACGGCGCCGGCGGCGCCACCCGGGTCGGCTACGTGTGGCTGGAGTTCCGGCACGCCGACGGCCGCTGGTTCACCTGCGGCGCCCGGCTGCAGGCCACCGTCCACACCAAGAACGTCACCGCCACCTACTTCACCACCGAGGCCCGCGTCGGCGCCCCCGACGGCGTCAGTCTCAGCGGCGAGGCCGGCCAGCCGCTGACCAAGGCGCAGCTCGCCGACGAGCTCGACGGCTGTGGAACGGTCCACGAGTCGGCCGCCTCCTACCGCACCGCCGTACGCCGGACGCTCTACCCGGGGCTCAACGAGCAGCGCTACGACTCCCTGCTCACCGCGCTGCGCCAGCTCCGCACGCCCAAGTTGTCCGAGCGGCTCGACCCCGGGCTGCTGTCGGAGCTGCTGTCCAGCGCGCTGCCGCCGCTGGGCGAGGGCGAGATCCACGAGATCGCCGAGGGGTTCGAACGGCTCGACCGCCGGCGCGAGGAGCTGCGGCTGCTCGACCGCGACGTGGAGGAGGCCGACCGGCTGGCCGTCCGGCAGCGCGGCTACGCCCAGCGGGTCCTGCGGGCCGCCGCCCACGCCGTCACCTCCGCCGGCCACACCCTGGAGACGCTCGCCGCCGAGGTCAGGGCCAGGCGCGACGGGCTCAAGGAGGCCGAACGGGAGCTCGATGCCACGACGCTGCGGCTGGGGGAGGAGGAGGCCCAGGAGCTGGCCCTGGCCGCGCAGATCGACGGGCTCAAGGAGAGCGAGGCGTACCGGACGGGCGGCGACCTGCACCGGCTGCGCACCGAGGCCCGCGCCGCGCACGAACTGGCCGCCCGCCTGCGCGACCAGGCCGGCCAGGCGGCCCGTGCCGTGACGGCCAAGCAGGAGCTGTCGGCCCGCGCCGCCGGCACGGCCCGCGCCGCCGCGGCCCTGGCCGACCGCGCCCGCGCGGAGGCCCGCCACGCGGCCGAACGCGCCGGCCTGCTCAGCGTCCACGAGGAAACCGAACGAACGGTCACCGACGCCACCCCCACCCTCCACCCGGACGACCCCACCCAGCCCGCTCCCACCGACCCCGCCTCCGGTGGTCTCGCGTCGGGCGCCCACGCGTTCGGCGCCCTTGCATCCTCCGCCCCCGCCTCCGGCGCGCCCGCGTCTTCCGCCCCCGCGTCCGGCGCGCCCGCGTTCGGCGGTCATGCGAGTGGTAGCCCGGTCTCCGGGGCCGGCGGTGGCGGGCCCGCTGATCGGGTGTCCGGCGGTCGGGTGCCGGACTGTGATGCGGCTGTGCGGCGGGCGCGGGAGTTGTTGCGGGCCGCCGTCACCAGCCGGGCCGCGCAGATCAGGGACGTCAGGGCGGGTGCCGTCCGGCACGACGAGGCCGTCAGGCGTCGTACCGCCGCCGAGCACGAGCGCGACCAGGCCCGCGACGACCTGGCCGCCGCCCAGGAGGCGCACGAGAAGGCCGGGCGCCGGTGTGAGGAACGCGCCCGCGATCTGGCCGCCGCCCTGGCCGACTGGGCGGGCGGCTGCGCGCAGCTCCAGCTCGACCCCGGCACGCTCGCCGGGCTGGCCACCGACTTCGGGCGGGCCGACGACCTGGTCGGCACCGCCCGGACGATGGCCGCCGTCGAGCTGACCACCCGCGAGCAGCACGTCACGAGCCGGCGCGCCGGGCTGCTCACCGAGCGCGCCGAGCTGGCCAAGGAGCGCGAGAGCCTCACCGACCAGGCCGTACTGGAGCCGCCCGCCCCGCACGCTCGCGCCACCGCCACCAGACCGGGACGCCCGGGCACCCCGCTGTGGCGGGCCATCGCGTTCAGGTCAGGGCTCGACCCCGTCGCCCAGGCCGGGCTGGAGGCCGCGCTGGAGGCGTCGGGCCTGCTCGACCTGTGGCTGCGCCCCGACGGCGGGTTCGACTCCGGCGAGCACGACGCGTTCGCCGTGGCCGCGCTGTCCAGGCCCGCGCCCGGCTACAGCCTGGCGCACGTGCTGTTCACCGAGGCCGACTCGCCGGTGTCCGCGGACACCGTGCTGGCCGGGATCGCGTTCGCGCCCACCGCGATCGGCGTCGACCACCCCGCCGTCATCGGCGCGGACGGCACCTGGCGGCTGGGCCCCGCGACGGGCCGCTGGGTCAAGCCCGAGCCCTCCTACATCGGCGCCACCGCCCGCGAGCGGGCCAGGCGCCGCCGCGTCGCCGAGCTCGACGACCGGCTCGGCGAGCTCGCCGGGCGGATCGCCGAGTGCGACCACCTGCTCGCCGTGATCGAGGCCGACCGCGACACGCTGACCGCCGAGCTGCGGCGCAGGCCCGACCGGACGCCGTACGCCGACGCGCTCCAGGACCTCGACGGCGCGGTAGGCAAGGTCGCGCTGCTGGAGGACCGGCTCCGGGCCGGCGAGCAGCGCCTGCGCGAGCGTGAGCAGGACGTCGGCCGGTCGCTGCGCCACCTCACCGAGCTGGCCGACCGGCACGCCCTGCCCGCCGCGCCGCCCGCCCTGGACAACCTGGAGGAGGCGCTGCGCGGCACCGAGACGACCGGCACCGTCTGGCACGACCGCCGCGCCGACGCCCGCGCCGCGCGGGAACGCGCCGAGCAGGCCGAGGCGACGGCGGGCGAGTACGAACGCCTGGCCGTCCAGGCGGTCGAACGGGCCGAGGAGGCCGCCGCCGCCGCGATGGTGCTGGCCGAACGACTGACCGCCATCGAATCCGCGATCAAGCCGGGCATCGATCGCGCGACCGGCTCCGCCGACGGCTCCGGACACGGATCTGGGGACACGTCGGAAATCGATCGCGAGGACGGGGCCGGGCAGGCGCACGTACTGGAGCGGCTGCGCGAGGCCCAGGGCGCTCACCAAGCCTGCCGGCGCCTGATCAAGTCGATCAACGACGGCCTGGCGAAGCTGAACGCCGAGCTCGGCCGGCTCAGGGGCGAGCTCGGCACCGCCGAGGACCGGCACGCCGAGGCCAGGCGGGCGCGCGACGAGGTGTCCGGGCGCTTCCGCCGACTGGCGGCCGGGCACCTGCCGGCGGACGCCGGGGTGACGATCGAGCTGGCGCCGGAGGCCGGGACACGGGCCGTGCTGGAGGCGGCCAGGGCGGTGGCCGAGCAGCTGGCGGCGGTCCCGTACGAGCACAAGAACGTCAGGGAGGCCGAGACGCGGCTGCAGGACGCCTTCCACCACGCCAGGGAGATCCTGGCCGGTCGCGCGGACCTGGAGCTGACCCCGGAGGAGGACGTGCAGGTGCTCACCGCCACCGTCAGCGGCGTGCGGGCCGGCGCCGCCGCGCTCAGCCAGGTGCTGCGCGAGGAGCGCGACGAGCGGCGCACCGACATCACGGAGGCCGAACGGGACCTGTTCGACCGCACGCTGGCCGGCGACACGCGGCGGCACCTGGCCGACCGGATCAGGCAGGCGACCGCGCTGGTCGAGAGCATGAACCAGCGCCTCGAACGCGTCCGCACCGCCTCCCGGGTGGCGGTGCGGCTGGTGTGGCAGGTGGACCCTGCCCAGGCGCCCGGCACCCGCGCCGCCCGCGACCTGCTGCTGCGCGACCCCGCCGGGCTGAGCGAGGCCGACAAGGAGGCCCTGTACGTCTTCTTCATGGACCGCGTGGAGGAGGCACGGGCCGACGACTCCTCGGCGAGCTGGGAGGACCAGCTGATGAAGGTGCTCGACTACACGGCCTGGCACCGGTTCGTGGTCCGGCTCGACCGCGGCGACGGGCAGGGCTGGCAGGAGCTGACCAGGAAGCTGCACGGGGCGCTGTCGGGCGGGGAGAAGGCGATCGCGCTGCACCTGCCGCTGTTCGCCGCCGTGGCCGCGCACTATCAGACCGATCCGGGGTGCCCGCGGTTCATCCTGCTGGACGAGGTGTTCGTCGGGGTGGACAGGACGAACCGGGGGCAGGTGTTCGACCTGCTGGTGGACCTGGGGCTGGACCTGGTGCTCACCTCCGACCACGAGTGGTGCGAGTACCGGGAGCTGGACGGGATCGCGATCCACCAGCTCATCACGGGCGACGGCGACGACGCGGTGACGACCGCCCGTTTCGTCTGGAACGGCTACCGCACGGTGCCAGGCGACTGACGTCCGGTCAGTTGGTCGCGCCAGGGCGGGTCGGCCCCGGGGACCGAGCACGTCAGCGCCGCCACCTCGGCCGCGAACGTGGCCGCCGCCACGGCGGTCTCCAGGTCGAGGGCGTCGAGGCGGCCCCCGAGCAGGCCCCGCGCCTCCAGGTCGTGCAGCAGCCCGGCGGTGAACGCGTCCCCCGCGCCGACCGTGTCCACGACCCGCACCCGCGGCGCCGGCACCTCGGCCCGTTCGCCGTCCAGGGAGATCAGCGCGCCCGCCGCGCCCTTGGTGACGACGACGAGGCGGGCGCCGGCGGCGTGCCAGGTGTCGCAGGCGCGCTCGTACGGCACGCCGGGCAGCAGGAAGTCCACGTCGTCGGTGCTGAGCTTGAGGATGTCGCTCCACGCGCACCAGCGCTCCACCCGGTAGTCGTCCCTGGTGGCGAAGCCGGGACGGACGTTGGGGTCGATCGAGACCGTGGCGCGGGAGCGCACGGCGCGGGCGAACTCCTCCACCGCCTCGCCCCCCGGCCGCCTGACCAGCGCCAGCGAGCCGGTGTGCAGGCAGGAGGCCGGGCCGAGCCGGTCGCCGTCCAGCTCGTCCGGGGTCCAGCCCCAGTCGGCGGTGCCGTCGGCGTAGAAGGTGTAGACCGCCCGGCCGTCGGCGTCGAGCGCGGCGACCGCCAGCGTGCTCAGCTCGCCGGCCGCGACGGCCGCCGACAGGTCCACCCCCGAGGAGGTCAGGTGCGCCCGGAACAGGTCGCCGAAGACGTCATGGGAGAGCCGCCCCAGGAACCGGGCGGCGGTCCCCAGCCGAGCCAGCGCCACCGCCGTGTTCGCCGGCCCGCCACCAGGCAACACCCGCAACGCCATCCCCACCGGCCTGGCGCCTGGTCCGCCCGCCGGTCCGCCCGCCGGTCCGCCCGCCGGCCCGTCCTCTGGCCCGTCCTCTGGTCCGCCCGCCGGCCCGCTCGCCGGCCCGTTCTCCGACCCGCCTGTCCGCCCGTCCGACGGCCCGTCGGACGGGCGGACAGGCGGGTCGGCGGGGCGGTGGTCGGTGAAGGCGTCGGCGACGCACTCGCCCAGGACAGCGATCATGGTGCGGCCTGCCTCTCGCCGCCTGTTGCCGATTCGTTACGGCACCAGGGCATTGACGTTTCCCGGATCGAAGCTCATCATCGCAGCACAGCCGATGTCAACGATGACATATGTCAACGATGACATAGAATCCCCCCTGTTAGGAACCGCAATGAACGCGAAGCTTCCTGCCGGAATCCTGGTCACCGTGCTGCTCGTCGCCGGCTGCGGCGGCGGCGGAGGAGGGGGCACGCAGAGCGCCTCCGCCACCAAGGTCGGCCTGATCACCAAGACCGAGACCAACCCGTTCTTCGTCAAGATGAAGGAAGGCGCGCAGAAGGCCGCCCAGGCCGGCGGCCTGGAGCTGATGAGCGCCGCGGGCAAGTTCGACGGCGACAACGCCAGCCAGATCACCGCGATCGAGAACATGGTCGCCGCCGGGGTGAAGGGCATCCTCATCACCCCGAGCGACACCAAGGCCATCGTCCCGGCGATCAAGAAGGCGCGCGACGCGGGCGTCCTCGTGATCGCCCTCGACACCCCCACCGAGCCGCAGGACGCCACCGACGCGCTGTTCGCCACCGACAACTTCAAGGCCGGCGAGCTGATCGGCCAGTACGCCAAGGCCGCCATGGCCGGCAAACCCGCCAAGATCGCCACCCTCGACCTGGCCCCCGGCATCACCGTCGGGCAGCTCAGGCACGACGGCTTCCTCAAGGGGTTCGGCGTCCAGGAGGGCGACCCGTCGATCGTCTGCTCCCAGGACACCCGCGGCGACCAGGCCAAGGGCCAGACCGCCATGGAGAACTGCCTGCAGAAGGCCCCCGGCATCAACCTCGTCTACACCATCAACGAACCGGCCGCGCTCGGCGCGCACACCGCGCTGAAGGCCAAGGGCCGCGACAAGGACGTGCTCGTCGTCTCCGTCGACGGCGGCTGCACCGGCACCAAGGCCGTGCAGTCCGGCCAGATCGCCGCCACCAGCCAGCAGTACCCGCTGAAGATGGCCGAAGAGGGCGTCAAGGCCGTGGCCACGTTCGCCAAGAGCGGCCAGAAGGCCAGCGGCTACACCGACACCGGCGTCACGCTCATCACCGACAAGGCCGTCACCGGCGTCGACGCCGAGGACACCGCCTTCGGCCTGGCCAACTGCTGGGGCTGAGCATGGCCGTGACGCAAGCGACGACCCACACGACGCTGCCACGCCGCCTGGCCGCCACCCCGGTCGCGGGCCCGCTGGTGGCGCTCCTGCTGGCCTGCCTGTTCTTCGGCGTGAACAGCGGCCAGTTCTTCACCGGCCCCAACTTCTCGCTGATCATCCAGCAGGTCATGGTGGTCGGCACGCTGGCCATCGGGCAGACCCTGATCATCCTGACCGCGGGCATCGACCTCGCCTGTGGCGCGATCATGGCCTTCGGCGGGATCGTGATGACCAAGCTGGCCGTGGACACCGGCCTGCCGCCCGTGCTCGCGCTGGCCGCCGGGCTCGCCGTCTGCGCCGGGTTCGGGCTGGTCAACGGGCTGCTGGTGACGCGGATCTCGCTGCCGCCGTTCATCGTGACGCTGGGCATGCTGAACGTGGTCTTCGCCCTGACGCACATCTACTCCAACGAGCAGACGGTGACCGAGCTGCCCGCGCTGCTGACAGTGCTCGGGCAGACGTTCCAGGTCGGTCAGACGAACGTCACCTACGGCTCGCTGCTGACGATCCTGCTGTTCGTGCTGTTCGCGTACCTGCTCGGCTCCACCGCGTGGGGCCGGCACGTGTACGCGCTGGGCAACAGCCCGGAGGTGGCCCGCCTGACCGGCATCAGGACCGGCCGCCTGACCGTCGGCGTCTACACGGTGGCCGGCCTCGTCTACGGCATCGCCGCCCTCCTCCTGGTCAGCCGGACCGGCGTCGGCGACCCCCAGGCCGGCCAGACCGACAACCTGGACAGCATCACCGCGGTCGTGCTCGGCGGCACCAGCCTGTTCGGCGGGCGGGGCCTGGTCCTGGGGACGCTCGTCGGGGCGCTCATCGTGGGCGTCTTCCGCAACGGGCTGCAGCTCATGGGCGTACCGTCGATCTACCAGACGCTCATCACGGGCATCCTGGTGATCCTCGCGGTCACCGTCGACCAGCTCTCCCGCAGGAGGAACCGATGACGAGCCCGCCTACGCCGATCCTCCAGGCGCGCGGCCTGGTCAAGCGCTACGGTCACGTCACCGCGCTCGACGGCGCGGACTTCGACCTCATGCCCGGCGAGGTGCTGGCCGTCATCGGCGACAACGGCGCCGGCAAGACCAGCCTGATCAAGGCGCTGACCGGCGCGCTGCAGCCCGACTCGGGCGAGATCCGGCTGGACGGCGAGCCGGTGCGCTTCCGCGACCCCCTCGACGCGCGCCGGCACGGGATCGAGACCGTCTACCAGGACCTGGCCATCGCGGCCTCGCTCGACATCGCGACGAACATGTTCCTGGGCCGGGAGGTGCGCAAACCCGGCCTGCTCGGCACGGTCTTCCGGATGCTCGACAAGAAACGCATGCGGGAGGAGTCGGCCCGGCACATGGCCGAGCTCAAGATCGGGCTGCGCTCGCTCACCCAGCCGGTCGAGTCGCTGTCCGGCGGGCAGCGGCAGGGCGTGGCCGTGGCCAGGGCGGTCGCGTGGGCCACGAACGTCGTGGTCATGGACGAGCCCACGGCGGCGCTCGGCGTCAAGGAGTCCGGCCAGGTGCTCGACCTCATCCGGCAGGTCCGCGACCGGGGCACCCCGGTGGTGCTGATCAGCCACAACATGCCGCACGTGTTCGAGATCGCCGACCGCGTCCACGTGCAGCGCCTGGGCCGCAGGGTCGCCGAGCTCAGCCCGCGCGACCACAGCATGGCCGAGGTGGTGGCCATCATGACCGGCGCGCTCCAGCTGTCGGACGGGAAGTCCGTGGTCCACGACGAGGGCGCCGCCAAGGCGATCGGCCTGTAACGGATCTAGGTTGGCATCCTCTCCCTGCCAAAGGAGGGAGAGTCCCACGGTCGCCCATGGGTCTTCCTGCTTCACCGCCGGTCGCCCGCCCGAGAGGGGTCTCGTTGAGGTCTTACACCGGCTCCACAGGCGTTTCAGTTCTCCGCCAGCCCGGCGGCGAGCACGTTCTGGGCCGCGTTCACATCCCGGTCATGGAGCGCGCCGCAGGCACACTGCCACATCCGGACGTTCAGCGGCATCTTCTCTTGCACGCAGCCGCACACGGAGCACAGTTTGCTGGAGGGGAACCAGCGGTCTGCCGCCTCCAGCGTGCGCCCGTACCAGCGCGCTTTGTACTCCAGCATCGACCGCATCTGTCGCCAGCCCGCGTCGGAGATGGCGCGGGCCAGCGAGTGATTGCGAACCATGTTGCGGACGGTCAGGTCTTCCACGGCGATCGTTTGGTTCTCGCGAACAAGCCGTGTGGTGACCTTGTGCAGATGATCTCTTCTCCGGTCGGCGATCCGGGCGTACGCCTTCGCTACCTTCAGGCGGGCCTTGGCCCGGTTGTTCGAGCCTTTCTCCTTGCGGGACAGCGCCCGCTGGGCTTTGGCCAGCTTGCGCCGGTCGCGGCGCTCGTGCTGGGGGTTGATGATCTTCTCTCCGGTGGACAGGGTGGCCAGCGAGGTGATGCCCGCGTCCACGCCCACCGCCTGCTGCACTGGAGCGAGCAGGGCGATCGTCTCCTCCACCAGGATCGACACGAACCAGCGCCCCGCAGCGTCCTTCGACACCGTCACCGTGGACGGCTGCGCGCCTTCCGGCAGCGAACGCGACCACACGATCGCCAGCGGGGCGTCCATCTTTGCCAGCGTCAACTCCCCATCCCGCCAGCGGAAGGCAGAGCGGGTGTATTCCGCCGACGCCCGCGACTTCTTACGGGACTTGAAGACCGGGTACTTCGCCCGCTTGGCGAAGAAGTTCGCAAACCCCGTCTGCAGATGGCGCAACGCCTGCTGCAAGGGCACACACGACACCTCGCGCAGGAAGCCGAACTCGCCGCTGCGCTTCCACGCCGTGAGCATCGCCGACGACTCCGCATAGGAGACCCGCTTGCCCTCCAGAGCGTAGGCGCGGGTGCGCTCTTCGAGGGCTTTGTTGTAGACGAAGCGGACGCAGCCGAACGTCCGGGCAAGCTGCGAGGTCTGCTCGGGGGTGGGGTAGAAGCGGTACTTGTAGGCCCGCTTCACGATCTGCGCCATGCCTGGCATCCTATCGAACGATCAAGGAGAATTCGCTTTCATGTTCGATATGTCGGTTCGGCTGTCGGCGAATCGGCAGTTCCTGCCCTGCTCCGCAGGAGTCCGATTCCTCCCTCGCCTCAAGGCGGGGGTTTCTTCGGAGGCTTCTGATGAGCCGAATGCGGCGTCCGACGATGACAGACGTGGCACGCGAGGTCGGAGTCACCGCCAAGACCGTCTCCCGGGTGCTCAACGACGAGGGCCCGGTCGCCGTCGAGACGCGCGAGCGCGTCCTGGCGGCGGTCAGGCGGCTCGGATACCAGCCCAACCTGATGGCCCGCAACACCCGGGTGGGCGCGCGCGACGCCGCGATCGGCCTGGTCATCCCCGAGATGGGCAACCCGTTCTTCGGCACGGTCGCGGGCGGCGTCGAGAGCGCCGTACGGGCGCGCGGGCTCACGCTCATCGTCGGCTCCTCCGACGAGACGGCCGGGCTGGAGCAGTCGCTGATCGCCACGTTCCTGGCCCGCCGGGTGAGCGCCCTCATGGTCGTCCCCGCCGCCGGCGGCGACCACCGTCACCTGCGCTCGGAACGGGTGGCCGGGCTGCCGATCGTCTTCCTCGACCGGCCGGCCGCCGGCCTGACCGCGGACTGCGTGGTCAGCGCCAACCGGGAGGGCTCCAGGGCCGGCGTCGCCCACCTGATCGGGTACGGCCACCGCAGGATCGGCTTCGTCGGCGACGTGCCCGCCACCCTCTACACCCGGCGCGAACGCCTCCAGGGCTACCGCGACGCCCTGGAGGCGGCCGGCCTGCCGTTCGACCGATCGCTCGTGGACACCGGGCACGACATGGAGGCCGCCGCCCGTGCCACCCTCCGGCTGCTGGCCCTGGCCGACCCGCCGACCGCGCTGTTCGCCGGGAACAACTTCGCCTCCATGGGGGCGGTGCTGGCGCTGGCGCGGGCCGGGCGCAAGGACGTCGCGCTCGTCGGCTTCGACGACCTGCCGCTGGCCGAGGTCCTGGACCCGCCGCTGACGGTGGTCGCCCAGGACCCGGCGGCGGTGGGGGCCGCGGCGGCGGAGCTGGTGCTGTCGCGGCTGGACGGCGACCGCTCCCGCGCCCGCCGCGTGGTCGTCCCCACCCGCCTGCTCACCCGCGGCTCCGGCGAGCTTCCGCCCCCCGGGTCCGCTCCGCCCGCCGTGGAGGTGAGCGCGGGACTGGGATGAGCCGCCTGTCGTGGGGGATTCGAGTGGGCCGGTTGGCTGAGGCGGTCAGGTGCAGGTGTAGGTGGCCGGGAGCCGGGTGTCGCCGGTCGGGCGGGTGGCCTGGAGGCCGAAGGTGGTGCTCTGGCCTGGGGTGAGGGCGCCGTTGTGCGTCGTGTTCCCGGCCGTGACGGTCTGGCCGGAGGTGGTCAGGACGGCGTTCCACGAGCCGGTGACCGTGTGGCCCGCCGGCAGCGTGAACGTCACCGTCCATCCCGTCGTCGCGGCCGTGCCTGTGTTGGTGACCGTGACCGGCTGGACGACGTAGCCCGTGCCCCACTGGGACTGGACGGACGCCGTCGCCGTGCAGCCGCCCGAGGGGCTGCCGCCGGTGGTGGTGACCGTGACCGTGGCGGAGACCGGTGACACGTTGCCGGCCGCGTCGCGGGCGCGGACCTGGTAGCGGTAGGCGGTGCCCGCGCTCAGCCCCGTGTCGGTGTGCGTGGTGCTCGCCGAGGTGCCCACCTGGGTGAAGGCGCCGGAGGTGCCGGGGGCGCGCAGCACGTCGTAGCCGGTCACGCCCACGTCGTCGGTGGCGGCGGTCCAGGTCAGGGTGGCCGTGGTGGCGGTCGTGCCGGTGGCGGCCGGGTCGCCGGGCGCGGTGGGCGCGGCGGTGTCGGTGCCGCCGGCGGCCGGCGGGACGCGGATGATCCGGTCATCCTGGGCGACCGGGGTGCCGCGGCCGTCGCGGTTGCTGGTCGCCACCCAGAGCCAGCCGTCGGGCCCGGCCGCGACCGCGCGCAGCCGGCCGTACTGAGAGGTGAACTCGGCCTGTGGCGTGCCCGGCGTGCCGGCGCCGGTCAGCGGCACCGTCCACAGGCGCTGCCCGCGCAGGGCCGCCGCGAACAGCGTGTCGTTCGCGTACGCGAGCCCGCTCGGCGAGGACTGCGCGGTCGGCCAGGTGACGATCGGGCGGCGGAAGTTCGTGTTGCCGCAGTCGCCCTCGCAGGAAGGCCAGCCGTAGTTGCCGCCCGCGACGATCTGGTTGATCTCGTCCCAGGTGTTCTGACCGAACTCGGTGGCGTACATCCGGCCCTGCGCGTCCCAGGCCAGGCCCTGTACGTTGCGGTGGCCGTAGCTCCAGACGCGGGAGCCGGGGAACGGGTTGTCCGAGGGGACACCGCCGGTGGGCGTCATGCGCAGGATCTTCCCGGCCGGGCTGGCCAGGTTCTGGGCGTTGGCGGTGTTACCGGCGTCGCCGGTGCCCGCGTACAGCATGCCGTCGGGGCCGAACGCGATGCGGCCGCCGTCGTGGATCGTCGCGCTCGGCACCCCGGAGAAGAGCACCGTCTGCGTCTGCGGGGCGCTCAGCTGGAACCTGATCAGCCGGTTGTCGCCGCTGGTGCTGGTGAAGTACGCGTACACCCAGCCGTCCTGCGCGTAGCCGGGGGAGACCGCGAGGCCGAGCAGCCCGCTCTCGCCCGACGCGCTGACCCCGCTGATCGTGGCGACGGCGGCGGGCGCCTGGCCGGGACGCACGCGCATGACGCGCCCGGTGTTCCGTTCGGAGACGAGCGCGCTGCCGTCGGGCAGGAACGCCATCGCCCACGGCACCTGGAGGCCGGTGACGGAGACCTCCGCCCTGGAGAAGTCGAAGCCGCCCAGGGCGTGGGCGGCCGGGACGTCGACGCCCAGCGCGAGCAGCATCACGATCAGGGCCGGGACGACTCTCGCGCGCATGACGGACTCCTTGACCGGGCCACCGGGCGGATGTCAGCACCGTACGCGCACCGGTCACCGCATCACAATCCGCCCGGCCGTCCGGCTCCGGAGACATCGGGCGATCTGCGGTGATCGCCGGCGGCGACCACCGGCCCGCTGAAACTTTCACCACCGAGACCGTCAAGTCACGGCCCGAACCCGTCGAGGTCATGCCGCGGGCCGTTGAGATCACCGCCCGGGTGGTGACGTGCACCGGTCGGGCGGTCGCAGGTCCCGGTCGGACGGGGTGGTCCCGGACCGGCTGGTCCCCGATCGGGTGGTCCCCGATCGGGTGGTCCCGGACCAGGCCGGACGTGTCGGGGCGCCGGTGGCGTCAGGAGTCGCGGAGGCCTGCGAACAGGTCTTCCTCGTGGGCGGGTGCGTCGACCTTGCTCAGCACCCGCTCGAACGCCTCGTGCGCGAACGCCTGCATACGCACGTCCTCCGCCATGCGCAGCAGGAAGATGTTGTCGCCCTGGCTCTCGTGCGCCTGCAGCGCCTTGAGCTTGCGCTCGACGTAGGGGGCGACATCGACGACGCTCGTCACGCGCTCGTCGGGGGTGCCGAAGTCGCCGGAGGGGTCGAAGTCGCCGACGTCGACGCCGCTCTCCTTCATCAGCTCGAACATGCGCATGATCGACGCCCTGGGGATGGCGGTGTAGTAGAACTTGTCGGGGATGCCGCTGCGCTCGACGGCGGCCACCGTGACGCGATGGGTCTGCACGTGGTCGGGGTGACCGTAGCCGCCCCCGCCGGTCTCGTCGTAGGTGACCACGACCTGGGGCCGGTAGTGCTCCATCAGCGCGGCCAGCCGGGCCGCGGCGCTCTCCACCGGGACGTTGGCGAAGGCGTCGGGATGGCCGTTGGCCTCCCAGCCCTCCATGCCCGAGTCGCGGTAGCCGAGCAGCTCCAGGTGCTCGACGGCCAGGTGGCCCACGGACTCGCGCAGCTCCTCCAGCCGCTTCGCGGCCACCGCCGCGTCGTCGTGACCGGGCTCGCCCGGCTTGACGCCGTTCTGGTCGTCGCCCTGCTCACCGTTGGTGCAGGTGACCAGCACGGTGCGCACGCCCTCTTCGGCGTAGCGGGCCAGGATGCCGCCCGTGGTCAGGCATTCGTCGTCGGGGTGGGCGTGCACGACCATCAGGGTGAGTTGCCGGTTCATGTCCGGAAACACTACTCGCCGGGTCCGACAAGCGAGCGCCCCGCCGGCCACGCGCACCACTCGGAGGCCGGCGGGTGGGCGGCCCACTGGCGGGAGCGTCACTCGGGGGCCGGCCAAGCGGGCGGCCCGCCGGTGTGAGCGCTACCCGGGGGAGCCGGCGATCCGGCCCCCGCCCGCCGCGAGCTCCCGTGCCCGCGTGCGCGCCACGGCCGCCGCCGCCCCGTCGCCCATCGCGTCGGCCAGCGAGGCCTGCTTGAGCCAGTTGTACGGGCTGCACGGCCGCACGCTGATCCGCTCGCTCACCAGCACCCTGGCCACATCGCGCCGCCCCGCCCGCAGGGCCGCCTCCAGCAGCGTGCGCTGCACGGCGTCGCGCTGGGCGTGGCTGCCGCCGAACTCGCCGACCCGGTGCCTGATCGGATGCAGCAGCTCCACCACCGCCTCGTGGTCGCCCCGCCCGAACGCCACGATCGCCCGGCACACCGGCAGCCCGACCCGCAGCGTCATGGCGTGGTTGGTGACGCCGGGACGCGGCCGCGCCACGTACGCCTCCCGCCCCGCGATCAGCCGCTCGGCCTCCGCGATCCGCCCCGCCCCCACGTACGACATCACCGCGTGCATGTCGTTGAAGGCGTAGAACGGCTCGCCCATGCGCGGCGGCCACGCCTCGGCCAGGACCCGCCAGCGTTCCGGCTGCTCGGAGCCCTCCAGGTGCAGCCGCCACAGCAGCGCGGCGGCGTCGAGCAGCTCCATGCAGGACTGCCCGTCGGCGAGCACCGCGTCGTAGATCGCCAGCACCCGCCGCTCGTCGCCGCTCTCCAGCGCGTACAGGCAGTAGTGCCACCAGCTGTGCACGTTGAAGAACGTCCCGGTGGACCAGTCGCCCATCCGGGCGTCGAGGTAGCGCAGGCCGTCGCCGAAGCGCCCCTGCATCTCGTACGTGTGCACCACCGCGTGGATGCCCCACACGTCGCGCGGGTCGAGCTCCACCGCCCGCAGGCCGACCTCCTCGGACCGGTCGTAGTGGCCCGCCTCCTCCAGACCGAAGGCGTACATGCCGAGCAGGTGACCGAAGTGGCGATCGTCCTCGTGCCAGGCGTTCAGCGCGCCGCCGATCCGGTCGCGCAGCATGCGGGCGTCGCCGGTGAAGAAGTCGATCTGGTGGCCGGCGGCCAGCGCCAGCGCGTCGCGCGGATGCTCGGCCGCGATGCCGGCCAGCAGCTCGCCGCAGGTCAGGTAGTCGCCGCCGAACAGCGCCCGCACGGCCGCCACGTGCGCGCGCTCACGCGGCAGCAGCGAGGTGGCGTCGATCCTGCGCAGGAACGCCTCGAACCGGACCCGGGCCGTGCGCGCGTCCTCGACCTCGGTGGTCAGCAGCCCGAGGTAGGCCGCCAGCACGTTGCCCATCGGGAAGTCGGGCGACTCGGCCAGCGCGGCCCCCGACTCGGCGTCCACCTCGGCCCGGAACCGCAGCAACTCGTCGATCGCCCGGTCGTAGTGCCGCACCGCCGCGGCGCCCGCACCCGTCATGGCCAGGCCGTGCTGATCACAGCTCACCGCTCCACTGTAACCGGGCCGCTGTGACCAGCGGGAAGACCTGCGGAAACGGGTTCGCCACGCCTAGACGCCCCGTTCCAGGGCACTCGGGACCGGCAACGAATGAGCGTTCTCTTGGGAGGAAGCGTGAACACAGCGGAACAGGCGGGTCGCGAGGCGAAGGCCGCCACGCGGCGCGCGACCTCCAGCCGGCCCATGGCCGTGCTGACCCGGGTGGGCCTGGCCTGCCGCGGCGTGCTGTACGCGTTGATCGGCGTGGTGGCCCTGCAGATCGCCACCGGCGACGGCTCGCAGCAGGCCGACAAGGCGGGTGCGATCACCACGCTGGCCGGGCTGCCGTTCGGGGCCGTCATCCTGTGGGTGATGACGGCCGGATTCGTCGCGCTGGCGCTCTGGCAGGCGTCGGAGGCGCTGTTCGGCTCCGGCAAGGCACTCGAGAAGGGCGAGGCGGTCGCCCGGGTCGTGGTGTACGGGCTGCTCGTCTTCACCCTGATCAGCGTGCTGACCACGCACAAGGCGAAGTCCGACGACCAGAAGTCGCAGGACCTGACGGCCAAGCTGCTGGAGCTGCCCGGCGGGCAGATCATCGTGGGCGCGGTCGGGCTCGGCCTGATCGCGCTGGGCGTCTACTGGATCCACCGGGGCGTGACGAAGGGCTTCAAGGAGGAGCTGGAGCTCGGCCGCATGTCGCCGCGTGCCAGGACGATCATGGAACGGCTCGGCGTCGGCGGCTATGCGGCCAGGGGCGTGATCGCCGGGCTGGCCGGAGTCCTCGTCGTCCAGGCGGCGCTCACGTACGACCCGGACAAGGCGGGCGGCATCGACGCGACGCTGCGCGAGTTCGCCGAGACGCCGGTCGGGCCGTGGCTGCTGGTCGTGGTGGCGCTCGGGCTGCTGCTGTTCGCCGGCTACTGCTTCGGCGAATCCCGCTGGCGCCGCACCTGATCAGCGACCGCTCAGGCCGGGTGCCGGGCCACCACCGCGCGGCCCATGGCCGGGTCGTCGCAGAAGGCGCCGTCGATCCCCAGCTCGACCAGCCGCGACAGCCACCCCATGACGTCCCCTGTGGCCCGCGGATAGGCCGGGCTGGCCGGATCGCCGAGCCGGTGGTCGGCGGGCAACTGGGAGTTCTCGTTACGCACCGTCCAGACGTGCACGTCGAGCCGCGCGCGGTGCGCGTCCGCGACCAGCGTCGAGGGCTCCAGCGTCCGGCCGGCCGCGTCCACGGGGACGACCCGCCGCGTGTCCACGCCGATCCCGTCGGCGTAGCGGGCCACCTCGCGCAGCCCCTCGGGCGTGACCATGTCGTCGTAGGTCCGCGTGCCGCCGGCGGCCACCCAGTCGTAGGGCGCCCCGCCGGCGCTGATGAGCTGGATCAGCGGCAGCCGCGTCCGGCCGCTCAGCTCACGCAGGTTGGCGGTCTCGAACGACTGGATGTACGCCTTCCGCACCCGGTGCCGGCCCAGCACGTCCAGCAGCGGCTCCTCCAGCGACAGGCCGATGGAGTCGAAGTAGGTCGGATGCTTGGTCTCGGGGTAGACGCCGACGCCGTGCGCGACGGCCAGCCGCACGACCTCCTCGAACGTCGGGATCTCCGCCAGCCCGTCGAACGCCGTGTTGCCCGGCCGCAGGTCGGGCACGCGCTCCTTGGCCCGCAGCGTCTTCAGCTCGGCCAGCGTGAAGTCCTCGGTGAACCAGCCGGTGACCGGCCGCCCGTCCACGGTCTTGGTGGTGCGCAGTCCGGCGAACTCGGGCCTGGCGGCCACGTCGGTCGTGCCGGAGATCTCGTTCTCGTGCCGGGCCACCAGCACGTGGTCCTTGGTGGAGACGAGGTCGGGCTCGATGTAGTCGGCGCCCATCGCGATGGCGGCCTCGTACGACAGGAGCGTGTGCTCGGGCCGGTGGGCGCTGGCGCCCCGGTGGCCGATCACGAGCGGGGCGTGGCCGCGGCGCTCGGCCGTGGCGGGAGAGGTCTGGGTCAGCACGACCGCGACGCTACCGCCGGCCAGGACCCCGGCCAGCACGCTCGCGAGCAACCTGCGCATCGTCATGACGCGCACGGTAGCCCTGCCAGGTGGACGGCGGGTCACGGCCGGGGGAACGGACGCGGCCGCCCGCGGCGGGGGCGTCACGTCCGGCCGGGGGAGCGGCCCCGGAGGGCCGCTCGGGCGGGTCGATCGGGCGGCTCGATCGGGCGGGTCAGAGGTCGGTGGCGATGATGTGCTCGATGTTGCGTTCGGCCAGCGCCGTGATCGTGACGAACGGGTTGACGGTGGTGTTGCCGGGGATCAGCGCCCCGTCGATGACGTACAGCCCCGGGTACGCCGTCAGCCGCCCGTAGTTGTCGGTCGCCCGGTTCAGCACCGCGCCGCCGAGCGGATGGTAGGTCAGGTGGTCGCCCCAGATCTTGTAGACGCCGAACAGGTCGGTCCGGTAGATCGTCCCCTCCTTGGCGTTGATCCGGTCGAAGATCGTCTTGGCCATGTCGATCGACGGCTGTTTCCACGCCGTCTGCCAGTTCAGCTCCACCTTGTTCGCGCTCGCGTTCCAGGAGAACTGCGCGCGATGCGGGTTGTTGGTGATGGACAGATAGAACGAGGCCCACGTCTCGATGCCCGTCGGCAGCGGCGCCACCTCGGCGAACGCTCCTCCCGCGGCCCAGTTGTCGATGCCGCAGCACGGGATGGCCGACTGGAGCGAGCCCGTCGGGTCCCATAAGTGGTTGGCCCGGCCGCACATGACGTTGCCGTTGTCGCCCCAGCCCTTGCCGACCTCCCCGTTGAGGTTGGGCAGCACACCGGTGGCCTTGAGCTTGACCAGCAGCTTGCTGGTGCCGACGCTGCCGGCGGCGAAGAACACCCGGTCGGCGGTGACGGTCTTGGTGGCGATCGTGTTCCCGGAGGTGTCGAGCTGCTCCATGGTCACCGTGTACCGGCCGCCCGACGCCGGCGCGACCGAGGTGACCCGGTGCAGCGGCGAGACGGTGACCCGGCCGGTGGCCTTGGCCTGGGCGAGGTAGGTCTTCTGCAGCGACTTCTTGCCGTGGTTGTTGCCGTAGAGGATCTCGCCGGCCAGGGCGGACTTCGGGACGGTGCCGGCCTCCTCCGCCTTCATGTAGTCCCAGTCGTACACGTCGGGCACGAACACGAACGGGAAGTTCGAGCGCTGGGCGTGCTTACGGCCGACGCGGCCGTACTGGTAGTAGGCCGTGCTGTCGAACCAGGCCGGGTCGATGGTGCCGACGCCGAGGCCGGCGTTGGCGCGCGGGTAGTAGACGTCGTACATCTCGTTCGCGTTCACCGACGGCAGCACGGAGGCGAAGTTCGCCCGTTTCGGGGTGACCGCCATGCCGCCGTTCACCAGGGAGCCGCCGCCGACGCCGCGGCCCTGGTAGACGGTGATGCCGCCGAACTCCTCCGCGTCCAGGACCCCGGTGTGGCGGGGGATGTCGCGGTCGATGGGGAAGCCGAGGAAGTAGTTGAGCGGGGCCTTGGTCCTCGTGCGCAGCCAATAGGAGCGGTAGTCGGGCTCGCGCGTGTTGCAGAAGATCTTGCCGTCGGTGCCGGGGGTGTCCCAGGCCATGCCCATCTCGATCATGTGGACGTCCACGCCCGCCTGGGCCAGGCGCAGGGCGGCGACGGCGCCGCCGTACCCGGTGCCGATGACCAGGGCGGGGACCTGCGTGCCCGAGGCGATGGCGCGGGCGGCGGGGGCGTGCACCCCGAGGGCGGCGGTGCCCAGCAGGGTGCCGGTCCCGGCGATGAAACCGCGGCGGGAGAGCTCGTTCTGACTCATCTGGCCGGCCTCACTCTCGGCTCTGGTGCGGGCGAAGCGCCACTGGGCAACTGGCAGACGGTGTCCAGGCCCAGGACGTGGTTGAGCCGGCCGAACGCCAGCCACGAGCCGATGCTCATGCTCAGCTCCACGATCTCCAGCTGGCTGTAGTGCGCGGTCATCCGGTCCCAGAACTCCTCGTCGAGGTTGTGGGGGTCCAGGGTGTACCGCTCGGCGTACTCGGCGGCCAGCCGGGTGCGCTCGTCGAAGTCGCCGGTCGTGCGCCAGTGCGTCACCGCGTCGGCGAAGCTCTCCTCGACCTTGACGCCGTCGCGTTCCGTCCGCCAGTCCAGGCAGAACGCGCAGCCATTGATCTGCGCGACGCGCAGCCTGGCCGCCTCGAACTCACGCAGGCCGAGGGTCGTGTGGGTGTAGACCGACAGGGAGAAGCGCGAGGCGGCCGGGCCGATCCCGGGCACCATCTCGCCCCACACGTACGCGATGGCGTCCTTGCCCTCCGGTATGTCGATCTTCATGACCGTCTCCTTCCGAGCTTGCCGGTGGCGGGACGCAGGGGCACGTCGAGTGCGTCGTACAGTCCTGGCGGGGCCTGGTCCAGCCAGTCGATGGCGCCGACCAGCCGGCCGACGGCGGTCGCGTTGCCGCCCGCCGAGCGGTTGCCGTCCTCGTCCGCGGCCTCGACGGTGACCTCGATGCGCGGCCGGCCCTCGATGATCACCCGGTGCGCGCCCACGCCGTCCGGCGGGAGCGGCCAGTCGGGCGCGCAGGACGGGTGGATGCGGGTGACGTGCTCGATCACGATCAGCGCCTCCCCGTCCACGACGCCCTGCACCTCGAACCGCACCGCGCCCTGGGTGCCCGCCTCGAACGCGCCCATCGAGGCGGTGGTCACGGTGGCGTCGAGCTCGCGTCGGTGCACGCTCTCGCGGATCTCGTCCAGCTCGACGTCCAGGGCTCTGGCCATGAGCCGGATCTGGCCGCCCCACACCATGGACGGCACGGTGGGCGCGATCATCGGTGGTTCGTAGTCCATCGGCTGGCCCATGCCGACCAGGTAGCGGACCGCGTCGGGCTGGTCGTAGGTGGAGTAGTCGAAGATCTCCTGGCAGCGTACGGCGTCCACGGTGGTCGCCAGCCCGCTGACCAGCAGCGGCAGCACGTCGTTGCCCCAGCCGGGGTCGACGCCGGAGACGAACAGCGAGCCGCCGCCCTCCTTGACGGCGGCCAGCACGGGCTCGCGCATGTCGGGCGGGGCGCTGCGGTGGTCGTAGAGGGCGTACAGGGAGGGCGTCACGACCACGGCGCCGGCGCGCACGGCCGTGACGATGTCGGCCAGGGCCTCGGCCGGGCGGATGTCGCCCGAGGCGGCGTACACGACGGCCCTGGGGCCGGTCGCCAGCACCGCCTCGGGATCGCCGGTGGCCGGAACGCCGAGGTGGCGGCCGAGGCCGGCCAGGTCGCCGGCGTCGCGGCCGAGCTTGGCCGGGTCGTGGACGAGGACGGCGGTCAGTTCGAGCGCCGGATGGGCTTCGACGGCGCGGATGGCGGCGCGGCCGATGTTGCCGGTACCCCAGACGATCGTGGACACCATGGGCGGAGCGTAGCAAGCGCTTGGTTTGTTGCCTAGAGGTTTCCCCGCCTTCACTACGGCCCTGACGCGTAGTCACTTTCTCACTTTTCGTGGCGGATCCAGGCCGCGTCCGGCAAGCTGCTGTTCACCGAGGCGGCAAGGTGGGCGAGCCGGACAGGTGAGGGCCA
The DNA here is from genome assembly GCF_035917475.1 of Nonomuraea fuscirosea. Taxonomy (NCBI): domain Bacteria; kingdom Bacillati; phylum Actinomycetota; class Actinomycetes; order Streptosporangiales; family Streptosporangiaceae; genus Nonomuraea; species Nonomuraea fuscirosea. The sequence goes on along the minus strand of NZ_CP109074.1, from coordinate 5,488,779 downwards.
TGACGATGGGTGGGCGGCACAGCGGGAATCTGCCGCCGGAGACGACCAGCCTGGTGGGCCGCCGCGGAGAGCTGGCCCGCATCCGCCGGTTATGCCGCGAGTTCCGCATGGTGACGCTGACCGGGGTGGGCGGGGTCGGCAAGAGCCGGCTCGCACTGCGCGCCGCCGCCCTCATGCGGCCCGGGTTCGCCGACGGGGCCTGGTTCGTGCCGCTCTCGGCGCTGGACCAGGGGGCGCTGGTGCCGTACACGATCGCCGAGTCGCTGCCCCTGGCCGACCAGACCACCCGGCCGATGCTGGAGGTGCTGACCGAATACCTCGGCGACCGGCACCTGCTGCTCGTGCTGGACACCTGCGAGCACCTCATCGAGGACTGCGCCAGGACGGCCCGCGAACTGCTCGTCGCCGCCCCCCGGCTGTCGATCCTGGCCACCAGCCGCCGCCCGCTGGGCGTGCCGGACGAGCAGGTGCTCATCATCGACCCGCTGCCCGTCCCCGACGACGACGGCGAAGGCCCGCAGGAGGCGGTCCGGCTGCTCACCGAGCGCGCCGCGGCCACCGTGCCCGGCTTCGCCGTCGGCGACGGCGACCGGACCGAGCTGGCCCGTCTGTGCCGGCGGCTCGAAGGGCTGCCCCTGGCGATCGAGCTGGCCGCGGCCCGGCTGCGCGAGCTGGCCCCGGCCGAGCTGGCCGCGCGGCTGGACGACCGGTTCGAGCTGCTCGGCGACACCGAGGACGAGGTGCTGGACGCCGACCCGCCCTGGCACCAGGCGCTGCGCACCGCGATCGGCTGGAGCCACCAGCTGTGCACCCCCGAGGAGCGGCTGCTGTGGGCGCGGACCTCGGTGTTCGCGGGCAGCTTCGACGACCAGGCCGCCATGGATGTCTGCGCCGACGAGCTGCTGCCCGCCGCCGACATCGTCGGCCTGCTGGCCGGGCTGGCCGACAAGTCGATCCTCATCTGGGCGCCGACCGGCGGCGGCGAGCGCTACCGGATGCTGGACACCATCCGCGAGTACGGCGCCATCTGGCTGCGCGCCCTCGGCGAGCAGGACGAGCTGCGCCGCCGCCACCGCGACTTCTATCTCGACCTGGCCCGCCGCGGCGACGCCTCCTGGCTGGGCCCCGAGCAGATCGACTGGAACGACCGCACCACCGTCGAGCACGACAACCTGCGCACCGCCCTCGACCACAGCCTCAGCACCCCGGACGACCACAGCGCGCTCGAGTTCGCCGCCGCGCTCTGGTTCTTCTGGTACCCCTGCGGCTTCCTGCGGGAGGGCCAGCACTACCTGGAACGTGCCCTGCGCCTCGACACCGAGCCCAGCGCGGTGCGCAACCGAGCCCTGTGGGTGTGCAGCCTGACCCTTGTCGTCCAGGGCGACGCCACCGCCGGCATGGCCTGGGCCGCGGAGTGCGCGGGCGCGGCCGAACGGCTCGGCGACACCGAGGCGGCGCTGGCCGCGCAGGCCATGGTCATGGCGGCGGCCACGATCAGAGGAGACCTGTCGCTCGCGCTGGCCCTGGCCGACAGCCTGCTGGCCGTGCACCGGCCCGAGCACGGGCTGAGCCTGCCCAGCCTCCTGGCCCGCCTCGGCCAGTGCCACGTGCACACCGCCGAGGGCCGCGTCGAAGAGGCGGTCAAGGTGCTGGAGGAGATGTGCGCCGAGTGTGACAAGCGCGGCGAACGGTGGATGCGCGCCTACGCCGACCTCTTCCGCGCCCAGGCCGAGCTCACGCTGGGCCGCTTCGAGGACGCGCAGACGCACGCGCGGGCGGCGCTGGAGGTCAAGTACCGGCTGCACGACAGCGTCGGCATCGCGCTCGCCCTCGACGTGCTGGCCTGCGCCGCCGCCGCGTCGGGGCAGGGCGCGTCCGCCGCCCGCCGGCTGGGGCTGGCCCAGCACGTGTGGGACACCATCGGGCGGGCGCAGCTCGGCATCCACGAGTGGGTCAGCGCCCGCGAGAAGTGCGAACGGCGGGCGCGGGCGGCGATCGGCGACCAGGAATACCGCAACGCGTTCCTGACCGGGTACGGGACCGGGCTGGAGGCCGGGATCTTCAGCGCCCTCGACCCCGGCCCGCTCGACCCGTCCTCCTCGCCCCCGTCCGGCCCGGCCCAGGAGCACTGACCGCGGTCCTCAGGGGCCGGCCGGGGCGGCGGCCGTCCGGCCGTCCGACCGGTGCCGTCGGTCCGTGAGCCCGCCGTCCGTCAGCCCGCCGTCCGCGCGGTCCTCGCCGCGTCGGCGCGGGCCGCCGCCTCGAAGAGCAGCGGCTCGTCGCCCGGACGGCAGACGAGCTGCAGGCCGACCGGCAGGCCGTCCACCGTCCCCGCCGGGACGGTCAGCGCCGGGAAGCCGAGCACGTTCCAGGGGCTGGTCAGCGCGAGCAGCGCCGGCCGCACCGCGACGGAGCGCCCGTCCACCTCCATCTCGCGCGCGCCGACCGGCGGCGCGACGATCGGCACGGCCGGCAGCACGAGCACGTCGTGCCGCTCGAACAGCGCCCCCACCGTGCCGGCCAGCCGCCGCCTGGCCTCCAGCGCGCGGACGTAGCGCCAGCCGGGCAGCTCGGCGGCGGCGCGCAGGCGTTCGAGCACCTCGGCGTCGAACAACTCGGGCGCCCGCTCCAGCCGCTCGGCGTGCACGGCGGCGGTCTCGCAGCTCTGGATGGCCAGGTACGTCTCCCTGAGCTCCGCCGCGACCTCCTCCGACAGCCGCACCTCGTCGGCGGCCCCCGACGCGGCTCGTACGGTCCGCGTCACCCGGGGATCGCCGTCGAAGACCGCACCGGGATCGAGCCACGCCACCCGCACGGGCTCCGTTCCCTCCCTGCCCGGCCCGCCGCCGTCCCCGGCCAGGTGGCGGTAGGCGATCAGGCAGTCGTCGGGGGTGCCCGCGAGCACGCCCACGTGGTCGAGCGTCGTCGAGAGCGGGAAGACGCCGTCCGCCGGGATCGCGTCGTACGCAGGCTTGAACCCGGCGATCCCGCACACGGCCGCCGGGATGCGGACGGAGCCGCCCGTGTCCGTGCCGAGCGCCAGCGGCACCATGCCCGCCGCGACGGCCGCCCCGCTGCCGCCGCTGGAGCCGCCCGACATGCGTTCCGGGTCCCACGGGTTGCGCGAGGGGCCGGTGGCGGAACGGTCGCCGGTCGGCCCGTACGCGAACTCGTGCGTGGTGGTCTTGCCCACGACGACCGCGCCCGCCTCCCGCAGCGCCGTCACGCAGGCCGCGTCGGCGTCCGGGACGTATCCGGCGAAGTGCCGCGAACCCATGGTCGCCGGCACCCCCGCCACCATGATCATGTCCTTCACCGCGACCGGCAGCCCGTGCAACGGCCCCCGGTCGCCGCCCCCGGACAGCTCCTCGTCGGCCCGGCGCGCGGCCTCGAGCGCCCCGCCGGCGTCCACGGTGACGAACGCGTTCAGCGCCGGATCGAGCACGGCGACGGCGCCGAGCGCCTGCTCGACCAGATCGACGGAGGTGGTCTTCCGGTCGCGCAGCTCCCGGGCGAGGTCGGTGACGGTACGGCCGGTGAAGGGTCCCTGGGGAATCGGCATGGACCCTTTTCTACACATCACCCCGGCCCGCGCACCAACGGATCCGATCCGGACCGCCGGTCCGCACCTCACCCGGCCCCGGGCATCGACGGAGACGGGCCGGGCGGCCGGCCCGCACATCACTCCGGCCCCGGGCACCGACGGAGACGGGCCGGGCGGCCGGCCCGCACATCACTCCGGCCCCCGCGCCGACGGAGACGGGGCGGGGGCCGGGGGAGCGCTAGCATCGGCGGATGCCCGAGGCGCCCTCCCTCCTCCGCCGTGCGCTGCGCTGGTCGCGCCGGCTCGCCGCCGTCCTGATCAGCCTCTGCGCGGTCGTCGGCGCCGTGCGCCTGATCGCCCCCGCCACGCCGGGCGGCCCCGCGGGCGAGCCGCCGGGGGTGCGGCGGCAGCTCGCGTTCCTGCGCGGCGCCCTGGACGCCGGCGCAGCCGAGGACGCGCAGGCGCTGTTCCCCGAGGGCTACTTCTTCCTGCACGTCCTGTACGGCCTGACCTGGGTCGAGCTGGGCCTGCGCGTCCCGGGCGAGACCAGGGCCGAGGCGCTGCGGGAGGCGCGGTGGGCGCTGGAACGCCTGGAGACCCCGCCGGGCCGCGCCCCGTTCAGCGCCGAGCTCGTCCCCGAGTACGGCGTCTTCTACCGGGGCTGGTGCAACTGGCTGCGCGGCGGCGTGCTGAGCCTCCAGCCGGCCGGGCGGCGGGACGCGGGGGAGTCGCGCCGCTTCGCCGCGGACTCGGCCGCGCTGGCCGAGGCGTTCGACGTCTCCCCGTCGCCGTACCTGGAGGCCTACCCCGGCCAGGCGTGGCCGGTGGACTCCACCGTGGCGATGGCCTCGCTGCGGCTGCACGACACCCTGGAGCCGCCCCGCCACGCCGCGACCGTCGCGCGCTGGCTGGAGCTGGTGCGGGAGCGGCTGGACCCGGGCACCGGGCTGCTGCCGCACCGCGCCGCGCCCGGCACCGGCGAGCCGGAGGAGGTGGCCAGGGGCAGCTCGCAGAGCATGATCCAGCGCTTCCTGCCCGACATCGACCCCGGCTTCGCCGCCGGGCAGTACCTGCGCTTCCGCGACCGCTACGTCGTCACCCCGCTCGGCCTCGGCCCGGCCGTGCGGGAGTACCCCTCGGGCATGGACGGCCCCGGCGACGTCGACTCCGGGCCACTGCCGCTGGGCGTGAGCCTGTCGGCCACGACGGTCACCCTGGGCGCCGCCCAGGTCCACGGCGACGCCGCCCTGGCCGGGGCGCTGGCCCGCTACGGCGAGCTGGCCGGCCTGCCCGTCGGCACCCCGTGGACCAAGCGGTACGCCTTCGGGCTGATGCCGATCGGCGACGCGTTCCTCGCCTGGTCGAAGACCGCCCGGCCGTGGACGGCCACGGGGCCCCTGGAGCCGCCGCCGGCGAGCGTCCCGTGGTGGTGGCGGCTGCCCCTGCTGGCGCTGCTCGCCGTGCTCGGCGCCGCGCCCTGGCTACCGGCGTTGCGACGCCGGGCCAGGGCGGCCCGCTGAGACGTTGTTCCCCGCTCAGACGGCGGGGACGGGCTTGGCCGGGCGGCGGGTGCCCGGCCTGCTCAGGCGGTGGGCCAGCCGGTCCAGCGCCATGTTGATGACGATGAAGATGGCCGCGATGAGGATCGCCGCCGGGATCACGTTCGAGAAGTTCGCCGCGATCCCGTTCAGGCCGCGGTCCACCAGTTCGTCGTAACCCACGATCAGCCCGAGCGCCGAGTCCTTCAGCAGCACCACGAACTGGCTGATCAGCGCCGGCAGCATCGTCTTGAGCGCCTGCGGCAGCAGGACCAGGCGCATCACCTGCCCCTTGCGCATGCCGACCGCGTACGCCGCCTCCCGCTGCCCCCTCGGCAGGCTGAGCACGCCGGCGCGGACGATCTCGGCGATCACCGAGCCGTTGTAGAGCGTCAGCCCGAACACCACCGCCGCGAAGGCCGAGACGTTCACGCCGATGAGCGCGTACGAGCCGAAGAAGGCGAAGAAGATCAGCAGCAGCAGCGGCACGGACCGGAAGAACTCCACCACCACGGCCGCCGGCACCCGCACCCACGCGTGCTCCGACAGCCGGGCGGTGGCGAAGACGAGCCCGAAGATCCCGGCCAGCACCCCCCCGGCGACGGCCGCCGCCAGCGTCCCGGCCAGGCCGGGCAGGATGAACGTGGCCCACACGTCCGCCCGCAGCAGCGGCGCCCACTTCGCCGCCGCCCACTGCTCCTTCTCCTCGAAGCGCACGTAGACGACGTACGCCAGGGCCAGCAGCACGAGCGCGACGACACCCGTCAGCACCCGGTTGCGCCGCACGCCGCGCGGTCCCGCGACCTCGTACAGGTTCGCGTAGGTCATCGGGTCACCGCCATCCGCTTCGACAGCCAGCCGAACGCCAGCCCCATGGGCAGGCAGAGCAGCACGAAACCGGCGGCGAAGCCGAGGAAGATCTCGATGACCTGGTCCCCGTACGTCTCGACCAGCTCCCGCATCCGCACCGACGCCTCCGCGACTCCCACCACCAGCGCGATCGTGGTGTTCTTGGTCAGCGCGATGAGGATGCTGCCCAGCGGCGCCACCACCGCGCGGAACGCCTGCGGCAACGTGATCAGCGCCAGCGTCCTGACGAAGCCCAGCCCCAGCGAGCGGGCCGCCTCCGCCTGCCCGACGGGCACCGTGTTCAGCCCCGAGCGCAGCGCCTCGCAGACGAACGCCGAGGTGTAGGCGGTCAGCCCGATGACGGCGAGCCAGAAGTTGTTGGTCGCGATGTCGTCGGACAGCTCAAGCCCGAGGTTCGCCCCGAGCCCCAGGCCGGTGAACAGCAGCACCAGCGTCAGGGGCGTGTTGCGGGCCACGGTCACGTACGCGGTCGCGGTGGCGCGCAGGGAACCCAGCGGGGCCACCCGCATGGCGGTCAGCAGCGTGCCCAGCACCAGAGAGCCGAGCGCGCTGACCGCCGTCAGCCGGACCGTCATCCAGAAGGCGGCCAGAACGGTGCCGCCCTCGGTCAGCAACGCGTCCATGGGCCTCAGTACCGTTCGAGCTGCGGGGCCTGGGAGACGGTGAAGCCGGAGGAGCCCACGCTGGCCTGCAGCGCCTTGGTCCAGCTGCCGTCGGCGAACATCTTCTCCAGGGCGTCGTTGACCGCCTTGCGGCCGTTCGTGTCGTCCTTCTTCATCCCGATGCCGTACTTCTCGGTGCTGAACGGCTCGCCGACCACCTTGAGCTTGCCCGCGTGCTGCGCGGCGTAGCCGGCCAGGATGACGTTGTCGGTGGTGAGGGCGTCGAGCTGGCCGCCGAGCACGCGGTCCACGCAGGCCGAGTAGGTCCGCTCCTCCTGCAGTTGCACCTCCTTGGCGTACTCGGTCTTGACCTTCTGCGCCGGGGTCGAGCCGGCGACCGAGCACAGCTTCTTGCCGTTCAGTGCCTCGGGGCCGGTCAGCGCGGCGTCGTCGGCCCGTACCAGCAGGGCCTGGCCGGCCACGAAGTACGGCCCCGCGAACGACACTTTCTGCTTCCTCGCGTCGGTGATCGAGTACGTGGCCACCACCATGTCCACCTGGCCCTGCTCGATGAACGCCTCCCGGTTGGCCGTCACGGTCTCCTTGAAGGTGATCCCGGACGGCTCGACCCCGAGCTGCTTGGCCACGTACGTGGCGACCTCGACGTCGAACCCGGTGAAGCTCCCGTCGGGCGTGCGCAGGCCGAGCCCCGGCTGGTCGGCCTTCACGCCGATGACCAGCTTCTTCTCGGTCTTGGCCTTGTCCACGATCGAGGCGTAGGCGTCCTGCCCGCCTCCGCACCCGGTGGCGGTCACGGCGACCACGGCGAACACGGCGTAAAGGGATCTGCCGAACATGACACTCCTTAGTGGGTGAGGATCTTGGCGAGGAAGGACTGGGCGCGGTCGCTGCTCGGCGCGCCGAAGAAGGCGCTGGGGGCGCCCTGCTCGACGATCTCGCCCTCGGCCATGAAGACGACCCGGTCGGCCGCCCGGCGGGCGAAGCCCATCTCGTGGGTGACGACGACCATCGTCATGCCCTCGCGGGCCAGCGTGGTCATGACGTCGAGCACCTCGTTGACCATCTCGGGGTCCAGCGCCGAGGTGGGCTCGTCGAACAGGATCGCCTTCGGGTCCATCGCGAGGGCCCTGGCGATGGCCACCCGCTGCTGCTGCCCGCCCGAGAGCTGGGCGGGCAGCTTGTCCGCCTGGGCGCCGATGCCGACCCGGTCGAGCAGCTCACGGGCCTTGCGCACGGCCTGCTCCCTCGGCCGCTTCAGCACGTGGACCTGCCCGAGGACGACGTTGTCCAGGACGGTCTTGTGCGCGAAGAGGTTGAAGGACTGGAACACCATGCCGACCTCGGCGCGCAGCCTGGCCAGCTCCCTGCCCTCCGACGGCAGCGGAGTGCCGTCGAGGGTGATCGTGCCGGAGTCGATGGCCTCCAGTCGGTTGATCGCCCGGCAGAGGGTGGACTTGCCCGCCCCGGACGGGCCGATGATCACGACGACCTCGCCCTGCCGGACCGTCAGGTTCACGTCCCGGAGCACGTGATGGTCGCCGAATCTCTTGTTGACCTGGTCCAGGACGATCAGGTCCGACTGGGACATGCGCCACGCTCCTCGTCTCGGTCAGCGTTGGCGTAACCGTAGGAGCCGCATGATCCGCGGAAGGGCTTGTGATCGTTTAGGTTGCTTGTGCTCGTTTAGCTCAGCAGTTGGCGGGCCTGGACGGGCCGGCGGTGTTACCGTGAACGCCGATGGTGGCCATGAAGCCGCGGTCCCACTGCCCGTCGCGCAGCCAGCGGCAGATCAGGCCGTTGAGGTAGTCGCGGAAGGCCGTGTCCTGCTTGCGCACGCCCATCCCGTACGGCTCGCGCCCGAACGGCTTGCGTACCAGGCGCAGCGTGTCGGGATGCTGGGCCAGCAGGCCGAGCAGGATGGTGTCGTCGGTGCTGAGCGCGTCCACCCGCCCGGAGATGAGGGCGGGGATGCAGATGCTGTAGGCGTCGACGATCTCCAGCTTGGCGGTCGGCACCTGCTCCCGCAGCCGGTCCACCGAGGTGGAGCCCTTGGCCGTGCAGACCGTCTTGCCGCCCAGGTCGGTCACCTGGTTGATGGTGGAGTCACCCATCCTGACCAGCAGGTCCTGCCCCGCGTAGTAGTACGGGTCGGTGAAGGAGACCAGCTCGGCGCGGGCCGGGGTGATCGAGTAGGTGGCGATGACGAGGTCCACCACGCCCTGGGTGATGAAGTTCTCGCGCTCGCGGGAGACGGTCTCGACGAAGCGGATGTTGCGCTCGCTGCCGGTGAGGTCCTTGGCCAGCAGCCGCGCGATCTCCGCGTCGAAGCCGGTGATCCGGCCGCTGGCCGGGTCCTTGTAGCCGAACATCGGCTGGTCGAACTTGGTGCCCACGGTCAGCACGCCACGCTGCTTGATCCGCGCCATCGTGGACTCCGCGGCGAACGCGTCCGCCTCGCCGCAGCCCGTCGCGAGCACGCAGAGCAGCACCGCCGCCAGCACCACGCGCAACCCGCGCCGCGCCGTCCCGCTCGTCGGGCCGTTCCGCGAGCTGCTCATCGGGCTGATCATCGGACGCGGTACCGGTGCTGCGGGCGCCCGGTCTCCCCGTACTTCGGGCGGCCCTCGACCAGCCCGCGATCGGCCAGGTGCTCCAGGTAGCGGCGGGCGGTGGCCCGGCTGACGCCGACCATCCCGGCCAGCTCGTGCGCCGAGGCGTCCTCCTCGACCTCGGCCAGCGCGTCCAGGATCTTCTGCTCGGTGGCCGGCGAGATGCTCTTCGGCCGGGTGCCCTGGTCGAGGTGGAGTGAGCGGAAGAGGCGGTCGATCTCCTGCTGCTCGGCGAACCGGCCGCCGCCGTCGAGCTGCTCGGCGGTGGCCGCGTACCGCAACAGGGTCTGCTCCAGCGTGCCGGCCCTGGTCGGCTTGACCAGGTAGTAGAGGGCGCCGCGCTGGATGGCCGCCCGTACGGTCGCCGACTCCTTGCGGCTGGAGACGACGATGATGTCGGCGGGGGGCTGTTCCGGCCGGCGCAGCCGGTGCGCCACCTCTAAGCCGGGCATATCCGGAAGGTGCAGATCGAGCAGGATCAGCCGGGGCGCGAAGCGGCCGGCGGCGGCCAGCGCCGCGTGGCCGGTGTGGGCGATGCCCACCACCCTGAAGCCCAGCACCCGGTTCACCTGCGCGTGCAGCGCCGCCGTGACGACCGGATCATCGTCCACGATGAGTACGGTGATGTCCCTGGGCTCAGGCATCGCCACGCTCCTCGTCCAAGCAGTAGATTCTTGCAGCTTAGGCGTGTTTTATTACAAAAGATCGACTTTTGCTCGTTCTGCTCATCCGGATCCGGCGTGCCCGCCGGTTACCTCCTACTCTGTACCCGAACGGCTGGGGGGAGGGACGGACGCCCGTGCGGTGGTTGTTCGCGGTGACGGCCCTGTGGACGCTCCTGGGCCTGCTGCCACTGGCGGCGCTGACGTCGTCCAGCATCTCGCTGTCCGAGGGCGCCGTGCGCGACGAGGTCAGCAACCGGGTCAGGACCACCGCGTCCGTCAGCAGGGTCGTGGTGGACCAGCAGATGAGCTCGCTCAAACAGCTCGTCACCGCCTTCGCGCAGCGCCCCGAGGTACGCGACTCCGTCGGCGACGCCACGCCGACGACCCTGCGCGACTGGCTGGGCCAGCTGGAACGGATGCGCGACGGCGTCAGCGGGCTCATGCTGATCTCCCCCGAGGGCGGCATGCTCGGCGCCGAACCCCCGAGCGCGCTGCCCCAGGACATCACCAGCACCGACTGGTACCGCGCCGTGCGCGACGGCCGCCAGGCCCACGTCTCCCAGGCGTACACGCCCACGATGGGCGACGTGTCCAGGGCGGTCGCCGTGGCCGCGCCCATCATGAGCGCCGACGGCGTGCGCATGTTCGGCATGCTCGCCCTCGTCTACAGCCTGGACGCGATCAAGGCCTTCGCCGAGGAGGCCGCCAACGCGCAGGACATCCGGCTGCTCATCACCGACAAGGCCGGCGTGCTCGTCGCCGACCCCGGCAGGCAGGTGTACGCGCTCACCTCCCTGCGCGAGGACTTCCGGGTGGACGCCGCGCTGGCCGGGCAGGCGTGGAGCGGCATGTACCGCGGCATCGACGGCCTGGTCATGTCGGCCTCCGAACCCATCCCGAGCATCGGCTGGACGGTCACCGCCGAGGTCTCCGCCGCCGAGGCGCTGGCTTCCGCCGACAAGCTGCGGACCAACGTGCTCACCGTCGCCGCCCTGCTCGCCCTGCTCATCCTCATCGGCCTCGGCCTGCAGATCCACTCCACCCGCGGCCGCCGCCGGGCCCAGGCCACCCTCGCCAGGTACGCCGCCGAACTGGCCTCCGCCAGGGACGACGCGCTCAGCGCCTCCAACGCCAAGTCCGAGTTCGTGGCCAAGATCAGCCACGAGATCCGCACCCCGATCAACGGCGTGCTCGGCATGAACTCCCTGCTCATGGGCACCCGCCTGGACGAGGAGCAGCGTTACTACGCCACCACCGCCCAGGAGTCGGCGCACAACGTGCTGCGCCTGCTCGACGACTTCCTCGACCTGTCCAGGATCGAGGCCGGCCACCTCCAGGTGGACGCCGTGACCTTCGACCTGCCCCGCCTGTGCGACGAGGTCGTGGCGCCGTTCGCGCCGCACGCGTACGAGCAGGGGCTCTGGCTCACGCTCCGGCTCGACGAGAACGTCCCGAGCCAGGTGTCCGGCGACCCCGCCCGGCTGCGCCAGGTGCTGACCAACCTCGTCGGCAACGCGCTCAAGTTCACCTTCCAGGGCGGCGTGGACCTGCGGGTCACCCTCGACGAGGGCGAGCCGGGCCAGGAACGGGTGACGCTCAGGTTCGCCGTGGCCGACACCGGGATCGGGGTCGGCCCCAACGACCGGGAGCGGGTGTTCGGCGTCTTCCGCCAGGTGGACTCGCCGATCACGCGCAGGACCGGCGGCAGCGGCCTGGGCCTGGCCATCAGCCGGCAGCTCGTCGAGCTCATGGGCGGCAGCATCGGGCTGGACAGCGTGGAGGGCGTGGGCAGCCGCTTCTGGGCCACGCTGCCGCTCGACGTCGTGACGTGGGCGGAGCCGGGGGCGCACACCCTGGAAGGACGGCGCGCGCTCGTCGCCGACTCGCGGCCCGAGGACCGTACGCTGGCCGCGCGCTACCTGGCCCAGGCCGGGGCCGAGGTCGAGGAGACCAGGGACCAGGAGCAGACCCTGGCCCGGCTGCGGTCGGCCGCGGCGGCGGGGGAGCCGTACGAGCTGGCGGTCGTCGCCCTCGACCTGGGCACGACGCCGGGGACGGCACCGGCGACCCCGCCCGGGACCGCGCCGGACCCCTCACCGGACACTTCGCCCAGCAACGGATCGGGCGCCTTACTGGCCGCCTCAGCGGCTGGCTCACCGGCCGCCTCATTGGGCGCCGAGCGGGCCGACCTGGGCGCGCCGAGCTCGCTCGCCCACGCCATCCTCACCGACCCGCTGCTCCAGGCCACCAGCGTCATCGTGGTCGTCACTCCCGGCCGCTCCGGCTTCGCCTGGCCGGCCCCGGCCGGCGAGCGGGCCGTGCAGTCGATCACCCGGCCGCTCAGCCGCCGCCGCCTGGTCGCCGCCGTGGAGAACGCCCTGGGCACCGCCGAGTCCCCCGGCGACCACCCGGCCGGCCAGAACGGCAGCCCGGCCGCCGCCGCCAGGATCCTCGTGGCCGAGGACGACGAGGTGAGCCGCCAGGTGGCGATGCTCGTCCTCGGCCAGGCCGGGCACGAGGTCGAGGTGGTCGACGACGGCGCGCAGGCCGTACGGGCCGTGCTCGACGGCGGCTACGACCTGGTCTTCATGGACTGCCAGCTGCCCGTCCTCGACGGCCTGGCCGCCACCGCCGAGATCAGGGGCCGCGAGGAGGTGCACACGCCGATCATCGCGATGACCGCCGCCGCCATGCCCGACGACCGGATCCGGTGCCTCGAAGCCGGCATGGACGACCACCTGGCCAAGCCCGTGGACTGGCCGCGCGTGCTGGCCCGCATCCCGGAGTGGACGGCCTCGGCCGGGCTGCCGCCCGAGCTGGCCGGGCTGTCCCAGGAGGCGCTGGCGGACGTGGCGCGGGCCTACCTGGCCACCGCCACGCGGACGTTCGACGAGCTCGGGCAGGCCGTACGCGACGGCGACCGGGCGGCCGCCACGGCGCTCGCGCACCGGCTCAGGGGTGCCTGCGCCACGGTCGGCGCGGTCAGGGAGGCGGAGCTGTGCAGGCGCGTCGAGGACCTGTCCGCGTCGGGGGCCGCCGTGGACGAGGACCTGCTGGAGGAGCTGGGCGGCCTGCTCAGCGACGTCCCCGAATGGATGAGCGCGGCCCACTCCTGAGGCGGGGACCGCCCGCCGCACCACGGGGGACGTGCGCCCGGTTTACGGGTTTCCGCCATCGAGGTCGGCGGGCCGCCCCCATGGTCCCCGCCGCGCCGGGCTCCTAGCGTGGGGCGGCATGATCAGTCTGCGGGGTTTGACCAAACGGTACGGCGACCGTCTCGCCGTCGACGACCTGTCCCTCGACCTGAGACCGGGCACGGTGACCGGCTTCCTCGGGCCGAACGGAGCGGGGAAGTCGACCACGATGCGCCTCGTCCTCGGCCTCGACCGGCCCAGCGCCGGCACCGCGCTCGTCGGCGGAGTCCCGTACCAGCGGCTCAGGAATCCCCTGCGCACGGTCGGCGCGCTGCTCGACGCGCGCGCCGTGCACCCCGGCCGCAGCGGCCGTGCCCACCTGGTGGCGCTGGCGCGCAGCAACGGGATCGCGCGGCGGCGGGTCGGCGAGGTGCTGGAGACCGTCGGCCTGGCCGGCGCGGGGGGCAAGCGGGCCGGGACGCTGTCGCTGGGCATGAGCCAGCGCCTCGGGATCGCCGCGGCGCTGCTGGGCGACCCGGAAGTGCTGATGTTCGACGAACCCGTCAACGGGCTCGACCCTGACGGCGTGCGGTGGGTGCGCGGGCTCATGCGATCGCTGGCCGGCGAGGGGCGCACGGTGTTCGTCTCCAGCCACCTGATGAGCGAGATGCAGCTCACCGCCGACCATCTCGTGGTGATCGGCAGGGGCCGGCTCATCGCGGACGCGCCGCTCGCCGACGTCATCGCGGGCAGCTCGCTGACGGCCGTGCTGATCCGCACCCCGCACGCGGACGCCCTCGCCGACCGGCTGCGCGCCGCCGGGATCGCGGTGGACCGGCTCGGCGAGAACGAGCTGGAGGCCACCGGCGCCCCCGTCGAACGCGTCGGCGACCTGGCGCACGAGGCCGGGATCCGGCTGCACGAGCTGCGTACCAGACAGGCGTCCCTGGAACAGGCCTACCAGGAGCTGACCGCGGACAGCGTCGAGTACGGAGTGGGCCGATGAACGGGCGGACGCTGGGGCAGGCGTCCGAGCCGTCGGAGGCGACGGTGCGGACGTCGGGGCAGGCGTTCGGGCGACCGGGGGCGATGGCGCGGGCGTTGTGGCAGGCGGCCGGGGCGGAGTGGGCGAAGGTGTGGTCGGTCAGGTCCACATGGTGGTGCCTGGCCTGCGCGCTCGCGCTCACCGTGCTGACCGCCGTCACGCTGGGCGGGGCCGCCGCCACCGACGCCCTGCGCGACGGCGCGGCCGGCGTGCGCGTCACGGCCAGCGAGCCCGTGGTCTCGGCCACGTCGTTCGTCCAGTTCGCCCTGGTGGCCCTGGCCATGCTGACGATCACCGCCGAGTACGCCTCCGGCGGCATCCGCGTCACCCTCCAGGCCACGCCCGTGCGCGGCGTGGTGCTGGCGGCCAAGGCGCTGGTGGTCGCGCCCGTCATGTTCGCGGCCGGAGTCCTGTCCGGGGCGGTGGCGACGGCGGCGGTGTACCTGCTGCTGTCCATCGACGTGTTCGGCGGCCTGGTCGCCCTGCCCGCCGCCGACGTCGCGCTCGACCTGCTGGGCACCGGCGTGTACTACGCCTTCGCAGGGGTGCTGACACTGGGCGCCGGAGCGGCCGTGCGCAGCGCGGCGGGCACCCTGACCGTGGTGTTCATGCTGCTCATGGGCCTGCCGCTGCTGCTGCTGATGACCGGCAGCCAGGTGGCGGTGGACGCCTCGATGCGGCTGCCGATGTTCGCCGGGCTGGCGTTCATGGGGAGCACCGGCAATCTGACCGGCGGGCCGATCCCGTACCCGGCGGGAGAGGGGCTGGCATGGCTGGTGGCCTGGACGGCGGCGGCGCTGGTGGCGGGCCTGGTCGTGCTGCGCCGCCGCGACGCCTAGACTTCACGCCCGTGTGGGGCGGGCAGATCGCGCGGATGGCGGCCGGGGTCCTCGTCGGGACGGCTCTCGGCCTCGCCGAGCTGGCCTTCCTGTGCGCGGCGGCGCCCGCGTCCCTCGTCCCCGCGCTGCGTCCCGCCCTCGCCCGCGGCCGCGCCCGCCTCACCGCCCTGGAACGCGCCCGCCTGTCCCGCTGGCTCGACCTGGACCCGAGCCACCTCGGCACACGTTCGCGGGGGACTGACGGGGCGGCGGACCAGGCCCAGGGGACGCGGGACGGCGGGTACACGTTCCTGGCCGCCCGCGCCGCCCTGGCCCTCCTCGGCGGGTACGTCTGCGCGTCCACGCTGTTCCTGGCCTGCCTGTTCCTGGCCGGCGGCGCCTGGGACCTGATCAGGGACAGCACGGAGCCCGTTCCGCTGAACCTGCCCGGCGTCAAGCTCGTGACCAGCAGCGGCATCGTCGGCCTCACCACGGGAGCGGTCCTGCTGGCCGTGCTGGTCCTCATGGTCGCCGCCCTGGCGGCAATGGAGCGCCGCCTGGCGGCCCGCTTCCTCGGGCCGGGCGGCCGGGAGCTGATGCGCAGGCGCATCGCCGAGCTGACCGCGACCCGTTCCGGCATCGTCAGAGCGGTGGACGACGAGCGCCGCAGGATCGAGCGCGACCTGCACGACGGCGTGCAGCAGCGCGGCGTGGCCCTGGCCATGCTGCTCGGCCGCGCCCGCCACAGCGTCGCCCCCGACCGGACCGCCGAGCTGGTCGACCAGGCCTACACCGAGGCCCGCCAGCTCCTCGACGAGCTGCGCAGCGTGGCCTGGCGCGTCTACCCGACCGCGCTCGACGAGCTCGGCCTGCGCGCCGCGCTGGCCGGCGTGGCCGAGCGGTCGGGCGTCCCCGTCACCGTGCACCACGGGCTGAGCGGCCGCCTGGCCTCCGAGGTCGAGACGGCCCTGTACTTCGTCGCCCGCGAGGCCATCACCAACGCGGTCAAGCACGCCGGCGCGCATGACATCCTGGTGGTCCTGAGCGAGGACGAGCGGACGGTGAGTGTGGCGATCTCCGACGACGGCGCGGGCGGCGCCGACGCCTCGGGCGGCGGGCTGTCCGGCCTGGCCCGGCGCGTGCTCGCGCTCGACGGGACGTTCACCGTGGACAGCCCGCCCGGCGGCCCCACACGGATCGCCGCCACGCTGCCGAAGGCGCCGCCGTGCGGGTGATCCTGGCCGACGACTCGGTGCTGCTGCGCGAGGGCCTGACCCGGCTGCTCGACGACGCCGGGCACGAGGTGGTCGCCGCCGTCGGCGACGCGCCCGCGCTGCTCGACGCCGTCGGCCGGCACCGTCCCGACGTGGCCGTGGTCGACGTGCGCATGCCGCCCACGCACAAGGACGAGGGGCTGCGGGCGGCGCTGGAGATCCGCGAGCGGCTGCCCGGGATCGGCGTGCTCGTCCTGTCGCAGTACGTCGAGCAGCACTACGCCGCAAGGCTCCTGGCCGGGTCCACCGAAGGGCTCGGCTATCTGCTCAAGGACCGGGTCTCCGAGGTCGGCGACTTCCTCGACTCGCTGGAACGGGTCCGCGCCGGCGGCACCGCGTTCGACCCCGAGGTGGTGCGCCAGCTGCTGGCCCGCACCACCCGAGCCGACCCGCTGAGCCGGCTCAGCCCGCGCGAGGGGGAGGTGCTGCGGCTGCTCGCCCAGGGGTTCGTCAACGCCGCCGTCGCCGAACGCCTGCACGTCTCGCTCAGCACGGTCGAGAAGCACGTCAACGCGATCATGGAGAAGCTCGACCTGCCCCGCGACCCCGGCTACAGCCGCCGCGTGCTGGCGATCCTGCGCTATCTGGAAAGCTGAGTGATCCCCTTCCCGCGGCACGTCACGGATTGTCCGGCAGGCCGCCGGGTAAGGGAGGACACTCGACTCGTACGACACAGGGGGGAAGGACCCACATCATGACCGTCATGCTCTCCGACGGCCGCCCGATGCCGCGCCTGGGGCTCGGCACCTATCCCATGCGCGACGCGGAGGCCCGCCAGGCGGTGTCCCACGCGATCTCGCTGGGCTACCGCCTGATCGACACCGCCGCCGCCTACGGCAACGAGGCCGACGTCGGCGCCGCCGTCGCGGACGCGCCCGTGGGCCGCGAGGAGCTGTTCGTCACCACGAAGCTGCGCGGCTCCCACCACGGCTACGACGCGGCCATGCGCGGCTTCGAGGAGAGCCGGTCCCGCCTCGGCCTCGACTACGTGGACCTGCTCCTCATCCACTGGCCGCTGCCCGGCCGCGACCTCTACACCGACACCTGGCGGGCCTTCGTCCACCTGCGTGATCAGGGGCTGGTGCGCTCGATCGGCGTGTCCAACTTCACCCCCGCCCAGATCGGCCGGCTGGCCGACGAGACGGGCGTGCTGCCGGTCGTCAACCAGGTCGAGATGCATCCCGGCTTCCCCCAGCACGAGCTGCGCGCCTTCCACGCCGGGCAGGGCATCGTGACCGAGTCGTGGAGCCCGCTCGGCGCGAGCAGCAAGCTGCTCGACGACCCCGCCGTCACCGACCTGGCCTTCGCGCACGGCCGTACTCCGGCCCAGGTGGTGCTGCGCTGGCACGTGCAGGGGGGCGCGGTGCCCATCCCGAAGTCGGGCGATCCCGAACGGATGCGGCAGAACTTCGAGGTGTTCGACTTCAGCCTGTCACCGGAGGAGACAGCCCGTCTCGACACCCTGAACGGCGGCCGCCTCGGCGGCGACCCCGACCACCACGTCGAACTCTGACCATCCCCGCCCTGCCGGGCGAGCGTTCAGAACGCGGTGTGGGCGAGCCAGTGCTCCAGCACCGCCCGGTCCCCGGTGACGGCGCGGGCCGGCAGCCGGCGCGCGAACACCAGCATGCACTCGGCCGTCGTCCCCGACACGACCACGTCACCATCACCGTCGCCGCGCTCCCACCGCACCCCCTCGGGCGTCCTGGTGATCACCCAGCCGTCCACCCCGTCCGGGCGGATCACCAGCCGCTCGCCCCGGCCGCGCAAGGCGGCCAGCCTCGGCAGGAACGCCTCCGCCGCCTCCGTCGCCGCGATCAGCTGCAGGCTCTCGGTGAGCACCTCGGCGGCCACATCGCCGGCGATCCCGTACGCGGCGCCGGTCGTCACCGCCGCGTCGTAGTGGTGGACCGCGGTGTCGCACATCATCCGGCGCACCCAGGACGCCGCGGGCACCGGCCCTGCCATGGACCACACCTCGGTCTCCGCCCCGACGTCCCGCACGGCCGCGATCAGCTCCTCGGCGCCGCCCAGGAGCCGCTCCTCCCATGCCGCCGGCTCATCGTGGTCGGCCTCGGCCGGATCGGGGACGGCCGAAGGGCCGCCTTCGCGGACGATGCCCGCCGCCCACCGGTCGGCCTGCCCGATGTGCCCGACCAGGCGGGCCAGCCGCCATTCCGGGCAGGTGGGCACCTTCGCCTCGGGATCGCCCCCTGCCACCGCGCCGGCGTACCCGGCGGTCACCTCCCGCAGCCCTTCCACCAGCCGCGCGTAGTCCAGCGTCGTCATGACGAGATCTCCTCTCACGGGATACGGCGGTAGCGTAAGAACTCCAGTCCAGTGGAGGTTCAAGTGCTTTCGCGCGACGAGACGCTCGGGATCGGGGATCTGGCCCGGCTCACCGGCGTACCCGTGCGGACGATCCGCTTCTACTGCGACGAGGGGATCATCGCCTCCGTACGCAGCACCGGGGGGCACCGCAGGTTCGACCGGACGGCCGTGGAGCGGCTGGGCCTGGTCAAGCGGCTGCGCGGGCTGGGGCTCGGGCTGACCGCGATCTGCCACGTGCTCGCCGGCGAGCGTTCCGTCGGCGAGGCCGTCGCCGCCGAGCGGGCCGCGCTCGACCTGCGGCTCGCGGAGCTGGCCTGGCGGCGCGCCCGGCTGCGGGCCGTCGAGGAGGCCGGCCCGGCCGACCGGGCGGCCAGGCTCGCGCTGCTGGCCGGCGTGGCGGACGCCGCCGCCGCGCGGGAGGCGCTGGTGCGGTTCTGGCGGTGGCAGATGGTCTCGCCGGTCTCCGACGCGACCCTCGCCCCGTTCCTGGCCATGGCCGCGCCCCCGCCGCCGCCGGATCCGACGCCGCCGCAGGTGATCGCGTACGCGGAACTGGTCGCCCTGGCCGGGGACCGCTCCCTGACCGGCGACCTGCGCGCCAGGGCCGTGGCGCACGCCAGGGAGATCGGCAGCGAGGACGACCTCATGCACGGCGTCGGCGAGGCGATCACCTTGGCCTCGCCGCTCGTGCTCGCCGGCGAGCCACCGCGCCCGGGACCCGAACTGGACCGCTTCGTCCACGCACACGCCACGGTCAGGGGCCGCACCGACACCCCGTCCTTCCGCCGCCGCCTCCTCACGATCGTCGAACCCGACCGCGACCCACGCGTCCGCCGCTACTGGCAACTCGTGGGCGAGGTCAGCGGCGAACGGGCCACGATCGGCGCCTTGCTCGGCTGGCTTACCGACTCGCTGGAACGCTCTGTCGGATGACACCGGTTCCCGCTCGGTGGTCAACCGCTCGGGGAACGGGCTCCGGCCGGACTCGGGTCGGTGGTCAGCTGGTCGGGGTTCGCTGGTTCTCCTGGGTTCTCGTCCTGGCGTCGTTCGCCGCTGGGGCGGGTGGGGTCGGGTGGCGGGCGGTCAGGAGGACGATGAGGGCGGCCAGCAGCAGCCAGGCCGAGGTCATGACGATCAGCCAGGTCCAGCCCGCGTGCCCGTACACGACGGCGCCGGCCGTGCCGCCCGCGCCGCTGCCCAGGTAGTAGAAGAGGGTGTAGAGCCCGGCGGCCCTGCCCCTGGTCGACGAGGGCGCGTCGGCGGTGACCCAGGCGTTGGCGACGGCGTGGGCGGCGAAGAATCCGGCGGTCAGCACGGCGAACCCGGCCACCACCACGGGCAGCGACGCCGACACGGTCAGCACGGAGCCCGCCGTCGTGACGGCCAGCGCGGTGACCAGTGCCGTCCTCCGGCCGAGGCGGGCCGTCAGACGTCCGGCGGCGGCCGATGAGGCGGTGCCCATGGCATACGACAGGAAGACCAGGGAGGCGGCGGCCGGGGCCAGCGACAGCGGCGGCGCGGCCAGCCGGAACCCGGCCGCGTTGTACAGCGCCACGAACGCCCCCATCCCCAGCGCCCCCACCACCACCGGCACCACCAGCCCCACCCGCACTCCGGTACCCGCCCGTGTCCCGGTGTCCGCCGGCGCGGCGGCTCGCCGGGATCCCGCTGTACGGGGGTCGCGGGGCAAGGTGGTGGCGGTGAAGAGGGCGCAGGCCAGGGAGACGGCCGCTACTGCTGCGAGGGCTCCGTGCCAGCCCAGGGGTTCGGCGGCGAAGCCGGCGCCGAGGCGGCCGAGCATGCCGCCGACGGAGTTGCCGGCGATCATGGCCCCTACCGCTCCGGCCAGCCGGGCCGTTCCGAGCGCGTCCGCCAGGTATGCCGCCGCCACCCCCGCGAACCCGGCGATGGCCACCCCCTGCACCGCCCGCATCCCCAGCAGCACGGGGAAGGACGGCGCCAGCGGCAGCAGCAGGCCGATGAGCGCCGACAGCACGACCGACCAGACGATCACCCGGCGCCGCCCCACTGCCCCGGCGAACCAGGCCAGGGGCAGCACCGCCACGGCGAGTGCAGCGGTGGCCACCCCGATGGCCAAGGAGGCGGTGCCGGGATCGAGCCCGTACGCGGAGGCGAGCTGAGGAAGGACGGGCTGCGGCGCGTACAGCAGGGCGAACGACGACAGCCCGGCCGCCGCCACGGCCACGCTGACCCGCCGCGTGCCGACGGTGGCGGAGGAGGAGGCTTCGAGAACTACCACCCCACAAACGCTAAGCAAGGCTAATAAATACGTCTAATGCAGAAATGGGCGATAATTCATACTGTGATGGATGAATCGGATGACCGGCTGGCGGCAAGCCTCGCCCCCGTGCTCGCGCTGCTGGCCGTCGTAGGCGAGACCGGCCACGTGACCCGCGCCGCCGAGCTGCTCGGCATCCCCCAGCCCACGGCCAGCCGCCGCCTGGCCGGACTGGCGGACCTGGTCGGCACCCCGCTGGTGCTGCCCGCCGGCCGTGGCATCCGCCTGACCAGGGCAGGACGTACCCTGGCCGCCGCCTCCGCCAGAGCCCTGGCCGTCGTGACCGCCGCCGCCCGTGAGGTGCGCGAGGACATCGACCCGGGCAGCGGCCGCATCGTGCTCGGCTTCCTGCACCTGCTCGGCCGCACCCTGGTGCCCTCCCTCATCGGCGGCTTCCGCGAGCGCAACCCCGACATCCGGTTCAGCCTGGCGCAGGGGTCGCGGCAGGACATGCTGCGGGCGCTGCGCGAGGGGGAGATCGACCTGGTGTTCGTCGGCCCCATGCCGCTGGACGATCCCGACCTGGTCAGCCGTCCGCTCGCCGACCAGGAGATGGTCCTGACGACGCCCTCGTCCCACCGCCTGGCGGGCCGGCGCCGGGTGCGGGCGGAGGAGCTGGCGGGGGAGGAGCTGGTGACGCTGGAACACGGGTACGGCGTGCGCCAGATCACCGACAGCCTGTGCGCGGCGGCCGGGTTCGAGCCGCGGATCGCGTTCGAGGGGCAGGAGACGGAGACCGTGCGCGGCCTGGTGGCGGCCGGGCTGGGCGTGGCCGTCCTGCCCCGCTCCGAGCAGCCGCCGGCCGGGGGTGTGGTGGAGATCCCGCTGGATCCGCCGGTGTCGAGGACGATCGGGGTGAGCTGGCCGGCGGGTGAACGGCTCACCCCGGCCGCGCGCTCGTTCCGCGACCACGTGTGCTCGGGCCTGACCGACTTCGGCCCCGGCTTCCGCCCCCACGCCCCTTTCCGAACGCCGCACGCCGCTCAGGAACGTCGGCAGCGAGCCGGGACGCAGCCGCGCCGGTAACGCCACACCGCGCAGGGAAGGCCGCTCACCCGCGTCGGCAGCGCACGTCGTCCGGGACGGCCTGCCTCCGCCAGGCTCAGGGCCACCCCCGCAGGCGGGCGCCCGACCCTCGCTCGCAGGACCTCGGCCTCCTTCCGGAAAGTTCTACAGAACCTTGACGCGGCACCCGTTGGTTGTTGAACTTGAAGCATGACCGGACAGCCAGAGGCGTCCTTCGACACCGATCCCGGCAGATACCGTCACCTCCGGCTTGAGTTCGACGGCGACGTCGCCAGGATCGTGCTGGCGGTCGACGAGGGCGCCGGCATCGTCCCGGGCTACGACCTCAAGCTCAACTCCTACGACCTCGGGGTCGACATCGAGCTGTACGACGCCGTCCAGCGGCTGCGCTTCGAGCACCCCGAGGTCCGCGCGGTCGTCCTCACCGGCGGCCTGGACCGGGTGTTCTGCGCGGGCGCGAACATCCGCATGCTGGCCCAGTCGTCCCACCCGTGGAAGGTGAACTTCTGCAAGTTCACCAACGAGACCCGCAACGCCATCGAGGACGCCACCGCCTGCTCGGGCCAGACCTACCTGGCCGCGGTCAACGGCACCGCGGCGGGCGGCGGCTACGAGCTCGCCCTCGCCTGCGAGCGGATCATCCTGGTCGACGACGGCTCCACGGCGGTGTCCCTGCCGGAGGTGCCGCTGCTCGGCGTGCTGCCCGGCACGGGCGGCCTGACCCGGCTGACCGACAAGCGCGGCGTGCGCAAGGACCTGGCCGACGTGTTCGCCACCCGCAGCGAGGGCGTGCGCGGCAGGACGGCGGTGGCCTGGCGGCTGGTGGACGAGGCGGTGCCGCGCAGCCGGTTCGAGCAGACCGTACGGGAGCGCGCGAAGGAGGCGGCCGCCCGCTCGGCCCGCCCCGAGGGGGCCCGGCCGGTCGAGCTGCCGCCGCTGCGCCCCGACGGCTACGCCTACTCCACGGTCACGGCGGTGCCGGAGGAGCACCAGGTCACGATCACCGTACGCGGCCCCGAGGCGGGCGACGACGGCTGGCTGCTGCGCATGACCAGGGAACTGGACGACCTGATCCTGCGCCTGCGGACGAACGAGCCGGAGCTCGGCACCTGGGTGATCAGGACCGAGGGCGACATCGACGCGGTCCTGGCCGCCGAGCCGGGCACCGACGCCTGGCCGCACGGCGAGATCAGGCACTACCTCAAGCGCACGCTCAAACGCCTCGACGTCACCAGCCGCAGCCTCATCGCGCTGATCGAGCCGGGCAGCTGCTTCGCCGGCCCGCTGCTGGAGCTGGCCCTGGCCTGCGACCGCCAGTACATGCTGGACGACCCGGACCGGCCGGCCGAGATCGAGCTCTCGCACGCCAACTTCGGCGACTACCCCATGGGCAACGGCCTGTCGCGGCTGGCCGCCCGTTTCCACGCCGAGCCCGGCCGGGTGGCCGCGCTGGAGAAGGAGCAGGGCAGGCGCCTCGGCCCGGGCGAGGCGCTGGAGCTGGGGCTGGTGACGTTCGCGCCGGACGACCTCGACTGGGACGACGAGGTACGCCTGGCGCTGGAGGAACGCGCCGCGCTCAGCCCCGACGCGCTCACCGGCATGGAGGCCAGCCTGCGCTTCGCCGGCCCCGAGACCATGGAGACCAAGATCTTCGCCCGCCTGGCCGCCTGGCAGAACTGGATCTTCACCCGCCCGAACGCCTCGGGGCCCGAGGGCGCGCTGCGCAGCTACGGCACCGGCCGGCGCCCCGTCTACGACCGTGAGCGAGCATGACCAGCCGACCGGAGGCGAGCTTGACATGGGCATCGACTACACCGAGCGGATCCCGAACAACGTCGACCTGGCCGAGGACCGGCGGCTGAAGCGGGCGCTGGAGTCGTGGCAGCCGCGTTTCCTGCAGTGGTGGGCGGAGATGGGCCCGGCGCTGCCCACCCAGGACGTCTACCTGCGCACCGCCGTCGCCGTCGGCCGTGAGGGCTGGGCGCACTTCGACCACGTGCCGCTGCCCGAATACCGCTGGGGCATCTTCCTGGCCGAGCGCGACACCGACCGGCGGGTCGCCTTCGGCCAGCACAAGGGGCAGCCGGTCTGGCAGCAGGTGCCCGGCGAGTACCGCGCCGACCTGCAGCGGCTCATCGTCATCCAGGGCGACACCGAGCCGGCCAGCGTCGAGCAGCAGCGCCGCCTCGGGCTGAGCGCTCCCTCCCTGTACGACCTGCGCAACCTCTTCCAGGTCAACGTGGAGGAGGGCCGGCACCTGTGGGCGATGGTCTACCTGCTGCACGCCTACTTCGGCCGGTCGGGCCGGGACGAGGCCGAGGCGCTGCTGCTGCGTAACTCGGGCAGCGAGGACTCGCCGCGCATCCTGGGCGCCTTCAACGAGGAGACGCCGGACTGGCTGTCGTTCTTCATGTTCACCTACTTCACCGACCGCGACGGCAAGTACCAGCTCGGCACGCTCAAGGAGTCGGCGTTCGACCCGCTGAGCCGTACCTGCGAGTTCATGCTCAAGGAGGAGGCCCACCACATGTTCGTGGGCACCACGGGCGTGGACCGGGTGGTGGAGCGGACGGCGCAGCTCATGCGCGAGCACGACGACGAAGATGTCCGGAAATATGGTGGCATCCCGTTGAACGTCATCCAGAAGTACATCAACTTCCACTACAGCGTGAGCCTCGACCTGTTCGGCGGAGAGACCTCCACCAACGTGGCGAACTACTACACGGCCGGACTGAAGGGGCGCTGGCAGGAGGAGCGCCGTAAGGACGACCACCTGCTCACCGAGGCCGTCGCCGTGGTGCCGCGGATCGAGGACGGCCGCCTGGCCGAGGCCCGGCTGCCCGCCCTGACGGCGCTCAACGCCGACCTGCGCGGCGAGTACGTGGCCGACTGCGTCACCGGCGTGAACCGGTGGAACCGCATCCTCGTCTCCCACGGCCTCGACCCCGTCCTCTACCTGCCGCACGTGGGCTTCAACCGCAAGGTGGGCGCGTTCGCCGGCCACCACGTCTCCCCGGACGGGCGGGTGCTCGCCGAGCCCGACTGGGAGGCCGCCGCCGGCCGCTGGCTGCCGGCCGCCGAGGACAAGACGCACGTGCTGTCGCTGATGCGGCCCGTCTACGAGCCGGGGAAGATCGCCGCCTGGGTCGCGCCGCCGCGTTCGGGCATCAACGGCCGGCCCTTCGACTACGAGTACGTGCACCTTTGAGCTCTACAAGTCATTGACGAGCTACCGATCCCGTGTAGAAGATTCAGTCACGATCGCCCGCCTGCGGATGGGGACGGCCATGACGTCCGAATCGTTCAACGCCAGCGTCTTTCTCACCGACCGCCAGGTCGAGGCCGGCCGGGGCGACCACGTCGCCGTCACCGGCCCGGCGGGCACGCTGACCTACGCCCAGCTCGCCACCCGCACGGCCGAGCTGGCCACCGGGCTGGCCCGCCTGGGGGTCAGGCCGGAGGAGCGGGTCCTGCTCGTCATGTCCGACCGGCCGGAGACAGTGATCACGATCCTGGCCGTCATGCGGATGGGCGCGGTCGCGGTGCCGGTGTCCACGATGTACAACGGGACGGAGCTGGGCGCGCTCATCAGGGACGCGCGGGCCAGGACGGTCGTGGCCACGCCGGAGTTCGAACCGGTCGTCCGCGCGGCCCTGACGCAGACCCCCGAGGTGACGACACTCATCCTGACCGGGGAGGCCGGGGAGGCCGGGGAAACCGGCGGGACCAGCGAGACTCACGGGACCACCGGGACAAGCCGGACCAGTGAGAGCCCTGAGGCTCTTGGGGCGCGCGGCCCCGGCCTCTCCTGGGCCGAGGTGCTAGCCTCGGGCCGGCCGGCCGGGCCCGCGTACGAGAGCTGGCGCGACTCACCCGCGCTGTGGCTCTACACCTCAGGCACCACCGGAGCGCCCAAGGCCGCCATGCACCGCCACGGCGCGATCAGGGACGTCTACGAGACCTACGGCCGCCAGGTGCTCGGCATCCGCCCGGACGACCGGTGCCTGTCGGTGGCGCGGCTGTTCTTCGCGTACGGCATCGGCAACTCCATGTTCTTCCCCTTGGCCGCCGGCGCGACCGCCGTCCTCGACCCGGCCCGCCCCACCCCCGCCGGCGTGGCCGCCCAGGTGGCGGCCGAGCGGCCGACGCTGTTCTTCGCCGGCCCCACCTTCTACGCCGCGCTGCTCGCCGCCGGCATCCCCGATGACGCCTTCGCCTCCGTACGGCTGGGCGTCTCGGCGGGAGAGGCGCTGCCGGCCGAGATCCTGCGCCGCTTCACCGGCCGCTTCGGCGTGGAGATCATCGACGGCCTCGGCTCCACCGAGGCGCTGCACATCTTCATCTCCAACGCGCCGGGCCAGGTGCGGCCGGGCACCTCGGGAACGGTCGTGCCCGGCTACGAGGCCAGGCTGCTCGACGACCACGGCGCCCCCGTCGAGGACGGCAGGCCGGGCCACCTGCTCGTCCGCGGCGACTCGATCGCCACCGGCTACTGGTGCCGCACGGCCACCACCCGCCAGGTCTTCCAGGGCGAGTGGCTGCGCACCGGCGACACCTACGTGCGCGAGCAGGACGGCTCCTACCGCTGCCTCGGCCGCTCCAACGACATGATCAAGGCGGGCGGGATCTGGGTGTCGCCGATGGAGGTCGAGGACCGGCTGCTGCGGCACGAGTCGGTCGGCGAGTGCGCGGTCGTGGCCTACATCGACGGCGAGGGGCTGGAGAAGCCGGTGGCATGCGTGGTGCCCGCCCCCGGCCGCCAGGTGGACGCCGGCGAGCTCATCGGCTTCTGCCGCGACGGGCTGGCCTCGTTCAAACGGCCGCGCGAGGTGCTGGTGCTGGACGAGCTGCCCAAGACGGCGACCGGGAAGATCCAGCGCGTGGTGGTCCGCCGCATCGCCGCCGACCTCCTGGGCAAGCAGTAGCCGGCCGGACGGCGGCCGGGCGGCGGTCAGGCGGCCGCCCGCGTCCGGTAGACGGTGATGGCGAACGGCCGCTGCGAGGAGGCGTAGACCTGCTCGTTCAGCCGCGCCAGCGACCCGTGCGCGTCCAGGTAGCCGTGCAGCCGGTCGGACTCCGGCCACGGATGGACCGCCACCAGCACCCCGCCGGGCGCGAGCAGTTCGCTCAGCCGCGACGAGGCCAGCCGCAGCCGCTCCTCGCGCCCCAGGTAGTAGAGCGTCTCGGAACAGAACACCAGGTCGAAGCGGTCCTGCGGCCGGTGGGTGAGCAGGTCGGCGCGGACGAAGCGCACGTGCCCGTTCTGCGGCACGCGCGCCCGCGCCCGCGTCAGCGCCCGTTCGGACAGATCCACTCCGACGATCTCCGCCTCCGGGTACGCCGCCGCCAGCGCGAGCGTGAACACCCCCTCGCTGCACCCGACCTCGATGATCCGCCGGTACGGCCCCGGTGGCAGGTGCTTGAGCGTGACCAGGTACTTCTGCTGCTCGTAGTCGTCGGTCGCGAGCCGCCACGGGTCGGGGATCCGGTGCCGCCAGTCGAAGTAGCGGCGCAGGACCAGCCCCTGCCCCTTCGCCGACAGCAGGGACAGCGCGCGGAAGAGCGCACGGTGCATGAGCTCGGGCAGGCGTGGCATGCGGCCCCTCCCGGTCGGGACACAAAGGAGAGGTCCCTGGGCTTTGAGATGAAGTCGTCGCCGAGAGGGGATTCCCGTTATCAGGCCGGATAACGCCTGGTCAGCGGTATGCCATGAGCATATTTCACGACATCGACTCGCGGAGCTCGCGTTTGAGCACCTTGCCGGAGGCGTTCTTCGGCAGCGCGTCCACGAACACCACCCGCTTGGGCGTCTTGAACGACGCCAGCCGCCCGCGCAGGAACCCGGTCAGCTCACCGGCCGTCAGCCCCGCACCCTCCCGCAGCACCACCGCGGCCGTGACCGCCTCGATCCACTTCTCGTCCGGCACCCCGAACACCGCCGCCTCCGCCACGGCCGGATGCTGGTAGATGGCCTCCTCGACCTCGCGGCTGGCCACGTTCTCGCCACCCGACTTGATCATGTCCTTCTTCCTGTCCACCACCGACAGGTAACCGTCGCCGTCCATGACGCCCAGGTCGCCGCTGTGGAACCAGCCGCCGCGGAACGCCTCCGCCGTCTTGTCCGGGTCGTTCCAGTAGCCGAGCATCGCGTGCGGGCTGCGGTGCACGATCTCGCCCACCACGCCGGGCGGCACCGGCCGGTCCTGGTCGTCGACGATCCGCGTCTCCACGTTCAGCGCGGGACGCCCGGCCGAGCCGAGCCGGGTCAGCTGCTCGTCCGGGCCGAGAATCGTGGCGACGGGCGCCATCTCCGTCTGGCCGTAGAAGTTGAACAGGCGCACGTCGGGCAGCCGCGCGGCGATCTCCTTCAGCACCTCCACCGGCATGATCGAGGCGCCGTAGTAGCCCTTGCGCAGCGACGACAGGTCCCTGCGGTCGAAGTCGGGGTGACGCAGCAGCGAGATCCAGACCGTGGGCGGGCAGAACAGCTTCGTGGCCCGCTCGCCCTCGATCGTGGCCAGGATGGCCGCCGGGCTCGCCCCTGGCAGCACGATGTTGGTCGCGCCGAGATAGACGCCCGGCGTCAGGAAGCAGTGCAGCTGCGCGCAGTGGTAGAGGGGCAGGGCGTGCACCTCGACGTCGTCGTGGCGCATCTCGCCGTCGATCACGCAGGTGACGTACTGGGCGATCAGGCTGCGGCTGGACAGCGTGGCGCCCTTCGGCCGGGACTCCGTGCCGCTGGTGTACATGAGCTGGATCGGCTCGTCGTCGCCGATCTCCACCGTCACCTCCGTCGCGTCGTCGTGCTCCGACCAGGCGCTGAACGGCTCCCACCCGTCGGCGCCCGCGCCGATCACGCCGCGCACCCGGACGTTGTCCGTGACCGCCGCGGCGGCCACCGGCAGCAGCGCCTCCTCCACCAGCATCCCGCTCGCCCCGGAATGCTCAAGGATGTACGCCACCTCTTCGGCCCCCAGCATGAAGTTGACCGGCACGGAGATCGCCCCCAGCCGCGCCAGCGCGAAGTACGCCACCACGAACGCGTGGTTGTTGTGGCTCAGGACGGCGAACCTGTCGCCCTTGCCCACACCCCGCGCGGCCAGCGCGTTGGCCGTCCTGTTCACCACGGCGTCGAGCTCGGCGTAGCTCTGCCGCAGGTCGCCGTAGACGACGGCGGTCTTGGCCGGGTGGCGGGCGGCAGAGCGCCGCAGGAGGTCACCGATGGCGTGCTGGCGTGTCATCCGGGCACCCTTCGTCAGAACGATGTTCGGGTGATCCTAACCCGTGGCCCGCGTCAGTCCAGAGGGTCGCCCGGGATCGCCTCGTAGTGATCGAGCAGCCGCCGGGCGAGGCCGTCGTCGTGGCGCAGCGGCAGGCCGTCCGCCTGCCCGACCGTCATCACGCCCCAGGAGTTGCAGAGGAAGACGAGGTCGAATCCGGTCAGGTCGGCCACCTTGAGCGGACGCCGCACCTGCGGCACGTCCATGCGTTCCAGCAGCCGCATCGTGATGCCGCGCAACATCGGCGCGTCCGGCCAGACCAGCCGGCCGTCCGCGAAGCCGCCCAGGTTCGTGATCGAGCCCTCGCTGATCAGGCCGTCGCCGGTGGTCAGCAGCGCCTCGCCGAACCCGTCGCGGGCCGCCGCCCGGTTGATGTGGGCCTGCTGGAAGCCGCCCGCCTGCTTGATGTGCGGCAGGTAACGCTGGTAGACCACCGACCTGACGCTCAGCGGCCCGGCCAGCGGCCCGTGGGGCGGGCCCGAACTGGCGACGACGTGCGGGGGGTCGCCGTCCAGCACGTAGACGCGCACGCTCGCGTCCCGTACGTCGCCGCCCAGCACGGTGCGGACGGAGGCGAGCACCGCCGCCCGGTCGATCCCGCCGCCGAACAGCTCGCGGGAGGCCGCGTCGAGCCGGTCGAGGTGCAGGCCGAGCCCGCGCACCCGGCGGTCCCTGACCTGCATGGCGGTGAAGTGGCCGTAGCGGGCCTCCAGCAGCAGGCGCGCCTGCGCGCCCACGAGCCGCCCGTCGAGAGTGGTGCGTCCGGTCATGACGATCCACTCTACGGACCTCCGCGCCGAGAGCCTCAGGTGCCTTCCGCCCGCATCACGGTGTACGGGGCCAGCTCGCCCAGCCCGCGCACCGACAGCCGGTTGACCTCGCGCAGCCGGAAGGCCCGGTCGCCCTCCAGCTCCTCGGCCAGCTGCGGATCGGCCAGGATCGTGCCGGGCAGGGACAGCGCGGTCAGCCGGCTGGCCAGGTTGACCGTGGTGCCGAACACGTCGCCCATCCGCCAGATCACCGGCCCGGAGGCCAGCCCCACCCGCAGCTCCGGCATGTCCTTGCCGCGCGCGTGCGTCTCCACCAGCCGCAGCGCGATCTCGGCGGCCACGTGCGCCTTGTCGGAGACGAACAGCACCGAGTCGCCCAGCGTCTTGACCACCCGCCCGCCCGAGGAGGTGACGATGTCGGCCGAGCGCCCCTCGAACCTGTCGATCAGCCGGGCCAGCTCGCCGCCGGTGATCTGCCGGCTCAGCCGGGTGAACGCGACCAGGTCGGCGAACCCGACCGCCAGGCGTACGGCGCTCATGTCCTGGACGGCGATGCGCCCGGCCGCGGCGGCGAGCTGGCGCTGCCAGGCGTAGACCAGCAGCCGGGCCAGGTCGGGCACCACCCGCTCGGCCCGCCTGCGCCAGGCCCGCGGCCGCTCCGCCAGCGGCACGCCGGCCTGGTCGAGCTCCTCGACGCCCAGCTCGGCGTGCGACTCGGCGAGCCGGGTCGTGGCCCGGCCGAGCGAGCGCGCGAGGAGCAGCACGTGCTCCTCGTCGTAGACGCCCGAGGTCACCATGCCGACGAGCGTCTTGAGCGCCTCGACGTCGGAGTCGGTGAACTCGACCGCCTCGTCGGGCACGTTGGGGAAGCCCAGGGCGCGCCAGAACCGCCGCGCCCGGTAGACCGGCACCCCCGCCATGTCGGCGACCTGGTGACTGGTGTACCGGCGCGGCTCACGCAGGAACGCCTCGGTGAGCCCGCTCATGAGCCCGTCCGTGAGACCGCCCATCGCCCCGCCCGCCGAACCGCCCGCCGAACCGTTCGCGGGCCCGCCCACCGGTCCGTCTGCCGGTCCTTCTGTCGGTCCGCCGCCCAGCCCCCCGGCCGGTTCGTCCCCGTACACCGCCGCCACCTCGGCAAGATAACACCCTGTGCGCCAGATCACTCCAGCAAGGCACGCAAGGCGCCTCTTTCTCTTTCCGGTACGTACCCGGCGTAGTAGTCGTACATCGCTTTTCTCGACAATCTGGCGGCGAGCGGCCCGTCACCGGCACGCATGGCGGCGACCACGTCCTCGTGGTTCCTGATGCTGCGCCGCATCAGCGCGCCCCGGTCCGGCTCGTCCGTGATCCGGCCGGCGATCAGCTTCAGCACGATCGAGCGCACCACGTCGGTGCAGATCTCGATCAGCTTGTTGCCGCTCGCGCGCGCCACGGCGTCGTGGAAGGCCAGGTCGGCCGCACCGAAGGCGTCCGCGCCCTCGTCGCCGGCTTCCCCCTCGTCCAGCGCCGCGCGCATCGCCGCGACCGCCGCGTACATCTCGGCCAGCTGCTCCTCGGTGCGCAGGCGCGCCGCCAGCAGGATGGCCGCGGAGTCCAGCACCATCCTGAACTGCACCAGCTCGGCCAGCGACAACTCCTCCACCCGGGCGAGCGTGGTCATCGACTTGTGTAATGCGGCGGGCGTGAACGGCAGCACCTCCGCGCCGTTCGGATCGCCGGGCCGCGACCGCACCAGGCCGCGCGCCTGCAGCACCCGCAGCGCCTCGCGTACGGTCGAGCGGCTGACGGAGAACTGCACCATCAGCTCGCGCTCGCTCGGCAACCGCCCGCCCGGCGTCAGCGCGCCGCTCTCGATGGCCTCCTCGACCTGCTCCACGACCCGCTCGTAAGCGCGCACGGCACGCACCGGCTCGAAGCGCGGTCCACCCATGCAAGCCCCCTTGACCCGAGCCGCCACCGACTGGCAATGTGCAGAGCCTACTGGTCCGACCAGTGCACTAGCCAGGAGGCTGTAAGACATGAGGCGAATCGGCATCTGGATCGCCGCCGGCGGTCTCCTGCTGGCCACCGCCGCCTGCGGCGGCGGATCGGGGAACGGGAGCGCCGGCACCGGCGGCACCCCCAAGGCCCAGTCGCTGTCCGTCGGATTCGTGGCCGAGCCGGCGAATCTCGACTTCACCTCGACCGAGGGCGCGGCCATCCCGCAGGCGCTGCTCGTCAACGTCTACGAGGGCCTGGTCAAGCTCGACCAGAACGGCGAGATCGTGCCCCTGCTCGCCGAGAAGTGGGACGTCTCGCCCGACCGCAAGACCTACACGTTCACGCTGCGCAAGAACGTGAAGTTCAGCGGCGGCGCGCCGTTCACCGCCGACGACGTGACGTTCTCCCTCGACCGGGTCAAGTCGGACTGGAAGCTCAAGATCAAGTCGCAGCTCGACGTCATCGACAAGGTCGAGAAGAAGGACGACGCGACCGCCGTCGTCACGCTCAAGCGGCCCAGCAACGGCTTCCTCTACTCGATGGCCACCAGGCTCGGCGCCATGTTCAGCCGCACCGGCGTGGCCGACCTGGCCAACAAGCCCGTCGGCACCGGCCCCTACGTGCTGAGCTCGTGGCGCCGCGGCGACTCCATCCAGCTCGCCGCCAACCCCTCCTACTGGGGCACGAAACCGCCGCTGGGCGCCATCACGCTGAAGTACTTCAAGGACGCCACGGCGATGAACAACGCGCTGCTGACCGGCGGCATCGACGTCATCTCCAGCGTGCAGGCGCCCGAGTCGCTGCAGCAGTTCGCCGACCCCGGCCGGTTCGAGACCGTCGAGGGCACCACGAACGGAGAGGTCGTGCTGTCGATGAACAACGGCCGCCCGCCGTTCGACGACAAGGCCGTACGCCAGGCGGTCAGGCACGCCATCGACCACAAGGCGCTGCTCGACACCGCCTGGGCCGGGCGCGGGCAGCTCATCGGCTCGATGACGGCGCCCACCGACCCCTGGTACGAGGACCGCACCGGCGACTACCCCTACGACCCGGCCAAGGCCAAGCAGCTGCTCGGCGGCAAGACGTACAACGTCAAGATGCGCATCCCCAACCTCCCGTACGCGGTCAACAGCGCCCAGGTCGTCAAGTCGCAGCTGGCCCAGGTGGGGATCAACGCCGAGATCGAGCCGCTGGAGTTCCCGGCCCGCTGGCTGGACCAGGTGTTCACCAAGGGCGACTACGACCTGTCGATCATCAACCACGTCGAACCCCGCGACATGGGGATTTTTGCCGATAAGTCGTACTACTTCCGCTACGACAACCCCGAGTTCGGCAAGCTCCTCGCCGCCGCCGACGAGGGCACCGAGCAGGAGCAGACCGACGACCTCAAGCAGGCCGCCAAGCTCCTGTCCGACGACGCCGCGGCCGACTGGCTCTTCCTCTTCCCCAACCTCATCGTGGCGAAGAAGGGCGTCACCGGGCTGCCGAAGAACGCCATCGCGGAGTCCTTCGACTTCACCGCGCTCGCCAAACAGTGATCCTCTACCTGCTCAAAAGGCTCGCCGTCCTGCTAGCGAGCACCGCCGTGGCCGCGGTGGCGGTGTTCGCGTTCATGGCCGTGCTGCCCGGCGACCCCGCCGAGATCGCGCTCGGCGTCAACGCCACCCCCGACGCGGTGGCCGAGCTGCGCAAGCAGTTCGGCACCGACCGGCCCGCCGTCGCGCAGTTCCTCGACTGGGCCGGCGGCCTGCTCCAGGGCGACTTCGGCACCTCCTACGTGACCAGTTCCCCCATCGGGCCGCAGATCGGCGACCGGCTCGGCGTCACGCTCGTGCTCGTGCTCGGCGGCATGGTGGTGGCGCTGGTGCTGGCGGTGCCGCTGGGCACGTTCGCCGCCGTACGGCACCGCGACCCGCTCGGCGCGGCGATCAGCGCGGCCAGCCAGCTCGGCATCGCCGTCCCGGCCTTCCTGGCCGGCATCCTGCTCGTCTTCGTCTTCGCGGTGCAGGCCCAGGCGCTGCCGTCCGGCGGCTACGTGCCGATCGCGGAGAGCCCGGGTGAGTGGCTGCGCAGCCTGCTGCTGCCCTGGCTGTCGCTCGGGCTCGTCCAGGGCGCGGTGCTCACCCGTTACGTCCGCAGCGCCGTGCTCGACGTCATGCGCGAGGACTACCTGCGCACCGCCCGCGCCAAGGGACGGGGCAGCACCGGCGCGCTGTGGCGGCACGGGCTGCGCAACGCCTCGATCCCCGTCGTCACCGTGCTCGGCCTGCAACTGGCCACCCTGCTGATCGGCGCGGTCGTCGTCGAGCGCGTCTTCGTCATCCCCGGCCTCGGCGACCTGCTGCTCAACGGCGTCGCCGGGCGCGACCTGCTGCTCGTCCAAGGCGTGGTGATGGTCCTGGTGGCCGCCGTACTGCTGATCAACTTCGTGGTGGACGTGACCTACCACCTGCTCGACCCGAGGCTGCGATGAGCCGCCGGACCTCCGCGAAGGCGAACCGCGGCCGGATGAACGCCGGGCTGCTCGCCGGCGGCGCGCTCGTCGCGCTCGTCGTCCTCACGGCGCTGGTCTCGTTCTTCTGGACCCCGCACGACCCCACCCTCGTGGACGCCGCCAACAAGCTGCGCGAACCCGGCGGCGGCTACCTGCTCGGGGCCGACAAGTTCGGCCGCGACACCTTCAGCCAGCTCATGGTCGGCGCCCGCACCACCCTCTACGTCGGCGTCGTCGCGGTCGGCATCGCCGCCGCGCTCGGCGTGCCGCTCGGAATGGCCGCCGGGATGACGCCGCGCGGCTGGCTGTCCGAGCTGATCATGCGGGTCAACGACCTCGTGTTCGCCTTCCCCGCGCTGCTGCTGGCCGTCATGCTCGGCGCCGTGTACGGGGCCGGCACGCTCACCGCGATGATCGCCATCGGCGTCGCCACCGTGCCCGCGTTCGCCCGCGTGGCCCGCGCCGCCACACTCCAGGTCATGGTGACCGACTACATCCTGGCCGCCAGGGCCGCCGGACGCCGCCGCGGCGCCATCGCCCTGCGCCACGTGCTGCCGAACATCGGCTCCATGCTCATCGTGCAGGCGTCGGTGTCGTTCGCGATCGCCATCCTGGCCGAGGCGGCGCTGTCGTTCCTCGGCTTCGGCACCCGCCCGCCGACCCCGTCGTGGGGCCGGATGTTGCAGGAGTCGCAGGAACTGCTCTTCTCCACCCCGCGCCTGGCCCTGTGGCCGGGCATCGCCATCGCCCTCGCGGTGCTGGGCTTCAACCTGCTCGGCGACGGCCTGCGCGACTTCCTCGACCCCAAGCTCAGGAGGATCCGTGCTGAGCGTTGAGGGCCTGACCGTCCGCGCGGACGCCACCGACCTCGTCCACGACGTCTCCTTCGCCATCGCGCCCGGCGAGCGGGTCGGCCTGATCGGCGAGTCCGGGTCGGGCAAGTCGCTGACCGCCCTGTCGCTCATGGGCCTGCTCCCCGAAGGCGTCACCGCCGCCGGCCGGGCCAGGCTCGGCGAGCGCGACCTGGTCGGGGTGCCGGAGAGCCGGATCAAGGGCCTGCGCGGCGACGAGCTGTCCATGGTCTTCCAGGAGCCCATGACCGCGCTCAACCCGCTCATGCGGATCGGTGCCCAGGTCGCCGAGGTCATGACCCTGCACGGCCGCTCCCGCCAGGAGGCCAGGGCGCGCTCGGCCGAGCTGCTCGAACGCGTCCGCCTGCCCGAACCCGCCCAGATCGCCCGCGCGTACCCGCACCAGCTCTCCGGCGGCCAGCGCCAGCGCGTCATGCTGGCCATCGCCCTGGCCAACGAGCCCCGGCTGCTCATCTGCGACGAGCCCACCACCGCGCTCGACGTCACCGTGCAGAAACAGATGCTGGAGCTGATCGCCGAGGTCGCGCCCGCGCTGCTGTTCATCACCCACGACCTCGCCGTCGTCGCCTCCGTCTGCGAGCGGGTCCTGGTCATGTACGGCGGCCGCGTCGTCGAGTCCGGCCCCATCGGCGAGGTCTTCACCCGCCCCCGCCACCGCTACACGCAGGGGCTGCTGGCCGCCTCGAAACTCACCCCGCGCGGCACCCGCCTGCCCGTCATCGAGGGCGGCGTCCCCGCGGCCGGGCGCTTCCCCGGCGGCTGCGTGTTCAGGAACCGCTGCCCGCACACCACCCCCGAGTGCGAGACGCTCCCGGCGCTGACAGGAGACGGCCATGCCTTCGCATGCTGGCACCCAGCAGACTGACGCCCTGATGACAGCGGAGCGGCTCAACCGCGTCTACCACCGCCCCCGCACCTCACTGACCAGGCCGGGCGCCGCCGTCCACGCCCTGCGTGACGTCTCCCTGACCGTGCGGCGCGGCGAACGCCACGGCATCGTCGGCGAGTCGGGGTCGGGCAAGTCCACCCTGCTGCGCCTGCTGTGCGCGCTCGACCAGCCCACCAGCGGCTCCATCCGCTTCGACGGCCAGGAGATCACCGGCCGTCCGGAACGGCGGCTGCGCTTCCTGCGCGAGAACCTGCAGATCGTCTTCCAGGACCCGATGAGCTCGCTCGACCCGCGCATGCGCGTGCGCGACCTCGTCGCCGAGCCGCTGACCGCGCTCGGCCTGCCGGTCGGCGACCGGGTCGCGGAGCTGCTCGACGCGGTCGGCCTGCCCGCCGAGGCGGCCGGCCGCTACCCGCACCAGTTCTCCGGCGGGCAGCGGCAGCGCATCGCCATCGCCCGCGCGCTCGCGCCCCGGCCGAAGGTGCTGGTCGCCGACGAGCCGGTCAGCGCACTGGACGTCTCCGTCCGCGGGCAGATACTCAACCTGCTGGCCGACCTCGTCGACGAGCTGGGGCTCACCCTCGTGTTCGTCTCCCACGACCTGTCCGTGGTGCGGCACGTGTGCGAGACCGTGTCCGTCATGCGCCAAGGGGAGATCGTGGAAGGGGGCCTGGTGGACGACGTCTGGGCCGAGCCCGCCCACCCGTACACGCGGGAGCTGCTGGCGGCCGTACCGACTCTGGAGGGGTTTGCATGATCGACGTCGATGCCGACGGAGTGGTGGAGTTCACCCGGGCGCTGGTGCGCGTGCCCAGCACCAACGACCCCGCGCGCGGGCGCAGCGAGCGGCCCGCCGCCGAACTGGTCGAGGCCAAGATGCGCGAGTGGGGCTGGGAACCGGTCGTGTACGAGGCCGCGCCCGGCCGGCCGAACGTGGTGGCCGTGGTCGAGGGCGGCGGCGGCGACGGGCCGACCCTCATGTTCGAGGGCCACACCGACGTGGTGACCGAGGGCGACCTGTCCGCCTGGACCGTGGACCCGTTCGGCGGGGAGATCCGCGACGGCAGGCTGTGGGGGCGGGGCAGCGCCGACATGAAGTCCGGCCTGGCCGCCACCCTCTACGCCACCCGCGCGCTCCAGCTCGCTGGACCGTTCCCCGGTCGGATCAAGGTGTGCGCGCTGGCCGACGAGGAGGGCCTGATGATCGGCGCCCACCACTTCGTCTCCTCCGGCCTGACCGCCGGCGTCGACGGCGCCATCGTGGCCGAGCCCGAGGCGGGCGAGATCTGCGCCGTCGCCAAGGGCGCGCTGCGGCTGCGGGTGGACCTGACCGGCAAGATGGCGCACGGCGCGATGCCCCAGCACGGCCGCAACCCCATCCAGGCCGCCGGATCGCTGCTGGTCGCGCTGCGTACGCTGCAGGAGGAGCTGCAGGCCCGCCATCCCGCGCACGAGCACCTCGGCGAGGTGTACGTGACCCCGACCGTGCTGCGGGCCGGCACCGAGGAGCAGGTCAACGTCATCCCCGCGGTCGCCTCGGTCTTCGTGGACGTGCGCACCATCCCCGGCGCCGAGCACAAGGAGATCGCCGACCGGGTGGCCGCGCTGGCCGGCGGCGACGGCGTCACCGCCGAGGTGTCCGTGCTGGTGGACCGGCCGCCGGTGGACGTCCCCGTGACCGACCCGGTCGTGGCCGCGCTGGCCGCCGCCCACCGGACGGTGACAGGGGAGGAGCCGGTGTACGGCGGCGTGCCCGGCTCGACCGACGGGACCGTGCTGACGCACTGGGGCGGCATCCCGTCCGTCGTGTACGGGCCCGGCGGCAAGTGGATCGCGCACCAGGCGGACGAGTACGTGGAGATCGACGAGATCGTGCGCTGCACCCGGGTGTTCGCCGAGGCGGCCCGCCGCTTCCTGACCGGCGACCACTGATGCGGGCCGGGCCGACGAACTCCCTGATCGACGTCGCGGGGCTCCGGGTGGGGCACGCGCACCGGGTCGGCGGCGGCTACCGCACCGGCACCACCGTCGTCCTCGCGCCCTCCGACGGGGCCGTCGCGGGCGTGGACGTGCGCGGGGCCGCCCCGGGGACGCGGGAGACCGAACTGCTCGACCCGCGCAACCTGGTGGAACGGGTGCACGCGGTGGTGCTGTCGGGCGGCAGCTCGTTCGGGCTGGGGGCGGCCTGCGGGGTGATGGACCGGCTCGCGGACGCGGGGGCGGGGTATCCGGTGGCGGCGGGCGCGGTCCCGATCGTCCCCGCCGCCGTCATCTTCGACCTGGGCCGCGGCGGCGCCTTCCGCGCCACCCCCGACGCCGACCTGGGCGCCGCCGCCTACGACGCCGCCTGCGGCTCTCGTGCCCCTGGCGCGCCCGATGCCGGGACGTCGTTCTCCCAAGGGACGGCGCCCGCGGCGGCGAGCGGGTCCGTCGGGGCCGGGACCGGGGCGGTGGCGGGCGGGCTGGCCGGAGGCGTGGGGACGGCGAGCGTCGTCCTGCCCGACGGCACGACCGTGGCCGCGCTGGCCGTCGTCAACCCCGCCGGCTCGGTCCTGGACCCCCGGGACGCCACCCTGGCCGGCGTCAGGTACGGGCTGCCGGGCGAGTTCGGCCATCTCCGGCCGCCCGACGCGCGCGAGGCGGAGGCGTGGCGGCCCGAGAAGGCGCCCGCCTTCAACACCACGATCGGCGTCGCCGCCACCGACCTGACCCTCACCAAGGCCCAGTGCGGCAAGCTCGCCGCGGTCGCGCACGACGGCCTGGCCAGGGCGATCAGGCCGGCCCACACCATGACCGACGGCGACACCATCTTCGGCCTGGCCACCTGCGCCCGTCCCGTCCCCGGCCACGACGCCTTCCAGGACGTCCTGGCGGTGGCGGCGGACGTGTTCAGCCGGGCCGTCGCGCACGCCGTCCTGGCCGCCACCGGCCGCGAGGGCGCGCCCGCGTACCTCGACGTGTTCCCGAGCGCCCTGCGGAGACGGCCATGACCACAGACCGGCCCGGCCCCGACGAGAAGACCACCACCCACGGGAACGCCGCCCGCGAGAGCGCCACCCACGAGCCATTGGAGGCCGCCATGAAACAGAACTGGCCCGGCGGGCTGCCCGTCGGCGGGGGATGGGTGGAGACCGCCGCCACCACCGACGTGATCTTCCCCTACGACGGCTCCACGGTGGCCGCCGCCCCGCTCGGCACGCCCGAGCACGCGCGGCAG
Organism: Nonomuraea fuscirosea; assembly: GCF_035917475.1. Taxonomy (NCBI): domain Bacteria; kingdom Bacillati; phylum Actinomycetota; class Actinomycetes; order Streptosporangiales; family Streptosporangiaceae; genus Nonomuraea; species Nonomuraea fuscirosea. The sequence continues at coordinate 5,449,498 of NZ_CP109074.1, read as the reverse complement.
GCCCTCGACGAGGCGCTCGCCGCCGCCCCCGCCATGGCCGCCCTGCCCTCGCACGCCCGCCGCACCGCCCTCATGGCCGCGCACGACGCCGTCGCGGCCGGCCGGGAGGAGTTCGAGCGGCTGCTGGTGCTCGAAACCGGCAAACCGCTGGTGGACTGCCGGGTCGAGGTGGCCAGGACGCTCGTCACGCTCGCCACGGCCGCCGAGGAGGTGGCCCGGCTGCACGGCGAGACCGTCCCGCTGGACCTGCTGCCCGCCGGCGAGGGCCTGATCGGCTTCTGGACGCGGCGGCCCGCCGGCGTGGTCGTCGGCATCACCGGCTTCAACTACCCGCTTCTCCTGGCCGCGCACAAGATCGCCCCGGCCGTCGCCGCCGGCTGCCCCGTGATCGTCAAGCCGGCCCCGGCCACCCCGCTGGCCACCCTCTGGCTGGTGCACCTGCTGCGCTCGTCCGGCGTCCTGCCGCCGGCCGCCGTCCAGCTCGTCACCGGCGACGTCGAGGTCGGCCGGACGCTCGTCGAGGACCGGCGGATCGGCGCCGTCTCCTTCACCGGCTCGGCCGCCGCCGGCCACGCCATCGCCCGCTCCGCCGCCCCGACCAAGGTGCTGCTGGAGCTCGGCTCGAACGCGGCCCTCATCGTGGCCGCGGACGCCGACCTTGAGGCCGCCGCCGACGCCGTCGTGCGCGGCGGCTACTACGCCTCGGGCCAGGCGTGCATCGCGGTGCAGCGGGTGCTGGTCGAGGAGCCCGTACGCGAGGAGTTCCTGTCCCTGCTGGCCGACCGCGTCAAGGGCGTGACGACCGGCGACCCGCGCCTGCCCGGGACCCGCGTGGCGCCGCTCATCGACGAGGCCGCCACCGACCGCGTCCTCGCCTGGATCGAGGAGTCCGGGGCCGAGGTGGTCACCGGCGGGCACCGCGACGGCCGGGCCATCGCGCCGACCGTCCTGTCCGGCGTGCCGGACGGGGCCGCCGCCTGGGACGAGGAGATCTTCGGTCCCGTCGTGTGCGTGCGCCCGGTGCCCGGCCTCGACGCCGCCTTCGCCGCGGTCAACCGCTCCCGGTACGGCCTGCACGCCTCCGTCTTCACCCGCTCGCTGGCCACGGCGTTCGCGGCGATCGAACGCATCGACGCCGGGGGCGTGGTGGTGAACGAGGTGCCGGGCTTCAGGGCCGACAACATGCCGTACGGGGGCGTCAAGGACTCGGGCATCGGCCGCGAGGGCCCCAGGTTCGCCATCGAGGAACTCACCGTCACCAAGATGGCCATCATCCGCCCCTGACCCCCGCCCGGCCGGAAGGTGGCCGGTGGGGGCGGGCGGCGGCCGGGCACGCCCCAGGAGGCGGTCAGACCTGGGGTCAGTTCGGTGGGTCGAAGCGGCCGTCCACGGCCGTCCAGCCGCCGTCCACGTACAGGACGGAGCCGGTGACGAAGCTGGCCGCCTCGCTCGCCAGGTAGACCACCGCGCCGGCCATCTCGTCCGCCCTGGCCCACCGGCCGAGAGGGGACTTGGCCGAGTACGCCTCGTACCAACCGGCATCGTCCTGGATCTGCCGGGTCAGCGGCGTCTCCACCACACCCGGCGCGATGGCGTTGACCCGGACCCCGTGCGGCCCGAACTCGGCCGCGGCCGTGCGCAGCAGCTGCACCAGCCCGGCCTTCGTGGCCGAGTAGACGCTCTGGCCCGGCTCGGTGACCGAGGCCCGGATCGAGGCGAAGCCAATGATCGATCCGCGTCCCCGCTCGACCATGCCCGCCCCGAACGCGCGCACCACGTCGAACGAGGCCCGCAGGTTCAGCGCCACCACCCGGTCGAACTCCTCGCCGGTGTAGTCGAGCAGCCGCTTGCGCACGTTCGTGGCCGCCGTGAACACGAGCACGTCGGCCGGCTGCTCCGCGGCGAGCTCGCGCACCGCCTCGGCGTCCAGCACGTCGACCAGGCGGGCGTCCCCGCCGCAGCCGTCGGCGGTCTCCCTGGCGGCCTCCAGGTTCCGGTCCGCGCACACCACGGAGGCGCCGTGGGCGGCCAGCGCCAGCGCGGACTCCCTGCCGATCCCGCTTCCCGCCCCGATCACCACGGCCCGCCGCCCATCCAGGCGGAACAGCGCGTCATATCCCATACGAGGCACCCTAGCGACTGGTCCGACCAGTGCACCAGGTTGGGCCGCCGATCAGCTGCGCGCGGCCTCCCATGCGGAGCGCAGCAGCTCGTACTCCACCTCGCCCTGCTCCGAGCCCTCGATCGGGTCGGGCCAGTCGATCTGGAACGTGCGCGCGAAGCGCAGCCCGCACTTCTCCATCACCCGCCGCGACCCGAGGTTGACCGCCATCGTCTGGGCGAACACCCGTCCGGCGCCCAGCTCGGCGAACGCCTTATCGATCAACGCGACCGATCCCTCGGTCGCGAACCCCCGCCCCCAGGCCTCCTTGCGCAGCCGGTAGCCCAGTTCGAGCTCGTCCGGCGGCCGGCCCTCGACCGTCCGCAGGTGGAACCAGCCTAGGAACCGGCCCGCCGGCTTCTCCAGGGCGGCGAAGAACCCGCCGGCGATGAGGCGCGGCAGGACGCGCTCGTCGATCACCTCCCGCGGCGTCGGCGCGCCGCCGTTGAGGTAGCGCATGACGTCGGGGTCGTTGTCCAGGGCGAACAGGTCGTCGGCGTCGGACTCGGTGAAACGGCGCAGAATCAGCCGCTCGGTCTCCAGATACACGTGCACCGGCGGCACGTTAGCCCAGGCGGCGGGCACATTCGAACGCTTTTCCGCCGCCGGGGGCCACGATCAGCCGCCAGTCCCCTTCCGTCGGCGGAATTCCGTTCGCTGCTAGCCTCCATCTGTGGAACAGGATTCGCTCGACGCCCGCGTCCGTGCCCGCCTCGCCGGGCTGCACGACGCCGAGGCCAGGGTCGCGCAGGTCGTGCTCGACCAGGGAGCCGGGCTCGTCCACCTGAGCGTGAGCGACGTCGCCGGCCAGGCCGGCACCTCCGCCTCCACCGTCGTGCGCGCGTGCCGGCGGCTGGGGTTCGGCGGCTACCAGGAGCTGAAGATCGCCGCCGCCAGGCAGGCGCCGGGCGAGGCCGAGCCGGAGGACGAGCCCGACCCGGTGGCCCGTGTGCTCGCCGCCACCGTCAGGGCGGCGCGCGAGGCGCTCGGCGGGCTCGGCTCCACGCTGTCGCGCACCGGCCTGCGCGAGTCCGCCGAAGCGCTCGGCCGGGCCTCACGGGTGCTGATCGCCGGCACCGGGCTGTCGGGCGCGACCGCCACCGACGCCGCGTACCGGCTGCGGGCCCTCGGCCTGCCGGTGGACCTGCCGCCCGACCCGCTCACCGCGCACCTGGCGGCCGGCCTGCTGCCCGGCTCCTCGGTCTGCCTGGCGATCAGCCACAGCGGCGCCACCCGCTCCACCGTGGACACCGCCCGCCGCGCCCGTGCCGCCGGGGCGCGGGTGGTGGCGATCACCAGCTACGCCCGCTCCCCGCTGACCGAGCTGAGCACCTGGGCGCTCGTCGGCGGCGGGCAGGACCTCGTCTTCGGCATGGAGGCCGTCGCCAGCCGCCTGGCCCACCTCACCATCGTCGACACGCTGTCCATGCTCGTGCTCGAACGGGGCGGGCGGCGGGCCCGGCGGGCGGTGTCCGCCTCCGCCGAGGTCACGGCCAGTCACAGCTACTAAGGGGGAACGGTGACCGATCAGGAGTTCACCATGGGAGGCGAGCTGCGGGTGCGGCGGCTCGGGTACGGCACCGGGCAGCTCACCGGGCCCGGATACTGGGGGCCCAGGATGGAGCCGGCCGAGGCGGTGGCCGTGCTGCGCCGCGCCGTGGAGCGCGGGGTCACCCTCGTCGACACGGCCGACAACTACGGGCCGTCGCTGGCGGAGGAGCTGGTGGCCAGGGCGCTGCACCCGTACCGGGAGGGCGTGGTGGTGGCGACCAAGGGCGGCGTCGTCCGTACGGGGCCGAACGTCTGGCACGTCGACGGGCGGCCGGAACGGCTGCGCGCCATGTGCGAGGCGAGCCTGCGCCGCCTGCGCACCGAGACCGTCGACCTGTACCAGCTGCACCGGCTCGACCCCGCGGTGCCGCCGGCCGACCAGCTCGGCACGCTGGCCGAGCTGCGGCGGGAGGGCAAGATCCGGCACATCGGGCTGGACACGGTCACGGCGGATGAGCTGGAGCGGGCGCTGGAGATCACCGAGATCGCCTCCGTCCAGAACCGCTACAACGTGCTCGACCGGGAGTCCGAGCCGGTGCTGCGGCTGTGCGAGGAACGCGGGCTGGCCTTCCTGCCGTGGTTCCCCCTGGGCAACGGCTCCCTGACCGCCCGCGACGCGGCACCGGAGGGGACGGCGGTGCTGCGGGAGGTGGCGCGGCGGCACGGGGCGAGTGCGGGGCAGGTGGCGCTGGCCTGGCTGCTGCACGTCTCACCCGTCACCCTGCCGACGCCCGGCACGGGGTCGCTCGCCCACCTGGAGGAGAACCTGGGCGCGGCCCGGCTGGAGCTCACCCCCGGCGACCTGTCCGCCCTGGACCGCCTCCACTGAGCGCCCGGCCCTTCCCGGGTACGACCGTCCCGCAGAGCTTGTAAGGCGGCTTGCACAATTTCTGTAAGGTGGCTTACGATCTAGCGATGATCAACTCGGATCGGCCCCCGTACGAGGACCTGGAGGCGCGCTTCGGCGCCCCCGTCGGCGTGGAGGAGGCCCGCGGCCGGTGGGGCTCGCTCGTGGACGCCGCCACCAACGGCGCGACCGTGCTCATCACCCGCGAACGCTGGGAGTGGGCCGCGCTGGTCCCGCTGTCGCACCTGTCCGGGCTGCTCAGCGGACTGCCGGTGCTGTCGCTGTCGGCCGCCCGGTCCAAGCTGGGCGAGCTGGTCCGCCAGGCCGTCGGGCCGCACGACGAGCCCGTGCTGCTGACCCGCCACCGCACCCCCGTCGTCGCGCTGGTCGCGGCCCGGCGCCTGCTCGGCACGGCCGGCGCCCGGCCGCCGGTGGCCGAGCGGCTGCTGGCCGCGGACGCCACGATCACCCTGGCCCGCGACGCCCGCGACGGGATCACCGCCATCGCCCGCGACCGCGACGGCAACGTGCTCGCGGCCGGCTCCGGCGACGGCATCGCCCAGGCCCTGCGGTCGCTGGGCGACTGACCGCTCCGTCCCGCGAAGCGGTGGGGGAGTCAGCGGGGTGCCACCGGGTGCAGGTGGCCGAGATCGAGCGGGGGCGGGGGCGGCAAGGGGGCGGTGTGCCCGGCCTCGAAGGACTGCAGCAGGTAGGCCACCAGCCTGCGCGAAGAAGCCGCCGCGGCCTCGCCGGCGTCGGCGGTGACACCGCAGACGGCCTTGAGCAGCAGCACCAGATCGGCCGGGTCGAAGTCGGCCCGCAGCCGCCCGGCCTCCTTGGCCCGCCGTACCAGCTCGGCGAAGCGCCGTTCCGCGTGCGCCCGCGTGTGCTCGTAGCCGGTCGCGGCGGGGAACGCCGTCATGAACGCCGTGGCGAACCCCCGGTCGGCGAGCTGCATCGCGCAGATCTTCTCGATCGCCGTGGTGAAGCCCCGCCACGGGTCGGGGTCGGCGAACGCGTCGTCCACGGTGGACGCGCAGGCCGTGAGCTGGTCGGCGAAGACCTCGACGACCAGCGACTCGCGTGAGGGGAAGCGCCGGTAGAGCGTCGCCACGCCGACGCCCGCGCGCCGCGCGATGGCCGCCATCGGCACGTCCAGCCCGCGCGTGGCGAACGCCTCCCGCGCCGCACCGAGGATCCGCTCGCGGTTGTGCCGCGCGTCGGCCCGCAGGTCGGGGCCCGGCCCGTCCTGGGGAGGCACCCGCAGATCGGCGTGTACGGCCGCGCGCAGTTCGGCCCGATCCGTGCCACGTTCGAGCTCTATCCGAGAGGGATGACCAGGCATGTTTCTCACATTAGCCTAAGTGGAGCACCCCGTCCGTTTGCCGCGTTAGCGTCACTGATGACGATTCCGGCAGAGGGGACAAGAAGGACAATGGACGAGATGCGCGCGGCCCTCTACGACAGGTACGGCCCCCCTGAGGTGCTCTACGAGGGCAGGCGCCCCATGCCGTCACCCGCGCCCGGCGAAGTGCTCGTCAAGGTGCACGCCACCAGCGTGAACGGCGGTGAGCTGCACGGCCGCGCGGGCCGGCTGCGGATGCTGACGGACCTGATGCAGCGCGGCTTCCCCAAGCTCGTGGGCATCGACTTCGCCGGGAAGGTCGTCGCGGTGCGCTCGAAACAGCCGGGCCCCGCCGTGGGCGACCGGGTCTGGGGCGCGCTGTCGCGCACCTTCGGCAGCACGGCCGAGTACGTGGCCGTACGCCCGCGCCAGCTCTCCCTCGCCCCGGCCGGCATGGACCTGGTCGAGGCGGCGGCCCTGCCCGTGGGCACGACCGCGGTCACGGCGCTGCGCGACAAGGCCAGGCTGCGTCCGGGTGAGCGGCTGCTGGTGATCGGCGGGGCCGGCGGCGTCGGGAACGTCGCGGTCCAGCTGGGCAAGCACCTCGGCGCCCACGTCACCGCGCTGGCTTCGGCCGGGACGCTGGACTTCGTCCGCGGGATCGGCGCGGACGAGGCCCACGACTACGCGGTCACCGGCCCGGCCGATCTGGGCCCGTTCGACGTCGTGCTGGACACCAGGGGTGTGGCGCAGGAGCCCTTCCGCCGCCTGCTGACCCCGGGCGGGCGCATGGTGGCGATCGCCTTCGACCTCGGCCGGCCCGTGGTGTCGCTGTCGTACGTGCTGGCCTCCGCCGTGTTCGGCCCCCGGCGGGTGCGCTTCTTCAGCGGCGACCCCACCCACCGCGACTTCGCCGATCTGACCAGTTATGTGGAAAAGGGCGCGATCCGTCCGCTTGTGCACGCGGTGTACCCGCTCTCCGATATCGCCGGCGCGCACCGGGCGCTGGAGGCCGGGGGAGTGCGCGGGAAGATCGTCGTCCGCATCGCCTGACCCACCGCTCCTCCGGACTTGGCCAAACTTCCCGAAAAACGCCCGACCTGCGGCGAAACCTCCCATCCCCCAGAAAATTGGAGTTCCATGTCGAGAGCAGTTTGACGGAAAGTGAGGAAGTATGGTCGTCTCGTGACCTATGTTTCTGATGGGATGAATTAACCAGGTCCGGGGGAGAACGCTACATGCCGCACGCCCTCCTGCGCGTGCTCGCTTCGACGACGATTGCCGGCGCCGCCCTCGTGGCTCTGCCGCCGGTCGGAGCGCAGGCCGGGCCCGTACCGGCACATACTCAGCCTGTACGGGCGCAGGCCGCGGCCGCCCAGAAGGTGCGGCCCGTGCCCGCGGTACGGGAGCCGGCCCCCGCCGTCGTCACCGTGCCGCGGCAGAACTCGCTCGCGCTGCGCCCCGTCGCGAACGGCGCGGCCGGCCAGAACGGCACGGTCGGCCCCGCCACGCCCGAGGTGACCACGCCGGCCGGTCCGGGGCTCGTCAACGAGATCACCGCGGCCGCCGTCGCCGTCCAGGAAGGGCAGGGGCTCGGCAGGCAGACGCCGAAGCCCGGCGACATGCTGCCGGACACCTCCCAGGCCGCGACGCTGGGGCTGAGCAAACCCCTGGCCGCGATCGCCAAGTCGTTCGAGCCGCTCGGGCAGGCCGTGCCCGGGCTGACCTACCGGCTCTGCGTCGAGAGCGAGACGGTGCCCGTCTCCTGCTCGATCAGGCAGCCGGTCGGCCTGCCGGTGGCCGCCGACGTGACCGGCGACGGCAAGCCCGACCTGGCCGCCGACCTGGTGCCCACCGCAGATCCCGGCGGAGGCTCGGTCGGGCTGCGGTTCGCCGTCAGGCGGCTCGGCGAGGAGAACCTGAAGGCGCAGGTCTGGGCCGAGTACGACGGCAAGGTCTCGGTCGGGTTCGACGGCCTGCGCCGCGGCACGTCGCTGTCGGCCTCCGACAAGGGCACGTTCACGGTGGACTCGACCGGCAAGCGGGTCAAGGCCGTCGTCGAGCGCAAGGAGCCGGGGCAGTCCGCGGCCATGGTCGCCGGCCTGACCGGCCGCAGCGCCGTGAGCATGCGCCAGACCCCGGCCACCACCCGGCTCACCGTGAACGCCGCCCTCGACACGCGCGCCCTCGACGTCGCCGCCTCCGCGCCCGCCAAGCTGGAGGCGGTCGCTTTGCGCGGCGGCCGCCTCACCCACGCCGTGCTCGACCGCATGGGCACCAGCGCGAAGGTGCGCCTGGCGCACGGCGAGGTCCGCTTCGCCAGCCCGACCGCCATCGCCCACGCCCGGGTCGACGACCTCGACTACCGCGACGGTCAGCTGAACCGGGTGACGCGGGCCGAGCTCGAGCGCGTCCCGCGCACCTTCACCGCGAAGTACGTCGCCGGAGGCGGCAAGCAGAGCCTGGCCGTCGCGGCGGGCGCGGGTCGCGCGGGCGCCGGCGCGGCGAGCATGCTCTTCTACGACCGGGCCGCCGCCAAGACCGTGCTCAAGGCGGAGCTGAGCGAGCTGCCCGCCAGGGTGAGCCTGGTCAACGACCCCGAGCGGCACCAGATCACCCAGTCGTCCAGCTCGCCCATCGGCAGGTTCGCCGCCGTGCTGCAGCGCAACGGGGGCGCCGTCGCCACCCCGCGCGGCGGCCACGTCACCATGATCAAGGACGGCTCCGCCATCGGCGTGTCGGGGCTGGTGTCCGGGCTGTCCGGGTTCGACGTCACGTACGGGGCCGCGCCGCACGCCCATCTGAAGACGGACTCCAGCGGGCGCTCGTTCGTCGGCGCGGCCGTCATCGACCGCACCCACGTGGCCGGCCTGGAGATCAGCAACACGCCCGGGGACGTGGACGTGACGCTCGACCCGTCCGCCAGGAAGGCGGCCTACCAGGCCAGCGGCACGATCAAGCGGGTGCGGGCCACGTACACGAACCTCAAGTCGGGCCCCACCATCGACGGCACCCTGCTCGGCGTGCGCGACGACGTGAAGGCGTCGTGGGAGCTGGGGGAGCGTGCGACGGTCAAGGTCAGCACGTCCGCAAAGCTCGCCGAGATGGCGATTTATGCCAATAAAGCGCACGTGACGCGGGTGGGCGGCGAGGACCTGACCGCCACCGTCGAAGGCGTGCGCAAGCGCGCCGAACTCGTCGCCGACACCAAGGCCAGGACCCTGACCTGGACCTCCGACGCCCCCGTCGCCAAGGTGTCGGCGCTGGCCCGGGTCAAGCTGGGCGACCGGTACGCCAGGGCCGCCGCCGAGGTCACCGGCGTGCCCGCCAGGTTCGACGCCTCCTGGGACCCCGCCGGCTACCGCTTCCGCGGCCTGTCGGGGCCGGTCAAGACGGCCGAGCTGGCGTTCACCAACCACGACGGCGCCAAGTCGCCGACCGGGCCGCACCTGGCGGCCCACTACGACCAGGGCACGGGCGACCTCGACGCCAGCGTCCTGGTCAACGGGCTCTCGCACGTCGAGTTCAGCCCGGCCGCGCAGGGGTTCAGCGCCGACTTCCGCTCGGCCAAGCAGATCATCGCCGTGGACGCCGACGTCGTCCGGGGCGACGACCGCTTCGGCCTGCTCGGCACGGTCGGTCCCGTACCCGGACGCCTGTCCGTCACCTCGGCCGACGGCAAGCTCTCCTACGCGGGCTCGCGCCTGGACGTCCGCGCCCGCGCCTGGCTCGGCAAGAAGGCCGCGCTCGCCCGCATGCAGGCCGCGCCCGCCGTGCCCGGCGGCGTGTCGCTGGTGGACGGCGGCTGCGCCGCCGGATCGCCCGGCTGCGCGCAGGGCCCCTTCTGCCTGGCCCAGCGCGGCTGCTTCGGCCTGCAGGGGTACGTGGACGTGACCGGCCTGCCCGACCAGGTCACGGTGGACCTCACCGGCCGCACGCTGGCGTTCTCCGGATTCCGGCCCAAGCGGCCCGACCTCGGCGTCTACCTGTCCAGCAGCGTCCTGTCGCCTGTGCCGATCAAGGCCAGGGCCACCCTGACCGGGCTGCCGGCCGAGATCACCTCGATGGCGATCGGGCCGTTCGGGGTGGGGCGGGGCAACACCGTGCAGGCCGCGTACCGGATCGAGCCGCCCGCCACGCTCGGCTCCCTCGACCTGCACGCCGAGGCGGCCGGGCTGCGCGGCCACGTCGCCGTCGACCCGGTGCCCGCGCAGGTGGCACTTCAAGGCGCCTACGGGGCCAAGACCCGGATCCGCGTCAGCAACTCCGCCGCCGTCAAGCACCTCACCGCCAAGGTCACCCTGCCCGGCAAGGGCACCGGCGAACTGCGCTTCGGCGACGTGCCCGCCGTCTTCGGCGTGGACGCCGACGCCTCGTCCGCCGCTCTGAAGGTGCCGGCCGTCACGTACAAGGCGGAGGGCGGCGCCAGCACGCTCGACGGCTACTTCGGCGTCGAGGGCGGCCTGGTGGACCCGTCGGGGCGGCTGGGCGACGTGGCGTTCGCGGTCAAGGACCTGGCCGCCGACACCACGGTCAGGCTCAACCCCGACCACACCCTCGACCTGGTCTCCAGGCCCGTCCCCACGGGCCGCATCACACTGCGCGCCGGGCTCACCATGGACCCGGTCGCCCCGCAGGGCATCGCGGTGAGCAAGGAGGTCCCGTACACCAAGGGCTTCCTCACCTACCACGTCGGCGGGCGGTTCGGGCTCGCCAAGAGCTCGATCGAGGACGTCGCGGTGAGCATCAGGCGCGTGTCATGGCTGCGCATCAGGCCGGGCAAGGTGCCCTTCGGGGTGAAGGCGCCCGCGGCCGTCGGCTACCTCGCCCCCGGCTTCGAGGGGAACTACGGCACCGTCACGATCTCCGCCAAGGGCGTCAACCTGCGGCCCGACGTCAAACTCGACGTCAAGCTGAGCAGAGAGGTCGGCGACGACGTCTTCCGCGAAGCCGTCCGGATCGGCCCCGCCACCTCGCTCGCCCTGCGCCGCTACGACCAGCGCATGCGCAGGATCGGGGCCAAGCAGGAGATCAAGGCGGCCGGGATCAGCCTGGCCTGCGTGACCGTGGACGCCAAACCCGGCTTCGCGGCCGGCACCGGCGGCAACACGATCACGCTGCGCGGCGCTGACGGGCCCCAGATGGTCTCCCTGCTGGATCCGGGCGGGCAGGTGCCCGACTACGCGGTGGACCTGCTGACGCACTTCATGAGCCCGTTCCCGGGGTCGGAGTGGAAGGTGGCGGGCACCAAGGCCGGCTCCTGCGGCCCCGGCGCCGACTCCAAGACCGGCAGCAGGTCCGACGCCCGGTAGCTCGCACAGTCCTCTTCCGCATGCCGCGGTCCCGTGAGACGGGACCGCGGCATCGCTCCGCGCCGCGACACGGAACAGTTGGAAAAGAATTTAGTCAAGAAGGGTTAGGGCGCCGAGTCGAGGGAAGGGCAGGCAACTTCAAGAACGTCGAACGTGAGGAGGAGCCGTAGTGCTCACCCTGACCGAAAACGCCGCCCAGGCGATCCGTGACCTGACCGCGACCGCGCCCGAGCCCTCTCAGAGCGGGATCCGCATCTCGTCGCAGGGAGAGGGCGCGAGTTCGCTCACCCTGACCCTGGCCACCGCCCCGGAACCGGCCGACGCGGTGGTCGAGACGGGAGGCGCGCGGGTCTACCTCGACCCTGTGGCGGCGACCGTACTGGACGACAAGGCCCTCGACGCGGGAGCCGACGACCAGGGGAGCGTCTCCTTCCTGGTGACCGAGCAGACCGCCTGACGCGGCTCCCGCCGTGCCGCGGCCCACGGGGGCTGTGGCACGGCGGGGACTCCGCTAAGCCGCCGGGCAGAAGTCTGGCGGAGACTCTGCTCAGCCGCCGGGCAGAAGTCCGGCGGGGACTCCGCTCAGCCGCCGGGCAGGAGGTCGAGCGGGGGAGCCGGCCGGCTCATCCACCGGACAGCAGCTTGTGCAGATAACGCACCTGCTCCTCCGACTGGTAGCCGCCACCGCCCTCGTGGTTGTTCCACGGCCACACCGTGATCTCCTTGGGCCCCTGCCAGTGGTTGTAGGCGGCGAACACCGTGGACGGCGGGCAGATGTCGTCCATCAGCGCGACCGAGTACAACGCGGGCACGGTGCCGCGGGCGGCGAAGTTGACCCCGTCGAAGTAGCTCAGCGTGCGGAACACCTGGTCGGCGGTGTCGCGCCGGGTGGACAGATAACGGACCAGCTCCTGGTACGGGTCGCGTCCCGTGATCTCGACCGCCCGCCGGAAGTGCGACAGGAACGGCACGTCGATCAGCGCCGCCTTGACGCCCGGGTGCAGCGCGGCCGCCGCCTGAGAGATGGCTCCGCCCTGGCTGCCGCCCGACGTCACGATGCGGGAGGCGTCCACGGCCGGATGCTCCGCCGCCGCGTCCACGGCCCTGACGGCGTCGGTGAACACGCGGCGGTAGTAGTAGTCGGCCGGATCCAGGATGCCGCGGGTCATCATGCCGGGGGCCTGCGGCCCGGCGCTGCCGTGGGGGTCGCCGGTGGCTCCGGGGCTGCCGACGTTCGCGCCGCCGTGGCCGCGGGTCTCCATGACGAACACCGCGTACCCCGCCGCGGGCCACATCAGATGGTCCTTCGGGAAACCGCGCCCGCCGCTGTAGCCGATGTAGTGCATCACGCACGGAACCGGCTCCTCCGCGCCGCGCGGCAGCAGGAACCAGCCGTTGATCCGGTGACCGCCCCAACCGGCGAACGACACGTCGTACACGTCCACGCCGGTGAACGGCAGGTCATAGGGGACGTACTCGGCGGCCAGGTCGAACTCCCTGGCCTCGGCCAGGGTGGCGGACCAGAACGCGTCGAAGTCGGCGGGCTCGTCGCGGTCGGGCAGGTAGCTGCGGAGCTGGTCGAGCGGCAGGTCGAACAGTGGCACGGTGGTACTCCAGCCTGTAGATAGGGATGCTGCCATTTCATCCCATAGCGCCGGAAAGCGCTATCCCGCCATCCACTTCCGCTGAAAGCGTGATATTTGGGTAGACGTCGCCGCGTGACTGACCATGTGATCGAGGTGGCGTACTCCCACCTGTATCCCGGCCTGATCCTCGACGCCCCGGCGGACGCCGCCGACTTCCTGGTGCTGTTCGGCGACGACTCGGAGTCCCGGGCCCAGTTGCTGCGCGACTCCACGGGGCGGCCGGTGCTGCGGATGGGCGGCTACATGACGGCCAAGGGGACGGTGATCGACGAGCGGGTGTGGACCGTACGCGAAACCGTCCAACGAGGCAACCGTCTCCGCCTCCGCCTAGGCCGCCCCCTCCCCTAACCCCCGAACCCTCCCTGACTTCCGGCCCCCGGCCCCCGGCCTTCGACCCCCGGCCTTCGACCCCCGGCCTTCGACCCCCGGCCTTCGACCCCCGGCCTTCGACCCCCGGCCTTCGACCCCCGGCCTTCGACCCCCGGCCTTCGACCCCCGACCTTCGACCCCCGGCCCTCGACCCCCGACCCCGGCCCCCCGAACGGCCGGACCCGGACCCAGTACCCCTGTCCGCACCCACGCTTTCCGCACCTACCCTGGTTCGCTGTCCTGGCCCTCGGACCCCTCCCTGTCCGGACCCTGGACCTTTGTCCGAACCCGCGCCGGTTCCTCGCCTTGGTCCCTGGAACCTCCTTCCGGGACTCCGGCCGCGCCGGTTCCCTGCCCTGGGCCTTGGAAACCCCTCCCGTCCTCGCGCCGGTTCCCTGCCCGGCTCCTGGAGGGCTCCCTGTTCCCCCTCGCGCCGGTCTCTGCCTTGACCGCCGACCGCTACCTGCCTTGGTCTCCGGGACCGCTCTCCGCCCTGGCCCCGGCCCTGGCCCCGGCCCTGGCCCCGGCCCTGGCCCCGGCCCTGGCCCCGGCCCTGGCCCCGGCCCTGGCCCTGGCCCTGGCCCTTACTTGTCCGGACCCACGGACCCTGGACCCACGGACCCCCGACGTCCAGCCCCTCGACGCCCGAGCCCTCCTTGTCCTGACCCTGGAGGGGCTGTCTGTGCCGGGTTTGGGGTGGGTGAGGTGTGGGTTTCTCCGACCTTGGTGGGGAACGTGGGCTAACGTCCCCTTCGTGGCTTCTTTCGGCAGGCTGGCCGGGCGGGCGGTGGCGGGCGCAGTGGTGCTGGCGCTCTCGCCGGTCCTGGGGCTGGCCGCGCTCGCCGGGACGGCCATGGTGGGGTCGCGGCCCCAGGTGTTCGCGGTGACCGGGCTGGCGGTGTTCGCCTCGGTGTTCTTCCTGGGGCTGCTGCTGTGCGTGCCCAGGCCGGCGGCCGGCTGGGGGCGCTGGACGCGTGCGGTGGTGCTGCTCGGCGTCGAAGCGGCCGTGGTCTGGCAGGTCTCCGCGGCCACGCTGCGCCCGCCCGCCGTCCCCGCCGCGCCCGCGAAGGTGGCCGGGCAGCGCGAGTGGCGGCTGGAGACGGGGTCGCGGCTGGCGTACGTACGGGTCTCGCCCCGGCGGGTCACCCGGCCGGAACCGGTGGTGTTCCTGCATGGCGGCCCCGGGGTGGGCGACCTGGCCGGCGACTCGGCGTTCCTCGGCAAGCTGGCGGCCGACGGGTTCCGGGTCTACGTCTACGACCAACTCGGCGCCGGCCGCTCGGGACGGCTGGCCGATCCGCGCGGGTACGGGCTGACCCGCGACGTCGCCGACCTGGAGGCCGTCCGTCTGGCCATCGGCGCCGAACGGCTCAACCTCGTCGCCCGCGACTACGGCGCCCAACTGGCGGCGGCCTATCTGGCACAGCACCCGGCCCGGGTGGCCAGAGCGGTCCTGTACTCCCCAGCGGGCCTCACCGGTCTGCCTCCTGGACGCGCGGGCGACCACCCCCGATCCTCCGCCATCCTGCTGGGCCCAGGACCGATCCCCGGCCCGCGCACGCTAGCCGTGTCCACCTTGCTGCGAGTCGACCCGGTCGCCGCCCACGCCTTCGCCGGTGACCCCGAACTCGCCACCCACCTCAACCTCCTCCGCCACCGAACCCCACTTCCCTGCCCACCCTCCGATGGAAAGACGGCCGGTCCAGGGACGGCCGGTCCAGGGACGGCCGGTCCAGGGACGGCCGGTCCAGGGACGGGCGGCTCAGGGGTGGCTGGTCCAGGGATGGTTGGTCCAGGGGCGGTCAGGCTTGGAGAGACAGGGATGCCGGGCGTTGCTCTGGCGGGCCTCCGGGCGGACGGCTTTGGAGCGGTGGATTTCGGTCCGGGGGTGGCGGGTTCCGGGCGGGAGGGTGACGGTGTTGCGGGGCTCGGCTGGATGGCGGCTGAGAGTGGCGCTTTGCCGCGTTCGGGAGAGGATGTTGCCGCGGTCGTTGCCGAGGCCGGCGCTGCTTCGCCCCGTTCTGGAGGGGATGCCGTTGTTCCTGCCCCCGAGGCCGATGCGGCTTCTGCCGGGTATGGCGGGTATGTCGCGCTAGCCGGTAGGGCGGTGCCGGCGTCCGTTCGGCGTGGGCTGGGTGCGGTGGAGGCGCCTGTGCTCATCGTCAAGGGGCCCTGTGATGCACAGAGTTGGGCGGAGGCCGTCGACTACCGGAGCGCCCTTCCGGACGCGCGCTTTGCCTACGCCGCCGGCGACGATGGCTTCTCCGGGCGCGGCGCCGCCTACCTCGGCCTGCTCCGGGCCTTCCTCACGGATCGGACGGTTGACACCTACGAGGCCGAAGACCCGCCTCCGGACTACCGCGGCCCCGCTTGAGGCTTGATGTCCGTGCCTGAGGCCAGGCCACTGAGGCCCAGGCTGGGTCTGGACGCCTGAGGCTGCGGGACGCCTCTGGGCGAGCCTGAGCGTGGGGCCTGGTTCGGGTGCATGATCAGGTGCCTGCGGCCGAGCTGGTGTCTGGATGTCTGGGTGTCTGGGCGGTGGGGATCGGCGTGGACGCGCCACCTCGGCTGTAATGCTGGGCTGCTTCTGACCGGGATGGTTACTCTCCGTATCAGAGTAATTTCACCGTGTCAAAGGAAGTCTCATGCGTACTCGCCTTACCCTGTCCCTGTCCGTTGCGGTCCTGGCTGCTCTGTCCGGTTGTGCTGGTGAGACGGCACAGAACTACGCCGCGGTGGCCACCCCCACCGGTACGCCCCCGTCCGAGCAGGACAAGGCCTGGCTGGGTGCTATCCACCAGGGGAACCTGACCGAGGTTCAGGCTGGAGCGCTGGCCAAGAATAAGGGCGCCGCCAAGCAGGTCAAGGCCGTCGGCGCGATGCTGGTCAAGGATCACAACCAGCTCGACGCCAAGGTCACCCAGACGGCGGTGCGGCTCGGCGTGCGGCTGCCCAGCTCGCCGGACGCCAGTCAGCACAAGGAGCTGAACCGCCTGGAGGATGCCACGGGGGAGGACTTCGATCAGGACTTCCTGTCGGGCATGGTCAAGGCGCACAAGCAGGCGCTGGCGGCCACTCAGAAGGAGATCTCCAAGGGCTCGTCGCCGGCGGTGGTGGCGTTGGCCAAGACGGCCGCCCCGTCGTTGCGGCAACACCTGTCCGCGCTGCGCAAGGCTCAGAGCGATTGAAGGCGAGCTGGGTGGTTGTTAGCCGGACGACGGTGAGCCGGATGGCCGTCAACCGGACGACCGTGAACCGGGGGATGTCGAGCTGGTGATGCCGAGTCCGGTGGTCCGAGCTGGGTGGCTGGAGTCGGGTGACGCCGAGTCGGGTGGGCTGAGCCGGGTGGCTGGAGTCCGGGTGGCGTCGAGCTTGGGGGCTGAGCTGGGTGGCCGTGTCGGGGTGGGTTGCTGGAATAGGGTTAAAACTGACCTTCCCTTATGTGGATATGTGGTGATTTGGGGTATTTGTCCCTTTTGAACCACGAGAGAAACATCGGGGGGATCGACGTGGCTATGCAAACAGAGATCCGCAACCTGCTCGACTGCCACGTGGTGGGTTCGGACGGACAGTCGATCGGCAAGGTAGGACAGGTCTACCTCAACGATCGGACGGGCGAGCCGGAGTGGGTGACCGTACGCACGGGGTTCTTCGGGATGAAGCAGACGTTCGTGCCTCTGGCCAACGCCCGCCGCTCGGGTGAGGAGATCCGGGTCCCCTTCGACAAGGAGATGATCAAAGGCGCGCCGAACATCGACGTGGACGGCCGCCTGTCGCTGAACGAGGAGGCCGACCTCTACCGCTACTACGGCATGCACCCGTCCGACATACCGCGTCAGCGCCCCGGCGAGACCCGCACCAGGGAGCCGATCACGGGGGAGAGCGCGGAACGGAGAGCGGGACTGGCCGGCGAGACGACCGGCGACATGCCCGGCGGGACGCTCGGGGAGACGACCGGCGACATGCCCCGCGGAACGTCCGGCGAGATGCCCGGCGAGATGGGCGGCGGACTGGCCGGTGGCGCGATGCCCGGCACGACCGGCAGGGAGACGCCCGGCGGCCTCGGCGACGAGATGCGCGGTGGCCTGCGCGACGACCAGGACATCGACATGATCTGCTCGGAGGAGCAGATCCACATCGGCAAGGAGAGCCGGGAGTCCGGCCGCGTCCACCTGCACAAGTTCGTGGACACCGAAGTCGTCCGCGAGACGATCCCGCTCTCGCACGAGGAGGTCGTCATCGAACGCGAGCCCATCCGCGACGGCGAGATGGTGGGGACGTTCGAGATCGGCGAGGAAGACCGGGAGATGATCCTGCACGAGGAGCGTCCGGTCGTCGGCAAGGAGATCAGGCCGGTCGAGCGCGTGCACGTGCGCAAGCAGGACGTGCAGCGCGAGGAGACCGTCGAGGGTCAGGTCCGCAAGGAGCGGCTGGAGATCGACGAGGAGACCAGGGACGAGAGCACCGGCTTCGGCCGTGACAGCCGCGACGGCCTCGACAGAAACCTGCCGCCCGACCGGTGAACCAACCGGCCGCGCTGGTGGGGGCCGCGCGGAGAAGCGCTGCGGGGAGTGGCTGCGCGCCCTCCCCGCGTCCGCGCGACAGCAGTGTCCGCGCGACAGCAGTGTCCGGGTGAAGGCTTGTTCGGGTGAAGGTATGCCCTGCGAAGGCGCAAAGCGCGAAGACGTGTACGGAACGTGCGTCCGCGTCGAAAGGTCGTCTGAGCGGCCGCGATGACGGCGAGCGGATCGCGAAGGCCGCCGGCCTCTCGTGGGACCGTGTACGTACGCCGCGCCGATGACCGGAATCACCGGCGGCGATGACCGGAAATCATCCAGGGTCGTTCGACGAGTAGAGCTCGACCTCGTTCAGCACCCCGCACGAGCGACCGATCTCCGGATCGCAACCCTCCGACGGCTCGACGACGATCTTGACGTGCCGGGCCCTGCGGCCGCCGAGGTCGTCGTAACGCAGGGCGTAGTCGGTCCTGTCCTCGATGGTGACGACGGGTTCGCCCCAGTCGCGCCCGTTCCCCGACACGTACACCCGGGCCGCGGCCGGATGCCCGGGACGCAGGCTGAGGCCGATGCGGCTCAGCCGGTACGGCCGGTCCAGGTGCAGCACGTAACGCCCGCGCCCCTTGGCGACGGCGCTCGACCAGTAGCCGGTGCTGCCGTCGAGCGCCCCGCCTGGCCCGGTCCGCGGCCGGTACGGGCTCGACCAGCGCATCGTGGTCGAGACCCGCAGAGCGCCCCGCCCGTACAGTTCGCCCAGGTCGAGCCTGGTGCCGCCGGCGGCGCCAGGAGTGGCCACGGTGAACAGCTGCCGTTTGACCGCGTACCAGCCGCCGTGTTCGAAACGATCGTGCAGGGGGCAGGCCGTCTCGTCGAGCAGCCCGTCGGGCCGCACGCCCGGCAGCTTGCAGTTGTCGAAGACCTGGATCAGCCGGTGCGGCCCCACGGCGGCCAGGCCGGTGTAACCGGACGAGCCGTGGGCGTCCCAGATGCCGTCGCGGTTGTGGTAGGTGATCACCGGCTCCCGCCACTCCTCCCCGAGCCCGTCGGGGGAGACGGCCAGCCAGTTGTCCGGCCGCCCCGCGCTCAGCACGAGGACGCCGCCGGGGGTCAGCAGCAGCCGCGGGGCCACGCCGCGCACCGCGCAGTCCAGGCCGGCGAAGCGCAGCTCGCGCACCGGTGCCCAGGTGCGGCCCGCGTCGGTGGAGCGGGTCTGGTGCAGCGTCGAGTATTTCCCGCCGTCGCGGCGCAGCACGGCCACCAGGCTGCCGTCCATCGCCTGCGCGATCGCCGCCTCGTTGTAGACG
Source organism: Nonomuraea fuscirosea (assembly GCF_035917475.1). Taxonomy (NCBI): domain Bacteria; kingdom Bacillati; phylum Actinomycetota; class Actinomycetes; order Streptosporangiales; family Streptosporangiaceae; genus Nonomuraea; species Nonomuraea fuscirosea. Next base: position 5,430,446 of record NZ_CP109074.1, on the reverse strand, counting down.
AACCCGGGCTCGGGCCCGGCGATCACGCCGCGCCGCTCGAAGGTGGCGCCGCCGTCGCCGCTGGCGTACACCTCGGCCTGGTACGTCCCGGTGTCGGCGTAGCGCGCGTACACCGTGATCAGGATCGTCCCGTCGGCGAGCTGGATCGGCGCCCCGTGCGCCGCCCCGCCGGGCAGCAGCTCGCCGGGTGTGGACAGCAGCGCCTCCGAGCGCAGCCAGCTCTCCCCGTCGTCCAGCACGGACGAGGTGAGCACGCCCAGCCGTGCCGTGTGCGGGCCGATCCGGTCCGGATAGTACTCCGTGGCGAAGAAGCGGCCGTCGTGCAGCTCGACCGGGGACTCGCGCAGCGGCGTGGCGCCCGACGGGCCGAAGGTGATCCCGCCGTCCTCCGAGACCGCCGACGAGCTGGTGAGGGTGACGACCCGGTCCACGTTGGTGGTGAAGGTGGAGATCACCTTGAGCGCGGGAGCGCCGTCGGAATCGGTGACGTCGAGGGCCGAGACGTTCGGGAATCCGGCGAAGTCGAGCCGTTCGGAAGAGGTCGGCTCCGGCTCGGCGGGCGGCGGATTGGGATGAATCCAGTCTAGGAAGGAAGCAGTATCGATCAGGTAAGGGCCCGCCGCCGCGGACCGCAGGGAGTGATCGGGTAGCACGCAGTAACCGGCTCCGGCCTGCACCGGGCCGGGATGCGGGGGCAGCCCGGCGACCACGGTCACGGCCGCGACCATGACGTTGCGCATCGGCACGGGCTCGCTCCTCGATCGTCGTCCACGGTTCACCGCACCGTACGGACTTTAGATCATCCACCTGCGACAACACGGCATTCACCTGCGTGGATCCACCGGTTCCCCGTGTCGGGGCCCGGCTAAACCTGGGCGCCAACCGGGCTACGTAAAGTGGCAGTTGACAGAAAACGGTCGTCTTACGACGATCAGAGCGGCACTATTAAGTGTCAATTTACGTAGGTCGAGAGACCGCGCGGGTCAGGAGGTGGCCCCAGATGAGCATCGAGCCAAGGGCGAGAGTGGCCCAGGAGCGCGTGCTGCCGGGCCCGGTGCCGATGTCGCCGGAGACGGCGGCACAGCAGCGGGTCGTGCAGCGGATCTGCGCCAGGGTCGCGCCCGACGGCATGGACATCGGCGTGGCGGAGCTGCCCCCCGGCGGCCTCCAGGTGTGGATCGACACCCCGCTACCGCCGGCCGGACAGGAGTCATGGGTGCTGCACCACCAGATGGCTCGCGAAGTGGCGCTGGTCGGCTGGCACTGCGAGGCGGACGCGGACCGCCTGCTGGTACTCGGCTGGAGCGCCGCGTGCCTGCAGAACCGGGTACGCCTGCTGCAGAGCGGGCTGCGCCGGCTCGCCGACTTCGAACCCACGGCCCAGCGGGCCGTGCGGCTGGACGGGCATGACCCCGACGACGAGCCCGCCGCGCGGCTCGTCGCGGACGTGTGCGCCGCCATCGAGCGGCGGCTGCGCTGGCCCGAGCGGCTGGCCGAGCTCAAGGGCTTCGAGCGCAGCTCGGGCCTGCCGCACCTGCAACTGCTCCTCGCCCAGGTCGCCGGCCTGGAGGCGAAGGTCGCGGGTGCCTGCGAAGAGCACCTCGTCATGGCACGGGTGCTGGCGCGGGCCGTCTGCGAGCACTACGCGCTGCACGCGGACCTGGTCCGGGCGCAGCGAGAGGTGCTGGTGGAGACGCGCCGATGGGTGCACGCCAGCTCCATGATCCGCGGCTCGGCCACTCCCAGGCCGAGCATCCCCGGTGCCGGCCGTCCCCACATGGGGCTGGCGGAGCGCCGCATCGCCGCGAGCGTCATCAACCACGGCGTGCCGCGGGCCACCCCCGCGGCCGTCACTCCACGAGCCGGACACCCCGGCATCGAGGAGGGCGCACGCTGACCCCGAACCGCTCAACGGCGAGTGGTCGCCCGGAAAACCCCATCAGAATCCGGTAGGAGAGCTCCCGTCATGCGAACCCCCCCGCACCTGCCCGCCCGCTCCCGGCGCGAGCACACCGACCACGTCCGGCGACACCCGTACGGCCTGCACGACGTGCCCGCGCAGACCGCGCCGCGCGGCAGCCTCGACTTCCCCGCCTTCCCCGAGACCGTCCCGTCCGCAGACTCCTACGCCGAGGCCGAGGCCGACGTCTTCGTCGAGCAGCGGCTGCGTGACATCCGAGAGATGTCCAACCAGGCCATCGGCTCCATCGACGACCTGCTCACGCACACCGCCTGACGTGTGCCCCCAGCGGCTCCCTCGCCGGGGAGCCGGAGACATGGACCGCACCATTCAAGGAGAGTCATGCAGGATCTGTCGCGACCGGAGCTGAGGTCGCGTGACGTCGGGGGCCACCAGCCGCGCTCCGTGGCGGGCGTCGAATCACCGCGCAGCCTCGACGAGGTACGCGCGCTCGTCCGGCGGGCCACCGCGGCCAAGCTCCGTCTCTATCCCATCAGCACCGGCAGGAACTGGGGCATGGGCTCCGGCATGCCGGTCACCGACGACAACCTCGTCGTCGACCTCGGCGGCATGAACCGGGTCCGCAGCCTCGACCTGGAGGCGGGATACGCGGTCATCGAGCCGGGCGTCACCCAGCGCCAGCTCGCCGCCGTCCTGCGGGACACCCCGTGGATGTTGAACGTCACCGCCTCGTGCGCCGACACCTCCGTGATCGGCAACGCCCTCGACCGCGGCGACGGGTGCATCCGCTCCCGCGTGCACGACGTGGCCGGCCTGGAGGCCGTGCTGGCCGACGGCAGCGTGGTCACCACCGGTGGGCTCGACCCCGCCGGCCGCTACCACGGCCGGGTCGCCGGGCCCGACCTGACGTCCTCGTTCGTCCAGCACAACCTGGGCATCGTCACCGCGATGGCCGTCTCGCTCGTGCCGCGCCCGCAGACCATCGGGCTCGTGCACGGCCGGATGCCGCGCGACCAGGTCAGCGCGGCGGTCGGCGCCGTCACCGGCTTCCTGCGCGCCGGCAACCCGGCCGACGGGCTGCTGCGCGTACGCGAGCTGTCCCTCGTCCCCGGCCACGGCGACTGGACGCTGCCGCCCGGCGTGGACCCCGGCCTGTTCACCGTCCTCGGCCCGCTCATGGGCAGCGACGCCACCGTCGAACTGGCGGAGGAGTTGCTGCGCAAGGCGCTCATCGAGGTCGAGGGCGCCGAGGCCCTGCGCGTGATGGACGCGGCCGGGGTCGGCCCCGACGACCCGCTCTACCCCAGGGCGCTCATGGCGCAGGGCATCCCCACCTGCCGGGGCGTGCACGCCGCGCTCGGCGTCACCTCCTGCGACCAGATCGACGAAGGCGCGATGGGCTTCCTGGCCCTGCTGCCGGTCATGCCGATGCACGAAAGAAGGACCGAGCACATCCTGGCGGCGCTCCAGACGGCCGTGGACGCCCACACCACCGCCCTCATGGTCGAGTGGAACATGGTCAGCAAGCACATGGCCAACGGCGTCATGCAGATCTTCTTCGACCGCGGCACGCCCGACGCCGCCTACCGCGCGCACCAGCTCCGCAACGACGGCAACTGCCTGCTGCGCGGGAACGGCTGCGCCATCTACCGCTCCGACATCGACCACGCCGCCGCCGACGTCTGGTCGGAGACCAGCACCGCCGGACTCGGCATGCTCCACCGGCTCAAGACGGCGCTCGACCCGGACGGCCTGCTGTCGCCCGGCCGGTACGGCGCCTGAGACCGGCACCACCCACCTCACGTCCGGCTCCGCCGCCGGCACCCGCCGGAGTGCGCCCGCGGCGGAGAACGATCGACGCTTCTCTAGGAGGAACCACGTGCGTTCGTCACCAACGGCCAGCAGGGGGACGGGCACGCCAGGCGCGAACCGGCGTCACGGAGTGATGCTGCGCCTGGTCGGTGCGGGTGTCATGTTGACGGTGATGGCCGACACCACGGCCACCACCCTGGCGGTGGGCGTCCTGCGATACACGCCCTCCGGCTCCGCGATGCCGCTCGGCGACCTGGTCTGGCTGACCAGCGCGGCGTTCATCCCGATCGCGGCACTGCTGGCGACCGCGGGCCGCTGGGCCGACCTGTTCGGCCGCCGCCGGGTGCTGGCGGTCGGTCTTGTCGTGTTCGTGCTCGGCGGGATCGCCACCGTCACCGTCGAACCCTGGTCCTACGTGCTGGCCGCACGGGCCGTGCAGGGCGCGGGAGCCGCGGCGATGATCCCGGCCAGCCTCGGGCTGCTGCTCGGGGAACTGCCGGAATCGCAGCGGCGCGGCGCGATCGCGCTGTGGAGCTCCGCCTCCGGGCTCGGCTGCCTGCTCATGCAGGCGGGCGGCGGCTGGCTGGCCGCCACCGTCGGCTGGCGGTCCCTGTTCATCCCCGACGTCGTCATCGGCGTCGCCCTCCTCATCGCCTGCGCGGGGCTGCCGTCCGGCCGGCGCAACTCCGCCAAGGGCGTACCCGACGTGCTCGGCGCGTGGCTGCTGGCCGCGGGCATCGCCGTGATCGTGCTGGCCATCTCCAAGGCCATGGCCTGGGGCATGGACGTGATGTGGCTGGCGCTGGCCGCGCTGGCCCTGCTGGGCGGCGCGCTCGCGCAGGCCAGGCACCACCGCCTGCCGGCCATCGACCTGGCCCTGTGGCGGCGGCCCAAGTTCGTCTGGGGCTGGCTGGCCACCTGGGGATTCGGCGCGCTGTCGTACGGGCTGCTCACCGTGCAGCCCCTCTACCTGCTCCACCTCGGCTACCCGATGCTCGAAGTGGCCATGTGGCTGACCCCCACATCGGTCGCCGTCGTCGTCACCAGTTTCCTGGCCGGACGCATGGTGAAGCGCATCGGCGCGTACGGGCTCATCTACGCCGGATCCCTGCTCTGCGGCGGCGCGTGCGTGCTCGTGCTGGTCCAGGCCGGACCCACCGTGTGGGGCCTGATCGCCAGCGTCGTGGTCGGAATGGGGGTCGGCGCGCTCGCCCCCGGCACCTCCGTCGCGACCACCCTGGCCGCCCACCCGCACCAGTACGCCTCCGCCGTCGGCGCGGCCACCATGGCCCGGATGGTCGGCGGGGCCGTCGGCGTCGCCGTCGTGTCGGTCGTGATCGACCACCCGTTCATGACCGGGCCGTACGCGGGCCTGGCCGGCGCGCTCGCCCTGTGCGTGGCCATCTCGGTGCTGATCGGGGCGCTGGCCCTGACCAAGATCACCCGGCTCCGGCCGGACCCGGGTGACGTGATGATCAAGGTGCCGCGCCGGATGCTGCTCGAACTGCGCATGACCCTCGCCACCGTCGCGGCGGAGGCCGACGCGCTGCTGCCGGTCGAGACCCGCACTCCCTCCGCACCCCCCTATCCGGGCCCCAACCCGGATCACTACCCGGACCCTGTCCCGCGCCCCAGAGCGGCCGAACCAGGCCCGCTCGCCGGCACCCGCGGGCACACGCACTAGTTCAACCATTCGAAAGGGCTCCCCGTCATGGCAACCACATCCTGCGACGTAGCCATCGTCGGCGCCGGTCTCGGCGGCTGTTTCCTGGCCTTACTCCTGAGCCGCCGCGGCCGCGACGTCGTCGTCATCGAACAGGGACCCTCGGTCCCCAGCGCGGGGGCCGACTTCCTCAAGCCACCTGGACTGCGGGTGCTGGCCCGGCACGGGCTGGCGAACCTCGTCGGGCGCAACGGCCTGCGGCGCGACCTCGTCCGCTACTACCACGACGGCGATCCCATCCAGGACTGCCACTTCCCCGACGGCGGCTTCCTCATCCGCCCGTACCGTGAGCTGGTCGAGCTCATCTACACCTCCTGCGCGATGGAGGGCGTCGAGTTCCGCTTCGACGTCAGCATCGACGACATCGCCACGGACGGGAACCGCGTGGAGGAGCTGACGCTCTCCGACGGCCGGCGGCTGCGCGCCGACGTCGTCATCGGCGCCGACGGCACCAAGTCCGCGATCCGCCGGGCGCTCGGCATCGAACAGCTCACCATGCCGTACGAGCGGCTGCTCATGCGGGTGGCCACCGTGCCGCTGAGCGCCAGCGTCGCCCAGCTCAACCGGCTCTACTTCAGCTCGGAAGGCTGGATGACCTACCTGTACCCGATCAGCAGGGACCAGGCCAGGGTGTTCGTCGGCCTGCCGCCCGAGGCGGACAAGGAGATCTTCCAGGACGGCATCCCGGTCCTGCTGGACGAGCTGAAGAAGTTCGTCACCGAGAGCTCCGACGCCTTCAACTTCCTGCTGCCCGCCACCTGGCAGCGGATCAAGGTCTCCTCGCTGCGGGTGGAGGCCTACCACAAGGGCAACGCCGCCCTGCTCGGCTCGGCCGCGTTCGCCTGCCATCCGATGACGGGCATGGGCATGAGCTACACCCTGCACGACGCCGAGATCCTGGCCGACGTCATCTGTGCGGCCGGGGGCGACCACGACCTGCTCGACCGGCTGCTCGGCGCCCGCTACGAGCCGCGCCGGCAGGCCCACAGGGAGCTCATCGACTACGGCGACGCCCTGGCCGCCACCTTCCGCGACCGGGCCGCCTACCTCGCGGCCTTCCGCCCCGACCTGCACGTCCACGGCGAATCCGCGGCCACGGCCCACCTGGAACCGGCCGGGTGAGCCGTACGGGACCGGCAGCGTGAGCCGCACAGGACGGCGGCGTGAGCCGCACGGGACCGGACGGGTGGCCGGACGAGCCGCGCCGGGCCGGGCGAGGGACCGTGCGGACGCGCCGAGCCGGGCGAGGGTCCGTGCGGACGCGCGGGGCCAGGCGAGGGGCCCGTGCGTACGTGCCGAGCCGGTGTCCCCGCCGCCCGCCGTTCCCCACCCAGACGGGGCCGCCCGGCGCCGACGCTGAGGGCGAAGAGCGGTCCCGGTCCCGAGGCGGCGGGGACGCCCCATGGTAGGGCGGGCACTACCGCGGAACCGGGTGACAGCGGGGGTTCGTGAGACCCCGGGAACCGGCGATCCTTGGAGGACCATTCCCCTCCTCGGCATCGGAGACGTACGTGACTGTGGCAGAGACCTCCCGCCCGGCCCCGGGACAACGGCGGGGAAGCGACTTCGCGCGGCTGTCGCGGCGCATCGCCCAGGAAGGGCTGCTGGACAAGCGGCCCGGCTACTACGCGGTCAGGATCAGCCTGGTCGCCGCCCTGTTCGCGGGCACCTGGGCGCTGTTCGCCGCCGTCGGCGACTCCTGGTGGCAACTGCCTGTCGCGGTGCTGCTGGCGGTGGCCTTCGCGCAGGTCACCCTGCTGGCCCACGACCTGGCGCACGGGCAGATCTGGCGGTCGCGGCGCGTCGGCAGGATCGCCGGGCTGCTGGCGGGCAACCTGGCCGTCGGCCTCAGCTACGGCTGGTGGATGGACAAGCACACCCGCCACCACGCCAACCCCAACCACGAGGACCACGACCCCGATGTCGCCCCCGACGTCCTCGTCTGGTCGGAGAAGCAGGCCGGGGAGAGCCGGGGACTGCCCCGCTTCATCGGCCGCCACCAGGCTTGGCTGTTCTTCCCCCTGCTCACCCTCGAAGGGCTCAACCTCAAGTTCTCCAGCTTCCGCGCGCTGCGCCGCGAATCGCTCAAGGGCAGGGGCGTCGAGGGGCTGCTGCTGAGCGCGCACGTGCTGGCCTACCTGGGTGCGGTGTTCCTGGTGCTGCCGCTGCCCAAGGCGCTGCTCTTCCTGGTCGTCCACCAGGCCTGCTACGGCGTCTACCTCGGCTGCACCTTCGCGCCCAACCACAAGGGCATGCCCGTGCTCACCGCCGAGGACGAGCTGGACTTCCTCCGCCGCCAGGTGCTCACCTCGCGCAACGTGCGCGGCGGACGGCTGATCAACACCGCGCTCGGCGGGCTCAACTTCCAGATCGAGCACCACCTGTTCCCCAGCATGCCCAGCGTCAACCTGCGCAAGGCGCAGCCGATCGTACGCGAGTACTGCGCCTCGCTCGGCGTCGGGTACGTCGAATGCGGGCTGGTCGAGTCGTGGGCGCAGGCACTGCGGCACCTGCACGAGGTGGGCCGGCCGCTGCGCGAGTCCAAGGCGTGACCGGGGTCAGGACGTGACGATCAGCTCCATGCCGTTGGCGTCCTGGCGGACCTGATGCCCGGCGTCGGTCAGCACGGTCCGCAGCGCCAGTTGCACCGCCGCTCGGATCGTGGCGTACTTGACCAGCTGCTCCGCCGAGGCGCCCCAGGCGATGACCACTCCGCGCGCCGGATCGTGCCAGATGCCGAGTCCGCCGTCGGCGGACATCAGGGACGGCTCGACGGTGAAGCCGGCCGCGGAGAGCTCCTGGCGGACCACGCGCTCCAGGTCCTCACCGGCGCTCGTGACGATGTCCATCCGAACCGACTGCCCGCACGCGGGCGTTTCGAACCTCCCGGGCCCTGACGAACTCTGTGGAAAGATGTCGGCTGTGCCCACTCCGTCCCTCTCCGGGCCCTTCGCCCGCGCCGCCTCCCATGGCGCGCCTTCGGGCAGGAGGGTTTCCGGCGGGGCGGGCGCAGATCAGGCCGGCAGGACGGCTTCCGGCAGGGCGGCCTTCGCGGGCGTGCGTCCTCTCCCGGGCGCCGCTGAGGGCACTGCCGGGGGAACGGGGCTCCGGCTGGCGCGGGCCGTGGTGTTCGCGACCGTGTGCGGAGCGGTGTCGGCCGGTGGGCACGCGCTGGCCGGCGGGGGAGTGGTGCCGTTCGGGGCCTACCTGGCCGGGACGCTCGCCGCCTTCGCGCTGGCGTACCTGATCGACGGGCGCGAGCGGGGCCTGCCCGTCGTGCTGGCCGCCACCACCGGCACCCAGATGCTGCTGCACCTGCTCTTCGAACGGCTCGCGCCCGCCCAGGCGCACCTGCCCGAGCAGTATCCGGGCCACCTCTTGAGCGGTCACCTGCTGAACGGCCGCCTCCTGGACGGGCTCTCCCCGAGCGGGCTGGACGGGCACCTCCTTCACGGGCCCGCCCCGAGCGGGCATCCCTCCTTCGGCATGGCGCTGGCCCACCTCACGGTCGCGGCGCTGACGGCGTGGTGGCTGCATCGCGGCGAACGCGCGCTGTGGACCATGATCCGCCTGTGCGGCACAGAATGCCCGCTCGTCGGCCCGCTCGTGGGCCCGCTCGTACGCCTGCTCATCCCTGCCCCGGCACCGGCCGGCGTGGGAACGGCGGGCAGGCCGATGATGTACGGCGTCGCCGCCTGCTCAGGCCGGGCCGTACCGGGAACGATCAGCAGGCGAGGGCCGCCGGCGACGGCGCGTCGTTGACGCACCTCCCCGCCCTTGCCTGTGCCCGGACGCCGGCGCCGTGGGCGCGGTCGTCCGGATGATCTCTGGAGACCAGCATGACAATCCCGCCGCGACACATCCGCAAGGCCGCGCTGGCGGCGCTCGCCTGCGCTCTTTTCCTGATATTTCCTGCCTCACCCGCTTTTGCCCACGACACGCTCAAGAGCAGCTCACCCGCGAAGAACGCCCAGATCTCCTCGCCCAAGGAGATCGAACTCGAATTCAGCGCCGGCGTGAAGTTCCCCTTCGTCGTGCTCCACGACGCGGCGGGCAAGGAGATCGCTCTGGGCGAGCCCCGGCTCGACGGGCCCCTCGTCCGCACCGACGTGCCGCAAACCCTCCCGCCGGGCTCGTACGTGCTCGCCTGGCGCGTCGTCTCCTCGGACGGACATCCCATCGAGGGTGAGATCCCCTTCGGCGTGCGAGGGTCTTCTTCGACGGCTTCGCCCTCGGGCGAGCAGAGCGCACCGGCGGACGGCCAATCCGCCGGCCCAGCCACCGACGCTGCCACCGACACTGCCACCGACACTGCCACCAGCGCCGCCTCGACGTCCGCCGCGCCCGCCGGCCCGGACGCGTCGGCGGCGGCCGGGCAAGGGCCGGCGTCCTCGGCCGGCGTTCCCGGGTGGATCTGGGGCGGGCTGGCCGTGCTGGTGGTGCTGGGTGCGTTCGTCCTGCTGCGGACCTCGCGCCGGGGCCGCGACCGGGAGGAAGTGGATGCGGGCTGAGCAGGCCAGGCGGATCGCGCGGCAGTGGGTGCGCGAGGAGGGCAGCGCGCTGCCCGGCTTCGCGGGGGCGTTCCTGACCGGGTCGGTGCTCTGGGCCGACCCGGCCGCCGAGCTGGCCCCGAGCTCCGACGTGGACGTCATGGTGGTCGCGCACCCCGGCACTCCGATCGGTCACATCGGGAAATTCCCCTATCAAGGGGTGCTGCTGGAGGTCTCCTCCATGACCGGGCTCGGCTCCACGCACGAGGTGCTGAGCGACTACCACCTGGCCGGCAGCTTCCACCTCCCGTGCGTGCTGGCCGACCCGACGGGGCGGCTGGGCGAGCTCCAGCGGGTGGTGGCCCGCGACTTCGCCGAACGCCCCTGGGTGCTGGCCCGCTGCACCCACGCCATGGACCGGGTCCGCGGCTTCATCAACGGCGTGGACGAGTCCGCGCCGCCGGTCGAGCAGATCACCTCGTGGCTGTTCGGCACGGGGGTGACCGCGCACGTGCTGCTGGTGGCCGGGCTGCGCAACCCCACCGTCCGCCGCCGGTACGCGGCCGTGCGCGACCTGCTCGCCGACCACGGGCGGCTGGAGTACCACGAGGACCTGCTCGACCTGCTCGGCTGCGCCCGGCTCAGCGCGGCCGAGGTCGGGCGGCACCTGGACGCGCTGGAGCGGGTGTTCGACGCGGCCGCCTCGGTGCGGGCGCCCGCGTACCGGTTCGACTCCGACATCAGCCCCGTGGCCAGGCCGGCCGCCATCGACGGTAGCCGGGAGCTCATCGACCAGGGGCTGCACCGGGAGGCGGTCTTCTGGATGGCGGCCACGTACGCGCGCTGCCTGACCAAGCGGGCGCTGGCCGGCGAGAGCGGCTACGAGGACGGCTTCGCCGGACTGCTGTCCGACCTGGGCGTCGAGACGCTCGCCGGCCGGCGCCGGCGCGGCGACCGGGTGCTCGCGGCGCTCCCCGGCCTCTGGCAGACCGCCACCGCCCTGTGCTGACCACCGTCCCCGGGGTGGCGGGCGTCAGCGGGGTGGTGGTGTCAGCGGCCGATGAGGCGGGGGAGGGCGTCGCCGTAGAGGTCCTGGCTGGCGTCCGTCTGGGCGATGAAGTCGCCGGGAAAGCCCAGCTCGAACTCCGCCGCCGCCTCCAGCCGCCGCACCGCCTCCTCGGGCAGCCGTACGTCCGAGGCCCCCAGGTTGTCCGTGAGCTGCTCTTCGGTGCTCGCCCCGATGATCGGATGCACGCCACGCGCCACCGCCCAGGCGATCGCCGCCTGCGAAGGCGTCACCCCCAGCTCGCCGGCCACCTCCGTCACGACCCGCGCCGCGGCCCGGTCCCGCTCGCTGATCGACTCCGGTGACACCCGCGAGGCCGCCGCCCCCGGCCGCGCGTACCGTCCGGACAGCACGCCCCGCGCGAGCACGCCCCACGCCGCCACACTCATCCCGTACGCCCGCGCCATCGGCAGCAGCTCACGCTCCACGTCCCGCCACAGCAGGCTGTAGGGCATTTGCAGCCCGGCGAACGGCGTCCACCCCCGCCACTCCGCCAGCGTGTTGGCCCGGCTGACCACCCACGCGGGCGCGTCGGAGATGCCCGCGTAGAGCACCTTGCCCGAGCGGACCACGTCGTCCAGCGCCCGCATCGTCTCCTCCACGGGCGTGTGCCGGTCCCACACGTGCACCCAGAACAGGTCGATGTAGTCGGTGCGCAGCCGGCGCAGGCTCTGCTCCAGCGACAGCACCAGGTTCTTGCGGTGGTTGCCGGCCGCGTTCAGGTCGGTGCGGTCGCGGGTGGGGGTGTACTTCGTCGCCAGGACGAAACGGTCGCGGCGGCCCTGGAGCAGCTCGCCGACGACGTTCTCGCTCTCGCCGTACATGGAGGCGGTGTCGACCACGTTGCCTCCGGCGTCGGCGTACCGATCGAAGATCCGCCGCACCTCGGGCGAGGCCTCCCGGTAGGTCATCGCGCCGAGGAACAGCTCGGACACCCGCAATCCGGTACGCCCCAGCAGCCGGTAACGCATCAGGCCCTCCCCGCGAACGAGCCCGAGCCGGTCATGATCACTGTCGTCTTCTTCATGGTCACCCACCCTGCCGTGCCGCCGTACGCGCGAGGAAGGCCGGGCCCAGACCAGCCCCCGGAGGGCCACGATAAGCGAGCGGCCGGCCTCTAGACTCGACCCCGTGAGCGACAACGAGCTGGGGGCCTACCTGCGCGCACGAAGGGAGGCGACCCGGCCCGCCGACGTCGGCCTGCCCGGCGGCGGACGCCGACGCACGCCCGGACTGCGCAGGTCGGAGCTCGCCACCGTGGCCGGGGTGAGCGTCGAATATCTGACCAGGCTGGAGCAGGGTCGCGACCGCAACCCGTCGGTGGGGGTGCTCGTCTCGCTCGCCGACGCCCTGCGCCTGACCCCGCAGGAGCGCATCCACCTGCGCCACCTGGTCAAGGTGACCAGCGGCGGCATGGCGCTGTGCCCGTCCGGAGGCCAGGCGCCCCCACGCACCGTGCGTCCCACCGTGCGGGCGCTGCTCGACCGGCTCGAACCCGCCCCAGCGGTGCTGCTCAACCGGCTGGGCGACGTGCTCGCCCACACCACCGGTTTCGAGCGGCTGCACGGTCCCGCCGGCCTGCTGGAGTACGACCTGCCCAATCTGACCCGCTTCGTCTTCTCCGACGCGCGGGCCAGGACCGTCTACCCCGACTGGGACCGGGTCGCCGACGAGTACGCCGCCACGCTCAAGTACGAGGCCGGCGCCGACGACCCCTGGGGGGCCGAGCTGGTCGACGAGCTGTCCTTCGCGGCGGGGGAGGCCTTCACCGGGCGCCTCGCCGCGGCGTCCGGGCCACCGGTGCCGGACGACGTGCAGCGCTTCGCGCATCCGGAGGTGGGTGAGCTGCGGCTGGCCAGGGAGCGGCTCGACCTGAGCGGGTCGGAGCAGCGGCTCGTGGTCTACCTGCCCGCCGACGCCGCCACCGCCGCCGCGCTCGACCGGCTCACGCGCGGCGCAGCGAGCGGGTCAGGCCGGCGGCGATCGTCGTGGCCAGCACCCAGCCCGCCGCGATCAGCCCGTACGCCAGCCACTGCGTCCCCCCGCCGGGGTTGAACGCCTTGTCCTGGCCGAAGTCGATGATCGGCAGCAGCAGGTCGAGCGAGTAGACCAGGGCGTTGAACTCCGGCGCCTCACCCGCCTTCAGTGGCGGCGGCTCGTTCTGCGCGAACACCAGCGTGCCCAGGGCCAGCAGCGCGAGCAGCCAGCCGGCCGCGCGCAGGGGGCGGAAGCCGTAGCCGACGGTGACGTCCTGGAGGTGCCCCCACAGGCGCGCGTACCAGGGTAAGGACGAGCGGCGCTGCTGCTGACCGGCCAGCAGCGTGTCACGGGCGTCGTTCTCGCTGCCCAGCCGCCGGTAGAGCGCGGCGAGCTGCTCGTAGGCGTTGGGCAGGTAGCCGTCGATGTCGCGGCCGAGCCAGCCGAGCCGTTCGGCGGCCGGCAGCATGGGTTCGAGCGCCTCGTACGACAGCCCGTCCATGCGCAGCTCGTCCGGCCACACGCCGGGGCTGTCGCGCAGCACCCCGATGCGCGCGTGCCGCAGCTCCACCGTGCCCTGGACCGGCTTGGCGGTGTGCAGCGACAGCTCCCGCGTCTCCATCCCGAGGCACTTGAGCGCCACGTCGCCGGGCGCCTCCAGCGTGGCGCCCTTGAGGCAGAGGCGGCTGCCGATCCTGGCGTTGGTCAGCCGGATGCGCCCGCGCGCCGAGAAGCCGTCGCAGAGGTTGAGCACCTTGCCGACCGTGAGGCCGTTGGCCGACAGCGCCGCGCCGCCGGGGTTGACCAGCGTGGCGCCCTCGAAGTGGACAGGACCGCTGACGGAGGCGTCGAGCAGGCTGATCTCGCCCTCGGCCGTCAGCCCTTCGCGGGCCACGAGGGCGCCGTCGACGATGAGGCCGTCGCCCGCCAGCACGAGGTCACCGGGATTGCGCAGACGCGCTCCGCTGACGTTGAACGAGCGGCCGATGGTGGCGGCCTCGACCCAGACGATGCCCTCGATCTCGGTGAGCGACAGGAACAGCCCGCCCTCGGCGTTGAGCCCGCCGGCGCGCACCGCGAGGCGGCCGGGGTTGCGCAGGCGGGAGCCGCGCAGCGACAGCGGCCCGCCGACCCGGGCGAAGCGCAGGCTGAACTCCCCGTCCACCTCGACGTCCCGCGCGAACAGCGCCACCTGGGCGACCAGGTTGGACCCGCCGAACGCCAGCCCGCCCGGGGCCCGCAGGCGCGCGCCGTCCAGCTGGACCGCCCCGCCGATGCCGGCCGCGGTGAGCAGGATCTCGCCGTCGCAGGTGAAGCCGTCCTCGGCGCGCAGATTGGCGCCGAGATCGAGGTGCTCGGCGTTGAGCGCGATGCCGCCGGGATGGTCGAGGCGGGCGCCGTTCAGCGTGAGGGTGCCGTTGATCCGGGCGCCGGGCATGCGCAGCTCGCCGCGCACGTGGCAGCCGCCCAGCCGCAGGTTGCCCTCGACCTGGATGTTGGAGGCGGTCAGGCCGGGCATGTGGGAGCCGGCGAAGCTGAGGAAGCGGGTGCGGGCCTGGTAGAGGTCGGGGACCTCGTCGAACACGCAGTCGTGCAGGATGACCGGGAAGTCGATCTCGCCGAACGCCAGCTTGAGCTCGCCGGTGATGCGCGCCCCGATCAGGCGCAGGCCGGGTTTGTCGGCGGGGCCGGAGTAATCGGCCAGCAGCAGCCGTTCCAGCACCTCCGCGCGCACGTCGCGGTCGGTGCCCCAGGAGGCGGCGTCGGCGGGGGAGTCGCGGGCGGGGTCGCCCGAGCGCAGGTCGACCTTGGCGCCGCGGGCGACGGCGGCGGACACGGCCTGCTCGGCGGGGGTGAGTTCGGCGTTAGGCAAGAGGCGTCCCGGGGGGTGGGGGTCAGTCTCGTACGTCAAACCCTAGGGCCCCCGCGACCACGGTCGCCTGGAACGGGTCGATGATCGCGTCCTTCATCGTGACCTCGCGCGGGTCGAGCGTGCTCAGGTCGCTGCCGCGCAGATCGCATCTGGTGAGGTCGGCCTCGCGCAGCCACGCCCCGGACAGGTCGCAGCGCCGCAGCTCGGCGCCCTCCAGCCGGGCCGCCGACAGGTCGGCCTCACGCAGCCGGGTGCCGTGGAAGGCGCTGCCGCGCAGGTCGGCGCCGGCCAGGGCGACGTAGGACCAGTCGCCGCCGGACACCTTCAGCAGCCCGTACGTGCAGCCGTCGAACACGCAGCCGGTCAGCTTGCAGCCCGTGAACGTGGCATCGAAGAACGAGCAGCGCGAGAACACGCAGTTGAGGAAACGCGCGTCCTCGTGGACCGACACGTTGAAGCGCACGTTGCGGAACTGGCACTCCTCGAAGGAGGAGCCGTGGTCGGACAGCTCCGTCATGTCCACGTCCTGGAACAGCACCCGGCGATGGTTCTCACCGGAGATGTCGAGGCTGTCCCAGTCCGCGGACCTGATCGTCTTGTCCACCGGGGGTGCGGAAACGCCGAGCCTGCGGTCTGCCATGCGAACAAACTAGCGGACCGGCGCTCCCGCCGTCAGGCCGCCCGGTTGGCGATGGAGGTGATGAGCGGCTGCACCAGCTTGGCCGCCAGCGGGCCGAACGCCGCCAGGATGAGGACGTACGCCGCCGCCAGCGCTCCCAGGTCGGGATGTACGCCCGCGCCCACCGCCAGACCGGCGATGACGATGTTGAACTCACCGCGCGGGATGAGCGCGATGCCCGCCCGCGCCTGGCCGGCCTTGGCGATGCCCGCCTGTTTGGCCGCGTACATACCGGTCAGCAGCTTGGTGATCATGCTGATCAGGGCCAGCAGCGCGGCCAGGCCCGCGACCGGGAGGATCTTCGCCGGATCGGTCTGGAAGCCGAAGAAGACGAAGAACACGGCCGCGAACAGGTCGCGCAGCGGCGCCAGCAGCGCCTGCGCGTCCTCGGCCAGCTCGCCGGAGAGCGCGATGCCGACCAGGAACGCGCCCACCGCCGCCGAGACCTGCAGCTGCTGGGCCAGACCGGCGACCAGCAGGGCGAGGCCGACGACCTTGAGCAGCAGCACCTCGGAGTTGGGGCTGGACACGAACGCCTCGATGAAGCGCCCGAAGCGCAGCGCCACGACGAGCACCACGCTCACGGTGAGGAGCGCGATGCCGACCGAGATGGCCCCGCTGAGCAGGCTCAGCCCGGCCAGCATGGTCGTCAGGACCGGCAGGTAGATCGCCATCGTGAGGTCTTCGAAGACCAGCAGCGAAAGGACCGTCGGCGTCTCCCGGTTACCGATCCACCCCAGGTCGGACAGCACCTTGGCGGTGATGCCTGACGAGGTGGCGTAGGTGACGCCGGCCATCGCCACGGCGGCGACCGGCCCCCAGCCGAGCAGCAGCGCGCAGACGGCGCCGGGCGCGGCGTTGAGCACCAGGTCCACGATGCCCGCCCGGGCGTTGCTCTTGAGGCTGGTGACCAGTTCGTCGGCGTTGTATTCCAGGCCCAGCGTGAGCAGCAGCAGCACCACGCCCAGCTCGGCCCCGACCGAGATGAACTCCTCGCTCGTGGCCAGCGGCAGCACGCCGCCGGTGCCGAACGCCAGGCCGGCGATCAGGTAGAGCGGGATGGGGGAGATGCCGCCGCGCAGCGCCAGGGCGCCCAGGACGCCAAGGCCGAGAAGTACGGCTCCGAACTCGAGAAAGATGATCGCGGTTTCGTGCACCCGCGGCCCTATCCTTCGGCCAGAATGCCGGCGACCTCGGCCGTGCTGTCCTCGCTGCCGACGACGACCACGACATCACCGATGCGGAACGTGAAGTCAGGGCCGGGGCTGGCGAAGACCTGCCCGCTCCTGACGACGGCCACGATCGAGGCGCTCGTACGGGTCCGCACGCGCGCGTCACCCATGGGGCGGCCCGCGTAGGGGGAGCCGTCGGGAATGGGGAGCTGCACGCTGACCAGCCCCTCGACCTGCTGGTGCAGCTGGTTGAGCCGCTGCACGATGCGAGGGGCGCCCAGGAGCTCGGCCAGGGCGTCGGCCTCCTCGTCGTTGAGCTTGACCATCTGACAGACCGAATCCGGGTCATCCTTGTCGTAGATGACCAGATCCCGGCGTCCGGTGCGATGAGACACGACACCCACCCGCTGTCCCTTGCGGGTAAGGAAGTCATGTTTCAAGCCGATTCCCGGGAGCGCTGTCTGTTCGACCTCCACCTATCCCACCCGTCCAAACTCGAACATTTCTGGACAACCTTACCAACGGCTTACCCTGGGCTGATCCATGCGTGATGACCATCCGGTCATGCTTTGCCTGCTCATGGGGGACAAGCCGGTGGGCGGCGTCCGGGGAACCTGCGATCAGGCCGCCTGACGTGCGAGACTGCGTCTCATGCCGCCCGCCCCCTCGATCCTGCTGGTTCTCGTGGAGGACCACGCCATGGTCGCGGAGGCCATCGGGCAGGCGCTCGGCCGCGCCCCCGGCATCGAGGTGGTGGCCCAGGCCGGGACCATCGCCGGCGCCGTGGCCGAGACCGGCAGGTGCCGGCCCGACGTGGTCGTGCTCGACCGCCGGCTGCCCGACTGCGGTTGTGGGGCGCCGAGCTGCCCGACAAGCACGCCGCCGGGCTGCGCGCGATCGACGCCGCCGTCGACGCCGCCGTCCACCGCCTGCGTGAGCTGACCTTCAGCCTGCGCCCGCCCGGCGGGCGGCTGGTGGAGCATCGGCGGCAGGCCGGGCGAGGGCACCACGGTGGAGTTCTGGGTGCCCGCCGGGCCGGCCCTCGCCGACGGCCGGGCGGCATCGCCGCGCGGCTGACCCGCCCGTGCCGTCAGGCGCCGCCGATCAGGGTGTGGGCCTGGCAGGCGATCTCCCACTCCTCGTCCGTCGGGACGACCAGCACCGCGACCTGCGCGTCCGGCGGCGAGATCGCGCGTTCCGCCCGCGAGCCCGCCGCGTTCAGCTCCTGGTCCACCGCGATGCCCAGACGGTCCAGCCCGGCCAGCGACTCGGCCCGGGTGGCGGCGTCGTGCTCGCCCACCCCGCCGGTGAACACGATCGCGTCCAGGCGGCCGAGCAGCGCGTAGTACGCGCCCACGTACTTGCGGATCCGCCGCGTGTAGACGGCGAGGGCGAGCCTGGCCTCGTCGTCGTCGCGGGCGCGTACCTCCCGCATGTCCCCGGTCCCGGCGAGCGCGAGCAGGCCGCCCGCGTGGCCGAGCGCGTCCTCCACCTGACGGGCGTCCATCCCGTCCACGCGGGCGAGGTAGCCGCCGAACGCGGGGTCCACGTCGCCTGAGCGGGTGCCCATGACGAGGCCCTCCAGCGGGGTCAGGCCCATGGAGGTGTCGACGCTGCGGCCGCCGGAGATCGCGGTGGCGCTGGCGCCGTTGCCGAGGTGCAGCACGATCAGGTCGAGCTCGGCCAGGTCACGGCCCAGGACGGCGGCGGCGCGGCGGGAGACGTACGCGCACGAGGTGCCGTGGAAGCCGTAGCGGCGCACGCCGAGCCGCTCGCGCCAGTCGCGGGGCACCGCGTACGTGTACGCCTCCGGCGGCAGCGTGCGATGGAACGCCGTGTCGAACACCGCCACCTGTGCCACCCCGGGGAAGGCCGCCCGCGCCACGCGTACGCCGGCCAGGTTGACCGGATTGTGCAGCGGCGCGAGCGGCGCCAGCTCCTCGATGGCGGCGATCACGCCGTCGTCGATGACGACCGCCTCCGTGAAACGGTCGCCGCCGTGCACGATCCGGTGCCCGACCGCGACGGGGTCGAGCCGCGGCCCCTCCCGCGCGAACGCCTCCATGACCGCGGCCAGCCCCTCCTCGTGCGTGGCGAACCGGGCCGCCCGCTCGTACGGCGGCCCGCCGCCCGCGTGGTGCTCCAGCCGCCCGGACTCCTCGCCGATGCGCTCGACCAGGCCGCGGGCGGGGCGCTCGCCCGTGCCCATGTCCACGAGCTCGTACTTGATCGAGGAGGAGCCGGTGTTCAGGACGAGGATGCGCCCGGCCATGTCCACGACCTGATGTCCGCCGGGTCCTCGCCGTGGTCCCGCGTGTACGCGCGGGCCCGCAGCCGCTCGTCGCTCATGTGCTGGCGCAGGTGCGCCGCCTTGGCGCCGAGGCCGGGAACCCGGTCGATGACGTCCATGACGAGGTGGAAGCGGTCGATGTCGTTGAGCATGCACATGTCGAACGGCGTCGTCGTGGTGCCCTCCTCCTTGTAGCCGCGCACGTGGATGTTGGCGTGGCCGTTGCGCCGGTAGGTGAGCTGGTGGATGAGCGACGGGTAGCCGTGGAAGTTGAAGATGACCGGCCTGTCCCGGGTGAACAGCGTGTCGAACTCGGCGTCCGACATGCCGTGCGGGTGCTCCGTGGGCGGCTGCAGGCGCATCAAGTCCACCACGTTGACGAGGCGTACCCGCAGCTCGGGCAGGTGCTCGCGCAGGAGCGCGGCGGCGGCCAGCGTCTCCAGGGTGGGCACGTCGCCGGCGCAGGCCAGCACCACGTCCGGCTCCGTGCCCTGGTCGGTGGAGGCCCACGGCAGGATGCCCAGCCCGCGCGTGTTGTGCGCGATGGCCTCTTCCATGGTGAACAGGTCCAGCACCGGCTGCTTGCCGGCCACGATGACGTTGACGTAGTCGCGCGAGCGCAGGCAGTGGTCGCCGACCGAGAGCAGCGTGTTGGCGTCCGGCGGCAGGTAGACCCGCACCACCGACGCCTTCTTGTTCACCACCACGTCGAGGAAGCCGGGATCCTGGTGGCTGAAGCCGTTGTGGTCCTGCCGCCACACGTGCGACGACAGCAGGTACGTCAGCGACGCCACCGGCCGCCGCCACGGGATCTTCTGCGACGACTCCAGCCACTTGGCGTGCTGGTTGAACATCGCGTCGATGATGTGGATGAACGCCTCGTAACAGTTGAACAGCCCGTGCCGCCCGGTCAGCAGGTAACCCTCCAGCCAGCCCTGGCACAGGTGCTCGCTCAGCACCTCCATGACCCGGCCGCCCGGCCCCAGGTTCTCGTCCGTCGGCAGCGTCTCGGCGTCCCAGGCCCGGTCGGTGACCTCGAACACCTCCGACAGCCGGTTCGAGGCGGTCTCGTCCGGGCCCATCAGCCGGAACGTGTCCGGGTTCGCGGCGATCACGTCGCGCAGGAACCCGCCCAGCACCCGCGTGGGCTCGCTGGACTGCTCGGCCGGCGCCTTGACCTCGATCGCGAGCCGGCGGAAGTCCGGCAGCCGCAGCGGCTCCAGCAGCTCGCCGCCGTTGGTGTGCGGGTTGGCGCTCATCCTGCGCGGGCCGTCAGGGACCGTGCGCAGGATCTCCCCGACCGGCCGCCCGTCCGAGCCGAACAGCTCATCCGGCCGGTACGAGCGCATCCACTCCTCCAGCTGGGCCAGGTGCGTCGCGTTCTCGCGGACCTTGGCCAGCGGCACCTGGTGCGCCCGCCAGGTGCCCTCCACCGGCTTGCCGTCCACCTCCTTGGGGCCGGTCCAGCCCTTGGGCGTGCGCAGGATGATCATCGGCAGCCGGCCGGCGTCGCCCGCCTTGTACGCGGCCATCTCCTCGAACGCCGTGTCGAGGGTGCCGGCCATCTCCTCGTGGTCGGGGCCGACCAGGTGGGGGCGGTAGCCGTACCCCTCCATGAGCTTGATCAGTTCGTCGGTGGGGATGCGGGCCAGGACGGTCGGGTTGGCGATCTTGTAGCCGTTCAGGTGCAGGATGGGCAGCACCATGCCGTCGCGGCGGCGGTCCACGAACTTGTTGGAGTGCCAGCTCGCGGCCAGCGGGCCGGTCTCGGCCTCGCCGTCGCCGATGACGCAGGCGACGACCAGATCGGGGTTGTCGAAGGCGGCGCCGTACGCGTGCGCGAGCGCGTACCCCAGCTCGCCGCCCTCGTGGATGGATCCCGGCGTCTCCGGCGCCACGTGACTGGGGATGCCGCCGGGGAAGGAGAACTGGCGGAACAGCCGCCGCATGCCCTCCACGTCCTGCGACACGTCCGGATAGCGCTCCGAGTACGACCCCTCCAGCCACGCGTGCGCCACCGCCGCGGGCCCGCCGTGACCGGGGCCCGCGATGTAGATCATGTCCTGGTCCCGCTCGCGGATCACCCGGTTGAGGTGGGCGAAGCAGAAGTTCAGGCCGGGCGTCGTGCCCCAGTGGCCGAGCAGGCGCGGCTTGATGTGCTCCGGCCGCAGCGGCTCGGTGAGCAGCGGGTTGTCCAGCAGGTAGATCTGCCCGACGGACAGATAATTGGCCGCCCGCCAGTAGGCGTCTATGTGGTCCATGTCTGTGTGGTCCATGCCCCTGCTGATTCCTCCACAGAGCGTGATGAATCCCCTGAGGCGCCGATAAGGTGCCGAGCATGGATTTGAGGAGTTCGCGCTGGTACTCGGGGAACGACCGTAACTCCTACATTCACCGGGCCTGGATGCGCCGTGGCCTGCCGCGCGAGGCGTTCGAGGGCGGCAAGCCGCACATCGCCATCGCCAACACCGCCTCCGACCTCACCCCCTGCAACTCCCACCTGAACGAGGTGGCCCGGAGCGTCATGAACGGCGTCTGGGAGGCCGGCGGCGTGCCGCTCAACCTGCCCGTCGTCTCCCTCGGCGAGACGAACGTACGCCCCACCGCCATGCTCTGGCGCAACCTGGCCGCCATGGCCACCGAGGAGATGCTGCGCGCCAACCCCGTCGACGGCGTCGTGCTGCTCGGTGGCTGCGACAAGACCATCCCGTCGCTGCTCATGGCCGCCGCCTCCGTGGACCTGCCGGCGCTCGTCGTACCCGGCGGCCCGATGCTCACCGGGCACTTCCGCGGCGCCCCGCTCGGCTGCGGCACCGACGTGTGGCGGCTCAGCGAGGAGGTCCGCGCGGGCACGCTCTCCCGCGAGGCGTTCCTGCGCTCCGAGTCCTCCATGATCCGCAGCCGCGGCCACTGCAACACCATGGGCACCGCCTCCACCATGGCCTGCATGGCCGAGGCGCTCGGCATGACCCTGCCCGGCACCGCCGGCACCCCCGCCCCCGACAGCCGCCTGCTGGAGCTCTCCCACGAGAGCGGCCGCCTGGCCGTCGAGCTGGTCGAACGCGGACGCCGCCCCAGCCAGATCATGACCAGGGGCTCCTTCCTCAACGCCATCGTCGCCCTGGCCGCCGTCGGCGGCTCGACCAACGCCGTCGTCCACCTGCTGGCCGTCGCCGGCCGCCTCGGCGTCCGGCTCGACCTCGACGACTTCGACCGCACCGGCTCCGGCGTGCCGCTGCTGGCGGACCTGCAGCCGGCCGGCCGCCACCTGATGGACGACCTGTTCCGCGCGGGCGGCCTGGCCGCCCTGCTCAAGGAGGTCGAGGACCTGCTCGACCCCGGCGCGATCACCGTCACAGGCCGGCCGCTCGTCGAGCACCTCGCCGGGGCCGAGATCTGGGACGAGGACGTCATCCGCCGCCGCTCGAACCCGCTGCTGCCCGACGCCGGCATCGCCGTCCTGCGCGGCAACCTCGCCCCCTCCGGCGCGGTGATCAAGCCCGCCGCCGCCTCGCCCGAGCTGCTGCGCCACCGCGGCAGGGCCGTCGTCTTCGACAGCGTGGAGGACGTCCACGCCCGGCTCGACTCGCCCGACCTGGACGTGGACGAGACCTCCGTGCTGATCCTGCGCGGCTGCGGGCCCAAGGGTTATCCCGGCATGCCCGAGGTCGGCAACCTGCCGCTGCCCGCCAAGCTGCTGGAGAAGGGGGTACGCGACATGGTGCGCGTCAGCGACGCCCGGATGAGCGGCACCGCGTACGGCACCGTCGTCCTGCACGCCGCCCCCGAGGCCGCCGCCGGCGGGCCGCTGGCCAGAGTGCGCACCGGCGACCCGATCGTGCTCGACGTGGCCGCCCGCCGCCTCGACGTGGACGTGCCCGACGCCGAGCTGGCCGCCAGGCAGCCGGTCATGACCGGTCACGCGCGGCCCGTACGCGGGTGGGAACGCCTCTACGTCGAGCACGTCACCCAGGCCGACCGCGGCGCCGACCTCGACTTCCTCATCGGCTCATCCGGCGACCACGTCGGGCGGGAGTCCCACTGACCCTTCCGCCGGGATCGAGGCGAGGGACCCGAGCAGCTTCAGCTTCTCCGCCGTTTCGCTCTCGGCGTCGGCGTAGTAGAGGACGAGCAGGACGTCCCCCACGGGGAGCTTGTCGCGGTGCAGGCGCAGCTCCCCGAGCGCGGGATGGTCGACGGTGGCGGTGCCGCCGTCGAGCGTCCTGACGTCGTGGCGGGCCCACAACTGCCGGAAGCGTCCGCTGGCCAGGGAGAGCTCGCCCACGAGCTCGACCACGCGGGCGTCGTCGGCGTCGTCGCCGACGGTCTGGCGGAACGCGGCGACGATGCCCGCCGCCGACGCCTCCCAGTCCTGGTGGAACGCCTGTTCCTCCGGGTCGAGCAGGAGCGAGCGCAGCCGGTTCTCGCCCGGCCGCAGCCGGGGCGAGAGCGCGGTGGCCAGGGCGTTGGCGGCCAGGACGTCGAACGTGCGGCTCTCCACGAAGGCGGGCACCCCCACCACCGCGAGGAGGTGGTGCAGCCGGGCCGGGACGCGCGGTGGCGGTCTGCGCCGTCCGGGGCGGCGGGGCGCGGCGGCCGTGCCGGCGAGGTCGTGCAGGTAGGCGCGTTCGACCTCGTCCAGCATCAGCACGCGGGCGAGTGCGTCGAGGACCTGCGGGGAGGGCCGGGTGTCGCGGCCCCGTTCCAGCCGCAGGTAGTAGTCGGCGCTGATCCCGGCGAGCATGGCGACCTCCTCCCTGCGCAGGCCGGGCACCCGGCGGGTGCCTCCTGCGGGGATCCCCGTCTGTTCGGGGGAGACGAGGTCGCGCCGGGCCCGCAGGTAGGCGCCCAGCCGGTTCGTCCCCGAGCCGTTCATGGGCATGGGCTTCAGCGCCCGCCCTGGACCTGTGTCCGGCCCTGGGCCTGGACTTGGACCTGCGCCTGTGCGTGCGGCTGCGTCCGGGCCCGGCCGGGGAGGGTCGCCAGGGCCTGGGAGCGCTGGGCGACGAGCTCGTCGTAGGTGCCGTCGCGCTCGGCCCAGCGGTGCATGAGGACGCCCCGTACGAGGATCTCGTCCGGTGTCGGGTCCTGGGCGAGCAGGTCCATGACCTCCGTGGCGAAGTCGTCCAGGGCCAGGGCGCGCGGGTTGGCGCCGCCCATGCCGGTCGCGACCGCCGGCGGGACCAGCTCGGCGACCTCGACCCCGGTGCCGGCCAGCTGCGCCCGCAGCGCCTCGCTGTAGGCGTGCACCGCCGCCTTCGACGCCGCGTACGTCGGCATCAAGGGGAAGGGCAGGAAGCCGATCCCCGAACTGACCGTGACGATCGTCCCCGCGCCACGCGCGACCAGGTGCGGGGTGAACGCGTCGATCACCCGCACGGTGCCCAGGAAGTTGACATCCATGATCGTCTCGGTCTGCGCGAAGTGAGCAGGGTCACGCAGCTCCTCCGGCATCCCGGTGCCGGCCATCGTCACCACCGTGTCCAGGTCCGGACGCGCGCCGAGCACCTCGTCACGGGCGCGGGCGACCGAGCCGGCGTCGGTCACGTCGATCTCGGCCGTGGCGAAGCCCTCGCCGGCCAGCCGCGTGAGCACGTCGCCGCGGCGGCCGCCGACGACGACGGCGCTGCCCGCCTTGAGAAAACGGCGCGACAGTTCGAGCCCGATGCCCGAGGTGCCGCCGATCATGAAGACAGTACGTGAGGAAATGTCCATGTCTTCGAAGGTAAGACCGCGAGCGCACTGCTGAGGGGGCCCTGTCAGACCCCTGGACAGGGGCGGCCCCTCATCCGCCCCCGCGATGATCTGCGAAGGAGATGCCTTTCCCAAGACTCGGCTCCGCCGTGCGCGGAATCAACCACGGCGGGTACACGGTTACGGGACGATGGGGCCAGGCATGATCGGCTTGGCGACGCGAGGAGGAAAAACGTGAACGGCGACATCACCCAGACCCCGGAGTGGGCGGCTCTGGGCAAGCACCAGGAAGAGCTGGCCGGCCGGCATCTGCGCGAGCTGTTCGCGCAGGACCCCGGCAGAGCCGAGCGCATGACGGTGACCGCCGGCGACCTCTACCTCGACTACTCCAAGCACCGCGCCACCCAGGAGACCCTCGGCCTGCTCACGGCCCTGGCCGAGCGGGCGGGTCTGCGCGAGCGGATCGCGGCCATGTTCGGCGGCGAGCACATCAACGTCAGCGAGGACCGCGCCGTCCTGCACGTCGCGCTGCGCCTGCCGCGCGAGGCCGAGCTCGTCGTGGACGGTCAGGACGTCGTGGCCGACGTGCACGCCGTGCTCGACAAGATGAGCGGGTTCGCCGGCCGGGTCAGGTCCAAGGACTGGCGGGGCGCCACCGGCGAGCCGATCGAGACCGTCGTCAACATCGGCATCGGCGGCTCCGACCTCGGCCCCGCCATGGCCTACGAAGCGCTGCGCGACTACGCCGACGCCGGCATCACCGCCCGCTTCGTCTCCAACATCGACCCGGCCGACATCACCGGCAACCTGGCCGGCCTCGACCCCGCGACCACGCTGTTCGTGATCAGCTCCAAGACCTTCACCACGCTCGAGACGCTCACCAACGCCAGGGTCGCGCGCCGCTGGCTGGTCGACGCGCTCGGCGAGGACGCGGTCTCCCGCCACTTCGTGGCCGTCTCCACCAACGCCGCCAAGGTCGCCGAGTTCGGCATCGACACCGCCAACATGTTCGGCTTCTGGGACTGGGTGGGCGGTCGCTACTCCTACGACGGCGCCATCGGCCTGTCCCTGATGATCGCCGTCGGGCCCGAGCGCTTCCGCGAGATGCTGGCCGGCTTCCACACCATCGACGAGCACTTCCGCACGGCCCCGTTCGAGGCCAACATGCCGGTGCTGATGGCCCTGCTCGGCGTCTGGTACAGCGACTTCTTCGGCGCCGAGACCCGCGCCGTGCTGCCCTACAGCCAGCGGCTGCACCGCTTCCCCGCCTACCTGCAGCAGCTCACGATGGAGTCCAACGGCAAGTCCGTGCGCGCCGACGGCGCCGCCGTCACCACCGGCACCGGCGAGATCTTCTGGGGCGAGCCGGGCACCAACGGCCAGCACGCCTTCTACCAGCTCCTGCACCAGGGCACCCGGCTGGTCCCGGCCGACTTCATCGGCTTCGCCGAGCCTCACGAGGATCGTGAGGGCATGCACGACCAGCTCACCGCCAACCTGCTGGCCCAGACCACGGCGCTGGCGTTCGGCAAGACCGCCGAGGAGATCGCGGCCGAGGGCACCCCGCCGGAGATCGTGCCGCACAAGGTGATGCCGGGCAACCGTCCCACCTCCACCATCCTGGCCACCAAGCTCACCCCCGCCACGCTGGGCCAGCTCGTCGCCCTCTACGAGCACACCGTGTTCGTCGAGGGCACCATCTGGGGCGTCGACTCCTTCGACCAGTGGGGCGTCGAGCTGGGCAAGAAGATGGCGCTCGACCTCGCGCCCGCGCTGACCTCCGACGAGCCGCCCGCCACCTTCCCCGACCCCTCCACCGAGCAACTCGTCCGCCGATACCGGCGGCTGCGCGGAAGGCGGGTCTGACATGCGGCCCGACGAGACGCGGGCCGGCGCGCTGGTGCTGTTCGGCATCACCGGCGACCTCGCGCGCAAGATGTTGCTGCCCGCCCTCTACCACCTGACCGCCGACGGCCGGTTCGACCTGCCGATCATCGGCGTGGCCAAGACCGACATGGGCCTCGACGGGCTGCGCGAGTTCGCCCGCACCGCCTGCGGCGGCGTCAGCGACGCGGCCTTCGACAAGCTGGCCGGCAACCTGAGCCTGATCACCGGCGACTACCGCGACCCGGCCACGTTCGCCCGCCTGCGCGAGGAGACCGAGGGCAAGGGCTTCCTCGTCCACTACCTCGCCGTCCCCCCGGCGCTGTTCTCCGCGGTGGCCGAGGGGCTGGCGGGCGAGGGCCTCAACCGCGACGCGCGGCTCGTGGTGGAGAAGCCGTTCGGCCACGACCTCGCCTCGGCCCGCGAGCTCAACGGCGAGCTGCTCAGGTTCTTCGACGAGGACCACCTGCGCCGGGTCGACCACTTCCTCGGCAAGGAGCCGGTCGAGGACCTCATGGTGTTCAGGTTCGCCAACACGCTGCTCGAACCCATCTGGAACCGGTCCCACATCCGCAGCGTGCAGATCACCATGGCCGAAGACTTCGACGTCCGCGACCGGGGCGGCTTCTACGACGCCAACGGCACTGTCCGCGACGTCGTGCAGAACCACCTGCTGCAACTGCTCGCCATCCTCGCCATGGACCCGCCGCCCTCCACCGACGCCCGGGCCCAGCTCGACGAGAAGTGGCGGGTGCTGCGCGCCGTCCAGGCCATCGACCCGGCCGACGTGGTGCGCGGCCAGTACGACGGCTACCTCGGCACCGACGGCGTGCGCCCCGACTCCACCACCGAGACCTACGTCGCCCTGCGCGCCTACATCGACAACTGGCGCTGGGCCGGCGTGCCCTGGTGCGTCCGCTCCGGCAAGGGCCTGCCCGTCACCGACCTGGAGGTGGTGGCCGAGCTGCGCAGACCCCCGGTGACGATGTTCGGCAACGGCGACGCGCCCGACGCCCCCAACCTCATCCGCTTCCGGCTCCAGCCCGACGCCGGCGTGACCTTCGACCTGCTCGCCAAGGAGCCCGGCAAACAGCACACCCGCCCGGTTCCGGTCAGCGTCGACTTCACCAAGGTGCTCGGGCCGATGCAGGCCGCCTACGAACGCGTCCTGTCCGACGCCGTCAGCGGCGACCCGCGCAGATTCGCCCGGTTCGACCTGGTGGAGGAGTCGTGGCGGATCATCCAGCCGGTGCTCGACCTGACGGATCGGCCACTGCCGTACGAGAAGGGCACCTGGGGCCCCGCACCGGCGGCCGAGATCCCGCCGGGCGGCTGGCACGAGATCTCCACCACCTTCGACTGACCACCCATCGCCCACCGGCTCCGGACCCGGTTCGGGTTTGCGGGCGGTGATCCGGTTGGGGTCTACGGGGGGTGGCTCGGCTCGGGTCCCCGGGCGGTGACCTGGTTAGGGTCCCCGGGCGGTGACTCGGCTCGGGTCTACGGGGGTGACCCGACTCGGGTTTACGGGCCGCCCCCGCCCGGCCGGGGAGCGCTGTCGACGCTGCCCCCTCCGTGGGCTGCCTCCGGCCGTTCTTCTGGTTGCCGCGCGGCTGCGGGCGGTGCCCTTTCGTGGGCTGCCTTCGGCGTTTTCCCGGCTGCCGCGCTGCTGACTGCGCCTTTCCGTTGCCCCCGTCCTCGGGACTGTCCGAAATCCCCCCGGGGTGCGGGCCATGTTCGACGGGGAAGCTCCTGAGGACGAGCATGGGGGGATGGACATCATGGAGCTGATGGAGCAGTCGAAGGACGCCGCGACCGTCAACCGGGTCTTCGGCGAGCCGATCCACCACGGCGACATCGTCATCATCCCCGTCGCCAGGGTCGCCCAGGGCGGCGGCGGAGGCCGTGGCCAGGGCAGGAGCGAGAAGGGCGAGGAAGGCGGCGGCTCCGGCGGCGGCTTCGGCTTCAGCGCCACCCCGGCCGGCGTCTACGTCCTGAAGAACGGTGAGGCGCTGTGGCGCCCCGCCGTCGACGTCAACCGCATCGTCATCGGCGGCCAGTTCGTCGCGGTCGTCCTGCTGCTCACCCTCCGCGCCATCTTCAAGCGCCGCCGCCGCAAGCGCTGACCACCCGGCGACCGCGTGGGTGCGGGACGTCAGGACGACGCGCGGCCCGCACCCGCCTGCAGCTCGGCACAGCGATCACAGCGATCACACGACACACCATCCCGCAAATGTACGGCTGCACCCGGTCCGTCCGGCCGCGGCTGGCCGTCCGGCGACGATCGGCCCGTTCGACGGCGTCCGGTCTGTCCGGCAGCGGCCGGCGTGATCGCGGATCGACCACCGTGACGGGGAGGCGACCGCGCTGAGCAACCTCGGCGCCGCCCTGGGCCGGCAGGGGGAGTCCGAGGAGTCGCTGCGGCACCTGGAGCAGGCGCTCGCGATCTTCCGGTCGACCGGGCACAGGTACGGCGAGGCGAGCGTGCCCAACGGGATCGGTGAGACGCTGCGCGCCATGGGCCGGGACGGCGAGGCCGCGCGGCGGCACCGCCTGGCGCCGGCCATCGCCGCCGAGACCGGCGACGAGGACGAGCGCGGACGTGCCGCCGCCGCGCTCGAAGGCCTCGGCCTCGGTTGAGCGGGGTCATGGGACGGCGCCGCGCTCGAAGGCCTCGGTCTCGGTTGAGCACGGTCATGGGACGGCGCCGCGCTCGAAAGCTTCGGCCTCGGTTGAGCGGGGTCATGGGACGACGCCGCTCGGCGTTCCCCGGGCTCCGGTGGGCGACAGGGGCCGTGCGGGTGTGAAGGCGGTGCTCGTAAGGTGGACGCCGTGACTTCCATGGCGCAGATCGCGGCTTTCGGTGGAGTGGTGCTGCTCGGGGCGATGTCGCCGGGGCCCGATTTCGCGGTGGTGGTACGCCGTTCCGCGGTCTCGGGGCGTGGGCACGGCATGGCCGCCGCGGCGGGCATCGCGGTGGGCGTGTTCGCCTGGGTGACGGCGGCGGCCACCGGGGTGGCGGCGCTGCTGGCGGCCTCCGCGCTCGCGTTCACCGTGGTCAAGGTGGTCGGAGCGGCCTACCTGATCTACCTGGGTGTCAGGTCGTTGCGCGCGGCCCTGCGCGGGGGCGGGACCCTCGAACTGCACGTCCCCGACGCGGGCGGGCGCGGCTCATGGGCCGCCTTCGCCGAGGGGTTGCTGACGAACGTGCTCAACCCGAAGGCGGCCCTGTTCTTCGTGGCCCTGGTGCCGCAGTTCCTCGCCTCCGGGCTGTCGGCGCTGACGCTGTCAGCGGTGGCGCTCGCCGGGACGATCGTCTGGTTCCTGGTAGTGGCGAACGTCGTGAGTCTGCTGCGCCGGGTGTTCAGCAGGCCGGCCGTCCGCAGGGCGGTGGACGGCCTGACCGGCGTCGCCCTGATCGGCCTCGGCCTCAAACTGGCCACCGCCGGCCGCCCATGACGTGCCGCGGCGAATGACGGGTGAATTCGCCGAGTCCGGCTGCTGATCGGGCTGAATTCCGCGCTTTCTTCGTCGGCTTCGCGGTGTTACTTTGAATCTTCCACCGGCGTTTCTCTTCATCATGCCGACCTCGACGGACCACGCCGGCGAAAGGTCCACGCATGAACCTCCTGTTTCCGGACCAGTACCACGAGTTCGTCGTCGGATTCGCCGTGTTCCTCGTCACTCTGTTCGTCGTCGGCAACGTGCTCGTACCGCGCCTGCAGAAGACGCTGGCCGAGCGGGCCGACGCCATCGACGGTGCGATCGCCAGGGCGGCGCGGGCCCGGGCGGAGGTCCGCGATCTGGAACGGCGATATCACGAGCAGCTGGAAACGGCCCGGCGCGAGGCGGCGCTGCTGCGGGAGGAAGCCCGTGAGCAGGGCGCCCAGATCAGGGCCGAACTCCGCGCGCAGGCGCAGGCCGAGGCGCGCCGGCTCGTCGAGACGGCGCACGCCCAGATCGAGGCCGACAGGCAGGCGGCGTTCGCTCGACTCCGCCCCGAGATCGGGCGGCTGTCGACCGATCTTGCGAGCCGAATGATCGGGGAGTCATTGGCGGAGGACGTGCGGAATTCCGGCATCGTGGAACGGTTCTTGGACGAGCTGGAGAATCGAACGGTCGCATAAGTGACAGGCCGGCGTTTTGTCATTCTCATGCTTCGGTGTTGTCCGTGGCCTGATGAGCCGGATCGCTCAGGCGAGGTGACCTCACCGCGACCGTGTCGCCGGCGTACTAGGAGACGCTCACGCCGAGCAGGTGACCCAGGCCGAACGTGATGGTCGCCGCTCCGACCCCGAGCGCGAGCTGGCGCAGGCCGCCGAGCCACCACGGGCGGGCCGTCATCACCGCCACCGCCGCCCCGAACCCGAACAGGGCCAGCACGCTCAGCACCAGCGCCACCAGCAGCCCGGACGCTCCGAACAGGAACGGGACCAGCGGCACCAGCGCCCCGGCGGCGAAGGCGAAGAACGACGAGGCGGCGGCCAGGTAGGGGGAGGGCAGGTCGTCGGGGTCGACGCCGAGCTCTTCGCGTACGTGCACCCGCAGCGCCTGCTCGGGGTCGGCCGACAGCCCTGCGGCCACCCGCTCGGCCAGGTCGGCGTCGAGGCCACGCGCCCGGTAGAGCGCGGCCAGCTCGGCCTGCTCACCCACGGGGTTACGGGCCAGCTCGCGCCGCTCGACGGCGATCTCGGCCCGCATCAGCTCCGTCTGGGACTTCACGGACGTGTACTCGCCGGCCGCCATGGAGCATGCGCCGGCGATCAGTCCCGCGCACCCGGCCAGCACGGCCCCCTGCCCGGCCCCCGCCGCCCCGACCACTCCGGCGATCAAGGCGAAGTTGGACACGAGCCCATCCATCGCCCCGAACACCGCCGGCCGCAGCCAGCCGCCGGTGACGTCCCGGTGGCTGTGGTGCTGCTCGGGGGAGTGCGGGCGGGCGAGCTCGATGGTCATAGATTCCCTCCATTTGTGGATCTCTCATCACAAATCTGGCATGTCGAACGGAAGTTCGCAACGAAGGAAAGGCTTGCCTGAACTGCGGAAACTCAGGGGTGATGGGGTGGCCGGCTGTGTTCATATAACGGTCGGGACCGTAAGGCGGATCTGTCGTCGCCCTCGTTCCGCGTTCGCGTGAGGTGCGCTGCGATGATGGCCTCCCCTTTTCCGACAGATCGGAGACGACTGTGCGTATCGCTCTCGCGGGGCTGGCCACCAGTCATCCCTACACCGACGCCCGCACCCTGACCCGCCATGCCGAGCTCGTCGTATGGGAGCCCGATCCGGAGCGGCTGCGGCGGTTCACCGATGAGCATCCCGGCGTCAAGGTGGCCGGCAGCCTGGAGGAGGCGCTGGCGGGGCGGGTCGACGGGGTGGTGCTGACCGTGCCCAATCCCGCCGTGCCGGAGGCGCTGGCCAAGGTGCTGGAGACGGAGGCGGCGTGCTTCGTCAACAAGCCCGCCGCCGCCAGCCGGGCCCAGCTCGAACGGCTCGACGCGCTGCCGATCCACGACCGGGTGCTGTCGAGTTCGGTGCTGCGCTTCGCCCCGGCCTTCACGAACGCCCTGGCCGCCGGGATCCGCAGGCCGGGCGGCGAGGATCGGACGGGGGGCGTGACGGGGGGCGTGACGGGGGACGTGACGGGGGACGCGAGGGGGGAGGTGCTGGCTGTGCGGGCGACGGTGCGGCATGACGTGGGGCTCTGGGCGGACGGGTACAACGCCTGGCAGGACACCCCCGGCGAGGGCGGCGGGACGATGGTGACCATGGGGATCCACGGGGTCGAGCTGCTGGTGGCGCTCATGGGTCCCGAGGTCGAGCTGGTGGGGGCCGCCGGGGCCAGGCGGCACTACACCTCCCTGCGTTCCGAGGACACCGGGGTGATGGCGCTGCGCTGGGACGACGGCGTCACCGGCACGGTCGAGATCCTGGGCGTCTCCGAGTCCGAGTCGTACGCCGTCACCGTGCACCGCCGCGACTCCACCGAGACGATCGTGATCGAGGGCGGCGGCGATCCGGTGCGGGGGCTCGGCTACGAAGGGACGATCGAGGCGTTCCTCGCGATGGCGGCCGGGGCGCCCAGCCCGGTGCCGTGGCGCGAGACGCGGGCCGTCCTCGACGTGATCGTCTCCGCGCGCGAGCGGGCCTGACCTGGCCGCACCCGTTGACAGTCGTAGTCTCACCCAGTTACGGTCTGGACCGTAAATCAGGAAGAAGGAGACCGCGTGCGGACGACGGCGGAACTCGAAGAGCGGCTGGCCCGGCCGAGCGCCGGGCTGATCGACGATCTGGGCAGGCTCGACGGCGACATCATGATCCTGGGCGCCGGCGGCAAGCTGGGCCCGAGCCTCGTGCGGCTGGCGCTGAACGCCGTCCAGGGCAGCCGGCGCATCATCGCGGTCTCCCGCTTCTCCGAGCCGGGGCTGGCGCAGGCCCTCCAGGACGAGGGCGCCACCGTGGTGGCCGCCGACGTCGCCGACGACCGCGCCCTGCGCGAGCTGCCCGACGCGCCGAACGTGGTGTTCCTGGTGGGCGCCAAGTTCGGCACGCAGGGCCGCGAGCACGCCACCTGGTTCACCAACACGTACCTGCCCGGCCGGGTGGCCGACCGCTTCGCAGGCGGCCGGATAGCCGCCCTGTCCACCGGGAACGTCTACCCCCTCGTGCCCCCGGGCGGCGGTGGCAGCACCGAGGACTCGCCCGTCGGCCCTGTGGGCGACTACGCGATGAGCTGCCTGGGCAGGGAGCGGGTGCTGACCCACTTCGCCGAGACGAACGGCACCCGCTTGTCGCTGATCCGCCTCAACTACGCCGTCGAACTTCGTTACGGCGTGCTGGTGGACCTGGCCCAGAAGGTGCTCGCGGGCGAGCCGATCGACCTGGCCACAGGGCAGGTCAACGTGGTCTGGCAGGGGTACGCGAACGAGGTCGCGCTGCGGTCGCTGCTGCTCGCCGACGTGCCGCCGTACGTGCTCAACGTGACCGGCCCCGAGCTCGTCTCGGTCCGCCGCGCCGCGCTGGACCTCGGCGCCGCGCTCGGCAAGGAGCCGGTGTTCACCGGCGAGGAGGCGCCGACGGCGCTGCTCTCGAACGCCGCCCGATGCCACCGCCTGTTCGGCTACCCCGAGCTGACCCCCGCCGAGCTCATCGAGCACACGGCGCGCTGGGTCGCCGGCGGCGGCCCGCTGCTCGGCAAGCCCACCAAGTTCGAACGCCGCGACGGGCGCTTCTGACCCGCGCGCCCAATCCGGCAGGCACTCGCGGGCCCGATTCGGCGGTGACTCAAGTGCCCAGTCCGGCAGGTGCTCGCGGGCCCGATTCAGCCGCGGCCGGCGTACTCACTTCAGCAGAAAGAGGGGGACCTCACGTGCTCAGCACGGCTCCAGAGGCGCAGACGTCCGTGCGCGATCTGTTCAGGCGCGGTCTGGTGATCCCGGCTCATCCCCTCGCCCTCACGGGTGACAGGCGGCTGGACGAGCGCCGCCAGCGCGCCCTGACCCGCTACTACGTGGCGGCGGGGGCGGGCGGGCTGGCGGTGGGCGTGCACACCACGCAGTTCGCCATCCACGGCACCGGCCTGCTGCCGCCCGTGCTGGAACTGGCCGCCGTCACGGCCGCGGAGTCCGACCGCGAGGTGGTGCTGGTGGCCGGCGCGACCGGGTCCACGGCGCAGGCGGTGGCGGAGGCCGAGCTGGCCAGGTCGCTGGGGTATCACATGGTGCTGCTCAGCCCGTACCGGGAGCTGGACGAGGACGGCCTGATCGAACGGGCCAGGGCTGTCGGCGAGGTGCTGCCGGTGATCGGCTTCTACCTCCAGCCGGCCGTGGGCGGGCGCCCGCTGTCGCGGGACTTCTGGACGCGGCTGGCGGCGATCGAGTCGGTGGCAGGCATCAAGGTCGCGCCCTTCGACCGCTACCGCACCCTCGACGTGCTGCACGGCGTCGTACGGGCCGGGCGGGCCGGCGAGGTGGCGCTCTACACCGGCAACGACGATCACATCCTGGCCGACCTCATCACCTCGCACCGGGTGATCGTGGACGGGCGGGAGGTGGAGGTGGAGTTCGTCGGCGGGTTGCTCGGCCAGTGGGCGGTCTGGGTGCGGCGCGCCGTGGAACTGCTGGAGGAGGCGACGCTGGCCCGCTCGGGTGACGACGCGGCGGTACGCAGGCTGCTCAGCCTGGACGGGCACCTCACCGACGCCAACGCGGCGATCTTCGACTCCGCGAACGGCTTCCACGGATGCATCCCCGGCATCCACGAGGTGCTGCGCCGCCAGGGCCTGCTGGCGGGCCGGTGGTGCCTCGACCCGGCCGAGGAGCTCTCCCCGGGCCAGCTCGCGGAGATCGACCGGATCTGGGCGGCCTACCCGTGGCTGCGCGACGACGAGTTCGTGGCGGAGGGCCTGGACCGATGGCTCGCCTGACCCTCCCTCCGTGCCGTACGGGAGCGCCGGGTGCAACGCGTGCGGCGGGCTCCAAGTGTGGGACGGCCTCGATGCGGCGTGAGGCGGGTTCAGATCATGAGGCGGGTCCGGAACGGGCGGCGGGCTGGGAGCGGGCTGCGGGGTCAGAGGGTGAGGCGGTAAAGGGTGAGGGGGCGGCCGCTGGAGCCGCTGGTCAGGTTGCCGGTGCGTTCGGCCAGCCCCGCCAGCTCCAGCCGGTGCAGCATCCGCCGCGCCGTCCGCTGCTGCACGGCCAGCCGGTCGGCGATCTCGCGCGTGGTCAGCGCGGCACCCTTCGCCGCGTCGCGGGCCTCGAGGAGTTTCTCCAGCGTCGGCACCGACAGCCCCACCCGGCGGGCCAGCACCGGCAGGTTGTGCTCACCGGGCGGCTCGTCGGCCGCCGACTCCAGCACGATGTCGGTGTCGGCGCGCAATGACAGCACCGCGGCCACGCTGCCGATCCGCCGGGCCCTGGACAGCGCCCGGCGGGCCAGGCTCTCGGCCTCGGCGGCACTGCGCCCGAGACCGAACCCCACCCGCGCCACGCCGCCGCGCGCCGCCAGCCTGGACAGCATGGGCAGCCGGGTGAAGCCGCCGGTGGCGTCGTGCAGCGGGCCCCGGGTGGTGACGAGGAGGTGGGTGCCGTCGCCGAAGGCGGCCAGCGTGCCGCCCAGCGCGCCCGCCTCGCGCAGCAGCCCTTCCTCGCCATCCACCTCCAGCAGGCCGAGCGCGATCTGCGCGTCCTCCTGCGCCTGTCCCTCGGCGGTCAGCAGGAGCCGGCGCAGCGCCACGCGGACCGAGTGCACCGACGGCGCCAGCCGCAGCACGTGCAGCTCGTCGCGCAGCGCCTCGTGCACCGAGCTGAGGCAGGTGATCACCGGATGGGCCGGCCCGCGGCGGTGGAAGGCGACGACCTTCTTGGAGGTGGTCTCCGGCCGGTAGCCGAGGGTGCGCAGCCGTTCGGTGGGCAGGCCGGCCTCGTGGAACGTGGCGGTGACGTCGGCGGGGGAGATGGTGTCGATGGACAGGCAGGTGATGTCGTGACCCTCGTGCTGCAGCCGGACCAGGGCGCTGAGCAGCGTCGCGCCCGAGTAGTCGACGAACGCGGCCGGCCGCGACAGCACGTCGGCGGAGCGGGCCAGCATGTACGGGACGACGCCGGTGAACAGCCAGCCCTCGACCGTGCCCGCATGGGCCTCGACGATGGCCGGGGCCTGCGACTCGTGGTCGTAGTCGAGCCGCGTCGTGGTGACGCCCGGCTGCTCCTCGCAGGTGGCCGCGACGTCGTCGACCAGATCGTGCGGGCCGACGACTCCGATGACGATACCCACCCGCGCCTCCTTCTCCTATAACGGTCTAGACCGAAAGGTTATCCGGTGACCCTGCACTTTCCCAACATGGCCGAACCCGCGGGCCGTACCCTCGGCGACGAGGAGGTGGCGGCGCTGGAGCGGGTGATCCGCTCCGGCATGCTCAACTCCGTGTGGGGGACCGAGGCCAGGTCGCTCGAACGCGAGGTCGGCGAGCTGTACGGCTCGCGCCACGCGATCGCGTGCAGCTCCGGCACCGCGGCCCTCCATCTGTCGGTCGTGGCGGCGGCGCCGGACCCCGGGGACGAGATCATCACGACGCCGATCACGGACTTCGGCACCGTGGCCCCCATCTTGGCGCAGAACGCCGTTCCTGTCTTCGCCGACGTGGACCCGTCCGACGGCAACCTCGACCCGGACTCCGTGGCCGCGCTCATCGGGCCGCGCACCCGGGCGATCATGGCCGTGCACCTGTTCGGGGCGCCGGCCAGGATCGGCGCCCTGCGCGCGCTGGCGGACGCGCACGGGCTCACGCTCATCGAGGACTGCGCCCAGGCGTGGCTCACCGAGCTGCCTGGCGGAGCCCTCGCCGGCACGGGCGGGCACGTCGGCACGCTGAGCCTGCAGCAGTGGAAGCACATCACCTGCGGCGACGGCGGGCTGACCGTCACCGATGACGACGAGCTGGCCAGGCGGATGCGGCTGTTCGCGGACAAGGGCTGGGACCGGGCCGCGGGCCGTTCGCACGAGAGCCTGGGCCTGAACTACCGGATGACCGAGCTGCAGGCCGCGGTGGCCCGCGCCCAGCTCGCCAAGCTGCCCGGCGTCGTGGCGGCGCGGCGCCGCACCGCCGTCCAGCTCATCGAGGCGCTGCGCGACCTGGACGGCGTGCTCGACAACGGCGCGCACGAGGTCGCCGGCGCGGGGGAGGGAAGGCGCGTGATCCGGTTGCCCAGGCCGGACGGGCACGCGTGGTGGTTGTTCCCGCTCGTCCTGCCCGGCGGGGACGCCCCTGAGCTGGCCGGGCACCTGAGCGCGGCCGGGATTCCGGCGCGGTCCGGATATCTCCAGGATCCGCTCAACCGGGCGCCGCTGTGGCGGCAGCCGATCTACGGGACCTCCTCCTACCCCCTGGACGGCTACCGCCCCGCCGCCTGCCCGGCCGCTGAGCGCCTGGTCGACAGCACGCTGCTGGTCATCGACTGGAACGAGCACTACACGTCGGAGCACGTGGCGGCCATCGCCGGCGCCGTGCGGTGCTACCAGGCGAGACCCTAGTTACGTTCATGTATCAGCCATTGACCGGTTGTCCCCTCCTCACTAGGTTTCGGTCAGGACCGGTATTCAGGAAAGGAAGCCACCGATGAGGAAGGCAGCGGCAGCCGGAATCGTGACCGCGCTGAGTGTCGTGATGACCGGGTGCGGATCCGGTGGCTCGGGCTCGGAGAAGAGCACGGTCACGCTCTGGATGTACCCCGTCATCATGGACCAGGCAGCGAACAAGTCCTTCTGGGACAAGGTCGAGAAGGACTTCGAGGCCAAGAACCCCGCCGTCGACGTCACCATCGACCAGCAGCCGTGGGACGGCCGCCAGGAGAAGGTCACCACCGCGCTGGCCTCCAGGAAGGGCTTCGACCTGGTCGTGCTCGGCCCCGACCAGATCCCGCAGTACGCCCAGCAGGGCACGCTCGAACCCGTGGACGACGTGGTCGCCCCCGAGAAGGCCGCCTACCTGCCCAACTCGCTCACCGCGCTGAGCGTGGACGGCAAGCTCTACGGCGTGCCGATCTACCAGACGATCACGGCCCCCATCTACAACAAGAAGCTGTTCGCCGACGCGGGCGTCACCAAGGTGCCCGAGACCTGGGCGGAGCTCAAGGAGGCCGCGCCCAAGCTGGCCGCGGCGAAGGTCGCCGTGCTCGACTACCCGGGCAAGCCCGAGGTCTCGCTCAACCAGAGCTTTTACCCGATCCTGTGGGCCAACGGCGGTTCGGTCTTCGCCCCCGACGGCAAGAGCGTGGTCGTCAACAACCAGCAGGGCGTCGACAGCCTGCAGTACCTGCTCGACCTGAAGGCCGCCGGCGGCCTGCCGGAGAACACCGCCAGCAAGGGCAACGACATCGAGGGAGGCCCGCTCGCGGCCGGCAAGACCGCCCTCTACCACGCGGCCACCGCCATCCAGGCCGACCAGCTCGGCGCCGCCATCGGCGCCGAGAACGTGGGCATCGGCCTGCCGCTGGAGGGCACGAAGCGGGTCGCGTTCGGCATCCCCGGCGGCCTCGTGCTGGCCAAGCACTCCGAGAACAAGGACGCGGCCAGGAAGTTCGCCGCCTACGTCGCCTCCGCCGAGGTGGCCGGGCCGCTGGCCAAGGAGTCGGGCTTCTTCTCCGCGCGTACCGACGTGACCATCCCCGGCCAGTCGGAGGCGTCCAAGGAGTTCGCCAAGTCGCTGGAGTTCGCCTTCCCCGGTGACACCCACCCCAAGGCCCGGCAGGTGATGTCGATGATCGCGGCGCACGTACAGGCGGCGCTGATCGGCAAGGAGGACGCCAAGGCGGCGCTGGACGCGGCGGCCAAGGAGGCGAACGAGCTGCTCGCCGCCGGCAGCTGACCCGACCGGAGCCCGCGCGCCGCCCGCGCGGGCCCCGTCCTTTTCGGAAAGGTGTGAACCCGGTGCGTCATCGCCTGCGCGATCCGATCACAGGCTTGCTGTTCGTCCTGCCCATGCTCGTGCTCTTCCTGATCTTCAAGATCTTCCCCACGCTGGGCGCGGCGGGCATGAGCCTGACGAACTGGAACATCGGCGGCGAATGGGACTTCATTGGCGCCGACAACTACACCCGGCTCGTGAACGACCCGAACTTCTGGTCCAGCCTGCGCGCCACGCTCGTCTACACGGCCATCTACGTGCCGCTGGTCGTGCTGGTCTCGCTCGGCACCGCGCTGCTGCTCAACGCGATCGTCTTCATGCGCGGGCTGTTCCGCGGCATCCTCTTCCTGCCGTACGTGACCAGCTTCGTCTTCGCCGGCCTCATCTGGCGCTGGATCTACGAGTTCGACGGCCTGATCAACGGCCTGCTGGCCAAGCTGGACATAGCCCCCGTCGCCTTCATGGAACGCTCGGAGCTGGTGCTGCCCGCGCTGGCCCTCGTCTCCTGCTGGAAGGGTTTCGGCTACTCGATGCTGATCCTGCTGGCCGGGCTGAAGGCCATCCCGGGCTCGTACCTGGAGGCGGCCAGGGTGGACGGCGCGAGCGCCTGGCAGCGCTTCCGCTCCATCACGCTGCCGCTGCTCAAGCCCGCGCTCTTCTTCGTCCTGGTGATCGAGACGATCGCCTCGTTCCAGGTGTTCGACACGATCTACGTGATGACCGGCGGCGGGCCGGCCAAGGCCAGCTACACCCTCATCTACGGCATCTTCGAACGCGGCTTCAGGTTCTGGGAGTTCGGCTACGCGGCCACGTGGGGGATGGTGCTGTTCGCCGTCGTCCTGGTCGTCTCGCTGATCCAGCGCCGCTTCGTCGGCAGGGAGAACACGTGACGCTGACCGCCGCACGGCCCGCCGCCGCCAGGACCGGCCGCCCGGCCCCCGCGCCCCGCCGCCGGGGCCGCAGGTGGGCGCTCTACACCCTGCTCACGGTCATGTCGCTGCTGACGATGGGGCCGTTCGTCGCGATGCTCGTGGTGGCGCTCTCGCCGCGCGGCGAGCCGACCCTGCCCGCGCGCTGGCCCGCCTCGCTCACCTTCGACAACATCGCGCAGGTCCTGAACGCCTCCGGGTTCGCGGAGTGGACGATCAACTCGCTGGTCTACTCGGCCGTCTCCGTGGTGATCATCCTGCTGACGGCGTCGATGGCCGGGTACGCGTTCGCCAAGAAGCGTTTTCCCGGCCGCGACGCCATGTTGTGGACGTTTCTCGCCACCATGATGGTGCCGTTCCAGGCCACGCTCATCCCGCTCTACGTGCTGGTGTCCGACTTCGGCGGGGCCGACACCTTCTGGGGGCTGATCGTCCCGACACTGGCGAACTCGCAGGCCGTTTTCCTGATGCGCCAGTTCATCCTCGGGCTGCCCGACGAGCTGTTCGACGCCGCCAAGGTGGACGGCGCCTCTGAGTTGCGCGTCTACTGGACGATCGTGGTGCCGCTGACCAAGCCGATCCTGGCCACGCTGGGCGTGTTCGTCTTCCTGTGGCACTGGAACGACTTCCTGTGGCCCCTCGTCATCTCGCAGAGCGACGCCACGCGGACGCTGACCGTGGGGCTGACGGTGCTGAAGACGGAGGAGATGCAGTGGGCGACGCTCATGTCCTCGGCCGCGGTGTCGGCGGTGCCCTGTCTGCTGGTGTTCTTCCTGCTGCAGCGCTACCTGGTCAACAGCATCGCCATGACCGGCCTGAAGTGACCTGGCGCTCAGGTGACCCGGGCCTGAAGTGACCTGAGCCGAACGCCTACGCTTGGCCGACGGAGCCGTCCGGCGGGCCGAGGTGGCCGTGCCGGTGAGGGGAGCGACGATGAGCACGCCGATCGACCCGCGGGCCGCCCGGTTGCGCGACCGCCTGCGCGGCGCCCTGGTGGCGGCCGCGGCGACGCCGATGGCCGCGTCCGGTGAGGTGGACCTCGACGTGGCGGAGGCGTACTTCCGCCGGCTGGCCGAAACCGGCGCCGACGCCCTGGCGGTGCTGGCCCACACCGGTCGCGGGCCCTACCTCGCGCCGGACGTGCGCGCCGGGGTGATCGAGCGCGCCTGCCGGACCGGCGTCCCCGTGGTCGCCGGCGTCGGCGGCGGCGCCGCCCCGGCCGCCGAGGAGGCCAAGGCCGCGGCGGCGGCGGGGGCCGGGGGCGTGCTGGTGTTCCCGTCTCCGGGCGACCGGGCGGCCCTGCACGACGAGGTGTGGACGGCGGCCGGGCTGCCGATGATCGCGTTCGACCTCTACACCGCGCCGTGCCCGCCGAACATGCTGCGCGA
The DNA here is from genome assembly GCF_035917475.1 of Nonomuraea fuscirosea. Classification (NCBI taxonomy): domain Bacteria; kingdom Bacillati; phylum Actinomycetota; class Actinomycetes; order Streptosporangiales; family Streptosporangiaceae; genus Nonomuraea; species Nonomuraea fuscirosea. The sequence goes on along the minus strand of NZ_CP109074.1, from coordinate 5,389,148 downwards.
GGTCGTCCGGCACCCCGGCGTGGCCGGGCTCAAGACGGCGCTGCTGTCGGACGCGATGGGCTGCCAGGAGGCGATCGCGCTGACCCGCGCGGCGGGCCGGCTGGCCATCACCGGCGAGGACCGCATGTTCGGCCCCTCACTGCTGTGGGGGGCCGAGGCGGCGCTGGTGGGCATCGCGGCGGCGTCGGTGCCGACGACGGCCGCCGTGCTGCGCGCGTTCCGCCGCGACGACCTGCGGGAGTTCGAACGGGCGTCCGCGCGGCTGGACCGGCTGGCCGGGGCCACGTTCACGGCCCCCATGGAGGGGTACGTGCAGCGCATGTTGTGGCTGGCCGAGGCGGAGGGCCTCATCCCCGCCACCCACGCCTTCGACCCGTACGGCCCCGGCCTCCCCGACGACGAACGCCCCGGCGTCCTGGCAGCCGCCTCCGCCTGACACGCCGTCCTGCGTCGAGACGGGCTGTGCGGCGACACCTCCCGTCCTCCCTGACAGGCGTGCCGCGTGGCGACTCTGCGGAGAGCGCCCGGCGTGGGCCGGACGCGTTCTCCGTGTGTCAGATGGCGATGCGGATGAGGTTGCGGCCCTTGAGGCCGTACAGGGCCTTGCGGGACGGGTCGATGGTGATGCGGGAGCCGCCGCCGAACCAGTCGCTCGCCAGCCCATCCACGATCTTGCGGGCGGTGAAGGCGACCAGGTCGACCGTGTAGACGGCGTCCTCGTCGCTCGTGTACGCCTTCGTCCCGGACAGCACCAGATCGCCGCCCCGGTCGCAGACCTTGAGGGTGCGGGTGACCTTGCGCCGGCGCGGGTCGAACTCGAACAGCACGCCGTCTCCGGTGATGCCGTACAGGGCGAGCGCCGTGTGCTTGAGGCTCGTGATGGAGGTCGCGCCGGCCACCGGCTCGACCTCCCAGGTCACCTCGCGGCGCCGCAGGTCGAACGCGGCCAGCCGGGCCGTGGACGTCACCGGCGGTGACCCGAGGCCCTCCTGCGTGCTGGTGCCCAGGTAGACGGTGCCCAGCCGGGCGGTCAGCGCGAACACCGTCTGGCGCTCGACGACCGGCCGGTAGGTGTCGAGCCGGCCGCTGCGCGGGTCGTAGACGTCGAGCGCGCCGTTCTGGTGACCGGGCTCCGGCTGGGTGGACATCACGATCAGGCCGGTCGCCCGGTCGTGGCACAGATCCTTGGGCCGGTCCTGATTGTGGCCGGTACGCAGGAGCAGCTCGGCCTCGGCGTCGCCCGCGCGGTGGGAGTAGAGGGCGGCCTGGGTGTAGACCCCGAGGTACGTGATCCCGTTCGCGGTCATGATGGTCTTCGGCTCGCCGGGGATCGGCAGCCGGGTGACCTCGCCGGAGGCCAGGTCGTGCACGTCGCAGCCGCCCTTGCCGCCCACGTAGACGCGCTCGCCGTCGCTGTGCACGGACATGGGCTCCTCGGGGGCGGCCTTGAAGCCCTTGGCTACGTGGCTGACGTACTCGATGCCGCCGGTCGCGGGGTCGTAGACGAAGACGCCCGGCTCCTGGACGCCGTAGATGCGGCCCCCGTGCTCCAGGATCCGTACGGTCTGCGCCTCGGGGAACGGCACCCCGAGCACCTCGTACGTGCCGTCCTCGATCCGGTAGCGGTAGAACGTGCCGGACGGCCGCCCGGCGAAGTACACCCAGCCGTCGTGGATCAGCACCGAGACGACGTACTTCTCGCCCGGCGCGGTGGCCTTGACCACCTGGTACGCGGCCGGGTTCGTCTTCTCCAGCACGATCAGCTCGCCCAGCGAGTTCATCCCGCCGGCGATGTGGGTGGCGCTGATCGACATGCTCGACACCCAGTCGCGGTCGGCCACCTCGGCGGGCAGCAGCTCGCGCTTGTCCCCGGTCCTCCTGTCGATCGCGACGAGGTGGGCGTTGCTGCCGACGCCGGCGTAGACGTGGGTGTCGTCGGCCTGGATGCTGCGCACGTATGACTCGCCGGGGGCGGGCTGGCCCAGGTCGCGGCTTGCTCCCGTGGCGGGGTCGTACTCGACCACGCGGCCGGGCTGCGAGGTGCCCAGGTAGACCTTGCCGTCGGGCGAGGAGGCCATGGTCCAGATGTAGGGGTCGGGGTACTCGGCGACCTTCGTGGTCGTACCGGTCAGGGTGTCGATCCGGTACAGGTCTGACCTGGAGTGGGTGCCCACGTAGACGTCGGTGCCGACCTTGCACATCGCCCAGATGCCCACGCCCGAGGTGATGTCGAAGTGGGCGGTGACCTTGTCCTGGCCCAGGTCCCAGGCGCCGACGACGTTGGGCGCCAGGCCGCGCGAGCCGAGGTAGAGCACGTCGCCGACGAACTCGGCGTTGCCCAGCGGGCTGGTGACGCTGGCCGGGCCGAGGTCGGTGATCGTGCCCTCACGCTCGCGGCCCGCGGCGAGGGCGGGGGTGGCGGTGAGCGCGGGCAGGGAGGTCACGGCCGCGGTGGCGGCCGCGGCCTGGAGGAAACGGCGGCGGGGGATCATGCGCTGGCACTCCTCAGGACGGGTTGGCCGCACGCTATTACGGCCTAGGCCGTAATGTCCAGCTCAAAAAGTCGTACGGCGTTCCGCCACGCGATCAGCTCGGCCGTCTCCGCGTCCAGCCCGGCGGCCGCCACGGCCCCGAACGCCGACGCCGGGTCGATGAGGGTCGAGTCGGTGCCGAACAGCAGGCGGGTGCGGTCCACCGCCGCCGCGACCCGGGAGACGCGGCCCGCCGGGGCGTGGGAGTAGCAGGGCTCCAGGTAGAGCCGGTCGCAGGCGTTCGCGGCCTCGATGGCGTACGGGTAACCGTCGGCGCCCATGTGCCCCGCGATGACCCGCAGGCCGGGCGTGCTTTCACAGACCTCGGCCAGATCCAGCACCGTGGCGCCCCAGGTGTGCACCAGCGCGGGCACCCCGGCCTCGGCGACCATGGCCAGCGCCTCCCGCGTCTGGGGCGAGGTGACGGGCGACCTCGTGTAGTCGGTGTGGATCTTGACTCCGGCGAACCTGCCCGTCGGGAGGTGTTCGCGCAGGTCACGCTCGGCGTCGGCCTGCCTGCGCGGGTTGATCGTGACGTAGCCCAGGTGGCGCTCACTCGTGGCCAGCCACTCCGCCAGGGCCCGGTTGCCCGCCGGCGCGTCGTAGATCACCGCCTCGGTGGCCGACACGATCGACAGGGCGATGCCGTACCGGTCCATGGTCGCCAGGTTGGCGCCGGCCACGTCCATGGTGAAGAACCACGGGCCCCAGTGGGCGTGCACATCGATGATCATCCGAACAGCCTCCTCGCGTTGCCGCCCGCCACCGCGGCGACCTCGTCCGGCGTCAGGCCGCTGGTCGCCAGGCGCAGCAGGGGAACGATCGGCTCGTAGTGGGGGGTGCGCGAGCCGAACACGAGACGGTCGGCCGGGACGGTCTCCAGCGCGTCGGGGGAGTTGAGCAGGCGGGTCGAGGTGTGGAACCCGGGCTCGTCGGCGGCGGCCACCAGGAAGTCGCCGAGGTGGTAGAAGTGCGTGTCCAGGAAGACGACCTTGGCCTCCAGGCCGGAGAACGGCTGCCAGAACCTGCGCACGTCACCGCCGGTCAGCACGACCAGGCCCGACACGGCGGCCCGTCTGGCGACGTGGCGGACCGAGGGGAAGCCCGCCTCGACGCCCTGCTCGTCGGGGAACAGCCTGATCGCCCGCACGCCCAGGGGTTCGAGGCGGTCGATCTCGCGTACGGCGCCGATCGGGTCACGCAGATCGACGGTCCCGACCGGAATCACGTCCACCGCGCCTGCCGCGTCTCTTCCGGTCCCGGCGCCGCCACTCTCGGAGTTTCCGATGGTGCCACGCAGGGACAGGACCTCGTCGTTGCCCGAGCGCACGTCGAACAGCGCGGCCCGCAGCGACGCCACCGCCCCCGCCCTGACGCGGTGCCCGGCCAGGGCCGCGAGCACGGATTCCGGGGTGCCCGGCGGGCCGTCGCGGTCGGGATACGCGCCGACCAGCACGTCCACGTCGAAGGTCACCTCAAGCTCGCCGACCAGTCCACCAGCGTCGAACGCCGTCACACCGCCTCCATTGACTATTCCCGATCCGCACATTACGGTCTGGGCCAAAATTGGGCAACAACTCGCGGAGGTGCGGCCATGCCGCGCGGTTCCCTCACGCTCTCAGCGGTCCTGGCCGCCGTGCTCCTCACCACGGCGGCCCCGGCCTCGGCAGCGGTCTTACCCACGCCCCCCACGTCATCCGGCCCATCAGCCGGCGCACCCTCGCCCGTCATCCAGCCCGCCGAAGGGTCCCGGTCCTGTGCGGGGACGCGGGTGGAGACGTTCGGACCGGCGTCGCTGACCGGCGCGATCGTCGGCGCCGCCGTTCACGACGGCAGGGCGTACGTCGTCACCCGCGGCCAGAAGCCGCCCGTGCTGGCCGAGATCGACCTGGCCACGCGCGCGGTCGTCAGGACCGCCCGCCTGCCGGACGCCCCCGCGGCAGGGGAGCCCGAGGGCGGCTGGGCCACGGCGGTCTCCGGCGGCAAGGTCTACGTCGGCACGTACCCGGTGCCCGACCTCTACCGCTTCGATCCGGCCAGCGGCGAGGTGACGCACCTGGCCTCGTTCGGCAAGAACGGCGGCTACATCTGGTCGCTGGCCGCCGCGCCCGACGGCACCCTCTACGCCGGCACGTACCCCGACGGCCGGGTCAGGGAGTACGACCCGGACACCGGCGCCGTGCGCGACTTCGGCGTGCTCGCCGCCGGCGAGCGCTACGTCAGGGCGGTCGTGGCCGACGACCGCACCGTCTACGCGGGCCTGCTCGACAAGGGCAAGCTGGTGGCGATCGACCGGGCCACGGGCGCGGTCAGGGAGCTGGCGCAGGGCACGACGGGCATCGGCGTGGTGGCCGAGCACGGCGACCGGGTCCTCGCGGTCAGCGGGCCGGCCCTGATCGACGTGCGCAAGGACGGCACCGACGTCAGGAACGTCCCCCTGGGCCCGCTCAGCCTCGACGCGCTCACGGTCGCCGCCGACGGCACCGTCTACGCCACCTCCCGCCCCGACGGCGCGATCCACCGCTACCGTACCGGCGACACCGCCCTCACCCCGGTGGCCGATCCGCCGTCGCGGGACGACGAGACCAGGCGGATCGTGCTCACGGACGACGACACCCTCGTCGGGTTCTCCGGCAGCGGCGGCATGTGGTCGCTGGACCTGCGCACCGGCGCGTCCGCGTTCACCGACCTGATCGAGGCGGGCCTGCCCGCCGGGGCCGAGCGCCCGCAGAGCATGCTGCTGGTGCCCGGCCGCGCCGTCTACGTCGGCGGGCACTTCTTCATGGACGTACGCGACCTGCGTACGGGCGAGCAGCGCAGGTTCCGCGTCCCCGGCGAGCCCAAGGACCTGGTCCGCCACGGGAACAAGATCTATGCCGCCCTCTATCCCAGCGGCCAGGTCGTCTCCGTCGACCTGCGCACCGACGAGGTCCGCCCGCTGGCCCGCCTGGGCCACGACCAGCAGCGCCCGTGGGACATCGAGTACGACCCGGGAACCGGCAAGCTGCTGGTCGCCTCCGCCCCGCTGGGCGCCAGGCTGGAGGGCGCCCTGTCGATCATCGATCCCGGCACCGGCGCGATCGACTCCTACCCGGGCGTCATCCCTGACCAGAGCTTGATGAGCCTGTCGCTCGACTCCCGCGCGGGCGTCGTCTACCTGGGCGGCGACGTGCTCGGCGGCGGCGGGACGCCGCCGGTCAGAGCGTCGGCCTCCGTCGCGGCCTTCGACCTGCGCACCCGTACGGTGCGCTGGCAGGTGGACCCGGTCCCGGGCATGCGGACGTTCCAGGACGTCAAGGTGCACGGCGGCCTGCTGTACGGGGTCTACAAGCGCGACTCCGGCACCTGGATCGCCCTCGACCCGGCCACCGGGACGGTCAGGCAGCGGGGCGCCCTGTCCGGGTACGGCGAGCTGACCGTGCATCGCGGCCGGGTGTTCGCCGCCACGTTCTTCGGCGGTGGCAACGCGTACGAGCTGGGCACGGCCGAGCCCGGCGGCGGCGCGCTCGGCCCCGCCAGGCACCTGGCCACCGGTCTCGGCGACGACTGGTACACCAACCCGCAACTGCACTTCGAGCCCGGCTCGTGGCGGGCGTGGACCATGAGCGGCCGTCATCTGGCCAGGGTGGACCTCAACCCGCGCTGCCCGCTCTTGACCGTCACTCCACCGCAAGGCTAATTTCGGTCTGTGCCGAAATCAGTGCTGGACGCCCACCGGCTCATCGGGCCCGTGCCCTTCGATGACCTGCCCCGCGACCCGGGGCGGGAGATGGACCGGCTGGGCATCCACCACGCCTGCGTCACCCACACGCTCAGCCTCTACTCCGACGTTCACGCCGGCAACGAGGCGCTGCTCGGCCTGCGCGACCCCCGGCTCGTCCCGGTGCCCGTCCTGCTCCCCGAAGCGTTCGCGCCCGCCCAGGACTGGGACGTGCCGATGGTCCGCCTCTGCCCGGCCCGGCACCGGTACGAGCTCACCGGCCCCACGGCGCTGCGCCGGCTGGCGGACCTCGGCGCCGTCGCGGCGATCGAACTCGACGAGACCTCGCCGGCCGAACTCGTCACCCTCACCCGCCGGCTGCCGGAACTGCGCGTCCTGCTGCTCAGTCCCGGATACCGGCGGCTGCGCGCGATCGGCGAGCTCATGGCCGAGATCCCCAACCTGTGGCTGGAGATCGGCACCGTCAACACGCAGCGCGGCGTCGAATGGCTGGCCGCGCACTACGGCGCCGAGCGGCTCGTGTTCGGCACCGGGGCTCCCGTCATGGACGACTGCGGGCCCCGCTTCCTGCTCGACCACCTCGAACTTCCGGAGGCCGACATCGACCTGATCGCCTCGGGCGGCAGCCTGCTCGGGCAGGGAGTCCTGCGATGATCCTCATCGACCGGCTCGCTTCGGGCGGCGACCTGCTCGGGCGAGGAGTCCTGCGGTGATCCTCGACGCGCACGGCCACCTCGGATCGTGGCCCGACTTCCTCATCCCCGACCCCACCGCCGCCGGCATGGTGTCCCTGATGGACCGGCTCGGCATCGACGCGATCGGCATCAGCCACCTGCTCGCCGTCGGCCCGGACGCCGAGGAGGGCAACCGGCTGGCGTTCGCCGCGGCCGGGCGGTATCCCGGCCGGATCGGCGTCTGGCAGGTCTACAACCCGCACCAGCGCAACCGGCTCGCGGGCAGCGGCGTCTGGGGCGTGAAGATCCATCCGGACGTGCACGAATGCCGGCTCGACGACCGCCGCTACGACCCCGTGTGGGAGCTGGGCCTGCCGGTGCTCGCCCATGGCCAGACCGGCTCCCCATGGAGCGACCCGGCGCAGTTCGTCACCGTGGCCGGGCGGCATCCGCACGTGCCGCTGCTGCTCGGCCACGCCGGGCTCTGGCCGAACGGCTTCGCCAGGGCGGCCGAGCTGGCGGGCCCGTACCCGAACCTCTTCCTGGAGATCTGCGGTTCCAAGATGACCGGCCGCTGGATCGCCCGCCTGGCGGAGCTGATCGGCGCCGACCGGGTGATCTACGGCTCCGACGCCTGCTTCCTCGACCTGCGCGCCGGCTTCGGCCGCGTCGCCCTGGCCCCCCTCACCGACGCCGACCGCACCCTCATCCAGGGCGCCAACCTCGCCCGCCTGCTGCCCCCGGACCAACCGGCCGGGCCCGCCCGATCGCCCGCGCCGTGATCGCCCGAGCCTTGGTCATCCCGTCCCCGATCGCCTGACCCCGTTCGTCGTAACTTCGTTCGTGCAGACAAGGATCGACTCCTATGACGCTCGCCCTTCACGGTGGAGCCCCCGTCCGTACCTCTCCCTGGCCCGTCTGGCCGCCGCCGCTCGACGGCGCCCAGCGTGAACGAGTCACCGCCGTGCTGGACAGCGGACTGTGGGGCGCCACGCAGGGTGGGTCCGTGTGCGCGGAGCTGGCCGGCGCGTTCGCTCGCCGGTCGGGGGTCGAGCACGCCGTGACCGTCGGCAACGCCACGCTCGGTCTGTTCGCCGCGTTGCGCGGGCTCGGGGTCGGGCCCGGCGACGAGGTGATCGTCCCGGCGTACACGTTCGTCGCCTCGGCCACCGCCGTCCTGCTCGCCGGCGCCACGCCGGTGATCGCCGACGTGGACGCGGACGACCTGCACCTGTCGGCGGACACGGTACGGGCGGCGCTCACCCCGCGCACCGCCGCGATCATGCCGGTGCACCTCGCGGGCAGCCCGGCCGACATGGACCCGCTGACCGAGCTCGCCACGCGGCACGGGCTGGCCGTGATCGAGGACGCCGCCCAGGCGCACGGCGCCACCTACCGGGACCGTCCGGTCGGCGGGCTCGGCGACGCGGGCGTCTACAGCTTCCAGGCGAGCAAGGCGATGACGGCGGGGGAGGGCGGCCTGATCGTCTGCCGGGACCAGGCGGTGCACGACGCCGTCTGGTCGGTCTGCAACCTCGGCCGCGACCCCGGCGGCGCCTGGTACGGCCATCCGTCGGTCGGCTGGAACCTGCGGCTGACCGAAATCCAGGCCGCGCTGCTGCTGCCCTGGCTGGACCGGCTCGACGCGGAGATCGACCGCAGGAACGCGTTCTGCGCCGCCCTTGAACGCGAACTGTCCGCGATACCCGTGCCCCCGGGCCACGAAGGTGCGGGGGAGCCGGGAGAGAGAGCCGAGCCGGGGGGATTCCGGCCCGTGACGGTGGTCCCGCGGCCGGCGGGGACCACGCGGGACTCCCGGCACCTGCTGATGCTCAGGCTGCACGTGCCCGTCGACCGGTCGTTCCTGCTGGAGGCCATGGCGGCGGAGGGGGTGCCGCTCGACGGCGGCTACCCGCCGCTCGGCACCATGACGGCGCTGGCCGGGGCCGGCGCCAGGCCGGAGCCCTGCCCGGCCGCCGAGGCCGCCGCCCGCGAGGTGGTCTGGGTCCGCCAGTCCATGCTCATGGACGACCCCGCCGGTGCCGCCTGCGTCGCCGAAGCCCTGGCCAAGGTCCTCACGGGCTGACCCGCGACCGGGTCAGACGGACGCCGGGGTGGCCGGGGCCGTGGTGGGCTGCTCGGTGCGGATCAAGGCGTCGCACTCGGCGATCGTCTCCTCCAGCAGCGTCCGCAGCAGCGCGTCCGGGTCGGGGATGCACGCCTGCACGATCCCCACCACGGCCAGCTGCACCGCGTTCGGGGCCGCGTACCGGCGGAAGCCCTTCTCCGTGATCCGCGCGGCCCTGCTGAAGCGCCGGGCCTGCTCGGCCGCGTGCGGGACCTCTTCCATGGCCCGCCTGCTGCGCTCGCTCAGCCGCCCGGGCGGCGCGCCGTCGAGGCGGGCGAGCATCTCCTCGGCCGCCAGCACCGACACGGCCAGCGCGAGCTGGCGCTCGGCCGCCGCGACCGGCAGGGCCGTGGTGGCGCAGCGCAGCGCGATGTGCGCGTCCACCCGCAGGTCGTCGCCGGCCAGGCCGATGATGGACGGGACGAGGTGGACGAGCTTGGCCCGGCTCTCGTCGCCGGTGTTGTCGTTGACCAGGCGGGCGAGCGCGGCCAGCAACGGATGGGTGCAGGCCGGATGGTCGCTCCACCGCTCGCCGGCCAGGTAGGAGGCCAGCTCCATGAAGCAGGCGCCGCGCTTCGGGTTGCGATGCCTGCCGCGGGAAAGAACCGGCATGTGATCAAGGTGATTGTCCACGGGTGCTCCACTGCTCCACGCGATCGCCGTTTATACAGTCTGCGCCGTCGTGCCGCGCAATGCCAGTGATGTCCTTGAACGTTCCCACTACCCCGCCGGGTCACACTCAGGCACTCACGAACACCGCGACCGTCCGCGCGGGCACCGTCACCGTGCCGGTGGCGGGATCGAACGACGACTCCCGCACCACGGGGTCCTCGGAGGCCGCCTGTACGGGATGCAGAGCCACCTCCCGCCCCGCCACCTCCGGCAGCGCCTGCGCCTGGGCCGACGGGGTGGCGTTGAAGACGACCGTCACCGACGCCCAGCGCGGGTCGAGCCCTTCCGTGTCCACGTGCGTCGTGATCACCCCCTCCGCCGAGCCGGGGAACGTCAGCCGCCGCCCCACCTCCTCAGCCGACCCCAGCGCGAACGCCGGCGACGACGTCCTGATCCGCAGCAGCTCGCCGAACCCGGCCCGGGCAGCGCCGATGTCGGCGCAGCCGGGCCGCAGCGCGGGATCGGCGAGCAGCGGCCTGGCGTAGGGCCACGCGGCCTCGTTGGCGGCCCGGGGCGGCAGGCCCGCGCCGAAGCCGTTGCCCCGCTCGCAGTCCCACAGCAGCCGGTTGAACCAGTCGCCCGAGTCGTAGGAGTCGCGGTCGAACGACTTCGAGCGCAGCCGCTCCGAGCCCGCGTGCACGAACGCCGTCCCCTGCGCCAGCAGCACCGTGGCCAGTGCCAGCACCTGCATGCGCACCCGGTCGGCCATCGGCGTCTCCTGCGGCAGCTTGTACGCCAGCGCGTCGAACAACGTCTCGTTGTCGTGCGCGTCCACGTACGTCACCGCCTCCCCCGGCGCGGCGGTGTACCCGGCGGGCGAGCCGTGGTAGCCGACCTCCGAGCCCTTCCGGCCCGACGGCAGCACGTAGCCGGCCAGGTTCCCGGTCAGCCCCACCCTGATCAGGTCCGCGCAGTACGCCAGCCGCGCTCGCCGCTCGCTTGGCGTGCCGTTGGCCGGGGCGCCGTTGGGGTCGCCGGCCAGCCCGGAGCCGAAGCCCTGCACGCGCGGGTCGGAGTCGAAGGGGCCGCCGCCGCGCACCGCGTCCCGCAGCCGGTCGGTGAACGTGCCGATCCCGGTCCCGGCCAGGTTGCCCTGCGTGGCCTGCTCGAACCTGGCGCCGCCGGCCACCTCGCCGAAGTCCCAGCCCTCGCCGTACAGGAGGATCGACCGGCCGTCCACGCCGTCCCGCTCGGGTGTCAGCGCGTCGAGCGCGCGGCGGACGGCGAGCAGGTTCGCCTTCGGATGGTGACCCATGAGGTCGAAGCGGAAGCCGTCGATCTTGTACTGCGTGGCCCACGTGACGATCGAGTCGACCACGAGGCGGCCCATCATGGCGTGCTCGGGCGCGGTGTTCGCGCAGCAGGTGGAGGTGGCCAGAGAGCCGTCGTCCAGCAGGCGGTGGTAGTAGCCGGGCACGATCGGGTCGAGCACGCCGGTGGTGTGGGTGTGGTTGTAGACCACGTCCATGACCACGCGCAGGCCGGCCCGGTTCAGCCCGGCGACCATGGCGCGCAGCTCCCTGGTCCGCTCGTCCGGGCCGGTCGCGTACGAGCCCTCGGGCACCGTGTAGTGCAGCGGGTCGTACCCCCAGTTGAAGGAGTCCCGCGCGGCCGTGCGCGCGACGCATTCCTGCTGCGCCTCGGAGTCGGGCGGCAGCGCGGCCAGGTCGCAGTCGGGCTCCGTCCTGTCCTGCCTGCGCTCGGGGACGGTGGCGAAGTCGAACACGGGCAGCAGCTGCACGTGCGTCAGCCCGTCCCTGGCCAGCGCCCGCAACTCCCGCATCCCGGCCGTGTCGCCCGCCGTGTCGTCGGCGGGGTCGCCGCCGGGGTCGCCGCCGGGGGTGTCAGCGAAGGCCGCGTACGTGCCGCGCAGGGCCGGTGGCACGGTGGTGTCGGAGGCGGAGAAGTCGCGTACGTGCAGCTCGTAGATCGAGGCCCGGTGCGGCGGGACAGGGGGCGGTTTGACCAGCCGGTCCCAGCCGGGCGGCTTGAGCGCGGCGGCGTCCAGGCTCACCAGCCGGCTGCGCCCGCCGTCCGGGGTGACCGCCAGTCCGTACGGGTCGGTGACCTCGTTCGTCACGACCCCGCCCGCGCCGGGGGAGTACACGGTGACCAGGTAGGTGTACTCGCGGCCGAGCCACGACGGCGGCCCCTGCACCGACCACACGCCGCTCTCGTCGTCGCGCCGCATCGGCTGCACGCTGCTCCGCCCGGGGCCGTACAGCGCCAGCTCGACCTTCCGCGCGGTCGGCGCCCACACAGCCAGCCTCAGCGCGGTGTCGCTGGACGGGCCGAGTGACTCGGTGAGGGCGCGGGTGGCGTACAGGTCGTCGAGCACGCCCGGGATCTGCACGCCGGTCGCCGCCACGAGCGCGCCCGAGTCGTCCCGCGCCGCGGCCACGACCTGGCCGCGCAGTGCCTCGCGGACCATCCCGGCGTCCTCAGGGTGGACCGTGAACGCGGGATGGGCGGCCAGGTGCGGCCAGGCGGGCCGCTGCTCCTCGCTCAGCGTGCCGGGCAGCAGCCGGATCAGCTCCTGGACGCCGCGCAGGTCCCCGTCCCGCCAGGTGATCCCGCCGTCGGCGCTGAGGGCCAGGAAGTGGCGCGCCGCCGGCCCGGCCCGCCAGAGCACGGTGCCGCGGTCGATCCAGTGGGCCCTGGCCTCGCCGCCGGGCGGCTCGCCGCTGCTGTGCGTCAGGATCTTCGCCCCGCTTTCGTGATTCCCGTCCGCCTTCGTGATGCCCCACCCGGGCAGCGGTGATGCAGCACGACCCCGCCCCGGGCCAGACCCGCCCCGGCGGCGGCGACGCGGCACGACGGCGGTTCGTGCCAGAACCGCTGCCCGAGATGCCCTCGGGGTGTTGCCGGGACGTTACGGTCCGTCTACGATCTTTGCAACGCTTTCTGGAAATTTCAGAAAGCAATTGGCTCACTCTGGTAACTACTTGCAGAAACCTTGCGCCGCCATCTACCGGCGCGCGTTCCGTCGGCGTAGCCTCCGGCTTACTCCGACCTCCGACAGAGTTGTGAGGAGAAGGACATGCGACGACTTTTACCGTCAGCGGCGGCCGTCGCCGCGGTGACCCTGACGCTGGCCGCCTGTGGCGGCGGCGGAGGCGAGAGCGCCGCTCCCGCCGCGTCGGTCTCCGACCCGTCGAAGGTCAGCGGCGAGGTGACGTGGTGGGACACGACGCGCCCGGACAGTGAGGGACCGACCTTCCAGGCGCTGATCAAGGAGTTCCAGGCCAAGTACCCGCAGGTCAAGGTCAACTATGTGAACGTGCCGTCGGACCAGGCGCAGAACCAGTTCCAGACGGCCGCGCAGGCCGGCACCGGCGCCCCCGACGTGATCCGCTCCGAGGTGGCCTGGACCTCGCAGTTCGCCTCGCTGGGCTATCTGCAGCCGCTGGACGGCAGCCGGGCCGTGGACAAGCCCGAGGACTTCCTGCCCGGCCCGCTCAGCAGCACCAAGTTCGGTGGCAAGACGTACGCGGTGCCGCAGGTGACCGACACGCTGGCGCTCATCTACAACAAGCGGCTGCTCAAGGAGGCCGGCCACGAGGAGGCCCCCAAGACGATCGCCGAGCTCAAGCAGACCGCGCTCGACGTCAAGGCCAAGACCGGCGCGCAGGGCCTCGCGCTGAACGTCGACTCCTACTTCCTGCTGCCCTTCATGTACGGCGAGGGCGGCGACCTGCTCGACGTCGCCAACAAGAAGATCGTGGTCAACTCCCCGGCGAACGTGAAGGCCATGGAGACCGTCTCCGACCTGATCAGCTCGGGCGCGGCCGCCAAGCCCGCCACCACCGAGAGCTACGCCAACGCGATGACGGCCCTGAAAGAGGGCAAGGCGGCGATGATCTACAACGGGCCGTGGGCCCTGTCGGAGATCTACCAGGGCAAGGAGTTCAAGGACAAGGCGAACCTGGGCATCGCGCCGGTCCCGGCCGGTTCGATGAAGGCCGCGGCCCCCACGGGCGGCTGGAACCTGGCCATCTACGCCGGCTCGAAGAACATCCCGGCGGCGTACGAGTTCGTCCGCTTCATGACCACGGCGGAGGCCCAGGCGAAGATCGCCAAGGAGATCAGCCTGCTGCCGACCAGGACCTCCGCCTACGACAACCCCGACGTCCAGGCCAACGCGGACGTGTCGGTGTTCAAGCCGATCATGGACACCGCCGTGCCGCGCCCGTGGATCCCCGAGGGCGGCCAGCTCTTCCAGCCGCTGCTGGAGGGCTATCAGGCGCTCGTCGGCGGCAAGTCCGCGCCCGCGGACATGCTCAAGCAGGTCGACGAGCAGTACCGCGGGATCATGAAGGACTGGAGCTGACCCGTGGCGGTGTCGACCGGACAGGTGAAGGCCGCGGGCGGCGCCGCCCGCGGCAGTCGCCGTGACAGCCCAGGACGGCTGCGGCGCTCGATCGCCACCCACTGGTACGCGTGGGCGATGATCGCTCCGGTGCTGATCGTGATGGCGGTGCTGATCGGCTGGCCGCTGGTGCGGGGCCTCTACCTGTCGCTCACCGACGCGACCGAGGCGAACATCGGCCGCACCATCGGCGTCAACGTCATCCCGGCCACGTACGAGTTCGTCGGCCTGGACAACTACCTGCAGATCCTGACCAGCAGCGTCTTCTGGGACAAACTGCTGTGGACCGTCGTCTGGACGGCGGCCTGCGTCGTCCTGCACTACGGCATCGGCCTGGGCCTGGCCGTCATGCTCAACCGCAAGCTGCGCTTCCGCTCCCTCTACCGGGTGCTGCTGATCCTGCCGTGGGCGGTGCCCGCGTTCGTGGCCGCCTTCATCTGGCGCTACCTCTACAACAGCGACTACGGCGTCATCAACGGCTTCCTCAAGATGGCCGGGCTGACCGGCGTCGGCTGGCTGGACGACCCGGCCACGGCGAAGATCGCGGTGATCGCGGTCAACGTGTGGATCGGCGTGCCGTTCATGATGGTCGCGCTGCTCGGCGGCCTCCAGTCGATCCCCGCCGAGCTGTACGAGGCCGCCGAGGTGGACGGCGCGGGCCCCTGGCAGCGGTTCCGCGCGATCACGCTGCCCGGCCTGCGTCAGGTGTCCACCACGGTGGTGCTGCTGGGCACCATCTGGACGTTCAACATGTTCCCCATCATCTTCCTCGTCACCCGGGGCGGGCCCGGCAGCGAGACCGAGATCCTGGTCACCTACGCCTTCCGTGAGGCGTTCACCGGCATCCGCAACTACTCCGGTTCGGCGGCCTGGGGTGTGATCATCCTGGCCATGCTGGTCGTCATGGCCGTCGGCTACCGCCGTACCCTGCGCAGTCAAGGAGACCCATGGTGAGCACCACGACCCGGCCCCGCGTGAGCACCACGACCAGGCCGCGCGGTGAGCGCGGCCCGCTGGCCTCCGCCGCGCTGCACGCCGGCCTGCTGCTCGCGGTGGCGATCTCCCTGTTCCCGGTCGTCTGGCTCGTGCTGACCTCGCTCAAGCCGCGCGACAGCTGGCTGTCGGCCGAGCTGCAGCTGTTCAACAACTCCTCGCTGGACAACTACGTCCGCGTGCTGACCGGCACCGAGTTCCCTCAATGGCTGCTCAACAGCGTGCTGACGGCCGGGCTGACCATGGTGCTCGGCGTGTTCCTGGCGGCGACCACCGGGTACGCGGTCAGCCGGTTCCGCTTCCCCGGCCACCGCTCGGTGATGTGGCTGCTGCTGATCACCCAGATGTTCCCCGTGGCCATCCTCATCGTCCCGCTGTACAACCTGATGGCCGGGCTGGGCCTGCTCAACCAGATCCCCGGCCTGGTGATCGCCTACATGACGATCGCGGTGCCGTTCTGCGCCTGGATGATGAAGAGCTACTTCGACACCGTCCCGGTGGAGATCGACCAGGCCGGCATGGTCGACGGGCTGACCCCGTTCGGCGTCTTCTGGCGGGTGGTGCTGCCGCTGGCCAGGCCCGGCATCGCGGTCACCGCGTTCTACTGCTTCATGACCGCCTGGGGCGAGGTCGGCTACGCCACCGTGTTCATGTCGCAGGAGGACAAGCGCACGCTCGGCGTCGGGTTGCAGCAGTTCATCGGCCAGCACTGGTCCGACTGGGGGCTGATGACGGCCTCCGCCGTGCTCATCGCGATCCCGGCCGGGGTGGTCTTCCTGCTGGTCCAGCGCCATCTGATCACCGGGCTCACCGCGGGGGCGACGAAGGCGTAGCCGGCTGTCGCCTGCGGGCAATCAAGCAATCACTGTACGTGACCGTGGTCGGGGCGGGACCATGGTCACGTGGACGGATTCATCGACAGGACCTGTGCGGGCGTGACCGAACTCCGCGTGCACGGCGTCTCCGGCACGCCGCCGGCCGGCGTACTGAACCATCCTCACCCCCGCCTCGTCGCGGGCGACGGCACCACCGGGTTCTACCGGCGCTGGTGGACGGGCGGGCGGCCGACCGGCGAGCACCCCGACGTGCCGGGCGTCCGCCGCAGGGAGGCCTACGCCTGGGGCAACCTCACCTCGGGCGGCAGGACGATCGCGCTCTGGCTGCTCCTGCTGCCGTTCTCGCTGGCGAACCTGTCCTACTTCATGCTCCCGAGGCCGGCCGGCGGGACCCGGCTGCGGCACGCCACCGAGGCGGCGCAGCGGCTGTTCGCCCTGCTGCTCACCGGCACGCTCGTCGGGGCCGTCACCCGGGCCGCCGTGGACCTCGTCGGCTGGCAGTGCACCGCCGCCGGGCGCGCCTGCACCCTCGCCACGGCGCCCGGCTGGGTGCGCTGGCTCGGCACACTGTGGGGCGCGGAGCCGTCGAAGCGGCTCGCGGTCACCGCGCTCGTGCCGCTCCTGCTCGTCGTCCTGCTGTGGTGGCTCGCCCGCCGCACCTGGCGCCGCGACGAGAACACCCCCGCACCGCCGGACGTCGCGCCCGACCGGCCCGAGTACCGGCCCGCTGCCGATCCGGCGTCCCGGTCCGGTGGCGAGCCCGGGTCCCGGTCCCCGGCCGAGGCCGATCCTGGATCCCGGCCCGCGGAGGCGGCCGAGGTGCTGCTGGCCAGGCCGCGGTTGTGGCGGGGTGGCGCGCCGGTGTGGCGGCTGCGGGTGGTGCACGTGTCCTTCTCGCTCGCCTCCATCGGGGTGGCGGTGTCGGCGCCCTTCGCGCAGACGTTCCCCGGGCTCGCGCTGACGGTGGCCAACGCGGGCGTGCAGCTGGCCGCCGCCGTGCTGGCGGCGCTGCCGTGGACCGCCCGGCGGGTGGACCCGCGCTCGGGACGGCGGGCGCCGCGCCGGCTCATCCGCTCCGTGCACGGGCTGCGGGTGGCGGCGCCGCTCGTCTTCCTGGCCACGGTGGGGGCCGCGCTGGCGGGGCTGCCTGAGAGTTCCGCCGGTACGACGCTGTGGCGGCTGCCCGGTGTCGGCATTGGAACGTTCCAATATGCCCTGACGCTCGCGCTCGGCCTGTTCATCCTGGTCTCCACCTGCCTGCTCGCCCGCCTGGACCGCCGGACCCGCCGCACCGCCCCCGAGTCGGCCGAGCCGGAGGAGCGGGAGGGGCGGGAAGGGCGGGAGGTCGTGGCGGGAGAGCGGCCGGCGATGGGCGGGATGGCCGCCTGGGTCGTGCTGATGATCGCCGCCGGCGGCGCGAACGTGCTCGCGCTCGGCGTGCTGTTCTGCACGGCCGCCTTCTTCGGCGTCCCCGCGATGACGGGAGGCCCCCGCCCGCCCGGCCGGCGGCTCTTCCTCGACGACCCCGTCTGGTGGACGGCCGCCCTGGTGCCGCTGCTGGTCCTGGGACTGGCCGCGCTGGCCGTGGCTCTGTGGCTGATCAGGCGGGCCGAGGCCAGGCGGCTGGCTCCGGAGCTCAAGCCGTACTATCTCGAACGCGACGACGCCGAGGCCGTCGCGCGCACCTGGGCGCTGGCCTCGCTCACCGACCGCGCCGGGCTCGTGCTGGGCGTGCTCACCGGCATCGGGGTCGCAGGGTCCGCCGCCGTCGGCACGATCCACCAGCTACGGCTGTTCACCCCGGACGGCGGGCTCGCCGGGCGGGCCGCGTCGATCGGCGGCTGGGCCCTGGCGGCGGTCATCTCCGGGCTCGCGCTGCTCGGCCGCCGCACCTACCGCGACCCCCGCCTGCGCCGGACGATCGGCGTCCTGTGGGACGTCGCCACGTTCTGGCCGCGCGCCATCCACCCGCTCGCGCCGCCCTGCTACACCGAACGGGTGGTCCCCGAGCTGACGGCCAGGATCGGCACCCTCGCCGCCACGGAGCGGGACCAGGTCGTGCTGTCGGGGCACAGCCAGGGCAGCGTGATCGCCGCCGCCGTGGTCCTGCAACTCGATCCCGCCCTGCGCGGGCGCGTGCGGATGCTCACGCACGGCTCGCCGCTGCGCCGCCTGTACGCGCCCTTCTTCCCCGCCTACTTCGGCGAGCCGGGACCGCGGGCCGTACGCGAGGCCGTGACCTGGTGCAACCTGTACCGGCTGAGCGACCCGATCGGCGGAGCCGTCTTCCGCCGGGTCGATCCGCTCGCCGGCGGACGGAGGGACGCGGTGGACCGGTTCTGCTGGGATCCGCCGCGTCCAGGACCCGGTGAGCCGCTGCCCGAGACGCGGTGGCATACGGACTACTGGCTCGAACCCTCCTATGGCGAAGCCTTGAATCATCTGGTCACCGTCAAACCCGCCGCGTGAGCGCACCGGACCGGTAGGGTTGCCCGCGTTCCGAGTCGATCAGCCAGGTCCGGATGGGGGCTAACGGTGAGGTGGGTGCTGTTATTGGTGCTGTTTTCCCCGTTGTGGTGGTCGGCTCCGGCCGTCGCTTCCACGGAGGGGAACACGCCCGCGCGGGAGGTGTCCGCGAGCCGCTCCGAGGCCGGGGGACGGGTGGCCTTCATCGGGGTGCCTGGACTGCTGTGGGACGACATCGACGCGCGTGACACGCCGCGCCTGTGGGAGCTGGCCGGGCAGAGCGGGCTCGGCTCACTGTCGGTCAAGGCCGTCGGCACCGTGACGTGCCCGTACGACGGATGGCTGAGCGTGTCGGCGGGAGTGCGTTCGGCCGTCGGGCACCGCTGCGGGCTGCCGCCCGAGCCGGTCGTCCAGGGCGCGGGCGCGCTCGTGCGCGAGGTGCCCGAGCTGCACGCCCTGCGTGACGGCGCGTTCGCCGGCACGCTCGGCTCCGCCGTGCACGCGGCGGGCAAGTGCACCGCCGCCGTGGGCCGGGGCGCCGCGCTGATGCTCGCCGACCGTGAGGGCAAGGTCGACCTGTACGCCGCCGACCCGGCCGGCCTGGCCGACTGGTCGCGCTGCCAGGTGCTGGCCGTGGACGTGCCCGCGCTCATCGAGCCGTACCTGCGCGACGACAGACTGTCGCAGGAGCCCGAGGCCATCGCGCCCGAGCAGCGGCGCGAGCTGGCCCGCCGGGCCGACGCCCAGGTGGGCGCGGCGCTGGACCGGCTGCCCGCCGGCACCGAGATCGTGCTGGCCGGGGTCGGCGACCACGGCTCCGTGCCGCACCTGCGGGTCACCATGTGGAAGCGCGCGGGCACGGAGGCGGTCGCCGGCGTGGCGGGCCCCGCCGTCGGGGCCAACTCCACCCGGCGCGGCGACATCGTCGTGCTGCCCGACATCACGCCCACGATCCTGAACGCGGCCGGCGTCGCGGTGCCGGACACCGTGCTCGGGGTGCCGTGGCGGCTCGGCCCGGCCACCACCCCTGACGACCTGGCCAGGGACGACATGGCCGGGGTGAGCGTGCGCGGCACGACGGGCATTTTCTTCACCGCCTTCGCCACCGTCACGGTCGCCTTCTACGCGCTGGCCTACTTCCTGCTCACCCGGCGCAGGCGGCACGGCCTGGTCGGCGCCGCCGCGATCGTGCTGGCCGCGCTGCCGGTCTCCACGTACGCGGTCAACCTGCTGCCGTGGGACCGCAGCCCGTACGTGGTGGCGACGCTGATCGGCGGCGTGCTGGCTTCCACGGCGCTGATCGCCGCCGTGGCCCTGCTCGGCCCGTGGCGGCGCGACCCGCTCGGGCCGCCCGCGACGGTGGCCGCGGTCACCGCCGCGGTGCTCGTGTTCGACCTGCTGACCGGGACGACGCTGCAGTTCAACAGCCTCATGGGCTACACCGCCGTGGTCGGCGGGCGCTACTACGGGCTGGCGAACATCCCGTTCGCGCTGCTGTCCACCGCCGTGCTCATGGGCACCGCCATCGCCGCCCAGTACCTCGTGCGCGCCGGGCACAAGCGGGCCGCCGTCGGCGGGGTGGTCACGCTGGGCGTGGTCGCGATGCTGCTGGCGGGCTGGCCGGGTGTGGGCAGCGACTTCGGCGGCGTGATCGCGTTCGTGCCGGGCATCGCCGTCACCGCGCTGCTCATCGCGGGCAAGAAGGTGTCGGTGCTGAAGCTGGCCGGGTTCTGCGTGCTGGGCGGGGTGGCGGTGTCGATCATCGCCGTGCTCGACCACCTGCGGCCGCCGGCCGCGCAGACGCACCTGGGCCGGTTCGTGGGGCAGGTGATCGACGGGACGTTCCTGCCGATGATCGCGCGCAAGCTGGGCGCGATGCTCAACACCCTGCTCTCGCCCAACCTCATGCCGATCGTGCTCGCCGGGCTGGCGTTCCTGATCTTCGCGATCATGCGGCCGGGGAAGATCAGCGCGGGCGTGGTGCCCAGGGCGTTCGCGCAGTGGCCGATGTTGCGCGCCGGGCTGGTCGGCGCGCTGGTCAGCGGCGTCGTGGGCATGCTGGTCAACGACTCGGGCACCGCCGTGCTGTCGATGGTGGTGGCCCTGGCCGTGCCGCTGGTGCTGCACGCCGGCGTGCGGGTCCCCGGCGAGGAGGAGGAACCGGAGGTCGTCGTCCCGCTGGAGGAGCCGGGGCGCCGCGACGACGTCCTCGCCGGCGAGGTCTGAGCGCTCGTACGGGCCGGGGAGAGGCGTTCCCGGCCCGTACAAGATCTGAAATTTTCTTTTAGTTCATGCTGAAGCCTTGAAAGTTATAACCACGAGCGATTGAGTTCGGTCGTGCAGACCCTCCGATTGCTGGCCGCCGCCGCGCTCGTGTTAGGCCCCATGGCCCTCGTCGCGCCCGCGCAGGCCGAACCCGCTCCCCCCGCAGAGGACGCGCTCGACGCGTCGTCCTACCCGGCGCCCTCCACGCTCCTCACCCGGGCCGCTCCCAGCCAGAAACAGGGCCAGGCGCGGCTGGTGACGGACAAGCGGACCCGGCCGGTCGCGCCGGGCATCTCGCTCACCTCGTTCGACACCTACGACGCGCTCGGCTGGCTGCGCGCGGACGCCGTCACCGCCGAGCTCGGCGGCAAGCCGGGCGTCAAGGCCGACTACGTCTTCTCCGGCGAGGTGAGCAAGACCGAGCCGCTGTCCGCGCCGGTCAAGCGCTCGCGCGCCGTGGCCGCCGTCAACGGCGACTTCTTCGACATCAACAACTCCGGCGCCGCGCAGGGCATCGGCGTGCAGAATGGCGCGCTGATCCAGTCGCCGGTGGCCGGGCACGAGAACGCGGTGGCCGTCGGCGGCGACGGCGTCGGCCGCGTGCTGAAGATGTACTTCGAAGGCAGCGCCACCCCCGCAGGCGGCGCGCCGATCGCGCTCACCCAGTTCAACCAGATCGTGCAGAGCGGCGGCGTCGGGCTGTTCACGCCCTTGTGGGGCTCCTACAACCGGGCCCGTGCCGTCGAGGGCGCCACGTCCGTCGCCGAGGTCGTGCTGGTGGACGGCGTCGTCACCGAGGTACGCAGCTCCGCCGGCACCGGTCCCGTCCCCGCCGGAACCACGATCCTGCTCGGCCGCGACGCCGGGGCCGCCGCGCTGTCCGCGCTGAGGACAGGCGACCGGGTCGACGTGCGCTACCGGCCCAAGCCGTCAGCCGGGGGCGAGGTCAAGGCCGCCGTGGGCGGCAACTGGGTGCTGGTCAAGGACGGGGTCGTGCAGAACTCCGCCGACCAGGCCGCGCACCCGCGTACCGCCGTCGGATTCTCCGCCGACGGCAGGAAGATGTACCTGCTGACCGTGGACGGCCGCCAGGCCGACAGCCGCGGCGTCACGCTGAACGAGCTGGCCGCGATGATGGCCGACCTCGGCGCCGCGAACGCGCTCAACCTCGACGGCGGCGGCTCCTCCACCATGCTGGCCCGCGAGCCCGGATCGGCCGACGTCCAGGTGGAGAACAGCCCCTCCGACGGCGGCGAGCGGCACGTCCCCAACGGCCTCGCGCTCTACGCGCCCGAAGGCAGCGGCAAGCTGAAGGGCTACTGGCTGGAGACCGCGAGCGACCCGGCCAGGGCACCCGGCGTCGGGCCGGTCGCGGGCGGACGTCCCGACCGCGTCTTCCCCGGCCTCACCAGGCGGCTGCGTGCCGCCGGCTACGACGAGACGTACGGCCCCGCCGCCGGCACCCCGTCCTGGCGCTCGAACCCGGCCGTGCACGGCGTCGTGCGCGACGGCAGGTTCCACGCCCTCGTGCCCGGCCAGACCATGGTCACCGCCGCGCGCGGGAGCG
Source organism: Nonomuraea fuscirosea (assembly GCF_035917475.1). Lineage (NCBI taxonomy): Bacteria > Bacillati > Actinomycetota > Actinomycetes > Streptosporangiales > Streptosporangiaceae > Nonomuraea > Nonomuraea fuscirosea. The sequence continues at coordinate 5,366,926 of NZ_CP109074.1, read as the reverse complement.
CGAAGGGCAGCATCGAGCTGACCGTGCTGCAGCCGCTGGAGCGGCTCGGCGCCACCGCCGACCGGCTCGGCATCGCCGGTCAGGACGAGACGGCCACGTTCGGCGTGGTCGGCTACGACCGCAACGGCAACTCCGCGCCCGTCGAGCCCGCCGACCTCAAGCTCGACTACGACAAGAGCCTGTTCGAGGTGACGGCCGCCGAGCAGGGTTACTTCACCGTCAAGGCCAAGGGCGCCACCGGCTCCGGGCTGATCACCGCCAAGGTCGGCAAGCTCACCACGGCGGTGCCGGTGACGGTCGGGTTCGAGGACAAGCCGGTCGCCGACTTCGAGGACGCCGCGTCGTGGACGTTCGCCGCCGCCCGCGCCACCGGCAACCTGTCGGCCGCGCCCGGGCAGAGCGGCGGCGGGCTGAAGCTCTCCTACGACTTCTCCACCTCCACCGCCACCCGCGCCGCCTACGCCAGCCCGCCGCAGCAGATCGTGGTGGACGGGCAGCCGCAGGCGTTCGGGATGTGGATCAACTCCACCGGCAAGGGGGAGTGGCCGAGCCTGGAGTTCTACGACGCGCTCGGGCAGTCGCAGATCCTGCGCGGGCCGTACATGACGTGGACCGGCTGGAAGTTCGTCGAGTTCACCGTGCCGCCCGGCGTCACCTACCCGCTCAAGCTGCGCCGCTTCTACGTGGCCGAGACCAAGGCCGACGTCGCCTACACCAACGAGATCCTCATCGACGGCCTGGTCGCCAAGGTGCCGCCGTCGGTCGAGACCCCGGCCGCGCCCAAGGTGAGCGATCCGGTGGTCGAGGCCGAGGTGGCGAAGATGCCGTGGCGCTTCGCGGTCATGTCGGACGCCCAGTTCGTGGCCAGGGAGCCGGACAGCGACATCGTGAAGAACGCCCGCCGCACGCTGCGCGAGATCAAGGCGGCCAAGCCGGACTTCCTGCTGATCAACGGTGACCTGGTGGACGAGGCGTCGCCCGAGGACTTCGCGCTGGCGAAGCGGATCCTCGACGAAGAGCTCGGCGGAACGGTGAAATATCACTACATCCCGGGCAACCATGAGGTCATGGGCGGCAAGATCGACAACTTCCAGGCCGTCTTCGGCGACACGTACGGGACCTTCGACCACAAGGGCACCCGCTTCATCACCCTGGACACCTCCCGCCTCAACCTCAGGGGCGGCGGCTACGACCAGGTGGCCCTGCTCCGCGCCGAACTCGACCAGGCGGCGAAGGACGCCTCGATCGGGTCGGTCACCGTCCTGTTCCACGTGCCGCCGCGCGACCCGACGCCCGGCAAGGGCAGCCAGCTCGGCGACCGCAAGGAGGCCGCGCTGGTCGAGGGCTGGCTGGCCGACTTCCAGCGCACCACCGGCAAGGGGGCGGCGTTCATCGGGGCGCACGTGGGCACCTTCCACGCCTCCCGCGTGGACGCGGTGCCGTACTTCATCAACGGCAACTCCGGCAAGAACCCCGCCACCGCCCCGGACGACGGCGGGTTCACCGGCTGGTCGCTGTGGGGTGTGGACCCGGTGACGCGGGCCGAGGCCGAGCACGTCAGGCGCAACTGGTTCGCCGACGCGCCCGACTGGATCGGCACCCAGGTCCGCCCGCACGTGGACGAGCTCACGCTGACGGCCCCCGCCACGGTCGCCGTCGGCAGGCCCGCCACGGTGACGGCCTCGCTCGTCCAGGGCACGAGGACGGTGCCGGCCGCGTACCCGGTGTCGGCCGGCTGGTCCGGCTCGCCGAACCTGCACGTCGGCCCGCGCGAGACGGCCAAGCCCTGGCACGTGGCGGTGCTCGACCCGGACACCGGCACGCTGACGGCACTGCGGGCCGGCCGGGTGACGGTGGCCGTCACGGTCAGCGGCGTCACCCGGCAGGCGACCGTGACGGCGACCGCCAAGGCCGCCGCCTGACGCCCGCGCTTCCGGGCCCCACGGGACGGTCGCCGTCCCGTGGGGCCTTTGTGGGCGATGGGCCTGTGTGTGCGGCAGGCGGGTCGCGGGCAGGGAGCGAGGGTACGGGATCGTGCGACCGCCAGACGGGAGGAACCCCAGATGTCCGCTGAGCTCGATCTCGTGCCCGCCGCGCTCACCCAGGCCATCGACGAGCTGCCCCTGGTGGACCACCACGTGCACGGGGCGACCTCGCACGACCTGTCCCGCACGGCGTTCGAGGAACTGATCACCGAGTCCGACCGCCCCGTGCCGGAGTGGACCACCCAGTTCGACTCCCAGCTCGGGTTCGCCGTCCTGCGCCACTGCGCGCCCGTGCTCGGCCTCGAACCCTTCTGCACGCCGGAGGAGTACCTGGCCCGGCGCGCCAGGCTCGGCGCGGGCGAGGTCAACCGGCGGCTGCTCGGCGCCAGCGGGATCAGGCACTTCCTGGTCGAGACCGGCTACCGCGGCGACGAACTGCTCGGCCCTTCGGGGATGGCGGAGGCGAGCGGGGCGCCCACCGACGAGGTGGTGCGGCTGGAACAGGTGGCCGAGCGGGTGGCCGCCCTCGGGTGCGCGGCGGACGCGTTCGCCGACCGGTTCGGGCGGGCGCTGGACGAGCGCGCCCGTGCGGCGCGCGGGCTCAAGAGCGTCGCCGCCTACCGGTGCGGCCTCGACTTCGACCCCGCGCCGCCGTCGCCCGCCGAGGTGACCCTGGCCGCGGGGCGATGGCTGGACTCAGGTGGCGGGCGGCTGAGCGATCCGGTGCTGGTGCGGCACCTCATCTGGGCCGGACTGGAACGGGGGCTGCCGCTGCAGTTCCACATCGGCTACGGCGATCCCGACGTGGACCTGCGGCGGGCCGATCCGCTGCTGCTGCGCGGGCTGATCGAACTGGCCGAGCCCACCGGGGTGCCGCTGGTGCTGCTGCACTGTTATCCGTACCAGCGGCACGCGGGGTTCCTGGCGCAGGCGTACCCGAACGTGTTCTTCGACGTCGGCCTCGGGGTGAGCTACACGGGGGCGCGCAGCGTGGCGCTGGTGGCGGAGAGCCTGGAGGTGGCGCCGTTCGCCAAGATCCTGTTCTCCTCCGACGCCTTCGGGCCCGCCGAGCTGCACCACCTGGGGGCGTTGTTGTGGCGGCGGGCGATGGCGCGGGTCCTGGGCGGGTTCGTCGCCGACGGCGAGTGGTCGCTGGCGCAGGCGCTGCGGGTGGCCGGCATGGTGGGGGCGGGGAACGCGCGCCGTGTCTACGGGCTGGGATCCGGGGGATGAGAGAGGCGTTCGTGGTTCGGTGATTTTCGAGCGGGGGCAGTGAGTGAGTGCGAACGGCCGGAGGGCGGCCGCAGGTACGGGCAACCCGGAGACGGGCGCAGGCACGGGCGCAGGCACGGGCGCAGGCACGGGCGGTGGCGCGGGCGCAGGCACGGGCGGTGGCGCGGGTCCGGGGGCGGAGCTGCGGGTGGCGTTGCTGGCGGCGCTGGGCCGGGAACTGCCCGCCGCGGCGGCGTTGCGGCGTGAGTTGCACGCCCTGCCCAGGGTGTCCGGCCAGGAGGAGCCGACGCTGAAGCGGGTGCTCGACGCGCTGCCGGAAGGAGCCGTCGAGCAGGTGGCGGGCACCGGCGCGGTGCTGCGGATCGGCGGGGCGGGGCCGGCGGTGGGGATGCGCGGCGAGCTGGACGCGCTGCCCATCGCCGAGCAGACCGGCGTGCCGTGGGCCTCCGTCAACGGCGCCATGCACGCCTGCGGCCACGACGTCCACCTGGCCGCCGTCGTCGCCCTCGCCCGCGCCATCGCCGCCACCGGCGCCCGCGACGCGCACGCTTCCGACGGGTATGCCCGTGAGGCGCACGCGGCCGATGTGCGTGCTCGCGACGTGGGTGCGCCGGCGCCGTTGCTGGTCGTGTTGCAGCCGCGGGAGGAGACCTTTCCGTCCGGGGCGCTCGATGTCGTCGCGTCCGGGGTGCTCGGGCGGCATCGTGTGCAGGCCATGATCGGCGCGCACGTGCAGCCCGTGCTGGCCGGAGGGACGATCGCCTGCGCTCCCGGGCCGGTGAACGCCTCGTCGGACGAGTTCAGGGTGACCGTCAGGGGAGCCGAGGGGCACGCCGCCTACCCGCATCTGACCCGGGACCCGGTGCTGGCCATGGCGCAGGTGATCGTGGCGGCGCAGCAGCTCGTCAGCCGGGTCGCCGACCCCATGGTGCCGACCGTGGTCACGTTCGGGACGGTGAACGCGGGCAGCACGCCCAACGCCGTCCCCGGCGAGGCCGTGGCCAGAGGCACGCTGCGGACCATGTCCCGCAAGTGGCGCGAGCGGCTGCACGAGCGGTTCGCCCAGGTGGTGGAGGACACGGCGCGGGCGTACGGGTGCGTGGCCGAGGTCGAGATCCTGCCCGGCGAGCCGATCCTGGTCAACGACCGGGCGCTGGCCGTACGGGCGGGGGAGCGGCTGCGGGAGCAGGGGTGGACGGTCGACGACGAACTGCGCTCGTGCGGGGCCGACGACTTCGCGCGTTACGGCGAGGTGGCGCCGTCGCTGATGATGTTCGTGGGCGTGGACACCGCGGCCGGGCTGCACAGCCCCGGTTTCCTGCCGGACGACGACGCCGTGGGCGCGGTCGCCGAGGCGTTGCTGGCCGGCTACCTCGCCGCCTCCCCACCGGGCACCGGCGGGCCCTCATCGGATCTCGGGGAGGTGGTGTCCTCCCACCGCCGTAGCGGGCGGGTCGCGGGGCCGTTCGAGGGGTGATCGGTTACGGACGAAGACCTCAACGCTGACGAAACTCGGTCGAACCTCTAGGCTCGGCCGAGATGGACCTCGAAACTTTCTCCCCTGGTTCGGGCCGCCTCGAACCCCGGGCAGCCCTCCGTACAGACGCCCCTTCCGTTGATCTCAACGGGACGTGGCGCTTCCGCCTGTCGCCGACCGCGAACGTCCCCGAGGACTTCGCCGGGCCCGACTACGACGACTCGGGCTGGGACGACCTGCCCGTGCCGTCCCACTGGGTGCTGCACGGGCACGGTGCGCCCGCCTACACCAACGTCGTCTACCCGATCCCCGTCGACCCGCCGCGGGTGCCCGACGAGAACCCCACGGGCGACTACCGCCGCGTCTTCGACCTGCCCGAGGGCTGGACCGGCGGGCGGCTGCGGTTCGAGGGCGCGGAGTCCTTCGCCCGCGTCTGGCTGAACGGCCACGAGCTGGGCTTCTCGACCGGCAGCCGGCTGCCCGTCGAGTACGACGCCGGCCCCTACCTGCGTCCCGGCCGCAACGTGCTGGCCGTGCGCGTGCACCAGTGGTCGGCCGCCACGTACCTGGAGGACCAGGACATGTGGTGGCTGCCCGGCATCTTCCGCGACGTCACGCTCACCCGTTCGGCCGCCGACGTCTTCGTGCGCGCCTCCTACGCGGCGGACGGACGCGGCACGCTGAGCTTCGACGGCCCCGGCACGCTCAGCGTCCCCGAACTCGGCGTCGAGAACCTCGAACCGGGCACCGAGATCACGGTCGGCGTCCGGCCGTGGACGGCCGAGACCCCGCACCTGTACGACGCCGTGGTGACCTGCCCCGGCGAGACCGTACGGCTGCGCGTCGGCTTCCGCAGCATCTCCATCGAGGACGGCGTGCTCCTGGCCAACGGCCGGCCGCTGCTGCTCAAGGGCGTCAACCGGCACGAGTTCCACCCGGAGCACGGGCGCGCGGTGCCGTACGAGACGATGCGCGAGGACGTGCTGCTGATGAAGCGGCACAACGTCAACGCGGTCAGGACCAGCCACTACCCGCCGCACCCCGACTTCCTGGACCTGTGCGACGAGCTGGGCCTGTGGGTGATCGACGAGTGCGACCTGGAGACGCACGGCTTCGGCGGGTTCGGCTGGCGCGGCAACCCCACCGACGACCCGCGCTACGAGGACGCGCTGCTCGACCGCATGCGCCGGATGGTCGAACGCGACAAGAACCACCCCAGCGTCATCATGTGGTCGCTCGGCAACGAGGCCGGCGTCGGCCGCAACCTGGCCGTCATGGCGGCCTGGACGCGTGAGCGCGACCCGTCCAGGCCGCTGCACTACGAGGGCGACTGGTCGTGCGCGCACACCGACGTCTACTCCCGCATGTACGCCTCGCACGCCGAGGTCGAGGCCATCGGCCGGCGCGAGGAGGACCCGCTCGACGATCCGGAGCTGGACGCGCGGCGGCGGCAGCTGCCGTTCCTGCAGTGCGAGTACGCCCACGCCATGGGCAACGGGCCCGGCGGGCTGGCCGAGTACCAGGAGCTGTTCGAACGCTATCCGCGGCTGGCCGGCGGGTTCATCTGGGAGTGGATCGATCACGGGCTGGCGCATCCCGAGCACGGGTACGCCTACGGCGGCGACTACGGCGAGCCCGTGCACGACGGGAACTTCGTCATCGACGGTCTCGTGTTCCCCGACCGGACGCCGTCCCCCGGGCTGATCGACCTGAAGAAGGTGTTCGAACCGGTCAAATTCGAGTTCGGCGACGGGGTCGTCCGGGTCGTCAACGGCCATGGATTCACCGACCTTTCCCACCTGCGGTTCGTGGCCGTCGCGCAGGTCGAGGGGGAGACCGTCGCCGAGCACCGCCTCGACGTGCCCGCGGCGGGCGGCGAGTGCAAGCTGCCGGGCTTCCCGGACCGGCCGGGCGGCGAGCGGTGGCTGACCGTGCGCGCCGAGCTGGCCGCGGACGAGCCGTGGGCGCCGGCCGGACACGAGGTGGCCTGGGGGCAGGCGCTGCTGACGCTGCACGAGCCCGCGCCGAACGAGCTCCTCACCTCCTTCACCCGCGCCGCCGGCGAGCCGGCTGACGGCGCCGGGGTGAGCGACGGCGAGGCCGGTCAGGACGGGGGGGCGGGTGACGGCGTCGGCCTGCGGTACGGCGGAGGCGCGGGCGCCCGGGATGAGCTGATCGCGGGGGACAGCGCGTTCGACGCGGCCACCGGGCGGCTCGTGCGGCTGTTCGGTACGGAGGTGGAGGGGCCCCGGCTCGACCTGTGGCGGGCCCCCACCGACAACGACCGGGCCGATGGCCTGGCGGACAAGTGGCACCGGCTCGGCCTGCACCGCCTCACCCACCGGGTGGAGGAGATCACCGTAGGAGAGGAGCTGGTCGTGCGCACCCGGGTCGCGCCGGCGGCGACGAACCTGGGGATGCTGGCCACGTACCGGTGGACGTTCGACGGCGGCCTGCGGCTCGTCCTCGACATCGAGCCGGAGGGCAACTGGCGCGACCCGGTCGCCCGGATCGGGGTGACGATGACGCTGCCCGGCTCCGCGGTGGACCGGGTGACGTGGTTCGGGCCTGGGCCGGGGGAGGCGTACCCGGACACGGGCATGTCGGCCCGGGTCGGCCGGTGGTCGGCCACGGTCGAGGAGCTGCAGACGCCGTACGTGCGCCCGCAGGAGAACGGGCACCGCGCCGACGTGCGGTGGGCCGAGCTCGGCGGGATCCGGGTGTCCGGCGAGCCCGTGTTCGGGCTGACCACGCGCCGCTGGAGCGCCGCCGAGCTGGCCGCCGCCCGGCACCTGCCCGACCTGGTGGCGGGGGACCGGCTCCACCTCCACCTCGACCTCGCCCACCAGGGCATCGGCACGGCCACCTGCGGCCCGCGCCCGCTGCCCGCCTACGACCTGCTGGCCCGCCGCACCACCCTCCGCCTCCGCTTCGACCGCGCTTGACATGAAGCGGCCGGGCCCCGTGTGACGGGACCCGGCCGTTGGCCGATGCCCCGGTCGCGTGAGGCGACCGGGGCACCGCACCCGTCGGCACCAGGCGTCAGGCGACCTCCGCCGGGGCGGAGGGCCGGACGATCTCGGCCGGGGCGGCGAGGACGGTGCCGGCGCCGACCGTGAGGCCGCCCTCGCGGATCGCGAAGCCGAGCCCCGCCTCCAGCGCCACCGCCTTGCCCAGCTCGACCGCCACCTCCACCGTCTCGCCCGGCCGGGCGACGACGCCGGCGGGCAGGACGAGCTCACCCGGCACGTCCGTCGTGCGCAGGTAGAACTGCGGCCGGTACCCGGTCGCGATCGGCCGCCGCCGTCCGCCCTCCTCCGGCGTGAGGAGGTAGACGCGGGCGGTGAACGAGCCGAGGGCCCGCTGGCTGCCGGGCGCGGCCAGCACCATGCCCCTGCGCACCTGGTCCCTGCGGACCCCGCGCAGCAGCACGGCGGCGTTGTCGCCGGCCTCGCCCCGCTCCATCGTCTTGCCGAACGTCTCGACGCCCGTCACGACGGCGGAGAACCCGTCGCCGAACCCGATCGCCTCGACCGTGTCGCCGACCCGCACCGTGCCGCGCTCGATGGCGCCGGTGACGACCGTGCCGCGGCCGGTGACCGTCAGCACGTTCTCGACCGGCATCAGGAACGGCGCGTCCACGTACCGCACGGGCACGGGGATGTGCTCGTCCACCGCCCGCAGCAGCTCGTCGATCGACGCCGTCCAGGCGGGGTCGCCCTCGAGCGCCCGCAGCCCGGACACCCGGACCATCGGGACGTCGCGGTAGCCGTGCTCGGCGAGCAGCTCCTGCAGCTCCAGCTCGACCAGGTCGATCAGCTCCGGGTCGGCGCCGTCGGCCTTGTTGACCGCCACGACCAGGTGCTCGACGCCGACCCGCTTGGCGAGCAGCACGTGCTCCCTGGTCTGCGGCATGATGCCGTCGTGCGCGGACACGACGAGGATCGCGCCGTCGAGCTGCGCCGCCCCCGTGATCATGTTCTTCACGTAGTCGGCGTGGCCCGGCATGTCCACGTGGGCGTAGTGCCTGGTGGCGGTCTCGTACTCGACGTGCGAGATGTTGATCGTGATCCCCCTGGAGGCCTCCTCCGGGGTACGGTCGATCCGCTCGAACGGCGTGTACGTGGCCTGCCCGCGCCCGGCCAGCACCTTCGTGATGGCGGCGGTCAGCGTGGTCTTGCCGTGGTCGACGTGGCCCATCGTGCCGATGTTGAGATGCGGCTTGTTGCGTACGTAGGCCTGCTTGGCCATGGTTCCTTCCCTCGAAACCTGGAGTTTTCGCCGTGACCCGTCATGGGCCGGTCAACCTCTCCCCGCCGGGTCACGTGGACGTACGGGAAGAGGTCAGCGCTCCAGGCCGTCGCAGGCACGCCCGAGCGCGCCCGGCAGTGCGGGCGTCGCGAGGTGAGCGTGCTGGAACATGAGGAACATAGTGCGGGCTTCAGCACCGCGCCGCAACGGTTTATTCCGGGTGCCGGTCAGGGCCTTCCGACGCTCATGTACGTGTAGCCGAGCGCCCGCATCGCCGCCGGATCGAACAGGTTGCGGCCGTCGTAGAGCACGGGACGGCGCATGACCGACGCCGCGCCCGCCCAGTCGACCTCCTTCAGCTGCGGCCACTCGGTGACCACGATCGCCGCGTCGGCCCCCGCGAGGGCCAGCTCCGGCGTCGGGTGCCGGGTCGTCGAGCTCCACGGCTCCACGCCGGCCGGGCGCGCCATCGGGTCCCAGGTCCGCACCTCGGCGCCCTCGGCCAGCAGCCGGGCCGCCAGCACGGTGCTGGGCGCCTCGCGCATGTCGTCGGTGCCGGGCTTGAACGTCAGGCCGAGCAGCGCCACCCGCATGCCCGCCAGCGTGCCCAGCTCGTCGTGGAGTTTCTGCACGGCCCGGCGCTTCTGCAGGTTGTTGACGTCGATGACGGCCGACAGGAGCTGCAGGTGGTAGCCGGTGTTGCTGGCGAGCTGGCGCAGCGCCTCGGAGTCCTTGGGGAAGCAGGAGCCGCCCCAGCCGATGCCGGGACGCAGGAAGTGGGGGCCGAGGCGGTGGTCGAGGCCGACGGCGCGGGCGACCTCCTCGACGTCGGCGCCGGTCTTCTCGCACAGGGTGGCGATCTCGTTGATGAAGCTGATCTTCGTGGCGAGCAGCGCGTTGGAGGCCAGCTTGACCATCTCGGCCGAGCGCACGTCCATCACCACGACCGGGCCGTCGACGCCGTCGTGCAGGTCGGTGATCAGGGCGGCGGTGGCCTCGTCGGCCGAGCCGATGACGATGCGGTCGGGCTTGAGGAAGTCGGTGACCGCCCGGCCCTCGGCGGTGAACTCGGGGTTGGCGGCGTAGCCGACGTGCGCCAGGCCCGCCGCGTCGAGCGCGGCCCGCACGCGCGCGCCCGTGCCCACCGGGACGGTCGACTTCACCACGACGGCCTTGAGGTGCGCCGCGCCCTCCAGCGACTTCACCACCGCCCACAGCCGGGACAGGTCGGCGTCGCCGGAGGCCGAGGGCGGGGTGTCCACGCACACGTAGGCGATCTCGGCGCCGTCGAGCGTCTCGGCCAGGTCGAGGGTGAAGGTCAGCCGCTCCTTGTTCCTGGCGATCATGTCGCCCAGGCCGGGCTCGTAGATCGGCACGTCGCCGGCCCGCAGCAGGGCGACCTTGTCCGGATCGATGTCGCGGACCACCACCCGGTGGCCGAGCTCGGCGAGGCAGGCGCCGGTCACCAGACCGATGTATCCGGCGCCGAACACGGCGACGTGGCGTTCCGGCTTGCCGACCATGGCTGACCATCCATTCTCGCGGGCGTCAGGGCGCGCCCGCCGTTCGGGGGAGAGAGGTGCCGAAACCGGCGCGGGATCTTCACTTTAACGTTGGCCTTCACATTCTCCCCGACCAGCCGTCACGTCCTGTACGCGAGCCCCGCCACCGGTGTCCGCCCACCCGGTTGGCGGTGAGCACAACGGGGGCGGCCCTGTTCGTCGCGCACGCCGAAGCAGGAGGCTGAACGGTGGCCTACGGTTCGGATATGCCACGACTCGCCCTGGAGGACTTGCACCGTTTCGCCGTACCCTCCGATCCCGCGCTGCGCCCCGACGGCGGCGCGGTCGCGTACACGCTGACCACCGTCGACCGGGACGGCGACGAGAACCGCTCGGAGATCTGGCTCGTCTCCTGCGACGACCCCGGCGCGCAGCCGCGCCGCCTGGCCGCGGGCAGCTCACCCCGCTGGTCGCCGGACGGCCGCACGCTCGCGTTCCTGCGCCCGGCGGGCGGCGGCGCGGCCCAGCTCCACCTGCTGCCGATGGACGGCGGCGAGCCCTCCGTCCTGACCTCGGCCGCGCTCGGCGCGGGGGCGGCGTGCTGGTCGCCCGACGGGACCCGGATCGCCTACTCGGGCCCGTCGGGGCCGGGCGGGCAGGCGCCCGACCCGAACGCCCCCGTCGTCGCCGACCGGCTCGACCACAAGGCCGACGGGGCCGGGCTGCTGCGCGGCGTCACCACGCAGCTGTTCGTGGTGGACGTAGCCTCGGGCGAGTCCGCGCAGGTCACCGAGGGCGACTTCCACGCGGGAGAGCCGTCGTGGGCGCCGGACGGCAGCCGCCTGGCGTTCGTGGCCGACATGGAGCCCGACCGCGACCTGGAGTACGGCGGCGCGGTGTACCTCGTGCCGCCCGAGGGCGGCGTGCCCGAGCGGCTGACCGACCCCGGGATCATCTGCGCCGGCGTGTGGTGGCTCGGCGACCGCCTGCTGATCGCCGGGATGAAGGGCGAGCTCGTCGGGCACGTCCGGCTCTACACGCTCGACCCCGGCGGCGACGGGGGCGTGGCCGAGGTGGAGACGGGGCTCGACCGCAACGTCATGCTCGGCCACCCCGGCTATCCCGGCGCCACCCCGGCGCTGCTCGGCGGCGAACTGGTCTTCTGCGTCCGCGACCGCGGCTGCTCCCACCTCTACCAGGCGCCAGGCCGCCGGCTCGTGCCCGTGAAGGAGCCCGAGGAGGTGAGCGTGTCCGGCGCGAGCGTGGCCGCGGGGCGGATCGCGTACGTGGCCGCCGATCCGCGCACCGCGGGCGAGGTCTTCCTGCTGGAGCCCGGCGGGGGCGAGCCGCGCCGGCTCACCGGTCACGCCCTGCCGGACGCGGAGCCGTACACGCCGGTCCGGCGCACCTTCACCGCGCCCGACGGCACCGAGATCGAGGGCTTCGTCCTGCGCGACGAGAACGCCACCACCCCGGGCCCGCTGCTGCTGGACGTCCACGGCGGCCCGCACAACGCCTGGGCTCCCGTGCTCGACGGCTTCCACCTCTACCACCACGTCCTGGCGGCGCGCGGCTGGACCGTGCTGGCGCTCAACCCGCGCGGCAGCGACGGCTACGGTGAGGCGTTCTACACCGCCGCCGTCGGCGCGTGGGGCCTGGCCGACACCCAGGACTTCCTGGCCGCGATCGATGACCTGGTGGCCGACGGCGTCGCCGACCCCGAGCGGCTGGCCGTCACCGGCTACAGCTACGGCGGCTACATGACGTGCTGGCTGACCGGCGCCACCGACCGGTTCAAGGCGGCGATCGCCGGCGGCGCCGTCACCGACCTGGCCGTCGTGGGCGGCACCTCCGACGTCGGCCACCTGCTCGCCACCCAGGAGTGCCCGGGCGACCTGGCCGCCCAGTCACCGTTGACCAGGGTGGGGGAGGTCACCGCGCCCACCCTGCTGCTGCACGGCGAGAACGACGACCGGTGCCCCATCGGCCAGTCGGAGCAGTGGTTCGCCGCGCTGCGCGAGCGGCGGGTGCCCGTCCGGCTCGTGCGCTACCCGGGGGCCTCCCACCTGTTCATCCTGAACGGCCGGCCCTCACACCGCTATGACTACAACGAAAGGATCCTCGCGTGGCTGGAGCAATGGGTCAGCGGCTCCCCGAGCTGATCGCCGAGTACGAGGTGCCCGGCGCGGCGCTGGCGTACCTGCACGAGGGAGAACTGCACGAGTTCGCCGCCGGCACCCTGAACAAGGCCACCGGCGTCGACGTCACCACCGACTCGCTCTTCCAGATCGGCTCGGTCACCAAGGTCTACACGTCGACCCTGATCATGCAGCAGATCGAGCAGGGCCGGCTCACCCTCGACACGCCGGTGCTGGAGGTGCTGCCCGAGTTCAAGGTGGCCGACGCCGAGGTCACCAAGAAGGTGACGATCAGGCATCTGCTCACCCACACCAGCGGCATCGACGGCGACCTGTTCCTCGACACCGGGCGCGGCGACGACTGCGTGGAGAAGTACGTCGCGGCCTGCGCCGACCTGGCCCAGAACCACCCGCTCGGCGTCACCCAGTCCTACTGCAACTCGGGCTTCAGCATCGCCGGCCGCGTGCTGGAGAAGCTGACCGGCAAGCGCTGGGACGACGTGCTGCGCGAGGGCATCGGCGAGCCGCTCGGCCTCACCCACACCTGGACCCTGCCCGAGGACGTGCTGCGCTTCCGCGCCGCCATGGGCCACGTGGACGGCGAGCCCGCCCCGGTGTGGGGGCTCATGCGCTCGGCGGGCCCGGCCGGCCTGATCTGCGCCCGCCCCGCCGACGTGGTGGCCTTCGCCAGGGCCCACCTGGAAGGCGGCCTGCTGGAGAACCCGCAGGTCATGTGGGAGCCGCAGGTGGACATCCCCAACCCGTACGCGCTCGGCCGCCACTGGGGCGTGGGCTGGATCGTGGACGAGTGGAGCGGCCAGCGCGTCATCTCCCACGGCGGCAACACCATCGGCCAGCACGCGATGCTCTGGGCCGTGCCCGGCACCGGCACCATCGCCTGCGTCACCGTCAACGGCGGCCACTCCGGCGCGTTCACCCACCGCGTGGCGACCGAGCTGTTCGCCGAGCTCGACGGCCTGTCCGTACCGGCCACGCTGGGCCCGCCCGAGACGCCGGTCGAGGTGGACGCCTCCCGCTACGTCGGCCGTTACGAGCGCGCGGGTGCCATCCTCGACGTGTCGCTGCGCGACGGCAAGCCGTGGCTGCGGATGGAGGCCACCGGCGCGCTGGCCGAGCTGGAGAAGCCGCAGGAGTTCGAGCTCGTCCCGGTCGACGAGACGACGTTCGTGCTCAAGTCGCCCGAGGACCCGTCCTGGCTGTCCGCGGTGTTCTACGAGCTGCCCGACGGCTCCCCGTACGTGCACCTGGGCGCCCGCGCGACGCCGAAGACCGGCTGAGGCGGCCGCCCGCGCCGTGGACTATCGTGACCGGATGAAGAACCGCCCACGCGCCAGTCTCGGGCGGATCCTGCACGACCTCGGCACGACGGTGCTCGACGTGGCCGCCTCGCCCGGCTCGCTCGACGCCGAGGTGACGGGGGTGCACATCTACGACCCGCTCGACGAGCTGATCGTCCCCTCGGGGGCGATCCTGCTCGCGGTCGGCGTGCAGGGCGCGGACGACATCTGCGCCCTGCTCGCCCGGGCCCCGCACGCCACCGGCATGGTGGTCAAGCTGCCGGTGGACGTGGACGAGCGGGTGCGCGCGGCCGTGCTGGAGACCGGCGTGGCCGTGCTCGGCCTCACCCGTGCCGCCTCCTGGGCGCAGGTGGCGGCGCTGCTGCGCTCCCTGCTGGCCGAGGGCGACCTGGCCGAGCCGGGGGAGGGCGCGTACGGCGACCTGTTCTCCCTGGCCAACGCCGTCTGCGCGCTGCTGGACGCGCCCGTGACGATCGAGGACAGGTCCTCGCGGGTGCTGGCCTTCTCCGGACGCCAGGACGAGACCGACCCCGGCCGGGTGGAGACCGTGCTGGGCCTGCAGGTGCCCGAGCGCTACCTGCGCCAGCTCGACGCCCAGGGCGTCTTCAAGCGCCTCTACCAGAGCCACGAGCCGATCCACATCGAGCTCGACGACGACGACATCGTCAACCGGGCCGCGATGGCGGTGCGGGTCGGCGACGAGATCCTCGGCTCCATCTGGGCGGTCGTGCACGAGCCGCTCAGCCCGCAGCGGCAGCGCGCGCTCGCCGACGCGGCCAAGATCGTGGCGCTGCAACTCCTGCGCGAACGGGCCGGGGCCGACACCCAGCGGCGGCTGCGCGCCGACCTGCTGTCCACGGTCCTGGCCGGCGGTGCCGACGCCGCCGAGGCGGCCGGCCGGCTGGGCATCGCCACCACCCGCCTGTGCGTGCTGGCCGCCCAGCTCGCGGGCGTGCCCGCCGACCCGGCGCAGGGCGAGAGCGACAGGCAGCGCTTCTGCGATGCGCTCGCGCTGCACGTCGCCGCCATCCATCCGAAGGCCGCGGCGGCGCTGGTCGGCTCCGTCGCGTACGCGGTGCTGCCGCTGGCCGCCGGCGGCGACGAGGAGGCGCGGGCCGTCCGCGTGGCCGAGAGCTTCCTGGCCAGGGTGGGCCCCCGCCACGCGGCCAACATCGGCGTCGGCCGCCTCGCGCTCAGCCTCGCCCAGGTCGCCAGGTCCAGGGCCGACGCCGACCGCGCCCTGCGCGTGCTGCGCGCCGGCGGCACCGCCGGCCAGGCCGCCGGATACACCGGGGTGCACTTCGAGTCGCTGCTGCTCCAGGTGGCCGACGTGGCCGCCGCCGAGGACCAGGCGCCCACCGGGCCCTACCAGCGGCTGCTCGACCACGACGCCGAACACGGCACCGAACTGGCCGCCACACTGGGGGCCTATCTCGACGCGTTCGGCGACGTCAACCAGGCCGCCGCCCGCGTCCACGTGCACGCCAACACCTTCCGCTACCGGCTCAAACGCCTGGTCGAGATCAGCGGGCTCGACCTGGCCGACCCCGACGCCAGGCTCACCGTGATGCTGCAGATGAGGATCTTCGGACGCCAGCACTAGCGGCCCCGGCTTTTTCGTGACCGGCCACGAAGAAGGGGCCGGGGGTGAGCGGGGAAGGTGGTGCTCTCCCCCTCGCTCGTCTGGAGTGCCCATGAGAACACCGATAGCGGCGGCCCTCACCGCGCTCGCCCTGCTCGCGGCCGCCTGCGGAGGCACCGACGGGGGTGGCGAAGGAGGTGGCGGGCCGGCCGGGGGCGGCACGTTCACCTACGCCCTCTCGGCCGACCCCGGCGTGCTCGACCCTTCCGGGGCCGTGCTCAACGTCACCATCACCACGCTGTCCCTCGCCTACGACACCCTGGTCGGCGTCTCCAAGGACGGCAAGACCATGCCCCTCCTGGCGGAGAAGTGGGAGGTCGAGCCGGACAAGGTCACCTTCACCCTGCGCAAGGACGCCACCTGCTCGGACGGCTCGCCGGTCACACCCACCGACGTGGCCAAGAGCGTCAACCACATCGCCGACCCCGCCACCAAGTCGCCCATCTACGGCGTGATCGTGCCCGCCGGCATGAAGGCCGAGGCCGACGAGGCGGCCGGCACCGTGACCCTGTCGATGCCGGAGCCGTTCAGCTTCATCCTGGAGACCGCCCGGTCGCTCTACGTCGTCTGCGGCAAGGGCCACGAGGACCGCTCCCTGCTGGCCCGCGGCACCTCCGGCAGCGGCCCCTACAAGCTCACCGAGGCCGTGCCCGGCGACCACTACACGTTCAAGGCCCGCAGGGAGTACGCCTGGGGCCAGGAGGGCGGCACCGGCAAGGACATCCCGGAGACCGTGGTGGTGAAGATCATGCCGAACGAGCAGACCGCCGCCAACCTGCTCATCTCCGGCGGCCTGAACGGCGCCCTCGTCCTCGGCCCCGACCGCGCCCGCCTGGAGGCCGCCCCCGGCATCGGCAAGGTGGTCGAACCGCTCCAGAACGGCCAGTTCTTCTACCACCAGGGTGACGACAGGCCCGCCCACGACCCAGCCGTGCGCAAGGCGCTCACCCAGGCCGTCAACCTCAAGGAGCTGGCCGGGATCGCCACCAGCGGCACCGGCAAGCCCGCCACCGGCCTCGTCCTGCACCCGCGCCCCTGCCAGGGCGACTCCGTCACCGGGCACGTGCCGGCCTACGACGAGGCCGCCGCCAAGGCGGCGCTCGACGCGGCGGGCTGGAAGCCCGGCCCCGACGGCATCCGGGTCAAGGACGGCAAGCGGCTCACCCTGCGCTACCTCTACGCCACCACCAAGGGCGCCGGGACGCAGGCCGCGGCCGAATACCTGGCCGCCGCCTGGCGCAAGGTCGGCGCCGAGGTGAAGCTGAACGGCCAGATCGACACCAAGCTGGCCGAGTCCCTCAACGCCACCCAGGACTGGGACGTCATCTGGCTGCCCATCGGCGTCACGCTGCCGAGCCAGCTCATCGGCTTCCTGTCCGGACCCGCCGCCCCCAAGGGCGCCAACTTCGCGCACCTGGCGAACAAGAAGTACGAGAAGCTCGTCGCCGAGGCCGGCCGGGTTCCCGCCACCGAGGGCTGCCCGAAGTGGCTGGAGGCGGAGTCGGCCCTGTTCGACTCGGCCGACCTGGTGCCCGTGGTCGAGCAGACCGTCCTCCAGGCCACCAAGGGCGCCACGTACCAGCAGTACGCCGGGGTGTTCGTGCCCGCCACGATCCGGCTGACCCAGGGAGGCTGACTGAATGACCCGCCGTCTCGGCGTGCGGCGACTGGTGCGGTTCGCGGTGTCGCTGGGGGTGCTCATGGTGGTGTCGTTCGCGATGATCCACCTGATCCCCGGCGACCCCGTCCGCGCCGCCCTGGGCCCGGCCGCTCCTCTGGAGCTGGTCGAGGCCCGCCGGGCGGCGCTCGGCCTCGACCGGCCGCTGCCGGAGCAGCTGCTCACGTACGTCACCGGCGTCGTGACGGGCGACTTCGGCACCTCGTTCCTCACCGGCGAGCCGGTCGGGGAGGTGATCGCCAGCCGACTGCCCAACACCCTGTCGCTGGCGCTGCTCGCCACCGCCGTGGCGCTGCTGATCGCCGTGCCGCTCGGGATGTGGGCCGCCGTCCGCACCGAGAACGGCCGCAACCGGGGCACCGAGCTCGGCTTCAGCGCCACCACCGGCACCGCCGTGGCCGTGCCCGAATTCCTGTACGCCATCGCGCTCGTGACCGTCTTCGCCATCGCGCTCGGCTGGTTCCCACCGGCCGGCAAGGCGGGGCCGCTCACGTACGTGCTGCCCGTCCTGGCCCTGTCGCTGGGCCCGGCCGCCATGATCGCCCGCATCTCGCGCGTGGAGACGCTGCGCGAGCTGGCCAAGGACTACGTGCGCCTGGCCCGCGCCAAACGGCTGCCCGCCGCCCGACTGCACCTGCGGCACGTGCTGCCCAACACGCTGACCGCCACCCTGACCGTCGGCGGCCTGCTGCTGACCTCGCTCATCGCCGGCGGCGTGCTGGTCGAGTACGTCTTCGCCTGGCCCGGGCTCGGCCTGAAGATCGTCGAGTCCATCACACAGAAGGACTATCCGGTGGCCCAGGGCGTGATCCTCGTCTACGGCGCCCTCGTCCTGGTCGTCAACCTCGCGGTCGACCTGGTGCTTGGCGCGCTCGACCCGACGTCCGCCATCAAGGAGGCCTGATGACCGGCTGGTCGCGCAGGAACGCGCCGGGAGTCGCGGGGGCCGTCATCGTGGCGGCGATGGCCGTGCTGGCCGTCGTGGGGCCGCCCATCTGGGGCGACGAGGCCGTGCGCATCGACGCCGCCGCGATCCTTCAGGGAGCCTCGCCCGGCCATCCGCTCGGCACCGACAACCTCGGCCGCGACCTGCTGGCCAGGGTCCTGGTGGCCGGGCGGTACTCGCTGCTGCTGGCGCTGGCGGCCACCGCCATCGGCGCGGTGGCCGGCATCGTGCTCGGCACCCTGCCCTCGGTGCTGCCCAGGCGCGCCGCCCGGCTGGCCACCGGCACGGTCAACGCCCTGGTGGCCTTCCCCGGGCTGCTGCTGGCCATGTTCACGGCGGTCGTCACCGGGCTGGGCGCGCGCGGCGCGGTGCTCGGCATCGGGGCGGCCATCGCCCCCGGCTTCGCCCGGCTCACCCAGACGCTGGCCGCCACCGTCGCGAACGCCGACTACGTCTCGGCCGCCCGCATGCTCGGCGTGCCCCGCCGCCGCATCCTGACCAGGCACGTGCTGCCCAACATCGCCGAGCCGCTCATCCTCAACCTCACCCAGGCGCTCGGCGGCGCGCTGCTCGGCCTGGCCGGGATGTCGTTCCTCGGGCTCGGCGTGCAGCCGCCCGACTTCGACTGGGGCCGGCTGCTGTTCGACGGCTTCCCGCGCATCTACGTCACGCCGGAGGTGGCGCTCGGCCCGGCCGCCGCCGTCGCGCTCGCCGGGATCGGCTTCAACCTGCTCGGCGACGCCCTGGCCAGGGCCGCCGCGCGGACGTCCGTCGTCCGCGAGCGGACGCCGGCCCCGCCCGTCGCGGACGGCGCGGGCGAGCCGGACCCCGGCGCGGTGCTGGAGGTACGCGACCTGACCGTCACCTTCCCCGGCGGCGTCACCCCCGTGCGGCAGCTCTCCCTGACCGTGGCGCCCGGCGAGATCGTCGGCCTCGTGGGCGAGTCCGGCAGCGGCAAGAGCCTGACCGCCGCCGCCATCGGCGGGCTCGTCCCCTACCCGGGGACCGTCACGCACACGGCGCTGCGCCTGGGCGGCAGAGACGTCGCCACGCTGTCGGACAAGGAGCTCGGCACCGCGCTCGCCATGGTCTTCCAGGACCCGCTCGCCGCGCTCAACCCGGCGCTCAAGGTGGGCGGGCAGCTGGCCGAGGTGGCCATCGTGCACGAGGGCGCCGACCGCGCCGAGGCCCGCCGCCGCGCCGTGGACCGGCTCGGCCACGTCCACCTGCCGGAACCGGAACGCCGCGCCAGGCAGCATCCGCACGAGCTGTCCGGCGGCATGCGGCAGCGCGCCGTGATCGCGATGGGCCTCATGGGCACGCCGCGCCTGATCGTCGCCGACGAGCCCACGACCGCGCTCGACGTGACCGTGCAGCGGCAGATCCTGCGGCTGCTGCGCGAGGTCGTCGAGGAGACGGGCGCGGCCACCCTGTTCATCTCCCACGACATCGCCGTCGTGGGCGAGCTGTGCGACCGGGTTGTGGTCATGTACGCGGGCCGCGTCGTCGAGGAGCTGCCCGCCGGCCGGCTGGCGGACGGGGCCGCGCACCCGTACACGAAGGCGCTCATCGCCTCCCTGCCCGACCTGGACACCGACCGCTCCACGCCGCTGGCGGGCATCGCCGGCACCCAGCCCGCCCCCGGCCAGATCGGCCTCGGGTGCGCGTTCGCCCCCCGATGCCCGCTGGCCACCGCCCGGTGCGAGTCCGAGCGGCCAGAACTCGTCGCGCACGGCCCCGGGCAGCGGGTCGCCTGCTGGGAGGTCAAATGATCATCAAGAACCTGAGCGTGCGCTTCGGCGCCTTCACCGCCGTGGACGACGTCACGCTGGAGATCCCCGACGGCGGCGTCGTCGGGCTCGTCGGCGAGTCGGGATCGGGCAAGTCGTCGCTGGCCAGGGCCGTGTGCGGGCTCGTGCCGCACACCGGCAGCGTGGAGGGCGCCCGCCGCGTGCAGATGGTGTTCCAGGACCCGTACGCCTCGCTGAACCCCCGCATGACCGTCGGCAGGACCATCGCCGAGGGCGCCGGGCCGAAAGAGGTGGAGCGGCTGCTCGGCCTCGTCCGCCTGCCCGCCGAGCTGGCCGGGCGCTACCCGCGCGAGCTGTCGGGCGGGCAGCGCCAGCGCGTCGCCATCGCCCGGGCCCTCGGCGGGAACCCCGGCCTGCTGGTCGCCGACGAGATCACCAGCTCGCTCGACGTGTCCGTGCAGGGCGCGGTGCTCAACCTCGTCCGCGGGCTGCGCGACGAGCTGGGCCTGACGATGTTGTTCATCTCGCACAACCTGGCCGTGGTCAGGTACGTCGCCGACGTGGTCGCCGTCATGCACCACGGCCGCCTGGTCGAGGTCGGGCCCACCGAACAGGTCGTCGGTGAGCCCGCGCACGAATACACCCGCGCCCTGCTGGCCGCGGTGCCCAGGCTCAGAGGGTGATCCACTCCGTGGCCGTGGTCACCTCGTCGAGCACGGCCGGGATCGGCTCCACGCCCAGCCCCGGCCCGGCGGGCACCTCCAGATGCCCGTCCGCCAGCTCGAACGGCTCGGTGACGTCGGTCGCGTAGTAGCGCCGCGAGCCGGAGGTGTCGCCCGGCAGTGTGAAGCCCGGCAGGGCGGCCAGCGCCACGTTGGCCGCCCGGCCCAGGCCGGTCTCCAGCATGCCGCCGCACCACACCGCGACGCCGTTGGCCCGGCACAGGTCGTGGATCCGGCGCGCCTCCAGGTAGCCGCCGATCCGGCCCGGCTTGATGTTGATGATCGAGCACGACCCGAGCGCGATGGCTGCGGCGGCGTGCTCGGCCGACTCGATCGACTCGTCCAGGCAGACCGGCGTCCGCAGCTGCGTGGCCAGCTTGGCGTGCTGGACCAGGTCGTCGTTGGCCAGCGGCTGCTCGATCAGCAGCAGGTCGAACGGGTCGAGCCGGGCCAGGTGGCGGGCGTCGGTGAGGGAGTAGGCGGCGTTCGCGTCCACCTGGAGCAGCAGGTCGTCGCCGAAGCGTTCGCGCACCGCCCGCACCGGCTCGACGTCCCAGCCGGGCTCGATCTTCAGCTTGATGCGCACGTACCCCTCGTCGATGAAGCCCGCCACGGCGTCGAGGAGCTGCGGGACAGAGTCCATGATGCCGACCGACACCCCGCACGGCACGCGCGTCCTGGCCGCGCCGAGGAAGCGGCCGAACGACTGGCCCGCCGCCCGCAGCTGCGCGTCCAGCACCGCCGTCTCCACCGCCGCCTTGGCCATGCGGTGCCCCTTGATCGGTTCGAGGGCGCGGCCGACGTCCTGCGCGTCGAGGGTCCGCGGCAGCCTCGGCAGCAGGAAGCGGCGGATCACCTCGGCGGCGCCGTCGACGTACTCGGAGGAGTAGAGCGGCCCGGACATCGCCACGCACTCGCCCCAGCCCTCCGCGTCGGGCGTCACCACCCGCACCAGCAGGATGTCACGGGAGGTCTCGGTCCCGAACGAGGTGCGGAACGGCGCCACCAGCGGCATCGCGATCCGGCGCAGCTCTACTCCGGTGATCTTCACTTGCTCTCCCACTTCACTGTCTCTCCAACCTCTCCAACACGTAGTACGACTTCCCGCAGAACCCCGTGACCTCGCGGCCCTGCGCCATCAGGCCCCCCAGCACCTCACGCACGGCGTGCCGCCAGGCCTTGCCGGCTCCCGGGTCGGCCCGGCGCAACCCCTCGATGTCGGACGGCACCGCGACCAGCACGGTCGCGGCGTCGTCCGGCCCGGGGACCGGGCGCCCGCCCTCGTCGGCCAGCGCCACCACCGCGTCAGCGGGAACCGGCGCGACGTACGGCTCCCGCCGCGCCAGCGCCTCCACGTGCGGCGCGGTCAGCGGCCAGGACGCCAGCAGCCGGTCCGACTCGTCGCCCTGGTTGATCGCGTCCTCCATCACGCCGTAGAAGGCCGGCAGGTACTCCACCGGCCTGGCGCCCAGCTTGGCCAGGTTGAAGTGCGCGTTGCGGCGCACCAGCGGGTCGTAGGTCCAGGTGATGCGCTCCAGGCCGCGCTCCAGAGCCCAGCGCCGCTGGTGCTGCTTGAGCAGGAACCCGATGCCGTGCCCGGCCGTCGCGCCCGTGACGTGGGAGTGCAGCGCGCCCCCTGCCGCCAGGAATCCCACGGAGGCGCCCACCATGCGCTCCCCCTCGAACGCCCCGGCCACGTAGCCGCCGGCGTGCGCCAGCGCCCGCATCAGCTCCAGTGTGATCGGCGGGTCGCCGGAGCCGAAGTGCCAGATGCCGTCGAACAGCGCGTTCACGCCTTCGAGCTCCGGCACCTCATGGAGCTCCCTGACCTCGATCAACGGCCCACCCTTTCTCACGGACATCTCATGGCGACGGTATGCCATCGTCGTTCGCCGATGTTCGTGCGGATTCACCAAGACGACCCCGCTCTTTCGTGGCCCCGCCCTATCAAGGAGCCGCCGGCCGTGGTGCGGGGCGCTGAGCGGCTCGCGTGGTCAGGCGGGCGGGGTCAGCGCCAGCTTCTGGTGTCGAGGCGGCGCAGGACGCGCGAGACCACCGCCGGGTCCGCGCCCGGATCCCGGCGCGCCTCCAGCACCACCTGCCGGGCGGCCGACAACATCTCGCCCTGCACCCGCCGCACCAGCTTGATCCGCCGGGCCCGCTGCTCGTACGCCTCGCGCCGCTCCTCGTCGCCGATCTCGGGGCTGATCCGCAGGCCCAGGTCCATCATGCGCCGCGTCAGCGCCTCGACCACCTCCTCGGGCAGCCCCTCGGCCTCGTCGATCTGGCGCAGCCGCCGCTTGGCCGCCCTGGCCGCCTCGATCGCCAGCCGCTTCTCCAGCTCCCGCTCGGCCGCCGTGTCCGCCTTCACCCCGAGCTTGGTCACCAACCACGGCAGCGTCAGCCCCTGCACGATCAGCGTCACCAGGATGACCGCGAACGAGACGAACACGATGACCGCCCGCTCGGGGAACGCCCCGCCGCCCTCCGTCTCCAGCGGGATGGCCAGCGCCAGCGCCACCGACGCCACCCCGCGCATG
Organism: Nonomuraea fuscirosea; assembly: GCF_035917475.1. Taxonomy (NCBI): domain Bacteria; kingdom Bacillati; phylum Actinomycetota; class Actinomycetes; order Streptosporangiales; family Streptosporangiaceae; genus Nonomuraea; species Nonomuraea fuscirosea. The sequence continues at coordinate 5,343,742 of NZ_CP109074.1, read as the reverse complement.
CCCGCCCACCACATGACCACGGTCTCGCGCCAGCTCAGCGGCACCTCGGAGGTCCCGTCCGCCCCCTGCGGGCCCATCTTCCTGGCCACCCACGCGGCCGGCAGCAGCCACACCAGCCGGACCAGCACCACGACCCCCACCACGGCGGCGCTCCAGCCGAGCACCAGCCCGAGCCGCCCGTGCACGGTGCCGAACACGGCGTGCAGCTCCAGCCCGATCAGCCCGAACGCCACCCCCGTCACCAGCGTGTCCACGACCTGCCAGAACGTCGTCGCGGCCAGCCTGCCGACCACGTCGTCGGCGTCGGCCATGCGCTCGGCCAGGTAGAACGCGGCGGTCAGCACGGCCAGCACCCCCGACCCGTGCAGCCGGTCCGCCAGCGCGTACGCGGCGAACGGCAGCACCAGCGACAGCCCGACCTGCAGCGTGGCGTCGCCCAGCAGCGTCATCAGCCGCCCGCCGAGCCACCCCAGTGCCAGCCCCACCAGCACGGCCACCACGGCCGACAGCACGAACTCGCCCAGCGCCCCCGGCCACGAGAAGGTGCCGGTCACGGCCGCCGCGATGGCCACGTGGTAGAGCACGATCGCGGTGACGTCGTTGAACAGGCCCTCGCCTTCGAGCAGCGACACCATGCGCCTGGGCAGCCCGAGCCGGCCCGCCACCGCCGTGGCCGCGACCGGGTCGGGCGGCGCCACCAGCGCGCCCATCGCCACCGCCGCCGCCAGCGGCAGCCCGGGCACGAGCGCGTGCGCGACCGCCGCCACGGCCGCCGTGGTCACGAAGACGAGCGCCACGGCCAGCAGGAAGATCGGCTGCCAGCTGGCCGCGAACTGCCGCCACGAGGTGCGCTGGACGGCCGCGTACAGCAGGGGAGGCAGCAGCAGCGGCAGCACGATGCCGGGCGGGACGTTCACGTTCGGGACGAAGGGCAGGACGGCCAGCACGATGCCCAGCAGTGTCATCAGGACAGGCGGGGGCAGCCCGAGCCGCTCACCCACCGGTACCGTGACCAGCGCGCCGAGCAGCACGAGCATCAGCAGCACCAACTGGTCCACGACGCCCCCTGACGATCGTCCGGACCAGCGTAGTCGAGCGTTCCCGGACGGCGGCGCAGGGGCTGACGATCAAAGACGTGCGGCACGCGCGGGCTGCCAGCTGAGGACGTGCGGCGTGCGAGCGCTAACGCTCGAGGACGTGCAGCGTCCGCGGGCTGGAGCCCAGCGGCACGGCGCCCGGCTCGGCGCAGGCCACCACGTCCGCCACCCGGGCCCCGAACAGGTCGGGCACGTAGATGGCCGGTTCGACGCAGAACGTCATCCCGGCCGCCAGCACGGTGTCCTCGCCGTCCCTCGGCCCCTCGTCGGGCCCGAGGCCGACGCCCCGGCAGGTGCGGGCGGCGGCGAAGCGCCCGTACCCGCTACCGTCGATCACCTCGCCGACCGCCCGCGCCACCTCCGCCACCGGGGCCCCCGGCCGCACCGCGCCCAGCCCGGCCCGGTACGCCGCCTCCACCACGGAGTACATCGCCTCGAAGTCCTCGGGCGGCTCGGCCACCACGAACACCCTGGCCACCTCGGCGCAGTAGCCGCCCCACCGCCCGCACACCGACACCGTCACCGCGTCGCCCGGATTGATCACCCGTTCGCCCGGCACGTGCGCCGGCCTGGCCGTGTGCTCACCCGCCGCCACCCGCAGCGCGACCAGCTCCTCGCAGCCCGACTCCGCCAGCAGCACCCGCAGCCGGTGGGCCATCGCCCGCTCGGTCGCCCCGAACCAGGCCAGCTGCCTCGCCCGCGCCAGCACGCCCTCCGCCGCGGCCACGGCCCGGCCGATGGCCGCCACCTCGTACGGCTCCTTACGCAGCCGCAGCGGTGCCAGCACCGAGGACGCGGGCACGAGCTCGGCCTCGATGGCCATCCCGAACAGCTCCCGCACCCGCATCTCCGGATCCACCCCGACCCGCCGCGCCCCCTTGGGCACCAGCCCGGCCGGATCGGCGGTCTCGGCCACCGCGTCGCCCGTCACGACGATGAACGCCCCCGCCCGCCCGTCGGAACGCCCGCCCAGGAACCGGTAGTCCGGCGAGGGCCGCAGCACCAGCGCGTCCACCCCGGCCCCGGCCATCGCCTCCCGCACGGCCGCCACCCGGCCGCTCACGGCGTCGAGCGGCTCCCCCGCGTCCGCCGTCACGCGCACGGCGTCGTGCGACTCCCCGGCGGCCGCCACCCGGCCGGGCAAGGGGTCGCGCGGTTCCTCGCTCACGTGGGCTCGTGCAGCCAGCAGGCGACCGGCCCGAAGTCCGGCTCCTTCTCGCGGCACACGTCCATCACCATCGGGCAGCGCGGGCTGAACCGGCAGCCGCCCGGCGGGTTCGCCGGATCGGGCACGTCCCCGGGCAGCTCGGCGGGCAGCACGCCCAGCCCGTCCGGCTTCGGGATCGCCCCCAGCAGCGCCTTCGTGTACGGGTGCCGCGGCTCGGCCCACACCTCGGCCGTACCGCCCACCTCGACGATCTTGCCCAGGTACATGACCGCGATCCGGTCCGCGATCAGCCGCACCACCGACAGGTCGTGGCTGATGAACAGCAGTCCCGCCCCCGACTCCACGGCCAGGTCCCGCATCAGCCTGGCCACCTGCGCCTGCGCGGAGGCGTCCAGGGCCGAGATCGGCTCGTCGCCGATCAGCAGCCGCGGCCGGGCCGCCAGCGCCCGCGCGATGGCGATCCGCTGCCGCTGCCCGCCGGAGAACTCGTGCGGGTGCCGCCCGGCGAAGTCGCGCGGAAGCCCGACGCGTTCCAGCAGGTCGGCGGGGGTGTTGGCGGTGTCGCCCGAGGTGCGCAGCCCGTCGGCGATCTGCTCGCCCACCCGCCGCCTGGGGTTCAGCGACGCGTACGGGTCCTGGAACACCATCTGGATCCCGGTGAGCCTCCTGCGGCGCAGCCCGAGCGGGGTGACCGGCTGCCCGTCGAAGGCGACCGAGCCGGCCGTGATCGGGTTCAGCCCGCAGACCGCGCGGGCCAGCGTCGACTTGCCGCAGCCGGACTCGCCGACCAGCCCCACGACCTCACCGGGGTTGACCGCCAGGCTCGCCCCGGCCACCGCCCGCACCACGGGGCGGCCGGGGGAGCGGTGCTCGACCACCAGGTCGTCAATGGTCAGCAGGCTCATGTCAGCTCCGTATCAGGCAGGGAGTCCAGCAGCGAGCGGGTGTAGGCGTGCCCGGGCTCGCGCAGCACGCGGGCGCGCGGCCCCGTCTCCACCACCAGGCCGTCCTTCATCACGCTCACCTCGTCCGCGACCGCCGACATGACGCCCAGGTCGTGCGTCACGAGCAGCACCGCCAGCCCCAGCTCGTCGCAGAGGCCGCGCAGCAGCCGCAGCACGCCCGCCTGGACGGTCACGTCCAGCGCGGTCGTGGGCTCGTCGGCGATCAGCACCTTCGGCGAGCAGGCCAGCGCGATCGCGATGGCGATGCGCTGCCGCATCCCGCCGGAGAACTGGTGCGGGAAACGCCCGTACGCCTCCGCCGGGCCCGGGATGCGCACCTTGCCGAGCAGCTCCACCGCCCGCGCCTTCGCCTCCGCGTTGCCCAGTCCGAGGTGGTGGCGCATGTGCTCGGTGAGCTGCTTGCCGATGGTCAGCATCGGGTGCAGGCTGGTCGCCGGGTCCTGGAAGACCATGGCGACCTCGCCGCCGCGCACCCGGTTGAGCTCCTTGGGCGGCAGGGTCAGCAGGTCGCGCTCGCCGAGCCGGATCGCGCCCGAGACCCGCGCGCCGTGCGGCAGCAGCCCCAGCACGGCCAGCCCGGTCATCGTCTTGCCCGACCCGCTCTCCCCGGCCAGGCCGTGCACCCGGCCCTCCGACAACCGCAGGTCGACGCCGCGCAGGATGTCCTTCCCGCCGATCGACACCTTCAGCCCGGTGATGTCCAGGGTCACAGCGCACGCTCCTTGATCGCGCGGGCCGTACGGGGGTCGAGGGCGTCGCGCAGGGTGTCGCCGAGGAAGTTGAACGCCAGCACCACGGTCAGGATCGCCAGACCCGGGAACGTGGCCACCCACCAGCTGTCGAACACCTCGACGCCGGAGGCGACCATCGCCCCCCACTCGGGTGAGGGCGGCTTGGCGCCCAGGCCCAGGAACGACAGCCCGGACAGCAGCAGCAGCGCGGTGCCGATGTCGAGCGTGGCCAGCACCAGGACGGGACCGGTCACGTTCGGCAGCACGTCGACCCGCAGCGAGCGCCACACCGAGAAGCCCAGCAGCCGCCCGCTCAGCACGAACTCCCGCTCCCGCACGCCCAGCACCAGCCCGCGCGTCACCCGCGCGTAGGCGGGCCAGGCGACGACGAGCACGGCCAGCACCGCGTTCGTCAGGCTCGCGCCGAGCGCCGCGGCCACCACCATGGCCAGGATGACCGTGGGGAAGGCGAACACCAGGTCCGCCACCCGCATGATGGTCTCGTCCACCCAGCGGCCGAAGTATCCGGCGCACGCGCCGAGCAGGCCGCCGATCAGCACCGACAGCGCCACCAGCAGCAACGTCAGCGGGATCGACACGCGCGCCCCGTACATGACGCGGCTGAGGATGTCGCGGCCGAGCTGGTCGGTGCCGAACCAGTGGCCGGGCCCTGGAGCGGCCAGCCGCGGCAGCTCCTGGGCGAGGGGGTCGTGCGGCGCCAGCACGGGCGCGGCCAGCGCGACCGCGAGCCAGGCGACGACCAGCACGCCGCCGACGACGGCCAGCGGCTGACGCCACGCCTGCGGCAGCCTGCGGAGCAGGCCCTTGCGCGCGAGGGGGTCGCGCCGTCTCATTGGAGCCTCACTCGGGGATCGATGACGCCGTACAGGACGTCCACGATCAGGTTGATGACCAGGTACACGATGCCCACCACGAGGCCGACGCCCATGACGGCGGGCAGGTCGAGGGTGGTGGCGCTCTTGTAGGCGTACTGGCCGACGCCGGGCCAGGCGAAGATCGCCTCGACCAGTACGGTGCCGGACAGCAGGCTGCCGAAGGCCAGGCCCGCCACGGTGATGATGGGCACCAGGGCCGAGCGCAGCACGTACCGGAACAGGATCGTCCGCCCGGGCAGGCCCTTGGCCCTGGCGGCGCGCACGTAGTCCTGCCCCAGCACCTCCAGCACCGCCGACCGGGTGAACCTGGTCAGCAGCCCGATCGTGTAGAGCGCCAGCACCAGGGCGGGCGTGACGAGGTGGCCGGCCGCGGAGGCGAAGATGTCCCACCGGCCGGCCAGCAGCGCGTCCACCGTCTGCAGCCCGGTCACGGGCGGCGCCAGGCCGAGCGCGACGTCCACCCGGCCGCTGCCGGGGGTGAGCTGCAGCCGGTAGAAGAAGACGTAGAACGCCAGCAGCGCCAGCCAGAACGTCGGCACGGAGATGCCGATCAGGCTCAGCACCCGCAGCGCGTGGTCCGGGAGACGGTCCCTGCGCAGCGCCGCCACCACGCCGAAGCCCACGCCCAGCACGAGCGAGACCAGGATCGCCGCGCCCGCCAGCTCCAGCGTCGCCGGGACGAACTCGGCCAGGTCCTGGCCGACCGGGCGGTGGCTCTGCTGGCTCATGCCCAGGTCACCCTGGACCAGGCCCTGCAGGTGGATCAGGTACTGCTGCCAGAGCGGCTTGTCCAGGCCGTGCTCGGCCCGCCACTGCGCCACGATGGCGGGATCGCCCAGGGCCCGCTGGCCGAGGTTGGCGGCCACGGGGTCACCGGGGACGAGGTTCGTCAGCACGAACGTCACCAGGGTGATGCCCCAGGCCATCAGCACGGCCAGCAGGATCCGCCGGATCAGGAACCGCGCGAGCGGATGCACCCTGCGCCGCCCTTACTTCGCGCCGAGGTCGGCGACGTCCACCGTCCACACGGGGTGGTACTCGAGGCCGGTCACCGACGCGGCGGTCACGATGTTCTGGCCCGGCTGAATCAGCGGCACGAACGGCCCCGACTCGTTCAGCTTCGTCTGGACGTCCACGTACGCGGCACCGCGGGCCTCGTCGCCGATCGTGGTGGCGGCCTTGTCGCCCGCCGCCTCGATCTCCTTCGCCGCGTCCTTCTTCCAGCCGGCCCGCAGGCCCACCGTCTTACCGGGCAGGAAGGCCAGGTAGTCGCTCGGGTCGGGGTAGTCCGGGCCCCAGTACCACAGGCCCATCTCCTCCTTGCCGTTGCGGTAGTTGTCCAGCGCCGTCGTGACGGGCGCCGGCTGCAGGTCGACCGTGATGCCGACCTCCTTGAGGTTGGCCTGGATCCGCTCGGCCAGCGGCTGGAACGACAGGCCGTTCACGGTCAGCTCGCTCGGGTACTCCAGCTTGACGCTCGGGTTGGACAACCCGCTGGCGGCCAGCGCCGCCTTGGCGCCCTCGACGTCGCGCTTGGCCCCCTGATCGGCGGGCAGCGCGCCGAGGAGCTGCGACGGGATCACGCCGGGGGCCTGCGCCGAGCCCTCGCCGGCCAGCTCCAGCAGGCCGGTGTAGTCCACGCCCTTGCGCACGGCCTCGACGAACTTGGGGTTCGTGGTGGTCTTGCTGATCGCGGAGTCCTGGTTGGCCAGCAGGAAGATCACGTTCGCCGACGGGGTCTTCTTGACCTGGAGGGTCGCGGGCATGCCGGCGACCTGGTCGCCCGACAGGTTGAGCGCCACCTGGCTGTCGCCGCGCTGGACGTTCAGCTTCTGGGTGGCGGCCTCGACGTTGCGGATGACGACCTTGTCGTAGGCGGGCTTGGTGCCGTAGTACTTCGGGTTCGCCTTGAGCGTGACCTGGCTGCTCACGTTGAACGACTCGATCTGGTACGGGCCGGAACCGGCCGAGGAGCCGTTCAGGTACTGCTCGGCCTTGTCCTGCGGATCCGTCGTCGCGCCGTTCTGCTTGGCGAGCTTGCTGTTGATGATGCCGAGGGCCGGGTTCGGCAGGATGAACGGCAGGGCCGGGTTGGCCGCCTTCGACGTCAGCGTGATCGTCGTGTCGTCGGTCTTGGCCACCTCGACGCCGTCCAGCAGGAAGGACGGCGTACCCTTCATGTCACGCACCCGCGTGAGCGAGAACACCACGTCATCAGCCGTCAGCGGTGAGCCGTCGGCGAACGTGGCCCCCTGCTTCAGCTTGAGCGTCAGCGTCTTGCCGTCCTCGGACAGCTCGTACGACTCGGCCAGCGCCGGCACCGGCTTGGTCACGTCGGCCCCGTCGAACGTCAGCAGCGTCTCGTAGACCGCCTTGCCGATGATCAGTCCGGTCGGCTCGTACGTGCGGCCGGGGTCGGCCGTCTTGAGGTCGAAGGAGGTGTCGATGACGAGGGTCTTGCCCCCGGCCGCGGCCGGGGTCTGGGAGGTGCCGCCGCCGCTTCCGCAGGCGGCGAGGGCGAGTGCACCGGCGAGCAGCACAGCCGCCGTCTGCGAGCGGGTCGCCATGTAGTTCCTCCAAAATTGGACGTTCAGCAGAAGGATGTCGAGGATTGTCCGGCAGAACGTCCAGGCTCTGTGCGGCCAGCGAGACGTATATCAAGTGCGGTGAGGTAATGATGAGTGAAATTTCCAGAAATGGTGTCGGCGGTGGCGGTCAACCTGGACGGATCGGCATCGGGCTCGAACTGGACGACGTCCACATGAAGATCCTCGAGGTCCTGCGCGAGAACGGCCGGATCTCGGTGGCCGCGCTGGCCGAGCGGGTGGGCATCTCGCGGGCCAACGCCTACACCCGCTTCGAGGCGCTGCGCGCCGACGGCGCGATCAAACGCTTCACCGCCGAGATCGACCACGTCAGGACCGGGCTCGGCATCACGGCGCTGATCTTCGTGACCGTACGCCAGCAGATGTGGAAGCAGTTTCGGGCCGAGCTGGCCAGGATGCCGGAGGTGGAGTACTGCGCGATCACCACCGGCCAGCACGACGCGATGATCCAGGTACGCGTCTCCGACGTGGCCGCCGTGCACACCATGGTGACCGATCGCCTGGCCAACATCCCCGCCGTCAAGGCGACCGAGACGGTGTTCATCCTGGACGAGGTGCTCAAGCGGCCGTACGTGCTGCCGAGCGACGGCGACCGGGACCGGCCCCGCTCCCCGCGGCGACCGGCCCCTGAGACGCAGGGGGACGTGCCGCTCGGCATGATGCGCTTCGTCGGCGCCGCCGAAGGCCGCGCCGCCCTCCGCAAGGACGGCTGACCTCTGCGCTCGGCTCGGTGATCAGGCCACTTCGGCGCACACACTCACGTGCGGCGTGTCATCCCCCTCGAACGCGAACTCCTCCACCAGTCGCAGCAACCCGTCCTCCCCGGCCTCGATGCGGCTGATGCTCCTCCCGGCCGCCTTGCCCCCGGCCACCAGCGCGTGCACGTAGGTGATCGACACCTGGTCACCGTCCCTGGTGCCGACGAAGCGCCCCTGGGTCACGGTGTCGCCCGTGTAGCTGCCCCACACCACCTCGTCCTCCTCCCAGTACTCGAACCGGGTGGGGCTGTCGGGGTCCACCACACTCGCCGTGGAGCTCACCATCACGAATTTACGACCGTTGAGATTCACGCCCCCATGGTCCCCAGATTCCCGAAATATCACCAAACCGTTGGACATTTGGTGATGCTCCCCAGTCAACCCGCACCAATCCGTCCAGCAACACCCCACCCGACCCGCGATCACCACCCCCTCAGTCCACCGCCCCCACCCCTGGAGCCCGGAGCAGGGATCACCGACGCCGATGGGACTGCGGGACCGATCGGGCGATGGCGCCGACCGGGACGAGGGAACAACACCCCTTGTGAGGCGGGAGCCCTCGTGAGGCAGCACCGCTTGGGAAGCGGGATCCCTCGTGAGGCGGCGCTGCGACGTGGCAGCTGCTCCACGGGGGCGGCGTCGTGTCACGAGAGCGTCGAATCAACGGCTGACCCGGCCCACCGCCCCACCGCGACACCGGCTCGTCGGCTTCCCTGGGTCGTCCATGGGCGGCCGTCGTTGACGCCGATACCCCCTTGAAAGCCGCCTGTGCCGGTCCGGGTGTGCGACTCGCGGGGCGGGGCGGGGGCTTGCCCGGGACTTTACCTTTCACCGCCTGACGCCATCATTGCGCTGTGTGATAGTAATGTGACACTGCGTATCCGAAAGAGATCCGGGAGATCTTCATGGTGGCGTACACGCTCTCGATCTTGGCGGCGGTAGGCGCGGTGGCGCTCACCGCGCTGCTGTTCAGGCGGGTGAAGAGAGCGGGCGAGGACCGCGATCCCAGCGGCCCGTCCGCCGCGCATGCCGGGGCGATGCTGTCGGCCATGTTCCTGCTGGTGTTCGCGATCGCGATCATCGTGCCTTGGACCACGGCCGACGCAGCCCGGCTCAACACCCACGCCGAGAGTCAGGCCGCGGTCGACGCCTACTGGGCCGCCGCCGACCTGCCCGGCTCCGCGCCGGAGGAGGTGCGGCGATCGTTGCGCGAATACGTCGCGTTCGTCGTGCGGGACGAGTGGCCGGTCATGGCCGACGGCAAGATGCACCCGGTCGGCGCCGAGCGGATGGACGACCTGCGCGGCCGCGTCACCGAGTTGCAGACGCGCGACAACGACGAGGAGGACGCCAAGGCCGGCGTGCTGGAGCAGCTCAGCGCCATCTCCACGGCCCGCGCCCAGCGCACCGCCGACGCCGCCGCGTCGCCGCCTGACGGGCTGCTGCTGCTGACGGTCCTCACCGGCGTGCTGGTCATCGTCTTCCCGTTCCTGGCCGGGGCCAGGCCGCGCGGGCTGGCGATGCTGCCGCTGCTGGCGACGGCGGCGCTGCTGGGCTTCGGCACCTACCTGACCTGGGACATCTCCCACGCCTTCGCCGGTCCGCTGGCGGTCGGGCCTGAGGCGTTCCAGGGGGCGTTGCAGGAGTTCGCCCGGATCACCGGGGGGATGTGACCGTGGCAGCCGGACGCGCGCCCCTGCTGCTCGCCGCCACCCTCCTCACCGCCACCGCCGTCGGCCCCGCCGCCATCCCGGCCTCCGCAGGCGGCAGCCCCCGGTCCGATCGTGTGCCCGCGCCGACCACGGCGGTGCACCCTGGACAGGGTTCGGTGGCGGCCAGGGTGGCAAGCGCCGGGCAAGGTTCGGTGGTGCGCACGGTGGCGGCGGGTGCTGGGCGAGGGCTGGTGGTGCCGGTGGCGGGCTCTGGGCCGGGGCCGGTGACAGTTGCGGGGCAGGGGCGAGGGCCGATGGTGGTGCCGGTGGCGGGTGGTGGTCGCGGGGATTCGGTGGGCCGGGACGTGGGTGGGGGGCGGGTACCGGTGCGGGGGTGGGGTTCTGGGCGGGTGCCGTCGCCTCGGCCTGTGCCGAAGGTGTCCGTACGGCCGCCCGCCCCGCCCAAGGGCGTCACCGTGGGTCCGACGGTGAAGGTGCCCCGGGTGTCGGTGCGGCGCGCGCCCCGGCCCAAGGTGTCGATCTCGATCCCGAACGTGAACCGTCGGGCCAGGCCCAAGATCACGCTGCCCCAGGTGACGATCTACCCGGATGGCGTGTGCTCGGGCGCGGTCGCGGTGGGGGAGTGCCCGCGCCGCAGATCCAGGGCGGAGGCGCGTAAGGTCGTGCCTCCCGCTCCACCCGCGTCCCCCGTACGGCCGGTGCGCGTGTCCCCTCCGCCGGACCCGACCCCGACCGCCACGCCGTCGACTCGATCACACGTCAAACGCCTCGAACCGCCGGCCAGGCGGGGCAACCCCCTGAACACCGTGCTGCTGACCGTCGTACTGGTCACCGCCATCACCTCGACGACTGCGGTCGCGTTCCGCCGCACCCGCTGAGCAAGCGAAAGGCCGGGGACCAGGCGAGTGACTCGTCTGATCCCGCGAGGTGGTGGCGGATCGGATGCGGTGGCTCGTCTGATCCCGCGAGCTGGTGGGGGTCGGATGGGGTGGCTCGTCCGACCCCCCGAGGCTCGTCCGACCCCCCGTGACGCTGGGGATCGGGCGCGTCACTCGGTGGTCATTTGAGTGGGCCGGTGGTTAGGCGAGGGACTTGAGGGCTTCGGTGCGGGTTTCGAGGGTCTTGCGTAGGGTGGCCGCCTCCTTGTCGGCCTTGGCGGTGTCGGCGCCCTCGTTGCGTCCGTACGCGGCCAGCGCCTGGTCCAGCAGGCCTGTGGCCGTTCCGTCGCCCAGGAGTTTGCGGTAAAGAGTGGCGTACTCGCGCTCGTACAGCTTCTTGAACCCGGCGTCGGCGAGGAACTTCTCCTTCAGGGCGTGCCCGATCCGCATGCCGCCTCCCGGCCCGCCCGCTCGCTGCCTGGCCTGGGGCTGTTCCGACTGGGTGGTGCGGGGGGAGCCCATGGTGATCGTGTCGTCGGGGCCGGCGGTGGCGTCGCCGCTGAAGGCGAAGTTGAGGTCCCAGCTGATCACCTTGAATCGGGCCGTGTCCAGGTCGTACCAGAGGTAGTAGTTGCGCCCGGGGCCCGCCATGTCGTCGAAGTTGAGCAGGAGGTTCTGCAGGGCGACGTACCGGGCGAACGACTCCACGTCCAGCCGTGCGGCCAGCCCCGTGGCGAACTCCTCGGCCGAGGACCGCTCCACCCACCTGATCAGGTCGATGACGGGCTGCAGGTCGCGCTCGCCCTTGAGGTTGACCTGCTTGAAGTCGTCGACGTACTCGGTCTGGTCCTCGCCCTGGTAGGCGAACCGGCTGGAGGCCAGGGACTTGTACAGGACGCCGTGGCCGAGGCGTTCGGCGTACCTCTCGTCCAGGTACTCGACCAGGAGACGCGGTGCGGAGGCGCGGCCGTTGACCGCGAAGGAGGCGTACGCCGAGCGCTGCGTCGGCTCGCCCGCCGCGCCCACCATGGCGATGGCCAGGGCCTCGTTCAGGAGGGCCGAGGACTGCGCGGCGGCCGGGCGTACGGCGAGTTGGGTGTGGCCCTGGTAACGGCGGCCCTCGACGAACTCGTCGAAACTGATCAGCCACGGCAGGTTCTCCGGCTCCTCGGCCTTGAGCGAGGCGCCGAATCCGCCGGGCCGCCAGCCCCCTGGCTGATCGGCGCCGTTCTGGGTCTGGCCATTGTTCTGGGTCTGTCCGTCCCCCTGGGTCTGCCCGTTCCCCTGCGTCTGGCCGTCAGGTTGAGCCTGGCCGTCCGGCGGTGGGAAGCCGTTCGGTGGGCGGAGGCCGTCGGGTGGTTGCCCGCCCGGCATGCCGCCCGCTCGTCCGGACCGTACCCGCGACTGCCCCTTCCAGGTGAGCCCCTGCAGCGTCGAGTTGCCCTTGAGCCGGATGCCGACGCTCGGGATCCTGGTCCCGTCGATGGTCAGGTCCGCCTCGACGTACTTCTTGTCGCCGTCCTTGAAGTACTCGCTCAGCATGTCCTGATAGCTCTCGTCCCGGAACGTCAGGGTCACCTGGTGCGGCGCGGAGGCGTCGAACAGTTCCCTGGACCCGGTGAGGTTCCGTACGGCGGCGTCGGTTCCGGCGGTGCCGGAGGCGGTGACGTACGGGCGGATGGTGCCACTGCCGAGCACCCCCCAGCACGTCGCCAGGAAAGCCGCGCACAGGGCCACCAGCTTCCAGTGTTGCCGGAGTTTGACGGGAACGCGGTGCTTGAGCCGCTTCGGCTGTGCCATGACGGGGACCTCACAGGTCCGTCTGGTCGTATCCGGTCAGGACCGTGACCGACTGGCCGTGGTTGCGTTCGCGCAGCGCGGCGATGAGGTCGGCGGGTTCGGCGCCCTTCTTGATCTTCGTCGTGTACATGAGCTCGACCAGCGCGCCCGCCCTGATCGACTCCATGCTGACCAGCTCGAACTCGTCGGTGTGGCGCAGCAGCACGTCCTGGATCGCCTGGGTGTAGTCCTCGTCGGAGGGCACCTGCACCTTGACGACCTGGCGGCGTACGTTCAGCCGGAACCAGTCGAAGCGGTGCATCACCACGACGATCAGCGAGATCGCCACCGCGGCCACCACGGCCAGCAGGTAGAAGCGGGTGCCGACGGCCATGCCGACGCCCATCACCAGGAAGATGAACCCGACGTCGCGGGTCTCCTTGATGGCGTTGCGGAAGCGCACCACCGACAGGGCGCCGACCAGGGCGAAGGCGCGGGCGATGTTCGAGCCGACGACCAGCATGATCAGCGAGATGAGCATGCCGAGGACGACCAGCGTCTGCACGTATGACTGGCTGTAGGAGACGTTGCGGTGCGTCGCCCGGTAGACCCAGCCGATCATCGCGCTGAGCACGAACGACAGGGCCATCGCGATCGCGATGTCGGCCACGCTGAACGTGCCGGACAGGTCCTGGAACGAGAAGTCCATGGGGTCATCCCTCCGGGGGAGCCGTCAGAGCCGACGCGCGGCCGTGATTCAGATCAGAGTCGGGAAAGGGGCCGAGGTCGTGGCCGGGGATGTGGAAGATCGAGCGCGGGGCCAGCCCGTACGCCTCCACGCTCTGGCAGTACTTGGAGACCCGGATCACCTGAAGATTCCGCTTCGCGGTCAGGTCGGTCAGCCAGTACGGCACCCGCTCGTTCGCCTTGACCTCCACGATCGTCTTCCCGGCGGGCACGATCAGCCGGTTCTCGGCGTCGGCGGCGAGGTGGAAGTCCCGGTCCCGCCCGCGGACGCGCTGGTCGAAGGTCACCCGCAGGCCCACGTCGGCGCCGCGGCCCACGTACGCGTGCCGCTGGTAGCCGGTCATCGCGGTGGCCCGCAGATCGAGCCGGCAGACGAGGTCGAGCACCTCCTCCAGGAAGCCCCGCTCAGGCGGCTCGTGCTCGACCAGCTCGCGCCCGTCGCACAGCAGCAGCGCGTCCCGGTACGGCAGCCGCACCCGGCGCTTCTGCGTGACCCGGTTGACCCGCTGCTTGATCTCGACGTGCACGGGGGTGTCGGGCGTGACCGCGAACCGGTCACCGTAATGGCGCACGCGCAGTTTCCTGCGGAACTTCAGGCCCTCGACCTTCTCCCAGTAGAAGCGGAGCCGCCGGGTGTCGTAGTAGACGCTCCAGACGCCGTACCCGGCGTCGCCGCTGTGGCGGTCGCGGTCGAGCAGGCCCTCGATCTCCTGACGCAGCTCGCCGGCCGTCCGGGCGTCCACGAGATACTTGATCTCGTACCGGTTGAACGCGTGCAGCCTGCTGGGCGAGCGCAGCGCGTGCCCTCCCTCGCCGGGGGCCGGGCGGGGGAGCGCGGGCCGGTCGGCCGGGACGGCGCGCCGGCGGAATCCACGCAGCATGTCTCTCCTTCCGTGTCAGCCCACAGGTGACCGCACCAACCTGGGAATAATGTGTGAACCACCCCAGGACGGAAGGTGAACGAGGGCTCAGCCTCCGGGGCCGCGTACGGGGAGCAGGACCTGGAAGACCGTGCCCCGGCCGGGACGGCTGCGCACCTCGATCCGGCCGTCGTGCGCCTCGACCAGCGCCGCCGCGATGGCCAGCCCCAGCCCGGTCCCGCCACCCCGGCCGCCGGTCCGGCCGCAGTCGGAACCACCCGGGCCGCCGGTCCGGGAACCCCCGCCACCGGAGCCGCCACCCCCGCCACCGGAGCCGCCACCCCCGCCACCGGGGCCGTCGGCAAAGTCGCCGCCGGGGACCCCGGGCGGGCCGGCGCGATAGAAGCGTTCGAAGACGTGCGGCAGGTGCTCGGGATCGATCCCAGGCCCCTCGTCACGCACCGCGACGAGCGCCGTAGCCGGATCGCGTTCGCCCACCAGCACCCGTACGGCCGCCTCCTCCGGCGTGTGCGCGACGGCGTTGCCGACCAGGTTCTCCACCACCCGGTGCAGCCGGTGCTCGTCCCCGATCACCCGCGCCGGCTCGTTCAGCACCAGCTCGATCGAGCGCCCGGGATGCCGGGCCCGCGCGCCGTGCACCACGTCACCGGCGATGACGTGCAGGTCCACCTCGGTCAGGTCCAGCGCTCGCTCCTGGTCCAGCCGCGCCAGCAGCAGCAGGTCCGCCACCAGCACGCCCATCCGCTCCGCCTCGCTCTCGATGCGGCTCAGCAGGCGCGCCACGGCCGGGTCCCGCTCGTCGCGGCCGTGCCGGTAGAGCTCGGCGAACCCGCGGATGGAGGTCAGCGGTGTGCGCAGCTCGTGCGAGGCGTCGGCGAGGAAGTGGCGCAGCCGCCGCTCCGAGCGCTCCCGCTGGCGCAGCGCCTCGGCGAGGCGGCCGAGCATGACATTGAGCGCGTGGCCGAGCCGCCCGGTCTCGGTACGCGGGTCGCTGTCGGACACCCGCCGCTCCAGGTCGCCCGCCGCGATGGCGGTGGCCGTACGCTCCATCCTGGTCAGCGGGCGCAGCCCGAGCCGTACCACGGCGTGCGCGAGCGCCCCCAGCAGGACCAGCACCAGCGCGCCCGCCGCCGCCTCGATCAGCAACAACTGCCGTACGGTGGCGCGGTTGTCCGCCAGGGAGATCGAGACCGCGGCCCGGTTGCCGTCCGGCAGGCGCAGCACGAGCGTGCGCCACTCGCCCGCGCCCGACCTGGCCGGCACCGTGAACGGGCCCGGCGGCGGGACGGCGACCGCGCGGGCGGGAACGGCAGGCTCCTGGCCGGAGCCGGGCACGCGGCGCAGCTCCGTCCCCGACGGGGTGAAGAAGGCCACCCGGAACCGGCTGGGCAGCTCCACCTCCCGGCCCGGCGGAGCCGCCGGCGGCCGGGGCAGCGGAGGCGGCGGCGGGCCCTTGGCGAACGAGGCGGCGAAGTCGGTGAGCTGCGTGTCCACCCGCGACATCAGCGACCGGTCGAGCAGCAGCACCCCCGCCGCCGCGAACACCGTCAGCGCCGCCGCCGACAGCCCCAGCAGCGCGGCCAGCAGCCGCCGCCGCAACGGCCACACGCGCCCCATCGGGCGCACCAGCCTCATCGGCCCCGTTCCAGCAGGCTCTGGTCACGCAGCGAATAGCCGACCCCGCGCAGGGTGTGGATCAGCGGCGGCCCCTCGGCGTCGATCTTGCGCCGCAAATAGCTGATGTACGACTCCACGATCCGGCTGTCGGTCCCGAAACCGTGGTCCCACACGCGGTCGAGGATCTGCGACTTGCTGACCACCCGCTCCGCGTTGATCATCAGGTACCGCAGCAGCCCGAACTCGGTCGGCGACAGGTGCACGGGCCGCCCGCTCCGCCGGACGACGCGGGTCTCCTCGTCCAGCTCCAGATCGGCGTACCGCAGCAGCCCGTCGTCGCAGGACTCCTCGCGCGGCCCCGTACGGCGCAGGATGGCGCGGATGCGCAGGACCACCTCCTCCAGGCTGAACGGTTTGGTGACGTAGTCGTCGCCGCCCGCCGTCAGCCCCGCGATCCGGTCGGTCACCGTGTCCCGCGCGGTGAGGAACAGCACCGGCGGCCCGCCGCCGTCCGGCCGCAGCCGCCGCGCCACCGCGAACCCGTCGAGGTCGGGCAGCATCACGTCCAGCAGGATGAGGTCGGGGCGCTCCCGCCCGACGGAGTCGAGGGCCTGCGTGCCCGACGCGGCGGTGCGCACCCGGAACCCGTTCAGCTCCAGGGCGTCGAGCAGCAGCTCGCGGATGTTGGGCTCGTCGTCCACCACGAGCACCAGGGGTGAGTCGGCCGCCATGACGCCCGTTCTACCCGCTCTACCTGGGAATCCGGTGAAAAATGCGGTGCGTGGCCGGAAGACCGCGTGGCACACTGACCGGACGCGATCAAGGAGGGGCGGTGCCCGGGGAAGAGGTGCTGACCGGCGGCGGCGTGAACCACGTGGTCAGGGCGGGCGCCACCGTACGCCGCCCGGCGGGCCCCTGGACGCCGGCCGTGCACGCGCTGCTGCGGCACCTGGAGGCGCGCGGGTTCACCGGCGCGCCGCGCGCGCACGGGCTCGACGAGCACGGGCGGGAGGTCCTCGACTTCGTGCCGGGCGAGGCCGCCGACTATCCGCTGCCCGCGTGGTCACGCACCGACGACGCGCTGACCCGGGCGGCCCGGCTGCTGCGCGGCTATCACGACGCCACCGCGGATTTCGCGCCCCCGCCGGACGCGGTCTGGTACTTCCCGCCGGTCGAGCCGGCCGAGGTCGTCTGCCACGGGGACGTGGCGCCGTACAACTGCGTGTTCCGGCACGGGCGGCCGGTCGCGCTGATCGACTTCGACACGGCGCACCCGGGCCCGCGCATCTGGGACGTGGCCTACGCCGCCTACCGGTTCCTCCCGCTGCACGAGCCCGGCGACCACGACGGCCTGCCGCTCGGTGAGCAGGCGCGGCGGCTGCGGCTGTTCGCCGACGCCTACGGGCTCGGCGCGGCGGACCGCGCGGCGCTGGTGCGCACGGCACGGGCCCGCCTGCATCACCTGGTCGCCTTCATGCGCGAACGTGCCGCCGCGGGCGACGCGGCCTTCGCCGGCCACGTCGCCCGCGGGGACGACCGTTTCTACGAGGCGAACATCGAGCACCTGGGCCGCCACGAGAGCGCTCTCATAAGGGCGCTCACGTGAAGCCCGCCCATCACGCCGAACGGGAGCTCACTTGCTGAAGCCCGCCGTCAGGCCGCTGAGCAGCTGGCGGCGGCCCACCACGTACAGGATGAGGATGGGCAGCGTGGTCAGCACGACCGAGGCCAGCACCGCGGGCACGTTGATGCTGTACTGACCCTGGAACGACCACAGCGCCAGCGGCAGCGTGCGCTTGTCGGGGCTCTGCGTCAGGATCAGCGGCAGCAGGAACCCGTTCCAGATCTGCAGCGAGTTGTAGACGGTCACCGTGACCACGGCCGGGCGGGTCAGCGGGAACGCCAGCCGCCACATCGTCACCTGCTCGGTCGCGCCGTCGATCCGCATCGAGTCGAACAGTTCCTTCGGCACGTCCCTGATGAAGTTGGCCAGGATCAGCACCGACAGGGGGATCGCGAAGGCGATCGAGGGCAGGATCAGTGCCAGCAACGTGTCGTACAGGCCCAGCCTGATGATGATCAGGTAGATCGGGATGACCGTGGCCTGCAGCGGGATCGCCAGCCCCATGAGGAACAGCGAGTTCGTCCAGCGCAGGAACCGGCTCTCACGGCCCGCCCGCACGATCGCGTACGCCGCCATGAAGCTGAACAGCACGGCCGGCACGACGGCGCCGAGCGTGGCGATGACGCTGTTGACGAAGTACTGCGGGAAGTCCGCCTCGATGACCATGCCGTAGTTGGCCAGCGTCGGCGCCGCCGGCGGCGCGAGCGGGTTCTCGGCGTAGTAGTTGCTCTGCGACTTGAAGCTGGTGATGACGATCCAGTAGATCGGCACGATCACGATCGCCAGCCAGATCACGCTGCTGACGCCGGCCAGCCAGTTGGGGCGCTCGCGGCTGCGGCGCTGCCTGCGGCGGTGGCCTCGCGGCTCCGGGCCGCGAGCGGTGAGCCGCTCGGGGGCTCTGGTGGGGACGGTCGTCATGCGTCAGGCCCCTTCGAGCTGGCTGTGGGTGGAGTCGCGGCCGCCGAGCCGGCGCAGCAGCAGCGCCAGGACGAGGCCCACGAGGACGAGGATGACCGCGATCGCGCTGGCCGGCCCCATGAGGTTGGCCTGGAAGCCGCGCTTGTACATGTCCAGGGCCAGCACCCGGGTCGCGTCGCCGGGACCGCCCGCGGTGAGCACGAAGATCAGGTCGAAGAAGGTCAGCGAGCCGACCACCATGAGCGTCGACGACGTGATGATCGTGTACTTGAGCTGCGGCAGCGTGATGCTGAAGAAGCGGCGGACGCGGCCCGCGCCGTCCAGCTCCGCGGCTTCGTACATGGAACGCGGGATCTGCCGCACGCCGCCCTGGTAGATCAGCGAGTGGAACGGGATGAACTGCCAGGACACCACGAAGATGACCACGCTGAAGGCCAGCACCGGATCGCCCAGCCAGTCCTGCACCAGCAGGGGGATCTGCAGCCCCGCGCCGAGACCGAAGTTCGGGTCGAGCAGCGCCTTGAACGTGATCGCCAGCGCCGCCGAGCTGAGCAGCAGCGGGATGAAGTACAGCACCGACAGGATCGCGCGATAGCGCTGGTGCCCGGCCAGGAAGACGCCCATGAGGATGCTCGCCGGCGTCTGGACCGCCCAGGACGCCGCCATGACCAGGAAGGTGATCCACAGCGCGTGCGGGAGACCGGGGTCGCTCAGCACGGCCCGCCAGCTGTCGAATCCGGCGAGGTGGATCTCGCCGAGCCCGTCCCACTGGGTGAAGCTCAGCACGAGGACCCCGATGAGCGGGATCACGCCGAAGGCGACGAAGAACAGCAGGGCGGGAAGGGCCAGCCAGCTGAGGGAGCCGCCGCCCCGGCCCGCCTTCGCGGAGGGCCGGGTGGCGGTCGCTACCGCGCTCACTTGCCGATGACCGCGTTCATGTTCGTGGCGAACTGCTGCGGCGAGATCGACATCTGGAAGAGCTTGGCGATGTTGTCGAGCAGCACCTCGGCGGCGGTCGGGCTGAGCGCCTGGTCCCACGACTGGGCGAAGGACTTGGCGTTGACCGCGATGCCGTACACGAAGTCGAGGAAGGCCTTGTCCTTGGAGCCGGCGAACTGGGCGTCGGCGCCCTTGACGATCGGCACCGCGCCGGTCGACACCCACTCCTTGACGGACTGGTCGCTCATCAGCTCGGTGGAGAAGAACTTCTTGGCGATCTCCTTCTGCTCCGGCGTGGCCTTGGAGGAGATCGACATGTACTGGCCGGGGTTGCCGACGGTGTTGCCGGGGTCACCCTTGCCGCCGTCGATCGGCGGGAAGTTCATGTAGCCGAGGTTGCCGCCGGAGACGAAGTCGCCGCCGTCGGTGGACATGCTGCCGTACGTCCAGCCGCCGTGCAGCATCATCGCGGCCTTGCCGGTGTAGAGCAGCGCCTGGTCGGCGTTGGAGTCGGCGGTGATCGAGGAGAAGCCCTTGACGAACCCGTCGGCCTTGATCAGCTCCTGCATCTTGCCCAGGGCGTCGATCGCGATCGGGTTGTTCCAGGCGTCCTTCTCGCCGTCGAACACGGCCTGGAAGACCTCGGGGCCGCCGAGGCGGTCGAAGAGGAACTCCAGCCACATCATGTTGGTCCAGCGCGACTGCCCGCCGAGCGAGAACGGCGCGATGCCCTTGGCGTTGAACTTGGGCACCAGGTCCATGATGTCGCCCCACGACTGCGGGGGCTGGGCGCCGATCTTGTCGAAGGCGCGCTTGTCGTAGTAGAGGACGATCGGCTGCATCGTCTCGCACGGCATCGCGTAGATCTTGCCGTCGATGGTGGCCGCGCCAAAGGACGAGGGGAACAGCCGGTCCTTGACGGCGGCGTTCTGGTCGAACCACGAGGTCAGGTCGTCGACCTGGCCGGCCTGGACGTAGCTGCGCAGACCGCCGCCGCCCCAGCCCCAGATGATGGTGGGCGCCTGGCCGGCGCCGATGGCCGTCTTGATCTTCGTCTTGTACGCGTCGTTCTGGAACGTCGTACCAGTGATCTTGCCGTTGGGGTTGGCCTTGTTGAACCGCTCGACCGTCCTGGTGCGCACGCCCTCCTGTGGCTGCGTCGACAGGTACCAATAGGTCGCGCCGCCGCCACCTCCACCACCGCCGCTCGTGGCGCCGGTGCCTCCGCCCGCGCCGGTCTGGGTGGGTCCTGAACTGCCGCACGCGGCGAGCGCGGCTCCCAGGGGAAGACCCATGGAGAGGCTGAGGAAAGTGCGGCGAGACGTTGTGCTGGGCTCCACGCTGATCTCCGTACTCGAATGCCGCGGGCCGGGGGGTCGCGGCGCGTTTGGTCACTGGATGCGCAACTGATGAGATGGCCGGCGGTCGTGGAACGGCATCGCGGCGATGCCACTCTTCCACCCCTCCTCGTGTCAGCTCATCGAAACATTTTCGACATGACCGCGGGGTTCGCCAATCTAGGTTTCGGCAATAAGGGTGTCAAGACCTTGTCGATCAACGAAGCCCTGGAAATCCCGGCGAGCGCGTGTAAGGTACTCTCGCGCACGCCTTCAGCTGGCGCTTCGGATGATGAAGGTTCGGCGCGGCAAGTCGGTCACAGTCTCGAAACATTTCGAAAACTTGCGACAGCGCCGCACCTTTTTAAGGAGTGCAGTAGATGACGGCTCTAGACCGGACCCCCACGACGGACCGGGCCCTGGGCCCATGGCAGGATCCGGCGCTCGCCGTGGCCGACCGCGTCGACGCCCTTCTCGCGGAGCTGACCCTGGAGGAGAAGATCGGCCAGCTCGGCAGCCGGTGGATCGGCAACGACATGCTGGAGCCCGATCAGGATCCCGCCCCCGACCCGGGCGCGGGGCCGGAGCCCGAGACGCTCAACGTGGCCCCCATGCAGGACGTGTTCGCCGCCTCCGGCACCGTCCCCCTGGAAGAGGCCGTCCGTGACGGGCTCGGTCACCTCACCCGCGTCCACGGCAGCGCTCCGCTCACCGCCGCCCAGGGAGCGGCCGAGGTCGTCCGGCTGCAGCGGGCCGTCGTCGAGGCGTCCCGGCTGGGCATCCCGGCGATCGTCCACGAGGAGTGCCTGACCGGCTTCACCGCCTACGGCGCCACCGTCTACCCCGCGGCCATCGCCTGGGCGGCCACGTTCGACCCCGGGCTGGTGCGGCGGATGGCCGCCGCGATCGGCCGCGACATGCGGGCCGTGGGCGTGCACCAGGGGCTGTCGCCGGTGCTGGACGTGGTCCGCGACTACCGGTGGGGCCGGGTCGAGGAGACCATGGGGGAGGACCCGTACCTCGTCGCGACCCTCGGCGCCGCCTACGTGGGCGGCCTGGAGAGCGCCGGGATCATCGCCACGCTCAAACACTTCGCCGGCTACTCCGCCTCGCGCGCCGCCCGCAACCACGGCCCCGTGCCGATGGGCCGGCGCGAGCTGATGGACATGATCCTGCCGCCCTTCGAGGCGGCCATCGCGCTCGGCGGCGCCCGCTCGGTGATGAACTCCTACTCCGACGTCGACGGCGTCCCCGCCGGGGCCGACCCGTGGCTGCTGACCGAGGTGCTGCGCGAGGAGTGGGGGTTCACCGGCACCGTCGTCTCCGACTACTGGGCCGTCCCGTTCCTGGCCACCATGCACCACGTCGCCGCCGACCCCGCTGAAGCGGGTGTCCGGGCGCTCAGCGCCGGCATCGACGTCGAACTGCCCGACACCCTCGGCTTCGGCCGGAACCTGGCCGAAGCGGTGCGCCGCGGCGAGCTGCCCGAGGCGCTGATCGACCGGGCCGTGCGCCGCCTGCTCACCCAGAAGGCCGAGCTCGGGCTGCTCGACCCCGGCTGGACCCCCGAGGACTCGGTCGCCGGCGCGGAGTCCGTGGACCTCGACTCGCCGGGCAACCGCGCCCTGGCCAGGGAGCTGGCCGAGCGGTCGATCATCCTGCTCGACGCCGGGACCGCCCTGCCGCTGCTCGGCGAGGGCCGCACCGCGCCCCGCCGCGTCGCCGTCGTCGGGCCCGCCGCCCACGACCCGCGGACGTTCATGGGCTGCTACGCCTTCCCCAACCACGTCCTGCCCCGGCACCCGGGCCTCGGGCTCGGCCTCGACGCGCCGACCGTGCTCGACGCGCTCGCGCGCGAGCTGCCGGACGCCGAGCTGCGTTACGAGCGGGGCTGCGACGTGCGCGGAGACGACCGCTCCGGCTTCGCCGCCGCGCTGGCCGCCGCCCGCGATGCCGACGTGTGCGTGGCCGTGGTGGGCGACCTGGCCGGCCTGTTCGGGCACGGCACCTCGGGTGAGGGCTGCGACGCCGAGGACCTGCGGCTGCCCGGCGCGCAGGCCGACCTGCTGGCCGAGCTGGCCGCCACCGGCACACCGGTCGTCGTGGTCGTCGTCTCGGGGCGTCCGTACGCGCTCGGCGAGGTGCACGCGTCGGCCGCCGCGCTCGTCCAGGCGTTCATGCCCGGCGAGGAGGGCGGAGCGGCCATCGCCGGCGTGCTGTCCGGCCGGGTCCAGCCGGTCGGCCGGCTGCCCGTGCAGATCCCGCGCACACCCGGCGGGCAGCCGGGCACCTACCTGCAGCCGCCGCTGGGCGCCGACAGCCACGGCATCAGCAACCTCGACCCGACGCCGCTGTTCCCCTTCGGCCACGGCGCCTCCTACACCTCCTTCGAGCTGTCCGATCTGCGGATCAGCGACACCGAGGTGCCCACCGACGGGGAGTTCACCGTCTCGCTCGCCGTGCGCAACACCGGCGGCCGGGCCGGCGAGGAGGTCGTCCAGCTCTACCTGCGCGACGTCGTGGCCCAGGTCACCCGGCCGGTCCGGCAGCTCACCGGCTACGCCAGAGTCCGGCTCGAACCCGGGGAGAGCACGCGGGTCAGCTTCGGCGTGCACGCCGACCGCACCGCGTTCACCGGCCGCGACCTGCGCCGCGTCGTCGAGCCCGGCGACATCGAGGTGCTCGCCGGCACCTCGGCGGCCGACCTGCCCTGCCGCGGCACGGTCCGGCTGACCGGGCCGGCCCGCCACGTCGGCCACGACCGGCGGCTCGTGACCACCGTAGAGATCGAGAACGGGAGAACCGACGACATCGAGACCATGATCGAGGGAGCGAACGGCAGCAGGCAGGGGGGTGCCGATGCCGCCCAGTCCTAGACGGGCCACGCTGGCGACGGTGGCGGCCTCGGCGGGTGTGTCGGTCGCCACCGTCTCGAAGGTGCTCAACGGCCGCAGCGACGTCTCGCCCGCCACCCGGTCGCTGGTGCAGTCGCTGCTGCAGGAACACGAGTACGTCGCGCCCGCGCCCCGCCGCGAGCCGGCCGGGCTGGCCACCGTCGAGGTGCAGTTCGACACCGACCTGAACGCGTACTCGACCGAGATCGTCCAGGGCGCGGTGGCCGCGGGCGCCGAGGAGGGCGTCGGGATCGTGGTCAGCATCAGGAGCGGCACCGAGCGCACCACCGCCTGGGCCCGCGAGCTGGTCGCGGCCGGGCGGCGCGCGCTGATCGCCGTCACCGGCGAGCTGACCGCCGGGCAGCCCGCCGCGCTGGCCAGGGCCCGGCTGCCGCTCGTCCTCATCGACCCGCTCAACCTGCCGCGTACCCGCGTCACCAGTGTCGGTTCGACCAACTTCGCCGGCGGCCTGGCCGCCACCCACCACTTGCTGTCCCTGGGGCACCGGCGCATCGCCTACATCGGCGGCCCGGCCACCGCCGCCTGCAACCAGGCGCGGCTGCACGGCTACCGCGCCGCCATGGAGGCCGAGGGCGCGCCCGTCCTGCCCGGCTACGTGCGCTCCAGCCACTTCCGCTACCACAGCGGGGTGGCGGGCGGGGCGGCGGTGCTCGACCTGCCGCGCGCCCCGACGGCGATCTTCGCGGGCAGCGACGAGATGGCCGTCGGGATCATGGAGGCGGCGCGGGCGCGCGGGCTGCGCATCCCCGAGGACCTCAGCATCGTGGGGTTCGACGACACCCAGATCGCCCAGGTGACCTCGCCGCCGCTGACGACCATCCGGCAGCCGCTGCGGGAGATGGGCGGGGTCGCGCTGCGTACGGCGTTACGGCTGGCGGCGGGGGAGCGGATCGACTCCCATCATGTGGAGCTGGCGACGGAACTGGTCGTCCGCGGTTCGACCGCCCCGGTGCCACCGCGCTCCTGACGATCCGCTGCTGACGCGCGGTCGGGAGCCCGGGCCGGCGGCGGACGCGGAGCCCGTCCAGGCCGGGGTTCCCGTCCGCGCGCGGGAAGAGGCGGCGGGGCGGTGTGGTTGCACCGACCGTGGAGCACAGCAGCGAGGTCGTGGTGATCGGCGCCGGGCAGGCGGGCCTGTCCAGCGCGTACTTCCTGCGCCGGTTCGGGTTCGAGCCGGTCGTCCTCGACGCGGCCGAAGGGCCGGGAGGGGCGTGGCGGCACCGCTCGCCCTCGCTGACCATGGACAAGGTGCACGGCGTCTTCGACCTGCCCGGCGTGCCCAGGACGCCCGGCTCCGACGGCGGGCGTCCCGCCGCCGAGGCGGTGCCGGCCTACTACGCCGGCTACGAGCGCGAGATCGGGCTGGACGTCGTGCGCCCGGCCAAGGTCACCGCCGTCGGCCACCTGGACGCCGGCCGGCTGCTGGTCGAGTCGGACGCGGGGCGGTGGGCCGCCCGCGCGGTCGTCAACGCCACCGGCACCTGGACGCGCCCGTACTGGCCCTACTATCCCGGCGCGGCCGATTTCGCGGGCCGGCAGCTCCACTACGCCGGCTACCGGGGACCGGCCGGGTTCGCGGGGCGGCGCGTGGTCGTGGTGGGCGGCGGGGCGTCGGCGATGCACGTGCTGTCCGAGATCGCCGGCGTGGCCGCCGCGACCGCCTGGGTCACCCGGCGGCCGCCCGTCTTCAGGGACGACGACTTCGGCGAGGAGGCCAGGCGGGAGGCCGTGGCCATGGTCGAGGAGCGCGTGCGCGCCGGGCTGCCGCCGCAGAGCGTCGTCGGGGTGACCGGGCTGACCTACAGCGTCGTCGTCCGCGAGGCGCTGGCGAAGGGCGCTCTCGACCGGCTGCCGATGTTCGGCCGCATCGTGGCGGACGGGGTGGTCTGGGACGACGGCACGTACGTGGCGGCCGACACGATCGTCTGGGCCACCGGCTTCCGCTCCGCGCTCGACCACCTCGCCCCGCTCAAGCTGAGGGAGCCGGGCGGCGGCATCCGGGTGGACGGCACGCAGGTGATCAGGGAACCCCGGCTCCAGCTCGTCGGTTACGGCCCCTCGGCCAGCACCACCGGCGCCAACCGAGCCGGCCGCACGGCCGCCCGCAACGTCCGGAACCTCCTGACCGCCCGCCCGCTCCGCCCCGCCGCCTGACCCCGCTCACCTCCTCCGCCCCGCCGCCTGACCTCCGCCCGCCCGCTCAGGCCCGCCCCCTCCCCTCGGACCCGCCCTCCTGACCCGGTCTCGCGGACCCGGATCTCCTATGGATCATCGTGGGATACCGATTCCGGCATGTCCGGCGGCCGCTCCCGCGAAGGGGTCGACACCCGGTGTGACGCGGGGATAACGTCCTGACATCAGGATCTTTATCCGGTCAGGAGGTCCCCATCATGGAGGTTCCCGGCTACACGGAGATCCGGGAACTCGGTCATGGCGGGACCGGCCGGGTCATGCTCGCCGTGCGCGATTCCGACGGGCTGGCCGTCGCGGTCAAGCACCTGTCCGCCCCGCTGCGCCAGGACGCCGGCTTCGTGGCCCGCTTCCGCGCCGAAGCCCTGCTCATCAAGGAGATCGACAGCCCGCACACCGCCCGGGTGCTCGACTACGTCGAATCCGGCGACGACGCCGTCATCGTGATGGAGCTGGTCGACGGCGTCACGCTGCGGCGATTACTGGCGGACGAGGGCGCGACCGGGCCCGAGGCGGCGCTGGTGGTGCTCAAGGGGGCGCTGCTCGGGCTGGCGGAGGCGCACCGGCACGGGGTCGTGCACCGCGACTTCAAGCCGGAGAACGTGATGATCACGCAGGACGGCGACAGCAAGCTCGTCGACTTCGGCGTGGCCGCCCGCTTCGGGGAGAACGCCGAGCTGGCGGGGACGCCGCCGTACATGGCGCCCGAGCAGTGGGACGACGCCCCGGCCGGGGCCGCGACCGACGTGTACGCCGCCGCCCTGGTCTTCTACGAGTGCCTGACCGGCCACCGCGCCTTCCACGGCGAGAACGTCGCCGCCCTCGCCTACCAGCACCAGCACGTGCCGCCGCCGCTGGAGGACGTCGAGGAGCCGCTGCGCCCGCTGCTCGCGCACGGCCTGGCCAAGGACCCTTCGGCGCGGCCCGAGTCGGCGCAGGCGTTCCTGGCCAGGCTGGAGGAGACGGCGCGGGAGGCGTACGGGGAGGAGTGGGAGCGGCGCGGACGGGCCGGGCTCGGGATCCTGCTCCTGCCGCTGGCCGCCCTGCTGCCCGATGCCCGGGCGGCGGCCGGCGGCGCGGGAAGCGGGGTGGAAGGTGACGGCGGCACGGCCACGAGCCTCGCGCAGAGCACGCTCTCGCCCGCGGGCAAGCTGGCGATGACCGGCGGGCTGGTGGTGGTCACGGCCGCGGCCGTGGTGTCGGCGTTCGTGATCCTCGGGGACGGCCCGGGGCCGGGGACCGGCAGCGCCCTGCCGCCCGCCACGTCGGCTCCGCCGTTCACCGCCGCGCCCACCGCGTCCTCCGCGCCGGAGTCCGGCGCGCCGGAGCCGACGGAACCGGCCGCCTCCGATCCGGCCACCCCCGACTTCACCCCCGGCCGCACCTCGGGCCCCACGCCGGCCGATCCGCCGTCCGAGGCGGGACCCACCACGGGCGGGCCGGTCGCGACCCCGCCGCCGGCCACCCGGCCGACCAGCCGGCCCACGCGCACCCGTACGAGCCGCCCCACCGCCACCCGGGAGCCCACCCGCGAGCCGACGCGGTCCAGCCCGCCCACCAGGACCCCCACGACACCGCCGGCGACACCGCCCGTCACGCCGCCCCCTGACGACGATCCGCCGGGCAACGGCGACGAGCCGCCCGAGCCTCCCGCGACGAACCCGCCCGGCCGCGAGCCGCTGATCTCCCTGTCGGTCAGCGTGTCACTCGGCCTGCCGGTGCTCGGCGGCGAGGGTGACGGGTTGGTGGACGCCGACGTCGGGCTCGGCCTGGGCACCAGCTTGCTGGGATTCCTCGTGGTGCCCGGCTCGGTGCTGCTCGGACGGCAGATCGTGGTCCGCAGAACGCGCAAAGGACGCGATACCGGAAAATCGTGATTGCATGCCGGAACGTGTGATCTCTACTATCGTGCGTCGAATAGAGGGCGGCCCCCGGCCCGAATAGCACGTGACCGGAACCTGCCCTGCGTGCCCCAGGGTAAGGAGAAGAGTGGCGGTTGCGTCCTCTGCCGACCGGCTGCGCGCCCCGGCCCGTACGACCCTCGCCTGTCTCACCCTGGTGCTGCTGCTCGCGGCGGCCCCAGAGCGGGCGGCTTCAGCACAGGCGGCCCCCAAGCCCACCGCCAAGCAGCTGAAGAAGGAACTGGCCGAGCTGCAGAAGGACTCGGACAAGCTCATCGCCGACTACTACGAGAGCCGCGTCGCCGGGCAGAAGGCGGAGCGGGCGGAGAAGGCGGCGCGCGAGAAGCTGTCCGCCGCCCAGGAGGTCTACGACCGCCAGTCCACCGAACTGCGGGCCATGGCCCTCGCCAAGTACATCGGCGGCGATCCCGGCACGGCCGGCCTGCTCACCTCCGAGGGTGACCCGTCGGCGCTGCTCGCCCGGATGGCGCTGGCCCAGCACATGATCGACCTCCAGGACGCCAGGCTGAGCGGCTACGCCCGGGTACGCGACGATCGCCGTCAGGCCGAGCAGGACGCCGCCGCCCGTACCGAGGAACTCCAGGCGAGCACCGAGGAACTGGAGAAGCGCAAGAAGAAGGCCGAGAAGCAGATCGAGAAGATCAAGGACCGGATCGACCTGCTCTACACCGCCCCGGGGGTGCGCCGCCCCGACGGCACCTGGGTGCCCCAGCTGCCCGCCGGGACGGACAACGTCACACCCCGCATGCGGCTGGTCAAGGAGCTCATCCAGCAGCGCTTCCAGGTGCCGTACGGGATCGGGTGCTACCGGGCGATCCAGGACGGCGGCGAGCATCCGCTCGGGCGTGCCTGCGACTTCATGCTGAGCCGCGGCGGCGCGTTGCCGTCGGGCGCCGAGCTGAAACGCGGCGAGGAGATCGCCGCCTGGGCGATCAAGAACGCCAGGCGGCTCGGCATCATGTACATCATCTACCGGCAGCGCATCTGGCACACCCGCACGGGCGGCTGGCGGACGATGTCCGACCGCGGCGGCACCACCGCCAACCACTACGACCACCCGCACATCTCGGTGTACTGAGGTGCACGGCCGTCTCACCACGAGAACCCCTGGTCATGGGCAGCCGTGCGCTACTCGCCTCCGTCCCCGCCGCCGTCACCGAATCCCCCTGAGCCGCTCCCACCCCGGTCATATCCAGCGCCTCCGTCGCGGTAGGCACTCCGGCCGTGGCCGCCGCCTCCGTCTGGAGGGTCGCGCATGATGAGCGCGATGAGCAGGTAGGTGAAGAAGCCTGCGACCGAGATGGCCCAGAGTCCGTCCGCGTCCCGGGTGAGCGATAAAAAGAGGGCGAAAGCTCCCAAAGCCGTCAGGATGACTTTCGTATGCGGACGCACCACGACCTCCTGGTCTCCGGAGAACCTCACCCTTTCTCGTGAGGCATGACGAAGTCAACGCACCCTGTGGAGATCATCTCCTCGTACGGGCCGGCCTGGATCCGACGGCGATCCTGCCGCCGTGGCTCACCTCGCCCGGCTCGCGTGCGTCGCGGCGCGGGATACGGTGGGCGCGTCGGCATCGTGCTTCTCCGCCGGCTTCCTGCGCCGCGTCGCCGTGCCCGCATGATGACGGCGTCCGGGCGTGCTTGATGAGTCCTCTTTGCCAGGGAGTGCGAAATGATGATCGAGATTCCCGTTCCCGACGGCACGGCGGAAGCCTGGCTGGCCCGTCCCGACGACTCCGCCGAGCACCCGGGCGTGCTGTTCATCATCGACGCGATCGGGCTGCGTCCCAGGATCCACGAGATGGCCGACCGGATCGCGAGCTGGGGTTACGTCGTGCTCGCGCCCAACATCTTCTACCGCGAGGGCACCGCCGCGGAGACCTCGCCGACGGGTGACCTGCGGCTGCCCGGGGAGCGGGAGAAGTTCTTCGCGACCGTCGGGCCGCGGATCGGCTCGCTGACGACCGAGCGGGTGACGGCCGACAACGCGAGCTACCTGGCCGCGCTGCGGGCCCAGGACGGCGTGTCCGCCGGGCCGGTGGGAGTGACCGGCTACTGCATGGGGGCGCGGCTGGCCATCCGGGCGGCCGGCGCCCACCCCGCCGAGGTCGGCGCCGTCGGCGGCTTCCACGGCGGCGGCCTGGCCACCGACGCGCCCGACAGCCCGCACCTGAGCCTGGCCACGGCCCGCGCCGAGTTCGTCTTCGGTCACGCCGACAACGACCCGTCCATGGACCCGGAGGCCGTCGAGAGGCTCGGACGGGCGCTCAAGGACGCCGGCCTGACCGCCGCCAACGAGGTGTACGCCGGAGCGCCGCACGGCTACTCGATGTCGGACACGTCGATGTACGACGAGGCCGCCTGCGAACGCCACTTCACCACCCTGCGCGCCCTCTTCGCCCGCGCACTCTGACGACTCGGGCTGTACAAGCCGCCCGGCAGGCTGAACGCCCGGCGGGTCGGCCTGCGCGGTGATCCGGTCGGGTCGAGGACGGGGCCTGATCGCGATTCGGCCCAGGGCAGGACCAGCTCTGGGGCCTGGTCGCGCCTGACCCAGGGCAGGGCCGCTGGTCGTGGACCGGTCTCCGCCGCCTCATGCCGGGGTCATGGCTGGGCTTCGGGCTGGGGGAGGAGGCCCGGTTTCCGTCGGGTCCGGCGGGGCTCACGGTTGGTGGGCCCGGTCCGGGTCTTCGTCAGCTCGGTGGGGCTCATGGCTGGTGGGCACGGTCCGGGTCTTCGTCAGCTCAGGAGGGCCCCTGACCGGGCTCACGGCTGGGAGAGTTCGGCGTCGAGGCGGGTGAAGGTGGCGCCCTGGGTGGTGGCGCGGGCGCCGAGGACGTGGCCGTCGCACATGGTCGTCACCGTGCCTGCCCGGTCCGTCACCTTCCAGGTGACCCGCTCCTGGCACGGCTGACCGCGCCGGTCGCGTTCCCAGGTGCGGCCGCACACGCGGCAGGTCGTGACGTTGACGCTGTACGACAGGGTGTTGCCGTGCTCGGGGCACACGCCCCACGGGATGCCGCACCGGCGCTCCAGCAGGGAGCGGATCCTGGCCAGGTCGCCGGCCGCGCGCTGGAGGTCCTCGCCGCCCCGGTCCAGCCAGCCGGCGGCGTGCCGGGCGGCTTGGAGGGGATCGCGTTCGGCCGCCGCCGCAGGGGCGCTGTCGCACAGCGCCCGCACCTCGGTGGCCAGCGCCTCGGCACGGGCGGCCAGGTCGCGCAGCTGCTGCGGACTGATGCTCATGAGATGCTCCCCTCGGGCCGGGGCCGCCACGGCGGCGGGGGCGGGCCGGTCGTACCGGACCGTATGAGGTGATCTTATGCGCCGACGGACCTCTTCGCGGCGATCGGCGGGTCCGGTGCCGATCAGTCCTGCGCGAGGACGTACGGGAAGCGTCGGTGACTGGTGGCGGGCGGGTCAGTCCTTGGCGAGGGCGGACAGGAGGCGGTCTTCGGTGACCTCGGGGCCGGTCAGTTGTTCGGTGATCGCCCCGTCCCTGAGCACCACCACGCTGTCGCAGTTCTCCACCAGCTCGGACACGTCCGACGAGATCAGCAGGATGGCCAGCCCGTCCACGGCCAGCTCGTCCAGCAGCGCCTGCATCTCCAGCTTGGTCGCCACGTCCACCCCCCGGGTCGGCTCGTCCAGCAGCAGGACCTTGGGGTGCATGGCCAGCCAGCGGGCCAGCAGCACCTTCTGCTGGTTGCCGCCCGACAGCTCGCCGGCCGGCTGCCTGGGGGAGACGGCCTTGATGCCCAGCCGCCGCATGAACGTGGCCACGATGTTGTCGACCTGCGCGTCCGACACGATCCCCGCCCGCGACAGCCGGGGCAGGGCGGCCAGGGCGATGTTGTCGCGTACCGACAGAGTGGGCACGATGCCCTCGGTCTTCCTGTTCTCCGGCACGAGCCCGACCCCGGCGCGTACGGCGCTCCTGATCGACCACTTACGCGCGTGCGCCCCGGCCACGGTCACCTGGCCGGCGTCCACGGGGAGCACGCCGGCGATGGCGCGGGCCGTCTCGCTGCGGCCGGCGCCGAGCAGGCCGCCGAGCCCGACGACCTCGCCCGCGCGCATCTCCAGCGACACCCCGTCCAGGACGTGGTGGCGGGTCAGGCCCTTGGCCTCCAGGACGGGCACGTCGCCGGGCACGCCGGGCTCGCCGTGCTGGGCGGCGGGCTCCACGGGGTGGAAGGGCCGGCCCAGCATGAGCGAGACCAGCCGCAGCCGGTCGAGCCCGGCCAGCGGGCCCGTGTGCACGACCCTGCCCTCGCGCAGCACCGTGACGCGGTCGCAGATCCCGTACAGCTCCTCCAGGCGGTGGGTGACGTAGATGACCGAGCGGTCCTGCTCACGCAGCGTGGTCACGGCCGCGAACAGGGTCTCCAGCTCGGCGTGGTCGAGCGCCGTGGTGGGCTCGTCCATGATGACCAGGCGGGCGTCCGCCGAGGCGGCCCTGGCCAGGGCGACGATCTGGCGCGCGCCCTCGCCCAGCGACCCGAGCGGGCGGCGCACGTCCACGTCGAGCCCGTACGCGGCCAGTGTCTCCTCGGCGCGGGCGTGCACGGCGGCGGCGTCGATCAGCCCGAGCCGCCCCCTGGGCTCCCTGCCCAGCAGCAGGTTGCGGGCCACGCTCATCGTCGGTACGAGGTTCGTCTCCTGATGGATCGTGGCGATCCCGGCCCGCCTGGCGTCGGCCGGACCGGCGAACCTGACCGGCTCCCCGAGCAGGCGCAGCTCGCCCGCGTCCGGCTGGTGGACGCCGGACAGCACCTTGACCAGGGTCGACTTGCCGGCGCCGTTGCCGCCCACGAGGGCGTGCACCTCTCCCGCGCGCACGGACATGGTGACGTGGTCGAGGGCGGTGACACCCTGGAACGCCTTGAGAACGCCAGCGACCTGCAGCACGGTTGCCTCCGCCTCGATGGTGGTCGAGGTAGGAAACGTTATAGTAACGGGCCTGTCACATTCGATCAGATCCGGGCGTAAGAAAAAAGGGGGAATCGGGCTAGATCTCGGCGATGTGCAGCCGGACACCGCGCGCGCTCAGGTCGTCGAGCACGTCGCGGGGCGCGGCGTCGTCGGTGACCAGGTGGTCGATCCGGTCCGGCGCGACCGTCTGCACCATCGTGTCGACGCCGATCTTGGTGTGGTCGGCCAGCACCACGACCTCCTCCGCCGCCCCGGCCAGCGCCCGGTCGACGCCGGCGACCTGCATGTTGGGCGTGGACAGGCCGCGCTCGGCGGTCAGGCCGTTGCCGGAGATGAAGGCCCGGCGCACCCGCAGCCCGGCCAGGGAGTGCTCGGCCGCGCTGCCGACCAGGGCCAGGATCGAGCCGCGCAGCGTGCCGCCGGTCAGCATCACCTCCACCCGCGGCGAGGCGGACAGCACCTGCGCGACCAGCAGCGAGTTGGTCACCACGGCCAGCTCGGCGTGCCTGGTCAGACGGCGGGCGAACTCCTGGGTGGTGGTGCCTGGGCCGACCACGATGGCGTCGCCGTCCTCGACGAGGGCGCCGGCCAGGTCGGCGATGGCGGCCTTCTCGGCCGACTCGAGTGACACCTTCTGCGTGTAGCCGGCCTCGCGGGACAACTCGCCCGGCAGCGTCGCGCCGCCGTGGTGGCGGTTGAGCAGGCCCTCCGACTCCAGCGCGCGCAGGTCGCGGCGGACGGTCACCTCGGAGGAGTGCACGGCCTGGGCCAGCTCCCGCAGCGACACGGCGCCGTTCGCGCGCACCAGTTCGATGATGCGCTGCCGGCGTTCAGCGGCGAACACGGGCCTGCGTCCGTCACTCTGCGTGTCGCTCACGTCCCGATCATAGTCGACAGGCCAAGTGAAGTTCACCTCTGACCGAACGCGAACGAATTTGATCGGAAATCTTGACCGGCTCGGTCCGCTGATGCTTACTTTGGAGCGTGTCAGGGTCAAAAGCTGTCCGAACCTGATCGGCGCCTTCCGAAAGGAACTCCCCGTGCGTAAGCGCCTCGCATTGCTGCTGTCCGTGCTGATGTGCTTGTTATGGCAGACGCCGGCCCCCGCCTCGGCCGGATCCGCGGCCCTTCCCGAGCGGAACGGGCTGCGCGGCGACTACTACCTCGCCTCGGCGGCGGGCCAGTTCGACTTCGCCGAGCTCAAGGCGAGCATCATCGACCCGAACCTCGAGATGGCCGACCTCAACCCCACGTTCCAGCTGCTGACCGGCAGGGAGGATGACGTCACCGTCAGGTGGACGGGGCAGATCACGCCGAAGTACTCCGAGACCTACACCTTCTCCATCATCGGCGACAACGGCTTCCGCCTGTGGGTGGACGGTCAGCCGATCATCGACCACTGGGTGGACGACTGGGACCTGGAGCAGACCGGCACCCCGATCGCCCTGGAGGCGGGCAGGAAGTACGACGTCAAGGTCGAGTACTTCGAGCACTACGGCGGCGCCAACCTGCGCCTGCGCTGGCAGAGCCCGAGCCAGCCGAAGGCGATCGTGCCGGCGGAGGCGTTCACCGTGCCGGCCGACTTCCAGCCGGACGGCCCGTACGACGCCAGGCTGAACGCGGCCGGCGACGTCGCGACGCTCACCTACGCCAAGCCCCTGGCCCCGCTGCCCGCCGACGCGGCGGCGAAGCTGGGGTTCACGGTCGGCGCGGCCTCCTGGCCGGTAACCTCCGCAATCCAGAAAAGTCCTGAAGTAGTCGAGCTGAAGCTGAAATATCCGGTCCCGTCCAAGGCGGGCAGCACCGTCCGCACCTCCTACGACGGCAACGGCGGCATCACCTACGCCGACGGCACCCCGCTGGCCGCCTACCCCTTCGCGCACGTGGTCAACGTCTCCACCTACGTGCTCAAGACCCGGTGGGCCGACGACGTGAACCCGGCCGACCCGCTGCCCGAGTACCCCAGGCCGCAGCTCGTCAGGGACCGCTGGCGCAGCCTCAACGGCACCTGGGAGTTCGCCCCGGCCAAGGAGGGCGAGGCCGCGCCGTTCGGCCGGCGGCTGGCCGAGCGCATCGTGGTCCCGTACCCGGTGGAGTCGCAGCTGTCCGGCATCGGCCGGCACGAGGAGCGCATGTGGTACCGCCGCACGTTCGAGGTGCCTCGCTCCTGGAAGGGTGAGCGGCTGCTGCTGCACCTGGACGCCGTCGACTGGGACGCGGCGATCTACGTCAACGGCAAGCAGGTGGCCACCCACAAGGGCGGCTACGACCGGATCAGTGTGGACGTGACCGCGGCGCTCAAGCGCTCGGGCCCGCAGGAGCTCGTTGTCGGCGTCTACGACCCCACCGACGAGGGCGCCCAGGCCATCGGCAAGCAGCGGCTCAACCCGGGCAGCATCTGGTACACCGCCGTGTCCGGCATCTGGCAGACCGTCTGGATCGAGCCGGTCGGCAAGGACCGCATCGACCGCGTGGACACCACCCCCGACCTGCGCGGCCAGTCCCTGTACGTCACCGTCCACGGCTCGAAGGGCACCGCCACGGTGACCGCCAGGGACGGCCGCAGAGTCGTCGGCACCGTCCGCGGCCAGGTCGGCAAGGAGCTGCGCCTGCCGGTGCGCAACCCCAAGCTGTGGACCCCGGACGACCCGCACCTGTACGACCTGGAGGTCAAACTCAAGTCGGACAGGGGGGAGGACAGGGTGGAGTCGTACTTCGGGATGCGCTCCATCACGCTCTCCGGCAACCGCATGCTGCTCAACGGGCAGCCGGTCTTCCAGATCGGCCCGCTCGACCAGGGCTTCTGGCCGGACGGCATCTACACGCCACCCACCGACGAGGCCCTGCGCTACGACCTCGAGCAGACCAAGGCGCTCGGCTTCAACGCCGTGCGCAAGCACGTCAAGGTGGAGTCCGACCGCTGGTACCACTACGCCGACAAGCTCGGCCTGCTGGTCTGGCAGGACATGCCCGCCGCCTTCCGCACCACCGACAGGCCGCAGTTCGAGGCCGAGCTGCGCGAGCTGGTGGACCAGCACCGCAGCAGCCCGTCGATCGTGATGTGGGTGCCGTTCAACGAGGGCTGGGGCCAGTACGACCAGGCCCGCGTCGCCGACCTGGTCAAGAGCTGGGACCCGAGTCGCCTGGTGAACAACATGAGCGGCGTCAACTGCTGCGGCGCGGTCGACGGCGGCAACGGCGACGTCAAGGACTTCCACATCTACCCGGGCCCCGGCAACCCCGGCAAACCCGAAGGCACCAGGGCGAACGTCATCGGCGAGTACGGCGGCCTGGCCCTGCCCGTGGTCGGCCACACCTGGTCCGGCGGCGGCTGGGGCTACGCGGTCGAGCCCGACCCCGAGGCTCTCACCGACCGCTACGTGAACATGATCGGGGAACTCAAGCGGCTGCACGCCTGCGAGCAGCTCAGCGCCGCGATCTACACCCAGACGACCGACGTCGAGACCGAGATCAACGGCCTCATGACGTACGACAGGGCGATCACCAAGCCCGACGTCAAGCGCGTCCACGACGCCCACAAGGCGCTGACGGGCGCGATCAACCCCACCTGCACCTGATCCACCGGCGCCCGGGCCCGCTGCGGCCCGGGCGCCGCACCTGATAGGAAAGGATCCGCGATGACCCCCCATCTCCGGACAGCCACGCTGGCCCTGGCCGTGCTCCTCACCGCGGCCGGCTGCGCCAAGGCCGAAGAGCCGCAGAGCGCGCCCGCCGCCGCCGGCTCGGCCGGCCGGCAGGTCGTCCAGACGCCTTCGGGCACGGCCGGCCCGACGTGCACGCTGGAGCAGTTCGGCGGCACGAAGTTCGACCTCAAGACGGCCACGGTGGGCTTCTCCCAGTCGGAGAAGGAGGCCAACCCGTTCCGCATCGCGGAGACCAAGTCGATCAAGGACGAGGCCGCCAAGCTCGGCATCACCGACCTCAAGGTCACCAACGCGCAGTCGCAGTTCTCCAAGCAGATCACCGACGTGCAGCAGCTCATCGCCCAGGGCGTCAAGCTGCTGGTCATCGCGCCGCTCAACTCCGACGGCTGGGAGCCGGTGCTGCAGCAGGCCGCCGCGAAGAAGATCCCCATCATCACGGTCGACCGCAAGATCAACGCCAAGGCGTGCAGCGACTACCTGACGTTCATCGGCTCCGACTTCTACGAGCAGGGCAAGCGCGCCGCCGACCGCATGATCGACGCCCTGGGCGGCAAGGGCAAGGTCGCCATCCTCCTCGGCGCTCCCGGCAACAACGTCACCACCGAGCGGACGAACGGGTTCAAGGACCGGGTCAAGGAGAAGGCCCCCGAGATCACGATCTCGTTCGAGCAGACCGGTGAGTTCGCCCGCGAGAAGGGACAGCAGGTCACCGAGCAGCTCATCCAGTCCAACCCCGACATCAACGGCATCTACGCCGAGAACGACGAGATGGCGCTGGGCGCGGTCACCGCGCTGAAGGGCGCGGGCAAGGAGCCGGGCGACATCAAGATCGTCTCGGTGGACGGCACCCGCAGCGCCGTCCAGGGCATCGCCGACGGCTGGCTGCACGCGGTCATCGAGTCCAACCCGCGCTTCGGCCCGCTCGCGTTCGAGACCGCGCAGAAGTTCCTGAACGGCGAGGCCATCCCCGACAAGGTGATCATCTCCGACCGCGACTACGACACGGGCAACGCCAAGGACTCCCTCGGTGAGGCGTACTGAGTTGGAAGCGGTTCTCGAGGCAAGAGGCGTCAGCAAGCGCTTCCCCGGCGTGCTCGCCCTCGACGGCGTGTCCCTCGCCCTGCGTCCGGGCGAGGTGCACGCGCTCGTCGGCGAGAACGGCGCGGGCAAGTCCACCCTGATCAAGGTCTTCACCGGCGTGTACCAGCCGGACGGGGGCGAGCTGCGCTACCAGGGAGGGCCCGCCGCCTTCGGCACCCCCCTGGAGGCGCAGCGCGCCGGGATCTCCACCATTTACCAGGAGGTCAACCTCGTCCCCATGATGTCGGTGGCCCGCAACCTGCTGCTCGGCCGCGAGCCGCGCGGCAGGTTCGGGGTGATCGACGCGGCCGCCATGTACGGCGAGGCCGAACGCGTCCTGTCCGGCTACGGCGTGGACACCGACGTGCGCCGCCCGCTGCGCACGCTCGGCGTCGGCGCGCAGCAGATGGTCGCGCTCGCCCGCGCCGTGTCGGTGGACGCCCGGGTCGTCATCATGGACGAGCCCACCTCCTCGCTGGAGCCGCGCGAGGTCGAGACCCTGTTCGGGGTGATCAGGCGGCTGCGCGACAGCGGCATCGCGGTCATGTACGTCAGCCACCGCCTCGACGAGCTCTACCGCGTCTGCGACCAGGTGACCGTGCTGCGCGACGGGCGCCTCGCGCACACCGGGCCGCTG
Source organism: Nonomuraea fuscirosea (assembly GCF_035917475.1). Classification (NCBI taxonomy): domain Bacteria; kingdom Bacillati; phylum Actinomycetota; class Actinomycetes; order Streptosporangiales; family Streptosporangiaceae; genus Nonomuraea; species Nonomuraea fuscirosea. The sequence goes on along the minus strand of NZ_CP109074.1, from coordinate 5,305,788 downwards.
GCCGGGCTGGAACGGCTCAGGCTCATCTCGCTGATGCTCGGCCGCGACCAGAACGAGGTCCGCACCGAGGGCCTGACCAGCTTCTCCCGCGAGCACGCCGAAGGAGACGAGCGGGGATCGGGCAACGGCGCTCCCGTGGTGGAGGCCAGGGGACTGACCCGGCGGCACGTGCTCGACGGGGTGGACGTCAGCGTCAAACCGGGCGAGGTCGTCGGGCTCGGCGGGCTGCTGGGCGCGGGCCGTACCGAGACCGCCAAGGCCATCGTCGGCGCGCTGCCGCTGGACGGCGGGCAGGTGCTCGTGGCCGGGGCGCCGCTGCGGGCCGGCTCCACCTCGGCCGCGATCAGGGCGGGCGTCAGCCTGCTGCCCGAGGACCGCAAGGCCGAGGGCATCATCCCCACCCTGTCCGTCCGCGAGAACATCGCCCTGGCCGCCCTGCCCTCCATGGGCCGGGCGGGCGTGGTGTCCGAGGCGAAGATCGACCGGATCGTCGAGATCTTCATGCGGAGGCTGAGGATCAAGGCCGCCTCGCCGCACCAGCTCGTCTCCGAGCTGTCCGGCGGCAACCAGCAGAAGGTGCTGCTGGCCCGCTGGCTCGCCGTACGGCCCAAGGTGCTGCTGCTGGACGAGCCCACCCGCGGCATCGACGTCGGCGCCAAGGCCGAGGTGCAGGCGCTGATCGACGAGCTGGCGCGGGAAGGGCTGGGCGTGCTGCTGATCTCCTCCGACCTGGAGGAGCTGGTCGAGGGGGCCGACAGGATCCTCGTGCTGCGCGAGGGCGCGGTCGTCGGTGAGCTGTCGGGTGACGAGGTGACCGAGGAGAGAATCATGGCGACGATCGCGGAGCAGTCCGATGGCCGAGCTGACGCATGACCGGGGCGGCCCGCGGGGCCGCGTCGCCGTGCTCAAGCCGCAGGTGTTCGCCTGGGTGCAGGACTACGGCGTGTACGCCGCCGTGCTGGCGCTGCTGCTGTTCAACGTGCTGTTCACCCCCCACTTCCTCGACGCCTCCAACTTCCGCACCCAGCTCGTCCAGGTGACCCCGATCGTCATCGTCTCGCTCGGCATGGCGCTGGTGATCGGCACCCAGGGCATCGATCTGTCGGTCGGCTCGGTGATGGCGCTGGCCGCCGCGCTCGTCGTGCTCTACCTCGGGTACGGCTGGCTGCCCGCCCTGGTCGTGGCCGTGATCGGCGGTGCGGTCGTCGGGGCCGCGGGGGGAGCGCTGGTCGCCTACGTCGGGGTGCAGCCGATCGTGGCCACACTGGCGCTGCTGGTCGGCGTCCGCGGCCTGGCCAACGTCCTGGTGCCGCAGCTGGTCGAGTTCCGCAACCCCGACCTGATCGCCCTGGGCAGCAGCTCCGTGGCCGGGATCCCGGTGATCGTGCTCATCGCGGCGGCGCTGACCGTGATCGTGCTGTTCGTGGTGCGGCGCACCACCTTCGGCCGGCAGGTGGTCGCCATCGGCGGCAACCGCTCGGCCAGCGAGCTGTCCGGCCTGCCGGTCAAGCGGGTGCTGCTGCTCGTGTACGTGATCTCCGGCCTGCTCGCCGCCCTGGCCGGCGTACTGGCCACCGCCCGGCTGCAGGCCAGCGACCCGACCTCGCTCGGCATGTTCATCGAACTGTCGGCGATCACCGCCGTCGTCGTCGGCGGCACCCCGCTGACCGGCGGCCGGATCAGGGTGCTCAGCACCGTCATGGGCGCGCTGCTCATGCAGCTCCTCGCGGCCACGCTGATCAAGCACAACCTGCCGCAGTCGTGGACCCAGATGGTCCAGGCGGTCATCATCCTGGCCGCCGTCTACGCCACCAGGAAGCGGGAGACCCGATGAACCGCGAGCAGCTCAGCCGGACGCTGCAACAGCACGGCGCCGTCATGGTGCTGGGCACGCTGGTGATCGTCGGCAGCCTGGCCTTCGACTCCTTCGCCACGCCGGCGAACGCCGCCAGCGTGGTCGTCTCCTCCTCGTTCCTGGCGATCATCGCGATCGGCATGACGTTCGTGATCGTCAGTGGCGGGATCGACCTGTCCGTGGGGTCGCTGTTCGTCCTCGGCGGGGTGCTGGCGGCGTACGGGTCGCAGTACGGCATGCTCGTCGCGCTGCTGCTGCCGCTCGCGGCCTGCGGGGTCGTCGGCCTGCTGCAGGGACTGGTGATCGCGCGCACCGGCATGGCCCCGTTCATCGTGACCCTCGCCGGGCTGCTCGGCGTGCGCGGCCTGATGCTGGCGATCTCGGACGAGGGCGCGACCACGTACCTCGTCAAGGACCGCTCCTTCGCCGCACTCGGCCAGGGCGAGATCCTCGGCCTGTCCTACCCCGTCTACATCACCGCCGTCCTCGCCCTGGCCGCGATGGTGCTGCTGCAACGCACCGGCTTCGGCCAGAACGTCTACGCCATCGGCGGCAACGAGCAGGCCGCCGCCCTGATGGGCGTCCCCGTCGCCCGGACGAAGGTGTACGTGTACGTCATGTCCGCCCTGCTGGCCGGCCTGGCGGGCGCGCTGAACGCCGCCCGGCTCTCCTCCGGGGTGACGATCCTCGGCATCGGCCTCGAACTGGACGCCATCGCCGCCGTCGTCATCGGCGGCACCCTGCTGACCGGCGGCGCCGGCGGCATCACCGGGTCGGTGGCGGGCGTGCTGCTGCTCGGCGTCATCCAGAGCCTGATCAACCAGGTCGGCAACCTGACGTCGGCGTTCCAGCAGGTGGTCAGCGGGCTGTTCCTGGCGCTCGTAGTGGTCGCGCAACGGCTGCTGAGCAAGGCGCAGCGGCTGACCTGAGCCTCCGGTGTCCCCGGCCCCTCCCGGGGACACCGGATCGTCACGGCCGGAGGCGGGATCCGGCGCTCAGAAACTGACCGCCCGTCGCGACCGATCACCCGCGATCACGGTGTGGGCGGTCGCGGGCTTGTCTCGGCTGCGGTCAGCCGCTCGCTCGGCTCGGTGCAGCGGGAGCGGGCCGGAGCCAGACCGCCGAGGACCGCGCCGGCCAGCCGATGATCACGCCGCCGAGCGCCACCGATGCGGCCACGCCGGCCCAGATCCGCGCAGGGGTACCGAGGAAGGTATCGACACCCTGGCCCGCGCATTCCGCCGGCGTCGTACAGACGGGCGAGACCACCTGTGCGGCAAGGGCGACCAGGACAGACATGGAGGATCCCCTCGGCCGGACGATGGGTGCCAGCGGCGTGGGCGTCGCGGTGACTCGGCCTAGGTCGGCCGAGGCACCGGTGAGGAGCGCGAGCGCCTGGGCGGAGGTTTCTCGCGGGCGGCAACCGGAGGATCACGGCATGAAGGACCGCGCCGTGTCGTCGTCGGTCAGCGCACCCGGCCGCGCGGCTTGAGGCGGGTGCCGGGCAGGACGGGCGCGGGGAGCGGGGCGCCGTCGAAGCCCTCGACGGCGCCGAACCCCTCGCCCTCCGCCCACTCCTTGCGGAACGCGGCGATCTCGTCGTGGGAGCGCCCGACGAAGTTCCACCACATGACCAGTTCCTCCCCGAACGGCTCACCGCCGATCAGCAGCACCCGCCCGCGCCCCGACAACCGCACCGCCGCCCGCCCCGGCGGCAGGTACACCAGCGGCCCGTACTTCAGCGGCCCGTACTCCGACGGCCCGGGCCCCACCAGGGCCGCCTCGCCGTCGAGCAGCAGCAGCCCGTGCTCGTACGCCGGATCCAGCGGCACCTCGCCCGTGCCGTCCACGGCCACCTCGGCCCCGACCAGCGGGCTGTAGGCGGTCGCGGGTGAGGTCACCCCGCCCAGCGAGCCCATGACGACCGTCGCCGCGAAGCCGGGGCCCGACAGCACGGGCAGGTCCGGATGGTGCTCGAAGCCCGGCCCGGTGTGCCGGTGCGCGTCGGGCAGCGCCACCCAGAGCTGCACCCCGTGCAGCACGGTCTCCGGCGACTCCTCCGAGTGGGAGATGCCGCGGCCCGCGGTCATGAGGTTGAGCTGCCCGGGGCGGATCTCCTGCAGCGTGCCCAGGCTGTCGCGGTGCAGCACCTCGCCGGCGACCAGCCAGCTCACCGTCTGCAGGCCGGTGTGCGGGTGCGGCGGCACGCGCATGGTGGCCCGCTGCGGCCCGTACGCGTCCACGAAGCACCACGCGCCGATCATCCGCCTGTGGGCGCCGGGCAGGGTCCTGCGTACGGTCATCGCACGCGGCCCGCCCAGCGGCACCTCGCGTCCGGTCAGCACCTCGGCGCCCTCGCCCGTGCCGGTGGTGGCGCAGCGGATCTCCCGCGGGTCACGCTCCAGGTTGCTCACGCCCCGACTTTACGTTCCCGAGGCCATGGCGGAGCCCGCCGTCAGCTGAGCATCTCCCACCAGCCCTCGACCGCCGGGACGGCCGAGACGTCGACGGCCTCGCCCGGCCGCGGGACGGCGATGCGCACGTCGCGGGCCTTGGCCTCGCGCCACAGCCGGTCCACCGGCTCGCCCCACGGATGCAGGGCCAGCGTGAACGTGGCCCAGTGCACCGGCAGCAGCACGCCGCCGCCCAGGTCGAGGTGGGCCTGGACGGCCTGCTCCGGGTCCATGTGGATGTCCGGCCAGGACGGGCTGTACGCGCCGATCGGCATCAGCGTCAGGTCGAACGGCCCGTGCGCCGAGCCGATGCCCCGGTAGCCCTCGAAGTAGCCGGAGTCGCCCGCGTAGAACACCCGCCTGGCCGCGCCGATGACCACCCACGAGCCCCACAGCGTGTCGTTGCGGGTGAAGGAGCGGCCGGAGAAGTGGCGGGCCGCCGTGGCCACGAACCGCAGCCCCGCGACCTCGGTCTCCTCGTTCCAGTCCAGCTCGATGATCCGGAACGCCGGCACGCCCCACCGCTCCAGGTGCGCCCCGATGCCCAGCGGCACCAGGAACGGGGCCTTCTGCGTGCGGGTCAGCCTGAGCACCGTGGTCCGGTCGAGGTGGTCGTAGTGGTCGTGCGAGATCGCGATCGCGTCCACCTCGGGCAGCTCCTGCAACTCCACCGGAACCGGGTGGTGCCGCTTGGGGCCGACGAACTGCGAAGGGGAGGGCCGCCTGCTCCACACCGGGTCGAACAGCACCCGCCGGCCCTCGATCTCCACCAGCGTGGAGGCGTGGCCGTACCAGACGGCGCGCACCCCGTCGGCGGGCGGCGGGTCGGCGGGCGGGATCCGCAGCGGGACGGGCCCGGCCGGATGGCGCTGGCTCCTGTCCTTGGCCAGCTCGCCGAGCAGCCCGACGGGCGGCGCGGTCATCAGGGCCGCGCCCTCGGGCATCGAGTTCACGAACGTGCCGTCCCTGAACTGCGGCGAGTGCCGCATCCTCGTCGCCCGTTCCGGTCCCGACGCCAGCGGCCGCACGCCCAGCTCGGCGGGCAGATCGCGCAGCGCCCACCCGGCCGCGGCGAGGACCGCGCCGCCCGCGAGGATCCGCCGTGCCGTCCGCATCCCTGCCATAGCCCACTCTCCCCTGCAAGCTTCTTCGTCCCGCTCAGCGGGCGGGACTCCCCGGTGTTCCCTATCTACGATATATCGCGATAGGTCAGACGGTTTTCACCGCACCGCCGTCGATGAGGAAGTCGGCCCCCGTGACGCTCGCGGCATGCGGCGACGCCAGCCATGTCACGAGCGAGGCGACCTCTTCCGGCTCGACGAACCTACCGGTCGTCATTCCGGTGCCCGACGGCAGCCCCGCCAGGAACGAATCGAGGTCCACGCCGTGGGCGGCGGCCAGCGCGGCGCCGTACCTGCCGGAGCCCTCCCACAGCGAGGTGCGGGTGGCGCCCGGCGAGACCGTGGTGACCCGCACCCCCTGCGGGCCGAACTCCTCGGCCAGCGCCTTGCTCAGCGCGGTCAGCGCCGCCTTGGCCGTCGCGTAGTGGACCGGCCCGCCGCTCGGCACGTGCGCGCTGGTGGAGGAGATGTTGATCACGGTGCCGCGCCGCCGGATCAGGCTCGGGACGGCGGCGCGGGTGGCGCGTACGGCGCTGAGGAAGTTCAGGTCGTAGAACTGCCGCCACTGCTCGTCGCTCAGGCTCAGGAACCCGAACGCCTCGTCGCTCGCGTCGCCGCCGCCCACGTTGTTGACCAGCAGGTCGATCTCGCCCAGCTCGGACAGCGCCCGGTCGATCACCGCGCCGGGGCCGGCGGCGGCGGACAGGTCGGCCGTGATCGGCACGGCGCCGGTCTCCTTCAGTTCGGGGGTGATCGTCCGGGCGGCGGCGACGACCCGCACGCCCTCGCCGGTCAGCGCCTTGACGACGGCCAGGCCGATGCCCCTGCTCGCGCCGGTGACGACGGCGGTCCTGCCACTGAGTCCCATGTCCATGGTGGTACGTCCTTCCGCTATGTGCGTCAGTTGCGATGCGTCGAACATACGACTTGCAACACGGATGATGCAAGTCTGCGAGAAAGGGTGACCGTGGAGTATCCTTCGAGGCATGAGTGGGACGACCCGGGCGCTGCGGTCCGACGCCGAGCGGACGGTGCGCACGATCCTGGAGGCGGCCGAGCGCGTGCTCAGCAGAAACCCGGCGGCCAGCATGGAGCAGATCGCCGAGGCCGCCGGAGTGGCGCGCACGACCGTGCACCGGCGCTTCGCCTCCAGGGAGGCGCTGGTGGAGGCCATGGCGAGATGGGCCACCCAGAACTTCGCCGAGGCCGTCGACGCGGCCTCCCCCGAGAGCGCGCCGCCGCTCGTCGCGCTCTACCAGGTCACGGCCAACGTGCTCCGGGTCAAGATCGACTGGGGTTTCACGATGCGGGTCATGGACGCCGACCCCGAGGCGGGCCGGGTGCACGCGGACATCTCGGAGCGCTGCGACCGGCTGCTGATCAGGGCCAGGGACGCCGGCGTGCTGCGGGCCGACGCCGATCTCGACTGGACCAAGCGGGTCTTCTACGCGCTGCTCCACGAGGCCGCCGCGTACCGTGACGAGGACCCCGACGCGCTGGCCACCCGGGTGGTGGACACCCTGCTCAGGGGCGCCGGCACCGGCCGCGGCCTGTAGCCGGCGCTCGGCCGGGACGCGAGATGGTCAGCGCTCGTCCGGGATGCGGTGGGGGTGGGGCCACGGGTTGGGGCGGCAGCGGCCCAGCGACTTCGACTGCTGCGTCATGACGGGGGCCAGGCGGCCGGGCCCCGGGCAGTGGCGGTGGTGGTGGCCCAGGCCGTGGCCGACTTCGTGGCTGATCAGGTAGCGGCGGTAGGCGGTCAGGTCGCCGTCGTACTGCGGCACTCCCTCGGCCCAGCGCAGGGCGTTGATGACCGAGCGGCGGCCGTTCCAGCAGGACAGCTCGCCTCCCGTGCGCAGCGGCAGGCACTGCCGGATCGTCATGCGCGGGCTGGACAGGGCGACGCGGACGCGTACCGGGCCCGAGTCGACCCGCTCGAACCTGGCCCAGCCGCGTACGTCGTTGAGCGTGCGGTGCACCTCGGCGGCGAAGCCGGCCGGGTCGAAAGGGAGCCCCCGCTCGACCTCGACGAGATACCGCACCACCGCCCCCCGGCCCGGCCTCGCGGGCGCGCCACCGCGCACGACCACGTAACGGCCGGACGCGGAGTGCGGCACCCGCACCCGCTCGGGCACGCCGGGCGCGAGCGGCTTCGGCGTGACACCGGCCGGCGGGGTGGGCGGTGGCGCGGGTGTTCCCGATGCGGCGCCCGGCGGTCCGGGGGCGGACGGTTCCGGGGTGCAGGCGGTGGCCGCCACGAGCAGCACCAGGAGCAGCGGAAGTACGAGCGGCGGCACGGCAGCCTCCCCACGAAGTCGCGGTGGGGAGGTATCCGATCTTACGTCGCTGCTTGTCGCCCTTGATGGTCAGGGGTGCCGGTCGTCCCTGGTTGTCGGATTTAGCGCGTGTTGGGGGCGTAGGGCGTGATGTCGATCGGCGGGGTGTCACCCAGCGCGAGCGTCGCGGCGATCCGGCCGGTGAACGGGCCCGCCGTCAGCCCGTACGCGCTCAGCCCCGTCGCCACCACCACGCGCCCGGTCAGCGGGCCGATGAGCGCCGGGCCCGGCGCGTACACCGGGCGCAGGCCGACCCTCGTCTCCGTGACCGTCGCGTTGAACAGCCCGGGCGCCACCCGCAGACCCGCCCTGATCACCTCGTCCAGCCCGCCCATCGTGACCCGCGGGGCGAAACCCACGTCCTCGACGGTCGCGCCGATCACGACCCGGGAGCCGGGGAAGCCCAGCAGGTACGGGCCCATCCTGGGCAGGATGATCGGCCACCACGCGGTGTCCACGCCCTCCAGGGTCGCGTGCAGGATCTGACCCCGCCTGGGGAAGACCGGCAGCTCCACGCCCAGGGGCCGGCACACCTCACCGGTCCACGCGCCCGCGGCGACGATCACCGCGTCGGCGTCCAGCGGCACCGCCTCGCCGCTCAACGGCCGCTGGACGCCGGCGGGCCCGCCCGTGACGGGCCCGGACGGCGCGGCCTGCCGCCACGACGCCCCCTGCCCGCCGCCGTGCTCCCGGCTCGTCGGAGGGTACGCGGCGCCGCCGGCGGTCACGGCCGGGGTCGCGCCGGAGCCCGCCGTGCCCTCCGGCGCGAGACCCTGCTCTCCCGGCTGCGCACTGTCGTCGGGGTTATGGAGGAGGACCTGGCCGTCCGGGGTGAGGGCGGCGATGCCCGTGCGGACCTCGGCGCCCATCGAGACGGCGGCGCGCAGCAGGGCGTCGCGGACCGCGCGGCCGTCCACGCGCGCCGCGCCGGGCACCAGGATCGCGCTCAGGGTGTCCGACAGCGGCGGGAACAGTTCCGACGGGGTGGACACATCGGTGATCTCGCCCATCTCCGGCGCGCCGGGACGACGGCGGCGCAACAGCGCGCGTACCTGCTCCAGGTCGGCCGGATCCTCGGCCACCAGCAGCGCGCCCACCTTGGCGTAGCCGATGTCCTCGCCCAGTTCCTCCACCAGCCCGGGATAGTGACGGGCGCCCTCGTTGGTCAGCCGGTACCAGTCGTCGTCCTCCGGATGGTCCACCCACGGGCACACGATGCCCGCGCCCGCCCGCGTCGCATCGCCCTGGTACCCGCCGTCCACCACGGTCACCGCCGTACCCCGGCGGCTCAGGTGGTAGGCCGCGCCGGCCCCGACGATGCCGCTTCCGATCACCACAACACGCATGGTCACAATGATCGCAGCCGAGGTGACCTGGGCCGATGAGCGGATCCGTCCCTTGTCATGCGGATACCCCGCCACGGCCTTCTCCGTGCCTGGACACCCTCACCGGAAGATCGCCACCGGAAGATCGCCGCCAGAGCCCGGGCGCGGTCCGGATGAGGTTGGTGCCAGGGACCGAGCGAGGTCCGTGTGAGGCGCGGGTCAGGGGTCGTGCGAGGAGCGGCGCGAGGTCTGTCCGGCTCGGCTCCCGCGGGTCTAATGTCAGGCGCATGAGCGTCGAGGTCACCCGGATCGACCTGCCGTGTCCCGTTCGCGCGGCCGCGTCCGACGGGACGACCGTCTGGTGTGCGGTGGCCGGCGGTGTGCGCGCCTACACCGCCGGCGGCTCTCCGCTCGGAGAGGGCGATCCCGGGCCTGAGCTGCGGTCGCTGGCCGCCGTGCCGGGGACGGTGACCGGGCCCGCCGGCGTTCCCGGGATGCTGGCGGAGACCGTGATCATGCCCAGGTCGTTCGCGGGGGCCTCACTGTCGGGGCCGCTGCCGGAGGGGACGCTGGCCGGTACGTCCCGCGACCGCCTCCACTGGCTCGGGCCCTCGGGCGCGCCGGACGGCGACCTGCCCTTCGACGGCCGGGTGGTGGCGGGCGGGGGGGAGATCTGGGCCGTCGGCGCCGACCTGGCCAGGCGGCTGACCGGCCCCGGCCGGCTCGGCGAGCCCGTGCGGCTGCCCGCCCTCGACGCGTGCGCGGCCGAGGGGGAGCGGCTGTGGTGGACGTCCAGGCGGGACACGGTCCTGCGGGGCGGCCCGAAGGAGGTCGAGCTCGGACGGGACCGGCGCGGCGCGATGGTCGTGTGCGCGGGCTCGTTATGGATCAGTGTCACCGGCGGGCTGTTACGCGTGTCCGCCTGGTCGGGGGAGCCGGGCCGGCTCGTGGCGGCGCCGGAGGGACCGGTGCCGTTCCTCGTCTGCGCCAACGGCGTCCTCACCGGCGGCGCCCGCGACCTGTTCACCCTCGCCCCGGCGGCCGGCGCGCCCCTGCGCGTGATCGAGCTGGGGCTGGACGTGCCGCTCGCGCTGGTGATCGCGGCGGGCAGGCACGTCTGGGCCTTCCCCGACGGCCGCCCGCAGGCGCTGATCGTGGTGACATGAGCCGAGCCCCGGCCGCTGCCCGGCGAGCGGGACCGTCAGCGGCGCTCCCGTACGTACCGGGACAGGACGGCGGCGCCGGCAGGTTCGGCCGACAGGCACTTCAGGTGGACGGGCGGCCTGCCGGAGGGGAAGAGCCGGTCGCCGGAGCCGAGGACGGTCGGGAAGGTCAGCAGCCGGTACTCGTCGATCAGGTCCTCCGCCATCAGCGCGTGGACCACGCCCGGGCTGCCGGTGACGACCACGTCCCGGGGCTCGCTCTTGACCGCGCCGGCCAGGTCGCCGTCGATGAGCCGCGAGTTGGCCCAGGCCGAGGTGTCGGTCAGCGTGCGGGAGACGACCAGCTTCGGCACGGCGTTCATCCTCGCCGAGAACGGGTCGTCACGTCCCGGCCAGAGCCGCGAGAACAGCTGCCAGGTGCCGCGTCCCAGCAGCATGATCCCGTCGTCGAGGACGCGGCCGAGCCGGAACTTGTCCCCGGCGACCGTTTCCGGGCCGTGCCGGAAGGCCCAGCCGCCGGCGGGCGTGCCGGCGGAGCCGTCCGGGTCGGACACGATTCCGTCCAGGGTGACGAACTGGATGACGATGACGCTCACGGGTGTTCCTCTCGTCGGATGCTCACCCGTACGTACCGGCGGCGACGGCCGGACTCATCGCCGCCCGTCGAGAATTCTTCAGGGAATTTCCCCGGGCAGGCCGAACGCCTGGAAGACGCCGGGATCGGCGAAGACGACGTTGCGGGCGACGCGGTCACCGGCGACCGTGACGACCTGGAGCGTGTGCAGGCGATGCCCGCCCCCGGGGCCGGGCGCGTAGGCGGCCAGCGCGGGCTGGCCGTTGGCGGTCAGGCGGCGCAGGCTCCAGGCGGTACCGCGCAGGTCGAAGACGCGCCGCATGAACAGGCCGTAGTCGCGGCGGCCCAGGAACCACAGCGGCACCGGCGGCATCTCCAGCACGGCGTCATCGGTGAGCAGCCGCACGAGCGCGGGAACGTCGGCCGCCTCGAACGCCCGCATGTAGCGCTCGATCACCTCGCGTACCTTCGGGTCGTCCGGCTCGCCGACCTGCCCGGCGCCGGTGGCCTCGCCCGCCTCGGCGAGCGTGGCGCGGGCCCGCTGCAGGGCGCTGTTGACGGCCGGGACCGAGGTGCCCAGCTGGACGGCCACCTCGGCGGCGGTGAAGTCCAGCACCTCGCGCAGCACGAGCACGGCCCGCTGCCGCGGCGGCAGCGTCTGCATCGCCGCCACCAGCGCGAGCCGCATGTCGGCCCGCACCGCCACCTCGGCCCGGGCGTCCGGGAACGGCTGCAGCCAGGGGATGTCGAAGGCGGGCGTGAGCGGCACCTGCGGGTCGTCGCCCGGCGCGCCCAGCCCGGACGGCAGCGGCCGCCGCGCGCGGCCCCGCAGCGCGGTCAGGCAGGCGTTGGTCGCGATCCGGTACAGCCAGGTCCGCAGCGAGGCGCGGCCGGGGTCGTAGCGGTCGCGGGCCTTCCACGCGCGCAGCATCGTCTCCTGCACCAGGTCCTCGGCCTCGTGGAACGAGCCCGTCATCCGGTAGCAGTAGGTCACCAGCTCGGCGCGATACGGCTCGAAATCCACCGCCCCATCATGGCCCACCCGGCGTCACCGGAACGACGCCCTGTCGCCCCCGGGGTCTCAGGGGCCCGTTCAGAGGAAGGCCGGGACCGTGCGTCCTCCGCCGTCCGGGTCTCAGGGGCCTGTCCAGAGCAGGGCCGGGACCGTGCGTCCTCCGTCGTCCGGGTCGGAGAGCACGTACACGCCGGTGAACCGTTCCCCGTCCGCGGTCAGGCGGCCCGCACGGGAGGCCGCGCATCGGGCGGTCCCGCGCGGGAGGAGCCGCGTGGATGGAGAACCACCGCCTCCGCCGTCGCGCCGAGACGGCGCCTTCCCCGTGAACGCCGGTCACGCCCAGCGCGCCGTCACGATCTCGCGCGGACGGCGGAGGGGTGGCAGTCCTCTGGTGCGCGGGCGTCCGAGCCGCGGTTGGGTCAGGCGCGGGCGCCGGTCCTGGCCTGGGAGGGCAGGAACGACGACCGCGGCCCGGCCAGCGCCGCGTCCATCCGCTCCGCCTGGCCCTTCGTGAACATGAACATGGCCGCGTCCTCGACGTAGTCCATGTAGTTCATGAACATGTCGCCGTCGGGCCCGTTGCCGCAGCTCACCTGCGGGAACGTGGGCGCGCCGCGGTTGAGGCCGGCCTGGTTGGGGGTGTCGTCGACGAAGTCGGTGCCCGAGCAGCCGTCGCCGTCGTCGCCCCAGATGTGACGCAGGTTGAACCAGTGGCCGATCTCGTGGGTGGCGGTGCGCCCCCCGTCGTACGGCGACTCCGCCGTGCCCGTGGTGCCGAACGCGCTGTGCAGGATGACGACCCCGTCGGCGTCGGCGGGACCACCGGGGAAGGCGGCGTAGCCGAGAGCGCCCCTGAGCTGGCACACCCAGATGTTGAGGTAGCGGTCGGCGGGCCAGGCGCTGGAGCCGCCCTGGTCGTCGAACTTGACCGTGTCGTCGGGAGCGAACTCCGGCACGTCGGTCCGGCGGCGCACGATCCCGTCGGTCGGCCCGCCGTCCGGGGCGGTGTCGGCCAGCTTGAACTCGAGCCTGGCGTCGGCGGCGAGCTCCCGCCACACCTCGGGCACCTTGGCCGCGTCGGGGTTGGCCCGGCGGAAGTCCTGGTTGAGCACCCTGAGCTGGCTGTCGATCTGGTCCTGGCCGATGTCCTGCTCGGGCGTGTGGTGGACGACGTGCACGACCACGGGAATGGTGACCACCTCCTCACGGCCGGCGGCGCGGGCGTTCTTCCTGGCGAAGGTGTCGTTCTCGATGGCGGCCAGGGCGATGGCGTAGCGGGGTGAGGAGGCGAGGAGTCGGTGGTGGACGGCCATGGTGGCGCAACGGTCGGTCATGGGGGCTCCCTGGGGGCGGGGGACTAAGGTTCGTCACCCCTACGCCTACCCGGAGCGTAGTCGTTCAATCACTTTAAGTGACTGTCCGTTGGGGTCGGGGCGGTGATCGTGGTGCCTGCCGAGGGCCGCCCCACGATCACCGCCCACGATCAGCGGGACGTCGCGCTCACCGTACGCAAGCCCGGGACGTCGCGCTCACCGTACGGAGACCTGGGACGCCGCAGTACCGCCGCCGGACGCCTCCCAGCCGGCCACCACCGCCGCCCCCGGACCCAGCGCCCGGTCCAGCGGCACGGTCACGGTCGTGGTCCCCTTACGCGTCACGGTCACGACCCGGCTGCCCGCCGTGCCCCGCCCGTCGCGGGCGAACAGGTGCGCCTTGCCGCCGGCGGCGGCCCGCAGCGTCACCTTCACCCCGCCCGTCGTGCCCCCGCCCGTCGTACCCCTGGCCGCGACGACCTCGGCGCCGCGCGACGGCTTCGCCGCCGGGCCGCCGGCCAGCGGCAGGTGCACGCGGACCGCCTGCTCCAGCGACTGCGGTGAGTCGAGACTGGACAGCGCCGTGTCGGGGATCTCCGGGTCCGGCGGGGTCGTCGGCCGGTCGGCGGGCGGCTCGTAGCCGGGCAGGGACGCCACACCCCACCGGTACGGGTCGCCCTGCACCCCGCCCCACGTCGACCAGCCGATCCTGGTCTGGCCGGTCCTGTCCTGGGTGTCGGAGTCGTACACGAGGACGTTCAGCCCCAGATGATCGGGATCGACGGCGCCGGGCAGCGCCTCCATCGGGATGGACATCTCCACCGTGTACGCGCCGGCGGACACCTGGGAGGCCACCCGCATCCCGGGCGCCGTCTCCTCGCCCGGCCCCTGGCGGTTGTCGGCGTCGCGCAGGAAGCAGGGCGGGCCCTCGGCCGTGACCGGCAGCACCGCGGTCTTGAACGTGGTCGAGGTGTTCTCGGACGTGCCGCGCGGGTCGAGGGTGACCTCCACCGCGTCGGTACGCCAGTGCCGCTTGCAGTCGGAGGCCGCCAGCCGGGTGCCGAGCACGTCGTCCTTGACGTGCACCACCAGGTAGAGCGTGTCGTCGTGCCAGCCGATCTTCGCGGTGCCCGAGCAGTCGGCGGCCGAGGAGCAGGCCGTGCCCTCCCAGAGGCGGGAGATGTTCAGCGCGGCGCCCGCGTACTCGCCGTCGCCCTCCACGCCGTCCACGGCGGGGGCCGACGCGGCGCGCGGCACGGTGGCCGCCGGGACGAGTTCGAGCGCCGGGCGGCTGGTGGCGGTGCCGTCCTCGCTCGTGGTCGTGATCGTGTAGGCGTAGTCGCCGCCCTCGTTGGACGTCTTCAGCGCGGGGTCGGAGTTGGTGACGGTGAACGGCACGGTGGCCGACTGGCCGGCGGCCAGCCCGCTGTACGGGGCCTCGGCGCGGTCGGCGGTGAAGCCGGTGGGCAGGTCCAGGCGCACGGTGCCGGACCTGGTGGCGCCGCTGACGTTCGTGACCACCACGCCGATCTGCCTGCTGCCGCCGGACGGCAGCGTGAGCACGGGCGTGACCAGGCCGTCGAGTTGCGGCACGCCGACCTCGCCGGTCCACTCGCGGTACTGCGCCACCTGGGGGAGCGGCTGCTGCTCACCGCGTACGGACGGGCTGAGCTCGACCTGCCGGTCGGTGTAGCCGCCGCCCCGCTCCGTGGTGAGCGTGGCCGCGACGCGGGCCCGGCCGGGCTCCGCCTGCGCGGGCGGCGTCACCGTGAACGTGGCCGAGCCGCTCCGCCCGGCGCCGAGCCGGCCGAGGCCGCCGGAGCCGGTCACCTTCCACCCGGCGGGCACGCGCAGGGCCGCCGCCGAGCGGCCCAGCGGCTCACGGGGCGGCGCGGTGACACTCACCTCGACCTTGAACGGCGCGCCGGGCCGCACGTCGAACGCGCTGGTCCGCAGGCCGAATCGGGTGCCGAGCGGCGCCGTCCCGGCCGGCCTGGTCAGCGCGCCGTCGAGGACGGCCGTGGGCGACGCGGCGGCCGCCGTGCCCGGAGCGGGGAACGGCACCCGCGCGTCCACCTGGGTGAAGAAGTCGCAGCCGAGCTGCGCGGGATCCGCGGGCACGTCGGGGAAGCCGGCCCAGCCCTGGGAGGCGTACACCCGCTGGGCGTCGCGCTCGACGGCCGCCCACGTCTTGCCCCGCTCGGCCGAGGCGCGCCCGCTCCAGACCCCGAACACGTTCTGCGCCGGATAGGCGGGACGGAACGTCGCCGCGCAGTCCTGGCCGACGGCGGAGGTGCCGCGCGCCCCGCCGGTGAGCAGGCGGGCGGGCGCGAAGGGACGCAGCCCCTCGTCGCGGATCTGCTCGGGGAACGCCTTCGGATCGGCCGCCGCGTAGAACGCCTCGACGGCCAGCCGCGCGGCCTCCTGGTGGTTGCCGTGGTTGCCCGGCGTGGGGGCCGGGTCCATGGTGAGCATGATCTCGGGACGGGTCTGGCGGACGAGCCGGACCACCTTCGCCAGCGTGTCGCCGCCCCACACCTGGTCGGTGAGCGGCGCGCTGACTGTGTAGTAGAAGTCGACGTCGTCGAGGTTGAACACCTCTCCCACGCCCGCGTTCGCGACGGCCGTGCGCTCCTCGGACTCGCGCAGCAGGCCGAGCGCCGGGCCCTCCTCGGGGCCGACCGCGTTGCCGCCGCCCTCGCCCCTGGTGACGGTGACGACGCCGGCGCGGACGCCGTGCTCCTCCTTCCACTGGCCGAGCGTGGACAGGGTGAACGCCTCGTCGTCGGGGTGGGCGCCGACGAACAACGCGTCGAGATCGACCGGCTCCTTCGCAGCCGTACCAGTGAGAGGGGTGGCGAGGGAGGGGGTGGCGGGCAGGAGGGTGAGGGCGGCGACGGCGCCGAGCAGCGCCAGGCGACCCGCCGTCCGGGGCGGACCCGCGGCTCTCATGGACATCGGACCTCCGGGAGTTAGTCGCGGACCGCTCCTTGGAGCAGCCCGCGGACGAAGTGACGCTGGAGGAAGAGGTAGAAGACGACGACGGGCAGGGCCACGATGACCGATCCGGCCGCCAGCAGGGTGAACCCGGAGGTGTACTGGCCCTGGAAGAAGGCCAGCCCCAGCGGCGCCGTACGCAGCGACTCGCTCGTGACCATGATCAGCGGGATGAGGAACTCGTTCCACGTCCACATGAACACCAGCACGGTCAGCGTGACGACGGCGGGCCGGGCCGGCGGCAGCAGCACCTGCCACAGGATGCGCCAGCTCGACGCCCCGTCGATGCGGGCCGCCTCGACGATCGCCCGGTTCGAGGCCCGGAAGTAGGCCCGCATCCAGAACGTCCCGAACGCCACCGACATCGCGACCTGCGGCAGCGAGATCGACCAGAACGTGTCGATCAGCCCGAGCGAGCGCAGGTCGAAGTAGAGCGGCACCGCCACGGCCTCGCTCGGCATCATGATCCCGAGCATGAACAGGTAGAACAGCGCCGACTGGCCGCGGAAGCGCATCGTGCCGAACGCGTAGCCGCTCATGACGGACAGCACCACGCTCACCACCACGGTGAACGCCGACACGGCCAGGCTGGTGCGCAGGTAGGAGCCGAACCGGCCGATCTCCCAGGCCGCCGCGAAGTTCGCCAGCCCGGCCGTGCCGCCGCTGTCGGTGGGGCCGAGCGCGGCGGCCAGGATCACCACGACGGGATAGAGCGCGAACGCGGCGAACACCGACAGGATGACGTAGTTGGCCAGCCGCTCCCCGCGCGAGATCACGAGATCCTCCTGTCGGCGAAGCGGTTGATGGCGAACGAGATCACGAAGATGATCACGGTGAGGGTGACGCCGATGGCCGCCGCCGAGCCGACCTGGCCCAGGCCGAAGGCACGATGGTAGACCTCGTACGACGGCACCGAGGTGGACTCGCCGGGCCCGCCGCGGGTGGTGACGTACACCAGGTCGAAGGTGCGCAGCGCGGCGATCACCGTCAGCGTCAGCGCCACCGCGATCTCCCCGCGCACCGACGGCAGCGTGACCGCGAAGAACTCGCGGAGCGGGCCCGCGCCATCGAGCCGCGCCGCCTCGTACAGCTCCAGGGGGATGCGGCTCATCCCGGCCAGCAGCAGCACCGTCACCAGCCCGGTCTCGAACCAGGTGCCGACCACGCCGACCGCCGGCAGCGCGAACGTGTAGTCGCCCAGCCAGCCCCGCGTCAGCGAGTCCAGCCCGAGCGCGCCGAGCAGCCCGTTGAGCGAGCCGTCCGGCGCGTACACCCGCCGCCAGGCCACCGCCACCACGACCATGGCGATCACCTGCGGCAGGAACACGACCGTGCGGAAGAAGCCCAGCCCGCGCACCTTGGCGTGGTTGAGTATCGCGGCCAGCCCCAGCCCGATGACCAGCGGCACCCCCGCGTAGAACACCATGAGCACCAGGGCGTGGACGAAGGACGCCCGCAGCCCCTCGTCCGCGACGATCGCGAGGTAGTTGTCCAGCCCGGCCCAGGTGCCGAGGGACAGGCCGTCCCAGTCGTACAGGGAGATCTGCACGGCCCGGCCGATCGGGTACAGCAGGAAGGCCGCGTAGACGACGAAGGCGGGCAGCAGGTACAGGTAGGCGACGCGGCGGGGCTCTCCTGGCGGCCCGGCCATGATCCGGGCCATGCTCAGCCGTTGCTCTCGGCGAACGTCTTGTAGTCCTTCTCCAGGGTGTCGAGGAACTCCTGCGGCTTCGCCTTCCCGGCCAGCAGGTCCTGCAGCGCCGCGCCGAGCGTGTCGGCGAACGTCGGGGTGGCGTAGTCGAGGTAGGGCACGAGCCCGTTCTTCTCGGTGGCCGTGCCGAACGCGGTGAACACGTCCTGCTGCGGCCCCTCCTTCACCGTCTGCGCGCCGGTGTCGGCGACGGGCAGGTTGCCGGTCTCGGTGAGCACCTTCATGGCGTCGGCATTGGTGATGAAGTCGATGTACGCCGCCGCCGCGTCGGGGTGCGGGCTCTTGGCGGTGATCGCGAACGGCAGGCCCGTGCCCCCGGTCGCCACCGGCGCGGCGTCGGCCGTGGCGCCGGGCGGCAGCATGAAGCCCAGGTCGTCGCCCAGCGCCTTCTCCAGGTCGGCCAGCAGCCACGTGCCCGCGATCAGGAAGACGCCCTGCCCCTTGCCGAAGGCCTGCCAGGCCGCGTCATAGCCCTGCCCGTTGAAGCCCTTGGCGAAGTAGCCGTCGTTCACCCATGTCACCAGCTGCTCGGCGGCCTTGGTGTTCTCCGGCGTGTTCCACGAGGCGCCCTTGCGGCCGAACGCGAGCGTGCCGATCTGCTCCGCCGGGACATTGCGGCCCTGCACCGTGCCGAACACGTGCACGGCCGGCCACTTGTCCAGGTTGCCGAACTGCATCGGCACCTCGCCGCCCGCCTTCGCCTTGGCCAGCGCGGCCTCGAACTCGGCCCACGCCTTCGGCGGCTCCAGGCCGAGCTTGGTCAGCTTGCTCTTGTTGTAGAACAGGCCGACGACCTCGCCTACCTGCGGCAGGCCGTACAGGTTGCCCTCGCCGAACAGCTTGCCGTCGGCGCTGTAGCGCGAGTAACGCAGCACCGAGTCGGGGTAGCGGCTCTTCCATCCGTACGCCTCGGCGTAGGGGTCCAGCGCGAGCAGCTGCCCGGCCTTGACGAACGCGCCCATGGACGAGCGGCCGTTGTTGGCCTCGACCACGTCGGGCGGCTCGTTGCCGCTCAGCGCCAGCCGCAGCGTGGTGTTGAGGTCGTCGAACGAGCGGGAGGTGCGCTTGAGCTTGATGTTGGGGTATTTCGCCTGGAAAGCCTTGTTGAGCTGCTCCATCTGGGCCGCCTGGCCGCCGCGCACCTCCTGGTCCCACACGTTCAGGGTGACCTCGCCGAGGGAGGCGGGATCGGTGCGCACCGCCGACGCGCTCGCCTGCGGGGTGGCGGCGGGCGGCGGTGCCGAGGAGCCGGGGGCGCAGCCGGCCAGGGCGAGCGCGCCGGCGGCCAGCAGGACGAGGGTCCTGGATCCGCGCGGCTGTCGCTTCGGGGCGATCATCAGTTACTCCTTCTGCGCAGGTACGCGAGGCGTGTCCGGGTCCTCGCCCTCGGGCGGGGAGTGCGGCTCGTCGGGCCGCTTCCCGGAAGCGGGGGATGTCATGCCCACGTCGGCGTACCGGGCGATGGTGGCGACCGCGCGGCGTACCGCTCCGACCGGGACCGTGGGCACCAGCCGGTCGAGGAAGGCGTAGCGGCGGGCCAGCGAGCTGCCGTAGGCGCCGCTGTGATCGGCCGCCGCGCGCACCTCGTGCCACCAGTCGGCGATGTCGCCCCAGCCGGGCGCGGCCAGCGAGCCGCCGAACTGCTGCACCGCCAGGGCCGCGCACACCTCCGCGAAGGCCAGCCGGTCGTCCAGCGGCCAGTGGCACAGCGTGCCGAGCACGAAGCCGGCCCCGAAGACGTCTCCCGCGCCCGTCGGGTCGAGCGCCGTCACCCGCGGCGCGGGCACGAACGCCTCCTCGCCCGTCGTCGAGTCGATCGCCATCGCGCCGTTGGCCCCGTCGGTCACCACGGCCAGCGGCACCTTGTCGGCGATGGCGTAGAGCGCGTCGCGCGGCGTCTCGGTGCCGGTGTAGGCCATCGCCTCGGTCGCGTTCGGCATGAAGGCGTGGCAGACGCCGAGCTGGTCCAGCAGCGAGCGGGGCCACGCGCCCGACGGGTCCCAGCCGACGTCGGCGAAGATGAGCGCGCCCTCGCGGTGGGCCAGCTCCGCCCAGTTGCAGGCGGCGTCCGGATCGCCCAGGGGCTCCTCGGGCGACAGCGTCACGATCACGGCCCTGGACGGCGGCGGCTTGCCGATCATCTCGTTGGCCGGCATGGGGGCCGGATGGCCGTGCGTGACCATGCTGCGGTCGCGGTGCACCGCCATCGAGACCGTCACCGGCGAGTGCCAGTGCTCGAAGCGCTGCGACCGGGACAGGTCGACCGACTCCTGCTGCTCCAGCGTGCGCCAGCAGAAGTCGCCGTAGTCGTCGTCGCCGAACGCCGCCGCCAGCGACGTGCGCAGCCCCAGCCGGCTGGTCGCGATGGCCAGGTTGGCGATGCCGCCGGGGCAGGAGCCCATGCCCTCGGCCCAGATCTCCGTGCCGGCCGCGGGCATGGCGGGCAGGCCGGTGAAGATGATGTCGAGGAAGACGGTTCCGGCCAGGAAGACGTCGAACTGCGGGCCCTCCGGGGTCCGTTCGCCGGCGAGAGGGTCGTACGCCTGGACAGACACGGGATCAGGTCCTCCTCGACACGCGGGATGTGCGCAATCTTGCACGTTTGCTCGCACACTTCAAGTGTTTCGGGCGACCGATTGGCGCAAGATGCTTACTTATGCGCGAATTTGACTGATACACTCCCGGCGTGCTCCAGCGCCTCAGGCATGCCGAGATCATGCGCCGCGTCCGCAGCTCGGGCGCCTCCAGTGTGCGCGATCTCGCGAGCCAGCTCGGGGTGAGCCCGTCCACCATCCGCAGGGACCTCGAGGTGCTCGACCGCGACGGCACCCTGCGCCGCGTTCGCGGCGGCGCCCTGGCCGGCGTCGACGCCGACGCCGACCGGCCCTTCGCCGAGGTGGCGGCCACCGACGAGCAGGACAAGGAGGCCGTGGCCGCCCGCGCCGCCGAGCTCGTCGGCGACGGCGACGTGGTGCTGCTCGACATCGGCACCACCACCATGTGCCTGGCCCGGCGGCTGCGCGGGCGCCGCGTCACCGTGGTGACCTCCAGCCTCGCCGTCCTCGACGTGCTGCGCTCCGACCCCGAGGTCGAGCTGCTGCTGCTCGGCGGCATGATCCGGCGGCCCTACCACTCGCTGGTCGGGGTGCTGACCGAGGCCGCGCTGAGCCAGGTCGTCGCCGACCGCGTCTTCCTCGGCGCCAGCGGCGTACGCCCCGACGGGCAGCTCGTCGACACCACCCTGGCCGAGGTGCCGCTCAAACGCGCCATGATCGCCGCGGCCGGGCAGGTGGTGCTGCTCGTGGACCGCCACAAGTTCCCCGGCACCGGCGCGCTGCGCGTGTGCGGGCCCGAGGACGTGGACATGATCGTCACGAACACGGGCGCCGACGAGAGCACGCTGCGCGCCTGCGCGGCCGCCGGCGCCGAAGTGCTGCTCACATGAAGGGGTGAGGATGAGACTGGCCGTTCTCGGCGGCGGGGGCTTCAGGGTCCCGCTGGTGTACGGCGCGCTCCTGCGCGACACCGCCAAACCGCGCGTGGAGGAGGTGGTGCTCTACGACGTCTCGGAGGAGCGGCTGGCGGCCATCTCCCACGTGCTGAGCGGCCTGGCGGCCGGACACGACGACCCGCCCCGCGTCCGCGTGACCACCGACCTCGACACCGCGCTGCGCGACGCCACGTTCGTCTTCTCCGCCATCCGGGTCGGCGGCCTGGCCGGCCGCACCGCAGACGAGCGGGTCGCCCTCGACCTCGGCCTGGTCGGCCAGGAGACCACCGGAGCGGGCGGCGTCTCCTACGGCCTGCG
This sequence comes from Nonomuraea fuscirosea, assembly GCF_035917475.1. Classification (NCBI taxonomy): domain Bacteria; kingdom Bacillati; phylum Actinomycetota; class Actinomycetes; order Streptosporangiales; family Streptosporangiaceae; genus Nonomuraea; species Nonomuraea fuscirosea. The sequence goes on along the minus strand of NZ_CP109074.1, from coordinate 5,284,117 downwards.
CACCGTGCCGGTCGCCGTGCGCGTCGCCGAACGGGTGGCCGCGCTCGCGCCCCGGGCCTGGGTGATCAACTTCACCAACCCGGCCGGCATCGTCACCGAGGCCATGCGCCGCGTGCTCGGCGACCGGGTGATCGGCATCTGCGACTCCCCGGTCGGGCTGATCCGGCGGGCCGCCGCCGCGCTCGGCCTCGACCCCGCCCGCGTGTCGCCCGACTACGTGGGGCTCAACCACCTCGGCTGGCTGCGCGGCCTGCACCACGAGGGGCGCGACGTGCTGCCCGGTCTGCTCGCCGACGACGCCGCGCTGCGCCGGGTGGAGGAGGCGCGCCTGTTCGGCACCGAGTGGGTGCGGGTGCTGGCGGCGCTGCCGAACGAGTACCTGTACTACTACTACCTGACCAGGGAGGCCGTGGCCGCGAGCGCCGGGCGCACCCGGGGTGAGGAACTGCTGGGCCAGCAGGACCGCTTCTACGCCGCCGTACGCGAGCGGCCGGACGACGCGCCCGCCGCGTGGGCGCGGGCGCGCAGGGAGCGGGACGAGTCGTACATGGCCGACGCCCGCGGCGTCACCGACGCCGGGGAACGCGACGCCGCCGACCTGGAGGCGGGCGGCTACGAGGGCATCGCGCTCGCCCTCATGGCCGCCATCGCCCGCGGCGAGCCCGCCACCATGATCCTCAACGTGCGCAACGGCTCCGCCGTGCCGGGACTGCCCGAGGACGGGGTCGTCGAGGTCCCGTGCGCGGTCGACGGCTCGGGCGTGCGCGCCCTGGCCACCCGGCCGCTGCCCGGCCGCTTCCTGGGGCTGACGCAGCAGGTCAAGGCGGTCGAGCAGACGGTCATCGAGGCCGCGCTGACCGGCTCGGCCCGGCTGGCGGCGGCGGCGTTCGCCATGCATCCGCTGGTGGACTCGACGAGCACGGCGGAGCGGCTGCTGGACGGCTACCGCGCCCGCATCCCGGAGCTGGCGGCCGTCTTCCCGTGACGACGCCGCCGAGCGCGGGCGCCGGCCGCGCGCTGATCCTCGGGGTGGCGGCGAGCGCCGGCCTGACCGCCCTCATCTGGGTGCTCGGCAGCCGGCTGCAGGGCATCGAGTTACGGCCCGACCAGGGCGCCTCCTGGTACTACTGGAAGCTGCCCGACCCCACCCTCTGGACCCGCCTGTCGGCCTGGACCGGCTACGCGGCCCACCAGATCGCGTTCTGGTGGCTGATCCATCACGCGCAGACGCGGGTCCGCCGCTACACCGGCGGCCTGCACCGGGTCAACGTGGTGGCGCTGGCCGTCAACGCCGGTTTCGTCGCCCTGCACGTCCTGCAGACGCATCTGTTCTACGACGGTCTCGCTCAGGACGTGTCGATCTACAGCTCGCAGGGCTCGGTGGTGCTGCTGCTGGTGGTCGTGCTGCTCATGGAGAACCGGCGGCGCGGCCTCTTCCTCGGCCGGCCCGCCCCCATCGGCCGGGCCGTCGTGGGCTTCGCCCGCCGCTACCACGGGTACCTGTTCAGCTGGGCGGCCGTCTACACCTTCTGGTACCACCCGGCGGAGGGCACCTCCGGCCACCTGATCGGCTTCTTCTACATGTTCCTGCTGCTGGTGCAGGGCTCGCTCTTCCTCACCAGGGCGCACACCCGCCGCTGGTGGACCTTCACCCTGGAGGGGCTGGTGGCCGTGCACGGCACGCTGGTCGCCGTCATGACCTCGGGGCCGGACGGCGCGTGGCCGATGTTCCTGTTCGGCTTCCTCGGGGTGTTCGTGCTCACCCAGATGCACGGCCTCGGCCTGCCTGTGCCCGTCCGCTGGGGCCTGGCCGCGCTGTACGCGGGGGCGGTGCTGCTCGTGTACGGGCTGCGCGGCGACCTCGGCGCGGCCGTGGCCGAGCCGGTCAGGATCCCGGCCATCGAGTACGTCCTGGTCGGTGTGCTGGCCGTGCTGATCTGGCTGGGCCTGCGCACCGCCGCCCTGATCCGCCGGCCCGCCCCGCCGTCCCCTTCCGCCCCCGGCCGTACGGACGGGGGCGGTACGACGGCCGGCTAGCGCGCGCCCCAGCCGTGGGTCTTCATGAGCCGGGCCGCCACCCTGGCGAAGCGCTCGCCGTCGAGGATCGCGCCCTCGCGCCTGATGTCGTCCTCGTCGAGCACGAAGACCCGGTCCAGCCGGACGTAGGAGATCCGGTCGTCGCGGCCCCACTCGCCCAGCTCCAGCCAGTCGTCACCGTCGTCGCCCTTGCTGGACAGCATCATGCCCAGCAGCCGCCGGCCCGTGCGGCCCACGATCAGCAGCGGCCGGTCCTTGCCCCTGGCCGGGTCCTCCTCGTACGGCACCCACGCCCAGACGATCTCCCCGGGGTCGGCCATGCCGTCGAGGTCGGGGGAGTAGGCCAGCGTCGCGGGCCCGTGCAGGGAATGGATCTCGCGTACCGCGCCCCGGGCCGGCCGGGGGTCCTCACCTAGATCACGCATTGGGGGAGCTTACGGCGCGAGCCCGGCGGAAATCCACCCGGCCCCCTCGCGTCACGGCCGCAGGCCGAGGAAGAACTCCCTGACGTCCTCGATGAACAGGTCGGGGGCCTGGAGGGCGGCGTAGTGACCGCCGCGCGGATACTCCGACCAGCGCACCACGTGGTGCACCCGGTCGGCGTAGCGCCGCACGGTCGTGTCGCCGGGGAAGAGCGCGAAGGCGGTGGGCGTCGGGTCGGGCGCCGCCGGGGGCGCCCAGTCGGGGGCGCTCTCCCGGTACAGGCGGCCGGCCGAGCCCGCCGTGCCGGTGAACCAGTAGAGCGAGATGTTCGTGAGCATGTCGTCGGGCGTGAGCCCGCCCGCGTCCCGGCCCCAGGAGGCGAACGCGTCCAGGTTCCAGGCGAGCTGCCCGGCGGGGGAGTCGGCCAGGGCGTAGGCGAGGGTCTGCGGCCTGGTGCCCTGGATGACGGCGTACCCGTTGACCTCCTTCCACCGCTCGACGCCGGCGGCGCGCTCCCGCTCCTCCTCCGTCAGGCCCGACAGGTCGTCGTCGGGGAACGCGGTCACGGAGGCGTTCAGATGCACTCCGGTCACCCGGCCAGGGGCGGCTCTGGAGACGGCGGCCGAGATCAGCGAGCCGAAGTCGCCGCCCTGCACGCCGAAGCGGCCGTACCCGAGCCGGTCCATCAGCGTGATCCAGGCGGCGGCGATCCGCCGCACGCCCCAGCCCGGCTCGCGGGTGGGCCCTGAGCAGGCGAAGCCGGGGATGGACGGGACGATCACGTGGAAGTCGCGGGAGAGCGGCCCGGCCACGCGGGAGAAGTCGGCGAACGAGCTGGGCCAGCCGTGGGTCAGCAGCAGCGGCGGCGCGTCCTCGCGGGCGGAGCGCAGGTGCGCGAAGTGCACGAGCTGACCGTCGATCACGGTCGTGTACTGCGGCAGCTCGTTCAGCCGCGCCTCGTGCTCCCGCCAGTCGTAGCCGTCCTCCCAGTACGCGGCCAGCTCCCGCACCGCCTCCGGCGGCACCCCGTACGACCAGCCCGTCCCGTCGAGCGCGTCCGGCCGGCGCGTCCTGGCCAGCCGGTCGCGCAGATCGTCGAGGCAGTCCTGGGAGATGTCGATGACGAATGTGTCCATGCCCGGCACGTTAGGCGGCATCGCGGTCAGTTCCAGGCCGCGATGGCAGGCTCGCGACGGAAGGCGCCGTGACGGCCGGCATCGCGGTCAGTTCCTGGCCGCGATGGCGGGCACAATGGCCGGTGTGCTGGACACCTCGGCCAGGCTGCTGCGCCTGCTCTCCCTGTTGCAGACCCGGCGCGACTGGGCCGGCGCCGATCTGGCGCGGCGGCTCGGCGTCGCGCCCAGGACGCTGCGCCGCGACGTCGGACGGCTGCGCGAGCTCGGCTACCCGGTGCACTCCACACCGGGCGCCGCCGGCGGCTACCGGCTGGGCGCGGGCGCGGAGCTGCCGCCACTGCTGCTCGACGACGAGGAGGCCGTCGCCGTGGCGCTCGGGCTGCGCACGGCCGCGAACGGCACCGTGACCGGCATCGAGGAGACCTCGCTGCGGGCGCTGGCCAAGCTGGAGCAGGTCCTGCCCGCCCGCCTGCGCACGCGGGTCGGCACGCTGCAGGCCCACACCGTGCGCATCAACCGGGCCGGCCCCACCGTGGACGCCGACGTGCTCACCCACGTCACCGCCGCCTGCCGCGACCGCGAGCAGCTGCGCTTCGACTACACCACCTACGACGGCGAGACGGCGCAGCGGCGGGCCGAGCCGCACAGCCTCGTCAGCGTGGGCCACCGCTGGTATCTCGTCGCCTGGGACGTCGACCGCCGTGACTGGCGCACGTTCCGGGCCGACCGGATCCGGCTGCGCACCCCCAACGGTCCCCGCTTCGCCCCGCGCGAGCCGCCCGCGCCCGACGTCGCCGCCTGGCTGCACGACCGGCTGGCCCACGGGATGTGGCCGATCGAGGGGCGGTTCCTGCTGCACGCGCCGGCCGAGCGGATGGCCGGCCGCACCCAGGGCGTGGTGCAGCCCGCGGGCCCGGACCGCTGCGTGCTCACGCTGCGCGGCGACGACCCGCACCTGATGGCCGTCGTCGTGGCCTTCCTCGACGTCGACTTCGAGGTGATCGAGCCGGTCGAGCTGAGAGATCACCTCCAGGCGCTCGGCCGGCGGCTGCTCTCCTCTAGAATCTGATTCTGTGCCGACGTCAGCGTTCTTCACCAAGAAACGGGACGAACTCGTCCCCGCGCCGCACGCCCGCGGCCCCTGGTCCCCCGACATGCTGCACGGCCGCCTGCTCGGCGGGCTGGCGGCCCGAGCCCTGGAGGAGCGGCACGCCGGCCCCGGCCTGCACTTCGCCCGGCTGACCGTCGACCTGTTCCGCAACAGCCCGATGCTGCCCGTCACCGTCGAGACGGCCCTGGTCAGAGACGGGCGCAGGATCCGCGTGGCCGACGCCGTGATCTCCACCGACCAGGGCGTGATCGCGCAGGCCCGCGCGGTGCTGCTGCGCCGGGGCGAGCAGCCCGAGGGCGAGCGCTCGACCGTGACGCCGGCCTGGGACGAGCCGCCGCCCTCGGGGCCGCCGCCGGCCGACGGCGTGGGCTGGAAGCCGCCGTTCGACCTGTGGCGGGTGACCGAGTGGGGCGCTCCCGGGCCGGGACGGGTGTGGATGCGGGAACGGTTCCCGCTGGTGGACGACGAGCCGCTGACCCCGTTCGTCCGGGCCGCGCTGGCCGCCGACTTCGCCAGCCCACTCAGCAACGTCCAGGCCGAGGGGCTGCGCTTCATCAACGCCGACTACACGATGACCCTGGCCAGGCTGCCCGAGGGCGAGCTCATCGGCGTGGAGAGCACGGGCCACGTGAGCGCCGGCGGTGTCGCGGCCGGTCAGGTGACCATGCACGACACCACCGGGCCGCTCGGCTTCTGCGCGGTGACCGCCGTCGCCAACGCCGTGGCGATGAACGGCTAGCCCCGTTTTCCGCACGTGCCGCCCTGTCATGGGCCGGCCACTATGGAGCCGCCGACACGGCCTCTCTTTCCCATGAAGCCGTGTCCGAAGACGGCGGGTGGCGGGAGCCGGCCTCGTGGTAGTCGCCGTCGCCCCGGATCTCGGCGATATCGCTCCCCTCGGCGCCCCCGAAGAATGCCTTGACGCCGATCAGCTGATCGCGGCCGAACGTGCCCTTCAGCGCCGGGGCCAGGTGTGGCGGGAGCATGTGCTGCGCGGCCCACCGTTGTGTGGCGGGGTGTCAGCGGCGGGTCAGGCGCTCGTAGCAATCGTAGTTGCGCTGGGCCGCGATCTTGCCGTCGCGGAACTCGAGGAATGTCCCGATGTGGGCCCGCAGGGTGTGGCCGGCCGGCAGGTCGCCCAGCGGTACGGCGAGTGTGCCGGTCCAGAGCACCTCGAGGGCGACCTGGTCGCCGGCCGCGACCGCGTTCAGCACCTCGAAGCGCTGCTCTTTGATGGTCGTGCGGCCGCGTTCGGCCGCCGCGCGCAGACCTCTGAGGTCGCGTACGGCGCCGTCGGGGAAGAGCGCATTGGGCAGCTCGCGCTGCACGGCGTCCTCGTGGAAGTACGGCTCGGGGCTCTCGCCTCGGGACACCGCCTCGTGATAACGAACGGCGAGGTCCACGTTGGCGTGCTGGTGGAGGTTCGTCATATTGACAACCATAGTTGTACAACTATGGTTGTCAACTGCAGAATGTCTTCATGCAGCCTGTACAACCCGGCGACCTGGACACCGGGACGCTTGCCCTCTTCGTCGGATTCGCGGCCGCCTCCGTCGTGCAGGAGAGCCTGGCGGAGCAGGGCTTCTCCGGCCTGCGGTTCGCACACGGATACGTCTTCCAGCATCTCGTCGGCGACGTGGGCCCCACAGTGGGCGACCTGGCCCCGAAGCTGGGCGTGACGCAGCAGGCGGCATCCAAGACCGTGGCCGAGCTCGAACGCCTCGGCTACGTGGAGCGCCTGGCTGACCCGCGCGACGCCCGCATCCGCCGCGTGCACCTGACCGGGCGAGGCCGCGAGGCGGTGGCGACAGCCCGGCGGGCCCGTGAGGCGCTGGAGTCGCGGCTGGCCGAACGCGGCGGGAAGCGGCGGTTGGAGGAGTGCCGCGCGCTGCTCGCGGACCTGCTGGACGAGCTGGGTGGCGCGCCGGCCGTACGCCATCGCGAGGTCCGGCCGCCCCGCTAGCCCCCTTTTTCGGCATGTGAGTGATCTTCGGCGGAGGTCTCGTGGATCGATGTCGAGGAGGTCCAGGAGATCAAGTTGGAGGTGGGTGGGTTTGCCGGTGTCCGGGTCAGTGCCGGTGACCGCGCTCAGGTAGGCGCTCACCCGCCGGGCGCGGCCGATCGCGGTGATCCGGTCGGTGACGGCCTGCTGGGTGGGGTAGTGGCGGCTGCCCAGGCCGCGCTCCAGCCGGGCCAGATCCTCACCGGCCCGCGCCGGCTTCTTGGCCCGGGCGGCCTCGGCCGCCTGAGCACGGGCCGAGGAGTGCACGAAGATCCGCCGTAGTGTCAGCACCGGGTCCTTCTTGCGCGGCCCGGCCAGCGTCATGACGTCGTCACGCACGTGCCAGACGGCACGCCGCTCGATGGGCTTGCCCTCGTCCCGGGCGGCGACATAGTCCACCCGGATGGCCGCAGAGATCTTCTGGCCGGCCAGGGTCTCGGCGCTGACGTAGTGCTTGGAGGCCGGCGCGATGAAGTCCACCCCACCGGCGATCATCGCCGCCAGGTTCGCATACGAGACCAGCTTGGAATCGCCGATCATGAGCATCTGCTGCGGGCCGGCCAGCTTCTGCAGGCCCTGCATCGCGCCGATGACCTGCCCGACCTCACCAGCCGCGTCGTCATAAGCGCGGTGAAAGACCGGGATCGCGCCATCGGAGCTGACCGCGATCCCGGCCTGGACCTGCTTCAGATCCGGCCGCCGGTCCTTGGGGTGACCGAACCGCGGCCGCGCGTACTGCGGCTCGGCATCGTCGTAGTCGCCGTGCAACGAGACCGAGGTCATATCCCAGTGCAGGCGCGTCACATCGAGGCCGAACACCTCGATCGCAGCCAGCCCGATCGACCCGGCCAGATGATCCAGGTGCGGGCGATGGCATCCAGAGCACGGCCGATGCGGTCATCGTTGAGCAGTTCGGGCTCGGTCCCGACCGCCTCGCCTACCGCCCAGCAGCGTGCCCAGTCCTGGACATGCACCAGCGGGGCGGGCGAGGTCAGCCGGTTGGCCGCCAGCACCTCGATCACTTGCCCATGGGTCAGCTCCGCGACATCACGCACCGGGCAGGCCGCATTCACCAACTCCCGGATCCTCAACCGCGAGCAGAACCCGGCGATGACCGGCAACGCCCCGAGCATCTTCTCGACACTGGCCTGACCCCACCGCGCACGCTGTCTCACCGGCCAGGTCATACCGTGATGACGATCCCCACAGCAACCCAGCGATCTCCGAACAACCTCACGTGCGGAAACGGGGCTAGCCGGACGGGTACGGAAGGGCGCAGCGTGAGGCCGCGCCGGTCGCCCGCCGATCGCTCGGGTGAGAGGGCTACGCCGGCCGCTCCTGGCGGTCGCCGGACCAGTCGGTGTGGAAGGTGCCCTCCTTGTCCACCCGGTGGTAGGTGTGCGCGCCGAAGAAGTCGCGCAGTCCCTGCACCAGCGCCGCCGGAAGGCGGTCGCGGCGCAGCCCGTCGAAGTAGGCCAGGGCCGAGGAGAAGCCGGGCGTGGGCACGCCGATCTGGACCGCCGTGGTCACCACGCGCCGCCACGACTCCTGCGCGGCGTCGAGCGCGCCGGCGAACGTCGGGTCGGCCAGCAGCGTGGGCAGCTGCGGGTCGGCGTCGTACGCGGCCCTGATCCGGTCGAGGAACTTGGCCCTGATGATGCAGCCGCCCCGCCAGATCGTGGCCATCGCGCCCAGGTCGAGGTCCCAGCCGTACTCCTTCGAGGCCGCGGCCATCTGGTCGAAGCCCTGGGCGTAGGCGACGATCTTGGAGGCGTAGAGCGCCTGGCGTACGTCCTCGATCAGCTGCCGCTCGCCGACCCCGGAGACGTCGGGCCCGCGCAGCGACCGGGCCGCGGCCCGCTGCTCAGGGTGGCCGGACAGCGCGCGGGCGAACGTCGCCTCCGCGATGCCCGTCACCGGCACGCCCAGGTCGAGCGCGCTCTGCACGGTCCAGCGGCCGGTGCCCTTCTGCTCGGCCTGGTCGACCACGATGTCCACGAACGGCTTGCCCGTCTCGGCGTCCACCTGGTCGAGCACCTCGGCGGTGATCTCGATCAGGTAGGAGTCGAGCTCGCCCCTGTTCCACTCCCTGAACACCTCGGCCAGTTCGGCCGGCGTGACCCCGAGCGCCTGGCGGAGCAGGTCGTAGGACTCGGCGATGAGCTGCATGTCCGAGTATTCGATGCCGTTGTGCACCATCTTCACGAAATGGCCGGCTCCGTCGGGGCCCACGTGCACACAACACGGCACGCCGTCGACCTTGGCCGAGATGTCCTGGAGGATCGGGCCGAGCGCCTCCCACGACTCCTTCGACCCGCCCGGCATGATGCTGGGGCCGTTGAGCGCGCCCTCCTCGCCGCCGGAGATGCCGGTGCCGACGAAGTGCAGGCCGCGCTCGCGCAGGGCGGCCTCGCGCCGCCGGGTGTCCTCGAAGTGCGCGTTGCCGCCGTCGACGATCATGTCGCCCGGCTCCATCAGGTCGGCGAGCTGGTCGATCACCGCGTCGGTGCCCGCCCCCGCCTTGACCATGATGATCGCCCGCCGCGGCCGCTTCAGCGAGGCCACGAAGGCGGCGAGCTCTTCGGACGGCACGAACGCGCCCTCCTCGCCGAACTCCTTCACCAGCTGCTGCGTCCGGCTGTGCGAGCGGTTGTGCACGGCCACGGTGTAACCGTGCCTGGCCAGGTTGCGGGCCAGATTGCGCCCCATGGTCGCCAGGCCGGTGACGCCGATGTCTGCCAAGTCCATCTCAGCTCCTCTGTGGGGAATACGCATGATCCAGCTCGGTGGTTCGGAGGGATATTCCCACCCCGTCGCCACCGTCAGTCACTCTGTCGCACGCCGAGTTCGTCGAGGCGGTCCAGCATCTCGGCCGGATCGGCGTACACCAGGAACGCCCCCGCGCGCTCCAGTTCGTCCCTGCCATACCCGCCCGACAGCAGCCCGATGCCGAGCGCGCCGGCCCGGCGGGCGGCGAGCAGGTCCCAGACGCTGTCGCCGACCACCATGGCGTGCGCGGGATCGACCCGGGCCAGCGCCGCCCCGGCCAGGAACAGGTCGGGGTCGGGCTTGGCGCGGCGCACCATGTCGCGGGTGACCATGGGCGTGTCGTCCGGCAGCCCCAGCATGCCCAGGGCCAGCCGGGCCGTGCGGGCGTAACCGCTGGTCGCGATGGCCCAGGGCACGCCGCGCGAGGTCAGCTCGGCCAGCAGCTCCGGCGCGCCGGGCAGCGGCCGGACCGAGGCGGCCTGCTGCTCGTACGCCTCGGCGTGGGTGGTCTGCAGCTCCTCGATCTGCTCCCGCGTCAGCTTCAGCCCGGTCTCCCGCAGCAGCGCGCTGACGAACAGCCCGCCGCTCATGCCGATGCGCCGATGGATCCGCCACACCGACAGGTCGATGCCCATCCCCGACAGCGCCTGCCGCCAGGCCACCACGTGCTGGTAGACGCTGTCGATCAGGGTGCCGTCCAGGTCGAACAGGAACGCCGGCGTGGGCGCCTGCGGGAAGTCGCGCATGGGTCCATGACACCATGACGATTATGGGGATCATCATCGCGGGTGGCCACGGGCAGATCGGACTGCGGCTGGCCGCCCTGCTCGGACCGGACGCCGCCGGCCTCGTCCGCAACCCGGCGCACGTCGCCGACGTCGAGGCCACCGGAGCGCGGGCCGTGCTGTGCGACCTGGAGCGGGCCGGCCCCGACGAGGTCGCCCGCGTCGTCGAGGGCGCCTCGGCCGTGGTGTTCGCGGCCGGCGCGGGGCCGGGCAGCGGCACGGCGCGCAAGGACACCGTCGACAAGGGCGCCTCCGTGCTGCTGGCCGACGCGGCCGGGCGGGCGGGCGTGCGGCGCTTCGTGCAGATCTCGTCCATGGGGGCGGGCAAGCCGCCCGCGCCGGGCCGGGACGAGGTGTGGGCCGCCTACATCAAGGCCAAGACCGAGGCCGAGGAGGACCTGCGGGCCCGCGACCTCGACTGGACGATCCTGCGCCCCGGCCGCCTGACGAACGATCCGGGCACCGGCCGGGTGCTGCTGGCCCCGGAGGTGCCGCCGGGCGCGGTGCCGCGCGACGACGTGGCCGCCGTCGTCGTGGCGCTGCTGGACGATCAGGAGAGCGTGCGGCGGACGCTGGAACTGGTGTCCGGTGACACGCCCATCTCCGACCTCGCCGGGAGAGAGTAATACCGTGACTGAATATCGCGTACTCGGACGTACAGGTCTCAAAGTCAGCCCGCTCTGCCTCGGCGCGATGATGTTCGGCTGGTGGGGCGAGTCCGACCCCGGGGAGTCCGCCCGGATCATCGGCAGGGCGCTCGACGCGGGCGTCAACTTCATCGACACCGCCGACGTCTACTCCCAGGGCCAGTCGGAGGAGTTCGTCGGCCAGGCGCTGGCCAAGTCCGGCAAGCGTGACCAGGTGGTGCTGGCCACCAAGTGCCACGGCGTCATGGGCGAGGGCCCCAACGAGCGGGGCAACTCCCGCCGCTGGATCTTCCAGGCCGTCGAGAACAGCCTGCGCCGCCTCGGCACCGACTGGATCGACCTCTACCAGATCCACCGCTTCGACCCCGAGACCGACGTCGAGGAGACGCTCGGCGCGCTCACCGACCTCGTCCGGCAGGGCAAGGTCCGCTACATCGGCAGCTCCACCTTCCCCGCCCACCGCATGGTCGAGGCGCAGTGGGCCGCCGAGCGGCGCTCGCTGGAGCGGTTCGTGTGCGAGCAGCCGCCGTACTCGGCGCTCGTCCGCGGCATCGAGGCCGACGTGCTGCCTGCGGCGGAGGCGTACGGCATGGGCGTCATCGTGTGGAGCCCGCTGGCCGGCGGCTGGCTCAGCGGACGCTACCGCAAGAGCGGCGAGCTGCCCGAGACGCGCCGCTCGGACCGGCTGCCGCAGCGCTACGACATGACGATCGAGGGCAACCAGCGCAAGCTGGAGGCGGCCGAGCAACTGGCCGTGCTGGCCGAGGAGGCCGGCCTCACGCTGATCGAGCTGGCGCTGGCGTTCGCGATCAGGCACCGGGCGGTGACCTCGGCCATCATCGGGCCGCGCACGATGCAGCACCTGGAGAGCCAGCTCACCGCCGCCGACGTGCGGCTGAGCGACGACGTGCTCGACCGGATCGACGAGATCGTCCCGCCCGGCGTCACGCTCAACCCGGCCGACGCGGGCTGGCAGCCGCCCGAGCTGAGCGACGCGGGGCTGCGCCGCCGCCCGTGACCCGGATGCTTTGCCGACTCCTGACTATGAAGTGCGGCATGTGCGGCTAGATGTCCTCTGAGCGCGAAGGGGATATGCGATGTCGGATATGCCGTACAGGTCGTTCTTCGGTGGGGACCCGTTCCGAGGCTTCGAGGAGCTGACGGGCCGGGTCTTCGGCGGCATGGAGGGCTGGCCGCCCTCCCGGCCGGGCGTGCAGCGCGTGGACGTGGGCAAACTCCTCAGCGCCTCGGCCAGGGAGGCGCTGAGCCGGGCCGTCGAGGCGGCCGGGCAGCGGGGCGCCCCCGACCTGGACGTGCTCGACCTCCTCGACGCGCTGATCGACGACGACGCGGTCAAGGTCCTGCTGCGCGCGGCCGGGGCCGACCCGGGCCGGCTGCGCGACGGGATCGACGCCGCCGCCGGGCCCGGCCAGGCCGCCGAGCCGCCGACGACGCTCTCCCCGGCGGCCAAGCGCGCCGTCCTGGACGCCCAGCGGGTCTCGCGGGCGCTGGGGTCGTCGTACATCGGGCCCGAGCACCTGCTGCTCGCGCTGGCCGCCAACCCGGACTCCGCCGCCGCCCGGCTCCTGCGCGAGCAGGGCGTCTCGGCGAACGAGCTGCAGCAGGCCCTCCTGTCCGGCGCCGGCGCCGGGAGCGGCCACCAGACCACACAGCGGGCCACCGGCACACCCTCGCTCGACGAGTACGGCCGCGACGTCACCGAGGAGGCCCGCCAGGGCCGCATCGACCCGGTCGTCGGCCGCGAGGACGAGATCGAGCAGTGCATCGAGGTGCTCTCGCGGCGCACCAAGAACAACCCGTGCCTGATCGGCGAGCCCGGCGTCGGCAAGACCGCCATCGTGGAGGGCATCGCCCAGCGCATCGTCAACGGCGCCGTCCCCGACCTGCTGAAGGACCGCCGCGTCGTCGCCCTCGACCTGACCGGGATGGTGGCCGGGACCAAGTACCGGGGCGAGTTCGAGGAACGCATCAAGAAGGTCATCGACGAGGTGCGCGCCCACGCCGACGAGGTCGTCGTCTTCATCGACGAGGTGCACACGCTGGTCGGCGCCGGCTCCGCCGAGGGCGGCATGGACGCCGCCAACATCCTCAAACCCGCCCTGGCCCGCGGCGAGCTGCACGTCATCGCCGCCACCACCATCGACGAGTACCGCAAGAACATCGAGAAGGACGCCGCGCTCGAACGCCGCTTCCAGCCGATCCTGGTGCCCGAGCCGACCGTGGAGCAGACGGTCGAGATCCTGGCCGGGCTGCGCGACACGTACGAGGCCCACCACCAGGTCCGCATCACCGACGAGGCCCTCGACGCCGCGGCCGGCCTCTCGGCCCGCTACATCTCCGACCGGTTCCTGCCCGACAAGGCCATCGACCTCATCGACCAGGCCTCGGCCCGGGTCCGGCTGCGCTCACGCACGCCCGGCGTCGACGTACGCGAGCTGGAGGAGCGCCTCGACGCGCTGCGCCGCGACAAGGACCAGGCCGTCTCCGCCGAGGACTACGACCGCGCCAAGGAGCTGAGCGCGGAGATCGGCAAGGTGCGGCCGGAGCTGGAGCGGGCCAGGCACGGCGCGGACACCGTCCCGCAGGTCATGGTGGAGGACATCGCCGAGGTGGTCTCCCGCCGCACCGGCATCCCGGTCACCCAGCTCACCGAGCAGGAGCGCGAGCGCCTGATGCGCTTGGAGGAGCACCTGCACCGGCGCGTCATCGGCCAGGACGAGGCCGTCACCGCCGTCGCCGAGGCCGTGCGCAGGGCCAGGGCGGGCCTGTCCGACCCGAACCGCCCGATCGGCAGCTTCCTGTTCCTCGGCCCGACGGGGGTCGGCAAGACGGAGCTGGCCAGGGCGCTGGCCGCCGCCCTGTTCGGGGGCGAGGACCACATGGTGCGGATCGACATGAGCGAGTTCCAGGAGCGGCACACGGTCTCGCGCCTCATCGGCGCGCCGCCCGGATACGTCGGGTACGAGGAGGCCGGTCAGCTCACCGAGGCCGTCCGCCGCCGCCCGCACGGCGTGATCCTGCTCGACGAGATCGAGAAGGCCCACCCCGACGTGATGAACATCCTGCTGCAACTGCTCGACGACGGCCGCCTCACCGACGGCCAGGGCCGCACGGTCGACTTCAGCAACGCCGTCGTCATCATGACCAGCAACCTCGGCGCGGAGCTCATCCTGGAGGCCACGGGGCCGGTCGAGGACCGCCTGATGGACCTGCTGCGCCACTCCCTGCGCCCCGAGCTGCTCAACCGCATCGACGAGACGATCATCTTCAAGCGGCTCGAACGCGACCAGCTCCGCCAGATCGTGGACCTGATGCTGGAACGCACCCGGCAGCGGCTGCGCGGCCAGGACGTGAGCATGGAGGTGACCGACGCGGCCAAGGACTGGCTCGCCGGGCGGGGCCACCAGCCCGAGTTCGGCGCCCGGCCGCTGCGCCGCACGGTGCAGCGGGAGCTGGACAACCGGCTGTCCACCATGCTGCTGACGGGGGAGATCAGGGAGCACGGCAAGGTGAGCGTGGACGTCGAGGACGACCGGCTCCGGCTCAGGGCGCACAACCCGGAACCGGCCGCCTGACGCGTCACTCCGGCGCGGGGGGCGCGTTCCGGCCGGTCACTCCAGTGCGGCCCGGCCGGTCACTCCAGGGCGGCGAGCGCGCGTTCGCGGCACTGCTCGAACGTCAGCGACGCCAGCGCCTCGCGGACGAGCGGCACGCACACGGGGGCCATGGACAGGCTGGTCACCCCCAGCCCCACCAGCAGGGGAGCGAGCAGGGGATCGCCCGCCGCCTCCCCGCACACCCCGACCGGCTTGCCCGCCTCCCGGCCCGCCCGCGCGCACATGGCGATGAGCTCCAGCAGCGCCGGCTGGTACGGGTCCAGCAGGTCGGCCAGGGAGGAGTGCTGGCGGTCGGCGGCGAAGGTGTACTGGGCCAGGTCGTTGGTGCCGATGCTGAGGAAGTCCACCTCCTGCAGCAGCCGGCCCGCGCGCAGGGCCGCCGCCGGGACCTCGACCATCACGCCCACCCGGGTGATGCCCTTGGCCCTGGCCCGGCGGGCGAAGGCGCCGGCCTCGGCCACGGTGGTGACCATGGGCGCCATCACCTCCGGCCGCGTGCCGGTCTCGCGCGCCGCCGCGGCGATCGCGTCGAGCTGGGTGTCCAGCACGTCCGGCAGCAGCCGGTCCACCCGCAGGCCGCGCACGCCGAGCGCCGGGTTGTCCTCCTCGGGCAGCCCGAGGAAGGGCAGCGGCTTGTCGGTGCCGGCGTCGAGCGTGCGCACGATCACGTGCTCCACCCGGCGGAAGACCTCGGCGTAGGCGGCGACCTGCTCCTCGAACGAGGGCGCCTGCTTGCGGTCCAGGAACAGGAACTCCGTCCTGAACAGGCCCACCCCTTCGGCGCGCAGCTCCTCCGAGCGCAGGTCGGCGGCCGAGCCGATGTTGTGCAGCAGCCTGACGGGATGGCCGTCCGAGGTCCGGCCGGGGCCCTCGCTGGCCGCCAGCCTCGCCCTGCGGGCGCGGTCGGCCTCGTTGACCTCGGCCGCCTCCGGCGTGGTGAGGCCGACGGCGATCTCGCCGGTGCCGCCGTCCACGCCGATCACCGTGCCGCCGCCGACCGCCATGATGCCGTCGCAGGCCACCACGGCGGGCAGGCCCCTGCCGCGGGCCAGGATCGCGGTGTGGCTGGTCGGGCCGCCGCGCTCGGTGACCAGGGCCAGCACGTCGGGGCCGAGCCCGGCGGTGTCGGCGGGGGAGAGGTCCGCGGCGGCCAGCACGTACGGGTGCCCCGGGTCGGGCAGGCCGGGCATGGGCAGGCCGAGCGCGAACGCCACCGCCCGGTGCCGCAAGTCGTCGAGGTCGGCCGCCCGCTCGGCCAGGTAGCCGCCGAGCGCGGCCAGGGCATCACGGTGACCGGTGAAGGCCGCGTCCAGGGCGTGGGGCGCGTCGGAACCCTCCCTGGCCAGCCGTTCCGCCTCCTCCAGCAGCATCGGATCCTCGGCGATCATGGCGAGCGCCTCCAGGATCTCCGCCGCCTCGCCGCCCGCCGCCTTGGCCCGCCGGTTGAGGTCGGCCGCCACCGACTCCAGCGCCCCTGAGACGGTGGCCGCCTCCGCGTCCGGGTCGGTGACGGCGCGGGGCGCGGGCAGCGCGGGCGGCCCGGCCATCCGCAGCACCGGCCCGGCCGCCCGCCCCTGGCTGACCCCGAGCCCGCTGAGCCGCCCGGTGGCCCCGGTCCAGGGGCCGCCTGCAGGACCGGAGCCGCCGGGCGGTGATACCGAGTCCGCACCGGTCGCGCCGGCACCTGAAGCGCCGGCACTTGAAGCGCCGGCACTTGAAGCGCCGGCACCTGAAGCGCCGGCACCTGAAGCGCCGGCACCCGAAGCGCCGGGGCCGGTGCGGTGCGGGGTGGTGTCGTCAGCCATCGAGCGCCTCTTCCGCGTCCAGATCGCGGGACAGCAGCGCCGCCAGCGTGTCCAGAGCCTCGTCCGCGCCAGGCCCGTCGGCCTCCAGCGTCACCTCCGTGCCGTGCACGGCCCCCAGGGACAGCACGCCGAGCATGCTCTTGGCCGGTACGGACTTCTCCCCGGCCCTGATCGTCACCGGCACGCCCACTTTGACCGCCGCCTGCACGAACAGCTTGGCCGGCCGCGCGTGCAAGCCGCTGGCCGAGGCCACGACCACCGTTCGTTGTGCCATCGCCTACCTCCTAGGGTTCGATCGTGACCTTGATGGCCGTACCCCGGCTGACGAGGTCGATCCCGTCCAGCACCTGCGGCAGCGGCAGCCGGTGGGTGATCAGGTCCGACACCGGCACAGCGCCCTCGGCCACCAGTTGCAGCGCCTGCGCGTTGTGGGCGGGGCTCGATCCGTTCGCGCCGACGATGGTCAGCTCCCGGTAGTGCACCAGGTTGGAGTCCAGCGCGATGACCGGGTCGTCCTTGGGCAGCCCGCCGAAGAAGCTGATCCGGCCCTGCCTGGCCGCCATCCGCACGGCCTGCTCCTGCGCCGCGCCGGACGCCGCCGCCGTGATCACCACGTCGGCGCCCCGGCCGCCGGTCAGCTTCAGGACCTGCTCCACGGCGTCGGAGTCGATGACCGCGTCGGGGTGCACGAGCTCGGCGGCCATGGCCAGGCGGCCCGCGTTGACGTCCACCAGGAACACCCGCGCCGCGCCGCGCGCCCGCGCCAGGCGTACGTGCAGGCAGCCGATCGGGCCCGCGCCCATCACCACCACGTCGTCGCCAGGACCGACGCGCGCCAGCGACTGGCCGTTGAGCACGCAGGCCAGCGGCTCGGCCACCGACGCCTCGGCGAACCCGACGCCGTCGGGGATGGCGTTGACGCCGTCCACGGCCAGCACCTTCGCCGGGACGATCATGTACTCGGCGAAGCCGCCGTCGTAGTGGTAGCCCATCGACTCCTGGTTCGGGCAGACCGTCTGGCGGCCCCGCCGGCACTCGGCGCACGTGCCGCACGGGATCGCCGCGATCACCTGCACCCGCGCGCCGGTGCCGACGACCTCGCCGGCGATCTCGTGGCCCATGACGCGCGGCGGCACGATGTGGTGGTGGCCGAACTTGAAGATCTTGGCGTCGGTGCCGCACGTCGAGCAGTTGCGCACCCGGATCTTCAGCTCGCCGGGCCCGGCGACCGGTTCCGGCGCGTCCTCGATCCTGATGTCGCCCGGCGCGTGGAAACGCGCGACCTTCATGACAGCTCCTTGATGACTTGGGATACCTCGGTGGCCTCGCGCAGCGTCCTGGCCCGGTCGGGGTCGAGCAGGATGTCGGCCAGCGCCGCCAGCAGCGGCACGTGCCCGTCGCCCGCGGCCGCGATGCCCACGCAGAGCGTGACGGGCTCGCCGTCCCAGTCGACGCCGCCGGGGAAGCGCACCACGCAGATGGCGTCGCGCTTGACGTCCTCCTTGGACGCGGCGGTCCCGTGCGGGATGGCCACGCCCTCGCCGACGTACGTGGAGATCGTCCGCTCGCGTTCGAGCATCGCCTCCACGTACGACGGCGCGACCGCCCCCACGTCGACCAGCGCCTGCCCGCACCGGCGGATGGCCGCGTCGCGGTCGGCGGCGCTCTCGTGCAGCAGCACGGCGCGGGGGTCGAGCAGGCCGTCACGCATCGACGGTGCCGCCGTTCTTGATCGTGTTCACCAGCTTGGTGACCGCCGGGTCGCCCAGGAAGATCTGGAACGACACCAGCGGCTTGCCCGGGGCGGCGGCCTTGGCGCGGGCGGCCAGGCCCGTGTGGCAGACCACCACGTCGGCGTCCTCGGGGATGGAGTTGACCGGGGTGTGCTCCACGGTCACGCCGGTCCCCTTGAGCTGCTTCTTGAGCGTGGAGGCGAGCATGACGCTGCTGCCCATGCCCGCGTCGCAGGCCACGATGATCTTGTGGATGTCCTTGCTGTCTATGGCCATGGCTCAGCTCTCCTTGGTTGCGGTTTCTTCGGTCGCGGCGGGCTCGGGCTCCTCGGGCTCCTCGGGCTCCGCCTTCTCGCCCCTGCCGAAGCCGAGCAGGACGGCGGCGACCGCGAACGACACGGCCGTCGCGACGAGGATGCCCAGGCTGGAGCCGAGCCAGCCGCCCTTGGGGGTGACCGCGAGGTAGGCGAAGATGCTGCCGGGCGACGGAGTCGCGACCAGGCCGGCACCTGTGATCATGAAGGTGAACACCCCGGCCGCGCCGCCCGCGATGACGGCGATGATGAGGCGGGGCTTCATCAGGACGTACGGGAAGTAGATCTCGTGGATGCCGCCGAAGAAGTGGATGATCATCGCGGCCGGCGTGCTCGGGCGCATCGCGCGCGGGCCGAACAGCAGGTAGGCCAGCAGCAGCCCCAGCCCGGGGCCGGGGTTCGACTCCAGCATGAACAGGATCGACTTGCCCTGCTCGGCGGCCTCGGCGACGCCCAGCGGGCTCAGCACGCCGTGGTTGATGGCGTTGTTCAGGAACAGCACCTTGGCCGGCTCGATCAGCACGGAGGCGATCGGCAGCAGGTTGTTGACGATCAGCCACTCGACCGCGTTGCCGGCGCCCGTGGTGATCGTCTGGACGACGGGGCCGATGCCGAACATGCCGACCACGGCCATCGCGCCGCCCACGATGCCGGCGGTGAAGTTGTCCACCAGCATCTCGAAGCCGGCTTTGGTCCGCTCCTCAGTGAACTTGTCCACATATTTGAGGATCAGGGCGGTGAGCGGGCCGATGATCATGGCGCCCAGGAACATCGGAGAGTCCGTGCCCACCACGACGCCCATGACCGCGACCGCGCCGACGACCGCGCCGCGCTGCCCGTGCACCATCCGGCCGCCGGTATAGGCGATGAGGATCGGCAGCAGCATCTTGATGATCGGATCGACCATCTTGGCGAGCGTCTCGTTGGGCAGCCAGCCCGTCGGGATGAACAGCGCGGTGATCAAGCCCCAGGCGATGAACGCGCCGATGTTCGGCATGATCATGCCGGCCAGATGGCCGCCGATGCGCTGGATGGTGGCCTTGACCCCGGTTCCGGTGACCGGGGGTGTGTAGGTGTCGGCCATGGACGTGCTCCTTCAGGGGGGTGAGCAGCCGCTGATTTCAGGGGTGGGGTGAGGAGAGCGGACGGTCGGGGTCAGGCGCGCGGACGGTGACGGCGCCGGGGTCGATGTGGTCGGGGCCCGGCATGCGGCTGCCGGGCAGGCATACGGCGGCGGCGCCCCAGGCCAGCGCCAGCGCGAGCGCGGCGGGGCCGCGGCCGCCGCCGGCCAGGAATCCGGCCAGCATGGCGTCCCCGGCTCCGACGGAGCTGCGCGGCTCCGTCACCGGCGCCTCGCCGTACCAGATGCCGTCCTCCTCGACGAGGACGGCGCCGTCGGCGCCCAGGCTGGCCAGCACCGTGCGCGCGCCGGCGGCCCGCAGCTTGGCCGCGGCCTCGGCCACGTCGCCCAGCCGGCGGATGGGCATGCCGGTGGCGCCGGACAGCTCCTCCAGGTTGGGCTTGACCAGGGCGGGCGCGGCGGTGAGCGCGCTGGACAGCGCCGGGCCGCTGGAGTCGACCGCCATGAGGATGCCGGCCCCGGCGAACCTGCGGCACAGCCGGGCGTAGACGTCGGAGGGCACCTCGGGCGGCAGGCTGCCGGAGGCCACCACCCAGTCCGCCTCGTGGGCGGCGCTCAGCACGGTGTCGGCGATCGTGTCGAGCTCCTCCTGCGACAGGGCGGTGCCCGGCTCGTTGATCTTGGTGGTGGTGCCGTCGGGCTCGGCCAGCGTGACGTTCGACCGGGTCGGACCGGCCACCGGGACGGTGACCATGTCGAGCCCCTCCGCGGCCAGCAGGCGGATCAGTTGCCGGCCCTCGTCGCCGCCGAACGGGACCACCGCCCGGCTCGCCACCGAGTTGGCCAGCAGGGCGCGCGAGACGTTGACCCCCTTGCCGCCGGGATCGAGGCGGGCGGCCGCGGCGCGGATGACCGCGCCGCGGTCGAGCGAGGCGATCTCTATGGTGCGGTCGAGGCTGGGGTTGAGGGTCAGGGTGAGGATCACGCCCTGATCACCTCCGGGCCCGCGGCCGCCACGTCGGCGGCCAGCGCCACGTCGAGGCCGGTGTCGGTGATCAGCACGTCGATCTCACTCAGCTCCGCGAACGTGGCCAGGTAGGTGTTGCCGAACTTGGTGTGGTCGGCCAGCAGCACGCTGCGCTGGGCCGCGCCGACCATGGCCCGTTTGATCGCCGCCTCCGCCGGGTCGGGCGTGGTCAGGCCCCGGGCGAGTGAGCAGCCGTTGGTCGCCATGAACGCCACGTCCACGTTGAGGCGGTCGAGCGGGCGCAGCGCCCAGTCGTCCACCGTGGCCAGCGTCTTGCCGCGCAACCGGCCGCCCAGCATGATCACGTTCAGGTTGGCGCGCGCGGCCAGGGCGGTGGCCAGCGGCGGGGAGTTGACCACCACGGTCAGCTCGCGGTCCAGGGGCAGCACCTGCACCAGGCGGCCCGTGGTGGTGCCGGCGTCGATGATCACCGAGCCGTCCTCGGGCAGCTCGGCCAGCGCGGCCTTGGCGATGCGTTCCTTCTCGGCCGTCATGACCTCGTCACGCGCGGCCAGCGCGGGCTCGAACCCCAGCCGCTCCACGGGGATGGCGCCCCCGTGGACGCGGCGCAGCACGCCCGCCCGCTCCAGCGACGTCAGGTCGCGGCGGATCGTCTCTGTGGTCACGTCGAGCTCGGCGGCCAGCGTCACCACGTCGACGCGGCCCGCGAGCCGCGCTCTCCGCAGGATCTCCTGCTGCCGCTCCTCGGCGTACATGATGTTGATTCACCGCCGTTTCGGGTTGGTTTCCTCTGTGTTTATACCCGCTTTCGTTTGCTGGTCAAGAGTGTCGGGTCACAATCTGGTAGTTATAGGCAGGTGCGAATCAAGCCCCTTGCCGCCGTGCCCCTCGCGGCCGTCACCGCCGCCACGCTCGCGGCCCCCGCCGCCGCCCACACCGGCGCCCAAGCCGTGCCGCCGCGGGTGCCCGCGGGGACGACGGCGGCATGGGTGGTGTTCGACCGGCAGGCCGGCAAGATCGTCGCGACCCGGAACGCGCACCGTAAATACCGCTCGGCCTCGGTGGTGAAGATCCTCATCGCGATCGACTACCTGGAGCGGCGCAAGAGCGTGCCCGCCGCCGACGCCAGGTTGCTGCGGATCATGCTGCGCTCCAGCGACGACGACGCGGCCTCCACGTTCTGGGATCGGCTGGGCAAGGGGCAGATCATCGTCAGGCAGGCCCGCCGGCTCGGGCTGTCCGACACCACGCCGCCGCCGGCGTCCAAGCCGGGCTTCTGGGGTTACACCTCGCTGAGCGCGTACGACATCGTGCGCACCTACCGCTATCTGCTCGACCGGGCCGACGCCCGGGTCAGGAACACGATCCTCACTCACCTGCGGCACTCGACCCCGTGCGGGACCGACGGCTTCGACCAGACCTTCGGCATCCCCGACGCGCTGCCCCGGCCGTGGGCGGTCAAGCAGGGCTGGTCGGGCTTCGGCACGACGCCGCCGGTCAGGTGCGGCGGCGGTGGCGGCGCCAGAGCCGTGGGGGCGCCCATCTCGTGGATCGCCCAGCGCGCCACCGGCTCGGGCGTGCCCGACTACGGGCGGCCGGTGCTGCACTCGACCGGGCTGGCCGGGAAGGGCGACCGCTACGTCATGGCCGTGCTGACCGCCCATCCCACGGGCGGTACGTGGAGCTCCTCGGTCAAGCGCATCACCA
The DNA here is from genome assembly GCF_035917475.1 of Nonomuraea fuscirosea. Lineage (NCBI taxonomy): Bacteria > Bacillati > Actinomycetota > Actinomycetes > Streptosporangiales > Streptosporangiaceae > Nonomuraea > Nonomuraea fuscirosea. Next base: position 5,261,941 of record NZ_CP109074.1, on the reverse strand, counting down.
CGATCACCCGCGACCTCTACCGCGACGTCACCCGCTGACCGGCGGTGTCATCACGCGAGGTCCGACGCTGACCGGCGGCGTCATCACGCTACGTGCGACGCTGGCACGCGATCCGGCCCGCGTCGTTCCGCATGGACCGCTGCCGTCGCGGGCGGACCCGTGACACCGCGGGCGGGCCGGCGCTACGGGTGCGGGCGGGCGGCGAGTTCCTGCTCGCGGCGCACCTTCTGCGGCACGCACATCCGCCACGCCTCCAGCACCAGCTCCCGCATCTCCGCGACGTCGAGGGCCGCGGTGCGCGCCTCCACCCAGTGGAAGCGCAGGTCGGACTCCCTGGGCATGAGGAACTTGTCCGGCTCGGCCGCGACCAGCGCCGCCCGCTCCTCCTTGGGGAAGCCGAACCCCATCTGGGTCTCGTCACGCGAGAAGGCCACGTAGACGATCTGGCCCACGCGGAACTTCACCCGGTCTCTGATCAGGTGCTCCGACGAGCGGGGGAGCGTGCGCGCGAACTGGCGTACGTCGTCGACTGTGATCACGGCCGTCACGCTACCGCCGGGGTCCGACATTTTCCGCGCTCGCCCGCGCTCGCCCGCGCTCGCCTTCAGAGGGCCGCCCTCAGCGGTTGCCCTCGGCGGCGGAGATGTCGGCCAGGGCGGAGCTCGGGTCGCGTTCGACCGCCAGGTCGCCCAGGCTCACCACGCCGACCGCGCGCCCGTCCTCGACCACCGGCAGCCGGCGTACGGCGTGCGTGCGCATGAGCCGGACGGCCTGCTCGATGCTGGTGTCGGGCCCGATCGCCTCGACGGAGGCGCTGCACGCCTCGCGGACCGGCGTGTCCGGGCCGCGCTCGTCGGCGACCACGCGCACGGTGATGTCGCGGTCGGTGACGATGCCCTTCATCCGGCCCTTGTCGTTGACGATGAGCGCCCCCGTGTCGTGGTCGCGCATGAGCGAGGCCGCGACGGACACCGGCTGGTCCGCCTCGACCGTCGCGGGGTGGGACGTCATCACATCTGCCACGGTCTTCGCCATGGGATCCTCCGCGTGAACGGGTACGGGACGGCCCTCTACCCGGGCGACCGGGCCCATCACGACACTTTGTCGCTTCTCTGCGAATTCCAGGTGATGTGCGGAGAGGGTTTCCGAGGTGCGCTACCGGAATCGTCGGCAGTGCTCCGTCCTTCAGGTCGGGGGTGAAGTCGACCAGCCCGCGTAGCGGGGCAAGAACAGCCGTTTCGCCGCCGGGCGAAACGGCGTCCACCCAGCTCAGGTGGGCCGGTTCTGCTGCTCGATGTACTGGCACAGGACACTGATCGGAGCGCCGCCCACCGACCCGGCGAAGTAGGAGCCCGACCACAGCTTGTTCGCCCGGTAGTAGTGGCGGGCCAGTTCGGGGAACTCCTGACGCATCCGGCGCGAGGACACGCCCTTGAGACTGTTGACCAGCTTGGACAGGGCCACCTTGGGTGGGAAGTTGACGAGCAGGTGGACGTGGTTGTCCTCGCCGTTGAACTCGCGCAGCCCGGTTTCGAAGTCGGCACACACGGATCTCATGATCTCTTGCAGCCGGGTCAGGTGCTCGCCGGTGAACACCCGATGCCGGAATTTCGTCACGAAAACCAAATGTGTGTGCAGCACGGAACACCAATGCCGGCCGGTCCTGATATCGCTGTAATCGGCCATAGCCCAACCGTAAGATAATCGTGTGCAGTTGCGGTACTCCTTCCGGATCGACCCGACCCCCGGCCAGCGCATCGAGCTCGCGCGGGCGTTCGGATGCGCCCGGGTGGTGTTCAACGACGCGATCGCACTACGCGACCATGCCCGCCAGCAGGGCTTGCCGTTCCTCACCGACGCGGAACTGTCCCGCCTGGTGATCACCCAGGCGAAGCAGACACCGCAACGCTCCTGGCTGGGCAAGGTGTCGGCGGTGGTGCTCCAGCAGGCGCTGGCCGACGCCTGTGTGGCGTTCCGGAACTTCTTCGCCTCCAGGGCCGGGACCCGCAAGGGACCCACGCTGGGGCCGCCGCGTTTCCGGTCCCGCAAGGACACCGGCAGGCGATCCGCTTCACCCGTAACGCCCGTTTCGCCATCACCGCGGCTGGCAAGTTGCGGCTGCCGAAGATCGGCGATGTGGTGGTGCGCTGGTCACGGACTCTGCCGTCCGAGCCCTCTTCCGTCACCGTGGTCAAGGACGCCGCCGGGAGGTATTTCGCCTCGTTTGTGGTCGAAGCCGCCGAAACCTCCTTGCCTCAGACCGAGACCGAGACCGAGACCGGGATCGACCTCGGCCTGACACACTTCGCAGTGTTGTCGGGCGGACGAAAGATCGACAGCCCGCGGTTCCTGCGCCGAGCGGAGAAGAAACTCAAGCGGGCGCAAAAAGCCCTGTCACGTAAGGAGAAAGGCAGCAAGAACCGGGCCAAGGCCCGGACGAAGGTCGCCCGCCAGCATGCCAAGGTCACCGACGCGCGCCGCGAGTTCCACCACCAGTTGTCCACGAAACTGATCCGCGAAAACCAAGCGATCTATGTGGAGGACCTGGCGGTCAAGGGACTGGCACGCACTAAGCTGGCCAAGAGCGTGCACGATTCGGGCTGGGCGTCCTTCATCGGCATGGTGGAGTACAAGGCGAGGCTGTACGGCCGGACGTGCGTGAAGATCGGCAGGTTCTTCCCCTCATCCAAGCTCTGTTCGGCCTGCGGGGCGCTGGCCGGACAGATGCCGCTGGCCGTACGGGAGTGGACCTGCCCGTGTGGGGTCACCCACGACCGGGATGTCAACGCCGAGATCAACATCCGGGCCGAAGGGCGCCGGATTGTCGCCGCTGGACGGAAACCCGTGCCTGAGATGGGCGGGAAGCGGAGACGGAAAACGCCTGCGGAGACCGGTAAGACCCCTTCGCCCGCTCATCGGGGCGAGCGCGGGGGCACGGTCGATGAAACAGGAAGCCACAGAAGTGCCGCGTGACACCACGCGGCACAGGCTGAATCCCCGGCGTTCACGCCGGGGAGCGCGTCAAAGGGACTTGGCCGCCACGCGGATCTCGTCGAGCAGCACCTCCAGGTCCGCCCGCGTCGTCTCCGGGTGCAGGAAGCAGGCGCGCAGCGCGTCCCGCCCGCCGAGCCGGGTGCCGGTGAGGAAGGCGTTGCCGCGGGCCTGGACCGCGCCGGGGATCGCCCGGTTGAGCGCGTCCAGCCCGCCGGCCCGGGGGACGTGGCGGAAGGCCGTGATCGAGGTGGTGACCGGCGCGAGCAGCTCGAAGTCGGGCGCCCGCTCGACCATGGCGCCGAGCTCGCGGGCCAGCGCGGCCGTGTGCTCCACCAGCTCCTTGACCCCGGCCCGGCCCAGGTGGGACAGGGTGGCCCAGGTCTTCAGCGCGCGGAAGGGACGGGTCTGCTCGGGGCCGTACTCGGCGAACCAGCCGAGCTCGCCGGCGTTCTCGTCCACCAGGTACGACGGCACCAGGCTGAACGCGGCCCGCGCCGCACCCGGATCGCGCAGCAGCGCGCAGCCGCAGCCCACCGGCACCCCGAGCCACTTGTGCGGATCGAGCGCCAGGGAGTCGGCCCGCTCCATCCCCGCGTAGTGCGGTGCGGCCCCGTCCGCCAGGACGCCGAGCGCGCCGTAGGCGCCGTCCACGTGGAACCACAGGCCGTGCGCGGCGGCCACGTCCGCGATCTCGTCGAGGGGGTCCACCGCGCCGGAGTTGACGGTCCCGGCGCTGCCCGCCACGCAGAACGGCCGCAACCCCGCCGCCACGTCCTCGCCGATCATGGTGCGCAGCGCGCCCACGTCCATCCGGTACGCCGCGTCCACCGGCACCGTACGCACGTGCCGCGCCCCGAGACCGAGCAGCTGGGCGGCCTTGTGCAGGCAGCTGTGCCCCTCCCCGGTGACGTACATGACCATGGGCGCCCGCCCGGACAGCCCCTCCTCGCGCACGTCCCAGCCGTCGGCCAGCGCCGCCCGCTGCCGGGCGGCGGCCAGGCAGATCACCGTGGCCATGGACGCGCCGCTGGTCAGCAGGCCGCCGCCGGGCGGGTGCGGGAAGCTGACGAGCCCGGCCAGCCAGCGCACCACCGTGCGCTCCAGGTGCGGCCCGGCGTGGTCGCCTCCGGCGCAGCTCGGATTCAGCGCCGCGGCCAGCGGCTCGACGAGGACGCCGGCCGGGTTCGGCGGTGAGTTGACCCAGCCGAAGAAGCGCGGATGCCCGTTGCCCATCGGGTACGGCAGCACGTGCGCCCGCGTGTCCTCCAGCAGGTCGTCCAGCGCCCGCCCGGTCTGCGGCAACTCCTGCCCGGTGAGCCAGGCCAGCTCGCCTTCCGGCACCGGCCGCCAGACCGGCCGCTCGGCGACGCCGCCGAGGTGGTCGGCCCAGATCCCGGCCGCCTTCGCTCCCGCCAGGCGCAGCTCATCCATGGGGCGTGTCCTTCCGTGTTCCGTGGTGCCCGGCCGCTCCCTCCCGCGCCCGCGGGCCCAGCTCCATGGCCAGGTAGAAGACGCAGTCGGCGGGGCCGTCGTTGGCGAAGGCGTGGCGGCGGTCGCCCGGGTAGTAGGCCGAGTCGCCGGGCCCCAGCTCGTACGGCCGCCCGTCGATCGTCAGCCGCAGGTTGCCGTGCTCGACGGCGAGGTACTCCCGCGAGCCGGGTGCGTGCGGCACGAACTCGCCCGCGTCCACCCCCGGCCCGATCGTGGTCCGCATGAACTCGAACTCGACCTCGCCCAGCACGGGCGACAGCACCCGCCGCTCCCACCCCGACGGGTCGCGCAGCACGCGCTGCTCGTCGTGGCGCAGCACCCGCATCGTCCCGTGGGCGGGCTCGTCGAGCAGCCGGGAGATCGACGTGCCCAGCGCCGTGGCCAGCCGGTCGAGCACCAGCACGCTGGGCGTCTTCGCGCCCCGCTCGACCTCGGAGACCATGCTCCTGCTGATGCCGCTCAGCTCGGCCAGCCGCTCGATGGACAGCCCGCGCGCCCGCCGCTCACTCCGGATCCGCTGCCCCAGCTCGGCCATGGACAGCCCGCTGGACAGGACCCCTTCGCCTGTCATTCCTCCACTATAGCGGTGCTTTGTCCGCTTTAGTGGATTCCTCGTACGCCGCCAGCACCTGCTTGCGGCGCTTGGCCGGGAGCCGGTCGATGTAGAGATGACCGTCGAGGTGATCGGTCTCATGCTGCAGGCAGCGCGCCAGCAGCCCGGTGCCCTCGACCACGACCGGCTCGCCTTCGGCGTCGAAGCCGCGCACGGTGGCGCGGTCGGCGCGGGGGAGGGGCGCGTACTGGCCGGGGACCGACAGGCAGCCCTCGTCGCCGGCGTCGAGCCGGCGCTCGCCGAGACCGGGCAGCTCCAGCACCGGGTTGACGACGACGCCCTTGTGCGGCCGCCCGTCGGCGTCCTGGCAGTCGTAGACGAAGACGCGCAGCGGCACGCCGATCTGGTTGGCGGCCAGGCCCACGCCCTCCGCCGCGTACATGCTCGCGAACATGTCCGCCACCAGCGCCGCCAGCTCGCCGTCGAAGCCGGTCACCGGCTCGCACGGCCGGTGCAGCACCGGATCGCCCACGCGCACGATCGGCCGAACCTCTCCCACGATCCCCGCCTCTCCTGATATGTCGCCATGTGTCAGCCCAAGTGTACGAGCGCCAGAGCGCGTCTCGAATGTCAAGACAAAGTTTCTTGGATAGTGAGATGTGGTTAGAGTGGCGAGCGACGCCGAAACGCAGGGAGTTCGCCGATGAACGCCGTCTACACCCATGGTCACCACGAGTCCGTGCTGCGCTCGCACCGCTGGCGCACCGCCGCGAACTCGGCCGCGTACCTGCTGCCCCACCTCCAACCGCACATGAGACTGCTCGACATCGGCAGCGGCCCCGGCACGATCACCGCCGACCTGGCCGGCCTGGTCGGGCACGTGACGGCGTCCGAGGTGGACGAGGAGACGCTCGGCCTGGCCAGAGCCGAAGTGGCCGCCCGAGGGCTGACGAACGTGGACTTCGCCGTCGCCGACGTGCACGCGCTCGACTTCCCCGACGACACCTTCTGCGTCGTGCACGCGCACCAGGTGCTCCAGCACGTCGGCGATCCGGTGCGGGCGCTACGGGAGATGGGCCGGGTGACCAAGCCGCGCGGCTACGTGGCGGCCCGCGACAGCGACTACACGGCGTTCACCTGGTGGCCGCGGGTGCCGGCGCTGGACGAGTGGATGGCCCTCTACCAGCGGATCGCCCGCGGCAACGGCGGAGAGCCCGACGCGGGGCGGCGGCTGCTGTCGTGGGCCCGGCAGGCGGGTTTCGAGGACGTCACCGCCACCTCCTCCACCTGGTGCTTCGCCAACCAGGAAGACCGCGACTGGTGGGCCGGGATGTGGGCGGAGCGCGTCCTGAACTCGGCGATGGCCGAACAAGCCCTGGCCACCGGCGCCGCCACGCAGGCGGACCTGCGGCGCATGTCGGAGGGATGGCTGGAGTGGGCACGGGCGCGGGACGGCTGGCTGTCGATCCTGCACGGCGAGATCATCTGCCGCGTCCCCGCCCGGGACTGACACGACTCGCGGACGACAGAGGCACGGCGACCGGCGCTCGGAGCGCTGCGCTCAGGCCGCTGGGTCCGGGCCGCTGGGTCCGGGCCGCTGGGGCCGGGGCGGTGCGGGCGGGCGGTCAGAGGCCGAGGGTGCGGGCGCGCTGCCACTGCGGGTCGCGGTAGAGCACCATGTCGGTGCCCACCATCTCGTCGGGCGCCGACAACATGGTGATCTCGCCCGCCGCCTGCAACTGCAGCAGCAGGTCACGCACCCGGGGCCCCACCGGCAGCCGCCCGGTGGGCAGCCCCAGCCCGCTCCTGACCGTGTCGGCGATCTCCGACAGGCGGAACGGGCCGTCGAACCCGGCGACCACGCCGCGGACGACGGTCATCGTGATCAGATGCTCGGCCTCGGCGTACGCGAGCTGCCAGTGCACCTGCTCCTTGCGCCGGCCGCTGCCGGCGCACGACGTGCACGGGCGGGTCAAGCCGGGGGCCGGCTCCTCCCTGGTGGTGCCGAGGCAGGCCGAGCAGAGCCCGTTGTCGGCGGCGTGCAGCTCGGCGACCATCCGGCCGCCCAGGATCACGCCGCAGTCGCAGGCGAACGCGTCACCCAGGATGCCGGTCTGAGGAGAGATCGCATGCTCGTTCACCGATCCGACTCTACCGGCGCCCCGCCGCCCCACGCGCACCACTCTTCACACGGGCCACACCCCGGCCCGGGGCCGCCCGGGGCCCGCGGGCCTCAGCCTCGTACGTCGGCCAGGCCGCGCAGGCGGCGCAGGGCCTTGCGGGCCGCGGCCGAGACGCGCTCGTCCGGATGATGCTCGATGAAGACGCGCAGCACCTGCCCGGTCCACGGATGGTCCCCGAACGCGAGGATAGCGATCGTCCCCGCCTGCTCCTCGGCGTCCATCCCCAAGGCGATCGACTCGATCACCTCACCGGTCTCGCCCCCGAACTCCAGCAGCGCCGCCGCCATGTCCACCAGCACCCAGGCGATCTCCTCCGGCGACGGCTGCCGCTCGTCCCGCCCGGTCCTGGCCGCGATCACCGCGCCCAGCTTCGGCTCCTCCAACCGCCTGGCCAGCGCCCGCCGCCCCTCGTCGCCGAGGTTCGCCGACAGCACCTCGACGCCGACCGCCCTGCTCAGCGGGCTCACCGCGCCCAGCACCGAGCCGATCTCGGCCGCCGCCTCCGCCAGGTCCCTGTCCTTCAGCCAGCCGGCCAGCTCCTCGCCGCGCTCGGACTCCGGATACGCCCGCAGCCCGTGCAGCAGCGCCGTCGCGTCGGCGTCCGCCAGCGACCCCATGACCGGGATGTCCTGCCCGGTCGTCTCGGCGATGATCTGCCGCGCCACCCACAGCCCGAGCCAGCTCAGCGTGTACGGCTCCGCATGCCGGACCAGCCCGAGGCCCGTCAGAGTCTCGGGAGCCTCGCCCTTGAGCGGCTCCCTGGACAGGAACATCCTGATCAGCTCCAGCAGCAGCCCCTCGTCCTCGGCCAGCCGCTCGCGGCAGTGCCCGGACCAGGCGGCCAGCACCTCCGCGTCGTCGCCTTCCGGCTTCAGCTCGGCCGCCAGCGGAGCGGCGCGCACGGCGGCCGCGAGCGTGGACTCACCGGGCAGCCGGATCGGGGGCTGCAGGGGCAGCGTGTCGTCGTCGTAGGAGCTCACTAGCCCATCCTGTCGCGATATTTCGGTAGAGTGCCAGCCGACGTCCGAAAAGTCGGAAGAAAGGAGGCGCTCAGTGTTCCGCACCGTTATGGGCGCTCGCCGCCCCCGCTTCCGATTCTCGGAGGAATCATGCTTTTCCGCACCGCCGTCGAGGACGACCTAGACCGCCTGCTCGGCTGCGTCGTCGACGAGTCCATCAGCTGGTCCCATCCCGACCGGCTGCTGTCGTTCCTGGAGAGCGGCGCCTACCGCTTCGATCGCATCTGGCTGGCCGAGGACGAGCCCGGCGGCGAGATCGCGGCCCGCGCCGTGTGGTGGGGCTTCCCCGGCCAGGACCGGCCGCTCGCGCTCGACTGCCTGTACGCCGCCCCCTCGGTCGCCGACCGCGTCGGCCTGACCGCCGAGCTGCTGCGCCGGGCCCACGCCACGTACGGGACGGCGCCCGCGTACCACGTGTTCGTCACCAACGGCTGGCGTGAGGCGCCCAGGACCGGCGCCGCCCTGGCCTGGCGATGGGAGGCAGCCGGGCGCGCCGGCCTGACCGAGGAGCTGGAACGCCTGCGGTACGAGTGGACGGACGGGCCCGTCCCCGAGCCGTCGCCGCGGCTCGTCTTCCGCGGGGACGACGACGACGAGGTGTTCGCGGCGGCCTTCGCCAGGGTGGCGCGGGGCACCCTCGACGCGCACACCCGCCAGGCCCTGGCCGTCATGGACCCGATGGAGCAGGCACGCGAGGACGTGCGCGACTACCGGTCCATGGAGGGGGAGCGGGAGTGGTGGCGGCTCGCCTACGACCTGGACGGCGAGCTCGTCGGGGTCGCCCTGCCGTCGGCCAACGCCGCCGGGCCCGTGGTGGGCTACCTCGGGGTGGTGCCGGAACGGCGCGGCCAGGGCTACGTGGACGACCTCCTCGCCGAGATCACCCGCAGCCACGCCCTGCGCGGCGTACGCCGGATCGTCGCCGACACGGACGCCGGCAACCTGCCGATGGCCAGAGCCTTCGAACGGGCCGGCTACCGCAACTTCGCCGTGCGCCTGGTCCTCTCGGCCGACTCCGCGAACACGTGAGGTGGCGTGATTCCGCTTCACCCGATGGGGCGCGTGATCCCGCGAACACGTGAGGTACGCGTGATCCCGCTTCACCCGATGAGGCGTGATCCCGTGAACACGTGATGTGCGCGCGGCCCCGTACCCGCGATCGTCGTCCCATGACGTGGGACATCGAGAACCTGGACCTTGACGCCTACCTGGCCAGGATCGGCTACGACGGGCCGCGCGACCCGACGGCGCGCACCCTGCGCGCCGTCCACCTCGCGCACGTGCGCTCCATCCCGTTCGAGAACCTGGACGTGGTGCTCGGCAGGGGTGTGCGCCTCGACCTGGTGAGCGTGCAGGACAAGCTCGTGACGGGCGGGCGCGGCGGCTACTGCCACGAGCACAACCTGCTGTTCGCCGCCGCGCTCGAACGCCTCGGCTTCCGCCTGACCCGGCACCTGGCCAGAATCCGCCTGGGACGTCCTCATCTGCCCCGTTCGCACGCCACGCTCACCGTCGTCGCGGACGGCCGTACGTGGCTGGCGGACGTCGGCTTCGGCGGGGACGGGCTGGTCGAGCCGATGCCGTTCGAGGAGGGGGCGAGGCTGGAGTCGGGGCCGTGGCGGTGGCGGCTGGAGCGGGACGGCGCGTTCTGGGTGCTGGCGGCGGGGGAGACGGAGCTGTACGCGTTCCGGGCCGACGAGCCGCAGTTCCCGAGCGACTTCGAGATGGCCAGCTTCTACGTGGCCAACAGCCCGCACTCCCCGTTCGTCCGCCACGTACTGGCCCAGCGGACGACCGCCGGCGCCCGGATCCGGCTGGAGGGGATGAGCTTCTCCGGGGCGGGGGAGCTGGCCGGGTGGCTGCGCGAGAAGCTCGGGATCGAGCTGCCTCTGCGCGACGCCGAGTCACTGCTGCCTCGGCTGCGGGGCTGAGCGGGCGGACCGGGGCCCGTTCCGTTCGTGCCCGCTTCGAAGATCGGCACGATCACCGACCACACGGGCCGGCTCACGGGGCCGGCTCATGAGGACGGCGGCTCGTGGGTCAGGACCTGGCGGGTCAGCTCCACCCGGCTGTTGACGCCGAGCTTGGCGAAGGCGTGCCGGAGATGGGTGTCGACGGTGTGCGGCGACAGGAACAGGGCGGCCGCGGTCTCCCTGTTCGTCATCCCCTGGGCGACCAGGCGCACGACACGCAGCTCGGACGGGGTCAGCGCGGCCCAGCCCAGGCCGGGGCCGCCCCGCGCCGCTCCTCCCCGCGACCCGCCACCGCTCCCGCCCTTCAGCGCCTCCTCCAGGGCCGCCGCCAGCCCGAGCGGGCGCGGACCGGCCCGGTAGAGCTCGATCGCCTCCTCCAGCCTCCCCTCGGCGTGCGCCGCCCCCGCCGCCAGCGACACCTGGCCCGGGTTGCGCCGGGCGAGGTCCCGGACACACTCGACCACGCCCGGCACCGACCGCCACCGCGCCGCCGTCCACGGCTCCTGCACGATCAGGTACGTCAGCATCGCCCCCTCGGCGAACCCGGCCGTCGAAGGAGCGAACCCGGCCTGACCGCCGGCACCCGGGGAGGAGACGGCAGAGCCTTGGGCGGAATCCGCCAGGGCCCGCCGCCACCGCAGTTCCGCGGCCACCAGCCCAGGCCCCTCCCCGGCCGCGGCCAGCCCCCGATCCAGGAACTCCCGCGACCTCCCGAACTCACCGCGCAGCAGCGCCACGTGCCCGAGCACGCCGAGCAACGCCGGAGCCAGCGCCATCGCCGAGAGCTGCTCCGCCACCCGCAGGCCCGACTCCGCCTCGGCCGCCGCGTCGTCGAGCCGGCCCTCCGCCAGCCGCAGCTCGGCCCTGAAGCGGTGCAGCAACGGCAGCGCCCAGGCCGTGCCGAGCCGGCCGGACTCCCGCTCGACCCGCGCGTACGCCTCCCCGGCCTCCTCGAACCTGTCCAGCGCCACCAGCGCCGCCCCCAGCCACAGCCGCGGATGCCGGTGCGCCGTCTCCCCGCCGGCCGTGTCCGCCAGCCGCACCGCCCGCTCGGCGTGCCGCAGCGCGCCGCGCAGGTCGCCGCGGAAGAGCGCCACGGTGGAACGCGCCTGCAAACCCACGACCTGGGCGAACTCCTCACCCTCCGCCACCGCCCGCACCGCCGCCTCGTCGGCGTCGTCGATCCGGCCCGTCATCATCAGCGCGTGCGCGCGTACGGCCAGCAGCCCGACGCGCTCCCGCACCGGCACGCCGGGCAGGGTCAGCGCCTGGCCGGTCCGCCTGATCACGGCCCGGTCGTCACCGGCGTGCTTGAGCGCCTCGGCCAGCCCGAGTGCGACCCCCGCCGCCCCGGCCGCCCCCAGAGTGCCCTGGTTCGCGTCGGCGATCTCCCGGGCCTCGCCGAGCCGCCCCGCCGACGCCAGCAGCCGCACCACCGCCGCCACCAGCTCCTCACGGGCCACGACGTCAGCCCCGTCGCCCGCTTCCGGCGCCGCGAGTTCCAGGGCCCGCAGCATCAGGTCCGCCGCCGCGGAGGGGGCCGCGGCGGTCATCTCCCCGGCGGCCGCCCACAGCTCCCTGACCGCCGCCACGTCCCCGGCCCGCGCCCCGTGCCGCAGGTGCTCGGCCAGCTCCGCCGGAGGGCGGCCCTCGCGACGGAGCACGGTCGCCGCCTCCCGGTGCAGGGCGGTCCTGATCGCCGGTCCGAGGCCGCCGTACACCGCCTCCCTGATGAGGTCGTGCCGGAATGTCAGCCGTTCCTCCTCACCGACCAGGGCCCCCGCCCGTACGGCCTCCTCGACGTGCCCGAACAGCGAGCCGGGCGCGGCGCCGAGCAGCCCGGCCGCCTCGTGCACCGAGAACGGCCGCCGCAGCACCGCCCCCGCCTCCAGCACTCGCCGCGCCTCGGCCGAGAGGTCGCGCAGCCGCGACTCGACGGCCGTGACGAAGCCCGCGGGCAGCTCCGGTCCGCCCGCGGCGGGAACGACGGAGGCGACGCCGCCGCGCACCGAGATCCGGCTCTCCGCCAGCAGCCCGCGCAGCACCTCCTCCAGCAGGAACGGGTTCCCGCCCGCGGCCCGCGCCAGCTCCAGCACCGACGCACCGGGCTCGGCCCCGAGCACCCGGCCGCACAGCTCGGCCGACTCAGCGGGGCCGAGCGGCGGCAGCGGCACCCTTAGCGCGCCCTCCGCGATCAGCCGTTCCACCGCCTCCTGCTCGGGCAGCGGCCGGCGGGCGAGCAGCCACACCACCGGAGAGCCCGCCAGGCCGGGGACGAGCTGCCGCAACGCCAGGCACGTCAGCTCGTCGGCCCATTGGACGTCGTCGAGGACGATCACCAGCGGCCGGGCCCGCGTGAACCGGTCCAATGCCTCGCCCAGCCGCTGGACGGCCTCGAACCCCGCACCGCTTACCGCCGCGAACGACCCGGTCAGCCCCAGCGGTCCCAGCGCCCGCGTCAAGGTGGACAGCGGCGCCACCCGATCCACCTCCGTCGCCCGCCCGCGAGCGACCACGGTTCCACCGTCCAGCCGACGAGCCGAGTCCGTGACGCCGTGTGGCCCGGCCGTCCCGCCGCCCCGCCCGGCCGTCCCGCCGCCCCGCCCGGCCGTCCCGCCGCCCCGCCCGGCCGTCCCGCCGTCCTGCCGAGCCGTCCCGCTGTGCGGGCCGGCCGTCCCGCTGTCCCGCCCGGCTGTCCTGGCGTCCCGCCCGGCGGCTCCCGGCGCGGCGGCCGGAGCCGCGGCTGTGCGGACGACCTCCGCCACCAGGCGGCTCTTGCCGATCCCCGACGGCCCCTCGACCACCACGCACCCCGCCCCGGCCGCCAGCACGGCTCCGACGGCCCGCAGCGCGTCGCGCCGGCCCACGAAGCTCACGTCGCGGGCCGTCCGCACGACGGCAGATTCTCCCGGCGCACCCCGACCAGGAACTCCTCCACCCGCTCGCGGTCCGGCCGTTCGGGCAGGACGCTCGGCGTCGCGGCCAGCTCCGCCGCGAGCGCGGCCCGCCAGGCGTCCACCTCCGGCCAGGGCACCCGCCCGTTCCTGATCGCCAGCAGCCGCTCCCGGTGGGCCTCCACGCGGACCAGGGGCTCCCCGTGCCGCACCAGGTGCAGGCCGCTGAGCAGCAGCCGCACCATGTGCATGGCCTGCTTCCAGTTGGGCCGGCCGGGGTCAAGGCGGCGGAACTGCGCCTCGGCGTACCCGGCGAACGACCGGTACGCCCGCTGCGACAGGAACGCCTCCCGCAGCTCGCGCAGCCGCCGCCCGGCGGGCGTGGCCACCTCCACCAGCGGCGACCACAGGCATTCGAGCACCGTCGGGTTGGCGTCGAGGGCCAGGCCGCAGAAGCGCTCGACCTCCCAGGAGAACTGCTCGGGCAGCGGCCCGTCCCGGTGCGTTGGTGGTTTGTCCAGCCGCCAGAACGCCGAGGTCGGCGCCACGAACACGCCGCGGCGGTCGGTGTCGGAAGCGCCGGTCTCCAGCCCGTACGCCCTCGACCCCACCACGACGGTAAGGATCACGTCATCGCTCATCCGTCCTATCTTGCGCCATGGGCCGACGGCTGTTCTGATCGACAAGTGAGCGCTTATGACGAGGCATACCGGCGGAGCATCGAGCGGCCCGAGGAGTTCTGGGGCGAGGCCGCGCTCGGGATCCAGTGGGATCTCGCGCCCGCCACCGTCCACGCCGACGGCCGCTGGTTCCCCGACGGCCGGCTCAACACCTGCCACAACGCCGTCGACCGGCACGTCGCGGCCGGTCGCGGCGCGCAGGCGGCGCTGATCCACGACAGCCCCGTCACCGGCACCGCGCGCTCCTACACCTACCTGGAGCTGCTGGACGAGGTGAGCAAGGCCGCGGGCATGCTGCGCGACCTCGGCGTGGCGGCCGGCGACACCGTGGTGATCTACATGCCCATGGTGCCGGAGGCGGTGGTCGCGATGCTGGCCTGCGCCCGGCTCGGGGCGGTGCACTCGGTGGTGTTCGGCGGGTTCGCGGCCCGTGAGCTGGCCGTGCGGATCGACCACGCCAGGCCCAAGGTGGTGCTGTCGGCCTCCTGCGGGATCGAGCCGGCCCGCGTGGTGGCGTACAAACCGCTGCTGGACGCCGCGCTGGAGCAGGCCGGGCACCGGCCGGACCACTGCGTGATCCTGCAGCGGCCCGAGAGCCCGGCCGAGCTGACGCCGGGCCGCGACCTGGACTGGGCGGCGGCCGTGGGCGGCGCCGAGCCGGCCGGGTGCGTGAGCGTGGCCGCGACCGACCCGCTGTACATCCTCTACACCTCCGGCACCACCGGCACGCCGAAGGGCGTCGTGCGCGACAACGGCGGCCACGCGGTGGCGCTGCAGTGGAGCATGTCCCACGTGTACGGCGCCGCCCCCGGCGAGGTCTTCTGGGCCGCCTCCGACGTCGGCTGGGTGGTCGGCCACTCCTACATCGTCTACGCGCCGCTGCTGGCGGGCTGCACGACCGTCCTGTACGAGGGCAAACCCGTCGGCACTCCTGACCCGGGCGCGTTCTGGCGGGTGGTGTCCACGTACGGGGTGCGCACGCTGTTCACCGCCCCGACCGCCTTCCGCGCCATCAAAAAAGAGGACCCATCCGGCAATTTCGCGAAAAAGTATGACCTGTCGACGCTGCGGTACCTCTTCCTGGCCGGCGAACGGCTCGACCCCGACACCTACCACTGGGCCTCCGACCTGCTCGGCGTCCCCGTCATCGACCACTGGTGGCAGACCGAGACCGGCTGGCCCATCGCCGCCAACAGCGTCGGCATCGAACGACTGCCGATCAAGCCGGGCTCGCCGACCAAGGCCGTACCCGGCTGGGACGTGCACATCCTCGACGCCGACGGCAACGACTGCCCGCCCGGCGCGGAGGGCGCGGTCACCGTCAGGCTGCCGCTCCCGCCCGGCGCGCTGCCCACCCTCTACCGCGACGACGACCGCTTCGCCCGCTCCTACCTCGACCGCTACCCGGGCCACTACCTGACGGGCGACGGCGGTCACCTGGACGACGACGGCTACCTGTACGTCATGGGCCGCATCGACGACGTGATCAACGTGGCCGGCCACCGCCTGTCCACCGGGTCGATGGAGGAGGTCATCGCCGCCCACCCCGACGTGGCCGAATGCGCCGTGATCGGCGTCGCCGACGAGGTGAAGGGCCAGCTCCCGATGGGGTTCGTGGTGCTGAAGGCCGGGTCGGAGCGCGGCCAGGAGGAGATGGAACGGGAGCTGGCCGCCCTCGTCCGCGAGCGCATCGGCCCCGTCGCCGCCTTCCGCCGCGCCGTCGTGGTGAGCAGGCTGCCGAAGACGCGCTCGGGCAAGATCCTGCGCGCCACGATGCGCGACATCGCCGACGGCAATCCGTACACCACGCCCTCCACCATCGAGGATCCCGCGGCCCTGCCCGAGATCGCCCGGGTACTGAGCGACACGGGCGGGCACTGACGGGCACTGAGGGGCACTGAGGGGCACTGAGGGGCACTGACGGGCACTGACGGGCACTGACGGGCACTGACGGGCACTGACGGGCACTGACGGGCACTGACGGAACATGACAGGCAGGTAACGTTCGGATCGTCCTGGTTCAAGATCCTGCGCCGATCGGGGCGTTCAGCGCATGATGGGACATCCCCCTCCCCGGGAGAAGGCATGATCGAGACCCCGAGCTACGCCGACGCCCTGCGGATCCTCGGGTGCAAGGACGGCAGGCTCGTCAAGGTGATCGGACTGGCCTCGGCCGCCGAGCGCACCGGCTGGGCCCTGGCCGGCGGACCACGGCTGACGATGAACCTGCGCGACCTGCGCGACGGCGTCATCGCGTACGGCGAGGACGTCGTCCGCCGCATGCCGGAGCTCAAGACCGGCGTCGACCGCTTCACCCGCACCCAGCGGCTGGCCGCGGCGCACGCCGCGGTCGTCGTGGCGGCCTACTTCGAGGCGCTGGGCGAGGCGCAGCTGCCCTTCACCCTCGGCCAGCTCGACCGCGGCGAGCGGATCTCCCACGGCGTGCCGACGGCCGAGCGCTTCGCCGGGCTGGTCGTCGCGCTGCTGCTGGAGCGGCTGCCCACGCCCGAGCCGCACGTGCCCTACGCCGAGACCCGTCAGGCCGTGGAACGTGCCTACCTGCGCATGTCGGACGCCTTGGGCGCTTACGTGCGCGGACTCGCCGTCTGGGATGAGTTGTCCACCGACGACCGGCTGTTGCTGCCCCGTCTGCTCGAAGAGGGGCCGCCCGCGCACGCGCTGCGCATCTACGACGAGGACTACCGGTCGCTGGCGCTCGAGAGCCACGAGTTCGGGGTGCGCAGCCTGGTCACCGAGACGCCGCCGCCCGCCACGGCGCTGTCGAGGGTGGCCTGGCTGCTGGCCGAGCTGGCGCCGCCCCGCGTGGGCGACCGTCCCCTGATCCACCAGGTGCGGATGGCCGCCAACGCGCTCGACCGGCCGCTCCTGCTGGCCGGCAAACATCCGGAGGACGTCTCGCTGCCGCTGCTCGGCGAGGGCTACCTGAGCCCGCGCTGCCGGGTGGCCGAGCTGACCCGCGACTCCCTGCCCGCCCTGCGGAGCTGGTGGGACGACCAGCGGCTGCTCGCCGACACCGAGGCGTTCCTGGCCGGGCACCTCACCTCGCTGCGCGCCACCCAGGCGCCGCTGCTCGTGCTCGGGGAGCCGGGCTCGGGCAAGACCAAGCTGGCCGAGGTGCTCGGCGCGCGGCTGGCCAGGTCGGAGTTCCTGCCGATCAGGGTGGAGCTGCGCGCCGTACGGGCCCGCGCCGGAGTGGTCGAGCAGGTCGAGCAGGCCGTCGCGGAGGTGCTGGGGGAGGAGGTCTCCTACGCCGACCTGGTCGCGGCGGGGGACGGCGCGATGCCGGTGATCCTGCTGGACGGGTTCGACGAGCTGGTGCAGGGCGAGCTCAGCCGCTACGACTACCTGGAGCGGCTGCGCGAGTTCCAGGCCAGGGAGGCGGCGCAGGGCAGGCCCGTCGCGGTCATCGTGACCGGCCGCACGGTGGTGGCCGACCGGGTCCGCTTCCCCGCCGGGCTGCTCGCGCTGCAACTGCAGCCGTTCGGCGACGACCAGGTACGCCAGTGGCTCGACATCTGGGACCAGGCCAACCGCGCTCTGCTCGCCCGGCGCGACCTCAAGCCGCTGCCCGCAGAGGCGGCGCTCGCGCACGGCGAGATGGCCCGCCACCCGCTGCTCCTGCTGCTGCTCGCCCTCTACGACGCCGGCGGCAACGCGCTCCAGCGCGAGCACGGGCCGCTCCAGCGGGCCCGCCTGTACGAGGTCCTGCTGCGCGACTACACCGAACGCGAGACCGGCGGCGCCCACCGCGTCGAGATCGACCAGGAACTCGTCCTGCTCGGCGCCGCCGCCCTGTCCATGCTGGCCAGGGGCAGCCAGGTCATCACCGACGAGGCGCTCCAGCGCGACCTGCCCGCCCTGTGCCACGGCGGCGAGGAGGAGCCGGGCGAGGAGGAGGAGCGGATCGACTGGGCCCGCAAGGCCACCGAGCGCTTCTTCTTCGTCCGCAGGAAGGGCCACGCGTTCCTGCACTCCACGTTCGGCGAGTTCCTGGTGGCCTGGCTGACCATGTACGCGCTGCGCGACCTCGACCGGCGCAGCCGCCTGGCCGGGGACGAGCCGCTGGTCCTGGCCCAGGCCGTGGACGACGACCTGCTGTACGCCGTCACCTCCCACTCGTGCCTGGCCGAACGGGGGCCGACGGTCGGCTTCATCCTGGAGCTGCTGGACCAGGTGCCCTCGGAGGTGCGGGCCCGCTGCGTGGACCTGCTGGCCGGGCTGCTGCGCCGCTCCCTCTACGAACGGCCCAGGCGGCACTTCACCGGGTTCCGCCCGGTACGCCACACGATGACCCGGCGGCTGGCCGCGTACTCGGCGAACCTCACCCTGCTCGTCGTCGCCGCCTCCGAGGAGCCCGTACGGGTCTCCGCGATCCTGCCGGGACCCGACCCCATGGAGCGCTGGTCCTCGCTCACCCACCTGTGGAAGGGCCAGCTCGGGCAGGAGGGCTGGACCGGGCTGGTCGCCGCCCTGTCGGCGCACCGGGTGTGGGAGGACGGGCAGGAGGACGTCGTGCTCGGCGGCGGCACCGAGCCGACCGGCATGGGGGACGTCGTCGTCGCGGTCGCCACCGGGCACGCGCCCCGCCACCGCCGGCTGCTCGACCTGCTGCTGCGGGCGCTGGGGGAGGGGCGGGCGCTGCCGTACGCCGACCGGGTCGGCATCCTGGAGGAGCTGCTGCGTACGGTCGCGGTCCGGTCACCGGCCATGCACCAGGCCCTGGGCGCCATGTGGAACGAGGAGGGCGCCGATCGCGCCGGGCTGCGGCCCCTGCTCCAGGCCCTGCTCGCCGATCCGGCCGGGCGGATGGAGACGTGGGAGCAGCTGGTCAAGTCCGGCATCCCGGAGACGGCCCTGTGGGAGATCCACCAGAACGCCCTCATGCCCGGCGACTGACCGGTCCCTCCCGGCCCGGCCCGCCCCGGCCCGCCCCGGGCCGGCCCGCCTCGTCGCGGCGGGTCTCCCGTGACGATCACATCAGCGCGCCCGGCGGGTCAGAGCCAGCCGCGTGACTCCGCCACCCGTACCGCCTCGGCGCGGTTGCGGGCGCCCGTCTTGCCGATCGCCGCGGACAGGTAGTTGCGCACGGTGCCCTCCGTGAGGAACAGCCGCCTGGCGATGTCCGCCACGGTGGCCTCGCCCGCCGCCACCCGCAGCACCTCCGCCTCCCGCTGGGTGAGCGGGCTGGGGCCGGTGGTGAGCGCGGTCACGGCCAGCCGGGGATCGATGACCCGCTCGCCGGCCACCACCCGCCGCACGGTGGCGGCCAGCTCGGCGGCCGGGGCGTCCTTGACCACGTAACCGGCCACGTCTGCGTCGAGCGCCCTGCTGAGGTAGCCGGGGCGGCCGAACGTGGTGACGATGACCACGCGGTGGCCGCGGAGCTGCTCGGCGACCGCCAGGCCGGACATCCCGGGCATCTCGATGTCGAGGAGGATCACGTCGGGCGCGTGCTCCCGCGTCGCGGCCGCCACCTCGTCGCCCCGGCCGACCTCGGCCACGACCTCGATGTCGTCCTCCAGCGAGAGGAGCGCGGCCAGGCCGCCTCTGACGAGGTCCTGGTCGTCGGCGATCAGCACCCGGATCACGGCCCACCCGCCCGCGTCGCGTTCGCCCGCGCCGCATTCGTCGGCGTCGGGTTCGCCCGCGTCGTATCCACCCGCGCCACATCCGCCTGGTGTGCCTCCAGCGGGACGCGCACCCGCAGCAGATAGCCGCCCTCGGGCCGCGGCCCCGCCTCCAGCCGCCCGCCCGCGGCCCCGACCCGCTCAGCCAGCCCGGCCAGCCCGCTCCCCGCCCGCTCACCGCTCCGGGCGGGCACGCCATCGTCGTCTCCGACCGCGGTGGCCGGGGTGGGGTGGCCGTCGTCGACCACCTCCAGAGCGGCCGAGGTCTCGTCCAGGCGCAGGGCGATGCGGCAGTGGCGGGCGCGGCTGTGGCGCAGGACGTTCGTGGCGGCCTCCCGTACGGACCAGGCGAGCAGGGCTTCGGCGGCGGCGGGAATGGGCCCGTCGGCGGGGGACACCGTCACCTCGATCCCGGCCACCCCCAGATTACGGCTCGCCCCCTCCAGTTCCTCCGACAACGACGGCGCCCGGTACCCCGTGATCGTCCGCCGCACCTCGTCGAGCGCCCGCCGGGCGGCCCCTTCCACCTCGCTCATCTCGGCGGCGGCCCGCCCGGGGTCGGCGGGCGCCAGCCGGGCGGCGAGCTGGCTCCTGATCGTGATCGAGGTGAGCGTGTGCCCCAGGGTGTCGTGCAGGTCCCTGGCGAAGCGCAGCCGCTCGTTCTCCACGGCCAGCCGGGCGACCTCCGCCCTGGCCGCGTCCAGCCGGGCCACCAGCAGGCCCATGTGCCGCAGGCTGTGCACGGCGCCGGCCTGCGCGGCGATGACGAGCGGCACCCACCAGACCTGGGCGAGCGGCGCCCCCGAGACCAGCAGAGCGGTCACCTCCACGGCGGCGGTGGCGGCCGTCGCCGCGGCGAAGGCCCCGGTGGGCAGGGTGGCGGCGAAGGCGCTGACCGCGTACACGAACGACGTGTACGCCCACGGCGGCCCGAACAGCGGCAGCAGCGCCAGCCCCGACCCCGCCAGCCCGGCCACCGCCCACGGGTTCGACGTCGTGGCCCGGGAGCTCAGCATCCGCCACATGATCGCCACCCAGCAGGCCGCGAACACCGTGACCCCGCCCAGCGCCGCGAACACGGCGAGGGGCCCCGGCCCCCGTTCCGTGAAGGCCCACAGCGGCCAGCCGATCAGCAGCAGCCAGGCGCACGCCCCGGCCCTGGCCGCCGTCCGTCCCTTGGCGAAGTCGAACTCCCGCACCGGCGTCACAACGCCCGACGGTAACGCCAGACGGCCAGTGCGCAGAAGAGCAGCGTCCAGGCGGCCAGCACGGCGAGCGAGGCCCCCGTCGGCGGCAGGCCGTCCAGCGCCCGCCAGCCGAGCGACCCCGCCTGGTAGGCCGGGCTGAGCTCGGCCAGCGCCCGCATCCCGGCCGGCATGGCCTGGACCGGCAGCCACAGCCCGCCGAGCACCGACATGGCGAAGTAGACGATCATCATGGCCAGGTTCGCGACCTGCCCCTTCAGCGTGTAGCCGAAGGCGACGCCGAGCGCCGCGAACGGCAGCACGCCGGCCCAGATCAGCACCACCAGGACGGGCCAGGTGCCGGCCGGCAGCCGGACGCCGGACAGCAGCGCCCCCGCGCCGAGCACCACGACGATGCTCGGCAGCACCGTCACCGCGCCGCTGACCAGCTTGGCCGTCACGTAGCCGTGCGCGGGCAGCGGCGTCACCGCGAGCTGGTCGAGCCAGCCCTTGCTCCGCTCCATCGCGATGGCGCCCCCGATGAACAGCGCGCCGCCCATCGCGCCGTACGTGGCCATCGACACCATCGAGTAGGCCGCGAAGTCGTCCGTCTGCCCGCGCGGCACCACGTCGAGCACCTTCGTCCACAGCAGGTAGAGCCCCAGCGGGAAGAACGTCAGCATGACCAGCCCCACCGGATTGCGTAACCCGCGCACCAGCTCCAGCCTCAGATACGACCTCATCGGCTCCGCCCTCCCGTCAGGCTCACGAACGCGCTCTCCAGGTCCACGCCCTCGATCCGCACGTCCCTGACGTCGTCGTAGCCGCGGAAGAGGGCGCGCAGCGTCGCGTCCGGGTCGCCGGTCCGCAGCCGCACCGCGCGGCCCTCCACGCTCACGTGACGCACGCCCGGCAGGAGCTCCAGCTCCGCGGGGTCGGCGTGCTCCAGCACGCAGCGCACCTCGTCGCCGCCGACCAGGGACTTCACCTCGGCCACCGAGCCGTCCGCGACGACCCGCCCGCCGGCGAGCAGCACGATCCGGTCGGCGTAGTCGTCGGCCTCGGTCAGGTAGTGGGTGGCGAAGACGGCCGTGCGGCCCTGTCCGGTCCTGGCCCTGATCTCCCGCCACAACGCCCGGCGGCCCTCCACGTCGAGCCCGACGGTCGGCTCGTCCAGCACGAGCAGCTCCGGGTCCCCGGCAACGCACAGCGCGAACCTGACCCGCTGCCGCTGCCCGCCGGACAGCCGCCCGACGGGCCGGCGGGCCAGCTCCTCGATGCCCGCCGCCCGCAGCGCCCGCTCAGGCGGCGGCGGGTCCGGGTACATCCCGGCCACCGCGGCCACCAGCTCACCCACCCGTACGTCCTCCAGCAGCCCCGACTCCTGCGGCAGCACCCCGACCCGGCCCGCCCGCAGCGCCTCGGCCGGCGGGCGGCCGAGGACCCTCGCGGTTCCCGAGGCGGGGGCGCGCAGGCCCAGCGCGATGGACAGCAGCGTGCTCTTGCCGGCCCCGTTCGGGCCCAGCACCGCCACCGTCTCTCCCCGGCCGACGTCCAGGTCGACGCCGCCGAGCGCGGTGATGGGGCCGTAGGTCTTGGTCACGGCCCGCAGTTCCAGCGCGTTTCCCTTCATGCGCCCAGCCTGACCGGGCAGGTGGGGGCGGGTGTAGTGCCGTATGTCAGCCGGGCCCGTATGACGGACGTCATGGGCTCGCCCGCGCGGCGGGGACCCCGCCGCTCCGGTCGCGGTTTCATCGGACTGTCCTTTCGGAGGCTGACACTCCGCCGAAATGGCACGTAATATCCACACATCACGAGCGTTGGGGGCGCCAGGGTGCCAGGACAGAACGTGGGTGTGGTCGTCGATCCGGGTGTGCCGCCGGAGATCGCCGGGCTGTTGCGGTCCAACGTCTCCTTACTGTCCAGGATCAGGGCCGGATGGGTGCCGCCCGCCGCGGCGGCGCCGCAGCGGCGCCGCGGTCCCTCCAGCGCGCTGCTGCTGGCCGCCACTCCCGTCGTGATCGCCCTCATGGCCGTCCTGCTCGCCTCGCCGGTCGCGCCCGCCGGGTTCGTGCTGCTCGGCACGTACGTCTTCATCGTCCTGGTGAAGATCGCCTCCATGAGCGAGGTGCCCGAGGACGACCGCCCGCACGAGCGCGGCGTCTACGAGCAGGCCCGCTGGTACGACGGCCGCTACCTGCTGCCGGAGGACTTCGACCACGACGCCAGGATGGTCCTGACCAGGGCCCAGCGCGCCATCGGTTCGGTCCTGCGCTCCCACGTCAACGCCGAGGGCATGCTGGACGACGCCCGCAACGCCGTCATGCTGCCCGCCCAGGAGTGGGAGATCGCCCGGCTGCTGGCCAAGCTGTCGGCGCTGCGCCTGGAGCACAGGGAGCTGCTGGCCAGGGGCATCGCCCCCGAGGTGGCCGCGGTGATCGAGCCGCTCGAACGCGCCCTGGTCAACAGCGAGGCCGCCGTGGTCGCCCGGGTCGAGGCGCTGGAGCGCTACGCCGGGCACGTCGCGGAGGCCGAGCGCGCCTACCACGCCCGCGGCCAGATCGAGGAGCTGCGCGCCCGGCTGCCCCGCTACGAGGAACTGCTCGCCGAGTCCGGCGCGGACAAGCTGGCCGTGCCGGAGATCGAACGGCTGGCGGAGGACGCCGACGTCCTGGAACGCACGTTGCGGCGCAGCGTCGACTCCGCGCACGAGGCGTTCCGCTACCTGGAAAGCTGACACCCGGACAGAAGGGCACATAGGATCGGTGACGTGGCCGGACGTCCTGCGAAGGTGATCGTCGATCCGGCGGTGCCCGACGACGTCGCGGGCCTTCTCCGCGACAATCGCAAGATCCTGCTGCGGGTCCAGGCCGGCTGGGAGCCCGCGCACAAGCGCCACCTGCCCGTGGCGGGACCCATGTCCAGCCGCACGTTCCGGCTCGTGATCACCCTGGCGGCCGTCGTGACGGCGCTCGGCGCGGCCGTGTACGGGCTCGTGCTCTTCGTCGCCGAGCGCTACACCCCCTTCGCGGTGATCATGACGGGGGCGGCGCTGCTGTTCGTCAGCGTGCTGCTGCGGCCCAGGACGGACGCCGAGGCGGAGCGGCGGCGGGCGCGCGAGCACGAGGTCTACGAGGCCGCCCGCCGGCACGAGGGCCGCTACGTGCTGCGCGAGCGGCTCGACGACCCCGCCAGGGCGCTCATGTCCCGCGCCCAGGCCGCCATCGACCAGGTCATGGCGTCCCACGTGAACGCCGAGGGCCTGCTCGACGACGTACGCAACGGCGTGATGCTGCCCGCGCAGGAGTGGGAGATCGCCCGGCTGCTGGCCAAGCTGTCGGAGCTGCGCGCCGAGCACCAGGAGGTCGTCTCCGAGGGCGTCACCCCCGAGGTGGCCGCCGTGGCCGAGCCGCTCGCCCACGCGCTGGACAGCAGCCAGCGGGCGGTGCTGGCCCGCGTGGAGGCCCTGGAACGGTACGCGGGCCACGTCGCCGACGCCGAGCGCGCCTACCGGGCCAGGCACCAGATCGAACGTCTCAGCTCCAAGCTGCACCAGTACGAGGAGCTGGTCGCGGAGTCGGGGGCGGACGGGTTCGCCGTGCCGGAGCTGGACCGGCTGACCGACGAGGCCGGCCGGCTCGAGCAGGCGCTGCGCGACAGCGTCAGCTCGGCACACGAAGCATTTCGACACCTCAACGACTGAATTACCTTAGGATCCGGATTCGTGGCGGATGTGGTGGTAGACCCCGGAGTGCCGCCGGAGGACGCCCAACTGCTCAGGGAGAGCCGGCGCGTACTGATCAAGATGCGCCACGGCTGGGTCCCCGAGCCGCGGCGATCGGCCTCCGGCCTGCGCGCCCGCAGGATCGCCTCGCTCGGCGGCGTGGCCTTCTTCGGCCTGCTCATGGGAGTGGGCTTCCTCGGCCGCGGCCTCGGCCTGCTGCTGCTCGTACTGCTCGGCATCCCGCTGATGATCGTGCTGTTCATCCGCAGCGACCTGGCGGAGGAGGACGACGACGAGGAGGACTACGAGCGGGAGGTCTACGAGCAGCTGCGCTGGTACGAGGGCCGCTACGTGCTCCCCGACGACCTCGACGAGTCCTCCGCCCGCATCCTGGGCCGCGCCCAGCGCGCCATCGCCTCCGTCACCGGCTCCCGGGTCAACGCCGAAGGGCTGCTCGACGACGTGCGCAACGCGGTCATGCTGCCCGCGCAGGAGTGGGAGATCGCCCGGCTGCTGGCCAAGCTGTCGGCCCTGCGCACCAAGCACAGGGAGACCGTCTCGCAGGGGCTCACGCCCGAGGTCGAGGCCGTGGCCGCACCCCTCGCCCGGGCGCTGGACAGCAGCGAGGACGCCGTGCTGGCCCGGGTCGAGGCGCTGGAACGGTACGCCGCCAACGTGGCGGACGCCGAGCGGGCGTACCTGGCCCAGCACCAGATCGAGGAGCTGCGCGGGCGGCTGCACCAGTACGAGGAACTGGTCGCCGAGACGGGGGCGGACGGGTTCGCCGTACCGGAGCTGGAACGCCTGGCCGAGGACGCCGACCGGCTGGAGCAGGCACTCCGGCGGAGCGTGAGCTCCGCCCAGGAGGCCTTCCGCTACCTCGACCCGTGAGCTCCCGCCGCGGCCGGGTGGTTCGCGGCGTCCAGCAGCACGTCGCACAGGGCGTCGGCCGCGTCCAGGCGCCCCAGCCCGGCCGCCGCCTGCCCCATCGCCTGCCGCAGCCCGGGGTCGGCCAGCAGCGGCATCAGCTCGGCCAGCAGCATGTCGCCCGTGGGCCGCGGTTCGAGCAGCGCCCGCGCCGCGCCCGCCGAGGCCAGGTAGCCGGCGTTCTTGCGCTGCTCGTCACCCCCGGTCGGGATGAGCGGCACCAGCACGGAGGGCTTGCCGATCGCGGTCAGCTCCGACACCGTGCCGGCCCCGCTGCGCGAGATCACCACGTCGGCCGCGGCGAACAGGTCGGGCAGCTCCTCGCCCACGTAGGGCACCGGATGGTAGCGGTCGGCCAGGTCAGGCGGCAGCGGCACCGCCCGCATCTCGTCGATCAGCGCGGGCCCGCACTGGTGCACGATCTGCGCGTGCCGCAGCAGCCGGGGCAGGATCTCCGCGATCAGCGTGTTGATCTGCCTGCTGCCCTGCGCGCCGCCCGTCACGTAGATCAGTGGCACCTCGAACGTCAGCCCGAACAGGTCGTAGGCCGCCGCCCGGTTGCCCTGCAGCAGCGCGGGCCTGATCGGGTTGCCGGTCACCACGGCCTTCGGCCGGGCCGAGGCGGGCAGGTAGTCGAGCGACGACTCGTGGGACAGCGCGATCCTGGTCGCCAGCCTGGCCAGGATGCGGTTGGCCAGCCCCACCACCGTGGTCTGCTCGTGCATCACCAGCGGCCGGCGGATCAGTTTGGCCGCCACCCCGATGGGGACCGCCACGTAGCCCCCCGTCGACAGCACCACGTCGGGCAGGTAGCGGGCGGCGTGCCCGACCGCCTGGAACACCCCCACCGGGATGCGGAAGACGTCGGCGATGTTGGTGCCCAGCTCTTTCAGGTTGGGGCGGCGGCGCAGCTTTCCCGTGGTGATCGCCTTGAACGGGATGCCGTGCTCGGCGGTGATCCGCGCCTCCAGGCCGCTGGCCGTGCCCACCCAGAGCACGTCGTGCGGCACCTGACGTCGCTGGACGGCCGACAGGGTCGTCAGGGCCGGATAGGTGTGACCACCGGTGCCGCCGCCGGTGATCAGCAGTCGCAGGGTTCGTGACATGCGATCAGAGTATGGCCGCACAGCGGAACCCCGTGTGCCCGGTCGAGGAGTCCGGCGTGTTCGAGGTGCGCGCGGCCACCCGGTAGCGGTTGCAGTAGGAGTCGTGGCACATGTACGAGCCGCCGCGGATCACCTTCCCCGGCCCCTGCCCGGGCCCCGTGGGATTGTCGGCGTACGGCTCCCACTCCGTGCCCCACCAGTCGGCGGTCCACTCCCAGACGTTGCCCGAGACGTTGTAGAGCCCGTAGCCGTTCGGCTGGAACGACTTGACCGGCATCGTCCCCTTGCTCGGCGCGGACGGGAAGGGGCCCTCCCAGATGTTGCAGCGGCGGCGGCCCTTCGGCGCCAGCTCGTCGCCCCACGGGTAACGCCTGCGTTCGAGCCCGCCCCTGGCCGCCGCCTCCCACTCGGCCTCGGTCGGCAGCCGCTTGCCCGCCCAGGTGGCGTACGCGGTGGCGTCGTTCCAGGAGACGTGGACGACCGGATGGTTCTGGCGGTCGCCGTTGGAGGAGCCGGGGCCCTCCGGGGTCCGCCAGGTGGCCCCCTCCACGCCCGCCCACCAGGGCGCGCCCGGCACGGTCGCGTCGATCACGCCCGCGCTGGCGAACTGGCGGAACACGAACGACCAGCCGATCCGCTCGGCCTCGGTGACGTAACCGGTGTCCTTCACGAACGTGGCGAACTGCGCGTTCGTCACGCACGCCGGATCGATCATGAAGGGGTCGAGCCTGACCTGCCGCACCGGCCCTTCGCCGTCCTCGGGCCGCCCGTCAGGATCGTCCCCGCCCACGAGGTACGTCCCGCCGGGAACGCGCACCATCCCGCGCGGCGCGGCCCGCCGCGCGGTGATCGTCACGGTCTCCTCGTACGGCCCGCCGGAGTCCTCCCTGCTCGGGCCACAACAAGCGCTCACCCAACCCCCAAACGTGTCACGACACCAAGGAAGGGTAGTCCCTGTACCATGCCCACGATCACACGGCCGGCGCGGGTGACGGCGGCCGAGTCGCTGGCCGTGGCCGCCACGCTGGTTCTGCCGGCCCTGGCGCAGGGGGTCGTGGTGCGGCGGCCCTCCATGGTGCGCCTGGCCGCCCTGAGCCGCGCCGAGGACCGCGCGATCAGGCTGTTGCGCCGGCTGCGCGCCGCGCACGGCGACGGCGCGCTGCTGGTGCCCGTGCCGGGGCGCGGGTGGGCGATGCTGCCGCTGTCCTCGCGCGACGTGCGCGCGGTGCTGGAAGACCGGGCGTTCAGCCCGGCCAGCGTGGGCAAACGGGGCGCGCTCGCGCACTTCCAGCCCGACGGCGTGCTGATCACCACCGAACGCGACCTGCGCGACCGCCGCCGCGCACTGAACGAACAGGTCCTGCGCACCGGCGGGGTCCCCGTCGCCGGGATCGCCGCGGAGGAGGCCGCCACGCTGCCCCGGCAGGGGACGCTGACCTGGCCGCTCTTCCACGCCGCCCACTGGCGGCTGGCGCGGCGGGTGGTGCTCGGCGACGGGGCCCGCCGCGACGTGACCCTCACCAGGCAGCTCGACCGGCTGCGCCGCGACGCCAACTGGGCCTGGCTGCGCGGGCAGCGCACCGACGTGCGCAACGCGTTCCAGCGGCGGCTGGCCGCCCACCTCGCCAGGGCCGAGCCCGCCAGCCTGGCCGGGGAGCTGGCCCGTACGGAGGCGGCGGCGGACGTGCACGCCGAGGGGCAGGTGCCGCACTGGCTGTTCGCCTACGATGCCGGCGCCATGGCCGCCTACCGCGCCCTGGCCCTGCTGACCACGCCCACGAGTCGCCGGGATCAGGGCTCCCGGGATCGCGGCGCGGAGGGGGAGGCGGGGGTGCCGGGGCCCGATCTGCTGCGGGCGGCCGTGCTGGAGTCCGTGCGGCTCTGGCCCACCACGCTCGCCATCCTGCGCGAGGTCACCGGCCCCAACCCCTGGGACCTCCCGGCGGGCACGACGGTGGTGATCTACAGCCCGTACGTCAACAGGGAGGAGCCCGGCGGCTCCTACCGGCCCGAGCTGTGGCTCGACGGTGGCCGGGACACCTGGGCGGGGGTGCCCTTCAGCGGCGGGTTCGCCCGCTGCCCGGGGGAGGACCTGGTGGTGTCCACCTCGGCCGCGCTGCTGGGCGCGTTCCTGCGCGAGCGCGAGGTCAGGCCGTCGGTCACCCTGGAGAACCCGATGCCCGTCACGTTCGATCACTTCCGACTGCGTTTCACGATAAAAGCCGCAAAACGGTAGCGTTTTCGCATGCGACTCGGCGTGCTGGACATCGGCTCGAACACCGTCCACTTACTGGTGGTCGACGCCCACCGGGGCGCCCGGCCCATGCCCGCCTACTCCCACAAGGTGGACCTGCGCCTGACCGAGCACCTCGACGAGGAGCACCGGCTGGGCGAGCGGGGCGTCGAACGGCTCGGCCGCTTCGTCGAGGAGGCCGTGCACCTCGCCGAGGACAAGGGCGTGGAGGAGCTGCTGGCCTTCGCCACCTCCGCCGTGCGCGAGGCGGCCAACGGCGAGCAGGTCCTCGCCCGGATCGACGAGCGCTGCGGCGTGCACATCGAGGTGCTGTCCGGGCGCGACGAGGCCCGGCTGACGTTCCTGGCCGTGCGGCGCTGGTTCGGCTGGTCGTCGGGGCGGCTGCTCGCCTTCGACATCGGCGGCGGCTCGCTGGAGATCGCCGCCGGCGTGGACGAGGAGCCCGACGCGGCGGTGTCGCTGCCGCTGGGCGCGGGACGGCTCACCCGCGACTGGTTCACCGGCGACCCGCCGCCCGCGGACGAGGTGCGCAAGCTGCGCAGGCACGTACGCGCCGAGATCGCCCGCAACGTCGGCGACATCGCGAGGTACGGGGTGCCCGACCGCGCGGTCGCCACCTCCAAGACCTTCAAGCAGCTGGCCAGGATCGCCGGCGCGGCGCCCTCCAGCGACGGCCCGTACGTCTCCCGCTCGCTGTCCCGCCAGGACATGGCCGACTGGGCCGGCAGGCTCACCACGATGGCCTCAGCCGAGCGGGCCCGGCTGTCGGGCGTGTCGGAGGGGCGGGCGGCGCAACTGGCCGCAGGGGCGCTGGTCGCGGACGCGGCCATGGACCTGTTCGAGGTGGACCGGCTGGAGGTGTGCCCGTGGGCGCTGCGCGAGGGAGTCATCCTGCGCCGGCTCGACGTGCTGCCCGGCCGGCTCGACCAGCGCGACGGCGCGGCGGAGTAAGCCCGATCTATCCCTCTTCGCTGGCATGAACTACTGGTGAGTGGGCATTTCACGCCGAATGATGACACTGCTCGGCGCGCTCGGGACCCTGGCGGTCGTCCTCCTCCTCATCGTCCTCGCGGTGCTGCTCATCGCGGGCGTCTCGATGGTCGTCCTGCTGGTGATGGCGGCCTCGCTGACCCGCTGGAAGGGGTGGTGGAACCGGCTGACCCGGCGCGACCCGGCCACGGGGGAGGCGGAGCCGGAGCCCGAGACGACCGCCGGGGAGGCGGAGCGGGAGCCCGGAACGAGGCCCGGCGAGGAGACGGCACCCACAGGGCTGCGGATGGAGCTGAGCGGAGCCCGGAGCTCCCGGTCATGAGGGTGGTGCGGGTCTCCGCACCACCACGGGGCCGTGCGGCGTCCCGGGGCCGGCATGGCCATGGGGGCGCGGGCCGGCGGGGCTTACGCAGTCCGGGCGCCGGACGCTCGTGCGGCCTGAGCCCGGATGCCGCCCGCCAAGGGCCTGAAGTGGTCGCCTGATGCCTAGGAGGCGACTAGGTGGTCATCAGATGCTGCCCGGCCGCCCCCGGCGCGTACCGCAGGCGTTTCTCCAGGCAGACCACCGCTCCGTGTTCTCTTCTGTTGGTGAATCGGATGTCGTCGGCGAGCGCGCGCATGATCTGCAGCCCGCGTCCGTGCTCGGAGCCGGGCTCGGGCGCGGACACCTTCTCGGCGTCGAATCCGTCGCCGGTGTCGACCACCCTGATCACGCACAGGTGGTCGTGCACCGACGCGCTGACCGTGTAGTCGTCGCTCGGCGCCGCGTGCTTGATCACGTTGGAGCACGCCTCGGTGAGCATGAGTTCGATGTCGTCGCGGATCTGTGGCTCGACGCCGAGCGACCGCAGCGTGCCGTCCAGCATCTGCCTGATCAGCGGGACGCTCGCCGCATCCCTGGGCAGTCGGAGCGCCATCGTAGCCTCCACCGCACCTCCTTACGTCCGGATGCGTGCGGTGCTCCTGCCCTCAAACCCCTGCGGCAATCGTCCTCAGCGATCGGGGGCCCCGGAGCCGGCGGGCTCCAGCAGGCGGAAGGCCACCTCCAGGCAGGCTTTGTGGATCTCGTCCTCGGACAGCTCGCCCTCCTTCAGCAGCCACTTGCCCGCGTGCATGGCGAACAGCGCCAGCGAGTGGCTGACCCGCTCGGCGGGGGTGGCGTCCGGCTCGCTGATCTGCGAGGTCAGCTCGATCATCCGCTCGCGGATCCTGATCAGCGTGGGATGGTCGCGCAGCGCGGTCTGGTTGCGCTCCATGAACCTGGAGATCCCGAGGTGCCGCTCGCTCCTGACGCTCTCCGCGTAGCGCGTGACCAGCTCACGGCGCATCTCCGGCGTCCGCGGCCGGCTCCTGACCCACTCGAGCAGCTCCTCCAGCTCCTCCAGGCGCTTGTCGACCAGGCTCGTCACGATGTCGTCCTTGGTCTTGAAGTGGTAGTAGAGCGCGGCCTTCGTCACCCCGAGCTCCTCGGCGATCTCCCGCAGCGAGGTCGCCTCGTATCCCTGCTCGGTGAAGAGCCTCAGTGCGATCTCCTGGATCCGGGTTCGCGTGTCTTCCCGCACTTCGCACCTTTTCGACTTGACGGCCGGCAAGTAAGTATCTACATTCTACGCTTGCCGGTCGGCAAGTAAGTACAGGGACACGGGGGTGTGTGTGGTGGCGGAAACAGTCGGACGACGCCGCGAGGTCATGGTCGTCCTGCCCGGCTTAATGCTGGCGATGGTCCTGGCCATGCTGGACAACATGATCGTGGGCACGGCCATGCCGCGCATCGTGGGCGAGCTCGGCGGGCTGACCCACCTGTCCTGGGTCGTGACCGCGTACGTGCTGGGCACCACCGTCTCGACCCCCATCTGGGGCAAGATCGGCGACCTGTACGGGCGCAAGAACATCTTCATCATCTCGGTCGTCATCTTCATGGCCGGCTCCGCCCTGTGCGGCATGGCCGGCTCCGACCTGCTCGGCGGCCCCGACGGCGGCATGGCCGAGCTCATCGCCTTCCGCGCCGTGCAGGGCCTGGGCGCCGGCGGCCTGATGGTCAACGTCATGGCCATCATCGGCGACCTCGTCCCGCCCCGCGAGCGCGGCCAGTACCAGGGCATCATGGCCGGCGTCATGTCGCTGGCGATGTTCGCCGGGCCCCTGGTCGGCGGCTTCATCACCGACCACCTCGACTGGCGCTGGGCCTTCTACGTGAACCTCCCGGTCGGCGCGGTCGCGCTCGTCCTGCTGGTGCTGACGCTGCGCCTGCCGCGGGTGGAGCGCGGCGACGTGCGCATCGACTGGGCGGGCGCGGTCCTGCTCTCGGTGAGCATCACCGCGATGGTGCTCATCACCACCTGGGGCGGCAACGAGTACGCCTGGGGCTCCTGGCAGATCCTCGGCCTGGCCGCGCTCGCGGTCCTCACGCTGGTGCTCTTCATCATGGTCGAGCGCAAGGTCGCCGAGCCGATCATGCCGCTGCAGCTGTTCCGCAACCGCAACTTCACCCTCATCTCGGCCATCGGCTTCCTGCTCGGCTTCGCCATGTTCGGCGCGATCAACTTCCTGCCGCTGTTCCAGCAGATGGTGCAGGGCGCCACGGCCACCAACTCCGGCCTGCTGCTGCTGCCCATGATGGGGGCGGCCATGGTCGTGTCGCTCTTCGTGGGCAGGGCCATCACCAGCACGGGGAAGTACAAGATCTACCCGGTGATCGGCGGCGTGGGGATGGCCGCCGGCATGGGGCTGCTGTCCACCATGGGCGTCACCACGCCGTCCTGGACGACCGGCGTGTTCATCGCGGTGCTCGGGATCGGCATGGGCTTCCTCATGCAGACCACGATGCTCATCGCGCAGAACAGCGTCGAGCAGCGGGACCTGGGCGTCGCCAGCAGCGCCTCCACGTTCTTCCGGTCGATCGGCGGCTCGTTCGGCGTCTCGCTGTTCGGGGCGATCTTCAACAACCACCTGCTGTCGGAGCTGACCGGGCGGTTCGGCCCCGAGGCGGCGGAGCGCATGGCGACGGCGGGCGCCCGGATGGACCCGGCGGCCGTCGCGCAGATGCCGGCCCAGACGCGCACGGGGCTGCTGGAGTCGCTGGCCGCCTCGATCTCCGGGGTGTTCTGGTGGGCCATCGCGTTCGCGGTCGTCGTGCCGGTGCTGGCGGCGTTCATCAAGGAGATCCCGCTGCGCGGCGCCGTCCCGGTGGACGCCTCGGAGGACAAGACGGTCGCCCCCGCGGCGGGCTGACGGCGGTCGGACGGCCCGTCGGGCAGGCGGGCTGACCTCGCTCCGTACAGGGGGAAAGGCCGGCGGAAAACGGGAGGCGCGCGGCGGCGGGGGCGGGGACAATCCCTCCCATGCACACCATCAGCCGGCCGCGGCCCGACGACGCCGGGGCCATCCACGAGCTCGTCGCCGCCAGCGACACCGCGGTGATCGGGGCATCGGACTCGACGCTCGAGGACATCGCGGACGATCTCGTCGAGCCCGGCTTCGACCTCGACCGGGACGCGTGGCTGGCCCGCGACCCCGGCGGCCGGCTCGACGGCTGGGCCTGGGTGGTCCGCAACGGCGAGAGCGACCTCATCGACGTCGAGGTGATCGTCCGTCCCGGCGTGAGCGGGCTGGAGGAGCGGCTGTGGGAGGCCGTGCTGGCCCGCGCGGCCGAGCACCGGACGGACGGCGGTCTCGACGCCGTCACCCTGCACGTCGGCGTCTACCGCGCCGACGAGGCCAAGCGGGCGCGGATGCGGGAGCGGGGCTTCGAGCCGGGCACCAGCTACCACCGCATGCGGATCGACCATGACGGGCCGCTGGAGCCGCCCGCCGCGCCGCCCGGGCTGACGCTGCACTCGGGGCTGGACGAGGAGGTGCGCCGCGAAGGGCACCGCGTCTACCAGGAGGGCTTCGCCGAGCACTTCGGCTTCGTGACGACGCCCTACGAGCGGTGGCACGAGCGCAGGGAGGCCATGAGCGTCACCGACTGGAGCCAGCTGGCGCTCGCCCGGATCGACGGCCGCCCGGCCGGGGTGGTGATCGGCAACGACGCGTTCCTGAGCGACGAGGGCTGCGGCTACGTGGCCACGCTGGCCGTGCTGCCCGAGTTCAGGGGCAGGGGCCTCGGCAGGTTCCTGCTGCGGCACGCCTTCGCCGCCGACGCCGCCGCCGGGCGCAAGGGCACGATCCTGCACGTCGACTCCAACAACACCACCCCGGCGCTGGGCCTGTACGAGTCGGCGGGCATGCGCCGGATCATGGCCATCGACGTCTGGCGCCGCCGCCTGTGACCTGGCCCCGATGCCGGGCCCGGGAGATCAGACCCGGTGCCGGGACAGGTGGTCCAGCACCGACTGGTTGGCCTCCCACCCGTCGGGGAACTTCACCGGCACCCCGAGCTGCACCGGCTCCGCCGACGGATGCGCGTCCAGCAGTTCGGCGATGCCCGCCCTGGCCACCACCACGCACGCGTGCCGGTGCCGTGAGGCCAGCACGCACAGCCGCCCGGACTCCAGGTGGAAGGCGGTGGCGTCCCTGCGCCCCGACAGCGGGTGCAGCACGATCGTGACGTCGTACTCGCGGCCCTGCAGCCGGTTCGCGGTGTCCACGGTGATCTCGGCCGGCAGGCCCGCGGCGCGGATCGCGGCCACCTGGTCGCGGTGGGCGGCGCCGACGGCGATCCGGTCCGCCGTCACCGGCCGCTCGCCCTGCTCCGAGCCCGACACCGCGCCCCGCTGCAGCAGCCGCTCGGCCAGCAGCGCCACCGCCCGCACGGCCTCGCCGTCGGTGCGCACGGTGTGCCGGTTCGGCAACTCCAGCAGCGCCCAGCCCGACCTGGCCGCCTCCTCCAGCGCCCGGTCGTGCACGGTGCCCATGCCGCCGGTCGACAGCTCCAGCCACCGGTCCCCGTGCTCGGTCCCGGACCTGAACCCGGTGAACGGGTAGAACGCCCGCGACACCACGGGCGCCGCCGACGCCGGCAGCCGCCACGAGACCGGCAGCCGGTGCACGGGCAGATCGGGATTGTGCCGCAGCAGCACCGAGACGGCGCTCTGCAGCGGGTCCCACGACAGCCCCGACCACCGGTCGCCGTCCACGATCGAGAACGGGTCGAGCTGCCCCGGGTCGCCGACGAACAGCGCCCGCTCGAACAGCCCCGCGATGCGCAACAGCTTGTCCGAGCGCATCTGGTACGCCTCGTCCACGATCGCCCACGGC
Source organism: Nonomuraea fuscirosea (assembly GCF_035917475.1). Taxonomy (NCBI): domain Bacteria; kingdom Bacillati; phylum Actinomycetota; class Actinomycetes; order Streptosporangiales; family Streptosporangiaceae; genus Nonomuraea; species Nonomuraea fuscirosea. Next base: position 5,227,122 of record NZ_CP109074.1, on the reverse strand, counting down.
CACACCCGGTCGCCGATCCAGGCCCACTTGTCCGCCGTGGCGATGACGATGTCAGGGTCGCCCAGGTCCTGGATCCGGGTGCCGACGCGGACGCCGGGCAGCTCCAGCAGGCGCAGCGGCGGGACGTAGCCGCCGGCCGACAGCCGGCCCACGGTCAGGTGCGGATGCTTGTCGCTGATCCTGGACACCAGGTCGTCGACCTGCTCGTTGGTCTGGGCCACGATCATCAGCGGCTCGCCGGTGGCCGCGATGTGGGCGGCGGCGCGCACCACGAGGGTGGACTTGCCCGCCCCGGGCGGGGAGTCGACCACCACGCCGCGGTGCCGGGGCAGGTCGGCGAGCACGTTCCTGATGACCTGCTCGGGGCCGATCGTCGGCTCGGCGGTCACGACCACTCCTCCTGGGCGTCCTCGTCGTCGGGCACGTACTCCTGCGGCGGGCCTCCGTGGGTCCACGGCGTGGCCTCGGCGTCGGGCAGGGCGGGCGAGCCCTGGAAGTCGTCGGTCAGCGAGGTGTAGCAGACCCGCTCGCCGACCTCGGGGACCGCGCCGGGCGCGGGCGTCTTCCCCCGGCCCATCCCCTTGGTGATCTTGATGGTGACCAGGCCCTGGCCCGCGTCCACCAGCTCGGCGCCCTGGCCGCGGCGCTGCGGGGTGCCGAGCGAGGTGCCGGGCGGCAGGCGTACCGGATCGTCAGTCTTGATCACCACGAGCGGGCGCAGCTTGCGCGAGCGGCCCTCGCCCTCGGTGTTGTCGGGCACCGTCTCGGCCACCTCGCCGGCGAACGCCTCGCCGGTCAGCCGGTATTCGGCCATGACCATGGGATCGTCATAGGCGCGCTGCACGTCGTAGGCGGCCTGGGCGCGCTCCATCCGGGCCAGCTTCGCGGCGGCGGTGATCGCGCCGTCGCGGCGGGGCTGCGGCGGCGCCCCCTCGGCGATGTGCACGGCCATGGCGCTGAACGAGCCGCGGTCGTGCTCCCACCGCTGTGCCACGCTCGGCCCCTCCGGCAGGGCGGTGAGCAGGTCGATCGCCTGCCACATCAGCCGCCAGGTGGGCTCCAGCTGGGTGCGCAGCGCCTCGGTGATGCGCTCGGGCTTCTCGCTCTCGATGGCGGGGGCGAGCACCTCGGCGTCGAAGCCGGGGTCGGTCGCGGGCCCGGCGGGCGGCCAGACGAGCGGGTCCTCGGCCTCGTCGCTCGGCCCGGTCGTGATCCAGGCGGTCAGCGCGGCCAGGTTGGCGTCCTCCAGCCCGCTCTGCCCGCTGGCCCAGTGACGGCCCAGCTCCTCGGTGGCGGCCGTCATCAGCGACGAGCCCGGATAGGCGGCCCGCTCCCCGAAGTACGTCAGCCACCGCCCGAGCAGCGGCACCACGTCCGGCACCGGATAGGGCCCGTCGGGGCGGCGGAAGCGGGTCGAGCGCCCGAGCAGCCGGGTGAAGGCGACACCGGCCAGGTTGGGGACGATCAGCTGCGGCGCGTCGAGCGCCCGCTCGTAGGGGTCGGCGTTCCTGCGCTCCACCGTCTCGGTGTCGTTGAGAAAGCTCTCCACGTACGGCAGCAGCACGCCGGCCAGCTCGGCCGCCCAGGCGAAGCGCAGGTCACGGTTGCGCGGCTGGGTCACCACGAGCAGCCGCGGCGAATCGCGGTCGGTGCCGAGCATGGCCGCCAGCGGCGCGGCGGCCTCTCCCGACAGCTTGAGCGGGATGAACACCATCGGCCGCTCCGACAGGTGGCAGTGCCGGACGGTCGCGACGGGCTGGGCGATGCCCTCGTCGAGGGCGCGCAGCCGGGCGAGCGAGGTCAGCAGGCTCAAGTCAGGCACTCCCGGCGCAGGCGTTCGGCGTTGCGGAGCAGCCGGGCGATCTCCTCCTGGCCCTCGGCGGGGTCGCGGGTGCCGTCGGCCAGGCCCAGCGCCTCGGCCACCGAGGCGACACCGCCGAGCTCGTCGCGCACCTGCCGGCCGAGCAGGTCGGAGGCGCCCTCCTGGCGGGCCTCGTCGCGGCAGAAGAAGCACAGGTCGCAGGCGGACAGGCAGTCGGGCGCGTAGCGGGCGGTGGTCCTGCGCAGCGCGTCGGCCAGCTCGGCCACCGGCCTGGTGGGCCGGCCGTCCTCGCCGGGCAGCAGGTCGAAGCTGAGGCCGTCGGGCAGCGCTTCGAGCAGCCGGTCGAGGGTGGTCATCCGGGTGAGCTGGCGGCGCAGCACGGCGAGCTGCTTGCGGACGTCGACCAGGGTCGCGGCCGGCCGGTTGGCGAAGTTCTCCGGGCAGACCAGCACCACGTCGTGGGAGACCTTCAGCGGGTCGTGGCCCAGCTCCTCCAGCAGAGTGCGCAGCGCCAGCACGTACACCGCCGCCTGCCGCGCGGCCGCGGCCACCGCCGCCGGGTCGGCCTGCCCGTCGATCACCGCGAACGACTTGATCTCCACGATGTGGAAGCGCCCGCCGAGCTGGAAGGCCACCACGTCCGGCTCCAGGTAGGCGGTGTGTCCGGCGATCTCCAGGCTGAGCAGGGGATGGTCGTAGAGCGTGCCCGCGTCGTGGCCCTCGGCGGCCGCCCGGTCGATCAGCGACCTGGTGTGGGCGTGGCGCAGGTGGGCGCCGACGTTCTCCACGTCGTGGTAGGCCACCTCGGCGACGGGCAGATCCAGCAGCTCGCGCAGCATGCGCAGCAGCTCCGCGCACCCGTCGGCCTTCACCAGCGCCTCGAACACGTTGCCGCGCGTGATCGCGAACGGCGACTGCCCGAACGGCGCGGGGAAGCCGAGATGCCGGGCCGCGGCGTCCTTGTCGATGCCGGCCCCGTCCATCAGGGCCCGGCGGGTGCAGCCGGGGTTCGCCGCCAGGGCCGCGATCGCGCGGGCGTCATGCGGCTGCTGCGGCGTGGTGCCCCGCAGGGCCTCCAGCCGGTGCACGGGGTCGCCTTCGCGCTTCAAGCCGCTCACTTGGCCTTCTCCTTCTTGATCGTGCTCAGCGTAGCGGCGCCGAACAGGCGAGTGACGTCATCCAGCTGCGCGGCGGCGCGTTCCGCCAGCTCGGCGCGGTCCCGCGTGTCGCGATCCGCGTGCACGCGCAGCTCCGCGCGGGCCGCCTCGATCACCCGTACGGGGTCCGGCGGGCCCAGCACGGACTCGCCGGCGCCGGGGATGTTCCTGGCCATCCGCACCAATAACCGCTCGGCCCGTTCACCGTCGGCGGGCGGCTCCATCGACTGCCCGGCCACCGCGATGGCCGCGGTCAGGAAGTCCACCCGGGGGCTCAGCGGGCCGACCACCCGCCGCTCCAGCGGCCAGGCGCTGAGCGCGAGCAGGCCGCGGGCGGGGGTGAGGCGGTCGGTGAGCGCGGCGCACAGGTAATAGGGGCGGCCGAAGGGCGAGGACCTGAACGAGCGCTCCTCGTCCCTGCGCAGGCTGGTGAGCTGGCCGCTGCGGATCGTGCCGCCGAAGAACGCCTCGCTGACGGCCACGACCAGCCGGGGCTGGGCGGAGGCCCCGAGCAGGCGCAGCCCCTGGTGCACCTGCTCGCGCACGGTGACCAGGCCGGGCGGACGCTCCTTGGTCTTCGGCGGTTCGCCGGTGACCAGGGCGTCCCAGGCGCGCTCGGCGCTGCGCAGCTCGGCGCGCAGGGCCCGGGCGCCGGCGCCGTCCCTGGCCCGCATCGCCGTGCGCACGGCGGCCCGCAGCTCGTCGATCCGCCGTTCGAGATCGTCCAGCCGGTCACTCATGGCGCGAGCGTACCAACAGTCCCAGTATTTTCCAGTAATTCAGGGACATCTGACGCCATGATGAGATCTACAGCGTAAAGGCGAGCTCACTGCGCGGGCGAACGAAAGGGCCGGGCTCGTTCCGGCGCGGCGCGGGCGCGCGGTGGCGCACGAACAGGGTCAGCAGCGAGCCCCGCTCGGTCTGCCGCAGCGTGACCTCGTCACACAGGTGCTGGATCACCCACAGCCCGTACCCCCGGGCCGCGGTGGGATCGACGGTGGCGCAGGCCAAATGGTCGGGGGTGAGCCCGCCCGCGAGGTCGAGGACCTCCACCATGATCAGGTCGCCGGCCTGCCGCGCGGTCACGGTGCCGGCCCCGCCGCCGTGGTCGAGCACGTTGGTGACCGCCTCGTTGACGGCCAGCACAAGGTCCTCCAGCCGGTGCCCGGGCAGCCCGCAGTGGCGTGCGTGCATGCCGACCAGGTCCCGGATCAGGGCCAGGTCGGCCGTGATGGGACACCGAAGTTCGAACTCGTCAATCATCATCGCCTCGCCCGACGGGGGCCGGGAGGTTCCGCGGGGCCCTTCCGAGCTTTCCCCGCTGGAGATCGTCAAACAGGGTGATTGGTTCCGGTGGCGGACGATGGGTGAGACGAGCCGGGAAGATTGCGGGCTCTTGACGGCCGACGGGTGCTCTGCAGGCGGCTTTCTGCGTACTTTGGGGATATGCGGGGAGACACCAGATACCTGCCGATCGGTGAGCACGGCCTGATCGGTGACCTGCGGACCGTCGCCCTCGTGGGCACCGACGGCACCATCGACTGGTACTGCTGCCCGCGGTTCGACGCCCCCAGCGTCTTCGCCTCGATCCTGGACGCCGGCCGGGGCGGCTCGTTCGAGCTGTGCGCCGACGTCCCCGCGACGACCAAGCAGTTCTACTTCCCCGACACCAACGTGCTGATCACCCGCTTCTTCGCCGAGGACGGCGTGGGCGAGATCCAGGACTTCATGCCGCTCACGGACGACGGCCGCGAGGCCGACCGGCACCGGGTGATCCGCCGGGTCACCTGCGTGCGCGGCACGCTCCCGTTCCGCGCCAGGGTGGCGCCGCGCTTCGACTACGCCAGGCAGCCCCACACGGTCCGCACGGAAGGCGGCCGCACGCTGTTCGAGTCGGAGGCCCTGTCCCTCGCGCTGTCGGCGAGCGTGCCCGTCGAGAACGACGGCAGGGACGCCTGGAGCGCCTTCGAGCTGAAGGAGGGTGAGCAGGCCGTGCTCGCCCTCGACCGGATCGACGACCGGATCGCCCCGGCCGACTGCCCGATCGAGGAGGCGGAGCGGGAGTTCGAGGACACCGTGCGGTATTGGCGCCGCTGGCTGTCCGCCTCCCGCTACCGGGGCAGGTGGCGGGAGGTCGTGCACCGCTCCGCCCTGACGCTGAAGCTGCTCACCTTCGCCCCGACGGGCGGGATCGTCGCCGCCCCCACGACCAGCCTGCCCGAGCAGCTCGGCGGCGGCCGCAACTGGGACTACCGGTACGTGTGGGTGCGCGACGCCGCGTTCTGCGTCTACGCCCTGCTCAGGCTCGGCTTCACCGAGGAGGCCGAGGCGTTCATGGGCTTCCTGTCCAAGCACGTCGCCCGCGACGGCGGGAGCGCCGCCGGCCCCATGCAGATCATGTACGGCATCGACGGCCGCGCCGACCTGCCGGAGGAGGAGCTCACCCACCTGGAGGGGCACAGGGGATCGGCTCCCGTGCGGATCGGCAACGCCGCCGCCGGACAGCTCCAGCTCGACATCTACGGGGCGCTCATCGACTCCATCTACCTCTACAACAAGTGGGGCGACCCGATCTCCAGCGAACGCTGGGACGAGGTGTGCACGCTGGTCGACTGGGTCGCCGACAACTGGGACCAGCCCGACGAGGGCATCTGGGAGACCCGCGGCGGGCGCAAGAACTTCGTCTACTCGCGGCTGATGTGCTGGGTGGCGATCGAGCGCGCCATGCGCATGGCCGGCCAGCGCGGCCTGCCCGCCGACATCCCCCGCTGGCGGCGAGCGCGCGACACGATCTACCGCGACATCATGCGGCGCGGCTGGTCGGAGCAGCTGAACGCGTTCGTCCAGCACTACGACGAGGACGTGCTGGACGCCTCGATCCTGATGATGCCGCTGGCCAAGTTCGTCTCGCCGACCGATCCCCGCTGGCTGTCCACCCTCGACGCGCTGGGCGACGGGCTGGTCTCCGACTCGCTGGTCTACCGCTACGACCCCGAGGTCAGTCCCGACGGCCTGGAGGGGCCCGAGGGCACGTTCTCGATCTGCTCGTTCTGGTACGTCGAGGCGCTGGCCCGCGCAGGCCGCGTCGACGAGGCCCGCCTGGCCTTCGAGAAGATGCTCACCTACGCCAACCACCTGGGCCTGTACGCCGAGGAGATCGGGCACACCGGCGAGCAACTGGGCAACTTCCCGCAGGCCATCACGCACCTCGCGCTCATCAGCGCCGCGTTCAACCTGGACCAGGCACTGGGCTGAAGATGTGCATATAGCACCACAAGCCTTGGTCAAGGGAGAATCATCCCAGGTCAGGGTCAATATCCTGGGCTGATGAGACCGTTCGAGCCCAGGTTGAACGACGGCATGACGGCGGCCGAGCCGATCCCGGCGTTTGTCGTGGTCAACACGGCGGGCACGGTCATCGGATGGACCGCGGACACCGAACGGCTGACCGGCTACACCGCCGACGAGGTGCTCGGCCGCCCGGGCACGCGCCTCCTCCCGCCGCCCGACCGGAGCGGCTGGCTCAGACGGCTGAAGGAGGAGGAGCGGCTGTCCGGTCTGAGCGAGATCCTGTGCCGCGACGGGCACTCCGTCCTGGTCCGCGCCGAGGGCGCCAAGATGCTGACCGCGCTGGCGGGCGACGCCTGGCTCGTGTCGCTGGTCCCGGCGATCGGTGATCTGTTCGGCGGCGCGGGTTCGCTGCTGGAGCGGCTGCTCACCCACTTCCCCGTGGCCATGGCCTTCTGGGATCGCGATCTGCGCTGCGTGTGGCGCAACGCGGCGGCCGAGAGCCTGGAGCCGGCCTTCCCGCACTACCGGATCGGCGCCTCGCTGCACGACCCCATCGCCGGGTACGACACCACGACCATACGGGAGACGATGCGCGGCGTGCTGGAGACCGGCAAGCCCGCGGTCGACCGCGAGGCACGGGCGTTCCCGGCCGACGGACGGGGGGAGCTCACCCTGTCCATCTCGCTGTTCCGGCTGGACGGCGTGGAAGGGCAGCCGCTCGGCATCTGCTCGCTGGCGCTCGACATCAGCAGGAGCCAGGCCCGCGACCGCCTGACGCTGCTGCGTGAGGCCGGCATCAGGATCGGCAGCACGCTCGACGTGAAACGGACCGCGCAGGAGCTGGCGGACCTGGCGGTGCCGATCCTGGCCGACTACGTCACGGTCGATCTGGGCGAAGAGGTCATGCCCGGCTCCGAGCCCCTGCAACGGCTGACCGCCACGTCGTCGAGCATCCCCGTCTTCCGCCGGGCGGGGGTGGCCTCGGTCCACGACGACGCCCCCGAATCGCTCTGGCCGCGCGGGCACGCGGTCTTCGTCCCGCCGTCGTCACCCTTCACCAAGGTGCTCGACAGCGGGGAGAGCCATTTCGAGCCCGTGATGAACACCCGCCCCGGCAGTTGGCTCGACGAGGATCCGGACCGGGCGCGGATGATCCACCACACCGGCATGCACTCGCTGATCATCGTGCCGCTGAAGGCCCGCGGCGAGCTCCTGGGCGTCGCCGTGTTCGTCCGGCACGAGAACGCGCAGCCGTTCACCACCGACGACCTGCTTCTGGCCGAGGAGCTGGTCGCCCGCGCCGCGCTGAGCCTGGACAACGCCCGCCGGTACACCCGCGAGCGCAACGCCGCCCTGGCCCTGCAGCGCAACCTGCTGCCACGCAACCTGGACGGCGGCGGCACGCTGGAGGTGGCCTCCCACTACCTGCCCTCCGACCTGCACGAAGGCGTCGGCGGCGACTGGTTCGACGCGATCAGGCTGGACGACTCCCGGCTGGCCCTGGTCGTCGGCGACGTGACCGGCCACGGCATCGACGCCGCGGCGACGATGGGCCGCCTGCGCACCGCCGTGCGCACCCTGGCCTATCTGGGCCTGCGGCCGCACGAGCTGCTCGCCCGCCTCGACGACCTGGTCGCGCGCCTGTCCGACGAGGAGGCCGCCGACGGCGAGCCCCGTGACGCCACGGGCGCCACCTGCCTGTACGCGGTCTACGACCCCGCCACCCGGCGCTGCACCATGGCCACGGCCGGGCATCCGCCGCCGGCCGTGATGGCGCCGTCGGGGGAGGTGCACTTCCCGAACCTGCCCAGCGGCACCCCGATCGGCCTGGGCATGGGCTCCTTCGAATCGCTCGAACTGGAGCTGCCCCCCGGCACCGTGCTCGCCCTCTACACCGACGGCCTGATCGAGACCCGGCAGGCCGACCTGGACGCGGGCATGGACCGGCTGGGCACCGCCCTGGCCGGGGCCGCGCTGCCGCTGAACGACCTGTGCGCCCACGTGATCGACACCATCGTGGGCGACACCCCGGCCGAGGACGACATCGCCCTGCTCATGGCCCGGGTGCCGCACAAGGACCCGCCGTCCTGAACCCGCCTGAGCCCGCCGTCGTGGGCCCGCCGTCCTGGGCCCGCGCGGGCCGCGGTGCCGTCAGCCGAGGGGCCGCAGCTCCTCCGGCAGGGGATCGCCGGTCACCCGCGCCCTGATCATGGCCGTGAACAGCTCCGGCTTCTCGCCGCTCCACCCGTGGCCCACGCCCGGCACCAGGCGGGCCTCGCCGTGCGGGAACGCGGCGGCGATCTCGGCCAGTGAGCCCCTGGTCAGCTCGTGCTCCTCGCCGCCCGCCACGGCCAGGACCGGGCACGGGGACGTCCCGGCCGCGCCGGGCAGCCGGAACCCCACCGCCTCGTCGCTGACCCGGCGGAACGACTGCCGGGTGGTGGCCCGCGCGGCCGCCTCGTAGCCGGCGACGTCCTCCTCGGGGACCCTGAGCGCGCGGGCGTTGGCCCGCAGCACCGGCCCCCACTTCATCACCGGCGCGATGAGCGCGCCCATGAGCCGCAACCGGCCGGGGTTCGGGAACGGCAGCACGTTGATGCCGCTCACGATCGCGCCGCCGACGGCCTCGGGCGAGGTCGCGGCGAGGTGCGCGGCCACGTACCCGCCCATGGACAGCCCCACGACGTGCGCCGCGCCCCCGGGCGCCCGCCCGGCGATCACCTCGGCGACCAGGCGGGCGGTGTCGGCGAACGAGACCCACTCGCGGGTGTTGCTGCGCCCGTGCCCGGGCAGGTCGGGCACCAGGACGCGCAGGTCCGCGGAGAGGGCGGCCACCTGCTTCTCCCACATCCAGCCGCTGGTGCCCGCGGCGTGCAGCAGCACCACCGCGGGCGCCCCTGCCGGTCCTGCCTCATGGACAAAGATCGTCATACCGGCCATGCTGGCACATCCGCCGCCCCGGTGATCACGCGAGTTCGAGCACGCTCACGCCGTACGGGGGCAGCTCCACCACGCTCACCGGAGAGCCGTCCGCGTTCCTGAGGCTTCCGCCGCGGACGACGGGCGCCGCCTTGATCTCCGCGTCCGACTGGCTGACGCACCACACGAAGACGCGGCCGTCCTCGTGCCGCATCAGGGCGGCGCTCACGAGGGGCGTGTCGAACGAGACCGCCGGCTCCACGCCCGCCTGCGTGGCCAGCGCGCGGTACAGGCGCCAGGTGTCCTCCGGGTTGGCGTGCGGCGTGATCGCCGCCATGTACTCCAGCGGGTAGGTGGCCAGCACCGTCCAGCCGTCGCCCACCGCGTGCCGCAGCAGCGCCGGCCGTCCTTCCGCGTCACGGGCCAGCACCTGCGCCCCGTCGGGCTCGACCGGCAGGTACGAGCGCGAGTTCGCCGTCCCCGCCACCGGGAAGACCAGCTCGTCCCCGGCCTTGAGATCGCCCAGATCCGCGGTCATGGTCAACGTCAGCCGATCGCCGTGGATCGGCTCGACCAGGCCGTACCTGGACCGCTTGCGCACCCCGAACATGCCGTCCAGGTCCGGCCACCAGGAGCCGCGCTGGTTGGTGTGCTCGCCGGCGAAGTAGGAGGCGTACACGGTGGCGCCCGCGCGGGCCCGCTCCAGCAGCGCGCGCCAGCCGGGCGCGGTGAGCTGCTTGGCCGACGGCAGCAGATACAGCTTGCAGTCGCCGGGCACGCCGTCCCGCTCCCTGGCCACGCCGACCGTCAGGTCCGCCTCGCGGGCCGCCACGTACGCCTGCCGGCACACGTCGAAGACGATCGTCGCGTCGCCCGGCTGGGTGAACGGGTAACGGCTCTCCAGGTAGGAGGAGACGACCAGCGCCGCCTCGGCGTCCGGGCGGGAGCAGCGCGCCAGGTCCACGCGGTCGAGCACGCGGGCGAAGTCGCGCACCTCGCGGGCCTGGGCCTTGGGCCGCCCGGCCGCGTCCACCAGCCCGAAGTGCATCTCGAACGGGTGGTGGCTGTACGGCTCCTGCCGCCACAGGTCGTCGTAGTCGGTGTTGTTCCAGGCCAGCCAGCCGGTCGCGCCGGCCAGCAGGGTGTTGTGCAGGACCTGGCGGTAGTAGTGGGCGGCGTGCTCCTCACTGGCGTAGTCGCTGGTGAGGCCGAACTCCTCCATGATCACCGGCTTGCCGCCGAGGTCGAGCAGCTCGCAGACGAAGGCCGCGCCCAGGTGCTGGCGCACCGGGTCGGTCTCCATCCGGTAGACGTGCGGGCCGAGGAAGTCGACCAGCCCGGCCAGCTCCCGTACGCGGAAGCCGTTGTCGGCGCCGGTGACCTCCACGCCCCAGGCGCCGTCGCCGACGGAGACCGGCTGGGTGCCGCCGCCGGCCCTGACGGCGTCGATGAGGATCTGGGCCCAGCTCGTCACCTGCTCGTGGTCGAGGGTGCCGATGCCGCGTGAGCGCCAGTCGCCGTAGATGGGGATCTCGTTGGTCAGCAGCCAGGCGGCGACGGCGGGGTGGTCCTTGAAGCGGGCCGTCAGCTCGCGGACGTACCAGGCCTGGCGGGCCACGAACCACACGTCGCCGAACAGGTCGCGGCCCTGCCGCCAGGCGGGGTCCCAGTTCTGGCCGGACATGTGGCCGACGATGAACGTCGGGATCGTGCGCATGCCGAGCTCCTGATGCCGGTCGAGGAAGTCGGCGTAGCGGGACACCAGCTCCTCGTCCAGCGCGTCCGGGGCGGGCATGAAGTCGGGCCAGTAGAAGAAGCTCCTGGTGACGGTCATGCCGTGCTCGCGCATGATTGCCAGCTCCGCCGAGACGATCTCCGGCTCGTACGAGCGCCACATGAGCGGCCCGCCCGCCCGCGACCAGAAGTTGACCCCCACCCAGATGCCGGCGTCCGAGAGCTTGGCCGATTGCCGTTTCACGCGCGTCCGTCCTCCTGATCGTTCTAGTCGCTGCCGGTGACGAAACTCTGGATGGCGACGACCGCGCCGCCGCGGGCCCACTCGCGGAAGTCGTCGGCCTCGACGACCACGTCGACCGAGCCGGGCACGCCGCGCCGGTCGGCGGTCAGGGCCCGGCCGAGGTCGTCCGCGGCCAGGCGGGCCAGCTCCACGCCCTCGCCCGCGAGGACGACGGTCTTGACCATGGAGACGGTGGCGACGTGGGCGATGAGCCGGCCCAGGGCGCCCGCCGCCTCGCGGACGACGCTGCGGCAGACCCGGTCGCCGGCCGCGGCCAGCCGCAGGACCTCGTCGTACGTGACCGCACGGCGCAGCCCCTGCCCGGCGGTGGCCTCGACGGACCAGCTCGACAGGTACGCCGCCGCGCAGCCGCGGTGACCTTCCGGGCACATGGGGCCGCTGGCGTCGAGCACCAGGTGGCCGAACATGCCGAGATCCGCCTCGGTGGCGGCGACCAGGTGGTCGTGCACGATGAGCGCGTACCCGATGCCGGCGCCGATCGTGATCAGCGCGAAGTCGCGCAGGCCGCGTCCCGGCCCGAACCAGTGGTGCTGGTGGGCCAGGGCCGCCACGTCGTTCTTGACCACGCACGGCACGCCCAGCGCCCGCTCCATGAGCGGCGCCAGCTCCACCTGCGACCAGCCCAGGAAGGGGGCGTCGACCAGGGGCTCGCCGCCGACCTGCGCGGAGGCGCGGGCGTTGCCGCCGACCGTGACCCCGGCGCCGACGGTCGCCCCCGCGCGCCCCCCGTCAGACCGCCCGTCCGGCTGCCCGTCCGGCTGCCCGTCCGGCTGCCCGTCTGACTGTCCGCCTGGCTGTCCGTTCGGCCGCCCGTCTTTTCGCCCGTCCGGCCGCTCGGCCGGTCGCTCGCCCGACAGGTCGTCGAGCAGGCGCTTGGCCTGCCGGCACACGGCCTCCGGGTCGTGGTCGGCGATCGGCTCGTCGCGGGCGGCGATGACCTCCGCGCGCAGGTCGGTGACGACGGCGTGCACCCGGTCGGACGTCAGCTTGATCCCGAAAAAGCGGTGCTCGGCGGCGGCCACGTCGAGGGGACGGGTGGGCCGGCCGTTCACCGGGTCGTGCACCACCTCGCCCTCGACGAGCAGCCCGGCGTCCACCATCGGCTTGGTCAGCCGGGTCAGGCTGCCGGTCGACAGGTGCAGGGTCTTGGCCAGCGCGGTCCTGGACTGCGGACCGTGAATGATCAGCTCCTTGACGATGGAGCGCGCGGCGTCGGGTAGGGCGTCCCACATGCCGCCCCATCTTCGGGGCCTGACCGCCATCAACGCCAGCCTCCCTCGCTTTGGCTTTGCGGCAAAGCTAACATGTCGGCCGAGTGAAGACGCCCTCACATAACCGTTCTGAAATATCTGCACAAGTAGTGACACGGAGCTCATCTGTTCCCTAGGTTGGCTTTTCTGCAAAGCCGACTCTCGGGAGAAGGAGACGCGGGATGCGTATCAGAGGGGCCTCCGGCTCGATCGCGGCGCTCGGCATGGCGGCTCTCCTGGCCGCCTGCTCGTCGGGCGCCGGCGACTCGGCCGCCACCACGCCGGCCGCCGAGTCGGGGCCGGTCACGCTGCAGTTCTGGTGCTGGGGCTCGGGGCAGAAGGACAAGGTCGCGGCGTTCAACAAGGCGCACCCGGACATCCAGGTCCAGCACACCGACGTCGGCGGCGGCACCGACACGGCGGCCAAGCTGCTCACCGCCGGCCGCGCGGGCAACGGCCCCGACGCCGCCTGCCTGGAGTACGAGTCGCTGCCCGCCATGATCGTGGCCGGCGCGCTGGCCGACATCTCCGCCCACACCGGCCCGATCAAGGACGCGTTCAGCCCCGACGTGTGGACCCTCACCAGCTTCGACGGCGCCGTCTACGGCGTGCCGCAGGACCTCGGCCCGATGGTCTTCGTCTACAACAGGAAGCGCTTCGACGAGCTGAAGATCGAGGTCCCCGTCACCTGGCAGGACTTCGCCGACGTGGCCGCCCAGGTGCGTAAGAAGGACCCCGAGGCCTACCTGGCCACGTTCGCCCCCGCCGAGTTCGGCAACTTCGCCGGCCTCGCCCAGCAGGCCGGCGCGTCCTGGTGGAAGGTCCAGGACACCACGTGGAGCGTGGGCATCGCCGACGCGCCCTCCCTGGAGGTGGCCGGCTTCTGGCAGGGGCTCATCGACAAGGACCTGATCAAGGCCCAGCCGCTGCTCACCCCCGAGTGGAACAACAAGCTGAACAAGGGCAAGATCCTCAGCTGGCCGAGCGCCCTGTGGGCCCCCGGCGTGCTGTACGGCATCGCCGAGAAGCAGGCCGGCGACTGGGCCATCGCGCCGCTGCCGCAGTGGACCGCCGGCGACGCCCGCGTCGCCTTCCAGGGCGGCAGCGCCCTCGCCGTCACCAAGAACTCCCAGCACGTCCAGGCCGCCGCCACGTTCGCCGCCTGGATGAACACCGACAAGACGGCCAACGACCTCCAGATCGCCGCCGGCGAGTACCCGGCCTCGCTGGCCGGCCAGCAGGCCACCAGCACCAGCGAGCCGCCCAAGCTGGTCGGCGGGCAGAAGGACTACTGGCAGGTCGCCGCCAAGGCGGCCCAGAACACCATTCCGCACATCAGCTGGGGCCCGAACGTCGGCACCGCCTCCAGCGCCTACCAGGACGCCGTGGCCGCCGCCGTCCGCGACAGGACCCCGCTGGCCGACGCACTGAAGAAGACCCAGCAGGTCGTGGTCGACGACATGAAGGCCACGGGCTTCCAGGTCGCCGGCTCATGACCGCCCCCGCCGGCGCCCGCCGCGGGTCGCGGGCGCCGTACCTGTTCGTCGCGCCCGCGGTGGTGCTGTTCGTGGCCTTCCTTGCCGTGCCGATCGGCTACGCCGTCTACCTCAGCGTCCGCGGCCTGCGGCTGACCGGCGCCGGCATCTTCGGCACCCGCCAGGAGGTCTTCGTCGGGCTGGACAACTACGCCAGGACGCTGACCGACCCCGAGTTCTGGGCCGGTTTCTGGCGGCTCGCCCTCTACGGGCTGATCAGCGTGCCGCTGACGCTCGGGCTGGCGCTGCTGTTCGCGCTGCTGCTCGACTACGCGGGCTCGCGCGGCCGCCGGTTCTCGCGTACGGCGATCTTCCTGCCGTACGCGATCCCCGGCGTGACCGCCTCGCTCCTGTGGGGCTTCATGTACCTGCCCTCGACCAGCCCCTTCAGCTTCCTCACCCGGGAGCTGGGGCTGGGCGAGATCCCGTTCCTCGGCGCGGGCGGCATCTACCCGTCGCTGGCCAACGTCGCGATCTGGGGCGGCGTCGGCTTCAACATGATCATCATCTACACGTCGCTGCGCGGCATCCCCGCCGAGCTGTCCGACGCCGCCCGCATCGACGGCGCCTCAGAGTGGCGGATCGCCTGGCACGTCAAGATCCCCCTGGTCGCGCCCGCGCTCGTGCTCACCGGCCTGTTCGCGCTCATCGGCACGCTGCAGGTGTACGGCGAGCCGACCACGCTCAAACCGATGACCACCGAGATCTCCCAGACCTGGGTGCCCCTGATGCTGATCTACCGCAACGCCTTCCTCCGCGACGACCTGCCGCTGGCCTCGGCCGCCTCCGTCGTCCTGGCCGCCGGCACCCTCGCCGTCTCCGTCGTGCTGCTCAAGCTCACCCAGCGGCGGGCGTTCGGGGGCATGCGATGAAGGAGCAGCTCCTGCCGCACCAGCGGGCCAAGATCCTGCCCACCGTCGTCCTGCTCGTCGGCGCGCTCTACTGCCTGGTGCCGGTCGCCTGGGTGATCGTGGCCTCGACCAAGTCCAGCGCCGAGCTCTTCTCCACCTTCACCTTCGCCCCCGGCACGGGCCTGCTGGACAACCTGCGTGACCTGTTCGCCTACGGCGACGGCCAGTTCGTGCGCTGGGCGGCCAACAGCGCCCTGTACGCCGTCGCCGGCTCCGCCGCCTCCACCCTCATCTCGACGCTGGCCGGCTACGGCATGGCCAAGTACGAGTTCAGAGGCCGCGGCGTGCTGTTCTACGCGATCCTGGCCGGCGTGCTCGTGCCCGGCATGACGCTGGCCATCCCGCAGTACCTGATCATGTCGGAGCTGAACCTGGTCGGCGGCTACTGGTCGGTCCTGCTGCCCAGCCTCATCTCGCCGTTCGGCATCTACCTGGCCCGCGTGTACGCGCTGTCCTCGGTGCCGGACGCCACCCTGGAGGCGGCCAGGATCGACGGGGCGAGCGAATATCGCATCCTCGGCTCCATCGGGCTGCCCATGATGGTCCCCGGCATGGTGACGATCTTCATGCTGCACTTCGTGGGCACGTGGAACAACTTCCTGCTGCCGTACATCATGCTGTCGGACCAGTCCAAGTTCCCGATCACCGTGGGCCTCTACACGCTGCTGTCCCAGGGATCGTCGGAGCCCGCCCTCTACGGCATCGCCATCGTGGGCGCCGCCGTGTCGGTCATCCCGCTCATCGCGTTGCTGCTGTTCCTGCAGCGCTTCTGGCGGCTGGACCTGCTCAGTGGCGGCCTGAAGGGCTGACCGGCGCGCGGCACCGGACACGAACAAGATTCGTGTCCTCCTTGAACGATGGCCGTTTCGGGCGGATCCTGGTCACTAGTCCGATCATTCCTTCGTCTCCGTACCTACCTACGACCGCCACGGGAGCAGCGCCCGCGGGGGCGGCCAGCACCGCCCGCGCGCGAAGGAGACTGTATGAGAACGGGAGCATGGCTGATCGGAGCCCGAGGCTCGGTCGCCGTCACGAGCATGATCGGGGCGCTGGCCGTCCGGGCGGGCCTGACCGGGCCCACCGGCTGCGTCCTGGAGTCACCCGCCCTGCGCGGCCGCGTCCGGCCCGGCATCGGCGACCTCGTCTTCGGAGGCCACGACGTCACCTCCGTCCCCCTGGAGAAGAAGGCCGCCCAGCTCGCCGAGGCCGGGGTGGTGCCGGCCGCCCTGGCCCGGGCCGTCCAGGGCGATCTGGCCGTCATCGAACGGGACCTGCGGCCGGTGCCCGCCGCCCCGACCCAGGCGGCGACCGCCGCCGCCATCACCGCCGACCTGGACCGCTTCCGCCGCGACCACGGCCTGGACCGCGTCGTCGTCGTCAACGTCTCGTCCACCGAACCCGTCCCGCCCCCGCATCCCGCCCACGCCACCCTCACCGCGCTGCGGGCCGCCCTCGACGGTCCCGGCCCGGTGCTGCCACCCAGCGCCCTCACGGCCTTCGCCGCCTTCGAATCCGGCTGCCCGTACGTCGACTTCACCCCCTCGACCGGCGCCCGCCTCCCAGCCCTCGCCGAACTGGCCCTCCAACGGGGGCTGCCGTACGCCGGGAACGACGGCAAGACGGGTGAGACGCTGGTCAAGTCGGTGCTCGCGCCGATGTTCGCCCAGCGCAACCTCAGGGTGCGCACCTGGTCCGGCGTCAACCTGCTCGGCGGGGGCGACGGCGCCAACCTGGCCGAGCCAGGCGCCAACGCGGCCAAGGCCGCCAGCAAGCAGCGGGTGCTGGCCGAGACCCTCGGATACGCGCCGCAGGGCGACACCCGCATCGACTACCTGGAGGACCTCGGCGACTTCAAGACCGCCTGGGACCTCGTCACGTTCGAGGGCTTCCTCGGGACGGCGATGCGCATGGAGTTCACCTGGCACGGCTGCGATTCGGCGCTGGCCGCACCCCTCATCCTCGACCTGACCCGCCTGACCGCCGCCGCCGCTCACGCCGGCCGCTCGGGACCCCTCACCGACCTGGCCTTCTTCTTCAAGGACCCCCTGGGCGAAACCTCCCACGGCCTGGCCGAACAGTGGCGCGCCCTCTGCGACCTGATCGACACCCTCGCCCCCCAGGCAGAGGAGTGACCCGCCCACGGCTCGCCGATCCCCGGCCGCATGACGCCGGCGGGACTGTGACGCCGGCGGGATCCGGCCAGATCCGGCTACAGCCGGGTCATGGCGACGGCGACCTGCGGCATCGGCCAGGTGTGGTGACGGTGGCGTGCGGCGACGGCCGGGTGTGGCGTTGGCGGGGGCCGGGTTGGCCAGAGGTCGGCCGGGGGTTGGCGGGTGTGTCCGTGACGGGAGTACGAGCCGGGGGATGACCGGCCGGCGGTGAAGGAGGGTGACCATGGCGGGGCTGCGGGACCTGCTGGAACTCGTTCGGGCGCCGGCCGCGCTGTCGGTTCCCGGCGACGTGCTCGCCGGCGCCGCCGCCGGGCGGTCGCTCGGTGGCCGGACGGCCGGGCTGGCCTGCTCCTCGGTCTGTCTGTACTGGGCCGGCATGGCCGCCAACGACTGGGCCGACCGCCACCTCGACGCCGTCGAACGGCCGGAACGCCCCATCCCCTCGGGGCGGGTCGCGCCGGGCACGGCTCTGGGGGTGGCCGCCGGGCTCACCGTCGCGGGGCTAGTCCTGGCGGGTCTCACCGGGGGCCGCCGGGCCCTGGCCGTGGCCGTACCTCTGGCGGGCGCCGTCTGGGCGTACGACCTCGCCGCCAAGAACACCCGTGCGGGACCGGCCGCGATGGCGCTCTGCCGGGGCCTGGACGTGCTGCTGGGCGCCGCCCCCGGCCGCGTGCCCGCCGCCGCGCTGCCCGCCGCACTCTCCGTCGCCGCCCACACGTACCTGCTCACCGCCCTGTCCCGTGGCGAGACCGCCGGCACCACCCGCCGCACCCCCGCCACCACCCTGACCGCCACCCTCGCCCTGACCGCCACCGTCGCGGGCCGCCCGACGAATTCCGCCGTCGCCGGCCACCCCACGCCCGTGGCGGTCGGGGGCCGCGCGGCGAACTCCGTCGTCGGCCGGCTTACGAGCACTGCGGGTGCCAGTCACCCCGCACCCGCGGGCGGCGCGGATGACGCCGCAACCGCCGCCCTCCCGCACGCTTCAGAGGCCGCCGTGCCCTGTGGCCCTGAGCCCGTCATTCCGTACGGGCCCGGACCCGCCGGGATGCCCGGCCCCGCCTCGAACGCCGACCTCGTCCGAAGGGCCCTGGGCGAGTCCTTTCCCGCCGTCGTCCGGGCCGGGCTGGCGCTCTGGTACGCGGGGCAGTTCGGGTCGGCGCAGACCCGTGCCGTCGCCGAGCCCACGGCCGCCCGCGTCAGGGACGCCGTCACGGCCGGGATCGTCGGCCTGCCCGCCCTCCAGGGCGCGCTGGCCGCACAGGCCGGCGCGCCGCGCCTCGGTCTCGCCATCGCCGCGGCGGTTCCCGTGGCCCGCCGCCTGGCCAGAAAGCTGTCCCCGACATGATCCGATTCGGTTACGGCACCAACGGCTTCGCCAACCACCGCCTCACCGACGCCCTCGACGTCATCGCCGGCCTCGGCTACACCGGGGTGGCCCTCACCCTCGACCACCACCACCTCGACCCCTACGCCCCCGGCCTGGCCGGCCGGGTGGCCGCGGTCGCCGACCGCCTGCGCACGCTCGGGCTGGCCGTCGTCATCGAGACCGGCGCCCGCTACCTGCTCGACCCCCGCCGCAAGCACGCCCCGACGCTGCTCGACGACGACCACGACAGGCGGGTGGACTTCCTGTGCCGCGCCGCCCGCATCGGCGCCGACCTGGGGGCGGAGGCGGTGTCGTTCTGGTCGGGGGTACGCCCGCCGCACGTGCCGCCGCACCGGGCCTGGGACCGGCTCGTACGCGGCTGCGCCCGGCTGCTGGAGTCCGCGCACGGCGTGCCGCTGGGGTTCGAGCCCGAGCCCGGGATGCTGGTCGACACGATCGGCGGCTGGCACGCGCTGCGCCGGGCGCTCGGCGAGCCGGACGGGTTCGGGCTCACCCTGGACATCGGCCACTGCCGCTGCAACGAGCCGGACCCGGTGCCCGCCTGCGTCGAGGCCGTCGCGCCGTACCTGGTGAACGTGCAGATCGACGACATGCGCAGGGGGACGCACGAGCACCTGGAGTTCGGCGAGGGCGAGATCGGCTTTCCGCCGGTCCTGGGCGCGCTGGCCGGCTGCGGCTACCGCGGCCTGGTCGCCGTCGAGCTCCCACGCCACTCCCACGCGGCCCCCGCCGTGGCCGCCCGCTCCCTGTCCTTCCTCCGCCAAGCCGAAGCAGCGTCCCTGCCCGCGCCCGAAGGAGCCCGCTCATGAAGCAGCCCGTACAGGCGTCCGAAAAATCCATCGAGCGGTTGCGGGACGCGTTCCAGGGCGCGCCGCAGGAAGCCTGGCTGGACGGTGCGGTCGAGGCCGTCGCCGGCCGGCCCGGCAGCATCGCGCGTTCGTTCGCCGCCGCAGGACGGCGGGCCGGGCGGGCGCCGCTGGCCGGCGTGCCCGGGTGGAGCGCCGACGAGGCCGCCCGCGCGCTGCTGCTGGCCGCGCTCCCGCACGACCGTCTCACCCCCGAGACGCTCGACCTCTACCGGTACGGCGACGCCGACGAGAAGCGGGCCGTGCTCAAGGCGCTGCCCCTGCTGCCGATCGGCACGGCCGCCGTCCCCCTCCTGCTGGACGCCCTGCGCACGAACGACGCCCGCCTGCTCGCCGCCGCCCTCGGCCCCTACGCCCGCCACCTCGATCAGGCGGCCTGGCGGCAGGCGGTGCTCAAGTGCGTGTTCACCGGCGTCCCGCTGAACGCCGTGGACCGGCTGGACGAGCGGGCCGACGCGGAGCTGGCCGCGATGCTGGCCGCCTTCGCCGAGGAACGCGAGGCCGCCGGCCGCCCCATGCCCCAGGACGCCGAGGCCCTGCTCCGCCGGCTCACCAGCGAGGAGACCTGATGCGCATCTTCGACCCGCACATCCACATGACGTCGCGCACCACCGACGACTACGCGCGCATGGCCGCCGCCGGGGTGCTGGCCGTGGTGGAGCCGTCCTTCTGGCTCGGCCAGCCCAGGACGAACCCGGGCTCGTTCACCGACTACTTCGACTCGCTCCTCGGCTGGGAGCCGTACCGGGCGGCGCAGTTCGGCGTCGTGCACCACGCCACGATCGCGCTCAACCCGAAGGAGGCCGGCGACCCGCGCTGCGTCCCCGTGCTGGACCTGCTGCCCCGCTACCTGGACAAGGACCGCGTGGTCGCGGTCGGCGAGATCGGCTACGACTCCATGACCCCCGAGGAGGACGACGCCTTCGAACGCCAGCTCGCCCTGGCCGTCGAGCACGACCTGCCGGCGCTCGTGCACACCCCGCACCGCGACAAGGCCCGCGGCACCCGGCGCACGCTGGAGCTGGTGGCCGCCTCCGGCATCGACCCAGGACGGGTGGCGGTCGACCACCTCAACGAGGTCACCGTCGGGCTCGTCAGCGGCACCGGCTGCTGGATGGGCTTCTCGATCTACCCCGAGACGAAGATGTCGCCGCCGCGCATGGTGGAGATCCTGCGCCGGCACGGCACCGAACGCGTGCTGGTCAACTCGGCCGCCGACTGGGGCTTCTCCGACCCGCTGCTGACGCTGGAGACCGCGAACGCGATGCTGGCGGCCGGGTTCGACGAGGACGACGTGGACCGGGTGATGTGGCGCAACCCCGTCGAGTTCTACGCCCAGTCGGGCCGGCTCGACCTGACCGGGCTCACCGCCGCCGAGCCGTCGTTCGCCGAGCCCACGTTCGCGGGCAGCTCGATCAAGCGCGGCGGCGAGTGATGCGCCTGCGCCACCCCTCGGGAACGCCACTGCACCTCGGCTACTGCACCAACGTGCACCCCGCCGAGGACTTCGACGGCATCATCGCCCAGCTGGACGCCTACGCCGTCCCGATCAGGGCCGCGCTCGGCTCCGGCGTGCTGGGCCTCGGCCTGTGGCTGGCCGCGCCGGTCGCCGCCGAGCTGGCCGCGGACCCGGCGCGGCTACGGAAGCTCCGCCGCGAGCTCGACGTCCGCGGCATGGAGGTCGTGACGCTGAACGGCTTCCCGTACCGCTCCTTCCACGACCCCGTCGTCAAGCACGCCGTCTACCACCCCGACTGGACCACCCCCGACCGGCTCGCCTACACCCTCGACCTGGCCCGCGTGCTGGCCGGCCTGCTGCCCGGCGACGCCGCCCGCGGCTCGGTCTCCACCCTGCCGCTCGCCTGGCGCGAGCCGTGGAACACCGCCATGGCGGACGCGGCCGCCCGCCACCTGGACGACCTGGCCGCCGGCCTGGCCGCGATCGAGTCCGCCACCGGCAGGACCGTACGGGTCGGCTTCGAGCCCGAGCCCGGCTGCGTCGTCGAGACCACCGCCCAGGCCGTCACCCACCTGGCGGGCGCCGACACGGAACGGCTCGGCCTCTGCCTCGACCTGGCTCACCTGGCCTGCGCCTGGGAGCAGCCGTCCGCCGCGCTCAAGGCGCTGCGCGCGGCCGGCCTGCCCATCGTCAAGGTGCAGCTCTCCGCCGCCCTGGAGAGCCCCGACCCGGCGGCCCTGCGCGAGTACGCCGAGCCGCGCTTCCTGCACCAGACCCGCACCCCGGCCGGGGACGCGGCCGACGACCTCGACGAGGCCCTGGACCGCGGCCTGCCCGCGCCGTGGCGGGTCCACTACCACGTGCCGCTGCACGCCGACCCCGCCCCGCCGCTGACCACCACCATCCCCGTGCTGCGCGAGGCGCTCGGCGAGCTGGCCGGCGGGCCCGAGCCGCTGTGCGACCACTACGACGTCGAGACCTACACCTGGAGCGTGCTGCCGCCCGCGCTGCGCCCGGCGACCGCCGCCGGCCTCGCCGCCGGCATCGCCGCCGAACTGGACTTCGCCCGTACCGAGCTGCGCGAGCTGGGAGTGACCGGATGACGAAGCTGCTGGTCCTGGACGTGGTCGGGCTCACCCCGCGGCTGCTGGCCCACATGCCCCGCCTGCGCGCCCTCGCCGCCGGAGGTTTTCAGGCGGAGCTCGGCACCGTCCTGCCCGCCGTCACCTGCTCGGTCCAGTCCACGTTCCTCACCGGGCTGCCCCCGTCCGGCCACGGGATCGTCGGCAACGGCTGGTACTTCCGCGACCTCGGCGAGGTGCTGCTCTGGCGTCAGCACAACGCCCTGGTCGGCGGCGAGAAGCTGTGGCAGGCCGCCGGGCCCGGGTACACGGTCGCCAACGTGTGCTGGTGGTACGCCATGGGCGCCGACGTCGGCTGGACCGTCACCCCGAGGCCCATCTACCGCGCCGACGGCCGCAAGGACCCCGACTGCTACACCGACCCGCCCGAGCTGCACGACGAGCTCACCGCGGAGCTCGGCACGTTCCCGCTGTTCAGCTACTGGGGGCCGGGCGCCGGGCTGCCCTCCTCGCGGTGGATCGCCGACGCCGCCCGGCACATCATGACCACCCGCGACCCCGACCTCACCCTCGCCTACCTGCCGCACCTCGACTACGATCTGCAGCGCTACGGCCCCGGCGACCCGCGCTGCGCCGCCGCGGCCGCCGAGCTGGACGGCGTGCTGGCGCCGCTGCTGGACGCCGCGGGGGAGCGGACCGTGGTGGTGCTGTCGGAGTACGGCATCACCGACGTCTCCCGTCCCGTCGACGTCAACCGCGCCCTGCGCGCCGAGGGCCTGCTGCGCGTGCACACCCAGGACGGCATGGAGTACCTCGACCCGTGGACGTCGCGGGCGTTCGCCGTCGCCGACCACCAGATCGCGCACGTCTACGTCCGCGACCCCGCCGACGTGCCCGCCGTCGCCAAGCTGTGCGGCTCGATCGGCGGCGTCGCCACCGTGCTCGACGCCGGCGGCAAGGCCGCGCACGACCTGGACCATCCGCGCTCCGGCGAGCTGGTCCTGCTCGCCGAGCGGGACGCCTGGTTCACCTACTACTACTGGCTGGACGACGCCCGCGCGCCCGACTTCGCCCGCCTGGTCGAGATCCACCGCAAACCCGGCTACGACCCCGCCGAGCTGTTCTTCGACCCGGCCGCCCCGGCGGCGGCCAAACGCCGCGCGGGCGTCGCATTGCTGCGCAAGAAGCTCGGCCTGCGCTACCTGATGAACGTCGTCGGTCTCGACGCCGGCGCCGCGGCCGTGCGCGGCTCCCACGGGCTGCTGCCCGCAGACGCCGCCGACGCGCCCGTCCTGCTCTGCTCCGATCCGGCCGAGGCGCGGGAACGGTACGAGGCCACGCAGGTCAAGGACCTGCTGCTGCGGCTGGGCGGCCGGGCGGCTGAACGGGCGTCATGAGCCGGTGGGCCTGACGGTGAACAGCGGGGTGACGTCGAGCTTCTCCGGCACCTGGAGCAGCGTACGGACCAGCTTGCCGTCGAAGTCCACCACCCGCACCTCGTCGAACGAGGCGTTGTCGTCCTGCTCCCAGCAGAACAGATGCGACTCGTCGTACCAGCCGAGCACCTTGTCGCAGTCGGAGGTGAACGCGCGCACCTGCGCGCCGGTACGGGTGTCCCACAGGCAGTGGTCGCCGCCGTCGCTCTCGGGACAGTCGGTGACGAACCTGGCGCCGGAAGGGGAGAACAGGTCCGTGGTGCCCGAGGCGGGCGTGCCGACCTCCGGCAGGTCGCGCACGCGCCTGCCGGAGGGGTCGAAGAGGCGCAGCCCGTCGTCGTCGCCGTACTCGATGACCACGCCCGTGCCGGTGGCGTCCCAGCCGAAGTCGGAGGCGCGGATCGACTCGTCGGCCACCTCGACCACGTCCGCCTTCGCCTTCGCCACGTCCACCACGACGAAACCGAGGGAGATCCACTCGTCCTCGCCGTCGTCGCCCTCGACCTTCTTGTCGATGTTGAGCAGCAGCCGGGAGCTGTCCGCCGACCAGGAGCGGATGGTGCTGATCAGTGGCTTGCGCACGGTCATGACCCGGAAGCTCGACCCCATCGTCCTGTCGTTGAACAGCACCGAGTCGTAACCCCGCGAGGTGTAGTCCTTCTGCCGCCCCGCCAGATAGCGGCCGTCGGGGGAGACCAGCGACTCCCAGTTGTCCGCGTACCTCTCGAAGGAGGCGCCGCGCAGCGACCGCCTGGCGTAGTCGACGTCGTCGTCGGCCTTCTTGTCGAAGACCTCGTACGCGGTCAGCGCGATCGGGTCCGACGGGTGCTCGTACAAAGTGATCGCGCCACCCGGCAGCGTGGTCTTCACCGGCGTCCCGGCCGCCGGCGACCGGGTGACCTGCGGCGTCGCCGCAACCGGGCGGGGGGCCGCGACCTGCTTCGCGCCCTGGCCCGCCCACGGCGGCGCGACCGCGGCCCACACCCCCAGCGCCACCAGGACCGCCGTGACGCCCGCGGCGACCGGCCACGCCCGCGACCTCCACCACCCCCGCTCGGAGCCGCCCGCCGCCGGCTCCCCGCGCTCCGGGCCGGGGTCGCCTCCACCGGCAGGCCCCGGGCTGCCCGGCTGCTGTTCGGGGCCGCCGGACGGCGCGGCCAGCATCGCGCCCGACGCGAGCAGGCCGGAGTCGGCCACCGGACGCCCCAGCAGCCCCTTGATCACCTGCTCGGCCGTCGGCCGCTCGGCCGGGTTCTTCGACAGGCAGCGCAGCACCACCTCGCGCAGCGGCCCCGACAGCCGCCCCAGGTCGGGCGGGGCGGACAGCACCTGGCTGATCACCTGCTCCATGGCGTGGTTGCCGAAGGGCCCCCGCCCGCAGGAGGCGTAGACCATCGTGCCGGCCCACGAGAACATGTCCGCCGCCGGCCCGGTCACGTCACCGGCGATCTGCTCGGGCGACATGTACGCCGGCGTGCCCATGGGCGTGGCGCTGATCGTCGAGGTGGCGGCGACCGCGCGGGCGATGCCGAAGTCGATCACGCGCGGCCCGTCAGGGCCGAGGATGACGTTGGCCGGCTTGAAGTCGCGGTGCACGATGCCGGCCCGGTGGATCGCCGCCAGGGCGGTCGCGGTGCCGATGGCCAGCCGGTCGAGCGCCGCGCCCGAGCGCGGCCCCTCCCGCAGCACCATCTGCTGCAGCGAGGGACCCGCGACGTACTCGCTCACGATGTACGGCCGCCCCTGCTCGACCCCCGTGTCCAGCACGGCCGCGGTGCAGAACGGCGCCACCCGCCTGGCCACCTCCGCCTCCCGCAGGAACCGCGCCACGCTGACCGAGTCGTCCGACTGCTCGCCGCGCAGCCACTTGACCGCCACGCGCGTGTCACCCGCCACGGCCAGGTACACCACACCCTGCCCGCCCTCGCCGAGCCGGCCGAGGAGCTCCCGGCCTCCCAGACGTGGCGGGTCACCGGTGACGAGCGGAGAGTGAGGGGTCATGGGGACGATTCTGGCGTCGGGAAGGGGGCTCGCCAAACTCGCCGGCAGGTTTTCCATTCCGTCTCCCTCGCAGCGCCTTGGTCCCGCCCGTCCCTCCGGCGGCACCGTACCGGCCGGGTCCCGGGACCGGTCCCGGCCGTGGGAGCGGTCCTGACGTGTTGTCTTCCTCCCGCACGCGGGTAGGCCCCCCTTGGGGAAGTGGCCCTCGGGGGAGGTCACGATGGGAGATGCCCGCGACTGCGGGGGGAGCGGCCTGGCGTTCGAAGTGCTCGACCCGGCGCCGGTCGGCGTGGCGGTGACACGCGGCCCCGCCCACCGGCTCGTCTACATGAACGCGACCTACCGGACCCAGTTCGGCGACCCGCCCCTCGGGGTCACGCTCGCGGAGGCCTTCCCCGGCATCGCCCAGCCCCGTTTCGACCACGTCTTCGCCACCGGCGAGCAGGTCGTCCTCACCGCCGCGCCCTCCAGCATGGCCCCCGCGGACCGGGACGGCGAAGAGCGGTTCTTCACCTCCAGCCTGTCGCGGATCTCGTTCGGGCCCGGCGATCACGGCGTGCTGGTGGTCGCCATGGAGGTCACCGAGCAGATCGCCGCCGCCCGGCAGGTCCAGGCCATCGCCGACGAACGCAGCCGGATCCTGCGGCGCTACCGGAGCCTCATGCGGATCAGCGCCCAGATCATCTGGGTGGCCGGCCCCGAGGGCGACGTGATCGAGGAGAGCCCCAGCTGGGAGCGGGTGACCGGGCAGCCGTGGGAGGAGTTCCGCGGCCAGGGCTGGCTGGCCATGATCCATCCCGCCGACCGCGCCGCCACGCTCGACTCGTGGTGGCGCGCCGTCGGCACCGTGGTGGACCTGTGGGAGCACTCCTACCTGCTGCGCATGGCCGACGGCGGCTACCGGCACTTCCAGGTGCGCGCCGTGCCGATCCGCGAGAACGGCGAGGTGGTGGAGTGGGTGGGGGCCTGCAGCGACGTCGAGGACGCCTGGCGCGAGGGACGCCGCCAGCGGCTGCTCGACCGGGCCGCCGCGGTGACGGCCGACCTGACGAGCCTGGAGGACATGCTCGGCGCCCTGACCGGCGTGATCGTGCCGGCCCTGGCCGACGGCTGCGGCGTGCACCTCGTCACCGACCTCACCGGCAACGTGCGCGGCGGCACCCCCTTCGTCGCCGAACGGATCGCGAGCGCGGCACGCGACGGCCTCAACGCGCTGCCCACCTACAGCGAGGAGTACCTGGGCTCCACCAACGCCTTCGTCACGGCCGTACGACGGCGGCGGCCGATACTGAAGCGGTTCCCGCCCGGGCAGCCGCCGCCCGACCTCGCCCCCTCGGGAACGCAGGCGTGGCTGGCCGCCAACGGCGTCAACAGCCTGCTCATCCTGCCCGTCGTCGTCGACGGCGCGGTCCCGGCCGTGGTCACCGCCGTGGCCTGCGGCGACCGCTCACCCATCAGCCAGGCCGACATCGCGCTGCTCAGCCAGATGTTCGACCACGCGCACGACGCGCTGAGCAGCGCCATCCGCTTCCAGCGGGCCCAGCAGATCGCGCTGGCCCTGCAGCACAGCCTGCTCGCCGAGCCGCCCCTCCTGCCCGACCTGCGCATCGCCGCCCGCTACCGGGCCAGCCCGGCCGCCGCCGAGGTGGGCGGCGACTGGTACGACTCCTTCGTCCTGCCCGACGGCGCCACCATGATCGCCATCGGCGACGTCGCCGGCCACGACCTCGCCGCCGCCGTCGTCATGAGCCAGCTGCGCAACATGCTGCGCGCGCTGGCGATGGACCGCCGCGAGCCGCCGGGCGAGATCCTCACCCGGCTCAACATCGCGATGGAGTCCCTGGCCGACGGCATCACCGCCACCTGCGCGCTGGCCCGCGTCGAGCCGTGCCACGGCGGCTACCGCCTCAACTACGCCGTCGCCGGCCACCTGCCGCCGCTGCTGGTCACCCCCGACGGCACGGGCTGCTTCCTGCTGGGCGCGGCCAGCCCGCTGCTCGGCTTCCGCCACGACGAGACGTGCGCCTCCGCCCTGCGGCCGCTGCCGCCGCGCAGCACGCTGCTCCTCTACACCGACGGCCTGGTCGAACATCCCGGCGAACATCTCGACACGGGGCTGGAACGGCTGCGTCAGCTGGCGGAGACCCTGGCCCGCGAGCCCGTGGAGAAGTTCTGCGACAAGCTGCTCAGCGGGCTGCCCACCACGGGCCTGGACGACATCGCCGTGATCGCGCTGCGGCTGCCCACCCACGTCCCGCCCGCGCACGGATAGACGCGTCAGTTCCCGGCGCCGGGGACGACGAGGCCGGCCTCGTAGGCGTACACGACGAGCTGGGCCCGGTCACGTGCCCCCAGCTTGGTCATCGCGCGGCTGACGTGGGTCTTGGCGGTCAGATGGCTGATCGTCAGGTGGCGCGCGATCTCCTCGTTCGACAGGCCCGTGGCCACCAGCACCAGCACCTCCAGTTCCCTGGCGGTCAGCGCGGACAGCGAGGCCGGCGCGGACGGGCGCGGCGGGGTGGCGACGAACTGCTCGATGAGGCCGCGCGTCACGGCCGGGGCGAGCAGCGCGTCTCCGCGCGCCGCCACGGGGACGGCCCGCAGCAGCTCGACCGGCTCGATGTCCTTGACCAGGAAACCGGCGGCGCCGGCGCGCAGGGCGGCGAAGACGTACTCGTCGAGCGCGTAGTTGGTGAGGATCACCACGTGCACGCCGGTCAGGGCGGGGTCGGCGGCGATGCGGCGGGTGGCCTCGATGCCGTCCATCAGCGGCATCCTGACGTCGATCAGCGCGACATCGGGCCGCAGCTCCCCGGCCAGCTCCACCGCCCGCGCCCCGTCCCCGGCCTCGCCCGCCACGGTGATGCCGGGGTCGGATTCGAGCAGCGCCCGGAATCCGCCCCTGATCAGCGGCTGATCGTCCGCCAGCAACACCCGGATCACCACGCCCCCGCCCCGCCCCCACGCCCTTCAGCGCCCGGCCTCGCCCCGGTCTCACGCCCTTCAGCGTCAGGTCCCGTCATGTCCGGGCCCGTCACGCCCGGCCCCGTCGCGTCCGTCAGGGGGAGCACGGCCTCCACCAGGAAGCCGCCGCCGTCGCGGGGGCCGGCTGTCAGGCGGCCGCCGGCCGCGACCGCGCGTTCCCGCATGCCGATCAGCCCCATCCCGCCGTCCGCCGCCTGGCCGCCCGCCGTGCCGTCGTCCTCGACGCGCAGCGTCAGCGTGTCGCGATCGTAGCGGCACAGCACGCCGACCCCGGCCGCGCCCGCGTGCCGCAGCACGTTGGTCAGCGCCTCCTGCGCGATCCGGTACGCGGCCCGCCCCACCTCGGCCGGCACCGGCCGGACCCGCCCGCGCACCTCGTACGACACCCGCAGCCCGGCCGCGCCCGCCCGGTCGACCAGCCGCGGCAGCCGGTCGAGGCCCGGCTCACCTTCGTCGCCGCCGGCCTGCCGCAGCACCCCGAGGGTCGCGCGCAGCTCCCGCATCGCCTCCTGCCCCGCCTCCTTGATCGCGGCGAGCGCCGGCACCACCCGCGCCGGATCCCTGTCGGCCAGATGCGCGGCCACGCCGGCCTGCACGTTGATGACCGAGATGGTGTGCGTGAGCGTGTCGTGCAGCTCCTGGGCGATCCAGAGCCGCTCCTCGCCGGCCCGGCGCAGCGCGGCCTCCTCGCGGGTCCGTTCCGCCTCGGCCGCCCGCAGCTCCGCCTCCCGCAGGTACCTGCGATGGGCGGCCACCGTCTCCCGCAGATACGCGCGATGCGCGGCGACCATGTGCCCGATCACCAGCACGGCGATCAGGAACCCGGCCTGCCACAGCACGCCGTCGTGCACCGCGAAGTCCCCGCGCGCCCCGGCGACGGTCAGGTAGAACGCCGCCACGTACCCGGCGGCCAGGACCACCGCCGCCACCCGCCGCCCGAGACTCATCACCGTGTAGACCGCGAGCAGCACGGGCGCCGCCGCGAAGATCCCCGGATACATCAGCGCGTAGTAGGCCGCGCACGCCCCCGCCGCCGCCAGCGCCACCGGCACAGGACGCGCCCGCCGCCGGGCCAGCGGCGCGCAGGCGGCCACCAGCAGCGCGCCCCCCAGCAGGTCGAGCGGGCGCCGCCCGGCCGCGTCGGCGGTCACCAGGCTGCCCGCGACGACCCCCGAGGCCAGCGCGACCGCCACGACGGCGTCCACCTTCCCTCTGCCCACGGACCTCACGCTAGCCACCCCCCGCCACCTGGGCCAACCCGCCGGAGAAGGAGATCGGGCGTACTTCCTCCGCGGTACGCGGCACCCGCACGGGCGCCGGCTACTGCCGCGGCGGTACCCGGGATCGCCATCGCCGGCCGGACGATTCCGCCGGCCGCGACGCTCAGCATGGACGCCGTACGACAACGAGGAAGGCACCCCATTGACCAGGCCCCCGCGCGTCCCGACCCTCTGGACCCGCCGACTGCAGCTCACCACCGCCGCCGCGTCGGCGGTGTTCACGCTCGGCACGGCCGCGCAGAACTTCGTCGTCATCGACCTCGGCATGATCGAGCACAGCATGCGGCTGGCCGGTCTCGCCCCGGCTCAGGCGGCGGCCCAGGCGCCCGGCCTGCTGCTGTTCCTGCGGGCGGTGGGCGTCCTGTTCATCGCGGGCAACGCGATCGGCCTGCTCGCGCCGCGCGGCCGGGCGTGGGTGTTCTGGACGGTCCTCGCGGTCAACGTCGGGCAGGCGTCGGGACCGTTCGGCATGATCCCCGCGGAGGTCTACCGTGCCTCGATCGACCTGTACGGCCCGGCCGGCCTGCTGCCCACCGCGATCACCGACGGCGGCGCCGTTCTCCTGGCCCTGGCCCTGCTGGCGAGTCTGATCCGCTACCGCGCCCCCTGGGCCAGGACCACCGTTTAGTACCTTTCATCCCATGCCGACCCATGAGCGGGAGATCACCGAACCCGTCGACCTCTGCCTGCCCGGCGGCCGGCTCAACCCGGAGGCCGTCGGATGGACCCGGCGCCCGCTGCACCGCGCCAACCTGCGCGGCTGGGGCCGGGCCAAGCGCTGGGAGTACTGGGGCGTCGTCACCCCGTCCCACGTCCTCGCGCTGGTGGCGTCCTCGCTCGACTACGCCGGCGTGCACGGCGTCTACGTGCTCGACCGGGCGACCGGCGCCGAGGTGAGCCACGACGCCGTGGTGCCGCTGGCCCGCGGCGCCGCCTTTCCCGAGCGCAGCGGCCGGGGCACGGCCAGGGTCGAGGGCGGCGGCGTGCGCATCGTCATCGAGCAGACGGCCGGCGGAACGTCGCTGCGCGCGCACGCGCCACGGGTGACGGCGGAGCTGGAGGTGCCGCTGCCGGACGGGCACGAATCGCTCGGCGTGGTGATCCCGTGGGGGCCGCGCCGCTTCCAGTACACGGTCAAGGACGTCGGCCGCCCCGTGCGCGGGCGGCTCGTGCTGGACGGGCGGGAGCACGAGGTCGGCGAAGGGGCGTTCGCGGTGCTCGACCACGGGCGGGGCAAGTGGCCGTACTCCATATCCTGGAACTGGGCCGCCGGCAGCGCCCCCGGGCGGGCCGTGCAGCTCGGCGGCAGGTGGACCGACGGCACCGGGCTGACCGAGAACGCGCTCATCCTGGACGGCCGGCTGCACAAGATCGGTGCGCGGCTGGAGTGGGTCTACGACCGAAGCGACTGGATGCGCCCGTGGCGCGTCGAGGGGGACGGAGTCGAGGTCGAGTTCACCCCGTTCCACGAGAAGGTCTCGCGTACGGAGCTCGGCGTCGTCGGCTCGGAGACCCACCAGTGCTTCGGGCACTTCGGCGGCCGGGTGCGGGCCGATGACGGCGGCTGGGTCGGCCTCGACGGCCTGACCGGCTGGGCGGAGGAGGCCCGCAACCGCTGGTGACCACGGCCGCAAACCACAAGAGATGAGGAGCCATCCATGACGATCGCGCCGGAGATCGAGATCCGGCCGCTGCCGGAGAGCGCCGCCGCCGACGGCGGGCTCATGTCCGAGCTGGCCGGGCTGGTCAACGAGGTGTACGCGGACGCGGAGGCGGGGCTGTGGGCCGGCGGCGCCGCCCGTACGTCCGCGGCGGAGATCGCCGGCTACGTCGGCGCGGGCGAGATCGTCGTGGCGCTGGTGGACGGGCGGATCGCCGGCTGCGTCCGGGTACGGGAGCTCGACGCCGGCACCGGCGAGTTCGGCATGCTGGCCGCCTCACCCCGCCACCGGGGCATCGGCCTCGGCCGTGAGCTCGTCCGCTTCGCCGAGCGGCGCGGCAGGTCGCGCGGGCACGCCGAGATGCAGCTGGAGCTGCTGGTGCCGCGCGAGTGGCGGCACCCGTCGAAGGAGTTCCTGGCGGGCTGGTACGGCCGCATCGGCTACCGGCCGGTCGGCACCGGGGCGGTGGAGCGGGACTACCCGCACCTGTCACCCCACCTGGCCACCCCCTGCGACTTCGTCATCTACCGCAAGAACCTCGGACCGGCCCTGGAACCCGCCGACCGCACCTGAGACCCGGACATCGCACACCCATCCGGCCGCGACCGGCGGACGCCGCACGCCCACCCGGCCTCGGCCGGCGGGCGGCGAATGCCCGCAAGATGCCCTCCTCACGCCCTGTCTCCAGGCCGCGCACAGCGATGAGCATGAAGCGTGCAAGCCGAGCCGTAAGAAGACAGAGGAGGCACGATGCGCAGATTCTCATGGGTCCTGGCCGCGGCGGCGGGCGGCGCGATAGCCCTCGCCGGGGTCGCCACGCCCGCGAACGCCGAAGTGTGGGCCTGCAGCAGCTTCGTCAACACGACGACGAACGTGGCGGGGGCGGTGTGCAACGGCGGATTCGGCACGTACCGGGTGGCCGCCACGTGCAACTCGGCTCACTACCCCTACACGAGGACGGTCGTCGGCCCGTGGAAGACCAAGACCTCCGGCCATCCGGGACCGTACTCCCTCGTCTCCGGCGAGCCGCAGGGCTGCCACGTCGTCAAGGCCTGGTGGCAGGTCCGCTGAACCGGTGACTCCACCCCGGCGGGGACGGCGCCGGACCGGATGCCGCCGTCCTCGACCGGCCGCTGCCGGTTCGGCGCGATGCAACCGGTTTCGGAGGGCTCTTCCTGGAAAGACGCATGGCCGTCGACTCACCTTGAGAAGCCGCCCCCGGCTTCGCCGCACGCCTTGGAGACGCCATGCTGACGCCCGCCGCGCCCGTACCCGCCGAGCCGCTCCCCGTTCCCCCGGCGCAGGTGACCCCGGTGGGAGCCGGGATCGGCCGGCTGCGGAAGCTGTGCTCCGGCGATCCCTACGATCTGTCCGGTGACGCCCATCTGTGGAGTGAGTTCGGTGAGGACGAACGCGGCACCCACTACCGATGCGACATCTGCGGCGTGACCGACGTGAGCTGACCCCGGGAGGCGTACCGGCCCCTTTCGCGGGTGCGTACCGAGCTTTTCCCAGGTCGCCCCTCCACGGGGGTGGCGCGACGGCCGATCCTGTCGGATGCTGCCAATCATGGCTGACTCACTGCTCTCCTACGCCTCCGGCGTCTCCGCCGCTCCGCTGCTGGGCGAGACGATCGGGGAGAACCTGGAGCGCTCCGCGGCCCGGTACGCCGGCCGCGAGGCGCTGGTCGAGGTGGCCACCGGCCGGCGGTGGACGTACGCGGAGTTCGACGCCGCCGTCGACGAGGTCGCGCTCGGGCTGCTGGCCCGCGGGATCGCCAAGGGCGACCGGGTCGGCATCTGGGCGCCGAACTGCGCCGAATGGGTGCTCACGCAGTACGCCACCGCCAAGATCGGCGCCATCCTGGTCAACGTCAACCCCGCCTACCGCGGCCACGAGCTGGACTACGTGGTCCGCCAGTCCGGCATGCGCCTGCTGGTCAGCGCCGTCGAGCACAAGACCAGCGACTACCGGGCGATGCTGGCCGAGATCGGCTTCGAGCCGGTGATCTTCATCGGCGAGCCGGGCTGGGACGAGCTCGTCCGGCAGGGCCGCGCCGCCGACCCCGCCGCGCTGCGCGAACGCGCCGCCACGCTGGCCTTCGACGACCCGATCAACATCCAGTACACCTCGGGCACCACCGGCTTCCCCAAGGGCGCCACGCTGTCGCACCACAACATCCTCAACAACGGCTACTTCGTCGGCGAGGGCGTCGGCTACACCGAGATCGACCGCGTCTGCCTGCCCGTGCCGCTCTACCACTGCTTCGGCATGGTCATGGGCAACCTCGGCGCCACCTCCCACGGCGCCTGCGTCGTGCTGCCCGCGCCCGGCTTCGACCCCGAGGCCACGCTGCGCGCCGTCGAGGCCGAGCGGTGCACCTCCCTGTACGGCGTGCCGACCATGTTCATCGCCGAGCTCGACCATCCGCGCTTCGCCGAGTTCGACCTGACGTCGCTGCGCACCGGCATCATGGCCGGCTCGCCCTGCCCCGTCGAGGTGATGAAGCGGGTGGCCGGCGAGATGCACATGAGCGAGGTGGCGATCTGCTACGGCATGACCGAGACCTCCCCGGTGTCCACGATGACCCGCCGGGACGACGGCCTGGCCCGGCGCACCGAGACCGTCGGCCGGGTGATGCCGCACCTGGAGGTGAAGATCGTCCATCCGGACACCGGCCTGGAGACCCGCCGCGGCGAGCCGGGCGAGCTGTGCACCCGCGGCTACTCGGTGATGCTCGGCTATTGGGACGAACCGGCCAAGACCGCCGAGGCGATCGACGCGGCCCGCTGGATGCACACCGGCGACCTGGCCACCATGGACGCCGACGGCTACGTCAACATCGTCGGCCGGATCAAGGACATGGTCATCCGGGGCGGCGAGAACGTCTACCCGCGCGAGATCGAGGAGTACCTCTACACCCACCCCGACATCGCCGACGTCCAGGTGATCGGCGTCCCCGACGCGAAGTACGGCGAGGAGCTGATGGCCTGGATCGTCATGCGCCCGGACGCCGAGCCGCTCACTGCCGAGTCGGTCCGGGCGTTCTGCGCCGGCCGCCTGGCCCACTTCAAGATCCCCCGGTACGTGCACCTCGTCGACAGCTTCCCGATGACGGTCACCGGCAAGATCCGCAAGGTCGAGATGCGCGCGGAGGCCGTCGGCCTGCTCGGCCTGGAGGACGCCGCACCCGGAGCCGGCGGCGCGTAGCGGTCCGCCGGCGCGTAGGGGTCCGTTCGTCCCGGTCCGGCGGCGCCTGGGTGGTCTCAGGTCTCACAGGCGACTCGCCCGCTGACGACCCCGGCACGGGGTGCCCGTCGGCGGGCGGGCCGCGCGCGGCCGGGATGTGTGATCATTGCATCACGTGTGTGCCGGAATTTTTCACCTTCGATCACTTTCGATCGGTACTATGGGCCGTCGCGAGGAGGAGTATGACCAACGTTGCCATCGGCGCGTCACCTGCCGGAGACAGCACTGGGCCCGTTCGAGACGATCAAGGCGGAGGCGTGCCCATGGCCGGCCCGGAGACACAGGGGCAGTTGCCCGATGAGCGGCGCTCGCGTCTGGTCGAGCTGCTGCGGCGGCGCGGGCTCATGCGGGTGCACGATCTGGCCTCCGAGCTGGCGGTCTCCGCGATCACCATCCGGCGCGACATCACGCTGCTGGCCGAGGAGGGAGCCGTACGCCGGGTCCGCGGCGGCGCCGCCCCGGCCGAACGTCCCCTTATGGAGCGGCACCACGACCCGGCGGGAGCCGGCGGTTTCGGCGGGGCGGGCGCGTTCGCGGGAACGGGCGGCTTCGGCGGCCCGGACGCAGGCGGGCAGGCGGGCGGGTTCGGGCAGGCGGGCGGGGCGAGGGCCGGCGGGTTCGCCCGCGACGCCGCCGCCGAGACGGGGGACGCGCCTGAGCTGACCGTGGGCATGGTCGTGCCCTCGCTCGACTACTACTATCCCGACGTCATCCGCGGGGTGCGCGAGGCGGCCGCGGCGGCCGGGGTCCGGGTCGTGCTGCGCGGGGCCACGTACCAGGTGGCCGACGAACGGCGGCAGCTGTCCTCACTGGTGGAGTCCGTGGGGGTGGACGGGCTGCTGGTCGCGCCCACGACGGAGAGCGACGAGGGCGAGGAACTGGTCCGCTGGCTGCAGGCGGCCGGCGTGCCGGTGGTGCTGATCGAACGGGCCGCGACCGTGGGCCCGTACCGGGAGGCGATGGAGTCGGTCGTCAGCGACCACGCCCTGGGCGCGGCGATGGCCGTACGGCACCTGGCGGTGCTGGGGCACCGGCGGGTGGGCATCATGACCACGATCACCAGCCCGACGGCGCCGCACGTGCGGGCCGGCTGGCGGCTGGCCTGCGAGGAACTGGGGCTGGAGACCGGGGCGGCCCCCGACGCGCGCACGGTCGACCGGCGCGACCCCGGCTGGGGGCGGGCGCTGGACGAGGTGCTCGACGCCTGCGTGGCCACGGGCACGCGCGCCCTGCTCGTCCACTCGGACCCGGAGGCGATCTCGCTGGTCGAACGCTGCCAGGACCGCGGCATCCGGGTGCCCGCCGACCTGGCCGTGGTCACCTACGACGACGAGGTGGCCGAGCTGTGCGACCCCCCGCTGACCGCGATCCGCCCGCCCAAGGCCGACATCGGACGGGCCGCGTTCACGCTGCTCCTCGAACGGCTCCGCGATCCGCGGCGGCCCGCCCACCGCGTGGTGGTGGGGCCGCAGCTGATCGTGCGCGGCTCCTCCGCCTGACCGCCGCGTGACGACCTGACCGTCACGTGACGACGCCGCCTCACCGGACCCCCGATACCGGTGAGGCGGCGCCGGTCACGCCCGGCGGGTGGCTCAGTGGGGAGCGCTCAGCGGATCAGACGCGAGACGTCGAAGTCGTCCACGACACCGTCCGGCCAGACGACCCGGACGCCCGACGGGACGCCCAGGCCGACAACCGGACCCGAGGCCGGGCCGGACACCGGGCCGGAAGCCGAGTCGGACACCGGACCAGGAGCCGAGTCGGACGCCGGGCCGGAAGCCGAGCCGGGCCACGTGACGGCGGGCCGTTCGGCCGGTTCCCCGGCGCCGAGGTGGAGCACCGCCTCGTGCCAGACCTCCGCACGCGCGGGGCCGCTGGTCGCGCGCCACGGCACCACCGTCCACGGCGCCAGAGGCGAGGCGTCGTCGGCCGAGGTCACCCCGCCGACGTCCAGAGACGCGCCGCCGAACACGCACGACCACACCCGCTCGTTGACCACCACGGCGGCTTCACCCGCGACCGGGTCGGCGCCCGCACGGGCCGCCGTACCCGAATGCGGTATGTCCGACGGGAGGGGCCAGCCGCCGACGCGTAGCCGGCCTCCCGCCTCCTCAACCTGATCGTCCGGCGCGCCCACCCGCACCAGGCGCACCTCCCACGGCCCGCGTACCAGGGAGAGCACGTGCAGCCACGGCCCGAGCCGGACCCGCCCCGAGCGGCCGGAGCCGTGGTCGGGGCCGCAGGAGTCGGGCTTGACCCAGTGCGCCCGCCAGCGCGACGCCCCCGCCGCCGTCCCCGTCGGGAGCGATTGCGCGAGCAGGGTGTCGAAGCCGGTCCGGTGACTGGGCTCGCCGCCGGCGTCGAGCAGCGTCACCGACTGGTCCAGCGGCTGCCCGGCGTACGGCCCCGCGAGCACGGGGGAGGTGGCGGTGGAGTACCCCAGCCGCGCGTACAAAGGCGAGTCGGCCAGGTCGGAGCCCGGATGGGAGTGGTCGGTGCCGTGGTTGACCACGCGCACCACCCCGTCCGCGCGCGTGCCGCTGACCAGCCACCCCGGCGACGGCACGACGACCTGGTAGTCGTCCCGCTCCACCGGCAGCGGCTCCTCGACCGCCGTCCACACCGGATGACCGGCCGGCAGGGTCAGCCCGAAGAGCCCCTTGGCCGCCCAGTACGGGGAGCCGGGCCCGGAGTAGGACTGCGCGATCGGCCGCCACGGCCCGTGCCAGCCCAGCGACAGCAGCCCCTTGCCGTCGGGGGCCCCGCGGTCGGCGAAGTGCCGGGCGATGCCGGAGGCGGCGCGGCGCAGCAGCCCTGGTGACGGCGTGTCCAGGTCGTAACGGGCCCCCAGCCAGAACGGCACGGCGGCGGCAAACCGGTAGGTCAGGCTGCGGCCCTGCAGCAGCGGCGAGCCGTCGGCGCCCACCAGGCGGACCGCGTCGTGCAGGTAGCGTTCCAGCCGCCGCAGGTAGACCGGCCGCCGCTCGTCGGCCGCGGGCTCACCGGCGGCCATCTCGGTCCAGAGCAGCGGGTAGAACTGCAGCGCCCATCCGGCGTAGTGGTCGTAGGAGCGCTCGGCCCCGTCGGCGTACCAGCCGTTCTCCCTGGCGAAACCGTCGGTCAGCGCCAGCCCGGCCTCGATGTCGCCCGGCGCGTACGGCCCCCCGACCGAGGCCAGGAACTGCTCCACCACGATCTGGAACCAGACCCAGTTGATCGGCGGATACTCGCCGCCCACCGCCGGCGCCAGGTAGGCGATGACGCGTTCCCTGACGCCGTCGTCGAGCCGGTCCCACAGCCACGGCCTGGTCAGGTGCAGCACCAGGGCGATCGAGGCGGCCTCCACCTTGGCCTGGCCGTGCTCGTCCAGCCGGATCCAGCGCTCGGGCGAGGCGGGGTCGGTGCCCGTCGCCAGCCCCTCGGCGTACCACTCCATGAGGCCGAGCGGGTCGTCGCCGCCCTCGCCGGCCACCCGGAACCCGGCCGCGAGGAACGTCCTGGCGAAGCCCTCGAGCCCGTCCACATCGGCGCCGTAGCCGCCGGCCCGGCCGGGGAAGGAGACGCGCGCGTGGCCCGGCGAGGCGAAGGGGCGGGCCGACAGCAGCAGCCGCTCGGCCAGCTCCGCCCAATGGGCCCGGGTCCACCCGGTGTACGGCGACAGCGCCGGATCGTCGGGTACGCGCGGCATCCACAGATCCCTTCAGCCTTGCATGTTTACGTAACCACGGCTTCACGGGATGGTTACAGCGTCACGGGAGCACGTCAAGCGGTCATCGGACCGGCGGCGCCTTTCGTTGACCAGTTGTGATCTAAGGCGAGCAATGCTGATCAAAGCGATCCGATTGCCTCTTGACGGACGGCGAGCGGCCACGCTTAACTCCGGTGCAATGCCGTCCGATCACAGATGAGCGAAAGTGATCGTGCGCCGTCCGAAACGCCGGCCGGACACACCGTCATCAGCCCCCGCACCCCGAGGAGAGCCAGCTTGAACACCAGATCACGAGTCGCGAGCCGACCGGGAGCGCTCCGGTGAGCGAGGCTCCCCGGGCCCTGCTGGTCATGGACCAGGCCACGCTCGACGTGCAGTTCGGGCAGCGGCAGTTGCGCCGCCTGCGCGAGCTCACCGAACTCGCCGACCCGATCTGGACCCCCGAGCTGGACACCCCCTCCGCGCGGCGGCGGCTGCGCGAGAGCGAGGTGCTGGTCACATCGTGGGGCTGCCCGCCCCTGACCGCCGAACGGCTGGCCGACGCGCCCCGGCTGCGCGCCGTCTTCCACTGCGCCGGAACGGTGCGCCCGTTCGTCACCGACGAGGTCTGGCGCAGGGGCATCGTGGTGACCAGCGCCGCCGACGCCAACGCGATCCCGGTCGCCGAGTTCACCCTCGCCGCGATCATCTTCGCCGGCAAGAAGGCGCCCTTCCTGGCCCAGGACGCCCGCACCCACCGCGACGACTGGTCCTACGTGACCCGGCGCGGCGAGCTGTCCAACCGGGGCCGC
Source organism: Nonomuraea fuscirosea (assembly GCF_035917475.1). Taxonomy (NCBI): domain Bacteria; kingdom Bacillati; phylum Actinomycetota; class Actinomycetes; order Streptosporangiales; family Streptosporangiaceae; genus Nonomuraea; species Nonomuraea fuscirosea. The sequence continues at coordinate 5,188,116 of NZ_CP109074.1, read as the reverse complement.
ACGGTCGGCGTCGTCGGCTTCTCCCGGGTCGGCCGCCGGGTCGTGGAGCGGCTGCGCGACCTGGAGATGGACGTGCTGGTCTCCGACCCGTACGCCGCCGCGGCGGAGGTGAGCGCGGTCGGCGGCCGCCTGGTCCCGCTGGCGGAGCTGCTGCGCGGCTGCGACGTGCTCACCCTGCACGTCCCCTCGCTGCCCGAGACCCGCCACCTCATCGGCGCGGCCGAGCTGGCCCTGCTGGGCGACGGCGCCACCGTCATCAACACCGCCCGCGGCGCCGTCCTGGACACCGCCGCGATCGAGCGCGAGTGCGCCTCCGGCCGCCTCGACGCCATCCTCGACGTCACCGACCCCGAGCCCCTCCCGGCCGGCTCGGTGCTGTACGAGCTGCCCAACGTCATGATCACCCCCCACATCGCCGGCTCGCTCGGCAGCGAGACCTGGCGGATGAGCGACAGCGCCCTCGACGAACTGGAACGCCACCTGTCCGGCCGGCCCCTCCTCACGGCCGTCACCCCGGACGAGTTCACCGTCAGCGCCTGACCCAACCCCCTGTGACGGAGAAGGAGACCGGATCCCATGATCACGTCAGTGAAGCCCCGGGCACGGCGGCAGGTGGTGAAGGGCCTGAGCATCGTGGCCGCGCTCACGCTCACCCTGGCCGCCTGCGGCTCCGGCGACCCCGAGCCCGCCGACCCCAACGGCAAGATCACCCTGAGCGTCACGGTCTGGAACCTGGCCAAGACGCCCGAGTTCAAGGCGCTCTTCGACGCCTTCCAGCAGGCCAACCCGAACATCACCGTCAAGCCGGTGGACATCCTCGCCGACGACTACCCCGAGAAGGTCACCACGATGCTGGCGGGCGGTGACAAGACCGACGTGATCACGATGAAGAACGTCACCGACTACTCCCGCTACTCCAGCCGGGGCCAGCTGGCCGACCTCACCGACCTGGCCAAGTCCGCCGGCAACGCCAAACTCGCCGGGCTCGACGCCTTCAACGTCGGCAACGCCTACTACGCCCTGCCGTACCGGCAGGACTTCTGGCTGCTCTACTACAACAAGGCGCTGCTCGACAAGGCGGGCGTCGAGCTGCCCGACCCGCTGACCTGGGACGAGTACGCCAAACTGGCCAAGCAGCTCACCCAGGGCGAGGGCGGCGAGAAGGTGTACGGCGCCTACCACCACACCTGGCGCTCGGTCGTGCAGGCCATCGCCGCCGCGCAGACCGGCGGCGACCAGCTCGGCGGCGACTACACCTTCTTCACCGACCAGTACAACATCGCCAAGGGCCTTCAGGACGCCGGCGCCGTCCTCGACTTCGGCACCGCCAAGTCCCAGCAGGCCGACTACCGCACCCAGTTCGAGAGCGGCAAGACCGCGCTGATGCCGATGGGCACCTGGTACATCTCGGGCATCCTGGAGGCCAAGGCCAAGGGTGCCAGCGACGTCGAATGGGGGCTCGCCCCCATGCCGCAGGTCGCCGGCGCGACCGGCACGACGACGTTCGGCTCGCCGACCGCGTTCGCCGTCAACAAGCGCGCCGAGCACGCCGACGCGGCCAAGAAGTTCGTCCAGTTCGCCGCCAGCCAGGCGGGCGCGGAGGCGATCACCAAGGTCGGCGTGGTGCCGGCGCTGCAGAGCCCCGAGATCACCAAGGCGTACTTCGGGCTCAAGGGCATGCCCGCCGACGAGCGCTCCAAGAAGGCGTTCGAGCCCGACAAGGTGACGCTGGAGATGCCGGTCAGCGAGAACACCTCCGACATCGACACCATACTGAACGAGGAACACGAACTGATCATGGTGGGCGACAAGTCCGTCGCCGACGGCATCCGCTCGATGAACGAGCGGGTGAAGAACGAGGTACTCAACTAGCCCGGCAGCGGACCCGGGAGCGATCCCGGGTCCCGCGCTCGACGGAGCGTCCCGAAGGACACCATGACTCAGGCATTGACGCAACCGACGCCGGCCCCGCCCCGCCGGGCACGCGCCTGGCGCGACATCCTCGTCGGGTGGAGCTTCATCCTCCCGAACTTCGTCGGCTTCGCCCTGTTCACGCTCGTGCCGATGCTGGCCGCGTTCGCGCTGGCGTTCCTGGAGTGGGACTCCTACAGCACCCCCGAATGGGTCGGCCTGGACAACTTCCGGCAGATGTTCGGCGACGAGAACTTCCACGTCGCGCTCAGGAACACGCTCTTCTACGCGGCCGGCCACATCCCGCTGACGCTGGTGGCGGCGCTCGGGCTGGCCATGGCGCTCAACCGCAGGATCCGCGGCGTGCAGTTCTTCCGCACCGCCGCCTTCTTCCCGTACATCACCTCGCTCGTCGCCGTCGCGGTCGTGTGGAACATGCTGTTCAACCCCACCGCGGGCCCGATCAACCAGCTCCTGGAGGCGATCGGCGTCGCCGAGCCGCCGCGGTGGGTGGCCAGCACCGACTGGGCGATGCCCGCCGTGATCATCACCAGCGTGTGGCGGGACATGGGCTACTACATGGTGCTGTACCTGGCCGGCCTGCAGACGATCCCGCGCGAGTACTACGAGGCCGCCACCGTCGACGGGGCCGGGCCGTGGCAGCGGTTCTGGAGCGTCACGCTGCCCTGCCTGCGGCCCACCACGTTCTTCGTGCTGGTCATGCTGACGATCCAGAGCTTCAAGGTGCTGGACCTGATCGTCGTCATGACCGACGGCGGGCCCGGCCGCAGCACGCTGGTGCTGGCCCAGCTCGTCTACCGCGAGGGCATCAGGGAGGGGCAGTTCGGCTACTCCTCGGCCGTCGCGCTGGTGCTGTTCGTCATCGTGCTGACCGTCACCGTCGTCCAGTTCCGCATCAACGAGCGCAGGAGCGCCACATGACCGCGCTGCCCGACACCGCCGCCCGTCCCGGCGCCGCGCCCGCTCCCGGGGCCGGCGGCGCGGCGCCCCGCCGCGGCCGGTCCACACTGCGCAGGGCGCTCGCCTACGCGGGGCTGAGCGTGGTGACGGTGCTGGTGCTGGTGCCGTTCGCGTGGATGCTGTCCTCCTCGCTGAAGCGCGACAACCAGGTCTTCACCGTGCCGATCCAGTGGATCCCGCAGGAGCTGCGCTGGTCCAACTTCATCGAGATCTGGGAACGCATCCCGCTGCTGACCTACCTGGGCAACTCCGCGTTCCTGTCCGTGGTGATCACGCTGCTGCAGGTGCTGACCGGCAGCTTCGCCGCGTACGGGTTCTCCAAGGTGCGCTTCCCCGGCCGGGACGCGCTGTTCCTGGCCTACATCGCCACCATCGCGGTGCCGTGGCAGGCGTACATGGTGCCGCAGTACATCATGATGCAGCAGGCCGAGCTGACGGACACGTACTGGTCGATCATCCTGCTGCAGGCGTTCGGCGCGTTCGGCGTGTTCCTCATGCGGCAGTACTACATGTCGATCCCCGACGACCTGTGCGAGGCCGCGCGCATCGACGGGCTCAGCGAGTACGGCATCTACTGGCGCATCATGCTGCCGCTGTCCAAACCGGCGCTGGCCAGCCTGGCCCTGCTCACCTTCGTCAACACGTGGAACGACTACATGGGGCCCTTCATCTACCTGACCAGCAACGAGCTGTGGACCATCCAGCTCGGGCTGCGCTCGTTCGTCGGCCAGTACGACGCCGAATACGCGATGATCATGACGGGCGCGGTGCTGTCGGTGCTGCCGATCATGGTCATCTTCCTGTTCGGGCAGCGGTACTTCATCCGCGGCATCGCCACCAGCGGGCTGAAGTGATGAGCGGGTACGGAACCGCCCGGCGGCTGCTGCGCCCCGCCCGCCAGCGCACCTACGAGCGGATCTTCGACACCGTCTACGCCGGACTCGTGACGAACGTGCTGCTCGCCGTCGCCTGCCTGCCCCTGCTGGCGGCGCTGGCGATCGTCCGCGACCCCCTCGCGTCGTGGCCGTTCTTCGCCCTGCTCTCCCTGCCCTGCGGTCCGGCGCTGGCCGGGGCGTTCGGCTGCTTCGACGCCCTGGGCAGCGGATCCACAGGCATGGCGCGCGCGTTCTGGAGCTCCTACCGCCGGGCGGCCCCGCGCGCCCTGGCCGTCTGGGCGGCCGGCGCTGCGGCCGTCGGCGTGCTCGCCGTGGACGCCGTGGCCGTCGCCGGCACCGCGTGGGGGCCGGCGCTCGTGCCCTTCTTCTGCACCGCCGCCGCGCTCGTCATGTCCCTGACGTTCGCCCTGCTCACCCTGGCCGCCGAGCCCGGCACCCGGCTGCGCTCCCTGCTGCGGCCGTGCCTGTTCCTGGTGGCCCGCCGCTGGTACCTGTCCGCGGCCACCCTCGTCGTCCTCGCCCTGGCCCTTCTGGTCGTCCTCGCCAAGCCGGCGCTCGGCGTGCTGCTCCTGGCCGCACCTCTGCTGTACGCGGCCTGGGCCACCACCAGATACGTCCTCACCCCGATCCTGGAGCCGCCGTCCGGTGAGGGTCGCCAGCGGGCGGCCTCCGCCGCCCGACCAGCTGACCCGGTAGCTCCCATCAGCGGGGGCGGGCGATGACGCGGCAGTCGGAGCCGGGGGTGTTGGAGACGGCCTTCCACCTGATCTGCTCGTCGGCCGGTTCGGCGGGGGACAGCTCCAGCGAACGCGTGAACACCCGCAGGAACGCCTTCATCTGCATGACCGCCAGCCGATCACCCACGCACGTGTGCGAGCCGCCGCCGAACGGCATCCAGCCGTAGCCGCCCGGTCGCCGGCCGAGCCAGCGTTCGGGGCGGAAGGCGGCCGGGTCGGGATAGAGGCCCGGATCGTGGTGCAGCGACCGCAGATGCACGATGATCGTGGTGCCCGGCTCCAGCACCCGCCCGCCCAGCTCGAACGGCAGCCGCACCACCCGGCCGAAGAACGCGACCGGCGGCCGCACCCGCAGCGCCTCGTACGCCACCGCCGTCGCGTACACGTCGGACGTGCCCTCGTCGCTCTCCGCCGACAGGCGCCGCAGCGCCCCCGGATGGCGTACCACCCGCTCGAACGCCCAGGCCAGCCCGGTCGCCGTGGTGGTGCGGGCCCCGGCGATCATGCTCATCACCTGGTCGCGCAGCACCTGGTCGGTCAGCCGCGCCCCGTGCTCGTCGCGTGCGCGCATGAGCACGCCGAGCAGGTCGTCGCCCTCGCCCTCGCGCCGCCGCCGGCTGATCTCGTCGTAGATGAGCCGGTCACAGGCCTCCTTCGCGCGGCGGTACGACGGCCACAGAGCCATCCCGCCCGCGTGCCGCAGCGCGTAACGTACGGTGATCTCGTAGGAGTCGGCCCGGCGGAACAGCTCCCGCAGCGGCTCCCGCCAGGCGTGCCCGCGGGCCGGATCGACGCTCAGGGTGACGGCCAGGATCGCGTCCATGAGCGCCGCGTGCAGCCGGGGCCGCAGGGCGAACGGCGTGCCGGCCGGGCACCGGTCGGCGACGCTCTGGGCGAGTTCTTCCGTCGCGGCGCGCAGGCGGGCGGAGACGCGATGCCGGATGGCGGGCGCCATGATCTCGCGCAGCCGCCGGTGCCCCTGGCCGTCCAGCCTGCCCAGCCCCTGCGGGCCGATGACCGGCTCCTGCACGCGGTTGGCCTCCGCGGAGTCGATGACGCCGCCGGGAGCGCGGAAGACGTCTCTGACCAGGCCGGGGTCGGCCAGCATCACCGCCTTGCCGATGCCGGGGAACCACAGGCCGAACATGCCGTCCGTACGGCTGAACATGCGGTCGACGACGCCGTCCCCCATGATCAGGGCGGCCGGCAGCACCACGCTGCCCAGCCACGGCTCCAGGGGGTGGCGGCGGCCGTGCGCACCGGCGGGCCGGCCTCCGGGATCCGGTGCACCTGGGCATGCGCCGAGCGCGTCGATCATGAAGTCCTAATCCGATTCGGGTCACTCGTTCTCGTGACACTCAACCATAGCGAAGCGTGACCATCCGTGATGTTACTGTGACGGCCCAGGGTGGCGCCCCAGCCCCGCGCGACCCTCCCAACTCGGCCGGCGAGGCCCGGCACACCCTGAGGAGCCACTTGTGATCGACGTCCCCGCACCCGCCCGGCACCGCCAGTCACCGGGTCACGCCGCCTCGCGCGGGCCGGGGGCCGGAGGGCGGTGGTGATGCGGTATCTGGTCACCGGGGCCACCGGCTTCGTGGGTGGGCATCTGACGCGGGCGATCCTGGCCCGTGGCGGCAGGGTGACCGCGCTCGTCCGTCGTCCCGGGCGCGCCGGGACGCTGCGTGAGCTGGGCGTGCGTGTGGTCGAAGGGGATCTTGCCACGGGCCGGGACCTGGGCGAGGCACTGCGGGGGGCCGACCGGGTGATTCACCTGGCGGCGGTGGTCAAGGTGCGTACCGGCGCGGAGTTCTGGGCGGTCAACCGTGACGGCACCGCCCGCCTCGTCCGCGCCATGGCCGCCATGCCCGAGCCGCCGCGCCTGGTGGTGTGCTCCTCGCTGGCCGCCGCCGGGCCCGCGCGGGGGAGCGGGCCCGTCTCCGTGTACGGCGCCAGCAAACGGGCGGCGGAACAGGTCGTGCGCGAGCACGCGGATCGGGTGCCGGCGGTCATCCTGCGGCCCGGCATCGTGTACGGGCCCGGCGAGCCCGCCCTGGTGCCGGCGCTGCTGCGCATGATCCGCCTCGGGCTGGTGGCCAAGCCCGGCTTCGGGCCGCGCCGCTACGGCCTGATCTACGTGGACGACCTGTGCGCGGCCCTGCTCGCCGCCGCCGAGCGCGGCGCGACCGTCCGGGCCGGCGACCCCGCCGCGGGCGTCCACCCGCTGAGCGACGGCGTCGCCTACCGGTGGCAGGACATCTGCGCCGCCGTCGCCACGGCGGCGGGCCTGCGCGCCCCGGTCGTGCTGCCCGTCCCCGTGCCCCTGCTGGCCGCCGTGGCCGCGCTGGCCGGCCTCGCCGCGCGGCTGCCCGGCCTGGGCGGCGACGTGCCCGCGCTGAACAGGGACAAGGTACGCGAGCTGCGCCACGCCGACTGGACCTGCACCCCGGCGAGCGCCCGGCACGACCTGGGCTTCACCCCTGCCACCTCGCTCCTGGACGGCCTCAAAACCGCCCTGTCCGCCGCGGCCGGCCAGGCGCCGGTGCGGTGAGCCGGACGCCGGGGTCAGGGCTGGACGTGGGTGATGTCCGCGCCGATCAGGTCGGCCACCGCCCGCAGGTCGGCCAGGCGGTGGCCCGTGCCCAGAGCCCAGTGGTGCGAGATGCCGCTGGCGCTCCACGCGTCCGTCCACTCGCCGGGATCGCAGCCGAAGTCCACCCGGGACGTCGTGTTGCCGATCCGCAGCAGCGGCCCCTCCACGACCTCGCCCTCGGACACGACGAAGCCGTAACTCCCGTCCCTGGCCTGCCGCAGCCCGAACGTGGTCACCGGACCCCGCGTCACGTCGAACTCGACCGACACGCCCCACCCGCGCTTGCCGTGATAGACGCCGAGCCCGCGCAGCAGCGGGCGGCGGGAGCTGATGGCCAGGTGGGCGGGGCCGTCGTGGCCCATCTCCACGTGGCCGCGGGCGAAGTCGAGGGCCTGGAACTCGGTGAAGGAGCCGCCGCCGCCCAGCCGGTCCATGATGAGCATGGCCAGGGACGTACGCAGCTCGTACTCGCCGGCGGCCGGCACCCCGCGCGCCGTGAGAAGGGACGCCCCGAGGATCATGCCCGCCCCGAGCCGCTCGTGGATCTCGCCGTCCAGCCCGCGGTGGTAGTAGGCCAGGCTGTCCAGGGCGAAGTCCTCGACCAGGCGGTCCAGGCCGACCGACACGCGGGCCGCCCAGGCCAGGTCCTCCTCGTTCACCGAGTCGGCCAGCTCGAACACCTCACGCGCCAGGCTCACCCGCGCCGCCGCCTCGGCGTCGGTGACCTTCTCCGTGCGCACCCGCAGATCGTCGAACTCCAGCACCTCCACGTGCCCGCCGAAGTTCGCGCTGACCAGCGTCAGATCGGTGGCCACGTCCATCATGCCCGGATACAGGTGCCCCATGAGCCCGTGCCGCCCGTGCCGCAGCGCGGCCCGTACACCCGCCGCTCTGACCCAGCGCCCGATCCGCTGCCACGCCCGCTCGTCCTCCAGATAGCCCGAGACGGAACGGAACGGGATGCCGCAGCGGGTGAAGGCGTTGGCCATCTCCGGCAGGGGACAGGCGCCGCAGTAGGCCAGCCACTGTCCGGTGTCGAACGTGGCGTGCTCCATCGACTCCGTGGGCTGCAGGTTGATCAGCAGCACGGGGGCGCCGCTGCGCTGGGCGATCGGCACGAGCATGGTGGCCGTCATGTACGTCGTCAGGAAGCCGACGATCAGGTCGCAGCCGGCCGCCCGCAGCCGCTCCGCCGCCGCGGCCCCCTCCTCGGCGTCGGAGATGAAACCGACGTCCACCACCTCCGCGTCCAGCTCGCGCATCCGCTCCGAGACGCGCGCGGCCGAGCGCTGGAGCTGGGGGAGGAGGTCGGGGAACTGCGGCCAGTAGGCCCCCAGGCCGCCCGCGACCAGGCCCACCTTGACGCGGCGCGGGGTGATCCTGGGCAGCGCGCCGCCGCTGGTCTCCGGACCGGTATCCAGGCCGGCGTCCTGGCTGGTCGCACCGCCGGTCGTGCTGCTGATCCCGTTGCTGGTTCCGCTGCTGGTCACCGTGCTCTCCCTTGCTGCTCTCAAGGCCCGCTGCCCCGGTGGTCCCTCAGCGGGCTTCGACCTCGATGATGCGTGTGTAGTCGTTCGCGCCGTTCGACGCCAGGGCGACGATGCGGACGTCCTCGGCGGTGACGGGCGCGAAGTCGGATCGAGCCGTCCCCGCGGTGTTGCCGCGCACCTGCGCGACCGTCTGCCACGCCCCGCCGCCGGCCCGCACCTGGACGTCCCAGTCACGCAGCCCGTACCTGGACGACGGATACCGCTCGGTGTCCAGCGTGTAGAGGTCCACCCTGGACACCTGCCGGGCGCCGCCCAGCGCGACGGCCACGGTGTCCGGCCAGGACCTGGCGGTGGCGTCGTTCCAGCCGTTGCCGCCGGCCCAGCCGTTGGACGAGCGGTCGCCGTCGGCCACGCTGCAGGGCGGGTAGTTGGCGTTGACGTGCTGGGAGGAGGCGGTGACGGGCCGGCGCAGCGCCAGGTTGCCGCCGTTGTCGAGCCCGTCCACCGGCACGACCTCGACGGGGACCTTCAGCGTGCTCGACGGCGTGCGCAGCCGCAGCCCGTACGTGCCCTCGCCGGTGCCGGGCGGCACGGCGACCAGCAGCTTCGCGCGCACCTCGTAGCCGGGCGGGAGATAGCTGGTCAGCATCGCGCGGGAGGCGGTCAGCGGCGGGTCCACCTCGACCCGCATGGTGGCGTACGCGGCCTTCTCCGCCTCGCTGCGCATGCCGATCCGCAGCGTGGCGGGGCAGGCCGGGTCCACGCCGAGCGGCGCGATCAGCTTGGCCGCCCCGGCGGTCGGGGTGAGTGCGCCCGTGCCCTTGGAGACGCCCGGCTCGACCTGGACGGAGACCGCCTGCGGGGGAGTCTCGGGCTCGGGGGTGGCCGGTGGAGCGCCGAGCATCGGGACGAGGGCGAGGGCCCCGGCGGAGAGGATGCGCATGATCTGTTCCTTCCTAGAGCACGTGCAGGCCGGGGGCGCCGTCGAGGGTGACCAGGCTGGCGCGGGTGGAGACGGGGGCGCCGGGGCGGTCCACGTACGGGACGACCTTGTAGTCCGAGCGCCACTGGCCGCGGGTGACCTCGCAGGACACGTAGCCGCGCTGGTAGCTGGAGAAACGCAGATGCGGGTTGGCCGGGTCGGTGCCGCCGGGCGGCACGCCCTGGGTGGGATTTCCGTTGCCGCCGCTGCTGACCGAGGTGCAGACGAACTCCACGCCGACGGCCGGCGCGGCGGGGTCGTCGAAGTCGCGTTTGAGGTCGCCGGCCAGGTTGTAGTGGATGTCGCCGGTCAGCACCACGGGGTTGCCTACCTCGCGCTCGGCGATGCCGCCGAGCAGGCGGTCCTTGGCCGCCTTGTAGCCGTCCCACAGGTCCATGCTGAGCCGCTGCGCCGGCCCGGGGTCGTAGTCGAGCTGCATCATGGCGACCTGCTGGGCGAGCACGTTCCACCTGGCGCGGGAGGCGCCGAGGCCGTCGAGCAGCCAGCGCTCCTGCGCGGCGCCGATCATCTGCCGCGCCGGGTCCAGCCGGTCGGCGCAGTCCACCTGCTGGCCGTCGCCGCAGACCTGGTCGTCGCGGTACTGGCGGGTGTCGAGCACGTTGAACTCGGCCAGGTCGCCGAAGGTGAACCGGCGGTAGATGCGGGCGTCGGGGCCCTCGGCGGAGGGCAGGCGGACGGGCATGTTCTCCCAGAAGGCGCGGAAGGCGTTGGCCCTGATCACCAGGTAGTCCTGCTCGCTCACCTCGCCGCCGGGGCCGTACCGGCCGGCCCAGTTGTCCAGCACCTCGTGGTCGTCCCAGGTGACGATCCAGGGCGCGCGGTGATGGGCGGCCTGCAGGTCGGGGTCGCTCTTGTAGAGGCCGTACTGGACGCGGAAGCGGTCGAGGGTGTCGCACTGCACCCGGAACTGCTCGGGCACCGGCGTGTTGCGGTTGCCGCCCGTCGGCACGATGCCGTACTCGTAGATGTAGTCGCCGAGATGGAAGACCACGTCGGGGTTCTCGTCGGCGAGGTGGCGGTAGGCGGTGTAGTAGCCGTCCTGCCACGACGCGCAGGAGGCGAAGGCCAGGCGCAGCGACTCGGGACTGCTGCGCGGAGCGGGGGCGGTCCTGGTCCGGCCGACGGGGCTGAGCTCGGAGCCGGTGCGGAAGCGGTAGAAGTACTCGCGGCCGGGCCGCAGGCCCTTGGCGTCCACGTGCACGGAGTGGCCGTACTCCGGCGTGGCCCAGGCGGAGCCGTGGCGGACGCGGCGGGCGAACGCCTCGTCCTCGGCGATCTCCCAGTCGACCTTGATCTTGTTGTACGGCAGCCCGCCGAGCGGCTCCAGCGGCTCGGGCGCCAGACGGGTCCACAGCACGACCCGGTCGGGCAGCGGATCACCGGAGGCGACGCCGAGCTTGAAGGGATAGTCCGCGGCTCTGGCCGTGGCCGGCGCGGTCCAGGGGTCGGCCAGGTCGGAGGTGAAGGCGAGAGCGAAGGCGGCGCCGCCTAAGCCCAGAAAGCCCCGGCGTGAGGGATGAGGCATGTCGCTTCCTAGTCTGGGGGGACGAAAGCCCTCACTTTCTAGCAAGCAGGCCCGTTCTTAACAAGACACGAGTTAAAAACAACGACTTTGAGCGTTACAGCTCCGCCACCAGGACGTTCCCGTGGTGGTCGCGCAGCCGCTGGAGCAGGTCGGCCGGGGCGTTGGCGTCGACCACCACCACGTCGAAGTCGGCCAGCGGCGCCACCCGGTGCAGCGCCACCCGGGCCAGCTTGGAGCCGTCCACGGCCAGCACCCGCCGCGACGCCGAGCGCAGCATGGCCCGCTTGACCAGCACGATCTCCTGCTCCTGGTGGTAGGCGTACTCCTCGGAGATGGCCGAGGTGGAGACCACGGCCAGGTCGGTGTTCACCGCCTCGACCGCGTCCACGCAGCCGAGGCCGAGAAACGAATCATGCGTCGCGTGATATTCACCGCCGAGCGCGATGAGCCGGAGGTCGGGGCGGCCGGCCAGCAGCCTGATCGCCTCCAGGAAGTTCGTCACGACGGTCAGCGGGAGCAGCTCGTCCAGGTGGCGGGCCACGGCCAGCGCGGTCGTGGAGTCGTCCAGCATCACCGAGCCGCCCGGCTCGATCAGCCCCGCCACCACCCGGGCGATGGCGTCCTTCTCGGCCGTGTGCGCCTTGAGCCGGTAGGCGATGTTGCTCTCCCACACGTTGCTGGCCTGGGCCGTCGCCCCGCCCCTGACCTTGCGCACCATGCCCTGGCGGGCCAGCTCGTCGAGGTCGCGGTGGACGGTCATCAGGCTGACCCCGAAGCTCTCGGCGAGCTCCGTGACGGAGGCGGAGCCCCGGCGCACGATGTGCTCGGCCATGCCCTGCCATCGCACCGACCTGCTGGAGGTGTGCTGACGCGTGTTCACCTGGGTCCTCTCCGGTGTCGGACGGCAGCGCATCCTACTCTTGACACTCCGCTCGGGCGACTCGTACCCTCCAGCCACCGCCGCTTTTAACATGATTGTTTGTGAAGTTAACAACGGTGGTATGCGATTAAAACGTTCGCATCCAGCGGCTCTCGGGGATTCACCGCACGTCGTACGACCGAGGAGACAGCGACATGACCGACCTGCTGCACCAGGCCAGGCTCAGCCGAGGGCAGTTCCTGCGCGTGATGGGCGGTCTGGCCGCGGCCACGCTGGCCACGGCCTGCTCCACCAGGCCCGAGACCACCGCCACCACGGGCGGCGCGGCTGCCACCGAGCTCAAGTTCATCGGCGTCGCCGACCAGAAGACGCCCATGGACGAGCTCGCCGCCGCCTATCAGAAGGCCAAGCCCGCCGTCCGGCTCACCACCTCCTACGCCCCCACCGACCAGGTGCAGACCTCGCTGCGCACCCAGCTCGGCGCCGGCAACGCCCCCGACCTGCACGTGGTCTACCCCGGCAACGGCAGCGCGATGTCGATGACCCAGATCGCCCAGGCGGGGCTGCTGGCCGACCTGTCCGCGCAGAGCTGGACACAGACCATCCCCACCGGGTTCAAGCCCGCCTTCCAGCTCGACGGCAAGACCTACCTGTACTCGGCCGGCTCCTCCGTGATCGGCGCCGTCTACAACAAGAAGGTCTTCGAACGGGCCGGCATCGACGCGCCCCCGACGACGTGGACCGAGTTCCTGGCCGTCTGCGACAAGCTGAAGAAGGCCGGCGTGGTGCCGATCGCGCTCGGCGCGCAGACACCGTGGGTCACCCAGCTCATCACGTACGCGCTGGTGCCCTCCACCGTCTACGCCGAGGACCCCGCGTTCGACGACAAACAGCTCGCCGGCCAGGCCACCTTCGCCGGCTCCGGCTGGCGCCAGGCCATGGAGATGTACCTGGAGCTGCAGAAACGCGGCTACTTCAACGACAAGCCGAACGGCACCACGTTCGAGCAGCAGACCTCCATGGTCGCCACCGGCAAGGCGGGCATGGCCGTGCAGGTGTCGGCCGTCCTGCCCGACTTCCGCAAGGCCGCCGCCTCGCCCGACGACCTGTCGATGTTCCCCGTCCCCGGCGCCGACGACGCGAACTCCGTGTGGATCCCGGCCGGCGTCGTCGTCGGCCTGGGCGCCGGCGCCAAGGGCAAGAACGCCGAGGAGGCCAAGGCGTTCATCGACTTCCTCGGCAAGCAGGAGAACATCAACGCCTGGGCCAAGGCCATCGCCGCCATCCCGCTCACCCAGGACGCCTCCTCCAGCATCGATCCCGCCGTCCAGTCCTTCCTGCCGTTCACCAAGGACCGGGCGGTGCCGTTCATGGACCAGCGCTGGCCCAACGCCGAGGTGCAACCCGTGCACTTCGCCGTCGTCCAGGAGCTGCTCGGCGGCGACAGCACGATCGACGAGGCGCTGAAGAAGATGGACGAGGCCTACCGCAAGTGACCTCACTGACCGCCTTCCGCGGCAGGCCCGCCCGCGCCGCCCGGCGGCGCGGCAGCGCCGTCACCCCGCCCTGGCTGTTCGCCGCCCCCGCCCTCGTCGTGTACGCGATCGTCGTGCTCTACCCGGCCGTCAGCGGCGTCGTGTACGCGTTCACCGACTGGAGCGGCATCGGCGCGGACGGCTCGTTCGTCGGCCTGGCCAACTTCGCCACCCTGTTCGGCGACGAGCAGGCCATGGGCTCGATCGGCAACACGCTGCTGCTCACCCTGGCCATCGTGGTCGTGCAGAACGGCATCGGCCTGCTGCTCGCGCTCGGCGTCAACGTCAAGCTCAGAAGCCGGGCCCTGCTCCGCGTGATCTTCTTCGCGCCCGTCGTGGTCAGCCCGGTCATGGTGGCCTTCCTGTGGAAGTACATCTACAACCCCGACCCGTCCGCCGGCCTGAACGGCCTGCTCGGCCTGCACGTGGACTGGCTCGGGGACCCGTCGGTGGCCCTGTGGTCCATCGCCGGCATGGTCGTGTGGCAGAACGCCGGCTACTCCATGGTCATCTTCCTGGCCGGGCTGGAGGGCGTGCCGCGCGAGCTGCACGAGGCCGCCATGATCGACGGGGCGGGCACCTGGCAGCGCTTCCGCTACGTCACCTGGCCGCTGCTCGCCCCCGCGCTCACGATCAACCTGATGCTCTCCACGATCGGCGGGCTCAAGCTCTTCGACCAGGTCTTCGCCGCCACCAACGGCGGCCCCGGCTACGCCACCGAGACGCTCTCGACCGTCCTGTACAAGCAGGCGTTCGTGTTCGGCAAGTACGGCTACAGCACCGCCATCGCGCTCGTCCTGGCGCTGTTCGTGGCCGCCGTGTCGCTCGTGCAGATCTACTACACCCGCCGCAGGGAGGTGACGGCGTGAGAAGGACCTTCCCGCTGGAGCTCGTCATGATCGCCGTGGCGGTGGCGTTCCTGTTCCCCGTCTACACGCTGGTCTCGCTGGCGCTGAAGGACCCCGGGCAGATCGCGAGCTCGCCGATGGCGCTGCCCAGCCCGCCCACGCTGGACAACTTCGCCGACGCCTGGACGGCGGCGGCCCTCGGCCCCTCACTGGTCAACAGCACCGTGATCACCGTGGTCAGCCTGGTGGCGCTCATCGCGCTCGGCTCGTTCGCGTCGTACTTCCTGGCCCGGGTCCAGAGCCGGCTCGGCTACGGCCTCTACATCCTCTTCCTGCTCGGCATCGTGCTGCCGTTCCAGCTCGGCATGATCCCGCTCTACCGGCTCGTCACCGACCTCGGCCTGATCGGCACGCACGCCGGCATGATCCTCTTCTACACCGGCATCCAGCTCCCGTTCACCGTCTTCCTCTACACCGGCTTCATCCGCGCGCTGCCCGGCGACTACGCCGCCGCCGCCCAGATCGACGGCGCCTCGCACCTGGTGGCCTTCACCCGCGTGGTCTTCCCGCTGCTGCGGCCGATCACCGGCACCGTGCTCATCCTCAACGCCGTCTTCATCTGGAACGACTTCTTCACCCCGCTGGTCTACCTCGGCGGCTCGGGCTTCGAGACGGTCCCGGTCAGCGTCTTCGCCTACGTCGGCCAGTACGTCTCCCAGCACGGCCTGGTCTTCGCCGGGCTCGTGCTCGGCGCGCTGCCGATCGTCGTGGTCTTCCTCGCGCTGCAGCGCTACGTCATCAAGGGCTTCTCCAGCGGGCTCAAGGGATGAACGTCTTCGACGCCTTCCGCGAGCCGCCGCGCGCCTTCTCCCCGGCGGCCATCTGGTGGTGGAGCGGCGAGCCGCTGCGCCGCGACCGGCTGCGCTGGCAGCTCGAACGCCTGGTCGCCGGCGGCGTGCACAACCTCGTCATCCTCAACCTCGCCCCCTCGGGGCCGATGTTCGGCTCCCGCGCCGACGACCCGCCGTTCCTGTCCGACGCATGGTGGGAGCTGCTGGACGGGGTCTGCCAGGACGCGCACGACATGGGCGCCTTCCTGTGGTTCTACGACCAGCTCGGCTTCTCCGGCGCCGACCTCCAGGCGCGGCTGGTGCAGGAACGCCCCGATTTCGCCGGCCAGTGGCTGGCCCCCGGCGGGACGGTCACCACGCGCGGCTTCGACTACCTGTCGCGCGAGGCGTGCGCGGTGCTGCTGGACCGGGTGCACGGCGAGTTCGAACGGCGCGTCGGGCACTGGTTCGGCCGGGTGATCGCCGGGTCGTTCCAGGACGAGCTGCCGGCCCTGCCCACCTGGTCCGCCCGCTTCGCCGAGGAACACCTCGCCCGGCGCGGGCGGCCGTTCGACCCTCTTTCGCCTGCGCCGGACTGGCGGGCGTACCAGACGACCAGGGCCGAGCTGGCCGAGGAGGCGTTCTTCCGGCCGCTGGCCGAGTGGCACGAGCGCCACGGCCTCGTGCACGGCTGCGACCAGCAGGACCCCGCCCGCGCCGGGCATCCGGTCGACGGCGTGCGGCTGTACGCCGACTACGCGCGCACCCACCGCTGGTTCGGCGCCCCCGGCTCCGACCACCACGGCGACGCCCGCCTGCACTCCTCCCTGGCCCACCTGTACGGGCGGCCGCGCACCTGGATCGAGGCGTTCCACTCCAGCGGGTGGGGCGGCACCCTGGAGGAGACGTTCGACTGGCTGCTGCCGTGGCTGCGGGCCGGCGCGACGCTGTACAACCCGCACGCCGTCTACTACACGACCCGGCGCGGCTGGTGGGAGTGGGCGCCGCCGGCCACCGACTGGCGGCAGCCGTACTGGCGTCACCACCGGGTCTTCGCCGAGGCGGTCACCCGGCTCTGCGCGGCCCTGTCCCTGGGCCGCCACGCCTGCGACGTCGCCGTCCTCCTCCCCACGGCCACCGCCCAGACCGGTACCGGCGCGGGGACGACCGGTCCGGAGGCAGGTGGTCCGGGAGCAGCTGGTCGGGAGGCGGCGGTCCCCGAGACGGCCGGTCCCCAGACAGCCAGTCCTCAGACGGTGGATCCTCAGACGGCGGGTCCTCAGACAGCCGGTCCTCAGACGGTGGATCCTCAGACGGCGGGTCCTCAGACAGCCGGTCCGAGGGCGGGCGATCACGAGGCGGCTGGTTCGGGGGCGGAGGATCACGAGCCGGACGATTCGGGGGCGAGCGAGCCCGAGCCGGACGGGCCCGGGGCCGCGAGTGCTGCGCCGGACGCGGTCAGGGCGCAGGAGGTGTATCGCGAGCTGGTGGGCGACATGGCCTGGTTCGCCACCAAGCCGGGCGTGCTGGACCGGCTCGGACTCGACGCCGACGTCATCGACGAGGACTCGGTGCGGCGCGCGGTCGTCAAGGACGGACGGCTGACCGTCTCCACCGAGGCGTACCGCGCCGTCATCCTGCCCGCCGTCACGGTGCTGGACGAGGACGTCGCCACCCGGCTCACGGAGTTCGCCGCAGGCGGCGGCCTCCTCATCGCGGTCGGCGCCCCAGCCGAACGCTCCCCAGAGGGGCCAGCCGAACGCTCCCCAGAGGGGCCGACCGGACGTTCCCCAGAGGGGCCGGCCGGACACTTCTCGAAGAGGGCGTCCGGACGTTTCTCGGAGGGGACGGACCCTTCACATCTCGCCGCGCGGCTCGGGGCTCGCTTCGTGGCGTCCGCCGACCGGCTGGGGGAGGCACTGACGGATCTGGAACGGCGGGTCGAGGCGCCCGTGCCCGCGCTGGTCCGCGAGGACGGCGGGACGACGCTCGTCTTCCTGCCCGCCGCCTTCCCCATGGCCAGCCGCATCGGTGTCGGACGGCCCGAGGAACGCGGGGTCGACCTGGGCTGGCTGGACGCCGTCATCGACTTCGACCCCGGCCGGTACGCCCGCGAGCTGCCGGTCACCGTCCACGGCGTCCAGGGCGCCCCGCTGCTGCTGCGGCCCTTCGCCGGGGGCGAGCCGGTGGCGCTGCCGTACACGAGGGACGGCGACGCCGTACGGGTGCGCGTCCCGTTCGACGACGGCCCCGCGGCGCTGCTGGTGTTCGACGGCACCCGGCCGGAGCCCGCGCCACGGCCCGCGTACACCGTGGCGGCGGAGCTGGAAGACGCGGAGTGGGACGTCGAACTGGTGCCCACCCTCGACGACACCTGGTCCGACTTCGGCGGCGGCGCGGGCGTCGAAGGCTGGACGTTGCGCACCCCGGACGGGGAGCCGGTGGACGTCACGTTCGGGCCGCGCGGCGAGCAGCGCGTCGGCGGCGGAGCGTGGACGCCGTCGGTCTGGTCGTCCTCACGCGGACAGCGCAAGGACCCCGTGCACCGGGAGACACTGGGGCCGAAGGGACGGGTGCCGGTCGAGTTCCTCGCGTTCGGCCGTACCGGCGCGGGCATGGAGGCCGCCTTCCGCACCCTCATCACCGTCCCGGACACCCCCGGCACCGACTCCGGCCCGCCCCTCGCGGACGGCTCCGGCACCGACTCCAGCCCGCTCCTTCCGGACGGCTCCGAGTCCCGTGCCGTCGCTCAGGGCGGCGCGTGGGTGGCGATCGGGGCCGGGGCGGCCAAGGCGCTGCGGATCGACGGTGCGGACTGGCCGCTGGACGACCGCGGCTACGCGGCCGTGTCCCGCGCCCCCGTCCCGCCCGGTGAGCACCTCCTGGAGCTGCTGCTCGTCCCCGACGAGGAGCTCGACCTGCGCGCGTACGTCTGCCTGCTGGCCGACCCCGCCGACGCGGCCCGCCCCGAGTGGATCGCGGGCGCGCCCCTGGAGACCATCGTGACCGCGCCCGAGCACGGGGGAGCGGTGCTGCAGGTGGCCGCCACCGCGTTCTGCCGGGTCCTGGTCAACGGGACGGAGGCGGGCAGACAGGGCGGCTTCGACCCCTACGCCGAGTCGGACGTCCCGCGCGTGCGCCGCTACGACGTGACGGGCCTGCTGCGCCCGGGCGCCAACACGGTCCGCGTCGAGTCGGACGGCTGGGTGCTGGTGGACGGCCTGGCCGTCTCCGGGCCGCACTGGACGCCGGAGCCGCGCGTACGCCGCCGCCAGTACGGCGACCCCGCCGCCCTCTGGCTGCTCCCACGCCCCCACCCCCTCCCGGAGGCGACCTGGCTCGACCCCACCCCGACCGCGCTGCCGGCCGTCTTCGCCGTGCCGGACGCCCGGCCGCGGGCCGAACGGTTCCTGCTGGACGCGCCCCCCGGCGCCACCGGCGTCGAGGTGAACGCCCTTGGCCCGGTCGAACTGCACGCCGCGCTCGGCGGACCTGGACCGGGCGAGGTCGAGATCGTCGTCCAGACCACCCCGGGCGCGAGCGGCGGGGCCGCCTTCACCGGCCCCGTCCGGTTCACCTGCGGCCCGGGACGGATGCGGCTGGGCGACTGGGAGGAGCTCGGCCTGGCCGGCTACAGCGGCGGCGTCCGCTACCGCACCACGCTCACCGCCGGCTCCGGACCGGGCGTGCTCGACCTGGGCCGGGTCAGGGGCACGGCCGAGGTGACGGTGAACGGCCGGCCCCGCGGCGTGCGCGTGTGCTCCCCGTACCGGTTCGACGTCGATCTCGACGAGGGCGAGAACGTCGTCGAGATCCTCGTCCTCGGCACCCTGGCCGCCTACCTGGACGAGGTCAGCCCCACCCACTTCGTCTTCCCCGGCCAGCGCACCACGGGCCTGTTCGGACCCGTGCGCCTGCACCGCCCGGCCGCCGACCTAGGATGAGCCGGCGAGGACACCACCGGGCCCGCCAGGCCCGGATTCCGTGGAAGGAGGGCGCCGGTTGGCACACCACCGGAGCCGGCCCGTGATCGCCGTCATCGGCGCGGGCCTGATGGGCGCGGCCACCGCGTGGCAGCTCGCCCGCCGCGGCGCCCAGGTCACCCTGATCGAGGCGTACGAGATCGGCCACCACCACGGCAGCTCCCACGGCACCTCCCGGATCTTCCGCCGCGTCTACGACGACCCCTTCTACGTCGACCTGACCGGCCGGGCGGCGGAGTGCTGGCGCGACCTGGAGTCCGACTCGGGCACCGCCCTGCTCCGTACGACCGGCGGCCTCGACGTCGGCGCGGGCCGCGACCTGGAGGGCCTGGCCGCGATGGTGTCGGCCGCCGGAGTGGCCTGCGAGCTGCTGCCCGAGCGGGCGGCGCGGGAGCGCTGGCCGTTCGCCCGCTTCGACGGGCCGGTGCTGTTCCATCCGCAGGCCGGGGTGGTGGACGCCGACGCCACCGTGGCGGCGTGCGTCCGGCGGGCCGCCGAGCTCGGGGCGAAGATCCGTACCGGAACGCGTGTGCGGGAGGTGCGCACCGGCGGGGACTCGGCGCTGGTTCGCATGGGCGACGGCTCGGAGCTGGCGGCGGACACCGTCGTCGTGGCGGCGGGAGCGTGGCTGCCCGAGCTCGCGGACGCCATCGGGGCGCCGCTGCGCCTGCCGCCGCTGCGCGTCACCCAGCAGCAGGTCTTCCACTTCCGCCAGCGTGACCCCGGCCAGGCCTGGCCCACCCTCGTGGCCACGGACGAACTGCTGCTCTACGGCCTCCCGTCGGGAGCCGACGGAGGAGCCGCGCCCGCCGTCAAGGTCGCCGAGCACGACCGGGGCACGCCCACGACCGCGAGCACCCGCGACGGGATCGTGAACCCCGCCTCCAGGGACGCCGTCTCCGGCTGGGTGGCCCGCCGCCTGCCCGGCCTCGACCCCGAGCCGGTCGCCGAGGCCGTCTGCCTCTACACGACCACCCCCGACGAGGATTTCATCCTGGACCGGGCCGGTCCCGTCGTGGTCGTCTCGCCCTGCTCGGGTCATGGCGCCAAGTTCACCCCGCTGATCGGCCACCTGGCCGCCGACCTCGCCCTCGGCACCGCCGGCCCGCTCCCACGCTTCGCCCTGCGCTGACCACGGCACGGCGCCCGCCTTCGCCCCCGCGATGACAGAGCGTCACCGGCTGTGCGGATTCCGCACCTGCCGCTGCCGTCCCATGGATAAGGTGAGCGACCGGAACTCCCGCCCGGCCGGCCGCGCCGTACGCGATCAAGGGAGCAGCAGGCGAAGCGAGGGGAGCATTCGGGTGAAACGCGACCGGCACACCCGCCGCCTCCTGGGCGCCGTCGCCGGCCTGGCCGCGCTCGTCCCCGTCTACTACCTCACCGAAGCCGCCGCCAGAGCCCTGCGCGTGGGCAACGCCGCGTTCGCCCCCGCGCCCGCCGCGCTGGGCTACCTCGCGGCGGTGGCCGCCATCGTCGTGCTCCTCACCGCCTGGCCGGCCGCGGCGCTCGCGTGCGGCGTGCCGCTGGCCGCGGCGGGCACGCTGTTCGCCCTGGACCTCGACGCCGCCGTGGGCGTGGCGGGCACGCTGCCCTACGCCCGCGCCGGCGGCCTGCCCTGGTCGGCGCCGGAGGCCGCGCCGTGGGCCGAGCTGGGCGAGCCGCCGGGAACCCTGGCCGGCCTGACCGGCCTGTACGCGCTCCTCGGCGCCCTCCTCGTGCTCTCGGCGCTGCTCCCCGCCCGGCTGCGATCTATCCTGGACAGGTGAGCGGGCGGGATCCGGATCGGCGCAGGGCGCTGCTCGACGCGGCCGACCGGGTCATCATGAAGGAGGGCCCCGAGGTCTCGATGGCGGCCATCGCCGCCGAGGCGGGCGTCACCAAGCCCATCCTCTACCGCCACTTCGGCGACAAACGCGGCCTCTACCAGGCGCTGGCCGACCGCCACGTGGGCACGGTCATCGGCCGGCTGCGGCCGGAGTTCGGCCGGACCGGGGCCGACCTGCGCGGCCGGGCCACGGCGGCCATCGGCGTCTACCTCGACCTCGTCTCGGCCAACCTCAACCTCTACCGGTTCCTGTTCCACCGGGCCAGCGCCGAGGACACCAGGGTCCGCTCCCACATGACCTCGCTGGTCCGCGGCCTGGGGGAGGAGCTCGGCGCGGTGCTGGCCGCCGAGCGGGTGGTGCCCGACCCGGTCCGGGCGCAGGTGCTCGGCCACGCGTTCGTCGGCATGGTGCAGGCCACGGGGGACTGGTGGCTGGAGCATCCGGAGGTCGAACGCGCCCAGGTGGTGGAGGGCCTGGTGGACGTGATCGCCGCCACCATCGTCCCCGTCGCCATGCCTCGCAAGGCAGTCAGGGCCGATCGGTAGACGTGGGGTCGGCGGAGGGCTCGTCCAGCAGCCGCAGCAGGTCCCATTCGGTCTCGCACACGCGCCGCCCGATCGCCGCCAGCTCCACCGACCGCGCCCCGCCGCGCAGGTGCCGCATGGTCTGCATCACGCAGATGACACCCCACTTGAGCACGCCGAACGTCTCCCACCAGCGCAGCGCGTCCCGGTCCACCGGCTGGCCGCCCGCCTCCTCGTACGCCCCGACGAGCTCGTCATAGGAGCCGAACCCGCCCACGGGCAGCGGCGAGCCGAACCGCCACGCCTTCACGCACAACCACCCCAGATCCTCCAGGGGGTCGCCGACGTGGGCGAGCTCCCAGTCGAGCACCGCCCTGATGCCCTCAGGCCCGACGATGAGGTTGCCGTTGCGGAAGTCGCCGTGCACGACCGTGTGCCGCCGGCCGCGCGGCCGGGTGCCGGCCAGCCGCCGCAGCGCCAGCTCGAACACCGGATGTGGCTCGCCGAGCTGGTCGAGCACGTCGCGCCAGCGCAGCAGCGGGTCCTGCTCCTCCGACGGGGGCGCCGACGACAGCGGCATCCGGTGCACGGCGGCCAGCGCCTGCCCGCACTGGCGGGCCAGCCGGGGCCTGGCGGGAGCGTACGCGTCGTCCCGCAGGATCTTGCGCGGGATCGTCTCGCCCGGCACGCGGGTCATCAGGATGTACGACTCCCCGCAGGCGACGATCCGCGGCACCGGCACCCCCGCTCCCGCCGCGGCGCGCATCAGCCCGGCCTCGGCGGCGAGCCCGGCACCGGCCTCCGCCGGGGCGCCGGGCGAGTCGAGCCGCAGGATCAGCTCGTGCCGGCCCTCGTCCGGGCCGACCACGTCGAGGGCCCAGGTCTCACGGGAGGCGCCGCCGGGCAGCCGGGCGCTGGACGCGACCACCGCCCCCGCCCCGAACGCCGCGCGGACGATCGCCTGCGGATCGCTCATCGCAGGCCGAACTCCCACGAGCCGCCCGCCGCGTACGTGCCCAGGATCCGCCGCCCCACCGAGTCGACGTGCACCTCGTCCGGCCCGTCGTAGATCCGCCCGGCCCGCGCGTGCCGGTACATCCGGTCCAGCGGCGTGTCCGGGGTCAGCCCGGCGGCGCCGTACACCTGGATGGCCCGGTCGATCACGTTGTGCAGCATCCGCGCGCCCACCACCTTGATCGCCCCGATCTCCACCCGCGCCTGCGCGCCGGGGGCCGAGTCGACGACGCCGGCGGCGTGCAGCGTGAGCAGCCGGGCGGACTGGATCTCGGTGTAGGAGTCGAACACGTGCTGCCGCATGAGCTGCTTGGCGGTCAGCGGCTCGCCGAACGCGGTGCGCTCGTGCAGCCTGCGGCACATCAGGTCGAAGGCCCGCTGCGCCTGGCCGAGCCAGCGCATGCAGTGGAAGATCCGGCCGGGGCCGAGCCGTTTCTGCGCGATGACGAACCCCTGCCCGCGCGGCCCGAGCAGGTTGCCGGCGGGGACGCGCACGTCCTCGTACCGCACCTCGCAGTGCGCCCCGTCGAGCCCCAGCACCGGCGTCTCGCGCACGATGGTGTAGCCCGGCGTGTCCGTCGGCACCAGGATCATGGAGAAGGCCCGATGCGGCGGCGCGTCCGGCTCGGTCCTGCACATCACGGTCGTGTACGCCGCCCGCGACGCCCCCGTGGTGAACCACTTGTGCCCGTTGATCACCCATTCGTCCCCGTCGAGCACGGCGGAGGTGGTGATCTGCGTGGGGTCGCTGCTGGAGACAGACGGCTCGGTCATCGCGAAGCTCGGCGAGATGTCGCCGCGCACCAGCGGCTCCAGATAGCGTTCGCGCTGCCCGGGCGAGGCGTGCTCGTGCAGCATCAGCGAGTCCTGCAGCGTGTACGTGCCGAGCGCGAGCTGCCCGTACTCGCTGCGCCCCTGCACCTCGTTGACGTAGACGTAGTCGAGGAACGGCAGCCCGCCCCCGCCCAGCTCACGCGGATGACCGAGCGCCCACAGACCCTCCTTCTTGGCCTGGGCACGCAGCTCGTCCAGGACCGCCGCCGCCTCGGGACCGCCCGCGTGCAGCACGGGCTCGGCGGGCTCCACCCGCTCGGTCATGAACGCGTACACGGCGTCACGCACCGGGCGGACGCTGTCGGGGACCGCGAAGCTCATGATTCACCCAACCTCGGATCCCCGGCGAGGGTCAACCGTCTCAGGGCAGCCAGCTGACCTTGCCGTGCAGGAAGGCGTACCCGACGAAGGCCACGGCGTCGATCAGCGTGTGCGCCACCACCAGCGGCATCGCCCGGCCCCACCGCTGGTACATCTT
Source organism: Nonomuraea fuscirosea (assembly GCF_035917475.1). NCBI lineage: Bacteria > Bacillati > Actinomycetota > Actinomycetes > Streptosporangiales > Streptosporangiaceae > Nonomuraea > Nonomuraea fuscirosea. Next base: position 5,164,225 of record NZ_CP109074.1, on the reverse strand, counting down.
CCCGAACACCAGCCCCATCACCACGTTCCCGACGAACCCCCCGAAACCCTGATACAGGTGGTACGACCCGCGCAACAGCGCCGACACGGCCAGCGCCTTCCACGGCGTCCATCCGGCCTGGCCCAGGCGGTGCAGCAGGTAACCGGCGACCAGCACCTCCTCCAGCAGCCCGTTCTGCGCCGCGGCCAGCAGCAGCACCGGCACCTGCCACCACTCCTGGGGCAACTGCCCGGGGACGACGGTCAGGTTCACCCCCGCCGCCCACACCACCAGGTAGAACGCCAGCCCTGACCCGCCGATCGCGGCCGCGAGCACCGCCCCGCGCGCCAGGTCGCCGCCGGGCCGGCGGAAGTCGGCGCCGATCGTGCGCAGCGATTCGCCCGAACGCACCAGCAGGTACGCCACCAGCCCCACCGGCGCCACCGCGATCACGATCTGGACCAGTTGCAACGTGAGGTCCAGCCAGGGCCGTCCCGGTGCCATCGACCCGACGAGCACCGCGTGCTGGCCCTTGAGCTCCCTCGGCGCCGTGAGCGCCCCGATCAGCCGCACGAACGCCACCACGGCGCTGGCGCCGAGCGAGACCGACATCACGACGAAGATCTCGGCCCGGATGAGCCTGGGACCGAGCACGGGACCCGGGTCGAGGGAGGACTGTGTGTGCATGTGCGCAGACTAGCCGGTACATGATCGGACGCTGATAAAGGCGACATGTCCCCCGCTTTGCCGGGGGACATGTCGGACGGCGGGCTCGCGCCGCTGTCCGGAGGCATGGTTCGCGTCTTCGCCGGGGACACGTGGACGCTGCGCCTTGCCGGGCGTGGTCAGGGTCGCCCGGGGACCTCGACCGGCGTTCCGTCGAAGGATCCGGACAGCGCGGGCCGCTCCTGAGCGGTGAACGCCTCCCACACCAGCTCCACCCGATACACCCGCCCCTCAGCCCCGCCGTTCGAGGCGTTGGGGGAGACGGTGAGCGCGGCCACCGCCTCCCCGTCGGGCTGGAGCGTGATCCGGCCGGTCACCGCCACCCCGGGCACGAACGCGGCCCCGTCGAGGTCGATGGTGCCGGACCCGAAGGTCACCTTCCCGCCGCGCAGCCCGGCCTGCTCGGTCAGCCTCCCGTGCACCAGGTTGTACGGGTTGCGGCGGGCGACGGCGTCGGCGGCGGTGGCGTACCCGGCCGCCAGTACCCGCCGCCGCTCCACGTCCAGCCCGGGCGCGGGCACCGGCGCGACCTCGGCGAGCGAGCGGGGGAACGCTCCCGAGGCCCGGTAGTTCTCCGCGGCGCACCGCGTCCGCGGCACCCGATGGTCGAGCACGAACGAGCGCAGCATCGCCCGCACGCACTCCCCGGCCGCCCCCGGCCCCCACGCGAGGCTGTGCGTGCCGAACGGCACCCGTACGAACGTCGCCCGCGGGAAGACGCGCATCGCACGGGCCACCTCGGCGGGCGTGTGCGTGTCGAAGTCCCCGCCGGCGACCAGCACCGGAACGGCGGGCAGGTCCGCGTGCGGCGGCAGCACGGGAGCGGGGCGCGGCGTCGGCCAGTTCACGCAGAACTCCAGCCCGGAGCCCGCGTCGAGCCCGAGGTCGGCGGGCGTGAACGGCGCCAGCGGCCGCTCCCGCTCGAAGTACCGCTCCAGCTGGGCCAGCCGCTCGGCCGGGCCCGCGTCCCGGTCGAACGGGAAGGACCCGTCGCCGCACCGGTAGGCCAGGTACCCGGCCCACTCGGCGCCCTCGATCGGCTGGCTCGGGACGCCCTTCAGCACTCCCGCCAGCCGGCGCAGCGGCGCGGGATCACCGGCCAGGTACGCCGTCGCGGCGGCGTTCGCCTCCCGGCCGAAGACCGGCTCCGTCATCCGCCCCACGCCGTTGAGCGCGGGCAGGGGCACCTCGGGGTCGGGGTGCGCGCGCAGGTGCGCCACCAGGCGGGCGAAGGTGCGCTCCGGGCCGCCGGGCAGCTCACGGCAGGCGCGCGAGCGGCCGCAGACGAAGCTCATGAGCTCGGGCCTGGACCGCATCGGCCACAGGACGTGCCCGTCAGGCCCGGTGATCGTCGTGCTGTCCAGGAACGCCGCCGCCAGGCCCTCGGGGCGCTGGGCGGCGTACGCCTGGGCGTAGGCGGTGCCGTAGGAGTTGCCGTAGAAGGTGACCGGGCCGGCGCCGAGCGCGCGGCGTACCGCGTCCATGTCCCGGACGGCCTGGTCGGCGGTGAAGAAGCGGATGCGCGGTCCCAGGTGCGCGGCGCAGGCCGCGACGCTGTCCGGGTCGGTCAGCTTCAGGCCCGGGCACAGCAGCGGGGAGGACGCGCCCAGGCCGCGAGGATCGACGACCAGCAGGTTCCGCTGGTCGAGCACGGGTCCGAGCGTCTGCGTCAGTCGCGGCACGTCGGGCAGCGCGGGGAGCGGGCCGCCGGGATTGGCGAGAATCGTCCCGGTCGCCCGCTTCGCGGCGGGGATCCAGGCGAACGCGACCTCGATCCGCTCGGACGCCGGATCGTCCCAGTCCAGCGGCACGCCGATCGTCCCGTCACACCGCACGACAGCTTCGGCACACTCATGCGGCGCCCCAGGCCCGGACTCGGAGGCGGCACGCCGGACCGCCGTGACGGCGGGCGCTGTGAAGGGGAGCTGGGCCGTGGTGACGGCGGGCGTGGTGGTGGGGAGCTGGGCCGTGGTGACGGCGGGCGTGGTGGTGGGAAGGCGGGCCGTGGTGACGGCGGGCGTGAGGGTGGCGTGTGCTGCTGCGGCGGCGGGGAGGGTCGCCGACACCGCCAGGCCTGCGGCCGCGATGACCGTCAAGGGGGCTGTCACGAGGGCTTCGAGGCGCATGTTTCCACCATCGCCCGCCATCTCCCGCGAATCCTCCGCCGCCAGGACGAATCGCTCTTGGGAGCAGGCTCCTACTCTGCTAGGGAGGACGGTGTGACCCGTACCGAACCGCACGACGTGCCCAGCGCGGCCGAGCTGGTGGCCGCCGTACGCGACTTCCTGGAGACCGACGTGCTGCCGGCCGTGGACGGCAGGACCCGCTACCACACCCGCGTCGCCATCAACGTGCTCGGCATGGTCGAGCGGGAGATCGAGCTCGGCCCCGCCGAGGCCGAGCGGCACGCCGCGAGCCTGGCCGCGCTGGGCGTGGCGGACGACGCCGAGCTGGCCGCGGCCGTCCGCGAGGGCCGCGTCCCCGACGACTCCGCCCTCGTCGCCGTCCTGGAGCAGGCCGTGCGCGCGAAACTGGAGGTGGCCAACCCCGGCTACCTCACCTCGTGAACAACGCACGCGGCCCGCTCCCCCGTGCGGGAGAGCGGGCCGTGCGCGGTGGAAAGGGGTCAGTGGGAGCCGGTCAGATCCAGATCCTTGACCTTGGGGTCGCCCTCGTCGGCGAAGTAGTCGTCCCGCGCCGTCGCGTCCTTGCCGTCCGCGACCTTGGCGGCCCGGAAGATCAGCGTGCCCAGCGCCGCCACCACCAGGTTGACCCCCAGCGCCAGGAACCCGGCGTAGACCGTCATCTTGGTGTCGAAGCCCAGGTTCGCCAGCCCGAACGCCGAGCCGCCGAAGTGCTGCTTGCCGTTGGCCGGGTTGGGGATGAGGTAGAGCATCCACATGCCCGCCCCGAGGCCGGCCGCCCAGCCGGCGATCAGCCCGCCCTTGTGGAACCAGCGCGTGTACAGGCCCAGCGCCACCGACGGCAGCGTCTGCAGGATGACCACGCCGCCGATGAGCTGCAGGTCGATCGAGAACTGCGGGTCGAGGAGCAGGATGCACAGCACCGCGCCCACCTTGACCAGCAGCGACGCGATCTTGGAGACGCCGGCCTCCTGCGCGTCGGTGGCGTCCTTGTTGATGTACTCGCGGTAGATGTTGCGGGTGAACAGGTTCGCCGCCGCGATCGACATGATCGCCGCGGGGACGAGCGCGCCGATGCCGATGGCGGCGTAGGCCACGCCGGTGAACCAGTCGGGGAACATCTGGTCGAACAGCACCGGCACGATCGTGTTCGTGTCGGCCTTGCCGCCGGTGGTGACGGGCTTGACGCCGGCCGCGATGGCCATGAAGCCGAGCAGTGCGATCAGGCCGAGCACGAGGCTGTAGGCGGGCAGCGCCGACATGTTCCGCTTGATCACGTTGCGGTTCTTGGAGGCGAGCACGCCGGTGAGGCTGTGCGGGTAGAGGAACAGCGCCAGCGCCGAGCCGAAGGCCAGGGTGATGTACTGGAGCTGGTTGTTCGCGTTCAGGATGATGCCGTCGGCGGGCGCCGCCGAGGCGTCGAACTTGGCCTTGGCCGCGTCGAAGATCGAGTCCCAGCCGCCCAGCTGCGCCGGGATGTAGATGACCGCGGCGAGGATCACGATGTAGATCAGCGAGTCCTTGACGAACGCGATGAGCGCGGGCGCGCGCAGGCCGGACTGGTAGGTGTACGCGGCCAGGATCGCGAACGCGATGATGATCGGCAGGTGCCCGGTGATGCCCATCGCCTTGAGCACCGCCTCGATGCCGACGAGCTGCAGCGCGATGTACGGCATCGTGGCCACCAGGCCGGTGATCGCGACGGCCAGCGCCAGCGTCGGCGACCCGAACCGGGCCCGGACGAAGTCGGCCGGCGTGACGAACCCGTGCACGTGCGAGACCGACCACATCCGCGCCAGCACCAGGAACACCAGCGGATAGACCACCACGGTGTACGGCAGCGCGTAGAAGCCGAGGGCGCCGGCGCTGAACACCAGCGCGGGCACCGCCACGAACGTGTAGGCGGTGTAGAGGTCGCCGCCGATGAGGAACCAGGTGACCCAGGAGCCGAAGCTGCGACCGCCGAGCCCCCACTCGTTCAGGCTGGCCAGGTCGCTCGGCCGCCGCCAGCGCGCGGCCACGAAGCCCATGCCGCTGACGATGAGGAACAGCACGATGAAGACGACCAGCTCGGTCGTGTGCGCGCTCATTTGGTCATCCGGTAGACGATGGTCGTGGACACGACGCCCACCACGATGAAGGCGATCTGCAGCCAGTAGAAGAGCGGGAAGCCGAACAGGCGGGGCTCGTCGGCGTTGAACAGGAACGTCAGCAACGGCAGCACGATCGGCAGGACCAGCAGCCAGTTCCATGGGCTGCGGTCAGTTCGCGGCTGCCCGGGTTCCCCGGTAGTCATCGACCCTCCGATGAATGGATCAGGAGCCGTTGATGACCGGCTCCTGACAACTCGTCAATGGAGGGAGAGTAACTTTACAGCGGTATTAAACCCAATGTCTGCTGTATTACGGTTTGGCCTAAATGCCGGGATGAAATCTTGACTTCCGAGACCCCGGAACACGGCCACACCGCTCAAACCTTAGGCACGCGCGCGCCGCGATCGTCAGTCCCGATCGACGAGTGGTCGCCCGCGTGCGGCGAACGGTCACACCGTCCGGTCGGCGGCGGTTCTCGGCTCGTGCCTGACGTCGCCGGGCTCGCCGACCTTCCGGGTCCAGGCGGCGAACTCGACCAGCACACCGTCCGGGTCCTTGAAGTAGATGGACCGGACGAAGACGCCGTCGTGCATCTTCGGCGCCACGCCGAACTCGCTGTCGTCGTGGTTGAGCAGCACGCCGACGTCGATGCCCTTGGCGACGAGCCGGTCGCGATACTCCTCGATCCGCTCCGGCGGCACGTCGAAGGCGATGTGGTTCATCGAGCCCACGGCCGACAGCAGCTCGCCGCGGTCGGGCAGGTTCTTCGGCGCGGACACGCCCGGCACGCCGTCGGGCGCGTCGGGGAACCAGAAGAAGGCCAGCGCGTTGCCGCCCCCGCAGTCGAAGAAGAAGTGCTGCCCCCAGCCCATGGGCAGCTCGATGGTCTTGATCAGCGGCATGCCCAGCACGCCCGAGTAGAAGTCGACGGTCCGCTTCATGTCCGAGCAGACCAGCGCGACGTGGTTGACCCCGCGGAGCTCGAATTCGCCGTTCATGGTAACTCCCTGCTTATCACAGGGTTCCGCGGAAAAACATGACATGAGATGTCGGCTTTCAGCGGCACGATCGTGCGCATGATCGCTTTGGTGGCGGGCGCGACCCGCGGAACGGGACGAGGCATCGCGGTGGCCCTGGGGGCGGCCGGCGCGACGGTGTACTGCGCGGGCAGGAGCACGCGCGAGCAGCGCTCGGAGATGAACAGGCCGGAGACCATCGAGGAGACGGCCGAGCTGGTCACGGCGGCCGGCGGCGCCGGTGTCCCCGTACGGTGCGACTTCCTGGAGCGGGACCAGGCGCGGGAGCTGGCCGCGCGCGTCGAGCGGGAGCAGGGAAGGCTCGACGTGCTGGTCAACGACGTGTGGGGCGGCGACGGCCTCTGGGAGTGGGACACCCCGGTCTGGAAGCACGACCTGGACAACGGCCTGCGGCTGCTCAGGCTGGCCATCGAGACCCACATCATCAGCGCCAGGCACCTGCTGCCGCTGCTGATCAAGGAGCCGGGCGGCCTGGCCGTGGAGGTCACCGACGGCACCTGGTCGTTCAACGAGACCCGCTACCGCGAGAACGTCTACTACGACCTGGCCAAGATGTCGGTGAACCGGCTGGGCTTCGCCTGGTCGAACGAGCTGCGCCCCTACGGGGGCACGGGGCTGGCCGTGACGCCCGGCTTCCTGCGGTCCGAGGCCATGCTCGAAGGCTTCGGCGTCACCGAGGACAACTGGCGCGAGGCCGAGGTGGACAGCGCCTGGATGGTCTCCGAGACCCCCGCCTACGTCGGCAGGGGCGTGGCCGCCGTGGCCCAGGACCCGGACCGGCAGCGCTGGTCGGGCCGGTCGGTCAGCAGCGAGGAGCTGGCCGTCGCGTACGGGCTGACGGACGTGGACGGCAGCCGGCCGCGCGTCTGGAGCTACATCACCGAGGCACGGGAACGTCAGGCGAAGGAGCCGGGCGCGGACCGGAAGGACGACTGGAAGGCTTATCGGTAGAGCTCCGCCATGCGGGCGGCGGCCTCGGCGAGCATCGCCCTCAACCGCGGCGGATCGAGCACCTCCGCCTCCGCCCCGAACCGCAGCACCTGCGCGAACGCCACCGGCAGCGACTCCACCGCCAGCCGCATGGTCCCGTCGGGCTCCAGCGAGGCCAGCGCGTCCGCCAGCGCGGCGGGGTCGGCGACGTGGCGCAGCATCCGTACGCCGTGCTCGCTGAGCCGCAGCGTGACCACCTCGCGCAGCAGGGACCGGGTGAACTCGGCCGACTGCTCGGCCCAGAACGCGGCCAGGTCGAAGTCGGGATCGCGGTCGAACGTCTCGTCCAGCACGGTGATCTCGCCGAACCGGTGCACCCGGAAGATCAGCGTCCGCGCCTTGAGGCGGGCGGCCAGGTACCAGGCCCCGGCCTTGAGGACGAGGCCGTACGGTTCGAGCACGCGCGGGCGGTCGCGGTAGAGCGCCGAGACGCGCCGGTCGCTCCACACCGCCCTGGCCAGCGGCGCCAGGGCGGCAGGAGGCGGATCGCCGCCGGCGAACCAGCCGGGCGCGTCCAGGTGGAAGCGCTGGGCCGCGGTCGCGGGCGCGTCACGCAGCGCGGGGGAGAGCGCGGCGGCGGCCTTCAGCCGGGCCGTGGCCGCCACCTCCTGCAGCCCCATCTCGCGCAGCGCGGCCGGCACCCCCGACAGGAACAGCGCCTCCGCCTCGGCCCGGTCGAGCCCGGTCAGCCGGGTGCGGTAGCCGTCCAGCAGCCGGTAGCCGCCGCCCCGCCCCCGGTCGGCGTAGACCGGCACGCCCGCCTCCGACAGCGCCAGCACGTCGCGGTGCACGGTGCGCTCGGAGACCTCCAGCTCCCTGGCCAGCTCGGCCGCCGTCATCCCGCCCCGGCCCTGCAGCAGCAGGACCAGCGACATCAGCCTTGAGGCGCGCACAGCGGCAGCACCACGGCGGAGGGCCGGTCGGGGGAGTGGAACACCTCGACGTCGGCGGGCACCATCGCCCCGTCCGCGCCGAGCGGATCGCCGGTGCCGGGATTGCGGGCGATCGTCGGGTACGCTCCCGCCGCGACGTGCACCCTGATCCGGTGGCCGCGCCGGAACCGGTGCCCGATCGGCCACAGATCCACCTCAACCCGGCGCACGTCCTCACCATAGCCGGGCCCGAGCCGCCGCACGCCCTCGCACACGTTGTACGAGCGCCCGTCCGGATGGACGTCGCACACCCGCACCACCACGTCCACGTACGGCGTGCTGGAGCGCAGGAACAGCTCGGCGCGCACCGGGCCGATCATCTCGGTGTCCGCGTCCAGCCCGGCCGAGCTGTAGACCAGCACGTCGCGGCGCCGCTCCAGCCGCCGCTGGTCACGCGGCCTGGAGTCGCCCAGCAGAACCGGCCCGCCGATCACCGGCGTCGGGTGCGACGGGTGGTAGCGGAAACGGTCGGGCCCCGACCCGGCCGGCCCCTCGGGCCCGAGCCCGAACCCGGGCTGGAGGTGCCAGCGCTGCTCCCGCATCCCGGGCACCGGCCAGTCGGGGTAGTCGCGCCACTCCCCGGCGCCCGTCACGTAGAGGCGCACCGGATCGGCGCGCAGCCCCGACCGGTCGCCGAGCAGGTGCGCGCGGAACCAGGCCGACGCCTCCGCCATGGTGGGCCGGCCGTGCCGGCTGTCGATGTGGTACCAGGGGCCGATCGTCAGGTACGGCCGCCGGCCCGCCGCGCGCAGCGCCGCGTAGTCCTTCAGCTGCCACGGCAGGAACACGTCGTACCAGCCGCCGAGCATGGTGACGGCGGCGTCCACCTCGCCCACCTTCGGGGAGAAGTCGCGCTTGTCCCAGTAGGGGACGGCCGGGTCGGCGTGGTGCGCGAGCAGGTCCTGGAAGAACGGCAGCGTCCGCCCGGCTGAGACCAGGTCGAGCTCCGCCACGGGACGGTTCGACAGGACCGCCCTGCGGGTGAGCCGGGGCGCGGTCAGCGCGGCGGTCCCGCCGAAGCGGCGGGACATGCCGTCGGTGAGCGTGGTCCAGCTCAGCGCCGACTCCAGCGCGAACGCCCCGCCCACGTACGCCGCGTCCCTGAACTGGGAGGCGGTGATCTGCACGGCCATGGCCTTGAGCTCGGGCCCGGCGTAGGGGGCCACGGCCCACTGCGTGTAGCCCAGGTAGGACGGGCCGAACATGGCGAACGAGCCGCCGTACCAGGGCTGCTCGCGCAGCCAGGCCACGGTGGCCAGCCCGTCGTCGTGCTCGTCACCGAGGGGGTCGAGCAGGCCGCCCGAGCCGAAGCCGCCCCGGCAGCTCTGGATGACGACGTGGAAGCCCTGCCGGGCGAAGCCGCGCCCGTAGTAGAGGCCGAACAGGCCGCGCCGGCCGTACGGCGAGCGCATCAGGATGACGGGAGCCCGCCCGTCACCAGGGGGAACGTAGTGATCGGCCAGCAGCGTCACGCCGTCGGGCATCGGCACCGGAAGATCGCGCTGGATCCGCACGCGTCTCATGTACCAACCAGTAACATATGCCGGCCGTGCGCGGTATACCGGGTGCCCCCGTATGACGCGGGCCCGCCCCGCCACGTGGCGGAGCGGGCCCTGTCAAGTGACGAACCCTGCTACGGAGCGGTCCGGTCCGGACGCTCGGAGATGCGCAGCCCGTTCACGATCGTCGCGCCCTGCCGGGTCGCGAAGCGCACGTTGAGCTGGCCGTCGGTCACCCTGACCGTGTACTGCCTGCTCACCGCCGTGTACGTGCCCGCCTCCAGCGCCAGGTCCAGCGCCGGGATCGCCAGCTCTCCCTCGACCAGCACGTCGAAGACCCGCTTGCCCATCTTCGTGTTCTTGACGTCGGCGAAGTCCAGCTCGACGGTGTACGTCCCGTTGGGGACGTTGTCGAAGCGGTATTCCAGCATCGACTCCCTGGCCGTCCTGAACAGCGCCTGGTCGGGCGTGCCGGCGATGCTCCTGGACGTGCTCGCCGTGCGGTTCTCGTTGGTCACGTAGCCGTAGCCGCCCCGGGCGTACTTCCGGTCCGGCGTCCAGGTGTCACCGGCCGCGTCCACGAAGTTCCTCGTGGCGCCGACGTCGATGGCGACCTGGTGCTTCGGCACCACGACCGTGACCTTGACCTCGATCTCGGGCTGCCGTCCGCTGGTGGACTTGACGACCAGCTTGCCCTCGCGGAGCGTGCCCGGCGTCACGCCGGCGCTCGACACCGTCACCTTCAGGCTCACCTCCTTGCCCTTGGCCAGCTCACCGGCCGCCGGCGTCACCGTGAACCAGGACTCGCCGGTCACCGTGTACGGCGTCGGCGAGCCCAGGTTCGTCAGCTCCAGCGTGCGATTGCGGGTCGCCCCAGGCGGCATCACCACGGTCAGCTCCGCCACCGACGCGCTCACCCGCCCGGTGACCAGCGCCGTGTCGATCCGCGTGATGGCCGTCGGCGCGACCGTGACGGCCTGCGTGAACGTGCCGTAGTTCTCCTTCGACACCACGACCTCGTAGTCGCCGGCCAGCACCTGCCCGCTGAACGTGCCGTCCGCGCCGGACGTGAACTCGGCCACGTCGCCCACCTTCACCGTCGCCCCGGAGATCGGGTCGCCGTCGTTGGCGTCGGTGACCTTGCCCGCGACCAGGCCGTGCCGGCTCGCGGTGAACGTCAGGCCCTGCCCCGTCGACAGGACGGCCTCCTCGAAGGAGTACATCAGGCCGTCGGTGCCGGTCGCGTTCTCGATGCCGATCGTGCCCGAGCCGCCCTGGTCACGGCCGGTGTCGATGTCCTTGTAGCGGAACGCGACGGAGCCGTCCTCACCCAGCAGCGCCGAGAACGACACCCGCGTCGTGAGTGCGCCGAAGAAGGCGACGTTGCGCCACTCGACCACGAACGTGCGGCGCGGCGCCGTGCCCGTCACCGCCGTGTAGACGCCGCCCTGGTCGTCCAGCACGAAGTCGTCCCAGAACGGATAGATCCCGTTGTTCGGCGCGTTCGTCGCCGGGAGCTGGCTGTTGCTGGAGGCCGTGGCCCCGCCGGTCCCGAACGTGATGAAGCCGTTCGCGCTGATCGACGCGCTGTTCTGGCCCGTCCCGTAGAACGGCACCTGGAACGGCAGCGTCACCTGCTGGGAGACGTCGTCGCCGGTCAGCGCCAGCTTCTCCGTGCCCGCCACGTACGGCTGCGCGCCGCTCGCGCAGGTGTAGCCGAAGTTGTCGCCGCGCAGCGGCAGCTCGATGTCCTCGACCACGTCGCCGTCCACCGTGACGGACGCGTTCGCGCCGCTGGAGCAGCGCGAGGCGGGCGTGACGACCAGCTCGTACGAGCCCTGCGGCAGCGTCAGCCGGTAGTGCCCGGTCGCGTCGGTCGTCGCGCGCTCCGGCGTGCCCGAGGCCGCCACCGTCGCGCCGGCCTCGGGGGCGCCGGCCGTGGTCACCGTGCCGGACACGCTGCCGGCCGGCAGCACGGGCATGGTCACATCGGCGACCGCGGCCTGCTCGGCCGCGATCGTGACGTCCACCTCGGTCCGGCCGTAGCCGAACTTCTCCGCGGTCAGCCGGTAGTCGCCGGGCAGCAGGCGGGGGATGGTGTACGTGCCGTCCGCGCCCGTGCTCACCGTGCGGGTCAGCGGGCCGGTGACGACGATCGACGCGCCGGGCACGGCCTGGCCGTTCGCGGCGACCGTGCCGGACAGGCTGCCCAGACCCTCGTCCGGCGCGGCCTTCACCGCGGCGTAGGTGTCGAGCCTGCCCTCGCCCCAGACGTTGTTGTCGGCCGCGGTGCCGCCGCAGCTGGTGTCGGAGACGTCCAAGGCGGAGCCGTCCAGCAGCGCCCGGGTGGCCGGGATGTCGCCCGTCAGCCCTGGAGCCGCCGACCAGATCAGCGCCACCGTGGCCGCCACGTGCGGCGAGGCCATCGAGGTGCCGGTGAAGCTGGCGTAGGCGTCGCCGGGCGTCGAGGAGCGCACGTTGACGCCGGGGGCGGCGATGTTCGGCTTGATCTCGCCGTTCTCGCCCTCGCCCTTGCTGCTCCTGGCGTACAGGTTGTTGTCGATGTCGAAACCGCCGGCGCTGTACGAGGTCACGTACTGGCCGGGCGAGCCGCTGCTGCGGCAGGACGGGCCCTCGTTGCCGTTGGAGAAGGCCGGGAAGATGCCGGCCGCCAGCCAGGAGTCGACGACCTCCTTGTACCACGGGTCGAAGCCGTCGCCGCCCCAGGAGTTGTTGACGATGTCCGGCGCCAGGTCAGGACGCGGGTTCTGGCCGTTGAGGTCGGTGGGCCGCACGATCCACTGGCCGGCCGCCAGCAGCGAGGCGTCGGAGCAGGTGTTGACCTCACAGCCCTTCGCGGCGATCCACTTCGCGCCGGGGGCCACGCCGATGCCGTTCTTGCCGACCATCGTGCCCATGGTGTGCGTGCCGTGGCCGTTGTTGTCGCACGGCGCCGCGCTCGGGCAGACCTCGCCCGGGTCGAACCAGTTGTAGTCGTGGCTGTACGTGCCGTCCTGGTTCCTGCCCCGGTAGCTTTCCAGCAGCTCGGGGTGGTCGAACTGGGCGCCGGTGTCGATGTGGGCGATCACGATGCCCTCACCGCGGTCGCCCAGCTCGTCCCAGACGCGCGGGGCGTTCACCCGGTCGATGTTCCACTCGACCGCCTGCACGCCCTTGCCCGCCGTCGTGGCGCGTACCTGGGGCTCCGCCTTGCCGGTGATCGGCTTGGGCAGGGAGACCGTACGGGTCGGGGCGATCCGGTCGACCTCGGGCAGGCTCGCGATCTCGGCGGCCAGCTTCTCGCTCGCGGTCACCTTGACCGCGTTGACGATCCAGAAGGGGGTGTACTCGGCGTGGTGCGAGTCCAGCAGCTCGCGCAGGCCCGTCTGGGAGGCCTTCGCGCGGGCGCTCTTGGCATCGAAGACCAGCTCGGCCTTGGCCTCCTTGGTGACGGCCCGGCGGGCGCCGCTCAGGTCGGCGGCCCCCTTCATCCGGACCCAGAAGGTGGCCTTGTCGTTCCGCTCGAGCTCGGCCTGGACGGCCGGGTCGATCTTTCCCGGGTCAGGCGCGGCGTTCGCCGCGGCCTGCGGGGCTAAGAGACCAGCGGCGGTGACGATCCCGATCAGGACCGTCCGCCAACGGGGGGTGTGGGGCACTGTCTCTCCTTCATGACAAGGCGAGAGGTGATCTTCACGCCTCTGTCGAGAAGGGTGAAGAGATCGTGTTCGGAAAGCAAGAGGTGACGTGAAACGTTATTTTGCTGACTGAAATGTAATCTGGTCAGCTCGCGTTCCGTCAGACCGGACACGGCCCCGACCAGGGCTTATCCGCAGCTCCCCGCCGGCGCGGTCAGGACCGGAGGCCGAGCTGTTTCATGATCGTCATGAAGTACGCCCGGATCTGGCCCGGCTCCTGGTCGTCGGGCCTGGTGCCCACGTGGTACAGCACCGCCGCGCTCAGCAGCTCCCGCACCACGTCCACGTCCACCTCCGCGGGCAGGCGTCCCGCCGCCCGTGCCCCGGCCAGCGCCGCCCGCACCGCCGCCTCCCGCCGCCCGCCGCTGACCAGCCGGTAGGCCGCCATCAGCTCGGGGTGGTCGTCGCGGCTGCCGTAGAGGCGGCGCAGCAGCAGCCGGTTGCGCGGCTCCGCCAGGTAGGCCGCCCAGTCGCCGAACATGTGCTCGAGGTCGCGCCAGCCGGTGAATCCGGGGTCGTCGTCGTGGTTGGCCCACTCCAGCGTCCGTACCAGCAGCTCCGTCTTGCCGGCGAACCTGCGGTAGACCGTCGCCCGCGTCACCCCGGCCCGCCTGGCCACCTGCTCGATGCTGGTCTGCTGGGCGCCCTGCTCGATCAGCAGGTCGAGCGCGGCGGACAGGATGGCCACGTCGGCCTCGTGGCTGCGCGGCCGGCCGGCCGGGCGCGGGGCGCCCGCCGTACCGGGCTCGGTGCTCTTCATGCGTCGCGGGTCACCATCGTGTCGTGCGTCCGTGTCGTGCGTCGGGTTGGAAGATACGTCGGGGCCGGAAGGGCAGTCTAATGAGCGGCGGGCGGGTTCGCGGGTCGCGTTGCGCGATCATGGTCGGGCGGTTACCCTTGACAGCATGCGAAATCACGCTCAGCTCCAGTGGTGGCGCCGCTCCTAGGCGGCGCGTGTTTCGCATTCCTCAACGGACGGCCGCCCCGGTTTGGCGGCCTTTCTCGTGTCCGCCCCCGGGGCTCGATCATTGACGTGGTAAAGGGGCAGCAAGTGGATACGAGCGGATATACCACCGCCGGGGGCATCGGTGTCGAGCGCGAGACACGCCAGGTGGACGAGGCCGCCCTCGAAGAGATCGTGACAGCCCTCTCGGAGCGGCGCGGGGGTGCCTTCTCCTCGGGCATGGACTACCCGGGCCGCTACAGCCGATGGGCCTTCGGCTACGTCGACCCGTGCCTGGAGCTGGTGGCCAAGGGCCGGACGATCTCGGCCACCGCGCTCAACGAGCGCGGCCGGGTCGTGCTGCCCGCCGTCGCCTCCTGCCTGCTGGCCGCGGGCAAGCCGGTCACCGAGCCCACGGCCGACCGCGTCGAGGTGTACGTGGCCGAGTCCGAGGACCTCCTGCCGGAGGAGATGCGCAGCCGCCGGCCCACCGTCTTCACCGCCATCCGCGAGGTCATCGCCGCCTTCAAGGGCGACGACCCGCACCTCGGCCTCTACGGCGCCTTCGGCTACGACCTGGCCTTCCAGTTCGAGCCGATCAGGCAGGAGCTCGTCCGCCCCGACGACCAGCGCGACCTCGTGCTGCACCTGCCCGACCGCCTCGTCGTGATCGACCGGCAGCGCGAGACCAGCGTCGAGCACCGCTACGAGTTCACCGTCGACGGCACGAGCACCCGCGGCCTGGAGCGCACCGGCGAGACCGCGCCCCCGGTCACCCCCGGCGTGCCGGGCAAGGACCCGGAGAAGGGCGAATACGCCAAGGTCGTGGCCGCCGCCAAGGAGAAGTTCAAGCGCGGCGACCTGTTCGAGGTCGTGCCCGGCCAGGTCTTCCACTCCACCTGCGCCGACCCGTCCGGCTTCTACCGCGGCCTGCGCACCAGCAACCCCGCCCCGTACGAGTTCATCATCAGTCTCGGCGAGGGCGAGCACCTGGTCGGCGCCTCGCCCGAGATGTACGTCCGGGTGAGCGGCGACCGGGTCGAGACCTGCCCGATCTCCGGCACCATCGCCCGCGGCAGCAACCCCGTCGAGGACGCCGAGGCCATCCGCACGCTGCTGTCCAGCGTGAAGGAGGAGTCGGAGCTGACCATGTGCACCGACGTCGACCGCAACGACAAGTCGCGCATCTGCGTCCCCGGCACCGTCAAGGTCATCGGCCGCCGCCAGATCGAGCTCTACTCCCGCCTGATCCACACCGTCGACCACATCGAGGGCCGGCTGCGCCCCGAGTTCGACGCGCTCGACGCCTTCCTCACCCACATGTGGGCCGTCACGGTCACCGGCGCGCCCAAGACGTGGGCCATGCAGTTCATCGAGGACCACGAGGCCACCACCCGCCGCTGGTACGGCGGCGCCATCGGCTTCATCGGCTTCGACGGCTCCATGAACACCGGCCTCACCCTGCGCACCGCGCAGATCAAGCACGGCGTGGCGACCGTCAGGGCCGGAGCCACGCTGCTGTTCGACTCCGACCCCGAGGCGGAGGAGCGCGAGACCGAGCTCAAGGCCAGCGCCCTGCTCGGCGCCCTGGCCGCGGTCAACCAGCCCGGCGCGGCGCCGGTGGCCGAGCCCAGGGAGCAGCCGGGGCTGGGCATGAAGGTGCTGCTCGTCGACCACGAGGACTCCTTCGTCAACACCCTGGCCGACTACTTCCGTCAGGAGGGCGCGGACGTGGTGACGCTGCGCCACGGCTTCCCCGTCCAGATGATCGACGACATCGCGCCCGACCTGGTGGTGCTCTCGCCCGGCCCCGGCTGGCCGACCGACTTCGGCATGGCCGCCCTGCTCGACCAGGTCTACGCCCGCGACCTGCCCGTCTTCGGCGTCTGCCTCGGCCTGCAGGCCATGGTCGAGCAGGCCGGCGGCAGCCTGGAGCTGCTCGACTACCCCGAGCACGGCAAGCGCGGCCAGGTCACCAGGCTCGGCGGCAGCGCGCTGCTCGACGGGCTGCCCGAGGAGTTCACCGCGGCCCGCTACCACTCGCTGCACGCCAAGCGCCCCGGCGTGGTCGGCTTCACCCCGACCGCGCTCACGCCCGACGGCAACGTCATGGCGATCGAGGACACCGCGCGCCGGCGCTTCGCCGTGCAGTTCCACCCCGAGTCGATCCTCACCCAGGAGGGCTCCGCCGGTGCGAAGATCATCGCGAACGTGCTGCGTCTTGCCCGCAGGTAGGTAAAAGGCGCGCGGGAGCGTGCGGAGCTCCCCTAGAGTCTCCGCATGCTCCCCGTGGACCTGCCCGGCACAGTGCGTGACGCGCTGCTCGCCCCGCTCGTCGACCACCACTGCCACGGGGTGCGCCGCGACGACCTCAGCCGGGCCGGATTCGAGCTGCTCATCAGCGCGGGCGGCGTTCCGGCGCCGCCCGGCACCACCCACTTCGACACCCCGTCCGGCGCGGCCGTGCGCCGCTGGTGCGCGCCGCTGCTCGACCTGGAACCGCACGCCCCGCCCGCCGTCTACCTGGCCCGCCGGGCCGAGCTGGGCGCGGGCGAGGTCAACCGGCGGCTGCTCGCCGGAGCCGGGGTCGTGGCGTTCCTGGTGGACTCCGCGCGCGAGGACGCCGACCTGCTCAGCGCCGCTGAGACGGGCCGGCACGGCGGGGCCGCCGCCGACGAGCTCGTCCGGATCGAGGAGATCGAGCGCGACGTCGCCAGGACGGCACAGCTCGCCGTCGACTACCTCGACTCCCTGGGCGAGGAACTGGCCGGCCGCGCCGCCAGGGCGGTCGGCGTCAAGACCGTCATCGGCCCCCTGTGCGGCCTCGACCTCGACCCGGCCAGGCCCGCCAGGGGAGCGGTCATCGCCGCGGCCAACCGGCGCCTGGCCGATCCCAAGGAGCCGCTGACGGATCCCGTCCTGCTCAGCTACCTGCTCTGGAGCGGGATCGACGTGGCCAGGGAGCGCGGCCTGCCGGTCCAGTTCCACACCGGCTTCGGCGCCCCCGGCACCCTACGCGCCGACCACCCGGCCGATCCCTCGGCCGGCCACGGGCTCGGCCACGGGCTCGGGCTCGGCCACGGGCTCGGGCTCGGCCACGGGCTCGGGCTCGGGCACGAAGCCGGCGCCGGGCACGCGGCCGGGACCGGATATGGAGCTGGGACCGGATACGGAGCTGGACTCGGGCACGGGGCTGGGGTCGGGCACACGGCCGGGATCGGGCACGGGCTCGCGCGGGCGGCCGAGCCGGACCGGGCCGACCCCGCCGGGCTCGGCCGCTTCGCCGCCGCGCTGCAGCCCCTCGGGGTGCCGATGATCCTGCTGCACCCCTACCCGTACCACCGCCAGGCCGCCCACCTGGCCGGGGCCTTCCCGCACGTGTACGTGGACGCCGGCCTCGCCCTGCCGCACCTCGGCGCCGGCGCCCGGGTCATGGACGAGTTGCTGGAGCTGGCGCCGTTCCACAAGCAGCTGTTCAGCTCCGGCTGCCACGGCCTGGCCGAGAGCGCCTACCTCGGCGCCCTGACCTTCCGGCGCGCCCTCGCGGCGGCCCTCGCCGCCCGGCTCGACTCGGGGGAGTGGAGCACCGCCGACGCGGCCCGGGTCGCCCACATGATCGGCTCAGGCAACGCCCGGCGCATCTACCGCTTGTGAGCCCGCCCCCTTTCGGTCGCCCGCCCCGCCCAGGTCGCTGAGCCGCAGGGGCCGGGTGGGCGGCGCCCCGCCGGCACACGGACGGCCCGCGGGGCCACCCCCGCCGCCGTGAGGCTGCCCTCCACCGCGGGGTCGCCCTCCGCCGTCAGGCCGGTTTCCGCTGCGGGGCTGCCCTCCGCCGCGACGCCACCCCCCCCGCCGTGAGCCACCCTCCGCCGCCAGGCCGGCCTCCGCCATTGGGCCGCACAACGGGAAGTGATCAGTATCGCGTTAATCGAGAAATGCATATTTCCCAATAGATGACATCAAATCGTGATTTGTCTATTAGTCAATGACGCAGTCATGATCGAGGGCGCCAGTGTCCCTACAACACCACCTGGAGGTGTCGTGTCCTGGCGCCCCATCACTCTCATCGCCGCCTTATGCCTGACGCTTTCCGTACCGGGAGTAGCCGCCGCCGACGACCCGCCGCCCGAGGTCGAGCAGCGGGCGGGCACCCAAGCGCCCGCCGAGGTCAGCGGCCTGTCCGAGCCCGCGCGGGCCGCCGACCCCGTCGCCGCGGCCAAGGCGCACCTGACCGACCCCCGCTACCACCTCGACCCCGCCGACCTGCAGCCGGTCCGCACCGTCGTGGACGGCCAGGACGAGACGGTCAGGTTCGCCCAGCGCCACCGCGGCGTGCCGGTCTTCGGCGCCCACTACCTCGTCCACCTCCGCAAGGACGGCGCCCAGCGCGAGATCGTCGGCGCGGGCGGCCGCTTCCTCACCGAGCTGAGCGTGGACACCACCCCGACGGTGACCAAGGAGACCGCCGAGAAGATCGCCGGTGGCCTGCGGCAGCGCGGGTACACCGGCCGCGAGCGGCCGGCGGCCACGGCCCGCGAGCTCGTCGTGCTGCCGCGCGGCACCGGCGTGCTCGCCTGGCACGTCGTCCTGAACTCGCGCTCAGAGCGCGGGAGCACAGGGCCGGCGAGCCGGCCGCTGCTGCTCGACACGTACGTGGACGCCCACTCGGGCCGCCCCCTGTTCACCGTGGACCGGCTCAGGAGAGAGGGCCCCGTCCAGGGGACCGGGCGCACCGCGCACGGCCGCGACGTCACCCTGAACGCCTACGAACGCGCCGACGGCGCCGTCGAACTGCGTGACCGCGCCCGCCCGATGTGGAACGGCAGCACCGGCGAGATCCTCACCTACGACGCCGCCGGCGCCGACGTCCAGGGCTTCCTCGACCCGGGCATCCCGCCGGGCACCGAGCTCGCCGAGTCGCCGTCGCCCGTCTTCGGCCCCGAGCACACCGCCACCGGCGCCGTGGACGCCCACCACGGCGCGGGCCTGGTGTACGAGTTCTACCGCGGGCTGGGCCGCGACGGCCTCGACGGCCAGGGCGGCACCATGCTCTCCGTGGTCAACGTCACCGCCGGCGGGCAGCCGTTCACCAACGCCTTCTGGGACGGCACCAAGATGGTCTACGGCGGCGGCGGGACCGACTACCACTCCTTCGCCGCCAGCCTCGACGTGGTCGGCCACGAGATGACCCACGGCGTCATCACCCACAGCGCCGACCTGGTCTACCTGGGCCAGTCGGGCGCGATCAACGAGGGCCTGGCCGACTACTTCGGCAACGCCGTCCAGGTGGACGCGCTCGGCATCCCGATGAGCGACCCCGACGCGAGCCTGCTCGGAGAGGGGCTGTGCAAGAACCTGCCGCCCGCCGAGTGCGCGGGCCGCGACCTCGACGACGCCCGCGTGGCCGCCGAGGACTACCTCGGGCTCACCATCGCCCTCGACAACGGCGGGGTGCACGTCAACTCCACCATCTTCTCCGGCGCCCTCTGGGACGTCAGGGAGCAGCTCGGCGGGCGCAGGGCCGACAGGCTCGCCTACAAGGCGCTGACCGAGTACATGACGCCGCTGGACGACTTCGTGGACGGCCGGCGCGCCGTCGAGTCGGCCGCACGCGCGCTCGGCTGGCCGGCCCGTGACCGGCTCACCGTCGCGCGGGCCTTCGACCGGCACGGCATCAAGCCCGGCTGGGAGCGCCACCTGCGCACCGACAGCCGGCTGCTCATCGACGGCGTCACGGACTTCAACGCCGTGCCCGACGTGGCCGGCGACCGGTATGTGATCTCCGACTCCTCACCCGACGCCACCGCGCCCAGCCGGATCCTCACCGGGCGCCTGCGGGGCGGCAAGCCGGTGGTCCTGGCCGCCGACGACCGGTGGAACTACTACCCCAAGACCGACGGCGCCCAGGTCGTCTGGGCCTCCTTCGACGACGCCAGGACCAGCTTCAGGGTCAGCGCCCGCCCGATCGACGGGAGCGCGCCCGCTCGCGTCGTGCAGGACACGCCGGACGTGGTGACCGGGCTGGCGGTCGCCGGTGACGTCATCGCCTGGGAGGCCTTCGACCCGGCGAGCGGCGAGGTCGAGGTCTGGGCCAAGCGGGGTGCCGCCGCCCCCGTGCGGCTCAGCGCCGAGGCGGGCGTCTCCGGGTATTCGCCCTCGATCAGGGGCGGCAAGGTCGCCTACACGCGCGAGTGGGAGGAAGGTGGCTTCTTCCACAGCACGCCCGCCATCTACGACCTGGACACCGGTACGCAGGTCGTCGTCCCCGAGGTGCCCGGCACCGTGGGCCCGTCGTACACCGTGATGCCGATCCTGCTGGAGCGGTACGTCGTCTGGACCGCCGACACCAACTTCGACGGGCGCTTCGCCGTCATGCGGGCCGCCCACGACGGCACCGGCTCGCTCGCCGTCGTGCCCGACGGGCCGGCCGCGCCCGCCCTCAACTGGTTCGACGCCAACGACAGCACGATCTCCATGGGCTTGTGGCCCGACGGCGACACGCTGGGCAACGCCACCCTGCCCAAGGTGTTCCAGGTCCCGCTCACCGGCGGCACGCCGCGGCGCGTGTCCTGCAACGCCGGGGCGCAGGACTACTTCTCCGCGGGGACGGGCGCCAGGCTCGCCTGGCTCGACGGCACCGACGGGAACACCGACCTGGTGACCCGCGACCGGCCCGCCGCCCGCTGCTGAGCCGGGTCCGGCCAGGTCGGCGGCCCCGTCGGCGGCCGGCCGGGCCCAAGGCGGCGCCCGCCGTACCACGCGAGGGGGCGGCGGGCGCCGACTCGCGTCCGGGGCCGTGACCTGGTTTGCTTGAGCCGGCACATCGTCAAGCAGAACGGGGGCGCGGATGGGCGCAATGGAGCCGCAGGCCGAGGTCAAGTTCCGGAGCGACATGGACGTGGAGCTGGTCAAGTCGGCCGCTTCCGACGCCGACGTGTTGTGGGCGGCACGCGTCTCCACCAAGGGCGAGAGCTCGCTGGCCGAGATCGAGGCGGACCCCCAGCGCTCCAAGGGCCTGATCAACTTCCTGATGCGCGACCGGCACGGCACGCCGTTCGAACACTCGTCCATGACGTTCTACGTCAGCGCGCCGATCTTCGTCTTCCGCGAGTTCATGCGGCACCGCACGTTCTCCTACAACGAGGAGTCCGGCCGGTACCGGCAGCTCGAACCGGTCTTCTACGTGCCCGGCCCCGACCGCAAGCTGGTCCAGGAGGGCAAGCCCGGCAAATACGTGTTCACCGACGGCACGCCCGAGCAGCAGGAGCTGGTCGCCGAGACGACGCGGGAGAGCTACCGGCAGTCCTACCGGGCCTACCTGGAGATGATCGAGGCGGGGGTGGCCCGCGAGGTGGCCCGCACGGTGCTGCCCGTCGGCCTCTACTCCTCGATGTACGCCACCTGCAACGCCCGCGCGCTGATGAACTTCCTGTCGTTGCGCGTCAAGCGGGACGACTCCACCTTCCCCTCGTTCCCGCAGCGGGAGATCGAGATGGTCGCGGAGCGGATGGAGGCGCTCTGGGCGGAGCTCATGCCGCTCACCCACGCGGCCTTCGAGGCCAACGGCCGGGTCTGCCCCTGAGGCCGGCGGTCCCGTCCGCCCCAACGGCCACGTCCGCCTGAGCCGTCGCACGGACGGCTCAGGCGCGGGCCGGGAGAGGGGCAGACGGACGGACGGGCAGGCGGGCGGGCTCAGGCGAGGGCCGGGAGCACGTAGACCTCGGCCCCCGGGGGCAGGGCGCAGTCGAGGCCGCCGAGCCCCCGGGCGTTCTCGCCGCACACGATCATGCTGATGTGCCGGCGGATGCGCCCGTAGTCGTCGCGCAGCCGCTCCTCCAGCATCGGATGCGTACGGCGCAGCGTGTCGAGGGCCGAGCCCAGCGTGGGCGGGGAGTGGCGGTCGGCGCCCACGGCGAAGACCTTGACCTCCGTCCGCCCGCTCACCCATCTGCGCAGCGAACTGGGCAGCACGAAGACGACCATCATCACCGGTTTCGCGATCAACTAGAGCACCGCCGCGCGCACGGTGAGCACGTCGGGCAGGTGCCGGGCGACCGTCGACCAGGTCTCGCCGTCGTCGCGCGAGCAGTGGACCTCGCCGTCGCGGGTGCCGAAGAACAGCCCCGCCTCCGAGGCGGTCATCGCGTCGCGCAGCACGGTCGCGTAGACCGGGCCCTCGGGCAGCCCCTTGGAGCACGGCCGCCAGCTCGCGCCGGCGTCGTCGCTGCGGTAGACCCGGTAGCGGTGGTCCACCGGCGTGCGGTCGACGTCGGCGGTCAGCGGCAGCACGTAGACCGTGTCGGGCCGCGACGGGTGCGCCACGATCGGGAAGCCGAAGTCGGACGGCAGCGAAGAGCCGATGTCGCGCCAGGTGCCGCCGAAGTCGTCGCTGCGGTAGACGCCGAAGTGGTGCTGCAGGTAGAGCCGCTCGGGCCGGGACGGGTGCATGGACACCTTGTGCACGCACTGCCCGAACTCGGGATACTGCTGACCCTCGGGCAGGAACGGCGCCCGGATGTTCTTGTTGGCCGCCTCCCACGACCGGCCCCCGTCGGAGGTGCGGTAGAAGCCCGCGGCCGAGACGGCGACGGCCATGACCTCGGGGTCGGCCGGATGACCGACGATCGTGTGCAGGCACAGCCCGCCGCCGCCCGGCTGCCAGTGCTCGCGGTGCGGATGGTCCCACAGCCCCTCGACCAGGCGGTAGGTGATGCCGCCGTCCTCCGAGCGGAACAGCGCGGCCGGCTCGACGCCCGCCCACACCACGCCCGGCTCGGACGGGGAGGGGAGCAACTGCCAGACCCTGCTCAGGGTGGCCTCGGTCTTCTCGGGGAAGGCGATGGGCGGCCGCTCAGCCTCCTGCCAGCTCGCGCCGAGATCGTCGGAGTACATCACCGACGGGCCGAAGTGGCCGTATTCGATCCCGGCCAGCAGACGGGGAGTGGCGCCGCGGGTGTCGATGGCCACGGAGGTCACCGCGATCGTGGAGAACTGGATCGGCTCGATCTCGAAGGGGCCGCCGCCCGCCGAGCGGGCGAGGAACAGGCCCTTGCGGGTGCCGATCGCGAGCACTGCGTCGCTCATGACATTGCTCCAATGTTCGCTTGCGGCCCATGGTGCCACGCGGCACCGACAGTTACCGAGGACTGGGAGATTCCCCGCAGAAGGGCGGCCGGCCGGGCCCTCATTACCTCCCGGGTAATCGAGAGCATTCCCCGCGCTCGATACCGTGTGCGGCATGGGAGCGGTCGCCGTACACGAGGAGTCCTTCGGAGAGCTGCTGCGCGCGTGGCGGCAGCGGCGCAGGGTCAGCCAGCTGGACCTGGCGATCGAGGCGGACGTGTCCGCCCGTCACGTCAGCTTCCTGGAGACCGGGCGCGCCAGGCCGAGCCGCGAGATGGTGATGAAGCTGGCCGAGGAGCTGGAGGTGCCGCTGCGGCACCGCAACAGGCTGCTGGTGGCCGCCGGGTTCGCCCCCGTCTATCCGGAACGGGAAGTACGCGCTCCCGAGATGGAGGTCGTCCGGCGGGCGCTGGACCGGATCCTGGCCGGGCACGAGCCCTACCCGGCGGTCGTGGTCGACGCCATGTGGAACCTGGTGGCGGCCAACTCGGCGGCGGGCATGTTCATGGAGGGCGTGCCGGCCGAGCTGCTGGCCGAGCCGGTCAACGTGATGCGGCTGTCGCTGCATCCGCAGGCGATGGGCGGGCGGCTGCTCAACCTGGCCGAGGTGCGGGCCCACCTGCTGCACCAGCTCCGCAGGCAGGCCGAGGCGTCCGGGCACGGCCGGCTGGCCGAGCTGCACGACGAGCTGGCCTCGTACACCTATCCGGGGGTCGATCTGAACGTGGCGCACGTGCCGGGGCCGGGCGACATCCTGGTGCCGCTGCGGATCGCGGCCGGTGACCGGGTGCTGTCGATGTTCACCACGATCGCCACGTTCGGGACGCCGCTGGACGTGACGGTGTCCGAGCTGGCCATCGAGACGTTCTGGCCCGGCGACGAGGAGACCGCGGCGGCCTTCGGCCGGGCCTGACCGGCGCGCCGTCGATGCGACGCCGGGGCCGGCGCGCCGGGGCGGGGCGGGGCGGGCGCGGCGGAGCCCCGGCGCCCGGGTCAGCGTGCCGTCGGCGGGAGGGCCGGGTGGGGGTCGCCCGAGGCGATGGCGGCGGCCCTGGCCACGGTCGGCGGCTCGCCGCTCATGATCGGCAGGCCGCCGGTGACGGTGTGGGTGCGGACGTCGAGCGTGCCGCCCGCGGGGGCCGCCGCGACGGCGAAGGCCGGGAAGGCGCTGCCGCCGGGGACGACGGAGATCGAGAGGTAGTCGCCGGCCGTCCGGCCGTCCTCGGTGGCGGCCAGCCAGCCCGGCGACATCGGCCCGGCCAGCTCCAGCGGCGGCGACCAGCTCGCCCCGCCGTTGGAGGAGGAGGTGTAGGCGACCGTGAGGCGGCAGGTCGCGGCCGTGCAGAGGGCCTCGGGGTAGCGGTAGTACACGAGCGCGAGCCTGGCCTGGTCGCCCGTGCTCTCGCGGTCCACGCCCAGGCCCGGGATGAAGTGGTCGCCCCCGTCGGCGGTGACCCGGGCGGGCTCGCTCCACGAGGCGCCCGTGGCCGAGCGGCTCAGCACGATGTCGTTGCCGCCGCAGTCGGTCTGGAAGCGGCAGTCGTGCCAGGCGACGTACACGGCGCCGTCCGCGTCGGTCTCCGCCGACGGCAGCGGCGCCGCCCGTAACCCGCCCGCCACCGCGTGCCGCTGCGCCTCCGCGACCAGCACGCTCTCCTCCCAGCTCGCCCCGCCGTCGCGCGAGCGGACCGAGCGGATCCGGCCGTCGTTGCCCAGGTAAGGGACCACCACGGCACCGTTCGGCCGCACCACCGGCTGCCCGCCGATCCCCGTGGCGGACGTGCCCGTGACCTCCCAGGTCAGGCCGCCGTCCGCGGAACGGGCCAGGTGGATCGCGTTGCCGTCGGCGTGGTCGTCGTACAGGACGTGGCAGCGGCCGCGGAACGGGCTGGCGGCGCCGTTGTCGCAGACGATCCACGGCTTGTCCAGGTCGCCGCCGCCCGCGACCGCGGTCGTCACCGGCCTGTCCCAGGTCAGCCCGTCGGCCGAGCGGCTGGTCAGCACCGCCGCCCCGGTGAGCCCGCCCGCGCCCGACAGCGCCAGCGAGACGATCAGCCACACGCCGTGCCGGGCGTCGAAGGCCACCGACGGGTCGCTGACCCGCGCGTACGGCCCGCCGCCCGCCGCCGTCAGCCCGGGTAACAGCCCTCTCGCCCAGGTGGCGCCGTTGTCGGCGGAGGTCGCGAAGGCGATCCCCGACGCGCCCGCGTCGTGGAAGCGGCCCGACTGCTGCGCCGCCACGATGGTCGAGCCCCACTGGTAGGTGTCGGACCCGGCCTGCGTGCCCCGCTGGCCCGCGCCCTCCGCGTCGTCGCCGGTGTCCGCGCCGAGCTCGGTCAGCGGCACGCCTCCCGCGTCCTCGGCGAGAACGGGAACGGCGGACAGGGCCGCGATGAGGACGGCCACGGTGGTGACGACCACGGTGATGACGGGAACGGTGATGACGGGAACGAGTCCGCCGATTCCTCGGCGCCGGGCGGGGGCTGGCACAGTCCACCTCCACTTGGCGTGTCCCATCCAGATGGCACCGCCCGACCCCCTGCTGTCAACCTCCCGATCAAGAAAAGTGACTCTTCCGGCCGTGGAAGGTCATCGTTCGGCGTGGGCGACGTCCCGGTGGATGCGGACCAGGGGCACGCCGTCCCCCTGGAGGCGGCGCACGGTCTCGTTGACCATGCCGGCCGGGCCGCACACGTACACGTCGTGGTCGGTCCAGGAGCGGAAGCGCTGCGTCACCTCGGGCAGGTGGCCGCGCATGCCCTCGTAGCCGGGCTGGCCCGACACCACCGGCAGCACCCGCAGCCACGGGAACGACGATTCCAGCCTGATCAGGTCGGGCAGGTCGTACAGCTCGTCGGCGCTGCGGGCCCCGTACATCAGGTGGATGGCGGGACGGCGTCCCGAGGCGATGATGGACTCCACGATCGCCTTCAGCGGCGCCAGCCCCGTGCCGCCGGCCACGCACAGCACGTCGCGCACGCTGTTCTCGCGCGGCGTCATCGTGCCCATGGGCGGGCCCAGCATCAGCGTGTCGCCGACCCCGGTGTGCCTGATCAGCGCGGTCGAGACCCAGCCGCCGGGCACGGAGCGGACGTGCAGAGTGATGGTGTTGTCCGCGCGCGGCGCGTTCGCGATGGAGAACGTCCGCCACACGCGCGGCCAGCGGGAGGTCTGCACGCTCACGTACTGGCCCGGCTGGTACGGCAGCCGCTGCGTCGGCCGCAACGTCAGCACCGCGATGTCCCGGTGCCGCCGCTCGTGGCCGACGACCTCGGCCAGCCACCAGGCCGGGGAGACCCCGGCGTCCGACTCGGCCGCCCCGATCATCAGGTTGGCCGCCGCCGAGTAGGCCGACACCCAGGCCGCCTCGATCTCGTGGTTCCACACGTCGGCGGCGAAGCGCCTGATCGTGGCCAGCAGGGCGTTGCCCACGGCCGTGTAGTGCTCGGCGATGACGCCGTACTTGCGATGGTCCCTCCCGAGTTGCCCGAGGAAGCCCGCCAGCCCGTCCGGGCTGTCCAGGCTCCAGACGATCCGGGTCAACGAGCTGAACAGCCGGTCCCGCTGCACGTCCATGGCGGGCGGGAACATCCCGCGCAGGTGCGGGTTCTCGGCGAACAGCCGGCCGTAGAAGTAGGCCGTGGCCTTGTCGGCCACCGGCTCGATGACGGAGAAACTCTCTTTTACCAGGCGCGGATTCAACGACATATCCAACCCCACCCCTTGACCGGAAACGCGTTCCGGCCTTCGTCGTTCACCTCCCTGACGGTTCCGGGTCGTGAGCGCGGGACAGGCCCCGGCACGTCCGTACGCTCGAAATCGAGTGTTACACCACCGATGACGCGTCACAACCGTTTCCCCCGATACGGTGCGAAGCGGAACTACCTGTAGTGGTTTCGTGATTCTCTGCGTCCGGCGGTGCGGGGTTTTTCGGACGGCCAAGGTGAAAGAAATTAATATTCGCTTTTCGTCGTCCCGCGAAGGCCGCTCCCTGGATATTCCGCTCCCTGGATTTCCGCGAGCCCTGCGAAGGACGCCCGCCCGCGCCGGTGACCGGCCTCCGGTGGCCCCCCGCCGGCGGCCGGCGGCATGGGGCAGGAGGGATCTCGGGGAGGGGTGACATATCGGAAAGGGAGTGCGCCATGATGGGGCAAGGGGTCCCGTCATCTCGAACGGGCTGACAGCCGCCCGAACTCCACCATGTTCCCTGGAGATCGCATGTCCCGTCCGCTCATCGGTATCACCGCCTACTTCGAAGCCGCACGCTGGGGTGACTGGGTGCGCGAGGCCGTGGTGTCCCCACCCTCCTACGCCAAGGCGGTCATCCGGGCGGGTGGCGCGCCCGTGGTGCTGCCGCCGCTCGGCCCGCACGCCGTGGACGACTACGTACGCGGCCTGCGCGGCATCGTCCTGGCCGGCGGCGTCGAACTGGGCGCCGACACCTACAACGGCGAGCAGGACGAGCACGTCGCCGAGCCGCAGAGCCACCGCGACCGGTTCGAGCTGGCCGTCGCCAGGGCCGCCGTCCAGGCCGACGTGCCCATCCTGGCCATCTCCAGGGGCATGCACGTGCTCAACGTCGCCCAGGGCGGCACGCTCATCCCGTGGCTGCCCGAGGTGCTCGACAGCGACCGCCACGCCGTCCCCGGCGCCGTCCACACGATCCAGGTCAGCGTCACCAGCAAGCTCGGCAAGGCCGTCGGCGACCGGGTCGAGGTGAGCGTGCCGCACCACCAGTCCGTACGCCGCCTCGGGACCGGCCTGCTGGCCGTGGCCTGGGCCGAGGACCAGATCGTCGAAGGCGTCGAACTGCAGGGACACCGGTTCGGCGTGGGGGTGCAGTGGCATCCCGAGCGGGGCGACGACAACCGGCTCTTCGATGCGTTCATGGAGGCGGCCCGCTAGGCTGCGATCATGCCGCTGCACCCCCAGGCGCGGGACTACGTCGCCCAGGCCACGTCAGATTCCGATGCCGGCCTGTCCGCGCTCAGCCCGGCCGAGATCCGGGAGATGCGCGAGCAGGACCCCCTCGCCCCGCACCGGGGGCCGCTGACCAAGCTGCCGTTCGTCCGTGACGAGCGGGCCGGCGAGGTGCCCATCCGCATCTACCGGGCCGACCCCGGCGACGGCCCGCTGCCGGTCGTGGTCTACTTCCACGGCGGCGGCTGGGTCTTCGGCAGCGTCAAGCGCAACGACGCGACCGGCCGCGACCTGGCCATCCGCACCGGCTCGGTGGTCGTGTCGGTCGACTACCGGCTCGCTCCGGAAGACCCGTTCCCCGCCGCCGCCGACGACGCCTGGACCGTGGTGCGCGACATCTTCGCCCGGCCCGCCTTCTACCAGAGCAACGGCAGCGTCGCCGTCGTCGGCGACAGCGCGGGCGGCAACCTGGCCGCCGTCGCCGCCTGGCAGGCCCGCGACGCCGGCCTCACGCTGGCCCACCAGGTGCTCGTCTATCCGGTGCTCGACGTCGCCATGGACACGCCCAGCTACACCGAGTTCGCCAAGGGCCTCGGCCTCGACGCCGCCGACATGGCCTGGTTCGTCCAGCAATATGCCGCCGACGCCGACCCGGCCGACCCCTGCCTGTCCCCGCTGCGCCTGCCCGACGTCGCCGGCCTGGCGCCCGCCACCCTCGTGACCGCCGAATACGACGTGCTCAGAGACGAGGGCGAGCGCTACGCCGCCCGCCTGGCCGAGGCGGGCGTGCCGGTCGAGCTGCGCCGCTACGACGGCATGGTGCACGGCTTCTACGTCCTGCCCGGCCTGTTCGACCCGGCCGTCGAGGCCCGCGACTACGTGGCGGAACGGCTGCGTGCGTCCCTGTGAGCCGTACCGGCGGGACGTCGCGAGCGAGGGAGCGATCATGACGGGGGAGCGGTTGTGAAGGACGCCTACGACAAGTTGCTGCTCGACACCCCCGCCGAGGGCGTCCTGCGGATCACCATCAGCGAGCCGGGCAAGCTCAACGCCGTCGACGCCACCGCGCACCGCGAGCTGGGCGAGGTCTGGCGCGACGCCGACCGCGACGACTCCGTCAGGGCCGTGCTGATCAGGGGAGAGGGCCGGGCGTTCTCGGCCG
Source organism: Nonomuraea fuscirosea (assembly GCF_035917475.1). Lineage (NCBI taxonomy): Bacteria > Bacillati > Actinomycetota > Actinomycetes > Streptosporangiales > Streptosporangiaceae > Nonomuraea > Nonomuraea fuscirosea. The sequence goes on along the minus strand of NZ_CP109074.1, from coordinate 5,134,982 downwards.
GCGGCGACCTGTCCATGATCGAGGACATGATGCGCGACCACGCCACCCGGCTGCGCGTGTTCGCCGAGGCCCGCGACATCGTCTACAACGTGCTCAACTGCTCCAAGCCGATCGTCTCCGCCATCCAGGGCCCGGCCGTGGGCGCCGGGCTCGCGGTGGCGCTGCTGGCCGACATCTCCGTCGCCGGCCGTACCGCGCGGATCATCGACGGCCACACCCGGCTCGGCGTCGCGGCCGGCGACCACGCCGCGATCGTCTGGCCGCTGCTGTGCGGGCTGGCCAAGGCGAAATACCACCTGCTGCTGTGCGAACCCATGACCGGTGCGGAGGCCGAGCGGATGGGCCTGGTCAGCCTGTGCGTGGACGACGACGAGGTGCACGACAAGGCGATGGAGATCGCCGTCAGGCTCGCCGCCGGCTCACCCGAGGCGATCAGGCTGACCAAATACTCGCTCAACAACTGGCTGCGCCTGGCGGGCCCGTCCTTCGACGCGTCCCTGGCGATGGAGTTCCTCGGCTTCACCGGCCCCGACGCCGCCGAGGGCGTGCGCGCGCTGCGCGAGAAGCGGCCGCCCGCGTTCGGCTGAGCCGGGTGTGCTTGCCCGGACCCCGGGTAGCGGGAGCCCATGAAGGACCACAGGGGGGTGGACCTGCCGAGGCTCCGGCATCGGGAGGCCGAGGCCCCGTCCGCCGAGGCCGAGAACGCAGCCCGGGCGGACGGAGCCGACGCCTGCTGGCGGCTGGTGCGGTTGCCGGTGGTCCGCGGGACTACGGGGGAGGAGGTCGCCAGCACACGCGCCCGCCGCGACAGGGCGGGCGATCCGGCCTGAGCGCCGGTTCAGAGCCGCGGGGCGGTCCGAGCGTCCGCGCCACGAGGGGTTGAGCAGGAGCTCCCCGGTCAACTGGCGCGGCCCGCCCGATCCAGGCGCCGATCGGGCGGCCGGCCGTTCCGTGCCGGCCCCAGCCGGCCGTCCCGGCGGGGCTGGTCAGCGGGGTTGGTCAGCGGGGGCGGCGGGCGTGGAAGACGAAGGCCGGCGGGGTGTTGCGCCACACCGTACGCCCCTGCACGACCTCCTCGAACCGCTCGCCCAGCAACGCACGGAACCGCCGCGCCGAATTCAGCGGAACGGCGTGAATGTAGGAGAACGTGGTGAAAGCCGCCCCAGGGCTCATCGCATCCGTCACCGCACTCAGCAACTCGTGCTGCAACCCCTGGGGAAAGGCCGCCCACGGCAGCCCGCTCACCACGACGTCCGCCCGGCGCAGCCCGCGCTCGCCGAGCAGCTCACACAGCCGGGAGGCGTCGTCGTTGACCACGTCCACCGTGGGGAAGCGCTCGGCCAGCACCGTGGCCATCGCCTCGTTGAGCTCCACGGCCAGATGGTGGCCCCGCCCGCCCAGCCGCTGCTGGATCTCCACCGTGAACGAGCCCGTACCGGGCCCGAGTTCCACCACGATCGGCTCGCCCCGCTCGGGGATCGGCGCGCAGACGGCCGACGCCAGCCACCGCGAACTGGGCGCGAGCGCGCCGACGGTGGCGGGGGAGCGCAGAAACTGGCCGAGGAAGAGTGCGGTGTCGTTGGACATGACCCGAACCTAGGCCACGCTCGGCCATGAACGCTCCGCCCTCCGGGCGGAGCTGCGGCCACTTGGAGGAGGCGGAGTCCTCCGCGCGGAGGATCAGCAGCTCACACGGGGCCTATACGGTGTGTCCATGCGTTGGCGCGGTGTGCCGCTTGATGTCCTGCTCGCGGCCTCTGGAGTGGGTCTCGACCTGCTGACCACGGCGAACGCGGGCGACACCGAATATCTGCCCGCGGAGATGAACCTCCTCATGGCGCTGATCGTCGGCCTGCCCATGGGGCTGGTCCGCCACCGCCCCGTGGCCGTCTCCCTCTACCTGGCCGTCGTCCTGGCCGTCACCGACCAGCTCGGCTCCTTCACCTCCAACACGGCGCAGATCCTCGTCTGTGTGGCGCTGGGCGTGGCGGGATACAGCGCCCGGGTGCGCGCCACCGCCGTGGCCGTGATCGGCTCGATCTTCGCGACCGCCTTCAACATCGCCGACCCGGGTGTCGCCCTCACCGGCAACATGTGGATGTACTCCGTGCTGCTGCCCGTCTTCCCCGCCGTCCTCGGTGCGTACCTGCGCAGCACGGCCGAGCGCCTCGACGAGAGAGACGTCACCCCGGACGCGCTGCTGGCCGCCGGCGGCGTCGCGATCACCGTGCTCAGCACCTGGACCAGCTGGCACTCCGGCACCCAGCCGGTCTGGGTGGTGGGGCTGCTGGCCGTCGTGGGCGGGCTGTCGCTGGGCATCGCCAGGCGGCTGCCCGGCCTGGTCTTCACGCTGCAGGGCGTGCTGCTCGTCTCGGCCGACATCTACCTCAACGACACCGTCAACACCTGCCTGATCCTCACGCTCATCGCCATCGGAGTGTTCGCCATGCGCGTGGTGTCCTGGGCCTGGACCCTGGCCGCGTACCTGACCGGCTGCCTGCTGAGCTCCATCGCCGTCGTCGGCGACGACGCCGAGATCACCGGGTTCCGCATCGGCGTCCTGATGACGCTCGTCGCCACGCCCATCGCGATCGGCCGCTACCTGGGCATGCGCCGCGCCGCCGTCGCCTCCGAACGGCTGCGCGCCGAGGAGGCCGCCCGCGCCGCCGTCGCGCAGGTGCGCGCCGACCAGCTCGCCGAGCGCGAGCGCATCGCCCGCGACGTGCACGACATCGTGGCCCACCACGTCGGCGCGATGGTGCTGCGGGCCAGCGCCGCCCGCTACACCGCGCCCGACGGTCCCGTCGCCGACGCGCTCAACGACATCCGCGAGACCGGCCATCAGGTGCTGCAGGACCTGCGCGACCTGCTCGACCTGCTGCGCGACCCCGACCGGCAGCCCGACCTGCTGGCCAATCCCGCCGACGTCGTACGCGAGTCCGCCGAGCGCATGGCCGCCGCGGGCCTGCTCGTGGACCTCGACCTCGACCCGGCGACCGACCAGGCCCCGCTCATCGCCCGCACCTCCGCGGCCCGCATCGTTCAGGAAGGACTGACCAACGTGCTCAAACACGCAGGCCCCGGCACCCGGGTCCGCGTCACCGTGTCCCCCGCGGAAGAAGGACTCGACGTCGAGATCCGCAACGGCCGGCCGCCGACGGCGATCGAGCGGCTGCCCTCCTCCGGGCGCGGCCTGGCCGGCATGCGCGAGCGGGTGCGCACCGTCGGCGGCACCCTCAGCGCCGGACCCGACGGCGAGGGCGGCTGGCTGCTGGCCGCCCACCTGCCCACCCGCCTGTCCCAGGGGAACGCGGCGTGATCCGCGTGCTGGTGGCCGACGACCAGGCGCTCGTCCGCGCGGGCGTGCGCATGCTGCTGCAGGCCACGGGGGACATGGAGGTGGTGGCCGAGGCCGAGGACGGCGCCGAGGCCGTCCGCCTGTCCGAGCGCCACCTGCCCGACGTCATCCTGATGGACCTGCGCATGCCCAGGGTGGACGGGCTCGAAGCCATCAAACGGGTGCTCGCGGCCCGGCCGGGGACCAGGGTCGTGGTGCTGACCACGTTCGCCGAGGACGGCAACGTCTACGCGGCCCTGCGCGCCGGCGCGGTCGGCTTCCTGGTCAAGGACGACGACCCCGAGCGCATGGTCGACGCCGTACGCCGGGCGGCGGCCGGTGAGCAGCTGCTCGCGCCCTCCGTGCTGCGCCGGGTCGTCGAGCGCTTCCTGGCCGCCGAGGAGCAGGCCGCCGCCCCTTCCGCGCCGCCCGGGCTGACCGAGCGCGAGCTGGAGGTCCTCGCCCTGGTCGGCACCGGCCTGTCCAACGCCGAGATCGCCGAGGAGCTGCACGTCGGGGTCACCACGGTCAAGACCCACATCGCCGCCGCCATGGACAAGCTGGGCCTGCGCAACCGCATCCAGGCCGCCGTCGTCGCCCACCGCACCGGCCTGGTGGACGCCGCCTTCCGCCCCGTACGCCAGCCCAGAGGCGGCTCGGCGACCTGACCACCGTCCCCCGGCCGTGCCCGCTACGGCGTGCTGTGGCATCCGGGCGGCGCGGCCGTCACGGCTCCGGTGTCCGTCCGGTGGCGGACCGGCAGCTCCTCCTGGCGGCGGACCGGCGCGCGCCCGGCGGCGGACGACCTGACGCGGCCCTCACACGCACCATGTGGTCCTTCACCCGTCACACCAGCGGAAGGACCACTGATCGCCATGCCGGCCGTCCTCCTCCGTGGGGCGATCCTGTTCGGGCTCATCGTCGCCCTACTGGTCTGGTCATGGTCTCCGGCGGCGGCCCGCCGCCGCTAAAGTCGGAGACGTGTATGTGAAGATCTGCGGACTGAGCGAGCCCGAGCACGTGGCCACCGCCGTACGAGCCGGCGCCGACGCCGTCGGGTTCGTCATGACCCGCAGCCCCCGCCGCGTCTCGCCGGAGCGCGCGGCGGAGCTGGCCGCCCTCGTCCCCGATCATGTGCTCACCGTCGGCGTGTTCCGCGGCGAGGACCCCGAGACGGTCAGAGCCGCCGCGCTGACCTCCGGCGTACGGGCCGTCCAGCTGCACGGCAACCACCCCCACGGCGACTTCACCGCGCTGAAAGACCTCGGCGCCCGCCTGGTCAGGGCCGTGGACGCCCAGGCCGACCTGCGCTGCGGCGCCTACGACGAAGATCTGCTCATCGTCGACGCCCCGCAGGCGGGCTCCGGCCTGCCGTGGGACTGGGCGGCCGTCCGCGGCCGCCCCTCCGGGCACTGGATGCTGGCAGGCGGCCTCGCCCCGGCCAACGTGGAGGAGGCGATCTCGGCCGCGCGCCCCTGGGGGGTCGACGTCTCCAGCGGCGTGGAGACCGCGCCGGGCGTGAAGGACTCCGGCCTGATCGAAGACTTCCTGCGAGCGGTACGGCGAACGCATGGATGAGCTCACCGGAGACCCCGCCCTCACCCAGGGCACCGCGACCGGCGACCTCGCGCGCGCCATCGCCTTCCTGCACGCCTTCGCTCAACGCAAGGCACCCGTACGGCGACCGGTTCCGGGCGGATTCGCCGTCCTGGACGACCGCTACCCCGGCTCATACGACGACAACAAACTCATCATCCGCGAGACCCCCGGCGACGACGGTCTCACTGGCCGGGAAGCGCCCGGCGACGACGGGCTCCTCGCCCGGGAGTCCTCCGGCGACGACGGGCTCGCCGCCCGCCCAGCCCCTGGCGACGCCCTGGAGCGGGCCGCCGAGCCGCTGATGACCGCGGCCGACGAGGCCCTCGCGACGCGTGCCCACCGGCTGGTCTGCATCGACGACGACCAGCTCGGCACCGCCTGCGTCCCCGCCTTCGCCGCCGCCGGCTACGAACACGAGACCAACCTCGTCATGGTCTTCCGCGGCCCGGCCCCCACCACCCCACCCGCACCGGCATCCCGGGCCGCGCCCCAGGAGGCGTTCCAGATCGCTTCTCCGGCGGCCTCCCCGGTGGGGCTTGCGGTGGTTGAGGCGCTCGGGCTGGAGGAGGTGGTGGCGGTGTCGCGGCGCGACTGGCGGGAGTCGCTGCCCGAGGCGTCCGACGAGACGATCGACGCGCTCGCCCGGCGAGTGGGGGTACGGCTGCGGGGTGCCGACACGGTCGGTTTCCGCGGCGTCCGCGCTCCCGACGGCGAGATCGCCGCCAGGGCCGACCTGTACGTCCACGGCGGCGTCGCCCAGATCGAGAGCGTCCTCACCGCCGAGGCGTACCGAGGCAAGGGCTACGCGCGCACCCTGATGAACGCGCTGCTGGCCGAGGTGGCCGACGCCGAGCTGATCTTCCTGGTGGCCGACGCCGACGACTGGCCCCGCCACTTCTACACCCGCCTCGGCTTCGAAACCGTCGGCCGCACCCACGCCTTCCTCCGCACCTGACCCCCGGCCGGCACTGACCACCTGGCCACATCCGGCCAACCGGTTCTCCTCGGAACCGGTACGTCCGCGTGGCCAGGGGCCGGTCAGGCCGGAGAGACCGGGCACGAGCGGGGCCGCTGTGTCGGAGTTCCACGCAGTAGGGTCTCCTGCGTGAGCGAAACTTCCGCCGAGGACCGGATCTGGACGGTTCCTAACCTGCTGAGCTTCCTGCGCCTCCTCGGCGTCCCCGTGTTCCTCTGGCTGGTTCTCGGGCCCAAGGCGGACGGATGGGCCATCGGGATCCTCGTGGTGGCCGGGTTCACCGACTGGCTCGACGGAAAGATCGCCCGCGCGTTCAACCAGATCAGCAGGCTCGGCCGGATCATCGACCCGGCCGCGGACAAGCTCTACGTCTTCGCCACCATCCTCGCCCTGCTGCTGCGCGACGTGATCCCGTGGTGGCTGGTGATCGTCATCCTCGCGCGCGAACTCTTCGTCGCGAGTTTCTTCCCTGTACTTCGCAAACACGGTTACAAGGCACTTCAAGTGCATTTCCTGGGCAAGGCTGCCATGTTCAACCTCATGTACGCCTTCCCTCTGCTCTTCCTCGCCTCCCACACTGGGTGGTATGCCGAGATGGCGCGCATTGTCGGGTGGGCCTTCGCGCTCTGGGGCACGGGCCTGTACTGGTGGGCGGGGGTGCTGTACGGGATACAGGTGCGGCGGCTGGTAGCCGAGGCCAAGAAGGGGTGATCGGGTGAGGGCGGTCGTCATGGCGGGCGGGGAGGGCACGAGGCTGCGCCCGATGACCGCCAACCAGCCCAAACCCCTGCTCCCCGTGGCCAACCGCCCGATCATGGAACACGTGCTGCGCCTGCTCAAGCGGCACGGCGTCACCGAGACGGTGGTGACGCTGCAGTTCCTGGCCGCCCTCGTGCGCAACTACTTCGGCGACGGTGACGAGCTCGGCATGAGCCTCCAGTACGCCACCGAGGACCTCCCCCTCGGCACCGCCGGCAGCGTCAAGAACGCCGCCGACCGACTGCGCGACGACCGATTCCTGGTGATCTCCGGCGACGCCCTGACGGATATCGATTTATCGAACATGGTGCGATTCCACCGGGAAAATCAGGCATTAGTGACGATCGGCCTGAAACGGGTTCCGAACCCTCTCGAATTCGGCATCATCATCGTGGACGAGGAGGGCCGCGTCCAGCGCTTCCTGGAGAAGCCCACCTGGGGCCAGGTCTTCTCCGACACCGTCAACACCGGCATCTACGTCATGGAGCCCGAGGTCCTCGACGCCGTGGCGCCCGGCGAGCCCGTCGACTGGTCCTCGGACGTCTTCCCCGCCCTCCTGGAGCGCGGCGCCCCCATCTACGGCTACGTGGCCGACGGCTACTGGGAGGACGTCGGCACCCACGAGAGCTACCTCAAGGCCCAGGCGGACGCCCTGTCGGGCAGGGTCCAGCTCGACATCGCCGGGTTCGAGCTGTCCCCCGGCGTCTGGGTGGCCGACTCCGCCTCGGTCGACCCCGACGCCGTGCTCAAGGGCCCGCTGCTGATCGGCGCGTACGCCAAGGTCGAGGCGGGCGCGGAGCTGCGCGAGTACACCGTACTGGGCAACAACGTGGTCGTCCGCGAGGGCGCCTTCCTGCACCGCGCGGTCGTCCACGACAACGTCTACCTCGGCCCCGGCGCCCACCTGCGCGGCTGTGTCATCGGCAAGAGCACCGACGTGATGGCCGGCGCCCGCATCGAGGAGAACGCGGTCGTCGGCGACGAATGCGTCATCGAGGCCGAGGCCTACGTCTCCAGCGGCGTCAAGGTGTACCCGTTCAAGACCATCGAGGCCGGCGCGGTCGTGAATACCAGCGTCATCTGGGAGTCACGCGGCCGGCGCAACCTGTTCGGCCCCAGAGGCGTCAGCGGCCTGGTCAACGTCGAGATCACCGCCGAGCTGTGCGTCCGCCTGGCCAGCGCGTACGCCACCACGCTGAAGAAGGGCGAGCACGTCGTCACCTCCCGCGACTGCTCGCTGGCCGCCCGCGCGCTCAAGCGCGCCGTCATCGGCGCCCTCACCGCCGGCGCCATCAACGTGCTCGACCTGGAGGCGGCCCCGCTGCCCGTGGCCCGCTTCCACACCGCCCGCGAGGCGGCCGGCGGCGGCATCGCGCTGCGCACCACCCCGGGCGACCCGCAGAGCGTGGACATCGTCATCATGGACGACCGCGGCGCCGACCTGCCCCCGGCGGCCCAGCGCAAGCTGGAGCGGGTCTTCTCCCGCCAGGAGTTCCGCCGCGCCTTCCCCGGCGAGATCGCCGAGCTCACCTATCCGGCCAGGGCCGTCGAGGACTACACCCACGAGCTGCTGCGCCACGTCGGCGTGGGCGGCGTCAAGGACATGAAGGTGGTCGTGGACTGCGCGGGCGGCACCTCCTCGCTGGTGCTGCCGACGCTGCTCGGCCGGGTGGGCGTCGAGGTGCTCACCGTCAACGCCCGCCTGGACGACGTCTCGCCCACCGAGACGCTGGCCGGGCGCCGCCGCGACCTGCAGCGCCTATCCGAGCTGGTCGGCTCCTCCCGGGCGGCGTTCGGCGTGCGTTTCGACCCGGTCGGCGAGCGCATCGCCCTGGTGGACGAGCAGGGCCAGCTCATCGACGAGGAACGCGCCCTGCTCGTCGTGCTGGACCTGGTGGCGGCCGAGCGCAGGGGCGGCCAGGTGGCGCTGCCGGTCACCACGACCAGGGTCGCCGAACAGGTCTGCCGCTTCCACGGCGTCCAGGTGCAGTGGACCTCCACCGCGCTCGACGCCCTGACCTCCGCCGCCGCCGGCCCCGACATGATCTTCGCCGCCGACGGGCGCGGCGGCTTCGTGGTGCCCGAGTTCAGCCCCGCCATCGACGGGCTGGCCGCGTTCATGCGCCTGCTCGGGCTGGTGGCCCGCACCCGGCTCTCGCTCAGCCAGATCGACGCGCGGATCCCCGAGGTGAAGCTGCTGCGGCGGACGATCCCCACGCCGTGGGCGGCCAAGGGCGCCGTCATGCGCTCGGTCATGGAGGCGGCCGAGGCCGAGCCCGACGGCCACCGCGTCGACACCACCGACGGCGTGCGCGTGGCGCACGACGACGGGAGCTGGGTGCTGGTGCTGCCCGCCGCGGCCGAGCCCGTCACCGACCTCTGGGCGGAGGCCGGCGACGTGGACGGCGCCCAGGCGCTGCTCGAACGCTGGGCGCGCATCGTCGAACAGGCGGCGGGCCGGCCCGGTCACGGAACGTGATCGGAAAGGCTTTACCGATGATGTGCGCGGAGAGCGCCGCAAGATCGTAATGTAGAAACGCGCGGCGGCATGGACCACGGGGCGGGGGCGGCGGTAACTTTGTCTGCGTCCGAACCAACGTGCAGCGCCCCGCCTTGACCTTTGCCGCTGATCAGCGTAAGTTGCGGCATTCGCAAACTTGAAATAGCGAAGCGAGGCGCGTCCCAGAGCACCGTCGCCGCGTCTTCGCGGTAGGAGGCCGAGCCGATCGATGCCGAGCGTCTACTGCACGCAGTGCGGGCACGCCAACCCCGAGGATGCCCGTTTCTGTTCCCGCTGTGGGTCACCGCTGACCAGGCCCGAGGTCTCCGGGGACACCACGTCGACGATCTCCGTCGCGGGAATAGAGGCGTACGAGGCTGAGACAGGCGACATGCTCCTGGCCGAGCGGGCGCTGGTCGAACAGCTGCCGCCCGGCACGGCGTTGCTCACCGTCACCAGGGGCCCCAACCAGGGCAGCCGGTTCCGGCTGGACAAGGAGCTGACCACCACGGGGCGTCATCCGGAGAGCGACATCTTCCTCGACGACATCACCGTCTCCCGCCGCCACGTCGAGTTCTACCGCCACCGCGGCGGCCAGTTCTCCGTGCGCGACGTGGGCAGCCTCAACGGCACCTACGTCAACAGGGAACGCATCGAGGAGGTCCCCCTGCACTCCGGAGACGAGGTGCAGATCGGCAAGTTCCGCCTCGTCTTCCTGATGCGAGGCAACGCCGGGGCATGAGCGGGCGGAGCGAGCGACCCATGGACACGGCCTCCGCACGCCCGCGGCCGCGGGAGGCGGTCGCGTGAGTTCTCAGGCGGCACGGTCGCACATGAGCATCGGGGAGGTGCTCGCGCTCCTGCAGGGCGAGTTCCCCGATGTCACCATCTCCAAGATCAGGTTTCTGGAGGGCGAGGGGCTGATCGAGCCGGAGCGCAGCCCCTCCGGCTACCGCAAGTTCACCCACCTCCACGTCGAGCAGCTGCGCTTCATCCTCACCGAGCAGCGCGACCACTACCTCCCGCTGCGGGTGATCAAGGACCGGATGGCCGAGAGCTTCGGCCGGCCGCGCGAGGTCCGGCAGGCCCAGGAGGTCAGGCTCGACCGGGCCGAGCTGCTCGAGGCCGCCGAGATCGACGAGGAGACGCTCGCCGAGCTGGAGGACTACGGCCTGCTCGTGCCCGTGGCCAGGCGCTACGACGAGGAGGCGCTCAAGGTGGCCCGCGCCGTCGGCGCCCTGTCCCGCTTCGGCCTGCACGCCCGCCACCTGCGGGCGGTCAAGGCCGCGGCCGAGCGCGAGGCCGGGCTCGTCGAGCAGACCGTCGCCCCGATACTCAAGCGGCGCGCCCCCGGCGCCATCGGCGAGGCCGACGAGGTGGCCAGGGAATTGACCGCCCTGCTGCTCGACCTGCACGCATCCCTTGTGCGCACGGGTGTCCGCTCGGTCCTCGGTCGTTGAGACCGTCGCGAGCTGGGAGGCGCGGGCACATTCGAGGCCCGCTGGGTGTTACGTTGAATTGAAGAAGCCATGTCAGCAGAAGTGATGACCGAAGAGCTGTGCCGGGTCACCGGTCAGGAATACGGAGCAGCCCGTGTTGCAGATGGAGGTCGTGGGCGTTCGCGTTGAAATGCCCACTAATCAGCCGATCGTCTTGCTCAAGGAGGCACACGGGGAGCGGTTTCTTCCGATCTGGATCGGCATGACCGAGGCCACCGCCATCGCGCTGGCCCAGGCGGAGGAGCCGCCGCCGCGGCCTCTCACCCACGACCTGTTCAGAGACGTGCTGAGCGCGCTCGGCGTCGGGCTGCGCGCGGTCAACATCGTCGCCCTGCGTGACGGCATCTTCTTCGCCGACCTGGTCTTCTCCAACGGCGTGGAGGTGAGCGCGCGGCCGTCCGACTCGATCGCGCTCGCGCTGCGCACCGGGGCCCGCATCTTCGCCAGCGAGGAGGTCGTCCAGGAAGCCGGGGTCATCATCCCGGACGACCAGGAGGACGAGGTGGAGAAGTTCAGGGAGTTCCTTGACACGATCACTCCCGAAGACTTCGGCAGGGCGGGGTAGGTATTTCAGTGCATTTACGCTTCACGACGCGCCGAGCCGGATCGTTGACTGCGCATGGTCACGGTCCTACGGTGCAAGTGAAACCCGTGGTCGCCTTTTACGAACCCCCAGATCAGGCCACGGGATGAGAGAAAGCCGGAGGTCCGCGTGGCGGTCAGCAGCGGCGAGGGAAAGACGGCCGGCCAGGAAGATCCGGTACGGCGCGAGAGCGCGCGGCAGCGTGCCGGAGAGCAGGGTCTGCTCTTCGATCAGCAACCCAGGACGCTGCCGGGTGACATCGGATACCGCGGGCCGACGGCCTGTGCGGCGGCCGGCATCACCTACAGGCAGCTCGACTACTGGGCGCGCACGGGGCTGGTGGAGCCCACGATAAGAGCCGCGCAGGGCTCGGGCTCCCAGCGGCTCTACAGTTTCCGCGACATCCTGGTGCTCAAGGTCGTCAAGCGGCTGCTCGACACCGGAGTGTCGCTGCAGCAGATCCGTACGGCCGTGCAGCACCTGCGTGACCGCGGGGTCGGTGACCTCGCGCAGATCACGCTCATGAGCGACGGCGTCAGCGTCTACGAGTGCACCTCGGCCGACGAGGTGATCGACCTGCTCCAGGGCGGCCAGGGCGTGTTCGGCATCGCGCTCGGCCGGGTCTGGCGTGAGGTCGAGGGCTCCCTCGCGGAGCTGCCGGGGGAACGCGCGGCGGTCGAGGACACCGTCCCGGCCGACCATCCCGCTGACGAGCTGGCCCGCAGGCGACGCGCCCGCCGCACCGGCTGAGAGCACCCGGCTCCACGAGGGCCGGGATGCCGAAGAAGAAGACCAGGTTCCGGGAGAGCGCCACAAGCGCCGGTCCCGCGACCACCCAGGGGACGTCGATCCCCGGGAACACCCGCCTGGGAGCGCTGATCCCCAGAGCGTGAGCGCCGATCCACCCGGGGGAACCCGCACGCGACGGGCCGATGACCGGCTAATGGTGCGTAGCGTAGTAATCTGGGACAGCAAGGCTGACGACCCCGTGCGGGAGAGTCCCCGGGCCGCTACGGCGCCGGGGCGCCGAAGGAGCAACCCTCCCCGGAATCTCTCAGGCATCCTGTACCGCTCGGGCGAGGCGACTCTGGAAAGCAGGCGCTCCCGCCAGGCGCGCCTCACCGACGGTGCAAGCCCCACCGGGGGTGAAGCTCTCAGGTCGCGGTAGCACGTACGTCGTGCGGCCGCGCTGACAGAGGGGGAGATCCGGCACTCGCCCGCGCCCTGGCGCCGGTCTCCACAGCCTCGGGAGGCACATCCATGACCGATCTGTCAGCTCCGCCGTTCTCGTCCAGGCACATCGGCCCGTCGGAGTCCGAGCAGCAGCGCATGCTCGAAGCCGTGGGCTTCGAGTCCGTGGCGGATCTGGTGGCGGTGGCCGTGCCCGAGTCCATCAGGGTCAAGGACCGGCTCAAGCTGCCCGCCGCGATCGGCGAGGCCGAGGCCATCGCCGAGCTGCGCGCCCTGGCCGGGCGCAACCGCGTGCTCACCTCGATGATCGGCCTGGGCTACTACGACACCGTCACGCCCGCCGTCATCCGCCGCAACCTGCTGGAGAACCCGGGCTGGTACACCGCCTACACCCCGTACCAGCCGGAGATCTCGCAGGGGCGCCTGGAGGCGCTGCTGAACTTCCAGACCGTCGTCTCCGACCTCACCGGCCTGCCCGTCTCCGGCGCGTCCCTGCTGGACGAGGCCACCGCCGCCGCCGAGGCCATGACGCTGGCCCGCCGGGCGGGCAAGTCCAAGAGCGCCGTGTTCGTGGTGGACGCCGACGCGCTGCCCCAGACCAAGGCCGTGCTCGCCACCAGGGCCGAGCCGCTCGGCATCACGCTGGTGGAGCACCCGCTCGACGGCGAGCTGCCCGAATGCTTCGGCGTGCTCGTGCAGTACCCCGGCGCCTCTGGCCGGCTGCGCGACTTCCGCGCCGTGGCCGCCGCCGCCCACGAGGCCGGCGCGCTGGTCGTGGCCGCCGCCGACCTGCTGGCCCTCACGCTGATCGCCGCTCCCGGTGAGCTGGGCGCCGACATCGCCATCGGCTCCTCCCAGCGCTTCGGAGTGCCGTTCGGCTTCGGCGGGCCGCACGCCGCCTACATGTCCGTACGCGAGGGGCTGCAGCGCCAGCTCCCCGGCCGCCTGGTGGGCGTGTCGGTGGACGCCGACGGCGATCCCGCCTACCGCCTGGCCCTGCAGACCCGCGAGCAGCACATCCGCCGCGAGAAGGCCACCAGCAACATCTGCACCGCCCAGGTCCTGCTCGCCGTCATCGCCGGCATGTACGCCGTCTACCACGGCCCCGAGGGCCTGCGCCGCATCGCCCACCGCGTCCACCGGTACGCCGGCGCGCTGGCCGCCGGGCTGCGCGAGGGCGGTGTGGAGATCGTGCACCAGGAGTTCTTCGACACCGTGCTGGCCCGCGTGCCCGGCCGGGCCGCCGAGGTCGTGGCCGCCGCCGCCGAGCGGGGCGTCAACCTCTGGCGGGTGGACGACGACCACGTCTCCGTCGCCTGCGACGAGAAGACCGGCGCCGCCGAGGTGGCCGCCGTCTGGGGCGCCTTCGGGCTGCCCGAGGCGGGCGGGGCGGACCCGGAGAACGCCGCGGACGCGCTGCCGGGCGAGCTCCTGCGCGAGAGCGCGTACCTGACCCACCCGGTCTTCCACGCCCACCGCTCCGAGACCGCGATGCTGCGCTACCTGCGCAGGCTGCAGGACAAGGACATCGCGCTCGACCGCTCCATGATCCCGCTCGGCTCCTGCACGATGAAGCTGAACGCGACCACCGAGATGGAGCCGATCACCTGGCCCGAGTTCGCCGCGATCCACCCGTACGCGCCCGACGGGCAGACCGAGGGCTACCGCGAGCTGATCGGCACGCTGGAGGGCTGGCTGGCCGAGGTGACCGGCTACGACGCCGTCTCCCTCCAGCCGAACGCCGGCTCGCAGGGCGAGTTCGCCGGGCTGCTGGCCATCCGCGCCTACCACCGCGACCAGGGCCAGGGCGAGCGCGACGTCTGCCTCATCCCGTCCTCGGCCCACGGCACCAACGCCGCCAGCGCCGTCATGGCCGGCATGCGGGTCGTCGTCGTGGCCTGCGACGACGACGGCAACGTCGACCTGGCCGACCTCGACGCCAAGATCGGCAAGCACCGTGACGCGCTGGCGGCGATCATGGTGACGTACCCGTCCACGCACGGCGTGTACGAGGAGAGCATCACCGAGGTCTGCGCCAAGGTGCACGAGGCCGGCGGCCAGGTGTACGTGGACGGCGCCAACCTCAACGCCCTGGTCGGCCTGGCCAAGCCGGGCGAGTTCGGGGCCGACGTGTCCCACCTCAACCTGCACAAGACCTTCTGCATCCCGCACGGCGGCGGCGGCCCCGGCGTCGGCCCGGTCGCGGTCCGCGCCCACCTGGCCTCCTACCTGCCCGGCCACCCGCTGCACGACGGCACCCCGGTCGGTCCCGTCTCGGCGGCCCCGTACGGGTCGGCCGGCATCCTGCCGATCTCGTGGGCGTACGTCAGGATGATGGGCGCCGACGGCCTCACCGCGGCCACCGAGCAGGCCATCCTGTCGGCGAACTACCTGGCCAGGCGGCTGGCCCCGCACTACCCGGTGCTCTACACCGGCCGCGGCGGCCTGGTCGCCCACGAGTGCATCATCGACCTGCGCCAGATCACCAAGGAGACCGGCGTCACCGTCGACGACGTGGCCAAGCGGCTCATCGACTACGGCTTCCACGCCCCGACCATGTCGTTCCCCGTCGCCGGGACCCTCATGATCGAGCCGACCGAGAGCGAGGACCTCGCGGAGCTCGACCGGTTCGCCGACGCCATGGCCGCGATCAGGGCCGAGATCGCCAAGGTGGCCTCGGGCGACTACGACAGGACCGACAACCCGCTGCGGAACGCGCCGCACACGGCCGAGTCCGTCACCGCCGACGAGTGGCCGCACCCGTACGGGCGCGGCGAGGCCGCCTACCCGCTGCCGTCGCTGCGCGAGGGCAAGTACTGGGTGCCGGTGCGCCGCATCGACCAGGCCTACGGCGACCGCAACCTGGTGTGCTCCTGCCCTCCGCTGGAGGCGTACGAGGACTGAGCCGGCCGGGGTGGGAGGACTGTCACCCCGGTGCCAGTCCTTCCGCGTCAAGTGAGCAGACATGATCGTCAGAAGTCGTTAGGCTTCGGTGCGACCGTCGCCCCAAGGAGCTCTCTTGACGTCCTCAGAGCTGGAGACACCGCCCCTCGACACCGCCCGCCGCCTGGCCGAGGAGGGTGACCTCGACGCCGCGGCCGACATCCTGAGCCGGCTCGCCGCCGACCCGGAGGAGCCCGACCGGGCGCAGGCCGCCGTGGGCCTGGCCGTGGTGCTGGAGCAGCGCGGCGACGTCGAGCGGGCCAGGGCCGCCGCCAGGACCGCCCTGGCCACCGGGCACCCCGAATACGCCGCCCAGGCGGCCTGTCACCTGGCCCAGGGCTTCGAGCGGGAGGGCCGGGCCGACCAGGCCAGGGCCGCCTGGCAGGCCGTCCTCGGGGTCGGCACGGCCGCGTACGTGCCGCTGGCCCATCTCGCGCTGGCCCGGCTGGCGGTCGATGCGGGCCACCTGGAGGAGGCCGGCGACGAGCTGCGCGCCGCCGTGCGCGCGGGCGTGGCCTCGGGCGACGACAAGATGGGCGCGCACGCGGCGCAGCGGCTGGCCGAGCTGATGCTGGAGCACGGGGAGCCGGGGCCGGCGGCCGAGGTGCTGCTGGAGGCGCTGGAGTTCGCCCCCGCGGACGAGGTGCCCGGCCTGCGGGTCCAGCTCGGCATCGCGCATCTGGAGCTGGCCTGCGCCGAGTTCGCCGAGAGCGTCGAGGGCGGCGCCGACCCGCGTACCGGCGCGCTGGCCATCGAGCTGCTCGCCCGCACCCTGCCGCTGCGCGGGCGCGACGACGACGCGGGGCGGGTGTGGACGTACGGGCTCGAACACGAGGACGAGACGCTGGCGGCCGAGGTCCGTCTCCGCTACCAGCGCGACGCCTGACGGCGGAGGGGTCAGGGGCGGCGCATGAACGCCGCCGCGGCCGCCACGTTGACCAGCACGATCGCCGCCCACGCGACCAGCAGCCCGAACGCGCCTCCCGTGGTGCCCGCGATGGCCGTGAGCGGAACCCCGATGCCCAGCGAGCCCAGCGCGATCGGCACCAGCGGCGTCCCCTGGCCGGTCTTCTTGCGCGGCGCGACGCCGTGGTGGTCGAGCTCGGCCCGGACGCGCGCGGCGATCGTGGCGTCGAGGCGTTCCATGAACGAGTCGATGAGCGCCGGCTCGTAGTCGGGGCCGAGATCGCGGCGCGCCTCCAGCGTGGCCCGCAGGTCGTCCCTGAGGCGTTTGTCTGACATGGACGACATCATCTCCCGTCCCGCGCCGCGCCGTCATCAGCCCTGAGGTCTAGTGCGCGATCCTCCCCAGGTACCGTGCTGCCATGCAGGTGATGACCCCGAGAGGGCCGGCGCTGGTCCAGGTGGACGAGGTCGCGGACGCGCGGCTGCTGCTGGTGCTGACCCACGGCTCCGCCGGGACGGTGGAGGCCCCCGACCTGCTGGCCGTGCGCGACGCCGCCGTGGCGGCCGGGGTGAGCGTGGCCAGGGTGACGCAGGCGTTCCGGGTGGCGGGGGCGCGGGCGCCCGGTTCGGCCGAGCGGCAGGACGAGGCGTGGGAGGTCGTCCTGGACGAGCTGCGGGCGGCCCGGCCGGGGCTGCCGGTGGTGCAGGGCGGGCGGAGCAACGGGGCCCGGGTGGCCTGCCGTACGGCGAAGGCGGTCGGCGCCGCGGCGGTGGTGGCGCTGGCCTTCCCGCTGCATCCGCCGGGGAAGCCGGAGCGGTCGAGGGCCGACGAGCTGCGCGGCGCCGGCGTGGACGTGCTGGTGGTGAACGGGGACCGCGATCCGTTCGGCGTTCCCGACGCGGGGGACGCCGCGCGCCTGGTGGTGCTGCCGGGGGAGGGGCATGAGCTGAGACGTGACCCCGCCCGGGTGGGCGAGGTCGTCGCGGAGTGGATCGTCCGCTACGCGTAGGCGTGGCTCCGGCCGGAGGTGAGCGGCCGCGCGCGGGCCCAGGGCCTGGCGGCGGGCGTCAGGTGCGGGCCGCGCCGGGAGGCGTCAGGCCGCGCCGACCGCGGGCCGGTGCGGGGCGATGGCGGTGCCACTGGGAAGCAGCTCCCCGGTGTCCTCGAACAGGACGACGCCGTTGCAGAGCAGGCTCCACCCCTGTTCGGGGTGGCAGGCCAGGGTGCGTGCCGCCTCGCGGTCAGGCGCCTCGGCATCCGGACAGGCCGGGTCGTGCGGGCACATCGGCGTGCCTCCGATATCTCGTGGGTCGCTCCCGTGCTGGAGGGTCGGGAGCCGGCTCGGGTTGTTCTGTTCTGGCAAGTGTGCGATGTATGTCACGTGTTCCGACATAGTCCGTTCGGACTGTTACAGGAGGATCCCCGGGTCGTGTGACCTTCGACACAGCGTGCCTTATGCAGGATAACGGGCCAAGCGCGACACGCGCATCACGTTTGCAATCCCTTGAGCAGAGCGTCGAGTCCGCGCTCGAAGTCCATATCGGCTCTTTCGTCCCTCCTGACCCATTCATCAACCTCCGGGTCGGCCCAGCCGGACTGCTGGACCTCGACGGCCACGCTGCCGAACACGAACGCCCGCAGCGACCGCACGGCCTCGGGGGCGTCGCCCAGACCGCCCTCGGCGAGCTGCTCGGTCTGCTCCCTGATGGCCACGGCGGTCGCTCCCTTCGGCGGCTTGGTCAGCGCCAGCGCCAGCACGCCCGGATGCTCGCGCAGCAGCTCCCTGCCCGCCCGGCACCACGCCCTGGCCGTCTCCTGCCAGGTGGGGCCGCGCTCGACGTGGACGGTGGTGACGTGCTCGGCCAGGGCGTCCATCAGCGCCTCCTTGCCCCGGGGCAGGTGGTGGTAGATGGCCATCGCCTCCACCTCCAGGGCGTCGCCCAGGCGGCGCATGGTCAGGCGGCGCAGGCCCTGGCTGTCGGCGATGTGGAGTGCGGCCTCGATGATGCGCTCGCGGGAGAGGGGAACGGGTGGTCTCTTGGCGGGCATGGAGATCATCTTACTATGTAAAGGCGGGCGCGCCAGGGCGATTTCCGCCCGTGTCGCGCGACGGCGTACTCTTGGTCGTCGCACCAGTACACGACAGCTTTAAGGGGCAGGGCCGATGGCGTTTTTCCGTCCGCGGGTGAGCCGGGAGGCAGAGGTCCGCTACCACGCGGACCTGGAGATCTCCAAGAGCTTCCCCGAGTTCATCGAGAAGGCCAGGCAGGCCGAGCAGGTCCTGCGCGAGCTGCGCGCCTCCGGGGCCGACGAGATCGAGTTGCTGGCGGCCGGCCGGGCCTTCGACGCGGCGCTCACCGAGGCGCTGCGGGCGGCCGAGGCCGGGCAGCGGGCCACGTTCGGGGTGAAGACCTACGACGACCGGATCGCCCGCCGCAAGGCCAAGGCCACCCCGGCCGGGGCCATGTGGACGGCCGAGGTCGAGCGGCTGCGCACCCTGCGCGAGGACAACCGGCTGTGGGGGATCCCCCGGGTGCCGAGGCCGCTGCCCGCGACCGCCTGACCCGGGACGAACCCGCTCGCGGCCACTGGTCCGCTGGTTCTGCCGAGCCGTCCGGACCTGGGCGTGCTGGTCCGGATTCGCGAGCGTTCCCCGTGCGATGAGCCCCGGCGCCCTTTGACGGTGCCGGGGCTCTCGTTCAGCTGGCCCAGTCGAGCAGCGGGCGGGTGTTGCTCGGGTGGCGCAGCTTGGACAGCGACTCCTTCTCCAGCTGCCTGATGCGCTCCCTGGTCAGGCCGAGATACTTGCCGATCTCGTCCAGGGTGTGCGGCTTGCCGTCCACCAGGCCGAAACGCAGCGCCATGATCTTCGACTCGCGCGGCGAGAGGTTGTCGAGCACGCCCCGCAGCTGGTCGCCCAGCAGCTGGCGGTCGACGATCTCCGACGCCTCGGGGGAGTCGACGTCCTCGATGAGGTCGCCGATCGTGGTCTCCCCGTCCTCGCCGATCGTCGCGTTCAGCGAGATCGGCTGACGGCTGGTGCGCAGCAGCTCCTCGATCTGGTCCGGCGTCTTGTCCAGCTCGACGGCCAGCTCCTCGGGCGTGGGCTCGCGGCCCAGGCGCTGGTGCATGTCGCGCTCGACGCGCGACAGCTTGGACAGCATCTCCAGCACGTGCACGGGCAGCCGGATCGTCCTGGCCGAGTCGGCGAAGCCGCGCTGGATGGCCTGGCGGATCCACCACATGGCGTACGTGGAGAACTTGAAGCCCTTGGTGTAGTCGAACTTCTCCACGGCCCTGATGAGCCCCAGGTTGCCCTCCTGGACGACGTCCAGCAGGGACATGCCGCGGTCGGTGTACTTCTTGGCGACGGAGACCACGAGGCGCAGGTTGGCCTCCAGCATGTGGTCCTTGGCCTGCCGGCCGTCCTCCACGACGAGGTGGAGGTCCGCCTGGGCGGCGGGCGACAGGTCGGGCTGGGTCTCCAGCTTGTACTCGGCGTACAGGCCCGCCTCGATCCGCCTGGCCAGCTCGACCTCCTGGGCGGCGGTGAGCAGGGTGCGGCGGCCGATGGACTTGAGGTAGGTGTGCACCGAGTCGCCCATGACGGACTGCGTGTCGTCCAGGTCGATCGGCTCGTTCTCGATTTCAGCGTCCGCGGAGTTCACGACGAGGTCGTCCGGCACGTCTTCCTCGTGCTCCGGCTTGGACTCCGGCGCCGTCACCGCCTTCGCCGCGTCGGTCGCCGCTCCGGTTTTTGCCTCGGAGCCCTTGCGGCGGGTACTCTTTGCCCGCGCGGTCTTCCCGGCGGAAGCGGTCTTCTTCTGGGCGTTCTTCGTGGGGGCGGTCGTGCTGAGAGACGGCTCGTTCTCGGCGGCCAGGCTCACACCGGCCTCCGACAGCTCGCGCAGGATCGTGCGGCCTTCAGAGGGGCTGATGCCGGCCATCGCGAATGCGTCACGCAGCTCCGCCAGAGAAAGGTGACCCTGGGCTCGCCCTCGTTCAATCAGCTGATCGAGAGTAGCGGGTGGGGTCGCCACGGCGGTTCTGGGCATGAGGACACCTCCTCCGTACGGAGTGGAAGCGATCAGGCAGGTTGTGGTGGGGCGGGTTCGCGTCCGCACGGCGCACCAGTATCAATAACGCCAAACGCCGTCATTTGTTCCCGTGCGCCCTAAGTGGGACGAAAAAGGGGCGGATCGCCCACGTATCGAACCGCCCCAGGGGGGACTTTATTCCGTCGACCCGTGCCCGTCCGGCCGCGCCTCGGGCATCGGCATGGGCTCGGCGTCCTCCATGCGCTGGTCGGTCCAGTATTCGAGGACCTTCTCCGGGTCCGGGTTGATCTCCCTGGAGACGATGAAACCATCGGTGGTCGCGGGGGCCGGGGTCTCGTCCGGTCCTTCGAGCAGCTCCTGGGGCTCACCGGACGGCGCCTTCTCCACCACGGCTCGGGTCTCCCTCGCGACCTGGTCGAGCTTTCCCGCCGAGGCGGCCGCCGCGACTGAGGCGCCTCCGGCGACGATGACGCCGACGACGGCCGCGGATGCCCACAGCTTGCGGGTCTGGTCCATGAAGGCTCCCTCCTTCTCCCCACTATGACGCATCGGCCACTCGTCAGGTTCCTGCCCTAAGCCGCATCAAATCGGTCTTGCCATTCGGCAGCAGGGGGAGCCGCTCGACGAGCCGCAGGTCGCGAGGGGCGGCGTAGGGGGCGAGCTTATCGCGGCAGAATGCCCGCAATTGCTGAAGCGTGACGGGTGTGTCGGGGTCGGCGGGGACCACGACGGCGGTGACCCGCTCGCCCCATTCCGCGTCGGGCACGCCGATCACGGCCGCGTCGGCGACCCCGGGGTGGGCGCGCAGGACGGCGGTCACGACGCCGGCCACCACCTTCTCGCCGCCGGTGTTGACGACGTCGTCGGCCCGGCCGAGCACGCGCAGGCGGCCGTCGCGCAGCTCGCCGAGGTCGGAGGTGACGAACCAGCCGCCGTCGAGCGGGGCGGGCGGGTCGGCGAAGCGGTAGCCGGAGAAGAGCACCGGGCCGGAGATCCTGATCAGGCCGTCCGCGCCGATTTTGAGATCTACATTGTCAAGGGGCCGGCCGTCGTACACGCAGCCGCCGCACGTCTCGCTCGACCCGTACGTCGTCACGACCCTGGCGCCGAGGGCGGTGGCCCGCTCCAGCAGGCCCGGCCCCGGGGCCGCCCCGCCCAGCACGATGGTCCTGAACACCGACAGGTCCGCCCCCATCTCGACCAGCCGGTGCAGCTGGGTGGGCACGAGGGAGACGTGGTGGGCGCCCGAGGCCAGCACCGCGTGCGGGTCGAACGCCGGATGGATGATCGGCTCGCTCCCCGAGAGCAGGGCGCGGACCAGGACCTGCAGCCCTGAGACGTGGGAGACGGGCAGGCAGCACAGCCAGCGGTCGCCCTCGGCGGCGCCCACCCGGCGGATCGAGGCCGCCGCGCACGCGCGCAGGGCCGTGGCGGAGAGCAGCACGCCCTTGGGCGGTCCGGTGCTGCCGCTGGTGGCGATCACGATGGCCACGTCGCCGGGAACACCCGCCCCGCCGGGGTTGGGGACGCCGTCGACGTGGGTGGGGCGCAGCGCGTCCAAGGCGGGCTCGTGGTGGCCGGGGGAGAGCGGGAGGACGGCGGGGCCGTCGCCGGAGAGGGCGTCGCGGATCGCCGTGAAGAGGGCGGGCCCGGCAGGCTGCACAATGGCATGCAGCGGACGGTCCGGATGCGACGGGTTCCTCCACATGCTCGTAAGGTTAATGGTGACAGGTCGGACAGTGGCGCAGGGAGGGTCGTGACGCGTTCCCCCGTGGTCTTCCGGATCCCGATGCGGACGCGGTTCCGCGGGCAGTCCGTCAGGGAGGGGGTGCTGCTGCACGGCCCGGCGGGGTGGGGGGAGTTCTCCCCGTTCCCCGAGTACGGCCCGCGCGAGTGCGCCCGCTGGCTGGCGTGCGCCCGCGAGGCGGCGTTCGAGGGATGGCCGGAGCCGGTGCGCGACAGCGTCCCGGTCAACGCGACCGTTCCCGCGGTCGATCCCGAGCGGGCCCATGACATCGTGCGGCGCTCGGGTTGCGGCACGGCGAAGGTCAAGGTGGCCGAGCCGGGGCAGACGTTCGACGACGACGTGGCCAGGGTCGAGGCCGTGCGCGACGCGCTCGGGCCGTCGGGGCGGCTGCGGGTCGACGTCAACGGCGCCTGGGAGGTCGAGGAGGCCGTCCGCCGGCTCAAGCGGCTCGACCGTTTCGACCTCGAATACGCCGAGCAGCCGTGCGCCACGCTGGAGGAGCTGGCGGCGGTGCGGCGGGCGTGCGACGTGCCGATCGCGGCCGACGAGTCGATCCGCAGGGCCGAGGACCCGCTGCGGGTCAGGGCGGCCGAGGCGGCCGACATCGCGGTGGTCAAGGTGCAGCCGCTGGGCGGCGTGCGGGCCGCGCTGCGGGTGGTGGAGGCGTGCGGGCTGCCCGCGGTGGTCTCCAGCGCCGTGGAGACGTCCGTGGGCCTGGCGGCCGGGCTGGCGCTGGCCGCGGCGCTGCCGTCGCTGCCGTACGCGTGCGGGCTCGGCACCATGGCGCTGCTGTCGGGCGACGTGGCGGACGATTCGCTGGTGCCGGTGGACGGGCGGCTGGCGGTACGGCGTCCCAGCGTGGATTATGGGCTTTTGTCAGCATTTGAGATTGAATCTCCCCAGTGGCTTCGCCGGATGCAGGAGGCGTCACGTTGAACCCCGCTACCGCGCTGGCCACGGTGCTGGTCGATGAGCTGGTGCGCTGCGGCCTGACCGACGTGGTGCTGGCTCCCGGCTCGCGCTCCGCCCCGCTGGCGCTCGCGCTGCACGCCGAGTCCCGGGTGCGGCTGCACGTACGGATCGACGAGCGCTCGGCGTCGTTCCTGGCCCTCGGGCTGGCCCGGCGCTCCGAGCGGCCCGTGGCGCTGATCTGCTCCTCCGGCACCGCCGCCGCCAACTTCCACCCCGCCGTCATCGAGGCGGGCGAGTCGGGCGTGCCGCTGCTCGTCCTGACCGCCGACCGCCCGCCGGAGCTGCGCGGCACCGGCGCCAACCAGACGATCGACCAGATCAAGCTGTACGGCGGCGCGACCCGCTGGTTCGCCGAGGTCGGCGTGCCGGAGGACCGTCCTGGCCAGGTCGCCTACTGGCGCTCGCTGGCCTGCCGCGCCTACCAGCGCGCCGCCGGCGCGGGCAACCCCGGCCCCGTCCACCTCAACCTGGCCTTCAGGGAGCCGCTGATCCCCGACGGCGACACCACCTGGTCCGAGCCGCTCGACGGCGGCGCCAACGGCCCGTGGGTGCGCGCCAGGGTCGCGCCCCCGCCCATCGCCCTGCACATCCCGCCCACCAGGCGCGGCGTGCTCGTGGTCGGCGACGGCGCCGCCAACGTGCGCCGCTACGTCGCGGCGGCGGGCATGGCCGGCTGGCCGGTGCTGTCGGAGCCCAACGGCGGCGGCCGCTACGGCGACCACGCCATCTCCACCTACCACTACCTGCTCAGCACGCCGGAGTTCGCCGACGCGCACCGGCCCGACGTGGTCGTCACGCTGGGCCGTCCCGGGCTCTCCCGGCCGCTGCTGTCCTGGCTGAAGCGCGCGGACGAGCACATCGTGGTGGCTCCCGACCTCGACCGCTGGCCCGACCCGACCCGGTCGGCCACGCAGGTGGCGCAGGCCGTGGAGATCCCCGTCGCCTCCGGCGACGACACCTGGCTGCACGCCTGGCGGCAGGCCGACCTCGCGGTACGCGCGGCCATGGACGAGGTGCTCGACCTGTCCGGCACCAGCGAGCCGCGCCTGGCCAGAGACCTGGTCGACGCGCTGCCCAACGGGGCGCTGCTGTTCTGCGGCTCCTCCATGCCGATCCGCGACCTCGACCAGGCGATGCGGCCCAGGCGCGGCATCCGGCTGATGGCCAACAGGGGCGCCTCCGGCATCGACGGGCTGGTGTCCACCGCCATGGGGGCGGCGCTGGCGCACAACGGGCCCTCGTACGCGCTGATCGGCGACCTGTCGTTCCTGCACGACCAGAACGGGCTCGTGCTCGGGCCCCGCGAGCCCCGGCCCGACCTGTGCCTCGTCGTGGTCAACAACGACGGGGGCGGCATCTTCTCGCTGCTGCCCCAGGCGGCGGTGCGCGACCCGTTCGAGCGGGTGTTCGGCACGCCGCACGGGGTGGACCTGGGATACGTGGCGGCCGCCACGGGGACCCCGTACACGCTGGTGGGCGATCTCAGTGACCTGTCCAAGGCGATGCGGGGCGAGGGGCCGAGGGTGGTCGAGGTGCGGACGGACCGGGAGGAGAACGCGCTCGTGCACGCCCGCCTGCGCGACGTCGCCCAGGAGGCCGTGCGCGCCTACCTGGCCGGCTGACGCGCGACGCCGGCCGACTTCCGGCGCCGGCGGACTTCCGGCGCCGGCCGGCGCTCGGGGCCGGCCGGCGCGGGTTCGGCTGATGCGGTTTTCGGCTGGCCGGCGTGGGGCGGGTCAGCGGCCGAGGACGTCCAGGAGGCGGTTGAGCGGGCTGTCCAGGCCGTAGCGGTCGGCCAGGGCGACCAGCGCCTCCGGATCGCGCGGCTTGGCCGGCAGCGTGAGGTCGGCGCCCGGCAGCGGCGCGTCCGGAGCCACCTTGACCACGGCGGGAGCGGCGTTCAGGTAGTCGCGGGCGGCGCTCAGCTTGGTCCTGCTGCCGGCCGGGAAACCGTCGGTGACGCCCG
This sequence comes from Nonomuraea fuscirosea, assembly GCF_035917475.1. Lineage (NCBI taxonomy): Bacteria > Bacillati > Actinomycetota > Actinomycetes > Streptosporangiales > Streptosporangiaceae > Nonomuraea > Nonomuraea fuscirosea. The sequence continues at coordinate 5,109,945 of NZ_CP109074.1, read as the reverse complement.
CGTCGAGGGCCTCCAGCAGCGCCGCGAGCGAGCCGAACCGGGTGATCAGCGCGGCGGCGGTCTTCTCGCCGACGCCGGCCACGCCGGGCAGGCCGTCGCTGGGGTCGCCGCGCAGGGTGGCGAAGTCGGCGTAGGAACGGCCGGGGATGCCGTACTTGGCGGTGACGAACGCCTCGTCCACGATCTGCAGATTGCGTACGCCGCGAGCGGTGTAGAGGACGCGGACCGGCCGGGAGTCGTCGACGAGCTGGAACAGGTCGCGGTCGCCGGTGACGATGTCGACCGCGCCGGAGGCCTGGTGGGTGAGCGTGCCGATGACGTCGTCGGCCTCGTAGCCGGGCGACTCCAGCCGGGCCACGCCGAGGGCGTCGAGCACCTCGTTGATGACCGCGATCTGCGGCACGAGCGTCTCGGGCACCTCCTCCTGGTCGCCCCCTTGGTCGGTGCCGGCGACGCGGTGCGCCTTGTACGTCGGGATCGCCGCGACCCGGAACGCCGGCCGCCAGTCGGCGTCCATGGTGGCCGCCAGCTCGGCAGGGGAGTGCTGGCGGACCAGGGTGGCGATCATGTCGATGAGGCCGCGCACCGCGTTCACGGGCGAGCCGTCAGGAGCCTTGATCGACTCCGGGATGCCGAAGAAGGCGCGGAAGTAGAGCGACGGGGTGTCCAGAAGCATCAGCACTAGGACAGTATGCCCACCGCCAGCAGGCACGCGTCGTCCTCCGGGTTGGGGCCGCCGATGTCGGCGAGCAGCCGGTCGAGGCTTCCGTCCAGATCGTGCCCGCACACCCGGCGGGCCGCGGCCAGCGCCAGGTCGAGGCCGACGTCGATGTCCCGCGTCCGCCGCTCGACCAGCCCGTCGGTGAACAGCAGCAGCTGGTCGCCGGGCAGCAGCCTGGTGGTGGCCAGCTCGTACGGGCTGCCCGGCGCCGCGCCCAGCAGCACGCCCCTGGGCTGCGCCAGCTGGGTGGCCTCCCCGTCGCGGACCAGGATGGGCGCCAGGTTGCCCGCCTGCCCCCAGGCGAACACCCGGGTCTCCGGATCGAGATGGCCGATGATCGCGGTGGCGGTGGTGTCCTTCAGCTGGTGCATGACGAGGTCGTTCAGCCAGGCCAGCAGCCGGTTGGCGCCCTGCCCGGTCATGGCCAGGCCGACCAGGGCGTGGCGGAGCTGGGCCATGCGCGAGATCGCAGGCAGGCCGTGGCCGGAGGCGTCGCCGATGGCCAGCAGCACCCTGCCGTCGGCCGCCGAGGCGGCCTCGAACCAGTCGCCGCCCAGGTTGGCGGTCTTCTCGGCGGGCACGTACCGAACCGCGATCTTCGTCTGCCGCAGGTCGAGGCAGCCGACCGGCTCGGGCAGGATCGCCTCGCGCAGCGCGAGCATCACGTGACGCTCCTCCGCGGCCCGCTCGCGCGCCTCCAGGAGCTGGCGGCGCGACTCCGACACCATGCGCTCGGCGCGGCGGCGGCCGGTGATGTCCTGGATGACGCCGTGCATGCCGATCGTGCCGCCGGGCCCGGACAGCGGTTCGAGCACCACCCGCAGGTCGCGCAGGTCGGCCGGGGCCCCGCCGCGGCGGATGCGGAACTCGGCCTGCACCGGCTCCACGCCCTGCACGACCGACCACAGCAGCCGGTCGAGCGTGGCCACGTCGGCCGGCTCGACGTGCTCGGGCAGGTCGGGCAGCGGGATGGGGCCGTCGCCCGGGTCGCGGCCGAAGATCACGTACACCTGGTCGGACCAGATCGTCTCGCCGGTGTGCAGGTGCCACTCCGCCCAGCCCATGTTGCCGAGCCGCTGGGCGTGGCCCAGCCGGACGGCGAGCATCTCGGCCTCGTGCCCGAGCAGCTCGGCCGCGCCTGTGACGTCGACCATGATCTCACTCTCGAACGCAGGGGAACTGGACAATTGGCCCCACACTACGTGATCGACCCGCAACCGTGTGTGGCGATGTCCGGCCGCGTGGCGAGACCTTTTCGCGGATTTTAGCCGCCGCGATCACGAGTAGATTGGGCCTGTGACGTCCTCAGACCTGTATCCCGTGTCCCGCCTCGCCGCCGTCCAGGAGGCCACCGCCAAGGCGGGTCTCGACGCCCTGCTCCTGACGCCCGGCCCTGATCTGCGCTATGTGAGCGGCTACGACGCCAAGCCCCTTGAGCGGCTGACGTGTCTCGTGGTGCCTGCCGCGGCGGAGCCGTACATGATGGTGCCCCGGCTTGAGCTGCCCGCCGCGCAGGCGTCGCCCGCCGCGCGGCTCGGGCTGGAGTTCGTGGCGTGGGACGAGACCGAAGACCCCTACGCGATCGCCGCCGCGCGGCTCGGCGGGGCGGCCAAGGTGGGCCTGGCCGACCGCATGTGGGCCATGTCGTCGCTGCGCTTCCGCGAGGTGCTGCCGCGGGCCGAGCAGGTGCTGGCCGGCAGTGTGCTGCGGGAGCTGCGGATGCGCAAGTCGCCCGGCGAGGTGGCCGCGCTGCGCGAGGCGGGCGAGGCCATCGACGGCGTGCACCGGCTCGTGCCCGGGCTGCTGCGGGCCGGGCGCACCGAGCGCGAGGTGGGCCGCGACATCGCCGAGGCCATCCTGGCCTCGGGGCACGCGACCGTCGACTTCGTCATCGTGGCCTCGGGCCCCAACAGCGCCAGCCCCCACCACGACGTGTCCGACCGGGTCATCCAGGCGGGCGAGCCCGTGGTGGTCGACATCGGCGGGCAACTGCACAACGGCTACTGCTCCGACTCCACCCGCACCTACAGCGTGGGCGAGCCGCCGGCCGACTTCGCCGCCTACTACGAGGTGCTGCGGCGGGCGCAGGAGGCGGCCTGCCTGGCGGTGCGGCCCGGGGTGTCGTGCGAGTCGATCGACGCGGCCGCGCGCGACGTCATCGCCGAGGCGGGCTACGGCGAGCGCTTCATCCACAGGACGGGGCACGGGATCGGCATCGAGACGCACGAGGAGCCGTACATCGTGGCCGGGAACGGCGAGCCGATGGAGGCCGGGTTCGCGTTCTCGGTGGAGCCGGGCATCTACCTGGCCGGGCGGCACGGGGCTCGGATCGAGGACATCGTGGTGTGTACGGAGAGCGGGGGCGAGCGGCTGAACAACACGCCGCGCGACCTCGTGATCGTCTGACCCTGCCTTTCGTCCCGGCCTGATCCCTGCCGGGCACCGGTTCGTCGCGCGCCTGACCCGTGGCCCGTGCCGGTCCGCCTCGCCGTAGGGGGATGGGTGGCCTGTGCCGGACCCGCTCCCCCTATAGGGATGGGCGGGCTGTGGCGGAGACGGCCTGTACCGGGGCCCGTTCTGTGCGTTCGGGCCCCGTTCCGGGCTTGCGCGGTCAGCGGGTGAGGGCGGCGGCCGGATAGGTGTTCTGGAAGGCCAGCCGGTCGTCGGCCCGGCCGGCCACGGCGGTGAGCAGATCGTCCAGCTCCATGAACACCTGCCAGCCCGGCACCGCGCCGGCCAGCCGGTCGACCACGAGCTGCTCCAGCTCGGGCACCCGTTTGGCCTTCCAGACCTTGTCGGCCAGGCTGACCAGGTGGTCCTCGAACGTCGTGCCCGCCTCCGTCCAGGAGCCGTGCGTACGGGCGAACCGGGCCAGCCGCTCGGGCACGCCCCGGGCGAGCAGCAGCCGGTGCCCCGCCTTCTCATGGGCCGAGCCGGGCTCCGACAGCTCGCCCGGGTGCAGGCATTTGCCTATGTCGTGGGTGGCGGCGCCGTACAGGACGGCCTCGTGGTCCACGGGGACGGCGGGATGCTGGGCGCGCAGCCAGCCGAGCACGTCGAGGGCCGCGTCGTGAACGGCGCGCAGATGGGCGGCCAGGCGGGGCGGGGCGTCCAGCTCACACAGCAACTCCTCCGCCGCGCCTGGGAGGTGGGGCAGGGGCGGGTCGGTGAGAGCACGCCGCAGGGTCGTCACTGTCCCACGATAGGCGGCCCGGCCGGTCGGTATGCCGTCTACCCTGGGTCGGCCGCGACATGGGTCGGTTGGCGGAGGTGCTCTGCGTCAGCGAGCTCGGTCATAGACCATGGCGAGCTCGCCCATTTTGCCGGTTCGCTGGTGGGTGAGCGTCCAGGTCGAGGTCGGCAGGCCGTCGTCGAACAGTCGTCGCCCGCCGCCGGCGATCTCTGGGAAGATCATGAGATACAGCCGGTCGAGCAGGTCGGCAGCCAGGAGCGGTTGGATGATGCTCGCGCTGCTGTTGACCAGAATGTCGCCCGCGCCGGTGGCCTTGAGCTCGGTGACGACGTCGGCGGCGGGGGCGTTCACCACGCGGGTGCGTTCCCACGGGGCCTCGGTCAAGGTGGAGGAGAAGACCACCTTCTCCGTGTCGACCAGCCACTTGGCGTACCCCCGATCGCGCGGGTCGGCGTTCTCGTCCTCGGCGACCGACGGCCAGTAGCCCAGGAACCCCTCGGCGTTGATCCGGCCGAGCAGCGCCGTCGTGGCGTTCTCCCACATGAGGTTCATGTGGTCCCGCGCCACCTCGCTGGTCACATAGGGGGCGAACGCCGCGAAGTCGCCGGGCCCGCCAGGGCCGTGGTAACGCCCGTCGAGGGTGAGACTCAGGTTGGCGGTCACCTTGCGGGCGGTCGAGTTCGTCATTTCGGGCTCCTCGTACTGGTGTCGTGCTGGGCGTTCATGGTGTGGTCGGTGCGTTCGCGTTCGCTGCGTTCAGTGGTGCGTGGGTCTGCCGTGAGGATCGTCGCGAGCTTGTCGAGGCTCTGCCCGAAGCCGATCTCGATGCCGGCGACGAAGTCGGCGGAGTCGATCGTGCTGTCGGCGACCCGGAAGTGCACGTCGAGCTCCGAGCCCGTGTCGGTGGGCCGCAGGCCGAGGTCGAGGTGGGCGGTGAAGGCGGGGCCGCCGTCGGCGAGCAGCGGCGAGAGCCGGTAGGCCAGACGCTCGCCAGGGCGTACGTCCTCGACGAATCCCAGCGCACGCCCGGCGACCGGGTCGGAGCCCTCGGTGTCTTCGGCGTCGCGGTACTCGTGGACGATCCGGCCGCCGGGTCGCGCCTCGAAGACGAGTTCGGAGACGCGCAGGTCGTCCGGCGTCCACCAGCGGGCGAGCAGGGGCGCCTCGGTCAGATGCCGCCAGACCTCCTCGGGACCCGCCGTGAGCGACCGGTGGAAGCGGAAGGAACGGCCGTCGGCCCAGCCCGGCTCCGCGGCGGCGAGCCGCTCGGCCTGGAGGCTGAGCCCGTAGCGGTCATAGGTCTCGCGCGACCCGCCGGCCTGCTCCGCGGTCTCGGCCAGCCGGGTGAGCGCCGCCGCCAGCTCCCGCAGCGGCCCGGCCTGGAGCGCGTAGACACGGCGCTGCCCGGAGCGCTGGGAGGTGACGACCCCGGCCCGTTCGAGGGTCTGCAGGTGCTTGGTCGTCTGCGGCTGGCGCGCCTCGGCGAGCTGAGCCAGAACACCGACCGGCCGCGGCCGCTCAGCCAGCAGCCCCACAAGCCGCCAACGGGCCGGGTCGGCCAGTGCGGTGAGCAATGCGTCCATGGATGAAGTATTCTCTATGACGAATATTCGTGTCAAGGAATATCTTGGCGTGATCGGGCGCGATCTTCTATCCGACAGCCCGCCTGCCGGCGATGGAATCCATGAGGCCGAGGCACGCCCACCGCAAGGTCCGCCCACCGCACTGGCGGCGGGCGGCCCCTTGGCAGGTGGGTCTTGCGATGGGTGGGGGGTGAGCGGCTCGCGGTAGGCGGGTGGGGCTCGGGGCGGGCTGTGGCACAGTCGCTGTCATGTTCGCGGAGATCACGTACGCCACCAGACCCGGTTCCGAGCGGCCCAGCGAGGACCTGGTGATCGCCGGGCCCTCGTGGATCGTGGTGCTGGACGGGGCGACGGCGGCGGCCGGGGTGGACAGTGGGTGTGCGCACGATGTGGCCTGGCTGGTGGGGCGGCTCGGTGGCGCGCTGGCGGCCGCGCTGGCGGCCGATGACGGCGCGCCGCTGGCGGGCCTCCTGGAGGCGGCCATCGAGGGGACTCGGTCGGCTCATGGGGGCCGGTGCGACCTGGGCAACCCGGACTCGCCCTCGGCGACGGTGGCCATGGTGCGATGCCTGGGCTCCGGGCGGGTGGAGTACCTCGTCCTGGGGGATTCGCCGGTCGTGCTGTCCCTGGTGGGCGGCGGGGTGCGGGTGGTGAGCGACGACCGGCTCGAACGGCTGCCCGGCGGACGGCCGTACACGCTGGAGCTGGTGCGGCGCATGCGGAACGCTCCCGGCGGCTTCTGGGTGGCGGCCGCCCGTCCGGAGGCCGCGCGGGAGGCGATCACCGGCGCGGCGGACGGGGTGCGGGGAGCCGGGGTGTTCACCGACGGGGTGGCGCGGCTGGCCGACTGGTACGGCTGGAGCTGGCAGGCCGTCCTGAACAGGCTGGAGGAAGGCGGGCCAGGGGCTGTGATCGAGGACGTACGGGAGCTGGAGGTACGGCGGGGGCCGGTGTGGGGCAAGCGGCACGACGACGCCACCGCCGCCTGGGGCCGCGTGAGCCCGCCCTGAGCGCCTCGCACCCCGGTGTATCAGGTGGCCTCGCCGCCTGCTCTGGGGTTTGCGAGGGCGGACGGAGGGAGCTCACATGTTCGTCGGCAGAACGGAGGAGCTCGCCCTCCTGCGCGCGGAACTGCGCGCGACCGCCGCCGGGTCCGTCAGAAGAGTGGTGGTCGAAGGGCCGGAGGGCATCGGCAAGACCGCCCTCATCAACCACGCGCTCGACGGGGTGGCGGGCGCGCGGGTACTGATGGTCAGCGGCGAGGAGGACGAGCGGGAGCTCCCGCTGGGGATCGTCCGCCAACTCATCGCCGAGGCGACCCGGCTGAACACCGGGGCACCGGCCGGGACGGCGGCCCGGCTGGATCCCGGGGCGCCAGCGGAAGAGGCGGCGTCGGTCAGCGGTCGGGGATCGGCGGTGGCAGTCGGCACCGGACCGAGTGACACCCTGACACGCCCGGAGACGGGCGGGCCAGGTGTGTGCGCGGCCGGACTCGGTCCACGCGGTGTCGGAGTGGGTCTGTGTGGTGCCGGGGTGGGTGCACACATGGCTGGGGCGGGTCCGTGGGCTGCTGCTGGGCAGGTGGTGTGCGATCTTGTGGGGCGGCTGGCGGGGCAGGGGCTTCTGGTTCTGGTCGTCGATGACGCGCAGTGGGCTGACCAGCCCTCGTTGCGGGCGTTGGGGTACGCCCTGAGGCGGGTGCGGGCTGGGAAGGTCGTCGTCCTGGTGGTCTGTCGGGACCTGAGTGGCGCGTGGCTGCCTGAAGGGCTACGGCGGCTGCTCACCGGCGACGACGTGGTGCGTTTGACGCTGCGCGGCCTGAGCTCGGCCGATCTGATCGAAATTGCCTCAGGCCGGCCGCCGGTGGCCATCCCTGAGGACCTGATCGTGCCTAGTGGGCCGGACGCGACCATGCAGCTCCCTGGCGATCTGCCGGATCGTCAGGCCGCCGGCCACCAGCGTGGCGGTGCTCAGCGGGCGCGCAGGGTCCAGTCGAGCCACGAACGCACGGCCGCGCCGGCGGCAACAGCACAGTCGCGTGGCGGTGAGCGGGCCGTGCCACCAGGAACTGTGCACTCCGGTGGCGGCGAGCCAGCCGTGCCACCGGGGACAGCGAACGCGGGCGGCGGCGCTGTCGCTGGGCTGGCGGGGAGGGCGCAGCTGGGTTCTGGCAGGGCTGCTGCGTCAGGAGGGAAGGCGCGAGCTCCACAGCCGGGAGACGCGCCTGTCCCGGTGGGAACGGTCGGTGCGGGAGACGTGGACGGGGTGGGTTTGCGGGGGAGCGTGGCCGTGGGGGAGAGGGGAGCGGGCGAGGGAGTCGAACCGTGCGATGGAGGTGGGCGCGGCGCTGGGTTGGAGGAGGGGGCGGCGGTGCGGTTGTGGGAGCACACTCGCGGCAATCCGTTGCACGCCCGAGCGCTGCTGGAGGTCGTGCCACCGGCGGTGCTTCGCGATCCGTGGGCTCGGTTGCCGGCACCGGAGACGTACCGGCGGATCTTCGCCCGGCGACTGCGCTCCTGCGCGCCCGCGACCAGGCGGCTGGTGTCGGCGTGCGCGGTGCTGGGTGAGGAGTGTCCGCTGCATGTGGCGGTCACCGTCGCCAGGGAAGTCGGCAGGTCGCTCGACGCCTTGGAGGTAGATAAGCGACTTGACACCCTTGAGGGAGGCGAGCGGCTCGACGCCTGGGCAGTCGGTGAACCTTCGGCTGCCACGGGCGTGGGCGAGCGGTTCGAGGCTGCAGGGGTGGGCGAGTCGGTTGACGGCCTGGAGGGAAGCAGGCGGCTCGATCCTCTGGAGGTGGGCGGGCGATTCGGAGCCTTGGCGGTGGGCGAGCCGGTTGATTCGTCGGGGGCAGGCGGGCGGTTCGACGCTCTGGGGGTGCGGGAGTCGCTTGATGCCCTGGAGGAGGCCGTTGGGGCGGGGCTGTTGCGGGAGTCGCCCGGTCGGATGGTCGGGTTCGTCGAGCCGCTGGCGCGGGCGGCGGCGTACGACGGGATCGGGGCGGGCATGCGGGCGCGGCTGCATCTGGCCGCTTCGCGGGTGACCGAGGACACCGGGGCGGCCCTGAGGCATCGCGCCGCCGCGGCCGGCGGGCCGGACGAGCTGCTGGCCGAGGAGCTGGCCGGATACGCGGCCAAGGCGGCGCAGCACGGGCTGTGGCAGGAGGCCGCCGCCCACCTAGACCTGGCCGCCGGGCTCACCGAGTCGGCCGCGTGCCGCGACGAGTTGCGTACGGCCGTGCTGGAACACGTCCTCATCGGGGGCGACGTGCTCCGGGCGGCCGAGCTCGCCGCTGTGCGCAACGCCGACCCGCGCCCGGTACGCCGGTACGTGCTGGGCCGGCTCGCGCTGGCCGCCGGGCGCTTCGAGGAGGCGTCCGAGCTGCTGGCCGAGGCGTGGCGGCACGCGGAACCCGGTTTCGCCGCCGACGTGGCGGAGCAGCTGGCCTGGCTGCGGCTGGTCACGGGAGATCGCGGGGCGGCGGCGGACTGGGCCCGGCTGGCGATCGAGCAGCCCATCCAGGGCATGGCCGCCAGACCGTACGACGTGCTGGCGCTGGCAGAGCAACCCTGCGCCGGCGCGCCGCCCGGCAGCCTCGCCGCGGCCGTCACACTGCTGGCCCGCGACGAGCCCGGGCAGGCGCGCGCGATGCTCGGACGCGCCGCCGGCGCCGCCGCGCCGGCGCATCACCGGTTGCTGGCCACCACGCTGCTCGCCGTCGCCGAACACGCCTGCACTCGGTGGGACAAGGCGGCGGCCCACGCCGAGTACGCCTTCGCGCAGGCGGCGGCACTCGGGCAGCGGTGGTTGCTGCCGTCCCTGGAAGCGGCCTGCGTGGCGCCACTGGCGGCGCTGGGCGAGCACGTACGGGCACTGACCCACGCCACGGAGGCCGCGGCCACCGCCCGGAGGCTGGGACACGTGATGGGCGAGCGGCAGGCCGCCCTGGCCCTGGCGCTCCTGACCCCCGGCGAAACACCACCCGCAGCCCACCTTCCACCGGCTCCCTCCACAGCATCCGGGATGTACGGGGTGCCGGGAGCCGGTGGCGATCGAGAACTGGGCGGAGGGCCGGACGTGTTCGTGCCGGACGCGCGGCCCGCCCGGATCGAGGCACTGGTCGCGGACGGGCGGCTGGAGGAGGCGGAGCGGGCGCTGGCCGCGTTCGACAGGGAAGGGACGCGGTACGACGGCGACCGGGCGTGGCAGAGCGGGGAAGAGGGTCGGCAGGGTGGTGAAGGGGTGCGGTGTGACGGTGAAGAGGTGTGGCGGGGGAGTGAGGAGGCGCGGCGGGGTGATGCCAGGAGGAGGGCTGAGCGGGCTCGGCTCCGTGGGTTGCTGCTGGCGGGGAGGAATGCGCCGGCCCAGGCGGAGGAGGCGTTCGTACGGGCGCTCTCGCTGGTGGAGGCGGGAGTGTGTCCGCTGGAGGAGGCACGCGTGCTGCTGGACCTGGGCAGGCTGTTGCGCAGGACCGGGCGGCGGAAGGTGGCGGCCGAGCGGCTGGGAGCGGCGCGGGCGATCTTCGAGCGGCTGGGCGCCCGGCCCCTGGCGGAGCGGTGTGGCAAGGAGCTGGAGGCGTGCGGGATGGAGCCGCCCGCCACGGCCCGGCTCGGCCTCACCCCGCAGGAGCTGAGCACCGCCACGCTGGTGGCCGGCGGGCTGACGAACCGGCAGATCGCCAGGGAGTTGCTCATCAGCGTCAAGACCGTCGAGTACCACATCGGCAAGATCTACACCAAGCTCGGGATCAGCTCCCGGGTGGCGCTCGCCGCGAAGCTGGCGGTCTGAGCCGGCCCGAGACAGGCCCGGCCCGCACGAGGACGGGGATGAGACCGGGCGCGGGACGAGGACCGCGTCGGGAGCGCGTCGGGAGCGCGTCGGGACCGGCCCCGGTGGGTGATGGGAGAGTTACGCAGAGGGAGGTGACATCGCGGATCCGGATCGGCCACCCGGCCGATGCCTTGATCGGAACCGCATGATCATGAAAGAATTCTTTGACAGGTGTATATCCGGATGTTGGGGGTCGTGGCCCATGATCCGCGAGCCGATCGAGCGGCCTTAGGATGCCGGACGAGCTGGACGAGGCGTTCGAGCTCGGAAAGACATGCGCAACGGCCGCCGAATGCGGCAGGGACCTGCAGCGATGCGCGCAGATGTACACCGGGCTGTTCCCGCAGGCCGTCTTCGGCACGGAGTTCTTCCACGGCCTGACCCTGGCCAGCGCGTTCGGCTCGCCCTGGGCCGGCGCGGGCCGGCTGCGGGTGGTCAACCGGGCCGCCCTGTGGGTGCTGGCCGTGGACCGGCACGTCGAGTACACCGCGACCACCCGCGCGCAGGTCGATCGCATGAGCCGAGAATGCCTGTCCGTCGCCGAGGGGGCCGTGCCGCGCACGGCCCTCACGCGTTTCCTGGCCGACCTGCGCGACGAGATGGCCACGGCGGGGGAGTTCGAGCGCCTGCAGCGGGTCTGGCGCGACCAGCTCGCCGACATGCTGGTGGCGATGACGACGGCCTGGGAGTGGCGGGAGCGGCGCGCCGTCCCGACGCTCGCCCGCTACGTCGACAACGCCGACTGCAGGGGCTCCAGCTTTGTCGATCTGTCGCACTGGATCTACGTGGCCGACGACTGGTCCAAGGCGCATCTGGACGATCTGCGTGCCGCGAGCAGGCAGGTGCAGCGCTACCTGCACCTGCTCGGCGACGTCGTCTCCTACCGCAGGGACATGAGCTGGGGCGATATCAACGTGCTGGCGCTCGGTGTGGAGCGTACGGAGGTGATGGACGCGATGACGGAGCTGGCCGGCGAGGCGCGTGAGCTCATCGAACGGCTCCGCCCGCACAGCCCGAGGACCGCCTCCTACCTGCGCAGACAGATCGGATTCAGCGCGGGTTACACCGGAGTTTCGGGCTTTCGGCGGGTGCCGTAACGGCCTCGTCTGAATCCATGACAGACAAACTTGACTCTTACTCTGTTAAGGCCCCGAATAACGGGGCGCTGGACGACAAACCGTGACATTTTGTTTCTTGTAAAAGATTGCGGCTTGAGTGGAAAATGTGGCGTTGCTAGGGTGTCTCGATGCCAGGCATGTGGATCAGCCTTCTCAACGCGCCTTGACAGGTACCACTGACCACGGCACCTCAGGGGCGGGGTTGCGCATGCGCGGGATAGGTACGGGCGGTGCTGGATGGAAGTCGGTCGCACAGACCGTTGGCGGCTGCCGACAGCGATCAAGATTCTGATCGCGGGCGGCTTCGGCGCGGGCAAGACCACGATGGTCGGCGCCGTGTCCGAAACGCGGCCTCTGCGAACAGAGGAGGCCCTGACCCAGGTCGGAACGCACATCGACGATTTATCAGGAGTCGAACGCAAGCTCACCACCACCGTGGCCATGGACTTCGGCCGCATCACGATGGCCAACGACTACATGCTCTACCTGTTCGGCACCCCGGGGCAGGAGCGGTTCTGGTTCGTGTGGGACGAGCTGGCCATGGGGGCGCTGGGCGCCGTCGTGCTGGCCGACACCCGGCGCCTGGACGACTGCTTCCCGGCCGTCGACTACTTCGAGAAGCGCGGCCAGCCGTTCATCGTGGCGCTCAACTGCTTCGACGGCACCAGCCCCTTCACGGTCGGCGAGGTGCGCTCGGCGATCGGCCTGGAGCCGGACATCCCCATCGTGCGCTGCGACGCGCGCCGCAAGGACTCCGGCAGGGAGGTGCTCATCACCCTGGTCGAGCACGCGATGCGCAGAGGAGTCAGTCCCGTCGGGACCATGTCGTGACCATGACCGGCTACCTTTGACCGATGGAGGAGATCGACCGCCGGATCGTCACGCTGCTGGCCCGCGACGGCCGCATGAGCTTCACCGACCTGGCCAGGGAGACCGGGCTCTCGGTCTCAGCGGTTCACCAGCGCGTACGCCGGCTGGAGAAGCGGGGAGTGGTCCGCGGATACGCCGCGATCGTCGACCACGACGCGGTGGGGCTGCCGCTGACCGCCTTCGTGTCGATCAAGCCGATCGACCCGGCCGCGCCCGACGACGCCCCCGAGCGGCTGGCCCACCTGGCCGCCATCGAGGCGTGCCACAGCGTGGCCGGCGACGAGAGCTACATCCTCAAGGTGCGGGTGGCCTCGCCGGTGGCGCTGGAGGACCTGCTGCAGCAGATCCGCGCCTCGGCCAACGTCTCGACCCGCACCACGGTCGTGCTGAGCACCCCGTACGAGCACCGCGCCCCCGCCGTCGCCGGCGAACCCGCGCCCGCCCCCGAGGGCCAGGCCTGAGCGGCAACCGCTCAGCCCCCGATCCCCGCCACGCCGAACACCTCGTCGCGTACGGCGGCCAGAGCCAGCTCCAGGGCTCCGGCCAGCACCGGGTTGCCCTCGACGCTGGACAGGCGGACCTTGGGGCGGGGGATGGTGAGCGCGTGCAGCTCCTGCTCGACCAGCTCGCGCAGCGGCTCGCCGCCGGGCAGCACGACGCCCCCGGTCAGCACGATCAGCTCGGGGTCGACGACCGAGGTGATCGCCGCCAGGCCCACGGCCAGGCGGGCGGCGACGTCGCGCAGCCCCGCCCTGGCGTCCTCGGCCTTCTGCCCGGTGCCCGCGGCCGCCCGTACGGCACTCGCGACGGCCTGACGGAAGTCGCCGCCGCGCACGCCGTACGAGCGCAGCAGCTTCAGCACGGCGGGCCCGCCGCTCAGCGCCTGGAAGCCGTGGTTGGCGTAGCGGCCGGACTCGCGCGCCGTCGGCGCGCCGGGGATCGGCATGTAGCCCACCTCGCCGGCCCCGCCCGTGGCGCCCCTGTGCATCTGGCCGTCCAGCACGACGGCGCAGCCGATGCCGCTGTCGGCCCACAGCAGCACGAAGTCGCGGTGGCCGCGGGCCGCGCCGTGCGCGCGCTCGGCCGCCGCGACCAGGTTGACGTCGTTCTCCACGGCCACGGGCACGCCGAGGCCGGCGCTGAGCGCGGGCACCAGGCCGGGCAGCTGCCAGCCCGGCACGTCCTCGGCGGCGGCGTACCCGAGCCTGCCGGTGGAGGGGTCGACGGCGGCCTGCACGCCGATCACCACCCGGCTCAGCGGGCCGGGCGCGTCGGTGCCGCGCAGCGCGGCCTGCAGCCGCTCGACCAGGTCGCCGCGCGGGCGGCCCGGGGTGGGCAGCACGTGCTCGCCGACCACCGTGCCGGTCAGGTCGGCCACCGTGGCCTCGATCCGCCCCGGGGTGACGTCGAGCGCGCCCACGTACGCCGCCGCGGGGTTGATCCGGTAGACCTCGGCCGTACGGCCGGGCAGGCCCTCCCTGACGCCGTCCAGCACGACCAGGCCCGCCCGCTGGAGGCGGAGCAGGAGCTGGGAGGCGGTGGGCTTGGACAGCCCCGTCAGCGCGCCGATCTCGGGACGGGTCAGGGGGCCCCGCTCGATGAGGGCGCGCAGGGCGGCGCGATCATTGATGGCGCGTAGCAGACTGGGAGTCCCCGGGACCGGGCCGCTCACGGCATGTCTCCTTCATCGTTGTTAGGAAACTTTCCTAACTAAGTGACGATAGGAAGAGCCGTGGGCGCGGGTCAAGGGGCGCGACCAAGACGTGACCAGGGCTGAGGAAAGCTTCGGCAAGCCCGGGGAAGGTCAGGAAGGGGGAAAGCGATGAGAGTGCCTCGACAGGCATGCTAATGTCGTCGTTTGTCGTAACAACAAGCAGAATGGCCCGGAGTGTCCCATTAACCACATTAACGGTCAGGCGGCAACTCGTCAAACCGAGCTCGCCAGGGAGCAGGCGTACGTCACCACCCTGTACGACCGCCTCGACACCCTGCGTGAGCGTACCCAGCGGCAGCTCAAAGAAGTGCTCGCCGCCGGCGCCGTCGGCACGATGCAGAACATGTCCGAGCGCGACGCGTTCGCCGAGATGCACGCCACCCGCCTGGCCCGGCTCTGGGCCGTCGAGCGCGGCCTGGTCTTCGGCCGGCTCGATCACACGGACGAGGGCCGGCTGTACATCGGCAAGCTCGGCCTGACCGACGACGAGCAGCACCGCCTGCTCATCGACTGGCGGGCCCCCGTGGCGCAGCCGTTCTACCGCGCCACCCCGTCCGCGCCCATGGGCGTGACCAGGCGCCGGCACCTGCAGACCAAGGGCCGCGACGTCGTCGGCGTGGACGACGACCTGCTCGACCTCGACTCGCTCACCGACGACGACCGCGCCACGCTCAACGGCGAGGCCGCGCTGCTGGCCGCGCTCGACGAGCGGCGCACCGGCCGCATGCGCGACATCGTCGCCACCATCCAGTCCGAGCAGGACCGCGTCATCCGCAGCGACCTCAACGGCGTGCTCGTGGTCCAGGGCGGCCCCGGCACCGGCAAGACCGTCGTGGCCCTGCACCGGGCCGCCTACCTCCTCTACACCCACCGCCAGCGGCTCGAACGCCGCGGCGTGCTCATCCTCGGCCCCAACCTGACCTTCCTGCGCTACATCGAGCAGGTCCTGCCCTCGCTCGGCGAGACCGACGTGCTGCTGTCCACCGTCGGCGAGCTCTACCCGGGCGTGACGGCCACCGCCAGGGAACGGCCCGAGGTGGCCGCGCTCAAGGGCGACCCGCGGATGGCCGACGTGATCGCCAAGGCGGTGCGCGACCGGCAGAAGATCCCCCGCCAGCCCATCGAGGTCACCCTCGGCCGGATCACGCTCACCATCGACCGGCCCATGCTGGAGGCGGCCAGGAACAAGGCCACCCGCTCGCGCCGCCCGCACAACCAGGCCCGCGCCGTCTTCGTCCGCTCGCTGCTGAACGCCCTGGCCAGGCAGCAGGCCCGCAAGATCGGCAAGGGGCTCATCGACGAGGAGGAGCTCGCCGACCTGCGCGAGGAGCTGCGTACCGAGCCGGTGATCAAGTCCGCGCTCAACCGGCTCTGGCCGTACCTGACGCCGCAGCGTCTCCTGCTCGGCCTGTACGGCTCCCCCGACCGCCTCGGCGCCGCCGGCTCCGCCCTGACCCCGGAGGAACGCCGGCTCCTGCGCCGCGAAGGCTCGCGCGCGGGGGAGTGGACCGAGTCCGACGTCCCCCTGCTCGACGAGGCCGCGGAGCTGCTCGGCGAGATCGACGAGCACGTGCTGCGCGCCAGCGCGATGCAGGCCGAGGAGGAGCTGGCCGCCGCCCGGCAGGCCGAGGAGAGCGAGCGCGAGGCCGAGATCGCCTACGCCCGCGAGGTCCTGGAGCTGACGGGTCTGTCGGACGTCGTGGAGGCCGAACGGCTGGCCGAGCGCCAGCGCGGCGACGGCCCCTACCTCACCACCGCCGAACGCGCCGCCGCCGACCGCACCTGGGCCTACGGCCACGTGATCGTGGACGAGGCGCAGGAG
Source organism: Nonomuraea fuscirosea (assembly GCF_035917475.1). Classification (NCBI taxonomy): domain Bacteria; kingdom Bacillati; phylum Actinomycetota; class Actinomycetes; order Streptosporangiales; family Streptosporangiaceae; genus Nonomuraea; species Nonomuraea fuscirosea. Next base: position 5,094,094 of record NZ_CP109074.1, on the reverse strand, counting down.
CTGTCGCCGATGGCGTGGCGGGCCGTCATGCGCCGCTGCCCGACCCGGTCGATGACGATCGTCGGCGACATCGCCCAGACCGGCTCGGCCGCCGGGGCCCGCTCGTGGGAGGAGGTGCTCGACCCGTACGTGGCCGGGCGCTGGCGCCAGGAGCGGCTGAGCGTCAATTACCGTACCCCGGTCGAGCTGATGGCCGTGGCCGCCCGCGTCCTGGCCACCATCGACCCCGCCCTGCGCGCCCCCGACTCCGTGCGCGAGGTGGACGCGCGGCCCTGGGCCGCGCCGCTGACCGCGCTGCCCGCCCTGGTCAAGGCGGAGACGGACGAGGGCGGCAAGGTCGCCGTGGTCGTGCCCGACGCGCTGCTGGCCACCCTCGGCGAGCAGGTCGCCGCGGCCGTGCCCGGCACCGTCGTCGTCTCGCCCGGCGCCGCGCGGGCCAAGGGTGCCGAGGCCCTGGACGCGCCCGTCGCGGTCATGAGCGTGACCGACGCCAAGGGGCTGGAGTTCGACTCCGTCGTCGTGGCCGAACCCGATCTCATCGCCGCCCAGTCGCCACGCGGTCCCAGCGACCTGTATGTTGCTCTCACGCGTGCGACACAGCGGCTCGGGGTCGTCCACGAGCGGCCGCTGTCGCCCGCGCTGCGGGACTTGCCAAGCCGCTCCCCGGTGCCCGCTAATGGGCTTTGACCGGCTTTACGGCCACCGGCCGAACATGTCCTACCTGCGAAAACTTGATGTTTCTGCTGATCGGGACACGGTTGACATCTGAGGTGGAGTCGGTAGTTTGCTGCGCAGTCCAGCACGGGACTTGGCCGGTTGGCCGTCTCTGACATCGCCGGATCCTGCGTCCGTGACGGAGTGTGACTTCGTCCACACAGCCAGGTGCAGGGCCGTCGGTCCGTCGAGTCGGGGCACCCCAACCGGGCGGGGGGTTGGACCCGGGACGGGTCCGGGAGCCCAGTAGACAACGGAATTCCGAGCTCGCCGCCGACGAGACGGGTCCGGTCCGAAGGGTTTCCGGGCCCTCTTCCCGCTCTCGTGCGCCGGACCGACATCGCGCCGGGTGATCCCGTTCAGCCACGGGATCACCCCGCCGCTCCGCTTCCGCCCTCAGCCGATAATCCGATCACCCGTGGCGCGCCGGACCTGAGCGCGGCCGCGGGGCGGTAGCGTTTTCGCCAGCAGGCATGATGAGCAGGCTTCGCGAGCAGGCTTCGTGACACGGCGAGGAGACCCCGGAGTGGTTCAGGAGACAACGAGCCCACCGCCCGCGGCCGGGCACGCCTCCGATGGGGCGGCCCGGCCGTGGGCGCGATGGGTGCTGCCGGTCCGGATCGCCGCGGCCGCCATCGGCGGCCTGGCCCTCTTCGCGGCCTTCCCGCCGCTCGGCTGGTGGCCGTGCGCCCCCCTGGGCATCGCCCTCGTCATCGGCTCCCTGTACGGCACCCGCGCCAGGCGGGCGGCCTGGCTCGGCTACCTGGCCGCCGCCGTGTTCCTGCTGCCCGCCCTCGCCTGGGTGCGCACCATCGGCGACGACGTGTGGTTCATGCTGGTCGCCACCGAGTGTCTCTTCTACGCCGCCATGGCCGCCCTGGCCGCGCCCGTGTTCCGGTTGCGGGGCTGGCCGCTGTGGTTCGCCGGCCTGTGGGTGCTGATGGAGTGGGCGCGCAGCCTGGTGCCCATCGGCGGATTCCCCTGGGCCAGGGTCGCCTTCAGCCAGGGCGAGACGCCGTACACGCCCTATGCCGCGCTCGGCGGCGTGCCGCTGGTGTCGTTCGCCGTCACGCTGAGCGCCGGCCTGCTGGCGCAGGCCGTGCTGACCCGCCGAGCCGCCCTGCCGTCCGTGTTCAGCCGCCTGGCCGCCTCGTCGTCCGCGCGGGCCGCCGTGCTCGGCAGGGCCCTTCCTGTGGCGCTGGCGCTGCTCGTCCCCGCGCTCACGTTCGCCCTGCCCAGGCCGGGTGACGAGGGCCGCACCGTCAACGTCGGCATCGTCCAGGGCAACGTCCCCGGCCGGGGCATGTACGCGCTCGGCGACGAGCCCGCCGTCGTGCTGCGCAACCACGCCGGTGAGACCAAGCGGCTGGCTCAGGCCGTACGCGACGGCAAACTGCCCAAGCCCGACATCGTCGTCCTGCCGGAAAACTCCACCGACATCGACCCCTACCGCGACGAATACGCCCGCCAGATCATCCAGGACGCCGTCTCCGACGTCGGCGTGCCCACGCTCGTCGGAGCCGTCGTCGCGATCGGCAGCGACGAACGCGCCACCCGCAGCCTGGTCTGGGACCCGGTGACCGGGGCCGGCGACTACTACGACAAGCAGGACCTGGTGCCGTTCGGCGAATACACGCCGTTCAAGGACCTGGTGCTGGCGCTGTGGGAGCGGGCCGGCCTGGTCGGCAGGCAGTCGGTGCCCGGCGACAAACCGGGCGACCTGAAGATGGGGCCGGTCACGGTCGGCGCGGTCAACTGCTACGAAGTGGCCTACGACGGCACCGTCCGCGAGACCGTCCGCGCCGGCGGCACCCCGATCGTCGTGCAGACCAACAACGCCAGCTACGCCGAGTCCAATCTGCCGCCGCAGCAGCTGGCCATGTCGCAACTGCGCGCCGTCGAGCACAACCGGGCCGTCGTCACCGCCGCCACCACGGGGATCTCGGCATACGTGACACCTGACGGTAAGGTCTCCTGGCAGACTCGCGAACTTGTCCCTGACATGAACGTGGTCAAGGTGCCCGTGCGGACGCAGGAAACGATCGCCACCAAGGTGGGCGGCCTGCCCGAGTGGGCACTGATGGTGATGGGAGCGGCGGCGGCCGGAGTCGCCGTGTGGCGTGGCAGGCGGCGAGGCGATCGGATGAGGAACGACGGATGATGGAGACTCTCGGCCGGGTGCTCGTCGTCGTGCCGACCTACAACGAGCGCGACAACCTGCCGGCGATCGTCGAACGGGTGCGCGCCGCCGTGCCCGGCGCCCACGTGCTCGTGGCCGACGACAACAGCCCCGACGGCACCGGCGAGGTCGCCGACGGGCTGGCCGACGCGGACGAGCAGGTGCACGTCCTGCACCGGCCGGGCAAGCAGGGCCTCGGGGCCGCCTACATCGCCGGGTTCCGCTGGGGGCTGCAGGAGGGCTACGACGTCCTGGTCGAGATGGACGCCGACGGCTCCCACCAGCCCGAGGAGCTGCCCAAACTGCTGGAGGCGCTGGCCGACGGCGCCGACCTGGCCATCGGCTCGCGCTACGTGCCCGGCGGCAAGGTGGTCAACTGGCCGCAGCGGCGCGAGCTGCTGTCCAAAGGGGCCAACATCTACACCCGCGTCATGCTCGGCCTGCCCGTACGCGACGCGACCGCAGGCTTCCGCGCCTACCGGGCCGCCACGCTGGAGAAGGTGGGGCTGTCCGGGGTGGAGTCACAGGGCTACTGCTTCCAGGTCGACCTGACCCTGCGCACCTCCCGGCACGGGCTGCGGGTGGTGGAGGTGCCCATCACGTTCGTGGAGCGGACGGTGGGCAAGAGCAAGATGAACGGCAAGGTCATGTCCGAGGCGCTGTGGCGGATCGGGCTGTGGGGCGTCACCGGGCTCCCCAAGCGCCTCAGGGGCAACCCCAGATCCTGAGCCGGCCCGACAGCTTGACGGCCCGGCACGCGCCGGACCACGGCGGCTGAGCGCGAGGACGTCAGGGGCGGGTCCGGGTTGTCCCTGATTCGCCGGCCACATCGGAACGCTCAGCGGGTTCCGGGCGTTGTGTCTGCTGTAAGGCGCGCGTGTGCGGAATCGAGGAAACGATGCGGCTGCTGCTCTTCCTGGCCTTCCTGGTCGTCCCGGTCCTGGAGATCTGGCTGCTGATCCAGATCGGGTCGGTGATCGGCGGGCCCGCCACCATCGCCCTGCTCATCGCCGACAGCCTCCTCGGCGCCTGGCTGGTCCGCCGCGAGGGACGCCGGGCCTGGCGGGTGTTGCAGGATGCGATCAAGTCCGGCCGCATGCCCGACCGCGAGCTGGCCGACGGCGGCATCATCCTGGTGGGCGGCACGCTGCTGCTGACGCCGGGGTTCTTCCTCGACGTGTTCGGCTTCCTGTGCCTGATCCCGTTCACCCGGCCGATGATGCGCCGCCTGGGCGCGTACTTCTTCGAGCGCCGGATCAAGAAGATGGCGGCCTCCTCGCCGTACGCGGGCCTCTTCGCGCCGTCCGCCGGATTCCCCGGGCAGGACGCGGGCCCGTACGCGGACGAGGGCAGGGACGCGCAGGCCGGTGCGCCGCAGGGCGGCCGGGTGGTGCACGGCGAGGTGATCCGCGAGGACCGCGACTCCGCGTCCTGAGGGGCCTGCGGGCCCGTATGATCATCGCGTGCGTTCACGGGGTCCCTTATCGATCGTGCTCGTGATCATCCTGACGGCAGGGTGCGGGGGGCAGGCGGCTCCGCCATCCGCCGAGGCGGTGGCCCGGCAGGCCGAGGACTCGGCGGGAGTGCGGATCGCCAAGCTGGTCCGCCTGGATTACGGTCCGGCGATGCCTGCTCCTCCGGCGGAGGACGACCTCGTCGTGCCGGTCGACATCGGCGAATACGACGAGAGCCGGACCACCGGGGTCATGCGGCTCGGCGCGGACGCCTCCGACCTGACCACGACCTTTCACCGGACCAACGTTCCCGGCGAGGTGAAACTCGTCCCGGACGATCTCTCGTCGATGACGACCAGGGCCATCTCGATCGACGGCTCCGGTACCTACGAGCATCGGGCCGATCGGAGGGACGTTCCGGCCGGCAAGACCTGGCTGCACCACAGCGGCAGCGGTTGCGGAACGCTGGAGCGCGCCGTCGGATCACTCGACCTGCGGGCGATCCTGTCGCCCGAGGTGCTGCGGAAGCTCACGGCCCCCGCTCCCTCTCCCGGAGAGGTCATCGACGGGGTCGCCACCGTCGTGCACGCGGGGAGCGCCGCGCGGAGCGATTTCGGCGGGCACGCCCCGGGCGTCGACCCCGCCACCCTCGAGGTGCTGCGCGAGCGGTTCCGCTCGGTGGAGGTCTCATGGCGGTTGTGGGCCGGGCCGGACGGGCTTCCCCGCCGGCTCCGCCTTGAGGAGGCCATACCGGCGGCCGAGGAGGGCGAGCCCAGGACCTCCGTGACCGAGATCGACTTCACCGGCTGGGGAAGTGACGTCGCCATCGTGGCCCCGCCGGGGGAGCAGGTGCACGAGACCGGCAGTTGCCTCGCCGCGGAACCCCGGTGACCTCCCGTCATGCCCCGTCCGCTCCCATAGGGAGGGAGCCGGGTTTTCCGGGCAAGACAAAACCCCCGGGCGGTCGGCCCGGGGGTTTCACCGTGAGAGTAGGTCAGGCGCTCTTGCGACGCTGCGCCCGCAGCACAGCAAGCCGCTCGTTGAGCACCTCTTCAAGATCCTCGATGGACCGCCGCTCCAGGAGCATGTCCCAGTGTGTCCGCGGGGGCTTGGTCTTCTTGGACTCCGGCTGCTCGCCGTCCATGCGGACCGCGGTCGCGCCGCACATGCGGCATTCCCAAGTCGCGGGAATCTCGGCCTCTGCGGCAAGCGGAACCTCGAAATGATGGCCCTTCGGACAGGTGTAGGACACCTCCTGGCGCGGGGCCAGATCCGTGTTACGGTCGTTCTCGTAGCTGGTTGCCCCGAGCCGGGTGCCACGAAGTGCGCGCTCGCCCATGTCTAAATGCCTCCTACAGGGCCCCCTTGCGTGGGGGGGTCTGTCTCCCACGGTGTCTAACGCTTGGTACCGTGATGGGATTCCCACCCGCGGGGTGATCCAATCGCGCTTGGCGCCTCGGTTCTTCACATGATCGTCGATCAAGGCCGCGGCCTGGGGTTTCATGTCCGGTCCGCGGCTTTTCCCGCGATCAGCGCGCCCACGGCGGACTGTCGCCCATTTTCTGGTAGTACCGGGCCAAATGGCTTTTGACGCGGTCCACCTCGTCCGCCGGTAGGTCGATGCCGCCGCGGGCGCCCTGCATGATGTTGCCCGCGGCCATGACGGCACGTGGCACCGCCTTCAGCCGGCCTCCGACGACGTCGGCGATCAGCAGCTTGTAACTGCCGAAGTTCCCGGGCTTGTCGCCGTCGTACCAGATGTGCGCGTCCCGGTACGCGGCGTCCGGCTCGTCCTCGGCGTCCGCCCAGTCGCGCACCCGCTTGTCGGCCGCGTCACCGTCCCACTCACGGTCACGGTCGGCCAGAGGCAGATCTTGGAACCTGGTGACAGTCATGCCTTCCGGCTACCCGGCCCGGTCCGGGTAAACGGAGGGCTCGCGAACCTTTGCCGAGCCCTCCGCGCACCGCTCCGCAGGTCGGACGCCGACGCCCGCGCGGGTCTGACGCCGACGTCGACGCGGATCGGACGTCCGGCGCGGGCCGATCGCGCGTGCGGGTCAGAGGTCGGCCAGGAGGATCGCCGGGTTCTCCACGCAGTCGGCCACGTGGCGGAGGAAGCCGCCGGCGGTGCCGCCGTCGCAGACCCGGTGGTCGAAGGTGAAGGAGAGCTGGGTGATCTTGCGGGCGGTGACCACCCCGCCGCTCACCCAGGGCCGGTCGATGATGCGGCCCACGCCCAGCAGCGCCGCCTCGGGGTGGTTGATGATCGGGGTGGAGCCGTCCACGCCGAAGACGCCGTAGTTGTTGAGCGTGAACGTGCCGCCGGTCAGCGCCTGCGGAGAGAGCCTGCCCGCCCGGGCCAGGGCGGTCAGCCTGGTCAGTTCGGCGGCGAGCCCGGCGGTGGTCAGCAGGTGGGCGTCGCGGATCACCGGTACGACGAGGCCGCGCTCGGTCTGGGCGGCGAAGCCGAGGTTGACGTGGCCGTACCGGACGATCTCGGAACGGTCCGTGTCCACCGACGAGTTCAGCTCGGGGAAGCGGCGCAGACCGTCCACGCAGATGCGGGCCAGCAGGGCCAGCAGGCCGATGCCGAGGTCGGGACGGGAGCGCCTGAGGGCGTCCCTGGCCGCCAGCAGGTCGGTGGCGTCCACGTCCACCCAGGTCGTGGCGTCGGGGATCTCGGCACGGCTGCGGCTCAGCTTCTCGGCCACGGCCCGGCGCAGGCCGCGCAACGGGATGCGCTCGTCCGCCAGCCCCCTTGCCCGGAAGCCCTGGACGTCGTCAGGGTCCGCATCGAGGACGGGAGCGGGGGCGGAGGCGGGCCGGCTCGTCCGCGCGGCGATGCCGTGCGTGGGGATCGCCTGTTCGGCGACGGTCTGGTCACCGACGGTCTGGTCACCGGCGCCCTGGTCGGCGATGGCCTGTTCGACGTCGCGTCGCAGGATCACGGCGTGCGGGCCGGTGGGAGTGACGTCGGCCAGGTCGATGCCGTGGTCGCGGGCCATCCGGCGGACCAGCGGGGAGATCACCCGCGGCGCCTGCGACCCGGCCGCGGAGACCACCTCGGCCGCGCCACCAGGGCCTGCGCGATGGTCAGCCCCTGAGGGACGGTCCCCCACGAGACGGCCTCCCCTGGGGCGCTCGGGGGTGAGCTGCTCGACCCTGGGACGGCCGGTCTTCGGGTGAGTGCGGGAGGCACGGCGGCGCCGGGTGGCGGGGGTGTGGCCGGTGCCGTAGCCGATCAGGACGTTGCCGGAGCCCGCGCGCTCCTCCTCCCGGTACTGCGCCGCCGCCCCTGAGCCCGCTTCCGGCCGGTCGCCGGCCCCCGTGGGGGTTCCGGGCGGGCCGATCTCGATGAGGGGGAGGCCCACCGACAGGACGGCGCCGGGAGCGGCGTGCAGCGCCAGCACGGTGCCCGCGTACGGGACCGGCACCTCCACCGCGGCCTTCGCGGTCTCGACCTCCACCACGATCTGGTCCACCTCGACCGTGTCCCCGACGGAGACCTTCCACTCGAGGATCTCGGCCTCCGTCAGCCCTTCGCCGAGGTCCGGCAGGCGGAACACCTGCCGCGCGGCCGTGGCCGTCATGACGCCGCCCCTCCGCTCAGGTGCAGCACGTCCGGCCGGTCGTCGAACTGCAGCCGGTCCACCGCGTCCAGGATCCGGTCGACGTCCGGCAGGTGCGAGTGCTCAAGCTTCGGCGGCGGGTACGGGATGTCGAACCCGGTGACGCGCAGCACGGGCGCGGCCAGGGAGTGGAAGCAGCGCTCCTGGACACGGGCCGCGATCTCGGCGCCCACTCCGGCGAACCCCTGCGCCTCCTGGACCACCACGCACCGCCCGGTCCTGCGTACGGAGGCCATGACGCTCTCGTCGTCGAACGGGACGATCGTCCGCAGATCCACCACCTCCAGGGACCGGCCCTCCGCGGCCGCCGCCTCGGCTGCCTGCAACGCCACCGGCACGCCGGGGCCGTAGGCGACGAGCGTGGCGTCGCCGCCCGCGCGCCGCACGGCCGCCCGCCCGAACCCGGGAGCGCGCCGCTCACCGGGCGTGAACTCCTCCTTGGCCCAGTACAGCCGCTTCGGCTCCATGAAGATCACCGGGTCGGGGTCGGCGATGGCGTCGCGCAGCAGCCAGTACGCGTCCTCGACGGTGGCGGGCGTGACGACCTTCAGACCGGGGGTGTGGGCGTAGTACGCCTCGCTGGAGTCGCAGTGGTGCTCGACCCCGCCGATCCCGCCCGCGAACGGGATGCGGATCACCATGGGCAGCGACAGCAGGCCGCGGGTGCGGTTACGGGTCTTGGCCACGTGCGAGACGATCTGCTCGAACGCCGGATAGGCGAAGGCGTCGAACTGCATCTCGACCACCGGACGGAACCCGCCCATCGCCATGCCCACGGCCAGTCCCACGATCCCGGACTCGGCGAGCGGCGTGTCGAAGCACCGTTCCTCGCCGAACTCCCTGGTCAGCCCGTCGGTGACGCGGAACACCCCGCCCAGCGGGCCGACGTCCTCGCCGAAGACGAGCACCCGCTCGTCCTCGCGCAGCGCGTCCCGCAGGGCGGCGTTCAACGCCTGCGCCATCGACATCGACGCCGGGACAGGTGCCGACGGCTCCGGTTTCGCCGCAGGCTCCGGCTTCGCCGCAGGCTCCGGCCTCGGCTGCCGCGCCGGCGTCGATCGCGACGGCTCGGGCCTCGGCTTCGGACCGGTCGCCGTCGCAGGCGATTTGGACATCGATTCGGACATCGATTCGGACATCGAATCGGACATGGCGGTCATGTCACTCCTCCGGGGCGCTCAGCTCGGCCGCGAGCAGCGCGCGCTGCTCGCGCAGCTGCGGCGTCGGGGCGGCGAAGACGTGGTCGAACAGCTCGAACGGGTCCGTCTCCGGCTCCGCGTTCATCCGGTCGCGGACGCGGGCCGCGTACTCCTCGGCGGCCTCGTGGGCCGCCTCGACGCCGGCCGCGTCGAGCAGCCCCCGGCCGCGCAGGTAGGTCTCCAGCCGGGCCAGGGGGTCGGCCGCCTCCCACCGCGCGACCTCGCCGGCGTCGCGGTAGCGGGTGGCGTCGTCGGCGTTGGTGTGCGACTCGATCCGGTACGTGTGCGCCTCGACCAGGAACGGCCCGCCGCCCTCGCGGGCATGCAGGACCGCCTCGGTCAGCACGGACAGGACCGCGACGAGGTCGTTGCCGTCCACCTGCTCGGAGCGGATCCCGTATCCGACACCCTTGTAGGCGAGCGCGGGGGCGGCGCTCTGCCGGGCCAGCGGCACCGAGATGGCGTACTTGTTGTTCTGCACGAAGAACACGACGGGGGAGCGCAGGACGGCCGCGTAGTTGAGCGCCTCGTGGAAGTCGCCCTCGCTGGTGCCGCCGTCGCCGACGAAGGCCATCGCGACCGCGTCCTCGCCCTTGCGCCGCAGCGCCTCCGCCATGCCGACCGCGTGGATCGTCTGGGTGGCCAGCGGCGTGCACTGGGGCGCGACGCGGGTGGCCGCGGGGTCGTAGCCGCAGTGCCAGTCGCCGCGCAGCAGCGTGAGCACCTCGACGGGGTCGAGGCCGCGGGCGACCAGGGCCACGCAGTCGCGGTAGGTGGGGAACAGCCAGTCGTCCGCGCGCAGCGCGAGCACGCCGGCGATCTGGCAGGCTTCCTGCCCCCTGCTGGACGGGTAGACGGCGAGCCGGCCCTGCTTGGTCAGCGCGGTCGCCTGGCGGTCGAAGCGGCGGCCCAGGACCATGCGGCGGTAGGCCTCCACGAGCAGGTCGTCCGCGGGCGCCCCATAGCCGGCCCGGTAGTCGCCCTGGTGGCCGGCGGGCGGGGCGGCGGTGCCGTCCTCGGCGACGAAGCGTACGGGGACGGGCTCGGGGAGAAGACCGTCGGCCACCTGACGATGGGACATGGCGACGCTCGCTTTCGCTGGACGTTTGACAAGAGAAGCGTCCGCGTCACGCGCCATCTGTTCAAGACATCAGGCTCAATAGGCGACAAATGGCCTCAAGGGGGCATTTCGCGGGCCAAATGTCGATCCAATAGCGGGCCGGTCGGGAGAACTCCGGACGTTTTGCCGTGCTCGCTCCAGGCCCTCCCGATGCTCGCTCCGAGGTGCCTTCCGGCTCACTCCGGGCCCTTGCCCCACTCCGCGCCGCGGCCGCGGGCCTCGTCGAACACGAGCCAGGTCCGGGTGGCGCGTACGCCCGGGATGTCCTGGATGCGTTCCAGCACCATGTGTCGCAGCGCCGCGTTGTCCGGCGTCCTGACCAGCACCAGGATGTCGTAGTCGCCGCCGACCATGGCGAAGTGCTCCACGTAGGCGATCTCGCGCAGCCGCGCCGACACCTGCCGCCAGGAGTTCTGCTCGATGGTCACCGAGACGTACGCGCTGGTGCCCAGGCCCGCCTTCGCCGGCGCGATCTCGGCGGTGAAGCCGGTGATCACGCCGTCGTCGATGAGCCTGGTCAGGCGGGCGTACGCGCTGGCCCGGGAGATGTGCACGTGCTCGGCCAGCGTCCGCACCGACATGCGGCCGTCACGGAGCAGCTCGGCGATGATCGCCCGGTCCACCTCGTCCAGCGGCGCGGCGGCACGCCCCGGCCAGCCCTCGCTGGACCGCTCGGCGGGCGGCGCGGGCCTGTTCACCGCGTGTCCTCCTCCCACGTCTTGGCCACCAGGGTGAGGACGTCGTACGTGGCGACCGGCTGGCCCTCCTGGTTGCTCACCACGGCGTCCCAGCGGACCTCGCCGTAGTCGGCCCCGCTGCGCGGCGTGATCTGCTTGACCGTCAGCGTCACGGCGATGGCGTCGCCCGCCTTGACGGGGGTGAGGAAGCGCAGCGCGTCCACGCCGAAGTTCGCCAGCACGGGCCCGGGCGCCGGGTCCACGAAGAGCCCGGCGGCCAGCGAGACGACCAGGTAGCCGTGGGCGACGATGCCGCCGAACAGCGGGTTGCGCGCGGCCGCCGCCGCGTCGGTGTGGGCGTAGAAGGTGTCGCCGGTGAACTCGGCGAAGTGCTCGATGTCGGCGAGCGAGACCGTGCGCGGCGCCGAGGCGATCGTGTCGCCGATCCGCAGCTCGGCCAGCGACTTGCGGAAGGGGTGCACGCCCGTGTCGGCGCGGGCGGCGCCGGTCGTCCAGCGTCCGGTGACCGCGGTGAGCAGGTCGGGTGAGGCCTGTACGGCGGTGCGCTGCATGTGGTGCAGCACCCCGCGGATCCCGCCCAGCTCCTCACCGCCGCCGGCCCGCCCGGGGCCGCCGTGCACGAGGACGGGCAGGGGCGAGCCGTGCCCGGTGGACTCCTTGGCGTCGTCCCGGTCGAGGACGAGCACCCGGCCGTGCCACGGCGCGAGCCCCAGCACGACGGCCCTGGCGACCTCCGGGTCATGGGTGACGACGGAGGCGACCAGGCTGCCCCGGCCCCGCGCGGCCAGCGCGACGGCCTCGTCCAGGCCGTCGTAGGAGAGCACGGTGCTGACCGGGCCGAACGGCTCGACGTCGTGCGGCTCGGTGGCGCCGGGCCGGGCCCGCAGCACCAGCGGGGTCATGAACGCGCCCCTGGTCGCGTCCCCGTCCAGCAGGGGAGCGCCGGCGGGGTCGCCGACCACCACGTCGGAGCTCGCGCGCAGCGCCTCGACGGCCTTGCGCACCTCCTCGCGCTGGCCGAGGCCGGCCAGCGCGCCCATGCGCACGTCCGGGTTGCGCGGGTCGCCCACGCTCACCTTCGCCAGGCGCGCCGCCAGTGCCTCCACCACCTCGCCCGCCAGCGACGACGGTACGAGCACGCGGCGGATGGCGGTGCACTTCTGTCCCGCCTTGACCGTCATCTCGGTGACGACACCCTTGACGAACAGGTCGAACTCGGGATCGTCAGGCCGCACGTCGGGGCCGAGGACGGAGCAGTTGAGCGAGTCGGCCTCGACGCCGAGGACGACGCCGCCGTCCAGCACGTTCGGATGGCGGCGCAGGATGCCGGCGGTGTGGGCCGAGCCGGTGAAGGCCACGGAGTCCTGCACGGTCAGCTCGTCGAGCAGGCCGCCCGCGCTGCCCGCGACGAGCTGGAGCGTGCCCTCGGGCAGGATCCCCGACGCGACGATCAGGCGGACGGCGCGCTCGGTGAGGTAGGCGGTCTGGCTGGCCGGCTTGACGATCGAGGGCAGCCCGGCCAGGAAGGCGGGGGCCAGCTTCTCCAGCATGCCCCAGACGGGGAAGTTGAACGCGTTGATCTGCACGGCCACGCCCGGCCTGGAGGCGTAGAGGTGCTGGCCGACGAACGTGCCGCCCTTGCCCAGCCGCTCCAGCCCGCCGTCCAGGACGACGGTGTCGTTCGGCAGCTCGCGCACGCCTTTGCCGGCGTAGCTGAACAGGGTGCCGATGCCGCCGTCGACGTCCACGGCGGTGTCGCGGGTGGTGGCGCCGGTGCGCAGCGACAGGGCGTACAGCTCGTCCTTGTGCTCCAGCAGGTGCTTGGCCAGGGCCTTGAGCAGCGCGGCCCGCTCGTGGAAGGTCAGGGACCGCAGCGCGGGACCACCGCTCGCGCGGGCGTGGCGGACCATCGCGGCGACGTCCAGCCCCCGGCTGGAGATGCGCGCGACCTCCTCGCCCGTGGCGGCGTCGAGCAGCGGCTCCCCGTCGTCGGCCGGGCGGAACCACCGTCCGGCGGCATAGCTCTCCAGCAGCGTGCTCACACTGTCTCCTCTCCCCGGGCGTGACCTGTTGCGCGGGCACCCCTCCCTGTGCGACCTTATTACTGACCGAGCGATAAGTAAATGAGCCGGAGGGTCTCGGAGGAAACATGACGACCACCCCAGCGGACCCGGCCCTGGCCCTGGAGAGCCGGCTGCAGGCCGGTTTCGACGCGACCATCGGCCGCCACGACCGCATCGAGCCCCGGGACTGGATGCCGGACGCCTACCGCAGGACCCTCATCCGCCAGATCGCCCAGCACGCCCACTCCGAGATCATCGGCATGCAGCCCGAGGGCAACTGGATCGGCCGCGCGCCGTCCCTGCGCCGCAAGGCGATCCTGCTGGCCAAGGTCCAGGACGAGGCGGGGCACGGGCTCTATCTGTACTCCGCGTGCGAGACTCTGGGCGTGTCCCGCGCCGAGCTGACCGATATGTTGCTCTCCGGCCGGCAGAAATATTCCTCGATCTTCAACTATCCGGCGCTGTCGTACGCCGACGTCGGGACCATCGGCTGGCTGGTGGACGGGGCCGCGATCTGCAACCAGGTGCCGCTCTGCCGCACCTCCTACGGCCCGTACGGGCGCGCCATGATCCGCATCTGCAAGGAGGAGTCCTTCCACCAGCGGCAGGGTTACGAGCTGCTGATGACGATGATGCGCGGCACCGGCGCCCAGCGCGCCATGGTGCAGGAGTCGGTCGACCGGTTCTGGTGGCCGGTGCTGATGATGTTCGGCCCGCCGGACGCGCAGTCGCCCAACAGCGCCCGGTCGATGGCGTGGGGCATCAAGCGCAACTCCAACGACGAGCTGCGGCAGAAGTTCGTGGACATGACCGTCCCGCAGGCCGAGGCGCTCGGCGTCACGCTGCCCGACCCCGGCCTGCGCTGGAACGAGGAACGCGGCCACTACGACTTCGGCGAGCCCGACTGGGAGGAGTTCGCCGCGATCCTGCGCGGTGACGGGCCGTGCAACGCGCAGCGGATGGCCCACCGCCGGGCCGCGCACGAGGACGGGGCCTGGGTACGCGAGGCCGCCACCGCGTTCGCCGAGCGCGTCGCGGAGGACGTTCGATGAGCGCCGACCGGCGGGAATGGCCGCTGTACGAGGTGTTCGTCCGGGGCAAGCGCGGCCTCAACCACGTGCACGTGGGATCGCTGCACGCGCCGGACGACGTGATGGCCCTGCGGCACGCCCGCGACGTCTACACCCGGCGCAACGAGGGGGTCAGCATCTGGGTCGTCCGGGCCGACGCCATCGCCGCGTCCAGCCCGGACGAGAAGGACCCGCTGTTCGCGCCGAACGGCGACAAGGTCTACCGGCATCCGACGTTCTACGACATCCCCGGCGACGTCCCGCACATGTGAGCCTCACCCGATCGGACCACCGCACCATGAACGACCAACCCGTGAGCGACGAGCCTGTGATCGATGAACCCGCGGGCGCCCGACCCGCGACCGGCGGACCCGTGACCGGCGATTCCGCAATCAGCGGCCCTACGACCGGTGCACCCGTGAGCGACGAGCACGGCAGCGTCTTCGACGGGCTGCTCGGCGGCGACTCGTCCCAGTGGGCCTTCGGCACCGACTTCGAGGACCCGCTGGCCGGCGTCGACACCACCACACCCGACGGCGTGGACCCCGCAGGCCTGGCCGCGTACTGCCTCATGCTCGGCGACGACGCCCTGATCATGTCGCAGCGCCTGTCCGAGTGGTGCAGCCGCGCCCCCGACCTGGAGGAGGACATCGCGCTGGCCAACATGGCGCTCGACCTCCTCGGCCAGGCGCGGCTGCTGCTGGCGCGGGCGGCCGCCGCCGATCCGGGCGTCGTGCCCGTCCTGCCCGAGGGCTCGCCGGTGCCGCCGGAGGACGCGCTGGCCTTCTTCCGCGACGACCGCGACTTCCGCAACGTGCGACTGGTCGAGGTGGACAACGGCGACTTCGCGCACGTCGTCGTCCGCCTGCTGCTCTTCTCGGCGGCCCGGCTCGCCCTGCTCGAACGGCTGCGCGCCAGCCGGGACCACGTGCTGGCCGCCGTGGCGGCGAAAGGCGTCAAGGAGGTCGCCTACCACCGCGACTGGGCCGGGCGCTGGTTCCTCACGCTCGCCCTCGGCACCGAGGAGTCGCACCGCAGGCTCCTGGCCGCCCTGGACGAGCTGTGGCCGCTGCTGGCCGAGCTGACCGCCACCCACCCTCTCGAACGCTCCCTGGCCCAGGCCGGTGCAGCCGCCGACACCTCGTCCCTGCCCGGCGAGGTGGACGCCGTCCTCGGCCAGGTACTCGCCACGAGCGGCGTACCCCGTCCGGAACGGGCCCCGCTGGCCGGCGTCGGAGGGCGCGCGGGCCGCGACGGCCTGCACACCGAGGCCCTGAGCCGGCTGCTCGCCGAGATGCAGGTGGTCGCCCGCGCCCACCCGAGCGGACGCTGGTGAACACCCCCCACGGCCCCGCCGCTCACGGCCCCGCCAGGCCGGCCGGGACGGGCGCCGATCAGGACGCCGGCCGGAGCGCCGTACAGATCGCCGGAGAGGTCGCGGGGCAGGTGCGCGATCCCGAGATGCCCATGCTCACCCTCGCCGACCTCGGCGTGCTGCGCGGCGTCGAGGTGGTACGGGACGAGCACGGCGCGGCGGTCGTCGTGGCCTCGATCACGCCGACCTACACCGGCTGCCCCGCCATGGCGACCATGCGCGACGACCTCGTGCATCGCCTCAACGACGCCGGGTTCGGCCGGGTCGAGGTGCGGGTCGTGCTCGACCCGCCGTGGTCCAGCGACTGGATCTCCGAACGCGGCCGCGCCGCCCTGCGCGCCGCCGGCCTGTCGGCGCCCGGCCCGGCCCCCAGGCGGAGCACGGGACCGGTCCCGCTCACCCTCGGCCCGCCGCGCACCGCGCCGCCCTGCCCGCGCTGCGGCTCGGCGGCCACCCGGCTCACCTCCGAGTTCGGCGCCACCGCCTGCAAGGCCCTCTACCGCTGCACCGGCTGCCTCGAACCGTTCGAGCACGTCAAGGAGATCTGAGCATGACCACGCTCGCGCCAGGCCCGGCCCGTTCCCGGGCCGCCGTCTTCCACCCGCTGGCCGTGTCGGCGGTGGACCGCCTGTGCGAGGACGCCGCCGCGATCACGTTCGACGTCCCCGCCGAGCTGCGCGACGCGTACGCCTTCAGCGCCGGCCAGTCCCTCACCCTGCGCCGCGTGATCGACGGACGGGAACACCGCCGCTCCTACTCGATCTGCGCCCCCGCCGGCGCCGCGCCGCGCATCGGCATCCGCGAGATCCCCGGCGGGCTGTTCTCCTCCTGGCTCGTCCGCGAGGTGCGGCCGGGCACCCGGATCGACGTCCAGCCGCCCACCGGCTCCTGGCGGGCCGACCCCGGCACGGGCGAGCGGCACCTGTGCGTCGCCGCCGGCTCCGGCATCACCCCCATGCTGTCGGTCGCCGCGACCGTGCTCACCCACCCCGCCGCGCAGGTCTCCCTCCTGTACGGCAACCGCACCAGCCGTACCGTCATGTTCGCCGAGGAGCTCGGCGACCTGAAGAACCGCTACGGGCCCCGGCTCCAGGTCGTGCACACGCTCTCGCGCGAGCCGCGCGACGTCGAGCTGCTGTCCGGCCGGCTCGACGGCGACCGGCTGCGCCGCCTGCTCACCACCCTCGTGCCCGTCGAGGTGTTCGACCACGTCTGGCTGTGCGGGCCGCTGCGCATGATCGAGGAGGCCCGTGCGGTGCTCGCCGAGCTGGGCGTGCCCGCCGAACGCGTCCACGTCGAGCTGTTCTACGCCGACGCGCCGCCGCCCCCGCCGAGACGCACCGGAGGCGGGATCCCGGCCGGGGCCACCACGGAGCTGACGACCGTACTCGACGGGCTGCGGACCACCTCGACCGTCTCCCGCGAGACGCCGATCCTCGACGCCGCCCAGGCCACCCGCGCCGACCTGCCGTTCGCCTGCAAGGGCGGCGTCTGCGGGACGTGCCGCGCGGTGGTGCGGTCCGGCGAGGTGGACATGCGCCGCAACTACGCGCTCGAACCGGCCGAGGTGGCCGCCGGGTTCGTGCTGACCTGCCAGACGTACCCGGCGGGCGAGCACGTGACCGTCGACTACGACGCCTGAGCCCCGCACCCCTCATCGGCACCGCACCCCGTACCGATCCGGAACCGGCCACCATTCCGGACACCGACCACCGACCAGCCTCGACCGACCACAGGAGCCGCCCCGTGCCCGAACACTCCGCCGTCCCGCCGTCCTGCCTGCTCGTCGAGGAGGGTGAGGACCGGGTCGTGTGGCGGCTCAACCGGCCCGAGGTCCGCAACGCCATCGACCGCGAGCTCGTCGCCGCGCTGCACGAGGCGTGCGCCGCCGTCGAGGACGATCCGAAGGTCGTCCTGCTCATCGGCGAGGGCGGCACCTTCGCGGCCGGCGCGGACATCGCCCAGCTCCGCGAACGCGGCCGCGACGACGCGCTGCGCGGCATCAACTCCAAGATCTTCGAACGGGTCCACCGGCTGCCGATGCCGGTCATCGGCCTGCTCGACGGGTACGCCCTGGGCGGCGGCGCCGAGCTCGCCTACGCCTGCGACTTCCGCATCGGCACGCCGCGCACCCGGATCGGCAACCCGGAGACGGGCCTCGGCATCATCGCCGCGGCCGGGGCCGCGTGGCGGCTGGCCGCGCTCGTGGGGGAGCCGCTGGCCAAGGAGATCCTGCTCGCGGGCCGGGTGCTGACGGCCGCCGAGGCGCACGCCGTCCGGCTGCTCAACGAGGTCGTCGACCCCGCCGACCTGCTCGCCGCCGGTCACCGGCTCGCCGACCGCATCGCCGGCCAGGCGCCGCTGGCGACCAGGCTGATGAAGTCCGTCTTCCACGCGCCCAGGGACGCGCATCCGTTCGTGGACGACGTGGCGCAGGCCGTACTGTTCGAGACGGGGGAGAAGCGGGCCCGCATGACAGCGTTCCTGGACCGCCGCGAACGCACAAGCCGTGAAGTTCCTGAACCACCGCCAACGCGAGAGCCGTAACGACGAGCACGCCTGACCGGTTCGATACCCGTACCGGCGAGGCCCCCGACCAGTCCGGCGGGCATCCGGCCGTGACCCGCCTCAGATCTCGTGTTTGGCCAGGCCGTCGAAGGCGATGGCGGTGATCGCGTCGGCGACCAGTGCGAGGTCGTACGCGCCGTCCGGCCGATACCACTCGACCAGCGAGTTGACCATGCCGAACAGCAGCCGGCTCACCAGTCCCGGCGGCACAGTGTCACGCAGCGCGCCCTCCGCCACGGCGTCGGCCACGAGCGCGGCCAGCCGGTCGTCCAGCCAGCGCCGCCGTTCCAAAGCCGCCAGCTCGATCTCGCTGTTGCCGCGCACCCGCAGCAGCAGCGTGACGGACGGCTGGTGCGCCACCAGCACCTCCACGCTGCGCCGCAGCACCTCGCGCAGCCGCTGGTACGCGCTGACCCCGGCCTGCTCCCGTGACGCCTCGGTGACGACGGCGGTCAGCTCGTCGAGGGCGTCGTCCAGCGCCTGGCCGAGCAGCTGCTCCTTGCTCGTGACGTGGTGGTAGATGGCGGCCTTGGTCAGCCCCAGCTCCTTGGCCAGGTCGCCCATGCTGGTGGCGTCGTAGCCGCGGCGGTTGAACAGCTCGACCGCGGCACGCAGGATCGCCCGCTGGTCGTAGCCCGGACGGCCCCGCCGGCGGCGCGGAGCCGGCTCGGCAGGCTCAGTCCTGGTCACGAAAGCAGCATCTCACGCGTCCGGCCCCGCCCCGCCCGCCGCACGGCGCCCCGGCGGCGCCCGAGATCCAGCGCACGCTGGAGGACATCCTCCGCGATGACCCGTCGATCGACGACTTCACCCAGCTGCGTACGCTTCATCTCGGGCCGGAGAACCTGCTGGTGGCCGCCCGCGTCACCATGGCCGGCCGGCCGGAGGCGGACGCGGTCGCCGAGGCACTGAGCAGGACGGAGCAGCACATCAGGGAACGCGTCCCCATCAGCACCGCCGTCTACCTGCAACCCGGCTCCTCCCGGGCAGGCCGATAGCCCCGCGAGCCGGCGAGACGCGTGCGATGCCCTTTCTGCGACATCGCACAATGCGCGGATTTCGCACGGTGGGATATACCGTCCGTGCCGGGGAACATACGGTCCGTGTCGGGGCGTACCGACACGAAACGTCGACCAAAGCGTTGACCACCTTGCCTTCGAGTTCGAGCCGCATACGCGTTGTGAGGAGAATGATCGTGTCAGAACGCGGAGAGCCCACGAGGGAAGAGAAGATCCGGGATGCGCTCAGTGCCGCCCCGCGCTTCATCGCGGAGACGGCGACGGTACTGGACTCGGACATGAAGACAGTCCTCAGGGAAGGGTCGCCCGACTGGATCTGCATGCCGACTCCTCCCGGTCAGCCGGCTCCCGGCCCGATGTGCCTCGACCCGATCTGGATGCAGTTCGTCAAAGAGGTCATGCAGGGCAAGACGCCGACGATCGACCGTATCGGGATCTCCTACATGCTGATGGGAGAGACCGGTGCGGACTTCGATGATGTCTTCGCCACACAGCCCCCGGCGGGCAAGGACTGGTATCGCGCCGGACCCCACGAGATGTTCTGCTTTCCCCGAGGCACTGGACACATCTTGCAGGGGATCGGACACGACCCGTCCTCGGGACAGCCTTATGTGCGACCGGTTCCAGGAGCTGAGCCCATGCTCGTCGTCCCGGTCGCAAAGCCGGGCGAGACGGCCTGCGGATGCCCGAGCGACTGCCCCTGCTGCCGGAACAACTCGGCTGGATCCGACCCCGGGTCCTCGGCTTGAGGCATTCATAGGGCGTAGGGGTGGCGTCGGCCGCCATCACAGCAGTCACTACACGAACCGGGCCCCGGTTGAAGCCGCTTCGATGGGTTGAAGCCTGCGCACTTGGCCTGGGGTTCGGTCCGTGGATCTCGCCTTTTGGGCGGGCCCGGCAGGTGCTCAGGAAACGCCAGAACGCCTGCCGGTAACCCGGGCCGGGGGTTAGGTCAGGTGCCGGGTGAAGAAGCGCACCGTGCTGTCCAGTTCGTACGCGGGCAGGATGTCCGCGTGTTTGCCCGGGTTGGCGTGCAGGGTCTTCTCGGCTGAGCCGAGGGCGTCGAACAGGGCCAGGCCCTGGGTCCGTGGCACCCGTTCGTCGTCCCATTGCATCAGGAACTCCACGGGGACGGTGATCCGCGCGGCGGGTTCGGCGGAGGCGGCGGCTCCGCCGAGGCCCAGGACGGCTGCGCGGATCCGGGGTTCGGCGGCCACGAACGGTGCGCCGAGGCCGCAGCCGAGTGACACGCCCCAGTAGCCGGCCGGGCCGGTGCCGACGTGGTCCAGGCGCTGGACCGCGTCCAGTATCGCCTGCCACTCCGGTACGGTCCGACGGGCCACGAGTGCCTGGAACTCGGCGATCAGCGCGGCCAGGTCCTCGCCGGCCGCCACCCGTGCCTGGTTCTCGGTGTTGATGCGGTCGTATTCCGGGTCCACCGGCCGGTCGCCGTGGCCGGGGACGTCGGCCGCGACCACCGCGAAGCCGCACTCGCGGACGAAGCGGTGCGCTCGGGTCAGGATGCCGGGGGCCTTCTTGTGCTGGCCGCCGCCGTGTCCCATGACGATGAGCGGGCGGGTGCCGGTGGCGCCGCTGGGCGTCCAGAGCACGCCGGGGATGTCGCCGAGGGTGAAGAGCTGTTCGCGGACGCCGTCGGACGACGTCTCGGAGATGATGCGCATGAACGTGGAAGGCCTTTCGGGATGCCCGCGGGCTCTCCCTAGGCCGTGGGAGAGAGGGAGGCCCGGCATGTCACAGCGTTGATGGGACTCACCTCCTCGGTTCGCACTGGCTCACGGCGCTGGACAAGTTATCACAAGAGGGCGATCGGCGGCCCGCCCGGCGGGCGATGAGGTAAGGCGGGTGAGGTGGCGCTGCGGGAGGCGGGGGTGTGGTCGGGCGGCGGTGCGGGATGGGGGGTGCGGTCAGGCGGCGGTGCGGGTGTTGAGGGATTCGCGCAGCCGGGTCAGGACGGCGCGCAGGATCCGGGAGACGTGCATCTGGGAGATGCCGAACTCCTCGGCGATCTCGGCCTGGGTCAGGTTGCCGTAGAAGCGCAGCAGCAGGATGTGCCTTTCGCGGGCCGGCAGGGCCGCGACGAGGGGCCGGACGGACTGTGCGTCGATCATGGTGTCCAGCGTGGTGTCGCGGTCGGGGATGAGGTCGCCCAGGCAGGCCCGTCCGCCGCCGGAGTCGTCGCCGGTCGGGGCGTCCAGGGACAGGGTGCTGTACGCGGCCGAGGCGTCCATGCTGCGTAGCACCTCCGCCTGCGTCAGGCCCATCCTGGTGGCCAGGTCGGCCGCGGTCGGTGTCCGGCCCAGCTCCTGGGTCAGGTCGGCGGTGGCGTGCTTGAGCTCGGAGCGGCGCTCCTGGAACAGGCGCGGTACCCGGACGGCCCACGTACGGTCCCGGAAGTGCCGCTTGACCTCGCCCGCCACGGTGACCGCCGCATACCCGCGGAACTCGTGGCCGAGATCGGGATCGAAGCCGTTGATGGCCTTGACCAGACCGAGATAGGCGGCCTGGCGCAGGTCGTCGATCGGCTCGCCTCGGTCGGAGTAGCGGCGGGTGACCTCGGAGACCAGCCACTGGTGCATCTCCACCAGGCGTTCGCGGACCTGGGCCCGCCGCCGGGCGCCGACGTCCTGCCGGTGCATCTCGTCGAGGAGTTCTTCTGCGGTCATGTGCTCGAACGCGCGGTTCTGGGCGGCCATGGTGTGTCGTGTCCCTGCCTGTGCGGCGGGCCGCCCGGCCCGGCAGGTCCGTCCGGGGGCGCGCCTCGAATGTGTCGCGAGACGAAGCCCTCTGCTGGACCTCTGCACTCATCCGCTGACCGGACAGAGCCGCGCTAGGCGTCCCGAAAGGTGACAAGTTCGGACCTGCTCGGGCTTGAGCGGGCATTTCCGGCCGCCGGGCCCACGTCCTCGTCCCGGCTTCGGGTGCCATGCCCGGGGTCCGGGTCGGCGTTCCCGGCCCAGGTCCGGGTTGCGATTTCCGGGTTCGGGCGACCGTTTCCCGCCCTGGTCCCGGCTGAGGTTTCGGCTCGACCGGATGGGGCAGCGGGGCTGCCCGAAGACGGAGATGAGGTGACCCGATGTACCGTGCCCGGCCCGGCGGCGCCGATCGCACGGCGGCCGATCGTCGTGCGGCCGCCAGTCACGCGACCGGCCGTGACACGGACGCCCACGACACGACCGGCCGTTACCCGGCAGACCGTTACGGGGCTGACCGTTACGGGGCTGACCCGTACGCGGCCGGTGGCGATGCCGCCGACGAGGCCGGCCGTCTGGAGGCGCCGCACGTCCAGGCGCAGCATCCTGGCACACCGATGCGGTACGAGCCCGCGTACGGGATGGGCGCCGGCGGCCGTCCTCTGACGTCAGAGCGGGACCGGGACGCCGAGCGCATCCGGGCCGTGCTACGCCGCGCGGACGGCCCCGGGGCGGCGGGCGAGCGGCACGAGGTCACCGTCACCGGCGGGGACGACGGCGTCCATGTCGTCACCTGCGCTGACGCGTACACAAGAATGCCGGCCCGGATGAGCGCCCACGTCACCGCGCTCACCCGCGCCGGCATGACGGCCGAAGTACGGCCGGACGGGGTGCTTCACGTCCGGGTGGCGCCGGTGCTCTGACGGGCCGCGGGCGAATCCGGCCGCCACAGGACGGCCGCCGTCCACAGCCCGCCGACCAGAATGAGGGCCCCGTGGGCGACCCGCAGCGGGTACGGGCCGAAGAACTGCGGGATGAACAGAGCGAAACCCAGCGCCAGCGGCACGCCGCTCCACCTCGGCAGCGTGCCCGAGCGCCAGATGGCGAGCGCCGCCATGACCGTCCCGACGCCGAGCAGCACCAGCCCGCCGGCGAACATCGTGACCGCGACGGGCCCGTACCTGAACTCCTCGGCCAGTTCCATCAGCGCCGGCGCTCCGTCGCGCAGGGAGCGCCGGGCGATGACGTTGAGCCCGAAGTCCTCGGCCCCGTAGTACGGCAGCGTCAGGCCCGCCCCGATCCACGTCACCACCGCGGCCCGCAGCGACAGCCGGTCGCCGAGCACCTGATGCAGCCCGAGCGCGCCCAGCCCGAGCAGGATGAACCCGATCATCGCGGCGGCGTGCCCGGTCACCCACGCGGTGGAGGCCATGGCGGCGGCGTCGTCGCCGGAGGGGCGGATCGCCGGATAGAGGAGGAAGAGCAGTCCGCCGGTGGCGTAGGCGGCGGCGGTCAGCCGAGGGGTGGTCATCGGTGCTCCCTTGAAGGTGCGTCGCTCTGTTATGAGAGCAATGCTCTCGTCAAGGGAGTACCGCTGTCAAGAGCGGTGCTCTCGTTCTGGAGAGCTGTACCTATTTCGGTGGCGTCAGGAGCGGGACCAGGGTCCGGTCCCCGAGGCGGGTGATCGCGGCCAGCGGCTTGACCGCGGCTCCTACCAGCAGTGCCAGGCCGGGACGGCCGGCCGCTCTGGCCAGGCCCGGGCCGAGCGCGGCCATCATCGCGGTGAGCGCGGGCAGTGGCCGGATCCACAGGGTGAGCTCCTCGATCAGCCCCTCCTCGCCGAACCGCAGCACGGCCGTCTCGTGCATCTCCATGCGCCCGATCCGCGCGGTGGCCGTCACCGCCCGCGTGTGCTCGTCGCCGACGTCGCTCTGGTAGCGGAGGTCGGAGACGGCGTCCAGGACGACGGCGAACAGCTGGTTCACCTGCTCCCTGCCCTGGAACGCGGCCCGGCCGCTGAGCGGGGAGTGGAAGACGACGTCGGCGGCGAGTGTGGCCGCCAGGGCGTCGAGGTCGTGCTCCTCGCCGGCCCGCCGGTACGCCAGTGCTGGTGAGTCCTGAATGTGAACTGTCATGGGTTCACTTTATCAACCCACTATCCTGGGGTCATGAACAGGTTCGGTGAGATGCACTGCTCCATCGCCCAGGCCGTCGGCGTCGTCGGCGAGCCGTGGACGCCGTTGATCCTGCGTGACCTGTTCCTCGGCCTGTGCAGGTTCGACGACCTGGCGCAGGACCTGGGGATCTCGCGCAACCTGCTCACCCGCCGCCTGGAGCACCTGGTGGCGGCGGGGGTGGTGGAGAAGCGGCGCTACCAGGAGCGCCCGCCGCGCCACGAGTACGTGCTGTCGCGGGCCGGCCGCGACGTGGTGCCCGCGCTGTTGACGCTGATGGCCTGGGGCGATCAGTGGTCCACGCCGCCCGGCGGGCCGCCCGCGCTGCTGGTGCACGACTGCGGCGCGCAGTTCACGCCCGTCGTCACGTGCCCGCACTGCGGGGGCGCGGCCACGGCGGACACGGTGACGGCCGTACGCGGCCCAGGTGCGGCTCAGGGGCCGGGCACGATGCTCCTGTCCGCAGGAGTCGCCGCCGAAGCCGCCGACTGAGCCCAGGCCGACAGTGCCCGCCCGACAGTGCCCGCCCGACAGTGCCCGCCCGGCTGAGGCAGGCCGTGCACCCGGGACGCGGCTCAGCCGGCCCGCGGGACACCAGGTCAGATCCGTCCGGGCACCTCGTTGCCCGCCGCGCGGATCGCCTTGGGCAGGTTCGTCATGGCCAGCAGCACGAACCCGAGCACGAAGAAGACGACCATCGACAGGATGGCGATGCGGTAACTGTTGGTGAGCTGCAGCGTGATCGTGATCGTGAGCGACCCGATGAACGCCGACCCCTTGTCACTGATCTGCAGCAGGCTGAAGTACTCCGCCTCCCGCCCCTTCGGGATCACCTGTGAGAACAGCGAGCGCGACAGTGCCTGCGTGCCGCCCAGCACGATCGCGATCGCGAACGCCATCAGGTAGAACTGCAGCGCCTGCCCCTCGGCCACGAACATGGCCATCGCCACGATCGCCGTCCACACCACGAGGCTGGCCAGCACTGTCCGCTTCGTCCCGATGCCGCGCGCCAGCCACCCGAGCAGCAGCGCGCCGAAGAACGCCACGAACTGCACCATGAGGATCGCCGTGATCTGCACGGTCTGGTCCAGCTTGAGCGCCTCGGAGGCGAAGGCGGCGCTGTTGCCGATGACCGTCTGCACGCCGTCGTTGTAGACCAGGTAGGCGACCAGGAACAGCAGCGTCAGCGGATAGCGGCGCAGCTCCGACAGCGTACGGCCGAGCTGGCGGAAGCTGCCGCCGACCGAGCGCAGCGCCGTGCTCTCGTGCGCGGGCACCGGCCGGTTGCGCAGCCGCAGCAGCGGGAAGATCGTGAACGTGGCCCACCACAGGCCCGCCGACATCATGCAGATCCGCACCGCCATGCCCTGGGTCAGGCCGAGGCTCTCGTGCTGCAGGAAGAGCACCAGGTTGAGCGCCAGCAGCAGGCCGCCGCCCAGATAGCCGATCGCCCAGCCGCGCGACGACACCCGGTCGCGCTCCTCCGGGGTGGAGATCTGCGGCAGGAACGAGTCGTAGACGACGACGGAGGCGCCGTAGGCCACGTTGGCCAGGATGAACAGCACCCCGCCCAGCAGGTAGCGGTCGCCCTCGACGAAGAACAGCGACATCGCGGCCAGCGCCCCGAGGTAGGCGAAGACGCCGAGCAACTCCCGCTTGCGTCCGGTGTGGTCGGCCAGCGCGCCCACGATCGGCAGGAACACGATCTGCAGGAACACCGCGACCGTGGTGATCAGCCCGAAGTACGCGGCCGGGCGGATGTCGGCGCCGAGCACGTCGACGTACCCGAGCCCGGGGTTGTCCGCCGCCAGCCGGTCGAACGTGTCGACGCAGGTGGCGGTGGCGACGCCGGCGAAGTCCTTGGCGCAGGCGGCGGTCTTGGCGACCGGGATCAGGTAGGGGCCGAGGAAGACCGAGATGATCGTGGTGTAGAAGGCGGAGTTGGCCCAGTCGTAGAGGTACCAGCCGCGCTGCTCACGCCGGCGCGCCGCCGGGGAGTCGTCGAGGTCCGCGGGGGGTGCGGGTACGGGCATGATGTCGTGTGACTCCTGTGCGGGCGGCCGGGGGCCGGGGGGAAGGGGACTCTCTCAGGCGGCCATGCTGCCGGGATGCCACTGGCCGCGCCGTTCGAGCACGCCGCGCAGGCCGGTGACGTTGTCGGTCATGAGGCCGTCCACGCCCAGGTCGAGCAGGTGCTCCATGCGGGCGGTGTCGTTGACGGTCCACACGTGCACCTGCATGCCGATGGCGTGCGCCGTGCTGATCAGGCGCCGGGTGGTGACCCGCAGCCCGCGGAAGCCCACCGGCACCTGCGCGCAGGGCACCCCGGCGCGCGACAGGCGGGTCAGCAGGCGGCCGTAGCCGGAGGTGGCCGCGGCGGCCCGCAGCGCGGCCACACCGCGCGGGCCGAGCGCCGAGCACACCTCCCGGCCGAGCGCCGCCCTGGCCAGCACCAGGCGCTCGTCGGAGAACGAGGTCAGGCAGATCCGGTCGTAGGCGTCGGTCCGCCTGATCGCCTCGGCCAGCGGGGCGATGGCGGCCGACTCCTTGACGTCGATGTTGAAGCGGATCTCCGGCCAGGTGCCGAGCAGGTCCTCCAGCAGCGGGATCTCGTGCACCCCGCCGATGCGGGCTCTCTTAACCGCCTGGTAGGGCAGCTCGGAGATGCGGCCGCGCCCGTCGGTCACGCGGTCGAGCGTGTGGTCGTGGAAGGCCACGAGCACGCCGTCGGCGGTGGCGTGCGCGTCGGTCTCCAGATAGGCGTAGCCGAGCGCGACCGCCCGCTCGAAGGCGGCGACGGAGTTCTCCGCGCCTTCCGCCGCTCCGCCGCGGTGGGCGAAGGCCAGCGGCCCTGGATGGTCGAGGAAGGCGAATCGGCGGCTCAGCACGTCTGGAAGTATGCCCTTCCGTGAAGAACGGTGCGGTTACGAATCGGGGAGATTCTGCCATTCCTGGCGGCGCGCCTCGGCCAGCGCGATGGCCGCGGCGACCGCCACGTTGAACGAGCCGACCCGCCCGACCTGCGGGATGTAACAGGCGCCGTCGACGGCGTCGAGCAGGGCGGGGGAGCAGCCGTGGTCCTCGCTGCCGACCACCAGGCACACGTCGCGGCCGAGGTCGGCCCGGTGCAGCGGCACCGCCTCCGCGGTCAGTTCGATGGCCAGCACGGTGTAGCCCGCTTCCCTGGCGGCCTTGACCGCCTCGGTGGCCGGCACCGCCTCGTGCCAGGTGACCAGGCGCTCGGTGCCGAGCGCGGTCTTGCCCGCCTTGGGGTTGGTGGGCGGGGTGGCGTTGCCCGCCAGCCAGACCTCGTCCACGCCGAACGCGGCGGCGCTGCGGAAGATCGAGCCGATGTTGAACGGGCCGGTGACCGACTCGACGATGAGGCCGAGGCGGTTGCCGGTGTTCCTGCGCCAGGTGCGGTTGAGCCGCTTGACGTCGGTGGGGCGCAGTTGCCTTCTCAACGGGTCACCTTCAGTATCCGGTAGGCGGCCCGGCTGGCCTCGCGTGAGGCCTGCCACCCCTGCTCGCCGAGCCAGCGCTGCAGGGAGTCGGAGCCGAGGTGTTTCTGGACGACCAGGTAGGCCACGCCGTCGGGCGTCAGCCGGCTGAGCCACCTGGTGAGCATCTCGTGCAGGGCCGGCTTGCCGATGCGGATCGCGGGGTTGGACCAGATGGCCCGGAACCGCACGTCGTCCGGCATCTCGTCGGCGTGCACGGATCTTACTTTGTAAAGGCGGGCGGCCTTGGCGTTCCGCTCGGTCAGCTCCAGGCTGCGCCGGTTCACGTCCACGGCCCAGACGCTCGCCTCAGGCGCCCGGGAGGCCATGGTGAGCGCGATCGGCCCGTAGCCGCAGCCCAGGTCGAGCAGGTCGCCCTCCTGGGGCGGCGGCGGCACGCTCTCCAGCAGCACGCGCGTGCCGACGTCGACCCGTTCCGGCGAGAACACGCCGCTGTCGGTCTCCAGCCGCAGATGCAGGTCGGGCAGGACGAGATCGACCGACCCCGGCCTGCTCGCCGCCCCCGGCTCCTCGGAGAAGTAGTGCGCCACGTCGCCAAACGTTACGGGATCCGCGAACCGAACAGGACCGCGGCGCCCGCCACCAGCACCCCGGCCAGGATCGCGGCCACGATGAACCACTGCGTGATCTCCTGGTTGACCAGCTTGTAGCCGAGTGAGGTGCCGATCTGCTCGTAGACCTCGCGCAGCTCGCTGCCGGACTCGGCGGTGTAGGCGCGGCCGGTGGTGCCGTCGGACAGCGACTGCAGGGTCTGCTTGTTGACCGGCACGTTCACGGGCCGGCCGTCGATGGAGACGGTGCCCTCCTGGGTGCCGTACGCGATCGTGGAGACCGGCACGCGGGCCTGCTGGGCGGCCTCGATGGCCTCGTTCACCGACCGCCCCGAGGTGTTGTCGCCGTCGGACAGCAGCACGATGGCGGCCGGCGGCGGGTCGGTGGCGGCCTGCTGGTCGAAGGAGCGCAGCGAGTCGAGCGCGTTGAAGACGGCCTCGCCGATGGCCGTGCCGGGACGGGTGGTGAGGTTGCCGATGGCGGTCACCACGGCCTGGTGGTCGGTGGTGGGGGAGATGACGACGTTGGCCGAGCGGGCGAAGGAGACGACGCCCACGTTGAAGCGGTCGGGCAGCTCCTTGGCGAACGCCTGGGCGGCGGCCTTGGCGGCGCTGATGCGGTCGGGCTGGACGTCGTCGGCGTCCATGGACAGGGACACGTCGAGGGCGATCATGATGGTGGCGCGGTCGCGGGGGACGCGTACCTCGTCGGCGGGTTTGGCGGCGCCCACGACGAGCAGCGACATCATCAGCAGGAACAGGCCGGGCGCGACGTGCCGGCGCCAGCCGGGGCCGGCGGGGGCGACCAGGTTGAGCAGGGCCAGGTTGGTGAAGCGCACGGTGTAGCGGCGGCGGGCGAACATCGCCAGCACGTAGCCGGCGGCCAGCAGCAGCACCAGGACGAACAGCCACAACCAGCCCGCGGCGAGGAATGTCATGCGGAGGGCCTCCGGTGGGCGAGGTGGCTCGTGCGCCGCTGGCGCAGCACGAACTGCGCGACGTCGAACACCCAGTCGCGGTCGGTGCGCAGGACGAGGTGGGCGATGCCGGCGCGGCGCAGGGCCAGGCGGGTGCCCTCGCGCTGGAGGGCGGCCGCCTCCGCGTACGCGTGCCGGATTTTAGGCGTGAGGTGCACTTCGCGTACGTTCCCGGTCTCGGGGTCGGCGAACGCGACCCGGCCGACGTCGGGCAGCTCCAGCTCGCGCGGGTCGATGATCTCGACGGCCAGCACCTGGTGGCGGGCGGCGAGCCGCCTGATGGGGCGCTCCCACGGCCGTTCGGCGTCGGGGTCGAGGTCGGGCTCGGCGTCGAGGAAGTCGGAGACGATCACCCGCATGCCGCGCCGCCTGCGGGTGGCCGACAGCACCTCGATGCCCTCGGCCAGGTCGGGCGGGTCGTCGACGATCCGGCCGCGGGGGGCGTCCATGAGGGAGTGCAGCAGTCCGTAGAGGGCGGGGCGGCCGGTGCGGGCGGGCATGCGGTGCACGTACTCGTCGTGCAGGACGAGCGCACCGAAGCGGTCGCCCATCCGGCTGGACAGGAACCCGAGCGCGCCGACGGCGGCCACGACCAGGTCGCGCTTGTCGCTGTCGGCGGTGCCGAAGTCCATGCTGGGGGACAGGTCGGCCAGCGCCCAGGTCTCCAGCTCGCGGTCGGCGATGAGGTCGCGCACGTGGGGGATGGTGGTGCGGGCGGTGACCGCCCAGTCCATGCGGCGCACGTCGTCCTCGCCGGGCACGTAGACGCGGCTGTCGCCGGCCTCGCTGCCGGTGCCGGGCAGCAGCCCCTGGTGGGCGCCGTGCAGCAGCCCGTCGAGGCGGCGGGTGACGGTCAGTTCGAGTCGCCGCAGGGCTTGCTCAGCGGTGGTGGTCAACGGTTCTGGTTCCAGACGACGAGGGGCGGGGGTACGGCGTGCAGGATCTGCTTGACGACCTGCTCGGGGTCGACGCCGTCGGCCAGGGCGTCGAAGGTGAGCATGAGCCGGTGGGACATGACGTCCACGGCGACGTCGCGTACGTCGTCGGGCAGCAGGTAGTCGCGGCCGCGCAGCAGGGCCAGGGCCCGCCCGGCCGAGACCAGGCCCAGGGTGGCGCGGGGGCTGACGCCGATCTCGATGGTCTCGGTGAGGTCGGCCAGCCCGTACTCGGCGGGGGCCCGGGTGGACATGACCAGCCGGACGACGTAGTCGGCGACGAGCTGGTGCACCGAGACCTGCTCGGCGGCGTCCTGCAGCGCCAGCAGCCGGGCGGGGTCGAGCACCCGCTCGGGGACCGGCGGGGTGACGCTCATCCGGTGCAGGATCTCCAGCTCCTCGTGGGCGCTGGGATGCGGCACCCGCACCCGGAACAGGAACCGGTCGCGCTGCACCTCGGGCAGGGGGTAGACGCCCTCGGACTCGATCGGGTTCTGGGTGGCCAGCACGATGAACGGCCTCGGCAGCGGGTGGGTGACGCCGGCGAGGGTGACCTGGCGCTCGGCCATCACCTCCAGCAGCGCCGACTGGACCTTGGCGGGGGCGCGGTTGATCTCGTCGGCCAGCAGGAAGTTGACGAACACGGGGCCGAGCTCGACATCGAACTTCTCGTTGGAGGGGTGGAAGACGCGGGTGCCGACGATGTCGCTCGGCACGAGGTCGGGGGTGAACTGGATCCGGGCGAACGTGCCGCCCACGACGGTGGCCAGGGTGGAGGCGGCGAGCGTCTTGGCGACGCCCGGCACACCTTCGAGCAGGCAGTGCCCGCGCGCGAGCAGGGCCACGATCAGTCTTTCGACCATGTGGTCCTGTCCGACGATGACACGCCGGACCTCGTCGAGACTCTGACGCAGCAGTGCCGCGTCGTTTCCGCCCGGCAACTCTTCGGCGACGCTCATGACGCCATTCCACCAAACGCGCCGCAAACGTGCACGACGCCACGTCTGTGCTTTCATGGCAAACGTGGCAAGTCCCCTGCAGTACGGTGATCCGCCCGGGCTCGGTCCCTACGTGGTGCAGGCACGCCTGCACGCGGCACCCGCCGGGTTCGTCTACCTGGCGCAGTCGCCCGACGGGCGGGCCGTGTCGCTGGCCGTGCTCACCCGGGGGGCCGCGTACGACGCCGCGGCGCGCGACCGGTTCGTCACGGCGATCAGGGAGGCCGGCGGGCGCGAGCGTTCCGGGCTGCGCGGCCGGCTGGGGCGTCCCGGGCGGTCGCGGGGCGCGGTGCTGGACGGCGCGCCGGAGGTGCTGGCGTACGAGGGCGGGCGGGCGCCGTGGGTGGCGGTGCCGTACGCGCCGGGGCAGCCGGGGGCCGAGTGGTTCCTCGATCCGGTCATGGTGGGCGGGACGTTCATCGGGGCGGCGCACGGGCCCGACTTCGTCCCGTACTGGCTGACCGACCGCGCGCCGGCGCTCCCGGGTCCGGGGCGTCCGCCCAGGCCGCTGACCGAGACGCGCAAGCGGGTGCTGCTGGCGGCGCTGACCCTGGTGCTGCTGCTCCTGCTGGTGACGGTCATCCTGCTGGTGATGCTGCTCGGGCGGCGCGACAGCGAGCCGCAGCCGCGGCAGCTGCCGCCCACGGTGTTCGTGCCGACGCCGCCGCCGACGCCCGAGACGCCGGTGCCGCAGCCTTCGCCGTCGCAGTCGCCGTCACCGAGTCAGAGCGGGCCGAGCACGCCGGGCCGCTCGCCGGGGGAGGACCCGGGCGATGAGGCGCCGCTCTGACGGTTAATCCGGTTGAGTCTCACGTAACGTGAGGCTTTAGCGTCGCCGACATGGAATTCATCGTTCACGACACGCTGACGGCCATGGCCGATCTGCTGGAGCAGCCGCTGGAGCGGCGGCCCGGCCTGCTGCGGGAGGTGCTGGCGCCCATCCGCGAGGTGGTCCCGATGCCCGGCGACATCGTCGACATCCACCAGCAGGGCGGCGGCTTCCTGGTCGACACCGAGGACCCGCGTTACCTGCCCGCCGTGCGGCGCATGATCGAGGCCGACGTGCTCGGGCAGGTGCGGCACGAGCTGGAACGGGCCTCAGAGCGGCTCCACGGGGCCAAGCAGGTCGAATCGCTGCAGATCATGTTCATGATGGGCAACCCCGACAACGAGCACCTGATGACGACGGCCGGCGGCTACTACGGCATGGGCGGCGCGCCCGGCTGGCTCTACCTGCTGGCCTGGCCGTCGGAGGAGGTGCTCGGGCGGATCTGCCATCTGGCGGTGCACGAGTTCCACCACAACGTGCGCTACACCAACGTCGAGTGGAACCCGGTCACGGTGACCGTCGGCGAGCACGTGGTGGCCGAGGGGCTGGCCGAGGCGTTCGTCAGGGAACTGTCGGGGGCCGAGGCGATGGGGCCGTGGTCGTCGATGGTGCGAGGGGAGGCGTTCGACCGGGCGTACGAGCTGATCATGGCCGATTTCGATCTGGCCGGGATGCAGCACACGTCGGCATACGTGCTGGGTGACAGCGCCATGGTCCGTTTCGGGCAGGAGCCGCGCGGCATTCCCGACATGGCGGGATACGCGGTTGGGCTGAACCTGGTGGACCGGGCGCTGGCCGCCACCGGGCTGAGCGCGGCGGAGGCGACCGTCCTGCCCGTCGCCGAGCTCATGCGGCGCGGCGGGATCCGTCCTTAGCCGGACGGGAGCCGTCGCCGACCGGACGGGTGCTTCGTCGGTCGAGGCGGGTGCTCCGTCGTCAGTCGGACGGAGACACGAAGCCCGACTCGTACGCGGCGATCACGGCCTGGGTGCGGTCACGGGCGCCCAGCTTGGCCAGCACGTTGCCCACGTGCGTCTTGACCGTCTCCTGGCTGACGACCAGATCGGCCGCGATCTCGTGGTTCGACAGGCCCTTGGCCATGAGGCGCAGCACGTCGCCCTCGCGGCCGGTCAGGCGGTCGATGCCGGGCACGCGGGCGGGGGAGGGGCTCGGGGCGCGGCGGCCGGCCAGTCTCCTGATCGCGGCGGGGAACAGCAGCGACTCGCCCGACGCGACCAGCCGTACGGCCTGGACCAGATCGTCCGGACGCGTGCGCTTGAGCAGGAAGCCGCTGGCCCCGGCCAGCAGCGCGTCGTAGACGTGGTCGTCGTTCTCGAACGTGGTCACCACCAGCACCTTGGGCGGCTCGTCCAGGGTCATCAGCCGCTCGGTGGCGCGGATGCCGTCGAGGGCGGGCATGCGCACGTCCATGAGAACGACGTCGGGCCGCTCCCGGCGCACCACGGGCAGCACCGCGGCGCCGTCGGCGGCCTCACCGACCACGCTGAGATCAGGCTCGGCGTCGAGGATGACGCGCAGACCGGCCCGGATGAGGTCCTCGTCGTCGGCGATCACGACTCTGAGTGTCATGCACCCGACCGTAGCGGGAGGCGGGCGGTGACCTGCCATCCGGCGTCGGTCGGGCCCGCCTGGAGGTCGCCGCGGAGCAGCCGTACGCGTTCGCGCATGCCCGCCACGCCCCTGCCTCCGGTCCGCGTCGCGCTGCCGTGGCGGCCGTCGTTGGCGACCTCCAGGCGCAGCTCGCCGTCCTCGACGGCGGCGGTCAGGCGCACGGGGCCGCGGCCGTGCCTGATCGCGTTCGTCAGGGCCTCTTGCAGGATCCGGTACGCCTCCCGCGACACCATGGCCGGCACCCCTGACAGGTCGCCCACGTCCTGGTGCACCTCGGCTCCCGAGGCGTCCACGAGCGCACCGAGATCGGCCAGCGTCGCCTGAGGCGCGCGCCGGCCCGGCAGCGGCATGCGCGGACTCGCGTCCCCGTCAGGCGTCTCCCCGGCAGATGTCTCCCCGTCAGGCGCCTTCCGGCTGGGCGCTTCCCCGTCTGGCGCCTCCTCATACGCGGCGCCGGCTGGGGAGCTTCCAAGGGCCTTCTCGCGGTGGTCGCGTTCCGGTGCGGCAGCGGGACGGAGTTCCTCGCCGTGGCGCAGGACGCCGAGGACGTGGTCCAGGTCCTCCAGGGCGGCGCGGGCCGAGTGCTCGATCGCGGCCAGCGCGGTCCTGGCCGTGCCGGGATCGCGGTCGAGCACCTTCCCCGCGGCTGCGGCCTGCAGGGTGACGACGCTGAGCGCGTGCCCGACCGAGTCGTGCAGTTCGCGGGCCAGCCGGTTGCGCTCGGCCAGCGTCCTGGCCCGCTCCTCGGCGGCGGCCAGCCGTTCGGACGGAGTGGGGCCGAGCAGGACGGGCGCCAGCCTGGCCAGCAGTTCGCCCGCGCCCGCCGCGAGCACGACCAGCGCCGCCAGCAGCGCCAGCCCGGCCAGCGCCCAGCTCACGGCGGGCCGGCCGGGGGCGACGTCCATGCCGAGCATCCTCGTCCCCCCGGTGAACGGGAGGGCGAGCGTGAACATCGTGAACGGCACGATCGCCAGCGTGCAGCCGCTGACCACGCCGCCGACGCCCAGGTGCAGCGTGAACCAGGCGGCGGTGCGCCGCCGTTCCTCCCAGGACCTGCCCGCCTGCCGCGGCGGCGTCTCCACCCGCGCCCCGAGCAGGCCCTGCGCCGCGTTGAGCTCCAGCGCCCGCACCGGCAGGAACAGCCCGGTCACGGCCACCACGGGCAGCATCGCGACGAACACGCCCACCTCGAGCGGCAGCAGCAGGTCGGCCGGCCGGCCGCGCACCAGGCCCGAGATCAGCACCCCGACCATCATGTACGGCATCAGCAGCGCCCCGCCCAGGATGAGGCACGCCCATCGGCGAGGCAGGTTCCATCTCACGCCAGCGATTGTATGCCGAGGCGAATTCACGGCCCGGAGAGGGCATATCGATAACCCAGGGGAATGCACCCGTGATTTCGTTGGAATGCTGCCTGGAAAGCAGCCAAGAATGGCGTCATTGATAGCCGGGGATGGTGCACGACCTGCCTTGGCCATCGTGAAATCGCCGCTCGAAGCGCGCGCCGCCGTCCTCGGCCGGGAGGCAGTGACGAGCT
The DNA here is from genome assembly GCF_035917475.1 of Nonomuraea fuscirosea. Taxonomy (NCBI): domain Bacteria; kingdom Bacillati; phylum Actinomycetota; class Actinomycetes; order Streptosporangiales; family Streptosporangiaceae; genus Nonomuraea; species Nonomuraea fuscirosea. Next base: position 5,059,141 of record NZ_CP109074.1, on the reverse strand, counting down.
CGGCGCGAAGTCGCTTCCGTCAGGTGGCCGAGGATGCGGCGCGCGGCACAACGCCGACCCGAATTCTCCACGCGGGAATGGCGTCCCGCGTCATGACCCGGTTCGTTATCCGGATATATCGGGTTATCGTCGCGTCATGACCGAACAGCAGCCCTGGCAGTGGGACGAGCCCACGTGGCGCGGCCACGTCGAGCGCGTGCGTGCCGGGCGGAGCCTGCGCCCCAGCTCCTGGCCCGGCGGCGCCCGCGTCGCCGTCGCCCTCTCCTTCGACTCCGACCACGAGACGCTCCCGCTGCGCGACGGCGAGACCCGGCCGGGCCGGCTCTCCCAGGGCGAGTACGGCTCCCGCGCCGCCGCCCCGCGCATCCTGCGCCTGCTGGAACAGCACCGCATCCCCGCCTCGTTCTTCGTGCCGGCGGTCTCGGCGCTGCTGCACCCCGGCGAGGTACGCGACTACGCCGCCGCCGGCCACGAGGTCGCCCTGCACGGCTGGATCCACGAACGCAACCTGCTGCTCGACCCGGCCACCGAGCGCGAGCTGGCCTTCCGCGCCGCCGACACCCTGGAACGGCTCTCCGGCACCCGCCCCGTGGGCCTGCGCACCCCGTCGTGGGACTTCTCCGACCACACCCTCGCCATCACCCGCGAGCTGGGCCTGCGGTACGACTCCTCGCTCATGGCCGACGACGAGCCGTACGAGCTGCTGGCCGACGGCGAGCCGACCGGCGTGGTGGAGATCCCGGTCGAGTGGATCAGGGACGACGCGCCGTACCTGAGGATGGACCCGCAGACGGGGAGCCGGCCGTACACGCCGCCGCGGCAGGTGGCCGGAATCTGGCGCGACGAGTTCGACGCCGCCCTCGCGGAGGGCGGGCTGTTCCAGCTCACCATGCACCCGCACGTCATCGGCCACCGCTCCCGCATGGCCGCGCTGAGCGAGCTGGTCGACCACATCGGCGCGCACGACGGCGTCTGGTACGCCACCCACGCCCAGGTCGCCGCGTACGCCTGGGAGCACGCGTGACCGGGCGTGCGGCATCACAGCTTTATTGCAGTATGCAACGTTCACTTCATGCGGCATGCTGAGTGCGGCTGAATGGTCAGTCACCGGCCGTCGAGGGGATGTGAGGCATGGGCCTTTCCGGGGAGGAGAGCCGCGCGCTCGAGGAGATGGACGCGCGCCTGTCGAGGGAGGATCCCGAACTCGACGCGTTGCTGTCCGGAGCCTCCTCGGCGCGCAGGCGGGGGCCTCGCGGGCGGGACGGTCTTCTCCAGGTGTGGCTCATGCTGATGCTGCTGACCTGCGCCGTCTTCATGATGGGCATCGTCCTGATGCTGTCGTCGGGGGAGTACGCCTGCGCCGACGCGCGGTCCCGTTCCTGTGAGAACCCCGCGGACGCCAAGGTGCGGCTGCAGCGTTAGCCGGGTCAGGTGGCGGGCGGGGAGGGGAAGCTCGCCGGGGTGGTCAGGCCGGTGCTCTCCAGCAGGCGCTGGTGGTTGAGCACCGCGCTGTTGCACTGCTCGGCGAAGCGGCGGATCAGCGTGTTCTGGGTGCTGCCGCGGACCGCGCCGATCAGGCCGAAGATCTGGCCGTGGGCCAGCCGCAGCCATTTGACGTACGTGGCGTCGTAGGCGGCCCCCGACTTGCTGGAGATGTCGCTCATCCAGGACTGCTGCTGCGCCGTGGGCTTCACCGGCAGCTTGATCTCCAGCTTCGAGGCCGCTTCCCGTACCCGGCGGTCGAGGGTGTGGTGCTGGGACGCGATCGTCTCGCTGACCTCGCGCACCCGGGCGGTGCTGGCCCGCTGCACCGCGTCCTGCGCCATGGGCATCTCCCACAGGCTGGCCAGCCGCACCTTGCGGACGAGCTCCTGGTCGGCCTCCGACAGGGGCCCCCATTCCGTCTGCCGGGTCGCGGGTTCCGTCTCCTCCTCCTCGGCGGGGGAGGAGGCCGGGTCGTCCGGCTCCGTGGTGATGCCGGCGGTGGCGGTGCTGAGGGCGGCCACGTCCGAGACGGGCGTCGGCGTGTAGGTGGCGCAGGCGCTCGTCGAGCAGAGCAGGCCGATGCCACAGACGATGATGACGTGACGGCTACGGCGGATTCGCATGGCCACCTCTTCCGGGGGTCGGGGATGTGGCCGCCCTGCGGCGCTGGTCACTCATGGATACGCAGCGGAGGTGAGCGGTGTTCATAGCAGTGTGCAAGATTTGCATCGTGCAACTCGTGCCGCCGCACGGAAGCTAGCGCCCGCGTGCCGCGCCGACCCGTTCCAGCACCTCTCGCAGCTCCTCCGGCGAGGCCCGGCGGCAGTTCCACATCACCCGCGCGTCGTCGCCGTGCCAGCGCGGGACGACGTGGGCGTGGAAGTGGAAGACCTCCTGCCCGGCCGCCGCACCGGTGGCGTGGGTGACGGACATCCCGTCCGGGGCCAGCGCCGTCCGCAGCAGGGTGCTCACGCGATGCACCAGCCGGGCCACCTCGGCGAAGCTGCGTTCCGGCAGGTCCCACAGGTCCCGCGCGTGATCGCGGGGCACGACCAGGGTGTGGCCGGGCGTGGCGGGGGCGATGGTCAGGAACGCCACCGCGTGCTCGTCCTCCAGGACCCGGTAGGCGGGAGCCCGGTCAGCGACGATCTCGCAGAAGACGCATCTCTCCTTCATCCGTACGATGATCGCACCCGGCCGCCGCCGGGGTTTCCAGGTGGGTGACGGTGTCGACCAGGTCGGGGAAGGTGTCGAGGAAGGCGTCCACGTGGTGCGGGGCGAAGTCGGCGCGTTGCCGCAGGCCGCTCTGCAAGCAGGCGGCGAAGCGCAGGCCCGCGCCGTTGGCGGCCTGGGCGTCGCCGGGGGAGTCGCCCACGTACAGGCACTGCCGGGGCTCCAGGCCGGTGGCGGCGAGCAGTTCGTCGAAGGCGCGGGCGTCGGGCTTGCCGTGACGGACGTTGCCGGCGTGGTAGACGGCGGCGATCCGCCCGGTCAGCGCGTGGCCGGGCGCCATGAGGTGCTCCATCTCCGCCTCGGTGCGTGAGGTGAGCAGCATGAGGCGGCGGCCCGCGGCGGCGAGTTCGTCGAGGGCCCGCAGGTTCTCCGGCGCGACGACGTCCAGCCGGCCGGCCGCCACGTACGCCCTGAGCACCTCCGGATAGACGGCGGCGAAGGCGTCGGGATCGAGGCCGGGCGAGCGCCGCGGCATCGCCTGGAGCAGGGGCAGCCCCCAGGTGGCCACGTGCGCGGCCCGGGACATCGGCTCGCGGCCGAGGCGCGCGAGCACGTCGTTCTCCAGGTCGAAGCAGGCGGCCTCGGTGAGACAGAGGGTGTCGTCGACGTCGAGCACTACCGCGCGGATCACAGGGGCCAAGATAGCGGGCCGCGGATCTCCGGCCGTATCCGGGGGAAATTGCGTGCGCGGCTAGTCGCAGATATAAATAGAAGGCGTGTGCAAGTAAATCACGAGTACTGACGAGGAGCATCCCCGTGGCCGCCCTGCTCACCCCGTACGACCTCAGGTCACTGACCATCCCCAACCGGATCTGGATGGCCCCGATGTGCCAGTACAGTGCCGCGCCCGAGGGGGAGTCGGCCGGCGCGCCGACCGACTGGCACCTCGCCCACCTGGGCGCCCGCGCCACCGGCGGCACCGGGCTGGTCATGACCGAGGCCACCGCGGTCAGCCCGGAAGGCCGCATCTCACCCTATGACCTCGGCATCTGGAACGACGTCCAGGTGGACGCCTTCCGCCGGATCACCGCGTTCATCAAGACGCAGGGCTCCGTCCCGGCCGTCCAGCTCGCCCACGCCGGCCGCAAGGCCTCGACCGAACGCACCTGGGTCGAGCAGGGCCGCCCGCTCAAGCCCGGCGAGCCGCACGCCTGGACCCCGTTCGGCCCCAGCGCCGTCCCGTTCGGCCCGGAGTCGACGACCCCGCGGGAGCTGACCGCGGACGGGATCGGCGAGGTCGTCGGGCAGTTCGCCGCCGCCGCCCGGCGGGCGCTCGCGGCCGGGTTCGAGGTCGCCGAGATCCACGGCGCCCACGGCTACCTCATCCACGAGTTCCTCTCCCCGCACAGCAACCACCGCACCGACGGGTACGGCGGCACGTTCGAGGGCCGGATCCGCCTCGCCCTGGAGGTCGTGGACGCCGTCCGCGCCGTGTGGCCGGACGACCTGCCCGTCTTCTTCCGCGTCTCGGCCACCGACTGGCTCACCGAGAACCCGCAGGACGAGCGCGACGGCTGGACGGCCGACGACACCGTACGGTTCGCCAAGCACCTGCACGCCCGCGGCGTCGACCTGCTGGACGTCTCCAGCGGCGGCAACGCCCCCGGCGCCAGGGTGGTGACCGGCCCCGGCTACCAGGTGCCCTTCGCCGAGCGGGTCCGCGACGAGGTCGGCATGCCCGTGGCGGCGGTCGGCGAGATCACCGAGCCCGCCCAGGCCGAGGAGATCGTCGCCGCGGGCCGGGCGGACGCGGTCCTGCTCGGTCGCGAGCTCCTGCGCGACCCGTACTGGGCCCGCCGCGCCGCCGGGGAACTGGGCGGGCGGGTCGCCACCCCCGCCCAGTACCACCGCGCCTGACGGTCCAGCCGGAGGCACCCACGAGCGTTGCCCGGGCGTCGCCTGCTGCGGTCGCGCGATCTCCATGGCGCGGCTGTCGACCGGGGCGGCTTCGTGTGCACAATGGAATGGCCTGGTGAGGCGTCTCCTCGCCGGGTGGTGTTCCTGGTCGAGCCGCGGGTGCGCACATGAGCGATGACGTGGTCCAGCCGACGACGACGAAAGCCGCAGCGCGGGCACGCAGGCCATCGCCGGGTGACTCGGAGCCCGCGTCGCCGCTGGAGACACGGGGGGCCCGGCCCCGGATCGGGCTCGCGCTGTCGGGCGGAGGGTTCCGCGCCACGGCGTTCGGGCTCGGCGCTCTGCGGGCCCTGCACGAGCGGGGCATCCTGGATGACGTCACGATCGTCTCCGGCATCAGCGGCGGCAGCCTCCTGGCCGCCATGTGGGCGTACGGGCCGGAGAGCTTCGCCGACTTCGACGCCGGCGTCACCGACCTGGTCACGACCGGCCTGCACTGGGAACTCGCCCGCCGCGCCCTGGCCCCCAGGGCCGTCCTCAGCGCCGGCATCAGCCTCGTGGGCGCCGTCGCGGGCAGGCCGCGCTCGGCCACGCGCACCGAGGCGCTGGTACGGGCTCTGGCCGCCCGGCCGTTCGGACGCCGCCACCTCGCCGACGTCACCCGCGCCGGCCTGGACACGATCATCTCCGCCACGGACCTGGCCACGGGCAACGCGGTCAGGTTCGGCAGCCGGGTCAGCTCGCTGTCGCCGGTCGGGGACATCGCCGACCCCGTCCTCGTGGCCGACGCCGTTGCCGGCTCGGCCGCGTTCCCCGCCCTGCTGCCGCCGCTGAACCGTACATACACCTTCATCAGCCGCGACGGCACCCGCGAACGCAGGACCCTGCTGATGACCGACGGAGGCGTGTACGACAACCTCGGCCTCACCCCGTTGCTGCCCGGCCGCTCGCCCGCGCACACCAGCCACGTCTACGACCTCGACTACATCATCGCCATGGACGCGGGCCAGGGCAGGAGGGTCCGGGCTGCGCCGAACTTCATGCTCGGCCGCCTCAAGCGAAGCTTCGAGATCGCGTACGGCAAGGCGCAGGACGGGTCCCGGGCCCGGCTCAACCAGGCCGCCGAGGCGGGGGCGCTGAAGGGCTTCGTCAACACGTACCTGGCCACCCGCGACGACCGGCTCCCCGTCCCGATCGCCGGCCTGGTGCCCCGGGACGCGGTCATCGACTACCCGACCGACTTCGCCCGCATGACCCCGGAGAATTTGCATCTGGTGGCCACCCGCGGCGAACAACTCACCCACGCCCTCGTCGCCCACTACTGCCCCCAGCTCGGCTCACCCTGAACGGCGGGCACAGGCCCAGGATCGGCTTGGACAGCGGTACGGGCCCAGAGCCGGTTTGAAAGGCCCGGGACCGGCGTGGGCGACGAGTGCACGGCTCAGGGCCCGATGTGAACGAACGCGGGCCACACGGCCAGGGGCACCGACCCGGCCACGGCCCGCTGCGTGCCGGCGAGAGCGGCGGCCGGCTCCACCCCGGCGGCCAGGCGCCGATGGTATTCGTCCATGAAATCGGGAGTGGTCGCGTCATCGAGCGGCCACAACGCGGCCAGCACGGAACGCGCCCCGCACGCCAGCAGCAGCGGCGCGGGACCGATCGTCTCATCAGGCAGCCGGGTCCCGGCCAGCCCGGAGTCGCAGGCGCTCAGCACGACATGAGCGGGACGCGTCAGCGTACGTCCGAAGAGATCCGCGAGCCGGAGGCCGCTCATGTAGCGCAGCGTAGAGGCGAACGGATCGGCGAAGTCCAGCTGGAAATGGCAGGCGATGTGCGCCACGTCGGCGGTGCGAAGGCGACCGAGGAAGTCGTCCACGACCCCCGCCTCGGACGCCTGCTCGGATGGCGGGCCGCCACTGTGGCGCAGGATGCGGCGGGCCGGGACCGCCACGCCGGCCGTTGTGCCGGCTGTTACGCTGACCGTCGCGTCGGTCATGCCGGCGGTCGTGCTCACACCGGCTTCCGGCCGCACGGCGGCCTGGACGTCTCCCTGGCCTACTTCCGCGACTGCCGTCGGCCACACGGGCGGGCCGGCCTCCGGCGTCTCATCCTGCGGGTACCGGGCGGCGACCCGGCGCGCCTCGATCCCGACCGCGGGCAGGTGGTCGTCGCCATCGCCGGCGTCGCAGACGACCGCCGCCCGGGGCGTCGCAGGCCATGGCGCCGGCTGCTCGGCCGAGCGGGCGTTCGGCAGCACGCGCGGCACCGTACGTTCGAACAGTGCCGCCTCGCCCGGCGCTCGCGCGGTGGTGAGTGGCAGGGCGGCGAGACGACCGACGGGCACGAGGCCCACGCTCCGAACGGGCCCCATGGCGGCGACGACGCCGGCCACCAGGCCGTCCCACGTCCACCGCAGCACGCGCGCCACGGCCTGGTCCCACTCGGGCAGGCCGGCGGCCCGGTCGGTGAAGGCGGCGCGCAGCTCGTCGAGCACCCGGCTCACCTCGGCCGCGGTCACCTCCAGCGGCACAGGGACGACCACCCCCTCAGGGGTGACGATCAACGCGGCCCCGGCGGTCTCGGTGACGGCCCAGTACACCAGCGGGCCGCCCAGCCGTTGCGTCGCCGCGGCGATCTCGGGGAAGGATGCCCGGTCCGCGGGACGTCCCGCCGCCTCGGCGAGGAGCGTGGCGGAGGCCTGCTCCAGGTGCACGACGGCCCGTTCAGGATCGCCGGCCCGCGTGGCGGCCAGCGCCGCGACGGCGGCGGTGCCCTGCACGGCGAACCGCGCCCGCTCCTGGTCCGCCAGCCGCGGCCGGCGCGCCGTCAAGGCGCGCGCGGCGTCAAGGGAGAGCGCGAGCGCCTTCTCGCACTTGGCCCAGTCACCGAGCGCGAAGGCGATCTCTCCCAGCCGCTGCCCAGCGAACTGGCTGATGAACGGCTGCTCCGCGGCGAGAGCCTCGTCCCACAGGTCGCACGCGCGCTGCGCCTGCGCCAGGTCCCGCACCCGGATGCCCTCAGGCCCGATGGTCAGCTCCGCCCGCGCCGCGTAGTGCCCGGCCAGCGTGTACGCGATCCGCGCACGAGCCGTCGAGTCCTCCGACGCCCCCGCCAGGGCGCTCTCGTAGCACGCGACGGCCTCGTCCAGATCGTCCTGGGAACCGGTCATCTCGCCCCGCCCCATCAGCCACGACGCCAGGCCCGACCCGTAGATCACCCGGTCCCGCGACTCCCCGGACGCCAGCGACAGCGCCTCGCGGGCATGGCGTACGGCCTGGTCCACATCGGCCCTGGCCATGGCCGTGTTGCCGTCGGCCCGCATGGTCAGCGCCTTCGCGCCGTACAGGGTCGCGGCGATGCCGAGGGCTATGGCGCGGTCCGGCGACGGCGGCATGGAACGGAGCGCAGGAGCGATCGTGGCGATGCCTTCCACCAGGTCCCGCCGGGCGCCGGTGAGCTGGTAGCGCTGGTGCAGCGCGTGGGCGAGGTTGACGCGCAGAGCCCGGACGATGTCGAGGCGCTGGCCTTGCGCCAGCGCCTCCCTGGCCAGCGAGACGGCCAGGTCGAGATCGTCGCGGTCGCCGTCCAGCTCGAAGCGCTCGGTGACGGCCAGGCAGACCTGGTTGGCCAGGATCGCCAGGTCGGACGGGTTCGCGTGGTCGAGGGCCTGCGCCTGCTGGGCGGTGGCGATCGCCGCCTCCAGATGGAGGCGGTCGCCGTTGTGGCTGTAGCAGATGAAGGCGAGCGCCGCCTCGGCGGCGAGCTGGGAGGCCCACTCGGCGGAGCCCGCGGCCAGGCCGGCGCGTGCTCGCGTCAGCGCCGTACCGGCCTGGTCCAGGTGTTCCGCCCGGCCGTCGGCGTCGAACTGCGCCAGCCGTACGCGGGCCGCGGTGTACCACCAGGTCCAGGAATGAGAGGAGTCGTCGCCGTCGGGAATCAGGTCATCGACGATCCGGGCGGCCTCACCCAAGGGGTCGTCCGCGCCGGCCCCCGTGTCGTGGGCGGCCAGCAGGACCGAGGCGAGGTTCATCCTGGCGTCGGCGGTGATGGACGGATCCGGCCCGGTGACGGCGACGCGCAGGGTGCCGATGGCGCGAACCAGGTCCTCGGGGCGGCGGGCGAGGTTGTAGCGGTCGCTGTAGGCGGCGGCCAGGTTCACGTGCAGCATGGCCACCTCGCCGGCCTCCACGACGTCGGAGTTCATGGCGGGGGCCAGCACGTCGGCGTCGGCCACGATGGGTTCGAGCAGCTCGACGGCCTCGTCCAGGTGGTCGGCGCGCTCCCGCACGGTCCACGAGGTGAGCAACGCCCCGGCCAGGTTGACCAGGTCGGGAACCAGCGTCACCAGATCCCCGGCCCGCACACGGGCACGGCCTAGACGGATGGCCAGCTCAAGATCCTCCTCCGGCCCGCCGCGCAGCCGATACCGGCGGACCAGATCGACACTCAGGCAGACCCCGACCTGACGTCGCGCGGCGGCATCGAGAACCGAGCGGGCGTCGGACGTGGCGTCGGCGCAGGACATGGAACGGGTGTCGGATGCGGTGCCGGTTCTGGACGCGGTCTCGCGGCTGGTCGTGGTGTGGGCGTCGGTGTTGGACGGGGGATCGCCGCTCGCCGTGGCGTCGTGATCGGATGCGGGGTCGGTCGTGGCGTGGCCTTCGAACAGGACGTCGCCGTCGGGGGCGGCAGCCAGTAAGGCGCGGCCGAGGTCTACGGCCTCGTCCAGGAGGTCGTCGCGGCCGGCGTCGAGGCCCTGCTGCAGCAGGTCGTACAGGCGGACGAGCGCCCGGATCCGCTCCGCCGGGTCCAGGCCGGCTGCCTCCACCGCGGCCCGAGCCGACGCGAGCCGGTCGTCCGGCGGTACGGCAGGGGTGTCGGCCACGGTGAGAGTCTAAGATGGCGAGTCCCGGGCCGTCGGTTCCCGTTTCCCGGCCCGTCCCGACGTCGTCCTGACCGCGCCGTTCACCGTGAGGGCCGAACCATGAGCGCTCGCCGACCCGCCGCCCGCCTGGCCGACGTCTGGCCGCGGTTGCCCGGGCTCGCCGGGCCGGAGTGGCTGACCTTGCGCCCGCGGCTGCTCGCGGCGGTCGACGACGACGGGCCGGCCGGGCTGCCCGGGCTGCTCGCGGCCCATCCCGCGATCGCCGACCTGCTGGCCACCACGAACGCGTTCACCGACGCCGCCGAGTGGCAGCACCTGCACGGCCTTGATGGACGGTTCGAGCAGGTGATCGGCGCGGTCGTGTCGGCGCTGGACGGGCACGCGGACGAGCGGAAGGTCGTCGACACCGTGCTCGCCGCCGGCGTCGCCGCCGCGCTGGGGGAGGGCGCCGAGGTGTTCACCCGGGAGGAGTTGTTCGCCCCGCGGCCGAGCGCGTTCGGCGGGTCGGTCCCGCCCCTGCTCTCGTGGTCCGATCCGCTGCCGTGGCTGCGTGAGCTGCCCGACGACGTCGCGTGGGCCGCCGACGCGTGGCAGATCGCCGTCACCTGGCAGCCCGGCGTCCGGCTGGCGGTACGGCAGGACGAACGTGACGCCGAGCTCGTCGCGCTGCTCGCCTCCGGCACCGGCGTCGTATCCGTCGTGCACGAGGCCCAGGTGGCCGAGCCGAGGGAGATCCCCCGCTGGAGCTGGCCGCTGCGACTCACTGTGCCTGACGACCCGGTCGCCACGGAGACGGTTCGGGAGCTGCGGGCGGCGATCACGGACCGGGCCGAGCTGGTCACATCTACGACGGCGTCCGGCCGCTGGAACCGGACGTCGCTGTTGCTGCTCACCGGAGAGCCGTGGACACGACCGCTCATGAGCGAGGACCGGGAGCAGCCGGTCACCGGCGAGCAGGGGGAGCGACTCCTCACCGGCGAGCAACGGGGGCAGCCGCTTTTCGGTGATGACCAGGAGCGACTGCTCTCCGGTGAGGAGCGAGCGCGGCCGCTCGTCGGCGAGGTCAGCTCCCCTGTCCGCGCCACCGCCGTGGTCGCCCTGACCGGTGCTCCCTGGTCGCCGCAGGACCTGCGCGAGCTCGGCCGGCGGCACCGCGCCGCCGTCGCGGCGGCGCTCGACCCCGGGCCCCGGCCGCGGCAGTGGCTGGAGGCGTTGCTCGCGTTGCTGTCCCAGGACGCCCCGCTCGACGTCGCACTTCATCAGGCCGCCGGTGCCTGTGACGCCCCGGCGCCCCTCGTGGTGGCCGATCCCCGCTACCTCGACAGCACCCGCATCCGCCCCTTGCTGGCCGCCGCCCCGTACGAGACGCTTTCGCGGGACGACGCGTCCCGGGTCCGGCGCGCGCTCAGAGGCGGGCCCGGCGGCGATGCCGGCACCGTCGTCCACGGCACCGCCGCGGAGCTGCGGGCCGCTGCTCACCGCGGACGCCGGCTTTCCGCGCGCCACCTGCGTGCCGACGTCGTCGAGCACGATGGCGAGACGCCTGCCGAGAGGATCACCCCTGACAGCCCGTTCCACGTCAGGGTACGCATCGCGGCCGGTCAGGCCCGCCCCGACGAGCAGCCCTTCCCCTCCGACGCCCTGCCGCCGGGCCCGGTGCACCGCCTGACCGTCCTGGCCACGGACCTGGCGCCCCCGCCCGGCGGCGAGCGGGTCGTCCGGCACGCCGAGATCGATCTGCCCGCCGAGGGCTCCAGCGGCACCGCCGTGCTGACCTTCCAGGCGGGCCCGCCGGGCGCCGCCGTGGAGATCGCGATCATGGTGCTGCACAGGTCTCGGTTCCTGCAGACCGGCGTGCTGTCCGGCCGGGCAGGAGCGGCGGAGCCGCCCGAGTTCCGCGCCGACGCGGTGGTCCGCGCGAGCCTTGATGACCTCGACCTGGCCCGCGCGCACGATGCGGCGCTCTCCCACGGCACCGACAGCGCCGGGACCGAGACCGTCACGACCCAGGCGGGCGCGTACGTCCAGGTGCACGAACCGCTCAATCCCACCGAGACGGTGGAGACGCTCCTCAGCGGCCTCAGGCTGCTCGTCACCGACGCCTACCAGCCCGCCGGCTACCAGGATGAACGGTTCGCCGAGCTGCTGATCCGCCTTGCCCGCCTCGGCCGGCGGCTGCGCAAGAACCTGTTCCCCGAACGCGAATGGAACACCTCCGGCACCATCCAGGCGCTGCGCGCGGCCCGCAGCGTGTCGGTATTCTCGGCCAGGCCGGGCGCGTTCCTGCCGCTGGAGCTGGTCTACGACCGGCCGGTGGACTCCGGGCCCGGCCGCTCGCTGAGCCTGTGCCCCCATGCCCCCGCCCTGCTGGAGCGGCCCGGTTGCGCCGGCTGCCCGGAGCGGGAGCGGCCCGGCGTCGTGTGCCCGTTCGGCTTTTGGGGCGCCTCGAAGGTGATCGAACGGCACGTACGTTCCGACCTCGCCGACGCCCGCTACGCCGTCGGCATCAGTCCTGACGTCGACCGGCACGCGTGCGCGCTCGACCCGATCTGCGCGGCCGCCTCCGACCGGGCCGACCACAACGACGCCGCCGCCTGGAGCGCCGCCGCCGCCTCGCTCGAACGCGAGCTGCCCGGCGCCGTGCGCTTCGCGTCCTCATGGGAGAGCCTGGACGAGCTGGTACGCGATGCGCGGGCCGGCGGCGCGGCAACGGCGATGGTGCTGCTCGTGCCGCACTCCGAGGTGGACGGCGACGGCATCGGTGTGCTCAGCCTCGGAGACGAGGACAAGGTGGAGATCACCGACGGGCTGGAGTTCCTGTTCGCCGGTGACGGCGGCCCGGAACCGGTGGTCCTCGTCCTCGGCTGCACAACCGCGGGCGGGCCGACCCTCTTCTCCGACACCGCGGCCCTGCTGCTGCACGACGGCGCTCCGGGGGTCATCGCCACCCTGGTCCCCGTGCTGGGCCGGCACATCGTCCCGGTGGGTGTCCATCTCGTACGGGAGCTGCGCCTGGCGGCGGCCCGGCCAGGAGGGTCGTCGCTGGGCGAGGCCCTGCTGCGCGCCCGCAGACGGCTGCTGACGAGCGGCGACGCCTGCGTTCTGGCCCTAGCAGGCTTCGGCGACACCGACTGGGAGCTGAGGAGGCCGTCATGATCCGGGTGGAGGCCCTGCCGGCGGGTGAAGGCGATTGCCTGTGGGTGGAGTGGGACGACAGCGGGCGGCGCAGGCGCATGCTGATCGACGGTGGCACGCCGGCGGCACGGCAGGCGCTGACCGCCCGCTTCGCCCGCCAGCCGTCCGGCGAGCGCGATTTCGAGCTGGTGGTGTGCACCCACATCGACGACGACCACATCGGCGGGCTGCTCGACCTGCTGGACTCGCCCCCAGACGGCTTCACCACCCGTGACCTGTGGTTCAACGGTTACGACCAGCTGGTCCCGCCGGACCTGCTGGGCAAGCCCAGGGCCGAGCGGTTCGCCGCGCTGCTGGCCGCGACCGGGATCCCGTGGAACGCCGCAGCGGGGGGCCGCGCGATCGCCGTGCCGGCGAGTGACAGCCCGCCGCCGGTCTTCCGCCTGCCCGGGCTCACGCTGACCCTGCTGTCACCGACCTGGGAGCGGCTCGAACGGCTGCGTACGAACTGGGACAAATGGCGAGCGGAACAGCGGGCCCGGCAGGCACCCGAGCCGCCGGCCGACCTCCTGGGCAGCCGGGCCCGCATCCCCTGGCGGGAGCTCGCCCGCGACTACACGGCCGACACCAGCCCCGCCAATGGCGCCAGCATCGCCTTCTGCGCCGAGCACGCCGGCGGTGGCCGGGTGCTGTTCGGCGCCGACGCGCACGCCGAGGTGCTCGTCGAGTCGCTGCGCCGGCTGCGGCCCGGTGGCCGTCACCGGATCGACCTGTGCAAGGTGCCGCACCACGGCAGCGCCCACAACCTCAGCCCCGCCCTGCTCGCGGCGATCGAGTGCGACCAGTGGCTCATCGCCACCGACGGCTGGCGCCAAGTGCGGGGCAAGGAGGCCCGCTACCGGCCGGGTGAGGGCTGCCACCCCAGCCTGCCGACGATGGCCCGGCTCATCCTGGCCGCACCGCGCCCCACCTTCTGGTTCAACTACCGGGTGGCGAGCACCGAACGGTACGCCGACGCGTACCTCGCGCTCCAGCTGGGTTTCCGGGCCGAGCATCCTCCTCCCGGCAGCGCGGGGATCGCCGTCATGGTCGGCCCCGGCACGGTGACCAGGGCGGATCAGCCCAGGTGAACCAGGCCCGGCCAGACCACCACGTCGTGCTCGCCGGTCGCCTCGCGCTGCACGGCCGCCAACGCCGCCGCGGGATCCTCGCCCGCCGCCAGCCTCCGGTGATAGCGGCCCATGAAGGCGGCGGCCAGCTCGTCGTCGAGCGGCCACAGGGAGGCCACGACGGAACGGGCCCCGGCCGTCAGCAGCACCGTGCCGAGACCGATCACCTCGTCGGGCAGTTGGACGCCGCTCAGTCCCGTGTCGCACGCGCTCAGGACGAGGTGCGGCGAGCCGGGAAAACGCCGTTCGAGCAGCCGGGCCACCGTGACGCCTGCGCCGAGGCGGACGACGGAGTCGAGCGGCTGGTCGGGGTCCAGGTCGTAGTGGCAGATGAGATGTGCCAGATCCGCCGATCCCACCACGTCGATCCACCCGCCGTCTCCGCTAGCGGCGTCGTTTCCGCCGGTCGATCCGTCCGCGCCCGCGGTGCCGTCCCGCTCGGTGGCGGCGCCGCCGACGTGCGGCACCGTGCCCTGCGCGCGCAGGGCACGCCGGCCTGCCGGTACGGGCATACCGGGCATGTCGTCGTCGCCGGGCACCACGACCGGCCGTACGCCGGGATGGCACGCGGCCACCAGTTCGGCCTCCGCGAAGGCGTGCGGCAGGCGGCGGGAGCCGTGGCCCGGATCGCAGAGCAGCGCCACCCGCGGCGCCGCGGGCCACGGCTCTCGCGCGACCACCGCGCCGCTGCCCGGCAGAAGCCGTGGCACGGTACGCCACGACAACGGCCGTCCCCCTTCGGGCGCCGCCGTGGCCAGCGGCAGTGAGGCCAGCGGCAGTGAGGCCAGCCGTCCGATCGGCACGAGGCCGGCGGCCGGGAACCCGTCCAGCTCGGCCACGACCGGCTCCACAGCGCTCGTCCACACCCAGCCGAGCAGTTCGCGCACCGCGCCGGCCCACTCGTCCAGCACCGTCTCGCCCTCCTGGCGGGTGAAGACGGCACGCAGCGCGGCCAGCCGGTTCTCCACCTCCGTGGTGGTGAGCAACGGCAGGTCGGCCGGGACGACCCGCCCGTCCGGGCGTACGACGATCGCGAAGCCGCCCGCCAGCGTCGCCGCCCAGTACACCAGCGGCCCCGAGAGGGCCCGCGCGGCCGCGACGACGTCGTCGAACTCCACCCGCTCGGCCTGCCGGGCGGCGGCCCGCGCCAGCAGGGTCGCCGAGCCCTGTTCCAGACAGAGCACCGCGTCGTGCGGCGAGCCGGCCTGCAACGCGGACAGCGCCGCCGCCGCGGCCACCCCCTGCACGGGGAAGCGGGCCAACATCTGGTCGGCGGCCAGCGTGCGCCGCTCCGCCAGCGCGTCGGCGGCCCCCAGCGCCGCCCGGTAGCCGAGCGCGGCCCCCTCCCAGCTGCGCAGGGCGAAGGCAGCGTTCCCGAGCTGCTGACCGGCCTCGATGGTGACGAACGGCTCGTCGAGCAGGACGGCGTCGCGCCAGAGCCCCATGGCCGCGCGCAGGTCGGCCGCCCGCTCCTCGCCGAGCGTGATTCCCTCGGGGCCGGCGTGGTAGAGACCGGCGCGCTCGGCACGGCGGTACCCGAGCTGGTACGCCGCCCTGGCCCGCACGGCCGAGTCCGCTGGCGACGTGTGCCAGGCCTGCTCCAGCAGCTCGATCAGCGGCCCGAGCGCGACCTCGGCGCCGGTGGCCTCCGCCCGCGATCCGACCAGGTCGGCCTTGTTGAGCAGCGCCGCGGCCCGCTCCGACGAGGACGCGGGCGTCAGCTCGATCTCCTCCTCGACGCAGGCGATGGCCTCGTCGAAGTCCGCGGCCCGGCCGGACGCCAAGGCCTTGTCGCCGAGCAGCACCGCCAGGGTGTGCAGCGCCGTCGCCCGCTCCACGGCGCGGCGGGCGCGGGCGCGCACCCATCGCATCGTACGGATGCCGTCGTGCAGATCCTTGACCTGCCGGTACGACTCGTAACGGCGATGCAGGGCGTTGGCCAGGTTGGTCCGTACGCCCAGCTCCATGCTCAGCGGCAGCCGGTGCGCCAGGGCCTGGCGGGCCAGGTCGATCGCCCGGTCGACGTCCGCCCGGACGCCGTCCAGCGTGAACCGCTCGGTGAGCAGCAGGCAGATCTGGTTGACCAGGACGGCCTCGTCCTGCGCGTCCAGGGCCTGCGTGGCCAGGGCCTCCTCGGTCAGCTCGATCGCCTCGCCGAGCAGGGCCCGCTCGTGGTGGGCGAGATAGCGGCAGTACGCCACGGAGGAGGCGGTGCTCACCCAGGCCGCCCGCGCGTCCGGATGCGCGTCGAGCAGCGCGGTGATCGTCGCCTGCGCCTCCTCCAGCAGGCCCGCGTCGCCCTCATGCTGGTAGCGGTCGCGCAGGATGCGGACGAGCAGTTCCCGCCAGTGCGGCGAGGGGTGCGCGAGCGCCGCCCTGATGTGCCGCTCCGCCCGTACCAGATCCTCTCCGTCGCCGCTCTCCTCGTGGTAGCGCCGCGTCAGCGCGGCGGCGAGCGAGGCTTGCGCCCGCGCGGCGACGAGCGGATCGGGCGAGCGGGCGGCCGCCGCGAACGCCTCGACGGCCAGCCGGAGGTCGCCGGGTTCGCGGCGCAGGTCGTAGCGGTGCAGGTGGACGTTGCCCAGGGCGCCGTGGACGACGGCCCGCTCCTCCGGGGTGGCGGCCTGGCCGAGCGCCGTGTCCAGCGTCTGCCCGGCCTCGTCGAGATCGGGCACGGAACCGGTGCGCTCCGCCGAGACCAGCAGCGCGCCGGCCAGGTTGACCCGGGCCGCGCAGCCCCAGGCCGAGTCCGTACGCGCCGCCTCCGCGCGTCTCAGGCGGACCGCCTCGGCCAGGTCCGCGTCGTCGCCCAGCCGGGCGAACCGGGCGAGCAGCACACAGGATGCGAAGTCGGACACCAGCGCCCGGTCATCCGCGTCGAGGGCCAGGCCCAGCAGGAGGGCCGCCACGGGCAGGCTCTCCTCGCACAGCAGCGTGTGCTCCTCCTCGGGCAGCTCCCAGGCCTCCGCGTGCAGCAGCTCCACGAGCCCCAGGGCGGCGGGGACCCAGGCGCTCGCCGCCGGATCGGCGGCGAGCAGGCGGCGGACGTCGGCGACCGACGGTGTCGTCATACGCACTCCTCAGCTCACTCCCGGCCGGGCGCCCCGAGCTTCATGATGCCGTACGTCATGGCGACGCGCCGAAGCCTGGCCCGGCCGGTCGTCGCCTCACAGGCGCGCCGTGAACGTGTGGGTGCCCGCCCCCACCTCCCGCGGCTCCGCGCCCGGCAGCTCCACCAGCGCCGACGTGCCGGGCGGCACGGTGGCCTCGACGGTCAGCGTGCCGCCGTCCGTGGTCCAGGAGACCGCGGCCGGCCCGTACGGCGTGTCGAGCCGGGCCGAGGCGTGCGTCAGCCCGCCGCCGGGACGGGGCGCGATGCGCAGCCGCCGGTAGCCGGGCTCGGCCGGGGCCAGGCCGGCCACCGTGCGGTGCAGGAAGTCGGCCACGGCCCCTAGGGCGTAGTGGTTGAAGGAGGTCATCTCGCCCGGGTTGATCCGGCCGTCGGGCAGCATGCTGTCCCAGCGCTCCCAGACGGTGGTCGCGCCCATCGTCACCGGATACAGCCACGACGGGCACTCGCGCTGCGTGAGCAGGGCGTACGCGGTGTCGTACGCGCCGACCGAGCACAGGGCGTCGCAGACGAGCGGGGTGCCGACGAAACCGGTGCCGATGCGGTGGTCGTCGGCGGCGACCAGCTCGACCAGCCGACGCCCGGCCCGTTCCCGCTG
Source organism: Nonomuraea fuscirosea (assembly GCF_035917475.1). Classification (NCBI taxonomy): domain Bacteria; kingdom Bacillati; phylum Actinomycetota; class Actinomycetes; order Streptosporangiales; family Streptosporangiaceae; genus Nonomuraea; species Nonomuraea fuscirosea. The sequence goes on along the minus strand of NZ_CP109074.1, from coordinate 5,041,649 downwards.
CTCGGGCCCGTCGAGCAGGTCCAGGTGCAGGGCGAGGGCGTAGGCGGTCTGGGTGTCGCAGGCCAGCCGGCCCGACGGGGTGACGAACTCGCGGCGGAAGGCCGCCCGCACCTCGCCCGCGAGTGCCGCGTAGCGGGCGGCGTCGCCGGAGTGGCCGAGCAGCGCCGCCGCGTCGGCGAGGACGCGGGCCGACCAGGCGTGACAGGCGGTGGCGACGAGGGCGTGATCGGTACGCGCCCGGCCTGGGTGCTCAGGGGGAGCGGCGGGGTCGAGCCAGTCGCCGAACTGGAAGCCCTCGTCCCACAGATGGTCGTGGGTGAGGGCGGCGACCTGGTCCACCCACGCGGTCATGCTCGCGTACTGGGCGGCCAGCACGCCCAGGTCGCCGGTGCGCTCGTAGAGCACCCACGGGACGAGCACGGCCGCGTCACCCCAGGCGGCGGTGGGCGTGGGGGCGGACTTCAGCTCGACCCACGGCACGTAGGGCGGCACGGTGCCCGCCTGCGCCTGGTCGGCCGCCAGGTCGGCGAGCCACGACGTCAGCGGCCCCGCGCAGGCGTACAGGAACGCGGCGGTGGGGGCGAAGACCTGGATGTCGCCGGTCCAGCCGAGCCGCTCGTCGCGTTGCGGGCAGTCGGTGGGCAGGCCGACGTAGTTGCCGCGCATGCTCCACCGCACGTTGTCGTGCAGCCGGTTGAGCAGCGGGTCGGAACAGGTGAAGTCGCCGGCCGCGCGCATGTCGGTGTGGCAGACGACGGCCTCGATGGCGGCCTCGACGGCGGCCTCGACGGCGGCGGGATCCAGCTCGCCCGGCCAGTCGTCGATCTGGGCGTAGCGGAAGCCGTGCGTGGTGAAGCGCGGCTCGTAGGTCTCCGGGCCGGCGTCGCCGCGCAGCGTGTACCGGTCGAGGGCGGCGGCGCCGCGCAGCGGCCGCACCCCGAGCGCGCCGTCCTCCAGGACCTCGGCGTGGCGCAGCGTGATCGTGTGCCCGGCCGGTCCCTGGACGCGGACGCGCAGGCGGCCGGCGATGTTCTGGCCGAAGTCGAGGATCGTCTCGCCTGACGGGCCGGTCAGGATCGCGGCCGGGCGCAGCGTCTCCGTCCTGCGGATGGGCGGGCCGGTGGGGGCGGCGAGCAGGGCGGCGTCGTGGGGGAGCGGGTCGGCGGGCAGCCAGGAGGAGTCGTCGAAGCCGGGCTCCGACCAGCCGGCCGGGAGCAGGCGGGCGTCGTGGTGCTCGCCGTCGTACAGGCTCGCCGCGGTGACGGGGCCGCTCGCGCAGCGCCAGGAGCCGTCGGTGGTCACCACGTCGGTGCCGCCACCGGCGTAGGTGATCTCCAGCTGGGCGATGAGCGCCGTGCGGTCGCCGTAGACGCCGGTCCTGCCGCCGGCGAAGCCGATGCGGCCGCGATACCAGCCGTCGGCCAGGGTGGCGCCGAGCGCGTTGCCGCCCTCGCGCAGCAGGCCGGTCACGTCGTGGGTGCGGTAGAGCAGCCGGTGGCCGTAGCTGCTCCAGCCGGGCGCGAGCACGTCGTCGCCGACCACGCGGCCGTTGAGCTCGATCTCGTACGTGCCGTGCGCGCTCACGTACAGGCGGGCCCGCTCGACCGGGGCGCGGGCGGTGAACTCGCGGCGCAGCAGCGGCGCGGGCCCGTCGGGCGCGTCCAGCAGTTCCAGCGGCGGCGCGGCCGCGTCCGCCCGCCAGTCGGCCGGGTCCAGCAGGCCGGCCTCGGCGTAGGACCAGTCGCTCCACGCGCCGGCCGAGCCGTCGGCGCCGTGCACGCGCACCCGCGCGCCGCGCCGCTCGCGCGACCGCAGCGGCGTGCCCGGCCAGGGCACGAGCACCGAGTCCCGTGACTCGACCCGGCCGGTGGCGGTGCCGTCGCTCAGCTCGATCTCGTACGCCGCCTGCTGCCACCCGGGCAGGTCGGTGGTCACGGTCCAGGACAGACGGGGCGAGGCTTCGCCGATGCCGAGAAGGTCGTCGTGGTGTTCGAAGGCAGGCGTGCTGACGTGTAGCAAGGCGCTCCTTAGCCCTTGACGGCGCCGGCGGTCATACCGGCGACGATCTTGCGGTTGAAGAAGATGAACAGCAGCAGCGGCGGGATCGTGATGAGCACGATGTCCATGAACAGCAGGTTCCACTGGGTGTTGTACTGGCTCTGGAAGTTGTAGAGGGTGACCTGCACGGTGGCGTTCTCGTCGCCGGGCAGCAGGTAGAGCGGGTTGACGAAGTCGTTGAAGATGTTCACCGAGCTGACCAGGATGACGGTGATGGTGACCGGCCGCAGCAGCGGGAAGATGACGCGGAAGAACAGCCGGAAGCCGCCGCAGCCGTCGATCTGCGCGGCCTCGTCCAGCTCGCGCGGGATCGCCGCGATGAACGCCCGGAACAGCAGCATCGCGAACGACAGGTGGAAGGACACCTCGGCCAGGATCATCCCCGGCAGGGTCTTGAACAGGCCGAGCGCCTGCAGCAGCCAGATGGTCGGCACGACCGCCGGCGGGATGATCAGCCCCGACAGCACGAGGAAGCCGGCCAGCCTGGACACCCGGCCGGGACGGCGCTGCAGCACGAACGCGGCCATCGACGCGAAGACGACCAGCAGCGCCACGGAGGCGACCGTGATGACGGTGCTGTTGACGTAGGCGCGCAGCAGCACGTAGTCGCGCGCCTCGACCACGGCGACGAAGTTCGCCACGATCGGCCAGTTGGTCGGCCAGGCGAAGTCGAGGTCGGTGGCCTGCGTCTGGTCCTTGACCGCCGTCAGCAGCATGAACGCGAACGGAACCAGGAAGATCACGGTGGCCAGCACCAGCGTGACCGATTCCGCGCCGAGCCTGCGCACAGCCCTCATACGGCGACCTGCCTCTTGCCGAGGAAATGGTTGAGCGGCACGGCGATGACCGTGACGATGAGGAAGAGCAGCACGTTGCCCGCGGTCGACAGGCCGAAGAAACCGGCCTGATACTGCTTGTAGATGATCGAGGCGATGGTGTCGCTGGTGAAGCCGGGCCCGCCGCGGGTCATCGTCCAGATGAGGTCGAACGAGCGCAGCCCGCCGATGAACGACAGGATGATCACCGAGTACGTCGCCGGCCAGCTCAGCGGCAGCGTGATGTGCCGGAACCGGTGCCAGGCGCCGCCCCCGTCCACGGCCACGGCCTGGTAGTACTCCGTCGGGATCGACATGATGCCGGCGATGTAGATGACGGTGGCCAGCCCCACGCCCTTCCACACGTCCACCAGCGCCACCGACAACAGCGCCGTGGCGGCGTCGCCGAGCCAGTCGCGCCCGTCCACCCCCACCACCGCCAGCGCCTCGTTCACCAGGCCCGTGTCCGGCTTGAGGAGCATGCTGAAGGTGATGCCGACGGCGACCGTGGAGACCAGCGTCGGGAAGAACACCACCGAGCGCAGGAAGCCGCGCAGCCGCAGCCGCGAGGTGAGCAGCACGCCCAGCAGCAGCCCGAGCACGACCTTGAGCCCGCTGGTGAGCAGCGCGTAGAACAGGGTGTTGCCGAAGCCGATGCTGAGGTTCTGCTCGGCCAGGAAGTCGCGGAAGTTGTCCAGGCCGACGAACGTGCTGTCGAACAGCGTCCACCGGGTGAGCGCGAAGTAGAAGGCCATGGCCGTCGGCACCAGGAAGATGACCCCGAAGACGACGGCGGCGGGCAGGTACAGCGCGTACGGGTAGGCCGCGTCGCGCCGGCGGCGGGAGGCACGGCCGGGGCCGGGGGCCGGGCCGGGCCCCGTGCGGGGCCCGGCGTGCTGCCTGGTCACCACCCCGCGAGACCCAGCTGCTTGGCCTGCTTGTCCACGTCCTTGTCGTACTGGGCGGCCCCCTCGGCGGGCGGCGTCAGGCCGGAGCCGACCGCGACCGTGATCTGCTCCAGCGACGGGCCCTTGACCGGGGAGACGAACTCCAGCGCCGGGGCCGTGGCGCCCTCGTCGACGTAGGCCTGCAGGTCCTTCGCGGCCTGGATGGCGTCCTCGGGCAGCTCGGCGCCCTTGATCCGGTACGGCCCCGTCGGCGGGACGGCCGCGGTGACCGCCTCGGCGGCCGGCGGCGAGGCGACGAACGCCAGGAACTTCTTGGCCGCCGCCACGTTCTCGCTCGTCTTGGCGATGTAGACGGCGGCCGGCTCCCAGACGGTGGCGCCGTTGCGTGACGCGTCGGGGCCCGGGATGCCGAAGAAGCCGACGTCCGTGGCCGCCTGCGGCAGCGTGGCGATCACCGGCGGCAGGGCGGAGCTGAGCATCGCGTAGTGGGCGCCCTTGCCCTCGGCCAGCATCTTGACGCCCTGGTCGTTGGTCGCCGAGCCGAAGCCCTCGTTCAGGTAGCCCTTGGCGTGCACCTCGGCCAGGTGCTCGAACCCGGCCCGGGCGGCCGGGGTGCCGGCGAACTTGACCTTGTTGGCGGTGTAGTCGCGGGCGAAGGCCGGCACCGCCGCCCGCACGTTGAAGAAGTCGCCGAGCACGAACAGCTGCGAGGTCCAGCTGTCCTTGAACGTGCCGATCACGGGGGTGATCCCGGCCGCCTTGATCGTGTCGTTGTTGGCCATGAACTCGGCCCAGGTTTTGGGGATCTTCAGCTTCAGGCGTTCGTAGATCTTGCGGTTGTAGAGGATGCCGCCGCCGGTCAGCGTGCCGGCGGGCACGCCGTACGCCTTGCCGTCCTGGCTCACCACCGGCAGGTAGTCCTGCTGCACGCCGGCCAGCACCGGGTCGCCGGTGAGGTCGACCATGGTCTGCGCGGGGTTGAGCGCCTGGAGCAGCGAGCCCGAGTTGTACCAGAACACATCCGACATGTCGCCCGTCGACAGGCGGGTCTTGACGATGTTGTCGCCCTCGCTGCCTCCCGGCCGCGTCTCCGTCTCGATCTTGATCGTGGGATTGGCCCGCATGAAGGCGTCCGTGAGCGCCTTGGCGGTGGCGGTGGTGCCCATGCTGTTGTCGACGAGGAACTTCAGCGTGACCGAGCCGTCGGCGGCCGGCCCCGAACCGGCGCCCGAGCCGGAGCCGCACGAGGTCAGGGCCGCCGTCGTGAGAACGGCCAGGGCCGCTCCCGCCATGCGGTGCGAGGTCTTCACAACGCCCCTCCGGGTTCGTTGAAACGTTTTAACCGTCCCCCGATGGGAGTTAACGTAAGCGTTACCTGGCAGGGCGTCAAGACTCAGATGGGGAACGGTCCCCGATCGACATCCTTGTCATCCCGGCTTTGTGGACGGCTTTCCTCGGCTGGATGGGTAACGTTACCCACGCCTGATGGCCGTGCTGCGAGGCTCGTACAATCGAGCGGCGTCCGGTCGAACGAGAGGCGGCACATGGCCATACGGCAGCGCAGGGTGACGATCACCGATGTGGCCAGGCACGCCCAGGTGTCCACCACGGCGGTGTCGAAGGTGCTGCGCGACGCCTACGGCGTCAGCGAGGCGATGCGCGTCAAGGTACGGGCCGCCATCGACGATCTCGGCTACCGCCCGCACAACGCGGCCCGCGCCATGCGCGGGCGCACCTTCACCATCGGCGTGCTGCTGCCGCACATCAGGAACCCGTTCTTCGCCGACATCATCGACGGCCTGACGGACGAGATCTCCGCCGGCGGCTACCAGGCCATCATGGTGCAGAGCGGCGGCCGCGACCCCGCCGCCGAGCGGCGCGCGAGCGACGCGCTGGTGGACCGGCAGGTGGACGGCGTCTTCTGGGTCGCCCCCGCCTGCGCCAGGGCCCAGCTCGAACGACTGGCCGAGGACACCCCGCTCGTGGTGCTCGGCCGGCACGACCGCTCCTCCCGCTACGACTGCGTCCTCGACGACGACGAGGTCGGGGCCGAGCTGGCGGTCGAGCACCTCATCGGGCTCGGCCACCGCCGCATCGCGCACATCGCCGACTCCCTCGTGAGCCGCTCGACCGCCCTGCTGCAGACCATCAGGGCCGCCACGTACGAACGGGTGATGACCGAGCACGGCCTGGCCGGGCACATCGCCGTGGCCCGCACCTCCTACACCGAGGAGGGCGGCTACGCGGGCACCCGCGAACTGCTGTCCCGCGACCCGCGCCCCACCGCCATCTTCGCCGGCTCCGACCAGGCCGCCTTCGGCGCCCTCGCGGCCGTGCACGAGGCCGGCCTGACCGTGCCCGGCGACATCTCCGTGGCCGGATACGACAACGCCCGCGTGACCGGGCTCGCGCACATCGCGCTGACCAGCGTCGACCAGGACGGCGCGCTCATGGGCCGGACGGCGGGCCGGCTGCTGCTCGAACGCATCGGCGGGCGCACCGCCGCGGTGCGTTTCTCGGTCACCCCCACCCTCGTCACCCGCCGTTCCACGGCGCCCCCGGGGCCGGGATGATCACGTGGCCCCCGGGGGCGCACGCCGGACAAAGGGCCATATTCCTGCAAGTCCGTCGCCAAGATGTGGCAACGGCGGGTCTCGTCCCGGACACCGCTCCCTACGATTGAACCCATGACAGCTCCAACGGGTACGGCAGCGCAGGACGGATCGAGGTAGAGCGTGCGGAGCCGCGCTGACGAGCGGATCCGGCCGTACACGGCGGGGCTGGACGAGGCCTTGGCCCGGGTCGTCCGCGACACCACGGCGCACATCGGCGCTATCTACCTGCTCGGCCCGCGCGGCGACGCGACGGACGACGGGGAGCAGATCCTGCTGATGGAGGCGGAGATCGGCATGCCCGGCCAGATCGTCAAGCCGTGGACCAGGATCAGGACGAACGCGAGCGCGCCGGTGGCCGCGGCGGTCCGCCGGCGCCGGCTGATCTGGGTGCCCGACCGCCAGGAGATGGCCGCCAGGTTCCCCGGGGCGGCGCTGGCGCTGCCGTACCGGTTCGCGTGCGTCGCCGTTCCCCTGTGGGACGGGTCCCGGCTGTGGGGGGCGCTGGTCCTGCTCTGGCCGGCCTCGCGGCCGGCCGAGCTGACCGCCGTCGAGCGGAAGACCGTCGAGGCCGCCGCGCACAACATGGCCACCCTGCTGGCGCAGGCGGCCGACAGCGGGCACGCGCTGGAGCCCGCCGGCGAGCCGCGCGTGCTGCCGCAGGGGCGGGCCCTGATGCCGGAGCCGCACGCCGCCATGGCCGGCTACCTCGACCGGCTCAGGGGCGCCTGCGTCGCGCTCAACCTCGACGGCGTCATCACCTTCGCCGACGCGACCGCGGCCGCCCTGCTCGGCGCCGACGTGGCCGACCTGCGCGGGAAACCGCTGTGGGAGGTGGCCGCGTGGCTGAAGGACCCGGTCTTCGAGGACCGCTGCCGGGCCGCGGTGGTCAGCCAGGAGCTCACCTGGTGCACCGCCCGCCATCCCGACGGCCGCGAGCTGCGGTTCTGGCTCTATCCCGACCCGTCGGGCATCAGCCTGCGCATCACTCCCGCCGCGCAGGACGACCCGGCCAACGCCTACCCGCGCGATCCCTCCGCCGGCGCGGCGGGCATGCACCGGGTGGACGTCTACTACAACTTCCTGCACATGGTGGCGGGCCTGACCAGAGCCCTGAACGTCCGGGAGGCGGTCGACCTGATCGCCGACCACGTCATGCCGGTGTTCCGGGCCGCGGCCATGGCGATCGTGATCGCCGAGGGCGGCCGGATGCGGATCGTCGGCTCCCACGGCTACCCGGCCGACGTGCTCGACAGGTTCGACGGGCTGCCCCTGAACGCGCCCACGCCCGTGGCGCAGGTCCTGCGCACCGGCGAGCCGGTGTTCGCGGGCAGCTGGAGCGAGCTCGGCGAGCTCTATCCCGAGCTGACCCGCGACGATCCGATGCAGGCGTGGGCGCTCCTGCCGCTGGCCGTCTCCGACGACATCTTCGGCACCTGCGTGCTCGCCTTCGACCAGCCCCACCCCTTCACCGCCGAGCAGCGCGCCACGCTCACCGCCCTGGCCGGGATGATGGGCCCGGCGCTCGACCGCGCCCTCGTCTACGACACCAAGGACCGGCTCTCCCACACCCTGCAGACCTCCCTGCTGCCCGGCAGCCTGCCCGAGATCGCCGGGCTGGAGGTGGCCGCCCGCTACGTGCCGGCCACGCGGGGCGTCGGCGTCGGCGGCGACTTCTACGACCTCATCAAACTCGACGACACCACCGTCGCGGCCGTCATCGCGGACGTCCAGGGACACAACATGACCGCCGCCGCGCTCATGGGCCAGGTCCGCACGGCCATCCACGCCCACGCCGCGACCGGCGCCGGCCCCGGCGACGTGCTCATGCACACCAACCGCCTGCTCATCGACCTGCGCGCCGACCTGTTCACCAGCTGCCTGCTCGTCTACATCAACCTGCGGCTGCGCACGCTCTGCGCGGCCAACGCCGGGCACCTCCCGCCGCTGCTGCGCCCGCCGAGCATGCCCGCCGAGGTCATCGACGTGCCACCAGGCGTCCTGCTCGGCATCGACTTCGACGCCGACTATCCCACCGTGCAGACGCCGTTCCCGCCCGGCGCCGTGCTGGCCCTCTACACCGACGGCCTGGTCGAGTCGCCGGGGACCGACCTCGACGAGGCCATCGGCGGGCTCGCCGCGCACCTCACCCGCGCCTGCGACGAGCCCCTCGAACACCTCACCGACAGCCTGCTCGACCACGCGCCCCACACCAGGCACCGCGCCGACGACATCGCGCTCCTGCTGCTCCAGCACCGCGCGGCGTGCGGCTGACCGCCGCAAAACGTGCACGAAACGCAATGATGCGCGCTATGTATGTTCGGTACGCTTGCGCCTTCGCCGGACGGGCCGCCCGGAAGCGGCTCGCCCCCCGGCACCACGCCTCACAATCTATCGCACGATCAGCTAAGCCTCGTGTGTGTGTTCTATACGGCGGTCCGCCTGGCGGCGAATCGCCTTCCCCTGCCCTGCCCTAGCCGGCGTCGCGGGAGGGCCGGCGATGAGTTTCCGCCGCCGCGGACGTCGGTACGGGTGACACATCGGCCCAGCACACGGATGAGGACCTGAAAGTGGATCTCTTCGCCGGTATCCCCGTGACCGACTACGCGGCGGCGCAGCCCTGGTACGAGCGGTTCTTCGGGCGGCCGCCGTCGTTCCTGCCCAACGACATCGAGGCGGTGTGGGAGACGGCCGAGCACCGCTACGTCTACATCGTCCAGGACCCGCGGCGGGCGGGGAACGCCCTGGTGCTGCTGTACGTAGGCGACCTGGACGAGCGGGTCGCCGAGATCGCGGGGCGGGGGATCGGGCCCGCGGAGCGGGAGACGTTCGACGGGGGCGCGACCAAGGTGATCTACCGCGACCCCGACGGCAACGAGATCAGCCTGGGCGGCGGCCCTGCCTGACCCGTCGGGTCCGGCGGCGCTACGACGCGGCCAGTCCCGCGGCGCTCCGCCGCGGCCGGCTCGGCGAGGTCAGGGGTTCGGCCCGGCCGGGTGGCGGGGCGCGGTCAGCGGCAGCAGGACGTCGTCGACGACGGCGACGACGTCCTCCTCGCTCACGTGCCCCTTCTGCATCGTCTCGGTCAGGATCAGGCGCGGCCCGACGGACGCGATCAGCGGCGTCACCGCCGCCGGGTCCGCCTCGCCGCGCTCGGCGGCGGCGCGCAGCCGTCCGATGAGGATGTCCTGGTGGGGGACGATGACCAGGGTACGGACGGCGTCGTGCAGCTGCGGCGGGCGGCCCCGGTCGGTCAGCAGCGGGATGATGGCCCGGCCGCGCGGCTCGTCGAGCACCCGGGCCAGGCCGCCCAGCAGGGCGAGCAGGTCGCCGCGCAGAGTGCCGGTGTCGGGCACGGGGCTGTCGGCGAACCCCTCGACCGGATCGTTCATGGCGTCCAGCAGCAGCTCGGCGGGGCCCGGCCAGCGGCGGTAGAGCACCGACTTGCCGGTCCCCGCGCGGGGGGCGAGCTTGTCGAAGGCGAGCGCGTCGTACCCGTGCCGGGCCAGCTCCTCGAACGCGGCCCGGTAGATCGCCCTGGTCAGCGCCTCACCCCGCCTGCGGGTGGACCTGCCCGCCGAATCGGCGGCGGGGCGAGGTGGGGAGTCGGCGGAGTCGGCGGGATGCGGCAGCACGTCTCCGGTTATAGCCGACCCGGGCACGCGGCCGCGTTGGACATGCCAGCTCCACGGGGGCTAGCCTCACTCCATTAGAGGACAAATCTGTCCCTTATATGGAGGAGGGCTCCATCATGAACGCATTCGCCCTGGTCAACGCGCGGGTCTTCGACGGGTGGCGGCTGACGGAGCCGACCACCGTCGTCGTCGAGAACGGGCTCATCGCCTCCGGGGCGGCGCGCGGCGAGCGGATCGACGCCCGTGGGGCCGTCCTGCTGCCCGGGCTGATCGACGGCCACGTCCACGTCCGCGACGCCCGCAGCCGGGACGCGCTGGCCCGCCACGGGGTGACCACCGGCCTGGACATGGCCTCCTGGCCGCCGGAGCTGATCCCCTCGCTGCGCGGCGCCACGGGCACCGCCGATCTGCGCAGCGCCGGCCTGCCCGCCATCGGGCCCGATGGGTTGCACGCCCGCATGCTGGTCAAGGACCCCGAGGCCGTGGTCACCGACGCCCGCCAGGCCGAGGGCTGGGTCGCGGACCGGATCGCGGAGGGCGCGGACTACGTGAAGATCGTCATGGAGGAGCCCGGCGGAGGCGGCCCGGAGGCCGACGTGGCCAAGGCGATCGTGGACGCCGCCCACGCCCGAGGCCGGCGGGTGGTCGCGCACGCGGCCTCGGCCGGGGCGTACACGATGGCTCTCGACTCCGGCGCCGACGTCATCACCCACTGCCCGATCGGCGCCCCCGCCGACCCCGCCGACGTGACCCGCATGCGCACCGAGGAACGCGTGGCCGTCCCCACCCTGGTCATGATGAAGGCCGTGGCACGCTTCATCGGTGCCGGCGGTGCCGGCGGTGCGGGTGCTGCTCGCGGTGTCGGCGCCGCTGGTGGTGCTTCTGACGGCTTCGCCGGGAGTATGGCGACCGTGGCCGCTCTGCACGCGGCCGGGGTGCCCGTTCTGGCCGGGACCGACGCCAACGCGGAACCCGGCGCCCCCTTCCAGGTCGAGCACGGCGTGAGCCTGCACCAGGAGCTGCGACTGCTGGTCGAGGCCGGGCTGAGTCCCGCCGAGGCGTTGCGCGCGGCGACGTCCCTGCCCGCCCGGCACTTCTCCCTCGCCGACCGGGGCAGCGTCGAGCCCGGCCGCCGCGCCGACCTCCTCCTCGTCGACGGCGACCCGCTGGCCGACATCGCCGCGACCGGGTACGTCCTGCGCGTGTGGTGCGCCGGCGTCGAACACCTCCCCGCCTGAGCCGCCACCCGCCCCCGACCCGGTCACGGGGCCTCCCGGGACCTCCCGGGGCACGGAGTATACATAAGCAGGTGATATAAGTTGCTTATGGATGTCGAACCCCCTGCTCAGCCCGTGGACGAGCTGGAGCTGGCGGTCGGGCTGGCCCGGATCAGGACGATGATGCGCCTGCTCGACGTCCCCAGGGACCTGTCGATCACGGCGCTGTCCACCCTCGCGAGCCTGGAACGCCTGGGCCCGCGCCGGCTCACCGACCTGGCCGTCATGGAGGGCGTCACGCAGCCCGCGATGACCCAGCTCGTCTCCCGGCTCGAACGGGAGGCGCTGGCCGAGCGCCAGCCCGACCCCTCCGACCGGCGTGTCGTCGTGGTCGCCATCACCCCGCACGGCCGCGCCGAGCTGGCCCGCCGCCGCGCGGTCCAGGCCAAGCGGCTGGCCGAGCTGCTAGCGGAGCTGCCCGGGGAAGACCGGGCCGCCATCGCCGCCGCGCTGCCGGCCCTCGAACGGCTCACCGCCCGGGCCTTCGGCCTCGCCGGACCCGCCGACCCCGCTGTCCCCTCCCCTGAGGTGAGTGAATGACCAGCCCCGCTCCCAGCCCGTTCCGTCAGCCCAAAGCCGTCTGGGCGGTCGCGTTCGCGTGCGTGATCTCCTTCATGGGGATCGGCCTCGTCGACCCGATCCTGCCCGCGATCTCCGCCGACCTGCACGCCTCGCCCAGCCAGGTGACGCTGCTGTTCACGAGTTACCTGGTCGTCATGGCCGTCGCGATGCTGGTCACCGGCTGGGTGTCGAGCCGCATCGGCGCCAAGTGGACGCTGATCGCCGGGCTCGTGCTGATCGTCGTGTTCAGCGCGCTGGCCGGCACCTCCGACAGCGTCGGCGGCATCATCGGCTTCCGCGCGGGCTGGGGGCTGGGCAACGCCCTGTTCGTGGCGACCTCCCTGGCCGTCATCGTGGCCGCCGCCAGCGGCGGCTTCAGCGGCGCGATCATCCTGTACGAGGCCGCGCTCGGCCTGGGCATCGCCATCGGCCCGCTGCTCGGCGGCGCGCTCGGCCATATCAGCTGGCGCGGCCCCTTCTACGGCGTCGCCGTGCTGATGACCGTCGCCCTGCTCGCCACGGTCATGCTGGTCCGCCCGCAGCCGAAACCCGCGCGCAAGACCTCCCTGCTCGACCCGCTCAAGGCCCTGCGCCACCGCGGCCTGCTGATCATGAGCCTGACGGCCCTCTGCTACAACTGGGGCTTCTTCACCGTGCTCGGCTACGCGCCCTTCCCCATGGAGCTGGACGCCATCCAGCTGGGCCTCGTCTTCACCGGCTGGGGCCTGATGGTGGCGATCTTCTCGGTGGCCGGCGCGCCCTGGCTGCAGCGCCGGCTGGGCCTGGCCCGCACGCTCTACGGCAACCTCGCCCTGTTCGCGGTGGTCATCTTCGTCATCGCCGTCTTCGTCGACAACCGGCCGGTGCTGATCGCCGCCGTGATCGTGGCGGGCGTCTTCATCGGCGTGAACAACACGCTGACCACGCAGGCCGTGATGATGGTCGCGCCGGTGGAACGGCCGGTGGCCTCGGCGGCGTACGGGTTCGTGCGCTTCATCGGCGGCGGCCTGGCGCCGTTCGCGGCCGGGCAGCTCGCCGAGCACTTCAACGTGCACGTGCCCTTCGTCATCGGCGCCTGCGCGATCCTCGTCGGCATCGCCATCCTCGCCACCGGCCACCGCGACCTGGTGCGCGCCGAGAACAACCAGGCCCAGCTGGACGCCCACGCGGGCCGGGGCGAGCGCGACGCCGAGCTGTCCGAGGCCACCGAGGCCGCCACCGGCACCCCGAGCTGAGCCGGCCGCGGCGGCACCGATACCCCCGCGCTGAGCGGATCGCGCCCGCCGGGATCACCGTCGTGCGGCTCGTTCCTGGTTGGCGGGCTGTTCTCCGGCCGAGTAGGTTTCAATCCGAAACTCGGACAGATGTGAAGGAGAGCCCCCCTCGTCCCAGCGGGACCGGACGAGGGCGGGGCTCGCCACGGAGGAACAGCGCATGGCAGCACACGTCACCGCACTGACGTACTACCCGATCAAAGGATGCGCCGGAGTGACGGCGGAAGAGGTGACGCTCACGCCCGCCGGCCTCGCGCACGACCGCAGCTTCATGGTGGTCGACGAGGAGGGCGTCTTCATGAGCCAGCGCCGCGATCCGCGGATGGCGCTGATCCGCCCCGAGGCCGGCGACGGCGGCGCGCGGCTGCGGCTGCGGGCTCCCGGCATCGAGGACCTGGACCTCGACGTGGACGTGAGCGGCGCTCGGGAGCGCGTGGAGCTGTTCGGGACCCCCTATCTGGGCATCGACCAGGGCCCGGCGGCCGGGCGCTGGCTCACGCACGTGCTCGGGCAGCCGAGCAGGCTCGTCCGGGTGCCGCCCGAGCATCACCGGGTGACCAGCGGCAGGACGCCCGGCACCGCCGGATTCTCCGACAGCGGCGCCGTGCTCGTCGTCTCGTGCGCCAGCCTCGACCTGCTCAACCGCAGGCTGGCCGATCGCGGCGAGGACCCGCTGCCCGTCAGCCGTTTCCGTCCCAACATCGTCGTCGACGGCTGGGACGAGCCGCACACCGAGGACCGCGCGTACGCCGTCACGATCGGCGCGGCCGAGCTGGGCTACGCGAAGATCGCCATCCGCTGCGTGGTCACCACGATCGACCAGGAGAGCGGGACGAAGGCGGGCCACGAGCCGCTGCGCACCCTGGCCGGCTACCGCAGGGCCGCCAAGGGCGGTGTCGCCTTCGGGGCCAAGTACTCCGTGGTCACGACCGGCGCCGTCGCGGTCGGGGACACGGTCCGGGTCACCGCCTGGGGTGCGTCCGAGCTCTGAGCCACGGGCGCCCCGGCGCGCCGCACGCACCTTCGCATCGAAATAATGCGATATGTTGATGCGAAAGCAGGCGACTGAGGAGCGGCGCGATGAGCGGCATGCCCGGCATCGATCTCGGCACGTTCGGGATCTACACCTTCGACTTCGAGCACCAGCCGGCGGCGCTGGTGCGTGAGTCGGTCCAGGAGCTGGAGGAGCTGGGCTGGCCCGCGGTGTGGGTGCCCGAGCTGCTCGGCCGCGAGGCGCTGACGCACGCCGGCTACCTGCTCGCGTCCACCCGGGGGCTGCGCGTGGTCAACGGCGTCGCGCGGATCTGGTCGCGCGGGGCGCGGTGGACGTACGGCGCCGCGGCGCTGCTCGCCGACGCCTACCCGGACCGGCACGTGCTCGGGCTCGGGTTCGGCGGCCAGCCGCAGCCGGGCACCAAGCCGCTCGCGGCCATGGCCGGCTACCTCGACGAGATGGACGCGGTGGACCCGGTCAACCCGGCGCCACGGGCGCCGATGCGGCGCATCCTGGCCGCGTACGGGCCCAAGATGCTGGAGCTGGCCCGCGACCGGGCCGCCGGCGCGCAGACCTATCACGTCAACGTGGCGCACACCGAGCAGGCGCGGCGGATCCTCGGCCCGGAGCCCTTCCTCGCCGTCGAGCACCCTGTGCTGTTCGAGAGCGACCCGGCCAAGGCACGGGCGGTCGCGCGCGAGCACCTGCACCGTTACCTGTCCACGCCGTACAACCTGGCCAAGTTCCGCCGGCTGGGCTACTCGGAGGAGGAGATCTCCGGCGGCGGCGGTGACCGGCTCGTGGACGACTTCGTGTTCTGGGGCGATCTGGACACGATCGCGCGCAAGCTGCACGGGCATCTCGACGCGGGCGCCGACCACGTCACCGTGCAGGTGATCGGGGTGCGGCCGGGCGAGTCGGCGATGCCCTACTGGCGCCGGCTGGCCGGCGCGCTCCTGCCCCGACGCGCCGGCGGCTGACCCGGCGCCGCCTCCGCCAGCGCGGCGCCGAGCCGCAGGGCCGCCTCGACCGCGGACGGGATGTCGGCGATCGGGTAGACGACGTGCTGGATCGTCCGCTGGGCGTCGGCGATGAGGACGGCCCGCTTGAGCCGCAGGTTCTGCCCGGCGCGGAACGTGGGCAGCCGCAGGGCCGCGCACAGGGTCAGGTCCACGTCCGACAGCAAGGGGAACGGGAGGTCCTCGGCGTCGGCGAAGGCCTGCTGCTCGTCCGGGCGCTGGGTGCTCACGCCGCGCAGGGCCACGCCGGCCCGCGCGAAGTCGGCGGCCGAGGCGCGGAACAGGCGGTTCTCCAGGGTGCAGCCGGCCGCTCCCGGGATCGGCGGCCCGTCCTCCGGCGGGAGGCCGGGAGCGCCGGTGGCCGGATAGGTGAAGATCACGGTGACGGGCGCGCCGGCGGCCACGACGTCCCGTTCGCCCCCGCCGGTCGCGGGCAGGCTGAGGGGGTGCGGCACGGAGGTCCCGGTCAGCGCGCGCAGCCGGACGGCCTCCGGGCCGGTGGGGGAGGCGACGGCGGTGAGCGTGCCGTCGCCCAGGACGAAGCGGTCGGCCCAGTCCTGCAGCCCGATCAGCACCGGGGTCAGCGCCCGGCCGGCGTCGGTCAGGTGGTACTCGTACCGGATCGGCCGCCGCTGGTACGGGCGGCGCTCCAGCACGGCGTGATCGAGCAGGTGCCTGAGCCGCTCGGCCAGCACGCGCCGCGAGATGGCCAGCTCCGCCTGGAGGTCGTCGAAGCGGTGCCGGCCCCGGCTGACCTCCCGGACGATGAGCAGGCTCCACCACTCGCCGACCACCGCCGCGGCCTGCGCGATGGCGCAGACGGCGTCCAGCTCGCGCACCTCTCGTGCCACCGCTCGCCTCCTCGCCGTCCGCCGCGAGACCAGGCCAGTGTAGCGAGTGGGTTTCAGATGGGAATCCACCTGCCGCGGCGAACGGCGCGGGCGGGGCGGGTGACGGGAGCGGTGGCGGCCCGTGCCGCGGCTGGCCGCGGGTCCACCGGAGCCTGCTCGGCGCGGAGATCCTCATCGTCGCCACCCCGACCTGGGTGGGCCACCCGTCGTCGCCGGCGCAGCGGGTGATCGAACGCATGGACGCCATGTTGTCGGAGACCGACGACGACGAGCGGCCGGTGGCCTGCAACCGGGTCGCCGGGGTGCTGGTCACCGGCAACGAGGACGGGGCCCACCACGTGATCAGCGAGATCGCCGGCGCCCTCGGCGACATCGGGTACACGATCCCCGGGCAGCGTGGACGTACTGGCGTCTCGGCCCCGGCGCCGGGCCCGACTACCTGGACTCGGAGCAGGGGCGCGAGTGGTCGCACAGGAGCGGCCGCGCGATGGCGTCGAACCTGTACGCCGTGGCCGAGGCCCTGGCCGCCCGCCCGATCCCGGCGCCACCCCAGTGATCAGTGCAGGCCGCGGACGGTGCCGCCGTCCACCCGAAGCGTGGTGCCGGTGACGTAGTCGGCGAGCGGGCCGCTGAGGTAGAGCACCGCGGCGGCGATCTCCTCGGGACGGCCCAGCCGGCCGACGTCGTTCGGCGCCAGCTCCTCGATCGCGTGGCGTTCGATCTCCGGCCACGTCTCTCCCCAGCCGCGATCGGGCGCGAGGCCGGTGATGAACCGCCGGACGCCGTCGACCAGGATGGCGCCGGGGGAGACGGTGTTGGACGTCACCCCGGTCCCCTTCAGCTCGCGGGCCAGCGACACCGCGAGGTTGTGCCGGGCCGCCAGCGTGGCGCTGTAGTGCGGCAGCTCGGCGCCCGGCTGCAGGGCGAGCCCGCCGCCGATCTGGATGACCCGGCCCCAGCCGCGCTCCCGCATCCCGGGGACCACCCGCCGGATCATGCGGACCCCGGAGATGACGTTGACCTCGTACGCCTCGCGCCAGTCATCGGCCGTGGCGTCCCGCCACGAGCGGTGCGGGTAGGCGCCGGCGTTGTTGACCAGGATGTCGATCGGCCCCGCCGCCAGCGCGGCCCCGGCCACGGCGTCGGCGCCCGCGTCGGTGGCCAGGTCGCCGACGGCTGCCACGGCGCCGCCGCCGGCCGCCCTGATGGCGCCGGCGACGGACTCGGTACGGGCCAGGTCGCGGCCGTGCACGACGACCTCGGCCCCCTCGGCGGCCAGGGCGGTGGCGATGGCCGCACCGAGGCCGGAACTGGCCCCGGTGACCAGCGCCCGTCTGCCCGTCAGTTGCGCGTTCATGTCGTTCCTCGTGTCGTCACGCTCTTATCCACGTTTGCAGACTTACGACAAAAGTATACGAGTGTAGACATAGTGCCGCCGACGAGGCCGGGGTCGTGCGCACGACCGGGCTCAGGGGTTCTTGCCCATGGCCTTGCGGATGGTGTCGCGGACCCGGTCCATCATCGCGATCGGCGTGCCGACCAGCAGGTTCTTGGTGGCGGACTCGGTGCCGGGATGAGGATGGGTGGGCGCCATCGCCTCGGCCGCCTTGACGCCGGCGGCCATGCTGCGCCGCTGCGCCTCACTGGTGTGGGCGCGGAGCTGGGCGAACTCGTAGCGTTCCTCGCTGCGGGCGTGCGCCTCGACGGCGGCGCGCAGCATGAGCAGGTTCGGCATGAAATCGGGGGCATCGGGCCCGGCCTCGTCCATGCGGGACAGCAGCTCCTTGGCCTCGTTCTCCTCGGCGAGGCGGTCGTCGACCACGCCGTCCCCGCCGTCGATGGCGTGCCGGGCGA
The DNA here is from genome assembly GCF_035917475.1 of Nonomuraea fuscirosea. Taxonomy (NCBI): domain Bacteria; kingdom Bacillati; phylum Actinomycetota; class Actinomycetes; order Streptosporangiales; family Streptosporangiaceae; genus Nonomuraea; species Nonomuraea fuscirosea. Next base: position 5,023,791 of record NZ_CP109074.1, on the reverse strand, counting down.
AGGGATGGACGATCTCCTCCTCGGCCGTCTCGTGCACGGCGAGCAGCCGTACCAGGCGGGTGAACGCCTCGCCGCGCTCGTCCGCGGGCGCCTGCTCGACCTCGTCGAACAGGTTCCTGATCATGCCGTGCTGGGTCTGCAGCAGGTCGATGACGTCCGTCTCGTCCATCGTCTCCGGGGCTGTTCTGGTCATATCCGTACCTCCTTGTTCGGGTACGCGGCGGCTACCCGGACAAGGGGCGGCCACGCCACGAACGAGGACCGGAGGCGTGATCCTTACCGAACGCGGAGCTTCCGGCGAGAGATCCGCACGCCGCCGCTCAGCCGGAGAAGCACTCGCGTGCCGTGGTGAGGCGCGCGGACATGTTGCGCTCCATCATCCGCAGCGCCGCCTCGCCCAGGTCGTCGTGGATGGCCGCGACACAGTCGGTCGGCACCGTGAGGTCGTATTTGCGCACGTACGCGTCCAGTGCGCTGTAGAGGACGCACTGCTCGGTCACCTGCCCGGCCAGCACGACCGTCCGCACCCCCAGCCGCGACAGCAGGTACTCGAGGGGCGTGCCGAAGAAGACGCTGTGCCGCACCTTGGGCAGGAACGCGCAGCCGGGCGGCGGCAGCACCGGCCGCACCAGGTCCGGCCGCCTGCCCTTCAGCGCCCGTTCCTCGATCTCGCGCCGATCGGCGGCGAAGTCGCCGTAGTTGTCGTTGACGTACACCAGCTCGACGTCGTCGCGCTCCTCGGCGGAGGCGATGAGCTCCGCCAGCGGGTCGACGATCGCCGCCGCCTTCTCCGCGAGCGGCTCGGCGTCCTGGTGGTCGTACGGGTTCAGCATGTCGATGACGACCAGGGCGAACGTAGTCATAGCCACTGTCCTGTCCAGCCGGTCGCCTTTTATCCCAGCTCAGGCATCGGGCCGGGGCCTCTATGAGCCGGAAAGAGCGGTCAGGTCGTGTCGCTCATGTGCACCCGCAGGCGCGGATGCCCGTCCGGATGGTCGACGGTGACCACGTCGCAGAGGCGCCGGATGATCCACAGCCCGAACCCGCGCACGGCGCTGGCCGGCGGATCGGACGGCGGCAGATGGTCGGCGGTCAGCGTGCCGCCGGGCTCGACGATCTCGACCCAGATGCCGTGGGCGTCCCTGCGGGCGGTGAGGACGCCGGAGCCGGTGCCGTGCTCCAGGATGTTGGCGGCGGCCTCGTTGATCGCGATGATCAGATCGTTCGCGCGCTCACCCGAGAACCCGGAGCTGAGGGCGAAGGCGTGCAGCCGCGACCGCAGCAGGGAGAGATCCGCGGTGATCGCGCATCGAAGCGGCACGCTGTCACCCCTAACCCTGCATCTCGGACGGTCAATTGTCGCGCTTCGCGGCAACAGTGTCACATGAGGGTCTTCGCCGGGGGTCATGGGGGTGGACACGCTCCAGGCCGGCGATCTTCCCAGGGGCCCGGAGGCGTTGCGATAATCGCGGCGTGACGGCGACGGCGGACGGACCGCCGGAGCCGGTCCGCGGGCAGTGTGTGTGGGCAGTGTGTGGGCAGGGCGAACGTCTCCCGTTCAGGTCAGGGCGGCGAGTGCTTCGTCGAGGTCGTCGTAGAGGGGCAGAACTTTGGCCAGGCCGGTGATCCACATGATTTTCGCGCGGCGGTAGTCGACGCCGATGAGGGCGAACTTGCCGCCTGCGGCCTGGCTGGCCTGCCAGTGGTGGATGATCAGGCCGAGGGCGCGGGAGTCCATGAAGACGGCGCCGGCGAGGTCGAGGATGATGGAGGTGCCGGCCTGGTCGAGGTGGTCGGCGAACTGCTGGCGGGTGGTGGCGTCCAGCACTCCCTCCACGGCGATCACGGCGATGTCGCCGGCCGTGGACGACGTCAGGCGCAGCGGTGCGGGGGCGGGAGTCTCGCCCGCGGGCATCATCACGACGTCATCGTACGTGTGGCCGGACGGATGCGCGGGCGCGCGGCACCGTCTTTCCTCCTCCGCCCTCCTCGCGTCCCGGCGACCACGATGGCTGTTTCAGGAAAAAGATTTCGGTAATATGGCTTCAGCTATTGTCTGATCCGACGCTCTCGCCGACAAGGAGGTCAGCAGTGGAACATGCGGGTCAGCCGCAGACGGGCAGGCCGTGGACGTTCCTGACCAACCATGCCCGGGTCCTCATCGAGATCACCAGGCATCCGAACGCGCGGCTCCGCGAGATCGCGGCCGTCACCGGCATCACCGAGCGCGCCGTCCAGGCCATCGTCACCGACCTGGAGAACGCCGGTTACATAACCCGCACACGCCTGGGCAGACGTACACACTACAGCGTCGACGCCAGCCGGCCCTTCCGCCACCCAGCCGACGCCGGCCGCGACATCGAAGGACTGATCGCCCTGTTCACCGAGCACGACGCCCCCGCAGCCAGCAGTCCTGAGAGAGAGCTCACCCCATGAACACCGCGGAGCTCCGCACCATCCTCGTCGTCGAGGACGACCCCGCCGACCAGGTCCTCATCCAGGAGGCCTTCGAAGAGCACGCGGAAACCCGGCGAACCCGCCCCAACCTGCTCCTGGCATGGGACGGGGAGCAGGCCCTCGACATCCTGTTCCGCCGCGGCGCGCACGCCGAGGCCACCCGCCCCGACCTGGTGATCCTGGACCTCAACCTGCCCAAGTACGACGGCCGCGCGGTCCTGGAGCAGATCAAGTCCGACCTCGAACTGCGCACCATCCCGGTCGTGGTCTTCAGCACCTCTTCGCAGGACGAGGACATCATCGGCACCTACCGGCTGCACGCCAACGCCTTCGTCACCAAGCCGACCGGCTTCGACGACTTCACCGCCGTCGTGCACCAGATCCAGGAGTTCTTCACCCGCACCGCCCGCCTTCCCGCCCCCGCAGCCTGACCCGGCCGCTCCCAACCCCGCCGGCCGCTCCCACCAGGGCCGGATTCGGCCCTTCCGACGCCGCGCCGAGGACTTTTGTCCGCTTTTGCCAGCGAACGTGCAGGTCATGCTGCCATCATGGGACCACGGTGCGTGATTGCGGGCAGGAGGGGCCGATGTTCACGCCTCTGCCAGACAGTCTCGCCGGCCACGGCGTGACCTGGCCGATCAGCCTCGACCTCGCGGCACTGCGAGATCTGGTGTGCCACCACGCACGGCAGGCCGGGCTCAGCCAGCAGCGTGCCGGAGATCTGGCGCTGGCGGCCAACGAGGCGGTCACCAACGTGCTGGACCACGCCGGCGGACGGGGCTGGGTGCGGATCTGGGCCGACGACGGCTTCCTCACCGTGGAGGTCGTCGACCTGGCGGGCCGGCTCGGCCCCGGCGCCCGCCTGGAGGAGCCGCCGCAGGCCGGCCCGCGCGGATACGGGCTGTGGGTCATGCGCCGCCTGTGCGACGAATTCGCCATCACCCAGCAGAGCGGCTCCTCCCGGGTACGGTTGCGCATGAGGCGTCCCACGACGCGAAGGAGCTGATCGTCACGATGGACGACCCGAGGAGATGGTCTGCGTCGTCAGCGTGTCCGTCGACGGCCGGGCCTGGATCGTCCAGGTCCACGGCTTCACGGACCGCCGGCCGAACGTGACGGACGCCCTCCCCGCCGTGGCCGGCTGACCTCAGCCTCTGGTGCCGGGGAACAGGCTCTCGCGCCAGGGAAAGCTGAGTTCGGTCGGCCGCACCGGGGAAGGCCGAAATCGGCCTTTCGCACCGGGAAAGGCCGGACACGCCGAGGCCGTGGGGCGCGGGCGGCCCCGCCCGCCGCCCCGCGGTGGCTCAGACGTTGAAGATGCTCACACCACCGGGTCCGACGAGCAGCCCGACAACGATGAGGACGATGCCCCACAGGATGTCGCGGCGGGCCAGCAGCACGTAGATGCCGGCGATGACGAGGATGACGGCGATGATCCAAAGAAGGGTAGCCATGCGCCTCGACTGCCCTCAGCGGAGGGTGGGAAACGGCCGCGCCCGGGACATCAGGTAACACTTCGGTTTCGCCCGGCCCGGATGTGCCCGGAATTGGACGTGTCCGGAACGGCACACGCTCTGCGGCGTAAATCTTGGAGTGGGACATGTGCCGACATATAGACTTCCGCCCTGCCCCCGAGTGCTGCTCGCACAGGAATGAGTGCCGATGCTGACCGAGTTCCTCCGCGACCAGTTCTTCACCACCGCGTGGTTCGGGTTGATGGCCTTCGTCTGGTTCGGCTGGTCGCAGGAGAGCCCCGACCGGCGCTGGCGGGTCTGGCTGGGGGCCGGTTCGGTCCTGGGCATCGGGATCGCCGTGGCGTTCGGGGTGCTGACCGCGACGAACTGGGACCAGCCGACCGCGCTGGACGGGAAGTACGCCTGGTTCGGCGTCCTGGTCGCGGCCGAGGTCGTCGCGGCGGGAGCCGGCTGCCTGCTGCTGTCGAGGCGCGGTGCGTCCCGGTGGATGGCCTGGTGGGTCGCGCTCGTCGTGGCGGCGCACTTCCTCCCCCTGGCGCTGCTGCTGAACGACCTCGGCGTGGCGGTCGTCGGGCTCGTCCAGCTGGCCGCGCTCGGCCTGGTGGCCCGGCCCCTGCGGGTCACCAGCACACCCAGCAGCCGCTCGGCCGGCCCGATCATGGGCGCGACCCTGCTGCTCAGCGCGGCGATCGGCGCCCTGATCGCCGTGTCGGGAGCCTGACGACCCCGCAACCGGCGTCCCGGGCGGTCGCGCCCGGTCAGCTCACCGCGGACGAGGGCGCGGACGAGGGCGGGGACGAGGGCGGGGACGAGGGCGGGGACGAGGGCGGGGACGGGTCGGCGTCGCCGGAGAGCAGGGCGCTCAGGCCGCCCCGGGCGTCCTCTATCACGATGGCCTCGGCCGCCGCCGAGTCGCCCGCGCGCAGCGCGCGGACCAGCGCGCGGTGGCTGGCGTAGCGGTCGAGACCGAAGTTCGGGTCCTCGGCGACGCGCTCCAGCCGCCGGGCCCGGCTCTCGGAGCGGGAGAACACCCGGGTCTGGTCGAGCAGGCGCACCAGGACCGGATTGTCGGCGCAGGCGCTGACCGCGTCGTTGAAGCGCTGCATCGTGTCGAGGAGCTGGGTGAGGTGCCTGGTCGTGGGGTCGCCGTCGCGATGGCGCTGCTTGATCAGGATGAGCAGGTCGTCGGCCTCGTCGAGGATGGCGTCGAGGTGGTCGAGCTGCTCGGCCGTCACGTGCCGGGCGGCGAACCTGGCCACCATCCCGCGCAGCGCGACCTCCACCTCGGCCAGCTCCTGCAGCGCGATGTCGCCGATGGTGGAGACCTTCACCGTGCGCGGGCCCGTGCGTTCGAGCAGGCCGTCCTGCTCCAGCCGCCGGATCGCCTCGCGCACCGGCGTCGGGCTCACCGCCAGCCGCTCGGCCAGCCCGCGCTCCGTCACCTTCTGGCCCGGCCTGAGCTCGCCCGTGACGATGGCGGCGCGTACCGACTGATAGGCCCGGTCGGCGAGGGTGTCGCTGCTGAGTGATCCGAGGGATTCGATGGCCACGGCCGTAGCATACCGCCCGCAATGGCAGAAGAATAAGCAACTCTTGACGGTGATGCTATAGCAAATATACGGTCACGGCGTCCCCACCGCCGATCCGGCCCCTCGTCCGAGAAAGAAGCGAAGCATGGACAACAGACCCGACTCCGTCCGGATCATGACGCCCGTCGGCATGCTCGGCGCAGGCTGGGACGAGGCCACGATCGAGCGCGGCCTGGCCCTCGGCGTGGACGTGATCACCGTGGACGGCGGGTCCACCGACTCGGGCCCGTACTATCTCGGCTCCGGAACGGCGAAGACCGCCGCGCAGGCCGTCGCCCGCGACCTGCGCAGCCTGCTGAAGGCGGCGGCCCGCGCGGACGCGCCGCTGATCATCGGCTCCTGCGGCACCAGTGGCACCGACAGCGGCGTCGACTGGGTCGCCGGCATGGTGAGCGAGATCATGGCGGAGGAGGGCCTGGACCTCAGGGTGGCGCGCATCTACAGCGAGCAGGACGCCGCCGGCCTCAAGGAGCACCTCGACGCGGGACGGATCCACCCGCTGCCGCCCCTGGGGGAGATCCGGGCCGAGACGCTGGAGGGCTGCACCCACATCGTCGGCATGATGGGTCACGAGCCGATCGTGCGGGCGCTGGAGGCGGGCGCCCAGGTCGTGCTCGCGGGGCGGGCCACCGACACGGCGGTGGCGGCGGCGTACCCGCTGATGAAGGGGATGCCGGCCGGGCCGAGCTGGCACGCCGCCAAGATCGTCGAGTGCGGCGGGCAGTGCACCGTCGACCCGCGCGCGGGCGGGGTGCACACCACGATCGACGCGGACGGGTTCACCATCGAGCCGCTCGACGCGGCCAACGCGTGCACGCCGTACACGGTCGCCGCCCACATGTTGTACGAGACGGTGGACCCGTTCGAGATGCGTGAGCCCGCGGGAACCCTCGACGTGCGCGAGGCCACCTACGTCGCCGTGGACGAGCGCACCGTGCGGGTCGAGGGATCGCGCTTCCACACCGCCGCCCAGCACACCGTCAAGCTGGAGGGCGCCCGGATCACCGGCTACGAGACGATCTCCTTCAGCGCGATCCGCGACGCGCTCGTCCTCGGCGACCTGGAGACCTGGGCGGACCTGCTGCGCACGCACCTGCGCCGGCGGGTGAGCCAGACGCTCGGGCTCGCGGACGACGACTACGCCTTCGACCTGCGCCTCTACGGCCACAACGCGGTGCTGGACGACCTGGAGTTCGAGACCGGGACGCCGCGCGAGGTGGCCGTGATGCTCCTCGTCAGCGCCCCCGACCAGGCCACCGCGACGGCGGTGGCCAAGGTCGCCAACCCGTTGATGCTGCACATGCCGGTGCCCAGCATGAACTACCTGCCCAGCCTGGCCTTCGCCTCCTCGCCGGCGGAGGTCGAGCGGGGCCCCGCCTACGAATTCGTGCTCAACCACGTCGTCGACACCATCACCCCGACCGCTATGTTCCGGATTGAACACGACAGCACAGACGGAGCACACCACCATGACTGACACACCCCCCGGATCGCCTCCGGTCACCGTCGGCGACCTCGCGCTGGAGGTCCGGTCCAAGAACGCCGGCCCCTTCTGGGTGACGATGGAGCTGTTCATGCGGGACGCGGACGGCTACCGCGTCGTGGCGGACGAGACGTTCATCGACGAGCACGTCATCGCCCGCCTCTACCGCGTCGACGCCGGCACGGTCCGGATGTTCCGCATCCCGTCGCTCAACGTCGTCAAGATCTCCTTCCCGCGGCCGGTCTCCCAGGGGTCGCTGCGCGACCGCGACATGCACGCGGGCCAGCACCACGTCCCCCTGGCCGCCCTCCCCGTCCCGGCGGGCGCCCCGAGCACCGCTGGAGCGGGCCGTGGCTGACGCGGACATCGTCGTCGTCGGGGCGGGCCTGGCCGGCCTGGTGGCCGCCGCCGAGGCGGCCGACGCCGGCCGGTCGGTCGTGCTGGTCGAGCAGGAGGGGGAGCGGTCGCTGGGCGGCCAGGCGTTCTGGAGCCTGGGCGGGCTGTTCCTGGTCGACAGCCCCGAGCAGCGCCGGATGGGCATCAGGGACTCGCGCGAGCTGGCCTGGCAGGACTGGCTCGGCAGCGCGCAGTTCGACCGGGAAGAGGACCGCTGGCCCCGGGCATGGGCGGAGGCGTACCTCGACTTCGCGGCGGGGGAGAAGCGGGCCTGGCTGCGCGCGATGGGGCACCGGATCTTCCCGCTGGTGGGCTGGGCCGAGCGCGGCGACGGCCGCGCCGAGGGTCACGGCAACTCGGTCCCGCGTTTCCACATCACCTGGGGGACGGGTCCCGGCGTGGTCGCGCCGTTCGAGCGCCGCGTACGCGCCCACGCCGAGTCGGGACGGATCCGCTTCGCCTTCCGCCACCGCGTGGACGACCTCATCGTCGAGGACGGCGCGGCCACCGGCGTCCGCGGGCAGGTGCTGGAGCCGGACGACGCGGAGCGGGGCCGCCCGACCTCGCGCGTCGCGGCCGGCGACTTCGAACTGCGCGCCCAGGCCGTCATCGTCACCAGCGGCGGCATCGGCGGGAACCACGACCTGGTCCGCAAGGCCTGGCCGGCCCGGCTGGGGGAGCCGCCCAGGACGATGGTCGCCGGGGTGCCGGCGTACGTGGACGGCCGGATGCTCGGCATCGCCGAGGCGGCCGGCGCGCGGGTCGTCAACCCGGACCGGATGTGGCACTACGTCGAGGGCCTGCGCAACTGGGACCCGATCTGGGACAACCACGGCATCCGCATCCTGCCCGGCCCCTCGTCGCTCTGGCTCGACGCCACCGGCGCACGCCTGCCCGCACCCTGCTTCCCCGGCTTCGACACGCTGAGCACCCTGCGGCACCTGCGGGGGACGGGCTACGACTACTCGTGGTTCGTGCTCACCCAGAAGATCATCGAGAAGGAGTTCGCACTCTCGGGGTCGGAGCAGAATCCCGACCTCACCGGCAAGGACGTCAAGCTCGTCCTGTCGCGGGTCAAGAGCGGGGCGCCGGGCCCGGTGGAGGCGTTCAAGCGGCACGGCGCCGACTTCGTCGTCGCCGACAGCCTGACCGAGCTGGTCGCGGGCATGAACAAGCTGGCCGATCCGGACGCTCCCGAGCTCGCCGAGCCGGCGCTGCGCGCGCTCATCGAGGCGCGTGACCGCGAGATCGACAACGCGTTCACCAAGGACGCGCAGCTGACCGCGATCAGGGGCGCGCGCAACTACCGCGGCGACCGGCTGAGCCGGGTGGCGGCCCCGCACAAGCTGCTCGACCCGAAGGCCGGGCCGCTGATCGCCGTGCGGCTGCACATCCTGTCGCGCAAGACGCTCGGCGGGCTCGAATCCGACCTCGACGGCCGCTGCCTGCGCGCCGACGGCAGTCCGCTGCCGGGCCTGTACGCCGCGGGCGAGGTCAACGGGTTCGGCGGCGGCGGGATGATGGGCTACAACGCCCTGGAGGGCACGTTCCTCGGCGGCTGCCTCTTCTCCGGCCGCGTGGCCGGCCGGGCCGCTGCCCAGGCGGTCGGCTGACCCGTCACCTGGCCCAGGCGGTCCGCCTGATTCGTCACCTGGCCCAAGCGGTCGGCTGACCCGTCACGCACTCGTTGCCGCGCACGTCACGGGCGCGGCGACGAGCGACCTGTCATGCCCGGATTTCACCCCGAAGATCCCATGGCAAAAGCCGTCTGCAACTATTGACAGTTTTGCCATAGCATTCACAAGATGGCGAGTGTCACAGTGAGCCGACCGTGATCCAGCCGCCGCACGGTCCGCCGCGTCCGGTCCCGGCGCCGTCGCCGTCGAAGAACCCGAGGAACATCATGAGAAGGACCGCATTCCTGCCCCTCGCGCTCGCCGCCGCCCTCACCTCGGCCTGCGGCAGCCCGGCCGGTGACGCCCCCGCCGCCGAGCCCACCGCCACGGCGGACGTCGGGAAGGCCTCCGCGGTCACCCCCGTCGACGACGCCACGCTCAAGGCGGCGCAGGCCGAGGGCGAGGTCCTGCTCTACACCAACAGCGAGGACCAGCAGATGGCGCCGCTGGTCAAAGCCTTCGAGCAGGCGTTCCCCGGCATCAAACTGCGCAGTCTCACCCTCGGCAACCAGGAGATGTTCCAGCGCTACGAGACCGAGGCCGCCTCCGGGGCGGCCTCGGCGGACGTGGTCATGAGCAGCGACGCGGTCGGCTGGCTGTCGTTCATCGCGAACGGCGACGTCGAGGACTACAAGGACCCGAACACGCCGAACCTGCCCGAGCACGCCGTGCTCGGCCCCGGCGTCTACTCCATGTCCGTGGACCCGGTCGTCGCGGTGTTCAACAAGGCGCTGGTCCCCGAGGCCACGCAGCCCGACACGATGGTGAAGCTGGCCGCGATGGCGCAGAAGCTGGACAAGAAGATCGCCACCACCGACATCAGCAACGTCATCCAGTACGGAGCCACCAGCGCCTACCTCGGCAAGTACGGCGAGGAAGGCTGGGCCACGCTGGAGAAGATCGGCCCCCACGCCGCGGTGGAGTCGAGCAACGGCCCCCTGGTGACCAAACTCGCCCAGGGCCAGTACGCCGCCGAGTTCTTCGTCTCCGGCACCGTCCGCGCGTTCATCACCGACGACGTCGCCAAGGTGGTCAACTACAGCTACCTCAAGGACGGCACGCCGCTGCTGCCGCGCGGCGTCGGGGTGACCGCCAAGGCGAAACACCCCAACGCGGCCAAGGTCTTCGTCAACTGGCTGCTGTCGGTCGCCGGGCAGGAGGCCGCCTGCCAGGGCGGGTTCACGCCCTACCGCGACGGCGTGACCTGCGACTTCGGCCTGCCGCAGGTCAAGGCCATCGTCGGTGAGGACAACCTGATCATCGGCACGTACGGCAAGCAGCTCGCCGACCAGCGCGACCAGATCATCGCCCGCTTCAACAAGGCCTTCGGCCGGTGACCGTCACGGCCGGCGCCAGGCCGGAGACGGCGGCCCCCGCGCAGGACCGGGGGCCCCGGCGCCCGTCCGTGCCGACGACCGCCAGTCACTACCTGATCTGGGCCCTGACCCTGCTCGTCGTCGTCGGCCCCGTGGTGCCGATCGTGCTGGCCTCGCTGTGGTCGACGCCGCTCTACCGCTCCGGCGGCGGGCTCACGCTCGGGAACTTCCGCGACCTGCTGACCGACCCGGCCTGGTGGACCGCGGTCGGCGACAGCGCCGCCTTCGCCGCCCTCACCACGGTCACGTCCGTGCTGCTGGGGGTGGGCGCGGCGGTGCTGCTGTCGAGGACCGACGTGCCGCTGCGCCGCCTCTTCGCCGCCTTCCTCATCCTGCCGATCATGCTCCCCGGCCTCGTGCTCATCGTCGGCTGGATGGCGATGTGGGCGCCGTCGGGGTACGTCAGCTCCTGGCTGGAGATCAACACGTTCCTCCGGTTCCCGGTCGACCTCTACACCTTGCCGGGCATGGTGCTGGTGGCGACCTCCGTGGCCGCGCCGACCGTGTTCCTCTTCTGCCGCACCACCGTGCTCGCCATCGACCCCGCCCTGGAGGACGCGGCACGCAGCGCCGGCGCGAGCCCCCTGCGGGCGCTGCTGACGGTGACCGTGCCGCTGCTGCGTCCCGCCGTGCTCAACTCGGCGCTGCTCGTCTTCGCGATCTCCTTCGAGGCGCTCGGCCTGCCGCTGATCCTGGGCTTCTCCAACAACATCAGGTTCGTCTCCACGTACCTGTACGACCATTGGATCAACGCCGCTCCGCCGAACCAGGGCCTGGTGTCGGCCGGCGCGGTCTTCCTCCTCCTCTGCGTCTCCGGGCTCCTCGTCCTGCGCAACCGGCTCGTCGGGGACGCCGCCCGGTACACGACCGTCACCGGCAAGGCCACCGCCACCCGGGTGGTGGGCCTCGGACCGGCCCGGTGGCTGCCGGCCGCCCTGCTCGCTGTCGTGCTGGCGGTCTTCGTCGTCGTGCCGCTGGCCGGGGTGGTGATGTCGGCCTTCACCACCATCCTCACCCCGTACGTCACCCCGTGGTCCGTGCTGACCACCGAGAACTTCCAGGCCATCGCCGAGCACCCCATCTGGTCGGAGTCGATCGTGAACAGCCTGCTCATCGCCGGCGCCGGCGGGCTGCTGACCACGGTGGCCATCGCGGTCGTCTCGGTGGTGGCCCACCGCTCCTCCTTCCGCTTCCGCGGCTCGCTGCAGCAGGCGGTGGTGTGGCCCAGGATGATGCCGGGGCTCGTCACGGGCATGGCGTTCTTCTGGTCGTTCGCCATCCTCGACCCGGGCGGCGCCGTCCGCGGCAGCCTGTGGGGGATCGGGCTCGCGTTCGCCGTGCGCAGCCTCGCGCTCGGCTACGGCGTGTTCTACCCGGCGCTGGCCGCGATCGGCGAGGACCTCGTCCGCGCCGCCCGCACGTCTGGGGCCACCTGGTGGCAGGCCGCGGTGAGCGTCGTGCTGCGCCTGTGCGCCCCGGCCATGGCCGCCTGCTTCGTGCTGCTGTTCGTCTCGATCCTGAACGACGCCGACCCCGCCGTCTTCCTGGTCACCGACCGGACGCCGGTCATGGGCCTGACCATGCTGCAACTCGCGGCGACGAGCACAGGCGGCGCGGTCGCCGCCTTCGGGGTGATCCAGATGGTCATCACCCTCGCGGTGCTCGGCGCCGGACGACTCTTCCTGGGGGTACGGGCCCATGCCTGATCTCACGCTGACCAAGGTGGCCAAGAGCTTCGGCGGCAACGCCGTCCTGCACGGGCTCAGTCTGCACGTACGGGACGGCGAGTTGTTCACGCTGCTCGGCCCCAGCGGCTGCGGCAAGTCCACGACGTTGTGGTCGATCGCCGGGCTGCACTCCCCCGACCGGGGCACCATCGCCTTCGGCGACCGGGTGGTGTTCGACGGCGGCCGGATCGACGTGACACCCGAGCGGCGCAACTGCGGCGTCGTGTTCCAGTCGTACGCGGTCTGGCCGCACCTGTCCGTGCACGACAACGTCGCGTACCCGCTCAAACTGCGCCGGGTGAAACGCCCGGTCAGGGCCGCCCGTGTCCGCGAGGTGCTCGAACTCGTGGAGCTGGGCCACCTGGAGCGACGCTACCCGCACGAGCTCAGCGGCGGGCAGCAGCAGCGCGTGGCGCTGGCCCGCGCGCTGGCAAACCCGCCCGACCTGCTGCTGCTGGACGAGCCGTTCTCCAACCTGGACGCCAAGCTGCGCGAACGGGCCAGGGAGTGGCTGCGCGCCCTGCAGCAGCGGATCGGCGTCACCACCGTCTTCGTCACGCACGACCAGGACGAGGCGCTGTCCATGAGCGACCGGGTGATGGTCATGGACCAGGGCCGGGTCCGGCAGGTCGGCACCCCGGAGGAGATCTATCACGAGCCCGCGGACGAGTTCGTCGCCGACTTCGTGGGCAGCGTGAACGTGCTCTCCGGCCGGGCGGTGCCGGGCGCGGACGGGACCGCGCAGGTGTCGCTCGACGGCCTGGGCCGCCCGCTCACGGTCCCTGCCGGTGCCGACCTCGCCGGCGACGTGCGGCTCGCCGTCCGTCCCGAGCGCATCGTGGTGCATCCGCCGGGCGGCGTACCGGCGGACGCGGTCAACGTGGTCACGGTCAAGGTGGCCTCGCGGGCCTTCCTCGGCGATCACTACCGGTACGTGGCGGAGCTGGGGGAGCGGGAGCTGGTGGTGCGGACGCTGACGCCGGTCGACCACGGATCCGAGCTGATCGTCGAGCTGCCGCCCGAGGCGATCCGGGTCTTCGGTCCCGCCTGACCCGGCCGCCCGCCTCGCCTGACCCGGCCACGGCGCCGGATCGGGCGTGTGCCGACCGGCCGCCGGGGGAGTGGAAAAGATCCACCCGTGTGTCGACATAGGATCTTTTCAACTCGTCTGCCCCCGACTGCCGGAAGGCCTTCATGACCCACCCCCTCAGTCGTCGGTCCGCCCTGCTCGGCGCCACGGCCGCGACCGGTCTCGCCCTCTGGGACCAGCCGGCGGGGGCCGCGGGGACCGGGACCTGGACAGGTACCGGGGCAGGGGCCGGCACGGGGGCCGACGCGGCGGCGTTCGACGCCGCGCGTGAGCGGTGGGTGAGCCTGCTGGCCGGGGCGACGTACGACCCCGCCTACGCCGACAAGACGCGGGCGGTCGAGGGCTCGGCCAAAGCCGTCCTGCGCAAGATGAAGCCCGACCCGGGCCGCCCCAGCCTCTGGCCGGACCTGCCCCTGAGCGACCCCCGTACGGGCGACTTCAACCGTTCCTACAACCGCATGCGCACCCTGGCGCTCGGCTGGGCCACGCCGGGCACCGCCATGCACGGCGACAGGCAGGTCGCCGAGACCGCCGTCAGGGCGCTCGACTTCCTGTACGAGCACGCCTACAACGAGCGACTCGACCGGCGGGGCAGCAACTGGTTCTGGTGGGAGATCGGCGTCCCCCGCGCGCTCACCGACACCTGCGCCCTGCTCTACGACGGCCTGCCCCGCGACCGCATCACCCGCTGGCTGCGCCCGCTGCGCCGCTGGTGCCCCGACCCCGAGCGGCGGGTCAGCCACCCCGGCGTGGTCGAGACCGGCGCCAACCGGGCCGGCAAGGCCATGGCGGTGGCCATGCGCGGGCTGCTCACCCATGACGAACGCCTGGTCAGGCGGGCCAGGGCCGCGGTCTCCGCGCTGCTGCGCCCGACCAGGGGGCCGGGCGACGGCCTCTACCGCGACGGGTCGTTCATCCAGCACGACGTGTACCCGTACACCGGCAGCTACGGCGTGGACTACCTGGAGAGCATGGCCAAGCTGATCGCGATGCTGGCGCGCTCACCCTGGGAGCTCACCGGCGTCGGCGGCGTCTACGACATCGTGGACCGCTCCTTCACGCCGTTCGTCTTCGACGGGCTGATGATGGACTGCGTCCGCGGCCGGCAGATCTCCGTGCAGGGCCACCGCGACTACCACTCGGGCCAGAAGACGATCGAGGCCGTCCTCACTCTGCTGGAGTCGGCGCCCGAGCGGTACGCCGCGCGCTGGCGGCCGCTGGTGAAAGGCTGGCTCACCCGCAACACGGCCGTCCCCTACGTCACGCTGGCGCCGCCGGCCAGCATCGCCAAGGCCGCGGCGCTGCTGGACGACCCGTCGGTGCCGGTCGGAGCGCGGACGACGGGCACGTACATGTTCGCCGACATGGACCGGGTCGTGCACCGCCGCCCCACCTGGGCGTACGCGATCGCGATGAGCTCGCAGCGGATCGGCGCGGCCGAGGCGATGAACCGGGAGAACCTGCACGGCTGGTACACCGGCGACGGCATGACCTACCTCTACACCGGCGACCTCACCCACTGGAACGACGACCTGTGGCCCACGATCGACCCCTACCGGCTGCCCGGCACGACCGTCGACCGCCGCCGGCGCGCCGATCTCACCCACGGCCACCGCCGCCTGCCGCCCACCCCGTGGGCGGGCGGCGTGGCCCTCGACGGCGAGTACGGCGTGGCCGCCATGCGGCTGATCGCCGGCGGCTCCTCGCTGCGGGCCAGAAAAGCCTGGTTCCTGCTCGACGACGCGGTGATCGCGCTCGGCGCCGGCATCACCGCCTCCGACGGCCGCCGCGTCGAGACCGTCGTCGAGAACCGCAACACCCACGACTGCCACCCTCCGCTGGACAAGGGCGACGACTGGGTGCACCTGCCGGGCGTGGCCGGATACGCGCTGCTCGACGGCCCCGGCCCGAAGGTGATCCGCGAGAAGCGCACGGGACGCTGGCGGGACATCGACAAGGGCGCCACCACCGGCGGCGACGGGACCCCCGTCACCCGCCACTACACCACGATCCTCCTCGACCACGGCGTCGACCCGCGCAAGGCGCGTTACGCCTACGCCGTCCTGCCCGGCGCCACCGCCGCGCAGACCGCCGGCTACCGCCTGCGGGTCAGGATCCTCGCCAACTCCGGCACGGCGCAGGCCATCTCCCGCGGCGACGTGCTCGCCGCCGTCTTCTGGCGCGCCGGGACCGTCGAGACCATGGACGGGCCGCTGCGCGCCGACGGCCCGTGCACGCTGCTGATCCGCCGCGACGACAAGCGGGTCCGGCTTGCGGTCGCCGACCCGTCGAGGACCGCCGACGAGGTGAAGATCACGCTGCCCTGGCCGGTGCGCTCGATCGAGCGGGGCGACCGCAGCGTGCGCAGGTCCAAGCGGGCGCTCAAGGTGGAGGTCGGCGGCAGCCGGGGGCACGCCCACACCGCGGTCGTACGCGTCTGACACGAGCGCTCCCCCTCGGGTCGTGTCCCGCTGAACGAGGCGGACCCCCTTCTTTTGTCCAAGCGACGCCCTGGACAATGCTTGGACAATTCTCCGACGTACATTCGTTGCCGCCGGACGAATGGCCGGGCATAGTCGGAATCGTCACCGCCGGATCGCGACCCGGGAGCGGTAGCCGATCGGCGGACATCTGGGGGGAATCACCCGGCCGGCGCCTTTCATTCGCTGCGCCGTACCGCGAAAGCCGGAAATGCCTTCCTTTCCCACGGACATTTCTCCCGAACGAAAGGACGCGACCATGACCGACAGAAAGCTGACCGCGGCCCTGGTGACCTGCGGCGCCGCCGCGGCGCTGCTGGGCGCACCCGCCTCCGCCACGGCCGCGACGGCGGGCACGACCACCACCGCGACAAGCCGCACCCAGGCGGTGGAGCGCGACAGCGTCCGCTGCATCAAGCCCAGCGGAAAGAAGACGAACTACTCGTGGTCGGACGGAAACTCGTCCACGACGGTCTACTTCAACAATCACTGCTCCCATCGCGTGTACGCCCAGCTGCATTTCAAGGGCCCGGCCGGAACGCGGAAGGAATGCCTTGCCACGAACGGCGGGACGAAAGGCAAGAAGAAATTCCACAAGGGGCTGGCCGAGAATCTCACGAACATCACCAGGGACTGCTGACCACGCGGGGGCCAGGACCCCCGCCTTCCGGTAAGGAGCCGGTTCGACATGAAGATGCACGTAGCCGCCATCGCGGTCTCCGCGGCGGCCATCTCCACACTTCTGCTCAGTACGGGGCCGGCCAGCGCGCACCCGTACGACGGGAAGGACCCGTACAAGAGCGGGTGCGCGAACAGCAAGGTCTTCACCGGCAAGAAGGCCTCACTCGAGAACGAGATCGGTGACAGCCTGGGCTCGATCCGGCTGTACTACTCGCGGCGCTGCGGCACCAACTGGGGCGAGGCCCAGGTGCCGAAGAACGCGACCGGCACGATCACGGTCTTCACCAGCTCCAGGAGGGTGTCGTTCACCTACCGCGCCGGCAACGGCGGGCACCACTGGGGCGACATGGTCTACGCGCCCAGCGGCGTCTGCGCCAAGGCGTCGGGCACCGTGGCCGCCGGCACCGGCCGGGTCAACCGGGGCAGCGGCACCACCGGCGCGGCCTGCGGCTGAGCTTCCTCAAACCGGGGCGGCGTGCCACGGCACGCCGCCCTTCGCGTGCGCTCATGTCATGTTTCGGTTGCGAATATGTCCGCCACCAGCGCGTACCAGCTCGTCGTGGAGCCGGTCTCCGGGGTGCCCGCCCACCAGCAGCGTTGCGAGGCGGAGAACGCCTCGGTCTCACCGTGCCGGCCGCGCGCGCGTACACGATGACGATCGGCTACGCGAACGGGACGGGCGCCACCGCCACCCAGGGGCTGGCCTGCAACGGCGGCGCGTGGGCCACGGTCGCCTACCCGCCGACGGCGGGCTGGGGCGGTTCGGCACGACGAGCGGCGATGACCACCGTGCCGGAGCCCCGCGCGGCGCGCGGCACGGTGGTCTCGCCGTGACGTCCGGGGTGGTCACCGCCGGCGTCAGTTGTTGAGCGCGCTGAACAGGGTCATTCCCGCGCTGACGATGAGGGCCAGCAGCACCACCCGGCGGAACCGGTCCGGGTCGATGCGGCTGAACACCGCGTCGCCGATGAAGTAGCCGAGCTGCACCACCGGCACCCCCACCAGCCCGATCCAGAGCGACTGGCTGTTCACCTGGCCGGCCACGGCGAAGCCGATCAGGCTGAACACGCTGGTGCCGGCGAACACCGCGGCGAGGGTGGCGCGGAACTTGCGCGGGTCGTAGCCCATGCCCTGGAAGGCGGCGACCATCGGCGGCCCGTTCGTGCCGGTGGACGTGGACAGCGCGCCGGACAGGAGACCGACCCCCACCAGCACGGGAACGTTGCCCGGCACCTTCACCCGGCGCCACACCATCAGGGTGCAGCCCAGGACGCCGACGCCGATGAGCGCGGTGAGGACCCGCTCGGACGTGGCCCCGTAGACCCACAGGCCCAGGGGCATGCCGAGCAGGATGCCGGCCATGGCGATCATGGCCACCTTCCATTCGGCGTGATGGCGCTGGCGTACGCCGATCGTGATGGTCATGGCCAGGGCGGACAGGGTGGTGGCGACGACCGCCGTGTGCGGGTCGACGGTGAGGGCGAGGAGGGGAGTGGCGACGAGGGCGTATCCGAATCCGGTCACCGCGTGCACCGTAGAGGCGAGCAGGATGATCACTGCGGCGACGAGCAGCGTGGTCACCTGCCACACTTTGCCATAAATCCAGGGAAATGATCCAGTATTCTCGGCAGAAAAATCGGCGATAATTACATCGGCAGGCGAAGGCCGTTCCTGAAATCGGGAACGGAGTCGCGGCGAATGGTCTCTACGTTGTTTTCCAGGATTTGTCAACGGGTGCGCCGAGGAGTGATTTGACGTGAACGCTCAGGAACCTGCGAATTACGTGGTCAGCCCGCCGCTCGACGGCGGCGAGGCGGTCGTCTTCGTCCCCGGGCTGGGCGGCCGGACGAAATTCGTCGACCGCTGGAACGAGCCCGGCCGGGGCCCCGTCATCCGCCGGGCCGTCTGGAGCGAGCCCATGAACGTGCCTGCCGTCGACGAGCGCGGCGCGGCCCTCGCGGCCCTCATCGACCGCGCGGACGCCTCCGACGTCGTGCTCGTCGGCCACAGCATGGGCGCGCTGGTCTGCCTGGAGGCGGCCGGGCGGCTGGACCGGCGGGTGCGTGGCGTCGTCGTCATGTGCCAATATCCACCGCACCGCACGCCCGTCTCGCCGCTCGCGGAACTGCCGGACCGGGCGCTGGCGGCGGAACTCGACGCGCCGCCGCACATCGCGGACACGGCGGCCCTGCCCGAATACGCCCGCCTCTGGCGCTCCGAATACCGCCTTCTCAATCGTTACCTGGAATCGGATCCGCGCCCGATGGTGAACGCGCCGATCGTCGCCGTCGGGGCCAAGGACGACGCCAGTTCGTGGAGCTCGGAAAACCTCGACGAGTGGCATTCTTACACGACGAAACGGCTCTCCGTCCATATGGTCGCGGGCGGCCATCAGATGGTCGAAGAGCTGCCTTCCGAGACGCTTCGAGAATGGCTCAGCACGTTTGCCGGCTGACCCTCCCGCGCGTCGATGACGTCGTTCTCCCCGGGCCTCCTCTCACCCGCTCAACCGGCGCAGTTCGGCGGCCAGCTCGGCCACCGTCGGATGGTCGAAGATCACCGCGATGCCCACGTCCACGGTGAAGGCCCGGCGGATCTCCTCGACCAGGCCGACGGCGGCGAAGGAGTCACCGCCCAGGTCGAAGAAGTTCTCGTCCAGGCCGACCTCCTCCAGGCCGAACTCGCCACACCACATCTCCACCAGCCTGTCCTCAACCGCCACCTGCCCCTGCGCCGCCCCGCCCGAGAGCCCTTGGGGCACGGCGGCCGGGGCACCGGCTGCGGTGGGCTGCGCATCGGCTGCGATGGGCTGTGTGCCGGTTGCGGTGGGCCGTGTATCGGCTGCAGCGGACCGCGTGCCGGCCGCGCTGGGCCGCGTGTCGACCGAGGCCGACGCTCCCGACACACTGCCCGGCCGCCCGCCTGACGCACCGGCTCCGCCCCGGTCACTCATGGCCGCGTTCTTCATCACGGCGTCGTGCCCCGGCATAGTGATAGCCACCTGCCGATGCCCGGGCCGGGCCAGAAGCCGCAGCAGCAGACCGATCCCGGTCGCGGGCGTGATCGCGTCACCAGGCGAAAGCTGCGGTCCGGCGGCGGCGTCCCGTCCGAGGCTGATGTCCGGCGTGATGGCGGCGCCTCGCTCCTCACGACGACTGTCAGAAGCGACCATGGATTCGTCGACGCGACGCATGGTGAAGCCCCTGACCTCGACGGCCACCTCGCCGTCAGCCGTCAGTACGTCGATGTCCGCCACGATCGTGTCGGGACCGCTCGGCCGCCGGCGGATGTGGCTGTACGCGCGGCCCGGGATCGGCCGGTGCACCACGATCGACTGGTAGGCGAACGGCGCGTGCGGCGGCTCCAGGTCGGGATCGCGCGCCAGCGACACCGCCGCGTCCAGCAGCGTGGGGTGCAGCGCATGCTCGCCGAGCTCATGATTGAAGGCGTCGGAAAAGGTGAGCGCGGCCAGCTTCGTGCCGGGATCGTCCCCTGACGTCCAGATCTCCTCACCCGGCCATCGCGGTCCGATGGTGAACAGCCGATTGGCCGGATCGTTCACGGGCGTGCGCCGGTCGGTCAGCGACGCGCGCAACCCGTCCAGGTCCACGGTGCCCGCCGTGGCATCCACCAGCCCGATCTCACCCGTCGTGTGCACGCGATGGTCGCCGGGCGAGCCGGGGGACGATGACAGCGGCGCGGTGCGTACGGTGAAGCGCCAGACATCCTCGTGCGGCTCGAAGCCGACCTCCAGCGAGACGGGCTCAGGAGTGGTGATCGGCTGCCGGAACACCATGTGACGCACCCGCTCGGGCCGCCCGTTCACGTTGTCGACCGCCTCACGGAACGCGCGCAGAACGAAGTCGACCTGGGCCGTGCCCGGCAGCACCGGGACTCCTTCCATGCGGTGCTCGTCGAGAATCGGATAACTCTCGGCCGACAACGAGACCGACCACCGACGCACAGCCACCCCGGCCTCCGGTCCCGAGCCTGGCGCTACCTCTGTAGCCACACTCGGGCCTGTCCCCGCGCTTTGCCCTGGGCGGCCGGTGCGCGGGTGTCGTTCCTGGCGGGCGGCCATGCCGACCTCGGTCCACGACGGCCAGTTGACGCTCACCGAGGCGCAGCCCGCCAGCGGCTGCCGGCGTACCACCGCGTCGAGGAAGGCGTTAGCGGCGGCGTAGTCGGCGCCGCCCACCAGGCCCCTGAGCGCGGCCCGGCTGGAGAACGCCACGAAGAAGTCGAGACCGGCCTGGTCCCGCAGCACCTCGATCAGCGCCAGCGTGCCGTGCACCTTCGGCGCCAGCGTCGCCATCATCTGCTCCCGCGTCCGGAACGGGATCATGCCGTCCCCCGCCACCCCGGCGAGATGGAACACCCCGTTGACGCCACCGAAGGAGTCCGACGCCCGGCCGATCACACGGCGCAACGCCTCCACATCGGCCACGTCGCACGCCTCGACCCGGCACTCGGCCCCGAGCCCGTTGATCTCAGCCAGCTCCGCCTCGTGCCCACCTGTACGGCGCCCCAGCAGCAGCAACCGCGGCCGCATTCCCGTCTCCGCCAGCCCACGCGCCACAGCCAGCCCCAGCCCGCCGAGCCCTCCGGTGATCACATACACACCCCCACGCCGCAACCCGACCGACCCCGCACCACCAGCGTCCGCACCGTTGGAAGCCGCGCCGTGCAGGGGCGCGGCCTCAGGAGCCGTGTCGTCGAGGGGGAGCGGCAGTTCTTCGGGGATCCAGCGTCGGTCGCCGCGCAGGGCGACGATCTCCGAGTGGTCGAAGCCGCGCAGTTCCGCGAGTAGCCTGTTGGCGCCCACCCCGTCCTGGACGTCGATGAGCTTGCAGCGGGAACGAGGGTTCTCCAGCATGTAGCTGCGCAGGAGGCCGAGCAGCATGGCCCGGACCGGGTGCACGCGCTCGCCGCCTGTCACGTCCGCCGACAGTTCGGTGATGACCAGGACATCGCGGCCGCGCTTGTCGGGTGCCCGCCGCGCCGCCTCCTGCAGCAGGTCCACGAACCGGTGGAATCCGGCGTCGAGCTGGTCGTCGATGGTGCTCAGGTCGGGTTCCGCCAGGGCACCGAGCTGGGTGGCGTCCACGACGAGCTCCGGGTAGCGGCGCGACTCCCTCAGCTCGTCCAACAGCCGGACGACGTCGTCCGAATGTCCCGGCCGGATCGTGAAGTCGTTTTCCGAGCCTCCGGGTCGGTCCATGGAGTCGGTCGCCGAGCTCGCGTACGCGGGGGCGTGCCGGACTCTTGTCGCGTCCCATCCGGCTCGGTCGAGTAAGGCGGTCAGTTCGGCCGCGCGGTGTGGGTCGTCAGGCAGGAACACCAGTGGGCGCGACCCGTTCCCGATGCCGGACCCATGGCGGCGGGCTGGTGCGGCCTCCACCCACGTGGGCAGCCGCAAGGCCGCCCCGCCCGCCTCGCGCGCGTGCGCCTCGCTCGTCTCGTGCGCGGACTGGCCGGTCGGCTGGTGTGCGGGTGCGCCGTTCGGCTGGTGCGCCGGCGTGCGGCCGGCCGGGCCGTGCGGGGCTTCCAGGTCGATCCAGTGCCGGTCGCGCTGGTACGGGTAACCGGGCAGGGGCACGCGTTCACGAGGACCCGACGCCGACAGGGGCGACCAGTTCACCTCCGCGCCCAGCGTCCACATCCGGCCCAGCGCGTACAGGAACGAGGCCCGTTCCGTAGCGTCCTTCGACGGCCCGGCCGGCAGGACCGGCACCACCAGATGACGCCCGGCCCGCACCTGGGGATGTGCCCGGGCCAGCGTGGCGAGCGACCGACCCGGGCCCATCTCGAC
Organism: Nonomuraea fuscirosea; assembly: GCF_035917475.1. Taxonomy (NCBI): domain Bacteria; kingdom Bacillati; phylum Actinomycetota; class Actinomycetes; order Streptosporangiales; family Streptosporangiaceae; genus Nonomuraea; species Nonomuraea fuscirosea. The sequence goes on along the minus strand of NZ_CP109074.1, from coordinate 5,001,549 downwards.
CAGCACCCGGTCTCCATCGGACAGCACGGCGTCGAGCGCCCGCTCGAACGGGGCGGGCTCGTCGAGGAGCCGCAGCCAGAAGTCCGCGCTCCCCGCCTGCGCCGGCTCCACCAGGCCGCCGGCGGCGGTGGAGCAGATTTTCGCCCGGGGACGCCGTGGCCGGATGCCGTCGAAGGCCGTGCGGAACCGTTCGGCGGCGTCGTCCGTGGACGATCCGCCCGTCGCCTTGGCGCTGACCAGCCGTACCGCCTCCTGGAGGGTGAACACCCCGGCGAGCGTGGCGGCGGCGAACTCCCCGACGCCCAGGCCGAGCAGCACGTCGGGCTCGATGCCCAGCGCCTGCCAGAGCCGTCCCAGCGCGTACTCGACGCTGAAGACCGCCGCCTGCCTGACATCGGCGCCGTCCGGGACCGGCGGGTCCTGCGCGGGTTCCCGCGTCCCCTCCCAGAGCGGCCGCAGTGGTAGACCGTGGCCCTCGAAGAGATCTATGCACTCGTCCAGCGCCGCCCTGAACACCGGTTCCGTACGGCGAAGCTCCGCCGCCATGCCGGCGTGCCACGCCCTCTCGCCCGGAAACAGGAACACGGTGCTCCGCTCCGCCTGCTCCGGCGGGGTGACGATCCGCCTCCCCTCGTCGAGTACGGCGGCCGCCGCGTCGGCCAGGCTCTCCACCACCACCGCGCCCCGTACCGGATGCGGCGTGCGCCCCTCCCGCAGCGTGAACGCGACACCGGCGAGCGGCTCAGCGCTTCCCGCGAAGGCTCGGGCGAGCCGCTCCGGCCAGGCCGCGGCCGCCGCCGGCGTCCGCGCCGACCACACGATCAGCTCCGCCGGTTCACGACGCGTCGGTTCCGGACGGGCACCGGTGTGGCCGCCGCCTTGCCGGGTCCGCCCAGGGACAGCCGGGCGGGCCGGTGCCTCTTCGAGGATCGCATGCGCGTTCGTGCCGCCGATCCCGAACGAGCTGACCCCCGCCAGCCGCCGCCACCCGGCCGCCCGGGGCCAGGGCCGGAGCGTGTCGTTGACCAGGAACGGTGAGCTGTCGAGGTCGAGCAGCGGGTTCACCTCGTCCAGGTTGACGGTCGCCGGGATCCGCTCGTGGCTCAGCGACAGCGCGGTCTTGATCAACGATGTGATCCCCGCCGCATGCCCCAGATGCCCCACGTTGCCCTTGATCGAGCCGATGGGACACCGTTCGGCCCGCGACGCCGCCCGGGCGCCGAACGCCATCCGCAGCCCCGCGATCTCGATGGCGTCACCCAGCCGGGTCGCGGTGGCGTGCGCCTCCACGTACCCGATGTCCGCGGGCCCCACGCCGGCCAGTTCCATGGCCCGTACCACGACCTCCGCCTGCCGGTCGGCGCTGGGCGCGGTGAAGCCGACCTTGTGCGCGCCGTCGTTGTTGACCGCCACCGACCGGATCACCGCGGAGATCCGGTCGCCGTCGCCCAGGGCGTCGGCGAGCCGCTTGAGCACCACGACGCCGGCCCCGCTGCCGAAGACCGTGCCGGTGGCCGCCGCGGCGAAGGGCCGGCAGTGACCGTCCCGGCTGAGCGGGCCGTCCTGGGCCCACCGGTAGCCGTGACCGACGGGGAACTCGACGTCCGCGCCGCCGGCCAGCGCGACGTCACACTCGCGCAGCCGCAGCGCGTTCACGGCGAGGTGCACCGCCACCAGCGAGCTCGAACACGCGGTCTGCACGGTCAGGCTCGGGCCGTTCAGATTCAGCTTGTACGACACCAGCGTCGACGCGCTGTCGGGGTTGTTCCACATGCCGGCCCCCATGCCGGTCGCACTCCTGAGCGCCTCCAGGTTCGCGAGAATCCGGCCGATCCCGTACCGGTTCGCGGCGACCGACGAGAACACGCCCGCCCTGCCGAGCCGCGTCGCGTCATATCCGGCGTTCTCCACGGCGGCGTGCGCGGTCTCCAGGTAGAGCCGCAGCTGCGGATCGCACACGTCGGCCTCGCGCCGGGTCAGGCCGAAGAACCCGGCGTCGAACAGGTCGACGCCCTCCGGCTCCGCCACCGCCCGCACGTACGCCGGGTCGGCCAGCGCCTCCGGTGACACGCCCCTCGACCGCAGCTCGTCCTCGGCGGGGAAACGCACCGCCTCCTCGCCGGCCACGAGCAGCTCCCACAGTTGCCGGGTGCCGGCCGCCCCGGGGAAACGGCCGGCCATCCCGATGATCGCGATCGGCTCGACGAGGTCGCTCATGTCGTCCGTGCTCCAATCAGCTTGCCGCGTACAGGGAACGAGCCGTCGCGGAGACCAGGGCGCCCGCCACCGGCGAGGGACGCCTCAGGCCAGGTCGTCGTCCAGGGTCTCTCGTAAGTGATCGGCGAAGGCCCGCAGAGTGGGATATCGGAAGACCAGCACCGGAGAGATCTCCCTGCCCAGGCGGATGGAGACCTCGGACACGAAACGCATCAGGGACATCGAGGTGAAACCGGTCTCGAAGAAGCCGCCGTCAGGGTCGATCCCGGTCCGGCCGAGCACGGACCGCGCACTCTCGTCCAGCACCGCCCACAGCTTTCCGGCCTGGTCCTCGGCCGGCTCGTCACCCCACGCATCAGCCTGATCCCCGCCCAGCCCGCCGTCCCGCGCCTCGCCCAGCCCGCCGTCCCGCGCCCCGTTCCGGCCGCTGTCCGGGGCGCTGTCCGGGGCGCTGTCCTGCGGGGAGTCCCGCACCTCGATGCTCGACGGCAGGACCGCCGGGTCCAGCCGATCGCGGAGCACCGCCCGGATCTCCTCGCCGTCCACAGCCGCCCCTGGAGTCCGTACGACGGTCAGGCGCACGGTTCCGACACCCGCGCCGTCCTCGACGAACGTCGCCACCGAGCCGGCCACACCCGGGACCAGGGCGGCCGCGCCCTCGATCTCGTCCAGCTCCACCCGCGTGCCGTTGACCTGGACCTGCCGGTCCGCCCGCCGCAGGAAACACAGGTCGCCGTCCGGCAGCAGGCGGACGACGTCGCCCGTGTCGTACCAGCGCCGGCCGTCCTGGTCGGTGGTCAGCAGTGCGGCGCCGCCGGTGTAGCCGAGCGCGCACGCGGAGGACTCCACCTGCAACCGGCCCTCCAGATTCGCACCGCCGCTCACCCCGGGCTCCGGGACGATCCTGATCGTGGCGTGGCCGAGTGCGCGCCCGATGGGGACCGGGTCCTCGCCGGCGACCCTCTGACCAGGCGGAACCCGGTACATGCACACCACCTGCGGCGTCTCCGACGCGCCGTAACAGTTGACGACGGTGGCACGCGGCGCGAACCGGGCCGTCGCCCGCAGCGCCGCCGCCGTGAGCCGCGCCCCCACCGAGCAGACCAGCCGCAGACTCTGCACGGGACGCGGGGACGCGCCCGCCATGAGCTGGAGCAGGACCGGCGCGCCCTGGAGCACGGTGATGGAGTGCGCGGCGAGCCAGTCCGCCGCCAGCCGCGGATCGGCGGCCGCGCGCGGGCCGGGGACGAACAGCGTCGCACCCGTCACCCAGGGCGCGATCAGCTCCCGCAGGCTCGGGTCGTGGCCGGGCCTGCTGAGGAAGGCGACCCGGTCGGACTCGTCCATGGGCAGCTCTTCGAAGAACGCCGCGCAGGCGGCCGCGAAGGCCGCCCGTCCGACGACGATCCCCTTGGGCCGGCCCGTCGTCCCGGACGTGAAGAGCACATGACTGACGTCGTCCCCGACGTGGCCGCCGCCGTTCCCGGAGGCGTCCAGCGGTTCCAGGCCGGCGGCCGGGGCGGACGACGGCGCGAAGACCGCGGCTGCGCCGGTGGCCGCCAGTGCCCCGCGTACCCGTTCCCGGCCCCAGTCCCCGAGGATCGCCGGAACGGCTCCCGCGCCCCACAGCCCCAGGAGCCGCGCGACGAACGCCGGGCCGCGCTCGGCGGGCACGCCCACCACGCGGCGCTCCAGCCGGTGACGCCGTACGACCTCGCCGACGTCCGCGCCGAGCGCGGCGAGATCGCCGAAGGTGAGCCGGCGATCCTCGTGCACCAGCGCGACCCGGCCCGGGTCACGCGGCGCCCGCCCGAGCACGTCGAACAGTCCCAGCCCCGGGTCGCCGACTGCGGTGCCCTTGGGGGTGGTGTAGGTAACGGTGCCGATGGTGTCACGGGCGGGGCCGGTCGGCTGGTCCCGTCGGCTCACGCTGGCCTCCCTCGCGGGCACGACTCCCGCTCGTCCGATCGTTGTCGCGTCACAGCAGCTCGTCCCACACCGGGTGGAAGTACCTGGGGTGAGCGGCGCGGAGGTCGCGCCAGTGTTTCCTGCGGCTCTCCGCCGGCGCCGCTCCGGCCCGGTCGTCCCCCGGCTCGCCGGTCGCCGGCCATGCCACGTGCACCAGCGGGAGCACGGCGGAACCGCGCCGGGCCTTGCCCAGCTCCGCCCCCGCGCCGGTGACGACTTTGGACAGCCCCATGGCGTACGCGTGCCTGATGGGTTCGTAGATGGCCGCGTTGAAGTACACGAACGGGTCGGGCCCCTCGTCGTCCACCCGCCCGAAGTCCGTCACGTACAGCCGGTCGTGCCACCGGCACAGCACCCCGGCGCCGACGACCCGGCCGCGCACCCGGCACAGCACGGCCAGCGCCGCGGTGTCGCCCAGCGCGGACGCGTACGCCGAGAGCCGCCCCGTGACCGCGTCCACGCTGTAGGCCATCCCGTGCCTGGCCCGCACGTTCCCGATCATCGGCGCGATGGCCGGGACGGCCTCGCGCAGCGGGACGGTCTCGGCCGCGCAGACCTCGGCGAAGCGCCCGGTCTCCCTGCGGACGCTGGTACGCGTGTTGCGCGGCAGCGTCGCCAGGTAGTCCGCGAAGCACGTGCCGGGCAGCTCCAGCTCGGTCTGGGCGACGCCGGCCAGCCGGTGCCGGCCGCCGTCGCCCGTGACCGGCGCGAGGTCCCGCCACGCGGCGGCGTCGAGGAAGAGGAAGAAGGTGTACGGAAGCCCGCGCTCGGCCGCGACGGCGCCGGCGGCGTCCCTGAGCGCGCGCAGGACCACGGCCCTGGCCGGCCCCGTCAGGGTGGGGTCGAGGACGAGCCGGGTGCCGAAGCCGGCCCGGGACCCGGCCAGCAGCCCCAGCCGCCCGCCGGCCGGGCTCGCGGCCCGCAGCAGGTCCTGGAAGTGCAGCTCGGGCCAGTAGAGGTAGTCGCCGCGGCTGGGCAGCGAGTCGTAGAGGGGGAGCGCGCCGAGGATGCGGCAGTGCCCGGGCCGGCGGGCGATGAGGTACATGACGGGCGCCTCACCGGTCCGTTCGAGAGCCCGCAGCCACGCACGGCTCTGGAACAGGTCCTGAGGGTCGGCGACGTCGTCCCACGCGCGCCCGGCGACGTCGCTCAGCGAGAGAACGCGTTCGACCGTCACGGGCCCGGGCACTTCTGGCGTCATTTTGCGTATTTCCTGGTGCGTTATCCGAACAGGGTGGTCACGTGATCAACCAGCCCCGTGATGGAGCCATTCGAGCAGGTCCGGCTCGGCGAGGCCGGACACCCGGCGCTCGTAGTGCGCCCGATCCTCGTCGGTGAGGAACTGCTGCCATTCGCCGGACTTACCGCTGCGGAAAAAGCGTCTGCTGTCGCGGATGTAACCCAGTTGCTCATCGGGCGCGAGTTCGTCCGCGCGATCGCGCATCTGCTGGAACGTGGCGGCCTCGACGAGCCCGGGCCACCTGCTCTCGTCGATCTCGATGCCGAGCCGCCCGGCCAGCCGCCGCATCTGGCCGGCCAGGTCGCGGGACAGGTCGGCGTAGTGCAGCAGGACGACGTTCGGCTCCGTACGGCGGATCCAGGCGCGGCTCTGCGTCCAGATCAGCGCGCGCAGCGAGTCGAGGTTGGCGTGCGGCGGGTCGTCGTTGTCCACCCAGCGCATCAGGTACGTGCGTTCGTCGAGGAGGTCTCTGTCGTCATGGCCGTCGACCGGGGCGTCGTCCGCGCCGCCGCCGGGGTGGGCGGCCTGGTGGATCAGCCGGCGGATCACGTCGCGTTTGAGGTTCTTGCCGTGGCTGCGCAGGGAGATGGCCACGTCGCGCGGGTCGCGTCCCACTGTGATGTAGGTGACCTGGGGATCGATCGGGATGCCGTCGAGCGGGATGTGGGTCTTGATGAAACGGCGGTGCCGCTGCGCGGACAGGTGGTCCCAGACCTCCTGTTTTGGGCGTACGAGCATGTCGATCCACGGGGAGAGGCTCGACAGCTTGGCGGGCAGCCGGGGCGTCTGGAAGATGAGGAGTGCGCAGATCGTCTGGGTCCAGGTGGTGCCGCACTTCGCCGGAGAATTGATGACGATGTCGCCGGGACGGAATTCGAAACCGTCCCACCTGGAGCTGTCCTCCATCGGAGTGAGGTAACGAGCCAGTTGTGTCGTCACGAATGCGAGTTTAAACACAGTATGCGAGTTGAGAAAATACATCTTTGCCGGTATTTATTGCGGATCGCGGCCATCGCCCGGTTTTCTGGTGGCGAATAGTGAATTTACGGCATGCGTTATCGCCGAGGCGCTGAATTGCGCGCCTCGGCCGCCGTCACCGGCCGCTCATCCGCTGCGCAGGGAGTAGGCGGTCACCTCCTCGGGCAGCTGGGTGAGGCGTGACAGCGCGCCGGTCCCGATGTTCCAGCCGAGCAGCCTGTCCCCGCTTTCGACGATCACCGTGTCGTGCCCGTACCAGCCGCGCACGGCGCAGCCGGCCTTACCGCAGCGCGCGCCGGGCGGATCGCCCCAGGGCAGGAGCAGCGTCCTGACCACCCGTCCCGTGGCGGACTCGGCCACCACGACCACGTCCGCCCGGCCCCGACGGTCGTCGTGCGCGGGCGCGGACCTGGCCACGAGGCCGTCACGCTGCCACCCGTGGTCACCTGGGCCGCGCACGGGCATCCGGCCCTGGCCGGTGATGCCCCGCACGTCCAGCCGCAGCTCCCGGTCACCCTGCCGGATCAGCGTCCTGCGGCCCTGACCCGGCGAGACGATCCTGAGGTCGCCGTAGCCCGCGGCACTCGCGAACCCCTTGAACGGCTGCCGCACGGCTGCCCCCGTGGCCAGGTCGAGCAGGTAGTTCGCCGCCTGCTGCTCGACGAGCAGCCGATCCCCGCGCCACAGCACCGCCTGGTTGAACCCCGGCACCCGGTACCGCCTGGCCTGGCCGATCACCAGGTCGACGACCACCACCTCGTCCCGCTGCGGGAAGGCGGCCATCGTCCCGTCGGGGGCGAGCGAGTTGGGGACCAGCGCCGGGCTGGGGGAGCCGGTCGCGTCCACGGCCGCGTCCAGCTTCACGTCCAGCCGGACGCGGCCGCCGGCCTTCATCGCGTAGATCCGCCCGTCGCCGTACGCGGCCAGCGCCAGCACGGGCCCGGCGATCGAGGGCATGACGGGGACGCCGGCCCACCGCTCCGGCAGCGCGGTCGCCAGCGCCGGCAGCGCCGCCTCGCCGGCGGGCGGTGGGGCGACGTCCGCGGGGGGAGCGGACGGCGTCATGGGCACGGGCGTGCCGCCCGGATGGACGGCGACGCCGCGTTCGACCGGCTCCGGCGTCATGACGATCCCCGCCACGACGACCGCGGCGACCGTCGCCACCGCCGCGGCCGCCGTCAACCGGCGGCGGGCACGCCTCCGCGTGCCCAGCCGCCACAACTCTCCCGCGCTGGACGAACCCTCCGGCAGGGTCTCGGCGAGCTCGCCGAACAGCTCGCGCAACCGCTGGTCCGTCATATCAGCACCTCCTCCAGCTCGGGAGCGACCTCGCGCAGGCGCTTCAGCGCCGCGTGCGTCTGGCTCTTCACCGTCCCGTGGGAGACCCGCAGGATCGCGGCGACCTCCCCGACGGGCAGGTCCTCGTAGAAACGCAGCACGAGCACGGCCCGCTGCTTCACCGGCAGCCTGGCCAGCGCGCGGGCGAAGACCAGCTTCAGGTCCGACTCACCGGAGGTGTCCTGGTCCTGCTGTTCCGGCGGCTCCTCGTAGACGAACTCCCGCCGCCGGCGCCGCCTGGACGCGACGTCCCTGTACAAGGTGGTACGTACGTAGTTGACCGGATCTGTGTGCACCTTCGACCAGCGGCGCGCCAGTTTGATCAGGGCTTCCTGGAGTACGTCCTCGGCCAGATGCCGGTCACCGCTGATGAGGATGGCGGCACGCAGCAGCCGCGGGCGCCAGGCGGCGACGAAGGCCTCGAACGCCTCGGAATCCCTCATGTAGACAAGACGCTCCGGAGGGCGCGATCGGTTGGGGCCCGCGCCGAAATCCACCGAATCCGGCGTCACCGAGGCAACCCTGCCCTGCTATCGGGGCCCTGACCGCGGGGGGTGGAGCTGCGGGCGGCACCAGGACACGGAACCGGCCGCCGCCTACGCTGGAGGCCATGACCAAGACCGACGACGGAGACCGTCCCGCCCGCGTCGAGGACGTACACGAACTGGCCCTGTCCATGCCGCACGTGACCGTCTATCCCGGGACCGGCGACAACCCGGTCTACCAGGTGGGCGGAAAGTCGTTCGTGTTCTTCCGCAACCCGCGCCCGGACGCGGTGGACCCCGACACCGGCGAGCGCTACCCGGACGTGATCGTCTTCTGGGTCGAGTCCCAGGCGGACAAGCTGGCGCTGGTCCAGGACGAGACGTCGCCGTTCTTCACCACCCCGCACTTCGACGGTCACGCGTCGGTGCTGCTGCGCGCCGCCAGGATCGGTGAGCTCACCCGCGCCGAACTGGCCGAGGTGGTCCAGGACGCGTGGCTGTCGCGGGCCTCGGCCCGCAGGGCGGCCGACTGGCTCCGCGCCCACCCGCCCGCCCGGGGATGACGGCGGAGCACGCGAGGACGACCGTCCCTTACTCGAACAGGGACGGGTCTCCCGTGCCCCGGCGCAGGATCTCGGGCTCGTCCTGCGACAGATCGACCACGGTCGTCGGGGTCGCGCCGCACTCGCCGGCGTCGATGACGGCGTCCAGCGAGTGGTCCAGGGTCTCCTTGATCTCCCACCCCTGCGTCATGGGCTCCGCCTCGTCGGGCAGCAGCAGGGTGCTCGACAGCAGCGGCTCGCCCAGCTCCGCCAGCAGCGCCTGCGTCACGACGTGGTCGGGGATCCGGACGCCGACCGTCTTCTTCCTGGGATGCAGCAGGCGCCGGGGCACCTCCTTGGTCGCGGGCAGGATGAACGTGTAGCCGCCCGGGGTCGCCGTCTTGACCAGCCGGAACACCGCGTTGCTCACATGCACGAACTGCCCGAACTGGGCGAAGTCCCGGCAGACCAGGGTGAAGTGATGGTCGTCGCTCAGGCGGCGGATCTCCTTGATCCGGTCGATGCCCTCCTTGTTGCCCAGCCGGCACCCGAGGGCGTAGGACGAGTCCGTCGGGTACGCGATCAGCCCGTCGCCGCGCAACAGGTCGACGACCTGGCCGATCAGGCGGGGCTGGGGATTGTCCGGATGCAGATCGATGTACTTGGCCACACCTCGGATCTTAGAAGCGAACCCGCCATGGCCGGGCACGCGGGTCGCGTCTCCTCAGCGGGGGACCCCTCCGGCCACCCACCGCCCGATCTCCTCGCCGGCCCGATCGGCGACCGGATGCCCGGCGGGCCGGGTGACCAGGTCGCTGAGGGCGAACATGTCGAGCACGTGCCCCAGATAGGCCCAGTCGTCGTCAGGCGGCAGGTGCGCGCCGAACCCCTCCCGGAAACCCTCGGTGAAACCGGCCGGATAGTCGGCTCCGAACCGCAGCATGTTGGCGGCGTCGGCGTACGGGCAGCCGGAGAAGGAGAACTCCCAGTCGAGCACGGCGTCCACCCGCCAGCCGTCCGCCGCCCGCGTGACCAGGACGTTCTTGGGATTCATGTCGGCGTGCACGAGCATGGCCCACCCGTCCACGCGGGTGAGCGCCGGAGCGTGCGCCGCGCACAACCCGGCCCACGCCGCCCGTACCGCCGGATCGAGACGAGAGGCCGGCACCTTGCTCATGCAGGTCTCGGCGAACGCGGGCAGTTGCCCGGACCACGGCGGACCGGCGGCGACCGCGAGATCAGACCCACCGAAGAACCCCGGCCGATCAAACCCCGCACCCCCGATCCCCGCCACCACCCGCCCCACCTCAACCCCCAACGCCCGCAACTCACCCGCGTAGCGGCCGGGCTCGGGTCCGGACAACCCGACCTCGGGCCCGGACCCCACAATGCCGGGCCCGGACATCAGGACCTCGGGGTCGGCCAGCACGCTGCCGGGGTCGGCCAGCACGATGTCGAGCGGCGTGCCCGCCACGTGCTCCAGCACCATGGCCGGACGCCCGCCCGCCACGGACGGCAGGACGAGCAACACCTCAGGCACCGGCACGTGACGGCGGCCCGACTCCATGACCGCGGCCTCCACGGCGGGGTCGGGCCCACCGAGCCGAGAAACCACGGCACCTCCGCCGGCCAGCTCCAGCAGGGTCGTCTCGTGAGAGAACCCGCCGGCCAGCATCCGGGTAGCGACCACCTCGACGCCCAGCGCCGCCGCGATCGCTTTCATCTCTTCCGCCCGCATCCGCCCCAGTCTGGCACGTACGACCCCCGTACCGCCGAAGCCACCTTCCCCACCAGCCGTACGCCCCCCCGCACCACCGATCCCACCGGACCCACCGCCCTGCCAGCCCGGCCACCCCAGCGACCCGTCACACGCCCTTCCACAACCCGCCCTCCACGACCGGCGGGACGACTGACCGCATAACTGACCTCACGACTGACCTTTGCGATCGGCCGGACGACTGACTCCTACGGACTGACCGGCGCTTACACCCGTCAGTACTGACCAAGGCATGGGTGAGGGCTTACAACAATCGGTCGAGGAGGCTGGGAAGGGCCGCTCCGTGAGAAGATCAAGCTCATGACTGAACTGCCTGGCTCAGGCTGCCGCGACTCCCGCAGCCGCCCGATGGACACCGACCCCTCCGCGCCGTCCATGACGCGGCCGGTCAGGCTGGTGAGGGCGGGTACGGTCGAGTGCTGAGCATGCCCCGAACCCATGACGCCTCCACTCCCGGCACCACGCCGGAGGAAGCGCTCACCATGGCAGGCGGGCCAAGCGAGCAGTCAAAGCCGACCCCAGCGCAGCCGACCGGCTTCGATCCGGCCGGACAACTCGCCGAGGCAGGGCAGATGACCGGCCTCGGTTCGGCCGGGCAAGCGGCTGAACTTGGGCAAACAGGGCAGTCGGCCAAGCATGGCCAGGCTGGGCGAGCGGCCGGCCTTGGGCACGCAGCGCATGTGACCGGTCCAGGCCAAGAAGGGCAAGTGGCTGGGCCGGAGGAGGCCGGGCTTGGGTCGGCCGGACCGGCGGTGGCCGGGTGGAAGGCGGCAGGGCGGACGATGACCGGTGACGAGATCGCGGGCCACGAAGCGGAACAAACCGGTGCAGACGAGCCCGGCTCCGGAGGCCGCAAGCCCGAGTTCAGCGGGCAGGGGCCCGAGTTCGGAAGCCGCCGGCCCGATTCAAGTGGGTACAGGCCCGAATTGGGCGGTTACGGGACCGACCCCAGCGAGGTCGGGCCGGAGCGTGGGGTGACCGCGCCGGGGCTGGAGGTGACCGCTTCCGGGCTCGGCGTGACCGCGTCCAGACTCAACGCGGCCGGCCTCGGCGTATCCGGCCCCGGTGCCGCTGGGCTCGGTGCGGCAGGGCTCGATGCATCTAGAGCCGGTACGTCCGGACTTGGTGGGTCTGAGAGCGGTACGTCCAACCTTGCTGTGCCTGGAACTGGTGCGCCTGGAATCGGCGCCTCCGGACCAGGCATGCCAGGGCTCGTCGGTGCGGCTGGACTGGGTGCGTCCGGTCGTGGTGGGGCCGGGGCGGGGCTCGGGATGGGGTGGCCGGAAACGGGCGGTCAGCCGCGTGGCGCCGGATTAGCGGACGTCGAAGGACTGCGACCCCGGCGCGAACCCGGCGACGGAGGTCAGGTGCCCGGCGCCGATGTCGACCTGGTGGACGGGCTGCCCCCGGAGACCCGCCGCACCGCGATCGCCTGGCTGAGCGAGAACGTCTCCCTGGCCGCGCGGCAGACGCGACTGCAGGTGCTGGCCTCGTTCCTGCGCTGGCTGGGTGCCGCCGAGCCGGACGTCGAAGCGGCGGACGTCACCACGACCCACCTGGACGCCTACTGCGAGGCCGCGCTCGCCGGCGGCCTCACCGTCGGCGTGCGCCACCCCGGCAGGCCCCTCGCCCGGGCGACCGTGGCCAGGAAACGGGCGGTGCTGTCGTCGTTCTACACCTTCGCCTGGCGAACCGGCGCGGCGCGGCACGAATGGCCCCCGCGAACGGACGCGACCCGCGACCCCCGCCTGCTGAGCAAGGACGACCGGCGAAGGCTGCGTGAGGGCGCCGCCCGCCTGGCCGCCGGCGGCCGTACCGCCGAGGCCGTCGCCGTCGCGCTGCTGGACGCCACCGGTGCGACCGCCGCCGCCCTGGCCGGGCTGACCCTGCAGGACCTGCGGGCGGTCGCCTCGGGCGAGCCCGCCATCGTCACCATGCACGACGCACGGGGCGACCTCGTCGCCTTCCCGATCCCGACACCGGCCCGCCCCCTGCTGTGCGACCTGTCGTCGGAGCGGAAGGCGGGGGAGCCGCTGCTCACGCGCGCCGACGGCCGGCCCGTGGACGTGCGCTGGCTCAGGAACGCGCTCACCGACGCCGCCCTCGCCGGCGGCATCCCCCGGCGCCGCGCCGAACTGCTCGACCCTCACATGCTCCGCGCCACCACGGTGACCGAGTACCTACGCGACCGTACAACCTGACAAGGCGGGGGCACCGATACCCCCGCCACCTCACCCCGAACCCTCAACCCCCGCATCCCCGGACTCCTGGACCCCGGACTCCTGGACCCCGGATCCTCCAACCCCAGGTCCTCGAACCCCGGATCCTCCAACCCCGGGTCCCGGACTCCTGGGTCTCCGGGCTTTCCGGACCGGCTTGCGGAGCTCCCCGGTTACCTGGGTCGGGAGTGTTTGTGCGGGTGGGTGTCACACTTGTGGGGCGGCTCGGGTCAAGGCGGTGGAATCATTCGGACCCGCCGTTCCGGGGCACGTCACCGCGTCGGCGGGCGCCCCGGAAGGAGCGTCTGATGCTCACTGTCGTCGTCACCGTCCTGACCGCCCTCTGGGTCGGGTTCTCGGCCCTGTCCGTCTTCAGGCGTGCCCAGTGGGTCGTGGGGCCGCTGGCCGAGTACGGCGTCGCCCGTAGGTGGTGGCCGTGGCTGGGGGCCGCCAAGGCCGCGGGGGCGGCCGGGCTGGTGGTCGGTCTGGTCGTGCCCGTCATCGGGGTCGCGGCCGGGATCGGGCTGGTGCTGTACTTCACCGGAGCCGTGATCACCGTGCTCAGGGCGCGCTCGTACGCCCACGTCCCGTTCCCGCTGCTGTATCTCGCGCCGGTGGTGGCCGTGCTGGTGATGGGCCCGATCGCCTGAAGCCGTACGGAGAACTGGACGATCAACTACAACCTTTCGCCCCGTCCCGGCGTAGAGAACGGGCGAGAGGAGTCGAATTGAACGATCATGACGGCTTCCGTGAGTTCGTGCTCGTCCGCCAGCAAGCGCTGATGCGGACGGCGTACCTGCTCACGGGAGACGCGCACCTCGCCGAGGACCTGCTGCAGAGCGTGCTGGTCAAGGTGCTCGGGCGGTGGGGCAAGCTGTCCAAGGGCGGCGACCCGGTCGCGTACACGCGTAAGGCGCTGGTGAACCAGTACATCTCGTGGCGGCGCCGCCCCCGCGTCGAGTTGCCCAGCGCCTCGGTGCCGGAGCACGGCGTCTCGAGCGACGACAGGACGCTGGACCGGATCGTGCTGCGCGAGGCGCTGGCCCGGCTGGCCCCCAAGCAGCGCGCCGTGATCGTGCTGCGCTTCTGGGAGGACCTGACCGAGGCGCAGGCGGCCGACGTGCTCGGCTGCTCCGTCGGCAACGTCAAGAGCCAGACCCATCACGCGCTGGCCCGGCTCCGGACGATCGCCCCGGAGCTGGCGCACCTGCTGTCCGAGCACGAGATCGAGGAGGTGGCCCGGTGACGAGGCTGCGTGAGGCGCTGGGCGACATCGCCGCCGACGCCCCCATGGTGAACCTGGCGGACCTGGCGATCGCCGGGCACCGTCGCAGGAGGATGCGGACGGCTCTGGCCATGACGTCCGTGGTGGCGCTCGCGGTGGCGGGGGCGACGAGCGCGGCCCTGGTGGTGCCGTGGCACCGGCTGGCCGGCGGCGCCACGCCGCAGAACGCCGTGATGGTGCCCGAACTGCCCGGGGGCAAGGTCAGGGCGCTCAGCCACGCCTACCGGACGGAGTGCGCCGTCGACCGGACCACCCGCGAGGTGGACTGCGACTCCGCGGAGTGGCGGGTGGTCACCGCCGGCGGCAGGACGTACCGGGTGCCACAGGCGCTCGCCTTCACCGCGGAGCGGGTACACGTCCCCCTCGCGCTCAGCCGGGACGGCCGCAAGCTCGCCTACTACAGCGAAGAGGCGGCGGCCTACGTGGTGCGCGATCTCATGACCGGGCGTGAGGCGACCTCGCCGATCAAGGTCCGGCAGGAGGAGATCCAGGCCGGCGCCATCCTCGTGCTCTCCGACGACGGCCGCTACCTGGCCTTCGACCCGCTGGTCGGCAAGAAGCGCCCCACGACGCTGATCGATCTGCGCACCGGCAAGGCGAAGCGGCTGAACAGCCGGTACGAGCCGATCACCATCAAGGGGGGAGTGATCGAACTGGTCCGGTACGTCAAGACCGACCTGTGGCGCATGCCCGTCGAAGGCGGCGGGAAGCCGGTCCGCTTCACGGGGGCGTGGATCGGCTTCAGCGAGCCGCATCCGGACGGCCGCACGGTGGTCGCGATCGACCACGCGGACCACAGGAAGGGGGCACGCACCACGTTCGGCGTGCTCGACGCCCAGACCGGGCGGATCGTACGGAAGGTTCGGGTGACCGGGGTGCCGGCGAATACGACCATCGACGAGATGTCCGTGTGGCGGAGCTCGAAGCACGTCACGGTGGCGACCAGCACCGGGTCGGACCGGCGCCTCTACGAGGTGAACGTCACCACCGGCGAGGCCAAACTGCTGACCGACCTCGGCACCGAGGTCAGGGATCTGGCTCTCCCAGGCGCGGCATCGGGCAAGTGAGAAGTGACAAGTAGCAAGTAACAGGAACGTGGCGCCCACCGGGCTCGGCCACCGCAGCCCAGGCCCGTGCCGGTCACGCCCGGCGCCTGACCGACACGGGCCGACACGGGCCGATGCCGGACCGGGGCCGGACCGGTGCCGGGCTGGGCCGGCACCGGCCCAGCCGTCGATGGGTGTCGGTGATGTGGCTAGCTCAGGCGGGCGAGTTCCTCCGCGCTCAGCTCCAGAGCGGCGGCGCGGGCGGAGTCGACGATGGACTCCGGCCGGCTGGCGCCCGGGATCGGGATGACGACCGGGCTGCGGGCCAGCTCCCAGGCCAGGCAGACCTGCTGCGGCGAGACGCCGTGCGCCTGCGCGATCTCGGTGAAGGCGGCGTTGCGCTCGCGCAACTCGCCGGTGCGGCCGATGCCGCCGAGCGGCGACCACGGCAGGAAGGCCAGGCCGAGCTCCTCGCACACGTCGATCTCGGGCTCGCTGGAACGGAACCGCGGCGAGTACTCGTTCTGGACGCTCACCAGGCGCTCACCGAGGATGTCGTGGGCGAGCCTGATCTGCGCCGGATCGGCGTTCGAGATGCCGGCCATCTGGATCTTGCCGGCGTCGTGCAGGTCCTTCAGCGCGCCGATGGTCTCCTCGTACGGCACCTTCGGATCGGGCCGGTGGTGCTGGTAGAGCCCGATGCTGTCCACGCCGAGGGCCTTCAGCGACCGGTCGCAGGCCTCCCGCAGGTACGACGGGCGCCCGTCCACGTCCCAGCCGTCCGGCGTACGGGTGTGGCCGCCCTTGGTGGCGACGAGCACGGAGCCCGTGTCACCGCCCCAGCGCGCCAGCGCCCTGGACACCAGGCGCTCGTTGTGGCCGACGTCCTCGTGCGAGGGCGTGTAGGCGTCGGCCGTGTCGATCAAGGTGATGCCGGCGTCCAGGGCGGCGAGGATCGTCCGGATCGACTGCTCCTCGTCCGGCATGTGGCCGGCCACCGACATGGGCATGGCCCCGAGCCCGATGGCCCCGACCTGGCGGTTTCCGATGGCACGCGTTCTCATGGCGTTCTGCATGAGAACACCCTGTCGCCTGGAGCGCGCTCCAGGTCAAACAGGCCGCCGCCGAAAGCGACCGCGTGTCGCCGAAGAGGCGACTCGCCCGCACCGTATCGCTCAGGGCCGGCGCCGGCGGCGGCGTGCCGTCCGGGGGACGGCTCGCCCGTGCCGGGTCGCGCGGGTCAGGGGCGGCGGCCGACTCCCGCCAGGACGCCGCCCTTCGCCAGCCCCGGCGCCGGGTACGGGTCGTCGTCGCGCCACTCCTGGACCGGTACGACCCCCGGCTCCAGCAGCTCCAGCCCCGCGAAGTAACCGCGCATGGTCTCCCGGTCGCGCCAGGCGATCGTCCCCGCGCCCGAGCGCCGGTAGACGCCCCTGGCCTCGTCCATCTTGTCGGCCCGCCCCTCCTCGGGCTCGACGTAGCTGTGGGAGATCACCAGATGGCCGCCGGGCACCAGGGCCTCGCGCAGGGTGGCGACGATCGCGGCCACCTCGTCGTCGTCGGGGAAGAAGTGGAAGACGGCCGCCACGATGATCGCGACCGGCTGGGAGAGGTCGAGGTGGGCGGCGGCGGCCTTCAGGATGGCGTCGGGCCGGTGCAGGTCGCCCTCTACCACGGCGGTGTGCGGGTTGTCGGCGAGCAGGGCCTGGGCGTGCACGAGCACGATCGGGTCGTTGTCGACGTAGACCACCTTCGAGCCGGGCGCCTCCCGCTGCACCACCTGGTGCACGTTGTCCTGCGTGGGCAGGCCCGTGCCGATGTCGAGGAACTGCCGCACGCCCGAGCGGGCGATGTGGCGGACGGCGCGGACGAGGAAGCCGCGGTTGGCCAGGGCCATCTCCCGCACGTCGGCGCCGCTCTCGCGGGCTATGGCGACGATCTGCTCCGCCGCCACCCGGTCGGCGTGGAAGTTGTCCTTGCCGCCCAGGTAGTAGTCGTACATGCGCGCGACGCTGGGAACCGTCGGATCGACCCCTTGGGGAGCCCGCTCGTCCGGTAAGCCCTGCGCGTCCTGCTCCCGATCTCCGGCCATGTCCCCGCCTTCCTCGCCCTGATCGGATCATACGAGATAACTGGGCCCGTTGTGATCTTCGTCACCCGGCTTCTTCGCGCACCCAGCCGAGAACCCGCGCCGCCACCCCCGCGGCCGACTCGCCACCGCCCGTGCCGAAGACGTGGGGGATCAGCTCGCGCCCCTCGGCGGCGTCCGCCAGCGCCCCGCCGATCCACTCGGCCGGACCGCCCCGCGCCCGCAGCCTGCGTACCCGCTCGTCGTCCGGGCAGTCCAGCAACGCCCAGCGGGCCGGCTCCGCTTACCGCGCTCCCGGCGCGGCAGCAGGGTGGTCTTGCCCGCGCCCGGCGCGCCCGTGAGCAGGAACAGCGGCGCCAACGCGTGATCTTCCCTCAGAGGATGGTGGCGAACGGTTCTGTACCTACTAGTATGTACGGCATGGACACGAGGGAACGGCTCATCCAGAGCACCCGTGAGCTGCTGTGGGAGCGCGGCTACGTGGGCACGAGCCCGAAGGCGATCCAGGCGCGGGCCGGCGCCGGTCAGGGCAGCATGTACCACCACTTCCGCGGCAAGCCGGACCTGGCGCGCGCCGCGATCGAGCGCAGCGCCACGGAGCTGAGGGACAGGGCGCAGGCCGCGTTCACCGGCCCCGGCACCGCCCTGGAGCAGGTCGCCGCCTACCTGCGCCGCGAACGCGACGCGCTCAAGGGCTGCCCGGTCGGCCGTCTCACCCAGGACCCCGACGTGATGAAGGACCCCGAGCTGCGTGAGCCGATCGAGCGGACCTTCGCCTGGCTCACCGACCGGCTGACGGCCCTGCTGACCCGCGCCCGCGACGACGGCGACCTCGCCGCGGGCCTCGACCCGGAAGCCACGGCCGCGGCGCTGGTCGCGGTGGTGCAGGGCGGCTACGTGCTGGCCCGCGCCACCGGCTCGGCCGCCGGCTACGCCCAGGCCGTCGAGGGCGCCCTCGCCCTGCTCACCCGTCAAGGAGAGGACTGACATGCCCTTCGTCCGCATCGACGCGCTCAGGGCCGGCCCCGACCGGCTCGCCGCGCTCGGCCGCGCCGTGCACGACGCCCTGGCCGAGACCATCGGCATCCCGTACGACGACCGCTTCCAGGTCCTGACCAGCCACGACGGCACGAGCGGCACCCTGCGCTACGACGGCTTCCCCGGCATCAGGCGCGACGACGACCTCGTGTACGTGGCGATCACGCTCCGCTCAGGGCGCACCCCCGAGCAGAAGAAGGCCCTCTACCGGCGCATCGCCGAACTCGCCCGCGAGTACGCGGCGACCGAGCCGCGCAACGTGTTCGTCACCCTGACCGAGAACGAGCCGATCGACTGGTCGTTCGGGGACGGGATCGCGCAGTACGCCACGGACTGACGGGCCTCGCCGCTCAATCCGGCACGGGCGCGGCGTCGCGGCGGAACCGGGCCCTGACCAGGCCGATGACGGACGGCCCGCCCGCGAAGCACCACAGCGCGATCACCGGATCACAGATGGCGCAGCCGAACGACGACACCGCGGCGAAGGGCAGCAGCGGGCTGCCGTTCAGGTGGTGGATCACGTCCCACGCCGTGTGCAGCAGCCAGCCGACGCCGATCCAGGCCCAGCTCTCCAGCCCCCGGTAGGCGACGTAGCTCATCACGACCGGCAGCACGAACTCCCACGGGCCGAGCCCGCCCCCGCTCAGGTAGGCGGCGCCCGCCCCGGCCACGACGACGGCGTTGAGCGGGCGCCGGTGCCGCTCGGGGACCAGGGAGATCAGGGTGACGGCGACGACGCCGATGAGGATCGGCATGACGATGGACATGGGGCGTGATCATCCGTTTCTGGGTGGTCGCGGCAGGTGCGCAGGCAACGCTAGGCCGCCCGGCACCATCGCCCCAGTGGCTCGATCGACAACTTCCCACGGGATACCGCCAGTGCCCGCGGCCGGCGCGCGTGGGTGAGGGTGACTGCTCGCGACCGGCGCCGATCAGCTCAAGGAACGGCCCGCCGGCGACACGGGAGAGGGCTCGCCGGGTCATCTGTCGGCCCGCTCCTTGGGCGGCTCAGGAACCCGGCGTCTCGGTCGGCGTCTCGGTGGGGGTTTCGGTAGGCGGGTCGGTCGGAGGCGGTGTCGCGGTGTCCGACGGGATCGGTGTGGCGGTCGGCGTGGGGCACGGGGCCGGAGTCTGCCACGTCGGCACGACGCCCCTCCACCACTGCTTGGCCCGCTTCCACTCGCGGTCGTTCCACTCGCGCTTGTTCCACGGGTGCAGCCGCACGGGCCGCGACAGGTCGAGGACGTTCAGCGCCCTGGCCGTCGTGCCGTCCGTGGTGGCCGTCACCGACACCCAGCCGCCCTGCTCGATCTGGGTCTCCTGGTCACGGAGGCGCACCGGCCGGCGGGTGGACTCGTCGATCGCGTACGTCTGCTCGAACCCGTCCTGGCTGCGTACCGTGATGGAGTCCGTCGCGAGGGCGGACACCTGCCCGGTCTGGGCGAGCACCGTGATCGTGCCGCACCCGTCCTTCGTCGGGACGACGAACTCGCCGTGTATCGCGCCCAGGAAGCTCCAGGGGTTGACCGACGGCACCTCGGTCGCGGTGGGCGCCGGCGCCGGGGTCTCCGTCGGGACAGGGGTGTCCGTCGGCGTCTCGGTCGGGGTTTCCGTGGGGGTCTCGGTGATCGTCGGGGTCGGGGCCGGCGGCGTCAGGGTGGCCGCCGAGGCCGTCATGGTCACACCGAGCCCGCCCGCCGTGACGACCGCGACGGCGGCGACCTTGAGCAACTGCCGGGAGACGCGCCGTCTCGGGCGCGGTCGGTCGAACCTCATACGCGTCCTCCATGGGGATCGGAGTCATCTGTGCCCTCCACCCGGGGCGAACCGGCGCATGGCGACGCCGCCGCGGCGGTCCGCCGTGACGTGGAGGGAGGGGCTGAACTCGCGTCATTGTCGAAGGCGAACAGGCCGGACTACGGCGCCGGCACCACCCCACCGGGTACGGATGCCGGACGCGAACGCTAGCTCTGGTTGGACGTACGGCCGGACTCAGTAGGTTCCCGCCGTTTTCTCGGTAGTAGTCCGATTAGTCGGTACGCCCGCCGATCCGGAGATCCGGCATCAGCACGATCGAGGCCAGCGCCAGCAGCCCGCCCAGGCCGCCGACCCAGCTCAGGACCGTGGCCACACCCGCGGTGACCTGGACCGCGTCCGCGCCGCCGGCGGTGAGATGGTGGCCGAGCAGGGACTGGCCGCAGGCGAGGCTCACCGCGCCGCCGATCTGCTTGGTGAGCATGGACCCGGCGGTGGCGGCGCCGATGTCCGTACGGGGGACGCTGTTCTGGGCCACGATCGAGGCCCCGCCCATGGCCGGACCGGTGCCCAGGCCGACGAGCGCCAGGCAGCAGGCGATCAGTAAGGCGGGGGTGCCGGCGTTCAGGGTGAGGAAGGGCAGGCTGCCCGCGGTCAGCAGCGCCGCGCCCAGCAGCAGCGCGGGCCTGGGCCGCGCGGTGCGCAGGATGAAGGAGGCGGTCAGCCGGTTGGACAGCACCATCCCGCCCAGCATCGGCAGCAGGAGCAGCCCGGAGGCGGTCGCGGAGTAGCCGCGCACCTGCTGCAGGTACAGGACCAGGAAGACGCCCGCGGGCAGGCTCGCCGCCTGGAAGAAGAAGCCGGCCGCGATGATCGCGGCGTAGGCGCGGCGGCCGAACAGGCGCAGCGGCACGATCGGCACCTCGGCCCGCCGCTCGGCCACGGCCAGCCCGGCCAGCAGCACCGCGCCCAGCAGCAGGGGAGCGCCCACGGTGAGGTCGCTCCAGCTCCGCTCGCCGTGCCCCTTGAGGGTCAGCCCGAGCAGCACGAGGGACAACCCGCCGGTGAGCAGGGCGATGCCGGCCACGTCCAGCCGTCCGGAGACGGAGGCTGCCGGGCGGGTGCGGGGGAGCAGGGCGGCCAGCAGCGCCGCGGCGACCGCGCCCGCGGGCAGGTTGAGCA
The DNA here is from genome assembly GCF_035917475.1 of Nonomuraea fuscirosea. Classification (NCBI taxonomy): domain Bacteria; kingdom Bacillati; phylum Actinomycetota; class Actinomycetes; order Streptosporangiales; family Streptosporangiaceae; genus Nonomuraea; species Nonomuraea fuscirosea. The sequence continues at coordinate 4,980,390 of NZ_CP109074.1, read as the reverse complement.
GGAACGCCCACCGCCAGCTCGCGTAGTCGGCCAGCACCCCGCCGGCCAGCGGGCCGCCCACCATGCCGGCGACGAGCATGACCGCCATGACGCTCTGCATGCGGACCATGCCTCCCATGCGGCTGGGCGGATACAGGTCGCGTACGACCGCCATGCCGACCGTGAGCAGCGCGCCCGCGCCCAGGCCCTGCACGGCGCGGGCGGCGATGAGCAGGGTGATGGAGGAGGCGAGGCCGCAGGCGAGCGACCCGGCCAGGAAGATCCCCAGGCCGGTGAGCAGCGGGCCGCGCCGCCCGCGCAGGTCGGAGAAGCGGCCGTAGAGCGGGACGGTGACGGTGGAGGTCAGCAGGTAGGCGGTGACCACCCAGACGTACCAGGTCTCGGCGCCGCCGAGCTGGGCGACGATCCTGGGCATCGCCGTGCCGGTCACGGTGCCGTCCAGCATGCTCAGGAAGACGCAGGTGAGGGTGGCCGCGGTGATCAGCCGGCGGTTGCGGGCGGGGAGCAGCTCGTACGGCGTCGGAGCGGCGGGCGGTGGCAGGCGCGGCGGGTTCGTCATATCGAGGACAGTACGGAGTGAGCACTCACTCCGTCAAGTCTGGAGTGAGTGATCACTCCGATAGGATGGGACGGTACGGGCCGATAAAGTTGCCGTGGCTCACCGCGAGGAAGGAAGGCGTGTCATGCCGACAGGAGTGGCCATGCGCGACGCGCGCCGGCAGCTGTTCGACGCCGCCGAACGGGTCCTGCTCCGCGACGGGCCCCGCGCCCTGACCAGCCGCGCCGTCACCACCGAGGCGGGCTGCGCCAAGGGGGTTCTGCACCGGCACTTCGCCGACTTCGACGAGTTCCTGGCCGAGCTGGTCCGCGAGCGCGTCGCCGGGGTCGAGCGGCAGGCGGGCGTCCTGCGCGCCGCCGCGGGCACCGGCACCGTGGCCGGCAACCTCGCGGGCGCGCTCATCGAATTGTTCGACGCGGTCGCGGTGGCCGTCGTCGGCCTGCTCGTCTTCCGCGACGACCTGCGTGCGCTGCTCCGTGTCACCGCGCCCGCCGGAGTCCCGATCCTCACCGAGGCGGCCGGCATGATCGCCGTCTATCTGGCCGAGGAGCGCGCCATGGGCCGCATCGCCGCCGACGCCGACGTCGACACGCTGGCGCTCATGCTGATCGGGTCCGGGCACCTGCTGTTCGCCGGGTGGCAGGGCGCCCCGCCGGACGCCGCCGAGGTGGACCGGCTCGTGTCCACGGCCCTCGCCGACGTCCTCCAGCGCCGCCTGCTGTGACGGCGCCCGCTGTGTGACGGCGCCCGCTGTGTGACGGCGCCCGCTGTGTGACGGCCGTACCGCGCCGCCTGCCGGTCTCAGGCGGTGATCTTGGTGAGGAAGGCGTCCAGGTTGGCGTGCAGACGGGCGATCTTGCCCTCCAGGGGCAGCGTCTCCTCCAGGTCGCCCCCGGACATCGACTCCTTCCTGCCCCGCAGGTACAACGAGCAGTCCAGGTCGTTGCAGAGGTACTGCCCGACGGTGTTGCCCAGCCGCCCCGCCTCACCCGTGCGCCGCGCCGACATCAGCACCACGCCGCCGCCGGTCCGCGTGGTCAGGCAGAGCGAGCACATGCTGCGCGAGGTGAAGCCGCGCCCGCCGCCGGACGTCACCCGCAACGCGATCCCGGTCAGGCGCTCGTCACGTTCGGCCACCAGGTAGGTGCGCTCGGGCGCGCCGGGATCGCGCCAGCCCAGGAAGTCGAGGTCGTCCCATGGCTGGTCGTCGAGATCCTTGGGCAGGCCGAGCCGCTTGGCCTCACCCTTGGAACAGTTGACGAAGGACGCACGGATGTCACGTTCGGTGATGGCTCTCATGAGTGGCGACGCTAGACAAGCTGGAACTATTATGCAAATGGATAAACTCTTTAGGTTTCTGGGGGGACACGCATGCCACGCGCGGGGGTGACCGTCGACCGCCTCACCGAGGTGGCGGCGGATCTGGCCGACGAGCTCGGCTTCGACAACGTGACGATCACGGCGCTGGCGCGCAGTTTCGGGGTCAAGGAGGGCAGCCTCTACTCCCACATCAGGAACATGCGCGACCTGCGGGTCAAGGTGGCGCTGTTCGCCCTGGCGGAGCTGGCCGACGAGGTGAGCGACGCGCTGGCCGGGCGTTCGGGCAAGGACGCGCTGGTGGCCTTCGCCGACGCCTACCGCGACTACGCCATGCGGCATCCGGGACGCTACGCCGCCACCCGTTTCCCGCTCGACCCGGAGACCGCGGCGGCCAGCGCGGGCGTCCGCCACGCCGAGATGACGCGGGCCATCCTGCGCGGCTACCGGGTGCCCGAATCAGACCAGATCGACGCGATCCGGCTGCTCGGCAGCACCTTCCACGGGTTCGTGAGCCTGGAGGCGTCCCAGTCCTTCAGCCATTCGAGCGGGATACGCGACACGGACAGCTCGTGGTCCGCGATCCTCGACGTCCTGCACGCCGCCCTGTCGAACTGGCCCGGCACAGCGTCCAGACCGGCGGCGTCCTGACCGGCGGCCTAGCCGGCGGCCGTGAGCGCGCTCTCGTAGCGGCTCGCCGTACGCGTGATCGCGGCGACGTAGTCGGGCCACAGGTGACGCTCCAGCCAGTGACCCATGCCCGGATAGACGTGCAGCTCGGAGCCGGGGATCGCCTCGGCCATGTCCGCGGAGGCGTGCCAGTGCAGCAGCGGGTCGTCGCGTCCGTGCACCAGCACCGTCGGCGCCTCGACCGCGCGCAGCCGTTCCAGCCGCTCGGGGGCGCGCATGAGCGCCGCCCACTGGCGGGCCATGCCGTCGGGGGCGTAACAACGGTCGTACGCCTCCGCGGCACGGTCGCGGGCCCACGCCACCTCCGACTCCGGATGGTCGGGACGTGCCTCCCGGTGGGCGGCCGCCGCGTACGCGATCACCTCGTCGCGGCCGTAGCGCGGCTGCACCGTCAGGCGCTCGGGGTGCTCGCCGTGCAGCACGTACCGCGGCGACCGCCCGGGGATCGAGTAGAACAGCGCGAGGCCGCGGACCCGCCGCGGATGCTCGATCGCCAGCGTCTGCGCGATCATCCCGCCCATCGACCGGCCCGCCACGTGGGCGCTCTCCAGGCCCAGCGCGTCGAGCACCCTGACCACGTCGTCCGCCATGTCCGACAGCCCGTAGCCGCCGTCGACGTCCTCGGGGCCGCCGAACTTCTGCGACAGCCCGACGTCGCGGTTGTCCAGCCGGATGAGGTGGAAACCCGCGTCGGAGAGGAGCGCGCAGAACTCCTCGTGCCAGCCGATGAGCTGCCCGCCGAAGCCCTCGATCAGCACCAGCGGCTCGCCGGACGGGTCTCCGGCCGTCTCGTAGTAGATCTCGACGTCGCTGGTGAAGGGCATGTGCGGCGCTCCCGGGGGTGTCGCGGGGGGATGCTCAGAGGCTACGAAGAGCGGGCGAGACGCGGCAATGTGCCGGAAGCCCAGAGAATCCGGCCGTACTGTGCCGGAAACCCAGCAGGTCGCCCGTCCTGGGCGAGTCTTCGCCGCCCGTACGATGGCCGGATGCTGATCCGAGAGGCCACCGAAGAGGACTGGGCGGCCGTGTGGCCGTTCTTCCGCAAGATCGTCGCCGCCGGCGAGACGTTCACCTATCCCGTCGGCATGGGCGCGGAGCAGGGCCATGACTGGTGGATGCTGCCGCCGCCCAACCGCACGGTCGTCGCCGTCGACGACGCCGGCGAGGTCCTGGGCACGGCCAAGATGAACAACAACCAGGCGGGCAACGGCGCCCACGTCGCGAGCGCCAGCTACATGGTCGATCCGGCCCGCACCGGCCGCGGCGTCGGGCGGGCGCTGTGCGCGTACACGCTGGACTGGGCACGGGCGGAGGGCTTTCGCGCCATGCAGTTCAACGGCGTCGTCGAGACGAACACGCACGCGGTGTCGCTCTACCGGTCGCTCGGCTTCGAGATCATCGGGACGGTGCCCGAGGGCTTCCGGCATCCGGAACGGGGATACGTGGGCCTGCACATCATGCACCGTCCGCTCTGACCCGGGCCCGCCGACCGCGCTGACCTGCCGGACGGGCGGGCGGCGGTGCGGGCGGACGGCGGCGCGGCCGGGCGCCCGCATGGACCGGCGGCCGCGCGGGAATAGCCCTCCCCGTGACCGCCACCCCAGCAACGATGTCCGTGGCCGAGGCCGGCCGCTCGCTGGCCGCGCCCGCCACCTACGCCGACGAGGCCCGCCTGCACGCCGCGCTCACGCTCCTGCGCACGCAGGCTCCCGTGCACCACGTCGAGGCTCCCGGCTACACGCCCTTCTGGGCCGTCACCCGGCACGCCGACATCATCGACATCGAACGCGACCACGCCCTGTGGCTCAACGCCCCGCGTCCCGTCCTGCGCACCGCCGCGCTCGACGCCGCGCTCGAAGCCCGCCGCGCCCGGGGCGGCGCCCTGGCGACCCTCGTGCACCTGGACGGCCGGCGCCACCGCGAGCTGCGCGCCGTCGCGGCCGACTGGTTCCGCCCCAAGGCGATGCGCGACCTGCGGGCGCGCGTGCGGGAGCTGGCCGAGCGGTACGTCGCCGTCATGGCCGGGCACGGCGGCGCCTGCGACTTCGCCCGCGACGTCGCCGCCCACTACCCGCTCTACGTCATCCTCTCGCTGCTCGGCCTGCCCGAGTCCGACTTCCCCCGCATGCTGCGGCTGACCCAGCAGCTGTTCGGCCAGGACGACGCCGACACCGGGCGCGGCTCGGGCACGCCCGTCGACCACACCTCGGTGCTGGAGGACCTGTTCGCCTACTTCCGCGACCTGACAGCCCGCCGCCGCGCCACCCCCACCGGCGACCTGGCCTCCGAGATCGCCAACGCCCGCGTCGACGGCCGCCGGCTGGACGACAACACCGCCGCCTCGTACTACATCATCATCGCCACCGCCGGCCACGACACCACCAGCTCCACCATCGCCGGCGGCCTGGACGCGCTCATCCGCCATCCGGCCGAGCTGCGCCGGCTGCGCGCGGACCCCGGCCTGCTGGCCCCGGCCGCCGAGGAGATGATCCGCTGGGTCAGCCCGGTCAAGTCGTTCATGCGCACGGCGTCCGCCGACACCCAAATCCGCGGCACGCCGATCCGCGAGGGGGAGTCGGTGCTGCTGGCCTACCCGTCGGCCAACCGGGACGAGGAGGTCTTTCCGGACCCCTTCCGCTTCGACGCCGGGCGCGACCCCAACCGGCACCTGGCGTTCGGCTCGGGCGTGCACTACTGCCTGGGCGCCGCGCTGGCCCGGATGGAGATCCAGGAGCTGTTCGCCGTTCTGCTGCCCCGCCTGGCCCGCGTCGAGCCGGACGGCGAGCCCGCGTGGACGGCGACCACGTTCGTGGGCGGGCTCAAACGGCTGCCGATCCGCTACTCGCTCTCCTGACGGCGGCCGCCGGTCGCGGCGGTCAGCTTGGCCGGGTTCATCATCCACAGCACCTGGTCGATGCCCTGCTCGGAGGCGTGCACGGTGACGACCGTGAACACCTCGCCGTCGCGGCTCAGCAGGGCCGAGGCCTGCCCGTTCGCCGTCCCCCACGTCACCTCGACCCCGGTCCAGAAGCGCGGCGCGAACGCCCTGATGTACTTCGCCACCCGCGTCGCGCCGACCACGGGAATGCGGCTGGCGCGCGCGGCGCCGCCGCCGTCGGAGTAGCTGACCACGTCCGCGGCGAAGAGCTGCTCCAGCGTGGCCAGGTCGCCGGCGCGGGCGGCGGCGACGAAGGCCGTCAGCAGCTTGCGCTGCGCGCCCGGGGTCACGGGGGCGCGGCGCTCGACGAGCACGCGTTTGCGGGCCCGGCTGACGAGCTGGCGCACCGCCGGCTCGCTGAGCCCCACGATCTCGGCGATCTGCGGGTAGGGGTAGTCGAACGCCTCCCGCAGCACGTACGCGGCCCGTTCCGTCGGCGAGAGCCGCTCCAGGAGCAGCAGCACCGCCAGGCTCAGCGCCTCGCCGCGCTCCGCGCCCAGATAGGGGTCGGCGCCGGTGTCGACCGGCTCGGGCAGCCACGGGCCGACATAGGTCTCGCGGCGCACACGCGCGGACTGCAGCTCGTTGATCGCGAGACGGGTGATCGTCGTGGCCAGGAACGCGGCCGGATTGTCCACCGTCGCGCGGTCGTAGGCCTGCCAGCGCATCCAGACCTCCTGCACCAGGTCCTCGGCCTCGGTGGCGCTGCCCAGCATCCGGTACGCGATCCCGAACAGGCGCCCGCGCACCTCCGCGAACACCTGCGCGGCCCGTTCGAGCTTCTCCGGATCGCCCGGCCCGTTGTCCGCCACCGCCATCGCCCCCTGTCGCCCCGGCGTCCATCTTCCCCGCCGGTCCCCTGATGAGCGGTGAGGCCGGGCCGGACGGCGAGTCCGTCCGTCCGGCGCTCTCCACCGCGTCCGGCGGGAGATCGACACCGAACGCATCATAGGCGTCGCGCTCGGCAGCCTCCGACACGCCTGCCTCGGACCCGGCTGCCCGGGGTCCGGTCAGCGCGGTTCGAGGGAGGCGGTGAGGCGGGAGACGAGCGTCGCGACCGCGGCACGCAGCTCCGGCCCGCCCTCGACGCGGAACGGGAAGGGGATCGTCGGCAGCCACTCCTGCGCGTACATCGCCGGATTGCTCGTGCTGCCGACCAGCACGCACCCCTCGCCCGGCGCGCCGCCCCGAGGTTCGAGCCGTCCCATGGGCGGCCGGATCCACGGCGCGACCTCCTCCTGCGGCGCGTCGAACACGACCCGCGTGGCGAACTCCCACCCGGTGCCCAGGTTCTCCTCCAGCGCCGCCACGGGGTCGAGGCCGTCAGGAGGCTCGAACGCCCGCGTCGTCCGCCGGACCTCGCGCACGCGGTCGACCCGGTACGTGCGCACGGCCCGCGCGTGGTGGGAATGGCAGAGCAGGTACCAGCGGCCGTGGCGGACGACGACCGCCCACGGGTCCACCTCCGCCTCCCACTCCCTGCCCGACTCGCTCCGGTAGGCGACCACCACCCGCCGCCGGTCCGCGCCGGCCGCCACGAGCGCGCTGGTGATGGCCGGATCCGGCCGGGCCGAGGACCGGTCGGGCGCCGCCGAGGCATGCTCGCGCAGCGCCGCCGCCTGCCGTCCGACGCTCTCCGGCAGCGCCCTGATGACCTTGCCGAGCGCTGCGCCGACGACGTCGCCCGCGTCGGTGGCGGCCGGTTGCCCGTCCAGCACCGCCATGACCAGGCCGAGCGCCTCCGGCTCGGTGAAGGCGACCGGAGGCAGCCGCGTGCCGCGCCCGAGCCGGTACCCGCCGTAGGGGCCGCGGGTGGACTCGACCGGGATGCCCGCCTCGCGCAGGATCCCGACGTAACGGCGCGCGGCCCGTTCGGTGACGTGCAGGTGCTCGGCGAGCTCACCGGCCGTCACGCCGGGGCGGTTCCTGAGGAGCTCCATCGTGCGCAGGGCCCGCGCGGTCGGGCTGAGGTCGGTCGGCACATCTGAAGGTTAGGAGGTCACGTCCAGAACAGGAAGCAGAACGTCCGGAACCGGTCCTAGCCTGGCGTGGCTACCGGGTCCCGCGGGCCTGCGCTCGCCGGGGCGTACCGAGGAGAAAGAACGGATCATGGACATTCTGCTGATCGGCGGCCTCTGGCTCGACGCCTCCACCTGGGACGACGTCGTCCCCGCCCTGGAGGCGCACGGCCACCGCGCCGTGCCGGTCGCCCTGCCGGGACAGGGGGACGGCTCCCGCTCGGCCACGCTCGGCGACCAGGTGGCGGCGGTGCTCGCGGCCGTGGACGCGGCGCGCGGCGAGGTCATGGTGGCGGGACACTCCGCCGCCTGCACCCTGGCCTGGCTGGCCGCCGACGCGCGCCCGGAACGGGTCGCCAAGGTCGCGCTCATCGGGGGTTTCCCGTCCGGCGACGGGGCGACGTACGCCGACTTCTTCGAGGTGGAGGACGGTGTCATGCCGTTCCCCGGCTGGGGCCCGTTCGAGGGCGCCGACTCCGCCGATCTCGACGAGGCGGCCAGGCGGGACTTCGCGAGCGCGGCCGTGCCGGTGCCCGAGGGGGTGGCGAAGGGTGTGGTGCGGCTGACGGACGAGCGGCGGTTCGGCGTGCCCGTGCTGGTCGTGTGCCCCGAGTTCAGCCCCGATGAGGCGCGCGGGTGGGTCGCCGCCGGTGACGTGCCTGAGCTGGCCAAGGCCGAGCGGGTCGAGTACGCGGACCTCGACTCCGGGCACTGGCCCATGCTCACCCGTCCGAGCGAGCTGGCCGGCCTGCTGGTCGCCGCCGCCAAGGCCTGACGCGTTCTCTTCGCCCGCCCGTCTGTTCCCTGGCGGACGTCAGGGGACGCGGCCGACGGCGCAGAGGATGTCGGCGCCGCCCGGGCCGGCCAGCGAGGGGTCGAGGGCTACCTCGGGACGCCAGTCGGTCGTCGACACCAGGCCGGGCTCCATCAGCTCCAGCCCCTCGAAGAAGCCGGCGATCTGCTCGCGCGTGCGCGGGGTCACGTTGCCCGCGGTGGTCCTGCGGTAGACGTCGTTGCCCTCGCCGACCACGTCGCTGCCCAGCTCGCCCGCGGTCACGTGCGAGATGATCAGGTGGCTGCCGGACGGGAGGGACTCGCGCACGGTGCGCACGATGGACTGGGCCTGGTCGTCGTCGGGGATGAAGTGCAGCACCGCGACCATGATCACCGTCAGGGGCTGCCGGAAGTCCAGGTGGCCGGTGACGTCGGGGTGGCCCAGGATGGCCTTGGGCTCGCGCATGTCGCCCTCGACCACGACGACGTCGTCGGTCTCCGCCAGCAGGGCGCGGGCGTGCACGAGCACGATCGGGTCGTTGTCGACGTAGACCACCCGCGAGCCGGGGGAGAACCTGGCCGCGACCTGGTGCACGTTGTCCTGGGTCGGCAGCCCGGTGCCGATGTCGAGGAACTGGTGGATGCCGCCTTCCGCGACCGCGCGTACGGCCCGGCCGAGGAACGCCCGGTTGGCCTGCGCGACCTCCTTCGCGTTGGGCGAGAGCTGGATGATCTGCGCGGCGGCCTCGCGGTCGGCGCGGAAGTTGTCCTTGCCACCCAGGAGATAGTCGTACATCCGAGCCACGCTCGGCACGGTCGCGTCCACGCCCGCAGGTGCCCGCTCCTGCTCCGTCATTCCTTCTCCTCAGTCACTCGGTAAAACGATCGTAGTAGGAGGATCGGGGGACGATGTGCGGGATTGCCGGAATCTACGACGTAAAGGCGCTGGCCGGTGGTGCGTAACTGAGCCGCCGCACAGCCGCGACGCTCACACGCTGCGCAGCACCGACACGACGATGCCGAGCACCACGGCCCGGTCGCCGTCGATGACGTCGTACGCGGGATTGCGCGGTTCGAGCAGGACGTGCCCGCCGCGCCGCCGGTAGACCTTCACGGTGGCCTCGTCGTCGATCATCGCCGCGACGATCTGACCCGAGTGGGCCTCGGGCTGCTGGCGTACCACGACGAGGTCGCCGTCGCAGATCGCGGCGTCGATCATCGAGTCGCCGCGGACGCGCAGGCCGAAGACGTTGCCGCGGCCGGTCAGGTCGCGGGGCAGGGTCAGGGCGCCGTCCAGGTGCTCGTCCGCGGCGATGGGGACGCCGGCCGCGATGTCGCCGACCACCGGCACGCTCACCAGGTCGCCGGACGTCCCCGCCGCCGGGCCGCGCAGGAACAGGCGGACGTCGATGGGCCGGGTCATCGACGCGCCCCTTCGCAGGAAGCCCTTGTCCTCCAGGTCTCTCAGGTGCTTCGACACCGACGACGGCGAGCGCAGCCCGACCGCCTGGCCGAGCTCGCGCGTGCTCGGGGAGTAGCCGTACCTGGTCACCCAGTCCTGAATGGCGGCCAGGATGCGCTGCTGGCGTGGCGGCAGGGCGGCGGCGTCGAGATGGTCGAACGGGTCGGCGTCGTAGGCGGTCACGGTTGAGATGGTAGAGGTGGTCCGGCGGGTCCGCCGTGAGCGCCGCCGACTGCCTGTCGGCGGGCGGTTGTATATTCCTTGCATGACTGCGGAAGACCTGGCCGACCTGGTCCGGCTGCGGCGGGTGCGTGATCTGATCGACCGCGACTACGCGCGGCCGCTCGACGTGGCGGCGATGGCCCGCCACGCGCTCATGTCGCCGGCGCACTTCTCGCGGCGGTTCCGCGCGGCCTACGGCGAGACCCCCTACAGCTATCTCATGACCCGCCGCATCGAGCGGGCGATGTCCCTGCTGCGCGCGGGCATGAGCGTGACCGACGCGTGCATGGCGGTGGGATGTACGTCGCTGGGCTCGTTCAGTTCACGGTTCACCGAGCTGGTGGGGGAGACGCCGAGCGCCTACCGCGCCCGCGAGCACCGCGCCGAGACGGCCATGCCCCCGTGCGTGGCGAAGGTGCGCACCCGCCCGGTCAGGCAAGCCGAGCTCCGGAGGGAGGCGGGACGCGAAGCCGCCGCTTAGCGTCGACCTCATGTCCATCGCACTGCAGTACTGTCACGTCACCGTCAACGACGTGGAGGAGTCGCTCGCCTTCTATCGCGACGGGCTCGGGCTCGACGTGACCAACGACGTCTCCTCGGGCGGGTTCCGCTGGGTCACCCTCGGCAGCCCGGCCCAGCCTGGCCTCGAGATCGTCCTGTCCGAGCCGCACGCCGGCCGGTCAGAAGCCGACGGCGACGCCTTGCGCGAGCTGCTCGCCAAGGGTGTCATGCCGATGCTCATCTTCCGTACCGACGACCTCGACGCGACCTTCGAGAAGGTGCGGGCGTGCGGCGCCGAGGTGCTGGAAGAGCCGGCCGACCAGCCGTGGGGTCCCCGCGACTGCGCCGTCCGCGACCCCTCCGGCACCATGATCCGCATCGCCCAGGAGCCGAAGGCGTAACCGCCCGCGCCGGGCGGCCTGGTTTGGCTGTCGTGGCGGGATCGCATTACGTTGCCGGGGTGGATCTCTTCTCGCGCTCCTGGGACGCGTTGCTCGCGGCGGTCGGCGAGCTTCGTGAGGAGGACTTCGCGCGGCCGTCCGGGTGCCGGGGATGGCTCGTCCGGGATCTGGTGTGTCACCTGGTCATCGACGCGCAGGACGTTCTGATCACGCTGGCCACCCCGGCCGAGGCGGAGCCGACCCGTGACGCTGTGACGTACTGGGAGATTTCGGATACGCCGCCGAGCGGTGACGATCCGCTGGACGCGCTCACCGTCCGGCTGGCCGCCGCGTACGAGGAGCCCCGGCTGCTCATGTTCCACCTCGACGACGTCGGGTCCGCCGCCGGCCGGGCCGCCCGTCTCGCCGATCCGGCGCTGCGGGTCGAAACGCGGGACGTGGTGCTCACGGCGGGCGACTACCTCGGCGCGTACGTGCTGGAGTGGACGCTGCATCACCTCGACCTCGGCGCGCACGTCCCGCACCTGCCTGGACCGCCGGCGGAGGGCGCGGCCCGTTCCCGCGAGATGCTGGAGAAGATCGCCGGGACGCCGTTCCCCGCGTCGTTCTCGGACGAGGACGCGCTGCTGGTCGGCACCGGACGGCGCGCCCCGACCGACGCGGAGCGGGCCGAGCTGGGCGACCTGGCCGGCAGGCTGCCGTTCGTGCTCGGATGACGTGCCGCGCCACCCTGACCGACGGGATGATCACATGACGGTGCGGAACGGCAAGCGGTGGAACCACAACATCCACTACCACCCGCGCATCCTGCGCGCGGTCCCCGACGGCGCGAAGAGCGCCCTCGACGTGGGCTGCGGCGAGGGCACGCTGGCCCGCGAGTTACGGCGGGTCGTGCCGCACGTCACCGGCATCGACCCCGACGCGGCCGTCCTCGGGCTGGCCCGCAGCACCATGCCCGGGGACCTGCCGCGCGAGCTGGCCGCCGTCGCCGCCAACGGGCTGCACCGGGCGACGAAGGAGCACTGGGAGCATCCGTCACCGACGGTGTGGCCGCCGCCGGTGACGTACCCGGAGATGCGGGCGCTGGCCGCCGAGGCCCTGCCCGGCTCCGCGTACCGCCGCCACCTCCTGTGGCGTTACAGCATCGTGTGGCGCAAGCCGCGGGACTGAACGGGTCCCCGTCAGAGCCAGACGGTGGCCAGCCAGGCGGCCACCACCGCGGCGGCCAGCAGGACGACGTTGAGCCCGATCAGCCGCGCTTCGCCCCGGCTCAGGTGCAGCGTGATGCCGCCGATCTGGAGCAGCACGAAACCGATCGCCGCGGCGAGGGCGAGCCACGGCGCGATCCCGGTCAGCGGCGGCAGGACGAGCCCGGCCGCGCCGAGCAGTTCCAGGGTGCCGATCCCGCGGACGTACGGCATCGGAACGGTGTCGACCCAGCCCATCATCGGCCGCAGCCGCTCCTTGTCCTGGGCGACCTTCTTGCCTCCGGAGTAGAGGTACATGAGGGCCAGGAGCGCGGCGACGACCCAATAGGAAATCTCCATGTAAGGCACACCTCGGGGGTTGCTGATGTGGCGTCGGCCACGACGGTTACCTCTGGTGGGGCAGCCCCATGATGCGTCACTATCGAAGGCCTTACAAAAGGCACACACGTGTGCGTTACCCACAAGAGGCTGTCGTGTCGGAGTACGAGCACACCTGCATGATCCGGGGAGACGGCGGCCGGACGCTCCGCGCCGTCCTCGACCGTATCTGCAACAAGTGGACGCTGCTGATCGTGGCCACCCTCGACCGGGGCAGCCTCCGCTTCACCGACCTGCACCAGCAGGTTCCCGGCATCTCCCAGCGCATGCTGACCCTGACCCTGCGCAACCTCGAACGCGACGGCCTGGTCTCCCGTACGGTGCACGCCGAGGTGCCGCCGCGGGTGGAGTACGCCCTGACGCCGACCGGCAAGAGCCTCATCCCGCCCGCGCTGGCGCTGGCCGGCTGGGCCATCGAGCACGTCTCGCACATGGAGGCCAGCCGGGCGGCGTACGAGGCCCGTACCTGAGTCAGGAGGTAGCGTGCCCGCCATGACATCACCGGGTGCGCGGTCATGACGGGCCGCGCCGGCGGAGGGGCGCCGCGAGAGCCGAAGGAGGGGACCGGTGCGCAGCAGTGAACTGGCCGCGCTGGCCGGCGTCACGATCAGGACCGTGCGGCACTACCTGCAGATCGGGCTGCTGGATGAGCCCGAGCGCTCGGTCAACGGCTACCGCGACTACGACGTACGCCATCTGGTCCGGTTGCTGCGGATCGGCCGCCTGACCGAGCTCGGCCTGCCGCTCGCCGAGCTGCCCCGCGTTCTGGACGATCCTCAGGTGGCCGAGGAGGTGCTGGACGAGCTGGACCGGCAGGCGGTCGCCGAGATCGAGCGGCTCACCAGCCGGCGGGCGGCCATCGCCCGGCTCCGCCACCAGGGCGCGACGCCCGACCTGCCGCCGGAGATGGCCGACTACGGATCCGTCATCGAGGCCGGCGTCGCCCCCGACGTGGCGCGCCACGAGTACGAGCAGCTCCTGCTGATCTCGCACCTGATCGGTGAGAACGAGACCGCCGCCCTCGCCGGCGCCATGGCCGAGCAGGCGCTCTTCACCCCGGCCACGGCGGACCTGGTCCGGCGCTTCGGCGAACTCGGCCCGGACACGCCGCAGGAGACCGTCGAGCGGCTGGCCGACGACATGGTGACGCGGTATCTGCCCCTGCTGCGGAACTGGCCCGACGTCGAGTTCGGCGCCGACGTCTCCTCGATGCTCGCCGCGTACGGGGAGCGCAACCTCAACGACCAGCAGCACCGCGTGAACCAGCTGTTCGTGGAGCGGGTGATGAGCCGGCTCACGTCGCCGTCGGATGAGAGGCCGCGATCCCGGTGAGGATGCTCCGCAAACCGGACGCGAACTGTTCGGCCGGGCTCAGATCGGCGGTCGCGGTGAGGGCGGCGACCCGGGGATAGGCGCCGCTTTCCATGATCTTGATCATGTACGGGGCCACGTCGGCGCGCCACTCGTCCTCGGTCTGGCCGGTGCGCTGCCGGGTCTGCTTCTCGGCGAGCTCACGCATGACCGCACCCCGTACGTAATCCCTGATCAGCCCGACGACCGAGCCGGCGGCGGCGACGTCCGCGGTCAGCGGGGCGGCCGCGGTCAGGGCGCGCTCCAGGCCGCGCAGCCAGTTGGGGCCGAGCGAGGGCCGGGTCGCCAGCAGCGGGGCGAGCCACGGGTGCCGCAGCCACAGCTCGCGCTCGTGGTGCGCGTACGCCTCCAGGTCGGCGCGCCAGTCGCCGGTCAGCGGCACCTGGTCGTCCTGCACCGCGTCGGCCATGAGGTCGAGCAGGTCGTCGCGGCTGTCCACGTAGCGGTAGAGCGATGTCGTGCCCGTCGACAGCTCGGCGGCGACGCGGCGCATCGACAGCGCGTCGAGCCCCTCGGCGTCGGCGATGGCGACGGACACGACGACGATGCGCTCCACGCTCAGGGCCTGCCTCTTCGGCCGGTACGGCTCACGCTCCCAGACAAGCGGCATGGACACGACTCTACCGGAGTGGATACAGTGTTCCCATGAACGGGCACACTGTATCCACTGATGTTCTGATCGCCGGTGGCGGATCCGTCGGGCTGATGCTCGCGGTGCTGCTGCGCCACCACGGCGTCAAACCCCTGGTCGTCGAGGAGAAACCCGAGCTGTCCCACCACCCCAGGGCCAACGGCATCGGGCTGCGCACGGTGGAGATCCTGCGCGAGGTCGGCTTGGCGGAAGCGGTCAACGAGGCCGCGATCGACCTGCGGGCGGGCAAGATCAAGGGGCGTACGCTGGCCGAGGCCGACTTCACCGAAGGCGTGGCGTGGAAGGCGAGAGGCGAGACCGAGTTCACCTACACCCCGGCCAGGATCCGCGGCACCTGCGCGCAGAACCGGTTCGACCGCGTACTGATCACCAAAGCCGGCGACGTGGAGTTCGGCGTGGCGCTCGACTCGTTCGAGCAGGACCCCGACGGCGTCACGGCCACCCTGTCCGACGGGCGGGTGGTGCGGGCGCGCTATCTCGTGGCGGCCGACGGCGTGCGCAGCCGGGTCCGGCATCTCCTCGGCCTCGGCGTCACCGGTCCCGGCGTGATGGGCAGGGAGACGACGAGCGTGCTGTTCCGCGCCGAGCTGCGGCCGGAGCAGCCGTTCGCGATGTGCAACATCGAGCATCCTGACGCGCCCGGCCTGCTGGTGACGGTCGACGGCGAACGCGAGTGGGTCTTCCTCACCACCCTCGACACCGAGCCGACCCCCGACCTCATCCGCACGGCGCTCGGCGACCCGTCGGTCGAGGTGGAGATCCGCAGCGTGCTGAGGTTCCGCGGGCGCGGTCAGGTGGCCGACCGCCTCTCCGCCGGGCGGGTCTTCCTGGTGGGCGACGCGGCGCACGCCATCCCGCCGCTGGGCGCGTTCGGGCTGAACACCGGCGTCGCCGACGCGCACAACCTGGCCTGGAAACTCGCGCACGTGCTGCGCGGCGAGGCCGGGCCCGAACTGCTGGAGACCTACCACGAGGAGCGCCACCCGGTGGCGCTGATGACGATGGAGCAGGCGCGCCTGCGGTTCAACGACCCGTCCCTGCACTGGGGGCAGGACATGGCGCGAGCGCGCGAGGCGGTGGGGGCGATGAACGCGCCGGTGGTGCACATGGGGTACCGGTACGGCGGAGCGGAGCTCCCCTCCACCGAGGACGTCGCCCTCGACTTCGACGGGTCGCCCGGGTCCCGCCTGCCGCACCTGTGGGTGGCCGACGGGGTGTCCACGCTGGACCTGGTCGGATCGCGGTGGTGCGTCGTCACGGCCGATCCTGGGGTGGAGGCCGATGTTCCGGTGCATGTCGTGGACGGCTGGCCGTACGGGACGGTGCTGGTCCGCCCTGACGGGTTCATCAGCCGTTCGTACGAGTGACGCGCCGGCGTCGCTCGTACGACTGACATCGTCTCGGGGTGGACTCGGGCCTGCCTCCGGGCGGACGCGGACGCACCTCCGGGCTGCCGCGGACCCGTCACCTTCTCGCGGGACCCGAGGCGATCGAGACGCGAGACGATCGAGACCAGGCGACCGAAACGTGAGGCGGCCGAGACGCGAGACGGCCGAAACGTGAGGCGATCGAGGCCCGGCGCTCAGCAGGCCGACTTGCTCAACAGGCCGAATTGCTCAGTGGGCCCGACATATCACCTCTCGCGGCGAAAAATCCGGTTTCGCGGGGACGGCGTCGGCTGCTAGAACGCTTTAATGACGGATCGTGGAATCGTGGTGGTCGGAGCCGGCATCGTCGGGGCGTCCCTGGCGTACCACCTGTCCGGAGGCGGCCGGCCCGTCACGCTGATCGACGCGGGCCTGCCCGCTTCGGGCGCCACCCGCGCCTCCTTCGCCTGGATCGGCCGGCCGGCCGTCAGCGACCTGCCCTCGGCGCCGCTGCGTTACCTCGCGCTGGAGGAGTACCGGCGGCTGGAGAAGGAGCTTCCCGAGCTGTCGATCCGCTGGACGGGCTCCATCACCTGGGACGGCTTCGACGGAACGGGGCCACGCATCGACGACGTCGGAGCGCTCGAACCGCACCTGCTCGACCCTCCGGCCGCGGCCGTCCACCACCCGGAGGACGCCGCGTTCGACCCGGTCGCGACGACCGAGCTGCTGGTCGCCGCCGCGCGTGACCGGGGCGTACGGGTGCTGACGGGAGTGCCGGCCACCGCCCTCGACCATCGCGCGGGCACGGTGAGCGGCGTCCGTACCACCGCCGGGCTCCTGCCCGCCGAGACCGTCGTCCTGGCCGCCGGCACCGGCACGGTCGCCCTGTGCTCCGGAATCGGCGTCCCCCTGCCCGTCGCACCGTCGCCCGCCGTACTCGTCCGGCTGAGTGCGGCGCCGGGCCTGGTCCGGACGATCGTCGCGACGTCGTCGCTGGAGGCCCGGCAACTCGACGACGGTACGGTGCTCATGCCCGTGGCGTACAACGGCGAGACCGACCAGGCGGCGCTCCTCGCCACCGCCCAGCGGGTCCGCAGCCGCTTCGCCGCCTCCTTCGCCGGAGCGGACGACACGAAGGTCCTCTCCGCCGAGATCGGCTGGCGGCCGATGCCCGCCGACGAGGAACCGATCATCGGCCGCCCCGCCGGCACACATGGCCTGTACGTCGCCGTCATGCACTCGGCGATCACCTTGGCCGCCGCAGCCGGCCGCCTGGCCGGCACCGAAATCCTCACCGGGGCACAGGCTCCCGAACTCGCCGGCTGCCGCCCGGACCGCTTCCACTGACCCCTCCGGCGACGACCCCGGCCGACCCTCGACACGTCCGCCGTTCTCCCCGATACGCCCGCCGATCCGTTCGCTGATACGTCCGCCGCTTCGTTCGTCGGTGCGGCCGCTGCTTCGTCTGCGGACCGTCGGTTCGTTCGTCGGTTTGTCGGCTGCTTCGTCCGCCGATTCGTTGTCTGATACGTCCGCCGTTTCGTTAGTCGGCGCGACCGTTGCTTCGTCCGTGGACCATCGGTTCGCCGGCTGCTTCGTCCGTGGATCGTCGGTTCGTCGGCCGATTCATGGGCTGATTCGTCCGCCGATTCGTTCGCCGGTTCGTTCGCCGGTTCGTTCGCCGACGGACAGCTTGTGTTGCCTGCCGCCTGACGCGCGTTGACTTGGACGCGACGTCATGGTTTTGGCTGTACCCAAGCCGACGCCGAGTCCGACGCGGGTTCGCCCCCGAGATCGACGCAGGGGCGTGCGGTTCGGGGAGGCGTACGACCTCGCCGTTCCGTCGCGAGCGCGCCGGCCGGCTGTCCGTGGCCGAGCAGCTCGGAACGGCCACGAGCCCACCGGACATGTCCGGACTCGTCAGGACTCGTCCCCGTCGGCCATCATCCTCCGGCAACAGGAGAAAACGCATGCCATATCGCAGGAAACCGGCTGCCGCCCTGGGCACCGCAGCGCTGACGCTGCTCCTCGGCGCCTACGCCACCCCGGCGTCCGGTCAGAGCACGCCGAACGGCCGGCAGGCCGTGGCTATGGACGGGCTCACCGTCCCAGCCATCGCCGCTCAGACCGGCCAAGTCAGTCAGGCTGCCCAAGTCGTCCAGACCGGCCAAGTCGGGCAGGCTGCGCAAGCCGCCCAGACCGGCCAAGTCAGTCAGGTCGGCCAGGCCAATATCGTCGGGCAAGTCGCTCTGGCCGGACGAGTCAGTCGGGCCAGCCAGGCTGGTGAAGTCGTTCAGTCCAGGCAGGCTGATCAAGGCGTGCAGTCCAGCCAAGCTGGTCGAGTCGTTCAGTCCAGGCAGGCCGGCCAGCGGGATGTGGCCCGGAGCGCTGGCCTGGCGCGGTTCTACCAACAGAAACTGGTCTTCAAGCCGTGCGATCCGCCCAAGCTGCCACCTGGAGCGCCGGTCGTGAAAACCGAGTGCGCGCGACTCAAGGTGCCGCTCGACTACCGGAAACCGAAGGGCCGGCAGGCGGAGATCGCGCTCCTGCGTGTGCCCGCGCGTGGCGGGGATCGGATCGGGTCGCTCGTGCTGAACCCCGGCGGTCCCGGCTTCCCCGGCACCACGCACGCCGCCCTGACCGCCGCCATATGGGCGAAATCGCCGATCACCGAGCGTTTCGACCTGGTCGGGTTCGACCCGCGCGGCGTCGGCGGCTCCAAGCCGGCGCTCGACTGCTACACCGACGCCCAGCGCGACCACGGCGCGAAGCTCTCTTCGACCCCGGCCGGCCTGGACGACTGGACCGAGCGGGAGACACGCCGGCTGGTCGAGCAGTGCGCCGCACGTTCCGGCGGCAAGCAGGTGATCGCGCGCGTCGGCACCCGCGACGTCGCCCGTGACATGGACGTGCTGCGCCAGGCCCTGGGCGACGCGAAGCTCTCCTTCGCGGGCACCAGTTACGGCACCCGGCTCGGCGCCGTGTACGCGGAGATGTTCCCGCGCAACGTCCGCGCGCTGGTGCTCGACGGGGCGATGGACCCGCTGGCGGGCACGTACGAGCGGCGCGTCCAGCAGGCCACCGGCCTGCAGCGTTCGTTCGAGCGCATGGCCGCGTCGTGCGCCACCCGGCCGGACTGCCCGCTCGGCACCGACCCGAAGCGCGCCACCGAGGCGTTCCAGCGACTCGTCCGGCCGCTGATCGACAAGCCGGCGCGGACGTCCGACGGGCGCGGGCTGACGTTCGAGCAGGCGGTCGAGGGGATGACGGCGGCGATGTACGGCCCGGCCGCCTGGCCCGCCGCGATCGCCGGCATGGCGGAACTCAAGGCCGGCAAGGGCGACACCCTGCAGAAACTGCGCGACGGCTACCACGAGCGTGGCGCCGACGGCCACTACAGCGGCTCGCTGGAGGCCACCCTGGTGATCAACTGCCTGGACGAGGAACGCCACACGCCGGAGCAGGAGACAGCGATGAACGGGGCATGGTTCAAGGCGGCCCCGTTCACCGACCACGGCCGTACGATCAAGCAGGCACGTGACGGCTGCGAGCACTGGCCCGTCAAGCCGACGCTCGGCTACCCGTACGCCACGAACATCAAGGGCCTGCCCGGAACACTGACGGTCTCCGTCACGAACGACCCCATCACGCCCCACCGGGGCGGCGTCAACCTGGCCAAGGCGCTGGGCGGCGGCCTGCTCACGGTCGAGGGCGACCAGCACGGCGCCCTCCTGGCCGGCAACGCCTGCGTGGGCAAGGTCGTGGCCAAGTACCTCATCGACCTCGAAGTCCCGGCCGCAGGGACCCGCTGCAAGCTCTGAACAAGCAACGCCCCGGACCGAAGCTCCGCCGGACAACACCACCCGCCCCTCAGCCGGGGCGCCTCACGGCTCCGTCCACACCAACGGCGAGACCGCACCCGGAGACGGAACCGGCGAGCCGGCGAGGGTCCGGCTCTGGCGTCGGGTGGGTTCAGTCGGGCTGGCGGCGGGTCTGTTCCAGCGTCGGTTGGGTCTGGCCGCACTGGCGGCGGGATCGGTCGCATCGGCGGCGGAACCGGCTGAGCAAGCGAGGGTTTGGCTCCGGCGTCGGTCGGGCTGGCGCTGGGTCTGGCTCCACCGTGGGCGAGGCCGGCGGTGGATCCGGCCTTAATCGGAGGTGGGATCTGCCGGATTGGTGGTGGGTCCGGTCGTACCAGTGAGGTGGGTTTCGGCGCTGCGGCGGAAGGCCGCCACCAGGCGGCTGCGGTCGCCGGCGCGGGTGGCCAGCACCACCTGGCTGGGCTCCACTCCCTCCAGCGGCACTGTGGTGAGGTCGGAACGCAGGCCGCTCACGACGGCGCCGCCCGGGACGATGAGCACGGCCTGCCCGCCGGCGACGAGTTCCAGCTTGTCCTCGTCCTGCTGGATGAGCGGACCGTCGGGAGCCGCGCTCCCGTCCGGCCGGGGGTCGGCGCGCCAGAAGGCGTTCCAGGCGGGGTCGAAGTCAGGTGCCCGGGGGATGGGCTCGTCGGCGATGTCGTCGAGGGTGACCGCCTCCTTGCCCGCCAGTCGGTGATCCGCGGGTACGAGCAGCACCCTGGGCTCGTCGTAGAGCACCGTGACGTGCAGCCCGTCGGTGGAGAACGGCAGGCGGGCGAGCGCCACGTCGACCCGGTGGTCGAGCAGCGCGGCGCGGGGCTCCTTGCAGTGCAGGTGGAGGATGCGCACCTCGGCGTCGGGATGCCGGTGGCGCAGGTCGCGCACCGCCGGGGCGACCGTCAGGTTGCCGATGTAGCCGACGACGATCCGGCTGGGCCGCGCGGCGGCCCGCGCGGACGCCGTGGCCCGCTCGGCGGAACGCAGCAGCGCGGCCGCGAGCGGCAGGAACACCTCTCCGGCCTCGGTGAGCCGGGTGCCCTGCGGGGTGCGGTCGAGCAGCCGGGCGCCCACCTGCTGTTCGAGACGGCCGATCTGCCGGCTCAGCGAGGACTGGGTGAGATGCAGGTCGGCGGCGGCCCGGCCGAAGTGCCGGTGCCCGGCGACGACGGTGAAGGCCCGCACCAGCCGCAGATCGAGGTCCTCAGGGGGCCGCGGCGCGTCGGGCATGAGATCAGCGTATCCCTGCCCGCCACCTTCTGCGGCTCCCGCTGGCTGCGGTGATGCACGAATCGGGATGCCCCTTGCGGAACGTTCATTGGACCGGAAGCACCATTCGGCCACAAGCTGGAAACACCAGCGGACACCGCCGGACGGCCCCCTCGGGCCGTCCTCTCCGCACGCGTCGAACAGGGCACGTCGTACGGGGTGCGTCGTACGGAGTGTGTCGTACGGGGCACGTCGTAACGGTGTGTCGAACGGGGCACGTCCAACGGGTGCGTCGAGCGGGGCACGTCGAACGAGGTACGTCCAACGGGGCACGTCGAACGGGGTGCGCCGAACGGAGTGCGTCCAACGGGGTGGGCCGAACGAGGTGCGTCCAACGGGATGCGTTTTTCGGGATGTGTTCAACGGCGGTGCGCTGGCCGGGACGTACACGCTGAGCAGTTCGGAGGATTTTCATGGGGAACAACGCTGTCGTCGACGCGGCCCGCCGGGCCCTGGGGCCGGTCGGCATCGCTCTGCCGGCCTCGCTCACCAGCCCGATCGACATTGACGGGCAGCGCGCGGCCGTCGTCCGGCTGGAATCCGTCGGCTACCGCACCGTCTGGACCAACGAGACCGTCGGCGGCAAGGACGCCCTCGTGCAACTCGCCGTGCTGCTGGCCGCCACCCGGCGGACGGTGTTCGGCACCGGCATCGCCAACGTCTGGGCCAGGGAGCCGGAGACCCTGCACGGCGCGGCCTCCGTGCTGGCTCAGGCCTATCCCGGCCGGTTCGTGCTGGGCATCGGCGGCGGCTACCCGCAGCAGGCCACCGCCACCGGGCGCGAATTCGGCAGCCCGCTGAGCAAGATGCGCGACTATCTCGACCGGATGGATGGACCCACCATGCCGCCCGCGCCGGACGCGCCGTACCCGCGGATCATCGCCGCGAACGGCCCGAAGATGCTCGCGCTGGCCGGCGAACTCGCCGACGGCGCCCTGCCCGCTGGGGGACCGCCCGCGTTCACCGCGCAGGCCCGGCAGGTGCTCGGCCCGGACAAGCTGCTCGTGGTCGGGCTCACCATGGTGCCCGACAGTGACCCGGCCCGGGCCAGGGAGGGCGCACGGGAGCGGGTGTCGGCCGGCCTCGCCCAGCCGTGGTTCGCGGCCGCCGTGGCCCGGCTCGGCTTCTCCGAGCAGGAGATCGCCGAGGTGAGCGATCGGCTGGTGGACACGATGATCGCGCACGGCGAACCGGCGGCGATCGCAGCCAAGGCAGGCGAGCACCTGGCCGCCGGCGCGGACCACGTGGCGCTCCTGCCACCGATCGGCACCGACTTCGCGACCGGCGTCGACCAGGCCGAATGGCTCGCCCCGGCCCTGCGCGACCTCCACTGACCGGCCCTGCCAATCGCGACACCGACATGCCCTACAACGCCGGCGCGACTCTGAGAACCCGGCGCCACGATCGGCGACATGGCTCGGCGGATTGGGTTCTGTGACGCTGGCGCGCTCGGAGTGGGCGGGCCAGGATGTCTCCGCCCGGCTCGTGGAGGGCTCACCCCGGCCGCTCGTCTACGGCGCGTTCCACCACGAAGGCGCCGTCGAACGGCTCCAACTGGTGCCTGCTGGGTCACCACACCGAGCTTGCTGGGTTACGGCGCCGGACCTGCTGGGTAACCACACCGGGCCTGCTAGGGCATCGTGCCGAGCTTGCCGGGTCATCGCGCCGTCATGTCGGCTCACCGCGGCGGACAGGTCCGGCTAACTGCGGCGTGCTGTCGCTGCCGCCCGCGCCCGCCCAGGCGCGGTGGTCGCCCAGGCGGGAGCGGTCTGGGCGACCACCGCCTGGGCGGGCGCCGTGTGGTCCGCGCCCGCCTGGACGGTGTGGGATCAGGCGGCGCGGCCTGCTTTGAGGCGGGCTGTGGTGTCGACGACGCGGCGGGCCTGGTGGCGGGCTGCCTGGAGGGTGACCTCGCTGGGCATCCCGTTCCCGGCCACGTGCGAGGTCCCGTACGGATTGCCCGTTTCGAACTGGACGGGATCGGTGTAGCCGGGTGGCACGATGACGCCGCCCCAGTGGTAGAACGTGTTCCCCAGCGCCAGGATGGTCGACTCGTGCCCGCCGTGGGCGGTGTTGGCGGCGGTGAAGGCCGAGTACACCTTGTCGGCGAGCTTGCCCTGGAACCACAGGGGCCCCGTGGTCTCGATGAAGGCCCTCAGCTGGCTGGCCGGGTTGCCGAAGCGGGTGGGCGTGCCGAACAGCACCGCGTCGGCCCAGAGCAGGTCGTCGTGACCGGCCTCGGCCACGTCCGCGGTCTCCCGCAGGTGCGCCGCCCACTCGGGGCTGGAGCCGACCGCCTCCGGCGGGGCCGACTCCGCGACCTTGCGCAGCCGTACGTTCGCAC
Source organism: Nonomuraea fuscirosea (assembly GCF_035917475.1). NCBI lineage: Bacteria > Bacillati > Actinomycetota > Actinomycetes > Streptosporangiales > Streptosporangiaceae > Nonomuraea > Nonomuraea fuscirosea. Next base: position 4,957,059 of record NZ_CP109074.1, on the reverse strand, counting down.
CGGCCTTCTCGGCGCCCTCGGCGACGGCCTGGGCCAGGGCGTGCACGCGACCTGTGGCACTGTAGTAGATGACCGCGACGTTCACGGGTTCCATGATGATGTGTCCTTCCTTCAGCGATTCCCGCCGGTACGACGACACAGCCCCGCGCGATGTGAGGTGACCCGCCGGCCTCACATTCCGGCGCGACGCGTCGTCGTACGAGGGTGAGAGAGAAGGAATCCGGCGACACCATGACCCATCCATCCGCACCACCGGACGACGGCCGGCCCGACCCGGACCTGAGCGCGCTCATGAGCGAGCGCCGCCAGCTGATCGGACTCGGCTACCGGTTGCTGGGCTCGCTGGCCGACGCCGAGGACGTCGTGCAGGAGACGTACGCCCGCTGGTACGCCATGTCGCCGCGGCAGCGGGAGGCCATCGACTCGCCGGCCGCCTGGCTGACCCGGGTGGCCGGCCGGATCTGTCTGGACGTGCTCGGCTCGGCCCGGGCGCGGCGCGAACGGTACGTGGGGGAGTGGATCCCCGAGCCGCTGCCCGACCACGGCGAACTGGTCGGCGGACGGCCCGGCGGCGTCCCGCCCGATCCGGCCGATCGGGTCACCCTCGACGAGTCGATCACCATGGCCTTCCTCGTCGTGCTCGAATCGATGACCCCGGCGGAACGGGTCGCGTTCGTGCTGCACGACGTCTTCGGCTACCCCTTCGCCGAGGTGGCCGAGATCGTCGGTCGCACTCCGGCCGCCTGCCGTCAGCTGGCCACCTCCGCCCGACGCCGCGTCCGCCACGCGCAGACCCCCGCGCCGCCCGCCGACCGGCACGCCGGCCTCGTCCGAGCCTTCAAGGAGGCATGGGAGAGCAAGGACATCGCCGCCCTCATCGGCGTGCTCGCCCCCGACGTCACGGCCACGGGCGACGGCGGCGGGCTCGTCACCGCGGCCCCGCATCCGGTCCGCGGCGCCGAGCCGGTCGCCCGCTTCTTCGCCGACCGGGCCGGCGCGCTGCCCGACCTGGTGATCTCGGAGTGCACGGTCAACGGCCGGCCGGGGCTGGTGGCCGAGCAGGACGGCCTCGCCGTGTCGGTGATGGCGTTCGACGTCGCCGACGACCGGATCACCCACATCTGGGCCGTGCTCAACCCGGACAAACTGCGGCCGTGGACGGCGAGCTGACGCACGTGCCACCGATCGGCGGATTGACGCGGGTGCCGCCGAGCGGCGGGTTGACGCGGGTGCCGCCGATCGGAGGGCTGATGCGGGCCGCCGATCCTCGCCGTCTCCCCGTCCTCTCCTCGGCGGGATCTCGGCGGGATCTCGGCGGGATCGCCGGCGGTCAGCGCAGGGGGTTCTCGCGCCGGTGGTCAGCGCACGCCGGACGACTCCTCCAGATAGGCCATCGCCCCCACCGGCTCCTCGGCGAAGAAGACCAGGTCGGTGAGGGGGCGCGGCAGGAAGCCCTCGTCCTCCATCCGCCGGAACTGCTGCTTGAGCCCGTCGTAGAAACCCGCCGTGTTCAGCAGCACGACCGGCTTGTCCGTGCGCCCGTGCTTCTTCAGCTCCAGGATCTCGGTGGCCTCGTCCAGCGTGCCCGTCCCGCCCACCATGATCACCACGGCGTCGGCCTTCTCCAGCAGCAGCCGCTTGCGCTCGCCGAGATCGGCCGCGATCACCATGTCGTCCACGCCGCGGCGCGCCTTGGCGGCCAGGAAGTCCACCGACACGCCCATCAGCAGCCCGCCCGCCGCGTGCACGCCGTCCGCCATCACCTTCATCAGGCCCACGTCCGAACCACCCCACACCAGCGTGTGCCCGCCCCTGCCGATCAGCTCGGCGAACTCGCGGGCGGGGCGGGTGTAGGTCTCGGACAGGTCGGCGGCGGAAAGGAAGACACAGATGTTCATGCGCTCCACCGTACGAGGTGCGTTCCCGGCCTGAGTAGGGCGTACCTACTCATGCCCTGACCGGGGTCGCCGCCTTATCACTGGAGGACGTTCATCCCCAGTCAAGGAGATCGCGGTGAATCGCACCCTCAGCCTTCTCGGCGCCGCCGGCGTCGTCGCCCTGGGCGTCCTGCCGGCCTTGAGCACGCCCGCCGTCGCGGCGCCCAACTGCGCCGCCGCGTCGGCGTACTACGACAGCGCCCCCACCAGCGCCAACCTCGCCATGCTCCAGCAGGCGGTGCACTGCCTGATCGACGCCGAGCGCGCCGCGGTCGGGCTCGGCCCGCTGACCGTCAACACCCCGCTCACCAACGCGGCGGTCTCGCACGCCGCTGCCGCCGCCTCGATCAAGTGGTGGGGGCCGGGCGCCGACTCGCACCGGAACCCGCAGACCGGCTCCACGCCGGGCAGCCGCATCACGGCCGCGGGCTACTGCCCGAACCCCGTCTCCTGGGCCTACGCCGAGACCACCTACACCGGCTGGGGCACCGGAGCGGGCACGCCGCGGGCCGCCGTGCGCTGGTGGGTGCACGTCAGCACGTACGGGCACCGGCAGATCGTGCTCAGCCCGACCCTGAAGGACCTCGGCGTGGGTGTCGCGGCCGGATCGGCGGACCCGGCGGGCGCGGGCTCGCCTGGCGGCGGCACGTACGTGGTCGACTTCGGCCGCTGCCAGCGCTGAGGACTTCGCCAGCGCTGAGGACTCCGCTGGCACCGACAGTTCGCCGACGCTGAGAACCCGGCCGGCGTAGATGATCCGGCCGGCGTTGATGATCCCGCCGGCCCGCGAGTCCGGGCCGGCGGAAAGCGGATGGCAAGCACGGCGCAAACCCCTGTCGCCTCGATGCAAGCGGTCCGAGTTACACATAGTGATGTCGCCACTACGAAAGGATCAATCCGATGTCGCGCTCCCGTGCCTTCCTCGGCCTCCTCACCGCTCTCGGAACGGCGGCCACGGCCGTCGCCGTCACCGCCGCTCCGGCAAGCGCCACGGCCTGTGACCCCGCCCTGATCGCGCCCGCCGGCAGCCTCGTCGGTGACCTGTGGCGCTCCAACGGCGGCGAGCGCAGCGTCTACGGCTGCCCGACCACCAAGGAGTACGGCTACGCCGGCAAGCGCGGCTCGTACCAGGCCTTCCGCAACGGCAAGATCGTCTGGTCGCCCAACCTGGGCGGCGGCACCCTGGTCCGCGCCTACTACGCGGGCGGCAAGGCCGTCTTCCGCTGGAGCGGTCTCGGCCGCGACTGGGACTTCTTCAACGTCCGCTGGAGCATCAACGGCGGCAAGGCCACGCAGGTGAAGGTCGGCAGGCTGACCCCGTGGAGCGGCGTGTACTCGGTGAACCCCAGCTGCCAGGACGGCGTCTGCATGACCTCCAACGGTCACGGCGGAGTCCTCAGGGCCGCCTTCATCGTGCAGGGCTGCGACCGCGGCACCTTCAGCTCCGACTGCGGCCCCTGGAGCATCGCCACCTCCGTCAAGGCCCCCTACTGATGACCCCCTCGGGCCCGCCCCTCCCGGGCCCGTCCGGTAAGAGCGCGAGCCAAGGACCGCCACCCGCCCGGGACCCTCACGTATCCCCCAGCAGCCCGACGTCGGACACCGGCCCGATGTGGCCGAGCTTGTCGGGGTTGGCCACCGAATGGATGGCCTGCACCACGCCGTCGGCGACGTCGAGCTCGACCACGGCCGCCACCCGTCCGTCCCCGTCGTACAGCACCGCGCCCGGCCGCCCGTTGACCCAGGCCAGCCGGGGCAGGACGCCGAGCTTCCTGGCCCGGCGCAGCCCCCCGACCAGCATCCGCGCGGCGCGCACCGACCCCGCCGCCGGGTTCCCGATCGACGGCGCCTTGCCGCCCCCGTCGCCGTGCAGCACCACGTCCGGCGCTAGCAGGCCGAGCAGCGCGTCCATGTCGCCGCCCGCGGCCGCCTCGAAGAACCTGCGGGCCAGTTCCTCGCCCGCAGCCCGCTGCGCGGGACCGCCGCGCACCTTGCGCCCGGCGGAGATGTGCTGCCTGGCGCGGGCGAAGATCTGGCGGCAGTTCACCTCGGTCTTGCCGGTGATCCTGGCCACGTCCTCGTAGCCGTACCCGAACACCTCGCGCAACATGAACACCGCCCGCTCCACCGGCGACAGCGACTCCAGCAGCACGAGGAACGCCATCGACAGCGAGTCGGCCAGCTCGGCGCGCTCGGCCGGCCCCTGGCCGTCGGCGGGCACGACGACCGGTTCTGGCAGCCAGTCACCCACGTACGTCTCCCGCCGCACCCGCGCCGACCGCAGATGATCGATGCCCAGCCGTGTCACCGCCGTCGTCAGGTACGCCTTCAGGTCCGCGATCACGGTGCCCGCCCGGCGCGCCCGGGTCAGGCCGAGGAACGCGTCCTGCACGATGTCCTCCGCGTCGCCCACCGACCCGGTCATCCCGTAGGCGATGGAGAACAGCAGCGGCCGGTACGCGGTCGTGCCCGTCTCGTCCGCCGGCTCGGGCAGGGGTTCCCGTGCGCCGGCCGGTCTACCGCCGCTCATCTCCATGGCCTTCTCGTTTCCGTACGACGTCAAGCAGGGTATCCGGGGCGGCGTTCACCAGGCGACGGGGCCGAGGCGGTCGATGAAGATCCCGCTCGGCCCGTCGGGGCCGAGGGTGGCGAGCTTGACGATCGGGTCGCTGCCCTCGGTGACCGTCAGCTGGCCGGTGTGATGGTTCATGTCGGTCGCGGTGTACTTGCGGTTCGCGACCTCTCCCGGGGTGAGCAGGTTGAACTTGATCTCCGGGAGGGCCTGGGCGTACCGGACGGTGATCATGTTCAGCGCCGCTTTGGACGAGCTGTAGGCGAGCTCGTGCATCTTCGAGACGGGCTGGTCGGGATCCGTCACGACAGCGAAGGAGCCGCCGCCGCTGGACACCATCACGACCCGCGGGTTGGCCGCCGCCCTGAGCAGGGGGAGGAACGCGTGCGTGACCCTGACCGGGCCGTACACGTTGGTGTCGTAGACGCCGTGCAGCTCGTCGGCCGTGGCGTCGGCGGGGGTGACCACGTTCCCCGGCGCGCCGGCGTTGTTGACCAGCACGTCCAGCCGGTCGGTGTGCTCGCGGACGCGCCGTACGGCCTCGGCCACGGACTCGTCCGAGGTCACGTCCAGCGGCACCATGACCACGTTCGCGCCGTCCGCGGCCAGTTTGGCGGCGGCCGTCCTGCCGCGCTCCTCGTCGCGCGAGCCGAGGAAGATCGTCCAGCCCAGCTCGCCGAGCCGCCTGGCCGTCTCGAGACCGAGTCCCTTGTTGCCGCCGGTGATCAGCGCCGTGGTGTGTTCTGTGGTCTGTTCGGTGTTCGTCATGCCCTCTAAGACGGGCTCCGCGTCCTGCTGTGACGCTGTGTGAGCGAGCTCACATGGGCGGGCGCGGCATGGCCGGCCGCCGGCAAGGTCATCGGATGTGGAACGCAGCTGACTTTACGTAGTGAATTCCCCGTCAAGCTAAGCGAAATAAGTGGATATATCCCTGTTTGATGCGATTTGCGGGGATATTGTCCTATTTGGAAAGTGGTAACCGGGGGGAGGACTACGATGGCTGGATCGAGCGGCTTCCACGAAGGAGGCGGCTGCGGGCGGCGCCGCTGGCGTCGTCGTCGTTGCCGCCGTCGCAGGCGCTGGTGGGGCGGCTGGGGCGGCCCTTGGGGCGGACCCTGGGACAGAGGCTGGGGCGGCGGCTGGAACTGGTGGTAAACCGGCCGGCCTGATGAGGCCGCGGGCCGCGGCGGTTTCCGCACCGCGTATGAAACCAGTCCCCGTTGGCGGTGCCTGACGGATTCCGCCGCGAGCCCGCACTCGCCCCGCGCGTCGTCACCAGAAGGAGTGTGGTGGAGAATTCACCGGACGCGCGGGGCGCGACGACGAGCGCAACGGATGACAACACGATCCACGCCGCGCTTCCGCCCGCCACGGGTGGCCGCAGAATCGCGTGGTCGGCGGTGCCCTGGCAGGTGGCCGCCGGAATAGAACGGCTGCTCGGCAGCAGGGTGACCGGCGCGGTCAGCCAGCCGGGAGGCTTCTCCGAGGGGCTGGCCGCGCGGGTGCGGCTGGCGGACGGGGGCCGCGCCTTCGTCAAGGCGGCCAGTTCCCGTACGGCGCCCGCGGTGGCGGGCTTCCACCGCAGGGAGATCGCGATCTCGCGGACGCTGCCCCGGACGGTGCCGGCGCCTCGGTTGCTGGACGCGTACGACGACGGCGACTGGGTGGCGCTGGTCTTCGAGGACATCCCCGGACGATTGCCCGCACAGCCGTGGCAGCCCGACGAACTGGAACACGTCCTGGCAGCCGTGACCGACCTGACCCAAGCCTTGACGCCGTCCCCGATGGACGAACGACTGCTCGGCCGGCCACGTTTGGGAGGCTGGACGACCCTGGCGAACGCCACCGCAACAGCCGCGACGAGCGCCGCCTCGGAACGGGCCGCCGCCGGGCGGGAAAAGCTTGCGGTGATCTCCCCGTGGGCGGCTCGGCATCTCGACGAGCTGGCCGCGCTGGAGGAACGCGGCGCGCCCGCCCTCACCGGCCGCACTCTCCTGCACGGCGACCTGTACCCGTTCAACATCATGTTGTACGGACGGCGCGTCTTCGTCGTCGATTGGCCGCACGCCTGGGTCGGCGCCGCGCACGGTGACCTGGTGACGCTGCTGTCGGGCGTGTCGCTCAGTGGCCTGGATCCGCAGCCCATCGCCGAGCGTCACCCGCTGATCCGCGGCCTGGACGCCGCTCAGATCGACGCGGTGCTGGTGGCGTACTCCGGCTTTCTCCTTCGCACCGCCACCTCGGCGGGACCGAAAACTGATCACCGCCTGGTGGACATGATGGTCGCCCTGGGTCTCGCCTCCCTGCGCTGGCTCAGAACCCGCCATGGGAGGAGCCTCCTCGGCTAAGGTCTCGGCGCATGGACGACTGGCTGACCGACACCCGGACCTCCTACGACACGGTCGCATCCAGTTACGCCGACCAGTTGCGCGGGGCGGTGGGTGAGCGGCCGTACGTTCGCGCGGCGCTGGCCCTGTTCGCCGACCTGGTCCGCGCCGCCGGGGACGGCCCGGTGGCCGACGTCGGGTGCGGGCCCGGGCACGTCACCGCCCAGCTGCGGGAGCTGGGCGCCGACGCGTTCGGCATCGACCTCTCGCCCGGCATGATCGACGTGGCCCGGCGCGACCACCCCGGCCTGCGGTTCGAGGTCGGGTCGATGACCGAGCTCGACCTCCCCGACGCCTCGCTCACCGGCCTGCTCGCGTTCTGGTCGCTGATCCACGTGCCCGACGCCGACATCCCCGCCGTCTTCGGGCACTTCCACCGGGTGCTGCGGCCGGGCGGGGTGCTGCTGGCGGGCTTTCACGTCGGTGACGGGTCGGTGCTGAAGACGAGCGGGTACGGCGGGCATCCGATGAAGGTGCACGTGCACCGGCGCCGCCCCGAGCGGGTGGCTGACCTGCTGCGCGACGCCGGGTTCACGGTGGAGGCGCAGCTGCTGGTCCACCTCGACGAGAAGGTCCCCGGGGCGATGCTGTTCGCGCGTCCCGGTCATGCCTGAGCCGGGACGCGTCACATTCCGGGGCGCTGGTTCGTCGGAGTGGTGAGACATCGTTGAGGGAGAAGGCAGATGACCCAGTCAGACAGCAACAGAGCGACGTTCCAGCGCTTTCACGAGGTCGTCAACGGCGGTGACGCGGAGCTCATCGCGAAGGCGATCGACGACCTCGTCCGGCCGGACGTGCTGTTCCACGCGCCGGTGCCGATGGGGACGACGGGCCCGCAGGCGATGAAACAGGTGTGGGAGGTGCTCCTTCGCGCGTTCCCCGACATCCGCGTCACGGTCGAGGACGTGATCGCCGAGGGTGACAAGGTCGTCTCCAGGAACACGGTCACCGGAACCCACCTGGGCGAGTTCAGGGGCATGGAGCCGACGGGCCGGTCCGTCACGTACGGCGAGATCTTCATCGCCCGCTTCGAGGACGGCAGGATCGCCGAGCTGTGGGGGGTCGTCGACGTCTTCTCCCAGTTGAAGCAGCTCGGCGCCATACCGGCCTGATAAGGCCGCGCGCCGCGAGCGATGCGGCGGTCAGCCCGCGGTGACGATCAGTTTGCCGTTCTTGGGGGTGCCGTGGCGTTCGAGCTCGGTGAGCACCGGGATCGCGTCGGCGAGCGGCACGGTACGGGCGATCGGAATCCGCAGCCCTCCCTGCGCGGCCAGGTGGGTCACCACGTCGAGGTCGTTCGTGCTGGGATTGGCGATCAGCACCTTGTACGGCCCGGGCAGGGCGCTGCGCGCGAACTTCACCGGCGTGGGGACGATGTCCAGGATGCGGCCGCCGGGCTTCAGCAGCAGCCGGGCCGCCGTGGCGGAGAGCGTGCCGGCGGTGTCGAAGACCAGGTCGAAGCGCCCTTCGAGCGGTGCGGGGTCGAAGCCGAACTCGACGGTCGGGTCGATACCGAGCTCGCGGGCCTCCTTCGCGGCGGTGGCCCGGCAGCTGCCGGGCCACCGAGGCGCCGGACATCAGCGCGATCTGGGCGGCGGCCCGGCCGACGCCGCCCAGGCAGCCGTTGATGAAGACGGTCTGCCCGGGTCGCAGTTTTCCCTTCCCGAGGATGGCCTGGTACGCGGTGACCCCGACGACCGGGAGTGCCGCGGCCTGCTCGTACGACAGCTCCGCCGGCTTCCGCACCACCGTCCGCTCCGAGGCGAGGACCAGCTCGGCGAACGCGCCCGCCCCTTTGAGACTCGTTCCGCCGAGCACCTCGTCGCCGGGCTTCAGCCTGGTGACGTCCGCGCCGACCGCCTCGACGACGCCCGCGAAGTCGTTGCCGACCCCGCGCGGGAAGGCGCGGCCGGTCATGAGGCGCATCTCGCCGTTGCGCATCTTCCAGTCCATCGCGTTGGCGGCCGCCGCCTTCACCCGGACGAGGACCTCGCCGCGGCCTGGTCGCGGCGGCTCGAAGTCCTCCAGCCGCAGGACCTCGGGGCCGCCGAAGCGGTGATATTGGATGCGCCGCACCGTGGGCATCCTCGTTCCGCTCGGGCTGCCGGTCATGGCGACCCCCTCCTTCTGTTGTCTCGATGCGACATCACTCTAACAGTGATGTCGCGTCGTGACATCAGCTGGTGCCGTGTGACATCGGACACGTCCGTCCGGGTCGGACCCGACCGCGATGCCGTGACCGGCGCGGATGTGGTGTCACGTCGCGTCATCAAGACGGGTATCTTGGCGCCCATGCCTCGGTGGGAGCACGGCAGCGAAGAGCGGCTGAAGCAGGCCGCCCTGGAGCTGTTCCAGGAGCAGGGGTTCGAGGACACCAGCGCGGTCCAGATCGCGGAACGCGCCCGCGTCACCACCCGGACCTTCTTCCGATACTTCCGGGACAAGGAGGAGGTCCTCTTCGCCGACGCCGACGCGCTCAAGGAGACGCTCGTCCACGACCTCCTCCAGGCCGCCGACGTCTCGGAGCCGCTCCGGGCGGTGACCCGGACCCTGGCCGGTTTCGACTGGGGACGGCTCGGCTCGCGAGAGAGCCAGCACCGGCGCAACGCGATGATCGCGGCCAACCCGCGCCTGCTGGAACGCGAGCTGGTGAAACAGCACCAGGTGGCCGCCGGGCTCGGCGACGCGCTCCGCCGGCGCGGGATCGACCCCGACGTGGCGGAGCTCGCGGCCGGCGCGGGGGTCCAGGTCTTCCGTACGGCCTACCAGCGGTGGCTGGCAGGCGACGACGACACCGACCTGACGACGGTGATCGAAACCGTGCTGTCCAGCCTCGCGGTGCTGGTGCCCGGAGCCCGGTCACAACCTCGCTGACGCCGGGCGGGTGCTTCGTACCAGTGTGATCACCATGGCGAGGCCCGCCCCCACGGCCACGACATGCTCGGCCAGCGCCAGCCAGCGGTACTCGGCCGGCTGGTAGACCCCGGGTGGCAGCAGCCAGAGCAGCTTCCACGCGCCCCACGCGAACAACGACCCCGACGCGACGAACCCCAGCGCCATGGGCAGCCACGACGGGGTCCGCGCGCCGCCCCGCCCGTTCAGCGCCCACAGGCTCCAGACGCCGCACACCGCGCACAGCGCGCTGTCGGCGAGGAGGAGCCTGGCGTCGGCGCCCTCCGTCCGCGGCGCCGACGGGTCGAGGCCGGCGGTTCCGCCCGCGGCCCAGTAGGTCCACAGCACGGCGAGCGCCGCGGGCGCCACCGTGGTCCACCGGGTACGGGCCCCCGCCCCGGCCCCGACGGCTGCCCGGTCGGCTGCCCCGTCGGATGCCCGGCCGGAAGCCCGGTCGGCTGCCCGGCCGGCGAAGGCCCACGGCCATCGATCGCGCAGGTAGAGCGGCAGGCCGACGACCAGCGCCAGCGCCATGCCGAGGAATCCGGCGCCGATGAACACCGTCTCCCAGGCGGGCAGGCCCGGCTCGCCCGCCGGCTCGGGCGTGCTCGGTGCCAGCAGGCTGCTGACGATCAGGTATGGGAGCATGGACACCAGGAAGCCACCCGAGATCCACACGACGGGAACCACCAGCCAGGCCGGCAACCGCATCCCCCACGGCTGCGCCAGCGCCAGCCCGAGCCCGATCCCGGCCAGGGCCATCACCACCGTGACCGCGTTGAGCAGTACCCAGTCGGCCGTGCCGTGCCGCACCGCCAGAGCGATCCAGACGACCTTGACCAGCAGGTAGAGGGACATCGCCCCGGCCGCGGCGTACCCGGCGGCGCGGCGTGGCAGCGTGGGGGCGCCGCTCGCGGCACGTACTCTCATGATCGCGAGTCTCGCGGCCACGGCCGGTCCCGCCATCCCCCGCACGCGCCAGGACGGTTCCCCCGCACGGGGGAGTGGCACTCACTCCCGCCCCGCGCGACCGCTCGTGCGCGGATGCTCCACGCCTCGCGCGACGTGCGCGGGTCGGTCACGCCTTGAGCAGTTGCTCGCTCAGTTCCCACAGGCGTCGCGCCGACGCGGGGTCTATGGCGTGCGGTGCGACGTCGGTCACGACCACCTGCTCGTCGCCGACGAGGGTGGTGACCGACGTCGTGTCGTTCAGCGGTGCGATGTCGCTGTTCTTCAGGTAGACCCCGCCGATCCCGGCGAGCTGCGGGCCGGCCGCCGCGAACACGATGGTGGCGGCCCCCTGCTGCGGGGTCTTCTTCTCCCGGTCGGGGTCGATGATCGGCCGGCCGGCGTCGTCGATGAGCCGCTGCGCCCGCAACTGGTCCTCGTCGAACAGGCCGGGGACGCTCTTCCGGCCGCCCCCGGCGGGCTCGGGCGACAGGTGGGCCAGGGTCGTGGCGACCACGATGCCCGGGTGCAGGGCGTAACCGCGGATCCCGTCGCCGGACCAGCGCCGGTCCAGTTCCACGGCGAAGAGCACGTTGGCGGTCTTGGACTGGCCGTACGCCATGTGACCCTCGAAGCCGGTGGTGAAGTGCGGGTCGTCCCAGCGGATGTCGCAGAGCCGGTGGGCGCCGGAGGACACGTTCACGACCCGGGCCCCGTGCGCGGCACGCAGCGCGGGCCGCAGGCCGAGGGCCAGCTGGAAGTGCCCGAGATGGTTGGTCGCGAACGTCGACTCGTAACCGCGCGCGTCCACGACCCGGCCGCCCGTACTGCCGCCGGCGTTGTTGATCAGGACGTGCAGCGGCCGGCCGGAATCGAGGTAGCGGGCGGCGAAGGCGTCGATCGAGGCCGGGTCGAGCAGGTCCAGCCGGTCGATCTCGACGCGTTCGATCCCCGCCAGCGCGGCGGCGGCGCGGCCGGGGTCGCGCGCCCCCACGGTGACGGACGCCCCCGCGCCGCTGAGCGCACGGGTGGTCTCCAGGCCGAGCCCGGCGCTCCCGCCGGTGATGACCACGTTCGTGCCGGACAGGTCGATGCCCTTGAGCACCTCGTCGGCCGTCGACGCGGCGGTGAATCCCGTACCGAGGGGATGTTGCCGATGAGTCATGAGATAGCCCTTCGTGTGGCGGCTGTCAGGCGGCGGCGCGCTCGGCGGCGGGCCGGCGGCGCAGGCCCGGCCGCAGGACGGCGGGCGTGTCGTAGGCCATGTCGAGCCGGCCGATGTCGGTGCCGGGCGGCACGATCTCGTCGATCCGGTCGAGGACGTCGTCGGTGAGCGTGACGTCGAGCCCGGCGAGCGAGCTGTCCAGGTGCTCCATGGTGCGCGGCCCGATGATCGCCGATGTGACGCCGGGGTGGGCGATGACGAAGGCCATGGCCAGGTGGTTCAGCGGCATCCCGGCCTCCTCGGCGAGTGGGATGAGCCGTTCGACGGCGTCCAGGCGGCGCTCGTCCTGCAGGTGCCGGAAGCCGAACTGGGCGCGATGCGCGGTGCTCTGCTGGTTCTTGCGGTAGCGGCCGGTGAGCAGGCCGCCGGCGAGCGGGCTCCAGACCAGGGTGCCCATGCCGAACTCCTGCACGGCGGGCAGGACCTCGCGCTCGATGCCGCGGTTGAGGATCGAGTACGGCGGCTGCTCGGTGCGCGGACGGAGGAGGCCGCGCCGTTCGGCGGTCCAGTGGGCCCGCACGATGTCGGAGGCCGGCATGGACGAGGTGCCGAAGGCCCGCACCTTGCCGGCCCGCACCAGGTCGGTGAGGGCCGACAGGGTCTCCTCCATGTCGGTGTCGGGGTCGGGCTGGTGGATCTGGTAGAGGTCGATGTAGTCGGTGCCCAGGCGGCGCAACGAGTCCTCCAGGGCGCGGATCAGCCAGCGGCGGGAGGCGCCCGACCGGTTGGGGACGAAGGCCGTGCCGCCGCGGGGGTTGAAGTTCACCGGGAAGCGGGCCTTGGTGGCCAGCACGACCTCGTCGCGGCGGCCTTTGAGCGCCTTGCCGACGATCTCCTCGGACTCGCCGTTCGAGTACATGTCGGCGGTGTCGACGAAGTTGATCCCCGCGTCCAGGGCCCGGTGGATGATCTTGATCGAGTCGTCGTGGTCGGGGTTGCCGACGCCACCGAACATCATCGCGCCGAGCGCGTAGGGGCTGACCTGGATGCCGGTTCCGCCGAGAGTGCGGTACTGCATGCGGATGTCTCCTGAGGTGAGAGGGAAATACCGGGCGGACCGCATGGATGCCGTACGCTGGAACCCGAAACGGAACGCCTCTCCGGAACTATACGGAATGCTGTTCCGCTTAAGCAAGTCCGAGGGAGAGACGTGACGGAGCACACCCCGGGCATGACGAAGAGCGGGCGCGCGTTTTCGCGCCCGCCGTGCGGCGTGGGAACTCGGGCGAGCCCGGTGTCAGCGGAAGTCGGAGATGCGCAGCACCGCCAGCATGTCCGAGGCCCGGGAACCGGTAGAGAAGGACGCCTCCGCGCCGACCCAGCCGCGGAAGGCGCCCGAGTCGTCGATGATCTGCATGAGCGGCTTGACGTGCGAGTTGCCCGTGTAGCAGAACTGGCCGCGCTCCATCGCCAGGCAGGTGCACCAGTGCCAGAGCGTGTCGCGGCGGTCGGTCTTGGAGATCATCGTCAGGTAGTACTGGATCGAGCTGACGTTGGCGCGCGTCCCGCCACCGTACTTGGGGCAGCCGCCCGACTTCTGGCACGCGCCGCGCGAGGACGGCTGCAGGTACGTCAGGCACGACGTGGTGGCGGCGCAGGCGCGGAAGGCGGAGTGGCCGAACGGCTGGTTACGTGAGCTGACCATCTTGCCGCTGGCCCAGCTCGTCAGGTCCTGCCGCAGCGAGCCGGGGAACGCCTTGACCGAGGTCATCGCGCGCCGGGTGCCGAGCGCGGCGTTGCTGCCGTAGCCGTACCCGTGCGTGGCCAGGGTGCTGCTCCTGAGGTCGAGGCGGGCCAGCTTGCCGTCCGGCGAGCGCCGCACGTTCCACTGCTCCGTCCACTTCTGGGCGATCTTCCACCGGATCGTGAGCACGTCGCCCGCCACGCTGTACGTGCCGGTACGGCTCTCGTCGGGAGCGCCGGTGAAGCCGCCGGCGGTCAGCACCTCGCAGGCCCGGGGCTTGGAGGCGACACCGCCGGCCTTGGTGGTGCAGCTCGGGTCGGGCCTGGTGCCGGTGCGCTGCCTGGCCTTCGGGTTGCGCTGCCACCACAGGTACAGGGAGGCGCTCACCGTGCCGTTCGCGGCGAAGCGGTAGCTGCCCAGCCGCAGCCAGTTCTGCCGCGACGAGGCCTTCAGATGCCCTTGCGAGACGACGAACGTGGACTTCCCGCCCGGCAACCCGGCCAGGGAGCCGGAGACGGACGCGGATGCGGCGGCCGGCGCGGGGATCGCGGCGGGGGCGGCGCCGGCCGGGACGGCGGGTGGCAGGGTGAGGGCGAGGACGAAGGAGAGGATCGCGGCTGCGGTACGCAAGAGCAGACTCCCGGGGGGCTGGCGGGCTGTGGCCGATCGTCAACGACACACCGTATTCGGTCCGGCCGGATATGTCACCGAAACCGCGGGGCCGATGACTCCCCGAGGGCTTGAACGCGCCCAGCCCGGCTGTTTAGTCTCCTTCTGACCGGAACGCCCGGATGCCGTCCGCGCACGCGTCCGGCGCCCGCACGGGAGGTACGGTGACACCGGACGCGAGCCCCGCCTTCGACCACATCCGCGCCGGCTACGACCCCGACCCCGCGCTGTCGATGTCGCTGCACGCCGACGCCTACACGGATCCGGCCTGGTTCGGCGTCGACCGGCGGGCGATCTTCGCCCGCACGTGGCAGTGGCTGTGCCACGGGGAACTGCTGCGGGAGGCGGGCGCCTACGTGACGGGCACGGTGGCCGGCCTGCCGATCGTGGCCGTCCGCGACGAGGCCGGCACGCTGCGGGCCTTCTACAACGTGTGCAAGCATCGGGCGCACGAGCTGCTGTCCGGCTCGGGGGTGCGGCGCAGCATCGTGTGCCCGTACCACGCCTGGAACTTCGACCTGACCGGCCGGTTGCGGCGGGCCAGGAACACCGGCGGCATGCCGGGCTTCGACGTCTCGGGCGTCTGCCTGGACCGGATCCAGGTCACCGAGTTCGGCGGCATGGTGTACGTCAACCTCGACGCTGAGGCGGCCCCGCTGGGCGCGCAGGCCGCGGGGCTGGAGGCGGAGATCACGGCGCGGGCGCCGGACGTGGCCAAGCTGACCCTCGCCCGGCGGCTCACCTACGACATCGCCTCCAACTGGAAGAACGTCGTGGACAACTTCCTGGAGTGCTACCACTGCCACGTGGCGCACAAGGACTTCGTCTCGCTGGTGGACATGAGCACCTACCGGGTCACCACGCACGGGATCTGGTCCAGCCACATGGCCCAGGCCGGACAGGCGGCGAACTCCGCCTACGACGTGTCGGGCGCGACGGTCACCGAGCACGCCGTGTGGTGGCTGTGGCCCAACACCTGCCTGCTGCGCTATCCGGGCCGCGGCAACTTCATGGTGCTGCAGATCATCCCCGACGGTCCTGCACGCACCCGCGAGACCTGGGACTTCTACCTGGAGACCGCGGAGCCGGACGCGGCCGAGCTGGACAGCATCCGCTACATCGACGAGGTGCTGCAGGTGGAGGACATCGCCCTGGTGGAGAGCGTGCAGCGCGGGATGCGCACCCCCGCCTTCACCCAGGGGAAGATCGTGTACGACCCCGGCGGCTCGGGCCTGTCCGAGCACGCCGTCCACCACTTCCACGGCCTCGTCCTGGACGCCTACGGGCGTGAACTCGGGCGGCCGTCCTGACCGACACGGGCCCACGACGGCCGAGGCGGGTCAGCCGGACGCCGGGGTGAGGTCAGCCGGACGCCGGCGGGGCCGCGAGCACGGCGACGGCCTCGACCTCGACGAGCTGGTCGCTGTAGCCGAGCACGGTCACGCCGAGCAGGGTGCTGGGCACGTCGTGCTCGCCCATGTACTCCCGATACACCTCCCAGGCCTTGACCAGGTCGCTCTGCTGGGAGGAGGCCACGTACACGGTGGTCTTGACGACGTCGGTCAGCGCCGCGCCCGCCTCCTCCAGCGCGGTCACCAGGTTGCGCATCACCTGGTGCGTCTGACCGGCGTAGTCGCCGACCGCGACGGTCTCGCCCTTGAGGTCGAGGGGGCAGGCCCCGGCCACCCAGATGGAGCGCACCGGCGCGTCGGCGACGGCGGCGTAGGCGTACTCGACCTCCGCGAGCCGCTCGTTCCTGATCAATGTGACGCCACTGCTCATATGCGCTCCATTCCGTCTCGTCCGAAGGCAGCCACAACCTAGCCGATGAGGCGGGGTTTCGGCCCTCCATTTTCGCGCTGGCCGCCGTACCGCCGATCGCCCGGTGATCACCTCTCGCGGATCATGATCCGGTCGGGCATACTGATGCCGCTTGACCATGATCACTGACTTGGGCGAGGGCTGTCGGTGGCGAGGCACCCGTGGGTGAAGTCCCGTACCGCCCCCTGACGCGGGACGAAGGACGGACATGTCCGAGCACGGCATCAACCGGCGCCGCCTGCTGACCTCGGCCGCCGCCGTCGGCGGCCTCACTCTGGGAATGGCGGCCGGTGCGCGGGCCGCCTCCGCCGAGGCGCGCGACGCCGCCAGGGCCCGGGCCGCCTCCCGCGCCGGCCGCGCCGCCGAGACCTGGGAGAACCTCATCGAGAAGTCGTCCTTCAACAGCTGGACGAACTTCACCAAGGAGTGGAACCTGCTCTACCCCTGGGACGGCGACCCCGACACCCACAACGGCGCCGCGCTGATGCAGGCGAGCCAGGTCTCGCTCTCCGGGGGCGTGCTGACCCTCACCGCGACCAGGCTGTCCGCGCCGGCGGGGGAGAGCGCGCACGCGCCCCACGCCCCGCTGTGGTACCGCTCCGGCGCGATCCACGCCAAGGAGCAGATCGTCGTCGACGACGAGTTCCCCGAGTACGACATCGAGGGCGAGTTCAGGACGCAGACCGGGCTGGGCGTCTGGCCGGCGTTCTGGACCACGGGGACCGAGCCGAACTGGCCGCCGGAGAGCGACATCCTGGAGTACGTGGGCGACTCGACCAACCTGTTCAACACCTGGAACAAGACCTCCAGCGGCGACCCGGGCGAGACCCAGGACGGCGACGCCTTCGTCACGCGGGCGCCGGTGCCCGTCGCGGACCCGTACCAGGCGTTCCGCAAGTACCGCGTCTGGCTGTACAAGGACGGCCCGGACGTGATGTGCGACTACTACCTCGGCACCACGGGCGGTCAGCTCGAATGGGTGGCGACGCACCGGGGCAAGGGCTGGGCCGGCGTCCCGCAGTACCTCATCATCAACCTCCAGATGGGCTCATGGGCGTCGGACCTGGACGGCCCCGACGACGAGGACTGGCCGGCACAGCCGGGCCCGGCGGGCGACACGTACTTCCATGCGCGCAATGTCTGGATGGGTCGTACGCGCATCTCCTGAGGTCCTGACCTGCGAGGAGGGTCCGGCGGACAGGCGGCTCAGGGCGCGAATACGGAGAAATAACGCGTCAGAGTGGTAAATGTCTGCCAGAGTTATCCTAGAGACATCTGTTTGGTCTCCTTCGTCCTCGGAACAGGCGACCCGCCGAACCGGTACGGCACCTCGCCACCGGTTCCGGGGGCACGGTCCATTCCGTGAGCCCGGGGCGGCGGCGCCTGACCGGGCCGCGTTCCGCCGCCGAAGACGTCGTGGACCATGTCGCCGGATGATCGAAAAGGACCCGTGAGTTACAGCAGCAACGGCCCGGAGCCGACCGGCCGCCCTCGGGACACCGGAGGGCGGGCCCGCGCGTCGGCTCGACCGGGGAGACGTCAGCGCCCGTCCGAGGGCGGCGCGCCCGGCGAGCCCTTCTCCGCCCATGCCGAGCGGCCGGCTCCCCAGCCGGGCGCTCCATCGGGCGTCCCGTCGGAAGCCCCACCCGACGCGCAGCCGGGTACGCGGCGGCGCAGGAGCGGTCGCAGGAGGCCGGGCGGGTCCGGCGGCGACGGTCCGGCTGGTCACGGTGCTCAGGGCGCTCAGGGTCCCGGTGGTCCAGGTGGCCGCGGTCCTGGTGGGCAGGGCCCTGGCGGTGGCGGCCCTGGCGGCGGTCCCGGCGGTGGTGGTCCCGGCGGTGAAGGTCCCGGTGGGCGGGACGAGCCGGCGGGGCGGCGCGGCTCGCGCCGCAGCGGCTGGAAGCGCTTCGTCCCCAGCTGGAAGATCGTGGTGGTCGGCGTCACCGTCCTGGTGGCGGGCCTGTTCGGCATGATCATGGTCGCGTACGCCAACACGCCGCTGCCCGACGAGACCCAGGACCAGGCCATCGAGCAGGGCAGCATCATCTACTACCGGGACGGCAAGACCGAGATCGCCCGCCTGGGCACGAAGCGCGAGATCGTCGACATCTCCCGGATCCCCCGGCACGTCCAGGACGCCTTCATCGCCGCGGAGAACCGTACGTTCCGGACAGACCCTGGCATCTCGGTGTCGGGCATCACGCGTGCGGTGTGGAGCACGGTGACCGGCCAGCAGGTCCAGGGCGGCTCGACGATCACGCAGGAGATGGCCCGCGGCTACTACGACGGCCTCAGCCAGGAGCGGACGATCCAGCGGAAGGTCAAGGAGATCTTCGTCGCCATCCGCGCGGGCAAGGAGATGTCCAAGGACGAGATCCTGGCCAACTACCTCAACACGATCTACTTCGGCCGCGGCGCGGACGGCATCCAGGCCGCCGCGCAGGCGTTCTTCGACCGGGACGTGGAGAAGCTGACTCCCGCCCAGGCCGCCTACCTGGCGGGCCGGATCCAGAGCCCGGACGCGTTCGACGCGGCGGAGGCGAAGAAGAACTTCGCGCCGACGAAGGAGCGGTTCGCGTACGTCATCGACGGCATGGGCGTCGTCGACCCGGCGAAGTACGGCTCGCTGCGCACCACGGCGAAGTTCCCCAAGCTCGCCAGGCCGGACAAGAAGGAGACGCTCAAGGGCATCAACGGCTACATGGTCGACATCGTCCAGCGCGAGCTGGAGCGGCGGGGGATCACCCGCGAGCGCCTGCGCGCCGAGGGGTACCGCGTGACGACGACGTTCGACAAGAGGTTGATGCGGGCCGCGAAGAAGACGGTCGAGAGCAACCTCGACGCCATCGGCGACAAGAACATCCGCGCGAACATGGCCGCCGTGGACCCGCGCAACGGCCGCGTGATCGCCTTCTACAGTGGCCGTGACTATCTCAAGAGCTTCACCAACAACGCCTTCGACGCCAACAAGCAGGCCGCGTCGGCGTTCAAGCCGTACGTGCTGGCCGCCTGGCTGGAGAGCGGCTACAGCCTCAAGAGCTTCGTGTCGGGCAAGGGCCCGGTCACGCTGCCGGGCACCAAGCCGATCCGCAACTCGCACGACGTCGGCGCGGCCGTGCAGATCGACAAGGCCACTGCCCAGTCGGTGAACACCGCGTTCGCCACGATGGCGCAGGAGGTCGGCCTGGAGGAGGTCGAGAAGATCGCCGAGGGCGCCGGGATCGACAAGAAGGACCTGGCCCTGGCCATCAAGGACCACGCCTACGGCATGTCCATCGGCGCCGGCCTGGTCACCCCGGTCGAGCAGGCCGCCGGGTACGGCATCTTCGCCAACGGCGGCGTCCATCACGACGCCCACGTGGTCATCTCGGTCAAGGCGTACACCGGCAAGACCGTCCTGCAGGAGGCCGGCAAGCCGGCCACGGTCATCAGCCCCGACACCGCCGCCGACGCCACGTACGCGATGCAGCAGGTGGTCAAGAACGGCACCGCGGCCGGCACGGCGCTGCCCGGCGGCCGGCCGATCGCCGGCAAGACCGGCACCAACAACGAGAACAAGGAAGCCTGGTTCGTCGGCTACGCCCCGCAACTGTCCGCGGCCGTCGGGATGTACAAAGAGGTCCCGCAGCGCAACCCGAAGACGAAGAAGATCCTCAAGGACGCCAACGGCTACCCGCTGCCCAAGGAGGTCTCCCTCGGGAACATCCAGGGTGCCGGCACGCCCACCAAGATCTGGCGCGACTTCATGACGCTCGCGATGGAGGGCAAGCCGGTCGAGCCGTTCCCCGCGCCCGCCTTCGCCGGCGAGCCGCACGACCTGGTGAACAAGCCGGAGCCCAAGCCGACCAAGGAACCGGACGAGCCCGGCGGCGACGACTTCGGCACCGATCCGGCCTGCCCCGGCGACCCCTCCTGCGGCGCCGGCGACCCGGGTGACGGCACCGTCGACGACGGCGGTGACGACGGCGGCGACACGGGCACGTCCGACGAGGACCCGCTCGGGGACGACGGCGACCCGACGCTGAACGACAACGGCGATTCCGGCAGTACGGGCGATTCCGGCGGGACCGGCGACTCGGGCGGCACCGGCGATTCCGGCGACACCGGGGACTCAGGCGGCACGGGCGGCACAGGCGACTCAGGCGGGACCGGCACGGCACCGACCTCCGGCCCCCAGGGCGGCTGAAGCCGCCCAGACGGCTGAGGCTGCCCAGGGTGGCTGAGGCTGTCCGGACACGGCGCGCGGAAAGATGACAGGAGGTGTCGGGTTTTCGGTCGAGCATGGACACCGACGCCCGGCCACCAGGGCCGGCCATGACTCGACGAGGACCTCGATGCACGAAACGCCGGAAGAGCTCAAGGAGCTGCAAGCCCTCCTCGACGCCTCTCTCGCCCGCTCCACCCCGCATCTCCGCTCGATCATCGGCGGCGCGAGCACTCTGACCGCCGAGCAGCTCACCCAGGTGCTCACCGGGATGCGGACCCTCGCCCTGTCCACCGTGACGGCGAAGGGCGAGCCGCGGATCAGCGGCGTGGACGGGCACTTCCTGCACGGGAGATGGCATTTCGGCACCGCGCGCGACGCGGCCAAGGCCCGCCATCTCGCGGCCAGGCCCGCCGCCAGCGCCGCGTACCTGCTCGGGGAGGACCTGGGCGTGTTCACCCACGGAGAGGCCGAGATCCTCAACCCCCGTGACGGCGAGCCGGCCGCGGACTGGCCGGACCTGCTCGCCTACTTCAAGGACCACTACGGCCAGGACGCCTTCGACTGGGAGAAGGACGTGGTCTACTTCCGGCTGCGTCCCCACTGGATGACCGTGTACGCCCCCGACTTCGGGAAACTCGTCTCCTGACCCGTCACGGGCGGCCGGCGCGGACCGCCTCGGGGCTCCGGCAGACGAGGCAGAAGCGGTAGAGGTCCACCCGGGTGAGCGTGCCGGCCGGGTTGTAGCGGCGCTTGCAGAAGGCCCGCCAGTTGCCGGTGGCC
Source organism: Nonomuraea fuscirosea (assembly GCF_035917475.1). Taxonomy (NCBI): domain Bacteria; kingdom Bacillati; phylum Actinomycetota; class Actinomycetes; order Streptosporangiales; family Streptosporangiaceae; genus Nonomuraea; species Nonomuraea fuscirosea. Next base: position 4,935,937 of record NZ_CP109074.1, on the reverse strand, counting down.
TCCAGCACCGCGCCCGCCGCCTGGCACTTGAGGCACGCGTTGGGGTTGTTGTACGACGAGTCGAAGTAGTAGTCGCGGGGGATGGAGCCGTCGCTGCAGGCGACCGCCAGCGCGACCGCAGCACTCGTACCCGTACTGGTGCTCGTACTCGCGCTGGCGGCGGCGCTTCCGCCGGTCAGCAGCGTGACGACCGTGCCGAGCACGGCGGCCGCGCCCAGCACGACGACCGGCCGGCGTCCCGTCGATCTTGTGAATGCCATGTCAGCCTCCTCCTGGTGGAATCCCGATTCTCGGTGGAGGCGACAAGGCAGGACAGGGCGGCAGCCGGGCATCGGCCGGACTTATCGCGATTCGCTGCCCCATCCCGGCCGGTCGGCCCCTAGCCTGCCGGGCATGCGCATGCTGCACCTCGGGCTGCGGGTCACCGACCTGGACCGCTCGCTCGCCTTCTACACCGCCGTCGGCTACGCCGAGCTTGGCCGGGTCCCGGAGACGGGGTTCGGCAGCCTGACCATGCTCAAGCTGCCCGGCGACCCGTACGTGAGCCTCGAACTCGTGCACGATCCCGCGAGGCCGGTCAAGGACACCGGCGCCGTCAACCACCTCGTCATCCAGGTGGACGACCTCCACGCCACGATCGCCGGCCTCGCGGCCAAGGGCGTCACGGCCGAGCCGCCGGCGGAGCTGGGCCCGGGGTTCTGGACGTCGTGGCTGACCGACCCCGACGGCTACCGGATCGAGCTGGTCCAGTGGCCGCCCGGCCATCCGCCCGGCATGACGGCGGCGGACTTCGCCTGACGACGCCCGAAGCCGCCGGCCAAGGCCCTCAGGTTGTCGCGTACAAAGGTGCCAGGTCGATGAAGATGCGGTAGTCCGAGATCAGGCCGTCGTCGCGGGTGCGCCAGATCGTCACGGCGGCGGCGCTGACGTCCTTGCCGTCGAGCCGGTGGTAGGTGACCTCGGTCTCGGCGATGCTGTCCGCACCGACCCGCCAGTGCCTGACGATCCGGTGCCGCAGGCCCCCGATGGTGGCGTAGAACGCGCGCAGCCCGTCGGCGACGGCCTCGCGGCCCACCAGCGGCTCGGCGTTGCCGAACACCATCGTGGCGTCCTCGGCCAGCAACTTCGCGAACGCGTCCGGGTCGAACGTGTCGACGGTCTGGAAAAGGTGGCGTACCTCGTCGTCGGACATGCCGATCATCCCCCTGCCGGTAAGGATCGTTGCCTCTACGATGAGCGCCGCCCGGCCGCCGGGCAAGCCATGAATTCGTGCCGGAAAGCGCCTGAACGGGCCTCTTCAAGATCGGTAGAGTGAGCGACTGCCCGCCTCGGACCGGCTCACCGCGAAGGGCACCACGGCACTGTGACGTGACGCGGGCCGTTCGCCGGTGTACACGTTCGTAACTGAGGCGAACTATACACTTGTAGAATGAGCGACCGACCCGCACCCGACCGGCGCAGACGCGACGCCGCCGCCACCCGGCAGGCCATCCTCGACGCGGCGGTCGCCGCCTTCACCCGGCACGGCTACGACGGGGTGGGGGTCCGCGACATCGCCGGGAACGCGGGGGTGACCGCGATGCTCATCAACCGCTACTTCGGGTCGAAGGAGCAACTGTTCGCCGAAGCGGTCGACGTCGCCTTCGCGCCGCGTACCGTCATCACCGGCACGGGCCGGGAACTGGCCGCGAGCACCGCGCGCACGCTGGTGTCACGGACGGCGCCGGCCGCCGAGGAGCTGGGTCCGTTCCTGCTCATGCTCCGGTCGGCCGCCAACCCGCGCGCGGCGGAGATCATGCGCGAGGCGATCGGCCGCCACGCCGGCCGCCACCTCACCGAGGAGCTGTCCGGCGCGGGGGCAGAGGTGCGGGCGGAGCTGATGCTGGCCGTGCAGGCGGGGGTGTGGCTGATGCGCCGCGTCATCGGCACCCCGGCCCTCGCCGAAGCCCACTCCGAAGACCTCGCCCAGCTCGTCACCACCCTCTTCCACTCCCTGAACCCGACCCCGGCCGGCACCGTCCCCCAGGCATGACCGGGCTCAGCCTGACGTCGCGCACCAGGCATGGCTGGTTTGGGACTGACGTCTCCTGCCGGGCGTGGCCGGGCTCGGATGGACGTCGTGCGCCGGACGCGGAGGGGGCGGACTGACGCCGTGTGCCGGGCATGGGCGGACGCGGGCCGGGGTCGCGTGCGGCCTGAACGGTGGGGTTGTCAGGCGGCGGTGATGCCGCCGTCGATCGCGAGGGCGGCGCCGGTGATGAAGCCGGCCTCGTCGCTGAGCAGGAACGCCACGAACGCCGCGACCTCCTCCGGCCGGCCGATCCGCCCGATCGGGTGCATCGCCGCGGCGATCCGCATCGACTCCTCCGGCGTCGGGCCCATGCCCGCCCGCAGCAGCGGGGTGTCGACGCCGCCGGTGACCAGGGCGTTGACCCGTACGCCGGCCGGGGCCGCGTCGAGCGCCGCCGAACGGGTGAGACCGATGACGCCGTGCTTGGCGGCGCTGTAGGAGGCCATCCCAGCCTGCCCGGTCACGCCCAGGATGGAGGCGTTGTTCACGATCGCGCCCCCGCCGCTCGCTCCCAGCGCCGGGATCTGGTGCTTCAGGCCGAAGAAGACGCTGTTGAGGTTGAGCGCGAGGTCCCCCTGCCAGGCGTCGCCGTCGATCTCGGTCACCGCCCCTGCCGCCGTGGCGGCCCCGACGTTGTTGAACACGCCGTCGAGCCGGCCGTACCGTTCGACCGTCTGCCGGACCAGCTCCGCCACCTGCCCTTCCTCGCGTACGTCGGTGGGGACGAAGGTGGCCTCCCGCCCGGCGAGCCGAAGGCCGGCCACCAGCGCCTCTCCCGCTTCCTTGCCACGGGCAGCCAGGACGACCTTGGCCCCCTCATCGGCGAGCCGCTCGGCAGCTGCGCGGCCCATGCCGGAGGTGGCGCCGGTGATCAGGATGACCTTGTCGGTGAAACGCGTGGACATGATGACTCCTCAGTGTTGTCGGGTGACGTCAATGGCCAGGCTCGGGCTCAGAAGATGAGCGCGATGACCGGGATCGGGGTTCAGAAGGTGAGGACGATGCGGCCGCGGACGCCGCCGGCTTCGAGTCGCCGGTGTGCTTCGGCCGCCTCGCTCGCCGGGAGGGTGGCCGCGACACGCGGGGTGAGCACGCCCTGCTCGGCGAGGTCGCGGATCTGGCGCAGTTTGTCCGTCCGGCCCGCGTATTCCGGGACGAACGGCGTCAGCACCGTGACCCGGCCGCCGGCGTTCGGCACCTGGCCGCCGGGCAGCTTCTCGTCACGGAAACGGGCGTAGGTTCCGCCGTCGCGGACGGCGTCGAGCAGACCAGTCCCGACGAGCGCGGTATCGGCGAGGGCGTCCACGCCGTCCGGATACAACGCCCGGATACGAGCGGCAACGCCCGATCCCCCTGGGGCGGGGTCCGTCGCGGGCAGGTCGCGAGCAGCGGCGTCTGTTCTGGTCCGGTCGCGAGGGACGACGTTCGTCGCGCCCAGCTCGCGGACCAGGGCCTCGTCGGCGGGGGCGGCGTCGGCGAGGACCGTCAGGCCCGCGTGTCCGCCGAGTTGCACCAGGTACCCGCCGAGAGCCCCGGCGGCCCCGATCACCGCCAGCACCGAGCCAGGAGCGAGGGCCAGCCGGTCGAGGGCCAGCAGGGCGGTGAGCCCGTTCATCGGCAGGGTCGCCGCCGCCACGTGGTCCAGGCCGGCGGGCGCGGGGACGACCCAGCCGGCCGGCAGCACGACGTGCTCGGCGTAGCCGCCGGCGGCCTGGCCGACCGGGATCACCATCGCCATCATCGGCTCGCCCACGGCGAGGCCGGTCTCGGTTCCCGGGCCGATCTCGTCGATCACGCCGGCGATGTCCATCCCGGGCACGTACGGGCCCGGCACGCCGGCGAGCACGTGAGCGTTAGCGCCGGAGCGCAGCAGCGTGTCCGATGGGTTAACGGCCGCCGCGTGCACCCGCACCCGGACCTCGCCGGGCCCGGCGTGCGGATCCGGCAGATCCATGACCCGAAGCACGTCCGGCCCGCCGAACTCGAAAAGGCCGATGGCTCGCATCATCGCAGCTCCCATACGGTTCTCTTTAGTTACCTGGTACGACATTCGTACCCTCGCACCAAGGGGCAAAAGCGACAAGAGAGCACTTTCAAGTGCGCAGGTATCACCGGGAGAACCGTTCCGGAACGGAACCAGGTACCGTCCGTATACTGGGGGCCATGGCGGAACCGCTCCCGATCCTGGCTGACGACGGCCTGTGCGAAGAAGGCCGCGACCTGATCCGCGGCGTGCTCGAACGCATCGGCGACAAGTGGTCGGTGATCGTCATCTGCCAGCTCGGCGACACCACCCTGCGCTTCAACGAGCTGCGCCGCATGAGCGCCCCCATCACGCAACGCATGCTCAGCGCGACCCTGCGCGGGCTGGAGCGGGACGGCCTGGTGACGCGGACCGTCCACGACACCAAACCCCCGAGGGTCGACTACGCGCTCACCCCGCGCGGAAGCAGCCTGCTCGAAGTCGTCCGCGCCCTGGCCGGCTGGGCGGAGCGCAACGCCACCGGCATCCTGGACTCCAGAACCGCCTTCGACGCCCGGTGACCCGAGGCGACCCGGACGGGTTGTCCGCAGGCCCCAGACGGGAAGGTGGGCCACTACGGGACCGCCATCGCGAACCCGCCGGACATCGGGCCCGGCGCGGGATGAATTCCGGCGGGTATCCCTAGGCGCTGATCGGCATGTCCCCGCGGTTTCGCGGTGGGAGCTCGTGGACAGGAACGACCGGATGGAGAACGTTCCTGCGGTCATGACGGCCGCGTACATCACCGGCCTCGGCCCGGCCGACCGGATCACGATCGGTGAGCTGCCGGTCCCGGCGCCGGGACCGACCGACGTGCTCGTCCGCACGGAAGCGCTGGCCGTCAACCAGGTCGACACGTTCGTCCGCTCGGGCGCCTACCGCACCCACACCCCGTTCCCGTTCGTCATCGGCCGTGACCTGGTCGGCACGGTCGCCGCGCACGGCGCCGGAGTCTCCGCGTTCCGTCCGGGGGAGCGGGTGTGGTGCAACAGCCTCGGCCACGACGGCCGGCAGGGGTCGTTCGCCGAGTACGCGGTGGTGCCCGCCGACAGGCTGTACCGGCTGCCGCCCGACGTGCCGCCGGACCTCGCCGTGAGCACCCTGCACACCGCCGCGACCGCCTGCGTCGGGCTGTTCCGCGAGGGCGGGCTCCGGGCCGGCCGGACCGTCCTCGTCAACGGGGCCGCCGGCGGTGTCGGCAGCGCCGTCGTCCAGGTCGCCGTGGCCGCGGGCGCGAAAGTCGTCGCCACCGCGTCCGCGCGGGACGCCGAATGGTGCCTGGCCCTCGGCGCGAGCGCCGTCGTCGACTACCGCGATCCGCACCTGGCCGAACGGGTCAGGGACGCGGCCCCGGACGGCGTGGACCTCGTCTGGGACAACTCCGGCGTCAACGACCTCGAGAGCACGCTGCCGCTGCTGGTCCAGGGCGGGCGCGTCCTCGTCATGGCGGGGCTGCGCTCGCGGCCGGTGCTGCCGGCGGGCGACCTCTACCCGCGTGACCTGAGCATCCGCGGCTTCGTCATCAGCAACGCCTCGATCGCCGACCTGCGGTCGGCCGCGACGACGATCAACGCCCTGCTCGCCGAAGGGCGGCTCCGGGTCCGGATCGGGGCGAGGCTGCCGCTGTCCGACGCCGCCGAGGCCCACCGCCTCCTGGAGCACCACGGCCCCGACCGGGTCAGGGGACGCGTCGTCGTCCTGCCGTGACGAAGCCGGCGGAAGGGCCTAGACCCGCTGGTCCGGTGGGAAGCCGGTCCAGCGGAGGCCGGCCGGCAGGTGGCCCATGTCGTTGTAGTACAGGACGGAGGCGGGGCGGTCGGGGCTGTAGCGGATGACGGTCAGGGCGGCGTTGGCGTGGTTGAGGCCGAGCCAGCGCCACTCCGGCGCGTCGAGCGCGGCACGGACGAGCCAGCCGATCAGGAAGTTGTGCGTCACGACCAGCTCGTGCCTGGTCCCCTCCGCCACCGGGCCGGTGAACGCGTCCATGGCCCGCGCGGCGAGCTCGTCGCCCCCGTCGGCGGGGAACTGCTCCAGGAAGGCCAGGTAACGGCCGGCGTGCTCCGGCGGCAGCTCGTCCGCGCCGGGACGGTACGGGACGTAGTCCCCGGCGGCCTCGGAAAGCCGCAGCGGCACGTCCGGCAGCTGCTTCCCGATCAGCGCGGCGGTCTCCGCGGCCCGGGGCAGTGGGCCGTGGTGGACGGCGGCGAGGGGGACGTCGCGCAGCCGCTCGCCGAGCAGCGTGGCCTGGCGGCGGCCGTTCTCGGTGAGACCGCTCTCGTCCGGCGTGGCCTCGCCGTGGCGGGTGAGATACAGGTAACGGGTCATGATTGCGTCATTGATAGCAGAAGTCCGGAATCGCTGTCATAGCGGCGGATGAGCGCGCCCGAAAAGCGTTGGCGTCGCCGTCGCCGCGCGGGCTAGCGTGGTCTCGGCCCCCGTGTCAGGAGGGCCGTGACCGGCGGATGGGAGATCCGGGATGACTGCTGAGCTCGTCGCACTCTGCTTCGACGCGAACGACCATGAGGATCTCGCCCGCTTCTGGGCCGGAATGCTGGGCTGGGAGGCGGCCGCCGACCCGCACGACGGCATCACGCTGCTGCCGGCCGACGACACCGGGTTCCGGATCCGGTTCGTGCCGTCCGAGGAGAAGAAGCTCGGCCCGAACCAGATGCACTTCGACCTGACCAGCACGTCCCTGGAGGATCAGGAGCGGAAGGTAGCGAGGGCGCTCGACCTCGGCGGCCGGCACATCGACGTCGGGCAGCGCCCCGACGAGGGCCATGTGGTGCTGGCCGACCCCGAGGGCAACGAGTTCTGCGTCCTCGGCCCGGACAACCAGTTCCTCGCCGACTGCGGCTATGTCGGGGCGCTCGCGAGCGACGGCACGCAGCGGGTCGGCTACTTCTGGAGCGAGGCGCTGGGCTGGCCGCTGGTCTGGGACCAGGACGAGGAGACCGCGATCCGCTCACCGCACGGCGGCCCCAAGATCACCTGGGGCGGTCCGCCGGTGGACCCGAAGCACGGCAAGAACCGGCTGCACTTCGACTTCGTCCCCGCCCCCGGCCAGGACCTTCAGGCCGCAGCCGACCGGCTCGTCGCCCTCGGGGCGACCCGCGTGGACATCGGTCAGGGCGAGGTCGCCTGGGTGGTCATGGCCGACCCCGACGGCAACGAGTTCTGCCTGTACGACCGCCCGCCGGCCTGACCGGCCGGACGCGGCGGCCCGCCGGGCCGTTCCGTCAGCTGGAGCAGCTCCGGGCCCCGGGGACCGGTGCCCTGCCGGGTGAACGCCTCGTATGGGCAGGCGGTCAGCTCGGGGTCGCGCGACTCCCACCCCTGCAGCCACTGGCGCAGGCGCGGGTTGTCCACCTTGAGCGAGCCGTCGGGCAGCAGCCGGCCGACGGTGTTGGCCGGCTCCGACAGCCCCACGGTGCACTTGCCGAGCCGCCCGTCCGCCCGGACCATCAGCGAATTCGCGCGGGCGGCGTAGCACACCTCCTCCGGCTGGAACAGGCTCGCACCCCGCCCGTCCGTCCGGATGATCTCCTCCAGCGCGGCGATCCTCGCGTCCTCGGCGTCGAGCACCTCCATGGACGCGTCGCCGGGGCCGCCGAGCCGCACCACTCGCTTGAGGAACACCAGGAACCGGGGATCGCCGAGGAACGTGTCCCGCACCCGGGTGAGGAACTCCGGCATCACCGCCAGGTTGCCCGGAGTGAGGTGGACCCGCAGCAGCACCCGCACGTCCGCCGAACCGTCGCGGATCGACGACAGGTTCCGCCAGATGCGCTCGAACGTACCCTGGCCGTCAGCCCGTACCCGCGTGTGGTCGTGGTGCTGGGCGGGCCCGTCCAGCGACACCTGGAACCTGCGGATGCCCAGCTCGGCCAGGCGGCGCGCGGCCGGGTCGTCGAGCAGGTAGCCGTTCGTGGTCATGTCGCTGTCGTAACCGAGGCCGGGCCTGCGCCGCCGGGCCTCGCTCGCGTGCGCGGCCACGTCCTCGACGATCGGCCGCGCCAGCATCGGCTCCCCGCCGAACCACGAGATCTGCAGGTGCGCCAGGTCGTCGCGGCGCCGGTCGATGAGGTTCTTCACGCCCTCGACGACCTCGGGACGCATCCGTCCGATGGCGAAGTCCTCGTAACAGTACGTGCACCGGAAGTTGCACTGCTCGGTGGGGAAGAGGATGAGATGGAGCCGGTCGCTGCGGAACGACGCGGCCATCTCCCGATCGAACGCGGAGACGCCCGCCGGCTCGCCCGCGCTCACTTGGGCGCGCAGCCCATCGAGCAGTTGCCGCCGAAGCAGTTGTTGGCGACATGCCCGGGATGTTCCGGATGCGGCGTCAGCTCCGCGTCACCGGCCAGGGCCTGCAGCGCCCGGGCGATCTCCGGATCGGCGATCGTGACCCGGCCCTCGTCGTCGACGCTCACGTCCTTCGCCCGGACGGGCACGGCTGATTCATCGGCCATCGTGCACTCCTGTGTCGTTCCCCGCCGGTCCTGCGCGACGGCTGCGGGGACGGCCGGGTGTGCGTGGTCCGATGGTGGTTGCCTGCGGCTTCGCCGAGCACGTACCCGAAGGGGTCTCCGGCGATAGCAAAGCCACCGCCAAATCGGCGCTCCTGGATAGATCCCGCCCGGCCGGGGTAGCGGGACGGCCGGCGCAGCGGCAGACGGGAGTCACGGATGAGCACCATGGCGGGAGACCGGAAGATGACGATCGTCGACGGATGCATGCCCGGCGACCAGCTCAGCCTGCTCAACGTCAGCGCGGGGATCGCCCGGGTCGAGCTGACGCTCTGCGCGGAGGGCGGGCAGCCGCTGGGGCCGATCCGGCTGGTCATCCCGCCGCAGCGCACCCGCTCCTCCGTCCTGGCCGACCTGGTCGGCGCCGGCGGTCCCGTGCGGGCGCTGCCGCACTCGGTCGTGGTCGTGTCGGACGCCCCCGTCCTCGTCCAGCCGCACCCGGCGGACCGCGATGCCCCGGAGACGGCACAGCAGACGGCACAGCAGACGGCACAGCAGCCGGCGGCCTGACCGCGTCGGCGGCTGAGGGCAGTCTGCAGCAGTTCTTCTGCACAAGGGTTTCGGCACACCACTAGGCTGGGCGGATGTCCACCGACCCGGTCATGCACACGCCTGCGGCGATGAAGGCGCTGGCCAGCCCGCTGCGGCGGGAGATCCTGCGCCAGTTGGCCAACCACGGCCCGGCCACCTCGACCACGCTGGCCAAGGCCATGGGTCAGAACACCGGGACCACCAGCTACCACCTGCGGCTGCTCGCCGACACCGGCTTCGTGACCGAGCTGCGCGAGCGGGCCAAGGGGCGGGAACGCTGGTGGGAGGTGGTCAAGGCCGACCGGCGGCTGCCGGCCCGCGCGGACATGACCGACGCCGAGCAGGACCTCGCCGTGCGGCTGGGCGACTCGCGGCTCGCCGAGGACCTGCGCCTGCTGTCGGCCTTCGTCCGCGACCGGGACGAGGACAGCGACTGGCAGCAGGGCTCGCGCTCCAGCACCTTCATGACCAAGGAGCGGCTGAAGGAGTTCCACGAGGAGTACCTGAAGCTGGTGCGCCGCTTCGGCTCCGACCGCGACAGCGCGCCCGAGGGCGCCCGGATGATCCTGCTGCGCTGGATGGGCTTCCCCGACCCCCGCGGCTCCTGACGACGAGCTGCCGGGTGCGGCGTAAGAGGCGCCGCACCCCCGCTACACCGGCCGGGTCCTCAGGGAGTCTGACGTCATGACTCTCGCATCGGGACGCGTACGCCGGTGTCCTGGGCGACCTCGGCGGCGTGGTCGTAGCCGGCGTCCACGTGCCGGATCACGCCCATGCCCGGGTCGTTGGTGAGCACCCGGCGGATCTTCTCCCCGGCCAGCGCGGTGCCGTCGGCCACGGTCACCTGGCCGGCGTGGATCGAGCGGCCGATGCCGACCCCGCCGCCGTGGTGGATCGACACCCAGGAGGCCCCCGAGGCCACGTTCACCATCGCGTTGAGCAGCGGCCAGTCGGCGATCGCGTCGGAGCCGTCCAGCATGCCCTCGGTCTCCCGGTACGGCGAGGCCACCGACCCGCAGTCCAGGTGGTCGCGGCCGATGACGATCGGAGCCCGCAGCTCACCGCTCGCCACCATGTCGTTGAACCGCTCGCCGGCCCTGTCGCGTTCGCCGTAGCCGAGCCAGCAGATCCGCGCGGGCAGGCCCTGGAAGTGCACCTTCTCGCCGGCCAGGCGGATCCAGCGGGCCAGCTGCTCGTTGCCGGGGAACAGCTCCAGGATCGCTCGGTCGGTGGCGGCGATGTCGGCCGGATCACCCGACAGGGCCGCCCACCGGAACGGGCCCTTGCCCTCGCAGAACAGCGGCCTGATGTACGCGGGCACGAACCCGGGGAAGGCGAAGGCGCGCTCGTACCCCGCCAGCTGAGCCTCGCCCCTGATGGAGTTGCCGTAGTCGAACACCTCCGCCCCCGCGTCCATGAATCCGACCATGGCCTCGACGTGCCGCGCCATCGACGCGCGGGCCCGCTCGGTGAAGCCGGCCGGGTCCTTGTCGCGCTCGAAGGTCATGTCCTCGAACGCCATCCCGGCGGGCAGGTACGCGAGCGGGTCGTGGGCGCTGGTCTGGTCGGTGACGACGTCGATCGGAGCGCCTTCGGCGAGCATGCGCGGCAGCACCTCGGCGGCGTTGCCGAGCAGGCCGATCGACAGCGGGCGCCGGGCGTCCCTGGCCTCGGTGGCCAGCCGCAGCGCGTGCGCCAGGTCGTCGGCGCGCACGTCGAGGTAGCCGTGGTCGAGGCGGCGCTGGATGCGGGACGGGTCGCACTCGACGCAGATCACCACGCCGCCGTTCATCGTGACGGCCAGGGGCTGGGCGCCGCCCATCCCGCCGAGCCCGGCGGTGAGCGTGATCGTCCCGGCCAGCGAGCCGCCGAACCTCTTGGCCGCGACAGCGGCGAACGTCTCGTACGTGCCCTGGAGGATGCCCTGCGTGCCGATGTAGATCCACGAACCGGCCGTCATCTGGCCGTACATGGTCAGCCCGGCGGCCTCGAGGCGCCGGAACTCCTCCCAGTTGGCCCAGTCGCCGACCAGGTTGGAGTTGGCGATCAGCACGCGCGGCGCCCACTCGTGGGTGGTCATGACGCCGACCGGCCGGCCCGACTGCACCAGCATCGTCTCGTCCGCCTTGAGCGTGCGCAGCGTGCGCTCGATCGCGTCGAACGAGCGCCAGTCGCGGGCGGCGCGTCCTGTGCCGCCGTAGACCACCAGCTCGTCGGGATGCTCGGCCACCTCGGGGTCGAGGTTGTTCTGCAGCATCCGCAGCGCGGCCTCCTGCTGCCAGCCGAGAGCCGTCAGCGTGCTGCCGCGGGCGGCTCGGACCGGGCGTGCGCCTTCCATGATGTTCGGTTCCTTTCGTCAGCGGGCCGGTGCGGCCTCGGCGGAGGGGTAGATCATCTCGGCGGGCGGGTTGGCGGTGCGCCTGGCCAAGGGGTAGTAGAGCGCGGCGGTCGCCACCAGCCCGACGATCCACGAGATGTCGGCGCCGCCGAGCAGCTCGGTGACGGGCCCGGTGTAGAGCTTCTGGGCCAGGAACGGGATCTGGATCAGCACGCCGAAGGCGTAGCAGACCAGCGCGGGCACGTTCCAGCGGCCGTAGCGGCCGGACGGGTCGTACAGGGCGGGGATGTCCACCCGCTCCTTGGAGATCCGGTAGTAGTCGGTGAGGTTGATGGCGCTCCACGGCGTGAACACCATGAGCAGCACCAGCACGAAGTTCTTGAAGTTGTTCAGGAAGTCGGCGCTGGCCATGATCGCCACCGCGACCGACACGGCCGTGAAGGCGACGATGTAGAGCGCGCGGGCCACCGGCGAGATGCGCGAGCGGCCGTTGAACGCGGTCACGGTCGTCAGCAGGCACATGAAGCCGCCGTAGGCGTTGAGCGTGTTGACGGTCAGCTTGCCGACCACGATCACGAGGTAGATGAGCAGCGCGACGGCCGCGGGCCCGGCCAGCTCGCCGACGAAACCGACCTGGTCGCCGACGAACGCGTCGCCGGAGACGGCCGCGATCAGCGCGCCCAGCGTCATCGCCCACTGCGAGCCGATCACGCTGCCCGCGAACGTGCTCCAGAACGTGGCCGACTCGGGGGTGCTGCGCGGCAGGTAGCGCGAGTAGTCGGCGACGTACGGGCCGAACGTCAGCTGCCAGGCCGCCCCGAGCCCCACGGCGAGCAGGAACGTCGGCGCCTCGAACGGCTTGACGCCGACGACCGCGCCCACGTCGTACGTGGTGAACACGGCGATCAGCAGGTAGCCGAGGCCGCACACGCCGACCACGGTCGCGATCCTGCCGACGGTGTGGATGAGCCGGTAGCCGGTCACCGCGACGATCACCGTCAGCGCGCCGAAGAGCAGGATGCCGGCGGTCGCGGGCACGTGCAGGATCCGCCCGAGCGCCTGGCCGGCCAGCACGCTGCCGGTCGCGGCGAAGCCCAGGTACATCAGCACGACGAGGACGAGCGGCACGACCGCGCCGAACACGCCGAACTGCGCCCGGCTGGAGATCATCTGGGGCAGGCCGAGCCGCGGGCCCTGGGCGGAGTGCAGCGCCATCACCACGCCGCCCAGCACGTTGCCGATGAGCAGCGCGACGATCGCCCAGAGGGCGTCGGCGCCGAAGACGACGGCGAGCGCGCCGTCCACGATCGCGGTGATCTGCATGTTGGCGCCGAACCAGAGGGTGAACTGGCTGCGCGGCGTGCCGTGCCGTTCGGCGTCGGGGATCACGTCGATCGTCCGGCGCTCCACGGCGGGGGCCGCGCCCGGGGGATGGTCGTGCTGCATGGCGGTCCGCCTCTCGCGCTTCTCGCGCCCTGGGGGATACAGGGGCTGGGGGAAATGTACAGTCCTGTATATACAGCTCGCTACCCTGCGGAGGAAGATAAACTTCCGGCCATCGGCCAGGAGAGCTCCTCCGTCCCGCCGTCCCCGAGCCCGTCCCGCCGTCCCCCGAGCCCTGAGGATCGCCAGGCCATGGTGCCCATCACGGTGGTCGAGTCCGAACTCGCCGCCCAGTTCCAGCAGGTCGGCCCCGCCTCCGCGCCCGCGTACGAACGGGTCAAGACGATCATCGCGACCGGCGTGCGGTCCGGGCGGTGGGCCCACGGCCAGCAGCTCCCGTCGGAGCACCAGCTCGTCGGCGCGCTCGGCCTGTCCCGCATGACGATCAACCGGGCGCTGCGCGAGCTGACCCACGAGGGCCTCGTCGTGCGGCGGGCGGGGGTGGGCACGTTCGTCGCCGCGCCCAAGGCCGCCTCGGCCCTGCTCCAGGTCAGGAACATCGCCGACGACGTACGGCGGCACGGCCACCGGCACCGCACCGAGGTCGTCTACGCACGCGAGGAGCCGTCGGGCGCGGCCGATCCCGAGCTCCGGGCGGCGGCCGGGCCGACCGTGTTCCGCACGCTCATCGTGCACTTCGAGGACGACACCCCCATCCAGCTGGAGGATCGCCTGGTCAACCCGGCCGGCGCGCCCCACTACCTGGAGCGCGACTTCACCCGGCAGACCCCCCACGCCTACTTGAACGAGGTGGCGCCGCTCACCCGTGGCGAGCACATCGTCGAGGCGGTGCTCGCCGACGCCGCCGAGCGCCGGCTGCTGCGCGTCGGCCGCCACGAGCCGTGCCTGCTCGTCCGCCGCCGCACCTGGTCCGGCGACGTGCTGGTGAGCTCGGCCCGTCTCCTCCATCCGGGCTCCCGCCACCGCCTCGAAGGCACCTTCGGCACCGACTGAGCACCCGCCGGGCGGTCAGGGCAGCATGGCCTCGATGAGGTCCGCGGCGCGCGCGGTGCCGCCCTCGGCCTGTGCTTCGGCCCGCAGCCGGGCCGAGCGGCGGGCGACCTCCGGGTCGGTGGTCAGCTCGATCAGCGCGGTCCGCAGCCGCTCGGCCGTGGCGTCCTCGGTGTCGATCCGGCGGGCGATGCCCAGCTCCACCAGCCGGTCGGCGTTCGTGAACTGCTCGGCGCCCTGCGGAACGGCGATCATCGGCACGCCCGCCAGCAGCCCTTCGCCGCACCCGCCCATCCCGGCATGGGTGACGAAGGCGTCGGCCTGCTCCAGGATGGCCCGCTGCGGCACCCAGGGGTGCACCTCGACGTTGGCCGGGATGCCGCCCAGGTCGCCCGCGTCGGTGTACTTCCCGATCTGCAGCACGACGTGCCAGCCGGGCAGGTCGCCGAAGGCCGCCAGGCACCGGCGGTAGAACTCCGGCCGGCGCGTGTACGCCGAGCCCAGCGAGATCAGCAGCACCTTGCCGGCGTCCGCCGGGCGGGTCCAGGAGTCCCCCTCGCCCGACAGGTCGAAACACGGGCCGACGAACGTCACCGTACTGGTGTCGACCTGGTCCGCGTACGGCTGCATCGCCCGGGAGATCAGGGCCAGGGCGCGCTCGGGCCGGCCGGAGAAGGCGTCCACGTCGAGGGTGGTCGCCCCGCAGCCGGCCAGCCAGTCCGCGAACCTCTTCCGGTAGTCGCCGGCGCCCGGCAGCTCCCACAACTGCGCGGCCACGTCCTGCTCGTACCCCTTCCAGGCCACGAACGTCGGGGACAACTGCAGCAGCGGGCGGCCCTGCCGCTCGGCGAGGGCGCGGGCGGCGTAGCCGGCGATGTCGTACAGGTAGAGGTCCGCGGGATCGTCGTCGTAGGCGGCGCGCAACTGCGGCAGGGCCTGGACGGCGTTGTCCAGGAACAGGCTCATCGCGGCGATCGGGTCGTCGGGCCAGAGGTTGTCCGCCACCGGCAGGGTGGAGGTGCAGGTGACCAGCTCGGCGCCGGTGCCGGTGATCAGCTCCGCGACCGCGGGGTCGTTGGCGTAGGTCACCCGGTGGCCGCGGGCCACCAGCTCGCGGATGATCTCCAAGCTGGGCAGGACGTGGCTGACGGCGGGGATGCCGACCATCGAGATGTGGGCACGACGACGTGACACGCGAATCACTCATTTCAGTACTCAAGGTGAAACGTCCATGCTGCACCAGCGCGGACGATCACGCGAAACGCCGGCCGCCGCGTCATGCGGGGTCCTCCGGGGCGCGCGAGCGCCGGATCAGGAAGACGGCGCACCCCACCAGCCCCCAGGCGGCCAGCACCAGGTACGGCAGCACCCGCTGATGGCCGCCGAAGTAGACCGCGGTGTGCTGGGCGTTGACCGAGGCCCCCGGCGGCAGCCAGCGCCCGATGGCCCCCAGCGGCGACGGCAGCAGCGGCCAGGACACCGCCCCGCCCGAGGACGGGTTGCCGAGCAGCACCATCAGCCCCCAGGTGGGCACCATCGCCCAGCGCCCGACGAGGGTGTGGAACATGGCGAACACCATCCCCGAGGCGAACATGGTCAGCGCCAGGATGAACCACGACTCCGGCAGCGGCAGGTTCAGCGCGCCGAGCCCCCAGTCCACGACGGCCACGATGGACAGCGCGCCGAGCGCCGCGTACGCCACGGTGAAGGCGATCTGCTGCCACGCCGACAGTCCCGCGGCGTTGGCGTGGAGCTGAACGGCTCCGATGAACCCGATGACGACCGCCGCGAGCGTGATGTAGAACAGCGCCAGCCCGCGCGGGTCGCCCCGCTGCAGCGGGTTGATGTCGCGCACCGTCAGCCGGACGCCGACCCGGGGCGCGACCTTCGGCGCCGCCTCGGTGAGCAGCAGCGCCACCGACGCGCCCGACGCGCTCGACACGTTCAGCGTGACGTCGTCGCCGCGCACCACGATGATCGCGAAGACGCGCTGCTCCTCGACCGCCTCCCAGGCCTGCTCGTAGGAGCGTTCGAAGGACAGGGCGAGGGAGGCGGCGAGCGCCCGCTCCAGGCCGGCGGCGAAGGCCTTGCCGCGCACGGTCTGATGGCTGACCCCGACCACGGCGACCGGTACGCGGTGCGGGGTCGGGTTGGCCATGGCGTAGGTGTAGGAACCGGCGAAGAGCCCGGCGCCGGCGGAGAGGATCAGCACGATCACGGTCGCGGGCAGGAACGGCGACTCCTTGAAGGCCTCCCATCGGCGGCTGATCCGGTCGTCCATGCGCACACGCTAGGCGCGGGACCACCGGGGCAGCCCGATGACACGCGTCCCTGCCGCAGGCTTGGTCTCGTGATGACGGACAGTTGTTTCATTCGATACCGTATCGAGTGAAAGGATGCTGGTAGGGTGGGTTCATGAGCGCCGACCTACCTTCCGCGGCACCGCCGCGGGCGACCGACCGGCCGGGTGACGCCTCGCCCTTCGCCCTCGGTCTGCTGCTGCGCCAGGCCCACTGGCGGGCGGCCGCGGTGATGACGGAGGCGCTGCGGCCGCTCGGCATCGAGCTGCGCCACTTCGCCGTGCTGATCGTGCTGTCCGATCGTGGGCCGACGGTGCAGCGGGACCTGGCGGCGGCGACGGGGTCGGACAAGGCCGGGATCATGCGGGTCGTGGACGACCTGGAGCGTAAGGGACTGGCCGTGCGCAAGGCCGTGCCGGGAGACCGGCGGGTGCGCGCGGTGGAGATCACGCCGAGCGGCGTCGAGCTGTTCGACGCGGCGCACGTCGCGGCGGAGCCGATGGCCGAGCGCCTGGTGGCGGGCCTCGGGCCCGGAGAGGCCGAGCAGTTGCGGGATCTGCTGACCAGGTTCGCCTATCCCGCGGACGGGTAGGCAGGAAGGATCCGCCGCCCGTCCCCCCGATGAATAGTGCATACCGTCACGGAAGTGCGGGGGAGATGATGATCATGGACGTCTACGAGGCCGTGACCAGCCGGCGGGCTGTGCGCGGATTCACCGGACGGCCTGTTTCGAGAGAGGTGCTGCAGCGGGTGCTGTCCGCCGCGGCCTGGGCGCCGTCCGGGTCGAACCTGCAGCCCTGGCACGTCTACGTGGTGACCGGCGAGCCGCTGGCCGAGATCAAGCGGCGGGCCGGCGCGCGGCTGGCCGCCGGCGAGCCGTGGGACGAGCGCGAGTACGAGATGTATCCGGCCGTGCTGAAGTCCCCGTACCAGGAGCGCCGGGCCGCCTTCGGCCGGGAGCGCTACAGCGCGCTCGGCGTCACCCGCGAGGACTGGGAGGCGCGCCAGCGCGCCGCCTCCGGCAACTGGCAGTGCTTCGGCGCGCCCGCCGCGCTCTTCTGCTACGTCGACCGCGGCCTCGGCCGGCCGCAGTGGTCCGATCTCGGCATGTACCTGCAGACCGTCATGCTGCTGCTGCGCGCCGAAGGGCTGCACAGCTGCCCGCAGATGGCGTGGTCGGTCTACCGGAAGACGGTCGCGGAGATCCTGCGGCCGCCGGAGGAGCTCATCCTGTTCTGCGGCATGTCGATCGGCTCCCAGGACGCCGCGGAGCAGTACATCCGCACGGGCCGGGCGCCGCTCGACGAGACGGTCACGTTCGTCGGAAGCCGATAGCGCCGTCCGCCTGCGTGCCCTCCGAGGCCAGGCGGGCGTGGTGGGCGAGCAGGCGGGCCAGGGCGGCCCGGCGCTCGCTCGCGTTCACGGTCGCCGCCGCCTGCGTGGCGTGCGCCCGGACGAGATGGTGGAAGCGGTAGTGGCCGGGTGCGGGCTCCTCGATGAGGTGCGCGTCGAGCAGCTGCTCCAGCAGCCGCTCGGTCCTGACGGGGTGGGTGTCCATGAGCGCGGCGGCGGCGCCGACGGCGTGGTCGGCGGCGGGATTCAGGCCGAGCAGCCGGTACGCCTGCCGCTGCGGCTCGTCGAGGTTCCGGTAGGACAGGTCGAGGGCCGCCGTGACGCTGCGCTGCCCGGCGCGCAACGGCTGGCGGGGGTCGCCGAGGCGGTCGAGCAGGTGGGTGAGGCGCCAGGTCGGGTGGGAGCGCAGGCGCGCGGCCGTCACCCTGATGGCCAGGGGCAGCCGGCCGCAGTGCTCGACCACGGCGGCCAGGAGGTGCCGGGGCGAGCCGGCCACCCGGCCCGCGCCGGCCGTGCGGGCGAACAGGGTGATCGCGTCGGCGGCGGGCAGCGGGTCCAGCGACAGGGCGTGGGTGACGTCCAGGCCGGACAGGCGGCGCCGGCTGGTGATCAGCACGTGGCAGCCGCCGCCGCCCGGCAGCAGCGGCCGGACTTGGGCCTCGCTGGCGGCGTCGTCCAGGACGACCAGGACCCGTCGCTCGGCCAGCAGGCTGCGGTAGAGCCCGGCACGGTCGTCCAGCCGCTCGGGGACGTGCTCGCCGGGCAGGCCCAGGGCGCGCAGCAGGCGGTCGAGAGCGTCGGCGGGGTCGAGCGGTGGGTCGTCCTGGCTGTGGGCGCGCAAATTCAGGAACAGCTGGCCGCCGGGGTGGTGCGGGGCCAGCAGGTGCGCGGCGCGCACGGCCAGGGCGGTCTTGCCGACGCCCGGCATGCCGTCGATCGCGCTGACCGTCATCGCGGCGTCACCAGTCACCGCAGCGGCACCGGTGATCGCGGCGTCACCAGTCACCGCAGCGGCACCGGTGATCGCCGCGACACCCGTCGCCGCGGCGTCACCCGTGACCGTGGCGGCACCCGTTCCGGCGGTGAGGGCGGTCAGTTCGTCCGCGCGTCCGACGAACGCCGGCACGCCGGCCGGGAGCTGCCTGGGCGGGATGGGCGGGGGCGGATCGCTCAGGTCATCCGGGGTGTCCACCGGTGACTGGGCGAGCATGGCCTGGTGCAGGCGGCGCAGCTCGGCGTTGGGGGTGATGCCGAGCTCGTCCTGCAGCAGCCGGAAGACGGTCCGGTAGGTCTCCAGCGCCTCGGCCTGCCGGCCGGTGCGGTAGAGGGCGGTCATGAGCTGGGCCCAGAGCCGCTCCCTGAAGGGATGCTCGGCGGTCAGGGCCTGCAACTCGGCGACGAGCGAGGCGTGCTCACCGAGGCCGGCGTCCAGCTCGATGCGGCGTTCGAGGGTGTGCACGTGCAGCTCGGCCAGGGGCGGGACGTCGATCTGCTGGAGCGTCTCCGAGGCGACGCCGGCGCACACGGGGCCGCGCCACAGGGCCAGCGCCTCGTGCAGGAGCCGCCGCTCCGTCAGCGGGTCCGCGGCCTGGCCGGCCTCATGGAGCAGGGCGCGGAAGCGGAGCAGGTCGAGCTGGTCGGTCCGCAGCCGGGCCAGGTAGCCGTCCGGCATGGTGACGATCACGTCCCTCAGATCCAGGGTCTGGCGCAGCCGTACGACGTACGTACGCAGGACCTTGCGCGGGTTGGCCGGAGCCCGGCGGCCCCACAGGCGCTCGGCGAGCAGGTCGGCCGGAACGACCTCGTTGGGGCGCAGCAGGAGAGTGGCGAGCAGGACACGTAGCTTGCCGACCGTGACAGGGACAGGAGTCCCGTCCTGGACCGCAGTCAGGGGACCCAGCACCGAGAACCGCACAGTGGTCACCGGCCTCGCTCCTCGCTCTCGTCTCCGCCTTCGGCCGCTTCCGGCACCTCCGTAGTGTGCGCCGGGCCGGAACGCGTGATCGAGGGCATGGAGCGGGCATTGCCCGGACATTGCGCCGCGCGACCCGCGCCCGCGTCCTGTGCCACATCGCCGCCACCCCCGGCCGCACCACCAGCGAACTCTCCCGGCGCACCGGCACCTCGCCGTCCTCGGCCAGCGCGCACGCCCAGGCCCTGCACCGGGCCGGCCTGATCACCAGCACCCGCCACGCCAACATGGTCATCCACCGGGCCACCGGCCTCGGCGCCGCCCTGATCCGGCCGGCCGCCGCCGGCCCTGGTGCCGGTGCGGCTTCTGCGGGAGAGTAGGGCAAAACGGATCATGAGGAGGCGGCAGTGCGGCTCGGATTCAGCCTTGGCACCCTCGGCCCCGTGGCGGCCACCCATGAAGCCCAGCTGACGCTGGCACGCGAGGCGGAGCGGCTCGGATACGACTCGGTGTGGGCCTCCGAGGGCTACGGGGTCGATCCGGCGACCACGCTGGCGTGGCTCGCGGCCGGCACCGAGCGGATCGGGCTGGGCACCGGCGTGATCCAGGTGACGGGCCGCACGGCGATCTCGGCGGCGATGGCCGCCACCACGATCGACCGGGTGTCCGGCGGACGGTTCCTGCTCGGGCTGGGCGCCTCGGGGCCGCAGGTGGCCGAGGGGTGGCACGGTCAGCGGTACGAGCGGCCACTGGCCCACCTGCGCGACTACGTGGCCGTGGTGCGGACGGCGCTGGACGGCCGGCCGGTCGAGCACGACGGTCCCGAGATCGTGCTGCCGCTGCCCGACAGCCGCGGCAAGGCGCTGAGCATGACGGTCGCACCCGTACGCAGGCCGCTGCCCGTCCACCTGGCGGCCATGGGGCCGAAGGCGGTGGCGCTGGCCGGGGAGATCGCCGACGGCTGGCTGCCGATCCACTTCCCGCCCGAGCACGTGGCCGAGACCATGGAACACCTGCGGGCCGGGGCGGCCCTGGCCGGGCGCGACGCGGCCCAGGTGGAGGTCTCGCCGATGGTCATGGCCATGGTGGATGACGACGCCGACTACGCGCGCGACCTGATCCGGCCGATGCTGGCGCTCTACCTGGGCGGCATGGGCACCCGGGGGGTCAACTTCTACAACCGGCTCGCCCACCGGCTCGGTTTCGGCCCGGCGGCGGCGCGGGTGCGGGACGCGTACTTCGACGGCGATCTCGGCGAGGCGATGGAGGAGGTGCCCGACGACCTGGTGGACGCCCTCGCCCTGTGCGGGACGCCCGCGCGGGTGCGCGAGCGGCTGGAGTCCTACCGCAAGGCGGGCGCGACCCGGGTGATCGTCGGACTGAACGCGCCCACCGTCGAGGACCGCGTCGAACAGCTCGGCTGGCTGGCCGAACTCAACGCCTGACCCCGTCGCAGCCCTGGTCGTCGCCTTCCCCGGCGGGCGGGCTTCGCCGGGCCGACCGGGCGAGCCGGTCGGCGAACGCCACGACGAGGTCGCGCAGCTCGTCCGGCCGTTCGATGAGGAACGGGAGGTCCATCGAGGCGAGCACGGCGGGCAGCCAGTCGAGCCGTTCAGCCCGCAACTCGACGCGGGCCCAGGGCACGACGTCCTGACCCGCGCCGCTCACCGGTGACGCTTCCGTCACGATCGCGATGCCGGCGGGGAGCCGGGTGCGGATCTGGTCCGCGCTGCCCTGGACCCGGAGCGTCACCTCGTGCCGGTACGGGGCGGTGGCGAGCCCGGTCAGGACCCGTTCGGCCGGGCCGGGCCCGCTGGGCGGGTCGAACGAGCCGGGCAGGGTCCGGGCGCCGGCGATGCGGTCCAGCCGGAACGTCCGGTCCTCGCCGATCGCCGGATCGGCGCCCGTCACGTACCACCGGCCCGAATGCGCGACGAGCCCGTACGGGTGCAGCGTGCGCTCGCTGCGCCGCCCGCCGGCGTCGGTGTACCGGATCGAGACCGGCCGGTGGTGGCTCACCGCGTCGGCGATCGCGAGCAGCACCGCGGTCTCCGGGACGCTCGGCTCACCGGCCGGCTCACTGGCCGGCTCACCGGCAGGGGCGGTGAAGGCGAGGGAGCCGAGCACGGCGTCGAGCCGGCGGCCGAGCCGCTCGGGCAGCACCCGCCTGATCTTCGCCGCGGCCGTCTCGCTCGCCGTGCCCGCGGCCGTCAGCAGACCGGTCCTGCGCCCCGCGACCAGGCCGAGCAGCACCGCGAGCGCCTCGTCGTCACTCAGCATGAGCGGAGGCAGGCGGTAACCGGGGCCGAGCCGGTAGCC
Organism: Nonomuraea fuscirosea; assembly: GCF_035917475.1. NCBI lineage: Bacteria > Bacillati > Actinomycetota > Actinomycetes > Streptosporangiales > Streptosporangiaceae > Nonomuraea > Nonomuraea fuscirosea. The sequence continues at coordinate 4,914,167 of NZ_CP109074.1, read as the reverse complement.
GCCGTAGCGGCCGCGCACCGACTCCACGGGCACGTCGAGGTCGATGAGGTGGCCGGCGTACCGCCGTACCGTGCGCTCGTCCACGCCGAGCCGGTCGGCGAGTTCGGTCACGGTCCGCAGGCCACCCGACTGCAGGAGCTCCAGCAGGGTGAGCACGCGGGCGGTGGGTCGGGCCATAACGGAAAGTCTGCCGCAGATACCGGGCGGGTTTCGCCCGGTATCCGGCGTAGCGTGCGGTCGTACCTCAGGAACGACCAGGGAGAACCACCCGTGAACTTCGTCTCGATCCGCATCATCACCGGCGACGTCGCCCGCCTCGTCGGCTTCTACGAACGCGCCACCGGGGTGCAGGCGAGCTGGGCCAACGACGACTTCGCCGAGCTGCGCACCGCCTCGGCCACCCTCGCCATCGGCAGCACCCGCACCGTCCCGCTGTTCGCCCCCGGCTCGGCGGAGCCGGCGGCCAACCGCAGCGTCATCGTCGAGTTCCTGGTCGACGACGTGGACGGCGTCTACCAGAACCTGACCGACTTCGTGGCGGACTTCGTCAACGAGCCCACCACGATGCCCTGGGGCAACCGGGCGCTGCTGTTCCGCGACCCCGACGGCAACCTGGTGAACTTCTTCACCCCCGTCACCCCCGAGGCCGTCGAACGGTTCGCCCGCTGACCCAGCCCGCTGACCCAGCCCGCTGGCCCAGCCCGCTGACCCGCCAGGGCCGCTCAGGTGGCGGCCGGGGCCTGGGGCATCTCGCGCATCCGGGGGATCGGCGACAGCGCCAGCACGATCATCGGCACCACCGCGCCGATCACCGCCGCGGTCAGGACCACCGGCCACATGCCGACCGCCTCGCCGATCAGCCCGGCCACCAGCGCGCCGATCGGCGCGGGCACCAGCCCCATCGCCCAGATGGTGGCGATGACCCGGCCGACCAGCTCACGCGGTGTCGCCGACTGCAGCACGGTGATGTTGTTCACCACGAACACCTGCGTGCACAGCCCGACCAGCAGCTGCGAGAAGGCCAGCACGCCGATCGCCAGCCAGAGCGGCCCCCCGGCCAGCGGCACCAGGATGAGCGCGCTGTTGCCGATCACTGTGGACCAGAACATGGTGGGCCCGGGGCCCACCCCCTTCATCAGCCGCACCGACAGCCACGCGCCGGCCACGGCGCCGACGCCGCCGACCGCGAGCACGCCCCCGACCCAGCCGGCCGGCACGCCGGCGCCGTCGATCACGTACGGGATGTAGAGGGTCTGCAGGATGCCGATGTCGAAGAAGGAGTAGACGGCGCTGGCGATGGCCAGCGGGCGCACGACCGGGTGGGACATCACCCAGCCGAAGCCCGCCCGGATGGCGCCGATCATGCTGCCGCCGCTGTCGGGCGGCGGCGGGTCCTCCCGCTTGCGGATGGAGATCAGGAACGCCGCCGACAGCACATAGCTGACCGCGTCCACCAGGATGACCAGCGGCGCCGAGCGGGTCGCGATCAGGAACCCGGCCAGGCTCGGCCCGACCGCCTTGGAGACCGAGTCGCTGAGCTGCAGCTTGCTGTTGCCGTCACCGAGGTGCTCGGGGGCCACCAGCACCGGCAGGTACGACCGGTAGGCGATCTCGAACAGCACCCCGGCGACGCCCATCACGAACACGACCGCGTACAGCCACCACAGCGTCAGCAGGTCCATCACGAACAGCAGCGGCACCGTGGCCAGCATGAACGCCCGGATGACGTCGCTCCAGATGAGCACGGGCCGGCGGCGCATCCGGTCCACCCAGACGCCCACCACGAAGAACAGCACCATCGGCAGCCTGGACAGCGCGCCGAGCACGCCCATCTCCGCGACCGAGGCGTTCAGCCACAGGTAGGCGACGATCGGCATGGCGAGCACGGTCACCTGGGAGCCGACCAGCGACAGGCTCTCGCCGCTCCACAGCTTGAGGAAGTCGCGGTTCTTCCACAGCGTGGGCGGCTCCGCCGCGGCGGGGCCGGGCGTGGGGGGCTCAGTCGTCGGAGGTGAGGCCATGGTCGATGCTGCTCCTCAGTTCGGCGGCCGCGAGGGCGACCCGGGGTTCGTACATGACGGTGAAACGCTCGCCGTGGATGGGCGAGATGCGCAGGCGGCCGGTGACGACGTCCCGCCAGCCCATGTCGTCGGGCGGGACGCCCTCGGCGGCGGGCGAGTACAGCAGGACGTCGCCGTCGTACGGGGCGTGCCGGTAGTGGCCGACGGCGTGCGCGTTGGCGCGGAACACGTCCACGAAGCGGCGGGCCTGACGCAGGTCGGCGGTGTCGGGCTGCAGCGTGTCGGCCCTGGCCGCGGCGTCGATCACGGCCAGCAGTCGCTCGTCCGGGCTCATCCGGTGCAGGTCGTCCAGGTTCACCTGGACCTTGCCGCCGGCCAGGGCGTGGGTGAGCAGCACGGCGTCGTCCTCCAGCGAGGCGCGCAGCACCGGCTCGTTCGCGTCGGAGTAGAACAGGACGACGAGCGGCACCTCCTCGCCCAGCTCACGCAGCCGGCGGGCGGTCTCCAGGGCGATGTTGCCGCCGATGCAGTAACCGCCCAGCACGTACGGGCCGTGCGGGCGGACTTCGAGCAGGTGGGCGGTGTAGTCGTCCACCATCTCCGCCAGCGTGGCGTGCGGCCGCTCGCCGGGGGCCAGGCCGGCCGCCTGGACGGCGTACACGGGCTGGTCGGGGCCGAGGTGGCGGGTCAGCGGCAGATAGCGGAAGACCTGGCCGCCGAGCGCGTGGAACAGGAAGACGGGATCGCGGTCGCCGGTCGGCCGCAGCGGCACGATCCGGCGCGGCGCGCCGTCGTTGTCCTGCGGGCGGCGCAGCTCGGCGGCGAGCCCGGCGACGGTCGGCGACGTCAGCACCGACGACAGCGGCACGTCGCGGCCGAGCTCCTTGCGCAGCCGCATGGTGAGGCGCAGGGCCAGCAGGGAGTGGCCGCCGAGGGCGAAGAAGTCGTCGTGCACGCCGATGGCGTCCACGCCGAGCGTCTCCTCCCACAGGGTGGCCAGCCTGGCCTCGAACGGGTCGCGCGGCGGCAGGTACGGCGCGCGGCCGGCGTCGCCGGGGTCGGGCAGGGCGGCCCGGTCGAGCTTGCCGTTGGCGGTGACGGGCAACGCGTCCAGCGGCACCCAGGCGGCGGGGATCATGTACTCGGGCAGCCGCGTCCGCAGCGCCGCGGCCAGATCGGGCAGCCGACCGGCCGGGGCGGCGGGGCCGGCGGCGTCGGTGTTCGGCGTGTCGCTTCCGCCGCCGGCGTCGTTCGCGGTGCCGTTCGCGCTGCCGTTCGCGCTGCCGTTCTCGGGGACGACGTAGGCGACGAGGCGTTCGCCGCGCAGCACGACGACGGCGGCGCGCACGGAGGCTTCGGCGGTCAGCAGGGCCTCGATCTCGCCCAGCTCGACCCGCTGGCCGCGGATCTTGACCTGGAAGTCGGTCCTGCCGAGGTACTGGATCTCGCCGGTCGGGAGCCAGCGGGCCAGGTCGCCGGTGCGGTAGAGCCGGGCGCCGGGCGGCCCGTACGGGTCGGGCACGAACCGCTCGGCGGTGAGCCCGGGCCGGCTGACGTAACCGCGGGCCAGCTGGACGCCGCCCAGGCAGAGCTCGCCCGGGGTGCCGACGGGGACCCGCCGGCCGCCGGCGTCCAGGACCTCCAGGCGGGTGTTGGCCACGGGCCGGCCGATGGGCACGGAGGGCTCGCCCGGCTCGTAAGGGTGCCAGGTGACGTCCACGGCCGCCTCGGTCGGGCCGTACAGGTTGTGCAGCTCGGTGTGCGGAAGGCGGTCGTGGCAGCGGGCGGCCAGCTCGGCGCCCAGCGCCTCGCCCGAGCAGATGACGCGGCGCAGCGCCGGCAGGTCCGGCTCGTCGAGGAAGAGCTCCAGCATGGACGGGACGAAGTGCATGGTGGTGACGTCGTGGGCGGCGGCCAGGGCGGCCAGGCGGGCGCCGTCGCGGTGCGCGTCCGGCTCGGCGACGACCAACCCGGCACCGGTGATCAGCGGCCAGAACAGCTCCCACACCGACACGTCGAACGACAGCGGCGTCTTGTGCAGCACCCGCTCGTCCGGGGCGAGCCCGAACGCCTCCTGCATCCACAGCAGCCGGTTCACGATCGCCCGGTGCGACACGCCGACCCCCTTGGGCCGGCCGGTGGAACCGGAGGTGAAGATCACGTACGCCGGCGAATCGGGATGCACCCGCGCCGGGGAGCCGACGGCGGGATCCGGGGCGAGGCCGGTGGCGGCGACGGGATCCGCTGCGGGGCCGGTGCGGGGGAGGGCGGCGGGGTCCGGTTCGGGGCCGGTGAGGGAGAGGGCGACGCCGGCAGGGAGGACCGTCGTGCTCGCCGCGCCGGTCAGCACCGTGCGCGCCCGCGCGTCCTCGATCATGTACGCCAGCCGCTCCGCCGGCAGCCCCGGCTCAAGAGGCAGGTAGGCGGCCCCGGCCCCGAGCACCCCGAGCAGGGCGGGCAGCAGGTCGGGGCCGCGTTCGAGACAGACCCCGACCACGTCGCCCGGCCGGGTGCCGGCCGCCGTCAGCCGCGCGGCGACGGCCCCGGCCCACTCGGTCAGCTCGCGGTAGCTGAGCCAGGTCCCGTCGTAGCAGACGGCGGGCGCGGCGGGGGTCCGCGCGGCCTGCGCGGCGATCAGCTCGTGCAGGGCCGCGTCCGGGTAGGTCCTGGCGGTGGCGTTCCAGCCGTCGACCGCGGCGGCGTCGCGCTCCAAGTACGGGCCCTCGGACCGCGGATCGTCACCGGGGTCGGCGGCCTGGTGCAGCGCGACGAGATACAGCTCGCCGAACCGCGCGACCTGGCCGGCGCCGAACTGGGCCCGGTCGTACGTGAGCGTCAGGTCGAAGCCGCCGTGCTCGCGCGAGCGGCCGAACGCGGCGGCGAACGGCACGTCGGTCTGCTCGAAGAAGTCCTGATCGACGATCTCGACGCCGGGCAGGCCCCGGTAGACGTGGAAGTCGCGGAAGTCGAACAGCACGTCCAGCAGCGGCGAGCGGCCCGCGGCCCGCTGGATCTCGAACAGCGGATACCGCCGGTGCGGCAGCAGCGCCACCTCCGCCTCGAACACCTCGCGCACCAGCTCCGCCCAGGTGGGGGCGGTCACGGCCAGGCGCAGCGGCACGGTGTTGAGGAACAGGCCGAGCACCTCCTCGCCGGCCTCGCTCTCCGGCCTGCTGTGCGTGACCAGGCCGGTCATCACCTCGCTCTCGCCGGTGACCAGGGCGAGCACGCGCAGGTGGGCGGCCAGCAGCAGGGTCCGCAGCGGCACCGCCAGCCCTCTGGCCGCCGCGCCGAGCCGTTCCAGCAGCTCCGCCGGCAGCGGCAGCCGCAGCACCTCCGCCCCCGGCTCGCCGTGCGGCCCCGGCAGGCGGGGCAGCCGGGTGCCGGGCGCGTCGGCCATCCTGGCCTGCCAGAAGTCGCGCGTCTCCGGCGCGGCCACCGCGGCGCGTTCCGCCGCGACCAGCTCGCGGAAGGCCGCGCCCGGGCGGGTGAGCGGCACCGGTTCGTCGGTCAGGTGGCCGTGGTAGCGCTGTAACAGCTCGGTGACCAGGGCCGCCACGCTCCACCCGTCGAGGATCGCGTGGTGGAAGCTCAGGCTGAACGCGAACAGCTCACCCGGCAGCACGTGCACGTGCGCGCGGGCCAGCGGCGGCGACGCCCAGTCGAACGGCCGCCGCTTCTCCGCCTCCGACCACTCCGCGAGCCGGCGCCCGGCCGCCGGGTCGCCCGCGAGGTCCGTCACCTCCAAAGGCAGCGTCGCCGAGCGATGCACGAGCTGCAGCGGCTCGCTGAACCCGGTCAGATCGATCGAGGTGCGCAGCACGGGATGCCGGGCGGTCACCTCGGCCAGCGCCGCCTCGAACGCCCCCGCGTCGAACACGCCGCGCAGGGTGATCGTGGTCAAGTCGTGGTAGGTGGCCGCGTCCGGCTCGTACGCGCTGTGGTAGAGCATCCCGGCCTGCAGCGCGGCCAGAGGATAGGCGTCCTCCAGGCCACGTGCGGCTCCCGTCGTCACGGTCATTGGGCCTCGCCTTCCAGCAGTCGTGCCAGATCGTCGGGATTGAGCAGGCCGAACGGCGTCGGTGGCGCCTCGGGTGGTTCGGCCGCCGGGGCGGGCAGCAGCCGCTCGGCCAGTTCCCTGACCGTCTGGTGGCGGAAGAGCTGCTCCAGCCGTACCGCGTAACCGGCCTCGCGCAGGCGGGAGACCACCTTGAGGCTGCGGATGGAGTCGCCGCCGGCGGCGAAGAAGTTGTCGTGCGCCGACACCCGCTCCAGCCCCAGCACCCCGCGCCAGGCGGCGGCGACGGCCAGCTCGGCCGCCCCTTCCGGCTCGGCGTGCCCGGTGGCCGCGCGGGCGCGCGGGTCGGGCAGGGCGTTCCGGTCGAGCTTGCCGCTGCGGTTGAGGGGCAGCTCGGGGAGCACGGTCAGGGTGCTGGGGATCAGGTGCTCGGGGAGCGTGTCCCGCAACCTCCGCTCCCACGCTCCCGTCACGTCCGCGCCGGCCGCCGGAGCGTCGGTCGCTGCATCAATGGCCGCTTCGGGATCGGCCGCTTCGGGGCCGGACGGGACCACGTAGCCGGCCAGGCGGAGGCCGGCGCCGTCCTCGATGGCGCGGACGGCCGCGGCGCGGACGCCGGGCAGGGCCGCCAGGGCCGCCTCCACCTCGCCCGGCTCCACCCGCATGCCGCGGATCTTGACCTGGTGGTCGGAGCGGCCCAGGTACTCGATCTCGCCGTCCGGCCGCCACCGGGCCAGGTCGCCGGTGTCGTACAGCCGGCCGCCAGGAGGACCGTAGGGGTCGGGGACGAAACGCTCGGCCGTCAGCGCGGGACGGGACGCGTACCCCTGGGCGAGCTGCACGCCGCCGATCCACAGGTCGCCGGGCACGCCGACGGGGACGCGGTTCATCCTGGCGTCGAGGATCTCCAGGCGGGTGTTCGCGACCGGCCGGCCGATCGGGATCGCGGCCTCGCCGGGCCGGCACGCGTGCCACGACACGTCCACCGCCGCCTCGGTCGGCCCGTACAGGTTGTGCAGGCCCGCCCCTGGCAGGGCGGCGGCGAACCGGGCGGCCGGTTCCGCGCCGAGCGCCTCCCCGGAGCACACCACGGTGCGGAGCGCGCTCAGCCGTTCGCCCAGGCCGGGCTCGGACAGGAAGGCGTCCAGCATGGACGGGACGAAGTGCACGGTGGTGACCGACTCGCGTTCGAGCAGGTCGGCCAGGTAGGCGGGGTCGGCGTGTCCGCCGTGCCGGGCCACGACCAGCCCGGCCCCGGTCATCAGCGGCCAGAACAGCTCCCACACCGACACGTCGAACGAGAACGGCGTCTTGTGCAGGACCCGGTCGTCCCCGGTCAGCCGGAAGGCGTCCTGCATCCAGCGCAGCCGGTTCACGATCGCCCGATGCGAGACGCCGACTCCCTTGGGCCGGCCGGTCGAGCCGGAGGTGAAGATCACGTACGCGAGCGTGTCAGGGTGCGGCTCGACCCCGAGCGGCGCGTCATCCTCAGCGGCCACGGCCGCGGCGTCGCGATCGAGCAGCACCGTCGTCGGGCCGGGCAGGCGGGCGGCGAAAGGGTCGGTCGAGACGGCCAGGCGGGCGCCGGCGTCGGTCATCATGCCTGCCAGGCGCTCGGCCGGGTGGTCGGGTTCCAGGGGCAGGTAGGCCGCGCCCGTGGCGACGACGGCGTGCACGGCGATGACCAGGTCGGCGCCCCGTTCCAGGCACACCCCCACGACCTCGCCGGGCCCGGCTCCGAGCGTGCGCAGCCGTCTGGCCAGGTGGTTCACCCGGGCGCCGAACTCCGCGTAGGTGAGCCAGGCCCGGCTCCCGTCCGCGGCCTCGTGCCCCAGTGCGGGCGCGTCCGGCGTGCGGGCGATCTGCTCGGCCACCAGCGCGTGCAATGTGGCGGCGGGGACCGGCACGGTCGTGTCGCCGGCCCGCAGGATGACGTCCAGCTCGGCCGGGGTGAGCAGCGGCAGGTCGGCCACAGGCCGGTCCGGCTCGGCCGCCGCGGCCGCCAGCAGCGAGCGGAAGTGGTCGGCGAAGCGCTCCATCCGGTCGTGCTCGAACAGATCCCTCGCGTAGTGCAGCACCCCCGTGAGCGTGTCGCCGGACTCCTCGATCACCAGGTGCAGGTCCGCCTGCGTCACCCCCGGGTCGATGTCGAGGGTGCGCAGCGCGATCCCGGCCACCTCCGGCGGGGACGGCGGCACGTTCTGGTAGGCGAGCATCACCTGGAACAGCGGGTTGCGGGCCAGGTCGCGCTCCTCGGCCAGCTCCCGCACCAGCACCTCGAACGGCAGCTCGGCGTGGTCGTGCCCGTCCAGGACGCGTTCGCGGGTACGGGCCAGCAGCTCGGCGAAGGACGGCTCGCCGGACAGGTCGCCGCGCAGGACGAGCGTGTTGAGGAAGAGCCCGGCCATCTCCTCCACATCCGGGTGGGCCCGGCCGGACACCGGGGTGCCGACGGGGATGTCGGTGCCGCCCGTGTACCGGGCCAGCACCGCCTGGAACGCCGCCAGCAGCACCATGAACGGTGTCACCTGCCGTTCCCGGGCGAGCGCGCGCACCGCCGTCACGGTCGCGGCGTCGATGGGGAACGTCAGCCGCCGCCCCTCCATGGTCGCCGGCCCCTGCCGGTGCCGGTCCGCGGGCAGGTCCAGGGCGGGAGGCAGGCCGGCGAGGGCGTCCTTCCAGTACGCCAGGTCGTCCGTCCGCCCGGACACCCGGGCCCGGTGCCAGGCGGCGAAGTCCCGGTACCCGGTGGCGAGCGGGGGCAGCCCGGCCGGGGTGCCGGTGACCCGGGCCCGGTAGAGCTCCATGAGGTCGCGCAGCAGGATCGACAGGCTCCACCGGTCGGTGACGACGTGGTGCAGCGTGAGGTACAGGTCGTGCTCGGCGTCGCCGCGCCGCACCAGAACGGCCCTGACCAGCGGCCCGCCCGCCAGATCGAACCGGTGCCGAGCCTCCGCCGACCCCACGGCCGTTGCCGGGTCCGCGCGGGCCGGTTCGGTGTCCGCCGCGAGATTCGCCCCGGCCGGCGCCGCGGAGTCCGCGTCCGCCCGCACGGTCAGCCGTGGTCGGCGGGGGCCCTCCTGGAGGGCCGGCTCGCCGTCGTCGGTGACGATGACCAGGCGCAGGGCCTCGTGCCGATCCACCAGGTCGTCGAACGCGGCGCTCAGCGCGGTCACGTCGAGCGGCCCGGTCAGCCGTTCCGCCCAGGCCACGTTGTACGCCGGGTTGCCGGGGTCGAGCTGGTCGAGGAACCACAGCCGAGCCTGGGCGTGTGAGGGCCGCGCCGGCCCGTCCGGCAGGGGCGGGATGGGCCGCGCGGCCGCGCTGGGCAGGAGGGGCGCGAGGCCCGCGACGGTCGGGGTCGTGAAGCAGCGGCGCAGGGTCACCTCGGCCCCGTACGTCTCCCTGAGCCTGACCACCAGCCGCATGGCCAGCAGGGAGTGGCCGCCGAGGGCGAAGAAGTCGTCCTCGACCCCGAAGTCGTCCCGTTCGAGCAGCTCGGCCCAGACACCGTGCAGAACACGCTCGGCCGGGGTGCGCGGCGGCACCGGCACGGACGCTCCGGCGGCGGCGCGTGGCGGTGGCAGGGCGGCGCGGTCGAGCTTGCCGCTGGGCAGGACGGGCAGGTCGGTGACGGTGACGAAGGCGGCGGGGATCATCGCCTCCGGCAGCCGGGCGCGCAGGTGGGCGCGCAGGTCGCTCTCCTGGGCGGTGCCGATGGTGTACGCGACCAGGCCGCGCCCGCCGGGTGCGTCGTCGCGTACGGTCACGACCGCCCGCTCAACGGACGGGTGCTCGCCGAGCACGGCGGCGACCTCGTCCGGCTCGATCCGGACGCCGCGCACCTTCACCTGATGGTCGAGGCGGCCGAGGTATTCGAGGGTGCCGTCGGGATGCCACCGGGCCAGGTCGCCGGTGCGGTAGAGACGTCCGCCCGGCGGGCCGAACGGGTCGGGGACGAAGCGTTCGGCGGTCAGGGCGGCCCGGCCGTGGTAGCCGCGGGTGACGCCGGCCCCCCCGATCAGCAGCTCGCCGGGAACGCCCACCGGCACCGGACGCAGGTCGCCGTCCACCACGTAGACCGCCGTGTTGGCGACCGGCCGGCCGATCGAGCCGCCCCGGCCGTCGGTGACGTGCCGCCTGGTGGACCACACGGTGGTCTCCGTGGGCCCGTACAGGTCCCAGAGCTCGTCGGTGACGGCGAGCAGGCGGGCGGCGAGCGGGCCGGGCAGCGCCTCGCCCGTGCTGATCACGCGCGGCACCCGGTGCGCCAGCGCGGGCAGCAGCCCTTCGAGCACGGAGGGGGTGGCCTGGACGGTGCGCAGGTCACCGCTCCTGATGAGGTCGTGCACGCGTTCGACGGCGGAGGCGGAGGCGAGAACGACCGTGCCGCCGGTGACGAGCGGCCCGAAGATCTCGATCATCGCGATGTCGAACGACACCGACGTCAGGAACAGCGACCGCGCGCCGGCCGCCAGCCCCGGGCGTTCACGCACGTCGCAGAGCAGGCTGACCAGGCCACGATGCGGCACCACCACGCCCTTGGCCCGGCCGGTGGAGCCGGAGGTGTAGATCAGGTAGGCGGCCTGGTCCTGGTGGAAGGCGGGCTCAGACACGGGGCCGGCGGCGGTCGGGGGGTCGTCGAGCAGGAAGAGGCCGGCGTCCGCGGGCAGGCGCTCCTTGAGGGGGCCCACGGTGACGACCACGGTGGCGCCGGAGTCGGCGATGATCTGCCTCAGCCGCTCGGCCGGGTAGTCCGGGTCCAGGGGGACGTAGCAGCCGCCGGCCTTCAGCACGGCCAGCAGCGCCGCGATCAGGTCCGGCTGCCGGGGCACGCAGACGGCGACCCTGCTCTCCGCGCCGACCCCGAGGGCGCGCAGCCCGGCGGCCAGGTCGTTCGCGCGTGACTCCAGCGCGGCGTACGTCAGCGACGTGCCGTCCTGACCCTCGACGGCGATCACGCCGGGCGAGCGGGCGGCCTGCTCGGCGACCAGGTGGTGAATGCCGCGGGCCGGGTACGGCAGCGCGGTGTCGTTGCGGGCGCGCAGGGTGTCGCGCAGCTCGGCCGGGTCCATGAGCGGCAGCTCCGACAGCCGCAGCCCCGGGTCGGCGACGGCCGCTTCCAGCAGCGTGCGCAGGTGCGCGGCCAGCCGGTGCACCCGGTCGTCGTCGAACAGGTCGGTCGCGTGGTCCAGCACGCACAGCAGCGACCCGTCCGCGCGCTCCTCGACGATGAGGTCCAGGTCGAACATGGCGGTGCCGGGGCGCACGTCCAGGCGTTCCAGGCGCAGGCCGGGCAGGTCGGCGGGCAGGCCGGGGGTGTTCTGGTAGGCGAGCATGACCTGGAAGAGCGGGTTGCGGGACAGGTCCCGGCCGCTGGACAACTCCTCCACCAGCGTCTCGAACGGCAGCCCCGCGTGGTCGAACGCGGCCAGCGCCCGCTCCCTGGTACGGCGTACCAGCTCGGTGAAGGACGGATCGCCGGACAGGTCGCCGCGCAGCACCACGGTGTTGAGGAACAGGCCGACGGTCTGGTCCAGCGACGGGTGCGGGCGGGCCGACATCGGCGTGCCGATCGGGATGTCGTCCTGGCCGGTGTAGCGGGCGAGCAGCGCCTGGAGCGCGCCGGCCAGCACCATGAAGGGGGTGGCGCGCAGGCCGGCGGCCAGGTCGCGCAGCCCGGCGGCGAGGGCGCCGTCCAGCTCGAACAGCAGGCGGTGGCCCCGGTTCGACTGCATGGGCGGGCGCGGCCGGTCGGCGGGCAGGTCGAGCGTGTCGGGCAGGCCGTCGAGGGCCTTGCGCCAGTAGTCCAGGTCCCGCTCGGGCGACGGGCCCGCCTGCTGCCAGGCCACGTAGTCGGCGTACGCCACCGGCCGGTCGGGCGGCGGCTCGCCGGCGTAGAGCCGGAACAGGTCGCTGAACAGGATGGCCACCGACCAGCGGTCGGCCAGGATGTGGTGCAAAGTCAGGATCAGGCGGTGTTCGGCGGCCTCGTGCGGCCGGCGGTCCTCGACCGGTTCGGGCGTCACCCGGATCAGGCGGGCCCTGGTCAGGGGGCCGGTGGTCAGGTCGAAGGCGTAGCGGGCCTCCTCGCGGGCGGCGGCGTCGGCCTCGCCGGCGGTCATCGTCTCGATCCGCAGCGCGGGACGCACCCGGCCGGGAGCCTGGCGGGGCTCGCCGTCGCGGGTCTCGATCACGTACCCGAGGATCGGATGCCGCTCCACGAGCGCGTCGAAGGCGGCGGCCAGCGCGGCGGCGTCCAGGTCGCCCTCGATCCGGTACGCCCACGACAGGGTGTAGGCGGGATTGCCCGGATCGAGCTGGTCGACCACCCACAGGCGGCGCTGCGCGTCGGACAGCGCCCCGCCGTCCCCGGCCCGGCTCCCGGGGAGAGGCCCAGGTTCGGGTTCGGTCTTCCGCGCGGCCCGGGTGCGCGTGAGGCGGGCCTCCAGCGCGGCGCGTCGTTCCGGGCTGAGCCCGGCCAGTCGCGCGCGTACCCCGTTCGGGTCGCTCACCGCTCCTCCTCCAGCAGGTCCAGCAGGTCGGCATCGGTCAGTCCCTCTTCGAGCACCGCCAGCGCCTGCTCTTCGACGGTCGTGGCGTCGAAGCAGCGCCGCAGCGGCAGCTCGACGCCGAACTCGTCGTCGATCCGGCCGATCAGGCGGACCACCAGCAGCGAGTGGCCGCCGAGGGCGAAGAAGTCGTCGTTCACCCCGACGCGCTCCCGGCCGAGCAGCTCGGCCCAGATGCCGGCCAGGGTCTCCTCCATCGGGGTGCGCGGCGGCACGAAGGCGGCAGCCCGGTCACCGGCGCGCGGCGGCGGCAGGGCGGCGCGGTCGAGCTTGCCGCTGGGCAGGACGGGCAGGTCGGTGACGGTGACGAAGGCGGCGGGGATCATCGCCTCCGGCAGCCGGGCACGCAGATGGGCGCGCAGGGCGGCCTCCTCCGCGTCGCCCACGGTGTACGCGACCAGGCCGCGCCCGCCCGGGGCGTCGTCGCGTACGGTCACGACCGCCCTTCGCACGGACGGGTGCTCACCCAGGACGGCGGCGACCTCGTCCGGCTCGATCCGGACGCCGCGCACCTTCACCTGGTCGTCCAGCCGGCCCAGGCATTCGAGGGTGCCGTCGGGATGCCAGCGGGCCAGATCGCCGGTGCGGTAGAGACGTCCGCCCGGCGGCCCGAACGGGTCGGGGACGAACCGCTCCGCCGTCAGCGCCGCCCGGCCGTGATAGCCGCGGGTGACCCCGTCCCCGCCGATCAGCAGCTCGCCCGGCACGCCCACCGGCACCGGACGCAGACCGCCGTCCACCACGTACACCGTCGTGTTCGCCACCGGCCGGCCGATGCGCATCGTGGCGGGGGAGCCCGGCACCCGGTACGCGGTCGACCAGATCGTCGTTTCGGTGGGCCCGTAGAAGTTCCACAGCTCGTCGGTGACCGTGAGCATGCGGGCGGCGAGATCGAGGGGCAGCGGCTCGCCGCCGAGGATGGCGCGGGGCAGCCCGGCGGGCAGGTGCTCCAGCGCCACGCCCGCCACGGACGGGGTGAGCTGGACCAGGTCCGCGTCCTCCGCGGCTCGGCGGATCTCCTTCGGCGTACGGGCGGCGTCCTCGGGAGCGATCACGAGGGTGCCGCCGGACAGCAGCGGCGTGAAGATCTCCAGCGCCGCGATGTCGAACGAGAGCGAGGTCATGAACAGCGCGCTGCCGCCGCCCAGCCGCCGGATCACGTCGGTGACCAGGTTGACCACCCCGCGATGCGGCACCTGCACCCCCTTGGGGCGGCCGGTGGAGCCGGAGGTGTAGATCAGGTACGCCAGGTTGCCGGGCGTGACCAGCGGCGGCGGCCCCGGTTCACCGCGTATGCCGGAAACGGGCGCGTCGGCCAGGGGCACGTCGGAAACAGGCGCGTCCAGCAGCAGCTCAGCAGGACGCGTCTCAGGCAGCCGATCGAGGCAGGCCGACTCCGTGAGCAGCAGCTCCGCCCCCGAGTCGGCCAGCAGGTAGGCCAGCCGCTCCGCCGGATAAGCCACGTCCAGCGGCAGATAACAGCCGCCCGCCCTGAGCACCCCGAGCAGCGCGACGATCTGGTGCACGCCGCGCGGCAGGCACAGCGCCACGCACGACTCCGCCCCCACACCCCTGGCCGCCAGCCGCGCGGCCAGCGCCGCCGTACGGGCGTCGAGCTCGGCGTACGTGAGCTCCGCGCCGTCCTGCGCGCGCACCGCCACCGCGTCGGGCGTGCGCACCGCCTGCTCGGCGACGAGCTCGTGCAGGGTCCGCTCCGGGTAGGGGGCGGCGGTGTCGTTCCAGCCGGTCAGCAGCTCACGCCGCCGCTCGGAGGTCATCAGCGGCAGCTCCGGCAGCCGGATGCCCGGCTCCGCCGCGACGGCCTCCAGGATCAGCCGGTACGCGCCGGCCAGGCGGGCGATCGTGCCGGCGTCGAACAGGTCGGTGCTGTACTCCAGGTAGACGCCGGCGCCGTCGCCCGTCCTGACGACGTCCACGTTCAGGTCGAGCTGGGCGGTGCCGTTCGGGAACTGCCCGCGTGACGCCATCGGCAGCAGGTTGAACCCCACCTGGAAGAGCGGCGTGCGGCTGGTGTCGCGGACCGGCTGGAGCGCCTCGACCAGCCGGTCGAAGGGCACCTCGGCGTGGTCGAGCGCGTCGAGGACGCTCTCCCGCACCCGTTCCAGCAACTCGGTGAACGCCGGGTCGCCGCCCAGGTCCGTACGGAGTACCAGGGTGTTGATGAACACGCCCAGCAGCGGCTCGAACTCGGGCAGATCGCGCCCGGCCACCGGCGTGCCCACCGCCACGTCCTCGCGGCCCGCGTACCGGGACAGCAGCGCCTTCAGCCCGGCCAGCAGCACCATGAACAGCGTCGCGCCGTGCCGCCTGCCCAGCGCTTCCAGCTCGTCGACCAGGGCGGCGGGCAGCGCCAGATGATGCTCGGCCCCCGCGTGGCCGCGCACGGCCGGCCTGGGCCGGTCGGTGGGCAGCCCGAGGTCGGGCGGCAGGCCCGCCAGCCGCTCCCGCCAGTGGCCGAGCTGGGCGGCGAGCACCCCGCCGGCCAGGTGCTCGCGCTGCCAGGCGGCGTAGTCGGCGTACTGGACGGGCAGGTCGGGCAGCCGCGGCGGGCGGCCCTCGTCGAGCGCCTCGTTCAGCTCCCGCAACTCCTCGGCGAGGTTGACGCCCGAGCGGGCGTCGAACACGGCGTGGTGCACCACGAACACCAGCCGCTGCACCGCCCGGCCCTTCTCCCCGCAAGGCATCCGCACCAGGTGCGCCCGCCACAGCGGGGCCCGGTCCAGCGCGAACGGCTGCCGCGCCGTCGCCAGGGCCAGCTCGCGGAACTCCCGCTCGGCCTGCTCCGGCGGCAGCGCCCGCAGATCCGTCACAGGCAGGGTGACCGGCAGCTCGACCTGGACGACCTGGACGAGCCGCCCGTCCTCGATCGCCAGGGCGGTGCGCAGCGTCTCGTGCCGCCGGACCAGCTCGCCCAGCATCCGCTCGCACCGGCCCCCGTCACCGCTCTCGCCGCCGCTGTCGTCGCCGCTGTCGTCACCGCTGTCCGGCAGGTCCAGCACGGCGTTGACGTGGTACGCGGGCGCGCCGGGGTCCAGCCGGGCCAGGAACCACAGCCGTTCCTGGGCGAACGAGGCGGGAAAGACGTACGTGCCGGTCACCTACGCTCCTCTACTGCCGGGACATGGCCTCGCGCAGGCTGCGCGGGCGCATGTCGGTCCAGACCTGCTCGATGTGGTCGAGGCAGCTCTGCTTGGCCCCTTCGAACCCGGTCTCCCGCCAGCCCGCGGGCACGGGCCGGTCGGCGAACCAGATGGAGTACTGCTCCTCGTCGTTGACCACGACCTTGTACTGACCGTCCCGCATGTCAGCGCCTTTCCTCCCGGGGAAGCCGGGTGATCGTCGTTGCCTGTGCCTGTGGCTGCGCCGGGGCGTCCTGGCCGCGCAGCTCCTCCACCAGCGCGGCCATGCCGGCCACGGTGGGCACCTGGAAGAGGCTGCGCATCGGCAGCCGGACGCCGACCTTCTTCCTGATCAGGGCGATCAGCTGGACCGCCACCAGCGAGTTGCCGCCCAGCTCGAAGAAGTCCTGCTCGACGCTGACCCGGCGGGCGCCGAGCACCTCGCCCCACAGACCGGCGAGCACGCCCTCCAGGTCGTTGCGCGGGGCGACGTGGTCCTCGTCGTCCGGGTCGGCCTGCCCGGCGGCGGTGGCCGCGGCCAGGTCGCCGGCCACGGTGTCCTGGGTCAGCTCACGCACACCGGCCACGAACTCGGGCAGCGCGGTGGCGTTCACCACGACCTGGACGCCCAGGTCGGCGGCGAGCAGGCGGCGGAAGGCCTCGGCGCCGTCCGCGGGCGCGATGCCGCGCCTGGCCCCGTCGAGGTCGAGGGCGACGCCCGCGGTCGCGGACTCCTCCTTCACCACCACCTCCTCCGCGCTCTGCCTGGCCTCCTCGCCGACGGTGCGGGTCATCGCCTCCCGGTCGATGCGCCGCAGCACGAAGTCGGAGATGCTCACCACCGGCTCGCCGGCGTCGTCGTACAGGACGAGGTCGGCGGCCAGCACCTCGCCGCCGCCGGTGTCGCGCAGGCGGGCGTGACTCCACAGCGTGGCGGGCAGCGGAGCGCGCACGGTGACGCGGCCGTAGCCGAGCGGCAGGTAGCTGTGCTCGCCCGAGACGGCGATGAACGCGGTCGCCTCGTCCAGCAGCGCCGGATGCAGCGGCAGCGCGCCCAGCTCGGCGGCCACCAGCGGCCCCGCCTCCAGCTGGGCCAGCTGCTCGTCCTGGCCGAGCCGCACGTCGCGCAGGCTGCTCCACCGGGGTCCGAACGTGACCAGCCCGGACGCCGACGCGAACAGGTCGGCCCGGCCGCCGCCGTGCACGCAGCGGCCCCGCGCTCCGGCCAGCCCGCCGGCGGGGTCGCCCGCGCCCGTCTCCGCGAGCACCCAGGCCGCCGAGCCGCGGGCGTGCTGGGCCGGCTCGCCGCCGGTGACGCTGACCACCTCGAAGTCCACGCCGTCGCCCGCCGGGGTGAGCAGCACCCGCACCTCGGCGCTCGCCCCCTCGGCGACCGGCAGCGGCGCGACGAAGGCGACGTCGCGCAGCTCGATCACGTGCTCGGGACCCGGGCGCGGCACCGCCGCCTCGAACGCGGCGCGAGCGGTCTCCAGGTAGCCGGTGCCGGGCAGCACCGGCACCCCGGCCACCCGGTGCTCGTCCAGCACCCAGTGCGTCGCGGGCGACAGGGTCGCGGCGTACCAGGGGCGGCGGCCGGCGCTCTCGTGCCGGTGGCTGAGCACGGGGTGCTCCAGCCGGGTCACCCGGTCGCCGCGCTGCAGGGCGCGGAAGGCCACCGGGGCGGCGACCTCGGCGGCCATGCCGACCTCCAGCCACGCCCCCCAGTTCACCGACAGGACCCGGCCCGGCCAGACGTGCGCGTACGCGTCCATGAAGGCGTTGGCGCCGCAATAGTCGACCTGGCCGAACCCGCCCGCGACGGCGGTCACCGAGGAGCAGAGCAGCACGAAGTCGAGCGGCAGGTCCCCGAACACCTCGCGCAGCGCCAGCGTGCCGGCGATCTTGGGGGCCATGACGTCGTCGGCCGCGCGGCGCTCCTTGACCTCGGCCATGCCGCCGCCGGGGACCCCGGCCGCGTGCAGGACGCCGTCCACCCGGCCGAACCGGGCCAGCGCCTCCTCCCTGGCCCGGCGCAGCGAGCCTGGGTCGGTCACGTCGGCGGACAGCACGATCACCTCGGCGCCCGCCCGCTCCATCCGGCGCACGGCCGCCACGGCCCGCCGCACCCGTTCCGGGGCGCCGTCGAGCGTGTCCCACTCGTCCCTGGGCGGCAGGCCGGTGCGTCCGAGCAGGACCAGCCTGGCCTGGGCGCGCTGGGCGAGATCCTCGGCCAGGGTGAGGCCGATGCCGCCGAGGCCGCCGGTGATGACGTACACGCCGTGCCGGCGCAGCGGGTCGTCCTGCGGCGGCAGCGGCACCGGCTCGAAGCCGCGCACCCATCGGCGGCCGGCGCGCAGCGCGACGGGCGACGGCGGCACGCCCTCGTCCGGCTCCTCCGGCTCGGTGGCCAGCTCGGCCAGCACCCGGTCCAGGGAGGGGCCGGGCTGGTACGGGCCGGGCTCCAGGTCGAGGTGGCGGGCGGTCAGCCAGCGGGCCTCCAGCGGGACCACGCCGGTGAAGCCGGCGACCGTGGCGTGCTCGGGCCGGTGCACGTCCTGCCCGGTCACGCCCTGCGTGCCGGCGGTCACGACGTCGAGCCGCACCCCCGACTCCCGCTCGGCGCCGGCCAGCGCCTGCACCAGGGCCAGCAGGCTGTGGAAGCCGACCTCCTGGGCGGTCGTGGCCTCCTCGGCCGTGGTCGCCGGGTCGCCGTCCAGCGCCCAGGCGTGGATGACGCGCTCCGGCACGCCGGTCGCGGCCAGCAGCGCCTCGTAGTCGTCGCGGGCGGCCGGGCGGACGGTGATCGTGCCGTCGGGCGCGGTCCCGTACGCGCTGCCCGGGACCACCCGGACGGCGTCGGCCCCCGCCGCGCGCAGCCCGTCCAGCAGCGGCTCGGCGGCGGGCCCGGCGAACACCAGGCAGCGCACGCCGGCCAGCGCGGACCGGCCGGCCGGGGTGACGGGCGCCTGCCGCCAGGCGGGCACCGAGAACCATTCGTCCAGCGGCAGCGCGCCCGCGCGCGGCGGCCGGGTGAAGACGAGCTCGGGGTCGAAGCCGGTGTGCACCCAGTGCTCGGCCCGCTCGTACGGGTAGGCGGGCAGCGGGACCCGGCGGGCCGGCTCGGCCAGCGCCTCGGTGTCCAGCGGCACGCCGGCCGTCCACAGGGCCCCGGCCGTCGCGTACAGGACCTCCAGGTCGGCCTTGCCGTCGGCGGGGCCCGGCAGGCTGGCCAGCGGGCGCGGCGCGGTCCTCGGCAACTGGGTCCTGGCCAGGCCGGCGAGCTGCCGTCCAGGGCCGCACTCCACCAGCCGCCACTCGCCCTCGGCGGCCAGCGTCGCCACGCAGTCGCCGAACCGGACCGCCTCACGCAGGTGGCGGGTCCAGTAGGCGGGGTCCACGGCCTGCTCGGCGGTGATCCAGCCGCCGGTGACGTTGGACAGGAACGGCAGGCTCGGCGCGTGCCTGGCCACCGCGGCGACGGCCGCGTGGAAGTCGCCCAGGATCGGGTCCATCATCGCCGAGTGGAAGGCGTGCGAGGTGCGCAGCGCGGTGTGCTGGACGCCGCTCTCGCTGAGCCGGGCCGCGTAGGCGGCGATCAGCTCGCCGGGGCCGGCGACCACGCAGGTGCCCGGGCCGTTCACGGTGGCGATCGACAGCCCCTCCGGCAGGTCGGCGCGCACCTCCTCGTGGTCGCGGCGCAGGGCCAGCATCGCGCCGGGCGGCATGCTCTGCATCAGCCGGCCCCTGGCGGCCACCAGGCGCAGCGCGTCGGGCAGGGAGAAGACGCCCGCGACGGTCGCGGCCACGTACTCGCCGATGCTGTGCCCGATCATCGCGGCCGGCTCCACGCCCCACGAGCGCCACAGGCGGGCCAGCGCCCACTCCACCGTGAACAGAGCCGGCTGGGTGAGCGCCGTCTGCCGCAGCCGCTCGTCGGCCGCCTCCCGCTCCTCCTCGGACGGGAAGAGCAGGGTGCGCAGGTCCAGACCCAGCTCCTCGCGCAGGATCGCGGCGCACTCGTCGACCGCGGCGGCGAAGACCGGCTCGGTGCGGTAGAGCTCCGCGCCCATGCCCGCGTACTGCGCGCCCTGGCCGGAGAAGAGCCAGGCCACCTTGGGCGTGCCCGCCTTGCCCTTGACCAGCCGGCGCGAGGTGGTCAGCGCCGCGACCGCGTCGGCCGCGTCGGCGGCCACCACGGCGGCCCGGTGCGCGTACGTGCGCCGGCCCGTCCGCAGCGTGTGCGCCACGTCCGCCAGATCGGCCTCGCCGCCCTCCAGGTGCCCGGCCAGCCGGGACACGGCGGCGTCCAGCGCCGACGAGGTCCGGGCCGACAGCAGCAGCAGGTGCGCGTCGCGCGGCTGGGCGGTGGGCAGCGGCGCGGGCGGCGCCTGCTCGACCAGCACGTGCGCGTTGGTGCCGCCGATGCCGAACGAGCTGACGCCCGCACGGCGCGGGAAGCCGTTCGTCTCCCACTTGGTCAGCGACGAGACGACTTTGAACGGGTTCGTACCGAAGTCGATGCGCGGGTTGGGCGACTCGTAGTTGAGGCTCGGCGGGATCATGCCGTGCTCCACCGCGAGCACGGTCTTGATGAACCCCGCGATGCCGGCCGCCGGGCCGAGGTGGCCGATGTTGGTCTTGACCGAGCCGAGGCCGCACCAGCCCGCCTCGTCCGTGCCCGCGCTCAGCACGCTGGACAGGGCCGCCACCTCGATCGGGTCGCCCAGCGAGGTGCCGGTGCCGTGCGCCTCGACGTAGGTGACGGTGCGCGGGTCGATCTGGGCGACGCCCAGCGCCTGCGAGACCGCCGCCGCCTGACCCTCGGCGCTCGGCGCGGAGAAGCCCATCTTGGTGGCGCCGTCGTTGTTGATCGCGTTGCCGATCACCACCGCTCGGATGTGGTCGCCGTCGGCGACGGCGTCCGACAGCCGCTTCAGCACGGCCATGCCGCCGCCCCCGCCCCAGATCGTGCCGGCCGCCGAGGCGTCGAACGCGCGGCAGTGCCCGTCGGGGGAGTAGATGCCGTCCTGGTGGTACTGGTACCCCCACTCGGCGGGCAGCTCCAGCGAGGCGCCGCCGGTCAGCGCCATGTCGCACTCGCCGGTGCGCAGCGCCTCGCACGCCACGTGCAGGGCGACGAGCGAGGAGGAGCAGGCGGTGTGCAGGGTCAGGCTGGGGCCGCGCAGATCGAGCTTGTACGACACCATCGTGGCCAGGTAGTCGGGATGGTTGCCGGTGTAGACGGCGAGGTTCCCCACCGACGCGAACACCTTCTTGTTCGGCCGGATGTACAGCCATTGGTACTCGTCCGACCCGATCGCCCCGTAGACCCCGATCTCGCCGGCGTAGCGCGCGGGATCGTAACCGGCGTCGTCCAGCGCGGTGCTGGCCAGCTCCAGGAACATCCGCTGCTGCGGATCGCGCAACTCCGCCTCACGCGGCGACATGCCGAAGAAGGCCGCGTCGAGAGCGCCGTAGCCGTCCGCGATCGAGCACGCGGGGACGAACGTCGGATCGTCCAGCAGATAATCCGGCACACCGAGCGCCTCCTGCTCCTCCCGCGTGTAGAAGCGCACCGACTCCACGCCCCCGACCAGGTTGCGCCAGAAGGCCGGCACGTCCTCGGCGCCGGGCAGACGGCAGGCCAGGCCGACGACCGCGATCGGCTCGACCCCGGACCCCTCTTCCTCGTGGTTCAGCGCAGCGGTCATTCCTTACTCTCCCGTCTGGCCCGGTGAGGCCGAGTTGAGGGTCGTGCCCGGCGCGCCGCGACCCGCCGGGCGGCGCGCTCCGATCCGGCGGTGCGCCGCTCGCCGTCGAGGTGCGCCGCGAGCGTCCGTACGGTGGGGAAGCGGAACAGGTCCACGATCGGCACCTCGCGCCCGAGCGCGGCGGCCAGGCGGGCCTGGACCTGAGCGGTGGCGAGCGAGTGCCCGCCGATCTCGAAGAAGTTCGCGTCGGCGGAGACCCGCGGCAGGCCGAGCACCTCCCGCCACACCCCCGCTACCAGGCGTTCCGTCGTGGTGGACGGCTCCTGCCCCGGCCCGGCCGCGGCCCGCCGCGGCGGTGGCGGCAGCGCGGCCCGGTCCACCTTGCCGTTCGGCGTCAGCGGCAGCGCGGGAAGGAGCACCAGCTCGGCGGGGACGGCGTAGTCGGGCAGGCGGGCCGCGAGATGACGGCGCAGCTCGCCCGCCTGGACGGCCGCGCTCTCCGGCACCGCGTACGCGTGCAGCACCCGGCCACCTGGCTGCTCGGCGGCCCGCACGGCGGCGGCCAGCACGCCCGGGTGCGCGGCCAGGGTCGCCTCGACCTCGCCGAGCTCGACCCGGTGACCCCGGATCTTCACCTGCCCATCCGCCCGCCCGGCCGGCACCACCCGTCCGTCGGGGTCGTACCGTCCCAGGTCACCGGTGCGGTAACGGCCCGTTACGCCGCCTGTCTCGTCGGTCGGCTCGCGGGTGAAGCGCCGCCGGGTGAGCTCGTCGTCCAGGTACGCCTCCGCCAGGCGCCGGCTCCTGACCACCACCTCGCCCAGTTCCCCCACCGCCGCGGGGGAGCCGCCGGCGTCGAGCACGAGCAGCTCCGCCCCGTCCACGCCGCGGCCGAGCGGGACCGGGTCGCCGGTGGCCGGCACCGGGCCGGTGATCTCGCAGACGGCCTGCGCCTGCGGGGTCTCGGTGGTGCCGTAGGTGTTGACCAGCCGGGCCTTCGGCGCCACCGCCGCGAACCTGGCCGCCTCCGCGTAGGTCAGCCGGTCTCCGCCGAACAGCACCAGCCGCAGGTCAGGCAGCTCCACCCCGGCGGCGGCGATCAGCGTGGCCAATTGCGGGGTCAGATGCGCCACCGTGACGGCCCGCTCACGCAGCCACGCCGCCAGCCGGGCCGGATCCCGCACCCGCTCCTGGTCCGGCACGTGCAGCGTCGCGCCCAGGGTCAGCGGGGTGAACACGTCCCGCAGCAGCGGGTCGTGCGCCAGCCCCGCCAGCAGCGCGAACCGGTCGTCCACGGTCAGCCCGAACTCGGCCGCGTACCAGCTCAGAAAGCGGGCCAGCGGGCGCTCCGCGGCCCGCACCGGCTTCGGCTCACCGGTGGTGCCGGAGGTGAACGACAGATACCCGCGCCGCCCGACCGCCACCGGGAACGCCGTGCCCCCGTCGGGCCCGGCCAGAACCGGCTGTCCGGCTGGTCCGGTGCGTGCGGCGGGTTCCGGGAGCGGGTCCGGCTGGGGGAGCCAGGACAGTTCGGCGGGAACGGGCACGCCGGGGCAGGCGATCAGCGCGCGGGCACCGGCCGAGCGGGCCTGGGCAGCCAGGCGGGCGGCCGGCAAGGCGGAGTCGAGCACGGCCCAGCGGGCCCCGGCACCCAGGACGCCGAGCATCAGGGCGGGTAACTCGCACGTGCGGGCCGCCAGGATCGCCACCGCGTCACCCGGACGCACCGCCGCGGACACGGCCGCACCGGTCGCCCTCGCGAGCCGCACCAGCTCCGCATAACTCAGCCCGCCACCTTCCCCGGCAACCGCCACACGCTCGCCCCGACGCAGCCCGCCACCCTCTCCGGCAACCGCCACGCGCTCGCCGCCGGTCATCGCCGCCCGCTCGCCGCCGGGCGCCGCCGTCCGCTCATCGCCGGTCCGTGCGGGAGCGGCGTGGGCGAGGACGCGTTCCACCACGCCGGGGCCGTCCCAGGTGGGCAGTGGGGTGGTCCCGTCGGGGAGGCTCGATCGGCGGGGGCGCAGGGACGCCTGCATGACCGGTCGTTCGGGGGTGGTGACCAGGTCGCCGAGGATCTGGAGGTAGCCGGCCAGCAGTTCTTCGATCCGCTCCGCCCGGAACAGCCGTGGGTTGTAGACGGCCTGCAGCACGTACCGGCCGTCCCGTTCCCCGACGTACAGGGTCAGGTCGAACAGCGCGCCAGGCAGCCCGGGCGGCAGCGGGACGGCGGTGACGCCGGGCAGGTCCAGGCGCGGCTCGGTGAAGTCGTACATGTTGAACAGCACCTGCACCAGCGGGTTCCTGGACAGGTCGCGGCCGGGGCCGAGCCGGTCGACCAGCCGTTCCAGGTGCACGTCCAGATGCGCCAGCGCGCCGGACAGCGTCTCCTGGCAGCGCGTCACGTGCGCCTCGAAGCTCCCGGCGTCCTCGACGCGCAGCCGTACCGGCAGCACCTGCACCAGGCAGCCGGTCAGCGGATGGAAGGACGGGTCGCGGCGATCGGCGACCGGCGCCCCGACGATCAGGTCGTGCTGCCCGGTCAGCCGCCGCAGTACCTGCCCGAACGCCGCCAGCATCACCGCGTACGGCGTCCCGCCCAGCCGCGCGGCCAGCGCCCGGACCCCGTCGCTGACGGAGGCGCCGGCCTCGGCGGTGGCGCCGGCCCCCTCGAACGTCTGCACGGCCGGGCGCGGATGGTCGCGGGGCAGGTCGAGCACGCTGGGCGCGCCCTCCAGATGGTCCCGCCACCACTCCAGGCTCGCCTCCTGGTCCCGCCCGTCGAGGAAGGCCACGTACCCGCCGAACGACGTGCGCAGCGGCGGGAGCGCCGCCCGGCGGTAGGCTCGCCCGAGGTCGTCGTAGAGCACCCGCTGCGACCAGCCGTCGAACACCAGGTGGTGCGCCGTGACGGCGAGCACGTGCTCCCCGTCGCCGACCCGCAGCAGCCGGGCCCGCCACAGCGGTCCCGCCGCCAGGTCGAAGGGGAGCCGGGCCTCGGCCTCCAGCCGCTCGCCCACCTGCTCCTCGCGTACGTCCTCCACCGGCAGCGGCACCGGGCCGGGCGGCGAGACGGCGACGGACGGCACCCCGTCCGACTGCGGGACCCGCCAGCGCAGCACCTCGTGCCGTTCGGCCACCACCGCGAGCGCGGCGCGCAGGGCTTCGACGTCCAGCGGCCCTGACAGGCGCTGCGCCATCGCGATGTTGTGCGCGGGAGTGCCGGGCGCCAGCCGTTCCACGAACCACATCCGCCGCTGCACCGCCGACAGCGCTGTCGAGGGCGCGACCGGCGGCTCGTCCCGCACCGGCGGGGCGAGGTCGGCCAGGCGGGCGATGCCGGTCACGGTACGGCCCGCGAGCACGTCGCCGACCCCGATCTCCTTGCCCAGCCCGGTGCGCAGCAGCGCGCTCAGGCGCATGGCGACCAGGGAGTGGCCGCCGCAGGCCAGGAAGTCGTCATCCGGTCCCGGCTCGCCGGTGCCGAACGCCTCCGCCCAGGCGGCCGCGACGCCGCGTTCCGTCTCGTTCGCGGCCTGCCGTCGTGGGCGCTCCTGCTGAGGCGCGGCGCGGCGGGCGCGCAGGGCGGTTATGTCGACTTTGCCGGCCGCCGTCAGCGGCAGCACGGGCAGCCGGACCACCCGGGTGGGCACCATGTACGCGGGCATGCTCTCCAGGCAGTGGGCCCGCACGCCGTCGATGCCGGGCGCGTCCTCCGGAGTCAGGTAGGCGGTCAGCTCCTTCAGCCCGGCCGGGCCGTCGGCCACGTCCGCGACCGCCTGCCGCACCCCGGGCAGCGCGCGCAGCACCGCCTCCACCTCGCCGATCTCGACCCGCTGGCCCTGTACCTTGACCTGCCGGTCCAGCCGCCCGATGAAGCCGATGCGGCCGTCGTCCTCCAGCACGACCTGGTCGCCCGTGCGGTACATGCGCGCCCCCGGCTCGCCGTACGGGTCGGGCACGAACCGCTCCGCCGACAATCCCGGCCGGTCCAGGTAGCCGCGCGCCAGTTGCGGGCCGCCGATGCACAGCTCTCCCGGCGTGCCGGGCGGGCAGGGGCGGAGCAGGTCGTCCAGGATGTACGCGCGGCAGCCGGGCAGCGCGAACCCGATCGGCAGCGGCCGGTCCCAGACGCCCTCCAGTTCGGTGCCGACGACGCACACCGTGGTCTCGGTGGGCCCGTACCAGTTGTGGAAGCGCCGCCCGCCCGTCGCCCAGCGCGCCACCTGCTCGGGCCCGGCCGGCTCGCCCGCCGTGAGCAGGTCGCGCAGCCACGGCAGCCGGTCCGGCTCCAGCAGGGGGAGCAGAGCCGGCGGGATCGTCCCCCAGGTCACCTGGTGCCGCTCCAGGAAACGCTGGAGCAGCACGGGATCGACCCTGGCCTCGTCGGGGACGAACATCACCGACCCGCCCCGGGCCAGCGGGGCGAACACGTCCAGCACCGACACGTCGAACCCGAGCGCGGCGAACCCGATGGACCGGCATCCGGCGTCCAGCCCGAACACCTCACCCGCCATCCTCACGAACGCCACCGCCGAGGCGTGACTCACCACGACCCCCTTGGGCCGCCCGGTCGAGCCCGAGGTGTACAGCACATAGGCGGCCGCACCCACCGGCGGTCCCGGCTCGGGCGCTGTGGCGGGTGTCGGTTCGGCGGTCGGGCGGGGCGGGGTTTCGAGGCGGATGGGCAGGCCGGTGAGCAGTTCGGTGCCCGTCTCGTCCGCGACGACCGTGGTGATGCCGGCGTCCTCGATGATCCCGGCGAGCCGCAGGCGCGGGTGCGAGGGGTCCAGCGGCACGTACGCGCCCCCGGACATGAGCACGCCGAGCACGCACACCAGCAGGTCGGGCGTACGGCGATGGCAGATGCCGATCCGGACCTCGGGCCCCGCCCCGAGGCCGCGCAGCCGGTGGGCCAGCTCCGCCGCCGCCGTGACCAGCTCGCGGTAGGTCAGGCCGTGATCCCCCTGCAGCACGGCCGTCGCGTCGGGCGTGCGACCGGCCTGCGCCAGGACGAGGTCATGAAGAAGCGCCCTCTTGGTCACCCTGTGTCCCCCCCGTTACCCTGCCTGCTCCGCTGCCGGCATGTCGAATCTCAGCCGCACCCTGTCGTGCGGTACGGCCACCGCTCCCAGCGCCTCGCCCCGTGAGGTGGGCAGCGGCAGGTGCACGACCTGCCACCGGGCCAGCCGGTCCAGCCCCGGATCGCCCCTCGGATCACCCGGATCGCACTGGGCCCGCCAGGGGCCGGGGTCGGCCAGGTCGGGGAAGCCGACGCGGGTGGGATCGGCGCCGCGGCCGTCGGCGGCCATCAGCGCCCGCTTCGCCGTGACGGCACGCAGTGCCAGCCACCCCCGGTCCTCCTCGGCGGCGTCCTCGATCTGCTCGCGCTCGTCGTCGCTCAGCTCGTCCCGGCTCACCTTGTCCAGCCCGCCGTCCGGCCCGACCTCCAGTCCGCCGTCCAGTCCGAAGGCGTCAAGCGCGCGCAGCAGCGACACCCCGATCCCGCCCCCGTCCGCGGCGCCCACCAAGGTCAGCCCGTCGGCGTGGCTCGTGCCGGTCGCGGCCCGACCGGCATAGCGGCGCAGGACCTCGGCATGGCCGTCGGCCGGGCCCAGCCAGAGGTGAAGTTCGTCCGGCTCAGGCAGAAGGTGCCCGTCCTGTTGCGGCAAGGCATGTCCGTCCGGCTCGGCCCGGTCGTGCTCGTCCGCTTCTCGCCGGGCGTGCCCGTTCGATGAAGGCAGGGCGTGCACGTTCGTCAGGTCGGTGGCGATGAGTTCGGCCAGTTCGGCCGGGCGGTCCTTGACGAACAGGTGGCCGCCGCGCAGCGTGCGCAGGCGGAAGCCGGCGGTGGTGTGGCGGGCCCAGCCGAGCATGTCGGCCGCCCCGACCTCCCCGTCGTCCAGCCCGGTGAAGGCCACGATGGGGCAGTCGATCGCGGGCTCGGGCACGAAGGAGTAGTTCTTGATCCAGGTGAAGTCCGAGCGCAGCACGGGCATCATCAGTTCCCGCAGCTCCGGCAAGTCCCGCAACTCCGGCAGCGCGCCCGATCTGCGGACGAGCTGGTCGATGAAGGCGTCGTCGGGCAGGTCCACGGCGGCGGCCAGCGGCACCCGGCGATCCGGCGGATGCGCCCCGCCGACGTAGAGCCGCGACGGGCCGCGCAGGCCGCGCCGGCGCAGCTCCCTGACCACCTCGAAGGCCAGCCGGGCGCCCATGCTGTGGCCGTACAGGGCGTACGGCTCATCAGTGGCGGGCGCCACCTCGTCGGCGATCTCGGCGATCGTGAAAGCGGGCGGCTCGGCGATGCGGCTCTCCCGGCCGGGAAGCTGAACGGGGACCACGGTGAGTCCGGGGACGGCGGGAAGAGCGGAGAGCGCGCGCAGGAGCCCGGTGTAGGCGCCGGCTCCTCCTCCCGCGTACGGCAGGCAGAACAGGGTGCGGGCGGTGCCGGGATCCATGGGGTGCGGACCCTGCGCCGCCGCGGCTAGCTGGCCGCTAATCGCCCAGCACCTCCCCGCGGGGAGCGACCGTCCGCGACACGCACGGGCCGGATGAGAAGGTCGAAGGGATGATTCGTCGCTGAATACTGAGGTCGTCAACCGCCATGTTACGGCGCTCCTGGACAATGCCTCGAAACAACATCGAAATAGGGAGCATACGAACTGTCCTGACATAGCGTGTGATCTCACGCCGTTGCACGACATTAACTCTTATATCGATGTTGCTGGGTGGAGTCAACGGTGCGATTGGCGGTTCTCGGTATCTGACGGAGGTCAAGGGAATTGAACCCTGACGGCCTCTTGCAGCGCCGGACACCCGATGATAGATGGGCGGTCGGCAGCGTGGCCGTAACCGGGATTCGGGCAACCGAAACCAGCGTGTGGTGGTTCGGCCCGTTGTTTCGCGGGTTTTGTCCATGTTTGTACGTTCGTCGGCAACCGCCCCAGGGGTAGGGCAGTCGCTGCCGAAGTACGGCGCCGCCTGCTGTCGTTCCTTGACAACGACTCGAAACAGGCCCAGAGCAGTGGAGTTAGGGTCTTCTACGGCCGGCCCGCCGCGTGTGGTCGTCCACTCGGCTCTGGACGGCTTTGTCGGCTCGGCTGTCAAGTTGCGGTGAAACTCTTCACATATCGGACAGACCGATTGTCCTGTCTCCCTAACCCGCGCTCGGGTCACCCCGAAACTCCGGCTCGACGTGCGAGGTTGAGGGCATGTGCGGGCCCGCTCGGGTGCCCGTCAGGGGATTATCCGCTTATTCATCCGGAAAAGAATTGCTTAACTCATTTCCTGATGACCCTGCCGGGAGAATGCGCGGAAGAGAAAGAACGCGTGGCGGATCGCGGTACGGGAAATGCGGCGTACCCGTTGAACGGCCCGGATGCCTGCGCCGGATCAGCCGCCCGTGGAAAGGCGTAAGTCGCGCACGCGGTTCCACCGCTGCGCCGTCACGATCTCGGCGGTCAGGTTCTGCTGGTCGTACACGATCGACCACCGGGTGTGGTACTGGGCGACCCGCTCGAGCAACTTCATCGCGTCCGTGCCCTCGCCCTCGGCGAGCAGCCGGTAACGGCGGTCGGTCAGCTTGGCGGCCCGGTCGGCGCCGGTCATCGTGATGTTGGTGAGGTAGCGGTCGTCGATGACGTTCATCCGGCCGCCGGCGTACTCGACGACCGCCGACCTGCCCTCCCGGTCCGCGATCAGATAGTGGAGCTGCGGGCCGCCGGTGAAGTCGAGGTCGTAGCGGCGCATCAGCTCGATCGCCTCGGGCACGGTCGCGGCCCGGTCGAGCATCAGCCGGATGATCCGCACCCCGCTCACGACGGCGCGGCCGGGCGTGCGCGCGGGCAGCTCCGCATCGGGCGCCTGGGCCAGGCCGACGGCGAGCCCCTTCTCGTTCATGCCGTCGAACGGGGTCAGCACCGCGTGCGCCAGCCGCCGCCGGTCCTGGGCGGCGCTCAGATCGGGCTTCGTCCCCGGCGGGAACAGGTAGGAGACGTCGGCCACCGAGAGCGAGGCGTAGCCGTCCGGCGGGTCGGAGTGGATGACCATGGCCGGGTTGGGATCCCAGTCGAAGTTCCGGCCGAACTCGCCGGGGCGGTGGAACAGCGAGCACGCCCAGCCGTCACCGCGCCTGGCCAGCTCGGCGTCCGTGAGCGGCGCCTCGGCGTCGTAGGCGCCGTGGTAGGTCATCTCGTACAGCGGCATGTCGTCCAGCCGGCGCAGGCTCGCCGACGTGCGGGCGATCTGGTCGTCCGTCTGCCTGAGCAGCCCGTTGGGCGACGCCGAGGTGGGGGAGGACGCCGGTGGCGGCGCGGCGGACGGCCCGCACGCCGCGAGCGCCGCCAGGGTCAGAGCCGACAACACCGCCACGGCAGGGGTCCGCATGACAGTAGTCTGCCTGTCCGGCCCCCACGCTGTCACCCCGCCCGAGCGCGGGAACGCCACGCGCCCCGCCACCCGTCCGGCCGTCCGCCACCGGTGGCCGTGCGAGTCCGGGGACGCGATCAGGCGTCGAAGACGGCGAGGCGCCGACAGCGGGGCCTTTGGGCGGTCAGCGGTGGTGGAGCGCTGGGCGGTCGGTGGTGGTGGGCCGCTGGGCGGTCGAGGTGATGGGCCGCTGGGGGTCAGCGGTGGCGGGCCGCCAGGGGTTCCCACCAAGCGCGGTTGTCGCGATACCAGGCCACCGTCTCCGCCAGGCCGGTGGTGAAGTCCTTGGCCGGCCGGTAGCCCAGCTCGGCGGTGATCTTGCTGTGGTCCAGGGAGTAGCGGAGGTCGTGGCCCTTGCGGTCCTCCACGTACGCGACCATGTCCCAGTCGTGCCCGCACGCCTCCAGCAGCAGCCCGGTCAGCTCCGCGTTGGTCAGCTCCCGGCCGCCGCCGATGTGGTAGACCTCGCCGGGCCGCCCGCCGAGCCGCACCAGTTCGATGCCCGCCACATGGTCGTCGATGTGCAGCCAGTCGCGCACATTGGCGCCCGTCCCGTACAGCGGCACCGGAATCCCGTCCAGCAGATTCGTGATGAAAAGCGGGATCAATTTCTCCGGGTAATGATGATGACCGTAGTTGTTGGAACAGCGGGTGATCCGCACGTCCAGCCCGTGCGTACGGTGGAAGGACAGCGCCAGCAGATCGGCGGCGGCCTTGGTGGCCGAGTAAGGCGAATTCGGCCGCAGCGGCTCCGACTCCCGCCATGAGCCAGCCGCGATGGAGCCGTACACCTCGTCCGTGGAGATATGCACGAACGTGCGGATGCCCTGCCGTACGGCGGCGTCCAGAAGGCTGAACGTTCCGGTGACATTGGTGCGGACGAATTCGCCCGCGGCCGCGATCGACCGGTCGACGTGCGATTCGGCGGCGAAGTGCACGATCTGGTCGTGCTCGGCGGCGAGGTCGTCGACCAGGCCGGGGTCGCAGATGTCGCCCTTGACGAAGGTGAAGCGCGGATGGTCGCTCACCTCGTCGAGGTTGGCCGGGTTGCCCGCGTAGGTGAGGGAGTCGAGCACCGTCACCTGCCCCGCCGCGCCGGCGGCGAGCACCGTGCGGGCGTAGTGGGAGCCGATGAACCCGGCGCCACCGGTCACGAGCACTCTCATGGCTGCCTCCTTTCGCTCGATTTTCCGGGGCCCGCGGCCGTGGCGGAAGACGCGGCGAATGAAATAGGGGGCGGCCCGAGAATGGGCCGCCAGGATAGGGGGGAGGCGGGGTTGCCGCCGGACATGGACGGGGTCAGGCTTGCCGATAATGTGTTCACAGGCGAAAGGATTTTCCGGTGAAAGGCATTGTTCTGGCCGGCGGGCACGGCACGCGCCTGTATCCGGTGACACTCGGCATATCCAAACAACTGCTGCCGATCAATGACAAGCCGATGATTTACTATCCGCTGTCGGTGCTGATGCTGGCGGGCATCAGGGAGATCCTGGTGATCTCCACGCCCGCCGATCTGCCCAACCTGCGCCGCCTGCTGGGCGACGGCGGGCATCTCGGCCTCGACATCGGCTACGCCCGGCAGGACGAGCCGGTCGGCCTGGCCGACGCGTTCGTCATCGGCGCCGACCACATCGGGGACGACTCCGTCGCCCTGGTGCTGGGCGACAACGTCTTTCACGGCAACGCCTTCTACGACCTGCTCCAGCGCAACGTCCAGAACGTGGATGGCTGCGTGCTGTTCGGCTACCCCGTCTCCGACCCGCACCGGTACGGCGTCGCCGAGACCGACGCGCAGGGCCGGCTCGTCTCCCTGGAGGAGAAGCCCGCCCGCCCCCGCTCCGACCGCGCGGTCGTGGGCCTCTACCTGTACGACAACGACGTCGTTGACATCGCCAAGAACCTCAGCCCCTCGGCCAGGGGCGAGCTGGAGATCACCGACGTCAACCGCGTCTACCTGGAACGAGGCAAGGCGCGGCTGGTGGACCTGGGGCGGGGATTCGCGTGGATGGACGCAGGGACGCCCGAGTCGATGCTGCAGGCCAGCCAGTACGTGCAGACGCTGGAGAAGCGGCAGGGGGTGCGGATCGCCTGCGTGGAGGAGGTCGCCCTGCGGATGGGCTTCAT
Organism: Nonomuraea fuscirosea; assembly: GCF_035917475.1. Classification (NCBI taxonomy): domain Bacteria; kingdom Bacillati; phylum Actinomycetota; class Actinomycetes; order Streptosporangiales; family Streptosporangiaceae; genus Nonomuraea; species Nonomuraea fuscirosea. The sequence continues at coordinate 4,882,151 of NZ_CP109074.1, read as the reverse complement.
CGACCCGGCCGCGTGCCACCGGCTGGGGGAGAAGCTGGCCCCCTCCGACTACGGCAAGTACGTCCGCGCGGTGGCGGTGGAGCTCGGACACCGCCCCGGCTGAGCTCGGTTCAGCAGGTGGCCTTGGCGCCCGTCACGCCGGCTCGTCCGGCCACGCGGGCCCGGCCGTCCACGCCGGCCCGTCCCTCCACGCCGGCCCGTCCCTCCACGCCGGCCCGTCCCTCCACGCCGGCTCGTCCGGCAACGCCGGCCCGGCTGTCCACGCCGGCCCGGCCGTCCACGAAGACCTCCAGGCCGTCGAGGAGCCGCCCCAGGCTGAACTCGAACCAGGCGTTGATGTCGGCCACGTCCTCCTGCTCCTCGAACAGGCGGGTCAGCATCGGGAACTGGCCCGAGTCGAGCAGCTCCCTGATGGCGGGCGACTTGTCGTTGCGCCACTGCTGGGTGGTGCGGCCGGTGCGCCGTTTCGTCTCCAGCTCGTTGACCAGCAGCAGCGCGGCTCCCTGCACCTGGGCGCCGACCGCGATCGCCACCCAGTGCATGGTCACGGCGTCGAGCCCGAGCCCGTCCATGGCCCGCATCAGCCGCTCGACGTCGGCCAGCACGTTGGGCCCGACCGGCGGCTGCGGGGTGGCCACGATCCGCAGGACCCACGGATGCCGGGAATAGATCCCCCACTCGCGCCGGGCGGCGAACTCCAACCGGGTGCGCCAGCCCGCGTCCACGGGCACGGCGCCGCCGTTCTCGTCGTGGACCGCGTGCACGGCGTCCACCATCAGGTCGATCAGCGCGTCCTTGCCGGAGACGAACCGGTAGAGCGACATCGTGGCGAGTCCGAGCTGCGTCGCGATCCGGCGCATGGAGACGGCGTCGAGGCCCTCGCGGTCGGCGATCTCGATGGCGGCCCGCACGATCTGCTGCACGCTCATGCCCTCGGGCGGCCGGGCGGGCGGGGTGCGCGGCGGCAGCTCCCCGTTGACGGCGGAGCGCGGCGGAGCGCCCTTCCTGACGGCCGCCCGCGCCCGGTAAGCACGGGCCTGGCACGAGCGGGAGCAATATCGGGGCCGCCGCCCGCGGGGTGGGGCGTCGATGGGCTTACTACATTGCGCGCAGGTCAGCATGGCGTCCTCCGGTCACGAATTCTAACACAGGAGGTGTGTGACGAAAGCGTTCCGGCTCCGTGACGTAATGATGTGACGCGGTGCCTCTGTACGACTACAGGATCACAATCTACCGTGGTGTCAAGGTCCACTCCCGATAGTGTCGGCCGAGTGGCAGCCAGGAACGGGTACGCTGTATACCGTTAATGATGTACGCCGTACATAGGAGCGCCAACGTGAACGGAGCCCCACCCAAGGCCGGGCGGAGGGAATGGCTTGGGCTGGCCGTCCTGGTCCTGCCCGTGCTCCTCGTCTCCATCACCGTGACCGTCCTCTACTTCGCCGTGCCCTTCCTCAGCGTCGACCTGCGGCCGAGCGGCACGGAGCTGCTGTGGATCGTGGACATCTACGCCTTCCTGCTGGCCGGCCTGCTCATCGCCATGGGGTCCCTCGGCGACCGGATCGGCCGCAGGAAGCTGCTCCTGTGGGGCGCGGCGGCGTTCGGGCTGACCTCGGCCGCGGCCGCCTACGCGCCCAGCGCCGAACTGCTCATCGTCGCCCGCGCCCTGCAGGGAGCGGCCGCGGCCACGCTCATGCCGCCCACGCTGGCGCTGATCCGCAACATGTTCCACGACCCGGCCCAGCGACGGACCGCCGTCGCGCTCTGGGCGGCGAGCTTCGCGGGCGGGAGCGTGCTCGGCCCGATCGTCGGCGGCTGGCTGCTCGAACAGGCGTGGTGGGGCGTCGTGTTCCTGATGAACGTGCCGATCATGCTGCTGCTCCTCGCGCTCGGGCCGCTGCTGCTGCCGGAGTACCGCGATCCCCGGCCCGGCCGGTTCGACCTGTGGAGCGCGGTCATGTCGCTGGCCGCCGTGCTTCCCGTCGTGTACGCGATCAAGCAACTGGCCGGAGGAGGCGCGGGGCTGGAGGTCGCCGGGGCCATGGCTCTGGGCCTGCTCTTCGGGCTCGGATTCGTCCGGCGCCAACGCCGGCTGGCCAGCCCGATGCTCGACCTGAGCCTCTTCCGCGACCGCGGGTTCGGCGTCTCCCTGCTGACCGACACCCTGGCGATCTTCGCCCTGGTCGGCGTGTTCTACTTCGTCTCCCAGTACCTGCAGATGGTGCTCGGGCTGCGGCCTTTCGTGGCCGGTCTGCTCACCCTGCCCGCCGCCGGCATGGCGCTGGTCGGCGCGCTGGTGGGGGCGGCGCTGGTGTCCAGATTCCGGCCGGGGCCGACCATCGCGGCGGGCATGCTCGTCGCCTGCGCCGGCTTCGTCGCGCTCGCCCAGGTCGGTCCCGGCAGCGGCGACGCCATCCTCATCACCGGGCTGGCGCTGCTCGGCGGCGGCATCGGCGTCGTCCAGGCGCTCGCCTCCGATCTGGTGGTGGCCGTGGCCCCGCCCGAGCGGGCCGGCTCCGCGTCGGCCGTGCTGGAGGCGGCCACCGAGCTGGGCGGGGCCCTGGGCGTGGCGGTGCTGGGCAGCATGGGGCTGGCGGTGTACCGCTCGGCGTTCGTCGCGCCCGAAGGGCTGGCGCCCGAGGTGGCGCGGGTCGCGGGGGAGACGCTCGGCGGCGCCGCCGGCGTGGCCGTGGACTTGCCGCGCCACCTGGCCGACGCCGTGCTCGGCTCCGCCCGCGCCGCCTTCACCGAGGGCATGCAGCTCTCGGCGGCGGTGGCCGCGGGCATGCTCGGCGCGGCTGCGCTGCTGACCGCCGTCACCCTGCGGCGGCTGGAGGCCGGCGTGGTGTCCGGCGAGGACGGCGGGCGCGTGCACCCATGACATCGAACGGAACCCGCAGCCGGGAAGCCGCGATCCCCCCAACCCGCGACCGGAACCCGCGGCTCGCCACCCGCGACAGGGATTCCGCGATCCTGGACCGGCCGGATTTCCGCTCGTCGCCGCGTGGAAATGCGCGGGGGGCAATTCCACACACTTCCGAGCGGAAATCCGGGCCGGTGGCACCAGGACGCCCTTGTCAAGGATGGCGGGGGGTCGTCAGCGCATCTGCAGGCGGCGGAACTGGTCGGGCAGGTCCCTGCGGCCCTTCACGTCCAGCTTCCGGTAGATGCGGGTGAGATGCTGCTCGACCGTGCTGACCGTGATGTAGATCTTCTTGGAGATCTCCCTGTTCGTGTACCCCAGGGCCGCCAGCGACGCCACCCGCTGCTCGGCGTCGCTCAGCAGGCTCAGCGACTCCTCCTCCCCGCTCCCGGCCGGCTCCTCCACCGGGCCGACCGCCTTGCGCAGCGGCTCCGCCTGGACCTCGCCGGCTATTTTGTCCGCCTGCCGGCCCACCAGCCGCGCCTTGTTCGACTCGCCCAGCTCGTTCAGCGCGTGGGTCAGGTCCACCAGCGCGTACGTCAGCTCCAGCCTGTCCCCGCCGGCCTGGAGCAGGTCCACAGCCTCCCGCAACAGCGCGGGCCGCTGCGGCAGGTCGCTGGCCGCGGCCAGCACCCGGCGCGACATGCCCCTGATGCGCGGCGACTCCTCGCCCGGCAGCGCGTACGAGTGCCCGAGCACCGCACGGGCCTTGCCGCGCTGGCCCAGCCGCAGCAGCGCCGTCGCCACGCCGTGCCGCCACGGCACCAGCCCCGGCGTGTCCAGTCCCCACGACCGCATCAGGCTCCCGCAGGTCGTGAAGTCGCGCAGGGCGGCCTGCGCCTGGCCGGTGGCCAGGTAGTGGTGCGCCCTGGCCTGGAGATAGTGCAGGCCGAACCGGGTCTGCAGCAGCCCCTCCGGCAGCGGGCGGCGCAGGTACTGCGCGGCCTCGTCGAAGCGGCCCATCTCGGTGGAGGCCCTGATCTGCGCCGCCAGCGACAGGCCGACGAAGACGCCGAGCCCGCGTGGCGGCAGCGGGGACAGGGAGGCGTGGGCGTACTTCTCGGCGGCGATCAGGTCACCCTGCCGGATCGCGATGGCCGACCTGACGGCGGCCAGCAGCGTGCTCCAGGTGGGGGAGCGGCGGAGCACCGCCTCCTCGTACAGGCGGTCGCACCAGGGCTCGGCGCGGTCGGCCTGGTCGGAGTAGATCAGCGCCGACAGCGCCGCCTCCATCGTGTCGAGGTTCGCGTCGTCGAGCGTGACCGACTGCAGGGTCCGTACGGCGCCGTCCAGAGTGGCCTCCTCCGGCCCGTCACGCAGCACGGCGGCCAGCAGGCTGGGCCCCTGCGCGGGCCAGACACCCCACGAGCCCGGCCTGCGTCCGCCTTCACCGAGCCCGTCACTCTGCCTCTCACCGCGTCCTCCACTTCGTCCACCGCTCTGACTTCCACTGGGTATCCCGCCACGCCCGTCATGGGGCCTCTCGCCGCGAGCCCGGCCCCGGCGCCCGATGCGAAGCCCGGCGGGGGCCTCACCGCGGGTCTCACCCGGCGCGCCGCCCGGGGCCTCGCTCCCGACTTCGGGAAAGGTGGTGGCCAGCCAGTCCTCGGTGGCCGTGAGCCGCTGCGCCGCCTCGTCGTCGGCCGGATCGCGCAGCCCGCGCAGCGTGTCGCCCGCGGCCTCCAGCGCGCCGTGCCAGAGCTGGTAGCGCAGCAGGGTCGTGGTGTCGTCGAAGGACAGCCGGCCCTCCCGCGCCGCCTCGGCCAGCGGGCCGAGATGCTGCCTGACCACGGCGGGGTTGAACCGCCACTCCGCCCGCGCCAGCGCGGCCACGAGCCTGGTGCGCTCCTCGTCGTCGGCGCACACCTCGATCGCCAGCTTCAGGCACCGTACCGCGAACTCCGGCTGGTCGCCGGGCAGCGCCTGGTCGGCGGCCACCCGCAGCTCTGCCAGCGCCCACGGCTCGCCGGCCCAGCCGGACTCCAGCAGGTGCCGGGCCACGGCGGACGGCACCGCGCCTTCGGCGTGCAGCAGCCGCGCGGCGCCCGCGTGCATCGAGGTGCGCTCCTCCTCGCTCATCCCGTCGAGCACGGCCGTGCGTACGGCGGCGTGCCGGAAGCCGCCCGACTCCAGCAGCCCGATCCCGCGCAGCACGCCCATGGCCTGCCGTACCACGACGGGGCTGAGCCCGAGCAGTTCGGGCAGCAGCTGGGCGGGCGCCGCCTCTCCCAGGAGCGCCAGCCCCCTGGCGGTCCGGAGCACCGTCGGGTCGCCCCGGTGCAGCACCGCGCGGACCGAGCGGGCGAACGCGTAGCCCACCAGCAGTTCGCCCGCGTTCTCGCCGGCGGTCACGTAGTCCTCGATCAATGCTTTGACCAGAAGGGGATTGCCTCCCGTGACCGCGTGACTCGGCGGGCCGAGCACGTGCGCCGCCGGCCCGCCCGCCCGCTGCTCCCACATGCGCCGCACCCCATCGGGCGGCAGCAGGCCGAGCCTGACGCGCTGGTAGTGCGGGTGCCGGGTGAGCGCGATCTCCACCATCGGCTCCATCCCGTGGGTGTCCTCGGTCGTGGTCACCACCAGGAACACGTTGCTGCTCTTCAGCCGCTGGACGAAGTGGAGCAGCAGGTGCCAGGACGGCGGATCGACGTGCTCCACGTCGTCCACCGTGATCAGCAGCGGCGCGCCGTCCGAGAGTTCGAGCACCGCCGACCACAACCGCTGCGTCATGTGCAGCCAAGCCCGGTCGTCGGTGGCGGGCGGCTCGGCGCGCGCCCGGTCGAACGTCATGCTCTCGATCAGCTCGGCCGCCTGCGAGGCCAGTTCCATCGGCAGGGCGGCGCTGTGGAATAGCTGGCTGATCACCCCCAGTGATAAATTGCGGTCGGTACGTGAACAGGTCGCGCTCAGCCATGTGGCGCCCGCTTTGACCGCATCCTGGCCGAAGGCGTAAACGAGCTCAGTTTTGCCCGCGGCAGTGGGCCCAGTGATGGCGACGACACGGCCGCCGGCCTGCGCAGTCAGGTTCAGCTGGCTATTCAGCAGGGACAATTCGCTGGTACGGTCGATCAGTAACATCAGGCTCCCCGGTTGCCTGTGCGTGGCTCAGGTGCAGCGTCGATCCACCCTGTCCCGCACACAGTTACAGTCGCAAATCCGTCTAGACCTCAACATTCTGTACCTATTCCCGCTAACTAAGCAATGCCTTAGTTATTCATCACGCGATGGCCGTAATTCATCATTTCATCACGCCGTACGAGGTCGCATCGTGTGTTTTACCCGGCTAGCGGCGGCCCCCTATCGGAACCGCGCGAACTAGGGGTTTGCGGCCCCGGGCCGCGTCCTCGAATATTAAATAATCGCGCTATCTGAAGTAAGGATGTTATTGGCCTCATGGACGACGACACGACACCCGGCGACTGGATCCGGCGCTTCGCGCGGCGGCCGGGAGACGGACCCGTGCTGCTGTGCCTGCCGCACGCGGGCGGCTCGGCCGGCTTCTTCATGCCCGTCGCGCGCCTGGCCGGCGAGTGGGCCGAGGTGCTGTCCGTGCAATATCCGGGCCGGCAGGACCGGCGGCTCGAACCGTGCGTGGACCGGGTGACCGACATGGCGGACCTGATCGCCGCCGAGGTCGGCCCGTGGACGCGCCGGCCGCTGATCCTTTTCGGGCACAGCATGGGCGCGGTGGTGGCCTACGAGCTGGCGCGGCGCCTGGAGCGGTCCGGCGTCGTCCCGGCCGGCGTGTTCGTGTCCGGCCGGCCGGCGCCCTCGTTCGTGCGTGATCGCGGGCTGCACCGCAAGCCCGACGCCGACCTGCTCGCCGAGGTGCGCGCGCTCGGCGGCACGGCCTCCGTGCTGCTCCAGGACGAGGAGTTCATGCGCGCCGCGCTGCCCGCGATCAGGGCCGACTACCGGGCCGTCGAGACCTACCGGCACGCCGACGGGCCGGCGCTGGGCTGCCCGGTGATCGCGCTGACGGGCGAGGACGACCCCAGGGCCCCGGTCGCGGACGTGGCGGCCTGGCGCGCGCACACCACCGGAGCGTTCCGCCTGCACACCTTCCCCGGCGGCCACTTCTACCTGACCGATCACCTGCCCGGGATCGCCTCCCTGATCCGCGAGCACGCCGCCACGACCGTCCCGTCCTGACCGTCCACCCGCTCGTCCACCCGCTCGTCCACCCGCTCGTCCACCCGCTCGGCCGTCCGCTCGGCCGTCCGCCGGGTCGGCCGCCTGCGGGGCCGCACGGTCAGTCGTCCCTGGGGTGCAGCGCGCGGCGGAGGGCGGCGATCATGTCGGCGTTCATCCGCCGTGTCAGGGCCACGTCCGCGATGATCGCCGCCCCGTGGAACGCGCCGGGATAGAGGTGCAGCTCGGTCGGCACGCCGTCCTGCACGAGCCGCTGCGCGTACGCGATGCCCTCGTCGCGCAGCGGGTCGAACTCGCACACCGCCACGAACGCGGGCGGCAGCCCGCTCAGGTCGGCGGCTCTGATGGGCGCCGCGTACGGCGGCGCGATCCCGTCACCGCCGAGGTAGTAGCGCCAGCTCAGCACGGCGTCGGGGCGGTTCCACATCGGCGTGTCGGTGAAGGCCCGCATCGAGGGTGTGGCCAGCCGGTCGTCGGTCACGGGCACGTCCAGGAACTGGAACCGCAGCGGCGGACCGCCCCGGTCGCGGGTGAGCAGCGCCAGCGCGGTGGCCAGGTTGCCGCCCGCGCTGTCACCGGCGGCGGCGATCCGGTCCGGGTCCACGCCCAGCTCCCCGGCCGCGCCCGCCAGCCACTCCAGGGTGGCGTAGGTGTCGTCGAGCGCCGCCGGGTACGGATGTTCCGGCGCCAGCCGGTAGTCCACCGCCACCACGACCGCCGGGACCAGGTCGGCCAGCCGCAGGCACCGTACGCCGAAGTAGTCGAGCTCGCCCGAGACGAAGCCGCCGCCGTGCAGGTAGACGATCGCGGGCAGCGGCCCCTCCGCCCGCGGCCGGAAGACCCGCACCGGCACCCCGCCGGCCGCACCGCCGGCCGCACCGCCGGCCGCACCGCCGGCCGCACCGCCGGGCGTCTCACGGGGAGCCTCGCCGTGCGGCCCGCCAGACGTCTCAAGAGGCGAGCCGCCGGGCACCCGCCGGTCCTCGACCGTCACCTCGCGCCGCGGCGTGTAGGCCGGCAGCCGCCGCTCGATCTCGGCGAGCAGACCCGGATCGGGCGGCGGGCCGTCCCGCCTGATCACCTCGCTCAACGGCACGGACGGGATCAGCTCGGCGTAGGGGACCAGCTCCGGATCGAAGGCGTACGGCAAGAATCTCTCCTCGTCAGGTGTAGGCGTGGAACCCGCGGCCCGTCTTCCTGCCGAGCAGGCCGCCCTCGACCATGCGCAACAGGATCGGCGGCGGCGCGAGCTGCGGCTGCTTGAGCTCCTGGTACAGGGCCGAGGCGATGGAGGTGACGGTGTCGAGCCCGATCAGGTCGGCCAGCCGCAGCGGCCCCACCGGATGACCGCAGCCCAGCGTCATGCCCTTGTCGACCATCTCGGCGTCGGCGAAGCCCGACTCGACGAGCCGCATGGCCGACAGCAGGTACGGGATCAGCAGCGTGTTGATCAGGAAGCCGGCCCGGTCCTGCGACTCGATCACCTCCTTGCCCAGCACCCCGGAGACGAACGCGGCGGCCCGCTCGCGGGTGTGCTCGGCCGTCAGCAACGAGGCGACCAGCTCGACCAGCGGCAGCAGCGGGACCGGGCTGAAGAAGTGCACCCCGATCACCCGCTCGGGCCGGCTGGTGGCCCTGGCCATGCGGATGATCGGGATGGAGGAGGTGTTGGAGGCCAGGACGGCCAGCGGATCCTCGATGATCTTGTCGAGCTCGCCGAACACGTGCAGCTTCAGCGCCTCGTCCTCGGGGACCGCCTCGACCACGAGCTCCCTGTCGGCCAGCTGGTGCAGGTCCGTGGTGAACGAGACGCGGGCCAGCGCCGCGTCCCGCGCCTCCATGGTGATCGCCCCCTTGCGCACGCCCTGGCCGAGCGAGCGGGTCACCCGCTCCAGCCCGCGCCCGCCCGCGGCGGGGGACTGGACGGCCACGCGGACGTCGAGGCCCGCGCGGGCGCACACGTCGGCGATGCCGGCTCCCATGAGCCCGCAGCCGACCACGCCGATCTTCTCCGGCTGTTTCATCGTTCCTCCTCCTGCGCCGCCCACCGCAGCAGGCCCGCCCCGATCGCCATCCCGCCGCCGAACCCGGCCAGCAGCACCAGATCCCCGTGCCGCACCATTCCGGCCCTGTTCGCCTCGTCCAGGGTCACCGCCACCGAGGCGCTGCCCACGTTCCCGTACCGGTCGACCGTGCGGGGCATGAGCGCGCCTCCCAGCCCCGCACGCTCGGCCAGCTCCGTCACCAGGACGCCGTTGGCCTGGTGGGGGATGAACACGTCCACGTCGGAGAGGCTGTGCCCGTGCCGGGCGGCCAGGGCCGCCAGCGCCGGCGGCACCCGCTCGAGGACGAACTCCTTGACCTGGCGGCCCTCCATCCGGAAGAAGCCGTCCTCCACCCTGATCAGCCCCTGCCGGGAGCCGTCCGAGGCCAGCTCGAAGCCGAGGAAGCCGGACGGCGCCGATCCAGGGGCCGATCCAGGGGCCGATCCAGGGGCCGATCCAGGGGCCGGCCCAGGGACCGGCCCGACCACCGCGGCGCCCGCCCCGTCGCCGAACAGCACGGCCGTGCGCCGGTCGGAGAAGTCCAGGATGCGCGAGTACACGTCCGCGGCCACCACCAGCACCGGCCGGCCGCTCTCGGCCACCAGGTCTTTGGCCACCGCCAGCCCGTACACGAAGCCGCTGCACACGGCGTTGACGTCGAAGCAGGCCGCGCCGGTCGCGCCGACCGCGTGCTGCACGGTGACCGAGACGGGCGGCTGCGGGGTGTCGGCCGTGGAGGTGGAGACGATGACGTGGCCCAGCTCGGCCGGGTCGATCCGGTCCAGGGCCCGCTCCGCGGCGCGCACGGCCAGGTCGGCGGTGCTCTCGCCGGCCGCCGCGAAACGGCGGGACGAGATGCGCGTCCTGGCGAGGATCCACTCCGGTGTGACACCCGCCGCCGCGGCCAGCTCCTCGTTGCCCACCTCTTCCTTGGGCAGGTAGGAGCCGGTGGCGACGATTCCCACGGCACGCACGTTGTCGCTCCCGCCTCAGCCGCGCAGGGCGTGCAGACGATCCTCGCCGACGCGGGCGCGGAAACCGGGATCGGTCACGCCCATGCCCGGCTCGGGAGCCAGGCAGAGCACGCCGACCTTGCCCTGATGCTCGTTCAGCTGCACCAGCCTGGCCGCCTCGGCGACGTCCTCCAGCGGGTACTGCGTGGCCAGCGTCGGCACCAGCACGCCCTTGGCGAACAGCCGCAGGCACTCCCACGTCTCCTGGAGGTTGCCCGCGTGGCTGCCGACGATCCGCTTGAGGTTCATCCACAGGTAACGGTTGTCGTACTCGTGGGCGAAGCCGGTGCTCGATCCGCACGTGACGACCGCGCCGCCACGGCGGACCACGAACGTCGAGATGCCGAACGTGTCGCGGCCCACGTAGTCGAAGACCACGTGCGGATCCTCGCCCGTCGCCGCTCTGATGGCCCGGCCCAGCCGCTTGCCCGCCGCGATCGTCTCGCCCGGCGTGGCCGGCGCCCGGCCGCCCAGCCCGATCTCGTTGCGGTCGATCACGACGTCGCAGCCGAGCCGGCGCAGCAGCGCCGCCTTGCGCTCCGAGCCGACCACGCCGATCGGGACGCCGCCCGCCGCCTTGACCATCTGCACCGCGTACGCGCCGAGCCCGCCCGCCGCGCCCCAGATCAGCACCAGATCGCCCAGCTTGATCGGCGTGCCCCGCTGACTGATCAGCATCCGGTACGCGGTGACCGCGCACAACGTTATGGACGCGGCCTCCTCCCAGGTCAGGTGGGCCGGCTTGGGCGCGAGCTGGCTGGCCCGCGCGACCGTGTAGTGGGCGAGCCCGCCGAAGTTCGTCTCGAAGCCCCACACCCGCTGCTCGGCGCCCATCATGCCGTCGCCGTGCGTGGCCGGCTCCTGGTCGTCCACGTACGACGGGCTGATGACCACGTGGTCACCGGGACGCCAGCGGCGCACGCCGTCGCCGACCCGGACGATCACGCCGGCGCCGTCGGAGCCGAGCACGTGGTACGGCAGGTCGTGGCGCCGGGCGTATCCGCCGGTGGCGGCGAAGCGTTCGAGGAAGCCGAAGGTCGGCAGCGGCTCGAACATCGCCGACCACACCGTGTTGTAGTTGATCGAGCTGGCCATCACCGCGACCAGCACCTCGTCCGGGGCCAGCGCCGGCATCGGCACGCTGCCCACACGCAGCGACTTGCGCACGTCCTTGTCGTCGCCGTCGTTCATGCCGTCGAACATGTGCACGTCCTCGACCCGCAGGTGGGCGGCGAGATAGTCGCCGGGCACCGGGGCCGCGGCCAGTTCGTCCGGGCTCGCACCGCTCAGCACGGCTTCGGTCAGGGCATCCATGACGCTTCGTCCTTCCGGTTCGCTTCCGGCGGGTTCACTTCCGGCGGGTTCGCTCCCGGGCCGGTTCGCCTCCGGCCGGTTCACTGCCGGTTCACAGCGGGATGTTGGCGTGCGGGCCCCGCCTGGAGGGCGCCGCGGCCAGCGCCGCGGACAGTTCACGCCGGGTCGCGGTGTGGTCGATGATCTGGTCGACGACGCCCAGGGACCGCGCCCTGTCCACGCCGCCGCTCTCGCGGTCGAGCCGCTCGGCCAGGATCCGGTGCAACGCGGGGCGCTCCGCCTCGGGCGCCCTGGCCAGCTCCTTGCGGTGCACGATGCCGGCCGCGGCCTCGGCGCTCATCACCCCGATGCTGGTGCCGGGCCAGGCGAAGACGCGGGTGGCGCCGAGCGAGCGGGAGTTCATCGCGATGTACGCACCCCCGTACGCCTTGCGCGTCACCAGCGTCACGCGCGGTACCTCGGCGGCGGCGAAGGCGTGCAGCAGCTTGGCGCCCCGCCTGATCACGCCGTCCCACTCCTGCCGCACGCCCGGCAGGTAGCCGGGCACGTCGGCGAGGACGACGAGCGGCACGCCCAGCGCATCGCACATCCGGACGAAGCGGGCGGCCTTCTCGGCGCTGAGCGAGTCGAGGCAGCCGCCCTTGCGCAGCGGGTTGTTGGCGACGACGCCGACCGCGCCGCCGGTGAGCCGGCCGAGGCCGATCACGATGTTCGGCGCCCAGCGCGGCTGCAGCTCGACGAACGGCTGCCCGGGATCGAGGATCGCCCTGACCAGCGGCCGCACGTCGTAGGCGCGGCGGGGACTCTCCGGCAGCAGATCGGCCAGCCCGTCGCAGTCGCCCGCGGTGCGAGGGGAGAACAACGAGGGGCCGGCCAGCAGATCGGTGAGCTGGCGAGCGGTGGCGTAGGCGGCCTCCTCGGTCGTGGTGACCACGTGGGCGACCCCGGACTTGACGCCGTGCGCGGCGGGGCCACCGAGCTCCTCCATGTCGATCTCCTCGCCGGTGACCTTGCGGACCACGTCGGGTCCCGTCACGAACATCCGTGCGGACTCCGCCATGATCACCACGTCGGTGAGCGCCGGGCCGTAGGCGGCGGCACCGGCGGCCGGGCCCAGGATGACGCTGATCTGCGGCACCCGGCCCGACGCCCGCGTGATGGCGGTGAACACCCGCCCCACGCCGTCCATCGACTCCACGCCGTCGGCCAGCCGCGCGCCGCCCGAGTGCCACAACCCGAGCACCGGGCTGCCCTCGCGGGCCGCCCGGTCGATGGCCGCCACGATCCGGTCGCAACCGCCGGAGCCGAGCGCGCCGCCCATGACGGCCGCGTCGGTGCAGAAGGCGAGCACGGAACGGCCGCCGATCCTGCCCCGCGCGGTCGCCACGCCGGTGGCGTCGCTCTCGGTCAGGTACGTCACCGAGCCCGGGTCGAGCAGCCGGGACAGGCGGACGGCGGGCGCGCGGCCATCCAGCCGGGAATTTTCAGCAATGACCGTCAACGCCGTCATCCGTTCGTCGCGGAGAGGTAAAGGCAAATGCACGCTAACCGCGGGGCGGTGACCGGACCAACCCCTTACCACCCCTATCCCGACACCGGTGTCAGCGTTATCCGCCGGGCCGCGGCTGACTCCACGGCGGCCCGGCCGTAAACGAGCGGGAAATACTCGCCGCGCTGCCACGACGCGGCCAGGTCGCGATAATGCGGGTCGCGCGGGTCACCGGACTGCCCGGGGGCGTTGATCGCGATCGAATTATCCCAGGCGCCCACGTCCAGCACCATTCTGAAAGACGCCCCCGAAACGTGCCGGAAATCGCCGGGAAGGTAGGTCGAGGCGTTCACCGTGTACGCCGACCCGCCGCGCGGGAACGGCCCCACGTCGTCGCCGGCGGCGGAGGTGAACGTCGTGCTCTGCAGGTCGCCCCACCGCCAGGCGGCCGGGTCCGGGCCGAGCCGGGCGGCCACGTCGTCGTAGGCGGCGGACAGGGTGCGCACGATCAGCGCCTCGTGGCCGCCGCGCGCCAGCTCCTCCAGCATCGTGCGCAGGTCGAAGAAGGGCACCTCCGGCGGCAGCCCCGCCTCCGCGACGAACCCGGGGCCGAGGTGGCGGGTCAGCCACGTCTCGAACAGGGCGGCGGGCCCGGAGTCCACCGCGCACACCCCGTCGAACCCCCTGAGCACCACCAGCGCCCGCGCCGCCGACGGGTCCTTCGTGGTCAGGTCGCGCAGCAGCGCCACCAGCGATCTGGCCGGCAGGGACACCACGTCGTTCTGCAGCCGGGCCGAGCTCCGCACGTCGGCGCGCCGGTCGGCGGAGAGCACCGCGTCGATCCGCTGACGCCGGAACGGCTGATCCCACTCGTACCCGACGACCGGCGAGCCGGGCGGCAGGTTGTACTCGTTGGCCGTGGCCACGAACCCGGCCGGCGGATCGAGCAGGCGGGGCAGCTCGCGGCCGTCGCGGAAACCGGCCCACTCGTAGCGGCCGTCGCCGGGCACCGGCAGCAGGCCGTCGTAGCCGGCCCGCTTGGGGGCCAGGCCGCCGGGCACCCAGCCGACGTGGCCGCGGGCGTCGGCGTACACCTGGTTCTCCGGCGGGCCGCCCCAGGTGCGCATGGCCTCGGTGAAGCCGCCGAAGTCGCGGGCGCGCAGGTAACGCATCGAACCGAAGTAGGGCGCGGTGCCGGGCTCCAGCCACGCGGTGCGCAGCGCGTACGCCAGGCCGCGCTCCGGGTCGGTCGCGATGACCGGCCCGTGCCGGGTGAACGTCAGCTTCGCGGGCTGCCCGGCGATCTGCTCGGTGACCTCGCGGAACGGCTCCCACCCGCCCTTGTACGCGTACGAGCCGCCCTTGGTCCGGTAGACGTACAGGTCCTCCTGGTCCATCCCGAAGACGGTCAGGCCGAACGCGATCGTGCCGTTGTGCCCGATCGAGACGCCGGGCAGCGCCGGCTCGCCCGCGCCGATGACGTCCAGCCCGGGGGCCGACAGGTGGGTGAGATACCGCAGCGCCGGCGCGGTGAGCGACCGGTGCGGATCGGAGGCCAGCACCGGCCGGCCCGTCGCGGTGCGGCCGGGCGAGACCGCCCACGCGTTGCTGCCCCCCGAACTGGTACCCGGCACCGCCCGCGGCTCGGCGACCAGCCCGTTCCCCTCGACCCTGACGCCCTGTGTGCCGAGCAGGTAGACGCGCAGCACGTCGGCGGGGATCGCGCACGGGTCGAGCCCGCGCGGCACGCGCGTCTCGTGCGCGGGCTGGAGCCGCCACAACCTGCGGTCGGCCTCGATGCCCGCCTTGCACACGACGGCGGCGCGCAGCACCTCGGTGGTCAGGTTCATCGCCAGGCCGTGACTGCGGACGCGCACCACGTCCTCGGGCCGCCACCGGGACGGGCGGTAGCCGAGGCGGGTGAACTCGGGCGGCATCGCCTCCGGGTTCTCCTCCAGGTGCGCGACATAGGCGTTGATCCCCGCGGTGAAGGCGGCCGCGGCCTGCCGCGCGCCGGGGCCGTAGGCCGCCCACTCGCGGGCCATGTCGCCCCGGTAGAGGAACAGGCGGGCGGCGCGGTCGCGCTCGGCGTGCTCGGGACCGAACACCTCCGACAGCAGCCCGAGCCCGCGCCGCCGCCACAGGTCGAGCTGGAACAGCCGGTCCCGCGCGGCGTTGAAACCCTGCGCCAGGAAAAGGTCCTGATCGTTGCCCGCGTAAATGTGCGGAACTCCCCAGCGGTCCACGATTATCTCCGCGGGCGCGCGTAATCCGGGCACCTGGAATCGTTTCTCCGGAATGAAGTGCAGCGGTACGGCCAGCAGTATGACGGCCAGCAGAATTCTCCCCATGACAGGCATCAAACGGGCGCCGGGGAAGCCGGTCAACGGCATTACCCCCGTTTAGGGGAGCGGCCGCACGATAAGGGTTGGTAGGGGGTTGTTCGGCGGCTCGCGCGCGGCCGACCATGAAACGTCAGCCAGGCCCTTCGAAAGGTCACACCAATGCAGTTGCACCGACTGGACGTGGACGGCGCCTTCCTGGCGGAGCCGGTGATCTACCCCGACGACCGAGGCCACTTCCTGGAGCTGTTCAGCCAGCCCGCCTTCCAGCGGGACGTCGGCCATGAGCTGAACGTGGCGCAGGTCAACTGCTCGCTGTCCCGGCGGGGCACGATCAGGGGCCTGCACGCGGTGGCGCTGCCCAGCCAGGCCCGATATGTCACCTGCCCGCAGGGCGGCATCATCGACATCGTCGTGGACATCCGGCTGGGCTCCCCCACGTACGGCGAGTACGTCGCCGCCGAGCTGACCGAGCACAACCGGCGCGCGCTCTACCTGGCCGAGGGCCTCGCGCACGGCTTCGCCCCGCTCACCGACGAGGCGACCGTCGTCTACCTGTGCTCCAGCACCTGGGCGCCGGGCCGCGAGGTGCAGATCAACGCGCTCGACCCCGAGCTGAACCTGCCCTGGCCCGTCACGCCCGAGCCGCTGATGTCGGACAAGGACCGCGCCGCCCCCACGCTGCGGGAGGCGGCCGAGCGCGGCCTGCTGCCCGCCTACGCCGACTGCCAGGAGCTGTACGCCCGCCTCGACGGCCTCGCCGTGGGCGGTGACCGGCGATGATCCCGCTGTTCAAGGTCGCCATGTCGGCCGAGGCCCCGGCGGCGGCCGCCGAGGTGCTCGGCAGCGGCATGGTCGGCCAGGGTCCCAAGGTCGAGGCGTTCGAACGGGCACTGGCCGCGCGCGTCGGCAACCCGCGCGTCGTCACCGTCAACAGCGGCACCGCCGGCCTGACCCTGGCCCTGCGCCTGGTCACCGGCCACCGGCCGGCGAGCGGCGGCGAGGTGCTGTCCACGCCGCTCACCATGGAGGCCACCAACTGGGCGATCCTGGCCAACGGCCTGCGCATCAAGTGGGTGGACGTCGACCCGGCCACGCTCAACATCGACCTCGACGACCTGGCCAGGAAGATCACCCCCAGCACGCGCGCCATCGTGGTCGTGCACTTCGCCGGCTACCCCGTGGACCTGGCCAGGCTGGAGGCCGTGCTCGACCGGGCCGAGGCGCTGCACGGGTTCCGGCCGCCGGTCGTCGAGGACTGCGCCCACGCCTGGGGCGCCTCCTACGACGGCACGCCGATCGGCGCGCACGGCAACGTCTCCGTCTTCAGCTTCCAGGCCATCAAGCACCTGACCTGCGGCGACGGCGGCGCGCTGGCCCTGCCGACGGCGGAGCTGCACCGGCGCGCCGGGCTGCTGCGCTGGTTCGGCATCGAACGCTCCGCCGACCGGCTGACCAACCCGCCCGACGTCGCCGAGTGGGGCTACAAGTTCCACATGAACGACATCAACGCCGCCGTCGGCCTGGCCAACCTGGGCACGGCCGAGCGGGCGCTGGCCAGGCAGCGGGAGAACGCCGCCTTCTACGACGCCGAACTGGCGGGCGTGCCGGGCGTCGAGCTCACCGAACGGGCCGGCGACCGTACGCACTCGTTCTGGATCTATCCGATGAAGGTCGAGAACCGGGCCGGGTTCGTCAAGCGCATGAACGAGGCCGGAATCATGGCGAGCAACGTGCACGAGCGCAACGACAAGCACTCCGTGGTGCGCGGGTTCGCCGCCGACCTGCCCGGCCTCGACGCCGTCGCCCCGCGCGTCGTGTGCGTCCCGGTGGGGTGGTGGGTGAGCGACGAGCAGCGCCGGCACATCGCCGACACGGTCAAGCGGGGCTGGTGAACGATGTCCCGCGCTCCTTCCGCCAAGGGTCACCTGCCGTTCGGGCCGTACCGGACGTGGTACCGGCGCACCGGCGAGCTGCCCGGCGCCGGTCCCGCCGTCGTCGCGCTGCACGGCGGCCCCGGCAGCACCCACGACTACCTCGTCAGCCTGGCCGCGCTGGCCGGCCACGGCTATCCCGTGATCCACTACGACCAGCTCGGCAACGGCGGCTCCACCCACCTGCCCGACGCGCCCCCCGGCTTCTGGACGCCGCGGCTGTTCCTCGATGAGCTGGACAACCTGCTCGACCGGCTCGGGTTGCGTGACGGCTACGTGGTGGTCGGGCAGTCGTGGGGCGGGATGCTGGGCGCCGCCCACGCCGCCGCCCGGCCGCCGGGCCTGCGCGGGCTGGTGATCGCCAACGCCCCCGCGTCGTACCCGCTATGGCTGAAGGAGATGGCGGTGCTGCGCGGCCGGCTGCCGCCCGGCGTGGACGACGTGCTGCGCGCGCACGAGGAGGCAGGCACCACCGACTCGCGCGAGTACTTCGACGCCATGATGATCTTCTACAACCGGCACGTCTGCCGGCTGACCCCCTGGCCTGGGGAGTTCCAGGCCACCTTCATGGAGATCTACAACGATCCGACCGTCTACTACGCGATGAACGGGCCCAGCGAGTTCCACGTGATCGGGTCGCTGCGCGACTGGGGCGTGGAAGATCTGGTCGCCGACATCGACGTGCCCACCCTGCTCATCTCGGGGCGGCACGACGAGGCCACCCCGGCGACCGTGCGGCCGTACGTCGAGCTCATCCCCGACGTGCGGTGGGAGATCTTCGAGAACTCCAGCCACACCCCCCACCTGGAGGAGCCGGAGCGTTTCACGCGGGTCCTGCTCGATTTTCTGAAGGAGTGCGGATGAGCGGCGGCACCGCTTTCGTCTTCCCCGGCATGGGGCCCACGGACGCCGGGGAGGCGGCCGCCTTCCTGGAACGCGACCCCGTGGCGCGGGAGCTGTTCGGCCGTGCCTCCGACACGGTCGGCTACCCCGTGGCCGAACGGCACGCCGCGGCGGACGACGACTACAGCGAGGCCGCGCAGGTGGCGTTCCTGGTGAACTGCCTGGCGCTGGCCTCCTGGGCCGAACGCGAGCTCGGCCTCACGCCCGAGCTGTGCGTGGGGCCCAGCTTCGGCGGGAAGGCCGCCGCCGCGTACGCGCAGGTGCTCGGCTTCGAGCAGGCCGTGCGCATGACGGCCGAGATCGCCCGGCACACGCGGGAGTACTTCGCCGGCGCCCACCCCGGCGTCGTCACCCACTCCTTCGTCCGCGTGCCGGGACCCGCGCAGGCGGAGATCATGCACGACCTGGAGCGGCGCGGCATCTGGCACGAGCTGTCGTGCCGCGTGGACCACGACTTCGTCATGCTGTCGCTGCCCGGCACCGAGCTGGAGTGGCTGGACGCGCGGATCCGCACGGCCGGCGGCCTGTCGCTCTACACGATGCGCCCGCCCATGCACGCCGCCGCGTTCGCGCCGCTGCGCCGCACGGTCGAGCGGGAGGTCCTTTCGGGGCTGGAGTTCGCCGACCCCAAGCTGCCGGTGCTGGACGACGCCGGTGGCGCGGCGCTCACCACGGGGGAGCAGGTGCGCACGCTGCTGCTGGACGCCTTCGTCCGGGCGCCGTCCTGGCCGTCGGCGGTCGAGTCGATGCTGCGGCGCGGCGTGACCCGGCTCTGCGTGACGGGCCAGGACAGCCTGTTCGGCCGGGTGCCGGTCACCACACGGAACTTCACCGTGGTCGCCGTGAACCCGAGATCGGCCCTGCGGGGCCGGTTCTGAGCGGCCGGTGCTGAGAAGACCCGGTGTTCAAGGGACGTCGGCGGAGCCGTATCGGCCCCGCCCGCGCTCAGCCCGCCAGGGACAGCGCTCGCCACAGCGTGGCGGGCGTCCCGAACGTCTCCCGCGTCAGCGCCTCGGCGGCAAGGCGCACGCCGTAGGCCTGCTCCAGGGACGTCAGCAGCTCGACAATGGCCATCGAGTCGAGGCCGGCGTCCGTCAGATCGGTGTCGGCCCGCAGTTCTTCGCCGGGCCCGAGAAAAGGAAGTGCGCCACGGACGAGCGTCTCGAATTTCTCGTCCCAGGGAGAAGTCATGGTTTCCTCGCTTTCGGTAGGACTCACGTAATCGACGGTATAGGCGGAGCCCGGAGATGTCCATCGCGAAAATCACCGAATCCCTTTATTCGATATTCAGGAAGGGGCTCGCGAAGAATCCCGGCGGGCTCGCTTTCACGGTCGGCGGCGACAGCGCCACGTACGCCGGGACGGACGCGGCGGCACTGCGGCTGGCGGGCGGCCTGACCGGGCGCGGGCACACCGCCGTGGGCGTGCTGGCCCCACGGGGCCGGACGGCCTACGTGGGCATCCTGGCCGGGCTGTACGCGGGGCTGACCGTCGTGCCGCTCAACCCCGCCTTCCCCCGGGCGCGCACGCTGGCGATGGCGCGGGCGGCCGGCGTGTCCGTGCTGGTCGCCGACGGGCCCGCGGACGAGCTGGGCCTGCCCGTGGCGGCCGAAGGGCCCTCGCTGGCGGAGCCGGTGCCCGTACGGGCGGAGGACGTGGCGTACGTGCTGTTCACCTCCGGCTCCACCGGCACGCCCAAAGCGGTGCCGATCACCCATGGCAACCTGAGCTCCTACTTCGCTTGGGCGGAGCGGCGCTTCGGCTTCGCGCCCGACGACGTCTTCTCGCACACGTTCGACCTGACCTTCGACTGCGCCATGTTCGACCTGTTCTGCGCGTGGGGCGCGGGCGCGCACGTGCGCGACGTGCCCCCGCACGCCTACCGCGACCTGCCCGGACACCTCGCCGCCCACGGCGTCACCGTCTGGTTCTCCACGCCCGGCGCGATCGGCGCCGTCCGCAGGGCCGGCGGCCTGACCCCCGGCTCGATGCCGGGCCTGCGCTGGAGTCTGTTCGCGGGAGAGGCGCTGAAGTGCGCCGACGCCGAAGCCTGGCAGGCCGCCGCGCCCGCCGCCACGCTGGAGAACCTCTACGGCCCGACCGAGCTGACCATCACGATCAGCGCGCACCGCTGGACATCCGGCTCGCCCGCCCTCGGCGTGAACGGACTGGCCCCCATCGGCGCCGTCAACGACGGCCACGACCACCTCCTCCTCGACGACCGCGGCCGGCCCGCCGGCGTCGAGGGCGAGCTGTGGATCACCGGCCCTCAGCTCACCCCCGGCTACCTCGACCCGGCGCACGGCCACGGCCGCTTCGTCGAACGCGACGGCCGCACCTGGTACAACACCGGCGACCGGGCCCGCAGGACGGCGAACGGCGAACTGGTCTACCTCGGCCGGGCCGACGCCCAGGTGCAGGTGCGCGGCTGGCGCGTGGAGACCGCCGAGATCGACCACGCCGTACGCGGCCTGCGCGGCGTCGAGGACGCGGTCACCGTCGGCGTCGACAACGGGGCCACCGCCGAACTCGTGGTCTTCTACACCGGTCTTCAGCTGCCCCCAGCTGAAATGGCGCGTGGATTGCGCGAGACGCTTCCCGACGGGATCGTTCCCCGGCATTATCGTCATTTCGCCGCGTTGCCTCTGAACAGCAACAGGAAAACGGACCGGGCTTATCTGAGGGATTTGGCCGGAGCCATGCTAAGGGGCGAGGCATAAGGCTTAGGGGGCTATTAGGGGTGTGGCCGGACAGGCGCCGGGACTACTTTCTCGAAGGGATGAGAGAAGCCGCCCGCGAGGTCCAGACAAGAGATCCGGACGTGGGACCCAGACCTGGATGGAGGAATGCCCATGGCCACGACGCCGTCCCTCCGCTCGGGCCTCGTCCACGACCTGCTGGACGAGGCCGCCGCCCGCCGCCCGCTGGGCCGGGCGGTGCGTGATGCCCGGGGTGCGCTGACGTACCAGGAGGTGGCCGGCCTCAGCGACGCCGTCGCCGGATGGCTGATCGCCGGAGGGGTGCGGCCGGGCGACCGGGTGCTCGTCAGGACCCGCAACCGGCGCGAACTCGTCCCCCTCCTGTACGGCATCTGGCGCGCCGGCGCCGCCGCGGTGCCGATCAACCCCGGCATGAAGCCGTTCCACCTCCGCTCGGTCCTCGCGGACGCCGAACCAGCGCTGCTGATCACCGACGACGGCCGGCTGACCGCCACGAGTGCCGTCCACACGGCCACGCCCGGCGGGAGCGCCCGCCCTGGGACCACGCTCGACGGGAGCGCGGGTCCAGGGGACCCGCTCGACGGGAGCGCCGTCCCCGTCGTCTCGCTGGACGAGCTCTGGCCGGACGTCGAGGTCCTGGCCGGCCTGGCCGCCAAGCCAGAGCCGGTGAAGGTCGGGCCCGACGACGTGGCGCTGCTCATCTACACCTCCGGCAGCACCGCGGCCCCGAAGGGCGTGGTGTGCCCGCACGCGCGGGTGTCCTTCGCGGCCTCCGCGATCAACGCGGTGCTCGGCTACCGCCCCGACGACGTGGTCTACTGCCGGCTGCCGCTCTCCTTCGACTACGGCCTCTACCAGATCATGCTGGCCGCGCTCGGCGGCGCGGAGCTCGTGCTCGCCGACGACGAGCCCGACCTCGGCCTGCTCAAGGCCATCGAGGAATGCGGCGCCACCGTGGTGCCCATCGTGCCGTCCCTGGGCGCCATGATCGCCTCCCTCGCCGGGCGCGGCGCGCACGACCCCGGCGCCGTACGCATGTTCACCAACACCGGCGCCGCCCTGCCCGAGACCACCATCCGCGGCCTGCGCGCCGGCTTCCCCGGCGCCGCGGTCGTGCGCATGTACGGCATCACCGAGTGCAAGCGCGTCACCATCATGGACCCGGACCTCGGCGACGAGCGGCCGGGCTCGTCCGGGCGGGCGCTGCCCGGCACCACCGTCGTCGTCCTCGGCGCGGACGGCCGCCCCACGCCCCCCGGCGTCAGCGGCGAGATCGTCGTCGCCGGACCGAACGTCATGGCCGGCTACTGGCGCGCGCCCGAGCTCACCGCCGCCGTCTACCGCCCCGACCCCGAGACGGGCGAGACCCGCCTGCACACCGGCGACCACGGCCACCTCGACGAGGACGGCTACCTGTACTTCGAGGGCCGCCGCGACGACATGTTCAAGCGCCGCGGCACCCGCATGAGCACCATCGAGATCGAGGCCGCCGCCATGGACGTGCCCGGCGTGCGCGCCGCCGCCGCCCTGCCGCCCGGCGACGACCACGACCTGGTGATCTTCGTCGAGAGCGACCTCCGGCCGCAGGACGTGCTGCGAGGCCTGCGCGAACGACTCGAACCCGCCAAGACCCCCGCCGCCTGCCACGTCCTGCCCGCCTTCCCGCTGACGCTCAACGGCAAGAACGAGCGCCGGCGCCTGGCCCAGCTGCTGAAGGAAACCCTCCGATGAGCCGTTCGATCAGCCGCGACGACCTCGCGGCCCGCTTCGGAAGCCCCCTCTACGTCTACGACCTGGACCGGGTCGCCGCCGCCCATGACGACCTCATGGCGGCGCTGCCCGACGGGGTCACCCGCTACTTCTCGCTCAAGGCCAACCCCCACCCCGAGATCGGCCGTACTCTGCGCGAACGCGGCGCGCGTGCCGAGATCAGCTCGACGGGGGAGCTCGACGCGGCGTTCGCGGCCGGGTTCGACGCCTCGGAGATCCTCTACACGGGTCCTGGCAAGACCCACGACGAGCTCGCCGTCGCCCTCGACGCCGGGGTCCGCACCTTCTCCGTCGAGTCGCCATCTGACCTGCGGCACATCGGCGCCGCCGCCACCGTACGCGGCGTGGTCGCCGACTGCCTGCTGCGCATCAACAGTGTCGAGTCCGGCGGCACCACCAGCATCAGGATGACCGGCGCGCCCTCCCAGTTCGGCATCGACAGCGAGACGCTGCCCGCGCTCATGCCCGAGCTCCGCGCCGTGCCCGGCACCCGGCTGGCCGGGGTGCACCTGTTCTCGCTCAGCAACGCCAAGGACGAGAGCAGCCTCATCGCCGAGTTCCGCCACACCGCCGCCACCGCCGCCCGGCTGCGGAAGGAGACCGGCATGCCCATCGGCCTGCTGGACCTGGGCGGCGGCTTCGCGGCGCCGTACCTCGCCCACGGTGAGCGCACCGTCTACTCCGGGCTGCGGGCCGCGCTGGAGGAGGTGCTCGACGAGCACTTCCCCGGCTGGCGCGACGGGGAGCCGCGGGTGGCCGTCGAGTCCGGCCGCTACCTGGTCGGCGACTGTGGCGAGCTCGTCTGCACCGTGGTGAACGTCAAGGAGAGCCGCGGCCGGCGGTTCGTCATCCTCGACGCCGGCATCAACGTGCTCGGAGGCATGTCCGGGCTCGGCCGCCTGCTGCCCATCACCGTCGGGGTCGACGCCGGCCCGGGCGAACAGGGCGGATCGGGCGAGCCGGTGGAGCCCGCCACGCTCGCCGGCCCCCTCTGCACCCCCGGCGACATCCTCGGCCGGAACGTGGACGTCCCCCGCCTGCGCCCCGGCGACGTCGTGACGATCCCGAACGCCGGCGCGTACGGGATGACCGCCAGCCTGGTCATGTTCCTCGGCCGGCCCGCTCCCGCCGAGGTCGTCGTCCACGGCGGCGAGGTCGTGTCGATCTCCCGCGTCGAGTTCCACCGCAAGTACGAGTAGCGCCCCTTCGGGCCACCCGCCAGACCCACGCGCACGTACGCATGAGCGAGCGACGGAGTACGGAAAAGTGAGCGAGCAGCGTAGCTTCCTGGTCAAGCTGGTACGAGACGTCACCGCCGGCATCCTGCGGACCACGCACCCGGACCCGCCGGACACGGTGGACCCCGCCCGCGGCTTCCGCGAGCTCGGCCTGGACTCGCTCGGCGCGGTGGAGCTGCACGACCGGCTCGCCGAGGCCGTCGGCGCCGACCTGCCCATGACGCTCGCGTTCGACCACCCCACGCCGCAGGCCGTGGCCGACTACCTGCACGCCCACCTGTACGGTGACGCCGCCGGCCACGACGAGGTCAGGGCCGCCTCCGCCGCCGCCTCCGACGAGCCCTTGGCCATCATCGGCATCGGCTGCCGCTACCCCGGCGGCGTCACCACGCCCGACGAGCTATGGCGGTTCGTGGCCGAGGGCCGCGAGAGCGTCACCGGCTTTCCTGTCAACCGCGGCTGGGACCTGGAACGGCTGTTCGACGACAACCCCGAGACGCCCAACACCTCCTACCTGCGCAAGGCGCACTTCCTGCACGACGCCGACGCGTTCGACCCCGCCTTCTTCGGCATCAACCCGCGCGAGGCCCTGGCCATGGACCCGCAGCAGCGGATCGTCCTGGAGACCGCCTGGGAAGCGCTCGAACACGCCGGCATCGACCCGGCCACCCTCCGGGGCAGCGGCACCGGCGTCTTCATCGGCGCCGAACCGCAGGACTACGGACCCCGCCTGGACAAGGCGCCCGCCGACGTCGAGGGCTACCTCGTCACCGGCAACGCCACCAGCGTCGTCTCCGGCCGCGTCGCCTACACCTTCGGCCTGGAGGGTCCCACCTTCACCGTCGACACCGCCTGCTCGGCCTCCCTCGTCGCCCTCCACCTGGCCTGCCGTTCCCTCCGCGACGGCGAGACCGACCTCGCCCTGACCGGCGGCGTCACCGTCATGTCCACCCCCGGCACGTTCACCGCGTTCAGCCGCCAGCGGGTCATGTCGCGCGACGGCCGGTGCAAGGCGTTCGCCGCCGCCGCCGACGGGGCCGCCTTCTCCGAGGGCGCCGGCATCCTCGCCGTCGAACGCCTCTCCGACGCGCTGCGCCACGGCCACCCCGTGCTCGCCGTGATCCGCGGCTCGGCCATCAACCAGGACGGGGCCAGCAGCGGGCTCACCGCGCCCAACGGGCCGTCGCAGGAGCGGGTGATCCGCCAGGCCCTGGCCAACGCCGGACTCACACCCGACCAGGTGGACGCGGTGGAGGCGCACGGGACCGGCACCAAGCTGGGCGACCCGATCGAGGCGCACGCCCTGCTCGCCACGTACGGCCGCGACCGCAGCGGGCGCGGCCCGCTCCGCCTCGGCTCCGTCAAGTCCAACCTCGGCCACACCCAGGCCGCCGCCGGCGTCGCCGGGGTCATCAAGATGGTGATGGCCATGCGGCACTCGACGCTGCCGCGCACCCTGCACGTGGACGAGCCCTCGCCGTACGTGGACTGGTCGTCGGGCGGGGTCGAACTGCTGCTGGAGAACACGCCGTGGCCCGCGAACGGACTGCCCAGACGGGCCGGCGTGTCGTCCTTCGGCGTCTCGGGCACCAACGCCCACGTCGTCATCGAGGAACCTCCCACGGTCGTGGGCCCTTCCGCGTCTGGGACGGGCTCCGCGTCCGGGGATGGATCCGAGGCGGTCACCGTTCACGGAACGGCCGGTGGGCGTACCGCGTCGGTGCTCTACGGCGACGGCACGCCTGACGTGCTGCCGTTCGCCGTGTCGGGCAGAACCGAGGCGGCACTACGCGCACAGGCGGCCGCCCTGGCGAACCACCTCTCCGAACGCCTCACCGACCACCCCGACCGACAGCCCTCCGAGACCGAGTCCTCCGAGACCGAGTCCTCCGAGACCGAGTCCTCCACGACCGAGTCCTCCACGACCGAGCCCTCCACGACCGAGTCCTCCGTGGTCCTGCCCGACGTGGCCCGATCGCTGCTCACCACCCGTACCCCGTGGGAGCACCGCGCCGTCGTC
The DNA here is from genome assembly GCF_035917475.1 of Nonomuraea fuscirosea. Classification (NCBI taxonomy): domain Bacteria; kingdom Bacillati; phylum Actinomycetota; class Actinomycetes; order Streptosporangiales; family Streptosporangiaceae; genus Nonomuraea; species Nonomuraea fuscirosea. Next base: position 4,856,288 of record NZ_CP109074.1, on the reverse strand, counting down.
ATCGCCGGGGGAGGGGAGCCCGGCGCACTGGCGTCCGCGCTCACGGCCCTGGCCGAGGGGGAGCCCGCGCCCAACCTCGTTCTCGGCACCGCCCACGGCGGCACGGAAGCCCGGGCGCAGGCGGTGTTCATCTTCCCCGGCCAGGGCTCCCAGTGGCCCGGCATGGCCGCAGAACTCCTGGAGACCAGCCCCGTCTTCGCCGCCCGCATGACCGAGGTGGCCGCCGAGATCGACCAGCACGTCGACTGGCATGTCCTCGAAGCCCTGCACGATCCCGCCGCCCTGGACCGGCTGGAGGTGGTGCAGCCGGTGCTGTTCGCGGTGATGGTGTCGCTGGCCGCCCTGTGGGAGTCGATGGGCGTGCGACCGTCCGCCGTCGTGGGTCACTCCCAGGGCGAGGTGGCCGCCGCGTACGTGGCCGGCGGCCTGTCGCTGGAGGATGCCGTACGCGTGATCGTGCTGCGCAGCCGCCTGTTCGCCGAGACGCTCGTCGGCAAGGGCGCCATCGCCGCCATCGCGCTGCCCGCGTCCGACCTGGAACGGCGCCTGACCGCCTGGGACGGCCGCCTGTCGGTGGGCGCGCGGAACGGCCCCTCCCACTCCACCGTCGTCGGCGACGAGGCGGCGCTGGCAGAACTGGTGGCCCAGTGCGAGGCGGAGGGGATCAGGGCCAGGCACCTCGCCAGCACCGTCGCCTCCCACAGCGACCAGGTGGACCCGCTGCACGACCGCCTGCTCGACCTGCTGGCACCCATCCGCCCGCGCACCGGCCACGTGCCCTTCTACTCGACGGTCACCGGCGACGTGCTGGACACGGCCGAGCTGACCCCCGAGTACTGGTTCGGCAACGCCCGCCGTCCCGTCGCCTTCCACGACGTCGTCACCGCGTTGCTGCGGGACGGGCGCGGGGCGTTCATCGAGTGCAGCGCGCACCCTGTGCTCGTCATGAGCGTCCGCGACACCATCGAGGTCGCCGGCGCGGACGCCTACGCCACCGGAACGCTGCGCCGCGACGAGGGCGGGCCCGCGCGCTTCCTCACCTCGGCGGCCGAGGCGTACGCGAACGGCGTCCCCGCCGACCTGACCGCCGCCGTCGGCGACGCCTCGCCGCACCGGGCTCCGCTGCCCACGTACGCGTTCCAGCGGCGCCGCTTCTGGCTCGACGCCTCGGCGGGAGGCGAGGACGTCACCGCCGCCGGGCTGTCAGCGGCGGGACACCCGCTGCTGGGCGCGGCCGTGGTGCTCGCCGAGTCCGGCGGGATCGTGCTGACCGGCCGGTTGGCCCTGCACACGCAGGGGTGGCTGGCCGACCACGCCGCCGCGGGCACGGTGCTGCTGCCCGGCACCGCGTTCGTCGAACTGGCCATCGCGGCCGGCGACCACGTCGGCTGCGGTCACCTGGCCGAGCTGACCCTGGAGGCCCCGCTGCCGCTGCCGGAGCGCGGCGCCGTGCAGGTGCAGATCGCCGTCGGCCCCGAGACGGACGGCGCCCGTACGATCACCGTGCACTCCAGGATCGGCGAAGGCCCCTGGACCCGCCACGCGAGCGGACTGCTCACCCCGCACGGCGCCGCCACCGGCCTCGCCCCCACCGGCCCCGACTCTGCCGCTCTCGACCCCGCCGGTGCCGGTTCCGCCGGCGTCGACCTCACCGCCTGGCCGCCTCCGGGTGCGACCCCCGTCCCGGTGGACGGCCTGTACGAGCGGCTCGCCGCGGCCGGCTACGGGTACGGCCCGACGTTCCAGGGAGTGAAGGCCGCATGGCTGCGCGACGGCGAGGTGTTCGCCGAGGTCGCGCTCCCCGAAGGCGCCGGCGCCGACCGCTACGGCCTGCACCCCGCGCTCCTGGACGCCGCCCTGCACGCCGAAGCCCTCCTCGGCGACGACGAGCAGGGCGTCAGCCTGCCCTTCGCCTGGACCGGCGTCACCCTGCACGCCTCCGGCGCGGCCGCGGCCCGCGTCCGCCTGCGCCGCACGGGCCGCGACACCGTCCAGCTGGTCGCGGCCGACCCCGCGGGGGCGCCGCTGATCACGGTCGAGTCCCTCGTCTCGCGGCCGGTCTCGGCGGGCGGGCTCGCGCCGGCCCGCCACGACTCCCTGTACCGGGTCGAGTGGAGCGCCCTGCCGGACCTCCCCGCCCCGGCCGGCCGCCCCGCCGCCGCCCTGGGCACCGGCGCGGACGCTCTCGTACGGCAGGGCCTGGCCGCTCGCACCTACACGGGCCTGGCCGGCCTGATCGCCGCCGACCAACTCCCCAGCACGGTCTTCGTCACCTTGCGCGACCCCGGAACCAGCGCTCACACGTCTGCAGCCACGCTGCCACCTGGCTCACCGGCCACGCTGCCCGCCTCCGCGACCGCGCTCCGGCCTGAGCTTCCGGCCGCGCTGCCGCCTGTGTCCGCGACCGGGCCGTCGTCAGCGCCTCCTGCCGGCCACCTCGTCGAGGCCGCCGTCGAATCCCCGGCACCCTCCCTGGCGGCGTACCAGGAGGGGAACGTCGCCCGGCTCGGTGGTGAGGTCGCGGAGGAGGCTCTGGCGCTCGTGCAGGCGTGGCTGGCCGAGGAACGGCTGGCCGGCACGCGGCTCGTCATCGTCACGCGGGGCGCCGTGCCCGCCGGGACGGACGGCGACGTTCCCGACCTGGCCGCCGCGCCCGCGTGGGGCCTGATCAGGTCCGCCCAGTCCGAGCATCCGGGCCGGTTCGCGCTGCTCGACCTCGACCCCGCCGGCAGCGCCGTGCCCGCCGGCGCGGTGCTCTCGGCGCTGGCCGACGGTGAATCGCAGCTCGCCGTACGCCCCGCACTCGACGGCACGGGCGCACTCCTCGCCCCCAGGCTGGCCCGCGCCGCCACCACGCCGACCCTCGTCCCTCCGGCGGGGACGGCGGAATGGCGCCTGGACGCCCCCGCCAAGGGCAGCCTCTCCGCCCTGTCGCTGGTCCCCGTCCCCACCCGCTCCCTGGAGGAGGGCGAGGTCCGGGTCGCCGTCCGGGCCGCAGGACTGAACTTCCGCGACCTGGTGGTCGTGCTCGGCATGGTCCCCGAGAACGACGAGCCGATCGGCGGCGAGATCGCCGGGGTGGTGACCGAGGTGGGTCCTGGCGTGACGGGCCTGACCGTGGGCGATCGGGTCCTCGGTCTGATGGACGGCGCGTTCGGCCCCTCAGGGGTCACCGACCAGCGCCTGCTCGCCCCCGTGCCCGAGGGGTGGTCGTTCGCGGAGGCGGCGGCGGTGCCGGTGGCGTTCCTGACCGCGTACTACGGGCTGGTGGACCTGGCCGATCTCCGGCCGGGGGAGAGGGTGCTGATCCACGCGGCGGCGGGCGGCGTGGGGATGGCGGCGGTGCAGATCGCCCGTCATCTGGGAGCGGAGGTCTACGGCACCGCCGGCCCGGCCAAGTGGCCCGCCACCGGCCTGGACGACGACCACCTGGCCAGCTCCCGCACCCTGGAGTTCGCCGGCCGCTTCCCGAAGATGGACGTCGTCCTGAACTCCCTGGCCGGAGACTTCACCGACGCCTCACTCAACCTCCTCAAGCCCGGCGGCCGCTTCCTGGAGCTCGGCAAGACCGACATCAGGACCGGCACCGGCGTCGACTACCTGCTCTACTCCCTCATGGAAGCCGGACCCGACCGGCTCGGCACGATGTTGTCCGAGGTCCTGGCGCTGTTCCGGGACGGGGTGATGGAGCGGTTGCCGGTGCGGGTGTGGGATGTCCGGCGGGCCCCGGAGGCGTTCCGGCTGATGCAGCGGGCGGGGCATGTGGGCAAGATCGTGTTGCGGATGCCGCCGGTGCTGGATCCGGAACGCCCGGTCCTGGTGACAGGCGGGACGGGGACGCTCGGCGGCCTGGTGGCCCGGCATCTGATCTCGGCGTACGGAATGCGGCATCTCGTGCTGGTGAGCCGCCAGGGTGAGGAGGCCGCAGGTGCGCGGGAGCTTCGCGCCGAGCTGGCCGGGCTGGGTGCCGAGGTGGAGATCGTGGCCTGTGACGTGGCCGACCGCCGGGCGCTGGCAGAGGTGATGCGGGGCCGTTCGTGGTCGGCGGTGGTGCACTGCGCGGGCGCGCTCGACGACGGTGTGATCGAGTCCCTGACCCCGGAACGCTTGCACAAGGTGCTGGCCTCGAAGGCCGTCGCCGCCTGGAACCTGCACGAGCTGGCCGGCGACGTGGACGCCTTCATCCTCTACTCCTCAGCGGCAGGCGTACTCGGCGACGCGGGACAGGCCAACTACGCCGCCGCCAACGTCTTCCTCGACGCCCTCGCCGCCCACCGCAAGGCCCGCGGCCTGCCCGCGCAGTCCCTCGCCTGGGGCTTCTGGGAGCAGCGCAGCGCCATGAGCGCCCATCTCGGCGACGCCGACGTGGCCCGGATGGAACGCTCGGGCGCCCGCGGCCTGTCCTCCGGCGAAGGACTCGCCCTGCTCGACGCCGCCATGACCATCGACGAGGCACTGCTGCTGCCCATCCACCTCGACCTGCCGCGCGCCGCCGACGCGCCCCGGCTGCTCGACGGCCTGGTCCGCCGGCCGGCCCGCCGCGGCGCCGCCGCCGGCGCGGCGCCGGGCGGAGCCGCCGCCGCGCTGGAACGTCAGCTCGCCGCGCTGCCGGAGCCCGAACGCGACGAACTGCTGCTCAAACTCGTCAAGGCGCAGGTCGCCGTCGTGCTCGGTCACTCGGGTACGGATTCCGTCTCGGCGCAGCGGGTGTTCACCGAGATCGGGTTCGACTCGCTCACCGCCATCGAACTGCGCAACAAGCTGAACGCCGCCACCGGGCTGCGGCTGCCGTCCACCCTGGTCTTCGACTATCCGACGCCACTCGCGCTGGCCGGCCACCTCAAGGAACGCCTGCTCGGCGCGGCCCCGGCCGCCGCATCCAGCACGCCCGCCACGGCCCAGACCGACGAGCCGATCGCGATCGTCGGCATGGCCTGCCGGCTCCCTGGCGGCGCGAACACGCCCGAGGCGCTGTGGCGCATGCTGATGGACGAGGGCGAAGGCATCTCACCGTTCCCCGCCGACCGGGGCTGGGACCTGGAGCGCCTGTTCGACGCCGACCCGGGCAAGCGGGGCACCAGCTACGTCAAGCACGCCGGCTGGCTGCACGACGCCGGAGACTTCGACGCCGAGTTCTTCGGCATGAGCCCGCGCGAGGCGCTGGCCACGGATCCGCAGCAGCGGCTCATGCTCGAAGTGGCCTGGGAGACGCTGGAACGCGCGGGCATCGACCCCGCCGGCCTCAAGGGCAGCGACACCGGCGTCTTCATCGGCGCCACGGCCACCGGCTACGCCACCGGCCCCGGCCGGCTGCCGGAGGACGTCGAGGGTTACCTGGTCACCGGCACCTCCATCTCGGTCGCCTCAGGACGCATCTCCTACACCCTCGGCCTGCAAGGCCCCGCCGTGACCGTCGACACGGCCTGCTCGTCGTCGTTGGTGGCGTTGCACCTGGCGTGCGAGGCGTTGCGGCGCGGTGAGTGCTCGTCGGCTCTGGCGGGTGGGGTGACGGTGTTGTCCACGCCCGAGGTGTTCGTGGAGTTCTCGCGGCAGCGTGGGCTGGCGGGTGACGGACGGATCAAGGCGTTCGCGGAGGCTGCTGACGGGACGGTCTTCTCAGAGGGCGCGGGCATGGTCCTGGTCGAGCCGTTGTCGCGGGCGCGAAAGCTGGGGCATCCGGTCCTGGCGGTGGTTCGCGGTTCGGCGGTGAACCAGGACGGCGCCTCCAACGGGCTCACGGCCCCCTCGGGCGTGGCCCAGCGCCGCGTACTCGACCGGGCGCTGGAAGCGGCCCGCCTCACCCCCGCCGACGTGGACGTGGTCGAAGGCCACGGCACCGGCACGATGCTGGGCGACCCGATCGAGGTGCAGGCGTTGCTGGGCGTGTACGGGCAGGGGCGTCAGGTGCCGCTCTGGCTCGGCTCGGTCAAGTCGAACTTCGGCCACACGCAGGCCGCGGCCGGTGTGGCCGGTGTGATCAAGATGGTGCTGGCCCTGGAACACGGCGTCATCCCGGCCACCCTGCACGTGGACGAGCCCACCACCCACGTCGACTGGTCCCAGGGTGACGTACGGCTGGCCGACCACACGGCGGACTGGCCGGAGCTGGGCCGGCCGCGCCGGGCCGGCGTGTCGTCGTTCGGCATCAGCGGCACCAACGCCCACGTCATCCTGGAACAGGCCCCCGCTCCAGAGCCCGCCGCCCAGAGGGCCGCCTCGGAGTCCGCTTTCTTGGAGTCCGCCGAACCGCTCGCCTTCCCGGTGCCGGTGGTACTGTCCGGCCGGGGCGAGCCGGGTCTCGCGGCTGTCACCGAGCAGCTGCGCGCGACGCTGTCGGACGCCACGCTGTCCGTCGCGTCACCCGCCGACGTCGGCTACTCGCTCGCCGTCAGCCGCGCGGCCCTGGAACGCCGTGCCGTGATCCTGGCCGCTGATCGTGGGGAGCTGGTGTCGGCTCCGCCGGTGGCGGTGGAGTCGGTGGTGGAGGGGAAGACCGGCTGGTTGTTCGCGGGGCAGGGGAGTCAGCGGCTGGGGATGGGCCGGGAGCTGGCTGAGGTGTTCCCGGTGTTCCGGGACGTGTTCGAGGAGGTGCTGGCGGGGTTCGGTGATGGGTTGGTGCGTGAGGTGATCTGGTCGGATCCGGGCCGGGTGGATCAGACGCGGTTCGCGCAGGCGGGGTTGTTCGCGGTGGAGGTGGCGTCCGCACGGCTGCTGGAGTCGTGGGGGATGTCGGCGGACGTGCTGCTGGGGCACTCGATCGGCGAAGTAGCAGCGGCGCATATCGCTGGAGTGTTGTCACTGCAGGATGCCTGTTCCTTGGTCGCGGCTCGGGGCCGGCTGATGCAGGAGCTTCCCGCCGGTGGGGTGATGGTTCAGGTGTCCGCCGGTCTGGAGGCGGTACGGCCGCTGCTGGGCGCGGGGGTGGAGCTCGCTGCGGTCAACGGCCCGGCGGCGCTGGTGCTGTCCGGCCGCGAGCCCGAGGTGCAGGCCGCTGCCGATCGACTCACCGAGCAAGGAGTGCGGTGCCGTCGTCTGTCGGTGAGCCATGCCTTCCACTCGGCGCTGATGGAGCCGATGCTGGACGAGTTCCGCGCCGTGGCCGAGACGCTGACCTTCCACACACCCCGTATCCCGGTGATCTCCAACCTGGACGGTGAGCCGGCTGGGGAGCGGATGGCCGATCCGGAGTACTGGGTGGCGCAGGTGCGGCAGACGGTTCGCTTCGCCGACGGGATCGCAGCGCTGGAACAGGCCGGAGTGGTGACCTGTCTGGAGCTGGGCCCTGGCCGGGTGCTGTCCGGGCTGGGTCCGCAGATCTCCGGCGACAAGGTCGCATATATCCCGACTTCGGGCCGCCGTGACGATTCCCAGGCGCGCGCGTTGGTGGCGGCGGTCGGTCGGGCTTACGCTCGGGGCACGGACGTGGACTGGGAAGCCTTCTACGCCCCCTTCTACCCGAAGCGCATCGATCTCCCGACCTATCCGTTCCAGCACCGCCGCTACTGGCTGACCCCCGAGCCCACCGACACCGGCGACGTCCTCGGCCTCGGCCAGATGGCCGGCGGCCACGCGCTGACCGGCGCGCTGGTCCCCGTTCCAGACCGGAACGAACTCCTGCTCACCGGCCAGGTGTCACTGAAGACCCATCCCTGGCTGGCCGATCACGCCATCATGGGCACGGCGCTGCTGCCCGGGACCGCGTTCGTCGACCTGGCCCTGCACGCCGGTGCCCGAGCAGGCAGCCCGGCTTTGCGGGAACTGACTCTGCACGCGCCACTTCCCGTCACCCACGAGGGCACGGCCCTGCACGTGTCGGTGGCGGCACCCGGCGAGGACGGCAACCGTTCCCTGGCCGTCCATTCCCGCACCGGTGAGGACGTCTGGACCCGCCACGCGACAGGAATCCTGACCGCAGAAGCCGCACGGCCAACCCCGATCGGCTCCTGGCCACCACCCGAAGCGTCCCCCATCGACCTGGACGGCTTCTACGACCGCCTGGCCGAACAAGGCGTCGCCTACGGCCCCACCTTCCGAGGCGTGACAAGAGCATGGGCCACCCCTGACGGCACCCTCTACACCGAAGTGGATCTCCCCGAGCAAGACGGAGACGGCTTCGGCATCCACCCGGCACTCCTGGACGCCGCCCTGCACGCCATCGACCTCGCCAACCCGAGCACCGATGCCGTCGAGCTGCCGTTCGCCTGGACCGACGTCACCCTGCACGCCACCGGCGCCACCCGGGCCAGAGTGCGCGTGACCACCACCGACGGCGTGACCAGCGTGCTCCTGGCCGACAGCACCGGCGCACCCTTGGCCGAGGTCGGCGGGCTCACCATGCGACCGGTCGCCGGCGCCCCCATGACGGCGCTGCCCACAGCCCCCCGCGACGGCCTCTACCAGGTGACCTGGACCGCGACCCCGCACTCCGCGGAGCCGTCCGCCACCGGCGCGGTGGCCGCGGAAGCCGGCTGGCTGCGGGAGGCGCTCACCGCCGCCGGAGTCACGGTGACGGACGGCCTGGCACACGACCAGACGATCCTGCTCGCCGCACCCCCGCCCACCTACCAGGCCGACGGGGCGCACGCAGGGCCGCCGCACTTCGCTCCGGGTGACGACACGCGGTCCGAGCCGCCGTACACCGACTCGGGTGACAACGCGCGGCCCGAGCTGCCGTACACAGACCCGGGAGATGAGACGCCGACCGCGCCGCATGCCGTGCTCGGCGCGCTCAGAGACCGGCTGGCCGACGAGCACGCGGCCACCACACGCCTGGCCGTCGTGACCAGCCGCGCCGTGGCCGCGCGGCCGGAGGACCCCGCGCCCGACCCGGAGCAGGCGGCGGTCGCCGGCCTCGTCCGCGCCGCCCAGGCGGAGAACCCTGGCCGCGTCCTGCTCATCGACGTGGACGGCAGCGACGCCTCCTACCGCGCGCTCCCGTCCGTCCTCGCGGGAACCGAGCCCGAGCCGGCCGAGCCCGAGCTGGCCCTGCGCGACGGCGTCGCCCTGGCCCCCAGGCTGGCCAAGGCGGAACCGCCGCCCCTCACCGCGACCGCCCCGTGGCGAGTGGACGTGCGGGAGGCGGGCACCATCGACCACCTGATCGCCACCCCGATCGAGAAGAGCCCGCTCGGCCCCGGCGAGGTACGGGTCACGATGCGCGCCTGCGGTCTCAACTTCCGCGACGTGCTGATCGCGCTCGGCATGTACCCGGGCGATGCCGAACTGGGCAGTGAGGGCGCGGGCGTCGTGGCCGAGGTCGGCCCAGGTGTGACGGGGCTGGCCGTGGGCGACCGGGTGATGGGCCTGTTCGACCACGCGCTCGGCACGCACGCCGTCGCCGACCGGCGGCACCTCGTCCCGATCCCGGAGGGCTGGTCGTTCGCCACCGCCGCCTCCGTCCCCGCCGTCTTCGCCACGGCCTGGTACGGGCTGGTGGACCTGGCCGATCTCCGGCCGGGGGAGAGGGTGCTGATCCACGCGGCGGCGGGCGGCGTGGGGATGGCGGCGGTGCAGATCGCCCGTCATCTGGGCGCGGAGGTGTACGGCACCGCCGGCCCGGCCAAGTGGCCCGCCACCGGCCTGGACGAAGACCACCTGGCCAGCTCCCGCACCCTGGAGTTCGCCGGCCGCTTCCCGAAGATGGACGTCGTCCTCAACTCCCTGGCCGGAGACTTCACCGACGCCTCACTCACCCTCCTCCAACCACACGGCCGCTTCATCGAAATGGGCAAAACCGACCTCCGCCCCGACACCCCCGGCTACACCCCCTTCGACCTGGACGAGGCCGGCCCCGCCAGGAGCGCCGAGATCCTGGCCACCCTGCTCGGCCTCTTCCGCACGGGAGCGCTCACCCCCCTCCCCGTCCGCGCCTGGGACCTACGCCGAGCCCCCGAGGCGTTCCGGCACATGCAGCAGGCCCGGCACATCGGCAAGGTCGTCCTCACCGTCCCGGCCCCGCTCGACCCGGACGGCACCGTCCTGATCAGCGGCGGCACCGGCGGGCTGGGCGCGCTGACCGCCAGGCACCTGGCCGGCGCGCACGGCATGCGGCGGCTGCTGCTGGTCAGCAGGCGGGGCGAGGACGCGCCGGGCGCGGCCGGGCTGCGGGCGGAGCTGACCGGCCTGGGCGCGTCCGTGGAGATCGCCGCCGCCGACATCGGCGACCGCAAGGCGCTGGCCGACCTCGTCGCGGGCCGCGAGCTCACCGCCGTCGTGCACACGGCCGGCGTCGTGGACGACGGCGTGATCGGCGCGCTCACCCCCGACCGGCTGGACGCCGTGTGGCGGCCCAAGGCGGAGGCCGCCGCGCACCTGCACGAGCTGACCCGCGAGCACGACCTGGCGGCGTTCGTGCTGTTCTCCTCCTGCGCCGGCACGTTCGACGGCGCGGGCCAGGCCAACTACGCCGCCGCCAACGCCTACCTGGACGCCTTGGCCGCACACCGCACCGCCACGGGAGCGCCCGCCACCTCGATCGCCTGGGGCATGTGGGCGCCGGAGACCGGCGGCATGACGGCCAGGCTCGACGAGGCCGACCTGCGCCGGGTGCGCCGCGACGGCCTGCGGCCCATGCCGCCGGAGCAGGGGCTCGCCCTGCTCGACGCCGCACTCGGCCTGGCCGCCCCGGCCGTCGTCGCCGCGCCGCTGGACCTCGCCGCCGTGCGCGACCGGCAGGACGGACCGCCCGCCATGCTGCGCGGCCTCGTCAGCGGCCTCCTCGGCGGCCTCCTCGGTGGCGGGGTTCGCAAGGCGGCCAACGACGCGGGCGAGCCCGCCGAGTCGCTCACCGAACGCCTGCGCGCCCTGCCCGGCGCGGCACGTACGCGGATGCTGCTCGACCTCGTCAGGACGCACACGGCGAGCGTGCTCGGCCACGCGAGCATGGAAGAAGTCGACCCGCGGCGCGGGTTCACCGACCTGGGCTTCGACTCGCTCACCGCGGTCGAGCTGCGCAACCGGCTCAGTACGCTGACCGGCGCCCGGCTGTCGGCCACGCTCGTCTTCGACCATCCGACCCCGGAGGCCGTGGCCGCCCATATCAGGACCGAGCTGATCGGCGAGGAGCCCCCGCTGGAGGCCGAACTGGCCGAGCTCGAACGCGCCATGGCCGAAGCGGCGCCCGCCCCGGCCGACCGGGAACGGATCGCCGCCCGGCTCCGTGACCTGGCCGCCGCCTGGGCGGGCACGAACGGCGACGACCTCTCCCAGGCCACCGCCGACGAGCTCTACAGCATTATTGACAACAACTCATAAACGAAGTAATGCCAGCAGGTCATTACTTCGGAGGATATGCGAAATGGTCCTGCCGTTCGATTGCGGACGATGCCTCACATCATACGATCGGCCTATGCGTAACGATGGGGAGGCTATCGTCCGACTCGAATCGGTGACCAAGAACTACGGCCCGAAGAAAGCCCTCGACGGCGTAACGCTGCGCTGCCTGAAAAATAATTTCACCGTGATCCTCGGGCCGCCCGGGGCGGGCAAGACCACGCTGCTGAGGTGCGCGGCCGGCCTCGACCGGCCCACCTCCGGCACCGTGGCCGTCGCGGGCGAGAACCTCACCTCCCTCGACGAGGCCGCGCTCGACGTGCTGCGGCGCGAGCGCGTCTCGTACGTGTTCTCCTCCCGCAACCTGCTGCCCTCGCTGACCGTCGCCGAGAACCTGACGCTGCCGCTCCGCCTGGCCAGGAGGTCGGCCCCCCCGTCGCTGGTCATCGGCCTCATCCGGCGGGCCGGCCTGTCGGAGCACCTCGACAGCATGCCCGCCGACCTGGGCCGCGGCCGGCAGCAGATGGTCGCCGTCGCCCGCGCCATGATCACCAGCCCGGCGGTGATCCTGGCCGACGACCCGGCCCGCGGACTCGACCCGCGCAGTGCGGGCGAACTGCTCGGCCTGCTGGCCTCATACGTGCACGACCACGCCGGCAACGTCGTGCTGGCCAGCCACGACCCCATGGCCGCCGCCTACGCCGACCGCGCCGTGCTGCTGAGATCCGGCCGGGTGGAGCGGGAGATGAGCTTCCCCGAGGGCAAGGCGGCCCTGGAACGAGCCGTCCACCTGGCGGTTTGGGAAGCGAGAGACCCGTTCTGATGTGGCTGCTGATCCTGCGCAACCTCCGCCACCGCAGGAACGCCTTCGCCTCCGCGTTCGTCGCGATGGCGGTGGCCGCGGTCGTCGTGTCGGCCTGCGCCGCGCTCGCCGCCTCCGGCGCGCGGGCCGCCGTGCCGCCGCACCGGCTGGCCGGCGCGCCCGTCGTGGTGCTCGGCGACCAGTCGTTCGTCCCGCCGGGAGCCGACCGCGACGACCCCGTGTGGCTGCCGGAGAAGGTCCGCCTGCCCGTCTCCGTTGCGGACACCCTGCGCGGCGTACGGGGCGTGGCCACGGTCATCGAGGACCTCGCCTTCCCGGCCGAGCTGGCCGGCGCCGCCGCCACCGGGCACGACTGGGCCGGGGCCGGGCTGGTCCCGTACCCGCTGAAGAGCGGCGCCGCCCCCACCGGCCCCGGCCAGATCGTGCTCGACGCCGGCCTCGCCGCGCGCGCCGGCCTCGCGCCCGGCGGACAGGCCCAGGTCGAGGTGCACGGCGTCACCGAGCGCTACACCGTGACCGGCCTGGCCACGTCCCACTCCGGCCGGCCCGCCGCACGCCCCGCGATCTTCTTCTCCGCCGCCGACGCCCGCCGCCTGGCCGGCCACCCCGGCACCGCCGACGCCCTCGCCGTGCTGCCCGCGCCCGGCGTGCGGGTCGCCGACCTCGAACGCCGGATCGCCGCGGCGCTGCGCGGCACCCGCGCCGTCACGCTGACGGGCGACGAGCGCGGCCTGGCCGAGTTCCCCAGAGGCCGCGAGCGCGCCGGCGACCTGGCCGTGGTCGCCGCCGCGATCGGCGCCATGACCCTGCTCGCCATGACGCCGGTCGTCGCCGGGGTGGTCGGCTCGATGGCCGCGCGCCGCCGCCCCGAACTGCTGGCCATGCGCGCCATGGGGGTGCCGCGTGCCCGCGTCCGGCTCATGATGCTCGGCGAGATCGCCGTCCTGTCCGCCGCAGCCACGCTGGCCGGCTCGCTCGCCGGGCCGCACCTGGCGTACTGGCTGTTCGAACGGATGGCCGCCGTCGGCGCGGTGCCCGCCCAGCTCGTCTTCGACCCGGCGCCGCTCGCGCTGGGCGCCGCCGCCCTGTCCTGCCTGGCCGGCGGCCTGATCGGCGCCTGCATCCCGGCCCACCGCGCCGGCCGGGCCAGGCGGAGCGAGGACGCGGCCCGACGCTGGTCCCCGATGGCCAAGATCTGCCTGGCCGGAGCGGGCGCGCTGAGCGTCGTCGTCGCCCTGCTCGTCCGCGCCCCGCACGCCGGCGTCGCGGGCCTGGCCGTGGCCGTGCTGGCGCTGGCCGGCGCGCTGACCCTGGGCCGGCTGACCGGCGTGATCGGCAGAGCGCTGGCCGGCCCCGTACGCGCGCTCTCCGCCAGGACCGGCGACCTCGCCCTGCTCAACCTGCGCGGCGGCCGGGCCGGGCGGGCCTCACTGCCGATCATGCTGGCCACCTGCCTGGCCACCACCAACATCTTCCTCCAGGCCGGTGAGACCGACGCCGCCACCCGCGCCTTCGACGAGCACCTGCGGGCCGACGCCGTCATGGAGACCGCCACCGGCGGCATCGCGCCCGCCGCGCTCGCCCGGATCGCGAACCTGCCGGGCGTGAGCGCCGGCGGGCTCGTCACCAGCACCGCCTACCTGGCCGGCGACGGCGGGCGGAGCGAAGCGGGCCGGCCCGCGCACGGCGTCACGAACCCGTCCGGCCTGACCGCGTTCCCCGTGTCGGCCGGATCGCCGGCCGAGCTCGGCGCGCACGGCGTCGCCCTGGGGGAGGAGGAGGCGCGCCGCGCCGGCGCGGCGCTCGGCGACACGATCACCGTGTGGCTCGGCGACGGCACCCCCGTACGCGTCCGAGTGGTGGCCCTGCTGGCCCTGGAGCCCGGCGCGGAGTTCCTGCTCCTGCCCGCCGCGCTGCTCGCTCCGCACACCACGGCCACGCTGCCGGCCCGCGTCCTGATCCGCGGCGGCCCCGGCGTGGACGCGCGCCGGGCCGCCGAGGAGAGCGGGCTGCATCCGGCGGGCACCGCCGACTCGGCCGAGCACCTGCTGCGCGGCTGGGTCGACTACCTGATCACCGCTGTGATCATGGTGTTCACCGCCATCGCCGTCGCCGCCGCGCAGGGCAGCGCCGCCGCCCGGCGCGGCAGGGAGTTCGGGGTGCACCGGGCCGGCGGCGCCACCCGCGCCCAGGTGATGCGCATGCTCGGCGTCGAGGCTCTGCTGGTGGCCGCGATCGGGGTCGTGCTGGGGACCGTCGGGGTCGTCCCCGTGCTGATCCCCTACTCGGTCGTGGTCAGCGGCCTGCCCCTGCCCTCCGGCTCTGCCTGGTTCTACCTGGCCGTCGTGGCCTCCGGCACCGTGTCCGCGCTGGTGGCCACCCTCTATCACGCCTGGTGCACAGGGGGACGAGAGGGGTGGCTTAGGGGTCGGAGGCCGGGCCGCGGCTAGGTAATTTCCGGGTGAACGGAAATGCGGCCTGGAGGAATGGTAAATGCGGGTCCTGCTCACCCAGCACGCGGCGACCGCCCATCTGAATCTGATGGTCCCCATTGCGTGGGCGTTGAAATCGGCCGGGCACGACGTCGTGCTCGCCGGTCAGCCTGACATCGCCGGCGCAATTCGCGAGACCGGAATCACCGGGGTGTCGGTCGGGAAAATGTCCGCGGTGGCGGAGCGGCTCGCCATGATGCCGCCCGAGGAACACATTTACGGCTCCGGATACGACCTGGCCGAGGAACGCCCGGAAATCCTCACCTACGCGTACGTCCGCGACTGCCTGGCCGCCTGGGCCTCGCCCCTCGCCTTCGACCTCATCACCGACGAGAGCATGTACGACGACCTCGTCGCCTTCTGCCGCGCCTGGCGGCCCGACCTGGTCATCTGGGACTCCATCACGTTCCCCGGCGCGGTGGCCGCCCGCGCCTGCGGCGCCGCCCACGTCAGGACCACGTTCGGCCGCGACCACTGGGCGCGGATGCGCGACCTGTTCCTGCGGCTGCGCGGCGACCGCGACGAGGACCCCGTGGCCGACTGGCTGACGGCCAAGCTCGCCCGGTACGGGGCCGGCTACCACGAGGACGTCGTCCTCGGCCAGGCCACCATCGACAGCCTGCCGGGCTGGTCGCGCTTCCCCCTGGAGCGCGGGCCCGCGTACCTGCCGGCCCGCTACGTCCCGCACAACGGCCCCGCCGTCATCCCGCCCTGGCTCGTGCCGCCGCCGCGGCGGCGCCGGGTCTGCTTCACCCTCGGCGTCAGCGGCGGCGAGATGTGGGGCGGCCAGGGCAGCATCGGGGTGGCCGACCTGTTCGACGCGGTCGCCGACCTCGACGTCGAGGTGGTCGCCACCATCGAGCCCGGCGGCCTGCCCGACGGGCGCAAGGCCCCCGACAACGTCAGGCTGGCCGGATTCGTCCCCCTGCAGCCGCTGCTGGCGACGTGCGCCGCGATCGTGCACCACGGCGGCACCGGCACCACCTGCACCGCGCTGGCCGCCGGCGTGCCGCAGCTCATCGTCCCCGCCGCCCTGTACGACGAGCGCGGCCTCGCCCTCGCCCTGGCCCGCCAGGGCGCCTGCGTGAGCGTCCAGCCCGCCGAGCTCACCCCCGAGAGGCTGCGCGCGGGCCTGCTGCGCCTGCTCGACGAGCCCTCCTACGCCGATCGCGCCGCCGCGCTCCGCGACGACGCCGCGACCGCGCCGTCCCCCGCCGACCTCGTCCGCGACCTTGAGGACCTGGTCGCCCGCCACCAGAGGTGACGTCCATGGAAAACGAGGCCAAGCTCCTCGACTACCTCCGCCGCGCGACCACCGACCTGCGCGAGGCCCGCCGACGGCTCGACGAGTACGCAGAACCCATCGCCGTCGTCGGCATGGCCTGCCGCTTCCCCGGCGGGGCCGACACCCCCGAGGCACTGTGGCGGCTGCTGGAGTCGGGCACGGACGCCGTCACCGGCTTCCCCTCCGACCGCGGCTGGGACACCGCGAACCTGTACGACCCCGACCCGGACGCCCCCGGCAGGAGCTACACCCGACACGGCGGCTTCCTGCACGACGCCGCCTGGTTCGACGCCGCGTTCTTCGGCATCAGCCCGCGCGAGGCCGTCGCCATGGACCCGCAGCAGCGGCTGCTCCTGGAGACGTCGTGGGAGGCGTTCGAGGCCGCCGGCATCGACCCCGCCGCCGCCAGGGGCAGCGCCACCGGCGTGTACGCGGGCGTCATCTACCACGACTACGGCACCCGCGTCTCCGCCAGGGAGGACGTCGCCGGCTACCTCAGCAACGGCAGCGACGGGGCCGTCGCCACCGGCCGCGTCGCGTACGTCATGGGCCTCGAAGGCCCGGCGATCACCGTGGACACCGCCTGCTCCTCCTCCCTGGTGGCCCTGCATCTCGGCGTGCAGGCGCTGCGCCGCGGCGAGTGCGCCCTCGCCCTGGCCGGCGGCGTCACCGTCATGTCCACGCCCGCCACGTTCGTCGAGTTCAGCAGGCAGCGCGGCCTGTCGCCGGACGGCCGCTGCAAGACGTTCTCCGCCGACGCCGACGGCACCGGCTGGGCCGAGGGCGCCGGCATGCTGCTGCTGGAGAAGCTCTCCGACGCCCGCCGCAACGGCCGCCGCATCCTCGGCGTCATCCGCGGCAGCGCCGCCAACCAGGACGGCGCCAGCAGCGGCCTCACCGCGCCGAACGGGCCCGCCCAGCAGAAGGTCATCCGCCAGGCGCTGGCCGACGCCGGGCTCACCCCCGCCGACATCGACGCTGTGGAGGCGCACGGCACCGGCACCACGCTCGGCGACCCCATCGAGGCCCAGGCCCTCACAGCCGTGTACGGCTCCGCTCGGGACGGGGGCGCGCCGCTGCGGCTCGGCTCGATCAAGTCGAACCTCGGGCACACGCAGGCGGCGGCCGGGGTGGCGGGCGTGATGAAGATGCTGCTCGCCCTGCGGCACGGCACCCTGCCCAGGACTCTGCACGTCAGCGAGCCGACACCCGAGGTCGACTGGTCCGGCGGCGGGGTCGTACTGGCCACCGCGAACGAACCGTGGCCCGCCGCACCCGGCCGGATCCGCCGCGCCGGCGTCTCAGCCTTCGGCGTCAGCGGCACCAACGCCCACATCATCCTGGAAGAACCCCCGCCCCCGGAACCCGCCGACCCGACCCCCGCGGACGGCGGTGCTCGGGAGGCGGCCGTCCGGGAGCAGACGGTGCTGGCCTGGCCGGTGTCCGGGCGCACACCCCAGGCGCTCGCCGCGCAGGCCGCCAAGCTCGCCGACCACCTGGAAGCCGTGCCCGACCTGCCACCCGACGCGGTGGCGCGGACGCTGGCCGGCGCCAGGACCCGGTTCGAACAGCGCGCCGTCGTGATCGGCCACGATCGAGCCGAACTGCTGACCGGCCTGAGAGCCGTCGCCACCGCCGACCCCGGCACCGCGCCCAGTGCCGCGGTCGGCGTCGCCGCCATCGATCCGCGGGTCGTCTTCGCCTTCCCCGGGCAGACGTCCGTGACCCCCGGCGGGCTGCGCGAGCTGCTGGACACCGCGCCCGCCTTCGCCGCCCGCGTCCAGGAGTGCGAGGCCGCGCTCGCCCCCTACGTCGGGTGGAAGCTCACCGACCTGCTACGCGGCGACCCGGGCGCGCCCGCCCCGGTCAGCATGGACGTCGTCCAGCCGGCCTCCTGGGCGATCATGGTCGCGCTGGCCGAGCTGTGGCGCTCGTACGGCGTCGAACCCGATGCCGTGGTCGGCCACTCGCAGGGTGAGATCGCCGCCGCCGTCGTCTCTGGAGCCCTCTCCCTGGAGGACGGCGCCAAGGTCGTGGCCCTGCGCAGCCGCCTGATCACCGAGCTCCTGGCCGGGACCGGCGGCATGATGGCCGTCAGCCTCCCGGAGACAGAGGCAGCCGAGCAGCTCGAACCCTGGGCCGGCCGCGTCTGGATCGGCGCCGTCAACGCACCCGGCGCCGTCGTCGTCACCGGCGAACCCGGGGCGCTCGACGAGCTCCAGGACCGGCTCAAGGCCCAGAACGTCCGCACCAACCGGATCCAGCCGCTCGACTACGCCTCCCACTGCCCCCTCGTCGAACCGCTGCGCGACCGGCTGGCAGACCTCCTGTCCGGCCTGAGCCCGCGAACGGCGCCCACCCCGTTCTGCTCGACCGTCACCGGCGAGCCGATCGACACCCGCCGCCTCGACGCGACCTACTGGTACACCAACCTGCGCTCCCCGGTGCTGTTCAGGCAGGCCGTCGAGCACCTGGCCGGCACGGGGCACGGCCTGTTCGTGGAGGTCACCGCGCACCCCGTCCTCACGTACGCGGTCGAGGGGAGCGCGGAGGGCGCCACCGTCCTCGGCACGCTGCGCCGCGACGAGGGCACCCTGGCCAAGTTCGCGCTGTCGGCGGCGGAGGCGCAGGTGCACGGGGCCGCCGTGGACTGGTCCCCGCTGCTCGGGGAGGGCCCGTCGGCGCCGCTGCCCACGTACGCGTTCCAGCGAGAGCACTACTGGCTCGACGGCGAGGACCGGCCGAACGTGGAGTCGGCGGGCCTGACCGAGGCCGGCCACCCGCTGCTCGGCGCCGCCGTGCAGGTGGCCGGGACCGGCGACCTGATCCTGACCGGCCGCCTGTCGCTGTCGTCGCACCCCTGGCTGGCCGACCACGCCGTGTCCGGCCGCGTCGTCCTGCCCGGCACCGCGTACGTGGAGCTGGCCGCGTACGCCGGCGGGCGTACCGGTCACGGCCGCGTCGAGGAGCTGACCCTCCGTGCGCCGCTGACGCTTCCTGCCGAGGCCGCCGTGAACCTCCAGGTCGTGCTCGGCGCGCCCACGGACGACGCCACCCGCACCATCGCCGTGTACGCCCGCCACGACGACGCCACCGCCGAGACCCCCTGGACCTGCCACGCCACCGGCACCCTGACCCCCCACGAGCCCCCCGCCCCCTTCACCACCGCACCCACCGCCGAGCCCACCACCGCGCCTGCCGCCGGGTCCTCAGGTGGGGACATCGCCGGGTTCGACGCGGGGCCCGACCTCGCGGTCTGGCCTCCGCCGGGTGCGGAGGCGGTGGATCTGGCGGGCTTCTACGAAGGGCTCGCCGGGCACGGCCTGGAGTACGGTCCTCACTTCCAGGGCGTCATCGCGGCCTGGCTGCTGGACGGCGCCGCGTACGCGGAGGTCGCCCTGCCCGACGGCGCGGGCGCGGCGGGCTACGGTCTGCACCCCGCGCTGCTCGACGCCGCCCTGCACGTGGAGGCGCTGCTGCTGTCCGGCACTCCCGGCCTGCCCTTCTCCTGGTCGGGCGTACGCCTCCAGCCGACGGAGACCACCCGGCTGCGGGTACGGCTGTCCAGGTCCGCGTCCGGCGAGCTGCACGTGCGGCTGGCCGACGCCGACGGGCGCCCCGTGGCCTCGGTGGACTCACTCGTCTCCCGCCCCGCGGACGGCCCGAACCTGGACCACCTCTACCGCCTGGACTGGATCCCGTCCCCCCACCAAGGCCACCGCCCCCGCCGCACCAGGATCACCGGCTACGCCCCTACGGCAGCCCTCCTGTCCGCAGCGGGGCTCGGCACGCACGTCCCCCAGCCGGTGACGGCGGATGCCGGCGGTAGCGCGGAGGTCGAGCTCCTAGCGCTGCCCTCCGAGCGGGACGTGTCGGCGGCGGCCCGTGCCGCGCTCGACGCCGTCGCGGCCAGGCTGGCCGGCGACGCCCCCGGTCTGCTGGTGCTGGTCACCACCGGCGCGGACGAGGACCCAGCGGCCGCGGCCGTTCACGGCCTGGTACGCGGCGCGCAGGCCGAGCACCCAGGCCGCTTCGCCCTCCTGGACCTCGACCCCGCCGGAGGTGACGTGCCGGCCGCCGCCGTGCTGGCCGCTCTGGAGGAGGAGCCGGAGGTCGCCGTACGGAACGGCGCGGTCGTGCTGCCCCGGCTGGCCCGCGCCGCCACCACCCGCGCCCTGCTGCCGCCCGCCGGTAACTGGCGCCTCGACGCCCCCGAGCCCGGCACCCTGGACACCCTCGCCCTGGTGCCCGTCCAGGACCGGCCGCTGGAGGAGGGCGAGGTCCGCGTCGCCGTCCAGGCCGCAGGACTGAACTTCCGCGACCTCGTCGTGGCCCTCGGCATGGTGCCGGAACGCGGCACGCCGATGGGCGGCGAGGGCTCCGGGGTGGTGAGCGAGGTGGGTCCTGGCGTGACGGGCCTGGCCGTGGGCGATCGGGTCCTCGGTCTGATGGACGGCGCGTTCGGCCCCTCCGTCATCACCGACCACCGCCTGCTCGCACCGATCCCCGACGGCTGGTCCTACGTGGACGCGGCCTCCGTCGCAGGCGTCTTCGCCACGGCCTGGTACGGGCTGGTGGACCTGGCCGATCTCCGGCCGGGGGAGAAGGTGCTGATCCACGCGGCGGCGGGCGGCGTGGGGATGGCGGCGGTGCAGATCGCCCGTCATCTGGGCGCGGAGGTGTACGGCACCGCCGGCCCGGCCAAGTGGCCCGCCACCGGCCTGGACGGCGACCACCTGGCCAGCTCCCGCACCCTGGAGTTCGCCGGCCGCTTCCCGAAGATGGACGTCGTCCTCAACTCCCTGGCCGGAGACTTCACCGACGCCTCACTCACCCTCCTCAAACCCGGCGGCCGCTTCATCGAAATGGGCAAAACCGACCTCCGCCCAGACACCCCCGGCTACACCGCCTTCGACCTGATCACCGTGCCCCCCGACCGCCTCCAGGCCATCCTCGCCGAGGTCCTGGCGCTGTTCCGGGACGGGGCGATGGAGCGGTTGCCGGTGCGGGTGTGGGATGTCCGGCGGGCCCCGGAGGCGTTCCGGCTGATGCAGCGGGCGGGGCATGTGGGCAAGATCGTGTTGCGGATGCCGCCGGTGCTGGATCCGGGGCGCCCGGTCCTGGTGACAGGCGGGACGGGAACGCTCGGCGGCCTGGTGGCCCGGCACCTGATCTCGGCGTACGGAATGCGGCATCTCGTGCTGGTGAGCCGCCAGGGTGAGGAGGCCGCAGGTGCGCGGGAGCTTCGCGCCGAGCTGGCCGGGCTGGGTGCCGAGGTGGAGATCGTGGCCTGTGACGTGGCCGACCGCCGGGCGCTGGCAGAGGTGATGCGGGGCCGTTCGTGGTCGGCGGTGGTGCACTGTGCGGGCGCGCTGGACGACGGTGTGATCGAGTCCCTGACCCCGGAACGCTTGCACAAGGTGCTGGCCTCGAAGGCCGTCGCCGCCTGGAACCTGCACGAGCTGGCCGGCGACGTGGACGCCTTCATCCTCTACTCCTCAGCCGCCTCCCTCCTCTCCCCAGCGGGCCAGGCCGCCTACTCGGCCGCCAACGCGGCACTGGACGCCCTCGCCGCCCACCGCCACGCCCGCGGCCTGCCCGCGCAGTCCCTCGCCTGGGGACTGTGGGAGGAGCGCAGCGGCATGACCGCCCACCTGGGAGAGCTCGAGATCGACCGCATCGGCCGCTCCGGTCTCGGCACGCTCACCACCGACAAGGCACTCGCCCTGTTCGACGCCGCCTGGCACGTGGCCGAGCCGTTCCTCGTGGCCACCCCGCTCGACCTGGCCGCCTACCGTTCAGGGCCCGGCCCGCTGCCCACCCTGCTCGCGGGCCTCGTCACCGCCCGCGCCACCCGCGCCGCCACCGCCTCCTCCGCCGTACGCGACCTCACCGCGATGAGCGAGGCGGACCTCATCCGGCTCGTGTGCGAGCAGGCCGCCGGAGTGCTCGGGCACGCGGGCCCCGACGCGGTGCGGCCGGACCGGGCGTTCAACGAGATCGGGTTCGACTCGCTCACCGGCGTGGACCTGCGCAACCGGCTCAACGCCGCCACCGGGCTGCGGTTGCCGTCCACCCTGGTCTTCGACCACCCCACACCGCGCCTGCTCGCGGCCCGCCTGCTCGCGGAGCTCGCCCCGGAGACGCCGGCGGACCCGGCGCAGGACGTACTGGACGAGGTCGACCGCCTGGAGTCGGCCCTGGCCGCGGTGCCCGGCGACGACGCCGCCCGCGTGATCGCGCGGCTGCGGATCCTGCTGCGCCGGTGGAGCGACTCCCGCGAGGACGACGCGGACGACGTACAGGAGTTCGACCCGGACAACGACGAGGAGCTGTTCGGCATCCTCGACGACGAGCTCGGCATCCAACCATGAGGCAGGACAGCATGGCCAACGACGACAAGCTCCGCGACTACCTCAAGCGCGCGACCGCCGACCTGCGCCGCGCCAACCGCCGGCTGCGCGATTGGGAGGACAGGGCGCACGAGCCGATCGCCATCGTGTCCATGAGCTGCCGCCTGCCCGGCGGCGTGCGCGGCCCCGAGGACCTGTGGCGGGTGCTGGAGTCGGAGCGGTCGGTCATCACGCCGTTCCCCGCCGACCGGGGCTGGGACCTGGAGCGCCTGTCCGACCCCGACCCCGACGCCACCGGAACCACGTACGTCACCCGAGGCGGCTTCGTCGAGGACGTCGCAGACTTCGACGCCGAGTTCTTCGGCATGAGCCCGCGCGAGGCGCTCGCCTCCGACCCGCAGCAGCGGCTGCTGCTGGAGAGCGCGTGGGAGCTGTTCGAGCGGGCCGGCATCCGGCCCCGCACGCTGCGCGGCAGCGACACGGGCGTCTTCATCGGCGCGGCCGCCAGCGGCTACGGCCTCGGCGCAGCACCCGCCGGGGTCGAGGGTCACCTGCTCACCGGCGCGTCCACGGCCGTCATGTCCGGACGGCTGGCGTACGCGTTCGGCCTGCGAGGCCCCGCCGTGACCGTCGACACGGCCTGCTCGTCGTCGTTGGTGGCGTTGCACCTGGCGTGCGAGGCGTTGCGGCGCGGTGAGTGCTCGCTGGCGTTGGCGGGTGGGGTGACGGTGTTGTCGACGCCTGAGGTGTTCGTGGAGTTCTCCCGGCAGCGTGGGCTGGCGGGGGATGGGCGGATCAAGGCGTTCGCGGAGGCTGCTGACGGGACGGTCTTCTCAGAGGGCGCGGGCATGGTCCTGGTCGAGCCGTTGTCGCGGGCTCGGGAGCTGGGGCATCGGGTCCTGGCGGTGGTTCGCGGTTCGGCGGTGAACCAGGACGGCGCCTCCAACGGGCTGACCGCCCCCTCCCAGGTGGCGCAGCGGGACGTGCTGACCGGCGCGCTGGCCAAGGCCCGGCTGAGCGCGAGCGAGGTGGACGTGGTCGAAGGCCACGGCACCGGCACGATGCTGGGGGACCCGATCGAGGTGCAGGCGTTGCTGGGCGTGTACGGGCAGGGGCGTCAGGTGCCGCTCTGGCTCGGCTCGGTCAAGTCGAACATCGGTCACACGCAGGCCGCCGCCGGCGTGGCCGGTGTGATCAAGATGGTGCTGGCGCTCCGGCACGGCGTCATCCCCGCGACGCTGGGCATCGACGAGCCCACCACCCACGTGGACTGGACGCGGGGCGACATCCGGCTGCCCGAACACGCCGTGGAATGGCCCCAGCTCGACCGGCCGCGCCGGGCGGGCGTGTCGTCCTTCGGCATCAGCGGCACCAACGCCCACATCATCCTGGAACAGGCACCCGTCGAGACGCCTGCTGAGCAGCCGCAGCCGGTAGGGGACGCGCTCGTGCCGGTGGTGCTGTCCGCTCGCAGCGAGTCCGGTCTCGCGGCCGTCGCCGAGCACCTGCGCGCGGCGCTGTCGGACGGGACGCTGCACGACGCGACACCTGCCGACGTGGGCTATTCGCTGGTGACCAGCCGGGACGCGCTGGAACGGCGCGGGGTGCTGGTGGCCGCTGATCGTGCGGAGTTGGTGTCGGCTCCGTTGGTGGTGGAGTCGGTGGTGGAGGGGAAGACGGGGTGGTTGTTCGCTGGTCAGGGGAGTCAGCGGCTGGGGATGGGGCGGGAGCTGGCGGGGGTGTTTCCGGAGTTTCGGGAGGTGTTCGAGGAGGTGTTGGCGGGGTTTGGTGATGGCTTGGTGCGTGAGGTGATCTGGTCGGATCCTTCGCGGGTGGATCAGACGCGTTTCGCGCAGTGCGGGTTGTTCGCGGTGGAAGTAGCTTCCGCGCGGCTGCTGGAGTCGTGGGGCATGACGGCGGATGTGTTGCTGGGGCATTCGATCGGTGAGGTGGCGGCGGCGCATGTGGCGGGGGTGTTGTCGTTGCGGGATGCGTGTGCGCTGGTGGCGGCGCGGGGCCGGTTGATGCAGGCGCTTCCTGCGGGGGGTGCGATGGTGCAGGTTTCGGCTGGTCTGGAGGTGGTGCGTCCGCTGCTGGGTGCGGGGGTGGAGCTCGCGGCGGTCAACGGGCCGTCCGCGCTGGTGTTGTCCGGCCGCGAACCCGATGTGCTGGCCGCTGCCGATCGGCTTGCCGGGCAGGGGGTGCGGTGTCGTCGGTTGCCGGTGAGTCATGCGTTCCATTCGGCGCTGATGGAGCCGATGCTGGATGAGTTCCGGGCGGTGGTTGAGAGGTTGTCCTTCCAGGCGCCGCGTATTGCGGTGGTCTCCAACCTGGACGGGGCTCTGGCCGGGGAGCGGATGGCTGATCCGGGGTACTGGGTGGCACAGGTGCGGCAGACCGTCCGGTTCGCCGATGGGATCTCGGCGTTGGAGCGGGCCGGGGTCGTGACGTGTCTGGAGTTGGGTCCGGGCCGGGTGTTGTCGGGGCTGGGGTCGCAGATCACGGGCGACAAGATCGGCTATGTTCCGACTTCGGGCCGTCGTGATGATTCTCAGGCGCGCGCGTTCGTGGCTGCGGTGGGGCGGGCGTTCGCGCGGGGTGCGGAGGTGGACTGGGAAGCCTTCTATGCTCCCTTGCGGCCCAGGCGGGTTGATCTGCCGACCTATCCGTTCCAGCACCGTCGTTACTGGCTGACCCCGGAGCCCACCGGCACGGGCGACGTCGTCGGCCTCGGACAAGTGGCCGGCGGCCACGCGCTGACCGGAGCGCTGGTCCCCGTTCCGGACCGGGACGAGCTCCTGCTCACCGGTCAGGTGTCGCTGAAGAGTTATCCGTGGCTGGCCGATCACGCGATCATGGGGACGGCGTTGCTGCCGGGGACCGCGTTCGTCGATCTGGCGTTGCATGCCGGCGTCCAGGCGGGCTGCCCGACCTTGCGGGAGCTGACCTTGCACGCCCCGCTGCCTGTCACGCACGAGGGCACGGCCTTGCACGTGTCGGTGGCGGCACCGGACGAGGACGGCGACCGTTCGCTGACCATTCATTCCCGCGCGGGCGATGACGTCTGGACCCGCCACGCGTCCGGAGTCCTGACCACCGAGGCCGCACCGGCAAGGTCGATCGGGTCCTGGCCACCGCCCGACGCGTCACCCGTCGACCTGGACGGCTTCTATGACCGGCTGGCGGAACAAGGCGTCGCCTACGGCTCTGCCTTCCGAGGCGTGACGAAAGCGTGGACCGCCTCCGACGGCAGCGTCTACGCCGAAGTCACCCTGCCCGGCCAGGACGGAGACGGTTTCGGCATCCACCCGGCGCTCCTGGACGCCGCCCTGCACGCCATCGACCTCGCCAACCCCGATACCGGCGCCGTCGAGCTGCCGTTCGCCTGGACCGATGTCACCCTGCACGCCACCGGCGCCACCAGACTCCTCGTCCACCTCACCCCCGGCCCTCACGCCGTCAACATCGAGGCGGCGGACGAGGCGGGCAACCCCGTGGTGTCGATCGGCTCACTGGCCCTGCGCGAAGTGTCGGCCGACCAGCTCACCCGGCGTCCCACCTCCCTCTACCACCTCGAATGGGTTCCCGTGCTCCCCGCCCAGCCCGGCGGCGGGCGGCACCGCTGGATCGCCGCCGGCGACGGCATCCCCGCCGACCCGGCCGAGAACGAGACGCTCCTCGTCCGAGTGGACGGCGACCTGCCACGGGCGCTCGCCCTGCTCCAGAGCTGGATCGCCGCGGACCGCCCGCAGGGCGCCAGGCTGGCCGTCGTCACCGGCGACACCGCCGATCCGGACATCGCCGCCGTCTGGGGCCTGGTCAGATCGGCCCAGGCCGAGCACCCCGGCCTGTTCCTCCTGGCCGAGCACGACGGGCCCGACGCCGGCCTCAGCGCCGACCTCGGCGATCACCTCGACGCCGAACCGCTGCTGGCCGCGTTCGCCGCAGAAGAGCAGCAGATCCGCGTCCGCGAGGGCAAGGTGCAGGCGGCCCGGCTCGGCCGCGTGCCCGCCGCGCTCACCCCGCCGGCCGACGGGTGGCGGGTGGACAGCGAGGACAAGGGCAGCCTCGAGCGCCTCACCGCCGTACCCGCACCCGAAGCCGCCGCGCCGCTGGTGGACGGCCAGGTACGGATCGCGGTCCGCGCGGCGGGCGTCAACTTCCGCGACGTGCTCAACGCCCTCGGCATGTACCCGGGAGAGGCCGGCCCCATGGGCCTGGAGGGCGCCGGCGTCGTCGCCGAGGTCGGCCCCGGCGTGGCCGGCGTGGCCGTGGGCGAGCGGGTGATGGGCATGTTCGACGGCGGCGCGTTCGGCCCGCTGGCGGTCACCGATCACCGCCAGCTCGCCCCCGTGCCCGAGGGGTGGTCGTTCGCGGAGGCGGCGGCGGTGCCGGTGGCGTTCCTGACCGCGTACTACGGGCTGGTGGACCTGGCCAGGCTTCAGCCGGGGGAGAAGGTGCTGATCCACGCGGCGGCGGGCGGCGTGGGGATGGCGGCGGTGCAGATCGCCCGTCATCTGGGCGCGGAGGTGTACGGCACCGCCGGCCCGGCCAAGTGGCCCGCCACCGGCCTGGACGAGGATCATCTGGCCAGCTCCCGCACCCTGGAGTTCGCCGGCCGCTTCCCGAAGATGGACGTCGTCCTCAACTCCCTGGCCGGAGACTTCACCGACGCCTCACTCAACCTCCTCAAGCCCGGCGGCCGCTTCATCGAAATGGGCAAAACCGACCTCCGCCCAGACACCCCCGGCTACACCCCCTTCGACCTCGGCGAAGCCGGACCGGTCAGGATCGGCGAGATGCTCCGTCACCTGCTGGAACTGTTCGCCGAAGGACGCCTGCACCACCACCCGCGCACCTGCTGGGACGTCCGGCAGGCCAAGGACGCCTTCCGGCACATGCAACAGGCCCGGCACATCGGCAAGGTCGTCCTCACCGTCCCGGCCCCGCTCGACCCCGACGGCACCGTCCTGATCACCGGCGGCACCGGCGGACTCGGCGGCGCCGTGGCCAGGCACCTGGCCCGTACGCACGGCGTCCGGCGGCTGCTGCTCACCAGCCGCTCAGGACCCGACGCGCCGGGCGCGCAGAAGTTGCTCGCCGAGCTGTCGGAGCTGGGCGCCGACGCCGAGATCGCCGCCGCTGACGCCGCCGACCGCGAGGCGCTGGCCGACCTCCTGGACGGCCGCGAACTCACCGCCGTCGTGCACTGCGCGGGCGTACTCGACGACGGCGTGATCGCCGCGCTCACCCCCGACCGCCTCGACCGCGTCCTGCGCCCCAAGGCCACCGCCGCGCGGCACCTCTACGAGCTCACCCGCGACCACGACCTGCGCGCCTTCGTCCTCTTCTCGTCCCTGGCCGGCACGGCGGGCAGCACCGGCCAGGGCAACTACGCCGCGGCCAACGCCTACCTCGACGCGTTCGCCCGCCGCCACCACGCCGCCGGGCTGCCCGTGCGCTCCATGGCCTGGGGGCCGTGGGCGGGCGGCATGCTCGACGGGCTCACCGAGAACGAGCTGGCCATGATGGCGCGCGAAGGGCTCGTACCGCTGACCGTCCAGGACGGGCTCGCCCTCCTCGACGCCGCACTCGCCCGGCCCGAGCCCGTGCTCGTGCCGGCCACGTTCGACGTCAAGGCGCTGGCCGCGCGCGGCGACGCGCTGCCGCCGCTGCTGCGCGGCCTGCCGCCCGGACGCCGCACCCGCAAGGCCGCCGCCGCCCGCCGCGACCAGGCCGGGCTCGCGGACCGGCTGGCCGCACTGGGCGAGGCGGAACGCCGCACGCTCGTCCACGACCTGGTGCTCGGCCAGGTCGCCGTGGTGCTCGGGCACGGCTCGGCCGAGGAGGTGGCCGCGGACCAGACGTTCGAACACCTCGGCGTCGACTCGCTGACCGCCGTCGAACTGCGCAACGGGCTCAGCGCGGCCACCGGCCGGCAACTGCCGTCCACGCTCGTCTTCGACCACGCGACCCCCGCCGCCCTGGCCGAACACCTGCTGGGCGAGCTGGCGCCCGACGCGCCCAAGAGCGAGCAGGTGCTGCGCGAACTGGACCGGGTCGCCGTCCTGCTGGCCGGGCTCGACGCCGACGAGGAGACCCGATCCATCGTCACGGACCGGCTCGACGGACTGCTCACCCGCTGGCGCGGCGAACGGCCCGCCGCCACGGGAACCGGCGCCGGCATCGAGACCGCCAGCGCCGACGAGCTGCTCGCGCTGATCGACAAAGGGCTCTGAACCTCTCGGAAGGTGAGACGACGTGGCGGATGAACAGCGGCTCCTCGACTACCTCAGGCGGGTCACCGCCGACCTCCAGGGCGCCAGGCAGCGGCTGCGCGAGATCGAGCAGGAGAGCCGCGAGCCCATCGCGATCGTGGCGATGAGCTGCCGCTTCCCCGGCGGCGTACAGGACCCTGAGGGGTTGTGGCAGCTCGTCGCGGAGGGGCGGCACGCCATCGGCGCGTTCCCCGAGGACCGCGGCTGGCACCTCGACGCCCTGTACGACCCGGACGGCCGCGCCCCCGGCACCAGCTACACCAGGGAAGGCGGCTTCGTGCACGGCGCGGGCGACTTCGACGCCGGCTTCTTCGGCATCTCGCCGCGCGAGGCGCTGGCCGCCGACCCGCAGCAGCGCATGCTCCTGGAGGTGGCGCACGAGACGTTCGAACGCGCCGGGCTCGACATGGCCGCGCTCAAGGGCGGCCAGGTCGGCGTGTTCGTCGGCGCCTTCGACAGCGGGTACGGCGCCGCCGCCGGCGCCGAGGCCGAGGGTCACCTGCTCACCGGCAACGCCACGTCGGTCATCTCCGGCCGGATCTCGTACGTGTTCGGGCTCAAGGGCCCGGCCATCACCGTCGACACCGCCTGCTCCTCCTCACTCGTGGCGATCCATCTGGCCTGCGAGTCGCTGCGCCGTGGCGAGAGCACGATGGCGCTGGCCGGCGGCGTGACCGTGATGTCCACGCCGGACGTGTTCGTCGAGTTCAGCCGCCAGCGCGGGCTGTCGGCCGACGGCCTGTGCAAGGCGTTCTCCGACGACGCCGACGGCACCGGCTGGGGCGAGGGCGCCGGCCTGGTGCTGCTGGAGCGCCTCTCCGACGCCCGCCGGCACGGCCACCCCGTGCTGGCGCTGGTCAGTGGCACGGCGGTCAACCAGGACGGCGCCAGCAACGGCCTGTCGGCGCCCAGCGGCGTGTCCCAGCAGCGGGTCATCCGTCGCGCCCTGACCAACGCCGGGCTCGGCCCCGCCGACGTGGACCTGGTGGAGGCGCACGGGACCGGCACGACGCTCGGCGACCCGATCGAGGCGCACGCGGTGCTGGCCACGTACGGGCAGGACCGGCCCGAGGACCGGCCGCTCTGGCTCGGCTCGATCAAGTCCAACATCGGCCACACCCAGGCGGCGGCCGGCATCGCCGGGATCATCAAGACCGTCCTCGCGCTGCGCGCCGGGGTACTGCCGCCCACGCTGCACGTCAGCGCGCCGTCGTCACACGTGGACTGGTCGGCGGGGCACGTACGCCTGCTCACCGAGGCCCGGCCGTGGCCCGGCCTGGACCGGCCGCGCCGGGCGGGCGTCTCCTCGTTCGGCGTCAGCGGCACCAACGCCCACATCATCCTCGAACACCCCGTCCCCACCACCCAGGACGGACCCACGACCGGATCCGCTACCGGACCCGTGACTGGATCCGCGACTGGATCCGCGACTGGATCCGTGACCGGACCCGCGCCCGGATCCACGAACGGGCACGCCGGCGAGGTCACGGACGGGCGTTCCACCGGGCACCTCGGCGGGGTCGTAGCCGGGCCCGCCGAGGGGGACGCGGACGAGCTCATGACGGGGCCTGTCGTGTGGATGTTGTCGGGCAAGACCGAGCAGGCGCTGCGCGACCAGGCCGGGCGGCTGGCCGAACACCTCGATCGGCACCCCGGACTCTCTCCCGCCGACGTCGCCCGCACCCTGGCGATCAGAACCCCGTACCGGCACCGCGCCGCCCTCATCGGCCCGGAACCACCCGGCCCCGCGACCGGCCCCGCGACCGGCCCCGCGACCGGCCCCGCGACCGGCCCCGCGACCGGACCCGCGACCGGACCCGCGACCGGACCCGCGACCGGACCCGCGACCGGCCCCGCGACCGGACCCGCGACCGGACCCGCGACCGGCCTCTCGACCGGCCTCGCGACCGGCCTCCCGACCAGCCTTCCCAGCGACCTGCTCGCCGGCCTGCGGACGCTCGCCGAGGGCGGTGAGGCCGGTGTGCGCGGGGTCGCCGAGCCGCGCGGCAAGATCGCGCTCGTCTTCCCCGGCCAGGGATCCCAGTGGACCGGCATGGCCGCCGACCTGCTCGACCGGTCGCCGGCCTTCGCCGAGCGGTTCAAGGCCTGCTCGCGGGCGCTGGAGCCGTACGTGGAGTGGGGCAAGGTCGAGGACGTGCTGGGCGATGAGGAGGCGCTGCGCCGGGTCGACATCGTGCAGCCCGCGCTGTGGGCGGTCATGGTGGCCCTGGCCGGCCTGTGGCGCTCGTACGGCGTGCGGCCCGATGCGGTCGTCGGCCACTCACAGGGCGAGATCGCCGCCGCGGTCGTCGCCGGAGCCCTGTCCCTGGAGGACGGCGCCCGCGTGGCGGCGCTGCGCAGCAAGGCCATCCGCGACGTGCTGGCCGGGCGCGGCGGCATGGTGTCGGTCGCCCTGCCCGCGGCGGAGCTGTCCTCCAGACTCGGCGACCTCTCGCTCGCCGTCGTGAACGGCGCCCGCTCGGCCGTGGTGTCCGGCCCGCCCGAGGCGCTGGACCGGCTCGTCGCCGACCTCACCGCCGACGGCGTCAGGGCCAGGCATGTGCCCGTCGACTACGCCTCCCACTCGGCCCAGGTGGAGGAGCTGCGCGAACGACTGCTGCGCGAGCTCGCCCCCATCCGGCCGCGCGCCACCACCCTGCCGATGCTCTCCACCGTGACGGGCCAGTGGTGCGACGGCGCCGCTCTGGACGCCGCCTACTGGTACGAGAACCTGCGCCGGACCGTACGCTTCCACGACGCCGTCACGACGCTGGCCGGGCAGGGGTACGGCGTGTTCGTCGAGTCCAGCCCTCATCCCGTGCTCACGGGCAGCATCCAGGAGACGCTGCACGAGCTGGGCCAGGACACCGCCGTGGTCACCGGCACCCTGCGCCGCGACGAAGGCGGCCCCCTCCGCGCCCTGACCTCCGCCGCCACCCTCCACACCAACGGCATCCCCACCACCCTCCCACCCACGGGTTCCACCAACGGCCCGACGAGCGGGCTCGCCGGCGGATCCGCCACCCACCCCTCCACCGGCTCCGCCACCGGGCGGGTCGGCGGCCGTCTGGTGGATCTGCCGACGTATGCGTTCCAGCACACCCGCTACTGGCTCACCCCCGCCAAGCCGCAGACGGCGGCCGAGGGGCCGGGTGACGCGGACTTCTGGGCCGCCGCCGAGCGGGGCGATCCCGAGGTCGCCCTTGAGCCGGAGATCGTCGGCAAGGTGCTGCCGGCCCTGACCGACTGGCGGCAACGTCGGCGCGAGGCGGACGTGCTCGGCTCATGGCGTTACCGGACGTCCTGGCGCCTCCTCCAGGACCGGCCGGTCACACCGCTCACCGGGCACTGGCTCGTCATCGTCCCCACCGGCGAGGCATCCGGCCTCGGCGCCAGGCTGGCCGCGACCATGCGCGAACGCGGCGCCACCGTAACCGTCGCGAACACCTCTGGCGAGCACACCCCGGCCGGACCCACTTCTGCTGAGCCCACCTCAGCCGGGCCCACCTCAGCCGGGCCCACCTCAGCCGGGCCCACCTCAGCCGGGCCCACCTCAGCCGAGCCCGCCATGGACGCGCCCGCCCCTGCCGAGCCGACTCCGGACGCGACGGCCGAGCCCGTCCCCGTCGCACTCTCGGACGCGGTGCGCGAGGGCGTCTTCGATGGGGTGTTGTCGCTGGTCGCCATGGACGACCGGCCGCACCCAGCGCATCCCGTGCTCGCCCGTGGCACCGTCGCCACGCTCGCCGTCGCCCAGGCGCTCGCGGACGCCGGCGTCACCGCTCCTGTCTGGGCCGTCACCGGCGGCGCCGTCGCCACCGAACGGCCCGGCGAGGTGACGGCGCCGTACCAGGCCGCCGTCTGGGGACTCGGCACCGTGCTGGCCCTCGATCACCCCGCCACCTGGGGCGGCCTGATCGACCTGCCCGCCGACCCCACCGCCGCCGACCTCGCCGTCCTGGTCACCGCCCTCACCGGCGACGAGGACCAGCTCGCGCTCAGGGACGGCAAGGCGTACGGCCGGCGCCTGATCCGCGCCGGCACCATGGCTCATGCGGGCGACGCCGGTCGCTCCAGCGGCACAGGCTCGGCTGGCGACGCCCGGCACCCGCACGACACAGGCCCGGCGGACGACACCCGGCACTCCCGCAACACCAGCCCGGCGGACGACACCCGGCACCTCCACGGCCCAGGCCAGGCCGGAGCCGCCTGGCGGCCTCACGGTACGGTCGTCGTCACGGGTGGCACCGGTGGTGTCGGCGCTCATGTGGCGCGCCGCCTCGCCGAGAGCGGTGCCGGGCACATCGTGCTCCTGGGCCGACGCGGCCGAGCCGCGCCCGGGGCCACCGAGCTGGAGGCCGAGCTGACCGAACGGGGCGCTCGCGTCACGATCATCGCCTGCGACGTCGCCGACCGCACCGCCCTGGCCGCCGCGCTCGACGGGCCGGCGCCCACCGCGGTGTTCCACGCCGCCGGCGTCGTCCACGACAGCGCCGCGCTCGCCGACCTCACCCCGCGCGCGCTCGCCGCCGTGGCCGAGGCCAAGGTCATGGGTGCGGCCAACCTCGACGCCCTGTTCCCCGGCGACGCCCTCGAACGGTTCGTGCTGTTCTCCTCGGGCGCGGCCGTCTGGGGCCAAGCCGGGCAGGCGGCGTACGCGGCGGCCAACGCCGTGCTGGACGCGCTCGCCGACGCCCGCCGCGCCAGAGGTGGCCACGCGCTGTCGATCGCCTGGGGCGCCTGGGACGGCGGCGGCATGGCGGACGGCGAGATCGGCGCGTGGCTGCGCCGCCTCGGCCTGCGCGGCATGGACCCGAGCCGGGCCGCGTCCGTGCTCGAAGGCGCGCTGGAGAACGACGAGACGCGCCTGGTGGTGGCCGACATCGACTGGGCCAGGTTCGCCCCCGCCTACACGCTGGCCAGGCCCCGCCCCCTGCTGCGCGCGCTGCCCGAGGTCCAGGAGATCCTCACCGCGGAAGCCGGGGACGACGGCCGCGACGGGGACCCCGGGCTCGCCGCGCTGCCCGAGGAGGAGCGGCTGCCCAAGCTGCGCGACCTCGTCAGGACCCACGCGGCCAGGATCCTCGGCCACGCGGATCCCGAGGCGCTCGGCGCCGGTCAGAACTTCCTGGAGGCCGGCTTCGACTCGCTCACCTCCGTGGAGCTGCGCAACGCCCTGAGCAAGGCCATCGGCCTGCGCCTGCCGACCGCCGTCGTCTTCGACCACCCCAGCCCGTCCGCGCTGGCCGCACACCTGTCCGGCCGGCTCGGGCGGACGGGGGAGCAGGGCGGGCTCAGCACGCTGCTGCGCAAGGCCATGCGCGACCATCGCGTCCACGAGAGCCTGGTGCTGCTCGAAGCCGCCGCCGGCCTGCGCGACTCGTTCGGCTCGCCCGCCGACCTGCCCGCGCTCCCGGCCGCGCTCAAGCTGGCGGAGGGCCCCGCCGGACTGCCGCTGTTCTGCATGAGCACCCCCATGGCGCTCGGCGGCGCGGCCCAGTTCGCCCGGCTCGGCGCCGCCTTCCGCGGCATCAGGGACCTGTACGCGCTGCCGGTGCACGGCTACGCCGAGGACGAGGGACTGCCGGCCGACGTAGCGGCCGCCGTCGCCCTGTGGGCCGAGATCGTGGCCGCCTCCGTCCCGCCCGGCGGCCCGTACGCGCTGCTCGGCTACTGCGCCGGCGGCAACTTCGCGCACAAGGTCGCCACCCTCCTGGAGCGGCGCGGCCTGCCGCCCGCGGGGCTCGTGCTGCTGGACACCTTCCTGCCGGACGACGCCCTCATCGACGACCTGGGCGAGGACATGATGCGGGGCATGTTCGACCGGGAGGAGCGGTTCGGCCCGTTCTCGGACGCCCGGCTGTCCGCCATGGGCCGCTACTACCGGCTCTTCAGGGAGACCACGCTGGAGGAGGTGGCGGCGCCGATCCTGTTCATCACCCCGGACACGCCGCTGTCACAGCCCGCTCCCGAACGGTGGCGTTCGTCGTGGCCGGCCGCCCAGTGCGCCAAGGAGGTCAAGGGCGATCACTTCACCATGCTGGAGGAGATGGCCCCGTCCATGACGGAGGCGATCGAGGGATGGCTGGCCACCCTCGACCGCTGAGGGGAATTCGCGCCGGGCAAGATCGCGCACCCGGCGAAACGATGGGTTACTCTCGTTTGTGAGGGGACGCGGTCTTACGGGAGGCGGTCGACGAAGTCCGTCCGGGGCCGGTTCCGCACGGGAGATGACATGAGCGAACCTGTGACGTTGCCCCTGCACATGCGGCGCGACGTGTTCGATCCCGACCCCGAGCTGTCGGCGGCGCGCGACGAGGAGGGCGTGCGGCGGGTGACCACCCCGTTCGGCGTCGACGCCTGGCTCGTCAGCCGCTACGCCGACGTCCGCGAGGTGCTCGGTGACGCCGCGCGCTTCAGCAACGCCCAGAACATGGCGTTCCGGATGGGCGCCGCCGCGCAGTACAGCGAGGAGCAGCTCAACCGGCTGCGGGCGGGCAACCTGCTGGCCTTCGACCCGCCCGAGCACACCCGGCTGCGCCGCTTCCTGACGCCGGAGTTCACCATGCGCCGGATGCGCCGCCTGGAGCCGCGCATCCACGAGATCGTCCAGGAACACCTCGACGCGATGGAGCGCGCGGGCTCGCCGGCCGACCTGGTCACCGCCTTCGCCCTGCCGATCCCCTCGCTGGTCATCTGCGAGCTGCTCGGCGTGCCGTACGCGGACCGGGAGGGGTTCCAGCGGCGTACCGGCAAGGTGCTGGACATCTCGCTCCCGGTCGCGGAGCGGACGGCGGCGAACCTGGAACAGCGCGCCTACATGGGCGAGCTCGTCGCCCGCGCCAAGGCGGAGCCGGGCGACGACATGCTCGGCATGCTCGTCCGCGAGCACGGCGACGACCTGTCCACCGACGAGCTGGTGGGCATCGCCGCGCTGCTGCTGCTGGCCGGCCACGAGACCACCTCCAACATGCTCGGGCTCGGCACCCTGGCCCTGCTGCGTCACCCCGACCAGCTCGACCTGCTCAGGAAGGACCCCGAGCGGATCGGCGCCACGGTGGAGGAACTGCTGCGCTGGCTCAGCATCGTGCACTCCGGCACCGGCAAGGTCACCATGACCGACGTCGAGCTGTCCGGCGTCCGCATCCCGGCCGGCGAGCTGGTGATGTGCGCGCTGCCCGCGGCCAACCGCGACCCGGCCTACATCTCCGAGCCCGACCGCCTCGACATCACCCGCGGCGACCTCGGCCACGTCGCCTTCGGCCACGGCGTGCACCACTGCCTGGGCGCGCCGCTGGCCAGGATGGAGATGCGGATCGCCTTCCCGGCACTGTTCGAGCGCTTCCCCGAGCTGCGCGAGACCGGCACCTCGCCCGAGTTCCGCGCGTTCAACGTCGTCTACGGCCTGACCTCCTTCGAAGTCGCCTGGTGACCGTGCCGGAACAGCGGCAGCGGGCCGACGCGGTACGCAACGCCGACAGGATCGTCCGGGCCGCGATCGAGATCTTCCGCGAACGCGGCCCGGACGCCTCGCTCGACGAGATCGCCCGGCGGGCGGGCATCGGCAGCGCCACCGTCTACCGGCGCTTCGGCGACCGTGACGGCGTGATCAGAGCGGCCTTCCTGACCTACTTCGCCGAGGAGATCGAGCCGCTGGCGCTGAGCGCCCGCGGCGAGGCCGAGGCCGACGCCGGGGCCGCGCTGGCCGGGGCGCTGGCGGGAGCGGTCGACACGCTGGCCGCCCACCAGGGGCTGGTGATGGCGGTCAAGCAGTCGCGGGCGCTGAGCGTCGACATCGCGGAGCGTTTCATGGGGCCGCTCAGCACCGTCCTGACCCGCGCCCAGGAGGCGGGCAAGGTGCGGGACGACGTGTCCGTACGGGACCTGGCGGCGATCGTCATCATGGCGCTGGCCACCGCCCATCCGGGCGACCCCGGCCAGCACGACCCGCGCCGCTACCTGGCCCTGCTGCTGTCGAGCCTGCGGCCGTCCGCCGACCGCCTGCCCGCGCCGTCCGGGCAGCACTTCCTCGACCGCGCCTCCGGAGGCTGCTCGAAGACGTGACGACGGGCCCCTGCCCGGCCTACCCCTGAGGCTCCTCGGCCGGGCAGCGGGCGTCCGGGGCGGGCACGGTCAGCGAGATCAGGTAGGCGTCCATGACGGCCGTCACGCACCCGGTCATGCCGTAGACGCCGTGGCCCCACCCCTCGTACGTGAGCAGCGTGGCCTTGCCGCCGAGCTGGCGGGCCACGTTCGCCGACCACCCGTACGGCGTCTCGGGGTCGTGCAGCGAAGTGGCGACCAGCAGTGGCGCGTCGCCCGTGTACCGCAGCCGATGCGGCGGGTTGCCGGGCAGGCGGCCCTGGCAGATCGGCATGTCGCCCATCGGCATCGGGTTGTAGCGCAGGTCGGGAGCCACCGCGTTCGCGGCGCGCAGCACGTCTGCGTACTCGGCGTAGTCCCGTAGCGACAGGTCGAAGTCCTCGCAGAGGATCGCGGTCGGGAGCTCGGCGAACTCCCCGTACGCCCGCCCGTCGCCCGGCGGATCCGGCAGGTCCCCCGGCACCGGCCCGCCGGCCAGGGCGAGCAGCGTCGCGGCCTGCCGCCGCCAGGCGGGCGCCTCGTTGAGCACCACGCCCAGCCAGAGCAGGTCGTGGGCGCGCACCGTGCGGCCGAACAGGCCGGGCCAGGACAGCTCGCCGCGCTCCGCCCGCTCCAGCAGCCCCCGCCACAGCGCCCGTACGTCCCGCCCGCGCAGCACGCAGCCGGCGTCCCGCTCGCACCAGGCGACGAACTCGTCGAAACCGTCCTGGACCGCGGCCGCCTCGCTCACCTGGAACTCCTTGACGGTCAGGCTGTGGTCCATGTTGCCGTCCAGCACCATGGCCCTGACCCGGCCGGGGAACAGCTCGGCGTACATCTGCTGGGCGAGCGTGCCGTAGGAGACGCCGTACGAGGTCAGCCGCTCCTCGCCGAGCGCGGCGCGGACGGCGTCCATGTCGCGCGCCACGTCGGCCGCGTCGAGATGGTCGTACAGGGGGCCGGTGAGCTCTCGGCAGCCGGCGTGCAGCCTCTTGCCGTACGCGACCCAGGCGCGGAAGGCGGCCTCGCTCGTGATGACCGGGTCGGGCATCTCGTTGTAGACCGAGGCCGGGCAGGTCACCGAGCCGCTGCGGGCGACGCCCCGGGGGTCGTGGCCGACGATGTCGAACCGCCGCCGGATCTCCTCGCTGAAGCCGGACGGGTTGCGCAGGATGTCGTCCACGCCGGAGTTGCCGGGCCCGCCGGGGTTGGCCAGCAGGGACCCGATCCGGGCGGCGGGGTCGGTGGCCCTGCGCCGGGCCAGCGCCAGCCGGACGGCAGGGCCGTTCGGCTTGGACCAGTCGATCGGCACGGCCAGCGTGCCGCAGTCGACGTCGGGCTCCCGCTCGCACGGCCGCCAGGTGATCCCGCGCCCGCCGACCGCGTCCGTGACGTCCGGCCCGGTCACGAACGCCCGCGCCACGTACGCCGCCGGGGCGGTCAGCAGGCCGGCCGTCAGCATGAGGGCGGTGGCGATCAGGGTGACTCTTCGTGGCACGCCGCTCCCGCCGTCGATCGGCCGCCGGAGCTGCTCACACGGCACCCGCCCGGTCCCGCCGCGCCTCAACGCCTTCCTGGATCATGACCAAGGAATCCTACCGGCGGGCCGGGGGAGTGCGGCGACCGCGCCGGTCGCGCGGGCGCCGCGAAGCGGTCAGCCGATCGACCTCCAGAAGGCGCACTTGTGGTCGGCGCCGTAACCGATGGGCTTGACGGCGTCCGGCACCAGGCCGAGCACGGGTCCCTTCCCGGTGAAGCGGGACCAGCGCGGCGCACCCTGCCCGTTGGGGTCGCCGGTCCTGGCGAAGGCGGCCCAGTAGCCGACCATTTGAGCGCCGAGCCGCTGCTGCGGCGGCGCCTTGAGGGCGTAGCGGCCACCCAGGTCGAACACTGACGGCAGGTCGGTGGCGTGGGTCGCGCCCAGGGGGAAGCCGGGGACCTCGACGCCGTTGATGTCAGGCGCGTCGCGGTCGCCGAACTCGAAGGCGTAGACGGGGTTGCGGCGGGCGAGCAGCCGGTCGCCCTCCAGCGCGGGGCAGGCCCAGGACCGGTCGGTGATCACGGTCGCCCACGCCAGCGCCGGTGACGCGTACGCGGAGAGCGGATAGCGGGCCGCCACCGCGTCCGCCCGGTCGCCGAACGCGTTCTTCAGCAGCTCGGGATAGCGCTCGGCGGTGAACTTCTGGCCGGCCATGATCGCGCCGGCGACGAAGGAGCGCATCTCGTCGCGGGCGCCGCCGGAGATCACCGGCACGCGGTGGAACGTTCCCTTGCGCAGCGCGTCGGCGGGGTGGACCGGCAGCAGCGGGGTGCCGTACGTGAGATGGTCGGCGAACGCCTGCGTGTGCGGCACGAGCTCGGCGGCGGGGAGTGCGCGCAGGCAGTCGAGGGTCTCCTCGGCAGAGCCCTTGTCGCACTTCAGCTCGGCGGCGAGTGCGGCACCGTCCTTGCGCGTGGTCGCCAGGGACGCGTACGGCGTGTGCCCGGGAGCGGTGGGGAACAGCCCGCCGTCGGGCCAGTCGATCAGGCACGACCCGGACGAGATGATCGCCCTGTCGAACAGGCCGGCCGCGGCGGGGCTGGTCAGCAGCGCGCACGTGCTCATGCCGCCGGCGGATTGACCGGCGACCGTGACGTTGCGCGGGTCGCCGCCGAGCGCGGCGGCGTTGCGCCGCGTCCAGCGCAGCGCGGCGATCTGGTCGGCCATGGCGAACGTGCCCGAGCCCGCCAGCCCCTCGTGGCCGAAGTAGCCGAACACGCCGAGCCGGTAGTTCACCGTCACCACGATGACACGGCCCTGCGTGGCCAGCCGCTTGGCGTCGTACTGGCTGCCGGCCCCGGTGGTGAACCCGCCGCCGTGGAACCAGACCAGCACGGGCAGCCGCTTGCCGCCGGTGTCACGCGGCATGGTGACGTTGACGGACAGGCAGTCCTCGGAGGTGGGCGGCACGCCGGGGAACTGGGCCTGGGGGCACGCGGCGCCGGGCTTGGTGGCGTCGGCCACCCCGGACCACGGCTCGGCGGTCTCGGGCGGCGCCCAGCGCAGGCGGCCGACCGGTGGCTGCGCGTAACGGACGCCGGAGAACGTACGGACCGCGCCCTGGTCGAGGCCGCGGACCCGGCCCGAGGGCAGGCGCACGACCGGCGAGCCGGTCACCTGCTCGGATGCGCTGGGCGGAGGCGGGGAGACGGGCGGTCCCGTCGTCTGAGCGGGCGTGGCCGTGCCGGCCATGAGCAGGGCGAGGGCGGAGTACACCAGGTGGTGCACGGTGAGCATGAGAACGTCTCTCCTGTCGTAGGGGTTGACCGCCCGGTCACGTGTCCGCGCGAGTGGCCCGCTCGAACAGCGTCACCAGCTCCCGGGCGTAAGCCTGCAGATCGAGCGTCGCGTCGCCGGCGAGCAGGAAGTTCGGCCCCTCGACCGAACGCTGCACGCTCGTCGCCATCACCCGGACGTCGAAGTCGCGGAACTCGCCCGACTCCTGGCCCCAGCGCAGGATCCGCTCCAGCGGCGACACGGCGGTGCGCTCCTTCGGCTCGTCGTAGTCGATGCAGCCGTTGACGAAGATGTCGAGCAACGCCTTCATCTGCGCCGGGTGCGTCGCTGAGAACTCGACGTTCCCCTCGATGTAGGCGCGAAGGGCGGCCGACGCCGTCTTGTGCCCTTCGAGGCGCTGGGTCATGAACGCGGTGATCTCGCCGTAGATCTGCAGCACGGCCTGCTCGAAGAGCTCGGCCTTGCCGGCGAAGTGGTACGAGATCAGGCCCGTGCTGGACAGGCCCGCGCGCTTGGCGATCTGGGCGAACGAGGTACGGGTGTACCCCAGTTCGGCGATCGTCTCGATCGCGGCGGCCACGATCTGCGCCCGGCGCCCGACCTCCGTGAAGGTCCGGCCGGGCTCACGCGGCGGCTCATTTGCTGGCATGAGCAAACAATAGCTCACCCAAGCAAATCGTAGGTCACCGGGCGCCGGTTTCGGCGTTCTCCCACGTGCGCAGGTACGACTCAGCGCCCGCCGCCATATCGCGCACCAGGTCGGGGCCGGCCAGCAGGCGCATGTCCTCGATCCAGTCCGGGACCAGGCCGTAGTTGGCCACGCCGTCCACGTTCACGTCCCACGTGCGCTGCCCGGTCCGCAACCGGTCCAGCACCTGGGAGCCGTCGTGGGAGGTGAACGGGTACGTCACCGGGTTCGCCGCGTTGCCGGGACGCGGGGCGGGCAGCCGGCCCAGGCCGTTGACGTCCAGGCCGTAGCCGTACCCCGGCACCTGGTACTGCTGCCGCAGCGGCACCGTGCGCCGCCACTCCGCGACGAAGTGCTCGGCGTCGTGGCCGTACTGCGTGACCATGCCGCCGAGGGCGTAGATGCGCGCCAGGAACGCCGGGTCGGACCAGCTGTGCGAGGAGACCACGCCCGGATAACCCGCCGCCTCCAGCAGGTCGAGCGTGCGGTCGGCGGCCTTGACGCTCATGTGGTCGACCTCGACGAGCATGCCGCGCCGCATCATGCCGCGCACCATGTACTCGCCCAGCGCGGTCAGCCCCCGGGTGTTGCAGTGCGGCGCCGGGGGATAGAGCGGCAGGGAGACGCCCGGGGGCAGTAGCCGCGCGATCTGCGCGGGCAGCACGCCGGCCGGGTCGATGGTGTTGTCGTGCTCGGGCCCGGTGCAGGTGCGGGCCTGCCAGAACGAGCCGGTGCCGAGCAGGTTGCCGACGTTGACCACGGCGCCCTGGGTGCCGGAGTCGAAGCGGACGCCGCACAGCGCGTTGTCGTACTTGTGGCAGACGAACATGCTGCGCACGCCGAGCGCGCGCATCTCGTCGAGGCCGCGGTCGATCTGGGCCCGCGTGCACGCGGGGATCCCGAGGATCTGGCGGCAGCCGAACGGCTCGGAGGTCTCGACGCCGAGCACGACGGCGAGCTTGCCCGCCCCGATCACCCGCCGGGCCTCGGCCGGATCGGCCACGATGCGGAACCAGCCCAGACCGGGCCCGCCGGCCTCGGCGTCGATGTGGTCCTGCAGCTCGCGGGCGCGCTGGGCCTGCCGCCTGATGGCGGCCATCTCGTCGCAGGCGTACCGGCGCAGCGGGTAGATGGCGCACAACTGCCGGTTGGCCACCAGATGGTTGACCAGCACCCGCAGCCCGCCCCGCCAGGCCCGCTCGACCCAGGTGTGGTACGCCTGCTGGTGGGTCAGCGAGTCGTGCGCCGGCCAGTCGCGGAAGGTCGGCCAGCCCACC
This sequence comes from Nonomuraea fuscirosea, assembly GCF_035917475.1. Classification (NCBI taxonomy): domain Bacteria; kingdom Bacillati; phylum Actinomycetota; class Actinomycetes; order Streptosporangiales; family Streptosporangiaceae; genus Nonomuraea; species Nonomuraea fuscirosea. The sequence continues at coordinate 4,814,462 of NZ_CP109074.1, read as the reverse complement.
GGGTCGTGGGTGCCGGAGGGCGAGCCGGTGTGGGTGAAGTTCTCGAACCAGGCCAGTTCGCCGTTGGGGTAGTGGTCGGGGCAGTCGGTCAGGGCCGCCGCGATGCCGGCGGGGTCGTACGGCTTGCCGCACATGAGCCTGCCGCCGAAGGCCTCGTACGAGAACAGGTGACTGTGACCGTCCACGAAACCGCTCACCGGGGCATTCGCGGGGGCGGCGGTCTGTGCGGCGGCGGGTGGCGCGATCAGCACGCTGGACAGCAGCAGGACGGCCGCGGCCGCCCTTCGGGTGAGGTGGAGGAGCACGGGACGACCTCCCAGCCTGCGGTACCGGGGTTGCCGCCAGCATCCACCGCCCGGCACTCCGCATCAAGACCGAACATGAGCCGATCTCACCTCAGCGGCCCGCCTTCAGGTGAAGCTCAGGGCGGAAGCTCATCTCGGCGCCGAAGAAGCCGCGCCGAGGCCGCCCGTGGGTAGAGTCTCGCCTTGTGGAGGTCTACCTGCTGATCCTCGGCGATCACCTGCCGGATCCACGCACCGGCCACGCGCCCTCCGAGCCCGAGCGCGTCCGCGCCATGGTCGACCAGGCCGTGGTGGCGGAGGAGTCCGGCTTCACCGGCGTGGCCATCGGCGAGCACCACTTCACCCGCTACATCGTCTCCGCGCCCGAACTCCTGCTCGCCACCATCGCGGCCCGCACCACCACCCTGCGCCTGTCCACCGGCGTCACCCTGCTGGCCCACCACGATCCCGTCCGCGTCGCCGAAGAGCTGGCCACCCTCGACGTGCTGTCCGGCGGGCGGGCCGAGCTCATCGTGGCCCGCGGCGTGTCCAAGGAGACCGACGTCGCCTTCGGCATCGCTCCCGCCGACCTGCGGCCGCGCCTGCACGAATACCTGCGCCTGCTGCTGCGGCTGCTGCGGGAGGAGGACGTCACCTGGCGCGGCACGTTCCGCAGCCCGCTGGAGGGCGTGACCACCACGCCGCGCCCGGTCCAGCGCCCGCACCCCACCCTGTGGGTCGGCAGCGGCTCGGCGGCCTCCGCCGACCTCGCCGCCGAGCTGGGGCTGCCGCTCATGCTGCCCAGCACCCTGCGCGACCCCGGCGTCTACCTGGACGTGGTGGCCGGCTACCGGCGGCACGCCCCCGGCCGGGTCGCGCTGCCCAGCCACGTGTTCGTCGCCGAGGACGACGCGCGCGAACGCTGGCGGCCCTACCTCCAGGCGTACGCCACGTTCGCCAGCCCGTGGCGTGGCGACGGCCGGGAGATCGACATCGACGCGCTGATGGAGGGCGCGGCGATCTGCGGCGGCCCCAGCGAGGTGGCCGACCGGCTCAACGCCCAGCAGAAGCTGCTCGGGCTCGACGCGCACCTGGTGCTGATCGACATCGGCGGCCTGCCCCCTGACGAGGTGCTCGCCGCGATCCGGCTGTTCGGCGAGAAGGTCATCCCCCAGCTCACCGGCTGACACCACACGTCGGGCCCCGGCCGGTCACGACCAGGTGACCGGCAGCGAGCGCACGCCGAAGATCAGCATCTCGTCCCGTACCGGCACCTGCCCGGCCGGCACCGCCAGCCGCAGGCCCGGCAGGCGGGAGATCAGCTCGCCCAGCCCGATCCGCAGCTCGATCCTGGCCAGCTGCTGGCCGAGGCACTGGTGCACCCCGTGCCCGAAGGCCAGGTGCGGGACGCGCGGGCGGCGCAGGTCGAGCACGTCGGGATCGGGCCACTGCCGCGGGTCCCGGTTGGCCTCCGGCGTGGCGATCACGACGGTCGCGCCGGCCGGCAGCTCCACCCCGCCCAGCGTCACCGGCTCGGTGGTGACCCGGCTGACGCCGAGCTGGATGATCGACAGGTAGCGCAGCAGCTCCTCCACCGCGCCCTCGATCAGGCCGGGGTCGGCGCGCAGCTCCGCGAGCCGATCCGGGTGCTCCAGCAGCGCGAACGTGCTCAGGCTCAGCATGTTCGCGGTGGTCTCGTGGCCCGCGTTGAGCAGGCCGAGCGCGACGTCGGTCAGCTGCCTGTCCGTCAGGGGCGGGTCGGTGTCGTGGACGAGCCCGGACAGCAGGTCGTCGGCGGGTTCGGCGCGCTTGAGCGCGACGAGGCGGCCCATGAACGCGTACAGCCCGGCCCGTGCCGTGCCCTGCTCCTCCGGGGTCGCGCTCGCGTCGAGCGCCACCGCCGTGCGCTCCTGGAACTCCGCGCGGTCGGCGTAGTCCACGCCCAGCAGCTCGCAGATGACCAGCGACGGCAGCGGCAACGCGAACGCCGGCACCAGGTCGGCCTCCGGGCCCCCCGCCCGCATCGCCTCGATGTGCTCGACCGCGATCTCCCTGACCCGCGCCTCCAGCTGCCGCATCCGCCGCACCGTGAACTGGCCCGTCAGCGGCCGCCGCAGCCGGGTGTGCTCGGGCGGGTCCATGAACACGAAGATCCCGTCTTCACGCTCCGCCGTCTCCTGCCCGGCCGGCCCCGCCGGCCTGGGCGAGGTCGCGTCTTGGTGACGCAGCTTGTCGGCGCTGAAACGCGCGTCCGACAGCACCGTACGGGCCTCGTCGAACCCCGTCACCAGCCAGGCCCGCGCGCCGTTGAGCAGATCCACCGGCCGGATCGCCCCCTGCCCGCGCAGGCCCGGCGGCGGGTCGAACGGACAGCGCCCTCGCTCCACCAGGTCCGTCGGCAGGATCCGCCGCATCGCCATGGTGCTCACGCTCGCCGAGCTGTCGGCTGCCATCAGCATGCCCTGCTTTCCCGAAATAAAGTACGCGACTGTATCTAACGCTGGTCACCGTAGATCACCGCGATAAGATACGCAAGTGAATCTCAAGCCCGCCCGCCCGCCGTCCGAAGGCTCGTCACGGGACGGGGGCGCGACGCGCCGGCGCGGGGCCAAGCTGGAGGACGCCATCCTCGACGCCGCGTGGGACGTGCTGACCGAGCACGGCTACCACGGCTTCACCTACGAGGCGATCGCCGCCCGCGCCGGCACCAGCCGTCCCGTGCTCTACCGTCGCTGGCCCCGGCGCCAGGACCTGCTGCTGGCCACGCTCGCCAAGTTCTGGCGGCTGATCGACGTGCCCGACACCGGCAGCCTGCGCGAGGACGCGATCGGCTTCCTGCGCAACGCCGACGCCGACCGCGCGGGCATGATCACGCTGATGAGCGTGCACCTGGAGGAGTACTTCCGCGACACCGGAACGAGCCTCGGCGACCTGCGCGACACCCTGCTCCCGCCGGGCCTGCCGAGCGCCTTCGAGGCGATCGTCGCCCGCGCGGTCGAACGCGGCGACCTGCCGGACGCGCCGCGCTCGCCCCGGATGCTGAACCTGCCGCTCGACCTGCTGCGCCACGATCTGCTCCTGACGATGCGCCCGGTGCCGGACGAGACGATCACCGAGATCGTGGACGAGATCTGGCTCCCCCTGCTCGGCCAGGCGCCCCCGCCCCGTTCGTCATGACCGGCTCGGGCGGGCCGCGCCGCCCGCCGAGCCGGCCCCGGCGACGGCCGGCGGCTTCCGGCGGCCGAGGCCGAGGACGAATCTGGTGAGGCCCCAGCGCCGCACGATCTCATAGGTGATCAGGCTCAGCGCGAACGACACGGTCATGATCATCACGTACGGCAGGGGCCCGGCGTCGGCGTGCCGCAGAACGTGGAAGCCCGTGGCGACCAGGAACGTCTGATGCAGGACGTACAGGGGGAAGGCCGCCTCGTTGCAGTACGCCACCGCCTTCGACCCGCCGTTGAGGTACCGCCTGCCGTACCCGAGCATGGCCAGCAACGCCGTCCAGCAGGCGAGGTCGCGCACGGCCGTGGCCGGCGGGCTCTCCTGGCCGCCGAGCAGAAGAACCCCCGCGGCCCCGCATACCGCCAGCGCCAGGAACAACGGCCGCCGCCGCTCGACCATGTCCATGATCGAGTCGTCGGTGGCGACGAGGAAGCCCAGCATGAAGTAGGCCGCGAAGACGAAGATGTTCTTCCCACCCACCTCCGGCAGGTACGACAGCGCGGTCAGCGGCGCGACGGGCAGCAGGGCGAGCAGGGGCCGCCGCAGCCACCCCGGCGTGTATCCCCGCCTGGCCAGAGCCAGCATCGGCTGGACGAGCGCGGCCGAGATGAGGAAGAGGAACAGGATGAACCACAGGTGCGCCGGCGAGATCCCGCCCGCGTATTCCGACCAGGAGGAGAAGTCGGTGAAGTACCGCCACAGAAAGCCGGCGTAGGAGCCCTCGTAGCCGCGATGGAACCGCAGGGCGTAGTACGCCTGCGGAGGCACGACCACCAGCACGCCGAACAGCAGCGGCACCAGCAGCCTGGACACCCGCTCGCTGACGTAGCGGCCCGCCGACCTGCGCTTGAGCGCGTGGAAGCTGGCCGAGCCGGCCAGCAGGAACAGCAACGGCATGAACCAGTAGGACAGCTGCACCAGCACGGTGGAGAAGGTGTTCACCTCGCCCTTGACGTAGAACGAGGCATCGCCGTTGAACACCCGCGCCGTGTGGTACGGGAACAGGAACAGGATGCCCAGGTTGCGCAACCAGTCGATGTAGTTCTGGCGCCCACCGCCTCGCCCGGACGTCGTTGTCGTCGTCGTCAAAAGGTCCTCCGCAACCGAAAGGTGATCAAGTCTCGCCACACGATACCGAAAGTATTGAGTACTTTCGGTATGCTAGGTGTCGTGAACGGCGATGAGCAGAGGAATCCGGCCCGGCGCCTGCCGCGCGAGGAGGTGCGCCGCCGGCTGCTGGCCGAGGCGGCGCGGGTGTTCGCCGAACGCGGCTACGCCGACGCCCGTATCGAGGACATCGCGGCCGGCGCCGGCTTCACCAAGGGGGCCGTCTACTCGAACTTCGGTGGCAAGCAGGAACTGTTCGGCGCCATCCTCGGCGACGGCGCCGCGAGCGAACTGGCCGCCGTGCGGGAGGAGATCCGTGACCTCGACGACCTGCCCGCGATGATCGCCCGAGTGGCGTCGCTGGTCACCCGGCACATCGTGCAGGACAGCGGCGACGGCCACCTCGGCCTGGAGTTCGCGGCCCGCGCGGCCAGAGACGAGCAGACCAGGCAGGTGCTCACCCCGATGCGCCGGGCTCAGCGCGAAGGAGCGGCCCGCTCGATCGCCGACGTCGCCGAGCGGACCGGCGTCCGCCCCGCCGTCGATCTGGACCAGGCCGCGCTCATCCTGCACTGTCTGACCAACGGCCTGGTCAACGAGCACATCGCCGATCCCGAGGCGGTCGACGCCGAGACTGTCGAACGGGCGTTGACCACCGTGCTGACCTGCCTGCTGCCCCTTCCCCCGAGCGACGACCCGCCACGCTCCTGACCGTTCCCGGCGAACGAGTCTCGCGGATCTCCTTGTTCGAGGGGCCGAGGCACGCGCTCAGGCCAGCCCGGGGAAGCGCTCGACGGGGAACGTCTCCACCTGCGGGCTGCGCTGCTGCACGAGCACGCCGCCGTCCACCACGAGCGTGGCGCCGGTGACGTAGGCGGACTCGTCCCCGGCGAGGAAGAGGGCCGGTCCGACCAGGTCCTCCGCCACCCCGCCCCGCCCGAGCGGCACCGTCTCGTCGCGCAGCCGCCGGGCCTCCGGCTCGAAGTGGGCCGGCCTGGTCGCGATCAGCCCGGGCACGAGCGCGTTGACGCGGATACCGTACGGGCCGAGATCGAGCGCCATCGACCGGGTGAGTCCCTCCACGCCACCCTTGGAGGCGTCATAGGCGGCCATGCCCCGGTGCGCCCGGGTGGCCCCGCCGCTGGACATGTTGATGATGCTGCCCGACCGCCGGGGCGCCATCACGGCGGCGGCGCGGCGGCCGCACAGGTACTGGCTCTTGAGGTTGGTGTCCAGGAAGTGGTCCCACCACCGCTCGTCGGATTCCAGGAAGTGCCGCTGGACGGTCACGTCGCCGGCGTTGTTGACCAGGATGTCGAGGGTGCCGTGGGCGGAGAGCGTGGCGTCGAAGAGCCGGTCCACGTCCGCCGCGCGGCCGACGTCCGCGCCGAAGCCGACGGCCGAGCCGCCCGCCGAGCCGCCCGCCGCGGCGACCTCGGCGGCGGCCTTCTCCGCGGCGGCGCCGTCGAGGTCCGCGATGACGACGGCGGCCCCCTCGGCGGCGAACCCGCCGGCGATGGCGCGGCCGATCCCGTGCGCGGCGCCGGTGACGATCGCCACCCGGCCCGCGAGCCGGCCCGTTCCGCCACTCATGCGACCTCGCCCTCCGTCACGGTGAAGTGGGCGACCGTCCGCTCGAAGTCCGTCAGGACCGCGCGGGCCGCCGGCTCCACGACCGCGTGATCGAGATCGTCACCGGCGAAGGCGCGGATCGTCTCCAGCGACTCCCAGTGCGTGATCACCTGGATCTCCACCAGCCCTCCCGACTCCCGCGTGAGCAGGTAGGCCGCGCGGCAGCCGCCCTGCCGGCGCAGCTCGGGCAGGACGGCGCCGTCGAAGTGCTCGGCGTAGCGGCGCGCGCCCTCAGGGGTGGCGGACGCCTTCCAGGCTCTGGCGATCATCGACGCTCCTTCTCGCTGGTCAGATCACGAACTTCTCGGGACGTACGGCGCCCGCGCGGAACCGTCCGGCGGTGAACGGGGACAGGTCCAGGCTCACGGGCAGGCCGAGCACCCGTTGCGCCAGATGCTCGCCGACGGCCGGCGACTGCTGGAAGCCGTGGCCGGAGAACCCGGTCGCGTAGTGGAAACCGTCCACCGGGCCGGAGCCGATCATCGCGTTGGAGTCCGGGCTCATGTCGTAGTAGCCCCACCACGACGACTCGATCGGCAGCCCGGCCAGCACGGGCAGCCGCCTGACCGCTGGCTCGCCGAGGTCTTCGAGCTCGCGCTGACGGCCGCCGAAGACCATCCCCGGGCCCTCGCGGTGGAAGTAGAACCCCGACGCGAAGTCCACGGTGAGCGGGGCCGAGCCGGGGACGCCGCCGTCGCGGCCGGTGTAGTGGATCGCGCGGGCCTCGCCGCGTACGGGGAGCTCCATCCCGATGCCGCGGGCGAGCCCGGCCGAGTGCACCCCGGCGGCGCAGACCACGGTGGGGGCCGCGATCGGCCCGCCGTCGGTGTCGACCCCGGTGATCCGGCCGTCCTCGGCGCGGACGGCGGTGACCGCGCGCCCGGTCTCGACGCGGACGCCGAGCCGCCGCGCCGCCGTCGCGTACCCCTGCACCACCGCCTCCGGCGTCGCGTACCCCTCGCTCGGGCAGAACGTGGCCCCCACGAGGTCGTCCGTGGCCAGCTGCGGGACGAACTCGCGCACCGCCGCCACGTCCACCAGCTCGCTGGGGATGCCGAGGCTCTGCTGCACGCCTACCGCCCGGCGGAAGGCGTCGAGGTCGGCGGCTGAGCTGAGCAGGAACAGGTAACCCACCTGTTTGAAGCCGATCGGGACGCCGGTGAGCTCCTCGAAGCGCAGGAACTCCGCCAGCGAGCGGCGGACGAGCAGGGAGTTGAGCGCGTCGGCGTGCTGCAGCCGGATCCCACCGGCGGCCTTGCCGGTCGAGCCCGAGCCCAGCGCGTCCGCTTCGAGCAGGACGACGTCCGTGCAGCCGGCCGCGGCGAGATGGTAGGCCGTACTGGTCCCGACACAACCGCCACCGATGACCACGACCTCGGCTGTCCGCATCCGGCCCTCCTCATCGGATCCGAAAAGGCATGATCGAGCCTAGATCGGCGGCATCACGGCTGTAAAGCGGGAACTCTTGGATCCGAGAAGTCAGAATAGTGACAGCACTCGCGCGGCGACCGGGCCGGGGGGAGGAGAGCCGTAGGCTTGGCCCCGATCGGGGGCGATCACGACCATGGAAGGGGAGCCGCGCGTGACGGCAGACCGGTTGCGGACGGACACCGGCGGCGATCCGGCGGCCACCACGAAGGCCGACCAGATCGCGCAGGCCATCGAGGAAATGATCATCGCCGGCCGCCTCGCTCCCGGCACGGTGCTGCGTCAGGACGAGCTGTCACACCGCTTCGGCGTCAGCCGCACCCCGATCAGGGAGGCGCTGCGGCAGCTCGCGGCCATGGGCCTGGTGTCCTTCACGCCCAACCGAGGCGTACGGGTGCGCGCGCTCGACCGCGACGAATGGGCGCAGACGTTCCTGGCCAGAGCCGCCCTGGAGGGCGCCGCCGCCGAACTGGCCGCCCAGCGCATGACGGACGCGCGCCTGGCCGAACTGGACGCGGCGAACGCGGAGTTCGGCCGGCAGACGGCGCTCCTGCGCGATCCCGGGGTGCCGGCGGCCGAGCGGGAGCGCGCCTCGTTCGCCTGGATCGCCGCCAACGAGGACTTCCACACCACGATCATCAGAGCCGCGGGCGCGCCCCTGTTCGAGCGGCTGATCGCCGGGTTGCGGCGGGTCTTCTCCGGCGAGGCCCTGTGGGCGCCCGGCTCACCCGCTGACCGCCTCTACGAGACCAACGTGCGCCAGCACGAGGCGATCCGCCACGCCCTCGCCGTACGCAACGGCCCGGCCGCCCGCATCCTGGTCCAGGACCACATCATGGACTCCTGGCGACTCCTGCAAGCAGTCCTGGACGAGCCACCCGTCTGACGCCTCCCGCCGGAGAAGCACGTCAAACGGAAGAGATGCGGATCAGACGGGCGAAACGCAGACCGTCAGCTCCCGGTGCGCACGGTTGGCGTCGATGAGCAGGTCGAGCGCTTCGCGAGCCTGCCCGAGCTCCCGCATGTGCCGGTCGATCCGATCGCGCTCCTGGACCAGCCGCTCGAACGCCTCGTCGCTGGTCTTCTCACTGGGCGACTCGACGCACGGCAGCACCTCGGCGATCGTCCGGCTGGACAGCCCGGCCGCGTAGAGACGCTGGATGAACCGTACCCGCTCGACCTCCTTGTCGGTGTAGCGGCGCTGCCCGCTGGCACTGCGCGTGCTGCTCAGCAGACCCTGCTCCTCGTAGTACCGCAGAGACCGCACACTCACCCCGGCCTGCGACGCCAGCTCACCGATCCGCATCGCCCGTCCCTTCCAGAGGGGATCCCCGTCAGACATTCGCGTCTGACGTCAATGTCAGGATCCAGCCTAACCGCCGCTGTCGCCGGCGTCGGTCCGCGCCGAGCTGTCGCGCTGGGGTCCTCTCTGAGACAGGCGGTCACGCAGGGATGCGACGATCTGGAGCTGATGGTCGAGCAGTTCGCCGTGACCGGCACGGGCGGGCTGGAGGTGCTGCTCCTGCACGCCGGGCCCGGCTCACGTTCCGCCCGCGCACTGGAGACGCTGGGCGAGCGCCCTCTTCCGTGAGCGACGCCGGCCCGATGACGCGCGTCACTCCCGGGCGGTGGTCAGGCGCTGGCCGCGGCTCGCCAGCGGTCGAGGATGGCCGCGTCGTCGGTGTCGCCGCGCCAGGCCGCCTCTTCCGGGACGGCGAACGGCAGCCAGTCTCCGTAGTCGGGGGCGCCGGGGGTGATGTCGCGGGTGCAGTCGACGCGGGTGCCGTCGGGCAGGGTGATCGGCTCGATGACGCGAAGAACTCCGCCGGTCAGCATGAGGGCGGTCATGAGGGGCGTCCCTTCCGTCTCGCACGTCACCTTTCCCCGCTCAGCATAGCGCGGGCCCGCGAACGCGGGGGAGTGGCGGGCCATCAGCCGATCCCGTACCGGCCGGCCAGCCAGGTGTAGGCCTGCTGGGCGGCGTGCTCGTCGCCGAACAGGCCGATCAGCCGGCGGGCCCGGCGGGTGAGCACGCAGGCGAAGGCCTCGGCGAAGAGTTCGGCGGCGTCCTCGCGGTAGGGCGGCGGCAGGTGGCGGGCGCGTACGGCGTGCAGCCCGGCCCAGGTGTCGCCCCGCGACGGCATGCCGTCCAGGTGGTCGGTGGCGTGGCCGAGTTCGTGGCCGGCCACGCTGACGGAGGGGGAGGGCGTGCTGCCCACGCCGATGCGGCGCCGGTGCGGGTCGTAGACGCCGGCGCTGCGCTCCCAGCCGCCCTGCTGGACCGGCAGGGGCACCCCGCGCAGCGCCTCGAAGCCGGGCAGGTCCGGTACGGCGCCGGGCCCGACGACGATCCCGCCGTCGAGGTGGGTGGCCAGGCGGGTGCCCAGCGGGCGCGGCACCGCGCTGAACGTCATGATCGCCAGCAGGACGGCGGCCGGCGGGAAGGTGCCGGGGAACCAGGCGCGGGTCAGGCGGTGTTCGAGCGCGCCGACGTGCAGCCAGCCCGGCCGTCCTCTGCTCTGGCTGGGCACACCCGTCTCCCTGATGAGTCGCTGGGACGGCGGCCGGGCCGGCTCTGTCCGCCGCCCGGTCGCATGACGTAAATCTACAAAGTAAAGGCGCTCGATTTCTACGATTTGCCCTTTTTCGCCCCTCAAAAGACCACTCATTTCGTCGACGGCTCCGGATGATCATCTCAATCGGCGAGACCGGTCGCGACGTGAACGCGGCCGGCGGGGGAGCGGCGGGCTTCGCGGGGTGGTGCGGCTCGTGGGTGAGGGACCCGTCACCCCCTTGCCACCTTACTTTACGCGCTCATCAAGTTACGTTCGGTGAGCAAGCTTCGGGGGTTCCGGGGCGGAGGCGAAGGTGAGGTGGCGGGTGCGTCTGACCCCGCACGAACAGGAACGGCTGATGATCCACGTGGCCGCGGACGTGGCCCGCAAGCGGATGGAACGCGGGGTTCTGCTCAATTACCCCGAGGCGGTCGCGATCCTGACGGCGTACGTCCTGGAGGGCGCGCGCGACGGCGTGTCGGTGGCGAAGCTGATGGAGATGCCGGCACCGGTGCTCAAGGGTTCGCAGGTGATGGACGGGGTGGCGGAGATGATCCGCGACCTGCAGATCGAGGCGACCTTTCCCGACGGCACGAAGATGGTCACGTTGCGTGATCCGATTCCGGCGACGACGAGGGAGGCGGGGCGGGTTCGTCCGGGGCGGGTGGATCATCCGGTCGACGCGGGGCCGGTGGCGTTCAACGTGGGTCGTGAGGTGACGACGGTGCGGGTCACCAATACCGATGATCGTCCCGTTCAGGTGGGTTCGCACTTTCACTTCTTCGAGGTGAACGCGGTGCTTCTCATCGAGCCTGGTCGTGATGCCGCGTATGGCAGGCGGCTGCATGTCCCGGCCGGCAGTTCCGTGCGTTTCGAGCCGAATTGTCCGCTCGACGTGCAGCTGGTGCCGCTGGAGGGCCGCCGGGTCGTCGAGGGCCTGAACGGGAAGGTCGGGGGTGAGCTGGATGCTTGACGAGACGGCGCCCGAGCTGCCGGTGCCGGTCGACGAACGGCATCTGCCGCTGAGCCGGGAGCGCTACGCCGACCGGTTCGGCCCGACGACCGGGGATCGGATCCGGCTGGCGGACACCGATCTGCGGATCGAGGTCACCGAGGACTGGTGCGGTGGTCCTGGCCGCAGCGGGAACGAGGCCATCTTCGGCGGGGGGAAGGTGATCAGGGAGTCGATGGGGCAGTCGTGCGCGCCGCGTGATCCGGCGCGGTTCGGTGCTCCGCTGCCGCCGGACACGGTCATCACCGGTGCGGTGGTGCTGGATCACTGGGGCGTGGTGAAGGCGGACGTGGCCGTTCGTGACGGCCGGATCGTGGCGCTGGGCAAGGCGTACAACGACGAGACGATGGATCGGCTGCATGACGGGCATGCGGTGGCGACGGATTTCGTGATCGGCCCGGAGACGGAGGTGATCTCGGGGAACGGCAAGATCCTCACGGCGGGCGGGGTGGACACGCATGTGCACTTCATCTGTCCTGAGCAGGTGAGCGAGGCGCTGGCCTCGGGGGTGACGACGCTGATCGGCGGGGGCACGGGTCCGGCGGAGGGCAGTACGGCGACGACGGTGACGCCGGGGTCCTGGCATGTGGCGCGGTTGTTCGAGGCGCTGGACGCCTTCCCGGTCAACGTGGGGTTGCTGGGCAAGGGCAGCACGATGTCCGTGGAGTCGCTGTTCAACCAGGTGGAGGGGGGTGTGCTGGGGCTCAAGATCCATGAGGACTGGGGTGCGACTCCGGCGGTGCTGCGGCGGTGCCTGGAGGTGTGCCGGGCGACGGGGGTGCAGCTGGCGCTGCACGCCGATTCCCTGAACGAGGCCGGGACCGTGAGCGACACGATCGCGGCCATCGGTGATGATCCGATTCACGTCTTCCATGTGGAGGGCGCGGGTGGTGGTCATGCTCCTGACATGATCAGGATGGCGGGGGTGGCGAACGTGCTGCCGGCTTCGACGAATCCGACGCGGCCGTTCACCGTGAACACGGTGCCCGAGCACATCGACATGGTGATGATCTGTCATCATCTGAATCCGCTGGTGGAGGAGGATCAGCGGTTCGCCGAGTCGCGGATCCGGCCGGCCACGATGGCGGCGGAGGATGTGCTGCACGATCTGGGGGCGATCTCGATCATGTCGTCGGACGCGCAGGCGATGGGCCGGATCGGTGAGATGATCATGCGGACGTGGCAGACCGCGCATGTGATGAAGGCGCGGCGCGGTCCGCTGGAGGGTGACTCGGGGCGGGCCGACAACCTTCGGGCGCGCCGCTATGTCGCGAAGTACACGATCAATCCAGCGATCGCGCACGGCATCGATCACGAGGTGGGGTCGGTGGAGGTGGGCCGGCTCGCCGACCTGGTGTTGTGGGAGCCGAAGTTCTTCGGGGTCAGGCCGCATCGGGTGATCAAGGGCGGGCAGATCGCCTACGCGCAGGTCGGGGACGCCAGTGCCTCCATCACCACGCCGCAGCCGGTGCTGCCGCGCCCGGTGTGGGGCGCCGTGGGCCGCGCGCCCGCGGCGAACTCGGTCAACTTCGTGACGGGGGCCGCGATCGCGGCCGGTCTGCCGGAGCGGGTGGGGGCGGGTAAGCGGTTCGCCGCCATCCGTGACACGCGCAAGGTGTTCAAGAAGGACATGCGGCACAACGACGCCGTTCCGCGGATCGAGGTCGATCCGGACACGTACGAGGTGGTGATCGACGGGGAGGCCGTCGATCACCGGCAGTACGCCACCGTGTTGCCGATGGCGCAGCGGTACTTCCTGTTCTGACTGTTCCGAGCGTGGCTGCCGCGGGGGAGGGGTGCGCCTGATGAGTCGTGCCGCGTTGCTGATGCTGGCCGATGGCCGTTTTCCGGCCGGTGGGCACGCTCATTCGGGTGGCGCCGAGGCGGCGGTGGCGGCCGGGCGGGTGCGCGACGTGGTGGGCCTGCGGGAGTTCTGTCGTGGCCGGTTGCGCACGAGCGGGCTGGTCGCGGCGGGTCTGGCCGCGGCGGCGGCGGCCGGTGCCGATCCGCTCGTGCTGGAGGAGGCGGCGGACGCCCGTACTCCCGCGCCCGCGCTGCGGCGGGTGGCGCGCGTGCTGGGGCGGCAGTTGCTGCGGGCCGTCCGGGTGACATGGCCGTCGGCCGAGCTGGACGCCCTGGCCGTGGCGCGGCCGGGTGGCGCGCACCAGTGCGTGGTGCTCGGGGTGGCCGGCCGGTCGGCGGGGCTGAGTCCGCTGGACGTCGCTCATGTGGCGGCGTACGAGAGCGTCAGCGGGCCGGCCGCGGCGACGGTGCGGCTGCTCGGTCTCGATCCGTTCGAGGCGGCCGGGGTGCTGGCCGGGCTGGCCGCCGAGGTCGATCAGGTCGCGGGCCGGGCCGCCGGCGCCGCGCGGCGGGTGCGGGCCGAGGGGGTGGCGGTGCTGCCCGCCGTCTCCGCGCCGCTGCTGGACATCGCGGCCGAGCGGCATGCCGTCCGGCGGGTGCGGTTGTTCGCCTCGTGATCTGCGCCGTGCTGCCGGGTTTTGCTCTTCGACGAGATGACGGGAGTGTCATGCATCTGCACCATGACAGGGCCGAGGATGGTTCTCCGGGCGATGGTGGTCGCCGGGCGCTGCGGGTGGGGTTGGGCGGGCCGGTCGGTTCCGGGAAGACCGCGACGGTCGCCGGCCTGTGCCGGGCGCTGCGGGCGCGGTGGTCGATCGCGGTGGTCACCAACGACATCTACACCTGTGAGGACGCGGAGTTCCTGCTGCGTGAGGCCGTGCTGCCGGCGGAGCGGATCAGGGCGGTGGAGACGGGCGCCTGCCCGCACACGGCGATCCGCGATGACATCTCGGCGAATCTGGAGGCGGTGGAGGAACTGGAGGAGCGGCTGGGGCCGCTGGATCTGATCCTCATCGAGTCGGGTGGTGACAATCTGACGGCGACCTTCTCCAGGGGGCTGGTCGACGCGCAGATCTTCGTCATCGACGTCGCCGGTGGCGATGACATCCCGCGTAAGGGGGGCCCTGGTGTGACGGCCTCCGATCTGCTCGTCATCAACAAGACGGATCTGGCGCCGTACGTGGGGGCGGATCTGGAGGTGATGGCGCGTGACGCGGCGGCGGCGCGGGGCGGGTTGCCGGTCGCCTTCACCGCGCTCAAGGGCGAGGACGGGGTCAGGCCGGTGGCGGACTGGGTGCTGGGACTGCTGGCCGCCCGCTCGTCCGCTCCGGCATGACCGTCGCGGGCGAGGCCGGGACGGGGGTGCGGGCGACGGCCCGGATCAGGGCGGTCCGTGCGGGTGCGGACACCGTGTTCGCCGTCCTGCACGGTGCGGGGCCGTTCGATCTGCGCCGTAATCGCGCGTACGGGAGGCAGGCGCGGTTGTGCGTGCTCGGCGCGATGTGCGCTCCGCTGGGCGGTGACCGGCTGCGGATCGAGGCGGTCGTCGAGCGGGAGGCGCGGCTGCGGGTGACGACCGCGGGCGCGACCATCGCGCTGCGGGGTCCCACGCGCGGGCCCGCCACCTATGACGTGCGGCTGGTGGTGGGAGAGCGGGGGAGCCTGGACTGGCTGCCCGAGCCGGTGATCTCGGCGGCCGGCAGCCATCTGCGTCAGAGCTGTGTGGCGGACGTGGCGGACACCGCGCGGCTGGTCCTGCGGGAGGAGCAGGTTCTCGGCCGGGCGGGGGAGGGGCCGGGCCGGTTGTCGTCGCGCTTGACGGTCCGGTGCGGCGGGCGGTTGCTGCTGGATCAGCAGTCCGGTTACGGGCCGGACGTGCCCGGCTGGGACGGTCCCGCGGTGCTGGCCGGCCATCGGGCGGCGGGTCAGCTGCTGATCGTCGATCCGGCGTTCGCCGCCGGGCCGGCGCAGGTGCGCTCGTTCGGCGATGAGCCGGCGGGCGGGCTGGCCGTGCTGGTTCCGCTGGCCGGGCCGGCCGTCCTGGTCACCGCGGTGGCGCCGGACTCGCTGCGGTTGCGGCGGCTGCTCGACGAGGCCGGTCGCGTCGGCGGGCAGACACCTGGCATGAGTTGAGCGTTCCAGGGTGCTCGTCACTCTCCGTGCATATACGTTTCCCCAATGGAGTTGTTCACCCCGACGCTGGACTGGAGTTCCGAGGTCTGGGCATCGCTGGTGTGGATCGCCACGGCGTGGGCGATCGCGGCGGTGTGCACGCTGGCGGTCCTGGTGCTGGTCGGGCTCTTCACGACGTGGGGCAGGCAGTTCTGGCGCATCACCGGCGGTTACTTCACCGGTCGCGGGAGCGTCAGGGTGTGGCTCTGGCTGGCCGTCCTGTTGCTGTCGGTGGTCGCCGGGGTCCGGCTGGACGTGCTGTTCAGCTATCAGGGCAATGACATGTTGTCCAGCCTTCAGGTGGCGGTGCAGGGCATGGCCGTGCACGAGCAGGCGGTGAAGGCGTCCGGGGAGCGCGGGTTCTGGACCTCCTTGGCGATCTTCTGCGTCCTGGCGGCGATACACATCGCCCGGTTGCTGCTGGATCTGTTCCTGTTGCAGCGGTTCGTGCTGGCCTGGCGGGTGTGGCTGACCGACCGGCTGACGGGGGACTGGCTGGAGGGCAGGGCGTACTACCGGTCGCGGTTCATCGACGACACGATCGACAATCCGGATCAGCGGATCCAGTCTGACATCGACCTGGTCACCGCCGGGTACGGGCCGCTGCCGAACCTGCCGAGCAACGGGGGGACGGCCAACACGCTGCTGTTCGGGGGGATCTCCGCGGTGACGTCGATGGTGTCGTTCACGGCGATCCTGTGGAATCTGTCGGGCACGCTGTCGATCTTCGGGCTGGACATTCCCCGGGCGATGTTCTGGATCGGCCTGGTCTACGTCATCATCGCGACGGCGGTGGCGTTCTGGATCGGGCGGCCGATCATCTGGCTGGCCTTCCGCAACGAGAAGTTCAACGCGGCGTTCCGGTACGCGCTGGTGCGGCTGCGGGACGCGGCGGAGGCGGTGGCGTTCTACCGTGGCGAGGTGGCCGAGCGTTCGGGGTTGCGGCGGTTGTTCGCGCCTGTGGTGAGCAACTACAAGCGGTATCTGAACCGGACGATCGGCTTCAACGGCTGGAATTACGCGATCAGTCAGAGCATCGTGCCGTTGCCGTATCTGCTGCAGGCGCCGCGGTTGTTCGCGGGGGAGCTGCGGCTGGGGGATCTGACGCAGTCGGCGTCGGCGTTCAACTCGATCCAGGGCGGGCTGTCGTTCTTCCGTAACGCCTATGACGCGTTCGCCGGGTACCGGGCGGCGATCATCCGGTTGCACGGTCTGGTCGTGGCGGATGAGGAGGCGCGGGCGCTGCCGGAGGTGACGACGCTGCCGTGTGCCGACGGGACGGTGGCGCTGAAGGACGTCGAGGTGCGCACCCCTGACGGGCGGCAGCTGATCAAGCCGCTGGATCTGCGGCTGGAGGTGGGGGACACGCTGGTGGTGACGGGGCCGTCCGGCAGCGGCAAGACGACGTTGCTGCGGAGCCTGGCCGAGTTGTGGCCGTTCACCAGCGGCACGCTGACGCGGCCGTGCGGGCCGGAGGAGACGATGTTCCTGTCGCAGTTGCCGTACGTGCCGCTGGGCGATCTGCGTGCGGTGGTCTCCTATCCGGGCAATCCGGACGCCTTCGGCGACGAGATGCTGCGCGGGACGCTGGAGAAGGTGGCGCTGCCGCATCTGGTGGACCGGCTGGACGAGGTGCAGGACTGGGCGAAGGTGCTGTCGCCGGGGGAGCAGCAGCGGATCGCGTTCGCGCGGATCCTGCTGACGCGGCCGAAGGTGGTGTTCCTGGACGAGTCCACGTCGGCGCTGGACGAGGGGCTGGAGTTCGAGCTGTATCGGCTGGTGCGGACGGAGTTGCCGGACACCATCGTGGTCAGCGTCAGTCACCGTTCGACGGTCGAGCAGCATCACACGCACGAGCTGGAGCTGCTCGGGCGGGGTGAGTGGCGGTTCGGGCCGCTGGGGGACGGCGCGCAGGAGCCGGCTCCCGCGTGACGGGCCCTGGCGTGTCGGGGTCGTCGTCCGGTACGAGTGGTGCATGACGTACGAGGTTCGTCCCGTCGCGGTCGTGGAGTCGTCCCTGGCGGATCCGGCGGTGGCGCCGAAGCAGGGGGTGGAGGGTGCGCCCGAGGCCTGGCTGCGGTTCGATCCGGCGGTGGCCGGTGGGATCGGTGATCTGGCGGCGGGTGACGAGGTGTTCGTGCTGACCTGGTTGCATCTCGCCGACCGGTCCGTGCTCGCCGTGCATCCGCGCGACGACGCGCGCAATCCACTGACGGGGGTGTTCAGCACCCGTTCCGCCGACCGGCCGAACCCGATCGGGCTGCACCGCGTGCGGGTGGTGGCGGTCGACGGGCTGCGGGTGCGGGTGGCCGGTCTGGAGGCCGTGGACGGCACGCCGGTCGTCGATGTGAAGCCGGTGCTGGACGCGGCGCGCTGAGCCCCGGTCCCTCAGGGCCCCTGGTCGATGAAGGCGGTGACGCCTTCGTACGCGGCCTGCGCGGCCTGGTCGGGGGAGCCGGGGCCCTGGGTGACGCCGTCGAGCGTGACGAACTGGAGCAGGGCGATCCTCATCGTGCCGCGCTCTCGGCGAGGGCGGCCAGCTGGGCGGTGACGGTGCCCCAGCCGTCGGCGAAGCCGAGCTTGTCGTGGTGGGCGCGCGACTCCGGGTCGCCGTGGCGGACCAGGACGCGGTAGTCGGTGCCGTCGGGGTGGTCGGCGAACATGATCATGGCGGTCATGGCGACCGGGGCGGGGCCGGCGGGGCGCCAGTCGCTGGTGATCGCGTTGGTGAAGACGATCCGTTCGAGCTCGTCCACGGCGAGGAAGCAGGCGTCGAGGTGCGGGACGAACTCCGTGCCGCCCTCGCTCATGCGGGTCACGAAGGCGCCTCCGGGCCTGGGGTCCAGGCGGTCGACCCGGCAGGTGAGCGGGGCGGGGATCCACCACCGTTCCAGCCGGGCGGGGTCGGTCCAGGCGTTCCAGACGGTCGCGCGCGGGGCGCGGATGACGCGCTCAAGAGCGAGGTCGAGGTCGGGGTTCACGGCGTGTTCTCCTGCGGGTCGGTGACGAATCGTTCGAGGCGGTCGGTGTGGTCCTGCCAGAGGCGGCGCTGTTCTTCGAGCCAGTCGTGCAGGAGGGTGAGGCGGTCGCGGTTGAGCACGCAGGTGCGGACGCGGCCGGACTTCGTGGTGTGGATGAGGCCGTTGGCCTCGAGGGTGCGGACGTGCTTCATGAACGAGGGGAGGGTCATCGGGAACTCGCGGGCGAGGTCGCCGACGCTCGTGGGCCCGTGGCCGAGGCGGCGCACGACGGCGCGCCGGGTGGGGTCGGCGAGGGCGACGAAGACGCCGTCCAGCTGCGCCGAATAGTGTGCCATGCGGCTAAGTGTTGCGGATGGGCGATGGTTAGCGCAAGGGCTAAGTGTTGGTCGCGGCCGTGCCACGCGTCGTCGCCGGGCCGTGCTGCCGGGCTGAGCCGGTGAGCTGCGGTGGTGCCTGATGGCGGCCGCGGGCGCTTGCGTAGGGTGGGCGGCGTGAGCGAGACAGTGAACGTGCGGCGTGTCGGCGTCATCGGGGTCGGGGAGATCGGCCGGGCCATCGTGACGGGCCTGTGCGAGGGAGACGGTGATCCGCCCGAGGTGTTCCTGTCGCCCCGCGGTGCCCGTACGGCCGCCGAGTTGTCCGGGCTTTATGACAGCGTGCGGGTGTGCGCCGGCAACCAGGAGGTGGTGGACCGGTCCGAGCTGGTGATCATCGCCGTGCGTCCGCGTGACCGGCACGAGGCGCTGGCGGGACTGCGCGTCGACGACGGCACGATCGTGGTGAACCTGATGGCCGGGGTCGGTGACGACGAGCTGCGCCGGATCCTCGGCACCGGTGCTCCGCTGGTGCGGGCCATCCCGTTGCCCGCCGTCCGTGAACGCGACTCCGTCACGGTGACGTGCCCGGCCCATCCCGCGGTGGAGGCCCTCTTCGCGCGCCTGGGCGGGACCCTGCCGGTCGAGGACGAGGCCGCGTTCAACGTGTTCTCCGCCCTGACGGGGACGCTGACCACCCATTTCGGATATCTGGCCGCGCTCACGTCGTGGGCCGTCGGTCACGGCGTCCCGGCCGAGGTGGCCTCCCGTTATGTGCGCGGCCTGTTCCAGGGCGTCGGGCGTGCGCTGGGTGATGAGAGCCGGTCGCTGCAGCAGCTGGCCGCCGACCACGAGACCCCGAACGGGAGCAACGAACGCGTGCGCACCACCTGGTTCTCCCCGGCCAACAGCGCGGCTCTGGACCGGGTCCTCGACGACCTGCTCGCCGGCCTCTCCCGGCCGGCGGACGGATCCGGCGAGGCTGCGGACGGTCAGGAGAAGCGCCGGCCCTCGTCGCGCCGGTAGGCCCAGGCGGCGGCGGCCGCCATGGCGGCGGTCCAGACGGCCAGCATGACGAGCGACAGCGCGCTCGGCCGGGCATCGGCGATCGCCCACCAGATCAGCTCGGCCGCGCCCCTGGTCGGCACGTACGAGGACACGTCCTGCACGAACCGCGGCAGGACCTGGGGCGGAAGCAGCAGCCCGCCGAGGACGGCCATCGGGAAGAACAGCAGCTGCGACACCGCCATGGCCGCCTTGGAGGCCAGCCTGAAGCCGACGAACAGCCCCATCAGCATGAACGGCACCACGCCCGCGACCAGCGCGCCGAACCCGAGCAGCAGCCGGGCGGGGGTGATCGCCGCCTCCGTGAACAGCGCCGCCACCACCAGCACGGGGATCACCGAGATGAGCATCACGGCGAGCGTGGCGAGGATCCGCCCGGCGAAACGCGGCAGCGGGCCGGCGGGCAGGGTGCGCAGGTACGGGTTCCACGGCAGCTCGCGCTCCTGCGCGACCGAGTTGCCCAGGCCGATGAGCGCGGCCGACATGGCGCCGAAGAACATCAGCGAGCCCGTCGCCGTGGTCGCGGCCACCGGATCGCGGCCCGCGAACGGCACCACGAACGCCACCATCGAGATGGCCGGGAAGAACGCGCTGGCCAGGATGGCGATCGGCACCCTGATCTGCTCGATCAGCAGGTAGCGGGTGTGGGCGAGGACCAGGCTGGGCATCGAGGTCTCCTTCGGGGCGGGGGCGGGGTGGGTTCGCGCGCTCCGGTTCGGGGCGGGGACCGGGCTAGGCATGCGCGGCCGGTTTCGCGGTGAGGGCGAGGAAGGCCTCCTCCAGGGTGGCCGGTCTGATCTCCAGGCCGGAGAACGGCGACCCGCTGCGTACCAGCGCCACGACCAGCCGATCGGGATCGCTCACGACCAGGTCGAACCGGTCGCCCGCGCGTTCCGCGGCGAGCACGCCCGGCAACTCGGGCAGCCGGTCGGCGACGAGGGAGACGCGCCGGGTGCCGACCATGCCGCGCACGGCCCCCACGGTGTCGTCGGCCAGCACGCGGCCGGAGCCGACGACCAGGACCCGCTCGGCCAGCGCCTCGATCTCCTCCAGGTAGTGGCTGGTCAGCAGCACGGTGCCGCCCTCCTCGTGGAAGGACCTGATGCCGTCCCACAGCGCCCGCCTGGCCTCGACGTCCAGGCCGGTGGTCGGCTCGTCGAGGAACACCAGCCGCGGCCGGCCGGCGAACGCCAGCGCCACCGCCAGCCGCCGCCGCTGCCCGCCGGACAGGCCGCCGACCTGCCGCCTGGCCAGGTCACCGAGCCCGAACCTGGCCAGCAGCTCCGGCGTCCCGACCCGGTCGGGGAAGTGCGCGGAGACGAAGCCGGTGATCTCACCGACGCGCAGCGACTCGGGCAGCCCGGTCTCCTGGGGCGTCACGCCGATGCCGCGCCGCCTGACCGGGTCCAGCGGCGAGCCGCCGAACAGCTCGACCGTGCCGGACGTGGGCCGGCGCAGCCCGGCGAACAGGTTGATCAGGGTGGACTTGCCGGCGCCGTTCGGGCCGAGCAGGCCGACCAGCTCGCCCGCCCGGAGGTCGAGCGAGACGTGGTCGAGCGCGAGCACGTCGCCGTAGCGGCGGGTGGCGTCGATCGCTCTGGCGAGGACTGTCATGTCAGCTCTCCTGTCGGGGGTGCTGGGGGCCGGTCTTCCGGGTACGGGGATCGTTCAGCGCCGGGTCAGTCCCAGGACGACGACGGAGCCGACGACCAGGTGCATCAGGAGCAGCACCAGCGTCGCGGCCGAGCCGGTGGCGCTGCCGAGCGGGCCGGTCAGGGACAGGGCGAGCACGGCCAGGGCGGTGATCGTCCAGATCCGGCCGGCCTTGGCGGTGACGCGTTCGAGCACGGCGAGCAGCGCCCAGCCGGCCAGCCCGGCGGCCAGGCTGGCGAGCACGACCGCCACCGGCCCGACCGGCTGCGGGCCGGCGCCCATCCGCACGGTCAGGTCGATCCCGCCCACCGGAACCGCCAGCACCCAGACGGCCACCGCGGCCACGGCCGCGCCCATCACGGCGAACAGCCGCCGGACGCGCGACCGGGCGGGCGACTTCGCGGAGGACCGGGGGGAGGTCTGGGCGGGCGACTGTGCGGGCGACTGGGCGGAGGATCGGGCGGGCGCTTGGGCGGAAGGCTGGTCGGAGGATCGGGCAGGGGCCTGAGCGGAGGTCTGGGCGGAGGATTGGGCGGAGGATTGGGCGGGCGATGGAGTGGAGGGCCGGGTGGGAGTCTGGGCGGAGGGCCGGATGGGGGACTGGGTGGAGGTGTGGGCGGGAGTGTTCCGGGGGTGCGGGGTGGTGTTCATGCCGCCAAGCCTCGCCCGCCGCCCCGGCCCGCCACATCGGGCGCACGGTCGCGCCGTGTCCTTCCCGGGTGGGGTACGCCTCCGACTTTGGTAGGTGATGGGCCCGCCGTACCGGCGGTTAGCCTGGGCCGATGAGCCAGAGCCGACGCCCGCACCCCTTCGCCGTGGCAGGCGTGATCCTCGGCATCGGCGCGCTGACCGCCGTGTCCCTGTGGGGGCAGGCGGGCCGGACCAGCTGGGGGCTGGACGTGGCGGTCGCGGTGGTGAGCCTGGCCGCGGCGGTGGCCCAGCTGTGGTGGCCGGTCCATGGCACGCTGGTCGCGACCGTGCTGGCCACGCTGTCCCCGGTGGCGACGCCGGCGGCGACGATGGGGGCGCTGCAGGTGTCGTTGCGCCGGCGTTTCCCGGTCGCCGCCGCGGTGACCGCCGCGGGCATGGCGGCTCACCTGGTGCAGGGGTGGTGGCGGCCCAACTCCGGCATCTCCCTGTCGTGGTGGCTGCTGCTCATCTGCGCCGCGTACGGCGCGCTGCTCGGCTGGGGCTCACTGGCCCGCTCCCGCCGCGCCCTGCTCATCTCCCTGAGCGAACGCGCCCGCCGCGCCGAGGCCGAGCAGGGCCGGCGGGTGGCCGAGGCGCGCATGGCCGAACGGCGTCGGCTGGCCAGGGAGATGCACGACGTGCTGGCCCACCGGCTGTCCCTGGTCGCCACGCACGCGGGAGCGCTGGAATACCGTCCGGACTCATCCCCCGACCGGCTCGCCGCCGCCGCGGGTGTGGTCCGCGCGGGCGTGCACCAGGCGCTGGAGGAGCTGCGCCAGGTGATCGGCCTGCTCCGCGAGCAGGACGACGAGCCCGACGGGCTCGCCCCCCGGCCGGGCCTGGCCGACCTGCCCGACCTGATCGCCGACGCCCGCCGGGCGGGCCAGCCGGTACGACTGGACGAGCGGGCCGCCGACGCCGCCGCCCTGCCGCCGGCCCTGTCCATGACCGCCTACCGGGTCGTCCAGGAAGGGCTGACGAACGCCCGCAAACACGCCCCCGGCGAACAGGTCGAGGTGACGCTGAGCGGCGCGCCCGGCGGCACCCTGCTGATCGACGTGCGCAACCCGGCGCCCCCCGCGGACGCCGCCCCCGTCGTGCCCGGCAGCGGGCTCGGCCTGGTCGGGCTCACCGAGCGGGTCCGGCTGGCCGGCGGGCAGCTCGACCACCACCACACCGGGGGTGAGTTCCGGCTGCTGGCCCGGCTACCATGGCCCGGGTGATCCGCGTGCTCCTGGTCGACGACGACGCCCTGGTCCGCGCCGGGCTGTCGATGATGCTCGACGGCACCGGCGGCATCACCGTCGTCGCCGAGGCGGCCGACGGCCAGGAGGCCGTCACGGCCACCGACGCCCACGCCCCCGACGTCGTCCTGATGGACCTGCGCATGCCGCGCGTGGACGGCATCACCGCGACCCGCCGGCTGCGCGCCCGCGCCCGGCCGCCCGAGGTGATTGTGCTGACCACGTTCGACACCGACGAGAACGTGCTGCACGCGCTCCGCGCCGGCGCCGCCGGGTTCCTGCTCAAGGACACCTCGCCGGCGCAGATCGTGGAGGCGGTCACCCGGGTCGCTGCGGGCGATCCGATCCTGTCGCCGCGTATCACCCGGCGGCTGATGGAGCGCACCGTCGCCCAGGCCGGCGCCTACGAGCGCGCCCGCGCCGCCCTGGCCACCCTCACCCCGCGCGAGCACGAGGTGGCCCTGGCCATCGGCCAGGGCCGGACGAACGCCGACATCGCCGCCGATCTGACCATGGGCGTCACGACCGTCAAGGCCCACGTCTCCAGCATCCTGACCAAGCTCGCCCTGGACAACCGCACCCAGATCGCCCTCCTGGCCCACGACGCCGGCCTCACATGAAGCCAACCTCACCCGATGCCTGAGCCCGACGCCTGAGCCCGACGCCTGAGCCCGACGCCGGGCTCCCTTTACGCCGGCGCCTCAGCCTCCGACGGGCGGGCCGGCCGCCTCGCCGGTGACGGCCTCGTCCTGCCGCCGCAGGATCTCCCCGAAGTCCTCCAGGTCGTCGTAGTTGCTGAGGACGACACCGGCCCAGCCCGAGCCCAGCCAGACGGTCCAGCTGGCCGAGATGCCGCCGCTGCCGCCGCCGCGGTTGAACTCCCACTCGCCGCCGCTGATGCGGACCGGGCCCGCGTACGAGCCGAAGGACGGGGCGCCGAGCCGGTCGCCGGGGCCGGGCAGTTTGGCGCCGGTGTAGAGGTCGGCGTAGGGCCGCTCCAGCACGGTGCCGCGGCTCAGCGCGTGCGCGAAGCGGGCCAGGTCCGGCGCGGTGGCGAAGACGTTGCTGACGAAGGCGCGGCCCGGGTTCTCGCCCGGTCCCTGCCGGCTCATGCTGTCCTTGTCCAGGCTGCGGACGCCGTCGATCCGGCCGCCGTCCGGCTGGCGCATGTAGGGGTGGGCGATGCGCTCGTCGGTGAGCCACCGGGTCCTGGTGTAGTACGCCGAGCCGCGCATGCCGGCGCGGGCGAAGACGTGCTCGTGCATGTGGTCCCAGAACGTCGTGCCGGTCACGGCCTCCACGATCTGCGCGGCGATGGCGTTGGCGGCGCCGCCGCCGGCGGTGTGTGCGTTGTTGGCGTCGTTCGAGCCGGGGGCCGCCACCAGCGTCGCCTGCCTGGCCCACTGCCGGTGGTAGTCCTGGACCTCCTTCCGGCTGGTGAAGACGCGGTGCACGTCGGGCGCCGGGGCGTCGATCCCGGAGGTGCCGCTGAGCAGGTGGTGCAGGGTCACCTGCGCGGCCAGGTCGGTGGCGAGGCCGTCCAGGTGGGTGCCCACCGGGTCCGACAGCTTCACCTTGCCGCGCTGCACCAGTTGCAGGACGGCCACGGGCAGGAACGGCATGCCCGCCGAGGAGAGGTTGAACGCCACGTCGGCGTGATTGCGGATCCCTCGTTCCTTGTCGGCCATGCCGTACGCGCGCGACAACACCGTCCGGCCCCGGTGCGACAGCAGCACCACGCCGGAGAACCGGTCACGTGCGGCCAGATCCGCCACGAACCGGTCGTAGGCCCCGCCGGGCCGGGTGTCCGGCGGGATCCGGTCCAGCCGGGACGGCCCCGCCGCGGCGGCGGCGTCACCCCCGAGCACGGCCAGCGGCGCGCCGGCCGCCACCGCGCCGGCGGCCAGCCCGCCCCATCCGAGCAGCCGCCGCCGTCCGACGTCGCGTCCCGGATCAGCGTTCATGCCCTTGCCTTCCCGGAGCGAGGCGGGAGGCGAGTGTTCGCAGGGGGACGCGATGATCGCGTGCGCTGTTGGTCATGGCTGCGATGTTGTCCGGCGAATGTCATCGGCTCGTCCGCATGACGCGATCGTTCGTCGACGAACCGGCCGGACCCGCGCGGGCCGGTCGCGGCCGTCTGGAGCGCGGACGCGAGGGTAGGGGCATCGGCCATGAGGAAGACGCGTGCCACCACCCTGCTCGCCACCGGCCTGGCCACCGCGGCCACCGCCGCCGTCGGCGGCCTGGCCACCACGTCGGGTTCCGCCTGGTACCGGCGGCTCAGCAAACCCTCCTGGCAGCCGCCCGCCCAGGCGTTCCCGCTGGTGTGGACGACCCTGTACGGGCTGATCGCCTACGGCGGCGCCAGGGCGCTGTCGCGCGAGGACGAGGAACGCCGCGGCGCGCTCGGCCGGGTGCTGGCGGTCAACCTGGCGCTGAACGCGGCCTGGCCCGCGCTGTTCTTCAAGGCCCGCTCGCCGCGCCTGGCCCTGGCCGAGATCGTGGTGCTCAACGCCTCCAACCTGGCCCTGGTACGCCGGGCCGGGCGGGCCGACCGGGCGGCGGGGGCGATGCTGGTGCCGTACGCGGCCTGGACCGCCTTCGCCACCGCGCTCAACGCCTCCATCGCCCGCCGCAACCCCGGCCACTGACCGGCCACCAGCCCGCTGACCGGCCACCAGCCCGCTGACCGGGCACCAGCCCGCTGACCGGCCCGCGCTCGGACCGCAGGCGGCCGGACGACCGGCCGGCGGGCCGATCGTCCGGGCGAGGAGTCAGCCGGAGGAACGTTCCGAGGCCGCCTGGCGGATCTGGACGGCGCGGACCCGCTCGACGTCGAGCTTGGTCGTGCGGTCGAAGCGGTAGATGCCGTTCTCCTCCTGGAACACGTCGGTCAGCTGCGTGTAGCAGTAGCCGAACATGCCCGGATCGTCCAGCAACGCGTCGGTCAGGCCGGCGAAGCGGGCGTGGAACTCCTCCTCGCTGCGCACCCGCTGCCCGTAGCCCCAGGAGGTCACCCGGGCGGTGTCCTGCGCGGTGCCGGCCAGCTCGGGGTTCCACCAGATGCCGCCGTACTCGCTGACGAAGTACGGCTGGCCGCGGTAGGGGACGGAGATCTCCTGCCCGGACTCGTCGTTGACGTACGGCTCGTCCTTGGCCAGGCCGCTGAGCTGCCCGGCGAACTCGGCCGGCTCCTGCTCGTAGTTGTGGGAGTCGTAGACGTCGGTCTCGGGGACGCGGTGGCTGTAGCCGGAGGCGTCGACGACCGGCCGGGTGGGGTCGGTGAGCTTGGTGGCCAGGAACATGCCGCGGGTGACGTCGTCGAGCTGGGTGAGGCGGTCGTGGATGGGCTGGCGGGTCTCGTTGAGCGGGCACCAGCCGATGATCGACGGGTGGGAGACGTCGCGTTCGAGGACCTCCAGCCACTGGGTGAGGAAGGAGGCGGTGGGCAGCTGCTCGCGGCCGTCGTGCGCGCCCCAGTCGCCGAACTCGCCCCACACCAGGTAGCCGAGCCGGTCGGCGTGGTAGAGGAAGCGCTCCTCGAACACCTTCTGGTGCAGGCGGGCGCCGTTGAAGCCGGCCGCCACCGACAGCTCGATGTCGCGCAGCAGCGCGGCGTCGCTGGGCGCGGTCATGAGCCCGTCGGGGTAGTAGCCCTGGTCCAGCACCAGGCGCTGGAAGACGGGACGGCCGTTGATGAGCACGCGCTTGCCGTCGATCGCGATCGAGCGCAGCCCGGCGTAGCTGTCCACGGCGTCGGTGACGGCGCCGGAGGCGTCGAGCAGCTCGACCTTCACCTCGTACAGGAAGCCCTCGCCGGGCTCCCACAGCCGCACCCGCGCGGCCGGCAGTTCCAGGCGCAGCGACGGCGCGAGGTCCACGTCGGCGAGGACGGTCGCGGTGGCGACGGCGCCCTCGCCGTCGGAGACGGTGACGCGGACCGAGTCGCCGGGGCGGTTGCCGGACAGCGGGGTGACGACGGTGAAGGAGGAGCCGGCGACGTCGGGGGTGATCCGCGGGCGGCGCAGATGCACGTCGGGGACCGGCTCCAGCCACACCGTCTGCCAGATGCCGGTGGTGCGGGTGTAGAGGCACTCGTAGTTGTGGTACCTGGCCGACTGCTTGCCGCGCGCCTGCGGGCCGTGCCGCGAGTCACGGGCGCGGACCACGATCGTGGCCTGCTCGCCGGGGCGGGCCGCCGCCGACAGGTCGGCGGTGAAGGGGGAGAAACCGCCGCGGTGGCGGGCCACCTCGACGCCGTTCACCCAGACCGTCGCGTCGTGGTCCACGGCGCCGAAGTGCAGCAGCGTCCTGCGGCCCGCCCACGCGGCCGGGATCGTCACCGTGCGGCGGTACCACACCGCGTCCATGAAGTCGGTGTGCCCGAGCCCGGACAGCTCCGACTCCGGCGCGAAGGGCACGGTGATGCTGCCGGTGAGCTCGCGTTCGCGCAGGCCGCGCTCCAGGCCGGAGTCCGCGGCGTCGATCTCGAACTGCCAGGGGCCGTTGAGGTTGAGCCAGTCGGGGCGGACCATCTGCGGGCGGGGATATTCCGGGCGTGGCACGTCAGGGGAAACGGCGCTCATCAGACAACCTAACAATTCGTATATCGGGGTAAGTCAAGTCCTTTTGCTACGTAGCAGAGTGTGCCACACTCCCTCCAACCGGAGCCAACATCCGGCTACCCACCGCTGTGCGGGCCGCCGGATCCTCTGCAAGGAACCACAAATGAGCAAGTCGCCCAATATCCGGCTCTCTCGCCGTAGGGTGCTGCAAGCCGCAGGCCTCTCGGCGCTGCTGGCCGGTTGCGGCACGGGGCCCGCGAGCCGAAGTTCGCAGGAGATCACGTTCTGGCATCTGCTCACCGGCGGCGACGGCGAGCGCATGAACGCGATCGTCACCAAGGCCGACGCGGACCTGCCGGACGCCCATATCAAGCAGATCGTCCTGGCCTGGGGCGCCCCCTACTACACCAAGCTCGCCATGTCCGCCGCCGGCGGCCGGGCGCCCGACCTGGGCGTCCTGCACATGTCGCGCCTGGCCGGGTACGCGCCCGGCGGCCTGCTGGACCCCTGGGACCTGAACCGGCTGGCCCGCTACGGCATCACGGAGCAGTCGTTCACCGCCCCGGCCTGGAAGAGCTCCATGGTCGGCGGGAAGACCTTCGCGCTGGCCCTGGACTCGCACACGTTCGTGGCGTTCTTCAACACCGAGCTGGCCGAGAAGGCCGGGCTGCTCGAATCCGGCGGGAAACTGCCGGAGATCAAGAGCCTGGACGACATGAAGAAGCTCGGCCGGGAGTTCAAGCAGGTCACCGGCAAGCCGTACGGCCTGGCCTACGGCTTCCTCGGCGACGGCGCCCAGCTGTGGCGGCTGTTCTGGACCTTCTACACCCAGCACGGCGCCACCTTCGACCTGACCGGCGACAAGTTCGGCTACGACGCCGAGGCGTTCGAGGAGTCGGTCGAGACGATGCGCAGCCTGGTCGACGGCGACGTGGCCTCCAAGAGCGCCGACTACGCCACCGCCAGCTCCTCCTTCCTCAACGGGGACTCCGGCCTGGTCTTCTCCGGCGTCTGGGAGCTGCCGCAGTACCAGGACGCGAAGGTGCCGCTGGGCGCCATGCCGATCCCGAACATGTTCGGCACCGGCGTCAACGCCAACTGGGGCGACTCGCACACGTTCGTGCTGCCGCACCAGGACAATCCGGACGAGCGCCGGCGTGAGCTGGCCTACCAGGCGGTGGCCGGCATCCTGAAGAACTCGCTGCCCTGGGGCCACGCCGGGCACACCCCCGCCTACCAGCCCGTCGTCGACAGCGCGGAGTTCAAGGCGCTGCAGCCGAACCGGGACTACGCGGTCACCGCGACGTACCTGCACTACGACCCGCCGTCCTCCTTCACCGGGGCGGCCTCCAGCTTCATGACCCAGTTCGGCAGCATCGTGCAGAACGTGCTGATCGGCCAGACGGCGGTGAAGGACGCCGTCGCCTCCTTCGCCGAGAGAGTCAACGTCCTCATGTCCAAGGCGGTGCAGCGATGACGTCGGCCACCATCAGCAAGCCGGGCTCCGTGCGGAAGACGGCCACGATCCGCCCGAAGGTGACCAGGAGCCGGGGCGGGCTGCTGTACGTGCTGCCGTTCTTCGTCGCCTTCACGCTCTTCCTGCTGTGGCCCCTGGTGTACGGGCTCTGGATGAGTTTCACCGACCGTGACCTCGCGGCCGGCGCCGAGCCGCGGGTGGTCGGGCTGGCCAACTACGCCGAGGCGCTCACCGACCCGATGGTGTGGACCACGTTCGGCAACACCGTGCTGTTCACCGTGATGACCACGATCCCGCTGGTCGTGCTGGCTCTGGCGGCGGCGTTGCTGGTCAACATGGGGCTGCCGGGGCAGTGGGTGTGGCGGATGGCGTTCTTCCTGCCGTACCTGCTGGCCTCCACCGTGGTCAGCCTGTTCTGGGAGTGGATCTACAACCCTGAGCTCGGCCTGATCAACGCGGTGCTCGGCGTGTTCGGCATCGAGGGGCAGGCCTGGCTGCAGGACCCCGACTTCGCCATGGCGGCCATCGCGGTGGCCACCACCTGGTGGACGCTCGGCTTCAACTTCCTGCTCTACCTGGCCGCGCTGCAGAACATCCCCGCCACGGTCTACGAGGCCGCCGCGATCGACGGGGCGGGCAAGTGGCGGCAGCTGTTCTCGGTCACGCTGCCGCTGCTGCGCAACATCACCATGCTCATCCTCGTGCTGCAGGTGCTGGCCTCGCTCAAGGTGTTCGACCAGATCTACCAGATGACGGCCGGCGGCCCCGACGACTCCACCCGGTCGATCCTGATGTACGTCTACGACACCGGCTTCACCGGCTACCGGCTCGGCTACGCCTCGGCGATCTCGTACGTCTTCTTCGCCATCATCCTGATTCTGTCGCTGCTGCAGCTGCGGTTCGCCCGGAGGTCCGACCAGTCATGAGAACCAGCTACGCCGGGCGTGCCGTGGCTTTCACGGTGCTGGCCCTGTTCAGCCTGCTGATGCTGGCGCCGTTCCTGTGGGCGGTGAACACCTCGTTCAAGACCGAGGCGGACGCCGGCGCGAACCCCGTGACGATCGTGCCCGCGGGCGGCTACACCTGGGACATCTACGCGAACCTGTTCCGGCTGGGCAGCATCCCCACCTGGATGGTCAACAGCGTCCTCGTGGCCGCCGCGGTCACGCTCATCACGCTGGTCATCTCCACGCTGGCCGGGTACGCGTTCTCGCGGCTGGACTTCACCGGGCGCAGGACTCTGCTGGGCCTCACCGTCGCCTCGATCATGATCCCCGGGACGATCTTCATCGTGCCGCTCTTCGACGAGATGCTCGCCTTCAACATGGTGGACACCTACTGGGGGATCATCCTGCCGCAGGTGGTCGCGCCGGTGATGGTGTTCATCCTCAAGCGGTTCTTCGACAGCATCCCGCGTGAGCTGGAGGAGGCCGCGCGGGTGGACGGGGCCGGGTCGCTGCGCATCTTCCTGCGGATCGTGCTGCCGCTGTCGCGGCCGATCATCGCGGCGGTGGCGATCTTCACGTTCGTGGGCGCGTGGAACAACTTCCTGTGGCCGTTCATCGTGACGAACGACCCCGACCTGATGACGCTGCCGGTCGGGCTGGAGACGGTCTCCACCGGCTTCGGCGTCGTCTTCGCCGAGAACATGGCCAAGTCGGTGCTGGCCGCGCTGCCGCTGATCGTGGTGTTCCTGTTCTTCCAGCGTCAGATCATCAAGGGCATCGCGACGACCGGCCTCGGCGGCCAGTGACAGTGACGTGATGAGGCCCTGAGGCCCTGAGGCCCGCTCGCCTGGCCGCACCGGCCGGCCGGGCGGGCCTCACTGGCTCGACTCGCGTATCCGCAGATGGAAGTCGACCGTGAGGTGCGGCTCGCGCCCGCTCGGCTTGCCGGTGATCTGCTCGTGCAGCATCGCGACCGCGTGCGCGGCCATCGCCTCCAGGTCGGGGGAGACGGAGGTCAGCGACGGCGTGGAGTAGCGGGCCTCCTCCACGTCGTCGAACCCCACCAGCGCGACCTCCTGCGGCACGAGGACGCCGCGCTCGCGCAGCGCCCGCAGCGCGCCGAGGGCGAGGGAGTCGTTCATCGCGAAGATGGCGTCAGGCAGCGGACGCCCTGAGTCAATGTGCTCCTCGATCGCCTGCCGGCCGCGCGCCCGGCTCCAGTCGGCCGCGACCATCAGGGCCTCGTCGGCCGGCAGCCCCGCCTCGGCCAGGCCGGCCAGGAAACCGCTCAGCCGCATCCGCGCCGTCTCACTGCCGTGAGGGCCGTGGCCGAGCAGCATCAGCCGCCGCCGGCCCGAGCCGGCCAGATGACGGACCACCGCCAGGGAGGCCTCCCGGTTGGGGATGGCGACGTGGTGCACGCCCTCCAGCACGTGGTCGCCCATGAGCACGAGCGGGTAGCCGGACCGGCGGCGGCGCCCGTCCTGCGGCCGCAGCGACAGCGCCATCATGATCGCGCCGTCGGTCAGCTGGTTGCGGCCGCCCGACAGGACCTGCAGCTCGCGCTCCCGGTCGGAGTCGGTCACCTCGATCAGCACCCGGTGGCCGAGCGCCTCGGCCTCGCGCACGACCAGGCCCGCGAGGTCGGCGAAGATGCGCGCCCTGAAGTCGGGGACGACGAACGCGATGAGCCCCGTACGGGAGCGCCGCAGGCTGCGGGCGGCCGCGTTGGGCACGTACCCGAGCTCCTCCATGGCCTCCAGCACCCGCCGGCGCGTCTCGGGGCGGACGTAGGCGTAGTCGTTGACGACGTTGGACACCGTGCGCTGGGAGACGCCGGCCGCGCGGGCGACGTCGTGCATGCTCACGGCCATGACGGCACGCCCCCCGCCGCGCCCTTTCCGGCGCGGCCGGCGGCGCCCGCCGGCGCGGGCCGCCCCGCCGCGCGGTCGTCACCGGAGTCACCGGGCCCGGCGGCGGCCAGGTGGAAGATCACCACTTCATGGTACTGGCGGGCCGCCGGAGCCCGCCTCCGATTAAACGGCCGCCCCCGGCTACCGGCCGCCCACCAGGGCGCCGCCGTCACCGTCTCCGTTCGGCCCGTCTCCGTTCGGCCCGTCTCCGTTCGGCCCGTCTCCGTTCGGCCCGTCTCCGTTCGGCCCGTCTCCGTTCGGCTCGCCGGCGCGGCGCAGCTCCTCGTCCAGGATGGGCGCGCCCTCGGTCACCGTGTGGATGCCGATGACGCTGACGATGGCGAGCACCTCCATGATCTCCTCCGCGGTGGCGCCGAGGCCGAGGGCGTTGCGCATGTGCAGCTTCAGCCCCGGCTCGTACAGGTGCGTGGCGGAGGCGTCGAAGGCGATGTAGATGAGCTCCTTGACCTTCGGCTCCAGCACGCCGGTCGTCCAGGGCACGCCGGAGAAGTCCAGGTAGGCCTCGAACAGGTCCGGGTCCAGCTCCAGCAGGCCGTCCCAGAAGGTGTGCCAGTAGCCGCGCCGGCGGGTGAAGCCGGCCTTCAGCTCTTGCCTGCGCTCGTCGAGCGGGGCCGGGCCGTCGCGCAGCCCCTCCTCCTCCAGCACCTCCAGCAGCAGCGGCACGCCGATGTTGCAGGCGTGGATGCCGAGGGTGGCGGTCAGCTGCAGCACCTCCATGATCTCCGCGGCGCTCGCGCCGTAGCCGAGGGCGGCGCGGACGTGCTGGCGGATGCCGGGGGTGTAGAGGTGGGTGGCCGCGGCGTCCATCGCGATGTAGACGAACTCCTTGACCTTGGCCGGCAGGCGGTCCCGGTTCCAGGGCACCGCCGACAGGCGCAGGTAGGACTCCAGGAAGCCGGGGTCGAGCCGCAGCATGCTCTCCCACGCCTCGCCCCAGGTGCCGCGCACCCGGACGAACTCGTCCTTGATCTCCTGCTGCCGGGTGGTGAGCGTCATGTCGTGTGTTCTCCTCGCATCGTCGGCCCGCTCGTCGGAGCGCTCGGCCCGCTCGTCGGTTGTCCGGCGTGAGCTGTCCGGCGTCAGTTGTCCGGATTCAGCTGTCCGGCGTCCAGGCGCCCGCGCCGCCGCCGCGGGTCACCGTGTTGACCATGAACGCCCCGCCGTCGGCGGACACGACCTCGCCCGTCACGTACGCGGCGTCGTCGCCGAGCAGGAAGGCGACCACTCCGGCGATCTCCTCGGGCGTGCCCAACCGCCGCATGGGGACGGTGCCGCCGCGCCGCTCCATCGACCTGGCCCGCGAGGCGTCGTCGGAGGAGGCGAACAGCCCGGTCGGGATCAGGCCGGGGGCGACCGCGTTCACCCGCACGCCGCGCGGCCCTCCGTACATGGCGGCGCCGCGCACCAGCCCGAGCACGCCGTGCTTGGAGGTCTGGTACGGCACCTGGTCGTCGGCCCCGCGCAGCGAGGAGATCGAGGCGGTGACGACCACGGCGCCGCCGCTGTCCTGCTCGCGGTAGCGGCGGAAGGCGGCCCGCAGCCCGAGGAAGACCCCGCGCAGGTTGACCGCGATCACGTGGTCGAAGTCGGCCGCGTCGACGTCCGGCAGCGGCGCCAGGGTGCCGAGCACGCCGGCGTTCAGGTGGTGCAGGTCGATCCGGCCGAAGCGGGTCAGCGCCGCCTCGACGTAGGCGTCCACGCCCTTCTCGGTGGAGACGTCGGCGTGCACCGCGAGGGCCGGGCCCGGCAGCGAGGCGGTGACGGCGTCGGCGGAGTCGCCGTCGGCGTCCACGACGACGACGTGCGCGCCGTCGCCCGACAGCCGCCGGGCGCTGGCGGCGCCGATCCCGCTGCCGCCGCCGGTCACCACCGCGACCCGGGGGCCGGAGCCGGGCGGAGAGGGGGGAGGGGTGTGCTCAGCCAACGCGCACCACCTGTTCACCGGCGCCCGGCAGCAGGGGGAAGCGGGTCATCACGTCGGCGTCGTGCCCGGCCACCAGGGCGCTGCCGGGCGCCTGGGTCATCTCGCGCAGCAGGTCGTAGGCGCGGTAGGTGCCGGTGAGGTCGGTGAGGTAGGTGAACGGGCGGTCCAGCTCCACCTCCTCGTAGAAGTGCACGGCGTCGGAGGCGAGCACGGCCTGGCCGGACTCGGTCGCGACCTGGACGACGACCTGCCCCGGCGTGTGGCCGCCGACGGGGATCACCTCGATGCCGGGCGCGATCTGCGTGGCGCCGTCGACCAGGGTGGCGCGGCCCTCGTCGCGCACCTGACGCAGGTGCGCCAGCTCCTCCGGCTCGGTGGTGTAGGAGAACTGGCGGCGGCCGGCGTACGGGCCGGTCCAGAACTCGAACTCGGCCCTGGCCAGGATCACCTCGGAGGAGGGGAAGGCGTGCAGGTTGCCGATGTGGTCGTAGTGGGCGTGGGTGACGATCACCTGGGGGGAGTCCTCGGGCAGCACGCCCAGGGCGGCCAGGGCCTCGACCGGGGCCGACAGGTCCTCACGCGGCGCGCGGTGGCCCTTGGAGGCGGCGCTGTAGCCGGTGTCGACGATCACCGTGCGCTGCTCGTTGCGCGCCACCCAGAGGTAGAAGTCCATGTCGATGGGGGTGTCGGGCTCGCCGTACAGGTGGTGGTTGAGGAACGTCTGGGCGCGGGAGGTGGCGCGAGTGGCGTAGCGGATCGCCAGCACCTCGTACGTCGCGGGGCCGCTCATCGGTTCACCAGCCCGGAGGCGTTGGCGCCGAGCATGCGGCGGATGTCGGCCTCGGGCAGCCCGGCGTCCAGCAGGCCGCGCGCGCCCCGGCGGAACAGGGTGACGGGCAGCGGGTTGTTGCGCTGGCCCGAGTCCGACGACAGCACGGTCCGCTCGGGGCCGACGGCCTTGATGAAGGCGAGCAGCTCGTCGAGTTCGCGGCGGCGCTCGGGCCGGCCGAAGTACATGACCAGGCAGTGCTCGATGTGGGCGCCCTGCCTGGACCACTCGGCGGCCTGCTCGACGGAGGCCCCGACGACGAAGCAGGGGTGGTTGACCAGGATCCGCTCGATGCCGGCGCCGCGCGCGGCGGCGATCAGCTTGGTGGTCTCCTCGACGCCCAGGTGCCCGCAGGTGAGGATCGCCTGCTCGGCCGCGATGATCGACAGGATGTCGTGCACCTCGGGCAGCACCTCGC
This sequence comes from Nonomuraea fuscirosea, assembly GCF_035917475.1. Taxonomy (NCBI): domain Bacteria; kingdom Bacillati; phylum Actinomycetota; class Actinomycetes; order Streptosporangiales; family Streptosporangiaceae; genus Nonomuraea; species Nonomuraea fuscirosea. The sequence goes on along the minus strand of NZ_CP109074.1, from coordinate 4,779,143 downwards.
CGTCGTCGCCGAGGATGCCGAGCACCTCGTTCTGGCGCAGCTCCACCACCGGGGTGGGAAAGCCGGTGTCGTGGCCGCGGTGGTGGTCGATGTGCGCCGCCGAGGACAGGGTGGGGAACCAGACGATCCGCCCGCCCATGCGCAGCGCCAGCTCGACGGCGTACGGGTTCAGGCCGCCGACGCTCTGGTTGAGCGCGATGCCGCCGCGCACCTCCACCGGCAGGTCGTCCAGGCCGGCCGGGCCGAGCGCCAGGATGTCGGTGACCATGCTGTGGTGGTGCGACTTGGCCACGATCACCTCGAACCCGGCGCCGGACGCGTCCCTGGCGGCGTCCAGCAGGGTCATGCGCCGGGGGAACGGGCTCGGCCCCGGGTGCTGGTGCAGGTCGACGCCGCCGACGAGCAGCGCGTCGGCCTCGGCGTCAGGGGTGGCGCGGTCGCCGTCGAGCTCGGGGTCGAGTAGTTCTGAGGGGGCGTGGGTCATGCGTTCTCCTTGATCGTGCGGGGGTCGGGGGCGGCGGAGGCGGGGGCCGCCTCGTCCGGCGGGGTGACCAGCACCTGGTGGGCGGGGTCCCAGTAGGCGGTCACGCGGCCGCCGGCTCTGATGCCGTCGGTGGCGTCGGGGGGCAGCACGGCGCTGCCCGTGCTGCCGTCGCCGTAGTCGAGTTCGGCGCGCTGGTGTGTGCCCTGGAAGGACAGCGTGGTCACGGTCGCCGCGATGCTGTTGGCGCCGTCCGGCACCTCGCCGGGGGTGGCGGCCAGGCGCAGGCGTTCGGGGCGGACGATGAGGTCGCGGCCCGCGGGCGTGCCGTCGGCGTCGGGCACGGCCCACTTGTGGCCCGCCCACTCGTACACGCCGCCGGGCCGCAGCCGGCCGGGGAAGAGGTTGGACTCGCCGAGGAAGCGCGCCACGAACCGGGTGCCGGGGTCGCGGTAGAGGTCGGCGGGGGTGCCGATGCGTTCCACCCGGCCGGCGTTGAAGACCGCGATGCGGTCCGACAGCGACATGGCCTCGTCCTGGTCGTGCGTGACGAACACGAACGTCAGCTTCAGCTCCTGGTGCAGGCGCTTGATCTCCTGCTGCAGGCTCTGGCGCAGCTTGCGGTCCAGCGCGCTGAGCGGCTCGTCGAGCAGCAGCACGCTGGGGGAGAAGACGACGGCCCTGGCCAGGGCGACGCGCTGCTGCTGGCCGCCGGACAGCTCGTCGGGCCGGCGGCCGCCCATGCCCTCCAGGTCCACCAGCCGCAGCGTCTCCTCCACCCGCCTGGCCGTCTCCGCCTTCGGCACCTTGCGCTCGCGCAGGGGGAAGGCGACGTTCTGGGCGACCGTCAGGTGCGGGAAGAGCGCGTAGTTCTGGAACACCATGCCGAACTCGCGCCGGTGCGGAGGCAGCGGCGCGATGTCGCGGCCGCCCAGCTTGATGGAGCCCGACGTGATGTCGGTGAAGCCGGCGATCATGTTGAGCGTGGTGGTCTTGCCCGAGCCGCTCGGCCCGAGCAGGGTGATGAACTCGCCGGGGGCGATGTCGATGCTGACGTGGTCCACCACGAGGGGGCCGGAGCCGTACCTCTTGCACAGGTCCGCCAGCTCGATCCGGCCGCCGCCGGCCGTCGTTGCGCTCATCGTTGCCTACCTGCCTTTCCTCGGCGCGCGCCGATCACCTGCGCCAGCAGGATGGGAACGCTGACCAGCACCACCATCAGGCTCGACGCCGCCGAGATGGTGGGGTCGATCTGCACGGTCACGCTGTTGAACATCTGGACGGGAAGAGTGAGCGCGGACGGCGACTGCAGGAACAGCGCGATCACCACCTCGTCGAAGGAGGAGATGAACGCCAGGACCGCGCCGGACAGCACGCCGGGCAGCGCCAGCGGAAGAGTGATCTTCCGGAAGACGGAGAACGGGTTGGCGCCGAGGCTGCCGCCCGCCTTCTGCAGCGCCGGGTCCATGCCCTGCAGCCGCGCCGTCACCGCGATCACCACGAACGGCAGCGCCATCGCGGTGTGGGCCAGCGCGATGCCGGTCAGGGTGCCGCTGAGGCCGAGCCGCAGGAACGCCGAGAAGATCACCAGCGCGATGAGGATGTGCGGGATGATGATCGGCGACAGCAGGAGCCCGGTGGCCAGGCCCCGCGCCCGCGGGCCGAGCCGCTGCAGGCCCAGCGCGGCGGCGGTGCCCAGCGTGGTGGCCAGCAGCGTCGTCAGCAGCCCCACCTGGAGGGAGTTGACGATGGACGTGCTCCACTCCGGCGCGGTGAACAGCCGCTCGTACCACTCCAGGGACCAGCCCTCGGGCGGGAACCTGAACGTCTTGGACGCCGAGAAGCTCATGGGGATGACGACCAGCGTCGGCACCGTCAGGAACAGCCCGATGAGCACGGACACGATCTTGAGCCAGGGGCGCGCGTTCATCGGCCGCCACCTCCCGCCATGACGTGGGCCGCGCCGCTGGCCGCGCCGGAGCCGGCCAGCCGCCTGCTGACTCCCAGCGAGATCAGCGTCACGACCAGGATGAAGACGCCCAGCGCGCCGGCGCCGCCGAAGTCGAGCAGCTCCCTGGTGCGGACCGCGATGACCTGCGCGATGAGCGCGCCCTGCGGCGAGCCGAGCAGCGCGGGTGTGACGTAGAAGCCGAGCGCCAGCACGAAGACGAGCGAGGCGCCGGAGACGATGCCCGGCAGCGACAGCGGCAGGTACACCTTGCGGAAGGACGACAGCCGGCTCGCGCCCAGGCTCTGCCCGGCCAGCAGCAGCCGGCGGTCGATCTGCTGCATGACGCTGTACATCGGCAGCACCATGAACGGCAGCAGCACCTGGATCATCGACACGGCCACGCCGGTCGTGGTGCCGAGCAGCCTGACGCCGTTCAGCCCGACCAGGGAGAGCAGGCCCTGCACCACCCCGCCGTCCTGCATCAGCACCATCCACGCGAAGTTGCGCGCAAGCATGCTGGTCCAGAACGGCACCAGGACGACCGTCACCATGACGGCCCGCGTGGTCGGCGAGGCCAGCGTCATCATGTACGCGTACGGGTAGGCCAGCAGCACGCTGGCCACGGTGACGATCAGGGCGACCAGCAGTGTGCGGCCCAGCACGCGCAGCGTGTAGCCGTCGGTGAACAGCGACAGGTAGTTGCCCACTCCAGGCTCGGGGTCGGTGAAGCTGCGCATGACGATGTCGAGCAGCGGCAGCACGAAGAAGACGCCGAGCGCCACCAGGGCGGGCAGGAGCAGGAACAGGGCGGCCGCCCGGCGGCGCGCCGCCGGGCGCGGGCGGGCGGGGGCCCGCCCGGCCGGGACCGCGGGTCCGGCGGTCTCAGGAGGTGCGGTGGGAGCCGGCATGACGGTTTCCTAGCTGACCTTCCAGCTCGTCCAGCGCTTGGTGACCATGTCGGTGTTCTTGATCCACCACGGCTTGTCCTGCTCCAGCAGGGTGCCGCGGTCGGGCAGGAACGCGTTGAACGTCTTCTGCACGTCGCTGTAGCCGATCTTGCTGATGTCGACGTCGGCGCGGGCGGGCGCGGTGCCGGTCAGCTCGGCGTACGCCTCGGCCTGGGCCGGCTCGGTGATGAAGGCGAGCGCCTTCTGCGCCAGCGCCTTGTTGGGCGAGCCCTTGGGGATCACCAGGGCGCCGATGTCGGTGGTGGTGAAGTCCCAGACCGGCTTGAGGTTGGCGCCGCTCTGGGAGGTGACGATGGTGCGCGCGGTGACGGTGAGGACCATCGAGCCCTGGCGGTCCACCATCATCTGCTGCACGGCGCCGTAGCTGGGCGCGAACACCAGGGAGGACTTGATGGTGTCGAGCTTGCGCAGCGCGCGCTCCAGGTCGAGCGGGTAGACCTGGTCGGGCGCCACGCCGTCGGCCACGAGCGCGGCTTCGAGCAGGCCGGACTTGGGGTAGTCCTGGACGATCCGCTTGCCCGGGAAGCGCTTGACGTCGAAGAAGTCGGCGATCTTGGTGGGCTGCTCGCCCTTGAAGAGGTCGGCGTTGTAGCTGAAGACGTTGGCGTAGCGGTAGGTCGGCACGAAGCAGTCGTGGGTCGTGCCGGGCGGGAACTTGCCGCGGTCCAGCGCCGGGTCGTCCAGCTTCTCGTACTGCTGCCCGCAGTAGGCGCCGGCGTAGATCCAGCTCATGTTGGCCAGGTCCCACGTGGTCCTGCCCGCCGCGACCATGGCCTTGACCTGGGAGGCGTCGGCGGGGCTGACGTTGGCGAACGTCGTGCCCGTCTTGGCGGTGAACGGCTCCTGCAGCGCCTTCTTCTCATCCTCCTGGAACTGGCCGCCCGTACTGGCCCAGGTGAGGCTCTTGGACGCGCCGGCCGTGGAGTCGGCGCCGGAGCCGCAGGCCGCCGTGGCGGCCACCAGCGTGGCGGTGGCGAGCAGGGGGCGAAGATATCTGTGCCTCATGTGATGTGCCTTTCTTGAGGGGGGAGCCGTGACGGCCGGGGGATGTCGCGGCTCCCGGTTCCACCCCCGTCACTACCGCCGCCGGGCTGAGGCCGGTCGGGGTGCGGAGAGCGGTCGATCACTCTCCCGCGCGCTCGAACGAGGCGCGTAATGCCTGGTTGATCGCCTGCGCGCCCTCGCGCAGGGTCATCACCACGTCGCTGTCGTCCTCCTCGGGGACGAGCTGGGTCACGCCGATCACCGCGATGGCGGCCACGACGCGGTCGGCCGCGTCCCTGACGGGGACCGCCACGGCGCGGACGCCTTCGGAGGCGCTGGAGCGGATGGCGACGCCCGTCCTGCGGACCTCCTCCAGGTTGTCGGCCTCCAGCGAGAGGTCCACCGCCTCCTTGCGGAAGTGGTAGAAGGACTGGTCGTGGAAGGCGCGGAACACGCAGTCCTGCGCCGTTCCCCGCCTCAGGGTGCTGCCGTTCCTTATCGAGACGTGGGCCGTGCGGCTGCTGTCCTCGTGGACCTGGGCCACGACCGCCTGGCGGCCGTTCCAGATCGTCAGCACGGCGGTGTGCCGGACTCTCAAACTGATCTGCTCCAGGATCGGGCGGGCCACGTTCACGACCCCCAGCCGCGACAGCGCCATCGTGCCGAGCTCGGCCAGCAGCGGCCCGAACTCGTAGCGGTTGCGGTCACGGCGCTGGAGCAGGCCGTGGTTCTCCATCGAGGCCAGGTAACGGTGCGCCGTGGATTTGCCCACTCCGAGCTCCTGCGCGGCCGACACCAGGTCGATGGTCCCTGCCTCGCCCAGCAGCCGCAGCAGCTGGACGACGCGAGCGACGACCTGAAGGTCTCCGCTGGGGATCTCGGGGGTGTTGGTGCTCACGTGCGGTCCTCCCGCCTGTAGTCCGGATCTGGCGCGTCCCGCATTGCGGAGCTTGCGTTCACGCATCCGGTACGCCGGACTGTAGAACACGCCCTACCGGGGCCGTCAAGGTTTCTAGGGTATTTCGACTACGAGAAAAGTCCGTGTTCAGAACCGGACTCTTGACGCACAGCACCCGAAAGCCTACCGTCGCCTCATCCCGCTTAACAGAACTCACATCCCGCAATGAGGGACAGGAGGATCCATGCGTATGCTCCAACGGCTACGCGACACGGACACGTGCCTCGTCGGCACCTGGGTCAAGATCCCCGCGCTGGAGACGATCGAGCTTCTGGCCCGGGCCGGCTTCGACTTCGTGGTCGCCGACATGGAGCACAGCCCCATGACCCTGGAGTCGACCTACCGCGCGATCGTCGTCGCCCAGGGGCTCGGGATGCACGCCCTCGTCCGCGTCCCCGACGCGGGCGGCGGCCACCTGCAGCGCGTCCTCGACGCGGGAGCCGACGGCATCCTCGTCCCGCATGTGACCGGTCCGGCCGACGCCGGGCGCGCCATGTCCGGCATGCTCTTCCCCCCGCGCGGCGACCGGGGCCTCGGCACCACCTCCCGCGCCGGCACCTGGGGGCTCGACGCCACCGCCGACTACGTCCGGCGCGGCGACGAGGAGACCCTGCGCATCCCGCAACTCGAAGACCTCAGCGCGCTGGAGCAGGCCGAGGAGATCCTCGACACTCCGGGACTCAACGCCGCCTTCCTCGGCATGGGCGACCTGACCATGTCCACCGGGCTCAGCGCCACCGACCCGCTCCTCCAGCGGCACTCCGACAACCTGCTGAAGGCCGCCCGCGCCAGGAACATCCCGCTCGGCACCGCCTGCCGGGGCGCCGCCGCCGCCCGCGAGGCGGCCGGGCGCGGCTTCTCCTTCGTGATGATCGGCAACGACGCGGGCATCTTCGGCTCCGCCGCCGCCGAGCTCCGCCGCGCCGCCGGCTCACTGCCCCGCATCTGACGGCCGCACCCCCTCGGCCCGTCCCTGAGGCGTTCCTTTCCGACGTACGCGTCACGCCCCCACGAGAGGACCAGCAATGCCCTACGACCCGACCGACGCCCGCTCGGCACTGCCGACGGCGACCGCGCGGAAGCCGGCCGGCGCGCCCACGCCCGCGAGCCACGTCAAGTGGTACGACCTGCCGCCCACCACGACGGACGGCGACACCCGCACCTGGTACGGCCGCAGCCAGCACCTGATCATCGGCTACACCGACCTCGTCACCCCGACCGGCTTCACCGTCCCGGCCACGCACGCCGACGAATGCGCCGTCCTCATGCCCGACCCCGGCACCTCCGCCACCGTCACGATCGACGGCAAGGCGACCGAGATCGGCGGCCAGACGCTCACCTTCATCCCGCCGGGCGCCGCCGACGTGCGCCTGTCCGGCACCGGCCGCGTCGTCACCCTCTTCACCGCCCGCTCCGGCGTGGCCCCCGGCCGGGCCGCCAACGAGGACGCCTACGCCGAGCCCCGCCCCGGCATCGCCCCGCTGGTCAACTGGCCGGACCCGGTCGGCGGATTCCGGCTGCGCACCTACGACCTGGACGTGCCCGGCTTGGCCGACCCGCCGTTCCGCATCTTCCGGTGCACCTCGTTCATGGTGAACTTCACCCACCCGCGCACCGGGCCGCGCGACACCAGGCGCATGTCGCCGCACACCCACGACGACTTCGAGCAGTGCTCGCTCATCATCGACGGCACCTACACCCACCACCTGCGCTACGCCTGGACCACCGACCTGAGCCAGTGGCTCGACGACGAGCACGAGCAGTGCGGCAGCCCGTCGCTCACCATCATCCCGCCCCCCGCCGAGCACACCAGCCAGGCCACCTCGGACGGCGTCAACCACCTGATCGACATCTTCTCCCCGCCACGCGCGGACTTCTCCCGCATGGACGGCTGGGTGCTGAACGCCGCCGACTACCCGATGCCCGAGGACGAGGCCACCGTATGAGCAGGATCGCCCCCATAGGCCCCGACGAGCTCGACGCCCGGCAGTGGCGCATCTACGACGCCCTGGTCAACGGCCGGCGCGCGAGCCGGCCCAGGCCGTTCCCCATCGTGGACGAGCAGGGCGCGCTGACCGGGCCGTGCAACGCCTGGCTGCTCAACTCCGCCATCGGCAGCGCGTTCGAGCAGCTCGGCGCGGCCGTCCGGTTCGAGATCTCGCTGACCGCCCGCGAGCGCGAGATCACCATCCTCAGCGTCGCCCAGCACCGCGACAGCCCCTACGAGCTGTACGCCCACCGGCTGGCCGGCCCCGCGGCGGGACTGTCGGAGCAGCAGGTCGAGGCGCTGTGCGCGGGCGAGGACCCCGGCTTCGCCGACGAGCGCGAACGCGTCGTGCTGGACACCGCCCGCCTCCTGCTGCGCACGGGCGCCCTCGACGACGCCGCCTACCAGCGGGCCGTCGAAACCCTCGGCACGCCCGGCCTGTTCGAGGTCACGGTGATCGTCGGCTGGTACAACCACCTGGCCACACAGCTGGCCGTGTTCGACGTCCGGCCGCCGGCCGAGACCGCCTGAACGGAAGCGAGGGAACAACGCGTGCCCGGAGGAACGCCCAGCGAGGTCGCGATCATCGGTGGCGGCTTCGGCGGCATCGCCGCGGCCGTCAAGCTCCAGCGGGCCGGGATCAACGACTTCACCGTCTTCGAACAGTCGCCCGCCCCCGGCGGCACCTGGTGGGACAACCGCTACCCCGGCTGCGAGGTGGACATCCCCTCACACGCCTACAGCTTCTCCTTCATGCCCTATGACTGGCCGCGCACCCACGCCACCCAGCCGGAGCTGCAGGAGTACGCCGAGGCCGTGGTCGACCGCTTCGGGCTGCGCTCCCGGTTCCGCTTCGGCGTCACGATCAGGTCGGTCGCCTGGGACGAGAGCGCCGCGCTGTACGTGGTCACCACCGATGACGGCGAGCAGCACCGGTTCCGCTTCGTGATCAGCGCCGTCGGGCTGCTGAACGTGCCCCGCTACCCGTCCTGGCCCGGCCTGGACGAGTTCGGCGGCGTCTCCTTCCACACCGCTCGCTGGGACGCCGGCGTGGAGCTGACCGGCAAGCGCGTCGCCATCGTCGGCACCGGCTCCACCGCGGTGCAGATCGTGCCCGCCATCGCCCCGGACGTCGAGCGGCTGGAGGTCTTCCAGCGCGAGCCCGGCTGGGTCGAGCCCAAGGGCGAGCGGGCCTTCACCCCCGCGGAACGGGCCCGCTTCCGGCGGCTGCCCGGCTGGCGCCGCCTCTACCGGCTCAAGCTCTTCCACACCTCGATGCGGCGCTTCAAGGCCTACGACGCCAAGGGCCGCGAACAACGCAGGATGCGCGAGCTGTGCCTGCGCTACATCGAGACCGCCGTCCACGACCCGGCCGTCCGCGCGGCCGTCACCCCCTCCTACCCCTGGGGCTGCAAGCGCCCCATCTACGCCAGCGGCTTCTACCCGGCGCTCAACCGGCCCAACGTCGACCTGGTGCCGCACGCCGTCACCAAGGTCACCGAGAAGGGAGTGGTCGACGACCAGGGCGTCGAGCACCCGGTGGACGTGCTCATCCTCAGCACCGGCTTCCAGCCCACCCGCTTCCTGTCCGGCTTCACCGTCACCGGCCGGCGCGGCGTGGAGATCCAGGAGTTCTGGGGCGAGCGCCCCCGCGCCTTCCTCGGCGTGACCGTCCCCGGCTTCCCCAACTTCTTCATCATGTACGGCCCCAACACCAACGGCGGCTTCTCCATCATCGCCCAGCTCGAACGCCAGGCCGAGATCGCCGTCCGCGCCATCCGCCGGGCCCGCCGCGCCGGCGCCGCCCGGGTCGACACCCGCGAGCGCACCCTGGACCGCTACGTGCGCTGGGTGGACCGCCAGCTCGCCGGCCACGCCTCGGCCATGGACGCCGGCTGCAACAACTACTACCACTCACCCTCGGGCGCGAACGTCACCCAGTGGCCCCGCACCCACTTCGTCTACTACCTGCTGTGCCGCACGCTGCCGGCATTCGGCCTGGTCCACCAGGGCCGGCGCACGGCACCCGGAAGGACATCATGACCAGCAGATTCGACGGCGCCGTCGCCGTCGTCACCGGGGCCGCCTCCGGCATCGGCGCGGCCACCGCCGAGCTGCTGTCGCGCGAAGGCGCGTCGGTCGTCGTGGTGGACGTCGAGCTGGAAGGGGCCGAGCGGGTCGCCGACGGCCTCCCGGGCCCGGCGCTCGCCGTCAAGGCCGACGTGTCCGACCCCGGCGAGACCGACGCCTACCTGGCCGCCGCCGTCGCCCGCTTCGGCCGGGTCGACCTGCACCACCTCAACGCCGGCATCGTCGGCACCTTCGACCGGCTGCCCGAGATCCGCGTCGCCGACTTCGACCGGGTCGTGGCGGTCAACCTGCGCGGCGCCTTCCTCGGCGTGCGCGCCGCCTTCCGCCAGTACGCCGAGCAGGGCGGCGGCGGGGCCATCGTGCTCACCGCCTCCATCGCCGGCCTGCGCGGCAGCCACGACCTGCTGCCGTACGAGTCGTCCAAGCACGGCGTGCTCGGCGTGATGCGCGGCGCCGCCATGTACGGCGGCCCGCAGGGCGTGCGGGTCAACGCCGTGGCCCCCGGGCTCGTCCCCACCGGGCTGTTCACCGGCGCGGCGGGCAAGCCGGGCGCCGGCGACGACATCAGGCGGCGCGGCACCACCGTCCCGCAGCGGCGCACCGGCACGCCGGAGGAGGTCGCCGCCGCGGTGGCCTTCCTGCTCAGCTCCGAGGCCTCCTACATCAACGGCGAGGTGCTGTCCGTGGACGGCGGCTCGGCCTGGGTCAACACCGTCCGCCCCGGCGGCGGCGCCGGCGCGTGGGACCCGTCCGCCGTGGACGAGGCCGCCCGCGTCATCACCGTGAAGGAGAACGGCTCATGATCGGCTTCGTCGGCCTGGGGAACATGGGCGGCCGCATCGCCCGCCGCCTCACCGCCGCCGGGCACTCCGTCCTCGGCCACGACCCCGCGCCCGGCGCGGCGGAGAAGGCGGGCGCGACCCCCGCCGCCACCGTCGCCGAGGTGGGCCGCGACGCCGAGCTGATCCTGCTGTCGCTGCCCGACAGCAAGGTCGTGGAGTCGGTGGTGCTCGGCGACGACGGCCTGCTCGCCCACGCCAGGAAGGGGCAGGTCATCGTCGACCTGAGCACCGCCGCCCCCGGCTCCACCCGCCGCCTGGCCGGCCTGCTGGCCGCGGAAGGAGCCCGCCTCATCGACGCCGGCGTCTCCGGCGGCGCCGCCGCGGCCGAACGCGGCACCCTCACGATCATGGCCGGCGGCGAGCGGGAGGAGATCGAGCGGATCACCCCGATCCTGGAGACGTTCGCCCAGAAGATCTTCCACATGGGCGGCCCCGGCACCGGGCACTCCGCCAAACTGCTCAACAACTTCCTCAACGCGGTCAGCCTGGCCGCCACCAGCGAGGTCATGATCGCCGGGCGCAAGGCGGGGCTCGACCCGCACACCCTGCTCGACGTGCTCAACTCCTCCAGCGGCGCCAACTGGGCCACCGCCAACCGCTTCCCGAGCATCGTCGAGGGCGACTACCTGGAGGGCGGCCTGACCTCCACCCTCATGACCAAGGACATCGTCCTGTACGTCGACCACCTGCGCGCGCTCGGCGTCCCCTCGCTCAACGCGGCCGGACCGCTGGCCAGCTTCGGCCTGGCCGCCAACCTCGGCTACGCCGACCAGATCAGCAACCGCGTGGTCGACGCCCTCGGCGACGTCGCCGGCGGCGTCCGCGTCCACGACCACCAGGAGGACTGACGTGAAGATCGTCAGAGGACGCGCCGCGGACGCCGCCACCTCACTCCGATCCGACACCTTCACCGGCACCGTGTGGGCCGACCCGGTCCTGCCCGCCACCGACGGCACCACCATCAACGTCGTCACCTTCGCCCCCGGCGCCAGAACCCACTGGCACGAGCACACCGGCGGCCAGATCCTCCAGGTCCTGGCCGGCCAGGGCTGGGTGTGCGCCGAGGGCGGGCCCGCCCGCCGCCTGCTGCCCGGCGACACCGTCTGGGTGCCGCCGGGCGAGCGCCACTGGCACGGCGCGAGCGAGACCACCCTGATGACGCACACCGCCATCTCCATCGGCCCCACCCGCTGGCACGACGAGGTCGCCGCGGGTGACTACGCCCGCGCCCACAATGTTGAGGAGTCCGCATGACCGACACCGACGGCAAGGCCCAGGACCGCTTCGAGGCCGGCCTCGCCATGCGCAAGGCGGTGCTGGGCGCGGCCCACGTCGAGCGCTCGCTCGCCGCGGTGAGCGACTTCAGCCGGCCCGTGCAGGAACTGGTCACCGAGTACTGCTGGGGCGCCGTCTGGACCAGGGAGGGCCTGGACCGGCGTACCCGCAGCCTGCTCAACCTGGCCATGCTCACCGCGCTCAACCGCGGGCACGAGCTGTCGGTGCACGTACGCGGCGCGGTCGCCAACGGCGTCACGGAGGCGGAGATCCAGGAGGCGCTGCTGCAGACGGCGATCTACGCCGGCGTGCCCGCGGCGCTGGAGGCGTTCCGCATCGCCGAGCGCACGCTCGGGGAGCTGCGCGCGGATGGGGTGACGATCCCCTGAACGGCACCCCGCTCAAGCCCGGCGCCACGATCGGGTTCGTCGGCCTGGGCAACATGGGCCTGCCCATGGTCCGCAGGCTCCTCGCGGCCGGCTACCGGATCAGAGCCTACGACCGGGCCCGCGCCTCCGTGGACGCCCTCGCCGGCCACCTGGCCGCGTCCGACCTGGATGGTGGGATCGCCGCCGACGCCGCCGCCACCGCGCGAGGGGCCGACGCCGTCGTCCTCATGCTGCCCGACTCCGACGTCGTGGAGGCCGTCATGCACGACGACGGCCTCCTGGCGGCGGCCGCGCCGGGCACGGTCGTCGTCGACATGGGCTCCTCGCGCCCGCTGAGCACCCGCGCGCTCGCCGGGCGGGCCGCCGCCAGAGGGGTGGGCCTGGTGGACGCGCCCGTCTCCGGCGGCGTCAAAGGCGCCGTGGACGGCACCCTCACCGTCATGGCGGGCGGCGAGCCCGGCGACTTCGACCGGGTGCGCCCGATCCTGGAGACGGTCGGCCGCCGGGTGCTGCACCTCGGCCCGGCCGGCGCGGGACACGCCCTCAAGGCGCTGAACAACCTCATGTCGGCCACCCACCTGCTGCTCACCAGCGAGGCCATGCTCGCCGGCCAGCGCTTCGGCCTCGACCCGGCGGTCATGCTGGAGGCCGTCAACGGCTCCAGCGGCCGCAGCGGCTCCACCGAACGCAAATGGCCGGACTACGTGCTGCCCGGGACGTTCGACTCCGGGTTCGGCCTGCGGCTGATGCTCAAGGACATGCGCATCGCGGTCGACCTGGCCGAGGCCACCGGCGTCGAGCCCCGGCTGGGCCGCGCGGCGACCGACCTGTGGGCCGACGCCGCCGACCACCTGCCACCCGCCGCCGACCACACCGAGCTCGTCACCCGGCTACGGCAACTCCTGGAGGACCACCGGGACTGACCACGAGGCCGCCCTCCGACGAGATGAGGGCGGCCTTCCTCGCCCACTCAGGCCAGGACACAGTGGGTACCGGTGAAGATCGTCGGCATGCACTTGTTGCAGTGCACGCACAACGACCGGGTCGCGGGATCGGCCCGCAGCCGGTTGACCAGGTCGGGCTCGCGCAGCAGCGCGCGGGCCATGGCCACGAACTCGAAGCCCTCGGCCATGGCCAGATCCATCGTGGCGCGCTGGCTGATGCCGCCCAGCAGGATCAGCGGCAGCTTGAGCGCGGCCCTGAACCGGCGGGCGCTGTCGAGGAGGTAGGCCTCCTGGTAGGGGTAGGCGCGGATGAACCGGCCGCCGGTGAGCCTGACGCCCAGACGCATCGGCTGCTTGAACGTGGCCGCGAACTCGCGCAGCGGAGCCTCGCCGCGGAAGAGGTACATCGGGTTCAGCAGGGAGCTGCCGCAGGTGAGTTCGAGGGCGTCCAGGCTGCCGTCCCGTTCGAGCCACCGCGCCACCTCAAGGCTCTCCTCGATCCCCAGGCCGCCGCGTACGCCGTCGTCCATGTTCAGCTTGGCCAGCACGGCGACGCGGTCACCGACGGCGTCGCGGACGGCGCGGGCCGCGCCGAGCGCGACCTTGGCCCGGTTGGCCAGCGAGCCGCCGTAGGCGTCGCGGCGCCTGTTGAGCCTGGGGCTGAGGAACGAGCTGGCGAAGTAGTTGTGCCCGAGATGGATCTCCACGGCGTCGAACCCCGCCCGTACGGCGAGCTCGGCGGCGGTGGCGTGCGCGGCGGTGATCCGCTCGATGTCGGCGACGGTGGCCCGGCGGGTCATGGCCATGGCCTGAGGATTCACCCGGGCGGACGGCGCCAGCGCGGGCAGCCGGGTGGACCTGCTGTTGGCGACGGGCCCCGCGTGCCCGAGCTGAGCGGAGACGGCCGCGCCCTCCGCGTGCACGGCGTCGGTGAGGCGGCGCAGGCCGGGCAGGGCTTCCTGCCGCATCCAGAGCTGGTGGCGCTGGGTACGGCCCTCCGGGGCGACGGCGCAGTACGCGACGGTGGTCATGGCGGCGCTGCCGGCGGCGTGGGCGCGGTGGAAGGCGATGAGGTCGTCGCCGACGAGGGCGTTCCTGGCCATGCCTTCGAAGGTGGCGGCCTTGATGATGCGGTTGCGCAGCGTGAGGGGGCCGAGCCGGGCCTGCTGGAACACATCCATGCTCGGGATCCTGTTCCGCCTCCCGCCGCCGGTCAATCGACGATCTCTGGGCGGCCGGCGGCTGGACGGGCGTGTCTGTGATGGCCGCTCTCCCATCATGTGATGAAACGATGACAAGACGGTCGAGGCCACCGTTCGTCTGGTTGCTTGATGGCCATGCATTCGACGAGCAAGTTCTCCAGGATCGCCCGCGGCCGCGCCCGATCGGCCGGCGCCGCCGCCCTGACCGTCGCGCTGGCCGTCCCGCTGGCGGCCTGCGGCGCGCAGGCGGGCGGCCAGGACGGATCGACCGCATCCGCCGCATCGCACGACAAGCCCGCGAAGGCGACCGGCGTCAGGGTGCTGTGGATGGGCGACTCCATCGCGGGCGCGCAGGCTCCCGCCCTGGAGGCCGCGCTGGAGGCCGGAGGCGTGGAATTCATGAACGCCACGTCCGACGGCGGCGGCAACGTCGTCGCCGGTGACCACCCGGTGACGAAGATGGGGGCCAAGAGCACCTGGAAGACGCTCCAGAAGCACCTCACGTCGTTCCGGCCGACCGTGGTCGCCTACCAGATCACCACCTACGACTGGGGGACCGGACGCCAGCAACTGACCGCCTATCGCAAGCTTGCCAGGACGGCCAAGGACGGCGGAGCCCGCCTCGTGCTCGTGCCCGCGCCACCGTTCAAGATCGACGACTTCTTCCGTCCGCACGCGGCCGCGATCAAGAGCGCTCCCAAGATGGCGGCCAGGGCCGCCGAGGCCGAGAACGCCCGCTACCTGGACGCCTCCCAGCTGTGGGGGAACGACTACTCCGCCGAACGGGCACAGCGCGCCAAGGACGGCATCCACTCCTGCCAGCAGGGCTCAGCGGCCTTCGCCACCTGGTTCACCAAGCAACTGGGAGCACTGACCGACTTCACCCCAGCCGCCCCCGCCACCTGGGCCACCGGCTCATGGACCGGCGACGAACGATACGTCAAACTCGGCTGCGCCTGATGACGCCCCCATCCCCATCCCCCTCCCCAACTCCGTCCCCGTCCCCGACCCCGGCTCCACCTCGGGCCTCGATCCCACCTCCACCTCAAGCTTCACTCACGCACTCCCCGGTAGCTCCGCGTGCGCACATCGGGGCGCTTGACGGGCTGCGTGGGCTCGCCGTCACGGCCGTCCTGCTCTTCCATGCCGGGCACCTGAGCGGCGGCTTCCTCGGTGTCGACCTGTTCTTCGTCCTCTCGGGGTTCCTGATCACGGGGCTGCTGCTGGCAGAGCTCGACCGGCGCGGACGCCTCGACCTGGCGGCCTTCTGGGGGCGCAGGGCCCGTCGGCTGCTGCCCGCTCTGGCTGTCCTCGTTCCGGCCACATTGCTGCTGGCCTGGGCGTTCGCCACGTCCGGCATGCTGCGCTCGGCCTTGACGGACGCGCCGTGGGTGGCCGCGCAACTGGTGAACTGGCACTACATCGGCGAGCAGGTCGGATATTGGAACGCCGCAGGCACCCATCTCTTCGCCCATCTGTGGAGCATCGGCGTCGAGTGGCAGTTCTACCTGCTCTGGCCCCTGGTCGTGGCGCTGGCCGGCCGGGGGCCCGGCGGGCACCGGCGGGTGGCCGTGGTCGCGTTCGCCGGCGCGCTCGTCTCGGTGACGCTCATGGCCTGGCTGGGGACCGCGGTGGACACGACCCGCGCCTACGAGGGCACCGACACCCGCGCCTTCTCCCTGCTCCTCGGCGCCGCAGCCGCCACCGCACCCGTCAAGGCCGCCCTCGCGGGCCTGTCGCGCGCGGTCGTGAACCTGCTCTGCGCCCTGCTCCTGTGCGGGCTGTCGGCGTCGTGGCTGCTGGCGGCGGAGGAGAAGGCTCCCGGCCTGTTCCAGGGCGGGATGTTCGCCCACTCCCTGGCCGGCGCCGTACTGATCGCCCTGCTGGCCCGTACACCGGACGGCCTGGCCGGCCGGGTGATCGGCAGCGCGGTGCCGCGCCGCCTGGGGGAAGTGTCCTACGGCCTCTACCTGTGGCACTGGCCCGTCTACCTGCTGCTGCCCCGGCCGCTGGCCGGTCTCGACGGCTGGGCCTGGACGTCGGTCGCGGCCGGGCTGTCGTTGCTGGCTGCGGTAGTGTCGAAGGCCGCCGTGGAGAACCCGGTACGACTGCGCGCCCGCTGGGCCACCGGGCGTCGCGGATGGGCGGCGCTGGCGCTCGCGGGAGCACTCGCGGTGGGAGTGTGGGCGGCACTGCCGCGCCCGGATCTCGGCGCGGGAACGGTTGACGTGAGCAGGCTCGACCACCTGTAGCCGGAGAGAGGGCATGCCGAACAGAAGACTCACCCCCACGCCCACACGCACCGCGTCCACATCGGGAGCGCAAGAAACTGGGGAACCGTTGGACGTGCCGAGCACGGCAGGGGTGCCGGGTGCGTCGGGTACGTCGGACGCGCCAGGGCCGGTA
This sequence comes from Nonomuraea fuscirosea, assembly GCF_035917475.1. Lineage (NCBI taxonomy): Bacteria > Bacillati > Actinomycetota > Actinomycetes > Streptosporangiales > Streptosporangiaceae > Nonomuraea > Nonomuraea fuscirosea. The sequence continues at coordinate 4,762,665 of NZ_CP109074.1, read as the reverse complement.
GGAGCGTCGGCGGTGTCGAGGACGGTGCGGGCGCCTGGACAGGTGACAGGCCGGCGGCGCTGTCGGGGAGGCGTCGGCCGGGCGATCGCCGCCGTGATCGCGGGGGCTGCGGCGGCAGGTCGGCGTCACCGTCGAGAAGGTGCCCGGCGCCTGATCGCCGTCGTGAACACCGCCCTCATCGCGGTGGCGGTGTCGGCCGGGTGCGGGATCAGCGACACCGAGGCGCTGCCCGCCGGTCAGCCGGTCCGCGGTGGCCTGACCGCCGACAGCGGCAGCCTGCTGCGGGTGTACTTCGTGACGCCGCAGGGCACGTGGCCGGTGTCCAGACCGGCGGCGGCGGGCGATCGGCTGCAGCAGGCGATGGACGCGCTGCTGTCCGGCCCCACGGCGGAGGAACGGGCCCGCGGGCTGGACACCAAGCTCCCCACGGCGGACCGCGAGCTCCGCGCCACAGCGCGCCGGGACGGGGTCGAGCTGCACCTGCCCTGGCTGGTACGGGACCTGCCGCACGTGGCCGTCAGCCAACTGGTGTGCACCGCCGCCGCCGTCCCCGGCGTGGGCGAAGACGCGGTAGTCCGGGTGTTCGAGCCCGGCATGGGCAACACCCCTTGGCTGGTCGAATGCGACGGCAACGGATCCGCCAAGCCCTCCGCCCAGAAGGGCAGCACGAACAAACCGACCGGTGAAGGAAGCGGTTCGTTGGGCCGGGGAGGTGTTCTGTGACGCGCGTACTGGTCATTGAGGACGATCCGGCTGTGCGCCGTGGAGTGAGTGTGGGGCTGCGGCACCGAGGGCATGAGACCGTGCTCGTGGCGACCGGTGAGGAGGGGCTGGCCGAGTTGGTCGCCAGCGCCCCGGAGGTGGTGCTGCTCGATCTGATGCTGCCCGGCATGAGCGGCCTGGAGACGTGCCGCCGCATCCGCGCGTTCAGTCAGGTGCCCATCGTGATCCTGTCCGCGCGTGACGACGACGTGGACGTCGTCGTCGGGCTGGAGGCGGGCGCCGACGACTACGTGGTCAAGCCGGCCAGCGCCGAGGTCATCGAGGCGCGGATGCGCGCGGTGCTGCGCAGGACCGGCCACGCGGGCCCCACGGGACAGCCACGCGGCCAGTACGGTGACCTGCTCGTGGACCGGATCGCCCTGCGCGTGCTCAAGCACGGCGAACAGGTGGCCATGGCGCCGACCGAGCTGAAACTGCTGCTGTTCCTGTCGGCCGCCCCCGAACAGACCTTCAGCCGCCAGCAACTGCTCGAACAGGTCTGGGAGCACAGCTTCCACGGCGACTACCGGCTGGTCGACGCGTGTGTGATGCGGTTGCGGGCCAAGATCGAGGACGATCCGCGCAGTCCCCGCTACGTGCAGACGGTGCGGGGCTTCGGCTACCGGTTCGGCCCGCTGTGAAGCGGCTGCGCGGTCTGCGGGCCCAGCTGGTGCTGGTGTTCCTGCTGGTCTCGGTGCTGAGCGCGCTGACGGGCGCCATGTTCACCTTCCGTCAGGGCCGCGACGCGATCGTGGACGGCGTACAGGCGGACGCCCTGCGTGAGCTGCGCGGCCACCTCGCCTTCAGGGCGCCCGACCTGCCCGCCGACCCCGCGCGGGCCGATCTGCGTACGCTGGCGGTGCAGCTCGACCTCGCCGGGTCCGGGCGGGGCTGGCGTACCGCGCTGTCCTACCGTGGCGGATCCCTCGTCACGGCGGGGCCGCAGGCGCCGCCGCTGCCCGCGTCGCTACGCGCCCGCGCCGCCACGGCGACCACCGCGCTCGCCCAGCGGTTCCACCGGGACGGGACGCCCTGGCTGGCCGTGGCCCTCCCGGTCACCGCCACCAACGCTGACGGTCCCGCCGCCACCGACGCTGACGACGGCGACACCGCACGCCCGGACGACCCGCCGCCGCTGGTCGTCTACGCCTCGTTCTCGCTGGCCTCCCAGCAGCGGGACGTGGAGGCCCTGGCCACCGCCGTCCGCGCCGGAGCCCTGCCCGTCGCGCTGGTCTCCGTCGTCGCGGCGCTGCTGGCCGCCGGCAGGCTGCTGCGGCCGGTCCGGCGGTTGCGGGCGGCCGCCGAGCAGGTGGCGGGCGGCGCGCTGGACACCCGGGTCACCGTCTCGGGCGATGACGAGCTGGCCGACCTCGGCCGTACGTTCAACGTCATGTCGGCGACGCTCCAGGCGGACGCCGCCGCGCTGCGGGACATGGAGGCGCGGGCGCGCCGCTTCGCCGCCGACGTCTCCCACGAGTTGCGCACGCCGCTGGCGGCCATGGCCGCCGTGACCGGGGTGCTCGACGCCGACGCCGGCTCCGGCCGCCTCGACCCCCTGACCGCCGAGGCGCTGCGGCTGGTGGCCGACGAGACGCGGTCGCTCACCCGGCTGGTCGAGGACCTGATCGAGGTGTCCCGCTTCGACGCCGGCGCGGCCGTGCTGAACCTCGACGAGGTCGACCTGCGCGAGCTGGTCGTCAAGACGCTCGCGGTACGGCACTGGCAGGACCGGGTAGGCGCCGAGGTCCCCGCGGGGCTGCGGGCCCGCCTCGACCCGCGCCGGGTCGACGTCATCCTCGCCAACCTGGTCGGCAACGCGCTACGACACGGCGGCACCCAGGCGAATGCGCCGCGGCACGAAGCCACCCAGGCGTCGGTGCTCGTCCGGGTCACGGCCGACGCCGATCGGGTCGCCGTCATCGTCTCCGACGACGGCCCCGGCATCCCCGCCGCCCTGCTGCCGCACGTCTTCGACCGCTTCACCAAGGGCGACGCGGCCCGTACCAGGAGCGAGGGCAGCGGCCTGGGGCTGGCCATCGCCGCCGAGAACGCCCGCCTGCACGGCGGCACCCTCACCGCCGCCAACGCGCCAGGCGGCGGAGCCGTCCTCACCCTCGTGCTGCCCCGCAACCCGCTCTCATGAGCGGAGCCGTCCTCACCCTGTCCAGGAACGCGCCCTCATGACTCGTCGAGCACCTGGGCCAGCAGTTCCCTGTTGACGGTGCCGGTCCAGGTGAGCTCGCCCTTCTCCAGGCGTTCGACCAGCCGCCTGACCCAGGCCAGCTCGGTCTCGCTCAGCGTCCGCTGATAGTCGAGCTCGATCACCAGCACCTCGGGCAGCCCCTCGTCCTCCAGGGCCTTGAGATGACCGTTCAGACCGGCGAGCGTCCCTTCGAGCGCCGCCGCGCGGCCGCGCAGCGCCTTCAGCGCGTCGGCCACCGGCAGGACGCCGATGAGGGAGATGGCCGCGGTGAACGTACGGCGCTCAGGCCCCGGGTCCTGCAGCAGCGTCCGGAGCCTGGTGGACAGCTCACGGCGGCCTTCGTCGGTGATCTCGTAGACCGTGCGCTCCGGCCGGCGGCCTTCCCTGGTGGTCTCGACGGGCGCGATGAGGTCCTCGCCGGCCAGCTTCTCGACCGCGTGGTAGAGGCTCCTGGGCAGCCCGGTCACGTAGTCCTTGTGCGTGTCGACGATGAAGCGGTGCAGCTCGTAGGGGTGGCTGTTCCGGATGGAGAGCATGGCCAGCACCGTCAGGCCGACCAGATCAGGACGCCGCGCCACGTTTCCCCCTGCCTCTTCGTAGTGCACCACGCACTATAGCGAGCGCACTCCATCAAGCCGTACGCTATAGTGCAACTTGCCATATAGAAGGAGGCACTACATGAAGCTCCTGGTCATCGGCGCGACCGGCAGAACCGGCAAGCACGTCCTCACCCAAGGCGTCGAGCGCGGGCACGAGATCACCGCCTTCGCCCGCCGCCCCGAACTGCTCACCGGCCACACCGGCCTGGCGGACGTGCGCAGGGGAGACGCGCACGACCTCGACGCCGTACGCGAGGCCGTCCAGGGACAGGACGCCGTCGTCGCCGCGGTCGGCGGCAGCCGGATCGCGAGCACCCTCATCACCGCCATGCGGGAGAGCGGCGTACGGCGGGTGGTGATGACCAGCAGCCGCTCGGTGCCCGCCACCCGCCCCCGCCTCGCGGTCACCCTCGCCTGGCTCTTCTTCCGGGCCGCGTACGTGGACCTCGCCCGCGCCGAGGGCATGCTCCAGGCCAGCCTGCTCGACTGGAGCATCGCCCGCGGCACCATGCTCAACGACAAGCCACCGGCCGGGCGCGTGCACATCGACTTCGAGGCCGACGCCACGGGCGGGGCGATGCAACTCTCCCGCGCCGACTACGCCATGGCCCTGCTCGACACCGTCGAGAACCCCGCCCTGATCGGCCAGGCCCTGGGCATCTGCGGCCCGAAATAGTTGCATTTGTGGTGGACAATCCTTTGCCCGGCATGATCACAATATGGCGCTGCTCGCTCCCTCCTCCGCGGGAATCCCCTCGGCAGGAACCCCTCTCGGCAGGAAAGGCCGGACGTGATCAGACGACGTATCACCGGGCTGCTGGCTCCGCTCGCGATCTTCCTCAGCACCGGCGTCCCGGGCGTGGCGGCGCACGACGGGGCCGGTGGGCCCACGCATCCCGGGCCGGTCTACGCGACGGTGACCGACAAGAGCGGGAAGTTGTCCCTGCAGACGTTCGGGCGTCCCGACGGCAAGGACATGGTGTTCCGGATCTCCGGCTCGGTGTACGCCAACGTCGAGGGCAACGCCCTGGACCCGGCGCTGCGCCACGGCCAGAAGCTGTTCAACATCGAGGGGTACAACATCCGGCGCCTCTACCGGGTCCCCGACACCAACCAGCTCTACCAGCTCTCCAGGGAGATCGTCTTCTACACCGACCCGGCCGATCCGCGGCGGGTGCTGCGGGAGTGGAAGAACCCGATCGACGGCAGGACGTACCCGGTCGTGCCGATCAACAACGACCTGGTCAACTTCGGGCCGTTCCCGATCAGCTCCTCGTACGCGGGCCCGCCGCTGCAGCAACTGCACGACGAGACCGTGTGGACGAGCGACATCCCCGTGCGCGCCGACCTGGGCGCCACGCTCGGCGAGCGGTTCGGCCTGGCCGGTGGCGTGTACGCGGCGCAGGAGATGTTCGACTTCTCCGTCGACGAACGCGAGGTCGCCGTCCGCACCGGGCCCGGCGTCCCGCCCGGCGCGATGAAGACGAAGATCAGCTGGGCCAGGACCAGCCCGTGGGCGCCGTTCATGTGCCTGGCCGAGAGCGACGTACGCGGCCAGCTGACCTACCACGCGCGCAGCTGGTCGCTGGATTCGTACAAGCAGGTCGAGCCGTGGCTGCGGGCCGAGGTCGAGGCGAACCACCCGCTCTACAAGGCCGCCCCCGCCGAGCCGGGGCCGAGCGAGAACTCCTGGACGTCGTTCTACAACAAGCAGCTCGGCAAGGGGGCCACCACCTGGACACAGTGGTGCGCCGGCCATGGCCGGGCCTGAGCGCGGCTGAACGGCTCGGCGACCGGCTGAGGGGCGGTCAGGGTACGGGGTGCGGTGTGCTGTGCGGCCGGGCGGCCATCAGCTGGTCGATGAGGGCCAGCAGCACATCGCGCCCCTGCCTCCGCTCCCGGGCGTCGAAGAGCAGCAGCGGCACCTGCGGATCGAGGTCGAGCGCCGCCCTGATCTCCTCCGGCGTCCGGTCGCGGACGCCGTGGAAACAGTTGACGCCGACGACGAACGGGATCCCGCGCCCCTCGAAGAAGTCGATGGAGGCGAAGCTGACCTCCAGCCGCCGGGTGTCGACCACCACCACCGCCCCCAGCGCGCCGTTGACGAGATCGTTCCACATGAACCAGAACCGTTCCTGGCCCGGCGTGCCGAACAGGTAGAGCACGAGCCCGCTGCCGATCGAGATGCGGCCGAAGTCGAGCGCCACGGTGGTGGTGGATTTGCCGCTCAGGTCCTCCAGGTCGTCGACGCCGACGCTGGCATGGGTCAGGTACTCCTCCGTACGCAGCGGGGCGACCTCGCTCACCGCGCCCACCATGGTCGTCTTCCCGACGCCGAACCCGCCGGCGACCAGGATCTTCACCGCCAGGGGAGCGTCGTCCCCCTGGTCAGAGTTCACGTAGCCCATCCCTTACTGCCTTGAGGATCGCCATGTCGGGCCCGGTGCCCGCCCACGCGTACGCCGGCTGCCTGGCCCATAACTGACCCGTGTCGATCAGGTCACCGATGAGGATCTTGGCCACCGACACCGGAAGGTCCAGCGCGGAGGCGATCTCCGCCACCGCCTGGGGACGCGCGCACAGCGTCAGGATCGTGCGGTGCTCCGGCTGCAGCTTGCGCCGGCCGCGCCCCTGCTCCACGGCGGCCTCGGGCACCGCCGACATCACCGTGATCAGCGTCAGGTCGCCCCGCTCGGACGTGGTCCGGCCGCCGGTGATCGTGTAAGGACGGACAAGGGGTTCGTCCGCGTCGTCGTCGGCGAACCCGTCCGTCCAGTGTTTCATCCGTGACCCCTGGCTTCGCGGCCGTGCCGGGTGCGCGGGTCGGTGCCCAGCTTCTGGCCGACCTGCTGGATCAGGGTGTGCATCGCGACGCTCATGAGCTCGGCGTCCACCTCCTGGGAGGCGAGCACGGCCAGATGCGACCCCTGGCCCGCGGCGATGATGAACAGCCACAGATCGGCCATCTCGATGATGACCTGGTGGACCGGTCCGCCGCCGAAGAGCTGCCCGACGCCGTGCGCCAGGCTCTGCTGGCCGGTGGCGATGGCGGCCAGGCGTTCGGCGTTGGCGCGTTCGAGGCCCCGCGACCGGCTGATCACGAGGCCGTCGTCGGACAGCACGATGGCGTGCCGCGTGCCCGCGACCCGATCGACCAGGCCGTCCAGCAGCCAGTCCAGGTCTACGTTGGTGGCGGTGGTGCGCTGCGTCATGATCGGTCTTTCGTCGTGGGCGGACTGGGGTCGGGGGACGCGCTCGGCCGGTCATCGGCGGTGTCGTCACCGGTACGGCGCTTGCGCGACTGCCGCTGGAAGGCGCCGATCGTGGCGCCGGACCGGACGGGTCGATCGGGCTGGTCGCGGCTGGGCTGTTCGCGGGCGGCCCGGCCGTTCTGGGCCGCCCCCGCCGGGGGTCTGAGCTCGGCGGCCAGGCTGGCCTGGCGTACCCGCTGGGGGAGCGGCGGACGGCCCGCGGGAGCCGCCGCAGGGGCGGAGGAAGGGGCAGGGGAGCCGGCGCCCCCGACAGGGTCCTCGGCACCGGTGCCGGCACCAGCCCCCTCACCGGCGCCGGCTCCGTTGAGCTCGATGACGCCGGTGTCGGCTTCGGCGGCGGTGCCGGCGTGAGCACCCCTCCTGGTGGAGGTGGCGGTGCCGGACGCCGGTGTGCGTGCGCCGCCACGGGTCGGCGACCGTCCGTCCGAACGGCCCCCAGAAGAGGCAACCGTAGAGCCGACCGAACGGCCCTCCGAAGAGCCGTCCGACCGGCGGGCGTCGGCCGTGCCCGCCTGGGACCGCGCCCGCGAGCCCCCCGCCTCCCGGCCCTCCTCCTCCGGTACGGCGGCGGGCGGCCGGCGAACCACCAGCGATTCGGGCACGAGCACGATGACCCGGGTGCCACCGAAGGCCGAAGGCCGCAGCTCCACCTGGAGATCCAGGTTCGCGGCCAGCCGCGCGACCACGTACAGCCCGAGGCGCACGTCGTCGGCGTGGGTCATGACGTCGAGCCGCGGCGGCGCCTGGAGCAGCGCGTTGAAGGAGGCGTACCGCTCGGGCTCCATGCCCAGGCCGCGGTCCTCGATCTCGACGGCGATGCCCCGGCTGACCGGCGCGGCCCGCACCTCCACCGGAGTCAGCGGTTTGGAGAACGTGGTGGCGTTCTCCATCAGCTCCGCCAGCACGTGGATCACCGGCCCCACCGCGCGCTCGGCGATCCAGGACTCGCCCTCGACGTCGATCGAGACGCGGCGGTAGTCCTGGACCTCGCTCTGCGCGGCGCGCAGCACGTCGAGCAGCCGTACGGGCCTGCGCCAGCGGCGCTGCGGCTGCCCGCCGCCGAGGATGACCAGGTTCTCCTCGTAGCGGCGCAGCCGGGCGGTGAGGTGGTCGAGATCGAACAGCCCCTCCAGCACCTCGGGGTCCTCGTGCCTGCGCTCCAGCTCGTCCAGCTTCTTCAGCTGCAGGCCGATGAGGATCTGGGTGCGGCGGGCGATGCGCTGGAGCATGCGCTGGAAGCCGCGGTGCTGTTCGGCCTGCCTGATCGCGGTACGGACGGCGCTGCGGCGGGCCAGGTTGAGCGCCTGCCCGAGTTCGCCGAGTTCGTCGCCGGTGGGCTCGATCTTGCGGACTTCGGCGTCCACGTCGACGTCCTCGCCGCGTTCGAGCCTGGCGACCACGTCGGGCAGCCGCTCGCGCAGCTCCTGGGCGTCCTGGCGCAGGTGCAGGATGCGCCGCCGGAGCACGGAGGTCAGCCGCCAGCTCGCGAAGACGACCAGGCCGAGGGCGAGCAGGCCGACGGTGGAGACGCTGACGAAGACCGTGAAGATCATGTCGGCGTGGGCGTGACCGACCGCGGAGACGTGCTGTCTGCGCAGCTCGACGAGCTCGCGCAGCTGCGCGGTCACCGTCTGCACGGACGAACGCCAGGCGGCGGCGTCCTCGCGGAACCTGACCTGGTCGCTCGCGGCGCCGGCGGCGGTGGACAGCCGCCCCTCCACGGCGGTCATGGTCTGCCACGCCTGGCCTTCGGCGATCTTCGCGTGCCGGGTCTCGCCGCCGGTGAGCGCGGGCAGCACCCGGGCGCGCAGCAGGTGGTTCCTGGTGCCGGCGGCCTCGGTGACGAAGCCGTACTCGATCCTCGTCAGCCGCCCGCTCTCCCAGCCGCGGGCCAGGACGGCGTCCTCGCGCCCCACCATGTCGATGATCCAGAACAGGTCGACGAGGGCCTGCGCCTCGGTGTTCAGCCGGCCCTCGTCGGTGTTGCTGAGCGCGGTCAGCACGCCGAGGCCGGACACCAGGACGCCGCTGTAGTAGTTGAACGTCTGCGTGGCGCCGGCCGTCCCGGCGTCCACCGCCTTGCGCTGCTGCTCGAGCAGGCTGAGGGAGCCGACGGTGCGGGAGATCGCGTCGGCCAGCCCGCGCTGCCCATCGGTGAGGTCGGCGCCGGCCAGGGGACGGAACGCCCGTACGGCCCGGTCGGTGGCCCGGCGCTGGACGGCGAGCCTGTCACGGGCGGCGGCGCGCGGGGCGGCCTGCGCCTGCGCGGTGAACCGGCGCTCCTGGTCGAGCGCGAAGAACAGCTCGGCCACGGGCCGGCCGACCGTCGTGTCGGCCAGCGCCAGCTGCGCCTTCTCCGCCTGCCACTGCGTGAACAGCTGGTTCATGCCGGACGCCAGCAGCGGCGTGAACGTCACGCTCGGCACGATCACGACGGTGAGCAGCACCGTACGTAATCGCAGCCGGCGGACGGCCGGGCGCTTCGGCCCGCCGCCGGCGGATCCGGGAGGCGTGCCCCCGTCACCGGGCGCCTTCGACCGCCGCCGTCCGCCCCTGCCCCATCCAGCCATGTGCCGGGTACTCTCCTCGCCGTTCGGTTGATCCAAGATCCCAAGATCGCCGTACTGGCGATTGGTGCCCGATCGTAGCCATACCGCAGTAGCGCCGAAAGTCCCGCCACACAAGTGCACGTCCGTCCCGTTCGGCGTTTTCTGTCGCCACCGCGCTGAGCTGCGGTTCGCCGTCCACGCCGCGCGGACGAGACCCCGCCCCGTCAGGCGTCGGACGAGCCGGTGAGAGCGCTGCCGGCCTGCCACTCCTGCCACGTCTTGGCCCACGGCGTCGGCCCGTTGCCGAAGCGGAGCCTGCGCGAGGTCCCCTTGACCTTGATGATGTCGCCACGCTGGGTGAAGTTGTAGAACCAGCGGGCGTTGTCGGAGCCGGCGTTCACGCATCCGTGGCTGACGTTGCTATGCCCCTGCGAGGCGACGGACCAGGGCGCGGCGTGGAAGAACATGCCGCTGTACGTCATCCGCACGTTCCACTTGGTGTGATGGAGATATTCGCCGGGGATGCCGACGGTGGCCGAGTCCATGAGGAAGTCGGCCGCCTTCTCCTGGGCGATCATGGTGCCGGACCAGCTCTCGTAGCCCGGCTTGCCCAGGCTGACCGGGATGGTCTTGACGACCTCGCCGTTCTTGCGGACGACCGCCCGGTGTGCCTTGTTGCGGATCGTGGTGATGTGCTCGGGGCCGACGCTGAAGTTCACCGTACGGTCCCTGGTCCCCCACATGTTCCGCCCGATCCGCAGCCCGGCCAGGTGGGCGACCACGGTGACCCGCTCGCCCGCCGGCCAGTACTCGCGCGGCCGGAACTGGACCTCGGTGTCGCTCACCCAGCTCCACCCGCCCTCGACCGGCTGCGACATCCGCACGGTCAGCGACCGCTCGACCGCGGCCCGGTCCTTCTGCGTGGTGACCGGGTCCGACAGCAGCAGCTGGATCGGCATGCCGACGCCGACCTTCTCGCCTTCGAGCGGCGACATGCCGCTCTTCAGCACCCGCTTCGGCTTCAGCGTGGTGAACGCGGCCCGCTTCGCCGCCACCTGCCGGCCGTCGGGGCTGGTGGCCTGCGCGCTCACCGTGTACGCCGTGGCCGGCTTCAGCGGCCATCGGGGACGCCAGGTGCCGTCCATGCCCATGCTGCCCTCGATCTGGTGCCCGGCGGCGTCGGCCAGGGTGAGGCTGGTGACTCTGCCGCCGGTGACCTTGATGGCGATCCCGGTGTCCGGCGGGACCTGCTTCGTGCCGTCGACCGGTGTGATCGACAGGACCGGCGGCGGCGTCGGCGCCGCCGGGCCCTCCTGCTGCGCGCCGCCGGGCATCCCCGGCGCGCATCCGGCGGTCAGCACCACCGCCGCCGTGAGCGTACTGACGAGTAGGGTGCCGCTGCTCCGCATCACCGCTAGCTCCATTTCCCCGATAGATAGGCATATTTCGGACTAGGTGGTCCATTGGGGAGACGAAGAGCGTTATGCCCGTCACTGTGAGTAATCATGCGGAGAAATTCGGCCGGTCCGTGCGGCGGCGGGCAGCCGGGCGTGTCGAACCGTCGCGGGCTCAGCCGCGGGTCAGATTCTGCAGGCCGACCACGCGCAGCAGTTCGAGCCGCTCGTACGACCCGCTGCCCGGACGGGCGGTGTAGACGATCAGCCGCTGGTCGTGCTCCGGGTTCAGCAGCACCTCGCAGTCCAGCTCCAGCAGGCCGACGACCGGGTGCAGGAAGCGCTTGACGTCGCTGCGGCGGACGGCGACGCGATGGTCGTCCCACAGCGCCGAGAACTCCTCGCTGCGGGCGCGGAGCCGGCGTACGAGCCCCGCCAGCCGCGCGTCGTCAGGGCGGCGGGCCAGCGCGGCCCGCAGATCCGCCACCGCCACCTGGGCGGCGTGGTCGTGCTCCTCGGGCGGGTAGAGCTCCCTGGCCGAGGGGTCGGTGAAGTAGCGCCAGGTGATGTTGCGCTCCGCCTCGGGGAGTGCGGACACGTCACCGTGCAGCGCCCTGGCCATCGCGTTGCGCGCGAGCACGTCGCCGCGGTCGTTGACCACCTGGGCGGGAATGTCGGTCAGCCGGTCGAGGACGAGCAGCAGCCCGGGGCGGACGTGCTCCGTGGTCGGCCGGTCGCGCGGGGGCTCCTCACCGGCCAGGTGGAAGAGATGGTCCCGTTCGTCACCGGTCAGCCGCAGCGCGCGGGCGACGGCGGCGAGCATCTGGCGGGAGGGGCGCGAGCCCCTGGCCTGCTCCAGCCGCGTGTAGTGGTCGGCGGACATGCCCGCCAGCTGTGCCACCTCCTCGCGGCGCAGGCCGGGCGTACGGCGCCGCGCGCCCTGCGACAGCCCTACGTCGGCGGGCGTGATCCGGGCCCGGCAACGGCGCAGGAAGTCGGCCAGTTCCGTTCTGTCCACACTCCTACCCTGCCTCCTGACGCCGGGCGTAACCAGGGACGGCCCGTCCCCGGATAAGGACGTCTCTACCGCCGCCGCCCGTACCTCCGCAGACTGGGAGACGGCCCGGCCGGCCACCGGCGAAGCGCCGCATCGGCCCTTCGCGACCCTCTCAGAACAGGACGATCTTCCATGCGTTACCGCACACTCGGCCGCACCGGCATCAAGGTCAGCCCCTACGGGCTCGGCGCGCTCATGTACGCCCCGTCGATCGGCAATCCCGATCCCGAGGACTCGGCCCGCATCATCAACAAGGCGCTCGACGCGGGCATCAACCTCATCGACACCGCCGACGCCTACCACGGCTCGGAGGAGGTCGTCGGCAGGGCGATCGAGGGGCGGCGGGACGACGTCGTGCTGGCGACCAAGGTGAGCCGCCCGATGGGCGACGACCCCAACCACCAGGGCGCCTCGCGGCGCTGGATCGTCACCGCGGTCGAGAACTCGCTGCGCCGCCTGCGGACCGACCACATCGACCTCTACCAGATCCACCGGCCCGACCCCGACACCGACATGGAGGAGACGCTCTCCGCGCTGTCCGACCTGATCCGCGGCGGGAAGGTCCGGGCGATCGGGACCTCCAACATGCCGGCGTCCGGCATCGTCGAGGCCCAGTGGACGGCCGAGCGACGCGGCCTGGCCCGTTTCCACACCGAGCAGCCGCCGTACTCGCTGCTCAACCGCGGCGTCGAACGCGAGATCCTGCCGGTCGCCCAGCGCTACGGCATGGGCACGCTGGTGTGGGGCCCGCTCGCGCAAGGGCTCCTCTCGGGACGCGTCCGCAAGGGCGGCCCGAACGAGCTGCGCCGCGCCGGCCTGTTCAGCCACCTCAACGACGAGCGCAGGATCGACGCCGTCGAGCGGCTCGTCTCGCTGGCCGGGGAGGCCGGCCTGCCGCTGCCCCGCCTCGCCCTGGCGTTCACCATCGCCCACCCCGGCGTGACCGGCGCGCTCGTCGGGGCGCGCACGATGAGCCACCTCGACGACCTGCTCGCCGGCCTCGACGTGACGCTCGGCGACGATCTCCTCGACCGGATCGACGAGATCGTCCCGCCCGGCGCCGACGTCGGCGCGCTCGACCAGGCGTACGTGCCGCCGGCGATCGAGCGGACGGATCAGCGCCGCCGCCCCGTCACCGAGCGCTCCGCCGCCTGACGCCTCCCGTCCGCGCGCGGAGTCCTCCGGCCCCCGTCCGGGCAGGCGATCAAGACAGAGAGCAGGACACGCCCTTGGGATTGAACGCCTCACCGCCGGTCGTCTGGATTTTCTCCAGCTTCGGTTTGCTGGAGAAATGTGAATACGTCTTCTTGGTGATCGTGTAGCGTTTCTTGATTCCCTGCGCGTAAGCCCGGTAGACCTGGCTGCTCTTGGTGGCCGGCGGGGAGGTGCATTGCGCCGTGACCGTGACCGAGGCGCTCTTGCTCCAGCCCAGCTGGCCGGCGACGAATCCGCGCGAAGCGCCGAGGCCGAGGTCGAAGGAGCGGGTGACCGAGCGGGACTTCGAGATCGTGCAGGTGCCGCCCTTTCCGGGCGAACAGGTGGCCAGCACCGGGCTGCGTTTGACCGCGGCCGTGTGGGTGCTGGTCACCTTGAGGCTGTAGACGTAGGTGTAGGTCGGGCCGATCGGGTCCGCGGACGCGGCCGGTGCGGCGCAGACTCCGGCGACCAGGGGAAGCAGGGCGCCGGCGATCGGGACCGCCCATCGTCGGATGCGGGTCATGCGCGTTCCTCTCTGCCGTGAAGGGTTGCGGGACGCACGCTAGTGACGGCCGGTATGCCGCCGGTATGCCCGTGTGCAGGGCGCCCGCCCCCGGCCGGCCGTCGAATCGGTCTCCGTTTAAGGCGCTTAGAGGCGTGCCCATAAGAGTTTCGTGGGGATATTTCGGAAATGGGCGAGATGGGGTTTCTATTGAAGACAAGCGCCCCAAGAGGTGTGATAACGAAGTGGGCATGACATCCGGCGAGGCGGGTGCGTAAGGTTTGCGAGTGTTCCTATATGTGGCTGCGGAGATAGTCGTGTCGTCAGGGAAGCCAGGCACAGCGTTGCCGTCGCTCCGGCCTCGGCCGGCTCCTTTCCGGGGGCTCCGGCAAGCGAATTCCGAATATTTTTCATATTGCTGTGCCGCGAAAGACACGCGCGGACGGCGGGACACCATTCCGCACGCGGCCCTCACCGCCCTCTCGCCGCGCCCGGCCTGGCCCGCGGCGCCGAACAAGGACTGTCGTGATCACAACTGATTTCGCGGTGGCGACCCTCTTAGGAGCCGTCCTCGCCCTCTCCGTCGTCCTGGGCGCCGTCGTCGCGCTCGCGGTACGCGCCCGCGCGCCACGCACCCCCGCCCCCGCCCCCGCGAGACCGGCGGAAAGGACCCCCGGCACCGGCCCGGACACCGGCCCGGTGAAAGCGGTCCAGGCGCCGGTCAAGACCGGCGGCCAGCAGGCCGAACGCGCGGCGCTGCAGAAGTCGCTGCAGGAGGCGCGCCGGCAGGCCGAGACGAACCGGCAGTGGTACGCCGCCGCGATCGAGGAGTCCGGTCACCTGCTCCAGCGACTCCAGGCGGTGGCCGACGAGCAGGCCCGCGGCCACGCCGGCGTGAGGGTCCCGGCGCTGCTCCACCCGGGCTTCAAGGACAGCCTGCTGGCCCAGCACCACCAGAGCGCCATCGACCTGCTCGGCGAGACCATCAGGGCCACTCGCGACGACATCGACCGCTCGGCCCGCACCGGCGTGCGCGGCATGGCCGACGAGGTGCAGATGTACCTCGCCCGGCTGCAGATGAAGATCGACGAGGCGTTCCAGGACTTCCCCACCCAGACCCCGTTCCATCAGACGCTGGTCGACCTCGACGCGCTGACCACCTGGAGCCTGCACGCCGTGCAGCGGCTGCGCGTGCTGACCGGCTCCTGGCCCGGCATGCAGCGCGCGGACTGCACGTTGCGCGAGATCGTCGAGGGGGCCCGCGGGCGGATCAGCGCCTACAACCGGGTCGACCACACCTACCTGCCCGACGTCGGCGAGCAGTACGTCGAGGGCCGCGTCGTCGAGCCGATCACCATCGCGCTGACCGAGCTGCTCAGCAACGCCGCCACCTACTCCAGCGACCGCGTCAGCGTCTACGTCACCGCGGTCCCCGCCGGGCTGCGGATCGTGGTGGAGGACGCCGGCTACGGCATGAACGCCTTCCAGCTGGCCGAGGCCGAGCGGCAGCTGTCGGCGCGGGCGGACCTCGACGTGGCCGGGCTGGCCGACGAGCGCAAGCTCGGCTTCGCCGTCATCGGCCGCCTGGCGCACGACTACGGCTTCCGGGTCGACGTCAGCGCCCCCTCTGGCAGCGGCGGGGTGAAGGCGGTGTGCCTGATCCCGAGCAGCGTCATCAACCCCGCCCCGGCCGGGCAGAGACCGGCGGCCGGCGAACGCCGCGGGGACGAGACCCCCACCGCGCCGCAGCCGCCGGCCCTCGCCACGGCCGTCCCCGCCCCCACGCCCGTCATGGCCACCACGCCGCAGGGCCTGCCCAAACGCGAACGACGCCAGGAGCCCGCCACGCCCCGGCCCGCCGTCGCCACCCAGGAAGCCCTCACCGACACCCGCTCTCCCGAAGAGGCGGCGGCCGGCCTGGAGACGCTCCGCCGGGCGTTCACCACGGGCCTGACCGCCGAGGCCGCCGATCCTGAAGGAAACGCACAGGCATGATCATGCAACAGCCCACCGCCGACAGCACCGACATGAGCTGGGCCCTCAACCGGCTGTGCGAGGAGCCGGGGGTGCTCAACGCGCTGCTGTTCACCTCCGACGGGCTGGTGATGGCCCATTCGCACGGGCTCGACCGCGACGACGCCGACCGTACGGCGGCGACCCTGGCCGGGCTCAACTCGCTGCAGCGCGACCTGGGCGGCTTCTGCCGCACCCAGGGGCGGCAGCACGCGCCCGGCCCGCTGCGCTTCATGGTCAGCGACCTCAAGACGGTCACGCTGCTGCTGTTCGTCGCCACGGAACGCACCGGCGTCGGCGTGTCCGTCCGGGGCGAGTCGGCGAGCCACGAGGTCTCGGTGGCCATCCAGGCCACGCTGAAGATGATCAACGGGCTGCGGCCCGTCCTCGGCGCACGCGAACGTGGCGACACGACATGACCCGATCCCGGCACCGGCGCGCGGGCATGGTGCGCTCCCACACCGCCACCGGCGGCGACCTCACCCCGGCGCGGCAGGGCCTGGACGCCGCCACGCTCCTGCTCGCCGACGCCGGGCAACCGGTGACCGGGCTGGCGGCCCAGCCGCGCCGGGTGATGGAGCTCTGCCTGCCGGGAGTGCTGTCGGTCTCGGAGGTCGCCGCGCACCTGCACCTGCCGGGCCCCGTCGTGCGCGTCATCGTCTCCCGGCTGCTCGACAGCGGCCACCTGTCGGCCCGCGCCCCCTTCGTCCCGACGGCCTCGTCCCCGCACAGCGCGGAGGTGCTGCGGAAAGTGCTGGTGGCCCTTGAAAAGCTCTGACCGCTACGTCCCGGCCCGGGCCCAGTCCGTCAAGGTCCTGGTGCTCGGCCCGTTCGCCGTCGGCAAGACCACGTTCGTCAGGACCGTCTCCGAGATCAGGCCGCTGTCCACCGAGGAGCGGATGACCAGGGCGGGCGAGCTCGTCGACGAGCTCGACGAGCTGTCCGACAAGGACACCACCACGGTCGCGATGGACTTCGGCCGCCTGACCCTGAGCGAGGAGATCGTCCTCTACCTGTTCGGCGCGCCCGGCCAGCCGCGCTTCCACGGCATGGTCCGCTCCCTCATGCAGGGTGCCCTGGGCGGGCTGGTGCTGGTCGACACCCGCCGCATCGCCGACAGCTTCGACGCGATCGACCTGCTCGAAGAGGCGCGGCTGCCGTACACGGTGGCCGTCAACCACTTCTCCGGCTCGCCCCGCTACAGCGACGCGCACCTGCGCGACAGCCTCAGCATGGACGACGAGCAGCCGCTGGTGAGCCTCGACGCCCGCGAGATCGGATCGGCCAAGCACGGCCTGATCGCGCTCGTCCGCCACATCCTCTACCGTCCCCGTCACCTGGAGCACAGCCCATGACCTCGTACGTGACCCCGCCCGCCGCGCGGGTGGCCCCGCCCCGGATGTTCGGGCCGGAGTTCGCCGCCCGCCCGCAGGACGTCTACCAGGCGCTGCGGGCCGCCGGTCCCGTCGCGTGGGCGGAGATCGCCGAAGGGGTGCACGCCCTGGTCGTCACCGGCCACCGCGCCGCCATCGACCTGCTCACCGACACCGAGACCTACAGCAAGGACAGCCGGCTGTGGGAGGACCTGGCGGCCGGCCGGGTCCCGCAGGACAGCCCGGTGCTGGCGCTGATGGCCTTCCGCCCCAGCCTGCTGTACGCCGACGGAGAGCGCCACGCCCGGCTCCGGCAGGCCATGGACGACTGCCTGGCGCGCGTCAGCCAGCCCGGACTGCACGACCTCACCCGCGCCCACGCGTTGCGCCTCATCGCCGGCTTCGCCCAGCAGGGCCACGCCGAGCTGATGGGCCAGTACGCCGACATGCTGCCGCTGCTCGTCTTCACCGACCTGCTCGGCTGCCCGCCGGAGCTGACCGGCCGCATGGTCACCGCCTGCCAGGGCATGATCAGCGCCGGCCCGGCGGCCGGGCAGGCCGCGGCCGACCTGGCGCAGGCCCTGGCCGAGATCATCGCGATGAAGAACCGGAGCCCCGGCCGCGACTGCACCTCCTGGATGCTGGCCCACCCGGCCCGGCTCTCGCACGAGGAGATCCTGCACCAGCTCGTCGTCCTGGTCGGCGCCGGCACCATCCCCACCGCCGCGTGGATCGCCTCCGGGCTGCGGCTGCTGCTGTCGGACGACGACTACGCCGGCGACCTGACCGGCGGCGCGATCACCGTGCGCCGCGCCCTGGAACAGGTCCTGTGGGTGCGCTCGCCCATGGCGAACTTCTCCGTCCACTACGCCCGCACGGCCACCACCCTGCACGGCGTGCCCATCCCGGCCGGCGTGCCCATCCTGATCAGCCACGCCGCCACCGGCGCCGATCCGGCGCTGCCACCCGATCTCGGCTACGACAACCGCTCCCATCTGGCCTGGTCGGCCGGGCCGCACCGGTGCCCGGCCGACAGCCAGGCCGCCATCATCGCCCAGAGCGCCATCGAGACCCTGCTCGACCGGCTCTGGGACGTCCAGCTCGCCGACGCGGAGGTCGTCAACCGCCCAGGTCCCTTCCACCAGTGCCCCGCCCGGCTCGCCGTCCACTTCCGGCCGCAGCCGGCCCATGCCTTCGCCGCCCCCACCGCCCCCACAGGAGGTACGCGCGATGAGCCAACCGATGACCCTCGACACCACCGGCGGTCACCTGTTTGAACAGGTCGACCACCTGCGCGCCGGCGGCCCCGCCGTGCGCGTCCGCCTGCCCGGAGACCTCGTCGCCTGGTCGGTGAGCCGCGGCGAGGTGGTCAGAACGCTCCTGACCCATCCCGACGTCTCCAAGAACGCCCGCACCTCCTGGCCCGACTACCGGCCCTACGCCATCGGCTGGCTGACCGCCTGGGTGGACGTGACCAGCATGTTCACCGTCGACGGCGACGACCACAAACGCCTCAAGGACCTGGTCGGCAAGGCGTTCACCCCCCGCCGCATCCAGGAGATGCGGCCCGCGGTCGAGGCGGTCGTCACCGGACTGCTCGACGACCTCGACCGCGAACCACCCGGCCGGCCGGTCGACCTGCGCTCCCGCTTCAGCTACCGGGTCCCCACCCAGGTCATCTGCGACTTCATGGGCGTGCCCGCCGGCCAGCGCCCCGAGATGCTGCGCACCATCGACGCCGTACTCGACACCACCCTGTCCGCCGATGAGGCGACCGCCGTGCAGCGCGACATGTACGCGGCCATGCACCGGCTGATCGAGCACAAGCGCACCACCCCCGGCGCCGACCTGACCAGCATCCTGCTGGCCGCCCACGAGACCGGCGCCGACCGGCTCAGCCCCGACGAACTCGTCAGCACCCTGATCCTCATGATCGGCGCCGGCAGCGAGACCGCCGTGTCCCTCATCGACCACGCCGTCGTCGCCATGCTCACCCACCCCGGCCAGCTCGCCGCCGTCCAGGCCGCCCCCGGCCGCTGGGACGACGTCATCGAGGAGACCCTGCGCCACAGCCCGCCGCTCATGCACCTGCCGCTGCGCTACGCCACCGCCGACCTCGACCTCGGCGACGGCGTGACCATCGGCAAGGGCGAGCTCATCCTGATCGCCTTCGGCGCCCACGGCCGCGACCCGCTCGCCAACCCCGACCCCGGCCGGTTCGACATCGACCGCGCCGACCGGCAGCACCTGGCCTTCGGCCACGGCATCCACTTCTGCCTCGGCGCGCCCCTGGCCCGGCTGGAGGCCGCCGTCGCCCTGCCCGCCCTCTTCGACCGCTTCCCCGGCCTGCGCCTGGCCGGGCTCGCGGGAGCGCTGCGTCCGCAGCCCTCGTTCATCGCCAACGACTACCGCGAACTGCCCGTCCTGCTCCAACCCGCCTGACGGGCTCGCCACCGGCCGCGGTGTCCCGCGGCCGGTGGCGGCCGGCGAGCGGGCTCAGCGGAGCTCGCCCGTGATGATCCACAGATGGCCGAACGGATCACGGACGCGGCCGGACCGCTTGCCGTACGGCCGGTTCTCGATCGGCACGAGCACCTCGGCGCCGTGGGCGGTCATGCGTTCGCCGACCGCGTCCGGATCCTCGACCTCGACCTCCAGCAGGACCGCTGAGCCGCCGAGATCGTCAGGCGACAGCCATCCCCAGGCGGAGACGGCGGGTGAGACCTGGAAGGACGCCCCGCCGACGCGGTGATCGATCATGCTGGGCCGGCCGTCGTCGCCCGGGGGAGCGCTGAACACCCGCTCGGCGCCGAGGGCGACCTGGTAGAACGCCGACGCGCGCTCGGGGTCGGGCACGATGAGACGGGGAGAGAGCCGCATGTCAGAAGTCATGAGTCCATCGTCGGCCGGACGCGAGCGGGGGTATTGAAGATTTGGGAACGGGACCTGAAGACCCGCCTCGGAACGGGACCGCCCGGGTCTTCCGCGCATGACCGCTCGCCTCGGAGGGGGATCGCTCGGGTCTTGCGCGCATGACCCTCTCAGGCGGTGGGGCCGGTCAGGCCCTCCGTGCGTAGCCACTCGGCCGGCGTGCACCCGGCCATCGCCCGCCATTCGCGGGTGAGATGCGCCTGGTCGGCGAATCCCGCCGCCGCGGCCACATCCGCCAGGCCGGCCCTCCCGTCGCGGGCGGCGGCCACGAGCCGGCCACGCACCGCCTCGAACCGGAGCAGCCGCTGGTACTCCTTCGGCGTCACCCCCAGCGCGCAGCGGACCGTGCCGCTCAGGTGCCGCCTGGAGCACCCGAGCAGCCGGGCCGCCTCCTGCACCCGGGCGGTCCCCGACAACGCGGCCAGCGTGGCCGGCAACTCCCGGCCGCCGGTGTCCCTCTCGTGCCGGTCCAGCCGGGCGAGCAGGGCTTCTTCGACCAGGGCCCGGCGCCGCGGCCAGGACCGGCAGTCCGCCAGCCGCTCCGGCAGGTCCGCCATCGCCGGGGCCACGTCGGCGAGCTCGGCGAGCTGTCCGGACAGCGCCGACGCCGGGACCCCCAGCAGCATGGCCGCGGCCGGCGGGCTGAGCGTCAGCCACACGCCGCGCGTGCCGCCCCGCTGCGTCAGCTCGGCCGGGTCGAGGTGCAGCCCGGCGACCACGGCCTGGAACCGTTGCGCCGAGCCCTGCCGCCCGAGCCAGCCGATCTCCAGGGAGTCGGCCTCGGGGATCGTGATCGAGATCGTGGTGGAGGGCAGCCCGCGATGGACGCCGCCCGGGCCGAGGTCGTAGGCGCTCAGTGCCGCCACGAACGGGGCCAGGGCCGCGGACCTGCGATGAGCGGGCACGACGGTCACGTGTCCACCCTACGGCGGCCCGGCGACGCGACCAACGCCCGTCCGGTGACGCGATGTCCGATGATGCGACCGACGTCCGCTCGGCGACGCGATCGACGCTGGCCCGGGTTCTCAGGCGGTGGGGCCGGAGGGTGGGAAGAGGGCGGTGACGGCGCGGACGACGGCGGCGCGGCGGGCGGCCGGGGAGTGGTCGGCGATGGCGGCGATGGCGACCTGGTCGCTCCAGGTCTCGGCGATCTGGCAGACCAGGGCCATGATGTCGGCCGGGGCCCAGGAGGCGTCGAGGAGGCCGTCCTGCTGCGCGCGCCGGATCCGGTCCACCTTGACGGCGAGGGCGTCGCGGTAGGCGTCCGGCTCGGCGGGGGAGCGATCGGCGGGAGGCAGTTCGAGGCGGCCCCAGGCGATGAACCGGTGCCGGCCGGGGTTGGCGGTGAAGTAGTCGAACAGCTGGCCGGCGTAGGAGGGCAGGTCGGCCGGATCCAGGTGGATCGCGTCGGCCGCCGCCGCCAGCTCGGCCGAGGCCACGTGCGCGTACAGGGCCTCCTTGTTGCGGAAGTAGGCGTAGACGCGTTCCTTGCTGGTACGGGCGGCCTTGGCGATCCGGTCCACCCGGGCGCCGGCGATCCCGAACTGGGCGAACTCCGCTCGCGCGGCGGCGACGACGCGGTCGCGGGTGGAGTCGGTTCTGGCCATGCCCCAACCTTAGTGATCCGGCGCGTCAGCGCCCGGAGCGCAGGGACTCGAGCTCCGCCGCCCGGCGCAGGTCCTTCGGCCGGCCGAGGGCGCGGCGCATCAGGATCAGGTCGTCGAGACCGGCGTAACCGACCTCCAGGCCGTCCGGCCCGGCCGCGGTGACCGCGCGGTCGAGGACCTCCCGCACGCGCAGCCCGCCCCACGGGAGCGCCGGGGTGCAGCAGTCGCCGCCGGCTCCGGTCGCGGTGAACTGCACCTTGGGCCTGAGGAAGGACTCCGGCCGGGTCGCCACGGGCTCGCCCCGCTCGTCGCTCAGCCGCGCGCCGACGGAGGCGAAGGCGGCCGCCAGGGCCGGGGCGTGCTCAGGGACGCCGTCCCAGAGCAGATCGAGGTCGCCGGTCAGCTCGGCGGATCCGTGCATGATGCCGGCCACCTGCCCGATCACCACGGCGCGGACGCCGTGCCGCTGGAGGGCTCCGAGCAGGGGGAACGGGTCGAAGCCGACGGCGCCGTCCGTGCCGATCGTGCCGACGTCGTCGTCGGCGTCCTCGTGGCCGAGGCCGGTGCCCGCCCGCTGCCCGGCCAGCTCACGGGTCCGCCGGGCGGCGGCGCGAAGTCGTCGTATCGGTTCGTCGCTCATCTGGCCCTTGCTCCACCGCGCCGGAAAGCCGGGCCTGCCCGGCCGAACGATCTTATCGCCGCCGGGTGCCCGGGACGGACGCCGGGCGAAGGGGAGTAGGGTGGAGAAGTCCATACCGAACCGTTTGGTTTGCTCTGGAGGAACTCAGCATGCGACAGCGCACTCTCGGCCGTCAGGGCCTGGCCGTCTCGGCGATCGGCTACGGGTCCATGGGCCTGACGATGGCCTACGGCCCCGGTGACGAGCAGGCCGGCATCGCCGCCATCCGGCGCGCGTACGACCTGGGCGTCACCTTCTTCGACACCGCCGAGCTGTACGGCCTCGGCACCGGCTCCAACGAGACCCTGGTCGGCAAGGCGGTCAAGGACTTCCGCGACGACGTCGTCCTGGCCACGAAGTTCGGCTTCGACCTGTCCGACCCCGCGCGGATCGGCTTCGGGCTCGACAGCCGCCCCGAGCACATCCGCGAGGTCACCGACAACAGCCTGCGCTACCTGGGCGTCGACCACATCGACGTGCTCTACCAGCACCGGGTCGACCCCGACGTGCCGATCGAGGACGTCGCGGGCACCGTCAAGGAGCTGATCGAGGCGGGCAAGGTGAAGTACTTCGGCCTGTCGGAGGCCGGTCCCCAGACGATCCGCAGGGCGCACGCCGTCCAGCCGGTATCCGTCCTGCAGACCGAGTACTCCCTGTTCGAGCGGGAGGTCGAGGAGCTGTTCCCGGTGCTGCGCGAGCTGGGGATCGGGTTCGTCGCCTACTCGCCGCTCGGCCGCGGCTTCATCACCGGCACGGCCAAGCCCGCCGGCTCCTACGACGCCACCGACATGCGCAACACCGACCCCCGCTGGCAGCCGGGCAACTTCGAGCAGAACCTGGCGGCCGTGGAGCGGCTGAGCGAGCTGGCCGCGTCGAAGGGCGCGACCGTCGCCCAGCTCGCCCTGGCCTGGGTCCTGGCGCAGGGTGAGGACATCGTGCCGATCCCCGGCACCCGCAGCCCGCGGCGGATGGAGGAGAACGCCGGCGCCGCCGAGCTCACCCTCGGCCCCGCAGACCTGGACGCGATCGCCGAGATCCTGCCCACCGGTGGATTCGGCGCCCGTTACGTGGCCCAGGTCCTGCCCAGCTGGACCTGACCCCGGCGCAGGTCCGGCGCAGGTCCACGCCCGGCGGGCCGGAGCCGGTCCAGGTTTCGCCCGCTTGGACCGACCCGGCCCAGGTCCTATCCGCCTGGACCCGGCCCCCCGCCCAGGTCCGCTCCCGGCGGCCGGGCGTGGGCCCGGCCGCCGGGTCCGACGGTGTCCGCGGCTCAGGCCGCCCTGAGCGGGCGCAGGGCCGAGCCCCAGGACAGGACCTGGTCGAGGACCACGTTCAGCCGGTCCTCGTGGGCGGCGGCGGGCTGGAAGCCGTCCGCGAAGTCGGTGTGGATCGACAGCCCGACCTGGTTCGACACGGTGGCCACGCTGAGCAGGCCGAGGACGTGCCGCAGGTGCGAGATCGCCCGGGGCGCGCCGTCCACGCCGTAGCCGACGAACCCGGCCGCCTTGTTGGTCCACTCCGAGTACAGGAAGTCGAGCGCGTTCTTGAGCGCTCCGGGGTAGGAGTTGTTGTACTCCGGGGTCACGATGACGAACGCGTCCAGCGACGCCACCTTGGCCGACCAGCGCTTGGTGCGCTCGTACTGGTAGTTGCCCGTGGCGGGGTGCTCGGGCTCGTCCAGGTTGCCCAGGTCGAAGTCCTTCAGATCGACGATCTCGTACTCGGCGTCGCCGCGCTTGACGGCCAGCTCGTGGACCCAGCGCGCCACCGCCTCGCCGTTGCGGCCGGGACGGGTGCTGCCCAGGATGATGCCTATTCTCAGCATGTCAATACTCCTCATTCGGCTGTGCGGAAACCACCGTACGGAGAAGCGCTGAGATACTGAATGCGCTGCTGTCCAACTTTCATACGCGATCGTCTCTGTGGTTAGACTCCCCGTATGGATGTGCTCAGCGACGTGGTGGCCTTCATGCGGGGCGGGCGGCCCACCTCCACCCGCTTCTCCTGGCGGGCGCCCTGGGGGACGTGGTTCCGCACGGCAGACGGGTCCGCGAGTTTCATGCTGGTGCTACGCGGATCCTGCTGGTTCGTCCCGCCGGACGGTGAGCCCGTTCCGCTGAGCGTCGGCGACGTGGTGTTCCTGCCGCACGGCGACTCGTTCGGGCTGACCGACGATCCTGCCAGAACGCTGGCCGAGGCGGACTGCGGGGCCCATCACGAGCTGTTCGGCTCGGCCGGGACGGACGGCGCCGGGCCCGAGACGGTCGTCCTGGCCGGCGGCTACCGGCTCGACCCCGCCCGGAGCCACCCCATCCTGAGCTCGCTGCCCAGCGTGATCCACCTTCCCGCGACGCTCGGCAGCCATTCCGGGCTGCGGGCCGCCGTCGAGCTGCTGGCCGCCGAGATCGACAACCCCCGTTCCGGCGCCGACGTGGTGGTGTCGTCGCTGCTGGAGATGTTGCAGCTGTACGTGCTGCGGGCCTACTTCGAGACCCAGGACGAGCCGTGCACGCTGTCCGGCTGGGCCGCCGCGCTGGCCGACCCCGGGATCGGCCGCGCGCTCGACGCCGTCCACCGCGACCCGGCCCGCCACTGGACGGTCGAGGAACTCGGCGTCCGCGCGGGCATGTCGCGGGCCGGCTTCGCCCGCCGCTTCGCGGCGCTGGTCGGGCAGCCGCCGCTGACCTACCTGACCTGGTGGCGGCTGATGAACGGGGCCCGCCTGCTGCGCGACTCGGACGCGTCGGTGGCGGAGGTGGCCGAGCGGATGGGCTACGCGTCGGAGTTCGCCTTCGGCAACGCCTTCAAACGGCAGTTCGGCGTACCACCCGGCCGCTACCGCCGCCGGCCCGCGGTGGCCTGAGCCGTCTCGCCCGCATCGGCCGACGCCACGGCCCGCGCGTGAGCCGGCGCTGCGGCCAGCCGTCTCGTCAGGTGGTGGAGCGGCGGGCGCGGTGGCGGCGTACCGCGTCCCGGTTGGCGCACGGGTGGGAGCAGTACCGCTGCCGCGCGGTGCGCGAGGTGTCCGCGAAGATCGCCACGCAGCCGTCGGCGGCGCACCGCCCGAGCCGGTCCATGCCCCGGCCGGTGAGATGCAGCGCCGTGCCCACGGCGATCAGCGCGAACAGCACCGCGCCGAGCGGCTGGGAGTGGTCGCGGTAGTGCAGGTGCCAGCCGTGCGCGTGGTCGGTCAGCCGCGGATAGGCGGCCGACCGGGCCAGCATCTCGTTGACCAGCCCGGCCCGCTCGTGTTCGTCGGCGGCGTCGACGACCTTCGTCCAGGCGGCGATGACGTCGAGGGTCCGGTCGAGATCCGCCGCTTCGACCGGACGTTCCAGCGCCAGACCGGCCGCGCGGCAGCGAGCGGCCAGTTCGGCGGCGCTCGCCGGTGGCCGGTTCGCCAGCTCGGCGGCGAAGTTCACCACGTCCGCGCCGTAAGGGTTGAGCTGCACAAGCTCATTACAACAGCCTGTACGTCATGCCACGAACCGCAACAGAACACGACATCCCGGAACTCGTCCGCCTCCGGGCCCTGCTCTTCGACGACCTCGGCGGCGACTTCTTCAATCCCGCGAACGCCGGTGACGACTGGCGCGACGCGCTCGCCCGGGTGTTCGAGCGGAAACTGGCCGAACCCGAGTGCCGGATCCTGGTCGTGGACGGCGGGCCCGGCCTGGCCGCCTGCGGCATCGGCACGATCGAGCAGTGGTTCCCCGGCCCGCACTCGCGTAACGGCCGGATCGGCCACGTCATCGGCATGGTCACCGACCCGTCGCACCGGCGGCGCGGGCACGGGCGGGCGATCATGCTCGGCCTGCTCGGCTGGTTCCGCGAACGCGACGCCGTACGCGTTGACCTCACCGCCTCGCGCGAGGCCGAACCGCTCTACCGGAGCCTCGGCTTCACCGGCCACCCCGACCCCCTGCTCTGCTGGAAGCCGTGACGACGCCGCTGGTCGCCGTGACGTCGTCGCGCCGGGTCCGGCGGTCGGAGACGATGGGCCTCGCGGAATGTCCTTGACGCGAGGAAGGTTCAACTCTCTATGAAGAAGATCGGTTTCCTGAGCTTCGGGCATTGGTCGTCGTCGCCGTACTCGGAGGCCCGCAGCGCGTCCGACACCCTGTTGCAGTCGATCGAGCTCGCGGTCGCGGCCGAGGAGCTCGGGGCCGACGGCGCCTACTTCCGCGTGCACCACTTCGCCCAGCAGCTGGCGAGCCCGTTCCCGCTGCTCGCGGCCGTCGGCGCGCGGACGAGCAGGATCGAGATCGGCACCGGCGTCATCGACATGCGCTACGAGAACCCCCTCTACATGGCCGAGGACGCCGGCGCGGCCGACCTCATCGCGGGCGGGCGGCTCCAGCTCGGCATCAGCCGCGGATCACCCGAGCAGGTGATCGACGGCTGGCGCTACTTCGGCTACGAGCCCGCGGAGGGGGAGACCGAGGCGGACATGGCGCGCAAGCACGCGGAGGTCTTCCTCAAGGTGCTCGACGGCGAGGGCTTCGCCCAGCCGAACCCGCGGCCGATGTTCCCCAACCCGCCCGGGCTGCTGCGCCTCGAACCCCACTCGGAGGGGCTGCGCCGGCGCATCTGGTGGGGTTCCAGCTCGAACGCCACCGCGCAGTGGGCCGCCGGGCTGGGCATGCACCTGATGAGTTCCACGCTCAAGGACGACGAGAACGGCAAGCCGTTCCACGTGCAGCAGGCCGAGCAGATCGCGGCCTACCGGGAGGCGTGGAAGGAGGCCGGCCACGAGGACGAGCCGCGCGTGTCGGTGAGCCGCTCGATCATGCCGATCGTCAACGAGACCGACCGCGCGTACTTCGGTCACGAGCGGGCCAGCACGGACCAGGTCGGCTTCATCGACGCCACCACCAGGGCCGTCTTCGGGCGTACGTACGCCGCCGAGCCCGACGTGCTGGTCAAGGAGCTGGCCGCCGACGAGGCCATCGCCGCGGCCGACACGCTGCTGCTGACGGTGCCCAGTCAGCTCGGCGTGGACTACAACGCCCACCTGCTCTCCTCGGTCCTGACCCACGTCGCCCCCGCGCTCGGCTGGCGCTGACGCCGCCCGCCGGAACGAGCCCGCGCCGTCCGCGTGCCGGCCGTGCCGGCCCGGCGGTCGCGTGCGTCAGTCGGTCCACTTGGGCGGGCGCTTGCCCAGGAACGCCGCCATGCCCTCGCGCGCCGCGGCGGACTGCGACGACTCGGCCATGACCTTGGTGGCCAGCCGGTACGCGTCCGCCCGCGGCAGCGGCAGCTGCTGGTGCAGGGTGCGCTTGCCGAGCGCCTTCGAGGCGCGGCTGCCCCTGGTGGCCCGCCCGAGCAGGTCGGCGACGGCGTCGTCGAGCTCCGCGGCGGGCACGACCCGGTTGACCAGCCCCCAGTCGAGCGCCTGCGCGGCGGTGATGGTGTCGCCGGTGTACGCCATCTCGGCCGCCCGCTTGCGGCCGATGTCGCGCGCGATGGCGACCATGGGGGTGTGGCAGAACCAGCCCCCCTTGCCGCCGGGCGCGGCGAACCCGGCTGAGTCGGCGGCGACGGCGAGATCGCAGGTGGCGACCAGCTGGCAGCCCGCCGCGGTGGCCAGGCCGTGCACCCGCGCCACGACGGGCTGCGGCACCGACTCGATCAGCTCCATGAGCTGGAGACAGGTGTCCAGGATGGCACTCACCCCGTCCAGGTCGGCCTCGGCGACGTCGGCGAAGTCGTGACCGGCGCTGAAGACCGGGCCCGCCCCCGCCAGGATGATCCCTGAGGCGTCGCTGTCGCCGGCGGCGCCGAACGCCTCGATCAGCTCCCGCAGGTGGGCCAGCGACAGAGCGTTGCGCCGCTGCGGCCGGTTCATCGTGATCGTCACGAAGTCGGCGTCGCGGGTGAGCAGTACATGTTCCAGGTTCACGGTCGGGCTCCCGAAGATCGCGCAGACACGTGACCGCGATCGGCCACGGAGGCATTCTTCCCGCCTGGGCGCCGTCCTTGTCAGCCCGCGGCCCGGGGTTTTCCCTTCGCCGTCGGCGCCGCGCCGGGCACCCGGCGTTCGCCCGGAATTTCCCGGGGGATCAGCCGGTGCGGGACGGATCGGCCGGATAGACGCCGAGGATCTTCACGTCCGTGGTGAAGAAGGCCAGCTCCTCCAGCGCGTTCTTCAGCCCGGGATCGTCCGGGTGCCCGTCCACCTCGGCGAGGAACTGGGTGGCGGTGAAGTGGCCGCCCACCATGTAGCTCTCCAGCTTGGTCATGTTGATGCCGTTGGTCGCGAACCCGCCGAGTGCCTTGTAGAGCGCGGCCGGCAGGTTGCGGACGTTGAAGACGAACGAGGTGACCACCGGGCCGTGCCCGCGAGGGGCCTGGACGAAGTCCCTGCTGAGCACCACGAACCGGGTGGTGTTGTGCTCCTCGTCCTCGACGTCGCGGGCCAGGGTGCGCAGGCCGTAGATCTCCGCCGCGAGCGGCGGCGCGATCGCCGCCTGGGTCGGGTCGTCCGCCTCGGCCACCTCCCGCGCGGCCCCGGCGGTGTCACCGGCGATCACGGGCACCAGGTCGTGCTCGCGGATGATCCGGCGGCACTGGCCGAGGGCGTGGACGTGGCTGTGCACGGCCTTGATCGTGTCCAGGGTCG
This sequence comes from Nonomuraea fuscirosea, assembly GCF_035917475.1. Lineage (NCBI taxonomy): Bacteria > Bacillati > Actinomycetota > Actinomycetes > Streptosporangiales > Streptosporangiaceae > Nonomuraea > Nonomuraea fuscirosea. The sequence goes on along the minus strand of NZ_CP109074.1, from coordinate 4,733,905 downwards.
CGCCCGGCGGCGCCATCAGGTGGAACTGGATGCGCAGGAAGTGCTCGCCGATGATGTGCAGGTCCGAGGTCGGCAGGAAGTGGTGGATGTCGGCGACCCGGCCGGCGATCGAGTTGTCGATCGGGATCATCGCCAGCTCGGCCCGCCCGCTCTCCACCACGGCGAACACGTCCTCGAAGGACGCGCACGGTACCGCGTGCCAGTCGGGGTAGTGGCGCTTGCACACCATGTGGGAGTTGGAGCCGGGCTCGCCCTGGTAGGCGATACGTCGTGCGGTCACCTCAGCAAGTTTCCCATGCACCCGGGCCTGAACCGGCCATCGCTCGCCCAGTTGCCTTCTCATTATCGAGAATGATAACGTCCGATATGTGAGTTTTTCCATCGAGCAGTGGGCGGAGCTGGCGCTTCACCCCGTGCGCATCCGGATCCTGTCCGCCACGGCGGGCGCCCGCCGTACGGCGTCGGACCTGGCGGGCCTGCTGCCCGACGTGCCGCAGGCCACGCTCTACCGGCAGATCTCCACCCTGGCCAAGGCCGGGCTGCTGGTCGTGGTGGAGGAGCGGAAGGTCGGCGGTGCGAAGGAGCGCGTCTACGCGCTGCCCGAGGAAGGGCTGACCCCGAGCCCCCAGGCGCTGGCCGCCGCGTCGAGGGAGGAGCACGCGCGTTACTTCACTGCGTTCGTCTCCACCCTGCTGTCGGAGTTCTCGCGCTACCTGGCCGGAGAGCACGTCGATCTGGCGGCCGACGGAGCCGGCTACCAGCAGCTGGTGCTGCACCTGGACGAGGAGGAGTTCCTGCGCTTCGCGCAGGGCTTCGCCGAGCTGGTGCGCCCCCTGCTGGCGAACGAACCGGGAGGGCGGCGGACGCCTCGTCTGCTGGCGACGGTCCTCCTCCCGCTGAGGAAAGGATGACAGCCATGGCCACGGTCATGATCAACGACAGTCTGATCGCCATCGAGTTCGGCCCGTGGGAGCGGATGTTCGCCGGCCGGTCCCGGCACGTCGTTCCCGCGCACGCGGTACGGCAGGCGCTCGTCACCCCCCGGCCCCTGAGCGTCGCCCGCGGCGTGAGAAAGGGCCTCGCGGTGTCGGGGCACGCCAAGATCGGCGTCTGGGGGCTGTTCGGCGGCCCCCGCCAGCTGGTGGCGGCCACCCGCGACCAGCCCGGCGTGCACCTGATCCTGGATCGCGCGCGCTCAGGCGGCGAGTTCGACGAGATCGTCCTCTCGGTGCCGGACGCCGACCGGCTGGTCGCCGCCATCCGGCGGGCGGCCGGGTGACCGGCATCGAGGTACGTGACCTGACCATGGCCTACAGCCGGATCACCGCCGTCGACCAGCTGAGCCTCACCGTCCGGCCCGGCGCCGTGACCGCCTTCCTCGGTTCGGCGGCGCCGGCGAGACCACGACGATGCGCATGATGATCGGCCACGTGGCGCCCACCTCAGGCGGCGAGACCGTCGGCGGGCGCCGCTGCCGGGACGTCCCGCACCCGACCGGCGTGGTCGGGGCGGGCTTCGACGCCGCCTCTTTCCGTCCGCGCCACTCGGCCTTGGACACCTGCGCGTCTACGCCGCCATGGGCGGACACCCCCGCGCCCGCAGGGCCTGGCCTGGCTGCGCGCGCTCGCCGACGGGAGGCGCACCGTCCTGATCTCCAGTCATGTGCTCACGAGATGCGGGAGATCGCCGACGACGTGCAGGCTGGCGTCGGCGGGCACCTAGGCCGTGCCGTCGACCGTCCTGTCGTCGATCCGCACGCCGCCCGCGGCTGCGGCCGTCACGGTCAGGGCCCCGGCGTCGGCACCCCGCTCACGGAGCGCTCCGCAGGACTCGGCGGGCGGCCCAGACGGTGCGTTCGGTGCGGAGCGCGAAGTCGTCACGGCGCAGGATGCTGTGCGGGCCGCCGGTGTCGAGCAGCCCGTCGAGCGCGGCGAGGTCGTCGGCAGGAAGCGCCTGTGCGGCGGCGCCGCGAAACCGGCGCAGCGCGCTGAGCGCGTAGCGGCCGATCGCCTCGTCGCCGGAGCCGTCGAGGTGCACCGTGACGGTGCGTTCGCCGTCGAGGGCGAACCCGGCGGCGGTCAGCATCGGCCCCCAGTCGGCGCCGCGGTGGGGCAGACGCCCGGAGTGGACGTGTTCGGCCGCGGCGTGACAGCGCTCCTCCAGGCCGGGCCGCTCTTCTGGGGCGTCGGCGGGCAGGAAGCGGGGGAAGCGGGCCAGTTCGACGACGGCGAACAGGCCGCCGGGCGCGAGCAGGTCGTGGACCCGGCGCAGGACGCGGGCGGGGTCGGCCATGTGGTGCATCGAGGCCGACGCCCAGACCAGATCGGGCGTGCCGAGCTCCGGCCAGTCGGGGTCGTCGAGGTCGGCCCGCACGATGTCCAGGCGGTCGTCCACCTTGCGGGCGCACGCCTTCTCGCGCAGGCGCCGCAGGTGCTCGGGCGAGGTGTCGACGGCGGTGAGGCGCGCTTCGGGGAAGCGGTCGAGCAGGGCGAAGGTGCCCGCTCCTGTGCCGCAGCCCACGTCCACGATGTGACGTGGATCGGCGGCCAGGGGCAGCCACCCGGTGATGGCGGCGAGGTGCTCGGCGAGGACCTCCGCGTCCAGGTCGAGGATCTCCTCCTGGCTGTGGCCGCCGTGGTCGTGGGTGGGATGCGGATGCGTGTGCGTCATGACGCCACAGTACGGTGGCCATGCGCGTAAAGCATGATTCCTTTCGCTATACGCAAGACGATGACCGCCGCCTTTGCCGGACGCGCAAGCCGTGCCGTCAGTCCGGGGTGCCGGAGCCGTCGTCGTCGCGCTGGTGGCCGCGGCGCGCGTCGCGGTCGAAGATGCCCAGGACCTCGCACGGGCCGCGCTCGGCGCCGAGGGCGTGCGGCATCATCGTCGGGAACTCGGCGGCCTGGTTCGCCTCCAGGCGGAAGCGGCGGTGGCCGAGCATGAGGACGGCCGTGCCGGACAGGACGACGAGCCATTCGCGGCCCGGGTGGGCGCGCATCCGGGCTGGATTGTCGGGCGGCGGGTCGGTGATGCGCTGACGCATCACGGTCATGCCGGGGTCGGCCTTGATCGGCCAGCGCATCTGGCCGTGGGCGCCGTCGATCATCGGGCTGGTGACCACGTCGTCCGTGGCCGTCTCGACCAGCTGGTCGAGGGAGGTGTCCAGGGCGCGGGCGAGGGTGACGAGCTGATCCAGCGCGAGGCGGCGCCGGCCGTTCTCGATGCGGCTCAGTGAGGACTGGCTGAGCCTGGCCCGGTTGGCCAACTCCTCCAGCGACCAGCCCTGCGCGACCCGCAGGGCGCGGATGCGTTTGCGTACGAGGCTGTCCAGGTCTTCATCTTCTTGCTTCATAGGCAACATCCTATGCCCGTGCCGCAAGCCGGGGTTACCGTCTTCCGCAGACGGCCCGGATCCGCTGGGCCCTCGCCTTCCGACTCGCCCTTTCAGAGAGGACTTCATGAGCACCGACCAGCCCGTACCGGGGGAGAACGACGGGGGAGCGCCGGACGCGCGTCAGCTGCGCACGGTCCTGATCGCCGTCTGTGTCGCGTTGATGGCGGTCATCGCCTCGGTGACCGGCCTGAACGTCGCCCAGGCGGACATGGCCGTCGAGTTCGGCGCGTCCCAGACCACCATCCTGTGGATCATCAACGTCTACACCCTCACCCTGGCCGCCCTGCTGCTTCCGCTCGGCGCGATCGGCGACCGGCTGGGCCGCAAGCCCATGCTGATCACCGGTCTGATCGTCTTCGGGGTCGCCGGCGTGCTGGCGGGCCTGGCCCCGTCCGCCGGAGTCATGATCGCCGCTCGCGTGCTCAGCGGGGCGGGCGCCGCGATGATCATGCCGATCACCCTCGCCGTGATCACCTCGACGTTCCCCGCCGAGCGGCGCGGCAAGGCGATCGGCGTGTGGACCGGCGTGGCCGGAGGCGGCGGCATCATCGGCATGTTCCTGTCCGCCCTGCTCGTGGACGTGGCGCACTGGCGGTGGCTGTTCCTGCTGCCGGTCGCCCTCGTCGTCGTCTCGCTCGGCATGATGCGATCCGTGCCCGACTCCCGCGAGCACTCGGGGCACCCCTTCGACACCGTCGGCGCGCTGGCCTCCGTCGTCGCCGTGGTGGGTCTCATCTTCGTGCTCCAGGAAGGCCCGGAGCGCGGCTGGAGCGACCCGGTCACCCTGGCCGCCCTCGTCGCCGGTCTGGCGGCGCTGATCTTCTTCGTGGCCTGGGAACTGCGCCGCCCGGACGTGGCCCTCCTGGACGTACGTCTCTTCCGCGAGCGCGGCCTGAGCGGCGGCTCCCTCACCCTGCTGGTGGTCTTCGGCGTCCAGGCGGGCGTCTTCGTGGTCCTCTTCCCGTTCCTGCAGGCCGTGCTCGGCTGGTCGGGGCTGCTGTCCACGCTGGCGATGATGCCCATGGCCGTGCTGATGATGCTGACCTCCGGCCTGGCGCCCCACCTGGCCGCGCGCGTCGGCGCCCGCGCCACCATGGCGGCGGGGATCGCCCTGTTCGGCGCCGGTCTGGCCCTCATGGCCGGCATCGTCTCGGTCGAGGGCGGCTACCTGTCCATCCTGCCCGGCATGCTCGCCATGGGCATCGGCATGGGGCTGGCGATGACTCCCTCCACCGAGGCCATCACCGGTTCCCTGCCGAGGGAGAAGCAGGGGGTCGCCTCCGCGCTCAACGACATCACCCGCGAATTCGGCACCGCGCTCGGCGTCGCCCTGCTCGGGGCGCTCCTGGCGAACGGCTACCGCGCCGCCGTCGACGACCGGCTGACCGGCATCCCCCAGGGCCTGGCGGACATCGCCCGCCAGGGCGTCGCCAACGCCGTCGAGGTCGCGGGCACCGCCGGGCCCCACGCGCGGGCGCTGGCCGAGGCGGCCCGGCGATCCTTCGTCGACGGCTGGCAGCAGGCCATGTGGGCCGGCGTCGTGGTCATGGGCGTCCTGTTCGTCTACGCCGTCGTCCGCGGACCGTCGAACAGGCCCCCCGCGTCGGCGGGCCAGGAGAAGACATCCGGCGACGACCGGCACCCCCAGTTGTCCGCGTAGGTCATCCGGATCGTTCGCCCGCGATCAGCGCCTTCACGTCCGCGGCCGTCACCGGTCTGCCCCCGATGCCCCAGTCGCCGCTCTTGACCTCCTCGACGATGACGAGAGTGAGGGAGCGCAGGTTCTCGCCCTCGATGGCGACCATCGCGTCGGTCAGCTTCTCCACCATGTCGGCCTTCTGCGCGTCGCTGAACACGCCCTCGATGACCTTCACGTTGACGAGTGGCATGGGGTCCCCCTCCCCGTGGGTGCGGCGCACCGCCGCTCAGCGGACCTGCCCCTGCCTGAACTGGACAAACGCCGCTTGATAGAAATCTACAACGTAAAGGCGTCTGGCTATTGCAAGTCCCTCTCGACCGCCCAGAACCATAACTTTCCTCAACGAGACCGCACCTCGGATTGGTTCTAAGCTGACGGAGGTGACGGCATCGTCGGCGGGCGCGCGGACGCAGGAGCAGGTGCGGCAGCGGAACCTGAGCGAGGTGCTGCGGCGCGTCCATCGCGACGGCATGGTGTCGAGGGCCGCGCTCGGCCGTTGGACGGGGCTCAACCGCAGCACCATCATGGACCTGACCGCCGAGCTGGCGGCGGCCGGGCTGGTCCGGGAGGGTATGCCGGTCGGGCGGGGGCAGGCGGGCCGGCCGTCCATCGTGGTGATGCCCGAGCAGGGCACGCTGTACGGGCTCGCGTTCGACGTCGCGGTGGATCGGCTGGTGGCGGCGCGGGTCGGGTTGGGCGGCCGGGTGCTGGAGCGGCGTGAGGCGGTGCGGGCCCGCGCCGGGGTGGATCTGGGGGATGTCGTCGGTGTGCTGGCCGCGTTCGGCCGGGAACTGGTGGCCGGGGCCGGTCCTGACGCGTTGTGCGTGGGTGTGGGGGCGTCGTACTGCGGGATGATCAGGCGGGCCGACGGCATGGTCCGGTACGGGCCGCAGCTGGGGTGGGTGGATCAGGCGTTCGGCGCGGAGCTGGCGGCCGGGCTCGGCCTGGGGCTCGCGGTCGAGGTGGGCAACGAGGCGCATCTGGGGGCGATCGCGGAGCACGTACGCGGAGTGGGTTCCGACGTCGGCGATCTGATCTACCTGCACGGGGACGTCGGAGTGGGCGGGGGGATCATCGTCGGCGGTGAGCTGCTGGATGGTGACGGCGGTTACGGGTGCGAGCTCGGGCACATGCTGGTGAATCCGTTCGACGGGCGGCCCTGTCTGTGCGGCTCGCGTGGGTGCCTGGAGGCGGAGGTGGGGGAGGAGGCTTTGCTGGAGTACGCGGGGCGGTCCGGTGAGCTGGTGGGCCGGGAGGGCATCCGGGCCGTCGTCGGTCTCGCCGGGGCGGGTGACGATCGTGCGCGGGACGCTGTGGACCGGGTGGGTGATTGGCTGGGTGTCGGGGTGGTGAATCTCATCAACCTGTTCAACCCGGCGCTGGTGGTGTTCGGGGGCATGCTGCGTGATGTGTATCCCGGGGTGGCGGCGTGTGTGCGGGCGCGGATCGATGCGCATGTGCTGCCGGTGTCGCGGGAGCGGGTGCGACTGGCGGTGACGGCGCTGGGCGATGACACGACGCTCGCGGGGGCCGCGGAGCTCGCCTTCGCCCGTTTGCTGGATGATCCCCTCAGGACGTTGGCGGCTCTGCGCAGACCGGTGCCCTCTAGGGTGCGGGGGTGACGAGTCCGGTCCGGTAGGCGATGACGACGAGCTGGGCGCGGTCGCGTGCGCCCAGTTTGGTCATGGCGCGGCTGACGTGCGTGCGGGCGGTGGCCGGGCTGAGGAACAGTTCGGCGCCGATCTCCTGGTTGCTGAGTCCGTGGCCGACGAGGGTGAGTACTTCGCGTTCGCGTTCGGTGAGCACGGCGAGCTGGTGCTGTGCGGCTTGGGCGATTCTGCGCTGGGTGGCGAACTGGCTGATGAGGCGCCGGGTGATCCGGGGGGCGAGCAGTGCTTCTCCGGCGGCGATCACTCTGACGGCGTGCAGGAGTTCGGCCGGCCCTGCGTCCTTGAGGAGGAATCCGCTGGCGCCGGCCTGCAGGGCGTCGAAGACGTACTCGTCGGTGTCGTAGGTGGTGAGGATGAGGACCCGGACCTGCTCCAGCCCGGGAATGGCGGCGATCTGGGCGGTGGCCTGGATGCCGTCCAGCTTGGGCATGCGGATGTCCATGAGGACGAGGTCGGGGCGGGTGGCGCGGGCCAGTTCGACGGCTTGGGCGCCGTTGACGGCCTCTCCCACGACGGTGATGTCGTCCTCGAGGTCGAGCAGGACCTTGAATCCTGAGCGTACGAGGCCTTCGTCGTCGGCGAGCAGCACCTTGATCGGAGAGCCGGTCATCGGTGGGTCCCGGTGAGGGGGAGTCGTGCTCTGACCTGGAATCCGCCGTCGGGCAGCGGTCCGGCGTCGAGTTCGCCGCCCAGGAGCCGGCAGCGTTCGCGCATGCCGAGGATGCCGCGGCCGGAGGGTGTGGTGCCGTCGGGTCGCGGGGCCGGGGTGGTGCGGCCTTCGTCGGTGATGCTGATCTCGACGGCTTCGGTGCCGGGGTTCAGGGTCACGGTGACGCGGGTGGGGCCGGCGTGGCGGACCACGTTGGTGATGGATTCCTGCACGATGCGGTAGGCGGCGTTGCTGACCGTGCTGGGCAGCGGCGCCGGGGGCTGGGTGATGTCGATGGTGCAGTCGAGTCCGGCCTCGCGGGCTTTGGTGGCCAGTTCGTCGATCTGTTCCAGTCTGGGGTACGGCGCGCGCGGGTCGTCGTCGCCGGTGTCGTCGTCGCGGAGGACGCCGAGGATGGCGCGCATCTCCCGCAGCGCGCGGGAGCTGGTCTGCTCGATGGCGCGGAGTGCTTCGCGGGCCAGGTCCGGGCGTTTGCCGAGGACGTGTGCGGTGACGCCGGACTGGACGTTGATGATCGCTATGGCGTGGGCGACGGTGTCGTGGACCTCGCGGGCGATGCGCAGCCGTTCGGCGTCGACGCGTGCTCGTGCCTCCTCCTCGCGCGTGCGTTCGGCGAGTTCGGCGCGTCGCTGTGCTTCGGCCGCGATGACGTGCCGGGAGCGGATGGATTCGCCCAGGGCCGCGCTCATGACGGAGGCGCCGATGCGGAAGTAGACCCAGCCGATGGCGGCGCGTGGCTCGATGTCGGCCGCGGCGGTCAGCCAGGCGGCGGCGAGGATGAGGGTGCCGGCGCCGGCGATGACGAGGGAGCGGCGTCCGTCACCGTAGGCGGCGACGGTGTAGAGGGCGACGAAGAGCGCGAGCCAGCCGGGGCCGTCCGGGAAGCCGAGGGTGTAGTACGCCAGGCTGACGAGTGCGGTGACGGCGAAGACCGGCACCGGCCAGCGGCGGCGGACGGCGATGACCGCTCCGCTCGCGATCAGCAGGATGTAGCCGAGGTTGCCGAGGTCGGTGAGGGGGCGCTCGATCTGTTCGCCGGTGTTGCGCACGATCGTGCCCTGGACCTGCATCACGGTGATGAAGAGCGCGAGCAGGGTCTCCTGCGCCGGCACCGGCAGGCGCAACGTGACGGCGCGGTCTTTCATGCGTCGATCCTACGGTTTCCCGCAGGTGGGCATCCTGCGTCCGGAGGCGTGATGGGCGTACGACAGGGGGCGTACCGAGGGGCGGGTCGTCTACGTGGAACTGCGTAGAGGCCGCCGTCGGCCGGCGGAGGCGCGGCGGCGTCGGCGGCGCGACGATCGGTGGTGTGCGGCCCTCGCTGGTCTGCCGGCGCCCGTCGGCGGGGTCGTGGCCGAGTGGCCGTGCTGGTCGTGGGCGCCTGTCGTTCTCCTGAGAGGATCATCATGTCTGTCCGTGTTCTGTTGCTGTCCGCTGTGGCCGACCTGTCCGGGATGGCGGGGGCCGCCGGGCAGGAGGTGGCTCATGTGCCGGCGGAGCCCGTCGGGGCCTACGCCCTGACCGCCGGGCGGTTGTGGTCCGTGGTGGGTGCGCTGGTGGGGCTGGCCGGCGTCGTGATCGGCGGGCTGGCTCTGGCCCGTTCCGCCCGCCGGGCCGGTGACGGCGGGAGGAGGGGAGCCGTCGCGGCGTTGGTGGCGGGGCTGGCCGGGGCGGGCGTCGGCGGGCTGGTCGTGGCGGCCGCGGATGGGGGTCCCGGCACGGGTTACGGGATCGTCGGGGGTTACGTGGCGCTGGCGGTCGGGCTGGTCGCCGTGGTGCTCGGCGGGCTGGTGGTGGCACGCTCGCGCCGCACCGCCTGACCCGTACGCCGCGGCGTCTCGATCCGGGCGTGCTCAGCGGGCCCGTTCGACGCGGGCTTCGTCCCAGACCGGATCGTCGCTCTCGTAGACGGTTCCGTCGGCGCCGAAGATGAGGAAGCGGTCGAAGTCGGCGGCGAACCAGCGGTCATGGGTGACGGCCAGCACGGTGCCGGCGAAGGACGTGAGGCCCTGTTGCAGGGCTTCGGCGCCGGCCAGGTCGAGGTTGTCGGTGGGTTCGTCGAGCAGCAGCAGCGTGGCGCCCGACAGTTCCAGCAGCAGGATCTGCAGCCGCGCCTGCTGCCCGCCGGACAGGGTCTCGAACCGTTGCTGAGCGGCTGGGGCGAGCTCGTAGCGGGCGAGCGCGGCCATGGCTTCGTTCAGGGTGCGGGCGTGGCCGGTCGTCACCAGTTCGGCGGGGGTGTGGCCGTGCAGGTCGGGCCTGGTGTGGGTCTGCACGAAGTGTCCGGGGGCGACCCGGGCGCCCAGCCGGACGGAACCGGTGTGCGGGACGGAGGGGAGCGCGCCGTCCGCCGCTTCGGCCAGCAGCCGGAGGAAGTGGGATTTGCCCGAGCCGTTGGAGCCGAGGACGCCCACGCGTTCGCCGTACCAGATCTCGGTGTCGAACGGCCGCATCAGGCCGGTGAGTCCGAGTGCTTGGCAGATGACTGCACGTTTGCCGGTGCGGCCGCCGCGCAGCCGCATCCGGACGTTCTGCCGTCGGGGCGGGCGTTCCGGCGGGCCCGCCTCCTCGAAGCGGGCCAGCCGGGTACGGGCGGCACGGTAGGCGGAGGAGAGGGCGTCGTTGCCGGCCGCTGTCTGGCGGAGGGTCTGCACCAGGCGTCTGAGCCTGGCGTGTTCCTCGTCCCAGCGGCGGCGGAGTTCTTCCATCCGGTCGATGCGGTTCTGGCGGCCCTGGGCGTAGGTGGCGAAGCCGGCGCCGTGGACCCAGGCGCCGCGGGCTTCGACGGTCACGATGCGGTCGGTGGCGTTGGCCAGCAGTTGCCGGTCGTGGGAGACGAGCAGCACGGTCTTGGAGGTGGCGCTCAGTTGCTCTTCCAGCCATTGCTTGGCGGGCACGTCCAGGTAGTTGTCCGGTTCGTCCAGCAGGAGGACCTGGTCAGGTCCGCGCAGCAGGGCCTCCAGGACGACGCGCTTCTGCTCGCCGCCTGACAGGGTGCCGACCGGGCGTTGCCTGACCGCGTCGTACGGCAGGCCCAGGGCGGCTGTCGCGCAGGTGTCCCACACCACCTCCATGTCGTAGCCGCCGGCGTCGGCGTAGTCGCTGATCGCCTGCGCGTAGGCCAGTTGCGTCGTCTCGTCGTCGTGTGCGGCGAGCGCCGACTCCGCCCGTCGGAGGTGCGCGGCGGTGGTGCGGACCGGGCCGGGGGCGACGGACAGCAGCAGATCGTGCAGGGTCCGGTCGTCCCGTACGCTGCCGATGAACTGCCGCATCACCCCCAGCCCGCCGGAGCAGGCCACCCGGCCGTCGTCCGGTCGCAGATCGCCGGCGATCAGCCGCAGCAGGGTCGTCTTGCCCGCCCCGTTCGGCCCCACCAGCCCGGCCTTGACGCCGTCGCCGATGCGGAACGAGACCTCGTGCAGCAGCAGGCGCCCGTCCGGCAGCACGTAGGTGAGCCGGTCGACCTCGACATGTCCCGCCACCGCGCTCCTCGTCTGGACCGTTGCTCTATCGTCTGGACCATTGATCCGGTGCTCGATCACCATACTAGACTGGGCGGGGCGACGACGAGGAGGACGAATTGGCGGGGAGACGCTCAGGGTCGGCCGGAGACGTGTGGTTGCGAGCGCCCGCGCGGGAGGCGCGTGCGGCGCCGCCGCTCAGCCGCGACCGGATCGTGGCCGAGGCCATCGCCCTCCTGGACGAGGAGGGCGCCGACCGGCTGACCATGCGACGGCTCGCCGAGCGCCTCGGCACCGGCTCCACGACCCTCTACTGGCACGTGAAGACCAAGGACGACGTCCTCGACCTCGCCTTGGACGCGATCTTCGCAGCGGTGCAGATCCCGGGCGAAGGCGGCGGGGGTGACTGGCGTGCCGGCATCACCGCGCTGATCGGCGGATGGCACGCCGTCCTGCTGGCGCATCCCTGGTCGGCGGCGCTGCTCGGCCGTCCGATGCTGGGCCCCAACGTGCTCGCCCGCAGCGAGTTCCTGTACGGCACCCTCGTGGCGGCCGGGGTCACCGAACCGCACCTGACCGCCGCGGCGTACGGATTGTCCAACTACGTCATCGGTTCCGCGCTCATGCAGGCGACCTGGACAGCCCGGGAGCAGGGCGCGCGACAAGCCGCCCGGGAGCACTTCCGCGCCGATCAGGACCGCTATCCCGCCCTCGCCACCCACGGCCCCCTCGCGAAGGACGGCGACTGGGAAACCAGCTTCACCATCGGCCTCACCTGGCTCCTCGACGGCATCCAGGCCGGCGCAGCCGAGGAGGCATCCACGGAGTCGTAGCTCAGGCCCGCCCGCATGCGGCCGAGGACGCCGCGGTGGAGGCGTTACCGCTGGGCTGCCGGGGTCTCCTCGTCCGGCGGGCCTGCGGTTCGCCGGGGCTGCCGGACGATCTCCGGGGTACGTCCCGCGAGATTCCGGGAGATCGTTCGCCGGACGATGCAACGTCTTCGCCCTTTCGGCCGTCTGGGACGTGACGACTGAAGGGACGACAAGTGGACGACGAGCCCGGCTTCGACGACTTCGTCGCAGAGCGGACCGAAGCGCTGCTCCGCTACGGATACGTCCTGACCGGAAACCCGCATGACGCCGCCGACCTGGTCCAGGAGGCTCTCATCCGGCTGTGCGGCGCCTGGCCGAGGGTGAGGCACAAGGACAGCCCGCACAGCTACGTCCGGACCACGATGGCGCGGTTGCACATCAGCGTCTGGCGGCGGCGCCGGCGTGAACATCTCACCGGGGCCCCGCCGGACCGGGTTCATCGCGAGGTCTTTCCCTCCGAGGAGGAGCAGGGCCTGTGGCGGGAACTGGCCGCGCTGCCGCGCAGGCAGCGGGCCGTGCTGGTGCTGCGCTATTACGAGCAGCTCAGCGACGCCGAGATCGCCAAGGTGCTCGGCATCTCCGCCGGAACCGTGCGCAGCCAGGCCTTCCGTGGCCTGGACAAGCTGCGTTCCTCCCTCTTGTCCTCGATGGAGACCCACGGGAGCATGCGATGACCGATCTTGAAGAGAAGCTGAGCCGGGTCCTGTCCGGAGCGGCGCACGGCGCGCCGCAGGCGCCGGACGGGCTGCTGGCGACGGTCAAGACGCGCCATCGCCGGCGGCGGGCCAGGAACACCGCGGTGACCGCGGCCGCGGCCGTGATCCTGGTGGCGGGCGGGGTCGGCGTGGTGGTGAACGGTCTGGGCGTGGCGGGCGAGCCGCATCCCGCGGTGAGCGCGACCGGGGAGGCCGGGCCGCCGGTGAAGAAGGTGCCGCCGCCGGTCTGGAAGGTGTGGCCGCAGGCCGTGCACAAGATCCCGGCCAGGCTGCCCGACGGCCGCGCGTACTATCCGCAGCTGCTCCTCGACGATCGCACGCTGCTGGTCATGACGGGTGTCGGTGACGGGAAGCGCCAGTACCTGTGGAGCTACGACCTGGGCACCGGCCGGCCCAGGAGGATCGCCGAGATCCCCCCGACGAAGGGCTCGGCGATCTTCGCGGACGGCGTCGCCGCCGGTGGCGGCCACATCGTCTGGTGGGCGTCGTACAAGGAGAAGGGCGGCCCGCGGGTCGCCCGGATCTGGACGGTGCCGGCGGCCGGGGGCCGGCCCCGGCGGGTGACCGACGTGCCTCTCGGGAACGTCATGAAGGAGGGGCACATCCGCGAGCTGGCGGTGACGGGCTCGGACGTGGTGTTCGCCTACGAGAAGGGCGGCGTGTACCGGGTTCCCCTGAGCGGAGGTTCGCCGCGGCCGGTGCAGGGCGCCGAGCGGCACCACATCCTGAGCTGGCCGTGGGTGGGCGTTCACCGCGGGAAGGCGATCTTCCGTGAGGTGCTCGACGTCGAGACCGGCGAGCGGAACGAGGCCGCGGTCAAGGCGGGGGAGGAGGTCAGGTGCGGCGTCGAACGGTGCTGGGGGATCGACGTGCGCTACAAGACCGTCAAGGTCGACAACCGTGACTCCTCCGGCGAGAAGATCACATGCGGTGATCGCCCGTGCCCGAAGACGGTGCGATCCCGTACCGTGTTGCGGGGGTTTGTCCGCGATCGGGACGGCTCCCATGAGCGCGACCTGCCCAAGGACTTCCAGGAGAGCAACGAAGCCGGCCTGGAGCGCTTCTTCCAGACCTCGTTGCTGGGACCGGGAGACCAGCTCTTCGCGGCGCTCTACGACGCTGTCACCGGCAGAACCGCCGATCTCGGCATACGTCCGGACGCGACGGGGGGCACGGCGATGCCCGACAGTGGCTCCGACCGGCTGCTGGCCTACAAGGTCGGGAACGAGATGTACGTCCTGGACCTGGCCACGATCAAGTAGAGGCGCCCCGGCCCTGAGCCCGGCCTCGATGAAGGGCCGGGCTCATCGGGCGGCACTCGCGGCGGCCGGTCCGTCCCGCTCCTGGGACAGCACGGCGGACGTGCCGGCGATGAACACCCGCAGGCCGTGTTCGAAGGCCTCGCCGCCGATGGTCCCGCCGCCCTCGCGCACGGCGGCCGCCAGCACGGCCGGCGCCTCGTCCACGGACCGCGGCGCGGCCGGAGCCTCGTCGAGGGACTCCGGCGCGGCCGCCGCCTGCTCCCGCAGCACAAATCCGTTCACGTAGGAGGTCAGGGCCGCGATGGTGTGCAGCGCCAGCGCCGGGGTGAAGCCCCGCTCGACCATGGCCGCCAGCTCCCGCTCGAACAGGGCCACGGTCTCGTGGCTCAGCGAGCGCGCGTGGGCGACCACGCGCGCGCCGTCTCGCCGGGCCAGCAGCGCGGCGCGGTAGGCCCGGGCGCGGCGCGGGAGCCAGTCCTGCCAGGTCTCGTCGTCCTGGGGCGGGCCCATCCCCGGAACGCGGCAGATCGCGTCGGCCATCCCATCGAGAAGTTCCTGTTTGGTACGGATGTGCCAATACAGCGCAGGGGAGCGCACGCCGAGCTTCGCGGCCAGCCGGCGCACCGTGAGCCCCTCCAGCCCCACCTCGTCCAGCAGGCGGAGCGCGGTGTCGATCAGCACCTGCTTGGTCAGGCCTGGCCTCTTGTCGCTGGGCATGCGGGCAGCTTAGCATTGCTAAGGTCGGTCCTTAGCGATGCTAAGCGGGAGGCGTGATGCGGACCTACGACGAGGGGCGGGGACGGCCGATCGTGCTGGTCCATCCGGGCCTGTCCGACGGGAGGCGATGCGGGAAGGTGGCCGCGATCCTCGCCTCCCGCTACCGGGTGCTGCGCCTGGACCGCCTGCAGTACCGGCCGGATCGCGGCGCGCCCGTGCGGGTGGAGCAGGAGGCCGAAGAGGTGCTGCGGCTGGCCCGCTCGGCCGGAGAGCCGGTGGTGCTCTACGGTCACTCCTCCGGCGGGGTGGTCGCGCTGGAGGCGTTGGCGGCCTCACCGGCGTCGTTCGCCGGCGCCGTGATCTTCGAACCGCCCGCGGTGATCGGGCCGCCGCTGTCGGGAGAGGGCGGCGAGGTGCTGCGGCGGGCCCGCGCGGCGGTGGCGTCGGGCAGCCCGGGCAAGGGGTTGGCGATCTTCATGCGCGACACCGTGGAACTGCCGGACCCGCAGGCGAGGCTCGCCGGCGCGATCACCGCTCTCATCCCGCGCTACCGCCGCCTCATCCCCAGGCAGCTCGACGACCTGGAGGCGCTGGACCGGCTCGGAGTGCGCCTCGACGCCTACGCCACGATCAAGCTCCCGATGGTGCTGCTCGGCGGCGAGCACAGCCCGGCGCACCTGGCCGAGCGGCTGGACGCGCTCCAGCGCGTGCTGCCGCACGCCGAGCGGGTGGTGCTGCCGGGAGCCGACCACGGGGCCGACCTCAAGCGGCCCGCCGAGGTCGCGCGCGTCATCCGGGAGCTGGCCGAGAAGGTGTTCGCCGGCTGAGACGATGTGGCCGGAACGTTCTTGTCCAGGTCCGCCCACGCTCACGCGGACGCCTTGGAGCGCCCCGGCCGTCTTGATCACACCCTTGAAGCGCCGGCCGGCGTGATCACATCGCCGCGCCGGCGCTCGCCTTCGCGGAAGGCTCGGCGATCCACGTACAGCCGCTGGCCGGATGCGCGGAGGTCAGGATGAGCGCGTCGAGACGGTCACGGGTGAGGGTCAGCGCGGCGATCTCGGCGTCGATGCGATCACGCTCGGCCCTCAGCCGGGCCCGCGACTCCGGGGTGGTGGCCCTGGCCTCGACGTAGGGCAGCAGCTCGGCGATGGTCCGGCTGGACAGGCCGGCCGCGTGCAACATCCGGATCAGCCGCACCCGGTCGATCGCGGACTCGCGATAGTGGCGCTGCCCGGAGCCGCTCCGGTGCGCCTCCAGCAGCCCCTGCTCCTCGTAGTAGCGCAGGGACCGGACGCTGACGCCCGATCTCTCGGCCAGCTCTCCGATACGCACCATGACCTCCGTCACCACACCCGCTCCTGGCGTCAGCTCCCCACGGTATCCGGCGGGCGGGCCGGCGGAGCACCCGCGCCGATCATCGGCTCGGGAGGGCGGTGACGCTGGTCAGGCGCTTGAGCGCGGCCGGGACGATCCAGTAGTACACCCAGGTGCCGCGCCGCCGGCCGTCGATCAGCCCGGCCTCGCGCAGCACCTTCTACGCCAAGCTCTTCGGCGCCGAACCGGCCAAGCGCCGTCCCGGCTACGCCAACTCGTGCTGCCCGTGAGGGGCCCGGATGTCGTCCGTACCCCTTGATCGCGCAGGATGGCGGGGGAGAGGCGATCGCCGTCGAAGGGGAGAACGAGCCGAGATGGACGTGTACGAAGCCGTGGACAGCCGCCGGGCGGTGCGGGCGTTCAGCGACGAGCCGGTCCCCAGGGACGTGCTCGAACGGGTGCTCGCCGCCGCGACGCGGGCCCCGTCGAGCGGGAACCTCCAGCCCTGGCACCTCTACGTCGTGACCGGCGAGCCGCTGGCGGAGCTGAAACGGCGGGCGACGGCCAGGGCACTGGCGGGAGACCCGGGCGATGAGCGGGAATATCCGATGTATCCGGCCGAACTGACCTCGCCTTACCGGGACCGTTTCTCCGCCGCGGCCGCCCAGCGGTACCAGGCGCTGGGGATCCGGCGCGACGCCCCCGACCGGCCCGTCAGGATCGCGGCGCTGAACTCGGAGGCGTTCGGAGCGCCCGTCGTCCTGTTCTGCTACCTGGACCGGACGATGGGCCCCGGGCAGTGGGCGGACGCGGGCATGTACCTGCAGACGGTCATGCTGCTGCTGCGGGCGGAAGGGGTGCACAGCTGCCCGCAGGTGATGTGGACCATGTTCCGCAGGACCGTCAGCGAGATCGCCGGCGCCGATGACGACCTCGTCCTGCTCTGCGGCGTCGCGGTGGGGTACGAGCGGGAAGGCGCGGTACGCCTGCGCACCGGCCGGGCGGAGATGACGGAAACGGTGCGCTTCATCGGCACGTGACGCCGGACCGCCGCTCACGCGCCACCGCTCACGCCTGAGCCGGTCACTCCGCCGCTCGTCACTCCGCCGCTCGTCACGCCGGTCCCGAGCAGCGCTTTGAGGTCGCCGTAGAACGCGGGCCGCGCCGTGACCTGGAAGGGCACGAGGTTCAGCAGCACGCTCCTGGCGCCCTGGCGGTGCAGGCAGACGTGGACGGGCGCCCGGCCGGGATGGGCGAGCAGGATCTGCTTCAGTTCCCGCACGACCCGCGGGTTCAGCTGCGTCTCCTGCACCGAGAGCACCACGGGTGGAGGGGCGTCACCCTGGGAGACGTCCAGGATCGCGATCTCCTCCCCGTAGACGCTCATCGTCTCCTCGCGGACGTTGACCCGGCCGCGGACGGAGATGACGCGGTCCTCGGCCAGCGCCGCGCCGTAGAGGGCGTAGGTCTTGGGGAAGACGAGGCACTCCACGGAGGCGTCGTGGTCCTCAAGAGTGACGATCGCCCACGGGCTGCCCTGTTTGGTGACCTTGCGCTGCAGGCCGGAGACGATGCCGCTGATCCGGGTCACGCCGTCCTGACGTCCCGAGGCGAGCAGGTCGGCGATGGTGGTGTCGCGGTGGGCGGACAGGACGCCTTCCGCGCCGTCGAGCGGGTGGCTGGAGACGTAGAGGCCGAGCATCTCGCGTTCGAAGGCGAGCAGGACGGCCTTGTCCCACTCGCCCCGCGGGATCGCGACCGAGAAGGCGCCGCGCTGACCGGGCTCGCCGAACAGCGAGTCCTGGCCGTGCGCCTCGTTCCGCTTGACGTCGATGACCGCGTCCACGGCGGTTTCGTGCACGGCGACCAGGGCCTTCCTGTGGTGGCCCAGGCTGTCGAAGGCGCCCGCCTTGGCCAGCGACTCGACCACCCGCTTGTTGCACACGACCGCCGGCACCTTGGCCAGGAAGTCGTTGAAGTCGGTGTACGCGCCGCGGGCCTCGCGGGTGGCGACGATCGCCTCCACGACGCCCGCGCCCACGTTCCGCACCGCGCCCAGGCCGAAGCGGATCTCCGACCCGACGGCGGTGAAGTCCAGCCGGCTGGCGTTGACGTCGGGAGGCAGCACCTTGATGCCCAGGCGCCGGCAGTCCGACAGGTAGACGGCCATCTTGTCCTTGTCGTCGCCGACGGAGGTGAGCAGCGCGGCCAGGTACTCGCACGGATGGTTGGCCTTGAGGTAGGCCGTCCAGTAGGAGACCAGGCCGTACCCGGCGGTGTGCGACTTGTTGAAGCCGTACCCGCTGAACGGGACCAGGACGTCCCAGACCGCCTTGACGGCCTCCGCCGAGAAGCCGCGCCCGCGCATGCCCGCCGCGAAGCGGTCCCATTCGGCGTCCAGGACCTCCTTCTTCTTCTTGCCCATGGCCCTTCGCAGCATGTCGGCGGCGCCGAGGGAGTAGCCGGCCAGCTGCTGGGCGATGGCCATCACCTGCTCCTGGAAGACCACCAGGTGGTAGGTGTCGCCGAGGATGGGCTCCAGCGCCTCCGCCAGCTCGGGGTGGATCGGCTCGACCGGTTGCCTGCCGGTCTTGCGCAGCGCGTAGTTGGTGTGCGCGTTCATCTCCATCGGGCCGGGCCGGTACAGCGCGTTCACCGCGGCGATGTCGGTGAACGTGGTCGGCCGCATCAGCTTCAGCAGCACCCGCATGCCGCCGCTGTCCAGCTGGAAGACGCCGAGCGTGTCGCCGCGCGCCAGCAGCTCGTACGTCGCCGCGTCGTCGAGCGGGATCTCCAGGACGTCGATGGCGATGCCCTTGTTGGCGCGGACGTTCGTGACGGCGTCGCCGATGACGGTGAGGTTGCGCAGGCCGAGGAAGTCCATCTTCAGCAGGCCCATGTCCTCGGCCTGGGTGAAGGGGAAGCCGGTGATGACGGGTCCGTCCGCCTTGGGCTTGGAAAGCGGGATCACGTCGATGAGCGGCTCGCGGGAAAGGATCACGCCGGCGGCGTGGATGCCGGTGCCCCGGGTGAGGCCCTCGATGCCGGTGGCGGTGTCGATCACCGTCTTGACGTCCGGGTCCTGCTCGTACATCTGGCGCAGCTCGGTGGCCTCGCCGTGGCGGGGATGGCCGGTGTCATGAATGGCGGCCAGCGGGATCTCCTTGCCTCCGTCCGCCGCGGGGAAGGCCTTGGTGATGCGGTCGCCCAGCGCGTACGGCAGGCCGAGCACCCGGCAGGAGTCCTTGATGGCGGCCTTGGCCTTGATGGTGCCGAACGTGACGATCTGGCAGACCCGGTCGTCGCCGTACCTGCGGGTGACGTAGTCGATCATCTCGTCCCGTCGGCGGTCGTCGAAGTCGAGGTCGACGTCCGGCATGGAGATGCGCTCGGGGTTGAGGAAGCGTTCGAAGATGAGCTGGTGCTCGATCGGGTCCAGCTGGGTGATGCCGGTGCAGTAGGCGACGATCGACCCCGTCGCCGAGCCACGGCCCGGGCCCAGGCCGATGCCCTGCTCGCGGGCGTACCGGCAGATGTCGGCGACCACCAGGAAGTAGCCGGGGAAGCCCATCATGTCGATCACCGACAGCTCGTAGTCGATGCGGTCCAGCACCTCCTGCGCCGGCCGCCCGCCGTAGCGGCGGCCGGCCCCCTCCAGGGTCTCCTTCCGCAGCCAGCTCGACTCGCTCTCCCCTTCCGGTACGGGGAAGCGCGGCGTCAGGTCGCGGTGCGCGAACACCGCCCCGTAGTCGCCGACCCGCTCGGCGACCAGCAGGGTGTTGTCGCAGGCGCCCGGCACCTCGGCGTCCCACGACGCGCGCATCTCCGCGGCGGACTTGACGTAGTAGCCGCTGCCGCCGAACCGGAAGCGGTCGGCGTCGGCCAGTCGTTTGCCGGTGCCGACGCACAGCAACGCGTCGTGGGCCTGGGCCTGGCTCTTCGTCACGTAGTGGGAGTCGTTGGTGGCCAGCGGCGGCAGGTCGAGCTCCTTGGCCAGCTTGAGCAAGTCGTCGCGGACCCGGCGCTCGATGGCCAGGCCGTGGTCCATCAGCTCCAGGAAGTAGTTGCCCGGGCCGAAGATGTCGCGGTAGCGGGCGGCGGCCGCGACGGCCTCGTCGTACTGGCCGAGGCGGAGCCTGGTCTGCACCTCGCCGGACGGGCAGCCGGTGGTGGCGATGATGCCCTGGTGGTGCTCGGCGAGCAATTCATCATCCATGCGCGGATATTTCTGGACATGGCCTTCGAGCCAGGCGCGGGACTGCAGCCGGAAGAGATTCCGCAGACCCTGTTCGCCGGCCGCCCACATCGTCATGTGCGTGTACAGGCCACGCCCGGAGACGTCCCCGCCCGCGCCGGTGCCGTCGTCGGAGCGGCGCAACGAGAGGTCGTCGCTGTAGTACACCGGCTTGCGATGGTGCCTGGAGGCGGGGGCGACGTACGCCTCGATGCCGATGATCGGCTTGATCCCCGCCTTGCGCGCCGTCTGGTGGAACTCGTACGCCCCGTACACGTTGCCGTGGTCGCTCATCGCCACGGCAGGCATGCCCTGCCGCGCCACCTCCGCCATCAGCGGGCCGACCTTGGCGGCGCCGTCGAGCATGCTGTATTCGGTGTGCACGTGGAGGTGCACGAAGGATCCCACCGGAAACCACGCCCTCGGTTGTAGGTCGGCCGCGAACCCGAGCATTCGACCCGAGATCAGACGTGGTTGTCCAACAATCGACACACCGGCAATCCACAACCAGAAGTTGTCCTGCTTCGTCCTGTCAGCGGTGGCGCAGCTCCGCGAGCAGCAGGTTCGAGTCGTCCCCTTTCAGGTTCGCGCCGTTGGTCACGTAGGCCCGGTCGCCCCGGACGACGACGGCCGTGGTCCCCTGCATGCCGTCTCCGGCGTCCAGCAGGGTCTCCCGCGTGCCGTCCTGGTTCACCCGGACGAGCTTGTCGGCCTGGTTGATCGCGGCGAGGATCTCGGTGCCGTGGCCGGTGAAGTCGAAGTCGTCGATGCCTGCCAGCCCCATGGCCCGGACCTCGGCGCGGCCGGAGCCGCCGTCTTCGGCCACGGAGATGCGGACGATGGTGCCGCGGTCGGAGTTGCTCGCCCACACGGCGCCGTCGTGGATCTTCAGGCCGTTGGCGCCGAAGAAGGACGTAGGAGCCAGGGCCGGGTCGGCCGACCACACGGAGGCCTTGCCGTGGCGCAGCGGGGCCTGCCAGATGCGCCCGCCGGCGGAGTCGGTGACCAGGAAGCGGTCCCGTTCGCCGTCGATGACCAGCGCGTTCGGCATGGTGTCGGCGGGCAGTGGCACGACGAGCCGGGGCCCGCCGGAGCGGCGGAGCTGCCAGATGCCGGTCAGCCCGCCCCGGCCGGCGGAGTAGAGGAAGTACACGGAGCCGGCGCCGGACCGGGCGACGCCGGTGACGACGGGGGTTCCGACGACCGGGGTGGTGCCGCCGCCGCCCGGAGGCAGCGGCATGGTGACGAGCGGCCGGACGGTGCCGTCACGCGTGACCCGCACCACCTGGCGGGCGGGGATCATGCCGACGATCGCGCCGCCGCCGGGCTCGGGGGCGATGCTCTCGGCGGCCTGGCCCGCGGCCCGGTCGAAACGGGCGAGGACACGTACGTCCCCCAGGCCAGTGCGGGCGGGAAGCGTGGCCGCGGCCGGCGTCTCGGCGCCGGCGAGGAGCAGGACGGTCAGGCCGATCATGGCGGCGCACCGCCGTGACCTGGTGGATCGGCGCAGGAGCATGGTCATCCTTCCGGACGCGTGGCGAGGGTCCCGGGCACGAGCAGAGTCCCGACGGACTGTATTGCCCAGTACAGAAAGGACTACCACAGACTGTATCGGGGAGTACAGAAGCTCTGTACTCTGGGCTGCAGAACAGGGGAGAGGGCTCATGGGACACATACCGACCACCACGCGGGGCCGCGCCACCCGGGAGCGCATCCTCAAGGCGGCGGCGGAGCTCATCCAGCGGCGCGGCGTCGCGGCGGTGACGCTGGACGACGTCGAACGCGCCGCCGAGGTCGGCCGCAGCCAGCTCTATCACTACTTCGACGACCGGGACGACCTCATCAGGTCCGTCATCGGCTCCACCGTGGACACGGTCCTGGCCGCGCAGGAGCCGCTGCTGCTGAAGGTCGACTCGCTGGCCGCCATCGACCGCTGGTTCGACGAGATCGTGGCCAACGGGACCCGGCAGGACGCGGTGGGCGGCTGCGCGATCGGCTCGCTGGCCAGCCAGCTCAGCGGCCGCGACGACCTCACCCGGCAGGCGTTCGTGGACGCCTTCGCGCGCTGGGAGGCGCCCCTCATCGCGGGCCTGCGCCGGATGCAGGAGGCAGGCGAACTGCGCCAGGACGCGGACGTGACGGAACTGGCCGACCTCACCATGGCCGCGATCCAGGGCGGCCTCCTGCTGGCCCAGGTCCGCCGCGCACCGGACCAGCTCCGCCACGCCCTGCGCGGCGCGCGGGCGGCACTGAAGGATGAGCTCACCTCTCCCCGGTGAACGATCGCCAGGGCGCGGACATACCCCCGCTATACCGCCGGTCTTTAGCGTTCTTCGCGGCGCTCCGGTCACGGGCGGAGCGCCGCGACGTTCCCGTTCACTGACAAGGATCGAATCATGCGGAAGTTCTCATCCTCGAAGGCGCTCGCCACTGTCGTCGGGGTCTCTGCCGCCTTCGCCGTACTGGCGCCGGCCACCGCCGCCACGGCCGCCGCCACCACCGGCTCGTCGAGTGTCTCCTCGGCCGGCTGCAAGGAGAAGTGGAGCAAGCTCAACACGAAGGACGGCTTCGTCAGTTACGTCCTCAAGCTCTGCACCAACGGCTACGGTGAGGCGCGTGGCAGCGTGACGGACACCAAGAGCGACACCTGGACGGCCGTGGTCGAGGTCTCCTTCAAGAAGAAGAACGGCGACGAGATCTACGGCGGGTACAAGGAGGCCGGCCGGAAGAAGGGCCACAAGAGCTTCAAGTGGTCCACGACCCGCACCAACCTCGACCGGATCACGATCAGGGCCAAGCGCTGCCTCCCGGGCACGATCGTGTGCAACAACACCAAGACCTACACGCTCTACCCCTGATCGCGAGGCACGACGGCCGTGCCGCCGCGGTGAACACCGGAGCCGCCGCGGCGGCAGCCGCCCCTGCGGCTCGAACGCTCCAGCCGGCCAGGGAGCGGTCCAGCACCTTGGCGAGTGCCTCGATCTCGTCTGAAGACTCGACAATGGCAACGATCGTTCAGTTTTCTGTCATCAATGTCAACCCCTGATCGCCTTCTGACCATCTGGGAGGGTGTGCAGAAAACGCGTGATCCACCGACTCGGGCGGTCGGCTCAGTGCGGAACTATGACAGTGCGGTGACGAACACTTCCTCAACTGTGGTCAATATACTCGTCTGGTGAATGACCGTGAGCTGTCCGAGGCAGGGGACGTCGACTTTCCGCGCTTCCAGGTGGGCGCGCCCCCGCAGCACCTGATCACCACGCTACTCGGCGACTACTGGATCAGCCGCCCCGAGCGGCTGCCGTCCGCGGCCCTGGTGCGGCTGACCGAGGAGTTCGGGGTCTCCGCCGTCGCGGCGCGGGCCGCGCTCAGCCGCCTGGCCAAACGGAACCTGCTGGAGTCGTCGAAGACCGGGCGGCGCACCTCCTACCGGCTGACGGACCGCGCCGCCGCCGTGATGCTGGAGGGCAGGCAGCGGATCATGTCCTTCGGCCTGGAGCGCGGCGCCTGGGACCGCACCTGGGTGATGGCCGCGTTCTCCGTCTCCGAGGAGCAGCGCGACCTGCGTCACGCGCTGCGCGCGCGGCTGCGCTGGCTCGGCTTCGCCCCGCTCTACGACGGGCTGTGGGTCTCGCCCACGGCCGACGCCGGCGGCGCGGCGGCGGTGCTCACCGAGCTCGAGGTCCCCATGGCCACGGTCTTCCGCGCCGAGGCCCTGGACCTTCCGGGCATGCGCGCCCCGCAGGAGGCCTGGGACTTCGACCGGCTCCGGCGTACCTACGAGGAGTTCGTGACCCGGTACGCGCCGCTCCTGGACCGCGTCCGCAGGGGCACGGTCGGCGCGTCCGAGGCGCTGGTGGCGCGCTCGGGGATCATGGACACCTGGCGGACCTTCCCCAACCACGACCCCGACCTGCCGGCGGAGCTGCTGCCCGCCGACTGGCCGCGCGCCGCGGCCAGGGACCTGTTCGTGGAGATCTACGACACTCTCGGGCCGCTCGCCGAGTTCCGGGTCAAGCAGATCGTCGCGGATTTCGAGCCGGCGCTGGCCGGGCTGGTCGCCCACCACCGCACCGGCTCCACCCTCACGCTCACCTGACCGCCGCCCCCCGCGTCTGCGCCGCACCGCCGGCCCTTGACAGGTGTGCACCCTAAGGTGTGACACTTGCCTCAACGACCGCAAGAACAACTGCATCGTTAGTCGGTCGCGGAAGGACCACCATGAGATTCCCCAGGACCATTCTCGCGGGTGTGGCGGTTTCGACTCTCGCCGGCGCCGCGGCGTGCGGCGGAGACACCGGAGGAAGCCAGCGGCCGGCCGGCGCGACAGCCCTGTACGACGCCCTGCCGGACGGCATCAAGGAAACGGGCGTCATCCGATTTGCCGGGGATTCCCACCCGCCCTACCGGATCGTCGGCAACGACGGCAAGACCGTCACCGGCATCGACAAGGAGCTGCAGGACGCCCTCGGCAAGGCACTCGGAGTCCACACCGAGATCTCGATCGTCAACGGCCTGCCCGCGGCGCTGTCCGGCATGCTCGCCTCCCGGTACGACGCCTTCAACGGGCCGGTCAAGGACACCGCCGAGCGCGAGAAGCAGTTCGACGCGATCGTGTGGATGGTCACCCGCACCTCCTACCTGATCCCCAAGGCCGGCTCCGCGGCCGTCAAGAGCTCGGCCGACCTGTGCGGCAAGCGCGTCGCCGGCACCGCGGGCAGCATCGTGGAGGACCAGGTCAAGCGCCTGACCGAGTGGTGCGCCAAGCAGGGGAAGGCGGGCATCGACTTCGTCGGCCTGGCCGACACGAACGGCACCATCCTCGCCGCCAAGTCCGGCCGCGCCGACGCGGCCGGCATGACCGAGAGCGCGGCCCTCGACGTGCTGGGCAAGGAGAAGGACGCCTTCACCTACGTCACGCAGACCGACGAGCAGGGCGCCGGCGTCGACCAGCTGGCCATGCTCGTGCCCAAGTCCGGCGGCCTCGGCCCGGTCATGCTCGACGCGTTCAAGGAGATCTTCGCCAGCGGCGAGTACAAGAAGATCATGGACAAGTACGGGCTCCAGAACGTGGCGGTGGAGGAGCCCAGGATGAACACCGCGGCGACGCCGTGAGCGCCCCGCCCCACGTCGTGGACGTCGCCTCGGCCCGCCCCCGCGTCCGCCCGCTGCGCTGGGCCGCCGGAGCCCTGCTGCTCGTGCTCGTCGCGCAGTTCGCCTGGTTCCTCCTCACCAACCCGCGGTTCGAATGGCCGGTGGCCGGCAGATACCTGTTCGACCCGAACATCCTGCGCGGCCTCGGCATGTCGCTGCTGCTCACCGTCATCGGGATGGTGCTGGGCAGCGCGCTCGGGGTGCTCCTCGCGGCGGGCAGGCTGAGCGGCTTCGCGCCGATGGCCTGGGCCTGCGGCGTCTACGTCGCGGTCTTCCGCGGCGTCCCGCCCCTGGTCCAGCTCATCTTCTGGTTCAACCTCGGCTACCTGCTGCCGCGCATATCGCTGGGCGTGCCGTTCGGCCCGACCTTCGTCTCGTGGCCGACCAACTCCGTGATCAGCTCGCTGACCGCCGCCGTCATCGGGCTCACCCTGCACGAGGCCGCGTACATGGCCGAGATCGTCAGGGCCGGCATCCTGGCCGTGGACGGCGGGCAGCGCGACGCGGCCCGCGCGATGGGCTTCACCGCCGGGCAGAGCTTCGTCAAGGTCGTGCTCCCGCAGGCGATGCGGGTGATCGTCCCGCCCACCGGCAGCCAGTTCATCAGCCTGCTCAAGGGCACCTCCCTGGTCAGCGTGATCGCGATGGCCGACCTGCTGTACGCGGTGCAGGTGATCTACAACAGGACCTACGAGATAGTGCCGCTGCTGATCGTGGCCTGCGCCTGGTACCTGGCGGTGGTCACCGTGCTGTCGCTCGGCCAGCGGCGCCTGGAGCGGCACTTCGGAAAGGGGCAGCGGTGAGCGGCACGCCCGTCCTGCGCGTCCGTGGCGTGCGCAAGCGGTTCGGTGACCACCAGGCCCTCGACGGCGTGGACCTGGACGTGCACGAGGGCGAGGTGGTCACCGTCATCGGCCCGTCCGGATCGGGCAAGTCCACCCTGGTCCGCTGCGTCCACCAGCTGGAGGACATCGACGGCGGGGCCATGTACCTCGACGGGGAGCTGCTCGGCTACGAACTGCAGCGGGGCCACCTGCGTCCCCTGCCGGACCGCCGGGCGGCCGCCCAGCGCGGCCGCATGGGCATGGTCTTCCAGCAGTTCAACCTGTTCACGCACTGGAGCGTGCTGCGCAACGTCGTCGAGGCGCAGGTCGCGGTGCACGGCCGCCGGCCGGAGGAGGCGCGCGAGGAGGCGCTGCGGCTGCTGGAACGGGTGGGGCTGGCCGGCAAGGCGGACGCCCACCCCCGGATGCTCTCCGGCGGCCAGCAGCAGCGCGTCGCCATCGCCAGGGCCCTGGCCACCAATCCGCGGATCATGTTGTTCGACGAGCCCACCAGCGCCCTGGACCCCGAGCTGGTGGACGAGGTGCTGAGCGTCGTGCTCGACCTGGCCCGCGGCGGCATGACCATGATCATCGTGACGCACGAGATGAGCTTCGCCCGCGAGGTGGCCGATCGCTGCGTCTTCATGGAGGAGGGCCGGGTGGCCGCGACCGGCACCCCCGAGGAGATCTTCGACGACCCCGCCTCGCCCCGCCTGCGCGCCTTCCTGTCGCGCTTCTCCGGCCAGGCCGGAAAGACCCCTGTAGAGGAGAGCACGTCGTGAGTCTCACGGTGATGGCCGTCGGCGACCTGGTCGTCGACGAGCCCGATCCCGCGTCCTTCTTCGACCCCACCCGGGAGACGCTGGGCCGGGGCGGCGTGGTGATCGGCCACGTGGAGGTGCCGCACAGCACGTCCACCGCCCAGGTCAGCACCGACGTCCCCGCGCCGCCCGCCGACCCCGCCGCGCTCCGCGCGGTCGCCGACGCCGGCTTCCACGTGGTGACGCTCGCGGGCAACCACGTCTACGACGCCGGCGACCAGGGCGTGGCCGACACGATCACGTACGCGGCCGAGGCCGGGATGGCCACCGCGGGCGCCGGCGTGACGCTCGCCGAGGCCCGCCGGCCTGCGATCGTGACCCGCGACGGGCTGCGGGTCGGCGTGCTGAGCTACAACTGCGTCGGCCCCCGCGAGTCGTGGGCGACCAGCCGCAAGCCGGGCTGCGCGTACGTCAAGGTGCTCACCCACTACGAACTCGACCACGCCAGCCCCGGCGGGCCGCCCGCCGTCTACACCTTCGCCGACCCCGAGTCCCTGGAGCGGATGGCCGCGGACGTGGCGGCCCTGGCCGCCGAGGCCGACGTCGTGCTGGTGTCGCTGCACAAGGGCGTCGGGCACACGCCCGCCGTCCTGGCGATGTACGAGCGGCCCGTGGCCCACGCCGCCGTGGACGCCGGCGCGCACGCCGTGTTCGCCCACCACGCCCACATCATGCGAGGCGTCGAGATGTACCGCGGCCGGCCGATCTACCACGGGCTGGGCAACTTCGTCACCGTCACCCACGCGCTGACGCCCGCGGCGGGCGACGAGGACGAACGGGCCGCGTGGGCGCGCCGCAGGGTGGAACTGTACGGCTTCGCCCCGGACCCGGACATGCCGTACTACCCCTTCCACCCCGAGAGCCGCAACACCGCCATCGCGCTGTGCCGCTTCGACCGCGACGGCCTGGTCACGGCCGGGCTCGTGCCCTGCTGGATCGACGACGCCGGCCGCCCGGTGCCGCTCGGGAACGACGAGGAGGGACGGCGGGTCGTGTCCTACATCGAGCAGATCACCCGGCGGGCCGGGCTGCGGACGGAGTTCCGCTGGGAGGGGGAGGAGGTGGTGCTGGGTGGCTGAGCGCCCGCTCGCCGGCCGCACGGTGATCGACCTGACCACCGCGCTGTCGGGACCGTACGCGACCCTGCTGCTCGCCGGGCTCGGCGCCCGCGTGATCAAGGTGGAGAACCCGCTGACCGGCGGCGACAGCTCCCGCAACAACGCCCCTTACCTCGGCGCCGGCGGGCTGACGCCGGCCCGCCGCGAGGACGACGACATGTCCGTGTCGATGCTCCTGCGCGGCCGCGGCAAGCAGAGCGTCACCCTCAACCTGAAGCACCCCAAGGCCCGCGACGTCCTGGCCGGGCTGGTCCGGGTGTCGGACATCATGATCGACAACTACAGCGCGGGGGTCATGGAGCGGCTCGGCATCGGCCACGACTGGGCCGGCGCGATCAACCCGCGCATCGTGTGCACCTCGATCAGCGGTTTCGGCGCGCAGGGCGGCCCCGGCTCCGGCAAGGCGATGGACACCATCATCCAGGCGCTCAGCGGCGTGATGATGACCGCGGGCGCGCCCGGCGAGCCGCCGGTCCGCTTCGGGCTGCCGGTGGGCGACCTGGTCGCGCCGCTGTACGCGGTGATCGGCACGCTCGCCGCGGTCCTGCGGGCCGACGCGACCGGCCGGGGCCAGCACGTGGACGTGTCCATGCTCGGGGCGCTCACCTCGCTGGTGGCGTGCGAGCCGTTCGACGCCTACGAGAAGCTGGGCCTGCCCATGCGCACGGGGACGACCGTGCCCCGGCTGGCGCCGTTCGGCACGTTCCCGGCCGCGGACGGCTGGTTCGCGCTGTGCGGCCCCACCGACGCCTTCGCCCGCGGCCTGTTCGCCGCGATGGGACGCGACGACCTGGCCGCGGACCCCCGCTTCGCCTCCCGGGACGCGCGCGTGGCCAACGCGGGTGAACTGCACGAGCTCGTGGGCTCGTGGGCGGCGGACCTCCCGCTCGCGTCGGTCCTCGGCCTGCTGACCCGGCACGGCGTGCCCGCCGCCGAGGTGCGCGAGCCCGGCGACGCCGTACGCGACCCGCTCGTGCTGGAGCGCGAGGAGGTCGTGCCGCTGGCGCATCCGCGCCACGGCCACCGCGCGGACCTGTACGGGAGCGGGGTGCCGATCCGCTTCTCCGCCTCGGAGACGGCGTTCGACCGGCCCGCGCCCGGCCTCGGCGAGCACAACACCGAGGTCTACGGCGGGCTGCTCGGCTACTCCGACGACGAGCTCAAGGCACTGGCCGGGGAAGGAGTGATCTGACGTGCCCACGGCACTGGCCGCGCTGGAGGAGGCCCACGCCCGGCGCGGCGCACCCGCGGGGAACCGGCCGGACGGCCGGGCTCCGGTCGTCGGCTACGTCGGGAGCGACCTGCCGGTCGAGCTGCTCACCGCCGCCGGGGTGCACGCCCTCCGCCTGACGGGCGACCCAGGATCCGGCTCCGCGCCCGGCGACCGGTACCTGGGCCGCGGGGTGGACCCGGCGGCCCGATCGGTGCTCACCCGGCTGCTCGACGGGTCCTTCGGCGAGCTGGATCGCGTCGTGGTCTCGCACGACTGCGAGGCGTCCCTGCGCCTGTTCTACGCGCTGCGCGAGCTGGGCCGGGTGGAGCCGGGCGCGGGACTGCCCGAGGCGTACCTGGTGGACCTCCGGCACCTGCCGCACCGCACGACCACCCGGTACAACCGACGCCGGCTCGGCGAGTTCGCCGCCAGACTGGAGACCTGGACCGGCCGCGCCCTCGACCTGGCCGGCGCGGTGGCGGCGCACGACGAGCGGCGCCGGCTGCTGGCCGCCGCCGCCGAGCTGCGCAGGACCGTGCCCGCCCGGCTCACCGGGCGGCAGTTCCTCGCGGTCGTCAACGCGGCCCTGCCCGTGGCCGAGCACGTCGCGCTGCTGCGCCGGCTGCTGGCCGAGGCGGGACGGCTGGAGGAGCACCCCGGGCGGCGGGTCTTCCTGAGCGGCAGCGACCACGACACGCCGCACGTGTACGAGGCCGTCGAGTCCGAGGGCCAGGTGATCGTCGGCGAGGACCACTCCTTCGGCGACCTCGCCGTGACCGGGCCGGTCGGCGCGGGCGGCCTCGACGCGCTGGCCGAACACCATCACCGCGGCGGCCCGGCCGCGCACCGGGCCACGGCGGGCGAGCGCGCCGCGTACGCGGCGGCGGCCGTGCGGCGGTGCCGGGCCGAGCTCTTCGTCGCCTACTGCCGGGCCGGGGACGAGGCGCCGGCCTGGGACTTCCCCGCGCAGCGCGCGGCGCTGGACATCCCCGCCGTGCTGCTGGAACGCCAGGAGTACGGCCGCGTCGACCTGGCCGTCCTGCGGAAGGAACACCCATGTCCGATGTGAGAACGCCCGGCAGCACCTCCCGGGGGGTGAAGTCGCTGGCCACGGCGGCCGAGGCGGGCGCCCACCAGCGCGAGTGGTTCGCCGACCTGCGCCGCCGGGTCGCCGCCGGCGAGCCGTTCGCCCTGCTCAACGCGGACGTCCCGCACGAGATCTTCCGCACGATGGACATCCCGTACGCGGTCGGCCAGTGGTGGGCGTCGCTGGTGGCCGCCAAGCAGCGCTCCGGGCACTACCTGGAGCTGGTCCGGCGGCGCGGCTACCCCGACTACTCCGAGCAGTACAACGCGGTCACCCTCGGCGCGGCGTTCGACCCGGAGCCGGAGGCCGGCCCGTGGGGCGGCCTGCCCAGGCCGGACATCATCGTCGGCGACGCCTCCGGCGACGTCACCCGCAAGATCTTCGACCTCTGGGGTCGTGAGCCCGGCGTCACCTTCTACCCCCTGGAGAGCGCGGCCGAGAACGAGGTCCCCGTCAACTGGTGGGAGCTCATGCCGCACCGGTGGGAGGAGGCCGTCGGCCCGGCCCGGCTGGATCTGCTCACCGCCGAGCTGGAGAACCTGGTCAGGTTCCTGGAGACCACCACCGGCAGGCGCTTCAGCGAGACCCGTTTCCGTGAGGTGCTGGCCCTGGTCAACGAGCAGGAGGAGTGGAACAGGAAGGCGCGCGACCTCATCGCCCGCGCCCGGCCCGCACCGCTCGGCGTCGTCGACAGCATCCCCAGCGTCATGCTCCCGCAGTGGCACCGCGGCACCGAGTGGGCCAGGGACATCGCCAGGCGCTTCTACGAGGAGGTGCGCGAACGCGTCGACTCGGGTCACGCCGCGTGCCCGGGGGAGCGGGCCCGGCTGATGTGGATCGGCCGCGGCCTCTGGTACGACATGGGCTTCTACCAGCGCTTCCAGGAGGAGTACGGCGCGGTGTTCGTCTGGTCGATGTACCTCGCCGTCGCCGCCGACGGATACATCCGCTACGGCGACGACCCCATGAGGGCGCTGGCGGCGCGGTTCGCGGCCTTCAGCGACCAGCTCTACACCCCGCCGTGGTCGAGCGAGTGGTACGTCAAGGAGGCTCGCCTGCACGGCATCGACGGCGTGGTCCACCTGGTCTCCGACGACCCCCGGGGCAGCTACTTCACCGCCAGGGCGCTGGAGGCGGCCGGGTTCCCGGTGATCGAGATCCACGCCGACAACGTGGACACCCGCACCTTCGGCGACGACGTGGCCGCACAGGTCGGCCGGTGGCTGGAGGACGTGGTCCTGACCTGACCGGCGTCGCCCGCGGGGCACGTCACAGCCCGAGCGCCGGAAGCCCGGCATGTTGGGCACATCATTGACGGTCGTCACAAAACTGCCTTATGTTCGCGTCATCCGCCATACATCTCAGGGGGAATCACATGGATCTGTCCGGCAAAGTCGCCGTGGTCACCGGTGCGGGCCGCGGGCTCGGCCGCGCGTACGCCGAGGCGCTGGCCGCGGCCGGAGCGGCGGTGATCGTCAACGACGTGGACGCCGAAGCGGCCTCGCGGGCCGCCGCGGCCATCACCGGCGCCGGCGGCCGGGCACACGGCGTCGCCGGCCCGGTCGGATCGGCCGAGGTGGCCGACCGGCTGGTCGCCGCCGCGGTCGAGGAGTACGGCCGGCTGGACGTGATGGTCACCAACGCCGGCATCCTGCGCGACCGAGTCCTGTGGAAGATGACGGACGACGACTTCGACGCGGTGATCGACGTGCACCTGCGCGGCACGTTCACCTGCGCGCGGGCCGCGGCGATCCGGATGCGCGAGCAGGGGAGCGGCGGCCGGCTGATCCTGATCTCCTCACCGGCGGGCCAGCGCGGGAACTTCGGCCAGACCAACTACGCCGCCGCCAAGGCCGGCATCGTGGCGATGGCCAGGACCTGGGCGATGGAACTGGCCAGGGCGGACATCACCGTGAACGCCGTCGTGCCGGTGGCGGCCACGGAGATGACCAGGACCATCCCCGCGTTCGCGCCGATCATCGAGGAGTCCGAGCGCACCGGACGGCCGTTCCCCGCCTGGCTGCGCAGGGACGAGGGGCTGGGCACCGTCGAGGACGTGGCGGGGCTCGTCGTCTTCCTCGCCTCGGACGCCTCCGCCGGGGTGAGCGGCCAGGCGATCGGCATCGGCGGCGACCGCCTCGCCCTGTGGTCGCACCCCGCCGAGAAGGCCGTCGCCTTCGCCGACGGCGGATGGTCGGCCGACGCCGTCGCCGCCTCCTGGCGGTCGGGCGTCGGCGCCGAGCCGGAGACGTACGGCATCCCCGCCCCCCAGGTCCCCGCCCAGAACGGCCAGGAAGCCTGACATGACGGCCATGAACGTCGCCGGCCTGGTCGCGATCGACGTGCACACCCACGCCGAGATCTCCAAGGACGGCCACGGCTCGCTCAGCCCGGAGCTGTTCGGCGCCTCCGAGGACTACTTCAAGGCCCACGGGCACCGGCAGCCGGCCATTCCGGAGATGGCCGCGTACTACCGGGAACGGAACATGGCCGCGGTGGTGTTCACCGTGGACGCCGAGCACGCCACCGGGCACCCGCGCATCTCCAACGAGGAGGTCGCGCAGAGCTGCGCCGAGCACGCCGACGTGCTGATCCCGTTCGCCAGCGTCGACCCGTGGAAGGGCCGGGCGGGCGCGCGCGAGGCGCGGCGGCTGGTCGCCGAACACGGCGTGCGCGGCTTCAAGTTCCATCCGAGCATCCAGGGCATCGCCCCCAACGACCCGGTGGCCTACCCGCTGTACGAGGCGATCGAGGAACTGGGCGTCCCGGCGCTGTTCCACACCGGGCAGACCGGCATCGGGGCCGGCGTTCCCGGCGGGGGCGGCATCCGGCTCAAGTACGGCAATCCGATGCTGGTGGACGACGTGGCCGTGGACTTCCCCGAGCTGCGGATCATCCTGGCCCATCCGTCGTTCCCGTGGCAGGACGAGGCGCTCGCGGTGGCCACCCACAAGCCGTACGTGTACATCGACCTGTCGGGCTGGTCGCCGAAGTACTTCCCGCCGCAGCTCGTGCGCTACGCCAACACGCTGCTCAAGGACAAGGTGCTCTTCGGCTCCGACTACCCCGTGATCACCCCGGACCGCTGGCTCGGCGACTTCGCCAAGCTCGACATCAAGCCCGAGGTCCGCCCGAAGATTCTGAAGGACAACGCCGTACGCCTGCTCGGGCTCGGCACCCAGGAGAGGACGGCACCGGCATGACCACCACCGCGCGAGGGCTCGACGAGATCAGGGCGCTGAGCGGCAAGGACCTCGGCCACACCGGCTGGCACGAGATCACCCAGGACCGGGTGAACACCTTCGCCGACGCCACCGACGACCACCAGTGGATCCACGTCGACCCCGGCAGAGCCGCGGCCGGGCCGTTCGGCGGCACGATCGCGCACGGCTACCTGACCCTGGCCCTGATCATCCCGCTGTTCAACGAACTGCTGGACATCCAGGACGTGAAGATGAGCATCAACTACGGCCTGGACAAGGTGCGCTTCCCCGCCCCGGTCAAGGTGGGCGCCAGGATCCGCCTGGCCGGCGTCGTCGCCTCGGTCGAGGACGTCCCCGGCGACGGCGTCCAGATGCACCTCGACTTCACCGTCGAGATCGAAGGGTCGGGCAAGCCGGCCTGCGTGGCCCGCGCCCTCCTGCGGCACTACGCCTGACGCCGCTCGTACGGAGTGCCGGGTCCCCCCGCCGACAGGAGAGCGAACACCGATGCGCAACGCCGGACTGGGCGGCTGGCCCGCCCGCCGGGCACGGATGACCCCGGACCGGACCGCCTTCGTCATGGCGGACCGGTCCATCACCTACGCGGAGGTCCACGAGCGGACCACCCGGCTGGCGTCGCGGCTGCGCGCGTCGGGGGTGGAGGCCGGTGACCGGGTCGCCTACCTCGGCCGCAACCACGTCGCCTTCGTCGAGACGATGTTCGCCGCGCACCTGCTCGGGGCGATCTTCGTGCCGCTGAACTTCCGCCTGGCCGCGCCCGAGATCGGGTACATGCTGGACCACTCGGGCGCCACGGTGCTGATCTACGCGCCCGAGTGCGCCGAGACGGTCCGGGCCCTGCCGGTCCCTCCGCCGCACCTCGTCGCGGTCGGCGCCCCGGCGCGGGGGGAGAGCCACTACGAGACCTGGCTCGCGGCGGGCGACCCCACCCCGATCGACGCGCCCGTGTGCCTGGACGACCCGGCGCTCATCCTCTACACCTCGGGAACGACCGGGCGGCCCAAGGGCGC
Source organism: Nonomuraea fuscirosea (assembly GCF_035917475.1). Classification (NCBI taxonomy): domain Bacteria; kingdom Bacillati; phylum Actinomycetota; class Actinomycetes; order Streptosporangiales; family Streptosporangiaceae; genus Nonomuraea; species Nonomuraea fuscirosea. The sequence goes on along the minus strand of NZ_CP109074.1, from coordinate 4,699,442 downwards.
GCTGCTCACCCACGCCAACCTCGTGTGGAACTGCTTCAACCTGCTCCTCGGCGTCGACGTCACCAGCGAGGAGGTGACGCTGATCAGCGCGCCGCTGTTCCACGTCGCGGCCCTGAACCAGACCCTGCTGCCGACCTTCCTCAAGGGCGGCCGCTCGGTGATCATGCCGTCGTGGGACGTGGACGAGTGCTACGACCTCATCGGTGAGCACCGGGTCACCTGGATGTTCGGGGTCACCACGATGTTCGCCGCGTTCGCCCGCTCGCCCCGCTGGGCCGAGGCGGACCTGTCGTCGCTGCGCCATCTCATGGCCGGGGGCGCGGCGGTCCCCGTCGCGCTGATCCGCGCGTACCAGGAGCGGGGCCTGGTGTTCTGCCAGGGGTACGGGCTCACCGAGACCGCTCCCGGCGCCACCTTCCTCGACGCCGGTCAGAGCGCGCGCAAGGCGGGCTCGGCGGGTGTGCCGGTGTTCTTCGCCGATGTCCGGGTCGTCCGGCCCGACGGCACGGACGCGGCGGCGGGACAGCCGGGCGAGGTCCTCATCCAGGGACCGAACGTGACCCCCGGCTACTGGCGCGACCCCGAGGCGAGCGCCGCCGCGTTCGCCGAGGGCGGCTGGTTCCGCTCCGGCGACGTCGCCGCCCTGGACGAGGACGGCCATCTGCACGTCATCGACCGGCTCAAGGACATGTACATCTCGGGCGGGGAGAACGTCTACCCGGCCGAGGTCGAGGCCGTGATCTTCGAGCATCCGGCCGTCGCCGAGGCCGCCGTGCTCGGGGTGCCCGACGCCACCTGGGGCGAGGCCGGCCGCGCGTTCGTGGTCGCGCGCCCCGGCGCGAACCTCACCGCCGAGGAGTTGCGCGCCTTCCTCCGCCCCCGCCTGGCCACGTACAAGATCCCGAGGTACGTCGACATCACGGACGACCTGCCGAAGACGGGCTCAGGCAAGATCCAGAAACCCCGGCTGCGCCGCCTCCCACTCCCCGACGCCGGCTGAGCCGCCTCTCATCGCTCCTTCCCGTACGCCCGGAGGAACGCCCGCACCCCCTCGACGATGAGCGGCCGGACCCGGGCGTCCCCCGCGGCGTTCGCGGAGCCGAGCCGGCTGATGGCGACCCCGAAGGTCAGCGCGATGAAGTGGTCGGCGGCGAGCCTCGGGTCGGCGATGTCGAGCAGCCCGGCCCTGGCCAGGGCGGCGAGCCGCTCCCCGACGGCCTCGTCGGGGGCGTTGGCCATCGCGCGGTCGTCCCGGGGCGGCAGGTGGTCGGACTCGGTCTGGCCCAGCCGTTGCAGCGTGGCGTAATCGGCTGAGTTGAGCATGTCGGTGGCGATCCTCATGGAGAACGTGACGAGCGCGTCCTCCAGCTCGCCGGCCTCGGTGAGGTCGGTGAGCGTCTCGTCGAGGGTGCGCTGGATCGTGGCGATCAGCGACCGGCCGATGTTCTCGACGACGGTGCGCAGCAGGGTCCGCTTGTCACCGAAGTAGTCGTAGACCGTCCGGGTCGACACCTTCGCCCGGGCGGCGATCGCGTCGATGCTCGACCGGTCGAAGCCGTTGGCGAGGAACAGCTCCTGGGCCGCGGCGAGGATGGCGGCCCGTTTCTTCGCGGATCCCTCACGCAGCGTCTTCGTAGGCGGCATGGACAGAATCCTAGCGGAACTACACTGGGCGTTGTAATTAACTACAGTACATGTTGTAGTGTAATTTTCGCGGCGGCGAGGACCGCGCCGCACCCTGTTCCGAGCACGTCCCCCACCAGCAGGTCTGGGCCGCGAGCGCCGCCCGGTCACCAGGAAAGGACGTCCATGACCACCACCCTGGCTCCACCGGTCGGCATCGGGAAGGCCGCCGTCGGCGCCCTGTGCCTGCTGGCCATCGCCACCGGCGCCCTGGAGTCGGTGCTGACGCCGACGCTCCCGCTGCTGCAACGCGAGCTGGCGTTAAGCCCGGCCCAAGGGGCGCTGCTCAGCACCGCGCTGCTCATCAGCGGCGCCCTCCTGCTGCCCGTCTCGGGCACCCTCGGCGACCGCTACGGCGGAAGGCGGGTCATGACCCGGCTGATGATCGTGGTGCTGGCCGGCGGCCTGGTGTCGTCGCTGGCGCCCAACCTGCCGGTGCTGCTGACCGGCCAGATCCTGCAGGGCGCGATGGTGGGCGCGCTGCCGCTCTCGTTCATCCTCGTACGCAAGCACCTCCCTCCCGGATCGGCCCACACGGCGATCGGGGTGGTCAGCGGCATGTTCGTGGGCGGCAACCTGGTGGGCTCGATGATCGCCGGGCCCATCGCGGAAGGCCTGTCGCGGCACTGGATGTTCGCGATACCGACGCTCGCCATCGCCGTGGGCACCGTGCTCGTGCACCGGCTGATCCCGGACGACCCGCCCGCCCGGTCGGACGCCAGGATCGACTGGCCCGGCCTGGTTCTCCTGAGCGGCGCCCTGCTGACGCTCATGCTGGTGCTCCCGATGGTGCCCGAGGCCGGCAGCCGGCCGCTCGAGTTCGGCGCCCTCGTCATGCTCCTGGCCGGCCTCGTGATCGGCTGGATCCGGGTCGAACGCCGCTCGGCAGCGCCGATGGTCGACCTGCGCCTGCTCGCGCGGCCGGGCATGTGGAGCTCGTACGCGATCACGTTCGCCGTCTGCCTCGGCACCGCGGCGTCCATGTACCTCGTCCCGCAGCTGTTCGCGGTGCCCGCCGACGCCTACGGATTCGGCGCCAGCGCCAGCGACATGGGCCTGTACCTGCTGCCCAGTGCCGTCGCGGCGGCGGTCAGCGGTCCGATCGCCGGGTTCGCGGCGCGGCGGTTCGGCGCGCGCACGGCGGTCGCCGCCGGCATCGCCGGCACCGTGGCCACGCTGGCGGCCCTGGCGCTGCTGCACGGCGAGGTCTGGCACCTCGTCCTCGGCAAGGTGCTGATCTCCCTGGCCAGCGGCATCTGCGTCACGGCGGTGGTCGTCAAGACCGCCACCACCGGCGACGGCGGCGACACCGGCACCGCCACCAGCCTGATCCTGGTGACCCGCGTGATCGGCTTCACCGCGGGCGCGCAGCTCGGCGGCATCCTGCTCACCGCCATGACCCCCTCCGGGGCGAACATCCCGGACGAATCGGCTTTCGTCATCGGCTTCGGCATCGCGAGTGCTGTCACGGCACTGGCGCTGCTCGCCGTCCGCACCCTCAACAAAGGAGAAGAACAATGACGAACATCCACGCCACACGGAAGCGCGAGGTCCTGGTGTCGGGGGCCAGCGTCGCGGGGCTCGCCCTCGCGTACTGGCTGAACCGCCACGGATTCGCCGTCACGGTGGTGGAGAAGGCGGCCACCGTCCGCAACGGCGGCTATCCCATCGACGTGCGCGGCACCGCGCTCGACGTGGTCGAGCGCATGGGCATCCTGCCGCGCCTGCGCGACGCGCACGTCGACCTGCGCCGGATGACCTTCCTGGACGAGGACGGCGGCCAGGTGGCCTCGGTCCGCCCCGGCACCGTCACCGGCGACACCGAGGGCCGAGACCTCGAAGTGCGGCGCGGTGACCTGAGCGAGGCCCTGCACGCGACGGTCCGCGACGACGCGGAGTTCCTGTTCGGCGACTCCATCGACGTTCTCGATCAGTCCGGCGACCGGGTCGACGTCACCTTCCGCGGCGGCGCCCGGCGCACGTTCGACCTGGTCTTCGGCGCGGACGGGACGCACTCGCGCACCCGGGAGCGGCTGTTCGGCCCCGAGCACCTGTTCGACCGGTACCTCGGCTACTGCTTCGCCGTGTTCACCATGCGCAACACGTTCGGGCTCTCCCGCGAGCTCGTCATGTGGAACACCCCCGGCCGGGCCGCGGCGCTCTACGCCACCGGGGACGACGACGACCAGGTGCACGCCTTCCTGAACTTCGCCCGTCCGCAGCGGCCGTTCGACGAGTTCCCCACCCCCGAGGCGCAGCAGGACCTGGTCGCGTCGGTGTTCGCCGGCGCGGGCTGGGAGGTTCCCGGCATGCTGGCCGCCATGCGCGAGGCGGACGACCTGTTCTTCGACACGGTCGCCCAGATCCGCCTGCCCCGCTGGTCCAGCGGCCGGGTCGCGCTGGTGGGCGACGCCGCGTACGCGCCCTCGTTCCTCACCGGGCAGGGCACCAGCCTCGCGCTCGTCGGCGCGTACATGCTGGCCGGTTCGCTGGCGAACCAGGACCACGCCGCGGGCTTCGCCGCGTACGAACGCGACACGCGCGCGTTCGTCACCCAGAACCAGAACCTGGTCGACGAGGGCGGCGCCACCCTCTTCCCGACCACCGCCGAGGCGCTGGAGCAGCGCAACGACCGGCTGCGCGGGCTCACCACCCTGCGGGGCGCGGAGGCCGTGTCGGCCCACTCGGCCCTCACGCTGCCGGACTTCATGTCCCTGACCTGAGCGCCGGCCCGCCTGCGGGCGGCGGAGCAGTCCTCGCTCCATGGCCTTCACCACGGCGTGCGTACGGTCGTTGACCTCCAGCTTGGCGAACAGCCGCAGCAGATAGGTCGTCACCGTGGCCGCCGCGATGACGAGCCGGCTGCCGATCTCGGCGTTGGTGAGGCCGTCGGCCACCGCGTTGAGCACGTCGAGCTCGCGCGGCGTCAGCGCCGCCTGGGCGGGCCGCCGCATCCTGGCGATCAGCTTCGATCGTCCGGTCGTACCCGCCGTCCACCGTTCGACGTACAACCTCCAGGCAGACGGCACCATCGGCTGGCGGATCCGGCCGCTTCGCAGCTAACCGAGCCGCTCCAAAGCCCTCCCGACCGCTCGCATGAACGTACCGGGCGGATTTCGCGGCCCCTCGTCCTTCAACAGAAATACCCACATCAACGCGAACAGCCTGCGGCACTCCAGCAGCCTGCGCTCCTCAGCGGAGTCGACCTCGAAACCCACCTCGCTCCCGCCGCCGTGCACCCAGCACGACACGTGCTCGGCCATCTCCGCCACCTCGGTCGCGCGATCGCTGCGCCCCGACTCCTCGAAATCGACGATCCTGACCCGCCCGCCGTCCCACAGGAAGTTCGCCGTATTGCCATCACCGGCCCCGAACACCGGCCGAACTCCGCGCTCACCCGGCTCCCACCCGCCCAGCCACCGAGCGCCCTCTCTGACGGCCTGATCCGCGAGCGCGTTCTTCGGCTGCCACCGCCCGGCCCACGCGAGCAGTTGATCCCTGATCCGCTCCACCGGCCACAACCGCCCCGGCACCTGGTCGAGCACCCGTCGCGGCACAGCGCCGTGCAGCCGATCCACCGCCTCCACCAGCTCCTGCTCCGGTACGACAGGCAGCAGGAAGATCGGTGTGCCCTCGACGCGCGACATCACCACCAGATCGGCCCCGTACTCCACAGGCGAGGGCGCGAGCCCAGGCGCGTGCTCCGCCAGCAACCGCAGCGCCCGCCATTCCCGCTCCGCGCCCCCAGGCTTGCCGTCAATGAAGCGCTTGCGCACCAGCTCGCCGTCGATCCGCACATCGTGGGTCTGCATGAGCGCATATTGAACCAGCCACGGACCACGCCACGATCCGGGCCGGGTGCCGCTGTCCACGGGGGCCTGCCACCGGAAAGCGGCAGGCCCCCGGCCGGACGCTAGACCATGCCCTTCTTTATGCGAGAAAGAAGGTTCTCGTAGTCGGCTTCCGTCACGATGAGCATGCCCGCGCCTTTGGAATCGCCTATCGCAACCCGCCCGTCCGCCGCCGCGACCTTTACGCACTCGCCATTGGTCCCGCAGTAAGAGCTCGTGCGCCAGTCATTGAACGCAGGGCTGGTGGAGCTGTTCATTGGTTCCTTTACTTGGTGCTGTTGAATGATCTATTTCCATGTTCGCCTGCGCTCCTCGATGAAGTGGATCGTGTCCTGAGGGCTTAATGCAGCTTCCGACAAAAACCTGAATACCATGAAATGACGGTGTGCCCTCATTTCGTCGGCATCAAGTTGTCCACCAGCGTCGTCCTCCTGGTAGAGGACGTCGGGGTGCAGTTCGCCGAGGCCTTCGAGTTCCGGAAACCTCAGCAGGATGAAATTCGACATGTAGCCTCCGGGGAGGCCCTGCCTGTTGAGCAGTATCTGGATATGGAGATTGGGCCGCTCGGCCAGCTCTGCGATGTGTCGGAGCTGGGCCTTCATAATGGCGTCGTCGCCGATCCGGCGCGCCAGCACCGATTCGTCCATGACGACATTATGTTTGGTAGAAGGGTCGTTGATGAATCGCTGCTGGCGGGCCATGCGAATCTCCACCCGCCGGCGGACCTGCCGGGGTGTCAGCTGAGCGATGTGCGGGACGTCGATGAGTGCCTGAGAATAGTCCTCCGTCTGCAGCAGCCCCGATATCACCAGTGACTGCCATTCCCATCGTTCCTCCGACCCGCTCTCGAAGCCGAGATACTCCCGGTAGGGGATGGGGATCGCCTCGGCGTACGGCTCCCACCACTCCGGAGCTGACGCCTTGGGCACCAGGTCGAGCAGAAGAGTGCGGGTGGGCTCAGGCATCTCATAGAGATCGAGCAGCGACTCCACGTCCTTGGGGTTGAGGATGAGCTGGCCGGTTTCCAGCCGCGAGAACCGCGATGTCGACCAGCCGAGGGTTTTCGCCGCCTGAGGGCCGGTGAGGCCGACCGCGTCACGCCGCTTGCGGAGCTCGCTCAGGATGCGGCTGCGGAACACGGCAGGGCTACCTTGCGCCACCGGGACCTCCCCTCCGAGCTATCGGACGATCATGCTGCACCAGAAGTCGTACCCTAGGAAGCCTCACCGGGAAGTATCAACTATGTACCGCTGGGATTCCTGACACTGTTCCCGGCGGGAATCCCGCTGTGCTTCCCAGCGCCATACCCTGAGGGTAGCCCACCGGGCATCACAATCAAGGAAGGATGGGGGACACGGCGCCGTGTCGGAGGAAGAAAACCGCCTGGCCGGTGGCGTCATCCCATCCCCGCAGCTCGGTTTCGAGCGCCAGTCGGGCCCACTGCCGTGCCTTTGATCCTGCGCCGCGTCCATGCACCTGGGACGTCCGTGCTGCACTGCCAAGCGCAAGGCGGGTTCCGCGTTCCCGGCTTCCTTGTCGCTTGCGTGTTGAGTCGCGTGGCGAAGGGAGAGGACCAAACCATGGTCCATGCTGTACGGGTTCTGCACTGGCTGGTTCACGCGATGGAGACGGCCTTCATCGCCGGACTGATCGCGTACTGTTTCACCCGGGAACTTGGGGCGGAGCCGCTGGCGGCGTTCGCCGCGGCAGGCGGGGCCTTCATGGCGGTCTCCATGGCGTTCGCCGCCTACCTCACGGCAACGGGCGCGATCAGGGCACCGGACCCGCCCGTCAAGAGTGACGGAAGTTCCGGCACGGGCAACTGAAGCGATCACCGCGTTCACGCTCGGAGTCCTGCTGCCGCGTGTGAACGCGAGCCTCTCGCGCCGCGGCGGATGACCACGAGCTCACGGTCTGCGTAGATGATGTCCAGGTCGCGGCGATATGGCGGGCTGGGCCGGCAGTTGAGGAGTGGACGACCGACCTTCGTCGATCGAAATCTACATTGTAAAGGCGCACGGTATCAGCAATCAGCCGGCACACATCTCGGCCAGATCGCGCCCTACCCGCGCGCCCACATCAGCCGCTTCGGCGCGTACGCCACAGACGAACTACGTCAGCGGCCCGGATCCGTTCGATCCCCAGCGGCGGCTGGCGCTGGCGCGTGGGATTCCGTCACGACAAGACGTTGAATGTCGAAAGACGTCGATCCAACCTCATTGGCTGGAACCGGCGGCCGCCGGGCGGCAGCCTGCCACCCATGATTGCTCGTGACATCGACCGGATCGACCACTCCGTCCTCTACACCACCGACATGGACGCCACCGCGACGGCCTACGAGGCGCTGGGCTTCACGCTCAGCCCGCTGTCCATGCACATGGGCTCCGACCGCCCCGGCGGCGAGCGAAGGCCGATGGGTGCCGGCAACCGGTGTGCCCTGTTCGGCCGCACCTACCTGGAATTGCTCGGCCTGTACGGGGACGGCTCGGTCGACCCCTGGAACATCCGCCCGCTCATCGCCCGGTACGAGGGCCTGCACGGGTACTCCTTCGGCTGTACCGACGTCGAAACCGCCGAAAAGCGCCTGCGAGCGGCCGGCTTGTCCTCCTCTGGTGTGCTGCCGCTGCAGCGGGATGTGGACACCCCTGACGGTGTCCAGAGCGCCCGCTTTCAGGCGGTCCACCTCGACCGGGCGCTCACCCCCGAAGGGCTGATCCACGCCGCGTACCACCTGACCCCTGAACTGATCCACCAGCCGCGCTACCTGGAGCACGCCAACGGCGCCACCGGCCTGTACAGTGTGCTGCTCGTGGTGGACGAGGCCGAGTTGGAGCCCACCGTCGCCCGCTACGCCCTCATCCTGGACACCGAACCGGTGACCGAGGGACCAGTGCACGTGCTGCCGCTGCCGCTGGGCCGGGTGGAGGTCGTCGCGGTGTCCGCCTTCCGCGCGATGATGCCCGGCGAGCCGGTGCCCGCGTTGCCGTACATGGCGGGGCAGGCCGTGTCGGTACGGGACGTCCAGGCGGCCCGCGACCTGGTGGAGGGCAACGGGTTCACCACGGGCGACATGCCCGGCGGGTTCTTCGTCGGGGCCGCCCAGGCCCGCGGCGCCGCGCTGGCCTTCCTGGAGATGTGACCGGTGACCGACCTGATCCAAGCACCCGCCGGGACGCTGCGCGGCGTCCCCGCGGGCGGCGCGGTCACCGCCTTCTTCGGCATCCCCTATGCTCGCGCCGAGCGGTTCGCCGCACCGCGGCCGACGCGGTGGAACGGCGTGCTGGATGCCGTCCAACCGGGCCTGGCGGCCCCGCAGCCGCGCAGGTCCCGGCTCGAACGCGCCCTCGGCCCCGGCAGCGAACTTCGCCAGGGTGAGGACTGCCTGTCACTCAATGCGTGGGCACCTGGCGGCAGCAGGTTGCCGGTCCTGGTGTGGCTGCACGGTGGCGGCTTCCTGACCGGTTCCGGCGCCCAAGCCTGGTACGACGGCGCGCTGCTGGCCGAACGCGGCCGGATGGTGGTCGTCACCGTCAACTACCGGCTGGGAGCCCTGGGCTACCTGTACCTGACGCCGCAGTTCGCCCCGGCCAACCTCGGGCTGCTCGACCAGATCGCCGCCCTGCGCTGGGTGAGGGAGAACATTTCGGCGTTCGGCGGTGACCCGGCTCGCGTCACGCTGGCCGGCCAGTCCGCCGGCGCGCTGTCCGCACTGGCCCTGCCCGGCCATTCCGCGGGCCGTGACCTGTTCCGGCAAGTCGTCCTGCAAAGCACACCGGCCGGCGTACAGCCGTACAGCATCGGCGAGGCCGCCGAGATCGGCCAGATCTTCCTGGACGTCCTCAATCTGCGCTCGGGTGACGCCGAACGGCTGCGCACCCTACCGCTCGCCGACCTGCTCGCCGGCCAGGAGCAGATCGCCCGCCGCGTCGCGCAGCCCACGGGGGTGAGGCCGCCCTTCCAACTGGTCGCCGCCGACGGCGTGCCGGCCGACCTGACCACCGATCTCCAGGAGGAGGTGCCCATGCTGATCGGCACCACCCAGGACGAGGCTCGGGCCTTCTTCCCCCAAGCTGAGGCCGAGCTCACCGCGCGGCTGTTCCGCGACGGCAGCATGCGCCTGGCCGGGCGAGCCCGCTCGGCCCACATCTACCAGTTCGACTGGTCACCGCCAGGCAGCCCCTTCGGTGCCTGCCACTGCATCGAACTGCCGTTCGTCTTCGGCAATCTGCCCGCCTGGCATGCCTCCCCGATGCTGGCCGGCGCCGAACCTGCGCAGCTTGAGCAACTCGTGGCGCACGTGCAGGACGCCTGGACGGCTTTCGTCCACGACGGCTCGCCCGGCTGGCCCGCCTTCCCTCACGTCGAGCACATCACGCTAACCTGACCACGGTGATCGCCCCTGTCCTGGACGAGCTCGATCGCGCCATCGTCCACGCCCTGCACGTGGACGGACGCGCCCCCTTCAGCCGTATCGCGTCGGCGCTGAAGGTGTCCGACCAGACAGTGGCACGCCGCTACCACAGGCTCCGCTCCGCAGGGCTGCTGCAGGTGATCGGTCAGGTCCAGGCGCGACGGCTGGGCTGGTCGGAGTGGTTCGTCCGGATCCAGGTCGTACCCGACGCGGCCGTTCCCATCGCCGAGGCGCTGGCCCGCCGAGCGGACACTTCCTGGGTCAGCCTCACCTCCGGCGGCACCCAGATCGTCTGCGTGGTGCGGGCACGCAGCTTCCGCGAGCGCGATGCGCTGCTGCTGGGCCAGTTGCCTCGCACACCGCGGGTGGTCGGGGTGACGGCGCACTGCCTGCTGCGGGTCTTCGCCGGCGGCCCCACCGGCTGGCAGGGCAGAGCCGACTCGCTGACGTGCGAGCAGATCGCCGCGCTCGCCCCGCAGCACGCACCAGGGGCTCAGCGTGAGCGGGTCGTCCTGGACGAAGGCGATGAGCATCTGCTGGGGGTCCTGGCTCGGGACGGTCGCGCCGGATATCCGGAGTTGGCCCGTGCCGTCGGCTGGTCTCCGGCAACGGCCAAGCGCAGGCTGGACCATCTGCGCGACTGCGGCGTGCTGTTCTTCGACGTGGACATCGACCCTCTGCTCCTGGGCTTCGAGATGATCGCGATCCTCTGGCTGACCGTCGAGCCCTCCGCCCTGCGCCGCACGGCCCAGGCGGTGGCCACGCATCCCGAGGTCGCCTTCGCCGCCGCCACCACCGGCCCGACCAACCTGCTGATGTTCGTCGCCTGCCGCGACGCCGACGCGCTGTACGGCTACCTCGAGGGCGGCATCGGCAGCCTGCCGGGAGTACGGCACATCGAAAGTGCCCCGGTCATCGGAGACAGCAAACGAGCCGGCACAGCCAGACCAGGAACGTAGCCGGCGGCACGGGCCCACCGAACGTCGCTATCGACGGCTCCGAACGGCCCAGGTGAGGAAAGGACGGAGCTGGGTGTGTCCGTGCTCGATGTTCTCCGCGAACCAGGCGTCGATGTCGCTCTGGTGGCAGGAGTCGAGCGTGCGGTCGCGCTTGTCGAGCCAGCAGAGGAAGTCGGTCGCGTATTTGATCTGCTCGGCAGCGCTGCGGCGAACGCTCGGCGTGATGTGACTGTCCTCGGCTCGGGCCCGGAGAGCGGGAAGAACGTGCCAGGTCGCGAAGAGCCGGATCGTCTTGACATGCTCGGCATCGGTGATGCCGGCCAAATGACCGGGAACCAGCGTTGGAAGGAGCCCCGCGCCGGTCGTGTGACCGCCAAGTCGATGACCGCAGGCTCGCGGGCCGCCCGTCCGATGGCCATCACCACGCCGTCGTCTTTCAACTGACAGAACGCCTGCGCGACGACCTCTGCTCCCGCGCGGGCGGAGAGTTGATCACCGAAGCGGCCGACGACGCCGGACGCCTCGGTGATCACGAAGTGTTTCGGACCAGCGCCTGGCCCTCGGCCAGGGCAGGTAGCGCGCTGGTGACCAGCTCGAAGGTCTCGGTGCCGGGCTCGCCGCCGCGACGGACGAGGACCCTACCGCCCCCGGTCTAGGGCGTCGCGTCGGCGGGCGAGAGTGAGGCTGGTCAGGGTCGTGATCGCCATGGCGCCGATGCCGGCCAGCGCCGCGGTGGTGTAGGCGCTGTCGTCGGGGAAGAGGTGGCCGGGACTGGTGCCCGTGGTGAGGATCAGGCCGCCGATGGCGCTGCCCAGGGAGTACCCGACGCTGCGGACGACGTAGTTGAAGCTCATGGCGCTCGACGTCTCGCTCTTGGGGGTGACGGCCAGGATGACGCCGGGCATCGCGGCCGAGAAGCCGCCGACGCCGAAGCCGAGCACGCCCATCGCCGCGAACAGTTCGGCCAGGTCCGACCGGGCCACCGCGAACAGGGCGAATCCGCCGCCGACCACGACGGCGCTGCCGGCCAGCAGCAGGGGGTCGGAGATTCGCGTCCTGACCCGCGGCGTGAGCTTGCCGGCGACGAAACCCAGCACCGAGAACGGGATGAGGACCAGCCCGGCGACGAAGGTCGTCAGTCCGAAGCCGTAGCCGGCCCCGTGCGGCGTCTGCGCGTACCGGGTGATGAGCGTGAGCAGGAGGTACATGCCGATCCCGCCGACGAACATGGCGAGGTTCGCCCCGGCGACCGCCGGGTGCCGCACCGCCCGCACATCGACCAGAGGCGTCGTACTGCGCAGCTCGATGACGAACCAGACGCAGAGCAGCGCCACCGCGACGGCGGCGAGGCCGGCCGCCACGGCGGGATGCCGGCTCCACAGATCCCGTTCGCCGGCGAGGAGCAACACCAGGAGCAGGGCAGCGGCCAGGACGACCGCGCCCGTCACGTCCACGCGGGCGGAGCGGCCTTCGGGTGCTTCGGGTACGGAGCGCCACGCGGTCAGGAGTGCGGCGGCGGTGACGACCAGGCCGAGCCCGTAGGCGGCCCGTAGCCCGCCGAGCTCGGCGAGCAGTGCGGCCAGCGGGTAGCCGACGCCGGCCCCGATGATCGAGACCACCGAGATCAGGGCGATCACGGACGAGCCGCGCTCCTCGGGGAGGTGGTCCCGGGCCACGCCCATCATCAGCGCGGTCAGCCCGAGCCCGACACCCTGGGCCGCCCTGCCCGCCAGCAGCCACGCGAACGGCAGCGGCAGCACGGTGAGCGCGCTGCCGGCGACGACGACCGCCAGCGTGATGAGGATCGTGGCGCGCCGGTGCGGTCCTGCTCCGAGCCGGCCCAGGACCGGCGTGGCCACGGCGCCGCTGAGCAGCGCGACGGTCAGCGTCCACTGCGCGGTGCCGAGCGAGACGTGCAACGAGGTCGCCACGCTGGTGATGAGCGGCGTCCCGAGGCTGGCGACCGCCGCCACGACCAAAGCGATGAACACCAGGACGGGGACCAGCAGCCGCGCCTCGGAACGCGCCACCGGGAGCGCCTTCCCCCGCGACTCCGCCGACCGGCTGCCGGTCACTGCTTCGGCCCTTCGCGGTCCTGGCCTTCGAGCTCCGCCAGATGCCGCAGCGCCGGAAGGGCCGCCACCAGAGCCTCCACCTCATCGCCGCTCAGCTTGCCGATCAACCGCTCGAACGCCTGGACGCCCGCCTGATGCCGAGTCCGGACATAGGAGGCGCCGGCCTCGGTCAGGCACACCAGCGTGACCCGCTTGTCGGACGCGTCGCCCCGCCGCTCGACCAGGCCGGACTCCTCCATCACCCGGACCAGGACGGTCATCGCGGGCTGGGTGACGCCCTCGGCCGCGGCCAGATCGGTGATGCGGCGCGGGCCGGTCCGGTCCAGGGTGGCCAGGGTGGCGGCGGAGGTCAGGCTCATGTCCCGGGGTAGACGTCTCACGGCCCTGGTGGCAAGGCCGTAGAGGGCTGTCCCGATGGCGGCGGACGCGCCAGGAGCGGCGTCTTGTCGGCTCATGCCAGAAGCATAGCATTTTTATATTTATAGTTTATGGAAGTGTTTCCGCGGCCCCGGCCTCAGCTTGGAAATCTACATTGTAAAGGCGCTGGGTTGGCGCAATAAACCTCACATGCACTCCAAAAGGCATGGGCTACGCCCATGCGCCCACCACAAGCGCGATGCCGGGCCGACTCGATCCATGTAAAGCACACTTGACATAGGGACGAGCGCCTCCTACCGTGTCAAGTGTACTTGACATCTCGCTGGTGGGAGGGCCATTCGTGCAAGCACACAACGCGACCGGGGGCTATCGGGAGTCGGCCAGGGTGTCCGTTCGGCTCGTGCTCTGGACGTTCGCCTGGGCGGCGACCCTGGCCTTGTCGAAGTTCGGGCCCGGGCTCGCGTGGGGCTCGGGGCAGCCGGTGGCGAGCTGGGCCGCGGTCGCCGTCAATCTGGTCGTCGGCGTCGGATGGATCGTCGCGTTCGCGCGGTTCTTCCGGGGGATCGATGAGCTGCAGCGGAAGATCGTGCAGGATGCGCTGGTGGTCGCTCTCGGGGTGGGGTGGGTCGGCGGGTTCTCGTACGTCGTCGCGGACGCCTCCGGTCTCGTCGCCTATGACGTGGATATCGCGGTGTTCCCCGCGCTTCTGGGGGCCGTCTACATGGTCTCCTTCGTCGCGGGCAAGATCAGGTACCGATGAAGAATCGCATTACGGAGCTGCGGGCCGAGCGTGGCTGGACGCAGGCTGAGCTGGCTCAGCGGGTCAGTGTGTCGAGACAGACGATCAATGCCATCGAGACGGGGAAGTTCGATCCGAGTCTTCCTGTCGCTTTCCGTCTCGCCCGGGTGTTCGCGCTGAGGATCGAGGAGGTTTTTCTCGATGATCAGTGAGGTGGGGGCGGTGTGTTGACGGGGTGGGTGCGGCGTGTTGTGATCCACACATGCGTATTTCGTACTCATTTAGTAGGAAATGAGGTGGTTATGCGGTTATTTCAGCGTGCCACCGCGGTTGTCGCGCTTCTGGTGAGCGCGACGGGTGTCCAGGTGGTGCAGGGCGGGCCGGCGCAGGCGGCTCTGCCCACCGCCGCCGTCGCGCTCGGCGACAGTTTCGTCAGCGGCGAGGGCGCGGGGAATTACCAGCCCGTCGTCGACGACTCCGGTACGGCGCAGGGTTTCCCCGGCTGGTCGGCGGCCAACAGCAACGCCTACTTCTGTCACCGCTCTGCGAACGCCTCGGTGTTCGCGGCGTCGCTCCCGGGTATTCAGCAGCGTTTCAATCTCGCGTGCTCCGGTGCTCAGCCCGCCGACATCGCCGCTCCCGCGAGTGCCCGGCCCGAGGGCCGCACCGTCGCTTCGCAGCTCGATCAGTTGCGGGCGGTCGCGCAGTCGTACGACATCGATGTCGTGCTGGTCGGTCTCGGCTCGAACAACACGCAGTTCACGTTCGGTGATGTGGCCACGTTGTGTGCCAACCGGTTCATCGCGGACGCCTGGACGGGGTGGTGGGAGTTCTGGGCTTATCTGAAGGGTGAGGTGCCGCAGCGGCCCTGCACCGCGTCGGATCTGGCCACCGGGGCCGAGGTCGCCGCCGCCACCGTTGAGACGACGGCGGCTTTGCGGCAGATTCTGGACACTCTCGACCAGGTTGACGCCGATGGCAGTCATCAGGTGATTCTGCAGACGTACACCAATCCGTTGCCGCCTGAACTCGCCTCGCAGTATCACGAAGAGGACAACCGTTCCGACACTCGTGACAAGTTCCGTGCTCTGGGCGCTGAGCGGTATGCGGCGGGGTGCCCGATTCACCGGGCGAGTCTGGCGCCTGGGCAGGTGTTCTCGGAGAGTCTCGGCTCGTTGGTCAAGAATGCGCGGGCGACGCTGGCGGCCGAGCGTCCGGCGGCGGACGTGCGGGTGCTGGATGTTCAGCGGGCTTTCGACGGGGCCAGGCTGTGTGAGAATCCCGGCAGTCCGGGTGGTGCGCTGGCGACGCCGGTCCGGGTGCAGGACGGGCCGTCCGGGACGTTCATCACGAGTTTGTCCGGCTGGGACAAGATCGGTATCCAGCGGGCGGCGAACACGTGTGTCACCTATTTCCAGACCTGCCAGGAGTCGTGGCATCCCAATGCGGCGGGTCACTCGGTGCTCGGGCAGTGCCTTGCGGGCGCTGTCGCGGCGGCGCCGCGGTCGGTCGTGACGTGTGCCCGTAACGCGAACGGCTCGCTCACCGTCTCCTGAGGTCTCCTCGGCTGCGCGTCCGGCTGTCTGGGGCCGGGCGCGTCGCGGGTATCAGGCGGTGGTGTCGTCGTACGCGGTGGCGGCGGATTTGGCCCGCCAAGGGGTCACATCCTGGTGGATCCGGTCGAGTTTGACCTGTAGCCGTTCGAGCGTGTCGGGTCCGAGGTAGAGGTGTCCGGGCAGTTCGTCCTGGCAGGTGACCTCGTAGATGAGGGCGGCGCTTTTGGCCGGGTCGCCGATCTGGGTGTGGTTGGCGGTGCCGGCCCAGTCCAGGGTGATGTGGGCGGGGGTTCCGTCGTAGGCGTCGATGCGGTGTTCGGCGGTGGACAGGGAGCTGGTGTCGAGGAAGTCGGTGCGCAGTACGCCGGGTTCGACGACCATGCACTGGATGCCGAACGGTGCCAGTTCGGCCGACAGTGCTTCGCTGAGGCCGGCGACGGCGAATTTGGAGGCGGCGTACATGCTCACGCCTGGTTCGCCCTCGAAGCCGGCCCGGGAGCCGATGTTGACGATCTTCCCGTGGCCGGCGGCGCGCATGCCTGGCAGGACGGCGCGGATGAGGTTGGTGAGGGCGAAGACGTTGAGGTCGAACAGGGAGCGCGTCTCGGTGTCGGTGATCTCTTCCAGTGCGCCGAGCAGGCCGCGGCCGGCGTTGTTGACGAGGACGTCGATGGTGCCGAAGTGCTGGACGGCGGTTTCGACGGCTTGGGTGATCTGCTCGTCGCGGGTGACGTCGAGCCGGACGCCGAGGACCTGGCTGGATTGCTGGAGGTCGTCGGGCAGGCGGGCGGGGTCGCGGATCGCCGCCACCACGGTGTCGCCGTGTGCGACGGCGGTGCGGGCGATGTGCAGGCCGAGGCCTCGGGAGGCGCCGGTGATGAACCAGGTGGACATGTGCGGAGCTCCTTCGCGCTGGTGGGCGGGCCGGGACGGTCGCGTCCCGGTGCTTTCCGTCTCCTGCCCGGATTCCGCTGAACCAGCCCTGAGCTGCGGAAACAGGCTGCGGAAACAGGCTGCGGAACGGTTCAAGCGGAACGGTTCCAAGGGCGCGGGGGTCACGGCTCCCGGAGATCTTCAGCATCGTCGAGCGGCGGGCTGTCACCCGTTGCGGCGGATCATGACGTTGACGACCTTCTCCGAGGTGTAGGAGAGCAGTTCTTCGAGGCATTCCTCCTTGGCGCCGACGCCGGAGGCTTTGACGCCGCCGTACGGGACGTTGGGGAAGTGGGCGCCGGAGCCGTTGACCCAGGTGTAGCCGGCTTCCATCGCCTCGGCGACGCGGAAGGCGCGGTCGAGGTCGTTGGTCCAGACGGCTCCGGTGAGGCCGTAGCGGACGCCGTTGGCGATCCGGATCGCCTCCTCCTCGGTGTGGAAGCGCAGGACGGACAGGACGGGCCCGAAGATCTCCTCCTGGGCGACGCGGGAGGTGGGGGTGACGTCGGCCAGGACGGTCGGGGCCACGAAGGCGGCCGGTCCGGTGGGTTGTGGTGGGGTGCCGCCGCGGACGAGACGCGCGCCGTCGTCGATGGCGATCTTGATGTGGTCGAGGGCCTTGGCCTGGGCGCGGCGGTCGACCATGGTGCCCTGGGTGGTGGCGGGGTCGAGCGGGTCGCCGACGCGGATTTCGTCGACTGCCCGGGCGACCTCGGCGAGGACTTCGTCGTACACGCTGTCGTGGATCAGCAGTCGTGAGGTGGAGCCGCAGGACTGGCCGGCCCACATGAAGTTCATGCCGGCGACGGCGCTGCGCGCGGCTTCGGTGACGGGGGCGTCGTCGAAGACGATCATGGCGTTCTTGCCGCCGAGTTCCAGGGTGACGTGTTTGACGCCGGATTCGGCGGCGGCGCGCTGGATGGCGCGGCCGGTGGGTTCGGAGCCGATGAATCCGATGCGGCGGACGGCGGGGTGGCGGACGAGCCGGTCGGGGACCGCGGGCCCGTCGCCGGTGACGATGTTGAGCACGCCCGGTGGGAGGAGGTCGCGGGCCAGTTCGCCGAGCCGCAGGGTGGACAGCGGTCCTGCCTCGGGTGGTTTGATGACGCACGGGTTTCCGGCGATGAGGGGTGCGGCGACGCGGCAGGCGAACATCAGCGGGTGGTTGAACGGGAAGATCTTCGCCACCACGCCGACCGGTTCGCGCAGGGTCAGGTGGAGGGCGCCGGAGCCCGGGATGGTCTGGCCTTTCAGTTCCAGGGCGAGTCCGGCGTACATGCGCATCTGCTCGACGGCGATCCGGACGTCGGTGCGGGCGTTGACGATGGGGGAGCCGACGTCGAGGGTGTCCAGGAGGGCGAGTTCCTCGGCGTGGTGCTCGACGGTGTCGGCGAGGGCGAGGATGTGGCGGGCGCGTTCGGCGATCGGGGTGGCGCGCCAGCCGGTGCGGGCGTGTTCGGCGGCTTCGGCCGCGGCGTCCACGTCGGCTGGTCGGGCGTCGGGGACGGTGGCGAGCGTGTCGCCGGTGCAGGGGTCGGTGGTGGTGAACGTGGCTCCGCCCGAGGCGGGGGTCAGGCGGCCGCCGATCAGCAGGTGGAAGGGGCGTCGGAGTACGTCGTCGATCTCGTGGCGGCGTTCCTGGCGGGCTGTGGTGAGGTGTTGTGTGGTCATCGGGGGCCGTCCTGGGTGATCTGGTTGCGCCAGACGTCCCAGGCGCGGCGGGCCTGCGCGCCGACGGACTGGTCGGCGGCTTTTGCCTCGCCGGCGCTGAGGTAGCGCGGGGTGCCCAGGGTCAGGGCCTGGAGTTGGATGCGGGCGTTCACCTCGGTGTAGACGGCGCGGTAGACCACTTCCATGAGGGAGGCGCCGGCGGTGACCGAGCCGTGGCCGCGCATCAGGGCGACGGAGCCGCCGGCGAGGGTGGTGGCGAGGGAGGCGCCGAGTTCGGGTGAGGTGATGAGGAGGTCGCTGGCGTCGCCGGCGTGGTCGCTGATCTCGTAGACGGGTGTGCGTTCGGCGGCGAGGAACCCGGCCATGTGGACGACCGGCCGTAGTGGGGTGTCGCTGAGGCCGAACGGGATGACCGACGGTGAGTGGCTGTGCACGACGGCGAGCACGTCCGGCCGGCGCCGGTAGATCTCGGCGTGGATGAATCGTTCGAGGTAGGGCGGGCGGGGGTCGTCGATCTGCCCGTCGAGGTGGTGGACGAGCAGGTCGGATGGGGTGACGGAGCCCGGTGCGAGGTTGCGGGACAGCAGGAAGGTGCCGGCGCCGGGCGCGGTTCTGGCGCTGACGTGGCCGAAGGCGTCGAGGACTCCCTCGCGGACCAGGATGCGGTTGGCGGCGGCGAGTGCGTCGGGCAGGTCGGCGCCGGCCGGGTGCGGGTGGGTCATCGGTTCCTTTCAGCCTTGTCGGCTTGGTCTTCGCGGGTGAGTGCGGCGGCCATCGCGGGGGCGTAGCCGGTTTTGACGACCACGTCGACGACGACGGTGGCGCCGGCGCGGGCGTCGTGGACGGCGGTGCGCAGCGTGTCGGCGAGTTGTTCCTGGCCGGTGATGGGGCCGTAGCCGACGGCGCCCTGGGCGCGGGCGAGCCCGGCCAGGTCGGGGGCGGGGTCGGCGATGCGCTGGCCGACCCATTTGCGGCTGACGTCGCGGTCGCGGACGAGGGCCACCTTCTCCTGGTGGACTTCGTCGTTGAAGTAGGAGCGGTTGTTGGCGACGACGATGAGGGCGGGCACGTGCTGGTTGACGGCGGTCCAGATGGCCTGGACGCCCATGAGGTAGTCGCCGTCGCCGAGTACGGCGACGGGCAGTCGTCCGGTGCCGCGCAGGGCGAGGGCGGCGCCGACGGTCATGCCGGGGCCTGAGCCGATTCCGCCGCCGCCGTCGTAGCCGAGGTAGTCGAGCGGGTGCTCGAAGTCCCAGCTGTCTCCGTCCCATCCGAGGGGGAGGCGGATGAGGGTGGTGTCGAGGCCGGTCAGTGCCGAGCGCAGGGTGGCGGCGAGGCGGGGCAGGTCTATGGGTCCGGTTTTCGTGGCCGGTACGGGTGCCGGGCGTGGGGTCCATGGGGTACGGGGGGCGGGCGGGAGGTGGGTGAGCAGGTCGGCCACGGCCGTGTCGGGTTCGGCGGGGAGCCAGACGTCGGTGGGGGCGCGGCCCTGGTGGTCCTTGCTCCAGCCGTTGGCCAGCAGCGGTTCCAGGGTCGCGGAGACGACGGCGGCGGAGCCGGGCACTTCGGCCTGCGCCAGTGTGCCGGCGAGGTCGATCCAGCCGAGGGCCAGGATGGCGTCGGCGTCGCGCAGGGCGTGCCGGGCGGGTTCGCCGAGGAAGAAGCCGGGGGCGGGGACGTGGGCGGGGTGGCGGGTGGGGAAGGTGGAGCCGGCTTTCAGGTCGGTGATGACGCGGGCGCCGAGTGCTTCCGCCAGTTTGATCCGGTTTGTCCAGGCGGTGTCGTCGCGCCGGCCGGGGCCGAGGAGGACGACGGGTGAGGTGGCCCGGGCCAGGATGGCCGCGGCCCTGGCGATCGAGTCCGCCGAGGCGGTCGGCTGGTCGGCGGCGCGGCCGTGGGTGATTCTGGGTGGTGCGGGCGGGTTGGTGAGCTGCTGCTCCTGGACGGCGCTGTCCAGGACGACGTACGTGGGCGCGGTCGGCGCGGTGCGGGTGATGTCCCAGGCGCGGGCGAGGGATTCCAGCGACGCGGGGACCGAGGTCGGGGTGTCGTCCCATTTGACGAAGTTGCGGACGAGCGCGGGCTGGTCGGCGGCGGTGTGGATCCAGTCGATCCACGGCCGGCGTTCGGCGGCGTCGAGCGGGCCGGTGGCGCCGATGACGAGCATGGGGACGCGGTCGCACCAGGCGTTGTAGAGCGCCATGGTGGCGTGCATGAGGCCGACGTTGCTGTGCAGCGCCACGGCCATCGGCTCGCCGGTCACCTTGGCCCAGCCATGGGCGATGGCGACGGCGTGCTCCTCGTGCAGGCAGAGCAGCAGGTGCGGGCCGGCGTCGCCGGCGTAGTTGACGAGGCTGTCGTGCAGGCCACGGAAGCTGGCGCCCGGATTGAGGGCGATGTAGGGGATGCCGGCGTGCTGGAGCAGGTCGACGACGGCGTCGCTGCCCCATTGGGGGGTGCGGCCGGTCGGTGGGGCGGGGTGCGCGGGTACGTCGTCGGTGGTGGTCATCGATCGCCTTTCAGATCGGTCCGGGAGGCTTGCGCAGCGGTCCTGGAAGCTTTTCGGAGCAGGCCGGGAAGCTTTCAGAGCAGGCCGGGAAGGACGAAGGCCATGGTCAGGACCGGCGCGGTCACCACCATGAGGGCGCCCCATGACAGGAAGCCGCGGTAGGTGTAGTCGCGGTCCTCGGCGTCGGCGTTGGACAGCACGACCGCGCCGATCGTCGAGAACGGGGTGGAGTCGACGACCGTGGCGCTGATCGCCACCGCGATCGCCATCCCGGTCACCGAGATCTGGCCGCTGAGCAGGAACGGCATCGCGAGCGGGATGAGGACGGCGATGATGCCGGCGCTGGAGGCGAAGGCCGAGACGACCGCGCCGATCAGGCAGATGAGGAACGCGGTGGCGAGCGGTGAGCCGAGGCTGTTGGCGGCGTCGCCGACGAACTTGATGGTGCCGATCTCGTTCAGCAGCCCGACGTAGGTGACGACGCCGCAGATGAGCAGGACGACGTCCCAGGCGATGCGCTTGGCGGCGCCGGCCGAGCTCTTCGGCGCGACCACCATGAGGATCACCGCCGCGGACAGGGCCAGGATGCCGAGGTCGACCTTGCCGACCATGGCGATCACGCCGACGACCACGATGACGGCGAGGGTCAGGCCCTTGATCCGGTCGAAACCCAGAGGTTGCGGGCTGGGCGGGCCGGCCGCCGCCTCGGATCCCGCCGCGGACGTCCGCGCCGCCCCGCCCGAAGTCCCGCCCGAGGTCCCGGCCGAAGTCCCGGCCGAAGTCCCGGCCGAAGTCTCGCCCGGCTCGGTCGCGATCGTGGCCGCGCCGACGGTGGCGACGGCCGGCTGCCCGACGGCCGGGAAGGCGAGGGCGGGGGTGCCGCGTTCGGCGCGCCACAGCTGCAGGCCGCCGAACAAGCAGTAGATGACGACGCCGAGCAGCACGTTGTAGCCGATGTTGGCCAGGAACAGCGCGATGGGGGACGGGTCGAGCCCGCCCCGTTCGAGAGTGGAGTTGACGGTGGCGCCGAGCAGGTTGACGGGTGAGAAGTTGCCGCAGCAGGCGCCGTGCAGGATCATCAGGCCCGCCAGCCTGGGGCTGATCCCGTGTTTCTTGGCCAGCCGCATCCCGATCGGGGCGACCAGCCCGACGACGACGGGGGCGAGCGCGCCCAGGCTGGTGACGACTCCGGCGATGAGGAACAGCAGCCACGGCATCACCGACGCACGGCCGCGTACGGAGCGGCTGAGGACGTCGACGACCCATTCGATGGTGCCGTTGACGGCCGCGATGCCGAACAGGAACGTGACCCCGATCAGCAGCACGAACAGGTCGGCGGGGAACGCGGCGTACAGCTCGTCGACGCCTTTTCCGGTGACGAGCAGGACCATGGCGCCGCCGCCGACGAGGGCGACGGCGCCGAGGTTGATGCCGCGCAGTGCGCCGAGGAGGAACGCGAGTGCGAGCACCGCGATGGCGAGCAGATGGACTTGCATGACGTGAATCCGTTCATCACGGCTGGTTGAGGATTCCAGCCTTCGGGACTTCGCCCCCCGACGGCCGGGCCGCTCCCGCGGCGTGAGCTCGGCGGATGTCTCGCGTCCAGCGGTCGTCCGGCCCGGTCACTGGACTGTAGGCGCCGGTGCAGTCTGCTGTCGATACTGTCTGTTCTGCACAGCAGAAAGTTTCCGCGGTATTTCGGGCGCGGCACCGTGATGAGGAGATGGCGGGGCGGCGAACCGGCGAGGATGACCGCGCTGACATCCGCAAGGTCACCGGGTTCCGCGCGTGCGGGGTGGACGATGCCGAGAAGGCGGCCGAGTGGCTGGCCGGAAACGTCTGTAAGGCCGAACGGCGCCATGATCGGGTGCGGATGGCGCTCTTGAACCATGTGGGGGTTCCAGTAGCAATCGCGGAAAATCCAACGGACATGGATCTGACCTGCATGGATGGGCTTTGGGTCCGCCGTCCCATGATCGTCTCTCAAGGAGTTCCCGCAGGTCGGCAGCAACACCGTCGGATTCTGCTCCGTTGCTACCGGGACCCCGTCCTGCACGGCGAGGACGACCAGGTCATCAGGCTCAAGGCCGGACGGGCCACCGCGGCAGCCATCACCGGCGCACGCCTGGTCACCTATCCCGGCATGGGCCATGACCTGCTCAGGCAACTCTGGCCATCCATGCTCGAGCAGATCCGGGCCCTTGCCTTCACACATTGATAGATCATCTTGCGTCCCAAGCAAGAAGATCATCAGGAGTCCCGTTACAGGGTTGACGAGTGGGCGCTTGCCCACTCAAAATGGGCGCGCGGTCACTCTATCGCCGCGACGAAGGGAGAGCGTCTCCATGGAGACTTCACACATGACGGATGTCGTCATCGTCGGCGCAGGGCCAGTGGGGCTCACGTTGGCGTGCGACCTCGCCCGCCGCGACGTCCGCGTGCGGATCATCGATCGTGCCCCCGCGTATCCAGTCGGAACGCGGGCCCGCGGCATCCGGGCCCGCACGCAAGAGGTGTTCGACGACCTCGGCGTGCGTGGCCGCCTGGCTGAACACGCCGAACCACCTCTTCCCACGCGCTTCTACGATGCGCAGGGGAACGTGGTGCGCGAGGCGGTGATGTACGACGCTCCCCCCGTGCCGGGCGCGCCCTATCCGGGCAGCCTCATGGTGGGGCAGCAGTTCACCGAAGCGGCCCTGCGCGAGAAGCTGGCATCGCTCGGCACCCGGGTGGAACTCGGCGGCGAACTGGTAGAACTCGCACAGGACCGCGACCAGGTCACGGCATCCGTCCGATTCGACGGGCAACACCAGAATATCCGGGCGCGCTACCTCATCGGATGCGACGGCGGCGGCAGCACCGTGCGTAAGCAGGTCGGGATCGACTTCCTCGGGGAGACGTGGGAGCAGCAGCGGATGCTGTTCGGCAATCTCTGCGTCGACGGACTGGACGCCTCGGTCGCGCACATGTGGGCAACCGGCCCCGGCGGCGGCATGCTGACTCTGGCCCCCATGCCGAGAAGCGGAACCTGGTTCTTCACCGCGCCGCTGCCGCCGGACGACGGCCAGGGGACCTCCCCGGTCTCGGTGGAGACCTTCGCCGACATCTTCTCGCAGCGAGTCGGGATGTCCGGGGTGCGCTTCCACGATGCGGTCTACCTTTCGGTGTACCAAGTCAACATCCGTATGGTGGACCGCTATCGGGACGGCCGCGTCTTCCTGGCGGGAGACGCCGCCCACGTGCACACGCCTGCCGGCGGCCAGGGCATGAACACGGGCGTACAAGACGCCTACAACCTCGGTTGGAAGCTCGCGCACGTCCTGCGCGGAGCGCCCGAACCGCTGCTGGACACCTATGAGGAGGAGCGTCTGCCGATCGCCGAGCACGTGCTGGCCTCGACCACCGCTCGGGGCAGGTTCTGGAGCAGCGACGACTCCGCACGCGTGTCAGAGCGCATCGTCGGCGCGTTCCAAGGCCGGGACCCGTTCAGCGACGTCAGCCAGCTGAGCATCACCTACCGAGGCAGCAGCCTGGCCCGCGACTTGGATGAAGCGATCGGCATCCGTGCCGGCGATCGCGCCCCGGACGCCCACTGCATCGAGCCAGCGAGCGACGAGCAGGTGAGGCTGTTCGATCTGTTCC
The DNA here is from genome assembly GCF_035917475.1 of Nonomuraea fuscirosea. Lineage (NCBI taxonomy): Bacteria > Bacillati > Actinomycetota > Actinomycetes > Streptosporangiales > Streptosporangiaceae > Nonomuraea > Nonomuraea fuscirosea. Next base: position 4,675,035 of record NZ_CP109074.1, on the reverse strand, counting down.
ACGGCACGCACTTCACGCTGCTCGTCTTCGGTCTCAAGCCCGCACCCCAGGTGAGCGAGGGCCGACGCGGCGAGGTGCACACGCATCGCATTCTTCCCCCAGGACTCCCCGACAGCGACAGCGAAAGCGCACTCATCGACTCAGCCGGAGAGGCGCACGATCTCTATGGGGTCGACGGCGACGGTCTCGTGCTGATCCGTCCTGACGGCTACGTCGCGCTCACGGGAGGCAGCTGGGATGACCAATCCGTGGCCGACTACCTCGAACGAGTGACCGGCGATCGAGCGCACCGCTTCGAACGTGTGGCCGCGGCCGCGAGGTCTGCGTCGACCACGTCGCGGACGGATCGGTGCCGTGACCAATCGACTCCGGCACTTCGTGCGTCTTCAGGAATGCATCCGGCAGACTGAGACCAAGATCGCCATGAGTCCTACGGCGGTTCCTGCGGCAGACGTGATGAATGGGCGGCAGCGGCAGTAAAGTGACCATGCGCCCACGCCGAATAGGCACACGCCCATTCGTCAATTGCTCGCAGGAGGACTCATGCCGACGGGTGTAGCCCTACGCGATGCACGGGCGCGGCTGTTCGCCGCCGCCGAGCGGGTTTTGACGGACACGGATGCCCGCACGCTTGCCATGACCCTGATCGGCACCGGTCACATGCTGTTCGCCGGAGAACTCGGCGCGCGGGCTCCCATCCTCTCCAGTCTGTTGGGTTGTGCCAGACGGTGGAGTTGTATATGGAGTTCTCCAGCGAAAGTAGCTCTGACGTAGGTGAGCTCGCATCGAGTGTTTTGTGCAGCTTTTCGGCTCGAACTGATACTTTTCGGATGAACTCTTCAACCTTTTCTGGTTCAACCAGATCGAGTAGGGCGGTAAGCCCGCCAAGAAACTGTAGACACTTCCCGAGGCGGCCCCACCAGAAGAGCGTTAGCGGCCCCCATGGCGTGTTCGATCCCAGTGGGCCGGACGTCCACTTTGATACCAATTCTCCTAGGTCGGCCCAGGCGGCCAAGGCGAACAGGACCACTAGTGCAAGGATCGCTAACAGCTACCTCATGTGGACATTATGAAATGTCGAGGCGGACTTGGTGCGCCTTCTGGGGGCGGGCGGTAATGGGGGTCCCAGTAGCAACGGAGCAGAATCCAACGGTGTTGCTGCTGACCTGCGGGAACTCCTTGAGAGACACGATCATGGGACGGCGGACCCAAAGACCATCCATGCAGGTCAGATCCATGTCCGTTGGATTTTCCGCGATTGCTACTGGGACCCCATGTGAAGGAGGGGCTGATCGAGCCGCCGTTCCTTGCGACCTCAAGCGATGAAGCGGTGCTGTCACCGCGCTCTTGGCTCAGGAAGTCGCGAGCAACAAGGCCATGGTCGTTCCGGTGACCACGGCCAGCGCCACGGGTGCCACGGCGTGGGAGCGGTGGCGCCGGTGCGTGAAGTCGCGGGCGCGGAGGTGGAATCCCACTGCGCCGATCAGGAGCAGCGTGAGGCCCGCCGCGGCCGTGATGGCGAGCGGCCTGAGCCAGAGGCCGGCCGCGAGTCCGAGGGCGCCGGCGACCTCCAGGGTGCCGATCGATCGGGTCATCGTCGAGCCGACGCCGAGTCTGAGCAGGTTGGCCGTCACGGGATCCCGTAACAGGACCTTCTGGGCGCCGGCGAGCAGGAAGACGAGAGCGACCAGAGTGCTCAGCGTGTTGGCGGCGAACGACATGGTGTGACCTTTCGCGGAAGGAGAACGAACATTCGTTTTGTATGAGACAGGCAGTGAAGTTGTCAAGTACGAATGTTCGTTCTACGTTGTGATGCCATGGCACGCATGCCCAAGGAGCATCTCGAAGCCCGCCGCCGCCAGATCCTGGACGCCGCGCGGCGCTGCTTCCTTCGCAATGGTTTCCACGCCACGTCCATGCAGGACGTGCTGGCCGAGGCCGAGTTGTCGGCCGGGGCCGTCTATCGCTACTTCAAGAGCAAGGACGACATCATCGCGGCGACCGCCGCCGAGGCTCTGGCCGAGGTCGCGTCGGCGTTCGAGGCGGACGACGGCACGCGGCCGCCAGATCTGGACAACATCGTCGATCTCGTCCTGGGGGTTGAGCGCCCACCGCTGTCCGGCTCGCAGGAGTCGGCTCAGTTGCTGGTCCAGGTCTGGTCGGAGGCGTTGCGATCGCCGTCGTTGTGCACGGCGCTGAAAGAGGTCATGGCAGAGGCACGCGGCGTGGTCGGCGGGCTCGTGGCGCGGCATCAGCGGCGCGGGCTGCTACCTGCAGACATCCCCGCCGAGCATGTGGCCGATGTCCTGATGGCCCTGGTCGACGGGTTCCTGGTGCGCCGCGCCGTATACGGTCACGCGGATTCGGCGGCCTTCAGGAACGGCATGCGCGCCCTGATGTCGGCACCCGCGCAAGCCGCCCGGTAGAGATCATGCGCTCTTGACGGAGCTCGGCGGTTCATGCTCTCCTAAAAAGAACGATCATTCGTTCTAAGAAGGTGCATTCATGACGACGAAAGCGGACGTTCTCATCGTCGGCGCGGGCCCGACCGGCCTCGTCCTGGCCATCGACCTGGCCCGGCGGGGGGTGATCCCGCGCGTCATCGACGCCGGGCGTGCGGACCACCGGGAGAGTCGAGCGGTGTCGATCGTGGCGAGATCGCTGGAAATGCTGGACGATCTCGGATTGGCCCAAGCCGCCATCGAACGAGGCGTCCCGCTGCACACGCTGAACTTCTACCAGGGCACGACGGTCCTGGCCGAGATGGACGTGACGGCCGTGGACTCCCCGTTTCCGCTGGACCTGTGCATCCCGCAATGGCAGACGGTCGCGCTGCTGCGCGAGCGCGCCGAGGAACTCGGAGTCACCATCGAATGGGGCACCCGCCTGGTCGGGCAGCAGGCCGGCGAGCACAGCGTCAGCGTGGAGCTCGGCCACGAGGACGGCCGCGGCGAACGGTGCGAGACCGGGTGGCTGATCGGCGCTGACGGCGCCCACAGCGCCGTGCGTGAGACGGCGGGCATCACCCGGGACAGAGCCGACCTGAAGCGGGGATTCATCCTGGGCGACGTCGCCGTGGACTGGCCGCTCACGCGCGACCGCTTCCACGTCTACTTCGGCAAGTCCGGCCTCGTGGCGGTCTTCCCCATGGTCGGGGGCTACTGGCGCATCCTGGCCAGCACGCCGGACGACCGGCCGCCGCAGATGCCAGGGCTGGACGACTTCGCCGCCTACGTCGCCGAACGCACGCCCCTGGACTCCGGCGTACGCGATCTGCAGTGGAGTTCGTCGTTCGTGGCCCGCGAGAGCCTGGCCGACCGGCTTCGCCAGGGCCGGATCCTCCTGGCCGGTGACGCCGCGCACAGCCACAGCCCGGTGGGCGGCCAGGGCATGAACACGGGCATGCAGGACGCCTACAACCTGGGCTGGAAACTCGCGCTCGTCGTCACCGGCCGCGCCGAGGAGTCCCTCCTGGACAGCTACCAGGCCGAACGCCTGCCCATCGTCAAGGCCGTGGTCGACGCGACTTCGACCACCACGAAGGTCGCCACCGGCAGCACACTGGTCGCCCGCAGGGCCAGGCGGCACGCTCTCCACCTGTTCGGCCGGCTCAATCCGGTGCAGCAGCGGCTGTCGAACGCCTTCGGCGAGCACCTCGTCCACTATCGCGACAGTGACCTCGTCTTCGAACGCTGGCACGGGTCGCCGGCCAGGGCATGGAGCGACGTCGCCCGTACCGGACCGGAAGCCGGCGAGCTGGTCCGAGACGTCTACGTGGAAACCCGTGAAGGGCCGGTGGCGCTCCGGCACATCCTCCGGACGCCGGGTCACCACCTCGTCCTGTTCGCGGCGGACACGACGGACTCCGCCACCCTGGCCGCCTGGCAGTCCTCCGCACACAAGGCGATGGCCGGGCACGGCGAGGTCCATGTCATCACCCGCGGCCACCTGCCGCACGACCCCATGGACGGAGTCTTCGCCGACCTGCACGGAGTCTTCGCCGACCTGCGCAGCGAGGCGCACAACCGCTACGGCGTGCGCCGCCCCAGCCTGTACCTGATCCGCCCGGACAAGTACGTGGGCTTCCGCGGCGACAGCGTCGACTTCGCACCCGTGAGCGACTACTTCCGCGCCCTGGGCGCCCGCCCGTGACACCGCCCGTCAAGAAGAGGAGCTGGACAACCCCGTGACGCAAGAACCGACCGTCCCCACAAGCCTGGCCGGAATCGGCGCGACCGCCTTGGGCGTGGCTCTCCTGCGCGCCCAGGAGAGCAGCCGGCCGGACCGGCTGTTCGACGACCCCTACGCACGGCACTTCCTGCAGGCCGTCGATCCGGCGTTCAGCCCTTGGGCGGCCGTGGCCTCTCCGGCGACCGCACGTTTCCTGCAGCTCATGGCCGAGCAGGTCGCCGTCCGCACCCAGTTCCTCGATCGCGCGCTCCTGGATGCCGCCGAAGGAGGATGCGAGCAGGTGGTCCTGCTGGCGTGCGGCATGGATGCCCGCGCGTTCAGACTCGCCTGGCCGCCCGGCACCAAGGTCTTCGAGCTGGACTTCGCCGACGTGCTCGCATTCAAGGCGGCCGTGCTCGACCGCCACGGCGCGAGCGCCACGTGCCACCGCGTCGAGGTCGCCACCGACCTGCGCCACGACTGGCCGCGCGCGCTGACGGAGGCCGGCTTCAACCCGGAACGACCGGCCGCCTGGCTGGCCGAGGGCATCCTGTACGCGCTTCCGCCCGAAGCCGCCGACCTGCTCCTCGACCGGATCACCACCCTCTCCGCCCCGGCAAGCATGCTCGCCCTGGATCACATGAAGGACTCCGAGCTGCTCCGTAGTGCCCGCGCGGGCATCTCCGCCGAGCTCGTCGGCCTGTGGCGCGGCGGCCCCACCGAGCACCTCGATGCCTGGCTTACCCGCCGCGGCTGGCAGCCCGCCGTGACGGACATCGCCGAGGCCGCGGCCGCCTGCGAACGCCCGATTCCACCCGCCTTCGATCCCGCCCACGCCGCCGCCGGCCGCGGCTGGCTGGCCACGGCACACTTCCCGAAACCTCGCTGACAGGCCCTCGACGTGCCGACCATCGAGACCGAGCTCGCCGCCTGCGTCGACACCGCTCGTCACCCGGGACGCCGGCCGGATGCGCCGGGCCCGCGTCCGGCCAGGCGGGCGGCGGCGGCGTGCAGGAGCTGGACGTGGGCCTTCTCCAGGGCCGGGCTCCACCGGGAGTCCGGCGCGGCGATGCTCAGCCCGCCGAGCAGATCGCCGACGGGATCGACGACGGCGACGCCGACCGAGCAGACGCCCAGCTCCACCTCGCCCCGGTTGCGGGCGTAGCCGCGGCTGCGCGTCCTGGCCAGCTCGCGCAGGAGGGTGTCGTGGCCGGCGGCGTCCTGGTCGCCGGGCTGGGCGGGCGCGCCGTAGCGGGCGCTCACCCACGCGTCGCCTTCGGCGGCGAGCATGGCGCGGCCGATGCTGGTGTCGCGGGCGGGCATGGTCCGGCCCCGCCGGCCGCTGACCCTGAGCGCGCGGGTGCTCTCCACGACGTCGATGTAGCGCACGTCGGTGCCGTCGAGGACGGCGAAGTGCGCCGTCTCGCCGCTCTCCCCGGCCAGGCGGGCGAGGGTCGGGCGGATCTCCCGGGCGACGTCGAAGCGGACGCCGGTGTCGCGGCGCAGGTCGAGCAGGTACGGGCCGGCCCGGTAGCTGCGGGTGCGCGGATCCTGCACCGCGAACCCGCGGTAGACGAACATGGCGAGCAGGCGGTGGGCGGTGGACTGACCGACGTCGAGCCGCGCCCTGACCTCCGAGAGCTTCACCTCCGGGCTCTCGGCGAGCATCTGGATCAGGCTGAGCGTCCGGTCCACCGATGCGATGGGATACGGCGGCGCGGGCCGTTCCCTGTCCGCTCCCGTCATGGGCACGAACGCTACCGGCCCGGCGAACAGGGGCGCAAACGTGCCTCAGCGCCGGGCGGGTGTCACGGACGACAGCCGGATCACCGGGTACATCGGCGGTTCCTCCCCGGGGACGAGCGCGGTCGGCCCGTAGATCCAGTCGGTGAAGGTGTAGTCGCGCGGGTCGCGGGCGCGCAGGATCGTGTTGCGCCGCAGCCGCCGTTCGCCGTCGAGGTGCCACAGGTCGCCCCACGCGCGCGCGGTGAGCACCACGCGGCGGCAGTGCTCCGGCCGTACGGCCTCGTACGCGGCCAGCGCGGCGGCCCAGCCGACCCCGCCCCGGCCGTCCCGCTGCCGGGCGACGTGCTCGGCGAGCACCCAGCCGTCCTCGATCGCCATGATCGCGCCCTGCGCCATGTACTGCAGCGGCGGGTGCGCCGCGTCGCCCAGCAGCACGATGCGGCCGTGCACCCAGGTCATGATCGGGTCGCGGTCGTACATGCGCCACCAGCGGTCCCGCCACATCAGCGGGATGCCGGAACGCACGATGGGGGAGGTGGCGGCGAACGCCGCGTCCAGTTCGTCGGGTGTGCCCCAGTCCTCCTCTCCGGCCAGCGCCTTCCGGGAGCGGAAGACGGCGACCTGGTTGAGCATGTCGCCGCCGCGCAGCCCGTAACGCACGAAGTGGCAGCCGGGCCCGACGTACACCACGACCTCGGACAGGTCGACGTCCTGGCCCCGTGTCTCGCTCATCGGCACGGTGGCGCGGTAGGCGACGTAGGCGGAGCTGACCGGCTCGTCGTCCACGAGCAGTTTGCGCGCCACCGAGTGCAGGCCGTCGGCGGCGATCACGACCGGCGCCCGCATGACGCGGCCGTCGGCCAGCTCCACCTGCGCGGCCTGCGCCTCGCCGGGTGCGGCGGTGTTGGCGTAGCCGGCGACCCGGTGGTCGGTCAGCAGCTCCACGCCTGCCCGCCGGCAGGCGCGCAGGAACAGCCCGTGCAGGTCGCTGCGGTGGATCACCATGTACGGGGAGCCGTAGGCGCGTTCGAGGTCGGTCAGGTCGAGCCGGGTGAGCTCGCTGCCGTCCAGGGCGTCGCGCATGACCATGCCTGTCGGCAGCAGGCCGAGGGACTTGGCCTCGTCGAGCAGGCCGTACTCGGCCAGGATCCGGGTGCAGTTGGGCGCGATCTGGATGCCCGCGCCGACCTCGCCGAACTCCTTGGCCTGCTCCAGCACGCGGACCTTGAGCCCCTTGCGGGTCAGGGCGTAGGCCGTGGACAGGCCGCCGATGCCGCCGCCGACGATCAGGACGTCCACTCCCGCACCGGCCTCGCCGCCGGTCCCGCCGCGGGCTCCGCTGCCGGTCACGCCGGCGCTCACAGCCACGCCCCCAGGTCGGGCGCGCCGGCCAGCCGGTGCGGGCGTCCGGTCAGCCAGGCGGCGCGTTCGGCCAGGGGGCCCTCGACGGCCGGGACGCCGCCGCGCTTGGCGGCGGCGTCGGCGCACAGCGCTTCGAGGAAGGCGGGCGGCAGGTCGGCGAAGGTGACGCCGAGGCCGAGATCGACGGTGTGCACGTAGACCTCGCGGGCACGCAGCCACGGCACCTCGGTGGCCGGCACGGTGCGGCCCTGCGCGGTGACGACCTCGGCCGCCCACTGCCGCCCGGTCAGCGCCGCCGACGCCTCGGCCAGGGCGGCGGCGGAGCGGCGCAGCCAGGTTTCGAGATCGGCGGCCGGCATCCGCAGCCCGCGCTCGATCCCGGCGGCACGCTCCTCGGGGCTCGCGTACATCGGGGTGCGCTCGCCGGTGGCCGCCCAGTGCACGAGGTTGCCGAGCGCGCCGGCGTTGGCGGCGACGTGGGCGAGCACGTGCCCACGAGTCCAGCCCGGCAGCAGGCTGGGCCGCCCGTACTGCGCGTGCTCCAGCCCGGCCACGGCGTCGAGCAGCAGTTTCGTGCCGTCGTCGGCCCAGCGCCGGGCGTCGGCGAAACTCCGGCTCACGGCCGCACCACCCGGTTGACGCAGGCGCCGACGCCCTCGACCTCCGTCACGACGCTCTCCCCTCCGGTGAGGTACACCTTCGGGTCGCGGGCGTGGCCGACGCCGGCGGGGGTGCCGGTGGCGATCAGGTCGCCGGGGTTGAGCCGCACGACGGTGGAGACGTAGCGCACGAGGTGCACGGGGTCGAAGAGCAGCGTGGCGGTGTCGTCCTGCTGCATGACGCGGCCGTCGACGGTGGTGCGCACGGTCAGCGCCGGGCGGACGCCGCCGGGCAGCTCGTCGGGGGTCACCAGGTACGGGCCCACCGGGGTGCAGGAGTCCCAGATCTTGCCCTGGGTCCACTCGACGGTGCGGAACTGCCAGTCGCGTACCGACACGTCGTTCATGACGGTGAATCCGGCGATGGCCGCGGCGGCCTCCTGCTCGCCGGCGCGCCGCACCGGCCGGCCGATCACCACGGCCAGCTCGACCTCCCAGTCGAGCGCGTCGGTCTCGGGCGGCTTGACGATGTCGTCGCGCGCGCCGATCAGGCTGTCGGCGAACTTGGGGAACAGCGTCGGGTACGCCGGCAGCTCGCGGCCCATCTCCTTGATGTGGCCGGTGTAGTTGTGGCCGACGCAGATCACCTTCGACGGGCGCGGTACCACGGGCGCGAAGTCCGCGCGCTCGGCGTCGTACGCCGGGCCGCTCGCGGTGGCGGCGGCCCGCTCCCAGTCCGCGTGGTCCAGGAAGGCGCCGAGATCCTCCGCGCCGAGGTCGACCAGCGTGCCGTCCTCCAGCTTCACGGCGCGGGTGCCGCCGGGCGTGCGGATGGTGGCCAGCCTCATCAGGCGTTCCCCCTCTGGGTCCGGTCGAGCCGCAGCGCCTCGAAGACGGGCGCGTCGCAGAAGCGGAACAGGTCCAGCCCGCCGGAGTCCGAGTCGGTGGCACCGGCCTCCGACCTGGCGGAGAACGACTCCCATGACGGCACCACGAACAGGTCGCCGCGGGTGACCGACCAGGTCGTGTCGCCGACGGTGACCGTACCGGAGCCGTTGAACACCTGGTAGACGCTGGAGCCGGTCTCCCGGACCGGGGCGGTCTCGGCGCCGCGCGTGATGCGGTGCATCTCGGCGCGGATGGTGGACAGCACGTCGCCGCCCGTCGCCGGGTTGGTGAAGCGGACCGCGGCGTGGCCCGGCTCGACCGTCCCGCCGTGCCCCTCGGCCTCGAGGGCGAGCTGGTCGGCGAGCGCGGCGTCGGTGAACTCCCACTTGTAGGCCAGCAGCGGCGAGTCCCCATTGGGGGCCGAGGTCGCCGTGAGCGGCCGCAGGCCGGGGTGGCCCCACAGGCGTTCGGAACGGCTGCGCCGCGGCGTGGTGCGTTCGGCGGGGGACAGCTCGTCGCGGCCGTACTCGAAGAACTGCGCCTCGGTGACGTACTGGAAGGGGATGTCCAGGCCGTCGAGCCAGGCCATGGGCTCGGTGGTGGCGTTGTGGTGGGCGTGCCAGTTCCAGCCCGCCTGCGGCAGGAAGTCGCCCCGGTTCATCGGCACGGGGTCGCCGTCGACCACGGTCCACACGCCCGAGCCCTCGACCACGAACCGGAAGGCGTGCTGGGTGTGGCGGTGCTCGGGGGCGTCCTCGCCGGGCATCAGGTACTGGATCGCGGCCCACAACGTCGGCGTGGCGAACGGGCGGCCGCCCAGCGACGGGTTGGCCAGCGCGATCGCGCGGCGCTCACCGCCGCGGCCGACCGGCACGAGCTCGCCGGCGCGGGCCGCGAGCTTGAGGAGGCTGTCCCAGTGCCACAGGTGCGGCACCGCGCGCGAGCGCGGATGGGCCGGCATCAGGTCGCCGATCTCCGTCCACAACGGGACCAGCAGTTCCTGCTCGAATCCGCGGTAGAGCTCGTGCAGGGCGGGCGTGACGTCGGGCTGGTCGGGGGCCGGGACGGCCTGGAGCCGGACCGGGGTTCGTGTCGTGCTCATGTGTGAGAGAGTGCTGGACATACCGCCACAAAGAACAACACATTCTTCTGTGCAGAACGGGAGGTGCGGTGGACAAGCCGCTGAAGACTCCGCCGGCGTACGCGGTCGCCAGCGTCGACCACGCGCTGCGGATCGCGACGATGCTGCAGCTCGAAGGGGCGCTGACGGTCTCGGAGGCGGCCGGCCGCCTGGGCGTGGCCCGCTCGACGGCGCACCGGCTGCTGCAGATGCTCGTCTACCGCGACTTCGCCCTGCAGGACGAACGGCACCGCTATCACGCCGGCCCCGTGCTCCAGCTGGCCGAGCACTCGCGCTCGCGCACCTCGCAGCTGCGCGCGACCGCCCTGCCGCACCTGCGCCGCCTGGTCGACGCCGTCAAGGAGTCGGCCAACCTCACCATCCGCACCGGCGACACGGCCCGGTTCATCGCCAGCGTCGAGTGCGACCAGGCGCTGCGCGTCGGCAACCGCGAGGGCATGGTCTTCCCCGCCCACCAGACCACGGCCGGCCTGCTGCTGCTCGCCGAGCTCGCCGCCGACGAGGTCGAAGCCGTCTACGCTCCGGACCGGTACGCCGAGCAGCCGTCCGCCCGCCCCGACCTGACGCGGCTCAAGGGCGAGCTGACCCGGATCAGGCGGGCCGGGTTCGTGGTCAACCAGGGCCGTTCCGAGCACGGGGTCGTCGCCGTCGGCGTACCCGTGCGCGACGACCAGGGGGTCGCGGTGGCGGGCCTGTCCGTCTCGATGCCGAGCGTCCGCTACCAGCACACCGAGCTGCCCGCCCTCGTGGCGACGCTCCAGGCCGCCGCCCGCCGGCTGGAGGCGGACCTGGCGATGGCCACGGCCAGCTGACGGTTGATCAGGTGGATGGGCTGACCGGTTTTCCTTCCGCGTGACAATGACAGCGAGCGTCTGCCCGGGGTGATGCACCGCGCAGCAGGAGCAGACGGACATGACAAGGTCGTCTTCGGCGAGAGCCGGAGCGGCCGCGCGGAAGGCGTCGGCGTCGACCTCGTGGTACGGCTCCACGGTGAAGGCGATGAGCTTCTTGCCGCGATAGCAGCCGCGTAGGTGATCCACCATGCCCCGCCCCGGTGCGGCCCTTCGAGGGAGCAGAGTCCCGGCTCCTCCTCACGATGGCGGCGGCGGTGCAGGGCGCCGCGGGGATGACGTAGGCGAGTTGCCCAGGGCCAGCGGGGTGACATCGTCGCCCCGCGTGGGGGCAAACTCCCATCGATGGCAGAGTCGGTGGCGTGGTAGACGGTGTGCCGGCCTTCGGTGGCCACGCGAGCGGCGGCGTGGATGCGGATGAGCTTGCGCTGGTCGTCTCGCACGCCGCCGCCTTCACCAACGTGTCGGCCGGCCTGCGGCCGATCCACAGCCGGCCCTGGCGCCCGGAGATTCGCGTGTTGCGGTACCACCGTTCGAGTCGATCACGACCACGCCACCCGGCCGATTGCCAGATGGTCCAGAAACTTCGCCTTCGATCACGGCTGCCGCCGGTCGTACAGCACCGCGCATCCGGCCGCGGCGGACGGCGACGCCGGCCGACGCGCCCATACCTGCAGTTCGAAGCCCCGCTCACCTATCGCCTCGGCCATGGGCCCGCCCTGGTCACCGAGCCGATGAAAGCGACTTTCCTGAAGCTCCTCATGTGCCTGCCTCCTTCGTGATCGCCGTCGCGTCTCATGGCTGCGCGCAGCGCAGGATGTTGGTGCCGAGGCCCCACAAGCGCTCGGCGTTCGCGGTGTTGAGTGCATAGACCGCCACCCCGGGCACGCCCAGTTCCGTGGGCCGTGAGGTGACCTGCGGGGCTTCGTTGACGTCTTCGAAGTAGCGGCCGCCGACGCCTTCGACCAGGGGGGAGGCGGCGAGGAAGACGGAGGTGGCCGCGCCCTGTTCGATGGTCTTGCGGTAGGGCTCGGGGGTCTTCAGCCCGCCGGTGTGCCGTTGGAGGTTGGTGGCGATCGCCCCGGGGTGCAGCGCGTTCGCCCTGATACCCTCGCCTGACCAGCGCCGGTCCGCCTCGACGGCCAGGAGAACTTCGGCGGTCTTGGACTGGCCGTAGGCGCCCAGCGCGTCGTAGGGGCGGAAGCGGTAGTCGAGGTCGTCGAAGACGACCGGGGAGAACAGGTGGCCGCTGGAGGACACGGTCACCATGCGCGCACCGCCGGCGACGGCGAGTGCGCTGCGCAGGCCCAGGGCCAGGGCGAAGTGTCCCAGGTAGTTGGTGGCGAACTGCTCTTCGTGGCCACCGGTGCCCCGCTCCAGTTCGGGGAGCATCATGATCCCGGCATTGTTGATCAGGATGTGCAGGGGGCCGGCCCAGTCAGCGGTGAACGCGTTCACCGAGTCCAGGTCCGCCACGTCCACCCGCGCGACGTGGATCGCGTCGTTGCCGGTCTTGGTACGCAGGTCGGCTGCGACCTGTTCTCCGGCGTCGGGACGCCGGACCGCGAGGGTGACGTCGGCGCCGGCGGACGCCAGCGCACGGGCGGTCTCCACGCCGATGCCGGACGTGGCGCCAGTGATCACGGCGCGCTTGCCGGAGAGGTCGACACCGTCGATCACCTCCGAAGCGGTCGAGCGGCGGTCGAAGGGACTACGGAAGAGCTCAGACATGGGCGTTCCTCGGTCGGGATGCAAGTACGGAAGCACGGCTGAACCGGCAAGTGATCAGTACGGACGAGCGCGCCAAAGTCACCACGTCCGCCGGCCCGGCCACCGCGTTCAGCCGTTGGACGTGTCGTGGCATAGCGCCGGACGCGCTGTGGTTCCGCTCAGGACAGGGTCTGGGTGGATCCGGTCCGGGAGGCCCGTTCGATCACGTCGACGAGCCGGTGCCGTGCGAGTGCGTGGTCGAAGCCGGGGACTGTGTGGGTGCCTTCGCGCAGGTCCTTGGCGAGGAACGCGTAGATCTGGGCGATGTTCTGCGGTGGCCCGGTCAGGGTCCTGGGGGCGGGATCGAAGTGTCGGTCCGGCACGGTGATCTCGGTGACGGTGGTGTCGCCGCCCCGGCCGCCTTTCAGCGTGAGGTCGGCCACCTGCAGGTTGCCGTTGAGCCCCGGCGCGGTCAGGACGAGGTCGCCTTCGGTGCCGTTGATCTCCCAGCGCAGGTTGTCGCCGCGTGAGAAGCCGCCCCGGTAGAAGACGGAGACAGCGGCGCCGCCGCTCAGCGTGCCGATGATGGACACCTGGTCGGCCACGGTCATCGGAATCGTGATCCCTTCGTCGGCAAGCCGTACTTCCTTGCGGCCTCTGACCAGCTTGGCCGAGACGTCGGCGAAGTCGCCGAGCGCGAAGTTCATCGCCTCCAGGGCGTGCATGGCCGAAGCGGTCAATGGTGTGGCACCGGTGGCGGCGTCGAAGAAGTAGGCGTGGGCACGGTCGGTTTCGGGTCCCCAGGCGATGCCCGAGCCGACCAGCGTCGTGCCGAGCACCTCACCGACGTAGCCGTCGGCGATCAGGTCGTGTGCGTGCCGTACGACCGGTGAGAAGCGGCTCTGCAGTCCGATCACCGTACGCACGCCCGCGGCCTTGGCACGGGCACTCAGGTCGGCCGCCTGGTCGGAGCCGGTGCCCAGTGGCCATTCGCTGTAGACCATCTTCCCCGCCTCCAGAGCCGCGGAGACAAGTGCGTGATGGTGGGCCACTTTCACCGCGACCACCACCAGGTCGACACCTGGGTCGGCGATCAGGTCCGCGTGGTTGTCGAATGCCGCCGGGACGTCGAATTCCTTCGCGGCGATCTTGGCGGACTCCTGGCGCGACGTGCTGATCGCGCGCAGCTCGTAGTCCGGCAGGGTCTTCAGGGCCGGAACATGACTGATGGATGCCCATCCTCCGATGCTTGCCCCGATGATGCCGACGCCGATCTTCTTCATGTGCTGCTCCAAAGGGATGAGGTGGGCCGCCGCTGGCGGTCCGGTCTGGTGAAAGGAACACCGACGTACGGTCGGCAGCGGTGACTCAGAACTCGAGGCCCAGCCGTCCTCGGATGCCGCCGCCGTGGCGGACTGCCGCCGTCCCGGGGCCCCGTTGAGTGTGCCGTCGGCCGGCCCGTCCACACCCTCGGGCACGACCTCACGCGCACGCGCGGCGACGGTGTCGCCCCTGGGCACCACGATGTCCGCGCCCAAGGCCCGGACGAGTTCCTCATCGGCCGGTGAGGCGTCGGCCACGACCCGCAACCCGTCGGCCTTCGCCAACTGGACCATGTAGCCTCCGAACGCTCCGGCCGCACCGGTGACCGCGATGGTCTGGCCGGGTGACAGGTCCAGCAGGTCGAGGGTCAGGCGGGCGGTGAGACCGTTCAGCGGCAGTGTCGCGGCCTCGGCGTGACTCGTGTCGGCCGGCGCCCTGGTCACCGATGAGGCGGGAAGAACCACCTGCCCGGCGTAGGATCCGCCGCTGGGGCGGTTCGGCAGGCCATGGCGATCACCCGGTCGCCGATCCGGTGCACACATCGGGAAGGCCGCCTTCGAACAGATCGATCCGCAGGCGGGTCAGGGTCATGGTCTGGATGCGCCAGCGGCCGTCGACCCGCCGGTACCGCTCGTGGTAATGCCCGTAACCGCGCATTCCCTGAGGTGCTTCACCGTTCGCCGGGAAAGCGATGGAGTCCTGCATGGCCCAGACCCCCGGTGGCGGTGTCAGAGCTGGTGATCTCGATCTCGGGCATGTGCCCGGCGTGCACGGTCACAGCGTCGCCGAGCCATCCGCGGGTGACGGAGACGAACGCGTCAGGCGTTCTGGTGACACCTCCGACTTCCAGTCGCGCGTCGGATGTGAACACCTCACGCCAGGCGTCCCAGTCCTTGGTATCGACGTGCCGGAGGTAGCGCGCCTTGAGTTGCTTGATCTCTTCGACGTCCGACAGGCGTCGGAGCGTGTCGTTGTCCACGCTGTCTCCTGAGCAGGTCATCGCCCGCAGGCGGCCGACGTCACCGTCCGGGCTTACTCTAAAATCTTGATTGATCATTACAGAATTAGGGCATGAAACTTCAGTCAAGGCAGCCCAGAGCCACCTCCGCAACGGCCATCAGGGACCGGCGGTCGGGATTGATGGCACCCGTGACGCGCAGACCGTGAATGGTCATCATGAGGAACCGTGCCAGGTCTCTCGCGTCGCGCGTGCCGGCCAATTGGCCGTCCATCTGGGCCTCGCCGATCATCTCGGCCAGTGCGTCCTCCAGCGAAGAGGTCGTCGAGCGCACGCGTACGGCCACCTCGGGATCGTGGGGCAGTCGCTCTATCGCGGCGCTGACGATCAAACACGCCTGGCGGCTGCCATCGCGCACGATCTCGTCCACCAAGCTGACCAGGATCTCGCGAATCAACTCCCGTGCCGGGGTTCCGCTACGCGTGATCTCGATCAGCGGGAGCGCGTACTGCTCCCGGTAGCGGTCCATCGCCGCCAGGTACAAGCCTTCCTTGCTTTCGAACGCCGCATACAGCGACCCCCGCCCAACCCCCGTGGCATCGACCAGGTCCTGCACCGAGGTTCCCTCGTACCCCGTGCGACGGAAGGCGGACATCGCCGCTTCCACCGCAGCCTCGGTGTCGAACTCCCTGACTCGCGCCATGTGGGCACCGTACTTTATCTGGAACGTCCGGTCAAGTTTGGATTCGGTTGCACCCGACGACACCGGTCGCCCACTTGCCGCGCGTCTTCAGGTCGGAGCCACGTGAGGAGGATGGGCCACCGGGTGCCTGGAGGCGGGTCAGGTCTGCGAATCGCGTGGCCGGATGCCGTCGCGTCGAGAAACCAAGATGTGTTTCATGCTCCACTCTAGACACAATCATGGCCAGCGACTGACTCATCGCCGGATAGCATGCATTGAAGATCAATATGTGACTCAACCCACTAGGTGACACCATGTCTACTTCCTGGGACCTCAAACACCGACTGACCGATGCGGTCAACGCTCACGACCTCGAGAGACTGCTCGACTGCCACAGCGCGGACGCCGTCTACGTCACACCATCGGACACAGGGGAAGGGCATGAGCAGATCGCCTGGCTCTAGGAACAAGACTTCAAGACATTCCCAGACTTTCGTTTGACGCCATGGTTTGAGCTCGCTGACTGCGATAACCCGGCCGTCACGGAATGGACATATACCGGCACCCATACGGGACCTTTGCTTCTGCCAGATGGGCGGCGGATGGAAGGAACGGGCCGCCGCATCACTCTGCGCGCAATATGCGCTGCCCATGTCGAGAACGGAAAAATCATCACGCACCGCGAATACTACGATCAGCCAGAGCTGTACAGCCAGCTCGGCTTCTGTCCGGTGGAGCTCCATGCGGCACGTACGCAGCGCGTTGAAGCGGAAGATCAAGGCGCCAGAGGTTGTCGCATCTCGATTCCAGAAGCGCGCTTGCCGGGAGTACGGCGTGACCGGCGCGTAAAGGCTCGACGTAGCGGCGGATGGCGCGATATCCCAAGGCGCGGAGTTCGGCATAGGGCTGGCCGGCTCGGCGGCAGATGCGTCCTCGGGCATCGCGACGAGACCCGAGGCGCGCGGTGACGTACCCGGCGTAGCCACCGAGCCCAGACACGTCCCCCTGACCATAGGTGCGGGCCGGTGCGAGGTCGCCGCTCACACCTGGCTCGGCTCGGCCGCAGGGCTCAAAGGAGGAGTACGTCATGACAGCGACCATGCGGGCGATCGTCCAGCGCGCCTACGGTGGGCCGGAGGTGCTGCAGCTCGCTGAGGTTTCCCGGCCCGAGCCGATTGTCACCGAGGTGCTGGTACGGGTACATGCCGCCGGGGTCAACCCGATCGACGCCAAGACCCGCGCCGGCGGCGGCTTCGCCCCCCAAGTGGGTGAGCCGCCGTTCATCCCCGGCTGGGATCTGTCGGGTGTGGTGGAGGAGATCGGCTACGGCGTGACCCGCTTCCAGCCGGGCGAGGAGGTGTACGGCATGCCGAACTTCCCGCGCCGGGCCGGCACGTACGCCGAGTTCGTCGCGGTGCGCTCGCGCCAGGTCGCCCGCAAACCCGCGAGCCTGTCGCACGTGGAGGCGGCGGCGCTGCCGCTGGCGGGGCTGACCGCCTGGCAGTCCCTGGTCGACACCGCCCAGGTGGGGCCCGGTACGCGCGTGCTGATCCACGCGGCGGCGGGCGGCGTTGGCCATCTGGCGGTGCAGATCGCCAAGGCGCGGGGCGCGTACGTGATCGGCACCGCCGGCTCCGCCAAGCACGACTTCCTGCGCTCACTGGGAGCCGATGAGGTGATCGACTACACGGCTGTCGCGTTCGAGGATGTTGTCGAGCCCGTGGACGTGGTGCTCGACCTGGTCGGTGGCGAGACCCGCCGCCGTTCGCTGGAGGTGCTGGCTGAAGGGGGACTGCTCATCCCGCTGCCGCGCGGGCTGGACGTCTCGCAGGAGGCGGCGGAGCGCGGCCTGCGGGTGGCGCCCGTCATCGTCGAGCCCGACTACCGCGGCTTGGAGCACCTGGCCGAGCTGGCCGGCTCCGGAAGGCTGAAGGTCTGCGTGTCCCGGGAACTGCCACTGGCACAGGCCGCCGAGGCGCACCGGTACATCGACGGCGGGGGCGCCACCGGCAAGAACGTCCTCACGGTGATCGCCCTGAGCTGATCGCGGGGACGGCACCATTGCGCGTGCCGAAATCTCATTTTTTTCTCAGCCTCCGGTTCCCGCCACGTTCCTTCAGGACCAGGCGGAGGATCCAGAACCCGGCGGCGATCACCAGCATGCCGGACACGACCAGCGTCAGCTGCACCGCGCCGGTGGCGAACATCAGCAGCGCCGCCGAGAGGCTGGCCCCGCTGAAGTCGCGGTTGCCGAACATCGCCAAGGGCAGCATCGGTGCCGGGAACGCGACTCCCACACCGCGAACGCGACCAGCGCGAGCACCGCGACAGCGAGCGCCGCGGCCACCGACGCCGACCATCCGGCGTGCGGCAGCGAGATGGTCGCCCAGACCAGCGTGGCCATCGCGGTGATGGACAATGCCACACCTAGCGGGTCGGAAGGCCGCGCGGGCCCCCGTGACTCCGACACGATCGCGTAGGCCGCCAAGATCCCGATCACCGCGAGCGGCACGTTGATGAGGAACACCGCCGACCAGCGAAAGTGCTGCAGCAGCAGCCCGCCCAGGACGGGGCCCGCCACGAGGCCGACCATGCCGACCACCGACCAGGCGGCCATCGCCCTGCGCCGCTCGCTCTCGTCGAAGACGGCGATGAGGATCGACTTGGTGCTGGGCATCGCGAACGCGGCTCCCAAGCCCATGAGCGCGCGGCAGGCGACCAGGTGCCAGGGTTGTTCGGCGAGTGCCGCCAAGACCGACGCCGTGCCCAGGATGGTCAGGCCCATGATGAGGAAGCGGCGGCGGCCGGAACGGTCCGACAGGCTGCCCGCGGTGATCAGGAACCCGGCGAAGACGAGGATGTAGGCGTCGAGGATCCACTGGACATCGGCCGGGGTGGATCCCAGATCCCGCATCAGGGAGGGGACGGCAAGGTTGCGGATCATGTTGTCGACACTGATCACGAGCAGGACCGCGCACAGGACACCGAGGATCCACCAGCGGCGCGGGTGCGGCATGAGGAGCTCCGTTCAAGGAGTTTCGGGGCGACCCGAGCAGCACGCCCCGGCAACCGGTGCCCGCAGCACCCCGGCTCTCCGATGTGAGCGGACTGGAAGGAGCCGGGGCGATGCTGGGGCGGTCGAGGTCAGGCGGTCTTGGGCGTGCAGCGCATGCTGACGTACACGCAGGGAGTGCCGTTGGTCAGAGTGGAGAACACCACGGGGATGTAGTCGTCGCCGAAAGGCCCGCCGGAGGCGGCGAACACCGTCTGCGACACCGGCGTCAGGTCCGCCTCCAGCGGTGGGGAGAAGTCCTTCATGCCGTCCACGAACTCATACCGGATGCGTGCGGCTCCGTCGTCCTGTTGGGTGATGGTGGTGAGGACGCCCTCGCGCTTGTAGGCGCCCACCAGCTTCGTCATGTCCACCGGGGGCGGGGTCGCCGCCGGGGCGAAGGGGGGCGGCATGCGCACCCCGGCCAGCTCGGCCATTAGTTCGGCGAGCAGGTCGGCGTACAGTCGGCTGAAGTCGCCGCCGTTGGCCAGCAAGACGACGGCCACGCCCGCGTGCGGGATGACGCGCAGGTAGGAGTGCTGGGTGACGGCGCTGCCGTCGTGGCCGTAGCCGGGAATGCCATTCCAGTCGTGCAGGGTCCACCCCAGGCCCCAGCCGTCGGCCGACATCGACCACCTGTCCGGGCTGTCGACCTCGCGGCGCTGCATCGCGGCGACGGCGTCGGCGGACAGGACGCGGGTGCCGTCGGCGGCGAGGCCGCCGTCCAGGTGCATCTTGGCGAACCGGGCGACATCGCCGGCCGAGACGATGACCCTGCCGTACGGGCCGGCCGAGCGCGGCATCAGGTCCCAGACCGGCGCCGGATCGGGGTCCTGGCCGGGTTCGCCCAGATGGCCCATCGCCACCCGGAAGCGCAGCGCCTCCTCCGGCAGCGTCACCGAGTGCTCCAGCCCGAGCGGGGTGAAGAGCAGGTCTTTGAGCGCCTGATCCCAGGTCCTGCCGGTCAGCACCTCGATGACGCGGCCCAGCACGACGTAGCCGAGGCTGCCGTAGGAGATCGCCGTTCCGGGCGGGCAGTCCAGCGCCACCTCCCTGGCCGCCTGGACGTACTTGGCCAGGCAGTCGTCACCACGCCCACCGTCGAAGTTGAAGTCGTTGGTCACCCCGCCGGTGTGCGACAGCAGCTGCCGGATCGTGATCGTCTCGGTGGCCTGCGGGTCGGGAGTGGCGAACTCCGGCAGCACGCTGACCACCGGCGCGTCCAGGTCCAGGGCACCGGAGTCGACCAGCCGCATCACCAGCGTGGCGGTGTAGGCCTTGGCCAGCGAGCCGGCCAGGAACACCGAGTCGGTCGTCACCTCCACCCCTGTGCCCCGGTGGAGCACGCCGCTGGCCAGTTCGTGAATGTTTCCACCGCTCAGCACGGCCAGGGAAGCTCCCGGCACGTGATGGGCGGCGCGCAGCTCATCGAGCCTGGCCTGCCAGCGGTCCACATCGAATCGTGGTGAAGACATGAAGAGATTCCCTCCGAATCCTCGCGCCGTACAGTGTTCGGCGCGCCGCACACTGTACGGTCACCGTACGCTATTTGCAAAGCCGTACATCGTGCGGAGAGGCGGCCGTGAGACACGAGGAGAGCGCATGCCAGCCGACGAGCAGCCGTTCCCATCGGTGTGGACCCGTGCGCAGCGGCAGCGGCGGGAGCAGCCGGCGCTGAGCCGGGAGCAGATCGTGGCCGCGGCGCTTCAGCTGCTGGACACCGAGGGCATCGACGCCCTGAGCATGCGCAAACTCGGTGCCCTCCTGAACGCCGGGGCCACCTCGATGTACACCCATGTGGCCAACAAGGACGAGCTGATCGAACTCGTCGTGGACGAGGTCTACGGCGAGGTCCAGGCGCCGGGCACCGGCGACGCGGCAGGCTGGCGAGCGGCCATCACCGGCTGCGCCCACAGCATGCGCTCAACACTCCTGCGCCACCCCTGGATCGTCTCCATGCTCGGCGAGGCGGGCCTGGCCTACCTGGGACCGAACATGCTGCGACTGACCGAGGCCATGCTCGCCGTGTTCGAAGAGGCGGGCTTCTCACTCGAAGCGGCAGACCAGGCCATGAACACCGTCGTGGCCTACGTCATCGGGATCTCGACCAGCGAGGCCGCGTGGCTGACCACGCTCGCCCGCAGCGGCCAAACCGAGCAGAAGTGGGCCGGCCGCCTGTGGCCGGCCGCCGAACAAGCCGTCCAGGCCTACCCGCGGCTGCGGAAGCTCTACGCCGCCCAGCGCCGCCAGAACCCGGGCGGCACCCGCGACGACGACTTCGACACCGGGCTCGACTGCGTCCTCCACGGTCTGGTCGCCCGCCTCGCCGACTGAGACCGCCGCCATGCGGAAACCGGGCGAGGACGTGCCCGCATTTCAGCCGGCGAGTTCGGCGCCCGGGGCTGCTTCATCGGCTGCCGGAGCACCGGCGCGGATCCGGCCGTGATCGCGAAGTGCCGCCGGAGTACTGATCAGCCGGCTTGCGTGGAATCGACGGTCAGGTCGTCTGCGGTCACGACGTTCCTTCTCCGCCGCACAGGGAACGGTCCGCGAAGGTGATCGCCGCCGCGACACGTGAGAGCGTTCGACTGGCGAGCCAGAGCGTCATCGCTGACCGCCCCCTGGCTCGGGGTTCGCTTCGGGTTCGGTCGGCGCGACGAGTTTGATCGGGCCGGAAGGTGCGCGGTGTTGTTCTGGATCGAACGCCGTGACTGGCCTCTCGACGGGAACAAGTTCCGCCTCTTGTACTTCTACGTCATCACGGGTCTCGTCGTAATCGGAGTCCGCGACAGCCGATTCACCGCCCAGATCGGTCGGCGGCGCGGCTCCAGAAGACTCGGTGCCATCGTATTTCCTCTGTCTATTCGGATTGAAGCCAGGTGAACTCCGGACGGATGCCCCGTTCGATGAGAGCCTGGCCGGCAGATCTCAGATCGAACATCGCCGACACGTCCGGCTCGGTGCCCGGCGTCGTCCAGCACGACTCCAGGCTGGTCATCAGGCTGGTCAGAGTGCGCCGGAACTCCAGCGACAGCTCCGGCTCCGCCGTCGAGGGTTCGAAGTGGTGCACCTCAGGCAGGGTGATGGGCGCCCCGCTGAAGCTCCACTCATCGCCGACCTTGATCAGCCGCTTCTGCACGAACAGTTCCTTGAACAGGTAGTAGTGCGCGTGGCTCGTCCCCTCGCCGGTGGGTGAGCTCGGCGAGTCGGGAACGCCTTCGCCTTCGCGCTTGATCCGATCGATCGTCGCGATCGCGTCGGCGACGGTCCTGATCGGCTGCGCGAAAGGGACCTCCACGGCGAGCGCGGCCGGATCGATCTCCGGCTCTGTCTGCCGGAACGTTTCGATGATCGTGTCGTAGAAGGCGCCGATGGTCGCGGGCGCCTCTTCCACGCGGGCGACAGGGGGGAAGTCCGGGTACTCGATCTGCATGAACACCGCGATCTGGTCCTTGACCAGCGGCTTGAGGTCGACGGGGAGCTCTTGAGGGATGCCGCCGGGCAACTCATTTGTCGGGTAGGCGGGCAGGAAGTCCGCGTGGGCCACCGACGGCGTGCCACCGACCGCCGCCAGCAGGTTCCCCGCCAGCGCGAAGTGGTTCATCTCCTGGATCACCACCCGGTGCACGACGGCCCTGGTGCGGTGCGGATCGTTCTTGACCGACCACTCGGCGCACAGGTACGGCGGGATCGTGGCGAACTCCAGCCGCATCGCGAGTTGCAACGCGCCTTTGAGATCGTCCGGCGAGAGTATTCGCGCCTCTACATACTCCCTGAGCGTCTTCATGGGAGGAGTCCACGTAGTCGCCGGCTTCATCGCACACCGCACTTCCAGGCTCACCGGGGCCGCGAGATTTCGCCGGTGTCGGCGCCCGCCCCGCTTCTCACAACGTCAATGGGTTTTCCCCGTCTGTCGGTGCTCTCACGTCATCATTGTTTTGTCGATACTTGGGAATACAGGGCGCGTCGTCGGCGTCACAGATGTCCCCGCCTGATGCGAGCCGCACATTGGTGATTCCTGACCGATGACCACGCAAGACCTTGAACACCCTCCTGGTTGTCCATGACGAGGTCGGGTAGTTCGCAACCGATGCAACATCTGCTGACGAACACACAGGGGCGAAGATGGCCGAGGACCGCGGATATCTGGAGACGCTGAGATCGATAGCCGAAATGGCGAGGTCGGTGGAAGCCGACGAATCTCCGGAGATGACCGAGGGGATCGTCGTGTCGCATAACGGCGTGGCGCCCGGTTCCTGCATACTCAAAAGGCTTCCTGCGCGACTTCTGGTAAAGGCCGCGGAAACCGCGATCCAGGTCAACCCGCTCAACGCCCACCACCTGCTGGGAATGGACGGCATGGCGAGCACCGGAAAAACGGTGCCCTCGCCCCAGCGCATCTCGGTGGTCCGGCAGAAATACTGGGGACCCTCCGCACGGCAGCTGCCGGTCAGCTTCATGGAGAACACGCCGCTCGACCTGAAAGACCGCATCATCGCGCACCTGAACGCCTGGGCGCAGACTTCGTGCGTGTCGTTCGTGCGGACGAACGGCGTCGGTGTCGTGCGGATCTCCCGTGGTCCCGGCGGCTACTACTCGTATCTCGGGACGGACGTCCTGCTGATCCCGCAGGGGCAGCAGACGATGAATCTCGAGGGATTCACGATGCAGACCAGCGAGGCCGAATTCCGGCGCGTGGTCAGGCACGAGGCCGGGCACACCCTGGGCTTCCCGCACGAGCACATGCGAGCGGGTCTGGTGGCCCGGATCGACCGCGACAAGGCCTACGTCTGGTTCTGGGAGAACTACGGCTGGGACCCGCTGACGGTCGACCAGCAGGTGCTCACACCGCTGGACGAGGCGTCCTTGTTCGGCACGCCCGTCGACCAGACCTCGATCATGTGCTACCAGCTTCCTGGGTCGATCACCAAGGACGGTCAGCCCATCCCGGGCGGGCTGGACATCAACACCACCGACTACCTGTTCGCCGGATCCATCTACCCGAAGCTGGCTCTGCAGATGCCGCCCGGCACGGCCGCCGACTGGGATGAGAGGGACGATGTCCTGGCTCCGGACGTGCAGGCGGGGCTGCTCCAGACAGTAGGCTCCGCGCCGGTCGGAGTGTGAGCCGCAACGATCCGGGGGGTGCACGTGCCACGGCGGCGCTCCGAAAGGGAGGAGCGCCGCCGTGGCACGCGTGATCGAGCTTAGGCCCGCGGAGGAGGCCCCGGAGTCGCTGACCCTGCGGGCCGGGGACCTGCTGATGGTCTGGGCGACGGGTGGCCGGATCCGCTCCGGCACGGACTCGCTCGACCTGCTCGGACCCTTCCTGATCGGGGTGCTCGGAATCGACGGACAGGTCCACGTGCCGGAGGGCCCGCCCAGCATGGTGGCCCTCCTGGCGCGCCGCCCCGGCCGGGCGGAGGTCGAGTTCGCCCTCGGCCACCCCTGGCCGGCGATCCGGTGGACGGCGATGACGTTCGTGGTCGAGTGAGGTCCCTCGCTCGATGGGTGCGGGTCAGCGGCAGCCCTGGGTGGTCACCAGGGTCCTCGGCCCCTCGCCCTGGGGCGGGCGCGGCCGGGGACGGGAGAGTGGGCGGACGGCGGGGGCGAGCGGGGGCAGCAGGAGGACGACGGCGGTGATGACGGCGAAGGCGGCCGGGTAGGAGAGGCTGCCTGCGACCCAGCCCGTGACGGCCGGCGCGGCCAGCCCGGACGACCCCCGCCACCAACGCCACGCCGACCGCAGCCACCACCACCGAGACAGGCTTCACGCCTCCACCGTGACATGAATCGAGGCCCGCAAGGGTCGAGGGTCGGTCATGGTGGGCGGCCGCTGCAGCGCATCCAGCACCGGGGGCTGCTGTGGGCCGGCGTGGTCTGGTCTCACGTCGCGGGTAGGTACACCAGAGGCACCCTTACGTCTCCGGCGATCTTGACTGGGTGCGAACGCGCAGGTGAGGAGACCCTCTCCGAGGGGATGGCCCCGGTGCGGGGGACGTGACACCGGGCTTGGTAAACCGCACATGCCTGACGATATCCAGGGGTTGTCAGCCATGTAGGTCATGTAAGCCGAGTGCGCCGCGTCAGCCAGGTCGAGACCGTGCTCAACGTCGTCGGACTCGGGCGGGTCATGCAGAGCGGTTCGCCGGGCTGGCCGGGGTCCTGCTGAACGATCCCCTGATGTTCGGCTGCCGCTACACGCAGCTCACCGACGTCTTCCAGGAGCAGAACGGGATCTACGGCTTCGACCGTACGAGCAAGCTGGACGTGTCCCGGATCCGCGCGGCCCAGCTCCGCCCCGCCGCCACCGCAGCCGCCACGGGGGCGGCGACGGGGGCGGCCACCGAGGAAGCACATGGCTAGATCGCCAGACCCGAGTTGATCTCGGCGAGCACCTGGGTCGCCTTCGTGTAGCGGACGAGGTTGTCCAGCGTGGGCGGCTGCGCGAGGGTGGCCTGGGCGTGGCGGACGGCCTCGCCCACCGTCCGCACCCCCAGGGCCCGCGCGGTGAGGCCGTCCACGGCGGTGCCGGCGTTGATCCGGCGGCCTGCCAGGTTGAGCGTGGTGGCCAGCAGTTCGGCCCGCAGTGTGCGCGGCTGCGTCAGCGGCAGGGTGAGGACGGCGGTGGACTCCCGCAGGGAGAGCGCGCCGTTCGCGGCCGAGCCGTCGGCGCCGTCGAAGCGGTCGTCGGTGGCCTGGACGCGGGCGAGCGCCTCGGCGGTGCGCAGGTCGGCCCGCAGCGCCCAGAACGTGACCAGCCCGGGGTCGCGGCTGGGGGAGACGGTCGTGATCCGCGTTTCCGCCGTCGCGGCGGCTGGGCTGGTGGGGCACGGGCCGGAGCCGTCGGCGCTCAGCGAGACCGGCACGGTGACCGTCGCCGCGTCCAGGAGCAGCAGGCTCGGCCGCGCGGTGAAGGCGATCGTGCCGGTCCCCGTGCCGGCGGGCAGCGTGCCGATGGCCCAGCGCAGCGTGGTGGTGCCGTCGGTGTTCCTGCTCACGGAGCCGGGGCGGGGCCCGGCGCCCTGGTCGAGCGCGGCGCTGTAGGAGAGGCCGGCGGGCAGCGTGGCGGTGAGCGTGGCGCCGGAGGCCGCGGCCCCGCCGGTGTTGCGGTAGGTCAGGGTGTAGGCGGCGGCCTCGCCGGCGTTGACGGTGGCGGGCGCGGTGGCCGCCACGCCGATCACCGGCCGGTGCACCGTGGTGGACACCCCGGCGGTGTTGTCGGACAGGGTGCCGGTCTCGGCGTATCCGCGCTCGTTGGTCCCCGACACGGCCGCCTTGTTCGTCAGGACCGTCCCGTCCGTGGTCGCACAGGGGATGTCGTAGGTGAACGTCTCCCGCGCGGAGCCGCCCGCCGGCACGTCGGACGTCGTGCGGTGGACGACGTCGCCGCCGGGCATCGTGTCGTCGATCTTCACCGCCGTGGCGGTGGCGGGTCCCTTGTTGTCCACGGCCACGGTGTAGGTGAGCCGGTCGCCGGGGGAGGCGTCCTGCCTGTCCACGGTCTTGGCGGCGGTGAGGTCGATCGGCGGGTTGAGACTCGCAGCGGCCTCGGCGGTGATCTCGGCGCTGCCCAGGCCGAGCACGCCCTTGTGCGCGCCGTCCTCGAACCAGGGGCTCTCGCGGAAGTTGAGGTTCAGGTGGTCCCAGTCGTTCCAGGAGGTGAGGGTCTGCTTGGGGGAGACGGGGCAGGACCTGGTGTCGGGGCCCATGATGATGTGGTTGACGTCCCCGGACTGGCTTGTCGCGCTGGTGCCGTCGCCATTCCAGTCGACCGGCTTGTTGGCCGGCGTGGTCAGCGCGACTCCGGGTTTCCCGGCCACCACCGTCCCGTACACGACCGTCGCGCTACCCGCTCCCGGCAGGGCGTCGCCCACCTCGTCGAGACCTTGGTCCTCGTTCATGGAGGCGCGCTCCTGGGGCTGGTAGTCCAGGGGGCGGGACGCGGTGGACGCCGTGGGGAACTGGTAGGAGTAGTTCATGACGCTCAGGTAGTTCGGCTTGCAGTTGACGCTGTCCAGGCCGCCGTGCTGCAGCCCGAGCGTGTGGCCGAGCTCGTGCATGAACGTGCCCGCCTCCGCCGCGGTCTGGCCGCCGTTGGCGGTGATCCGCGTGTTGTCCCACGCGCCGAGCGAGATGACGAAGTCGTTGCCGCCCGGCAGGGCGACGCGGGCCAGGTGGGCCAGGTCGACGTGCTGCTGGGTGTCGTCGCCCGCCTCGGCCTGGCCCGACGTGGTGCCGAGGCCGGTCAGCCCGTGCACCGACACGGCGTAGCGGAACGCCAGCCGCTTGGCGCCCAGGATGTTCTCGCAGTTGCGTGAGATCCGGTCGAGCACGTCGCCGAAGTTCCCGTCGCAGGCGATGGCGGGGTCGCCGAACTTGACATCGTCGAAGTCGTCCCAGCTACCGGGGCTCTTGGTGTCGAACGTGATCCGCTCCGCCTCGCCGGCCCGCTCCCCGGTATAGACGTGCAGGGTGATGCCGTGCGCCGCGAAGGCGGTCACCACCTGGCTGATGGCGTTCGGGTCGAACTCCCTGGAGCGCCGGCAGTACGACGCCAGGCAGAACATCGCGTCCAGCTCGACGAAGATGTCCTTCTTGTTCGGGTCGGCGCTGTACGGGGGCTGGTTCAGCGCGAGATCGACCGTGCCGTCCTGGTCGTAGTCGATGCCGTTGATCTCCCAGTCGTCCAGCAGCCCGTCCTGGTCGGTGTCACGGCCGGTGTGCACCTTCAGTTTGGTAGAGCAGGTGCCGATCGTCGTGTCGCCCGACAGCGTCGAGGTGATGTCGATCCGCAGGCCGCTCGCGTCACCGAGGCCCTCCGCGTACGCCGGCGGCAGGTCGAACTCCCCCTGCACCAGCCCCGTCTCGGCGGATAACAACTGCCGGTAGAACGGCCTGGCGTGCCAGTAGTGGAACCCGGCCTCCACCGTGGCGGTGAACCAGCCGCTCTCCTGACTGTCGTTGAGGAAGGTGATACGGGCACGGGGCCGCTCGCCCTCCGCGAGCGACAGGGGCGAGGTCCCGAGGAACTCGCACTCACCGTGCACAGGCACCGCGCCGTCGGCGTGCCCCGCGGGGGCGCCGAGCAGGGCGGCGACGACGAATAAGACGAGCGGCACGATCACGCGGCGGATAAGCATGGGCCGAGTGTCGGCGCCTGCGCTCGTGCCGTCATGAGTAACCCGTACTCATCCTGTTCCGGTGGCGGCCACAACCTGGCCGCCACCCCTGCGACGGTGGTTCCACAGCCGGGCACCAATGAAGGGGCCGAACATGTCCCTCCACTCCGTCACTCATCTGAACTTCCGGGGCAAGGCGAGGGCCCGTCGCGGCGAGCACTGCTCACCCGATCTGGTGCGGGCCCTGATGCGCGAGCAGGGTCTCATCCTTGCCCAGGTGAGGGCAATCCGGTCGGCCACCACCGTCCAGCGCGACCACCGTGGCATCCCTGACCTGGTCGGTCGTGATCTCGACGCCCGAGTGTCCGGGCCTCAAACTGGTCGGCGACATCGCCTATGTCCGCACGTGGGAGGGCTTCCTCTACCTGGCCATGGTGATCGACTGCCACAGCAGGGCGGTGCCGGGCTGGGCGATGGTCGACCACTACCGCACCGAACTGGCCAAGGACGCGATCCGGATGGCCGCCGGCACCGGCCTGCTCGCGCCCGGCGCCGTGTTCCACACTGACCGCGGCTCGAACTAGGGGTGCCGTCAACCGATGTGCCATGGGCCGCCAAACCTCGAAGATCCCTAGCCTGACCTTCTGCAATGCCCAAGCGTCTGGCGCGGATCTCTGGGTATGGAACGTCCGCCGCTTGGCACGGATGAGCTAAAACCGATTATGGAGACCTGGCCCGGTATGCGAACCTGGCGCCGGCGATGACCTGGCCGGTCCGCTGGGACATCATCGCCGCCAACTACGACCAGGTCGTCAAGTACGCCACCGCGATCCGTACCCGCACCGCCTCCACCGACGCCATCTTGTCGCGCTTCACCCGTACCGCCTCGCACCCGGCCTACCAGGCGATGCTGGAGATCGGCCGGGCGGCGCGCACCACGTTCGTCGCCCGCTACTTATACGACCGCGACCTGCAGCGAATGATCGAGGAAGGGCTGAACGTGGTCGAGGCGTGGAACCGCACGAACTCGGTGATCTGCTACGGCCGCGGCGGCGAGATCTCCACCAACCGGCGCGACAAGGTGGAGATGACGACCCTGTGTCTTCGAATCTTGCAAGCCTTGCTCGTCATGGTGAATGTCCTGATGCTTCAAGACGTCCTCGCCGACCCCGAGTGGGCCGCGCTGCTCACCCCGGTCGACCGGCGCGGCCTGACCCCGCTGTTCTGGTTGCACGTCCTCCCGCACGGTGAGGTTCGTCTGGACCTGAGCGCCCGGCTGGGTATCGGTTCCTTCGCCACCCTGGGAGCAGGTGCATGATCCTGCCCGGCCGGAGACGACGGGACGCCGGCAGCGCCACGGATCGGCCAACCGCCCCACGGGAATGGTCGGCGGTCGAACGGCGCCTGTGGCGCGGGTAACCGCCAAGATCGGCGGACTATTGAATCTGAGGTGGGCGAAGATCACCCCGGTGGGTCGGATCGCGATCGACGCCGAAGACGCCACCATCGCAGCGATCGGAGCGCGCGGGCTGCGATGTGAGGGCTGCTGGTATCTCAACTCGACCGTGACCGGCGGCATCTTCCTCGACGAGGCACAGATCGTCGGCGACCACGCCTTCATGCAGGCCCCCCAGATGACCACCGGCAACGGCGGCTTCTACGCTCGTAACGGCTTCCGCTGCGAAGGCACGGTCAATCTCGCGTTCTCCACCGTGGGCGGCCCGATCGTCTTCGACAACGCGGCCCTGATCAGCACCGGGGGCAAGGCGTTCACCGGGATCGGGATCCGGCTGACGGGCGATCTGCGCGCCTCACCCGGCGCCGTCTTCGAAGGCACCGTCGACCTGGCGGGGGCAGAAATCTCCGGTGCCGTCGAACTGAGCGAAAGCCGCTTGACCGCCTCCGGACCGGAGGGCGCGTTGCGGCTGACCCGTACAGTCGTCCAAGTGGCCTGACCATGCGCTCGGCACAATGGTCCGGTCCCGTGGACCTGACCATGGCCCGGATCGCCGGTGGGGTGGACCTGACGTCCACCGAACTCCACGACCACGGCTCGCTCACCGCCGTCGGGGCGAGCATCTCAGGCGACCTGGACCTGCGCGGCAGCGTGCTGTCCGGCCGCATGGACGCGAGCTCGGCCATGCTCCAGGGCGATCTCCACTTCGACGGCACCGTGCTCGGCCACGAGGACGGGACATCCCTGCGCGCTCGTGGGATGACTGCGCGCCGCCTGAACTTCCGCCCGGCCGGGTCGAGCTGGACCACGGCACTGTCACGGTCCTGGCCGACCGCGGGGCGTCGTGGCCCACTCGCAGCGGCCACGTCTCGCTTGATCAGTTCGCCTACCAGTCGCTGGTCAGTGACATGACCGTCCAGGAACGCCTCGCCTGGCTCGCCGTCGGCACCCCCATGCCGAGTCCGGCCCCTACAACCAGCTCGCCGCCTGCCTGCGAGCCGCCGGTCTGGAGCGCGAAGCCGGCCGGGTGCTGCGCGAGAAGCTCCGCCGCACCGCACGCGCGCGCGGCCGGATCTGGCAGGCATGGGGTTTGACGAGCATCCGGCCTGGGACCCGTTCATCTACTGCCTGGACCTGCTGGTGCTGTTGATCAGCCTGGGCCACGACACCACCTGGGACCCTACCGGCTGGTCCAAGATCGTCTCCCTGATACTGATCACCGCTGGGTGGGTCCTCGTGACCACCGTGGCGGCCGCAGCGGCCCGAGCCCTTTGCGCTCGCCGGGGGTGTAGGTGACGACGTACCCGGTGTGCGGCATCGCGGCGGCGGCCGCGATGGTGGCCGGCAGCCCCGGCACGCCGCGGCAACCCTCCACAGCCCCCACAGCCGCATCAATCCCCAAAGCCATCAACTGATCTGATTGAAACTTCTGACCCACATGTCCCTTCCAGGTGGAGGTGGCGGCCGGGACAGGTTCTGACCTCCGGCACGACACGTTGGTCTGAACGCTTTCGAGCAGAGTTGTTCAGGTCTATCTGCCGACGAGAGGAACTCAACGTCTGGGGTGGATCGGCATGATCACCTACTTTCGTACCGCTGCTTTATAAACAGTGGTATGGCAACCATCGCCTTCTTCGCCCCCATCGGGGCCGGCCACATCAACCCCACGCTCGGCCTGGCCGCCGAGCTGGTGACGCGCGGGCACCGCGTCACCTACGCCACCACCGAGGCGAACGCGGCGCGGGTGGCCGAGACCGGCGCCGAGATCGTCCCCTGGACCTCCACCTGGGACTCGCTCTCCCTGGACGACGTGCCACAGATGCACGGCAAGGAGCTCGTCCGGGCCATGGGCCTGTTGCTGGAGGAGACCCTGGCCGCACTGCCCCAGCTCGACCGCGGCCAGCACCCTGACCTGGTCGTCCACGACGGCCCGCTGTGCTGGTGGGGCCGGATTCTGGCGGCCCGCTGGCGGGTGCCAGCGATCGAGACCTGGCCGAACCTGGTAAGCAACGAACACTGGTCGATGCACCGTGAGTACACCACTCTCAACCCCATGAGCTTCCGCTTTCTGCGCGTGGCCCTGCGCCTTGGCCGCCTGCTGCGCGCCGAGGGGCTGGGCAACCTGCAGGCGTTTCTGCGGGGCGACCGGGCCGCGATACGGCTGATACTGCTGCCCAGGGCGTTCCAGTACGCAGGGGAGACGTTCGGCGACGGCTTCGCCTTCGTCGGGCCGGGCCTGACCGGGCGCGCCTTCCAGGGTGAGTGGGAGCCGCCCCGCGACGGGCTGCCGGTGATGCTGGTGTCGCTGGGTACCGGGTACAACAACCGGCCCGATTTCTACCGCACCGTGCTGCAGGCGGCCCAGGGCCGGCCATGGCACGTGGTCATGGCCGTCGGCGGCGCCGATCCCTCCGCGCTTGGGCAGATCCCGCCCAACGTGGAGGTGCACCGGCATGTCCCGCAGCTGGCCGTGCTGCGGCACGCGCGGGCGTTCGTCACCCACGCGGGGATGGGCAGCACGATGGAGAGCCTGCACTTCGGCGTGCCGATGGTGGCGGTGCCGCAGATGGCCGAGCAGCGGGCCAACGCCGACCGCATCGCCGAGCTCGGCCTCGGCCGGGCACTCGCGCCCGCGGCGGTCACGGCCGCCGCACTGTGGCAGGCGGTCGAGGAGGTGGCAGACGACCCGCACGTACGTGAGCGGCTGCGCTGGATGCAGGGCGAGCTGACCGCGGCGGGCGGGGCGCGGGCGGCGGCCGACGAGGTGGAGAAGGTGATCGCTGAGCGTTCCGTGCCACCAAGATCGGAACCGAAGGCGGAATCCGACAACTCAACGTGAACACCGACACGAGCACCGACAACAACAGGCGAACACCGACAACTTCAACTGCAACCGACACCACTGTCCGGTCTGAACAAAGGCTTCCGGAGTGCAAGGTGGCGAGGCGCATGCGTTGGCGGGCGTAGGGGCCGGGCCTGGGCAAGTAGGTGTCCATGACCGGGGCCATGGTCCAATTGTGGTAGGTGAGGGCGTTGGCCGCGAGGCGGCGCATGGCGAAGATCACGCTGATTTGTGGTGGCTGTCGATACTGCGCTTGTTGGTCTTGGCGGTGCCGTCCGAGCTGAGGCGCCGACGGTCGGGAAGACTTTGGCCGGGGGCATGGGGGGTCGGGCGGCGTGGTGGTCGGCCCAGAGATGGACGGGGTGGCTGGAGTTTTCGAGGTGGTCCTCCTCGATGACGAGCCGCCGTCCGAACTCCACGGTGAATTCCCAACGGTCGTCGGTGTCGGCGTCACCGAAGGGAAAGGTGGCCTTGGTTCGCCAGAAGGGTGAGGCGAGCAGGCCCGCGAGCCACTCCTCCGTGCGCTGCCTCGCCGCGTCGTCGATCAGGTCATCCTCTGCAAGGGCGACGGACAAGTGGGGAAGGACTGTGGCAGAGCTGTGACGGGTCAGTGTGGCGTCGGTGATCAGGGTGTACAGGCCGGAGGGGTGGGCGCGTTCGGGAGAGGGCCCCTCTGCGTGATTCGCTGTCTCAGCTCAACGCGCCGGATCTCGGGGTGAACGGCATCGATCGCGAGGCGGCCACCGCCTCGAAGCCGTAGCGGAGCATCTCCTGCTCGTAGAGCTTCTTGGCCGGGCCGAGCGGGACCCGTCCGGCCGCGACCTCGGCCAAGACCGTGGTGAGCAGACGCGCATCCCGTAGGGCGGTGTTGGCTCCGTCGCCGCGGCCCGGCGTCATCGTGTGGATCGCGTCGCCGAGGAGCGTGACGTGCGGGTCGTGCCAGAGCTGGACTGGCAGGGCGCTGTGCAACTGGATGGGGAAGGTGGTGCTGGCCTCGGCGACGATGCGACGGACGGCCGGATGCCAGTCCTCTATGGCGCCGTCAGCCGGGGTGATCGTCCAGGTGAAGTAGTCGCCGGGGCGGCAGGTGGCGATGGCCATGGAGGTGCCGGCCGGGTCGGTGATCCGGTTGAAGGTGTCGACGAGGACATCCGGCACCCAGTCGAGGGTGCTGAAGGGCGTCACGCCGTACAGAGCGCTGCCCAGGTCTTCGAAGGCAGCCTCGGGAAGCACCTGGGCGCGGATCGTGGATCGGGTGCCGTCGGCGCCGACGATCAGGTCTCCCGTCGCGGTGCTGCCGTCGGCGAAGGAGACCGTGTTGCCGGACAAGCCGACGCACTGCTTGCCGAACCGCACGTCGAGTCCGGTCGTCAACAGATCGCGCAGCCGTTGCCTGCTGATGCCGAAGTGCCCTTCGATCGCCGGTATGGGCTTGCTGAACTTCGGATTGAGCAAGTGGTCGGTGAAGACGAGTCGGACGGCGGGTGCGATGGCGCCGGCGCGTATCTCGTTGAATAGCTCATCGGGGAGGCATTCGCGCAACGCCTGGCTGCCGTCCTGCTTGACCGACAGGCGCCACCCCTGATTCTGGTCGTACCCGTGCTCGTAGACGGTGGCAGGGATGCCGGCCCGGTTGAGTCCCTGTGCCAGGCAAAGCCCTCCGATTCCCGCACCTATGATCACAATATTCATGCTTGGACAGTAACTGTCATGACAGCTAATGTCTAGGCATGCTTGGAGAGGGAGTTCCGTCCTTGATTCCGCAGCTGGCCCGCGAACTCCGCGCGCGAGTGGAGACGTCCCTGGCGCCCCTGGGCCTGACCGCGCAACAGGGCGCGGTACTCATGCGCGTGGCGCTGGGGGAGAACGCCCCGCACCAGTTGGCCGCGCTCGTCGGCACCGACACGGCGGGCATGACACGGCTGCTCGACCGACTGGCGGCCAAGGGACTGATACGGCGAAGTCCGCATCCGTCAGACCGTCGAGCACAGATCGTCGAGATCACCGATGAGGGCAAGGACCTACTGCCCCGCGTCTTTCCCGTCTTCGGGCAGGCGGGAGAGCGGCTGATGGCCGGGTTCTCGGCGGATGAGCAGAAACTGGCCACCGAGCTGCTGCGGCGCATGCTCACCAACCTGCACCGCGAGTAAGCGCCACTGCCATCAACTTGACGCGGGCCACTGTCACCGACTTGTCGTTCCCACTGTCACGAACCTGGCGCTCAACAGTCGCCACGCTGAGCATCCTTCAGGAGCCCGACACACCTAATCCGAACGTGACACAGTCACCGGAAACCTAGGTCCGGAACTGGAAGAGATCACCAGTACTGGACAACCACATATGTCATCCTTTGAATCAAGGTCAAGAGAAGAACCCAGGTATGGCTGCCGCCATACGAGGGGTCAAAGCCCAAGGTCAGAGCCTGCTGTCCCGTCCGGGTGAACCTTGCATCGTCCGGAACTACCTTGCCACCGGCCGCGCGACCTCCGGAGCAACCCTGCATCACGAGCAATGAGGAGGGACCTCATGGGACGAATCATCACATGAGGTCCCAAGGGCTCGCGATCTGCGTGTACATGCTGCGCTGGAGGGAACCTGTACGGCCCGATCGAGATCCGCCACGATGGCCACATGTCAGAGACCGTGGGAGAGACGGGCGACCATTTGGGGTCCAGTCAAGGTGAGCCCAAAAGTCGCAATACATGATCGTTAAGTGGCTTCTATCCTGGTCTGTGGCCTGCTGCTGACCCGTCGGAGCTGCTGGGGTGGCTGAGCGGCCAGGCGCGATGATCATCCAATGGACGTGGTGGGCGTGGGGTCGGGCGATAAGACGTTGTTCAACCGGCTCAAGCAGTCCGCCAAGCGCGCCACCTGGTCGCATTTCCGTAAACAGATGGCACACCTGGAGTGGATGGACAGCCTCGGCGACACAGGGGTGTGGCTGGAGGGGGTGGCCACAGGGAAGATCGCGGACTTCGCCGGGGAGGCGGCCGCCGGCGAAGCCGGGGTGCTGAAGGACTACGCGCCGGCCAAGCGCGTGGCGGTGCTGGTGGACGAGCCACCCTACAAGCACGGCAACCTCGCGTACGGCCTGCACACCCTGCCTCTCAACCTGGTAGGACGCAGCACCCCGACACCGCCCGCCAGCCAAGCGCTCGGAGACGGCGCCTTCTCGCGAGCCCTCGTCGTGCTGGGCGTGGGTCAGGAGGGAGACCCTTGCGGGTGAACGGGAGCGCAAGCTCACCATCTTGCGATGATATGGGTGTATTGGGCTATCATCGCCATATGGCGATCGATCTTGATGGCGGCCGGTGCGTCAGCACCGACATCGCCGCCGGCGTCTCCCCGGCCGCGGCACTGTTCCACTCCCTGGCCGATGAGACCCGGCTGCGCATCGTGGCCCGGCTGGCCCGCGGCGAGGCCCGCGTGGTGGACCTGACCGGCGAACTGGGCCTGGCCCAGTCCACGATCTCCAAGCACCTGGCCTGCCTGCGCGACTGCGGCCTGGTCGACTACCGCGCGCAGGGCCGCCAGTCCTTCTACTCGCTGACCCGGCCCGAGCTGATGGACCTCCTCGCCTCCGCCGAACACCTGCTCGCCGCCACCGGCCATGCCGCGGTGCTGCGTCCCGTCCACCGCACCCCACAGTCCGGACTCGACCACGACCTCGCCCAGCTCGACGGCGCCTCCGCCGGGGCGAAGAACGCGGCGAGGGAGGCGACATGACGACCGCGCTGAACCCACCCGTCCCGGACCGGCGCGCCGTGCTGCGGCGCCGGATCCGGCTGCTGGTCGCGGCCACCATCACCTACAACGTGCTCGAAGCCGCGGTCGCCATCACCGCCGGCACGGTCGCCTCGTCCGCCGCGCTCATCGGCTTCGGCCTGGACTCCATCGTCGAGGTGGCCTCCGCCGCAGCGGTGGCCTGGCAGTTCGCCGCCGCCGACCACGAGCAGCGGGAACGGGCCGCGCTGCGTGTCATCGCGATCTCGTTCTTCGCCTTGGCCGCCTACGTCACCTTCGACGCCGTCCGCGCGCTGCTCGGCGCCGGGGAGGCCGAGCACTCCACTTCCGGCCTGATCCTGGCCGCGCTGTCGCTGGTCATCATGCCGTTCCTGTCGCATGCGCAGCGCAGCGCCGGCCGCGAGCTCGGCTCGGCTTCGGCGGTGGCCGACTCCAAGCAGACCCTGCTCTGCACCTACCTGTCGGCGGTGCTCCTCGCCGGCCTGGCGCTCAACAGCCTCTTCGGCTGGTCCTGGGCCGACCCGATCGCCGCGCTGGCCATCGCCGCCGTCGCGGTCAAGGAAGGCCGCGAAGCGTGGCGGGGTGACACCTGCTGCCTCACCCCGATCACCGCTCCCTCCGCCGCTGCCGAGGGAGGGGACGAGGGATGCGGGACCTGCGCCCCCGGCTGTTCCTGCTGCTCACCGTCCGGAAGCTGAGCTGCGTGATGGTGTGGCGTCATGACGCGCCACCGACGCTGACCTCAACTCTGTTTGAGCTCCTAGCGTGAATCCGCAACTCCTTGTCGAACGCTCAGGACGATCACCTGATCATCGCCGATCTCGTGATGCCGGGCTCCGGGGTGCCTGGGATCCCGGCATCACGGCGCAGCACCACGAGCACGGCCCGCAGAGGCCCTGGCTCGCCATCGATCACGCGGGCTCGCAGACGCAGAGCTGAAGCCGCGCGTCCCCCGCGAACGGCCGCCCCGACCAGTCACCGAACCGCTCCACGAGCCGCAGGCCGCCGAGTGACAAAAGCAGCGGCAACTCCTGCGGGAAGATGCTCCTGACCTCGAGCGGCGCGACGACGAAGTCGGGCTCGGCGGACGTCGACAGGTGCCACGTCCCGCGGGTGACCTGCGCGGACGCGTCGTAGACATCGGTGACGTCGACGTTGATCTCGCCACGGTCGGGATCCATGAACGTCTCCCGCCTACGCCGCACGCCATCGGCCGCGGCCAGCAGGCGCACGCTCGGGTTGAACACGTCGAAGACGAACCGCGCTCCAGGCGCCAGATGCCGTCGGACCGACCGGAAGCAGCTCACCAGATCCTCGGCCTCGTGCAGATGCAGCAGGGAATTGGCGGTGATGAACACGAAGTCGAAGGTGCGGCCCAGATCGAAGGCCCGCATGTCGCCTTGCGTCCATTGCACCGCCACCCCGCGCTCATCGGCCTTGCGCCGGGCCTCGGCCAGCATGTCCGGCGAGAGGTCCAGGCCGGCGCACGGATGCCCGTCGGACGCGATGGGGATCAGCTTGTTCCCGGTGCCGCACCCGAGCTCCAGCACGCGCCCGCCCTGCCGATCGGCTTCGGCCCGATAGAAGCCGACCGCGGGCCCGCCGCCCGGGAACATCAGGTCGTACAGCCTGGCGTGCGAATAGAACACCTCACTCATCAAGCGCCACCTCCTTCGCGACTCAGCCATGGTGGTCCGCTGATTGAAGCGCGTCCACCACGGCCGCGCCAACAGCTTTACCGTCCTCGGCAGTCAAGGACACGCCGACGCTGCTCCAGAGCCGGGCCCGACAGCGAAATCAGGTCCCTCTTCCGGCCGACATCCCTAAGATCCGCCGTGCACGACGGACCACCTGTACTCCGCCGCACAAGCCGCCCCCTTCACGAAAAGCGTGAAAGAGGAACGCCATATCGTGGGCAGGCGGCTCGACCGGCAGGCCGCGGACGATCTCACCGCCGAGGTGTTCCTGGCCGCGTTCAGGAAACGCGAGACGTTCGACCCCGGGCGTGGCCGGGTCCGGCCCTGGCTGTACGGCTTGGCGAGCAACGTCATCGCCGTGCACCGGCGGGCGGAGGCCCGGCGGCTGGCCGCGCTGCAGCGCGGCGCCGGCACCGACCACGACCGGGAGCCCGGCCACGAGGATCGCGTGGTCACCCGCGTGGACGCCGGGAGCGCGCAGGGGCGGCTCGCGGCCGGACTGCGTGCGCTGCCCGACGGCGACAGGGACGTGCTGCTGCTGAGCGCGCTGGGCGAGCTGAGCCACGAAGAGGTGGCGCAGGCGCTCGACATCCCGTACGGCACCGTCGGCTCCCGCCTGAACCGGGTGCGCAGAAAGCTTTGTACCGCCCTGGGCGGCGTCAATCCGTTGCATGGAGGCTCTGATGGATGATTACCCGGCGGTGCGGGACCTGCTGCCCGCGCCGTCGCTGCCGCCCGAGGTCGAGCGGGCCGGGCGCGACCGGCTGGCCGCCGCCTTCGCCCAGGAGCGGGTACGGCGCGGCCGCAGGTCCGCCAGGTGGAGTGCGCTGGCGCTCGGCCTGGCCGGGGCCGCCGCCGCGGCGATCGTGATCGCGAACGTCGCGCCCGCCGGCGTGCCCGTCCCCCAAGGCGCGGTCGCGCAGGCGGACGGCAAGCGATTCCTGCTGGTCGTAGCCGCCTCGGTGGCCGCCGTGCCCGACGAGGGCGCGTGGTGGGGCAGCACGGAGGTCCAGGGCCGGCAGTTCCACGAGCCCGGCGGCCGGTACGTCCTGCGGGAGAGCGAGTCGGTCGAGACCTGGATCCCCGCGGACCCCGCAGGGCTCACCTGGTATCGCCAGACCCCCCCACGGGATCAAGCCCGCCACCCCACCCGCCCGGGCAAGGGCTCCCTGCACGCGCAGGAGGAGCCGCGCGGATTCCGGCTGGGCGAGAAGAACGTCACCTATGACCAGCTCCAGGCGCTGCCGACGGATCCCGAGGCACTCAGGAAGCGGCTGGCCGCCGAGGTGAACGCCTGGATCGACGAAGCCGCGGAAGAGGCCAGGACCACCGCCCCCAAGGCGATGAAGAACGACTGGCTGGTCAACTTCGACCGTTATGTCGCCGCGCGGGCGGTCGAGCTCCTGACCAGGCGCGAGCTGACCCCCGCCGCAGCCCCGGCCTTTCCGCCGGGGCTGCGGCCCTTCGCCGCGATAGGCGATCATGTGCCCTATGTCCACCCCCGCGGAAGCACCCGACTTAACCTCATCCGGACGATCGCGGCTCGCCCGCAGGGCCGGCTGCCTGGCCTGGCTGCTGCTGCCGTTCGTGCTGCTCTGGGCGCTGGTCAAGCTGCCCGGGTGGATCAACGACTTCGAGCTCGCCCGCATGGCGGACCGCGTCGTGGAGCATCCGCGGCTGCCCGGGACGACCTCTGGGGAGTTCGGTCCGCAGGTGAAGGTGAGGGGCGGCGATTCCGGCGACTGCTGGTACACCATCCGCTTCACCCTCGACGTTGACCTGCCGGTGGAGCAGGTGCTGAACCACTACCGCCAGGCGAAGATCGAGGACCCCGACGGACAGCGCGGCGACTACGAGGTCTCGGCCTGGGCCCTGGTGGACGAGCCCGGCGGCGAGACCACGGAGGACTCTGCCCCAGGCACCCTGATCATCGACCTGAACGGCACGTTGAACGGCGGGCTGGACCCGCGCTGCCTGTGAGTGCCGGACGCATAAGCCGACGGTTTCCGGTTCAGGAGGCCGTGGGCCCGACCGGCACTGACTCACGCCTCATGTGGCCGGCAGGCGTCGGCGATGGCGCCGGGGTCCCAGTAGAAGGGGCGGCATTCGAGCATGCGCCCGTTCCTGACGGTGATCAGTTGCACGATCAACGTGTCGACCTCCTGCCCGGTGGCACGCGCGCGAAAGCGCACCCGGTTCCGCACGACCACGATCTCGGGCATTCCCCCAAGGCCAGGTAGTTAAGGCTTCTGTGGTGCCGTCAAGGGCGTGGGTTCTCAGGACATGAGGACGGAGATCCAGTAGAACGGTGATCTTCCACAACCAGCCGTCGAAGAACTGGATCTCCGTTGATTGCCGAGTATGCCAGCTCTGCTGTTTCCCGCGCTGTCGAGACGGACTCTTCGTCCCGCTCGGCAGCCGGGCGATTGTTCGCTCCCGGGCATTTGGGTGAGCTGACCGGGCTCGTGCCGTTCGAGCTCGTCGATGCGGTCCTTGATGAGACACGCAGCGTGCAGCGTCGTCTGCGCGCGCTGCCCTCGCGTGTCGGGGTCTACTTCCTGCTGGCGATGTGCCTGTTCCCCGAGGTCGGCTACCTGCTGGTCTGGCAGAAACTGACGGCCTCGCTGACCGCCCTGCCTGTCGTGACCCCCACCGCCAAAGCCCTGCGAGACCTGCGCCGCAGAGTCGGCGGCGCACCGATGCAGCGCCTGTTCGAAGTGCTGAGCGGACCATTGGCCCAGCGCACGACGCCCGGAGCACGGTTCGGGGCCTACCGCACCGTCTCCTTCGACGGCTGCAGCTCGCTCAAGGCCCCCGACACCATCCGTAACCGGGCCTGGCTGGGCAGCCCCGGCCACGGCGGCTACCCACTGCTGGAACTGATGACGCTCGCAGAGACCGGAACGCGGGCCCTGATCGGCGCGGTCTTCGGCCCCACCAGCGAAGGCGAGACCGGCTATGCCCGGCGCCTGCTGCACCTGCTGACGCCCGACATGCTCGTGTTATGGGACAAGGGCTTCGACAGCAACGCCTTCCTCGCCCAGGTCAGCGCCACCGGCGCCCAGGTGCTCGGCCGGCTGCGCAGCAACCGGCGCACCCCCGTCCTGGCCACCCTCACCGACGGCTCCTACCTCTCGATGCTCGGTAACCTGAAGATCCGCATCATCGAGGCCCGCGTGACCGTGACCTGCACCGACGGCACCACCTTCACCGGCACCTACCGTCTGGCCACCACCTTGACCGACGCCCGCCGCTACCCGGCCGCCGCCCTGATCAAGCTCTACCACCAGCGATGGGAACACGAGTCGGCCTACTACGCACTCCGCCACACCATCATGCAAGGACGGATCCTGCGCTCAGGCGACCCCGCCGGCCTGGAACAGGAGATGTGGTCGGTGCTCACGCTCTACCAGCTCCTACGCACGACGATGGTCGACGCCGCCGAGTCCCGGCCCGGGACCGACCCCGACCGCTGCGGCTTCTCCACCGCCCTGCACGCGGCCCGCGACCTGGTGATCCGGCCCGGCGACAACCCAGGCACCACCACCGGCCTGGTCGGAACCATCGGACGCCGTGTCCTGGCCGCGCTGCTGCCACCCCGCCGCCCGCGTGTCAGCACCCGCAAGGTCAAATCACCCATCTCCCGCTACAACGAACGCCTCGACGACGGCAGACCCGACCACAGCCGCACCATCACCGACCTCGACATCACCCTCCTGCCACCCCCGCCCACGTTGCCCACCGCGTCCCGAGACGAGCGGCCCATCGCCCCGGCCGACCGCCGCAGACAACAACAAGTCCTGGC
The DNA here is from genome assembly GCF_035917475.1 of Nonomuraea fuscirosea. Lineage (NCBI taxonomy): Bacteria > Bacillati > Actinomycetota > Actinomycetes > Streptosporangiales > Streptosporangiaceae > Nonomuraea > Nonomuraea fuscirosea. The sequence continues at coordinate 4,633,887 of NZ_CP109074.1, read as the reverse complement.
CCTCCTCCACCAAGACCCCAACCGCTCCTGGAGGGCCCGCGACATCGCCCATCACCTCGGCGATGTCGCCCTGAACACCATGTATCGGCAGCTGTCGCGCTGGGCCGACAGCCAGCTCATCCGCAAAATCCGGCCGGGTGTCTACACTGCCGGGCCGCTCGCCCCGGCGCTCTTGCCAGCAGCCCAGAAACCTTAACTACCTGGCCTTGGGCATTCCCCCTTGAACGAGGACACCTCGGAGACTGGATCTTGAGATCCAGGGGAAGAGATGTCACTGATGGTGATGAAGAACTACCCGCCCGAGTTCAAGGCCGACGCGGTGGCGTTGGTGTTGTCGAGGCCGGACCGGACGATCACGTCGATCGCGAGGGACCTCGGAGTCAGCCGCGAGACGCTGCGAGTCTGGGTGCGCGCCGCGCAGGCCAGGGGCGAAGGCGGACAACGTGGAGCCGGCGCGGCCCCGGCAGGTAAGGCCGCGTCGGGCGGGCACGTACCCTCGGACGACGTGCTAGAAGAGGAGAACAAGCAGCTCAAGGCGCGGATCCGGGAGCTGGAGCAAGAGCGGGACATCCTGCGCAAGGCGGCCAAGCTTTTCGCGGGCGAGACGAACTGGTGAACCGCTTCCAGTTCGTTGAGGATCACAAGGCGCTCTACGGGGTGAAGCGGTTGTGCCGGGTGCTGCAGGTGTCTCGCTCGGGCTTCTACCGGTGGCTCAAGGGCGCTGTGGCACGGCTGGCCCGCCGCCAGGCCGACGCGCAATTGGCCGAGCGGATGCAGCGAATCCACGCCGAGCACGACGGCACCTACGGCTCGCCCCGGATGACGGCCGAGCTGCGCGCAGCAGGGATGAAGGTCAACCACAAGCGGGTGGAACGGGTGATGCGCGAGCACGGCATCGCCGGGCTACGGCTGCGCAAGAAGATCCGCACCACCATCCCGGAGCCGGACGCGGCCCCGGTGCCGGACGTGATCCAGCGCGACTTCACCGCCGCGCAGCCGAACACCCGCTACGTCGGCGACATCACGTATCTGCCCGTCGGCGGCGGCCGTTTCCTGTACTTGGCCACGGTCGTGGATCTGTATTCGCGCCGGCTGGCAGGCTGGTCGATCGCCGGCCACATGCGCACCGAGCTCGTCATCGACGCGCTGCAGGCAGCCGCGCATACCCGGGGCGGCCGCCTGGACGGCGCGGTTTTTCACAGCGACAACGGGGCGCAGTACTGTTCGCGGGAGTTCGCCCGGGCCTGCCGCCAGCTCGGCGTCACCCGCTCGCGCGGCGCGGTCGGCACCAGCGCCGACAACGCGCTGGCCGAGTCCTTCAATGCCACCCTCAAACGCGAGACGTTGCAGGGTGCGCACCACTGGCCCGACGCCCGGACCGCCCGCCTGGCCGTGTTCCGCTGGATCACCCGCTACAACACGGTCCGACGGCACTCCCGCCTCGGCCAACTCAGCCCGATCGCCTACGAGATGATGGCAGATAGTCTGGGGCCTGCCGCCTGAAATTGGTGTTCGCGTTCATGGGGGAAGCCCCCTCCTCGTCACCCCAGTGTTCCTGCTCCAGGAGCTCCATCGACTCCCAGGCCTCACTGAACCGGGCCAGAAATCGCTCCATGCCGTCGTGACCGCGCCAGGTACCGGTGCCGGTGAAGGGCAGCCCGGGCGCTTGATGCAAGATCACCTCTGGATCCAGGTAGGCAGCGACCTGGTCGTAGCTCGCCGCACCGAATCCACCTGCGGCCACGTACGCGGCCTCAGCCTGGTAGAACTTCCGCATCACCGCCCAAGCGTCATCCGGCGACCGCTCATCCGCCCTCGCTCCGGCCTGATCCTCGGTCATGTCCGCTGTGCTCATGACGCCAGCATCGCCGACCGGGACGGGTCTCCACTCGCGGCGATCAGACCTCGAACGTGGGTTCCCACAGCGCGCAGCGGCTTCCCCCGTGAGGCTCAGCGCATCCCCCCGAGGGCGTGATCGGCCCCGCGAACCTCGTTCCTCATGCGCCCTCTCAGCAGGAGCAGACCGGTGACGGAGAGCGTGCAGATGAGGGTGAGGAGCTGGAGGCCGTAGGAGATGTCCTGGGTGGGCAGCAGCATGTTGCCGGTGTGGAGCCCGACGTGCACGCCGACCGCCATCCACACCGTCCCCGTACGTGCCCGCGCCGCCCCGCAGGCGAAGCCGAGCGCGATCGCCTGGACCACGTAGAGCAGGCGTTCGGCGAGAGTGTCCGCCGCGCTCTGCGAGATGATGTGCAACGCGCCGAACACCACGGACGTCACCAGCAGCACGGCCCTCGGCGACAACCGGTCCGCCAGCGTGTCGAACAGGTGCCCCCGCCACAGCAGCTCTTCCGGGAACGCCTGGCCGAGCAGGGCCAAGGCGATCGCGAGCGGCAGATAGGGCAGCTGAGGGCCGATTCGGTCCCACGGCACCCAGGTGGCCACGCCGAGCGTCACCGACACCACGCTGGAGGCGGCCACCGCGGCCCCGCCTGCCAGGAGGCCCGCCAGAAGGTGCGGCACCGCCTGCCGCGATCGCGCGAGTCCCACATCGCGCCACGGGCGGCGGTGGAGGAAGCGGCGGACCAGATAGATCAGCGCGAGCGAGGCCAGCGTGATGCCGGCCGTGCCGAGCGGCCGGTAGAGGGGGTGGCCGGGGTCCAGCAGCAGGGTCACGGGTGCGGAGCCGCCGATCACCTGGCCGAACATGACGGCGACCGCGATCAGGACGGCCCAGACGGGGTGGGTGATTCTCATGGCGGCCACGCTAGGAAGCCCGAGGGTGGCCGCGCATCGGACCGTGGATTGATTCCGGCATGACCAGGGTCATGGGTCGCCAGGAGGATCCCTCCGCCGGCGCGGATCACTACGCTCGGAGGCATGCTGCTGTCACGCCCGCTCTGGCTGCGCGACGCCGACCGGCCTGTCCTGTTCAGCGTCGTGTTCTGGACGATGCTCGCGGCCACGGCGATCGCGCACGTGTCCCACCGGGAGACGGGCGGCATGGCCGTGGCGTTCGGCGTCAACCTGGCCGTCGTGACCGCGTTGTGGCTCGTGCTGCCGTGGCGGCGCGACGGCGGATGGCGGCGGCACGTGGCGGTGGTGTTCCTGCTCGCGACGCTCACGCTGGGGCCCGCGGGCTCGGCGGAGGTGCACCAGCTCCTGACGCTCATCGCCATCGCCAACATCGCCTTCGTCCACGGCATGCGGGCCGCCTTCTTCATCATCGGGTGGACGAGCGCCGCCCTGTTCGTCTCCGTCGTGATGTGGTTCGGGCGCGGGGTGACCGACGCCGTCGCGCAGACGGCCGTGTTCGTCGTGTTCTCCGCGTTCGTGCTCGGCATGACGTCGGCGGTGCTGGAGGCGCGCAGCGCGCGGGCGGACGCGCAGCGGCTGCTGGCCCGCGTCAGGGAGCTCACGGTGGCCCAGGAGCGGGCGCGGATGGGCGCGGAGATGCACGACTCCATCGGCCACCACCTGACGGTGATCAAGATGAGCCTGGAGAACGCCGAACGTTTCCGCACCCGCAGTCCCGAGGCCGCCTGGGACGACGTGCGGCAGGCGAAGGGGCTGACCGTGGAGGCGCTGGCCGACGCCCGCCGATGGGTCCGCGCGCTGCGCCCGCTCGCGCTGGAGGGCCGTGTCGGCAGCGCGGCGCTGGAGCGGCTGGCGGCGTCGTTCGACGGTACGGGGCTGGCGGTGTCGTTCGAGGTGGTGGGCGGTGAGGTGCCCCTGGAGCCCGACGTGGAGCTGGTGCTCTACCGCGTCCTGCAAGAAGGGCTGACCAACGCCGTCCGGCACGCCGGCGCCCGCCACGTACGCGGCAGGCTGGCCTTCGACGGCGGACACGTGCAGCTGGTGATCACCGACGACGGCAGGGGCCGCGACGACGGCGCGGCCGGCGGCTTCGGGCTGCGCTCACTGGCCGAACGCGCCCGCGCCGTGGGCGGCACCCTCATCGCGGGCGACCGGCGGGGCGGCGGCTTCGAAGTACGCGCGGAGCTCCCCGTACGGGCGGGGGTGGCGTCATGAGGACGGTCAGGGTCCTGCTGGTCGACGACCAGGAGCTGATCCGGCAGGGGCTGCGCAGGATGCTGGAGATCGAGGACGGCATCGAGGTGGTCGGCGAGGCGTCCGACGGCGAGCAGGCTCTGCGCGTGACGGGGGAGTGCCGGCCGGACGTGGCGCTGGTGGACGCGAGGATGCCCAGGATGGACGGCGTCGAGCTCATCGCACGGCTGTCGGTCCTTCACCCCGGGGTCGCCGCGATCGTGCTCAGCACCTTCGACGAGGACGACTACATCTTCGGTGCGCTGCGCGGCGGAGCCGTCGGCTACCTGCTCAAGGACTGCACCCCGGAGCAACTGGTCGACGCCATCCACCGGGCGGGGCGCGGAGAGACGGTGCTGGCCTCTCCCGTCGCCGAACGCCTGGTCGCCGAGCTCCGGCGGGCTCCCGCCACGCCGAGCCCGGAGCGAGACCCCGGGCGTCTGTCCAGCAGGGAGTACGAGGTGGCCAGGATGGTCGCCGCAGGTGCCACGAACCGGGAGATCGCGGCTCGGCTGCTCATCAGTGAGGGCACGGTGCGGAACCATGTGTCCGCCCTGCTGCGCAAGTTCGGCGTCCGCGACCGGACCCGCCTCGCCCTGCGCCTTCACGGCCTGCCCGCCTCCGGCAAAGAGATCATCACGTAGCCGGGCACGGCCTGCCGGCTCCTCAGCGGCCTCTCCATCATCACTGTCAGCCGACGCCTTCGATGATGCGGAAGTCGCGCTCGTAGCCGTCGGGGAGGGCCACCAGCGCCTTCTGGTATTCCTCGCTTTCGTACGCCGCGACGGCCCGTTCGAAGCTGTCGAACTCGATCAGGACGACGCGTTGCGTGATCCCGGCCTCATGGGCGACGACCCGACCGCCACGGGACGGGATCCGGGACAGGACGCGCCCGCCCCCAGCCTGAACGGCCAGGCCGGCCAGCTTGTCGTAGGTGGTCAGCCGCTCAGGGTCGGAGATGTCGGGATAGACACTGACCCAGTAGCCCTTGGCCATGGAAACCTCCTGTGCTGGGCCGGACACGTCCGGCTTCGGATTGACACTCAGATCGATCCGGGCGACCGGTGGTGCGGCCGGATAAAGCGTCATATGCGCAGGTTAGAGGGTGATGTGCGGCCGAGGGAAAGACCGGTTCGGGCTAGACTCAGAACGGATCGTTATCAATCGGCGGGGAGGGCACGTGGCCCCGGATACGGTGAGCCTGCGCTACTTCCTGGTGCTGGCGCAGGAGTTGAACTTCACCCGCGCGGCCGCACGGATCGGTATCGCGCAGCCCGCACTCAGCGCCCGGATGCGCCGGTTGGAGGCGGAACTCGGTACGGCCCTGCTGGTCCGCAACACGCGGAGCGTCGTGCTGACCACGGCCGGTGCGGCGCTGGCGGAGTCCGCGCCGCCCGCGCTTGCGGCACTGGACCGGGCGTGGGACACCGCCCGGAGCGCGGCGGCCGGCGAACTGGGCACGCTGCGCATCGGCTACAGCCTCAGCGCCGGGGCCGAGACCGTACCGGCCCTGGTGGACAGGCTGATGCGCGGCCACAGCGGACTCGAGGTCGGCGCGGTCCCGATGGCGACACCGGAGATCACCCCCGCGGTCGCCGACGGCCGCATCGACGCCGGGATCACCCGCGGTGAACAGCCGGGCCGTGGCGTGCGCCGGTTCCCACTGCGGCGGATGCGCGTCGGGGTCCAGCTGGCGCAGCATCATCCGCTGGCCGGACACCCGGAGATCGAGATCGCCGACGCGGCCGCGTACCCGCTGCGGCTCCCGGACCGTGCGGCCAACCCCGTGATCCACGATCAGCTGGCCGCACTGTTCCGAGACGTCCGGCCAGAGGCTCGATTCCGTACGCCCGCGGTCTCTTTCGACATGTCTCAGCGGGACCTGCGCGACGGGGTCACCCTCGCCCCGGCCGGGGAAGCCGCGGTCACGACGCAACCGGCCGGTCTCACCTGGCGACCGCTGCGGGGCGCGCCCAGCCTGACCATCCACCTGGTCCTCCCACGCGAGCAGTCGCCGCTGCACCGCCGCATCCGTACCGTCGCCAAGACATTGGCGTACGAGCTGCACTGGCTGCCGGACTGACGCGCACCGGATCAGCGACCGGGCGCGTGCCTCGCCCAGAAGGACACGAGCGCGTCGGCCGCCTGGTCGGAAGCCCCGAACATCCACCAATGGGCCGCTCCGGTGAGGGTGGCGACGTCGGCGCCGACACGTCCGGCCATCTCGAACGTGTCCTCGGGATTCGTGTACGGATCCTCCGGCGTGTGCAGCATCAGCCCCGGCCGGCGCGGCGCCCGGACCAGCTGTTCGCCGAGCTCGCTCATGGCCGGCTGCTTCGCCGACCGGTAGAGCTTCAGCATCGCCTCACCCATGACCTTGTCGAAGCCCTCCGCGGCGCTCTGGCCGAACCGTGCCGGGATCTTGCGGTTCGCGACGAAGTCCGCACCCGTCCAGGTGAGCATTTCGGCGACCCGCTTCTCGCCTTCCCCCGGGGTCTGCCACGTGCGGGCCGCCGCATGCCACTCGTAGCGGGGATGGAGCATGCCGCCGCAGTCGGCCGCCCAGGTCCGCAGCAGATCAGGGCGCTCGGCCGCCACCGCGTAGGTGTGACAGGCGCCCCAATCGTGCCCGACGAGGTCGACCGGCGCCCCGATCTCCTCGATCCGGCCGATCAGCCAGTCGCGATATTCCAGCCTGGTGCAGCCGAACCCTTCGGGAATCGGGGCGCCGTAACCGGGAGGCGACAGCAGGACGATGTCGTCGACGCCGCGCCGCGCCAGTTCCGGCAGGAACTCGTCCCACACCGCCGTGGTCTCAGGATTGCCGTGCACGAGTACCGTCGTCACCGTTGCTCCCGGATGCGGATATCCGTGTGCGAGTGCTGGATGAACGCGACGGTGGCGTGCGCATCGCCGGGAGGACGCCCATGGCGCGGAACTCCGGCCCGTGGGCGTGCTCCGGGCCGGGGGGAACCTCAATCGTCCAGGACCCGTACGTCCTCAGCAGCGAGCATACGCCGCTGACCAGCGCAGACGTCCGCGAGGGGTGGCAAGCCTCCATGTGGTCGCAGCCGTCGGCCCGCTACGACGTCGACCAGTACTACCTGCGGGCCCGGGCAAGGTGTGCCGATAGCCCGTTCATTCGGGCAAGTTGGCTTCGGCCCAAGCGGACAGTTCGCGCAGAGCGGGCAGTAGTGCCTGGCCTTTCTCCGTGAGCTGGTAGCTGACCGTGACCGGCGGCCCGGCGTCGACCGTTCGCTCGACGAGTCCCGCCGCGGACAGCTCGGCCAGCCGCTCGGAGAGCACCGAGTCATGGATCTTGCCGACGGCGCGGCGCAACTCGGCGAAGCCGGCCGGGCCGTCGAGCAAGGTCGCCAGGATCATGCCGTTCCAGCGCTTGCCCAGGAACGAGAAGGCGCGGACGAGTGCGGCGCTGCACGCGCGCTCCTGGTGCTGGGAATCACTCACCTCGATCACTCCTCGAGCTTACCCGGTGTGCTACCTTTCCAAGGGACTCGTAAAAAACGAGTAACTTCGAAAAAATGAATGGAGACGTCGTCATGGCTCTCGTCACTGGTATCGCCTCCGCTCTGCTCGCGCTCGTGCTGCTCGTCTCGGCGTACGGCAAGCTGCGTCACGCGCCCGATCAGGTGCGGACCCTGACCCGGGTCGGCGTGACGCAGCGGCTCATCCCGGTGCTGGCGGCGCTGGAGATGGCGGGGGCGCTCGGCCTGCTGGCCGGACTGTTCTGGACACCGATCGGCATCGCCGCGGCGACCGGCGTCGTCGCCTACTTCATCGGCGCGGTCGGTTCCCACCTGCGTGTCAAGGACTTCGACGTCACCGCGCCCGCCGTGCTGCTGCTCGCCGGCGGCGCCGTCCTCACCCTGTCCATCGCCACCCTCTGACCAGGCGACTCATCCACTTCACAGCAAAGGAGCAACCATGACCGCGACCATCGCCCGCCCGCCGTACGACCCGGAACTGGCGCGAACACTCGACGCGCTCAAAGACATGCTGCCCGTCACGGTCACCGCGGCCATGATCCCAGCGCTACGCACGATGGCCGCGGGCCGGTCCACGGCCGAGCTGGCCATCGGTGATCGGCCCATCGAGCACCAGACCATGGTCATCGACGGCTACGACGGCGCCCAGATCGAGGTGTCGGTACTGCGGCGCCGCGACCACACCACCGCCACGGCCGGTGTCTACTACGTGCACGGCGGCGGCATGATGTTCGGCAACCGTTTCACCGATCTGGGCCAGCTGGCTGGCTGGGTCGAGGAGTTCGACGTCGTCGGGGTGAGCGTCGAATACCGGCTCGCCCCCGAGTTCCCCGACCCCTACCCGGTGGAAGACTCCTATGCCGGCCTGACCTGGATGGCCGCACACGCCGACGAGCTGGGCATCGACCCGGATCGCATCATCGTCGCCGGAGCCAGCGCCGGCGGAGGCATAGCGGCCGGCACGGTCCTGCTCGCCCGGGACCGGCAGGGGCCGCCGGTCCTCGGCCAGATGCTGTTCTACCCCATGCTCGACGACCGCGACGCCACGACCTCGACCCACCAGTACGAGGGCATCGGCATCTGGGATCGCGGCAGCAACCTCACCGGATGGACCGCACTGCTCGGCGAGCGCCGCGGCACCGACGACGTCTCCATCTACGCCGCCCCGGCCCGCGCCGAGCACCTGGGCGGCCTGCCGGTCACCTATCTCGACTGCGGCTCGGCCGAAATCTTCCGAGACGAGGACGTCGCGTACGCCTCCGCACTGTGGGCAGCCGGCGTCCAAGCCGAACTGCACGTCTGGCCGGGCGGTTTCCACACCTTCGACACCATGGCGCCCGATGCGGCGCTCACCGCCCGCATGCTCGACGCACGCCTCACCTGGCTACGCCGGCTGCTCACCACCACCGAGGAGATGGCATGACGTTCACCCCGCTTCCCATTCCCGGCCAGGACGACCCGCGCTGGACCCGCAAAGACGCCATCTTCGTCCCGCGCGGCGGCGGCGTCACCAAGTGGGTGATCGGAGACACGACCACCGTCAAGATCAGCGGAAAGCAGACCGGGGGCGCACTGGGCGTACTCGAAAGCTCCGTCCCGCCCGGCGGCGGCGCGATCGCCCATTCCCACGGACGCGAGGAGGAGGCGTTCTACGTCCTCGACGGTGACTTCTCCTTCATCAACGGCGACGAAGCCATCGCCGCCGGCCCCGGAGACTTCCTCTTCGTCCCCCGCGGCAACCGCCACGGCTTCACCAACACCGGAAGGCTGCCCGGCCGGCTGCTCACCTTCATGCTCCCCGCCGGTCACGAACAATTCTGGCTCGACAACGGCGTCGATCCCACACCCGGCGAACCCGCACCGATCTGGGGCCCCGAAGAACTCGCCGCCCTCGTCCCCGAACTGGCCAAACACCAGGTCACCCTGATGCCCGACCCCCACCCATGAGCCGTTCCGGCGCCTTCCACGAGACGGCCGGGGTAGCCGCTGCGCGTTCCGGCAGCTGTTTCCGCGAGCAGGGCGGCAACCGCCTGATCACCGGCCGCCTCAGATGGGGGCGTCGCTGGGGCGCGCCTGCTCACCGGCCGTCAGCCGCTCGGCTTTCGCGCACAGGGCCGCAATGAGCACGAGCCTCGCTGTCCCGGCGCGACGACGCCCGTCAGACCTGGGCTCCGACGACCTCAAGCAGCCGCAGCCGCTCGGCGGTCTCGCTGCCCTCCGCCACGGTGAAGGTCATGATCCGCAGATCGGTGCCGAGCGCCGCGAGGATGTCGCAGTCGAGGGTCAGCTCACCGACGCTCGCGTGCCGGACCGTCTTGGTCAGGGACTCGTGCACCGCGCGGGCCGGTCGCCAGCGCTCCAACTGGGCCGACAGTGCCCGGTCCAGGCCGGTGACGTGCAGGGTCTTGAGCAGCAGCAGGCTTCCGGCATGGGAGAGCAGCCCGGTGCCGTCGGCAGAGGCGGTGATGGTGCGGTGGGAGGCGATGGTCTTCACGTGGAAAGCGCTTGTCGATCTGGCGGACAGGACTCTAGACCAGCCCCATCCTCCCAGCTCAGACGCGCTTTTCTTATGTGACCGATCAACCCGCGCGCAATTCACCGCAAAAGCCCGAGGCTAATCATCGCGGCCAGGCAAGCCGATCACGCGTGGGGCGCCGGGTAACAGCCGGCTCTCTAGCGGCACCACGCATTGACGGCCTTCACGATCTTCTGTGCTCGACTCTGGCTAACGTCGGTGCCTTCGCGCTCGAACCGGAAGCGCACCCGTTTCTCCACTAGTCCCGGCTCGCCGTCGTCGACACCCTCCAGGATGTCCAAACACGTGTTGATGCCGTAGTGCACCGCGCTTTCTTGATCGACTATGAGCTGCGGATCGATGGCACTCAACGTCGCCAGGAAAACGGCACGCTCTCTGGCCGAGATCCGTTCCGGCTCGGCTGCGTCCGAAGGGACGCTGGGCATGTCACTCGCCTCCGGCGTGCCGGTCGTCGGTGACCAGGGGGCCCAGCCTCCCATCAGAGCGATGCCGAAAGCGAGTATCAAGGCGAGAGCCCCGCCAAACACACCTAACGCCATCCTGGAACGATCTTCTTGCATGCGCGGCAGGTGGCACATCATGCCTCATGCTCGCACCAACCGGAGCGAACGCCGACAATTCCATGTGTGCGCGATCGGCGAAGATTCGACCGATGCCGCCCAGGCTGAAGCCACTCACACCGTCGGCGGATGGGTGATCTTGCTGTGGGGGCTCTAATCCTCACGTGAAGAGTGCCTTCTGAACTGGCATGGACAGGACTCTCGACAAGCTCATCCTTCCAGCTCAAACGTGCTTTTTTGTGCAAACGATCAAGCCGGCGCTCTGGTGGCGTTCAGCCGCATCTCCTGGCTTACGAACGGGCGTTGAGCTCCTGGGCGGCTTCGCGCAGGCTGGGTCACCCGCGAGCGCCGTCCAGCAAACCGGTCGGCGCGTGCCGAGGCCGCCTCGCTCCGGTGCGGGAGCATGCCTCAATGCAGGTCAGCGAAATCCGAACCCTCGCGAAGGTACCGTAGGGCCCGCCTCTCGAGCCGCACGGCAGGTGCATTGGGACGGGCACCGAGTGGTCCGGCTCCACGATCGACCAGATCATCCGAGAATGGATGCCCAGCGGAGGCGCACGAAGCGCTCTATGCGGCCCGACCCGTTTTCCGCTGGAGACGCAGTGCCGCATCCCCACTGCGGCGATCCGCGCACCCCGCGCAGGGAACTGCACCGCTGGCACTTCCTCGGCGTCGAGATCTGCCGGCGGTGCCGGCGGCGGGCAGGGTCGATTTGGCCGCCCCCGGGTAACCCTGGGTAAGGCTGAAGCCTGCCACCCAAAGCAGTCACATACAGTCACATGGTCGTACGCGCGCTCCACAGTTCGGGGAAGACGGTCTGGTCCTCACCGCTGCGCAGCCAGTCGACAGCGGGCGTGTGGTAGTAGCCCGGCTTGTCGCCGAAGGTGCGCATGGTCACCGTCAGGTGTGCTTGCGTCCATCGATGGAAGCGATCGGCGACCTGGGTCAGCGCCTCGCCGAGGTCCCGAAGGTCAGTGAAGGATTTGTCGTGGTAGACCTGCACCCAAGCGGCCTCCACCTGAGGTTGTGCGACATACGGCTCGGCGAAGTCGCGGTGGACGGCCGAGTCCGGCACCGGCAGCCCTCTGCGCTGCAGTAGAGCCAGCACCTCGTCATAGAGGCTGGGCGCGCTGAGAGCCTCCTGCAGCCCTTGGTGGATCAGAGGCGTGGACCGGTGTGGCTCCAGCATCTCCGGGGACTTCTGTCCCAGCAGGAACACCAGGTGGCGGTACATGTAGGAGTGGACCGAGGAGGCCTCGCCCTTGCCGAGCTGGCCCTTGATGGGGTTCCAGTCCGCGGGTGTCATGTCCTCGTAGCTCTCCCAGGTGGCCTCGAGGGCACGCAGATGGCCCACGGTACGGCTCAGTGTGCGCAGGACCGCGGGCACATCATCAGCGCGGACTTCGCGTCGCGCTCTGCCGAGCTCGTGGCAGAGCAAGCCGAAGTACAGCTCCATCACCTGGGAACTGATCAGGAAAGCCATCTCATAGGCGGTTTCCGTCATCGGGTGCTGCAAGGTGTGCAGCTGCCGAACCTGGAAGATATCGATGTAGCGGGTGGTCCCGCTGATCTCGCCGGAGGTGGCGGTTTCCGGGCGTAGATCGCGCCATGATTGGGTGAGCATGGTATCCCTCCCTCTCCGAGGAGCACGGGTACCCGTCTGCTGTCACGGAAGGGGCAGACCTTTACGGTTCGGCCGGTTCACTAAATTCTACGTCCGGAACCGAAGAGCCCTGCCTGGTTCATCGCGGCCGGCGCCATCGGCCTGAGCCTGCGCCAGCTCCCCGCAGGCGGCCTCGGGCACAGGGGCCCGCACGCGCGTGTGTGCATCAACGCTCAGCCCACAGGACGGCGGATCGGACACCCGATCTCGCCCCTCGACACCAGTGGCCCCAGGCCCTCGGGGTCCCTCACCTGCGACGATTACCTATTGTCATACATTGAGGACTAAAAGCATGGAACATGTGCTGGGCCTGTTGCGAGACCGCCGCGTGCCAGCCCGGACCGCCAGGGGGACAGTAGAAGGGGGAGCACACCATGTCGATCGCTCGTCGCGACGTGCTCAAACTGGGCGGTGCGGCCCTGATGGCCGGCGGCGTGGCCAAGACGATCTCCGCCTTGGATCCCACCGCGACCGCGTCCGACTTCGCCTTGCTGGATAGGCTGACAGGCAGGCCCGATTACACGCTGCGTATCGGAACCGGGCTCGTCGAGCTCGCGCCCGACACGATCATCTCCACCACGACCTACAACGGCCAGTTTCCCGGGCCGCTGATCCGCTTCACCGAGGGCCGCCCCGTCGTGGTGGACGTGCACAACGACACCGACACCCCTGAGCAGCTGCACTGGCATGGTCAGATCGTTCCCGTCGATGTGGACGGGTCCGCGGAGGAGGGCACCCCCTACATCCCGGCCCACGGCATGCGGCGCCTGTCGTTCACTCCAGGACCAGCGGGGTTCCGCTTCTACCACACCCACGTGGTGCCCCGTAGCGATCTGTCCAAGGGCCAGTACACCGGCGAAGTAGGCCCCGTCTACATTGAACCCAGGAACGAGCCCGGCGCCTACGACCAGGAAGTCTTCCTGACGTTGAAGGAATTTCTTCCTGTCTTCAGCCAAGGCGGGGACATGGCCCAGGACTTCCTGGCCGGTTCGATGGTGCCGGCGCTGCGGCAGCGGGGCGAGAAGGCGATGGCCGCCTCTCTGCGGCGGGGGATGCCGCACGGCTATGAGGTCGGCTACAGCGCCTTCAGCATCAACGGCCGCAAGCTGGGCCACGGCGAACCGATCAAGGTCAAGGCCGGGCAACGCGTGCTGTTCCACGTCCTGAACGGCAGCGCCACCGAGATCCGCAGCCTGGCCCTGCCCGGCCACACCTTCCGCATCGTCGCGCTGGACGGTAACCCGGTCTCACGACAGGCCGAGGTGCCGGTGTTGTGGATCGGCACCGCCGAACGCGTGTCCGCGCTGGTGGAGATGAACCATCCCGGCGTGTGGGTGCTGGGCGACCTGGCCGACGACGACCGCAAAAACGGCATGGGCACGGTGGTGCAGTACGCCGGCCGCAGCGGTACTCCGCAATGGAGCACGCCCGCCAAGTTCACCTGGGACTACCGCGCCTTCGCCCGGTCCGGCCCGCCGACCGCGCGGCCCGACCATGTCATGGACTTCCTGATCGACAAGCGCAACGCCGCCGACCAGGGATTCAACCTCTGGACCCTGAACGGCAAAGCGTTCGACATGCACACCAACGAGCCGATCCTGCGGGTCCAGCGCGGCAAGCGCTACCGGTTGCGCTTCCGCAACGCCACCGACGACATCCACCCTCTCCACCTGCACCGCCACAGCTTCGACGTCACTCACATCGCCGGCACACCCGTCCACGGCCTGCTCAAGGATGTGGTCATGCTCGGCGGCTACCAGAGCCTCGATTTCGACTTCACCGCCGACCAGCCGGGGCTGTCGTTGTTCCACTGCCACCAGCAGATCCACATGGACTACGGATTCATGTTCCTGCTGCGCTGCACTTGACAACGACGCCGCCGGCGGCAGGTCATTGACCCGCCCGGAGAACTGCGGGTGGCCGAGCAGGATCAGATCAGCTCGATCGGACGGCTGGCGGCTTGACCCCGACCATGACCGGAAACGGGCTCAAGCCGCTGCCCATCGGCGGGCAATGGATCGCACCGCCGACGCGCGAGACCGGCGTGCCGCGGCGCCGATCCGGCCTCGCTGTAGTCCGGGGGAAATTCCAACGGATTTGCCTGACCTGCGGCGATACACGGGCCTGGACGGCAGCCATGAGGCGTCTACGGTGGGATCATGGGCGACGACGAGCCGAGGTTTCGGCTACGGCCAAGGGCGGCGGCCGCTGTGGAGCGAGCGCGATCGCGATGCCGAGCGAATCCGGGACGCACTGCGTGCTGCCGGGCTGATGGAGTTCAGCGACGGCCGGGCCGGGTTCGTGGTGGAGGGCGGGGGCGCGGAGCGGCCCTTCCTGGTGGCTTTCGCCGGGCCCGCGAGCGGTGCCGGGGACCAGGTTGTCGCGTACGCGGCAGCGTTGAGGGCGGCAGGAATGCGGGGCGAGCCCGACTCCGATGATGAGCAGACCCTGCTGGTGTGGCCGGCCTGATGAGCGTCGGCCGCCATGGTGTGGTGCGGTCAGCGGGGGCGGCGCCGCTGGATGGGGTCGGCTTCGGCGGTGATGCGGGCGGCGGTTTCGTCGCTGAGCCGGACATAGTGGCCGAGGCTGGCCAGGTGCTGGTGGCGGGACTTGGCCTGAAGTTCGGGAGCGGTACGGCCGGCTTGGGCCAGGTGCTGGAGCGCGGAGTGCCGCAGCTGGTGCAGCGACCAGCCGGCCCCCGTGCGGGTCGAGCGCGGCGGAGGCCTGCTTGAACAGGTACTCGGCGTCCCGCGGGCGTCACGGGAGCCGGGCTCAGGGTGGGGTCAGCGGTGGGTGATCCACCAGATGGATCGGGGCGGTGGCCAGAGCCGCTGACCAGCATCAAGGCGCACCGCCGAGCACGAAAGGAGTGACCGTGCCACCCCCACGGCCAAACGAAAAGGATGATCAGGTGGAAACGCCGCGAAGACGAGTAGTTCACCCAACTCGACCAAGACCTGAGCCATCGAGGTCGGTGATCACGAAACGGGCGGCCGTTGCCCCACCGCGTCGGCAACAACGGCGCGATCCGCTCCCACGTCTGGTCCGACAACACCTGATCACGGGTCACGCGCCCAGCTCAGCGCCTCACCGGGGGAGTACGCCCCAGTTGACGGCGCAGCCATGCCACTCGAGCCGCGTGGCGTCCTGCGAGAGCACGGCATGGGGAACCACGA
Organism: Nonomuraea fuscirosea; assembly: GCF_035917475.1. Taxonomy (NCBI): domain Bacteria; kingdom Bacillati; phylum Actinomycetota; class Actinomycetes; order Streptosporangiales; family Streptosporangiaceae; genus Nonomuraea; species Nonomuraea fuscirosea. Next base: position 4,618,396 of record NZ_CP109074.1, on the reverse strand, counting down.
CGTCGAACCCGTGGAACCCGCCGGGCCAGACGTGCAGTTCGACGTTGCCGCCCGCCTGCCACATGCGGCTGGCGTAGGCGACGTCCTCGTCCCGGAACGTTTCGGCCGACCCGACGTCGACGAACGTGGAGGGCAGGCCGGAGAGGTTTGCGGCGCGGGAAGACGCGGCGTACGAAGGCACGTCCGGTCCTCCGCGAACGCCGTCGCCGAGGAGCGCGTTCCACCCGGTCTCGTTCGAGGAGCTGTCCCAGATGCCGAGGCCGCGCATCTGCTGAGCGGAGGGCGAATCGTTGCGGTCGTCCAGCATCGGCGACAGGAGCAGCTGGGCCAGGATGGCCGGGCCGTTGCGGTCGCGTGCCATCAGGGTGACAGCCGCCGCGAGGCCGCCGCCGGCGCTCGCACCGCCGATGACGATGCGCTCAGGGTCGATGTTGAGCTCGTGGGCGTGATCCGACACCCACACCAGGCCCGCGTAGCAGTCCTCGACGGGACCGGGGTGGGGTGTCTCGGGTGCGAGCCGGTACTCGACCGAGACCACCGCCATGCCCATCGGTTCGGCCAGGTTCAGCATCTCGACCAGGCCGAACCGGTTGTCTCCGACGATCATGCCGCCTCCGTGGACGTGGTAGATCGCCGGAGCCGGGGTCGCCGCGTGCTTCGGGAGACAGATCAGCAGCGAGATGTCCGGGTCCCCGTCCGGCCCTGGCACCGCCCGCTCCTGCACGCTGTAGGCGCCACCGCGCGAGAGGATCTCGTCGGTCGGGGTCTCCACCCCGGGGACGGGCTTGCGCATCTCGACGATGTTGTCCGAACGGTACGCGTCGGGAGGGCGCAGGCCGGTCAGCAACTCAACGACAGGAGCGAGCTCCGGATCGAAGGGTGGTGGCGGTCCGACCGGCTGGGTGGAGGACCGGTCCGTGACGTGCGCAGTCATATGTTCTCCTCGCGGCAAGAGACCGGATGTCTGCCTGCCCCAGGTCATAGGTGATCGATATGTGTCAGGTGGTGGATGCGGCCCGCCAACTGGCGGGCCGAGCTGAGCGTTCGAGTTCTGCTTGCGCAGGAGGGGTTCGGCAGCCGGATCGAACCGTTAGCGAGTGGCTGCTCGGAACCGCCTCCTGGCTCAGACGGTCGGAACAGTCCCGCCGTCGATCACGTACTCGGCGCCCACGATCGCCGAGGCGCGGTCCGACACCAGGAACCCGACCAGGTCCGCGATTTCCTCGGTGTTCGCGAATCGCCCCAGGGGTACTCCTCCCAGGGAGTCGTAGATGGTCTGCTTGGCCGCTTCACGCGTGAGTCCGTTGCCCTCAGCGATCCGGTCCACGAATCGTTCGTAGGCTTCGGTCTCGATCCCGCCGGGGCTGATCGCGTTTACCCGCACGCCGCGCGGCGCGAGCTCGTTGGCAAGTCCCTTGCTGTACGTGCGCAGAGCAGCCTTCGCTGCCGCGTACGCCAGGGACGCGTCGTACTGGGGTAGTTCACGCTGGATCGAGGTGAAGTGCAGCACCACGCCCGCCCCAGACTCGATCACCGCCGGGAGAAGAGCTCGATCGAGCCGCACCGCTCCCAGGAAGTTGAGGTTCAACTCGGTGAGCCACTGGTCATCGGTGATGACCGCGAACCCACCGGCCGGCGTCGACGCACCTCCGACGACGTGCACCAGGATGTCGAGTGCGCCGCCTGCCTCACCGATTCGAGCGGCCACGGCATCGGTGCCCTCGATCGTCGTCACGTCCGCTTCGAAGAATCGGTCGGGGTGCTCGTACCCGTCGGGCATCGTTCGCGCCGTCACGTATACGTCGGCACCCATTTCTCGGAGCCTCTCCACGACGGCCTTGCCTGAGCCCTTCGAACCGCCCGTGACCAGCGCCCGGCGACCGTCGAGACGATCGCGATCTGAACTAGACATTTCTCTCTCCACTGAAGATCGACGTAGCGCGGATTCGGTCAGGCCGTGTGGTTGGCGATAACGAGTTCGGCGACGAGGCCATCCCGCAACGCGAACCGGTAGTCGAGTTCGGCGACGCCACCCGGGAAGGTGCCCTCGAGCCGCACGGTCACCACCCAGTGGGCGTCATCGACGCGGCGAGCGCCGATCTGTTCGGTTGTGTACTCGAACTCGGACCCGGCGTCCCGCAGGAACGCGTGGACCTCCTCTCGGCCGCGGAAGGTCTCGCCCTGGTCGACGACCACCGCGTCCTCGGTGAGGAACGACGAGGCGGTGTCGGCGTCATGGACGACGTGGGCGGCGAAGAACTCGCGCACGGTGGTCGGGAGCAGATCGGACGGAAGATCGGTGCTCTGTGTCATGAGCTCACCGTGCGACCTCACGGTGCGGGAGGGTCAAGCCGTGGACTCTCCCCCTGGGAGAGGGTCCAGAATGTGGGGGTGCTGAGCATCGGGGAGTTCTCGCGGCTGACCCACTTGAGCGTGCGGACACTGCGTCGGTATCACGAGGCGGCCCTGCTGGAACCCGCCGTGGTGGACGAGATCACCGGTTACCGCTACTACGGCGTCGACCAGATCCCGACCGCGCAGGTCATCCACCGGCTCCGCGAACTCGACGTCCCCCTGAACGATGTTCAGCGAATCCTGCGGACCCCCGACCCCGGTGTCCGGGCGGCCCTGGTCGCGGACCACCTGCAACGCCTCGAGAACGAGCTCGACCGCACCAGGGCCGCAGTCGTGTCGCTGCGGCGCCTGCTCCGGCCCGACCCCGCGCCGATCGACGTCGAGCTGCGTGCGCAGCCCGCCCAGACCGTCGCGGCGGTGGAGGCCGTAGTCAGAGGTCGCGACGTCGCAACCTGGTACGCAGGCGCGATGGCCGAACTGGAGGCGGCCGTCGGCGCCGCCGCGACCGGACCGCCGGGCGGCTGCTACGACAACGCCCTCTTCGAACAAGAGCGCGGTCACGCGCTCGTCTACCTACCGACCGCTGCGCCACCTCGCACCGGACGCGTGCACCCCGCAACTCTCCCGGCCGCGGAACTGGCCGTCACCACCCACGTCGGCGAGCACGACGGCATCGAGGTCACCTACGGCGCACTCGGGACCTGGGTGGTGGAGAACGCGATGTCGGTGGCCGGGCCGGTGCGGGAGGTCTACGTCGTCGGCCCTCGTGACACAAGCGATCCCGCAGCGTGGCGCACCGAGATCGGCTGGCCGGTCTTTCGCGTCACCTGAAGCGAACAGTTGCGGGACTGCGTTGTGATTGACGTCCGTTCACGTACAAGATCACCGCGCCGGGGGCCTCCCGGGGGATGATGGGCGCGGACCCGGCGGCCTCGCGGCCGGTCCGATTCCTGGAACCGGCCCCCAGCACGGAGCGCTCATGATCGGTCTCGTCATCGACCCGGACGGCATCTCGCGGACGGTCGAGCTGCCGCGCGATCCGGCCGACCGCGCCGCGATGATCGCCACGCTGACCGGCACGAACACGGGCGGCCAGGCCGTCCGGGTGGCCATCGAGCTTGCCCGCTGTCCGCCTTCGTCGCGAGCTCGTACGCCGCCACCTCCTCGACGAACGGCCCAAGCCATTCACCCAGCAGCGGGCCACCCGTGCTGAGCACCTCCTCGAGGAGACGCTCAAGCACCGCCTGACCGGTCTCCTCTCCCGACCTGCAGAAGAAGCTGAGCTGGTAGGTCACCGCGACCACCCCCGAACCCTCGTTACCAATCGGACCTCATGTACGTGATAACGACGCTTATCACGGGCCAGAAATGACGGGTACACGCCAAGATCCATCGCGGCGCGCAGGACCGTGAGCCGGCCGGACGGGAGGGGCTGGTGTTCATGCACGTCAGCGTGCCGCCGCCGGGGCCCTGCCCGCGTCCGGGAGATTACTCAGGTGCGGTACTCATTTAGGCGCGGTGCCGTCCTGCCGCCGCGGACGGCCGACGGCGACCCAGATGGCGATCTGGGCGCGGTTGGTGAAGCCGAGTTTGCCCAGGATGTGCTGGACGTGGTTCTCCACTTCCGCTCGCGCTCACTTCGAGCTGAGGGCGGTCGTGGAGGTCCTGCGGACAAGGGGCTGACGGCGGCCGGGGATGGACGGGTGCGTCACTCCACTTGTCCGCGCCGCGCGTCTAGGGGAGCGTCGGAAGGTGTGAGGCAGTCCCAGCTTTCCCCGATCAGCCGCATGGTGGTGGCCGTCGTCGCCGGGATCGTGCTGGTTCCGGAGGTGCTGCGTGCGGTGACACCCAGTGCGGATTCGCTGTCGGTGTCGCGGGCGGCGCTGTTCACCATCCCTCTCGCGCTGGGCGTGCGGACCGTGCGCGCCGATTGGCGGTTTTGGCCGCGGCTGTCCCCGTACGTGCTGGCGGCTCCCGTGGCCCTGTGCCTGTGGCTGCTGCGGGGACCGCTGGACGCGGCCGCGGCCACGCAGGTGACCGCCGTGCTGGGGGCGGGGGTGGCGGTCCTGGCCGGGTTCCGGCTTGTCGTGGAGGTGCCCATCGCGCTCGTGCTGGTCGGGGGCCTGTTCAGTCCGGATGACTCCATCTTCCGCACGTTCGCCGAACCCTCCTTGTACGCGGCGATGGCCGGGATGGCGGCGTACCTGCTGACGTTCGGCGCCGAATCCTGGGTTCCCAGCCTCCTGACGGACGGCCGGTGGCGGAGCGGCCTGTGGCTGGCGCGGCTGGTCGCGGCGCCCGGTCCGCTGGCGGATCCAGACCTGCGCTGGTCGGCGTACTCGACGTTGGCGCTGGTCCATCAGTCGCTGAACCGTCCCGATCGGGCCGTGCGGCTGCGGCGCCGGCTCGCGCGGCTGGCGCGATGGCGTCGCGACACCGACGCGCGCTGGAGGGCGCTGTACGACCAGGCCGTGGCCGAGCGGCGAGCCGGGCACTTGGAACGGGCGCTGCGGCTGCTCGAGCAGGCCCGCGAGGCCAGTGGTGACGTGCCGGGAACGCCTCTGGAACGGCAGCTGAACAAGATCGACCTGCTGGGCGTGGAGTACAACGTCCACCTCGGCCTCGGCGACATCGACGCGGCGGTGGCGACGCGGAAGACGGCACTCGGGCTGATCGTCGCCGCATACCGCCTCCTGCCCGTGAACGACTTGCCAGCCCGGATGAAGATGCATCGGCGTATCCAGGAGGAGCACGCTGAGACCCTGCGCACGCTGGGCGATCTCTACTCCGATCACCTCCTGGACTACGCGCAGGCGGCGGAGCTGTACCGAAAGGCGGTGAAACTGGCCGACGACCTGGACGATCCCTTCATACGCTTCCCGCTGCACCACAGCGTCGCCACGCTGTACGCGCGGCAGGAGCGCCACGAGGAGGCGGGGGAGGAGTTTCGCCAGGCGCTGGCGCTGGCCGAGTCGGGGCGGCTCGGCGGCCCCGCCACGCCCTCAGCCGCCAGCGCCAGGACGCTGACCCTGAACGGCTTGGCCAACACCGCCCGGCAGAGGGGCGACCTCGACGAGGCGATCCGCCGGTACGAGGAGGCGTTGAGTGTCGCCCGCGCCACTCCGGGCTGGAACGTCCCGCCCGCCACCTTCCTCGGCGCGGGCGCCGCCTACCTGGAACGCGGCGACACGGCCCGTGCCATCGAACTCCTGGGCAAGGCGCTCGACGGCGGCCACAGTGAGTCGCAGATCCGCATCACCCATCTGGATCTCGGCAAGGCGTACGAGCAGGCGGGCCGGCCCGAGATCGCCTACGGCCACTACCGGCGCAGCATCGAGATGCTGGAGCGCTCGCGCGCCAGCCTGAAGGCGGAACAGGACCAGCTCCACTTCTACGGGTGGGAGCCTCGGGTGGAGGTGTACGAGCGGATGGTCGCCACCTGTCTCTCCCTGGGCCGCACCGTGGAGGCGTACGACTACGTCGAACGGGCCAAGGCCCGCGCGATGCTGGAGGCGCTGGGCGCTCACTCGGTCAAGAGATGAACCTCGTCGATGGCGCCTCCCCTGGCCAGCAGCGGGATCAGCCCGGCCAGCCCGGCGAACCGTACGCGGGCGCGAAGCTGGAAGCGCGCCCGCACCGGCCGGCCCTCCGGCGCCGACACCAGCAACCGCAGCTCGCGGTCGGCGTGCAGGTAGCGCTCGCTGAGCGCGAGGAAGTCCCAGTAACCCCGGGTGAACCCGGTGCCCGACGAGAGGATGCGGGGAAAGTAGACCGTCTGGCTGCTGGAGTATTCGGGCTTGGCCTCGGCGCTCAGCGCCTTGGCGGCGATCTCGAACTTCAGCCCGACCCCCACGGTGGTCTTGAGCTCGACGGGTTGATCCGCCATGACCTCCCGCGGCGCCATGTCCTTGATCACCGCGTCCGGGGTCGGGGTGAGGTCCACCATCAGCCGCGACCAGACGAACCGGCACTGCGGATGCGAGTGGACCACGCACTTCAGCGGAACGTCGCACACGGTGTCCGAGACCCGGCTCGTCTCGCCCCGGGACAGGGCGATGCGGTTCTCCCGCAGCAGCAGCCGGATGTCGCGGTCCCCGATGATCCGATCGGCGGCGTCGGCGTCCCGCTCCGCGGCCAGGCCCTCGTCGTCCACCTCGAGCGGGGTGTCGGCGATCAAGTGCATGGGGAATTCCTACACCCAGGCGCCCACGAGGGTAAAGGGGGCCCAGTAGTACGGCGAGGTCCAGCGCGGGTCCGCCTTGGTGTCTACGATGGCCTGGCGCAACGCGTCCGCCTTGTCGAGCCGGGACAGATGCTCGTAGAAGCGCCGCATCAGGTGGGCCGTCGAGGCGTCGGCAACTCGCCATCGGCTGACCACGAGACTCGCCGCCCCGGCCAGGAGGAACGCCCGGGTGAGACCGACCAGCTCGTCTCCGGGGTGGCGGGTGTTGACGCCGGTCTCACATCCGCTCAAGGTCACCAGCCAGGCCGACATGTCGCCTATGTCGCGAGCGGTCAGCATCTCGCCTCCGGCCAGTTCAAGACCGGAGGCGAGAGCGTCCGTCTCGTCGAAGCGCGCGTGCCCGGCGAAGTGCACGATGTCGGCGCGCGACACCGCATCGGCGAACGCCTGCCGCGTGACCCGCTCACCCACCTCAGCGGTGGCTCCGAGCCGGGCCGCCACGGCGGCGGCCTCCGCCCGGGCCTCCGGGAGATCACCGCGCGGATCCCCGAACACTGCCGCCGAGCCGCGTCTGCTGCGGGCCCGGTGACGTTCACCGATGGCGTGCAGAACGGACGCGCTGGGCGCGTAGCAGACAGGGTTCCTGTCGATGAGATGGCCGCCGTCCACGCGCAGCGCGTGCAGGGGAAGGTAGTGCAGCAGGCCGTGGGGCACCAGAACCACCAGGTCGCCCGGTTCGCTCCACCGGGCCAGCGGCTCGATCAGCCGGTCGTGGGCGTACCAGAGCTCCTCCAGTCCCATCGAGACCAGCTCCCGTACGCCGCCCGCGTGCCCGAAGGTCGTGACCACGAATCGCCGCAGGTCTTCCCGGACCAGGGGCAGCCGCACGATCTCGGGCTCAGCGAGCTCCGCCGCCACGCGGAACAGGACGACCTCGTCGCTCACGGTGAAGAACTCGACCATGACCGTCCGGCGCCCGGACGCCGACAGCAACGCCCGGACATCCTCATAGGCCAGCGGAGCGCCGTTCTCGGAAGGCATGCCGCAATCGTCGCACGGGCGTTGCCGCCGCTCTTCGGGACGCCCGTGCCCGCCACAGTGCCGTCCCCGCGCCCACGAGCAGGAGCGCGACCCCGATGAACGCCGTGGCGCTGGCCTTGACCGCGCCGGTGAGCAGCGATCCAGCAACCCGGAGCAGCTCATCCCAGCACGCGGTCCGTGAGCATGGTGATCAGGCCGCTGCGTCCTGCCACCTGCTGGAGAAGCTCGTGGCGGGGCATGGGCGTGTCCTCGCCCCAGACGTCCACCGCGCAGGTCCGGCGCGGGATCTCGACGGCGTTGCCGGGCAGGCGCCGGGTGACGAACACGGATGTCATGACGGCGGAAACAAAGGCCCCGTCCCGGGCGTGCAGGCCAGTCCGCGCATCCGTGCACACGACTTCGAAAAGTGACAACCGGCTTGCGGCCTCGATCATGCTGGAGCGCCTGTCGGCCCCCGCACCGGACGCGCCGGTGCCGGTCCTGCTCCCCGCCGTCACCTGGGATCCTCTCGCGGAGGGATTGAAGACCTGGATCGAACGTCAGCTCCGCGAGAACTACCCCGGCCCGGGCTCGCTGACGATCGACGATGTCCTGCCCGTGGTCGACGGTGTCGACGAACTGAACCCGAAACGACGAGAGCGGGCCCTCGCGTGCCTGAACGCGGCGATCGGCCAAGGACACAGGCTCGTCCTCACTTGCCGGTCCCAGGAGTACGCGGAGGCGAACGCCTTCCCGGCGGGCTTCGACGTACTCGAACTCGAGCCGCTCAGCGTCTGCCAGGTCGCCTCGTTCCTCCGCGATCACCTACCGGCGTCTGCTCTCCCCCTTTGGGAGCCGATTTTCGAGACCCTGCGGGACGACCCTAATGGCGAGTTCGCGGCGATGTGCTCGTCACCGTTCATGTTGACGATGCTGCTGAGGGCCTACGGGCCCGGAGGCATGGGCAGGGACCCGGCAGAGCTCCTGGCGCCAGCGCAGGGGGAAGCACACGCCACCGCACTGATCAGCGGTTATGTCTTCTCCTTGGGGCGGTCGAGCTCCTATCCCGCCGAGCGTCTGACCGCGTGGCTCGGCTCTGTGGCCGCCCACCTCGATCGTCTCGGCACCAGCGGCTTCGCCTGGTGGCGGCTCGACCTGGTGTTGCGGCCCGCGACGCGCCTGGCCGCGGTGGGCGTGCTGTGGCTCGCCCACCTGGCAGTGGCCTTTGTGATGACCGGCGCGTCTGTGGTGGATCTGCTGGTGCCCGCCTCGGCCACCGCCGTCGTGCTGGCCCGGGGAACGCTGATCACACCACGCTCGCCGGCGCCCAGGCGGTTGTACTCGGCGCGGAGTTTCGCCGGGAGCATGCGGAGCCAGGCGTGGCGCGCGCTGCTGACCGTCGTGGTGTCCGCGCGGGCCTCTTGGGGGTTCACGCCGGGATGGCGGGTGATGGCGACGGCCGTGATGGGCATCATCACCGTCATGACAGACTCCCCCGCAGTGATCGCCCGCGCGCAGCTCTACACGCTGGCACGAGAGCTCCCCCACGGTGACGAGAACGGATTTGACGCCGAACTCAACGGCGTACCGTCGCCACATGTCCAACCCTATGTATGAAAGTTCATCCGGAGCAGAAATCGCCTGTATGGTCAACACGAGCCAGATCGCTTTCGTCGGGACGGCCCGTCATCCATGGAGTCGCTGGCGCGCTCGCGAGCGATCCTCCCTTGTGAGAGCCGTGGCCAAGCTCGACGGAAGGTTCCCGACCCCACGCGACACGCCCCTCACCACGCCCGCCGCCCGCAAAGGGCTACGCCTGGCCCGTTTCGGCCTCGTGCTCACCCTTGCCCTGATCGGCACGGTCCTGCTCAGCGCCGGCGTGTTCACCAGCGCCCTGTGGTTGCTCGGCTTCCCAGCCCTGACACCGAGCGCAAGCGGCATCTCCCTGGCTCGGCTGCTGGACCCGCTGAAGCTGTCCTTAGCCGTGGTGGCCGGCGTCGGCGGCGTTATCGCCTTGGTCGTGGCTTATCGTAGGCAGAAGGTCATCGAAGCCGCCGAGCACCGCCAGCAAGCCGCCGAACAGCGCGCCGATGGGGCCCATCAGCGCGAGGCCACCAAGCTGTTCAACGAGCGCTTCGCCACAGCCGCCCCTATGCTCGGCCACGACGCCCCCGCTGTACGGCTGGCCGGCGTGCAAGCCCTCGCGGGCCTGGCTGATGACGCCCCGACCCGCGAACTGCGCCAGATGGTGATTGACGTGCTGTGCTCCTACCTGCGCCTACCGTACAAATCGAACCCGGGCGAGGACAGCGACGCTGACGAGCGACTGTCGTTCGCCAGGCTGCGCGAGGTGCGCCACACCATCATCCGTATCATCACCGCCCATCTCCGCGACAGTGCCTCGAGGTCTTGGCAGGGTACGATTTCGACTTCACCCGCGTGGTCTTCGACGGCGGGTACTTCATCAGAGCGACGTTCTCCGGCGGCACGGTCAAATTCTCCAGCGCGGTGTTCTCCTCCGGTGAGGTCTACTTTGGCGGCGCGACATTTTCCGGGGGGAACGTCGACTTCGGCGGCGCGACGTTCTCCGGCGGCAGGGTCAGCTTCCGCAGGGTTCGCGACTGGTCTTGTCCTCCCATACTGCCGAAGCCGGTGCTGGCCGGGGTGCTGCTGCCCGAGCAGGAACCGAACCCAGTGGAGGCCGAGCTGAAACACCCAGAGTCCAGAGAGCCTGTCGACGGGGTAGCGGGGTGACAGGCGCTTTCGACTGGTCGAAGGCGAAGGCGAGGGCGATGGCTTGCTTGGTCCAGCCGAGGCTGAGGTACAGCCGGGTGAGGTTTCCGTCCAGCCTGGCGTAACGCGCGCGCCACAAGCCGGGATTGCGCTGGGCCGCGGCCGCGTACAGCCGCCGCGCCTGGCGCAGCTGCAGCAGCGCCTCCCCTGTGCGGCCTGTCCGCCGTTGCAACCAGCCGAGATCTTCAAGTGCGCCGGCCAGGAACCCTGGTCCTTGCTAGGCGTCCGAGCCAGGTCCTCCCTGTGCAGGGTGATGGGTGGTTGAGGTCGTGTTCGGCCTCCTCCAGCCGCCCCAGATAGATCCGCACTCGCCCTCGCGCGTCCAGCGCATCGGCGAGGCAGGCGCGGATCCGGTCGGGAGTGCGCATCATCTCCTGCTCCAGCACGGTGACGGCACGGTCCAGGTCGTGTTCGCAGGCGGGGTCTCCGAGCAGCCGTCGTGCCCGGCCGCACAGTTTCAGGGCGCGGCCGCGAAGCATACGGGAGGAAGCCGAGGCGTCCGTGAGCCGATGCTCGGCCAGGGCGAGCGCCTCGGTGGCGCTTGCGAGAGCCACCGTTATCTTGGGTTTTCAAGCGTTCTCGCTGGTCAGCTGCTTGAAGGACTGTCAGGCACGTAAGGCAAGTAGGCTGCTCGCGTTTGCCGCGCAGGTGGATCGCTGAGGCAGAGGGCTGGAGGTCTCGGGAAACGATCGACTGGCTGGCTCGGGAAGAGAAGATCCCACCACTCGCCGCACGAAGCGGAACGTGGCTTCAACTCGTCCGTGAGGCCCCACCCTCCGTACTCGCGCAGGCTCTCGGTGTTCATCCGACCACGGCCATGCGGTATGCCAAGCTCGCGGGTGCGGCCTTTCTCAGCCATCCCCGGCCAGGCGATATCCATGGATGACCAGAAAACACCAGCTGAAACGCCTTTGCGTGCTGGCCGGGCGAGCTGTGATCATGCAGTCGTGAACGACGCCAGCGCGCTATTCCGTGAACTCCGTCGGTCTTTGGAGGCTTGATCATGTCGTCCGATTCCGTGGAAGCCGTACTGGTCATCGTCGACCGGGACGGCGCCGTGCTGTGCGACACGGCCAGCGGCATTCCGGCGCTGCCGCGGATGCGGTTCGACGTCAGGTTGCCGCCGATGGACAGCGAGTTGACCGATCGCGTGCGCTGCGAATTCGGGCTGATCACTGTGGTCCTGGAGCCATTGGACTTCACGACAGTGGTCCTGCTGGCGTTGGGCGGAGCGCGGCCGGTCTGCGCCGATGGGTTCGCGTGGCACGGTCATGATGCGGTGAGCGGGCAGAGCCTGGTCCTCGACCGCCGGGCGGCGCGATCCCGGCCACTCGCCTCCGACTGGTTCAGGCCGGGCTGGTTCGAGCGAGCCGAGTCCTACATCGACGGGGAGATCAAGGCTGCCGGTCGCGGGCGGCTCGGTCCTAGCCGTCAGATCAAGCACTGGAGCATGTCCGCCGTGCTCCGCACGCCGACTGACCGGGGTGACCTGTTTCTGAAAGCGGTCCTGCCGAGGCTGGCGCACGAACCGGATATCACTCGATACCTGGCGTCATTGCGCATCGCGCCGTTCGCCACCATCACCGCGATCTCACCCGATGACCGCTGGTGGCTCGCCGAGGACTTCGGCGGTGTGGACGGCTGGGCGGTCTCCACAGAGCAGCGTCGCGCGTGTCTGATGCAGCTAGTCATGGTGCAGAGGGAGACCATCGGCCGCGGGGACGAGTTGATCGCCGTGGGGTGCGTCCCGCTCACGCCGGCCTCGCTGGCTGACGGCGTGCGGTCAATCCTGGCCCGCGACGACATCTGGCGGGCGCCCAAGCTTCCGAAGAACCTGGATCGGGCGCTGAGCGGTGAGGAGGCCGACCGGCTGCAGGCGCTGACCCCGTACCTGGTCGAGTGCGCCGAGCGCCTGGACGAGGCGGCCATCCCGGCGACGATCGTCCACCGCGATTTCCACCTGGGCAATGTGGTCGTGCGCGACGACGAGATCCTGTTGCACGACTGGAGCTTCGCCACTCTCACGGACCCGTTGTTCGATCTGGCCTCATGGCTACTCGACGCGTCCGAGCCGGACGCCGCAAGCTACCTCGACGCCTACTTCGACGCCTGGGCCGACACCGTCACTCCGGAACGGATGCGGAGCGCATGGCGCGTGGCAAAGCCGCTCGCCGCGGTGGTGGAGATGATGAAGCTGATCGAGCTGGCCGACATCGTGGGACCGGACCACGATTTCAATTGGCTACCGATGACCTACGGCTGGGGGCGGCGGCTGCTGAACGCGGCCACCGACCCCGACCTGACCATCCACGGTTGGCGAAAGTAGGGCTCATCGCGGGTGCCAAACTGGCGACCTCGCGTAATCAAGTGTCGCGTGTTCGCGCCCTCTGGAACTGCAATGGTCACACGGCGTAGTAGCCAGCGGATGAGCGAGGCCACGGGACGTCAGGCCGGACGGCGTCTGCTTCCTTCCGGTGTGAAGGTGAAGGTGTCCTTGAACGCTTCCCTGCCGAAGCGGAGGGCCAAGAGGACGGGTTCGTCATAGATGGAGCGCCAGATCTTGTCGGTTTCGTCGGGGCCCCCGTTCCAGAGGTGAAAGAAGATGATCGGTTCCGTCGCTTGTTCGGTCAGGTAGGCGAGTGTCTTGCCGAAGCGGGGGTTGGTGCCGCCGAGAAGAATGGAAGGTGGGCCGAACTCCTCTTGCACGTCGGTGAGGGTGCGGTCGTGAGCAGCCCAAGTGGTGAGTTTGCGGCGCAGGGACGCGTGATCTTCTTCCGTCAGGGTTCGGTCGGCCTGTAGCCACCCGGCATCGTGGGCGAGCTCGGCATAGATCGAGGCGACGCCGTCGTCGCAGGGACGAGGCAGGACGGCGGCGAGCGCTCCGGTCACGCCGAGGGAGTTGATGGCGCCCCGCACTTCCAGGGACTGCAATGCCTGCGCCCACTCCGTCTCCTGGTGTTCGGCGTAGGCCAGGTGATCGAACAGGAGGCGCAGGGCTGTCTCGCCGCCGAACATGCCGGGTCGGCGAAGCGCCTGGTTGAGATGGTCTTTGAGGTAGGTGCGAATCTCGGCCGCCGAGCGTGGCCCGGGAAGGGTCGTCATGATGCTCATTCCATGTCGCTGTGGTCAGGTGTGGGGGTGTTCGTCGACTGGGGCGTATCGGCTCCAGGGACTTCCGGCTTCGGTCGCGACGCGGCTGGTCTGTTCGTCGCTGTAGCCGAGCATCCGGGCGATCACCGCAGCTGGCGCCTGGAGGACGAGTTGGCGAAGTGCGGCGGTCCTGCCGCTGAGTATGGGGATCTGGTGATCGCGAAGGCGTCGTTCGATGGCGTCGGGCGTCCTGGGCTGTCCGCCGCGGCGGCCGGGGAAGAGCCAGCGGGAGTTTTGGTTGGTGGCCGTGGTCAGGTTGAGACGCTGGTCAAGATGGCGAAGTAGCAACTCGGCGAACGGCTCTGGCAGTGGGGTCGGTGGATCGCCGAGGCAAAGGTTGATCTGGCCGTCGTGATAGCGGACGTCGTCAAGGGTCAGGCGCAAGATCCGGGTCAGTGGCTGGGAGTAGAGCAGCACCAGGGTGGCCGCGACCCGGGTGAGCAGGGGATCTCCTCGTCGGTGAGGAGGCGGCGGAGCACGGCCAGGCGCTGGTGCTGGCTGATGGGCGCGGGGTTGGTGGTGGGCTGGTGCGGAAGGGTCATCCGGGACATGAGCTTGGCGCGCATGGCCCATCGCAGGAAGGCGTGCGTGCGCCGGCGGGCGGTGTAGGCGCCGGCATACCAGGCGTCGATGTCGGCCTGGCCGCAGTTCGGCAGTTCACGATCGCGCTGGCTCAGCCAGCTCAGGAACGCGATGGCCTGCCTGACCTCGATCCGGACCGAGTCGGTTTGCTTGCCGGTCACCGGCCCGCGTTCGGCGAAGCGCCGGAGTCGATGCAGCACGTGCCAGGTGGCGAACCTGGTGGTGACCTGCCGGTGGTCAGGATCGCTGACTGCGGTGAGGGCGTCGCGAAGCCATCGCTGGAACAGGATGAGGTGCCGGTCGGCGCGGGGCAGAACGCCGTGCAGCATCAGTAGGTCTCGCAGGTAGGTCACCGAGCGCCAGGGCGACATCTCATCCAACGTCTCGTGGGTGATGGGCGTTGCCGGGTCGGCCAGTGTCCGGAGCATTTGGTGAACGTGCAGGCGGTGGATCCACTGGATGCCCGCCCTGGGGTTGGTCATCGTGCGAAAGCCCTCGAAGAAGGGCAGCAGTTCGGGCCGGATGGCGCCGTCCCCGTTGTCCAGGACGGCCCGCAGGTCGGCGGTGAGGGCGCACGGACCGCAAAGTCCGCGCCGGTATCTCCATCCTTCCGTCCCGCAATTGTCGCAGGCCAGCGGCGGAATGTTCATGCCTCAGGACGGAGGCGGGCGCGGGTGGGGCGCCTGGCGTTGAGGTTGACCGGGCCGTCGTCTGTGGCGGTCTTGCGGACGACGGCGTTCTCGGCCTTGGTAGCGATCAGCTCGGCTGGGGTGCAGGTGAAGATGTCGCAGAGCGCGGCGAGCACGGGCAGTGAAAGCCGTTCCGGAACGCCGGTGGCCAGCCGGTGCACCTGGGACACCGACAGGTCGATGCCCCGTTCGGCCAGCAACGGGACTAGGTCGCTGATGGTGAAAATGCCGTGGGTGGCCATGACTTCGCGCAGCCGCCATTGGTAGCTGACTTGGCGTTTCATCGGGATCTCCTAGGAGGTTCGAGGGCGGCGGCCAAGGTCTCGTCCAGGGCCTGACGCAGGGTGCGGGTGCGGAAGTCAGAGGAGACACAGGTGTAGAGAGATGTGGTGCTGGCGTGCTCGTGGCCGCACTGGAACTGGACGAACAGCGGGTCGCGGCCGGCCTCGATGAGGTGGGTGACGTAGGAGCGTCTCAGCCCATGGAAGTCGAGGCCGGCATCGAGGCCGAGTGCGTCGCGGTAGGCGGCGAAGCGGGAGTTGATGCGCTGCAGTCCGATCCTGGCACCGCGTTCGGACGGCCAGAGCGCCGAGCTGCCAGGAGGCGCCAACTGCGACCGGAACTCGGTGACCCACTCGTCCAGGACGTCCGCCGTCCAGGGCCAGACGGTGGCGACGCTGCGCCGTTTGGGCGGCGAGCCCTTCTTGGCCTTGCCATAGCGGATGTGAACCAGGCCGTAGTCGCCGAACTCAGGCGCGTGCGGGTTGCGGCCGAAGTCGGCAACATCCAGCATGCGGGTCTCGTTGCGTCGCAGGCCATAGCTATAGGCGATCTTGAACAAGGTGGCGTCCCGGAAGGCAGGTAGCCACCCCTTGCGGCCGCGATCACGCGCTCTGGTCACCTGCTCATCGGCGTAGTCGAAGAAATTCTGCAGCTCCTCGAGGGTGAAGGCCCGCTTCTCGGGCCGGGATTCGGACTCTTGGACATGCGTCGCAGAGTTGCCCTCGTGCACGATCTGGATCGGATACGTACCGAAGCGCTCCTCGCAGACCGCCGCCCAGCCATAGGCGGGATCGACGACGTACTGGCAGAAGGAACGCAACGCGTCCTGGTAGGAGCGCAGGGTGGAATGCGCGCAGCCGTGCACCGAGCGCAGGTCACCGAACCATGCGTCAGCGTGCTGGGCGGTCCACTGCCACGGGAAGTCCTCGGCATGCCGGAGAAAAGAGCGGAGGCGGCCGATGCGCTTGTCGATCGTCGAGAGCCCAGATTCGGCCAGCTGTTGATTGCGCCAGCCATCCACCATCGCCTCGAACACCTGCTCTTGGGGGTGCAGCAACGCCACCCCATCGACCAACTGCAGGCGTGCGGTTCCCGGAAGTCCGTCGCTTGTGCTCGGCACGTTACGCTCCGTCGTTCGCGTTGGATGCGAAATATTTGCATCCAACGCGAACGGTTGTCTCGCACCCCAGGCCACCGCCTCAACCTGTACTGTCTCTCCGCTCCCAAGCGGTGCACAGACGGATAGAGTGCAGAGTGCCGAAAGCATGCACGCAGCAGGTCCTCTATCAAGTCGAGTCGCCGGGACACGAGGTGCCGTCAGTTCGCATCTGATGCGATAGGCGGCGCTCCCGAGATACGGGGAAAGCCGGCTATGAGTCGATCTTGAGAACCTCGGAGCACGTCCACACGAGTCTGGGGCGGGGTACTCGATACCTGGCGCCCGGTTCTCCGTAACGGTGGTACGCGATCTCGGAAGTCGTCTCTCGCCGACAGTAGGAGTTCGGCTCTAGTTTCCAAGTTCAGTCTCGCGCACTGTGTTCGGTCGGCTACAGTTTGGCCAGTTCTGCTGATCGGGGCTGATGGGACTGCTGTGCCCCGATGGCGTCGATCGACAAAACCGCCTATCCGCGGTTCAAGCGGACCATCTCCGAGCGGGAGCTGCGCGAGGCGTACTCGCCGAGTTTGGCGGAGATGGACTGGGCGCGGGAGATGACCGACAGCGACGAGAGTCGGCTGTCGCTGACGGTGTGGCTGAAGTGCTGTCAGCGCCTGGGACGCTTCCCGCGGCTGGCCGAGATCCCGGCCCCGGTGGTCGAGCACGTACGGAACGAGCTGGGCCTGCCTGAACAGATCGGCATGACGGACGTGGCCGAGCGGACGGGACGCAACCACAAGTCGCTGGTGCGAGCCCGGCTGGGGCTGGATGGCGATCAGACCAATGCGCGCAAGCTGGCCGAGCAGGCGATCCGGCAGGCGGCCAAGACCAAGGACCACCCGGCCGACCTGATCAACGTGGCGCTGGAGGAGCTGGCCAAGAACAGCTGTGAGTTCCCGGCGTTCTCCACCCTGGATGACCTGGCCACCTCTGTGCGCGCGGAGGTCAACGGCGCCATCTTCACCCTGGCCTACGGCCGGATGAGCTTCGATGACCACGCGCGGCTGCTGGGGGCGTTGAAGGTGGATCCGGCTACCGGCCGCAGCGGACATGACCGGGCCAAGAAGAGCGCGCCACGGGCCACGGTGACCAAGCTGCGCCTGCAACTGGACCATCTGGCCTGGCTGGATGGCATGGCCGGGGCCAGCGACGGCTGGCTCCAGGGGGTGCCTGCCTCCAAGATCGCCCATTTCGCGGCTGAGGCCCGGGCGCTGGATGCCTCCGAGATGCGTGACTCCGCCGAGGTCAAGCGGAGCGTGCCTGCTGCACCAGGCGCGGGTACGGGCCCGCGACGAGCTGGTAACCATGCTGTGCAAGCGGATGAACACCATGCACAACAAGGCCCGCGAACTGCTGGAGACCATCCGCGCCGAGCAGTGCCAACGTAACGAGCGCATGCTGGCGGTGCTCGGCGACCTGCTGGACGCGGTCAATGAGGTCGACATGGCGGCCCGGAACGCGCCGAACCCGTGGACGGCGGTGCGGCGCCGGCACGAGACCGGCCGGGCGGTGCTGGCGACGATCGAGACCAACGGCGGCCTGTCCGGCCTGGTGGCCGAGCACGAGGCGCTGGCCGCCTTCCACGGTGATAACTACCTGCCGCTGCTGGATCGCTTCTACCGCTCCCACCGGGCTCTGCTGCTGCGCCTGGCCGGCGTGCTGGTGCTGGAGCCGGCCAGTACCGACCGCAGGCAACTGTAGGCGCTGGAGTTCGTACGCGCCAACGCCACCCACACCAGCGAGCTCATCAGCGATGAGTACACGGCCGAGGAGGAGGTCGTCGATGAGACGACCGGCGAGATCTCCACAGTGACGGTGCGCAAGCACGTGGACGTCTCGTTCGCGCCGGAGGCCTGGCAGAAGGTGATCGCCGACAAGCGCCGCCCGGCAAGCTGGTGCGCCGACACTTCGAAATCTGCGTCTTCTCCTGCCTGGCCGACGAGCTGGTGCGCGGCGATGTGGCGGCGGTCGGCTCCGAAGCCTACGCCAACTGGCAGGCCCAGCTGCTGAGCTGGGAGGACTGCCTGCCGCACCTGGCCACCTACTGCGCCGAGGTCGGCCTGCCCGCCACCGCCTCGGAGTTCGTGACGCAGCTGAAGACCCGCATGAAGGACGTGGCCGCGGCCGTGGACGCGGGCTACCCGGACAACGCCGACCTGCTCATCGACGAGCAGGGCCGGCCCTCGCTCAAGGCTCGCAAGTCCGCCGGGCACAGCGCCGAGGCGCTCAAGCTGGCCACGGCCGTCAAAGACCGGCTGCCAGAACGCTCCCTGCTGGAGATTCTGACCCGGACCACCCGGCACCTGCGCTGGTTCCGGCACTTCGGGCCGCTGTCGGGATCGGAGGCCAAGCTGGCCGACCCGCTGGACATGTCGCTGGTACTCAACCAACTGCGCGCAGAGGGCCAGGCGGTGCATCGCGCCGACGTGGCCATCATGTCCCCTTACCAGGAAGACAACGTGCGCCGTTTCGGCGACTACATCTATGATCTGGACTCGCCACTGGAGGACATGGAGGTCAACCTCGATTTCCGCGAGGAAGCCGAGGCGGCGTGAGCGCCGGAAGTGGTGAGCGGCGGGGCCGGCCTTCGAGGCTGAAGGCGGGGCGGTAGGCGGCTTCTGGGCGGCACCCAGGTCTCGCACCCGCCCGGCGTCCGCCCGCAGGGGGGAGCCTGTACCTGACGGATGTACCCTCACCAGAGCGCTGGTGGCTCGTTTCGGCGGGCTGCAATCTGATCGGCATGACGACAGAAACCTTTCGAGAGGTCGCGAGGCTAGGGCTTCGAGGCTGGCTCATCCTCCTCACCTTGTGCGGCGCGACCTTCATGACCGGCCTGGACTACTCGATCATCACGGTGGCGCTGCCGGAGATCGGCCGGGAGCTGGGCTTCTCCAGCGCGCCGGCGCTGCAGTGGGTGGCCACCGCGTGCCTGCTGCCGACGGCCGCGTTGATGCCGCTGTTCGGACGGGCGTCCGACATGGTCGGCAGGCGCCGGTTGTTCATCGCCGGAGTGGCGAGCTTCACCGTGTTCTCCCTGCTGGCCGGGCTGGCGCCTAGCCCGGGGCTGCTGCTGGCGGCACGCGCCGGGCAAGGCGTCGCGGCGGCCATGATCGGCCCGACCGCGCTCGCGCTGATGACCGGCGCGTTCCCCGAGGGACCGCAGCGCACCAGGGCCCTGGGGGTCAACGGCGCTCTGCTGTCGCTGGGGTTCGTCATCGGGACGATCGGCGGCGGGCTGATTACCAGCGGGCTGAACTGGCGCTGGACCATGCTCCTGCTGTTCGGCATCGGCGTCCTGGTCATGCTCGGCGCGATAGCGGTGGTTCGTGAGACGATCGCCCGCAGCCGCGCCAGGCTCGACGTCCCCGGTGCGCTGCTGGCCAGCGGCGGGCTGTTCGCCCTGGTCTACGGCATCTCCACGGGCGGCCAGGCAGGCTGGGGCAGCGTGCCGACCCTCGCGACGCTGCTGGCTGCGGTGCTTCTGCTCGGCACGTTCCTGGTCGTCGAGGCGCGGCATGCGGCCCCTCTCGTCCCGCTGCGCCTCCTGCGGCGTACGACCGTCAAATGGGGCATGACGGTGGGGCTGGTCACCTTCGGGATGTGCGGTGGGGCGACCCTGCTGCTCAGCATCCACATGCAGGACGTCCTGGGGTACTCGCCGCTGCAGACCGGGCTGGGTTTCCTGGGCGAGGGCCTCGCGGCCCTGATCGCCGGGACCTTCGTGGCCCGGCTGATCAGCTCGCGGGGCACGGTGACGACTATCGTGACCGGCCTGACCGTGCAGGCGATTGGTACCGCCGCGATGATGTTCCTGCCCCCTGAGGGCGGCCTGGTCCTGCTGCTGGCGACCTCGGCCACGATGGGCTTCGGGCACGTCCTGACGGTGGTGGCGGCCATCACCACGATCACCTCCGGCCTGAACGAGGCCGACCAGGGCGTCGCGGGGAGCCTGGCCCAGATGCCCACATTCGTCGGCGCCATCGGCGTGGCCGGGCTCACCGCGATCGTCGCCGCCCGTACCGAAGCGCTCGCCCCGGCCACCACCAAGGCGCTGGCCACCCTCGGCGGACTGCACACCGCCTTCCTGGTGGCCGGTGCGGTCGCGCTGCTCGGCGCCGTCGCCAGCGGCGTTCTCCTCCGCCGGGCCAGCACCGGTCAGCCAGCCGAGCCTTCCCTGGCCGCCTGACCGAACAAGCACCTCACCAGAAACCCGCCCGGACTCACGTCCGGACAAGCTCGAAAAGGACATACGCATGAACTCGACCTCCCGACGCATCGCCACGGCACTGACCGGCGCCTTTCTGGCCCTCTCGATGGCGACGGCCGCATCCGCGCAGGCGCCCCTCGATACCGCGTATCACGCGGCTGCGGCGAGCCGCCACAGCGTCTGGACCAGCGGCTGGTCGGCCGCGCCGCAACGCCCGATCTCGGTGTTCACGCCGAACTGGTCTCAGGCAGGCTTCTCCCACTAGACCGTGCGGCAGGTCGTAGGGGTTACCGCGGGCGGGAGCGCGGTACGCATCCGGCTGTCCAACCTCTACGGCCAGGCACCGTTGCAGGTGGCAGGTGCGACGATTGCCCGCGCTGGTGAGGGCGCGGCCGTACGTCCCGGCTCCCTGCGGCCGCTGATGTTTGACCACTCCCCCACGGCGACCATCCCAGCCGGCGCCGAACGAGTCAGCGACGCGGCCGCCCTTCGGGTCAAGCCGGGGGAAGCAGTGACCGTCACCCTCTACCTGGCGGCCAGGACAGGCCCGGCCACTTTCCACTCCCAGTCCTCCGCCACCAGCTACCGCGCGACCGGCGATCACCGGGCCGACCAGGGCTCGGCCGCGTTGATCGAGTCCACCCGATCGTGGTACTACCTGTCGCGGGTCGACGTGCTCGCCGACCGCCCTGCCCGGCAGGACGGGGTGGTCGCCATCGGCGACTCGATCACCGACGGATACAACTCCACCACCGACGCCAACAACCGCTACCCCGACGAACTAGCCGAACGCCTGGCGGCCGCCGGCCGGCCCCGCCCCGTGCTCAACGCGGGTATCAGCGGAGACCGGGTCCTCAACGACTCGGCCTGGTACGGCGACAGCATCGCCACCCGGTTCGACCGCGACGCCCTCGACCAGCCCGGCGTGCGGACGGTGATCGTATTGGGCGGCATTAACGACATCCGCTTCAGCGAGGCCACCGGCGATCCCACCGCCGTACCCAACCCCATGTGTCAGCCGCTCAGCTCATCGCCGCCCATCGCCATCTCATCCAGCGTGCGCACGCCCGCGGCCTCAAGGTGATCGGCGCTACCCTGTTGCCGACCAAGGGCGACGAGCTCACCACAGCGGCAAGCGAGACGGTCCGCGACACGCTCAACCACTGGATCCGCACATCCGGCGAGTACGACGCGGTGGTCGACTTCGACCGCGCCATGGCCGCGCCCACCGACTCCGACCGGCTCAACCCCGCCTACGACAGGGGCGACCACCTGCACCCCAACGATGCCGGCTACCGCCGCATGGCCGAGGCCTTTGACCTCGACACGTTGTGAACAAGCCGGTGCCCTTGGCGCGGAGCGGACGATCCCGCACCTGGCCAAGGGCACCCTCGTCATCTATCCGGCGGCGACAGTGACCGAGTCGGCCAGCCGCCGCAACCGTCCCTCCGACGGCGAGCCTGCCTCGGCCTGGAACACCGTCACTCCCTGCCCTTCATCGTCGGGCGTTCGCAAGAACTCAGCGGTAAGCGTCATGACCCCCACGTCCGGATGCCGGTAGTCGCGCGAGATGGACGCGCAATTGTTCACCGGATGCTCGGTCCACAGGGCACGGAACTCCGGGCTGAGCGCCAGCAGCTCCTCGATCAGAGCGATCAGCCCCGCATCCCCGGGGAATCGGCTCAGCGACCCCTCCAGATAGGCGATGTCATCGCGGGCCTTCTGCTCCCAGTCAACGTAAAGCCGCCGCGAGAACTCCCACTCAAGAAAGTCGACGCGGACGAAGTTCGGCTTCTCACCACCCTCGAACGGCCAGTGCGGAGCCAGCAGGGCGTGCGCCAAACGGTTCCACGCCAGGATGTCGCCCCGCCTGCCCACCGCGATGGCAGGCGCCTCGATGAACGAATCCACCATCAACTTGATGCCGGGACGCAACAGTTCAGGCCGTACCTTCTCATCGGCCCGCGCAACCCGAGCCAGCCGGCGCAGGTGAGCTACCTCGTCACGGTCCAGCCGCAGGACGCGGGCGACAGAGTCCAAGACCTCGTCGGAGACGTTGGGGCTCTGCCCCTGCTCCAGCCGCGTGTAATAGCCAACGCTGACACCCGCGAGCGGTGCCAGCTCCTCCCTGCGCAAGCCACTCACCCGCCGATGTTTGACTCCGGGACTCAGCCCCACATCCTCGGGCCGAACCCGGGCCCGACGGGATCGAAGGAACTCACCAAGGGCAGAACTGGGATACATGCCACAAAGAATGCCAGGTCAACCGGACTCACAGGAAGCCATCGACGCTGGGAGCAGACGAGCTACACCACCCGGCGCTCAATGATGGACTGGGTCCCGCACCAGCCCGAGGACCGACGACGCCCAATGATGAACTTCATCTTCGATGGGCGGCGCCCTGCCCATCCTGCCCACCATCCGACTGGAGATCAACGAACCCGCACTGCCCGGGATGAACCAGCAGACGATCTCCCTACAGGCCGAGCAAACCGATCCGGGTGACTTCCGAGATTTGTTCAATCTCGGAAGTAGCCTCCCAGATGAGAGTTCCGAGATTACGCGCTCCGAACCCTCACAGGTGCCCGGATCCGCTCCGCCCTCACCGCACTGGACGACTTCCACGTCCGCCGAGGCTTGGGCAAGGCCGACATCGCCCGCGAAGACCTGCCCAAAAGCGCACCACGCGCCCTGGAGGAGCGCGCCCGCATCCGCTGGCTGCGCGCCGTGGAGGCACATCTGTCCCCCCGGGGCCGGTGCATCGCGCTGATCCCGTACTACGCCGGCGCCCGCATCAGTGAGATCGTCCGCCTCGACGTCGACGACATCCAAACGTCGGCCCGCAAGGGCCGGCTGCGCCTGTATGGCAAGGGCGACAAGTTCCGCGAGGTCGACATCCACCCCAAACTCCGCACCGAACTGCAACTCTGGCTCGACGAACGCTCCGACTGGCCCCACGCCAGCGACAACCGGGCCCTGTTCCTCAACGCCAAGGGCGGACGGCTGACCACCCGGGCTGCAGGCGGCATCATCGCCGAGATCGCCCAGACAGCCGGGCTGGGTGATCCCACCACGGCACATGTCCTGCGCCACACGCTCGCCACCACGCTGGTTCGCGGCAAGATCGATTTGGTCTTGGTCGCCGAGATCCTTGGCCACGCCCGCCTGGAGACCACTCGCCGGTACAGCTTGCCGTCCGACAAGGACAAGGAGGACGCCCTCAAATTGATCACGGTCGACCGCTGACCGCCCACCCGCCTGCGGAAACGGCCGTCAAGATCGACTTATGGCCGGTTTTACCTGTATCTCGGCTGGACCCGCAGACGTCCTCTCCGAAGCCGCCGGCTCCGCTTTCTCCAGCTCACGCTCAAGATCCTCGTCATCCCGTCCATCATGGCCGATCCGCGCCCAGCCCTCCCGCCACGTCGATGCTGCCCGGAACGCCGGCGTACGTACCTCCCTGCGCCACTGCGTCACTGTGTCGAATGGCCCGCCGTTCGCGCACGCCCGCGCCCCGGCGCTGCGCCTCGTCCCTTCGTCGAAGTCCAGGGGCGATCTTCGCTCGCGTCACCGCCGAGCACGACCCCGCCAATCGGCGCCGCTGTGCCCGCTGACCGCTGCACAAACCCTCCACAGGGCTTCGGCTCCGACACTCTGACCAGCGGTTCAGCGCTCGACTAGCCTTGTTTCTCGTGCTTGGTCCGGCCCTCGGCAGGAGTCTCAGGCTCGGGCTGATCAGATGGGCGGCGGGACTGCTGCTCGTGCAGGAGCGCCTGTGCGACGGCGGCGGCCGTGACGGCCTCTTCGCGTTGCCGCTGGGCGTTCTTCAGCGTGCTCGCGAGGCCGGCGAGTTCGTCCCGCAGGCGTTCCGTCTCGCTGAGGGACGCGGCTCTGGCCTGGTCGGCGAGGGTGCGGGCCTGGTCGGCCACGGCGGCCGCGGTGACGGCCTGTTCGCGCTGCTGCTGTTCGGCGGTGAGTGCCTGGCGTAGCCGGTCGATCTCCTCAGCGTGCGCCCCGGCCGTACCGCGAGCCTGGTCGCGTTCCTGCTCGGCCTTCCGGGTCTGAGCTTCCTGCTCCTGCAGCTGGCGGCGAAGGCCGGCGAGTTCGCGTCGCTCCTTCTCGGCCTGCTGCTCCAGTTCGGTGATGCGGGCGGTCGCCGCGGCGTGTTGGTCGGTGAGTTCGGCGGTTCGCCGGCGGGCGGCGTCACGGTCGTGCTCGGCCTGACGCTGCCGGTCGGCGGCTTCGGTGGCGAGTCGCTCGGCCTGGGTGCGCGCGTTCTGGTGCTCGCCGACCTGGCGCCAGGCGTCCTGTTCCCGTTCCTCGGCACGGTCGCGGGCGGTCTCGGCCTGCGACCTGGCCTGTTCTGCGGCGGCGGTCCGGTTGGCGGCGGTGTCGATCGCGGCCGCGGCGCGCCGCTCAGCCGCCGCGGCGACGGCCCGCGCCTCGCCGGCCGCGCCCCGTGCCTCCTCGGCGGCGTGCTCGGCGGCCTCGACCTGGGCAAGCGCGCCGGCGCTGAGTTCGGTCAACTGGGTACGCAGCGCGTCCTGGGCGGCCTGCCACTGCTCACCGGCGGACAGCAGCGGGCCGAGCAGGTCCTGGACGCGCAGCAGGGCGTTGGCGACGGGGGCCGCGTGGGCGGTGGTGCGCACCCGGTAGGCGGCGGCGCGGCAGGCGTCACTGCAGTACTTGGCCCGGCTGCTGCGGCCGGGCAACGCCTTGGCGCAACCCGGCCCGGCGCATCGCGGCGCATCTTCCAGAGGGTCGGTCGCGTTTTCGGCGGTCGTCGTTTGACCGGCTGTGTCGCCGGTCGTGGCGGCAACTGTCTCGCCGGTCGTCTCTGCAGGGGTCTCTGGGGCCGCGGTGCGCTGATCTTCTGCCACGAGAGACAGGTTAGCGTTCGTAGCGATCGAACGCATCTGTTTCGTACGTTCGCAAACGGAACGCTGAAGTGCCGCTGACCCGTGATAACCTTCCTTATCGTGGGTCAGGATGGGAGCCCGAAGCGAGGCAGGGGGACAAGGGTGGGTGACGGTGAGTGGATGCTTCCGGCTGCAGCGAAGGGGGAGTGGGGGCCGGGTGACGCGCTTCCCGAGAACGCGGACGCGCACACCGCCGCCGACTACACCCTCAGCCCTCGCACCCAGGCCCTGATCGCCGACGGCGTTCCGGCCAACACCCGCCGCGCCTACACCCGACAATGGGCCGCCTTCACCGCCTGGTGCGCGCGAAACGGCCGCATCGCGCTGCCCGCCACCGCACACACCCTGGCCGAGTACGCCTCCGGCCTCTGCGCGGCCGACCAAGCCCCGGCCAGTATCGAGCAGGCCATCGCCGCCGTACGCACGATGCACCGCCTGGCCGGCCACACCGGGCAACCCGCCACCGAATCGGCCCGCCTGGCGCTGCGCGCCTACAAGCGCCGCCGCGCCGAAGCCGGCGGGCGCGGCCAGCGCGAGGCGCCGCCCATCACCATCGACGCGCTGCGCGCCATGGTGAGCGCCTGCGACCTCGGCACCCCCGCAGGCCGCCGCGACCGGCTCCTGCTGGTGCTCGGCCTGGCCCTCATGGGCCGGCGCAGCGAGCTCGTCGCGCTCACCCGGGAGGACGTACGCCAGGTCGCCGACGGGCTGGAGGTCACCATCCGCACCTCCAAGACCGACAAGGACTCCACCGGCGAGACCATCGCCATCCCGCGCGGCACTCACCCGCTGACCGACCCTGTCGCCGCCTGGCGCGACTGGCTCCAGGTGCTCGACCAGGCCGGGCAGACCTCAGGTCGGCTGCTGCGCCGCATCGACCGGCACGGCACGGTCGGGCTCTCGCTCGGCGCCGACGCCGTCAACGTCATCGTCCGCGCCCTCGCCGTACGCGCCGGCGTTCCCTCGGCGGAGAACGTCACCGCACACAGCCTGCGCGCCGGCGGCGCCACCGTCGCCTACGCCGCGGGCGTCCCCGTCGCGGTCATCGCCAAGCACGGCCGCTGGGCCCCCGCCTCACCCGTCGTGCTGCGCTACATCCGCGCCGTCGACCGCTGGCGCGACAACGCCATGCGCAACGTCGGGCTCTGACCGCGGTCGCGTGCTGGAACCCGCGACGTGGCTCACGTCCTTGGTGTGAGACCGGAATACCAGCGAAGCGGGCCACGACCCGGTTTCACCGCTGGTAGAGACCTGTCGTTAACGAAGTTGCCACCAGGTACATGCGATTGCGTTATCCCTGCTCAGAGCAGCCTGAATCGGAAGTGGCCAACTGTGCGATCAATGCGCGGCTCGGTCGCGGCATCGGCGGGCGGCGTCATAGGACAGCGGCCCGCCGCGGCCGTTGATGGAGGCGCGAAACAGCGGCCCGGCGGTGTAGCCGGCGGGGGTCAGGTAGAGCTTGAGCAGGGCGACGTAGCCGCGGTCGTCCGAGCAGGACGGTGCGCAAGCTTCCGCCCTTGCCGTGGATCTGGACGTGTTGTCGTCCAGGCGCAGGTCGAGGTCTTCGACGTGCAGGCCGCGCACTTCGGAGGGGCGGGCGCCGCAGACGTAGGCGGTCTCGAACAGCACCCGGTCCCGTAGCCGGTCCAGTGGCGTCTCCTTACGCGGCCGCCGTGAGCAGATCTCCGCCAGCACCTTGGCCACATCGGCCGCGCTGGCGGGACGGGGCAGGGCCTTCGGGACCTTGACGGTGTCGATGCGGTCCATCGGGTTGGCGGCCAGCAGGTCGTGGCGGACGGCCCACTTGGCGAAGGAGGCGACGGCGGCGCGCTTGTGCTTGCGGCTGGCCGGCGACAGCTCGGTGAGTTCGGCCAGGAACGCGCGGACCGGCGTCGCGGTCAGCTGGCCGATGGCCATGTGAGGACTTTGCGTGGCAATGCGGGGATCCGGTCTCCCCGAAGCCGAACACGCGTGCGGCAAGATGATCCACTGTGCTCCTTCGCCTGCCCTGCCTTACCGTCACGAACATCGTCGTGCAGGTTGGCGAATGGTCAGCGGCAACGGGCTTGTCCGCCAAGATCCGCTCTCAGCCGGCGGTCCCGTCCGCCGCGCTGAGGGCGAACAGGATGCCGTTCGAGCCGCCTACATAGACGTGATCGCCCGCCACCACGGGTCCGACCATGACGTGCGTGACACCTGTCTGGAAGCTCCACCGGTCCGTCCCGGTGACCGCGTCGAAGGCGTGCAGCACCCCCTCCTCGTCGCCGACATACTCCGCCTCGCCATGAATTACCACCTCGGTCGAGGGGTCGTCGGGCAGGGCCCGGCTCCACTGCTGCACGCCGGAGGCGGAGTCCAGGGCGTGCAGCAGTCGCTCGTCAGGCCCGAGGATGTACGCGAGGTCCTGGGTGGCGGCCACTCTCCCGGAAACTTCCCGGACGGGCTCGCCCAGGAAGCTCCACCGGCGCTTTCCAATGGTGGCGTCCAGCGCGTACGTCCGGCCCTCACCGGTGACGTACACCGTGCCGCCAGCCGCGATGACAACCGAGTCGATCGAGCCGGACAGCCAGGTACGCCACCGGGTCTTTCCCGTGGCGGGATCCAGCGCGTACGCGTAGCCGTTGCCGTCCCCGGCGTAGACCGCGCGTTCGTTCACCGCCATCGCCCTGCCGCCGAGCCTTGCCCAGTGCCACCGAACCTTCCCTGACATCCGGTCCAGCGCGACGACGCCTCCGCCACCGCTGGCGTACAGGAGACCTCCGACCTCCGACAGAGTGCCGATGTCCTCATTCCCGCGTTCCCGGTACCGCCACCGCTGCCGCCCGGTGGCCTTGTCCAGGGCGACGACCCCATTCTCGCCAAAGACGTACACATGGTCGCGCCCGAGTACGACATCGTCGTTGGACGACATCTGATAACGCCACCGCTCGCGGCCCGTGGTGGCGTCGATCGCGTAGGTCCTCTCCTCTGCTGTCCCGTACACGACCCCGTCCACCACCGCGAAGAAGGACCACACACTGGTGGGCACGGTCCACCGTGGGCGCCCCGTGGTCTCCTCCAGCGCGTAGAACTTGTAACGATCGCCCTCGAGATCATCGCCCATGACATACACGACCCCGCCGTTCACCACGGGGGCGTCGCGAAGCCACGAGTCGGTGACATGGCTCCACCCGCTCCCGTGCACCGGACGCCCGCGGCCCGAGCCCCCCAGATTGGCGCGGATACGCGGAGCGAGGAGCCGCAGCACGCTCGGGCTGTCGGTGTTCAGTTCGGCGATGACCGGTCCCACGTTGACCAGCGTGTTGCCTCTCCGGCCCACGCCGTACACGTCCGGCATCGCCGAGAAGAGCCCGTCGCCATCGGCGACGGGGTCATAGTCGCAGCCGACGCTCTCGCTATCGCCGCACTGCCGCCTGAGCTCATTCACCGCGGCGTCGAACAGCGCCCGCGCCTCAGCGCTCGATCTCGCCACCCAGGCCACCGACACCGAGACCACCGCGCCGCTGTCGGTGGGGGGAATCCAGTCGCAGGTGGCTGGCTTCGGCCATGTCAGGTCCCCCAGCGCCCACCGGTAGGGGACCGGCCGGTAGCCGTCGGCCACGACCCGCAGGTCATGAGCGGTCAGCAGCGTACAGGCGTCCGGCCATGCGGCGGGATCGACCCCGCCCAGCGCGGCCGGGCCCGGCAGATGCCCGCGAACCCGCCGGTACGCCGTGATGTGCCCGCTGCTCTCGTCCTTGACGTATACGAAGGCCAGGTCGCCGGCCGTGCCCAGGAGCTGACCGGCCGAAGCCGGGATATCCAGGGGAAAGGCGCCCAGACGGCCGCTGCCGGACTCGATCGACGTCAGGTACGCGGGCAGCGGCCGCGCGCTGTCGAACCCCTCCAATTCGGCCGCTGGAGCAGGAGGTTCGCCGAACTCCAGGCGCTGGAGGGGCTGGCTCCAGCGGTCGAGCGGGGAGTCCAGCGTGGGCCGTGCGCTCAGAGCGGGCAGCAGCTGCCCGTCCTGCGTGAACGTGAAGACGAAGTCGTCCGTGAAGCCGAGGTCGTCGCCGGCCACCCAAACCTGTGTGGTCCCCTCGGCGGAGACCTGGAGCTCGACGCCGGGCGAAGTGTCCGCGTCACCCCCCGGCCTGCGCAGCGACGTCAGCGGGCGCGTCCAGACCTGCCGCAACGTGTTCGGGTCCATTGCCGTGACCCGTACGCCGTCCGGGCATTGCTCGGCGAACACGATCAACCGCGTCGAGGCGCCTTGGGAGGACGGCTGGCAGCCGACGGGACGGACCACGCGGGCGAGCGTCCGCCCGTCACGCACGTCAATGGATCGTAGGGGCACCGTACCCTTTTTTTCTCGCCCGACGACCACGACGGCGTGCTCGGTCACCATGATCGGCGGCCCTTCGTTCTCGACCACATCAGTGATCGTCTTCCAGACGTGCTCGCCGTCGGCCAGCTTGTACCCGTGCAGGGACCGATGCGCCGGACTGGGCGCCTTCGTGGCCATGACGAGCATCCCGGCGGCCGCCCCAAGGCCGGTCGGCTCGCGAGGCGCCGCGACCACACGCCGGACCGCGCCCGTCCGCGGATCGCGGACCTCTACCGTCCGTTGCCGCGTCGCCACCACCAGACCGTGCGCCGACACCGCCGCGATCGGCGTGTCATCATCCGGCGTCATGACGGGATCGACGGCCATCGACCACGCCGCCCGCCATCCCACCTCCGCCAGCGGCCACCGCGGATCGTCCCCGGCCGCCACCGAGCCGGTCACCAGCAGCACCGCCAGCAACACGATGACGGCACCCGCACCACGCACGCTCACCATCCCATCGCCGCCGGGTCTCCGCAGAATTGAATCAGCAGGCGTCACGGTGAACCACCCGTAAGCCCCCCAGCGGAGACTCCGTGTAGTACGCGTCATAGCCTTTGTTGGACTGGCCGGTCAACCGGAACGGGCCACCGCCGGGAGCCCTGACCACGATGCGTTCGTCATGGTTCCCCGCCGCCACGGTGAGCACGAGCTCAAACTCATAGAAGGCCTTCTCGGCGCGGAAGGTCATGCTGAACGTCACCCGTTCATCGCGTTTGAGATCGATCTGGGTTTCACGGAAGTAGGAGGTGTCGGGCTTGTCCTTGGGTGTGAACCGGGGGGACGGGCGATCAAGGTCGGCGGCTATCTCGACCGTCGGGACCTCTCCTTGCCTGGGCCGCGGCAGGCAGGCGCCCCGCGACACAGACCACCGCTTGAGTATCTGCGGCCGCATGTTCACGATGCGCATGCTGCTGACCCTGCCGACCAGCACGACGGTCACTTCCACGCTGCCGATCGGGGCTTCCTGGTAACGCTCCAGCAGCGCGTCTTGCGCGGTTGACGAGGTGCCCAGCAGCACTGCCCGATCGTCGGGATCGGTCACGGCCTTGCGGAGCGCCCTGTCGCGATCCGCATCATTGATGGAGACGTGCTCGATCGCGAGCGGGCCAGTCCCGCTGGGCCGGTCGATCGTGTCGGCTCCCCGCGCGTTGAACCAGCCGGTGAACACGACCCCGATCACCGCGATCAGCACGACGCTGACTATCCCCGTCAGCCAGGCCAGCATCCCCTTCCACGCCGCGGGCAGCGTGCGCAGCCGACCGGGACTGGCGCCGAGCAGCGTCCACCAGGCGTCGCGATCAGGGAGGGTGTCGATCAGGGTGATCGGCACGATGGTCAGGTCCGAGGCGCCGTGGCGCGGCGCGTGTTCCGACACCACCCCGATCACGCAGTCGCCGGCCAGCACCGCCGCTCCGGACATGCCCGACCAGGCCGACCCGGCCAGCGTGGTACCGGCCGAGGGCAGCGGCGGTCCCTCGGGGCGATGACCGGTCTGCAGGGTGAGCAGCCCCGGCCCCGGCCGCTGCGAGACCGGGATCCGGCCGCTGATCTGGGCGGCCTGGCGGACCACCGACGTGCCGTGGCCGCGTTCCAGAAACTGTGGGAACCCGACCGCGCCGCAGTCCTCGACCACTGCCAGCCGCTCGGTGCGGTCGGCGACGCGCGCGAAAGCGATCAGCGGCAGCCGCCCGATAGCCTCCAGCGTGTCCTCGGCCAACTCCAGCACGGCCAGATCCGCGTGCTCGACCTCGCCGCGCAGCAGCACTCGCGCCCGCCAGCTCCGCTTCGGGCCATCGGGCCAGGGCACGGCGCGCCGGACTTCGATCGCGCCGTCGGCGACGGCGTGCAGCGAGGTCAGCACGTGGCGGCCGTCGATCAGGAAACCCGAGGCGACCCGCCACTCCGTCCGGACCCGAGAGCCCTGGCCGACGGAGACCTGGGCGATCACCTCGACGAACCGGTCCTGGATCGCCACCAGCACGACCCCCGCCCCTCTCCGGCCAGCCCGGCTAGCCTGGCCTCGCCGACGAGCGACGGGCCACCCTGACCGGATCACCCTGCGCATCGACGGGCGGCTGCAGCACGACGGTCACCTTCTGCACCCGCTCGTACTCGACCTTGCCACCGATGCCGGCCTCCAGCACCCACACCTTGACCTTGCCGCTGCCCTCGCCACTCTTGGCCACCCCGACCTGAAACTCCAGCGTCACCTCCCCGACGGGGAACTGAACGTCCTCATCAGCGCCCGCGGCGATCGCCTCCCGCAGTTCCTGACGAATCTGCTCGATCACCTCTGGTAACCCGAGCTCCGCCACACGCCCTCCCACCGCACCAGGGACCGGTCAGGAACCCGATCTTAGGCGCCAAACACTCTGCGGCGCCGCACTTCCCGCCGATCCCGCACAAGCCCGGCACCAGATGACGATGACCGCCGGTACGGCGGCGCCGCCGGCGAACCTGCACCACCACCATCGGTCGGCCCGATAACCCGATCGCGTGAGGCCACGCATGCAGGCCACCGCCGGCCCCCTGTCGCGGCCACCAGGCCAGGGCACCCCCGATCCAGCCGGCGATTACGCCTCAACTGCACGGTTCGTACGACGTCATGTTGGTGGTGAACAGCGGGATCAGGCCGCGCCGGTCGACGTCGGTGAGTACCTGGTCCCATTCCGGCTCGGCGACCGTGTCCTGGATCATGAGCAGATTGATGTAGCCGAGGCTGCTCTGCAAGATCTGTTGGCCCGCTGATCGTTGAGGCATGTGTCGACGTCGATCGACCGAGCCGGGGCCATGACCTGCTGGGCACCGATCTGTCCCTGCACCGGGTGGGGCGCGCGGAACACGTTGTGCGGGTCATGGGCCTGCTTGATCTCCCGCAGTCGCGCGAGCACGCTGCCGGAGAAGGGCTTCGCCGCCGTGTCACCGGACGACATGGTGCCGGCAGATCGCGGCCACCATCGAAGCCGACAAGCGGCCGCTCAACCTGCCCAGCTACATCACCACGTTGGCCCTGGCCGACTGGCAGGACTACGTCCGCGAGCAGCACGCCCGCCCGCAGGGATGCGCGGTCGCCGTCGACCGCCGCACCCGGCCCTGCTGCCCGCACGGCGAATTCGGTGGCGCCGACCTCAACAGCGGCTTGGGCCTGTACGACGGGTCGGACGATCGAGCGTCATCGTGGGTTACTTCTCACCACCACGGTGAAGTGCACTTTGTTTCCCCGCCGACGATCCTTCCGCAGGCTCGGAAAACGTACTCCGCTAGCCCCGCTTACGGTCGAGACCAGCAGCTGCACCCTTCTTCCGCCACCTAAATCGACAGCGTCCTTATGGGTGCCGGACTTGTTGTAAGGGATGCTGACGAAATTGTAGGTGGTGCAGTCCTGAATGGTTGCCTGCGCCGGAGCGACGGCAATGCCTCCGAGCATGCCGGGGATGATGATTCCCGCTGCTGCCGTACGGGACAGGATTCTGTCATCGAACTCATGAGTCCCCTTCTCCTTGGCGGTTCGCTGGATGTGTACCTCTCGATGCTCCTGGTTCGGGGACGCTTTCTTCCAAGGCCAGGATCGGCGGGACGCCGTCACTTAGTAAGGGTGTTTCGTTGACGCCCGAAAGGCCGACGTCAACACCCATCCGGCAGCACTTGCGACCCGGCGCGGGACACGTTCAGCGTCTGCGTCGGAGCCGGGTCGGCTCAGCGTACGGTGAGGACCAATTTGCCGGTGGTGCGGCCCGTTTCTCCTAGAGCGTGGGCTCGGGCGCCTTCGGCGAGGGGGAAGGTGGCGGAGATGTGGGGGCGGAGACGGCCCCGGGCGGCGAGGTCGGCGATGGCGCGCATCCCGGCCTGGTCGTGTTCGACGATCAGGGTGGCGGTGAGGACCTGGGCCTTCTCGGCCGCGGCCGGGGTGTCGTCGGCGCCTGGCACCAGGGAGATGAGGATACCGCCGGGGCGGAGTACGCCTACGGAACGGGTGGCGGTCTGACCGCCGAGGGTGTCGAGGACGACGTTGTAGCGCTCCTCGGTGTCGG
Organism: Nonomuraea fuscirosea; assembly: GCF_035917475.1. Taxonomy (NCBI): domain Bacteria; kingdom Bacillati; phylum Actinomycetota; class Actinomycetes; order Streptosporangiales; family Streptosporangiaceae; genus Nonomuraea; species Nonomuraea fuscirosea. The sequence continues at coordinate 4,584,660 of NZ_CP109074.1, read as the reverse complement.
TGAAGTCCTCGGTGCGGTGGTCGATGCAGGCGTCCGCGCCCAGTTCGCGCAGGAAGGCGTGCTTGGGGGCGCTCGCCGTGCCGGTGACATGAGCCCCGCGTTCCTTGGCGATCTGTACGGCGAGGTGACCGACGCCGCCGGCCGCGGCGTGGATCAGCACCCGCTGCCCGGCCCGCAGGCGCGCGGTGTCGACGAGGGCTTGCCAGGCGGTGAGCGCGGCGAGCGGGAGAGCGGCCGCCTGGATGTGGTCGATCTCGGTGGGCTTGGCGACGAAGGCGCGGGTGGGACCGGTCACGTACTCGGCGTGGGAGCCGGCCCCCGACGGGTAGGGCAGCATGCCGAACACCTCGTCACCGGGCCGGAAGAGGGTGACGCCCGGGCCGGTCTCGACCACGGTGCCGGAGACGTCCCAGCCGAGGGTCAACGGCGGGGGTGGCAGGAAGATGCTCAGGGCGCGGTGCTTGAAGTCCGTGGGGTTGAGTCCGGCGGCGTGCACGGCGACGAGGATCTGCCCGGGGCCGGGCGCGGGGCGCGGGAGCTCGGTCAGCCGCAGCACGTCGGGGCCGCCGAGGACCGTCTGGTGCAGGGCGAGCATCACAGGGAGTGGGGATGCGGGGCCCGGGGAGCTGAGGGTGTCCGTGGGAGTCATGTCTCGATCCTGGCCGTACGGTCCGGCCCGGGGCGATGGCAGGAAGGTCAGCCTCCGATACATTCTTGCCATGTCCGTCCACCGCGCCCGACCCGTTCGTGACCTCGCTGATCGCGCGGCCGAGCTGGATCCGGCCCCGCCGCGGCCCGGTGCGCACAAGGTCGTCGTCCTCGCCCTCGACGGCGTCTACCCGTTCGAACTGGGCATCCCGCACCGGGTCCTGGGATCCGCCGACGGCCGCTACGAGGTGCTGTCCGCGAGTGTGGACGGGCAGCCCGTACGTACCGACGCGGACCTGACCGTCACCCCCGGGCACGGTCCCGAGGTGCTGGCCGAGGCGGACACCGTGATCATCCCTCCGTACGGGATCACGCCGGAATCAGCCGCCGACCCGGATCCGCGAGCCCTGGCCGCCCTGTCCCGGATCCGTCCCGGCACCCGGCTGGTGTCCATCTGCACCGGAGCCTTCCTGCTGGCCGCCGCCGGTCTCCTGGACGGACGCCGGGCCACCACCCACTGGGAGCTCACCGGGATCTTCCAGGAGCTGTTCCCCCGGGTCGAGCTCGATGCCGGCGTGCTCTTCGTCGACCACGGTGACGTGCTGACCTCCGCGGGGGCGGCGAGCGGTGTCGACATCTGCCTGCACCTGGTGCGCCAGGACCACGGCAGCGAGGTCGCCAACCAGGTCGCCCGCCGCTGCGTCGTGCCGCCGTACCGGGACGGCGGGCAGGCTCAGTACATCGAACGGCCGCTGCCGCCGGCCAGCGAAACCGGCACAGGACCGACCCGCGACTGGGCGCTGCAGCGGCTGGAACTGCCGCTGCAGCTGGAGCAACTGGCCGCGCACGCGGCAATGAGCACCCGCACCTTCGCCCGGCGCTTCCGGCAGGAGACCGGTCTGAGCCCCGGCCGCTGGCTCACCCAGCAGCGGCTGCGGCGGGCGCGGCATCTGCTGGAGTCCAGCGACCTGCCGGTGGAACGGGTCGCCCACGAGGTCGGCTTCGCCACCGCCACCTCGTTGCGGCGGCACCTGGCGGCGGAGACGGGGGTCGTCCCGTCGGTGTACCGGCGCACCTTCCGTGTCTCGGATCCGGCCGGGGAAGGGGATGTCTCCTCGCGCGCCGACGCCGGCAACGCCTGCAGGGGTTCCGGCGGCAATCGCGGATAATCCAACGAACCTACCTCTGACCTGCGGCTACTCGCCTTCTTGGGGCGGTTGACGATCTTTGCCGCTGCGGTTCGTACTGGTTGTAGCGCTTCCGCTGAGGTTGATGGGGTTGGCGACCCAGTTGGCGAGGTCGAGGCCCGGACATCGGCCGGGAGGAACTGATCCGGTTCTTCACGCTGACGCGGAAGGGTCTGGGCTTCATCGACAACCTGGACCGTGGCGGCGGGCGCGGGCCTGCGGCCGCTCGGCGCGGTGGCGTTGCCCAAGGCCGGCACCGCCAGTGCCGCTGTCGTAGACGAGGACGGCGTCTGAAGCGCGGACCGTTCGAATCCCGGTGACGTGAAGGCCGAGTTGTTCGACGGACGGTCCCAGCTGCTGGTCAAGCACTTCATGTTCCATCCCGACGCCGATGCCGGCTGCCTCAGCCGCTCACTGACCGCCGACCATTTCGACGCCGCGATGCCCCATCTCAACAGCCGCGACGTGACCCTCATCAGCGTCTCCCGCGCGCCACTGGAGAAGATCAACGCCTACAAGCGGCGGATGGGCTCGCGGCTCGGCCACCGACCCCGGCCCGACCAGCCACGGTTGGCGATAGCGAGCGACGGGACCTGGTAGCGAGGGATTCTCCACGAAGATGGGGACGGCCGCGTAGACAGCACCCGGGCCCTAGTCTCCGAGCGCGAGCCGGATTCCGAAGGCGGCGATCACGGTCCCGGCGACCCGGTCCAGCAGCCGCCTGGCCCGCTCCTTACGGAGCCATCCGCGCAGGCCGCGGGCGAAGGCGACCAGGGCCGTCGACCAGAGCAGCCCGAGCGCGACGTGCACCGAGGCGAGCAGGATCCCCATCGCCAGATGGCTGGTCTGTGCCGGGATGAACTGCGGCAGCACGGCGACGTAGAAGACGCCCACCTTGGGGTTGAGCAGGTTCGTCGTCAGGCCCTGCCGGAAGCCGCGGAGCATCGTGTCCGTTCCCGAGGTGACCGGGTGCCCGTCCATAGGGGTGGCCGGCTCTCCGTCGGCCGCCTTTCTGCGGAAGGTGCCGGCCAGCATCCGGACGCCCATCCAGACCAGGTACGCCGCCCCGGCCCAGCGCAGCGCCTCGTACGCGATGTGCGAGGCGGTGAGCAGGGCCGTCACGCCGAGCGAGGTGAGCGCACCCCACATCAGGGTGCCGGTCTGGATCCCCAGGACCACGCCCCACGCGCTGCGGTGGCGTCCGAGGGCCGCGGTCCTGAGGATCAGGGTGGTGTCCAGCCCCGGGGTGAGGGTGAGAAGCCCGACAATGAGCGCGAATTGCCATATGGAGGTGGTAACTGCCGCGGCAGGCACCTTACCCGGGGGCCGGCGGTGTCACGCGTACAGCAGAGAGACGTCGATGCTGGAGATGTAGTTGATCGCCATGTAGACGGCCCAGTTGCAACCGGCGGTCCCGGTTCCGCTGGACGACTGGCCCTTGTAGATGCCGTAGGCCCGGTTGGCGTTGAACCAGGGGCCCCCGCTGTCACCCGGGTAGCACTTCAGGTTGGCACCGGACACCCGGATCCAGGTGGCCGCGCAGGTGGGGCCGTCGCAGGCGTTGCGCCAGGTCGGGCGGTAGGAGATGGTGCTGACCCGGCCACAGCTGTAGCCGGTGGACTTCCCCCGGTGACAGACGTAGTCGCCGTTCTGGCCGCTTCGCACCACGCGCCCGGTGACCGGCCGCGTCGCCTCGGTGCTGGCGGCATGGAACCTCGCGTAGGCGACCATGTTGGGACGGGTGTGCCACTGCACGTCGCTGGTGGCGTTGCGTTCCTGCCTCCGGAAGGAGGTCGTCACCCAGGTGCTGGAACCGTAGAGGCGGTACCGCTGCGTGTTGCCGCAGTGCCCGGCGGTGAGGATGCCTTTCTCACCTGCGCCGTTCCTGACGGAGAATCCGCTGGTGCACGTGTCCATCCGCAGTCCGCCCCGCTGGCCGTCGCCGGCGGACTGCGGCGTGAGCCTGATCTCGGCGGAGCGGATCTCCGCGGGCAGGGAGGCGGGCAGCGTCGCCCTCAGCGAGGTGATCACCTCCTCCCGCGAGCGGTCGCCGGTGGCCGCGCCGACCATGTCCAGCACGAATCGCTCGTTGGTCGAGTCGTAGAAGACGCCGTCGACCGCGCCGTGCGTGTCGAGGGTGTTCCCCGTCGAGTCGATGATCTTCTCGGCCTGGATGAGGCTGTAGCGCGCACCCGCCTGGAGGGTGACCCCCGGCACGCCCTTCACGATCTGCGCGGCCTGCTCGGGGACCGTGTCACCGGTGAAACGGACGCGCAGGCCGAAGTCGCCCTCGTGTTCGACCGTCGATCCGGCGAACGTGTCGGGATGGGCCGCTTCGATCTCCTCCACCATGGCGCCGAAGTCGTTCTGCGCCGTGAGCCTGGCACGCGCCTGCTCTGTCGTGACCCCGAACTCCTTGGCGTAGGACTCGGCGTCCACGGCGAGACCGTCCTCGGTCCCACCGGCCTCGGGGTCGAGGTCCCCGGGGTCGTCGTCGACCACGGCGACGGACGCCGCCTGCACCGGGACCGGCGCCAGTAGTCCGCCCATGGATAAGAGGAGTACGGCCAGCACTCCCGGCACCCGCTTGCTGATCCCCATCTTCGTCCCTTCCTCGTCCGCCTGTCATGGTGATCATCGGCGGACTGGATTAATGATCGTTGCACGCGTCGGCAGCAGCGTGGAATACGTCGGGAATACGCCCGGTCTATCCGGCATCGAGAGATGACTTCGGGCGGAGCCCCTTTGCCGGGGGCGCCTGTCTTTGCAGTGATGCTGAAGGAGCCCGGGGTCGAGGGACCGGCGGACAGCCGTTGGCGCTGAGAAGGATCAAGACACGCTTAGGACTGGAAGATACTCACTTGTAACGCGTCAATCACTATGAGTTGATCACGACTGATATGGCCCTACCGTGCGGGCTATGCCTGCGGAATTTCTGTCTGCCGAGCACCGGGTTGCCTACGCCTCGTTTGTCGAGGTGCCATCGCTGTCAGACCTGGAGAAGTTCTTCTTCCTGGACAGCTTCGACCGGAATGTGATCGCGCAGTCGAGGGCCGATTCTCACCGGCTGGGCGTCGCCGTCCAGATCGGGACCGTACGGTACAAGGGGCTGTTCCTGGAGGATCCGCTCGCGGTGCCGTGGCCAGTGGTGGATTACCTGGCCGATCAGTTGGGGATCGGTGACGCGTCGCAGGTCAAGAAGTACGCCGAGCGGCCCAAGACGACGTACGAGCACGCGTGGATGATCCGGGACACCCATGGTTACCACGCCTTCGACGACCGAGACAGCTGATGCGCCAGTTCCGGACTGTCCTGCACGGCCGGGCGTGGACGCATGCCGAGGGGCCGGTGGCGTTGTTTGAGCAGTCGGTGGCGTGGCTGCGGCGGCATCGTGTGCTGCTGCCCGGGGGACCGTGCTGGAGCGGCTGGTGGGCGGCGTGCGGGAACGGGCCGATGTGCGCCTGTACGCGGTGGTGGCCAAGCAGGTGCGCCGTGCCGATCCGCGCCTGCCGGCGGCGTTGTCGGGTCTGCTGGTGGTGCCGGAGGGATCGCGCGTCTCGGAGCTGGAGAAGCTGCGGCAGGCGCCGAAGCGCACGTCGGGGACGGAGATGGTGCGGGCGCTGCAGCGGGTGGACAACCTGGCCGCCTTTGGGCTGGGCCGGGTTGCGGTGTCGATGGTGCCGGTGCGGCGGATGAAGACGCTGGCCAAGTACGGGGCGGGCAGCAAGGCGCCGGCCCTGGACCGGCTGGTCGAGCCGCGTCGGACGGCGACGCTGCTGGCGGTCACCCGGAGCCTGGAGGCCGAGGCGATCGACGACGCTCTCGATCTGTTCGCGCTGCTGATGGCCACCCGGTTGATCAGCCCGGCCCGCCGCAAATCCGCCGACGAACGCTTGCGGATGCTGCCTCGGCTGGAGCGGGCCTCCAAACTGGTGGCCAAGGCCGGCCGCCTCCTGGTCAACCACCTCGACCTGGTCGACCAGCAGGGCGCCGACCTCGATGTGGCGGCGATGTGGACCGCGGTGGCCGAGATCGCCGGCACCAGCAAGGAACAGGTCCGCGCTGCGCTGCAGGTGGTGGAGGAGCTGGTCCCCGAGGAGGACGGCGCGGCCGAGGCGGCGGTGCGGGCCGCGCTGGTGGAGAAGTACAACACGGTGCGCCCGTTCCTGCGGCTGCTGGGCGAGTCCAAGGCGCTGTCGGCGGCGCCGGGCGGGTGCCGGGTGCTGGCCGCGGTGCGCCGGTTGCCGGAGTTGTCACCTGGCTCAACGCAGTCACTCTGGGCTCCAGCCGTCTTGAAATGCCTGGTCGGTAACGGGGGTGTCGGTGACATGCTGACGCCCCGTTACCGAATCTGGTGCCAGTTGTTGCGCTTGATGCAGCTGGACAGTCGGCTGTGCGCAGTTTAATGATCAGTACGCGACGTACTTGACGTACCTAAGTCGGCGTGGCATCGTGGAGGTGCGCTTCGCTGGGAGGTTCGTCATGACCGCTGTTCACTTCGACAGCTATACAGAAGCTCGTGCACATCTCAAGGCGCTTTTGGATGCGGCCGAGAGAGGTCGCGTGGCAACGGTGCGTCGTGAGTCGGCCGTGACCGCCTTCGTGGATGTTGAAAGACTCCGGCACCACCTCGCGATGGTCACTCCTTCTCGAGCGCAGGTGCTTCCTGAAGCTGGCGGCTGGTCGGTTTTCATCCCGGGGCTACCTGTCGCCGCGGACGGTGCGACCTTTGATCAAGCCATTGCGGAGATGATCGAAGGCCTCCGTGAATACGCGGAGGATTGGCAGGGCCGTCTGCTCGACGCGCCGAATCACCGCGAGAACTGGGGGCTTGTGCAGTTGATCAGCCTCAGTGATGATGAGCAACTGCGCGAATGGCTGGTAGGGAAGGGTCGGTGAGCTGGCCCCAGCCTGCCCGTGAGCATCACGACCGGTTCTGTCGGATCGAGGGCTGGCGTCTGGTGCGGAACGCCCGGGGAGGAACGGGGACGTACCATGTCACCTACGAGCTGGATCTTCCCGATGGCAGGATTCTGAGGACCCGGATCTCTCATCCGGTCGACCGAAGCACTTACGGCCCGGGCATTTGGAGTCACATTCTCCGCGATCAACTTCAGGTGGACGAGGCGACCTTCTGGGCGTGCGTTCAGAACGAGGTGAGACCCGATCGCGGAGCCCCCGAGTTGCCATTGGAGGCCCTGCCTGCAGACCTCGTGTTCATGTTGATCTCCAGGGTGGGTCTTGACGAGACGACCGTGGCGGGGATGAGCAAGGAGGAGGCCATCGCGCGACTTCAGAAGTACTGGACCGACGGGGTCTGATCCTGAGGAATACCGCACCTCTCGAATAAGTGCACTGCCCCAGTAATGATCAAGTGGCGGGGATCGGGCAGATGGTGGTGCCGGGCACGCCCCGCGATTCCCTGTACGTCCTGGACTGCCTGATCAACCTGGACGCCGGCCCGAAACCCGAGGTGGTCACGACGGACCAGGCCAGCGACAGCGACATGGTGTTCGGGATCTTCTCCATGCTCGGCTACCGGTTCGCGCCCCGCTTCGCCGATCTGGGCGACCAGCGGTTCTGGCGCGCCGATCTGCCCGACGGCAGCGCCGGCGCGTACGGGGTGCTGGAGGCGATCGCCCGGAACAGGCTGAACCCCAAGAAGGTGATCACGCAGTGGCCGGACATGCTTCGGGTCGCCGGGTCGCTGGTGACCAACCAGGTACGCGCCTACGACCTGCTGCGCATGTTCGCCCGCCAGGGCCACCCGACCCCGCTGGGGCAGGCGTTCGCCGAGTACGGCCGCATCGACAAGACGATGCACCTGCTCAGCATGCTGGACCAGATCGATTCCAGCTACCGCCGCAACTTGGCCAAGCAGCTGTCGGTCCAGGAGTCCCGGCACCGGCTGGCCCGCAAGATCTGCCACGGCAACGCCGGCCGGATCCGGCAGGCCTACCGGGAAGGCCAGGAGGATCAGCTCGCGGCGTTAGGGCTGGTGGTCAATGCCGTCGTGTTGTGGAACTCACGGTATCTGTCGGCGATCGTGGACCAGCTGCGCGCCCAGGGTGTACCGGTCAAGGACGAGGACGTGGCCCGGCTGTCCCCGCTGGGCCACGCCCATCTCAACTGCCTGGGCCGCTACGCGATCGCTTCCTCGCCCCCGGACAAGGGCCTGCGGCCGCTCGGAGCGGCGGCGTTGCCCGAGGCCGGCACCGCCAGTGCCACTGGCGTGGACGAGAAAGGAAGCGCCGCTGGACCGGCGCCGGCTACACCGCCGGGCCGCTGTTCCGTGCCTCGATCAACGGCCGCGGCAGGCCCTTGTCGTACGACGCCGCCCACCACCGCTGGCAGAGCTACTGCGCGCAGGCCGGGGTCGAGATCGACATCCACCAGCTGCGTCACGCCCACGCCACCGAACTCATCAACGCCGGCGTCTCCATCGAGGCCGTGCGGCGGCGCCTCGGGCACGCCTCCACTGAGACCACCCAGCTGTATGCGTTGCTCGACGACAAGGTCGCCGACGCCGAGATCCGCGCCGCCCGCCGACGCCGCGACCGGGCAACCCGCTGAAGAACCTTCACGACCAAGAGCGACCTCACTCGTTGCGACCAAGATCCTTCTCAGCGCCAACGGTTGTCCGCTGGTTCCTCACCCCCGAAGCCGCCGACCATTTCCCCACGATCAAGGACGCAGTCGCTTCTCCGAACCTGAGCGACCCGGCCAGCAGCGGCCCCGCATGCGGGTAACGGGCGTTCGTCACGCCGGGGATCTCCACCCGCAGCATGGTGATCTTCCCCAGGTCACGGCCGGTCAGCGGCTTCCCGCGGACGGGGAAACCTTCCTCGAAGCCGGGTTCGTTGGATTCTGCTCGATAGCTGCTGAGACACCTGAGAGGTCAGGCCTGACGCCCTGCCGCAGCTTGCGGCGGTCACCGAAGGCGGTCACCGAAGGCGGTCACAGAAGAGGGAGCAGGTCTCGCGCGTCAGGGAGGGTGTCGAGGGCCATGACGTGCTCGGCCAGCGGCTCCCGGCCCGGCGCGAGGCCGTGGAACTTGGCCAGGAGTCGCTCGTCGGAGAGAGGATTGGCGGGGGAGCCGAGCGGGTGCCGCACCCTGGCGCGCCGGCGGGCGCCCGAGGTCGTGGTGACGGTCAGGACCGGCTGGTCGATGCCGCCCATCTCCGGGTCCACTTCCAGGTCGATGCGGTTCATGAGCTCGGCGGCCCGGGGGTCGGCGCGTCGTTCCGGGGAATAGGCGGCCAGGTCGGCGTCGCCGTACAGGACTCTGGCGGCGATCGCGTACGGCAGGCTGAGCTGGGCTTGGGGGAGGGTGGCGACGTCGCGTCCGCCGCACATGCCGGCCACGAGCGGGCTCAGGCGCACGTGGATGCGGGCGATCTCGTCGGGGAGCAGGTCCAGGCCGCCGATCGCGTCGATGGACGAGTGGGTGCTGCGGCAGGACGCGTACGGCTTGATCGAGCAGCGGGAGATCCGCCACTCCGTACCGAGGTCGCGAGTCAGGGCGCCGGGGTCGGCGTCGGAGCCCGCGTAGGTGCGCAGGAAGCCGCCCCACACGTCGTCGAAGACGCGGCCGGGGCCGTTCGTACCGGAGGCCGCCAGCAGCGCGGCGGTCAGGCCGCCCTCGGCGGCGCGGCCCGCGTGCAGCCGCTTGCTCGGCGCGCCGTCGTGCACGAAGGCCCACAGCCCGCCGGAGAAGCCGGCCGCCAGTCCCAGCGAGTCGGCGGTCCGCGCGCCGTCCAGCCCCAGCAGCCGCGCGCTCGCCGCCGCCGCGCCGAACGTCCCGCAGGTGCCGGTCGAGTGCCAGCCGGCCTCGTTGTGCGCGGCGTAGCCGCCACACGCCTCCAGTACGCGGCGGGCCACCTCGTATCCCAGGACGATCGCCTCCAGCAGCTCGGAGCCGGAGATCTGGCGGCCGGCGAGATCGAGGCAGGCCAGCACGGCGGGCACCACGACGGCTCCCGAATGATCGCAGCCGCCGGTGTCGTCCAGTTCCAGTGCGTGTGCCGCGACACCGTTGAGCAGCGCAGCGTCCCGGGGGGCCGCGGTGAGCCCGGTGCCCCAGACGGGTGCGTTCCCGGGCGCGGCCAGGCCGGGAGCCGGGGTGGCGGCCCCGGCCAGGGCGGCGCCCAGGGTGTCGAGGAGGTGCCGCTTGGCCCGCTCGATCACCTCGGCCGGCAACGGCGCGGGCTCGGCGACAAGGCCGGCGAGCTCGCCGAGGGCGCCGAGGGAGCCGCGAAAGCCGAGGGAGCCGCGAAAGCCGGGGGAGTCGAGGGAGCCGCGAAAGCCGGGGGAGTCGGGGGAGCTGGGGGAGCCAAGGAGATCGGGGGAGCCGGGGACACTAAGGGGGTCGGGGAAGCGATGGGGGTCGGGGGAGTCGGAGGAGGGAAGGGGTGTCACGAGGTCAGCTCCGCGAAGACGTCGGCGGGATGGCCGGGTTCGTTGCCCGTACGGGTGGCGCGCCAGTGATCGGCCACCTGGCTCCCGGTCGCGAACCACACCCCGGGCCGCTCCCGCATGGTCTCCAGCAGCGACCGCAGCAGCCCGATGCGCCCCGGCGTGCCGATCACCTCGGGCTGCAGGCGCAGCACGTAGCAGAGGCCGAAGCGGTGGTAGGCGTCGAACTCCTGGATCCAGTTCTCCAGCACGGCGGCGTAGGGCGCGATGCGCGACTGCCCGGCCGGGAAGGGCGGGTCGAGGTTGAACATGAAGGCGGGGTGGTCCTCCAGCTCGTGGTGGAGCGGGATCTCCACCAGGCCGGAAGGGTGGAAGTAGGGCAGGTCGTCGCCCCGCCACGACGAGGACCAGTCGACGCCCAGCGCGGGCAGCCCGGCCGCGAGCCCCGGCTTCCATTCGCCGGCCGGGGTGCGGAAGCCGCGCGGGAGCGTCCCGGTCGCCGCGGCCAGCGCGTCCTGGCCGCGCCTGACCGCGTCGAGCTGCCCGGCGAGGTCGAGCGGGTCGAAGTCCTCGTGGGCGTGGCCGTGGTTGGCGATCTCGTGGCCGGCCTGGTGCGCCTCGCGGACGAGCCCCGCGTTCCTGCCGGGCACGAACCAGGTCGACGGCACCCCGTCCAGCGCCCCGAGCAGCCGCTCGACGCCGCGGGTCGCGCCGTACCCGCCGACGGACAGAGTTTTGACGCGGTCGCGGGTGCTCGGGTCGGCGGCCAGGATCGCCAGCTCGGCGTCGAGGTCGACGGTGATCAGTACGGCGCAGCGCGCCTCATCCGGCCAGAGTGCCATGGTGCTCCTTCCACCAGGCGGCCACGTCACGACCGGTGGCGAACCAGACGTCGTCGTGCCCGCGCATGTGCTCGAACAGCCGCTCCAGCAGCAGGATCCGGCCCGGCTTGCCGGACACCTTGGGATGCCACAGCGTGCTCAGGCACAACCCCTCGGCGTGGTAGCCGTCGAACTCCCGCTTGAAGTTGTCCAGTGTCGAGCCGTATCCCGCGATGCGGTCCAGCCCGGCCGGGTAGTCGGGGCGGCGGGTGTAGGCGAGGTAGGCGTAGTCGTCCATGTCCCAGCGGACCGGGATCTCCACCAGCCCGCCGGGATGCAGGTAGGGGCGGTCGTCGCCGCGCATCGAGCTGGAGTGGAGAAACCCCTCCTCGGTCAGGATCCGCGCCGTGACCGGCGACCAGTCGCCCGACGGCGTGCGAAAGCCGGTCGCCTCGACGCCGAGCACGTTCTTGAAGACCGCCTGGCTGCGTGTGAGGATGTCGCGCTGCTCGGCCTCGGACCTGCCGAAGTACGGCTCGTGCCGGTAGCCGTGGTGGGCCACCTCGTGCCCGCGCTCCACGATCGCCCGGCACCGCTCCGGCCACGTCTCCACGATCCAGGCGGGCGTGTAGAAGGTGGCGGGCAGCTCGAAGGCGTCCAGCAGGTCGAGGATCCTGGGCAGTGCCCGCCACGGCCCGTACGAACCGAGTGTGAAGTACTCGGGCTTGCCCCAGATGCTGCCGTCCAGCATCGCGCCGCCCGTCGGCCCGTCGAGGTCGAACGCGAGCGACACGCACGACCTTTTCCCGTGCGGCCAGCGGCTCACGAGCGGGCTCTCACGCGGCGGCCCCGTTGAGGGTGACCTGCTTGATGGCGTTGCCCTTGAGGCCCCACTTGTCGAGCAGCCGCGCGTAGGTGCCGTCCTGCTGCAGCGCGCCCAGCGCCTTGATGACCGCGTCGCGCAGGCGCGGGTCCTGCTTGCCGAATCCCATGGCCTGGTTGACCTCGGTGAACGGCTCGCCGATGACGTTGAACTTGCCGGGGTCCTGCTTGGAGATGTAAGGGAGGGTCTCGCTGCCCTGGACCGCCGCGTCGAGCCTGCCCTGGGTGAGCTGGGTGCGCGCGTCCGCGGAGCCCTCCGTGCCGACGATCTTGATCGGCTTGCCGGAGCAGTTCTGCTCGCTCCACTTCTTGATCTCGCCGGGGAAGGAGGTGCGGCGGCTGGCGCCCACGGTCTTGCCGCACAGGTCCTTCGGATCGGCGATCTTGGAGGTGGAGAAGAACTGCGCGCCCGAGCTCATGTAGCCGACCAGGTCGAGCGTCTCCCGGCGCTCCGGCAGGTCGCTCATCCCCGACAGGATCATGTCGATCCGCCCGGTGGTGACCGCGCTCTGCAACTGCTCGAAGGAGGTCTCCTGCCACTTGACCGTGACGCCGAGCTGCTTGCCGACGGCGTCGCCGAGGTCGATGTCGAAGCCGGTGAGCTGGTTGGTCTTGGGGTCCTTGAACTCCAGCGGCGGGTAGTTGGGCACGTTGCCGACCACCAGGGTCTTGGACTCGGCGATCTTCGGCGGCAGACCGCCGTCCGAGGCGGTCTTGAGGGTTTCTGGCGCCTTCGCGGTGCACGCGGTCGCGGCCACGGCGAGGCAGGCGAGCAGGACGATGGGACGGAACAAAGCGACTCCTAGAGGACTGCTGAGAGAAAGGTCTTCGTACGCTCGTGCGCGGGGTTGACCAGGACCTGGTCGGGCGGTCCCGTCTCGACGACGCGGCCGTCGTCCATGAACACGACCTGGTTCGCGACCTCCTTGGCGAACCCCAGCTCGTGGGTGACGACGATCATGGTCATGCCCGAGCCGGCCAGGTCGCGCATGACCGCCAGCACCTCGCCGACCAGCTCGGGATCGAGCGCCGAGGTGGGCTCGTCGAACAACATCAGCCGCGGCCGCATCGCCAGGGCGCGGGCGATCGCCACCCGCTGCTGCTGGCCGCCCGACAGGGTCGACGGGTAGGCGCCGCCCTTGTCCTTCAGCCCCACCCGCTCCAGCAACTCCAGCCCCCGGGCGTGGGCGGTGTCGCGTGATTCGCGCAGCACCCTGATCGGGCCCTCGACCACGTTCTCCAGCGCGGTCATGTGCGGGAACAGGTTGAACCGCTGGAACACCATCCCGATGGGACGCCGCTGCCGGGCGATCTGGGCGTCGCTGAGCTGGTGCAGCTTCCCGTCGCGCTCGACGTACCCGAGCAGTTCGTCGTCCACCCAGACGGCGCCCTCGTCGATCGTCTCCAGCTGGTTGATGCAGCGCAGGAACGTGCTCTTGCCCGAGCCGGACGGCCCGATGACGCACAGCACCTCGCCCGCGGCCACCTCCAGCGAGATGCCCTTGAGCACGTGGTGGGCGCCGAAGCGCTTGTGCACGTCGACCGCCTTGATCATCTCTTCACTCCTCGGGAGAAACGGCGCTCGACGACCAGCTGGCCCAGGCTCAGGAGGCTGACCACGATCAGGTACCAGAACGTCGCCACGAACAGCAGCTCCATGACGCGGTTGTTGGCGTAGTAGATGTTCTGGGCGCTGTGCAGCACCTCCTGGTACTGGATCGCGCTGGCCAGCGAGGTGAGCTTCACCATGCTGATGAACTCGTTGCCGATCGGCGGCAGGATGACCCGCATCGCCTGCGGCAGCACGATCCTGCGCAGCGTCTGGAAGCGCGTCATCCCGATCGCCTGCGCGGCCTCGGTCTGGCCGTGGTCGACCGAGAGGATGCCGCCGCGGACCACCTCCGAGGTGTAGGCGCCCTGGCAGATGCCCAGCCCGAGCAGCGCGGCGACGAACGGGGTCATCAGGTCGACCGTGCGCGCCTCGACGATGCCGGGGATGACGAAGTAGGGGAAGACGAGCGCCAGGTTGAACCAGAGGAAGAGCTGCAGCAGTTGCGGCGTGCCGCGGAAGATCCAGGTGTAGAGGTAGGAGACGCCGCGGGTGACCGGGTTGCGCGACATGCGCATCACCGCGAACAGCACGCCCAGGGCCAATCCGACGATCATCGCGAAGACCGCCATGACGAACGTGTTGACCACACCGGTCAGGATGGCCCGCGCGGTCAGATACTGCCCGACCACGCTCCACTCGATCTGCCCGCCGGCGAACGAGACGACGATCGCCACGAGCACGGCCACCACGACGACCGCGGCCACGTACCGGCCGTAGTGTTTGCGCGCCACCCGGGGCAGATGGGCGACATCTAGGGACATAGGGATCTCCTCACGAGCGGGAGGTGAGCGCGGGCGCCAACACCCACAGGACTCGGGTGACCTCGTCACCGGGGTTGGTGAAGGTGTGGGGGGTGTCGCCGGGGAACAGGAACGAGTCGCCCTCACGCATCTCGACCCGCTCGCCCGAGGCGTCGATCGTGAACAGCCCCTTGAGGACGTGCACGAACTCGATGTCGACGGGCAGCGCGTACGGCTCGTGGCCCGACCCGCCGCCCGGCTCGATCTCGCTGAGCAGGACCAGCAGCCTGCTCTCGTCCTTCGGCGTGAGCTGGTACTCGGTCATGCCGGTGCCGCCGAACTCGAGCCTGCCCCGGTTCCCGGCCCTGACCAGCCGCCCGCTGGAGCCGTCGAACAGGTCGGCCACGTCCAGGTCGAGCGCCGAGCACAGGCGCAGCAGGGAGGCCACCGAGATGGACACCTGGCCGCGCTCGAACCTGGACAGGAAGCCCTTGGTGAGCCCCGCCCGCTCGGCCACCTCGGTCAGGCTGAGCCGGCGCCGGCGGCGCAGCTCGCGGGCCCGCGGGCCGAGACCGGGGGTGTCGGGAATCGAGATCACGTCGCAGGGCCCGCGTAGTCGCGTGCCCAGGCGCGCTGCCGCTCCAGCAGCCCGTCGAGGCGGTCGATCTGCTCGAGAACCCGCTCGGGCGCGGTGGCGCCGTAGCCCGTGCGCGCGGCCAGCGCCGCCTCGATCGTGAGGTGCGGG
The DNA here is from genome assembly GCF_035917475.1 of Nonomuraea fuscirosea. Classification (NCBI taxonomy): domain Bacteria; kingdom Bacillati; phylum Actinomycetota; class Actinomycetes; order Streptosporangiales; family Streptosporangiaceae; genus Nonomuraea; species Nonomuraea fuscirosea. The sequence goes on along the minus strand of NZ_CP109074.1, from coordinate 4,569,610 downwards.
CGCACGTCCGGCGTCAGCCGCGGGTCCACCGCGGCCAGGTCCGCGTCCGACAGCTCGTGCAGGTCCAGGCCCTTGTCCTCGCACGTACGCACGAGCATGCCGGTGATCTCGTGGGCCTGGCTGAACGGCACGCCGCGCCGCGAGAGCCAGTCCGCCACCTCGGTGGCCAGCGTGAAGCCCGCGCTCGCCTGCGTGCGCAGCTCGTCGACGTTCACCGACAGCGTGCGCACCAGCCCGGCCATGGCCGGCAGCACGATGGCCAGGGTGTCCACGGTGTCGAAGACGGCGGCCTTGTCCTCGGCCAGGTCCCTGTTGTAGGCCAGCGGCATCGCCTTCAGCGTCGCCATCAGGCCGTTGAGGTTGCCGAGCAGGCGGCCCGCCTTGCCCCTGGTCAGCTCCGCGATGTCGGGGTTCTTCTTCTGCGGCATGATCGAACTGCCGGTGGCGAAGGAGTCGTGCAGCTCCACCCAGCGGAACTGGCGGGCGGCCCAGAGGCAGACCTCCTCGGCCAGCCGCGACAGGTTGACGGCGAGCATCGAGGCGGCGAACAGGAACTCGGCCACGTGGTCGCGGGCGGCGACGGCGTCGATGGAGTTCTCGCACGGGCCGTCGTAGCCCAGCTCCGCCGCCGACAACTCCGGATGGACGGCGATCGCCGACCCCGCCAGCGCGGCCGAGCCCAGCGGGGACAGCGCGGTGCGCCGGTCCCAGTCCCGCAGCCGGTCGGCGTCGCGGGCGAAGGCCTGCGCGTGGGCGAGCAGCTGGTGCCCGAACACGATCGGCTGGGCGGGCTGCAGGTGGGTGAAGCCGGGCGCGGCCGTACGGACGTGCGCGCGGGCCTGGGCCACCAGCGCGTCCTGCAGCCCGGCCAGCGCCAGCACCAGTTTCCTGGCGTGGTCGCGCAGGTAGAGCCGCAGGTCGTTGGCCGTCTGGTCGTTGCGCGAGCGGCCGGCGCGCAGCTTGCCGCCGACCTCGCCCAGCCGCTCGACCAGCACCCGTTCCAGGAAGGTGTGCACGTCCTCGTCGGAGTCGTTCGGGCCGACGCGGCCAGCACGGACGTCCTCGTCCAGCGTGTCGATCGCCGCCAGCAGCCGCTCCGCCTCGCCCTCGTCGAGGATCCCGGCCCGCCGCAGCTCACGGACGTGGGAGCGCGAGCCCGCCAGGTCGTACGGGGACATGCGGAAGTAGCTGTCGGGCGCCCGGGAGAGGGCGAGCAGGGACGGGTCGGCAGGCGAGCGGAAGCGTCCACCCCAGAGTTGATCGGACAACGCGGTTGCCTTCCGGTAAACGAGGTTTTCCGACATAGTGGTCTGCGTTGCCATGGGTGTCAATAGCGCCTTTTAAGCCGAAATATGCTGTTCACAAGGGGAGATTCATGCCGCAGGGACCCGTCGACGCCTCGCAGGTGCCACGCTTCGCAGGGCCCGACACCTACGCCCGGTTGCCCCGCATCGATCAGGTGGAGCGGGCCGACGTCGCGATCGTGGGAGTACCGTTCGACAGCGGGGTCTCCTACCGTCCGGGCGCCCGCTTCGGCCCGGCCGCCGTGCGTCAGGGCAGCAAGCTGATCCGGCCCTACAACCCCGCTCTGGACGTCTCGCCGTTCGCCGATCTCCAGGTCGCCGACGCCGGTGACATCGCCTGCAACCCGTTCGACATCGGGCAGGCCATCGAGACGATCGAGCAGGCGGCAGGGGAGTTCGACGCCCGGCTCCTCACCATCGGCGGCGACCACACCATCGCGCTGCCGCTGCTGCGGGCGGCGGCCCGCGAGCACGGGCCGCTGGCGCTGCTGCACTTCGACGCCCACCTGGACACCTGGGACACCTACTTCGGCGCCGAGTACACCCATGGCACGCCCTTCCGCCGCGCGGTCGAGGAGGGCGTCCTCGACACCGAGGCGCTGAGCCACGTCGGCATCAGGGGCCCGCTCTACGGCAAGGCCGACCTGAAGGAGGACCGCAGGCTCGGATTCGGCATCGTCACCGCGTCCGACGTCATGCGGCGCGGCCCCGACGAGGTCGCCGAGGCCCTGCGGCAGCGGATCGGCGAGCGCCCGCTCTACATCTCCGTCGACATCGACGCGCTCGACCCCGCCCACGCCCCGGGCACGGGCACCCCGGAGGCGGGCGGTCTGACCAGCCGCGAGCTGCTGGAGATCCTGCGCGGGCTGTCGGGCTGCAACCTCGTCGGCGCCGACGTGGTGGAGGTGTCGCCGGCCTACGACCACGCCGAGATCACCGCGGTCGCCGCCGCGCACGTCGCCTACGACCTGATCAGCTTGTTCGCACTGAGGAGGGGACAGGCGTGAGGACGGCGGGCGTGAGAGCGGCGGGCATGACGGCGGTGGGCGGCCTGGTCGCGTGGAGGTGGCGGGCATGAGGACCGGCGGCGACCTGGTCGTCGAGACCCTGGCCGCGCTCGGCGCCACGACCGTGTTCGGCGAGCCGGGCCAGCACGCGCTCGCCCTGTTCGACGCCTTGCGCCGCTCATCGCTGCGCTACGTCGGATGCCGTACCGAACTGGGCGTCGCCTTCGCCGCCGACGGTCACGCGCGGGCCACCGGGACGGTGACCCCGTTCATGGTCTCCACGGGACCCGGCGCGCTGGCCACCCTGCCCGCCCTGATGGAGTCACGCCTGGCCTGCGCGCCCGTGGTCGGGATCTCCAGTCAGATCCCGTCCGACGGGCTGGGCGGCCGCAGGAAGGGCTACCTGCACGAGCTCCCCGACCAGGCGGCCTCCTTCCGCGGCGTGGCCGTCTCGGTCCAGGTGGTGCGGTCGGCCGCGCAGATCCCGTCCGCGCTGGCCCAGGCCTGGGAGGCGGCGCTCAGCGTGCCGCAGGGGCCCGCGTGGGTCGAGATCCCGCAGGACATCCTGCTCGCGCCCACGGACGTCCCGCCTCCGGCCGATCTCAGCGTGCGCCCGCGCACGCCGCTTCCCCGTGCCGAGCTGGTACGCCAGGCCGCGCGGGCACTCGACTCCGCCGCGAACCCCGTCATCCTGGCCGGCGGCGGGACGTCCCTGTCAGGGGCGGGGCCGGAGCTCCTCGCCCTGGCCGAGCGGCTGCGTGCGCCGGTGGCCACCACGTTCGCCGCGAAGGGCGTCTTCCCCTGCGAGCACCCGCTGTCGCTGCGGTCGTGGCTGGAGGACCGGTACGTCACGGACTTCCTGGAGCAGGCGGACGTGCTGCTGGTCGCGGGCACGGGGCTGGGGGAGCTGTCCAGCAACTACCACACGATGCGCCCGAAAGGCCGCGTCATCCACATCGAGGCCGACCTCGGCAAGCTGGAGGCCAACACGAGCGGTTCGCTCGCCGTGCACGCCGACGCCAAGGCGACGCTGGGCGCGCTCGCCGCGGCGGTGCGGCCGCGGGAGGGCGACGGGCGCGCGGAGGCGGCCGTGGCCGGCGTGCTGAGGCGGGTGCGTGACCGGCTCGGCGGCCACGAGCAGGAGTTCGCGCTCCTGGAGGCCATCCCCACCGGCGTGCTGTCGTTCTGGGACATGACGATCCTGACCTACTGGGCATGGTCGGCCTTCCCCGGCCCCATGTGGTCGGCGCAGGGCGCGGGCGGCCTCGGGTACGCGCTGCCCGCCGCCGTGGGCGGGGCCGCCTCGGGACGGCGCGCGCTCGCGATCTCCGGCGACGGCGGCGCGATGTACGGCCTGGCCGAGCTCGCCACCATGCGCCAGCACGACCTGGACGTCACCTGGCTGATCGTGGACGACGGGGGTTACGGCATCCTGCGCGAGTACATGACGGACGCGTTCGGCGCCCCCGCCGGCACCGAACTGGTCAGGCCGGACTTCGCCGAGCTGGCCGCCTCGTTCGGCGTCCCCGCCCGGACCGCCACGCCCGCCTCCCTGGCCGGGCAGCTCACGGACGCCCTGGCCGAACCCGGCCCGAACGTCGTGGTCCTGCGCGCTCGTCCCCGGATGTTCGCCCAGACCTGAGCACCGGCGATCGCCGGCGGGTGCAGCGCTCCTTACGCTTCCTTTACTCTCTAGTTCTCTAAAGTGCTAGGAGACTAGATAAATGGAGCGCCGGTGATCGAGTTCTATCTGGACGGCGGGTCGGGCCTCTCGCCGTACCTGCAACTGGTCCAGCAAGTACGGCACGCGCTGCGGCTCGGCATGCTGCGCGAGGGCGACCAGCTGCCCACGGTCAAGGAGGTCGTTGCGCAGCTGGCGATCAACGCCAACACGGTCCTGAAGGCCTATCGGGAGCTGGAGCACGAGGGCCTGGTCGCCGCCAGGCCGGGGGTGGGCACGTTCGTGACGGCGACGCTCACCGACGCCTCGCTGGCCGCGCACGGCCCGCTGCGGCTGGATCTGCGGCGCTGGCTGGCCAAGGCCCGCCGGGCCGGCCTCGACGACGAGAGCATCGAGGCCCTGTTCATGTCCACCTTTCGCACCACAGCTCAGGAGGACATAGCGTGACCGCTGTCCTGCGGGCCCAGGCACTGGGCCGGAGATACGGCAGACGCTGGGCGCTGCGCGAGTGCACCCTCGACATCCCGGCCGGCCACGTCGTCGGGCTGGTGGGCCCCAACGGAGCCGGCAAGACCACGCTGCTGAAGCTGGCCGGCGGCCAGCTGGCGCCGACGGCGGGCGACATCACCGTGCTCGGCGGCCGGCCCGCCGGCGGCCCGGCGCAGCTGGCCAAGGTCGGTTTCGTCGCCCAGGACACCCCCGTCTACGCCGGGCTGAGCGTCGCCGAGCACCTGCGGCTGGGCGAGCGGCTCAACCCCCGCTGGGACACCGCCACGGCGCGGGAGCGGATCGCGCGGCTCGGCCTCGATCCCGCGCAACGGGCGGGCCGGCTGTCGGGCGGCCAGCGCGCCCAGCTCGCCCTCACCCTCGGGTTAGCCAAGCGGCCCGAGCTGCTCATCCTGGACGAACCCGTCTCCTCGCTCGACCCGCTGGCCCGCCGGGAATTCCTGCAGCACCTGATGGAGGCCACCGCCGAGCACCGCTTCAGCGTCCTGCTCTCCTCCCACCTGGTCCACGACCTGGAACGGGTCTGCGACTTCCTGGTCGTGCTCGTCGACTCCCGCGTGCGCGTGACCGGAGAGGTCGACGAACTGCTCACCACCCACCACCGGCTCACCGGCCCGCGCCGCGATCCCGACCGGCTGCCGGCCGGGCAGCACGTGGTCTCCGCGCGGCACACCGACCGCCAGAGCACGTACGTGATCCGCACCAACGACCCGATCCACGACCCCGCCTGGACGGTCAGCCGGCTCAGCCTGGAAGACCTCGTCCTGGCCTACATGGACCAGCGGACCGCCGAGCGGCGGGTCGCCCTGGAGGTGCAGAGGTGATCTGGCTGACCTGGCGCCAGTTCCGCGGCTCGGCCGCGACGATGGCCGCCCTGCTCGTGCTCCTCGCCGCCGCCCTGGCGCTGACCGGCCCCGGCCTGGCCGCCGACTACTCCGCCGGCATCGCCGCCTGCGCCCAGGACAACACCTGCGACCGCTTCTACGACCACTTCTTCGACGGGCACGACACCTCGTTCATGGCGTTGAGTCTCGCCGTGCTGCTGCTGCCTGCCCTCGCCGGGCTCTTCTGGGGAGCGCCGTTGATCACCCGCGAGCTGGAGGCGGGAACACACCTGCTGGTGTGGAACCAGAGCATCACCCGCGCCCACTGGCTGGCGGTCAAGCTCGGGCTCATGGGCCTGACCGCTATCGCCCTCGCCGGATTGTGCGGCCTCATGGTGACCTGGTGGGCCGACCCCCTGGACCGATCGGCCGCCGAGAACCTGGCCCTGATGGCCCCGCTGGTGTTCGGCGCGCGCGGCATCGCCCCGATGGGGTACGCGGCCTTCGCCTTCGTCCTGGGCGTGAGCGTGGGCATGCTGGTCCGCCGCACGCTCCCGGCCATGGTCCTCACCCTGGCCGTCTTCGCCGCGCTCCAGCTCGCCATGCCGCTGCTGGTCCGGCCGCACCTGATGCCGCCGATCACCGCGACCTTCGAGCTCGGCAGGACGAACGTGGACAGCATCAGCATCCCCCGGGACGGCGGGGCGAACCCGCGGATCTCCCTGGGCCTGGCCGTACCCGGCCAGGCGGGCGCCTGGGTCCTGGCCAACGACCTGCTCGACCCGTCCGGACGTGTGATCTCCGACGGCGGCGAGGGAGCCGTCGTCGCCACCTCCGCGACCTCGGGCCCCTGCGCGCCGACGGCGGGCGGAGGGGACGGCTGCATCGTCGAGATCAACCGGCTCGGCTACCGGCAGCAGGCGACCTACCAGCCGCTGGAGCGCTTCTGGCCCTTCCAGTGGATCGAGACCGGGATCTACGCCCTGCTCACCCTCGGCCTCACCTGGCTGTCGTTCTGGTGGATCCGCAGGCGCCTGACATGAGCGCGGTCAGGACCGCGGCCGCCGCCCTCGCCCTCCTGCTGGCGGCGGCCTGCACGGCACCGACGCCGCCGCGCGAGCAGGCGAGCAGGGCGGCCGGGACGGTCTGCGCGGCCCCCCAGGAACCTCCCGGCCCGCAGACGGCCACCACGATCGACGTCGTCGAGCAGGCGTACTTCTGCATCCTCGGCAACTACTACGGCGGCGCCACGCTGGACGCCCGCCCGCTGCTGCGCACCGCCTTCGCCGCACTGACCCAGGAGCTCAACCGGACCGGGCGCGACGTGCCGGGGGCCACCATGCCGGCGCTGACCGGGGACCGCGCAGCCGACTGGGCCGCGTTCGAGACCGCCTTCCGCGCGATCACCGATAAGGTCCCCGGCCTGCGCGACCGGCTGGGCGTCGTCACCCTTGAGGCCATGGTGGCCGGTCTGGGCGACAACCACGCCGTCTGGGCACATGACATCGTCCGGCATCCCGACCACTACGACGGCGACGGCTACGGCCTGGGGCTCCTCGCGAACGTCGGCGGCGCGCAGGCGGAGGGCGACCCCGGCACCGCCGTTCCGCCGCTGTTCGTCACCACCGTCCAGGGCGGCGCCGCGCGGGCCGCCGGGCTGCGCCCGGGCGACGTCATCGAGTCGATCGACGGCTCGGCCCCCTTCATCGACGGGAAGCCCACGCCCGCGATCGCCGCGCTCTATCCGCGCTACCCGCGGGCGCGCCCGGTCCGGCTGCGGGTGCTGCGGCAGAGCACCGGCCGCCGCTGGAGCGTGACCCTCGAACCCGGCCTGTTCCAGCAGGACCTGAGCGCCCTTCAGCTGGTGCGGTCGCGGCTGCTGGACGACGACATCGTCTACGTACGGGTGCGCGGGTTCGCCTCCGACTCCGCCGACCGGGCGTTGCAGGCGATCGCCCGGCTGCGCACCGGCCGGACGCCGGCCGGCGTCGTCCTGGACCTGCGCGGCAACGGCGGCGGCAGCCCCAGAGAGGCGATCCGGCTGGTGAGCGCGTTCGCCCACGGCGCGACCACCGCCTACCTGTGCACGGCGGACGACAGGTGCGAGAGCCTGCGGACCGACGACACCGTCGCCCTGGTCGGCCTGCCGCTGACGGTGCTCATCGACCGCGGCTGCGCCTCGGCCTGCGAACACTTCAGCTCCGCGATCAAGGACCTGCGGGCCGGCTCGCTGGTCGGCACCAGGACCGCCGGTGCCGTCTCCGGGCCTGCGCAGGGCTACCTGCTGCGCGACAACACCCTGCTGGCCCTCCCCAGCAGGCGCCACCTGGGACCCGATCGCGAGGTGGTCGACCGGATCGGCGTGCCGCCCGACCACCACGTGCCCCTGACCCCCGAGGACGCGGCCGCCGGGCGCGATCCGGCGCTGGCCAAGGCCCTGACCCTGCTGCACAAGTGAGGACGCCTCCATGAGACACCTCCTGGCCGTCGCCGCGGGACTGGTCGTGCTGGCCTCGTCCGCCTGCTCCGCGCCCACGCCGCCCCGCTCGGCCGTTCCCTCGACCACGCCGTCCGGGCCCGCCACCCTGCCCGCCCCCACCGGCGCCCGGCCGGTCGGCACCACCGTCCTGTATCTGAAGGACACCTCCCGGCCCGATCCCTGGAACCTCGACGCCGGCGCGCGCGAGCTCAAGGTCACCCTCTGGTATCCGGCCGCGCGGAGTGACGGGCCGAAGGCGCCGTACATGACGGCGCAGGAATCGCGGCTCGCCATCAGACGCTACGGCGTCATGGGCGTCCCGGACGACATCCTCAGCAGGACGCGCACGAACGCTGTCAAGGACGCCGAAGCCGCGGGACGGAGACTTCCGCTGGTGGTGCTGTCGCCGGGCTTCACCAACCCGGTGAGCACGCTCACCTCCCTGGCCGAGGACCTGGCCAGCCGCGGCTACGTCGTGGCGGGCGTCGACCACACCTACGAGAGTTACGCCACGACCCTGGCCGGCGGGCGGGTCGCCGAATGTCTCGCGTGCGACAGCGACACCGACCCCGGTTTCGGCTCCGGGGCGGTCGCGGGCCGGGCCGCGGACGTCTCGTTCGTCCTCGACCAGCTGCCCGCGAAGTGGGACGACTCCCACCGGATCGACCGCTCCAAGATCGCCATGGTCGGCCAGTCGATGGGCGGGGCGAGTGCCATAGCGGCCATGGTGCGCGACCCCCGCGTGCGAGCCGGCGTCGACATGGACGGCACCACCTACGCCCGCATCCCCAAGAAGGGGTTCTCCCGGCCGTTCCTGTTCCTGGGCACGCCGCAGCACGTCCCCGGCGGCCGCGACCCCTCCTGGGAGCGCGACTGGAAACTGCTGACCGGATGGAAACGCTGGCTGGTGCTGACGGGCGCCGAACACCAGTCCTTCACCGACGGCTCGCTGATGGCGGCCACGCTCGGCGTCAGGCCCGCCTCCGGCGTCCTGCCGGGGCCGCGCGCCGCCGAGCTCACCCGCACGTACGTGGCGGCCTTCCTCGACCAGCACCTGAAGTCGCGGCGCCAGCCCCTGCTGGACGAGCCGTCGCCACGCCACCCCGAGGTCAAGCTCTGCCCCGCGGCCTGCTCGGCTCCTCGTTGAGCCTGCCGTACGACGCCGCCGCCGACTGCCGGAGGACCTCCATCGCACATCCTGTGGGAGACGGCAGTTACGATCACGGCATGCCGAAGCTCATCGTCTCTGTCCTGACGTCCCTCGACGGGTACTACGAAGGTCCCGACAAGGACCTCTCCTCGATGCCGTTCGAGGATGCGTTCAACAGTCACAACCTCGGCCTTCTCCAGCGCGCGGGCACGCTCGTGTACGGCAGCACGTGGTTCCCCGGCAACTGGGAGCACTGGTCCGCCGTGGCCGCCGACGAGTCGCACAACGACCGCGATCGCGAGATCGCTGAGCTCGTTACCTCCCTGGATGCTGTGGTCATCAGCGACTCGATGAAGGTCGACCCTGACGCCCCCTGGGCGGCGACGACGCGGGTGGTGTCTCGCGGCGAGGCTCCGGAGGAGATTGCGCGGCTCAAGCGAGGCAGCGGCGCCGACCTGCTCATGTTCGGCAGCGCGACGACCTGGAATCCGTTGCTCGCGGACGGCCTGGTCGACGAGTTGATCGTCCTCGTCGGCGCCGCCCTGCTCGGTGACGGATCCAAGCTTTACTCGGGATCGCGAGCGGGCCTGAAACTGCTCGCAGCTCGTGTACTGCCCGATTCGCAGCTGGCTGAACTGCGCTATGACGCGACCGGCGTGAAGGACTGACTCTGCGCCTTGATCGACCCGGCTCGGTAGCATGCAACGCATGGCCATCAGACTTGAGAACGTCGGCATTGCCGTTCGCGACCTCGAAGCGGCGATCTCCTTTTTCACAGACCTCGGTCTCACGGTCGTCGGCCGTGACACGGTCAGTGGTGAGTGGACCGACACTGCCGTCGGCCTTGATGGCAACCACGCCAACATTGCGATGCTCCAGACCCCAGACGGTCACGGTCGCCTTGAGCTCTTCGAATACATCCACCCTGAAGCGATCGAATCGGAGCCCACTCGTCCCAACGAGATTGGCATGCACCGCGTCGCCTTCTCCGTCGACGACATCGACAAAGCCCTTGAGACAGCCGCGAAACACGGATGCCGACCTCTCCGCGGTGTGGCCACCTATGAGGACATCTACAAGCTCACGTACGTCCGCGGTCCCAGCGGCATCATCGTGATGCTCGCCGAGGAGCTGAAGAGCTGAGTTCAGTCGGCGGTGCGGGCTGGGCGGGTCGACCATACCTGTGCCACCAGGAAGGTGCCCGCGCCGAACAGCACCACACCAAGGGGCACGTGGATGGCAACGTCGCCGCTGGCGCCGACCACGAACTGGATGCCGGTCAACAGGACCATTAACGCGCTGACGATCAGATATCGCGCTGATCCGTGGCCCACCCGCCACACCAGGAGCGCGGTGATGACCTGGAGGACCAGCGCGACAGAGACGGCGCCGCCCGTGGCATCGTGCAACTGGCGGCCGCCCTCGTTCGACAAGAGCTGTCCAGCGGTGAACGCCTGCATCAGCAGGGTGGCGGCCAGGAACAGCGTTGTCGCCTTCATCAGGCCAAAGAACCGGGGAAGCGGGGCGTGCTCCGCGTGAGCCGGAAAGGGCAGCTTGGCCGACGATGACATGGGATCACTCCTTGGTGGTCGTTTTGCTGGGTGGGGTGAAGGGGTTTGCTGGCTGCGGTGACTCACCCCGGATCCGGACAAGTGCCGAGCCGCCCCCCTCCCGGACAGGCTTCAATGGATCTGCTCCTGGTTGCGGGTGGTGTCAGTTCTCAGCGGCCACCCGCTCACCAGATCACCCGCAGCGTGCGCACGCCGTACACCAGGCTGAAGACCCGGAAGTCCACCTGCTCGTATGCATCGGCCAGGGCCAGGTTGGGGAAGCGTCGCAGCAGGGCAGGGAAGGCGATGCGCATCTCCATCCGCGCCAGCGGCGCCCCGAGACAGTGGTGCACCCCGTGGCCGAAGGCGACGTGGCCGGCGGCTCCCCGGGTGAGGTCGAGGGTGTCGGGATTGTCGATGAAGGCAGGGTCGCGGTTGGCGGCGGGAAGCGAAAGGATCACGAGCGAGCCCGCGGGGATGGCATGCCCGGCGATCTCCACATCCGTCGTGGTCGTACGCGGTGGCAGCGACTGCACGACGGACAGCCAGCGCAGCAGCTCCTCGACGGCGGGCTCGACCTGCGCGGGATCGTCGCGGATCATCGCCAGCTGGTCCGGGTGCCGCAGCAGGGCCAGGGTGCCCAGGCCGAGCATGTTCGAGGTGGTCTCATGCCCGGCCAGCAGCAGAAGTCCCGCGATGCCGATCAGCTCATCGGTACGGAGATCGTGGCCGTGCTCGCGCACCAGCATGCCCAGCATGTCCTCGCCTGGATCCGCCTGGGCGCGGGCCACCAGGCCCGCCATGTAGGCGCGGTCCTCCCGCTGCGCCGCGAGGCGCTGCTCCATCGGCAAGGAGGTGTCCAGCAGGCGTACGGAACGCTCGTGGAACTCGGCGCGATCTGCATGCGGCACGCCCAGCAGCTCGCAGATCACCAGCGACGGCACCGGCAGCGCGAAGTGTGACACCAGATCGGCCGGCTTGCCGGCCCGCTCCAGATCGTCCAGAGCCGTCTGGACGATCTCGGTGATCCGCGGCTCCAGCCTGCGCATCCGCCGTGCCGTGAACTCCGGGGTGAGCATCCGGCGCAACCGCGTGTGCTCGGGCGGGTCGAATCCGATCAGCTGCCCGGCCTGCATCCTGGCCAGCTCGTCGGCGTCCATCTGCCCGGATCCCGGGAACGGCGTCAGGGCACTGCTGAACCGGGCCGGATCCGACAGTACCTGGCGAACATCCTCGTGGCGGCAGACCAGGTACGCGGGCGAGCCGAACGGCGTCTCGACCCGGACCACACCCTCTCCGTCACGAGCCCCGGCCAGCTCCTCAACCGGGTTGAACCCGTTCCGCCGCATGTGCAGCGGCAATTCCGGCGCTTGCGTCATCATCTGTCCATTCATCTGGTGATCGAGTGAGATCTTCAGGCGCGGGTCTTGGCCAGCAGGTCGATGACCTCGGCGGTGGTGGCGCTCTCGCCGAGAAGGGGAAAGATCCGTTCAACGCTGTTGCGATGCGCCTGCGCGTTCAGGTCGGTCATGGCGTCGGTCACCAGCGTGAGGTTGTAGCCGTGTTCGTAGGCGGCGCGGGCGGTGGACTCCACGCCGATGCTGGTGGCAATCCCGGCCAGCACGACCTGTGTGACGTCGCGACGGCGCAACTGCAGGTCGAGGTCGGTGCCGTAGAAGGCACCCCAGGAGCGCTTGGTCACGGTGATGTCGCCGGGGTGGCCAGCCAGGTCATCGACGATGACGTCCCAGCCCTCGGGCAGGGGGCCAGGCGGGCGCGGAATCTCGGTGCGTCCTGGAGCAGCATCCGATCCGTCCGCGCGGGCCGTGACCCGGACCAGGACAACCGGAGCGCTGTGGTCGCGAAAGGCGTCGGCCAGTTCGACCGCACGGGCCACCACCTCGGCGCCGGTGTAAGGGGTTGCGGGGCGGGCGACGATGGCGTTCTGCAGGTCGATGAGGACGAGTGCGGTTGTTGTGTCGATAGTGGTGACGGGCATGAGTGAGCCCCTTTCCGGGATGCGGTGATGAGTCCAGGCGTCAAACGGAGTCCCCGAACGCCGCTGGCGAGCGAGGTTCGGAGGAAACCTTGTTCTCGGAGCTCCGGGCCGTGGAGCTCCGAGAACAAGGCCAGGCCGCGGTCATAGGGCCGGCTCAGGGTTGGGTGTCGAGCCACTCCTGGAAGGTTGGGCCGGCGAGCTTGGCGTGCGGGCTCGGCAGGAACCCGCCCTCGGCGGCGATCTCGGCATCGGGCATGCCCGAGCCGTCGACGCCGACGACCTTGATGCCTCGGCGGGCGCCGAGGAGCCGGGCCGCCTCCGCCAAGATCTCCTTGCGGGGTCCGGCGATCTCGGGGATCGGCGTTCTTGGAGCGGGCTCGCCAGGGTTGAGGGCCAGGTCGACCAGTTCCTCGGCCACGGTGCGGCAGGCCACGAGCTGGGTGGGCAGATCCGGGATGTAGGCGACGTCGCCCTGCTGCCAGTCCAGAAGCTGACCGACGAACTCGTGGAACTGCGCGGCCCGCAGGATGCGGACGGGGATCGGGCCGGACAGGAGGAGTTCCTCGTGCACCTTCTTGGCGGCGAGGAAACCTTCGGTGGCCTTGTCGACGCCGATGATGGACGCCACGGTGATCTGGGCGACCTCGGCCTTCTGACCGTACTCGTGCAGATTGCGGGCCGAGGTGCGGAAGAATTCCGTCGCCGCCTCCTGGTCGGAGGCGTGCCACGAGGCGACGTCGATGATGACATCCACCTCGGTGAGCGCCTCGGCCAGGCCCTCACCGGTGATGATGTCCACGCCGGTGGCTCGGGACATCGGCACGACCTGGTGCCCCCGTGCGGTGAGGACGTCGACGACATGGCGTCCCAGCCGCCCGGTCGCTCCTGCCACCGCGAACGTGGTGATGCTCATGCTGGGTGCCTTTCTTACTCGCTGTAGTTCTGGCCGGGGGGCATGCCGGGGATCGGCTTGGCGATGAGAGCGGCGGGGGTGAAGAAGCCGATGTGGGCGATCGCCATGATGAGCGTCCAGAGCGCCTTGTCGTCGTAGTGCGCGGACGCCTTGGCGTACAGCTCGTCGGGGACGCGCTCCCCGGACGGGTTCGGGGTGAGGACCGCCTCCACGAGCTCCAGCGCGACTCGTTCGGCGTCGGTGAAGTAGGCGGCGTCCCGCCAGGTGGCCACGGCGGTGATGCGCTCCTCTGATTCCCCTGCCTGGCGGAGGTTGCCGGTTTCCCGGATGGTGAAGTACGTGCTGCCGAGCAGCTGCCCGGCGCGCAGCTGCAGCAGGTGGACGGTGGTCTGCGGAATCGCGCCGTTCTTGATGACCTTGTGCAAACCTCCGGCGACTTCTGCCATCTCGGGGACGAACGGGAGGGGGTTGGGCATGCGCGACCGGAGGTCGGTCGTCGTGGGTGCAGACATGGCGAGGGCTTCCCTTCTCAAACTCGGGCTCGTGGTGTCGCGTGCCGTACGGATCGTTCGCACGGCGTCCTGACGAACACGAGACGCCGGCTACCCGCCCTCCGTAACAGCGCTGTCATGTGACGTGGATCACCGATCGCGCGTGTTACGAAACGGTCGGGAGCGGCGTCTCATGCGTGTGGTAGAGCTGAATGTGGACAGGCAGGGGCCAGGCGTGAGTGAGCGCAGCGAGCGAACGACGGACACACCGGGGGCCGCTCGACCGTGCCGACCGCGTGGACCCCGCCACCGAGGCGTTCGTCGCCCATCGCAACCTGCTGTTCACCGTCGCCTACGAGATGCTCGGTTCAGCCACCGACGCCGAAGACGCCCTGCAGGAGACCTGGCTGCGCTGGGTGGACGTCGATCTCGACACCGTGCGGGAGGAGCGTGCCTACCTGGTGCGGATCGTCACCCGGCAGGCGCTGGACCGGCTGCGTGCGCTCGGCCGGCGTAAGGAGTCCTACGTCGGACCGTGGCTGCCCGAGCCGTTGCTGACCGCGCCTGATGTGGCCGAGGACGTGGAGCTGGCCGACAGCGTCTCGATGGCGATGCTGCTGGTGCTGGAGACGCTCCAGCCGATCGAGCGGGCCGTGTTTGTGCTGCGCGAGGTGTTCGACCTGGACTACGACGAGATCGCCGAGGCCGTCGACAAGAGCCCGTCCGCGGTCCGTCAGCTCGCCTATCGGGCCCGGGCACACGTCGCCGCGCGCCGGCCACGCGGCACCGGCTCCCCGGCCGAGCACCGAGCCGCCCTCCAGGCTTTCCAACGAGCGGTCGAGACCGGCGAGCTGCAGAGCCTGCTCGACATCCTCGCGCCGGACGTCGTCGCCCTGAGCGACGGCGGCGGTGTCAAGCATGCCCTGCTGCGGCCCATCGTGGGGGCTGACAACGTTGCTCGCTTGCTGGCCGTCGGCTGGTGGAAGCGCGACGCGGAAAGGTCCGTCGAGTTGGTGCAGATCAATGGCGGCCCGGGGCTGCTCGTCCGAGTCGACGGCGAGATCGATGGCGTGGTGGCGGTGCGAGTGGAGAACGGCTACGTTACCGGCACCTACCACGTGCGCAATCCCGAGAAGCTGTCGCGTATTGACCAGCAGACCGCCGTGACCCGCTGAGAACCCGTCAGAAGACCTGTCACCCGAGGAATCCTGAACGCGCGGATCTTCGCGCACGGTCGCGGCCGGTGTGGTCGCGGCCGTACGCCTGACGTCTCGGGCTCCTTGTCCGAGCACCTGCCGCTACAAGCCGAATACGAAATGCCGCTGGAAGGCGAAGAACACGATCGCGGTGGGGCGCGCCAGAATGCATCTCACAGGACACCAGCTCACGGTTGACACCCAAGCTGTGGCACAGAAGATGAATTATCTGTCGCACTGGCGGTTGCCGGATCCTGCCCAGTTCGGCCTTCGCCGCGCCGCGGGCGACTCGGCACCATTATGTGTCACATCCACGTGCAGGAGGACGGCCCGTGTCCGTCGTGGCGTTCCCCGCACAGCCCGACCCGACCCCTCTTCCCGGCACGGCCGGCTCGACGACCGCCGCAGCCATCGAGCGCTTCCTGGAGTCCCGCACCCCGGCCACTACCCGCGCCGGCTACGCCGAGACCCTCACCCACCTCGCCGCGATCACCGGACCGGATCATTCCGTCGCCGCGCTGACCCCCGAGCAGTACGCCGCGGTAATGGATCGCTGGCAGGCCGCGTCCGCCGCCACCTGGAACCGGCACCTGTCCGCCCTGGTTTCCTTCACCACCTGGGCCCAACGCCAGGAACTGCTGGCCACCAACCCCGCCCGGCGCCTGGAGCGCCGCAAACCCGGCCGCCGCGGCGACCGCGCCATCCCTCGCGCTCGGCTGGAGACGCTGTTCACCGACACCGCGCACGCGCTGCGCGAACGAGTCCTCTGGAGGCTCCCGTACGGCACCGCCGCCCGCGCCGAGGAAATCCTCACCCTCAACGTCGAGGACCTCGACCTGGAGTTCCGCCGCGCCCGCGGCACCAGCAAGGGTGGCGGCCTCGAGTACGTGCACTGGGCCACCCCCACCGCCCGCATCCTGCCCCGCCTGCTGGCATCACCGCCGAAGCCGACTCCGCCCAGCGCCGCCGCCCCCGCTGATCCGACACCGTCCCAGTGCCACGCGTGCCGCCGAACGGAACCCGTTCGTTCTGGACAAATCAAAGGCCTGGATTCTCGCCGATCTTGAGGGCTGCAGCGGCAACCCGAGCGGGCCGGCGCTCAGCACATCCATCAGGCACGCCGCCCACAGCTGCTTGGCCTGCTCCATGTCAGCCTCGGTGACCCGGTCGGCGTCGGCCAGCTTGCCGGAGGCGAGAAGATTCAGTCAGGCCGCCGGACCGGACGATTCTGATCGCAGTTTCGGCACTGATCGCTCTCGACGGTGCGCATGTTGACCGTGGGCTCATCGTTCATCGTTGGACGGTAACACCGGGATGGGCGACATGAGGAGAGCTGACCTGCTTCCAGGTCGCCGGCGCTGGCTGGCAGCAGGGAAGATCTGGGCCCTCAGAGCAGCCCTTCCCGTCAAGATCATTCTTGCTGCTAGTTCCAGCGACCCAAGTGACTCTCCAATAAGGGCGGGTCAGAGACGGCTTCGTTGGATTTTCCGCGATTGCTACCGGGACCTCAACGGCGTCGAAGGTGCCGGCAACCTCCGATCAAGCCGTGATCCGTGCGGCCGTCACGGCGGCCCGCTCGATCTTCGCGCGGTAGGCCGCGCGGGCCGCTTCGTCGATCTGCTGCTCGTGCTCGGGGCGCAGCCCGGTCCGGCCGTCGAGGCCCTCGCGCAGGATGTCGGCATGCCCGGCATGCCGGACGGTCTCGCCGAGGACGTGCACCATGATGGCGAACAGGTTCGAGTGCCGGGCCGGCGTCGACTCCGGCCACCACGGCACGTGGCCGGGGGCGTCCAGGGGAAGCGCGTCGATCGTCGCGTCCGAGTGCTCCCACGTGCGCCGGTAGAACCCGATGATCTGATCGCGGGTCTCGTCCTCGGCCGCCCAGTGATCGCCGCCGTCGGAGTCCTGCCACCGGGGCAGCGGCTCCGGTGAAGGGCGGCCGAAGACCTCGCCGAAGTACCTGGCCTCGACCATGGCCACGTGTTTGACCAGGCCGAGGAGGTTGGTCCCGGTCGCGGTCAGCGGCCGGCGGGAGTCGTACTCGGACAGGCCGTCGAGTTTCCACAGCAGCGCCTCGCGGTCGCGCCGCAGCCTCCCGTGCAGGGTGTCCTTCGCGCAATCATCGATCATGCGGCACGAGCCTGCCATGGGCCGAACGCCGTCTCCAAATCCCGCACCTGCTCCGCGGCCCTCACCGTGCTCCTCACCGTGCTCCTCACCGTGCTCCTCACTGTGCTTCTCACTGGGGCCCTCACTGGGGCCCTTGCTGGGGGACGGCGACCGATTCGGCGGAGAGCGTGACCTGGAGGGTGATGTGCGGGTTGTCCGGTTGCGGGAGCTCAAGCCCACGCCTGAACTCCTCGGCGTCGTCCGGCATCACCTTCGGCTGAACGGTGACCTCGACCCGGCCGGTCTCGTCATCCGCGTGCGCCGTCATCGTGGCCACCTCAGGACGGGAGCGGAGCCAGGAGACGACGGTGTCCTGGGCCCGCCGGAGCTCCGCGGCCGAGAATCCCTTGCCGCCGATCAGGGTGACCTCCATGGGCAGGGTCCTGGCCAGCTCGATCGCGCGAGCCGGAATGGGACCCTTGAAGCCGACGCGCAGCCCCTGGTGGTCCTCGACGTAGGCGACGCCGGAGATCTCGTCAGGGAACTCCGTATGGAGTTCGTCGATCACCCGGCTGTCGGACGACTGTGAGCCGAAGCGGTCGATGGCCTCCTCGTAGGAGATGCCCTCCGACCTGGCCATGGTCCCGAGGTCGACCAGCTCGGCGTAGGGAACGCCGTCGATCGCCACGGCAGGTTCGGTCGCCGCGGGGTCGTACCCGTCGAAGTCCGTCGGCCTGGGCGACGCGCTGGCGGCCAGCCGGGCCGCGTACCGCTTGACGACCTCCTCCAGAGGCCGGCCCGACGCCGCCGCCTCTCGCTTGAGCCTCTCCAGGGTAGGCCGATGCGGTTTCGGCTGATCGGCCCTCGGTAACACGATCGTCTCGGTCCCGGCCGTGCCGGGTGCCGGGCCGGCTACGGTCTGGCCGCAGGCGCACAGCGACGCGAGCAGCGCGAGAACGGCCAGACATGATCTCTTCATATCTTTGGGACGCGTTACCGGCCTGGAGGGTTCAGGCCCGTGGCTACTTGGCCGTTCTGGGCAGCACCATTCTGGACGCGTCGACGAGGAGGAGGCCGGCGACGCCGACGATCGGGAGCAGGGTGAGTTGCCAGAGGCCGGCGCCGTCCCAGCCGAGCGAGCCCACCAGGCGGGCGAACAGCAGCCCGGAGAAGGCCGCGGCCACGTAGTAGGTGAGGATGAACAGGCCGGCGCCGCGGCCGACCTGGTGCGGGCGGACGGCGCGCTGCATGGCCGTGCTGCAGTTGGTGAACAGGAAACCGCTGGCGAACGTGCCCATCAGGAACGACAGCAGGTACTGGGCAGGCGCCGCGGTGGCGATCTGGTACATCAGGTACGCGGTGACGCCGGTGGCGACCATGGCGAACATCAGCAGGCGGGCCTGGTTGAACCGGTCGCCGAGCCAGCCGGCCGGCAGGGCCATCATGGCGCCGAGGCCGCCCATGGACACGGCGAACGCGGCCTGGTCGGGCGCGAAGCCGAGCGCCTCGCGCAGGAACGTCGGGTAGAGGCCGAGGTAGCCGTAGAAGACCAGGCCGGAGACGGCGCAGGCGATGCCGATGCCGAGCGTGTTGCGGTTGTACGGGGAGGCCGGCACGTGGTCGTACGACGCCCCGGCCGGATCCGCGGCGGCGCCGGTGACCGCCTCGGTCATCCTGCGTGACACCGTCGCCGCGATGATCAGGCTCATGACAAGACCGGCGGCGGCGAACAGGAAGAACGGCGCCCGCCAGGTCCCCCAGCCCTCGGCGAGATCGTTGCCGAACAGCGGGCCGAGGAAGACGCCGAGGCCGAAGGCCACGCCGACGACGCCGGCGGCGAGGGCGCGGCGGTGGAAGAAGAACGCGCCGATCACGGCGTACAGGGCGGTGGCCTGGACGCCCTCGCCGACGCCGGAGACCAGCCGGTAGATGCTCATGTCGACGAATCCCACGGCCAGCGGTATGGCGAGGGTGCCGAGCGAGTAGACGAGCACGCTGACGATGACGATGGCCTTGCGGGAGAGCCGGTCGGCCAGGTATCCGGCCGGCGGTCCGGCGAGGGCGAGGCCGAGGGTGAAGCCGGTGGCCAGGAGCCCGCCCTGTTCGAGGGAGAAGCCGAGCTCGGTCCGGATGTCGGGCAGGAGGGGATAGAAGATCTGCCGGTCCATCGCGTTGAGCATGTACGAGGTGCACAGGACCGCGAAGCCGATCGCGATGGAGGTCTTCGTCAATGAACCGGAGTCGGAGCTCGTTCGGGCGCTTCCGCCCTCGGTGGCGCTGCTCATCAAGTGGCTCCTCTGTGGCGCAGGGGGTGAACCCACCTCCGGCCAGAACTTCATCGGACAATCGTCCGTAGAGCGGTCGGCAATGGGTTGGCCTCAGAATGATGCGTGCCGCGGCACCTGTCAAGGGGGTGTTGGGGCTTGTGAGGGGCCCAAGACGTGCGCAGACGGACGAATGTCCGCTCAGCGGCTCCAGACAAGAACGGAAGGCGCAGAGTAGGCTTGCCTGCTGTGGCTGTCACCACCTCCTTATGGCAATTCGCCCTCGTCGTCGGGGTGCTCACCCTCACTCCAGGTCTGGACACCGCCCTGATCCTGCGGACCGCGGCCCTCGGGCGCCGCCGCAGCGCGTGGGGTGTGGTGCTGGGGATCCAGACCGGCACCCTGATGTGGGGCGCGCTCACCTCGCTCGGGGTGACGGCTCTGCTCACCGCCTCGCACATCGCGTACGAGGTGCTGCGCTGGGCCGGGGCGGCGTATCTGGTCTGGATGGGCGTCCGGATGCTGGCCGGCACCTTCCGCGGCAGGACGGCGGGCGGGGAGCCGGACGGGCACCCGCTCGCCTCGGGAGCGGACGCGATGGTCCGCGGCTTCCGGCAGGGCCTGACGACGAACCTGCTCAACCCCAAGGTGGGCGTCTTCTACGTCGCCGTGCTGCCGCAGTTCATCCCGGCGCAGACCAATCACCTGGCGATGGGGGTCCTGCTCGCCTCGGTGCACGTCGCGCTCGGGCTGCTCTGGTCGGCGGCGCTGGTCGCCTTCGCCCGCGGCCTGCGCGGATGGCTCCGCACGGGCCGGGCCAGGCGGCTGCTGGACCGGGTCGCCGGGACCGTGATCGCCGCGTTCGGGATCAGGCTCGCGCTCGGCGACTGATCGTGCTGCACCAGGCGTACACCGCGGGCCCCGTCAGGTGCCGGACGGTCGCGCGCCCACCCCGTCGAGCAGCACCTTGAGCGAGCTCTCCAGCGTGCCCCGCGCGGCGATGTCGGTCAGCTCGCCCGCCAGGTCCCGCACCCGTTCGAAGCCGCGCAGGCGCGCGGTCGCCGCCATCGCGCGCCCGGCCTCCGCCTGCGCCTCGGCGTCGATGTCGCGCCGCGGCCGCTCGAACACGATGTGGCCGAAGGTGAAGGAGAAGATCCGCCAGAACGTCCGCGCCGCCTCCTCACCGGTGATGCCGCCGTCCTCCAGGTTCGCCAGGACGTGCTCGGCCAGCCGTCCGAGACCTTCGGAGTGGGCCGGAACGCGCCTGTTCACCAGCATCTGGACCACGCTGGGATGGGCGAGGAGCAGCTCCCGCCAGGCCACCATGATGTCGATGACCCGCTGTCGCCAGTCCGAGGCGCTGCTGTGCGGCACCTCCATCCTGCTGAGCGCGAGAACGAGCATGGCGTCGATCAGCTCGTCCTTGGAGTCGACGAACCGGTAGATCGTCATGGGGGAGATGCCCAGCTCGGTGGCGACGCTGCGGATCGTCACGGCGTCGAGCCCGGACTGGCCGGCCTGCCGCAGCGCCGCGTCGGCCACGTCGTCCAGGGTGACGGAGACGGCCTGCGTGCGTGACCCGCGGCGGGCTCGCCGGGGCTCGCCGGGCTCGGGACGTCCTTGGTCTGGGGCGGGTCGGGAGGTCACGCCTCCCACCGTACCGCAGACGGATACGTTGTACAGGCGATGAAGATCTTTTCATTCAGCTATTTACAACGTATATGAAATCTATACGCTGTATCGCCAGGAGGTGTCATGACCCACATCACCACCGGCGATCCGGCCGCCCTGCGCTCAGCCACCCGTAAGGCCGCCGTCCGGCTCATCCCCCTGGTCGCGCTGATGTACGTCATCAGCTATCTCGACCGGGTCAACATCGGCTTCGCCGCCGCCACCATGAACGCCGATCTCGGGCTGTCCAGCACCGCGTACGGCCTGGGGGCGGGGCTGTTCTTCATCGGCTACGTGGCGTTCGAGGTGCCCTCCAACGTCATCCTGCACCGGGTCGGCGCCCGGATCTGGCTCGCGCGCATCATGGTGACCTGGGGACTGATCTCGGGGGCCATGGGGTTCGTGCAGTCCGAGCTCGGCTTCTACGCCGTGCGCGTCCTGCTCGGCATCGCCGAGGCGGGGTTCGTGCCGGGCGTCATCTACCTGCTCACGCTCTGGTTCCCCGCGCCGGTACGGGCCCGCACGGTCGCGCTCTTCCTCATCGCGATCCCCGTCGCGGTCGTGCTGGGCGCGCCCCTGTCGGCGCTGCTGATCGAGCACGGGCACGGCCTGTGGGGTCTTGAGGGCTGGCGGTTCATGTTCGTGGCCGAGGCCGTTCCCGCCGTGATCGTGGGCGTGCTCGTGTTCTTCGTCCTGCCCGGCTCACCCAAGGACGTCCCGTGGCTGAGCGAGCACGAACGCGGCGCGCTCCGGGCCACGCTGGAGCGTGAGGCCGGCGCCGCCGCCGAGCACGGCCCGTCGGACGTCCGGTCGGCGCTGAAGGACTGGCGCATCTACGCCGTCTCCTTCATCGGGCTCTCGGTGAACATGGGCGGCTACGCCCTGTCCTTCTTCCTGCCCCAGGTCATCGCCAGCCTGGCCGCGCCGTCCGGCCGGCCGTTCTCGATCTGGGAGACGGCGCTGCTGACCGCCGTGCCGTTCGCGGCGGCGGCGCTGGCCATGTGGCTGGTCGGCCGCAGCTCCGACCGGCACCAAGAGCGCCACTACCACGCCGCGGTCCCGCTGCTCGTGGGCGCCGTCGCCGTGTCGGTGGCCCTCTACCTGCCCGGCACGACGCTCGTGATGATCGCGATCTCCATCGCCGCGGCCGGCAGCTACGCGGTGCTGCCCGTCTTCTGGCAGTTGCCGCCGCGCTTCCTGCGCGGCGCCGCCGCGGCGGCGGGCATCGGCGTGGCGGGCGGGCTGGCGAACGTGGCCGGGTTCGTCGCCCCGTACATGACCGGCGGCCTGTACGGGGCGACCGGCAGCTACCGGCCGGCCATGTTCGTCGTCGCCGCCGTCATGGCGCTCGGAGCCGTGGTCGCGCTGCTGCTCAGGCGGCGGCCCGAGTTCGCCGGCCCGCCGCGCGCCTAGCCCGCTCACCCGAAAGGCCGAACCCTTGCCAGAGATCATCGGACAGTACGTCGACCAGATCATGACCACCGAGCTACGCCCCCTCGGCAACATGCCCAGAGGCGTCGCCCACCAGCTGTACGAGGCCGTACGCCGGCGCACCGGCAAGCCGCTCAGCACCGCCATGGCGCAGGCGATCGTGAACCGGGTCGAACCCGGCGACCGCGTCGTCATCCTGTGCGGCGCGGGCGGCCCGCCGAGCCTGCCCACCGGCGAGATCGACGGCCTCCTCGGCGCGGTGGCCCTCGCCCGGATTCTCACCCTGGGCCTCGGGGCCGAGGTCCACCTCGCCTCCGTCGAACGGTTCCTGGGGCCGCTGGCCGAGGTCGTACGCGCGGGCGAGCTCAACGTCCGGCTCGGCGAGGACGACCACCGGCCGGGCACGGTCACGCTGCACGTCTCACCGCAGGACGACGACGCCGGACGCGAGTTCAGCCGCGCCATCCTGGACGACCTGCGGCCCTGCCTCGTCCTGGCCATCGAACTGCTCGCCCCGAACCGCGCGGGCGTCATCCACGGCGCCACCGGCAACCCCTGGCACGACGTGCACTTCGACAGCGCCGCGCTGTTCGAGCGGGCACACGCCCAGGGCGTGCTCACCTGCGGCATCGGCGACGCCGGCAACGAGGCGGGTTTCGGCGCCATCCCGGAGGTGGCGGCCATCCAGCCCGCGGGCGGAACGTGCCGCTGCCCCTGCGGCGCCGGGATGGCCGCCGCGGTGACGACCGATCACGTGCTCACCGCCGCCATCTCGGACTGGGGCGGGTACGCCGTCACCGCGCTCATCGCCTACCTCGTCGAACGGCCCGACCTGATCGCGGACGCCGACTACGTGGAGAACCTGCTGCGCGCCGCCGTGCGCGCCGGGGTCGTCTGCGGCTGGCACGCCCGTCCCACGCTGAGCGACGACGGCGTTCCGCTCGAGGCCCAGCGCGCCGCCGCCACCCTCATCCGGACGGCCGTCACCCAGGCCCTGACCAGGGCGCCCTCCCCGTCACACTGAGCACACCCGAGAGGCCGTCACGATGACGACGAACCCCCCTGCCACCGGATACGCCGACGTCGGCCGAATCCAGCGCCTGCTCGACGCGGGCCCGTTCGACGCGATCGTGTCGACCTGGCCCGAGAACACCCACTACCTGTCCGGCTTCTACCACCCCGACATGCGGCTCACCTGGGAACGGCTGCACATCGTCGTGTGGCCCGCGAACGGCGCGCCGCCCGTCTACGTCGTCCCGGCCCCGCGCGCCGACGCCTGGAACGGGGCCGGTACCTGGGCTCGCGAAGAGAGCCGCCCGCGCATTCAGGACATCCGGGGCTACCTGGGGGAGCACGACCACATGATCGACGTGGTCGCCGAGGCCCTCACCGGCCTGGGCATCACCTCCGGCCTGATCGGCGTCGAGCACCGCGCCACCCCGTACAAGATCGTGGAGGGTCTGCGGCGCCGGCTGCCCGGGTTGCGGTACGGCGACGCCTGGCCGCTGCTGAACGAGATGCGCAAGGTGAAGACGCCGGCCGAGGTCGCACTCCTCACGCACGTCAACCGGATGACGGCCCGCCACCTGGAGAACGGGCTGCGGAGCATCGTCGCGGGAGAGAGCGAACGGGCCGTCGCCGCGCGCGTCACCGACGCGCTCATGCGCGAAGGAGCGCAGGAACTGACCCATTCGATCTTCGGCGGCGGCTGCCGCGCCGGGCAGTGGCATCCGTGGCCCGGCGACCAGACGCTGGAGGCCGGGATGCTGATCCGGACCGACTGGGGCGTCCGCATCGACGGCTACTGCTCCGACATCGCCCGTACGGCCGTCGTCGGCACCGCGAGCCGGGCCCAACGCACCCGCTTCGACCGCATCAGCGCCGTCCACGACACCATCGTCGAAGCGGCCCGGCCGGGTGTCGTCGCCCGCGAACTCGTGCACCTCGCCCGGCGCGCGTACGAGCGCCAGGGCGAGGAGTTCCGCTGGAGCATCGTCGGGCATGGCATCGGCCTGGTCCTGCACGAGGAGCCCCAGCTGACCGTCGAGTACGACGAGCCGCTCGTCGAAGGCATGACCCTCGAGATCGAACTCGGCTGGACCGACCCCGCGCAGGGCTTCCACATCGAGGACTTCGTCCACGTCGGCCGCGACGAGACCGTCAACCTGACCACACCCCCAGGCACCCGCGTACTGATCGAGAGCGCACGATGACCCAGACCCCGTCCACGGACCTGCTCGCCACAGCCGGCGGCAAGGCGGCCAGGCGCCTCCTGCCGATCCTCATCGCCCTGCTGTTCGTCAACTACCTCGACCGCGTCAACGTCGGCTTCGCGGCCCCCCACATGAACCCCGACCTGGGCATGACCGCCACCGCCTACGGGCTGGGCGTCGCCCTGTTCTTCGTCGGCTACGTCGTGCTCGAAGTGCCCAGCAACTACCTGCTCTATCGGGTGGGCGCGCGCAAGTGGCTGGCCAGGATCGCGGTCACGTGGGGGCTGGCCGCCGCGGCGCACGCCCTGGTCACCGGGGCGGGCTCGTTCGCCGCGATGCGCGTCCTGCTCGGCATCGCCGAGGCGGGCCTGCTGCCCGGGATCCTGTTCTACCTCACGTTGTGGTTCAGCGGGCCGCAGCGCGTCGCGGTGCTCGGCGTGTACTACGTCGCGGTGCCGCTCTCGACGGCTCTGGGCGGCCCCGTCTCCAACTGGCTCATCCACCACGGGACCAGCACGTTCGGGATCGAGGGCTGGCGCTTCATGTTCGCCGTCGAAGGGCTGGCCGCGGTCGTCCTCGGACTCGTCGTGCTCAGGGCCCTGCCTTCGACGCCGCGCGAGGCGACGTGGCTGACCCCGCAGGAGCGGGAGGCCCTCGAACGGTCAAACCCGGCCCGGGAGGCCGGCGAGCACCGCTCGTTCCTGGCGGCCCTGCGCAGCCCGGTGACGATCCGGCTGGCCGGGGTCTTCTTCCTGCTCACCTTCCCGATGTTCGCGATCAGCTTCTTCCTGCCCCTCGTCACCGCCGCCCTCCCCAGCGGCGACAACGCCACCGCCCTCAGCCTCGTGACCTTCGTGCCGTTCACGCTCGGCGCGATCGCCTGCTGGGCGTGGAGCCGGCGCTCCCGTACGCGGGGGCTGCGCCCCTGGCGGTTCGCGGCGCCCGCCGTGCTCGCGGGCCTGGCCGTCCTCATCTGCTCCTACGCCGGCGACTCCTTCCCGCTCCTCATGCTCGGCGTCTCGATCACGGCCATCGGCATCTACGCGGCCATCCCCATCTTCTGGAGCATCGCCGGCGAGTCCCTCACGGGCGCGGCCGCCGCGGCGGGCCTGGCCCTGATCAACACTGTTGGCAGCCTCGGC
Organism: Nonomuraea fuscirosea; assembly: GCF_035917475.1. Taxonomy (NCBI): domain Bacteria; kingdom Bacillati; phylum Actinomycetota; class Actinomycetes; order Streptosporangiales; family Streptosporangiaceae; genus Nonomuraea; species Nonomuraea fuscirosea. The sequence goes on along the minus strand of NZ_CP109074.1, from coordinate 4,543,679 downwards.
GGCTTCGCGGCCGGCTACTTCACGGGCTGGCTGCGTGACCTGAGCGGCGGCTACCAGGCCCCGTTCACCGCGATGGCCGTCTGCCTCATCCTGAGCGGCCTGCTCGCGCTGACGACGTCCGCCTCCCACCGCGAGCCCGTCACTCCGATCTCTCCGCCCTGAACCCTCAGGGGTGCGCTTCGACCGGCCGTTGAGGCTTTCCGCGCACCGAGCCCAGGCAGGGGACAGGGCAGCAGGCGAAAGTCTCCGGAGCCCGTTCAACGACAGGCTTGAACGCATGACTGCTTCTGACAGCGCCGGAGTGACCACCGGCGACAACCCCGCTCCGGCCTCGTGGCGGGAACTGCTGGGCCCTGAGCACGCCGGGGCGGCGATCGTGCCGGCCGTCGGCGTGCTCGTCGGCGCGATCAACATCTACCTGGCGTCGAGCCTGCTGCCGACCGCGGTGGCCGACATCGGCGGCGCCGGCTTCTACGCGTGGAACATGACGATCTATCTCGTCGCGATGGTGATCGCGACGATGCTGGTCAGCCGCCTCCTCGCCCGGTGGGATGACGTCGGCGCCTACCTGCTCGGCTTCGGTGTCTTCCTGCTGGGCTCGCTGACCTGCGCGGTGAGCCCGGAGATGCCGGTACTACTGGCCGGTCGCGGCGCCCAGGGGCTGGGCGCGGGGCTGCTGTCCGGGCTGGGCTTCGCCGCCGTCCGATCGGCGCTGCCGCCGCGGTTGTGGGCACGGGGCAACGCGCTCATGTCGGCGATGTACGGTGTCGGCAACTTCGTCGGCCCCGCGCTCGGCGGGCTGTTCGCCCAGTTCGGCGGCTGGCGACTGGCGTTCGTCATGATGGCGGTGATCGCGGGGGTGTGCGGCCTGCTCGTGCCCCGGGTGCTGTCGCGCGGCGACCGCGGTGGAGCCGGGGCGCCGGTCCCAGTGCTGTCGTTGCTGCTGGTCACGGCGGCCACCGCCGCGGTCAGCGTGGCGGGGGTGCTGCCCGGCGCCGCCGCCATGGCGGCCGGCATCGCGGTGGCGCTGCTGCTGATGCTGGCCTTCGTCGCTCATGAACGGCGCAGTGAACGCCGGGTCTTCCCGGCCGCCACCTACCGGCCGGGCTCGGCGCTGAAGTGGCTGTACCTGACGCTGGCGCTGCTGGCCTTCGGCGTGGCGGTGGAGTCGTTCCTGCCGCTGTTCGGCCAGCGGCTGGGCGGGCTGACGCCGGCTGTGGCGGGATTCTTCGGGGCGGTCGTCTCCCTCGGCTGGTCGGCGACACAGCTCGTCAGTTCCTCGGCCGCCGGGGAGCGCACGATCGGCCGGCTGCGCGTCGCCGGGCCGCTGCTGCTGGCGCTCGGCTTCCTCCTCCAGGGGCTGCTGCAGCGCCAGGACGCGCCCGGCTGGCTGGTCCTGCTGTGGGTGCCGGTGCTGTGCGCCGCCGGGGCCGGCGTCGGGCTGGCCTACCCGCACCTGGCGGTGGCGGTGATGGCCGACACCCCTGATCCGGAGGAGGGCGGGCGGGCGGCCGCCGCGATCGCCACCGTGACCAGCCTGTCGATCGCGTTCGGTACGGCCACCGCGGGCGCCCTGGTCAACCTGGGCGGCTCCTCGATGCTCGACGCGGCCCGCTACGTCCTGTTCGGGTTCGCGATCATCTGCTCGATCGGCGCTCTCACCGCCCGTGCGGCGGGCCGCACGGGCGGCCGCCTGAGCCCTGAGCTCAGGTAGGACGCTTACCCGCAGGTTCACCCGCGCCGACCCGGCCGATGCCGGGACGGATCACGCGTCGGCGTCGCGAGGCGCGTCCATGTGGGTGACGAGGTTGATGCCGCCGTCGACGTTGATCACCTCACCGGTGACGAAGGGGGCCTTGACGAGCGCCAGGATCATCGCCGCGACGTCGGACGGCTGCCCGAGCCGGCCCATCGGTGTCATCGCCACGGTGCGCGCCATCCGGGTGGCGAGGCCGGCCGAGGTCAGCCGGGTCTGGAGCGGCCCCGGGGCGATCGCGTTCACCCGGACCTCCGGGCCCACGGCCTTGGCCAGCAGCCTCGTCATGTGGTCGAGCGCGGCCTTGCTGATGGCGTAGGGGATCGAGCTGCCGAGGGGGCGCGAGCCGCCCACCGAGCTGATGTTGACGATCTGGCCGCCGGGCTCCATGACCTTCACGGCGGCGACGGAGACCTGCCACGTCCCGACGACGTTGACACCGAGGATCCGGTGCCAGTCGTCGGCGGTGACCGCGTCCAAGTCGGCGTGGGGGACGGCTCGCGACACCCCGGCGTTGTTCACCAGCAGGTCGAGCCGGCCGTGCCGCGCCACGGCCGTCTCCACCAGGCGCACGGCGTCGGAGGGATCGGCGATGTCGGCCTGGACGTAGCTCGCCCCCGGAAGCTCGGCCGCGAGCCGCTCGCCGGCGTCGACCGAGGTGGCCGAGTTCACCACGACGGTGAAGCCGTCGGCCGCGAGCGCGCGGGCGATCCCTTCTCCGATCCCGGAGCTCGAGCCCGTCACGATGGCGACACGGGGCGCGCTCATCGGGCGACCCGCTCGGCGACCGGCGCCTTCACCGCGTTCACGATCGCCCGGCCTCCGCTGGCGAGGATCGAGGTGTCGTTGCTGACCACCACGTAGTCGTAGCCCCGGGCCAGTGCGGTCCTGGCCTGGTCACTCGTGGCGGACGCGGTGCCGATGGGGACGCCTGCCGCGGCGGCGGCCTCCAGCGCGGACGTGACGAGCCGGTCCACCTCGTCGCTTCCCGCCGTGACGCCCATCGACATCGAGAGGTCGGCCGGCCCGACGAACGCGGCGCCGATGCCGTCGACGGCCAGGATCTCCCTCGTGTTCCTCATCGCCGCCTCGCTCTCGAGCTGGACGACGCACAGGGCCTGCTCGTTGCCGTACTCGAGGTACTCCGCCCGTGGCAGCAGCCCCCAGCGACCCGCGCGGCTGGTGCCGCCGGACCCGCGGTCGCCGCGCGGCGGGAAGCAGGTGGCCCGCACGACCGCCCGGGCCTGCTCGACCGTGTCGACGTGCGGCACGACCACACCGGCCGCGCCGGCGTCCAGGACCCGCTGGATCACGCTGGGGCCGTGGTCGGGCACCCTGACGAGCGGATCCACCCCGAGGGCGCGGGCCATCGCGATGTGGGTCGAGGCGGCGGCCAGGTCCAGTGTCGTGTGTTCGAGGTCGATGACCACGAAGTCGAAGCCCGCGTAGGCCATGATCTCGACACTCTCGGGGCTGGACAGCTTGATCCAGGTCCCGAGCGTGCCGCCGTTGATTCCGTCGCGTACCCGTGTCATGGATCAGACCTCGCTGGCGGCGTTGGAGGGGGTGGCGGTCCAGAAGACCAGCCACTTGCCGAGCTGCACGACGACCGCGTGCAGGACGATGCCGACGGCCGACAGCACGACGATCACCGCGAAGGTCCTGGCCACGTCCAGGGTGAAGTTGCTCGCCTGGATCAGGTAGCCCAGACCTTCCGAGCTGCCCACGAACTCCGCGACCACGGCGCCGGTCACGGACAGGATGACGGCGACCTCCAGTCCCGCGAAGATGTGCGGAAGCGCCGACGGGATCTGCAGGTGCCGCATGACCTGCATGCGGGACGCGCCGAAGGAACGGAGCATCTCGACCTGCTCGTGGGCGGCGGACCTGAATCCCAGGACGGCGTTGATGAGGAGGGGGAAGAACGCGATCAGCGCCACGGTCAGCACCTTCGAGCTGATCCCGATGCCGAACCAGACGATCAGCAGCGGCGCCATGGCGACCTTGGGGATGGTCTGGGTCAGGATGAGCAGCGGGAAGAGCACGCGCTCCACCGTCCGGAACTGGGTGATGAGCACCGCGGAGACCAGCGCCGAGCCGACCGCGATGCCGAACCCGATCAGGATCTCCTTCATGGTGACGATCGAGTGGCTCACCAGGCTGCCGTCCCGGAAGCCGTCGACCAGGGAGACGGCGACGGCCGAGGGCGCGGGGACGAGGATGTTGGAGATGTCGAACATCTCCACCACGACCTGCCAGACCACCAACAGCCCGATGAACACCAGCACGCTGTAGGTGATCTCCGGTACTCGGCGGCGGCGTCGGGCCGGGGTGTCCGAGTTCGTGGGCGCCTTCCCCGGCACGGTCTCACCGTCCGGGACGGCGAGTTCCTCTCGGCCGGCTGCCTGGCGCTTGGTGTTGGTGGACATCAGGTCTCCTAGTGGGCGCTGTGCTCGGAGTCGAGCAGCTTGCGGATCTTCAGGACGATCTCGCCGAACTCCGGCGTGTTGATGTTCTCGAGCCGCCGCGGTCTGGGGAGCGCGACCTCGACGACGTCCGCCAACCGGCCGGGGCGCGGTGTCATGACCACGACGCGGTCGGCGAGGAGCACCGCCTCGGGGATGCTGTGCGTCACGAACAGCACGGTCTTGCGATCCTGGTCCCAGATCTTCAGCAGGTCCAGTCCCATCTGGTCGCGGGTCATCGCGTCGAGGGCGCCGAACGGCTCGTCCATGAGCAGGATGCGCGGGTCGTGCATCAGGGCGCGGCCGATCCCGACCCGCTGCTGCATCCCGCCGGACAGCTCGTTCGGATAGCGGTCGCCGAACTCCTCCAGGCCGAGCATCACCAGCAGTTCGTCGGCCTTCTCGTGGGTCGCGGCGTCCCGGGCGTGGTGCAGGTCCGGCGACGTCAGCAGGTTCTTCCGCACCGTACGCCAGGGCAGCAGCAACGGCTGCTGGAAGACCATCCCGAGCTGGTTGCGGTGGGTGTCCTCCGACGGCCCGAAGGTGACCTGCCCGGAGGTCTGGCGGGACAGGCCCATGATGATCCGCAGCAGCGTGCTCTTGCCGCAGCCGCTGGGGCCGACGATGGAGATGAACTCACCGGCCTGGACGCTGAGGGAGACGTCGTCGAGAGCCTGGACGGTCCCGCCGGACTTCGTCGGGTAGAGCATGGACAGCGAGTCCAAGCGGATCGCGCAGTCGGTGTCGGTGCTGGTCGGCATGTCTGTCATTCCTCACCTGGTTAAAGCGCAGGCTGCCCGCGCCTCGGTTGTCGTGCTGGCAGCGATCAGGCGGTCGCCTCGGGCCACGTGCCGCCCATCTCCTTGGTCAGTCGCTTGCAGACGGCCTTCAACGCCGTGGCCTCCCGGGAGTCCAGCGCGTCCGGCAGCATCCGCTCGGTGCCGACGGCCGCGATCGTGGCGCAGATGCCGGTCGCCGCGAACACCGGCGCCGCGACGACGCAGATGCCGCGGTGGTTGACGTGGCTGCTCATGCCGGCCTGCCGGATCGCCTCGATACGATGGCGCGTCTCGGTGCGCTGGGGCTCGGGGAGGCTGCCGGTGAGCCGGTCGGCGTGGAACTGGTCGGGCAGGAAGGCCAGGAAGACCTTGGCCTGCGAGGAGTCCAGGGCGAGCTGCGAGCCCACCCGCACCGTCACCACGGTGGGATGCTCGGCCTCCTCCACCAGCGAGACCACCGGACCGGAGGTGCCCCACAGCGACAGCACGGTGCTGATCTTGATCTCGAGCGTGAGCTCGCGCATGTAGGCCGGCGCCTTCTGCATGATGCGCTGCTGTCCCAGCATGAAGCTGCCGAGCTGCAGGATCGACCGTCCGGGACGGACGAAGGCGGAGTCCTCCACGCGCTCGAGCAGCCCGGAGCTGATCATCGAGCTGAAGTAGCGGTGCACCGTGGTCCGGTTCAGGCCGAGCCGGCGGGTGGCCTCCGCGACGGAGAGCTCCGGAGTCTCCGGGCCGAACAGCCCGAGGATCTGCGCGGTCCGGCTCACCGCCTGGATGTCCTGCTCGCGAGCAGCCACCGGTTTTTCGTCCTGGTTCTCCGTCATCGGCCCCCACCCCGTCGCGTTGATGTCCCAAAAAAAGTTCTCGCGGTTCGCAGTACGGACAGAGAGTAAGCGTGTCCGGCGTCTTGCTGCAAGGTTTTCCTGGTGTTTCGCGAAAGTGTTTCCGAACGCACCCTATTGACAGACCGGATAGTGAACTCCCAGTCTGTGATGCGAACGGTGATGTGAACCCCGTCGATACCCCGGAGACTTCATGACTGACTCGCCCGCCATCATCAAGCTGCTGAACGGCTGCGTTGACCTGCACTGCCATTCCGGCCCGAACCCGTTCCCTCGCCGCATCGACCATGCCGAGGCCGGCAAGGACGGTGAGCGGCTCGGCATGAGGGGCGTGCTGGTGAAGTCCCACCACCACAACACTGTGATGGACCTGCTCTCGATGAGCGACCGGCTGGCGAAGATCAAAACCCCGGTCTTCGGCGGCATCACGCTGAACAGCATGATCGGCGGCATCAACCCCCAGGCGGTGGCCATGTGCCTGCGCATGGGGGGCAAGGCCGTGTGGTTTCCCACGTTCTCGGCCGGCCGGCACATCGACTGCCATCCGGAGGGCGTCGGCTTCCCCACGGCGAGCGTCGAGGTGCCGTCGTCCCGGGTCGACGTCCACCAGGAGAACGGTGAGCTCATCCCCGAGGTCTACGAGGTGCTCGACCTGGTCAAGGAGACCGGCGCGATGGTGACCGGCGGCCACATGGAGACCGAGTCGATCACCCAGCTGTTCGCCGCGGCCAAGGACAAGGGTGTCACCCGGATGCTGCTCAACCATCCCGACTACGTCATCGGCGCGGACGAGGCGAAGTGCCGTGAGCTCATCGGCTACGGAGCGTTCATCGAGCACGAGACCGGCTTCTACGACCCCGAGGGGACCAAGAAGTGGGACCCGAGGATCCTCCTGGACTGGATCGAGAAGATCGGCCCTGAGCACACCGTGATCTCCTCCGACCTCGGCCAGAAGGATCGGCCGCTGCCGGTGGACTCCTACATCCGCGTCGCGACCGCGCTGCTGGACCTCGGCCTGGACGAGAGGTCGCTGCGGCAGGTCTTCTGCGACAACCCCGCCTTCCTGCTCGGCCTGGACGACTGAACCGGCATCTTGCCGCCGACCCGAAAGGACAGACGATGACCACCCTGGCCACCCCGCCCGAGGCGGAGTTCTCCTACCTCGGTACGGGGGATCCCGACGAGACGACCCCTGGCGGATCGTCGACGTGGTACTTCCGCGGGCACAACTTCGTGCTCGCCTACACGACGCTGGTCGCCGGCGACGTGCTGGAGCGGAGTGATCAGCCGGACGAGTACGTCCTGCTCCTCCCCTACGAGGAGTGCAGCGTCGAGGTCCGCGCGCCGGGGGAGGTCGAGCGGGTCTCGGGCAAGGCGGTGGTGATGGTCCCGCCGGGCGGCAGCGCGATCTCCGGCGTCGCCGACTGCACCGTCGTGCGGCTGTTCAGCTCCGAGTCCACCGACCTGCTGGACAAGGCGCGCAACCGGGACGCGTACGCGAACCCGCACCCGAACACCAAGCCGTTCGAGCCGTGGCCGGACCCGCCGGAGGGTTATCGCATCCGGGCCTACCGGCTGGCCGACCTGCAGGTGACGCAGGACGCCATCCGCCCGGGCCAGATCGTGCGGTGCAGCACCTTCATGATCAACTTCCTGGCGCCCAGGATCGGTCCGCGTGACCCGAACACCCTCTCGCCGCACGACCACGACGACTTCGAGCAGTGCTCGCTCGCCGTGGAAGGGGAGTACGTCCACCACCTGCGGACCCCGTGGTCCAAGCGCCGCACCGAGTGGCGCGAGGACCGGCACCTGCGGTGCGGCAGTCCTTCGGTGGCCGTGATCCCTCCGCCCATGCTGCACACCAGCGAGGCCGTGGGCTCGGGGACCAACCAGCTGATCGACATCTTCTGCCCGCCGCGTCTGGACTTCTCCCTGCAGCCGGGCCGAGTGCTCAACGAAGACACCTACCCACTCCCCAACCAGTAAGAGGCAGGTTCCATCGTGAAGACCGGACGAGCAGTGAAAGTCGTTAGTGGTGCGGTCGCCGTCCTGTGCGCGACCGTAACGCTGAGTGCGTGCGGTTCCGACAGCGGATCCGGCGACTCGGCTCAGGTCGGCGGCAAGCTGACGCCGGTGACGTTCGCGATGGCGTCCCCCAGCTGGAACGCCGGTTACGCGGTCATGGCCGTCGTGGAGGCCGAGGGCTTCTACGAGCAGGAGGGTCTGAAGGTCACGACTAACCTGTTCCCGTCGGCCACCCAGGCGGCGCAGCAGGTCGCCGGCGGCGGGGCCGACCTCGGCCTCATGACGGTCGAGCCCGTGGCCATCGGGCACGACAAGGACCTGAACCTGGCCTACTTCAGCTCCTACTGGGCGAAGTGGATCTACAGCCTGCAGGTGCCGGACGGTTCGGCCGTGAAGAGCATCGCCGACCTGAAGGGCAAGAAGATCGGCGTCTCCGCGGTCGCGAGCTCCGGCGCGACGTTCGCCCGGACCGCGATCAAGCTCAACGGGATGAGCGAGAACGCCGCCAGCCTGGTGCCGATCGGCGCCGGCGCCCAGCAGATCAACGCCATCAAGAGCGGCCAGGTCGACGTGCTGGCGCTCTGGGACATCCAGTACCAGATCGTCAAGAACGCCGGCGTCACCCTGACACCGCTCCCGGTCAAGGAGACGGCGGACGCGTGGGGCGGCGGCTTCGCGGCGACCAAGAAGAACCTCGAGGCCAAGAAGGACATCCTCGAACGGTTCGGCCGGGCGGTGGCGAAGGCGTTCGTCTTCTCCAAGGCCAACCCCGAGGCCGCGATCCGCGACCTGTGGAAACTCCACCCGGAGACCCGCGGGTCAGAACCGGAGGAGAAGGCGCTGGCTGACGGGGTCAAGGTCCTCCAGGTCCGCCTGGACGGACAGGGCTTCGACGACAAGACCCTGGGCCGGATCGACGAGGCCGCGTTCACCCGTTCGCTCGACTTCATGACCTCGGCCGGACTGATCAAGAAGTTCCCGGCGAAGGACATCTACACCGACGCGATGTTCAAGGCGTTCAACGACTTCAAGCACGAGGACGTCGTCAAGCAAGCAGAGAGCGCCGGCTGAATGCGGCTGGGGATCGCACTCGACCTGAGCTCCCAGGAGCCGGTCCGCCCGCAGGTGGATCGCACGGTCACGATGCTCGCCCGCGCGGAGCAGCATGGTTTCGACTCCGCGTGGGTGGGCGAGAGCTATCACGCGGCCTCTCAGCCGTTCCATCTCCCGTCCGTCCTGATGGTCCTGGGACATCTGGCCGGACGGACGTCCCTGGCGCTGGGATCGGCGGTGCTGCTCCTGCGGGCGTACAGTCCGGAGAAGCTGGCCTACGAGGCCGCGCTGCTCGACCAGCTGTGCGGCGGGAAGCTCACCCTCGGCCTCGGGCTCGGCAGCCCGGAGGTCGCCCGACGGGCCGGGCTGTCCGCGCCGGGTCCGGCCGGCGCGGCCTTCGACGCCACGCTGAAGCTGCTGCGCGAGGCCTGGTCCGCCGACGTGAACACCGATGCGCCGGTGGCGATCCCGCCCCCGGTGCGGCGCGGCGGGCCGCGGATCCTGGTGGGCGGCAAGGTGGCCGCCTCGGCCCGTCGTGCCGCGACGCTCGCCGACGGATTCTACGGCGCGACGAACTACTGCGACGACCTGTTGATCAAGCAGTCGGCCGCCTACTGGTCGTATCGCGGCGGACGGCCGGGCGAGACGGGGGGAGTGGTCGCCACCACCAGGTTCTGCGTCGTCCACGAGAATGCCGCCACGGCCCGCGAACTCGCCGCGCGCCACTTCAAGGCCGCGACCGCCTACTACACCGAGCGGGGCGCATGGATGGGTGCGGATGGGCCCGCTGAGCTGGAGCTCCCCATGGTGGGCACGCCCGACGAGATCGACGCGACTATCGCCCGATATGTCCAGGCAGGGGTAACGTCCGTCCAGTTACGGGTGGCCCCGTACGGCACGCCGCCGGAGGTCGCCCGCCACACGCTCGACCTCGTCGGGCGGCACGTCCTCCCGCACTGGCACGACACGACGACTTCAGACGCGATCACGAGTTTCGATGGGGAATGACCGAGGATGACGAGACGACTCAAGAGCGTGGCCGGCCTGTTCGCGGGCATCCTCGTGCTGGCCACGCTGGGCGCCTGCGGTTCGGAGGGGGGCGAATCGGCGGGTGGCGACGGCCTCGACACCGTCACCTTCGCCCTGAGCGCGCCCAGCTGGAACTCCGGCTACACCACCTTGGTGGTCCCCGAGGCCGAGGGCTACTTCAAGGACGAGGGGCTCGACGTCAAGGTCCAGCTGTTCCCCTCCGGCACGCAGTCGGCGCAGCAACTGGCCGCCGGCGGCGCCGACATCGGACTGATGACCGGTGAGCCGGTGGCGATCGGTCACGCCAAGAACCTGGGCCTGGTCTACTTCGCGTCGTACTACCCGCACTGGATCTACAGCCTGCAACTGCCCCAGGGCTCGAACGTGAAGAGCATCGCGGACCTGAAGGGCAAGAAGATCGGGGTGACCGCGGTGGCCAGCTCGGGCGGGACGTTCGCCCGGACCGCGTTGGAGCTCAACGGGATGACCGAGAACGCCGCCGGCCTGGTGCCGATCGGCGCCGGCGCCCAGCAGATCAACGCCATCAAGAGCGGCCAGGTCGACGCGCTGTCCCTCTGGGACACCCAGTACGCGATCGTCGAGGACGCGGGGATCAAGCTCACCCCGCTGCCGGTGCCCCAGACCGCGAGCATCTGGGGCGGCGGGTTCGCGGCGACGCGGAAGACGATCGACGAGAAGAAGGACGTCCTGGTGCGGTTCGGTCGCGCCATCGCGAAGGGCTTCGCCTTCGCCCAGGCCAACCCCGAGGCCGCGATCCGCGACCTGTGGAAGCTGCACCCGGAGACCCGGGGCAACGGACCGGAGCAGGACGCGATGGCGTCCCAGGTCAAGATCCTCAAGGTCCGGCTGGCCGACCAGGGAGTCGAGGACGGCAAGTGGGGCGGGATCGATCCGAAGGCGGCCACCGGGATGGTCGAGTTCATGGCGTCCGCCGGGCTCGTGGACAAGGCGTTCCCGGCCACGGAGATCTACACGCCCGACCTGCTCGACGCCATCAACGACTTCTCCTACGACGACATCCGCAAGCAAGCGAAGAACGCCTCCTGAGATGGGGCAGGAAGTGGAGACGACCCGAATGAGCAGCTCGTTCGTGTACGCGTCGGTCCGGACCCCGTTCGGCCGGTTCAATGGAGCCCTGGCCGACACGAGGACCGACGATCTGGCCGCGACCGCGCTGAAGGGACTGCTCGACCGCTCGCCGGGCCTGGATCCCGGCCTGGTCGACGACGTGTTCTGGGGGAACGCCAACGGCGCGGGCGAGGACAATCGCAACGTCGGCCGGATGGCCGTGCTGCTGGCGGGCATGCCCGTCTCGGTGACCGCCACCACGGTGAACCGGCTCTGCGGCTCGTCGCTGGACGCCGCCATGATGGCTTCACGCATGATCGAGGTCGGCGACGCGGAGGTCGCGATCGCCGGCGGCGTGGAGTCGATGACGCGGGCGCCGTGGGTCCTGCCGAAGCCGTCGCGCCGGTTCCCGGCGGGCGACGTCACCGCCGTCTCCACCACGCTGGGCTGGCGGCTGGTGAACGAGCGGATGCCCGCCGAGTGGACGGTCTCGCTGGGCGAGTGCAACGAGCAGCTGCAGGAGAAGTTCTCGATCTCGCGCGAGCGGCAGGACGAGTTCGGCGCCCGCTCGCACCGCCTCGCGGCAGAGGCGTGGAAGGACGGCTTCTACGACGACCTCGTGGTGCCCGTCCCCGGCGCCGACCTGGTCCAGGACGAGAGCATCCGGGCCGGCACCTCGCTCGAGGCGCTGGCCAAGCTGAAGCCGGCGTTCCGGCCCGACGGGACGATCACCGCCGGCAACTGCTCACCGTTGAACGACGGCGCGAGCGCGGTCCTGCTGGGCTCGGCGAGCGCGGCCGCGACCATCGGTCGTGATCCGGTCGCGCGGATCGCCGGTCGCGGCTGGTCGGCGCTGGAGCCGCAGCAGTTCGGATACGCCCCGGTCGAGGCCGCGAACGCCGCGCTCGAGCGGGCGGGCATCACCTGGGGCGACGTCGGCGCCGTCGAGCTGAACGAGGCGTTCGCCGTCCAGTCGATCGCCTGCGTCGACGCCTGGCTCAAGCTCGGGCTGCGGGACGCCGAACTCGTCAACGCCAAGGGCGGGGCGATCGCCATCGGGCACCCCCTGGGCGCCTCGGGCGGGCGCGTTCTCGGGACCCTCGCCGCGCGGCTCGTGGAGTCGGGTGAACGATGGGGCGTGGCGGCCATCTGCATCGGTGTGGGTCAAGGCCTGGCGGTCGTGCTGGAGAACGTCGCATGACGCTGCTCTGCACCTCCGTCGACGAGGCGGTCAGCGGCATCGCCGACGGCTCGACGGTGCTGGTCGGCGGCTTCGGCACGACCGGCATGCCGTTCGAGCTGATCTACGCGTTGATCCGGCAGGGAGCGCGGGACCTCACCGTCGTGTCGAACAACGCGGGCAACGGGGACACCGGGCTCGCGGCGCTGCTCGCGGCCGGGCGGGTGCGCAAGATCATGTGCTCGTTCCCCCGGCAGACGGACTCCTGGGTCTTCGACGAGCTGTACCGCGGCGGGAAGATCGAGCTGGAGGTCGTGCCGCAGGGGAACCTGGCCGAGCGCATGCGCGCCGCCGGAGCCGGGATCGGCGGGTTCTACACCCGCACCGGAGCCGGGACCCTCCTCGCGGAGGGGAAGGAGACCCGCGAGATCGACGGCCGGACGTACGTCCTCGAATCGCCCATCGCCGCCGACGTCGCGCTCATCAGCGCCCACACCGCGGACACCCTCGGAAACCTCGTTTACCGCAAGACGGCACGCAACTTCAATCCCGTCATGGCGACGGCCGCGACCACCACCGTCGTGCAGGTGCGGCACGTCGTCGAGCCGGGAGAGCTGGATCCCGAGGCCGTGGTCACCCCGGGCATCTACGTCGACCGGATCGTGCGGGTGCCGTCATGAGCGCGGTGTCTCCGAGCGTCGTCGAGCACACCGGCCGCGGCCCGCTCGGGCGGGACGAGATGGCCCAGGTGCTCGCGCGCGACATTCCCCCCGGGGCGTACGTCAACCTCGGCATCGGTCAGCCCACGACCGTCGGCGACCACCTCTCCCCGGAGTCGGGGGTCATCTTCCACACCGAGAACGGCATGCTCGGCATGGGGCCGGCGGCGACGGGCGACGCGATCGATCCCGACCTGATCAACGCCGGCAAGTTCCCGGTGACCGAGCTGCCCGGTGCCGCGTACTTCCACCACGCCGACTCGTTCGCCATGATGCGAGGCGGCCATCTCGACCTGTGCGTCCTCGGCGCCTACCAGGTCTCGGCATCGGGGGATCTCGCCAACTGGCACACCGGCGAGCCCGACGCGATCCCGGCGGTCGGCGGGGCGATGGACCTCGCCGTGGGCGCCAAGCAGGTCTTCGTGCTGATGTCGCTGTTCACCAGGAAAGGCGAGCCGAAGCTCGTCAGCGAATGCACGTATCCGCTCACCGCGCTGCGCTGCGTGAACCGGATCTATACCGACGTCGCCGTATTCGAGATCACCGGAGGGGATCAGGTCCTCGTCCGGGAGACGTGGGGGATCTCGTTCGACGAACTCCGCACGCGCCTCGACGTCCCGCTCGCCGCGGCGACACCATGAGGAGGTTGGACAGTGTCCACTAGGCACCAGTTCTACATCGGGGGTGCGTGGGTCGATCCGGCCACGCCGCGCACCTTGGGCGTCCTCGACCCCGCGACCGAGGAGACGTTCGCGGAGATCAGCCTCGGGACGGCCGAGGACGTCGACCGCGCGGTGGCGGCGGCGCGCGCGGCCTTCCCCACGTACGCGCAGGTCAGCGTGGAGCAGCGGCTGGAGTACCTCGAACGGATCATCTCCGGATTCCGGGCTCGGCTGCCCGAGATCGCGAGGACGATGACGCGCGAGATGGGGTCGCCGATCACGTTCTCGACGGAACGCCAGGCCACGGTGGCGCTGTTCCACTTCGAGGAGGCGGCCCGCGTGCTCGCGGACTACCCCTTCGAGGAGGAGATGGGGGCCGGGATCGTGCGGCGCGAGCCGATCGGCGTCTGCGGTCTCATCACGCCGTGGAACTGGCCGCTGAACCAGGTCGCGTCGAAGGTGGCCCCTGCCCTCGCCACGGGATGCACCGTGGTGCTCAAGCCGAGCGAGATCGCGCCGCTCAGCGCCATGGTGCTGGCCGAGGTCATCCACGACGCCGGGCTGCCGCCCGGCGTGTTCAACCTCGTCAACGGTGACGGTCCCACGGTCGGTGAGGCCATCGCGGCGCACCCCGGCATCGACATGGTCTCGCTCACCGGCTCGACCGGCGCCGGCATCAGGGTCTCCAAGCTCGCGGCCGACACGGTGAAGCGCGTCGCGCTCGAACTCGGTGGCAAGTCGGCCAACATCATCCTGCCCGACGCGGACCTTGAGTCCGCGGTCGTCGCCGGGGTGCACTCGTGCTACACCAACGCCGGCCAGAACTGTCAGTCGCCCACGCGGATGCTCGTGCACCGTTCGCAGCGCGACGAGGCGTACGCCGCCGCGCGCCGGGCGGTCAAGGAGGTCCGTCTCGGGGAGCCGCTCGATCCGTCGACCACGATGGGGCCCCTGGTGAGCCAGGCTCAGCTGGAGAAGGTCACCACGCTCGTGCAGTCGGGGATCGACGAGGGCGCGACGCTCGTGGCCGGCGGCCCGGAGCGCCCCGACGGGCTCGGCAAGGGGTTCTACGTCCGCCCGACCGTGTTCGGCGACGTCACGCCGCGGATGCGGATCGCCCGTGAGGAGATCTTCGGCCCTGTGCTGTCGATCCTGCTCTACGAGAGCGAGGACGAGGCCGTCGAGATCGCGAACGACACGCCGTTCGGGCTGGCGGGCTTCGTGCAGTCGAAGGACCCCGACCACGCCCGCAGGGTCGCCAATCGCATCCGTGCGGGCCGCGTCTATCTCAACGGCGCTCCGTTCGACCGCAGCCTGCCCTTCGGCGGCTACAAGCAGTCCGGGAACGGACGAGAGTTCGGGCGGTTCGGCTTCGAGGAGTACCTCGAGGTGAAGGCCGTGCTCGGTTATCCACGGTGAACGAGAGGACGACATGGTGAACCCTGACCACAGCGAGCGGCTGGCGGCCCTTCTGGACCGCGAGGAGCTCTTCGACCTGGCGCGACGGGAACGGTTCGCCCGCGACCAGCGACTCTTCGACGTGATGCGGGACTGCTTCCACGACGACGCCTACGTCCGGACCACCTGGTACGACGGACACGGCGGTGAGGCCTACGTCGAGGCGACGAAGACGTGGATGGGGCGGACCGGGAACAGCAAGCACTGGGTCTTCCCCGCCTACGCGCGGGTCGAGGGTGACCGGGCGACCGTCGAGAGCCCGGCGAAGATCTTCAACCGGACCACGGTGGAGGGGGTGGAGGTCGACTTCCACGCCTACTGCCGGTTCTTCTCCCGTGCCGTCCGGGAGGAAGGACGGTGGAAGCTGATGAGCTTCGAGGTCCTGATGGAGCGCGACGAGTTGCGCCCCGTCCACGCGGGTGAGGTGCTCCCGGTGGACGCGGCCCAGCTCGCTGAGCTGCGGCCGTCCTACCGGTTCATCACCTGGATCCAGTCGACCCGCGGCGTGACGGTGAGCCAGGACCTGCTCGGCGACGACCGGCCGGCTGAGCTCGACGCGTTCCACAAGGGCGAGACCGCCTGGCTCACCGGCACGGGGTGAGCGCGCGGAAGCCTGGGCGGGTGGCATTTCGGCCGCCACCATGGCGTGAAGTCGGGCGCCGGAAAAGTGGACGATATACCAACCGGTCGGTATCTTCGCCTGCATGACGTGGGTACGCCGCACTTGGCGGACGCTGGAGCCGTTGCACGGGATGATCTACTTTGCTCCGGAGGCGGACGCCGCCTACCGGCAGCTCGGACTGACCGGACGGATGGGATATTTCGCGTCCCGGGCTGCCGCGCTCGGCCCGGTTCGCGCGGAGGTGGTGGTCGCCACCTTCTACAACTTCAATCCGCAGGTGGTACGCAAGGCGATCCCGGCCGCATGGAGCCTGGCTTCCCCCGCCGACATCCTGGACGCCCGGCTGAACGCGGTCGACACGACGTTGCGCCGCGTGCTCGGCGACGCGATTGATTCGCCGGAGATGTCGCAGGCCGCCGCGCTGGCCAGGGAGGCGGCCGAAGCGGTCTCGGGCG
Organism: Nonomuraea fuscirosea; assembly: GCF_035917475.1. NCBI lineage: Bacteria > Bacillati > Actinomycetota > Actinomycetes > Streptosporangiales > Streptosporangiaceae > Nonomuraea > Nonomuraea fuscirosea. The sequence continues at coordinate 4,527,542 of NZ_CP109074.1, read as the reverse complement.
AGCTCAGCGGGCGGCCTCTGTATGCCGCGCACACCGCACTGCCCTGGCCTGACGCTCCGCACCTGGTTCTCTGGCACGCCGCGACCCTGCTGCGCGAGTTTCGCGGTGACGGCCATCTGGCCGCCCTGCTGGCCGCCGGGCTCACCGGGATCGAAGCCCTCGTCACCCACGCCGCCACCGGTGCCGTCCCGGCCGAGACGCTCCGGGTCACCCGCGGCTGGACCGAGGCCGACTGGGCGGCCGCCGAGAGCCGGCTGGAGGATCGCGGCCGGCTCCGCGACGGCTCCCTGACCGACCAGGGCCGCCGCGAACGTGAGGCGATCGAGGAGGCGACCGACCGGATGGCCACGGCCCCCTACGCCGCGCTCGGCGACGATCGCTGCCAGGAACTGTGCGGCCTGGTGCGCCCCTGGAGCAAGCACGTGGCAGCCGAGCTGATGCCCTGGGCCGCGGCCCGCGCCTCCAGTCATCCGGGAACGGACTGACTCACTCCTCCAGGGCCTCCAGGGCGAGGGCCTGGGCAGGGCACACGTGCACCGCCTGGCGGGCCTTCTCGACCAGCTCGCCGTGCGGTGTCTCGTTCAGCACGACGATCGTGCCGTCGTCCTCGCTCTGGTCGAACAGCGCGGGCTCGGTGAGCACGCACTGTCCGGCGCCGACGCACCTGCCGGTGTCGGCGACGATCCTCATGGCCCTCTCCTCCTGAGGCGGGGATGACAGCTCGTCCGTCACCAGGTCACCGGGAGCTCGTAGAGGCCGTAGATGTTCGCGTCGTCCTTGAACGGCAGCTCGTCGAGATCCATCGCCAGCTCCAGCGTGGGGACGCGGCGGAACAGCGTGTCGAACACGATCTGCAGCTCCATCCGGGCCAGGTTCTGGCCCAGGCACTGGTGCGGCCCGAACCCGAACGCCACGTGGTGGCGCGCGCCGCGCTCGATGTCGAGCTCGTCCGGGTTAGCGAACGCCCGCGGGTCCCAATTGGCCGCATGGCCGAGCGCCAGCACTCCTTCGCCGGCCTTGATGAGCTGCCCGCCGACCTCGACGTCCTCGACGCACAGCCGGGCGGTCGCCACGTCGATGATCGTGAAGTACCGCAGCATCTCCTCGACCGCGTTGAGCGTCTTGCCCGGGTCGGCCTTGATCATCGCGAGCTGCTCCCCGTTGCGCAGGAACGCCGCGGTCGACAGCGAGATCATGTTCGCCGTGGTCTCGTGGCCCGCCACCAGCAGCAGGAAGCCCATGCCGGCCAGTGCCGTCCGCCGGTACGTGCCGTTCGCGCGCAGCTTGACGATCTGCCGCCCGAGCAGGTCGTCCGGCGGGCTGTCCTCCTTCTCCGCGATGAGGCCGTCCATGTAGCCCCACATGGCCCCCATGGCCGCCAGCCGCTCCTCGGGCGGCGTCGACTGATTGATCATCTTCACCGTGTGGTCCTGGAAGAACTCATGGTCGGCGTACGGCACGCCCAGCATCTCGCAGATCACCAGTGACGGGACCGGCAGTGACAGCGACTGCACCAGGTCACCGGGGCGCGGCCCGGCCAGCAGCGCGTCGATCCGCCCGTCCACGATCTCCTGGATCCGCGGCCGCAGCGCCTCCAGCCGGCGCACCGTGAACTCGCCGAGCACGGCCTTGCGGGCCGGCCCGTGCTCGGGCGCGTCCATCGCGATCAGGACCCGCTCCTCGTCCGGCCGCCGGGTCGCGGCCTCGCCCTTGGTCAGCTGCGGGAAGTCCGGATGCTGCCGGTCGGCGCTGAACCGCCGGTCGTTCAGCACGGTTCGCACGTCTTCGTGCCGGCTGACCACCCAGGCCCTGCCGCCGTCGGGCAGGCTGACCCGGGTGACCGGCTCTTCTTCGCGGATCTGTTCGTACGCCGGCGGCGGCGCGAACGGGCACGTGCGGGCCATGGGGAACGCGTACTTCTCGGCGGTGGTCATGACTTTCCTTCCACGACGTCACGGACAGGCGAGGATCCTCACGCCGCACCTCATGAGGTACGATCGAACTGGAGATAATCTCCACTTTCAAAATATGGAGACCATCTCCATTTGTCAACGCGAGGGAGCGCATGACCGCCGACAAGCCGCTGCGGGCCGACGCCCGGCGCAACCGCGATGTCCTGATCGCCAAGGCGCGAGAGATCTTCGACGCCGGCGACTTCTTCGACCTGCGCTTCGACGACTTCGCCCGCCTGGCCGGGGTGGGCACCGGCACGCTGTACCGCCATTTCCCCACCCGGGAGGCCCTGGCCGAGGCGGTCTACCACGGGGAGGTCGCCGCGATGTGCGACCGTGCCCGCCGGCTTGAGGCCACACTGCCCGCGGCGGAGGCTCTGGCGACCTTTCTGCGAGTGATGGTCGACCACATCCATGCTCACGAGGGCCTGGCCAGGACGCTGGCCACGCTCATGGCCGATCACATGGGCGTCCTCGCCGAGGGCAGCCGGGAGCTGGAGCAGGCCGTCGCCGACCTGGTGGCCGCCGCCGCGCGGGACGGCGCCGTTCGTGACGACGTGGACGCCGGCGCCGTGATGATGGCCCTGCACGGCATCGGCGCGGCCCACGACCGCCCGAATTGGCGAGCCGAGGCCGACGACCTCATCACGCTCGTCCTGGACGGGCTACGCCGCCCGCGGTGACAAGGCGCGACGGCTGTGCGGCCGGCTCCGGAGGGGGCGGCTGGATGGGTGGATCGGCCACCACGCGCAGGGCGGCTCGCGCGGTTCCGCTCTCGTCAGGCGGCCTCGTGCGTGGCGTCGCGAACGGGGGCCAGGCGCAGGTCCGGCCGGGCCTGCGCGTCGGGGAAGACCCACCGGCGCAGCGCCCAGAAGCGGAAGACCATGGCGATCAGGGTGCCGATGACCTGGGCGCTCATGAAGTCGGCGATCTCCTGGGTCAGGAGACTCACCTGCGGGGTGTCCAGGCCGAAGACGTACCGGGAGATCCAGAGTGGTGCGGAGCTGAGCACCAGGCCGATGGCGCTGACCAGGAAGAACAGCGCCGCCTCGTGGCGGCGCTCGCGGCCGCCCCTGGTGCGGAACGACCATTCGCGGTTGAGCACGTAGGACACGATCGTCGCCACGAGCACCGCGATGATCTTCGCGGTCACCGGCTTCGGCTCCAGGAAGGTCAGCTTCAGCCCATAGAAGACCGCGTTGTCCACTAAGAAGGTCGTTCCGCCCACCACGGCGAACTTGAGCAGTTCGCGGTGCTTCAGCGCGAACGCGCGCAGCGGTTCTGGTGATCTGGCGAGCAGGGCCTTCGCGATTCGGAGCACCCTCGATCTTCTCACCGGTCGAACACTCCGATGACCCGCCGATCGCCCTGGGACGGGCACTGCGGCGGTGACCGCCCAGGGACATGACTTGCGTCACATCGCTTGCCTCTGACGTCAATGTCAGGTTCTACCGTGGCGAGCATGCAGATCAACGGAGCACATGTGCTGGTCACCGGAGCCAATCGCGGCCTGGGCCGGCAGTTCGCCCTTTCCCTTCTTGAGCGCGGCGCGGGCAAGGTGTACGCGACCGCCCGCCGTCCGGAGCAGATCGACGTACCGGGGGCCGTCCCGCTGCGACTCGACATCACCGACCCGGCGTCCATCGCCGAGGCGGCGGCAGCGGCGCCGGACGTCAAGATCGTCATCAACAACGCCGGCATCTCCACCGGCGCGAACCTGATCACCGGCGACCTGGACGTGATCCACCGCGAGATGGACACCCACTTCTTCGGCACCCTCAACGTGATCCGCGCCTTCGCGCCCCAGCTGGCCGACGGCGCGATCCTCAACGTGCTGTCCGCGGTCTCGTGGCTCGCCGTCGACGGCGCGGGCGCCTACCACGCCGGCAAGGCCGCCGAGTGGGCGCTCACCAACAACGCCCGCCTCGAACTGGCCGGCCAGCGCACCCTCGTGTCCGGCCTGCACCTGGGCGCCGCCGACACCGACATGATGGCCTGGTACACCGGCGACAAGACCGCCCCCGAAGTGATCGTCAAGACCGCCCTCGACGGCATCGAGGAGGACCGGACCGAGATCCTGGCCGACGAGTGGAGCCGCCAGGTGAAGCTCTGGCTCGCGGAGGACTCCGACGTCATGTACCGCAAGGCCGCGGCCGCCCTCGCCGGCACCACCTGATCGCTCGGCGTAGGCCGCCTGGACGCACCTACCGGACTCACCCGCTCCCGCGGCATCCGCGCCCCCGCACCGATCGCCGCCGGGCCGGCGGGTGAGCCGGCCCCCGCCGTCCCACCCGCCTGCTTCCTCATCCGCCCCCGCCGTCAGGCCCGGTCTAGTTGAAGCAGTCCTGCTTGTGCAGCGCGATGCCGTACTCGGTGACCTTGCCGCGCTCGACGCTGAAGTTGTAGTACGCCTTCTTGTTGCCGGGGACTGTGATCACGTAGAAGCCGTGGAAGTCCTTCTTGATGCGCGGGTACGCCGCCTTCACCTGCTTGAGCGTGGACCCGATCTTGATGCCCTGCGGGGTCTTCATGCCCTTCGCGGCGAAGATGGCGGCCAGCCCCACGCGGGGCGAGATGTAGACGCCCACCGAGTCCTTCGGCGTCCTGAACTTCTTCAGGTCCCAGCCGGAGCAGCCCCCGCCGCCCGGCATCTTCTGGACCACGCCCCCGGTTGCCCTGGCCTGCTTGGCGGTCATCCCGAGCTTGACGCCCCCGTAACCGTACGGCCCCAGCGTCGGCTGTGCCTGGGCGACCGCCGCACCGGCCCCGGAGACCAGCAGCGAGCCCGCGAGGAGCGAGGCCCCGATCATCGTCTTCATCATGCCTGCTTTGACGCCAAGGCACCGGTAAAGGTTCTGAGTCACGATCATCCATTTGATCGCCATTAGCCCCATACGCCCTCCGACACGTCGCAAGGGTCAGCCCGGGCCAGCGTGGCGAGGTACCCCCGGAAGACCACGGTCAGCTCCCCGGCCGGGAAGACCTCCGCGAGCGTGCGCCGACACCAGTCGCCGGCCTCTTCGGCGCTGTCCGCCCCACGTGCGATGGCATTGGCCACGTTGACCTCGCCCAGCACATAGCGGAGATAGCCGTCGAACGTCATCGGCACCGAAACCTCGACGTCGACGTGGTCGAGCAGGCGCAACCCCGCCCCGGCGAGCGGCAACTCCGGCACGGCCAGCGGCCGCCGGCCGGCCGGCGATGGAAACCGCTGCTCGAAAGAGGTGAACCACGTAGCCAGCGCGTCCGCTGTCGGGGAGCACCGGCCTTTCGAGTAGTCGTACAGGAGAAACGTCCCGTCCGGTGTCAGGACGCGGGCCACCTCGGCGAGGGCCGACGGAAGATCGGCGTAGTCGAGCGAGCCGGCGGCGGCGACCAGGTCGAACGACGCCGAGGCGAACGGCAGCGCCTCCGCGGTGCCGACGGCGAAGCGAGCGGACGGTGCGACGGATCGCCGGTGCGCGAGCATCGCCGAGACCGGCTCCAGGCCGATGACCTGCCCGGCCGACGGTACGAGCGCGGCGGTGGAGACGCCGGCGCCGCATCCGATGTCCAGCGCCCGCCCGACAGGACCCTGGAGGCGAGCCGACTTGAGGATCCGCTGATGCACCGGAGGACGGTCGAAGGCGTAACTCGCCGCCAGTCGTTCGTTGTCATAGACGCTTGTCATGGCTGCTCCGTGCTCGTCATAGGCCCTGCGAGCGATCATGCCGCATGGCCTCATGACGGGTCAGCGCCGGATCGGGGTGGGGTGGTGAGGGGCTACTGTGGCTGCGCATGACGCACACCGAGATCGACATCAGCGCGGAGTTCGTCCGGGATCTGCTGCGTGATCAGCACCCCGACCTGGCCGATCGGCCCGTGCGACTGGGGGCGCGGGGGTGGGACAACCAGTTGTGGCGGCTGGGTGACGATCTGGCCGTGCGGTTGCCCTGGGCGACGGAAGGGGCCGATGAGTTGCTGCTCAAGGAGCACACCTGGGTGCCGGCTCTCGCGCCGCGCCTGCCGCTGCCGGTGCCCGTTCCGCAGCGGCTCGGTGAGCCGTCCGCGCGGTTTCCGCGGCGGTGGATCGTCACCACCTGGGTGCCGGGGGAGCCCGCCGACCGTGCCCCCGTCACGCGCGGCGCCGTGTCGGCCGATGCCCTGGCCGCCTTTCTGACCGCGCTGCACCAGCCCGCTCCCGAAGAGGTGGACACCGGCGGCCGGGGGCGCGGCGGGCCTCTGTCCGGATCTTCCGAGTGGGTGGAAAAGCAGATCGCCGACGCCGTCGAGCGGGAGCTGATCTCCGAGGGGGACGCGGAGGACGTACGCGCGGTCTGGGACGACGCCGCCACCGCCCCGGACTGGGCCGGCCCGCCGCTCTGGCTGCACGGCGACCTGCACGCGGCCAACGTCGTCACCGCCGACGGCGCCCTGTGCGGCGTGATCGACTTCGGTGACCTGTTCGCCGGCGATCCGGCCTGCGACCTGTCCGCCGCCTGGACCCTCCTGCCCGATGGCGCCGCCGAACGCTGCTTCACGGCCTACGGGCATGCCCTGGACGCCGCGACCCTGCGCCGGGCCCGTGGCTGGGTGGTGATCCGCGGCCTGGCCGGGCTGCACATCGGCGACGCCGGCGTGCACGGCCGGCCGGGTGGAAAGGCCACGTGGGGTCCGGCCGGCCGGGCGGCACTGCGGCGCGTCCTCGCGGCAGTCCGCCATTGAGAATTCACCCGGCGGCGGCCCGCTGCTGAAAATCCACCCGGCTGCGGCGCCTTCCTCGCGGCGGCCCCCCGCTCAAGGTTCATTCGAGCGGCAGGCCGTGCCGTCCGGCGACCTGGCGGATCAGCTCCAGCGGGTACGGCGTCTGCCTGCTCACACTCTGCCGGGCGTGGTAGTAGTCGTTCAGTACGGTGGCCAGCGGGCTGTGCCGCGACAGCAGCGCCGCGACCCCGTCGGGCACGCCGGCCGGCCGCGCCCCCGCCGCCCACTCCCGCACCAGCTCGCGGCGCTTCGGCCAGTCGGCCCCGTGAAAGGCGCCGGCCAGCCAGTTCACCAGGTACGCCAGCGTGAAGGTGCGGTCGTAGGTGAGGTGCCGCTGGTAGAAGGCCTGTTCGTCGGCCGACAGGTCGAACCGGTCCGACACCGCCTGCCCGAAGTCGGTCAGGTAGAGGCGACGCCCGTCGGTGAGGAAGTTCGCGAAGTGCGCGTCGAAGTGCAGCAGGCCGTTCGCGTTCATGAAGGACACGACTTCACGCAGCTTCCGGTCCGCGAAGGCGCAGGCGCGGTCGGCGTCGCCCGCGCGGACGCGTTCGTCCAGCCACTGGTTCAGGTCGGTGGGGACGTACTCCAGGAAGAGCGTCAGGCTCGCCGGCGCCTCGGCCAGCGCTTCGAGACGGCGGCGTAAGCCGGGGGCGTCCTCCCAGAACGCGACCGCCCGATCGACGTCGGCCAGGTCGCCGTACAGCGGGGCGGGCTCGGCGTTGGGCAGCGCCCGCCAGTGATACAGCAGCGGGAAGCCGGGGAAGCGGCCGGTCAGCACCCATTCGGTGGTCATCGTGTGCGCGGCCAGCTCGCGCCAGGCGCCGAAGCCGGGCGAGCCGATGCCGTACTGGCAGAAGGGCGGCAGACCGAACAGGTTGGCCGTCGAGTGCGGGTGGCGCAGCTCGGGCGCGGTGAGGGGGACGCGTTTGACGAAGACCGGGATGCCGCCGACGTCGAGCCGCGCGGACGTCCCGCCGATGCCGGTGCCGAGGGGCACGGCCGCACGCTCCAGCAGCGCGGCCAGCTCGCGGTCGTCGTGGCGGGCCAGGGCCGTGGAGACGTCGCCGTGCGTGGTCAGCCGCGTGTCGGTCATCATGATCACCCTAGTGGCCGGCGACGGCGCTCAGGCGGACACGGTACGGACGAAGTCGCCGGCCTGGGCCAGGGCGTCGGCGGCCTCGGGCAGGAACGACCAGTACAGATGGAAGCTCTGGGCCGCGACCGGATAGATCTCCAGCCGGACGTCGACGCCCTGGGAGCGCGCGTGGCCGCTCAGCCGTTCCGCGTCGGGGAGCCCTTCGTCGCCCGCCGCCGCCTGGATGAGCATGGGCGGCAGCCCGCGCAGGTCGGCGTGCAGCGGATCCACCGAGGGGTCGTCGAGCGGGTGGCCGTCGAGGTAGCGGGCGACGCCCCATGCCGCACCCCGGCGGGTGGCGCTCGGCGCGGGGAGGTCAAGCTGCGTTTCGGGGGCCGCGGCGCTGAGGTCGACGTGCGGCGTGAACAGGACCGACCCGGCGGGCAGCGGCTGGCCGCGATCTTTGAGCCGCAGGAGGACGGAGAGCGCGAGTCCGGCACCGGAGGTGTCGCCGGCCAGCACGACATCGTGCGGTGCGGCATCTTGGCTGATCAGCCAGGTGTAGGCGGCGTGGACGTCGTCCAGCGCCGCGGGAAACGGATGCTCGGGCGCCAGCCGGTAGTCCGGGGTGAGAACCCGCCCGTGCACGGCGCCGGCCAGCGCGCCGGCCAGGGAACGGAACCCGTACGCCGACCCGGTGGTGTAGGCGCCGCCGTGCAGCAGCAGGACCCAGCCGCGACCGGGTTCGGCCGGGCCGGCCACGAGCGCCGGCACGCCGCCGGCGTTGACCGGGGCGTAGGTGATCTCGGGCGGGATCGGCATCAGCGCGTAGTGGCGTTCGGCGGCGGCGCGGAGCGCTTCCACGTCGGCGTAGGTCAGGTCGGCGAACTGGTCACCCAGCCGCCGGACGCGTTCGGCCAGTTCGCCGCCGGCCGAGCGGGTCGCTCTGACGGCGTCGTCCAGGTCGTCGAGCACGGCCGGCACCCGGTCGAGCAGGGTCCGCCCGGCGGGCGTGAGGGCCACGTACTGGGTGGAGCGGCGCAGCAGCACGCAGCCGAGGACGCGTTCGAGCGCGGCGATCTGGCGGCTGAGCGTGGACTGCGACACGAACAGGCGGGTGGCGGCGCGGCCGAAGTTGAGCTCCTGGGCCACCACGACGAAAGCGCGCAAATGGCGCAGCTCCAGGCTGTCCGGCGTCTGCCCGCGAAGTGCTTCGTCGCTCACCTTTCCCATGATCGGGCATCTGAGCTGCGGTCCTGCACACCGTGCATGAGCGTCATGCGGAATGCGGCGTTCCCTTCTGCCCGCTTCGCCGCCAGGGTGAATCGAGCTGTCATCACCCTTTTCGCGGAACGGAGTAGCGACATGCGGAAGATGTTCTCCTTCATGGCGGTCAGCGCCGACGGGTATCACGCCGATCCAGATGGCGGGCTCGGCTGGCAGACCTTCGGGCCGGAGTTCGCCGACTATTCGGTGGAGCAGCTCGACGAGGTCGACACGCTCGTGCTCGGCCGCACCACGTACACCGGCATGGCCGCGTACTGGACGGGAGACCTCGGCGCGGACTTCGACCGGCGCATCGCCGACCGGATGAACAGCCTGGCCAAGCTCGTCGTCTCCGACACGCTCACCACGGTCACGTGGGCGGACTCGCCCATCGCGCTGACCTCGATCGACGAGCTCGCGCGGGTCAAGCACGCGCCCGGCAAGGACCTCGCGGTGCTCGGCAGCTCCACCCTCACCGGCGCTCTGCTGCGCGCGAACCTCGTCGACGAGGTACGCCTGATGGTCAACCCGATCATCCTGGGCGGTGGCGGCAGACTGTTCGCCGAAGCCGGGACGGTGCCGCTGGAACTGATCCGGGTGCGCCCGTTCCAGTCCGGCAACGTCCTGCTCTACTACCGTCCTCGGATTTAGCCCAGCGGACCGCGATGGAGGCGGAGGCCGCCGCGGGCGTCCACGACGCGCGGCTTCAGCGGAGCAGGAGGTCGATGGCCACCTTCAGTCGTTCCAGGTAGACCTCCCGTGAGGTGACCTGGTGCTTGAGGCCGATGGAGGTGCTGATCATCGTCTGGGAGAGAGGGGGAGCCGCCTGCCGGCCCGACTCGGTGGCGATCGCGTCGGTGATCAGCTCCTCGAAACGTCGCCGCGGCGTCTCGATGATCTCGCCGAGGAGTCCGGGATTGTCGTCGATGACCGCTTCGACGTCGCTCGTCAGCGGGCCGACATAGCGGCCCGCCCACTGGTCAAAGGCATCGGCGAGGCGGTCCCGAAGGGGTCTGCCCGTCGCGGCCAGGGCGTCTTCCACCGCCGTGATGTCGCGGTCCAGGGCCTGGCCGACCGCGGCGCGGAACAGGGTCTCCTTCGAGGAGAACAGGAAATACAGGCCGGGCCTGGAGATGCGCGCCGCCCGCGCCACCTCCTCCATCGAGGTCTTCCGGTAGCCGTAGCGCGCGAATGTGAGCATGGCGGAGTCCAGGACCAGGGCCCGGCGGCCGGTGTCGGCGGCTGTCGGTGTCGGGTGATCGACCTCGGTCATGGAACGAGCATACGAGTGGTAGGCGTACTAAACAAATTTTGTCTCGTCTGTATAGTTGCGGCCGTGAGCACTCATCGACCACTCGTCACCACGCCCTTCACCTCCGCCAGCACCGCGGCCGACGTGCTGCGCGGCGTCGACCTGACCGGCGTCCGCGCGATCGTGACCGGGGCCTCCTCCGGGATCGGGGCCGAGACGGCCCGCGCGCTGGCCTGCGCCGGAGCGGAGGTGACGCTCGCCGTCCGGAACCCGGTCGCGGGTGACGCCGTCGCCGAAAGGATCGCGGCTTCGGCCGGAGGCGTCCGGCCCCGGGTCGCCCGGCTCGACCTCGCCGACCGGGCCGGCGTCGCGCGCTTCGCCGGCGCGTGGAGCGGGCCGCTGCATCTGCTGATCAACAACGCGGGCGTGGTCACCGGCGGCCTCGAACGGACGCGGGAGGGGTGGGAACTGCAGTTCGCGACGAACCATCTCGGCCACTTCGCCCTGGCCGCCGGCCTGCACGACGCCCTCGCCCTGGGCGCAGGAGACCGCGACGGTGCCAGGATCGTCTCGGTCAGTTCGACCGCGCACATGCGTTCCGGCATCGACTTCGGCGACCTCCACTTCGAACGCCGCCCCTATGACCCGCAGCTCGCCTACGCCCAGTCGAAGACGGCCAACTCCCTGTTCGCCGTCGAGGCGACCCGCCGCTGGGCGTCCGACGGCATCGTGGCCAACGCCGTGAACCCCGGCGGCGTGGCGACGGGGCTGCAGCGGAACTTCACCGCGCGGCAGAAGGCGTCACTCGACGCGGCCGAGGCCGCCGGGATCTTCACCTACAAGACGGTCGAGCAGGGAGCCGCCACCAGCGTCGTCGCGGCCGTCGCCCCGGAGTTCGCCCACAGCGGCGGCCACTACCTCGACGACGGGCAGGAGGCGTACACCGTGCCCAACGACGCCGACCTCGCCCAGCACCCGCACGGCGTCAAGGAATGGGCGCTCGATCCCGCCATCGCCCAGCGCCTCTGGACGGTTTCCACCGAATTGCTCGGCGGCTGAGCAGGCCGTTTATCCGGTTGCCGTCGCTTCGCCGGAGGTGGTGAGGTGGTGTGATGAGCACGGATGACGGCACCGCGCCGCCGGCTCCCCGTCTCGCCGGCATCCGGTCCCGGTGGCTGGACGCCGCGATCGCCGGGCTCCGCGACGACCCCGGCGTGGCCGGCGCCGCGCTGGTCGGGTCGCTCGGCGCGCGCCGGGCGGACGACTGGAGCGACATCGACCTGCTGGTGTTCGTGGACGACGCAGATCTTGACGAGTACGCGGTGCCCGGCCGGCTGCCATCCGGTCCTGGGGTGCTGGCGGCGGCCTTCGACGCCCGGCACAACGGCCCCCGCGGCACCAGGGCCGTCAGCGGGCAGCACCTCGTGGACGGGCTTCCGCTCTGGGTCGACTGGCACATCCAACCGGTCTCGCGGGCGGGCTGGCCCGCCGACAGCGCGGTCGTCTTCGATCGGCGTGGCTTCGACCGGCTCCCGGTCACCTTCTCCGACCTGCTCAGCACCGGCGAACCTGAGCCGCCGACGCCCAAGGAACCCGCCGATCTCCAGATCGCGCGGCTGGCGATGGTCCCGATCGCGGGCAAGCGGATCGCGCGCCGCTCGCCTGAGACGGCCCGGATGATCGAGTTCCTCGGCGGCCCTTACCAGCCCGGCGCCTCCTGGCGGCGGCATCTGGCCGAGTTGCGCCGGCTGCTGGACGGATTCGCGCCGCTCGGGTTGCCCGACAGCGTGGCCGCCGGCCACGCCTGCCTCGACCTCGTGGCGGACACCCTCGACTGACGCCGACCCTGGTCAGATCCGTGTGTCGGCCGGGGAGCCGGGGAGGAGGTAGTCGCCGCCGCACGCCTCGGCGAGCGCCGGGCCGAACAGGGCGGCCGGTGTGTAGGCGCCCGGCCGGCCCTCGCCGGCCAGCAGGCGGCGGGCCACCTCGGCCGCCACCGCCGCGGTGAAGGACATCGCCTCGCCGGCGCGCAGCCACCCCTCCCGCGTGACGCCGTCCCGCCAGTGCACGACCGCGTGAGCCCACGAGTACTCCCGCGGCTTCTCCTTGGGCTTGGTGCTGACCGCGGCCAGCCGCCGCCGGGCGAACTCACGTACCGGGCCGATCATGAGCAGGGCGGTCGCGACCGGCAGGATCGCGCGCGCGACCGGGGAGTGCGGAGCCTCGCTCGACGCCGAGACGACGTCCGGCGCGCCGCTCGCCCGCTGGGCCGCCATCAGCTCGCCGAGCGGCACGGCCGCCGTGGTGACCGTCGTACCGTCGGGCAGCGTCAGCTCGGCCGGATCGCCGCCGATCCGGGCCGGCGCCAGGCGGCCACCTCGGTATCGCCGCCCCTGGTAGCGGCCGCCTCCCTCCAGACCGGGCAGCCCCTCGACGAGGGAGCCGGCCAGCGCCTCGCCCGTGACGCCGCCTTCGAGGGCGACCGAGGGGATCATGTCGGTCCGTACCCGATCAGGGGTTCCGCGCCCTTCACAGAGCTTCACGACCACACTCTCGGTCGCGGCCCCGCCGAATCCGGCGCCGGTGACGACCGTACGCCCAGCGGCCGCGGCAGCGTCGCCCAGCCCGAGCGTGGTCGTGAACGAGGCCAGGTCGTTGGCCAGGTCGAGGTAGTGGCCGGCCGCCAGACAGGCGCGTACCAGGGGTTCGGCGGTCCGGGTGAAGGGGCCCACCGTGTTGACGACCACGGCCGGACGCTGCCGGCGGATCTCCGCCGCCATCCCTTCGACGTCGCCGGCCACGACCTTACGTCCCGCGCCGGCCGTCTCGGCCAGGCGCCCGGCGTCCCGCCCGACCAGCGTGGGCTCGACTCCCCTCCGGCGGAGCGCCGCCGCCGTCGCCCGGCCGGTACGCCCCGCGCCGCCCAGGATCCAGACTTCGCTCATTCCGTCACTCTCCTAATGATGACATCGCGTGTCATCACTGTACTCGTCATGACGTGCCGTGTCATCACTACACTTGACGTGTGAGCAGATGGGCACCGGACGCGCGAGAGCGTCTCCAGCGGGCGGCCATGGAACTCTTCGCCGAGCAGGGCTTCGCCGCGACCACCGTCCCCGAGATCACCGCCAGGGCCGGCCTGACCACCCGCACCTTCCACCGGCATTTCGCCGACAAACGCGAGGTGCTGTTCGCCGACGACGCCCGGTTGCCCGACTTCGTCGCGGTGCTGATGGAGAGCTTTCCGCCGTCCGCCGAACCGATCACGCTGATCGTCGAGGGGCTGCGCCTGCTCATCGAGGAGCGCTTCGAGGGCCGCAAGGAAGCTCTGCGAGCCCGGCGCGACCTGGTCCGCTCCGACGACGGCCTGCGCGAACGGGACCTGCACAAACGAGCGGTCATGGCCGAGGCCCTGCGGACGGGCTTCCTGTCCAGGGGGATCGACCCCACGCGGGCGGCGCTGCTGGCCGAGACCGGAGTGACTCTCATGTACGTGTCGGTGGCGGAGTGGCTGGACCGGGAGGATGATCGCAAGCTCCACGACGTCCTGCTCGCGACCCTGGAGACGATGCGCGCCGAGCTGACCCCGTAGAACGTGCCCCCGCCCGCGAAACCGATCCCAAGGACGCCTGCCAGGTGAAACAGCCACAAGACATGTCCCTGAGCGCACGCGTCCGCCGCCACGGCGAGGTCGCAGGCGCGTTGGCCTCCTACGATGACCGGCGGCTCGGCGAGGCTCTGGAACAGGCGCGGCCCCTGGGCGCGGGGATCGGCGGCACGTCGGTGCTGCTGGACGTCGGTGGTGTGCCGGTCTTCGCCAAGCGGATCCCGCTGACCGACCTGGAGCGCCGCTCGGGCAACGAGAGGTCCACCGCGAACCTGTTCGGGATGCCCGCCTTCTGCCAGTACGGGCTCACCGCCGTCGGCAGCGCCGGCTTCGGCGCCTGGCGTGAACTCGCGGCCGGCGAGATGACGACCGAGTGGGTCCTGACCGGCCGCAGCGCCGCCTTTCCGCTGCTGCATCACTGGCGGGTGCTGCCGGGCGCGCCGCCGGCCGCCGGCGAACACGCCGACGTCGAGGCGGCCGTGCGTTACTGGGAGGGTTCAGCGGCCGTACGGGAACGGCTGCACGCGCTCGCCCGCGCCTCGGCCTCCATCGTGCTGTTCCAGGAGTTCATCCCGCACAGCCTCGACACCTGGCTCTCCGCGCAACTCGCCGCCGGCCGGGACGCCGCGACGGCGGCGGGCGCCATGATCGAGTCGTGCCTGCTCGCCGACGTGACCCTCATGAACGGCGAGGGCCTGATGCACTTCGACGGCCATTTCGGCAACCTGCTGACCGACGGTGAACGCCTGTACCTCACGGACTTCGGGCTGGCCACCTCCTCCCGGTTCGACCTGTCCGAGCAGGAGATCGACTTCCTGGGGCGCAACCGCACCCACGACGCGGGGTACGCGCTGATGCGGCTGGTCAACTGGCTTGTCACCGCCTTCTGCGGGGTGACGGCGCCGCCGGAGCGCAACGCGTTCGTGCGCGCCTGCGCGGCCGGCGCGCAGCCCGCCGGCGCTCCGCCCAGCCTGGCCGGGACGATCAGCCGGTACGCGCCCGTGGCCGCGCTCGTGAACGACTTCTACTGGGACCTGTACGGCAGCAGCAGGACGACGCCGTACCCCGACGATCGGATCGAACGCGCCCTGGAGGCGGCCGGCGCTCTTCAGGGCCGCGAGGCTGGAGGATGGGGCGCCCGCTGAGTGTGGTGGTCCAGCAGGCGGGTGAGCAGTCCCACGAACTGGTCGCGTTCGGCGGGTGACAGGGGAGCGAGCAGTTCGTCCTGCAGGTCGTCCAGGATCTTGTCCAGGCGGCGGAGCTGCCGGCGGCCCTGGGCGGTGATCGTGATGACGTTGCGGCGGCGGTCGTCGGGGTCCAGGGTCCGCTCGACGAAGCCGCGTTCGGCCAGTTCGTTGAGGACGCTGACCATGTCGCTGCGGTAAATGCAGGTGCGCCGGCTCAGCGTCGCCTGGCTGCCCGGGCCGAACTCCTGCAACGAGGCGAGCACGGCGTAGTGCCACTTGCGGGCGTCGACGCGGGCCAGCCCGTCGTTCGTCAGCCGGTCCGACTGCGCGGACACGCCTGACAGCAGGCGACCGGCCCTCCGGCGCAGCCGTTCCGGCGTCTTCGTCTCGCTGTCGGGCGGCATGTGCGCCGCGTCGGCTCCGCTGCTCATGGCGCCGATCTTACCGGTGTTGCGTTAGCCCGACTAACGATGTACGTTCGTTCACGACATAAACGTTAGTGGCGCTAACGTTAACTTGGCGAATGAAAGGGATGCCATGTCCACGGAAACGCTGATCGCTGATCGCATCGAGATCGCCGACCTGTTCTCCCGCTTCGCGCGGCTGCTCGACGAGAAGCGATGGGGGGACGCGCGCACGGTCTTCACCGACGACGTGGCGGTGCACTCGCCGCGCGGGGGCGAACTCCGCGGCGTCGACACGGTCGTCGGCTTCATGCGGCGCAGCGAGGTGGAGGGGCAGCAAGCCCAGCACTTCACCACGGACCTGCTGGTGGACCTCGACGGCGATCAGGCGGGCGTCTCGGCGTACTCGCTCGTGTACTACTACCGCGACGGCCGGGCACCTCACTTCACCGGCGGCCTGCGCATGGCGGGCACCGTGGTGCGGACGCCGGCCGGCTGGCGGTTCCGTGAGCAGCGGATCACACCCGCCTGGACCCACGAGAACTGATCCCCGGAAGATCTCGATTCAAGGAGCCCCTCATGCCCACGATCGACGTACTCGGCTCGACGATGCACTACGAGGACCACGGCAGCGGACCCGCCTTCGTCTTCCTGCACGGCAACCCCTCCTCCTCGCACATGTGGCGCAAGGTGCTGCCCCTGGTCGGACCGGGACGGCTGATCGCCCCCGACCTGATCGGCATGGGCCGCTCGGGCAAGCCGGCCGGTGACCACCGGTTCGCCGACCACGCCCGCTACCTCGACGCGTTCTTCGACGCGCTCGGCCTGGACGAGGTGGTGCTCGTCGGCCACGACTGGGGCGGCTCGCTCGCCTTCGACTGGGCGGCCAGGCATCCCGATCGGGTGCGCGGCCTGGCCTTCTTCGAGGCGATCGTCCGTCCGGTCGCCTCGGCCGAACTGTCCGAGCAGGCCCGCGCCCGTACCGTGAAGTTGCGCGGCCCCGAGGGCGAGTCCCTGATGCTGGACTCGACCTTCCTCATCGACACCGCCTACACCGGCGGCGTCCTGCACCCGCTCAGCGAGGAAGAACTCGCCCCTTACCGGGCGCCCTACCCCACCAGGGAGAGCCGCCGTCCGCTGATGAACTGGGCCCGCTCCATCCCGGTCGACGGCGACCCCGCCGACGTGGTCGCGAGGATCGACGCCTACGGCGGCTGGCTGGCCCGCAGCCAGGACGTCCCCAAGCTGCTGTTGACGTTCGACTCCTCACCGACCCTGCTGGTGACGCCGGAGCTCGCCGCGTGGTGCAAGGACAACATCGCCGGCCTGCACGTCGAACACCTCGGTCCGGCCGGGCATCACGCCGGCGAGGACCAGCCCGAGCAGATCGCCGCCGCGATCTCCGCCTGGCTGGACCGGCAGAGCCTGCGGTAGGGCCGTGGGCGGTCGCGCTTGACCCTGACGTAGGGTCAATCTCCCAGTATGGAGGCATGACGGAGCAGAACAACGCGACCGAGTTCGCGCGGGCGTACAGCGGAGAAGAGCGAGCCGGAGCAGTGCGGAGCCGCACGATCCAGCACGACGGCGTCACCATCCCGGTGTCGCGCGGCGGCCGGGGGCGGCCGCTGGTCCTGTGCCCGGGGCTCGGCTCGACCCAGGCGAGCCTGCGCGAGCTGGCCGGGCTGTTGCGGCGCGACCATGACGTGGTGACCTTCGACCTGCGCGGGCACGGCCTCGCCTCGGCGGCCGGCCGGTACTCCTTCGACGACTTCCTCGGCGACCTCACCGCCGTGATGGCCGAGCTGGAACACGACCTGCCGGAGGCTCCCGTGCTGGTCGGCTACTCGCTGGGTGCCGACCTGGCCGTGCACTACGCGTCCGAGCACCCCGGCACCCTCGCCGGGCTGGTGCTGATCGACGGGGCGAACCCGGTGCCGGAGCCGTTCGTCACCGAGGCCGTCCTGCCGGAGTTCCGCGCGATGTGGGAGGAACAGGCGGCGCGGCAGGAGGCCGAGCGGGGCACCGAACGTCAGGTGCTGCTCACCGCACCCCAGCTCGCCGACCTGAACGTCGAGATCGACGTGATCAGGTCCGGCATCCTCGACCGGTACCGGAAGATCGACCGGCCCATCAGCATGATCATGTCGACGTCGATGGCCGGTGACGACGCGGGCGGGCTCGCGCGGCGGTTCAACAGGAACTGGCGGGCCGGCGTCGAACGGCTCGTCCGGGAGCAGCCGCACATCACGACGACCTGGCTCGAAGCGGACCACCAGCTGGTCTCCACCCACGCCCAGGAGATCGCCCGCCTCGTCAGCAGCACGCCGGAGCACCCGGGAGACTGATGACATGCTGACCATCGGCGAGCTGGCGACGTACGCCGGAGTGACGGTGCGCGCGGTGCGGCACTATCACGCCAAGGGGCTGCTGCCGGAGCCGGACCGGGACCACTCCGGCTACCGCAGGTACGACGCGAGCGCGGTGGTCGAGCTGATCAGGATCAGGACCCTGGCCGAGGCGGGAGTGCCACTGGCGCGGGTACGAGAGCTGCTGCGGGCCGGCGAG
Source organism: Nonomuraea fuscirosea (assembly GCF_035917475.1). Taxonomy (NCBI): domain Bacteria; kingdom Bacillati; phylum Actinomycetota; class Actinomycetes; order Streptosporangiales; family Streptosporangiaceae; genus Nonomuraea; species Nonomuraea fuscirosea. The sequence continues at coordinate 4,509,491 of NZ_CP109074.1, read as the reverse complement.
GAGGAGTTCGCCGCGGCCGTCGCGGACATCGACCGGCGGCTGCGGGCCGAGATCAGGGAACGGCAACTGCACCGCGAACGCATCGCCCGGCTCTCCTCAGGGGACGGCCTGGCGCTGCCGCCGGAGGTGGTCGCGTATCTCGACCGGCTCAGGGAGCTGGGGGTGGACGAGCGGATCGTCCGGGCCGAGCGGGACGGCTGGATCCCGCTGGCCGCGCGCTCGCCGGAGCGGGTCAGGGAGTGGATGGCGCGCAAGCACGAGCAACTCGCCGACCCACGGCTCGTCGCCTTCTACCTCACCCTGAGCCGGGCCCTCGACCGCTCGGAGTCCCTGGACCGGACCGCAGACCGGACCGAGCCCGAGAGCCGCGCCGACCACCGGGCCGGACCCCCGAGCCGCGCCGACGAGGACTCATGGCTGGTCGAGCTGGCCGACGAACTGGCCGCCTACATCACGCGGATGGCCGACGAGCAGGGCGAGCACTACGTCGACGACATCGACCTCGAACCGCCGCTCATCCCGCTGATGGACACACTGGCCTTCGACACCGTCCCGCCCGCGCGCCGCCTGACCGAGCTGCTGGGACAGCGCGGCTGGACAGGCTGGACCAAGCTCGAACGCCTGCCACCCCAGCCCGAGTAGCGCGGCCGGTTACCGGAGCGCGGGGCTGTCCCAGCCGGAGACGAACCAGTGGACCTCGCCGGTGGCGGGGTCGTACGCCCGCCGTCTGATCGTGGCGATGTCGCCGCCGTAGACGTGGATCCCGACGGTGGGCACGGTGCCGACGGCCTCGACGGCGTGGACGTCGTCGTCGGTGGTGCAGCAGACGGTCACCTGCCCGGGCGTCCACCGCGTCTCGCCGGCCGGCGTCAGCGGCGCGCCCTCGGTGGTCGCCGTCGGCTTGAGGTAGCGGAACTCGTGCTCGGCGGCCGCGTAGATGCCGGCCACGCCCCAGGTCTCGTGCGAGTGCACGCCGGTCCGCTGGCCCACGTCCCAGACGACGGACGCCAGCGACCAGCCGCCGTCGGCGGCGATGTGCAGCGGGTACGTCAGGTGACGCTCGGGCGAGGCGCGCGTCAGCTCCGGCGGGAGCCGGTAACCGGCGGCCAGCAGCGCGGACAGCCGTTCGGCGACCCGCGCCGTGATCTCGTGTTCGTCGTCGGTGCCGCCCACCACGAGGTCCACGTCGTCGATGAAGGCTCGCAGGAGATTCGCGTGGTCGGTCATGCTGACGCGCCTCGCAGGATCCGGTACTTCAGGTGGGTGACGCCGGGCGCTTCGACGGCTCTGATCTGCTCCAGCCGTACGTCCGCGCCCCCGAGGTCGTCGAGCAGGCGGGAGCCGCCGCCGAGCAGGACCGGGACGACGTGCAGTTCGAGCTCGTCGAGCAGCCCCGCCGCCAGGTACTGGCGGGCGACGTCGCCGCCGCCCCACAGCATGACGTCCTTGCCGCCCGCCGCCTTCATCGCCTGGTCGAGCGCGGACTCGATGCCGTCGGTGACGAAGTGGTACGTGGTCCCGCCGCGCATCTCCACCGGCTCGCGCGAGTGACGGGTGAGCACGAACACGGGGTAGTGGAACGGCGGCTCGTCCCCCCACCAGCCCTTCCACTCCCCGTCGCCCCAGGCGCCGCCGCCGATGGGGCCGAACATGTTGCGGCCCATCAGCCCGGCGCCCAGGTTCGCGATCGACTCCTCGAAGACCCGTGAGCTGGCGGTCACCTCGCCGCCCTGCCCGCCGTGGGCCTCGCGGAAGGCGGCCAGCGGGGCCACCCAGTCGTGCAGCCGGTCGCCGCCCTCGCCGAGCGGGTTCTGCTCGCTCTGGTTCGGGCCGGCCACGTATCCGTCCAGTGAGATCGAGATGTGGCACCTGAGCTTGCTCATCATGCTCTCCGTCCGGGTTCCGCGCCGTCGTCCGGCGCTCTCACTCCCGAGCATGGCGTGACGTACTCATGACGTCTAATGCCAAACTTTCGCCGGACCCATTGATATCTTCGATGGATGCTGAACCTGGTGCATCTGAAGGTTCTGGCGGCGGTGGCGCGGCACGGGTCCGTGACCGAGGCCGCGAAGGAGCTGCACTACTCGCAGCCGTCGGTGAGCCACCACCTGTCCCGCCTGGAAGCGGCCACCGGCGTCAAGCTCGTCCAGCGGGTGGGACGCGGCATCCGGCTGACTCCGGAGGGGCGGCTGCTGGCCGGGCGGGCCACCGAGATCGTCGGGCGGGTCGACGCGGCGGCCATCGAGCTCGCGGCGCAGGTCGGGCTGCGGGCGGGCCGGGTGCGCCTGGCCGCCAACGCCTCGCCGCTGAGCACGATCGTGCCGTCCGCGGCCGTCGCCCTGGCCGAGGCGCATCCGGGGCTGGAGCTGATCCTGGTCGAGCGCCACCCGGTCGAGGCGCTGCAGCTGTTACGGGCCGGCGAGATCGACGTCGCGCTCATCTTCCGCTACGCCGACGCGCCGGTGGAGGAGGAGGGGTTCCGCCTCGCCCACATCGGCTACGACCCGATCTACCTGGTCAGCCGGCAACCCGGCGACAGCATCGCCAACCATCGCGACTCGGCCTGGATCGGCGGCTGCGAACGGTGCCAGGAGGAGCTGGTCACCCTGTGCCGGACGGAGGGCTTCACGCCGCGCATCGGTTCGCTCAGTGACGACATGGTGGTCGTGCAGGCCCTCGTCGCCGCGGGCAAGGGCGTCACCACCCTGCCGGGCCTGGCGTTGCGCGCCCACCGCCGGCCCGACGTCCACACGACGGAGCTGACCGGCTTCACCCGCCGGCTCTACGCCGTCACCTACGGCGATCCGCCCGACCCGCCCGCCACCGTCGCGCTGATCCAGGCCCTCGCGGACGCCGGCCGCCCGGACGCCGGGACCCGGCTAGGCTCATGATCATGAAGGTGCCCGTCGGAGAGCGGATCTCCAGGGCCGGGCACTGGCTCGGCCGGCGATTGGTGGCTCGTCCCGTCGCCACGTTGACGATCATCGGGGTGATCGCCGCGGCCGGATACTTCCTCTTCGGGGTCGCCGTCTCGCTGGCGACAGGGGAGCAGCCGATCCCCTGGTGGCGCTACAGCAGGGACAGCGGGATGCACCTGCTCGTCTGGGTAGGGGTGGGGTTGCTCGTGCGGAGCCGGCTCAAGAAGGGCGACTGACGCTCCGCCGTACGAGCCGCGCAGGCTGGCCATCTTGGTGTGGATACGCCCCATCTCCGGCCAGTCGCCGGTGGGCGGGGCGACGCAGCGGGTGTCACCTCCAGGCGGGCGCGCGGCCTGCTCGGCGGCGCCTGCCTGACCGTCTCGGGGCTGCTGCTGACCTGCCTGCCGCTGATCGACACCCCGCTTCCCGCCATCGTGCTGCTGATGCTCGGGTACGGCATCTCCGTCACCGTCAACACCTTCGCCAACCCGGCCGTGGCCGAACTCGTGCCGCCCGCGCAGCGCGCCGGGATCCTGGGCGTCTTCTCCGGGCTGAGCGTCACCGCCGGCATCGCCAGCCCCGTCATCACCGGGTGGCTGCTGGTCCGGGCGGACACCCCGGCGGCGGGGTACACCACCGCCTTCCTGCTCAGCGGCACCGTACTCGCCGTCGCCGGAGTCCTGTTCGCCCTGCTCGTCCATCCCGAACGTGACCGCCACGACCCCACCAGGAGCGACCATGTCCCAGCCTGAGATCCACCGTCTCGACCTCACCCCTGACGAACTGCTCACCACCACCCGCGCGGTACGCCGCCGGCTGGACGTGACCAGGCCGGTGCCGCGCGAGGTGCTGCTCGACTGCGCCCGCCTGGCCCAGCAGGCGCCCAGCGGACGAAACAGGCAGCGCTGGGACTTCGTCTTCGTCACCGACCCCGAGCAGCGGCGTGACCTGGCCGCCCTGTGGCGCAAGGGCATGGCCCGGCCCGCCGCCCCGCAGTTCCACGGCGGTCCGAGCCGGCACGACTACACCGAGGGCAGCGGCTGGCCGGCCATCGCCGACAGCCTGCGCCACCTCGTCGACATCATCGACCAGGTGCCCGTGCTCCTGGTGCCGTGCATCCAGGTGGGCGCGCGGGCCGAGCTCGGCGACCCGGCGACCCAGGCCGGGATCTGGGGCTCGGCGCTGCCGGCCGTGTGGAGCTTCATGCTGGCGGCGCGCAGCCGCGGGCTCGGCACCGTGTGGACCACCCCGCACCTGAACTACGAACGCGAGGCGGCCGAGCTACTCGGCCTTCCTTACGAGACGACCGTCCAGTGCGCGCTGATCCCCGTCGCCTGGACGATCGGCACGGACTTCAAGCCCGCCCGCCGGGTCCCGGTGGCCGAGGTCGTCCACTGGGAGCGCTGGTAGCGCCCGGCCGGCGATCCAGACGGCGAGCGCGCAGGCCGCGTACCCGGCTCCGAGGAGACTGGAGCCGGCCCAGCCGTGGGCGGCGAACACGGCGGTGGTCGTCGCCGCGCCCAGCGCGGAGCCGAGGGAGTAGAAGATCATGTAGCCGCCGATGACGGTGCTGGTGCGGTCCGGGTGCGCGGCGGTGAGCAGGTGCTGGTTGCTCACGTGCACGGCCTGGACCGCGAGGTCGAGCAGCACGATCCCGGCGACGAGCAGCCACAGCGCCGCAGGCAGTTGCGCGATGGCCGCCCACGACAGGACGAGCAGGGTGAGCGCGAGACCGGTGACCGGGCCCGCCCGCCCAGCGTCCGCCCACCGGCCCGCGCGGGCCGCGCCCACCGCTCCGGCCAGCCCGGCGAGGCCCAGCAGTCCGATCCGGCTCTCGCTGAGCTCCCACGGCGGGCCCGCCAGCGGCAGGGACAGCCCACTCCACAGGGTGCCGAACGCCGCGAACAGGAAGAAGGCGATGAGCCCGCGCGTCAGAAAGAGACGCCGGGTGAACAGCTCGCCGAGCCCGGCGAGGGCCCGCCGGTATCCGGCGCTCCGGCCGGGGCGCTCCTCCCGGGGCAAGGCGGCCAGGACGAGGGCGGCCAGGCCGAGCGACAGCGCCGCGAGTACGGCGTAGACGCTCCGCCAGCCCCAGAGGTCGGCGAGCGCACCGGTGACGACCCGCGCGCCGAGGATGCCGGCCACGACGCCTGAGGTCACGACCCCGATGTTCCGCCCGCGTTCGGCCGGCGGCGAGAGCGAGGCCGCGTAGGCCACCGTGGTCTGCACCACGACCGCGAACACCCCGGCCGCCGCGAGCCCCGCGAACGCCGTCCACGCGGCCGGCGCCGACGCGGTCAGGATCAGGCCCGCCGCGATGAGCGCCAGGTGCGCGGCGATGAGTCGCCGCCGGTCGACCACGTCGCCGAGCGGCACCAGCAGCACCAGCCCGGCCAGGTAGCCGATCTGGCCGGTCGCCACGATCCACCCGGTCAGCTCCGCAGGAACGCCGAGCTCCTGTCCCATCGGCTGCAGAACGGGCTGCGCCGCGTACACGCTCGCCACCGCGACACCGCACACCACCGCCAGCAGCCACCGCCGCCACACGTCCATCGCACTCCCACCCCGAATCAGTAGCACATTGCAACCGTTTCGACCGTAGGACATAATGGTTTCAAATCGCAACTGATTCAGGAGGGGCTCATGGCGCGCGACTGGACCGACCCCGAGTGCCCCGTCGCCCGGGCGCTCGACCTCGTCGGCGACCGGTGGAGCCTGCTCGTCGTCCGCGACGCGATGGACGGGGCGCGCTCGTTCACCGAGTTCCAGCGGCGCACCGGCATCGCCCGCAACATCCTCACCGACCGCCTGCGCAGGCTCACCGAGAGCGGGCTGCTCGCCCAGCGCACCGCGCCGTCGGGGCGGCGGCGCGAATACGTGCTCACCGACGCCGGCCGCGACCTCTTCCCGGTCATCCTCACCCTGCGGCAGTGGGGGGAACGCCACGCCTTCGACCCGGGGGAGAGCCACTCCACCCTGGTCGACCTGCACGGCGTCCCCGTCCCCGGCCTCACGCCGACCGGCGCGGACGGCACCCGCCTCGGCACCGACACCACCCGGGTGCGGAAGGTGGCGACGGGCTGAACCGGGGCCGTCAGTCCCCGTGGACGGGCTTCTTCGCCACCCGCCGCTCCGACACCAGCGGTCAGCAGCACACGGGGAGAGGGCCGGCCGTCACCGGACGGGTCGCTTCGCCCGCGTCGAGCTCCAGGTGGGTGCCGGTGAAGGCGGCGCGCAGGCGGCGGTCGTGGGTGACGATGACGAGCGCGCCCCGGTAGACGCTCAGCGCCTGCTCCAGGTCGTCCATCAGGCCGGGGGACAGGTGGTTGGTCGGTTCGTCCAGGAGCAGCAGGTCGGCCGGCTCGCTGACCACGCGGGCGAGTTCGAGCCTGCGGCGCAGGCCGGGGGAGAGGGCCGCGACCGGCGTGGCGAGCTGGGCGGCGCGGAACAGGCCGAGCGCGAGCAGCGTGTCGGCGTGCCCGTCCGGATCCCCCGGGCGCCCGGCCGCGAACGCCTCCAGCACCGTGCCCGTCCCGTACGCCAGGCCGTCGTCCTGACGCAGGCGCCCCACGCGCGGCCTTCCGCGGACCGTGCCGGCGTCGGGGGTGAGCTCGCGGGCCAGCACGCGCAGGAGCGTGGTCTTGCCCGCCCCGTTCGGGCCGGTGACCAGCAGCCGGGCTCCCGGTTCGACGCGCAGCGACTCGACCCGCAGGCGTTCCCCCACCCGTACCTCCGTCAGCTCCACGAGGGGGCCCGTGGTGACGTCGGCCGCGATGCGGGCGGCGAAGCGCAGCGGTCGCGGAGGCGGCGGAACCGGGCTCAGGTGGAGCCGGCGCAGCCGTTCACGAGCGCCGCGGATCCTGCTCATCGCCCCGTGCGCCCGCGACCGGGCGCGGAAGGCGCCCGCCCCGCTGAAGGCGGCCGGCGCCTTGCGCGGGATGACGGCCAGCCGTTGCGCGTGCACGTCGGCCAGCCCCTCCGCGCGGGTCACCTCGGCGCGCCACTCCTCGTGCTCACGCGCCCAGCGCGCCCTGGCCGCCGCCTTGGCCGCCAGGAAGCCGGGGTAGCCGTTGCCGTAACGGCGCACGGTACGCAGGTCGCCGTCCACCTCCACGATGACGGAGGTGACCCGTTCCAGGAACAGCCGGTCGTGCGTGACCGCGACCAGGGTGCCCCGGTGCGCCCGCAGGTGCTGCTCCAGCCAGGCCACGGCCTGGTCGTCGAGGTCGTTGGTGGGTTCGTCGAGCAGCAGCACCTCGGGCGCCGCGGCCAGGGTCGCCGCCAGCGCCAGCCTGGACCTCTGCCCGCCCGACAGGGTGCCGAGCGGACGGGCGCGGTCAAGGCCCGGCAGGCCGAGCGCGTCCAGCATGATCTCGACCCTGGTGTCGGCCTGGTACCCGTCGCGGGCTTCGAACCGGGCGACCAGGCCGGCATAGTCGTCCAGCTCGACCGGCGTGGCGTCACCCAGGCCGAGCTCGGCGTCCCTGATCCGGCGTTCCAGCTCGCGCAGGTCCGCCAGCGCGAGATCGACGGCTTCGCCGGCGGTCGCGGTGAGGGGCAGGTCCAGCGTCTGGGCCAGGTAGCCGACACCGCCGGGCGCGGCGAGGTCGGTGACGCCGTTGTCGGGCCGGCAGCGTCCGGCGAGCAGGCGCAGCAGGGTGGACTTGCCGGAGCCGTTGTCGCCGATCACGCCGACCTTCTCGCCGGGCTTGACCGTGAGCGAGACCTCGTTGAGCACGATCGTGTCGTCATACCGCTTGGTGACGCCGGACAGGATGAGCCGGGTGTCGGACGAAGGGGGGCCGATGCGCATGAAACTCCCGATTGATGGTGTGCGAGACGATTCGTCTCGTCTCGTTGCAAGGGGACGATAGCCCTTACACCATTCGAATGCAAGACGGACCGTCTCGTTTCGCTTCTCAGGCGTCAGGACGCGCTCGAAGCGGGGTGCTCCGAGGGGGCCTGCCGTCAAGGACGCTGTCACCACGTACCCGCGAATGCATTGAGGCCGGCCAGTGGGCGCGATCCGATTCAGGTAAGTGGGCGCTTCCCAGGGAAAGTCTTAGTCATATGTTGCCCATTAATATCCAGAAAAATGCCCTTATCTTGCCTTTAGGTGCTGATACGTCGTTTGTCCTGCTTAGTCTGGAAGGCGACCGTGTCGGCCCCGCATGCTGCGATCCGCACGGGGAGGGAGCGAAGTGTCACGACTGCCACACCCGCGCTCCATCCGGGCGCGTTACACCATCGTCGCCGCCGGATTCTCGCTGATCATCATGGCAGTGTTCGGCACGACCCTGGACCTCGCCATTCGCAATCGGATCCAGGCCAACACCTTCGACGAGGCCGAACGCGTGGCCAGCCAATGGAGCGCGCAGGCGCGAACCGGCTACGTCCCCCGGCAGATTCCCGCCCACGCACCCGTCGACCTCATCCAGATCGTCGACGCCCGACGGCGGGTCGTCGACGCCAGCGCGCTCGCTTCCAAGACCGTCCCGCTCAGCCGTCTCAGACCCCCGTCGAACGACCGCTTCCAGCGCGACATCGAGTGCCCGGACAGGGGCCGCTGTGTCATCCTCATGGCCATCCGCCTGACCCCCGCAACCGACGCGGGCGTCGTCTACGCCGGCGTCCGGGAACCCGACCTCCTGGCGACCCACGGCCTCGAATACTCCATCGCCTCCGGCATCCTGCTGATCACCGGCATCGCCGCCTGGACCACCTGGGCACTCGTCGGGCGCACGCTCCGCCCCGTCGAGGCGATCAGAGCCCGGATCTCCGAGATCACCGTGAGCGACCTGAGCCTGCGCGTCCCCGTGCCACCCGGCGGCGACGAGATCAGCGAGCTCGCCAGCACCGCCAACCAGACTCTCTCCCAATTGGAGGGCGCGGTCGAACAGCAACGCCAGTTCGCCTCCACGACCTCCCACGAGCTGCGCACCCCCATCGCCGGGTTGCGCACCCAGCTGGAGGAGGCACTGCGCTATCCCGACGACGTCGACCCCCAGCAGGCCATCAGGTCGGCGCTCACGACCACCGACCGGCTGGAGGCCATCGTCAACGACCTCCTCCTGCTCGCCCGCCTGCGCGCCGCCGACCCGGCGCCCGCGGAGAACATCGACATCGGCGAGCTCATCACCGCCGAGGTGACCACCCGGCCCCAGCCCATCCCCATAAACGTCAATGCGCCCCCCGGGCTCAAGACCTGCGGCTCCAGGATGCAGCTCATCCGCGTGCTGGACAACCTGGTCGCCAACGCCCAGAGACACGCCGAGTCCACCGTCGACATCTCCGCCGAGGCGGTCGGCGACGGGCTCGTCGTCACCGTGGCCGACGACGGGCCCGGCATCCCGCCGGCCCATCGCGAGCGCGTCTTCGAACGCTTCGTCCGCCTCGACGACGGACGCCGCCGGGACCCGGGAGGCAGCGGGCTCGGCCTCGCGATCTCCCGCGACATCGCCCGCGCCCACCAGGGCACGCTCCGGGTGGAGGACTCGCCGAAAGGGGCGAAGTTCGTGTTGTGGCTGCCGCTCCTGCCCTGCCGCCCGGAGCAGACCTGACCCTGCTGTCCCGCGACGACGACGCCGTCACGCCCGCGGCCACGATGCAGGCGATCGAGCCGGTGGCCGTCCTCCTGCGGGACCTGAGGTCATCGCGGGCGGGCGGCCGAGTCGCACACCGCTCGTTCAGGCGCTATCTCACGGCGCGATTGCCCTGCTACCTGGGTCGAATCCGCTCGGGTGTGCTTGGTGACAGCTTCCTCAACGACAGGCCGAGAGCCGTCGCGTACGGACGATTCCCCAGCCGACCAGCGCCGCCGCCACCAGCGTGAGCGCGAGGCCGGCCACCGTGACCGCCTCCCCGAACTCCGCGCTCTGCCGCGCACTCCACCCCGAGGCGGCGATGTCGCCGGTGAACAGCGCCGCGAGGACGGTGCCGATGACCGCGATGCCGGCGCCGGAGGTGACCTCGCCGGCCGTGTCGGTGAGCGCCGCGCCGATCGTGGTCCGGTCGGGCGGCAGGCCGCGGAGCACGTTGACCCCGGCGACGACGCCGACCACGCGCATCCCGGCCGCCGTGAGCACCAGCGCGAGCGCGACCCAGCCGTACCCGAGCCGGCCCAGCAGGGCGTAGACGGCGAGGCCGCCGACGACCGCCGTGGCGCTGAGCCAGGCGGCCCGGTCGAGCCCGGCCCGCCGGACGAACGCGCCGACGAACGCGCCGCCGGCGATGAGGACGGCCACCTGCGGCAACATCCCGATGGCGGCGAGCGCGGGAGTCCACCCCCAGTCGAGCTGCAACTGCAGCGTCACCATGTAGCCGAGGCCGGCGGTCGCCAGCCCGGCCGCGGCCTTGAACGCCAGGCCGCTCGACACCAGCGGGTGCGCGACGAGCTTGAGGTCGAGGAGCGGGTGCCGGGCCGCGCGCTGGCGCAGGACGAACGCGACCGCTCCCGCGACGGCCGCCGCCGTGGCCGTCCACGCCGGCCATGATCCGGCGCCCCCGTCGACGAAGAGCGTCGGCGCGACGAGCGCGAGCACGACCGTCGCCGTGCCCAGCGCCGCCCCCGCGACGTCCACCGGATCGCGGTGCAGGCCGGCCGCGTCGTCCGCGGTGACGCCCGCCCGGATGCCGATGATCGCGAGTACCGCGATCGGCACGTTCACCAGCAGCAGGGCCTGCCAGGGCGCGACCGCGAGCACGAGGCCGCCCGCCGTCGGGCCGATCGCCAGCCCGACCAGGCCCACGGTCGAGATGAGGGTCGTCGCGCGGACGCGCAGGCCGTCTTCCTCGAACAACCGGAAGGCCAGCGCCATCGAGCCGGGCGTCGTCATCGCGGCCGCGACGCCCATCGCCACCCGTACGGCGATGAGCTGCTCCGCCGTGCGCACGAGAACGGTGGCCAGGCCGGCCAGGCCGAGCAGGACCAGCCCGGCGAGCATGACCCGGCGCCGGCCGAACCGGTCGGCGACCGCGCCGAACACCAGCATCGACCCGCCGAACACGACCGCGTACGCCCCCGTCACCCACTGCAGCGCGGTCGTGGAGGCGTGCAGTTCGCGGCCGATGGTGGGCAGTGCGACGTTCAGGATCGAGTTGTCCAGCATCTCGAAGAGAAACACCGCGGACAGCCCCGCCAGGGCCACCCAGGCCTCCCGCAACGATCGCGGCGCACCCGCGGTCTGCTCCAGCACTGACATCTCCTTCACATAGAAGGCCCTGCTTGAATGAACGCGTCATGCCGTCCGATGGGGCGCGGACGCCGATGGCCGGTGGCGCGGGTGGGGGCCCGCCACTAGATTAGGTGACTAAATTTAGTCACACAAGAGAGTGAGGCTGGATGCCCAGAACGGGAGAGCGCGGCGGGCCGCGGACGCGGGCGAAGATCTCGCAGGTCGCGACCCGGTTGTTCCTGGAGCGCGGCTTCGACGCCGTCACGGTCGCCGAGATCGGGCGGGAGGCCGGGGTGTCGAGCGTGACGGTCTTCAACCACTTCCCACGCAAGGAGGACCTGCTCCTCGATCGCGGGGACGACGCCAAGGAGCTCCTGCGCTCGGCGGTGCGCGACCGAGCGGCGGGCGTCGACGTACTGGAGTCCCTGCGTGCGGCGACCCTGCGCCTCGTCGACGACCGGCACGCGCTCTCGGGGCTGAAAGACGGATCCGTCCCCTTCTTCAGGACCGTCGCGGCCTCGCCCGCGCTGATCGCCCGGGCGCGGGAGATCGCCGCCGACCTGCAACGGGTCCTCGCGGAGGAGTTCGAACGCGACCCCGCCTTCGACGGCGACGGCCCGCTGCTCGCCGCCTTCTTCGTCGCCGGCTACGGCAGCGTGATGGTGGAGACCGCGCGCCGCCTCATCGCCGGAGAGCCGCCGGCGGCCGTGGCGGACGACCACCGGGCACGCCTGGAGCGGCTGTTCGCCGCCCTGCGCGACGGGGTGATGCCGCGTACGTGAGTGCCTGGCCGGCCAGGCACTCGCCCTTACCGCCCGCCCTTACTGCTCGCCGGCGGCGGTGGCCTCGGCCGGCCCGTAGATCAGGTACACCACACCGGTGCTGAAGGTCTCGGACCTGATCAGCCGCAGCGGGACGGAGTCCGTGCCCTCGTCGAACAGGCGCTCGCCCTTGCGGACGGCGATCGGGTGCACGAGCAGGTGCAGCTCGTCCACCAGCCCCGCCGCCAGCAGCTGGCGGACCACCGAGACCGACCCGCTCACGGCGATGGGGCCGCCCGGCTCGTTCTTCAGTTCCGTGACCGCCTTCACCAGGTCGCCCTGGAGCAGCTCGGAGTTGCGCCAGGTGAACTCCAGCGGCTGGCGGGACACGACGATCTTCCGCGCGTCGCCGAGCGACGCGGCGAACCCGGCGTCCTCGCCGCCCTCCGCCTCCCGCTCGGGCCACGCTCCGGCGAAGCTGTCGTACGTCTTGCGCCCCAGGATCAGGGTGTCGGCCATCTGCGCCGTCACGGCGGCGCCCATCTCGTCGTTGAAGTACGGGAAGTGCCAGTCCGAGGGCTCCTCGACGACGCCGTCGAGCGAGATGAACAGGCTTGCCGCGATCTTCCTCATGCTGTTTCTCCAGGTGAGGGGCGGGGCCGTCCGGCCCTGCCGTGTTGGTGTGCCTGTAGTCTCGCGGCTCCGGCTTACGGATCCCTTCAGGTCTTCCTCAGGTCTTCCTCTGGACGGGACGAGGCTCGCGGGTACGCCGCCATAAGCCGCTGCGCCTGCCCTTGTGCTTCCCGCAGCACCAGGCCGTGCCCCGTCACGACGAGCGGGGCCGGGTAGCTCCAGCTCGCGATCACCACCGACGGCGGCCAGGCCAAGGGAGAGGTGCGGCTCAACCGCGCCACGGGCACGATCAGCTACATCGTGGGAGCGGCACACCGCGGACAACGCCTGGCCACCCGGGCGCTGCTGCTGATGACCGAACACGCTCGCGGCGAGCTGGGCTTGGCCCAGGTGTCGCTGGAGATCGAGCCCGACAACCACCCCAGCATCGCCGTGGCCAGAGCCGCCGGTTTCCGCCGCACCGACACACCGCCAGAAGTGGTCACGGTCCGGGACCGCAGCTACACCCTGCACGTCTGGTCTCATCAACCATCCGCCTGAGCCGGCCGGAGAACGGGGGCTCAGAATTGCGCGTTGGTCATCGTGTACCACGTCGGAACGAATGTCAGCAGGACAATCCCGATGAGGACCGCGAACGACCCGACCATGCGGGCGGTGGTGATGTTCCCGGGTGCGACAGGCCGCAGCCTCCAACGTCCGGCCGTGATGAAGGCCGCCGCGCCTCCCAGGACGAGATTGGCGGGCACCAACGCGTACTCGCCGCGCACGATGTGAAAAGCCGCCGCGAGGATCATCGTCAGCGTCAGGCCTGCGGCGGCGAGCGGCGTCAGCACCGGCTTCACCTTCGCCATCGCCGGCAGGATCAGGCCGACGCCGCCCAATACCTCGCAGATCCCGATGAAGACGATCAGGGGCTGCGACACGGCGGCGTACCAGGCGACGGCTTGAGGCGCGGCCGCGTAGAGGGCGGCGTCGTACATGAGCACCTTGCCGAAACCACTGCCGGCGAAGAAGAACCCGAACAACGCTTGCAGCACCCAGAGCACGCCATTGAGCGTGAATCGTATTCCGCGCCTCTTCGGCTGCTCGATATCCCTGATGCCGAGCTGGTCGGAACTGACGTGCACGTTCATCTGTGTTCGCTACCTCCTCGGGAATTCAACTTTCGTGACGGCACCACCGGCCGCCCATGGGTGAGCACCGCTGGCCGACGGTGACTTTCCGGACGCCCACCAGCCTGACCGCGGGCCGGCACTGACGACAACGCCAGGTCCGATAACGTGCCTTAACCTCTCGCTTAACGACGAAAGAGCGCACGTGGAGTTGCGGGACATCGAGATCTTCCTGACCCTGGCCGAGGAGCTGCACTTCGGCCGGACCGCCGAGCGGTTGCACGTGACACCCGCCCGCGTCAGTCAGTCGATCAAGAAGCAGGAGCGGCGTATCGGGGCCGCCCTGTTCGAACGCAACAACAGGGCCGTGACGCTGACGCCGATCGGCAGGCAGCTGTTCGAGGACCTGCGGCCGATGTACCGCGGCCTGCACGAAGGCTTCGAACGCGCCATCCGCGCGGCCGGCGGCAAGACCGAGGTGCTGCGCCTGGGCATGCTGTCCAGCAACGTCCAGGATTTCCGGCCGCTGCTCGACGGGTTCCACGCCCGGCATCCGGCGTGCGAGGCGCAGATCCGCTACGTCGGCTTCGGCGACCCGTTCGGGCCGCTGCGCGACGGGGAGGTCGACGTCCAGATCGCCTGGCTACCTGTCAGGGAGGCCGACCTCACAGTGGGTCCGGTCGTCCGCATCGAGCCCGTCGTCCTCGCCGTCGGCGCCGGTCACCGGCTGGCCGGGCAGGAGACCGTCTCGTACGAGGACCTGGCCGGCGAAGCCGTCATCGGCGGCGCCAAACCCGACTACTGGCGCGAAGCCCTCGTCCCCAGCCACACCCCCAGCGGGCGGCCGATCCGCATCGGGCCGGCCGTCACCGCCGAGAGCGAACTGCTCCCCATCCTGTCCAACGGCGAAGCCGTCGCGCTCGTGCACTCCCACGCGAGCCGGTACCACTCGCGGCCCGACATCGCCTACGTGCCCGTCCGCGACGCGCCGCCGGCTCGATGGGCCCTGCTGTGGCGTACCGCCACCGAAACCGACCTGATCCGGTCGTTCGCGCTCACCGCCCGGCAGGTCGGGCCCAACGTGGCTGGGGACGAGCGACCCACGGACAGCGGCCAGGACCAGGAAGGATCTTGATCGAACGGCTTCCTCGCTGGTCACGCCGCCCACGCGGTGATCGCATCCACGTCTGATTCCAGCTGTCCCAATGGTCCCCACCAGGGCCACATCAACAAGATCGGACCAGAGATAGGGCAGGGCGGCGGCGACGATGGCCATGAGGACGACGGCCACCGCCCACCGCAGTGTCTTCTACACGATGCCCGGTCATGGATGGCGTCCGGCCCTCTCGGGGCTGGCCGGGCCCCCGTCCCGGCCGGCCGGCACGGCTTCTGGTCATGGTTCGGCACTTTTTTCCGCCCGCTGTTTTGACGACGGGCTCAGCAGCGGGGTTCGCGATCAGCCTTCGCGGGTGACGGAGTTCGGGATGCTCCAGGGGCTGCAATCGGAGCTGAAGGTGCCGCGGTCGCAGCCTTCGACGCTGAAGCTGAACGTCGTCCTGCAGCCGCCGTGGGCGCTGCAGGTCATGGCCTCCTCACCGTTCGAGCTCGGGGCGTGCACATCGACGGGCAGGCTGAAGCCGCCGCTCCATGGGGTCTGGCGGATGACCCTGACCTGGCGGTTGCCGTTGCCGTTCTTGTAGTCCCAGTCGCGGCCGAGGCCGCTCCAGGCGAAGGAGACGCGGTCGCGGGTGAAGTAGGCCCGGACGAGAGTGCCGTTGCCGAGGTTCGGCGACCAGACGATCTTGCCGTTGCGGAAGCGCTGCCAGGAGCCCTTCTTGTCCGGGTAGCCGAACTCCTTGGTCGTGGGGCAGCCGAACACGCTCCTCTCGCCCCCGTTGGAGCGCCACAGGCCACCGATGAGGCTGCCGGCGGGCGCCACCAGCGAGGAGTCGCACGCGCTACTGGCGGATGCGGCCTGTGGTCCGGCGAGACAGACGGCGGCCGTCGCCACGACGGCGGCCAGAGCGGTGAGGGAACGGGAAGCTGTGCGGTCCATGGGGGTTTCCTTCGGGAGAGATCGGTGTGGCACCGCCTGTGTAGGGGTGCCACACTCATGCGGTTGACGGACTCTTGAGCCGCCTGGCGGTGATCCTCACCGAGTCCAGATGGCGGCGTATCGGCCCAGCTCGGTGCTGATGTGGACCGGGTAGAAGCCCTTGGCCCCGAGCTCGTCGAAGCGGCTCTGGTAGGCCGAGGCGGTCATGTTGATGTAGGAGTACCAAGGGCCGATCTTGTCGTCGCGCCAGACGGTGGTGTACTGGCCGGTCGTGCTCATCGCGATGGCCGTTGCGCGGTAGCCCTTCGCCACCTGGCGCTTGAACTCGGCTTCGTGCTCTGCCTGCGGCAGGCCGACCTTGACCAGCCACTTCGCGCGGCCGGGGTTGGCGGACCAGACCGCGGCGTAGCGCCTGGCGGAGGCGGTGCCGTACACGTCGACCGAGGTGAGCATCAGGCCCTGCGCGCGGGCGGCGGTGGAGGTGCCGCGCAGCTCGGCCGCGCTGATGCCGTGCTTGGCGATGAACCGGGAACCGGGCTTCTTGACGAAGATGGCGGCGAAGCGGGCGCCCGTGCCGGTGCCGGTGGCGCTGATCACGGCGGGCTGGAAGCCCTGGGCGGTGAGCTGCTCGAAGCGCGTCTGGTAGCCGCTGGGGGACATGTCCTGGTAGAGAGCCCAGGGCAGGTTGCCGCCCGGGGCGTGGCCGGAGAGCAACCATGTCGCCGAGTAGCGGGTGCGGCCGGCGGCGTCGAAGGTGACGCTGACCGTGATCGGCCGATAGCCCTTCGCGCGCAGAGTGGCGAACCGGGCGGTCTGCTGGACGGAGCTGATCGCGTGGTAGGAGACGTGCGGTGGCGCCGTCCGCGCGGTCGCGGAATGCGACGGGGAGACTCCCGCCGCCACCGCGGGGGCCGCCATCGGGACGGCGGCGGCGAGGGCGAGCGCGGCCGTGGTCATGCCTACGGCGGCGGTCCTGCGGATCATCGTGTTCATGGAACGGTCCTCTCGGGTGAAGGATGATCGGGCCGGTGCGGTGGATGCCGTGGGGTCGGCGTGGGAAGGCCCAGAGGGGTTAGTGCGGGGAGGTGTAGAGGGTCCGCCATGCGGGGTTGCCGGCGGTGCACTGAATGGAGGGCTTGCTCGCCCGGCGTTCGGAGCAGACCTTCAGATCCACCTGGTAGACGCGGTGGTAGGTGAAGGAGAACGTCTTGGCGGCGCGGAAGGCGCAGGTGCGGACGGGGTGATGCGTCCAGGCCACCCGGGTGCCGGCGGCGTTGATCGTGGCGATGCCGAACACCGCCCACCCGCAGGCGGAGCCCCTGGTCAGGTCGGAGACCGTGCCGGAGACCGTCAGCGTGGCGGCGGAGGGGAGCGTCTCGTGGTTCTCGCCGATCGGGGTGATCATGCCGGATGCTCTGGCTCGTTTGCCGCCAGGGGAGTAGTACGGGCCCCAGGTCGACGCCGAGGCGGCGGCGTGAGTCGTCGGCGAGGAGTGCGTTGTGGCGGTGGCGGACAGTGAGAGCGAAGCCAGGAGCGCCACCGCTGTGAGCCCGATCACGGCGGGCGAGCGATTGTTCATGTGCTTACTCCAGAGGTGAAGGGTGGTCGGAAGCGTGCGCGGTGGGCAGAGCGCGTCGCGAGGGCTGGGTGATGATGGATCCGGCGTAGGCGGTGATCCAGCAGCCGTGGCGCCCGGGCAGGCCCCGCCAGGGCACGCACCACCGTCAGGAGATCTGAGAAAAGCTCCCAGGTCGTGGATGACCGATCAGCGATCAAGCCGCACCTCGGCGGCGGACTGGCGTCGGCGGTCGCGCAGCCACAGGCCGAGCGTCACCAGCCCGAAGCCGGCGAGGTAGACCGTCGAGGTGAAGGCCAGATAGCCGAGGCTGCCGTCGAGCAGCTCTTGCGCGTCACTACGCGGAAAGGCGGCGGTGGCGCCGTTGGTCCACTCCATGACCAGCAGTCCGGTCTGAAATGTGTAGACCTGGGCGAAGACAACAGAGAATGCGAGGTAGGCACCGAGCCGATTACGGATCAGCAGCCCGATCGGCAGGGCCAGCAGAACGACGACGATGGCGATCAAGGTGTGTCTCCCTTGCGAATCAGCGGATCGGGACGCGTCCACTGTCTCCGGGGTGGTCCGGGCCGCACATCGACGCCAGCACGGGATTCCGCTCAGTGCCGGCCGGTAGGTGCTGGCACGGATGCCGGGACGGCCTCCCTCGGTGGACAATGTCGCCGTGACGCGCATGCGCTTGTGGATGGTGACGGCAACGATCGCGTGCGTCGGCGCATGGACTGGACTGGCCGTCGCGGGGATCGGCGGCTGGGCGTTCGCCGTCTACCTGCTGGGGCTGGTGCCTTTGGCGCTCGGCTGGCTGATCGCGATCCGGGCGCCCGCCACTCCGGCGTCGGGCGCGCTGGCGGGGATCGCCGTGTCGATGCTGGGTGTGCCCGCGCTGGAGGCATGGGGACGCGACTCCTGGTGGGGCGGGGCGATCTGGTCATGGCAGATGGTGGGGTTCCTGATCCTGCTGCTGGTCTTCCCCGACGGCCTCCTGCCCGGAAGGCGGTGGCGGCTGGCGGCGTCCGCGGTGCCCCTGTCCGCACTCGGCGTGACGGCGGCGATGACAGTGACCATGAACCATTACGATCCGCCGCCGGTGGTTCCCTCGCCGATCATGGTGCCGCAGGCGATATGGATGCCGCTGATGTTGATCGCGCTGGCCGTGCTGCTCATGGTGGCGGTCGTCAGTGTCAGCGCAGTGGTGGTTCGCTATCGCGGCGGTGACGAGCGAGTCCGCCTGCAGACGCGATGGCTCGTCCTGGCCGCCGGGCTTGTCGTGGTCCTCATGGCGGGCAGCTGGGCGATCACCACGCTCGGCTGGACGGGGCCCGCCGCCTACAACGGCTTTCTCATCGGCATCGTGGTGCTCGTGCCGTCCGCGGTGGCCGTGGCCATCCTGCGCCACGACCTGTTCGAAATCGACAAGATCCTGAGCGACTCGGCGGCATGGGCGCTGACCACGATCATCGCCGCAGGAGTGTTCGCAGCCTCCGCGCTCGGGCTCGGCTCTTTCCTCGGTCGCGACTCCCCTCTGGGCAGATATGGTGCGGTGTTCGTCTCCGCGATGATCCTCATGCCGGTGTTTCGGCGGGTGCACCACGTCACTGGGCGGGTCATCGACCGGGACCGCACGGTAATACTGGCCGGGATCGTGAGCTTCGTCGACCGGGTGCGGGACGGTGCGGCAGAGCCGGAATCGGTCCAGGAGACGCTGCGGGCCCTTCTCGACGATGCCCACCTGCTCGTCCTGCTCATCGAGGCCGAGCATGACGGGTACGTGGACGTTCAGGGTGTGCCGGCGACCGTGCCCGCCGGCCGGACCACGCTGCCTCTGCGCACCGCCGGGGCCGACATCGGGCTGGTCGTCCTCGGCAGAGATTCCGCTCGCCAGCGCAGACGGGTCCGCCTCGCGGTCTCCGCGGCCGCGCTGCCGATCGAGGTGAGCCGGCTACGCCTCGGCCTGCGCAGGGCTCTCACCGAGGTGTCGGAGAGCCGGCGGCGGCTGGTGTCCACCGCGGTCGCCGAACGCAAACGGCTGGAACGCGACCTGCACGACGGTGCGCAGCAGCATTTGCTGGCGGTCGGCATGCAGCTCCGTTCCGCCCAACGCGACCTCAACCCCGCCGACCCCCTGTTCATCGAACTGGACCGAGCCGTGGGCTCGCTGGAGGACACCGTCGGCGAACTGCGCAGGCTCGCGCACGGCCTGCGCCCCGCCGCTCTCGACGACGGGCTCGCCGCCGCGCTGCGCCGGCTCGCCGCACAAAGCGCCCTGCCGGTCGACCTGCGCGCTGACACGGTGGAGACCAGCGACGTCGTGGCCGCCACCGCGTACTTCGTGGTCGCCGAAGCGATGACCAACGTGCTGAAACATGCCCGGGCGACCGGCATTCGCGTACGCGTACGCCAAGCCGAGGAGCACCTGCACATCGCCGTCACCGACGACGGCATCGGCTCTGCCCCGTCCCAGCTGTCCTTGACCACCCTGCGCGATCGTGTCGGCGCGGTCGGCGGGACCCTCTCGGTGACCAGCGCGTCGCACGAGGGCACCACCATCGAGGCGGTCATGCCGTGCGCGTCATAGTGGCAGAAGACTCGGCGCTGTTTCGCGAGGGCATCGTCCGGCTCCTCGAGGACGCCGGCCACCACGTGGTCGCCGCAGTCGGCGACGCCCGTGCCCTGATCGACGCGGTTCGCGCCCATCGGCCCGACATCGCGGTCATCGACGTCCGGATGCCGCCGACGATGACCGACGACGGTGTACAGGCAGCCCAGCTCCTGCGACGGGAACGGCCCGACTTCCCCATGCTGCTGCTGTCCCAGCACATCGAAACGGCCCACTCCGTGCCGCTGGTCAGCACCGGGGCGTTCGGCTATCTGCTCAAGGACCGGGTGCTGCGCGTCGACGATTTCCTCGCCGCCCTCATCAGAGTCGCGGACGGCGGCTCGGCCCTCGACCCGGAGGTGGTGGCGGCGCTGATCCAGGCGCAGGACACACTGATCACGCGCCTGTCCGAGCGTGAGCGCGACGTCCTCGCCCTCGTCGCCGAGGGGCACTCCAACACCGCCATCGCCACCCGCCTGGTCATCGCCGAGCGCACCGTGGAGGCACACATGCGCTCAATCTTCCAGAAACTCCACATTCAGGACTCGACGGAACATCATCGCAGGATTCTGGCCGTCCTGGCCTACCTGAAATCACTCTGATCAGTTCCCCTGTCCCTGCCTGGGACGCCGCTCATGCGGGAAATCGGATGCGGGTCGCCTGCCGACGTCGGTCCGCCCGAGTTCAGGGCCGACGCCGTGGCCGCCGCGCTCGCCCTGCCTACAGCAACGGGCCGACCGAGGGCGTCGTCAACAAGATCAAGATCCTCGAACGGCAGACATACGGCAAGGCCGGGCTACCACTGCTCCGAAAGCGGATACTTCTCGCCCAGAAGCACCACGCTTAGTCACCACAGGAATCTCGGCAGAGCCCGGGATCTGACACGCCCGGGACCTGACACACGGGCTCCGCCGATGGGCGGACATACGTGCCGGTGCCCGACAGATCCGTCACTCGGCCGCCGGCCGATGCCGGCTCCGCACCTCGCCGGCATCGCCGTGCGTGAGCGAAGGCCACCGGTCCGCGGTCCACTCCGGCCAGCCCGGCCACCCTGGTGGCGGGCCGGGGATGTCGCTGCCACCGAGTTCGGCGGCATCGGGTGCCTCGAACCGCTCACGCCAATCGCCGACGTCCGCCTCGCTCATCGGAAACGTCGTGTGCGGCGCGGTCGCCTGGCGGTGCGCGATCCGGATGAGCTGGGCGTCGATGTCGATGGGCAGATAGACGACATGGCAGTCGGCCCCGGCCGTCGTCCCCAGCCGGCGCAGCGCCGAGCGTTCGTCGCGGCTCCAGAGCCCGAAGTCGAGCACGACGTTCGTGCCCAGCCGCAGCACCCGCAGAGCCAGCGCGATGAGCCGTCCCTCCAGGAGGTCGCGCTTGCCGTCCGGCTGGGACCCGTCGAACAGGGAGATCATCCACTCGTCCGGAGTCAGCCGCAGCGCGTGGTGCGCCGTGGCGAGCTCTTCGGCCCGGGTGCTCTTTCCGGCTCCGGGAAGCCCGACCATCAGAAACAACTGGGGGCGCCCGGGCCGCACGTCACGCTCCGTCCTCGTACCGGCCGCTGCCGACTGGCCGGCATCACCAGCGAAGCCGGAGCCGTCGCCGGTGAGAAACGCCTCGGACGCGCGCGAGACCGGACCTTGCTCTGCTGGATGGAACTGCCGCGACATGAATGTGCTCCTGGGATCACGCAGGACGGCCCGGCAGCAACAGCGAGACACGCGATGGGCTGCCGGCAGGACACTGATTCGGCGGTAGGCCCTGACACCAACCCCGGCGAGGCAGGGGCTCTGAGGGCACGGTCTACGACGACCGCGATACCGCCGCTAACCGGCGGCGCGGATGTTCATCGCGGCGCAGCAACCCATACCCATCACCATATCCGACAGCACGAGCACCAGTAGGACCGCCGACCTCAGCCGCGCTCGCTCAGCCACCGATCGCCGCTCCTTGAGAGCAAGACCGACGGAACGACAATCCCTGTACATAACGACTATCGTTATTTACGATTATCGTTATGTCCACGAAATGGCTCACCCGACTCCAGATCCTGCTGACCTTCTTCCTGATCGTGTCCTGCTTCAGCGCCTTATCCATGCTGTTCTCCACCCTCGTGATCGCTTTCGTCGGCACCACGAACGGCACCGGCGTGCCCCTGCGGGTCTTCGACGTGCCGATCGCGGGCATGGCGGCCCCAGACGCCGTGATCAAGAGCGCGTCCGCCGACGTGACGGTCCTTCCCTCAGGGCCCGCGCCGCTGGTCGGCCTGCTCTTCCTGCTTCTCTGGGCGCCGGGCGTCGCGACCACTCTGCTCGCCCTGCTGACCGTCGTCCGCGCGCTGAGCCGGGCGAGCGCAGGGGACAGGGCGCTGTTCTCCGCCGTCACCGCCGCGCACCTGCGCCGCCTCGGCTGGATCCTGATCATCGGCTCGCTCGCCACCGGCCTGCTCGGCATGGTGGCCGAGCGGATGCTGGCCTCCATGCTGCTGAGCAGGAGCTACCCGTTCTACGCCCCGCCGGGCGAGGTGCTGGCCGGAGTCGTGGCGGGCGTGGCGATGCTGGCCGTGTCGGAGATCGTACGGCGCGGCCTGGCACTGCTCGAAGAGACCGAGGCGACCATTTGATGACCGACCCGACCATCCGCGTACGACTGGATGAACTGCTCAAAGAGCGCGACATGACGCTCACCGAGCTGTCGAATCGGGTCCAGATCACCGTCGTCAACCTGTCGATCCTGAAGAACGGCCACGCCAGGGCCATCCGTTTCTCCACCCTCATGCGCCTGTGCGACGCCCTCGACTGCCAGCCAGGCGACCTCCTCCGTTACGACCGGCCATAGCGCTGAGGCCGAGTTCCGCGTGTCAGGCAGGCCGGCTCGCGGGAGAGAGCCGCCGGTGCCGGTCCAGGCGCTGGACAGCGCCCGCGGAGACCAGCCCGGATGCGGCCAGCAGCAACCAGGAAGAGCGCTCCAGCCGGAGACGCGGGCCGCGTCGGGCATGACGCCCGACAACAGGTGGCCGAGCAGGATCCCGACGCCGGACAGCAGGTTGTACAGGCCGTAGTAGGTGCCGATCAGCCGGTCGCCCGCGTGCGTGAGCTCGGCGACGTGCAGATCCTCACGCCCGGCGAGCGTGACGCCTACGGCGCCATCACCGCCTTCCGGCTGTCCGGCCGCGCCGGCGAAGCAGACAATGTCGCCATCGCCGAGCAGCTCATGAGCCGCCACCGCGTCTTCACCGTCGCCCGCACCGGCATGACCGGCGGCGGCGCCGTGCGCGTCACGCCGGCCCTGTTCACCTCCGCCGACGACGTGGACCGGCTGACCGAGGCGTTGCGCGCGATCAGCCGCCGCCCTCCGCCCCGTCGACCGCGCGATGAGGAGCCTGCGGCAGGGGTGAGCGTGATCAGCTCTTGACAGTCCGGCCCGGCGACCCCCTATCTTGCTCATATGAACAGCTCTTCAGATGAGAGAGTGTTGGCGTTGGACGGCTGTACCGTCAAGGTGGTCGACGCCGACCGGGTCGCCGCCGTGCACGAGCGGATGCCGCCGGCCGAGGACCTGACCGACACGGCCGACGTCTTCGGCCTGCTGGCCGACCCCAACCGGCTGCGGCTGCTGGTCGCCCTGCTGGACGGCGAGCTGTGCGTGTGCGACCTCGCCGCGGTGACCGGCCAGAGCGAGTCGGCCGTCTCCCACGCACTGCGGCTGCTGCGCGCGCACCGCATCGTGGCCGCGCGTCGCGCCGGCCGGATGGCCTACTACCGGCTGGAGGACCCGCACGTCCGCATGCTGCTCGACCTCGCGCTGGCTCACACCGAGCACACCGAAGCGCTGCATCCCGAACGCGAGGGGACCACCTGATGGGTGCTGGACACGGGCATGGGCACGCGGCGGGTAAGCACCGGTGGCGGCTGGCGGTCTCGTTCGCCCTGATCGGCGGCTTCTTCGTAGTCGAGTTGATCTTCGGGCTGCTGTCGGGCTCGCTGGCGCTGCTTTCCGACGCCGGGCACATGGCCGCGGACGTGGTCACGCTCGGCGCCGCGCTGGTCGCCACCAGGATCGCCACTCGCCCCGACACCACCGGGCGGCGCAGTTACGGCTCGTACCGGGCCGAGATGTTCGCCTCGCTGCTGGCCGTCGTGCTGATGCTGGGCGTCGCCGTCTACGTCGTGGCCGAGGCGATCGGCCGCATCGGCGAGCCGGCGGAGGTGTCCACCGGGCCGATGCTGATCGTCGGCGCTCTCGGCCTGGCCGTCAATGTGGTCGCGCTGCTCCTGCTACGCTCCGGCGCGAGCGAGAGCCTCAACGTCAAGGGCGCCTACCTGGAGGTCGCGGCCGACACCGCAGGCTCGGCCGGCGTCATCGTGGCCGGCGTTCTGGTGGCCGCCACCGGGCAGCTTTTCTGGGACACGGCGGTCGCCCTGGCGATCGGCGCGTTCGTCGCCGGCCGGGCGATCTCCCTCGGCCGGAAGGTCTTCGCCGTACTGGGTCAGCACGTGCCCGAGGGCATCGACGCCGCCGCGGTCGCCGCCGACCTGGCCGCCATCGACGACGTCCGCGACGTGCACGACCTGCACCTGTGGACGCTCACCTCCGGCATGAACGTGGCCACCGCCCACCTGGTCACCGCCGACGCCGGCGCCCATCACGCCGTCTTGGACCAGGCCCGCGACCTGCTGCGCCACCGGCACGGCGTCGCCCACGCCACCCTGCAGGTCGAGCCGGCCGATCACCGCGGCTGCGACGAACTGAACTGGTGAGCCCCCACCATCCCCGGCGACGATCCGCTTCTTCGGAGAATCACCCATGGCATCCCCCTCACCGGTTCCGCTTCCGCCCGGACCGGGCCGGCCGCACCCGGCACCTGGCCGTTCCCGCTGCCCTTCGCCGTGTACGTACTGCAAACGCTGGAAGAGCTGCAGGGGTTCGCCGCGTGAGCCGGCCGCCACTTCGGCCCCGAGACCACCGGCATGTTCGCCACCTGCCACATCCCGCTGATGCTGCTGGTCCTGCCGGCCACCGCCTACTACCTGGCCCGGCTCCGCCGCGAGGACCGCGCCTGCTCCAGGGAGATCGGCGTGGCCGTCGCGCTGGGCACCGTGATCGCCGCCCTGGCGCTCGGCTTCCTCTTCCTCTGAAGAACCGCACCGGCGGCAGGCCGTCCTGCATCAGGACCTTCCCGGCCTGCCACCGGCCTCGGCGATGGTGAGCCGTCCTGCCGCACCGCACCCCAGGCGCTTCATTTCGGGCAGGCTCGGAGCACGCCGCCGGTAGGGAGTCCAACTGGCGCTGCCACTCCTGCTTCTTCGGTTGCCGGACGTAGCCGTTCCGAGGCCGGCCTGGTCCCGCCATCGGCGACGGCCGCCTCGATCGGGGCCCGCCACCCGGGATCGGCTGCTTCCGCCCAGCCCGCTACCGCGACTTTCGTTCGCATACTGCTCGATCCCCGTCACCAACGCGGATACCGTTCCTGACCCCTTCCCGGGAGGGTCACCTGGCGACGATCAGGAACACGGGATGGCCGGGCGCGATCTGCTGGAATCGCTTCAGCGGCGCCGCAGGGCTGAGCCCGAGGTGGGGTCTGGCCGCGGGGGCGAGGGCGGCGTAGCGGCGCAGGATCTCGGCGCGCTCCTCTGGCGGGACCTCCTTCAGCACGATCGGGATCTCACGACCCCGGCGGTACAGCGTGGCCTGCCCGTCCGCCGCCCGTACATTCCGCACCCAGCTCGCGTCCGGCCCGAGCATCGACACGAGGTAGCCGGCGCCTCGATGTTCGGTGACCACGATCGGAATCGAGGTGCGGTGCCCGGTGCGGCGGCCGGGCGCCTTCAGGACGGCGGTCCGGCGCGGCAACAGCCACCGTGACCCGTACACCAGCGCGTCGAGCCGGTTCGCGTACCGCATGAGGACGTTGGGCCGCCCGTGCCGATACATCCAGCGCTTGACCGCCGCGACCCCCCGAACGACGGCACGGGCAAGCTGCCCGACGCTCACCCCCGCCTCCTCCACAGCAATACGACCGCCGCGAGCCCGGCGAGGCAGGGGAGGACCTGCAGCCGGCCGAGCAGCGGCGCGAGCCCGACGTCGCCACTGGTGTCCTGCACGGTCAGACCGGTGAGCGCGACGCAGGCGGCGATCAACAGCAGGCCGCTCGCCACCCAGCGGGCCGACCCCTTGCCGAGGCGGACCAGCCAGGCGCTGCCCAGCCAGCCGAGCAGCCCCAGCGCCCCGATCACGGCCAGGATCAAGGTGTACGCCATGACGGCGCCGTCGATCTCCGCCGGCTGGTAGGCGGGGTAACCGGCCCTGATGTGATCGGCCAGGCCGGCCCGGCCGATGAAGACGAAGAGGGTGGCGAGCAGCGTGAGAGCGGCGCCGGCGTACATGGTCGCGAGAGCTCCCCGCGTACCGTTCCTGGTTGTCTGGATGGTCATGACAAGAGTCCTTCCGTAGTAAGACGAGCGGCCACGGCTGTGACGCGAACCGGCCCGGCTGTTACTCGCCGAGCTCGATTCTTACGCCGTATGTTTCGCATGCCCCCACTATACTTACGACGTAAGAATCGTCCATGTGAGGTAGGCCGCCATGTCCCCGAACCGCACTCGCGGCCAGAACGCCGGCCTGACCCGTGAGGCCATCCTTGAGGCGGCCCTCGCACTGGCCGACCGCGACGGGCTGAAGGCGTTGTCCATGCGGCGCATCGGTCAGGAGCTAGGGGTCGAGGCCATGTCCCTCTACCAGCACGTCGCGAACAAGGACGCCCTGCTCGACGGCCTGGTCGAGCAGATTTTCACGCAGGCCGCGCCGCCGCTCGCCGAAGCGGTCTCATGGCAGGAGGGGCTGCGTGAGTACGCCCACGCACTGCTGCGCCTCCTGCTCGCCCACCCGAACGTCATCCCCCTGGTGGTGAGCCGCCCCGCGATCACGCCGCAGAACCACCGCTTGATGGAGGACGCCCTCCACACCCTGCGGGCCGCCGGCCTGCCGCCGGAGCGAGCGCTCGACATGTTGTACGCCGTGACGGGTTTCGTCGTCGGCCACGTCGCCATCCTGTCCGGCGGCGGTGACGGGCGATCGCCGTCCCGGGGGATACAGCCGATCCCCGAGGAGGAGCTGCGGCAGACCCCGCTCCTCGCGCAGGCCACGCGGGTGCGGCGGTCCTCCGATTCCGACCCTCGCTTCGACTTCGCGCTTGAGGCCATGCTGCGCGGCTTCGACACACTCTGATTTTTTATTTTTATTTTCCAGAAATTGATAATTGCTAGACTCCGGTATGTGACCGAAGAGACCAGCTTCGTGACGCCGTGTAAGCACTGCGGCGCGCCGATCGAGCAGCGGCGGGGCCGGGGCCGGCCGAAGGCGTACTGTCCCGACAAGGACTGCCAGGCCGCCGCCAAGCGCGAGCGGGAGCTGCGGCGGGCCACCCCGGGACTGGAGGGAGCGCTGGCCAGGGCCGAGCAGTTGTACGACCGGATGGAGGT
This sequence comes from Nonomuraea fuscirosea, assembly GCF_035917475.1. Lineage (NCBI taxonomy): Bacteria > Bacillati > Actinomycetota > Actinomycetes > Streptosporangiales > Streptosporangiaceae > Nonomuraea > Nonomuraea fuscirosea. Next base: position 4,482,184 of record NZ_CP109074.1, on the reverse strand, counting down.
CGGGCTGGCCGCCGCCCTCGAACCGCTCGCACGGGCGCTGGCCGAGGAGCTCAGCCCCGCCGGGGTCGAGGCCAAGATCAGCGCCGTCCAGGCCGAGGCGCACACCCGGGTGGCCATCGCCCGCACCGAGCGGGAGCAGGCGTTCGAGCAGGTACGGCTGGCGCGGGAGGCCGCCGAGCACGCCAGGAGGCAGACCGCCGAGATGCGGCAGCGCCTGGAGGAGGCCGAGAGCGAGCGCGAGACCGCGCTGGCCGATGCGGAAAGGGCACGGGAGCAGGCTCTGGCCGCCCTGCGCGAGGCCGCCAGCACCGAGCGGCAGGCGTTGCAGACGGTCGAGCAGGCCAAACGGCGGGCCGAGCTGGCCGAGCGCAGAGCCGAGGATGCCGCCCGTCAGGTCGACATGACCGAGCAGGCCAAGGACCAGACGACGCAGGAGCTGGCCGAGCGGGCCGGGCTGGCCGTCAAGCAGGCGGAGGACGCGCGGTCCGAGGTCGTACAGGCTCAGCAGGCGGCCGAGCTGGCGCGGGAGGAACGTGATCGCGCCCGGCAGGACACGGCGGCCGCGGTCCGAGAGCGCGAGCGGGCCGAACGCGAGGCGGCCGGCGCGAAGGCCCGGGAGGAGGTGGCGGCGCAGGAGCGCGAGCGCGCCGTGGCGCGAGCCGTCGCGGCGGAACGGGCCGCCGCTGAAGCGGACCGCGACCGCGCGATGGCGCTCAGGGACGCGACCCAGGCACAGGCCGAGGCCGAACGGCTGGCAGCCAAGGCGGCGGCAGCGGAGACCGACGGGGCGGCGGCCCTGTCACGGGAACGAAAGCTGGTCTCCAAGGAAAGGGCCAGAGCCGATGCGGTGGCCAAGGAGCGCGATCGCTTCCAGAGCGAACTGCGGCTGGAACGAATCCGCCTGGAGGATTTGCGAGCGGAGCTGGACGCGGCACGCGCGGAGGCGGCGCACCTGCGCGAACGAGCGGTGGCTGCGGAGCTGCGCGAACAAGCGGCGGTGGCTGCGGAGCTGCGCGAACAAGCGGTTGGTGCGGAGCTTCGGGAACAGGCGCTGGCGACGCAACAGCGGGAACAAGCTGTGGAGCCGCGGGAAGAGGCTTTGGAGCCGCAAGAATGAAGGCCGGAGGGGCAACCACGCGCAGGTGAGATGGTCGCGGAAACTGCGGGAGCTGACGTTGAAGACATCACCGCGTCGCTCGAAGCAGTGGCGAAGGACGCCGGAGTCGGACACGCCACGCTCTTTCGCCACTTCCCGACCCGGGACGCGCTGCTGGCGAGCCTGCTGCGGATTCACCGCGAGAGGCTGCTGGAGCGACAGCACGGGCTCGACCGGCTCACCGACGCTGGGGAGAGACCTTGCGTCAGTGGTTTCTCGGCGTGGAGGAGTACTGCGGCTTGTACGAGGGCCTCTGGGAACCCCTGGCGGGCGCCGCCCGCAGCGCAGAGGCGGACCTCATCAGCACCGGCACCCACGAGCGTGCCGTCATCGACGCGGCCCGCTTCACCGCACGCGTCCTGAGCAAGGGTGGTTCTCGATGAGCCGGATCTCTCTGACTCCGCTTCCCTCGCCGCTGCTGGAGGCGCTGCAAGCCCGCTTCGCCCGAGTGCTGGGCGACGGCCTCGATCCCTTGACCGTGCAGGGCCACCAACCCCAGGTGCTGGAGTCGATGGCTGCCTTCGAGCGCAGCCTGGCCCGCTGGGACACCGTGTCCCGCGCTCTCAAGGAGTCATCGTCGCGCTCACCCAGAACGGGCCGTAAGCACCAGGGGGTGGCCAGCGCCCGGCACAGACCACCTCCGACGATCACCGCCCACGCCATCTCCTCCACCGAGCGCGGCGCAGGGCTTGTCAGGGCGTCAGTCCCAGTTCACGCAGTTGCGCGGGCCGCAGCGGCCGCCAGCCGCTGGTGTCGAGCTTGGCCAGCTCCGCCTCGACATCCACATTGATCACCCCGAAGAACTGGGCATACCCTGCCAGGAGTTTCCCGGCGGCCACCTGCCGTTCATGCAGCACCCGGAGGAATTCACCAAGACACTCGCCACGAGCCTGGAGGGCTTTTCAGCATGACAGCCGACCCCAGACCGCCGGGCGAACTGCCGGAGCCGCCCATGCGGCCCACCCTCACTCGCGAATATCTCGCCGTCGCCGCGCTCGCCCTCATCGACGCCGCCGGCCTGCGCAAGTTCTCCATGCGCAAGCTCGGCACCGCGGTCGTTTCGACCCGATGGCCGTCTACCGCTACTACGACGACCAGGAGGCGCTTTTGACGGCGTCGCCGAGGCACTGTTCACTGAGATCGACGTCGACAACCTGCCCTGGGACGGTCCCTGGCAGGAGTTGGCGCGCGAATACTGCATGCGGTTGCGCGACATCCTCCTGCGCCACCCCCACGCCGTGCAGGTGTTCGCGACCCGTCCGGTACGCTCATCCGCCTCCATCGACACCGGCGTCAAGATGCTCACCAAACTCCACGCCGCCGGCATCCCCTCGGCCGACGCCCTGCGGATCACCCGTTGCCTGCGCGAGTTCACCATCGGCCACGCCCTGGCCATCGCCGTGACCAAGCTCGGCGCGGAGCGGCGCAGCCGCAAACCACGGCCGGACAGCCCCGACTACAATCTGCTCGCCGAGGCCGCCGAGGCCGCCGCCGCCTGCCGTCACCGCCGCCCGGATTCCGGCCCGCTAGAACCCGCGCCGCATCGTGACCGTGCTCAGCCTGCTGGGCCGCGGCGCACCGGCGGTCACCGCCGAACAGGCGCTGCGGGCTCGCCATGTGGTCAGCGCGACCAGCACCCGCTGCGCCGGCGAACACATGCCTGCCACGACCAAACCTCTTCCGGTTCGGTCTCTACGTTGGGGCGGCATCGTGGATGGCATCGGGGCCCGAGGCCGTTCTGTAAGTGAACGCTCAAACAGTCGCGGGCTGACCCAGGAACCCTGCACCGCACCAGTTCTGCTGGCTGAGATGGTCGAGCATGGCCGTCTCCGCCGGACCCGGATTGCGTCGCACGCCGACGAGGACGGGCTCAGTCAGGGAGGGCAGTAGCGGGCAGGCCAGTTCTTCGAAGCCTTCGGGGATGGCCGAGGCCGGGACCACGGTGACGCCCAAGCCCTGCGCCACGAGCCGTACCGCGGTGGAGATCTGTGACGCTCGGGCCACCGTGTGCGGGCTGAGGCCCGCGTTGGCGAGCAGACGGGCGAGGTAGTCGTCGAGCAGGCTGGCGCTCCGGAACCGGATCCACCCCTCTGCCGCCAGGTCTTCCAGGCGCGGGGCGGCGCCGTCCGAGAGAAGCGGGTGCCCCTTCGGCAAGACGGCGACGTAGGCTTCCTCGCCCAGAGGGTGAATGTCGAAGGTGCACCCGGCGGGGAAGCGGTGCACGAGCATCATGTCGAGGGTTCCCTGGCGGACCAGTCGTTCCATGTCCGCGGGATCAGGCTCCTCGTGGAGAGTCACCTGCAGCTTCGGATGGCGATCGCGCAGCTGCCCCAGAACCTGGGGCAGCTGGCGTGCTCCCAGGCCCATGTGCACAGCCATGATGAGTTCGCCTGCCAGTTCCCCGTCGGCGGCGCGAGCGGCCGTGATGGCACGCCGGGACGCGGTTGTCGCGATCTTCGCCTCCGCCAGGAAAGCCCGCCCTGCCACCGTCACTGTCACCCCGCTCGGGGTGCGGGTGAACAGCTGCACCCCGAGGTGCTTCTCCAAAGTGCCGATCTGTTGCGACAGAGAGGGCTGAGTGACCCGCAGACGTTCGGCTGCCGCTGTCATGGAGCCCTCCTCGGCGACGGCCAGGGCGTATTCGTATTGGCGCAGGTTCATCCATCCAACTTTCGACATGACATAGAAGATGTCAATGGCAAGTATATGCTGCCACTATTTGCCTCTATGTCCGGGCCGGTCTTACCGTGGCGTATGCCCAGCGCAGCACCGGAGCCGAAAGGCTGCGGGGGACGGCAGCCGGGTCCTACGGGCAGGCAAGTCCTGCGACACCGGCTGTCAAAGCAGGATGAGGCAAAGCCATGCGCCCGGTGCTCACCATCACAACTCACGGAGAAAGCATGCGTCTCGCGAAGGCAGAGCTCGAGAACAAGACAGTGTTGATCACGGGGGCCGGGTCTCAAGGCGGCATCGGCGCCGACGCCGCCGAGCTGCTGGCCGAGGAGGGTGCGCGGGTCCTCGTCACCGGTCGCCATCGGGAACGCGGCGAACAGGTGGTCAAGACCATCACCGCCGCCGGGGGCAACGCCCGATTCCTGCTCGCGGACCTTTCCAAGCTCGACGACGTGCACCGCCTCGCCGATGAGGCCGGAGAGGTGGACGTTCTGGTCAACAACGCCGCGGCCTACGCGCTGGGCTCAAGCCTCGAGCTCACCGCCGAGAACTACACCGCGATGTACGACACCAACGTGCGCGCCCCGTTCCTCCTCGTGCAGCGACTCGCGCCGGCCATGATCGCTCGGGGATCAGGCAGCATCATCAACATCAGCACGATCGCCGCTCGTGGATCAATGCCTGGAATGTCGTTGTACGGGTCCACCAAGGGCGCCATCGAGTCGCTCACCCGGAGCTGGGCGGCCGAGTTCGCCCCGTACAACGTCCGGGTCAACGCCCTGGCGCCGGGGACCATCAACACCGACAATGTCTCCGCGGTCATGGGCGAAGCCTGGCACGAACTCGAGAAGGCGAACCCCACCAAGCGCATCGGACGCCCACGAGAGATTTCCCAGGCTGTTCTGTTCCTTGCCAGCGATCGGTCGTCCTATGTCAGCGGCAGCGTGATGACCGTTGACGGCGCCTTCTCATCAGTCCTCTTCCAACGACCCCCCATCACCGGACTCGTGCCGTCCTGATCGACGCAACGGTCGAGTCACTCTGACCCCAATCCCCGGTCAGGCACATCTATCGGCGCAAACATGGGGAAACTTCCTACCTACCGTGCAGAAATGAAGGAGAACGTTGATGTCCCGTGAGAAGCGGATCCCTGGGCCGGACCACCCCATTGAGGTCGTCGAGAACTCCAGTCTGATCCGGGTGGTCACTCGGGACGGCGGGAAGGTCGTCGCCGAGACGACCTCTGCCGTCACGCTGACCGAGGCCGGCTATCCGGCCGTTCACTACATCCCCCTGGCCGATGTCGACCAGGCACTTCTGGAGCGGACGGACTCCCACACCTACTGCCCGTACAAGGGCGAGGCGTCCTACTACAGCCTCGTCACCGCCGAGAAGAGGATCGCGGACGCGGTGTGGTTCTACGAGGAGCCGTTCGAGGCCGTGGGGGCGATCGCCGGCCGCGTCGCCTTCTACCCCGAGCACTTTGCGATCACCTCCGAGGCCGTCTCCAACTGACGGCCCCGCGCGGGGGTGGAGCGATTTCCCCATCGGCGCCCTGGTGTGTCCAGGTTTTCGGTGTATCTCGATCTTGACTTGTTCTCGAGTGGTCGGGAGTCAGGCGGCCTTCGAGGGTGATGGCGAAGACGTTCAGGGCGGCCTTCCAGTGAGTGATCCAGCGTTTGCGGCCCTTGCCGGCCGGGTCCAGGCTCATGATCGCCATGTGGACGCACCTGAGCGCGGCCTGCTCGTTGGGGAAGTGGCCACGGGCCTTGACCGCCCGCCGGATCCTGGCGTGGCTGGCCGATCACGCCGCCACCCATACCGCCGATCCCCTCGCCGACCGGCAAGCACGGGCGCCCTGGGGGAGCGCCCGCATCCGCTGGCTGCGCGCCGTGGAGGCGCATCTGTCCCCCCGGGGCGGGTGCATCGCGCTGATCCCGTACTACGCCGGTGCCCGCATCAGCGAGGTGGCCGATTGGTGACCTGCAGCGCACCTTGACCGGGAATCTGCAGCACTGCTTGGCCGCATGCCACCCGTAGTGACGGACGGGGCCAGTACTGGCTACTCGCTACTGGCACGGAATGAGGAAGGTCATGCGGTTCCTGGCACGGATGCTGGTGCGCATGGCACCATCAGCCGCTCCACCGCCTACGCGGCACTCGCGGGACGCCGGCCAGCAGCTATCCCACCCGTATCCCTCTTCTGCCCTTCGGTCTCCTAGCAGGATCGTTCTCATCGACAACGGCTGTCCACCGGCGTGCGGGCCTGATGGCGGAGACGACGATCACCACCGCCAGGCCGGTCAAGCAGAGCCACGAGAAGAGATCTCCCACGGTGCCGTAGACCGTCCGCACCGCCTGGGCACGGAGGTAGGCGACCATGGACACCTGGTCGGTGGCGAAGGAGTCGGCGGTGGCGAGCACGCGCCCGTGCGGATCAACGGCCTCGGACAGGCCTTCGTCGGCCGGGCGGAGCAGGGTGTATCCGTTCTCGACCGCGCGGAAGACCGCTCGCTGCGCGTGCGCTTCGCCCATGCCCTGCCAGTCCCGTGACGGCACGATCATCAGACCGGCCCGCCCGGCGGCCTGGCGCATCAGCGCGGGGAAGTCGGCGTCGTAGCAGATGGCCCCGGCCAGGTCGCCGTAGGTGGTGGCGATCACGGGGACGCGACCGCTGCCGGGGGTCAGCGCTTCCATCGGTGTGGGATGGGTCTTGTCGTAGTCCCAGGCGACACGGCCGCCGGGGGTGACCATGATGGTCTTGTTGCGCAGGTAAGGAGCCTGGTCGGCGTACACGGACAGGCCGGCCACGAGATACACGTGGTGCTTCGCGGTCAGCGCCCGGACCCGGGCGAGCAACGCGTCGAGATCCCGCTGCATGGTCCAGGCGCCGGTCTCCGACCAGGCGATGATCTTGGCTCCGGCGGCGGCCTCCTGCTCGCTGCGGGCCAGCAGTTCGTCCGTCACGCCCGCGATCGCCTGGCGCTCGGCCTGCGGGGCACGGGTCAGGACCTGCTGGAACGAACCGTACCGCGCACGCAGCCCGGCAGTGGCGGCCGCTCTCTTCTCGGCGGCGGCCCTGGAAGGGCTGATGGCGGCGACGCGTACCAGTGGCGCGGAGGAGGGGAAGAACGTCAGCCGCGCGCCGCCCGCGGCCAGGACGGTGACCAGCACCGCAGCGTAGGTCAGAACCTGCCGGGGCCAGCCGGGAGTCCGCTCCCGAACCTGGTTGACGATCGGGGCGCACCAGGTCACCAGGAAACTCACGCCATACGCGCCGGCCACGGATGCGATCTGGATCAACGGCAGATTGTCGTACTGGGTAGTGCCAAGCACGACAAAGGCGCCGAACGGGGTGATCTGCGCGAGCAGAAACTCCACGCTCACCCAGCCGAGCGGGAACACCAGGCTGCCCACGACTTTCAGGCGGGGCGCGAGCAGGCGGTCGAGCAGAAAGGGCAGGGCCAGCAGGGCGGCTATGGCCGTCACCACCAGCACCGACACGGCGGCGGGCAGTCTGGCGAGCAGGTCCGTCTGATACAGCCACGCCAGTCCGCCGACCGCCTGCACGAGCCACAGCGTGGCGAACCCGGGCAGGACGCGGCTCTGGCGGGCGAACCGCATCAGCAGGACGGGGAACAGCCAGGCCGCGACCGCCACGTGCCATGGACCGTGCCAGCCCAGGACGGCCAGCCCTCCGCCCGTGAGCAGCCAGACATATCGGTGGAGAGTGCCGTGCCTCCGTGACGCCTCGATCATCCCGGCAGTCTGACGAGCTCGGGCAGGTCAGGTGAAGCGTGCTGTCCCCCGAGGGGAGTGGGTGCTGGCACGTATGGCCGTGGCCTGGTGGGAAGGGCAGTTAAATGGTGGGGTGTCTCCAATGTGGCGGATTGTCCCCGCCGTGACCCTCGTCCTCGGCGTGCTCACGACCGTGGTCGTCATCGGCACGGCGGGCGGGCTGACGGTGGTGTTCGTCCTGCTCACGCCGCTGGTGGGCTGGTCGTTCACGATCGCGGGGATGGTGGTGTGGGCGCGCCGTCCGCGACTGCGTACGGGGCCGCTGATGGCCGCCGCCGGACTGGCGTGGTTCGTCCATTTGCTCACCTGGACGCATGCCGCCCCATGGGCGCTGATGGGGCAGGCCCTGAACAACTTGTACGTCGCGCTGGTCGGCCACCTTCTGCTCGCCTACCCCACAGGCAGGCTGCGCACCCGGCCGCTGCGTGCGCTCGTGGCGCTGGGTTACGCCGACGTGCTGGGCGTGCACGCCGCCCGCACGCTCCTGCCGCCGGGCCCGGTGGCCACAATGCTGGCCACCGTCGAGCTCGCCGTCGGGCTCGGGTTGCTGGTGGCGGGGGCCGCGGTACTGGCTGGGTGGTGGCGGCCGGCCGGCCCGGTCGAACGGCACGGGATGCGGTCCCATCTGCTGGCAGGGGGCTTGGCGGGCGTGGCCCTGGCCGCCAACATGCTCAGCGTCTGGCTCGCGCCCGGCTGGCAGTGGCCGCTGTTCGTGCTGTTCACCGGGGCCCTGGCGGCCGTTCCGCTCGCGTTCCTGGCCGGCCTGCTCGACCTGCGGCTGCGCCGGGCCGCGGTGGCCGACCTCCTCACGGGCAACGGCCGGGACGAGCACCTCGCCGCGGGTCTGGCCCGGGCGCTTCGCGACCCGTCGCTGCAGGTCGCCTATCGGGTGACCGGCCAGGACCGTTTCGTCGACGTTCAGGGCCGTCCGGTGGTCATGCCCGCGGAGGGAGATCGCCAGACCGCATCTCTGGTACGGCACGACGGCGACGCCATCGGAGCCGTCATCCACGACCGGGCGCTGCTGGCCGAGCCCGAACTCCTCGACGCGGTGGCCGCCGCCGGCCTGACCCTGCGGAACCGGCACCTGCACGCCGAACTGCGCGCCAGGCTGGCCGAACTGCAGGCGTCCAGGGTGCGATTGGTCGAGGCGGCGGCGGCCGAGCGGCGCCGGATAGAACGCAACCTGCACGACGGCGCCCAGCAGCAACTGGTCTCGGTCGCGATGGGCCTGGCCCTGCTGGAATCCCGGTTGGACCGCTCGCACGACACCCGTACGGTGCTCGCCGAGGCCCGCGCCGGCCTGACCACCGCTCTGAACGATCTCCGCAGGCTGAGCCAGGGCATCCACCCGGCCATCCTGTCCGAACGCGGCCTGCGCGCCGCCGTCTCCGAGCTGGCCTGGTCCTTCCCCGTCCCGGTCACGGTCCGGTGGAGTGCACCCGACCGGCTTCCGCACCCCGTGGAGCCGACGGCCTACTACGTGATCTCCGAAGCGCTGGCCAACGCCGCCAAACACGCTCGCGCCACCGCCGTCTCCGTCGAGGTCACGGCGGAGCCGGGAGAAGTCACCGTCGTCGTCCGCGACGACGGCGCCGGCGGTGCGAATGCCCGCGGCGCCGGCCTGAGCGGCCTGGCCGACAGGGTGGAGACGCTCGACGGCACCATGACGATCATCAGCCGTCCCGGAACGGGCACGACGGTACAGGCAGTGCTGCCATGCGCGTGATCGTGGCCGACGACGCGGTGCTCCTGCGGGAAGGATTGAGCCGGTTGCTGGCCGAGGCGGATTTCGAGATCGCCGGCACCGCGGCCGACCGCGAGGGGCTGCTGGCGCTGGTCGAGGCGGAACGGCCGGACGTCGCCGTCGTGGACATCCGGATGCCGCCCACGTACACCGACGAAGGGCTGCGCGCCGCCCGAGAGATCCGCGCCTCCCACCCGGCGACCGGGGTGCTCGTGCTGTCGCAGTACGTACGTGTGACGTACGCGCTCGAGCTCTTGGGAGACGATCCCCGCGGAGTGGGCTACCTTCTCAAGGATCGGGTCGCCGATCTGGAGGAACTCGCCGCGGCCGTGCGGCGGGTGGCGCACGGCGGCTCGGCGCTGGACCCCGAGGTGGTCGCCCTGCTCCTGGGACGCCACCAGTCCGGCAGCGGCCTGGCCGCGATGACCGGCCGCGAACGGGAAGTCCTCGCCCTCATGGCCGAAGGGCGGTCCAACCGCGCCATCGCCCGGCGACTCGGCATCGCCGAGCGCACGGTGGAGAAACACATCGCCGCCATCTTCGACAAGCTACGCATCCCCGCCGACGCCGACGCCCACCGCCGTGTCCTGGCGGTCATCGCGCATCTCCGCCAATGATCGGGAAGGCTGGCGGCTGTGCTGGTTCGAATCTCGCGCCTGTCCAGCGGGAACCGCGCAAACGCCGGATTCCGTCCCAGTAGCCAGTACTGGTCCTCCCGCCATTCCTACGCCCGCCGCGCCTCGGCAGGTCTTGAGGATCTGGCCCGCGACCACACCTTCCGCCCGGCAGGCAGGCCCGCACCCGACGCGCCGCCGTTCGCGTTCGGGCTGGCCTGGCGTACGAGCGCCTGCACCACCCGGGTCAGGACCTTCGTCGTGACGACCGGCGAGCTCGTCACCGCATGGGGTGGCCCGACGGCGACAGCTCAACGCTGACCCGCCGCCGCCCGCCCATGGTCACTGCCGCGCCCGGCGGGATAGGCCCGTGGCCGCCCAGGCCGCCTCGATCATCTCGAAGATCTCGTCCACCGCGGCCTCGGGATCGGCCGCCTGGCGGGCCAGCGAATGAGCGTCGATCACGAACCTCGCGATCGTCCGGCAGGCCGTGGTGGCCGGTGGCAGGCCGAGGTCGGCGGCGATGGCGGTCGCCAGGGCCTGTGCGTGACGCCGCTTCATCGACTCCTCGTAGTCGCGCAGAGCGGGTGACTGGTCGATCATGCGCCAGGTCGGGGCGGCGCCGTCCGCCGTGCAGTGGCGCACCATGGCGTGGAGCTCACGGCGCAGCGCGGGGATGAGCGGCTCATCAGGCGGCCGGTCGGCGACCGCCCGCGTAAGGCGGTGCTCGAACGTGTCGTCCTGCTCGAACACCAGGGCTTCCTTCGCGGCGAAGTGGGCGAAGATCGTGGTCACCGCCACGTCGGCCTCGGCGGCCACGTCGCGCAGGCCCACCGCGTCGTAGCCGCGATCGAGGAAGAGCCGCAGGGCGGTGTCGGCGATCTTCTGGCGGGTCGCGGCCTTCTTGCGCTCCCTGCGCCCGGACGGGACGGTCATGCGCTGATGCTATCAGCTACAAAAGTAGAGCGATTTCAAAACCCTAACGGTTAGTGCTACGGTCGACCGCATGAAGAAAGTGAGCTTCGCCGAGTTCGGCGGCCCGGAGGTCCTGCGCCTCATCGACGCCGAGGAACCCCACGTGGGTCCCGGTCAAATCCGCATCACCGTACGGGCGGCGGGCGTGAACCCCGTCGATTGGAGGGTCCGTGAAGGTCAGATGCTGAAGGCCCATCCGATCGAGTTGCCCGCCGGTGTAGGGCTGGACGCCGCCGGGGTGGTGGACGAGGTGGGCGAGGGCGTCGAAGACGTCAAGGCCGGCGATCACGTGTTCGGCGAGGGTTTCGAGACCTATGCCGAGTACGCCGTGATGTCCGCTTGGGCCCGTATGCCGGAAGGTCTGACGTTCGAGGAGGCGGCCGGGTACCCCTCCGTGGTCGAGACCGCGCTGCGCATCATCCGCGAGTCCGGGGTGCTGCCGGGCCAGACGCTGCTGGTCAGCGGTGCGTCAGGGGGCGTCGGGTCGGCGGTGCTGCAGATCGCCCGCGACCGCGGCATCTCGGTGATCGGTACGGCCGGGGCCGCGAACCAGGACTATCTGCGCAGCCTGGGCGCCCGCGCCACCACGTACGGGGAAGGGTGGCCCGAGCAAGTACGGCAGCTCGGCCAGGTGGACGCGGCCCTCGACCTGGCCGGCTCGGGCGTGATCCGCGAGCTCGTCGAGCTGACCGGCGACCCGCGCAAGGTGATCTCCATCGCCGACCTCGGCGCGCCGGAGTTCGGCGTGCGCTTCTCCGGCGTGGCGGGGAGCGTGCCGGATGCGCTCGCCGAAGCCGTCGGCCTCATCTCGCGGGGCAGGCTGCACATCCCGGTCGAACGGTCGTACCCGCTCGCCGAGGCCGCGAAGGCGCACATCGACAGCCAGGCCGGTCACGCGCGCGGGCGGCGCGTGCTGGTGATCTGAGCCGTTTCCGCCCCGCACCGGGCGGCTCGTCCCAGGTTGAGGACTCCACAAAGCATGGATTCGGCAAGGCGCTCCGTGGCCCCGGAGGACGCCGACCAGGCTGATCTACCCTTCCGGCATGGCATTCGTTATCCCGGAGATCAAGGTCGGCCTGGCCGAGCTCGGCGGCGAGCAGGGCACCTGGTGTTCGAAGTGCGGCAAGCGCGCGACCCTGTACATCGTCGACCCGGAGACCGGGAGCCACGCGTTCGCCTGCACGGCCGACGTCGGCGCGGAGATCGAGGACATGCTGCTGCGGTCCGCCGGTTAGGCGGCACAAGTCCCATCCATGGTCGTTCCGTCGGGCAGGAGCAGGGGGATCACCGGCCGGCAGCCGTACCGTCGTCGGGCGTTCATGCGCCGGACGGAGGAACTCTCTACAGTGCCCACGCGCGGAAGATCCCGTACGCGTGCGCCTACACAGAAAGTTCCCCCATGCGACTCCCAGGCTTCATCGTCCACCGGCTGCGAACCGCGCTCGTCCACTCGGCGGCACTGGCCGCCGTGGCGGCGACGCTCGTCTCCGCCCAGCCCGGCTCAGCGGCCGCCTCGACGCCACCGGAAACGGCCGCCGGCCACCAGGTGAAGCACGGCAGGCCGGTGGTCTGGTCGCACCGGGGCGCCTCGAAGAACGCGCCGGAGGAGACCACCGCCGCCTACCGGTGGGCCCTGGCCGACGGCGCCGACGTGCTGGAAGGTGACCTGGCCCAGACCAAGGACGGCGTGCTCGTGGTCATCCACGACAACACCCTCGCGCGGACCACGAACGTCGAAGAGGTCTTCCCCGACCGCGCCCCCTGGAACGTCATCGACTTCACCCTGGCCGAGATCAAGCAGCTCGACGCCGGCTCGTGGTCGGACCCGGCCTTCGCCGGGCAGCGTATCCTCACCCTGCGCGAGTGGTTCCGGCTCACCGGCGGCCGGGCGGGCCTCGCGCCCGAGCTCAAGTCACCGACCCTGTACCCCGGCATGGTGGAGAACCTGGTCAAGGAGCTGCGCGCCTGGGGTTACACCCATGACCTCAAGGCCGGGAACGGCGCTCCGCAGATCTGGGTCCAGTCCTTCGACGAGGCCGCGCTGCGCCAGTTCCACGCGCTGCTGCCCAAGGTGCCCACACTGCTGCTGCGCAGCGGCTACCCGTTCATGACGGCGACCGACGAGGTGCTCACCGAGCTGGCCACCTGGACCACCGCCATCGCCGGCAACCCGGTCCTGAGCACCGCCTCGCAGGTCGCCCGGGTCCAGTCCTTCGGCCTGAAAGTCGTCAGCGAGGTCGAGGACGGCCCGTCGATCCTCAGCATGATCGAGCTCCAGGGCTACGACTATGTGTTCACCAACGTGCCCGACGTCGCCAAAGCCGTGCTCAACGGCAAGCAGCCGCTGCGGACGAACCACGGCGTCGTCATCGACAGCGTGGTGTTCAACCCCGACGGCAGCGACGTCGAGCCCGACGGGGGCGAGTACGTCGCCCTCCGCAACACCACCGGCAGGCCGATCGACCTGAACGGCTACACCCTGCGCGAGTTCGGCAACACCCTCCTGCGGGTGGGCGACGGCGCCGTCATCGAGCCGGGCAGCTTCTACAAGGTGTACGTCGGCCCCGGCACCGACCGGCCGGACGCGCACTTCAACGGGCTGAGCGCCGGGGTGCTGGCCAACACGGTCACCGATCACGTCTACCTGTACAACCGCGACCGGGTGATGGAGGACCTGTACTCCTACCTGGCCTCCTGACCGTTCGCCGGCGGAACCTTGGGCGCGGTCCCGGCATCTAACACGCCGTGGACGCGCTCATCGCAGGAGACCCGCAGCACATCGGCGAGTACTGGCTCGCGGGCCGGCTCGGCTCCGGCGGCCAGGGAGTCGTGTACGACGCCTACGACCGTGAGGGACGCCGGGTCGCGCTCAAGGTGCTCCATGCGACCGGCGACGGGGCGGGCCGGGACCGGTTCGCCAAGGAGGCGGCGGCGGCCGGCCGGGTGGCGTCGTTCTGCACGGCCAGGGTGCTGGACTCCGACCTGTCGGGCAGCCGGCCGTACATCGTCAGCGAGTACGTGCCGGGCCCGAGCCTGCGCCAGGCGATCGGCCAGGGGCGCAGGTTCACCGGAGACGACCTGCACCGGCTGGCCACCGCGATCGCCACCGCGCTGACCGCCGTGCACGACGCGGGCGTGATCCACCGCGACCTCAAGCCGGACAACGTGCTGCTCGGCCCCGACGGCCCCCGGGTGATCGACTTCGGCATCGCGCGCACCGCGGACATGTCGCTGACCAGGACGGGCGAGGTGGCCGGCACGCCCACGTACATGGCGCCCGAGGTGTTCATGGGGCAGCGGGCGGGGGCGCCCGCCGATGTGTTCGCCTGGGGCGCGATCATGGTGTTCGCCGCCACCGGCGCGGATCCGTTCAGAGCCGACAATCTGGGCGGGGTCATGCACCAGGTGCTGTCGGCGCAGCCCGACCTGCGGGGGCTGCCGCCGCAACTGGCCACGCTGGTGACCGCCGCGATGGAGAAGGATCCCGCGGTCCGTCCCACGGCCCGCGACCTGCTGCTCGCGCTGGTCAGCGGGAACGGCCGGGACATGCGCGGCCTGCTGACCGCGGGCAGTCACGCGGCCAGGGGTGTGCACGTGCCCGACTCGGTCGTCCCGGCGCTGGGCACGATCGCCGAGGACGCCTACGGGGCGCTGACGCCGGACGAGCGCGACCTGGCCGCCGAGGTCTTCCTGCGCATGGTGGCGGTGACCGACGACGGGCACGAGACCGTCCGCTGGGCGCTGAAGGAGGAGCTGCTGGCCGGGCGCTCGGAGCGGGAGATCGTGGCGATCGAGCGCATTCTGCGCGCTTTCTCCTACCTGGTGACGCAGAAGGGCGACGCGGTGGGGCTGTCGCGTCCCGCCCTGCTGCGGGCCTGGCCGCGGCTGCGGCTGTGGGTGGACGGCGATCGTGACGGGCTCGCCGTACTGAGTCAGATCAGTGACGCGGCCCGCCGCTGGGCCGAGAACGGGCACAAGGACGGCGACCTGCTGCAGGGCAGCCGGCTGGACCACGTGCTGACCTGGGCGGCCACCGGGCGCAGGCACATCACGCTGACGCCGGGTGAGCGTGACTTCATCGCCGCGGGCACCCGGCTGACCAGGAAGCGCATCCGCCGCAGGCGGCTGACCACGCTCGCGCTGTCGGGGCTGCTCGCGGTGGCGCTGGTGGCGGGCGGCATCGCGGTGCTGCAGAGCAGGCAGATGGCCGAGCAGAGCAGGGTGGTCGGCCGGCAGCGCGACGAGGCCGTGGGGCGGCAGGTCGCGGCCGAGGCCGACAAGCTGCGCACCACCGACCCGGCCAGGGCGATGCTGCTCAGCGTGGCCGGGTGGCGGCTGGCCCCGGGCACCGACACCAGGCGGAGCCTGACGACCTCGCTGACGATGCCGGAGAGCGCGGTCTTCCGCGACCCGGGCGCGAAAGGGGTCTCCGCCGCGGCGACGGCGGCCGACGGGCGGACGCGGGTCATCGCCGGCGAGGACGGGGTGCGGGTCTACGACACCCCCTCGCGGCGGCAGACGGCGTTCTGGAAGTGGCCGGACGGGCTGCGCGCCCTGCCGACGGCGGCCGCGCTCAGCCCGGACGGAAAGACGCTGGTGGTCGTCAGCAGGGACATGGCGTACTCCTGGGACACCATGACGGGCAGGAAGCTGTACGAGCACCGCGTGGGCGCGGGCACCCCGGGCGTGCACGTGGCCTTCGACGGGCACGCGAGCCTGGCCGCGGTGATGCGGGAACAGTCGGTGGAGTTCCTCTGGGACACCAGGACCGGCAGGTCGTACCAGCCGGATCTGGAGGCGGGCCAGGCCCCGGCGATCGCCCCTTCCGGCGCCTACATCGCGGGGGTCGGGCTCAACCAGGGCGGGCTGAAGGTGATCCGCCTGCCCGGCCTCACCGTGGACACCCGGATACCGAAGAAGTGCGGCACGGTGGTGGCGTTCACGCCGGACAGCCGGCGGCTGTTGTGCGCGAACGGCGACATCGAGGCGTGGGACCTGCGCACCGCCAGGAAAGTGCCCGACGAGGACCGGCCGTTCTGGCAGGACTCGGCCGGCGACGACCTCAGCGGCGCGAGCCTGCGGGTCAGCCGCGACGGCCGCCGGTTGCTGGCCGCCGACGGACGAAGGATCCACCTGTGGGACGCGGACAAGGGCGACGAGCTCTACACGTACCAGGCGGAGGGCGAGCTCGACGAGGCCTGGCTGGACCCCCGTGGCAGGACCATCCGCTATCTGCTCGACAACTCGATCATCTCCGTCGACCTCGGCTCCCGCAGCTCCTCCCGCGAACTGCCCGGCGGGTACGCGGTCGACGCCTTCAGCCAGGACGCCGGCCTGATCGCCACCACGGAGCTCGACGGCCCCGTACGCGTGGGGGACGGCCGCGGACCCGGCGTGCCGTTGCGCGGCAGCGAGGGCGGCGTCAGCACGCTGTTCGACCCGGCGGGCAGGCGGCTGGCCGTCCTCATGACGGAGCAGACGGCGATCTCCGTCTGGGACGTGGCCAAGGGCACCCGGCTGTGGCGCTACGCCGTTCCGGACAACCAGGCGGTGCTCTCGCGGGCGTTCACCCCCGACGGCGGCAGGCTGGTGCTGTCGCTCAAGGAGCAGAGCGAGCGGGACGCGCGTAACGAGCTGGTCGTGCTGGCCGCCGACAGCGGCCGCGTGCTGTCCCGGCACCCGCTCGACACCGCCACGGGGACGATCGTCTCGACCCGCGACGGCACGGCGGTGGTGAGCAGCTCGGGCAGGGTGCTCGACCTGCGCACCGGTGACGGCGTCGGCCCCGGCTTCGACGGAGCGGGGCTGTCCGTCGCGGTCAGTCCCACGGCGCCGCTCCTGGCCCTCGGCTCCACCACGGTCGAGCTGTGGGACCTGGCGAAGGGCGCCGAACTGTCCCCCTCCCTGCGCGTGGCGAGTAACGCCCAGGTCGAGACCGTGCTGTTCAGCCATCGCGGCGATCTGCTCGCCCTGATCAGCAGAAGCATCGGTGAGACGTTCGACGACGTCTACACCGTCCAGCTCTGGGACGTCGCCTCACGGCAGCGGCTCGGCTCGTTCCCGATCGAGATCTTCGACCTGCTGGCGTTCAGCGCCGACGACCAGCGCCTCTACGTCTCGGGCAACAGATCAGGGACCGTCACGGAGATCCCGGTCGCCGGAGACCGCATCGCCGAGCTCGTGTGCGAGCGCGCCGGCCGCACCCTGAGCCCGGGGGAGTGGGACCAGTACCTGAAGGACGTCCCGTACCGCGACGTCTGCTCACGCTGATCCGGCGGCCCGGGAGCGGACGATCCCGCCGCTGTTGTCCGGTGGTCAATAAACTTGCCGTCCATGGCACCCAGGCGCAGGCGCAGCCCTGCGGAATCACGCGCCGAGCTGCTGGCGGCCGCGGCGAAGCTGATCGGGGAACGGGGTCCGGACGACGTCAGCCTGCGGCAGATCGCGCAGGAGGCCGGCGTCGCGCACGGGCTCGTGGCCCACTACTTCGGCACCTACGCCGCCCTGGTCAGGGAGGTGCTGCGGGCCGAGAACGACCGCATCGAGGCGCGCGTCCGCGAGCGCATCAGCGCCGATGACGGCGTGCCGCTCGCGGCGGGGATCATGGACGTGCTGTTCGACATCCTGGCGGACGAACGTTATCTGCGCCTGTTCGTGTGGACCGAGATGCACGCCGGCTACCGGGGCGCCGAGCGCCCGGAGCTGGTGGAGCTGATCGACACGATGGAGGCCGGCATTCACGCCGCCCTCGCGGGCGGGCCCGTGCCGAGCCGGGCCCGGATCGAGACGGTCGTGCTGACCGGGCTCGCGGCCGCCTACGGGTTCGCCATCGGCGGCAGGTCGTGGCTGGCGGGCATGGGTCACGATCCCGGCGACCCGGCGCACGAAGCGGAGTTCCGCGTCCAGCTCGCGCGAATGATGGCGGCGCACATGGTGGAGGAGGCCGGCTGACTTGTTCTCCACTTGGAGAATAAGATGATCGGGTCACGCCGATCGCACAGACAGGACGCCCCTCATGGCCGAGCCCGACCGTACCCCCGACCTGCTGGTCCGCCCCTCCGACGAGGAGCGCGAACGGGTCGCCAGGCGGCTCCAGGATGCCGCCGCCGCCGGGCGGGTCGGGCTGGACGAACTGGACGCGCGACTGGCCGAGATCTACGGTGCCGGCACCCGGGGCGAGCTCGCGCACGCGGGCCGCGGCCTGCCCGAACCGACTCGCGCGGACCTGCTGGTGGTACCGGACGAGCCCGGCTCCCGGTTCGCCATGAGCGTGTTCGGCTGGTTCAGCCGTAGGGGCCGCTGGGTCGCCCCGCCCGTGTTCACGTCGTTGTCGGTGTTCGGCGGCGGGGAGATCGACCTGCGCGACGCCCGCTTCGCCGGCCGGGAGATCCGGGTGCGCGCCTTCGCCCTGTGGGGGTACACGGAGGTCGTCGTGCCCGACGACGTGGAGGTCGAGGTCAAGGGCTTCGGCCTGTTCGGCGCCTTCGACAGGAGGGCCGCCCGCGCGGAACGCGGAGCGCCGCGAGTCGTCATCAGCGGCCTGGCCCTGTTCGGCGGCGTCGGCACGAAGACCAGGAAGCCGCCGGCCGGGCGCGGCTGAGGCCCCTCATCCGGCCGGGCGCGACTCAGGGCATCCGCCCGCGCCGGACGGGCCGGTTCGTGGGTGACGGCACGAGCCGGTCCCGCCCGGCGCGGGGTGTGGAGCCTCAGAAGTTGCCGTTCACCTGGTTGGACTCGCTGGTGATGGTGTCGCCGGCGCCGTCGACCCACTTGGCCGCGATGAAGATCTCGTCGCCGGCGGTGTCGACCGAGCCCCAGTCCTCGTTGAGCTGATCATGGGTGGCGGAGAGCCGTACATGCAGGTGGATGCCGTCGTCGTCGGCGTAGAGCGGCCCTCTCCGGTAGGTGTACGGGCCCATCTGCACGTTGTCGAACCAGGTGTCGCGTCCCATGACCCGCAGCTCGACCCGCGCGCCGTTGTTGATGTAGCCCTGCCCGTCGTACCTGTTCGACGGGAGCCAGACGTTGATGTTGACGGCGTAGGTGTTGTTGTCGTGGCTCGGGCCGGGGAAGGTCTCGATGCTCAGGCCGACGTGCATCTCGGTCACGGCCGCCGCCGGCAGCGTCGTCACGGACAGGGCCAGGGCGAGGCCGGCTCCCGCGGCGGCCAGCCGTCGTCCGATGCGGCCCGCCCGGCCGGAAGGGACGACCTGCGGCCGCTGATGCCGGACACGGGAGCGCTGGATCAAGGGGAACATGGGTCTCCTTCTCGTCAAGGGCACTGCCCTGCGGCGGTTGGCCGGCGGCCTTCACCGGGAAGACGTTCCGCGCCGTTCCAAGCCGTTCCAGCCGCCTGAGGAGCACGTGGTTGGTCTTGACGTGGCGTCGACCTGTTCAATGAGAGGCATGAGGATCGGCGAGCTGGCGACGCTGGCCGGGGTGTCCACCCGGACCATCCGCCACTACCACCATCTCGGGCTGCTCCCCGAGCCCCAACGGCTGGCCAACGGTTACCGCGAGTACCGGCTGCGCGACGCGGTGGCGCTCGCCCGCGTGCGGCGGCTGGCCGAGCTCGGCCTGTCGCTGGACGAGGTACGCGACGCCCTGGCCGACGACGAGGGCCAGGAGCTGCGGGAGATGCTGCTGGAGCTGGACGCCGACCTGGCCAGGGAGCAGGCCGCGATCGCCGCCAGAAGGGCCCGGCTGGCGGCGCTGCTGACGGAGGCGGACCTGCATCCCGACTCGACGGTCTCACCCGACATAGCCGAGGTGCTGCGCGGCCTGCCCACAGGAACCTCGGCCTTCGCCGAGTTCGACCGCGAACTGCTGACCCTGGCCGCCGGCGGGCGCGACTCCGGGGGCCGGTCCGACTTCGCCGAGCTGCTACGGCCCCTCACCGAGCCAGAGGCGTACGCGCGAGGACAGGCCCTCATCGCCCGGATGGACGAGCTCGCCGAGGCCGGCCCCGATGATCCGCGCGTGGCCGAGGTCGCGCATGACCTCGCGGCCCACCTGCCCGCCGAGATGGTCTCGGTGATGCTGACGAGCCTCGACGACGCGACCACCGGACACTGGCTGGAGGAGATGCTGCGCGAACTCCCCGCCGCCCAGGGGGAGGTCCTCCAGCTGCTCGTGACCCGGCTGAGGCGGCGAGACTGAGGCCGGCTTCCTGCCGGCGGTGAGGCCGGCCGGCGGTGTCAGAGCCGCGTGGCGACGCCGACCAGCCGGGCGAGGGGGAGGGAGCGGCTGTGCGCGGGCCAGGCGAGGGTGGTGGTGACGGCGGGCGCGTCGCTGACGGGAACGGCGGCATGCTCCGCCCACAGCCAGGCGTAGGCGGAGGCGGGGATGACGATCAGCGCGAGCCCGAGCGCGACCAGCTGCGCCATCTGCGCCTGGTCCTTGACCTCGGGTCCGGGGCCGGGCGGATAGGTGCCGTCCAGCCGGGGCCAGCGGGCGATCGGCAGACCGGGTACGTCGGCGGCCTCGGCCATGGACAGCGAGTCGCGCGTGGCGTAAGGATGCCCGGCGGGCAGGACGGCGACCTGCCCCTCGGTCAGCAGGTCCTCGGTGTCGAACCCGGACAGGTCGTCGAAGGGCCGGTGCACGAGCGCCACGTCGGCGCGGCCGTCGCGCAGCAGCCTCGCCTGCTCGCCGATGCCGCACATCAGCACCTCGACCTCGGCCGCCTCCGGTTCGGCGGCGTACGCGTCGAGGAGGTCGCGCAGCAGCTCGTGGGACGCGCCGGCCTTCGTCGCCAGCACCAGGCGCTCGCCGGACCGCGCCGCGCGGCGGGTACGGCGGGCGGCGGCGGTCGCGGCGTCGAGGGCCGCACGGGCCTCGCGCAGCAGCACCTCCCCGGCGGCGGTGAGGGCGACGCCGCGCCGGTCGCGGTCCAGCAGGGTGACGCCCAGGCGCCGCTCCAGCTGCTGGATCGCGCGCGACAGCGGCGGCTGCGCCATCCCGAGGCGCTCGGCGGCCCGGCCGAAGTGCAGCTCTTCGGCGACGGCCACGAAGTACCTCAGCTCGCGGGTCTCCAGGGTGTCCACCGCACCAGCATAGCTTTGTGATACCTGCCGGGTATGACAGCGCACCGGATCGGTGTTGGAGCTCCCGCCGGTCCGGCGGCAGGATCGACGGCGTGAGCGAGAAGAAGATCGCGCTGGTGACCGGCGCGAACAAGGGAATCGGATACGAGATCGCGACCGGGCTGGGCGCTCTCGGTTACGGCGTCGCCGTGGGCGCCCGCGACGACGCCCGGCGGGAGACCGCGGTCGAGAAGCTGCGCGCCGCCGGCGTGGACGCCTTCGGGGTGCCGCTCGACGTGACCAGCGACCAGAGCGTGACCGCCGCGGCGGAACTCGTCCAACGCCGGGCCGGACGGCTGGACGCCCTGGTCAACAACGCGGGCATCTCAGGGGAGATGGCGCCGGGCTGGATCCAGGACCCGACCACGGCCGACCTGGACGAGGTCCGCAGAGTCCTGGAGACCAACGTCCTCGGCGTCATCCGGGTGACGAACGCGATGCTGCCGCTGCTGAGGCAGGCGGCCTCGCCGCGCATCGTCAACCTGTCCAGCAGTGTCGCCTCCCTGACCTGGCAGTCGGACCCCGATGTCGAGGTCGGCCCCCTCATGGGCATCTACGCGCCGACGAAGTCGTACCTGAACGCCGTCACCGTGCAGTACGCCCGGCACTTCGCCGGCACGAACATCCTGATCAACGCGGTCTGCCCGGGCCTGGTCGCGACCGACTTCACCGGCTTCCAGGGGCCCCGTACGCCCGAGCAGGGCGCGGCCGTGGCGATCCGTTTCGCCACGCTGCCCGACGGCGGCCCTTCCGGGTCCTTCGTCCAGGACGAGGGCGTCATTCCCTGGTGACCCGCGCGGCCGGGAGCCTGGCGCGAGCGCAAGTTGACGAGGATGCCGCCCCTGTGACAAGCTGAAGGCGGCACCGAGGTTGACGCTTATAGTAAGTGTAGACACTCGTTTCTCTATTGCGCTATGCTGCTCTCTCGCGCTGCCTTTCTCCGCCCCGGGTCACTCCGGGGCGTTCGGCATGCGCGCAGTCCGACTCCATCCGTGCCTCGGAAGGACATCTGTTGGCAGCCTCGCGCAACGCCTCCGCCGTACCCGCCGGTCCCCGCCGTGTCTCCTTCGCCCGTATCGCCGAGCCTCTCGAAGTTCCCGACCTCCTCGCCCTGCAGACCGAGTCCTTCGACTGGCTGCTCGGCAACGACGCGTGGAAGGCCCGGGTGGAGGCGGCTCGTCTGGCCGGGCGTAAGGACGTTCCGGCCCAGTCGGGCCTCGAAGAGATCTTCGAAGAGATCAGTCCCATCGAGGACTTCTCGGGGACCATGTCCTTGTCGTTCCGCGACCACCGGTTCGAGCCGCCCAAGTACTCGGTGGACGAGTGCAAGGACAAGGACATGACCTTCTCCGCCCCGATGTTCGTGACGGCGGAGTTCGTCAACAACACCACCGGTGAGATCAAGAGCCAGACGGTGTTCATGGGCGACTTTCCGCTCATGACGACCAAAGGCACGTTCATCGTGAACGGCACCGAGCGGGTCGTGGTCACCCAGCTGGTCCGTTCGCCGGGCGTCTACTTCGAGCGCAGCGTCGACAAGACCTCGGACAAGGACCTCTACGGCTGCAAGGTCATCCCCTCGCGGGGTGCCTGGCTGGAGTTCGAGATCGACAAGCGCGACAGCGTCGCCGTACGCGTGGACCGCAAGCGCAAGCAGGCCGTCACCGTGCTTCTCAAGGCGCTGGGCTGGACCAACGAGAAGATCCTCGAGCGCTTCGGCCGGTACGAGTCGATGCGGGCCACCCTGGAGAAGGACCACACGGCCGGCCAGGACGACGCCCTGCTCGACATCTACCGCAAGCTGCGGCCCGGTGAGCCGCCGACCAGGGAGTCGGCGCAGACCCTGCTGGAGAACCTCTACTTCAACCCCAAGCGGTACGACCTCGCCAAGGTCGGTCGCTACAAGATCAACAAAAAGCTCGGGGTGGACGCCGAGATCACGCACGGCACCCTCACCGAGGACGACATCGTCTCGATGATCGAATACCTGGTGCGGCTGCACGCCGGCGAGAGCTCGATGGGCGCGGCGGGCGAGGTCGTGGTGGACGTCGACGACATCGACCACTTCGGCAACCGCCGCCTGCGCAGCGTCGGCGAGCTCATCCAGAACCAGGTCCGTCTCGGCCTGGCCCGGATGGAGCGCGTCGTGCGCGAGCGGATGACGACGCAGGACGTCGAGGCGATCACGCCGCAGACCCTGATCAACATCCGCCCGGTCGTGGCCTCCATCAGGGAGTTCTTCGGCACCTCGCAGCTGTCGCAGTTCATGGACCAGACCAACCCGCTGGCCGGCCTGACGCACAAGCGGCGGCTGAACGCGCTCGGCCCCGGTGGCCTGTCCCGTGAGCGGGCGGGCATGGAGGTGCGCGACGTGCACCCGTCCCACTACGGCCGGATGTGCCCGATCGAGACTCCCGAGGGCCCGAACATCGGCCTCATCGGCTATCTCGCGTGCTTCGCCCGTCTCAACGCGTTCGGCTTCGTCGAGACGCCGTACCGCAAGGTCGTCGACGGCAGGGTGACCGAGCGGATCGACTACCTGACCGCCGACGAGGAGGACCGGTTCGTCATCGCGCAGGCGAACTCCGCGCTGACGGCGGACGGCGGTTTCGCGGAGAGCCGGGTGCTCGTGCGGCGCAAGGGCGAGGAGTTCGAGCACGTACGGGCCGGCGAGGTCGACTACATCGACGTGTCGCCGCGCCAGATGGTGTCGGTGGCCACCGCGATGATCCCCTTCCTGGAGCACGACGACGCCAACCGCGCCCTGATGGGCGCGAACATGCAGCGCCAGTCGGTGCCGCTGCTCAAGAGCGAGGCGCCGCTGGTCGGCACCGGCATGGAATACCGTGCCGCGACCGACACGGGCGACGTGCTCAGCGCGGAGAAGGGGGGCGTGGTGGAGGAGGTCTCCGCCGACTACATCACCGTGATGAACGACGACGGCACGCGGACGACGTACCGGGTGGCCAAGTTCAAGCGCTCCAACCAGGGCACGAGCTTCAACCAGAAGCCGATCGTGGCCGAGGGCGACCGGGTCGAGGTCAACCAGGTCATCGCCGACGGCCCGTGCACCGACAACGGTGAGATGGCGCTGGGCAAGAACCTGCTCGTGGCGTTCATGCCGTGGGAGGGCCACAACTACGAAGACGCGATCATCCTGTCCCAGCGGCTGGTCCAGGACGACGTCCTTTCCTCGATCCACATCGAGGAGCACGAGGTCGACGCCCGTGACACCAAGCTGGGCCCGGAGGAGATCACCCGCGACATCCCCAACGTCTCCGAGGAGGTCTTGGCCGACCTCGACGAGCGCGGGATCATCCGGATCGGCGCCGAGGTCGTGCCCGGCGACATCCTGGTCGGCAAGGTCACGCCCAAGGGCGAGACCGAGCTGACGCCGGAGGAGCGGCTGCTGCGGGCGATCTTCGGTGAGAAGGCCCGTGAGGTCCGCGACACCTCGCTGAAGGTGCCGCACGGCGAGCAGGGCAAGGTCATCGGGGTCCGGGTGTTCTCGCGCGCCGACGGGGACGAACTGCCGCCGGGGGTGAACGAGCTGGTCCGCGTGTACGTGGCGCAGAAGCGTAAGATCACCGACGGTGACAAGCTGGCCGGCCGGCACGGCAACAAGGGTGTCATCTCCAAGATCCTGCCGGTCGAGGACATGCCGTTCCTGGAGGACGGCACCCCGGTCGACATCATCCTCAACCCGCTGGGCGTGCCCGGCCGGATGAACGTCGGCCAGGTGCTGGAGATGCATCTGGGCTGGATCGCGGCCAGAGGCTGGGACATCTCCGGCATCCAGGAGGCGTGGGCCGAGCGGCTGCGCGACAAGGGCTTCGAGCGGGTCGAGCCACGCACCAAGATGGCGACGCCGGTCTTCGACGGGGCGAACGAGGAGGAGATCGTCGGGCTGCTCGACAGCACCGTGCCGAACCGTGACGGTGACCGGATGGTGCGGCGGAGCGGCAAGGCTCAGCTGTTCGACGGCCGTTCCGGGGAGCCGTTCCCGTATCCGATCGCCGTGGGGTACGTGTACATCCTCAAGCTGCATCACCTGGTCGATGACAAGATCCACGCGCGTTCGACCGGCCCGTACTCCATGATCACCCAGCAGCCGCTCGGCGGTAAGGCCCAGTTCGGTGGCCAGCGTTTCGGTGAGATGGAGGTGTGGGCGCTGGAGGCGTACGGCGCGGCCTACGCCCTGCAGGAGCTGCTGACCATCAAGTCCGACGACGTTCTCGGCCGGGTGAAGGTCTACGAGGCCATCGTCAAGGGCGAGAACATCCCCGAGCCCGGCATCCCCGAGTCCTTCAAGGTGCTCATCAAGGAGATGCAGTCGCTGTGCCTGAACGTCGAGGTGCTTTCCAGCGACGGCATGTCCATCGAGATGCGCGACACCGACGAGGACGTCTTCCGCGCGGCGGAGGAGCTCGGTATCGATCTGTCCCGGCGTGAGCCGAGCAGCGTGGAAGAGGTCTGACGCTCCCGCGACCCGGCGGAGGACGCCCGTCCGTCCTCCGCCGCGCTGCGGTGTGCCGACCGGTTCGGACTCGGTGGTCCGGTTCCCGTGAACGCCTTCGTCGGGTCAGCGAAGCGCGTGCAGTTCTTCGAGGGTGCGACGGCCGCGGCCGACCACCTCTGGAACGGCATCGTGGCGCCCGTGACGGATGGGGACCTCAAGCATGTGGAGGGTGCCGCTGCGAGCACCGCCGCCCCCTTCCAGCCGATCAGGTCGAGGATTCTCCTCCACAGTCGCCTTCGGACGTCGGTGATCCCATGCCGGAACCGGATCCCAGCAAGCTCAAGCCACGCACCACCGCACCCACGACCACGGCACGCCTCAAGGGGGTGTGCTGCATCTGCCACACCAGCATCAGAACGGGCGAAACCATCGCCCTCACGTGATGCTCCAGCAGTGGGGGCACCTGCCATGCGTCGACCCCGACCGGCCCCCGAGGCCGCCCAGCCAGCCGCCCCGGCATCCCTGCCTGCCGCCGGCACCAGTCCTCAGCCCACCGCTCGCCGACGGCTACCAGCCAGGATGGCGATGCCCGCATGCTGCCCTTCCTCTACCTGGGGTGCCGGTAAGAAACGCGTCATGAGCCCCGAACGGGGTGTTGCTGTCAGAGCAGCAACCCACCTGGACCCGCACTTCCCGGCCCATCGGTTATGCCGAGGCCCCCAGATGCCGCAGGGCCCGCGGCGCGCGGGCCCTGTCCTGTCCTGAGTGTGCGGCTCGCTGACGCGGTGATCGTTGTGCAGTGGCGGGTTGGAGGAGTTCGATCTCGATGGCCAGCACGCCGAGCGCCTCCTCGGGGGCCGTAGATGCGGCGGATGTTGCTCAGCCCCGAGGACACCAAACAGGGTCTTGCCGCGACACCAAGATCACGATCTAGGCGTCAACGCTCGAAGAAGGGACACCCCTTTAACTGGCCCCCGCTCGGGTCAGCGCGACCAGCCCCAAAGTAGCTATCTGTAATGTCTCGGGTTCGGTACGTAGCGGTCACAGATGGGCGGTACCGGACCGTAGCGACATCTGTGCGGAGCAGTGTGCTTTGCGAATCTTCAGGGCGATCGGGGGAGAGAGGATCCCGGCCGATGCGCAGAGAGTGGGAACTGGAGGACCTCATCGCGTGCTGGACGCTGGATGAGGCGGAGGTCGACTTATTGGCGAATAAGAGCGGTGCCACCCGTCTCGGATTCGCCGTAATCCTTAAGTTCTTCGAGCTGGAGGGCCGTTTCCCGCGCCGGGAGGACGTGCCGAAGGCCGCGGTGGACTACGTGGCCGGACAGGTGAACGTCGATGCGGCCCTGTTCGGCGAGTACCGCTGGTCGGGCAGCACGATCGAGTATCACCGGGCGCAGATCCGCCGGTTCCATGGCTTTCGCGAGACGACGGTCGCCGATGAGGACAAGCTGACGTTCTGGCTGGCCGACAAGATCTGCCCGGTGGAGACGTCGCGGGAGCGGTTGCGCGCTGCGCTGCTGGCCCGCTGTCGCGAGGACCGGACCGAGCCTCCCACGCCCAAGCAGATCGAGCGGTTGACCGGCGCGGCCGAGGCACTGTTCGAGCGGGAGTTCACCGCCACCACGATGAGGCGGTTCCCGGTCTCGGCGGCGGCCGCGCTCGAAGGCTTGATCGCGGTCCCCGACCCGGACGGCGAGGGCGAAGGCGAGGCTGGGGCCGCCGGAGCGCGCAGCTTTCTGCAGGAGCTGAAGGAGGACCCGGGGCCGCTGCAGTTGGAGACGCTGCTGGCCGAGATCGTCAAGCTGGAGCGGGTCAAGGTGATCGGGTTACCGGAGGGCCTGTTCGAGGGGGTGTCGGAGAAGGTCGTGGAGGTGTGGCGGGCACGGGCGATGCGCATGTACCCGTCCGATTTCGCGGCCGCGCCGGAGCCGATCAGGCCGACCCTGCTGGCGGCGCTGTGCTGGGTGCGCAAGGCGGAGATGATCGACGGTCTGGTGGAGTTGCTGATCCAGCTCGTGCACAAGATCAGCGTCCGGCCGAGAAGAAGGTCGAGAACGAGCTGATCAGCGAGTTCCGGCGGGTGCAGGGCAAGTACGGCATCTTGGCCCGGCTCGCCCAGGCGGCGCTGGATCTGCCCGAGGAGCTCGTCCGCAAGGCGATCTACCCGGTGGTGGGCACGGCCACGCTGGCCGACATCATCGCCGAGGCCAGGGCGAATGAGAAGGAGCTCCGTACCCGGGTGCGGGTCAAGCTGCGCGGTTCCTACTCGCGTCACTACCGGCGGGGGCTGCCCAAGCTGCTGCGCGCGCTGGACTTTCACTGCAACAACGCCACCTTCCAGCCGGTGATGGAGGCGCTGGCGCTGCTGGAGCGCTACGCCGACTCCGAGGCCGTCTTCTACGACCGCGCCGAGACGGTTCCGATCGAGCATGTCGTGCCCGAGGACTGGCAGGAGGCGGTGGTCGACGAACGCGGCCGGACCGAGCGCATCCCGTACGAGCTGTGCGTGCTGGTGGCGCTGCGCAAGGCGATCCGCCGGCGGGAAATCTGGGTCGAGGGCGGCAAGATCTGGCGCAACCCCGAGGCGGACCTGCCGGTCGACTTCGACGACAACCGCGACGTGCACTACGAGGCCCTGAGCAAGCCCCGTGACCCGGCGGCGTTCATCGCCGATCTGCAGCGCCGTCACAGCGCGGCCCTGGACCGGCTGGATAGGGCAATGTGCAAGGGCACTACCGGCGGCGTGAAGATCACCCGGAAGAAGGGCGAGCCGTGGATCAGCGTCCCGCCGCTGGGCAAGCAGGAGGAGCCGGTGGGCCTGAAGGCGCTGAAGGCGGAGATCTCCCGCCGGTGGGGCGTGATCGACCTGCTGGACGTGCTCAAGGACGTCGCCCACGTCACCGACTACACCGACGCTTTCACCTCGGTGGCCTCGCGGATCGTCATCGACCCGGCGGTGCTGCAGCGACGGCTGTTGTTGTGCCTGTACGGGCTGGGGACGAACGTCGGGATCAAGAGGGTGGCCGATGGCGTGGCCGCGGCAGCGCTGCCGACCGAGCAGATCGACAACGAGGCGGTGCTGCGGCGGACCCGCCGGTTGTTCATCAACCGGGACAACCTGCGCGAGGCGATCCGCCTCATCGTCAACGCCACCCTGAAGGCGCGCGACACGATGCTGTGGGGCGAGGGCACCTCGTGCGCGTCCGACTCGCGCAAGTTCGGATCGTGGTCGGCGAATTTCATGACCGAGTGGCATGAGCGCTACCACGGGCCGGGGATCATGGTGTACTGGCACGTCGAACGGCGTTCGGTGTGCATCTACAGCCAGGTGACCAGCACGACCGCCTCCGAGGTGGCCTCGATGATCGAGGGCCTGCTACGGCACCTGACGGATGCGGAGATTGATCGCCAGTACACCGATACCCATGGGGCCTCGATCGTCGGGTTCGCCTTCTCGGAGCTGCTGGGCTTCAAACTGCTGCCGCGGCTGAAGAACATCGGCTCGGCGCGGCTGTACCGGCCGGGGGTGGGCGAGGACGAGGCGTGGCCGCGCCTGGAGGAGGTGCTGTCGAACAAGACCATCGACTGGGATCTGATCGCCCGCCACTACGACCAGATGATCAAGTACGCGACCGCGCTCAGGTTGCGTACCGCCGAGTCTCACCAGATGCTGCGCCGCTTCACCCGCGGCGGCCCCAAGCACCCCACCTATCAGGCGATCGAGGAGCTGGGCCGCGTGATCAGGACGATCTTCATCGGTGAGTATCTGGCGGATGAGGAACTCAGGAGGGAGATAGGCGAGGGCCTGAACGTGGTGGAGAACTTCAATTCCGCCAGCAAGGACCTGTTCTACGGCAAGGCTGGCGACCTGACCGGCGACGACCGGGAGAACGTCGAGGTCTCCGCGCTGACGCTGCACCTGATCGCCGCCGCCATCACCTACCTCAACACGCACCTGATCCAGATCGTGCTGCGCAATCCGGCCTGGCAGAAGCGGCTGAGCCCGGCCGACCGGCGCGGGCTGACCGCTCTGTTCTGGTCTCACCTGAACCTGTACGGGCGTTTCGAGCTCGACATGAACCGGCACCTGGAGCTGGAGGCCGTTGACGATCCGCCGACGTGACCCAACTGGCAGGCGGGCTGACCGGCCGCAGCCGCGCGCATGGATGCTCGAAGCAGTCTGCACTCCCGCTGAAGGGGGCCTGTCTGGTCGCGCGACGATGAAGGAGCAAGCCCAGCAACGACGCCGACCGGGGTGAACCAGGTTCTGCGCGCGCCTTGCTGCGTGGTCCTGCGTAGTGACAGGGCCACGGCGGCCTCGCACAGGCGAGCAAACTCGGCCAAGGTCGCCGACGTTGGTGATCGGTTCTCCTGTGTCCGGCGGGCTGTTGCCAGCCCTCGAGGGAACATCGTCGGAACGCAGGGGCCGTGATGATCAAGATGAACGCTGTTGGGGGCGAGTGGTGAAGCCCGGTGAGCAGGCCGGGCCGGTCTGTTCAGGCGAGGACAGGTTCGCCGCTCAGCGTGACACCGGCCTGGCGCAGTTCGTCGAGTGCAGTGCGGGTGGTGTCGGCGGCGACGCCGGCGGTGTAGTCGAGCAGGACCCGCACCGTAAAGCCCGCGCGTGCTCCGTCCAGAGCGGTGGCCTTGACGCAGTGATCGGTCGCGATGCCGACGACATCGAGGTCGGCGATGTCGCGGGCCTTCAGCCAGTCTGACAGTTTTGTGCCGTCCTGGGTCGAGCCCTCGAAACCGCTCTTGGAGGCGGAGTGCGCGCCTTTGAAGAAGACCTCGTCGACGTACCCGGAGTCGACGGCGGGCGCGAAATCCGGATGGAACTCGCCTCCCTCGGTGCCGGCGACGCAATGTACGGGGAATGAGTCGTGGAAGTCGGGGTTGTCGGAGAAGTGGGCTCCCGGGTCGATGTGGTGGTCGCGGGTGGCGACGACGAAGTCGTACTGCCCGTCGGCGCGCCGGACCAGCTCGGCGATGGCGGCGGCTCGGTCCGCGCCGCCCTTCACCGGAACGCTGCCGCCCTCGCAGAAGTCCTTCTGCATATCCACGATGATCAGTGCACGACTCACAGAAATCCCCTTTCTCTGGGCGAACCTCTCCGGTGGTCGCCCTTCCGCCGAAGGCGGGCACGCCACTCGCTGGACGTTGACCGACCCGGGATGGCGTGCAGGGTGGTTCGCCACTCCGCATGCAGGCCACCACATCTATCCAATTGTAACTCTAAGTGCAAGCATATTCACTTTATGTACTCGCATTCTTGAGCCAGAAAAAGGCTAGGGCCGCACGTCTGCGTCAGCAGGCGTCGGCGCCTGCTCGGGGACGGAAGTGGGCCCAGAGGCGTCCAGGTAGGCCGATCCGCCTATAGGCGTGGGTGCGGAGGGCAATCGTATCGTAACGTTGAGTTGCCTAATTTGGAGGAGTGGTCATGCGGGTGGCGGTGCTGGATGTGGACGGCACGTTGGTGCCCGATACCTTGGCCGGGTCGCTGCCCGCCATGCTGGCCGAGCGCGGATGGTGTCCGCCTGACCGGCTGGACAGGCTGCGCCAGGTCATGGCCGGCAGCCACCCGGAATCGACCGCAGCCGCAATGCGTGCCAACGAACTGTTCGCCGCGTCGCTGACCGACGTGCCCTGCCGGGTGGTGGCTCAGGTGGTCGCCGAGCTGTGGCAGGCCAGACGCGGCCGCGTGTTCCCCTTCGTCCGGCCGATGGTGACCGCGCTGCGCCGGGCGGGCTTCACCGTGATGCTCATCTCCGGCGGCCCGCACGACATGGTTGCGCATCTGGCCACCGAGCTGGGGATCGAGCTGTTTCGCGGCACCCGGTTCGCCGAGGAAGACGGCCTGTACACCGGCGAGGTCGCCGGCACGGCCCTGCCGGCCAAGCACGACGTGGTGGCCGACCTGGCCTGCGGGAGGGCGGTGAACTGGTCATCGTCGATGGCGCTGGGCAACTCCCTCGGCGACGCCGCCGTGCTGCGCCGGGCCGGGCACCCCATCGCCTTCGAAGCCTCCCCGGCCCTGCGCCTGCTGGCCGCCGAGCACGGCTGGCCGCTGGCCGACCGCCACAGCCTGCCTGCGGTCCTGCGCAACAGGCTCGGCCTGGACCAGCCGCCTGAACCCGGCCGTGAACCGCAGCCGAGCCCGGCGCCTGGGCCGGTGCCGTCCTTGATGCCTGGGTCGGTGCCGGTTCGACGACCAGGCCGGCCGCCGGGCGCCGCTTCGCGCTGGGGTCCGCGCCCAGGCCCTGGCCCTGCGTCCGTCCCTCTATCAGCTGCTGGGCCTGCCGGTGGGCCACGAGTGAGCGGGGAGGCGGTGCGCCGAGCGGCGCAACGGCTGAGCGAACGCATTCTGGCCGAGGTCTCCGCCCGCGGCGCCATCAAAGGCGCCACCGGCAGCCGGGCGATCGAGTCCGCGTTGCTGCTGACCCTGCTGCGCCGCGAAGGGCGGCTACCGCACCGGCAAGCCCGCCTGCACACCTACCTGGCCCGGTGCGCGCCGGCGGCCGAGCCGTTCGAGGCCGCCGTCATCAACGCCACCCTGCACGGCATCACCATCGGCGAACGCGAGCGTGAACGGCTCATCGACGCCACCTTCCACCGAGCCGAACAGCATTCCTCAGCCCGCAAGAAGCTCGCCCTGGCCGCGATTCTCGCCGCGGTCGGGCCAGAGCCGTTCCAGGTGCACGCCCCCTCCGAGGCGTTCGAACACCGCGGCCAGACCACCTGGACCCGGCTGCGGCTGATGGCCATCCACCTGCTCAACACCGCCGACCCGGTGGCGCCCGAACTCACCGCCCGCCTGCTGGCCACCACCGAGCACGGCCAGCGCCACGGCGTGATCGAGCACATGACCTTCTCCCACCTGTTCGCCCTGCTGGCGCTGCACCGCGTGCTGCCCGGCCACCCGGTGATCAGCGACGGCATCGGCCACCTGGTCGCCGCCCTCAACCCCGACGACGGGCTGCCGTTCATCAGCAGCGAAGAGATCTTCGCCACCGCCACCGCCGGACTGGCCCTGAGCCGAGCCGGCGCCTGCCCGCCCACCGTCACCGCGATGGCCGACTATCTGGCCGGGCAGCAGGCCGGCGACGGCGGCTGGCCGTATGCCGAAGGCGTGCGGCAGACCGACACCGACAGCACCGCCCACGTCCTGGCCTTCCTGCACGCCGTCGACGCCGACCGCTACCGCCGGCCGATCGAAGCCGGCCGCGCCAACCTGTGCCGCTTCATCAGCGCCGGCGGCGGCGTGGCCACCTACCACCCCAGCCACCCGCCGGAAGCGGCGATGACCGCCAACACCGCCCTGGTGCTCACCCCCTACCGGCACGCCCACGCCGCCCCGCTGCACCGCGCGATCAGCTTCCTGCTCGATACCCAGCAGCCCGACGGCACCTTCGAGCGCAGCTGGAGCCTCAGCGAGGCCAACGCCATGTTCCGCGCCATTCATGCGCTCCGCGCCGCCTACCAGCACCACCCCCTGGCCCACCACGGCCGCCTGCAACCCGCCATCGCCGCCGCCGAAGGCCGCCTGCTGGCCACCGCCCACACCGACGGCGGCTGGGGACAAACCCCCGCCGAGCCCAGCGACCCGATCAGCACCGCCTACGCCCTCACCGCTCTGGCACCCGCCCACCAGCACACCGCCACCATCGAGCGCGGCCTGGCCTACCTGCTGCGCCACCAAGACGCCGACGGCGGCTACACCACCTTGATCTCCGACCAAGCCGCACCCCGCCCGCTGCGCTACAGCGTGCCCATCCTGACCAACAACTTCGTGCTGCTGGCCCTGACCTACCTGCATCCCGGCCTGCACCTGAGCAGCCCGCACCGCGGCGGGCGCGGCCCCGCACGCCAGGATCGTGCTCGGCGGTGATCTCCCCGGGGCCCGGGCCCGGTGGTGATCGCGGATACGGCAGAACGGGCCGCCGCATGGCATCAGCCCTGGCCCGGGGCGGCCGGACGTCGACACCGGTCGGCGATATCCGCCTGATTCCGGCATTTACCATCGGGCCCCCGAGACGCAAGACAGGGAACCTGCAGCGGCGAGCCAGCGACCGCGACCCGGGTCGAGTTGTCTAGTTGATGTCAGCGGTTGATGTCAGCGGCGGGTCCCGGGCGGATCATCGAGGTCTTCTCCCGGGTGTGGCCGCAGCCGCCGCGACGGAACGCTAGCTAGGGGGTGAGCCCTGATACGGGAGTTGGCCGCCATGATCATGGCGGCCAACTCCCGTCGTGGAATCCTGCCCGGTACTCAGCAGCCTGCGGCCTCGACGGTGATGTCGGGGACAGGTCCCGATCCGCGTGGGAAGTACCCTGGCCTGTGCTCGTACGTCTGGAGCCCGGTGAACCTCAATGTGTAGGTCCCGGTGTCAGAGCAAGAGTAGGGGAACTGGTAAATCGTTCCCCCACCGTGGATCGGATCTCCGACATAGTCGACGGCGCCCTCCTGGAGTACCTGCCCGTCTTTACTGACGGAGTAGTGCCCTTGAATTCGGCACATCACTTTGCTGTAGGCGAGCACACCCTTGTACTGGCAGTCGTTTTCAATCTTGGCCACGGGACGACCGTTGAAGGTGGTGAGGCAGCCTTGAAGCGCAGCCCACCAACCCGAACTGCCGTATGCCTCCTTACGCTGGCATCCCTGCGGTGGTGCCGCAGCAACAGCAGCCGGATAGGCGGTCCGGGAAAGGTTCATGTGGGCGGTCTGAGCCACGTTGTGTTGGGCGGCGCTGGCCTGTGTGCAGCCGAAGGCCGCGACTGCGGCCACCGTAGCGGCGGTGATGTTGGTGAGCTTGGGCAGCAAGGTGGGGTCCTTTTCCTCGGTGTCCGCAGGAGTCAGCGGTAGTGCACCACGCCTGCTGCCTGTGCCAGGCGGCCGGGTGGACCGTCTCAGTGGAGTGAAACGGCAGCTCATCGATGGGATCCGCTGGCGGTTGCGGGTTGGGTGTGTCGTGTCGGGACGTGCCGAGTGCTTCGGGTCCTGGCGGGCGGTGTAGGGGTTGTTCGTCCAGGATCACCGATGCCGGGTGACGGCCGGTTTGTGCGGGGTGTTGGTTCAGGGGATGTTGACGGTGACGTTCAGGGTCTTCATCGAGATGCGGGAGCTGTCGACGTGGCCCTCGTTGCGCCAGTAACCGCCTTCCTTGGTGACGCCGGCGGTGACCTTGTAGCGGCCGCTGGTCAGGCCTTCGAAGGTGTGGGTGTCGGTGGCGTGGCGGCCCTTGAGCGTGGCGCTGATCTCGCCGGGGACGGGGGCGCCGGTGGGCTTGTTCAGCCAGAAGGTGCCCGTCAAGTGGCAGCCGAAGACGCACTTGTTCTCTTCGTGCCAGGCGAGGCCCCAGTAGTAGAAGAAGTCGCCGCTGAAGGTGACCTGGATGGCGTGGGTGCCGTTGGCGCGCTTGAGCACGCTGGCGCACATGCGCACGTTGCCCTTGGACGACTTGTCGGAGGAGTAGAAGGTGTGCGAGCTGCTGCTGGGGTCGCAGGTGGGGGCCAGGACGTGATGGAGCGCATCTGGGCGGGCGGCGGCCGCAGCCGGCGCGGGGACGACGGCGGGGACCGCTGCTGCGGCTGCGAACGCCAAAGCCGCCAGGCCATGGGCGGTCTTCCGGTCGTCGTTGCGGGGCCCGCGGCCGGCGGGCCGGTGCCGCGGACCCCCTTACCCAAATTGTTGCTTGATGAAGTCACATCGTGACTCTAAGTGATATCGCTGGTAATGGCCAGCCCCGCACCGGCCGGCTTGCGCCCCGATGTGAGGCCTCACAAGCAAACGCGGGCCTGGTCCCGATCGAGAAGGCCGAACGCGCCCGCGCTGACGCGGGCCCGCCTGCAGCAGGTCGACCAGGGGTACCTGCACGCGGAGCGATCTCGACGGCCAACGCCCGACTGAGGGGCCGCACCCCTTCCACGATCCGGCCCCGCGATGTCCCCGCTCCGCAGTCCTGATGCGGGTTCTGCCTGAGACTTGGGCGCACGCCTACCTCAGAACACCGGCGAGTCAGCAGGGATCGCGAGCTGTTGCACAGTTGCGGTTACCCGCGCTTTGGGGACCAGGGGGCCGCGCCGGCTGCTTTCCGCCCGCCGTGCGGCACCTGCTGGTGGCCACCCTCGGCACCCGCGGCCGTCTCGGCGGTCGGCAACGGTTCCGCCTCGGCCAGGGCGCGGTAGACGCTGGCCACCGAGGGATGCCGGCCCTTGTTCTTCCCGGAGGGGATGACCAGCTTGCGGGCAATGTCGGGCACGGCCACTCCTCGTTCGCGCAGCGATCGCGCGTAGGCGATCATGTCGTCGTCGAACACCTTCGGACGGCCCCCGTGTCGGCCCCGCTCCCGGGCAGAGGCCTGGCCCTCCAGCGACTTCTCCCGGATGTACTCCCGCTCGGACTCGGCCATCCCGGCGAAGAAGGCGAACAACGCCGCCCCGTGCCCTGAGGGATTGTAGATCCCCTGCAGCGGGCCGCTCAGCAACTCCAGCTCGATGTCGTGGCGACGTAGTTCCTCGGCGATGGCGAGCAACTCGGCGGCGCCCCGGCCCAGGCGCTTCATCTCGTGCACCGCGACGATCACGCGCTGGTGCGGGACGGCCTGCTTGATGGTGCAGGCGTACTCCATCGCCTTGGCGAACTCTGGCCGCACCTTGATGCGCGTGCTGATCTTCTCGGCGAAGACCGGTTCGCAGCCCGCGTCCTTCAGGGCGTCGAGCTGGCTGTCCAGCTCCTGCTGCGCCGTACTGCACCGGGCATAGCCCACCCGGGTCGGCCTCGCTGCGGCCGCCGACGCCATCGCGTCCACCGCCGGGCCCGCCTGCCAGACGCGGCCGGGCCCGCGCTCGGCGGGCGTGCGCACCTCCAACTCGATGCGCAGCTGAGGCACCAGCATGAAGCGAGGTGTGTGGTACTTGGGAGCGACCTTGCCACCCCGAGTCCGGCAGGTACTGCCCGCGGGCGCCTCGCACATCGGGCAATCGAACTGTTCGACAGCAGCGGCCGGATCCGCGAGCTCGGTCATGTCGCAAAACCTATCGCGGACGCTGTTCTGAGAAGCCTATTTTGCGAGAGGTTCTGAGAACGAAGATCGAGGACAAACCGGACACTCGTCGGGCAGTCACGGGGCCTCGCAGAACTGGTCATTTCTAAGAACACGAAGAGTAGCGACGATTACCCATAGCTACTTTGGGGCTGGTCGTGCGGACCCGAGTGGCGGGCCTAACTGGCCAGGATCTCGGTGACGATGACATACAGCGCCCACAGCGACAACAAGGCCATGATGACGATCTCGCGCCAGCCGAGGGCGGGCCTGGCCTGGATGGCGTACGACATGGTGATGTTGGGCGCCGCTGGCGCGGGCGGGCGCCGGTTCTCGGCCAGGGGCTCGTTGAAGCGGTGGATGAAGATCTGGATGAGGTTCATGCCGGCGACCAGCCCCGCCGCGAAGCTCAGCGCGCTCAACCCGGCGGCGAACTGCAGGGCGATGATGGCCACGACGCACAGCAGCGTGAGGGTGTCGTAGATGCCGATGAGGCGCTGCGAGCGCGCGTAGTAGGCGGCGATCCGCTTGATCCGGACCTGATAGGGGACCAGCAGCCACAGGCCGAACTTGGCCAATGCCTGCAGATAGAACAGCGCGATCACGATGCCCAGCGCGATGGTCATGGCCGGCGTCCTTTCATAAGGTCGAGATGTCGTCGCCACCGATGGCGGAACCGGTGGCGGTGACGGTGGGCGCGGTGGGGGCGGCGGTGAACCACGGGCTCAGCACGGCGGGCTCGACCAGCACGACGGAGTGCCCGGCAAGACCGAGAATCCGCTCCAGGGCCTGGGTGTGGGCGGCCACCGTCTCCTGAGCAGCAGGCAGGCCCGGCCGGCCGGTGGCGTCGAAAGATAGGATCAGCTCGGCCAGCCGGTCGTTGAGGTCCTGCACCAGCGCGACGACAACGCGGCTGGTCGACTCCGGGTGCGTGACGGCCAGGCTGGCCTCGCGCGCGCCCTGCTCAAGGACACCGGCCAGTAGCGGCGCGATGCGGTCGGCGATGCCCGGGCGCAACTTCTGCCGCACGACGGCGTTGTCGTCGGACTGCCAGACACGCAGCAGCGCGACCAGCAACTCGCGCCGCTGGGCCTTCCACCGGCCCAGCCCGGTGAAGAAACTCTGCAGCTTCTCCAGCGCCGGCACGTCCGGATCGGCGACCAGCGGGGCCAATGCCGCGGCGATCTGGTCGGCCATGCGTTCCATCACCGCTTCGATGAGCGCCTGCTTGGAGGCGAAGTAGTGATAGAAGGCACCCTTGGAAGCGCCCACCTGCGACCAGACGTCCTGCACACTCATCCGCTCATAGCCCTTGGTATGCAGCAGGATCTCTGCCGCGTCCAGGAACTGCGTCCGCCGTCCGGCATGCGCAGCCTGATCGACTGTCCGCGCCACTCAGTCCTCCTGGCTCATTAGAAAACCGGCTGCCGGTTTATTTATAGCATGAAGGCCCCGGCCATGTCTTGGCCCACCGGACAACCGTCAGGTGCACATGCCGTTTCTCTTCAGGAAACAGCCCTTCCGTGAAGTAACCTGCCCGCATGCCGTCCTCCACGCCCAGCTCGGCCCCATCCGGACCCGGCCCGGATCGCGCCAAAATCACTTCACGAAAGGTGGTCGGGCTCCCCGAGCGCCTCAATCCGGCCGACGACAGCCTGCCGGCGTGGACGGAGCGCTACCTCGATCTGGCCGTGCGCGGGGTCCGCTCGGCCGAGGTCACCGCCAAGATCTCCCGGCATCTGCAGCGGCGCTCACCCGACGCCGATGCGGCGATGCGGGTCAATGCCTCCGTCGAGGCCACCGGAACTGGTTCCGGTGGCCTCGCGGGTCCACCTTGACCTTGACCCGAGGTCAAGGTGGATGCTGACCGCATGACGCATTCACACGCTTCCTCATGGGCCGGCATGGTGGCCGTCGACGACACGGCCCTGGCGGTCACCGATACGCGCGGCCCCGGTCAAGCCGTCGTGTATCTCAACGGCTCCTATGCGAGCCAGCGCTCCTGGCGGCGGGTGATCGCCGAACTCGGCTCCCGGTGGCGACACCTCACCTACGACGAGCGCGCCCGCGGCAAGTCGAAGCGGTCGGCCGACTACTCCTTCGAGGGCTGTCTGCGCGACGTCGACGCGGTCATCGAGGCGACCGGGGTGGAGCGGCCGCTGCTGGTCGGCTGGTCCTATGGTGCGGCGCTGGCGGTGCACTGGGCCGATCGCAACCCCGACCGGATCGCCGGTGTGGTCTCGGTCGACGGCGCGGTCCCCTGGGGGCTGACCGGGGAGGAGAACCGGGAGCGGATCCGGCGCGCGTTTCGCAGCATGCGGCTGGGGCTGCCGCTCGCGCGTCCGTTCGGCCTGGCCGCCTCGATGAGTGCCGCTCAGCACGCCCAGGTCAACATCGAGATCAACGAGGTCTGCGCCGCCCTCGAACCCATCCTGGACCGGCTGTCCTGCCCGGTGCGATACATCCTGGCCTCCGGAGCCAACCTCGGCGGCGGCGCGGAGGAGATGGAGCAGATGCGCGCCTCTCTCGATCCGGTGCTCCACCGCAACCCCAACCTGCGGGTCAGCACCAAAGTCGAGAGCAACCACACCCAGATCCTGCGCAAGGACTTCCGAGCGATCGCCGCCGCGGTGCGGGAGACCGCCGCCGCCGCGCAGGCGCGAAAGGCTCGCTGAGCCCATGGCCGCAGGGGTGACCATCGGCCAGGCGGCCGCGTTCGCCGGCATCACGATCAAAACGGTGCGGCACTACCACAAGCTCGGGCTGGTGGAGGAGCCCGCGCGCGACAGTTCGGGGTACCGACGCTACGGCTCGGCCGAGCTGTTGAGACTGGAGCAGGTCAAAACGCTCGCCGGCGCCGGGGTGCCGCTGGCCGACATCGGCCCGCTGCTGGACTGCGACGCCGCGCCGTTCGCCGCGGCGATCGCCGACGTCGAGCAGCACCTCACTGCCCGGATCGCCGCGTTGGCCACACAGAGGGACATGCTCAACCGGCTCACCAGCGGCGACCGGACCTTGCTGCCAGACCGCGCCGTGACGATGCTGGAGGCAATGCCGACCCTCGGCTTCACCCCGGAGGACGTACGCACCGCCCGGGAATCCTTCGTCCTGGCCAAGGCCCTGGTCCCCGAAAGCTTCGAGGACTACCTCGCCGACATCGAACACGCGCTGCGCAACCCCCGCTTCGTGGAGCTGACCAAGCGCAGCGCCGAAGTCATCGGCTGGGCACCGGATGATCCCCGCGTTGTGGAGCTGGCCACCGACATGGCCGAGCACTACCTCGCCCACCCCGACCACCTCAGGATCGTGACCGGTCTGCAAGCCCATACCGAGACCGCGACCCGCTACCGGTTGATCGCCCATCACGGCGAAGAACGCGACTCCGCCGCGGCCCGCCTGGCCTCGCTCGTCGAAGCGAGGCTCCGCGTCGGCGGTATCGACATCCCCCGACCGGATCGAAGCTGAGACGACAGGAGCCGCTGGCAAAGATCACGTTCCCCAGGCCGCCGCAGCCCGGAGAACGGGCTTTCTGCCACGAACGACCGTCTGTGAGAGCTGTGCGAGCGCCCGTGGCGGGACGAACCCAATTCGGAAACCCCTCCAACTGTGTGGCCCTGATACGGTCATCCCGACGGTCGCGGCCGTGGGTGCGACCGCGAGTGTTGACACCCCTGTAACGCGGACGAGAGGCTGAAGACGAACACCATGACTCGTCCACGAAGGTGGTCGGGTGTCGTCAGTAGCAGACCATTGAGGGCGAGGATCGCACGTGGCGCCTCACCTCTGCATGTCGAGCACCAGCTTGCCGGTCGTGCGGCCGGACTCGCTGCGGCGGTGGGCCTCAACTGCCTCGGCCAGCGGCAGCGCCTCTACCTGGACCTGTAGTCGCCTGCCGGCGGCCGCGGCGATCGCCCGGCCGGCCTGCTCGGGGTAGGAGGCGGAGAAGGCCGCCAGGTTGAACCCGGAGACCGTCTTGTTGGTGAACCAGCATTGGGCCTTGGCATGGCGACCAGGGCCAAAGCAGGGGCGCGGTGAACTCGCCCAGCACGCCTTCGAGACCGCAGGTCGCCCCCAACAACTCGCTGAGCACATGGAGATTGTCGGCTAGCGCATCGACGGCCTCAGCACCGACCAGTTGAAGGAGCTGGCGAATCTGCTTCGTGGTACGGCGATTCGGGCCGCCCTCGCCAGCGGCAGCGAGGCGATCGTCAGCATGGTCATGGGCAAGCCGATGAAGACCCTCGATCCCGAACAGAGCCCACAGCGGACAGGGCCCTCCCCTCCCCGGGGTTTGACGGGCACGGGACCACAGCGGCGCTGCGATCCCGCCTTCGAATTCGCAAGCGTTGAAGGCATATTGCGGCGAACGTGTGACCAGATGCTCTCCGCCGTGATCTTCCGTGAAACCGCCTGTCTGCTGGGGTGCTCGGCGGGCGCAGCGGGCTCGTTACTCGTGGCGGTCGCGGGCACGGCGTCGCGGGCGAGCCCGGCGACGACCGCGGAATCGAGTTCGGCTCTACCGACCAGGGGTCGGTTGAGCCGAACCCCCACGGCGATTTGGCCGGCAGGTCTACCACTGCCCTTTCCCGAGCAGAGCCCTCACCAGCGCATCTGACCTCAACCTAGGTTGAGCCGATGGGCTGTCGACCGTCGCCCTTCGGACCAG
The DNA here is from genome assembly GCF_035917475.1 of Nonomuraea fuscirosea. Taxonomy (NCBI): domain Bacteria; kingdom Bacillati; phylum Actinomycetota; class Actinomycetes; order Streptosporangiales; family Streptosporangiaceae; genus Nonomuraea; species Nonomuraea fuscirosea. The sequence continues at coordinate 4,440,966 of NZ_CP109074.1, read as the reverse complement.
AGAGAGCAAGCAGAATGGACACCGCCACGAATCCGTCCACCGGACCCGGGGTGATTCAAGGCGCCCGCGTGACTCGGCCAGCCCCGTTCGCCGTTGCGGACAAGATCGGATCGTTGCCCTGCGGCCGCAGGCATGCGTACCTTCGACTACGAAGTTGATCAATAGGTATCGACTCGGGGGCAGGACATGGGACGACGTGAACGACCCTTGGATCCGGGCGACGGGCCGGTCGCCCGCTTCGCCGACGAACTGCGCAAGCTTCGCCAGGAGGCCGGAACGCCGACCTACCGCGTGATGGCCGCCCGCGCCCACTACTCCACCGCCACGCTGGCCCAAGCCGCCGCCGGCGAACGACTGCCGTCGCTCCCCGTGACGCTGGCCTACGTCCAGGCGTGCGGCGGCGATCTCGAGCTCTGGCGGCGCCGCTGGGAGGAGATCAGCGGCGAGGTGCTCGAGATCGCCGCCGCCGGCCGCGACGACGAGCAGGCCCCCTACCGGGGGCTGGCGCGCTTCGAGGAAGGCGATCATGCACGCTTCTTCGGCCGCGACGCCGCGGCCGCGCGGCTGGCCGTACTGGTCCGCGCGCACCGCCTGGTATTGCTGGCCGGCCCCTCGGGCAGCGGAAAGTCCTCCCTGCTGCGCGCGGGCTTGATTCCCCGGTTGCGGACGACGGAGGATCGGCCGCCCCCGTCGGTGCGTGTGCTGACGCCGGGAGCGGAGCCGAAGCGCACCCGCCTCGATCCGGCTGACGACGTGATCATCATCGATCAGTTCGAGGAGCTCTTCACCCTGTGCGCCGACGTGGCCGAGCGCGGCGCCTTCATCGACGCGCTGCTGACCGTGGCCCAGGGCGAAAGCGGCGCCCGGGTGGTGATCGCCGTGCGGGCCGACTTCTTTGGCCACTGCGCCGGGCATCGCGCCCTGGCCGAGGCCGTGCAGGAATCGACGCTTCTGGTCGGCCCGATGAGCGCGGCCGAATTACGCGAGGCGATCGTCAAGCCTGCGGCCACGGCCGGTCTGATCGTCGAACGCGAGCTGACCGCCCGCATCATTGAGGAGGTCGACGGTGAGCCCGGCGGGTTGCCGCTGATGTCCCACGCGCTGCTGGAGACCTGGCGCCGCCGGAGCGGCAAGGCCCTGACCATCGCCGCGTACGAGGCGACCGGCGGTATCCACGCCGCCATCGCCCGCACCTGCGAAGCCTGCCACGCCGACCTCACCCCGCACCAGCAAGAGCAGCTGCGGCACCTGCTGTTACGCCTGGTCGAGCCCGGCCGCGACACGCCCGACACCCGCCGCCCAGTCAGCCGCACCGAACTGCCCGCCGACGGCGACACCGCTTTCCTGCTGGACCGCCTGGCCGCAGCCCGCCTGATCACCCTCGGTGAGGAACAGGTGGACCTGGCCCACGAGGCGCTGCTCACAGCTTGGCCCCGGCTCCGCGGCTGGATCGAGGAGGACCGCGAGCGGATCCGGCTGCAACGCCGCCTGACTGAGGCAGCCACCGCCTGGCTAGATCACGACCGCGACCCGGGCGGCCTGTATCGCGGGGCGCGCCTGTCGGCCGTGAGCGAGGAGTTCGCCGTCCTGAACAAGCCCTCGAAGAGGGGCTGGGGCAGGGTTTCTGGCCAGCGGCCACAGCAGCTTTCGGCGGAGCTCACTCCGCTGGAACGCGAGTTCCTCGTCGCGAGCGTCGCCGCCAGGGAGGGGGAGCGGCGCTCCCGCGCGCGGCGGACGGCGGCGATCTCGGGGCTGCTCGTGCTGGCGCTGGTGGCGGCCCTGCTGGCCTGGCAGCAGGGCCAGACCAGCCAGACCCGCCAGCGCGAGGCCGACGCCCGCCGCGCCGCCGCCATCGCGGACAGCCTGCGCGAGACGGATCCGGTCACGGCGATGCGCCTCAGCCTGGCCGCCTGGCACGTGGCCGACCTGTCCGAGACCCGCTCGGCCCTGCTCGCGGCGGGCGCGCAACGGCCCCAGGACGTCTTCACCGATCCTGACGGCGACCCCGAGACCATGCGTTACCTCAGCACCGACGGCCGAACCCTGCTCAGTGTCGGCGCAGGCCAGGTCTCCGCCTGGGACCTGAACACCCATCGCAGGACGGCGCTCCTGCCGGGGCTCGGCACCGACCATCGGCAGGTGGGCGCGAGAAAGGGCGACGCGTGGACACTGCCCATGCTCACGCCGGACGGAGCGGTGGTGTCCTGGGACCTGGCCGCCGGCCGCCGGGACGAGAGAGAGCTGGGCCGCGCAAAGAACGGGTTCGAGATGGGGATGAGCGGGCGCAGCGTCATCGGCTACAACGCCGACGACTCCGCGTATCGGATCCTGGTGTGGAACCTCGCCCAGCGGCGCGAACTCCTGGAGGTGAGCGTCCGCCGCGAGGCCCCTTCGGGGCCGTTGGAGGTGACGTGGGAGGCCGGGCCCGGCATGGTGCGCTCCCAGACCGAGAGGCGGGAGTTCACCGATCCGGGCTTTCCGGATGCGACGCTCAGCCCGGACGACCGGTATCTGGCGCTGTGCGTTCCAGGACAGCGGCTGCAGGTGTGGGATGTGCGGGCCCGCCGCAGGCTGGAGACCCCTTGGGCGCCGGTCATGACCCGGCGGCATTGCCAGTACGAGTTGGTGCGCTTCACGCCCGACAGCCGGCGCCTCGCGGTCATCACCGATGAGGCGGTCCGCCTGTGGGACCTCGCATCCGGAGCAGAGGTGGCCGCCATTGCCCACGGAAGTGTCAAGGAGATCGGGTTCAGCGCGGACGGGGCCTTCCTGGCCGCCTCCGACGGGATCGACCTCCTGCTATGGCGGGTCTCGTGGCCTGAGGAGCCCGTGTTCCGCCATTCCCTCATGGGCGAGCAGGTCACCGACCTGCGCGTCGATCCGCAGGCGAACCGGATCCGCTACCTGGGCGGCTCCGGCTATACCTGGCCGGCCACCGTACGCACCCTCGACCTGGGCTCCGCCGTCACCGCCGAGTGGCGCGACACCGTCGTTCACAAGGCTGTGTTCAGCCCTGACGGTGCCATGCTGGCGCTCGCTTATGAGCTGCGGGAGCCGGGGAACGTGCTGTTCCAGCTCTACCGGCCGCTGTCCGGCGGGCCACCCGCCGAGCTGCCCAAGGTTGCCTGCCCGCATCCGCCGGACGTGCCGAGCTGCTCGGTGCTGCTCGCCTTCTCCTCCGACGGCAGGACGCTGGCCTTCGGCGGCTCACCGGACGACCCGAAGCGGCCGACCCGCGTGTCCCTGTGGGACGTGGCCGGCGGGCGGACGACGGACACGCTGCTGCTGGAGACGGGGAAGCAACCTCAGGCCGGGGCGATCGCGTTCGCGCCGGACGACACCTCGCTGCTGGTCGCTCCGATACCCGAGGACGGGACGGCCAAAGTATGGGATCTGCGCAGGCGCGTCATCACCAAGACGCTGGCCGACGTCACCGCACACCGGATTTCCGTCCATCCCGGCTGGCCGCTCGTCGTCACGTCGATGGGCGACGTCGTGGATCTGCGATCGACCGCGAAGAATCCGTCCTCGACCGGTCCGGGCCCCGCCCAGGCGGAGGCCTTTAGCCCCAGCGGCGGCTATTTCGCCACGGGCGACGACTCGGGTAGGGCCGTCTTGTGGGACGGTACCATGCAGCGCCGCATCGGCACGCTCGGCACGTTCGCCACAGGCGGCTCGGATCTGCGCAGGGCGGTCACCGCGCTGGCGTTCTCCCGTGATGAGTCCGTGCTGGCGGTCGGCACCGCCGGCGGCGTGCTGCAACTGTGGGACGTCGCCTCCCGCCAGCCGATCGGAGCGCCCCTGCCCACCCCCGGCGACGGCATCATGGCCCTCTCCTTCAGCGCCGACGGCAACACGCTGTACGCCGCCGGTCAGCACGTGCCAGTCCAGCGCTACGACCTCGCCCCGGCCGCCACGGTAGCGGCCGTGTGCCGTCGCGCCGGCGGCGGGTTGCCGGAGGCGGATTGGCGGACCTACTTTCCGCGATTGCCGTACCAGCAGGCGTGCCCGCCGCCGGAGCGCGGGCCTGATTCCGCGCCCGGGCCGGTGAGGTCGCCCAGTAGTCGGGCGACCTCACCCGGGCCAAGGATGGCTGGGTTCGGGCGCGACCGGAGGCACCTCGCGGCTATGACGCTGCCGCCGGGAGGCGCACCCGGCACTGGGTGCCTTACCTGCCTGACAAGATCATATCGCTCTGACCTGGGAGAAAAGGTCAAGAACCCCAGATGACCATCGTGCCGCAGGGGTTCTGCCTCGCTACTTGGGCGAGGCCGAGGTCTGGCTCCAGCGCGAGTAATTGACCGGATTCACGGTGGCGGCGATGCGGACGTCCGAGTTACTGGCCTGGTCGTAGAGGTCGTTGTAGCCGCGGCTGACCGCCTCGATCAGGTTGTTGCGGACGACCCAGTCCATCGACGTGCCGTTCCCGCAGCTGCTCGATCCGCGGACACCGTTCGGGCCGGTGTTCTCCGCCCAGAGGCACTTGCCAGTCTTCCAGTTCCTCAGATGGAGACGGCCGCCGCCGTTGGGCGAGTCCTCGATGATCCAGATCTGGTTGTTCCATCGGGTGCTGCTGTAGGCCACGCACGCCTTGGTGACGATGTCGCTGCCGGTGTCCTCAAGACAGGCACTGGTGGCCCAGTTGCTGAATCTGACGGTCTGGACAGCGGTGGCGGCGAGTGCGGGTGCGACTGCAGGGCTGATGGCCAAAGCGCCCGTCATGAAGACGCTGGCCAGGGTAAGCTTCGCCGTTTTCGTGATCACGAAAATGATCCCTTTCGTATGAGAAGTTCAGATGAGAAGTTCAGAGAGTGTGACCGCGGGATCCCGTACACAACAGGCCGCCGCCTGCCGCCCTGTTCCAGCCTGAGCCAGACCACCCCGTTCACAAGCCTGCATGCGGTATCCGGTGCCCATGCGTGAGGGTGGCAGCCGGAATACGGTGAAAGATCACCGCGGACTGAAGGCTGATCGTCAAGGTGGTCGGTGTGGGTGACGGTCTCGGGGGTTGGCGTGACCTCGATCGATCGGACCGCGTATCCGCGGCTTGAGCGGGTAGTGTTGGCGCGTGAGCTGGCCGAGGTGTCACCCCCGCTGCTCGACCTCATCAGGATGATCGACGAGAGTCCTATTCAGTTGAAGCAGAGCCCGCCCCGGGAGATCGTGCGTTGTGCCGTCCGCACTCCCGCCCGGGCGAGAGGAGCATGATCACCGCGTTGCGCGGCCCCGATCCGCCCCCCGGATGCGGCCGGAGGCCGATCCTGCTCATGCTCATACCGGCACGCCCCGCCCGTTGACGAGAGCGGGCTCTCGTCAACGGGTCTGAACCATCCGGCCGCGACCTACCCCGCTGCCCTTGGGCCAGAAATCATCGCCCATCGGCGCGACCCCGCCCCCCTGGGCCAGTACTCGTCGCCAGCGGCGGCCGGGCCGGCGGCGATGGCGAGTCCGGCCGCGGCCGTCAGCCCGACCGCCGCCAACCTGACGATCATCTTGGTCATCTGATCACTCCTGTAGATGCAGGGCCGGCCCGGGGGCCGCGAGAGCGCGCCCCCGGGCACGACCTGTCCATTCCACGACCGCCTCCACCCCCGAAAGGGCGCGAACGGCGTGGCCGAAGCCCAGTGTTCAGGCCGAAAGGATTGTCTGGCACCCCCCATCCACCACTCCAGACAAATCGCCCCAGCCGGGCCGTGCCGATCAGGGCCTGTCTCCCGCTCTGGACGGATGGCGCGATTGTCGCGGTCGGGCTCCAGCTCTCCGGTGACCCTCTGGGTGAGCCAGGCCAGGTGGCCGGGCTGCCGTCGTCATCTTGGGTAGTCGAGCGAAATAGCTGGTCAGCTGCTTGAAGGTCTGTCAGGGACGTCAGGCAAGTAGGTTGGCCATGGCTGTCGCGCGTGGGCCGCAGAAGCCGTGACGCGGTTCTCCGCGTGGGGCTCGATCCCGGGACGGCGCTGATGGCTTCGGGCCTGATATTCGCTGCGCCTGGGTGAGGCGTGTTCGTAGGATCCGTGCATGACGGACGAAGATGAGTGTGCCGTGCAAGCGGCCATCGATGGTGAGTTGCGGCTTCTCGATCCGGAGGTGCGCGCTTGTCCGGCCCTTGTCCGGGAGCTTCTGGATCCGGCGTTCACCGAGATCGGAGCCTCAGGACGCTGGTGGGACGCGGAGTCGATCCTCACTGTGATGGAGGGATCGGTGGCTCCGGAGTCGCCGGTCACGGTCAGCAAGATGTCAGGGGTCGTGCTGGCTCGGGGGATCGTTCACCTGACGTACTTTGCTGACAATCAGGGCCGCCGGGCATGGCGGAGCTCTCTATGGCGCCTGACGGAGACTGGCTGGCGCGTCTACTTTCATCAGGGCACTTTGGCTGGACTCCTTGAGCAGTGACTCCCTCAGGCCAGGAGGCCCAGGGTTTCGGGCGCTTCTATGACGGTCAACTGCCGCTCGGGGTCGGTTTCCTGGTGCGCGAACTGGCTGATCAGGTCGGTGAGGGCTTGCCGGTCCTGTCCGGGGAGGCGCTGCAGGAGTGCGATCACCGGCTCCAGGACCTCCATCGTGCCTCAGGCCTGATGACGTCGTCGTCGCTGAGATCAAGCCCAGATGATGATCTCCGTGAGCGCTTCGGCGAGGGTGCGTTCGAGTGTGGTCCTGGGCTCCTGGCCGGTCGTTGGAGGAGCAAGGCTTGAGACCTGTGGATCGGTCGGGAAGGGGTGTACCTTCCCGATGATCATGCGAGTTCTCAAGCATTGCTCCCCATCTTGGGCCAAGGTGTTCATCGGCCCAGCGTTGCTGCTCGGCGATGATGGCGGCGATCGGCATCGACGAGCATCGTGCGAGGTGCTCTGTCGATCTCTGTCTGCTGGTAGCCGCTGAGGTGAGGATGGTCAACGCGGGGTCGCAGTTGAAGTGGGCGACTTGCTCCATCTTCTCGGCCAGCCCGCTTCAGGGCTCGGGGCGCGCGGGTGAAGGTCCGGTTGGTCTTGTCCTCGGCGATCCCGACGATCAACGTGCCGGAGTCGATGGCGAACGAAACCATGTCCCGGGAAAAGGTCAGCGCACTGAGCGAGAACGACGTGGAGTTCGTACCCGGCGGGGTGCGACTGACGCTGATCAAGCGGGTCAGACGCCGTTCTCACCGCTCGTTCAAGGACAGCAGCCCCTGGGAGATAGCCGACGTGGTCGAAACCGAGGAGTTCAAGGATCGGCCCCGCTGAGAACCCAGTTGTCATCGTCCGGCGGTTGATGGCCGTCACCGAGGACGCGCGACGGCGAGGCGCCGATCGAGAGCGAAGGCTGTCTGCTCGTGCCTGTGTAGAGAACGACCTCACCTTGAGGTTCAGTGAGTACGTGGCCAGGGGAGAGGGAGGCAGTCGATCACGGCCGCTGAGTCTCCATCCACTCCCGTCGAGAAGCCCGCCGCCGTGCTCCTGATTTGCACTGGCCATATCCGGCTCCCTCCTGATGAGGGCCGATGATCGATCGGCGCGCTCGGTGGGCGTGCGCACCTCCAACTCGGTGCACAGCTGGGGCACCACGGAAGGCCATCCAGATCGTCCACAAGGTCAGCGTGCGGGATCGCCACCGTACGACTGAAGCAAAGGGCGCGAGGCCGGCCCTGCGATCAGTCGACCCGGGGCATGCGCAGGACCAGGCAGGTTCCCTGGCCGGGGTCTTCGATGGTCAGGGATCCTTGGTGGGCGCGGGCGATCTCGCGGCAGATGGGCAGGCCCAGGCCGGTGCCCCTGGGGTCGAGGGCGCGTGATTCCGGCAGCCGGGCGAAGCGCTCGAAGACGAGTTCGCGGTGTTCGGGGGCGATGCCTGTGCCGTCGTCGTAGACCACAAGGACTCCGGTGCCGTCCTCGGCCCGGACCGCGACCGTGACGCTGGTGGCGGCGTGGCGCTGGGCGTTGTTCAGCAGGTTGGTCAGCAGCCGGGAGATCAGCAGGGGCTCGCAGGTGACGACCACGCCCGGTCGCAGGTCGCTGTGTATCGGGACGCGGCCAGGTGCGCGGTGCTGCAGCTCGGTGCGGACGAGCTCGGCCAGATCGGTGCGCTGGTGCTGCGCCGGCCGGTCGGCGTCCAGGCGGGCCAGGGTGAGGATGTCCTCGGCGATCGCCTGCTGGCGCTCCACGTCGCCGAGCAGGTCTTTGGCCATGTTCGGCCAGTCCACCGCGCCGGGGTCCATCAACGCCTCCTCCAGACGCAGGCGGGCTCCGGTGATCGGGGAGCGCAGGTCGTGTGAGGCGTCGGCGGTGAAGCTCCGCTCGCGGCGCACGGCCGCCTCCAGCAACTCCAGGGTGCGGTTCACGATCGTGGCCAGGTAGCGGATCTCGTCCTGGTGCGCCGGGACGGGCACCCGGTGGGCGAAATCGGTCTCGGTGATCTCCGCGAGCTCAGCGGTCATGGCCTCCACAGGACGCAAGGAGCGGCCGACGAGGTACGTCGTGCCCAAAGCCACGACGGCCAGCCCGATCGCCACGGCCGCCACCAGCTGGGCCAGCCGCGCTTTGCTCCCGTACCACGGGGGGTCCGGCAGCGCACTGTAGGCGATCAGGTCCCCGCCCGCGGCGGGCACCCACATCGCCACGACGATCATGCACCGGCCGGGGAAGCCAGGCACGTCGCACAGTTGCCGGTCCATGGCCACGGGGCGGCGCGAGGGCACGAAGGTGGCCATCCGCGGCTGCCCTCGCACCTGCTCGGTCGCCGAGACCACCCGTCCGGCAGGATGCACCAGTTGGGTCGCGGCCACCCCTTCAACGTCGATGAGCGGCGGCGGAGCGCGGTGCGCGAAGCGATGCACCATCTCCAGGCTCGCCCCGTAGACGTGCCGGAGCCGTTGGTCCGTCTCGTCGCGGTGCTGGTGATCCAGGAACAGCCATGCCGCGATCACGGACAGGACCAGCGTCACCAGGGTGGTCAGCATCATCATCCGCGCCCGGATGGGCCACGACACACGCCGGATAGCAGCTGCCATGCGCGATGTGAAGTGTGCGGCCCGTCGAAACGGGTCGTTCATGGCGTTCCCATAGCCTCCTGCCCATCACGGACACCCTGCACAGCTGCCACCTCCTCCGGCGATCCTGGTCCACCCCATTCCTCGTGAACCTCCCCCTGACCAGCGGAAACAACACTGCAGGGGAGGGCAGTGCCTGCGTGGACGCTGCCACGAGGGGACGCCCTGTCAAAGGCCGGCGATCACGTGCGGACCGAAATCTAGTTGCCCACGGCACAGCGCTGCTCGATCACATGAGCAGGCTCAAGGTCGGTACGAACCGCTGGTAAAAGTGCTGTATTTGAAGCGCGATGTAGTTCCCGATCATCCTGCTGGTAAGGACACGGGCCAGCGCAAGAACGAGATCTACCGGGCGTTTCGGGAGGTCGGCCACAGCGTACGCACCGTCGCGTTGCTTCGCTTCCTGACCGACCCGGCGCTGCGGCGGCGCATCACCGCGGTCACCAACAAAGTCGAGGGGTTCAACTGCTTTTCTGGCTGGGCTGCGGTTCGGCAAGGACGGTGTCATCGCCGACAGCGACCCGGCCGAGCAGGAGAAGATGATCAGATTTAATTCCTTGCTGGCCAACTGCGTGATCTTCCATACCGCGCTGGACATGATGGCGGTGATGCGCCAGCTGCCGGCGGAGGGCTGAGATCAGCGCCGAGGACGCGCGCAGCTGTCGCCCTGCCTGACCGCGCACATCAGCCGGTTCGGCCTGTACGCGACCGACGTGCTGCGGCTGCGGCCCCGACGACTTCGACCCCGACCTGCCCGAGATCGACTTCACCACCCTGGCCGAGGCGGCGTAGGACTCCACAGCCCACCGGGGGGTACGGGGTACCGGGAGGCGGGGCGTGGCCTGGGCAGGCGGGATGGATTCGTCACTGGTGTGGCGCGGCTGGCGAGGCGAGCGGTGCCGGTGGTGACGCAACCCACGAAGCGGTGTCCAACGCGGCCGTCCTCCTGATCGGTGTGCGGTGGTGTTCGTGGGACCACGACTCCTGGCTCTTCGCCGGCAATCGGGCGTGTTGGTCAGGGACGGATGCCGAAGGGGCCGAGCAGGCCGGTGTCGATTCGCATGGACTCCAGCAGGCCGAAGGCGTTGTCCTTGGTGAACACGTCGGCGGCGGCCAGCGTGCCGAGGTAGGTGGCGATGACCGGGGCGGCGGCCTGCTGGGCGACCGCGTTCAGGTAGCCGGCGAAGATCGCCCACGCGTTGCCTGCCGGACCGTACTTGGCGAAGAAAGGTGCCGGGTCGAGGCTGGAGACCGTGTCACGGACGCTGGTCTGCAGGTCGGCCAGGTATCGCTGTTGCAGGTGTCCGTCGGCGCGGGTGCCGAGGCGGCCGAGGTGGCCGCCGACGAGGGTGCGCCACGGGTATCTCATAGTGGTGTCGTGGGCCCGCAGCCAGCCGGGGATGTCCTGGGAGACGGCGAGGTTCTTGAACGGCACCCAGCCGGGATAGAGCACGTCGACCACCATCAGGGTCTCCTGCTTGGGGGCGTAGACGAAGATGTTGTCGGGTGAGTGGTTGGGGCCGTGGTAGGCCAGTTCGAGACGCTCGCCGCCGACTCGCAGGACGTGGTGGTCGTCGAAGGTGAGTGTGGGCGCCGGCCGGTTCGGGTCGGCGTCCCGGCGCAGGAATCTCGCGGTCTCGGTATGTCCGATGCGGATGACGTCCTTGCCGAAGATCGAGGCGGCTCCGATGTGGTCGGCGTGCGAGTGGGAGTAGATGAGGTGCGTCACCTTCCGGGGGCGGCCGTTGGCCTGGGTGACCTCCTCGATGGCGCGCAGCAGGTTGTGCCCGATGGTGGGTGGCGCGTCGACGAGGACGACTCCCTGGCGTGTGCTCAGGAACATGGCCTGGTAGGAGGAGTCGGTGACCCAGTACAGGTCGCCGTCGATCCGGCCGACGAAGTAACCCTTGTCGTTGAGCGCCGGGCCCTTTGACGCCTCGGGGATGGGCGCGTAGTCGGGCAGGGCGCCGGATGCCGGCGCGTCGCCGATCCCGAGCAGGCCGGCGGCCAGCGGTAGCGCCGATGCGGCGGTCGCTCGGGTGAGGAAGGTTCGCCTGCTCGAGTGGGCGGTGGTGTGGACCATGAGGGTTGTCTCCATTCGGAAGGTGTGGCTGGCAGGCGAACGTAGGACGGGCGGAGCGGTGCGACGGGTCCGGTGGTGGGGGTGGTCAGCCGGTGTCCTGGCCAGTCAGGATCCGCTGGGTCCGCGGATGATGGTCTGGGGAGAGGCCGGAATCGCGGCAGGCGCGGGGATCGCGCCTGCCGTGTTCCGGACCGATCGGGTGGCGTGTGGGATCAGCGGGTGCTGCGGGCTGCCGCTGTGATGACAGCGGTGGTGGTGTCGGGCCGGGAGATCATGATCACGTGTGAGGCGGCCCTGACTTCGCTGGTGTGCGCGCCGGCGCGCTTGGCCATGAACCGCTGGGCTGCGGGCGGGATGGCCTGGTCGGCACCGGCGACGAGGTACCAGGAGGGGATGGTCTTCCAAGCGGGTGCTCCGCTCGGGGAGCCGAGCGCGGCCAGGGCGGCCGGGCGCTGGGTGGCGGCCATCAGGGCGGTGCCGTGGGCGGGCAGGTCGGCGGCGAAGGCGGCGTGGAATGCGGCGGGGTCGATGTAGGCGTCGGTTCCGGTGCCGCCGCCGGGCAGCGGGTACTGGCGGGTGATCAGGCTGGTGGGTAGCAGGCTGCCGGGGAACCGGCCGGTCAGGTCGAGCGCCGACTCGGCCTCCTCGGGGGCGAACGCGGCGATGAAGACCAGCGCTTTCACGTTGGGATGGCCGGTGGCGGCGTTGGAGATGACCGCTCCGCCGTAGGAGTGGCCGACCAGGATGACCGGTCCGTCGATGCTGGAGACGATGCTCGACAGGTAGGCCGAATCGCCTGCTAGGTCGCGCAGGGGGTTGGCGGGGGCGATCACCGGGTAGCCGGCCCCTTGGAGCCGGGCGACGACGGTGTTCCAGCTCGAGGCGTCGGCGAAGGCACCGTGGACCAGCACCACGGTGGGTCTGGCTGTATGCCGGCTCACCGCGGTGGAGGCGGCGGCCGACGAGGGAAGAGCCGTGATCAGAATGGCGAGCATGGCTAAGACGGCCAGCGTCACGGGCAGCAGGATCCGGATTCCCGGCCGGGAGAGCGGATAGGCCGGTGGGGGCACGTGCGCGGACATGGCGAATCTCCTTGGTAGAGGTGAAGTGTCAAGCGAGGCACCGAGGCACCGAGGCAGCGGGAGGCTCAAGACGTCGTCCGCCCGTCGGGCAGCGCAGGGCAGGGGCCGCGGCGCGAAGTGGCGTGGTGGGAGCGGTGCGCCTAGGCCACCGGCGGAGGCCCCGCCACGCGCAGGCGGTATGCCATGGCCGAGGCGACGGTGGCGTCGATGTCGAAGGAGGCCGGCACGTCGTTCACGTCGGAGATGGGCGAGCTGTTGGCGGCGAACCAGTCCTCGATGCCGGCGGGGCCGAAGGCGACGACCATGCGGGCGTCAGATGAGCGGACCAGGTAGCTGTGCGGGACACCGCGGGGACCGTGCGCGACGGCACCGGCGTGCAGGTCGTGGCGCTCGTCCCCGACGAAGAAGGTGATCTTACCGTCGAGCACGATCCAGATCTCGTCCTCTGCCTCGTGCACGTGCAGGGGCGGCGCGTGGCCCTTGGGGTCGGTGAACTCCATCACGCTCAGTGCGCCGCCGGTCGCCGTGCCCGGCACCAGGATCTGGGCCCGGCCGCCGAGGAACCAGAAGGGGGCCTGCGTCTCGTCGGCATGGGGTGGACGTTCCTTGCTCATGTGGCTGCTCCTGAATCGGTGTCGGGTCAGTTCTTCTTGAGGAAACGCAGGAGGGTGCGAGTGAGCTGTCCCGGCTGTTCCTCGAAGATCCAGTGACCGGAGTTCTCGATCACGATCCCGGTCACGTCTCTGGCGTACCGGCGGACTTGGGCAGGGACGGCGTCGCCGAGGCTGCCGCGGGCGCCGATGGCCAGCACGGGCATGGTGAGCTTCTTCCTGCTGTACGCCCTGTTGTCGGCGACGTCCTTGGGAAGGGCGCGGAACCATGCGAAACTCGCCCGCAGGTGAGCGTCATCGCGCAGGTGGCGGGCGTACTCGCGGACCTGTTTGTCGCTGACGCCGTTCTTCTTGACTTCGAGGGAGTCGACGAAGCGCTCCACCCACTGCTCTTCCCTGCCGTTCACCATGCGTTCGGGCAGGCCGTTGGTGAGGCTGAAGAAACCGAAGTTCCAGAAGCCCGGCCCCTCTGCGGTGAGGGAGGGGAAGTCGTAGAGGGTCTTGTCGGGGATGGGGGCCTCGCTGAGGACCAGCTTGGCGACGTCGCGGGGATGGGCGGCGGCGTAGGCGTAGGCGACCATCGTGCCGATGTCGTGTCCCACGAGTCTGATGTGCCGGTTGAGGCCGAGTCCGGTCAGCAACCCGTGCAGGTCGGCGGCGAGGGTCTTCTTGTCGTAGCCGCCGGCGGGTGCGTCGCTCTTGCCCGCTCCGCGAAGATCTGGCGCGATGACGGTGTAGTGCTTGGCGAGTTCGGGCAGGACTTCGCGCCAGGTGTACCAGGTTTGCGGGTATCCGTGCAGCAGGACCAGCGTCGGCCCGTGTCCGCCGCGCACGTAGTTGATCGCGACGTCGCCGGCCCGGACCTTCCTCTCGCGGAAGCCCGCCGGGATGCGCGGCTCAAGGCCTGTCTTCGACGGCGTCTCGGAGGCGATGGCTGTGACGGGCGCCGGTGCGGCCTGAGCGGAGACGGCAGGGGTGAGGGAGGTGAGCATGCCGATCACCGCGATCGGGATGACGACGCCGTGACGTCGCAGGCGGTTCGCCGGGAGCCCCGGCATCGCTGTGTTCATGGCGCAAACCGTAGAAACCGGCTCGCTTTCCGGGCGAGCGTCACTTGACTGCGTCACCGAGCGCTACATGACTGCAGGCCGGGTTCGGCACGCTCAACGCTCTGGGCGGACCCATGCCGTCCGGTCCGCGATCGACCAGGCCGGAAGCCGTCAGTGGCGGGCCTCACCAGAAGAGCGATGACTTAAGGTCGCTGCCGCCGATCTTCGCCGTAAGCTTTAGGTGATCGCCATCAGATCGCGGAGAAGGAGCACCCGATCGCCCCTCCACCCGGCTTCGCGGAGGTGCTGCGTCGCCATAGACACGCGGCACGTCTGACGCTGGAGCGGCTCGCCGAGGCCTCGGGGGTCAGCGCCCGGACTCTGTCGGACATGGAACGCGGGCGCAGCAGGGGTCCCCAGCACCGGACCGTCACCGCGCTGGCCGACGCCCTCGGCCTGGCCGACGCTGATCGCGAACAGCTCGTCGAGCTCGCGCGCGAGGGTCGCCTGCGCGACCACTGGACCCGTCCGACCGGGCTGTGCGAGCTGCCGCGCTCCGTCGACGACTTCACCGGCAGAGCCGCCGAACTGGCCTGGATGAACGAGCTGGTGCAGGCCGGGGACATGCCGGGCACCGCGGGCGTGGGACTCATCACCGGCTCTGCCGGGCTGGGCAAGACCACGTTGACCGTCCGCGCCGCCCATGCCTTGCGGCCCGGCTTTCCCGACGGGGTGTTCTTCCTCGACCTGTTCGGCATGTCTGCGCAGCCTTTGCCCGTCGACGAGGCCCTGGGCATGTTGCTTCGCGCACTTGGCAGCGCGGATCAGCAGATCCCGGGCGATGCCGCCGGGCGGGCGTCCTTGTACCGGTCGCTGCTACGCGACCGGCGCGTGCTGATCGTGCTCGACAACGCCGCCTCCGAGGAGCAGGTGCGGCCGCTGCTGCCTGGTGGAGGCGCGGGCAAGGCCCTGGTGACCAGCCGCCGCCTGCTGGCTGGTCTGGAAGGAGTGCGCAGACTCGTCCTCGGACCTTTGCCTTCGCTGGAGGCCACCGAACTGCTGGCCGGAATCCTGAAGGACCGCGGCGGCTCGGACAGCAACTCGGACGGCGGATCAGCCCTCTGGCAGCTCGCGCAGCTATGTGGCGGTCTGCCGCTCGCGCTCCGGATCGCCGGAAATCGGCTCGCCAGCCGGCCCGGCTGGAGCGCCACCGACCTCGCCGCCCGGCTGACGAACGAGGAACGCCGCCTGGACCAGCTCAGCGCCGGCGATCTCAAGATCGCCACCGCGTTCGGGTTGTCCTACGATCAGCTGGCCCACTCGACGCGGCGAGTCTTCCGCCGGCTCGCCCTGCTGCCGGGCCGGGACTTCGACGCCGCTCTGGCCGCCGTGGCGGGCGGCACACCGGTCGAGGGGGCATGGGACGCCCTCGACGAGCTCGTCGACCTCGGCCTGCTGCAGGACAGCACGTCGGGCCGCTACCGCTTCCACGACCTGGTCCGGCTGTTCGCCCGCGACCGGCTCCGAGAGGAGGAAGCCGCGGCCGAGCGCGACGCGCTCATCGTGACGATGACATCGTGGTTGCTGCGGATGGCCACCACCGCCGGGCGCTGGTTCGAGCCTGGATACGGCCGCCCCGATCGGCCCGATCCCGACCTCACTGATCTGTCCTCCTCAGAGGAGGCCGATCATTGGCTGCGCGTGAACGTGGACAACTGGCTGGGCGCGTTACGTCAGGGGGCGAACATCGGCCGGTACGCCGCCGTGCTCGACTGCGCCGAGTCGATGAACAGGTTCTCCGACCGGTGGATGCACGCGCCGCACTGGCACGAGGTCTTTACCTGCGGCGCCGAGGCCGCCGCCGCCCTGGGTGATGCGGCCCGGCAGGCCATGCAACTGAACCAGCTGGCCTGGGTCCACCTGGTGTCGAGAGATGACCCGGAGACCACCCTGCGCTATGCGGCGCAGGCGATGGACCTGGCCACTCGCAGTGGCGCCACAGCGCAGATCGCCCAAGCCCACCACCAGGCGGGGGGCGCGCTCCGCCGGCTCGGGCGGCTCGATGAGGCCATCGCGTCGGAGATGCAGGCGGCTGAGATGTCCAAGGCCGATGGCAACATGGATCGGTACTGCGACTGTCTCGGCGCCCTCGGCACCTGCCTTCGCGATGCCGGTCGCCACACCGAGGCACTGGAGCAGTACCTCGAACTGCTGGCCCTGGTGAACGACGACCGGTCGGGGATGACACTGAGCGTCGTGGCGTTCATCCGGCCGATCGCGCTGGCCCGCGTCGGTGAATGCCTGGGGCTGCTCGGCCGACGGGCCGAAGCGATCACCAAGCTGACCGAGGCGATCGACCTCATGGAGCAGGTCCATCTGGCCGTCCCGCAGGCCCGCTCTCTGGAGACACTGGCGGCGGTCCTGTCCGAGGAGAACCGGATCGGCGAGAGCCGCCATGCCTACGCACGGGCGGCCGAGGTGTACGAGGCCATCGGCAACGCCGCGGCGAGCGGCCGCTGCCGTGACCTGGCGGCCGCCGCGCCCTGAGCGTTTGCGCGCTACTTCTGCGTCCTGTTCTGCGTGGCCGGGGCACGTGCGCGCGACTTGGATGGAGAGCACCAGGACAGGCGCTCGGCCTGTCCGTCCAGTCAGGAGCGGCCATGACCGCCATCAAGAACATCGTGCTCGTGCACGGCGGCTTCGTGGACGGATCCGGCTGGCAGGGCGTCTATGACGAGCTGACCAGGGACGGACTCCGCGTGCACATCGTGCAGAACCCGACGCGGTCGCTGGCCGATGACGCCGCGGTGACCCGCCGGGTCCTGGACGGCCTCGACGGCCCCGCCGTGCTGGCCGGCCACTGCTATGGCGGCGTCGTCATCACCGAGGCCGGCATCCACCCGAACGTCGCGTCGCTGGTGTACATCGCCGCGTTCGTTCCCGACAAGGGCGAGTCGGTCAGCATCCTCATCGCCGGTTCGCCGGTGCCGTCCGCCCGCCCGCCTGTGGCGGGCTTCCTCCTTCTCGATCGCGACAAGTTCGCCGCCTCGTTCGCCGCCGACCTGCCCGACCAGGTGTCCGCGTTCATGGCCGACTCTCAACTCCCGTGGGGCGTGGACGCCCTCGGCGGGCCAGTCACCGAACCGGCCTGGCGGCACAAGCCGAGCTGGTACCTCGTCGCGGCCCAGGACCGGATGATCCCGCCGTCAGCCCAGCGCAGGATGGCCGAGCGCGCCGAAGCCACCGTCGTCGAGGTCATCGGCAGCCACGCCGTCCACGTCTCCCAGCCCGCCGCTGTCGCCGACCTCATTCGCGAGGCCGCCGCCTGACGACGTCCGCCTCCCGGGGAGGCCGGACCTGTTCTTCCCGCTGACCTGGGAAACCCTCACCGCGGCACAGGCCGCGACCGCCGCCTGCGAGCCGCCCAGGAACACACGCGCACCCGCAGAACTGAACGCATCAGTGAAAGGCCGGAATCCTCATGACCCGCGTTCCAGAAGAAGGCGCGATATCCGACCGCAGGAACACCGCCCCGGCAGACTCAGCCACCGGGCAACAGCGGCCTGATCAGAAACGATCTGTCAACAGACGTGGCAGCGGGTTCGCTGGACGGGACCCCTGGCCCAGGCCATCATCGCCATATATGCCAGCACACCAGCAAGTAATAGCGCTTTTCGGGCGAGAGCCTGAACAGCGGCGTCTCGGTGATTTTGTGGACGGCGTCCGCAGGGGCGGCGGGGCAATGCTGGTGCGCGGAGAGGCGGGAATCGGGAAGTCGGCCCTGCTGCTGGACACGGCGGGGATCGCCGCCGCGCATGGCATGCGGATCTTGCGGACGGTGGGTGTGGAATCAGAGACGCACATGCCCTTCGCCGGTCTGCATCAGGTGCTGCTTCCGCTTCGTAGCGAGATCAGGGAACTGCCCGCCCCGCAGCGCGGCGCGCTGGGAGCGGCGTTCGGGTTGACCGACGCCCGGGTGCCGGATCCGTTCCTCATCGCCCTGGCGGCGCTGAACCTCCTGGGCGAAGCCGCCGCCCGCTCGCCCGTCCTGCTCCTGGCCGAGGACGCCCACTGGCTGGACCGCGCCAGCGCCGATGTGCTCACGTTCGTCGCGCGGCGGCTGGACTCCGAACCGATCGTGCTGCTGGCCGCGATCCGCGACGGATTCCAGAGTCCCCTCGACGGGGCAGGGCTGCAGGAGTTGCTCCTCGATCGGCTCGACGACACCGCCGCGACCGCCTTGCTGGACGCCTACAGCCCCACTCTGACACCGGCGGTGCGCACCTGGTTGCTGCGGGAGGCCGCGGGAAACCCGTTGGCCCTGGTCGAGCTGCCGATCGCCGCGCAAACGCAGGACGGGAAAGGGCCTCTGCCGCCGGGGTGGCTCCCGCTGACCACCCGGCTGGAACAGACCTTCACCGCCCGCATGTCGGGGTTGGCGCCGGTCCTTCGGACCATGCTGCTGGTGGCCGCGCTCAACGACGGCACCGCCCTGTCCGAGACCCTCGACGCCACCGCGCTGATCACCGGCGTACCGGTCACGGCGGACGATCTGGCCCCCGCTGTCACCGTACGGCTGGTCGACGTGGACGAGGCCGGAGTGTCGTTCCGGCACCCGCTCATGCGCTCTGCGATCTACCAGGGCGCGAGCATCTCCCAGAGGCACGCGGTGCACGCCGCGTTGGCCGACGTCCTGACCGGCCGGCCGGACCGTCGCCTCTGGCACCGCGCGGCATCCACCCCGAGGCCGGATGAGAGCATCGCCGCCGAGCTGGAGGCCGCGGCCAAAAGCGCGCGACGCCGGGGCGACCTATTGTCGGCCGTCGCGGCGCTGGAGCACGCGGTCAGGCTCAGCGCGAACCCCGCTCACCGGTGTGAACGGCTGGTGCGGGCCGCCGAGTACGCGGCCGAGATGGGGCGGCGCGACATCGTCGAGCGGCTGCTTGCCGAAGGCGAGCAGGTGCAGCTGTCGGCCCAGCAGCGGGCCCGTATCGTGTGGATCCGCGAGAGCTTCGAGGACGGCATCCGTGACGACAGCGCGGCAGCGCACTCACTGGCCGACCTCGCCGAGACGATGGCGGCACAGGGGGACGTCGATCTCGCGCTGAAGCTCCTGTCCAGTGCGTCCTTGCGATGTTTCTGGGCTCATGCCGACCACCGGTCGCGGCAACGGGTCGTCACCGTGGCCGAGAGCCTGCCCGTCGACGACCTGGACGGACGGCTGCTGACGGTCCTGGCGTTCGCGGCTCCGATCGAGCGTGGCAAGGTCGTGATCGAGCGATTACGCCATCTGGCCGCCCACCCGACCGGCGACCGGCTGGCGGCCCGCCTGCTCGGCAGCTCGGCGTTGATGGTGGGGGCCTTCGACCTGTCGGAGGAATTCTGCGCCGCGTCGCTGCCGGCCCTGCGCGCGCAGGGCCGGCTCAGCCTCCTGGCACGAGACCTCGGGGCACAGGCATGGAGCGCGGCCCGGCTGGCCGACCTGAGCGTAGCCATCCCCGCGGCCGAGGAGGCCGCCCGGCTGGCGCACGAGACGTCCCAGCCGCTGATGCACGCCATCGCTCAGGCCTCGGGCGCGGTGCTCGCCGCGCTACGCGGCGAGCAGGATCGCGTGGAGAGCCTCGCGGCGTCGGCCGAGCAGCTGGCCCTGCCCGTCGGAGCCCGTCCCGTGCTGGCCACGGTGCAGCTCGCGCGCGGGCTCGCCGCACTCGGCGAGGGACGTTACGCCGATGCCTTCGACCATCTGCGACGCATGCACGACCCCGCCGATCCGGCCTTCCACCTGGCGCTGCGCTGCTTCTCCCTGGCCGAACTCGCAGATGCCGCGGTGCACTGCGGTCAAGGCCATGCGGTGGCCGGCATCATCGCGGAGCTGGAGGCGGTGGCGCTCACCACGCCGTCACCGCCCTTGCACGCCGACCTGCGCTACGCCCGGGCCGTCCTGGCCGATGAGGCCGCGGCGGAGCCCTTCTTCGATGCGGCGCTCGGGGCCGACCTGCGGCGATGGCCCTTCGTACGGGCTCGGGTGCAGCTGGCGTACGGTGAATGGCTGCGGCGCCGGCGGCGTACGGCCGAGTCGCGGGCACCCTTGCGCATGGCTCGCGAGACGTTCGACGCCCTGGGGGTGATCCCCTGGAGCGAGCGAGCGCGACAGGAGTTGCGGGCCTCCGGCGAGAGCAGCCGCAGCCGCAGCAGCGAAGCGCGCGACGTGCTGACCGCACAGGAACTCCAGATCGCCCAGATGGCGGCCGACGGCCTGACGAACCGGGAGATCGGCGAGAAGCTCTATCTGTCGCATCGAACCGTCAGCTCCCACCTCTACAGGATTTTCCCCAAGCTGGGGATCACCTCGCGATCGGCGTTGAGCTCGGCCTTGCGCGTATCAGTCTGACCGCACCGCTCGGCTCGGGTGACGCTCGGTGACACAGTCATGTGACGCTCGCGAAGCGCGCAGGGGGCTTTCTACGGTGAGCCCATGACAGCAGAGAGATCCTTCAAGAACGGCAGCACGCCGACCGTCGTCCTGGTCCACGGCGCCTTCGCAGACGCGTCGAGCTGGTCGGGCGTGATCGCCGAACTCCAGGCTTTCGGGATCCCGGTGACCGCGGTGGCCAACCCGCTGCGGGGGCTGGCCACTGACGCCGCCTACCTCGCCGGCGTGGTCGCCGCGATCGACGGTCCGGTCCTGCTGGTGGGTCACTCCTACGGCGGTGCGGTCATCACCTGGGCCGGAGCCGAGGCGGGCAACGTGGTCGGGCTGGTCTACGTGACCGCTTTCGCCCTGGACGCAGGGGAGAGCGTGCTGGACGTCACGGGCCGCTTCCCCGGCAGCCTGCTGGGCCCGGCCCTGCGACCGTCCGTCTTCCGCACAGGCGACGGTGAGGAGGCCGTGGAGCTGTACCTCAGGGACGACCAGTTCCCCACGGTGTTCGCCGCCGACCTGCCCAAGCGCCTTACCTCGGTGGCGGTCGCCGCGCAACGCCCCATCGCGGCCGCGGCGTTCGAGGACAGCTCTCCCGACGCGAGCTGGAAGACCCTGCCGTCCTGGTACGTCGTGGCGACCGCCGACCAGGCGATCCATCCCGACGCCCAGCGTTTCATGGCCAAGCGCGCCGGGGCCGACACCATCGAGGTCGACGCCTCACACGCGATCGCGCTGTCGCAACCGGCAGCCGTGGCCGGCCACATCCGCACCGCCGCGACCGCGACCCAGGCGGTCAAGCACACCCATCCGTCTGCCTGAGGAGCAACGCATGACCGCACCACCCATTCCCGTCCTCTTCATCCACGGCCTCTGGCTGCACGCCACCTCCTGGTCCTCCTGGACCGAGCTGTTCACGAGCGCCGGCTACGACGCGACGGCCCCTGGCTGGCCGGGCGACGGCGAAAGCGTCGAACTATCCCGAAAAGACCCCGGCAGCATCGCCGACCACGGCATCGACGACGTCGTCGCCCACTACACGGAGATCATCAACGCTCTGGACATCAAGCCGATCCTGATCGGCCACTCCTTCGGCGGCATGATCGCCGAGAAGCTGCTCGGGCAGGATCTGGCCGCAGCCGCGATCGCGATCGACGCCGCACAGATCAAGGGGGTACTGCCGCTGCCTCTGTCGGCGCTGCGTTCGACCCTGCCGGTGTTCAAAAACCCGGCCAACAAGCACCGGGCCGTCTCCCTCACCCTCGACCAGTTCACCTACGCGTTCGGCAACGCCATCCCGGCTCAGGAAGCCGCCGAGTTGTACGAACGCTGGACCATCCCCGCGCCCGGCAAGCCGCTGTTCGAGGCCGCCGCCGCGAACTTCTCCCCCCATTCGCCCGCCAAGGTCGACACCGGCAACAACGCCCGGGGACCGCTGCTGCTGATCGCCGGCGGCAAGGACCACACCGTCCCCGAGACCGTCACCGAAGCGACGCTCAAGCAGTACCGGGACTCCAGCGCGGTCACCGAGATCCAGCGCTTCCCCGACCGCGGCCACTCCCTGACCATCGACCACGGCTGGCGTGAGGTGGCCGACGCCTGCCTGACCTGGCTCAGGGGGAACGACCTGTAGACGAGCTGAAAGCGATCCGCAGCGTTGAGCGCGATCACCGGTCAACGCTGCGGACTGTGCCGCAGAAAGGGATGTCATGGACTTGGAACTGCAGGGCAAAATCGCGGTGGTGACCGGCGCCAGCAAGGGAATCGGACTGGCCATCACCCAGGCCCTGGCCGAGGAGGGAGTCCACGTTGTCGCCGGATCACGCCGAAGCACACCCGAGCTGAAGGAACTGGGCGGAAGGGGAAGTGTGCAGGCGATCGAAGTCGATCTCGCCACCACCGCGGGCCCGGCCCGCCTCATCGCCGCCGCGCTGGCACACGGACGCCTCGACATCCTGGTCAACAACGTCGGCGCGCTCGCGCCGCGCCTGACAGGGTTCCTGAACATCACCGACGAACAATGGCTGCACAGCCTGACGCTCAACCTGATGGCGGCGATACGCACCACCCTCGCCGCGTTGCCGACCATGCTCGCGGCCGGGCACGGCAACATCATCACGATCAGTTCCGTCAACGCCTTCCTGCCCGACCCAGCAGTGATCGACTACAGCGCCGCCAAAGCCGCCCTCACCAACTTCTCCAAAGCCCTGTCGAAAGAGGTCGGGGCCCACGGCATCCGAGTCAACACCATCAGTCCCGGCCCGGTCACCACGGACCTGTGGCTCGGAGTCGAAGGCGTCGCCGCGACCGTTGCCCGGGCAAGCGGGGCCGACCCGGAAGCGGTGGCCAAGCAGACCGCCGCCCAAGCCGAGACCGGCAGGTTCACGCACCCACACGAGATCGCTGACCTGGTACTGCTCCTTTCCAGCGACCGGGCGGGGAACGTCACCGGCACCGATTTCGTCATCGACGGAGGACTAACCAAAACCCTGTGAACCTCCCGCCTGTCGCCCATCGCCCGTGTCCGTCGTCGCTTTCCCGGCCCGCCGACCGACCCCGCGACCGGCTCGACGGTCGGCTCGACGCTCGCGGCCGCTGTTGACCGTTTCCTGGAGTCCCGCACCGCGCGCGGAAATTCGAGGCGTTGCTCCCGCATCTGAACGACGGCAGCAGCGGCTGATGCTCGCGACCGAGGCCGGCTTCTGGGACACGGCGGAGTACGAACTGTCGCTCGCGCAGCCGGAGTACCACCGTGCGCAAAGGCGTCTTCGAACTCGAAGGCGGACTGTGTGCCTTGCCGGATGATCGCGTGCGACGATCCGGAGGTGAGCGCAAGCCAATGACCGAGCACGACCCAGGCCTGATGCCTGCACTCATGGCCCTGGTGGAGCCGGATGAGCGAGGAGATCCAGAGTCGCCGCTGCGGTGGACGACCAAGTCGCCGCGGCACCTGGCCGACGAGCTCACCCGGCAGGGCCACATGGTCTCGGCACCGACGGTCGGCGAGTTACTTCGCCGCAACGGCTTCAGCATGCAAGGCACGCGCAAGACCTTGGAGGGCACGCAGCACCCAGATCGAGACGCCCAGTTCCGCTTCAGCGCCGCCACGACCGCCATCTGGTGGAACCACGCCGACCACGTTCGATAACACGCGCCCCAGATAACGATGGTCCGAGCGGGAGGCAGATGTCTCACGATCGCGTCAATCAGGGGAAACACCGTTCATGATCAGCTCAATAGCGTGTGGGCCGGCACGGCGAACCCATGCCCGATGAACCGCTCACCCCACATGTCCACGTCACCGGGACCATCCTGTTCGGCCGTGGGTGAACGGCGCCCTTCCAGGGTGAAGCTCCACGACCAGGTGACACTGACCGACACCGGTCGTCAGGCGGCGTTGGCCTTCCACGCGGAGGTGGGCGCGGAGCTCAGCCGCCTGACCTCCCCCCTGCCGACCCACGATCGCGAACACTTCGGCGCCACGATGGCCGAGATCATCACCAGCTGCCGGACGTCTTCCCTCCCGGACACGCACTGATCGTGCGGCTCAGCCGAGCGCCGCATGGTGGGTGACTCGGACCCTCGGCATCAGCGCACCTACCGGCCCGGGCTGTCCCGGTAATGCTTGGGCGAGATGCCGACGACCCGGCGGAAGGCGGTGCTGAAGGCGCTTTCGGATTCGTAGCCGGTGGCGAAGGCGAGTTCGGTGATGGATCGGGTGCCGCGGCGCAGGGCGTCGCGGGCGAGGCTCATGCGCCATTGGATGAGGTATTCCAGCGGTGGGGTTCCGACCTGGGTTTTGAAGGTCGCGGCGAATGCCGAGCGTGACATGCGGCTGATGTCGGCGAGTTCCTTGAGTGTCCAGCGGTGTGCGACGTGTGCGTGCATGGCGCGGAGTGCCGCGCCGATGCCGTCGTTGTTGAGTGCTCCCAGCCAGCCGGTGGGGCGGTCGGTTTGGTCGGCGTGGGCGCGCAGCATGTGGACGAAGAGGACTTGTGCGAGGTGGTCCAGGACCAGGGAGCTGCCGAGTGCGGTGGTTTCGGCTTCGGTGACCAGCAGGTGGCTGAGGTGTGCGAGAAGTTCGCCTCGGGGGTCTGTGGCGTGGACGTGGACGAGTGGCGGCAGGACATCGAGGAGGATGTCGGCGTTGGTGTCGTCGAAGGAGAAGTGTCCTCCGCACAGGTAGGTGTCCTCCTCGGCTGGGGGCCCGATGCGTACGGCGCCGTCCGCGGCGGTGTCCCACAGTGGTTTCGCGGCGCGGGGTGTCGCGGTGAGCTCGCTGGCCAGCAGGTAGGGCGGGGGATTGCCCAGGAGGTAGAAGTCACCTTCCGTCAGCAGCACTGGTTCGTGTCCTTCGAGGGCGAGCCAGCATTGGCCGCGTGCGACGACGCCGAGACTGACATGCGGATACGGCTCGAAGCGCACCGCCCACGGTCCCGCCGCGTGAAGGCCGACTTTGACCACGGTGCGGGGGCGCAGGAGACCGATGGCGTCGGCGATCGGGTCGCTGGAGCCGAATGCGGACGCCGCAGTGGACGATGCATAAGGAAATGGAGACTCCACGTTATGGATCGTACCGCTTGGATGGTGCAGCATCGAGTACGTGAGCAGCACGCTGGGCTCAATCTCCACGCTCATATCTCCGGGCAACCCTCTGGGACAGATCCCGGGCGCGTTCCAGCAGTGGACAACCGCAATACAGAACTGAGGAAAGACATGTCGACTATCGGATTGATCGGCGCGGGCAAGATCGGCTCCGGCCTTGCGAGAATGGCGATCGGCGCTGGGCACCACGTGGTTCTGAGCAACTCGCGGGGGCCGGAGTCCCTCGCCGATCTGGTCGCCGGACTCGGCGAGCGGGCCCGCGCGGCGACCCCGGCCCAGGCCGCGCTCGCCGGCGACCTCATCGTGGCGAGCCTGCCGCTGTACGCCCTCCAAGACGTCCCCGCCGCGGAACTGGCCGGCAAGGTGGTCATTGACACCAGCAACTCATTCTCGAGACGTTGGCTGACCCCGAGGCTCCCTGGCAAAAGCCGCCATCCACCCTGGCCAGCACGACATAGCCTCTGCGTTGCGCGCTACCGCTGATTCCTGCGGACTTCCTCCTCGACCCCCGATCAGGGTGAGGCCCACCACCGCGGATGGGCGCCGTGCTTGATTCCCAACCCCGGCGTGTCATCAGAACAACTACACAAGGTTAGGAAAGCTCACTCAGGGTAGCTATCGGGTTGCCGACTTCCGCTCGACGGGCTGCCTTCCCTCACCCCGTCACGGCGCCACGTCGAGGCAGGAGCGGCGGACCGGTCGATCACGTGATCGCAAGGATCACGAACCGAATGGAGAACCCCCATGGCCTTTTCCGCTGCCGACCGCCTGCGGATGCGCTTCGAACTCCTCGACGTCAACGGCAGCGGCACGCTGACGTCCGCCGACTTCGAGCTCTACGCCGCGCGCGTCTGCCGTGTGCTGGGCGTGCCCGCCGGCGCCCCCGCGGCCCAGGCGCTCTCGGACGGGTGCCGGCGCTTCTGGACCGGGCTGGCCGCGGCCGCCGACCTGGACCGGGACGGGCAGGTGAGCTACGCGGAATATCGCGCGTTCTCCCACGACGACATCTGGTTCGCCGAGTACGGCGAGGCGTATGTGGCGGCGGTGTCCACCGTCTGCGACCTGGACGACGACGGCCTCATCGAGCGTGACCACTTCCTCGGCCTGCACAGCGCCGCCGGCTTCCCGCTGTCGTACACGGTGAAGCTCTTCGACGACCTCGACGGCGGCGGGACCGGCCGGGTGAGCACGGCCGGTTTCGCCGCGTTCCTGCGCGAGTTCTACACCGGCGCCGGCGAGCTGCTCTGACGGGCCGATCGGACGAGGAGCGGGGACCGCGCTCTCATGCTGGTGTGCGGCGATCGCACGGTGAGCCGCGCCGAGTTGACGGCGCTGGCGGCCGAACGGGCGGCCGGGCTCGCGGCCCGCGGGATCGGCGAAGGCGATCTCGTCGGGCTGTGCCTGCCCAACGGCCTGGAGTGGGTGGTGACGTACCTGGCGCTGGCGCGGCTCCAGGCGTGCTGCGTGCCGCTCAACGCGGCGTCGGCGGTCGCGGAGATCATCCATGTGGTCCATGACTGCGGGCTACGGGCGCTGTTCGTGTCCGCAGACCGGGCCGAGGCGCTGGCGGGCGTGGACCAGGTGCTGCTCTGCCCGGACGGCGCGGTTCCCCGGGACCGGCCGGTCCCATCGCGCGGACAGACGGCGCCGGCCGGCGCCGCCTGCCTGGCCTACACCTCGGGCACGACGGGGTCGCCCAAGGGGGTGATCCAGACGTGGCGGGCGGTTCGCGCGGGCGGCGCCAACCTGGCCGGACGGCTGCGGCTCGGGCCGGAGGATCGGGTGGTGACGGCGCTGCCGCTGGCGCACACGTACGGGACGAACGTCTTGAACGCGGCGCTGCGCAGCGGCGCCGGCCTGATCCTGCTGGAGCGCTTCGACGTGGCGGCGATGGCGGAGCGGGCGGCCCGGCACGCGGTCACCGTTGTGGCGGGCGTGCCCGCGATGTACCGGCGGCTGCTGCTGGAGCCGGACGCGCGGCTGCCCCGGTCGCTGCGGTGCGGCCTTTCCGCCGGCCAGAGCGCCGGGGAGGACCTGGCCATGGCCTGGGAGGAGCGGACCGGCGCCCCGTACGTGGAGGGATGGGGGATGACGGAGCTGGGCGGCATGGCCACGCTGGCCGCGCCCGAGCTGGCCGGTCGCCACGGCACGGCCGGAACGGCGCTGCCCGGCGTGCGGCTGCGGGTGCGGGCGGACGGGAACGTGGCGCCGCCCGGCACGCCGGGCGAGCTCCAGGTGCACGGCCCCATCGTCACGCCCGGCTACTGGAACGCGCCCGACCGCAGCGCCGAGGCGATCGGCGCGGACGGGTGGCTGCGGACCGGGGACGTCGGCGTCATCGCCGCCGACGGGCGCGTCCGGATCCTCGACCGGATCAAGGACGTCGTCCTGTGCGGCGGCTATTCGGTGTTCCCCGCCGAGCTGGAACGTGCCATCCACCGGCATCCTGCGGTTCGTGACGTCGCCGTCGCCGGGCTGCCCGATCCGGTTCTGGGCGAGATCCCGTGCGCGTGGGTGGTAGCCGGACACGGGGCCGCCCCCGCCTTCGACGAGATCGTCGGGCACTGCCGGGCGCTGCTGGCCCCGTACAAGCTGCCGCGCCGGATGGTCCTCGTCCCCGGCCTGCCGGTCACCGCGACCGGCAAGGTCGACAAGCGTGCCCTGACCCTGACCACCTCCGCTGAGGAGCCGTATGTCGCTGGATGACCGATTCGGGCTGCACGGCCGTACCGCACTCGTCACCGGGGCCTCGCGGGGCATCGGCGCGGCCGTCGCCCGCGTGTTCGCCGCCGCGGGCGCCGACGTGGCCGTGATCGGACGCTCCCGCCAGGACCTGGAGTCGGTCGCCGCGGCCGTACGGTCGCACGGCCGCCGGGCCGTGGCGGTCGAGTGCGACGTCACCGACGCGGCCAGGATCGAGTCCGCGTGCGCCACCGTCGAGGAACGGCTCGGCCCGGTCGACATCCTGGTGAACAACGTGGGCGGGCCCGTCTTCCAGGCGTCGCTGCTGGACGTGCGCGACGACGGCTGGGAACGGGTGCACAACCTCAACCTCACCAGCGCCTTCCGCTTCGTCCGGCGACTGGCGCCGGGCATGGCCGAACGGCGCCAGGGGGTCATCGTGAACATCGGGTCGATCGCGGCGGTCCGGCCCTGGCCGGAGATCGCCGCCTACGGAGCGGCCAAGGCCGGCCTGCGCCACCTCACCGAGGCCCTGGCCGGCGAACTCGGGCCGCAGGGGGTACGGGTGAACACGGTCAGCCCGGCGTGGATCGACACCGCGGTCAACCGCGCCTACGTCACCGACCCCGCGCTCTCGGAGACGGCCCTGGACCTGGTGCCACTGGGCCGCTGGGCGAGCCCGGACGAGGTCGCGACGGTGGTGACGTGGCTGGCCTCACCGGCGGCCTCCTTCGTCACCGGGGCCGACATCCCCGTCGACGGAGGCTTCGCGGTGGCCATGCCTTCGGGCGCGCGGGCCGCGCTGAGCAGGGTACGCCCCGCCGAGGAGGCCAGGGCGTGATCGACGGACCGCTCATCGTGGGCGCGGGCCCCGTGGGGTTGTCGGCCGCGCTGCTGGCGCGGGCCCGCGGACTGCCCGCCCACGTGGTGGAGCACCTGCCCGCCGGCGCGGCCAAGCCGGGCAGCCGGGCGATCTTCCTGCACCGGCAGACGATCCAGACCCTCGCGGCCGCCGCTCCCGGCCTCGCCGACCGCATGGTGCGGGAAGGGCTGGTGTGGGCGGGACGCGCGACGTACTGGGCCGGACGACGGGTCCATCACCGCCGCCACGCGCCGATGCCCGCGGGGCTCGCGCCGTACGTGTGCCTGCCGCAGCCCAGAGTGGAAACGCTGCTGCGCGAGACGGCCGTGCGGGCCGGCGTCACGTTCGCCTGGCACGCGCGGGCCGACGAGGTGACCCTGCTGGACGACTCCGTCCTGGTCCGCGCGACCGACGGCAGGCAGTGGTGTGCGGCGTTCGTGGTCGCCGCCGACGGGGCCGGATCGACCGTACGGCGCCGGCTGGGCATCCGGATGGACGGCGACGCCCGTGGCCACGCGTTCGTCGTCGTGGACGTCGCCGACGATCCCGCCCGGCCGCTGCCCGCCGAACGGGTCTTCCACTACCGCCACCCGCGCGCCGCGGGCCGCAACGTGCTCGTCGTCCCCTTCGCCGGCGGTCACCGTGTGGACCTGCAGTGCCGTGCCGACGACGATCCCGCGGCGCTCGCGGCCGACCCGTCCGCGTGGCTGCGGCCCTTGCTGCCGGCCGGTCACGCGGGCGAGATCACCTGGTCCTCCCACTACCTGTTCCGCCAGGCGGTCGCCGAGACCTTCACCTGCGGGCGGGTCCTGCTGGCCGGGGAGGCCGCGCACCTGTTCGCGCCGTTCGGCGCGCGCGGGCTCAACTCGGGCATCGCCGACGCGGCCGCCGCCGTCGACGCCATCGCCTCCGTCGTCCAAGCCGGCCTCGTGCGCCCTCGTGCTGTTTTCGGCACCGACGGCCCTGGTGCCGCCCTCCGCACCGACAGCTCTGGTGCGGCTCTCGGCGCACTCGCCGGCTACGACCGGGTCAGGCGGGCCGCCGCCGAACGTAACCGCGCGGCCGCGGGCAAGGCGCTGGCGCACCTGACCGCCGCCGGCCCGCACCGCCGGGCCGCGCAGCGCGCCGCCGCCGTCGCCGCCCGGGTCCTGCCCCGGGCCGGAGCCTGGCTCGACCGCCGGCCCTTCGGTCCCCGCGACGCCGGCATCCCCGGCAGCCTCTACTGAACGTTCACCCCTGTGAGGTTTTCCATGCTCCAGCGGATCGCGCCGCTGCCCGTCAGCGCCGAGGCCTTCACCGACCCCCGTACCCGAGCCCTCCTCTCCCATCCCGGCAGCACCACCTGCCTGCTCGAACACCTCCTGAACGACCGCCTGACGGTCAGCGCCCTGGAGGTGTCCCGGGCGGCGGTGGGCCGGACGTGCCCTGACGCGGCCGCACCCCTCGGCCTGCCCGCTGACGCTCCCGTCCTGGTCCGCCGCACCACGCTCGGCATCGCGCGCCGGCACGTCTCCCGCAACCTCGTCCTGGCCCCGCTCGGCCGGCTGCCCTGGGCCGAGCGGCTGCTGCGCTCATGCGCCGCGCCGCTGGGACCGCAACTGCCCCAGCCACATCACCGCCGGCCGCTGGGACTCGGCGTGAACGCGTGGAGTCCGGGACGCGCCGCCGCCTGCAGGTGGTACCTCATCATCGACCCCGGCAGCGCTCAGCCGGCCCTCTTCATCCGGGAGACCTTCAACCCACGGCTCTTCGATCCCGCGACCGCATCGAGATCGCCGAGGGAGTCAGCCTAGGATCTGGCGATCACCCGTCTGACGCTCCAGGTCGGTGCGGCAGCCCGCTGAACGCCCGGAAACGGCCGCGCGAACTCAGTACGTGATGAATCCGTAGAGGGCCAGATGGTTCGACTTCGTGCTGCTCACCGTGTGGCCGATCGGCGAGGGCAGCACGGAGCCCTTGACGAAGAGGTAGTCGATCTTCCTGGAGCCCATGGTCGCCTTCGTGCCGTGACCGGTCATCCCGAAGCCGCTGAGCGTGGTGGCGGCGATGTTCGTGCGATTGGCGTCGATCCCGATCACGCGGATGGCCGAGGCGTTCATCAGGGCGGTGGCGTCCGCGCCGACGTGGATGCCGGAGTTTCCGATGCCCGTGGTGCCGGCGCCCGCGCACGCGTTCTGGCCGTTCTGCTCGGGAAGGTGCATGGTCGCGGCGAAGACCGCCGTGCCCGTCTCCCTGATCGTGAACTTCGCCGCGATGGCGCTAGTCCGCTTCCACTTGTGCGCGTTGGTGCTGCCACTGTCGTTGTTCGGCGGCTTGTACAGCGTGCACCCGGCGCCGCCGGCGTACGACGTGCCGGGCTTGAGCCAGCCGGCGCTCCAGTACTTCGAGACGTCGCCCGAGGCGAGGCTCAGCGTCCGGGTGTTGTAGATGAGCGCGTTGGTCTGCTTCTTCTTCAGGTCACCGAGCTCTTGCTGGCTGCACTTGTGCGTGCTGCCCCACGGCTCGGGGTCGTCCCAGGCCACGATCGCCTTGTACGTGCCCGCCGGATAACCCACCTTGACCGAGAGCTGGTCGGCGTAGGCCGAGGCCTGCCCGGTGCCGCGTACCTGCTGCACGATCAGGAGATCGGGCGCCCGCACACCGGAGGTCCCCGTCCGGCCTTCGTCGTCGACCAGCATCGAGGTGAGGTGCGCGGGGCCGGAGATCCGGGTGCACGAGCCGTCGGCGTTGTTCGTCACCAGGTTCTCGAGGTTGTTGCTGTAGACCCGTAAGACCTGGTCCGCGGCGGTCGCGGGCCTCTCGTGCGCCCATGCGGCCGAAGTGGTGGTGGTCATGGTGAGTACGGCGGCGAGCGCCATCGCGCCAGGCGCGCGGTGATCGAACGACATGATCGCAGAGTAACCACAACCCGGCTCCGACGGCAGATACCAGGCCCGGCGGATCAGGACAGATCGACCAGAGTGACGCCGCGGAGTACGTCTGCCGCCCGTCGCCTACGCGACGTCGGGCCGGGTCATGAGGGGGGAGCGCAGGTGCAGCGTCAGGTCGGGGCCGGTCAGGGGCACGGTGCTCCACGTCGCCGTCGCCGTCCCCGCGCCGACCACCAGCCGGACCCGGTGCGGGGTGGTGATGACGTAGAGGTCGGCGACGAACGTGTCGCCCTGCCAGGCGCCGGTCGCGACGACAGGGCGGCCGAGCGGCGAGCTCTCCCGCCACTGGCCGTGGCCGGCCTCGACGGTGAGGAGCGATCCGAAGCGCAGGAGCCAGCCGCCGTCCACGGGATCGACGATCACCGCGGTCCCGTCGGGCAGAGCCGAGTCCTCGGCGGAGGCGTCCAGTCTCGCCTTGGCGGAACGTTCAGGGGCGGCCGAGCCGGGCACCGGCGCGAGGGACAGCCGCCGCAGCCGATCGGTGAGGATCGCGTCGTCGCCGGCGTCGTCCGCCTGGCCCACGCCCGGCAGCAGGCACTCCCAGACGGCGTCGAGCACGGCCTGGGCGTCCCCTTGGGCGGTCACGGCGACCACGAGATCGTGCGACGGGACCACCAAGCACTGCTGACCGAAGGCGCCGTGACCGTGGTAACCGTGACGCGCCATCCAGAACTGGTACCCGTAACCGCGGCTGAAGTCGGCGTCGCTCGATCCGTCCTCGAACGGCCGGCAGTCGATGTGCCGGCTGGTCGCCAGCTCCACCCAGGCGCGGGGGACGAGCTGCCGCTCGCCCCAGAGACCTCCGCGCCGCAGCAGCTCACCGAAGGCGGCGACGGCTTCGGTCGTGAGGTGCAGGCCGTGGAATCCGAAGGCGGCGCCGCTCGCGACCCGGTCCCATTCGGCGTGGCCGACGCTCATCGGCCGGAAGAGGCGCTCGTCGAGCAGTTCGGGGAGGCCGCGGCCCGTGACCCGTTCCACCATCCGGGCCAGGACGAAGGTGGTCGCGTTGTCGTAGGCGTGCCGTGTCCCCTCCGGCTCCGGGAACCGTACGCGCAGAAAGCCCTTCACAAGGTCGGACGGTTCGAGCCGCCAGGCCTCCTGGAGGCTGTCCTCGACGTGCCCGGTCGTCATGGACAGCAGGTGGTGCACGGTGAGACGGCGTCCCTGCTCCGAGACATCGACCGGCACGTGCTCGGGCAGCACGTCCACCACCCGGTCGTCCAGCGAGAGCAGCCCGTCCGCGATCGTGAGGCCCACGGCGATCGAGGTGAACGACTTGGTCAGCGAGTAGAGCAGGTGCGGTCGTCCGGCCGAGTACGGCGCCCACCAGCCTTCGGCGACGACGTGACCGTGGTGCACGACCATGAGGGAGTGACACTCGACGGCTCGCGCTTCGAGCCGGTCCAGCAGCGCGGTGATCGAACGGGACGACATCCCCGAAGCGGCCGGTGTCGAGCGCGGCAGGAGGGTGCGCGGAGTGGACATCCGGACACCCTAACGAACCCACCGAATCCGCCCCATCGATTTCTCGGACCGTGCCGGGGGAACGCGGTCAGCCGCGTGGTTCGGCATGCTGCCGCCGCGCCCCGGCGAGGAGCCGGGCAAGCCCAGGAGCACGGCGACAGGACCCTTTCATGGGCTGAGCTGGCCATGATGATCATGGCGGGTCTGCTGGTCTACGCCGACCTGGTCAACCCGCTCACACTGGCCAACTGACGGCACGGCCGGCGCCGCCCGCCTGGTCCGTTCCGTTCCGCTCCGTGAACCTTCTCGCCTCCGTACCCGACTGTGCCGGGTGACGGGTGGGCGCGACCGCGCCCACCCGAACGAAACGGGAGTACGGACTGTGAGGAATGAGCCGTGGTGAGCGTTACCGGCAGCGGTGGGCGCTGTGTGACGCCGGCATCGTGGTGCCCTCCCCGGAGCCAGGGGCGCGCTGGTCGCCCGGGAGTTCGAGGCCGAGACCCATCAGCTCGCCTGGACCCAGAGCCTGTCGAGAGGGCGCTGGCTGGCGGCCGTCCTCTCCCTGACCGGAGTCGCCTACCTGGCGATCCGGCACCGAGTCTGACCAAGGAGGACCTGATGGCGCACAACCCGAAGTTCATCCGCCGCCGGCTGGGTGCGAAAGCTCTGGTCGTGGTGACCGTGCTCGTCGCCGCGGTGCTGCTCGCCGGGGTGCTCATGCTGCTGAGCTGAGACCTTCCCGCCGCGGACCTGCTATGATGATCACCTCACTTGAGCCTCTTCGGCCCGGACCCGCGTCCGCCGGAGAGGCTTTTTTCGTGCCCGGACCCGATGGCCGGGACCTGATCTCTCGCGGAGGAACGATCATGCACACCTTCAGGCTCGGCGACCTCACCGTCAACCGGATCGGGTTCGGCGCGATGCGGCTGACCGGCCGCATCGCGTTCGGCTCCGGCGCGCCGGGGGACCGCGACCGTTCGATCGCGGTGCTGCGGCGCGCGATCGAGCTCGGGGTCGACCACATCGACACCGCCGCCTTCTACTTCTCGCCGAGCCTGTCCGCGAACGAGCTGATCAGGCAGGCGCTCACCCCGTACCCCGACGACCTGGTGATCGCCACGAAGGTGTGGCCGGCGCGGGACGCCTCCGGCGCCTGGCACTGGGCGACGCCCGAGCAGTTGCGCGGGCAGGTGGAGGAGAACCTGCGCGAGCTCGGCCGCGACCACCTCGACGTGGTCAACCTGCGGGTGCCGCCGAGCCGGCGGGACGGCTCGATCGCCGAGCACTTCGGCGCGCTGGCCGGCCTGCGCGAGGCCGGTCTGATCCGTCACCTGGGCGTCTCCAACGCCACCCCCGCCCAGCTGGCCGAGGCGCAGGCCATCGCGCCGGTGGTGTGCGTACAGAATCCCTTCGGCGTCGGCGCGCCGGCCGGCCAGCGGGAGATGCTGCGGATCTGCGGTGAGCAGGGGATCGCGTTCGTGCCGTTCTTCGCCATCGCCGGTGCCGGGCGTGAGGCCGGGGCCACCGCGCCCGAGCACGAGAGCGTGCTGGCCGTCGCGCGCGCCCACGGCGCGACGGCGGCGCAGGTCCGGCTGGCCTGGACGCTGCGGCAGGGGCCGCATGTGCTGGCCATCCCCGGCACCGGCGACCCCGCCCACCTGGCCGAGAACGTGGCCGCGAAGGA
Organism: Nonomuraea fuscirosea; assembly: GCF_035917475.1. Taxonomy (NCBI): domain Bacteria; kingdom Bacillati; phylum Actinomycetota; class Actinomycetes; order Streptosporangiales; family Streptosporangiaceae; genus Nonomuraea; species Nonomuraea fuscirosea. The sequence continues at coordinate 4,406,474 of NZ_CP109074.1, read as the reverse complement.
TCTGCGGCTGTCCGGCGAGGAGGCGGCGCTGCTCGACCGGATCGGATAGCCGCCGGGCCGGGCCATCACGGGGCGGCCTGCCGGGCCGGATCGTCACCGCGGCCTGCCGGGCTGGGCTCGGGTGGAGCTGTCAGGGCGACAAGCGGGTTGACGTCCGGTCGAGTGGATCCCGACCATCGGTGGATGCGTCTTCCCCGCGTCAAACCCGAGCACGCGCCGCACCGTCTCGCCGACGGCACCATCAGGCTCGGCGGAGCCCTGTACGGCATCGCCTCCGAGATCACCGATGCCGACGGGTGGGCGTGGGCCGCGCTGACGCTCATGGACGGCACCCGTACCCCCGCCGACGTCGCCGCCGGGCTGCGTGCCGCCTTCCCCGTCCTGACCGGGGAGGACGCCGGCGACATCGTCGAGACGCTGCTCGCCTCCGGCCACGTGGAGGAGGCGGGACCGGGCGCCTGCGAGCAGCTGAGCGAACGGGAGAAGGAGCGTTACAGCCGCAGCAGGGACTACTTCCGCTGGGTCGACCTCACCCCGCGCGACCACGGCTGGGAGCCGCAACTGCGGCTCAAGGCCGCCCGCGTGGTGGTGCTCGGCCTCGGCGGGACCGGCAGCCACGCCGCCTGGTCACTGGCCGCCGCGGGGGTCGGCCGCCTGCACCTGGTCGACCCCGACGTCGTGGAGCTGTCGAACCTCAACCGGCAGATCCTCTACACCGAGGCCGACCTGGGCCGGCCCAAGGCGGAGGTGGCGCTGGACCGGCTGCGCCGGGTCAACTCCGACATCGAGATCACCGCGGGAACGGCATCGGTGGACGGTCCGGGGACGCTGGCGCGGCTGATCGACGGGTTCCACGTGCTGGCGCTCTGCGCCGATCTGCCGCGGGAGCCGTACGGGATCCAGACCTGGGCGAACCGCGCCTGCGCGGCGGCCGGGATCCCGTGGGTGAGCGGCGGCTACCACGGGCCGCTGGTCAGCGTGGGCGTCTTCGGTCCCGGCGGGCCCTGCTTCGAGTGCGTGCGCGCCGGGATCGCGCCGCAGCCCGGCGGCGGGTACGCCTGGCCGGGCGTCACGGGGGCGTCGGCCGGGCTGTCGGGGCAGCTCGTCGCGTACGACGTGCTCGCGCAGGTGACCGGCGTGTCGAGCGTGCCGCCCGGCTATTTCCACGGGGTGACGCTGCTGGACCCGGACGGGCACGTGTACGCCAGGCACCCCTCGCGGGACGGTTGTGAGATCTGTTCTTGATCGGAAGGGCTGGAGATCATACTCTCACGGTTGCCGTTCCCGACCTCGATCGGTGAGGAGTGCGATGAGCAACATCCCAGTCCGGCAGGACCGGCAGGAGCGGAACCAGAAGAAGATCGTCGTCCGCAGGCTGGGCAAGTCAGGAGCCGCCGCGGCGCCCAGCCACGGCACCTCCAACTGATCGCCCGGAGGTGAGCAAGGGAGACGGCGGGTCCGCCCGAGACGCGGTCGGTCCCACCCCCGGCGCGGCTCCTGCCGTCTCCGCCTCCGTTGTCGCCGCGGCATTGGTCCTGCCCGGCGGCTCGTACGGTTCCGCGCAGAAGTAGCGGTTGAGCGCGTCGAGGACGCCCAGCAGCATGGGCGCGATCCCGGGATCGCCGCGATGCAGGTTGACCGACACCGTCATCCGGCGCTCGCCGGTGGCGTCGGCGAAGCTGAAGGTCAGGTAGCCGGGGATGGCGCCGGTCGCGCCCCACCGTTCGCCGCAGGTGAGCCCCACCGACTCCAGGCCGAGCCCGTACCGGGGGAAGATCGGGGCCTGGGGCGTGCCGACGCCGGTGCGCATCTGCTTCAGCAGGGCCGGGCCGACGAGCCGGCCGCCGAACAGCGCCTGGTAGAAGCGGTTCAGGTCGCGGGCGTCGGACACCACGCCGTACGCGGCCCAGGCGAACGACGGGTTCAGCCGGGTGATGGGCCGCGGCGCGCCGGTCTCGCCGCCCGCGGGCAGGTAGTAGCCGGTGGCGTGCGGGCCGCGGATGCCCCGCTCGGTCCCGGGCAGGTAGGAGCGGGTCATGCCGGCCGGGCGGAAGATCCGGCGGTCGAGTTCGGCGCTCAGCCGGTGGCCGGTCACCTGCTCCACGAGCAGTCCGAGCAGGATGTAGCCGGTGTTGGAGTAGGAGAAGCGGCCTCGTTCCGGCTGGGGGAGCCGTTCTGCCTCGTCGATGAGCCGCTGCGGGGTGTAGGTCCGCTTTCCGTACCACTCGGGATCGGTGAACTCGGGCGCCTCGTCGTAGGTGGCCAGGCCGCCGGTGTGGTTGAGCAACTGCCGTACGGTGATCAGGTCGCCGTCCTCGATCCGGCCGGGCAGCCGCTCGCCGATGCGCTCGTCCAGGCTCAGCCGGCCCTCCTGCACGAGTTGCAGCACGACGGTGGCGACCATGCTCTTGGTGACGCTGGCGACGCGGAAGCGCGCCTCGCGCGGCACCGGCTCGCGGGTGTCCAGGTCTGCGGTGCCGCTAGTGCCGATCCAGGTGCCGCGCTCGTCGTCGATCCTGGCCAGGACGCCGGGGGCGCCGGCGGCCACGGTCGCGTCGAGCGCCTGCCGCAGCCCGGCGGGCTCTTCGTGCGTTGACCGGGCCGAACTGGAGGCCGGCGTCTGGGTGGACAGCAGGCTCGCGGCGACGAGCGCGGCGATAACCGCGCGTTTACCGTTCATGGGGTGAGATGCGTCTTCCTGGCGGAGGTCGTGGGAACGATCTCCATCCTGGCGACGCGTACGGCCGTTTCCCTCCGCACAGGTGACGATCTCCGCCTGCGACCGGGGTCGCACCGTCGTACGACTCCGGGCTGACAAAGGCTGCTTTAATGAGTGGCGCGGCCGCCGCGGCCACTATTAACGTCTTATCCATCGGAACACGTCAGGAAAGGCCAGTCATGCTGATCGCAGCCATCGAGTACGAGCGCGAACGACGCCGTCGTCAGCGTCGCGCCGCGCTCGCCAGACGGGGCCCCGGATAATCCCGCAGAGGATTCCTCCGGAGGCCGCCAGGTGACGCACCAGGCGGCCTTTCCTTTACCCGCATCTCGCGGCTGAACAATTGCACAGCGGAACATCAAGGGCTGATGGTGAAAAGGCATCACACCTGCCTTGCAAGCAGGAGTTCGGGTTTCGAGATCCCGTCGGTCCACGTTTCAAGCGTCCGTGGCCCAATGGCAGAGGCACCGGTTTAAGGAACCGGACGGTGCGGGTTCGAATCCCGCCGGACGTACGCACCTCCTTAGCGGAGGCTCGCCCCGTTGGTCCAGCGGTCAGGACGCCCGGCTTTCACCCGGGAAATCGCCGGTTCGAGTCCGGTACGGGGTACTGCGGCCTTACAGCTCAATGGGATAGAGCGCCGGCGATCGCCGCGATCTTGATGCCCAGCGTGATCGGCATCCAGATCAGCCAGGGCAGCAACCAGCGAGCCGCAGCGGCTGAGTAGCGGGAGAACACCACCACCGTGGCAGCGGCGAGCAGGAGGCCGGTCGCGTCGGTGACGGCGATCGAGCGCAGGCCGTCGGCCAGCCAGAACAGGTTGGGCTGGAGATAGCCGGCGATCAGCACGGTCAGGGGTACGGTGACGTCGCTTCCGCGTGGCGCCCGGCGCCAGAGCTGCCATGCCGCGGCCCCCATGCCGGCTTTGATCACGAGCCAGACCGCGATGAAGACCCCGGGAGGAACGGGGACCCGGTCCATCTCGAGATCGGTGGCGAGCTCGGGGTTGAGCGTGAAGGCGAGCGCCCCTGGAATCTGCCCGATGAGCACGGGAACAAGGACGAAGAGGAGCCCGACCGGCCAGAAGCGCGAGCGAGCTGCGCCTGCCTCGCGGTAGCGGACGTCGGCCGAGGCGTTCATCAGGATTCCTTCCGTCTGCTGGTGGCCGCGCCGCCGGCGAGCTTGGTGAGCAGCGCGTGCAGGCTCTGCCGTTCCTCAGGCGTCAGCGGGCCGAAGAACTCGCCCGAGATGCGTTCGCTGACCTGCTCGGCGTCCCGGATCTTCCGCACGCCCGCCGGCAGAAGGTGCACCTCCACCGCACGCCGGTCGCGTGGGTGAGGACGCCGCTCCGCCAGGCCCATGGCCTCCAGCTCGTTGACCAGCGTGACCATCACGGGTTTGAACACACTCAGCCGCTCGCTGAGCCGCGACTGAACCAGCGGGCCGTTCTGGAGCTGGGTCAGCACGCCGAGGTGAAGCGGCTTGAGCCCTGTCTCGGCCAGCACCTCCTCGTACTGCTCACCGGCTCGGGCGGCGACCCACGACAGCAGGAAACCGGTCGAGCGCGCCAGCTCCTCGGGGGGACCCTCGCTTCGGGCATCGCCGAACATGCCATCGTTAAAAACCATAACGTTATTCAGATTAACGTTATCTGAGCCACCACGTCAACAGCTGCGATGTCGGGTCGTTGGGGCGCGCAGCGCCGGCCTGCGACGGGCGGTCAGGCGGCGGCGTCGCGTGGAGGGCGGTGCTCGACGTCGGAGCCGGCTGCCCCGCCGTACGCGGCGATCTTGTAGTCGACGGCGACCAGCGACAACGTCAGCTCGCGCAGCCGCCGCACGATCGTGGCGCGGTGCTCGGCCAGCATGGCCGTCCGCTCGGGCACCGTGTGTTCGCCCGCGTCCACCAGCTCGATGTAGTGCCGCAGCTCGCGCATGGACATCCCCGACAGCCGCATCCGGGTCAGGAACACCAGCCGTCGCACCGCGCCGGCGTCGTAGACCCGGTGGCCCTGGCTGTCCCTGGCCACGGTGACCAGCCCGGCCCGCTCGTAGTAGCGCAGCGTGTGCGCCGAAAGGGCGAGCCGGTCGGCGACCTCGGCGATCGTCATCGACGATGGCACCTCGGCCAGGTCGGTGATGTCGTGGATCGCCTCCGCCGTGGGCTGGGCGTCGCCGAGCGCGTCGAGGACCTTGGTCATCAGGTCTCCAGTGGCCATGACCGCCGGCTTAGACGGGCCGGGCCGAGGCGGGCGCGTCGGCGAAGTCGGCGGCCCGGGCGACCTCGGCCCAGCGGGTGGTCTCGGCCAGGCCGCGCCGGTGGAGGCCGGAGATGCGCTCGACCGCCTCACGTCCGAGCGGCAGCCGCAGCGGCACCTCCTCGCCGTGCACGAGCGAGACGATGATCTCCGCCGCCCGCGCCGGGTCGCCTTCCTGGCGGCCGTCGGTGCCGGCCATGTCGGCGCGCACGGCGGCCAGCGCCTGGCGGTAGGTCTGCGACGGCTCGGCGAACTCCAGCACGCCGGCGCCGTTGAAACCGGTGCGGAACCGGCTCGGCTCGACGATCATCACGCGGACGCCGAACGGCGCGACCTCGCCGGCCAGCGCCTCCGACCAGCCTTCCAGGGCGAACTTCGACGCCGAGTAGGCCGACACGCCGGGGAAGGACATGCGCCCGCCCTGGCTGCTCATCTGCACGATGGTGCCGGAGCCACGCGCGCGCATGCCGGGCAGTACCGCCCGCACGAGGGCGGCGGGGCCGAACAGGTGCAGGCCCATCAGGTCGCGCAACTGCTCGTCGCCGACCTCCTCGACCGCTCCGACCACGGCCCGTCCCGCGTTGTTGACCAGCACGTCGACCTGGCCGAACCGGTCGAGCGCGGCCTGCGCGAGTGCGGGCGCGGCGGCGACGTCGCGGACGTCGAAGGGGATGGCCGCGAAGGCTCCCGGGTGCGCGTCCGCCAGGTCGGCGACGCTGCCGGGGGTGCGTACCGCGGCCACGACGTCGCCGCCCGCCGCGAGAGCGGCCTCGGCCAGTGCGCGTCCGAGGCCGCGGGATGCGCCGGTGATGATCCATGTCCGTTTCGTCATGAACGTGACGCTAGGACTTCGAGCGCGCTCTAACGCAAATCACCCTGCATCAGGTGATCTACCCGCCTACGGGCCGGCATTCTCCGCGTGACGGTCGATGCCGAGGGTGGCGATGAGGTCTTCGTGGAGCTGGAACCAGACCCGGTGGCAGGAGTCCACGTCGGTCTTGTCGATCCAGTTGTGCTCGCCGCGCATGCCCCGGCGCAGTGCCGCCGCGTAGCGAGCCATATATCCGTCGAAACGTGGGAGCACCTTTTTGAGGCGATCGGCCAGAGGGGCGAGCTCGGCGCCGAGTGCCGTCAGTTCGTCGAGTACGCCCCCGTCCCATGCATCGTCGCTGTGATCGTTGGGCGCGAACTGGTCGGTGTCGGTCGGCCTGATCTGCCAGTCGGTGACCGCGCGCACCAATCGCGCGTTGAGCGGGAGAAAGGCCCGATAAACGGCTGCGATCGCATTCTCGGGGTCGGCGTGCTCGCGCTCGGCCGTGAGCTGACGTTCGTTCTCGATTTTCCCCGTGTCGGTCAGTGACCAGCCACCGAGGTCCGCGAAGGCGAGGTGCTGCACCCAGCCCGCACGTTCGGCCTCGCGCAACAGGCGAAGTGTTTCGGCCGGTCCCGTTCCGGCGCGCGCGGCGATCACTTCGCCGTCCGCGTAACCGACGAGTCGTACCGCGTGCAGGACGAGCAGTTCCGGCGCCGACTGGTCGCTCATGCTCGTTTGTCCTGCCGGGCGGTGAGCCGGTTCACATACTGCTGGCACGCTTGCGGAGAGTTGAAACCCATGGCGTCCGCGATCTGCGCCCAGGTCAATCCCGCGCTGCGGGCGACGAAGAGCAGCCCGGTCTCCACGCCCTCGATCTCGGCCCGTGCCGCCGGGATCAGCGCGAGCGCGCTCAGCAACTCGTCGGGGCCGAGGTCCGCGGCTCGCCAGAGCGCGTACTGCGCCAGGTCGGCCGCCGGAGGGGGAGCCGGGGCGGGCCGCCACGGGCGCGGTTCGAGGTGATCCGCACCGATGGCCATGATGCGCTCCCGGGCGTCGCGTTCCCGTTGCGCCTGCGCGTGGTCGGCGCGGCCGGCACGGTCGAGGTCGTGCTTGCGTTCCATGCGCCCCATCCTGTTAGCATCAACATAATGTTGTCAATTTAATGTTGATAGGTGATGCGATGCTCACGGCACTCGCCGACGCGACTCATGCGAACTGCGGCGGGAAGGCGGCGACGCTGGGCCTGCTGCTGCGCGAAGGGCTGCCGGTGCCCGACGGGTTCGTCGTTCCGCATGGCGGCGCGCAGGGCGTGCGGGTCACCCGGCCTCTTCGCGCGGCGGTCGCGCGGGAGCTCGCACGTCTGGGCGACCCCGTGGTGGCCGTACGTTCGTCGGCCTTGAACGAGGACACGGCGGACGCGTCGGCGGCGGGCCAGTACGAGAGCGTGATCGGCGTTCGGGGGAGCGCGGGCGTGTGCGAGGCGATAGCCGCCTGCTGGTCGTCGGCGAATGCCGCGAGGGTGAACGACTACTGGAACCGGGCGACGGTCGGCGCCGGGGCGTCCTGTCCCGGGATGGGCGTTCTCGTGCAGCGCGTGATCGGGGCCGAGATCTCGGGGGTCATGTTCACGCCCCAGCGGCCGGGAGAGCCGACCCGGATCGAAGCGGCCTGGGGTCTTGGTCTTGGCGTCGTGGGCGGAACCATCAACCCCGACACCTATGAGGTCGCGGCAGACGGATCCATCCGCTGCACGGTCGGCGGCAAACGAACCCGCATCGACCTCGACCCTGAGCACGGCGGCGTCGTCGAAAGCGCCGTCGCGGCGGAGCAGCAGAAGGCGCGGACACTGGACGACGCCACGACGGCGATTCTGGCGGAGCTCGGGCGTCGGATCGCGGAAATTCAGGGCGGCCCGCAGGACGTCGAATGGGCCGTCGCGGACGGCGTCGTATGGGTGCTGCAAGCGCGCCCGATCACCGCCTCACTTCCCGCCCTCCGAGTTTCCGCATCGCCTTTCCCCGCCCGCGCGTTGACGGGAACGCCGGGATCACACGGAAAGGTCATGGGGGCCGCTCGTCTCGTTCGTGGCCCATCGGACTTCAAAGCCGTGCGGCCTGGCGAAATCGTGGTCTGTCCGTACACCGATCCGGCCTGGACGCCGTTGTTCACGATCGCCGCCGGCGTCGTCACCGAAACCGGCGGTGCGCTCTCACACGCCGCGATCGTCGCCCGCGAGTACGGCATCCCCGCCGTACTCGGCGTGGCCGACGCGCTGAACCGGATCGAGAACGGTCACCGGATCGCCCTCGACGGAACCGCGGGAACCATCACCCTGCTGTGAAAGGACCGCGCGTTCATGGCGACCCGGTATCTCTACCTCGCCCGGCACGGCCACGCCGACGCTCTCGGCAATCTCACCGGCACCGGCCGCGAACAAGCCCGGTCCCTGGGAAAGCGTCTCGCGCACCTTCCCATCGACGCCGTCTGGCACTCCCCGCTCCCACGAGCCGCCGACACAGCCCACGAAATCGACCTGTTCTTCAGCGGCATCACCTCCGTCGCCGAGGCCCCTGAACTCATCGACCACGTACCCTATGTGCCGGAATTGGAGGAGACTCCGCCGTCATGGAGGGCATTTTTCGACGGCTACTCCCCGGAGGACGCGGCTGCGGGCCGTGAAATCGCCCGTAGTCTCACCGCTCGATTCGCCCACGCACCCGAGCAGCAGAACGACGAACACGAACTCCTCATCACCCACGCTTATCCGATCGCGTGGCTCATCCGTGACGCCCTCGACGCACCACCCGTACGCTGGCTCGGGCTCAGCAGCGCCAACGCCGCTCTCACCGTCATCGAATACCGGCCGGGCGCGCTTCCGAGCATCGGCATGTTCAACGACATGAGCCATCTACGCCCCGAACTCCGCTGGACCGGATTCCCGAAGGCTCCACACCCCTGAATCACTGTGGCCCCTCAGTTCGCCGGGTGAGGAACCGCTCGAACGTCAGCAGATCCGGATGCCGCCGGCGCAGGGCCGCGATATCGGCCTGGTATCCCCTCTTCGGCTCGGCTTGTCCCGCTTGACGGGCAGCGCCAGGAGCCGCTCGCCCACGGCGTCGGCGTAGGCAGCAGGTTGTTCATGAAGAACGCCGACCGCAGGATGGTGGCGGGCACGCCGAGGGCCAGGATGTGCTGTTCGATCTCGGCCTTGCTCTCGAAGTGGTCGATGCCGGTCCCGCGTTCGGCGCCGCCCACGAAGCTGCAGACCAGGTGGGTGACGCCGCTGTCGCGGGCGATGCCGGCCACCGCCTTGCCGGCACTCCGCTCGCCGGGTAGCCCCGGTGCATTGCTGCACCGGGGCCCCCTCAGAACCGTGCGTGCCACTCGTCGCGGCACACGGCTCAAGCAAGCCGCGAAGGGCGGTTCAGGTGCGCTGTGCTGAGCTCCTGCGCAGGCGGGCGAGGTGGCCGCGATGGCAGGAGGCGTGAACAAGGCGGGTCTGGCCATCGCCGGTCGGACCGGGCCGTCCATGGTGCGTCAGATAGTCGGCTGCTACCGCGCGTCGGACGACGTTCAACCACCATCGCGCCCATTGTTCAGGCGATTCGGGTGGCTGATCCGCCGTGAGCAGGTGGTCTCCGTAGAGCGAGCAGCGGCCGTCCTGCTTGGTGAGCAGGCGGAGGCTGTAGCGATCGAGCGGAGGCTTCACCCGAGCACGCCGTTTGGCCCAGTACTCGGCCAGGGCAGGGTCATCGGGGGATGCTCGGCCCAGGACGAGCATGTGTCGGACGATGGGGGTCCAGGCGAACTTGGTGAGGTAGGCGCCGGTCTCCTGGTCGCCGAACACCCACCAGTCGTTCCTGAACTTGTTGAACTTGCCGTAGTACCGGTCGACGATCCAGCGCCTCGGCTTGTTCGGATGGCCGCACTTGGCCCACTTGAAGGTGAGCCTCCATACGTAGTTGTCCAGGGCGGTGAACACCTTGGACGAGACCATGCTGCGGTAGTAGGCGGCCCAGCCCCGCGCGATGGGATCGAGCCGGGCGATGACCGCCTGCGCATTCGAGCCGCGCAGGCTGCGCATTTCGGCCGCGAGTCGCAGCTTCAGCCGCCTGACCGCCGAGGGGCTCGGTGTGGTCAGCGTCTTGCCGTTGGGATAGCGGCGGATGAGGACGCCCAGGAACTCGAACCCCTGGGTGAGGTGAACGATGCGGGTCTTATCTTCATTGAAGACCAGACCCCTGGGTCTCAGCCACTGGGCAAGGCGTGCCTTAACCTGTTCGGCCTGCTGCCTGGAGTGGCACAAGGCGATCATGTCGTCGGCGTAGCGGACCACTATCGGGCGTCCTGCCACCGTCTCTCCGGCATGGCAGCCGTCCGTTCGGTAGCTGACCCCGGCGGCTTCTTCCAGCCCGTGCAACGCGACGTTCAGCAGGCACGGGGAGATCACGCCGCCTTGAGGGGTGCCCTCGTCGGTCGGTGAGAATCCCGTGCTCTTCTCGAACACCCCGGCCTTCAGCCAGTCCCGGATCATGTCCCTGGCGGGGAAGGATCCGATGGCCTCCAGAAGCCGGGTGTGGTCGATGCGATCGAACGCCGCCGCCAGGTCCGCATCCAGTACCCACATCCGTTTCGCCAGCTTCTGACTGGTGGCCTGGAAGATGGACTGGATCGCGTCTTGGCAGCTCCGGCCTGGCCGGAACCCATACGATCGGGGCTCGAACCGGGCCTCCCACTCGGGTTCCAGCGCGTTACGGACCCGTGCCTGATGACATCGGTCCATGATCACCGGAATGCCGAGCGGGCGGAGCTTGGCGGGGTTGCTGACTTTCGGGATGTGCACCCGCCTGACCGCGCGCGGCTTCCAGGAACCGATCGTGGCGTGCACACGCACCGCCACCCCGGCCCTGGCCTCGGAGGTCAGCGCGACCTCCCCGTCGATGCCCGCGGTCTTGCGGCCGGCATTGCGCTGCGTCACCTGCCGCACGCTCACCAGCGTGTTGGCCCGGCTGCGCAGCATCAGCTTCTGCAGGTTCCTGACCTTGGGCCAGTCCTCCTCCTGAACCGCCTTGAAGATCCTGCGCCGCAGCCGCCGTACCTGCTCTTCCTGCGCCCGCCAGTCGATGGTCTCCCACTTCTCGGCGTCCAGGCGCAGCAGATCCTCGGGTCCGTTCACCATGTGGCGTCCAACTTGTCCCTCGGCTCCAGCGGAGTCGGTGCTTCGTCGTCAAAGGCTCACCTGCCCACGTCAGCGCCCTTTCGGGCCCGGGCACCGTGCCCGGTATCCGGCCGGTTATCCGAGACCGTCGCTGGAGGAAGCGACCTTGCCGTCCCGGTCTCCCGCTGCCTTTCGGCCGCCGGCCTTGGCTTCTTGGGCATCCTGTTCCCGCCGGGGAGTTCAGCTCTCCTCACGGTCGGCCTACCGCTCAGGTCAAACCTGGAGCGGACCCCGACGGAGTTTCCATGTTCCGCACGCATAAGACACGGCTGGGATCGGGCGTCCTCTGTACCCCGAGGGCAACGGTGTCTGCACGGTCCGGGTTCGGTCCCCGGCCGCCGTTCGCCGCCTTCCAACGGCTCGGCCCCTGTTCACCACGGTCAGCAACCCGTCCCGCAGTGTGGACATGACGAGGCATCAGCAAGGATTCACGGTCGTTCGCCCTTCCAGCCTTCCCCTCGCCTGTGGCCCCCGGACGGAACGGGCACCCTTGGGCTTTCCTCTGGGCTCCGCACCCCACGATTACCCGCAGCGCACGCCAGAGCAGGGACAGGTCTCAGACACTGACCTGGATCACGGTCCCGACATCGTCGGGCCTCCCTTCTCGTGACCACTCACAACGTGCGACCTCATGTCGCAACCAAAGATGTCCCCAGCCGCCAGGTAACGGAATGAGACATCACGATTGCGATTCGTGGTCGTTTTCGTGGTCGTTTCGGGGGTCCCGGTAGCAATGAAGAAATTTCCAACGAAGTATCCTCTGACCTGGATTCATACGGACCCCTATGGCCAAGGTCTCGATTCGCTTACGGTGTTGACCATGAGCGACGACAAGCCGGAGTTCGGGTACGGCGCGGGCGGTCGCCCGTTGTGGACGGCGCGGGACCGGGATGCTGAGGTCATCCGGACGGTGCTGCGCAAGGCGGGGCGTCGGGAGTTCAGCGAGCGCCACGGCGGGTTCGTCGTTGAGGGCGGCGGCGATGGACGGCCGTTCCACGTCGCGTGTGCCGATGACGGTGAAGCGTCCGCGCAGGAACTCCGGGGGTGAGGAACCGGCGGACAGTCGTTGGCGCTGAGAAGGATTTTGATTGCAGCGAGATCGCTCCAGGTCGTGAAGATCCCTCAGCTCGTTCCCCGGTACGGTCTTGGCATGCGGTGGAAAGGGTTATGGATCAACCTTGCGCTGGGTGCCTGCGGGATCGGGCTGGACCTGCTCCTGTCGGGTAAGACCGCCGGTCCTGCAGCTCCACTTTGGCTGGTCATGATCTTCTCTGTGCTGGTCGGTGCCCCGATGGCGGCAGTCCGGCGCTTCCCGTTCAGCGTCGCGTGCTACCTTGCCGCCCTCCTCGTCTACACCGACCACATCGGCGCGTTCACCTCCAACACCGCCCAGATCCTGCTGTGCGTGTCGATAGCGCTGGTCGGCCATCGCTCCCGCCGCCGGCTGGTACCCGTGGCGATCCTGTGTGGGACCGTCGCCACCGCACTCAACCTGGCCGATCCCGGCATGGCGCTCACCCCACGACGCTGGCTGTTGTCAGTGGTGGTCAGCCTGTTGCCCGCGCTAGTCGGCGCTTACTTGCGCGGGCCGGCGGGGCGCCTGCCTGAGCCGGATGCCACGCCGGACGTGTTGCTTGCCGGTGGCGGCATGGCGCTGGCCGTGCTGGGAAGCTGGACGAGCTGGCACACCAGTGCGCAGCCCCTTTGGCTGAATGGCTTGCTCGTCATCGTGGCCGGGTCAGCGCTCGGGATGGCGCGCAGGCTGCCCGCGCTGGTCTTCGCCGTCGAGTGCCTGGCGCTGCTGGCCGCCGGCCAGTACCTGGCCGGGGCGGCCAGCGCGGTCCTGGTCCTGGTGTTCATCAGCGTGGCGGTCTTCTCCATGCGAGTCATCTCGTGGGCATGGACGGCGCTGATCTACCTGGTCGCCTACGGGCTGGGATTGTCCATCGCCGTCAGCGGCGCGCCTAAGGACATCCCACTCAGGGCACTCGTCCTGCTGATCGTGACGATCACTCCTGTGTCCATCGGCCGCTATCTGCACGCCCGGCAGGTCGCGGCGGCGTCGGAGAGGCTTCGGGTCCAGCAGTACGAAAGGCTCGTCCTGACACAGCTGCGGGCCGACGAGCTGGCCATGCGGGAGCACCTTGCGCGCGAGGTGCACGACGTCGTTGCCCACCACGTCGGTGCCATCGTCCTACGGGCCGGAGCGGCCCGATTCGCGGTCTCTGACGGGCCGGCCGCGCAAGCCTTGAGCGACATCCGCGACACCGGCCATCAGGTCCTGGAGGACCTGCGCGCTCTGCTCGCAGTGCTGCGGGACGCTGAGGAAGGGCCCGACCTGCTCGCCGACCCGGGAGACGTGATCCGTGACTCGGCCGAGCGCATATCTCAGGCCGGTCTGACGGTGGAGCTCGACGTCGATCCGGCGACCGACGACGCGCCGCTGGTCGTCCGGGCCTCGGCCGCCCGCATCGTGCAGGAGGGGCTTACCAACGTGCTCAAGCATGCCGGTCCGGGCACCAAGGTCGACGTCACCTTGCGCATGCGGGACGGCAGCATGGCCGTGGAGATCATCAACGAGCGGCCCCCGGCCGAACGGCAATCGCTGCCCTCCTCCGGACACGGTCTGATGGGCATGCGCGAGCGGGCCGACGCCCTCGGGGGGACGCTGTCAGCGGGCCCACATGGCGACGGCGGCTGGTGCCTGAGCGTGACCCTGCCGTGTCAGCCTTCACATGGGGATGACGCCTATGGTCGAGCCGACGCCGCGGACCACGCATAACGCACCTGCAGCTGTAGGGCCGATCACCACCGAGTCGGCATCGTGATCGCTAAGGTCTTCAACTGGGAATTGTTTTCACTCTCCCGCCTGGCGCTGATCGTTCTCAGCGAACGGCTGTCAGCAGGTTCCTCAACGCCGAACTCGCCCGGTACTCCGAAGACCTGCGCAAGGCCGGGTACCTAGTCGAGTCTGACGCTGACAATGACCAGGTGCTGCCGGTTCCGGGAGTCTTCCTGACCGCGTTCGCTCCCGCGCGTGGGCTGGAGGTCAGCGGGGACGGCGGCGCTGGGCGGGGTCGGCTTCGGCGGTGATGCGTGCGGAGGTCTCCTCGCCCAGGCGGACGTAGCGGCCGAGGCTGGCCAGGTGTTGGTGGCGGCTCTTGGCCTGCAGCTCCGGGGCGGTCCGTCCGGCCTGCGCGAGATGTTGCAACGCACTGTGCCGGAGTTGGTGCAAGGTCCATCCCTGCCGGTGTGGGTCGAGGTCGGCGGAGGCGGTCTTGAACAGGTATTCGGCGCGCGGGTAGGACAGCCGCCCTCGCCCGGTGGTCGGGCAGATGTCACCGCGGGCGGGCGCGCGAGTTCCGGAGGTGGGGGCGCGCCGGTCGGCCAGGAACACCGGTCCGGCGGTGCAGCCGGCTAGCAGGCGGGGCAGGAGCCGGGCGGTGACGGTGGCCCAGTGCACGTATTCGATGGCGCCGCCCTTGGAGACGACGCGGGCGCGGCGGAACTCCAGGTCGAGGTCTTCGACGTTGAGGCTGAGGATTTCCTCGGCGCGGGCGGCCGTGTCGTACAGGAGCCTCCACAGCACCCGTTCGCGCAGGGCGTGTGCGGGGTCGGTGAACAGCTTGTCCAGCCGGGTGGCCGGGATGGCGCGGTCGCCGCGGCGGGCGGGTTTGCGCCGCTCCAGGCGCCGGGCGGGGTTGGTGGCCAGCAGGTCCTGGCGCTGGGCCCAGGTGGTGAAGGAGACCAAGGCGGACAGGTGCCGGTTCCAGGTGGCGGCGGCCGCGCTCGTCCAGCGGTCCATCACCGTGGCGTACTGCTCGGGCGTCAGCGCGGCGACCGGATACTGAGGCCCGGCTACGGCGGTCAGGCGGGCGAGGGTCTCGGCGTAGCCGGCGCGGGTGGTGGCCGCCTGCACCGACTCCAGGAAGCGCTCGATCACGGCGGTCAGCGGCGCCTTCATCGGCGCGGCGGGCGAGGGACCGCGCGGGGGTCCAGCGGCCGGGAGCGGCGGGCCGGGAGCGGCGGGCCGGGGAAGGACACGACGGACACGGACGTCCTCCAGGCAGGCGATGTGACACATAATGTAGCCGAGTCGCCGTCGCGGCGGCGGACACCGAGCTGGGCGGACACGGTCCGCAGAGGGTCGCTGTGACAGATAATACAAGTTCTGTGTCACATGGGCGGAGGCAGGCCCACAGGGCCGTGCCCGCGATTTCATGGCGGATCTTCTCCACACCTTCGATCGACGGGCAAGGGGGTGGCCACGAAACGGCGTGTCGGATGTGCCGGCCCGGACGGGCTGAGCCAGCAGGGTGAGCTGAACTGGGACGCGGCCCAGGATCGCCCCAGCTACCTGCCGGCCGGGTACGAGGGGCAAGCGGACGGCCAGAGGGAGCGTTAACCACGCTGCCTGCCTCCGGTGGCCTTCCTGGACTGCGGGCCGGGACGCATGATGGCGTCATGAAGCTGACCACGGCTCAGTTCTCGATCACCTTCGCCCGCTGGTCCAGGATCGCGGCCGCCGTCGGCGGCGCCGTGTTCCTGATCAGCATGGTGACGCCGTTGCGTGGTCCGTTGCGGGTCGGCGTCCCCGTCAGCGTGGCCTTCATGGCCCTGGGGGCCATCGGCCTGTACCTGGCCCTGCGCGGACGGCATCGCCGCCTGGAACTTCTTGGTCTGGTCCTGGCCGGGGTCGGTCTTGCCCTCGGGCTGGTCGGGATGGCGGGCTCGGCGTCGGGGGTCATCGATCCGAATCCCTGGGCTCCGGTCATCAATACCGGTGAACATGTGGGACTGGTGTTCATCGGTGCCGGAATGCTGACCTGGGGAGCGCTGGCTCTGGTGACGGCCTGGACCTCCTATAGCTACGGCGAGCCGCCACCCCGGTCCTGAGGCTACTTGGGCGATATGCGAAGAGTTAGCTATCGATTTCAGTACGTAGTTGTCTCAGGTGACGCATACCTTCCGGTAACCCGCTCGGGCTTCTCGATGGTGATCGCGCCCGTTGATGGCATCGGCCTGGGGAGGACTCCGACGTGCGTACCGACTGGGAACAGGATGAGCTGATCAGCGCGTGGACCCTTGTGGAGGGCGATTGGGACCTGGTCGGGGAAAAGGTGGAGGCCGGCAGACTCGGTTTCGCCTTGATCTTGAAGTTCTACGAGATCGAGGGTCGGTTTCCCGCTTATCTCGAGGAGATCCCGGTGGCTGCGGTGGAGTACGTGGCGTCGCTGGTGAAGGTCGAGCCGGGGCTGCTGGCGAAGTACTCCTGGCGAGGCCGGACCATCGAGCGTCACCGGGCGCAGATTCGCAAGAGGTACGGCACTCGCGCGGCGACCGAGGCCGATGAGGAGCGGCTGGCCCAGTGGCTGGCCGATGAGGTGTGCCCGGTCGAGACGAACCGTGATCGCCTGGCCGAGGCGGTGCGGGAGCGGTGCCGAAGCACGAGTATCGAACCGCCGGCCAGTGGCCAGGTGGAGCGGGTTGTCAATTCCGGGTGCCGCCGTTTCGAGGAGTCCTTCGCCGAGCAGGGGATGGCGCGGCTTGGCCCGATCGTGTGTGCTCGGTTGGAGGAGTTGCTGGCTCGGCCGCACGTGCTGGCCGAGTTGAAGGCCGACCCGGGGCCGCTGGGGCTGGACACCCTGCTGGTGGAGATCGGGAAGCTGGCGACCGCTCGCTCTCTGGGATTGGGTGAGGCGGTGTTCATCGAGATCTCCGATCAGATCGTGGCGGCGTGGCGGGGCCGGGCGATGCGGATGTATCCCTCGGACTTTGCGGCTTGCTCGCCGCCGGTGCGCTACACGCTGCTGGCGGCGTTGTGCTGGACGCGGCAGGCCGAACTCGTGGACGGGCTGGTGGAGTTGCTGATCGGGCTGATCCACCGGATCAACGCCCGTGCCGAGCGGCGGGTGGAAAAGGAACTGATCGGGCAGCTCGCCGCGGTGCCCGGCAAGCGCGGCATCTTCACCAAGATGGTGAACGCCGCGCTGACCAGGCCCGATGAGACGGTCCGGCAGGTGGTCTTCCCCGCGGTGCCGGGCGGGGAGAAGACGCTGCGGGCACTGGCCAAGGAGCTGATGGCCACCGAGCGCGTGGTCGCCGAGCGAATCCGTTACCAGCTGCGCGGCTCCTACTCGCACTACTACCGGCGGATGCTGGCGCCGCTGCTGGCCGCGCTGGAGTTCAAGTGTCACAACACCGCCTACCGGCCGGTGATGGACGCGATCGAACTGCTGGCCCGCTACGCGGGCGTCGACTCCGACCAGCGGCACTACGCCGCGGCCGAGACGGTGCCGATCGACGGGGTGGTGCCCAAGGCCTGGCTGGACGGCGTCGTCGACGACGGCGGCCGGGTGGAGCGCATCCCGTACGAGCTGTGCGTGCTGATCGCGCTGAAGGACGCGCTGCGCCGCCGCGAAATCTATGTCGAGGGCGCCGGCCGCTGGCGTGACCCCGATGAGGACCTGCCCGGCGACTTCGAGGACAACCGGGACGTGCACTACGCGGCGCTGGCCAAACCGCTGGATGCCACGGAGTTCATCACCGGCCTGAAGACGCGGATGCGGGCCGCCCTGGACAAGCTGAACACCGGCCTGACCCAGGGCAGTACCGGCGGGGTGCGGATCATCACCCGGGGCGGCAAGCCGTGGGTGAGCGTCCCGAAGCTCGACAAGCTGCCCGAGCCGAGAAATCTCGGCAAGCTCAAGGCCGAGGTCCAGCGCCGGTGGGGCACCATCGACCTGCTCGACATCCTCAAGGACACCGCCTTCATCACCGACTTCACCGACGCCTTCACTTCGGTGGCCACTCGCGAGGTGCTGGACAGGCAGACCCTGAACCGCCGGTTGCTGCTGGTGCTGTTCGCGTTGGGCACGAACATGGGGATCCGGCAGATGGCCGCGACCGGCGACCACGGCCAGGACGAGGCCGCGCTGCGGCACGTGCGCGCGACCTATGTCACCCGGGAGAACCTGCGGGCGGCGATCGTGGCGGTGGCCAACGCCACCTTGGAGGCCCGCGATCCCACGTGGTGGGGTGAGGCGACCAGCACCGCCTCAGACTCCAAGCGGTTCGCCTCCTGGGACTCCAACCTGATGACTGAGTTCCACGCCCGCTACGGCGGATACGGCGTGATGATCTACTGGCACGTCGACAAGGGCCGGTTGTGCATCTACTCCCAGCTCAAGTCGTGTTCCTCCTCCGAGGTCGCGGCGATGATCGAGGGCCTGCTGCGGCACTGCACCAACGCCGAGGTCGAGGCGAACTACACCGACACTCATGGCGCGACCACGGTCGGGTTCGCCTTCACCGAGCTGCTGGGATTCAAGCTGCTGCCGCGGCTGAAGAACATCGGCGCGATCGAGCTGTACAGCCCTGAGGCCACTGCGACCTCTTGGCCGAGGGTGGACAAGATGCTCAAGAAGCGGCCGATCGACTGGGAGCTCATCGCCCGTAACTACGACCAGATGATCAAGTACGCGACAGCGCTGCGACTGCGGACGGCCGAGACCGAGCAGGTGCTGCGCCGTTTCATGAAGGGGAACGGGCCCAAGCATCCGGTCTACCTGGCCTTGGAGGAACTCGGCCGGGTCGTGCGCACGATCTTCGCTTGCGATTATCTCGCAGATGAGCAGCTACGCCGGGAGATCAACAGCGGCTTGCAGGTCGTGGAGAACTGGAACAGCGCCAACGACAAGATCTTCTACGGGCGCGAAGGAGTTCTGACCGGGGCCGATCGTGAGCACGCCGAGGTGTCCATGCTCACCCTGCACCTGCTGCAGTCGGCATTGGTGTTCATTAATACCCAGCTCCTTCAGGCCGTTCTGCGAGATCCGCAGTGGGCCGGCAAGCTCACCGAGGAGGACCGGCGCGCGCTCAGCCCGCTGTTCTGGGCTCATGTGAACCCCTACGGCCGGTTCCGCCTGGACATGGACACCCGGCTCGACCTCACCGCGGCCTGAGCGGACCACCGGCGGTCGGGTTCTTGCGGTGGGAGAACGGTCCGGTCGCAGGACTTGCATCCGGTACCTAGGTACAGGTTTACCGTCGAGGTATGACACAGAACGTCGCCCTTGACCTGGGATGGGCTCCCTCCGCGTGCACTCTGCCCACCGCCGAGCAGCCGCTGCGGGTGGCCGAGTTCGACGCCCTGTTCACCGAGGCGGTCCAGGCGGTGCAGCGCCCCGAGCCGACGCGGCTGCGGCTGGAGCTCGTCTTCAGCCCGGAGCACGCAGCCCGGGCCGCCGAGCTGGCCGCGCGGGAGAACGGCTGCTGCTCCTTCTTCACCTTCACCCTGACCATCGCCGACGGCAGCCTGGCGCTGGAGGTGACGGTCCCGGCCGAGCACATCGAGGTGCTGGACGCGCTGAGCGAGCGCGCCGGCGCGGCGGCGCGCTCGTGAGGCGCTCGGGTGAAGCGCTGGTGAGCCGGCCGCGGAACGCGGCCGTGAGGGGAGGCTGGTGATGGAGCGCATCACGCGTGAGGACCTGCTCGCCCTGCTGGAGAGCGGGGGCGTGCAACTGGTGGAGGCACTACCGGCTGACGCCTTCGCCGCCGAGCACCTTCCTGGCGCGCGCAACGTGCCGGATCAGGTGTCGGCCGAGCTGGCCGAGCGGGTGGCGCCCGATCGGGCCGCCCCGGTGGTGGTCTACTGCTCGGGCCCGTACTGCAACCGCTCGAAGATAGCGGCTGCGGCGTTCGTCCGGCTCGGGTACGCCGACGTGCGCGTCTACGCGGGCGGCAAGGAGGATTGGGCGCAGGCCGGGTTGGCCTTCGAGGGCAGCCGCGCGAGCACGATCAGCGGGGCGGCCGCCGTGGCGGGGCGGCCGTCGTGAGGCAGGACATCGTGCTGCAGGGCGGCCGGGGCGGGGCGTATCTGCGCAGCGGGCAGGTGGCCGAGCAGGCCGGGGTCAACCTGCAGACGCTGCGCTACTACGAGCGCCGGGGGCTGATCGCCGAACCGGGGCGCAGCCCGGGCGGGCACCGTGCCTACCCGCCGGAGACCGTCACCCTGCTGACGGTGATCAAGGCCGCGCAGCGGCTCGGCTTCACCCTGGAGGAGGTGGCCGAGCTGATCGATACCGGCCGGCGCGGCCATCCCACCCCGGACTTGCGGGAGCGCGCCCAGGCCAAGATCGCTGAGGTGGAGGCGAAGATCGCCGGCTTGACCACCATCCGGGCGGCGCTCGTCCAGGTGGTCAGCGCGGGCTGCGACAGCCTGACCCACTGCACCTGCCCCGACTGCCCCCTGCCGTTCGCCGACCTGGCCGAAGGCAACCGTGCCTCCAACCCTCATGAGGAGAGCTGACCGCTGTGAGCACCGACCACGACCACCGCGCGTCCACCGGACCCGTCACCGTCCCTCTCTCCACGCGCGGCGGCGGGCCGGGCGAGCGCATCACCGACGGCGGCGGGCCGCCGCTGCGCAGCAAGGTCACCGCCGCCATCGCCTTCCTGGCGTGCGCGGCCTGCTGCGCCCTGCCGGTGCTGATCGGCGCCGGGCTGCTCATCGCCGCCGCGGCGGGCATGTGGTGGCTGCACCGCCGCTCCACGCCCCCGGCCCTGAACAGGTCAGGCCGCGCCGGTACCGTCACCTCCGGCGATGGGACGGCACGAGCGGGAGATGAGCGGTGACGCAGCAGGCACAGCAGGTGCCCGGCCCGGCGGCGGGGACGCTGGCGGGGATGGTGGCGGGGATGGAGCGGCACCAGGTCGCCGTCTACGTGGGGGCGATCGCCGCCGGTGCCGTGGCGGGGTGGGCCGCCCCCGGGCTGGGGCCGGTGCTGGAGCATGCGATCAACCCGGTGCTGGCGGCCCTGCTGTATGTGACGTTCCTGCAGGTGCCCGCGGCCGACCTGGTGCGCTCGCTGCGCGCGGGCCGGTTCCTGGCGGCCGCGCTGGTGGTGAACTTCGCCGTGGTGCCGCTGGTCGTCGCGGCCAT
Organism: Nonomuraea fuscirosea; assembly: GCF_035917475.1. NCBI lineage: Bacteria > Bacillati > Actinomycetota > Actinomycetes > Streptosporangiales > Streptosporangiaceae > Nonomuraea > Nonomuraea fuscirosea. Next base: position 4,385,523 of record NZ_CP109074.1, on the reverse strand, counting down.
GTTCGCCTTCCTGCCCGCCGACCTGGCGGTACGCCTCGGCGTGCTGCTGGTGCTGCTGACGCCGTGCGTCGACTACGTGATCGTCTTCTCCGGGCTGGCCGGGGGCGATGCCCGGCGGCTGCTGGCCGCCACGCCGCTGCTGCTGCTGGCTCAGATGCTCGCGTTGCCGGTGCTGCTGGTGGCGTTCATGGGCGAGCAGCTGACCGCGGTGGTCGAGCCGGGGCCGTTTCTCGAGGCGTTCGTGGTGCTGATCGTCATCCCGCTGGCGCTGGCCTGGCTCACCCAGGCGTGGGCGGCCCGCCGCCCGGCCGGGCGCGCGGTCGCCCACGGGGCGGGCGCGGCGATGGTGCCGCTGATGGCGGCCACGCTGATCACGGTGGTCACCTCGCAGGTGCCCAAGCTGGATGGCAACCTGGCCGCGGTGGCCGGTGTGGTGCCGTTCTACGTGCTGTTCTTGGCCGTGATGGCTGTCGCCGGGCTGGCCGTCGGCCGCCTGTTCCGGCTGGACGTGCCGGCCGGGCGGGCGATCGTGTTCACCGGCGCCACCCGTAACTCCCTGGTCGTTCTACCGCTCGCGCTGGCGCTGCCGGACGCGCTGGCCATCGCCGCTGCGGTGGTGGTCGCCCAGACCCTGGTGGAGGTGATGGGCATGGTCGTCTACGTCCGCCTGGTGCCCCGGCTGCTACCGCCGCGCTGACCTCGCGCGCCATGCTCGGAGGCGTTCACTCGCGGGTGGCTCCGCGTGTCCCTTCCGCATGAGGTTGTCGGAAGGGACACGTGCTGGCCTGCGGGACGATACCTAGGTCCGAACGGTTTCGCGTGGGGTTGTTCAGGTACCTGTCGGCGAGACGGTCGGTGCCGTAGAGATCAGGTGTGGCGGGCCATCTTGACGGCGGAGATCAGCAGGACGACGGCCAGGATGGGGATGAGTACCAGGTCCGGGATGACGCCGAGCAGCAGGCCGCCGAGCAGAGCGCCGGTGATGGAGCCGGCGACCATGACGGCGACGAAGCGCAGGTTGGCGCCCAGGACGGCGAAGCTGCCGTCGCGGCTGTAGCGGGCGAAGGCCACCAGCATGGTGGGCAGGGAGACCACCAGGGACAGACTGCCGGCGGTCTTGATGTCGACGGCGTACAGCAGCACGATCGTGGGGATCAGCAGTTCGCCGCCGGCGACGCCCATGATGGCCGCGACCACGCCGATGCCGAACCCGGCCGCCACTCCGGCCACGGCCTGCGCCGGGCCGGGCAGGGCCAGCGCGCCCAGGCTGGTGGTGTGGGTGAGGACCAGGGCGGCGGCCATGAGCACCATGAGGGCCGCGAGCACCTTGTAGAGGGTGGCGGTGCGCATCCGCACCGCCCAGGAGGCTCCCGCCCAGGCGCCGAGGAGGCTTCCGGCCAGCAGGTTGACCGCGACGCTCCAGTGCGCGGCCAGCTCGGCAGCGGGGACGGCGGCCAGCCGGGCGGGCAGCGCGGTGAGGACGACGATGAGGCTCATCGCCTTGTTCATGATGACCGCCGCCAGCGCGGCGAACCCGAACAGGCTGATCAGCAGCGGGAGCCGGAACTCGGCGCCGCCCAGGCCGATCATGCCGCCCAGCACGCCGACCGCCGCGCCGGCGGCGAAGGCTGATGGCAGCGAGCGCACCACACGCGCGGGGACAGCAGCCTCTTCCTGGGTCATGCCGATCAGAGTAGACAGACGAGCAGACCGGCTGCGCCTGCCCACCTCACCACCACGGACGTCTTCACGTCCGAGATGGCCCTAGATGCGCAGGTCAGCCACCGGTGATAGCCAGCAGCAGCCCGGAAGCGATCAGCCCAGCCTCGACTAGGAGCACGAACACGTGGGCGGGCAATCGGTCGACGATCTTCTTGCCGGCCCAGGCGCCGGCCGCGCTCGCGGGGGCCAGGGCCAGTCCGGTGGCGGCGCTGGTGGCGGTCAGCACCGCGGCGGCGCCGAAGACGACCAGCTTGGTCAGGTGCATCACCACCGCGGCGGCTGCCTCGGTGCCGATGTAGGCGCCGCGCAGCAGTCCACGGGCCAGGAAGAACGGGGCGACCATCGGCCCGACCGAGCCGACCAGCGCGGAGCCGAAACCTGAGGCCGCCCCGACAGCGGCGAAGGCCTTGTCATCCAGCCGGGCCGCGTGCGGACGCCAGCGCCGCCAGGCGACCATGACCAGCAGGAACACCCCGATGACGCGAGTCAGCGCAGTCAGTGGGACAGTGGCGAACAGCAGCGCGCCGGCGATCGCGGCCGGGACCGCCCCGATGGCGAAGATGCCGACCAGACGGCGGTCGACCTCGGCCCGGTTGAACCACACCCGGCTGCCGTTGCTGGCCAGTTGCGCGACGGTCAGCACCGCCACGGCGTCCCGGGGGCCCAGGACGGCGACGAACACGGGCAACAGCAGCACGCCGCCGCCGAACCCAGCCACCGCCGACAGCGCCGCGGTGGCGAACGTCGCGGCCACCATCACGATCACCAGCAGCCCCGTGTTCATGGCACCGCATTGTTCCCGCCGGCCCCCAGCCGTCCAAGACCGGGGGGTGCCGTGGCGGGTGGTCACAGGCCGGCAGGCCCAGGGTCGGGCGCTTCCCAGGCGGTCAGATGCCGGCCAGGATCGGTTTCCTGCTGCTGCGCTGATTGATTGATCAGGTCGGTGAGGGCTTGCCGGTCCTGCGCGTGACGGCGGCGGTCGTCGCCAGGCCACCGTGCGGACGGTCGCCGGCGGCATCGGGGGATGTGGGCAACCTGCGGATGCTGGTGATGGTGGACGCGAGCGGGCCGCGGCAGGGGAACGCAACCGGCCACAACACGCCCCCCCGCGTGGCGTGGCCAAACCGATGTACGTGATAATGGTCTATTATCACGTACATGAGCGATCATGGCGGCGCGACGACCTGGAGAACGTCTCGCCGGGGCGGTGCGCGACTCCGGCACGTTATCCGGTACATCCCCCGGGCCGGTGCCACGACCGCCGGGCGGCGGCCGGCATGAGCGCCGTGCCGAAGGTCACCGCCCTGCGCGGGGAAGGCGTCAGCCTTGCCGTGGCCGCCGACGCCTTTCTCGCCACGCCGCGCACAGCCAACCCCAACACTCACCGCGCCTACGCCTCGGCCATCGACCGCGTCATCGCGCTGCTCGGCCGGGACCGGCCGCTCGCCGACGTCACCGACGCCGAGATCGGCGCTGCGCTCACCAAGCTGTGGGGCCGATGCGCGCCGGCGACTTGGAATCGCAACCGCGCCGCTGTCACCTCCTGGCTGCTCTGGTGCCAGACCAAGAAGCACTGGGCCGCCCCGTCCGTCCCGGCTGAGGCCGAACGCCGCAAGGAGAACGTCGACGAGACCCGCTCGGTCGCCAAGAGCACGATCCACCGGCTGCTGTCACGCCGCGACGTTCCGCTTCGAGAGAAGACGCTGTGGCGGATGCTCTACGAAACGGCGGCCAGAGCGGCTGAGATCCTGGCGCTGAACGTCGAGGACCTCGACCTGGAGCATCGCCGCGCCCCGGTCCGGTCCAAGGGCGGCTCGATCGAGTGGGTGTACTGGGACAGCGGCACCGCTCACCTGCTGCCCCGCCTGCTCCGGCTCCCGGACGGCAGCACGCGCACGCGCGGCCCGCTGTTCCTGTCCGAACGCCGCCCCGTCCCCGCCCGCCGCCCGGCGGCCGCCGACATCTGCCCGCACACCGGCCGCGCCCGCCTGGGCTACGACCGCGCCCGCGTCCTGCTGGAGAAGTACGCCGGCCTCGATCTGCACCAGCTGCGCCACAGCGCCGCCACCCATCTCGGCGAGGCCGAGGTCCCCTTGCAGCTCATCATGGGCAAGACCCGGCACAAGAACCCCCGCACCGCCATGCGCTACGTCAAACCCGGACCTGAGGCCATCGCCAAGGCCACCGAGGTCCTGGCACCCCGCCCCCGTACCCACTGATCAACCCAGGGGCGGCTCGCTGGAGCGGTAGGAGGTCCCCGGCCATCACGTCACGGATCCCTAACAGGCGAAGAAGCCCCAGGTCGCTACCGCTAATTCCTGCACTCAGCCTCCTCGAAGGCCGGTAGGCCAGGCGAAGGAGCACAGCCGATCATCATGCCGCACTTGGTTCCCTCTCCTGGGTGGCCGGAGCTCGCGCCGCCACGCGAAGCCCTCGCAGGGTTATGACCTGGGCGGATGTGATTATCGGCAGGCGCACTGCCGAAGAGTGCGCACCGGAGTTCGCCGGCCGGTGCGGGGTGTGGCTGACTTACCTGGTGTAGGTGACCTCGGGGAAGCGCGGCGTCGGCCCGTCCAGCAGTGGCGGCTTCTTGCCGCGCAGGAACCGGTCGAAGAAGGCGAGCGGGTAGGCCCGCTGGAAGGCCAGCGCCCGCTTCGCCGGTATCGTCCCGACGGACTCGTCCAGTTCGTCCTTCGGCAGCCCAACCAGGGGTGCGACCGTTCTGACGAACTGGGCGTCGTCGCCGAAGGAGTTGTGCGCGGCGCCCTTGACGGTCAGGTTGAGCCGCCACCCGCGCAGGTTCTTCCAGAACGTCTGCAGCACCGGGTTGGTGGCCAGCCCGCCCTTGCCCGGGGTGTCGACCACCAGGTACGGGCGGTCCAGTCCGGCCTCGGCGACGGGGCCGAGCACCGCGCCGTCGAGGCCGAGCCCGGCCTTGACGCGCTTGTCGGCGTACATGGCCGAGGAGGTGGTTGCGCCACCGAGGGAGTGGCCGAACATCCCGATCCGCTGCATGTCCAGCACCCCCGACAGCCCGGCGGGAAGCTGGTGCGCGGTCAGCTGGTCGAGCACGAACCTGGCGTCGTCGGCGCGTACCTTGGCGGCCTTGACGAAGTCGGTGATCTCACCCTTGGGGTTGGTGGCGACCCGGCCTCCGGGGAACTCGACGACGGCCGCGTCGTAGGTGTGGTCCATGGTCACCACCACGTAGCCGCGGCTGGCCAGCTCCTCCGCCACGCCGGTGCCGTAGGAGCGTGAGGCGTTGGCGCCGGGCGAGTACAGGAGGACAGGCAGCTTCCCGAGGCGTCGGTCGGCGGGGGCGCCCTGGTGCCCGTCGGTCGTGCCCAGCACCAGCTTTCCCGGTGGGACGCCGAGGTCGTGCAGGTAGCGGTCGGCCGCCGCCTGCCCGAGCCACGGCGCGAGCGGATATCCGGCTGTCTTGCGCGCCGGGTACCAGATGCTGATCATCAGCTCGCGCTGGTGCCCGGCGACCCACGGGTCGGTTCTGGCTTGGTCGATCAGGTGCAGCGCGACCGTGCCGATCTTGTGCGGACCGGTGGGGGACGGCGGGTCGAACCGCACCGGGGCCGTGGCCGCGCCGGCCGGGCCTGCTGTCGCGGCCAGGAGCGCGGCGACGCCGATCAGGAGAGTCGTTCGTTTCATGCTCTCCACGCTGTCGTCCGGGCCGGTGCACGGCATCGCGCCGGGGAAGGATCCTCGCCTCAGCCCAGGACGCTACCCAGGAGCGTCGCTCCTCCTCGCGGACGAGGTCGCTTCCCCGCGGGTGACCTGCGTGGATACTGTCGGCTGGTGAACGAGACCCTGGTGGTGCACAGGCTGCGCCACGGCCACTGGGTGGCCCTGGACGTGGCGGTCGCGCTCCTGCTGGCCACCGCCTTCGCAGCCGCGGCTCAGCTGAGTACGGGCCTGCCGCAGGCCGTGGCTGTGGCCGCCCTGGCCGCGCTGCCGGTCGCGACCAGGCGCGGGTGGCCGCTGCCCGCGCTGTCGCTGTCGCTGGCCGCCGCGGTCGCGGCACTGCTCATGGGGGTCGAGTCCGCATACCTGCCGGTCGCCTTCGTGCTGTACTCGGTCGGCGCCCAGGAGCCACGCGGGCGGGCGGTCACCGCCTTGGCCGGGTCCCTCGTCGCGGTGACCGCCGCCCTGCTCGCCGCCGGGCCGTCATGGATACAGGCGCTCGGCGGCGCGGGATTCGGGCTGGCCCTGATGGGGCTGTCCTGGACGGCCGGGCTGGCCGTGCGCGAACAACACCTGCACGCTGCCCGTACGGCGGAGCGGGCCAGGGTCGAGGAGCGGCTGCGGATCGCCAGAGACCTGCACGACGTCGTCGCGCACAGCATGAGCCTGATCACGATGAAGGCCGGGGTGGCCGGGCTCGTCGCGGAGAGCCGCCCGCAGGAGGCGCGCGAGGCGCTGCACCTCATCGAGACCACCGGCAGGCAGGCGATGCGAGAGATGCGTGCGATGCTCGGCATGCTGCGCTCGGAATCCGGAGCCCCGGGCACCGCGCCCGCGCCCCGGCCGGCGGACCTGCACGCGCTTGCCGCGCACGCGGGGGTCGAGGTGGACCTGCGGGTCGAGGCCGAGGACCTGCCCGAGGGGGTGGGGCTGGCCGTGTATCGGATCGTCCAGGAGGCGTTGACCAACGTGGTGAAGCACGCGCGAACCGGCTGCCGGGTTCGGGTCACCGTACCCGAGCCAGGGATGGTGGAGGTCGAGGTGACCGACGACGGCAGGGGGACGCCGCGCGACGGCGGCGGGTTCGGGCTGGTCGGCATGCGCGAACGCTGTCTCATGTACGGCGGTCGGTTCACCGCCGGTCCGCGCCCGGAGGGCGGGTTCCGCGTCCTGGCCCGGCTGCCGTACACGCTGAAGGAGACGCCGTGATCAGGGTGGCGATCGCCGACGACCAGCCGCTGCTGCGCGCCACCCTGACCATGCTGGTCGGCACCGCCGACGACATGCTCGCCGTCGGCGAGACGGCCACCGGCGCGCAGGTCGTCGAGCTGGCCGTCCGGACCCGGCCCGACGTGGTGCTCATGGACATCCGCATGCCCGATGTGGACGGGCTGGAGGCGACCCGCCGCATCCGGGCGGACCCGTCGCTTTCCGACGTTCATGTCATCATCCTGACCACCTTCGACCTGGACGAGTACGTGTACGCGGCGCTGCGCGCCGGGGCCGGCGGGTTCCTGCTCAAGGACATCCCACCGGCCGACCTGCTGGCCGCGATCCGCGTCGTCGCCTCCGGCGAGGCGCTTCTGGCCCCCACGGTCACCCGCAGGCTCATCGCCGAGTTCACCCGCGCGGCCGCGGCCGCTCCGCTGCTCGCCCGCGACCTGGCCACGGTCACCGGACGCGAGCGTGAGGTCCTGGCCCTGGTCGCCCGCGGCCTGACCAACTCCGAGATCGCCGCGCACCTGGGACTCGGCGTCGCCACCGTCAAGACCCACGTGCGCCGCCTGCTGTCGAAGCTCGACGTGCACGACCGCGCCCAGCTCGTCATCATCGCCTACGAATCAGGCCTGGTCACCGCCGCCAAGCGGAGCGGGTAGCCGACCACGACTAGATGGAGATGAAGAGGCAATGGCCTGCTTCCTTCTTCTGCTCACGTTACGGTGACAGGTGAGCCGTGTGCGGTGACAGGTCGCATGCAGGGTCGGGTACGCGCGTCGGCGTCTACGACCCCAGCAGGATGGGCCAGATGCTGTTCGCCATCTCGGCCGTCGGCGCTCAGCTGGATTGTGCGTTTCCCCTCGTAGCGTGGAGAAACGCACCGGCTCCGGCGTTTCCTCATGCCAGGAAACCCCGCCGCCTGCTGCACGGCTGCTCAGCTCTCCTCTTCGCGGTGGAGTGGCCATCGATGATTCGGCCCGGCTTGGCAGCGCAGCTCATACCATCGGCCGCATGGCATGTGTGCTGGTCGTGGAGGACGATCTGGTGATCAGGTCCGAGCTGGTCGAGGCGCTGGCCGCGCAAGGCTACGAGGCGGAGCCGGCCGCGGACGGGGCCGAGGCGTTGCAGGCGGCCGAGCGGCATCGGCCGGATCTCGTCCTGCTGGATCTGGGGTTGCCCGATGTGGACGGGGTGGCGCTGTGCCGGCGGTTGCGCTCCAGGGTGCCGGAGACGGTGATCGTCGTGCTGACGGCTCGTACGCAGGAGTTCGAGGTCGTGGTGGCGCTGGATGCGGGGGCCGATGACTACCTGACCAAGCCGTTCCGGCTGACCGAGCTGATGGCCAGGATCCGCGCGCACCTACGGCGGCGCGGCCCGGCACCAGGGGACCGGATACTGACGGCCGGGCGGCTGCGGCTCGACCTGCCCGCGCGGCGGGCCTATGTCGGGCAGGACGAGGTGGTGTTGCGGCCCAAGGAGTTCGACCTGCTGGCGGCGCTGGTCAGCCGGGCGGGCGAGGTGGTGACGCGCGAGCAGCTGATGGACGAGGTGTGGGACGTGAACTGGTTCGGCCCCACCAAGACGCTGGATGTGCACGTGTTCGCGCTGCGCCGCAAGCTGGCCGAGCACGGCGAGCCGATGGAGCGGATCGTCACGGTGCGGGGGCGCGGCTACCGCTACGAGCCATGACCCGCCCCCGCCGTCAGGCGTCGTGACCGGGGAGCAGCAGGCTGAACAGCGGGGGCCTGGCGCGGCTGAGTACCAGCCGGCCGCCTTCGGCTTCGGCCAGTGAACGGGCCAGGGCCAGGCCGATGCCGTGGCTGTGTCCGCTGGACCTGATGAACGGGTCGCTATCGGGGGCCACGCCGGGCCCGTGGTCGCTGACCTCGACGGCCGTGCCGGGGCCCACGTCGGAGACGGTGACGGCGACCTCTCCCTGGCCGTGGCGCAGGGCGTTGTCGAGCAGGACGCGCAGGATCTGCCGGACGGCGGCGGGCTGGGCGGTCACCGGCGGCAGTGCGGGTTCCACGGTGATGGTCAGGCGGCGGCCCTGCCGGGCCAGCGGGCCGTGCCATTCTCGCCGGATCTCCTCCATCAGCGCGTCCACGTCGAGGCGTTCGGCGGGCGCGCGGCTGTCCCGGCTGAGCCGTACGAGATCGTCGAGGACTTCCTGCAGGCGTTCGCCCCTGGTCAGCGCCGCCTGGACCGCCGGGGTCAGGTCCGTGCCGGGCCGGGACAGCGCCGATTCCAGGCCGAGCAACAGGCCGGTCAGCCCGGTGCGCAACTGGTGGGAGACGTCGGCGCTGAAGGCCCGCTCGCGGGCCAGCACGTCGCCGAGGCGGCGCGCTGTCGTCTCCAGCGCGTGTGCGGCCTGGTCGGCTTCGCGTAGGCCGGAGGGGGCGGCGCGGACGCTGAAGTCGCCGCCGCCGAGTGCCTGCGCCGCGGCGGTGAGCCGCTCCAGAGGCGCGGCGAGCCGGGCCGACTGGCGTACGGCCGCGCCCGCGGCCAGCGCGATCACGATCAGCGCCAGCCCGCCCATGAGCAGCCACGCCTGATGGATGCGCTGCTCGACCTGCGCGTTCGGCGTCGCCACCCGGATGATCAGCGCGGGGCCCTCGTCGGAGGGGACGGGGGCGGACACCGCCAGGAAGCCGTCCTCGACTGCGTCGTGGACCCGGCCGTCCTTGCTGGAGGCGGCCAGGCGTGAGTGGGCGGGGCCGTTGCCGGACAGCCGGGCGCCGGCCGTGGTGTAGCCGCCGATGGACAGGTCGCCTGGCACTTCTGTGGGCAGCTTCAACGGCCCCCGTGGTTCGTCGGGGACGGCGGCGGCGACCCAGGCGGCGTCGCGTTGCAGCGCGGCCACCGTCTGGTCGTGGTAAAGAATGTTCACCGCGATCGCCAGGGGCACCAGGAAGAGCGCGACGGCAAGGGCGGTCACGCTGACGATCACCACCAGCACCCGCCGCCGCAGCGGCACGCCCTGCGCTGTCACCCTTCCAGGGTGGCAGATGGAAGGTAAACGCCCCGCTAACCCGTTGTTGAGCGGACGCTTGCCGGCCTGTTCCTAGCGTGGGAGACATGAAGGTACGGCAGAGCGTCATCGCCCTGGTCACGGCAGGGCTGGCGGCAGGCTGCTCGTCAGCCATGCCCGCCCAGACCCAGGCCCAGCCTCAGACCCGGCCTCAGACGCAGACACAGGTACAGACACACGCACAGGCGCCCGCGGGCAACGACACCCCGGCTCCGCAGCCCACGGAGTCGAATCCGCCGGGCGACATCCCGGACGACACGATGTTCGTGGCCTACCGGCACCCCGGGCAACCGTATGAGGTGAAGGTGCCCGAAGGGTGGGCGCGCACGGACCTGCCCACCGGGGCGAGCTTCACCGACAAGCTCAACAGCATCCGCATCGAGACCAGGCCCGCCGCCTCCCCGCCGACCGAGGCGTCGGTCAGGAGCCAGGTGCACACCGGTGACATTCGCACGGTGGACACGGTGGCAAGGAACGGCGGCAAGGCCGTGCGGATCGTCTACCGCGCCGACAGCAGCCCCGACCCGGTCACCGGCAAGGTCGTCAAGGACGAGGTCGAACGCTACGCCTTCTACCGGAGCGGGCGCGAGGCGGTCCTGACCCTGTCCGGGCCGGTCGGCGCGGACAACGTGGACCCGTGGCGCACGGTCTCCGACTCCTTCCACTGGACGGCGTCGTGATCGTGCAGGCCGACGAGCTCTACCGGTTCTACCGGTCGGGCGATGAGGAGACCAAGGCGCTGCGCGGCGTCAGCCTCGATGTCGCCGCGGGCGAGGTCGTGCTGGTCAGCGGCCCTTCCGGGTCGGGCAAGTCCACGCTGCTGGCCTGCCTGGGCGGGCTGGACGACCCGGACGGCGGCACCGTCAGGGTGGACGGTCACCGCATCAGCCACCGGCCGGAGGCCGAGCGGGCCGCGCTGCGCGCCCGGCTGGTGGGCGTGCTGTTCCAGAGCGGCAACCTGATCGAGCACCTGACGGTCGCGGCCAACGTCGATCTGGCCCAGCGGGTGGCGGGGCGGCGCGATCGTCGCCTGCGCGATGAGTTGCTGGACGGTCTGGGGCTGGCGGCCAGGGCGCGGGCGTGGCCGAGTGAGCTGTCCGGGGGTGAGGCGGCCCGCGCCGGGCTGGCGGTGGCCCTGGCCAACCGTCCGGCGCTGCTGCTGGCCGACGAGCCAACTGGCGAGCTCGACCAGCACACCGAGGGGCCCGTGCTGCGGCTGATCCGCCGGCAGGCCGGTGAGCGGACCGCCGTGGTGATCGCCTCGCACAGCCCGGCCGTGCGGCGGCTGGCCGACCGCGTCCTGGAGTTGAAGGACGGCCGGGCGACATGACCACGCAGGCGCAGGACCGGGAAGCGGGCATGACCGCGCTGGTCACCTGCCAAGGTTTGGCCCGCTCGTACGGCAAGGGGACGAACGCCCTGGTCGCCGTGCACAGCGTCACCTGCGAGCTGCGGCCAGGGCAGCAGGTCGCGGTCACCGGCCCGTCGGGGTCGGGCAAGACGACGCTGCTGCACCTGCTGGCCGGGCTCGACCGGCCCACGGCGGGCCGGATCACCTGGCCCGCCCTCGACGACCACCCGCGCGGCCACGTCGGCGTGGTCTTCCAGGGGCCCAGCCTGCTGACCCCGCTCAACGTCGCGGAGAACGTCGCGCTACCGCTGATCATCGCCGGCGTCGGCGACGCCGAAGCCAAGGAACGGGCGCTGACCGCGCTGAGTGCGATCGGCCTGGCCGGCCTGGCCACGTCACTGCCCGAACAGCTGTCGGGCGGGCAGGCGCAACGCGTCGCGGTCGCCCGCGTGCTGGCCGCCGAGCCGCGCCTGATCATCGCGGACGAGCCCACCGCGCAACTCGACTCCGGCCTGGCCCGCCACGTGGTGGACCTGCTCACCGGGGTCGCCTCCCGGCTGGAGGCGGCCCTCGTCGTCGCCACCCACGACCCGCTGGTCGCGGCGCGGCTGCCTGCCACCTGGACCATGAGCGACGGAGCACTGTCATGCTGATCCTCATCTGGCTGCGCGGCCTGCTGGCCCGCCGGACGGGCAGGCTGGCCGCGGCCGCGGCGGGCATCGCGCTCGCCGTGGCACTTCCCGCCGCGCTCGGCGCGTTCCTGGCCACCGCCAAGGCCACCATGACGGCCCGCTCGATCCAGCGGGTAGCGGTCGACTGGCAGGTCGAGCAGCAGCCCGGCCAGACCGTGTCCGTCCCGATGCCCGGCACGTCCAAGCGGATGAGCTTCGCCCGGATCGACGGGCTGGAGTCCCGCCAGGCCGGGCAGACGCTGACCACCGGCGCGGGCCAGGTCCTCGGCCTGCCCGCCGGCTATGCCGCCACCTTCCCCGGCGAGCTGCGCCTGCTCGCCGGCAACGCGAACGGGCCGCTGCTGGCCCAGCAGACCGCCGCCAACCTGCACGCCCAGCCCGGCGCCAAGGTCACCGTGCGCCGCCCGGGGCTGCCGGACGCGGAGGTGACGGTCACCGGGGTGGTGGAACTGCCCGCCGCCGACTCGCTGTTCCAGCGCGTCGGCGCACCGCCTGGCGCGCAGCCGCAGGCGCCCCCGGACAACGTACTGCTGCTGCCGGAGGGCGACTGGCACCGGCTGTTCGACGGCGTCCCGCGCGACCGGGTGCGCACCCAGTTCCACGTCCGGATCGACCACCGGCTGCCGTCCGACCCGGCCGCCGCCTACACCGCGGTCACCGGGCAGGCGCGCAACCTGGAGGAGCGCATGGCCGGCAGCGGCCTGGTCGGCGACAACCTCGGCGCGGCCCTGGACGCCGCCCGCGAGGACGCCCTGTACTCCCAAGTGCTGTTCCTGTTCCTGGGCGCCCCGGCAGTCGTGCTCGCGGCCCTGCTCGCCGGCCTCGTGACCCGCGCCGGGGCACCACGGCGGACGGCCGATCAGGCGCTGCTGCGCACCAGGGGCGCCTCCAGGAGCACGCTGGTGCGGCTCGCGCTGGCCGAAACCGCGTTGGTGGGCGTGACCGGAGCGCTGGCAGGATTGGGGCTGGCCGCGCTGGCCGGGCGGGCGCTGTTCGGATCGGCGAACGTGTCGTGGTGGGCCGCCGCCCTGGGACTGCTGGTCGCGGCCGTCACCGTGCTGCCGCCCGTGCTGCCGGCCGCGCTGCGCGCCACCACCGTGGCGGCCGCCCGCCGCCCGGTCGGCGCGGCGCGCCGCTCGCCCGCCTGGCTGCGGTACGGGCTGGACCTGTGGCTGCTGGCCGGATCCGCGGTGATCTTCTGGATCACCAGCAAGAACGGCTACCAGCTCGTCCTGGTCCCCGAGGGCCTGCCCCAGCTGTCGGTCGACTACTGGGCCTTCGCCGGCCCGGCCCTGCTGTGGACCGGCGCAGGCCTGCTCATCTGGCGCCTGACCAGGACGATGCCCATCACCTGGGCGGTGCGGCCGCTGACCGGGGGCCTGGCGGGCACCGTCTCGGCGATGCTGACGCGCCAGCGCGCGCCACTCGCCCGCACGGCCACCCTGGCCGCGCTGGCCGTCGCCTTCGCCGTCTCCACCTCCGTCTTCGACACCACCTACCGCCAGCAAGCCCAGGTGGACGCCGAGCTGACCAACGGCGCCGACGTCACCGTCTCCCAGACCACCGCCACCCAGGGGCAGCTCGCGGCCGTGCCCGGCGTCGCCCGGGTGGAGCCGCTGCAACACCGCTTCGCCTACGTCGGCTCCGACCTACAGGACCTGTACGGCATCCGCCCCTCCACCGTGCGCCTGCACGACGCCTACGTCTCCGGCGGCACCGCCCGCGAGATCCTCGACCGGCTCGCCCGGCAACCTGACGCGCTGCTGGTCAGCCAGGAGACCGTCAACGACTTCCAGCTTCACCTCGGCGACCAGGTGCGGCTGCGCACCGAGAACGGCAGGACCGTCCCCTTCCACTACGCAGGCGTCATCACCGAGTTCCCGACCGCGCCCCGCGACAGCTTCCTCGTGGCCAACGCCTCCTACCTGGCCCGCACCATGCCCGCCGACACCACGTACCTGATCAGCACCGACGGGACCCGGCCCAGCCAGGTCGCCGTCGACCTGCGCGGCAGGCTCGGGCCGACGGCGAAGGTCACCGACGTGGAGACCAGCCGCCAGGTCGTCGGCAGCAGCCTGACCGCCGTGGACCTGGCCGGTCTGACCACCATCGAGCTCGGCTACGCGCTGGCGCTGGCGGCCCTGGCCACGGGCCTGCTGCTGGCACTCGGCTTCGCCGAACGTCGCCGCACCTACGCGCTGGCCCGGGTGCTGGGGGCGACCCCGCGGCAGCTGGGCTCGTTCGTGTGGGCGGAGGTGGCGCTGGTCGGGGTGGCCGCGGCCGTGTTCGGGGCGCTGTGCGGGTGGGCGCTGTCGAGGATGCTGGTCGCCGTGCTCAGCGGGGTGTTCGACCCGCCTCCCGACGCGCTGGCCGTGCCGTGGGCCTACCTGGCCGTGCTGGCGGTCCTCGGCGTCGCGGCGCTGCTGGCGGCCGGGGCGGCGACGGTACGCGCCGCCCGCCGCCCGCCGTTGACGGTGCTGCGCGACCTGTGACCGATCCGCCTCCTGCTCGCGACAGGATCCCACCGGCCGCACGTTCTTCGACGACGGGGCCTGAGCGTAGGTCCAGGTGCGCCACGCTATCGACGCCCATGGCGACGCTTCGCCAAGGCCGGCACACAGCATGAAGGCGGTGTAGGAGTTCGGCCGACGAGCGAGGGCAGGGCTAGATCCGAGCTTCTCGACCCGGAGGCACATGGGTCGCCAGGTTGCGCCTGCCGGAGGGCCGCCTTCACGGGAGGGGGCACCGCGATGCTCATCGCCGTGCCGGTCCCCACCGTGAGCAGCGCCGCCACCCGCCAGATACAGTCCGAGCGCCGCGCCCGCTCGCGGATGTGTAGTCAGCCACCACGACGCGCCCGGGGAGGCGGACAACAACGCGTCGTGCAGGCCGACCCCGAGGCCGTGCCCCTGCATGCCCGGCTGATCGCCCTGGAACGCGGCTGCCAGGGTGAAGCCCGGCTTGAGCGGGTCGGCGGCGAGCCGTTCGGCGACCGCGCGAGCTGCTTGCCATGGTTCGGTCCAGGGCGGGCGGGTGAAGACCTGCGCCACCACCTCCGCCACGGCGGCCAACAGGCTGTCCACCTCGCCCGGCGGGATGAACCGGATCTCGCAAGGGGCGGCGCCCGCCTGGCCCCGCGGACCAAGCTCGGGCCAGGCGGGCGTCGCCGGCATCGGGGCTACTTGGCGCCGCGGGCGGCGTCGTAGCGGGCAATGACGTCGTTCCAGTTGATCAGGCCCCACAGCTTCTCGACGTAGTCGGGGCGCACGTTGCGGTACTGCAGGTAGTAGGCGTGCTCCCAGGCGTCGAAGACGAGCAGCGGGGTGGTGTTCATGCCGACGTTGCCGTGGTGGTCGTAGACCTGCTCGACGACCAGGCGGCGGCCGAGCGGCTCCCAGGCCAGCACGCCCCAGCCGGAGCCCTGGACGGTGGCGGTGGCGGTGGTGAGCTGCTTCCTGAAGGCGTCGAAGGAGCCGAAGTGCTCGGTGATCGCCTCGCCCAGCTCGCCGTCGGGGCGGTCGCCGCCGTCGGGCGACAGGTTCTGCCAGAAGATCGTGTGCAGGACGTGGCCGGACAGGTTGAACGCGAACGTCTTCTCCAGCCCGACCAGCCCGCCGAACTCGCCCTTGTCACGGGCCTCAGCCAGCTTCTCCAGGGTGTCGTTGGCGCCCTTGACGTAGGCCGCGTGGTGCTTGGCGTGGTGCAACTCCAGGATCTCGCCGGTGATCGCGGGCTCCAGCGCCGCGTAGTCGTACGGCATATCCGGAAGGGTGTAGTCGCCCATCGGTCTCTCCTCCACAACTCCTACTTGCATATAACTCGCAACAACCATAGTTCCGCAACTACCTTCAGGCATGCCTGCAGCGGCGGCAGTGTCCGCTCAACACTTGGCCGTCGGCATCCATCGCGAAGCCACTGCACGCCATCACCGCCGCTGCCGCTTCGGACAGGTGATCGGCGGGCAGCTCGACGAGCGTGCCGCAGCGGCGGCAGATCAGGTGATGGTGTGGGGCCACGGCCAGGCCGAAGAGGGTCTCGCCGGCGTGGTCGATGCTGTGTAGCACGCCGCGCCGCGTCATCACGCTCACGTTGCGGTAGACGGTGGAGACGTTGATCGTCTCGCACAGTGAGGACACCAGCGTGTGCAGGCGCAGGGCGCTGAGGTGGGTGGCCTGCTCGCGCAGGATGTCCAGGATCAGCAGGCGCGGCACCGTCCTGCGCAGCCCGAGCCGGGGCAGGACTTCCCCGAGGTCGGCGTACACGTCCGGCGGGCGTACCTCGATCGTGAACCACTCCTGTCGGGCTCGCGGTCACGGATTGGTGATCAGCAGCAGACCTGCACATCATAGGCTTCTGCAAACGACATGCAACTAGGGCATCCGGCGCGGCCCCCGGTGGCGAACAGGAGTCGTCCGGCACTCGATGAAGGCGCCGCCTGCCCAGCTATTGCAAGTTTATTGCAATAGCCATAATCTCGCTTTAAGGTCGCCGCATGAAGTGCAGATCAGCCCTGTTCGGGACGATGCTCGTGGCGCTCACCGCCTGTTCGGCCCCGACGCAGCCCACGACACAGTCCACGACGCCGAAGGCGCAGGACACCGTCGTCCTGGGCCTGGGGTCCGAGCCGGACTCGCTCAGCCCGGTGCTCGGGTTCGCGCCGGACGGCGGCTCTCTGCTCTACGACGGGCTGGTGCGCCGTACCCCGGATCTGAAGCTGCAACCGGCTCTGGCGGAGGCGATACCCGAGGTCGAGGGGACGCAGGTGACCTTCACGCTGCGCCAGGGCGTCACCTTCCACAACGGCAAGCCGCTGACCAGCGCCGACGTCGCCTACACCTACGGGCAGCTGCTGAAGGCGGCCAACAACTCGCCGATCCGCGGCGACTACGCCGCCATCGAGAAGGTGGAGGCGCCGGACGCGCGCACGGTCGTGTTCCGGCTGAAGTACCCCTACGCGGCGATCCTGCAGCGCGCCACGCTCGGCATCGTGCCGGACGGCTCGGACCTCAAGAGCGATCCCGTCGGAACGGGACCGTACACGTTCGTGTCGTGGGCCAAGGGTGACAAGATCACGCTGAAGGCCAACGATCGCTATTGGGGTACCAGGCCCGCGATCAAGACGCTGGTGCTGGCGTACACGGCCGACGACAACGCGCGGGCCACCCGCATGGCGGCCGGCGAGTTCACCGCCACCGAGCTGCCGCCCAAGGCGGTGGCGCAGTTCAGGAACCAGCAGGGCGTGACGGTGTACGAAGCCCCCAGCGCCGACTACCGGGGCGTGATGTTCCCGCTGGAACAGCCCGTGACCGGCGATGTGGCCATCCGCGAGGCGCTGAACCTGGCCGTGGACCGGGCCGCGATGGTCTCGGCGATCCTGGCCGGCGCGGGCAGCCCCGCCTTCGGCCCGATCGTGCCCGGCACCGACTGGCACAACCCGGCCGTGACCGGCTCGGCTGCGCCGGAGCGCGCCAAGGCCGTCCAGGTCCTGGAGGCGGCGGGATGGAAGGCGGGCTCTGACGGCATCAGGGCCAAGGACGGCACGCCCGCCCGCTTCACCCTCATGTACCCGGCGGGCGACTCGCTGCGCAAGGAGCTGGCGCTGGCCATGGTCTCGGACGCCAAGCGGATCGGCATCGACATCCGTCTCGCCGGCCTGGACTGGGACGCCATCTACCCGCGGATGGCCGAGGACGCGCTGATCATGGGCTGGGGCAGCCCGTACGACCCGGACTACATCAACTACGAGCTGTTCCACTCCTCCTACATCGGCCAGGGCTCCTTCAACCCCGGCCGCTACAAGGTGCCCGAAGTGGACAAACTGCTCGACACCGGCCGCCAGACGTCCGACCCGGCCGCGCGCAAGAAGGTCTACGACGCCTTCCAGCAGCGGATCAGCGACGACCAGGTCTGGGTGTACCTGGTCTTCCTCAAGCACACCTACGTGGTCCGCGGCAACTGGTCGGGCATCACGGTCGGGGTGGAGGCGCACGAGCACGCCACCGGCGGGCTGTTCAACACTGTCCCTGAGTGGAAGCCCGCCTCGTGACCTGGCTGAAGATCGTGGCCTGGCGGCTGGCGTTCGCGGTGCCGCTGCTGCTGGCCGTCACGTTCGCGATGTTCGCCCTGGCCAAGGCGTCCCCGTTCGATCCGGTACGTCAGTACCTGGGCGAACGGGCGATGGTCACCGACCCGCGCATCAAGGCTGAGATCAGGGCGAACTGGGGGCTGGACCGGCCACTGATCGAGCAGTACACCACTTGGCTGGGCCACCTGCTCCGCGGCGACCTGGGAGAATCCCGGTCGCTGCGGCTTCCGGTCGCCCAGGTGATCGGCGAACGCCTCGGCTGGACCCTGCTGGTCGTTGGCTGCGCGCTCGTGCTGATGCTGGCCGCCGGGCTGGCCCTCGGGACGCTGGCCGCCTGGCGGCGCGACTCCTGGCTGGACCGGCTGATCAGCGGAACCGCGTTCGCCAACGAGGCCGCCCCGGTGTTCTGGATCGGGCTGCTGGCGATCTGGCTGTTCGCGGTCAGGCTAGGCTGGCTGCCCGCGGGCGGCCTGACCGACGCCGGCTCGGCCACTATCACGCTGCCCGACCTGGCCCGGCACCTGGTGCTGCCGGTGGCGGTGCTGGCCTTCTCGCAGGCGTCGTGGCTGCTGCTGTTCGTCCGCGAGTCGGTGATCGGCGTGCTGCGCGAGGACTTCGTCACCGGGGCGCGGGCGCGCGGGCTGCGCGAGCGGACGGTGCTGCTGCGGCACGCGCTGCGCTCGGCCCTGCTGCCGTTCATCACCATCATGGGAGCGCGGGTGCCGGAACTGGTGACGGGGGCGATCCTGGTGGAGGCGGTCTTCTCCTGGCCGGGGGTGGCCGGGACCACGATCAAGGCGGCGCTGGCGGTGGACTTCCCGCTGCTGGCCGCGCTCACCCTGCTGGCCACCGTGGCGGTCTTGCTGGGCAATCTGGTGGCCGATCTGGCCTACACGGTGGCCGACCCGCGCGTGCGCGTGCTGGGGGTGAGCTGATGACCACCACACCGGCGGCCCCGGGCCGCGACACCAAGACGTGGCGGCGGGCCAGGCTGATCGGATCCGGCCGGGTTGCTCGTCGGTCCGCCCGCCGCCACCTTCTCGCCCTGCTCACCCTGGCGGTGCTGGTGCTGGCCGTCGTGCTGGTGCCCCTGGTGGTCCGTCTGGATGAGCAACTGGTGGATCTGCGCGCGGCCGGGTTGTCGCCGTCCCTGGCGCACCCGTTCGGCACCGACGAGGTCGGCCGGGACGTGCTGCTGCGCTCCATCTACGGGCTGCGCGTCTCGCTGCTGGTCGGCCTGGTCGCAGCGGCGGTCAGCGTGAGCATCGGCGGCCTGGTCGGGCTGGCCGCGGGCGCGGCCGGCGGGCCGCTCGACCGGCTGCTGATGCGCGTGGTGGACGGCGTCAACTCCATGCCGCACCTGCTGCTCGGCATCTTCATCGTGGCGCTGTTCGCGCCCAGCCCGATCGCGGTGATCGTGTCGGTGGTCCTCACCCACTGGACCACCGCCGCCCGCATCGTCCGCTCCGAGGTGCTGTCGCTGCGCGGCCGGCCGTTCATCGACGCCGCCATCTCGGGCGGCTCGTCCCGGCTGCGCATCATCCGGCGGCACTTCCTGCCCAACCTGGCGCCGCACCTGCTGCTGGCCACGGTGCTGATGGTCCCGCACGCCATCTGGCACGAGACCGCGCTCAGCTTCCTCGGCCTGGGCCTGCCCGCTCACCTGGCCTCGCTCGGCAACATGATCAACGATGGGCAGCGGTCGCTGCTGGCGGGCGACTGGTGGTCCAGCCTGTTCCCCGGCCTGCTCATCCTGACCCCCACCCTGGCGATCTACGCGCTGGCCCAGCACCTGCGCGACCGCGCCAACCCGCGCAGGAGATCGGAGCTGGCCCTGTGAAGCTGCACGTCGAAGGGCTGTCGGTACGCTTCCGGCTCCCCGGCGCCGTAGTCCATGCCGTCACCGACGCCCGCTTCACGCTGCGGCAGGGCCGCTGCCTGGCGCTGGTGGGGGAGTCCGGCTGCGGCAAGTCCGTGATGGCCCACGCGCTGCTCGGCCTGCTGCCCGCCAACGCCACCGTGACCGGGCATGCCTGGCTCGACTCCCTCGACCTGATCGCCGCGCCGGAGAAGACCCTCGCCCGGCAGGTACGCGGCCGCCGCATCGGCCTCATCCCGCAAAGCCCCGCCGCCCACCTCACCCCCGTCCGCACCGCCCGCGCCCAGCTCGCCGAGACGCTGCGCGAGCTGGGCCGTACCGACAGCCCCGACGCGCTCGCCCGGCGCGCCGGGCTGCACCCCGCCGACCTCGACCGCTACCCGCACCAACTCTCCGGCGGGATGGCCCAGCGCGTCGCCAACGCCCTCGCCCTGGCCGGCGACCCGCCGTTGCTGCTCGCCGACGAGCCCACCACCGGCCTGGACCGCCCCCTGGTCGACACCACCATGGCCGAGCTGCGCCGGCTGTGCGACGAAGGCCGCGCGGTGCTGCTCATCACCCACGACCTACGCGCCGCCGAACAGGTCGCCGACGACATCGCCGTCATGTACGCCAGCCGCATCGTCGAACACGCCCCCGCCCAGGCGTTCTTCGGCCGCCCCCGCCACCCCTACGCACAAGGCCTGCTGGACGCGCTGCCCACCCGCGCCTTCACCCCGATCCCCGGCCAGCCGCCCGAGCTCACCCGCCTGCCCGACGGCTGCGCCTTCCAGCCGCGCTGCCCCCGAGCCAGCGCGCTGTGCCAGGAGCAACCCGTCCTGAACGAAGTGGCCTGCCACCATGCTTGAAGCCGCCGACATCACCCTCTCCTACGGCCGCCACCAGGTCCTGGACGGTGTCTCCCTGACCATGACGCCAGGCCGGACACTCGGCCTGGCCGGGCCGAGCGGATGCGGCAAGTCCACGCTCGCCCGCGTCCTGGCCCTGCTGCTGCGCCCGTCCGCCGGCACGCTCACCCTGGACGGGCAGCCGATCATCCGCTGGCGGCACCGCGCCCCGCAGCGCACCTCGATCGGCCTGATCTTCCAGCAGCCCCGGCTCGCCGTGGACCCCCGCCTCACCCTCCTGGACGTGATCGCCGAACCGCTGCGCGCTGCCCGCCGCCCCCTTGACCGGGCCGACGAGCTGGCCCAGGAGATGGGTCTCACCCCCGAGCTGTTCACCCGCCGCCCGCGCGAGGTCTCCGACGGCCAACTGCAGCGCGCCTGCGTCGCCCGCGCCCTCACTCTCGAACCCCGCTACCTCATCTGCGACGAGATGACCACCATGCTGGATGCCTCCACCCAAGCCCACCTGGTCACCAGGATCGAGGCCTACCGCGAACGCACCGGCGCCGCGGTGCTGGCCATCAGCCACGACGCCGAACTACTGGACCGCTGGTCAGGCGGCAACGTCCGCACCTGGCAACACCATCCGGACGCCATGGTGAGCGGATCCGGCCGCAGATTTCGCGGGCGCGAGGAGGGGTGATCTTCAGGGCGAACGTGCGCGAGGCGCTCGGCGGTGAGATCTACAGCAATCGGCAGACGTATCCTGGCTATTCCAGGCAAGCCGCCAGGGTCGGCGACCACACCGTGGCAGCCCTGTTCACCCAGCACCGCGCGCGATGAGGCACAGCAGGCGCAGGCGCGCTCCGCCGTTTGCTGGACACGCCCCTCCTCGAGGTTCTGAGCACAGGTCTACGTCGCCCGGGCGCGCTGCTTTGACTCGTGAGCGGGCTCGCTGAGGCGATGACGGTGCCGCGCGGACCTGTGACCGATCAGCGGCCCGCCTCCAGCTCGGCCAGCAGTTCCTCCCAGCACCGGCCGACGACCTCGGGTGTGTAGCGCTGTGAGGTGGTCAGCGCGGCGCTGCCCATCGTGCGGCGCCCGGTCTCGTGGTCGATGAGGAGCCCGATCGCCGCGGCCAGGGCGGTGACGTGCTGCTGCGGGACGAGGAGCCCGTCGTGGCCGTGCGTGATGATCTCGCCCGGCCCGTGCGGGCAGTCGAAGGCGACCACTGGCACGCCCTTGCTCAGTGCCTCCAGGACCGTCATCGGGAATCCTTCGCGGCGGGAGCTGAGCACGAAGATCGAGGCGTCGTCGAGTTCGGCGCCGACATCCCGGCAAGGGCCGGGGAACTCGACCGTGCAGGCCAGGCCGAGCTCGCCGGCCAGCTTGATCAGGCGGGCGCGCTCGGGTCCTGAGCCGACGATGCGCAGCCTCCAGCCGGGGCGGGCGGCACTGACCTGTTCCCAGGCGCGCAGGAGGAGGTCGAAACCCTTGACCTTGGCCAGGCGGCCGATCGCGATGACGGTCTCGGTGCTCAGCGGTGAGGGGCCGCCGGTGAGGGGCGGCGTGGCGTTGGGGATGCGCAGCAGGTGCCGCGGTGTACGCGGGCCCAGTGCCACGCGGTAGGCGCCCAGATCGGTCTCGGTCAGGGTGACGAGCGCGTCGAGTCTGCCGTACCTGCGGGCGATCAGGTCCCGGACGGCCGGCTGGTGGGAAGCCAAGCCGGTGTGCTCCTGCCCGATCGTGATCACGCCGGGTGGGGCCAGCAAGGCGGCTGCCAGGTTGAGGCCGGGTCGCGTGGTGATCAGGACGCCGCTCTGCAGCCCGCGCAGGAAACGCAGCAGGGCCAGGTCGGTACGCAGGTCGAACCTGTCGTAGGCGGCCTCCTGCCGCGGGATGAGCCTGCTGCGGAGCAGCCGCGTGAGCAGGGCGGCGCGGGGTCGGCGGGCGGTGTGGTCGTCCAGGAAGGTGACGCGCACGCCGGGCGGGGTCTCGAAGAAGGGCTCGTCCTTGGTCTTGGTGACGCTGACGATCTCGACGTCGTGCTGGGCCGCCAAGCTGCCGGCGAGGGTGAAGGCGGTTCGGATGGTGCCGCCCATGCCGTACGCGTGCAGCAGGAGGATCTTCACCTGCCGGGTGCTGGGCGGCCCGGCCCGGCGCGCCCTGCGGCGGTTGCCCGCGCGAAGCAGGAACACCCCGAGCCGTCGAGCGAGCCATCGCACTGGCCGTCGCGCGTTGGCGGCCAAGTGGATGGCGGCCAGCGTGAGGATGATCGAGCCCAGGGTGTCGGTGGGATAGTGCGCCCCGAGATAAACCCTCGCCGTCATCTGACCGGCCACCAGCACGCCGCCCGCCGCCACAACGGGCCAGAAGAGGCGGGTCCTCCTGGCCAGCAGCGCCACGGCGACCACCAGCGACAGCGTCAGGCACACGTGACCGCTGGGAAAGCTGTCAGGGCCGAGCTCCCGCACCAGAGCGTGGATGGCCGGGGGCCGGGGACGGGCGACGACCACCTTGACCAGCGCACCCACACCCCACCCCGCGGCGATCACCAGCAGCACGCCCGCGGCCGCGCGCCTCCGTCCCGAGACTGCGACACCCACGACGAGGAGCGCGGCCAGGACCGTGCCCACGACGTTGCCGAAGCCCACGTTCAGCACCTGCGCCACGGTGGTCGGCCACGGACCGCGCAGCGACTGCACCGCCTGGCTCACCCTGGTGTCCGCCGCGGTCCACGCCGGCGTGCGCGCGGCCAAGCCGACGACCACCCCCACGCCCAGGAACACGGCGGAAACCGGCACCGGGACGGTCGTTGTGCTGCCTGATCTCATGAACGAACGGTAGAGAAGGACGAGACAGCGCCCGCTCAGCACTCGGTTAGTGTGGCGCTAACCTTCGCGCACGCGCGAGAAAGCGTGCGGCCGTGATTCGGGCCAGGATTAACCTCACGTTACGGTTGGCCGAACCTGCCGCTATCCCGCGTTTCCGCAGACTGAGGGCGTCAGTACGACGTCAATGCATCGGAGATATGTCAATGCGTAAGTCTGTGATCATCCCCGGGCTCGCCGCCGTGGCCGTCCTCGTGGCGGGCGGCGGAGCTGCCGCGTACGCCTCCTCCCTCGACCAGACCCCCGCCCCCTCCCCTTCCTCCTCCCAGTCCTCCGCTGCCCCCTCCGAGCAGGCCCCCGAGACCGAGGCCGCCACGCCCGAGGAGAGCGCGGAGCCGAACGAGGGCACCACGGAGGACGAGCAGGGCCAGAAGTCCGAGGCCGAGGACGGCAACGACGACAAGGGGCAGGAGGCCGGTACCGAGACCCAGGAGGATAAGCAAGGCCAGGCGGGTGACCAGCACGAGCAAGAGGGCAAGGGCGACGCCTCCGAGCCCGAGGATGGCTGAGCACGACGCCGACTGAGATCGAGGACGGCTGAGCCAAGCGCGCCGGGCACCCTGGAATTCGCTGTGCTGGGGTGTCCGGCTCGCTCCTGAGCGTTTCGGCGCTGCGCCCGCAGTCGCGGCCGCCACAGGCACCGCAGATCCTCGGGTGGCGATGCACCAGCGGGCTCCTGGCCGACCAGGGCGGCCCTCCGCCATGGGTTACGTCAAATTCCTCCCCGCTCAAGCGCCCTCACTGAAAGTAATCGATAGGTTGCTTAAGTGATGATCCGGATGGTGGGGACGGTGCAGCGACGGCTGCTCGCGTTGATGATCGTCTGTTACCTGCTGGCTGCGGTGGTGCCGCGGCCGGGCGAGGTTGTGCGGACGGTGGCGCTGCCCGTGCTCGGATCGGGTGGTTCGGTTACGGTGCCCATGATCTTGCTGGCCGTGATGTTGTCGGCCGCGGGTCTTGGCGTGCGGGTGCGGGATCTGCGCACCGTGCTGGGCAGACCTCTGCGGCTGGCGTCGGGCGTGGCGGTGAACGCGCTCCTGCCGGTGGTGCTGTTGCCGGTCGCCGCGCTGTGCCTGCGGGCCTGGCCCGACGCCGCCGAGGTGGAGTGCCTAGCGGTCGGATTGCTGCTGGTGCTGGCGATGCCGATCGCCGGTGGAGCGGCGTCCTGGGGGCAGCACGCGGGTGGCAACGTTCCCTTGGTGGTCGCCATGGTCGTCGGCTCGACAGTGCTCAGTCCTTTCACGGTTCCGTGGGGACTGACCGTGTCCGCGGCCCTGGTCGGTCCGGCGGGCGCCGGCAGCCTCGATGACACGGCGCGGCTGGACGGGCTGGCCGGTACGGCGGGCGCGGGCGCGTTCGCCCTGGCCGTGATCGTGCTGCCCTGCCTGACCGGGATCATCGCGCGCGCCATGCTCGGAGAGCGGCGAGCAGCACGCATCGCCCCGGTCGTCAAATTGGTCAACATCGTGAACATCCTGCTGCTGTGCTACATCAACGCCTCCGGCGCGCTCGGGCGGGCGCTGTCACACCCCGACCCCGACTTCCTGGTCCTGGCCGTCGGCGTGGCCGGCATGATCTGTTGCGTGTCCTTCCTCGCCGGCAGGTGGATATCCCGATGGACCCGATGCGACACCCCCGACGGCATCTCGCTCACCTTCGCCACCGGCATGAACAACACCAGCGCGGCGGCGGTCCTGGCCGCGAGCTGGTTCGCGCACCGTCCGCAGGTCCTCCTGCCGATCCTGGCCTACAGCCTGCTGCAGAAGCTCGCCGCCGGCCTGTTCGGAACCCGGCCGCCCGCCCCACCGGCGGCCCAGTCATGAGCCCTCCCACGCCGTCTCAATGACGCGCTTCGCCGACCCCACCCCGCCGAACCGCCGAGCCGGGAGGCGCCAGGCCAGGCGGCTCACCTGAAGCAACCACGCGCGACCATCTCAGTCGTCACCAAGATCGCGACCGCCTCGGCGGCCAGCAGAGCCACCAGGACAACGAGCTGCACCACTCCGGCCTCGGCCGGGCTCGCCCCACCGAGCAGCATCCCGACGAAGGCGCCAGGAAGGGTGACCAGCCCCACCGTACGCGTCTGATCCAGCGCGGGCACCAGCGCCTGAGCCGCCGCCGGGCGGCAGATCTCCAGCGCCGCCTCCCTGGGCAGGAAGCCCAACGCCAAAGCCGCCTCCACCTCTCCCTTTCGCTGGACCAACTCCTCCACGGCCCGCCGTCCGGCCAGGGAGGTAGCGGTCAAGCAGCCACCCAGCAGGATCCCCGTGATCGGGATCACCACGATCGGCTCCAGGGAAATCGTCCCGCTCACGGCCAGCACCGCCAGCACCGGCGCGGCGCCCGCCGCGATCGGCACCGCCGCCCACCATGCCTTCCGGCCACGCGTGATGCGCCGGCCCGCGGTGAAGGCGGCCACACCGTACATGAGCAGGACGAATCCCGCCGTGGCCGCGAAGGAGGCGATCACCCAGGCGATCAGCACGGAGACCACGCCGAGTTGGGCGGCCGCCCGCAGACAGGCAGTCAGGACCGCTCGTCCATGTCCGAGCCGGCCGAGCCACGCCACCAACGCGCCCAGCACGACGAGGGCGATCAAGGCCACCGGCAGCAGAGCGGTCAGGGAGATCAACGAAGAGGAACGCACAGCAGGTAGTGTGCCGCCGTCGACCACCTCGACGATCGCCGGGGCGCTTCCAGCACCTTGATCAATCCGCAGTAGCGGTGGGGCCGTGACCGCCGCCGACCTCAGCGCCCAGGGCTCCTCGATCGGGCCCCAATTGGCGGCCCGCCTCACTCTCCACCGCCCTGCAAACGCCCTGGCCAACATGCCCGGCGCCACCAGAAGCGGGCGCACCGTCGCCTTCGACGCCGAGACCAAGACGGCCGCCTACGGCATGCTCCAGGTCATCGTCGCGCTCACCCAGAACGGGCCGTAACCACCAAGGGGGTGGCCCGCGCCCGGCGCGGACCACCCCAGATCAACTGCTTGCGCCAGCTTTCTGATGGCACAAGCGCCGGTCAGAGCGTCAGCCCCAGCTCACGCAGTTGCGCGGGCCGCAGCGGACGCCAGCCGCTGGTGTCGAGCTTGGCCAGCTCCGCCTCGACATCCACGTTGATGACGCCGAAGAAGTTGATGTTGTCGCTGTGCCCGGGCGAGATGTGCGACAAGATCTCGTCCGGCACGTCCCGACCCTGGGAACGCAGCTCCAGCACCGCTCTGGAATAATATTCGGTCGTCCAGGCGACCACCGAGTTGGTCAGCAGAGTCAAGCACCACGCCTGCTCGCTCTGCTGTTCCAGATGCGGCCGGGTGATGGTGCCCTGCTGGGCGTAGTGCAGGTCGCGGCGCAGCGCGTGCAGGCTCTCGCCCTTGTTCAATTGCCGCGAGATCTTCCGCCTGAAAGCCGGGTCCGACAGGTATTTAGCCAGGTGGACGGTCCTTCTGAGCATGCCCCACTCCTTCAGCGCGGCGGCCAGGGTGTTCTGCCGCGAGGCGGCCGACCACTTGCCGACGATCAGCGAGGCGGTGGCCTGGCCGTACTTCAGAGACCCGGCCATCCGCAGCAGGTCCGGCCAGCAATCGGCCACCAGGTCCTCGTTCCAGCGCGCGCCCAGCAGCAGGCCGGCGTGCGGGTAGCGCCTGGCGATCTCGGTCGGGGTATCGTCCCGCACCAGGGTGACCCGGGTCAGATCCCGCATCCTCGGGGTGAGGGCCTTGCCGACCAGGTCGAACAGCGCAAAGTTGATCAGCGTGGCGCCGTGCGTATCCGTTGCGTGCTCGGCGATCGGGAGGTCGGTCGCGTTGCCGAGGAAGTCGTCCAGGACGTAGTGCGCCTCCCGCGCCGTCGGCACGATGATCTTCGTGCCGTACGTCGACCATTGATCGGAGACGTGGGTGTAGGTGGACAGCACCTGACCGCCGTAAATGACCATGGTGCGGGCGGTGGTGCTCTTGCCGCGGACGGGGAAGCGCTGGCCGTCGGAGGAGCTCATGGTGCCGCCGCCGAACACCTTGGCCAGCTCCAGGCCGTAGTGGTGGTCGACGATGACCGTGTTGGCCTCGCGCAGCGTTTCCTCCCGCACGTACCACTCCATCGTCCAGGCCAGCACGTCGTAGGAGACCCCGCATGCCTCCGACATCCGGGCCAGGCCCAGGTTCGTGGCCATCGCGATGAGCACGGCCAGGATGTTGCGCTTGGTCTCGGTCGAGGTGCTCAGCTTGCGGCCGCCGGCGTGGGTGAAGCAGTCCAGGAAGTGCGTGCGCGCGTCCAGTTCGATCAGCAGTGAGGCGATCGGCGCGAACGGCAGCATCGCGGCCAGCTCGTCTTTGAGCGCCTTGGCCTCGGCGGGTACGTCCTCGGCCGACAGCGGCGGCACCACCAGGTGCTCGTCCTCATCCAGCCGGACCATGCCGGTGTCGTCGGGAGCGGCGCCGGCCAGGGTCTGCTCCAGATCTTCCAGGGCCATGTGCAGTTCCTCCTTACCCTGCTGTAGTGCGTCCGCCGCGTTCGGTGGTTTGCCCACCAGGCGGCAGTACTCGCCTTGCCGGGGCGCCCACTGCTCTGGTGCGTACAGGTAGGTGGCCGGATCGGCGTAGCGGCGCGAGCCCGGCACGAACACATCCCCGCTGCGCAGCCCGTCGCGCAGGCACAAGATCACGCACAGTTCCCAGTAATGGCGGTAGGCGGTGTCCTCCCCGGACTTGCGGGCCTTGGCCAGGTAGCCGGCGTACTTGGCGGGCACGAAACCGGTCGGCGCCCCCGCGGGCACCTTCCGGCCGCCGAGCCGGTTCATCTCCTTCAAGACGGCCACCGCCTCCATCAGCTCGGCCGTGCCCGGCCCGCCCTGGAAGTCGATCGCGGCCAGCACGTTCGGGGTGAACTGGCGCAGGTAGGTGTAGGAGGAGTCCAGCTCAGACAGCCGGCCGTGGTCTTTGGGCAGCGGCTTCCACGCATCGGAGGTGATCTCCCGCAGTCGCTGCATGCCGATCCGCTCGCGCAGCATCCCGCCCACCTCATCGTCGGGGATCGACGGGTCGGCCAGCACCGGCAGGATCATCTCCATCACCAGCTGCCGGGCCTCACCTTTCTTGGCCCGCTCTACCAGAGCCTCATCCGTCTTGGACTTCGCCCGCGACTCCCGAGCCGACACCGCCTGGTCGAACAGGGCCACCACCTCATCGAGCTGGTCGACCGCGGCCTGGGCGACGAACGCCAGCAGGATCGGGAACTTGCGCTCCTTGCGCCGCTCCAGCCCCTGGTTGGTCGAGCGGCGCGCGACCTGGGCCAGGAACCGGCGGCGCTCGTTCGGCAGCACCGACACATCCATCTGGTGGGCGTCGATCGCGCGCAGCCAGGTCAGCTTGTCGATGGAGGTCTTCACCGAGGTCGCCGACGCGTCGCGGGCCAGGCTGACCAGCCACTCCAGCCGGGTCATCCCCAGCCCCGCATCCACGGCCAGCATCCGCTCCAGGTCGGCGCGGAGCTCAGCGGTCAGCAGGTGCCCCACCAGCTGCGAGGTCAGCTCGGCGGCCGCCTTGCGGGCCGTGCCGACCATCTTGGCCAGGATGAGCACGCCGGGCCGGATCACCTTGGCCGCCCTCAGATACTCGCGCGCCAGGTTGAACAGCAGCGTCGGCGAGTCGTGTTCCATCGCCCGGTCCAGCAGGAACTGCTCCAGCTCCTTCATCGCCTGGCTGCCCGCCGGGGCGGTCTGCCACTCCAGATACTTGGCGATCTGGCTCAGGTGATCCGAGCGGGTCTGATCGCGTTTGCCGTACAGCCGCAGCGCGGCCGGCGTCACCCCGAGCCGCTCGGCCACCCGCGCCACCGCCGCGGCCGGCGCTGAGGCCACATCGTCGGGCACGAACCCCAGCCAGGGCAGGCTACACAGCTGGACCAGCATGCCCAGCCGATCAACAGGCCCGCGCCCACCGGGACTCACGAACGCCACATCCGCCGCCGTCGGCGTGAAATACCTGATCAACTCATCGCCTGTGATCTCCGGGAACGAGCGCAGCTGCTCCAGCTGCTCCTCGGAGAACATCTTCTCGGACAACGCACCACCTCTACCTGCCGTACCGGACAAAACCGGAACGAACGTAGCGGCAGTGATCACCAACCCGTCAAACGCGGTCGTTAGTGCAGGTCAGGCATTACTTCGTTGGAAATTTCTTCATTGCTACCGGGACCCCTTTCGGAGCGGTGAATCCGGCTGGGCGGGTGGGGTTTCTGCTTGATCGTGTTCGTGTCGGAGACGGTCAGGTGGAGGGCGGGTTCGGGTGCGGCGGGAGTGGGAGCCGGAAGAGCTGATTGCGGCTTGGACGCTGCTGGACGGCGACTGGGAACTGGTGGGGAACAAGACGGGGGCGACCCGTCTGGGATTCGGCCTGATGCTGAAGTTTTTCGAGCTCGAGGGCCGGTTCCCACGGCACGTGGGTGAGCTGCCTAAGGCCGCGGTGGATTACGTGGCCGGACAGGTGAAGGTCGAGCTGGCGTTGCTGGCGGAGTACGACTGGTCGGGCCGGTCGATCGAGCGGCACCGGGCACAGGTGCGGGACGCGCTGGGATTTCGGGAGTCGACCCGGGCGGATGAGGATGTGCTGGCCGAGTGGCTGGCGGACAAGATCTGCCCGATGGTGTTCACCGATGAGGGATTGCGGGCAGCGCTGCTGTCGCGCTGCCGGACCTTGAAGATCGAGCCACCAGGCAGGGTGGAGCGGATCGTGGGCGCGGGCAGGGCTCGGTTCGAGCGGGAGTTCTGCCTGCATGTGCTGAACGGGCTGTCGGCGGACTCGGCGCGGTCGCTGTGGGAGCTGGCCACGGGTGAGGACGGCTTCCTGCTGGAGCTGAAGTCCGACCCCGGGCGGCTGGGGCTGGAGACGCTGCTGGAAGAGATCGTCAAGCTGCGACGGGCCAAGGCGCTGGGCCTGGCGGTGGATCTGTTCGGAGGGTACTCCGACCGGCTGGTGGCCTCCTGGCGGGCGCGGGCGATGGCCTCGCATCCCTCGGACTTCGCGGCGAATCAGCCGCCGGTCCGGTTGACGTTGGTGGCCGCATTGGCCTGGTCGCGGACGACGGAGATCACGGACGCGTTGGTCGATCTGTTCATCGGCCTGGTGTCGAAGATCAACACGCGGGCGGAGCGGAAGGTCGAGAAGGCAATCGAGGCCGAGGCCAAGAAGGTGCACCGCAAGACCGAGAAGCTGTTCTCGATCGCCGAAGCGTCGCTGCGGGCGCCGGAGGGCGCGGTCCGGCAGGTGGTGTTCCCGGCGGTGCCGGGCGAGGAGGCGACGCTGGAGGCGTTGGTGGCCGAGGCGAAGGCGGACGCCAGGGCCTATAAGGCTCGGGTGCGGACGGTGCTGACCAGTTCCTACACCTCCTACTACCGGCGGATGCTGCCCAAGCTGCTGGCCGCGATCGAGTTCAAGTGCAACAACACCGCCTACCGGCCGGTGATGGACGCCGTGGACCTGCTGCAGCGCTACGCCGACATCCCGAACACCACCCGCCACTACGACGCCAGCGAGAACGTCCCCATCCAAGGGGGTGGTGCCGGACGGCTGGCTGGAAGCCGTCGTCGATGACAACGGGGTCATCGAGCGGGCCTCCTACGAGCTGTGCGTGATCGTGTCGCTGAAGGACGCACTGCGCCGCCGCGAGATCTACGTCGCCGGCGCCCGCCGCTGGCGCAACCCCGAGGAGGACCTGCCGACCGACTTCGAGGACAACCGCGACGTCCACTACGAGAACCTGTACCAGCCGCTGGACTCCTCCGTGTTCATTGCCACGTTGCAGGAGGCGATGCGCGCCTCGATGGCAGCCTGCGGCCGAGCCGTCAGCAGGAACAAGTCCGGCAGGACGAAGGTGAAGACGCACCGCAGCGAGCCGCGCCGGCACATCCCCGACCTTGGCAAGCTGAAGGTCCCGGAGAACCTGAGGGCGCTGCACACCGAAATCGCCGCCCGCTGGGGGATCATCGACCTGCTGGACTTCGTGAAGGAGTCGGACTTCGTCACCGACTTCACCGACGCCTTCACCACGGTCGCGACCAGAGAGGCGACCCCGCGCGACGTGATCCGCAAACGGCTGCTGCTGGTGCTGTACGCGTTGGGCACGAACGTGGGGATCAAGCGGGTCGCCGACGGCGGCCGCCACGGCGAGACCGAGGCGGCCCTGCGGGCCACCCGGCATCTGTTCGTCAACCGCGACAACCTGCGAGCGGCGATCGCGACCCTGGTCAACGCCACGTTGAGGATGCGGGATCCGCTGTGGTGGGGCGACGGCACCGCGTGCGCGTCGGACTCCAAGAAGTTCGGGTCATGGTCGTCGAACCTGATGACCGAGTACCACGCCCGGTACGGAGGCCCGGGCGTCATGATCTACTGGCACGTGGACCGGAAATCGGTGTGCGTCTACTCCCAGCTTCGTTCCTGTAACGCCTCCGAGGTCGCCGCGATGATGGAGGGCGTGCTGCGGCACTGCACCGACGCCACCATCGACCGCCAGTACACCGATAGTCATGGCCAGTCGCTGGTCGGGTTCGCGTTCTCCTACTTGCTGGGATTCAAGTTGCTGCCGCGGATGAAGAACATCGCCCGGCAGAAGCTGGTGAAGGCCGACGCCGATGATCAGGTCCCGTCCTGCCTGACCGGCATGGTGGCCGACAAGCCGATCGACTGGGAGATCATCGCTCAGCAGTACGACCAGATGGTGAAATACGCCACCGCCCTGCGGCTGGGCACGGCCGAGGCCGAGCAGGCGCTGCGACGCTTCACCCGCGGCGGCCCCAAACATCCCACCTACAAGGCCATCGAAGAACTCGGCAAGGCGGTCAAGAGCGTGTTCGTCGCCGAGTACGTCGCCTCGCAGGAGCTGCGCCGCGAGATCCACGAGGGCCTGCAGGTCGTGGAGAACTGGAATTCGGCCAACACCGACCTGTTCTACGGCAGCGCCGGCACCATCCCCGGCAGCGACAAGGAGCTCCAGGAGGTCTCCATGCTCAGCCTGCACCTGCTCCAGTCGGCGCTGGTCTTCATCAACACCTTGCTGGTTCAGTCCGTGCTCAAGGACACCGCCTGGCAGAAGAAGCTGACCGACGCCGACAAGCGAGGACTTTCGCCGCTGTTCTGGTCCAACGCCAACCTGTACGGCACGATCGACATCGACATGAGCCGCCGTCTTGACCTCGACCTGGTCGCCTGACCCCCTTCCCTCCGATCACGCCGATGGCCGAGGCAGGACGCCCTGGCCGGGGAGCAGGTCGGCCAGGGCGGTTCGTACGGCCGCCCGGCTCACCCCATGAGCCCGTGCCAAGGCCGCAATCGAGGCGCCCTCGTGGAAGGCCGCCCGTACGTCCTCGCGCCGGTCACCGTCCAGCGCGGGTGGCCGGCCGCGGTAGCGGCCTTCGGCCTCGGCTGCGGCGATCCCCTCGACGGTCAGCTCGTTCTGGATGTCGCGCTGGAACTGCCCGACCGCAGTGATCACGTTGATGAGCAGTGCGGTGGTGGCGTCGTTGGCCGCGAGGTCATGGAAGTTCGACAGCGGTCCGGACAGGACGCGCAGGGCGATGCCGCGGGCCTGGCACCAGTCGCGCACGGCGTGGATGTCGATCAGGTCGCGGCACAGCCGGAACAGCTCCGAGACCGTCAGGACGTCGCCGGGGTGCGCGGCGGCGGCGACCTTCGCGAACGCGGGCCGCTCCAGCGCCGGGATCTTCGACGTTGTCGCCGGGTCCTCGAACAGCAGCACCCCTTCGGCCGGGCGGAACCCTTCGGCGACGCCTTCGGTCCGGATGAGGAGTCCGGCCTCGGTGAGGATGTGCCGCTGCCGCAGCAGGGACTGTGTGGCGGTGGACGAGCGGGAGTAGACGATCCGCACCGGCGGTTCCTCGGATGGGGGACGGGAGCCCACTTCTACCTGTCGGGAAATCCTGTCGTCAATTCGAGCTCGAAAACACCCATCCGAGGCGGCGTTTTGTGTCGCGAAGTCTCATTTTCCGGGCCGCGGGGAGCTGTTTCGGCGGGGTGTCGGGAAATCTTCTAATCCCGACACCCTCACGAAGGTGCCGCAGCGAGATCACGACTACTTCGAGACAGGGGATACCTCGGGAGCGGAGCGCTCATGTCAGCTCATCCGGCTCCCACAGGTTGGCCTTGTCAGGGTTGGGTGGCGAGTGATCGGAGTTCCGCGATCACGTCCGCGCCGGCGGGCGCGTGGTCCGGGTCCAGCAGCCACTGCATCATCAGTCCGGTCAGCAGGGCGAGCGGGACTGAGCCGCCGAGCCCTTCCCGTCCCTCGCGCTGCCCTCTGGCGAGGTGTTCGCGCACCTCCGGTGACCGTTCCGCCTGCACCGCGGCCTCGAGCTGCGCCACCCACAACGCCCGGTGGGTGGTGAAGCTGTCGATCAGGGCCTGCCAGCGCTGCTCCGGCTCGTCCGAGGGGGTGCGGCGGGCGAGTTCGTCGCTGAGTTCGTCGACCGCTTCCACCAGGGCCTGGGTGAGCAGGGCGTCCTTGGAGCCGAAGTGGTAGCCGATGGCGGCATGGCTCACTCCGGCGGCCGAGGCGATGTCCCGGACGGTCGTGCGAGCCCACCCGCGTTCGATCAGGCACCGCTTGGCTCCGGCCAGCAGATCCTCTCGGTTTCCCATGCCGTGCAGCATAGCCGACGGTTTGACCATTCGGTTCATCCAAATGGTTTGACCAGATGGACAAATCGGCTTACCGTCACGCCCATGACCAAGACGAAAGTTCTGATCTCAGGCGCGAGCGTGGCCGGACCCACCCTCGCCTTCTTCCTGAACCGCGACGGGTACGAGGTGACCG
Source organism: Nonomuraea fuscirosea (assembly GCF_035917475.1). Taxonomy (NCBI): domain Bacteria; kingdom Bacillati; phylum Actinomycetota; class Actinomycetes; order Streptosporangiales; family Streptosporangiaceae; genus Nonomuraea; species Nonomuraea fuscirosea. The sequence goes on along the minus strand of NZ_CP109074.1, from coordinate 4,351,305 downwards.
TGGTCGAGCGCGCGCCCGAGCTTCGCGACAGCGGCTACGCGGTGGACTTCCGCGGCGAGGCGTTCGACGTGCTGGAGGAACTGGGCGTCCTCGCCGAGATGCGCGGGCACGACATGAAGATGCGCGGCACCACCTTGCTGGACGACAAGGGCGTGGAAACCGGACGGCTGCCCGCCGAGGTCTTCGCCGGCGAACTGGAGGTGCCGAAGCAGGAGCTGACCCGGATCCTTCACCGCATCACCGCCGAGGACGTGACCTACGTGTTCGGCGATTCGATCAGCGCCTTGACCCAGCACGGGTCGGGCGTCGTGGTCGAGTTCGAGCGTGGCACCGCCGGCGAGTTCGACCTGGTGATCGGAGCGGACGGTGTCTATTCCAAGGTGCGGCAACTGGCCTTCGGCCCGCACGCCGATGCGCTGCGCCACCTGGGCCTGTCCGGAGTCGGCTTCAGCACCTCCAACCACCTTGGCCTGGAGCGTAGCGGCCTGCTGCAGCAAGGCCCCGGCGCGGCGCTCTATCTGTTCAGCTCCGGCGCACCGGACCGCCTGACAGTCAGCTTCTCCTTCGCCACCGCCTCGCCCGCACTCGACCGATGCAGCCGAGACGAGCAGGAGAACGCGGTGCGAGCGGCTTTCGCCGGCTTCGGCGGGGAGGCCCCCCGGCTGCTGGAGGCGATGAGCGAAGCGGACGACTTCTACTTCTCCTCGACCTGCCAGGTCCACCTGGACCACTGGTCGTACGGCCGGATCGCCCTGGTCGGCGACGCGGGCTACTGCGCCGCCCCGACCAGCGGCATGGGCACCTCACAAGCGCTGATCGGCGCCCGAACCCTCGCCCGAGAACTGGCCTCGGTAGTCGGAGGCCACATGACCGCCTTCACCGTCTACGAAGAAGAGCTACGGCCCTACGTCGCCCAGAACCAGGCCGCGGGCCGCCAGGCCGCAACGATGTTCGGCGGCCACGCTGACCTGGCCGATTCATAAGCGGTTCCGGCAATCGCGGGTACCTGGTGGCCACCAGTGTTACCAGCCGGCACCCGCATCAGAACGGCCAGTGACGATAGGACGGTTCCACCGGGGGCTTCTTAACGTCACTGGGCCGAGTTCGGTTGCTGCTCAAGCCCCCGAGAAACCCTGCGAGAGCACTGCGGCGCTATCAAGGGCCTACCTGGCGGCTGGGGACATCTTTGGTTGCGACATGAGGTCGCACGTTGTGAGTGGTCACGAGAAGGGAGGCCCGACGATGTCGGGACCGTGATCCAGGTCAGTGTCTGAGACCTGTCCCTGCTCTGGCGTGCGCTGCGGGTAATCGTGGGGTGCGGAGCCCAGAGGAAAGCCCAAGGGTGCCCGTTCCGTCCGGGGGCCACAGGCGAGGGGAAGGCTGGAAGGGCGAACGACCGTGAATCCTTGCTGATGCCTCGTCATGTCCACACTGCGGGACGGGTTGCTGACCGTGGTGAACAGGGGCCGAGCCGTTGGAAGGCGGCGAACGGCGGCCGGGGACCGAACCCGGACCGTGCAGACACCGTTGCCCTCGGGGTACAGAGGACGCCCGATCCCAGCCGTGTCTCATGCGTGCGGAACATGGAAACTCCGTCGGGGTCCGCTCCAGGTTTGACCTGAGCGGTAGGCCGACCGTGAGGAGAGCTGAACTCCCCGGCGGGAACAGGATGCCCAAGAAGCCAAGGCCGGCGGCCGAAAGGCAGCGGGAGACCGGGACGGCAAGGTCGCTTCCTCCAGCGACGGTCTCGGATAACCGGCCGGATACCGGGCACGGTGCCCGGGCCCGAAAGGGCGCTGACGTGGGCAGGTGAGCCTTTGACGACGAAGCACCGACTCCGCTGGAGCCGAGGGACAAGTTGGACGCCACATGGTGAACGGACCCGAGGATCTGCTGCGCCTGGACGCCGAGAAGTGGGAGACCATCGACTGGCGGGCGCAGGAAGAGCAGGTACGGCGGCTGCGGCGCAGGATCTTCAAGGCGGTTCAGGAGGAGGACTGGCCCAAGGTCAGGAACCTGCAGAAGCTGATGCTGCGCAGCCGGGCCAACACGCTGGTGAGCGTGCGGCAGGTGACGCAGCGCAATGCCGGCCGCAAGACCGCGGGCATCGACGGGGAGGTCGCGCTGACCTCCGAGGCCAGGGCCGGGGTGGCGGTGCGTGTGCACGCCACGATCGGTTCCTGGAAGCCGCGCGCGGTCAGGCGGGTGCACATCCCGAAAGTCAGCAACCCCGCCAAGCTCCGCCCGCTCGGCATTCCGGTGATCATGGACCGATGTCATCAGGCACGGGTCCGTAACGCGCTGGAACCCGAGTGGGAGGCCCGGTTCGAGCCCCGATCGTATGGGTTCCGGCCAGGCCGGAGCTGCCAAGACGCGATCCAGTCCATCTTCCAGGCCACCAGTCAGAAGCTGGCGAAACGGATGTGGGTACTGGATGCGGACCTGGCGGCGGCGTTCGATCGCATCGACCACACCCGGCTTCTGGAGGCCATCGGATCCTTCCCCGCCAGGGACATGATCCGGGACTGGCTGAAGGCCGGGGTGTTCGAGAAGAGCACGGGATTCTCACCGACCGACGAGGGCACCCCTCAAGGCGGCGTGATCTCCCCGTGCCTGCTGAACGTCGCGTTGCACGGGCTGGAAGAAGCCGCCGGGGTCAGCTACCGAACGGACGGCTGCCATGCCGGAGAGACGGTGGCAGGACGCCCGATAGTGGTCCGCTACGCCGACGACATGATCGCCTTGTGCCACTCCAGGCAGCAGGCCGAACAGGTTAAGGCACGCCTTGCCCAGTGGCTGAGACCCAGGGGTCTGGTCTTCAATGAAGATAAGACCCGCATCGTTCACCTCACCCAGGGGTTCGAGTTCCTGGGCGTCCTCATCCGCCGCTATCCCAACGGCAAGACGCTGACCACACCGAGCCCCTCGGCGGTCAGGCGGCTGAAGCTGCGACTCGCGGCCGAAATGCGCAGCCTGCGCGGCTCGAATGCGCAGGCGGTCATCGCCCGGCTCGATCCCATCGCGCGGGGCTGGGCCGCCTACTACCGCAGCATGGTCTCGTCCAAGGTGTTCACCGCCCTGGACAACTACGTATGGAGGCTCACCTTCAAGTGGGCCAAGTGCGGCCATCCGAACAAGCCGAGGCGCTGGATCGTCGACCGGTACTACGGCAAGTTCAACAAGTTCAGGAACGACTGGTGGGTGTTCGGCGACCAGGAGACCGGCGCCTACCTCACCAAGTTCGCCTGGACCCCCATCGTCCGACACATGCTCGTCCTGGGCCGAGCATCCCCCGATGACCCTGCCCTGGCCGAGTACTGGGCCAAACGGCGTGCTCGGGTGAAGCCTCCGCTCGATCGCTACAGCCTCCGCCTGCTCACCAAGCAGGACGGCCGCTGCTCGCTCTACGGAGACCACCTGCTCACGGCGGATCAGCCACCCGAATCGCCTGAACAATGGGCGCGATGGTGGTTGAACGTCGTCCGACGCGCGGTAGCAGCCGACTATCTGACGCACCATGGACGGCCCGGTCCGACCGGCGATGGCCAGACCCGCCTTGTTCACGCCTCCTGCCATCGCGGCCACCTCGCCCGCCTGCGCAGGAGCTCAGCACAGCGCACCTGAACCGCCCTTCGCGGCTTGCTTGAGCCGTGTGCCGCGACGAGTGGCACGCACGGTTCTGAGGGGGCCCCGGTGCAGCAATGCACCGGGGCTACCCGGCGAGCGGAGGGCCTTGCCCTGGTGTACCTCGCGGGCCAGGTTCTCGTGCTCGTAGGCCAGCGCCTGGACGCTGAACACGCCGTACGCGCCGCGCATCGCCTCCCGCAGGGAGCCGGGGTCGTCGAGATCGCCGTGGACCAGTTCGGCGCCCTGGTCGCGCAGTGCCTGGGCGGCCGGCTTGGCTGGATCGCGTACGAGCGCGCGAAAGCGAGGCTCTGCGCAGCCAGCCCCAGGTGACGAGCGTCAAGCTGGCCGGGACGGCGCGTGGCGGCGGGGCCGAGTTCGTCGCGGCGGCCGACATGACGTTCGCGGCGATCGGCCGGGCCGGGCTCGGTCAGATGGAGGTGCTGGCCGGCATCGTGCCCGGTGGCGGCGGCACGCAGTACCCGCTGGAGCGGGCCGGCCGCATGGGCGAGCCGGTTCGCCCGGCCCGCCGCGGCGAAGCTGCTGCGCGGCGCACTCGCGGCCGGCGCTCAGACCCGCGACGGCGAGCGGCGCCTGGAGCACCTGCTGCGCGCGATGGCAGGAGATGGAAATGAGTCATCCCGTTCACTGGACAATTCCCGCGTGATGTGGCCAGTGGTCGAATGAATAGCCTGTGATCGCTGCGAAAGGTGACGGGAGTTGAGACATCTGTCTCGTTGTGCAATGCGGCAATTCATGCCCTTGCCAGTGGCGTCGATTCGCTGATGATGCTTCTGAGCTGGGACGATGCAATGTCTGTGGCAGAACGAGTGGCAGTCGAGACGGTCGTCGGGGCTTTTCTGGCGGATACGGGTGACATATGAAAGGCCGGGTGCCGGCGGCGGGCCGTTACAGTCGCATTCATGGAAAGCGACTTTCGAACGGCTGAGGAACTCGCGACCGCTTTGCGGGCCGGTGAGGTGAGCTCGGCGGAACTGACCGACGACGCGATCGCCCGGATCGAGCGGGACGACAAGGCGATCAACGCGATCTGTGTGCCGGACTTCCCCCGTGCGCGGGCCGCGGCCCGCGCCGCCGACCAGGCGCGTGCCCGTGGCGAGGATCGGCCGCTGCTCGGCATTCCGGTGACGGTCAAGGAGTCGTACAACATCGCCGGGATGACCACGACCTGGGGCATGCCGCCGCACCGGAGCTACCTGCCGCCCGAGGACGCGGTACAGGTGTCGCGGCTCAAGGCCGCGGGCGCGGTGGTGCTCGGCAAGACCAACGTGCCGTTGGGGCTGCAGGACATCCAGACCTTCAACGAGATCTACGGCACCACCAACAACCCGTGGGATCACACTCGCACGCCGGGTGGATCCTCCGGCGGGTCGGCGGCGGCCCTGGCCTGCGGGTTCGGCGCACTGTCCATCGGCTCCGACCTCGCCGGTTCGCTGCGCACTCCGGCGCACTTCTGCGGTGTGTACGCGCACAAACCGACGCTCGGGCTGGCGGCGACGCGCGGCATGGTCGCGCCGTCCGAGCCGGCCCTGCCGGTCGACCTCGACCTCGCCGTCGTCGGACCGATGGCGCGCACCGCCCGCGACCTCGCGCTCCTGCTCGACGTCATGGCCGGGCCCGACCCGCTGACGCTCGGCGTGGCGCACCGCCTGGCTCTGCCGCCGGCCCGCCACGAGCGGCTGCGCGATTTCCGGGTCCTGATCATCGACGAGCACCCGCTCATCGCGACCGGGGCCGCCGTGCGGGCGGGCGTGAACCGGGTGGCCGCCGCGCTCGTCGAGGAGGGGGCCCGCGTCGTCCGGCACAGCCCGCTGCTGCCCGACTTGACCGAAGCCGCGACGCTCTACATGCGGTTGCTGATCTCCGGCTCCACCGCGCGTTTTCCCATCGAAACGGAGGAGCAGCTGCGCACCCGCGTCGCCGAACTGAGCGCGGACGACCAGAGCCTCGACGCCACGCGGCTGCGCGCCATGCTGTCCAGCCACCGTGACTGGATCGAGGCGAACAACCGCCGCGAGGCCCACCGCCACGGGTGGCGGCAGCTGTTCACCGAGTTCGACGCCGTGGTGAGCCCGATCACGCCCACTCCGGCGTTCCCGCACGACCACCACCCCAATCCGCTGGAACGGCGCATCGACATCGACGGCGTCGAGTACCCGTACTTCGACCAGCTCGTCTGGGCCGGCCTGGCCACCATGCCCGGCCTGCCCGCCACCGCCATCCCGGCGGGCCGTTCCCCGGAGGGTCTGCCGGTGGGGGCGCAGCTCATCGGCCCGATGTTCGAGGACCGCACTCCGCTACGGCTGGCCGAACTGCTCGAGCGGAAGATCGGCGGCTTCCAGGCGCCGAGATAGCGCCGAGGACGTGCCGGCGCTGACCGATGACGACGGAGAGCTGGGAGTCGTCGTCATCCGGTGAAGACGCGCTCGGCCTCGTCGCGCTGGACGTGCAGGTCCCAGTAGAGAGGGGCGATCTCCTCGGCCTCCGCGGTCAGGACTCCGGGAGGGCCGCCCGCGCCGATCCACACGCCGATGGCGACGTGCGCGGCCTGGATACCGGTGCCGGACAGCTCCTTGTGCAGGTTGAGCACCCAGTTGCGCAGCGCTCCCTGGGCGGCGTTGACGTTGCCGAGCATCGGAAGGGGGTCGACCGAGCCGCCTCCGTTCGTGTAGAGCAGGGTGCCCGCGCCGGCCGCGCGCATGGCGGGGAGAACGGCCCGGGTGGCGGTGATGGCGCTGTAGAACAGCAGGTCGATCAGTCCCTGCACATTGGACGGGTCGGTCTCGGAGGGGGAGGCGAGGCTCAGGGAGCCGATGCTCGGGGCGGGGGAGTGCTCCAGGACGTCGATGCCGCCGAAGTGCGCGGCGGAGTCCTGGAGAGCCTGGGTCAGCGCGTCGTCGTCGAGCACGTCCGCCGGGAAGGCGGCGGCGGTGACCCCCTCCGCGGTGAGCCGGCCGACGAGGTCGTCGAGCTTGGCCCGGTTGCGGGCGATGAGCGCGACGTCGTAGCCCTTGGAGCCGAAGGTGCGGGCGATGGCGAGGCCCATGCCAGGGCCTGCGCCGACGATGGCGAGTGTAGGCATGATCGATTCACTTTCTTCAGGTGTGCGGCCAGGAGGTCGCGGAGCGGGTTGTCACGGACGGTGAGAGTGGAGCCCTTGGGGAAGTGGCCGGCGAGCGGGAAGGGCCGGTGGATCGTCTCCACGTGCTCGAACCGCTCGACGATCGGCTCCAGGCGCCGGTTGACCAGCCCGTACCTGGGGCCGGCCCCCTCGGGCCAGGGCTCCGACCCGCACAGCATCCCCCTAATTCCTACTATTTGTGCGTAACGTCAACGTAGGCCAGTATGGAATGGCTTACAAAAGGCACATCACTGTGCGTCACGGAGGAAAATGTGCGTATGGAGCACGCGGAAGAATCGGCGGCCGCCGCGAGCCGGGGGCCCTGCGCGGCGATCCCGGCCGGCCAGATGGGCTTCGTTCGCCAGATCCTGGACCGGGTCGGTGACAAGTGGAGCATGCTGATCATCGCGTGCCTGGAGGACGGCACCCTGCGCTACACCGACCTGCAGCGTGATGTCTCCGGGATCTCCCAGCGCATGCTCAGTCACACCCTGCGCCAGCTCCAGCAGGACGGGCTGATCACCCGTACGGCCTACGCGGAGGTCCCGCCCCGCGTGGAGTACACCCTCACCCCTCTCGGCCGCGGCCTGATCGACATCGTCAAACAGCTGATCGGCTGGGTTTCCGAGCACCATGACGAGATCCGCGCCCACCGCGACCGCGCCGCGGCCGGGTCCTGATAGCCGCGAGTGCCCGCTGTCCTTCATGTGCTCGCCCTCATGTCGCCGATTGAGAAGTCCTTCATTGAAGAGTGAGGACGAGGCGACCGCGAAGGCCGCCTTCGGCGAGGCGCCGGTGGGCGTCGGCGACGTGGTCGATGGGCATGGTCTCGGCGACGCGTAGGGTGAGGGAGCCTGCTTCGACCAGCGAGGCAAGCTCGGAGAGGAGGGTGGTGTCAGCCCGGATCCAGTGGTTGAAGACTCGGATGCCGCGCAGCGGAACCGGCGCTCCTCCCGCCACCAGCGCGGCGAAGGCTCCTCCCGACCGGACCGCGTCGAGGGCGGCCGCTCCGACCACGGCAGCGTCCAGTGCCGCGTGCGCACCGCCAGGAACCAGCGAACGGACCGCCTCACCCAGCCGCGCCGTGCGTGGCACGAACAGTTCGGCTCCCAGCTCGCGGACGAGCGGTTCGTCATCGGCCCCGGCGACGGCGACCACCCGGAGCCCGCGCGCGACGGCCAGTTGGACCGCGAAGCCGCCGACAGCGCCGGCCGCCCCGGTCACCAGCAGCGTCTGCCCGGTCTTCAGGTCGAGCCCGTCGAGCGCTTGCGCGGCGGTGAGACCGTTCAGGGGCAGCGTGGCTGCTTGCACAGCCGAGACGCCGGCAGGTGCGGCGGTGACCGCGTCCGCGTCGAGCACGACGTGTTCGGCCTGAGTTCCGAGCGGTACGTCCAGCCGGTCGGACAAGCCGATCACCTGGTCCCCGCACTCGATACCGGTGACCCCTGGACCCGTCTGTTCGACGGTTCCGGCGACATCCCAGCCGATGCCGATCACATCCCGCGCCGGCAGCAAGCCCGCCGTGGCGAGCGCGCCGGACCGAGTGGCCAGATCGACCGGGTTGACCGTCGCGGCCTGGACCCGGATGCGGACCTGCCCTTCTGCGGCGACCGGCATCGGCACGTCCGCGATCCGCAACACCTCAGGTCCGCCGAAAGCGTGGACCACAACGGCGCGCATACGAGCTCCTCCTCATTTCCAGGTTTCCGGACTTGAGGACAACCGTATGGAGAGCTACTCTCCGCTGGGAAGTACGAACTTCGAAGTGCGTACCGAACGGGCAGGAGTGTGATGACCACCCGCACCGCCACTCAGCAGCGTGAGCACGCGCGCGTCGCCTACGACGCCTACCTCGCGACCTGCCCAGCGCGTCAACTTCTCGACCGGATCAGCGACAAATGGGTGAGTCTCCTGCTCACCGCGCTCGCCGACGGCCCGCAGCGGTACAGCAGCCTGTCTCGTACCATCGCCGGTGTCAGCCAGAAGATGCTCACGCAGACCCTGCGCACCCTGGAACGCGATGGCCTGGTCTCCCGCTCCGTCACACCCACCGTCCCCGTACGCGTCGATTACGCCCTCACCCCACTGGGCGTCAGCCTGCTACCCGTGATGCAGGCCATCAAGGACTGGGCCGAAACGCACATCGAACAGGTAACCGTCGCCCGCGACACCTACGACAAGCGCTCTACCTCCCCTGGATAGCCTTGCCGAGCGGTTCTGAGATCTCTCCGGCCTGTCCCTGCTGGACAGCTTTTCCCGGTCAGAGGCCGGGATCAGGAGGTGGACGGGGGCCCGGCCGGCTGTGACAACGCGGCCTTGGCCTTGCGGGTCTTCTCGTCGGCCAGCAGTTCGTACTGACCGGCGAGGAGGGCGTCCATGACCTGCTCGGCCAGGGTGTCGGCGCCGATCTTCGGTGCGTCGACCCAGGCGCTGAGGTCGGTGTCGACGAACCCGACGTGCACTCCGAGCACCAGCGTCCCCTGGGCGTGCAGCGCCTGGCGCAGCGAGTCGGTCAGCGACCACTGCGCGGCCTTCGACGCCGCGTACCCGGGGAAGTCAGGCCGCCCGGCCCAGGAGGCCACCGACAGCACGTTGACCAGGGCTCCGCCGCCGTTGCGGGCCAGGATGGGCGCGAAGGCACGCGAGACGGCCCAGGTACCGAAGTAGTTGACCTCCATCGCCTGGCGGGCGCCCTCGAAGGAGCCCTCCAGCAGCTTGGTGCCCGCGTCGCCGACCCCCGCGTTGTTGATCACGATGGAGACGTCGCCCGCGGCGGCCGCGGCCGCCGCGACGCTCTCCTGGTCGGTGACGTCCAGGCGCAGCGGAACGACGCCGGCGTCCGGCACGTGCGCCGGGACGCGTACGCCGGCGTAGACCTTCGCCGCGCCGTGCTCGACGAGCGCGCGGGCCAGCGCGCGGCCGATCCCGCGGTTCGCGCCCGTCACGAGGGCGACCGATCCTTCGATGTCCATGGTTCTTCTCCGTCGTCCGGCTGGGTTGAGAATCACAACTCAGATGTGGAGGTGAACGTCTCTCTACCTGGGGGACCTTCCCCGCGCCTGGCGTGAAGTACCTCACGTCCGCGCGGCGATGCCGGGAACCGGTCGAGCATGGCGCGCAGCTCAGGGGCGGTGACGTTCGCGCCGAACGGTTCCGTGCCCGGCTCCAGGCGGATGCCCTCGGCGAGCGGCCCGGCGGGCACCGGGTCGAAGCCGAGCGCGTCCACGAGGGCGGCGACGACCGCGACGTCCGCCGGATCGTCGCCGGCGACGGCGATCGCGGCGCGCCCGGGGGCGCCGGCGGGCCGGGCGCCCGCTTCGAGGTCGTGGTAGCCCATGTGGTTGAACGCCTTCACCACCCGGGCCCCTGCCAGGAACGCCTGGACGATCTCGCTGGAGGACGTACGCGGATCGGTGAGGTCCTCGCGCACCCCGTCGATCTCCCACCAGTAGTTCATCGCGTCGATCACCAGCTTGCCCCGCAGCGCCTCGGCGGGCACCTCGCGATGCCGGCCGAGCGGCAGGGCCAGCAGCACGACGTCCGCCTCGGCCGCCGCCCGCGCCGCCGTCACCGCCTCCGCGCCGGGCGTGACGACCTCGACGATCAGCGAGATCCGCGCCGCCTCGCCGGAGCCGGCGATCAGGACGCGGTAGCCGGCCGCGACCGCGAGGCGGGCCAGCACGGTGCCGACCTTGCCGGCCCCGAGAATGCCGACGGTGCGCACGCCGCCGGGTGGGAGGCCGCCTGTCGAGCCACCCGGTTGCACCTGGTCGCTCATTGAGCCACCTGCTCCGGGGCGGCGAGGAGTTCGCGGACGCGCGGGGCGACCTCGCGGCCGAGCAACTCGATCGTGCGGGCGCGGGCCTCGCGCGGCAGGCGCATGATGTCGTACTTGAGATCGAAGCGGCTCAGCCGCAGCTCACGGGCCATCCGGACGATCTTGCGGGCGACCGTCTCCGGCGATCCGACGAAGAGCGCGCCGTGCTCCAGCTCGGCCTCGTAGCGCCGCCGGTCGGGTGCGTAGAAGCCGCGCTCGGCGGCCATCGCCGCGACGACCGGCTGCCAGTACGTCCACCAGGTCTCGATTGCCTCCTCGTCGGTGTCGGCGACAAGGCCCAGCGAGTGCTGGCCGATCGGCAGCTCGGGATGGCCGAAGCGGTCGAGCGCCTGGAGGTAGAGCGCGACGTTGCGGGCGAAGCGCCGGGGTTGCCCGCCGATGATGGCCATCATGAGCGGCAGGCCGTGCCGGGCGGCGCGCACCACGGAGTCCGGGGTGCCGCCCACCCCGATCCAGGTGGGGATGCCGCCGGGCCGCATGCGCGGGTGCGGCCGGTAGTCGGTGACCGGCGACCTGACGGTGCCCGACCAGGTCACCCGCTCCTCGCGTTCGAGCCGCAGGAACAGGTCGAGCTTCTCCTCGAACAACCGCTCATAGCCGGCCAGGTCGTGCCCGAACAGCGCGAACGACTCCGTCGCCGAGGCGCGGCCGAGCACGATCTGGGCCCGGCCGCCGGACACCGCGTCGAGGGTGGCGAACTCGTGGTAGAGCCGGACGGGATCGTTCGTGCTGAGCACGGTCACCGACGTGCCGAGCCTGATGTGCCGCGTGGCGGTGGCCATCGCGGCCAGCAGCACCGGCGTCGCGGAGTCGTTGTGACCCTCCCGGTAGTGCTCGCCGACGCTGAAGACGTCCAGCCCCGCCTGGTCGGCCAGCCGGGCCTCCTCGACGAGCAGCCGCACGGTCTCGGCGTCGCTCAGCTCGCGCCCGCCGTCGGTGGCGATCTCGCCGAACGAGTTGAGCCCCAACTCGAAATGCACGGTTCCTCCTGCTGTGGTGTGGCGAGACGATCGGCGCCGGCCGGGGCGCGGGACGGCGACCCCGGCCGGGCACGGGGATCAGGCGGCCCGGCGCAGCGGGGCCAGGGCGCGGCTCCAGGCGAGGACCTCGTCCAGCATGGTCGTCAGGGCCGCCACCTGGTGCTCGCCGGCCGCGAGCTTGCTGAAGCCCTCGAAGTCGGTGAACAGCGACAGCGTCACGTTGGTGCGCACGTCCGCGAGCTTGAGCTCGCCGCCGATGAGCCGCAGGTGCTCCGCCGCCCGGGCGCCGCCGACGCTGCCGTACGAGACGATGCCGAACGCCTTGTTGTTCCACTCGGCGCTCAGGTAGTCGATCGCGTTCTTCAGCACGCCGGAGGTGGAGTGGTTGTACTCGGGCGTCACCATGACGAAGCCGTCGAAGGAGCTGATCTTGGCCGACCACGCCTTGGTGTGCTCGTTCCGGTACTGCCCGTAGGCCGGGGGCATGGGCTCGTCCAGGTGCGGCAGCGGGTAGTCCAGCAGGTCCACGAGCTCGAAGGCGGCGTCGGAGCGCCGGGAGGCGTGCTCCAGCACCCAGTGCGCCACCTGCTCGCCGTTGCGTCCTGGACGAGTGCTGCCGAGGATGATGCCGATGCGGGTCATCGCGGGTCCTTTCGAAGTTTCCGATATGCGGCGGCCCGGGTGCGGGCACGCCGAAGTAGCCCCGGGACAGGGGGCGAGCGGGAAGCGTCACGGGACGAGGCACGCGGGCACGGGGCGCTGCCCGGAAACGGGAGCCGGGTGCCGGTGACCTCGCAGTACTGACTACAGGCCGCTGATCGGTAACTTCAACTGAACCGAGGTCACATGGAGGGGACCGGCCCGGTGGCCGGCCTCAGTCCACGTCGGTTCGGGTCGTCAGTTCAGGTCGTCGTCTTCGGCGCCGGTGGCCTGGTCGAAGGCGTGGCGATTGGCGCGGATGGTGTTCTGGTTGTCGGCCGTCCATCGAGCGAGCGCCAGCACGGGGTCGGACAGGCTGCGTCCGAACGCGGTGACCTCGTACTCGACCCGGGGCGGGATCTCCGGGTAGGCGACGCGCCTGACCAGCCCGTCGCGTTCCAGGCTGCGCAGTGTCAGCGACAACATGCGGCGGGAGATGCCGGGCGCGGTGCGCAGCAGTTCGGTGAAGCGCATCGGCTTGTCGTCGAGCAGTCCGATGAGGATCAGGCTCCACCGGTCGGCGACCCGGTCGAGGACCGACCGGAGCACGTCGGGGTCGTGGTCGAGGCACATCCGGCCCCGCGAACGCAGCACCCTGTCCGCTTCGCTCTGGTGCGACATGGGGTCCCCCCGTCCGCTGTCACCCGTAAGTGACCAGGTCACGTTGCTGTTACCGGCTGTCGAAGAGTACATCAGTGACGGAAAGCGACATTCCCGAGTTGGCGGACCCGAGCCCCGGTCACCCGTTCGAGAGGAGATCGACCTCGCCCGGCCTGCCTTTCCTGGCTCCGAACGAGTCGATGACCCCGCTGCAGTACCTCCTGCTCGCCGAGGCCGTGCACCGTGGCCAAGGACTTTCTCCCTGCGCTCGACAGTCTCCGATCCGCCCGTCGTCAGTGCGCGAGCCGGCGACGGCTGCCGTCGTCGTCGCGAGCCGGCGACGTTCCTGCTCATCCCCTTCGGGGTCTCGTGGCTTCCCTGGCTGCTGCGCCTGCGCACCGGCGTCGACGTGGTCGCGGCGGGCGGCATGCTCGCGGCCGGTCTGGCCACGTTCGTGGCCGTTCGGTGGGCCGGCCGGCCGGCATTCCGCGCGACACCGCCCTGGCTCCGCTGCGTCCGACTGGCCGGCTCGTCCGCTACTGCGGGATCGCGTTCATGGTTCCGCTCGTCCTCGCCTTCCTCGCTGTCGCGATCGGCGCGCTGGCCGGGGTGTACCCGCTCGACATCGAGAACTTCTCCGGGCTGCATAGCGTGTACGCGCCCGAGACGGCCCACGAGACGGGTGTGCCCGTCGGGCTGATCCTGTCCGCACTCGCGACCGGCTTCGGGCTGTTCGTCCTGCTGTTGCCGCTGGCGTTCTGCGAAGAGTGGGCTTGGCGCGGCTTCCTGCTGGGGTGATTCGTCCACGACGTGGGACGACCTCCAGCGGCGATCGGCCGCTTCCGGGCAGCGTTCGTGCGCCTACGACCGGGCGGGCCACGCCTGGAGCCGGCCGGGTCCGGGTGTCCGGGACGTCTCCGCCGAGGCGGACGACCTCGCGGCCTCACTGCGGAACGCGGGGGAGCGCGGGCCGTACGTGTTCGTGGGGCATTCCTGGGGCGGGCACGTCCTGCGGGTGTTCCGTGCCCGCCGGCCAGCGAGCGTGGCCGGGCTGGTGCTGCTCGACGTCGCGGACGAGCGGAGCGGTGCGAACCCGGCAGCCCTCGCGACGGTCCAGGCGAACGTGTGGTCCTTCCTGGCCGGCGTCGGACTGCTGCGTACGGGAGCGTGGATGACCGACGCTCTCGACCCTGGGACGGCACGTCGTGGCGTCCAGCACGGACCACTACCTGCACCTCGCGGACCCCGCGCTCGTCGCGCGGGAGATCCGCCGGGTCACCGGCCAGGCGCGGCGGAGCGGTGTCAGTTCGGCGCGGTGACGGCCGCGGTGAGCTCGGCGACGTCGTCGTCGGTCAGGTCGAGGCCGGCCGCGGCCACGTTCTGCTCCAGATGATCGACCGACGAGGTGCCGGGGATCGGCAGCATCACCGGAGAGCGGTGCAGCAGCCACGCGAGCGCGAGCTGCGACGGCGTGGCCGACAGCCGTGAGGCGATCGCGTCGAGCGGCCCGCCCGGCTTCACCAGCCCGCCGGTGGCCAGCGGGAACCACGGGATGAACGCGATTCCGTGGCGCTCGCAGTGGTCGAGCACGTTCTCCGCGGCCCGGTTGGCCAGGTTGTAGAGGTTCTGCACGGAGGCGATCGGGGCGACGGCGCGGGCCTGCTCGATCTGCTCGACGCTGACCTCCGACAGGCCGATGTGCGCGATCTTGCCTTCGTCCTTGAGCGCCTTCAGCTCGCCGACCTGGTCCTCGATGGGCACCTCCGGGTCGACGCGGTGGAGCTGGAACAGCGGGATCCGGTCGAGTCCGAGGTTGCGCAGGCTCATCTCGCACTGCTGGCGCAGGTAGGCGGGCCTGCCGACAGGCGTCCACTGGTCGGGGCCCTGCCGGGTGAGGCCGGCCTTGGTGGCGATGACGATGCTCTCGTCGTACGGGGCCAGAGCACGCTTGAGCAGCGGCTCGGCGACCAGCGGGCCGTAGGAGTCGGCCGTGTCGAAGAGCGTCACGCCGAGCTCCGCCGCGCGGCGCAGCACCCGCACGGCCTCGTCCGGGTCGGAGGGAGGCCCCCACACGCCGGGCCCGGTCAGCTGCATGGTGCCGTAGCCGAGTCGGGTGACGGGAAGAACGTCCTCGATCATGAATTGGCCGGATACGTCGGCTCGTACGGTGGTCATCACGGTTTCCTTTCGCTGCCGGCCCGCCGAGGCCGGGGGCGTGCGGGGTGGCTCTGCCCGGTGGGTCCGCGCCCTATCTCAACCTGCGGCAAAGCCCTGTCCCCGATCATGGGCGGACGTCCAGCAGGACGTCCTCGCCGGCCACCTCGCGGCCGTCGCCGCCGACGAACGCGACCCGCACCGGCTCGCCGGTGGAACGCGTCCTGCGCAGGGCCGAGGGCCCGGCCGGCCGGGGGCGGTGCGTGTCGCCCCACTGCTGCAACGCGCCGAGCACCACGCTCAGGTCGGCGCCGGCCTTGGTGAGGTGGTAGCTGCGCCGCTGCCTGCTGCCCGGCTCCTGGTAGGTGAGCGTGCGCACCACTCCGGCGCCTACCAGGGTCTTCAGCCGGGCGCTGAGCAGGTTGGGCGCGATGCCCAGGGCGTCCCTGATGTCGGCGAAGCGGTGTCTGCCGCGGAAGAGCTCACGCAGGATGAGCAGCGTCCACCGCTCGCCGAGGATCTGCAGGCTCCGCTCGATCGAGCAGGCCGGCTCGTTCGCGGGGGACTTGCTCTTGCCGCTGACGGTCGTCATGCTCCCTCCTTGAACAGGTGACTATCGTTACTGTACTCAGCCTTCAGACGACGGCGCCCGGTTGACAGTCAACGACGGATATGGGCGTAATGACGGTCGCGTCGCGTGTCGCCGCCGGGAGGACGGACGGGGGCATGGAGGCGCCGGACCAAAGGGGATGACGTGATGGCCACTCACACCACCGGTCGTGCCTGAGCACACCGCGCCCGCGCGTCTTCCCATGCCTCCCGCGGTGTCGTAGCACCCGCGCGGCCGGCATGCCCGCGCGGGTCTCCTATGTCATCGACACCCCACCCGCGAGGAGCCGGCGCTCAGCATGCCCATGAACTTCAACCAGCAGATCATCGACGAATTCCGTGCCAACAAGGGCCAGGTCAGCGGCCCCTTCGAGGGAGCCAGGCTGCTCCTGCTGACCACGATCGGCGCCAGGACGGGCGCCCCGCACACCACGCCGCTCGGCTGCCTGCCCGACGGCGACCGCGTCCTCGTCATCGCCTCGGCGGGCGGCGCACCCAGGCATCCGGCCTGGTACCACAACCTGGTGGCGAACCCGCGGGTCACTGTGGAGGACGGCGTCTTCACCTATGAGGCGCAGGCCGTCGTGCTGGCCGGCGAGGAACGCGAGCGCGTCTTCGCCCGCGCGGTCGAGGCCGACCCCGGCTGGGGCGCGTACCAGGAACGCTCGGGCCGCGTCCTGCCGGTCGTGGCGCTGCTGCCGATCGACGCGGGCCCGCCAACCGGCTCCCTGGCCGACGCCCTGATCACCATGCACGACGCCTTCCGCCGCGAACTGGCCCTCATCCGCGCCGAGACCGCCAGGTCGGGCCCGCGCGTGGGCGCGCAGCTGCGCGTCACCTGCCTGACCCTGTGCCAGGGCCTGGACGTGCACCACTCCCACGAGGACGCGGGCATGTTCCCCGCGCTGGAGCACCGCTATCCGGAGCTGGCGCCGGTGATGGAGCGGCTGCGCGCCGAGCACGAGGTGATCGCCCGGCTGCTCGACGAGCTCAAGACCCTGCTCGACGGTACGGACGTCGCCCCGGACGTTCTGCTGGCCGAGGTGGACCGGCTCACCGGGGAACTGGAGGCCCACCTCGACTACGAGGAGAAGCAGCTCGTACCACTGCTGACCTGACCTTATCGGGGCGCCTCTGTGACAAGGGGGACAGGCGGGACGTATGCTGAAGGGGCGTCCGGGCCCGGCGCCATATCACTCACCACCCGCTCGACGACGGCTGCCGCCTGCGCGCCTCGTCCCCGTCGTGCGCGCCTCAGGCCGGGTTTCTCCAAGTCGATCAAAGCCCTTCAGAAGACGGTTGACGACTGCGCCCGAAATTCCTGCAGTCAACTCCAAAAGTGCAGTGGACTTAAAGTTTGCCGTAGGCTTGACGGCATGGCGGAAGGACTGCGGGAGCGTAAGAAGCGGCAGACCCGGCGGCACATCTCGGAGGTGGCCATCGGGCTGTTCGTCGAGCGCGGCTTCGACAACGTGACGATCGCCGAGGTGGCCGAGGCGGCCGAGGTGTCGGTCAACACCGTCTACAACTACTTCCAGGCCAAGGAGGACCTGGTGCTGCCGCCGGAGGAGGCCTCGCCGCAGCGGCTGGCGGGCATCGTGCGCGAGCGCGCCCCCGGCGAGTCGGCGGCCGGGGCGGTGCTGGCGCGGCTGCGCCGGGAGGTGCGCGGGCGCGAGCGGCAGGTCGGTCTGAGCGCGGGCTTCGGCCGGTTCCTGGAGATGATGCGGGCGGCTCCGACACTGAGCGCCCGGCTGGAGGACCTCGCCCACCGGATGACCGACGCGCTGGCCGACGTCCTGGCCGACGAGACCGGCGCGGCGCCGGGCGATCCGGTGCCGCGCGTGGTGGCCTGCCAGATCGCCGCCCTGCACGCGATGGTCCTGACCGAGATCGGCCGGCGCACGGCGGCCGGCCAGGATTCCGACGCGATCGCCGCCGCCGTGCTGGAACTGCTGGACGCCGCCGAGAGCATGCTCGGCGAGAAGTTGCTCGACTACGCGGTACGGAAGGACTGAGGTCGTGTTCAGGGTGACGATCAGGGGCAAGTTCAAGGAGCTCGACGACGCGGGCCGGGCCGCCGTGCTGGCCGCCGGGGGCGCCGCCTTCACCGAGGCGGGGACGTTCACCCACGACCAGAGCGTGTCGGTGTTCACGTTCCGCTGCCAGGTGCCGGCCGGCCCCGACGACGGGGAGGATGAGGCGACCCTCGGGGCGATGGTGGCGCTGGAGGCGCACGGACACCCGCACGAGATCCTCCGGATCGGGGTCACGGACCTGCGCGACGTCAAGATCCGCAACAGGAGGACGGCTTAGCCCGGTCGCGGCCCTGAAGCGTCAGGTGGGACGGCGTCTGCCGCCTTCCGGGGTGAAGGTGAAAGTATCCTTGAACGCTCCTCTTCCGGCGCGGACGGCCAAGAGGACTGGGTTCGTCGTAGATGCGGGGCCGGGCCCGCTCGGCTTGGGGGTCGCTTCCGTTCCAGAAATGGAAGAAGGTGATCGGCTCCGTCGCGTGCGAGGTCAGGTAGGCGAGCGTCTTGCCGAAGAAGGGATTGTTGCCGCCGATGAGAAGCGAGGGCGGGCCGAACAACTCCCGCACGTCGGCGAAGGTGCGGTCGTGAGCGGTCCAGCCGGTGAGTGTCCGGCGCAGGCCCTGGACGTGCCGTTCGGCACGGTGTCGTCACGGGGAGGGCGGACTCGTGGCCTGCCCCGGGCCGGCGGGGACCGGGTCGGGGGTCTCGCCGCTGCGGTCACAACGTCTGGACGAGCTCGTCGAGGGCGGCCAGGCGGCCGGCGGCGCGGCCGGCCGGGGCCAGGCGGGCGGCCGTGGCGACGAGCAGGAGTTCGGTGACGGCGATCTCGTGGGCCAGTGGCGCGATCGGTCCGGCGGCCTCGCGTGGCAACCTGATGAGCACCTCCGCCTCGGCCGCCAGCGGCGAGCCCCAGGCGTCGGTGACGAGCACCAGCCGCGCGCCCCGAGCTCGCGCGGCGTGCACGAAACGGGCCGTGCTGGGGGAGTAGCGCCGGAAGTCGTACGCCACGATCACGTCGGAGGCCGTGAGGTCGAGCACGGTGCGCGCGCGGCCTGGAGCGGAGCCGGGCACCCGCTCGGCCCGGGGGCGCAGGCCGGCCAGCTGGCGGATCAGGTAGTCGGCGGCCAGCTCGCTCAGCGGGCCGCCCAGCGCCCAGACGGATCCCGCCTCGGCCAGCAGTGCGGCGGCCCGATGGTAGAGCGGTTCGGGTACGGCGGTCAGGGTGCCGTCGAGCCCGGCGCGCAGGTTCTCGGCGGCCTGCCGCCACGAGGAAGCGCCTGCCTCGCCGGCCGGAGCACCCTGGTCCACCTCTCCGCCCGCGGCGGCCCGGTCGGTCTCTCCAACCATGGCGCCCTGGCCTCTCTCTTCACCCACGGCGGCCGGATCTGCCTCCCTGGCCGGGGCGGGCGGGGTCGGCTCGAGCCGGGTGTGGTCGAGTGCGGCTCCTGACACAGCCCCAGCCTGATCGCCGCTGGGATCGCCCGCCTGGTCGTTCGCCGGCGTCCGGCGGGTGACGAACTCCAGCAGCCGGGAGCGATCCCGTGCCCCGTCACGTACCGCAGCCTGAAAGTCGGCGAACCCGCCGTAGCCGAGCCGGTCGAACAGGCGCGACGCCGTGGGCGGGCTCACCCCGGCCCGCTCGGCCAGCGCACGCAGCGAGCCCAGGGCGGCGAACGGATAGTCGTCGAGCAGCACCCGCACGACCGCCCGCTCCCCGGGCGGCAGCTCCGGATAGACAGCCGAGAGGCGGCCCGCGATCGGATCGTTCTCCATGATGACGAATGTTACATCAACGCCGTCTTGACGACATATACGAAACACTTGTTACGGTGTGGGACATGACTACCTGGCATGGTTTGATCGACAGCGGCTACCGGCACTGGCTGCCGGTGACCCCTGACACCCCGTCGATCTCGCTCAACGAGGGCAACACCCCGCTGCTGCGCTCGGAGCACCTGTCCGCCCGCACCGGCTGCGAGGTCTGGCTGAAGGTCGAGGGCGCGAACCCGACCGGCTCGTTCAAGGACCGCGGCATGACAGTGGCGATCAGCCGGGCGGCCGAAGCCGGCGCCGAGGCCGTCATCTGCGCCTCCACCGGCAACACCAGCGCCTCGGCCGCCGCCTACGCCGCCCGCGCCGGGGTGACGGCCGCCGTGCTGGTGCCCAGGGGCGGCGTGGCGCTGGGCAAGCTGAGCCAGGCCGTACGGTACGGCGCCGAGATCGTCGAGATCGACGGCACCTTCGACGACTGCCTGCGGGTGGCCCGCGACCTGGCCGCCCACCACCCGATCGCGCTGGTCAACTCGGTCGGCAACGAGCCGCGCCTGGCGGGCCAGCGCACGGTGGCGTACGAGATCGTGGACGCCCTGGGCGGCGCGCCCGACGTGCACTGCCTGCCGGTCGGCAACGGCGGCAACATCACCGCGACCTGGGGCGGCTACCGTACGTACCGGGAGGCCGGTCTGTCGGACGGGCTGCCGCGCATGTGGGGCTTCCAGGCGGCCGGCGCCGCCCCGCTCGTGCACGGCGCGCCCGTCGCCGAGCCCCGTACGGTGGCCGGCGCCATCAGCATCGGCCACCCCGCCACCTGGGACGGCGCGATCGCCGCCCGCGACGATTCCGGCGGCCTGATCGGCGCGGTGAGCGACGAGCAGATCCTGGCCGCGTACCGGCTGCTCGCCCGCCGCGACGGCGTCTTCGCCGAGCCGGCCTCGGCGGCGGGCGTGGCGGGGCTGCTCGACCGGCACGCCAGGGGCGAGCTGGAGCCGGGCCTGCGCGTCGTGATCACGCTCAGCGGCAACGGCCTGAAGGACCTCGACACCTCCATGCGCGACGGCTACACCGCCACGGAGACCTCCGCGGCCACCGCCGACGTGGCCCGCGCCCTGCGCCTGGCCGCCTGACCCTGGCGAAGACGAGGAATCAGCCGGGGCGCGCTCGACCTGCTGGTCCGCCTCGACAACAGCGAGCACGGCATCAACATCGGCGAGCCGGCCCGCACCGCCGGGGTCACCTGCGCGAGATCGGAGCACAGCCTTGACCTCCATCCGCCACGAGATCGTCATCGACGCGTCCCCCGAGCACATCTGGGACGTGCTGCGCGACGTCGGAGCCGTGCACGAGCGCCTGCTGCCGGGCCGGGTCGCCGGCACCCGGCTGGAGGGCGACCAGCGGTTCCTCACCTTTCCCGACAGGCACGTCATCCGCGAGCTGATCGTCGCGATCGACGACGAATCCCGCCGCAGCGAGCACCGGTCATGCCGCGCCTGGCTAGCCGGCGTCCCAGGTCATGGCGTGCGGGCCCACGTTGGCGAAGCGGGCGGTGGGGAAGATCTCGCCGTAGCCGCGCTCGAACTGCTCGCGGTTGAGGTAACGGTCGCTGACCCGGTGGTCCAGCCAGGCTCCGGTGGACAGGCGGAAGATCTCCCGCGCCGGCGCCGGGCCGCGCCGGACGAGGTTGGGCAGGAGTTTGCGTACGGCGCCGCCGTAGAGCCACCAGCGCGGGTTGGCCGGGCGCGGCGAGACGGTGTCGACGAGCACGGCCCGCCCGCCGGGTGCGACCAGCGTCCTGATGTGCCGCAGCGCGGCCCGCAGGTCGGGTACGTGGTGCAGGGTCGCGACGCTGAGCACGAGGTCGTAACGGCCGGCGCCCTCGACGTCGAGGAGGTCCGCCTGCCGGTAGGTGATGTTGTCGCGAGCGCGTCTGGCCCGGGCCAGGTCGATCATCGGGCCGGAGAGGTCCACGGCGTCGACGTGCGCGAACCGCTCGGCGAGGGCCACCGTGTGCTTGCCGGTGCCGCAGCCCAGGTCCAGCGCCCGCTCGCCGCCGGCCGGCAGCACTTCCGCGAGCCACGTCCCCAGGGAGTCGCCCTGCAGCTCGTGCAGCCGCTCGTACTCCATGGCGACCCGGTCGAAGGACTGGGCGTCGGCGCGGATGGTCATCCGTGATCTCCTGTCGGCGTCCGGCACGGGGCAGGGAACTGCGGCAAGATGTCTCCGCGGGGCGGGGGCGGTATCGATCCTCGCAGATGATCGGCGGGAATGTTGTGGGATACCTCCATGCCCCCACGTGACCGTTCTGGTGTGGGATCGACCCCATGACGAATGCAGGAAAGCAGCGCCGGTTCCCGACGGGTGACCTGGCGCGGGTGGCGGTGTTCGCGGCGCTGATCGCGGTGCTCGGCCTGCCCGGCACGCTGAACGTCTTCGGCAACGTGGTCCCGATCACGCTGCAGACGCTCGGCGTGATGCTGGCGGGCGCGATCCTCGGCTCGTGGCGGGCGGCGCTGGCCGTGGTGGTGCTGCTGGTGCTGGTCGCGGCGGGGTTGCCGCTGCTGGCCGGCGGGCGGGGCGGGCTGGCCGTCTTCACCGCGCCGTCGGCGGGGTTCCTGTTCGGCTGGATCCCGGGGGCGGCGGTGACCGGCTGGCTGGTCGAGCGGGCGGGCCGCAGCCCCGGCCTCGTCCGGCTGCTCACGGCCTGCCTGGTGGGCGGCATGGGCGTGGTCTACCTGGTCGGCATTCCCGTTCAGGCGCTGGTCACCGGGGTGTCCCTGGCGAACGCGGCACAGCTCACCCTGGTCTTCCTGCCCGGTGACCTGATCAAGGTGGTGCTGGCCGCCGTGGTGGTCAGAGGGGTGCAGCGGGCCTATCCGGACGCGGTGCCGGCCGTGCACCAGGAACGACTCCGCGCCGGGGGGCGTTGACCCTTCCATGCCCGTAGCGCACCATGTGATGTCGCACGCCGCCGAGCGCCCTGCCCGGCTCGCGGTGCGCGGCCCCCTGAGCGAGCTGACGTACGAAGAGCTCGCCGGCAAGATCGACGGCGCCGCCCGTCGCCTGCTGGACCGGGGCGCGGGCCCCGGCACGCTCGTCGGCATCGGCCTCGCCGATCCGGTCGAGCTGCTCGTCGCCGTGCTGGCGGCCGACCTGGCGGGGGCCACACCCCTGGTCGGCGACCACACGTGGGACGCCACGAGATGGGCGGGCGTCGCGGGCGCGGAGGCTCCGTTCCTGGTGAACGAGCCGTTGCCAGACATGGCGGGCGCTCCCGTACGGCATGATCCCCGGCCCGGGGACCGGGCGTGGGCGTGCTTCAGCTCCGGCAGCACCGGCCGGCCCCGCGCCGTCGTACGCAGCCGCGGATCGTGGACGGCCTCCTACCCGTACCTCAACGACCTGACCGGCATCGGACCGGATGACGTGGTGCTGGTGCCGGGGCCGCTGCTGTCCTCCCTCTACTCCTTCGCCGCCCTGCACGCCCTGGCCACCGGCGCGACGGCGGTGGTGCCCGGCCGCTGGCCCGGCGGGTCGCTGGACGCCCTGCTGGACGAGGCCACCGCCGTGCACCTGGTGCCGCACCGGCTGCCGGACGTGCTCGACCGGCCCGGCTCCCTGCGTACGGCCGTGGTCGGCGGCGCGGCGCTCGACCCGGATGTCCGGGAGGTGGCGGCGCGGGCCGGGGTGCGGGTGGTCGCGTACTACGGGGCGACCGAGTTGTCGTTCGTGGCGGTGGACGCCGACGGCGGCGGGCTGCGGCCCTTTCCCGGCGTGCAGATCGAGGTCCGTGCGATGGAGAGCCCGGCCGAGAGTTCGCTGGGCGAGGTCTGGGTGCGGTCGCCGTGGCCGGCCGAGGGTTACCTGGGCGGCGCGGCCGGCCCGTTGCGGCGTGACGGAGCCGGCTGGGTGAGCGTGGGCGACGTCGCGGAGCCGTACCGGGAAGGAGAGCCGCTGCGGCTGCGCGGGCGCGGCGGCGGCGCGATCCAGACCGGCGGCGCGACCGTCGTGCCCGAGGACGTCGAGGAGGTGCTGCGTAAAGTGCCGGGTGTGGGCGACATCGTGGTGGTCGGCTCGCCGCATCCGTCCCTGGGCGCCGTGGTGACGGCGATCATCGAGGCCGGGGCGCCACCGTCACGCGCGCTGCTGGAGGCGACCGCCCGGGGACGGCTGGACGTGGCGCAGCGGCCCCGGCGCTGGTACGCGCTGCCGAGCCTGCCCCGCACCGGCACGGGCAAGCCGGCCAGGGCCCAGGTGGAGGCGCTGCTCGCGGCCCAGCTGGCGGGGCGGCCCGGCGATGCCGAGTTGCGGCGGCTGGTCTGACATGAGTGACACACCTGTGGTGGTGGCGGCCCGGCGCACGCCGATCGGCACGGCCGGGCACGCCTACCGGGACCTGGGCGTCGACCGGCTGGCCGCACCGGTGATCGCGGCGGTGGCCGCGGACGTGGCCGCGGACGTGGCCGCGGACCTGCCGGGGCGGCGGGTGGACGACGTCGTGCTCGGCAACTGCATGGGCCCGGGCGGCAACGTGGCCAGGATCTCGGCGCTGGCCGCCGGGCTGGGGGACGAGGTGCCGGGGCTCACCGTGGACCGGCAGTGCGGCTCCGGCCTGGCCGCGATCCTGGTGGCCGGGCAGGCCGTCCGCGCGGGGGAGGCGGACCTGGTGATCGCCGGCGGGGCGGAGAGCGCCTCGACCGCGCCGCGGCGCACGTTCAGGGGCGCGGCGGAGCCGTACGAGCGGGCGCCCTTCGCCCCCGAAGGCCGTCCCGACCCGGACATGGGCCCGGCGGCGGAGGCGCTGGCGGCGGCCCGCGGCGTCAGCAGGGAACGGCAGGACGCCTACGCCTGCCGCAGCCACGCCCGCGCCCTGGCCGCCCGCGCGGCCGGGCGGTTCGAACCGGAGATCGTCGCCATCGGCGGACGGTCGGAGGACCAGCGCCCGCGCCCGCTGCGGGCGGCGTCGCTGGCCCGCCTGCCTGCGGCTTTCGTGCCGGGCGGTACAGTGACGGCCGGCAACTCCTCCCCGGTCAGCGACGGCGCCGCCGCCGTGGCCCTCGTGCCGGAACGGTCGCGCGGAGACCTGCCGGGGATGCGGCTGCTGGCCGGAGCCGTCGTCGGGTGTGATCCCGCGCTGCCCGGCTGGGGGCCGGTGCCCGCGGTCAGGCGGGTGCTGGAACGTACGGGGGTGGATGTGGAACGGGTCGCGGCGGTGGAGATCGTGGAGGCGTTCGCGGCGCAGGTGCTCGCGGTCACCGACGCGCTCGGGCTGGATCCGCTGGACGCCGACGACGAGCGGGTGTGCGCCGACGGCGGTGCGCTGGCGCTCGGGCATCCGTGGGGCGCGACGGGCGCGGTCGTGGTGACCAGGCTGTTCTCCAGGCTCGTCCGGGCCGGTGCCCCGCCGGGAACGCTCGGCCTGGCGGCGGCCGCGGTCGGCGGCGGCCTGGGCGTGGCCGCCCTGTTCGAGGTGGTGTGAGGTGGGCACCACAGCGGCGTCCGCCGGGTCCGTTCGAGGCGGTCTGAGATGAGCATCGACTTCTCCGACGTGCACGTACGCCTGGGCGAGCGCGACGTGCTGCGCGGCGTGACCGCCTCCCTGTCCGAGAGCCGCGTCGGCGTGGTCGGCGCCAACGGCTCGGGCAAGAGCACCCTGGCCCGCCTGATCAACGGCCTGGCCGTGCCGACGTCCGGCAGCGTCACCGTGCTCGGCCTGGACACCCGCCGCAAGGGCCCGCGGATCCGGCGCGACGTCGGGTTCGTCTTCACCGACCCCGACGCGCAGATCGTGATGCCGACCGTGGCCGAGGACGTGGCCTTCTCCCTGCGCCGCAGCAAGCTGCCGCGCGCGGAGGTGGAGCAACGCGTGACGGAGGTCCTCGGCCGTTACGGCCTGGCCGGCCACGCCGACCATCCCGCGCACCACCTCTCAGGTGGCCAGAAGCAGTTGCTGGCGCTGTGCTCGGTCATGGTGCTGGAGCCGCGGATCCTGGTCATGGACGAGCCGACCACACTGCTCGACCTGCGCCACTCCCGCCAGGTCGCCGCTCTGCTGCGCGAGATGACGCAGCAGGTGCTCGTGGTCACGCACGACCTGCCGCTGCTGGCGGGCTTCGACCGGGTGCTGGTGATCGACGACGGCCGTGTCGTCGCCGACGGCGCCCCCGACGAGGCCATCGCCTTCTACCGCAAGCTGATGGCATGAACGGCCTGCTCGGCGCATACGTCCCCGGTTCCTCCCCGCTGCACCGCCTGCCGGCCGGCGTCAAGCTGGCCGGGCTGGCGGTGGCGTGCACGGTGCTGGTGCTGCTGGGCTCGCCGGCGGCGCTGGGGGTGGCCGCGGTCGTGGTGGCGGGCCTGTACGCGCTGTCGCGGGTGAGCCTGGCGGCGGCGTGGGCGCAGGTCAAGCCGGTGCGCTGGTTCGCCGTGGCGCTGTTCGGGATGCAGTGGCTGTTCGTCGATCTGCAGGGGGCGCTGTCCACGGTGCTGCGGGTGGTGCTGGCGGTGGCGCTGGCCGGGCTGGTGACGCTCACCACCCGCGCCTCGGCCATGATGGCGGCACTGGAGCGCTGCCTGTCGCCGGCCAGGTTCGTGGGGCTGGACCCGTTCCGGCTGTCGTTGCTGCTGTCGCTGACCATTCGCAGCGTGCCGGTGGTGGCGGAACTGGCCACGCGCGTCAGGGAGGCGCAGCGGGCCAGGGGCGTCGAGCGCAGCGTGCGGGCGTTCGCGGTGCCGCTGGTGGTGGGGTCGCTGCGGCACGCCGACGCGCTGGGGGAGGCGCTGAGCGCCCGTGGCCTGGATGACTAAGGATTGACTTATATAAGCGCGTACTGAAATACTCCGGTCGTGCACGCTTTCGACGTTCTCGGGGATCCGGTGCGTCGCCGGATCCTGGAGCTGCTCGCCGTCGGCGAGCAGAGCTCCGGCGAGGTGACCGCTGTCATCCAGCGCGAGTTCGGCATCTCCCAGCCGGCCGTCTCCCAGCACCTGCGGGTGCTGCGCGACAACGGGTTCGCCAGCGTACGGGCCGAGGGCACCCGGCGGCTCTACGCCGTCGAGCCGGGCCCGCTGCAGGAGGTCGATCTCTGGCTGGAACGCTTTCGCGGGTTCTGGAGCCAGCGCCTGGACGCCCTGGCGACGGAGCTGGCCCGCGGCAGGCGAGAACGCCACAGGAAAGACGATACGGAGGACACATGAGGAAGATCATCGACGAGCTCACCGAAGCACACAGGGAGCTGATCGACGGCGAACGCAAGATCGTGGTGCTGCGGCGCCACTACGACGCCGAGATCGAGGACGTCTGGCAGGCGTGCACCGACGGCGACCGGCTCTCCCGCTGGTTCCTGCCCGTCAGCGGCGATCTGCGGCTGGGCGGCACGTACCAGCTGGAGGGCAACGCAGGTGGCGAGATCCTGCAATGTGAGCCGCCCAGCCTGCTGAAGGTCAGCTGGCTCTTCGGCCCCGACCCCGGCTTCTCCGAGGTCGAGGTGCGCCTGACCGGCAAGGACGGCGGCACCGAGCTCGAACTGCGCCACACCGCCGAGGTGCCGCCGGAGTTCTGGGGACAGTTCGGCCCCGGCTCGGTCGGCGTCGGCTGGGACCTGGCGCTGCTCGGCCTGGCCCTGCACCTGCGGGGTGGCGAACGGGTCGACGAGGCCACCTTCCACCAGACCGACGAGGGCCGCGCCTACATCACCGGCGCCTGCCGGGCCTGGGGCGAGGCCCACCAGGCCGCGGGCGCGCCGGCCGACGAGGTCGCCGCCGCGGTCGCCAGGACCACCGCCTTCTACGCCCCCGAGGAGGAGGCGGCGCCGCCCGCGCCGCCGCTGCAGAAGGTGGCTCCCTTCCTCATGTTCCAGAAGGGCGACGCGGAGGAGGCCATGAACTTCTACGTGTCGCTGTTCGACGACGCCAAGGTCGTCCACGCCGACCGTTACGGCCCCGGCGAGCAGGGCAAGGAGGGCTCGATCAAGCTCGCCCGCTTCACCCTGGCGGGTCAGGAGCACCTGTGCAGCGACAGCTTCGTCAAGCACGGATTCGAGTTCACGCCGTCGATGTCGCTCTACGTCACGTGCGGCAGCGAGGGGGAGCTCGAACGGCTCTACGGAGCGCTCGTCGAGGGCGGGCAGGCGCTGATGCCGCTCGGCTCCTACGGCTTCAGCACCCGCTTCGGCTGGGTCAACGACCGCTTCGGCGTCTCCTGGCAGCTCAACCTGCCGTAAGGACATGTGGCGGATCCGTCGGCGGCGGCAGGAGGTCAGACCAGACCCTGGCCGCCGTCGACGGTGAGCACCGTGCCCGTCATGAGGTTGTTCGCCATGAGGAACAGCGACGCCGAGGCCGCCTCCTGCGCCGTGCCCAACCGGCCGATCAGCAATCCCTCTCCCGCGGCCGCCACCGCCGCGTCGTCGGCCAGCTCCATCGCCGTACGTGCCAGCGGCGTGTCGACCACACCGTAGCGGACGGCGTTGACCCGCAGCCGCCGCGGCGCCAGCTCCACCGCCAGTGCCCTGGTCAGCCCTTCCACCGCGCCGATGCCGGCGATGCTCGCCGACGCTCCGGGGACGGGGCGCATCAGGTAGAGGCCTGAGGTGAAGGTGATCGAACCGCCGGCGGGCAGGCGGGGGGCGGCGGCGCGGGCGACGCCGTACGCACCCCAGATGCGTCCGTCCACCACCTCGCTGACCTGCTCGCGCGGCGTGTCGAGCAGCGCTCCGGCGGCGATGGTGCCCGCGGTCACGAGGACGTGGTCGACCTGGCCGGCCTGGTCGAGGGCCCGTTCCACCGCGCTCTCGTCGTTTCCGTCGGCGGCGATCCCGAGCGCGGAGGCGCCGGGCGTCGCGCGGACGTGGTCGAGAGCGGTCTCCAGGCGGGCCTTGTCGCGCCCCACGAGAACAACTTTGGCGCCGACCGAGGCCAGCAGCTCGCCGGCGGCCAGGCCGATGCCGGAGCTGCCGCCGATGATCATCACAGTACGGTCTTCGAGCGCCGCGGGCAGGGGAGAGCCGGTCGGCATGGGGGCGAGCGTGGTCGTGGTCATGATGATCCCTCTCAGAAATAAACCATCTGGTTGGTTTAGACTCTGCCGCGACTAGGCGAGAAAGTCAACTGGATGGTTTAATTGCTGCATGAGATACGACGCGGAGGCGACCCGGCAGCGGCTCTTTCAGGCCGCCACCGCCGAGTTCGCCGAGCATGGGCTGGCCGGCGCCAGGATCGACCGCATCGCCGCCGCCGCGCAGGCCAACAAGCAGGCGATCTACCTCTACTACGGCGGCAAGGAGAAGCTGTTCGGCCTGGTCGTGCGGGCCAAGATGGACGAGATCTGCCACGCGGTGACCCTCGACCCGCGCACGCTGCCCGAGTCGGTGGGGCAGCTGTTCGACTGGTACCAGGAGCACCCGGAGCTGATCCGGCTGCTGCTGTGGGAGTCGCTGGAGACCACCGGCGACCGGATCGAAGGCGGGGAGGAACGCCTGCTGTCCTACCGCGGGCACGTGGACGGCCTGGTGGAGGCGGGCCTGGAGGGCCGGGAGACGGCCCAGGACTGGCTGTTCACCATCCTGGGGCTGGTGGCGTGGAACTTCGCCGTGCCGCAACTGCGCCGCCTCATCCTGGACGAGCCGGACCAGGAGGCCGCCGTCGCGCGCCGCCGCGCCATCGTGGTGGACCTGGCCAGGACCCTGGCCGAACGGGCACAGGCCACCGCGGCGGGCCGCTGAGCCCTCTCATGGGCGGCGGGAGTCGCGAAATGTCCGGCTTATGCCCTCCATTGGTCCCGAGTCGCCGATTTATCATGACCAGTCCGTCATGGTGCGCGCACGACCGGGCCGCGGCCCACTGACAGCAGGGAGCCGACCGTGAACTACGAGGGGCTTGTCAAGCGTCTGAGCCTGCCCGCCGGCTGGACCGCGCCCACCCTGCTGACCTACGACGACGTCAGGGCGTACGCGCTCACCCGCGACCACCTGCGGGACGACGTCCGCGGCATCAACGCCGGCATCGACCTCATCCGCCGCACGCGCGGCGGCAGCTGGCCGGCCGAACCGGTCACCGAGGAGTACGACTACGTCGATCTCGTCTGGCACGAGTGCGAGTTCCGCGAGGGCGGCTCGTTCTCGTACGCCGTCTACGACGACGACGGCCGCTACCTGGGCTGCTGTTACCTGTATCCGATGGGCCGGCGCCGCCCGCTCACCGAGGAGCTGCTCGGCCATGACGTGGACGTGAGCTGGTGGGTGACGCCCGACGCCTACGAGTCCGGCTTCTACGTCAAGCTCTATGACGCCCTGCGCCACTGGCTGGCGACCGAGTTCCCGTTCACGGCGCCCTACTACTCCAACAACGAGATACCCGGCTCCTGAGGGGTCAGCGGGACAGGCCGCCCACGAACGCCTCCATGGCCGCGGTCACCCGCACGAGAAACTCGGCCGATCCGATCGCGTCGCCTCTCACCTCCAGGCCGTGGTCGGCGCCGGGCAGCTCCAGGTATTCCAGTCCGGTCCGATCCGCCGCCCCCGCGGGCCAGCTCGGGTCCGCCGTTCCGCCGATGAGCAGCGTGGGCGCGTCCGTCGCGGTGAGCGCGCTCGACACGTCCTCGATGTGGAGCAGCGGGGTGATCCAGACGGCGGGCAGGCCGCGTTCAGCGGCGAGGGGCGCGGCGAGGGTGCCGAGCGACTTGCCCACCAGCAGCACGGTCGGCGCCTCCTCCGCGGCCAGCGCCAGCCGCGTCTGCTCCGCCACCCAGCCGGGGGCGGCGGCCTGGTCGAGCGTGCCGGGCACGTCCCACCAGATCTCCTGCACGGTCCAGTCATGGCTCAGCAGGACCTTGCGGGCCAGGTGGAGCAGCGGCCGGGCGGGGTTGTAACCGCGCCCAGGCAGCAGGAGCGCCGTACGCGCCGGGTCGCCGATGACCCGGGTGGAGGCGCCGTAGACCTTGTCCGGGAACATCCGCCCACATTATCGGAGCGACTCAGCGTCGGTGGCCCGCGAGGAGCAGCCGAGCGAGCCCCGCCCGTCGCCGAACATCCGCAGATCAGCGTGGGCGGCTGTGGGCGGCCTCGGCCAGGTCGGTCCACTGGCCCGCCGAGGTGTGCGGCACGACCACCCAGTCCTTCATCTCCCTGCCCTGCCCCGAAGGATCGAACAGGGACGCGCCGGCCAGCCGCAGCGCGGCCGCGTGTTCCGGGGTCTCCCTGACCAGCCGGAACACCATCGCCCCGTCGCGCTGGAGGCTCGCGAACACCTTCCCCGCCTGGTCCTTGAGCGCGGGACGGCCCATCATCCGGGAGATCCGTACCCCCAGGTCGGCCAGCTCCGCGCCGACCTGCTCGAAGTCCTCTTCCGCGCTCATCGTCAGTCGGCCCCCGAGCCTTCGTGGTGGCGGGGCGCGATCGCTCGGCCCCCGCCGTTCCGGCAGAACGGCGATCAGGCTAGTGGGCCGGACCCTGGTCGATCAAGGCCGGGCCGGCCAGCGCGAAGGCGGCCGCGGCCTCCGCGTGCAGGCGCGCGCTCGGCAGGACCGGGACGGGGGTGTCCTTCTCGCCGATCAGCAGCTCGATCTCCGTGCAGCCGAGGATGACGGCTTCGGCGCCGTCGTCGGCGAGATCGGCGACGATCCGGGCGTAGGCGTCCCTGGACGGCTCCCGCAGCACTCCGCGCACCAGCTCCTCGAAGATCACGCGATGGACGAGCTCGCGCTGCTCCCGCCCCGGTACGACCACCTCGAAGCCGTGGGCGGCCAGCCGGTCGCGGTAGAAGGGCTGCTCCATGGTGAAGCGCGTGCCCAGCAGCCCGACCTTGCGCATCCCCCTGGTGCGAACCTCGGCGCCGACGGCGTCGGCGATGTGCAGCACGGGCACGTTCGCGGCCCGCGCCACGTCGTCGCTCACCCGGCTGAACGTGTTGCTGCAGATGAGCAGGACCTCGGCGCCGAGCCGCTCCAGTTTGCCGCCCGCCTCGGTCAGCAGCGCGCTCACCTCGTCCCAGCGGTCGGCGAAGATGAGGTTCTCGACCGTGGTGTAGTCGACCGACCAGATGAGGCTGTCGGCGGAATGGCTGCCGCCGAGCCGCTCGCGTACCCGCTGGTTGATGATCTGGTAGTAGATCACCGTCGATTCCCAGCTCAACCCGCCGATGAGGCCGATGGCGCGCATGGAACTCCGTTTCGCTTCGATGTGCAGGAAAGGCGGGTGGTCAGGCGCCGGCCAGCGCGCGGGCGCAGGCCCCGAGGCCGACCTCGCTGGAGGCCTTGACGAACACGACGTCTCCCGGCCGGAGCAGGGCGGTGGCCAGCGTGACGGCTGCGGGCACGTCCTCGACGGCGTGGACGGACACGTTCCGTCCTGAGGCGGCCGCTTCGCCCGCCATCGCGACCGGATCTCCAGGTCCGACCGCGATCAGCAGGTCGAAGCCGAGCTCGGCGACGAGCCGGCCGATCTCCGCGTGCCGGGCGCGCGAGGCTTCCGCCTGCTGCCCCATCGCGCCGAGCACGGCGACGGTACGCCGGTTCCCGGCCAGGGCTTTCGCCGCCCGCAGCCCGGCCCGCATGGATTCGGGGCTGGCGTTGTAGGCGTCGTCGACGACGGTGACGCCGTCGGCGCGTTCGACGATCTCCAGCCGGCCGGACGAGCGCCGCCTGGCCGCGTTCAGGCCGGCGGCGATCTCGGCCGCGTCCAGCCCGAGCACGGTCGCGACGGCGGCGGCCGCGACGGCGTTGCCCACCTGGTGCTCGCCGATGAGGTCGAGCTCGACGGGGGCGCGGCCGGAGGGCGTCACCAGCTCGAACGCGGTCCGCCCGCGCCCGGCCGGCCGCACGTCCTCGGCCCGCACCGGCGCCTCCGGCGACCGGCCGTAACGCACGATCCGCGCCCCGGTGCGGCCCGCCATGCCCATGACGTACGGGTCGTCGGCGTTGAGCACGGCGAACCCGTCGGCAGGAAGGGCCGCGACCAGCTCGCCCTTGGCCTCGGCGATGTCGGCGGGCCCGGCTCCCATGCGCTCCACGTGCGCGCTGCCGACGTTGAGCACCAGCCCGACCTGGGGCGGCGCGATCCCGGTCAGGTACGTCAGGTCGCCCTTGCGGCCCGCGCCCATCTCCAGCACCAGGTAACGGGTGCCGGCGTCGGCCCGCAGCACGGTGAGCGGCAGCCCGAGCTCGTTGTTGAACGACCGGTCGGTGGCGACCGTCGCCGCGTGCCGTTCGAGCACCTGGGCCAGCAGGTCCTTGGTGGTGGTCTTGCCCACGGAGCCGGTCAGGCCGATCACCGTGGGGCCGATGCGGCCGAGCACGTGCCTGGCCAGCAGGCCGAGCGCGACCTGGATGTCCTCGACCACGAGCGCGGGCACGCCCACGGGTCTGGAAGCGAGCACGGCGACGGCGCCGGCCGCGACGGCGACCCCCGCGTAGTCGTGCCCGTCCACGCGGGCGCCGGCCGTCGCGGCGAAGAGCCCGCCGGGGACCACCTCGCGCGAGTCGACCGCCGCGGGCGCCGTCACCCGTGCCCGCGGATCCGGTACGTCGTGCGTGGTCGCGCCGACGACCTGGGCGATCTCGTCCAGTGTCATGGGGATCACGAGCCGCTCCTGGCGAACGCGAGGTCGATGAGGCGGCGCAGCAGCTCCGGGTACGGGACGCCGCTCGCGGCCCACGCCCTGGCGTAGACGGAACGGGCGGTGAAGCCGGGCATGGTGTTGATCTCCAGCAGGCAGAGGCGTCCGGTGTCCTGCTCGTAGAGGAGGTCGGCCCGGGCCAGGCCGTAGCCGTCGATCGCCCGGAAGGCGCGCAGCGACAGCTCGCGCACGTCCTCGGCCACCCGTTCCGGCAGTTCGGCGGGGATGGTGGCGATCTCGGCCCGGCTGAGGTATTTGGCCTCGTAGTCCAGCCAGTCGCCGGGCACGATGAGCTCGCCGGGCACCGACGCCTGCGGCGTGTCGTGGTCGCCGAGCACGCCGCAGATGATCTCGCGGGCGCGCACCTCCTGCTCGACGACGACCGTCCGGTCGTGGGCGAGCGCCAGTTCCACGCCCGCGCGCAGCTCGTCCATGGTGGTGACCCGGGAGACGCCGATGGAGGAGCCCAGGCCGGCCGGTTTGACGTACATCGGCCAGTCGAGCGACTTCACCAGGCCCCAGGGGTCGGTGGTGGCGCGCCACTCGTGCTCGGTGAACCACATGTGCGGGGTGATCGGGATGCCCTCCGCGAGGAACGCGCGCCGCATCGCCACTTTGTTCATCGCCACGGCCGAGGCCAGGACGCCGCAGCCGACGTACGGGATGCCCAGCGTCTCCAGGTGACCCTGCACGACGCCGTCCTCGCCGAACGGGCCGTGCAGCACGGGGAAGACCACGTCCGCCTGGTCGCGGTCGAGCCGGGCCGGCCATCTGCCCTGCCGGTCGATGATGACGGCGACGGGCTCGTACAGGTCCCTCGGCAGGGCGTCCAGCACCGCCTGCGCCGACTGCAGCGACACCTCGTGCTCGGCGGACGGCCCGCCCGCCAGCACAGCCACGCGCACGCGTTCAGTCACGATCGATCAGCCTTCCTGTGGTACGAGAAGCCCCGGTCCCGTCATCCGGAACCGGGCCTCCACCACTGTCGGCCGTCCGTGTCCCTGCCCCGTCAGCGCCGTGTCATGGTTGTGTCACGGGCGTGATCCCGCCGTGGACGCCGCGTCGTGGCGCAGGCCGTCGTACAGGATGGTGGCGATCCGGATCGCGTCCTCCTGCCAGCCGTTCGCGCGCATCGAGCAGATGCCGCCGAGGCCGCGCAGCACGACGCGCCCGCTGACGCCGTCGCGGATCAGGCCGGCCGCGGCGCCCGTGGCGAGGAGGTCGTCGAGGGCGCGGGCCATCTCGGTGCGCGCGTCGTCGAAGACCGGTGAGTCGGTCGCCATGATGCTCTCCAGCGCCTCACCCATCCCCTTGCTCACCGCAGAGTGCTCCACGAGCAGCAGCAGGAAGGCGCGCAGGGCCTCGTCGGGGGAGTGCCGGGCGAGCAGCCGGGCGGGGGCCGCGCAGAGTTCGGCGACCTCCTGGCGGTACACCTCGGCGACGAGCGCCTCGCGCGTGTCGAAGTGGCGGTACAGGGTGCCGACGGCCACGCCGGCGCGGCGGGCGATCTCCTCCACGTGGGCGTCGTCGTCGGCGAGGAACGCCTCCCGCGCCGCCTCCAGGAGCGCTTCGCGGTTGCGGCGGGCGTCGGCACGCAGCGGACGTGGTGACGGCAACAGTCCTCCCTAAGGTGAGTCCGACTCCGTTTGGTGTGTACAGTTTCCGGAGTCGAGTTCACCTTACCGAAGGAGTCACCCTCATGACGATCGACCACGAAGAGCTGACCGGGCTGCGCGTGCTGGTGACCGGCGCGAGCCGCGGGCTCGGGCTGGCCACGGCGCGCCGCTTCGCCGCGGCCGGCGCCACCGTGCTGACGGCCTCGCGTACCGCGCCCCCTGACGACCTGGCCGCCACCTTCATCCCCGCCGACCTGCGCTCCGCGGAGGGGGCGGCCGAGCTCGGGCGGCGCGCGGTGGAGAGCGCCGGGGGCATCGACGTCCTGGTCGACAACGCCGGGGCCGAGTCCCGGCCGGCGCCGACCCTGGAGCGTTCCGACGCGTCATGGCTGGCCGACCTGGAGATGAACCTGCTCAGCGCGGTCCGGCTGGACCGGGCCCTCGTCCCCGGGATGGTCGAGCGCGGCTCCGGCGTCGTGGTGCACGTCTCCTCCATCGCCAGCCACATCCCCCAGCCCCATGAGGCGTCGTACGCGGCGTCGAAGGCGGCCCTCAACGCCTACAGCCGCGAGCTGGCGACGGCGGTGGGCACGCGCGGCGTGCGCGTGGTGTGCGTCCTGCCGGGCTTCGTCGTCACCGAAGGAGCGGCGGAGCACCTGCGGCACCTGGCCGACGACCAGGGCGTGAGCGTCGAGGAGGTGCAGCGGCGGCTGGTGGAGCGCCTGCGGGTGCCGATGGGGCGGCCGGGGCGGCCCGAGGACGTCGCGGAGCTGATCGCGTTCCTCGCCTCCGACCGCGGCCGATGGCTCACCGGCGCCCAGTACCGGGTGGACGGCGGCATCATCCCCGTCGTCTGAGCCGTGTTCCGTACCTGATCAGAGGAGGACATCATGACCTTCAGCCTCACGTCGCTCGTCGTGGACGCCGCGGACCTGGAGAGCGAGAGCTCGTTCTGGCACCGGCTGCTCGGCGGCACGATCACGAGGACGGCGACGCACCACTTCCTGCGGATCGACGGCTTCCCCGTGATCGTGATCCAGCACGCTCCCGGGCAGGCGCCGCCGCGCTGGCCCGGCGGCTCCTCCCAGCAGCTGCACGTCGACCTCGCCAGCGACGACGCGGCGGCCGCGGACGAGCGGGTGCGTGCCGCCGGCGGCACGCGGCTGAGCCCGGCCGACGCCTCCGCGCGGGTGTACGCGAGCCCGGCCGGACATCCCTTCTGCGTCCGCCCGTCCTGAAGGGCCAGGTCAGACCGGTTTCATGGCCTTGAGGAAGGCTTCGACGAGGGCGTCGGCGTATTGCGGGGTGAGCGGGCCGGTGCGGAGCAGCCAGCGCTGGTAGAGGGGCGCGTACAGCAACTCGAGGGCCAGGTCGAGGTCCGCGTCCGCGGCGAGTTGCCCGGCCCGCTGCGCGCTGCGCAGCCGGTCCTTCTTGGCCTCGTCCACCGGGCCGGCCAGCTTCTCGCGATACTGGGCGGCCAGCGCGGGATCGTTGATGATCTCGGCGTTGAGCGCGCGGATCGGCCCCTCGAACGCCGGGTCGGCGAACTCGGCCACCGTCGCCCGCATCACCGTCTTGAGGTCGGCCGCCACGTCGCCGGTGTCGGGCAGCGCCATGCTCCGCTCGGGCCCGGCCTCGCTGAGGGCGAGGAACGCGTCCAGCACGACCGCGCCCCTGGAGGGCCACCAGCGGTAGATGGTCTGCTTGCCGACGCCGGCCCGGGCCGCGATGGCCTCGATGGTCAGCTTGGCATAGCCCACCTCGGAGACCAGCTCGCGGGCCGCGTCGAGGATGGCCTGCCGGGAGCGCTCGCTGCGGCGGGCGGGGTTGGGCTGCTTCACCATGACGGGGATCGTACCACATCGTGAGACGAGACGTTCCGTCTTGACAGCATCGCGAGGCGAGACGTACCGTCTTGCCTAGTTGAGGATGTATCTACAGAAAGAGGGCGTCATGAGCCGGGTGTGGTTCATCACGGGTGCGTCGCGCGGCCTGGGCCGGGCGTTCACGGAAGCGGCCCTGGAGACGGGGGACCGCGTCATCGCGGCCGCGCGGAACGTCGAGCCGCTGGCCGGCCTCGCCGCAGAGCATCCGGACCGTCTGGTACGGCTGCCGCTCGACGTGTCCGACCGGGCGGCCGTGTTCGAGGGCGTGGAGCGGGCGGTGGCTGCCTTCGGCCGGCTCGACGTCGTGGTCAACAACGCCGGGACGATGCTGCTCGGCATGGTGGAGGAGGCGACGGAAGAGCAGATCAGGGCGCACTTCGCGGTCAACCTGTTCGGCGCGCTCTGGGTCACCCAGGCCGTGCTGCCGCACCTGCGCGCCCAGGGCGGCGGCCGCATCCTCCAGGTCACGACGATGGGCACCGGCGGCGGCTTCCCGATGACCGGCCTCTACGCGGCCGGCAAGTCGGCCCTCGACTCGATCTCCGAGGCGGTGGCCATGGAGGCGGAGCAGTTCGGCGTCAAGCTCACCATCGTCCAGATGGGCGGCTACGACACCGGCCTGTTCACCGCGGGCACGACGATGACCGCCCCCGCCCCGCACTACCGGCGGTTGCGCGACCAGTTGATCGAGATGTGGGGCGACGACGCCGGTCCCGCTCCGGGCACGGCGGCGCCCGTGATCATGGAGCTGGCCGGCCTGCCGGATCCGCCGCGGCGGCTCGTCGTGGGCGGCGCCTCCTATGACATGGTGCTGGCCGGCGTCGAGGAGCGGGCGGCGGCGTACCGCGCCTGGGAGCACCTCAGCCGCAAGGCCCCCGGGTGACCCGCCGGCTCTCAGACCGGCTCTCCGCCCGGCCCTCAGACGGGCCGGACCTCGGCCAGCCGCTTGACCGCGTACGCGTCGTCCCAGCAGACGGCGGCCTCCCACGCGGCCGACGCCTGCGCGGCGACGTCGTACGCGCCTTCCTCCAGGCCGGCGGCGTTGCCGGGCAGCACCAGGTCGAGCTCGGGGACGTCGACGTGCGCCTCGTCCCAGTCGATCAGCGCGACCCGGTCCGCGGTCACCCGGACGTTGCCCAGGTTGTTGGAGTCGCCGTGGACGACACAGGTCTCCCGTCCGGCTAGCCGCGCCCACGCCGCCCGGCACCGGGCGACGCCTTCAGGCGGCATCGCGCCGAGATCGACCTTCGTGCCGGTCTCGGCGTGCAGGAGGTCGGCCGACGACCGCCAGCCCGGGCGCTGCGGCCAGCCCCGCGTCAACCGGTGCAGCTTGCGCAGCTCGCCGGCCGCACGCCGCCAGTCGTCCTCCGTCTCGGGCGGGCCGCCCTCGACGTAGGTCATCACCACCAGACCGTCGGCGAACAGCCGGCCGTCCGTCGTCGGGATCGGCACCGGAACGGTCAGACCTTCGCGGTCGAGGTACCGGAGCAGCTCGGTCTCCCACGCGAGATCGGCGTCGCTCCTGCCGCCGAGCCGCCCGACCGCGAGCCGCCCGCCGACCCGCACGCTCCACACATCGTTGGCGACCCCGCCGGTGAGCGGTTCGACGCGGGCGACGTCCGCACCCCACCGCTTGAGTGTCTCCCATCCCATGATCAGAGCTTACGGAAACCCCGGACGTGCTCGCCGTACGCTGCGCGCCTGACAGAACTGTGATCTTCTTCGCGCCTGACGACGAGGTCCGCCTCGTAGGCGGCGATGACCAGATGAACCTCGCTGCAGGCGTCGAGCTTCAGCAGCAGGCTGCTGACGTGCGTCTTGACCGTGCTCAGGGTGACGTACAGGGTCTGCGCGATCTCCGCGCTGGACAGGCCGCGCGCCACCAGGACCAGCACCTCCCGCTCGCGTTCGGGATGTCCAGGCCACGGGTCGGCCGGCTCACGTAACGCTCGATCAGCCGCCGCGTGGCGCTGGGCGCGAGCAGGAAGTCGCCGGACGCGACCGCCTGCACGCTCCTGATCAGCTCGGTCTGCGGGGTGTCCTTGAGCAGGACCGCGCTGGCGGCCGGTGCCGGGGTTGGCGCTGCGGTGATGCTGCTGCTGGCCGTGCGCCGTCAGCGGCACCAGGAGTCGACCACCGCGCACACCACGCACGACGCTGCCGAACGCCGCACCACCGAGCGGTACGCCAAGGCGGTCGAGCAGCTCGGCAGCGACCAGGCCCCGGTCCGGCTCGGCGGGCTGTACGCGCTGGACCGCCTGGCCGAGCAGACCCCCGCGCTGCGGCAGCGCGTGGTGGACGTGATCTGCGCGTACCTGCGGATGCCGTTCACCCCGCCGGCCGAGCAGGACCGGCGCGAGGAGATCCGCGCCGCCCAGCGGGCCGCCCGGACCCGCGCCCGCGCCGCCCAGAGAGCCGCTCACGCTGGAACCACCTGCCCGGCCGCGGACCGCAGCCGCGACCCGCACGAGGAACGCCAGGTGCGCCTGACCGCCCAGCGCATCCTGGAAGATCATCTGCGCCACCAGGACTCGCCCGTCCACCGCTGGTGGCAGCGCCGCACCACCGACCCCAGCCCACGCCACTGGGCTGACATCCGTCTCGATCTCACTGGCGCCATCCTCAGCGGCGTCCGCCTGAACAACTGCCGCATCAGCGAGGCCTGGTTTGTCGGGGCGACCTTCTCCGACGAGCCCGAGTTCGTCGAGACGACCTTCACCCGCTGCGCCCGATTCAACAACGCAACGGGGCTGGAGCGGGCAAAACTGAACGACGCGCGGACGGCACGTGGCGGTCGGTGAGGTCGTCCAGGGCGTGACGGACGGCCGTCCGTGCGTTCAGGGTCCTCGGGCAGGGCGCGTCGGGCGGTGTTCAGGGCGCGGGCGATGGTGGCCTGCCCGACGTCGAGGAAGGTGCGGTACCTCTCGCCACCCCGCGCCAGACGACCGGCCGCCTGAAGGGCCTCTGGGGAGGATCGGACCGGACCGCGTCTTCGCGGACCGGCAGTGCGGCGTGTCTCGTTGAGCGGACCTCGATGGAGACAGTCAAGATCGAGTTCGCACTTCATGGTGGCTGACAACATCCGTCACTGCGGGTAGCCGTGTCAGCGATCGGCGGGTGTTCGTGTTACTGGTTGTCGTTGAGGAGCTGTTGTGTGCGGGTGAGGAATGCCTGGCGGACCTCTTCTGGGTGCAGTATCTGGAGTGGCCGGCCGAGGCTGAGCAGGTAGCGGGCCAGGCCGTCGGCGTCGGGCCCGCCGATGTCGATGATCGTGGCGTCATCGCCGTCCGGGTGGTGGACGCCGACCGTTGGTGGCACCAGCCTGCGGGCCTCATCGGCCGGTACGGCCAGGCGGATGGTCACCCGCACCGGGTAGGGCCTCAGCGCGATGCCCGTGCTGACCATCTGTGCTGGATCTGGCGGGTCGGGCAGGGCGGTGGCCTGCCCGGTGGCTGTGGCATCGATGATGCGATCGGTACGGAAGGTGCGCCAGTCCTGCCGCGTCAGGTCGTAGGCGAGGAGATACCAGCGGCGGCCGGTGTAGATGAGCCGGTGGGGGTCTACTCGGCGGGTGGACGTCGTTCCGGCCCCGTCGCGGTAGGTCAACTGGGTACGCTCGCCTCGCCGGCACGCGGTGGCCAGGTCGAGGAGCAGCGCGGGGGAGATCTGGCTGTCCTCGGGTCGTGCGGTGTGGGTGAACGCGGCGTCCAGCTCGCCGAGCCGGTCGGCGATTCTGGCCGGCAGCACCTGGCGTAGTTTCAGCAGCGCCGACAGGGCTGCTTGGTCGCTGCCGGAGACTCCGCTGAAGGCGGCGGTGCGCAGCCCGACAGCGACCGCGAGGGCCTCCTCCTCGTCAAGGATCAGTGGCGGAATGCTGGTTCCGGGCCCGAGGTGGTAGCCGCCCCATGGGCCCATCTCCGATTCGATGCCGTAGCCGAGTTCACGTAGCCGGGAGATGTCCCGGCGAACCGTCCGTTCGGTGATCTCCAGTTGGGCGGCCAGATCAGCGCACGTCCAGGACTGCCGCGTTGACAGCAAAGACAGCAACTGCAGCAGTCGCGCCGAGGTGTTGACCATGGCTGACAGTCTGCTCGATAACCAGGACCGTTTCTGACCGGGTCATACCGTAACGTCGCCGGCACGACCGAGAACTCCTCGGCCGAAAAGTCCATGACGTTGACCTCCGCCAAGGTGCGTTAGATGACGGAACCGGACGGGCCGAGGTAACCGATGAAGGAGCAACACTGATGGATGCACGCATGAAGAGCGTGGCGAATTCCGACGTGATCACAGGGATCACGCATCTCCAGAAGGCGATTCACGCCGGTGGCGTCGACCCGCTCGTGCTCGAGCTGGTCCATCTGCGGGCCAGCCAGATCAACGGCTGCAGCCCGTGTGTGTTCGCCGGCGTCCAGTCGGCGAAGAAGCATGGAGAGACCGACGAGCGGCTGCACAGCGTGGTCACCTGGCGCGAGACCCCGTTCTTCACCGAGGAGGAGCGGGCAGCGCTCGCGCTGACCGAGGCCGCCACCCGGATCCAGGACGGCGCGCCGGGCGTGACCGACGAGATCTGGGACGCCGCTGCCACCCACTTCGACGAGAAGCAGATGTCGGCGATCATCTTGAACATCGCCATCACCAACTTCTTCAACCGGATCAACCACACGATCCGGGAGCAGGCTGGCAAGGCCTGGTGAAGGCGGGCGACCGTCATCCGTCCAGAGGACGTGGTGGCGACGTGGCGAAGGACGAGATCGGCCGGCTCCACCGCTGGCCGATCCAGCGCCACCGCCGGCAGGCCCCCGTTCTGGGCTCTCACCTTCGGGTGACCGCCGACAACCATCCCTTTGATGATGATCAGGGGCACAATGACGATGAGCGACGAACTACTGGAACTGACCGTTGCCGATGCCCGAGCCTGGCGGGAGTGGCTCAGCAGGCACCACGACAACTCGGCAGGGGTGTGGCTGGTCCTCGCCAAGCAGAACACGACCCGGCCCACCAGCCTGACCTATGACCAGGCGCTCGACGAAGCCCTGTGCCACGGCTGGATCGATGGCCGGCTACGACGGCGGGATGAGATCACCTTCTGCCGGCGCTTCACCCCTCGCGGAAGGCAAAGTCCCTGGTCAGCGCGGAACGTTTCCATCGTCAACCGTCTGATCGGCGAGGGCCGGATGCATCCGGCCGGAATGACAGAGGTCCAACGCGCCAAGGCCGACGGCCGCTGGGACACGGCCTACGCGGGACAAGCCGGCATCGAGGTACCAGCCGACCTGGCCGCCGCATTGGCCGCCAAACCCCAGGCGCAAGCGATGTTCGACATCCTCACCTCCCAAAACCGCTACGCCGTTCTCTATCGGATCACGAACGCCAAACGCGCCGAGACCCGAGCCCGCCGTATCACTCAGTTCGTTGACATGCTCGCCCGCGGCGAGACGATCCACCCACAAAAGCGCGCCCTCGGCAGTTGAACGCTGGACCACTCCTCTCCCCGCCTCGCTCCTCCAAGCCCACGCACATGGCGGCGCGGCGTTCGGCCAGAGCCGGAACCTTACCCAGCCCCCAAGAACCCATCATTGGCATGCTCCACGTCATCGTCGCGCTCACCCAGACCGGCCCGTAAGCACCAAGGGGTGGTCCGCGCCCGCTAGCCCTGGACCCGACCGAGTTCTGCGACAGCCTGCGCGAGGAGATGACCAGCGCCCTGGCGTAGTTGAACGACGCGCCGCCCTCCCCGGACTGGGTCCAGATCAGCGACCGCAAGGCGGGAGCGATCAAGCTGAGCTCGGAGGTGCTGGCTGAGCGGCTGATGCTGGTCATCTACGCCTGCGGCACCAACTGCGGTGTCCAGCAGATGGTCTCCGGCGCGCACGCCCACAGCGAGGTGGATCTGCGCTACGTCCGCCGCCGGCGCTACCTGACCCCGCCACAGCCGCGTCAGTAGGTCAGCGACTGTAGG
Organism: Nonomuraea fuscirosea; assembly: GCF_035917475.1. Classification (NCBI taxonomy): domain Bacteria; kingdom Bacillati; phylum Actinomycetota; class Actinomycetes; order Streptosporangiales; family Streptosporangiaceae; genus Nonomuraea; species Nonomuraea fuscirosea. The sequence goes on along the minus strand of NZ_CP109074.1, from coordinate 4,308,781 downwards.
GGGTGATGCTCGCTAGCCACGGTCGATGAGCACTTGGACGCCGTCAAGGATGCGATCGAGGCCGAAGTCGAGTGGATCGAGCTGGGTGGAGGTGAATGCGCCGTCGGCGATCGCCTTGGTCAGGGCGGGGAAGCGATTGCTGTGGCGGTTGAGTAGTTCGCTGGTCAGGCGGCCCCATTCGCGGTTGTGGTCCTCGTCAAAGTCGGCCCGTTGCTGGGCGAGGTTGCGTACCTGCCCGGCGATCAGCAGGAAGACCTGGTGGCGTTGGCCGGCGGTCAGACCGGTGGGTTCCAGGGCGGCAAGTGCGGCGTCCATCCAGGCGAGCTGGTGGGGGCCCATGATCTGCCGGCGCATGGCGGTGGCGGCCAGCAGCCAGGGGTGGGCCTGGTAGACCCCGCACTGGCGGTGGGCCCACGCGGAAAGCCGGGGTCGCCAGCCGGAGCCGGCGGCGACCTTGTTCATCGAGACGGTCTCCAGCCCTTCGGCGTCGGCGAGGGTCACGGCGGCTTCGGCGATGCGCTGGGGGGTGAGGCTGGGCTTGGGGCCGCGGGCGGGCTGGTCCTGTTCGCCCCACAGCAGCGCGATGCCCGTCGGCAGGTCGCGCGCCTTGCCGCAACCGTCACCGCGGTCATCACCGTCCCCGCCGCAGGCCTGCTCGGCTACCGCCAGCTCAGGCGCACCGCCCACGCCAAACGACTACGCATCAGCAGCCCGCACGGCATCGAGGAATCCGGGTTCGTCCGCATCGGCGGCATCGATCAGTGGGTCACCATCCGCGGCGAAGACCGCCGCAACCCGGTGATCCTGGAACTCCACGGCGGCCCCGGCGCCACCAACCTGATCTTCGCCTCGCGCACCCGCGACTGGGAGCGGCACTTCACGATCGTGCGGTGGGACATGCGCGGCGCAGGCAAAACCTTCGCCCACGGCGGCCCCGACGGACAGGGCGACATGAGACTGCATCGACTTGAACGCGACGCCCTGGAGGTCACCCAGCACATCCGCGCCCGCCTCGGCGTCGACAAGTCGTGCTGCTCGCCTGCTCCTTCGGCTCCATCGTCGGGCTGCGCCTGGCCCGCAACCACCCGGAGCTGTACTGCGCCTACATCGGCACCGACCAGAACATCAACGCCGGCGGCCGCGACCACACCGCCTACCGCGCACTGCTGGACCGGCTCGGCACGGCCGGCAAGCGCAAGGAACTGGCCGCCGTCACCACGATCGGCCCGGACAGATCCGCCTGGAGTATGGAGGACTGGTCGCAGTACAACAAGCACACCGTCGGCTCCGACCCGCTCACCTTCGACACCATCAAGACCGTCGTGGTCGGCTCCCTGCTGTCCTCGCCCCTGCACTCCGTGCGCGAGCTGCCTGCCTACACCAAGGCCATGAGCTTCTCCGAGCGCGTCGCGCCCGAGTCCGCGACCATCGACGAATGGGCCGAAGGCACCACGTTCGTCATACCGTTCTTCATCTTCCAGGGCGAGCGCGACGTGATCACCCCGCCCGAGCCGGTCCGGCGGTTCTTCGACGACGTCACCGCGCCCGTCAAGAACTTCTCCCTCATCCAGGACGCGAGCCACTTCGCCTCCTTCCGCCACCCCGACCGGTTCCTCGACCTGATGCTCACCAAAGTCCGGCCCCTACTCACCAGCCAACCGATCACCTGGTGAAGCGCCACAATCCTTGGCCATCACAAACCCGTCGGCCCGGCGACTGGACATCGGAGCCGCTGCTCGAGTCGCTGCGAACGCAATATGACCATTTCTGCAAGCATGCAGCGTGACGAAGATTACGCACAGCTACTTTGGGGCTCACCGCACAAACCCCAGTCCAAACCGAGGCCGGTGACAGCACAGGACGCCCGGCCGAATCGGCCGACTAAGTCACTCGCGGGTACCGCCAACGGCTGTCCTGCCAGTCAAGCCCGGACTTCCGGTGCTCAGCCCGGCTTGTCGGGCGGCGCGTCGGAGCGCGATGCGCGCTCGCCGGGCTGCTACTTGGTGACCTCGCGATAGATCCGGGCACCGTTGACCATGTCGACGCCGATGCCCGGCGTGTAGACGAGGTGGGTACCGGCGTCCCGGTCGGCGGGCATGCGGGCGCGGTCGGCGCGGGCGAGCGGGGTGCCGATGTCGCCGGTTCCGACGACCGCGATGTTCATGGGTTCTCCTGTCGGTGTCGCCGGCCTGCCGATGCAGGGCGGGCCAGGGCCGGTTCCAGGCCAGCGCCCTGTGCCAGCTCCGCTGATCGCGGCCCTCGCCAACAAGCGGGCCTGGCTTGAAATAGCGGCAGCAGGGCGCGGTGCCTCAATGTGAGCCGACCTCCCTGGGGCTCACCGTCGGGCCGCCACCGTGGCGGTCGCGTGTGCCGACAGGTGCAGGCAGGCGGAGATCAGCCTGATCAGGTCCTCGGTGCTGCCGACCTCGCGGACCAGTCCCAGGCCGCCGGAACGCCGAGCCTCGGGCACGTACATGGCGTAGTCGCAGGCCAGCGGGGTGGTGAACTCGATCTCGACGCGCAAGCTGTCCGGCACCGGCGGGCACGCCAGCCCGGCGTGACCGGCCACGGCGTCGCGGGCCGCGGCTCTGATGCGCTCGGCGGCCACCGACGGGTGCGTGGAGGTCGCCGCGTGGAAGCCCGCCGCCCGCTTCACCGGTACGGTCCGCACTCCGGGCAGCGCCTTGGCCGCCGCGGCGCAGACCAGGTCGTCGCCGGTGACCAGCCCCACGGGCACGCCCAGCGCCGCGGCGTGCAGGGCGTTGACCTCGAGTTCGCCGACCGGCGCGCCGTTCACCCGGATCTCACGGAAGGTGCCGGAGAAGCTGTGCGCCAGCACGCCGCGCTCGCCCGCCGCCGCGTGGTAGCCGACCAGCAGGGCGACCGCGTCGCCCTCCGTGATGCCCTGCATCATGGCCAGCGGTTTGGGCGAGCCGGTCACCACCTGGGCGCGCGGGTCAAGCTCGGCGTGCAGGAGGTTGTCCATGCTGCCGTGGCTGTCGTTGACCACGACCTCCCCGGCGCCGGCGTCGAAGGCGCCCCTCACGGCGGCGTCGGCCTCGGCGGTCATCAGCCGCTGGGCTCGCGCGTAGCCGGTGCCGCCGCGTACGGCCTGGTCGAGGGTCGCGACGCCCGCGACTCCTTCCATGTCGACCGAGATGAAGACTCGCATGCCCGAGATCTTAGTGTCGGCGCTGATCGAGGGCCGACCTCCTCGTCCGGCAGCGCGGGGGCGTCCGGACGGAGCGGCGTCTCAGGCGCGGGAAAGGTCTGCTCGTGGCGTCACGCGCGGACCCTGAGGCCGTCCAGGGTGAGGTCGAGCAGGCGTTCGGCCTGCTCCCGCTGCTCGGGCGCGGCCGAGGTGAGGGCGATGCCCGCCAGGGCGGCGCCCAGGTCCGCCGGGCTGATGTCGGTGCGGATCAGGTCGGCGGCCACGCAGGCGTCCATCAGGGCGGTGATGGCGTCCTGGATCATCTCCCGGCTGTGACCGTACGGGTTCTCGCCCGTGGCCGCGATGGCGCGCAGGGCGTCGGCCATGCCGAGTTTGGCGCTCACGTAGTCGAGGAAGAGGCGCGTCCAGGCGCGCAGGGCCTCGTCCGGCGCATGCTCCGCGAGCAGGCCCGGCACGGCGTCGCACAGCTGGGCCACCTCGTTGCGGTAGACCGCCTCGATCAGCGCCTCCCGGGTGGGGAAGTTGCGGTAGAGGGTGGCGGTGCCCACGCCCGCCTCCTTGGCGATGCGTTCCAGGTGGGCGTCCAGTCCGTGCTCGGCGAAGATGCCCGCCGCGGCCGTGATGATCTTGTCCCGGTTACGGCGCGCGTCGGCTCGCAACGGGCGCGGTGCGTGCTGGCTCATCGGCGGCCCGTCGTCCCCTCTCCGTCCTTGAGTTGCTAAACGGAGGAGCGCCCACTTACGCTGCAAATAAGTGGTGGCGCCTCCACTTCCACTCTAGGTCATCGGTTGGCCTGGGCACATAGCTCGGGGAAGGGATTGCTGATCATGACAGGCATCGCAGGGAAGGTGGTGGCGATCACCGGCGCCAGCAGCGGCATCGGAGCGGCTACGGCGACGTACCTCGCCGAGAGGGGCGCCCGGCTCGTGCTCGGCGCGCGCAGGAAGGACCGGCTGCGCGAGGTGGTGGCGCAGATCGCCGCCCAGGGCGGTTCGGCCGTCGGAGAGGTCGTCGACGTGACGCGCCGCGAGGACATGATGCTGCTCACGGACACGGCGATCGACCGGTACGGCCGGCTCGACGTCCTGATCTCCAACGCCGGCACCATGGCGGTTTCACCCTTCGACGACCTGCGCCAGGACGACTGGGACGCGATGGTCGCGACGCACGTCACCGGCCTGCTGAACGGCATCGGCGCGGCCCTGCCCGTCTTCCGGCGGCAACGCTCGGGCCAGTTCGTCAACGTCGCCTCCACCGCTGCCTACGTCGTCAAATCGCCGCAGGGCGTCTACGCGGCCACCAAGGCGGCGGTCAAGGTGCTGACCGAGGCGCTGCGCCAGGAGTCGGGGCCCGACCTGCGCGTCACCCTCGTCTCACCCGGGTTCACCAACACCGAGGGGGTGGGCAAGGGGGCGCCCCCCGAGGCGGCCGCGGCGATCGCCCGGCAGCGCGACGAGATCGCCATCCCGCCCTCGGCCATCGCGGCGGCGATCGGGTTCGCCATCGAGCAGCCGGCGGGCGTCGACATCAGCGAGGTCGTCGTCAGACCAACCGCCCAAGCCTGACAACCGCCGGCGAAGATTGGTCCGGATCGCGCCACCGCCCGGGCCCGCCGCTCGCCTGCCGTCACCGGCTGTGCGGCCTCCGGGCGACCGGCCGCCCTTCGCCGAGCCCCGCCGCTTCCTGCCGCCACCGGCTTCCCGGCCTCCAGGCGATCAGCCGCCCTGCGCGCCGACCCCTTCGCCGAGCCCCGTCGCTTCTTGCCGTCGCCGGCTCCCCCCAGCCTCCGGGCCGTCAGCCGTCCGGCCCGCCGAGTCCCCGCCATCATCGGTTTCCCGCCCGCCGAGCACCCATTGAGCGCCCGCTGGGCCGGCCGCCGCTACGTCGTCAGCCAGAGGCGCAGCAGGTGACGGCGGAGGTCGAGCCGGGGGTGATCGGTATAGGCGGTGCGGCTGTGCAGGACGACATGGTTGTTGAGTAACTGCAGGTCGCCGGCCCGCAGGTCCATGGTCAGCGCGAAGCGGGGGTCGCCGGTCAGCCGGTCGAGCAGCTCCATCACCTCCGTCTGGGCGGGGGTGAGCGGCGGCACGCCGGGGCCGCGCAGCGCCGAGCGGAGGTAGTCGGGCCCGTAGGCGATGGAGACCCCGCCGCCCGGACGCGAGGTGCACAGCGGCTTGGCGTAGAAGCTGTCGGGGCCGTCCCCGGTGCGGCGGTCGTGCCACCACGGCTGGTAGAGCACCTGGGCCAGGTCGGGGCGGGTGCGTACGAGCTCGTTGTGCACGGCGACGGAGCTGACGATGGAGCTGAGCCCGCCGGACCGCGCCGGACGCAGGCACAGCAGCGCGACGGCGTCATAGGGGTCGCTGTGGTAACCGAGCCGTCCACTGTGCTGGTAACTGCGGGTGACGGCGCCGGCCGGGTCGGCGCCGGTGTCGCGTACGTGTCTCAGCGGCGCCCCGTCCGGGCCCTGCGGGATGATCTGCCCGATGTGCCCGGCCAGACCCAGCGCGGCGGCCTCGCACTCCCGCGCGCTCAGCTCACCCACCGGCACGCCCCGCAGCAGCACGAACCCGCGGCCGTGCACGAGCCGCTCACGCACATCCCGCAGGACGGAGCCGAGCGTCGGCAGCGGGAATCGTCCGTCGCCCGGCCCGGCTCTCACGGCGTCGATGATCTCCCTCGCGTGTCGCTCGCCGAGATGTATCTGCCAGTCATCGCTGTCGCGGACCTCCGCCGCCAGCCAGCCGGCCGGTCCACGCACCTCCGTCACCGCCATCGCGCTGATGCCCCCTTCCGCCGCCCGGTGCCTCGCCTCCTCAACGATCGCCCGTCGATCCGCCGTACGGCACCCGTCATCGCCCACGGCGGAACGTCTTCGCCGAGAGCGCAAGGCCGACAGTGGGAAGGCCAACAGCGCACGGTCGCGGCTCAGCGGGCCGGGGCGAAGGCGGCCGGTGCGGGATCACGTGTCCTTCGAGCGCAGCATCCGTTCGACCGCGGGTACGATCTCCGCCTCCGCGGGCTGCTTGGCCACGCCGAGCCCGGCCAGCGTGCGCACCACCGGTGCGTCGTCCAGCGACAGGATGCCGAGCAGGAGGTGCTCGGTGCCGACGAAGTCGTGTTCGAGGCGCAGCGCCTCGCGCGCGGCCAGGTCCAGGGCCTTCCTGCCCTGCGCGGTGAACGGCGTCGGCTGGGAGCCCGGCCCGTCGCCGGGGCCGAGCTCGGCCGTGACGGCCTCCCTGACCGCGTCCAGGGAGGCGCCGAGCGCCACCATGGTCGTGGCGGCCAGCCCCTCGGGCTCGCGCAACAGGCCCAGCACCAGGTGCCCGGCCTCGATGTGGGCGTGACCACCCGTACGGGCCTCCTCCTGCGCCTTGACGAGGACGCTGCGCGCCTTGTCGGTGAAGCGGGAGAAGGTACGCAGATCGTCCTGGAGGGGCCGGGAGTTTCCGCTGCTCTTGGGCACGAAACGCTTCTGCACGGCCTGCTTGCTGACGCCCATGCTGTGGCCGATGTCGGTCCACGAGGCGCCGGAGCGCCTGGCCTGGTCGACGAAGTGGCCGATGAGGTGGTCGGCGATCTCGCCGATGTGCTCGGCCAGGGTGACGGCGTCGGACAGCTCGCCGAGGGGGTCTCCGTCCGGGTGGCGGTCCTTGATCGTGGTGATGAGATCGTCGAGTCGCACGTTGCTCTGCATGCCGTCAACCATAGGTTGACGCACTCAGATCGTCAACCCTGGGTTGACGCAATGAGCTTCCGGGTTGCCGGGGGCACAGGTGCGAACGGGTTCGACTCTCCCGGCGCCCGAATCTAAGCTGCTGAGGTGCGTGGTGAGCGGAAGCGCCGGAGGGCTGGGCGACCATCTCCTGTACGTGCCCCCAAAGACGTCATCGAGGGCGGTGATGTCCTTCTCGCAGGTCTTTTCTCCGCCAGGCGGAAGGATCACCTGGCGTGTATGGATGCTCTGGCGGGAGAGGTGTCCGCTCTGGGCGGCCGGGTCGTCGGATGCTTCGTCCAGCGGCGGGGAATCTCGGGCGGGAAGAAGGGACAGGCTCCCGGGGGGAGGGACAACATGGACCTGCCGTACTCCTCCAGGACGCTCATGAGCACGGGGAAGGTCCGCGAGATCGCTCAGGATCGCGCGGAGGCGGATGCCCTGGCGGTGGTGTTCTTCAATCCGCTGACCGGCAGGCAGCGCACCGTTCTCGGCGAACTCCTCGGCTGCCCGGTGTTCAGCCGCACGGATCTCCAGCCGCCTGGGGCATGAGCTTCCCGGGCCGGATCACGCCGGGACGGGTCTCGTGGCTCTCACGTACGACCTGGTCATCTCCAGGGACACGGCGATCGCGACGATCCCGAGGAGTCCGTGGTACCACTGCCAGCCCACGCCGATGCCGACGAAGCCGTCCACGATCATGATGCCGCCCCCGCCCACGACGGCCAGCGTCATCCCGGCCAGGACGAGCAGCATCAACGCCCGCGGCACCCTGCGGCCGACCGGTGTGACCGTGGCCATGGCGACGCACGCGCCCAGCACGCCGGTCGCGGCGGCGAGCCACTGCGCGGTGGCCGGGTCGAGGAAGTAGCCGGCCGCCTCGGCGGCCGACACGGGCGGTCCGCCCGGGAACCCGAGCCGGGCCTGCGCGGCGAAGACGGCCTTCCCGGCGGCGTAGCCGAGGAACAGTGCCGCCATCAGGTACGCCGGCCAGCGCCGCGGACGATGGAGATCGCTCATGGGCCCGATCGTAGGAAGCGTGACCCGTGCATCACCTCCCCGCGCAGGGGAGGGCGCCTCCCCCCAGCGGGGGATGAGGCGTGCGGGCGCGTGTCCGGCCGATCCGCCGGGACGGACCTGGAGCCCTTGACGGACAGATAGTCCATCTTCCTGGAGCCGGCGATGCCGGTGCCGCCCGCGCCGGCGCGGAAACCCAGGCGAGAAACCCGGACTTCTCATGCTAGGAAATAGGGCTCATCATCGGACGGGACCAGGGTGGTGCATCGGCGTGGCGCGGGCGGCGGAAGGCGAGAACATCGAACGGCGGCGCCGAAGGCGCTGGCCACTGCTGACGGCGGTGGCGATCGACTCCCTGGGCACGGGCCTGTATCTCCCGCTGTCCCTGCTGTACTTCCTCAAGGTCACCGACCTGGACCTGGCGACCATCGGGCTGCTGGTCAGCGTGACCACGGCGCTGACCCTGCCGGTGCCGATCGTCGTCGGGCGGCTGGCCGACCGGTTCGGGCCGCGGCTGGTGGTCGCCGGCGGACAGGCGCTGCAAGGGCTCGGCTTCCTGCTCTACCTGACGGTCTCCGAGGCGGGGTCACTGGTGGTCGCCGTCCTCGTGACGACGGTGGGGTCGCGGGTCTACTGGTCCTCGATCTTCACGCTCATCGCCGACCACGCCGACCACGCCCATCAGGTGGACGCCGAGGCGGCGGAGGCGAAGGATCACTGGTACGCGCGTACGGGGATGATCAGGGAGGCGGGCGCCGGCGGCGGGGCGCTGCTGGCCAGCGCGATGCTCGCCTTCGACTCCACGCGCGTCTACGACGGGCTGATCCTGGGCAGCGCGCTGGCGTTCCTGGCCGCCGCGCTCATGGTCGTGCTCACGGTGCCGGCGCTGCCGCATCAGCCGCCGCCGGCGGACCGTCCTTCCGGGCACCGGGCGCTGCTGCGTGACCGGCCCTACCTCGCGCTGATCGGGACGTGCACCATCTTCGCCCTGTGCAGCACGTTCCTCGCCCTGTCGCTGCCCGTCTACGTGGTCCAGGGGCTGTCCGGTCCCGACTGGGTGCCCGGCCCCCTCCTGGCCATGAACACGCTGCTGCTCGCCACCTGCACGGCCGCCCTGACCCGGTTCGTCCGCCGCCGCTGGACCCGCGCCCGCGCCTTGACCTGGGCCGGCGCGTTGTGGGCGCTGTGGTGCCTCGCGTCGGCGGTCGCCGTGCTGCTGCCGGCGCAGGTGCTGGTGCCGTACCTGGTGGCGGTGGTGCTGTGTTACACCGTCGCGGAGATGATCTCCGGCCCCGCGACGAACGCGCTGGCGGCGGACGCGGCGCCGGCCGGGTCGCGGGGCACGTACCTGGCGTCGTTCCAGTACTCCTTCGCCATCGCGAACATCCTCGCCCCCGGCCTGTTCGGCCTGCTCTTCAGTCAGAACCGGCTGCTCCCGTGGCTGGTCGTCGGCCTCCTCGCGGCGCTGGGCGCCGTCCTCATGCTGCGCCTGGAGCGCCGGCTGCCGCAGGAACGCCCGCCGGCCAGGAGCGGCCTGCCGGAAAGCGCGGGCTGACGCCGGCCGGGTCGGATCAAGCCTGGGCGGGCTGGAACAGTTCGACCAGGTTGCCCGCCGGGTCGGTGAGCAGAATCTGGCGTCCGCCGGGGCCGGCGACCACGTCGCTGGAGAAGGACGACAGCCCGGCGGCGCGGAGGCGGGCGATCTCGGCGTCGAGGTCGCCGACGATGAGGTGGATGCGATTGCCTCCGGCGGCGAGGCCCGTGGGGGTGGCGCGGGCGCCGGAACTGGCCGGTCCGGACAGCAGCAGCCGCAGCGGTCCGCGTACGACGTCGGCGAAGGCGGGCGCGGCGTCGAGGCGCAGGGTGAAGCCCAGATGGGTGGTGTAGAAGTCGACGGCGGCGGCCACGTCGTCGACGAGATAGCGCACGCCGGCGAGCTGTTCCTGTGCTGGTGCGGTCAAGACGAGACCTCCTGTGACGTGAGGACGGGCAGCAGGTGGCGGATGCGGATGTCGATCTCCGCCACGACGCGGTCGAACGCGAGGTGACGGGCCTCCTCGTCCCGCCCGGCTCCGCTGCCGCCGGAAGCGGGGGAGCCGGGCGCGGCGGGGTCGGGGATGCTCCAGTGCACTGTGCGGGAACGGGGCCCGAAGCTGGGGCAGACCTCGCGGACCTTGTCGCACAGGCTGATCACGTAGTCGAAGCGGCGGCCGGCCAGGGTGTCCAGATGCCGTGGACGCTGGTCGCTCACGTCGATGCCGTGACGTTCGCGCAGGACGCGTACGGCGTCCGGGTGCAGCCGCTCCCTGGGGTGGCTGCCCGCGCTGGCCGCCTCGGCCCGGCCGGCGGCGTGGTGGCGCAGCAGGGCCTCGGCGATCGGGGAGCGGGCGCTGTTGCCGGTGCAGGCGAACAGCACCACCGGCGGGCGGGCGGACGCCGCTGAAGATGGAGGCGGGAGCGGGGACAGGCGGAGCGCGGGGTGCAGGAGGGCGCCGGTGTCGGCCAGCGCCGCGGCACAACGTTCCAGGTCGAGGTGGTAGTAGCTGTCGCGGCCGTCGAACGTGCTGCGGCGGGCGGTGACCAGCCCGCCCCTACGCAGCTCCCGCAGGTGGTAGGAGACCAGGTTTTGCGGCTCGGCGACCAGGTCGACCAACTCGCGGACCCGGTGGTCACCCGTGGCCAGCTCGATCAGCAGCCGCCACCGGATGGGATGGGCGGCCAGCCGGACGAAGGCCGGGGTGGGCGAGCTCACCATGACCCCGAGAATACATCAAACCAGTTTGATGTATAAGCCCCCATATCTCGGGCCGGAAGCGGATGCCGACGTCCGCCGTCCCTTCCTTCCGCCCTTCCGCGACGTTAGGTTAGGTTTGCCTAACGACCGCTCGTGGAAGCGGTCACCGGTGACGCGTTCGCGGGAGCACCACCTTGTTCGATCATTTCGTCTGGTCCGTCGTGGCGGCCCCGGTGGCGTTGGTCGTCGTCATCGCGCTGCTCGCCGACCGGCTGCCCCCGGCGCCCGCGGCCAGGGTCCTGGCCTGGTCGGCGGCGGGGACCGCGCTGGCGAGCGTGCTCAACGTGGTGGCGTTCGCCGTCAAGGCCGCCGCCGAGATTCCCGCGGTCGCCGGATATTTCGGGTGGTCCTATCAGACGGTGATCGCCGACACGGGCAATGTGCGCTGGGTTCCGTGGCTGTGCGTGGGCCTGCTGGTGTGGGCGGCGGTGGCCGCCGGCCGGGTGGTGCGGCGTCATCGCGGCGGACGCGCCCTCGCGGCGCGATGGGCCGGAGCCACGGCCCGCGACGGGGTCGTCATGGTACGGAGCCCGCGGGTGGAGGCGTTCGCCGTGCCGGGCAGGCCCGGCCACGTCGTGGTCACGACCGGGATGCGGAAGATCCTCACCGATCAGCAGTACGAAGCTCTGCTCGCCCACGAGCAGGCGCATCTCACCCAGGGCCATCCCCCGCTGATGGTGCTGAGCGACCTGGCCGGCGCGCTGCACCCCGCGCTGTGGTGGGTCTCCGGCCGGGTCGGCTACCTGGCCGAACGGGCCGCCGACGAGCACGCGGCGGCGGCGGTCGGCGACCGCACGGTCGTGGCCAGGGCGATCGGCACGGCGGCGCTCGCCGCGCACGGCCGGCCGTCGCCGCCGGCCGGCCGGTTCGCCTCCTTCGCCAGGCCGAGGCGCCCAGGCGCGATCCCGCGCCGGGTCGCCGCGCTGCTCGGCCACCAGAACGCCGGTGGCCGAACCTGGCCGGCCGCCATTCCGGCGGTGCTGGCGGCGAGTTCGCTCATCTGGACCGGAGAGGCCCTCTACGATCTGGTCGAACTGCTCGTTCTCGCCCACGGCGCCCTGCACTGAGGCGGGGATCGTTCATGCGAACAGGGCGCGTCCCCAGTAGTCCCCGGCGTCCCTGACGCCGGGCGGGCAGGCGAACACGCCGCTCGACACGTGCTTGATGTACTCGTTGAGCCGATCGGCCTTGGCCAGGCCCATCTGCACCGGCACGAACTGCTTCCGCGGATCGCGCTGGTAGGCGATGAAGAACAGCCCCGCGTCCAGCCGGCCGAGCCCGTCGGAGCCGTCGACGTAGTTGTAGCCGCGCCGCAGCAGATGCGCGCCGCCGTGGCTGCTGGGATGCGCCAGCCGTACGTGGGCGTCGGGTTTCATGGCCGCGAGGTCGACCGGGTCGAACTCGTTCTTCCGGCCCACGGGCGCGCCCTCGCCCTTGCTGCGGCCGAAGATCTCCTCCTGCTCACGCAGCGAGGTGCGGTCCCACGTCTCGACGATCATGCGGATCTTCCTGGTCACCAGGTAGCTGCCGCCCGCCATCCAGCCGGCGCCGTCCTCCGCCCTGGCCCAGAGCTGGTCGCGCAGCAGGGCCGCGTCCTCCAGCTTCATGTTGTTGGTGCCGTCCTTGAAGCCCATCAGGTTGCGCGGGGTCACCTGGGCGCGCGAGGTGGAGGACGTACGGCCGAAGCCGAGCTGCGACCAGCGCACCGACACCTTGCCGAAGCCGATCCTGGTCAGGTTGCGGATGGCGTGCACGGCGACCTGCGGATCGTGCGCGCACGCCTGCACGCACAGGTCGCCCCCCGAGATCTCCGGCACCAGTTGCTCGCCGGGGAACTTCGGCAGGTCGGCCAGGGCCGCTGGGCGTCTGGCGGCCAGCCCGAAGCGGCGGTCGAACAGGGACGGGCCGAACCCGATCGTCAGCGTCAGCCCCGAGGCGGGCAGGCCGAGCGCCTCACCGGTGTCGTCCGGCGCGGCCTCGGGCGAGCCGCCGGCCGCGCCGAGGGCGCCGGCCTCCTGACCCTGGGTGAGCCGGGCGGCGGCGGCCGTCCACTCCTGCAGCAGGTCCACCAGCTCGGCCCGCTCGTCGGTGACGACGTCGAAGGCGACGAAGTGCAGCCGGTCCTGGGCGGGCGTGACGATGCCCGCCTGGTGCTCGCCGTAGAAGGGAAAGGGGTCGGCGGTGGTGGCGTGCGTGGCGGCCGGCTCCTGGAGGAGCGAACGGGACGCGATCGCGCCGGCGCCGGCTGCGGCGACTCCCGCCGCGCCGAGGCCGAACACCTTCCTGCGACTCAGCCGTTCGTTCATCGCGCCACGATCGGTGCGATCTCGCTGATCGGCTCGGCCAGCGCGTTGATCACGTCGGACAGGCGCTTGAGCTCGGCCTTCGACAGCTCGTCGTGCAGCCGCCAGCCGTCACCCTTGCGGTGCTCGCCCAGCTCGGTCTCGGCGGCGGCGAACTTCTCGTCCAGGGTCTTGACCAGGTCGGGCGCCCGCTCCTCCAGCACCGGGCGCAGCGCCTGCACCGCGGCCTTGGAGCCCTGGAGGTTGGCGTCGAAGTCCCACAGGTCGGTGTGCGACCAGGTGTCCTCCTCACCGGTGATCTTCCCGGTGGCCACCTCGTCGAGCAGTTCCTTGGCGCCGTTGGCCAGGTTGAGCGGGGTGAGCTCGGCGGCGTTGGCCTTGGTCACGATGGTCTTGACGTCGGCGATGAGCTTGTCGGCGACGGGCCCGTCCTTGCTCACGTCCTTGGTGATCCACAGATCCTTCTCGATCTTGTGGAAGCCGGTCCACTCCTCGCCGTCGGCGAGGTCCGCCTCGCGGGCGTCGATGGCCGGGTCGAGGTCGCCGAAGATCTCCGCCACCGGCTCGATGCGCTCCCAGTACGTACGCGAGACCGAGAAGAGCTCCTTGGCCTTGCCGATGTCGCCCGCCTTGACCGCGTCCACGAACTCCTGCGTCTTGACCAGCAGCGTGTCACTCTGCGACTTGACGTAGCGCTGGTAGCTCCGCGTGGCCTCGGCGAGCTTGGCGTCGGCGGTGAGCGGCTTGTGCTCGCCGGTCACCTTCAGCGGGTTGCGGATGCCCTTGCCGGCCATGCCGGGCTTGCACGCCGTCTCGTAGGTTCCGGCGGGCAGCTCGGCGATCAGCTCGCGGGTCAGCCCGGGGACGATGTTCTCCACCTCGGCCAGCACGCGGTCGCCCGGCGCGTACACGTAGAACTCGGTCACCTTGCTGCCGCCGTTCGTGATCGCGAACGTGCTGGTGCCGGCCGCGACCTCCGAGACGGCGACCTTGCACTCGGTGTCGCTCGCGTTCACGGTGACCTTGCCCGGCTTCGGCGCCGCGCCCGGTGCGGGGGCCTCCGCCGCGCAGGCGGTCAGCGCGGTCAGCCCGGCCAGGGCTAGAGCGCCGGCGGTGAGACGGATGGTGGCGGACATGGTGCTCCTGTTCAGACCGCGGGCGCGGGGGAAGGCTGGGTGCGCGCGGGGCGCAGGAAGAGGAAGAGCGTGGGGAGCAGGTAGGCGGCCCACGCGAGGGTCTCCGCGACGCTGGGCTGCGGGGTGATGTTGAGCATTCCGGCCAGCAGGGCGCCGTACCAGGAGTCGGCGGGCAGGACGGCGCTGAGGTCGAAGGCGTAGGTGCTCAGGCCGGGCAGGACGTTCGCCTCCTGCAGGTCGTGCACGCCGTACTTGAAGATGCCCGCCGCGACCAGGATGAGCAGCAGGCCGGTCCAGGTGAAGAACTTGGTCAGGTTGATCCGGACGGCCGACTTGTACAGGCCGTAGCCGAGCGCCACAGCGGCGAGCAGGCCGAGGCTGATGCCGATGAGCGGCTGGGCCGAGGTGGTCGCGCCCTGCACGGAGGCGAAGAACAGCAGGGTGGTCTCCAGCCCTTCGCGCGCCACGGCCAGGAAGGCCATGACGACGACGGCCACCGGCCCGAGCTCCAGCGCGCCGGCGAGCTTGCCGCGCAGCTCGCCGGAGAGCGCGCGGGCGGCCCGGCGCATCCAGAAGATCATCCAGGTGACGAAGACGACGGCCAGCAGCGAGGTGATCGCGTCGAAGAGCTCCTGACCGGTGTGGCCGAGCCTGGCGGCGGTGAAGGTCAGGATCGCGCCGAAGCCGACCGAGAGCGCCACGGCGGCCAGCACGCCGGTCCAGACGTGCGGCAGCCGGTCCGAGCGGTCGCTCTTGACCAGGAAGGCGACCAGCACGGAGACGACGAGAGCCGCCTCCAGTCCTTCGCGCAGGCCGATGAGAAAGCTGGCGAACACCGATTGCTCCAATGCTTGGGCGAGCGGGCCAACGCTCAGCCCTGCTACACGCTTGTAGAAGTTAACATAGGCTCACCTAACTAGCCAGGCGGGCCGGTAGGGTGGGCGTGATGAACGAAGATCCGGCGGACGGTTCTCCCGATCAAGGCCGGCGCCGCCGGCCCGGCGAACTGGAGGCGGCGATCCTCGCCACTCTGCGCGACGCGGGGCGCTCGCTCACGCCCGGTCAGGTCCTCGAGCTCGTCGATCCCGAGGGCGGGCTGTCCTACAGCGCCGTCGTCACCACGCTGGTCCGCCTGCACCGGAGGAAGGCGGTCGCCCGCCGCCGCGAAGGACGCGCCTACCGCTACGGCGCTCTCACCGACGCCGCCGGGCTGGTCGCGCAGCGGATGAGCGCCCTGCTCGACGCCGAGGACGACCGCGCGACCGTGCTGCGGCGGTTCGTCGGCGAGCTGCATCCGGGCGACGAGGAACTCCTGCGCCGGTTGCTGGCCGACGAGTAGGGTCCGTTCCGTGGGGCGATCGAGGACCGGTTCCGGGCCGGCCGAGGACCTGCTCATCGAGCTGGACCGCGACACCGGAGTGCCGCTGCACCGGCAGATCGAGGCGTCCATCCGCACGAGCATCCGGGCCGGCCGGTTGCGCGCCGGTGCGTCACTTCCGCCCACCCGCACCCTCGCCTCGGGGCTCGGGGTTTCCCGCGGGGTGGTCGTGGAGGCCTACCAGCAGCTCGTGGCCGAGGGCTACCTGGCCAGCCGCTCGGGCGGCTACACCCAGGTCGCGGCGTCGATGCCGCCGGCCGCCGCCGGCGCGGACCCCGCACAGGCGACGGCGCCGAGCCCCGGTTTCAAGGTCGACTTCGGGTACGGGCGCACCGACGTGTCGCAGTTCCCCCGGGCCGCCTGGCTGCGCTCGGTCCGCAGTGTGCTCACCACCACGCCCAACGACCGGTTCGCCTACCTCGACGGGCGCGGCGTGCCCGAACTGCGCCAGGCCCTGTGCGACTACCTCAACCGGGTGCGCGGCACCGTGGCCGTCCCCGGCAACGTGGTCGTCTGCAACGGCTACGCCCAGGGCATCTCGCTGCTGATCCAGGTGCTCGCGGCCCGCGGCGTCGAGCGGATCGCCATGGAGGACCCCTCGTCCGCCGACGACGCCCGGGTGCTGGCCGTGGACGCGGGACTCGACGTGGCCGGCATCCCGGTGGGCCCGGACGGCGTCCGGACCGACGCGCTCGACCGGGCCGACGCCGACGCGCTGATCCTCACGCCGTCGCACCAGTGGCCGACCGGCGGGGTGCTGCCGGCGGCGGCCAGGGCCGAGGTGATCCGCTGGGCCAGGCGCCGCGGCGCGATCGTGATCGAGGACGACTACGACGCCGAATACCGCTACGACCGCTCTCCGGTGGGGGCCATGCAGGGCCTGGCCCCCGACCACGTCGTCTACTGCGGCACGGCCAGCAAGACGCTCGCGCCGGGGCTGCGGCTCGGCTGGATGGTGCTGCCCGCCCACCTGGTCGCCGACGTCACCGCGGCGAAGCTGCTCGCCGATCGCGGTTCGCCGGTCATCGACCAGCTGACGTTCGCCGACTTCCTCGGCCGCGGCGAGTTCGACCGTCACCTGCGCCGGATGCGCCCGGTGTACCGGCGGCGCCGCGACGCCCTGCTCGGCGCGCTGCGTACCCTTCTGCCTGAGCTGCGACCGGCCGGGATCGCCGCCGGGCAGCACGTGGTCGCCTGGCTTCCGCCCGACCTCGACGAGGCGGCCGTGGTGGCGGCCGCCGCCCGGCACGGGCTCGGTGTTCAGGGCGTCGGGCCGTACCGGATCGCCGCCGCCGGGCCCGGCGGCCTGATCTTCGGTTACGCCATCCTCGGCGAGAGCGCCATCGCCGAAGGGGTCGCGCTGCTGGCGACGGCCATCCGGGAGGTACGGAGCTCCTGACGCGGCCGGTCACGATGCTCGCCGCCAAGGCCGGTCACCGTGCCGATTGCGCCGGGCGGATGTTCTGGTTCAGGTGGAACACGTTCGCCGGGTCGTACGCGGTCTTCACGGCGGTCAGCCGGGCCAGCTTCGCGTCCGAGTACGCCCGCCGCACGCCACGCCGCTCATCGGCCAGTTCGTCGGCCGTCAACGAGTTGACGTAGATCCCGCCGGCGTACGGTTCGAGCGCGGCCCCGGCGGCGCGGGCGGCACCCATCCTGGCGTCGTCCTCGGCCGGGTCGCTCCAGCGCGAGCCGGCGCCGAACTCGAACATCGTGTCGCGGTGGCTGAACGCCGCGTCCGCCTCCGGGACCTCGGCGATCGCGCCGCCGTGCGCCTGGAGGCCGACGCCCGGCAGGCCCGGGTCGGCGCTCAGGTCGGAGCCGCCGCGCAGCAGAAACGCCTCGATGGCCGCGGTGGGAAAGCTTCGCAGGTAGTGCCCCTTGGCGTAGCGGCGGTACGCGTGGCCGCCGGTGGAGTCCTCGCGGCGCTGCAGTTCGACGTACGACGGCGTGGTGACTCGGGTGGCGACGGGACGCCCGAGCGCCCGCATCGCGGGCAGCAGCCGGCGGCCCTCGGCCGGGTCGCCGACCCACACGAACCCCAGCGTGGCGATCGGGCCGGAGGGAGTACTGCCGACACCGGCGGTGAACGTCGCCTGCCGGGGTGCGACCGCGTTCAGGTCGCGCCAGCCCTCGATGACCGGGACGGCGTCCTCGGCGCGGAAGTCGAACTCGGCGACCAGGGTCCGCGTGCCGGTGTGGTGCAACCGGAACACGAACTCGGTGACGACGCCGAAGTTGCCGCCACCGCCGCGAAGACCCCAGAACAGGTCGGGGTGCTCGGTACGGCCGGCGGTCACGACGTCGCCCTCGGCGGTGACCACCGTGTAGGAGACGACGTTGTCGCAGGCCAGGCCGTACTGGCGGGCCAGCCAGCCCATGCCGCCACCGAGGGTGAGCCCGCCGACGCCGGTGTGGGAGACGTTGCCGGCGGTGGTGGCCAGGCCGTACGCCTGGGAGGCCCGGTCCAGCGCGCCGAGCAGCGCGCCGCCCTGCACCCGGGCCAGGCGGCGGGCCGGGTCGATCCGCACGCCGCCCATGGGCGTCAGGTCGATCATGAGGCCGTCGTCGGGCACGGCGAAGCCGGCGGCGTTGTGGCCGCCGCAGCGCACGCCGATCTCCAGGTCCTGTTCGCGGGCCAGCCGCACCGCGGCCACCACGTCGGCGACGGATGCCGCGCGGACGATCATGCGTGGACGCCGGTCGATCATGGCGTTCCAGACGGTACGGGCGCTGTCGTAGCCGGCGTCGCCAGGCGTGAGCACCTGGCCCTCGAAGCGGGTCGCTGTCGTCGTCATGTCCTCAGCCTGGCAGGAATCGGTACCCTCGATAAGGTCCGATCCGACCAGCTGTTAGAGGACCAATTCACGGTATGGCGGAATCGGCGAAAAATCTTCGGCCCGAGTCGTCGAATCCGGGCCGCGTCGTTCGTAGCCAGGGTGAAGGGCCGCCCACGAGGGGCGCCGTCACGACCGAAAGAGACGCCGACCGATGCTGACGCACCCACAGGCCAAGATCCGCCGCATGTTCGAGCTCATCGAGCCGATCGCCACCATCACCTTCTCCGAGGCGGTGAACGAGGCGTTCCTGGCGCTCGGCATGCGCGACTACTGGGACGGATACTTCGCGGGCCGCGCCGCGCCGCTGGGACTCGCGCCGGCCGGGGTGGTGCACGCGGTGTTCTACAACTTCGCCGAGGGCGAGGTGGCCCGCCACATCCCCTGGGTCTGGGGGAAGATCACCCCGGAGGAGGCGATCGCCGTACGCGAGCGCAGCAGCGCCGCCGCGCTGCGGCAGCGGATCGGGGAGCTCGCCGACCAGCCCGGCCTGGCGCGGGCCGCCGACCTCGCCACCCGGGCGGCCTGCAGCGCGCCGACCGAGGGCCGGGCGCTGTACGCCGGGCTGCGGGAGCTCGCCGTGCCCGAGGAGCCGGTGGCCAGGCTGTGGCACGCGGCGACGCTGCTGCGCGAGCACCGGGGGGACGGCCACAACGCCGTCCTGCTCGCCCACGGCATCGGCGGCACCGAGGCCCACGTCCTGCTGGCCCTCTCGCTCGGGATGCGGGCGGAGGACTTCGGCCGGATCCACCACCTGCCCAAGGCGCGGCTGGCCGCCGTCGTCGACGGGCTGCGCGCTCGCGGCCTGGTGGACGCGGCCGGCGGGTTCACCGAGGCCGGCCGGGAGACCAAGGAGCGGATCGAGGCGCGCACCGACGAGCTGGCCGCTCCGGCGTACGACGTGCTCGCCGCGGACGAGCTCGACGCGTTGATCGCGGGGCTGGAGCCGATCGCCGCCGCGCTCTAGGACGAGCGGGCACGCGGGGCGCTATGGTGGGTGTGAGTGGACACTTACTCACCCCCACGGAGAAGGAGTGGATCGGCATGAGGCTCACCGTATTCGGAGCGACCGGCGGCACCGGGCTGGAGCTCCTGCGTCAGGGGCTGGAGGTGGCCCACGAGATGACGGCCGTCGTCCGCGACGCCTCCCGGCTCCCCGCCGACCTGCGGGACCGCCTCGACGTCGTGGAGGCCGACGTCATGGACCCGGACGCCGTCGCGCCGGCGGTCAAGGGCCGCGACGCCGTGCTGAGCGCGATGGGCACGCGCGAGCGCGGCCCCACCACGGTCCATTCCGGCAGCATCGCCTCCATCATGGCCGCCATGCGCCGCACCGGTTCGCGCCGCCTGCTGATGGTCAGCGCCTCCGGCATGGTGGCCGGCCCCGACGACGGGCCCCTCATCCGGTACGTGCTCAAGCCCCTCGTCGTCCAGCGCCTGTTCCGCCACTCGTACGCCGACCTGGCCAGGGCGGAGGAGCTGCTGCGAGCCGGCGACCTCGACTGGACGATCGTGCGCCCGTCCCGCCTGACCGACGCCGGCCGTACCGGCTCCTACCGCACGGCCATGGACCGCAACCTGCGGGGCGGCATGAACACCACCCGCGCCGACCTGGCCGCTTGCCTGCTGGAGCTGATCGGCGACGGCGCCTCGGTGGGTCATGTCGTCTCGGTGGCCACCTGACCCGCGCCCGCGTCCAAGACGCCGCGTTCAGGACGCCGCGTTCAGGACAGCAGGGCCGCCGGGTCGCGCTCGGGCGGCCCGGCGGGCCACCAGTCGCCTTCGCGCAGCGTGAAGGGGTACCAGCGGCCGTCGCGGCCGTAGCGCAGTTGCAGGGAGCCGAGCGTCCAGCGGTTGCGCCAGATCCGCACCTCCGGCCGGGTCTCCTCCTCCCAGGCGGCCTCCAGCAGCGCCTGGGCCCTGGCGACATCGCGGCGCGGCGGCGTCCAGGCGGTCTCCAGCGCGTCCAGGCCGTCCGCGCCGCCGTACCGCCAGGCCTGCACGGCGGCGTCCGGGAGCCCGCCGAGGCCGAGGTCGTGCTCGGCGGCCAGCCTGACGTGGTCCTGATGTTCGGTCAGCTCCGGCAGGCGGCCGCGCAGCAGCAGCTCGCGGGCCCGCGCGGCGGCGGAGGCGGCCAGCCCGGCCAGGGCGGCCACGTCAACGCCCGGGGCCGGCGCCCAGGTGGGGAGCGTGCGGGGGACGTCGGCGGGCGGCGGTTCGGGCAGCGCGGGCACGCCCGCCGCGTACGCCGGCGCGACCGGCACCCCCGCCGGAGCCGCCCGGGTGGAGGGGGCCGGGGCGTCGCGTCCCTGCAGGGCCTCGACGAGGTCGCGCTCGCCGCGGCCGCGCAGGAGCAGCAGCACGAACGGGTCGGCGTCCAGCAGCCAGGACGCCTGGTAGCACAGGGCGGCGGCGTGCTTGCACGGGTGACCCCAGTCGGGGCAGCCGCACTCGGGCTCCAGGTCGCCGACTGCGGGCAGCAGCGGCACGCCCGCGTACTCGGCGGCCTCGACCAGGTCGTGTGGCATGTCACCGTCGAGCAGAGCGGCGATGTGCCCGGACTTGGCGGCCACCTGGTCGAGGAAGCGTTCCCAGGCGGCGTCGCCGAGCTGCTCGACGCGGACGACGGTGTCGTACTCGCTCTCGGCGACGGCGGCCAGCCGGCCGGGGCTGACGGTGATGGGGCCGAGCTGGCCGGTCTTGGCGTACGCGCGGCCCTTGCGCAGCAGCTTGTGATCCAGGGAGGTGTCCTCCATGGCCTGGACCCAGGCGCGCCCCCACCAGGTGGTGGCGAAACGGGCGCCCGCGCGCTGCGGGGGGAAGGCGGGGAAGCCGCGGGCGGCGCTGGCGGTCATCGGGGCTCCAAGTGCGGGGGTCATCTGAGCTCCACGAGGGCGGCGAGCTCGGCGTCGGTCAGCTCGGTGAAGGCGGCCTCGCCGGAGGAGAGCACGGCGTCGGCTAGCGAGCGCTTGGCGGTGAGCATCTGGGCGATGCGGTCCTCGATCGTGCCTTCGGCGATGAGGCGGTGCACCTGGACGGGTTTGGTCTGGCCGATGCGGTAGGCGCGGTCGGTGGCCTGGTCCTCGACGGCGGGGTTCCACCAGCGGTCGTAGTGGATGACGTGGTCGGCGCGGGTGAGGTTGAGCCCGGTGCCGGCGGCCTTGAGCGAGAGCAGGAACACCGGGGCGCTGCCGTCCTGGAAGCGCTGGACCATCTCCTCGCGGCGGGCCACGGGGGTGCCGCCGTGCAGCAGCTGGGTGGCCACCCCGCGGCCGGTCAGGTGGCGGTCCAGCAGGCGGGCCATGGCGACGTACTGGGTGAAGACCAGGACGGCGCCGTCCTCGGCGACGATGGTGTCGACCAGCTCGTCCAGCAGTTCCAGCTTGCCGGAGCGGCCGGGCAGGCGCGGGTCGGCCTCGTGCAGGTAATGGGCGGGGTGGTTGCAGATCTGCTTGAGCCCGGTGAGCAGCTTGACGATGAGACCGCGCCGGGCCATGCCCTCGGCCTCGGCGATGCCGGCCATGATCTCGCGGACGACCGCCTCGTACAGGCCGGCCTGCTCGGTGGTGAGGGCGACGGGCCGGTCGGTCTCGGTCTTGGGCGGCAGCTCGGGGGCGATGCCGGAGTCGCTCTTGCGGCGGCGCAGCAGGAACGGGCCGACGAGCCGGGAGAGCCGCTCGGCGGTCTCGCCGTCGCCGGACTCTACGGGTTTGGCCCAGCGGGCCCTGAACGTGGCGAGCGGCCCGAGCAGGCCGGGCGTGCTCCAGTCGAGGATGGCCCACAGCTCCGACAGGTTGTTCTCCACGGGGGTGCCGGTCAGGGCGACGCGGGCGGCGGCGGGGATCTCGCGCAGCGCCTTGGCGGTGCCGGAGGCGGGGTTCTTGACGTGCTGGGCCTCGTCGGCGACGAGCAGGCCCCAGGGGTGGGCGGCCAGCGCGGCGGCGTCCACGCGCATGGTGGCGTACGTGGTCAGCACGAAACCCTCGTCCGCGAGCGTGCGTCCCGGACCGTGGTAGCGGCGGACGGGAACGCCCGGCGCGAACCTGGAGATCTCGCGTTCCCAGTTGCCCAGGAGCGAGGCGGGGCAGACCACGAGCGTGGGACCGGCGCTCCCGTCCTGGTCGCGGTGCAGGTGCAGCGCGATGAGGGTGATCGTCTTGCCCAGGCCCATGTCGTCGGCCAGGCAGGCGCCCAGGCCGAGCGAGGTCATCCTGGCCAGCCAGCGCAGCCCGGCGAGCTGGTAGTCGCGCAGGGTGGCGGCCAGGCCGTCGGGCCGGACGGCGTCGGCGGGCTCGGACAGGCGTTCGCGCAGCTCGTTCAGCCAGGCGGTGGGCTCGACGGGCACCTGCTCGCCCTCGACCTCGACCGTGCCGGTCAGGGCGGCGCCGAGCGCCTCGATGCCGGTCAGCGGCTTGAGGTCGCGCTGGCGGGCCCGGCGGGCCAGGTCGGGGTCGATGAGCACCCACTGGTCGCGCAGCCGTACGACGGGGCGGTGGCCCTCGGCCAGGCGGTCCATCTCGGCGGCGCTCAGGCGTTCGCCGCCGAGGGCGAGCTGCCAGTCGAAGCTGGTCAGGTGGTGGCCGCCGAGGAAGGAGGGCATGTCGGAGGGCGCGGGGTCGCGGTCTCCGATGACGGCGCGGGCGCTGAGGCCGCGTACCAGGGACTTGGGCCAGTGCACGTCCACGCCGGCCGCGGCCAGGCGGTCGGCGGCGCCGGCCAGCAGCTGCTCGACGTCGCCGTCGGTCAGGATGAGCTCGTCGGGCACGGCGCTGTCGAGCAGCCGCTCCAGCCGGGGCCAGGCGCGGGCGGCGCGGCGGACGGCGAGGGTGGCCTCGATCTTGGCGCGCGGCCCGAAGCCGGGGTCGGCGCCCTGCCACAGGTCTGCGGCGTCCACGACGAGGGACGGGTCGGCCAGGCTGTGCAGCTGGGCGACGGCCCGGAATTCGGCGGCGAACTCGGCGGCGGACAGGTCGCCGGCCTCGATGCGCAGCGACAGCCGCAGGCCGGCGTCCAGCCCGGCCGAGACCTCCTCCGCCCAGCCGCGCAGGTGCGGGACCTTCACCGGCTTGACCGCGGCGTAGGCGGCGGCTCCGGTGGCGCGGACGGCGCCGGGCGAGCGCGGCATGGCGTCGGCGACGGCGTCGAGGAAGGCGCGCAGGAGGGGTTCTGCGTCCGGCAGCAGCAGCTCGCCGGCGCCGTCCACCGGGACGGCGCGGGCGGCGGCGGGCATGGCGGCGGCCAGTTCGCGGACGCGCTGCAGGTCGTCGGCGTCCAGCGGGCCGGCGCGCCAGGAGTCGTGGTCGCCGGGGGAGAGGCTGGGCAGGATGCGTCCGCGGGTGAGCAGTTGCAGCGCGATGAGCGCGGCGCCGCCCCAGAAGCGGGCGGCCGGGTGGGCGCCGGGGTCCTTACGGGCTCTGGCCAGGGTGGCCACCGCCGTGCCGACGGGGACGAGGGTGGCCGGGACGGTCCTGGTGCCCGGCTCTTCAGCGTCGGCGATGGTGATCAGGTCGTCGCCGCCGGGGTCGAGGAAGGCCACGTGCCCCGATCGTGGCGGGTCGCCGGGCTGGAAGATCGCCGCGTGCCGGGCCAGGTCCGTGGAAGAGCTCACGGCCGTACAGTGTACGGGGCGGATGGGGTGTGGTTTACCCCAGTGCCATCCGGGCAGCGGCCTCATTCCGCACGTTCCCCGATTTTTCATAGCCTTGATCTCATGACTGACTGGCTGGTTGGACTGATGGAGAGCCTGGGCGCCCCCGGCGCCGGGATCGCCATCGCCTTGGAGAACCTGTTCCCGCCCCTTCCTAGTGAGGTGATCCTGCCGCTGTCGGGCTTCACCGCCAGCAAGGGCGAGATGGATCTCCTCGACGTCCTGGTGTGCACGACGCTCGGCTCGGTGATCGGCGCGCTCGCGCTGTACGCGGTCGGAGCGCTGCTGGGCCGTGAGCGCACCCTGGCCATCGCCGGAAAACTTCCCCTGGTCAAGACCTCCGACATCGAGAAGACCGAGGCGTGGTTCCAGCGCCACGGCCGCAAGACCGTCTTCTTCGGGCGGATGATCCCCATCTTCCGCAGCCTCATCTCCATCCCGGCCGGCGTGGAGCGGATGCCGATCCTGACGTTCACGCTGCTGACCACCGCGGGCAGCGCCATCTGGAACACCATCTTCGTGATGGCCGGCTACTGGCTGGGCGAGCAGTGGGAGCTGGTGGAGTCCTACGTCGGCATCGGCACCTACGTGGTGATCGGCCTCGTGGTGCTGGCGATCGTCGTCTTCGTCGGCGTCCGGCTGGCCGAGCGGCGCAAGGGGAGGCATGCGAACCGCCCTTGACGGGTTGCGCCGGGCCGGCGCGGCGGGCGGCATCACGGTCGGGGTGGTGGCGCTGGGCGCGCTCACCGCTCTGGTCGAGCTGGCGTTCCTGGTGCTGACGCTGCCGTTCCTGGGCAATCCCAACATGCGGGCGTCGGCGCGGCGGCTGGCCCGGCTGGAGGCGTGGCGCCTGCGCCTGGACCCGTCCGCGCTGGACGCGCTGCACGATCGCGAAGGCGGCCGGGCGACAGGTTATCTGGCCGCGCGGGTGCCGGCCGGGGTGCTGGGCGGGCTGGTGCTCTTCGTGCTGGTCTTCGGGGCCGTGACCGCCGTCCGTATGGCGGCGGCGTGGGGCCGGGGCGAGCCGTTCGACCGGATGCTGCCCACGGCGCCGCTGGTGGCCTACCTGTCGCTGGCCGGGTTCGTGGCGCTGTTCCTGGTGCTGTCGGGCCTGGCCGGGGTGCACGCGCTGGAGCGCCGCCTGGCGCTGCGCCTGCTGGGCCCCGACCCGACCGAGGCGCTGGAACGGCGCATCGCCGAGCTGGCCGAGAGCCGGGCGGGCATCGTGGCGGCGGTGGACGCCGAACGCCGAAGGATCGAACGCGACCTGCACGACGGCCTTCAGCAGCGGCTGGTGGGGCTGTCGATGCTCATCGGCCGCTCGCTGCGCGGCCGCCCCGAGCTGCTCCAGCAGGCCCACCAGGAGGCGCAGCAGGCGCTGGCCGAGCTGCGCGAGGTGGCCTGGCGGGCCTACCCGAGCGGGCTGGACTCACTCGGGCTCGGCGAGGCGCTGGCCGGGGTGGCCGAGCGCTCCAGCGTGCCGGTCACGGTAGATTGCCGGCTGGACGAGCGGCCGCCCATGGCGGTGGAGACGGCGGCGTACTTCGTGGTGTGCGAGGCGGTGACGAACGCGGCCAAGCACGCCGGGGCCGCGCTCATCACGGTCGAGGTCGAACGGGAGGACGGGGCGGTGGCCGTACGCGTGCGCGACGACGGCGCGGGGGGCGCGCGGACGTCCGGCGGCGGATTGTCGGGGCTGGCCAGGCGGGTGGCGGCGCTGGACGGCCGGTTCGAGGTCAGCAGCCCGGCGGGCGGGCCGACGGTGGTCACGGCGGTGCTTCCGTGCGGGTGATCCTGGCCGAGGACTCGACGCTGCTGCGTGAGGGCCTGATCCGGCTGCTGCTGGAGGAGGGCCACGAGGTGCCGGCCGCCGTCGGTGACGGGCAGGCGCTGGTGACGGCGGTGGCGGAGCACCGGCCGGACATCGTGGTGGTGGACGTACGGATGCCGCCCACCCACACCGACGAGGGGCTGCGGGCCGCGCTGGAGATCAGGCGGCGCTGGCCGGCGATCAAGGTGCTGGTGCTGTCGCAGTACGTGGAGAAGCGCTACGCCACCGAGCTGATGAGCTCCGACGTCGAGGGCGTCGGCTACCTGCTGAAGGACCGGGTGGGCCAGGTGGGCGACTTCCTGGACGCCCTGGACCGGGTCGGCGCGGGCGGCGCGGCGTTCGACCCCGAGGTGGTGCGGCAGTTGCTGGCGCGTACCACGCAGGTGGATCCGCTGGCCCGGCTGACGGCGCGCGAGCGCGAGGTGCTGGAGCGGATGGCGCAGGGGCTGACCAACGCCTCGATCGCCCAGTCCCTGCACGTGTCGCAGAGCGCGGTGGAGAAGCACGTCAACTCGCTGTTCGACAAGCTCGGCCTGTCGCACACGACCGGCTACAGCCGCCGGGTGCTCGCGGTGCTGCACTTCCTGGAGTCGTGAACGGGGGCCGCGCCGGGGCCCGCCGTTCAGGCCGCGGCGAGCTGCCGGTCCGGCTCGATGAGGGCGACGACCCGCTCCTCCTCGCGGGTGTAGGGGCCACCGATGTACTTCGCCGCGATCCGGTCGATGATCTCCCAGGCGGCCTCGCCCTCGACCCACTCGACGACCCGGCCGCGCACGATCACCGGCTGGAACGGGTTGCCGGCCGCCGTCAGGGAGAGCGCCACGCGCGGGTCGCGGCGCAGGTTGCGGGCCTTGCGGCTGCCGGGTCCCGTGAGGATCACGATGTGGTCGCCGTGAGTGCCGGCCCAGACGGGGACGGAGTGGGGAGCGCCGTCGGGCAGGACGGTGGCGAGGTGGGCGATCGAGGTGCCGTCGAGGGCCGCGCGGACGTCGGTGTCGAGCTTCATGGTGGGCTCCTGGCGCTGATGGTACGGGCTGGAGTCTCCTTTGGGGTTCCTTGAGGAGACTCCATTAGATTAACACATAACGTTCCCTTAGGGAACCCCGATCGGGCTGGTCTTCTTGGGCAGCGCCGAGAAGGACGATGTCGTGCTCGCGGATCCGGTGGGGATCGGTGTCGACGGTGATGCTGGTGATCTTGCCGTCGGCGACGGTGAACGAGAAGACGGCCTTCGGCCGGTTGCGGTGCGCCCAGACGGCCGCGGGCACGCCGTCCACGAGGGCGAGCCGGGCGGCCTCGGCCCGGCCGGAGAAGAAGGAGGCCACCGCGTCGGCGCCGCGGAGCCCGGAGGCCACGACGTCCGGATCGAGCAGTTCGAGCAGGGCGTCGAAGTCACCGTGATCCTGCTCGTGATCCCACGGCGGCGTACCCGCTTCCTGGGGGCCGTGACGCTGATGTTCGTGCTCACCGGAGCCGTCACCACCCACATCGTCAACCACGATCCGGCGGTGGAGAGCTGGGCCGCGCCGGCCGACCTCGTCGTCATGACCGTCATCGCGCTGGCCCACTGGCCGGCCGACTGGCGGCACCTCCTGCCGGGGGCCGGGCAAGACGCCCTCCCTCGCCTCGGCCCCGGGGGCACGTCACGGAGCGGCACGGTACAGGTCCCGCCGTTCTGACACGCGTCTCAGGCCGGCCGAGAGGTAGGTGGCTACCGCGCCGGTGTTGGTGCTCGGGGTGTACACGACCACGCTGGACGAGCCCAGGTCCCGCAGGGCGCGGGCCGCGGCGAACGTGATCGCCCGGCCGTAGCCGTGGCCGCGGTGGTCGCGGTGCACTCCCATCGGCTCGATCAGGCCGAGCCTGCCCTGGCCGGCCGGCCACACTGCCACGGCCGCCACCGCCCGTCCCCGCTCGTCGCGGGCGAGCAGGCAGCGGGCGTCCGCGTACGGCGCGCCCGCCGCCATCGCGTGCCAGCGCTCGCCGGTGAACGTCGACTTCTCGAACGACGCGTGCACGACCTCGGCCCACTCGTGCGCCTGCTCCGGCCCGATCACCTCGACGTGCACGCCGGGATCGGGAACGGGTGCGCCGAGGTCGCGCCAGAGCAGTGTCCACAGGTCGCCGTCGCGCCAGCCGTCCTCGGCCAGCAGGTCCCGGACCAGGGCCTCGGCCGGCGCCTCGACGTAGACCTGGCCCGCGGGCAGCACGCCGCGCCCTGGCGCCGAGGCGTCCGCGGCCACCTGCCGCGCGAGGTCCCCGTCCCGCAGTGTTCCCGGCGCGAACGCCAGCCGCAGCAGGTCGGGACCGTCCAGCAGCCCGACCGCGAGGAGCTGCCCGGCCCGGCTCCAGGTCCGCGTGGCGCGCGCCGTACGCTCCGCGCCGAACCGCCAGAACCACCCCACGTCGCCCGGATGCAGCTGCACGGGCACCTCGTCGTCCTGCCACCCCGCCAGGACCCGCGTCACGCCGCCGAGCCGGCCGGCCTCGGGCGTGCCCATCTCGATCGTCATGCCCTCGATCAGACACCAGGCCCCAGGTCCGCCGCATCGGGATATTTCGCCGGCGCCGCGGCCAGGTCAGTTGGGCTGCCCGATCGGCCGGACGGTCACGGTGTTGACGTCGACGCCCGCCGGCTGGTCGAGCGCGTAGCAGATGGCCGCGGCGACGGGCTCGGGCGACAGGGAGTAGGCGGGGAGGGCGTTGTCCTGCCAGAAGGGGGTGTCGATCATGCCGGGGTTGACGAGGGTGACGCCGACGCCGCGGGTGGTGGCGTACATGCGCAGGTTCTCGGCCAGCCCGGTGACGGCCCACTTGGTCGCCGAGTAGAGATTGGCCGGACTGTTCTTCACCCCGACGACGCTGCCGACGAGCACCAGCCGCCCGCCGGCGGCCTCGAGGTGCGGCAGGGCGGCCCTGGCCAGCAGGGCCGGGCCGAGGACGTTGGTGAGGATCATCGGCGGCCACAGCGCCGGGTCGCCGTCGAAGATGGTCGAGCCCGGGCTGCGCAGGTGGTCGACGGAGGTGAACCCGGCGTTGGCCACCGCGGCGTCCAGGCCGCCGAAGCGCTCCACGGTGCGGGCCACGGCGGACTCGGTGGCCTCCCAGTCGGCCGCGTCGGAGATGAGGCCGAGCAGCCGGTCGGGGTGGCCGGTCTCGTCCAGGAATGCCTTGAGCTTGCCTTCGTCCCGGCCGGTGACGGTCACGCGGTGGCCGCGGCCGAGCAGCGACCGGGCGGCGCTCGCGCCGACGCCGCTGGTCGCGCCGGTGATCAGTACGGTCTTGCCAGTCATGGTCATGCTCCCGAGAGATGGGGACGTTCGGATCGTCCGTGCGGCGCCGGAGCCGGCGCCGTCCGCGCCTCAGAAAAACTCCAACGCTCGTGTTGCTGTTTCCACTGTAACTCCGGTCGAATCCAACTGCAACGTTGGTGTTGGTACGATGTCCGCATGGCTTGGGACGTCGAGGGAACGAAGCGCCGCATCTACCAGGCGGCGCTGGCCGAGTTCGCCCAGCACGGCCAGGAGGGCACGACCGTCGACCGGATCGCCAAGCGCGCCCAGGTCAATCGCGAGCGGGTCTACAACTACTTCGGCGACAAGGCGAAGCTGTTCTCGGCGGTGATCCGCGGTGAGCTGGACCGGATCGCCACCGCCGTGCCGCTGGTCATCACCTGCCCCGCGGACGTCGGCGAGTTCGCCGGCCGGACCTTCGACTACCAGCGGGCCCATCCCGACCTGGCCCGGCTGGTGCTGTGGGAGGGACTGTCGGACACCGGTGGCATCCCCGACGAGCTCGCCCGCACCGAGCTCTACGCCCGCAAGGCCGAGGCCGTGGCGGCGGCGCAGCGGGCCGGGCTGATCGACGACGCGATCGAGCCGGCCCACCTGGTCTTCCTCATCATCTCCCTGTCGAGCTACTGGTCGGCGGCACCGCAGATCGCCCGGATGTTGTCCGGCGGAGACGCCGGCGACGACGCGGAAGCCGCCCGCCGCCGCGCCGCCGTGGTCGAGGCCGCCCGGCGGATCGCCACCCCTCCCGCCCTCTGATGTATGCGTGTCGCATACACTTCGGGGATGGAACCGGCAGTGGAAGCGGCCATCGGCGAGTGGCACGCGAGCGTGAACGAAGGTGACCTGGAACGTGCGGCGAGAGCGGTCGGCGACGCGATCGTCGTCCTGGGCCCGAAGGGCGCGGGGGCGATCACGCCCGCGCAGTTCGCGGCGTGGGTGGAACGCTCGGGCATCGGGTTGCGCCCGCGATCGTGGCATCCGGTCGGCGACCGCCTCATGGTCGTGGAGGAGGACGCCACCTGGCCGGGCTCCCCGGCCCCGGCCCGGGTGGCGACGGTGTTCCGGGTGAGCGGCGGAAAGGTGACCGCCGCCCTGCGGCTGCCGGATCTCAGGCAGGCGCTGGAGCTGGCGCACATCTGCGGCGCGATGGCGACCACCGCGTGAGCGGCGGCGGGCCGGGGCAGGCGCTGTTCGCGTTCGTCCGGTACTGGTCGCGCCGGCCCCCGGCAGGGGACGGCGAGATGGCCGAACGCGGCCGGCTCGTGCTGGTCGCCGAGGCCGTCCACGCGCTGGCCCGCCGGGGGAGCGCGGCGACGGTCAACGCCGTGGCCCAGGAGATCGGCATCGACCAGAGCGGCGCGTCGCGCCTGGTCAAGGCCGCGACGGAGGCCGGATACCTGGCCATGCGGCCATCAGACGCGGACGGACGGCAGCGTCAGGCGACACTCACCTCGTCCAGCCGCGTCCTGCTGGATCAGGCTCATGACTGGCAGGAGCAGGTCTTCGACCGGCTGACCGAGGGCTGGAGCGAACGGCGGCGGCGCGACTTCCAGCAGGCGATGACGGAGCTGATCGAACGGTCCGGCGCGCTGCGCGGCTGACCCCCGCCGCCTCGTGCTCAGCCGAGCCGGGAGACCTGGTAGTGGGCGATGAGCCAGTCCTGGCCGATCCGCCGTACCAGCACGCTGAGGTTGACCTGGATCGTCGGCCGGTCCGGGAAGGAGAAGTCGACGGCCAGGTAGCCGAGGACGAGGCCGGCGGCCGGGGCCCGGGTCTCCAGGATGCGGTACGCGGCCGTCAGGCCGGGCGGCTGGGAGCCGTAGTAGGCGGCGACGCCCGGCCGCCCGACGCTGTAGGGGCGCAGGCCCTGGAAGACGGCGTCCTCGGTGAACAGGTCCGCGACGCGCTCGGGTTCGTGCGCGTCGACGCCGGCCTTCCACCGGTCGAGGACGTCGCGCAGGATCGCCTCCCGGTCGTGGTCGCTGGTCATGGGTCTTCTCCTGTCGCTGGAACGGAACACGCACGACGCGGATCGGCGAGCGGCTCTCGGCGCGGCGGCCCCCGGTACAGCGGCCCTGGCGCGGTGGCCTCCGGTGCGGTTGTCGGCGCGGCAGCCTTCGGCGCGATGGCGCCCGATGTGGCGGCCCTGGTCAGTGGCCGGCGCTGACGCCGCCGTCGACGTGCAGGATCTCGCCGGTGACGAAGGGGGCGTTCTCCAGGTAGACGATCGCGTCCACGATGTCCTTCGTCTCTCCCAGCCGGCCCACCGGCTGCAGCGCCGCGAGGGTGTCGTGGGTGTGTCGCGGGTGCATGGGGGTGGCGATGGTGCCCGGCGAGACGGCGTTGACGCGGATGCCGCGCGTGGCGTACTCGATGGCCAGGGACTTGGTGGCGGCCTGCAGGCCGCCCTTGGTCAGCGAGGCCAGCACGGACGGGACGCGGGAGTCGGGGTTGTCGACCAGGCTCGTGGTGACGTTGACGACGTGGCCGCCGCCCTGGTCGAGCATGCGTTCGACGGCGAGCTGGGTGATGTGGAAGAAGCCGTCGAGGTTCACGCCGGTCACGGCGGCGTAGTCGTCGGCGGTGTAGTCGGTGAACGGCTTGGCGACGAAGATGCCCGCGTTGTTGACCAGGGTGTCCACCCGGCCGAACCGTTCGACGGCCGCCTTAATCGCCCGTTCGGCGGTGGCGCGGTCGGCGACGTCGCCCTGGATGGCGACGACGTCGGGGTCGTCGGGGGCGGCGATGGTGCGGGAGATCGCGACGACGGCGTAACCGAGCCCGCGGTACGCCTCGACGAGTCCGGCTCCGATGCCCTGCGACGCGCCGGTGATGACCGCGACCTTATGACCCTGGTGGTTCATGATGACCTTCTTCGCTGTTTTATGTTCACGGCCGCCTAGCCGACCGGTCGTCTATGACGGTAGACGACCGGTCGACAATCGTCAAAAACCAGGACGGCGTGTGCCGCATCAGACCCGGTGACCTGCGCGGACTCTCACCCGAACTAGGAGTGCCGGTAAGAATCGTGTCTCACGGCCAAACGAGCGGCTTCGCCACAGGTCGCGACCTCAGAATCGCCAAACTCTACGGCGAGAGCTGCCACAGCGCGCTCGCCCCGCAGAGCGCTGCTCTACTGATCGTTAACGTACGGGAGCAAACCCTTCTAACAAGCGATCATGAACCCTGAAATCCACGGATCAGAGGGGCACTGGAGCGTCCTCCAAACCCTCTCCGCACGCACTCGCCAGCGGCGGCCTGGCAGTGGATCGGAGGCCGTGCGCATGCGCTCCGCCCAATCGGCCGAGGGCCACCAGGTCGCCGCATCCCACACCACGCCGGTCAGGTTCGCGCTGGTCAGGATCGCGTCGGCGAGCACCGCGCGGGTCAAGTCCGCGCGGCGCAGGTCTGTGCGGGTCAGGTTCGCGCGGGTCAAGTCCGCGTCGCTCAGGTCCGCGCCGGTCAAGTCCGCCGGTCAGGTGCGCGCGGCGAAGGTATGCGTTCGACAGGTCAGTGCCGCGCAGGTTGTCTTGATTCGGGCCAGCGATCACGGGCAGAGCCGGGCGGGCGCCGGCCGCGATGAGGACGCGGGCCCACCAGGGAGAGACGGTCAGCCGCAGCCAGGGGCGGCGCGGACGGGCAGCGCGGGCCAGACGGCCGAACAAGCTGTCGGGAGGCGTCGGCATGTTCCTCGCCCCCCGCCTCGACCGGCGCGGCCGTGGGACCGGCCGTCGCACCCGGGAGACGCGGCGGTGCCTCCTCCGGCTTGCGCACAGCGACCTCCACCCCGGCCAGCAGGCCGCGCACGCTGGCCTCGGCGCCCACGCCGAGCAGGAAGGCCGGCCAGGGGCCGCTCATCTGACCGTGTGCGGCGGCCGCCACGATCGCACCGATCAGCAGGGACCCGCCCAGCACCACTAGGCGGGCCCAGAACCGCTCGCGCGCCTCTTTCCCGGGGCCGTCCTTGCCGCGCCAGGGCCAGCGATATCCAGCGGCCTTGATGGCTGCGGTCAACGCCACAAGGGCTGCGGCCGTGCCGCCAGCCAGACCCCACAGCGCGGCCTCTAACACCCCGAGTGCTTCGGCCTGCATGTCTCGACGGTAGACCGGCCATGCCGAAGCCGCACTCATGTCGGGGCATGTCCCGCGTTACTTGTGCGGTGGCTGCTTCTCACAAGCTCGCCTCATAGACCATGAGCTGCGGCGACGCCGCTCGTTTGGGCCGTGAGACACGATTCTTACCGGCACCCCTACTTGGCGCACAGTATCTAGAGGTCCGTACGGCATGTTGAGCAGGTCAGCTGCGCGCAGGCAGAAACCGACCCTGACCGGCATCTGACGGCCTGGGAAGCGCTCGAAACCCTGGCCCTCCTGGCCCGAGAGTGAGGGATCTGAGGCCCTCAACACCCGGCTAATGTTGCTCCGCATGGCGCACACCGAGATCGAGATCACCGCGGAGTTGGTACGGGAACTGCTACTCGACCAGCATCCCGACCTGGCCGATCACCCGGTGAGTCTCGGCGCGCGTGGCTGGGCCAACCAGCTCTGGCGGCTCGGCGACGACCTCGCCGTTCGATTGCCCTGGATGGGGGAGTCCGCCGACGAGCTGCTGCTCAAGGAGCACGCCTGGCTGCCCGCCCTCGCCCCGAGCCTTCCGCTGCCGGTTCCCGTCCCGCAGCGCCGCGGCGAGCCCTCCACGCGGTTCCCGCGCCCCTGGATCGTCACCACCTGGCTGCCGGGCGAGCCCGCCGACCGCGCCCCTGTCACACGCGGCGTGGAGGCGGCCGACATCCTGGCCGCTTTCCTGACGGCTCTGCACCAGCCCGCCCCCGAACAAGTGGACACCGCCGGCCAGGACGGCCGCGGAGCGCCGTTGGCCGACTGCCATACGGGGTTCGCCAGACAGCTCGCTGAGGCCATCGAGAAGGGGCTGATCTCCGACCCGGACGCCGTCCGGGCGGTCTGGGAGGACGCCGCTGCCGCGCCCGCCTGGGCAGGCCCGGCGCTCTGGCTCCACGGTGACCTGCATCCGGCCAACGTCCTCACCCAGGACGGCACCATCTGCGGTGTGATCGACTTCGGCGACTTGTTCGCCGGCGATCCGGCCTTTGACCTTGCCGCCGCCTGGGCCCTGCTGCCAGACGACGCCCTCGACCGCTTCCATGCCGCCTACCGACCTGCTCCGGACGCCGCGACCCTACGCCGCTCCCGCGGATGGGCAGTACTGCGCGCTTTCCGCGGCATGCTCATCGGAGAAGCCGGCGTTCACGGCCGCCCAGGGGGCAAAACCACCTGGGGTCCACCCGCCCGCGCCGCACTGCGGCGCCTCATTGCAACAGCCCATCGCTGATCGATCACGCTCGCATACCTTCGCGCCAGACCCCACCATGCTCGGCATGCTGGGTCTCCTTGCCTGACGTGCCTGACAGGACTCCAAACGGCTGACCAGCAAGGTCGCGTGACAACCCAAGATAAGTGCGGGGCCGTCCACCGGAAGCGGTGCCGCGTCTCCTGGCCGAGCCACGTTCGTTGACCTGCCCGTCGTAGATGCCGCAGGCCCGCTCGGGAGCGACCGTGCGAACGAAGTCGATCACCTCTGCGGTCTTCGGCCACGATGCCTGCAGGGGGACCAGGAGCGTCTCCACAGGCTCGTTCGGGATGTGCAGGGAATCGCCGGGATGGTAGAGCGTGCCTCCCACGAGATAACCGAGGTTCACACAGTCGGGCCGGCCGCCGTAGATCGGCGCATGCCGGCCGCAGACGGCCCGCACCTGGGAACCGGCCGCCGTGAACTCCTCACCGACCCGCACGGCGGTGTACGGCAGCGCCAGCCCGGCCGTGAGCGGAGCGTACACCTCGATGCCGGCGCTGACGCGGCGACGGGGGAGAGGTGGCCGGATGGCGGGCCTGGCTGGCGAGATTCCACGCTGGTGCACGGCTGTTTTGCCCGCACTGTGCGGCTCATGCAGCCTCGATGGCGATCAGGTAGATGTCGAGCTCGTGCTCCACGAACACCAGGATGTACTCGCCGGCCTGGATGCTCCAGCGGCCGTCTTCACCCGGTTCAGCGGCGTCGGGGATGCCTTCGATCATCAGCTTGATGACGGCGTCGGCAACGGGCAGGCGCTTGCCAGGAGGGATCTGGTCGTAGGCTTGCCGGGCCAGACGCTCCCATTCCAGGTGGAAGGACATCAGGCCGGGCCGTTGCCCAGCCCGTAACGTTCACGCAGTACTTGCTGTTCCGATTCTGACAGGCCCGACACGGCGAGAAACGTCTCCGGCGTGGTCGCGACCCGACCCGGACTGTTGTGCCAGGCGTAGGTGACCCTCAGCTTCTGATATTCCTCCATCGGCACCACCACGGCGAGGTCGTCACCGCGTTGAACGATCTCGTGGTTGTCGCCGGGGGGCAGGGCATGCTCGGTCACGCGGCTCAGTCTAATGCCCTGGCTACTGCTGGCGGGAGTTCAGAACGACTCGATCGCGCGGGTGGGTTCCCTGCGAGGACTAACCAGATTGGGGACACGGGGAACACGGTCCCCCGTGTCCCCGTGGCGTTTCGCGCCTTGTCTTAGCCGTCTGCCGTGATCGGATCGTCCGATCCAGGCAGCGGTTCGCCCGGCCGGCGGCGCGAGTGTTGATCCTGCTGCGAGCGCGGGCTCCTGATCCGGGGATGTTGCCGAGCAGACGGGTCGGCTGGTGGTGAAGGAACTGGAGGAGGCTGGCGGCCTCGACGTTCTGGCGGCGCACCCTCACCCCGGTCCGCGCGAGCCTAGCCCGCATGGGGCGGCGGGCACACCTGCTGGAACGGCAGTCGCGGGAAGTGGGTCCGCCAATCCGCCTCCGGCAACCCCCCGCGGGCCCGACGGCACACGGCCGCCGCCGTGGCGGCCGGGGCGAGGTCGTAGCGCTGGACTGGCACGTGCTGACCGGCGGCGTACAGCGTGTTGCCGTCGGCGCTGAAGGAGAGAGCCATGATGCCGTCGCCGGGAGTGGGCAGGGGCGCTCCGATCGGCTGGCGGGAGGCGACGTCCCACAGTTGCAGCACACCGGCGGCGGTGCCGACCGCCAGTACGGACTCATCACGGGAGAACGCCAGTGCGGTGACCGCCCTGCGTAGATCCGAGTCGCCTGCGGCGACCGTCCCGAGCATTCCGATGCGGCGGTGCACGGCACCGTCCCACAAGACGGTTCTACCCGAGCCGTCGCCCGTGGCCAAGTAGCCGCCGCCGGGGCTGAAGGCCTGCGCCTGGGTGATGCCGGGGCTGGTCGAGGGCGGATTCTCAACGGCCGATCGCAGATCCACGACATCACCCTCCGAGGTAACGGCGAGCCGCCGATTGGGGTGGAGGGCGATCTGATTCGCCGTGACGTTGGGCACCGTCTTGGTGACGGCATGCCC
Source organism: Nonomuraea fuscirosea (assembly GCF_035917475.1). Taxonomy (NCBI): domain Bacteria; kingdom Bacillati; phylum Actinomycetota; class Actinomycetes; order Streptosporangiales; family Streptosporangiaceae; genus Nonomuraea; species Nonomuraea fuscirosea. The sequence goes on along the minus strand of NZ_CP109074.1, from coordinate 4,272,256 downwards.
GCGCAGGGCCCATATCTTCGCCGCCCCCGTTTCTGGTTGCTGGGCGACCAGCAGTGACGTGTCGTCGGGGGCGAAGGCAATGGCACCGACTGTCCATCTCTCCCCCTCATTCACTACAAGCGTGTCCGTCGTGCGCTCGCTAGTCACGTCCCACAGGGATACGCGGGTCGCCGGCTCGCGGCGGTCCATCGATGAGCTGCCAAAGGCGAGCGTTCTCCCGTCCGAGGAGAAGGCGAGCAGGAGCGTGCACTTTGGTATGTCCGGCGGATGCGGGCAGGGGATCTTCGGCAGGTCTACGGGTGGCCCACCGGACAACGGCCGGTGGATCCGCAACTGCACGCCCTGCTCCTCCGGCCTGTAGGCGAGCGCTAGTCGGTCGCCGTCAGGGCTGAACATGGCCTCGTGGACTTCATCCTTCTGCCATTGGGAAGTGACGGCAGCGCCCAGATCGAGCGTGCGTACAGTGGTCGGCCATGCCCTGTTGGTGCCTCCCAGGTAACGGATCCGGTTGGCTTGCGGATCGACGCGCAGGTCGGTGACCTGCTCGCCCATGAGGGAATGCCGGAAGACGGGCTCTTCGGGCAGCGAGACCCGCCACAGCAGGAGGTCGTTCCTGTCGGTGGCGGCCAGGAAGGTTCCGTCCGCGCTGAACCCGATCTCGGTCACGTCCCTGTGGGTGATGGTCGCCACCTCCGCTCCTGATGGAAGGTCCCACAGGCGGACCGCCTCGTCGGTGATGACCGCGAGGCGCCGGCTGTCGGGGGTGAAGCGCACCAACTCGTACTGGCACTGCCGCCGGGTCATGGCCGGCGCCCAGGGGGTGTCCAGCCTGCGGCGGGCCCGCATGTCCCACACCTGCAACCGCTGTCCTGGAACGCACAGCGTCAGGTATCGGTCATCTGGGCTGAGCGCCGCATCCGGGAAGCCCGCCTCGGTGGACGCCCGCTTGTCGGTGTAGCTGCGTATCATGGCCATTCCCACATCCCACGTCGCCGTCAACTCCGACGGAACCTCTCGGTGAACGCTCACCTGCAGGAGCTCGCGCCGCCGGGCGAGATCCCACACCAGAATCCGGTACGTGGAGCCGTCGGCGTTGTAACCGATGACGCGGCGCCCGCTCACCCCCATCTCAAACCCGTACGTGGCGGGGCCCAACTCCCGCTCGTCGCGACGACCCGCGGCCAGGTCCCACGACACCGCCGTCCCATCCTGCCTGCGCATGGGCAGCGTCCACGCGTCGCCCCTTCTCACACCCACCTGCTCTCGGTCGGCGCCCAGCCCCGGAAGCAGCGCCGTTCTGCGGCGGGTGTCCAGGTCCCAAACGGAGACCTGGCCTGCGCCCACGCTGAGCAGGGTCCGGCCGTCGGTGCTGAGGTAACGCATGGTCTCGGGGTCGCCGTCAGGATCGGTGAAGACGTCCTGGGGCCGTTGCGCGCCCGCCGCGAGCAGGGCCGAGCGGGTCTCAGGCAGGTCGGCCACCCGCCAGGCGGCCAGGCTGAGGCGCATCGCCGTGACCGGATCCGTCTCACGCAGGCTGTCCGCGACAGCGGCGGCGCGCCGGGCGTCGGCCTCGCGCTCGCGGATCTTGCTGGTCTGGTTCTGCTGCCAGGCCAGCAGGGCCGCCACCAGCGTCAGCACGAGCAGCCCCGAGATCGCCGCCGTCCGCCGCGTGCGGAAGCGCCGCTCCCCGTCCCTGGCGGCGACGCTGGCGGCGAGGAACTCGCGTTCCAGCGGAGTGAGCTCCTCCGAAAGCGTCCCCGGCCGCTGGCCGGAAGGCCTGCCCCAGCCCTTCTTCGAGGGCTTGTCCGGGACGGCGAACTGCTCGCAGGCGGCCGACAGGCGCACCCCTCGATAAAGGCCGCCCGGGTCGCGGTCGTGATCCATCCAGGCGGTGGCCGCCTCGGTCAGGCGGCGCTGCAGCCGGATCCGCTCGCGATCCTCCTCGATCCAGTCGCTTAACCGGGGCCAAGCTGTGAGCAGCGCCTCGTGGGCCAAATCCACCTGCTCGTCGCCGAGGGTGACCAAGCGGGCCTCGGCCAGGCGCTCCAGCAGGAACCCGGTGTCGCCATCGGTGGGCAGTTCGGCGCGGCTGATAGGGCGGCGGGTGTCGGGCGTGTCGCGGCCGGGCTCGACCAGGCGTAACAGCAGGTGCCGCAGCTGCTCTTGCTGTTGCAGGGTGAGTTCGGCATAGCAGGCTTCGCAGGTGCGAGCGATCGCGGCGTGGATACCGCCGGTCGCCTCGTACGCGGCGATGGTCAGCGCTTTGCCGCTATGGCGCCGCCAGGTCTCCAGCAGCGCGTGCGACATCAGCGGCAACCCGCCGGGCTGACCCGCAACCTCCTCGACAATCCTGGCCGTCAGCTCACGCTGCACGATCAGCCCGACCGCGGCCGCCGGTTTGGTGATGGCCTCGCGCAGCTCGGCCACGGTCATCCCCCCTACCAGAACTGTCGAGTCCCGCACGGCCTCGGCCAGCTTGGGATGGTGCGCGCATCGGTCCAGGAAGTCCGCGCGAACGGCCAACACCACACGCGTCCCCCTGCTGTCACATCCGAGGGCGACCAGGGTGTCGATGAAGGTCTGGCGCTCGGCCGGGTCCTCGCACAGTGTGAAGGCCTCCTCGAACTGGTCAACCACCACCACTTCACCCGTCTGGGCGTCAGGCAGGTGTGGGTGCGCGCCCGGTGTCAAAACACGAACCATGCGCGGCGCCAGCGCAGGCACCAGGCCGGCCCGCAGCACCGAGGACTTGCCGGACCCCGACGGGCCTACCACCAGCACGAACGGATGTGCCTCCACCAGCGCGGCCAGATGCTTGATCAGCGTGGTGCGGCCGAAGAAGAACATCTGATCGGCCGCCTCGAACCGAGCCAGCCCCCGATACGGTGCCCGGGCCGCCTCGCCGCCGGCGGCATCGGCGTCACGGCAGGCGGCTAAGGCCTCCTCCCATCGGGTCCGCCACGGCTCAGGGTCCGCGCCGCAGGCCTCGACATAGGCCAGCGTGACCGGCAATGTCGGCAGCCTGTTACCCGCGGCAGCCTGCGCCAGCGTGGCCGCCGAGCACGGCACCCGGGTGGCCATCACCCGATAGGCCGGGCTGCCCGCCTCTTCCCGCAACTTGCGCAACGCCACGGCGAAGGCCGCCACCGGGCCGCCGACCGGATCCACCGGCCGCTCACGACGCCCCACTTGTGTCCCCCGCATCCCCGAAAGGCGACAACCCGCACAACGTACAAGGTGTGCACCGCGATGATCAAGTTTTGTCTGAGTGGCGAATCGGGGTTTCAGACAATTCCCGACACCTCAAAACTGAGAGTCGCAGGCCGCTGACCCGTGGTGCGACACTCAACCCGCCGCCCCCAGTCAATTGACCTCCCGCGCTTTCCCTCGTACCGAAAGGTCGCGTCCATGACTCGAAGACAGCCGCGTCCCCGGCCGCAATTGAGCCGATGAATCCGTCCTCGCGGTGGAGGAGGTTTCTCGCCCTCGGGAGCGCTCTCGCGGCGGTCGCCGTCAGCCCGGGGGTTCCCAGTCCCGGCAACGCCCCTCACCAACCCTCGTGATCTCACCCTGCGGAAAGGGGCGCTGTTACATGACGCGGAACAGCTCCTCATCAAGCAGTGCATGCAAAAAGGAGGTTTCGCCTATTGGGCCGTCGAAGACAACCAAGCCCTGGAGTTCCTCTATGTCCTGGACGACGTGAACGTGGCTCGAGCGCAAGACCCTTGCGCCAGAGTGCAAGGGCTTCAGCCGCCGGTAGCCGCTTCGTCCAAAATCAGTGGCGTTACGCCAACCACCACGAACGGGGACAAATTATGTCACGATGGTCCATCGCCTCCGGTGCCGCCGCTCTTTCCATCGCCGCCGGGCTGCTGTCCGCGGCCCCCGCCAGTGCGGCCATGGATCTGCCCAGCAAGATCTACGGATGCACCCGAGGGGACTTTTGTGTCTACTCCACCGAGGTCATCTCGGCCGGCACGAAGATCGGCATCGGCCGCGGCGAGGACTGGGCGGTGTCCAGCGCGTCCGCGAGCCCGTACAAGGGCGTCCGGTCCTTCTTCAACTACGGCTGGCCCGAAAACGAGGACCACGTCGCGGTCACCTTCGTCTGGCCGGACAACACCAAGAGCCGGTGGTGCATTCACCGCGCCGAGGACGGGGACCTCGGCGAGGGACACAGCACGATCAGCATCGGCGTGACCGTCATCAAGATCGACTGGATCAACGCCTCCCAGGCGCCGTGCAACGAGTAGGCCCGCGTCTCCCGGTGACGACGGCTGCACCGGTCCGCACGAGGCTTCCCCGTCAAGTCTGCCTGTTGACGTTCTTGTCGCTGTCTGGCCGGCGTCTGTGCGGGCTCGCAGAGCCGTGCGGCATGCCGCGGAGCTTGCGCGACTCGCATGTGAAACCCGCGCCACCGGCCCGGCCCCGGACTCCAACGGCCTGCTCGGGACGCCCAGTGCTTCCCCACGAGCGGGCCGCCGATTGTCTGGACTGATGAAAGGGGGCTGCCAGACAACTGTTCGGACCCCAAGACTGAGGACCCGTGGCGGGATTGTGACCTGTGTGTTCCGGCTCAGGCTGGAACAGGGTGACGGGCGGAGGCGCCGTGTTGCGCAATGGATTTCGCAGCCCCGCAGCGGCGCAGGCGTCTCCTGGCGGTTGCCCCAAGGGGCGCGATCTGACGGACGCGGCGGGATATCACGTATCGGAAAGACGAGAGGTGACGGCATGACCAGAATGACGCTCAGATGGGCCGCGATCGGGCTGCTGACCGCAGCCGGACTCGCGCTGGCCGCAGGTCCGGCAGCCGCTGGCGACGAGATCTGGCCCAGGGGCACTGGGGTCGCCCCGTTGGGCGAAGATCCCTGGCCCAGAAGCGGCGGGGTCGCCCCGTTGGGCGACGAGTACTGGCCCAAGGGCACTGGGTAGTTCCCGGCTGAGTTCCTGGCCTCGGTCGTGATCAAGGTCCGGGGCCAGCCCGGTGAGGACTGGTGGGCGTGCACGTGAGCGGGCTCCGTCCTCGGGTGCTGCCCGGGCGGAGCACCGCTGGTAAGCGGCAGATCATGCTCCGCCCGTTCCAAGCCTGAGGGAGGAGCCCAGTGCAGCGCATGATCTGGTCATGTGCACCGGTACGAAGGCATTCTTCCGGCGCCGACGGTAGAGCGGGGTGACGTTCGGTGCCGGCAGGTCCAGCTGCGCCCGCAGCCGCTCTACTGCACCTGACCTGCCCAACATGCCGTACGGACCCCCAGATACTGTGCGCCAAGTAGCCGCCGCCACTACTTGAAGTACTTGACACATAACTGAGGGCTACCAAAGATAACGAGGACTACTAGCTCCGATCCGCTTAGCATTGCCTCATAAACGCGGAGCTGATGCCATGTTCTGGAACGGTCGGAAAACTCGCTCGTCAAGGACACGAGCTGCGTCGGCGGATCGATGCCTGTCTCGACGGTGCCGATCCTGGCGGGGTGGTCGGCCCACAGGCTGAGCTCGGTGCGGCGGAGTTCCGCGCAGCGGCGCTCAAGGCGCGAGGGCGCGGGCTACTGGAGGCCGTGCGTACGCTCGCCTGGTTCCACTGGAGCCGCTTCCGGGCGTTGCCGTCAGCCGAGGGAGAGAGCGACCTGTTCGACGTGCTGACCGACCTCACGCTCGAGATCGCGCCCGAGGAGTTGCGTCCCGTGCTCCACGCCGCGATCCCGTACGCCCGCTTCTCGGGCCCGAGTCCCGCGACACGTACAGCGCCCGGTTACGCGAGGCGCTCGGCACGCTGGATCGGCCGGAGACCTGCGACCGGGTCGCCGCGCCGCTACGGCGGGTGGAGTCGGCCCAGTTCGTTCCCGGCGATCCGGAATCCGTGGCGCGGGCTCGGCTGCGGATGGACCAGGCGCTGATCGACTGGGATGACCGGCGTGAGGACCGGGCCGCTCTGGACGCCGTCATCGAGGCCGCCAGAACCGTCGAACGCCTGTCGGCCGGTGAGGATCGGCTGCACGCGCTGGAGGTCCTCAGCGAAGCGCGACCGGCTGTCGCGCTCAGTTCTGCACTTGGTCACCCTCGGAGCGGATCTGCGTGAACGCGGGGTGGGACTGCATGTGATCGAGCGACCAGGCCGCCCTCGCCCAGCAGCTGTAGGGGGCCAGACCAAGTACGAGAGAAAGGGGCAGTGCCCTGCCCTGCCTGAGATATCGCTTATCAGTGGGTACGGCGGCGGGGCGCCAGCACCTCGGTGACCTTGGCGACGGCCTCGGCATCGGGTTTGACGTAGCGCATGGCGGTGCGGGGGTTCTTGTGCCGGGTCTTGCCCATGATGAGCTGCAGCGGGATCGCGGCCTCGCCGAGGTGGGTGGCGGCGCTGTGGCGCAGCTGGTGCAGGTCGAGGCCGGCGTACTTGTCCAGCAGGACGCGGGCGCGGTCGTAGCCGAGGCGGGCGCGGCCGGTGTGCGGGCAGATGTCGGCGGCAGCAGGCCGGCGGGCCGGGACCGGGCGGCGTTCGGACAGGAACAGGGGACCGTGCGTGCGGGTGCTGCCGTCGGGGAGCCGGAGCAGGCGGGGTAGCAGGTGGGCGGTGCCGCGCTCCCAGTACACCCATTCGAGGGCGCCGCCTTTGGACGGGACGGGGGCGCGGCGGTGCTCCAGGTCGAGGTCTTCTACGTTCAGTGCCAGGATCTCCGCGGCGCGGGCGGCGGTCTCGTACAGCATGCGCCAGAGCGTCTTCTCGCGCAGCGGGATGTCGCGGCGTGAGAGGAGCCGGTGGATGGTGGTCTTGGCCACGGCGCGGGTCTCGTCGGCGGTCTCCTTGCGGCGTTCGGCGTCGGCCGGGACCGACGGGGCGGTCCAGTGCTTCTTGGTCTGGCACCAGGTCAGCCAAGAGGTGACGGCGGCGCGGTTGCGGTTCCAGGTCGCCGGCGCGCATCCGTCCCAGAGCTCGGCGAGTGCGGCGCTGATCTCGGTGTCGGCGACGTCCGCCAGCGGCCGGTCGTGGCCGAGCAGGGCGATGACGCGGTCGATGGCCGAGGCGTAGGCGCGGTGAGTGTTCGGGTTGGCCGTGCGCGGAGTGGCGAGGAAGGCGTCGGCGGCCGCAGCGAGGGTGACGTGCCCGCCGCGAAGGGCGGCGACCTTCGGCGCGGCGCTCATGCCAGCCGCCGCGCCACGCCGGCGGCGATGTACCGGATAACGTGCCGGAGTCGCGCACCGTCCCGGCAAGGGGTTGTCCTGGTCGCCGCGCCGTCATGATCGCTCATGTAAGTGATAATAGTCAATTATCACGCACATGAGCCGTTGGTTTGGGGGTGTCAGCCCACATAAGGGCCGCGGTCCACTCCCCGGAGAGCGCCCTGTCAGGTGATGCGGGTGGCGACGACCTCGATCGCGATCCTCAAATGCCTGGCGGCCATACCCCGGCCTTTCGTCAGGCCGAATGCGTAGCGGTCGATCGTGACCGTGGCGCCGGCCCATCAGGAGGGTGTCGTTGCTCGTTGCGGAGCCGAGGACCAGGCTGAGCGGTTGACTGACGCCGCGCACGGTCAGGTGCCCGTGCAGCACCGTTGGCGCTCCCGCCTGACCGGGCGGCCCGCCTCGGAAGAACATCGTCGGATGAGTGTCCACATCGAGGAAGTCCGCCGCACGCACGTGCCGGTCGCGCATCCGCAGCCCGCTGGCGAAGCTGCTCGCGGGGACCTCCACCACGACGACCGAGTCGTCCAGCGGGCTCCGGACGCTGATCACTCCCTCTCCGATCGTGAACGTTCCGCGTACCGGAAGCACCCCGAACAGGGCGCGGGTCCTGAACCGGATCGTGGACCTGTCGGGGTCGATGCGATAGTCGCCGACGCGCGGGGACGACTCCCGGCCGGCCGGAACCGGCGAGCCGGTGCGTCGCTCAGCCACGTGCGGACCCGGGGAGCGTGCCTGGTGGCCGGTACAAGCCGGGGACAGGAATGCGGTAGCCCGGCAGGCCACGAGGGGCCTGGAGAGTGCCTTCCAGCGTTTCGGCCTCATCGTTGATCGGCACGCAGCCGATCATGTGATGGGTCATGGTGCTCCAACAGTGATGTCCATCGAGAGGAGGCGGCCGGCGTTGCCGGTGAAATGGATCTGATTGAGAAGAGCTCGCCCCGGCCATGGTGAGCCCGATGGTCGGCGAGCTGACCGGGATCTGGCGCCCCGGCCTGGCGCCGGGCGCTCGAGCCGTTGACGGCCGACCAGCCGCCGGCTGTTCCTCGAAGCGATGACGATGTAAGAGAACGAGAACGGTCTCCCTCGCGCAGCGAGGTCAAACCCAACGTCGAATGGCGTCGATCGTTGTTTCCGGTGAGGTGTTGAAGCAGAAACGAATTCCGGGAGTCGTCGCCGCCAGAACGTTGATCAGCCGTTCGAACAGGAGGGTGTGCTCAGGGACCATGCGCACGCCACCTCCGATCATGACCACGTCGAAGGGCCCCTCCGGCAACCGGTCACGGACGGTCTTTTCTGCCTCGTCCGGGTCGGTGCCGACCATGCACGGCACCGCGTCGAGGCCCGCCGCGCGCAGAGCCGCGTTGCCCTGCTCGATCCGTGCGGTGAGCGTCGCCTCGTCAAGGCCGGGAAATCCGGTGTAGTCGATCGCGCTCGGGTGCAGTCCGATCGTCAGGATCTTGGTCATTTTCACTCCTACCATGGAACGGGGCCATCACTGCCGAAGAAGCCTGCCGTCGGCCCGCCGGGGTCCGACGTGGCCAACTTGATGATCGCGGCGGCTCCCTCCGCGACGGTGTGGACACCCGTGTGATGGTTCATATCAGTGGCGGGGTTGCCCGGGTCCGCGGCGTTGACCTGGAATCCAGGCAGCGCCCGGGCGTACTGGGAGACGATCATGTTGAGCGCCGCCTTCGACGAGGCGTAGTCCAGGCTCAGAAAGCCGTACTCGGGGCGGGCGGAGTCACCGGCGTATGCCAGCGAGGCGAGAGAGCTGGACACCATGACGATACGGGGTTGCTGCGACCTGTGGAGCAACGGCAGGAACGCGTGGGTGACCCGCACCTGGCCGAACACGTTCACCTCATACAGCACGCGGAGGGCGTCGGCGTCCATGTCGGCCGGACTCAGCATCGGGCCGCCGACGCCGGCGTTGTTGACGAGCACGTCCAGTTGATCCACCCGCTCGGAGACGGCCTTCACAGCCGCCGCTACTGACTCGTCGGAGGTGACGTCGAGCTCGACGAACTCCACCTCGGCGCCCTCCTTCGCCAGTTCCTCGGCGGCTCGGCTGCCGCGCTCGCGGTCCCGCGCCGCCAGGAAGACCTGCCACCCCTTGCCGGCCAGTTGGCGGACGGTCTCCCGGCCCAGCCCCTTGTTTGCTCCGGTGACCAACGCCACTGTCTTCGGTTCTGTCATGGAGCAGATCCTCGCCGAGGGCGCCGGGGCCCACCAGGACCGGTGTGGCCTAGGACCGGCCGTACCACCCGGGCCGCGGCCGGGTGTGAGGCATAGTTGAGGGGGTGAACCGTGCAGAACTCGCCGAAATCCTCCGCACGTCCCGGGCTCGGGTACGACCGCACGACGTCGGACTGCCGGCTGGAACGCGCCGCCAGGTGCCGGGTCTGCGCCGAGAGGAACTGGCCATGCTCGCGGGTCTGAGTGTCGACTATGTGGTCCGGCTGGAGCAAGGGCGCGGACCTCGTCCTTCCCGTCAGGTCATCGCCGCGTTGACTCAGGCCCTGCGGCTCGACGACGACGACCGCGACCTGCTGTTCCGGCTCGCAGGCCACGAGCCGCCCCAGGCGGGGCGGATCGCGATGGTCGTACGGCCGAGCGTGCTCCGGCTGCTGGACCGCATGGCGGACCTGCCCGTGCTGGTGCTGTCGGCCAAGGGAGACGTCCTGGCCTGGAACCCCCTCGGGGCGGCGCTCCAAGGCGACATGTCCGCCTGGCCGCCGGGGCGGCGCAACCTCATCTGGCAACGTTTCCTCGGCAGCAGCCGCTGCCAGGTCGCCGCGCAGGCGGAGGAGGATGACGCGGCCGCCCACGCCTCGGTCGGTACGCTGCGTGCCGCACAGGCCCGATACCCCGGCGACCCCGACCTGATCCAGCTGATCGCGGAACTACGTCGGGGCAGCCCGCGGTTCGACGAGCTCTGGCGGGAGGGACGGTCCTCCCCGTGGCGTACCGCGACCAAGACCATCAAGCACCCCAGCCTGGGCACGATCTCGCTCGACTCCGACGTCATGCTGCTCCCGGACGGCCACCAAACCGTGCTCGTGTACTGGGCCGAACCGGGGTCCCCGGAAGCGACGGCGCTCGACATGCTGCGGGTGATCGGGCTGCAGCAGGTCTGAGGGCGGTTCGCAGTGGGCTCATCAAGTGGCTCTCGATGTTCCCGGGTCATCCCGGGATCGGACGGTCACCGTCCGACATTCCTCAACCGACCCAGCTCAGTTCAACGAGATCGACGCCGTTGCATGCCATCTCAGCATAAGAAATAACCCCTGAGTTCCCAGCCGTCTCTACCGCCCTGGTTGCCTGATCGCCTGGGGCCGCTTCGGCCTTTACGCCTTCTGACCTCTGCCGAGTTCTAGAGCGTCCCAGCACAGGTGAGGGATTCTGGGAGGAACGCTCTGACCGGACCAGCTGAGCGCCCACCCCTCAGCGCCTGCTGTCGCCAGGGGCGAGCAGACTGGTGAGTTCCGCAATGGCCTCTGGGGAGAGCTTGAAGTAGCGGCGCAGGTTCTCCGGCTTTCTTGTGCCGGGACTTGGCCATCAGCGTCAGCAGGCTCGCTCCGGCCTCGCCAAAGTGAGTCGGGGCCGAGTGGCGGAACTCGTGCAGGTCCCAGTCCGCGCCCGGCCCATCGGCGGCAAAGCGTTCGTCGCTCAGAGCGGATCACCTGACTGCTGACCCGCTGGTCCCGGCCCGAGGTCGAGCTGTTTGCTCATGTCGAGCTCGAACCTGCCGTACAGGTTCAGATGGGACCAGAATAGAGCCGACAGGGCGCGCCGGTCGGCGTCGCTGAGCTTCTTCCGCCACTTCGGCTCGGCCAGGACGATCTGCACCATCCTGGTGTTCAGGTAGACGATCGCCGCCTGGACCAGGTGCAGGGCCAGCGTGGAGACCTCAACATGCTCACGGTCGTCGCCCGTTAGATCACCGGCCTTGCCATAGAAGATGTCCTTGTTGGCCGAATTCCCTCCGGGAAGATCGATCGACGCCCCGAGCTCGACAAGGCGCTGGACTACCTCAGGCCCGGCGACACCTTCGTCATCACCCGCCTGTCGCGCGCCGCCCGCTCGCTGCGCCACCTGCTGGACTTGGCGGCGCAGCTTCGTGGGCGCGAGGTCGACCTCCTGGTGCTCAAGCAGGGCATCGACACCTCCACGCCGTCCGGGCGCCTGCAGTTCCACATGTTCGGCGCCTTCGACGAGTTTCTCCGCGAACTCATCGTCGAGGGCACCTGGAAGGGCTCGCCTCGGCCCGAGCGCGCGGCCGCGTCGGCGGGCGCCCACCGGCCCTGGACGCCCACGGCGTGGAGATGGCTCGCGCGTTGTACGAGATGAAGGGCGATGACGGCAAGCGCCGCTACACCGTCCAGCAGATCGCCGACCGACTCGGCGTCAGCCGCGCCACGATCTACCGCCACCTCGATCCCGATAAGCCGGTCTCGGCGTAGGAGGAGCACGGTGCTGCCCCCGATCACTTACTACGGCGGCAAGGCCAAGCTCCCCAACGGCTGTCCACCAGTTCCTCGCTCCTGTCGGAGTCCGGGAACTGGTCGAGCACACCCGCGATGGCGTGGGTCTGCCTCCCCATGATGACATTCGTCTCGGCAGCGCTCCCACGGCGGATCACCTGGGAGCACCGACTGGAGCGGCTTCGACGCGACGTAGCCAGACCTGTGAAGTTGCTCGACTGGGTCGTTCTTGTGACGTCTGTCACTCTTCCGCCGAGATCGAGAACCTCGCCATGGGGTGCGGGAGACAGCAGGGTGACCTACTGACCTTAAGGAGGGCCGTTGACCGTAGAGACGGCCGAGATCGACGACGCCGAGCTGATCAGGCGATCCGTCGGCGACCCAGAGCAGTTCGCCACGCTGTTCGACCGGTACGCACGGCAGATCCACCTGTACGCCGCGCGGCGCATCGGCACGCAGGCCGCCGACGACATCGTGGCCGAGACATTCCTGTCCGCGTTCCGGCGGCGCGGCTCGTATGACACGTCGTTTCCGCTGGCACGCCCCTGGCTGTACGGCATCGCCACGACGCTCGTCGCCAGACACAGGCGACAGGAGGAGCGGATGCTGCGAGCGCTGGCGCGTACCGGCGTGGATCCCCTGCCCGAACCGATCGCCGACACCGTGGTACGGCGGGTCGCCGCGCGGGACAAGGCACGCGAGCTGGCGGGGGCGCTGGCGTCGCTGTCGCGCGGCGACCGCGACGTGCTGCTGCTGGTGGCGTGGGAGGGCTTCAGCTACGAGGAGGTGGCCCAGGCGCTTGGCATCCCACTGGGGACTGTGCGGTCGCGGCTGCACCGAGCCAGGAAGAAGGCACGGGCCGTATCGGGAGACGAGGAGCTGTGATGAGCACGATCAAGGACTTCCGGCGGGACACCCCGCCAATGACGGCACAGGCGGAGAGCACCGCCCGGGCCCGGCTTCTGGCCGCGGCGCGTGAGCACGAGCCTCACCGTGAACCTCGGCGCGGGCCACGGCTCGGCCGTCGGCTGGTGCTCGCGGGCGCGCTGGCCGTGGCGATCAGTGCCGGTGTGGTGGTGGCGAACGACCATCCCCGCGTGGTTCCGATGGCGAGCGTGCGGGAACTGGGCGAGCGGGCCGCTCAGGCCGCCTACGACGACCGCGGACAGGTGCCGAACCCCGGCCAGTGGCTGTACATCAAGCAGCGCCAGGCCCCGCAGTCTGCGGACGGCGGCTATGGCGTCGACCTGTCCAGACGCGAGGTACGGGAGGAGTGGAACAGCGTGGACGGCCTGCAGACGGCGTCCCTGTTCCCCAACGGCAAGCTGCTGGTACAGGGCAACCACCCAGGACTGAGCGCGGACGAACTGGCCCGCCAACCGGTCACTCCGGAAGGACTACTCGCAAAGATCCGCCAGAAACTGGCGGACATGCACATGACGCCGGGGGGAACCGATTCGCTGCCCTCGATGGATGAGCGGCTGTTTCAGGCCGTTTACCAGATCATGGGCACCCAGGCGCTACCGCCGGAGGTGCGGGCGGCACTGTTCCGCGGTCTCGCCACCATCCCTGGGGTGACCGTCAACCAGGACGCCGTGGACGCCGACGGCAGGCATGGGGTCGCGTTCAGCTACACCGGCGGATGGAGCCGCTACGACCTCATCCTGGATCCCGTCGATTTCCGCTTTCTCGGCACATACGGAGTAACCGTGCAGGACCGGACGACCGACTACACCGACGGCCCTAACTACGTCGTCAAGGCCGGCACGCCGCTTACCCTGACGGCCCTCTTGGAGGCCAAGGTGGTGGACGGCCCCGGCCAGAAATGAGCCCGCACCGGGCGTGGTGCCATCGTGCGGGGCGGCGTACAGCGTGGTCGGGAAGTGATTCCGAACGAGATCCGGCGGCAAGGGCGGGCTCGGTGAGACCCACGGCGGCCTCGTTCGCGTAGCGCCACCGTGTCGATGTGCCGGGTCCGGCGCGCAACACGGTGGCCACAGCCCGCTCGGCCTGGTCGTCGGGGGCCTACCAGACGCCCAAGCCGAGCTGCGGGGGATCTGCCACCACGGTGTCGAGGCTGCGTTCGGGTCCGATCACGAGTTGAGCAATTCCTTCAGTCGTCGTTCTCGGCAGAGAGGTGGAATCGGGGCATGGGCCTTCTCCGGCACTCGATGGCCCCCTCAACGCCCACGAGGCCCTGTTCGACCCACGTAACGAAACTCGCGCGCCGAGTGCCCACACCACCGCCCACCATGTAACGAAACGCCGTGTGAGGCTCCCGAGTGCGGCCTGACCGTCCGCCAACCTGCCACGGGACGTCGCCGCCGCTACTGCTCAACGGCCTCTGCCAGGTTCGCGCGCATCGGACGACGACGCGATCGTGACCTATGTCGGACTGCCCGGCTGGGCAACATCCCCGCTCAGCGTCAGCCGCTTGGCGACGTCCAGCCCTACCTCGCCGTAGGGCTGGACGTGCTGCCAGAACAGCGGGGTCAGTCCGCGCCGGTCGGCGGGTTTGAGCAGCTTGACCCATTCCGGCTCGGTTAGGACGTCCTGCAGCATCAGGGTGTTGATGTACACGAGCGCGGCCTGCAGGATGCGCAGGCACAACACGCTCATCTCCAGCTCCTCGCGCCGGTTGGTGGCGATGTCGCCGCCCTTCCCATAGAAGATCACCGAATTGGCGCCGTTGGAGGACTCCACCACGTTGAGCCCTTCCTGGATCTCCCGCTGCAGTTCGCGGAGACGGAGGTAGCGGGCGACGAAGATGGTCTTCTGCGCGCGGCCGACCTCCAGCATGGCCTGGTAGGTCGGGTGGGAGGCGGACTCGGTAAAGCGGCGCAAGATGGCCTCGGTGGAGGCGGTGCCCTGTTTGATCGCGGTGGCGTATTTACTCATCTGGTCGTAGTTCTGCTCGATCAGCTCCCACCGGATCGGCCGGGTCATCGCCGGCGCCAACCGCGAATGCAGGTCGCCCTCGCCGCTCTCCACCCGGTACAGCTTGACCTTGTTGATCTGCTTGATGCGGGGAAGCAGGTCGAAGCCCAACAGCCTGGACACGCCGAACCCGATTTCGGTCTGGCCGTGGGAATCCACATAGTTGCCCTCGACCTTCATGGTGGTGCCGTGCCGTACCGCGCCCTCGATCATCGCGTGCACTTCCGAGGCCGAGGCGCGTAGCGTCTGGGAGTGCACGACCATGGACCCGCGCTCGATGTGCCAGTAGATGAGGATGCCGCGACCCCCGTACCGCGAGTGCCACTCGGTGAAAATGTTCTGGTCGTAGGCGCGCACATGCGTGGAGTCGGAGGCGACGGTGGTCGTGCCCTCGCCCCACAACTCCACATCCCGAGCGGTGAACGTCGCGTTCGCGATGGCGATCGCGATGTCGGTGGCGATCTGCGGGGTCAGGTAGCGGCGCCGCACGTACCGGATGTCGTCCTCGCGGTGGTCGTGGCCACCGGAGGCCACGGCCCGGATCCCGGTGTTGGTGCCGTACCCGTAGATGGTCTGCATGAGTCGCTCGGCCAGGACCTCGGGCTTGAGGGTGGATCCGCCCACCACGGAGGTGACGGCATTCAGGCAGCCGGTGCGCAGCACCGCCTCCTTCAGCATGTCGATCAGCGGGACCGAACCCCAGCGGCGACCCACCTCGTTCTTGATCTTGCGGAGGGTTTCGCGGCTCGTCTGCAGCCTCGATCTTCGTCAGCTTGATCGCGCCGGACTTGCGATCCTTGATCTCCACCCAGTCCAGCTTGGGCAAAGCGGTGTCCAAGGCCTCCAGCTCGGCCCGCATTTCGGCCTTCAATTCGGCGATGAAGTCCTTGGGGTCCAGGGGTTTGCGCAGCTCGGCGTAGTTCTCCACGCGGCGCGCGGCAAAATCGGCGGGCAGGTCCTCCTCCGGGTCGCGAAAGGAATGGGCGCCGACCACCCAGATCTCCTTGCACCGCAGGGCGTCGCGCAGTGCCTGGAAGGTGACGATCTCGTACACCATCCGCACCACCCGCCGACGCCCACGCTTGTCGTTCTTGAACACCAGGTCCTCCCACGCGCCGGACGTACCGCGGTGCTCGGGCACGTCGGCCGCCGACTGGTCGCCGTCGCCCGACTCCTCGTTCACGGTCTCGCGCTCCTTGTCGAAGTTGACCAGCCCGCAGATGCGCTGCGTGGTCACGCTGCTCAACCGGGAGGAGATCCGTAGAGACCAGGTGACCTCCGCGTTGTGCAGCGCCGAGGCGACGATCCGAGAGATTCGCCCGGGCGTGGGCGGCTCGATCCTCTCCTCCCGCAGATGCTTCAGGAGCTCTTCCCGCACCCGCTCGGGACGCCGCTCGGCCTGCGCGACGTTCTCGGCCAGCCACCCCGTCACCTTCGTCGCGTCGGCGGTCGTACAGGTGCGGAAGCCGAGGTGCGTGCGAATCTGATTGCGGTGGTACTCGATCGTGGAGCCGGACCACTCGTAGAAGCCGAGCTCGGAGGCGGGCACCTGGACCTGCTTGGCGACGTGCTCGACGACCTGGTCGGGCAGCTCTGAGCGGCCGCGCGGGACGCGTCCGTACTGCGTGTAGAACTTCAGCAAGATCGCGAAAGCGAGGCGGGTAGCGCCGCGCTTGCCGGCGACGAGGTCGCGCTCGTCGATGTGCATCGGGGGGTGCGTCATGTCCGCCCAGCATTGACCAGGCAAGTCACAGCAAGATCAACGCCGTTTGGGGCTCATGACACGTTTCTTACCGGCACCCCAACTAGCATGATCGGAGAAGATCGGGACACGGAAGGAAGCAGGGAGCCGATGACAGCGGATGAGCCAGAGTCCTCGCCGGCGATGACGATCGAGCTGGCCCGGTTCAAGGTGCGCGAGGGGTCCGAGGACAGGCTGGTGGCCGAACGCCCGGAGATGGTGGCGGCGTTGCGGCGGCGCTTCCCCGGATGCCTGGCCGCGTATCTGACCAGGGGCGACGACGGCGAGTGGCTGGATGTGATCCTGTGGCGCAGCCGGGCCGAGGCCGAGGAGTCCGCACGCGAGGTCAACTCGGTGCCGGAGGTCGCGGCCTGGTTCCGGCACATCGCGGAGTCGGGCGGATTGCGGCACGTGGAGGTCGTCTCCGCCTGGACCGATAGTCGACCGGTCGAGTAAAAGTAGACGACCGGTCGTACACTAGCAATATGGGACGAACGAGTGACGCCAAGGAGAGGATCCTCAGCGCCGCGCAGACACTCATCGAGCTGCGTGGCTACTCCGCGCTGGGTGTGGCCGAGATCTGCAAGGCGGCGGGTGTGCCGAAGGGGAGTTTCTACTACTTCTTCGCCTCCAAGGAGGATCTCGCCCTGGCCGTCATCGACGCGCACTGGGCCGTCCAGCGCGACGACTGGGTCCGCATCCTGGGTGCCGGCGACCCGCCGCTCCAGCGCCTGCGGCGGCTGTTCGAGGCGACCCAGGCCGTCCAGCACGCCGGGCAGCAGAGCTGCGGCACCGTCTCCGGCTGCCTGTTCGGCAACCTGACCCTGGAGATGAGCAACCAGACCGAAGCCCTGCGCGTACGCCTGCAACAGATCTTCGACGCGCAGGCCGATCTGGTCGAGGAGGTCGTCACCGAGGCCAGGGAGCGCGGCGAGGTCACCGTCGCCGACACCCGCGAGGCCGCACGATCGGTGGTCGCCCAGCTTGAGGGCCAGGTGCTCTTCGCCAAGCTGTACAACGACACCGGGCGCCTCGACGCGCTGTGGACGAACTGCCTGGCCATCCTCGGCGCCACCGCGAGTGGCGCCGCGAGTGCCACGGTGAATGCCACCGCGAGTGGCATGGGGAGTGCCGCCGGGAGTGCCACCGTCGTGACCGCGCCGGAGCCGGAGGGCGTGCCGGCGCGGTGAAGATCGCCTGACGACCTCGCGCCCGATCAGCCGAGGGGCCTGCCGAACCAGCGGGAGAGGTGCTCGTCCAGGTCCCGCTGGTCGTCGCCGATCCAGGCCACGTGGCCGTCGGGGCGGAGCAGGACGCACGGATGATCCAGCCGCGCGGTGGGATCCGCGACGTGGTCGACCCGGTCGGACCAGCCGCCGGCGGTCAGGCGTTCGGTGCGGTCCAGCAGCAGGCCGCGGCCGTCGCGCAGCAGATCGTAGAGCCTGCCCTGTTTCACGTCGAGGTCGGGCAGCCGGCGGCCGAGCAGGTCGGGGCCCGGGCCGAAGTCGTAGCGGATGCCGATCGCGGCGATCTTCTCGATCAGGTGGCGGTTCACCTCGTCGAAGTCCATCAGCTCGGTGAGCAGCCTGCGCACGGCTCGCGGGCCGGGACCGGGGGCCAGCAGTTCCGCCTGGGCGCGGGTGTTGTCCAGCACGCCCTCGGCGACCGGGCGGCGTTCGGCCTGGTAGGTGTCCAGCAGTGGCTCCGGCGCCCAGCCCCGGATCCGCGCGGCCAGTTTCCAGCCGAGGTTGACCGCGTCCTGCACGCCGAGGTTGAGCCCCTGCCCGCCGATGGGCGGATGGATGTGCGCCGCGTCGCCGGCCAGCAGCACCCGCCCGTCCCGGTAACGTTCGGCCAGCCTGGTGGCGTCGCCGAAACGGGACAGCCAGCGCGGGGAGTGCACGCCGAAGTCGGTTCCGGCGACGGCGCGCAACTGCCGCCGGAAATCCTCCAGGACGGGCGGTTCCGCGCGGTCGCCGACGTCTCCAGCGGGGACGACGACGCTGTAGACGCCCTGGCCGAATGGGCGGAGCCAGAAGGGGTGCGGCAGCTCGCGCAGTGTGGCGAGTCTGGCGGTGATCTCCTCGTAGGGCACGCCCGCTTCCATCTCGCCCATCAGCGTCTCGTTCCGTGAGGGCTCGCCGGGGAAGCCGACGCCGAGCAGTTTGCGCACCGTGCTGCGCCCGCCGTCACAGCCGACGAGATAACGCGCACGCAGCCGTTCGCCGCCGGCCAGGTGGACGGTCACGCCTTCGCCGTCCTGCTCGAACCCGGTCACCGCGTGACCGCGCCGGATCCGCGCGCCCAGTCCGGCGGCGTGCCCTTCGAGCAGGCGCTCGATGACCGGCTGCGGGATGCCCAGCAGGTAGGCGTGCGCGGAGTCGAGGTTCTCGGGCACGGGTTTGCTGATCGCGGCGAAGAAACCGGCGGCCGGCCGCTTGCGTCCGTGTTCGAGCAGGCGGTCCAGCAGGCCGCGCATCGCCATCAGCTCAAGGCTGCGCATGTGCAGGCCGACGATGCGGACGAACGACTTCGGCTCGGTCTCCTGCTCCAGGACGAGGACCCGTACGTCGTGCAGTCGTAGCTCGGCGGCCAGCATCGCGCCGGTGGGCCCGCAGCCGGCGATGATCACGTCGTACGCGGGCACGGCGCCGGCCTCCGGCGACGGGGAAGCGGCGGGGAACTGCGGAGAGTCCATGGTGGTGCCTTTCGGGAGTGCCTTGGTGGCGAGGCGCTCCCGGCGACACCTACGTCAATCGCCGGCCGTGACGGAGAGGGGGAGCACCCACATCGCTACAGCGTTCATGGGACTCACCTCCTCGGGCGGTGTCACGGTCAACGGCACGCTACAAGCCCGGGTCTTCGCACGGCAAACCCTTTTCCCGGACGGTCGCGCGCCGCCGATCGCCTTGACAAACATATTTGTCGGTGCGACGCTGAGCCTAGCTCACCGACAAATCTGTTTGTCAAGGAACGGAATTCCATGAGAAAGATCATCGCGAGCCTGTTCATCTCCCTGGACGGTGTGACCGAGGCGCCGGAGACCTGGCATTTCCCCTATCTGAACGACGAGATGCAGCAGACGGTGGCCGCCCAGATGGAGGCCGCGGACGCGCTGCTGCTCGGGCGGCGCACGTACGACATCTTCGCCGCGCACTGGCCCCGGCAGGACGCCGCCAAGGACCCCATGGCGGCGACGCTCAACGCCGTGCCGAAGTACGTCGTCTCCACCACCCTGACCAGCCCGACCTGGGAGAACACCACGGTCCTGGCCGGCGACCCGCACAAGGAGCTGACCCGGCTCAAGGACGTGCCCGGCAAGCACATCGGCGTCACCGGCAGCGTGGCCCTGGTGGCCTGGATGCTGCGCGAGGGCCTGCTGGACGAGCTCACCCTGCTGGTGCACCCCATCGTGCTCGGCGCCGGCAAGCGCCTGTTCGAGGAGGGGATCGGTAACATCCCGCTCGCTCTCACCCGTTCCGCCACCTTCAGCACCGGCGTGCTGAACCTGACCTACGAGAGGGCCTGACCACGGCCGCCAAGACCGTCGCCGCCAAGCTGCTCATCAAGCCGGAGACGCGCGCTGTGGATCTCCGACCCGGCGCACCGCCCGCTGGTGGAGCCGCTGCCCGAGGGTGCCCGGCATACTGCGGAGCTGAAGGAGGCGGGGGTCGCGGTGTTCTTCGCCGCCGACGCCGCGGCCGTCCGCCGCCTGCTCGGCGAGCAGCGCGCGCATCTCGCCGAGCCCGCCGTCGTGTGGGTGGATGATCCGGGGTGAGATCGGGTTTGTCCATGTGACCAGGCTGCGCGCACCGGCTTGGCGGCGACATGTCGTCGGCCTGGCCTCGAGGCGAGGGAAGGTCATCGGTCGAGCAGGAGCTCCGCCACCGCCTCCGGGGCTTCACGCATCGCGTCGTGGCCGGTCGGCAGGTCGTGGACGCGCCATCCCGGATCAGCCCGCAGCCGGGTGCGGAGTTCGGTGAACGGGGTCCGCTCCGCCCATCCCGTGCAGTACACGAACTCCCGGCGGGGGATCCGGGCGTGCGCGCCGGTGAGCCTGACCGCCTGCAGGAACGAGGCGAGGGGATGGGGACGGCGGCGGGGGTCGCCGCCGCCCGGCGGGGAGACGGCGTAGCCGGTGCTCGCGGCGCCGGCCGCGATCAGGTCCCGGAAGTAGGGGTTGGCCGACGACCACCACGACTCGCCGTCGCGCGGGACGAAGGCGTCCAGGTGCACCAGCCGTGTGATCCGCCCGCCGGCGCGGTCGGCGGCGGCGGTGATCACCATCCCGGCGTAGCTGTGGCCGACCAGCGTCGCGCCGGTGACGTGGGCACGATCGAGCAGCCGCAGGACGTCGCCGGCGTGGGTGTCGAGGTTGGCGGTCGCCACCGTCGCGTCGTCGTCGTCCGGCCGCAGGCCGGTCAGGGTCAGGGCGTGAACGGTATGGCCGGCCCGCTCCAGCAGCGGGGTCACCGCCTCGTACGCCCAGGAGCCCTTCCAGCCGCCGGGTACGAGGACGAACGTCGCCATGTGCCTCTCCTCCACTGCCTCCGTTTGTGTAAACTTACCGTGTCGACAAATCGTGGGCAACCAGCGGCCAGGAGTGGGCGGACGATGACGGACACGGACGAGCCGGGCAGGAAGGCACGCCCGCACGCGGGCCGTTCCCGTAACGAACACGCGCGCCAGGACGTGCTCGGCGGCGCGCTCGACCTGGCCGCGGAGACGGCCTCGCGCGGGTTCACGATGGAGGAGCTGGCCGCCCGCGCGGCGGTGAGCAAACGCACCCTCTACCGGTGGTGGTCCTGCCGGTCGGAGGTCCTGGCGGAGGCCCTGGTCGAACGGGCCCTCACCGTCGTGGACACCCCGGCGAGCGACGATGCCGCCGCCGATCTCAGGGCGTACATCCGATCCGTCTACCGCCAGGCGCACGCCCCCCAGGCGGCCGCCGCGCTGCGGCTGCTCATGGCCGACGCGCAGACCAGCCCCGCCGCCGCCGCGGCGTTGCGCGCCTTCACCGACCACCGGCGCGACACCTGTCTGGCCCTGCTGTCCCGCGCCCGCGAGCACGGCGTCGTCCCGGCCGGGCGCGATCCGAGGGTCATGGCCGACGTCATCCTCGGCACCGTCTGGTATCGCCTGCTCACCGCGGACCCGATCACCGGCGACACCGTGGCCGACGAGATCCTCCACCTGCTGTCGCGGTGACGGCCGCGCCGGCGACTGCGCACGCATGCGGCTTTCCTCCGGCGTCGCTGATACGTCACGGGCTGAAGGTACGGAAGCCGGTGACCAGTTCGGGCTGGATGCGGGCCACGAGCTCGATCGGGCGGCCGGGCCAGGGCCGCAGGCGGGTGAGTGCCCGGCCGAGCTCGTCCGGGTCGGCCACCGGCCCGGCGCGGCCGGTGAGGGTGACGCTCCAGCCCAGCCGGGTGGCCGGGTCCAGCAGGTCGGCCTCGTAGACCACGGGCGCGGGCCGGGTGAGCAGCGCGGTGAGGCCGATGCCGGTGGGCAGGCCGGTGAGCAGGGCCCCGTCGTCCATGGCGTGCGGGATGAGCTGGATGGCCGGCAACGCGCGGCTGATGAACACGATCCGGCCGTAGGTCACGTTCCGCAGCAGGAGCAGGGACTCGGCACGGGACAACCGCCTGGTCACCGGTGGGGGCGGCGTGGTTCGGTGTGGCACGCTCCCACCCTGCCGCGAGCGCGAGCGCCGGGGTAGGGACGAAAGTCCCAACCCCGATGATCTTCCGGTCCGCGCGCCTGCGGGCGCGGCCCCCGTCCGGAGGCGAGGATGGGCCTGACCCACCGATCGGCCACCAGATGGGGGAACCCGGTGAAACCCGTGTACGCGGCCGCCGCCGCGCATGTGCCCGCGCCGCCGGAGCAGGTGTTCGAGCTGATCACCGACTGGCCCAGGCACCAGGAGTGGATGTTCATGACGACGGCCCGCCAGGTGGGCGAGCGGGAGCTGGAGGCGTACACGGGGGTGTGGCCGATCGGGTTCCTGGACACGATGACGATCACCCACTGGCAGCCGCCGACGCTGATGCGGGTCACCCACACCGGTCGGATCGTGCGCGGCCGCGGCGCGATCCGCGTCAGCCCGTGCCGTGACGGCAGCCGCGTGGTGTGGGCCGAGGAGCTGGAGCTGCCGCTCGGGGTGCTGGGGTGGGCGGCGTGGCCGCTGGTGCGCCCGTTCGCGGTCGCGCTGGCGCGCCACTCGCTGCGCACGCTGTCCTCGCTGCTTCCCGTGCACGTCTGACCAGGATCGGGAGGGACGCCGGACGGTAGGTCAGGCCGTCGCGTCCGCGCGGGTCCATTCCTGCTCCTGCCAGGCCGGGTCCAGCGGGGTGTGCGCGAGGTGGTTGGTGTAGTTCGACAGCGTCTTCATGCCGACGCCGAGCACGATGTCCAGCACGTGGCGGCGGATGTGCCCGGCGGCCAGGAACGCTTCGACGTCGGCCTCGTCCACCCAGCCGCGCTGGGTCACGACCGCGTGGGTGAACCGGCGGACCGCCTCCAGCGCCTGGTCGGCGAGGGGCCGGCCGGCACGCAGGTCCTCGACCACCTCGGCCGGCACCCGGGCGCGCAGGGCCAGGGTGGAGTGGGCGGCCACGCAGTACTCGCAGCCGTTGGCCACGCTGGCCGTGATCAGCACCACCTGCTTGGCCGCCGCCCGCAGCGACGACCGGCCGAACTGCTCGGCCAGCGCGTTGTAGCCGGCCAGCAGTTCGGGTGATTCGGCCATCACCCCGTTCAGGGTGGTCACGAACCCCATCCGCTCCTTGGCCGCCGCCAGCATCGGGCGGGCCGCCTCGGGCGCGTCACTCTCGTCATAGGTACGGAAACCGTGCATCATCTCTCCTCGGCAAGGGTGAAGGCGCCGACCACGGCACGCACGCCCGCCAGCAGGACGTCCGCCTCGGCGCCGGCTCGTGAGCGCAGGTTGACCGCGTACGCCTGCAGGGTCAGCGCCTCGGCGGCCGCCTCCGGATCGAGGCCGGGCCGGAGCCGGCCCTTGGCGCGCGCGGTCTCCAGCGCGGCGCGCATCGCCGTGCGCAGCGCGGCGTGGTGGCGGTCCAGGATCTCCCGGATCTCGGGCGGGCCGCCGCCGGCCGTGGCGTGGGTGTTGGTGACGAGGCAGCCCCAGCGGGCGTGCTCGCCGGTGCACCGGGCCGCGACCAGCCGTTCGAAGAACGCGGTGATGGCCGGTACGCCGCGGGTGTCGGCGGCCAGGGCGTCGAAGACCGGCCGTGACTGGCGTTCCAGGTAACGGCCCAGCGCGGCGGCCTGCAGTCGCTCCTTACCGCCGAAGGTCGCGTACAGGCTGGACCGGCTGAGCCCGGTCGCCTGGACGACCTCGGCGATGCCGGTGACCTCGGCCCCGCGCCGCCAGAACAGGGTCATCACCTGGTCCAGCGCCACCTCGGGATCGAAGTGCTTGACGTCGGGCATTCCGCCGACCCCCTATCTTGGAACGACTATTCCAAGATAGGGGTGGCGAAGCCGCGGCACAACCTCCGCTCGGAAAGAACGTGCCCGGCGGCCGACCGTCAGGCGTGCCAGTCGCCCGCGCCGCCCGGCACCGGCGCGGCCGGGTCGTAGGGCTCGCGGGTGAAGATGAAGGTGTTGAGGTCGAGGTGGTCGGCGGCCGGCCGCAGGGTCTCGCCGGCGTAATAGCCGTCGAGTCCCAGCCAGGTGCCGTCGTCCTGCGGCACGAACCGCGAGGCCCGCCCGCCGCCGTCGATCGGCTCCAGCGACAGCCCCCGGTCGGGCAGCAGCCGCAGCGCGTACGGCTTGGGTCCCCAGTGCCACAGCCCCGTCAGTGCCAGCAGGTCGGGGTCGGCGGGCACCGGCCGCCACTCGTCGGGCAGGCGCGGCTCGTACTCGTCCAGGATGTCGAGCAGGTCGGTGAGCAGCGTCCCGCCCATGCCGGAGGTGGTGTTGGCCATGAACAGCACGCCGACGCCTTCCGACGGCTGGGCCCACACGGTGGCCAGGAAGCCGGGCATGGATCCGGAGTGGCCGGACAGGCGTCTCCCGCCCGTCCTGGCCAGTTGCAGGCCCAGCCCGAACCCGCCGGTCCAGGCGTCGCCGTCGACGACCCCGGCCGGTTCGCGCATCTCGGCGAGGGTGTCGGGGCACAGCACGCCCTCGCTGTCGCCGCACAGGAACGCCGCCCAGCGGGCCAGGTCGTGCGGGGTGGACCACAGCTGGCCGGCCGGCGCCATCGCGTCGGCGTCGTGCTCGGGCTCTTCGAGTACGACGTCGGCCCAGGGGTGGACGGCGTAGCCGGTGGCGTGCGGAAGGCGGGGGCGGGTGGTGGTGTCGTGCATGCCGAGCGGGTCGAGCACCTCGGCGCGCAGCGCCTTGAGCCAGCTGGTGCCGCGCAGCCGGCCGACGAGCTCGCCGAGCACGGCGAAGCCGACGTTGGAGTAGTGGAAGCGGCGGCCGGGCCGGTGCTTGAGCTCCTCGGGCCCGACCCGGTCGAGCAGGTCGGCGGCGGGGATGCCGGGGGTGCGCTCCCACCAGGCGGTGGGCGGCTCGGCGGTCAGCCCGGCGGTGTGCGAGAGCAGCTGGGCGATGGTCAGGTGGCCGAGCCTGGTGCCGGGCAGGTGCTCTTCCAGCGGGTCGTTCAGCCGCAGGGCGCCCTCGTCGCGCAGCCGCATGACGACGACGGCGACCATGCTCTTGGTGATCGATCCGATGCGGTACTGGGTGGCCGCGGTCGGGGCCGCGTCACCGACGCGTCCGCGCCCGCCGAACCACGCGGTCCGCCCGTCGCGGACGATCGCCGCCGTCAGCGACGGCACCCTGCACTCGGCCTGTTCGACGGCGAGCCTGCGCATGAGCGCGCGCGCCGCCGGCTGTCCCACCTGACTCATGAGCGACAAGATTAGTGCGTTCCCGGGGGTCAGCCACGACTGATCGCGCAAGCCGCCCGCCACCGCGCGCCCGACGGCGGTCTCGCCGTGTTCGGCGGGTCACGGCGGTCTCGCGTTCCATCCGCGACAGCTTCTCAGGATCGCGTACGTGGTGGCCGCCGCCGGGTGGTTTCGTCGGTGACGGGTAGCGGCGTTTGTCGGCCAGTTCCGACTGCTCTGGATTCCGCTACCCGCCAGTGATGTCGGTGAGGAGTGACAGCGCATCAGAGCTGTGAATCGGCTGAACCGTCGTAGGCTCGGCGGGCTGCGGTGATGGCAGGGGCCACGAGACGAGCCCAGCCCGTGAGCGCTTCGAGGGGCTCGCGTATGTCCTCGATCAATGGAGTGGTGGCGTACTCGACTCGCGGCGGGGAATCCGGGTACACGGTCCGGGTGATGAGCCCGTTGCGTTCGAGATCGCGCAAGCTGACGGTCAGCATGCGACGGCTGATGCCCGTGATCGCGCGCTCCAGCTGGGTGAAGCGACGTGGACCGTTGCCCAGTTCGACCAGTATCTGAGCGCTCCACTTGCCGCCGATCAAGTTCAGGACCTCGGGCAGAGGGCAATCGTCAGGGGCGGGTGCCGTCGTCGCGGGCGTGAGCTGGTTTGTTACTGCGGTGTTCCGTTGCGACAAGAAAGTGCCTTCTTCCGAAGCTCTCTAAGCATGCGTCACGATTGATCCCGTTATCAATGGTAACGGTCCTGCATGCAGGCAGGATCATCGTGAACAGATGAGGAACAACACGTGCCCATCGTACGCAGCAATGGCTTCAGGATTTCCTACGAGCTCTCCGGCGATGGCCCTGCGGTGGTGCTTCATCCAGGCATGTTCCAGGACGGAGCACATTGGGCGCACAGCGGCTACACCTCCGCCCTCGCGTCCACCTACACCGTGATCGCCATCGACCCGTTCGGCCTGGGTGGCAGCGACGCCCCGCACCAAGCCGAGGACTATTCGCTGGAACGGCGGGTGGACTCCGTCACGGCGGTGCTGGACGAGGTAGGCGTCGAAAGGGCCGCGTTCTGGGGATACTCGCTCGGCGCCATGACCGGTTACGCGGTCGCCGCGCATGCGCCCGACCGGCTGACCTGCCTGGTGGTCGGCGGGTTCGATCCCCTCGATGGTTTCCGCTCTGCGGTCGGCCCTACGCTGCGCCTGCTCGGCCTGCCCGCCGACACCGACGCGTACCAGCTGATGAAGCAAGGCGCCGCTGCCGATCCCTATCAGGCCGCCCTGATCGAGGCAGGTGATCCTGCTGGTTTCCGCGCCAATTATGAGGCGTTCTCTCGCGAGCCTGGACTCCATCGGGAACTCGCCGACTCCGGCGTGCCGATGCTGCTGTACGCGGGCACGGCCGACCCTTGGCACGAGCCGATGCACGCCTTCGCCGAGCGCTCAGGCGTCCACTTCTTGTCCATCTCCGACGCAGACCACAAGGGCTGCTGGGACAGATCGACCGACGTTCTGCCAACGGTGCTGCCGTTCCTGGCCGCTAACGCCGGCATGCCGTGAGCAAGGCCACGCCGGCGGGCGTCAGCCGCCGGCGACGGCATCGTCTGAGCGCGGCTCTGGGCGAGCCGGTAGGACTCGGTGCCCAGCGCGATGAGCAGGTGGACTTACCCGTCCCCGAATCGCCGATCAGACACAGCGGCTGATACTTGCGCATCCAGTCGCAGTTAAGCCAGCGGGTGGATGACGGCGCGGGCTCGGTCTTCAGTCTCGTGTACGGCGTGCGCACGCTGCCGATGACCCGGTGAGCCGGGGCCCGGTGGTCACCGGGAGGGCGCGCGGTCGAAGGTGTCGAGGATCAGGCCGGTGGCGTCCAGGTCGCGGGCCGTCGCCCCGAGCCAGGGCAGCTCGATGCCGCCGGGCCAGGTGTGACCGCCCCCTTCGACCGTGTAGAGGCGCAGGGCGACGCCGGCCGGGCACGAGGTCCACTCGCGCAGCCGTACCTGGCGGGTGAGGGAGCGCGTGGTGCGGCCGGCGCAGCCGAGGCGGGCGGCCCAGCCGTCCGCCGCCCGCTGCACCGGGTCGAGCACGACAAGATCGGCGAGCGCGCGCAGGTCGCCGGTGGCGTCGGGCAGCGGATGACCGCCGCGGTAGGGGACGATGCGGTCGGCGGTGCCGTGGAAGGCCACGATCGTGGTCGGGACGGCCCGCTCGCAGGGGCGGACGATGTTGAGCCCGGCCACGGCGGCGACGGCGGCCAGGCGTCCGTCCAGGGCGCAGATCAGCGCGGCGGACATGGCGGCGCCGTAGGACATGCCGGCCGCGAACTCGCGGCCGGGATCGACGCACAGGTTGCGCCGCAGGTGGTCGAGGAGCGCGGCCAGGAACGCGGCGTCGTCGGGGCCGCCGGTGTGCGGCAGCGTCCAGCCCATGCGCCCGTCGGCGGCCTGCGGGGTGGCCACGATGTAGCCGCGGCGCGAGCCCTCCTCGGCCAGCCGGCTGTAGGCGGTCTGGCGGCTCGCGGTGGAGTTGAGGCCGTGCAGGTCGAGGATGACGGGGTGCGGGCCGTCGCCGTCCGGGACCGACAGCAGGAAGCGGCGTTCGAGCCCCGCGTGACCGAGCCGGTGGGTGCCGGGCTCCAGCCGGGCGGCGGCCTGGCAGCCGCTGGTGGGGGCGGCCTGGGCGGGCGGGGCCGGTGGGGGAGGCGCGGTCTCGCAGCGGGCGGTGAGCAGCAACGCCGCCATGATGAGGGTCGCGCGTGTGGGCATCGGGGGCCTCCCGCAGCCGTGAAGTCTCCTGCTGGCAGTCTGCGGGACGGGGCCGTCGTCGCGCGAGCCGTACGCGGCGGGTGTAGGGTCGTGGCGAGTCCTTTCCGGTGGCCGCGCGTGTCGACCCCGCCCGGTCCGGGGGCTCTCCCCGTGGTGGCGTCCGTCCCCCCTTTTTCTCTTTTCCCGTTCGTGTGCCTGGAAGGCAGCCGTACGACGATGAAGCGTTACATCCTCACTGGAACCCCCGGTTCCGGAAAGACGACGATCCTGCACCGCCTGGCCGCCCTCGGCCACGCGACGGTCGAGGAGGCCGCCACGGCGGTGATCGCGGCCGAACAGGCGCGCGGTGAGGACGAGCCGTGGACGCGGCCGTCCTTCATCGACCAGATCGTGGCCGTGCAGCGGCGGGCGTCTCTGCTTCCCCCGGCTGCTCGGCGGGGGTGGCAGTTCTTCGACCGCTCTCCCATCTGCACGCACGCCCTGAGCACGTTCGTCGGCCACCCGATCTCGCCGGCGCTGGCCGCCGAGATCGAGCGGATCATCCGTGAAGGGGTCTATGAGCGGGACGTGTTCTTCGTCCGCAATCTCGGGTTCTGCGAGCCGACTGCGGCCCGCCGGATCGGGTTCGAGGAGTCGCTGGTGTTCGAACGCCTTCACGAGGAGACGTATCGCGCCTTCGGTTACCGGATCGTGGACGTGCCGGCCGGGCCGGTGGACGGACGGGTGGCGGCGATCGAAGCCGCCGCCGGCGCCGCCTGAGACGCGGCGTCGCCCGCGTCCTGGGCACTCACCCGTGTCCTGAGGAAGTCGCCCGCGTCCTGGAGACGTCACCTCTGCCCGGGGAAAAGGAGGCGAAGGACCCGTGCTGCCTGTGTCACCATCTCGGCCATGTCTGTGCCGATCCCGATGCCGATGTCCGGCCGTGAGCCGAGCGCCGAGACCCTGGCGGCGATCGCTACCCGGCACGGGGCCGGCGGCGGCCGGGTGCGGCCCCTTCCGCCGGGCGTCGCTAACCACGCCTTCCTGCTGGGCGAGGACCTGGTGGTACGTATCCCGCGAACCGAGCGTTTCCTCGCGGACCTGGTCAAGGAGGCCGAGGTCATCCCCGTGGCCGTGCGCGCGGGAGTGCGGACGCCGCGGCTCGTCGCCTTCGACGACACGTGCTCGGTGGTGGACGTGCCGTACATGGTGCTGGACCGGGTGCGGGGCGACGATCTCGCGCGCCTCGACCTGCCCGCCGACCGCGCCGCCGACGTGCTGCGCCAGGTGGGCAGGGAACTGGCCCGGCTGCACCGCGTGCGCAGGGCCGCCGGGCCCGCGCTGGCCGCCGTCCCCGTGCAGGACGGCGATGTGGACGCGCGGGCCCTCATCGAGGACCTTCACACGGGCGGCTGGCTCGACGCCGAGGCCGCCCGCTGGCTGACCGGCTGGACCGGCCGCCTGGCGGAGCATCTGCCCGCCGACCCGCCCCTCGTCCTGACGCACGGCGACCTCGCGCCGCAGAACCTGCTCGTCCATCCGGCGACGTCCCGTCTCAGCGGGATCGTGGACTGGGGCGACGCGCAGTGGGCGGACGCGGCTGCCGACTTCGCCAAGGTCCCCCTGACCGGCGTGCCGGCGGTACTCGCCGGCTACCGGGAGGAATCCGGCGAAGCGGACGCGCCAGCGTGGGAGGCCCGCGTGCTGTGGTACCACCTCACGTGGGCCCTGGCCCGGCTGGCCGACCCCGTCCCGCATCCGGGTGAGCGCCACTGGAGCGCTCCGGCGGCCGGCCGCCTCCTCGGGCTGCTGCGTTTCTTCACCTCAGGCCCGCCGGCCCCCTGGTCGGCGCTGGTCTGACCCTGGCCTGGAGCGGACCGCCGGTCACTTCTTGAAGGTGTCCTTCACCTTCTTGCCCGCGTCCTTCACCTTCTCGCCGGCCTGCTTCAGGCCGCCCTCGGTCTGGTCGGCGCGCCCCTCGGCGCGCAGCCGCTCGTCGTCGGTGGCGTCGCCGACGTTCTCCTTCGCCCGTCCCTTGAGCTCCTGAGCCTTGTTACGGATCTTGTCGTCGGTGCTCATATCTCTGCCTTCCTGGTCGAATCCCCGCGAGCCCTTGTCCTTACCGAGCGGGAAGGCCGGAAACGTGTCTCCCGCGCGCGGGGCCGACGATCACAGGTAGAGGCAGAAGGGATGCCCGTCGGGGTCGAGCATCACGCGTACGTCGTGCTGCGGCTGGAACCCGGCCTCGGCCGCCCCGCACTCCAGCGCCCACGCGACAGCCGCGGGCAGGTCGTCGACCTTGATGTCGAGGTGCTGCGAGGCGTTCTGCCGCCCGGGCTCGCTCGGCCACACCGGCCGCTCGTGACAGCGCTCCCACTCGAAACCGACCGTGAGCCCGGCCCCGCCCTGCGGCTCCCGGATCTGCGCCCACCCCGCCTCCTCGGGCTCGCCCTGCTCCGGCCCCTCCTCCGTGGTGACGGGCCAGCCGAGCAGCCGGGCGTAGAAGCGCGCGAGCTCACGCGGCCGTGAGGTGCCGACGGTCACGGAGGTCAGCTGGAGACGAGGGGGCATCACGATCGGTTCCTTTCAGGAGCGGGCCCGAATCAGTGGCGGGCCCGGATCAGCACCGGTAGGCCCGGATCTTGCACCGCTCGATGTCCTGGCCGAGGTCATCGGTCAGGCGGTGGAGTCCGGGTAACCATGTGCCCTTGAGAACCCAGCGGGAACCGTTCCAGTAGTAGGCCCACCGCTCGGGTTCGCGTCACCAGCCCCAAAGTAACTCTGAGTAATGTCTCTGGTTCAGCACGTAGTAGTCACGGCTGAGCGGTACCGAGCCGTAGCCATGCCTGTGCCGAGCAGGGTGCCTGGTGAAACTTCGGTGCGATCGGGGGAGAAAGGATCCCTGCCGATGCGCAGAGAGTGGCAACTGGAGGACCTCATCGAGTGCTGGGGCCTGGTGGTGTTGGGTGGACCAGTCCACCCAACACCACCAGGCGCACCTCGCACGGGTCGCTGAACCAGCCGATCGGTCGTCCAGTTCATGCCGTGAGCGCCGGAGCAGCTCGACCGTGTCGCCAGGGCGGCCGCCGAGCACACCGGGCTGCCGGAGACGTTCGGCGCGATCGCCGACGTGCTGGTGCCCGCTCTTGTCGACGGGTGCGGCATGCACCTGCTGTCTGGATTCGGGGACCGCCCCCAGGGCGCACCCGTCATCGCCAAGCGCGTCGCCACGACAACCGCGCGGGAGGGCCTGGGGCCGGACCTGCCGTTCCGCGAAACCCGGTTCGCGGCCGACAGCGGGTTCGCCCGCGTGGTGGAGCAGCGCCGCCCGCTGCACCGCCCGTTCCCGGTGCCGGCCCCGGTGCGGTCCGGCGAACCGTCCGAGCGCTTCCCCAAGCACTGGACCGTGATGACGTGGGTTCCCGGCGAGCCGCTGGACCACGGTTCGATCAGCCGCGGCGCCCACGCGGCCGACACGTTGGCGGCCTTCCTCAGGGCGCTCCATGCGGAGGCGCCCGCCGACGCCCCGGCCAGTTCGGGCTTTGGCGCTCACCCCAAGAGGTGCACCGGCGGCTTCGAACAGTCCTTCAGGCCGTTGCCCCCGGCGCCGTCGGCGATGTCCGCGCCGTCCGGGCCGTCCGGGCCGATGCCGTGGCGGCTCCCGAGTGGGAGGGATCGGTGGTGTGGTCGCACGGTGACCTCCATCCCGCGAATGTCGTCGTCCCGGACGGGACGCCCTCGGGCGTGATCGATTCGGCGCCTTGTTCGCCGGCGATCCCGCGTGGGACCTCGCCGCCGCATGGGTGCCTCTCCCCGCCGGCGCGGCCGCACGGTTCTTCGACGCGTACGCGCACGCGGATGAGGGGGCGATCCGGCGCGCCCGCGGGCCGGCCGCCATGAAGGGCCTTTCCTGCCGATCATGGAGCAGAACGGACATCGGGCCTTCCCGGCGGGAAGCCGCACCGGGGACCTGCGGCACTTGACCGTGTTCTGAAAGGTCTTTGACGTAGTCAGCCCCGTCTTGTCCAGGTTCTCACCTTTGCGAACTACGAGCCGGCCGATCGGTGGCATGCCGATGACCGCCACCCCGGATCGTGCTGCTGCGCCACCGGGGTCGTCGGTGGCCGGGCCGGGGGCGGTAGGGGCCTGCCGGGCGAACAGCTCGGCGAGCGGCGGCAGCGCGCCGTGGTGCGTTCGGCGGCCAGGCAGGCGTGATCATCATGGCGGCGGGGTGGTTCGCAGGAGGAGAAGGGCGATGTCGTCGGTACGCTGCTGGTTCGTGGTGTGCTCGATGAGCGCGTTGGCCAGGGCGGGCAGGGACTGTCCGGGCTCGGGGGTGAAGCGGGCGGCCAGGGCGGCGATGGAGTCGCCCAGGTCGAGGCCGGGCTTCTCGACGAGGCCGTCGGTGTAGAGGGCCATGGCCGCGCCGGGCGGGATGTTCACGTCCGTGGTGCCGTACTCGGCGTCGGGGTCGATGCCGAGCAGCAGGCCGTCAGGGGTGTCGATGATCTCGGCCGGGCCTGCGGGCAGGCCGAGTACCGGCGGCAGGTGGCCCGCGCTGGCCAGGCAGGCGGTGCGCCGGCGCAGGTCGAAGCTGACGTACAGGCAACTCGTGAAGCGGTCCGGAGCCAGTTCGGTGAGCAGCCGGTTGGTGTGCGCCAGCACCTGACCTGGGTCGGCACCGGCGGTGGCGTGGGCGCGGATGGCGGTGCGCACCTGGCCCATGAGCGCGGAGGCCGTCATGTCGTGGCCCTGGACGTCGCCGATCACCGCTCCGGCCAGGGTGTCGCCGAGGCGGATCAAGTCGTAGAAGTCGCCGCCGATGCCCGTGCCGGGGGTGGCGGGCAGGTAGCGGGCGGCCACGTCCAGGCCGGGGAAGTCGGGGAGGTGTTGCGGCAGCTGACCCGCCTGCAGGGACTCGGCGAGCTTGTGCTTGTTGTCGTAGAGCCAGGCGCGTTCGAACGCCTGGGTGATCAGCCCGCCGAGGGCGGTGACAAGGGATCGCTCGCTGTCGCTGAACTGACGGGGACGATCATAGGCGAGCACACACGTGCCGATGGACCGGCCCATGGCGACCAGCGGCAGGAGCGCCCAGGCGCCCATGTCGTCGATGCGGATGGCGTCGGGATAGGTCTGCTGGAACTCCTCCCAGGTCGGGTAGAACGCCGCTCTGCCCTCGTCGTAGCCGCGCGCCCAGCCGACCGCTCCGACCATCCGCTGCCCGTGGAACCCCTCCAGGCCGCGGCTGCTGTAGCCGCGCGACCCGACCACGTGCATCCGCCCGCTGTCCCAGGTCAAGACGGCCATGGCCTGGGCCTCGCAGGCCGGCATGACGTGGTCGGCCACCAGGTTCACCATGTCCTGAGCGCTCGTCGCCCGGGCGAGGCACGTCGCCAGGTGGAGCACGTCGTGCAGCCCGATCACCCGAGGAGGCCGGTCGGCGTCTTCGGAAGCGGTCTCGGGCGCGTCAGCGGGCGTGATCCGTACGGTGACGCCAGGCAGGCGCGGATAGCACTGGAACGACAGCCACCGGCCGTCGGGATGGCGGGCGGTGAACTGCGCGGCCTGGTGGCTGACGACCGCGGCCCGGTAGCGGTCCTCACAGAGAGGATCGTCCAGCCAGGGCAGCGCCTTGCACAAGCGCTTGCCGATCATCTCGGACGGTTGCGCGGCGAGCAATTCGGCGGCCGTGGCGGTGACGAGGGTGACTCGCGCGTGCGCGTCCAGGTGACAGTAGCCCTCGGGCAGGGAGTCGAGACACGCCAAGGCTGTCAGGCCGGTGGCCGGGTCCTGCCGCTGAGCGGGAACCAGGTCCAGGATACGAGGCGGAGAGCCGGCGACGAGCGGCCGGCCGCTCTCGCTCGCCTGGCGGAGCAGGCGCCCCATCTTGTCGCAGATGTCGTCGATGATGTCGAGCCGGCGCCGGCTGAGCCTGGACTCGCCCGCCGGAGGCCATCCCATGACGATTCCGCCCCAGACGACACCCCCGGCGCAAAGCGGCGAGGCCGCCAGCGCGAAGTGGTACGGCAGCGACAAGGCCGCCGCCGGGAATTCGCGCGCCAGGGCCACTCGGTCGCTGAGCCAGATCAGCCTCTGCTCACGCACCGACACCGCGACCGGCGTGCGGTCGTGCACTCTGACCCTGGCCCAGGTCCGGGCGATGGTGGCGGGAAGACCGATCGTCGTCTGCATCTGCAGCAGATGGCCGCCCGCGGCCAGGACGTACACGATGCCGATGTGCGCTCCGGCGCTGAACACGGCTTCGATGAGCAGGTCGTCCAGACGAGACGACGTCGCCGCCGCCCCCGGGAACGCGGCGCTACGCCGTGGCCGCGCCATGGCCTGTACAACTTCCGCACCGACCCGACCAACGTTCCAACCACCCCATATCGGCAGAATACGCCCATAGTGGTGGACGGCCGGGTGCCACCAAGAGCTTCGCCCCACCAGGCCGCGCGTCGGGGGCAGACGGGTGCTTGCCCTGCACCCGCCGGAACTCGCTGCTCAGCTCGTTCTCGACCTTCCGCTCGGCCCGCACGCTGATCTTGTGCACGAGCTGGATCAGCAGCTCGACCAGGCCGTCGATCATTTCGGTCTTGCGCACCCAGCACAACGCCGCCAGCAGGGTCAGCCTGATCGCGTCCGGCGCGGCGGCGAAGTCGGAGGGATACATCCGCATCGCCCGCGCCCGCCACGCCTCCACGACCTTCTCCGAGGTCCCCTCGAACAGCGTCTCCGGCAGCCCGATCGCCTTGACCCGCTCCAGCTTGACGATCTCGGCCAGAAGCGTCTCCAGTTGCAACGTCCCCGGGTCCTCCTTCAGCTCCTGCAAGAAGCTGCGCATCGCCGCGCCGTCGTCGCCGCCCTCTTCCTCG
Source organism: Nonomuraea fuscirosea (assembly GCF_035917475.1). NCBI lineage: Bacteria > Bacillati > Actinomycetota > Actinomycetes > Streptosporangiales > Streptosporangiaceae > Nonomuraea > Nonomuraea fuscirosea. The sequence goes on along the minus strand of NZ_CP109074.1, from coordinate 4,237,412 downwards.
CCGTCCGGGACGGGATCGGGAACCGCGATCAAGTCCTGCAGCGCGGCGGCCGCCGTGGCCGGCCAGCGCTGCACCGTGGTGGCGGTGAACTCCCGCTCGAACATCGCCTCGGCCGCTCCTGTGAGGCGTTCGACGCGCTTCGGCGCGGGAGGCTCCATCCGTTCCTCTCGGCAGCGGGCCAGCAGCGCGGCCCGCAGCCGCTCCCGCGCGGTCTCCACCGGGCAGATCTCGCCGACCAGCCAGAAGATCAGCTTGTCCTCATCGGCGACGGTCGGCTGCCGGAAGCCGTGGAACTGGCGGACCTGCGCGCGGTGATACTCGATCGTGCTGCCCGCCCACTGGTACTGGGCGAACAGGGCCGGATCGACCTTCACCTGGCCCGCCAGGTAGTCCACAGCCGCCTTTGGGACGTCCTCGCGGCGAGGAAACCGCCCCTCCAGCTCGAAGTACTTAAGGATCAAGGCGAACCCGAGACGGGTGGCGCCGCTCTTGTTCGCCAGTAGTTCGACCTCGGCCTCATCGAGCGTCCAGCACTCGATGAGGTCCTCCAGTTGCCACTCTCTGCGCATCGGCAGGGATCCTTTCTCCCCCGATCGCACCGAAGTTTCACCAGGCACCCTGCTCGGCACAGGCATGGCTACGGCTCGGTACCGCTCAGCCGTGACTACTACGTGCTGGACCAGAGACATTACTCAGAGTTACTTTGGGGCTGGTGGCGCGAACCCGAGCGGTGGGCCTAGTAGACAGGGCCATGAGCGCCGCCAACGAGGCCCTCAAGGCGGGCGGGCTCGATCTTGGTGGCGCCGCTTCGCCACACCCGTGCGGCCTGAGCCAGGACTGTGACGCAAGGGTGGGTGATCAACCGGATGGTCAGGTACCTACGGCCGACGGCCAGGCGACGTCGTCGATGGCGAGCCACGGCGCGGCCGCCAGGGCCGAGGGGGTGAGGCCGGTGAACGTCATGATCTCGCGGTGGAGGTGGGACTGGTCGACGTAGCCGCTCTCGGTGGCGGCGCCGGCGGCGGTGTGGCCCGCCGCGAGCAGGTGGGCGGCGTGGTCGAAGCGCACCAGCCGGGCGGCGCGCTTGGGGGTGATGCCGAGCTGGGACCGGAAGCGGGACCACAGGCGTTTGCGGCTCCAGCCGACCTCGTCGGCCAGGCCGTCGACCCGTACTCGTCCCCGGCTGGTGACCGTCCGCCGCCAGGTGTGGGCGACCTGCGGATCGACCGGTGGGCGGGTGCCGAGCCTGCGGCCGAGGAGGCCGGCCGCGATCGTGAACCGTTCGTCCCACGACGCGGCGCCGCGCAGCCTGTTCTCGGCTCGCCCGGCGTCGCGGCCCCAGACGTCCTCAAGGGCGGTCACCGTGCCGCTGAGCTCGGCCGACGCCCCGAACAATGCGGCCGCCGCGACAGGCTCCAGCCGGATCTGGAGCAACTGGCCGGCTCCCCGCCCGGTCGCCCGGAGATCGCCGGGCAGGAGGCCGACGACGACGCTGCCGCGCTCGCGCCGGCCCTGGGTCTCGTAGACGGCGCCCTCTCCGTCGCTCAGATCGACGAACAGGGTGACGGACGGGTAAGCGATCATGGGGATGTCGACCGGGCCCGGCGCCCGATGACTGAACCCGGCCATGCTGACCCCGGGCAGCCGGACCGACGGGCCCGGGACCGCGACGTCCACCCACGCCCGTCCGGACGGCGTCCCGATCGGCTTCACAGCCTCAGTCTAGGCATCGGGGTCAGGGCCGCCGCTGGCTCGTCGCCATGAAGCTGAGCAGCAGTTCGCCGACCATCTCCGGGGCTTCCATCATGGGCAGGTGCCCGACGCCGGGCAGCAGTTCGACCCGGGCGTCCGGCACCGCCTCGTACAGGCGCGCCGACGCCGGATCCCAGCGCGGGTCGGCGGCGCCGAAGATCACCTGTACGGGGAGCCGGAGGGCGGCCAGCCGCTCCGGCAGGCTCCGCTCGGCGATGTAGGCGGTGTTGCGGCGCAGCACCGTCCGCATCGAGCGGTAGGTGATGTTCCGCACGTCGGCGACCACGTCGCCCGGAAGGTGCACCGGGCGCGCGGCCGTCGCGCCGATCCCCTTGCGGATCATCGCGTCCGTACGCCTCGTCCACAGGAGCGGCCCCAGGGGCGGGGCCAGCAGGACCCGGAGGATGAACGGCTGCCGGAGCAGCGCGTCCGGGCGCGGGCCGGCGCTGATCAGCGCGAGCGAACCCACGAGGCCGGGCCGCTGCTCGGCCAGCGCGGTGGCGATGTAGCCGCCGCTGGAGTGCGCGACCACGGCGACGTGATCGAGGCCGAGGTCGTCCAGCAGCGCCGCCACCCGGCCCGCCTGCGCGGGCACGTCGTACGACGGCGCGGGCGGCGACTTGCCGCAGCCCGGCAGGTCGACCCGGATGAGGTGATGGCGGGCGGCCAGCGCCGGCACCACGGGGTTCCAGAAGCCGCCCGAGGCCCCCGATCCGTGGATGAGCAACACTGGCGGCGCCTGCCGCGGGCCGTGACGGGCGACGTACATCCCCTGCGAGTACTCACTCATGCGGTGACTATGCACGGACGGCCACCCGCCGGTCTTGGACTTTTGTACCCGCGAAGGCGGACACCCGGCCCGGGCCGGGTGTCGCGGTGAGGATGATCTGCCCTAGTCTCCTCGGTGTGGGGAGGCCCGTGGGGAGCCAGGACGAGGGCTCGAACAACGCCGGAGCGACGCTGAACGCCGTACTTGAGCGGATCACGTACGCGAACGAGGAGACCGGCTACACCATCGCCCGCGTGGCCACCGAGCGCACCGGTGCCGATCTGCTGACCGTCGTCGGGCCGTTGCTCGGCGCGCAGGTCGGCGAGTCGTTGCGGCTGCACGGCCGGTGGACCTCCCACCCTCGCTACGGCCGCCAGTTCGAGGTGATGTCCTACACCACCGTGCTGCCGGCCACCGTCCAGGGCATCCGCCGCTACCTCGGCTCCGGGCTGATCAAGGGGATCGGGCCCAAGATGGCCGAGCGGATCGTCGACCACTTCGGCACCGGCACCCTCGAGGTGATCGAGCAGCAGCCCGAGCGCCTGGTCGAGGTGCCCGGTCTCGGTCCCAAGCGGACGAAGATGATCGCCGCCGCCTGGGAGGAGCAGAAGATCATCAAAGAGGTGATGATCTTCCTGCAGGGGGTCGGGGTGTCCACCTCGATCGCGGTGCGCATCTTCAAGCAGTACGGCGACACCTCGGTCTCCGTCGTCAAGAGCCGCCCGTACCAGCTGGCCGACGACGTGTGGGGGATCGGGTTCAAGACCGCCGACACCATCGCCCAGGCGGTCGGCATCCCGCACGACAGCCCCGAGCGGGTCAAGGCCGGGCTGCGCTACACGCTGTCGCAGGCGGCCGACGACGGCCACTGCTATCTGCCGGCGCCCAATCTCGTCGGCGACGCGGTCAAGATCCTGGAGGTGCCCGCCGACCTGGTCGCCTCCTGCCTGGAGGAGCTCGTCGCCGACGAGGGCGTCGTACGCGAGCAGATCCCCGCCGGCGACAACCTGGTGCCGGCCGTCTACCTGCCGCCCTTCCACCGCGCGGAGATGTCGCTGGCCTCCGGCCTGCTGTCGCTGCTGAACGGCGGTCACGACCGGCTCAAGGCGTTCGCCGACGTCGACTGGGAGCGCGCCGAGACGTGGCTGCACGGCAAGACCGGCGCCGAGCTGGCCGCCGAACAGCGCCAGGCGGTCCGGCTGGCGCTGACCGAGAAGGTCGCGGTGCTGACCGGCGGGCCGGGCTGCGGCAAGAGCTTCACGGTGCGCTCCATCGTGCTGCTGGCCCGCGCCAAGCGCGCGAAGGTGATCCTGGCCGCCCCCACGGGCCGGGCCGCCAAGCGGCTGGCCGAGCTGACCGGCCACGAGGCCACCACCGTGCACCGCCTGCTGCAGCTGCGGCCTGGCGGCGATGCCACGTTCGACCGCGACAACCCGCTGGACGCCGACCTGGTCGTGGTGGACGAGGCGTCCATGCTGGACCTGCTGCTGGCCAACAAGCTCGTCAAGGCGGTCGCGCCCGGCGCCCACCTGCTGTTCGTCGGCGACGTCGATCAGCTGCCCTCCGTCGGCGCGGGCGAGGTGCTGAAGGATCTGCTCGCCGCCGAGGAGGTGCCGCGGGTACGGCTGACCCAGATCTTCCGCCAGGCCCAGGAGTCGGGGGTGGTGGTCAACGCCCACCGCGTCAACACCGGCCGCCACCCCGTCCTGGAGGGCATGAAGGACTTCTTCCTGTTCCCGTGCGAGGAGCCGGAGGAGATCGCCGCCCTCACCGTGGACGTCGTGGCCCGCCGCATCCCCAAGCGGTTCCGCCTCGACCCGCGCCGCGACGTGCAGGTGCTGGCCCCGATGCACCGCGGCGCGGCCGGTGCCGGCGCGCTCAACACGGCGCTGCAGGAGTCGCTCACCCCGGCCAGGGAGGGCATGCCGGAGCGCCGGTACGGCGGCCGCGTCTTCCGCGTCGGCGACAAGGTCACCCAGCTGCGCAACAACTACGACAAGGGGGCGGCCGGCGTGTTCAACGGCACGGTCGGCATCGTCACCGACATCCGGCCCGACGAGCACAAGCTGACCGTCCTGACCGACGAGGAGGAGTCGGTCGAGTACGCCTTCGACGAACTCGACGAGCTCGCCCACGCCTACGCCGTCTCCATCCACCGCTCCCAGGGCAGCGAATACCCCGCCGTCGTCATCCCGCTGGCCACCAGCGCGTGGATGATGCTGCAGCGCAACCTCCTCTACACCGCCATCACGAGGGCCAAGAAGCTCGTCGTGATCGTCGGCTCGCGGCGGGCGCTGGCCCAGGCCGTACGGACGAAGGGGGCGGGCCGCCGTCACACCGGCCTCACCCACCGGCTCAACCGGTCCCGGGCCACGGCCTGACCTGCGCCGACGGCCGGCGGGCGGGGGCGCCGCCCGCTCGCCGGTCAAGAAGTAATTGAAATGTGATCGAACTTCCTCGAATGATTTCGCGTCCTACATGTAGGAGCATTAAGGTTTTTGGGGTGCCTTTTGGTACTCATGGGGAGAGGACGATCTTGAACGTTGCGACTGCCTGGAGGGGACCCGCCACCGCAGCCGCGCTGCTCACGGCCGCAGCGCTGACCGCGTCATGCTCTGGCGCCGGCCCCGCGACCCCGGGCCCCGACTCCCCTGAGAGCACCACCGTGGCCACCCCGCAGGCCCCCACCGTCAAGATCACCCCCGCCGAGGGCTCCGCCAAGGTCCACCCCGACAAGAAGGTCGTGGTCACCGCCGCCGGCGGCGCCCTGGAGGACGTGGTCGTCGAGGCCGACGGCGAGCAGCTGGACGGCAAGTACAACACCGACAAGACGCGCTGGGTCTCCAAGACCGCGCTGAAGCCGTCCACCAGCTACAGCGTCTCGGCCACGGCCGGCGCCACCACCGCCAGCAGCACGTTCACCACGGCCAAGCCCGAGCGTTCGCTGCAGATCGCCGACGTCACCCCCAACGCCAAGGGCGAGAAGCTCGGCGTCGGCGCGCCCATCATCGTGACCTTCAACCAGCCGGTGACGAACAAGGCCACCATCGAGCGCGCCCTGGAGGTCGAGGCGGAAAAGCCCGTCCAGGGCGCCTGGCGGTGGATCAACGACACCGTCGTCATCTACCGCACCGCCAAGTACTGGCCGGCCCACCAGAACGTCACCTTCAACGCCAACATCACCGGCATCAAGGCCGGCAAGGGCCTGTACGGGACCAAGGACTACACCGCCGACCTGAAGATCGGCGCCAAGCAGATCAGCAAGGTCGACGTCGCCAAGCACATGATGTACGTCTACCGCGACGGCAAGCGGGTGCAGACGATGCGCATCAGCGCCGGCATGGCCACCACCCGCGAGTACACCACGACCTCGGGCGTCCACCTGACCATGGAACGCGGCAGCCCCGTGCGCATGATCTCGCCCGGCCGCAAGAAGGGCGATCCCGGCTACTACGACGTCATGATCGACCACGCGGTGCGGATCTCCAACTCCGGCGAGTACGTCCACGCCAAGAACAACGTCTGGGCCCAGGGGGTGCGCAACGTCAGCCACGGCTGCGTCAACGCCCGGCCCGACCAGGCCAAGTGGTACTACGACCACTTCCAGCGCGGCGACGTCGTCGACATCAAGGGCTCCAACCGTGAGCTGGAGTGGAACAACGGCTGGGGCTACTGGCAGATGTCGTTCTCGCAGTGGAAGAAGGGCAGCGCCCTGACCAGCAGCAAGGCCTGACGCCCCGCACGCGGCGGCGAGACGGCGGGCACCACCGGTAAGGACATCCTCTGATCATGCACATCCGCCCCGGCCGGGACGGCGACGTCGCCACGGTCCTGGCCATGTTCGACAGCGCCGTCACCTGGTTGTCCGCCCACGGCCGCACCGGCCAGTGGGGCGAGCGGCCCTTCACCGGCGACGAGCGCCGCACCGAGCAGGTCGCCTCCTGGCTGGCCGGCGGCGGCATGCGCATCGCCGAACGCGACGGCCGCCCCGCCGGCTGCATCAGCGTCGGGCCCGCCCACGGCTACGTCACGCCCGCCGCCGAGCCCGAGCTCTACGTGCAGGCCCTGGTGACCGACCGCGGCCACGCCGGCCACGGGGTCGGGCGGGCGCTGCTGGAGTGGGCCTTCGGCGAGGCGCGCGAGCGGGGTGTCGGGCTGGTGCGGGTCGACTGCTACGCCGGCGGTGACGGCCGCCTGGTCGCCTACTACGAGAGCTGCGGCTTCATCCGCTCGGCGCCGTTCACCGTGGGCGAGTGGCCCGGCATGCTCCTGCACCGCCACGTGTGAGGACCGGCGGGCGCTGAAACCATGCGTTCCGGCCGTGTGTTCCGGCCTCTGCTCAGCGGGACGCGTCAGCAGGGCTCGGGCGGGGCTCGGGCGGGGTGAACGCGGCCGCGTGGTCGCGGGCGAAGCCGGCGATGTCGCGCGGCGCCCGGCCGAGCAGGTCGGCCACCGTGCCGGTGGTCAGGTCCCCCCAGCCGCCGGCGTACGCCCGCGCGTACTCCTCCAGCATGTCGGCGATCCACTCCGGCACGCCGTGGCCGAGCAGCGTCTTGCGCCGGGTGTCGTCGCCGACCGGCAGGTAGGCGACCGGCCGGCCGAGGACGCCGCTCAGCGCGCCGGCCGCCTCGTCGAAGGTCAGCGAGCGCGGGCCGGTGAGGGTGTAGGCCCGGCCGTCGTGCCGGCCGGAGCCGTCGAGGAGCACGCGGGCGGCGCACTCGGCGACGTCGCGCACGTCGATCATGCCGATCCTGGCCGCGCCCATGTTCAGCGCGAAGGTACCGGTGGCGGCGATGTCGCCGGCCTCGTTCGGCAGGTTCTGCATGAACCAGTGCGGGCGCAGGATCGTCCAGCGCAGGCCAGAGCGTTCGAGCTCCTGGTCCGACAGCGCGTGCAGGCGGCCGCTGCGGTTCGGCGCGCCCGGCGCCGCGCCGATCGCGGACAGGCGCACGACGCGCTCCGCCCCGGCCTGGCGGGCGGCCCAGACGGCGTTGCTGCTGTGCTCGGGGGCGCGCGGGCCGTTCGGGGTGAGCAGCCACAGGTCGTCCACGCCTTCGAAGGCGGGCGGCAGCGACCGGGCGTCGCCCAGGTCGCCGGCGAACACCTCGGCCCCGCGTTCGCGCAGGCCCTGTGCCCGGGAGGTGTCGCGGACGAGCACGCGCGGCCGGACGTCGGCGCCGCGCAGCGCGTTCATGAGCGCGCCGGAGACGGTTCCGGTCGCTCCGGTGATCAGCACGGTGCGTGCCATGGTCATTCTCCCTTGGTCGAGGCGGCCGGCACCGGGTGTGCCACGGGCCGCGGGGGTGTGCCGGCGGGCCGGCCGGTGGTGAGGCGCTCCAGGATCCAGAGCACGAGCGTCCCCGCCGACAGCGCGCCGCCCAGGACGCACACGCCGCTCCAGCCGGCGTGCACCCAGACCAGCGAGGTCAGCGCGGAGCCGATCGCGCCGCCGACGAAGAACGAGGTCATGAACGCGGAGTTGATCCGGTTGCGGGCCTGCGGCCGCAGCGCGTAGACGACGTTCTGGCTGCTGTTGAGCACCGCCTGGTGGGCCAGGTCGAGCAGGATCACGCCGGCCAGCAGCCACACCAGCGAGCGGGCCCCCGCGGCGATCGCGAGCCAGGACGCCACGAGCAGGACCGTTCCCGCGCCGGTCACGACCTGGACGAGGCCGCGGTCGGCCAGCCTGCCGGCCACCGTGGCGGTCAGCGCGCCTGCCGCGCCGACCAGGCCGAACAGGCCGATGGCCGACTCCGTCCAGCCGTAGGGGGAGCCTGCCAGCAGGAACGTCAGCGCGGTCCAGAGCACGCTGAAGGAGGCCAGGCTCAGCGCGCCGATGCCCGCCCGCCAGCGCAGCAGCGGCTCCAGGCGGAACATCGACAGCGTCGAGCGCGGCAGCGCCGGGTAGGACAGGCGCCCGCCGTCGCCGCCGAGGCGGGGCAGGAACAGGCGCAGCAGCACGGCCGTCAGCGCCATCAGGGCGGCGTTGACCCAGTAGACGGTCCGCCAGCCGCCCAGCTCCGACAGCGTTCCGGACGCGGTGCGGGCCAGCAGCAGGCCGAGGATCAGCCCGGTCATCACGGTGCCGACGACTCTGCCGCGTTCGGCGGGGTCCGCCAGTGTGGCCGCGAACGGCACCACGACCTGCGCCCCGACCGAGGCCAGCCCGGTCAGGGCCGTGCTGATCAGCAGCACCGTGCCGTCGGCCGCGGTGGCCGAGACCAGCAGGAACACCGCGGTCGCCGCGTACAGCGCGACGGCGAGGCGGCGCCGCTCCATCAGGTCGCCGAGCGGCACCAGCAGGATCAGGCCCAGCGCGTACCCGGCCTGGGCGGCCGTCACCGTCAGCGCGGCCATGGCAGGCCCGAGGCCGAGTTCGCGGCCGATGAGGTCGAGCAGCGGCTGCGCGAAGTAGTTGCCCGCGACCGCCAGCCCGGTCGCCGCCGACATGAGCAGCAGCAACCAGCGCGACAGGCCGCCGGGGTGGGGTGTCGTCGTCATGCGTCCAGCCTCGGGGATCGGCGATCGATGAGTCCAACGCATGTTTGTCATCGGATCGATCGTGGTTCACGATTGATCCATGGAGCTGCAGCAGATGCGCTACGTCGTCGCCGTCGCCGAGACGAGCAACTTCACCCGCGCCGCCGAGCGGTGCATGGTCGTGCAGTCGGCGCTGAGCCACCAGATCGCGCGGCTGGAGCGCGAGCTGGGCGCCAAGCTGTTCGAGCGCACCAGCCGCCGCGTCCTGCTGACCCCGGCGGGTGAGGCGTTCCTGCCCGCCGCCCGCCAGGCGCTCGACGCCGCCGAGCGGGCCCGCGCCGAGGTGGCCGCCGCCGCGGGCGAGATCCGCGGCCGGCTCGCCATCGGCGCCATCCCCACCGTCACGGCGGTCGATCTGCCGCTCGTGCTGCGGCGCTTTCACCAGCGCCACCGCGAGGTGCGGATCAGCCTGCGCTCCGGCGCGAGCGAGGAGTTCGTCGAACGGGTCCGTCAGGGCACGCTGGACGTCGCCTTCCTGGGCCTGCCCCCGGGCGCCCGGCCCAAGGGGGTGCGCGGGCGTGAGCTGGCCCGCGGCGACCTGGTGGCCGTGGTCACGCCCGGCCATCCGCTGGCCGGGGAGGAGCGGGTGACGCTGAGCAGGCTGGCCGGCGAGCCGTTCGTCGACTTCCCCGCCGGCACCGCGGGGCGCAGCCAGTCCGACGAGGCGTTCGCCGCGGCCGGGATCGCGCGCGAGGTCGCCTTCGAGGTGTCGACCCCCGACTTCATGGCCCGCCTGATCCGGCTGGGGCTGGGCATCGGGATGCTGCCGGAGGCGTTCGTGGCGCAGCTTCCCGACCTGCCCGTGGTCCGGCTCAGCGACGCCCCGGCCCGCATGGAGCACCTCATCTGGAGCCGCCACCAGCCGTCCCCGGCCGCCCTGGCCTTCCTCACCGCGCTGGGCGTGCCGGTGCCGCCGGAGGACGGGCTCACATGAGGTAACGCAGCCACAGGTACGGGGCGACCAGTGCGACGGTGACCGCGGTGACGATGAGGCCGTACCTGGTGAACTGCCAGAAGCTGATCGGGGTGCCGTTGCGGGCGGCGATGCCCAGGATGACCACGTTGGCGGCGGCCCCGACGGCGGTGGCGTTGCCGCCCAGGTCGGCGCCGAAGGCCAGCGCCCACCACAGCACCTGCCCGCCGCCGTCGCCGGTGGCCTGCACGAGCTGCTCGACGATGGGGCTCATCGTGGCCACGTACGGGATGTTGTCCACGATGGCCGACAGCACGGCCGAGACGCCGAGCAGCCCCATCGTGGTCAGCTCCAGCCGGCCGTCTGTGGCGGCGACGGCGGCCTCGGACAGCCCGGCGATGACACCGGTCTCGACCAGGGCGCCGACCATGACGAACAGCCCGGCGAAGAACACCAGCGTGGGCCACTCCACCTCGGCGATGGCCTCGGAGGTGGTCACCCTGGTCGCGGCCACCAGCACGCCGGCGCCGAGCAGCGCGACCACGCTCGGCTCGTAGTGCAGCACCGGGTGCAGCACGAACGCCGCCATCACCAGCGCCAGCACCGCCAGGCTCTGCCACAGCAGCCGCCGGTCCGCGATGGCCTCCCGCTCGTCCAGCGCCATGACCTCCGCCGCGCGTTCCGGGTCGTAGCGGAACGAACGGCCGAACATCAGCCGGCACAGGCCGATGAACACCACCATGAGCACGATCACCATCGGCGCCATGTGGATCAGGAAGTCGTTGAAGCTCAGGCCGCCGCGGCTGGCGATGATGATGTTCGGCGGGTCGCCCACGAGGGTGGCGGCGCCGCCGATGTTGGACGACAGCGCCTCGGCGATGAGGAACGGGATCGGGTTGACCGCGAGCCGTTCGCACACCAGGAACGTCACCGGCGCGATCAGCAGCACCGTGGTCACGTTGTCGAGCAGCGCGGACGCCCCGGCGGTGATCAGCACCAGCAGCACCATCAGCCGGAACGGCCGGCCGCGGGCGCGTTTGGCCGCCCAGATGGCCAGGTATTCGAACACGCCGGTCTGCTTCAGCACCCCGACGATGATCATCATGCCGAGCAGCAGGAAGATGACGTTCCAGTCGATGCCGGAGTGCTCGGAGAAGAACGCGGCCTCGGCGCCGGTGGCGTGGATCGCGAGCATGATGCCCGCGCCGCCGAGCGCGGCGGCCACGCGGTGGATCCTCTCGGTGGCGATCAGGGCGTAGGAGGCCAGGAAGACCGCCACGCTGACCCAGGACAGCACGCTCATGCGGCGGACATCCGGGCCCGCGGGGTCGCCGCCGGTGTCGGGCGGCCACGGCGCACGGGAACGTCGGCGGGAAGGTCGCGGGCGCGCATGTCAGCACATCCTTCAGGCAACGGGACAAGGACTTGCCGACCAGACTTCCCGGCGCACCTTGAGTGACCGTATCAAGTCCCGCCGAATCCTGCCGAAGCCGTCCCCGCCGCCCGCCCGCCCCGGCGGGCCGTGCCCGCTCCTCAGACGCCCCTTCGGCGGGGGCGCCGGCGGGAGGTCACGGCGCGAACTCGGTGGACGGCTCGGTGGCGTAGTTCTTCCAGATCGGCGCCATGGTCTCGCGGTTCATGGGCTGCCCGGACTCGACCATGGCCTTGAGGTCGCGGAAGTACTGCACGTACAGGTCCGGGGTGAAGGTGTTGAGCATGACCGCCGGCTCGTCGCCGGGGTTGGCGAAGGTGTGCGGCGCGCCCGGCGGGACGGTGACCCACGTGCCGGGGCCGACGTCGTGGCGGTCCTCGCCGATGGTGAACCGCAAGGTGCCCGAGATGACGTAGAAGCCCTCGTCGTGCTGGGCGTGGCGGTGCTGCGGCGGGCCGGGGGTGTGCGGGGGGATGACGACCTCGCCGATGCCCAGGCGGTGGGCGGTGTTGCTGCCGTCTTCGAGGATCCGGATCCGCGAGGACGGGCCGTTGGCGATGAGTTCGCCCTCGCCGGGGCCGACGATCGACACCTTGACCATGAGGAGACCTCCAGAAGTGATTGCATCTTGTGCAATCATGACGCTAGCACCGATGAGTGCACATTGTGAAGTCGCGCTAGACTCGGGGGTATGCCGCGATGGAAACCGGGCGCCGTCGACCGCCTGCAGACCGCCGCGCTCGAGCTCTTCGACGAACAGGGCTTCGAGCGCACGACGGTCGCCGAGATCGTCCAGCGGGCGGGGCTCACCCAGCGAACGTTCTTCAACCACTTCGCCGACAAGCGCGAGGTGCTGTTCGGGCTGAGCTCGGAGCTGCAGCGGGAGATCATCGGCGAGATCGCGGCCGCGGACGCGGCCATGCCGCCGCTGGAGGTGGTCATGCGCGCGCTGGGAGCCGTCGCAGACAAGCTGTTGGAGCATCGGCGTGCGGTGGTGGCGCACCGTTACGCCGTCATCGCCGCCAACCCGGAGCTGCTGGAACGCGAACTCGGCAAGAACGCCGCACTCACCGACGCCATCGCCGCCGCGCTGACGGAGCGGGGCGGCGACGCCGATACCGCCTACCTCGCCGCGAGCGTCGCCATGCTCGCCGAGCAGGTGGCCTTCCGGGCATGGACGCGGCCGGGCGAGACCCAGGCCCTGCGCGACCTGCTGCAGGACGCCCTGCACGCGGTACGCACGACCGTCGACGCGGCCGGCCGGCCCCTGTCTGCCTGACGCGCGGGCGGTGGCCGGTCAGGTGGCCGGTCAGGTGGCCGGTCAGGCGGGCGGGCGGTCGCGCAGGAGGGGGTGGGTGCGCATGGCGACCTCCAGTTCGCCCGGCAGGTCGTCGCGGTAGCGGCCGAGGGTGGACAGGTCGCTGTGCCCGAGCACCCGGCGTACCGCGTCCATGTCGACCGCGTCGGCCAGCAGGTGGGTGGCGGTGGTGTGGCGCAGCCCGTGGGGGGTGACCGTGCGCCGCTGGTCGGGGTCCACCCGCCGCTGTACCCGGTCGATCACGGCCTGGACGTCGCCGCGGGCCAGGCGCCGGCCGCGCCACGACAGCAGCAGCGCCTTGTCCTGCCCGTCGGGCCGCCCGCGGGCCAGGTATTCCCGCAGCACCAGGGCCACGTCGCCGGGCAGCGGCACGTCGCGGGTGCGGCCGCCCTTGCCGAAGATGCGCCAGTAGCGGACGCCGTCGTTGGTGAAGAAGTCCTCGACGTTGGCGCGGACCAGCTCCGACACGCGCGGCCCGACGGTGGTCAGCAGCAGCACGATCACCGCGTCGCGCAGTTCGGTGCGCTGGTCGCGGCGTTTGCTCTGGTCGGCCTGCTCCCTCGGGAGCTCGCGTGCTGCTCCGATCAGCCCTTGGGCCTGCTCGCGGGTCAGGGCCCGCCGCTCCGGCCGCAGCCCGCCCCGCTCCTTGGCCGTCACCGCCGAGCGGGTCATCGGGTTGAGCTGCACCCATCCGGCCAGGGCGGCGTGCTTGAACAGCGCGGAGATCGAGCGCCGGAAGCGCGCCTGTGACGACGGCGACTGTCCTGACCCCGCCCCGGCTCCGTTCGCCGCAGGTGTCCGGCCGCCCGCCGGACGGCCGCCCACCGCTGATCCGCCCGCCGTGCGGCCGCCGGGCGCTCCGTCGTCCGCTCCGTCGTCCGCTCTGTCGTCCGCCGTCTCGCCTGCCGCGCGCCCGGCCGCGCGCCCGGCCGTGGTGCGGCCGTCGGGTTTGCGGGCGAAGGCCAGCAGGATCGCGTCCACGTCGGCGCCGGTCAGGTCGTCCAGCACGACGTCGGCCCCGGCCAGCTCCACCAGGGTGCCGACGTCGCGCGCGTAGACCTCGGCCGTGGCGGGGGACAGCGCCCCCGTCAGCGTCCTGGCCCTTACCAGCTCCACATAGCGGTCCGCCGCCTCCGCCACCGTCAACCGGTCGAGCTCCGCAGGCCGCACCGGCAACCCCCTTCTCCTCGCGTCACGAAGATCCAAAGACGACGGTAGCGGCCTTCACCGACGAAAAGTCAGATGTCGCGGAAGGTCTCGATCCTGGCGCCCAGCGCGTTCAGCCGCTCGGCCAGGTCCTCGTAGCCGCGGTTGATGACGTACACGTTGCGCAGCACCGAGGTGCCCTCGGCCGCCATCATGGCCAGCAGCACCACCACGGCCGGCCGCAGCGCCGGCGGGCACATCATCTCCGCGCTGCGCCAGCGCGTCGGCCCCTCGACCAGCACCCGGTGCGGGTCGAGCAGTTTGACCGAGGCGCCCAGCCGGGTCAGCTCGGTCAGGTAGATGGCGCGGTTGTCGTAGACCCAGTCGTGGATCAGCGTCGAGCCCTGCGCCGAGGCGGCGATGGCGGCGAAGAAGGGCACGTTGTCGATGTTCAGGCCGGGGAACGGCATCGGGTGGATCTTGTCGATGGGGGAGATGAGCTTGGAGGGCCGCACCGTCAGGTCGACCAGCCGGGTACGGCCGTTGGCGGCCGGGTACTCGCGCCCCCGGTCGTGATCCAGCCCCATCTCCTCCAGCACCGCGAGCTCGATCTCCAGGAACTCCACCGGCACCCGGCAGATCGTCAGCTCCGAGGAGGTCACCACGGCGGCGGCCAGCAGGCTCATCGCCTCGACCGGGTCCTCCGACGGCGAGTAGTCGACGTCCCGCTCGATGGCGGCCAGCCCGTGCACGGTCAGCGTCGTGGTGCCGATGCCCTCGACCCGCACGCCGAGCTGCTCCAGGAAGAAGCACAGGTCCTGGACCATGTAGTTGGAGGAGGCGTTGCGGATGACCGTGACCCCGTCGTGCCGGGCCGCGGCCAGCAGCGCGTTCTCGGTCACAGTGTCGCCGCGCTCGGTCAGCACGATCGGCCGGGCCGGCGCCGCGCCGCGGTCGACCCGCGCGTGGTAGAAGCCGCCGGTCGCGGTGATGTCGAGCCCGAAGTGGCGCAGCGCCGACATGTGCGGCTGCACCGTACGGGTGCCGAGGTCGCAGCCGCCCGCGTACGGGATCTGGAACTGCTCGGTGCGGTGCATCAGCGGCCCCAGGAACATGATCACGCTCCTGGTGCGCCGGGCCGCCTCGGTGTCCATCGCCTCCAGCTCCAGCCGGGCCGGGGGCACGATCTCCAGGTCGCTGCCCTCGTTGATCCACCGCGCCCGCACCCCGATCGAGGCGAGCACCTCCAGGATGCGGTAGACCTCCTCGATCCGCGCGACCTTGCGCAGGATCGTCCGGCCGGAGTTGAGCAGGGACGCGCACAGCAGCGCCACGCACGCGTTCTTGGACGTCTTGACGTCGATGCTGCCCGACAGCCGGCGCCCGCCCACCACCCGCAGATGCATCGGCCCGGCGTAGCCGAGCGAGACGATCTCGCTGTCGAGCGCCTCGCCGATCCGGGCGATCATCTCAAGACTGATGTTCTGGTTGCCGCGCTCGATCCGGTTGACGGCGCTCTGGCTCGTCGCCAGCGCATCTGCGAGCTGCAGCTGCGTCCATCCACGATGCTGGCGCGCGTCCCGGATCAGCCGCCCGATCCGCACAAGGTAATCATCTGCCACAACAGCAGACCATATCTCACATATGAGATGCCCCGGTGCCACTGGGGGCCGACGCGCCGGACAACTCCCGATGACGCGCGAGATGTTCCGGAGTCGCCTGAGCCTTCACCTTGTGCACGAACGCCCGCCGGGCCTCACGGAACCCGCTGCGGTCGTCGAACATATCGCGGCTCATCTCGGCCAGCTCCTCGGCGCGGTAGGCGTCGAGCGGCTTGCGGCGCTCGTCCACCTCGCGTACCGACTTCCGGCCGGCCAGCAACCGATCATAACCCGGATCGACGGCCAGCCGCTCGGCGTACTCCAGCACCCGCCGCTCGAAGTCCAGCCGCGACCCGCCGAGCGCCCGGTCGGCCAGCCCGCACTCCACCGCCTCGGCCGCGCCGATCGGCAGCGCGTCCTGGGTCAGCCGGCGCGCCCGCTCCGCGCCCACCCGGCGCGGCAGCGTGTACGTCCACAGCTCCGAGCCGAACAATCCCATCGTGCGGTAGTGCGGGTTCAGCACCACCGACTCACGGATGATCACCCGGTCGGCGCCCAGGCCCATCATCACCCCGCCGGCGCCCGCGTTGCCGCCGATCGAGGTCACCACCAGCTGCGTCGTGCAGGCCACGATCTCCCGGCACACCGCGTTGATGGCGTTGATGTTCATCCACGCCTCCAGCTCGGGATGGCGGGCCGCGTCGATCACGTTCAGGTGGATGCCGTTGGAGAACGTCTCCCCGCCCCGCACCACCAGCACCCGGGTGTCCTGCGCCACCGCGTAGCGCAGCGCCGAGGCCAGCCGCCGGCACTGATCGGTCGACATGGCGCCGTTGTAGAAGTCGAAGCTGACCACGCCGACGCCCTCGCTGCGGTCGTAGGTGATCTCGCTGTAGCCCGACCGCTCCGGCACCTGCGCCACCAGCTCGCCCAGCGCCATCGCGGCCGGCAGCTTGATCGCGCCCTCCTTCTCCAGCCTCAGGTGGCCGACCCACGCCGTCCCGTCGCCGGTGTGCACCAGCACGGCGCCCTCACGCCGCGCCGCCACCTGCCCGGGCACGCCCTCCAGCTCGGGCCCGCGGTAGACGTCGAACACCCGTACCGGCAGGTCGCACAGCACCGCCCGCCCGCCCGGCGCGCCGTCGGCCGCGCGTACCCGGCGCACGATGTCCTGTGTCGGCTCCTCCCAGGAGAACTCCCGGTCGGCGTGCCGCATCGCCCGCCGCAGCCGCCCGCGCACCTCGGGGGAGCGGTAGTCCAGCGGCTCGGGCACGAACGAGGACTCGCCCGCCTTGGCCGCCACCTCGGCCACCAGCTCCACCGCGGCGTCGGCCACCGGCCCGTTGTACAGCGCCGACTTGCGCGGCGGCTCGGCCGGCATCGGGAACGTGCGAAAGCCCCAGATCGGGCCCGCGTCCATCTCCTCCACGGCCTGCAGGGCCGTGACCCCCCACTCCGGCTCCGCGTCCGTGATCGCCCAGTCCAGCGACGACGGCCCCCGGTCCCCGGGAGGCCCCGGGTGGATGATCACCGTGCGGAACGCCCGCCACAAGCCGTCCGGCACCCGCTCCTTCAGGAACGGGCAGATGATCAGGTCCGGCTTGGCCAGCTCGGCCGCCTCCACCATCGCCTCCTGCGAGACGGCCAGCTCGACGCTCACGTCGTGACCGGCCCGGCGCAACTCCAGCCAGGCGCGCTGGGTCAGGCCGTTGAAGGAGGAGCAGAGCAGCAAGATACGCAACGCGGGGCTTCTTTCCAGGCAGGGGGAGCAGTGGTACCGGGGCGGGGACTACCGGGCCGACAGCCGGTGGTCCCACCGGTCACATGTATTTACGGCAATCCCATATGACCCATACATGTCATCGATGCTGACACGGATCCTCCACTGCTCGTGACGATTCACCGCAAAAAACCACCCCAACCAGACCCAAATGACCCACTTTGCCGGAAAAATCCCGCCGGGTGTCCGCGGCCTCGGCACGCACTCAGCCCGTCGCGCATCCGAAATCCCGGCCCGCGAACGGGACCCGCCGGCCGCCTGAGGCACCCGCAGAAGGGCCTCGCGAAGGGCTTCCAGCTCGGGGGCCCCACCGAAGCGAACCGCTCACCGAAGAGACCCCGCCGAAGGGCCCCGGTTGATGAGCCCCCGCTGAAGGAGCCCGGGCGGGGGAGCTGCCCGGGCCCCCAGCGATGACACGCCCCGGCGAGGAGCGCACCACCCGCACCGGAGAAACCGCCTCCCGTCACCCCGGCGACGCGGCGTGCTCCGGCACATCCCCAGCATCACCCCGCCGGGCGTCCGCGCAGGTCACGGCCAGGGCAGGAGTCACCGACAGGACCTTTGAACAAGCCCGCCCAACCGCGATCCAAACCCCCGCCCCCACAACGACACCCCGCCCGCGCCACGATCCGCCCGCACTCCGTCGCCCAGCGTGACGGCCACGTGCCGCTGATCACGGGTGCGGCGGCGACGGGAGGGGCCGGAAGAGCACGGTGGACGGTGCGGCGGTGGACGGGCGCCCCGGCGTCGCGGGGACGGTTCAGCGGCGGGCGCGCAGCGCGGCCAGCAGCCAGGCGAAGGCCGGGACCGCCGGCGGGCCCGGTTGCCGGCCGTTCAGCAGGCTCAGGAGCTGCCAGTACCGCTCGACGCGGGGCTCGGTGACCAGCTCCAGCCACGTGATCACAGCGGCGCTCTCCTGCTCGGCCAGGCCGCCGGGGAAGATCCGCGCCAGGATCGCGCTCGCCCCGGCCGACTCCGGCGCGACGGCGCGCGCCAGAGCGGCGCCGGCGTGCTCGATGACCAGGGGCCGGAGGCTGAGCCCGTACTCCAGGCGGTTGTCCCGTCCGCCGCTCAGAACCATGCGGCGGACCGTCTGCCGGAAGCTCGCGTCGCCCGCCAGACCCGCCAGTTCCACCCAGGCGTCGATCTGCTCGGGGGCCGGGTCCCGCGGCAGGTCGGGCGGGAGGTCGCGCATCCATTCCGCGACGATCGTGGCGTCCTCGTCGTCGACGCCGGCGAACACGCCGTCGACGAAGTCGTCGATGATCTGCCGGCGTTCCCGTGCTGAGAGCCTGGCCAGCGCGTTGATCAAGGTGATCTCCTCGGTAGAGCTGTCACGGCAGGCGAGAACGCGCAGGACGGACCGGCGGATCTCCAGGGTGCGGATCTCGGCGTCGAGCGCCCTGGCGTGCAGCTCCGCCACTTCGCTGAGCGTGGCCCGCCGCTCCAGCACCCGCCGGATGGCGTCCAGGCCGAGCCCGAGGTCGCGAAGCGTGCGCACCAGGCCCAGCCGCACGACCGCCTCGGCGTCATAGAGCCGGTACCCGCCCGGCGATCTGCCGGCCGGAGGCAGGACACCGCTGTCGGACCAGAAGCGGATCGTGCGCGCCCGCAGTCCTGTGCGGCGGGCCAGCTGCCCGATCGTGTAGAGGCCCGTCACGTCGTTCACGGCCTTCAATCTGCACCTTCCACCCGGTGGAATCTCAAGCGATCCGTCGGGGATTCTCGCGCACCGCCGGCGACGGGGGCCCGGGGCGGAGGACGGCGGGCTCTGATCCGGCCGGCCGGTGCCGGTCAGGGCGTCGCCGGGCCGAACAGGCGGTCGAGCTGGTAGCCGACGATGTCCATGGCCGCCCGGTGGTCGCGCTGCCCGCTGAGGACGCTGGAGGTCAGGCCGTTGGCCAGGGCCAGCAGGGCGGCGATCTCGGTACGCGGGTCACGGTCGGGCGCGATCTGCCCTGCCCGCTGCGCGTCGGTCAGCCGGGTGGTGAGGAAGTTCTCGAGTGCGTCGGGCAGGGTGAGCCCGGCCGCGGCGAGGGCCGGGTCGGTGAGTGCGGCGGTGTAGTAGGCGGTCCAGGCCATGGAGTCCAGGCGGCTCTCCTCGTCGCAGGGCACGATCGTGGCCAGCACGGCCTCCAGGACGCCGCGGGCCGTCAGTCCGCCCGCGGCGGCGGTGCGCCGCCTGACCCGGCGGTCCATGCGGGCGCCCAGCTCGGCGAGCCCGGATTCGAGCAGGGCCTGCTTGCCGGCGAAGTAGTACTGGACGACGCGCAGCGACACCCCGGCCTCGGCGGCGATCTCGCGCATCGACACCGCCCGCAGGCCGCGGGTGCCGGCGATGCGCAGCAGCGCCGCGGTCAGCTCGCGCCGCCGCGCCTCGTGGTCCACCTGCCGGGGCATTCCCGTTCTCCCTTCCGCCGTCCGTACCGTGTCCTACCGTGCCGCGGCGCCGGCGTCCAGGACGGGGAAGGCGAGGATCCGGCCGGCGATGCGGCCTGGAGCCTCGACGGGCAGCGAGTGGCCGGTGCCGGGCACGATCTCCACCCGCCACGACGGCACGGCGCGGGCCAGCCGCGCGGCCACCGCCCGCGCATCGTGCAGCGTGCTGCGCTCGCCCAGCAGCACCTGTACGGGCACGTCCGGCTCGCGGAGCTGCTCGTCGGTGTACGGCGGCGGGATGAGCGCGTGCCGGCGGAAGGACCATCCGGCCCGGATCAGCCGTACCAGGCCGTCCTCGCGCAGCACCCCGTTGTTCACCACGCCGGCCAGGCGGTGCCGTAAGGGGCGGGGAAGCAGGCAGGCGAGGGCGCCGAGGGCGGCCCAGCGGACGAACCGGCCGGTGATCGGCGCGAAGCCGCCCGGGTCGACCAGCGTCAGTGCCGCGATCCGGCCGCCCCGGCCCGGCGGCCGGTTCGTCGCGGCCCACATCGCGGTCCAGGCGCCGGCCGAGAAGCCCGCCACGTGGGCGCGCTCGGCTCCGGTCGCGTCCAGGACGTCGGACAGCCAGCCGCCGACCTCGGCGGCCGTCGTGAGCGCCCGCCGCTGCACCGAGCGGCCCGGCTCGCCGAGCGGGTCCAGCGCGAGGACCGGCCGGGTACGCGCCAGCGGCCCGATGTAGCGGTGCCAGCTCAGCGCGTTCCCGCCGGCGCCGGCCACGAGGACCACCGGATCCCCCTCGGCGGGCCCGGCCCGGTACGCCCGCACGGTGCCGGCGCGGGTCTCGACGTCGAAGGCGTCCACCGGCGCCGGCCACAGCTCGGCCAGGGCCCGGTCGTAGACGGCGTGGTAGCGGTCGCGGGCGGAGTCGGCGGTGAAGGCGGAGGGCCGGTCGGGAACGCGCATGAGGGGCTCCATCTCCCGTATGGATACGCTTGTATCCTAACCCGGCGCGGGCGGTCTGGCGAGGCCCGCCCACCGGCCGGTCAGGCCGCCGCACCCGGCCATCCGGCGGGGCGGTCCGGTCGTCCCGAGCCGGCGCGTGCCGGGTGAGAAGGACACCGGAAGGGGGTTTGAACGGCCATCCCCGTCTCCGCATTAAGCGACCATTACCTACTTTGTCGCCTCATAGCGGACACCGTACTTCTGCTTCTCCTGCCAGCACGGACACTGGAAGCACTCGCACGATGAGTTCTTGCGTCGATCGGAGCCGCAGCGGGCCCGCCCGCCGGCTCGAAAGATTCGGGGGACACCAGTGAAACGAGTGCTTCTCGCAGCGGCACTGGCGCTGACCACCGCCACCGCCGGGACCACGGCCGCCTCCGCCCTCACCCCAGAGCCGGAAGGCTCGCCGGTGCCGGGGGAGACCGCCACCATGCCGGGGGAGACCGAGACCCCGCCCGAAGAGACCTCACCTGAGGAGGGCACGCCCGAGGAGACGGCGCCCGAGGAGACGGCGACGGACGAGCCCGCTCCGGACGAGACGACGACGGGGGAGAGCACGCCTGGCGCCACCGCGAGCCCGTCGGGGCCCGGCTGCGCCCCGCTGGAGGAGGGCCTCACCGGCAGCGCCGACCAGCCCGTCGCCACGGCTCTGACGAAGGTCACCGACCTGTCCATGCTGTCGGAGGCGATCAAGCAGGCCGGGCTGGAGGAGAAGCTCAACTCCGCCCAGGACATCACCGTCTTCGCACCCGACAACGCGGCCTTCGAGGCCATCCCGAAGGACGCCCGCGACAAGATCATGGCCGACAAGAGCATCCTGACCAAGGCCCTGTCCTACCACGTGGTCGAAGGCAAGCTCGGACCCGCCGACCTGAAGGACGGAGCCAAGCTCAAGACGCTCGAAGGCGGCGAGCTGACCGTCAAAGGCACCGGCGACGACCTGACCGTCAACGACGCCAAGATCGTCTGCGGCAACGTGCCGACGAGCAACGCCACCGTCTACATCGTCGACAAGGTCCTCATGCCGCAGTAAGGCGCCCGCGGACCTGATCACCGGCAAGAGGCACGGCCACCGCCAGGCGGCCGTGCCTCTCCCCGCCCCCGCCCCCGCCCACCGGCCGGCGTTCAGGGGTTCCTGACGGCGGACAGGTCGAACTCGAGCGTGATCCTCTCGGAGATCATCACGCCGCCGCCCTCCATGACGGCGTTGAAGCTGACGCCCCAGACCGACGAAGGGCTGGCCGCGCTCGAGACGCCGCCCCCTCCACGTCGAGAGCGTCCGCACCCACCTCATCGACCTCCTGCCGCCCGAACAGCTCCACCGGCTCGGCGACATCAGCCGGACCCTCCTGCAGCACCAGACCGAGACCGGACAGGACACCCAGCAGCGCACCCAGCAGCGCACCCAGCAGCGCACCCAGCAGCGCACCGGGCAGGCAGACGAGCAGGCGCCGCGGGCGGACGTCACCGGCCGCCTCACCGTCCCCTCTTACCGGGCGCTCCGACCAGGCCCCCGAAGGGCCGCACCTCACGGCGCCACGCCCACCGGGGCGCGCACGTCCAGCAGGCCCTCGGCACGCAGATCGGACCACAACCCCGCCGGCACCCCGGCCGAGAACGCCGCCACGTCGGCCTCCACCTCCCGCGCCGAGCGCATGCCGACCACGATCCCCGCCACCACGGGATGCAGCAGCGGAAAGGCCATCGCGGCCTGCGGGACGCCCACCCCGTGCGTCTCGCACACGTCCGCGATCCGGTGGACCCGCCGCACCTGCTCGGCCCCGGCGGGCTCGTAGTCGAACCGGGCCCCCTCGACCGGCCGCCCGGTCGCCAGCAGGCCGGAGTTGAACACCGACGCGGCCAGGACCGACACGCCGCGCTCGGCGCAGGCGGGCAGCAGTTCCTCCAGCGCGCTCTGGTCCAGCAGCGTGTAGCGGCCCGACAGCATGATCACGTCCGCGTCGGTCTCCCGGACCAGGCGGGTCAGCTTGGCGGGGTCGTACATGCCCGCCCCGACGGCCCCGACCATCCCCTGCGCCCGCAGCTCGGCCAGCGCCGGGTAGCCGTCGCGCAGGGCGGCCTCGAAGTGCTCCTCGGCGTCGTGCAGATACAGCACGTCGATCCGGTCGGCGCCCATGCGGGTCAGGGAGTCCTCCACGCTGCGCCGGATGCCGTCGCGGGAGAAGTCCCACACCCGGCGGTGGGTGGCGGGCACGGCGAAGCTCTCGTCCATCCGCCCCCGCGCCTCCTGCGGGACCAGCAGCCGGCCGACCTTCGTCGACAGCGTGTACTCCGCCCGCGGCCTGCCGCGCAGCAGCTCGCCGACGCGGCGCTCGGAGTGCCCGATGCCGTAGTGCGGCGAGGTGTCGAAGGAGCGGATCCCCGCCTGCCAGGCGGCCGTCAGCGCCCGGGCCGCGGTGTCGTCGTCCAGCGGTTCGAACAGGCCCCCCAGGGGGCCGCCGCCGAAGCCGAGCTCGGTGACGCGCACCGGGGTGCGCCCGAGCCGATGAGTACGCATGCGATGAATCTCCATGGGTGTGCGCTTCCGGCCTTCGGCCGGACGTCATGATGCTCAGAAGGCCGGGAAGGCCGCGCCCGACGGGTGGAACGGCTCCCGCTCACCCCGGAAGGCCAGCGACGCGGCCGCGACCGCCCCAGGGCGCAGTTCCTCGACCCGGCCGGCCGCCGCCAGCGACGCCAGAGTGGTGCCGCCCAGGTAGGCCGCGCCCAGCTCGGTGGAGGTCAGCCGCAGATCGGCCCGGGCCCGCGTACGTTCACACGTGACCGCATCCCCGCCGGCTCGCAGCCGGTAGCGGCCCGCGTTCCACGGGCAGAACGAGTCCTGCACCTCCAGCACCACGTCCAGCGCGGCCGAGTAGCGGCGGGCGCAAAGCGCCCGCGGCACGTCCGCCAGCCGGACCCACAGGTTGTCGACCACGGTGGTGTGGGCGGCGCGCGGGTCGGCCAGCAGCTGCTTCAGCGGCTCGTCCACCGCGCCGTCGTAGCTCAGGCCGGTGTGGGCGTCGAGGTCGATGAGGAAACGCCACAGCGCGGCGTACGCCTGCCGGGTGGCGGACACGAGCTCGACGACCCGCACCACCGCGCGCCGGGAGCGGTAGAGGACGTAGCCGGTGACCTCGCCGCCCGGCTCGGTGTGGACGGCGAACCGCAGCGCCGTCCCGCCGCCCTCACGCGCCCGCTCGCCGTCGGCCAGCCGGGCCCGCCAGAACCTCTCGCTGCGGTCGACCCACCCGACCCCGTCCCGGCGGGCGACGTCGTACACCTTCTCCAGCAGCGGCAGCGCCTCCGCCCGGTCGAGCAGCCTGATCGCGCCGTCCCCGACATCGGTGCCGGGCCGCAGCGCCATGAACCTCTTGTCGCCCTGGATCTCGGCCACGTGACTGGCCACCCCGTACCCGAACCGGCCGTAGATCGTCGCCTCGGCGGCGTTGAGCGCCGCGACCGGCTCGCCGCCCGACTCGTACAGGCCGGTGAGCTGCTCGCGCATCATCGCGGTGAGGATGCCGCGGCGCCGGTGCGTGGGCAGCACCGCCACCAGGGTGATGCCGGCGACGGGCACCGACGCGCCGGGGACCGTCATGACGCGGCCGTAGACGGACGCGCCGCCGACGATCCGGCCGTCGTCGAAGGCGGCGAGGGTCCGCCCGGGTTCGATGGAGGCGGCGGCGTTCCTGAGGCCGCCTTCGGTCCAGTCCTGGCCGTAGGTCGTGGTGACCATGCGGGCCCACGCGCCGAGCTCGGCCGCGGTGATGACCCGCAGCGGGTAGGTGCTTGTCATGCCGTCGAGCCTGGCCGGATGAACAGGCGCCGCACATCAGGCGATCGGGGTATTTATATGCTGGCGCGGTGGTGGCGGAACGCGTGGTCAGCCCGGTGTTCGTCGGCCGGGGCGAGGAGTCGGCCGCCCTGGCGGCGGCCCTGGACACCGCCGTCGGGCAGGGGCCGGCGGTGGCGCTGGTGGCGGGGGAGGCCGGGATCGGCAAGTCGCGGCTGCTCGCCGAGTTCGCCCGCTCCCTCGGGCCGGGCGTGCGCGTGGCCGAGGGAGCCTGCGCCGAGCTGGGCAGCGACGGGCTGCCGTACGCGCCGTTCGTGACCGTGCTGCGCCGCCTGATCCGCCTCGACGGCGTCCTGCCGGGCCCCTACCGGCAGCTGGCCCGCTGGTTCCCCGGCCTCGGCGAGCCCGGCGACGCCGAAGGCGGCAAGCACCGCCTGTACGAGGAGATCCTGACGCTCATCGAACGGGTGGCCGCCGACCGGCCGCTCGTCGTCCTGATCGAGGACCTGCACTGGGCCGACGCCGCCACCCGCGAGCTGCTCGGCTTCCTGGCCAGGAACCTCACCCAGCCCGGCGTGCTGCTGGCGATCACCCACCGGCCGCCCGGCCCCGGCGACGGGCAGCTCGGCCCGCTGCTGGCCGAGCTCTCCCGCCGCCCCCGCACCACCAGCCTGCGCCTGGAGCGCCTGGACCGGCGGGGCGTGGCCCGCCAGCTGGCCGCCATCCTCGGCGCCGAACCGGGACCGGACACCGTACGCCGTGTGCACGCACGCAGTGAGGGCAACCCGCTGTTCGTCGAGGCGCTCGCCCGCGCCGGCGAACGCACTCCCGACAGCCTGCGCGACCTGCTGCTGTACGGCCCGCGCTCCCTGCCGGGCCCGGCCCGTGACCTGCTCGGCGTCGCCTCGGTGGCGGGCGGCCGGGCCGGCCACCGCCTGCTGGCGCGGGTGAGCGGCAAGGACGGCGCCGAGCTCGACGCCCTGCTGCGCGAGCTCGTCGACCGCAGCCTCCTGCTCACCGCGCAGGACGGCTACGACTTCCGCCACGCCCTGATCCGGCACGTGGTGTACGAGGACCTGCTGCCGGGCGAACGGGCCCGCCTGCACGCCCGCTACGCCGAGGCCCTGGACGGCACCGGCGCCCACGCCGAGCTGGCCGCGCACGCCCACGCCGCCGGCGACCACCGCACCGCCCTGACCGCCGCCTTCCACGCCGCCGCCCAGGCCCGCGCCTCCTACGCCTATGAGGAGCAGGTCCGCATGCTGGAGCAGGTCCTGCAGCTGTGGGACCCCGGCGTGCCACTGGGCTGCGACCGGGTAGGCGTCCTGACCGAGGCCGCGCAGGCGTGCATGCTCAGCGGCGACTACGCGCGCGGCATCGGCTACGCCGGTGCCGGGCTGGCCGCCGTGGACGAGCGCCGCGAGCCCGCACGGGCCGCGCAGCTGCTGGAGCATCGCGGCCGGCTGCGTCACCGGCTGGACGGGACCGGCGTCACCGACTGGGAGCAGGCCCTGCGCCTGCTGCCCGCCTCCGCTGCCGCCATGCCCGCCGCCATGCCCGCCGCCGTGCAGCGCGGGCAGTTGCTCGGTGTGCTGGCCATGGGTCTGCTGCCGGAGGAGGAGCGGGCGCGCTCCTCGTTCGAGGAGGCGCTGGCCATCGGCCGGCGCACCGGCGACGCGACCGTCACGATCCGCGGCCTGCTCGGCGTCGCCTCCATGACCGGAGACCTCGCCCTGCTGGCCGAGGCCCGCACCCTGGCCGCCCGCCTGGACGGTCACGACCTGCTCATGACCGTCCCCATGTACGAGGCCACCCTGCACACCAAGGCCGGCGAGCACCACCGCGCCGCCGAGGCGGCCCGTGACGGCATCCGCCACGCCCGCCGGTACGGGCTGGGCCGCAGCCGCGGCGCCGAGCTCGCCCGCTACGCCGGCCGCAGCCTGATCCTGGCCGGCCGCTGGCAGGAGGCGGAGACGCTGCTGCGCGAAAGCCTGCAGGAGGATCCGCCGCCGCTGTCCCGCCACGCCCTGCTCGTCCTTTCCGGCCATCTGTCGCTGCTGCGCGGCGACGTGCCCGCCGCCGCCCGCGCCGCGGCCGACGCCGAGGCGGCCGCCTCGGCCGAGCACTCCGGCAGCGCGAGCCTGTTCCCCCGCCACCAGCTGCTGTGCCTGCTGGCCGTCGCCCAGGGCGACCCGGAGCGGGCCGACCTGCTGCTGGAACGGGCTCTGGCCGATCCGGCCCTGGCCCGCGTCTACAGCAGTGACGCCCGCCCGGTCCTCATCGCCGGCGCGCTCGTCCAGCGGGCCCGTCTCGCCGCCGGTCCCGGCCGGGAGCCGCGGCGGCGGGTGGCGCGGCGCCAGGCCGAGCTCGCCGCGGCCGACGCCGCGCTCGGAGTGGACGGGCGGCTCGACCGCGCCTGGCAGGTCATGCTGCACGCCCTGCTCGGCGACGCCGGCTGGGACGAGGCCGCCAAGGCCTGGCAGGAGCTGGGGCAGCCGTACGAGCTGGCTCTGAGCCTTTTCCACGGCGCGCGAGCCGCCCTGGAGGCCGGCGACCGGCCCGCCGCGACGGCCCGCCTCGGCCAGGCCGCGACACTGGCCGCCGACCTCGGCGCCGGGCCGCTCGCCCGCGACATCGCCCTGCTCGGCCGGCCCCGCCCGGCCACCGGCGGGCTCACCGAGCGCGAGCACGACGTCCTGCGGCTGATCGCCGAGGGGCTGAGCAACCGGCTGATCGCCGCCCGCCTGCACATCTCGCCGAGCACGGCGGGAGTGCACGTCTCTCACATCCTGGCCAAACTGGGCGCGTCCACCCGCACCGAGGCGGCGGCCATCGCCTTCCGCGAAGGCCTGACCGGCGACGGACAGACCGGCGAAGGGCTGACCGGCCCGTCCACCGCCTGACCCGGCGGCACACCTGCGCCGAGACCCCGTCGGGAGGCTGGTCAGCGGTGGCTTTCCGCCGCGGACCTGAGCGCGTCGAGCGTGGACTGGTGCGGCCGCTCGATGACGGCCGTGGACTCGTCGACGAGGCCGGTCAGGCGGGCCACCTCGGCGTCGGTCAGGTTCGCGGCGACCTCGGCCGCGGCGATGTTGGCGCGCAGGTGTGCGGGGTTCGTGGTGCCGGGGATGACGACCATGGCGGGGGAACGGCGGAGCAGCCAGGCCAGCGCGACCTGGGCCGGCGTCGCGCCGAGGCGCTCGGCGGGGCCCGCCAGCTCGTCGTAGGAGGCGAGCCGGCCGGAGGCCAGCGGGAAGTAGGGGACGAACATGATCCCGTGCGCCTCGCAGTCGGCGAGGACCTGGACGCCGCTGCGGTCGAGCAGGTTGAAGCGGTTCTGCACGGCCGCGATCGGCGTCATCCTCCGTGCGCGGGCCAGCATCCCGGGCGAGGCGCCGGACAGGCCGATGCGGCGGATGAGGCCCTGGTCGTGCAGCTCGACGAGCACGCCGAGCGCGTCCTCCAGCGGCACGTCGCTGTGCGTTCCCGGGGTGTCGCCGGCGAGCCGCAGGTAGGTCAGCTCGCTCGTCTCCGTGCCCAGGTCGGCCAGCGCCTGGTGGACCTGCTCGCGGACGGTGTCCGGGTGGTCGGTGATGATCCACGACCCGTCCGGGCCGCGCCCGGCGCCGACCTTGTTACCGACGATCACTTCGTCGGGCAAGGGCCGCAGCGCCTCTCCGATCAGCCGGTTCACCGTACGCGGCCCGTAGGCGTTCGCGGTGTCGAAGAACGTGACTCCCTGCTCGACCGCCAGGCGCAGCACCCGGCGCGCGGCCTCGGGGTCGTCCGGCGGCCCCCAGACGTTCGGCCCGGCGAGCTGCATGGCGCCGTATCCGACCCGGTTCATCGGCTTTCTCCCTTGCTGTATCACTGCCACGCAAAAAAGCGTATCACTGCGCGTTTCAGTGATACGCCACATGCCGTAGCATCGCCACCGTGGATGACGTGAAGACCCGCACCCGGCGGCAGATCCTCGAGGCGGCGGCCGGAATCCTCGAACGGGAGGGCGCCCAGGCGGTCTCCACCCGCTCGGTCGCCGCGGCGGCCGGCATCCGCGCCGCCTCCCTCTACCAGCTCTTCGGCGACAAGGACGCCCTGCTCGCGGCCCTGGCCGTGCACGGCTTCGGCCTCTACCTGGCCGAGAAGCACGAGCTGGCGCCCACCGGGGACCCGGTGGCGGACCTGCGCCGCGGCTGGGACCTGCATGTCGGCTTCGGCCTGCGCCATCCGGCCTTCTACGTGCTGATGTTCGGCACCGACCGCCCCGGCCGCCGCGCGCCCGCCGCCCAGGAGGCCCACGATCTGCTGCTGAGGTTCCTCAGCCGCGTCGCCGACGCCGGCCGCCTCCGCGTCCCGGCCCTCACCGCCGCCGGCCTCCTGCACAGCGGCGTCACCGGCGTCACCCTGTCGCTGATCGGCGCCCCGGCCGCGGATCGCGATCCGGAGATCTCCGCGCGGATGCGCGACACCCTCATCGGCTCCCTCACCACCGACCCGCCCCCTGTCACCGACCCGAGCCTCGCCGCCCGGGCCCTCGCCCTCGACTCCGCCCTCGACGCCGCGGAAGAGGCCGCCGAAGGGGCCACGGAAGGGGCCGCCCTCCCGCTCCGCCCGGCCGAAACCGCCCTCCTGCGCGACTGGCTCAACCAGCTCGCCCGCTGACCCCGGACACCCCGGAGACCCTCGCGGCCCGACCCCGGCGAAACGTGGGCGCCCACGCGGAAGATCGGGCACGGCTGGCCGGGCAGGCAGGTTCCGGTCGTCGCCATCGCTTGCGCCGCCGCGCTGGGAGCCAGGCCCGACGTCCCGTCCCGGGCTCAGGTGGCGTCCGAGATCAGCGCCGGTTACGGCCGTCCGCTAGCGCACTGTTCCTTCAGTCCGGAGGGCCGCTCTCGACGCTCCATGAGCGGCAGGCGCATCGAGGAACCCATGGGCTCGTCCGTAGTTTCAGACCAACGCCCATCCGTCAGAGCCACCGACAGGTGCGCGTCTGCATCCGCGCAAGGCTCTGACGCTGGGGGCTTCTTGCCTGCTTGCCTCTACGAGATTAGGTTCACACGGAATGGACCTGCCTCTACTGTGAGTGAGGTGGGCGAGGATTTGAACGAGGCGCTTGGTGTGGTGGCGCTCCTCGGGGGTGTGCTGCTGCTTGTCATGCTGGTGTCCGGTGACTCCGAAGCCAAGCCAGCCGATAACGAAGTCGACCCGGCTGTGAAGCGACGGCGGTGGGAAGTGCGGGTCCAGGTGGCACGCCGCCTCCTGGAGGTCTGCCTCACCAACGCCGCCCACGGGGACAAGCACTACCAGGAGGCTGAGAGGCGCCTTGCCACCCCTGGTTCGGAGAGCCTCGCGGTCATGGACATCGAACAGGCCTGCATCTACAGGCACTGGCGGGCGCTGCTGCACTTGGCGGTTATCCGCGCCATGGAGATGAAGCCCCAAGAGGCGATATATGCGTTCGACAAGGCCGTCCTGATGGTGAACCCTGCGGGGATCGAGCCCGACGACTTCCGGCCCAAGATGGTCGGGATGGCCCTGGTCTGGCTGGAGGTTCGCTCGGGGCTGGCCAAGGTGTGGGAGGAGTCTGTGGGCCGGAGACATCCTGGCCTGTCCGGCTCGCAGTTGCGCGCCAAAGCGGTCGAAGAGATCATCGAGACGATCCCGCCCTTGAAACCATGACGCCCTCGCAGGGCTGCCACAGGCCGGGCGGGTTCTTGCCGCTGCCCGGCGCCGCACACTACGCCGCATCCAAGGCCGCCCTCGAACAACTCGCCCGCGGCTGGGCGCTGGAACCGGCCGGCGACGGCATCCGCGTCAACGCCCTGGCCCCCGGCCCTGCCCAAAGCCAGGCTCTGACCGCCGCCGGCCTGCCCGAGACCGTCGTCCAGCAGATCAAGCGCGAGGAGGCCGCTTGCCCGCTGGGCCGTAGTCGGTGGAGTGACAGCGTTCGGTGATGACCTGGGCGGCGCCGGGCATCTGCCGGCCCGCCCGCCGGATCGCGCGATCAGTTGAGTGATGGTGTCCTGGGTCGCGACCGCGTCTTCCAGCACCACCGAGTCCAGCACCCGCCGGGTGCGGCCGGACAGCACCCCGCTGGCCGCGGCCACCTGGCTGACCCGGGCAAAGATGCGGTTCGGATCACCCGATCGGCGCAGCGGCTGCCGGAAGTACACCAGCAGCGAGGGGTCGAACCCCCGATCGTGCAGGCCGAGCCCGCAGGCGGCCTTCCACCGCAGATCACAGCGCAGCGCCGGCGCCGCCTCCGGGTCGGAGTGATGCAGTAAGGCCTGCAACACCAGCACACACGCCAGTTCCTGCGGCGGGATGCTCGGCCGGCCATCGGTCGCGGCGTACAGGTCGGCGAACATCTCCTCGGGAAACAGCTCATCGCGATGCTCGGCCAGGAACGCGTACACGCTGCCTGCCGGAATCAGCTCCCGGCAGATGCTCCACACATCCGGCCCTACCGGCCGTGCGGGACGATGCCCCATCATGCCGCCATATGTCACAACGGGGCGTGGCGGATCGTCCTTGTGCCATGTATGTCGTTATCACGCTGCTGACGGCCGCGGTCGTCGGCCTGGCCGCCGTCGCCAACCTCGCCCGGCACTCCTACGGGCGGGCTCAGGCCGAAAGGCAAGGTGTTCCGGTCTCCTGGCAGGTCCCGCTCGGGTTCGTGCTCGGGGCTGGGGCCGTCGGGCTGCTGGTGGGGCTGGCCGTTCCGGTGCTCGGGACGGTGGCCGCCGCCTGCCTCGTCGCTTACTTCACTGTCGCGTTCATCCCTGAGGTGCGGGCGCGACCTCTGCGGATCGGCCCATGGGCCGTGTACTTCGTGCTGGCCGTGGCCTCGCTCGCAGCGAGCTTGATCCTGCGGTGAGCCCCACGTCTTGACGAACGGGCTGTCGGCCCGCTCGGCAGGCAGGGCTTGCAGAGCGGCATGGAAGCGCGCCACTGCGTGGGGAAGAGCCGTTCGGCGGGGTCCTGCTCCCGGTGGACGTGCTCGGCGCCCTGCCGGAGCCGCTCCTGCTCGGCGAGGTGGTCGGCGCGGTCGCCGGCGGGGTCCTGCTCGACCGTCACGCCGTTCTCAACCCATAGGCTGACCGCCTTACCGCCGGCCAGTGGAAAGGTGGCCTGGCAGGTCGGGCACGGCCGCGTCGCGACGGGGTGCTGAGTCATTTACACCGCTTTGCGGATCGGGGAGCTGGGGGCGGGCCGTCGCCCGGGGTGGGCAGTTGCAGCAGGCCGGCGTCGAAGGCCAGGTGGAACATGGCGCCCAGGCGCACCGCCGCGGAGCCGGGGTCGATCGCGGCGGGCGTACGGGCGTACGGCGGCCTCCGGCAGGCTGGCCAGCACGGCGTGGGTGTGGCCCAGCAGGTAATAGGCCAGGGACGTCTTGTCGGTGAGCAGCTTGGCCAGCTGCGGCCCTTCCTGTTTCAGGTCCCCGCGGATCTCTGCCGCGAGGTCGCTGATCGCCGCGCTGAAGGCCGGGTCGACGGCCGCGCACGTAGATGCCGCGCCCGTACCGCTCGTACAGCGAAGAATCCAACGAAGTGGCTTCTGACCTGCGGTGACGTTCGTCGACCCGACCCGACCCGGCGCGGTGAGGTCTAGTC
This sequence comes from Nonomuraea fuscirosea, assembly GCF_035917475.1. Lineage (NCBI taxonomy): Bacteria > Bacillati > Actinomycetota > Actinomycetes > Streptosporangiales > Streptosporangiaceae > Nonomuraea > Nonomuraea fuscirosea. The sequence continues at coordinate 4,205,371 of NZ_CP109074.1, read as the reverse complement.
GCGGCTCGCGATTCGCCTCACGGTGGAGAACGTGAAGCCTGTCTCGGTGGTGGTGACCGCGGTCGGCGTGGCGCTGGTGGTGGGGATCGTCTGGGTGCTGGACCCGGGGGCGCGCTGGGTGCTGGAGCACGTGGATGGCGTGGTGATCGGCGGCCCGACGGGGCTGGCCGGCGAGAAGCCAGCAGTGGCCGTGGACGCGGTCCGTGGCCGGGTGCTGGCGGTGGCCACCGGGCTGGCCGCGCTGGTCGCGGTGTTCTACACCGCGCGCAACGCCCACACCGCCCGGCGTACCTTCCAGCTCGGTGAGCGCGGCCATGCGACCGACCGCTACGGCAAGGCCGTCGAGCAGCTCGGCAGCGACCCGGCCCCGGGCCGCCTGGGCGGCCTGTACGCCCTGGAACAGCTCGCCCAGGACAACCGCGACCCCGTGCTCCGGCAGACGGTCGTGGACGTGATCTGCGCGTACCTGCGCATGCCGTACACCCCGCCGCTGGACGGGGACCGATCCGGTCACCTGCGCTACCAGGAGCCGCCCGCCGCTGGTGGCAGTTCCGCACCCCCGACGCTGACGACCGCCACTGGCCGGGCCTCCGCCTCGACCTCACCGGCGCCACCCTGATGGACTTCAACCTGCCCCGCTGCCGCGTCAGCGAGGCTCGGTTCGGCGGGCCGAGCAGGCCGTGGCGATCGCCGGGTCCTGCGGTTTCCGCCTGCTGGAAAGGCAGGCCCCAGTCCGCCCTGCACGCGTCACGGCGATGAGCCGCTACCCGTCGATCCAGCCGAGCTCGACCGCCCATCCGCGCGTCATGGCTTCGGCCGCGGGCAGCGTCAGGAACGAGACGGCGTACAGAACGACGAGGAGCCCGATCGGCACCGCCCAGGCGCGAGGGCGGCGGCCGGCGGGCCGGAGACTTACGTGCTCGGCGGAGCGGTCGCGACGGAGTCGCGTCTCCGGGAGCCCGCGGTCGGCGGGCCTCAGCGCCCACGACGCGATGGCGCACATCCCGAACACCAGCGGCACCCCCCACGTCCGCGGGCCGTCGCCGACGATCAGATGCGACACCACGGCGCTCGACCAGAGGAACAAGGCGCCCGCGTACGCCCATTCCTTGATCAGCGCAAACCTGGGCACGATGATCGCGACGGCTGCGGCGGCCTGCCACAGGGCCAGGATGTAGGCGAAGAAGGGCGGGTATCCCAGATGGCGCAGCTGGGCCTGCACCCATTCGATCGGCACCAGGTTCCACAACGATCCTGCGGCCAGCTCGAAGACGATCACGAACGTGGTAGCCCCGTAGACGATGGGGCGGATCCGACTCCCGTTCCAGGCGCCGCGTGCGACGGCCGGCTTCCCGCCCGTCGCGCGCGGAACCGTCGTGGTCGTCCGGGTTCGCGTCTCAGCCTTCTCGTCCAGGCCATCTGGCATGCTCACGAGATCCTCCTTGTGTTGTGTAAGGCTCCGGTCCGGCATCGCGGGTGGCGATCGACTCCATGCGGGAGCGGCCGGCGCACTGGTTCGACAACACAGCGCCGTGGAGTGTGAGGCCGGTCATAGGGGACGCGCCGACCTCACAGATCACCGCGCTGTCTTGTCGGACCCGGTGAGAGCAGATCCGAACTGAGGGAGTCAGCGCATGACGGCCAGGACACCATGACTACCCCAGCCGAGCCGGGAGGCGGCCGGCTCGATCCCGGCCTGGCCGTGATCATGGGCGAACGACGACAGCTGATCAACCTCGCCTACCGGCTCCTCGGCTCCCTGGCCGACGCCGAGGACGTCATCCAGGAGACCTACGCCCGCTGGTACGCCATGTCCCGGCAGGAGCAGGACGCCATCGCGGCCCCCGGCGCCTGGCTGACCACGGTCGCCGGCCGCATCTGCCTCAACGTGCTGTCCTCGGCACGGGCCCGGCGGGAGACCTACGTGGGCGAATGGATCCCCGAGCCGCTGCCCGAACCCGCGGAGTGGATGAGTGGGCGCTCGGACGGCGTCAGCGCCGACCCGGCCGATCGGGTCACCCTCGACGAGTCGGTCAACATGGCCTTCCTGGTCGTGCTCGAATCGATGACCCCGGCCGAGCGCGTCGCGTTCGTGCTGCACGACGTCTTCCGGTACTCCTTCGCCGAAGTCGCCGAGATCGTCGGCCGTACCCCGGCGGCCTGCCGTCAGCTGGCCTCCTCGGCCCGCCGCCGCATCCGCGCCACGCAGGCCCCCGCGACCCCGGCGCCCCTGCAGGCCCGCGTCATCAGGGACTTCAAACGGGCATGGGAAGCCAAGGACATCAACGCCCTCATCGGTCTCCTCGACCCCGCCGCCACGGCGACCGCCGACGGGGGCGGCGTCGTCGGCGCGGTGCTGCACCCGATGGAAGGCGCCGAGCAGATCGCGCGTTCGCTGCTTCATCTTGAGGGCAGGCTCCGCGACCTGACCCTCCTGGAACGCACGGTCAACGGCTGGCCCGGCCTGGTCGCCGAGCTGGACGGCGTCACCGTGTCGGTGTACGCGTTCGAGGTCGCGGGCGACCGGATCAAGCACATCTGGGCGGTGCGCAACCCCGACAAGCTCCGGCCGTGGACGGCAGGACCGCGGCACCCGACGACGACAACATGGATGGACGGACGATGACACAAGCACTGGAATTGCCGTTGCATATGCGGCGGAACGGTCTGGCCCCCGTCGAGGAGCTGGCGCGGGCACGCGACGACGAGGGGGTGGTGCGGGTGAACACGGCTTTTGGCGTGCCCGCATACCTGGTCTGCCGCCATGAGGATGTTCGCCAGGTGCTGGCGGATCCGGCCCGGTTCAGCAGCGCCCTGCCGCCGTTCCCGGGATCGGGTGGGCTGGACGCCGAAGAGCTGGCCAGGATGCGGGCGGGGGCGCTGATCGGGTTCGACCCGCCCGAGCACACGCGGTTGCGCCGGATGCTCACCCCGGAGTTCACGGCACGGCGGATGCGCAGGCTGGAGCCGCGGATCACCGAGATCGTCCAGATGGCTCTGGACAATCTGGAGCGGGCGGGCAAGCCGGCTGATCTGGTGGAGCACTTCGCGCTGCCGGTGCCGTCGCTGGTGATCTGCGAGCTGCTGGGTGTGCCGTACGCCGACCGCGCCGAGTTCCAGGAGCGTTCCGTGCGCATGCTGGATGTGTCGCTGCCGATGGAGCAGCAGGCCACCGCGCGGCGGGAGGACCGCGCCTACATGGCCGGTCTGGTGGCCCGCGCGCAGGCGGATCCGGGCGAGGACCTGCTCGGGATGCTGGTGCGCGAGCACGGCGACGATCTGTCCACCGATGAGCTGATCGGCATCGCCGGCCTGCTGCTGCTGGCCGGGCATGAGACGACCGCGAACATGCTCGGCCTGGGCACCCTGGCCCTGCTGCGGCATCCTGACCAGCCGGCGGCGATCCGGGACGATCCGGCGCGGGTCGAGCCCGCCGTCGAGGAGCTTCTGCGCTGGCTGTCCATCGTGCAGGCGCTGCCGCCGCGCACGACGACGACGGACGTGGAGATCGCCGGGCACGCCATCCCCGCGGGGTCGTTCGTGATCTGCGCGCCTCCCGCCGCCAACCGCGACCCCGCCTTCATCGACGACCCCGGCACCCTCGACCTCACCAGGGGAGCCGCCGGTCATGTCGCCTTCGGCCACGGGATACACCACTGTCTCGGGGCGCCGCTGGCGCGGATGGAGATGCGCATCGCCTTCCCCGCCCTGCTGAAGCGCTTCCCGGGCCTCGCTCTGGCCGACGAGCCGGCCGGCTTCCGGATCTTCAGCGTCGTGTACGGCCTGAACGCGCTGCCGGTGACCTGGTGACAGCCCCGGCAGGTCGATGACCTCGCCACGCCGCCTCAGCTCCTGTCGCCGGCGCCCAGGCAGAACGGAAGCGCCTGGATGATCAGCTCGCTGGTCGCTTCGACGTAGGCGTCGTCGACGGTCCGGCCGGTGTTGAGCACACGCCACTGCGTGAGCCCGACCAGGAGGTCGAGGGCCAGGTCCAGGTCGAGGGCGGCGGGCACCCGGTGACCGGCGAGCAGTCGCGGCTGTTCGACTGAGACCGGGACGAGCCGTTTCGGTGCCCTGAGGCCGGGCAGGCCCCCCACGCGAGGCGGTCCCGCGCGGCCGGGCCTCTCGGACGCCGTCACCGGACGGGTACCTGGAGGTCGCCGAACGGGCCGATCTTCACCTGGAGGGTCTCGGTGGTGCCGGGCAGGGCGAAGAGGTTCCAGAACTCGCGGGCCCGGCCCGGTGCGAACTTCCCGGTGCTGAGGCGCACCCCGGAGAGGTCTGTGCACGCACAGTGGAAGTCCACGCCGTCGTCGGTGGGGACTTCCAGGCGGCCGGGCAGGTACTGGCGGCGGGCGGCGACGTCGGTCAGGCGGACGTTGGTCGCGGCCCGGTACTTGTAGGCCTCCCAGTCCTGGGTGCGGTGCAGGTCGTTGAACCAGGTCTCGGCCGCTCCCTCGTTGGTGATCGTGTAGGTGAGCAGGCCGAGACCGCCGGGCAGCCGGCGCAGACCGGTGACCTCCAGGTTGAAGGGCCGGCCGTCCACGGTGCCGCTCAGGCCGGTCGGGCCCGGAGAGGTCGTGGCCACCGGTTCCTCCGCGGCGGGCTGAGGTCTGGCGAAGGTCACCGTGACGCGGCGGTTGCGGCGCTTGCCCTCGTCGCTGGCGTTGTCGTACAGGGGGCGGCGCGAGCCGTACCCCTTGGCCTGGATGCGGACCCCGTCCCGGGACAGCAGCGCCGTCAGGGCGCGCCGCACCGCCCGCGCGCGGCGCAGCGACAGCGGGTCGTTGATGGCGTCGTCGCCGGAGGAGTCGGCGTGGCCCGCCGCCGTCACCACCGCGGCGGGGGAGGCGTCGATGAGCGCGGCCGTCCGGGCCATGATCGACGAGGCGTGGGCGGTGAGCGTGGCCTTGTCCACCGCGAACAGCACGTCGGAGGAGAGGTTGACGTGCAACCGCTCGCCGTCGTCCGCGGTCTCCTCCGATCTGTCCAGCGACTCGGAAGGAAGGATCAGACGGCGGGTGAGGGCGCTGACGGGCTCGGCATCGGGGTCGGGGAAGTCGCCGGCCGGAGCTTCGTCGCTGATCGGCACGTTGAGCATCGGCGGCGTCGCGGGGGTGAGGACGGTGGCCGTGGCGGGGTTGCCCGACGGAGCGGGCAGCACCGCGTAGACGGTGACGGACCGGCCGGGGTCGATGAAGCGGCCGAGGCCGTCGCGGTCCAGGTCGCTGCAGAGGCATGGGGAGCCGACCGGCACGTAGGGGAGGAGCCAGGCGCGGGCCCGCGTGTCGAGGACGCCGATGCCGGAGGCCCACTTGATCGCGCTGAGGGGACGGGTGCGGTCGCCCAACTCGCCGGGCCAGGACAGGTGCTGGTCGGTGCCGGTGTTGGACAGGCGGATCTGGGCGATGAGGTGCCTGCCCTCGACGCGGTTGAGGCCGACCACCTCGACCTTGAGGTGCTCGGTCATCGTGCTGCGGGTCACGGCCAGAGCTGGTCGGGTGTCCTGATCCGATGCGGTGACCGTGGCGGCTGGAGCGCTGGTGGCGGGGGCGCTCGACGCCGGCGCGGTCCGCTCCGCCGCCGGCAGCACTTCGCACCCGGCCGCTGCCAGGGCCAGCACGGCGCTCAGCGCCAGGATCCGATCAGCCACGTGCTTGCCGGCGCTCGGTCGAGCGTGTCATGGGGCCCTCTTTCTCCTCGTGGCATCAGAACGTTGCCATACCATACGGTATAGTACGGTTCTGGTGCAGCATGAGTCATTCAATGCCGGAGGAGAGAGATGTCAGCATTGCCCGACCCGGTCTGGCCGGTCGTCATCCTGGCGATCATCCAGGTCGGCGACGCCGTCATGTGCGTCAAGCCCGTTCCGTTCATCGCCCAATGCTTCGAGAACGTGAACTGGCCGCGCCGCCACTGGTGGATCATGCCGCCGCTGAAGCTCGCCGCCGCGACCGGCCTGATCCTGGGCATCTGGCTGCCGCACCTCGGCGCCGTGACGTGTGCCGCGCTCGTCCTCTACTTCGTGGTCGCCATCGCCATGCACATCGCGGCCAGGGACTTCGGCCGCAACCTGTTTCTCAACGCCACCGCCATGCTGCTGATCTGCATCGCGGCCGGCGTCTACAGCTTCATGGCATGAGCCTCGCGAACGCGGACCGCGCCATGCCCGATGCTACGTTTGCCGGATGAGCACGGCACGTGAGCGGTGGCTGAACGAAGGTCTGAAGGTCCTCGCGGAAGAAGGTGCGGCGGGCATTCGCATCGACCGGATCGCCGCCCGGCTCCACCTGTCGAAAGGGTCGTTCCACCATCACTTCGACGGTGCTGAGGGATACAAGAAAGCGCTTCTCGCCCATTTCGAGCAGCTGTCGATCAGAACGCTCGAGAACGCCATCGCGGAGGTCGGTGCAACGGCCGGCGCCCGGGAGATCCTCGCGCACCTGACGAAACTCGTTCAACCCGGCGGCACGGGTCTCTACTGTCCGGAGCTCGACATCGCCCTGAGGGCGTGGGCGACATGGGACGCGGAGGTGCGTGCCGTGCAGACCCGCCTGGACCAGGCCAGGCTGTCCGCGCTGCAGCGGGTGTGGAGATCAGCCGTGCCCGGCGACGAGGAGGCCAGGACGGCGGCCCTGCTGCCCTACCTGATCGCGGTCGGGGCGACCGTGGTCTTTCCCCCGGTCGACGCTGACGAGCTTCGCGACCTCTACGAGCTCCTCCTGCCCCTCGTGCCGGACGGCATGACGCCGCCTGCGTGACCACCTCCCGCGAGCCCCTTTGGGCGTTTGCCGTATCGGGGTTGAGGAACCTGCGGACAGCCATTGGCGGCACCCGCGAGCAACGTGGCTGGACGAGTCGGCAGCCCCCTCGGTCGTGGCGAGCATGGGCGAACCCGGATGGCCGGGCATCCGCTCGCTCAGAGCGGTTCGTATGGCTGCCCGGCTCACTCCGTGCGCCCGGGCGAGGGCCGCGATGGAGGTGCCGTAGTGGCAGCCGAGCAGCGAGGAAGAACACCCGCTCCAGATCAGCCTGCGTCGCTGCTCAAGCCCCGCGGCGGATCCGATCTCCAGCATGGCGGGCAACCTGCCGCACGCCCCGCGACCGCGACCCGGGCGGCCGGCGCCTTCCCCGCACCGCCAGAATCGACACTATGATGATAAAAATCGACATAGTGTAGAGTTTGTGGCAGGGGAGCGGACCAGCCCCCTTCGAACACCCCGTACGGAGAAAGCGATGCAGCACCAGAACTGGCTCATCACCGGCGTCAGCACCGGACTCGGCCGCGCCCTCGCCGAGGCCGCCCTGGCCGCCGGCCACACCGTGACCGGAACCGTCCGCAACCATGACGACCTGCGCGCCTTCGAAGCGCTCAAGCCCGGCCACGCCCACGGCCGCATCCTCGACGTCACCGACACCGCCGCCGTCCCGGCCGTCGTCGACGACACCGAGCACACCGCCGGCCCGCTGGACGTCGTCATCGCCAACGCCGGCTACGGCCTGGAAGGCATCTTCGAGGAGACCTCGCTGGCCGACGTACGACGCCAGTTCGACGTCAACGTCTTCGGCGCCATGGCCACCCTCCAGGCGGCCCTGCCCCACATGCGGCGGCGCCGCCGCGGCCACCTGATGGCCGTCACCTCCATGGCCGGCCTCATGGCCGTGCCGGGCATGTCCGCCTACTGCGGCAGCAAGTTCGCCCTCGAAGGCGTCCTCGAAGCGCTCGGCAAGGAGGTCGCCCCGTTCGGCATCCACGTCACCGCCGTCGAACCGGGCAGCTTCCGCACCGACTGGGCCGGACGTTCCATGACCCGCGCCGGCCGCGCCATCAGCGACTACGACGAGCTGTTCACGCCGATCCGCCAGGCCCGCCAGAAGGCCAGCGGCAACCAGCTCGGCAACCCGGCCAAGGCGGGGGAGGCCGTCGTGCGCATCGCCGCGCTCGAACGGCCGCCGGCCCACCTCGTCCTCGGCTCCGACGCGCTGCGCCTGATCGGCGCCGCCCGCCGCGCCGTCGACGACGACATCCGCACCTGGGAGACGCTCTCGCGCAGCACCGACTTCCCCGAAGGCGCCCAGCTCTGATGCCCGCCCACGCCCCGCGCGGCCGCCGCGCCACCGAACGCAAGGGCGACGTCCGCGAACGGGCCATCCTCGACACCTGCGAAGCCCTCCTGGCGGACAAGGGCTACGAGGCGATGACCGTCGGCGACATCGCCCAGGGCGCCGGCATCACCCGCGGCGCCCTGTACTTCTACTTCGGCTCCAAACAGGAGGTGGTCACCGCGCTCGTCGCCCGCACCGTGCAGCATCTGTGGGAACGCTCGCGCGCCACGGCCGCGAGCGACGACCCGCGCCGGGCCGTCGCCGCGGCGATGCGCCGCACGGTCGAGCTGTGGAACGAGCACGGCCTGGTCATGCGTACCGCCATCGACCTGTCGCTGACCGTGCCGGAGATCGGCGACCTGTGGCGCCACACCGCCGACCTGTTCATCGCCGCCATCACCGCCGTGCTGGAACGCGCGGGCGTGCGCCCCGGCACCGGGCCCGACCAGGCCGCCGCCATGGCCCGCGCCCTGTGCTGGATGATCGAACGCAGCTTCTACCACGCCTCACAGGAGTCCCGCGACAGCCTGCGCCGGGCATCGGCGACATGCGAGCACATCTGGCTCATCAGCGCCGGCCTCGCCCCCTGACCCAGCCGGCCCGTCACGCCGAGGGGGAGGAGCCGGGCCCCAGCACGCAGAACTCGTTGCCCTCGGGGTCGGCCAGCACCACCCACGACACCTCGCCCTGCCCCACATCCGCCGGCCGCGCACCCAGCTTCCGCAGCCGGGCCACCTCGGCCGCCTGCTCCTGCCCGCGAGACGGGATCAGATCGATGTGGATCCGGCTCCGCACCGGCTCCTGCCGGGCGAACTCCAGGAACGGGCCCACGCCCCGGGACGAACGCAGCACCGCCCGCTCGTCGCCCGCCTCGTGCACGGCCCAGCCGGCCGCCTCACCCCAGAAGGCGGCCAGGGCCCGCGGATCCGCGCACCCGACCACCACCGCCGCGATCGGCCCGGTGTCCCGGTGAGTCTCCCGCGGCTCCAGCACGCGGAACACGTTGCCCTCGGGGTCGGCCAGCGCCACCCACGGCCCGTCGCCCCGCTCCGCGTCCGCGGGTGTCGCGCCGAGCTTCCGCAGCCGCGCCACCAGCTCCGCCTGATGCTCCGGGGAGGTGGTGGCGAGATCGAGCCGCACCCGGTAATGCACCGTCTCGGGGTCCGGCACCTTCACCAGATCGACGTAGAAGCCGTCGGGATCCGGCCACGCGATGCCCTCGGGCTCGAGATTGGTCACCCCCGGGCCCTCACTCGACATGCCGTACCCGAGCGCCGCCGCCCAGAACCGGCCGAGCGCCGCGTCGTCCCGGGCCTTGAAGTTCACCTGCACAAGCCGCAATGCCATGGCGCCCCACCTTATGCCCCGCACCCGGGCCACGCCGACCCGTCCTCAGCGGAAGGACGGCAGGACCATCTCCACCAGCGCGTCGACATCGTCGCCGGCCATCGGCTCGCCGGTCATGCCCATGCGGTGCAGCAGGGTCCCGACGACGACGTCGATGAAGAACAGGACCCGGTGCTCCGGCTCGCCGAGCGCCTCCTGGAGCGCGAGCCGGTACGGGTCCTGAAACCGCGAGGAGAGGATCTCGCGCAGCCCAGGATCGCTGACACCGTCGCTGAACACGCCCGCGAACGCGTCGCCCACCCCCGGCTCGCCGATCTTGGCCGCGGCCCAGCGGATGGCCGACGCCATGATCTCCGCCCGGTCGCCCCCCTTCACCGGCACCGGCCCGAACGCGTCGAGCAGGCAGTCCACGATCAGCGCCCCCTTCGTCGGCCAGCGGCGGTAGATCGTCGTCTTGGCGATGCCGGCCGCGGCGGCGATGCGCTCCACCGTGGCACGCGCGTAGCCCAGCTCGCAGACCGTGCGCAGCGTCGCGGCGAAGACCACGTCGTTGACGCCGGAGCGCGGGCGGCCGGGCGGCCGGGCGGGAGTGCTCGAGGTCAGGCTCACGCTCACACGATACCAAGTTGCGCTACCGTAGGTTTCGAAACCAGAAGTAGCGAAACTGAGGAGAGGCCCATGAACGACCCCACCGCGATACGACGGCCCCCCGAGCCCGACTGGACCACGGTGACACCCGAGCAACTGACCGCCTACCGCGACGCCGAGAACCACGCCCGCGCCTCCACGGCCGCACGCGTCATCACCGGACAGCCCGACCCCGCCGCCACCATCACCTGGCAGCACATGCCGCTACCCGGCCGCGAACTCCCCGTCCGCGTGTACCGCCCCCCGGCCGCGGGCCCCCTGCCCCTCGTGATCCACGTGCACGGAGGCGGCTTCGTCGGCACGGCCGCACAGAGCGACTGGGTCAACAGCCACCTCGCCGCCCACCTGCCCGCGGCCGTCGTCTCGGTCGAGCACCGCCTCCTCGACCCGCAGACGCCGCTGCCGGCCGCCGCCGACGACGCCTGGGACGTCCTGCGGCACCTGCTGCGGCACGCCGCGACTTGGGACATCGACCCGGCCCGCGCCGCCGTCTTCGGCGAAAGCTGCGGCGGCCTCATCACCGCCCTGACCGCCATCAGAGCCCGCCAGGCCGGCCTGAACCTGCGAGCACAGGTCCTGGTCAACCCGGCCACCGACCTGACCTCCACCGCCTGGACCTACGACTCGACGACCCGATACCCCGACACACCCACCCTGTCCCTACCGCAACTGCTCCTCTTCCAGCGCCTGGCCGTCCCCGAAGGCACCGACGCCCGCGCCCTGTCCCCCCTGCACGCCGACGACCTCCACGACCTGGCCCCCGCCCTTGTGGTGGTACCTTCCGCCGACCCGATCGCCGACCACGGCCGCCACTACGCCCACCGCCTCCAGGCGGCCGGGACACCCGCCCGGCTCAGCGAACACCCGCAGGCGGGACACGCGTTCCTCAGCATGCCGGGCTTGGCCCCCCAGGCGGCACCCGCCCGGGCGGAGATCCTCGCCTTCCTCCAGGAGCACCTCCGTGACTGACACCCGCGTGACTGACACCCGGCCGGACACCGGCACCCTGACCGGCCTGCTGCGCCCCCACGCCGGCAGCTTCGCCGCCCTCGTCACCCTGCAGGTCATCGGCGCCGTGGCCGGCCTGGCACCCCTCCTGGCGGTGGCCGAAGTCGGACGCACCCTCCTGGCGCCCGGCCCGCCCGACCACGCCCACGCCTGGACCGCGGTACTCGCCGGCGTCACCGGCCTGCTCATCCGGCTGCTGTTCACCACCGCGTCCTCGGGGATCGGGCACCTGCTCGACGGCCAGGTCCAGCTCGCCTTCCGCCGCCGCCTGGCCGCCCACCTGGGCCGCGTCCCGATCGGATGGCTCTCCCAGCGCAGGACAGGCGAACTGGCCAAGGTGGTGGGGGAGGACGTGAGCGCCGTGCACCCGTTCATCGCGCACACCCCCGGTGAACTCGTCTCAGCCTTCGTGGTGCCCCTGGTGTCACTCATCTACCTGTTCACGATCGACTGGCGCCTCACCCTGATCACCCTCATCCCGGTCCTGCTGGCCATAGCGCTCGTCCCGCTGATGATGACCCCCGCACGACAGCGCGAACAGCGCGACTTCGACACGGCCATGGGACGCATCGCCGGCTCGGCCGTGGAATTCGTCCAGGGCATCGCGGTGGTCAAAGCCTTCGGCGGCGCCGACCGTACCCACCGCACCTTCCTGACCGCCACCGACACGTTCGCCGACACCTTCCTGCGCTGGGCACGCGGCCTCGCACCCATCGCCGCCGCCATGCAGACCGCGCTGGCGCCACCGTTCGTGCTCCTGGCCGTGCTGACCGGCGGCACCCTCCTCATCACGGACGCCGGCCTGTCACCCGCCGACCTGCTGCCCTTCCTCCTGCTCGGCCTCGGACTCACCGCACCGGTCGCCGCCCTCGGGCACGGCTTCGACGACCTGCAGACCGCCTGGCGCGCAACCGGCCGGATCAGAGACGTCCTCGCCGTCGACCCCCTGCCCGAACCCGCCTGCCCCGCCACCGCACAAGGGCACCGCCTGGAACTACGGAACGTGCACTTCGGCTACGACACCGGCCACACCGTCCTGCGCGGCATCGACCTGACCCTCGAACCCGGCACCACCACCGCCATCGTCGGCCCCTCAGGCAGCGGCAAATCCACCCTCGTCCAGCTCCTGCCCCGCTTCTTCGACCCCACCCACGGCTCCATCACCCTCGGCGGCACCGACCTGCGCGACCTCGGCAGCAACCAGCTCTACCGCACGATCTCCTTCGTCTTCCAGGACATCCGCCTCCTGCGCGCCTCCGTCACCGACAACATCGCCCTCGCCCTCCCGCACACCGACCACCATCAGGTGACCACAGCCGCCAGACTCGCCAACATCCACGACCGCATCCTGCGACTGCCACGCGGCTACGACACCATCCTCGACGAGGAAACCGGCCTGTCACGCGGAGAAGCCCAACGCATCGCCATCGCCCGCGCCCTGCTCGCCGACACCCCCGTCCTCGTCCTGGACGAGGCCACCGCCTTCGCCGACCCCCACACCGAACACGCCGTACGCCACGCACTGACCACCTCCCGGAGCGACCGCACCATCGTCGTCATCGCCCACCGCCTGGAGACGATCGCCGACGCCGACACCGTCGTGCTGCTGGAGAACGGAACGATCACCGAACACGGCACACCCGCCGAACTCCTGAACCAGAACGGCAGCCTCGCCGCGTTCTGGCGAACCCACCAAGGAGACGACCCCCGATGATCCGCATGCTCCTGCGCGTCCTGGGACACCACCACGCCCGGCCCGTGCGCCGCACCATAGCCCTCATGACCGCCACCGCGATCGCCGAAGGACTGTCCTACGCCCTGCTCGTCCCCACGCTGCACGCCCTGCTCGCAGGCGACACCACCGCCGCCCGCCCCTGGCTCATCGCCTTCGCCACCGCCGTCGCCACCTACGCCGCACTCCGCTACGCCGCCGACCTGTCCGGCTTCCGCGCCGGCACCACCCTCCTGCGCGGCACCTACCGGCGGCTCGGCGACCACCTGGCCCGCCTGCCCATCGGCTGGTACGCCCCCGGCCGCGTCGGCGAAGTCTCCCTCCTGGCCAGCAGGGGAGTACTCCAGGCGATGAGCGTCCTCGCACACGTCCTGTCGCCCTACATCGCCGCCGCCGTGACCCCCCTCACCATCGTCGCCGTGATGCTCGCCTACAACCCCCCGCTCGGACTGGCCGCACTCCTCGCCGTCCCCGTCGTCGCCGCCATCCAGCACTGGACCGGACGCGCCACCCACGCCGCCGACACCGAACGCCACCACCGCGACCAGCAAGCCACCGGCCGCGTCATCGAATACCTCCAAGCCCAGCCCGTACTGCGGGCAGGCGGCCGCACCACCGAACGCTTCACCCTGCTCGACGACTCCCTGCGCGAACTCCAGCACGCCTCCCGCCGCTCCACGCTCTCGGCACTGCCCGGCATCCTCGGCCTGACCCTCACCGTGCAGGCCATCCTCACCGCACTCCTGATCCTGGCCACCCACCTGGCTCTCGGCGCCACCATCGGCCCCGCCGAAGCACTCACCCTCCTCGTCCTGGCCACCCGCTGCGCCGACCCTCTGCTGTCCCTCGGCGACATCGGCGGCCAACTCCGCGGCGCCCGCGCCGAACTCACCAAACTCGACACCCTCCTGCGCACCCCGCCGCTCCCCGAACCCCCCGACCCGATCGAACCCACCCGCCACGACCTGGCATTCGACTCCGTCACCTTCCGACACGGCGACCACATCGTGATCGACCACCTCACCCTCACCCTCCCCGAAGGCCACCGGCTCGCCGTCGTCGGCCCCTCCGGCGCAGGCAAGACCACCCTGCTGCACCTCCTGGCCCGCTTCCACGACGTGAACACCGGCGCGATCCGCATCGGCGGCACCGACGTCCGCACCATCGACACCCAGGCACTCATGGCCCGCATCGCCATCGTCTTCCAGGACGTCTACCTCTTCGACGCCACCATCGAGGACAACATCCGCCTCGGCCGCCCCACCGCCACCACCGCCGAAGTCCGCGCCGCGGCGGCCGCGGCCCGCCTGGACGAAGTGATCGAACGCCTGCCCGACGGCTGGGCCACCCCCGTCGGCGAAGGCGGCACCCTGCTGTCAGGCGGCGAACGCCAGCGCGTCTCCATCGCCCGCGCCCTGCTCAAAGACGCCCCCATCGTGCTGCTGGACGAGGTGACCTCCGCCCTCGACCCGGCCAGCGAAGCAGCCGTCCACCAGGGCATCGAACGGCTCATGGCGGGCCGGACCGTGGTGATGGTGGCCCACCGGCTGCGCACCGTACGCAACGCCGACCACATCGCCTTCCTGGACGGCGGCCGGGTGGCGGAAGAAGGCACCCACGACGAACTCCTCCGCCGCGGCGGCCGCTACGCCGCCTACTGGGACCTCTCCATGACGCCGGCGGCGCCTGAATAGGGGAGAGGCCCACCGGTCGCCTGGAGCTCCAGGCGACCGGCTCGGCCGATGACGCTCATGATCGGCCGGCGGCACGCCGGCATGGGGGAGCGGAGCGTTGTGACGCCTGACCCATGGACACTTTTCGAACGGGGGACAGGGGAGCAGAACACCCGCGCACCCCGGCGATCATCGCAGGCCGGGACCGTCATGACGACGCGCTGACATCCCGGCACTCCTCCGCCCGGCGACGGCAGCCGTTCTCCTGCGAACCGCTGCGGACGGCATCCCGCCCAGCAGCACGAAAACGCACATTCGATACGAAAATTACCCATACCATACAGAAGCCCCATTCTGTTCGGTATGGCATCGAAGCGTGACCCGGCGCGGGCAGGGGGTCACAGACGGTTGACGAAGCGGGCGGCGGCGCGCTGGCTCATCCCGGTCTCACCGCGGACGAAGAACACGGCTTCCTGGATCTGGCCGAGCGCCTTCAGCTCGCGCACCTGATCGACAAGATCGACACTGATGCCGGGACGGTTGCGCGGGCTCTTGGTGAGGCGTACCGCGAGAATGATCAGCCAGATGGCGCCGGCGGTGACGACGGCGGTGAGCGCGACGAGGCTGGGGGCGGCGATGTCGAGCGGGAGCATGCGCTGCGCCTGCCCGCGCGGGCGCGGATTATTCGGCGCTTCCGCAATTGCTTGATAATGAACATTATGTCAAGTAGACGTCGTCGGGCCGCTCCCCACCGGCAGGCGACGAGCCTCATGGTGCGGGACGGGTGCGGTTGGTGGGAAGATTTTTCCGCTCTCCCCGAGCGGCTCGTGAGGGTGGTGGTGCGGGCCGGGCGGGGGTGGTGAGCGGGGGTTTCGGGGGCGGGCGGTGCGGTGTGGCGGGCTCCCGGGTGCGTTGACGGCTGGTTTGACGTTGTGTTGATTCGCTGTCCTTGGCGCCAGGTGTGGTTTTAGGGTGGGAGTCCTGCCATTCGCGCCGCGAGAGGAGCAGCACGTGGGGAACGAGTCGGTTTTATGTCCGATGTGTCGGGGGGTTCTGCCCGCTTCCGGTAAGGAGTCGTACACGGCGTCGCGGGGGCGGCTGATCGTGACGAACGGGTACTGCTCGGGCGGGTGTGCCGAGGCGGCGGATCAGACGCAGCAGATGGCGGCCCGGCAGCAGGTGCAGCAGCAGGTTGCGGAGGCGGCTGCGGAGGTGACGCAGCAGGTGGCGCGTCCGAGGCCGGCCCCCTCCCCTGCTCCGGTGCCGGTGCCCGCGGGTGCGGGGCGTGCGCCGTTGCGGGTGGTGCGCTGATCGCTGGAGGTGGCCCGTCCGGGAGGGGGACGGGTGGCGGTCTTCCTTCGTCCGGTACGGCTCGTCGCGCGGGGCGCGGCGGGCCTTCGTCATGGGTGGGCGCCGGTGGTCAGTGGTGGCCGTCGGTGGTGTGCCAGTAGTCGCGCGTCTGTACGGCGAGGCCGTCGGCGTCGAAGCGGGCGAAGACGCAGCCGGCCAGGGTGATGGGGCGGCCGTCGTCGTGGGCGTGGACGCGGAATTCGATGGCGGCCTGGTCGCCGTCGACGATGGGGGTGGCGAAGGTGACGTGGGGGTCGCTCTCGCCGGTGAAGGACCAGGTGATGTAGTCGGCGATGGCCTGGCGGCCCTGGTGCGGGGGGCGGAAGGGCATGCTGGTGTGGAGGGCGTCGTCGCGGTAGAGGGCGGTGATGGCGGCGACGTCGTGGTGGGTCCAGGCGTGCTGCCAGGTGTCGGCGAAGCGCTGGGCGGCGGCGCGGGTGTCCATGGGCGGCGTCAGGTGGTGGTGCGGGTGTAGGGGCGGGTGGCGGTGACGCTGGTCAGGGGCAGGGGGCCGTACAGGTGGGGGTAGCCGTTCTCGACGCGGACGTCGAGGCCGGCGGGGTCGATGTCGAGGATGATCAGTGGTTCGGTGAGGTGACTGTAGAAGGCGGTGTGGACGCCGTGCAGCTGGGGCAGGTCGCGGCTGCAGTGGATGTAGCCGACCTGGTCGAGGGTGCGTCCGAGGGTGGAGACGCGGTACTCCCCCGTGGTGCGGGCGTGCTCCCAGTCGGTGTGCAGGGCGAGGTGGTGGATCATGGTGTCCGTTCGCTGAGGGACGGGGCCCCGCTCCCCCCGGCCGAGCGGGGTGCGCGCGGGGCCGCTGGTTCAGTGGCCGCCGGCGAGGTTGAGGACGACGACGCCGGCGATGATGAGCAGGATACCGCCGACCTTGACGGGGGTGAGGGTCTCGCCCAGGAAGGCGGCGCCGATGAGGGCGATGGCGGCGGTGCCGGCGCCGGACCAGACGGCGTAGGCGGTGCCGACGTCGAGCTGGAGCTTGAGGACGCGGGCCAGCAGCAGGAACGAGATGATGTAGCCGGCGGCGACGGTGAGGCTCCAGCCGAGATGGGTGAAGCCGTTGCTGAGTTTGAGCGCGGTGGTGGCGACGACCTCGGAGGCGATGGCGAGGGCGAGCAGGATCCAGGCCATGAGGCGGGCTCCAGACGAAGGCGGGGCGGGGCGGGTGTGCCGCCAGTATCGTGGGTCCGCTCCCCCGCGCGGGCGGGCGGTTGGGGGGAACGGCTTGAAAACGGAGTCGAATGCGTGTTCCACTGGTGATGTGGGTTGGGACGCGCTTGCGCTTGTCGACGCCGCCGATGAGCGTCCGCTGATCGAGCGGCGCGCCGTGGCGCGTGACGGCTTCTACGAGATGCAGGCCCGCACCGTGATCGAGCGGGTGCCGCAGGTCGCGGGCATCGCGCAGCGGTGGGCGGTCTCCCCCTACCGTGGCTGCGCCCATGCCTGCCGCGGCTGCGGCGCCCGCGCGGGTCATCGCCGGCTCGGGCTCGACGCGGGCGCCGACTTCGACACCCGGATCGTGGTCAGGCCCAACGTGGTGGAGCGGTTGCGGGCGGAGCTCGCGCGCTGGGACGGCACGGAGATCGCGGTCGGGGTGGGCGGCGACTGCTACCAGGCGGCGGAGGAACGCTACCGGCTGATGCCGGGGGTGATCGGGGCGCTGGCGGGCGCGGGGGCGGCGTTCACGGTCTACACCAAGAGCGCGCTGGTGGTGCGGGACGCGGAGCTGCTGGCGCGGGCGGGTGCGCGGGTGGCGGTGTCGATCGCGTTCGTGGACGAGCGGATCCGGCGGGCGGTGGAGCCGGGGGCGCCGTCGGCGCAGGCGCGCCTGGAGCTGGTGTCGGCGCTGGTGGAGGCGGGGGTGGAGTGCCGGGTGCTGATGTCGCCGGTGCTGCCGCTGCTGAGTGACGCGGCCGATCAGCTGGCGGCCACCGTACGGCGGATCGCGTCGGCGGGCGCGGCGGCGGTGGAGCCGGTGGTGCTGCGGCTGCCGCCGGGCACGCGGGAGTGGTACCTGCGGTGGCTGGAGGAGGCGCATCCGCAGCTCGTGGAACGCTATGCGGAGCTGTACGACCGGGCGGGGCTGCCGTCGGCGGGCTATGAGGGCCGTATCACGGGCCAGATCGCGCAGTTGTGCCGCATGTACGGGATGGGGTGCGGGGCGCCGGTGGCCGAGCCGCGGGAGCCGGCGGCGGCGCAGCTGGCTCTGGTCTGAGTCCCCTGGGGCGACGCCCGGGTTGAGGGCCGGATGTGTGGATTTCTGCGCAGACTGGCGGGTCGACCGGCTCTAGCGTCGGCGTGGTCAGGATCCGAGGATCCCACGAGAGGAGAACCTCATGACCGCGAAGGCCATACGTCGTGGCCTCGCCGTCGCTGTCGCATCCCTGGCCGCCGCGGGCGTCGTCGGCACGCCTGCCGCGAGCGCGTCGGCCCATCCGGTGCCGGGATGCCGGGGCAGCACGTTTCCGGGGTATCAGGTCCAGCATGTGCACCTGTACCTGAGCGATCCGGCCGTGGCCGTGTGCAAGGCGTTCAAGCGGATCGGCGGCGGCAGATTCCAGGTGTTCTACAAGATCAAGGGACGCGGCGGCCCCCGCCAGGTGCAGATCCGCAACGACGGGACGCGCGTGCGCACCTACTTCGTGCGCGGCGGTACGGGCACGATCAGCGACCATCTGCAGGGGCGGCGCACGTTCTTCCGCGCCTGCCGCCCGGACGGCACGGTGTGCGGGCCGTGGCTGTGACGCCCCTCCGCCGGGTGACCGCGACAGCGTGACCCCGACCGTGATGGGGTGTGCCGCGCGTTCCTGGAGGGGGACGCGCGGCGCCGGCGCGTCAGGGGGCGGCGGCCGGGGTGGAGCGGGTGACGAGGTGATCGAGGGAGATGCCGAGCACGTCGGCCAGAGCCGCGATGGTGAAGAACGCGGGCGTGGCGATCCGGCCGGTCTCGATCTTGCGGAGCGTCTCGGCGGACATGCCGGCGGCCGCGGCGACCTCGACGATGCTCCGCTCCGCCCTGGCCCGTCGCAACACCAGGCCGAGCTGCTCGCCACGGAGGCGTTCTTCGGGGGTCAGCGGGGGTCGCACCATGGCACCCATGCTATACCCGGGATAGAAATACCGGATCCACGTCGTTCAACAGTCCTGGGCCACCGGTGACGCCGGCCGCGTCACCGGTTGAACCAGCGTGCCGCGGGCGCGGTGAGCAGCGCGCCGGCCACCCCGAGCGGCAGGAGCACGCTCAACGGCAGCGACGCCCACACGAAGCGGCCCGCCACCAGCATCGACACCAGGTTGCCGCCGCCCAGGACCGCCTCCACCGCCACCGCGGCCCACCGGACGAACGAGCGCCGCGACGACCACCGCAGGACCAGCCACACCATCACCACCAGGACCACGGCGGGAAGCAGGAACAGCAGCAGGAACAGCGAGGGGGCGCTCGCCGCGGCCGCCAGCACCCCGCCCATCACGACCAGCCCCAGAACGCTGGCGGCCACCTGCACGATCAGCACCACCCGCGCGGCCCGCACGAGAGCGGGCATGGGCTCTGCGGGAAGACTGTCGCTCGTCACCCGATCATTGTGCCGCACGCGCAACCGGCCCATCGTGCCCTGGCCGGGGAACCGGGCAGGAACAGAGAAGCGCCCGGCACCGGGCCGCGCCTAGCGTGATGGTCATGCACATCGCCATTCACGCCAGCTTCCTGCCGCACGACGACCCGGACGCCTCCCTGGCCTTCTACCGCGACCTGCTCGGCTTCGAAGTACGCGACGACGTCGGCTACAACGGCCTGCGCTGGATCACGGTCGGGCCCGCCGGCCGGCCCGGCGCGTCCCTCGTCCTGCAGCCGCCCGGCGCCGACCCCGGCATCACCGCCGCCGAGCGCGCCACCATCGCCCAGATGATGGCCAAGGGCACCTACGCCGGCATCCTGCTGGCCACCGACGACCTCGACGGCATGTTCGAACGGGCGCGGGCGGGCGGCGCGGAGGTCGTGCAGGAGCCGGTCGAGCAGCCGTTCGGGGTTCGTGACTGCGCCTTCCGCGACCCGGCCGGCAACCTGGTCCGCATCCAGGAACAGCCCTGAACCGCGCTCGTCCCGACGGCGACATGGACGGCGACATGGACGGTCACACGGGCGGTCACACGGGCGGTGGTCCGGTCGCCGACGCAGCGGCGGGCGCCGAAGACCGCGCGCGCCGGGGAGCGAGAGCCCGGCTCTCCGCCACCCTCTCCCCCTTGGCCGAGCCCGGCTTCCGCCGCTACTACCTCGGCCAGACCGCCTCCTTCTTCGGCGACGCCCTCACCCCCCTCGCCATCGCCTTCGCCGTGCTGCACCTCACCGGCTCCGCCGTCGACCTCGGCATCGTGATCCTCAGCACCCGGCTGCCGATCATCGCGCTGACCCTGCTCGGCGGAGCCGCGGGCGACCGTTTCTCGCGCCGCTCCATCATGCTGATCGCCGACCTCACCCGCCTGGCCGCCCACGGCGTCACAGCCGTGCTCCTGCTGACCGGCAGCGCCCACCTGTGGACCCTGGTGGCCCTGCAACTGATCGCCGGCGCCGGATCGGCGTTCTTCAACCCGGCCGCCGTCGGGCTCGTCTCCTCCCTGGCCGGCAAGGAGAACCTGCAGGCGGCCAACAGCCTGATCTCGATCTCCCGCAGCACCGTGTCGATCGTCGCGCTGGGCGTCGCCGGAGCGCTCGTGGCGCTGGTCGGGCCGGGGTGGGCGATCGCGATCGACGCGCTGACGTTCGCGGTGAGCGCCGTCTTCCTGTCGCGGCTCCCGCGCCTGCTCCCCGGCGGCGACCGCGGCCAGGGCCGCGGGCTGCTGGCCGGGATCGGCGAGGGGCTCGCCGAGGTGGGGCGGCGTACGTGGCTGTGGGTGTGGATCGTCCATCTCGCCGTCGCCAACGCGCTGGTGATCTCCCCCATCCTCGTGCTCGGCCCGTACGTCGCCGACCGGTCACTCGGCGGGGCGCCGGCGTGGTCGGCGATCGGCATCGCCTACGCCGTCGGCGGGCTGGCCGGCGGTGTCGTCAGCGCGCACTGGCGGCCCGCCCGCCCCATGGTGGCCGCCCTGCTGGCGTTCCTGCTGATCGCGCCGCTTCCGGCGCTGCTCGCTCTGCCCGCGCCCGTCTGGCAGCTGGTCGTCGCGGCCGTGGCCGCGGGCGGGCAGGTGACGGTGCACAACGTCATCCAGACCACGGCCCTGCAGCGGCATCTGCCGGCCGGCGCGGTGGCGCGGGCGGCCTCGGTCAGCATGCTCGGCGGACTCGTGGCGGCTCCCGTCGGCATGGGCTTGGCCGGGCCGGCGGCTTCGTTCTTCGGTACGCGTCCCGTTCTGCTGGCGTGCGCGGCGACCGCCGTGGTCGTCACCGCCGTCACCTTGCTGGTGCCGGCGGTCTGGCGGATCCGGGACGACGGCTCTCGCGAGCCGGTGCCGTCATGACGGGTGGGATGGTCCGGGGCTGCGGCCGGGTAATAACTGGTGGCGCGGGGACACGGTGGATCCGTGGCCGGGTTCGGGGCGTCCGCGCGGCTGCGCGCCGTTCGCGGTCAGGAGGTCAGGGCGGCGTGCGGGCTCGTTCGCCCGGCCCGCGGGCTCCGGGACCACCGCGCCCGCTCCGGCCCTGACGGCTCCGCCCGAGCCCGGTCCGGCGGGTCGCCGTAATAAGCCCGTGGCCGGCCGCATCCCGCGGCCGGCCCTTCGCAGCCGGGCGGCCGTCAGGGCTCGCAGGCGGGTGCCTTGCCTGTCGTCCGTCAGCGGGCGTGGCCGTGACGGCGGTCTCTCGCCGGTACGTACGTTCTCACCGGGCCGCCGCCCGGACGGGCCCCGGGCCCTGCGGCGTGCACGGGCGCGCCCCGCCGCGGCAGCTGTTCTTCTCGCGAGCACAGGTGCTAACTCCAGTCGATCAGCGCCCGCCCCGCCCGCGGCCAGGGCGGCACGGCCCCGGATCCCGGACGACGGCAGGCGGGAACGGTCAACGACCCAGGACGCACAGGGCACGGCGAACCCGGCGCCGGCTACCTCGTGCCGGCGCCCGGCGAAGCGTGTCGCCTCGGCCGGCCGGTCGCCCGCACGGCGCCTCCGGGAGGTCCTGATCGTCACCGCTGTCATGGTCGCCTTCAACCGACGCGGGCAGCGGGTCGCCGAGTGCGCCGCGACCCCGTCGTCGCCACCAGGCTATGTCCCCGCGACGGCGTGAGTGTGCCCTGGTCAAGAAGCCACAGCAAGTTTTGACCTGGCCATGAGATTCGCACGGCACACCCTCGGCGGGGCCCGCTCGCGATCGGGCCCGGCTTGACCCGCACGCCACGTCACCCGGCAAGCTGGACCCCATGAGCCACTCCGTCGGACAGGTCGCGCGGATCGCGCGCATCACCGTGCGTACCCTCCACCACTACGACGAGATCGGCCTGCTCACCCCCAGCGAACGCACCCACGCCGGCTACCGCCGCTACACCGACGACGACCTCACCCGTCTGCAGCAGATCCTCCTCTACCGCGAGCTGGGCTTCCCGCTCGACGAGATCGCCGTCATCCTCGACGCGCCGCACACCGACGAGCTCACCCACCTGCGCCGCCAGCACGAACTCCTCACCCGCAAGGCCGAGCACCTGCACGAGGTCATCGCCGCCGTCGAACGCACCATCCAGGCCCGCCAGGCCGGCATCGCCCTCACCCCGGAGGAACGCTTCGAGATCTTCGGCCACTTCCGGCCCGAGGACCACGACGCCGAGGTGGAACGCCGGTGGGGGCACACTCCCCAGTACGAGCAGAGCCGCCGGCGCGTCGCCTCCTACACCAAGGCCGACTGGCTGCGGCTGAAGGCCGAGACCGAGGCCATCAACGACGACTTCGCCGCCGCGTGCAAGGCGGGGCTGCCCGCCGACGGCCCGCACGCCATGGATCTGGCCGAACGGCACCGCGGCCACATGAACCGGTGGTTCTACGACTGCGACCACGACCTGCACGCGTGCATCGGCGACCTGTACGTCGAGGACAGCCGCTTCACCGAGGTCATGGACGCCGTCCATCCCGGCCTGGCCGCGTATCTCCGTGAGGCGTTCCGCGCCAACGCGCGCCGCGCCGCCGCGCCCTGAGCCCACAACATGCACTTGCGGGCATATAACCAGTCGAGTATATTCGCCCTCATGCCCTTCGACGTGCTAGCCGAACCCGCACGACGCCACATCCTCGACCTCCTCCTCCAACGCCCCCACCAGGTCAACGAACTCACCCACCACCTCGGCCTCACCCAGCCCGGCACCAGCAAACACCTGCGCGCCCTGCGCCAAGCCGGCCTCGTCACCGTCCGCAAAGACGCCCAACGCCGCTGGTACGAACTCAACCCCCAGCCCCTCGCCGAGATCGACGCCTGGCTCACCCCCTACCGACGCCTCTGGAACACCACCCTCGACCGCCTCGAAACCCACCTCGACACCATGGAAGACCACACCCCATGAACGAGACCCTCACCCTCCACCCCGACGGCCGCACCACCCTCCAGCTCCAGCGCCGCCTCCCCCACCCACCGGAAAAGGTCTGGCGCGCCATCACCACCCCCGAACACCTCTCCGCCTGGTTCCCCGCCGACGTCACCATCGACGGCGACCGCATCGCCTACGGCTTCGGCCCCGACGGCCGCATCACCGTCAACGACCCGCCCCGCACCTTCGCCCACACCTGGGGCGACGACGAACTGCGCTGGCACCTCCAGCCCGACGGCGAGACGACCCTGCTCACCTTCACCCACACCTTCGCCGACCGCCACGGCGCCGCCAGCTTCGCCGCGGGCTGGCACACCTGCATCAAGGCCATGCTCGCCCACCTCGACGGCCACCCCGCCCGCCTGCCGCAAACCCCCGACCCCGCCACCTCCGCCCGCCTGCACGAGGACTACATCGCCATCCTCGGCCTGCCCTCCGCCGCCATCGACACCACCGCCGGCCGCGACGGCGTCCGCGTCGAACGCCAGCTCACCCGCCCCGCCGAAGACGTCTGGCAGCTCCTCGGCGGCCCCGCCGCCCGGCCCGGCAGCCCCCCGCCCGAGGCGTTCACCGTCCCCGGGCTCAAGGCGGGACCCGTCGCCCGCGCCGAGCCCGCCAAGCTGCTCGCGTACGACACCCCGGAGGGCGGTGTGCGCTGGGAGTTCACCGAGGGCACCGGGCAGGGCCCCCGCCTGGTCGTCACCCACACCGGCGACACGGCCTTCCTCGACGCCTGGCGCGTCCGCGTGGAGGATCTGGCGGCTTCCCTGGTCGAATGAGATTTGTGGACTGTTTGAGTGAGAGTGTCTTCCGAGCAGCCTCGCCCTTTACAGCGTAGATCACTAAGCGGTGAGACCCAGCGCGGCCGCCGTCACCGCCCGCGCCCGCTCCGGCGCCACCAGCAGATCCGTCGAATCCGTCAGCTGATCCACACACCCCAGCGGCGGCAGCCCGGCGACCGCCGCATCCCCCACCGCCGCCATCAGCGCCCCCGCGAACCGCTCCCCGTCGATCACCCGGAACGGCCGGTCGAAGAACGGCCGCACCCGCTCGTCCTGCCGCTCGGCCAGCGCCGCCCGGTTCTGCCAGCCCGCCACCCGCGCGTACGCGGCCGACAGCCCCTCCTCCCGCTCCCGCCACGACCGCGCCGCCACCGCCGAGCTCAGCGACTCGGCCAGCTCGGCCGAGCCGGGCATCCGCGCCAGCGCACTGCCCAGCCATTTCGCGTACGGCGGATAGCGGCGCCGCAGCAGCAGCGCCAGGCGCATCACCTCCCGCGCCAGCCGCGCCCCCACCACCGCCGAGCCCAGCTCGTCACCCACCTCGCCGCACCGGCCGGGGAACGGCTCCTCCTGCCAGACGCGGCGCCACTGGCAGGCCAGCACATACCGCCACACGTCCTGCGGATACCAGCGCAACGCCGCCCTGGCCGCCTCCAGCCCCGGCTCCCCCAGCCCGTCGCAGAACACCTCGCCCCGCGTCACCTCCGCCAGGCGCTGCCACGGCACCGACAGCCAGTCCAGCAGCGTCACCCCCTCGCGCGGATCGAAGCCCAGCCGCCCGCGCAGCCACCCGCCCAGCTCCGTCACCGTCACGCCGGGCCGCAGCGCCCCGTGATAGCCGAACACGGTGGGATACCCGGCGAAGCGCTCCGGCAGCCCGGCCACCACCTTCGCCTCCACCTCGGCCACCCGCTCCCCCGGCACGAACAGCAGCACCCTGGGGCCCCAGTCATGGTCGGCCGAACGTGCCGTGTCGAACTCCAGCACCTCCGAGCCGGGCCCGATCAGCGCCGCCCCGTGCGCGACCCCGGCCAGCAGGGGCGCCACCACTTCGCCGTAGAAGGCGCGCGACAACTCGATACCAGGTACAAAATCGGACATCACTCCGCCAACTTTGCACCAGCGGTTCGCGAACCACATCCGGTTTTTCCGCCGGGGCCCGAGACCGCCGACCGGGTGCCGGTTCAGGGGGTGACGTGCGCGGCCATCACCGGACGCCGCCGGTAGCCGATCCGCTCGTACACGCCGATCGCGACGGCGTTGACGTCGTCCACCATCAGCGCGGCCCGCCCGTAGGCCGCCACCAGCTCCCGCGACACCCACCGGCACACCCGCTCGGCCAGCCCCCTCCCCCGGAACGCCGCGTCGGTGGCCACGCCCGCCAGCAGGCCCACCGTCGGCGCCGACCAGGCGTCCGCCGCCACGGCGGCGAGCCGCCCGTCCACGCGCACGCCCGCCCACCGGCTCACCCCCGCCGCTCCCGGCACGGCGTAGGAGTGCGGCGCGGCGGCCGCCAGCAACGCCGCCACCTCGGCCTCCGCCTCCACCCAGCCCACCCCCTCGCCCAAGACCGGCGCGGGGGCGGAGGCGGGGGCGGCGGGCAGGCTCATCCACGAGAACCGGCCCCGCTCACGCACCCCGTCCAGCCTCGCCGTCACCTCGCTCATCAGCTCCGCCTCCCCCAGCGGCCGGTACGCGGGCCCCAGCTCACCCAGCGCGTGCCGCAGCAACTCCGCCGCGCAATCGGCGCCGCCCCACACCGCCAGCCGGTCACGCCGCGAGATCAGCGGGCTGCCGGCCACCACCGCGTCGCCCAGCGCCCAGGCCCGGCCCGCACCCGTCAGGCCCTGCGCCGCCCACATCACCAGATCGTCGTCATAGCAGGCCGAGCCGAGCTCGCGGGCCGAGCGCAGCTCGATGATCACAGGATCGCGCCGGGACGATACCCGGCCGCCTCCGGATGCGCCGCCACGACCTCGCCCACGGCCTGCGCGACCGCCGCCACCTGATCGGCCGCCGCCCCCGTGAACGACACCCGGTCGGCCAGCAGCTCCGCCAGCCCGTCGCGATCCAGCGGGAACCGCTCATCGCCACCCAGGCGATCCAGCAGCTCGTTGGCCGCGCCGCGCGAGCGCATCGCCAGCGCCGCCGCCACCGCGTGCTCCTTGATCAGCTCGTGCGCCTGCTCGCGGCCCACCCCGGCCCGCACCGCCGCCATCAGCATCTTCGTCGTGGCCAGGAACGGCAGGTAACGGCCCAGCTCGGCGGCGATCACCGCCGGGAACGCCCCGAACTCCTCCAGCACCGTCAGCATCGTCTCCACCAGCCCGTCGAAGGCGAAGAACGCGTCCGGCAGCGCCACCCGGCGGACCACCGAGCACGACACGTCGCCCTCGTTCCACTGGTCGCCGGCCAGCTCACCCACCATGGAGGCGTAACCGCGCAGCACCACGGCCAGGCCGTTGACCCGCTCGCAGGAGCGGGTGTTCATCTTGTGCGGCATCGCCGAGGAGCCGACCTGCCCCTCCTTGAACCCCTCCGTCACCAGCTCCTGGCCCGCCATCAGCCGGATCGTCTTGGCCAGCGACGACGGCGCCGCCGCCAGCTGCACCAGCGCGGTGACGACCTCGAAGTCCAGCGAACGCGGATAGACCTGCCCCACACTGGCGAAACGGTGCTCGAACCCCAGATGGGCGGCCACCCGCCGCTCCAGCTCGGCCAGCTTGCCCCGGTCGCCGCCCAGCAGGTCGAGCATGTCCTGGGCGGTGCCGACCGGGCCCTTGATGCCGCGCAGCGGATAGCGGGCGAGCAGCTCCTCCAGCCGCCGGTAGGCGACCAGCAGCTCATCGGCCGCCGTGGCGAAGCGTTTGCCCAGCGTGGTGGCCTGCGCCGCGACGTTGTGCGACCGGCCCGCGATCACCGTCGCCTCGTGCTCCTCGGCCAGCGTGGCCAGCCGGGCCAGCAGCGCCACCACCCGGTCGCGTACCAGCAGCAGGCTGTCGCGCACCTGCAGCTGCTCGACGTTCTCGGTCAGGTCGCGCGAGGTCATGCCCTTGTGCACCTGCTCGTGCCCGGCCAGCGCGTTGAACTCCTCGATCCGGGCCTTCACGTCGTGCCGCGAAACGCGTTCACGAGCGGCGATGGAGTCGAGGTCGACCTGCTCGACCACCTTCTCGTAGTCGGCGAGCGCACCCTCGGGCACCGCCACCCCGAGCTCGGCCTGCGCCCGCAGCACCGCCAGCCACAACCGCCGCTCAGCGATGATCTTGTATTCGGGCGACCACAGGCGGGCCAGCTCCGCCGAGGCGTAGCGGCCGGCCAGGACATTCGGGATACGCGGCTTCGACGTCACGTCGGACAAGTCTATTCACCCCGCCCGCGTGCCGGATCAGGGGCCATAGAGGCGGGAAAGGCCGTCCGCCCCCGTCCCGAGCGACCGGCCCAGGCGCGGTAACGCAACCCCTCCACAGCCTCGCACCTGACACGACCGTGGAAAGCTCGCGGCCCTGATCCCGTCGGCGTTGTGGTTGAGCAGGGGTTAAGTGTGATCTGCGACATCCCAGCGCCTTTACAACGTAGATTTCTTATTGGGGGAAAGACGCGCCCGGGCCAACTTCCGCCGGTTCCCCCGCGTCGTATCCGTCGTGGATCTTGCCAGCCCCCCGGGGACGCGCATCGCGGCCGCGGCCATCACCCTCCTCTTCTCCCTCGGCGTCGCCGATCAGCTGAAGACACCCACCCTGCCGGCGCCCGCCACCGCTGCCACCTCGGTCGAGGAGATCGCCGATCGGCTCCGCCGGCACCTCGACGACGACGCCACCCGCGCCCCCTACGTCACCCCTCCCAGCGCTCCCCTGCTCGCATGGTGCCGGCCGCAGGGCGTCGCTACCCGGACGCCGCCCGAGGGTGTGCCCGCCTACAGCGGCGAGCTGCTCCTCCCGGAGCTGGAGCAGCCCTTGCGGGTCCGCTTCTGGTTCACCTCCCCCGAGGCGGCGGCCGGCGCGGCCACGGCCGCCCGCCGGGGCACCGGGGAGTGCGATCGCCCCGGCCGTGACGCGCTCCAGGACGTGGCGGGGTTCGACCGGCTGGGGTGGCGTGGTGTGCGGGCGCTGGTCGCGATGGAGGCCTGGGACGACGGCGAGCCGGGCGCCGTGGCGACGATCGTGGCCGCGCGTGGCGGGCTGCTGGCGGAGGTGACGTGGGCCTGGCCGTTCGATGTGGGCGCCGGGCCCGGCCGGCAGGTGCTGCTCCAGGGCACCGCCGGAACGGGCGCGCGCCCGCCCGCTCGGCTGGGACGGCTCATACTCCTCCGACCAGGACGAACCGTCCTACAGCGTCGATCCCAGGCTCGACCCCTTCACCAGCGGCCCGTGGGCCGGACAGATCAGGACGTTCGCCGTACGGCACCCCGAGCCGCCGCCCTGCGCACCGGCCGCACCGCCCTCATGCGCACCCTCGCCCGCCTGCCCGCCGAAGGCTGACCTGCCGATCCGGTCCCTGACACGCGTGCGGCGGGCGACGATCCGCATCGTCGCCCGCCGCACGCGTATCAGCCTGCCGGAGGTCTTACGCGGGCTGGCCGGCCAGTTTCTCCTGGCCCGCCTCCCCTGCGCCCTCCGCCGGACGCCCGGAAGCGTGCCGCGAGCTGCCGCCGCGCTCCCGGCTCACCACCACGTACAGCGTCGGCACCAGCACCAGGGTCAGCAGCGTCGAGGAGATCAGGCCGCCGATCACCACGATCGCCAGCGGCTGCGAGATGAACCCGCCGGACCCCGTCACCCCCAGCGCCATCGGCGTCAGCGCGCAGATCGTGGCCACCGCCGTCATCAGGATCGGCCGCAGCCGGCGCCGGCCGCCCTCGATCACCGCCTGCACCACGCCCATGCCCTGCTCGCGGTACTGGTTGATCAGGTCGATCAGCACGATCGCGTTCGTCACCACGATGCCGATCAGCATCAGCATGCCGATCAGCGCCGGCACGCCCAGCGCCGTGTCCGTCGCCACCAGCAGCCCGATCGCGCCCGTGGCCGCGAAGGGGATCGACACCAGCAGGATCACCGGCTGGATGAAGCTGCGGAACGTCGCCACCATGATCATGAACACGATCGCGATCGCCACCAGCATCGCCAGCCCCAGGTCGGCGAACGCGTCGGCCTGGTCGGCCGACACCCCGCCGATCTCGTACGAGGCGCCCGCCGACAACTGCAGCCCGTCCAGCTTCGTCGTCAGCGCCTGCGTCACTGTGCCCAGGTCGCCGGAGTCCTCCGCCTTGGCCGACACCGTCGCGGAACGCTCCCCGTCGATCCTGGTCACCTGCGTCGGCCCGGCCACCTCACGCACGTCGGCCACCGACGACAGCTTCACCAGCCCGCCCGCCGTGGGCAGCTTCAGGTCCCTGATCGCCTTCAGGTCGTCCGGCGCGTCGGCGCCGCGCAGCACCAGGTCGCTCGTACGGCCGTCGAGCACGATCTGGCCCAGCGGCGCGCCGCGGAACGCCTGCGCCACCGCCTGCCCGACCTGCGCCTCCGACAGGCCCCGCTCGGCGGCCTCCTCCCGGTCCACCACGACCTCGACGCGCGGCGCGCTGGTCTCCAGGTTCGACGACAGGTCCCGCAGGCCGGACACCTCGCCCATCGCCTGCTTCACCTGGTCGGTCGCGGCACGCAGCGCCTCGGTGTCGGGCGCCCGCACGATCACGTCGATCGAGTCGGAGGCGAACCCTCCCCCGCCGCCGCCCCCGCCGCCGACGGTGACCTCGCCGACCCCGGACAGGCCCCCGATCGCCGTACGCAGCTCCTGCTCGATCGTCGCGGTGTCGGAGTCCTCCGCCAGCGTCACCGAGTACGAGGCTCGGTCTGCGCCGCCGCCGGTGCCGCCCATCATGGCGTTGCCGCCGCCCACGTTCACCTGGTACGTCTCGACGCCGTCCTGCGCGGCCAGCACCTCCTCGACCTTCTTGGCCGCCTCGTCCGTGGTCGCCAGGTCCGTGCCGACCGGCATCCGCTGCGACAACGACAGCGTGTTCTGCCCGGAGGAGTCGAGGAAGTTCGTCTGCAGCCCCCCGGCCAGCCCCATCGTGGCGACGAACACCGCCACCCCGATGAGGATCGTCACCAATTTGAACCGGGTGGCGAAACGCAGCACCGGCAGGTAGGCCCGCTGCAGCGGCGAGCGCAGCTCCTTGGCCTCGGCCTCCTCACGCTGCTTGCGCGCCTGCTCCGGCGTCAGGTCCGGCGTCTTGAGGAACCAGTACGCCAGCACCGGCACCACCGTCAGCGACACCACCAGCGAGGCCAGCAGCGCCACCGTCACCGTGATCGCGAACGGGCTGAACAGCTCGCCCACCAGGCCGCCCACCAGCGCGATCGGCGCGAACACCGCCACCGTCGTCAGCGTCGAGGCCGTCACCGCCCCCGACACCTCACGCACCGCCGTCAAGATCGCCGGAAGCCTGGCCTCACCGTAGGCGAGATGCCGTTTGATGTTCTCCAGCACCACGATCGAGTCGTCCACGACCCGGCCGACCGCGATCGTCAGCGCGCCCAGCGTCAGCAGGTTCAGCGAGTAGTCGCCGGCCCACAGCGCCAGCAGCGCGATCACCACCGACAGCGGGATCGACACGGCCGTCACCAGCGTCGAACGCACCGACAGCAGGAACACCAGGATGACCAGCACGGCGAACACCAGGCCCAGCAGGCCCTCGGTGGTCAGGCTCTCGATCGACTGCTCCACGTACGGGGCCTGGTCGAACACCACCGACACCGCCGTGTCCGAGCCGTCGCCCAGCGCCTTGGTCAGGTCGGGCAGCTTCTCGCCGATGGCGTGCGAGATCGCCACCGCGTTGCCGTCGGGCACCATCGTCACCGACACGCCCAGGCTCGGCTTGCCGTCGGTGCGGGTGATGGCCGTCGCGGTCTCAAGACCGCGGGTGATCTTCGCCACGTCGCCCAGCTTGACCGGCTTGGGCGGCTTCGGCGGTGCGACCGGCTGCTGCGCGGTCTGACCCTGGCCCGGCTGCCCCGGCCGGCCCGCCTGAGCCTGCGCCTGCGCCTGGGCTTGCTGAGCCTGTGCCTGCTGCTGTTGCTGCAGTTGCGCGGCCGAGGGCTGGGCGGGCGTCAGATACAGGTTCTTCAGCTTGGTCACCGAGTCGACCCGCGAGCCCACCTGCACCGTCAGCGACTTCTCGCCCGAGATCAGCGTCCCCGCCGGGATCGGCGTGCCGTTCGCCTTCAGCACGTCGGGGATCTGCGCCGCCGACACCCCCGCCAGCGCCATCTTCTTCGTGTCCGGCTCGATGGTGACGACCTCGTCACGGGTGCCCGTGACCGTCGCCTCCCGTACGCCCTCCACGCTCTGCAGCTCCGGCACCACGATCCGGCGCAGCTTGTCGGCCATCGCCCGCTCGTCGCCGCCGTCGCCGACCGCCAGCACCAGCACCGGGATGTCATCGGTGCTGCCCGCCACGACCTGCGGATCCACGCCGTCCGGCAGCCGCACCCCGCTGATCGCCTGCTGCATCTTGTTCAGCGACGACTCGATGTCGGTGCCGTACTCGAAGGCCACCTGGATCTGCGCCAGGCCCTCCTTCGAGGTCGACGTCATCTGCTCCATCCCGGCCAGCCCCTGGAAGGAGTCCTCGATCGGAGCGGTAACCTGATCTTCGACGATCTCCGGTGACGCACCCGGGAACGGCGCGATCACG
The DNA here is from genome assembly GCF_035917475.1 of Nonomuraea fuscirosea. Lineage (NCBI taxonomy): Bacteria > Bacillati > Actinomycetota > Actinomycetes > Streptosporangiales > Streptosporangiaceae > Nonomuraea > Nonomuraea fuscirosea. Next base: position 4,173,509 of record NZ_CP109074.1, on the reverse strand, counting down.
AACGCGCCGGGAAACGACAAGGACGGCAGCAGCTGCTGTTTCAGCTGCGGGATCGTGAACACGCCGAACGCGCTCAGCACGATCGCCAGCAAGATGACAAGGCTGCGGTTGAGCAAGCTCAGCCGGGCGAATGCGGTCATACTCCCCCTCCAAGAGTTCGCCCCACACTAACACTTCGCCTTGAACGAATATTTAGACGGACCGAGCTTTCCTGATAACCTTCTCAGGAAGCGAGAGGTGAGTGTGAGCAACGAACGCGAAGAGCTGATCAGCCGGATCACCCAGACCCAGCAGGGCCTGGGCAGGCTGTTCGCCCAGCACCAATCCCCCCTGTTCAGCTCCAACCTCACCATGAGGCAGCTCAAGGTCATCATGATCCTGTCCGCCGCCGGCTCCGCCTCCGGCCAGGACCTGGCCCACAACCTCGGCGTCGGCCTCGGCACCGTCACCGGCATCGTCGACCGCCTCGTCGCCCACGGCCTCGTCGGCCGGCACGAGGACCCGCACGACCGCCGCGTACGCCGCGTCGAGCTCACCCCGGCCGGCACCAAGCTGATCGAGGACATGAGCAACACCGGCGTCCAGCACTACCGGCGCATCATGGAGCACCTCGACACCGAGACGCTGCGCGCCCTCGACCGCGTCACCCGGACGATCCGCGACGTGGCCGACAAACTCGCCCGCGAAGGCAGCGCCTGATCCTCTCCCCTCGCCGGGAGGAATTTTTCGTATGGACGGCGAGCCCTGAACCGGCCCGCCGCCTTTACATTGTAGATTTCTAGGCCAGGCGGGACAGTACCGGCGGCAGCTCGCCCTCGTGCACCACCGTCAGCCGGCGCGTCGCCCGCGTCACCGCCACGTACAGGTCCTGGCCGCCCATCGGCGACTGCCCCAGGATCCCGGCCGGGTCGACCACCACCACCGCGTCGAACTCCAGCCCCTTGGCCTGCGTCACCGTCAGCACCACCACCGGCGCGTCCAGATCCCCCCGCGGGAACAGCGCGGCCACTTCTGCGTGCCGCGCGTCCGGTGTCACGACGCCCAACCGGCCCTCCCCGACCCCGGCCCCGCCGCCACTCCCAGCCCCGGTCCCGGCCCCGCCGTCGGTCTCAGGGCTTCCGGACTCAGGGCCGGTCTCGCCGTCCGTGCCGAGTTCGGCCCTGAGTGCGGCCAGCTCGGCCGCCACCAGCTCGGGCAGCCCGGACACCGGCACGCGGACCGCCCGCGGCTCCGCCCCGCCCTCGCGTACCGACTCCGGCGGCTCCTGGCCGGGCGCGTACGCGCGCAGCACGTCGGCCGCCACCCGCATGATCTCCACCGGCGTGCGGTAGTTGACCAGCAGCCGCTCCTCGCGCCAGCGCCCTTCCAGGTACGGGTCCAGCACCTCCCCCCACGTGCGCGCCCCCGCCGCCGACCCGGTCTGCGCCAGGTCGCCCACCACGGTCAGCGACTTGGCCGGCACCCGACGCATGATCATCCGCCAGGCCATCGGCGACAGCTCCTGTGCCTCGTCCACGATCACGTGCCCATAGGCCCAGGTGCGGTCGGCCACCGCCCGGTCAGCGGTGGTCAGGCCCGTGCCGTCGTCGGCGTGCCGCTCGGCCAGCACGTCGGCCCGGTCGAAGACGCCGGCCTCGGCCAGGCCCGTCGTGGTCAGCACCTCGCTCGCGTACAGCAGCTCCCCGGCCTGCTCCTCCTCCGCCAGCCGGGCCGCCACCCGCCGCGCCGAGTCGTCCTCGCCCAGCAGCTCGGCCGCCTCGTCCAGCAGCGGCACGTCACCGTCCGTCCACTCCGCCTCCACCGGGCGCGTCAGCAGCTGCCAGTCCAGGCCGGGCGGGGAGGCCGCCCACAGCGTCTCCGGCGAGGCCAGCAGCTCCGCCACCAGCCGCTGCGGCGTCAGCTCCGGCCACAGCTCGTCAAGGGCGCGGCGTACCTCCGGCTCGCCCCACAGCCGGGCCGAGGCGAGCTCCACGTCCAGATCGTCGAGATCGCCCTCCAGGTCCAGGGGCTCGCTCAGCTCCGGCTCGCCCTCGATCACCAGCTCCTCGATGTGCAGCGACTCCTCCAGCGCCCGCGCCTCGGCCCTGGCCAGCTCCTTGAGCAGCTCGGTGACGAACAGCTTGCGCGCCATGTTGTGCGGCAGCCGTACCGCGCGCGCCCGCTCGCGCAGCCGGGCGCACGTCTCGTGCGGCACCCGCAGGCGCAGGCCGTCCAGCTCCACCACCAGCTCGCCCTCCGGCACCCGCTGGCGCAGCCGCACCGCCTCCGCCACCACCTCGGCCATGCGCGGGTCGCCCTTGACCACCGCCGCCGCCGGCGTGTCGGACGCCGTCGCGCGCACGCCGGGGAACATCTCGCCGACCGTGGTCATCACCACCTGCGTCTCGCCCAGCGCGGGCAGCACCTGGCCGATGTAGCGCAGGAACATCGGGTTGGGACCCACCACCAGCACCCCGCGCCGTTCGAGGGTGTCGCGGTGGGTGTAGAGCAGGTACGCCGCCCGGTGCAGCGCCGCCACCGTCTTGCCGGTGCCCGGCCCGCCCTGCACCACCAGCGCCCCCTGCAGCCCGGCCCTGATCACCCGGTCCTGCTCGGTCTGGATGGTGGCCACCACGTCACCCATCCGGCCGGTGCGGCCCCGGCGCAGCGCGGCCAGCAGCGCCGCCTCGCCCACCAGCGTGCGCCGATCGCCCTCGCTCATCCGTTCCAGGTCGAACACCTCGTCGTCGATCCCGACCACGACCCGGTCCTTCAGGTGCAGGTGGCGGCGGCGTACCAGGCCACCGGGATCGGTCGCGGTGGCCACGTAGAACGGCCGCGCGGCCGGCGCCCGCCAGTCGATCAGCACCGACTCGTGCCGCTCGTCGCGCAGGCCGATCCTGCCGATGTACGTGCGCAGGCCCGACCCGTCGTCCACGCGGCCGAAGCACAGCCCCCGCTCGACCGCGTTCAGCTGCGCCAGCCGCCGCGCCTGCTCCGAGGCCAGCGCCTCGCGCTCCACCATCGCCTGCCGCGTTCCCGCTCCGGAGCCCCTGGCGTACACCTCGCGCAGCGTCGCCTCGGCCCGCTCCCTGGCGACGTCGAGCAGGTCGTAGAGCCACGCCACGGTGCGCTGCTCGGTGTCAAGGGCTCGCGCAAGACCATCTTGACGATTAGCCATTCCCTGGTATACTCCTAACAGGAGGTCTGTAGACGGCTCGCTTGAAGACATGCAATGTTCGAGCTTAGCGCCGTCCCTCCGGCCCGCGCAATCCCTCCCTCGTGACGCGTCCGGTCGCGGCCGTCTCAGAGTGACCACACGGCCATGAAGGCCATGCTGGCCGCCATTCCGGCCGAGCACAGATCCATGCCGTACGCCGTGCGCCGCCCGTCCCGTACCGGCAGGACCCGGACGAGACGGGCGCAGGTCCAGACCACCCCGATCACCACCGCGATCACCACTGGCATCGCGGCCGCCGAGCCGCCTCCGTGCGCGTGACCGGCCCCCGCGTGACCGGAACCGGACAGCGCCGGCAGCACCAGCAGGACGGACATCACCACGAAGTCCTGGATGTGATGACCGGACTCCGCGCGGCGGGACGGGGAGCCGCAGAACCAGCCGGCGCCCAGCAGCGCTGCCACCGCGACGGCCACGAACCCCAGATGCCCGGCCGCCATGCCCAGCGCCATGACGACGTGCGGCCACCTCCCGCCGGAACGCGCCGAGGGCAGCAGCGCCGGCAGGAGCGCCAGCGCGCAACCGGCCGACACCCCCACCACGTGCACGAGATGCATCACCGTCTCCTCACCGTCCGCGCTCCTCGCGCTCTCCGCCTGAACAGACTCCCGGCCCGGCCGGAACTCATCGCACCGGCCGGCTCAGTGTTCGAAGGCCGCACCTTCGGCGGCATCGAGGAGGGCATGGCCTACGTCCAGGAGGTCAGCTTCGGCACCGTGATCGAACGGGGCACCCGGGCGGCCGCCGACCTGCCCTCCGGACTGGTCTACGCCGGCTTCTCCATCGGGGTGCTCAGCGCGCAGAAACTCGCCCAGACCCGGCCCGGCGCGCGGGGCGCGCTGCTGTACTACGCCTGCGTGCCGCTGACGGAGTTCGGCGACGCCTGGCCCGACAGGGTGCCGGTCCAGGTGCACGGCATGGACGCCGACCCCTTCTTCGCCGGCGAGAGCGACCTCGGCTTCGCCCGGCAGGTGGTCGAGTCGGCCGGGCAGGGCGAACTGTTCCTCTACCCCGGCGACCAGCACTACCTCGCCGACCCCACCCTGCCCTCCTACGACCCGGACGCCGCCGCGCTGCTGCTGTCCCGGACGCTGGCCTTCCTCGACGCCGTCTCCTGACGCGCCGCCGGCCTACGGGCGGCGCAAGAGCGCCGACAGCAGGAACGCCTGGCCGAACAGCGCGGCGTCGCGCGGCTGTTCCTTCATCGGGCGCAGCTCCACCTCCGTGTAGCCGGAGAAGATCCGGCGCAGCTCCTCCGGCGTGTAGGCCAGCCCTCCGTGCAGGCGGCCGTCGCGGTAGAAGTCCTCGTCGGGCTGCTCGGAGCCCATGCGGCCGGCCGCGAAGCAGGTCAGCCCCAGGTGGCCGCCGGGCGCGAGCACCCGGTCCAGCAGGGCCAGGTAGCTCACGCGGCGGTGCGGCGGCAGGTGGTGCAGGCAGCCGGAGTCGTACACCAGGTCGTACGGCCCCGCCGGCGTCACGGTGAAGGCGTCCCCGCACACGAAGCGCACCTCGGCCCCCGCCTCGCGGGCCCGCTCCCGCCCCCATTCCACGGCCGTGGGCGACAGGTCCACCGCGTCCACCTCGAAGCCGAGCGAAGCCAGGTGGACGGCGTTGCGGCCCGGCCCGCAGCCCAGGTCCAGAGCGCGGCCGGGAGTCAGCAGCCCCCTGTCCACGTACGACGCCAGGCTCTCGTCCGGCCCGGCCGCGAAGAACGGCACCTGCCTGGAGCGGTCGGCGTAGAAGCCGTCCCACCAGCCGGACGCCCGCTCCGTCCACCGGTCGGCGCCGTCGGCGAACATCCGGTCCAGCAGGTCCATGACGTCGTCGATCGTACGGATGGTGCGATTCACCCGGGACCTCCAGGAAGAGGGCCGCCCCGCGCGGCCAGACCCGTCGATCATAGACCGCCACCACCCGCGTCCGCCCTGGTCAGAGCCGTTTCCGCATCCCCTTCCAGGCTCCTGAACGGGTGCGGGGAAGGCCGCTTCCCCGCCCTCCTCACTCCCCTCCGCGAGCGCGGCCGGCGTCCGGCGGCGCCGTTCTCGGCGGCGGGCGCGGGCCTTTCAGCGGCGCTCCGGCACCGGCCGGCGGCGGGAGCGGCTGTGGGCTTGCTCACACCTCACCCACCCGCTACGACAGTGGTGGCGGAGTGCTAGCTTGACCGTCCATGTCCGACTACCTGCGGGAGCTGTTCTCCCTACACGGCCGGCGCGCGCTGGTGACCGGCGGCAGTTCCGGCATCGGGTACGCCATCGCCGAGGCCATCGGCCGGGCCGGGGCCGAGGTCGTGGTGGTGGCCCGCAGGCAGGCCGAGCTGGACCAGGCGGTCGCCCGGCTGCGCGACCACGGCGTCACCGCCTCCGCGATCAGCGCCGACCTCGGCGACCGCGCCGCCGTCCAGCGGGTCTGCGAGAGCGCCGGCGACATCGACATCCTGGTCAACGACGCGGGCAACAACATCCGCAAGCCCATGGCCGAGCTCACCGTGGACGACTACGAGCGCACGATCGCGGTCAACCTGACCGCTCCCTACCTGCTCGGCCAGCACTTCGGCCCGCGCATGGCCGAGCGCGGCTGGGGCCGGATCATGAACGTCGGCTCGCAGCAGTCGATCAGCGCCTTCGGCGACAGCGGCGTCTACGGGGCGTCCAAGGCGGCGCTGGCCGGCCTGACCCGGTCGCAGGCCGAGGCGTGGTCGGCGCGCGGGGTGTGCGTGAACACGATCATGCCGGGGTTCGTGCTGACCCCGCTGACCGAGCCCGCCCAGGCCATCCCCGGCCGGGTCGAGGTCATGGCCGCCCGGCACATGGCCGGCCGCAACGGAACCCCGGAGGACTTCGCGGGCGCCGCCGTGTTCCTGGCCGGGGACGCCTCCGCCTTCGTCACCGGCCAGCTGCTCTTCGTCGACGGGGGTTTCTCCGTCCACTGACCCTGGTCGTACGGACGCCCAGCGCCTTTACAATGTAGATCAGTCGCGGCGGAACTCTCTCACCCCCACCCCTTCGCGCCAGGCGGTGATGACGAGCTCGTCGCCGCTCACCCTGGTCCAGGCCACCTCGGTCAGCTCGATCCGGAACAGGTGGGACTCGGCGCCGGGCAGCCCGAACGACGCCAGCAGCTCCGCGTCGGTGATCTCCACCGCCCGGCCGGCCAGCTTCAGGTCCCCCTCCCACGAGGACGGGTCGGCCCGGTCGGGGTCACGGGAGGTCACGTGCAGCGCCATCCGCGGATCGCGGCGCAGGTCGGCGGCCTTGACCGCGCGCGGCATGGAGCCCGTCCACAGCTCGCCGTCACGGAAACTCGTCTCGACGCCGCTCACCCGGGGCGAGCCGTCTTTGCGCAACGTGGCCAGGACCTTGTGGGTGTAGGCGTCCATGAGGCGCCGCGCCACCGCGGCCAGCTCGGGAGCCTGCTCGTCGAACTCGTTCCATGAAGCCATGGGACCCATCATGGACGCCGCCACCGACATCAGGACCGCCCGGCGCACGATCGGGCGAGGCGTTCACGCGCGGCGGCGGGCGCGGTAGGCGCTGGCCTTGGCGCGGTTCTGGCAGGACAGGCCGCAGAAGCGCCGCGAGGTGTTCTTCGTGACGTCGAAGAAGACCAGCTCGCACCCCTCGGCCTCGCACGAGCGCAGCCGCGCCCCCTGGCCCACCCCGATCACCATGGCCAGCGCCGTGGCCGCGTCGGCGGCCCAGGCGTCGGGCAGGCTCGCCCCCGCGCGGTGGAAGGCCAGGCGCGGCGGGTCTCCGTAGAGGCTGGGGACGGCGCCGTGGCGCAGCAGGACCTGGTTGAGCGCGGTGACGTCGCCGGCGAAGGCGGGGTGCAGCTCGGCGGCCACGCCGGCCAGGCGTTCGGCGTCGGCGTCCGTGAGCGGGCGGCCCGGCGTCCAGCCGTGGCCGTGCAGCGCCTCGTCGAGCGCGGCCCGCCGGTTCGCGGGCGGGGTGACGGGACGGCCCCGGGCACGGGTGACGTGCAGTTCGTTCACCAGGAGGACGGCGAGCTCCGCCCACCTCCCCACATAACTGTCTATTTGGGATTGACCAGTGATGTGCCAGGCCTCTATCGTCACTGGCATAGCTTATCTAGACAGTGAGGGATTTGGGTCATGAACGCAGCATCGAAGCTCGCCCGCCGCATGTGGCACCAGCTGGAGCCGATTCACGCCGTGTTGTACTTCTCGCCGCAGGCGTCCGACGCGGCGCGGGCGCTGGGATATGACGTCAAGTCGCGCTGGCCCAGCTATTTCGCCTACCGCACCGCCCCGCTGGGACCGGTCGGCGCGCGGCTGGCCACGGCGGCGTACTACAGCTTCAGCCCGGCGACGGTGGCCGAGCACGTGCCCGCCGCGTGGGAGGTGGCCTCGCCCGAGCAGGTGCTGCGGGCCCGGATGGAGGCGGTCGACCTGACCTACCGCCACCTGCTCGGCGACCAGGTGGCCGGGCCGGACGTGGCCGAGGCGGCGGAGCTGGCCAGGCGGGCGGCGCAGAGCGTCACGGTGGGCGGGCGGACGTTCGCGGCGGCCAATCTGGACCAGCCCTGGCCGGACGAGCCGCACCTGGTGCTCTGGCAGGCCGCCACCGTGCTGCGCGAGCACCGCGGTGACGGTCATCTGGCGGCGCTGGCCGCGGCCGAGCTGGATCCGTGCGAGGCGCTGGTGTCATTCGCGGCGATCGGGGCCGCGCCGGTGGAGAACTTCGCCGGGCGGGGCTGGAGCGAGCGGGAGTGGGCCGAGGCCGCCGACCGGCTGGCCTCGCGTGGGCTGGTGGACGCCGCGGGGCAGGCCACCGAACGCGGCCGTGAGCTGCGCGACCAGGTGGAGCGGATGACCGACGACCTGGCCGCCGAGCCGTGGCGGCTGCTCGGGGAGGAACGCGCCGGGCGGCTGGCCCAGCTCGCCGCCCCGTTCCTCGGCGCGGTCTTCGAGACCGGCCTGCTGCCGATGACCAGCACCCTCGGCATCGCCACGGTGAAGGTCCCCGACTGAGGCGACGGGCCGCAGCCGCGTCCTGGGCCGGCTCGCCGATCGGCCGGCGGCGCGGGGAGGCTAGCGGCGGCCGTACTTCTTGTGCACCGCCTGCTTGCTCACGCCGATCGCGTCGGCGATCTGCGCCCAGGCGAGCCCGGCCACCCGGGCGCGCCTGACCTGGACCGCCTCCAGGCGCTCGATCTCGCGGCGCAGCGCGGTGGCGGCGCGCAGGGCGAGCAATGGATCGTCGTCCTGTGCCTGCCGCACCAGGGTCGCCAGGTCGTTCGTCATCCCCTAAAGGTAGTCCAGCAGCAGCCGGTTGATCTCCTCAGGACGCTCCAGGCTCGGCAGGTGGCCGGCCCAGGGCAGCTCCAGCAGCCGCGCCCGCGGCATGTCGCCGGCCAGCTTGCGGGCGGTGGCCACGAAGTACGGCAGCTCGTGGCCACCGGTCACGACCAGGGCGGGCACGTCCAGGTCCGGCGGCGACAGCTCCCGTTCGAACTGCTCGGGCTCGGGGTCGGCGCCCAGTTGCAGCTCGAACGCGTGCCGCTGCATCCGCGCCAGCCGCAACCGGGCGGCCTCGTCCGCCTCCGGGCCGAGCAGGGTGCGCACGTTGAGCTCGGTGGCCTCCTCGACCTGCCCCCGCTCCAGCAGGCGTTCCTCCTCGTCCCAGAACGCCCGCAGGTCCGGGGTGGGTTCCAGGTCGACGATGGGGTTGAGCAGCACCAGCCGCCCGGCCAGCCCGGCCGCGGCCAGCTCCAGCGCCACCCGGCCCCCGCCGGACGAGCCGACCATGGCCGCCCGGGTGACGCCCAGCGCCGCCAGCACCTTGGCCACGTCGTCGGCGTGGTTGTAGCGGCCGTCGGCCCGGTACGGCGTGTGCCCGTACCCGCGGAAGTCCACCTTGATCACCCGGAAGCGGCCGGCCAGCGCCTCCCACTGCGGGTCCCACATGCCGGAGTCGGCCGCCGACGAGTGCAGCAGCACCACCGGCTCGCCCGTGCCGCGTTCGGCGTGCCAGATCGTCATCGTGACTCCACCACCATCCGCACGCCCAGCCCGATGAGCAGCACGCCGGAGATCCGCTCCAGCCGCCGCCGGACCGCGGGCCGGTCGAGGAGGACCCTGGCCCTGGCCACCGCCCAGACCAGCAGCCCGTACCAGAGCAGGTCCACCGCCACCCACACCAGGGCCAGCGTGACCAGCGTCAGCGGGACGTCGCGCCCGGCGACGCCGGCGGGGACGAACTGCGGCAGGAACGACAGCGCGAACACCGCGGCCTTCGGGTTGGCCAGGCAGGTGCCGAGCCCGGCCAGGTAGGGCCCGCGCCGCCCCGGCGCCGCCTCGGGCGTGGCCGGCGTCTTCTTCCCGGCCTGCCACAGCGCCTGGGCGCCCATCGCGAGCAGCAGCACGGCGCCTGTCACGCGCATGACGTCGTAGGCCAGCTGCGAGGCCACGAGCAGGGCCGACAGGCCGGACGCGGCGGCCAGGCCCCACAGCAGGATCCCGGTCTCGTTGCCGAGCGTGGCGGCCAGGCCGGAGCCGCGGCCCGAGCGCAGCGTCTGGCGCAGGATGACGGCCGTGCTGACCCCGGGCACCATGGCCACCAGGACGCACGCGCCCGCGAATGCGAGAAGGTACATGCCGGGATGCTGACAGATCAACTGCCGGATCTCGCCTGGTTTTTCGCGTGTCCCGGTGTCAGCCGTACAGTTTGGCCAGCTCGGCGACCGCCTCGCCCATGAGCGCCCGCAGTTGCGGCGGTCCCAGCACCTCGACGTCGGCGCCCATCCGCAGCAGCACCCAGCGGGCGTGCGTGATCGACTCCACCGGCACGGTCAGCGTGCGCCACCCCTCGGGGTCGGGCTCGCCGGCGGCGGCCAGCGCGGCGCCGACCACGTCGGCGCCCATCGTGAACGCCAGCAGGTCCTCCCGCCCGGGGGCCACCTTGACGACGGCCTCGGCGGTGTACATCCGCTCGCGGAACTCCTTGGCGTACGCCTGCCAGAACCCGCCCAGGTCGAACCCCTCCGGCCGGGCGAAGCGGCCCGGCAGCGTCTCCAGCGTCAGGATCCGCGCCACCCGGTACGTGCGCGGCGACCCGTCGGGCGGCGCCGCCACCAGGTACCAGGAGCCGCCCTTGAGCACGAGCCCGTACGGGTGGATGATCCGGTCGACCTCCTGCCGGCCCCACCGCCGGTAGGTCATGTGCAGCGGCCGCTGCTCCCACACCGCCTCCGACACCTCGCTCAGGTGCGGCACGTCGTCGGAGGCGCGGTACCAGCCGGGCACGTCCAGCAGGAACCGCTCGCGCATCCGGGAGGCGTGCGAGCGCGGCTCGGGCGGCAGCGCGGCCAGCAGTTTCAGCTCGGCGTTGGCCGCCAGCTCGGCCATGCCCAGCTCGGCGGCCGGGCCCGGCAGACCGGCCAGGAACAGCGACGAGGCCTCCTCGGCGGTCAGCCCGTTGAGCCGGGTGCGGTAGCCGTCGAGCAGCTGGTAGCCGCCCGCCGGGCCGCGGTCGGCGTAGACCGGGACGCCCGCCGCCGACAGCGCCTCGACGTCGCGGTAGACGGTGCGGACCGACACCTCCAGCTCGGCCGCCAGTTCCGGCGCGGTCATGCGGCCGCGCGTCTGCAGCAGCAGGAGGAGCGAGAGCAGGCGGCTGGCACGCATAACCGCCATTGTATTGCGCACATTGTCCGTGTTTGTATGAACAGATGGAACGTGTGCGCGCCATCATGAACACCCTGCGGACCGCCGACAGCGTGTCCGTGGCCGAGCTGGCCGCCGAGCACGGCGTGTCGGAGATGACGATCAGGCGTGACCTGGACGAGCTGGCCCAGCAGGGGGTGGTCCGCCGGGTCAGGGGCGGCGCGCTGTCGCTGCTGCTGCGCGGCGAGGAGCCGCCGTTCGGGGTGCGCGAGCGCGAGGCGGTGGAGGCCAAGCGGCGCATCGGGCAGGCGGCGGCGGAACTGGTCGCCGACGGGGAAGCGGTGATCCTGGACGGCGGCACGACCGCGCTGGAGGTGGCCCGCGCGCTGACCGGCCGTCGGGTGACCGTGCTGCCGCTGGCGTTGCAGGCCGTGTCGCTGCTGGCGGGCGCGCCTCGGGTGCGGGTGGTGCTGCCCGGCGGCGAGGTGCGCAAGGGCGAGCTGAACGTCACAGGACCGCTCACCGAGAGCTCGATCAGGGCGCTGCGCTTCGACACGGCCGTGATCGGCTGCTGCGGGCTGTCGGCCGAGCACGGCCTGACCGCGCACGACCTGCCGGAGGTGGCCGTCAAGCAGGCCGCCATCGCCTCGGCGCGGCGGGTGGTGGTGGTGTGCGACTCGGGCAAGTTCGCGCGGACGGCGTTCGGCGCGGTCTGCCCGATCGGCCGGCTGGACGTGGTGGTGACCGACCCCGGCATCCCGCCGGAGGAACGCGACGCCCTGGTGGCGGCCGGTGTGACGGTCAAGGAGAGCGGGTGAGCGGCCGCCGGGTCCTGCTCCGCGAGCGGACGGCCGTCTACCTGCTGTTCTTCCTGGCCGGGGCGGCCATCGGCACGTGGACGGCGCGCATCCCGGCCATCAAGGAACGGCTCGGGCTCGGCGACGGCCAGCTGAGCGTGGCCCTGCTGGCCATCGCCGCCGGGTCGGTGCTCGGCATGACGGTGGTGGGCCGGCTGGTCGACCGCCACGGCAGCGCCCGGGTGATGATCCCGGCCGCGCTGGCGCAGGGCGTGGTCCTCGTGCTGCCCGCCCACGCCTGGGATCTGGCCTCGCTGGCGGGGGCGCTGCTGCTGTTCGGGGTGGTGCACGGGGTTCTCGACGTGTCCATGAACGCCAACGCCGTGCAGGTGGAGCGGGCCCTGGGGCGGCCGGTCATGTCGTCGTTCCACGCCGTCTTCAGCGTGGGCGGGTTCGCCGGGGCGAGCACCGGCGGGCTGTTCGCGCATGCCGGGCTGACGCCCGCGGTCACGTTCTGGTCGGCGGGAGCGGTGATCGCGGCGCTGGCGGTCTGGGCGGCGCGGTGGGCGCTGCGGCCCGCGCCCGAGCAGGCGGACGGCGCGCGGGGGCGGGCCGGGCTGCCGAAGGGCATCGTGTTCCTGGGCGTGCTGGCGTTCTGCTGCCTGGTGGGTGAGGGGGCCGCGGCGGACTGGAGCTCGGTCTACCTGAGCGAGGACCTGGCCGCCGCACCCGGAGTCGCCGCCGCCGGATACGCGGCCTTCTCCATCATGATGACGGCGGGGCGGCTGGCCGGTGACCGCCTGGCCGCCCGGTTCGGGCCGGTGCCGCTGGTGCGCTGCTGCGGCCTGCTGGCGGCGGCCGGGCTGGGGCTGGCGCTGCTGGCCGGGCATCCGGTGGCGGGCGTGGCCGGGTTCGGCTGTTTCGGGGCCGGTCTGTCGTGCATCGTGCCGCAGGTGTTCGCGGCCGCCGGGCACCGGGATCCGGCCTACGCCGGGCGGTCGCTGGCGCGGGTGGCGGCGCTCGGCTACCTGGGGTTCCTGACCGGGCCCGTGATCATCGGGGGCGTGGCGGAGCTGACCGGGCTGCCCCGGGCGCTGGCCGTTCCCGCGCTGCTGGCCGCGTTCGTGGCTCTGGCCGCGACGGCGCTGCGCGTCCGCGCCGAAGAGCGGGCGCCCTGAGCGACGGGCTCGGGGCCAGAGCGGGCTCGGGGGTCAGCCGAACTGTTGCCAGCCGAGCCTGATCACCATCGCGACGACCACGCACAGCAGCACGATCCGGACGAACGACGAGCCCCGCTTCAGCGCCATCCGCGCGCCGAACTGGGCGCCGGCCACGTTGCACACGGCCATGCCGAGGCCCAGCCCCCACTGCACGTGCCCCTGGACCGCGAACACCGCCAGAGCGCCCACGTTCGTCCCGATGTTGATGATCTTGGCGGAGGCCGACGCCGAGACGAAGTCCAGACCGAGGATGGTGGTGAAGGCGATGATGAGGAACGTTCCGGTGCCCGGCCCCAGGATGCCGTCGTAGAAGGCGATCCCGACGCCGGCCGTGGCCACCGCGGTGGCGACGCGGGGCCGGGTGCGCAGGTGCGGCACGGGCACCGCGCCCATCGCCGGCCGCAGCGTCACGAACGCGGCCACGGCCAGCAGCACCACGATGACGGCCGGCCGCAGCACCTCGGCCGACAGCGAGGCCGCGGCCCACGCGCCCAGCCCGGCGCACACCACGGCCAGCGCCGCGCCCGGCACGGCCACCTGGCGGTCCACCTTGGTGGAGCGGGCGTAGGCGACGGCCGCCGAGGTGGTGCCGAAGACGGACGACAGCTTGTTGGTGGCCATCGCCTCGACCGTCGGCATGCCGGTCATCAGCACGGCGGGCAGCTGCAGCAGGCCGCCGCCGCCCACGACGGCGTCGACCCACCCCGCTCCGGCGGCCGCGGTCAGCAACACCAGGACCTGATCCAGCGGCACGCGCCACTCCCCCGATTCCCCCAAGAAACGACAAGAGTGTACAAGTCGGGAATCAGTGGCTCAGTGCCCGCCCTCCCCTGACGTCACATCCGGGCGCTCAGCCCGGCGTCACCTCCGGGCGCTCAGTCCGGCCGCCTCCACGCGCTCTTGCCGTCGCCGAGCGCGCAGGACAGCTCCCGCGCCGTCTCGGCCACCGAGACGCCGATCTCGTGCAGCCTGCCGAGCGAGGCCGCCCGGGTGACGGAGACGCTGATCGCCGCCGTGATCACCCCCCGGTGGTCGCGTACGGGGGCCGAGACGCCCGCCTCGCTGTCGTCCAGCTCGACGTCGGAGACCGCGTACCCGGCCGTCCGCACGTGGTCCAGCTCCTTGAGCCACTCGTCGCTGCCGCCGACGCTGCCGTCGAGCCCGGCGGGCAGGATGGTGCCGAGGAGCTCGCGCACGCGTTCCTCGTCCCATTCGGCCAGCAGCGACCGGCCGGCGGCCGCCATGATCACCGGGACGGAGACGCCCTCCCAGACCCGGTGGTAGGCGCGCGAGGAGGGCACCGACAGCAGGGTCAGCACCATGTTGCCGCGCAGCACGCACAGGTAGGCGTCCTCGTCGAAGGCCGCGGCCAGCCGCCGCACGTAGGGGGCCGAGATCCGGACCAGCCGGGACTGCTCGGTCCGCGCGGCGAGGGCGAACAGCCGCCAGCCGAGGCGGTAGCGGCGGGTGAGCGGGTCGCGCTCGACCATGCCCTCGATCTCCAGCCCGCGCAACGCCCGGGAGACCTGGCTCTTCTCCCTGCCGAGACGCTGGGCGATCCAGCTGACGCCGAAGCCGTCGGCGTCCCGCTCGTCCCCGTGACCTGCGAGTATCTCCAGGATTTCCATGTCCCGTCGCAGGCCGGCCGAGGACATGGGCGGCTTGTCTGTCATCCTTGTCCGTTCATCACGAAAGCGTTGCACTAGTGTTGCGCTAGTTGCACCATGTTTTGCGCTCACCGCAACAAATCACATACGTTTGCGAACCCATGCAAGCGTAAGCGAAGGCGGTTCCTCCATGAGTTTCAGCGAGTACGTGGTCTCACGATGGGACACCCTCTCGCTGGCCGCCGCGGAGCATGCCATGGTGGTGGCCATCGCCATGGCCGTCGCCACCGCCGTCGGCGTGCTCATCGGGCTCCTTTTCTACGACTCCCCGCGAGCGAGGGGAGGTGCGATAACGGCCTCGGCGGCCGTCCTGACGGTGCCCTCCCTGGCGCTGCTCACCCTCCTCATCCCCATCACCGGGCTCGGCTGGGGCTCCACCCTCGTCGCGCTCACCGCGTACGCCTTCCTGCCGATCATCCGCAACACCGTCACCGGGCTGCGCGGCCTGGACGCCGCCACCGTGGAGGCCGGCCGCGGCATGGGCCTCAGCCGCACCCGCGTGCTGCTGCAGGTGCAGCTGCCCCTGGCCTGGCCACTGATCCTCACCGGAGTGCGCGTCTCGGCGCAGATGCTCATCGGCATCGCCGCCATCGCCGCCTTCGTCGACGGCCCAGGACTAGGCACGCAGATCTTCGAGGGCCTGTCCCGGCTCGGCTCGGTGAACTCGCTCAACGCCACGCTCGCCGGAACGCTCGGCATCGTGGTCGTCGCCATCCTGTTCGACCTGTTCTTCTTCGCCGTCAGCCGGCTGACCACCCCGAGGGGGCTTCGTGTTCGATCGTGACACCGAAGGCGTGCGCATCGAGTTGCGCTCGCTGACCAAGCACTACCCGGGGCAGCCCGCCCCAGCGGTCGACGACGTCACCCTCGACATCCCCGCCGGAGAGCTCGTCGTGCTGGTCGGCCCGTCCGGCTGCGGCAAGACGACCACGATGAAGATGATCAACCGGCTGGTCGAGCCGAGCTCCGGCGAGATCCGCATCGGCGGCCAGGACGTCCTCGGCCTCAACCCCGACCAGCTGCGCCGGCACATCGGCTACGCCATCCAGCAGGTCGGCCTCTTCCCCCACCAGACGGTCGCCCAGAACATCGGCCTGGTGCCCAAACTGCTCGGCTGGAGCGCCGACCGGATCAACGCCCGCGTCGAGGAACTGCTCTCCCTGGTCAGCCTGGAGCCGTCGCTCTTCCGCGACCGCTACCCCCGCCAGCTGTCCGGCGGCCAGCAGCAGCGCGTCGGCGTCGCCCGGGCGCTGGCCGCCGACCCTCCCGTCATGCTCATGGACGAGCCGTTCGGCGCCACCGACCCGATCACCCGCGAGCACCTGCAGAACGAGTTCGCCCGGCTGCAGAAACAGCTGCGCAAGACGATCATCTTCGTCACCCACGACTTCGAGGAGGCCATCAAACTGGGCGACCGCATCGCGATCCTGCGCGAGCGCTCCCACATCGCCCAGTACGACACGCCCGCCGCCATCCTCGCCGCCCCGGCCGACGACTACGTCGCCGGGTTCATCGGCCAGGACGGCACGCTCAAGCGGCTGGCCCTGCTCAGCGTCGCCGACGTGACCCCGGCGCTGCCGCCGGACACCCGCCTGCCGCAGGTGAGCGCCGACGCCAGCCTGCGCGAGGCGCTGGACCTCATGCTCTCCCACGGCACCGACCAGTGCAGTTCGCCGACCGGCGTGCTCACCTACGCCTCGCTGTGCGAGGCCGTGGGCGCCCCGGCCGAGGCGGTGGTCTCCGGTGACCGCTGACACGCTGCCCGCCGCGCCCGCCCGCCCGGCCGTACGCCGCCCCGGCGCCCTGCGTCACCTGCTCACCCCCGCCGTCGTGGCCGTCGCGCTCGTCGCCCTGTACCTCTGGGTCGGCACGCTCGAACTGGACTCCATCGAGCAACGCAGCCTGAACGCCGCCGTGATCGTGGCCAAGGCCGTCGAGCACCTGGAGATGACCGCGGCCGCCACCGTCCTGGTGGTGATCATCGCCATCCCGCTGGGCATCGTCGCCTCGCGGGCGCGCAACCGGTTCATCGCCCCGATCATCCTGACCGCGGGCAACCTCGGCCAGGCGGTGCCGTGCATCGGGCTGCTGGTGCTGTGCACGTTCCTGATGGGCGTCGGCTTCCAGACCGCGCTCGTCGGGCTCGTCGCCTACGCCGTGCTGCCCGTGCTGCGCAACACCATGGTCGGTGTGCAGCAGGTCGACCCGGCCCTCGTCGAGGCCGCCCGCGGCATGGGCATGACCAGCGGCCAGATCCTGCGCCGGGTCGAGCTCAAGCTCGCCGTGCCCGCGATCCTGGCCGGGCTGCGCACGGCCCTGGTGCTGACCGTGGGCGTGGCCACGCTGGGCGCGTTCGTCGCGGCCGGCGGGTTCGGCGAGCTGATCATCAACGGGCTCAAGCTGAACCGCATGCCCGTCACCATCGTCGGTGGCGTGCTGACCGCGTGCATCGCCTTCCTCGTCGACTGGCTGGGCGGGCTCGCCGAGAACCTGCTCAAGCCGCGCGGCATGTGACCCACCTTTCCCCTACGCGGTTGACGTTTTCCGATCATCGAAGAACACGAGGTGTTTCCGACATGCTTTCCCGTCCCGTCCGGACGACCTTCGCCCTGCTCGCCGCCGCGGCACTGACCCTGGGCGCCGCCGGCTGCGGCTCGCCAGGGGAGGTCGAGGCGGGCGCCGCGGGCGACGAGCTGGCCGGCGCCAAGTTCATCGTCGGCTCCAAGGACTTCACTGAGAACATCATGCTCGGCAAGATCGCCGTCCAGCTGCTGAAGGCGCACGGAGCGGAGATCGTCGACAAGACCAACCTGGGCGGCACCGTGGCCAACCGCAAGGCCCTGGAGTCCAGTGAGATCGACATGTACTGGGAGTACTCCGGCACCGGCTGGATCGAGCACCTGAAGAACGCCAAGCCCATCCAGGACTCCGCCGAGCAGTTCAAGGCCACCGCCGACGCCGACCTGCAGAAGAACAAGATCCACTGGATCGGCCCGACCCCGCTGAACAACACCTACGCCCTGGCCATCCGCTCGGAGAAGGCGACGGAACTGGGCGTCAAGACGGTGTCCGACGTGGCCGCGCTGGCCAAGAGCAAGCCCGAGGAGGTCAGCATCTGCATCGAGACGGAGTTCTCCACCCGCGACGACGGGCTTCCCGGCCTCAGCAAGGCCTACGACATGACCATCCCCAAGGACCGCGTCAAGCTGCTCGACACCGGCGTCGTCTACACCGAGACCGACAAGGGCCAGACCTGCAACTTCGGCGAGGTGTTCACCACCGACGGCCGCATCGCCGCACTCGGCCTGACCGTGCTGGAGGACGACAAGAAGTTCTTCCCGATCTACAACGCGGCCATGACGATGCGGCAGGAGACCTACGACAAGTACCCCGCGCTGGAGAAGGTGCTGCAGCCGGTCATCGCCAAGCTGGACGACGCCACCATGCAGCAGCTCAACGCCCGGGTGGACGTCGAGGGCGAGGAGCCGGGCAAGGTGTCGGCCGACTGGCTGGGCAAGCAGGGCCTGCTCGGCTCCGACACCTGACCGGCCGCCAGGCCCGCCCCCGGGCCGTGTCACCAGGCCCGGCCCGGCGCTCCCCCGGCTGTTCTGCCGGGGCCGGGGGCGGCGGCGCGTTCCGCCCGTAGTTCGGCGCAGCTCTCGCCGATGATGTCGAGGAGCTGCTCCACCCGGTCCTGGTGGGTGCGGTGGCTGACGACGCACACCCGGATCATGTACCGGCCGTCGATCCGGGTGCTGGACAGCAGCGCCCGGCCCCGCGCCGTCACACGGCGCAGGAGTTCGGCGTTGAACGCGTCGGCATCCGCACCGTCACTGTCGCCGTTACCGTCACTGTCGCCGCCGCCGGGCGCCCAGCGGAAGGCGACGGCCGTCAGGCTCGGCCGCCACGGAACCTCGAAGCCCTGCTCGCGCAGCCGCTCGTAGACGAGCTCGGCCAGGTCGAGCTTCTCGTCCAGGGCGCGGCGGAAGGCGCCGAGGCCGTGCAGCTTGATCGGCAACCACAGCCGCAGGCCGCGGAAGTCGCGGGTCAGCTCAGGGGAGTACTCGCTGAAGTTGGGGATCTCCTCCTCCTCGCTCAGGTCCTGCAGGTAGGCCGCGTCCATGTGGTGGGCCTGGCGCAGCAGGGCACCGTCGCGTACCAGCAGCGCGCCGATCCCGTACGGCAGGAACAGGGCCTTGTGCGGATCCATCGTGATCGAGTCGGCCAGCTCGATGCCGCGCAGCCGGGCCCGGCCGCGTTCGGTGAGCTGGAACGGCCCGCCGTAGGCGGCGTCGACGTGGAACCAGGCCCCGGCCCGGCCGGCGACGGCGGCGAGCTCGGTGAGCGGGTCGACGGCCCCGGTGTTCGTCGTGCCCGCGCTGCCGATCACCAGGAACGGCCGCAGCCCCGCCCGCCGGTCCTCCTCGATCATCCGCTCCAGCGCGGCCGGATCCATGGCCAGGTCCCGGCCCGTCGGCACGGCGCGTACGTGCGCGCGCGGGACGCCCGCCAGCAGGGCCGCCTTGGCGCAGGAGGCGTGGGTCTGGCCGGTGACGTAGACGGTGCCGTCGAGGAAGCTCTCCCCGAGCCGGGCGTTCCTGGCGGTCACGATGGCGGAGAAGTTGGCCATGGAGCCGCCGGAGGTGAGGATGCCGCGCGCCTGCGCCGGATAGCCGAACAGGTCGCAGAACCAGCGGACGGCCGTCGCCTCGATCTGCGCGCACGCGGGGGCCAGCTGCCAGACGGAGACGTACTTGTTCATCACCGCGGCCAGGAAGTCGGCGAGCGCGGCCGCGTACAGGCCGCCGCCCGGCACGTAGGCGAGGTAGCCGGGACCGGCGCTGGTGGCTCCGACGCGGGCCGCCGCGTGCAGCGTGGACAGCAGGCCGGGCAGCGGGCTGCCCAGCTCGGGAGCCGGCTCGCGCAGCGCCCCCGCCAGCTCCTCGCCGCCGATCGGGTCGAAGGCGGGCAGCTCCGGCAGGTCGCGCAGGTACTCCTCGGCGAAGGCCAGCACGGCCTCGCCCATCTGACGCACCTGCTCCGGGCCTGGCTCAAGGGGGTACCGCGTGGCATCTGACATGATCCGTATCCTGACATCCACCCCATGCGGGACAACAACCATGGTCCCCGGCGGCCACCTGCCGAAGGGCGACCGTGGTCTCCGGGCGGTCGGCGACCGTGCTCGATGACGACCATGGAGTGGTCGGCGAATGTGCGCGGCGGCGGTCGCGGAGCGGACGTCGAGCGTGATCGACGACGGCCACGGATAGGCTTTGGCGCATGTTCCCGGAGGGAGAGCCCAGGCCGCGCCTGACCGGCACGGCGGGTGGCGAGCCGAAGTACCAGGCCATCTACCGCGATCTCCTCGCCCGGATCGAGGCGGGCGACGTCGCGGCCGGCCAGCCGCTGCCCTCGCAGCGGGAGCTCGCCGACCACTACGGCGTCAGCCTGATGACCGTCCGCCAGGCGTTGCAGCGGCTCGGCGGCGAGGGGCGGATCGAGCAGCGGCACGGGCTCGGCACGTTCGTCGCGGGGCCGCCCGTCATCCCCTACCAGCTCAACAGCCTGGGCAGCCTGGCGGAAGAGCTGGCCGAGCAGGGCATCGACCTGGAGACGGTGCTGCTCGGAGTGCGCCGCGGGCCCGCTCCCGCGCCGGTGCCGGCCCAGCTGGGGCTGGGGCCGCGCGACGAGGTCACGGTGATCGAACGGCTGCGCGTGGTGGGCGGGACGCCGGTGATCCACCAGCTCTCCTACCTGCCGCCCGCCCTGGCGGCGAACCTGGGCTCGGACGCCGGCCTGGACGAGGAGGAGCTGAAGCGGACGCCGCTCTACCGGCTGATCGAGGAGCGGGGCGGGGTCACGCCGTCGTGGGCGACCGAGGCGATCAAGCCGGTGGTCCTGTCGGAGGAGCAGGCCCGCCTGCTGGAGCAGCCCGCCGGAGGCGCCGCGCTGATGAGCGAGCGGGTCACGTACGACGTGGACGATCGGCCGGTGCTGGCCGACCGGGCGATCATGTGCGCGTCGCAGGTGGTGTTCACGACGCGGCGGCAGGCCCCGGAACGCCCGGCGGTCGCCCTGCGCCTCGACCACCCCACCACCTGACCGCCCAGCACACAACCACCCGGGATCTGACCCGCCGGTAACCGGCCGATGCCGCCTGACCGCTCGGCACCCGGTCACTCGGGATCTGACCCGCCGGCGCCGGACCCACCGGCACCCGGCCGATGCCGCCTGACCACTCGGTAACTGGCCATTCCGCCCTTGACCGGCCGACACCCTCAGCGCCGGCCACCGGGCTGCCCGGCGACGGGGTGCCGGCGGTTCGAGGCCGGGCTGCGCCGTACGCCGTGGGCGAGTTCGCGAGCCAGGGTCTCCACGGCCGCGATGCCGGCGGCCGGGTCGGGGGCGTCCGTCAGGGCGCGGACGAAGGCAGAGCCGACGATGACGCCGTCCGCGAACGCGGCGACCTCGGCGGCCCGCGCCGCGTCCCCGACGCCGAGCCCCACGCACACCGGCAGGTCCGTGACCTTCTTCACGCGCGCCACCAGGTCCTTCGCCCCCGAGCTCACCAGCTCCCGCTCCCCCGTCACGCCCATCACGGAGGCGGCGTAGAGGAAGCCGCGGGAGGAGCGGGCGGCCAGGTCGATGCGTTCGCGGGTGGAGGTGGGGGCGACGAGGTGGACGCGGTCGAGGTCATGCCGGTCGGCGGCGGCGTGCCAGGCGGCGGCCTCCTCGGGCAGGAGGTCCGGGGTGATCAGCCCGGCGCCGCCGGCCGCGGCCAGGTCCTCGGCGAAGCGGGCGACGCCGTACCGGTCGATCAGCGTCCAGTAGGTCATGATCAGCGCCGGTGTGCCGCGCAGGGCGCGGACGGCGCTCAGCCCGTCGGCCGGGGTGGTCCCGCGGGCGAGCGCGGCCTCGGTGGCCCGCTGGATCAGCGGGCCGTCCATGAGCGGGTCGGTGTACGGCAAGCCCACCTCGACGATGTCCACTCCGCCCGCGACCATGGCCCGCATGGCCGCCACCGAGGTCGCGACGTCGGGGAACCCGACGGGCAGGTAGCCGATGAGCGCGGCCCTGCCTTCCCGCCTCGCCCGCTCGACGACCGCCCGGGCACTTCCGTGCCCGCCTCCCCGAACCTCCTCGGACAGGCCCGCACGGCCGCCCTCCATCGGCTCCTCAAGCCCGCCTTGCCGCGGCCCCTCGGGCAGGCCCGCACGCCCGCTCGGCTCCTCAAGCCCGCCTTGCCGCGGCCCCTCGGATCCGCCCGCGTGGCCGGCTGGTGAACGGGGGTTCATGCGTCCGCCTCCATCAGCCCGAAGTACCGGGCGGCCGTGTCCATGTCCTTGTCGCCGCGCCCGGAGAGGTTGACCAGGACGATCCCGTCCGGTCCCAGCCGCCGCCCCTCCCTGATGGCCCCGGCCAGGGCGTGCGCGCTCTCGATCGCCGGGATGATCCCCTCGGTGCGGCACAGCAGCTGGAACGCCTCCATGGCCGCCGCGTCGTCCACGGCCTCGTAGCGGGCCCGGCCGGTGTCGTGCAGCCAGGCGTGCTGCGGCCCGATGCCGGGATAGTCGAGGCCGGCGGAGATGGAGTGGCTCTCCCGGGTCTGGCCGTGCTCGTCCTGCAGCACGTACGTACGGCTGCCGTGCAGGATGCCCGGCGTGCCCCCGGAGACGGCGGCGGCGTGCCGGCCGGTGCCGACCCCGGTGCCGCCGGCCTCCAGGCCGACGAGTTCGACGCCGGGATCGTCGAGGAAGGCGTGGAAGATGCCGAGCGCGTTGGAGCCGCCGCCGACGCAGGCGCAGACGACGTCGGGCAGACGCCCCGTCAGATCGAGGATCTGCCGCCGCGCCTCGATGCCGATGATCTGCTGGAACTCGCGCACCATGGCCGGGAACGGGTGCGGCCCCGCGACCGAGCCGATGAGGTAGTGGGTGTGCTCGACGTTGGTGACCCAGTCGCGCATGGCCTCGTTCATGGCGTCCTTGAGCGTGCGTGAGCCCGAGCTCACGGGGACGACGGTCGCTCCGAGCAGGCGCATCCTGACCACGTTCAGCGCCTGGCGGCGCATGTCGACCTCGCCCATGTAGATCACCGCCTCCAGCCCGAGCAGGGCGGCGGCCGTGGCGGCGGCGACGCCGTGCTGGCCGGCGCCGGTCTCGGCGATGATCCGGCGCTTGCCCATGCGCCGGGTGAGCAGGGCCTGGCCGAGCACGTTGTTGATCTTGTGGGAGCCGGTGTGGTTGAGGTCCTCGCGCTTGAGCAGGACGCGGGCGCCGCCGGCGTGCCGGGCGAAGGACGGCACCTCGGTGATGACGCTCGGGCGGCCCGAGTACGAGCGGTGCAGCTCCTCCAGCCGGTCGCGGAACGCCGGGTCGCCGAGCGCGTCGCGGTAGCCGGCCTCCAGCTCGTCCAGGGCCACGACCAGGGCTTCTGGGGTGAACCGGCCGCCGAACCGGCCGAAGTACGGCCCGGCGCGGCCGGTCAGGGTCTCCGTCTCCGTCATCGGGCACCTCCCTTGCTTCGAGTGTTCTAGAAGACTAGAACTCAAGGGGCAGACTCGTCAAACTTCGGTCTCGGCGGCCCGGCGCGCCTTCCGTACAGTGGAGGCAGGGGGAGCGACCACGACGGCGGGGAGCCGGCCATGAGCGCACACAGCACCCATCCGGACGGCACCCGCGACGGCGGCGGAATCTCGGTCGCCGTCGTGGGCGGCGGCATCGGAGGGCTCACCACCGCGCTCTCGCTGCTGCACCGTGGCATCGACGCGCACGTCTACGAGCAGGCCGCCGAGCTGAGCGAGGTCGGCGCGGGCGTGCAGATCAGCCCGAACGCCTCCCGCGTGCTGCACGGGCTCGGCCTGGCCGACGACCTGGAGCGGACGGGGGTCAAGCCGGTGGCCCTGCACCAGCGGCGCTGGGACGACGGCCGCACCCTGGCCCGCTCGCCGCAAGCCGGGCCGCTGGAGGCCGCCTTCGGCTTCCCGCACTACCTGATGCACCGCGCCGACCTGCTCGCCGCGCTCGCCCGGCGCCTGCCCGCCGAACGCCTGCACCTTCGGCACCGCCTCACCGGGCTGACCGATCACGGCGACCACGTCGAGGCGAGGTTCGCGAACGGCGCCCGCGCCGAGGCCGGCGTGCTGGTGGGCGCGGACGGGATCCACTCCCCCACCCGCGCGGCCCTGTTCGGGCCCGAACACCCCCGTTTCACCGGCTGCGTCGCCTATCGCGGACTGGTGCCGGCCGAGCGGCTGCGCGGCCTGGGGCTGGAGGTCACCACGCAACTGTGGATGGGGCCCCGCGCGCACTTCGTGCACTACTTCGTCGGCGGCGGCCGGCTGGTCAACTTCGTGGCGATCATCGAGCGGGACAGCTGGACGCGGGAGTCGTGGACCGACCGCAGGGACGTCGCCGAGGCGCTCGCCGCGTTCGAAGGCTGGCATCCGCAGGTGCGGGCGATCATCGAGGCGGTGGACGAGACGTACCTGTGGGCGCTGTTCGACCGCGCCCCGCTCCGGCGCTGGTCGGCGGGCCGGATGACGCTGCTGGGCGACGCCTGCCACGCGATGCTGCCGTTCATGGCCCAGGGGGCCGCCATGGCGGTCGAGGACGCCGCCACCCTCGCCGCCCGCCTGGCCGCCGCGCAGGCCGGCCCCCGCCGGGACCTCGCCGCCGCCCTGCCCGCCGCGCTGCTCCAGTACGAGGCGGCGCGCCTCCCCCGGACGTCACGGCTGCAGGCCATGTCGACGGCCAACAAGACGGAGTTCCACCTGCCCGACGGGCCCGGCCAGGCCGAACGCGACGCCCGGATGTCCGAGGGCGTGCCCGGCATGTCGCTCCAGGCCCTGGCCTGGGTCTACGGCCACGACGCCGCCGCCTGACCGATCCCGCCACCTGACCCGCCAGCCGACCGGTTCCGTCGGCCGGTTCCGTCGGCCGGTCCCGTCGGCCGGTGGGTGTCAGCCGCGGCGGGCCGGGGGCCAGCCGTGCCCCCAGCCGCCCTGGATCATCGTCTGGAACGCCCACCCCTCCTCCGTCCGGACGAGCAGGTCCGCGTAGCGCATGTGCTCCTCGCGGCCCTCGATCGTCATCGTGGCGTCGGTCTCGACGACCACGAGGTTCGGGCTGAGGAAGCGGGGGGTGCGGACGGAGGTCAGGCCGAGGCCCGCGGTGCCGCCGCCCATCGCCTCCTTCATCGCCTCGACGTACTCCCGCCTGCTCCACTGCTTGACGGCGGCGTGCCCGCCGGGCACGTCGGTGACCACGTTCATCGGGAAGACCGCCAGGTCGGCGAGCTGCTCGATCGCGCCCTGCTCTGCCAGGGCGTCGTACTGCGCGAACCAGCCCTCCACACTCGCCCGGTCGTCGTCGCTCGGCTGGTAGACCATGAGAACCCCTTCCTTGTCGTACGCCGTACCGTACACCATACGGCAGGGAGTCACGACCGCTTTTCCCGGCGGGCGGCGGGGGCAGGGGCGGTCGAACCGGGGCGGAGGTCCCCGCGTAGTCTCTAGAGACCAGCCAAGACTCGGAGGAACGCTCTGTGGTGAGTGGGATCCCAGGGGCCCGGCCCGCCAGGAGACCGAAACCGAACGCCATCTGCGTCGGCGGCCCCTGTGACGGCATGCTCACCCACATCGAGCAGGATGTCGGCGTCGTACGGGTGCGCTTAGAACCCGACCCCCAGACCCACGGCGTCCGCTACCGCATCACCGCGGGCCGCGTGCACCACCCTTCATGCAACGTCCCGTTCGTCGTGCTGAGCTGGGCCGACGACGACGGCGACTGACCCCCAGAGCCCCCAGAGCCCCCGGAAACTCCCCGCAAGACCTCCGCAACGCCTCCGGCGCCCCCATGCCGCGAGGCGTCTCTGGCATGCCCGGACTCGGCGCCCCATCGTCTCCACGCAGCACTAATTGCAACTTGCTGGCAATTACGAGTTCTGTGCAGAATGTGGTGTTTCCTCTGATCACCCACCTCGCCCCCGGAGTACTCACCGCATGAGAAGGTTGCTCGTCCTGCTGGCGGCCCTGACGCTGACCGCCTGCGGGCAGGCGCCCGCCGTCCAGGAATCCGGGCCCGCCGCGGCGCCGCCGGCCGGTTTCCCCGTCACGATCCAGAACTGCGGCCGCACCCTCACCTTCGACCGGCCGCCGGCCAAGGTGGTGACCGGCTACCACCCCTCGCTGGAGACCCTGTTCGCGCTCGGCCTGGCCGACCGGGTGGCCGGGCGGACGAACTTCTCCGAGAGCGCGTTCCTGCCGGGCCACCGGGAGCTGTACGCGCGGATCAAGGAGATCTCCCCGACGATCATGCTGCCGCAGAAGGAGGTCATGCTCGCCCAGGGCGCCGACTTCGTGCTGGACAACGCGATGGCCTCCTTCGACGCCGCCGGCGGCTACGCCACGGTGGCGGAGCTGGACGCGGCGGGCTCCCCGGTCTACATCCTGGGCGGCTGGTGCAGCCCTCGGGAGACGCTCGAGTTCACCCTGGAGGACACCTTCACCGACCTGCACAACCTGGGCCGGATCTTCGGCGTCCCCGACCGCGCCGCCAAGCTGGCCGCCGGCCTGCGCGCCGGGCTCGACGACGTGCGCGAGCGGGTCGCCGGCCGGTCGCCGGTCAGGGTGCTGGCCACCGACGGCGGCAGGGGCCCGGTCAACGCCTACGGCGGCGCCGGCCTGACCCACCAGATGATCACCGCAGCCGGCGGGCGCAACGTGCTGGAGGGCGTCGAGGGCGACTACACCGAGGTCAGCGCGGAGCAGGTCAGCGCCGCGCAGCCGGAGGCGGTCCTGGTCAGCGAGTACGCCACGCTGCGGGGCGAGACGACGCCGAGCGTGCGGGCCAAGACCGCCGACACCTTCGCCGTGGTCAGGAACAGCCCCGCCGCCGCGGACCGGCGCGTGCTGGCGCTGCCGGTGGCGGCCCAGCATCCCGGCTACCGCAACCTGCTGGCCATCGCCGGCATCGCCCGCTTCCTGCACCCCGGCGCGTTCCCCGCATGACCGCGGCGACCACCCCCGCCCAGGCGCCGGGCCGGCGCCGGGCCCGTTACCTCGCGCTCGTCGCCGGGCTGACCGTGGCCGTGCTCGCCTCCACCTGGCTGGCGGTGAGCATCGGCGCGGTGCACGTCGCGCTGCCGCAGGCGTGGGGCATCGTCGCCGACCGGCTGGCGCCCGGCCTGTTCCCGCGCACGTGGACGCCGGTGCAGGAGCAGATCGTGTGGGAGTTCCGGCTGCCGCGGGCGCTGCTGGCGCTGCTCGTCGGGGCCGGGCTGGCGGTGGTCGGGGCGGTGCTGCAGGCGCTGGTGCGCAACCCGCTCGCCGACCCGTTCCTGCTCGGCGTCTCCTCCGGCGCGTCGTTCGGCGCGGTGCTCGTGCTCATCCTGGGCGCGGGAGCGCTGGGCGGGCTGTCGCTGTCGGGCGCCGCCTTCGCCGGCTCCCTGCTGGCCCTGGGCCTGGTGTACGCGCTGGCGCAGCGGGCCGGCCGCATCACCCCGTCGCGGCTGGTGCTGGCCGGGGTCGCGCTGGCCTACCTGTTCCAGGCCCTCTACAGCTTCGTGCTGCAGCAGGCGCAGAGCGGCCGGGCCGCCCAGCAGGTGCTGTTCTGGCTCATGGGCAGCCTGGGCGGGGCCCGCTGGCACATGCTGCCGCTGCCGGCCGCCGTGCTGGGCGCGGGGCTGGCGTACCTGCTCACGCAGCACCGCCCGCTGAACGCGCTGGCCGCCGGCGAGGAGAGCGCCGTCTCCCTCGGCGTGAACGTGCCCCGCCTGCGGGTCACGCTCTTCTTCCTGACCTCCCTGCTGGTCGGCGTGCTGGTGGCCACCAGCGGCGCGATCGCGTTCGTCGGGCTGATCGCGCCGCACGCGGCCCGCCTGCTCGTCGGCGCCGACCACGGCCGGGTGCTGCCGGTCACGGCGCTGCTCGGCGCGGCGTTCCTGCAACTGGTGGACGTCGCGGCGCGCACCGTGAGCGCGCCGCAGGAGCTGGCGCTGAGCATCGTCACCGCGCTGTTCGGGGTGCCGTTCTTCCTGTGGCTGCTGCGCCGCCGCTCGGCCGAGCGGGCGGTGAGCGTCGCATGAGGCTCGACGTGAGCGGCGTCTCGGCGCGCCTCGACGGCCGGGACATCGTGCACGAAGCCGGTCTGCGGGTGGACGGCGGCGAGTTCGTCGCCCTGGTCGGGCCGAACGGTTGCGGCAAGTCCACCCTGATGCGGACGATCTACCGGGCGCTGCGGCCCTCGGCCGGGCTCGTCACCGTGGACGGCGACGACGTGCACCGCCTGCCCTGGCGCGAGTCGGCCCGGCGGACGGCCGTGGTGGCGCAGGAGACGCCGGCCGAGCTGGACTTCACGGTGGGCGAGGTGGTGCTGATGGGGCGCACGCCGTACCGGCGCGTCCCGGCGGCCGACGAGGAGCGGTGCGCGCGGGCCCTCGACCGGGTCGGCCTGTCCGGCGCGCGGGAGCGCGTCTACGCCACCCTGTCCGGCGGCGAGAAGCAGCGCGCGCTCGTCGCCCGCGCCCTGGTCCAGGAGACGCGCCTGCTGCTGCTCGACGAGCCCACCTCACACCTGGACGTCCGCCACCAGCTGGAGATCCTGCATCTCGTCCGCGAACTGGGGTCCGAGCTGGGCATCGCCACGCTGGCCGTCCTGCACGACCTCAACCAGGCCGCCGCGTTCTGCGACCGGCTCTACGTCATGAGCGCCGGCCGCATCGTGGCGGGCGGCCCGCCCGATCGGGTCCTCACGCCGGAGCTGATCTCGCGGGTGTACGGCGTGCGCGCCGTCCACCGGACCCAGCTCGTCTTCGAGCGCCTCGGGGGCAGCCCCTGAGCCGCATCCCTATTACGATACAGTTCTGCTCTGTATTTTAATGGGAAGGGACGGGATCAGCCATGGGTGCGTACGTGCTCGGGTTCCGCGACGTGGGCAGGGAGCGGCTCCCCCTGGTCGGAGGCAAGGGCGCCAACCTCGGGGAGCTGTCGTCCATCGGCGGCGTCGAGGTCCCGTACGGGTTCTGCGTCACCACCGAGGCCTACCGGCAGGTCGTGGAGGAGGACGCGGAGGCCGGGGCGCTGATCAACGGGCTGGCCGGGCTGCGGGCGGACGACCGGGAGGCGATCGCCGTCGCCGCGGCGCGGCTGCGCACCCTCATCGAGGGGCTGAGCGTGCCGGAGGAGATCCGGCGCAAGATCGCCCGGCACCTGGAGCAGGCGGGCGGCGACGGCGTGCCGTGC
Organism: Nonomuraea fuscirosea; assembly: GCF_035917475.1. NCBI lineage: Bacteria > Bacillati > Actinomycetota > Actinomycetes > Streptosporangiales > Streptosporangiaceae > Nonomuraea > Nonomuraea fuscirosea. Next base: position 4,144,745 of record NZ_CP109074.1, on the reverse strand, counting down.
GCGGTGCGTTCCAGCGCGACCGCCGAGGACCTGCCCGCCAGCTCCTTCGCCGGGCAGCAGGACACCTACCTCAACGTCCGCGGCGCCGCCGCGGTGGTCGACGGCGTGCGGCGGTGCTGGGCGTCGCTGTTCACCGACCGGGCGGTGACCTACCGGACCAGGAACGGCTTCGACCACCGCGCCGTGCGGCTGTCGGTGGTGGTCCAGCAGATGGTCTTCCCCGACGCGGCGGGCATCATGTTCACCGCGGACCCGGTCTCCGGCAACCGGCACGTGGTCTCGATCGATGCCGGGTTCGGCCTCGGGGAGGCGTTCGTCTCGGGGCTGGTCAACGCCGACAACTACCGGGTCAGGGGCGGGCGGATCATCGGCAGGACGGTCGGCGTGCAGACGAAGGAGCTGCGCGCCGCCCCCGGCGGCGGCACCCTGGAGCAGCCGGTCGAGCCGGAACGACAGGGCGTCCAGAAGCTCACCGACGCCCAGATCCTGCGGCTGGAGAGCCTGGGCCGGCGGATCGAGGCGCACTACGGCGAGCCCCAGGACATCGAGTGGGCCCTGTCCGACGACCGCCTGTACGTGCTGCAGAGCCGCCCCGTCACCACGCTCTACCCCGTGCCGCCCGCGCACGACGGCAGGAACCACGTGTACGTCTCCTACGGCCACCGGCAGATGATGACCGACGCCTTCGCCCCGCTCGGCCTGTCGTTCTTCGCCCTGCTGCACGACCGGCTCGGCCGCACCGCGGGCGTGGTGGCGGGCAACCGCTTCTACAAGGACGTCTCCGCCGAGCTCACCTCGGCCTGGGCCAGGCCGGCCACCCTGAAGAGCCTCGGCCAGGTGGACGTCCTCATGGCCGACGGCCTGCGCACCGTGCTCAAGGACAAGCAGTTCACCGCCGAGCTGGCGCGCGGCAGGACCTCGATGCTGGACTTCGGCGACGCCGGCCCGCTGACGATCGCGCGCCAGTACCTCAAGCTCTCTCGCGAGGACGACCCCGGTGTCGTGCCCGCCCTCATCGCGCACACCGAGGAGACGGTGGAACGGCTGCGCGCCGGCCTGGCGGGCAGGTCCGGCGACGAGCTGTTCCAGTACATCCTCGACGACCACGCCGTCCTGGCCGAGCTGACCTTCGACCCGCGCAGCGTGGCCGCGGCGTTCGTCGGCATCCAGGCGGTGAACTGGGTCGACAAGCACATGGAGTCCTGGCTCGGCGTGCGGAACGCCGCCGACGCGATCGCCCGCTCCGCCGACCACAACGTGGTGGCCGCCATGGGGCTCGGCCTGCTGGACGTCGCCGACGTCGTCCGCGCGCACCCCGAGGTCGTGCGCCACCTGGAGACCGCTCCGCGCGGGGAACTCCTCGCCGGGCTGGACGGGCTCGACGGCGGCGCCGCCGTACGGGAGGCGCTGGAGGGTTATCTGCGCGCGTACGGGATGCACTGCGCCGGCGACATCGACATCACCAGGACCAGGTGGAGCGAGGACCCGGCGCCGCTCGTCCCGCTCATCCTGGCGAACGTGCGCGCCTTCGCGCCCGGCGAGCGCCGCCGCAGGACGGAACAGGGCCGCGCCGAGGCGGAACGCGCCATGGAGGACCTGCTCGGCCGGGTCGGGAAACTGCCCGGCGGCGCGGCCAAGGCCAGGAGGGCGGCCAGGAGGATGAGCCTGATCCGCCACTTCATCGGCTACCGCGAGTACTCCAAGCACTCCCTGCTGCTGCGCTACGAGCTGTACAAGCGGGCCCTGATGGCGGAGGCGGCGCGGCTGGCGGAGCGCGGGGTCGTCGAGAAGCCGGAGGACGTGTACTTCCTGTCCATCGAGGAGTTCAGGAGCGCGGTTGCCACCGGCGAGCTCGACCCCGCGCTCGTCACCGCCCGGCGGGAGGCGCACGAGGTCTACCGGAAGCTGACCCCGCCGCGCGTGATCACCTCCGAGGGTGAGGTCTTCTCCGGCGCGTACGACGCCGGCGCCCTGCCCGAGGGGGCGCTGGCGGGCATCGCCGTGTCGTCCGGCGTCGTGGAGGGCCGCGCCCGGGTCATCCGCGACCTCGCCGAGGCCGACGTCGAGGAGGGGGACATCCTGGTGACGGTCTGCACCGACCCGAGCTGGTCGCCGCTGTTCGTCTCGGTCAAAGCCGTGGTGATGGAGGTCGGGGGCGTGATGACGCACGGCGCCGTGGTGGCGCGCGAGTACGGCCTGCCCGCCGTCGCCGGGGTGGACGGGGCCACCGAGCGCATCGAGGACGGCCGGCTGATCCGGGTCAACGGCAGCGAAGGCTATGTCGAACTGCTCCCCTGAAACGCTCCAGGCGGCTAGGCGGGCTCGGTCGGCTCGGCCCGCTCGTACAGGTCCACCGCGGCGAGCGCCTGCTCGACGTTGTCGTACACGGTCACGGCCCGCTCGGCGCCGGTGATCTCCAGCAGCCGGGCCACCCTGGGCCGGAGCCCGGCCAGGTGCACGCCCGCGCCGTGGACGCGGGCGAGCGTCGCCGCGGCGAGCAGGACGGCCAGCCCGGAGCTGTCGAGGAACGTCAGCCCGCTCACATCGACGACCAGGTGCTCGTCCAGCCGCCGGCGCACCTGGTCGAGGTAGGTCTCCAGGTCGGCGGAGGTGGTGGCGTCCACCTCGCCGGCGATCGTGATCACGCTCACTCCGGGCAGGTGACGGCCGGCCAGGCGCATCACAGACCTCCGGAGGGGGACGCGGGCGGCGCGCACACCGCCGCGGCCGCCTCCTCGACGCCGGCGTGCACGTTCAGGACCTCCTCGACACCGGTGATCTCCAGGACCCGGGCGGGAACGTCCCGCACCGCGGCCAGGTGCAGGCAGCCGCCCCGCTCACGTACGCCGGCGTGCACGCGCAGCAGCGTGTGCAGGCCGCTGCTGTCCATGAAGGTGAGCCCGTCGAGATCGAGGAGCAGCGGCTCGCCGGGCCGGCCAGAACCGCCGACGAAGGATTCGAGGTCCCCGGCGGTGGTGGCGTCGAGTTCCCCGATGACGCTGATCACTTCGCCGGCCGCCAGGGGCCGGCGGCTCAGGCTGAGGGCGGACATGGCGACCTCTTGACGCTCAGAGTGCCGACAGGATGCACGGAGGCGTTGCGGTGAACGCCGTCCACTCCGTAGGTTACGGCTGAAGACTGTTGCACGAAAGACTATTCGTCATAGGATCTTCATGTAAAACTTTTCATCCATCTCCGCAGAGCCGGAGAAGCCGCGGAGGAAGCACACACGGCCGTGCACGCAACCGAGAACGAAACGTCCACTTGGACCTTCCTGACCCACCACGCACGGGTGCTGGTGGCGATCACACGCGACCCCGGGGTGCGGCTGCGTGAGATCGCCGAAGGCATCGGCATCACCGAGCGGGCGGTGCAGAAGATCGTATCCGACCTCTACCAGGCCGGCTATCTGACCCGGGAGCGGGTCGGCCGGCGCAACCACTACAGCCTCAACCTCGACCAGCACTTCCGTTATCCGACGGAGGCCGACCTGCCGATCAGCCTGCTGATCGGGATCTTCACCGAGCGCGGGCTGCCGCACCAGGACGGCTGACGGCGCGACGGGCGCCTTTGCCAAGACCATGCGCACCCGGGCAGACCGCCAGGACGGCTCCCGGGTACGGATGAGTCGACGGGGCCAGGAGGATCGCCGTCACCGAGGATCGCCGTCACCGGCGGTCGACTCGAAAGGGGGCCCGCCGATGTCCGGGTGGAGCATCCACGAGCTCACCGCGATCGGAACGGCCGAGAAGCTGCAGCTCTCCTCCCGGCGCGGCGACGGCACCCTGCGCCGGCCCGTGCCCGTCTGGGTGGTGCGGCACGGCGACGAGCTGTACGTCCGCTCCATGCACGGCCGCGAGGGCGCCTGGTACCGGGGCACGCTCACCCGGCACGAGGGCCGCGTGTCGGCCGGCGGGGTCGAGCGGGATGTCGGCTTCGCCGACGCCGGCCCCTCCCTCGACGACGAGATCGACGGGGTGTATCTCGCCAAGTACCACCGTTACGGGCCGAACCTCCTGGCCGGCGTCGTCAGCCCCGAGGCCAGGGCCGCCACGATCAGGCTCGTGCCCCGCTGATCCCGGCTCCGGGAGGCGGCTGCCGCCTACTCGTCACCGCCCAGCTGTCGCCGCCGGCTCGGACGTACGCACGCGTACGGGAGCGGCGGGGCGCATGAGGTGGACCAGCAGGGCCAGCCCGGCGAAGAGGGCGGCGGCGACGAGGCCGGTGACGTGCAGGCTCGTCGTGAACGCGGCCCGCGCGGCGTGCAGCAGCTCCGCGGCCTGGCCCGCGGGGAGGTGCCCGGCGGCGGCGATGGCCCCGGCCAGCGAGTCGGACACCGAGTCGGCCAGCGGACGGGGCAGCTCACTGGGCAGGGAGCCGGGCAGCGACTCCGTGAGCGAGCCGGACGTGCCGTTCATCCGGCTGCCGTAGACCACCGCGCCGAGCGCGCCGAGCAGTCCCAGGCCGAGCGAGCCGCCGAGGTAGTTGCCGGTCTCCGACATCGACGCCGCCGAGCCCGCGCGGTGCGGCGGCACGGACCCGACGACCAGCCCGGTGCCGAGCGCGAACAGCGGGCCGGTGCCGAGCGCGAGCACGGTGATGCCGGTCATCACCAGCGGCAGGGAGCCGGCCCCGCCCACGGCGGCCAGCAGCAGCGCGCCCAGCGCGGAGCAGGCCAGCCCGGCGGCGATCGCGGTCGTCCGGTCCATCCGCCTGGCCAGGGCCGGCGCCAGCATGGTGCCGGCCGCCGTGCCCAGTCCCATCGGCGCGAACAGCACCGCCGCGGCGACGGGCGAGTGTCCGAGGACGCCCTGGAGGTACTGGGTGACCATCAGCCCGGTGCCGGCCATGGAGACGCCGGCCAGGACCAGAGCGACGAGCACGGCGGTGAACGGGCGGTTGCGGAACAGGCTCAGGTCCAGCAACGGGGCCTCCAGCCGCAGCTGCCGGCGGACGAACACGGCGCCGACGGCCGCGCCGGCGACGAGGGCCACCGCCGGTCCGGCCTGCGCGCCCTCGACGGTCAGCTGCTTGATGCCGTAGATCACCGCCAGGACCGCGACGAGGGACAGCCCGACGCTGACCGGGTCCAGCCGGCCGGCCTGGTCGCTGCGCTGCTCCGGCAGCAGGAAGGGCCCGGCGAGCAGCAGCACCGCCATCGCCGGGACCGCGACCAGGAACACCGACCCCCACCAGAAGTGCTGCAGCAGCAGCCCGGCGAGCACGGGCCCGAGCGCGCCGCCGGCGAACTGGCAGGTCGCCCAGATGGCGATGGCCCGCCCGCGCCGCCGTTCGTCGCGGAACAGGTCGGTGATCAGGGCGAGGGTGGACGGGGTCAGGCTCGCGCCGGCGACGCCCAGCAGCGCGCGCACGACGATCAGCATCAGCGGGCTGACCGAGAAGGCGGCCACGACCGACAGCACCAGGAAGGCCGCCGCGCCGATCATCAGCAGTCTCCTGCGCCCGATCCGGTCGCCGAGCGTGCCCATCGTGATGACCAGGGCGGCCACGGTGAATCCGTAACCGTCGGTGATCCACAGTTGCTGGACGCTGGACGCGCCCAGGTCGGCGCTCAGTTGCGGCAGGGCCAGGAGCAGGGCCGTCATGTCCATGGCGACGAGCAGGGTCGGTAGTGTGAGGACGGCCAGTCCCAGCCAGGCCCGGTTGACACGCATGTTGCGAACTTCCTGTTCTCTCGACGTTTCGCCGGGAGGTCGGAGCGGCCGGACGTTTCTTGACATCGGCGCGGGCCGGATTTTCGCCGCGTACGCGCACCGCCGGGGTTCCATGAGAAATTCGGCAAAAAGTCCGGCCGGGGATGTCAAGACGGCGGCGGCGGCTCCGACCAACCGGCGAAGGGCCCCGCTCCGGGGCTCGTACCACACGAGGAGTACGCGATGAAGTTCCTGATCAACCTGCACATCAACCCGGCCGTGCTGGACGCGCTGACCGACGAGGAGAAGGCGGCGATCGGCGACGGCCACGCCGCGTTCATCGAGGCGCTGAAGAAGTCCGGCGAGCTGATCACGACGCAGGCGCTGGCCGACCCGTCGCAGGCGGCGGTGGTGTCCGTGCGCGGCGGCCAGCCGGTGGTGACCGACGGCCCTTTCCTGGAGGCCAAGGAGTTCCTGGGCGGCTTCTATCTGATCGACTGCGAGAGCAAGGAACGGGCGATCGAGCTGGCGGCGCAGATCCCGGACAGCGCGATCGAGGGCCTGGGGGTGGAGGTGCGTCAGGTGATGTTCGCTGACGGACAATTGGAGTCATGACATCTCCGGCCATCGAGGACCTGCTGCGTGAGCTCACGCCGCAGGTCCTCGGCACGTTGCTCCGCCGCCACGGGCAGTTCGAGGGCTGCGAGGACGCCGTCCAGGAGGCCGTGCTCGCCGCGGCCGTGCAGTGGCCGGCCGAGGGTGTGCCGGACAACCCGCGCGGCTGGCTGACGACCGTCGCCTCCCGCCGGCTCATCGACCAGTTGCGCAGCGACCACGCGCGGCGCGAACGGGAGTCGGCCACGGCCGCCGAGGTGCCGCCGGAAGAGATCCCCGACACCGACGACACGCTCGTGCTGCTGTTCCTGTGCTGCCATCCGACGCTGACCGGGGCCTCTCAGACGGCGCTGACGCTGCGGGCGGTCGGCGGCCTGACCACCGCCGAGATCGCCCGCGCGTTCCTGGTGCCCGAGGCCACGATGGCGGCCAGGATCAGCCGGGCCAAGCAGCGCATCAAGGCGGCCGGCAGCTCGTTCACCCTGCCGGACGGCGCGGAGTGGCAGGAGCGGCTGCGGGTCGTCCTGCACGTGCTCTACCTGATCTTCAACGAGGGCTACACCGCCTCCTCGGGCAGCGAGCTGCACCGCGCCGACCTCGCGCACGAGGCGATCCGGCTGACCAGGATGGTGCACGCGCAGCTGCCCGGGGACGCCGAGGTGACCGGGCTGCTGGCGCTGATGCTGCTGACCCACGCGCGGCGCGAGACCCGTACGACGGCGGCCGGCGACCTGGTGCCGCTGGACGAGCAGGACCGCAAACAGTGGGACCGGGCGATGATCGACGAGGGCATCGAGCTGGCCAAGTCGTCACTGGCCGCGCCGGAGCTGGGGCCGTACCAGCTCCAGGCCGCCATCGCCGCCACGCACGCCGACGCCGCCTCGGCGGAGGAGACCAACTGGGCGCAGGTGCACGCCCTCTACCTGATCCTGGAACGCATCGCGCCCAACCCGATGGTCACCCTCAACCGGGCCATCGCCCTCGCCGAGATCGAGGGCCCGGCGGCCGGGCTGGCCTTGCTGGCCACGCTGGACGGTGACGCGCGGCTGGCCGGGCATCACCGGCTGCTGTCCGTACGGGCGCATCTGCTGGAGAAGGACGGGGATCCTGGCGGGGCGTACGAGCACTACCGGCGCGCCGCGAAGGCCACCGCCAGCCTGGCCGAGCAACGCTACCTGGAGTCCCGGGCCCGCCGGGTACGGCCTTAGCCCGCGCCGCGTGCCGTCCTGTGGGGCGAGCGGCCGCTTCGGACGGCCGCTTCGCACACGACGTCGATGACGCCTTCGACCGCCCTGACGGCCTCGGTGAGGGCGATGACCCGCGACCGGGTCGCGACCTCGCCGGTGAGTGTGACGACGCCGCGATCGATCCGCACGCCCACCCCGTCCGAACCGGTGAGCGCCGCGTCGACGTCGGCCGCCGGCTCGTGCTCGGGGCGGGTGAAGACGCGCAGGACGTCGCGCTGGTGCAGGGTGCCGGCGATCCGCCCGGTGACCGGGTCGATCACGGGCAGCCGCTTGACGCGCTTCTCGTGCATCAGGCGAGCGGCGCGGCCACGATGTCCGCGAACGACGCGTCCTGCGGCATCGCTATGGCCACCCTGCCCATGACGTCCTTGACTGCGATCGGCATGACGTCCACCTCACCTTCTCCCCTTGCCGTCCTCCGCGACGGGCCGGCCCGGCAGCGGCGAACGTCCCGAAACGCGTCACTGCCGGCCCGGACCGGGGCACGTGCCGGCGATCCAGGCCCGGCCATGCGCGGGAACCCAGACCTGATCATGAGCCAGGGCATATGCCGGCGCCCTCGATTCGGCTACGTGCTCGGCAGCCAGGACCCGGCCGCAGGCCAGGGCCAGGTTGATCGCGCGTCAATGTCGGCTGCCGGATATATCAGCACGTGCCCTACCTTCTACTGAGCGAGTGCCGACAGAGAGGATCTCCCGTACATGAGGCATCACGAGAGCGCGGCCGGAAGGCCGGGTGGGCGGCGATGAGCGGCGCCGAGCTGATCGAGCGTGTGCACGCCCTGCTGGAGGCGCCCCGGCCCTGGTCCGTCACCCAGGTCGGCGACCCCGTGCTGCGCCGCACGGCCGCGCCCTACGACGGGCAGCTGCCCGACGGGCTGCTGCGCGAGCTGCTCGACGCGATGTTCCGGCACCTGCCCGGCGTCGGCGTGGGGCTGGCGGCGCCGCAGATCGGCATCCCGCTGGCGCTGGCCGTCATCGAGGACCCCGCCGACGTCCCGCCGGACATCGCGGCCGCGCGGGAACGGCCGCCGCAGCCGCCGCTCGAACTCGTCAACCCCGTCGTCACCCCGCTCGGCTCCGAGCACCGCGCCTTCTATGAGGGATGCCTGAGCGTCGAAGGGATGACCGCCGTCGTCGCCAGGCACGCGCGGGTCCGGCTGTCGGCGCTCGACGGGAGCGGGCGCGCGTACGATGCGGAGCTGTCCGGATGGCCGGCGCGCATCGCCCAGCACGAGACCGACCACCTGAAGGGCCTGCTGTACCTGGACCGGGCCGATCTCCGCTCGCTCTCGACGATCGCCAACCACGAACGTTTCGTGGCCGCCCCGCAGACCGGCCCCGCACCGGCCTGACCGATCCCGCTCCGGGAACGTTTTCCGGAGCGGGAGCACCGGTGTGCGCCTCGGATCCGGCGTCGTGCCAGGGGGCCGACGTTTGGGTGGCGTGAGGCGGGTGATCATCTCACCTGGGGGAAACGGTCACGATGTGTCACATTCGGGGGTCGAATCCCGTCATGAAGGTATCTGGGGGAAACCCCGAAACCGCACGACAGGGTGAGCATGGAGACCTCTTCTTCACACATCGAGCACACCGGTCCCGGCGCCTGGCGGATCGCCATGGACGCCACCGAGGCGACGCTGTCCGTGGGCGCGTCGGGGCGGCGGCGTTCGCTGTCCGATCCGCCCGGCGTCAGCGGCGCCTTCTACCTGCGGCCGAGCGGCGCGCTGGCCGGGTTCGCCCTGCGCCTGCCGCTGCGGCCGCCAGCTCCCGGGGCCGAGGCGCCGGTGCTGCTGTGGGAGTCGGCCGACCTGGAGAGCGAAGGGCGGGCGTGGCTGCGGTTCGGGCGGCAGGAGGTGTGCCGGGCCGTGTCGGTGCTGTGTGCCGGGGTTCCGGGCGCGCACCCGTACGTGAAGATCGTCATGGAGACGGCCTTCTCGTCGTGGAGCCTGCGCCTGCCCGGGGTGCGGTGGCCCCGGCCCCGGATGGTGACGCTCAGGCTGTTCAGCGAGATCCGGCCGGCGTGACGCGCGCAGCGGGGCGCGGTTACAAGACCTCGTAGACGCGGGTGGTGCCGAAGACGCTCTCGCCGCCCCGCCGCCACCAGGGCGCCACCGTGCGCAGGTGGCGGAAGCGGCCGGTGCGCAGCAGGCGGTGCTCCTCGACGGGGTTGAAGTAGATCAGGGTGAGCGGGCGCGGGTTGCGGTCGACCGAGTCGAGCAGGCGGTCCATCGTGGTGGCGAACGTCTCGCCCCTGAACGGGTTGTTCAGGAAGACCACGCTGACGTCGTCGGGGATGCGGTAGTCGAGCACGTCGGAGCGGACGAACTCCACCTCGCCGGCCCGCAGCCGGAGCCTGGCGCCCGACAGGTTGGCGCGGGCGACCTCGGTCAGCTCGGCGGACAACTCGACGCCGATCACCCGCTTGAACGCGTACGCGCTGGCCGCCTCCAGCACCATGCGGCCCTTGCCGGCGCCGAGGTCGAGGAACACCTCGTGGCCGGCGACGTCGCGGGCGGGCAGCGCCCGGCGCAGGGTGCCCCAGTGGGCGGGCGAGTAGTAGACGCGTTCGGGGTGGTCGAGGCCGAAGTCGGCGAGATCGGCGAAGTCGGCGGTGCTCACGCCGTAGCGGCGGTCGTACAGGAGGCGGGCGAGCCTGCGGCGCAGCGGGCGCAGCCGGATGGGCAGGCCGCCCATCATCAGGACCTCTTCGACGGGCAGCGCCGCCTCGCCGGCCAGGGCGATCGGCGCGCTGGTGGCGAGCGCGCCGAGCAGCAGCGGGATCCGCTCGCGGACGTCCGTGCGTGGGGCCGGGATGGACGGGACGGCGGCGTGCCGGGGGCGGGCCAGGTCGTCGATCAGGGTCACGGCACGTCTCCTCGGGAGATGCGGGGTGGCTCCGGCCGGCGAGGCGGGGCAGGCTGCGGCGCCGTTCGCCGTCTCGATTATGACCCGCCGCAGGCCGCCACGCCGCATGTCCGCCTGTTGTATCGCTCCCCACCGGGCCCCACGTCACACGCCCGCAGGCTGCACCGCTCGCGGCCGGGCGCCGCGTGTCGTCGTCAGGAGGCCGGGCGGACGTGGGGTGCGTCCGCGCGGCGGCGGGCCGTGGCGCGCACGGCGGTGACGGTCAGCAGCAGTGTCAGCGCCGACACGCAGGCCAGCAAAACCAGGCCCAGCCCGTACGAACCGGACCGGCCGTACACGAAGCCCATGACCAGCGGCGGCACGAACCCGCCCAGCCCGCCCGCGGCCCCGACCAGCCCCGTGACCGAGCCCACCTTGTCGGCCGGGGCCGCCGTCGCGACCAGGGCGAAGGTGGCTCCGCTGCCCGCGCCGAGGGCGGCGGCCATGATCAGGAACGCGGCCGTGCCCGCCGGCATCAGCGGCGGGGTGAACGCCTGGGCCGCCGCGCAGAGCGCCACCACGGCGAAGACGGCGGCCAGGACGGGGATCGGGCCCAGCCGGTCCGACAGCCAGCCGCCGGCCGGGCGCGCCACCACGGCCAGCAGCACGAACCCGGCCATCCGGTTGGCCGCGTCCGCCTGCTCCAGGCCGTACGCGGACTCCAGGTAGACGGGCAGGTAGACGGAGAAGGCGACGTATCCGCCGAACGCGACCCCGTACAGGATGCAGGCCTGCCAGGTGATCGGCAGGCGCACGGCCGCGGCCAGGCGCGCGGCGATCGGCGTGACCGGTGCGGCGCGGCCGGGCGGATCGCGCATCAGGAGCCAGGCGACGGCGGCGTACAGGGCGAGCGCGGCGGCGGTGAGCAGGAACGGGGTGGCCGCGCCGCCGGCCTCGACCAGGCTGACCGTGGTGAGCGCGCTGATCGCGGTGCCGCCCATGCCCATGCCGAACACGCCGACGGCCAGGCCGCGCCGCTCGGGCGGGAACCAGCCGCTGACGTAGGGGACGCCGACGGCGAAGACCGTGCCGCCGATCCCGAGGAAGAACCCGCCGGCGAGCAGCGCCGCCAGGGAGCTCTGCCCCACCAGGCCGATGAACAGCACCGGCACGATGGTGGCGGCCGAGATCAGCGGGAACATCGTCCGGCCGCCGAAGCGGTCGGTGAGCGCTCCGACGGGGATGCGGCCCAGCGAGCCGACGATCACGGGGACCGCGACGAGCAGCGCCTGCTGGGCGGCCGTGAGGTTCAGGGTCTCCTTGAACCTCGGGCCCAGCGGGCTGAGCAGGGCCCACGCCCAGAAGTTCACGGCGAACCCCGCCGTCGCCAGCAGCAGCATCAGCGCCGGTGTGCCGGCCGGCCGTGCGCTGCTCTTGTCGATGCTCATCCTGCTCGTCCTCCCATAAGGCCTGCTCAGGGCCATATGGCCTGCTCAGGGCATTCCCCTGGGGTGGAGTCCGGTAAGCATCCGGCCGTCGGATCGCTGCCGCCGACCGCCACGACCTCTTGCGGCAACCTCACTACCTTTTATACTAAACCTACATGTAGAGTAGGTTTTGGAGCCGCTGATGAGTCTCACGTTCCTCTGGTACATCCCCAACCAGGCGCAGCCCGGCCACCGGGGCGACGACGTCGTCGAGGACCACAACAGCTTGCCGACCCTCACGAGTCATGCCCTGGCTCTCGAACAGCACGGCTGGGACGGGGCGCTGCTCGGCACCGGATGGGGGCGGCCCGACACGTTCACGGTCGCGACCGCGCTGGCCGCGCGGACGACGACGTTCCAGCCGCTGATCGCGGTGCGGCCCGGTTACTGGCATCCGGCCAAGTTCGCCTCGGCCGCCGCGACCCTGGACCACATGAGCGAGGGGCGGGTGCTGGTCAACATCGTCTCGGGCAAGGACGATCTGGCCGCGTACGGCGACAGCGAAGGCGACCAGGCCCACCGCTACGCCCGTACGAGAGAGTTCATCCGGATCGTGCGCAGATTGTGGACCGAGGAGAACGTCACCTACCACGGGGAGCACTTCGGCGTCACCGACTCCACCGTGGCGCCGCGCCCGGTCGTCCGGGGCGAGCGCCGGCATCCTCCGCTCTACTTCGGCGGCGCCTCCGAGGCCGCCGAACGGGTGAGCGCCGCCGAGGCCGACGTGCAGCTCTTCTGGGGCGAGCCGCTCGACGGGGTCGGCGAGCGGATCGAGCGGCTCAAGCGGCTCAGCGAGGAGGTCGGGCGCGAGCACGCCCCACTGGAGTTCGGGCTGCGCATCACCACGCTGGTTCGCGACACCACCGAGCAGGCCTGGGCCGACGCCGAGGCCAAGGTCGCGCAACTGGCGCAGGGCCACATCCCGCGCGACCCGAACTGGCGCGCCGCCGTCGGGCAGCAACGACTGCTGGAACTCGCCGCACGGGGCGACGTCCTCGACGACAACCTGTACACGGCGCCCGGCCGGTACGGGGCGGGCGGGGCGGGGACGACGTGGCTGGTGGGGTCGGCCGAGGACGTGGCCAAGTCACTCCGGCGCTACCAGTCCCTCGGCATCACCCACTTCATCCTCTCCGACACCCCGTACCTGCCCGAGATCACCCGCCAGGGATCGCAGCTCCTACCGCTCCTACGCCCCTGAACGCACGCCGCCGCGACATCGGCACTCCGGCGGCCATCCCAGTCCTGCGACCCACGCACCGCCGACGGCAACCGCTTCTCGGACCCCAGCGAGCACCCCCGGCCACCGAGCAGGCCACGTGAACCACAACGAGCGGCCCCTTCAGATCCGACAAGCGATCTTCGAACCAGCCGCCCCGACCGGCACAGGCACTCCACGACCGCCGGACCCGCACCTGAGCAACGGGAGCCGTGGACGACCAGCCGAGACAGCGCTCCACCACCCAATCCGCCAGCCGATCTTTCCAGGGTCAGAATGCGCTGAACGTCGCCTCCGGGCGGTCGCGCTTGGTGAAGAGCTCCCAGGCGCCGTCCGCGAGCGCGTCCGGGTCAAGGGAGCGGATCTGACCGCCGAAACGTTCGGGCTGGGAGGCGACCAGCTGATAGATGTCACCCCGTTCGATCAGCCCTCCGATGATCAGGTTTCCGGCGTACACACCCTGTTCGGCCAGGGCCGCGTTCAATGTCAGCCCGTAGTTGCGCAGTGCCGCCGAGGCGAGGGCCAGGCCGCCGAGTGCCGGCATCGGCATGACGGCGCTGAGGCCGCCGGCGAACAACAGCCCGCCCTCTCCCCTGCCGAGCATGCCCGGCAGCACCTTGGCGACCACGTCGATCGCCGGATAGAGCAGTTCCATCGCCTCCCTGGCCTGCGCCTGGGTGGTCTCGGTGATCGGTTCCGGCCAGGCGGACGGGTCGGCGGCCCCCGGGCCGTAGTAGACCACGTCGATCGTCCCGAACCGTTCGGCGATCTCGTCGAGCGCGCCGTGCAGCCGGTCGCGGTCGTGCACGTCGGCGGCGAAGCCGGCCGCCTCGATGCCCGCCTCGGCCAGGGACGCCACGTATCCGGGATGGCGATCTGCGCTGCGCGAGACGAGCGCCACGGCGTACCCCTCGCGCCCGAACCGGTGCGCCACCGACAGTCCGAGCCCGGGTCCGGCCCCGATGACGACGATGGTCTTCCTTGCTGCTGTGGACATGACTATCCCCTTCCAACCAAGTCGAGGGTTGCCTCAACTTTCTCTCCAGACCGTACCACGGAACTTGAGGGTGTCCTCGATTTCGTATGATGGAGGGCATGGCAGCCGAATCGAAGCCGCTGCGGGCGGATGCCGCGCGCAACCGCGACAAACTGCTGGTCGCAGCCGCCCAGACCTTCGCCGAACGCGGCCTCGACGCGCCTCTGGAACACATCGCCCGCCGCGCCGGGGTCAGCATCGGCACGCTCTACAACCACTTCCCGACCCGGGAGGCACTGCTGGAGGCGATCCTCCCCCAGCGGCTGGCCGCGCTGGAGGAGATCAACGCCTCCGCCCTGGCCGACCCCGACCCGTGGTCCGGGTTCGTCGGCCTGCTGGAGGGGATCTTCACGCTGCAAGCCGAGGATCACAGCCTCAACGACGCCATGGTGCAGAACTTCTCGCTGAGCACCGACATGAGCCAGGCCTGCGGCGGCGGCCTGGGGGACGTCGAACGCATCATCGAACGCGCCAAGGCCGCCGGCCGCCTCCGCGCCGACTTCGACGTCCAGGACCTGGTCACCCTGATCTGGGCGATGTCGCAGGTCATCCGGGAGTCGATGGCCACGGCACCGGGCATGTGGCGCCGCTGCCTCTCCTTCTTCATCGACGGCCTGCACGCCGAACCCGCCGCCCAGCCACTCCCCTCCCGGTAGCCTCCGCAGCCGACCCGTCCCAGCCTGACCAGCTCGCCGGTGACCAGCCGGCTGGAGACCGGTTGACTCCACTTCCGATCCGCGGGACGAGGCGAGGATGGTGGGCTGCTGGAAGTCAACGGGAAACACTGCGACTGTCTGGTCCGTCCGGCCCTGAGGACGAAGCTTTCCGAGGCCGAGATCGCCCGCTACTACCCGGCCTGTCAGCAGCGTCTTGGTTCAGGTACGCGGGCGGCTTCGTCAGGGGCCGGTCACAGCGGGGTCACTGGGCTTGCCTCCGGTACATAGATCAGGGCGTCGTAGGACTTGGCGGGCACCATCTCCACCGTGTACGCCCACAGGATGGAGCTGTAGGCCGACCGGAAGCCGTCGCCGACGCTGCCCATCCTGATCTTCGAGGTGAGCAGCTCACGGTTGCCCGGGTCGGCGGAGGCCTGCGCGAGGTTCACGTAGCCCATCGGCTCGCCGCCGAACAGCTTGGCCACAGGTGCGTCGTGGCTGACGGTGAAGCGTTTGCGTGCGCCTGAGTCTTCGTCCTTGCTGATGAAGGTGCTCCTGCCGAACTCGGTGCCGATCGCGAAGTAGCCGCCGCCGTAGGTCTTGGCCAGCCGCTGCCCCATCGACTGGAACGGGAACGCCGCGCCGCTCTTGTCGATGTGACCGTTGTGCCCGGCCACGATGATCTTCTTGCGTCCCTGGGCCGCTTCGGTGCCGGCGATCCACCCGATGCTCCCGGCCATCCAGGCGTCCCGTTTGGCGGCGTAGTCGTTGCCCGAGGTCTGCAATCGCGCGCCGCGCCAGATCGTCTCGGCGTGGTGCAGGGCCGGCGCGTACGACTGCGCGGAGCTCGCTTTCACGTACCGCTCCCGCCCGGCCCTCATCGTGGCGACGAGCCGGCCTGCGGCGGTGGCAGCGGCGGCGGTCTTCTTCGGGTCCTGGGTGGTCCGGGTGGCGTCGGTGAGGTCGGCCAGCGACGTCTCCGCCTCGCGTCTCAGGGCGGGGTCGACCTTGGCGAGATAACGCAGCAGCCGTTCCTTGTTGCGGTCGTAACGCTGCATGTCGAAGCCGTAGAGGCGGATCTTGTCGCGGTCGTCGGCGGCGGCGTTGTGGTCGTGGATCCACTTGATCAGGTCGGCCGTCTCGCGGGTGCGGTAGAGGTCGAACCCGAGCGCCTTCGCCGCGCCCTCCGCGCTGCCCTCGCCGCCCATGACGTAGTCGCCGGCCACGGCCGTACCGCCGAAGTCGGCCTCGATGGCGACGGTGCGGAAGCCGTGGTCGCGCACCAGCCGCTGGATGACCAGCAGCCGGGTTCTGACGAACTCCTTGTTGCCGTGGGTCGCCTCGCCGATCCCGACCACGCGGGCGGGCGCGGCGTCGGAGAGTGGCGCCTGGTCGAGGGGGACCACGTCGGCGGCTGTCACCCGGGAGGTGTCCACTCCCCCGCAGCCGGCCGCCGCCGACGCGCCGGTCAGGCCGCTCAGGATGATGGCCGCGAGCTTGCGGAACGGCCGGGCCCTCATGCCGGCCCGCCCTGGACGGCGGTGGCGGGGGGAAGGGGGTCGGCGCATGCGCCGATGTGGTCGTACTCGATCATGCGATCGATTACATCGCAGGCGGGATCGGCCGGTCATCGGACTCAGGTCGAGAGCGGACGGGCGCAGGGATAGCCGGTTCGGGCCGGACGTAGACCCGCGGCCAGGGCGATGTGGACCTGGGTAGCCAACGCGCCCGGGGTAGCGGGCCCGTGCGACGGCAGGAGACGGGGATCGGCTGGAAGCGGGCGGTGGCGTCGTGGGTCAGGAAGTGGGGCTCCAGGAGCCGGCGAAGGCGGTTCTGTAGTGTTCGGCGGAGGCGGCCATGTCGTCGCTGAGCAGTTGGAAGAACCGGCTCGCGGTCAGGAGTCTGGTGCTGGCCGGGGTGTCCGCGCCGAGCACGTCCGCGCCCTCCCTGACGGTGGCCGCCCACAGCGCCATCGACCGGGTGCCCACCAGCCAGGCGCGGTACCAGACGTCGTCGTCGATGCGGTACCGCTCGCGCCGGTTGTCACGCTCGCGCTTGAGGAGTCCGAGCTGTTCCAGAGCGCCGACCGCCTTGGAGATCGACGCGGGGCTCACGCGTAGCCGTTCGATCAGGTCGGCCACGGTCATGTTCCCGCTGTCGCTGGTGAGCAGGCAGACCATCACCTTGGCCGCCATCGGTGGCCAGCCTCCCGCCAGCAGGCCGGTGAGCTTCTGCTCGTACGCGCGCACCGCCTCCGGGTCGCGCCCCGCGACCTCATGTCCGCCGCGGTCGTGTCCTCGGGGATCACCGGCGGCGGCCGGCGGCAGTGGCGGGGTGGGGCGGCGGCGGGCTCGCCAGGTGGTCGCCTGCTGCGCCCTGGCCGCGTGGTAGCCGTGCGGCCCGCCGTTGCGGGCGATCTCCCGGCCGATGGTGGATCTCGGCCGTCCGAGGCGACGGGCGATCTCCGCGTAGGGCAGCCCATCGGCCAGCCCGTCGGCGATCCCGCGGCGCTCCTCGTACGTCAGATGGCCTCCAGGCATGAGCCCCTCCCGATCGGTGCTGCCGAGCCGAGTATGTCGCCGTTCGAGGGTCGTTGCGACACGCGGCGGGCGGTTGTTGCGTTCGGCGGCAAGGTCGTTGCGCCAATCAGTCCGTCCTGAGCTGGGAAGACATTGTAGGTACGTTGCCGCCGGCTCGAACGCGGACGTAGCTTTCCCGGTGCGTGAACGATGGCCGTTCCCGCAGAAAAGAAGCGAGATGACCCAGTCACACCTGGCGTCCGCGCCACCGATCGGGCGTGCGGCGGAGTGCCCCTTCGATCCTCCTCCAATACTCACGCGGGTACGTCGGCGTCGCCTTCCCGCTACCGGAGGCGTCCATGCCGTGACGTGGGAGGCGTGATGGCATCGCACCGCACCGGCGTCCGGGAGAAGGCCGGCCGGGTGTGCCTCGTCACCGGCGCCTCGTCCGGCATCGGGCTGGCCACCGCGCTGGAGCTCCTGCGCGCGGGCCACATCGTGTACGGCGCCGCCCGCCGCGTCCCCAGGATGGCGCCGATCGTGGCAGCGGGAGGCTACACCCTGCCGCTGGACGTCACCGAGGAGGACGACCTCCAGCGCGTCGTCAGCACCGTCATGGACCGGCACGGGCGGATCGACGTGCTGGTCAACAACGCCGGAACGGTCGTCCACGGCGCGGCCGAGGACACGCCGGTCGCCATGGCGCGTGATCTGTTCGAGGTGAACGTGCTCGCCCCGGCGCGGCTGGCTCAGCTGGTGCTGCCGGGGATGCGGCTGCGCGGGTCGGGCACGATCGTCAACGTGTCGTCGATCGGCGGCGTGATCGCCCTGCCGCTCGGCGCCTGGTATTACGCCTCCAAGCACGCACTCGAGGCCTTCTCGGACACGCTCCGGATGGAGGTGGAGCAGTTCGGCGTCGACGTGGTCGTCATCCGGCCCGGCATCATCAGGACCGGCTTCGAGGCCGGTGCGGCCCGGCAACTGCGGGAGGTCTCCGGGCACGGCGCCTACGGCCGGATGGCCGAGGCGATGGCACGCGCGGCAGAGGCCCAGACGGACGCGGAGACGCAGACGGACGCGCAGGCACAGACGGACGCGGAGACGCCAGCGGACGCGGAAATGCAAATGGACGCGCAAGCCGACGCTGAGACGCAGACGGACGCGGACGGCCCGGCGTCCCGAGCGACGGACCCGCTCGTGGTGGCGGAGGTGATCCGGCGGGCCGTCGAGGCGGACCGGCCGGAGACCCGCTACGTCGTCGGATGGCAGGCCGAAGCACTCCTGAACCTCCGCGAATCCCTCACCGACCGGGATTTCGACGCCCGCGTCACCGCCCCGCTGCTCTGAACCGCCGTCCCCATCGGAGAACCACCCATGACCCCTGCCATCACCGTCTCAGGACTCGTCAAGACGTTCGGGCCCGCCCGCGCGCTCGACGGCCTCGACCTCACCGTGAACACCGGCGAGGTGCACGGCTTCCTCGGCCCCAACGGAGCCGGCAAGTCCACCACCATCCGCATCCTGCTGGGCCTGGTGCGCGCCACCTCCGGCACCGTCCGGCTGCTGGGCGGCGATCCCTGGGCCGAGGCCGTCGCGCTGCACCGGCGGCTGGCGTACGTACCCGGCGATGTCGAGCTGTGGCCGAACCTCACCGGAGGTGAGGTCATCGACGTGCTCGGCCGCCTGCGCGGCGGGATCGACGAGCGGCGCAAGAGAGAGCTGATCGAGCGGTTCGAGCTCGACCCGCGGAAGAAGGCGCGCACCTACTCCAAGGGCAACCGGCAGAAGGTCGCCCTGGTCTCCGCCCTGGCCGCGGACGTCGAGCTGCTCATCCTGGACGAGCCGACGAGCGGTCTGGACCCGCTGATGGAGGCGGTGTTCCAGCAGGTCGTCGCCGAGGTGAAGGCCGCCGGGCGCACCGTGCTGCTGTCCAGCCACATCCTGGCCCAGGTCGAGACCCTGGCCGACCGGATCACCATCGTCAGGGACGGCAGGGCGGTGGAGTCGGGGACGCTGGCGCGGCTGCGGCATCTGACGCGGACGACGATCGTGGCGGAGACCGCCTCCCCCGTCACCGGCCTCGACCGGCTGCCCGGCGTGCACCGGGCGCGGGCCGACGCGGGGAGTGTCAGCTTCAGCGTGGACGCCGAGCACCTGGACGCGGCCGTCCGGCATCTGACCACGTTCGGCATCCGCTCGCTGGTCAGCCATCCACCGACGCTGGAGGAGCTCATGCTCCGCCACTACGGGACCGAAAAGGCCGCCGCATGACCGCCACGTCGTCCCGGCCGCGGGACGGAGGCGGCCCGCTGACCGGCACCGGCGCCATGGTCCGGCTGGCGCTGCGCCGTGACCGGCTCAAGCTGCCGATCTGGGTGCTGGTCGTCGTGGCCCTCGTCCCGCGCTTCTATTACGCCGCCACGTCCGCGGTCGTCCCCACGCCGCAGGCGCTGGCCGACGCCACACGGCTGATCCGGGCCTCGTTCATGCGGGTGCTGGCCGGGCCCTTCTTCGGCGCCGAGGCCGTCACGACGCAGAAGTACTTCCTGGCCGCGTACTGGGTGGAGTTCCTGCTGGCCGCGGCGCTGATGAACATCCTGCTCGTCACCCGGCACACCCGGGCCGAGGAGCAGAACGGCCGGGCCGAGCTGGTCAGGGCGGCGGTCGTGGGCCGGCCCGCGCAGCTGACGGCGGCGCTGGTCGTGGCCGCGGCGGGCAACGCCGTGCTCGCGCTGCTCGCCGCGGTCGCGGCCGGCGCCATCGGGTTCACGGCCGGCGGCGCGCTGCTGTTCGGCTCCTCCCTCGCCGCCGCCGGGATGGTCTTCGCCGCGGTCACCGCGGTCACCGCGCAGCTCACCGAGCATCCGAGGGGCGCCACCGGGCTCGCCGGGGCGGTGCTGTTCGTGGCGTGGCTGCTGCGCGGCGCGGGCTCGTTGCAGGCGGAGCAGGGCGGGCCGCTGTTCTGGCTGTCGCCGATCGGCTGGTCGCAGCAGACCCGGGTGCTGGCCGGCGATCGGTGGTGGCCGCTCGGCCTGTCGGTGCTGCTCGCCGCGCTGCTGGTCGCGGGCGCGTACGCGCTGGCGGGCCGGAGGGATCTGGGCGCCGCCCTGGTGGCCGCGCGTCCCGGCCCGGCCGGCGCTCCAGCCTGGCTGCGCTCGCCGTTCGCGCTCGCGCTGAGGTCCCGGCGGGCGGCCATCGTGTCGTGGGCGGCGGCGTTCCTCGCCGTGGGCCTCGTCCTGGGCGGCATGACCCGCGCCATGTCGGTCACCGACCTGCCCATCTTCGCCGGGGCGGACTTCGGGCGGGCGTGGCTCGGCCTCATGGTGTTCACCGGGTCCCTCTACACCGGCGTGCACGCGGTGCTGTCGGTTCTGCGGCTGCGTGCTGAGGAGGTGCGCGGGCTCGCCGGTCCGGTGCTGGCCGGGCCGACGAGCAGGCGGGCGTGGTTCGGGTCCTCCCTGCTGGCCTCGGCGCTCGCCGTGGTGGCGCTGCTCACGGTGTACGGGGTGGCGCTCGGGGCCGGCGCCGCCCTCTCGACCGGCGACGGGGGCCTCGTCGCCGAGGTCGCCTGGGCGAGCCTGCGCCGCGTCCCGGAGGTGCTGGTCCTGCTCGCCGTGCCCGCCGCCCTGCTCGGGCTCGCCCCGCGCGCGGCCGGCGCGACGGCCTGGGCCGTGCTCGGCTGCAGCGGGTTCGTCTCGGTCCTGGGGGCGTACCTGCGGCTGCCCGGCCCGCTGGTGAACGCGTCGGTGCTGTCCCACCTGCCCTGGCATCCGCTGGAGGCGGTCGCGCCGGTGGCCACGGTGGTGCTGCTCGGCCTCGCCGCGGCGCTGACGGCCCTCGGCCTGTACGGTCTGCGCCGCCGCGACCTCAGCACGGGATAGGCCTGCCCGCCGGTGCGGAGACGGGGCGCCTGGCCCGCCGGTTTCCCCGACGACCTCGCCGTCCTGCGGCGCGCGCCGTACGAGGCCAGGGCGGACTCGGTCATGTACCGCCAGGTCCTGGCCGAGGTCGCCCGGGCGCGGGGCCGGCTCGTTCACCTCTACGACGCCAAGGACGTGGAGGCCCAGGCCGCTCGCGTCCTTGGCGGGCGGGCCGGCGAGGTCCTGCGCGGCCCCAGGGCGGCCCTCGGACCACCCTGGACGAAGGATCAATGGCGAGCCTTGTCTACAAGCCGCGCCGGCCGTCACTGCGGCGGGCGTACGGCCGGGAGTGCCGCCTCGACGGTGTCGAAGATGGGCAGGTGGGCGTACAGCCCGGTGATCCGCAGCCACTGCCGCACCAGCGGGGCGGGCTGGGTGAAGGCCATCGGCACGCCGGCCTGGCGCAGGCGCTCGGAGGTCGAGAGCAGGCTGGAGATGCCGGCCGAGTCGAGGAACGTCAGCGCCGACAGGTCCACCAGGACGGGTACGCCGGAATCGCCCGCCACGTGCCCGTCGAGCCACGACCGCCAGTCGGCGACGGTCTCCCACACGAGCTCTCCGGCCGGTCTGACGACGAGCACGCCGTGCTCCTCGGCCACGGTCACGGCGATCGCGTTGCCGGGCATCCCGCCTCCCCATGGTGGCCGCGTCTGCTGGCGAGCGGACGGCGGCCGCGTCGCCGCCGGGGCCGGCACCGAACCCCGGCGCTCACCCACAGTACCCGGATCGGGCCGCCGCGTTCGATCGCGCCGCTCGCACACGCCGCTCGATCGCCCCGGGCAGGCGTCCTGGGCGAATCGTGGCGGTCAGAGGCGGTCAGAGTGTGGTCAGAGGCGGTAGACGCGGGTGGCGGTGGCGGTGAAGACGTCGTGGACCTCCTCGACCGTCCGGCCGGCGAGCGCGTCCTGCCAGGCGGTCAGGAGGGTACGCAGGTCGGTCCAGAGCTTCTCGATGGGCAGATTGCTGCCCCACATGCAGCGGCGGGAGCCGAACAGGTCCAGGCACGTGGCCGTCACCCGTTCGATCAGCGCTCGGTCGACGCGGTGCACGAAGGTGCCCTGGCCGCTGAGCTTGACCACGACGTTGGGCCGTTCGGCCAGCAGCCTCATGCCGCGCGTCCACTCGGCGACGGCGTCGGATCCCACCGGCATGCCAGCGTGCACGAGCACGAACGTGATCTCGGGGAAGCCGGCGGCGAGGTCGGCGGCGTCGGACATCTGGGCGGGGAAGACCTGGAGTTCGAACAGCCAGCCGAGCTCGGCGAGCGTGGCCAGATTGCGCCGGAAGGTGGCGTCCTTCATCCGGTCGGGGGCTTCGGCGAAGCGGAACTCGGGCCGTTCGTGCCAGTGGAGCTGCAGCCGGGTGCCGCGGACGAGCGGGGTGAGCGCGGCCTGGCGGCGCAGGACGTCGGCGGCGCCGGCGTCGAAGAGGTCGGCGCTGCCGACGACGGCGGTGGGCCAGCCGGTCTCGGCGTGGACGTCGCGCAGCCAGGCGACCTCGTCCAGGGCGCGGCCGAGCGGCCAGTTGGTCTGGACGTAGACCGACGAGGTGATGCCGCAGGGCGCGGCTTCCGCGAGGTATTCGGCGATGGGATAGTCGCGGCGGATCGGCTCGTACGGGCCGAAGATGCGCGGGACCATCTCCCCTTGCAGCCAGGGCAGGTCGGCGGCGCGCCAGATGTGGTGGTGCGCGTCCACGATTCCGGCGCGGTGGTGGGACGGATCGGTCATCGGGCGGCTCCCATGGGGTGCGGGGTCCAGTGCCTGGCGGCGGTGCGGCGCGGGCCGGACAGGACGGCGGGCAGGAGCCGGACCTCCGCCAGCGCGGTGGCCAGGTCGCGGACGCCGCCGAGGTGGTCCAGGCTCGGCAGCTGGGCCGACATGGCGCGGGTGGCGGGACGGTAGTCGGGTGAGCAGGCCAGCGGCGTCCACCAGACGAGCCGGTGGCCGAGCCGCGACAGCCGGGCCGTGGCCCTGACCATGGGGGCGGGGTCGCCGCGTTCGAGCCCGTCGGACAGGACGATCACGAGCGCGCCGCGGGCGAGCGCCGCGTAGCGCGGGTTGGCCAGGAAGCGGTGCAGCGCCGCGCCGATCGCCGTGCCGCCGTCGGCGTCGGTGACCAGCCGCGCGACCGACGTCAGCGCGTGGTCGGCGTACGGGTGCGACAGCGCGGCGGTGATCCTGGTGAGCCGGGTGCCGAAGGTGAACACCTCGGTACGGGCCGGCGCGGCGCGCAGCGCGGTGTGCGCCACGCGGAGCAGGTCGGGAGTGTGCTGCCGGAGCGAGCCCGAGACGTCGACCAGGAGGAGCAGGCGGCGGGGGCGGGGCGGGCGGGCGAGGCGGCGCAGGTCGACGATCTCGCCGTCGTGGCGGCGGGCGCGCCGCCAGGCGTGCCGCACGTCCAGCCGGTCGCCTGTCCTGGCCGGGCGGCGGCGTCTGGACGGGGTGGCGGGCAGGGCGGCGGGCCAGGCGGCTTCGAGCGCGCGCATGAGGACGTGCCCGCGTTCGCCGGTGCGGCCGAGGTCCCGCGTGCCGTAGGTGCTCAGGGTGCTGGCCCGGGTGCCGTCGCCGGGCCGCAGCTCGTGCGGCGGCGGGTCGTCGTGGCCCGGCGCGCCGGGGGACGGCGTGCGCTCGTCGTCGCGCGGGAGCGGGGGGTCGTCGAGGGGGCCCTGCCGGAACCAGGCGTCGAAGACGCGGTCGAAGGCGGGCAGGTCGCCGGCGTCCTGGAGCAGGGTGACGCGGGCGTACCAATACAAGGTGGTCAGGTCGGACGGTGGCGACTCGGCGATCACGCGGAGCAGGTCGGCCCGCTTCGGCGGCGCCGCCGGCAGCCCGGCCGCGCGCAGCCCCGTCAGGAACCCCCACAGGTGGTCGGCGGCTAGCCCGGCCGGATCCGCCGCCACCGAGCCGGCCCTCCCGTCGGCCCTCCCATCGGCCGCGTCCGCCGCCACGTCCGCCGCCGGCCGGTCCTCGCGCGCGGCCGGGTCAGGCATCGGTGAACAGCTCCTCGGCGTGGTCGAGGAGGAGCCGGGTGTCCTCCTCGTCCTTGATCAGCAGGCCCAGGGCCCGGCGCAGCGCCACGGGCCACGGGCTGCCGTCCTCCGCCAGCGCCACCGCGCCGCGTGCCCACTCCACCGACTCGGCGATGCCGGGCCGCTTGAGCAGCGGCAGCCGCCGTACCCGCTGCACCGCCGCGACGAGCCCCTCGGCCGCCCGTTCCTCGAGGCCGGGCACCGACGCGCGCAGGATGGCCCGCTCCCGGTCCGGGTCGGGGAAGGCGATCCAGTGGTAGAGGCAGCGCCGCTTGAGCGCGTCGTGCAGCTCGCGGGTGCGGTTGGAGGTCAGCACCACGATCGGCGGCGTGCCCGCCCGTACGGTGCCCAGCTCGGGGATGGTGATCTGGAAGTCGCCCAGGAATTCGAGCAGGAACGCCTCGAACTCGCTGTCGGCCCGGTCGATCTCGTCGATGAGCAGCACCGCGCCCCGCTCCGCCCGTACGGCGCGCAGCAGCGGCCGGCGCAGCAGGAACTCCTCGCGGTACAGCTCGCCGACGTCCTGGCCGCGGCTTTCGGCCACCCGGACCTGGAGGAGCTGCTTGGGGTAGTCCCATTCGTACAGCGCCTGGCCGGAGTCGAGCCCTTCGAAGCACTGCAGACGGATCAGCTCCAGCCCGGTGACCCGCGACAGCACCGAGGCGACCTCGGTCTTGCCGACGCCTGGCTCGCCCTCCAGCAGCAGCGGCCGGCCCAGCCGCAGCGCCAGGTGGACGGCCGTGCACAGGCCCTCGTCGGCGAAGTACCCCTCGCCCTCCAGCGCGGCGGCCAGCTCGCCCGGGCGCAGGGTCACAGCTGCGCGTGCTCGGTGGTCAGCAGGTGGACGCGCTGGGAGGTGTGCGCGGCCGCGTCGGCCGCCGCGGCCTTGCCGTGCTCGGAGCCGAACGCGGCGGCGCGGGCGTCCTCGTCGTCGAAGTAGAGCTCGTTCACCGAGTCGTACGCCCCGTCCGCGCCGTTGCTCACGCTGACCGTGTACCTGCGCAGGCCGGGCAGCTTCTTGGCGAACTCGACGTGCTCCTCCACGACCCACTTGGCGAACTCCTCGTGGGACAGTCCCTCGGCCCGCTTGAGCAGGGAGATGACCTTCAGCATGTTTCCTCCGTCTTCAGGGCGTCCAGCCCTCGCAGGACGCGTTCGGGGGTGAACGGCATCGACGTCAGGCGTACGCCGCAGGCGTCGAAGATCGCGTTGGCGATGGCCGGGATGGGGGCGTTCGCCGTCATCTCGCCGATCCCCTTGGCCCCGTACGGGCCGTTGGCGGACGGGCGTTCCAGCAGCAGGCTGTGCTGGACGGGGAGGTCGGCCGGCCCCGGCATCAGGTAGCCGGCGAAGTCGCGGGGGCCGTGGTCGCGGGCCGGGTAGTACGGCTCGGTGGTCTCGAACAGTGCGTGCGACAGCCCCATCCACGCCCCGCCCTCCACCTGCTGGGTCGCCATGGCGGGGTTGAGCGCCCGGCCGATCTCGTAGGCGTTGAACAGCTCCAGCACCTCGACCACCCCGGTCTCGTCGTCGACCTCGACGACGGCGACCGTGCACGCGTGCGCCTGGCAGGAGTCGGGGTCCATCTCCCCCGTCTCGGGCACGGGCACGCTGGGCTCCTTGAGGTAGATGCCGCGCCCGGAGATCGTCCGCCCGTGCTTGAAGTGCGCGGCCAGCGCCAGGTCGGTGATGTGCACCCGCTTGTCCTGCGCGCCCTTGACCGCGATGTAGCCGGTGCCGTCGGTCTCCAGGTCGGCCGCGTCGACCTCCAGCTCCTCCGCGGCGACCTCCAGCATCACGCCGCGCGCCTCGGCGGCGGCCATGATGACGGCGTTGCCGACGCGGTGGGTGCCGCGGCTGGCGAACGTGCCCATGCAGTGCGGCCCGGTGTCGGTGTCGGCGGTGTCGACCAGGATGTTCTCCATCGGCAGGCCGAGCGTCTCGGCGGCGCACTGGGCGGCGATCGTCTTGATGCCCTGCCCGAGGTCGACGGAGGACAGCGAGATCACGAACGTGCCGGTGGTGGTGGCGTGGACCAGGGCCTGCGAGGGGTCTCCGCCCAGGTTCATGCCGGTCGGGTAGTTGACCGAGGCGTACCCACGGCCGCGCAGCTTCGCCATCACAGCCCCTCTCGTGTCGTGGACGACATCCGGCGGAAGGTCTCGGGCAGCTCGTGCCCGGACATCTCCGCCGCCTTCTGGATCACTTCGACCAGGGCCGTTCCCTCGGCGACCTTGCGGTGCGCCTTGACGTCGCCGTCGCGGTAGGCGTTGAGCAGCCGGAGCTGGAGCGGGTCCATGCCGAGGGTGCGGGCGACCTGGTCCATCTGCGACTCCAGCGCGAAGTCGGCGATGGTGACCCCGAAGCCGCGCATGGCGCTGGACGGGGTGCGGTTGGTGAACACGCAGTGGCAGTCGGCCCACACGTTCGGGATCGCGTACGGGCCCGGCAGGTGCGCGGCGGCCTTGGTGACGCCGTAGGGGCTGTGGCGGGCGTACGCGCCGGCGTCCACGTACAGGGTGATCTTGCGGCCGATGATCTTGCCGTCGTTCATGACGGCGTCCTTGATGTAGAGGCGTTCGGCGGCGCGCGGCGAGGAGACCTGCATCTCCTCGGCGCGGTCGTAGACGAACTTGACCGGCCGGTCGGTCGCCATCGCGGCGACGCACGCGATCGGCTCGACCACCACGTCCACCTTGCCGCCGAAGCCGCCGCCGACCGTCCCGCCGACGATGCGCAGCTTGTTGAACGGCGTCTCCAGGATCAGCGCGGTGTTGTCGAGGGTGAAGAAGCACGCCTGGGTGTCGGAGTGGATCCGCAGCCGGCCGTCGGCCTGCGGGATCACCACGCAGCCGGTGGTCTCGACGGGCGCCTGCTCGATCGGCGCCGACTGGTAGCGCCACTCGAGGACGTGGTCGGCGCGGGCGAAGGCCGCCTCGACGTCGCCGAAGCGGATCCGCCGGCAGTGGTGGCCCTCGTAGATGAAGTGGTTCTGGCCGTGGTACTCGTTGACCAGCGGCGCGCCCTCGCGCAGCGCCTCCTCGACGTCGAAGACGGGCGGCAGGTCCTCGTAGGTGACCTTGACCCGGGCGGCGCCCTCCAGCGCGGCGGCCTCGGTCTCGGCTACCACGGCGCAGATGGGCTCGCCGAGGTAGCGCACCTTGTCCACGGCCAGGATCGGCTCGTCGTCCGGCCCGACGCCGATCAGCTTGAGCGGGGTGAACAGGTTGTTCGGCACGTCGGCGTGGGTGAGGACGCGCAGGACGCCGGGCACGGCCAGCGCCTCGCCCAGGTCCACGGCGGCGATCCTGGCGTGGTGGCGGGCCGAGCGGTGCATCTTCAGGTGCGCGAGCCGGGGCGGGGCCACGTCCTCGAAGAACTCGGTCCTGCCGGTGACGTGGCCGCGGGCGTCGGAGCGCTGGACCACCGAGCCGATCACGGTGAGGTCGCCGCCGCCCCGCTCGGCGGCGAAGGCGGTGGTGTCGACGGGGGCGAGCCGGTACGTCATCGCGTCACCGCCTCCTCCCTGCGCCGGGCGGCCGCCTCCAGGACGGCCTGCACGATGGGCCGGTAGCCGGTGCAGCGGCAGACGTTGCCCGAGATCGCCTCGATCACGTCCTCCTCGCTCGGGTCGGGGTTCCGGTCGAGCAGCGCCTCGGCGACCATGATCATGCCGGAGGTGCAGAAGCCGCACTGGGTGGCGAAGCAGTCCACGAAGGCGCTCTGCACCTCGTCCAGGTCGCCGCCGGTGGCGACGCCCTCCAGGGTGCGGACGGACCCGCCGGCCACGGTCTCGACGGCGACCAGGCACGAGGCCTCGGGCCGGCCGTCGACCAGGACCGTGCAGCTGCCGCAGGCGCCCTGCGCGCAGCCGCGCTTGGCGGCGGTCAGCCCCAGCGACTCCCGCAGGCACGCGAGCAGGGTGGCTCCCGGCGCGGCGATGAACTCACGGTGCTCGCCGTTGACGACGAGCGAGACGATCTGTGACGGCACGGTCCCACCTCTTCGGATGCGGGCGCTTCACGGGTGACAGGGTCGGGGATGACAGGGGTCGGGGATGACAGGGGTCGCTCAAGGGAGTTCAGGACAGGAAGGCGCGGCGGAGGTGCACGGGCAGGACGCGGGCCCGGTACCACGCGCTGGCGTAGGCGTCGTCGAAGGGGTCGATGTCGGCGCGGGCGGCATGGCCCGCCTCGGTGAGGCTCTCCTCGGTCAGTGGACGGCCGCGCAGCGCCCGTTCCGCGGACGGCGCCCGTACGGGGCGAGGGGCGACGCCGCCCAGCGCGATCCTGCACTCGCCGGCCACGTCTTCCGGAGTGGTCTTCGTGACGACGGCGGCGACGGTGACGATGGAGGCGGAGTTCAGGCGGCGGCGCATGGCCTTGTGGTAGTGCCAGGCGCCTGGCGGGGGCGGCGTGAGCCGGACCGCGACGACGACCTCGCCGGGGGCGAGCCCGGCGGCCAGGACCTCCGCGACCGGCGCGTCCCGCCGGCCGGCCGGTCCGGCGATCTCGCAGGCGGCGTCGAGGGCGAGCAGGCAGACGGCCAGGTCGCCGTACGGCTGCGCGACGAACAGGTTGCCGCCCACGGTGGCCTGGTTGCGCAGGGTCGGGGAGGCGATCGTGCGCAGCGCCGGGCGCAGGAACGCGAGCCCGGGATGCTCGGCGACGGCGGTGAGCGTGGCCGCCGCCCCGATCGTGGCCACGCCGTCGCTCACCTCGATGCCGTCCAGGCCCGCGCGGCGCAGGCTGATCAGCTCGGTCACGCCCGCGGATCCGCTGTTGACCAGCGGCATCACGACCGTTCCCCCGCCCATGACCAGGCCGCCGGCGGCCGACCGGGTCACCACGGCTTCGACGGACTCGGGCACGTGCACCGCCTCGATCACCATGTGCGGCCTCCCTGCTCGGGGTTTACGGCGCTATAATTCTCGATAATTGATTATCGAGATTCCCGCGTCAAGAGATCTTCTCCTCTTGCTGATCGGTAGGATCGCGCCATGACCGAAGAGCCCCCGAAGTTGCCGCGGCTCACGCTGGCGCGGCAGATCCGCGACTCGCTGGTCAGCAGGATCGTCTCCGGGCAGGTCAGGCCGGGCGAGCGGCTGGTGGAGACCCGGCTCGCGGCCACCTACGGCACCAGTCAGGCGCCCGTGCGCGAGGCGCTGCGCGAGCTGGAGGCCATGCGGCTGGTGGAGACGCTGCCGCGCCGGGGCACGTTCGTGCGCCCGTTCGTACAGGAGACCCTGCGCGAGAGTTACGTGGTGCGGGCCGCGCTGGAGGAGACCGCCACCCGGCTCGCGCTGCTGGCCGGGACGGTGCCGGTGGAGGCGATGCGGGCCGACGTGGAGGCGATGCGGGACGCCGCCGGCCGCGGCGACGACGAGGCGTCGGCGCGGGCGAGCGTGTCGTTCCACCGCCATCTCGTCGAGGCGGCGCGCAACGAGCTGCTCAAGCTCACCTGGGAGAGCCTGCAGATCGAGGCGCGCACCTCGGTCACCATGGTCGCCACCGAGGTCGACCTGCACGACGTCGCCCGCGATCACGCCGAGCTGCTGGCCGCGATCGAGGAGGGCGACCTGGAGACGGCGTGCCGGCGGGCCCGCGACCACCAGTGGCACTACGCCGACCTGCCCCACGACGCCCACGGCCGTACCCGTGACTCCGCTACGGGCTGACCCCCCTTCCGGGGCGAAATACATCGATATTTGATATAAATACGGGCGTGACGCCCGCGCCACCGGATCCGGAGCCCGGCTCCGCGCCGGACCCTGCACCCGACCTCGACCTCGACGTGCTGGCCACCGCGATCGAGGACTTCAACACCTACTTCATCCGGCTCCCGTCGGTCAGGAGGCTCAGCTTCTCGACGCTGTCGGTGCTGCACACGCTGGAACGCCGGGGGCCGATGCGCCTGACCGCGCTGACGGCGACCGAGCAGCTCAAGCAGCCCGCGCTCACCAGCCTGGTCGCCAGGCTGGAGCAGGACGGGCTCGTCTCGCGCCGCCCCGACCCGCGCGACGGCCGGGCCGTGCTGCTGGAGCTCACCGAGGAGGGCCTGCGCATCGTCCGCTCCCGCCACGCGGACCGGGTGGCGCGGCTGTCCCGGCTGGTGGAGCACCTGGACGAGGACGAGCGGGCGGCGCTGGCCGGCTCGGCGCGGATGCTCGGCCGCCTGACCGAGATCGCCGCGAGCCTCGGCGACTGACCGCCTACGACCTGCTCCAGGAGGAGACCCATGCCGACCCGGCCGTTCCCGCTCGAACCGCAGCCGCTGCACGTCCCCGACGAGGTCCTCGACGACCTGCGGCGCCGGCTGGTGACGACCCGGTGGCAGCCGGACGCGGGCAACGACGACGGCTACTACGGCGTGCGCCGCGCCTACCTGGAGGAGCTGGTCTCCTACTGGGCGGACGGCTTCGACTGGCGGGCCGCCGAGCGGGAGATCAACGCGTTCGAGCACTACCGGGTGGACGTCGGCGGCGTGCCCGTGCACTTCATGCGCAAGCCCGGCGTCGGCCCCGGCCCGGTGCCGCTGATCCTCAGCCACGGCTGGCCGTGGACGTTCTGGCACTGGTCGAAGGTGGCAGGCCCGCTCGCCGACCCGGGCGCGCACGGGGGCGATCCGGCGGAGGCGTTCGACGTGATCGTGCCGTCGCTGCCGGGCTTCGGCTTCTCGACCCCGCTGACGGACCGTCCGGACATGAACTTCTGGAAGATCGCCGAGATCTGGCACGAGCTGATGACCGGCGTCCTGGGGCACGACAGGTACGCCGCCGGCGGCTGCGACGTCGGCGCGCTGATCACGGGGCAGCTCGGCCACAAGTACGCCGCCGAGCTGCACGGCATCCACATCGGCTCCGCGCTGAAGCTCACGCTGTTCAACGGCGACCGCGCCTGGGACTTCAGCGGCGGCGCGCCCATCCCCTCCGGCCTGCCCGCCGACGTCCACGCGCGGATCCTGGAGATGGACCGGCGCTTCGCCGTGCACCTGGCCGCGCACATGCTGGCGCCGTCCACACTCGGTCACGGGCTGAACGACTCCCCCGCCGGCATGCTGGCCTGGATCCTGGAACGGTGGGCGAAATGGTCGGACAACGGCGGAGACGTCGAGCGGGTCTTCAGCAAGGACGACCTGCTCACCCACGCGACGATCTTCTGGGCGGGCGGCGGGATCGGCACCTCGATCCGCACCTACGCCAACAACAACCGCTACCCGTGGACGCCGTCGCACGACCGGTGGCCGGTGGTCGAGGCGCCCACGGGCATCACGTTCGTCGGCCACGAGAACCCGCCCGGCGTGCACACCAGCGAGGAGCGGGTGCGCGGGTTCCTCGAGAGTGACCGGGCGGCCTGGTACAACCACGTCAACATCACCGCCCACGACCGCGGCGGCCACTTCATCCCGTGGGAGACCCCCGCGGAGTGGGTGGACGACCTGCGCCGCACGTTCCGTGACCGCCGCTGACGGGCCCGCTGCCGGGATCCGCTCACCGGCGGCTCACAGCCCCAGCCTGACCGGCTCGTCCGGCACGCCACCGGCCAGCAGCGCGCCCAGCGTCCCGGCCAGGTCACGGGGCGAGAACAGCTCGCCGCCATGGCCCGCGGCGATCTCCGCCAGCGTCCACCAGCGCATCCCGTGGATGTGCTCGGCCGCCAGCCGCTCCGCGGACCAGGCGGGGTTCGGGACGAACGCCGGGATCCGTACCAGGTGGTAGCGGTTGATCACGCCGTCGTAGCCGGGCGCGTACCCCGGGCCGCTCACCTCCTGGTGCCAGACGAGCGGCGGGTCGCCGTCCAGGCGCAGCCCGATCTCCTCCATCAGCTCGCGGCGCAGCGCCCGCAGGTCAGTCTCGCCCGGCTCCACCCCGCCGCCCGGCATCGCCCAGACGACGGGGCCGTCCAGGGCGGTCAGGTCGTGGCGGCAGAGCAGGACCCGATCGCCCGGGTCGAGGACGATGGCGCGGACGGACCTGCGCTTGCGAGATTCCGGCATTCCACGCACCTTACCCGAGCCGATCTTGCTCGGGGCCGCTGCCAGGTGCGGCTGGAGGATCACGGGTTGCCGGAGCGGCAGACCGGGTTCGAGCGGTACTCCACGGACGCGCCGGTGCCGTCGGAGATCACCGCCCGGATGTCGTAGCGGAAGGTCGGCTGGCAGCCGATCCCGACGAACGTCCGGTTGTCGTACGCGGGCACGTGCGATCCGTCCACGAACCAGCGGACGCTGACCGGCGCGACCGCTCCGCTGAAGGCGACCGAGCAGAGGAAGCGCCGTGCGAGGCCCTCGCAGCTGCCGCCGGTGAGGGTGAGGGCCGCACTGGCGGCCGCCGCCGAGCCGGCCGAGGTGGACGAGGCCGACGCTGGGAGCGCGCCGGGGAACATCAGCATGGCGGCCGCGGCCACGGCAGGCAGGGTGAGCTTGTACGACGTGCGACGCATGTCCGTCTCCTCCGGGTAGGGGGCTCGGACGGGACCGGTGCCGCGCACGGACGCCTCCGGCGCGGCGATCCCGCTCATCCCTTGCTTCGCCCGGCCCGCGATCCCGGATGACCATCACCGGGCGCCGATTCCCTCCGGAGCCCCCTCCGCCGCGTCCGTCGCAGGCGACAAGCGGTGCGGACCGGCCAAAACGCCCCAAAGGCCCTCGGATACGCTCCTGAACGTCCAGTTCGTGGAAGGGGACAGGTTGTCGGGGGTTGTCGCGGCGTTCGCCGCTCTGGTGTCGGTCGCCGTGCTCGGGTACGTCATCGGCGTCATCGGCGTGCTGCGCGCCACCGACGAGCTGGTGCTGTCACGGCTGGCGTTCTTCGTGGCCACCCCGGCACTGATGTTCGCCACCGTGTCCCGGGCCGACCTTGGCGCGCTGCTGTCGCCGGTGCTGCTGACCCAGGTCGTCGCGGTGGCGTTCACGGCGCTCGTGTTCGTACTGGTGGCCAAGCTCGCCTGGCGGCGTACCGCGCGGCAGCTCACGATCGGCGCGCTCGCCTCCTCCTACGTCAACGCGGGCAACCTGGGCGTGCCGATCTCCCTGTACGTGCTCGGCGACGCCGCCCTCGTCGCCCCGATCCTGCTCTTCCAGCTGCTCGTGCTCACCCCGCTCTCCTTCCTCGTCCTGGACAAGGGCTCCCGCTCGCCGCGGGCCGCGCTGCTGCTGCCACTGCGCAACCCGCTCACGGTGGCCTCGCTGCTCGGGCTCGCGTTCGCGCTGGCGGGGGTCGCGCTGCCGGTCACGGTCATGCGCCCGATCGACCTGCTCGGCGGCGCGGCCGTGCCGGTGGCGCTGCTGGCGTACGGGCTCAGCCTGTACGGCTCGCGCCGCGCCGCCCCGGCCCCGGAGGAGGACGGCGTGGGCCGGGACATCGCCCTGGCGGTGGCGCTCAAGGCGTTCGCGCAGCCCGCCGTGGCGTACGCGACCGCCCGCCTGCTCGGCCTGGAGGGCACGCACCTGCTGGCCGCCACCCTCTTCGCGGCCCTGCCCACGGCGCAGAACATCTACGTGTACGCGGTCACGTACGACACCGGCAGGCGGCTGGCCCGCGGCGCCGTCCTGGTGACCACGGGCCTGTCCATCCCGATCATGACGACGCTCGGCGCGGTCCTCGGCTGACCTCGAAAAAACTTCGCGGCGGATGTCGATCCGCGCCCGGCGCGTTCGACGCCCTGGTGAACGACCACGACGACTCCTGATGGAGGGACTCACCATGCGGAAGATCACCACGTGCCTCTGGTTCGAAAGCCAGGCCGAGGAGGCCGCCACCCTTTACACGTCGCTGATCGCCGACTCCCGGATCCTGGAGGTCCAGCGGTTCGGCGAGGCCGGCCCCGGCACCCCCGGGACGGCCATGGCGGTCACGTTCGAGCTGGCCGGCCAGCAGTTCATGGCGCTGAACGGCCGGCCGGGCTCCGCCTTCACCGAGGCGGCGTCCGTGTACGTGGCCTGCGAGTCGCAGGCGGAGATCGACGAGCTGTGGGCCGGACTCACCGCGGACGGCGGCGAGGAGGGGCAGTGCGGGTGGTTGAAGGACCGCTGGGGCGTCTCCTGGCAGATCGTCCCCCGGCAACTGTCTGAGCTGCTCGGCCACGCCGACCCGATGGCGGCTCAGGGGGCGATGAAGGCGATGCTCGGCATGCGCAAGCTCGACCTGGCCGCCCTGTACGAGGCCGCCGGCCTCTGAGACCGGTCCCCGCCCGGCGCAGAGGCAGACCGCGCCCAGCGCCACCGGACGCTGAGATGCGTCGCGTCTGACGCCGGGTCGGGATGCCGCCGATGCTTGGGTGGGTCGCGTCAGCGGCTGAGGCGGGCCGCCGCCGGTGCTGAGGTGGGCCGCGTCAGCGGCTGGGACGGGATGCCGCCGCGCTGCAACGCGGGTCGCGTCAAGGGCTGACGTAGTGGTGCACCAGGGCGGGCTCGCCTGCCGCGTTGAGCCAGGCGGCCCGGTCGCTGCCGATCCTGCGCCAGCCCGCGCGCTCGTAGAAGGCGATGGCCGCCTTCCCCTCCGAGGAGACCTGCAGCTTCAGCGGCCCGGCCGCGGCGGCCCTGGCGGTTTCGAGGAGCCGCGCGGCCAGTCCGCCGCCGCGCGCCGCCGGGGTCACGAACAGCCGTACGATCTCCGCGTCCCCGGTCAGCCCCACATGCCCGACCACCACACCCGACTCCACCGCGATCCAGGCCGCCGCCAGGTCATCGGGCGTCAGCCAGCCGCCCGGATCGTCCGGCCAGTCCACCGGATACCGGTCGGCGGCCTGGACCTGAGCGAGCGCGTCGACACATGCGGGAAGGTCTTGCGGGGTTCTGGGGCGGATCGTCACCCGGGCTAGGGTAGCCGCGACGTCACCCGGCCCCGACACCGCGGTCGATCCTTATCCGGGGCGTCGCACTGGCCCTCCTGACAGACGCGTGCTCAAACTCAGCCGTCTCTGCGGAACGGCCCCGTTCCGGTCAGTGCTTCATGCTCAGCAGGACCGCGGCGGGAACAGCCGCGACGAGGGTCATGACGAGCGCGGCGGGGCCGAGCAGGTCGGCGGCCAGGAGGGGGGTGACGATCGCGGCGCCGATCGGCGGCGTCGCCTGCATGAGCGTCCTGAGGATGGCGAAGCCCCGGCCACGCAGGGGCGCGGGGATGGTCGTCGACCGCGAAGGCGTCGCCGGGCTGGCCGCCCGCCTCGGCTACAGCCCGCGCCAGGTGCACCGTCAGCTCGTCGCCGAGGTCGGCGCCGGACCCCAGGCCCTGGCCAGGACGCGACGGGCGCAGACCGCGCGGATGTTGCTGGAGTCCGGCCCGCTGCCGATCAGCGACGTGGCCTTCGCCGCCGGGTTCGCCAGCATCAGGCAGTTCAACGACACCATCAGGCAGGTGTACGCGACGACGCCGAGCCGGTTGCGCGGCGCCGGGAACGGTGCCCAGCCGCCGGGGGTCACCACGGTGCGGCTCGCCTACCGGCCGCCCATGGACGTGCCCGCACTGCTGGCCTGCCTGGGCGCGCGGGCCGTTCCCGGCATCGAGCACTATGACGGCGACGCCTACAGCAGGTCGCTGTCGCTGCCGCACGGCGCGGGCGTGATCACGTTGCTGCCCGGGGCCGGGCACGTGGTCTGCGCTCTGCGGCTGGAGGACCTCAGAGACCTCGCCGCCGCGGTGCAGCGCTGCCGGCGGCTGCTCGACCTGGATGCCGACCAGCAGGCCATCGACGCCTTCCTCGGCGCGGACCCGGCGCTGGGACCGCTGGTCGCGGCCCGCCCCGGCCTCCGGGTTCCGGGCTGCGCCGACCCCGGAGAACTGGCGATCCGGACGGTGCTCAGCCACCGGACGCGAGCCGCGACGGTACGCGACCTGCTCGCCGGCCTGGTCAGCACGTACGGGAGACCGCTCACCACCCCCTTCGGCGCGATAACCCATATGTTCCCCGACATGTCGGCCTTGGCCGATACCGCGTCCGCAGGCCGTACCGGGCGGGAATTGGCCCGCGCGCTGGCCGACGGAACACTCAGGCTGGACACCGGCTGCGACCCCGCCCAGGCACGCGAGCAACTGCGCGACATCCCCGGGATGAGCCGGTGGGCGATCGCCTGCATCCAGATGAGGCTCCTCGGCGATCCCGACGTCCTCCTCCCCGGCCTGCCGGTACGGCGAGCCGTGCACCGCCTGGCGGCCGATCCCGGCCGGTGGCGCCCTTGGCGCTCATACGCCATGCGGCACCTGGCCCTCATACCCGACACCTCCGGGATCCGGCCCCACGCCATGTCTGCCGCACGACCACGTCCGCGGCACCACCCGCTCGTAACCCGCGGCGCCGTCCGTTCGTAGCCCACGTGCCAGTCCCCATCCGCAACACGAGGCGGGGCCGGTATGCCCACCGCATCGCGCCCTCCCGCTCGCAGCACCTCAGCTCGTCTCGTCCAGGGGAGCTCGTCGAGCCGCCCATCCCGGGAGTAGGTGCACCCCGGTTCTGCCGCCACCCTCAACCATGTCCACGTCGCGTCCTGCCGCCCATATCACCCCGGCTCATCCGCTTGGAGGAGCTGGTCAAGCCACCCGCCCCGGGTGCAGGTGCGCTCCGGTCGTGCCGCCCCAGCCCCGCCGCGCCCACGTCGTGCACTCCCATCGGCAGCACGAGATGGCCCAGCCCTTCCGGGCTCCTCCCCCACAGGCGACGCACCGGGCCGCCCGACCCGTCCTCAGACCGGCGGCATCCCGAATCGCCCCCTTTGGGCGGCACTCCGGGTCGCCCAACCCGTCCTTCAGCCGCAGCGCCCCAGCTCATCCCTTCCGCTTCCCGGGAGGTAGCGCCCCGGCTCATCCCCTCCGTTCTCCGGGGGCAGCGCCCCGGCTCATCCCTTCTGTCCCCCGAGGGCAGCGCTCCGGGGCGTCCATTCCGCTCTTCGGCCGGCAACGCTCGCTCGCCCATCTCGCCCATCTCGCCCTCCCGCCGGGCAGCACGCCGGCCTGCCGCTTCTCCCCTCCGGCCGACAGCAACCCAGCCCTCCCGCGGCCACGCGCAGCATGTGGCGATTGACATAGTGGGCGCTCGCCCATTTATAGTGGGCGCATGACCACTTCTACGCCGGACTCCGGCCGTACGTCCATGTCCACCCCCGGCAACGCCCACGTCGCGAACTCTCATCGGCAGCGGGAGATGGCCGAGTCCTTCGGGGTGGACGCCGAACGTTACGACCGCACCCGCCCTGCCTACCCGGACGCCCTGATCGATCAGATCATCGCCACCAGCCCCGGGCGCGACGTCCTCGACGTCGGCTGCGGCACCGGCACCGCCATGCGGCAGTTCCTGTCGGCCGGCTGCACCGTGCTGGGCGTCGAACCCGACCCGCGCATGGCCGCCTTCGCCCGCCGGGGCGGGCTCGACGTCGAGGAAGGGACGTTCGAGACATGGGACCCTGCCGGCCGCACCTTCGACGTCGTCGCCGCCGGGACGGCCTGGCACTGGATCGACCCGATCGCCGGCGTCACCCAGGCCGCGCGCATCCTGCGGCCCGGCGGGCGGCTGGCGGCCTTCTGGCACGTCTACCAGCTGCCGGCGGAGGTGTTCGAGTCCTTCACCGCCGCCTTCCGGCAGGCCCTGCCCGTCTCACCGGTCAACGGCCAGGCGCCCGGCCAGTCCCTCGACGCCTACCAGCCGCTGCTCACCAAGGCCGCGAACGGCATCCGCGAGGCGGGCGGCTTCGCGGAACCCGAGCAGTGGCGACACGACTGGGAGCGGACATACACCCGCGACGAGTGGCTCGACCAGCTCCCCACCTCGGGCACCCTCACCCGGCTCCCGCGCGAGGAACTAGAGCCGATCTTGAACGCTGTCGGCGCCGCCATCGACGCCCTCGGAGGCCGCTTCACCCTGCCGTACGCCACCATGACCGTCACCGCGACCCGGCTTCCTTGATCAACCTGCCTCTTTGAGCAATCCACCTCCCGATACGCGCGCACCCCCTGGCGGCCCTCTTACGCCGCCCGACCGGCTCCCTACAGGGATCGGTCTCCGCTGAGCGACCCGCTTCCCACGCAAGCCGTCTCCGCATCTTGACCCACTTCCATGAGCGACCATCCCGAGAACGGTCGACCCCCGAACGGCCGACTCCCTGAAACGACCAGCCCGAACGACAGGCCCGAGCTACCGGCCCCCGAACGACCGCTCGCCTGGCCGGTCTCCCCTTGACAAGCCGCCTCCGGCACTCAACCCGCCCCATCGAGCAACCCGCTGTCGGGTCGTCGTTGCTTGTTGTGTTTCAGTTCGTTCTCTTCGAAAGATTTGCAGGTAGCGACGGCCTTTACATTGTAGATTTCTGCGGTGACGCGTCGGCGATCCCGATCAGTCGTCGCGCCTCCAGGACGAGTCTGGACGATCCCTTGCGGGCCGCGACCACCGCCACCTCCGGCAGGTCAGCCTGGGCGCCCGCGATCCTGGCGGCCCGTGCCCCCGCCGCCAGGAGGTCCGCTGCTCCGGCTCGGGGCCGCTCCCCCTCCTTGGGCAGCAGGCCGGGCAGCAGGTGGGTGATCACCGCCCACACCGCCTCGTGCGCCCCGGCCTGGGTGGCGTCGTCGAGGACCGACACCACCCGGTTGAGCCTGATGAACTCCTGCGTCACCAGATCCGTCACCGCCTCGCCCAGCTCCCGTGCCGGCACCTCGCCGCGTGCGGCCAGGGTGAGGAAGGCGTCGGTGGCGGCGGCTCGTTCCGTGGTCTTCTCGTGGCTCATCCCGCAGGCCATGGCGTAGGCCGTGGCTAAGCCGAGCGGCCCGTCGCCGTGGGCCAGGACCGCGAGCGCGCGCGTCTGGCCGTCGCTGGACTCCATGGACGACGGCAGGTAGCCCGTCAGATGTGCCGCCGCGAGCTCCCGGTGGCCGGGCAGGGCGAGCGGCCACCAGGTGAGGGTGTAGCTGTGGCCCGACCGCATCTCGAACAGGGCGCGGATCTCCTCGGGCAGCCCGTCGGACGCGGGGATCTCGGGCTCAGCCTCAAGCAGGTGCCACCCCGCCTGGTTGTAGCGGCCCCAGCGCCGTACGGACATGCTCACCGGCGGATCGGCCAGCCCCCCGCTCCGCATCCACGCCGCGCACTCGCGCCCCGCGTCGGACGTCAGCCGGCCCGCCCGCTCCACCTCCGGCTCGGAGAACGGGCGCGGCAGCCGGAGCAGCGCCTGGGCCAGGTCGGCCGGCAGGGCCCGCACGCCCTCGGTCTCCAGCGCCTCCAGCCGGTCGAGCAGGGTGGCCGGGTCGAGGTGGCCGGTGCCCGATGTGGGCGTGGCCAGCAGGACCGGGTAGCCGGTGCCCTCCTCGAACGGCGTCACCAGCTCCAGCGCGCGGCGCAGGTAGAGGCGGTCGAGCGGGCCGGGGGACGCCGGTCGCCGCCGTGTCCCGGACGCGGCCAGGGTCAGGCTGATGCTGTGCTCAGGGGCGGCGAAGGCGAGGAAGGCTCGGGAGACGGCTTGGATCAGGCCCTCGTGGATCTCGCTGCCGTAGTGACCGTACCAAGAGGGATTGAACGGGTACCACCAGGGCCGCAGCGCCTCGCGCAGCTCGTCCGGCGCGCGGTGCGACCACTCGGCCAGGCCCGCCAGCAGGCGTTCGAAGGCGTGGACGTCCTGGGCCCAGCGTCCGGCGGTGAGGACCTCGACGAGTTCGCCGGGTGAGGCGACGGGCGGGGGCATCGACGGCGCGGCGGGGAGGATCAGCGGGAGCGCGGCGGGCGCCTCGGCCGCGGCGATGCCGCCCCCGAACGCCGCCGAGACCCGTTCCCGCAGTTCGTCGGGCAGCTCGGTGGCGGCCTGGCGCACCGCCTCGCGTGCCGCCTGCCCCGCGCGGGGCGCGAGTTTGACGGCCAGGCGTACGGCGCGATCCTGCAAGGCCAGCGTGTCCTGGGCGAAGATCAGCGCCAGCGCCTCCAGCACCGTGCCGGTCCGGCCGGCGTCGCGCAGCACCGCGTCGCCCGCCCACGACATGGCCGCCCGCAGCAGCTTCTTCTCCGGCCGGAACGCCAGCGCCCGCATCACCTCCGCGAACAGCTCTTCCTCCAGCCGTCCGGCCTCCTCCAGCCGCCGCAGCTGGGCGAGCGCCAGGTCGGCCACCGCGACCGGCCCCGCGGGCAGCAACCGGGCGTAGTCTCCGGCCCGCGCGTACGCCTCGTCGATGTCGGGGTCGAGCCGGTCGTGCAGGCCCGCCAGCGGTACGAGCGCGCCGAGGCCGTCGCGCAGCAGCCGCCCCACGACCGCGTCGAGGACGGCCACGCGGTCCAGCCGGCCGGTGTCGACGAGCCGCACGACCGTCTCGACGACCTGCCACAGGTCGGTCTCGGCCAGCGCGTCGATCTCGAAGATCCGGTCGACGTAGGCGGCGAACAGCGGATCGTCCGCGACCTGCCCCAGCTTCTTGATCGCCCCCGCGATCGGCCCCGCGGTCAGCCCTTCGACCGGCTCCCTGATGGGCTCCGAGCACAGTTCGCGCAGCCAGCCGACCATGAACGCGTCGTCGCCGGGCGGCTCGATGCCCGTTTCGCGGACGAGCCGTGCCGCCAGCCCCCAGCGCCGCAGCTCGGGCACCCGCAGCCGCCCGCACATCCGCCGCGCCAGGTCGGCCCGCCATGCCACCGGCCGCCCGCCGAGCAGTTCGAGCACCCGCTCGGCGGCCTCCGCCTCGCGCCACCACCGGAACTCGCGCCGGAACAGCCACGACGCCACGGCGGCCGGCCCGCCCAGGCACACCACGCCGGCCAGCACGAGCGGCGTCATCTGCCGGTCCCACGACTCCCATCCCGCGGCGCGGGCCTCGCCGGTGACGTACGCGGGCAACTCGGCGGCGACCGCCTTCCGGCCGGCCGCGTCCAGCTCGGTGACCACCCTGATCGTGCCGAACACGTCGCCCGCTCGCACCAGCTTGCGCACGTCCGCCCACGCGTCCACGCCTGCACCTCCTTAGGGAGGCACCGCGCCTCCATACCGAAAAGGGACGGCCGGGCGCGGCCTGATCACGGCCGCGCCGACCATGATCGGGACACTAGCGACCGGGGACGACAGTTCCGGGATCACGACGGTCCCCGTGACCCGCGGCGGGATCACGACGGCTTCCCCGTCACCCCCGAGGAGGTCTCGACTGGTCCCCGTCGCCCCAGGCGAGGTCCCGACGGTCGCCAGTCGCCCCAGGCGAGGTCTCGATGGGTCTCCACTCCGCCCATGGCGGGATCATGACCGGTCCCAGGTCCCTGGCGCCGGTGGGTACACCACTTCCATGGACGCGGCCCGCCGGCGACAGCGCGCCGCCGAGCTCAGTGATGGCGCCAGTAGCCGCAGAACATGATGTGCTCCTTCGGCACCCCGGCCCTCACCCGGTGCCGCCGCAGTCGCACGGGCAGCTCCGACTCCCCCACCACCCACCCGCAGCACGGCTCCTCAGGCATGGGCAGGGCCAGCGCCGCCGTCAGCGCCGCCGTCAGCGCCACCGTGCCGGGCACCGCGCCGGGGTCGTCGCGGACGATCCAGCCGCTCGACCCCCTCAGGGTGGTCGAGCGGCTGCCGGTCCTGCGGGGAGGGGATCTCGGCCAGCGCGTGCCCGCGGGCGTCGGCGGGCAGGGAGGCCAGGATGCCGGCGAGGGCGGGCAGGCCGCTCTCGCCGGCCGCGACGACGACCCGCCGCGTCCCGGGCGGCGGGTTGAAGCCGATGCCCTCGTCGATGAGCGCCACGCTGTCGCCGGGTACGCAGGTCTCCGCCCACGTGTGGCCGTGCCGTCGGCGGCGGAGCCGTGCGGCACGAAGTCCACGTCGATCTCGGGGCCGGCGGGACGGCAGGCGCGTACGGAGTAGTTGCGCAGCACCGGACGGTCGGTCTTCGAGATCGTCAGGAACCGGGCGTAGCCGAGCGTGGTGAGCCGGGGCGGGAGGCGGGTCAGCGAGTTCGCCGAGACGGGCAGGAAGAGGCGGAACCACTGGTCGTACCCCATGGGCGTGAAACGTTCGATGTCGCCGCCCCCGAGCGTGACGCGGGCGACATGGGGCTTCTCCTCCGCAGGCGGGTGCCTTTACGTTGTAGATTCACCGGCGGAGGCTGCGGGGACGCAGGTCCGTCCAGTTGCCGGCCACGTACGCGAGACAGGCCGCCCGCGCGTCAGGCCCGAAACGGACCTCCCAGCCGTCGGGCACGGCCGCGAAGGAGGGCCAGAGGGAGTGCTGGTCCTCATCGTTGACCAGGACCAGGAACTCGCCGTCCGGGTCGTCGAAGGGGTTCATCGGTTCGCTCCTCAGTTAGGTAAGCCTTGCCTAATTTGATCGGAAAGTCGTGATCTGTCAAGGAGGAAACGGACTCCGAGGTGCAACACCCGGCGGGGGTGCCGGACACTGACCACGGTGTCAGGCACCTTTCGCGAGGAGAATCTGTGACACACCGGGATCGCTTCGAAGCGGTCTACGACGCGTACTATCCGGCGATCCACCAGTACGCCGCCCGCCGTACCGGCTCGGCCGACGACACCGCCGACGTCGTCTCCGAGACGTTCCTCATCGCCTGGCGACGCGCCGGCGAGATCCCCGAGGGCGAGCGGGCGCTGCTGTGGTTGTACGGCGTGGCACGCCGGGTGCTGGCCAACCACCGGCGCGGTGACTCGCGCCGGGCCATGCTCGCCGACCGGCTGCGCGCCGAGCTGTCGGCCCAGCGGCCGGAGCGAGCGGCGGGGCCGGCCGAGCTGGACCACGTACGCGCCGCGTTCGACCGGCTGCCCGAGCGCGACCGCGAGGTTCTGGCGCTGGCCTGCTGGGAGGAGCTGACCAGCGAGCAGATCGCCAAGGTCGTGGGTTGCACGGCCATCGCCGCCCGGACCCGCCTGCACCGGGCGCGCAGACGGCTGGCGGCGGCGCTGGAGCGGCGGCCGTCCTCGACGATCGTGATGGGGGAAGCGTGAACGACATCGACCACCTGGTTAAAGCCATCGACCCCGCACCGCGGGCGCCGGAGCGGGGGCCCGGCGCGCGCGAGCTGCGGGCGGAGATCATGGCGACCGAGCCGGCGCGCAGCCGCCCGTTTCGAGTAAGGACGCGCGGGTTCGTGCTCGCGGGGGCGGCGACCGCGCTGGCCGCGGCCGGCGCGGTCGGGATCGGCCTGCCCGCGACCGGCCCGGCCACCGAGTACGCCAACGCGGCCGTCGCCATCAAGAAGGCCGCGGACCACTTCACCGTCACCGTCACCGACCCGGCCGCGGATCGCGAGCGCTTCGAGGAGGCCTTCCGAGCCGTCGGGCTGAACGTCACGGTGAAGATCGTCCCCGTGGCCCCGGGGAAGGAGGGCGAGCTCATCGGCCCCGTCGTGCCCGAGGGTTTCCGCTGGCACGGGAGCGTCGGCGTGCAGACGGTGCGGCCTTGCGCGTCGGCGTTCTGCGGGAAGGTGTGGCTGCCGTCCGACTTCCCCGGACGGGTCGTGTTCGGGATCGGGCGG
This sequence comes from Nonomuraea fuscirosea, assembly GCF_035917475.1. NCBI lineage: Bacteria > Bacillati > Actinomycetota > Actinomycetes > Streptosporangiales > Streptosporangiaceae > Nonomuraea > Nonomuraea fuscirosea. The sequence goes on along the minus strand of NZ_CP109074.1, from coordinate 4,101,089 downwards.
CAGGCGGCAGCCGGCGAGGCCTACGTGCGCGACGACCTCGCCACGGATTCCGAGTGCATGACCGGCTACCCGACCCACGGCAGAACGGTCGAAGCCGTGCGGGCCGAGGTGCTGCGGCGCGGGGCGAAGATCGGCTACCGCCTGCTCTGGTCCTCCCCCGGAGGCGGCTGGTACGAGCAGTCCGTCCCGGCGGAGAGGATCAAGGCGGACTGGATCGTGGCCGGCTGCCGCCCGTACAGCTCCGACACCATGGAGGTCTACGTCAAGCCCGGCCCCGGCGCCGGCCCGGCCCCCGATCCGCGCACGGTCGCCACGCCCGAGTGGTACGACGACTGAGCCGCGCCGGCCGCCAGGCGGCGCCTGCGCCTGGGCAGGCCGTAGGTGGGGTGCCGGGTGGCCCACAGCGCCATCCTGAGGATCCACGCCTTGATCCGCGCCCCCTCGCGGCCGCCGTAGTACCGCGATTTCGCCCGTCCTTCTTCGTCGAACGTCTGCAGGATCCCGTCCCGCCGTCCGAGACTGATGTGGTTGTACGTGTGGACCAGCCTGGTGTGCGCGATCGTGCGCCCGGTCAGGCGTCCCACGATCGCCTCGATGGCCTGCCGCCCGGTGTAGCCCGCCGACGCGCAGGACATCGGCAGCGGCCGGCCGTGGTCGCCGACGACGTGCACGCTGTCGCCGACGGCGTACACGTTCGGGTGCGAGACCGACCGCATGGTGCGGTCGACGACGATCTGACCGGTCCCGGTGACCTCCAGCCCGCCGGCTGCGGCGATGGAGGTGACGGCGAACCCGGCCGTCCACACGGTCGCGTCGGACGCCAGGGCGGTGCCGTCGGCGCACCGCACCCGCGCCGCTTCGACGGCCGCGACGCTGGTGTGCTCCAGGACGGTGACGCCGAGCCGGTCGCAGGCCCGGCGCAGGTGGCGGCGGGCGCCGGCGGAGAGCCGGGCGCCCAGCTCGCCGCGGGCGATGAGCGTCACCGACAGGCCGGGCCGTGATTCGGCGATCTCGGTGGCGGTCTCGATGCCGGTCAGCCCGTCGCCGACGACCAGCACGTTCCCGTTCCCGCCTGGCCCGGACAGCCGGTCCAGGCGTTCGCGCAGGTGCAGCGCCGAGGGCCGGCCGGTGACGTCGAAGGCGTGCTCGGCCACGCCGGGGACGCCGTGGTCGGCGACGCGACTGCCGAGCGCGTAGACGAGCGTGTCGTAGCCGAGCTCATCTCCACCTTCGCCGTCAGCGTCAGCGGCGGCCACGGCGACGACCTGGCGTAGGGGGTCCACGGCGGTGACGCGGGCCAGGCGCAGCCGTATCTCCGTGCCCGCGAAGACGTCGGCGAGCAGGGGCGCCTCCACCTCCTGCCCGGCAGCGACCTGGGGCATCCGCATGCGCTGGACGAAGTGCGGCACGGCGTTGACCACGGTGATCTCGGTGTCCTCCGGGGACAGCCGGCGGGCCAGGTTCCCGGCCACGTAGGCCCCGGCGTATCCGGCGCCGAGGACGATGATGCGGTGCTTCATGGGTGACTCCTCGTGTTGATCCCGGCCGGCGGAGGCAGGGCGTCCTGACCATGCGGCGCCGGCGCCCCGCGCCCTGTGACAGCGCGGCCATGTGACGTGTGTCACCGGGCACGGGTGTCACACAACGGCGGGCTCCGACGCCTTGTGCATAGAGCGACAGGCAGGAGCCAAAGATGAACGAGTACGGGGACGCCACGAGGAGCGGCCGGACGGACCCGGCCACCGAAGCGTTCCTCGCCCACCGCAACCTGCTGTTCACCGTCGCCTACGAGCTGCTCGGCTCGGCGGCCGACGCCGAGGACGCCCTGCAGGAGACCTGGTTGCGGTGGGTCAGGGTCGACCTCGGGCAGGTGCGGGACCAGCGCGCCTACCTGGTGCGGATCACCACCCGGCGCGCGCTCGACCGGCTGCGCGCCGTCCGGCGCCGCAAGGAGGAGTACGTCGGCCCCTGGCTGCCCGAGCCGCTGCTGACCACGCCGGACGTGGCCGAGGACGTCGAGCTCGCCGAGAGTGTGTCGATGGCGCTCATGCTCGTCCTCGAGACGCTCTCCCCCACCGAACGCGCCGTCTTCGTCCTGCGCGAGGTGTTCGGCGTCAGTCACGAGGAGATCGCCGCCGCCGTCGGCAAGAGCCCGGTGGCCGTCCGGCAGATCGCGCACCGGGCCCGCCGGCATGTCGAGTCACGCCATCCGCGTGAGGTGGTCTCCCCGGGCCAGACCCGGGTGGTGCTGGAGTCGTTCCGGCGCGCGCTGGAGACCAGAGACCTGCAGGGCCTGCTCGACGTGCTCGCCCCTGACGTCGTCCTGGTGAGCGACGGCGGCGGCGTCAAGCAGGCCGCGCCGCAGCCGGTCACCGGCGCCGGCAAGGTGGCCCGCATGATCGTCAACGGGCTCGGCCGAGCCCCGTTCCAGCTCACCAGCGAGCCCGCCGTGGTCAACGGCAACCCGGCGCTGCTGCTCCGCCTGGACGGCGCGATCGACGGCGTCATCGCGGTCCGGGTGGAGGACGCCCGCATCACCGGCCTCTACTACGTCCGCAACCCGCAGAAGCTGACCCGCATCGCGTCCGAGACCCCGCTCACCCTGCGCTGAACACCGGCGCCACGCCCGAGGCCGTCGCCGGCACGGACAGAACCCGCCAGATCCATCAGGAGGTCATTCATGATGAAGAGTCGCACCGAAATCGAGTTGCCGGTCGAGCGGGACTGCCCGTTCGCCCCGCCCACCGCCTACGACCGGCTGCGCGAGCAGGCGCCGATCAGCAGGGTCCGCCTGGCCGCCGGCGGCGAGGCCTGGTGGGTGGCCGGGCACGAGGAGGGCCGCGCCGTCCTCGCCGACCCCCGTTTCTCCTCCGACAAGCGCAAGGACGGTTTCCCGCTCTACAGTCTCGATCCGGCGACCCTGCGCCAGCTCCGTGAGCAGCCGCCGTTGCTGCTCGGCATGGACGGCGCGGAACACGCCGCGGCCCGCCGCCCGGTGATCGGCGAGTTCACCGTGCGGCGGCTGGCCGCGCTGCGCCCGCGGATCCAGGCCATCGTCGACCACTTCGTCGACGATCTGCTCGCCGCCGACCGGCGGCCGGTCGACCTGGTGCGGGCGCTGTCCCTGCCGGTGCCGTCCCTGGTGATCTGCGAGCTGCTCGGCGTCCCGTACGCCGACCACGACTTCTTCCAGAGCCGTGCCTCCATGATGGTGAGCCGGAGCTCGCTCGAAGACCGGCGGCGAGCCTTCGCCGACCTGCGCGCCTACCTCGACGACCTGGTCACCCGCAAGGAGTCGGCACCCGGCGACGATCTGCTCGGCCGGCAGATCGCCCGGCAGCGGCGGGAGGGCGCCGTCGACCACGGGGGCCTGGTGAGCCTGGCGTTCCTGCTGCTGACCGCCGGGCACGAGACCACGGCGAACATGATCTCGCTCGGCGTGGTCGGGCTGCTCTCCCACCCGGAACAACTCACCGTGATCAGGAACGACTCGGACAGGACGCCCTTGGCCGTGGAGGAACTGCTGCGCTACTTCGCCGTCGCCGACGGGGTCACCACTCGGGTGGCCACCGAGGACGTGCGGATCGGCGGGGTGAGCATCAAGGCCGGCGAGGGTGTCGTCGTCTCGACGCTGTCGGCCAACTGGGACCCCGCGGCGTTCACGGAACCGGGCGAACTGGACGTCGAGCGCGGGGCCCGCCACCACCTCACCTTCGGCTTCGGCCCGCACCAGTGCCTGGGCCAGAACCTGGCCAGGATGGAGCTGCGGATCGTCTTCGACACCCTGTTCCGCCGCGTCCCCGCCCTGCGGCTCGCCGTACCGGCCGGGGATCTGCCGTACAAGGCCGACGCCGTCGTCTACGGCGTGCACGAACTCCCGGTCACCTGGTGAGCGGGACGTCGATCACCTCGGCGACCAGCGGGCTCGCCGTCACTGCTGGCCGGGGCGGCGGGCCGGGGTGGGAGCCGGGCCGGCGGTGCCGTAGGCGAAGCGGTCCGGCCGGAACGGGGCCAGCAGCGCCGACTCCTGCCCGAACACCTCCCCCGCGACCTCCTCCATCAGCAGCGGCGCCAGCGTGACCCCGCTGTGCGTGGCCACCGTGTAGATCCGCCGGCCCGCGTCGGCGAACCCGGCCACGGTGAGCCCGTCGCCGGGCATCGCGCGCTGGCCGACCACCGCCCGCTCGGCCGTGGCGCCCTCCGTGCCGCGCAGGACGCCGGGCAGCAGCGTCAGGATCTCGTTGATCACCTCGCCGGGCACGGGCGCGTCCGGTCGGGCCAGGCCGTCCAGGGGCAGCGACTGCAGCAGCAGCCGTCCGCCTCCGTCCGGGCGCAGGTTGAGCGCGGCGGTGGTGAGGACGCGCGACAGCCGGGCCGGGAGCGCGGCCGTGGTGACCAGGAAGCCGTTGGTGACCGTGCCGGACACGGCCGGGTCCAGCATCGGGATCGTCACCCCGGCCAGCGCGGCGACCCGCTCGGTCCAGCGGCCGGCACAGGTGACGACCACGTCGCCGGCGAACGTACGCCCGTCGGCCAGCGTCACCTTCGCGCCCGAGGCGGACGTCTCGATCGCGGTCACTTCGGCGCCCGACTCGACCGTGGCGCCGCCATCGCGGGCCTCGCCGAGCAGCCGGCCCAGCAGGCGCAGCGGCTGCACGTACGCCTCGCCGGGGAAGAACACGTACTCGGTGCCGGGCGGCGGGGGCACCAGGTCCGGCTCCAGGGCCAGGGCGCGGCGGGCGGTCACCCGCTCCACCGGGTAACCCATGGCGATCAGCCGGCCGACCCGGGCCTCGAGCTGCTCCTTGTGCTCGTCGGTGAGCGCGCATTCGAGGTTGCCGGTGGGGAAGAACCAGTCGCCGGGCAGCTGGTGGTGCGCCCAGACGGCGGCGTGGTTGAGGTCGAAGTACTCCTTCGGCGTCTTGTTGTTGGCGTTGACCCACGCGACCGAGGTGGACGACGTGCCGGCCCCCGGGGCGCGCGCCTCCAGCACCGTGACCTGTGCGCCGCGCCGGGTCAGCCCGGCCGCGACCGCGGATCCGAGCACCCCCGCGCCGATGACGACGACTCGCACGCTCATTCCTTTCCCTCGTGCTCCTCGTCGGCGCCGAAGAGCTTGGCGACGCCGACGAATCGTTCGATGACGACGACCGCGACCAGCGCGAACAGCACCATCAGGGTGCCGATGGCGGTGACGGTGGGGTCGTAGTCGTACTGCATGTAGTTGAAGATGCGCACCGGCAGCGTCTGCAGGTCGGTGGTGACCACGAACAGCGCCACGGTCAGGTCGTCGAAGGAGGTGATGAACGCGAAGAACGCCCCTCCGATCAGCGCCCCGCGCACGGCCGGCAGGGTCACGTGCCAGAACACCAGGAACGGCGGCGCGCCCAGCCCGGCGGCGGCCTTCTCCGCCGAGCGGTCCAGCCCGGCCAGCCCGGCGAGGACCAGCCGCACCGCGTACGGGACGGTCAGCACCAGGTGGGCCAGCAGCAGCGTGAACGGGCTCGACGCCAGCCCCATCTGCGCGAACCACTGCAGCAGCCCGATGCCGAGCACGATCGTGGGCACCGCGAACGCGCTGGACAGCACCGTCTCCAGCGCTGCCCGGCCCGGGAAGCGGTAGCGGTGGATGGCCAGCCCGCCGGCCAGCCCCACCACGGCCGAGATCGCCGCCGCGGCCACCGCCACGCCCGCGCTGACCGCGAACGACGACAGGAACTCCGGCTTGCGCAGCACCTCGGCGTACCAGCGCAGGGTGATGCCCTGCGGCGGGAACGTCACGTACGAGGTCTCGGTCAGGGAGGAGGCCACGGTCACCGCGACGGGCGCGATGAGGAACGCCCCCACCAGCGCCGCGAACACGCCGCCGAGCACCCGGGTCAGCCGGCCCGTCCCGGTCATTGGAACACCACCTCCCCCTTGCCCCGCCGCAGCAGCCGCGAGTAGCCGAGCAGCAGCCCCGTCGTGACGACCACGAGCACGAAGCCGATCGCCGCCGCGTACGGCCAGTCGAGGGTGGTCGTGGCCTGCGTGTAGACGAAGTACGGCATGAGCTTCACCTTGGGTCCGCCGAGGATGGCCGGGGTGACGAAGCTGGAGGCGGTCAGGCTGAACACGATCATCGCGCCGGCCAGCGTGCCGGGCGCCGACAGCGGCAGCGTGATCCGCCAGAAGCAGGTCCAGCCGGGCGCGCCGAGCCCCTTGGCGGCCGGGACGAGCGTCGGGTCGATCCGGTCGAGGCTGCCCATGAGGGGCAGCACCATGTACGCCAGCATCACGTGAACCATGCCGATGAGCACGGCGGTGTCGTTGTAGAGGAGCTGCGGCGGCGTGAGCCCGAACCACTTGATCACCGAGGCCACGGGGCCGTTGGGCCCGAGTACCACCAGCCATCCGTACGCGCGGATGACCATGCTGATCAGCAGCGGCGACAGCAGGAGCAGCGCCAGCCAGTTGCGCGCCCTGGGCGAGCGCCCGCGCAGGTAGAGCGCGAACGGGTAGCCGACGAGCAGGCAGCCGAGCGTGGTGAGACCGGCGACTTTCAGCGTGTTCCACAGCACGTCCCGGTAGAACGGGTCGCCGAGGAAGCGCGCGTAGTTGCCGAGCGTGAACGCCCCGGTCTGCGTCCTGAAGCTGTTGGCCACCAGCGTGAACAGCGGCGCCACGAACAGCAGCGCGAAGATCACGAGGGCGGGCAGCGCGAGCAGCAGCCCCGTCCGGCGGGCGGAGCGGCCGGCTCCGGCGATCACCGCGCCGCCAGCGACGCGTCCGACGGCCGCCATGAGCAGGTCACCTCCTCCCCCGCCGCCGGCACCCGGGCGTCGAACGGCAGCGCCGCCGTCACCTCTCCGGCCGGGGTGGACACGACGCAGCGGATGCGTGAGCCGAGGAAACGCGTGTCGCGCACGGTCCCGCGCAGTCCTTCGCCCTGATCGCCGGGACCGACCCGGACGACCTCGGGCCGTACGTACACCCGCACGGCGGCGCCTTCGGCCGGAGCCTGCCCGACCGGGGTGGCGGACACCTTCCGGCCCGCGACCTCGCAGGTCCCGCCGCCGGCGGCGGTGCCGTCGAGGGCGTTGACCTCGCCGATGAACTGGGCCACGAAGTCCGTGGCCGGGCGCAGGTAGACCTCCTGGGGCCGGTCGAGCTGGTGGATGACGCCGTCGGCCATGACCGCGATCCGGTCGGAGACCGCGAGGGCCTCCTCCTGGTCGTGGGTGACCAGGATGGTGGTGGTGCCGATCCTGCGTTGCAGCGCGGAGACCTCGTCGCGCAGGCGTACCCGCAGCTGGGCGTCGAGGTTGGAGAACGGCTCGTCGAGCAGGAGCAGGTCGGGCTGGATGACCAAGGCCCTGGCCAGCGCGGCGCGCTGCTGCTGGCCGCCGGACAGCTGGCGCGGATGCCGCTCGGACATGCCGTCCAGACCGACCAGCTCCAGCACCTCGGCGACCTGTTTGCCGCGCCGGGCGGCGGCGACCTTGCGCATGCGCAGGCCGAACGCGACGTTCTCGGCGACCGTCATGTGCGGGAACAGGGCGTAGGACTGGAAGACCATGCCCATGGAGCGGCGGTGCGGCGCGACCGTGGTGATGTCGCGGCCGTCCACCTCGATCAGGCCGCCGTCGGCGGTCAGGTGGCCGGCGATCATGTTCAGGGTGGTCGTCTTGCCGCAGCCGGACGGGCCGAGCAGGGTGAGGAACTCGCCCGGCTCGGTCTCCAGGTCCACGGCCGAGACGACCTCCTTGCCGCCCAGGATCTTGCGCACGCCGTCCAGGCGCAGCCGCCCGCGCGGGGCGTCCGTCCCGGGCGGCGTCTTCGCGCTGGTCAAGGGGGTGCTCGTCACTGTTCGACCTCCTTCGTCCATCGGTCGGTCCAGGCCGCGCGGTGGGCGTTGACGTCCTTCCAGTCGAGCGCGGTCATGCCGGCCGCCTGTTTCGTGCCGACCACCCGCCGGGCCAGTGCGGCGTCGAGGGTGGCGTCGGTGACGGTGGGGCCGTCGTAGCCCTCGGCGGCGAGCTTGCGCTGGATGGCCGGCTCCAGCAGCGCGTTGACGAACTTCTGCGCCAGATCGGGATGCGGGGCCTTGGCGACGACGTTCGCGGTGGCCAGCAGCGGGATGGCGCCTCCTTCCGGGTAGACGAACGTGATCGGGAAGTCCTTGTCCGCCAGCGTCTCCACCCGGGAGCCGCCCCACACGCTGGCCACGGCCTGCCCTTGCAGGAAGTAGTTGGACACGTCGGCCGTGGTGTCGAAGGTGAAGGCGTTGGCCGCCACCTTCTTGATCCCGTCGAAGCCGGCCTCGATCGAGCCGCCGCCCTCACGGGCCGCCAGCATGAGGGCGCCCACGCCGTACGTGTTGCTGATCGAGGGCAGCACGACCTTGCCCTTGAGCTTCGGGTCGGCCAGGTCGGACAGCTTCTCCGGGGCGGGCAGGCCGTTCTTGGCGTACCACTCGCTGTTGTAGGCCAGCCCGGTCGCGGTCATCGCGAAGCCGACGCCGACGTCGCCGTCCAGCCGGGCGATCCGCTCCACCTTGCCCAGCCGGGTGACGACGGCCGGGTCGAGCGCGGCCAGCAGCCCCGCCTGCGCCGCCTGGGCCTGCGGCCCGTCGTCGATGAGGGCGACGTCGATCTGCGGGGCGGCCTGCTGAGCCTTCAGCTTGGCCACGGTGTCGGTGGAGCTGCCGGCGATGTAGGTGACCCGGCAGCCGCACGACTTCTCGAAGCCGGGCAGGACGGCCTGCTCGAACGCCTCCTGGTAGGAGCCGCCGTACCCGGCCACGACGAGCGTGCCCGCGGACGCGGCCGGGTTCGGCGGGGAGCAGGCCGTCAGGCCGATGAGGGCCAGCGCCGCGGCGAGCAGCCTGGTCATGAGGTCTCGATCTCCTTGTTCCAGCGGTCCGTCCAGGCGGAACGGTTCTCGTTGATCGCGGCCCAGTCGAGTTTGCGCAGCTCGGCGGCCCGGTCCTGGCCGACCACCTTGTCCGCGAGGGCGGGGTCGAGTTCGACGCCCTTGACGGTGGGGCCGTTGAAGTTGGACTCGGCCATGGCCTTCTGCGCGGCCGGTTCGAGCAGCGTGTTGACGAACTTCTGGGCCAGGTCGGCGTGGGGGGCCTTGTTCACCACGTTCACGGTGGCGATCAGCGGCAGCGCGCCCTCCTCCGGGTAGACGAATTCGACCGGGAAGCCCTTCTTGGCCAGCATCTGCACCCGCGAGTTGCCCCAGACGCTGGCCACGGCCTGGCCTTGCAGGAAGTAGTTGGACACGTCGGCGGTGGTGTCGAACGTGACGGCGTTGGCCGCGACCTTCTTGACGCCGGCGAAGCCGGGGTCGACCTCGCGCTCGGATCCGCCGCCGACCTTGGCCGCGATGAGCAGGGCGCCCAGGCCGTACGTCTGCGTGATGGACGGCATCACCAGCTTGCCCTTGAGCCCGGCGTGCGCCAGGTCGGCCAGCCGTCTGGGGGCGGGCAGGCCGTTCTTGGCGTAGTAGTCGGTGTTGTAGGCGATGCCGGTGGCGTTCAGGGAGAAGCCGACGCCGACGTCGCCGGGCAGGCGGGCCAGGTCGATGACGTCGGCCAGGTTCGTGACGGTCTTGGGGTCGAGCTTGGCCAGCAGGCCCGCCTGGACGGCCTGGTTCTGCACGCCGTCGTCGATGAGGGCGACGTCGATCTGCGGGGCGGACTGCTGGGCCTTCAGCTTGGCGACGGTGTCGGTGGAGCTGCCGGAGATGTAGGTGACGCGGCAGGAGCAGGACTTCTCGAAGCCGGGGATGACGGACTGCTTGAACGCCTCCTCGTACGAGCCGCCGTATCCGGCGACGACCAGCGTGCCGGGAGCGGCGGACGGGTTGGGTGCGGCGCAGGAGGACAGGGCGAGGGTGGCGAGCATGAGGCCGGCGATCGGCGTGACGGGTTTCATGGCGACCTCCGAAGGGGGCGGTCCGGGGCTAGGTGGCCGATGCCGCGCGTGGTCGCGCCGCTCTCGACCAGGTCGGCGACGATGTCGCCGAAGACGGGGGCGAGCTTGAAGCCGTGCCCGCTGAAGGCGGCGGCGACGACGGTGCGGCCCCGCCGGCCGAGCAGGCCGTGGCCGTCGGGGGTGAAGGCGTCGGCGTACGTGGCCACGCGCACCGGGTCGGGCCGCAGGCCGGGCAGCGTGGCGGCGACCGCCCGCGCGACCTGCCTGACGTACGCGGCGGGGACGCTGCGGGCCAGGGAATCGGGCGAGCCGATCTCCTGCCACGGCACGTGCAGGTTGACCTTGACGCCGGCGCCGTCCACGGAGGGGAAGCAGGAGTAGGCGGGCTCGCCGACGCGGATGGCGATCGGGCACCGGCCGGGGTCGAACAGGCTCTCGTCGCGGCGCGGGAACCAGGTCGAGGTGATCGCCTTGGCCACGATCGGCTCGTGCGGGAGCAGGGTGCGCGCCCACGGGCCGGGGGCGAGGACGGCGTGGGTGAAGCGCTGTTCTCCTTCCGCGGTGACGACGGTGACGCCGGCCGCGTCCTCGCGTACCGCCGTGACGGGGGTGTAGCGGGCGATGCGGGCGCCCGCCTGTTCGGCCGCCGCGGCGGCGGCCACCACGGCGGGCTCGGGGCGCAGGTGGCCGGCCTCGGGGTCGGCGACCATGACCTCGCCGTCGCGCAACGGGTGCTCGGGCACGCGCTCGCGAGCGTCCTGGCCGGTCAGGACCTCGACGGGCAGGTCGCAGGCGCGGGCGGCGTCCAGCACGGCGCGGATCGAGGGGTGCTCGCGCGGGCCGACGGTGACGCCGCCGACCGGGGTCAGCAGGCGGCGGCCGCACCGGCGTTCCAGCTCCTCCCACAGGTCGCGGGCCTGACGCAGCAGCGGCACGTACGCGACGCCCTCCTTGTAGGCGGTGCGGAAGATCCGTGACTCGCCGCCGGCCGCGCCGCGGTCGTGGCCGGGTGCGTAGGCGTCGAATCCGACGGCGGGGATGCCGCGCTCGGACAGCCGCCACAGGGCCATGGAGCCGACGGCGCCGACTCCGACGACGGCGACAGAGGTCATGGATCCGCTCCTTCTCGGGTGCATGGCTGGGGACGGTTACTCGTGCATGGCTTCGCGTGCATGGCTTCGCGTGCATGGCTGGGGACGGTTTTTCGGGCATGGCTGGGGACCGTGGCGCGGGCGGGCCCGGCGCACGGGGGTGGGCCGATCTGTCGGGAAAAGGGGATTCAGCTGTGGTCGGAGGAGCCGCTCAGATCGGTCTCGACGTAGAAGCGCTCGGACCCGGCCGGGATGACGATCTCGACCACTTCGGCGATCTCGCCGCGGCGGGTCCAGGTCTCGCGGGTCCAGCGGAAGACGGGCGCGCCCGGCGGCAGGGCGAACAGCTCCGCCTCGGGCCCGGTGAGGACGTGCGGCTCCACGTAGAGCCTGGCCCGCACCAGCTCGACCCCGCGATCGCGCAGGTAGGCGTGGGTGGTCAACGGTTCTAACGGCTGGTCGAGCAGGTCGGGCGCGAGCCGGAACGGCAGGACGTGCAGTTCGATGTTGGCCGCGGTGCCGTCGGGCCGCAGCTTGTGCCGTTCCATCTGGACGACCGCCTCCTCGCCGGGCACGCCCGGCAGCCGCAACCGCGCCGCCTGGGCGGGCAGCACCTGCGCGGAGACGACCCGGTGGTCGCCCGGCATCTCCGGTCCCTGGATCAGCAGGCCGGTGTAACGCAGCAAGTTGTGCCGGCCGACGGCCTGGGCCACGAAGCTGCCGCGCTTGCGGAAGCGCACGATGAGCCCGGCGTCGGCGAGATCGCGCAGGGCCCGCTGCACGGTGATGCGCGAGACCCCGAACTCCTCGCAGAGCTCGACCTCGGTGGGGATCCGGGTGCCTGGACCCCACTGTCCGTCACGGATACGTGCCTCAAGCGCCCTGCGGATCCGCACATGAAGCAAGAGGTCACGTTCTGACATGCCAAAATACTCGTTGTAGCCTTAAGTTATGTCAATAGGCCTTTAGGTATAACTTATCGGCTTACGGCGAGGTGAGCGCCGTCGTGATCAGCGTGCCGCGGACGTCTCCGCGACCCAGGGCAGCAGCAGGCGCTCGGCCAGCACCAGCGCGTAGAACAGCGCCATGCTCATGACGCCCAGCAGCGCGATGGCGGCGAACGCGAGCGCCGTGTCCGCGCTGCCGCCGGCCTGGACGATGACGAAGCCGAGCCCTGCGTCGCCCGCGCTGAACTCGCCGATCACCGCGCCGACCGAGGCCAGGGGCATGGCCACCTTCAGCCCGACGAAGATCTGCGGCAGCGCCGCGGGCAGGCGGATCCGCACGAACGTCTGCCCGCGCGGCGTGTCCAGCGACCTGGCCAGCTCGACCAGCTCGGGCGGCGTGGACGTCAGCCCCGAGGCCACCGACAACACGACGGGGAAGAAGCACACCAGCAGCGCCATGACCACCTTGGGCTGCTGCCCGAAGCCCATCCACACCACCAGCAGCGGCGCCAGCGCCACCTTGGGCACGGCGTTGAAGGCCACCAGCAGCGGCGCGAACATCAGCTCGGCCACGCGCCAGGCCGCGATCACCAGCCCGATCGCCAGCCCGCAGACCACCGAGAGCGCGAAGCCGAGCGCGGTCTCCGCCAGGGTGATCGCGGCCTGCTCCAGCAGGTAGCCGGGCAGGCGCAGGAAGGCGGTGACGACGGCGGCGGGCGAGGGCAGGATGATCTCCGGGATCGCGAAGGCCGCGGCGGCCAGCGCCCAGCCGCCGATCGCGGCCGTCACACCCAGCGCCGACCAGCCCGCCGCCGTCACCGCGTCCCGGTGCCGCCCGCCCTCCTCCACGGCTCAGCCCTTGGGGACGAGGCCGAACGACACCACCGACTCCGGCGCCACCTCGCCCGTGAAGGCCCCGGCCTCGCGCAGGACGCCGATCGCGCGTTCGACGCGCTCGCGACTCATCGCCCCCATCGGCTCGCCTCCGGCCGGGCGCACGTACGGGGCGATCAGGGTCAGCTCGGCGGCCGCGGCCTCGGCGTTCTGGGCTGGCTGGTGCGCGAGCAGGATCCTGGCCGCCTCCCGGGGGTTGTCCACCGCGTACGCCAGCCCCTTGAACAGGGCGCCGGTGAACCGCCTGACCAGGTCGGGGTTCTGGACCGCGAGGGTGGCGGAGGTGCTCAGCGCCGAGCCGTACATGTCGGTGATGACATCGCCGAACGGCAGCACCTTGACCTCCTTGCCCCGGGCGGCGTTGGCCACGGTGGGCCGGCCGACCACGTACTGGCCGATCGCGTCCACCTTCCCCGAGGCCAGGTTGGCGGCCAGCTGCGCCGGCTGCAGGCTGACCCACTTGACCTTGCTCCTGTCCACACCGGTGAGCTTGGCGTAGGTGGGGAACATCATGGCGATCACCGACGTGGCCGTGTCCCCGACGGTTCTGCCCTCCAGGTCCTTCGGCTCGCTGATGCCGCTGTCGCCGAGGGTCATGAGCGCCGCCAGCGTGCGCTGGTGGACGGCGGCGACCGCGACCGTCCCGGTCGCTCTGCCGCTGCCGGCGGTGAGCAGCATCGCGGTGAAGTCAATGGGCGAGAAGTGGGCCCGGCCGCCGGCGAGCGCGGCCATGTTCTCGCCGCTGCCCGTGCCCGGCTGCACGCTGACCTCGATGCCGGCCTCGCGGAAGTAGCCCTTGTCCATGGCGACGTAGACGTAGGCCTCACGGCCGAAGGTGCCGAAGCCGGTCACGTAGGTGACCTGGTCGGCGGCCGGCCGGGCAGGTGACGGCTCCGTGCCTCCCGAGCCGCAGCCGGCGGGGAGGGAGAGCGTCGCGACGATGGCGGTGGTCATGATGACACGCGGCAGTCGCCTCATGACACCGATCATGACCGTTTGACGCCTCCGGTCAATATCGCGGCAGGATTTCGTCAGGTGGACGCGGCGGGCGTCGTCTACGATCGAGATCGATCCGGCGAGATCGACCCGGCTGGACCCGTCCGGCTGGATCGAGCCGGCTGGATCCTCCGGCGAGATCGATCCGGGCTCGGGGCCGAGGAGGTCGCCAGGTGATCCGGCTGAGCAAGGTGTCCCAGGTGTTCGGCGGGCGCCGGGGTGCGGTGGAGGCGCTGCGCGAGGTCGATCTCGACGTGGCCGGCGGGGAGTTCGTGGCGATCGTGGGCCGGTCCGGCTGCGGCAAGTCCACGCTGCTGCGGCTGATCGCGGGCCTGCTGGTGGCCGGGTCGGGCGAGGTACTGGTGGACGGCGATCCGGTGGTCAGGCCGCGCCGTGACGTGGCCATCATGTTCCAGCGTCCCGCGCTGCTACCGTGGCGTTCCGTGCTCGGCAACGTGCTGCTGCCGGTCGAGGTGTTCGGATGGCGCGGGGAGGAGCACCGGCGGCGGGCGCGCGAACTGCTGGACATGGTGGGGCTGGAGGCGTTCCACCGGCGGCTGCCGCACGAGCTGTCGGGCGGGATGCAGCAGCGGGTGGCGCTGTGCCGGGCGCTCATCCAGCGGCCGCGCGTGCTGCTGATGGACGAGCCGTTCTCCGCCCTCGACGCGCTGACGCGGGAGGAGTTGTCGATCGAGCTGCAGCAGATCCACATGGAGCACGCGGCCACGGTCGTCCTGGTGACGCACTCGATCGAGGAGGCGGTGCTGCTCGCCGACCGGGTCGTGGTGCTGACGCCGCGTCCCGGGCGCGTCCACACGATCGTGGAGGTGAACGTGCCCAGGCCGCGCACGCTGGGCAGAGGCGCGCACGCCGAGGAGCTGGCCCGCTGCTCGGCCGAGCTGCACGAGGTGCTCGGCGCCCGGCGTGCCTGACTCCGGGCCTCGTCAATCCGGTTGCCTGGTGGGCGTCTTTGCCCGAATCATGTGGATGTGGTGCGGCTGGCATTCGGAGTGGTGACGGGACGCGACCAGCGGGTCTGGGACGCGCGGGGGCGACCGGTGATGGACCACGGTCCAAGGCGCGGCACGGGGAGCGGCGGGGAGGACCGTCCGGGGAGTGACACGGAAGGCCACGTTGGGGGCGGCGCGGAGAGCGACGCGGAGGGGCGCGTTGGAGACAACGCGGGGAGCGACGCGGAGGGCCGCGTAGGGAGCCGTGCGGAGAGCGGGGCGGTGGTGTGGGTTCCGGCCGAGGGTGCGCCGGTCGTGGTGGGGCCCGCCGGGGGCGATCCGGGGCCGGCG
Organism: Nonomuraea fuscirosea; assembly: GCF_035917475.1. Lineage (NCBI taxonomy): Bacteria > Bacillati > Actinomycetota > Actinomycetes > Streptosporangiales > Streptosporangiaceae > Nonomuraea > Nonomuraea fuscirosea. Next base: position 4,085,937 of record NZ_CP109074.1, on the reverse strand, counting down.
GTGGCTGAGCTCGGCCGGCTTCTCGCCGACGGTCCTACGGCGGCCGGGGCGGGGATGGAGTTGTGCCCGGGGTTCGTCTCCGCTCGGCTGGACGGCGCGCGCGGCGATCGGCGGGACGCGGTGCTGGCCGCGGTGCGGGTGCTGGGGATGGAGGGCATGCACCGGCTGGGTGAGCGGGCCGGGGTGCTGGTGGCGCTGTTCGGGGCGGAGGCGACCAAGCGGGTGGCCGCCGCCGCGGGTCAGGCCATCGCCGACGGCCGCTGGGCGGCGCTCCAGCTTGCTTCGGCGGCCAGCGGCGTGCTGGGGGCCGAGCAGCTCGAACGCGTCCTACGCCTCGGCCCGCCCACCCCCACCCGGGAGGGGGACGCCGCGCCGACCCCGGCACGGCCACCCAGCGATCCAGCTCCCGGGGGAGCCGCGGCCGGGGCAACTCCAGGACCAGCCGTCGTCGAACCCCTACCGGAGCCCGCCGTTGTGGCGCTCGCGCCGGAGGCCGCCGTCGTGGAGCCCACACCGGAGCCCGCACTCGCGGACCCCACACCAGGCCCCGCCGTTGTGGAGCCGGGGTTGGAGGCTGCCGCGTCTACGATGGCTGGTCATCTGGAGCGGGTGCTCAGCCCGTTTCCGCGCAGGCGGCGGCTCGATCTGCTGCTCGATCTGTGGGAGCGGGTGGCGGCCGAGCGGGAGCGGGTCGGGCGCAGGCGGCGGTTGCGGGCCATGCAGGGCAGGCAGAGCAGGCTGGAGGAGCTGACCGCCCGGTACGAGGCCCACGAGGAAGAACTGCTGATCGCGCACATCACCCAGCAGCTGGGCCACGAGCCGTCGCTGGCGGAAGCGGCCCGCTGGTCCCCCGAGCCGTGGGAGCGGGCGGCGCTCATGCGGCGCGTCGTGGCCGACGCCCTCGCCGCCACCGTGCTGGTACGCACCGCCGTGGCGGTGGCCGATCACGGTGTGCGCGAGGGCATCGCCCGGTGCGCGGACCAGCTCGTCGCCGCGGCCGCCCTCATGAAGCCGGACGAGGCGGGGCGGGCGGCCCGGCGGGTGCCCGGGCTCGCCGGTCTGCCCGCCAGGCCCGGCAACTACGTCCGGGATCTGGCCGCCAAACGGCACGACCCGCGGGAGCCGTACGTCAGGCAGCGCCTGGCCAGGGCGGCCGAGTACGCGGAGGTCGTCATCGAGGCCGTCACCGACCGCGTCCTTGAGGCCCGCCCGCAGCCGGGCGCCTGGGCGGGCGCGGGGATGCGTGAGTGGCGGGCCGTCGCCGGATACACCCCGCAGCGCGACCCCGCCTCGTGGTCGCAGCCGCACCAGGAGGAGTCGCGGGCGTCGCTGAGCGAACGGCTGGCGGCCCGGCCCGGCACGGCGCCGGAAGAGGAGGAGACGGCCGGGGACCTGCTCTGGTACGCCGAGCTCGCCGACGCGCTCGCCCAGCTCAACGGTCACGAACGGGCGGACATCGACTTCGGCCCCACCTACCCCTACCTGAACTGGAATCCCTTCCCCCGCCCGGAGGAGCAGCTCACGCCGCCGGTGGAGTCGGTCCCGGCGGCGCTGGCCGGGGCGGCGCAGCTGATCTCGTTCGGCGGGCGGCCGCCCCGGCAGTGCCGCACCTGGGAGGAGCTGGTCACGGGGCTGATCGCCGATCTCCGGTTCACGGAGGCGTTCACGCGGGACTTCTCGCTGCCCGAGCCGCTGGCGGCGCGCGACGGCACGATCCTGCCCGGTACGCGGCTGCGGGTGGAGTGCGCGCGCAACGCCCGCATGCTCACCCGGTGGTCGGCGTACATGGGGAACTGCATCGGCTCACCGCACTACGCCGAGGCGGCCGCGCAGGGCAGGTGCGTGCTGCTGGCCCTGCGCCGTGAGGACGGCGCGATCGCCGCAAACGTCGAGCTCGTCCAGCACAGGCGCGGGTGGCGGATCGAGGAGTTCCGGGCCAGGTTCAACGCCGACCCCGACCCGGCGCTGCGCCAACGCGTGCTGACCTGGGTGGCCGGTCTGCCGGTGCCCGCGCCCGCCGCGCCCGAGCCGCCTGACCTGCTCCCCGGGCCGCGCCCTGCGGCCCGGCGGCGGCCGAGGCGGGCGTCTCTCGAGGTGAGCGGCCCGCTGGCGGAGCTCGTCGCGGACGCCTTGACGGTCCCTGATGTGGTGGCGGCCCTGAACACTTTCGATCGCCTGTACGCCGCCCGCGACGGCGCCCCCACGTCCAGCACCGCTCCTGGATTCCGGGCGTCCGGAAGCGCGGTTCCCCGATCCCGAACGCCTGCGGGTGCCACGCCCTCGGCTGCCGTCCCTGGATGGCGAACGCCTGCGGGCGGTGCCGCTTCCGGATTCCGAGCGACCTGGAATGCCGCCCCCGGATCCCCAGAACCCGCGAGCGCCACCACCGGACCTCAGGAATCCACGGGTGCCACGCCCGGACACCAGGCGCCCACGGATGCCGCCCCCGAATACCAGGCGCCCACGAGTGCCGCGCCCGGATCCCGAGCGTCCGAGGGCCCCGTGCCTGGATATCGAGTTCCCACGGGTGCCGTACCCGGACCCCGAACGCCCACGAATGCCGTGCCAGGAGCCCGAACGACCGCAGGTGCCGCTCCCGGAGCCCGAGGCGCGCCCGCGATCCAGGTGCCGGCGGGTCTGACGGCGCTGCGCCGGCTGCCGGCCGAACGGATCGAGCGGGCCTGCCGGTACGGCCTGGCCGCGGCGGGCCTGGTGGCGCTGTGGCGGGCCACCGGCGTGCGTCCCCTGGAGCGCGCGCTGGCCGCTCTCGACCCGCGCCTGCGTGAGCAGTACGACCAGCTCCCCCTGCTGCTGGCCGACGCCCCGCTCCCCGGCTCGCTGCGCCGGCTGGCCAGGCATGAGGCGATCGCGCCCGCTCGCTCGATGGAGCTGGTGGCCCGCCGGATCCGTGCCGCGCTCGGCCGCCTGGCGCGGGCCGGGGATCCGGTGCTCGCCGACCACGTGGCCCGCCGTGCCGACACGGCGCTGCTGTGCGCGCTCGTCGTCGCGGTCACCTCCTGGCCGGGCGCGGAGCTGCCGACCGTCCCGGTGACGCGGCCGGGCGAGACGGGCGTGCCGGGCTTTCCCCGTACGGACCTGGATGACCCGGACGGGCCGTGGCGGCGGTCGTTCCCCGCGGCCGTCGAACTGGGCGCCGACCTCGCCGTCTTCAGCGAGCGGGTCGCCACGGACGGCCTCCGGGTCCCGTCCGCGTGGCTGGGCCACGGCGGCTGGCCGGCGCTGTGGCAACGCGCCGCACGCTGAGCCCGCCGACGCCGCCCGCTTCAGGCCGGCCCCTGGACGCTACGCACTGAGGCCGCTGATTTTGCCCGCTTTAGGCTGATCACATGGACATCTCCTCTGCCGCGGGGCTCTGGGACGCTCACCAGGGCTGGCTCAACACCGCCTCCTACGGTCTGCCGCCCCGCCGTGCCTTCGACGAGTTGCAGGCCGTGCTGACCGAGTGGCGGCACGGCAGCGGCGACTGGCAGCCGTGGGACGCCTCCGTCGGCCGCTCGCGCGCGGCCTTCGCCCGGCTCGTCGGCGCCCAGGCGGCCGATGTGAGCGTCGGGTCGACCGTCTCGCAGATCATGTCGGTCGTGGCCACGGCGCTGCCGCCGGGGGCCGAGGTGGTCGTGCCCGAGGTCGAGTTCACCAGCAACCTGTTCCCGTGGGCGGTGGCCGCCGACATCGTGACGGTGCCGCCCGACCGGGTGGCCGACGCGATCACCCGGGACACCGCGGCCGTGGCGTTCAGCGTGGTGCAGTCGGCGAGCGGCTACGTGGCGCCGGTGGCCGACATCGTGACCGCCGCGCGGGACCATGACGCGCTGGTCATCGCCGACGCCTCGCAGGCGTGCGGCTGGCTGCCGGTGGACGTGACGGGCGTGGACGCGCTGGTGTGCGCGGCGTACAAGTGGCTGATGGCGCCGCGCGGAGCGGCGTTCGCCTACCTGTCACCGCGGCTGCGCGAGCGCATGCGCCCGCTGGCCGCCAACTGGTACGCCGGCGCCGACGAGGGCGGCTCCTACTACGGGCCGCCGCTGCGCCTGGCCGGCGACGCGCGGGCGTTCGACCTGTCGCCCGCGTGGTTCAGCTTCGTCGGAGCCGCGCCCGCCATCGAGCTGCTGAACGAGCTCGGCGTCGAGCGCGTGCGCGAGCACAACGTGGCCCTGGCCAACCGGTTCCGCGCGGGCCTCGGCCTGGAGCCGTCCGACACGGCCATCGTCTCGGTGGACGCCCCGGGCGAGCGGCTGGAGGCGGCGGGGATCAGGGCGGCGGTACGGGCCGGCCGGGTGCGCGCCAGTTTCCACGTCTACACGACCGAGGCCGACGTGGACCGCGCTCTCGACGTCCTGACCTGACCTCCCCCGCACACCGAGGACGCCCACGCCAGAGGCCATATTTCACGAAATTTCGAAGTATCAGGACGGGTGCCCTCAGGGCGCCGGGACACCCGTCGAGGGGATCGGCGCTTGGCGTGTCCGACAGCGGAACGTAACCGATGGTCACGTTCCGTAGTTGCCGTGAGCGGCAAGAAGACTCATGGAAACCATCGGCCCCCTCCGTCACAGAAGGGCACCCCAGAATGCGCCAGTCAACCCGTATCGGCACCGTAACTCTCGCCGCGGCCTTCGCGCTGTCCGCGCTCGCGGCCCCGGCGGCCGCGATCGGCCCCATCTCCGTCGACGGCACCGTCAACGCGCTGAACGACACGAAGGTCTGCGCGCCCGGGCTCAAGGCCGCGGGCCTGGGCCTGGAGATACCGATCGCCTCCCCGCAGACGTCGGCCTGCGCGCAGAGCTGACGGCCTGAGGGGGGCTGAGGCGCGCGCCCCTCTCCCCCGGGGCGACGCCTCAGGCCCCCTGCCGACTCGGGACACACCCCCTCCGACCAGCGTTTCCTTCCCACCGGTACGGCCGCCCCGGCTCCATACTCGTGACATGGACCCGCGGACGGAGATCCTTCACCTGCCGGCCGGCTACCGAAACCAGGAACAGACCGTGACGCTGGCGTGGCCTGAGGTGCTGGCCCGGCTGGCCGCCGCGCCCAGCTACTGGCTGGCCACCGTACGCGCCGACGGCCGGCCGCACGTCGTGCCCGTCGGCGGGGTCTGGCTGGACGACGCACTCCACTTCGGCGGCAGTCTGGAGACCGTCCACGAGCGCAACCTGCGCCGCAGCGGCCTGGCCGCCGTGCACCTCGACGACGCCGCCTCCGCCGTCATCGCCGAGGGCCGGGCCGTACGCGTGCATCCCGCCGCCGAGCAGGCCCGCCGCCTCGCGGACGCGACACGGGCGAAGTACGGCCTCGACTCGGGCCCCGACACTTACGCACAGGGCTGCTGGTCGCTGACGCCGTCTCGCGCCATAGCGTGGACCGCCCTGGCGACGGACGCGACCCGGTTCACCTGGGACGGCAGGTGACCTCCCGACGCGTGGTCACAGTTCGTAGCGGCTCGGCCGCGGGTTCCGGCGACATCGGTGTCGGCCACCGGGCGGGTGGGCCGTCACGGGAGCGGGTCGCCCACGAGGTAGTGCTGCACCACCGGCCCGACGTCGCGCACCAGCGTCTCTATGTCGGCGTCGGCCATCGGCGGGAAGCGCAGCACGTACCGGGTCAGGGCCAGGCCGAGCACCTGGCTGCTGACGAGCCCCGCCCGGTGCGCGGCGTCGCCGGCCCCGGTGACGGCGGCCACGAACGCGGCGATCTGCGTCTCGAACACCTCGCGCATGCGCTCGGCGGCCATGGGGTTCGTGCTGGCCGAACGCAGCAGCATGATGAGCACGTCGTCGGACAGGTCGCCTTCCCACCGCGCCAGGAAGTGCCGGACGAGCAGCTCGCCCAGCCGTTCCCTCGGCGGCCGCTCGACCACGCCGAGCCGCAGGTCCACGTCCACGGCGGCGCTGAACAGCCCCGCCTTGCTGCCGTAGTAGCGCATGACCATGGACGGGTCCACGCCGACCATGGTGGCGACCGCCCGGATCGTCATGGCCTCGTAGCCGCGTTCGATGAGCAGTTTCCTGGCGGCGGCCAGGATGGCGGTCCTGGTCGCCGCCGAGCGTTCGGTGAAGGCCATGACAACAAGTGTAGGCCAACATCTGTTGGGAATCGTCCGTCGCTCACCACCCCTGCCCGGACATCCACTCCCTGACGGCGGCCGCGACGACCTCCGGCTGGTCCTCGGGGGTGTGGTGACCGGCGACCTCCTCCCGCCGGACGATCTCCAGCGCCGCAATGTTCTCCGCGCACCAGGCGAGGGTCTCCTCCGTCCACATCGTGCCGGGCCCGGGACGGAAGCCGAGCAGCAGTTTCGGCACCTCCGCGCTGGCGGCCAGCCACCGGCCGAACGCCTCCACCCTCTCGACCACGTCGGCCGGCTCCCCGCCCAGCGGCATCGAGCGGGCCCACCGCAGCAGCGGCAGCCGGCTCTCCCTGGTCGGGTACGGCCGCAGGTAGGCCGCCCGGTCCTGCTCCGTCAGGGTGGCGGCGGTGGCGGGCAGGCCCGCGCGGAGGAAGGCGTTGTCGTCCAGCATCATGGACTCCCCGACGCCGCCGGTCTTGATCGCCCGGAACAGCTCGCGCCCGCCTTCAGGGAACTCCTCCCAGGTCATCGGCTTGACGATGGCCTCGGTGAAGGCGATCCCGCGGACCCGTCCCGGATGGCGGGCGGCCCAGTCGAAGGCCAGCGCGCCGCCCCAGTCGTGCCCGACGAGCACGACGTCGTCGAGGCCGAGGGCGTCGAACCAGGCGTCCAGGTGGCGGGCGTGGTCGGCGAAGGTGTAGCCGATGGCGGGCTTGCCCGACTCCCCCATGCCGATCAGGTCGGGAGCCAGGCGCCGGCCGCGGCCGACGGCGGGCATCACGTGCCGCCACAGGTGGGAGGAGGTGGGGTTGCCGTGCAGGAAGACGATCGGATCGCCTTCGCCCAGCTCCCGGTAGGCGATCGTGGACCCGAGGACCGGCAGGCTCCGCATGACGGAGCCGGTCCCGTCCCGTCCGGGCGCAGGAGTGCGCGGGCCGACCGGAGCGTTGAAGATGCGCGGGGCGTTCATGGTGCGCGGGGTGCGCGCGGTGCCGGTCATGGGCGGAAGGCGGCGGCGTTGCGGGCGGCCCAGTCGGCGAAGGAGCGCGGGGCGCGGCCCAGGACGCGCTCCACGTCGGGGCTGACCCGCTGCTCGGCGGGGAGCGGCGTGCCGAGGATGGCCAGGGTGCCCTCGACGACCGGCTCCGGCATGAACTGCAGCATCTGCTCGCGGGCCTGCTCCGGGGTCTGCTCGACGAAGCTCACCGGCGCGCCGACGGCCTGCCCGATCGCGGCCGCCCTGTCGCGCGGGGTGACGGGCGCGGGCCCGGTCAGCTCGTACGTACGCCCTGCGTGCCCGTCCGAACGCAGCACCACGGCCGCGACCTCGGCGAGGTCGGCCGGATCGACGACCGGCAGCGCCACGTCGGCGAACGGCGCGGCGGCGGTGCGGTGCGCGCGGATCGGCTCGGCCCAGGCCAGGGCGTTGGAGGCGAAGCCGCCCGGCCGCAGGATCGTCCACTCCAGCCCGGACTCGCGCACCGCCCGCTCGAAGGCGGCCGGGTGCTCGTACGCCCCCGGCCTCGTCCCCGCTCCCTGGGAGGAGAGCAGGACGACGCGCCTGATGCCACCCGCCTGGGCGGCCTCGAGGACGGCGCGCGGGTCGGAGCCGGCGACGAGCAGGAACAGCGCGTCGGCGCCGTCGAAGGCGTCCTTCAGCGTCGCGGGGTCCGCCAGGTCGCCGGCGCTGTGCCGGACGCCCTCGGGGAACGTCGCGGGCCGGCGGGAGAGCGCGGTCACCCGCTCGCCGGCCGCGGCGAGCAGCCGGACCAGCTCGCCGCCCACGTTGCCGGTGGCTCCTGTCACTACGATCATGTCCGCTCCTGAGAGTTAGTTAGTTGACTGACTTAGAACGAGACCATAGCGAGCCGCCGGGCTGCTTGTCTATAGTCAGTCAGGTGACTAACTCAACACGGGCGGGGAAGCGGGAACGGCTGGCGGGCGCCGCCGTACGTGTGCTACACGAGCAGGGGGTCGAGAAGACGACCCTCGCCGACATCGCACGCGCGGCCGACGTCCCCGTGGGCAACGTCTACTACTACTTCAAGACGAAGGACCAGCTCATCGAGGCGGCCATCGAGGCGCACGGCCACCACCTCCAGACGATGCTCGACGAGCTGGGCCGGCTCGCCGAGCCCCAAAACCGGCTCAAGGCCCTGCTGCGCGGCTGGATCGGCGAGCGCGACCTGACCGCCCAGTACGGCTGCCCCACCGGAACGCTCGCCTCCGAGCTCGACAAGCGCGACGACGGCCTGGACCGCGCCATCGCCAAGGTGATGGGCCGGCTGCTCGCGTGGGTGGAGGAGCAGTTCGCGGCCATGGGACGGACGGACGCCAAGGAGCTGGCGGTGGCGCTGTTCGCCTCCTACCAGGGCGTCGCCCTGCTGACCAACACCTTCCGCGACCCGGACCTGATGGCCACGGAGGGAGCCCGCCTCGAACGCTGGATCGACTCGCTGACCTGAGCGCACCGACACCGCGGCATGAGAGCACGGCCGGAAAGCCGGGCAGCAGCTGGGAGGCGTGCTCGGGGAGGCGATCGGGCTCCGGGCGACCCTCTGGGCGGCGGCGGCCGCCATCGTGCTGGTCAGCCCAGGACGGGGAAGTTGGCGCGGATCACGCCGTGCGGGTCGCGGGCCCGCTTGATCGCCCGCAGCCGCGCCAGGTCAGGCCCGGTGAAGGCCGCCGCGGCCCGCTCCCCGGCCCCCAGCATCGTGTACGGCTTGCGCCCGCCGACCCGCTCCCCCAGCTCCTCCGTGTAGCGCCGCTGCCTGGCGCCCACGGCCGCGCTCAGCTCCGGGTTCAGCGCCAGGCCGAAGGTGGACAGCAGGTAAGACTCGGTCACGGGACCGCTCGGCCCTCCGTCCGGCCGGGCGGCGGCCAGCGCCCCGCCCAGGTGCCTGAGCTGCACGCCGACCACCGGTTCCGCGGGCGTGTCCAGCAGGATCCCCGCCACCTCGTCGTCCAGGCCGGTCAGCAGCTCGGCGCGGGAGCGGGCCGGCGCCGGGTCGGTGGGTTCGGCGGTGACGGCGCCGAGGTCGGCCACGGCGACCGGCCTCCGGCTGTCGGAGAGCGCGTCGCCGATCTTGTCGAGCCGGGCGAGCAGCGCCCTGCCGTCGCCCTCCTCGCCGAGGTAGGTGACGTCCAGGGTGACGAGGGGCGGCGCCTGCGGCAGGCGTACCCGGTTGAACCAGACGCTGAGCTCGTCCGGCGCGTCGAAGGTGATCTCGCGGAATGCCTCGAACACCTCCCTGGCCCGGTCGCCGGGCCAGACGACCCGGCCCCCGTACAGAGCGGGGGCGGGATGCAGGTCGAACTCGACCGCCGTCACCAGCGCGAAGTCGCCACCGCCGCCGCGCAGCGCCCAGAACAGGTCGGGGTCGGAAGCGGCGGTCACGGTGGCGGGCTCCCCGTCGGCCCGCACCACCTCGAAGGCGCGCACGCTGTCGGCGGCGAACCCGTACCGGCGGCCGAACCAGCTGAGGCCGCCGCCGAGCGTGTAGCCGGTCACGCTCACGACAGGGTTGCTGCCCGCCAGCCCGGTCAGGCCGAGCGGCCCGGCCGCGGCCAGCGTCTCCCCCCACGTCACTCCGGCGCCGACGCGGGCCACCCGCTCCTCCCCGCGTACCTCGACGCCGCCGAGCCGCCGGGTGCGCAGCAGGACGACCCCGTCGGCGTCGCCGGAGGCGCCGTGCCCGCTGGGCTGCGCGCTGACCGCCAGCCCGGCTTCGGCCGCGTACCGGACGACGGCGGCGACGTCGGCGGCGTGCGCGGCCTCCACCACGGCCGCCACGCGCTGCTCCACCGACAGGTTCCACGGCCTGGCCGCCTGCTCGAACCCGTCGTCTCCGGGCAGCAGCACCCGGCCCGCCACCGCGCCGCGCAGATCTGTCTTCGACATGTGCTCTTCCAGCCTTCCCGTGTCCGTCATCGGCCCCCGGTCGTCCGGGGGCATCGCTATGACGGAGGCCGCGGAAGAGATGTGACGGGAAGGCCGGAGTCCGGCGAAAAGGGTTTGGGGTGGGGCGACGCCGTCCGGCATATTGCCTGCCATGGAACGCGACCTGATCAGCCATCTCGCCCACGGAGACCACCCCATCGCCGCGCCCGTCTCCGAAAGCGGGCTCGAACGCCTGCTCACCAGGGCCGGGCTGCCGCCCCGGGCCCGCATCCTGGACCTGGGCTGCGGGGAGGGCGCGTGGCTGACGCGGGCGCTGACGCTCTACCCGGATGCGACGGCCGACGGGGTGGACGTCTCCGAGTCCGGCCTGGCCGCGGCCGCCGAGGAGGCGGGCCGCCGCGGCGTGGCCGACCGGCTGCGGCTGCACCGCACGCCCGCCGCCGGCCACACGAGCGCGGAGCCGTACGACCTGGTGCTGTGCGTGGGAGCCACGCACGCCTACGGCGGGCTCGCGCCGACGCTGGCCGCCGTCCGCGGCCACCTGCGGCCGTCCTCGGGGCTGGCGCTGGTCGGCGAGGGCTTCTGGGAGCGCCCGCCGACCCCTGAGCTGCTCGCCTCGCTCGGCGCCGAGCCGGACGAGTACGCGGACCTGGCCGGCACGGTGGAGCGGATGGAGGCCGCCGGGTACGCCGTGATCCACGGTCACACCAGCACGCTCGCCGAGTGGGACGAGTACGAGTGGTCGTGGACCGGCACGCTCAGCCGCTGGGCCCTCACCCATCCGGGCCCCAACGGGGACGCGGCCCTGGCCGCGGCGCGGGAACACCGCGAGATGTGGCTGCGCGGCTACCGCGGCGTCCTGGGCTTCGTCACGCTCCTCCTTCACCAGACCCCTGAGCCGGGATAAGGCGTTGTCAGCGGGTCCGTCCGGCTGCGAGGATCCCGTGCCTGTGAGCCGTTCCGTCGCCGCCGAGATCCCGGCCGGCCCTGTGACCGTCCCCGCCGTCGTCGCCGGCCTGGCCGGCGGTGACGTCATCACCCCGGTGTGGCGCAACGAGCTGGGCGGGCTGACGTTCCGGCTCGACGGCACGGGAGGCGAGGTCCGCTACGCCAAGTGGGTCGCCGCCGGCACTCCCGAGATCGATCTCGGCGCCGAGGCCGAGCGGCTGGCCTGGGCGGGGCGGTGGGTACGGGTGCCGCCGGTGCTCACCCACGGCGCGGACGCCGACGGCGCGTGGCTGGTGACGGCCGCCGTGCCCGGGGTGTCCGCGGTGGACGCGCGCTGGGCCGACGACCCGGCCGTCGCGGCGACGGCCATCGGGCGGGGGCTGCGGATCCTGCACGACGCGCTGCCCGTGGCGGAGTGCCCGTTCGACTGGAGCGTCGAACGGCGGCTGCCCCGGGTGGCCGAGCGGATCGCCGACGGCGAGGGTCCCGGCGACTGGGCCCCCGAACATCGCCCGCTCGGCCTGGCCGAGGCGCGGGCCCGGCTCGAAGCGCCGCCACCGGTCGACCGGCTGGTGGTCTGCCACGGCGACGCGTGCGTGCCGAACACACTGCTGCTCGACGACGGCACGGTCGCCGCCCACGTCGATCTCGGCTCGCTCGGGGTCGCGGACCGGTGGGCCGACCTCGCCGTCGCGGCGTGGAGCGCCGAGGAGGACTACGGGCCCGGGCACGACGCCCACGTCTACGCGGGGTACGGGATCGAGCCGGACGCCGAGCGCATCGGGTACTACCGGCTGCTCTGGGACCTGGCCTGATCCGGTTCCGGGGTGATGTTGAAGTTGTCGCGGAAGACGTTGTCCGGGTCGTAGCGGCGTTTGAGCGCGCGCAGCCGGCGCAGATGGGCGTCCGGGTAGGCGTCGTGCAGGCGTTCTGGGCGCAGGTCGGTCTCGAAGTTGAGGTAGAGGCCGGAGAAGTGGGGCAGCATCGCGTCCCAGGCGCTGTCCAGGGCGCGGCGGTTCGCGCCGAACGCGACGAGCTGGAAGTTCGCCGAGCGCCCGGCGTACGCGGTCGCGTCGGAAGGTACGTCGGCCACGGCGCCGCCGACCGAGCGGATCGCGAAGAAGTACGACAAGCCGCCCGCGATCAGCCGTCCCACGTCGCCGGCCAGCTCGGGCGTGAGGTGGCCGGCCAGCGCGGACCTGGTCACCGGCTCGCCCTGGCCGTCGTGGGGCGCCTGCGGCGCGTTCATGATCGCCTCGTACGGCAGCACCTGGATGGAGTAGTCGAGCACCGGCGCCACGGACGCGAGCGGCTTCAGGCGGGCGACGATGCTCTCGGCGTCGCGGGAGTCGACGACGGCCATGACCTGGGCGACGGTCGGCTGTCCCAGGCGGGGCCGGCCGATGATGAGGAAGCTGGTCAGGTCGCGCGGCGCGGCCTCCATGACGGCGCCCCACCGTTCGAGGAACCCGGCCGTGTCACTGGCGTCCATCACGAACTGCCCGAAACCCACCTCGCCCACCTCGTCGGCCTCGAACTCGAAGGAGGTGACGATGCCGAAGTTCGCCCCGGCGCCGCGTACGCCCCAGAACAGCTCGGCGTTCTCCTCCTCGTCGGCGCGCACCCGGGTGCCGTCGGCCAGCACCAGGTCCACGGCGCGGAGGTGGTCGACGGTGAGGCCGTGCTCGCGGACGAGCCAGCCGATGCCGCCCGACGTGGCCAGCCCGCCGACGCCCACGCCGCCGTAGTCGCCTGAGCTGAGCGCCCAGCCGTGCGGGGAGAGCGCGGCGGCGACGTCACGCCAGCGCGCGCCCGGCTCGACGCGGACGCGCCGGGTGGCCTTGTCGAGTATTTCGATGGCGTGCAGGCGGGACAGGTCGATGACGATGCCGCCGTTGTTGGTCGAACGGCCGCTGATGCCGTGCCCGCCGCTGCGGACGGACAACTTCACCGGCTGCGTACGCGCGAACCGCACCGCCTCGGCGACCTCGCCCGGAGTGCCGGGGCGCAGGACCAGGCCGGGGGATCCGCCGCGCAGGTACGTCGAGCGCACCCGGCCGAAACCGGCGTCCCCCGGCTCGATCGCGGAGCCGGCCAGCGACTCGGGGACGGCGTCGTAGGCGATGCCGTCGCGGCGGTGGCGGCGGACGTACAGGCTGGGGACCTGCTCCGACCTGGGGATCTCGCCCCGGGCGGCGCGCAGCGCCGGGGCGACGTCGGTGGCGAAGCGGCGGATGGTGGCGGGGTCGTCGGTGGTGAGGATGAGCGTGCTGACGCCCTGGTCGAGGATGAGAGGGAGCAGTGCGGCGATCCAGCGTTCGGGCGGGCCGGTCAGCGAGCTTTCCGCGCCGTCGGCTGCGGTGGTGAAACGGCCCGTGATGTGGGTCAGGCGGCGGATCTCGCGCGGATCGCGCCCAGCCGCGACGGCGGCCTGGTCGATGGCGGCATTCGCACCCGCCCAACCCTCGGCACCCGCCCATCCCTCGACACCTGCCCAGCCGTCGGTGGCCGAGCCGCCATCGGCGGGCGGCCGTAGCCAGCCGTCCGCCTTGGTGCCGGCCAGGCGGAGGAGGGCCGGGTCCGGGGTGCCGGTGAGCAGGATCGGGAGGTTGTGCGCGGGAGCGGGGCCGCGTTCGGCGCCGGCCAGCCGGTGGTGCTCGCCCGCGAAACTCAAGGGTGAGCGGAGGTGCGCCGTCCAGATGCCGCGGACGATGTCGATCGCCTCGTCCAGGCCGGGTGACGCGCTCAGGATCAGCTCGGCGCGCCCGTCCGCGAGCAGGTCGAGACTCGCCGCCGCCCGCGCCACGACGGCGGGGTTGATCCCCGGCCCGCCCGGATGCGCGGCGAGGTGGATGCGGGTGGTGCGGGCGGCGGTCCAGCTCAGCAGCGTCCACGGGTCGAGCTCCGAGGCCCCCGGCCGGAACGACACGAGGTCGTAGCCCAGCTCCTCCCCCAGCCGCGCCCGCTCCACCACCGCCTGCGGCCCGTCGTCCTCCGGGGTGAGCAGCAGGCCGAGCCGCAGCGGATGCCGGTAGTCCACGCTCATCGCCCCGCTCCGGCGACCCCGCCGACGCGGGTCGCGCGTTCGGTGGCCACCAGGTCCCGGACGAGCGGCGCCACCTCCTCGCCGAACGTCCGGATGGTGACGGCGTCGTCGCCCATGACGATGTAGCCGGACAGGCCGTACTCCAGGGTCAGCGCGGCGAGCTGTTCCGCCCACTGCTCGGGAGGCCCGGACAGGAGCCGGTCACTGCGCGGCCCGAAGCTCCCGCCGAGGTTGAGCAGGCGGCGGACGGCGGCGGGTTCGCGCCCCGCCTCCACGGCGGCGGCGTCGATGATCTCGTTGGCCCGGGCGATCTCGTCCAGGCTCTTCATGTACGGCAGCGACGGCAGCCACCCGTCGGCCTTGGCGCCGGTCAGGCGGAGCATCTTCGGCTTGTACGCGCCCAGCCAGATGCCGATGTCGTGCGCCGGGGCGGGCCCGCGCTTGGCCCCGTCGACCTGGTAGTACGTCCCGTCCACCCGGAACAGGGACCCGTCGGCCACGTCCCAGACGCCACGGATGACGTCGATGGCCTCACTCAGCGCCTCGACGGCCTGCCCCGGGGTGAGCCGCCGCCCGCCCATGGCCTCGATCGCGTCCCAGAAGGCGCCCGAGCCGAGCCCCAGCTCGAACCGGCCCCCGCTGAGCAGGTCGAGGCTGGCCGCGGCCCTGGCGAGCACGGCCGGCGGGCGGAGCGGGAGGTTGAGGACATTGCCCGACAGGCGGATGCGCTCGGTCCGCGCGGCGGCGTACGACATCAGCGTCCAGGTGTCGAGGAAGGCCGACTGGTAGGGGTGGTCCTGGAAGGTGGCCAGGTCCAGCCCCGCGGCCTCTGACTCCCGCACCAGCGAGACGACCTCCTTGGGTGAGGCGTTCGCGGGGGTGATGAAGGATCCGAACATGAGCTCGTGGCCGTAGTCAGCCATGTGCCCTCCCCTTGCGCCCTCCGACAGGGCGGATGTGTTGTTGTGAAGACTATCTAGATGTCAGACGAGTTGCACAACAGTCGGTTGCACGCGGACATTCCCCGCGCATGCAAGTACTTGGGGCGCGGCTCAGGCGCCGTCGGCGAGCACCTGTTCGGCCACTTCGCACGGGTCGGTGGCGGGCTCGATGTCGCGCACGTCACAGGCCACCCTCCGCAGCAGGCTCCTGAACGTCTCCCGTTCGGCCGCGTCGAGCGCACCGAGCAGGCCGTCCTCGGCCTCGCGTACGCGCCGCTCCAGCTTCTCGAACGCGCGCACGCCCTCGGAGGTGGCCACGATCCTGCGCTGGCGGCGGTCGGCCGGGTTGAGCCGCCGCTCGACCAGGCCGGCCTGGACGAGGTCGTCGACGAGGTACGTCATCACGGTCCTGTCGATGCCCAGATGCGCGGCCAGGGCGAGCTGGGTCGGATGGTCTCCGGCCACGACGGCGGCGAGGGTCTGGTAGCCGCGCGGGCCGTGCGGCAGGTCGCCGATCACGGTGACGACCGAGCTCTGGTACGCGCGCAGCAGCACGCCGAGCGTCCAGCCGAGATTGTCCTCACCCGAGGTCTCGCCGCTCATGCGCCCCAGCATAGTCACCACCCTGGACGGCGGCCGGTGGCCGGATGTTTCACAAAACGCTGAAGCGTGACGAAGAGGATTCCGCGCGCCACTAACGTGGCCTCCCATGACGTACGGCCCGCACCAGCCCCAGCATCCCGCGCCTTACCCTCCCCAGCAGCCCCCGCAGTCCTTCGGCCCGCCTCCCGTGGTGATCGACGTCGGCGGCGACGCCAAGGTGAAGGCGATGATCGGCGGCTCCGTCTCGGGCGTGATCGGGCTCTTCGTGATCTTCTCGGTGCTGACCGGGCAGACCACGGGCGGCGCGGGGACGGCGGTCGTGGCCGGGCTGCTGGGGCTGGTCTTCCTGGGCATCGGCCTGCTGCCGGTGTTCGCCTGGAAGAAGATCAGCCGGCCGCGCCTCCTGGTGTTCGACGGTTTCGGCGTGCGCTGGGACGATCCCCGGGGCAAGCCGTGGGCGGTGGCGTGGGCGGAGCTGTCCGGGGTGGGCATCTCGCGGACGCGGCAGCGCCGGGTCAAGCTCGCCGACTACATCTTCCGCAAGACGATGGTCCGGCTGGACCTGTTCCCCGCCGACCAGGGGTTTCGCACGCGTCATCCGGACATGGAGCACCTGTGGGAGTTCCACACGGTCAAGAACGGGTACCGGCTGCCGCTCGGGTCGAATCCCAGGTACATCCCGGTGATCGAGGGTGCGATGCGGCAGTACCGGCCGGGGGCGTACCTGGGGGTCAAGGACGAAGGATTCATGGTCGGGCTCGTCTGAGCCTCATCGAGCGGCGTCGCCGGCCGGGGTGGCCAGCGAGAGGGCGCGCAGGTCGTCGAAGGCCTGGAGGAGGTACGCGTCCAGGCTCCGCGTAGAGTCGTCGATCCAGGCCTGGGCCGCATGGTGGAAGGCGGCCCACCCGGTCTGGGCGGCCAGGCCGGCCAGCCGGTCGGCGACACCGCGCCGCCGCAGCGCTTCCGCCACGGCTTCGGCCATCGACGCGGCCTTGGCCAGGTCCCGTTCACGCAGGGCCGGCGTCTCCGCGATGACCCGCAGCCGGGGCTCCGCGAAGGGCCGGTTGCCCTCAAGGATGTGCTCGACCTTCCTGAACGCGTGCAGGATCAGGTCGAGCGGCTGCAGACCGTCGGGCGCCTCGGCCACCGCCTCCGTCAGGGCCGCGCGCAGGTCGGACTCGCCGTCGAAGAGCACCTCGCGCTTGTCGGGGAAGTGCCGGAAGAACGTGCGTTCGTTGAGGCCGGCCCTGGCGGCGATCTCGGCCGTGGTGGTCCGGTCGAACCCGCGTTCCCGATACAGCTCCAGAGCCGCCTGCTGAAGGCGGCGGCGCGCTTCTGCTCCGCTCCGTGGCACGCTCCCCAGGATACGCATATGTCAGCCACTGGCGCTACTTGACGCCAGTGACTGACGCTACCTACAGTCGGCGGCTGAACGTAGTGTCAGTAACTGGCGTCAAGCGGGAGAGTTCTCATGCATGTCTTCGTCACCGGCGGTACCGGCCAGACCGGCCCCGCCGTCGTCGCCGAGCTCATCGCGGCGGGCCACACCGTGACCGGTCTGGCCCGGTCGGACACGGCGGCCGCCCGGCTGAAAGCCCTGGGGGCCACCCCCCGTCACGGCTCGCTGGACGACCTCGGCAGTCTGCGAGCCGGCGCCGAGGCCGCCGATGGCGTTCTCCACCTGGCCTACGGCGGCGACTTCTCCGACCTCGACGACATGCTGCGGCGCGACAGGACCGCGATCGAGACGCTCGGCCGGCCGCTGGAGGACTCGGGCAAACCGCTCGTCGTCACCTCGGGCACGCTGGTCATGCCGGCCGGCCGGGAGAGCACCGAGAAGGACGAACCCGACCCGGCCGGGCTCGCCGCCTTCCGCGTCGCCGGTGAGCGGGCGGGCCTTGACTTCGCCGCCAGGGGCGTGCGCGCCAGCGTGGTGCGCCTGGCTCCGACCGTCCACGGGCCCGAGGACCACGGTTTCGTCCCCATGCTCATCGCCACCGCACGGAAGACCGGCGTGTCGGCGTACGTGGGCGACGGCGCGAACCGGTGGCCCGCGGTGCACCGGCTCGACGCGGCGGTCCTGTTCCGGCTGGCGCTGGAGCAGGCGGCCGCGGGCAGCGTGCTGCACGGAGTGGCCGAGAGCGGGATCCCCTTCAGGAGCATCGCGGAGGTGATCGCCCGGGGGCTGGGCGTGCCGGCGGTCTCGCTGACTCCGGAGGAGGCCGCCACGCACTTCGTCAGCCCGTTCATGGCCAGGGTCTACGCCTTCGACGGGCCCGTCTCCAGTTCCCTCACCCGGGAGTCGCTCGGCTGGTCACCCGGACACCCGACGCTGCTCGAAGACCTGGAACACGGCGACTACCTGGCCCCTTGACCTGCGCTTCTCACGGGCAGACGTTCTGGTACGGCAGGCCGGGCACGAAGGCCGCCCACTCCTCGCGGGTCAACGAGCGCCCCGCCTGGGCACAGGCCGTGGCCGTCACGTCTCCGGTCAGCGACGCGGTGTCCCACTTCCATACGGCGTACGCATCCCCGGTCACCTGCACGAGGTCGGCCACCGCCACCACTAACTCCCTGCCGTCGCGGGTGAACGCCAGCGCCCGCACCTCACCACCGTGCCCGGCCAGCGGCGGCCCCAGGGGCCGGCCGGTGGCGGTGTCCCACAGCCGCACGGTGCGATCCTGACCGCCGGTGGCGAAGACCGTCCCATCCGGGGCGAAGGCCACAGCGCGGACCTGCCCGGTGTGACCGATGAGCGGGCGCCCGTGGGGGCGGGCGGTGAGCGGGGTTTCGTGAGGGCGGACGCTCAGCGGGGCTTCGTGGGGACGGGCGGTGGCCACGTCCCAGAGCCGGGCCCGCTGGTCCTCGCCGCCCGACAGGAGCAGACCGCCGTCCGGCGCGAAGGCGAGCGAGGTCACCGGCAGGGCGTGGGCCCGCACCGTGCCACGCGAGCGGCCGGCCGCCACATCCCACAGCGACACGGAACCGTCCGAGGTGCCCACAGCCAGCAACACGCCACGCGGATCAAAGGCCGCCGCCGTCACCCGCCCCGCATACCCGACCGGCCCACCTTTTACCTGCCCGCCAGCCTTAGACCAGATCAGAACCCCGCCCGGCTCCTGGCCTGGTGTCCCGTCGCTCTCGTTCTCGATCTCCGTGGCCAGGAGGCGGCCGTCCGGGCTGTAGGCGAGGGGGCGGCCGCGGATCGAGGTGGGGCCGTCGAGGACGGTGGTGTTCAGGCCGTGGGCGGCGTCGTCGGAGCCGGAAGCCGACAGCACGCGGCCGTCCGGGCTGAGGGCCATGCCGTCCACGAGGTCGTCGGGGCGGATGCGCAGCCGTTCGCCGAGCCGGCGGGGCCGCCGCACGTCCCACGACCACACGGCGCCGTATCCAGGTGTCGTTCCGTCGTACGGCTGGACCATGAGCCTGCTCGCGTCGGCGCTCAGTACGGCCTGGGTGGTGTCCTGCCGCTCGTACCAGCGATCGGGCATCGGCCGGTCGGCCGGGACCTCACCGCCTGCGCCGCCCGTACCCGGCAGGGTGAGCCGGTGCCGGACGCCACGCGGGATCCGCCACAGGCGCACGGTCGCGTCGGCGCCCGCGCTGGCCAGCAGACCGCCGCCGGGGCTGAACGCGACGGCGTTGACGGCGTGCGTGTGCCCGGTCAGCGGCTCCCCGAGCGGGCGGCGGGCGCGCACGTCCCACAGCCTGATCGTCGCGTCCTGGCCGGCCGTGGCCAGAACGCTCCCGTCGGAGTTGAAGGCCGCCGAGGTGATCAGGCCGGTGTGGCCGGTGAGCGGCCGGCCGATGGCGCGCCTGGTGGCGACGTTCCAGAGCTGGATGTGCTCACTGCCCGTGGTGCCGGCCAGGATCCTGCCGCCCGGCCCGAACGCGAGCGCGCCCGCCTCCTCGCGCGGCTCCGGCACGACACTCCCCCGGACCGGCCGCAGCAGGTCTCCCGTCAGCCTGCCCGAGGCGACGTCGAACGTCCTGATGAGCCCGCCCGGATACGCGGCCGCGAGCAGCGACCCGTCCGGGCTGAACGCGACCGGTCCCGGGGCACCGTCGAGGGAGTGCAGCGCGGCCACCGGCCTGCCCGAGCCGACGTCCCACAGGCGGGAGGCGCCGGTGGAACCGCTCGTCGTGGCCAGCAGCCTCCCGTCGGGGCTGAACGCGACCCAGCGCCGGCTCCACGGAGCGGTCTGACCACCGCTCCAGCTCTCGCGGGTACGGGTGTCCCACACGCGCACCCGCCCGGTCGCCGACGCGACGGCGAGATGACGGCCGTCGCGACTGTACGCCACCGCCATCCCGTCCTCCATCCCACCCTCCGACCGCCCATCCGCTTCCTCCTCCCCTGGCGCTCCTTGCCCTGGTTCCCCCTGCCCCGGATCGCTCTGCCCTGGTTCGCCCTGCTTCGTTCCCCTCTCCCCCTGTGGCCAGGCAACGAGGGTCAGGCCGGCCGTCTCCCACAGACGTAACGGCGTGCCGCGACCGGCAGCGGCCAGGGTCGCACCGTCAGGGCCGAACGCGACGGCGTGCATCTCCCCGGGGAACCCATCCAGCACGGCCAGCTGCGGCATCACCGTGGCCGCGCGAACGGCCGCTCCGGCCTCAGCGGATGCAGGCATGATGCGGGCGGCGGCGACAGCGAGCAGCCTGGCCAACCGCGGCGATGCGACGGCCATGGCCCGGCTCTGCGCGCTGAGCTGTCGGCTGAGCGCCTGGTCACGCTGAACGCGGACACGATCAAGCTCGCCCCGGGCGGCGACGTTCACGACCACCAGCCCACCCACGACGACCAGCAACATCACCACCAGCACGGCCAGCACCACAACCGGCCTGACCCGGCGCCGCCCCCGCCGAGAAGGCGCCACCCCCAGAGAACCGCGCGACACTCGACCGACGGGCGCCGGGTCTGCGGGTGGCGGGTCCGGGGTGTCGGGTGGCATCGCGGACCTTCCCTGGGGGTGCGGACCACTCGTCACGCTAGTGAACGGTGGCCCCCACGCCTCTGACCGTGGGCGTCTCTGTTCCGTTCCGGCTCGCGTTCACAGGGACAGGACGGTCACCGAGTGGGGTGGGATGGCCCATCTGCCGTCGGCGGCCTCGACCGGGCCGAGGTCGCGGACGGCGATCGTGTCCGGCGCGGTCAGCGTGTTGGCCGCGCCGAGGTCGGGCACGTCGGCGCCCACCTCGCGGATCCGGGCGGTGGCGGGCGGGGCGGCGTCGTCGAGGACGAGGCGCAGGCGTACGGTGGCGGAGCGGTGCCGGTTGATCACGGCGACGCGTACTGAGCCGTCGTCGGCGCGGGTGGCCGAGACGTCCAGGTACGGGACGGTCATGGGCGCGGTGAGCAGGCTGCCGTCCGGCCCCCGGTTGTCGCCGAGGACGACCGAGGCGGTCCGTCCCGGGCCCTCGACCTGGCAGGGCAGCACGGTGCGGCCGGTGTGGTGCCGGTAGAGGTGCCAGATGGGGTGGATCGCCGAACGCACCGCGCCACCGGGCCGGGCGACCACGAGGCCGTTGGCGTTGACCAGGTTGACCGGGTTGGCCATGGCGACGGGGGCGGGCAGGCCGGCGGTGCGGTGGATGGCGTGGAAGACGCCGGCGCAGAAGAGCGCGTCGGCGACGGTCCTTGGGCTCCACCGGTTCACCCGCACGGCCCCGGGGCCGCCGTCGGGAACGGTGGTCTCGCGCGGGGCGACGCCGCCGTCGTCGCCGGGCATCGGCTCCGGCCAGGCGGCGGGTTCGAGATGGCGCATCGTCCACTCGTCCAGTGCGAGCGCCGGCGGCCGGTCCAGGCCGGCGTCATGGGCGAGGGCGGTGACGAGCTGGGAGTAGGTGTGGATCTCGCGCTCGAAGTAGAGCGACTGAGCCACCACGGCGTCGTAGTCGTCGCCGGTCCACAGGTGCGTGCCGGCCCCGTACAGGTGCAGGGACAGGTAGTCGAGCAGCGAGCCGGCCCGCTTGAGCAGGGGCCGCGTCCACTCCTCCTGCCGCCACGGGATGCCGACCCCGACCAGTTTGACGTCCGGGTCGACCAGGCGCATGAACAGGGCGTGCTCGCGGGCCGCGGCGGCGTACTGCCCGGCCGTGCGGTGGCCCATCTGCCACGGGCCGTAGACCTCGTTGCCGACGCCCCAGAAACGCACCTTCCACGGCTCGGCCCGGCCGTTGCGCGCCCGGCGCGCGGTGAGCGTGGTGTCCCTGGCGGAGTTGGTGTACTCGATCCACCGCACCGCCTCGTCCACGTCCCGCGCCGAGTGCACCAGGTACGGCTCCGCGCCCACCGCCTCGCACCAGGCCAGGAACTCGTCGGTGCCGAACCGGTTGGACTCCCGCCCGCCCCAGGCCAGCTCCAGCCTGCTGGGCCGCTCGTCCCTGGGGCCGACGCCGTCCTCCCAGTGGTAGGCCGAGGTGAAGTTGCCGCCCGGCCAGCGGATCGGGCCGGGCCCGAGCTCGCGGCAGAGCGCCAGCACGTCCGTACGCACGCCGCGCAGCAGGCCGGGCTCGCCGATCGACAGGGGCGAGCCCTCGTCGAACACCCCGCCGTCGATGTTGCCGAAGAAGGCCGACTCCAGGAAGTGCCCGTAGACGTCGTCGTCGAGGCGGCCCGACGGCCGGCGGGTGTCGACGGTGACGACGGCCTCGGGACTGGGGACTGGCATATCAGGAAGACTCCGTTCTGGTCGTGGCCGGCGCCGCTCCCGCGCTGCCGCCGGCGTACTGGCGGCCCCGCAACCGGGCCACCGCGCGGATCGGCGTGATCGCGGCGGCCTGACCCGGCTGCCGTCCCTTTCCCGCTCGTCCACGGCAACCGTCATGCCCACCCCCGGCGTGCGCCGACCGGGCTCGCGGGAAGAGTCCTCATCCGGCGCGCTACGACGGCGGGAGAGCCTTCATCCGGCGCACGCCGACCGGGCGCGGGAGCGGTTCTCATTCGGCGTGCGGAACGCTCCTCATCCGGCGTTAAGAATGGCCGCCTAACGTGGCCGTCTGTGCTGGTGCGAGACGACGTGGAGACGGCGGGGGCGGCGCGGCCCCGCCGGGTGTGGCGGGGCCGGGCGGTCATCGGGGTGAGCGTGCTGTTCGCGGCGGGGACGGCCATGCGGGCCGGCGGGTGGGAGGCGGGCCCGCTGCTGGTGCCGCTGGTCTCCTTCACCCCCTACTTCGGGGTGGCGGCGCTGGTCGCGCTGGCGGTCGCGGTCGCCGTCAGGAGCCAGGCCGCGATCGCGATCCTGCTGGTGGTGTGCGCGGTCCTGGCCTGGTTCGTGCTGCCGCGGGCGATCCCGGGCGACGGGGCCTCCGGAGGTCGGGCGTTGCGGGTGCTGACGGCCAACCTCAACGGCGGGCGCGGCGACGCGGCGGTGATCGTCGATCTGGTACGCAGGCTCGACGTGGACGTCCTGAGCATCCAGGAGCTCACGTACGCGGTACGCGACCGGCTGTCGGCCGCCGGATTGGAGCGGCTGCTGCCGTACCACGTCGGCCGGGCGGACTTCCGCGGCCCCGAGGGCAGCGGCGTGTACTCCCGCTACCCCCTGACCGAGCGGACCGGCCTGTTCAAGCCGGTCGGGCACCACATGCCGGTGGTCGAGGCGGCGCTGCCCGGCGGCTCGCCGGTGGAGATCGTGGTCGTGCATCCGGTCGCGCCGGTGCCCCGTACGGTGCCGGAGTGGGCGGCCGGGGTCGCCGCGCTCCCGCCCGCGCCGTCGTCGGGGCCGCCGCGGATCCTGGCGGGCGACTTCAACGCGACGCTCGACCACGCGGTGCTCCGCCGGCTGCTGGACACCGGCTACACCGACGCGGCGGCGGCCACCGGGCAGGGGCTCGTCCCCACCTGGCCGCACGGACGCTCGCTGCCGCCGCTGGTGACCATCGACCACGTGCTGACCGACGCGCGGTCGGCCGCGGCAAGTGTGCGAGTGTTCGACGTGCCGGGGTCCGACCATCGTGCGCTCTTCGCCGACCTTCGGGTGAAGAGCTGACCATTCATCGGACATCTGGCGCTTATTTCGCTTCGGGCATGACGTAAAAAGGAGTCTCCGCGTGCGGGCGTTTAGCTGAGACAGGGAATCATGGGTCCACGTGCCGGCCGGCACTTTTCAGCATCGAGGCCGGAGGTGGACGGGAATTGTCGTTTTTGTTTCGTATGGCGGTTGCGCGGAGAATTGCGGCCGGTGTGGTGCTCGGCTGGGTGGCCGTCGCCGCGGTGGCCCTCCTGGCGGGCGGGCCGCTCGACGACGTACGCGTCACCAGCGGCACCTCCATGCTGGCCAGGGGCGCCGAGTCGGCCCGCGTGCTCGACCTGCTGGCGAAACAGGACGGCAGGGTGGTGCCCGCGCTCGTGATCTACGAGCGCGACGGGCCGCTCCAGGCCGGCGACCTCAAGGCGGCCAGGAAGGACCTGCGCCGCTTCACCGCCGTCCCCAACGTGCTCGGCACGGCCTCCGACCCCATCCCCAGCGCCGACGGCCGCGCCCTGCAGACGACCGTGCTCGTCTCCGGCAAGCCCGGCGTGCTGGTCAGCCCGGTCGCCGAGGAGTTGCGCAGGATCGCCGCGGAGGGCGGCCCGCCCGGGCTGGTCACCTACGTGAGCGGCGCCGTCGGGGCCGCCGCCGACTACGTCGACTCCTTCGGCCACGTCGACGGCACCCTGCTGGCGCTGAGCGTGGGCGTGGTGCTGCTGGTCCTGCTGGCCGTCTACCGCAGCCCCGTGCTGTGGGTGATCCCGATGCTGGCCGTGGTGGTGGCCTACATCTGCTCGGCGGCGGCGGTCTACGCGCTCGCCCGGGCCGGGGTGATGACGCTGCGGGCGGCCACGCCCGAGATCTTCACCGTGCTGGTGTTCGGGGTGGCCACCGACTACGCGCTGCTGCTCGTGGCCCGCTACCGGGAGCGGCTGCGGGTGACGGCCGACGAGCGGGCCGCGCTGAAGGACGCGCTGTCGGGAGGGATCCGCACGGTCGTCGCCTCGGCCCTCACGGTGGCGGGCGGCGTGGGCTGCCTGGTGGTGGCCGACACCAACGCGCTGCGCTCGATCGGCGCGGCCGCCGCCGCCGGCATCGTGATCACGATGGTGGTGATGGTGACGCTGCTGCCCGCGCTGATGCTGCTGGGCGGGCGGCGGGCGTTCTGGCCCAGCGTGCCGCGTCCCGGCGAGGCCGCCCGCGACGGGCTGTGGCGGGGCGTCGCCGGTTTCGTCGGCCAGCGGCCCCGGCTGTCCTGGGCGGGCTCGGCGCTGCTGCTGACGCTGCTGTGCCTGGGGCTGACCACGCTGGACGCCTCGGGCATCCCGCCGTCGGCGCTGTTCACCATGCGTACCGACTCCGTGGCCGGCTACGACGCGCTGAAGCGGCACTATCCCGCCAGCGCTCCCGTGGTGGTCCTGGCCAGGCAGGACAGGAGCGCCGCCGTGGCCGAGGCCGCCCGGCGGTCGGAGGGGGTCGTCTCCGTGCGGCCGGGGCCGCCCGCGCGGTGGCGCGGCATCGACGTGGTGCTCGCCGCCGAGCCCAACACGCCGGAAGCCCAGCGCCTGGTGGAGCAGTTGCGCGCGTCCGTACGCGGCGTCGCCGGCGGGGCGGCGCTGATCGGCGGGTTCACCAGCGAACTGCTCGACGTCAAGAACGCCGCCGTCGACGACGCCTACCTCGTCGTGCCGCTGATCCTGCTGGTCGTGGGGCTGATCCTGGTCGTCCTGCTGCGCTCGGTGGTGGCGCCGCTGCTGCTGATGGGCACGGTCGTGCTGTCGTTCGCCGCCACGCTGGGGCTCTGCTCGGCGCTGTTCACCCAGTTCCTCGGCTATCCCGTCATGGACGCCTCGTTCGCGCTGTACGCGTTCGTCTTCCTCATCGCCTTCGGCATCGACTACAACATCTTCCTGATGGCCCGCGTACGCGAGGAGTCCATGCGTCTCGACACCCGCGAGGCCACCCTGCACGCGCTGCGGGCGACCGGCGGGGTGATCACCGCGGCGGGCGTGGTGCTGGCGGCGGCGTTCTTCGTGCTGACCGTGCTGCCGCTGGTGCCGATCGTCCAGCTCGGGCTGCTGGTGGCAGTCGGGGTCGTCATCGACACCGTGGTCGTGCGCTCGTTCCTGGTGCCCGCGCTCGCCCACCACCTGGGGCGGGTCATCTGGTGGCCGGCGCGAGCGACTCCGTGAGCTCCCGCCGCAGCAGTTCGGGGAACTCCTCCGTACGGGCGACGCGGGGGTCGAACACCGCCGAGATCGCCACGTTCGCGCCGGCGGGCAGGATCACGACCATGCCGGCCAGGGCCGGCGGCAGGCCGGGGACCGCGAACACCTCGCCCTGACCGGCCAGGTCCCTGGGCACGGGCAGGGCGGTGGCGCCGAGCCGGCGGGGAAAGCCCCGGCCGAGCAGCGGCGACAGCAGCCGCAACATCGGCACGGCCACGGCGGCGGGCAGCCCGTACAGGCGGCGGGCGGACCGGCGGGCGTGACCGATCCGCGTGATCGTGGTCTGCTCGGCGATCCGTTCGAGCCTGGCCGCGGGGGACGGCTCGTCGCAGGGCAGGGTGATGGGGAGCAGCCCGGTGTGGTTGCCGAGCCCGGTGTGCTCCCGATGCCCGACCAGCCCCACCGGCAACCCCACCGGTAGCCCCCTCGACAGCCCCCTTGGCAGTCCCCTTGGCAGTCCCTCGGGCAACTCGTCCGGCGGCCCCGCCGATGGATCGGCCGCCTGCCCGGCCCGCAACTCACCTCGCGGGCCGGCCGCCGGCTGCCCGTGTCCGTCCAGGGCCGGCCCGCCGTCCATGGACGGCCGGTTCCAGGTGCGCAGGGCGCCGGTGACGAGGGCGAGCCCGATCTGCGCGATGCTGGCGCCGGTGGCCCGGGCGACGGCGTCGAACGCCGCCCGGTCCAGGTTCGCCACCTCCAGCCGGGGACCGTCGCCCGTGCTCTCGCCGGGGTCCGGGTGCGTGGCGAACCACGGGGGCGAAGCCGCCGCGAGGCGGCGGAGGTCGGCGAGCGCGCGCCGGGCCGGACCCGGCGACCCCCGGTACGCCGGTCCGGCACCACGCCCCCGTCCGGCACCACGCCCCCGTCCGGCACCACGCTCCCGTTCGGGTGCGGGGAGCGTGCCGGTGCCGAGCAGGGCGCGGGCGGCGGCCACGACTCCCATGCCGTCCTGGAACGCGTGGTGCGCCCGGTAGCAGATGACGTGCCCCTCCCCCGGCTCGCCGTACAGCACCATCAGGCTCCACAGCGGCCGTTCCCAGGACAGCGGCCGCAGCCGCATGGCGTCCACGACCGCCTGGTACGCCCCGGCCCCGCGCGGCAGCCGATGGAACTCGACGTGGTCGGCGGCGTCGAACCCGGGGTCCGGCTCCCAGTACGCGTTCCGTCCCCGCCCGGCCGGCCGGTAGGTCAGCGCGGGGGCCGCCACGCGCACCCGTTCCGCGACGAGTTCGCGCAGCGACTCGGGCTCGGGCGGCGGTCCCCAGCGGCGGACGGCGAGGCCGCAGTGCATGCGGGAGTCGTGCGCCGCCCCCGCGCCGAGGCGGATCGCGTAATGGTCGCCGAAGGTCAGGGGCACCGCGCCGGCGGCGAATTCGCCTTTCACGCTTGACCACGTTATCGCCGCCACCCGCCCGGCCGAAGCCATTCGTGCGAGGCGTGCCGCGACTATATTGAGCCCCAGCGAATGGCGCGGAATGGCGGCGCAACGGGCGCGAGGGGCGCGGGACTTATGGTGGAATTCAGACCGGTTGAAAAGCTAATGCTGGGCTATTTCGGGATAATGGCGGTCATTGTGGCCGTGGCCCGGAATCGCCTGCCCGACTGGCCGATGCTGCTCACCGGCTACGCACTCGCCGCGCTGCTCCTGCTCGCCCTGGCCGCCGCCGTGCGACGGCGGCCCGGCAGCAGGCCGGTCGCCGTCCTCCGGTACGCCGCTCCGCTGCTGGTGCTCCCGTTCGTCTACTCCGCCGCCGCCGAGACCGTCCTCGTGCTCCACGGCCGCTTCGTCGACGACGTGGTGCTCGCCTGGGAGCGGGCGCTGTTCGGGGGCTCCCCGAACGTGGCCGCGGTGTCCGCCGGCAGCCCGCCGCTGACCGAACTGCTGACGCTCTGCTACTTCTCCTACTACGGCTGCTTCCTGCTCCCCATCGTCCTCTACGTCCGCGGCCGTGAGCCCCTGGCCGAGCGTTACCTGTTCGCCGCGATGACGACGCTGCTGATCTGCTACCTCGGGTTCATCGCGGTCCCGCTGGCCGGTCCGGTGCCGGCCACGCCCGAGCTCGCCGCGGCGTACAAGCCGTCCGGCTACCTGATCACGTCGCTGCAGAACCAGATCATGGCCGCCTTCGACCCGCCGGGCGCGTGCTTCCCCTCGCCGCACGTGGCGGGCGCGTGGATCACGCTGCTCTGCCTGCGCCGGCACATCTCCACCCGCGCCCGCCTCGCGCTGGGCGCGCTGACCGCCGGTCTGACGGCGGCCGTCGTGTACGACTGGTACCACTACCTCTCCGACGTGGCCGCCGGGCTGGCGGTGGCGCTGGCGGTCCACTTCGCCATCGAGCGGTACGCGGCCAGGCGGCCGGCCCAACAAGCGCGGTCACGTGTCCTGCAGAGCTCGCACCGCTAGCCGCGTCACGCGGGCCGTCGTGCGTCCACCTCGATCTCGAACTTCATCCGGGGGTCCGACAGGCCGCACACGAGCATGGTCGCGGCCGGGCGGACGTCGCCGAAGCGGCGGCGCAGGGCCGGCCAGCACGGCGGGAAGTCCTCGCGGTCGGGCAGCAGGTATCTGACCCGGACGACGTCGGCGAACGAGCAGCCCGCCTCGGCCAGGGCCGCTTCGACGTTGCGCAACGCCTGCTCGGCTTGTTCGGCCACGTCGCCGGAGATCGTCATGGTCGTGTAGTCGAAGCCGGTCGTCCCGGACACGTGCACCCGGTCGCCGTCGATCACCGCCCGGGCGTAGCCGATCTCCTCCTCGAAGGTGGACCCACTCAAGATCGCGCGTCGCTCTGTCATAGGGCCACAACGTAGAAGACCAGGAGTGATATGTCCAAGACGGTCCCCATCATCATCTGATATCTCTAAGCGTATGGACCGTCCCGAGCTCAACCTTCAGCAGTTGCACGCCTTCACGGTCCTGTCCGAGGAGCTTCACTTCGGGCGCGCGGCCGAGCGGCTGGGCATCGCGCAACCGCCGCTCAGCCAGCAGATCCGCCGGCTGGAGGCGAAGGTCGGGCATCCGCTGTTCACCCGGGGGCCGGGCGCGGTCGCCCTCACGGCGGCGGGCCGGCAGCTCCTGCCCGCCGCCCGGCGCGCGCTCGGCGAGGTCGCGGCCGGTCTGGACACGGCCCGGCGCGCGGGCAGCGGTGAGGCGGGGCTCATCCGGGTCGGCTTCGCCGCGTCGCTCGCGCTGACCGTCCTGCCGGGCTTACTGCGTACCTACCGGGACCGGTACCCGCAGGTGCGGATGGAGATCCGCGAGATGACCTCGGCGCCGCAGGTGACGGCGCTGCACGAGCACGTGATCGACGTCGGGCTGCTGCGCGAGCCGCCGGACGAGCCGGGGCTGGTCGCCGAGGCGATCCTGGCCGAGGAGTTCATCGCGGTCCTGCCGGTCGCCCATCCGCTCGCGGCCCGGCGCGTCGTCCCGGTCGAGGAGCTCGCGGACGAGCCGTTCGTGCTGCTGCCCCGCGATGCCGGGCCGAGGTTCCACGACCGGATCCTCGGCCTGTGCCGCAGCGCGGGCTTCGAGCCCCGCCTCGGCCAGGAGGCCGTCGAGTGGCAGACGGTGTGCGCGCTCGTCGAGGCCGGGCTGGGCGTGTCGCTCGCCCCGGCGAGCATCCGCCGGATCCGCCTGAACGGGGTCGCCTACCGCCGGATCAGTCCGAACGACGCCCGCACCACCGTCGCGGTGGCCTGGCGCCGCGACGACCATGATCCCCTGGTCGCCCGCTTCCTCACGGCCGCCCGCAGCGACCTCTGATGCCCTCTGGCGACTTCCGGACGATCTTGAACTGGGTGAAACCCGTCTCCTCCCGCGCCTCGCGGAGGGCGGCCGCCTCCGGCGATTCCTCCGGTCGCATGCTTCCGCGGGAACCTGGCTTGATGACCTTCTCTGTCATGGGTCCCCTTCCCGTTGAGGGCGAGCGGCGCCGCGGGGGAAGAGATGTGTCGCGGTGGCGGTGCCGAGTCGGTGGTCGGCGGTCTGCAGGATGAGGAGCCGATGCTTCCAGTGAAGTCGGACGGCTGCCGGCGAGGAGGGGCATCGCTGCTGTCGACCCGGCGCGTCACCGGGCCCGTGTGTTCCGCGAGTGCAGGGTCGCGTCCCGCCCGAAGAAGGCCACCGACGCCCCGGCCATGCGATCGCCGTCGGCTTCACAGCTCGCGGCCGTAGATGCGGTACGTCCTGGCGCGGGCGCAGCCGAGTCGGCGCAGGTAGCCGTTGACGGCCTGGTTGTCCTCCAGTGTCCAGCCGTACTCCGTGCCGCCGGTGTAACCGCGCGCCGCGATGGCCTCCTGGCCCCTGGCGAACAGCACGGTCTCGACGCCGCGCCCGCGCGCGTGCGGCAGGACGCCGAACAGCACGCCCCTGACCCGGTCGATCCGGCGCACCGCCCGGACCAGGCGCAGCATCCCGATCGGCAGGCCGAAACGGGTCAGGCGGCCGCGCGCGGCGGTCAGGGCCTGGTTGAGGTCGGGCAGGGCGAGGGCGACCCCGGCGGGTTCCCCGGCCACCTCCGCGAGCTGCACGATCGCGGGATCGAGGTGCGCCTTCAGCCGCCCGGTGACGTCGGCGAACTCGGCGCCGGTCATCGGCGTGAAGCCCCAGTTGCCCTGCCAGGCCCGTTCGAAGACCTCCTGCACCACCCTCATGTCGGCGTCGTAGCCGGAGCCCAGGTCGAGGGGCCGCACGGTGACCTGGTGACGCCGCTCGGCCAGCCGCGCCACGCGCAGCAGCCGCTCCATCGGCAGCCCGCCGGCCGTCTCCTCCCACGTCCACAGGTCCTTGGCCTTGCTCAGCCCGCAGGACTCCAGCAGCGGCGGGTAGTAGGCCGGGTTGTACGGCATCATCACGCTCGGCGGCCGGCCGAACCCGTCCACCAGCACCCCGCACTCGTCGTTGGTGGTGAACCCGACGGGCCCCAGCATGGTGCGCAGCCCGCGCCCGCGCAGCCACGACGCCGCCGCGTCCAGCAGTTCGCGCGCCACCGACGGGTCGTCGGCGCAGGTGAACTGCCCGAAGAACCCGTCGCGGGCGGCGCGGAGCTCGTTGTGCCGCGGGTTGTGCACGGCGGCGACGCGCCCGGCCACCCGGCCGCCCCTGCGCACGGTGAACAGCTCGACGTCGCCGTACTCGAAGAACGGGTTGCGCCGCCGGTCGAGCAGGCGCCGGCAGTCCTCCCGCAGCGGCGGCACGAAGGCCGGATCGCGGCCGTGCAGCCGGTACGGGAGCTCGATGAACTCCCGCAGCTCGCGGCGGCCCCGCACGGGCACGGCCGCCGTGGCCGGCCCGCTAGGGGCGTGCGGAGGTGAAGACGAGGCTCGCATTATGGCCCCCGAAGGCGAACGAGTTGGACACGACGGCTCCCGGACCGAGCGGGCGCGGCCGGCGTACCACGTCGATCTCGCACTCGGGGTCCTGGACGTCGAGGTTGATCGTGGGATGGATGAGGCGTTCGTGCAGCGTCAGCACGCTGACCACGGCCTCGATCGCCCCGGCCGCGCCGATCGCGTGGCCGAGGATGCTCTTGGTGGAGGTGACGGGCACCTGTCCTGGCCCGCACAGCCGGGCGATGACCTGGGCCTCGGTGATGTCGTTGAGCGGGGTGCCGCTGCCGTGGGCGTTGACGCAGGCGACGTCGCCGGAGCGCAGGCCCGCGTCGGCCAGCGCCTGCCGGACGCACCGCTCGGCGCCCTCGCCCTTGGGGTCGGGAGTGGTCAGGTGGTGGGCGTCGGAGGTGCGGCCGTACCCGGACAGTTCGGCGTAGACACGGGCGCCGCGCCGTTCGGCGTCCTCCAGCCGTTCGAGTACGACGAACGCCGCGCCCTCGGCCAGCACGAACCCGTCGCGGGCGGCGTCGAACGGCCGCGAGGCGCACTCCGGCTCGTTCACCCGCTGCGACAGCGCGCCGCAGCGGTGGAAGGCGAGCAGGATCGTGGGCGACACGCACGCCTCCGTGCCGCCGGCCACGACCAGGTCGGCCGAGCCGTCGCGGAGCAGGCGCAGGCCCTCCCCGATCGTGTGGCCGCCGGAGGCGCAGGCGGTGGAGACGGTCAGGCTGGGGCCGAGGATCTGGTGACGCATGCTGACGAACGCGGCGGAGGCGTTCGGCATGATCCTCGGGACGTAGAGCGCGCTCGGCTGCGCACCGGCCCCGGGCGGGCTGGGCTGCGGGCTGGGCGGCGCGGCGTACGCGGCGCCGAGCAGGGTGGCCTCGGCGGTCTCGTTGCCGCCGAGCGCGGTGCCCGTCACGACCGCCCGCCGCTCGGGCGGCACCCACGCGCCGCCCAGGCCGCTCATGCCGCTCGGATCGATCAGCCCGGCGTCGGCGAGCGCGTCGTCGGCCGCGCACACGGCCAGCAGCGTCGCCCGGTCCATGCGGCGCGCCTGCTTGCCCGTCACGTAGGGGCCGGTGTCGAAGCCGGGGACCTGGCAGGCGAAGCCGACCGGCAGGGACGAGGCGTCGAAGGAGGTGATGGTGCGCGCGGTGGAGCGCCCGGCGATCAGGGTGTCCCAGAACGTCCGCAGGTCGTTGCCGCCCGGTGTGCGCACGCCCAGGCCGGTGACGGCGACGCGGACCCGTTCCGCCATCAGCCGGCCTGGGCCCCGGCGCGGACCAGGGAGGCCACGTCGGCCAGGGTGCGGGCCTGCTTGGCGGTGTCGAGGTCCACGACGAGCTGGAAGCGGTCCTCGCTCGCCGCGGCCAGCTCGGCCATGTCGAGGCTGTCGGCGTCCAGCTCCTCGCGCAGGTCGGTGTCGGGGGCGATCCGCGCCGGATCCACCGAGAGGATCCTGGCGCAGATGGCGCGCAGCTGGTGGAAGATCTCGTCCTCGGTCATGCTCACGTCCTTGTCGGCTCTCGGCTGTCGCCCGGTCAGGTGCTGGTCGGGCGCTTGGTCGGGCATCGGGCCGGCGACGCGGCGGACCCGGGCGCCGCACGGCACGGAGCACTTCCCCCGGACCTGGGCACCGCGAAGCACGAGGCGCTTCCCCCGGACCTGGCCGGTTACTCTACTCTTACGCTTCGACACTGTCAGCTACGATCGCCTGACGCGGAGCGAGTCGCCGGACCGCTCCGGACAAGGCGGAAAGTGAGTGCCGTGACGGACCCGTTCAGCAAGTGCCGGCTGCCCGGCGAGATCGAGGCGCTCATCGCGCCGGGCGTCTACCCCTTCTACGTGCCGGTGGAGGAACGGCCGGGCGGCGGGGAGGCCGTGGTGGGCGGCCGTCGCGTGCTGATGGCCGGCTCCAACGACTACCTGGCGCTGTCCGGCGACCCCCGGTTGAAGGAGGCGGGCGCGCGGGCGCTGCGCCGGCTGGGCGCGGGCAACTCCGGCTCGCGCGCGCTCAACGGCACGCTGGCCCTGCACCAGCGGCTGGAGGAGGAGCTGGCGGCGTTCCTCGGCCACGAGGCGGTGATGGTGGTCTCCACCGGCTACCAGGCCAACCTCGCGCTCAGCGCCCTGTTCGGGCCGCGTGACCTGCTGCTGGCCGACCGCGACATCCACGCCTCGCTCATCGACGCCGCCCGCCTCGGCCTGGCTCCGCTGCGCCGCTACCGGCACAACGACCTGGACCAGCTGGAGCGCCTGCTGGCGGAGGCCGATCCGGCGGCCGGGGTGCTCGTGCTCACCGAGGGCATGTTCTCGGTCGGGGGCGATCTGTGCGACCTGCCCGGCATCGTCAAGCTGGCCGAGCGCCACGGGGCGCGGATCGTGCTCGACAGCGCGCACGACCTCGGGCTGCTGGGGCCGGGCGGGCGGGGCGCCGCCGAGCACTTCGGGCTGCAGCCGGCGGTGGACGTGCAGACGCTGACGTTCTCCAAATGCTTCGGCACGCTCGGCGGGGCGGTCGCCGGGCCCGGTCACGTCATCGCCTACCTGCGGCACAGCGCGCGGGCCGCGCTGTTCTCGGCCTCCCTGCCGCCGGCCTGCACGGCGGCGGCGCTGGCCGCGCTCGACGTGGTCCGCACGGAGCCGGAGCGCCGCCTGGCCGTGC
This sequence comes from Nonomuraea fuscirosea, assembly GCF_035917475.1. NCBI lineage: Bacteria > Bacillati > Actinomycetota > Actinomycetes > Streptosporangiales > Streptosporangiaceae > Nonomuraea > Nonomuraea fuscirosea. The sequence goes on along the minus strand of NZ_CP109074.1, from coordinate 4,052,210 downwards.
TCTCCGCGGCCGAACGGCTCCGCTCAGGGCTGGCCGCGCTCGGCTTCGCCGTCCCGCCCGGGGGCACCCCGACCGTGTCGCTGCGGGTGGGCGACGCCATGACGTGCTGCCGGTTCTGGTCGGGGTTGCTGGAGGAGGGGGTGCTGGCCAACGCCATGCTGCCGCCGGGGGTGCCCGAGGGCCGGGCACTGATCCGGCTGAGCGTCACCGCCGCCCACACCGGCGCGCAGGTGGACCGGATCCTGGACGCGGTCTCCGCCGTCGCCACCCGCCTCTCCCTCCCCGCCGGCTGACCGTCCCGGCTTCAAGCGTGAGTCCCGGCAGTACGGAGCCGCCGCCTCTCAGGCGCCGGTCGAAGAAGCCGCGACCCCGGCGACCTGCCCGGGTCCCTGGAGCGGATGATCGGCCTCATCGGCGACGCCCCGGCCGGCGGCGGCCCGTGCGCGGGGCTCCGGATCGGACGGGATACGCTGGCGCGCGTTGCCGGTGGGCGAGCGGGAGGGGCCGATGTTGCGTACCTGGCTGACCGAGCGATTCGGGCTGGAGGTGCCGCTGGTCGGGGCGCCGATGGCGGGAGTGAGTGACGGGCGGCTGGCGGCTGCCGTGTCGGCGGCGGGCGGGCTCGGCATGTTCGGGGCGCCGGCCACCGCGTCGGCCCCGTGGATCGCCGAGCAGGCCGCCGTCGCCGCCGCGAGCGGCCGGCCGTATGGGATCGGGCTGATGGCCTGGGCGCTGGAGGAGCGGCCCGGCCAGCTGGACGCGGTGCTGGAGGCGCGACCCGCCCTGGTGTCGGTGAGCTACGGGGACTTCGCGCGTTACGTGGAGCCGCTGCGTGCGGCCGGGATCACCGTGGCCACGCAGGCGGGCACCACGCGGGAGGCACTGGAGGCCGAGCGGGCCGGGGTGGACGTGATCGTGGCGCGCGGCGGAGAAGGCGGCGGCCACGGCAGGGACGAGGTGGCCACACTGCCGCTGCTGCAGGGCGTGCTGGACGCGGTGAGCGTCCCGGTGCTGGCCGCCGGCGGCATCGCGACGGCCCGCGGGCTGGCCGCCGTGCTGGCCGCGGGCGCGGAGGGCGCCTGGGTGGGCACGGCGTTCCTGGGGTGCGCCGAGACGACGCTGTCCGGGGCGGCCAGGGAGCGCGTTCTGGCCACGGAGGAGACGGGCACCGCCTACGGCCGGGTCTTCGACGTCGCGCAGCGGCTGGCCTGGCCGCCGGAGTTCGGGGGGCGGGCGCTGCGCAACGCGTTCTTCGACCGGTGGGACGGGCGGGAGGAGGCGCTGGCCGCCGACGAGGCCGCGCGGGCCGAACTGGAGGCCGCACGGGCGAAGGGCGACTTCGACGGCGCGTACGTCTACGCGGGCCAGGCGGTGGGTTTGGTACGGCGGGAGCGCACGGCCGCGGACGTGGTGGCCGGCTTCAAGGCCGCGCGGGAACTGCTCGCCCGCCGCTTCGACGACCCGCCCGCTTAGGAACGAACTCCGCTCGGCGCGTCGCCGCCGCTCCGGGGCTGTCCCGACCGGCGCTCTACCGCCGTCCCATGGCTGCCCCTCCCGGCGCTGCACGGCGCGGCGATGTCCGGCGTTCCCCGGCGTTCGGTGCGTTCGTGATCCCGGGGGCGGCTCGGTGGGTAGGGAGCCGTCAGGGCAGGAGCCGGGAAGGGAGCGGATGTGCGGGACGAAGGTGAGCGCGCCCTCAGCGGCCTGCTGGAGTTCATGCACCTCAACGGGATGGAGGAGCTGCCGTCCGCCGTCGAGGAGCACGCGCGGCCGCTCGGCCTGTCCGAGACGGACATCTACCTGACCGATCTGCAGCAGTTGCAGCTCATCCGCCTGCCGGGCAGACAGGACCAGGACGACGAGCCGCCCAAGCCGATCCGGATCGACGGCACCCTGCCGGGCCGCGCCTTCCGCTTGGTGGAGATCGTCCGCGGCCGCTCCCCCGCCACCCCGGCGGACCCGGAGGGCCGGCCGCGGTTGTGGGTGCCGTTGCTCGACGGCGCCGAACGGGTCGGCGTGATGGGCATCACCGTCCCCGGCTACACGGAGCCGGTCGAGGAGCGGGCCAAAGCTCTGGCCTCGCTGGTGGCGCTGCTGGTGATCAGCAAGCGCCTGCACAGCGACTCCTACGCCCGGCTGGTACGCGCCCGCCCGCTGACCCTGTCGGCCGAGGTGCTGTGGAACCTGCTGCCCCCCGGCACGTTCGCCAACGGTGACGTGGTGGTGAGCGCGGCGCTGGAGCCCGCGTACGAGATGGGCGGCGACGCGTTCGACTACGCCGTGGACGGCCGCCACCTGCATCTGTCGATCTTCGACGCCATGGGGCACGACACCGCCGCCGGGCTGACCGCCTCCATCGCCATGGGCGCCTCCCGCACCCATCGCCGTCAGGGGCTGGCCCTGCCGGAGGTCGCCGAGGCGGTCGACGCGGCCGTCAAGGAGCAGTTCACCGGGCGGTTCGTCACGGGGATCCTGGCCCGGCTGGACCTGCGAACCGGAGCGCTCACCTGGGTCAACCGGGGTCACCACCCGCCGCTTGTGCTGCGGGAGGGTCGCCTGGTGACGACGCTGGACAGCGTGCCCGACCCGCCGATGGGCTTCGGCCTGACCCCCTCGACGGGCCTGCTGCGGTACCAGTTGCAGCCGGGTGACCGGCTGCTGTTCTACACCGACGGCGTCATCGAGGCGCAGAGCCCGGCCGGGGAACTGTTCGGGCTGAAGCGGTTCATCCAGTTCGTGGTCCGGCGGGAGGCGGACGGGCTCGCGGCTCCCGAGACGATGCGGCGGCTGATCCAGGAGATCCTGGAGCACCAGCATGGGCGGCTCCAGGACGACGCGACGGTGATGACGGTGGAGTGGCGCAGCCGGAGCAGCAGGCAGCAGTTCCGGCTCTGATCCGGCTGTCGCGGGATGCCGTGGGATGATCGGGACGAAGAGGCGAAAAAGGAGAGGCAGGCCACGGTGCCAGAGCAGCACGAGCGACGCGTACCCGGAATGTCAGGCCCGCTGGAGGCGGTGACCGTCGGCCTGTCGGCGCTCGGCCGCGAGCCGGACGGCGAGAAGCTGGCGGACGCGCTCATGTCCGGCCGCTTCCGCCAGCTCGACACCTCCAACGAGTACGCGGGCGGCCGCAGCGAGACGCTGATCGGGCAGGCGCTCGCGAACGCCGGCGGCGCCGGGGTGACGATCTTCACGAAGGCGGACCGCGACCCGGACACGGGCGTGTTCGACGGTGACCGGGTGATGCGCTCGTTCGAGGAGACGATCACCCGGCTGGGCGTCGAGCGGCTGCCGGTCTACCACCTGCACGACCCGTTCACGATCACGCTGTCGGAGGCGATGGCGCCCGGCGGCGCGGTGCCGGCGCTGGTGTCGCTGCGCGAGCAGGGGCTCGTCGGCGAGATCGGCATCGCGGCGGCGGGCGGCACGCTGGTGCAGGACTACATCCGTACGGACGCGTTCGACGCGGTCCTCACCCACAACCGCTACACGCTGGTGGACCGGCGGGGGGAGGACATCCTCGACCTGGCCACGGAGCGGAACATGACGGTCTTCAACGCCGCGCCGTTCGGCGGCGGCATCCTGTCGGGCTCCCCGCGCCGGGCCGGCCGGTACGGCTACCGGCCGATCTCGCCCGAGTTCGGGCAGCACGTGGAGCGGCTGCGGGAGCTGGCGGAGCGGTGGGGCATCGGCCTGGCCGCCGCCGCGCTGCACTTCTCGCTGGCCGAGCCGCGGGTCCATTCGACGGTGGTGGGGGTGACGTCGGTGGCGCGGCTGGAGCAACTGGGGGCGCTGGCCGACACGGTCGTGCCGGACGGCTTCTGGGACGAGGTGGCCGCCCTGGGCTCCCCGCCGCCCTCGCCGGTGGACTGAGCCGGTCGGCCGGTTCAGGGTAGCGGGGACAGGCCCTCGTGGTGGACCGTCCACGTGCCGGGGAAGCCCGGCGTGGGCGGGCCGCCGTCCCAGCCTCTGGCCATGAGCGCGACGGCCGTCAGCAGCCCGCCGTTGCCCGGCAGGTAGACGGGGAGCGTGGCGCTCTGCCGGTTGTGGCCGTTGGGCAGGTACGTGTTCTTCGTCTCGGGCCGCAGCAGCGCCTCGACGGCCAGGTCAGGCTCGCCCAGCCGGGTGGCGGTCATGGCGATGGCGGGGTAGTCCCAGCCCCAGGTGCTCTCCCAGTTCCAGCGGGCGAGCACGTCGTCGAGGGTGCGGCGCATGGTGGCGTTGTCGACGAGGTGCGTCGGGGGGACGACGCCGAGCGCGTACAGCATGGAGGGGTGGTCGTCGCGCACCGTGTACGGCGGCGCGTCCATGGCCGCGTACACCCCGTCGCGCACGAGCGGCCGGGCCATCCCCTCGGCCACCTCGGCCCAGCGCGGCTCGGGCGGCAGGCCCAGCAGCAGCCGCCAGCGCTGCGCCACCCGCAGCGCCCACGACCAGTAGGCCAGCTCGAACGTCGGATTCGCCGCCTCGGCGCGCACGTCCGCGTACGACTCCTGGGCCGGCACCAGCGGCGGCCCCAGCCCGTACCCCTGAGGTCCCTTGACGGCGAAGGCGGCCATGAAGGCGGCGGTGTCGAGCACGAGGTCGCCGTAGCGGGACAGCGCCCGGCGGGTGCCGGCGGCGCGGCGCACCAGCTCGGCCAGGTAGATCGGGTGGGGCTGCTGCCACACCAGGAACGGCCCGATCGGGCTCGGGCTCTCCCGCCCGTCGGGGCCGGTCTGCTTGGGCCAGCGGGCTCCGGGGCAGCCCTGCGCGCGGGCGGTCCCGCGGGCGCGGGGCAGGATGTCGGCGTACCAGGACAGGCTGCGTTCCAGCAGCTCAGGGCGTCCCCACAGCGGGAAGTGCGCCGCGTGCCACCAGTGCATCTCCAGGTGGAAACGGCCACGCCAGCTGTTGGCGATCAGCCCGGTCTCGGCGGGCGGTGAGGAGCCGGCGCAGTGGATCGCCGTGAGGTATTGCGACAGGACGATCCGCCGCTCCAGCTCCGGGGCGCGCTCGTCGCGGCTGCCGGACAGGTCCACCGCTCCGCCCGTGCTCCAGAAACGGGGCCAGTGCCGCGCGGCGGCCTCGGTGACCTCGTCGTGACCCGGGAGTTCCGCCACCGCGTAGCCCGGCGATTCCGCCCCCAGGTGAACCGGCTGTTCCGCCCCGGCGTCGCCTGGCAGGAAGGCGAACGTCAGCTCGGCGACCGGCTCGCGGAAGGTGATCAGGAACTCGTGGGCGCCGGCCACGGTCACCTCGCCACTGCCCGTCATCCGCACGCTCACCTGGTACGCGGTGCCGTCGAGCCGCCGCAGCACCGTGCCGCCGCCGGCGCGGGCGAGCAGGCGGGAGGTGTGCTCCCCCGGCCTGGTCCAGTCGGCCGCGTTCCCCCACGCCTCGGACCCGTACGGGAACGCCAGCCGCACCCCCGTCTCCCCCAGCGCGGGCGACTCCAGCCGCACGCTGATCACGTCCCGGTCGGGATGGCAGACGGTGACGACGTGGAAGGGCGCGCCGCGCAGCAGGTAGCGGCTGGTCAGCGTGCCGGTCCACAGGTCGAGGCGCTGGCGGGCGCCGCTCACGTCCCCGGGGGTGAAGGGCGCTCCGCCGGCCGAGGTCAGCCCGAACCGGCCGAGGTCGAGCCGGTGCGGGTTGGCGCGCAGCCACGACTCGGCGGCCGAGGCGGGGTTCTCGCCGTCGCCGCTCAGGTCGCCGCGCATGTCGACGTACGGGACAGGCCCCCGGGCCGTCCCGTACACGCGGGTCGTGTCCGCCAGCCGGTACGAGCCGGGCATGCTGTGCCAGCCCCACGACGCCATGGTGGCCAGCAGCGTCCCCGGCGCCGTACCGGTGCGGTCCTCGACCGGGTAGGAGCCGGGGAACGTCTGCAGCCCGGTGAGGTCAGCGGTGAAGCAGAGCTCCCCGTTGCCCACCGACAGAGGTGACTCGGGCAGGATCCGGGTCACCTCGACGGCGTGCCGTGCGGCGAGCGCGCGGCGGTCGATCACTGCTTGATCGCCGTCCCGACCTGCTGGACGAAGTCCGTCGCCGCGGCGGCGGGCTGCTGGCGGGCGAACAGCACCTCGGCGTTGACCCGGTCGAGGATCTTCGGCGTGTCGGTGGATCCGGCGGGCCCGATCACCAGCGGCGGCCCGGCCTTCGGCGTGAGCGCGTCGATGAAGGTGGCCTGCGCCTTCTCCGGCTCGCCGAGCACGTCCTGGATGGCCGTGCGGACGTCGGAGTTGGCCGGGATGCCCCGGTCAGCCAGGATGATCTTGCCCGCGTCGGGGCTGTTGACCAGGAAGTCGACGAACTTGGCGGCCTCCTGCGGATGCTCGCTCTTGGCGTTGATGCTGTAGATCTGCGAGGCCTGCAGCCACATGCCGGGCTGCGTGGCGCCGCTCTCGCCGGGCACCCGCATCAGCCGCAGCGGCTGCCCGGCGGCCTTGCTGAGGGCGCTGAGCTGGTTGCTCCAGTCGAACTGCATCGCCGCCTGGCCGCGGCCCATCAGCGACTGCTCGGGCGCGGGCTGGGTGATCAGCTCGGCCGTCTGCGAGGCCGGCGGGGTCGCCCCGGCGTTCATCAGCTCCAGCGTCATCGTCCACCAGTCCACCAGCGTCTTCTCGCCGATGCCGACCTTGCCGTCGGCGGTGTAGAGCGCCTCGCCGCGCTGGCGCGAGTACACGTCCAGCATGTCGGTCCTGGTCGGGTCGGCCAGCGCGAACGTGCCCTTCGGCAGCTTCTGGGCCAGCTCCTTGGCGATGCGCTTGAAGTCGTCCCAGGTCCAGGTGTCCTCCTCGGGCAGGTCCACGCCCGCCTTCTCGAACACGGACTCGTTGACGATGAGGGAGATGGCGTTGACGCCGGTCGGCACGCCGTACTGGACGCCGCCGAACTTGCCGTTGTCCAGCGCGGCGGCGCCGATCTTGTCGGTCTTCAGCCCGGTCTTGGCCAGGTCGAGCAGGGCGCCGCGGTCGCCGTACTCGCGCGGGTAGGCGCCGCCGAGCGTGATGACGTCGGGTGCGCGCCCGCCCGCCACCTCGGTGGCCAGCCGGTCGAAGTAGGAGTTGAAGTCGGTGTAGCCGCCCTTGACCTTGATGCCGGGGTTCTTGGCCTGGAAGGCCTCGATGACCTTCTGGGTGGCGGCCGCCCTGTCGTTGTTGCCCCACCAGCCGAAGCGCAGTTCGACCGCGCCTCCGTCCGAGCCGCCGGACGAGCCGCCGCCGCACGCGGAGACCGCGAGCAGGACGCCGGTGAGACAGAGCGCCGCCAGGCCACTGGTTCTTCTCGGCATGGCCTTCTCCTTCTGTTGGTACGTGGTGACACGGGGGGGGTGACGCGGGTGGGTGGGCGTGGCTCAGCGGAAGCCGGTCGTGGAGATGCCCTGCGTCAGGTAGCGCTGCCCGGCCAGGAAGAACCCGAAGATCGGCGCCAGGCCCACGATGGACATGGCGAACAGCTGGCCCCAGGCCGTCTCGCCCTGCCCGTCCATGAACGAGCGCAGCGCCACGGGCATGGTCCACAGCTCGGGGTCGGTCAGGAAGATGAGCTGGCTGAAGAAGTCGTTCCAGGTCCAGATGAAGGTGAACAGCGCCGAGGTGGCCAGCGCCGGCACCGACAGCGGCATGATGATCCGCCAGTAGATCCTGAAGTGCCCGCAGCCGTCGATGCGGGCCGCCTCGTCCAGCTCCCTGGGCAGGCCGCGGATGAACTGCACCATCAGGAAGATGAAGAACGCGTCGTGCGCCAGGAACTTCGGCACGACCAGCGGCAGGTTCGTGTTGATCCAGTCGAGCTGGGAGAACAGCACGTACTGGGGGACGATGAGCACGTGGATGGGCAGCATCAGCGTCGCCAGCATCATGGCGAAGAAGACGTTCCTGCCCCGGAAGTTCAGCCGCGCGAAGGCGTAGGCGGCCAGCGAGCACGAGATCAGGTTGCCGGCCACGGCCAGCAGGGCGATCACGGCCGAGTTCAGCAGGTAGAAGTGGAACGGGTGCTCCAGCGCCGTCCAGCCGTCGGTGTAGTTGCCCAGGTCGAAGCTGGTCGGCCAGATGGAGGGGTCGCGGAAGATGGTCTCGCTGGGCTTGACCGAGCTGGACACCATCCACAGCAGCGGATAGAGCATCACCAGGCCGAAGCCGATGAGCAGCGCGTGCTTCGATAGGCGGCGCGAGCGTCCGCCGGAGGCCTTGGGTTCAGCCGCCATAGAACACCCACCGCCTGGCGAAGAGGAAGTTGATTCCGGTCAGCACGGCGATGATGGCCAGCAGGAACCACGCCATCGCGGAGGCGTAGCCCATGTCGAAGGAGCCGAAGCCGCGTTCGTACAGGTAGAGCGTGTAGAGCAGGGTCGAGTCCGACGGCCCGCCGCGCCCGCCGCTGACGACGAACGCCTGCGTGAAGCTCTGGAAGGCGCCGATGAGCTGCAGGACGAGGTTGAAGAAGATGATCGGGGTGAGCATCGGCAGCGTGATGTGGAAGAACCTCGTCACCGTGCCCGCGCCGTCCACCTGGGCCGCCTCGTAGTACGAGGTGGGGATCTGGCGCAGCCCGGCCAGGAAGATGACCATGGGCGCGCCGAACGTCCAGGCGTTGAGCAGCACGAGCGTGCCGAGGGCGAAGTCCGGATGCGACACCCAGCTGACGCCCTCCGTGCCGAACAGCGCCAGCACCTGGTTGACCAGGCCGTCCTTGCCGAAGATCTGCCGCCACAGGATGGCGATCGACACGCTGCCCGCCAGCAGCGAGGGCAGGTAGTAGACCGACCGGTAGAAGCTCAGCCCGCGCACGCCGCGGTTGAGCAGGAGCGCCAGGGCCAGCGCCAGCACGAGCTGGATGGGCACCGACACGAACACGTAGACGAACGTGACCAGCAGCGACTTGTGCAGCCGCGGGTCGGCGAGCATCTCGCGGTAGTTGTCCAGCCCGAGCCATTCCGGCGGCTTGAGCAGGGTGTACTCGGTGAAGGACAGGTAGAGCGAGGCCAGGATCGGCCCCACGGTGAACAGTGCCATGCCGATGAACCAGGGCGTGAGGAACAGATAGCCGATCCGGTCGCGTGGCGGGCCGCTGATCTTTCTGTGGCCGTCCGGACGCCGGGCCTTGAGCCGCGTCCGGACGGGTGAGGTGCTGGTCGGCGAGACGGTCGTCTCGGGGGTTCCGGGGGTTTCGGGGGTTTCGGGGGTTTCGGGGGGATGCAAACGTTCGCTCATCTATTACCCTTCACGGTCGCGCTGAGCCGCACGCGACCGGGGACCATCAGGGACGCAAGCCGTGAGGCGCCTGCGAGTAACCAGTTTCTAACATTGCCCACATCGGGTGTCAACGCTTGGTCAGCCGTGCGATGACCTGCGTGGACGGGCATCGGCGCAGGACTTGCGCTGTTTTCGGCAAGCGGTTGTAATACCTGGTGAGAAACCGGTATCTCAGCGTCGGCGCCCGGCCGGGGGGCCGGTGTGATGTCATGCGTGCGAGACGACGGCCGAGCGCGTGGGGGAGAGCGGATGAGGGCGAGCCCCGAAGACAGAGACGGAGACGATGAGCGGGAAGCGGCGCTGCCCACGGCGGGGCGTGTGACGGGGCGGCGCGGGCCGCGACCGGCCGGGCCGGCCACGATCAGCAGTGTCGCCGCGGCCGCGGGGGTCTCGCGGGCCACGGTGTCGCGGGTCATGAACGGCTCGCCGAGCGTGCACCCCGAGCTGGCCGCCCGGGTCAGGGCCGCGGCCGCGGCGCTCGACTACGAGCCGAGCGCGGCCGCGCGCCGGCTCGCGCTCGGCCGCACGGGCACTGTCGCGCTGGTCGTCCCCGACCTGTCCAACCCGCTCTTCCAGAACGTGCTGCGCGGGCTCAGCCAGGCCGCCGGCAAGGCGGGCTGCCAGTTGCTGGTGGTCGAGTCGGACGAGGACCCCGAGGAGGAGGTGGTCCTGGCGCTGGAGGCGCGGCGCAACGCCGACGGGATCGTGCTGGCCTCGCCCAGGGCGCCGGACGCGCGGCTGCGTGAGCTGAGCGAGCGGCTGGCGCCGTTCGTGCTGGTCTACCGGGAGGTCGCCGGGCTGGGCGCGCCGTCGTTGTCGATCGACAACCGGGCCGGCATCGGCGAGATCGTGGCCCACCTCACCGCGCTCGGCCATCGCCGGGTGGCCTACCTCGCCGGACCGCCGGCCAGCGCGGGCAACGCCGAGCGGCTGGCCGCGCTGCGCGCCGCCCGCGGGCTGGAGCTGACCGTGCTGCCGTGCGGGTCGATGTTCGACCACGGCCACGCCGCCGCCGGGGCGGTGGTGGCGTGCGGGGCCAGCGCGGTCGTGGGGTTCAACGACATGGTGGCCTCAGGCGTGCTGACCGGCCTGCGCGAGCTGGACGTTCAGGTGCCCGGCGAGGTGTCGGTGGTCGGGTTCGACGACATCGCGTTCGCCCGCTACACCTCGCCGCCGCTGACCACGGTGGCCATCCCGGCGAACGAGCTGGGGCGGCAGGCGTGGGAGCGGCTCTGGGCGCTGATGAACGGCGAGAGCGGCGGCTACAACGTGCGCTACCAGCCCCGGCTGCTCGTCCGCGACAGCACCGGCCCCGCACCGTCCTGAAGGTCACCGCGCCCTGAAGGTCCCCGGTGTCCCGAAGGTGCCCGCCGTCCTGAAAATCCCCGCCGTCCCGAGGATCCTCGCCGCCCCGAGGATCCCGCCCTCGGCGGCCAGGTGGCGGGCGGTGGCGGCGCCGATTTCGCGGCCGGCGCCGGTATCCGTCTCCCGGCGACTGAACATCGGCGGAGCGCACTGCGTACCTCCTGACGAAGCCATGACGAGGCGACGGCGAGGCGACGCGGAGGAGGCGGGACGGTGACGATGGCCGGGCTCGGACGGATGGCGGGCGTCATGACCGTGACGGTGACGGCCGCTGTCACGGTGGCGGTGACGGGCGCCATGGCCGTGCCCGGCGCCGCGCTGGCCGATCCCACGCCGGCCCAGGCCAGGGCCAAGCTGGTGAAGCTGAACGAGCAGGCCGACCAGCTCGTCGAGCGCTTCAACCAGGCCACGGAGACCTACGGCAAGGCCAGGAAGAAGTACGAGAAGCTGGACACCGAGCTGCGCGCCAAGCAGGCGCAGGCCGAGGCGCTGCGCGGCGAGGTGGCCGAGCTGGCGCTCAACGACTACCAGATGGGCGGCCCGCTCGGCTGGCAGCGGTACGTGGTCCAGGGCCGGCCGGAGGCGATGCTCGGCGGCATGGCCTCCCTGGAGCAGATCATGCTGGACCGGGCGGCCAAGGTGCGCGCCTTCCACAGCGCGACCGAGGACCTGCGCAAGCGGCGCGACGCGGCCAAGGGTGTGCTGGCCGAGGCGGAGAGCGCCCGCGACGACGTACGCGACGAGAAGTCGAAGGTGGACAAGCTCGTCGGCGAGCAGACGAAGCTGCTGCGCAGGCTGGGCGCCTTCAACACCGGCAACCCGCGCAGCACCGGCATCACCTACACGGGACCCGCCTCCGGCAACGCCCGCCAGGCGCTGCAGTTCGCGTTCGCGCAGGTCGGCAAGCCATACCGGTACGGCGGCACGGGGCCGGGCTCGTGGGACTGCTCGGGTCTGGCCCAGGCGGCCTGGCGCGCGGCCGGGGTGCGGCTGCCGCGCACCACGTACACGCAGTGGAGCTGGGGCGCCGCCCGGCGCGTGCCGGTGAGCCAGGCGCAGCCGGGCGACCTGCTGTTCAGCAGGGGTCTCGGGCACATGGGCCTGTACGTGGGCGACGGCAAGATGGTGCACGCGCCGCAGACCGGGGACGTCGTCAAGGTCGTCGTGCTGGACGACTACTGGCGCAACCGCCTCGTCGGCGCGGTCCGCCCCTGAACCTCCTGACGACGCCTCGGACAGCGCCGCCGGCGACGACCACGGACGACAGCGCCCCGACGACGCCCCCGGCACAGCTCCCGAGAGCGCCCTGGCCGGGCACTCCGTTACAGGTTGACGGGCGCGCGGGTGAACACCGGCCCGGCGTGCCGCCCGGTGGGGACGCCGGCGGCCGGCACGGGCATGGTGGCCAGCATCTGGCCGGCCAGCTTCAGCTCGAACATGACGCCCATCGCCGCGTCGAGATGCCCGGGGTCGCCGTCCACGCAGCGCTGCAGCCCGTCGAGCAGCCGGGTGAACGTCACCCTGAACTGGTGCACGCGCCGCCACGCCTCGCTCTCCGGGTCGAGGTCGGCGGCCCGCTGGTTCGGCGTGAGCGGCCACACCCCGTCGGCGTCGAAGGGGTAGGGGGCGCCGCTGTAGGAGAAGCCGGCCGGGGCGGACGGGTCGCGCACCAGGCGGCGGCCCTTGGCGATGGCGGCGAAACGGTAGTAGTGGGCGATGTCGCCGTCGGGGTCGACCGGCGAGTCGGGCGTGCCCTCGCCCTCCTCCACGATGAGCCCGATGGCGCGGGCGGCGTCCTTGGTGGTCGTGATCGGGAAGAGCCGGTCGGGGCCGAACCACGCGGGCGCGACCACCTGCCGCCGCACGTCACCGGGCAGCACGGCCTGGGGCAGGGCGAGCAGCGCGTCGGACAGCGTGCGGTAGAACTCGCCGATCGTGGCGAACTCCGGCGGCGCGCCCGCCCCGTCGGCCTGCCGGAACGTCAGCGGGTTCTCCGGCTCCTCGATCCGCATGAACACCGACTCCATGAGCCCGAGGGAGAACGGTTCGAGCCCGACGACGAGGTCCTCGCCGATGCCGAGCGGCAGCGGCCCCGGATAGTCGGGGACGAAGTCCGCGGCGTCGAGCGCCGGCCTGGCGCCGAGGGCGTTCAGCAGATTGCACCCGATGAGCAGGTGCAGCATCTCGTCCACGACGACGTCGTGCACGGCCCACCAGATGTCGCGGTTGCGGCCCGGCTTGAGCGACAGCATGGCGGTGAGGTACGGCGGGATGGTGGCGAACTCCAGCCGGACGGCGTCCTGGACCCGCGGGACGAGGTCGGCGGGCTGCTGCGCCCTGCTCAGCTCCTCGACGGCGGCGCGGTCGATCTTCAGCATCGGTCAGTCGCTCCCTTCGGCGGCCCGGTCGAGCCGTCTCCTGATCCGCTCGGCGCTCTCGTGCGCGGCCGTCGTCTTGGCGACGGACTCCCGCTCCGCCCGCCCCGGCACGGTGCGCGCCATGGCCCGGGGGCCGGTGGGCAGCCCGCGCAGCCAGCGCAGGATCGTGGCCCGCTTCGGCTCGGACAGGTCGCGGGTGACGGGCATGTGGTTGGGGTCGGTGATGTCGCGCGACAGCGCCAGCAGCATGGCGGCCCGCCAGGGCTTGAGCGCCTCCAGGTCGCCGAGGTTCACCAGGTGCTCGCCCATGATCGGATAGTGCAGGGCGTACGGGGCGAGGAGCCGCCGTACCTCGTGTTCGAGGTCCTCGTCCGCGGGCGGGACGTGGGCGTCGCGCACGTGGGCGACGATCACGTCGAAGCGCGGGTCGAGGCCGGTGCCGTCCAGGTCGAGCGTGCCGTCCGCGGCGACGCGCGGGCTGTAGCCGACCTGCTCGACGATGCCGTCCAGCGCGCCGCGCGGGTTGCCCGGGTCGGCGGCGTCCAGGGGCACCGTGGCGGTGCCGCCGGGACCGGTCTCGACCGTGGCGGGTCCCGTGAGCACGGAGCCGGGGCCCTGGGCGGAGGCGAGGTGGATCGTCAGGCCGGCGGCGGGCGCGCCGCGGCGCCGCGCGTGCAGGGTGACCGTGGCGCGGGCGCCGGCCTCGACGCGGTGCACGAAGTCGTCGGCCCTGACGTACAGGCCGTCCGCGATCTCCCTGGAGACCACGAGCCGGCTGCCGTCGGGCCTGGCGGTGACCAGCGCGAGCGGAAGGCGGGCGAGCGCCTCGGCGGCGTCGCGGGCGAGCGGGAGCGAGACGACGCCCGCGGGCGGGAGCTCCGGCAGCAGCGAGATCGTGCCGAGGTCGAGCCCGGCGCCGGGCGCGAGGACATCGCCGGCCCGCACGTCCTCGCCGGGCAGCACGGCGACACCGATCGCGGCCGCCTCGGGGTGCACGGTCCCGGTCACGTCGGCGAGCGGATAGGCGTTGCCGAGGTCGAGCACGAGCCGGTCGCCGGTGACGACGGCCACGGCCGTGCCGATGGGGACGTCCTCGGTCAGCAGGCCCGCGTCGAGCCGGCGTCCCGCGACGAACGACGTCGGCTCCCCCTCCCGCCACGGCCCGACGCAGCCGGTGAGCCTGCCGGTCGCGAACGTGACGCCGCCGCGCCTGGCGTCGATCCCGTACACGTTGAGCCCGATCGACAGCCGCTGCGGCGACGCCTCACGCAGGGCGGCCAGCACGGGGACGGAACCGGCGCCCGGCCCGTACTCGACGTCCTCCAGGACGGAGATCCACGAGGCGCCGAGCCCGCCGAAGCCGTCATCGGGGACGCGCGGCCACAGGTCGCGGAAGGCCGCGGGCCGGTAGCGGCCGGACAGCAGCGTCTCGCCGTCGTAGCCGGTGAGCCGGACGGTCAGCCCCCAGATCTCGGTGGAGAACTGCCAGTCGGGGTCGAGGTCGGCGAGCTTGGCCGCGGCCCGGTCGCGGGTGGCGGCCACGACCAGACCGAAGGCCGGGTCGTCCTTGGTCAGCGGCCTGCCGGGCGCGCTCTCCCCGCCGTCGACCACGCAGCCGAGCAGGTCGAACGTGCCGCAGCCGTACGGGTTCCAGCCCGGATCGGGCGCGCCGCCCGTGCCGAAGGAGGACGGGTCGTTGTTCATGGTCGGCACGTCGCTGAGGAACCGGCCCGCGAAGGTGATGCGCGGGCTGTCGAGATGACTCATGGTGGCGCTCCCCCTGTCCGTTCGGTATCGGATCGTGCGAAGGACGCTGAGATCGGGCCCCGTCCCCTTCAGCTCCCACCACACACTGATGCCGCACCGCCGGGCCGGGCACTGCCCCCGGGGATAGACCTCAGGGACCGCGCTCCGGGCCGCGCTCCGCCGGAATCTTCACGACTTTTCCGGCTGCGCTCGGGTACGGCATGCTAATGATCTGTAAGCACCCGCCCGCGATCGCCGCGGGCCGAGGTCACGATCACGAGCACATCCAGCAGTGATCACATACCGCGACTGAGCGGCCACCAATCGTCGATCGAAGGTTGTGAGACTCATCGAGACACATGACGGAGGTACCCGATGCCCTTCCTGACCCAGCTCGCCGACGTCGCCCGCCGCACCGGGCACCCCGTGACCGAGGTGGGCGGCTGGAAGACGCGCGGCCACGGGCCGCAGCCGGAGGTGAAGGGCATCGTCTGCCATCACACCGCCGGACCGGCCGCCGGCGGCGACTACCCCTCGCTCGCGGTGGTGCGCGACGGCCGCCCCGGGCTCGACGGGCCGCTGTCGCACTTCGGGCTCGGCAGGTCGGGGCACGTCTACGTCATCGCGGCCGGGCGCTGCTGGCACAACGCCCCCTCGACCTCGCCGCAGCACACCAACTCCAGCTCGATCGGCATCGAGGCGGAGAACGACGGCTCCCAGCCGTGGCCGGCCGTGCAGCTGGACGCCTACCGCAAGCTCTGCGCCGAGCTGTGCCGCGAGTTCGGGCTGCCCGCCTCGCGGGTCAAGGCGCACCGGGAGGTCAACACGGCCAAGCCCGACCCCCACTCCATCGACATGAACGACTTCAGGGCGGCCGTCGCCGCCCTCGTGAACGGCGCGCCCGCGCCCGGACCGACCGGACCACCCGGACCTACCTGGACGGAGGACATCTTGCGCGAACTGCCGCTGATCCGGCTCGGTGACGACAACTACGACGTCAAGACCGTGAGGGGGTGCCTGTTCGCCCGGGGGCACGTGCCGCCGACGGCGTACGCCGGCATCCAGGACGGCCTGGAGGGCTGGCTGAAGACCACGCAGTGCGACAACGGGCTGGTGGAGCTGGTGCGCGGCTTCCAGCGGGCCGAGGGCATCGACGAGGACGGTCTCGTCGGGCCCGCGACCTGGGCGCCGCTGCTGCGCGTTTAGGCGTGCCATACTTCGGGAATGGCGCGGATCGTCTTCATCGGGGTCGGTGACGTGGAGCTGACGCGCCGCGTCGCCTCCGCCCTGATGCTCGCCCCCTCGCTGCGCGGCGAGCTGGAAATCGTGCTGCACGACGACGACCCCGGCCGGCTGGCGACCACCGAGCGGCTCGTGCGGGCCCTCGACGCCGAGGCGCGGGCGGACGCGAAGATCCGCAGTGTGTTCGACCGCAGGCAGGCGCTCAAGGGCGCCGGGTTCGTCGTCGCCCACCTCGACGTCGGAGGCTTCGAGGCGACGCTGCGCGACTTCGAGATCCCCCACCGCTACGGTCTGCGCCAGACCATCGGCGACACGATCGGCATCGGGGGCGTCTTCCGCGGCCTGCGGATGATCCCCGTGCTGGTCGAGCTGGCCGCGCAGATGGCCGAGGAGTGCCCCGACGCCTGGCTGCTGAGCTGCAGCGATCCGATGGCGATGACCGGGTGGGCGGTGCACGAGGCGACCGGGTTCGAGCGGTTCGCCGGGTTGTGCCACTCGGTGTGCGACACGCACGCGTACCTGGCCGACCTGGTGGGCCGCGACGAGGACGAGGTGAGCTTCCTCAGCGCGGGCCTCAACCACCAGTCGTTCGTGCTGCGCTTCGAGGCGGGCGGGCGCTCGCTCTACCCGGAGCTCGACGCGGTGCTCGACGCCGATCCGCAGCTGCGGCGGCACGTACGCGCCGAGCTCTACCGCACCTTCGGCTACTTCCCCACCCAGTCGAGCGAGCACGCCGCCGAGTACGTGCCCTGGATCATGCGGCACCCCGACGAGACCTCACGGCTCGGCGTGCCGGTCGAGGAATACCTGCGCCGCGTCGGCAAGAGCCTGCACCTGTACGAGGAGACGCGGCGGGCCCTGTCCGCCGGCCATCCGCTGCTGATCCGCTGGCAGCACCAGGAGCCCGCCGCGGCGGCGATCCTGGCCATGCTGACCGGCGAGGAGAAGGAGATCTACGTCAACGTGGCCAACCGGGGCCTGATCGGCAACCTGCCCGCGGGCAGCTGTGTGGAGGTGCCGGCCGACGTGGGCGCGGGCGGGGTACGGCCCAGGGCCGTGGGCGACCTGCCCGTGCAGCTGGCCGCGCT
This sequence comes from Nonomuraea fuscirosea, assembly GCF_035917475.1. Taxonomy (NCBI): domain Bacteria; kingdom Bacillati; phylum Actinomycetota; class Actinomycetes; order Streptosporangiales; family Streptosporangiaceae; genus Nonomuraea; species Nonomuraea fuscirosea. The sequence continues at coordinate 4,035,152 of NZ_CP109074.1, read as the reverse complement.
CAACCGGACCTTCCTCAACGTGGTCGAGCTGACCGTGCGCGCCGCCCTCGACGGCGAGCGCGGCCACGTCTACCACGCGGCGATGCTCGACCCGAACACGGCGGCCACGCTGCCGCTGCCCGCGATCGAGCGGCTCTGCGACGAGCTGATCGAGGCGCACGGCGACCTGCTGCCGCCGGCGGTCCGTGCATGATGGAGTCGATGCCGACCGAGGTGCGGCGCGAGCGCATGCTGGCGCTGCTCACCGAGCAGGAGTTCGCCAGGGTCGCGGAGCTGGCCGAGGCGTTCGGGGTGTCCAGCGTGACCGTCCGCGCGGACCTCGACGCGCTGGAGGAGCAGGGCCGGGTGCGCCGGGTGCGCGGCGGCGCCGTGTCGGCCGGGCCGGCGCCGCACGTCGAGCCGTCGTTCGAACTGTCGCTGGGCACGGCGGCGGTGGAGAAGTCGCTGATCGGGAAGATCGCCGCCCGGCTGGTCGGCTCGGGCGAGAGCGTGCTGATGGGAGCCGGCACCACCACCTCCTACGTGGCCAGGGAGCTGGTCGCGCGCTCCGACCTGACCGAGGTGACGGTGTTCACCAACGGGCTGCGCACGGCGCTGGAGCTGGAGCCGGCGCTGCCCAGGATCTCGGTCGTGGTGACCGGCGGCAGCCTGCGCCGCCAGCAGCACTCGCTGGTCGACCCGCTGGGCGGCAAGCTGCTGGAGGGCATCAGGGCCCACACCGTCATCCTGGGCTGCGGCGGCGTGGACGCCGTGGGCGGGGTGACCAACGTGAGCCTGCCCGACGCGGAGATGAAGCAGCGCATGTTGCGCGCCGCCGCCAGGAAGATCCTGGTCGCGGACGCGTCCAAGCTGGGCGTGGTGGAGATGGCGCCGATCTGCGCGATCGGCGACATCGACCTGCTGATCACGGGCGAGTCGGCCGACCCGGAGTGCGTGGCGGCGCTCCGGGACAAGGGACTTGAGGTCGAGATCGCCCGCTGAGCACGCGTGCTGAGCTCGCTGAGCACGCGTGCTGAGCCATCGTGCTGAGGTCACCCGCGCAGGGCCTCCGGGAGGAGGTCGCCATGGGCGCGGGTCAGTTCGTCGGCCATGCGCCAGATGTCCTCCAGCGGAAGTGACGCCGCGGTGTTGGGGTCGATCATCAGGGCGTGCCGGACGTGGCGGGGCTCTCCTTCCAGCGCCGCACGTACAGTGAGCTCATTGACGCTGACATAAGTCCTGTTCAGAGCGGCGAGCTGCGGGGGCAGCGCGCCGACCGCGGTCGGCCTGACGCCGGTCGCGTCGGCCACGCAGGGCACCTCCACCACGCAGCCGTGCGGCAGGTTCGAGATGAGCCCGTCGTTGACGACGTTGCCGTAGACGACGCGGGGCGTGCCGGTGACGATGCTGTGGATGATCTGAGGGGCGTACTCGTCGGTGCCGGCGATGTCCAGCTCGCCGCCCTGCCGGACGAGGTCGCGGGTGCGCTTGTACTCGGCCAGGTTCTCCTCGCTGACCCGCAGGTACTCCCCCACCGGGATGCGCAGCCGGTCGATCTCGGAGTCGTGGTGCATCAGCCAGGGCACGTACTCGGCGGAGTGCTCGCTGGTCTCCGTCGGGTAGTAGCCGAGCCGCCGGTACATGTCCACCCGCACCCTGCGGCGCAGCTCCGGGTCGTTCACGTCGAGCAGCGGGTAGAGGTCCTGGCCGTCGCGCTCGAAGCGCAGCACCCACGCCTGGTGGTTGACGCCGGCCGCGAGGTAGGTGATCTCCTCGTACGGCACGTTCACCAGCTCGGCCAGGTCCCGCATGGTCCAGTAGACCGAGTGGCACAGCCCGACGACGTTCCTGACCTTGCCCGACAGGTACCAGACGTTCATCGCCATCGGGTTGGTGTAGTTGAGCAGGAGCGCGTCGGGGCAGACCGCGTTGATGTCCGCGGCCAGCGCGTCGAGCAGCGGGAACGTGCGCAGCGCGCGGAAGATGCCGCCCGCGCCGATGGTGTCGGCGATGGTCTGGCGCAGCCCGTACCTGGCCGGGATCTCGAAGTCGGTGACGGTGGAGTCGTAGCCGCCGACCTGGACCATGTTGATCACGAAGTCGGCGCCGTCGAGCGCCTCGCGCCGGTCGAGGTGGGCGGTGACGGTCGCGGCGTCGCCGGTGATGCGGCGGGCGACGGCCTCGGCCACCTGGAGCCGCTCGGGGTCGATGTCGTGCAGGGCGATGCGCATGCCCCGCAGCTCGGGGAACTTGACCAGGTCGGCGAGCAGCCCGTGGGTGAAGACCACGCTTCCCGCGCCGACGAACACGATCTTCTTCATGAGGTAGCTTCCTCCCAGGTGGGCTGGGCCGCGGTGCCCCCGGCGGCGCGGGTGGAAAGGGTGCCGCAGGCCACGGCCACCGTCATGGCCTGGCGCAGCGGGCGGCCGCGCAGGAGCGCGGCGAGCAGGCCGGCGTTGAAGCTGTCTCCCGCGCCGACGGCGTCGACCACGGTGACGGGCGGGGCGGGGGCCTCGACGAGCTCGCCGTCGGCGAGGGCGAGCGCGCCCCGCTCGCCCCGCTTGACCACGGGCAGCGTGCCGCGGGCGGCCAGCTCCTTGACGGCCTGCTCCAGCGTGGTGGCGCCGGCGATGGACAGGGCCTCCGCCTCGTTCGGCAGCAGCACGTCGGTGACCGGGAGGACATCCTCCAGGCCCGCCCAGCGGCCCGCCGGGTCGTCGTTGGTGTCGAGGGAGGTGGACGCGCCCGCCGCCCTGGCCAGCCCGAACAGGCCGCCGAGCCCGGCCGCGAGCAGCGGCTGCAGGAAGTACGACGACACGTGGACGTGCGCGGCCCGCTCCAGCAGCCCCGGCGGCACGTCGGCCGCGCCGAGCCGGTCCAGGCAGCCCGGGGCGGTGAGGATGGCCCGGTCGTCGCCGTCCACGAGCGCCACCGTCATGGCGGTGGGCACCGCGGGGTCGACGACGCACGCGGACACGTCCACGCCGCCGGCGCGCAGGGCGTCCAGGACGAAGGCCCCCGCGGGATCGTCCCCGACCCGCCCGACGAACGCGGTGCGCAGGCCGAGCCTGGCGGCGCCGTACGCGGTGATGGCGCCGGAGCCGCCGAGCACCAGGCCGGCGGCGGGGACGAGCTGCTCACGCTGGCCGAACTCGGGGTGGCGAGGCGAACCCGACACGATCACGTCCGGGTTGGCGTCGCCGACGACAAGAAGGTCGAAGGTCGTTCTGGACACCACGGCACCGTCCCAGGAGTTGTGAAACCTTGTCAAGCCTTGCGCTTTTTCGAAGGTATTGACAAGACTTCGAAAGTAACCATGATTGGCTCCAACATTCCGGGAGGAGCATCCACAGTGCGAAGAAGAACCGCGGTGGCCCTGGTCACGGCGATCATCCTGACGGCAGCAGGCTGCGGGGGGTCGTCCCAGGAGGGCGCCAAGACGGTGGACCCGCAGGCGAAGGTGAAGCTCACCTGGTGGACGGGCCAGACCTCCGATGCGGAGAAGATCCTGGAGAACCTGGCCGCCGAGTTCACCAAGAAGCACCCCAACGTCACCATCGACGTCTCCTCGGGAGCGTCCACCACCGACGAGCTGCTGCAGAAGCTGTCCGCCGGCTTCGCCAGCGGCGTTTATCCCGATATTTCGTACTCTTTCGGGAACTGGGCGTCGCAGCTCCAGGAGTCGGGCAAGACCTTGGACCTGACGGAGAAGGTGAAGGACCCGGCCGTCAAGTGGGAGGAGTTCGCCGCCTCCGCCCGTACCACCGCGACGCCGAACGGCCAGGTCATCGGCTTTCCCGCGATCGTGGACAACCTCTCGCTGCTCTACAACAAGAAACTCTTCGACGCCAAGAACGTGCCGTACCCGACCGACGAGTGGACCTGGGACGACTTCAGGGCGGCGGCCAAGAAGCTGACCGACCCGGCCGCGAAGGTCTACGGGACGGCGTACTCGGTGAGCGCCTCCGAAGACACCACCTGGCACTTCTGGCCGCTGCTGTGGCAGCGCGGCGGCGCCATCCTGTCGCAGGACCAGAAGCAGGCCGCGTTCAACGGCCAGCCCGGGGTGGACGCGCTGGAGTTCCTGCGGGCGATGGCGGTGGACGACAAGAGCGTCTACCTCGACCAGACCGACGAGCGTTACGCGCCGCTGTTCGCGGACGGCCGGATCGGAATGATCATCAACGGACCGTGGACGCTGTTCGACCTGAAGCAGAAGAAGACCGACTACGGCGTGGCCTTCCTGCCCGGCACGAACGGCGACCACCAGACGGTCTCGGGTCCCGACCTGTGGACGCTGTTCGACAACGGTGACGCCAACCGGGCCTACTGGTCGTTCGAGCTGATCAAGTGGCTCACCTCGGCCGAGGGCGACTCGCAGTGGAACCTCGTCCAGGGCAACCTGCCGCTGCGGGCCTCAGAGACGTCTCTGCCCGCGTACGAGGACTACGTCAAGGAGTACCCGGGCGTGGAGAGGATGGTCGCGAACATGGCCAACGCCAAGCAGGCCCGGCCGACGGTCAGCGGATACGTGGAAATGTCGAGACATGTCGGCGAGGCCATCGCCAAGGTGCTGCAGGGCGCGGCCGCGCCGAAGGCGGCGCTGGACGAGGCCGCCACCAAGTCGGCCCAGGCGCTGGCCGGGGGCTGACCATGTCGCTGCTGTTCGCCGGGCGGCGCCAGAGCGCCGCCCCCCGCGCGGCGATCCCGTCCGGCCGGGTGCGGTGGCTGCACCGCACCCTGACCGGCTGGGGATTCGCGGGCCCCGCCACCGCGCTCGTGGTGGGCCTGTCGATCTTCCCCGCGGTGTGGGCGTTCCTCATCTCGCTGCAGAAGTGGAACGGCATCGCCCCGGCCAAGCCCATCGGCCTGCTCAACTACGAGTTCATGGCCCAGGACCCCGACCTCTTCGCGGCGGTGCGGCACACGCTGGTGTTCACCGTGCTGTTCGTGCCGTCGTCGATCTTCCTCGGGATGCTCGTCGCCGTCGCGCTCAACCGGCCGATCAAGCTGGTCGGCTTCTACCGTACGTGCATCTTCATCCCCTTCGTCGCCTCGGCGGCGGCCACCGGCATCCTGGCCAGCTTCGTCTTCAACCCCCAGTACGGCGCGGCCAACAGCGTCCTGCGCGTGCTCGGACTGCCGCAGCAGCAGTTCCTGGAGAGCCAGTCGCAGGCGCTGACCGTGATCTGCCTGATCGCCCTGTGGGGGCAGGTCGGCTTCACCGTCGTCGTCTACCTGGCCGCGCTGCAGGACATCCCCAAGGACGTGGTCGAGGCGGCCCGCATGGACGGCGCCAACCGCTGGCAGGTCTTCCGGCACGTCACGCTGCCCGCGCTAGGGCCGGTCACGGTGTTCACCTCCATCTGGCAGACGATCACCGCGCTGCAGCTCTTCGACCTGGTCTTCACCACGACCAGGGGCGGCCCGCTGGGGGCGACGCAGACGATCGTGTACTACGTCTACACGCAGGCGTTCAAGCTCACGAAGTTCGGCTACGGCTCGGCCGTCGCCTACGGGCTGTTCGCCGTGACCATGCTCATCACCGTCGGGATGATCCTCTACTCCCGGCGCAGCAAGATCGAGGCCTTCTGATGAGACGCCTGCCGTTCAGCCCCTGGCACCTGCTGCTGATGCCGCTGGCCCTGCTGTTCGCGCTGCCGCTGGTGCAGATGGTGCTGACCGCGTTCATGCCGGACGGCGACATCAACCGCTTCCCGCCCCGCTTCATCCCGACCCGGTTGCAGCTCGACGGCTTCATCGGCCTGTTCAACGAGTCGCAGGCGCTGCGCTGGCTGCTCAACACCGTCATCGTCTCCGCCATCGCGGTCATCGCCCACCTCGTGCTCTGCTCGATGGCCGGCTACGGCTTCGCCCGGCTGAAGTTCTTCGGCAAGAACGCCGGGTTCCTGATGATCCTGGCCACCATCATGATCCCGGCCCAGCTGCTGATGATCCCGACGTACGTGATGTTCACCCGGCTCGGCCTGATCGACACCCTGGCGGCGGCGTTCGTGCCGTGGCTGGCGTCGGCCTTCGGGATCTTCCTGATGCGGCAGTTCTTCCTGTCACTGCCCGCCGAGCTGGAGGACGCGGCCCGCATCGACGGCTGCAACACCTTCGGGGTGTTCTGGCGGGTGGTGCTGCCGCTGGCCAAGCCGGCCCTGGCGACGCTCACCGTGTTCACGCTGCTCGGCTCCTGGAACGACCTGATCTGGCCGCTGGTCGCGATCAGCGACGAGAGCATCTACACGATCCAGCTGGGCCTGGCCAACTTCCAGGGCACCCGGCACACGCAGTGGTCGCTGCTCATGGCCGGCAACGTCGTGGCCACGATGCCGCTGATCATCGCCTTCATCGTGGCGCAGCGGCAGTTCGTGGCCACGATGACGTTCAGCGGCCTGAAGGGGTGAGGCGAGCCGGGTTCAGCGGACCAGCCGGAAGAACGCACGGACGTCGGCGACCAGCAGGTCCGGCGCCTCCATCGCGGCGAAGTGGCCGCCCCGGCCGAACTCCGACCAGTGGATCACGTGGTGCTCGCGCTCGGCGACGCGGCGGATCCCGGGGTCGCCGGGAAAGACCGCCACCCCGGTGGGGACGTCGGACTTGTCCACGGGCTGCCCCCAGTCGGTCGCGCCCTCCTTGTACAGCCGGGCCGACGACCCCGCGGTGCCGGTGAACCAGTAGATGGACACGTCGGTGAGCAACTGGTCGCGGTCCACGGCGTCTTCGGGCAGGTCGCGGGCGGGGTCGGTCCACTCCTTGAACTTCTCGGCGATCCAGGCCAGCTGACCCGCGGGAGAGTCGTGCAGGCCGAAGGCCAGCGTCTGCGGGCGGGTCGACTGGATCATGGCGTAACCCGAGCGGTCGTGGTCGGTGTAGAGGGCCAGCCGGGCCCGCTCCGCCTCCGTCAGCCCCTCCGTCTCGCCGGGCTCGAACGACGGGAAGCCCAGGGCGCCGTTGACGTGGACGCCGGCGACCTCGCCCGGCGCGACCCGGCCGAGCTCGGGAGAGACCAGCGCGCCGGTGTCGCCGCCCTGGGCGCCGTAACGGTCGTAGCCGAGGCGGCGCATCAGCTCGGCCCAGGCGCGGGCCACGCGGCGCAGGTTCCAGCCGGTCTCGCGGGTGGGGCCGGAGAACCCGAAGCCCGGCAGGGAGGGCGCCACCACGTGGAAGGCGTCGGCCGGGTCGCCGCCGTGGGCGCGGGGGTCGGTGAGCGGGCCGATGACCTTCATGAACTCGGCGATCGAACCGGGCCAGCCGTGCGTGATGATCAGCGGGAGCGCGTCCGGCTCGGGCGAGCGTACGTGCATGAAGTGCACCGTCTGGCGGTCGATCTCGGTGGTGAACTGCGGGTACGCGTTGAGCGCCGCCTCCTGCGCGCGCCAGTCGTACGTGGTCCGCCAGTATTCGGCCAGTTCCCTCGCATACGAGGTCGGGACCCCGTAGGACCAGCCGACTCCGGGCAGCTCGTCCGGCCAGCGGGTGCGGCCCAGCCGGTCGCGGAGGTCGTCCAGGTCGGCCTGGGGAATGTCGATGCGGAACGGGTCGATGCTCGTCATGCCTCAGACGTTAGAAGCCGCCTAGGACGGATTCCGTCCTAGCTCGGAGGCAGAATGGGTCTCATGTTGGAGACCTCGGCCCGGCTGCTCAGACTGCTGTCCCTGCTGCAGACCCATCGCGACTGGTCCGGCGCGGAGCTGGCGGAGCGGCTGGGCGTCACCACGCGGACCGTGCGCCGCGATGTGGACCGGCTGCGCGAGCTGGGCTATCCCGTGCACGCCACGCCCGGCGCGCCGGGTTACCGGCTGGGCGCCGGGTCCGACCTGCCCCCGCTGCTGCTCGACGACGACGAGGCGGTCGCGGTCGCGGTGGGGCTGCGCACGGCCGCCGGCGGCACGGTCGCCGGGATCGAGGAGACGTCCGTGCGGGCGCTGGCCAAGCTCGAACGCGTGCTGCCCGCGCGGCTGCGGCAGCGCGTGCACGCGCTCCAGTCGATGACGGTGCCCCTGACGGGAGCCGCGGCACCGGTCGACGCCGCCGTGCTGACCGCCATCGCCGCGGCCTGCCGGGATCATGAGGGGCTGCGGTTCGACTACCGCTCACACGACGGCCGCGACAGCCTCCGTTCCGCCGAGCCCCACCGGCTCGTCAACTCGGGGCGGCGGTGGTATCTCGTCGGCTGGGACGTCGACCGGCGCGGCTGGCGCACGTACCGGGTCGACCGGCTGCGGCTGCGGACGCCGAACGGGCCGCGTTTCGTCCCTCGCGACCCGCCCGACGACGACCTCGCCGCCTATATGTCCCGCGCGATCTCCAGCGCTCCGTACCGGTACCGTGCGCGCGTCGTCATGCACGCGCCGGCCGAGGTCGTGACCGGGCACATGCCACCGACGATGGGGACGGTGGAGCCCCTCGACGAGCGGACCTGCCTCCTGCTGTGCGGCGCGAACACCCTCGACGAGATCGTCGTGTGGATCGCCCTGATGGACATCGGGTTCGAGGTGCGCGATCCGCCCGAGCTGGTCGAGCGGGTCGGCGTGCTGGCCGACCGCCTCCGGGCGGCGTCCCGGTGAGGATCGCGGCCGGCCGGGTCCGGGTCAGTCGGTGAGGGCGGTGCGGAGCTGGGTGAGGACGGCGCGCAGGATGCGGGAGACGTGCATCTGGGAGATGCCGAACTCCTGGGCGATCTCGCTCTGGGTCATGTTGCCGTAGAAGCGCATCAGCAGGATGTTCTTCTCCCGGGCCGGCAGGGCGTCGATGAGGGGTTTGACGGCGTGCTTGTCGAGGAGGTGGTTGAGGGAGTCGTCCTGGGCGGGCAGGAAGTCGCTGAGTTCGGCGGCGTCGTCCTCGCCGTTGTTGACGGGGGCGTCCAGGGACAGGGTGCTGTAGGCGGTGGAGGCCTCCAGGGCGAGCAGGACGTCCTCTTCGGAGATGCGGAGTTTGGCGGCGAGTTCGGCGACGGTGGGGGCGTGGCCGAGGGTCTGGGTGAGTTCGGCGGTGGCCTTGTTGAGCTCGATGCGGCGTTCCTGGTAGACGCGGGGGACGCGGATGGCCCAGGTGCGGTCGCGGAAGTGGCGTTTGACTTCGCCCATCATGGTGATCATGGCGTAGCCGCGGAATTCGTGGCCGAGGTCGGGGTCGTAGCCGTTGACGGCTTTCATGAGTCCGACGTAGGCGGCTTGGCGCAGGTCTTCCATGGGTTCGCCACGGTAGCGGTAGCGGCGGGTGACCTCGGAGACGAGTCCTTCGTGCATCTGGACGAGGCGTTCGCGGATGCGGTCGGCGTGCTGGTCGGAGATGCTCGGGTCGGCCAGTTCGGCGAGCAGGTCTTCGGCGGTGAGCTGCTCGAATGCGACGGTCATGACGGACATGTGCTGCTCCAACAGGTGCCAGCGGCTCCGCCCATGACAAAAAGCCCAGGCAGAGGCACGCTTCGGTGACGCGTGAGGGAAGCCCTCTGCTGGACTTCTGCGATCAAGAGTGCCCCCTCTCCGGGGCTTTACTCACCGTTTGCTGGTCACAAAACCGTTACGACTGCCTCGTTGAACAGATTGTTCACAACGAAAAGTTGACAACGACTTGTGTCGTGCCGCATGGTTGAACGCATGACCTCCTCCGCTGATCCCTTCATGGCGCCGCAGCCCGAGCAGGCGCGGGCCCATCGGGTCTACGCGTCCCTGCACCGCATCTCCGAGCGGCACGCCGCCACCGACGAACAGCGCGCCCGGCAGGCGCACCCCTCGATGCTGGGTGCCCATGAGGCCGTCAGGCTGGTGTCGTTCCTGCTCAGCGGGGCCGCCCAGGTGCGGGAGGGCGAGCCGGAGGTGGATCACGCCGACATCACCGCGGCGCTGAGCCTCGTTCCGCTGATGCGCGGGGAGATGGACGCGCTGGAGGCCGGGCTCCTGGAGATGGCCAGGGGGCGGGGCATGACCTGGCAGGACATCGCTTTCGGCCTCGGCCTGCGGACCGCGCAGGCGGCCAGGCAGCGGCACGAAAGACTGGCCGGCCGTACGACGGCCGATGAGGACGTGCCGGGCTCGGATTGACGGCCACGCCCAAGCGGCGCGGTGCCGCCCGGGGTGGCCGGGCGGCACCGCGCCGGGGTCGTCAGCCGGCGGCGGCCGAGTTGCCCAGCGCCACAGGGGCGGGGCGTTCGCAGGTGCTCTCGACGTCCACCGAGCGCCCGGACTTGGCCGAGGCGAGCAGCGATTCCATGATGTCGAGCACGTGGATGCCGAGCGTTCCGCCCGCCCTGGGCTCGCGGCCGAAGGCGAAGTCGATCAGGCCGACGCCGCGCCCCGCCTCCTCGTACCCGGCCGACACCGGCAGGGGGGCCGCGTCCTTCTCCCCCAGCCGGGTCAGCAGCACAGTGCCGTCGAAGCGGTTGGGGTCGGGGACCACGAGCGAGCCCAGTTCCCCGTGCACCTCGATGTTGGGGGCCTTGGTCGCCACCGCGTCGAAGCTCATGACCAGTGTGGACAGCGCGCCCGACTCGTGCGCGAGCACGCCGGTGACGTGGGTGTCCACCAGGACCGGGATCTCCTCGCCCTGGCGCGGGCCCTTGCCGATCGTGCGCTTGGCCCGCGTACGGCTGGCCGCCCCGATGACCGTGGCCACCGGGCCGAGCAGCGTCACCAGGCTGGAGATGTAGTACGGGCCCATGTCGAGGAGCGGCCCGCCGCCCGGCACGTAGTAGAAGTCGGGGTTGGGATGCCAGCGCTCGTGGCCGGGCGTCAGCATCGTCGCCGTCGCCGCGACCGGCCGGCCGATCAGCCCGTCGTCGATCGCCACGCGGGCCGTCTGCGTGCCGGTGCCGAGCACCGTGTCGGGCGCGCACCCGACCCGTACCCCCGCCTCTGCGGCTGCCTCCAGCACGCGTCGCGCGTCCGCGCCGGTCGCGGCGAGGGGCTTCTCGCAGTAGACGTGCTTGCCGGCGGCGATGGCCTGGAGCGCGATCTCGGCGTGGGCGGCCGGGATGGTGAGGTTGAGCACGGTGTCGATCCGCGCGTCCGCCATCAGGTCCGGCACGCTCAGCACCTCGACGCCGGCGTACGGCCGCACCGCCTCCCGCGCCCGGTCGAGGTCCAGGTCGGCCACCGCCACCAGGTTCACCTGCGGCAGCCGGTCGATGGTCTGGAGGTACTGGGCCGAGATGGCCCCGCAGCCCACGATGCCGAGGTTCACCGGCTGGCCCACAGCATGCCCCTTTCGATGATCGTGCGCACGCTGTCGTTCTCCAGGACGTCGACGCTGTGCCCGGGAGTGGCGACGAAGATCTTCCCGTTGCCCCAGCGCCGGGTCCAGATCGCCGGCGAGGTCACCTCGCGGTGCCAGGGGTCCCACGGGCGGACCTTCTGCGTGGTGGTGGCCAGCACGTCGATGTAGGCGTCGCTCAGCACCCAGTACTGCTCGGTGACGAGGTCGAAGTCGGCGATCCCCCGGGTGATGGGGTGGTCGGCCGCCTCGGGGAGCATGTTGACGGTGTAGGGGACGAAGTTGTGCCGTTCCGTGCCCGCGTCCTCGTCGTCCGGGTGCTTGCCGGGGTGGCAGGCGAACTGCCCGCCGATGAGGTGCAGGTAGTCGGAGGAGTTGCGGTAGGAGTCGGCGATCCCGCCGTGCCAGCCCGCCATCCCGGTGCCCGCCTCGATCGCGGCCCGCAGGCCCTTGAGCTCGGCCGGCTCGATCTTGCCCATGGTGTAGCACTGGACGATGAGGTCGACTCCGGCCATGTACGCGGGGTCCGCGTAGGGCGCCGGGCTGTCCGACAGCCGCACCTCGAAACCGTTCTTCTCAAGGAAGGGTACGAAGAGGTCGGTGGCCGCCACCGGGGCGTGCCCTTCCCAGCCGCCCCGCACCACGAGGACCGTGCGCGTGTTCTCGCCCGCCATGCAATCGCCAATCGCTCGATGAACCATAAATCGGCCGTGTGCCGCCAAAGACATAGAAGCGGCACACTTCGCCAATTGTGTCTGAGTCCGGCGGAAAACTCCCGTTGATATTGCTGCCGATGACGCCGGGATTGTCGGGATTCCGGCGTCATCGCACAACGGGCTGGTCAGCGAGGTGATCGCCGAACCGGCCCGGCGGTGGCGGGCAGGCGGGGGACGGCGGCGACCAGGTCGCGGGTGTAGGGATGGCGGGGACGGGAGAACACCTCGTCCACGTCTCCCTGCTCCACCACCCTGCCGTCCTTCATGACCAGCACGCGGTGGGCGAGGTGGTGGACCACGCCCAGGTCGTGCGAGATGAACAGCAGCGCCGTGCCGTCCTCGGTCTGGAGGTCGGCGAGCAGGTCGAGCACCTGCGCCTGGATCGAGACGTCGAGCGCGGAGACGGGCTCGTCGCACACGAGCACGTCGGGGCGCGGGGCCAGGGCGCGGGCGATGGCGACACGCTGGCGCTGCCCGCCGGACAGCTCCCTGGGGTGACGAGCGGCCGTCTCGGGCGGCAGGCCGACGCGGGCCAGCAACTCCAGGACGCGGGCGCGCCGCTCGGCCCGCCCGCCGGTTCGCAGCGGCTCGGCGATCAGGCGGCCGGTGGTGTGGCGGGGGTCGAAGGAGTCGAGGGGGTTCTGCGAGATGAGCTGGATTCTGGGACGGAACGGGCGGCGCCGGCGTTCCGGCAGGGTGCTCCACGGCTGTCGGTGCAGGGTGACGCCGCCCTCGTCGGGGGTCAGCAGGCCGAGGGCCAGCCGGGCGAGCGTGGTCTTGCCCGAGCCGGATTCGCCGACGACGCCCAGGGTCTCGCCGCGGTGCAGGGTGAAGGACACGTCGTCGACGACGCGGCGGGAACCGTACGAACGGGACAGCCCGGTCGCCGCGAGCACCGGCGCGGGGCCCGGCGTCTGAACGGTGGACTCCGGCCTGGGAGTGACGCGGGCCTCCTCCGTGGCGCGGCTTCCGTCGGCGAGGCGGATCCCGTCGGAGCGAGCGGTGCCGTCGGTGAGGCGGGTGCCTCGGGAGGAGGCGGAGGGGACGGCGGCCAGGAGTGAGCGGGTGTAGGCGTGTGCCGGTGCGGCCAGTACGTCGCCGGCCGGGCCCTGCTCGACGAGCCGGCCGTCCCGCATGACCAGGATGCGATCGGCGATCGACGCCACCACGGCCAGGTCGTGGCTGATCAGCAGCAGCGCGGTGCCCGCCGCCTTACGTGCGGCCAGCAGACGCAGGATTCCGGCCTGTACGGTGACGTCGAGCGCGGTCGTGGGCTCGTCAGCGATGATCAGCTCGGGCGCGGCGGCGAGGGCGGAGGCGATGAGCACGCGCTGCCGCAGCCCGCCCGACAGCTCGTGGGGATGCTGCCCCGCCCGCAGCGCCGGCTCCGGTACGCGTACCGACTCCAGCAGCTCCAGCACCCGCTCCGCCCGGCGCGCCCTGGGCACCACGTCATGGGTGGCCAGCACTTCGGCGATCTCCGCGCCCACGGTCCTGAGGGGGTCGAGCGAGACCAGCGCGTCCTGGAGGACCAGCCCGGCGAACCTGCCGCGCACCCGCCGCCAGTCCCCCGGCCGGAAGCGGAGCGCGTCCCTGCCCGCGATCGTGAACGCGGACGCCCGCACGCGGGATCCGGGACCCGCCAGGCCCAGCAGGCTGCGGGCGGTGACGCTCTTGCCCGAGCCCGACTCCCCCACGATCGCCACGCACTCGCCCGGGGCGATCGAGAGTGACACACCCCGCACGACCTCGGCCGCCCCGAAGCCGACCCGCAGGTCCTCGACGGCCACGAATGCGGAGGACGAGCCGAACGACCCGGTGGGGTGCGCTCCGGAGCCGGCGGCCGGGGCGGTTCCGTCGTGGGTGGTGGTCATGCGGGCGGGGTCCTTCCTTCGAAGCGGCGCTGGAGGCGGCGGCCGACGACGGTGAGGCAGGCGACGGTCAGCGTGATCGCCAGGCCGGGGAACAGCGCCTCCCACCAGGCCACCCGCAGGTAGTTGCGGGCTTCCGAGAGCATCGCGCCCCACTCGGCGGCCGGTGGCTGCGGGCCCATCCCGAGGAAGCTCAGCCCCGAGCTGGCGATGACGGCCCCGCCGAGCCCGATCGTGGCCAGCACGGGGATCGGGCCGAGCACGTTGGGCAGCACGTGCCCGGCGGTGATCGCCAGGCGGGAGCGGCCGAAGGTGAGGGCCTGCTCGACGTAGCCGGAGCGGCGTACGACGAAGGTCTGGGCGCGGATCACGCGGGCGTAGTTCGGGATCTGGGCGACGGCGATGGCGAAGATGACGTTCCCGGTGCCGGGGCCGAGGATCGCCACGATGAGCAGGGCCAGCAGCAGCTCGGGCAGGGTGGACAGGACGTCGAACGAACGGGCCAGCGCCTCGTCCAGCCACTTGGGGGACAAGCCGGCGGCCAGGCCGAGCAGCACGCCGGCGGTGACGGCCAGCACCGTGGCCGCGACGCCGATGCTGATGGAGTGCCGGGCTCCGTACACGACCCTGGACAGCACGTCGCGGCCGAGATGGTCGCTGCCGAACCAGTGCTCCCCACCCGGCGGCGCGAGCGCGCGCAGCGGGTCGGCGGCCAGGGGGTCCGCGGAGGTGAGCAGTCCCGGCGCCGCCACCGCGACGGCGAGCAGGACGAGGACGGCGACCGGGAGCAGCAGACCCGCCGACGGGACCCCGCGCCACAGCCGCCGGACCTCGGGTGCGGGGGTCGAGGTGGGTGCGGTCATGGGGTCAGCCTCGGATTCGGGGGTCGATGGCGCGGTAGGCCAGGTCGAGGAGGGTGCTGATGACCACGTACACGACGGCCGACAGCAGCACCACCGCCATCACCACCGGCATGTCCCGCCCGGTGACGGCCTCCATCGCCACCCGGCCGAGACCCGGGCGGCCGAACAGGACCTCGGTGATCACCGCGCCGCCGAGCAGGGTGCCGGTGAACCAGCCGGCCAGCGTCACGGCGGGGATCAGCGCGTGCCGGAGCGCGTGCCCGGCCACGAGCGCGCGTTCGGTGAGCCCGCGCGCCCTGGCGGTGACCGCGAACGGCTGCTCCAGCGCCCGTTCGAGGCCGCCACGCAGCACCTGGCCGAGCACGCCGGCGACGGGCAGCCCGAGCGCGAGCGCCGGCAGCACGAGCGCGCGCGGTCCCGCGGCCCCCGAGACGGGGAACCAGCCGAGCGTGAACGAGAACACCGACAGCAGCACGATCCCGATGAGGAACGGCGGCACCGACACCGCCACCAGTTCGGCCGCCGAGGCCGCGCCGCGCGCCGCCCGTCCCCGGCCGGCGGTGAGCAGGGCGATGAGCCCGGCCAGCGTCACGCCCGTGCCCGCCGCGGCGAGGGTGAGCTGCGCGGTGGGCCCGACCTGCGTGGCCAGGACCTCGCCGACACCCCGCTGCAGCTGGTACGAGCGCCCGAGGTCACCCTGGACGAGCCGCCACAGGTAGGACACGTACTGGACGATCTCGGGCCGGTCGAGCCCCCACTCGCGGACGATCGCGGCCCTGATCTCGGGCGTGTCGGCCCCGTCGCCGACCAGGATGTCCACGGTGTCGCCGGGAGCGAGCACCAGGGCCACGTACGAGGCGGTGGCGGCGGCCCACAGGACGGCCAGCCCGGTGCCGAGCCGCTTGATCACGTCTCGATCCGCACGTCGTAGGCGGAGGCGGGGGTGCCGGAGGCGGGGTCGAACCCGAGCCCTCGCACGCTCTTCCTGGCCGCGATCTGGTCGGCGGGCACGTAGATCGGGAAGACGATCGCCTTGTCCCTGACCACGATCCGCTGCACCTCGGCATAGAGCTTCGCGCGCCGCGCCTGGTCGGAGCTGGCGCCCGCCTCGGCGATGGCCTTCTCGACGCCCGGGTGAGAGAAGCGGGTGCGGTTGAGCGCGCCCTTGCCCGGCAGGAGCAGGTTGAGCGCGGCGCCGGCGTCGGAGTCGCCGCGGGAGTTCTCGAAGATCTCGTACGCGTCGTCCTCGAGCGCCTTCTGCGCCGTGCCGGTATCGACGATCTTGACCTGGAAGTCGATGCCGGCGTTCTGCTTGACCTGGGCCTGGATGGCCTGGGCGAGGACGTCGCGGCGGTCGCGTACGTAGGCGGAGGCGGAGACCGTGCGCACGCTGAGCCGCCGGCCGTCCTTGACCCGGTAGCCCTCGGCGTCGCGCTGCTTCCAGCCGGCCTGGTCGAGCAGCGCGTTGGCGCGGGCCACGTCGCCGCCGAACGAGCCTTCGAGCCCGGCGTCGTAGAAGGGGCTCGCCTTGCCGACGACGCTCCACGCCCGGGTGGCGGTGTCCTGGTAGACCGATTTCAGCACCGCGTCCACGTCCACGGCCGCGCGGAACGCCTCGCGTACGCGCTGGTCGTCGAACGGGGGGTGTGAGGTGTTGAAATAGTAGGAGAAGGCGGTGCCGCTGTTGAGCGCGGTCTGCAGAGTGAGCTCGGGGTCGCTCTTGATGAGCCCGGCTTCGGTGGCGGGGACGCCCTCGATGACCTGCACCTGACCGGAGGTGAGCGCGCCGACCCGGACGGCCGCCTCGGGCAGGAACCGGTAGGTGATCTCCGCAAGATGGGCGGGGCCCTGGTGGGCGGCGCCGGCGGGCGGCCACCGGTAGGCGGGGTTGCGGCGGTAGTGGATCTCCTGGCCGGGCACGTAGCGGTCCAGAATGAACGGCCCGGTGCCGACCAGGTCGGGCCCGCCGAACTTCAGGTCCTTGGCGCTCTTGAGCGATTTCGGGGAGATCTGCCCGGCGTACGGCGAGGCGAGGAAGTCGAGGAACAGCCCGTCCGGCTCCTTGAGGGTGATCCGCAGCGTGGTCGGCGAGACCACCTCGGCCTGCTCGAACGCCCGCAGCTGGATCGTGGCCACGGCGGCGTTGTAGCCCTCGACCTTGAACTGGTCGAGGTTGGCCTTCACCGCGGCAGCGTCGAACGGGGTGCCGTCGTGGAAGGTCACGTCGTCCCGTAATTCGAGGGTGTAGGTGAGCTCGTCGTCCGACACCTTCCACGACCTGGCCAGCCACGGCTGGAAGGAGCCGTCCTTCGCCCGCGACAGCAGCGCGTCGAACTGGTTGAAGACGAGCAGCCTGACCTTGTTCTGCGACCACTGCTGGGGGTTGAGGGTGAGCGGCTGGGTCTCGACGGCCCAGGTCAGGCCGGCCGGGGCGGTCTCCTCGGCGGCCGGCGCGGTGCCGCACGCGGCCAGCGTCACCGAGGCGAGGAGCAGAGTGGAGGTCAGGCGCTTCACGGGCGGTCCCAGGCTTCGGCGAGCAGCTCGTACGAGCGCACCCGATCGTCGTGGTCGTGCGTGATGGTGGTGACGAGCAGCTCGTCGGCCCCCGTGACACGCCGCAGCGTGCGCAGCCGCTCCACGACCTGGTCGGGGGTGCCGGTGAACTGAGTGTCGACGCGGTCCTTGACCAGCTCCCGGTCCGCCTGACTCCACTCGTGGACGGCGGCCTCGGCGGGGGTGGGGAAGCGCATGGCGCCGGCGCCGGTCCTGATGCTGCGCACCCACAGGCCGTAGGGGGAGGCCAGTTCGCGCGCCTTGGCCTCGTCCTCGGCGACGACGGCGTCGGCGGAGACGATGACGTACGGCTCGGCCAGGTCGTCCGACGGTTTGAACGCCTCCCGGTAGGCCTCGACGGCCTCCAGCACGCTGGAGGGGCTGACATGGTAGTTGGCCGCGAACGGCAGCCCGCGCTCCCCCGCCACCTGGGCGCTCTGGCCGCCACTGCTGCCGAGGATCCACACCTCGACGTCGGCGCCCTCGCCGGGCACGGCGTGCGCCTCGTGGGTGCCGGTCAGGAAGGCGAGCACGTCGTCGATCTGGTCGGCGAAGTCGGGCGTGGTGGCGCCGGGCTGCTGGAGCAGGGTGGCGTAGTGGGCGAGGTGCGGGTGCTTGGCCAGCTGGGAGAAGTCGAACGGCGGCGGGATGAGCAGCCCGTCCACCGTCCTCGCGGCCGACGCGGCTCCAGGGGCCGATGCCTCAGCCGCCGCCGTTCTGGCGGCGAGTTCGGCGCGGCGCTGGCCCGAGCGGCCGATGCCCAGGTCGAGCCGTCCCGGGTACAGCGCGTCGATGAGGCCGAACTGCTCCACCACCGACAGCGGCGTCTGGTGCCCGAGCTGCACGGCCCCCGACCCGACCCGGATCGTCGTGGTGGCCGCCGCGACGAGCGCGATGAGCACGGCGGGCGCCGAACTGGCGACGCCGGGCGCGAAGTGGTGCTCGGCCAGCCAGTAGCGGCGGTAGCCGGCCGCCTCGGCGCGCCGGGCCAGGTCGATGGAGTTGCGCAGCGCGTCGGCGGCGCTCCGCCCCGAGGAGATGGGGGCGAGGTCGAGGATGGACAGCGTCATGAGGCTCCTCGGGCTTCGGGGAACGGCCTGCTCGGGATCTCGGCGCGCAGCACGGGCGCGACCTCGGCCTGGAACAGCTCCAGCGTGGCCTGGTGCTGGGCGGGGGTGAGCCCGTCGGCGTCGGCGTGCAGGTGCATGACCTCGTGGCCGAACCGCTTGTGGTAGCGCAGGACCTTGTCGATGATCTGCTGCGGGCTGCCGACGAGGATCGAGCCGCGCTCGATGGCGTCCTCCAGGGTGAGGAAGACGATCGGCAGGCCCAGCCTGCGCTGCAGTGCCACGCGCGCGTCGAAGATCGGCCGGTACGCGGCCACCGCCTGCTGCGAGGTCGGGGCCGCGTAGAAGCCGGCCGACCCCGCCCCGACCAGCGCGTCGGCCGGGTCGTGACCGTAGTGCGCCCAGCGTTCGCGGTAGTGGTCGATCAGCTCGGCGTACGGCTCGATCGGGTTGGTGACGTTGGCGGAGAACAGCGGGTCGCCGTAGCGGGCGGCCAGGTCGACGGACTCCTTGCTGGTGGCGCTTCCGTGCCAGACGCGGATCGGGCGTTGCAGGGGGCGCGGCCAGGTCTCGGCGTCGGTGAGCGAGGGCCGGAACCGGCCGCTCCAGGTGACCTTGTCCTCCCGCCACAGGCGGCGGAACAGCTCGTACGACTCCCGGTTGCGCTCCCACTGGTCCTCGGCGGTGACGTGGAACAGCTGGGCCTGGGCCGCGCCGTTGCCCTTGCCGATGATGAGGTCGAGCCGCCCGTCCGACAGGTGGTCGAGGGTGGCGTAGTCCTCGTAGGCGCGGACGGGGTCGAGCAGGCTCAGCGTGGTCACGGCGGTGAACAAGCGGATCTTCGTGGTCTTGGCGGCGATGTGGCTGAGCACGACGGGCGGCGAGGAGGAGATGAAGGGGCGCTCGTGCCGCTCCCCCACGCCGTAGCCGTCGAAGCCCAGTTCCTCGGCCAGCACCGCGTTCCGGACGACCTCGCGGAAGCGTTCCGTGGTCGATCGTTCGCCGGTGTGCGTGATCAGGGTGATGAGCAGGAACTTCATCGTGCCTCCGCGTAACGACCGGCCGGGCGGGGCAGGCCGAGCAGCCCGCGCAGCGTGCCGGCCTCGTACCGGCTGCGGAACTCCCCGCGCTCGCGCAGTTCGGCTGTCAGGCCTGAGGCGATCTGCCACAGGTCGTACGGCACCGCTCCCGGCCGCAGCCGGAAGCCCTCGATGCCGGCCCGCCGCCACTCCAGCAGCCGGTCGGCCAGCTCCCGCACGGTGCCGGTGAAGATCGCGGCGTCGGAGACGAGCTCGGCCCCGTCCAGCTCGTCGAGGCGGGCCTTGCGGGCGGCCGCGTCGTCGCCGAGGAAGACGACGAGGTCGGCGAAGATCTTCAGCTCGCCGGACAGCCCTCTGACCTCGTCCACGATGGCGCGCGCGTGCTCGGCCGAGTGCGGGGTGACGAAGACGACGTCGGCGCTGGAGGCGGCGAACTCGTACGGCAGTCGCGCGTGCGCGAGCGCGGTCACCACCGGCTGTCCCTGCGGCGACCTGGGCGTGATCGAGGGCCCGCGGACCGAGAAGAACGCGCCTTCGAAGTCGATGGGGTGGAGTTTGTCCCGGTCGATGAACCTGCCGGTGGGTACGTCCCTGATCTCGGCGTCGTCCTCCCAGCTGTCCCAGAGCCGCCGGGCCACCTCGACCGCGTCGGCGGCTTCGGCGAACAGGGCGCGCACGTGCGGGTCGGCGGACAAATCGGTAAGGCCGGTCAGGTCGAACGGCGGGAACTCCCTGCGGCCGAAGTGGCGGGCGTCGGAGGCGCGCACGGAGACCTGCGGCCGCCATCCGGCGCGCCCGCCGCTGACGTGGTCCAGGGTGGCGATGCCGATGGCGAGGTGGAACGGCTCGGTGTGCGTGGTGGTGGCGGTCGGCACCAGGCCGATCCCCCGGGTGAGCGGGGCCAGGCGGGCGGCCAGCAGCACGGCGTCGAAGCGGCCGCGGACCTGGTCGGTACGGTCGTCGTCGCCGTCGGGCAGGCTCGACTGCAGGCCGAGCGCGTCCTCGATGGTGACGAAGTCGAGCAGCCCGCGCTCGGCCTCGGCGACGAGCCCGGCCCAGTAGCGGGCCGAGAACAGCGCGCGCGGGGCTGCGCTCGACTCCCGCCATGCGGCGGGGTGCCAGCCCGCGCCGTCCAGCGCGGCGGCCAGGTGCAACGTCATGCCAGCTCCAGGTGTTCGCGCAGGGTGGTGCCGGTGTAGTCGGCACGGAACGAGCCGCGCTCCTGCAGCAGGGGCACGACGCGGTCGACGAAGTCGTCCAGGCCGCCCGGCGTGAGGTGGGGGACGAGGATGAATCCGTCGGCGGCGTCCCCCTGCACGTGTTCGTCGATCTGCCGGGCCACGGTCTCGGGAGTGCCGATGAACGTCTGGCGGCCGGTCACCTCGATGACCAGTTCGCGGATCGAAAGCCCCTTCTCCTCGGCCAGCGCCCGCCACTTGGCGGCCACGGCCGCGCGGTCCTTGATCGGCACGCGTCCCTGGGAGACGCCCTCGTCCAGGTCGGGCTCGACGTCGGGCAGCGGGCCGTCGGGGTCGAAGGCGGACATGTCGCGGCCCCACACCTGCTCCAGGAAGGCGATCGCGGTCTGCGGCCCGACCTGCTGGCGCCGGATGGCGGCGGCGTTCTCGGCGGCCTCCCCCGTGGTGTCGCCGAGCGCGTACGTGACGCCGGGCATGATCTTGAGCTGGTGCGGCTCGCGGCCGTGCCGGGCCAGGCGGCCCTTGACGTCGGCGTAGAAGCGCTTGCCCTCCTCCAGCGTGCCGTGCCGGGAGAAGATCACGTCGGCGGTGGCGGCGGCGAACTCCCTGCCCTCGTCGGAGTCGCCGGCCTGGATGATGACCGGGTGGCCCTGCGGGGCGCGGGGCAGGGTGAAGCGGCCCTCGATCGAGAAGTGCGCGCCGTCGTGCCGGACCGTGCCGACGGCGTCCTCGCGGACGAACCGGCCCGTGGCCTGGTCGGCGAGCACGGCGTCCGGCCGCCAGGAGTCCCACAGCTCGCGCGCCAGGCGGACGAACTCGGCGGCCCGCGTGTAGCGGTCGGCGCGGTCGAGGTAGCCGCCGCGGCGGAAGTTCTCGCCGGTGAAGGCGTCGGACGTGGTCACCACGTTCCAGGCGGCCCGGCCGCCGCTCAGGTGGTCGAGCGTGGACAGGCGCCTGGCCAGCTCGTACGGCTCGTTGAAGGTGGCGTTGACCGTGCCGGCCAGGCCGAGCCGGCCGGTGACGGCGGCCAGGGCGCTGAGCACGGTGAGCGCTTCGGGCCGCCCGACCACGTCCAGGTCGTGGATGCGGCCCTTGAGCTCGCGCAGCCGCAGCCCCTCGGCCAGGAAGAAGAAGTCGAACTTGCCGCGCTCGGCCGTCCTGGCCAGGTGGGCGAAGGAGGCGAAGTCGATCTGGCTGCCGGATCGGGGGTCGGCCCAGACGGTGGTGTTGTTCACGCCGGGGAAGTGGGCGGCCAGGTGGATCTGCTTGCGGCTCATCGCGGCCGCTTCATGGGTCGGGTCACGCTGGGCTCCGGGGTGCTCAGTCTTCTGGATGCGGGAGGAACCGGCCGAAGCGGCCCTGGTGGTAGAGGAGGGGGCGGCCAGGGCTGTGCGTGGTCACCTCGGCGACCAGCCCGACCACCAGGATGTGGTCGCCGACCTCGGCCGTCTCGTACGGCAGGCAGACCAGGTGCGCGGAGACGTCCTGGAGCAGCGGCGCGCCGAGCGGCCCCGGCCGCCAGCGGGTGGGCGGCGCGAACCTGTCGATGCCCTTGCGCGCGAACCGGGCGGCCACCTCGGCCTGGTCGCTGGCCAGGATGTTGACCGCGAAGTGGTCGGCGGTGCGCAGCCAGGGCCAGGTGGAGGAGGACCGGTCGACGTAGAAGGAGACCAGCGGCGGTTCGAGGCTGACCGAGGAGAAGGAGGTGGCGGTCAGCCCGACGGGGACGCCGTCGTTCTGGGCGGTGATGATCACGACGCCGCTGGCGTGCACGGCCAGCGCCTTCCTGAAGTGCTCGGCTTCGACGGCGCGGTCGGGCAGGGTGTCCGTCATGCCCGGCCCCTCCTCTCGGATGCGTGGCGGGCGGCCATGAACCTGGTTGAGATCACGGAGTTGTTCCTCACGAAGAAGGGCGCGCTCAAGCGGCACGGCGCGAGCATGGGCGAGCGCGGGCGAGCGCGGGCGGAAGGGTTCGTCAGCGGAGCGTGGACGGCGTCGGCCACGCCGGAGCACGAGGGTGAAGGGCGGGCGGGGGCCGCGCCGCCGGCTACTGGTCCGTGATCAACGACACTGGGCGCTGGCGACGTGGCAGCAGTCCACGTGCGGGCGTCCGGTCAGGAGGAATCCCTGGCTCATGTCAACGACGCTAAGCCGCGATCCCGAATAAGTCAATATTTCCTACTGGTTATGAGGGAAATTGGCGAGGGAGCCCGGCGTAGACCTTCATCGCGTTGCCCGCGAGCACGGCCGCGGCCACCTCGTCCGGCAGCAGCCCGGCCACCGCGCGGGCGTTGGCGGCGGTGCCGGGAACGCCCGGCCAGTCGGTGCCGAAGATGCACTTCCTGGCCAGCCGGGCCAGGTCGAACCGGGCGTAGTACTCCGGTAGCCGCTTGGGCGGCAGGCCGGACAGCTCCAGCCAGACCGTCTCGTTCGACAGGGCCAGGAAGGCGGCCGCGTCATACCACCAGCCGCGCCCGCCATGTGCGAGCACCACGTCGAGCCCGGGGAAGTCGCGCACGACCGGGATGAGGAAGGCCGGGTCGGCGTTCTCGTTGGCCGAGCCGGGGAAGGTGCTGGTGCCGCAGTGGACCACCAGCGGCACGCCCTGCTCCTCCAGCACCTGGTAGGCCGGGTAGAGCGCCGCGTCGTCGCAGCGGAAACCGCCGTGGACGGGGTGCAGCTTCAGCGCGGCGGCGCCGAGGGCGAGCTGCCTGCGCACCTCGGCGGCGAGGGGGAAGTGCAGGTGCGGGTTGACGTTGGCGACCGGGCGGAACCGGGACGGATTGTGCTCGACGATCGGCAGCAGATCCTCGAACGCCTGCGTGCCGGTGGCCTTCGGGCTGTATTCGCACAGCAGCAGCGCCACGTCCACGCCCTGCGCGGCGAACACCTCGTCCAGGCGGGCGGGACGGGGACGGCCCCCGGCGTCCCAGACGTCCTCGATCAGCCCCTCGGGGCCGAAGTCGCGGGCCCAGCGCAGCCAGGCGGGCTTGAGGGTGCCGAGCACCGGCACATGGACGTGAGCGTCGATGAGCGGCGTGCCGTCGAGCATGCCCCGTACATTACGCTCTACACAGCCATAATGGTTCGGCGGTGGTTTGTAGCACGTGAACGGCGAGAAGAGAGCCTGCATGACCCAGGGCGAGACACACGTCCAGACAAAGGCCAGGGGGTCGGCGGGAGCGCGTTCGCTGCTGCTGACCGTGCTCGGCGAGTTCGTCCTGCCGCGCGGCGGCGAGGTCTGGACCGGCACCCTGGTCACCGCGCTGGGCGCGCTCGGCGTCGAGGAGAAGTCCGCCCGCCAGGCCCTGTCGCGCACGGCCGCCGAGGGTCTGCTCGGCTCCGCCCGGCACGGCCGCAGGGTGCGCTGGAGCCTGTCCCCGGCCGGCGACCGGCTGCTGCGCGAGGGCACCGAGCGCATCTACGGCTTCATGCGCGGGTCGCACGACTGGGACGGCCGCTGGCTCGTGCTCACCGCCGGGGTGCCGGAGTCGCAGCGGCGGCTGCGCCACCGCCTGCGCACCCGGCTCACCTGGCTGGGGCTCGGCTCCCCCGCCCCGGGGCTGTGGGTGATCCCGGACGCCTCGAAGGAGGCCGCGGTCCGCGAGGTGGTGCGCGAGCTCGACCTCGGCGACCGCGTCTTCGCCTGGACGGGCCCGTCGGCCGGGATCGGCGACCCCGCCAGGCTGATCACGGCCGCGTGGGACCTCGACGACGTGGAGAAACGCTACCTGGCCTTCATCGAGCGCTTCGCGGGCCTCACCACGGCCACCGGCCGGGAGGCGTTCGTCCACCAGGTGCGGATCGTCCAGGAATGGCGGGGTTTCCCGTTCCTCGACCCCGACCTGCCCGCCGAGCTGCTGGAGCACGACTGGCCGGGGCCGCGGGCCGCGGCCGTCTTCCACGACCTGCGCAACCGCTGGCACCGCAGGGCCCAGGCCGAGTGGGACGTCATGGACGGCGAGGCCGGCACCCGCCCGTGACGCCCGTCGACACTCTACGGAGTCTCGACGCCGGACCATCCGCCTGTCGCCGATCCCCGGGCTTTCCGCTCAGTTCTTGATGCCGGTGAGCGTGACCCCCTCGATGAAGTAGCGCTGCAGGAAGAAGAACAGGGCGATGATGGGCGCGATCACGGCGGCGGAGGCGGCCATCAGGTATCCCCACTGGGTGAGGTACGTGCTCTGGAAGGAGGCCAGGCCGAGGGAGAGCGTGTAC
The DNA here is from genome assembly GCF_035917475.1 of Nonomuraea fuscirosea. Lineage (NCBI taxonomy): Bacteria > Bacillati > Actinomycetota > Actinomycetes > Streptosporangiales > Streptosporangiaceae > Nonomuraea > Nonomuraea fuscirosea. The sequence goes on along the minus strand of NZ_CP109074.1, from coordinate 4,010,426 downwards.
TTCTCCTCGTCGTTGAGGTAGAGCAGCGGGCCGAGGAAGTCGTTCCAGGTCCCGATGAAGGTGAAGATCGTCACCACCACGATCGCGGGCTTGGACAGCGGCATGACGATCGTCCAGAAGACCCGCCACGGCGAGGCCCCGTCGATGTAGGCGGCCTCGTCCAGCTCGAACGGGATCGTCAGGAAGAACTGCCGCAGCAGGAACACGTTGAACACCCCGCTGCCCGCGCCGGCGAACCAGCTCGGCACCGTCAGCGGGACGAACGTGTCGAGCGCGCCCAGCTCCTGCCACATCACGAAGGTCGGGATGAGCGTCACCGCGTACGGCAGCATGACCCCGCTCAGCAGCACCGCGAACGCCACGTTCCGGCCTCGCCAGCGCAGCCGGGAGAAGCTGAACGCGGCCACCGAGCAGGTCAGCACCGTGCCGAGCACGCTGATCACCGCGATGACCACCGTGTTGACGAAGTACAGCCAGAACGGCTGCGCCGTGAGCGCCTCGGTGAAGTTGTCCCACTGGAACGGCGACGGGATCCACTCCGGCGGCGCGACGAACATCTGCGCGTCCTGCATGAGCGCGCTGCGCACCAGCCAGACGAACGGCAGCAGCGTCGGCACGGCCCCGGCCACGAGCGCCACGTACAACAGCGCCTTGCCGTACCTGCGCGGCCGGCGCGGGCCCGCGACCGGGGCGACCCGCGCGGCCCGCGGCGGCGTTTCCAGCGCGGTCATCGGGCCCCCGCCATCTCGTAGTAGACCCAGCGGCGGGCGTTCCTGAACAGCAGGAACGTGATCACCACGATGATCATGAACAGGACCCAGGCGAGCGCGCTGGCGTAGCCCATCTCGCTCTCCTTGAACGCCATCCGGAACAGGTAGTAGACGTAGAACAGCGTGGCGTTGTTGGGTCCGCCCTCGGTCATCACGTACGCCTGGTTGAACACCTGGAAGGTGCCGACCACGCCCACCACGAGGTTGTAGAAGATGGTGGGCGTCATCATCGGCAGCGTCACGTGCCAGAAGCGCCGCCAGGGGCCGCCGCCGTCGATCGAGACCGCCTCGTACAGGTGCCGCGGCACCCCTTGCAGGCCGGCCAGGAAGATGACCATGGTGTTGCCGAAGCCCCAGGTGCTCATCACGATCAGCGACGGGATCGCCATCGCCTCGTCGTAGATCCACTGGCCGGCCGGCAGCCCGGCCTGGCGCAGCAGCGAGTTGAGCAGCCCGAAGTCCGGGTTGAAGATCCAGATCCAGAGGACCACGTTGGCGATGGCGGGCACGAGTGTGGGCAGATAGAAGATGGTCCGCCAGATCGGCAGCCCGCGTACCTTCTGGTTGAGCAGCATGGCGACGGCGAAGGAGACGATCAGGACGAGCGGGACCGCGCCGAGCGTGTAGTACGTGGTCGCGCTCAGCGACGTCCAGAACAGCGCGTCGTCCACCAGCTCGGTGTAGTTGCCGAGCCCGATGAACGAGGGCGAGCCGCCCACCTGCCAGTCCGTCAGGCTGAACACGAGCGAGGCCACCATCGGGCCCGCCGTGAAGATCACGAAGCCGAGGATCGCCGGGAGCGCCATGAGCAGCCCCCAGCGCCGCTCCATGCGGCGCTGCCCGGACAGGCGCTGCCCGGACAGGCGCCGACCGGACAGGCGCCGGTCCGGCGGTTTCCGGCCGCTGGGGCTGTGGTCCGGAGTGCCCGGCATGTCACGCCTCCTGCACGTGCTGCCAGCCCTGCAGCATGCCGGTGATCTTCGGGCTGACCTCCTTGAGCACCTCCGCCGCGGGCCGCTTGCCCGACTCGAGCTCCTGCAGCGCGGGGGTGAGCACGTCGCTGGAGATGGCGGACAGGTTCTTGACCCGGTTGCGCAGGTCGGGCACGCCGTGGTCGCGGGCGTAGTCGACGACGGCCGTGCGGAACTCCGGCGGGTGGCCGTCGTTCCTGGTCCAGGAGTCGACGGCGGCCTGGTCCTCGTAGTACTTCTTCTCCTGCGGCATCCACAGGCCCTGCTGGTAGAGGTCCACGTACCGCGGGTCGATGTGGAAGGCGAACAGCTCGACGGCCTCCTCCACGTGCTTGGTCGTGCTGAACACCGAGGAGGCGCCGGCGACCTGGGAGGTGGTGAACGGCTCGGCGTACTTCGGCAGCACGCCGATGCCGAAGTCGACCTTGCTCTCGTTCATGTCGAGCAGGCTCCAGTGGCCGTCCACCACCATCGCCACCCGCTTGGTCTTGAGCAGGATGTTCGTGCCCGGCACGTCGTCGCCGGTGGCCGCCAGCTGGCCCGGGCCTGGGGCGACGCGGTGCTTGTGGATGAGGTCCTGGAGGTTCTGGAACACCTGGATCGCCTCGGGGGTGTCCAGCAGGCACTTCTTGCCGGCCTCGTCGGCGAAGTCGGCGCCGTTGCTGCGCAGGAAGCCGTACCAGGCGGCGGCGTAGGTGAGGCTGATGGAGATGCCGAACTGCCTGACCTGCTTGGGGTCGAAGCCGGACTCGTCCGGGTGCTTGCCGTTCTGGTCGACGGTGAGCTTGTAGGCGTTCTCCACTAACTGGTCCCACGACCAGGCCGAGGAGGCCACGGCGGGCGGCGTGGCGGCCCCGGCCGCGGCGATGGCCGACTTGCTGTACCACAGCAGCTCGATCTCGTTGGCGGTGGCCACGCCGTGCAGCTTGTCCTGGCCGTACCAGAGGTAGGCGTCCGGCAGGTAGCCGGCCAGCTGCGGATACTTCTGCAGGTACGGGAACAGGTTGACCAGGTTGCCCTGTTCGGCCAGGCGGAACGACATCGACATCGGCACGTACCCGAGGTCCGGGGTGTTGCCGCCGGCGACCAGGCTGTTGAGCTTGACGTCGTACTCGTCGGGGGTGAAGACCGGCTTCACCTTGATGTCCTGGTTCTTCTGCTCGAAGGACTTGAGCATCTTCTCGACGGCGGCCTTCTCGAACGTCGAGCCCCAGTACATGAACTGCAGCTGCGTCGCCCCGGCCGCGCCCGACCCTCCGCCCGAACCGCAGGCGCTCACGCCCGCCGCTCCCAGGGCGGCCAGGCCGCCCATCCTGAACAGGTCTCTTCTCTTCATGGGTGCGTGTCCTTACGCGAGGGGGGTCCAGACCCGCATGACGCCGCCGTCGCGGTTGTCCCACTGGTAGTAGGGAACGGCCACGGCGGTGGTGGGGGCCGGGAGGCTTGCCGGGGGTGCGGTGCCGTACGGGAGGCCGTCCGGCGGGGCGGGAGGCAGGCGGACGGCGTCCGCCTCGATGAGCACGGTCCTGCCGACGCCGGGCAGGTCGCGCTCGACGGCGCGCAGCCCGGAGTCCGGGGTCAGCGCCAGGTCTTCCAGATCGCCGTCCTGGTCGATCTGCTCGAAGCAGTAGACGAGCGGGCCGCGCTCGATCGCGGCGCAGCCGCGCAGCGCGTCGATCCTGCGGTGCGGCAGCACGAGCCTGGGCGTCATGTCCAGGTCGACGGTGAAGGTGTCGCCGGCCCGCCAGTCGCGGCGGATCTCGGCGTAGCCGTCGGCGTTGGGGGTGAGCTCGCCGGAAGCGCTCCAGGCGGGGATACGCAGCTTGAGCGTCCACTCCCCGCCCGGCGTGTCGTGGACGGTGAACCGGATCCGGCCGTCCCAGGGGTAGTCGGTCTCGACGGCGAGGGTGATGCCGCCGGCCCTGATGGTGCCGGGCACGTACTGGTGCACCGACAGGCCGTCGTCGTCGGTGGTGGCGACGTAGTGGCCGAGTGAGGCGACCAGGCGCATGATGTTCGGCGGGCAGCAGGCGCAGGCGAACCACTCCCTGCGCCGGCCCAGGTAGGCGTCCTCGAACAGGTCGGCGCGGCGCTGCAGCGGGTTGACGTAGAAGAAGCGGACGCCGTCGGCGGAGGTGGAGGCGGCGAAGGCGTTGTAGAGGGTGCGCTCGATGAGGTCGGCGTAGCGGCCGTGGCCGGTGGCCAGCAGCAGCCGCCAGTTCCAGTGGATGCCGGCGATGGCGGCGCAGCTCTCGTTGTAGGCGCGGTCCGGCGGCAGCTCGTAGCGCTCGCCGAACGCCTCTCCGTCGTGGCGTGAGCCGTGGCCGCCGGTGATGGCGGTCTTGGTGGCGACCAGGTCCTCCCAGCGCCGCACCGAGCAGGCCAGCAACGTCTCGTCGCCGGTCTCGACGGCCACGTCCACCACCCCGGCCTCCAGGTAGAGCTGGCGCACGGCGTGCCCGACGGCGGTGTCGGCCTCGCGTACGGGCAGGTGGTCCTGGGCGTAGAGCGGCCCGAGCCCGGTCTCGGCGATCAGGCCCCGGCCGCGGTTGTCGATCAGCTTGCGGGCCAGCTCCAGGTAGGAGCCCTCCCCGGTGAGCCGGTACAGCTCGACCAGCGCCGTCTCCACCTCGGCGTGCCCGTCGATGGCGTCGTCGCCGTCCACCAGGAAGCGCCGGACCAGCAGGTCGGCGAAGCGGCGGGCGACCGCCGGCAGCTCGTCGCCGAGCCCGGCCCGCGCCGCGGCCACCGCGGCCTGGATGAGGTGGCCGGCGCAGTACATCTCGTGGCTGTACTCCAGCTCGGTCCAGATCTTGTCCGGCTTGACCATCTGGTAGTGCGAGTTCAGGTAGCCGTCGGGGCGCTGGGCGCGGGCGAGCAGCGCGGCCGTCTCCGCGACGAAGGCGCGGTAGCCGTCGTCCGGCAGCCGGCCGTGCTCCCACGCGACCGCTTCGAGCTGCTTGTACAGGTCGGAGTCCTGGAAGCGGAAGCCCTGGAAGGAACCCTCGCTCTCCCCTGCGGCCAGCCGCAGATTGGGCAGGGCTCCCGACTTCTCCATCTGCTCCAGGCCGAGCGGGATGCCGGCCTCCCTGTTGATCCGCTGCCAGCGCCCGAACGGGCCTCCTTCGATCTCGACGTCGTCGATGCCCAGCGGTCGCTGAACGCCGGTGGACGGTGCCAGCGGGCCGCGGACGCGGTCCGTGCGGTCAGACATCGCGCTCCCTGTGCCTGGGAAGAGGTTTTCTCGCCGAAATGTAGGATGTGATACAGCACTAGTCAATAGTCCCAGCATGTGCGGCGTATCTTCGTCGGCAAACGATTGCCTTCTCTTGCCCCCGCCGCAGGCTCTCCGGCGAGCTTCGTGGCGGCCGAAGACGACTGGCCGCCGTGGCCGCGTCACTCGCCGAGGGCACCTCCCGGCTGATGATGGACCTGCCCAGCCGGCTCACCGCCACCGGCGCGGCCAAGACGCTGACGTTCGCGAACGCCGCCGGGTCCAAGGTCTTCCGGCTGGCCATCCACTCCAAGCGCGGTCCCGGCGCCGACGAGCGGCACACGCTGCGGCTGACGACCAGGGACGCGGGCGGGGCGACGTACGAGCAGTCGATGCCGATCTTCGTGCAGCAGGACGAGAAGACGGCGTTGCAGCCGTCGCTGCCGATCGCCTTCGACTACCGTCACGACACCGTCACCGGCTACTTCGGCGACGCCGGCGTGCGCACGGCCGCCGAGGAGGCGGTCAAGGACTGGTTCCGCTTCTTCGACATGGAGCCCTTCGACACCGTCGCGGCCGGCGCCGAGCCGAACCATCTGCCGGGCGATGACTGGCAGAACACCGCCGACGTCACCAACGCCTCCGCCTACACCGGCATGTACGTGCACTTCCGCGGGATCCAGACGCCGTACTCGACCGGCTACCCGGCCGCCAACGGCCGCTACAGCACGCGCGGCGGCCGGCAGGTCGCGGGCCCGCTGCACCGCTCGACCGCGATGATCCTGGAGTACGACGAGGCGAACATCGACGGCAACCACCACATCCCCGGCGACCAGCCCTCCTGGGACCGGCTCAGCGGGCGGAGCGGCGGCTGGACCCACCTGGTCCCCACCCGCAGGTGGATGCTGACCAAGCCGGCCCTGCTGGTGGCGGAGAACGCGGGCTGGAAGCTCAACCGGAACCTCACCCCGTTCCTGGAGCCGTCGATCACCACCACCTCGCTCCCCAGGCCACGCCCGGCTCCGCCTACCGGCAGACGCTGGCCGCCAAGAGCGGCGTCCCCTTCTGCGACTGGCAGGTCACCGGCGGCTCGCTGCCGGCGGGGCTCGCCCTCGACCGTTTCACCGGCGCGATCACCGGCACACCCACGGCGGCGGGCACCTCGGCCTTCACCGTCCAGCTCAGGGACTACGACCGGCTGAGCACCCCGGCGAGCAGGACCTTCACGCTCACGATCGGTGCCGGCGGCGGCGCGAACCTGGCCGCGGCCGCCACCCCGTCACCAGGCTCAGGGTGGTGCTGCAGGGCGGCGCGGCGTCGGTCGGGCTGCTGTAGTGAAGGCGTACGCCTGAGGGGTTCCGAGGACGTCTTGAGACTGCCTGAGGACGTCTTCAAGCGCCTGGGCGGCCTGGTCAGGCGCCTGCGGGAGCCAGGCCCGCGCCGCCGAGCAGGTCCAGCTCGATCGTCTCGGCCGACTTCACCAGCCGGAACGCCTCGGCCGCCTCCGAGCTGCCTCTGACCTGCGCGAGCGCGGCGTCGAGGTCGGCCTGACTGCGCCACAGCTCGGTCACCCAGACGGTGTCGGGCGCGTCGGCCTGCCGGTTGACCAGGTACAGCTCGCAGCCGGCCGCACCCTCCAGCCGGGCGGCGGCGGCCAGGAGGAGGTCGGCGAGCTCCTGGCCCCGGCCGTCCTGGGCGATGAACTTCCCGTAACGGGCTTGTCGAGTCACGACGCCGAGCCTACCGGTGCCGATCAGTCCCCCGTGAACAGGGAGGACGGCAGCGGGATGGCGGGGAACGGGTTGTCGGGGAGCAGGACGACCCGGCGCGGCCGGTCCGCCTGGCCGGCCGCGTCGAGGTGCAGCAGGGCCGTGCCGATGCCGGCCGCGCCGACCATGTAGCCGGTGTCGGCCGTCACCTCGCCGGGCCGCAGCCGCCGGTACGCCTGGTACCAGCGGTAGCCCTGCCCGTTGTGGTCGGTGGCCCGGCCGATCAGGTCGGCGGCGAGCGTGCGGGCGTATTCGAGGTGGCGCGCCTCGCCGGTCGCCGCCCACAGCCCGGCGAACAGCTCGATCACGCCGGCCGTGCCGCAACACTGGCAGGCGACGTTCCAGTAGCCCTCGGTACGGTGGTGCGGCACGCCGCTGCTCACGATGCCGTGCGCCAGCCGTCCGGCCCACTCCAGGTCGCCGGGGTCGCCGGCCACCCGGTACAGCTCGTAGAACATCCTGGCCACGCCCGCCGAGCCGGAGCAGAACCCGAGGTAGTGCAGGTCGCGGGCCTGCGGCACGTGGTGCGGGACTACCGCGCAGGCGCCGGTCACGTGGCTGACCTCGCGCACGAAGGCGGCGCCGCTGCGCGCGGCGTGCAGGAAGCGGTCCTCGCCCGTGACGCCGTACAGGCGGGCGAGCAGGAACGCGGTGCCGGACGTGCCGGCCAGGAAGCCCGGGGTGACGGCGTCGACCGGCAGGTCGGCGCAGTCGCCGAAACGGTGGCCCGGAACGGGCAGCCGGGCGATGCGCCGCCCGGCCTCGACCGCCGCCTCCTCGTACGCGGGCACGCCGAGGTGGGTGGCGGCGCGGAGGAGCCCGAGGATGATGCCACCCTCGCCGCGCTGCGCCGGGTCGCGTGACCACCGCACCCCGTCGCCTGAGCTCTGCTCCACGCCCCGGCGGACGATCAGGTCGGCGATGGCCGCCGCCTCCGCCTCGAACTCGGCCTCGCCGAGCGTCCAGCCGGCCTCCATGAGGGCGATCATGACGCCGGTCAGGCCGTGGTAGAGGGTCAGGTCCTCCTGCTCACGCCAGGTGGCGGCGAGCCGGCGGGCGCCTGCTCTGGCATCCTCCAGGTACGCCTCGTGCCCGGTGGCGGTGGCCAGTTCGAGGAAGAACAGCACGATGCCGGCCGCGCCCGAGTAGAGGGACCAGGGTTCGGAGGTGACCGCCGAGGCACCGCGCGCGTCGGGGTTGGCCAGCCAGCGCCGGCCGTGCTCGTCGTCGATCGCGGCCGACCTGATCCACCGGCCGGCCATGATGGCGGCGGTCAACGGGGAATCGGCGCGGGCGCTCGACGCGCGCATCTCCTCGAGGCTCATGCCCTTATTTTCCCATAGGTTGAGTAGGAATACTGGGAATTCCGGGATTTCGTCTCTTCACCCGGCGGCTTCGGCGGACCGTACCAGTATGGCGGCATCCCACCGCTCCGCCGATCCCGCCTACGCCATCGTCTCGTCACCGTGACCCGTCCCGATCGGCCGCGTCGTCGTCGGTCACGCCGAGGACCCGCAGCAGGACGGTTCTGAGCTCGGCGTGGCTCGCGCCGCCGTCGAGCCGCTGCTCGGTCGCGATCCTGCCGTCCTCCAGGACGAGCACGCGGTCGGCCAGCGCGATGGCCTCGTCCACGTCGTGGGTGACCAGGAGCACGGAGGGGCGGTGCTGCTCGCACAGGCGGCGCAGCCGGACGTGCATCTTGAGCCTGGTCAGCGCGTCGAGCGCGCCGAAGGGCTCGTCGGCCAGGAGCAGGCGGGGCTCGCGTACCAGGGAGCGGGCCAGCGCGACCAGCCGCTGTCCGAGCCGCTGTCCGGGCCGCTGTCCGAGCGGCCGCCCGACCGGACACGCCAGTCGGCGCAGCCGCCCGACGGTCCGCGTGCGGGCCGGCCCGAGAAGCCGCAGGTAGGCTGGTCGGAGCAGCCGCAAGCGGCTTCGCACGCGGCCGGAGAAGCCGGAATCCGTCCGCGTGCGGACCGGCCCGAGAGGCCGTCGGTCAGTCCGCGTGCAGGCGGTGGAGGTCGGCGAGGCTCTGGCGGTAGAAGGCGAGGTCGCTCTCCAGCTTGGCCCGGGTGAAGCGGCCGGGGGCGGCGTCACGCGCCGAGCGGCCCATCTCCGTCCAGAAGGACTCCGGATCCGGCCCGTCGGCGCCCGCGTCGCCCTCGGGGACGAACTTGAGCGCCTCCGCGACGGCGTCGGCGGCGAAGGACCAGTCGGCGGCGACGGCGTCGAGCCCCTCCGGGTCGGACGGATCCTCGGCGAGCAGGAGCCCGCCTTCCAGGGCCCGGCTCGCGTACGTGGCCGAGACCAGCACCCACTGGCCGGGGTCGAGCAGCGCGCTCAGCCCCGTGCCGAACGTCGCCTCCGACTGCCTGGCCGCCTCCTCCGCCTCGTAGGGGACGAGCACCTCGACGCCGCCGGCGCGCACCAGCCAGCCCTCGTCCCCGTCGGCGACCGCCGCCTGCTCGGAGCCGCCCGGCGCCACCAGGTCGAGATAGACGTACGCCTCCACGAGGCTCCGCGCGGGACCCGGCCCGTCAGCACGGCGGTCCAGACCGTCTGTCAGGCGGTGGTCCGAGCCGTGGTCTGGACCTTGGTCCGAGCCGTGGCCGGAGGCTTGGCGGCGGGCGTCGGGTCCAGGGCGCTCGGGGCCGTGGTCAGGCATGCCGGGCCGCCAGGTCACGGTAGGAGTCGCGGACGATCAGCAGCCGGTCGAGCCGGAACCTGCCGGGCTCGGCCGCACGCACCTCTCGCCCGCGCGGCGACCAGAACCCGTCGTCGGGCACCGCCTCCGCGCCGGGCGGGATGAACTTGACGACCTCCGCCACCGCCGCGGCCGCCACCGACAGCGTGCGCCTGGCCTCGGCCTCGTCGTCCACCGGCACGTTGCCCGCGGTCAGATCGGCCACCCACATCCACTCCCCCGCGTCCAGCAGCTGCGAGCGCTCCTGACCTCCGAAGGTCGGATAGCCCGCCGGCATCACGGGACGCTCAGGCAGCCCGAACACGAACTCCCTGTCCCTGCCGCACTCCCCGCAGACGCCGCTGTAGCGGTTGGCCGGCCCGCCTTCGGCGCCGACCAGACCGCTCTCCCAGGTCGTGTCCACCGAACCGCAGGCGCATGGGTGCAGGTCGAGGTAGAGGTGGGCCTCATCCCTCGTCCGCGCTACCGCGAAGGTCATCTCCGTCCTCTCCTCAGGGGTGTAGCCGGGGTTCCCATCATGCCCGGACCCGGCCGGTCCACGCCCGCAGTCCGCACCCGCAGGGGCCGTCCGCGGGGCAACGGCACTCCTCCTCCGGCGGCTGGAGGCCGGTGCCGTCGTTGAGGCGACGCATCCGTTCCCAGTACGCGTGCCGCGCGGCGGAGCGGCGGGTCGTTCCGAGCAGGGTGGTCAGGTGCGCGGCCATGGGAGCGGGCACGAGGTGGAACGGGGCGGCGGCGGCGAGGTCGCGCAGGACGCCCAGCCGGCCGGGGCGCTGGGCGGCGGTGGCGGTGCGGACCTGGCGTGCGGCCTCGTACAGCTCGGCCAGTCTGGCGTGATCCGCGACCGGCAGACCCACGGCCCGCGCCACGGCGGCGGCTGCCGTGGCGGCGGCGGCACGCTCGTTCGCGCCGATCGTGCGGTGATCGTCCACCTGGAACGTCAGCACGCTCCCGTCCTGAGCGGACCCGTCCCGAGCGGACCCGTTCTGAGCGGGAACCCCTTGGGCAGGTCCGCCCTGCGCCGGCCCGCCCTGAGCGGCGTCGGCGCCGGGGGGCGTGGCGCGGCCGGCGGGCTGGATCTCGACGGCGATGGACGGCCGGCCGGGCATCTGGATGTCCAGCAGGCCCGGGCCGTGCGTGCGGACGCGGGCGCCCAGGAGGGCGGCGCCGCGTTCGACGGCCTTGGCGGCGGCGATCTCGGGCAGCGCCACGGGACCGCGGATCGCCGCGATCTGCTCCTGGGTCAGCTCGCCCGCCCGCGCCAGGAAGATCGTCCTGGCCGCCGCGCCCGGCTGATCCACCGCCAGGCCCGCCCTGCGTACCTCGGCACGGAGCTCGGCGGCGGCGGTCCTGGCGTCGGACGGCGCGCCGCCCAGCAGGGACGACAGGGTGCGGCCCCGGCCGGGCGCGGGCTCCTGCCGCGTGGCGGCGTCGATCAGGCCCCGGAGGCGGGCGATCGGCCCCTCTCCTCCGCGCTCCGGCCGCTGCGGGCCCGTGCCCCAGGGCGGGGGCGGCGGGGTGTGGCCGCGGCGCTCGATGTCGGCGGCGAGGGTGCCGATCGCCTCCGCCAGCCGCGACCGCGCGGCCGGGTCCTGCTCCGCCCGCCACTTCCGTGACAGGTGGGCGTGCTCGTCCAGGCGCGGCACCAGGCAGTGGTCCGTGCCCTCTTCCAGGTCGTGCGACAACGACGGCCGGACGACCCCCTGCCGGGCCCCGGCCGCCGCCGCGGCGCTCGCCTGGGCGGCGTGCGAGATCTCGTGCACCAGCACGGAGGACACGACCTGCGGGTCCACCCTCAACCCGATCCATATCACGTGCGGGCTGGTGGCGGTGCCGGCCCGCAGGTCCGTGCGGCCGAGCAGGCCGGCGCCCGGGTCCTCGACCAGCACCTGGACGTGCTGGTCGGGCGAGCCGGTGAACTGCAGCACGATCCGGTCGCCGCCGGCCCAGCGTACGTTCGCCACCGCCCCGCCGAAGTCGGCGGCCGAGAGGTGCTGGGCGCGCACCTCGGCGAGGGTCAGGTCGGGGCTTCCCTCCGGCCTGGCCGCGGCGTCGAACGGCGTTCCGGCGATCGCCTGGTCGGTCGCCGAGGCCCCGGACCCCGAGCCCGCCGACCCGCCCGTCAGCCCCTGCGCGACACTGCCTCCCGCGGACGCGTGCGACGGCCCGGTGGCGGCGGGCCAGGCGGGCGCGGAGGGCACGCCGGGAACGGCGGCCGTGCCGGGAGTGCCCGGCGAGGCCGTGCCCGTCGCGTCAGGCGTGCCCGGGGCGGGTGCGCCTGTGGCGCCTTGCGCGGGCGTGCCGGTGGTGCCTTGCGCGGGCGGGAGGGCGCCGCGGTCGCGGAGCGCGGCGGTCACCTGGTCGGTGAAGGTGCCCTCCACCTCCGAGTTCATGAAGACGTGCCGCAGGTCCAGCCGAGGGTGGCGGACCTGGTCGGCGGCCTCCAGCAGGCCGGGCGGAAGGGTGGAGAAGGCTTCGGCGAAGCCCCCGTCGGGGGTGCGGCTGCTGATCCTGCCGTCGGGGTAGGCGTCGTAGCGGTGCAGGCCGTCCGGCTCGCGTACCGCGACGACCGCCACCGCCCCGCGTTCCCTGGCGGCGAGGCGGGCGTCGCCGAGCACCTGGATGAGCCCCTGCCGACCGGACGCGGGCACGAACGGGAAGGTGTGCGACACGTCGGACTCGGGCCCGATGCGCACGCCCGACTCCATCCGCTCGCGCAGCTCCTCGATCTCCTCGCCGAAGAGGGTCACGTCCACCTCGCCGCCGCTCGCGGCCGGCATGTGGACCGCGTCGCCGACGGGCCGCACGTCGCCGTCGCGCAGCCGGGCCACGTGCTGGAAGACGAGGTCGTAGTCGACCCGCATCCGCACGGTGTAGACCTTGCCGCGGACGAACCTGCTGCGTTCGCGCCGCGCCCCGTGGTGGTCGTTGACGTTCTCCGACGACTGCTCGCCGGCCCTGGTGCCGACATCGATGCCGAGCCCGGTCTTCGCGACGCCGTTCCCGGCCACGGGCAGGACGCGGCTGCGCGACACGCTCACGTTCTGGGCGTCGGCCTTCCTGTCCACGTCGCCCTTCTCGGCGTCGAACGGCCCGGCCACGACGGTCATGTCGGACAGGCGGGCGCTGATCGTGACGTCGGCGCCCTGGTCCTTGAACTTCTGCCGGGCCATCCGCACGACGACGTCGCCGCCGGGCCCGGCCATCCGCTCGAAACCGCTGATCAGCGCGGACGGGTCGAGCCTGGCGACGAGTTCGGCCCGGCGTTCCGCGACCGTGTTGCGGCCCAGCATCTTGCCCAGCTGGGCGGTGGCGACCTCGAGCAGCGTGGGCCGGGCTGGGTCCTGCCGCAGCGTCTCGACGAAGTGGCCGGAGTGCAGCTCGACCCGGCGGGGGTCGGTCACCATGACGAGCGGGCCGGGGTCCTCGCTCGCGGGCCTGGCCATGCCGGTGGGCAGGCGGCGGACGAGCTTGGCGTCGTACCGGACGGGGCGCACCTTGGGACGGCGGCGGACCCGCTCGGCCGCGGCCTTGATCGCGGCGGCGGCGCGGGCCCTGGTGCTCGCGCCCGGCGCGCTCCTGACGCGGGCCGGCTTGCGCTCGACCTCGATGACCAGGACCATGTCCTGCTCGACGCGGTTGAGGCCGTTGAACAGGCCGATGCGCTGCAGCCTGGTCCCCTGCTCGTTGTTGGTGCTGGAGTAGGAGCGGCCGCGGTCGGTGGACAGGCCCGCGCCGGTTCCGTCCCCGTCGTCGCTGCTGGAGGTGTCGACGCCGGCGGAGTAGGACCCGTTGTACGCCTCCACGTGCGACAGGTCGGTGTAGCGGTAGCGCTGGATGATGATGCCGGAGTCGGAGGTGTGGCCGAGGAGCCTGCCCTTGCGCGGGTCGGCTCCTTCCGCGGGCTCCAGCCGCACCCGTACGGTGACCGCCTCCGGCCCGTCCGCCGGTCTGCCGCTCTGCACGTGGTAGGTCTTCTCGAAGCCGTTGGACGACCACATGGAGGGGATGCGGATCTGCGCCCGGTCGCCGGCGAAGTCGACGCTCGCCTCCCTGCGCAGGGTCGGCGTGTTCTCCTCCGCCCCCGGCATCGCCTCGTCCACGGCGTGCAGGACCGCGTCCAGCAGGTTGACGTCCTCGCCCTGGTCGTCGGTCAGGTCGAACGACTCCACGACGCTCAGGCCCATGCCGTTCTCGTACTGGGGCGCGAGCACGACCTCCTCGGTCCGCCTGATGTGCTCCTGGGCGTCGTTCAGCACCTGGTCGAGCTGGCGTTCTTCGTCTCCCTGCCTGGCCCGCGTGGCTTCCGGGCCGAGTCCGGTGACGTCTCTGAGCGACTTCAGCAGGCTCTTGGCGGTGTGCCTCTTGGCCAGCGCCGGCTCCTCGCCGCGGGCGCGCGCCTCGGACAGGGCCTTGACGTAGGTGTTGACGAGGGGCACGGCGAGATTGCGGTCCAGGGTGAGGCTGCCGTTGCGGAAGCGTTCGACGGCGTCGGCGACCAGGTGCAGCGGGAGCGCGAGGTCCCCGTCGGCGTACATGGTCAGCGCGTCGTACTCGGGGATGGAGAACAGGACGGCGCCCTCGGCGGCGGCGGTCCCCGGCTTGCCGGCCGGGATCCGTCCCTCCTCCGTGGGCAGCGCGTTCGGATAGCTCTCCGAGCCGGTGAAGGTGACGCCCATGTCGGCGCGCAGCATGTACTGGCGGCCGAACTCGATCGTCAGCTCCTCGGTGCCCCAGATGTCCAGGATGGAGGTGGAGGTCGAGGTGCCTCCCGAGCGCGAGGGCAGCGAGAGCGTGCCGCCGTCGCTCTGCGTGCCGCCGCCGTCCAGGTCGCTGAGGCCGGTCGAGGCGCCGATCGAATGGCCGGTCGAGCCGCCCCACGACACTCCGGCGCTGCCCAGCCCGAACATGATCCGGCCGACCACGTGGTCGACGACGCCGATCACCTCGGCCTCGCCCAGCTCGCCCTGCACGTCCAGCGACGACCGGGTGGGCGCCGCCCCCTGCGGCCGGATCGCGGTGTCGCTGTTGATCGGTGTCTCCAGCATCTCGGGGTGCGAGACGAGGTTGCGCGTGTTGAGGAAGGCCGCGAAATGGTGGTACGCGGGCGAGTCCTCGCGCATCGCGGCGGGCAGCACCCGTCGCGCCGTGGCCATCGCGTCGCGCACGTCCATGGCCAGGAGCGTGGCCCGGCTCATCAGCTTGCGGGTCGGCTTGCCCACCGAGGCGTTCTGGGCGGGGCCGTCCACCGGGAGGAGGTCGAGCGGCACCGACAGTCTCGCCTTGCCGTCGCGGGAGGCCAGCGGCGTCGTCTCGCCGTCGTGCAGGAGCTCCGCGGACACCACGTGCTTGACGTCCAGGAGCGCCTGCGCTCCCTTGGTCTCCCCGAGCGTCACCACGTTCAGGGTTCCGCCGGTGCTGGAGCCCGCCGTGCTGGTGACGTTGCCGCCGGCGTTCACCCCGACCTCGTGCTTCAGCCCGTCGTGACCCTCTTCCGGGCCGTCGCCCATGCTCGCGGAGGGCCCGCCGCTATACGTCCTGGACCGGCTGATCCCCCGCGCCGAGGTGTCGGTGCCGATGTCGAGGTCGACGTTCGTGTCCTCCTCGGTCACGCCGACGTACGTGCCGCGGTCGCTGAAGTCCTGCTTCAGCGACAGGCGCACGGTGTAGTGATCGGGGGCCTGGTTGAGGCCGTGCATGACCAGGTCGACCAGGATGGCGTCCTGCGCCACCTGGCTGTAGGCGGCGCGCAGGCGCCCCTCGGACAGCTGCTGGACGATCTCCTGCAGGTTGAGCACCTGGCTGGCGCGTTCGAGGGCGTTGGAGGAGTACTGCGGGACGCCGTCGACGATCCTGGGCACCAGGCCCTTGTCGGCGAGCTGGTCGATGACCTCCTCGGTGAACCCGTCCAGCCCGAACAGCTCCTGCACGATGCCGGGGCCCGAGCCGCGGATCTGCCCCGGCCCGTCGCCCATGATCTCCGGCAGCTCGGTCTTGCGTCCCTTGATCGGCACCGGCAGAGGGTCGCCGCGCAGTACGTCGTTGCCGTCGGCGTCGGTCAGGACCTTCCCGTTCATGCGGATCAGCGCCGCGTCGTCCACGGGCAGGCCGAACCGGTAGGCGAGGCGCTCCTGCATGCGCACGAGCGCGTCGCTCCGCATCGGCGGCAGCGTGACCGGCGGATCGCCGATCTTCTCGACGGTGAACGTGTGCCGCAGCTCCAGCCGGTAGCCCTGGGTGTGCCGGGTCTTCCTGAGCACGGTGGGATGGATGGCCTGGCCGTTGGCCGTCGCCGAGTACGTCTGGGACGCCGACCGTGCCCCCTTCAGCCTGGGCCCGATGGCCGGGTCGTACCCCGCCATGATGTCGACCGCCTGCAGCCCGGGGATGTTCAGCCCGGCCGAGGAGTTGCCCTCCAGCGATCCGCCCGCCGAGACCCCGCCGGGCGACGCGGCGAAGTCGACGAGCACCTCCTCTTCCCACTCCTGGTTGCTCGGCCCGCCCACCGGGCGGCTCGCGACCAGGACGACTTCGGTCTTGACGCGGATGCGGGCCTTGGGCTGGCCGTCCACGTCGATGGTCCGGTCGATCCCCTTGTCCGTCGCCTCCCGCAGCCGGCTCGGCAGCTCGTCGATGATGAACTTGCGCAGGTTGGACCGGGAGTTCGTGCCGATCTCGGCGAAGTCGCCGCCGAGCCGGCCCGCGAGCGCGTCGAGGGCCTCCTCCAGGCCGGTCATGCCGGTGACGACGTGGTTGGGCAGCGCGCTGGTGCGGCGCGCGTCGTCGATCGAGGCCAGCTTGCGGGGCGGCTGGTCGGTGTAGGAGTGCGTCACCCACAGCCGCTGGGCGGCGCTGTCGCCGGGCAGGCTCTCGGTGACCTGGGTGGTGTCGCGCCAGGCCGTGTCCCGTCCGGTGCGGATCTCGACCGTCCACGCGGCGGCCGCGTCGAACAGCAGGGACTCGCTGCGGTTGTCGGCGACCGAGCCGCCCTGCGCGTACGTGCCCGCCCCGCCCGACGTCGACCAGTTCCGCCCGGCGCTCACGCCCAGGGCGAGTCCGATCAGCTCGCCCACCGTGCGCACCCACTGGCCCTCGGGCAGCGTCTGCGCGAGCCCGCTGGTGTTGAGGTTGCCGAACACGCCGGCGCTGCCCGACTCGGTCGCGGTGACCGTCCGACCGGCCTGGAAGAAGATGCCCACCATCATCTCGGACGCCTGCACGGCCGGGTCGATGACCTCGATCAGGTCGGAGAGCGTGAGCCGGATCCGCAGCTCGGCCGCCGACCTGCCGTGGCCGGTGCGCAGCACGACGCCTTCTGGCGTGACGACCTTGTGGAAGTCCGCCCGGATGGCGCGCCCGAGCTCGTCGGGGGTGAACTGCTTGGCGATCCCCTCGCGTTCGAGCATGGTGTTGACCGTGCGGGTGAGCGCGCCGAGGTGCGCCAGCCGGCCCGCGGGCATCGCGGCCGACAGGGAGACCTCCTGCGGCAGCGCGGCGGCCAGCGCGTCCAGATAGCGCTGGTGCTGTTGCGTGGCCTGCCTCGCCAGACGTGCCGCGATGTCGGCCATGCTGACCTCGCCCGGCGCCGGGGGCATCGTGGCGAACGGCAACGCGCCCAGCAGCTGTTCGTACGCCTGCCTGGCGCGCGTCGCCTCCTCCAGCGCGGCGGCGTAGGCGTCGGCGATCCTGGTGTGCCTCAGTTGCGTGTTGCGGTGGCCGCGCGCCTCCCGCTTGGACTGGCGGGCGCGCTCGAAGCGGCCGGCGTCGTGGTGGTTCAGCGTCCTGCGGGCCGACCGGCTGGCCTTCTTCCTCGCCTTGCGGGCGTTCTCCGCGCTCTCCCGCTTCGCGTCGATCTGCTGCTGGAGAGCCCGTTCCGCGCCTTCCAACGCCGTGACGACCGCGGCCACGTCGGCGGTGCGCGGATCGCCCGGTACGGGTGGCGCGTGGCTCGGGCGGCTGTCGCTCCCCGGAGCCCAGGGCGGGGCCGGCGGGGTGTCCCCATGCTCCTGCAGCTCGCGCATGACGCCGTCGATGTCCACGGCCAGGCGGCGCTTCTCGGGCAGCGTGCGGGCCCGCCTCCACTGCTCGGTCAGGTACGCCAGCTCGTTGCGCCGGGCGGGCACGCACTCGTCGCGGGTCGGCCGGTTGCCGGGCAGCACCCGGCGCAGGACCCTCTGCCCCGAGTTGTGCCCGGTGGCCTGCAGGCGCTGGAGGGTGTCGGTGATCTCGTGCAGCCAGAGCCTCGGCAGCTGGTCGGAGGCGACGCGGGGGTTGATGTGGACGATGTGCGGGTCGTCGGGGACCGTGCCCTGCTTCAGCTCCGTCTGGCCCATCAGGCGGGAGTCGAGGCCGCCCACGACCGGGACGAAGTGATGCGTCTCGCCGTCGCTGGTGGTGACCATGAAGGTCCTGCCGTCCGGGGACCAGGCCAGCGCCTGGACCTCCTCGGCGCCGAAGTGGTCGGGGCGCAGGTCCGCGGTGGCGTCGCGGGCCTCGTCGGAGGTGAGGTCGGGGCCGGTGCGGGTGCCGGGGACGTAACCGGTGCCGGGCACCGGCTGGGAGGTCACGGTCCCGGGCGCGCTCGCCATCGCGGGGGCCGCGGCGCTGCCCGGGGGCTGCGCGGTGTCCGGGGATTGCCCGGTGTTCGCGGACTGCCCGGCGTCCGGGGCGCCGCGTGGCGACGTGTCCGGCCCGGTGCGGGGGGCGGTGTCCTGGACGCCTTGGGGAGACGTGTTCGGGGCACCGTGCGGGGACGCGTCCGGGCCCGCGTCCGGAGCAGTGTCCGAGCTGCCGTCCAGGCCGCCTTCTGGTGCCGCCGCTGAGAATCGGTCGTCGGCCTGGGCCACCAGGAGCAGCGAGGCCGCCTCCACCTCCAGGTCGGCCTGGCTCTGTACCTCGGTGGCGCGGGCGTGGAGCACGGCGCCGATGCGGTTCAGCGTGGCGGCGGGGATGACCCGGGGGCCACCGGGGGCCGGGACGATGAGGTCGCCCGCGGGGCCCATCACCGCGTCGGGGAAGTTCGTGCCGATCGCGTCCACCAGCGCCGTCCGCGCCCGGGCCACCGGCGTCAGCTGGGCCGCGGCGGGCACCGCGGCACCCTGGGTCCGGTCGGGCCCGTCACCGGGCTCCGGCACCGGCGTGGCGTCCGCGGGACGCGACTCACCTCGCGGCACCGCTCCGTCCTGGGCCTGACCATTCTGAGAGGACCCATCCTGATTCGGGCCGCGCCGAGCGGACCCGTCCTGGTCTTGACCGTTCTGAGCGAGCCCGTCCTGAGTGGAGCTGTTCTGTGCGGGACTGTTCTGGGCGGGGCCGGTCTGTCCGGCTTCGTCCGGCCGGGATCCCGGCGAGGCCGGGTCACCGTCGGTCGGCGCGCCGCCATCCTGTGCCATCGCCCCTTGGGCGCGCGCCCCCGCGTCGGCTTGGGCGGATGCGTCCGCGTCGGCTTGGACGGACGCCCTCGCGTCGGCTTGGGCGGGGGTGTCGTCGGCGGCCGGGGGCGTCGCAGGCGACGTTTGGTGGTCGGCGGTGCCGGGCCGGCGGCCGGTGCTCTGGTCCCCAGCAGGGTCGGCGGCAGGGTCCGACTTCAGGACCGGCTCCGGCTCGGGGGCCGGCTCCGGCGTCGGCTTGGGGGCCGGGTCCGGAGCAGTGTCCGGGGTGGACGGGGCGCGGCGGGGGGCGGACGTGTCGGGGTCGGGCATCGACGGGCGGCCGCCCTGCTGCGAGGAGGACGAGGAGGTGCGCTGGGCGGGCACGCCGGGCTGGTCGGGGACCCGGGTGGCCGCCTGGTTGCCGGGCCGGCCGCCCGCGGCGGGGCCTCCGGGCGCGGGGCCGGTCGGCGCCGTGGGACCGTCCGGGGACTGCGGCCCACCGGGACCAGCGCCAGGGCCGGAGCCGGGACCCGCGCCTGGACCGGCGTCCGCGCGGGCCGCGTCGGCCCTGGCGGCGGCGGTGTGCGCGGCGGCGAGCGTGCTCAGCGGGTGGGCCAGGGCGGAGGCGACGTCCGGGTTGAACGGGCTGATGCTGCCGGTCCGCCCCGCGCCGCCGAGGAAGCCGCCCATCAGCGAGTCGGCGGTGAACGGGTTCTGCACCTGCCCGTACACGGCGGTGTTGGCGATGAAGCTGCCCACCGGGGAGGCGATCGTGTTCGTCAGGCCGGTGGTGAGGGCGCGGCCGGTGAAGCCGGGGACGCCGCTGGTGAGGCGGGACACGGGCCCGGACAGGCGGGTGCCGATGACGGCGCCGGTGCCCGCCCCGACGATCGCGGCGGTGGACTTCTGCCAGTCCCAGTCCTGGCGGGTGCCCATCTTGATCTGCTGGTATTGGGCCGCCGCGTCGATGAAGAACTCTTCGCCGATCTCCTCGATGAGTTCCCGGCCGATCGGCGAGGCCAGCAGCCGGGTGATGGCGCCGCGCCCGGTGGCGCCGCTGAGCACGGCCACCCGGGCCAGCCTGGTGGCGCCGGCCTCGCGGCCGGCCACGGTCGCCAGCCGGACGAGGATGCGGCTCAGCGCCGCGCGGGCGCCGGCCGCGTACGGGCCGATGAGCGCGGTGGAGGCCCCGGCGCTGAAGAAGGAGGTGACGATGGCGATGCCGATGGCGATGACCGTGATCCAGAACGCCACGTTGATGGAGAGCTTGGAGTACTGCGTCTCCACAGCGAAGTCGTTGGCCTGCTGCGCGTAGGCCCGCGCGTTGCGGTCCACGCCGGAGATGCCGTCGTCGCCGTACAGGGCCTTGATCCTGGTGACGAAGTGCGCGGTGGCGGGCGAGGCCCAGCCCGTGACGACGGTACGCGCGGCGGAGCCCGCGGGCCCGGCCGAGCCGACGGCCCCGTCGCCCAGCGCCTCGTACGCCCGCGCCAGCTGCGACAGCCCGCTCTCGCTGGCCTCGGGCCATTTCTGGCCGGCGGACAGCATGGGGATCAGCCAGTAGACGACCCAGCCGGGCAGCGCCTCGGTCTCCCAGACGGGACGCGTGTCGCTGTCGATGGTGACGGCACGCGTCCGGCTCGGCCGGCCGGCCGAGTTCTGGACGTCTATTCCGCCCGTGTGCGTCATCCCCGGGCGCCTCTAGACCTCTCGCCGCTGTGTGAGGCCCGTGAGGTCGTGCTTGATGTCGGCGTCCGTCTGGAGGGTGTTGTCGATGGCCGTCCTGAGCCGGTCGCCCGCGTCCGTGATCTCCTTGGCGAGCCGGGCGCACTGGTGGAGCATCTCGCCGGGCCCGTCGTCGCGGAAGTGCGTGCGGATGAACGCCTCGCCCTCCATCCCGCCGCCCCAGGGGGCGCTCGCGATGCGCGCCTCGACCTCGGAGACCAGCTTGGGCAGGCTCCGTTCGACCTCCTCGGCCATCACGGACCACGCGGAGATGCCCCGGTCGACGATCGGCTTGGCGATGGCCGCGCCTTCCCAATCCTTCACTCGGCACCTCCGGCCAGCTGGGACAGGACCGCCTCGACGTCTCCGTCGAGGTGCGCCTGGAACTGCTCGGGCGGGATCACGGGCGCGAAGATCTCCACGATGCGCTCGCGTGCGGTGGCGGCGGCGCGTTGCCCGGTGGCCACGATCGTGTCGGCCAGGCCGCGCGCGTCAGGGCGCCGGTAGATGCGCGGGTCCAGGTCGATCCGGACGAGCTCGCCGCGTGATCCGACGGTCACCGACACGAGGCCGTCGGGTGAGGTCTCCGTCACCTGGACCGCTCTGGCCCTGGTGTGCAGTTCGAGACCTTCCTCCTGTAGCCGGGTGAACATCTCGCGCAGTTCATCGGCGTAGGCCCGAACTCCCGCCACGTCTGGCCGCTCCACTGATCCCATGACCCTCTCATGACGCTCTCGCCTGTAACGACACATGTTCCTGACGGGTAAGTTTCCGTCACATGAACACCATCAAACAAGAGCCTGTCGCAAAAGTGAGGATTTCGTTGGATTTTCACGGCCTGACAGGTACGGCCTCTTCGCGCATTTCGTCCACTTCGTCCCGGTTCGCCCAGCAGCGGTAGACGCCCCGTTCGACCCGGTCGAGCCCCAGCCGGCGCGCGGTGAGCACCGATCCGCCGAGGTATTCGAGCAGCAGCCGCCCGTCCCGCTCCCCGTGCACCTGGAACGGCTCGCCGCGCCAGCGGCACACCACGGTCACGAAGTGCAGCGACTCACACTCCCCGACCGGGACCGTGCGCACGTGGCAGCCCGGCTCGACCTCCTCGAACCCGTCGGCCGGGTCGGTCCTGCGCAGGCGTACCCACAGCTCCAGGGCGTGCGGCTCGGGGCTGGCGGTGTAGTCGGCGCCCCGCCAGCGGGCCCGGTAGGCGTGCCAGGCGGTCACGACGCCCTCCCGATCAGCAGCCAGCGGCGCAGGTCGCCGTGGTAGACGGCCCTGCGGTGCTCGGTTCCCGCGAGGGTCAGCTCCCAGATCTCGGCGCCGTGGGGCAGGCCCACGCCGTACACCTTGTACTCGCGGATGACGTTGTCTGGGCTGGGCACCAGCCCCATGCCGACGAACGGCGGCTCCTCGACCACCCAGCCCGCCACCGCGTCCCGCCCCTCCTCGTCGGTCCCCCCGTACGGCGTGCGGTAGAGGCCGAGCCCGACGGGACGCCAGCGCAGGATGTTCAGCGAGCCGCTCGCGCTCAGCAGGTCAGGCCGGCCCAGCGCCGCCGCGAGGACCGCGGGCGTGGCGATGTGGGAGACGTCGAGCGCGTGGTGGCAGTAGCCCGACACCCTCGGCTCGCTCGCGGCCAGCAGGTCGGGCAGCTCGCCGGTGGCGAGCAGCTTCTGCACCACGGGCACGCCAGAGCCCGGTTCGAGCAGGAGGTCCTGGGTCAGCGTGGGCACCGCGAGCCGCGCCACCGTCCCCGGTTCGAGCTGGAACGAGACCGGCAGCCCCGCGTTGACCGCCAGCCCCCAGCGCGGGTCGGGCCAGCCGGCCGCCAGCTCCGTCATCGACGTGATCCGGCAGTGCGTGGCGGCCCCGCCGGTGGCCAGCAGCATCGCCTCGACCGAGGTGTAGGCGAGCAGCCACGTCCGCCCGGGTCCCGCGGCGGTCGCCCAGGCGGGCGTCTCCTCGCCCGCCGCCGCGGCGGCGCTGATCGGCAACGCCAGGTCGGCGCCGCGCAGCAGGCTGAGGCAGAGCGCCAGGTGCCCGTCCCGGTGCGCGGCCCACAACTGCTCCTCGAACGGGGTCACCGGCAGATGATCATCGTCGGCCATCCGCCCATTCTGCCGGGTACGCCCACCACCTACCGCGCACCGGCCCCGGCACCGGCGACCGGGCTGCCACCGCCGCGGGTCGGTCACGGGTCCGTCGCCCGGTCACGAGTGGTTCCCGGCGCGGGTCGGTCAGGAGTCCGTCACCAGGTCGCGGGTCGTTCCCGTCGCGTGGATGATGCGTTCGGTGGCTTCGTCCCAGCGCCACGGCACGTCGCGCCCGTGCAGGCGTACCCCGCCGATCCACCGGTCGAGGCCGTTGAGCTCCACGTGGTCGGCCACGCCGGCCAGCACCCGCGACCCCGCCGGGGTCAGCCGCAGCTCGGTGCCGGGCCCGACCGGGCGGCCGGCCGGTTCGGCGTCCAGGAGGGGGACGGGCGCGCGGGCCATCCGCTCCATCATGGTGAAGCACCAGGAGTCACCGAGGTACGGGCGCGTCTCGCGCGCGGCGGCGTGGACGAACGCCGCCCCGGCGTCGGTGGCGCCGCCGGCGACGGCGGCCAGCACGCGCCGTTCGGTCAGCGACAGCCCGTCGCGGGTCGAGGGGTATTCGCGGCTGAGCCGGTCGAACGCCTCGCCCAGGAAGCGCAGCTCGGCCGAGCGGTCGGCGGCGACGGCGCCCAGGCCGTCGGGGGCCGGGGCGCGGAAGGCCGCCCACGCCCGGGTGGCCAGGTCGAGCGCGGCCGGGCTGAGCCGGATTCGGGCGTTCGTGCCGGGCAGCGCGCGCAACTGGCCGGCCGTCAGCTGCCCGAGCCCGCCGAAGCGGGCGATGCCGGGGTACTCGCCGATGCAGATCAGCGTGATCCGCTCCGCCGGCACCCCGAAGCCGGCCAGGCGGGACAGGATCTCGATGATCTGCAGCTGGTCGTACAGGTCGGCCTCGAACCACAGCACGTACGCGCCGGCGCGGTTGTCCGCCAGCGTCCGGTCCCGGTCGGCGAACATGCGCTCGCCCTCCGCGTGATCGTCCGCGTCCGCCCCGGTCAGGAACGCCACCCTGATCCGGCGCAGCTCCTCCGGCTCCACCTCGGGCACGGGACCCTCGTGCAGGACGTCGCGCCAGTAGATGAGGCGGGGCGCGAGCCCGGTGCCGGGCAGGTCGGTGGCATCGCCGTTGCTCACGTGCAGCGCCGCCGTCAGGGTCTCGGCCCCGCGGGCACGCTTGAAGCCGGACAGTCTGGTCATCGTCGTCTCCCGCGCTCCGCCGGGGATGGGGCGCGGACCGCATTTTACCTGGTACGACGGCTCTTCATGAGGTGAGCAGCTGGATCGGCAGCAGCACCGCGTTCGCCAGGCCGCCGCCCAGGATCAGCCCTGAGCCGACGGTCACGGCGAAGGCGCCCTCATCCCCTCTGCGGCGCTGCGAGACCAGCTTGGCCACGCCGCCGAGCAGGATGGCGGCGGACGTGGCGGCGGGCAGCAGGACGCCCAGCCCGAGCAGGGTCGTCAGGGCCGGCGTCCAGGCGAGCGCCAGGCCGGCCAGCCCGGCGGGGACGAGGAAGAGCAGGGCCGAGCGCGCGTACTCCGGCGACCCCCGGAGCAGGCCGTTCAGGAACTCCAGGGCACTCGACGTGGGCGCGGGGAAGGCGGCGGTGCCGACGCCGCCCGCCTCGCCGACCAGGAAGAGCAGCGTGATGCCCGTGCCCACGCCGGCGACACTGCCGATCGCCTGGCAGGCGACGAGCTGCCGGGTGCGGAGCGCGTCCCGCGCCGGCGCCGTGGCGGCGACCTTGGCCGCCTCGATGAAGTACGCCGACGCCAGCGCCGAGCCGCAGATGAGACCGACGAGCAGGTACGCCGCCCCCTGCGGCACGTGGGCCAGCGCGAGGACGACCAGGGTGAGGAACTGCAGCACGCCCGTGGGCGCCATCCCGGTGGCGGCGTTGACCCGGTTGAGGATGACGGCGAAGAGCGGGGCGAGGACGACGAGGGCGACGGCGATCGTCCGGTACGGCGGCGGCAGCGCCATGAGAGCCGTTACCGTCACGGCGGCCACGCCCGCCGCCGCGAGCCACCGGTGGCCGCCTCTCCCCCGCATCGCCCTGACGGCGGCCCGGCGCGGCCCGTCCGCCGTTCTCACCACGAAACCGCAGGCGTAGCCGAGCAGCAGGCCCACTCCCGCCGCGAGGATCCAGGGCGAGCCGAGATGCTCGGCGTAGGCGGGCGCGGGCCGCGGTGCCGCGCGCAGCGCGGTGGCGTACCAGACGACGAGGGAGTACGCCGCCCCGAGGCCGATCCAGACCGTGGCGGCCCCCGACAGGCGCAGACCGAGCCCGAAGAGCATCGGCGACAACGACAGGACGAGGTACGGCGGCAGGCCGGGTGCGGGCGGCAGGGAGTCCCGGCCGGCGGCCGCAGCCGTGAACGCGAGCACGGCGGCGGCGACGGCGGACACGACGATGAGACGCTGCCGCCCCGCACCCGCGTCGCCGGAACCGGTGAGGGCGCGCATGAGGTCGATGACCGGCCACAACGCCGGATACTTCAGGCCGGGGTCACCGATGATCGAGGGGGCCAGGACGACGCCCAGGAGGAGGCCCAGGAGGTTCGCCAGGAGCGCGAGGCCGACAAGCGCGATCCAGGCCGGCATGGGCGCGCCGCCCAGGAGCGCGGCACCGATGCTCGTGTCGATCGCGGAGACCGCCAGGGTGCCGCCCGAGGCGGTCGCGTAGGTGACGAACAGGGTCCGCCAGTTGAGCTTCCGCAGCAGGCGCAACGCGGCGCCGCCGAGCAGCACGGTGATGATCGCTCCGCCGGATCCGGTGCCCGCCTTGAAGGCCAGGATGACGTTGAGCACGCTGAGGCAGCCGCCGAGCAGCACACCGAGGGCGACGGGCGCGAGCGTGAGGTGACGGGGTGACGGCGGCGGGGGTTCCTCACGGGGGCCCGGCGGCATGAGCCGGCCTACGCCCGCTCGTGAAGCAGGCGCAGGCCGGCGGCCCGGAGACGGCGATCACGCCTGGTCTCCACCAGAGATCCTCCTCACGACCGCGCGCACCGAGCAGACCACGCACGGCTCGCGTTCCTCCCGGCCGCGCACGCATGTCCACCCGGCGCGCACCTGCCAGGCCGGCCGGGACGGCGGCCCCGCTGATCCCGAGCCCCCAGGATCTGACGCGGGCCCACCCGATGTCGAGTGCGGCCGGGCGCGTACCGACCGCTCGACGCCGAGCCGGCGGGCGGCGAGCGGCTCGACCGTGAAGGGGTCGTCCTCGCCGAAGCTGTCCTCGCTCCAGCCGCCGCCCGTGCGCTGGATGAGGACGCCGGTGCCGGAGGTGGCGCCGACGACCAGGATGTTCACTGCGGCAGGGTGCTGCGCTCGCCACCGTTGGCGACGATGACGGTGCCGTTGACGTAGCTGCTGTCGGCGTGGACGAGGAACTGGACGATCGAGGCGATCTCCTCGGGTTCGCCGATCCGCTCGCGCAGGTTGACCTTGCCCATCATCTCGATGTTCTCGCCGAGCATGGCGGTGGTGCCCGCGGTGCGGACCGGGCCGGGCGAGACCCCGTTGATCCGGACGCCGCTGGGGCCGAACTCCGTGGCCCAGGAGCGGGTCAGCAGTTCGATCGCGGCCTTCGACGCGCCGTACGCGCCGCCGATCGGCGCGGGCGAGGTCGCCGCGGTCGAGGTGATGTTGACGACGAAGCCGTGCCCGCGCTCGGCCATGCCCGGCGCCAGCGCGCCGACCAGCAGGAACGGGGCCCGCGTGTTGATGGCGAACTGCTCGTCGAAGCTCTCGGCGCTGGTGCCCGGCGTGCTGGTGAAGGTGTAGATCCCGGCGTTGTTGACCAGGATGTCCACCTCCCCTGCCGCGGCGGCCAGCGCCCGGACCTCGCCGGCGTTCGCCAGGTCGGCCGTGACGAAGCGCGCGGTGCCGCCGGCCGCGGTGATCTCCTTGACGAGCTGGGCGCCGCGTTCCGGGTCGCGGCCGTGGGCGACGACGTGGCTGCCGTCGGCGGCCAGCCGCAGCGCGACGGCGCGGCCGATGCCGGCGGTGGACCCGGTCACGAGGGCGGTGAGGGTGCGTGCGGGGGCGATGGCCATGGTGCCGATCTCACTTTCTGGGTTGTTCTGTCCAGAAAACGTAGGGGCATTTTCTGGATTGCGCAACCCAATCCGGTAGGCTCTGGACGTGCCCGAAGCAACCAAGCCCCGTCGCCTGACCCCCAAGGGCCAGGCGACGAAGAACCGCATCATCGAGGCGGCGACCGGGCTCATCGCCCAGCGCGGCGTGGCCGGCACCGGCATCGAGGACGTACGCGCCGCCGCGGGCGTCAGCGGCTCGCAGCTCTACCACTACTTCGCCAGCAAGCAGGCCCTGATCAGGGCGGTCATCACCCGCCAGGCCGACTCCGCGCTCGATCCCGGCCTGCCGCGGATCACGGCGCTCGACAGCTTCGAGGCCCTGCGCGCCTGGGCCGACGCGGCGATCGAGCGCCAGCGGGAGAACGGCTGCCGCGGCGGCTGCGACCTCGGCACGCTGGCCGGCGAGCTGAGCGGCACCGACGAGGAGTCCAGGACCGACCTGGCCAACGGCTTCCTGCGCTGGAAGGACCTGATACTCAACGGCCTGCGGGCCATGCGCGACCGCGACGAGCTGCGCGCCGACGCCGACCTCGACGAGCTCGCCTTCGCACTGCTCTCCGCCCACCAGGGCGGCACGCTGCTGTCGCAGACGGTGCTCGACGTGCAGCCCCTGGAGGCGTCGATGAAC
This sequence comes from Nonomuraea fuscirosea, assembly GCF_035917475.1. Taxonomy (NCBI): domain Bacteria; kingdom Bacillati; phylum Actinomycetota; class Actinomycetes; order Streptosporangiales; family Streptosporangiaceae; genus Nonomuraea; species Nonomuraea fuscirosea. The sequence goes on along the minus strand of NZ_CP109074.1, from coordinate 3,983,083 downwards.
GCGACGCTGGCCTACATCCGCTCGTTCGCCACGGACCAGCGCCAGCCCGTACGGTAAGGGCAGTTATCTCCCTTTTGCCCTGTCCACCTATAGTGAGGTTTACCTACCCGATATACATAAAAGCGGCCGCCCCCGTCCCGCGTGGTGGCCGTTTTGCTCAGGAGTCACCTTGACCAGGAAGTTCGCCGGCGTCGCGGTCGCCTTGGCCCTCGCACTCGCCGCATGCGGATCGGACCCGGCGGCCGCGCCCCAGGAGGGCGCGGGCAGCGGCGCCGCCACGATCGAGATCGGCTCCCTGTACGAGCCGCAGAACCTCGACAACACCGCCGGCGGCGGCCAGGGCGTGACGGAGACGTTCAACGGCAACGTCTACGAGGGCCTGTACCGGCTCACCGACGCGGGCAAGGTGGAGAATCTGCTGGCCGAGAGCCAGGAGGTGTCGGCCGACGGCCTCATCTACACCTTCAAGCTGCGCCAGGGCGTGACGTTCCACTCCGGCAAGGCGCTGACGGCCGCGGACGTCAAGCACAGCATCGAGCGGGTGAGCGCCGAGGACTCGCAGTCGGCGCGCAAGAGCCAGCTCCAGGTGATCAAGTCGGTGACCGCGCCCGACGAGCACACCGTGGTGGTCAAGCTCTCCAGCAGGTCGATCTCCCTGCTCTACAACCTCAGCTACGTGTGGATCGTCAACGCCGACGCCAAGGACCTGACGACCGGTGAGGACGGTACGGGGCCGTACAAGCTGGGGTCGTGGAAGCGCGGCTCGACGCTCAGCCTGGAGCCCTTCCCCGGCTACTGGGGTCCGAAGCCGGCCAACGGCGGCGTGGTGTTCCACTACTTCACCGAGGCCACCGCGCTCAACAACGCGCTGATCACCGGCGCCGTGGACGTCGTCACCAGCGAGCAGAGCCCCGACGCGCTGGCCCAGTTCACCGGCAACCCCGACTACAAGGTGGCCGAGGGTCACTCCACGACCAAGCTGCTGCTCGCCTTCAACGACAGGAAGGCGCCGTTCGACAAGCCGCTGGTGCGCAAGGCCGTCTCCTCGGCGATCGACGACGCCAAGCTGCTGGAGTCGATCTGGGCCGGGCACGGCAGCCTGATCGGCTCGATGGTGCCGCCCACGGACCCGTGGTACGAGGACCTGACGAAGGTCAACCCGTACGACGTCGAGCTGGCCAAGAAGCAGCTCGCCGAGGCCGGGTACGCCGGCGGCTTCCGTTTCACCCTGGACACGCCCAACTACGACCCGCATCCGACGGTGGCCACGTTCGTCAAGAGCGAACTGGCCAAGGTCGGCATCACCGTGGACATCAACGTGATCACCGCCGACGAGTGGTACAGCAAGGTGTTCAAGAAGCGGGACTTCGCCGCCACCCTCCAGGAGCACGTCAACGACCGCGACGTGGTCTGGTACGGCAACCCCGACTTCTACTGGGGCTACGACAACAAGCAGGTCACCGGCTGGGTCGAGCAGGCGGAGCGGGCCAAGACCGCCGAGGAGCAGACCGAGCTGCTGAAGAAGGCCAACCGGCAGATCGCCGAGGACGCCGCCAGCGACTGGCTCTACCTCTATCCGCAGATCGTCGTGGCCTCCTCCAAGCTGTCGGGCTATCCGGTCAACGGCCTGAACTCGCAGTTCTACGCGTACGGGATCAAGAAGGGCTGATGGCGCGTTACCTGCTGCGCCGCACGGCCTTCCTGCTCGGCTCGCTGCTGCTGGCGGCCTCGCTGCTGTTCGTGCTGCTGCGGCTGCTGCCCGGCGATCCGGCCAACGCCCTGCTGTCCATCGGCGCGACCCCTGAGCAGATCGCGGCGGCGCGCCGCCAGACCGGCTCCGACCTGCCGCTGCCCGAGCAGTTCGCCGCCTGGCTGGGCGGCCTGGCCCGGCTCGACCTCGGCACCTCCTACGTCAGCAAGCTGCCGGTCGGCGGCGAGATCGCGGCCCGGCTGGTGGTCACCGTGCCGCTGACGCTGCTGGCGTTCGCCCTGGCGGTGGTGGTGGCGGTGCCGGTCGGTTTCCTGGCCGCGCACCGGGCGCAGCGCTGGTACGGGCCGCTGCTGAGCGGTTTCGCGCAGCTCGGGATCGCGGTGCCGGTGTTCTGGATCGGCATGCTGCTGGTGACGGTGTTCGCGCTGCGCCTGCGGCTGCTGCCGGCCGGCGGGTTCCCGCGCGAGGACTGGGCCGAGCCGGGACGGGCGCTGGCGGCGCTGGCCCTGCCGGTCGTCACCATCGCGCTGGTCATGTCGGCCTCGCTGATCCGCTACGTCCGCTCGGCCACGCTGGACGTGCTGGGCAGCGACCACCTGCGCACCGCGCGGGCGCTGGGCGAGTCGTTCGCCGGCGCCATGTGGCGGCACGGGCTGCGCAACGCGGCCGGGCCGGTCATCGCGGTGCTCGGCATCGAACTGGCCACGACGTTCCTCGGCGCCGTGGTGGTGGAGAGCGTGTTCGCGCTGCCGGGGCTCGGCACCCTGCTCATCGAGGGCATCTCCGAGCACGACTATCCGGTGATCCAGGGTGTGCTCGCGGTCAGCACGTTCGCGGTCCTGGTGATCGGGTTCGCCGCCGACGTGGCGCAGCGGCTGGTCGATCCGCGGCTGCGGACCCGTCTGGGGCGGTCGTGAGGGGGCTCAGGAGCAAGGGGCTCGCCGCGGGTTGCGTGCTGGTCGGCGTGGTGCTCGCGGTGGCCGTCGTGTCGCTGGTGTGGCTGCCGTACGATCCGGCCGACACCTCGGGCGGCCGGCTGGTCCCGCCGGGAGGCGAGCACCTGCTGGGCACCGACAAACTGGGCCGCGACCTGCTCACCCAGTTGATGATCGGCGCCCGCATCGCGCTGGTGGCCGGCGGCGGCTCGGTGCTGCTCGGCGGCGTGCTCGGAGTGCTCGCCGGACTGGCCGCCGGATTCGCGACGCGCTGGCTCGACGACGCGCTGGCGGCGGCGCTGGACGCGCTCATCGCCTTCCCGACGCTGCTGCTGGCCATGCTGGTGGTGGCGGTGCGGCAGGCGTCGCTCGGCTCGGCGGTGCTGGCGATCGGGCTGGCCATGTCGGCGGTGGTCGCGCGGCTGACGCGGATCCTGGTCAAGCGGGTGCTCGCGCAGGACTACATCACGGCGGCACGTACGTCGGGCAGCTCGTGGCCGCGGATCATCGCCGAGCACGTGCTGCCGAACATCTGGCCGACGCTGCTGGTCAACCTGGCCCTCCAGCTCGGCCTGGCCGTGCTGGCCGAGGCGTCGCTGTCCTACCTCGGCCTCGGCCCGCCCCCGCCGAACGCGTCCTGGGGGCGGCTGCTGCACGAGGCCCAGGCCACCGTGCTCACCGCGCCGGTGGGCGCGATCGCGCCGGGCGTGCTGCTGGTCGTGCTCGTCGTCGGCGTGAACCTGGTCGCCGACGGGCTGCGCGACCTCGCCCCTGGGAGGAGCCGATGACCGGGGAGAAGCCGATGGTCCCGGACCGGTCGCCGGCACCGGGGATCCCGGCGGAGCCGGCCGCCCTGCTCGACGTGGACGGCCTGTCGGTGCGCCGGGCCGACGAGCACGAACTGCTGCGCGGCGTGTCGTTCACGCTGGCGGCCGGTGAGCGGCTGGGCCTGATCGGCGAGTCGGGGTCGGGCAAGTCGCTGACCGCGCTGGCCGTCCTGGGCCTGCTGCCCGCCGGGCTCAGCGCGCACGGCAGCGTGCTGCTGGCCGGCACGCAGATCGTCGGCGCGCGGGACCGCCGGCTGGACCGCGTCCGCGGGCGGACGGTGAGCGCGGTGTTCCAGGAACCCCTCACCGCGCTGGACCCGCTGATGCGCATCGGCAGGCAGCTCGCCGGGCCGATCCGGCGCCGGCGCGGGCTGCGCGGCGCGGCGCTGCGGGCCGCCGTCTCGACCGCGCTGGACGAGGTCCGCCTGCCGGAACGGGTCGCGGGCGCGTACCCGCACGAGATCTCCGGCGGCCAACGGCAGCGCGCGGCCCTCGCCATGGCGCTGGCCTGCGAGCCCGACCTGCTGATCGCCGACGAGCCGACCACGGCCCTCGACGTGACCGTGCAGGCCGAGGTGCTCGCGCTGCTCAACGGGCTGGTCTCGGGCCGGTCGATGGCGCTGCTGCTCATCGGCCACGATCTGGCCGTGGTCGCGGGCGTGACGGACCGGCTGGCCGTGCTCGAACGCGGCTCGCTGGTGGAGACGGGAAGGGCGGAGGACATCGTGCGCGAACCGCGGCACCCCTACACCCGTGCGCTGGTGGAGAGCGCGGAGGCGTTCGAGGCCGAGTTCGATCGGCTGGCGCCATGACGCTGCTGGAGGCCAGGGAGGTCGGGTTCGCCTACCGGGGCGGGACGCCCGTGCTCTCCGACGTGTCCGTCGCGGTGACGGCGGGGCGCAACCTGGCGCTGGTCGGTGAGTCGGGAGCGGGCAAGAGCACGCTGCTGCGGCTGCTGCTGGGCCTGGCCCGGCCCAGTACGGGTGAGGTTTTGTTCGACGGCCGGCCGCTGCGGCCGGGACGCGACCGGGAGTTCCGGCGCAGCGCGCAGCCGGTGTTCCAGGACCCGTACTCGTCGCTCGATCCGCGCCAGCGGGTGGACCGCATCGTGTCGGAGCCACTGCGGGCGATGCGGATCGGCGCCCGCGACGAGATCGGCGACCGGGTGGCGCAGACGCTGCGCGCCGTCGGCCTGCCGGCGGACGCCGCGCGCCGCTATCCGCACGAGTTCTCCGGCGGGCAGCGGCAGCGCATCGCGATCGCCAGGGCCATCGTGTGCGAGCCGCGGATCCTGCTGGCCGACGAGCCGGTCAGCGCGCTCGACGTGACCACCCGGGTGCGCCTGGTCGAGTTGCTGCGGGAACTGAAGGCCACCAGGGAGCTGACGCTGGTGATGGTCTCGCACGACCTGGCCGTGGTGAGCGCTCTGTGCGACGAGATCGCCGTGCTGGACGCGGGCCGGATCGTGGAGCGGGGGGCGAGCGCGGCCGTGCTCGGCTCGCCCGAGCACCCTCACACGCGCCGCCTCGTCGCCAGCGTCCCCCGCCTGCGCCGGGACACCGGCCCGGCGGCTCCCTGACCTGGGTCGTCCTTCGCGTCCTGGTCAGGGCGCGGGGCGGGGGCCGCCGTCCTTGGGCGCGGCCCGAGCCTGGTCCGTGCGCGGCTCGGGCTCCGTCGCCGGCTCCTCGCCGTCTTCATCCAGGTACGCCTCGGGTACGTCCGGCATGACCGGCATCATCTCCTTACGGGACACGAACGTGTCCACCAGCGACAGCAGCATGGCCAGCACCGGCACCGCCAGCAGCGCGCCCACCGCCCCGAAGAGCTGCGCCCCCAGCAGCACGCCCGCGAACGCGACCCCCGGATGCATGTTCACCGCCCGCCCGCTGATCCGCGGCTCCAGCGTCAGGTTCTCCACCTGCTGGTACAGGATCCCCCAGGCCAGCGCCGCCAGCCCGATCCACGGCTGGGGCGAGACCAGGCCCACCACGGTGGGCAGGGCGATCGCGATGTACGTGCCGATCGTGGGCACGAGCTGGGCCACCATCCCGGTCCACACCGCCAGCGCCAGCCACGAGGGCAGGCCGATCAGCAGGAACACGACGGCCGAGGTGGTGCCGTTGATCGCGGCCAGGATGAGCCGGGCGGAGACGTACCCGCCGGTCTTGACCAGCGACACGTCCCACACCGTGAGAAAGACCTGCTGGATGCGGCCGGGCAGCAGCTGGGCCAGCCAGCGCCGCAGCCGGGGGCCGTCGGCCGAGAAGTAGAACGTGAGCAGCAGCAGGGCGAAGGCGTTGAACACCGCCGCGGTGATCGTGCCGAGCAGGCCGAGCACGCCGCCGAGCAGGTCCTGGGCGTAGGTGGCGGCCTGCTGGGGCGTCAGGTTGATGGAACTGAGGATGGTGGAGATGTCGTACCTTGTGCCGAACCGGGTGTTGATCCACTCGATGACGCCGGTGACCACCTCGGGCAGCGCGCGGACGAGTAAAGCGGCCTGCTCGACGAACAGGTTGCCGAACAGGAAGAGGAAGACCGCGGTGAGCAGGGCGATCCCGATCATCACCAGGACGGCCGCGGCGCCCCGGCGCATGTGCCGGGCCAACCGGCCGACCGCGGGCTCCATCGCCAGCGACAGGAACCACGCCATCACCACGACGACGACCAGCGAACCGGCGTCGGTGAGGACGAAGCGGATGAGGTACACCACGACGACGACCGCGACGACGACGAACCCCACCCGCCACACGTTGGCCGGCGAGAACAGCACCTGGACCCGCTGGGTGGCCTCGGGGCGGGGCTTGCGGGGACTCCGGGGCTCGAACGGCTTGGTCATGGCACCCTCCTGACCGGAGCACGCGGCGATATGCCTCACCGGCATCTCTTCCCCGTCCGGAGTGGATCGTGCACGACGCCCCCGGGCACCTGAGCGGACGTGAGGTCCATCAGGGGCTCGCGGGCAGGTGATCACGGTGCCCGCGGCCGGCGCCGGGTGGTCACGGGCGGGTGGCCGCGGCGACGAACAGCGGCAGGGCGAGGAAGAGCCGGTCGCGCCGGCCCCGTTCGCGCTGCTCGGTGAGCCACGCCTCGGCCTGCGCGGCGCTGATCGACCCGGCCGAACGCGCCCGTTCCGCGAGGTCGGCCAGCACGGGCACCGCCGCCGCGCCCGTGAGGACCCAGGTGTGGACCTCCACGGTGACGTCGGTGAAGCCGGCGTCGAGGAGGAGGTTGCGGTGACGGCGGGCGACGCGCGGGCCGGTGACCAAGTCGGCGCGGGCGTGCACGATGGCACGGGTGAGCGCGGCGTCGTCGGAGTCGACGACGTAGGTGTCCCAGTCCTGCCCGATCAGCACGATGCGCCCGCCCGGCGCCAGCACGCGCCGCGCCTCGGCGACCGCGCGGGCGGGGTCGTCCAGGATGTGGTACAGCTTCTCGGCCCGGTAACCGCTCAGCTCGCCGTCGGCGAACGGCAGCGCGTAGGCGCCCGCCACGCGGAAGTCCGCTGCGGGCCATCGCCGGCCGGCCACCTCGATCATCCGCTCGTCGAGGTCCACGCCGACCGGCCGCGCACCCCGTCCGGCCATCTCCCCCACCGCGCGGCCGGCCCCGCACCCGACGTCGGCGATCGCCGCGCCCGGCGCGAGGCCGAGGAGTTCGTAGGAGCGGGCGCGCAGGCCGGCCGCCCCGGGGAGTTCGTCGCCGAGGTCGAGCAGGGCGATGAGCGCGTCGGTCTGCTCGCTGGTACGGCCCGTGCCCGGCGTCCTGTCCAGGTTCGTGTTCGTGTCCATGGGGGCGATCCTGCGACTTCAAGTCCGCTTGAAGTCAAGCGACCGTCCCGGGCCGGTGAGCAACGCCCCCGCCGGCGACGAAGCCCGGCGCGCCGGGTGACCATCTGGAGGACGGTCACCCGGCGACGGCCGGGCGGAGCCGCCGGTCAGGCCGCGCGGTGCACCCGGCGCGGCCGAGCCGGTCGTCAGGCTCTCGCGGTGCAGGCGCCCGGCCTGGGAGCCCTGGCCGTGATCAGGTAGCGGTCGATCTGCCGTTCCAGGCAGGTGGACCCGCCGGCGTAGGCCGTGTGACCGTCGCCGTTCTTCGTCAGCAGCACGCCCTTCGACAGCTGCGCCGCCAGCGCCTTGGCCAGCGCGTACGGCGTCGCCGGGTCACGGGTCGTGCCCACCACGACGATCGGCGGCGAGCCGTGGGCCCGCACCTTCTTGGTGAACCTCTTGCCCTTGACCGGCCAGTACGGGCAGCGCAGCTCGGGCCGGTCGAGGCACTGGATGGCCCGGAGTGCCTCCAGGGTGTTGGCGTACGTGCCGTCCTCCCGGCGCCCGTTGTACAGGTCGGCGAGACGCAGCAGCAGCGAGCCGTCGCCCTTGAACCCCTGGGCCAGCGCCAGGCGCAGCGTCGGCCAGTACGCCACTCCGTACAGCGCCTGCTGCACCCCGGTGCGCACGACCGCCTCGCTCACCTGGCGGCCGTCGTAGGTGTTGCGCAGGGGCGCGCGATCGGCCCGCTGGTACAGCGCGTCGATCCGCTTGACCGCCGCACGCACCGAGTGCTTCTTGAACGGGCAGCCCTTGGCCTTGAAGCAGTCGCGCAGGAACGACTCCAGCGCCGTCCCGAAGCCCGTGGCCTGGCTCTGGACGAACTCGCCGCCCGACTGGTCGGGGTCTTCGGCGCCGTCCAGCACCATGGCGCGGATCCGCGTCGGGAACAGGTCGGCGTACCGGGCGCCCAGGTAGGTGCCGTACGACCAGCCGAGGTAGGTCAGGCGGGAGTCGCCCAGCGCCGCGCGCATCACGTCCATGTCGCGCGCGGCCTCGCCGGTGCCGACATGCGCGAGCAGGTCCTTGCCCGCGTTGGTCGCGCACGCCTTCGCGAACGTCTTCGCCCACATCCTGGCCTGCTTGAGCTCGGCCTTGGTGTCGGGCGTCGGGTCGGTGGAGTAGTAGGCGTCCAGGCCCAGCGTGCCCAGGCAGCGTACCGGGGCCGATCCGCCCACGCCGCGCGGGTCGAAGCTCACGATGTCGAACCGCCGGCGCAGTGAGGCCGACACGATCGTCTTGCTCACCTTCAAGCTGTCCACTCCCGAGACTCCGGGACCGCCGAAGTTGAGCACCAGCGAGCCGATCTTCTTTCCGGTGGCGGGAAGCCGGATCAGGCTGATCTTAATCCGTTTCCCGGCCGGCTTCGAATAGTCGAGTGGAACTTTTAATCTGGCGCACTGGAAGCCGCCACCGCACGCTGACCAGGCCAGACGCTGTCCGTAAAAATCGGAGACCCGGCCGGGCGCCGTGGCGTTCGCCGTACCGGCCAGGCCGGTCATGGCGATCACGGCGGCGATCACGGGCGAAATGATGATGATGAAACGTCGCATAAGGAAAAAGTGACCGCTTAACCTTGCGGCCCTCTTTAAAGGCGCTGGAATAGATCGCTTGCAAGACCGCCCGCGCCATGGCCGCGCGCCGCCGTCCAACCCGCGGCCTTTCGTGACCGCGCGCCGCCGTCAGGGCGCGGAGCGCTCCGGGGCGCGCAGGCCGGCGATGATGCGGTCGAGGGCGGCCAGGTCCGCGGGGTCCAGGGCGAGCAGGGAGCGCGGCGGGCGGGCCAGGATGCGCTCGGCCTCCTCGGCGACCGCCGTTCCCGCCGCCGTCAGCGTGACGATCCTGCTCCGGCGGTCACCCGGGGCGATGCTGCGGGTCACGTAGCCGCGCCGCTCCAGGTCGTCCACCATCAGCGTGGTGTACGGCTTGTCGGTGGCCAGCTCGGCGGTCAGCTCCCGCATCGTCATCGGCCCGGCCAGCAGCCGGCGCAGCGCCTTGACCCGGAAGAAGCTCATGCCGAGCGTCTCGGCCACCTCCTTGCGACGGTCCTCCTGGCGCAGGACGAGGTCGTACATGCCGGACCAGACGCGGGCCACCGCCTCCTGGTCGGGGGTGTCGCTCATGAGGTGTACGCCGTTCCTTCCGCGGTGGGGGCGAGCCGTGCGGCGGTGCGGGCGGCGCTGTCGCGGGCCCAGCCGGTCGTGGTCAGGATACCGAGCAGGAGGATCACCAGTCCGGTGCCGGCCACGATCCACCAGCCGATGCGGCTGGCCACGGGGAAGCCGGTGACGAACGGGCCGGACACCGCCGAGGTGACCAGCGAGCCGATGACCGCGACGCCGAGCACCTGCCCGATCTGGCGGCTGGTGGAGGCCACCGCCGCGGCCACCCCGGCCCGCGCGCGCGGCATGCCGGACACGGCGGTGTTCGTGATCGGCGCGTTCACCATGCCGAACCCCAGCCCGAACAGCACGTACGCGACCATGAGCCGCCACAGCGGCATGTCCGCGGACAGCCCCGTCAGGACCAGCCCGCTGAGCGTCAGGCCGGTCCCGGCCACGACCAGCGGCACGCGCGGCCCGGCGCTGCCGACGATCCGGCCGGCCAGGGGCGCGCAGACCACGGTCAAGCCGGCCATGGGCAGGGTGTAGAGCCCGGCGTGCAGGGCGGACAGGCCCAGCACGTCCTGGAGGTAGAGGGTGTTGAGGAACAGGAATCCGCCCAGCGCGGCCAGGGCGCACACGGCGATCACGGTGGCTCCCGCGAACGGGACGCTGCGGAAGAAGCGCAGGTCGATCAGGGGTTCGGCGCAGCGCAGCTCGTACGGCACGAGGCAGGCCAGCGCCAGAGCGGCGACCGCGAAGCAGGCCAGCGTCCGCGGCGAGCCCCAGCCGGCCGCCGGCGCCTCGATGAAGGCGTACGTCACGGTCGTCAGCACCACGATGACCAGCAGCTGGCCGACCGGGTCCATCCGGCGGGCGCGCGGCGCCCGCGACTCCGGCACGAACAGCGCGCACAGCACGAACGCGGCCAGCCCCACCGGGATGTTGATCCAGAAGATCGCCTGCCAGCCGGCCGACTCCACCAGGCTGCCGCCGACCAGCGGGCCGAGCGCCATGCTGACGCCGACCACGCTGCCCCACACGCCGATGGCCCTGGCCCGCTCGCGCGGCTCGGTGAAGGTGTTCGTGATGATCGACATGGCGACCGGGTTGAGCATGGAGCCGCCGACGGCCTGCAGCGCCCGCGCCGCGATGAGCCAGCCGAGGCCGGGCGCGAGCGAGCACATGAGCGAGCCGAGCGTGAACAGCACCAGCCCCGTCTGGAACGTGCGGCGGCGGCCGAACCGGTCCCCGGTCGAGCCGGCCAGCATGAGCAGGCTCGCCAGCACCACCGTGTAGGCGTCGATGATCCACTGCAGGCCGGAGACGGAGGCGTTCAGGTCGTGGCGGATGGCGGGCAGCGCGATGTTCACGATCGTGTTGTCCAGCCCGACGATGAACAGGCTCATGCAGCAGATGCCGAGGACGAGCATCCGCCGGCGAGAGCTGAGCACGGGGGCCGAGTCAGGCGGGGCGGAGACCCGCCCGGTTATCGACATATAATGATTATATTCGCATAACTAAGTACCTTGAAACCGCATCGAGCGGGCCCGGACGCTACACGGGCGGGCCGAACCCGATGCCTTCGCCGCCGTCCTCCTCAAGCTCCAGCAACCCCTCGATGCCGTTCTCGAGGAACCGGGCGGTCTCCGCGGCGCGGGGCAGCATGGTCTTCTCGTACGTACGGACGGCGTCGCCGACCGTGGCGGAGCCGGCCAGCGCCAGCGCGAGTTCGCAGGCGTCCAGCATGGCCAGGTTGGCGCCGACGCCCAGCGGGGGCATGAGGTGGGCGGCGTCGCCGAGCAGGGTCACGGCGGGGTCGTGCTCCCAGGCGTGCGGCACGGGCAGGGCGAACAGCGGGCGGTCCACGTACGGGCCGTCGTTGTCGGTGATCATCCGGAGCATGGACGGCGACCAGCCGGAGAAGGCGTCCAGCAGCCGGTCGCGGATCCCGGCGGTGTCGCCTGCGTCCAGCCCGCTCGCCGCGATCCAGTCCTGGGGCAGGCGCTGGACGATGTAGACCCGGATGTGGTCGCCGCTGTTGCGCTGGGCGAACAGGGCGCGGTCGCCGTCGGCGGCGAGGGCGCCGCCCTGCCCGACGAGCGCGGCCAGGCCGGGATGCGCGTTCTCGACGTCGTGGAACCAGGCCTCCAGGAAGCCGGCCCCGATGTAGCGCGGCACGGCCGCCGACACCGCCGGGCGGACCCGGGAGAACGCGCCGTCGGCCCCGATGACCAGGTCGGCCTCGGCGGCCGTCCCGTCACGGAACCGCAGCCACCTCGGACCACCTCCCCGACCACCACCCGGGCCGTCACGCGAGCCGTCTTTCACCCCGCCACCCGAACCGCCCACCGGGCCGCCATCCGGGCCGTCGCCGGGGCCGCTGACCGCTTCGAGGGCGTGGTCCCATCGCACGGTGCCCGGCTCCAGCGAGTCGAGCAGCAGCTCGCGCAGCACGCCCCGGTCGATCTCCGGCCGGGACAGCTCGCCCTCGTCCGGAAGGTGACGGCGCACGATCCGGCCCCCCGGATCGAGCCGGCGCATCTCCTGCCCCTCCGGGCGGGCCAGCCGGAGGAACTCCTCGATCAGGCCGGCCTCGCGCAGGGCGATCTGCCCGTCGTCGGCGTGCAGGTCGAGGGTGCCGCCCTGGTCGCGGGCCCGTGGATGCGGGTCGCGGTCGTAGACCGTCACCGGGATGCCGTGGTTCTGCAGGATGCGGGCGCAGGTGAGCCCGCCGGGACCCGCTCCGACGACGGCGATCCTGGCGGCGGCCGGTGCTGGTGAGCGCATGACTTGTCCTCTCGTTCATGACCCCCGCGAAGCCGTGAGGGCTCCGTGGAACGAGCTCCACAAAAGCAGACTCGATTAAAAAGTGCAACCAGTCAACTTTTGAACTGTGACCACCTTTGCTAGGGTGTCCGTATGGACAAGCCACCCGTCGTCGGCCGCCGCGAGCGCAAGAAGGCGGCCACCCGTCAGGCGATCGCCGACGCCGCACTGGAGCTGTTCCTGGAGCGCGGCTACGACGGGGTGAGCATCAGGGACATCGCCGACGCCGCCGACGTGTCGACCACGACGCTGTTCAAGCACTTCCCCGGCAAGGAGGCCCTGGTCTTCGACCAGGAGGAGAATCTGGAGGCGGAGCTGATCGGCGCCGTACGTCAGCGCCCCGCCGGTCAAAGCGTCATCGACGCGCTGCGCGAGCACGCACTCAGGTCCTGGCTTCCCGTCGCGACCCACCCGCGCTGGGCCGAGTTCAGCCGGCTCCTCGACTCCACACCGGTGCTCCGCGAATACGCCAAGCGCATGTGGACCCGCCACGCGGACGCGCTCAGCGCCGCCATCGCCGACGACGCGGGGGTCGGCCACGACAACCTCGCCTGCCAGGCCCTCGCCAGGTTCGTCCTGGAGATCCCGGCACTCACCCGAAGCCGCCCGGACCATCGGGCCGCCGTGGAAGAGCTCTTCGACCTCCTCACCCACGGCTGGCGCCCGCCCGTGCCCGCGAAAGGTCAGGCCCGGCTTCCCGCTCCCCAGTAGAACGGGCCGGAGGTGGGGTACACGCTCCCGTCCAGAAGCCGCCGCCGGATGCTCGTCGAGGAGTGCTTGCAGAGGTGCGCCGACAGCGATGTCATGAGACGACTGTCACCGAACGTCCGCCGGACTGCGACACCTCTCGGGCCGGGCGGGGGTGAGGCGGGGCGTTCTCGCGGGGAGGAGACGACCATGGGCGAACCGGCCTCCGCACGGCGCGATGAAGGCGAGGAGCGCGGCACCGCGATCCTCGATGTCAGCGGGCTGCGCTGGGCCTCGGAGCAGAACGTGGTCGTGGCCGTGCTCGGCCGGCGTCCCGGGGTGCTGCACGTCGAGGCCAACCCGGTCGCGCAGACGGCGACGGTGCGCTTCGACCCGCGCCGCACGTCCGTCGCCGAGCTGCGTACGTGGATCGTCGAGTGCGGCTACCACTGCGCCGGGCAGTCCGTACCCGCCCACCTGTGCGACCCGATGGCCGAGCCGGGCCGGCCGGCCGATCACGCGACGCGCGCCGGCGCTGAGGCGGCGCCGCACGGCACGGCGGTTCACGACGGCGCGGAGGCCGCGCCGCACGAGACGGCGGACCACGGCGGTCACGGTCACGGTGGTCATGGCGGGATGTCGATGGCGGCGATGGTCGCCGACATGCGGAACCGCTTCCTGGTGGCCGTGCTCTTCTCCGTCCCGATCGTGCTCTGGTCCCCGATCGGCACGGACGTGTTCGGGCTGGAGCTGCCCGTGCCGTTCGGATGGCGGCAGGACGTCTGGGCGTTGCTGCTCAGCCTCCCGGTGATCTTCTACTCGTGCTGGATCTTCTTCGCCGGAGCCGTACGCGCGCTCAAGGCCCGTACGCTCGACATGATGGTGCTCGTCGCGGTCGCGGTGGGCGCCGGCTGGCTCTACTCCCTGATCGTCACCCTCACCGGCGGCGGCGAGGTGTTCTACGAGGCCGCCACCGTCCTGGCCGCCTTCGTGCTGCTCGGCCACTGGTTCGAGATGCGCGCGAGAGGCGGCGCGAACGACGCCGTCCGCGCCCTGCTCGACCTGGCCCCGCCCATGGCGACGGTCCTGCGCGACGGCCGTCCGGTGGAGGTGCCGACCGCCGAGGTGGTGGCCGGTGACCTGCTGCTGGTACGCCCCGGGTCGAAGATCCCCGTCGACGGCGTGGTCGAGGACGGCCAGAGCGAGGTGGACGAGGCGATGGTCACCGGCGAGAGCCTGCCGGTGCACAAGGAGCCGGGCTCGGCCGTCATCGGCGCCACCCTCAACCGCGACGGCACGTTGCGCGTCCGCGCGACCAAGGTCGGCGCCGACACGGCCCTGGCACAGATCGTCCGCCTGGTGCAGGAGGCGCAGAACTCCAAGGCGCCGGGGCAGCGGCTGGCCGACCGGGCGGCGTTCTGGCTCGTCCTGGTGGCGCTGGCCGGCGGGGCGCTCACGTTCCTGGTCTGGCTGCTGGCGGCGGGGCAGCCGCTCGGCGTCGCGACGTTGTTCGCCATCACGGTCGTCGTCATCACCTGCCCGGACGCGCTCGGCCTGGCCACCCCGACCGCCATCATGGTCGGCACGGGGCTGGGCGCCGAGCGGGGCGTGCTGTTCAAGAACGCCATGGCGCTGGAGACCTCGGCCCGCGTCGACGTCGTCGTGATGGACAAGACCGGCACGTTGACCAAGGGCGAGCCGGAGGTCACCGACGTGGTGACCGGCGGCGCGCTGCCGGAGGAGGAGTTCCTGCGCCTGGTCGCGGCGGTGGAGCGGGAGTCGGAGCATCCGCTGGCCGCGGCGATCGTCCGGCACGCCGACGACCTGGGCCTGGCCCCGATGGCGGCGAGCCGGTTCGAGAACGTCCCCGGGCACGGCGCCGTCGCGGAGGTCGGCGGGCGCAGGGTCGTGGTGGGCAACCGGCGGCTGCTGGAGCGCGAAGGCGTGGCGCCGGGGACGCTGGCGAGCAGGCGGCAGGAGCTGGCCGAGGGCGGCAGGACCGCGGTCATGGTCGCCGTGGACGGCGCCGCGGCCGGGGTGATCGGCATCGCGGACGCGGTCAGGGACACCTCGTCCGCCGCGGTCACCGCGCTGCACGAGCTCGGCGTCGAGGTGGTGATGCTCACGGGCGACAACGCGGCCACCGCGGAGCGGATCGCGCGGCGGCTCGGCATCGACACCGTGGTCGCCGAGGTGCTGCCGGAGGAGAAGGCGGCCAAGATCGCCGAGCTGCGGGCCGGTGGCCGCAGGGTGGCCATGGTCGGCGACGGCGTCAACGACGCCCCGGCGCTGGCCCAGGCCGACCTGGGCATCGCCATCGGAGCCGGCACCGACGTGGCCATCGAGACCGCCGACGTCGTGCTCATGCGCTCCGACCCGCTGGACGTGCCGGCAGCGCTGCGGATCGGGTGGGGCACGCTGCGCAAGATGCGGCAGAACCTGGGCTGGGCGATCGGCTACAACGCGCTCGCGCTGCCGATCGCCGCCGGGGTGTTCGAGCCGGCGTTCGGCCTCGTGCTCCGGCCCGAGATCGCCGCGCTGTCGATGTCGGGTTCGAGCCTGATCGTGGCGGTCAACGCCCTCGCGCTCAAACGGCTGCGCCTGCCCTCCCCCGGTTCCCCGTGACGCTCCCCTGCTGTCCGGCGTCGCACAGGGCCCGGTTGACCAGCCGGTCCACGGCCGCCTCAAGCCGCAGAGCGCGCTCGGTGGAGTCGAAGCGCTCGGTCGATACGGAGACCACAATGCTGCGTTTGCCGTCGGCGGTGACTCCCGTCCGGGTGGAGTAGCCGAGAATGTCCCCGCCGTGCCCTGAATAGGTGCCGCCGCACGGCAGCGGACGCCGCATCAGGCCGAGGCCGTAGCGGGCGCCGGGCCAGATCCGCCTGAGCTCCTTGGCGACGGGGACGGTCGTGCGCATCTCGGCGAGCTGGGCGGGCCGCAGCAGCTCGCCGCCGAGCAGGGCGGTGAAGAAACGATCGAGGTCCGCGGTGGTGGAGATGAGCCCGCCTGAGGCGTCCGCGTCGCGGTGCCGGGTGGTGTCGACGAATCCCTCACCGGTCTTGAACACGCTGTACCCGCGCGCGTGCGGCCGCGGCAGCCCGGCCGAGCGTCCGGGCCAGCGGGTGTGCGTCAGGCCCAGCGGCTTGACGACGCGCCTCTCCACCTCGGCGTGCCAGGGGCGGCCGGTCGCCTTCTCGATGATCAGGCCGAGTACGGCGTATCCGGTGTTGGCGTACGACCAGCCCTTGCCGGGGGCGAAGGCCGGCCGGTGGCGCATTGCCCTGGAGACGACCTGCCGCGGGGTGTAGGTGTCGTACCGGTGGCGGCGGTATTCGCGGGAGGAGGCGATGGCCGTCGGGAACGGGTAGTCGTCGACGATCCCGCTGGTGTGCTGGAGCAGGTGGCGGACGGTGATCTTCCGCCCGTCGTTGCCGTGCCCCTTGATCAGCCCGGGGAGCCACCGGTCCGCGGTGTCGTCGAGCGACAGCTTCTCCTCGCCCACCAGTTGCAGCACCACGGTGGCGACGAAGGCCTTGTTGCTGGAACCGATCCGGAAGTATCCGTTCGGCGGCACCGGGCTCTTCGTCCGGACGTCGGCCACGCCGGCGGTCGCGACCATGCTCCCGCCCTCGCCGGTGACGCGCACCTGCATCCCCGTGGCTCCCGCGGCGACGATCCGCTCGGCGTCCCGCCGCAAGTCCCCCCGGTCGTACCCGGGGGCGGCGGTGATCGCGGCGGCCAGCACGGCGGCGGCCATGCCTAAATGAGTGACGAACATGATTTTTCCGCTTTCGTCGGCGTACGTGATCGGACGCGTCCCACTTTCGCGGCGGGCGCGCGGGCCGGCATCGGTCGTTCGGCCGATCCCGGCTGGACGACCGGCTGATCGATCACGGCAAGCGACGACGAACGGCTCCGCACCGGCCGGTGCGGAGCCGTTCGGGGGACGACGTCAGCGGAAGCGGCGCAGCCGCAGGCTGTTGCTCACCACGAAGACGCTGGAGAACGCCATCGCCGCGCCCGCGATCATCGGGTTGAGCAGCCCCATCGCCGCCAGCGGCAGCGCGGCCACGTTGTAGGCGAACGCCCAGAACAGGTTGCCCTTGATCGTGGACAGCGTGCGGCGCGACAGCCGGATGGCGTCGGCCGCCACCCGCAGGTCGCCGCGGACGAGGGTCAGGTCGGAAGCCTCGATGGCGGCGTCGGTGCCGGTGCCCATGGCCAGGCCCAGGTCCGCCTGGGCCAGCGCGGCGGCGTCGTTGACGCCGTCGCCCACCATGGCGACGACCTTGCCCTCGGCCTGCAGCTTCTTGACCACGTCCACCTTGTCGGCGGGCAGCACCTCGGCGATCACCTCGTCGATGCCCACCTCCGCGGCGACGGTCTTCGCCACGGCCTCGTTGTCGCCGGTCAGCAGGACGGGCGTGAGGCCGAGGGCGCGGAGCCTGGTGATGGCATCCGCGCTGGTCGGCTTGACCACGTCGGCCACGACGAGCACGGCGCGGGCCTGACCGTCCCAGCCGACCGCGACCGCGGTGCGGCCGGCCTCTTGGGCCTCGTCCAGCTCCCGTTCCAGGTCGGCGGGCAGGTGCTGGGACCACTCGGCCAGCAGCCGGGGGCGGCCGACCAGGACGGCGTGCCCGTCCACGACGCCCTGCACGCCGAGGCCCTCGACGTTGGCGAAGTCCTCAGGCGCGGGCAGCCGGCCGACGCGGGCGGCGGCGCCCTTGGCCACGGCCTGGGCGATCGGGTGCTCGGAGGCGTGCTCCAGCGCGCCGGCCAGGCGCAGCACCTCCTCCTCGCTCTCCCCCTCGGCCACGTGGACGGCCGTGAGCGTCATCCTGCCCTCGGTGACCGTGCCGGTCTTGTCCAGCACGACCGTGTCGATGCCGGGGGTGGACTCCAGCGCCTCGGGGCCCTTGATCAGGATGCCGAGCTGGGCGCCGCGCCCGGTGCCGACCAGCAGCGCGGTCGGGGTGGCCAGGCCGAGGGCGCATGGGCAGGCGATGATCAGCACCGCGACCGCGGCGGTGAAGGCCGCTCCCGCGCCGGCGCCCGTACCGAGCCAGAATCCGAGCGTGCCGAGGGCGAGCGCGATCACGATGGGCACGAAGATGCCGGAGATGCGGTCGGCGAGCCGCTGCACCTGCGCCTTGCCGGTCTGGGCCTCCTCGACCAGCTTGGCCATCTGGGCGAGCTGGGTGTCGGCGCCGACCCGGGTGGCGCGCACGACCAGCCGGCCGCCCGCGTTCACGGTGGCGCCGGTGACGGCGTCGCCCGCCCCGACCTCGACCGGCACGGACTCGCCCGTCAGCATCGAGGTGTCCACGGCCGAGGAGCCCTCCTCGACCACGCCGTCCGTGGCGATCTTGTCGCCGGGCCTGACGACGAAGCGGTCACCGGCCTTGAGCTGATCGACCGGCACGCGCCGGCCGTCGGCCAGCTCCACCTCCTTGGCGCCCAGCTCCAGCAGCGCCCGCAGCGCGGCGCCGGCGCGGCGCTTGGAACGGGCCTCGAAGTAGCGTCCGGCCAGGATGAACGCCGTGACGCCGGCCGCCGCCTCCAGGTAGATGTTGCCGGAGCCGTCGGTGCGCTCGATGGTGAACGCGAACGGGTGCGTCATGCCGGGCGCGCCCGCGCTGCCGAAGAACAGCGCCCACAGCGACCAGCCCAGCGCGGCGATCGTGCCGATCGAGATCAGCGTGTCCATCGTCGCGGCGCCGTGGCGCAGGTTGGTCCAGGCCGCCTTGTGGAACGGCCAGCCCGCGTACACCACGACGGGCGCGGCCAGCACCAGCGACAGCCACTGCCAGTTGGTGAACTGCAGCGGCGGGATCATCGCCATCGCGATCACCGGCACCGCCAGCACCACGGAGGTGACGAGGCGCTGGCGCAGGGACCGGAGCTCGTCCTGCGGCTCCTCCTCCCCCGTCTTGTTCCCGGTATCGGGGGGCGCGGGCAGGGCCGCCGTGTAGCCGGCCTTCTCCACCTCGGCCACGAGCAGGCTCGGGTCGACGTTCTCGGGGAAGGTGACCTTCGCCTTCTCGGTGGCGTAGTTGACCGTCGCGGTCACGCCGTCCATCTTGTTCAGCTTGCGCTCGATGCGGTTGGCGCACGAGGCGCAGGTCATGCCACCGATCGAGAGTTCGACCGCGTTGCGCCGGTCATCGGTGAGCTGGGACATCACCGTTCTCCTTCCTCTCGCTCAGTGGCCGTGGCCGTCGTCGTCGTGCCCGGTCGCAGTCGCAGTCGCGGCCGGGGTCGGCTCGGCCGTCGCCGGCCGCTCCCCCGCCGCCGCGGTGAAGGCGGCGGTACGGACCTCGTCCCCGTGCTGGAAGTCGAGGAAGAGGCGGTAGTCGCCGGTGCTGGGCACCTCGGCGTAGAAGACGATCTCGGGGCCGGCCTGCGTCCTGCCGTCACCGGGCTCGCCGTCGGGGTGGACGTGCAGGTAGGCCAGGTCCCTGGCGCGCAGGGCCACCAGGTGGCCGTAGGCGCCGAGGTAGGGCTGCAGGTCGGTGACGGGCTTCCCGTCCTTGCTCACCTTGAGGGTGAGCTTACTCGACTGTCCGGGCGTCAGCTCGCCGTCGAGGGTGACCTCGTAGCCGTCGACCTTGGTCGTACGGGTCTGCTCGGGCAGCTTGCCTGGCCGGTAGCCGCCGGCCGCGGTCAGGTCGGCTCCCAGCGTCAGGCCGCTGCCGCCGGCCGGCACGAAGTCGGCGAAGGCGCGGTACGGCCCGGCTTCCGGCAGCGTCAGCCTGACCGACCAGACCCCGTCGGAGCCCAGCTCGGGGTGCACGTGCTGGAAGTTCCTCAGGTCGCGGGAGGCGACGATGAGGTGCAGCTTCTTGTCGTGCTCGACCTCGTAGCCGGTGACCGGCCGGCCGTCGGGCCCGGTCACCGCGAAGCGGAAGTCGGCCGGCTCGCCCGGCTCGAACGTCGCCGTCAGCGGTTCGAACGTGTAGCCCTTCTCGGACACCTGGAGCCCCCCGGGGGTATCTTCCTTCGCCTGTCCAGCGTCGTGGCCGCCGTCATGCCCGGCCTCCGCGGCGGGCGTCGCGGCGTCCTGGCCTGGGGTGGTCGCCGTCATGCCGGCGTGGTCGCCGGCCTTCGGCGCCCCTGCCACGCCGGCCTCGGCCGTTCCGATCGGGCCCACCACCTTGCCCGCGCCCAGGGCGCCGCCGAAGACGACGGCCAGCCCCAGCACGTACGCGCCGAGCTTCGTCGCGGCGTTCACTGGTTCACCACTTCATAACCGGCCTCGTCGACCGCGGCCGCGATCCGCGCCGCGTCCACGGGGCCGTCACTGTCGACGGTCAGCAGGCCGGTCGCCAGGTCCACCTCGACGTTGGTGACACCGGCCACTCCGCCGACCTCCTCCTTGACCGAGCTGACGCAGTGGCCGCAGGTCATGCCCTTGACGGTGTAGGTGGCGGTGTTCATATCGATGCTCTCCTTCAATCCTCGGGGGTCAGGAACGTACAAGTCGTGCGATGGCATCGGAGGCCTCCTTGACCTTGGCCTCCGCCTCGGGCCCGCCCTTCCGCGTGGCCTCGGCCACACAGTGGGCCAGGTGCTCCTCGAGCAGCGACAGGGAGAACGACTTCAGCGCACTGGTCGCCGCCGACACCTGCGTCAGGATGTCGATGCAGTATTTGTCGTCCTCGACCATCCGCTGCAGGCCGCGGACCTGCCCTTCGATCCGGCGCAGGCGCGTCGCGTGGTCCTGCTTGCTGCCGCTGTATCCGGCCATGTCCACCCCTTCCCTCGGCCAGCTGCTCTAACAACACCATACCCCCCTATGGTATTCCGGGCAACGCCCCCACGCCCTCACCCCCTACCGTCACCACCCCGAACCCGTCCCCTCACCCCACCACCACCGCCCCCGGGCCTCGCTCCTCCGCAGGCACGAGCCCGCGCCGCACAGGTCATGACACCGTGCGGCACGGACGCGGGTCTGCCCGTCGGCTCCTTTCCTTGAGCGGCTTCTTGGGGCGACTTTCCTTGGGCGACCTGGGGCGCGGCCGGAGCGAGTACGTCCGCAGAAAAAAACTTCCGGCGGGGATGTCGAGTGGCGTCGAGCCCGTTCGTAGCCAGGGTGAGAGGCCGGCAACGGACCGGTCGCCACTCACCGGAGGAACACCATGTCCGTCATCACCACCCCCGCTCCCACCACGTCACTCACCATCCGCGGCCTGGCCGCCACGGCCGTCGCCGCCGCGGCGACCGCAGCCGTCGCCGCGGCGGGTGAGCTCGCCGGGATCAGCCTGGTCGTCAACGGTGCGCCGATCCCGGTGTCGGGGTTCGCCACGCTGACGGTCATCTTCTCCCTGGCCGGCCTGGTGCTGGCCGTCGCGCTGGCCCGCTGGGCCCGGCACGCGCGCAAGGCGTTCGTCCGCATCACCCTTGCGCTCACGGTGGTGTCCCTGATACCGGATGTGCTGGTCGGCGCATCGGTGGCCACGAAGGTGCTGCTGATGTTGACGCACGTGGTCGCAGCCGCGATCGTGATCCCGGCGGTCGCCCGCCGCCTGTCCGCCTGATCCCTGGTCGAAGGAGTGCGTTCGTGAAGAAGTACCTGCTCGCCGTCCAATACGACGAGAGCACGCCGTGGCCGGCCGAGGACGACATGCGCGAGCAGCATGCCCAGACGGCCAAGGTGACCGCCGACATGCAGGCGGCCGGTTGCTGGGTGTTCGTGGGCGGCCTGGTGGGCTCGCATGCCACCACCGTCGTACGCCCCGGCGACGGCGCGACCACGATGACCGACGGGCCGTTCGCCGAGACCAAGGAACAGCTCGGCGGGTTCTGGGTGATCCAGTGCGACGACCTGGACCAGGCGCTGGCCTGGGGCGAGAAGTGCGCGCTGGCCTGCGGCTCGCCGATCGAGGTGCGCCCGTTCGAAGACGCGCAGTGGACGTGAGCAGCCGATGAACACGGTGGATCTGGACAGCGTCTACCGGGCCGAGTACGGCCGGTGCGTGGCCACGCTGACGCGCCTGCTCGGTGACATCGGCCTGGCCGAGGAGTTCGTCCAGGACGCGTTCGCGGTGGCTGTCCGGAAATGGGAGCAGAAGCCGCCGCCCAATCCCGGCGCGTGGATCGTGACCACCGCCCGCAACCGGGCGATCGACCGCCTGCGCCGCGAATCCACCCGCCAGGCCCGCCACGCCCAGGCACTGCTGCTGCACCAACCCGACGAACCCCAGGAGGTGGGACCGGTGCGCGACGACCAGCTCCGCATGATCTTCACCTGCTGCCACCCGGCGCTGTCCCCGCCCGCGCGCACCGCACTCACCCTGCGCCTGCTCGGCGGGCTGGAGGTGGCCGAGATCGCCCGGGCGTACCTGGTGCCGGAGGCGACCGTCTTCCAGCGGATCGTCCGTGCGAAGAAGAAGATCCGCGACGCCGCCATCCCCTACCGCATCCCCGGCTCCGCCGAACTGCCCGACCGGCTCGCGTCCGTACTGACCGTCCTCTATCTGATCTTCAACGAGGGGTACGCGTCCACGTCCGGAGAGCTGCTGCGGACGGACCTGTGTCTGGAGGCGGTCCGCCTGGCCAGGGAACTGGCCGCCCTGATGCCCGACGAGCCCGAGGCGATCGGCCTGCTGGCGCTGCTGCTGCTCACCGAGGCTCGGCGCCCCGCCCGGGTCGGGCCCTCAGGTGAGCTGGTGGTGCTCGCCGAACAGGACCGCTCCCGGTGGAACCGGGAGCTGATCGCCGAGGGACACGAGCTGGTACGCCGGTGCCTGCGCCGCAACCAGCCGGGGCCGTACCAGCTGCAGGCCGCGATCAACGCCGTGCACACCGACGGCCCCGCCACCGACTGGACCCAGGTGCTCGCCCTGTACGACCAACTCCTGCACCACACCCCGACCCCGATCGTCGCGCTGAACCGCGCGGTCGCCGTCGCCGAGGTACACGGCCCCGGCCCGGCCCTGGCCGCCATCGAGCACCTGGACCTGCCCGGCTACCACCTCCTGCCCGCCACCCGCGCCGACCTGCTGGCCCGCCTCGGCCGCACCACCGAAGCCCGCGCCGCCTACGACCAGGCCATCACCCTGACCACCAACACCACCGAACGCACCCACCTACAAGCCCGCCGAGCCCGCCTAACCCCAGCCCCCTGACCTCGCACTCGTGCGCCCGGCCACCTGACCCCGAAAACCTGACCCGCACTCGTGCCCCCGGCCACCTGACTCCGAAAACCTGACCACGGACCCTGACCCGGACACTTGACCGCGCTCCACCCGACCGGCGCCCCACGATGCGCTCCATCGCAGGCGAGGGGTCCTCGTGTCCCCCGGGCAGACCGCCGCGCCGACGCCCGGCAGCCGTGGACGAGCCTTGCCGAAGGGGGTGACGCTCCGGGTTCACCGACCCACCGGGCGCCCCGCAGCACGAAAGGTGAGGCCGGTGCCGCGCTGGTGTGTCGGTCAGCGGCGGCCGTCCGTGGTGGTGATGAGCCCGCCCTCGTAGGCGGCGACGACGAGTTGGGCCCGGTCGCGGGCGTGCAGCTTGGCCAGCAGCCGGCTGATGTGGGTCTTGACCGTGCCGACGGTGAGGTGGAGGTGCTCGGCGAGCTCGGTGTTGGACAGTCCCCTGCCGATGAGGGTGAGGACCTCGCGCTCGCGCGGGGTGATGTCGCTGAGCTCCCGGACGACGGGAGCGGGTTGAGCGCCGCACAGGAAGTCGGCGATGAGCCGGCGGGTCACGGTCGGCGCGAGCAGCGCCTCGCCGGAGGCGACGACCCGGATGGCGGCCAGGAGCTCGGTCGCCGTGGCGCTCTTGATGAGGAATCCGCTGGCACCGGCCCTGAGCGAGGCGTACACGTAGTCGTCCTGGTCGAACGTGGTGAGGATCAGCACGCGGGTCCCAGCGTTGACGGGGTCGGCACAGATCCGTCTGGTCGCCTCGATGCCGTCCATGTCGGGCATCCGCACATCCATGAGGACGACATCCGGCCGCTGAAGACGAGCCAGCCGTACGGCCTCCGCACCGGTGCCCGCCTCGCCGACGGCGGTCATCCCAGGAGTGGCGTTGATGAGCACTTTGAGGCTGTCACGCACCAGGACCTGGTCCTCGGCCAGCAGCACCCGAACCTGCGTCGCCGGCGGCACGTCGTCCGGGGCGCCATCCCCGCTCACGCCTCCACTGCTCACCCCACCACTGCTCACATCGACACCGCCCTTGTCACCGTTCGAGATGTCAACCTCCCAACCTGAGCACCCCCAACCTGAGCGCCCCCAACCTGAGCGCCACCGCGCCGACTCCGCTCACGTCACGGCGTCGTTCTGGTCGTACGGTAAGCGGGCCGCGATGCGGAAGCCGCCTTCGGGGCGGAAGTCCGCCTCGAACGTGCCTCCGTACATCTTGACGCGTTCGCGCATGCCGATCAGGCCGTGGCCGCCGCCTCGGCTCGCTCGCGGAAGGCGGCCGTGGCGGGGGCCGTCGTCGGTGACGTCGATGGTGGCGGTCCGTCCGTCGATGCCGACGGTGACCGAGCAGCGGGTGGGGCCGGCGTGCGTGATGACGTTGGTCAGCGCCTGCTGCACGATCCGGTAGACCGACATCGCGACCGTGGGCGGTAATGCGGCCTCCCCGTGGACGGTCAGCTCCACCTCGACTCCGGCCGAGCGGGCGTGGCCGGCCAGCTCGGGCAGGTCGGCCATGCCGGGGGCGGGCACGTGGGTGTCGGCGAGGTCGCCGTCGGAGCGCAGGAGGCCGAGCACCCGCTGGATCTCGGTCAGCGCGCCGCGGCTGGTCCGTTCGATGACGGCCAGGGCGGCGCGCACCTCCTGCGGGCGCTCGTCGGCGACGTGGTTGGCCACGGTGGCCTTGACGGCGATCAGGCTCATGCTGTGGCCGATCACGTCGTGCAGCTCCCGGGCGATGCGCCGCCGTTCATCGGCCACCGCGGCCTCGGAGAGGTGGCGGACGAGGCGGGCGGTCGTCTCCCGTTTCCACCTGACGGCTCCTCCCACGGCCCAGCCGACGACCAGGAACAGGCAGATCGCGCCGATCTCCACCGGCCAGGACGGCGGCAACTCGCTGGGGGTCTGCGGCAGCGGCAGGCCGGGGAGCACCTGATCGTAGAAGATCAGGATCGCGCCGGTCGCGGCGAGCACGCAGGCCACGAGGCCGCTCACCGACCAGGTGGCCGAGGCGGTGGTGGCCACCAGGTAGAGCGCCAGGACGGTCGGCACGAACGTCAGCCAGATCATGCCCGCCGCGACCGCGCCGGACAGGGTCGCCAGAGTGGCCGCGGCGCACGCGAGGACCAGCATGGGCCGGGGCCGGCGCCGCCGGAGGGCGACCGGGAGGCTCACGAGCGCCGCCACCGGCCAGGCCGACCAGGTGGGCCACGGCGACGACGGCCCGGGCGGATCGACGATGGCGTAGCCGATGGTCAGCGCCACGACGATCGCCGCCGCCACGTCGGTGACGACTCCGCCTTCGATCCGCCGGGCCCAGGTCATGACGAGAAGGTACCGTCACGGCGGATCATCGGGCATCTGACCAGGGTCGTACTTTTGCCGTCTGTCTGGGGTTGTACAACCGCTGGTGACGGCCGTACAAGATGCGACCTGAGTCAGACGCGCGGGCCGGGCGTCGCCCAGCACGCTACTGCTGTGCCCCGGCGTCCGGCCGGGGCGCTCGGACACGGACGGACGGGCGGCAGAGCATGGACATCGACCTACGCGGGCGCATCACCCGGTGGCGGCAGGACGGCGCGGCGCGGCGAGCCGCCAACGCCGAGGCCAACCTGGGCCGCCGGCCTCCCTTTCCCGGCCGGTGGGTGAGCGCCGTCTCGCTCATCGGCGGCCCCTCACTGATCATGGCAGGGACCCTCCTGCGTTCCCCGTTCTACTTCTTCGTGCCATACCAGCTCGTCGCCTACACCCGCCATCCCGCCCTCATCACCGCCGCCTACGTCTGCTTCGCGGCCGGGTTCGTGCTGCTCTGGCCGGCGATCATGGCGCTGGCGCACCGGATCGCCGTCACCCATCCGCTGTGGGGCATGTGGGGCGGCTGCCTGGTGATGGTCGGCCTGTTCACCCGGATCTTCCAGTACGGCACCGACCACCTGGCCTTCCACCTGACCGACACTCTCGGCCTGCGGACCATGCTCACCGGCATCGACGGCTACTACCTGGCCTGGCGCGACTCGGTGTGGCACCCGTTCAGATCCATGTCGGGGCCGGCCTTCTTCGGCTGGGTGGTGCTGGCCGTCGGCGCCTACCGCTCCGGCGCCCTGGGGCTGGGCCGCTCGGTCGCGCTCGGGCTGATGTCGGCGCTCGCGCTCGGCACCCTCAAGGGCACCGAACCGCAGTCGTACGTCGCCGTCGGCGGGCTGTGTCTCGCCCTCATCCCCATGGGCGTCTCGTTACTGCGCGAAGGCCCCCCGCCGACCAGGCGCGCCCTGGTCTGGGTCGTCGTCCTCGCCGCCGTGCACGTCCTCATGACGGCCTTCGGACCGAGAGGGTGACGCGACTGGCAGGTTCGCGCGGCTTGGACGGCTCCTTGTGGTCGGGTCCACGTACGGTTCCCGGCGGTTTGGCCCGTGAACGGTTCCGGGCTGTCCGGCCCGCCCAACAGTTTCGGGCTGCCCGGCCCGCGAACGGTTCCCGGTGGGCCGGGCCGTGACCGTTCCCGGTGGTCCGAGCCGTGACGGTTCCCGGTGGTCCGAGCCGTGAACGGTTCCCGCCGGTCGAGGTCTGCCTGGACGTTGTCACGATGCGAGCCGCCCGGCGCTCGGAGCCTGGACGGTGCAGCGTGCAAGGCACCCGCCACCCGGAGCCTGGGCGGTGCAGGGTGCGAGCCACCCGGCACTCGGAGGCTTGTGGCTTCAGGGTGTGAGGCACTTGCCGCCCCTGACTTGGGCGGTGCAGGGGTGCAAGTCACCAGCCGCCCGGATTCTGGAGGGTGCAGCATGCGAGTCACCCGCCACCCTGCGGCCCGGACGTTTCAGGGCACGAGCCACCCACCGCTCGGAGCCCTATGGCTTTCGGGGGTGAGACACCTGCTACCCGCTACCTGGACGGTGCAGGGTGCAAGTCACCCGCCGCCCGGGCGCTGGACGGTGTGGGCGCGAGTCACCCGCTGGCCGGGGGCTGGATGTTCGGGCTGTGAGTGGGCCGTCCCGTGGGCGGGCGTCTCTTTGTGCCTGGGGTCGGTTGTGTCAGTCGATGGCGCCGGAGCGGGTGAGGAGGTTCTGGTACCAGGTCTCGTACGGGTGGTTGGTCGCCGGGTAGGTGGCCGGCGGGTTGGTGGCCTGGGCGGCCGAGTCGATGTCCCAGCCGCGTACGAGGCGTCCCGCCTGGCGTGCTGCGGTGATGAAGGAGGACTCTCCGGCGGGTGCCGCGTAGAAGAGCGCGTCCTGCTGCAGTTCCGCGCTGTCGCCCTTCTGGAACTCGACGAACGCGCGCTGCGGGTAGCGGATGCGGTCGCCGGTGCGCCGGTCTGTGTCCACCCGGAGGGTCTGCGCCGGAGTCGGGCCGTCGGCGCCGTTCCAGACGCGCACGCGCGACGTGCCGCTGGTCGAGGTGGTCTTGTCGTAGCGGGCGTCGGAGGTCCTGGCGTTGCCGCTCCAGGTGACCGTCGCCGCGCCGGAGTCGAGCACGCCGTCCCAAGTCCAGTTCTGGCTGTTGCTCTGGCTTCGGTGGATCTCGCGGATCCGGGTGCCCGCCGGGTCGGTGAACCTGACCGTCGGCAGGACGCCGTCGTCGTAGCGGCGGCTGGACGACCAGGTGATCTCGCCTTGGGCATCGAGGCGGCCGACGCGGTACCAGAGCGTGGTGGCGTTCTGGGACTGGTGCACCTCGACCAGGTCCCCCGCGTCGTTCAGGGCGACGGCCGGTGTGACGCCGTCGTCGTAACGGCCGTGGCGGTGCCAGGTCACGCGGCCGTCGGCGCCGTACGAGCCGGTCCAGTACCACAGCTCGCCGGAGCCGGAGTCGTGCACCTCCACGACCTGACCGCGCCCGTTGATCGCGATGGCGGGGCTGTTGCCCGCGTCGCGCTTGTAGGCGGCGCGGGTCTTGCCGTTGCCGGAGATCACCGTCAGCACCCGGCCGCGCAGCGCGTCCACCGACGGTGGGCCCGCCGGGTAGTCCCGGGCCTCGAACAGTCGCGTGCCGAAGACGGAGGTGAGCTCCTGGTTGAGCGCGGCCAGGTTGCCGGCGGCGTACGAGGTGTTGTCCGTCAGGTCGTCTTTGACGTCGAGCGCGACGACGACGGGCGCGGCGGCAGGATGCCGTGCGGACCAGGTGTCGATCACGGTGAGCCAGTCGCGCAGGAGGTTCGACGCCGGGTTGCCCGAGTGGTCGACCTGGTTTCCCGGGGAGTCGTGGCCGATGGCGTAGTCCTTCGAGGTGGCGTACCCGTTGTCGTGGATGTCGAGCTCGATGAAGCGGACGCCGCTGTCGAGCTGGCGGACGATCGAGTCTCTGGCACCGTTGATGTCACCCGAGTAGCTGTTGTGCGTGGCGCGGAAGATCGCGGCGGATAACGGCGTGTCCGCCGCCGCTGCCTCGGTGGGAAGGGCGACCAGTAACGCGGACGCGGTGACGGCGAGGACGGACAGCGCGGTTCCGTTTCGGGGCATTCATTGATCTTGAGGCTTGGGAGGGTCACGGACAAGGCGATCACGCGTTTTCGTCCGCGCTCGGCAGGAGGAAGGGTTCGTCGCGCGCAGGGTCCGTCCGCGAAGGGCTCGTGGCGCGTGCCCGGGGGTCATTTCGTCGCGCGCTCCGGGATGCTCCAGGCTGCGCACCCACGAAGGGCCCAGGACAGCACGACGGTGGACGGCTCGGGCGGCGTACACGCGAAGGGCTCGTGGCGGCGGGTGCCCGATGGGTCAGTGTCGTCGCGCGCTCCGGAAGGCTCGGGGCGGCGTACACGCGAAAGGCTCAAGACAGCGCGCCCGTGGAGGGCACGGGGCAGCCACGCACGAAAGGCTCAGGACGACGCATCTGCGGCCAGCTCGGGCGACGTTCAGGTGCAGGGTCGGGGTGGTGGGTGCGGGGTTGGGCGTTGGGCGGGTGGGGGTTAGGGCCCAGGTGGGGTGGGGGCTGCGGCGGTTCTCAGGGCGGTGATCGCGCTCCTAGCGTTGCTGGCACAACGCTTGCAACGCAGGCAGAAAGCCGGAGGTGGTCGGTCGTGGGTCAGGTTACGCGCCGCGGATTCGTGGGTGGGGCGGCGGCGCTCGGTGGGACGGTGGCGGTGGGGCTGGGCGCACCGTCGAGGGCGCAGGCGAAGGAGCTGGGGCCCGTTCGGGTGGCTCCTGGTGATCCGCGTTACGAGGATCTCGCCGTACGCCGGACGAATCAGCGCTTTCAGCCCAGACCGGAGTACTTTCACGTGGTCGGCTCGACCGAGCAGGTGGTCAAGGCGGTGCAGGACGGGGTCAGGGCTGGTAAGCGGATCACGGTGCGCAGCGGCGGGCACTGCTACGAGAACTTCGTCGGCGAAGGCGCGCAGGTCGTGATCGACATGTGCGAGATGTCGAACGTGTACTTCGACGACCGGCGCGGCGCGTTCGCGATCGAGGCCGGAGCGACGCTGATGCAGGCGTACCGGAGCCTGTATCTGGGCTGGGGGGTGACGATTCCCGGCGGGCAGTGCGGCGGGGTGGCGGCAGGCGGCCACATCGCCGGAGGCGGTTACGGTCAGCACTCCCGCCGGCTGGGCTCGGTGGTCGACTACCTGCACGCCGTCGAGGTCGTGGTGGTGGACCGTTCGGGACGGGCACGCGCGGTGGTCGCCACCAGAAACCCGTCCGACCCCCACCATGACCTGTGGTGGGCGCACACAGGGGGCGGCGGCGGGAACTTCGGCGTCGTGACGCGTTACTGGATGCGCGATCCGAAGGCCGCGGGAAAGGATCCGGCCAAGCTGCTGCCCAAGCCGCCGCCGGCTCTGCTGGTCTGCCATCCGGCCTGGTCGTGGGCCGACATGACCAGAGAGTCGTTCAGCACCCTGCTGCGCAACCACGGCGAGTGGCACGAACGCAACAGCGAGGCCGGCACGCCGTACGCGGGGCTCTGGAGCGCGCTGATGGTCCAGAGCCGCGTCCAGGGCGCGGACCCCGGCGGCATGATCCTGCCCACTCTGATGGAGTCCTCGGTCCCGGACGCCGAACGCCTGCTCTCCGCCTACTTCGCGGCGGTGACGCGGGGAGTCAGCGCGCGGGCGCACATCCCGCCGGTCGTGCGGATGCCGTGGTACCAGGCGGTCAGCACGCAGGCACTGGGCGGTGACGAGGGGACGGGGATGTTCAAGGCCAAGTCCGCCCATCTGCGCCGGCGCTTCACCGACCGGCAGATCGGTGTCGCCTACGATCATCTCGCCGTGCCCGGTCCCGGCTCCGCCGGCGGCACGATGGTGCTGGCGTCGTACGGCGGGCGGATCAACGCCGTGGCCCCGGGCGCGACCGCCGTGGCCGAGCGCTCCTCCGTCATCAAGGCCCTCTTCGTGAACACGTGGGAGGAGGGGAACGGGGCCGAGCACATCGCGTGGGTGCGGCGCTTCTATCGCACGATGTACGCGGACACGGGCGGCGTGCCGGTGCCGGGCGGCGGCAACGGGGGCGCCTACATCAACTATCCCGACATCGACCTGGCGGATCCGGCCTGGAACACCTCCGGCGTGCCGTGGTCCACGCTCTACTACGGGGACAACTACGCCCGGCTGCAGCGGGTGAAGGCGCGCTGGGACCCGCGCGGGGTGTTCCGGCACGCCCTGTCCATCCGCGCCGCCCGTTGACCGAGGGCCGGCCGCGAGGCCGCCATCCGCGATCGAGGCCTCGTCGCGGTTGAGAGCGGTTGAGAAGGGCGCACGTGATCACGCGCGGTTGAGAAAGGCCAGGACGGCGAGAACGCGGCGGTTGACGTCGTCGGCGGCGTCCAGGCCGAGCTTGGCGAAGATGGCGGCGATGTGCTTGCCGACCGTCCCTTCGCTGATGTACAGCCGCCCGGCGATGGCCACGTTCGACCGCCCCTGCGCCATGAGCTGCAGCACCTCGCGCTCACGGGGTGTCAGCGAGGCGACGGGATGCAGGGGCGAGGTGCCGCCGAGCAGTTTCGCGATCACCTCCGGGTCCATGGCGGTGCCGCCGGAGGCGACCCGGCGCAGCGCGTCCACGAAGTGGCCGGTGTCGAACACCCGGTCCTTCAGCAGGTACCCGACCCCGCCGGCGCCGTCGGCCAGCAGTTCGCGGGCGTAGATCTGCTCGACGTACTGCGACAGGACCAGCACGGGGAAGCCGGGACGGCGGGTGCGGGCCTCGATGGCGGCCCGCACCCCTTCGTCGGTGAAGCCGGGCGGCAGCCGTACGTCCACGATCGCGGCGTCCGGCCGGTGCCGGGCCAGGGCGTCGAGCAGTTCCTCGCCGGTGTCGACGGCCGCCACGACTTCGACGTCGTGGGCTCTCAGGAGGTGGGTGAGCCCTTCCCTGAGGAGGTAGACGTCTTCGGCGAGGACAACGCGCATGGGATCTCCAAGGTGGCGGCGGTCGGTCCGCCGGGTGGGCTGGACAGGGTGAGGACTCCGTCGAACCCGTCGAGGCGGCGCCGGATGCCGTGCAGCCCGCCGCCGTGGCCGGCGACCGCGCCTCCCTGCCCGTCGTCGGTGACAGTGGCTCTGAGCAGGCCGTTCTCGTACGTCAGCGCCACCGAAACCTGAGAGGCGGCGGCGTGCTTGGCGACGTTGGCCAGCAGTTCGGACACGGCGAAGTAGACCGCCGCCTCGATCGGCGCGGCCGCCCGTCCCGGCAGGTCGACATGCACCTCGGCCTCCAACGGAGCGTCCATCGCCAGGGTGCGTACGGCGTCCGCGAGCCCGCGGTCGGCGAGCACCGGCGGATGGATGCCGCGGATGAGCTCGCGCAGCTCGCCGAGCGCGGCCACGGACATGTTCTTGGCGCCGGCGATCACGGCCTTGGCGGCCTCGGGGTCGCGGTCGATGAGCTCCTCGGCCGCCCCCAGCGTCATGCCGACGGCGACCCAGCGGGCCTGGGCGCCGTCGTGCAGGTCGCGTTCGATGCGGCGCAGCTCGGCGGCCTGGGCGTCGCTGATCCGAGCGCGGCTGCTGGTCAGCGTGTCGACCCGGTTCGCCAGCACGGCCGCCCTGGTCGGGGCGAGCAGGGCCCGGCTGAGCAGGGCGTGGCAGCGCAGCAACGCGGGGGCGGCCGCGATGCCGAGGGCGGCGGCGGCCAGGCCGGCGACCGGTGCGGGGATGTTCGCCGACATCGGTACGGCGGCGTGCAGCACGTCGCCGGGTGACCAGGTCAGCCCGCTGATCAGGCTCAGGGCCCCGGTCCACGCCCACAGCCAGCACAGCAGGATCAGCCCGCCGCCGATCAGCAGGGCCGGTACGGCGAACAGCACGGCGGCGACGGGCACCTCCAGGAGCAGCCAGGCCAGGTCCCGCCATGAGGCCGGGTCGCGTACCGTCCACTCGAACCGCCGGGCGCGCACGGCGGCCGCCCGCGTCCGGTAGACCGTGCCGACGGGGCCCCATCCCAGCCGGTACGTGCCGTCCGGCTCGGGCTGCGGCAGCGGCGGCTCGGGACGATAGGGCTCGGCGATCCGTACACCCGTCCACGCGCCGATCTTCGCCCGGCGCCAGGAGACGAAGCGGCGCGAGCCCAGCACCGTCTCCGGCCACAGCCGTACCGGCATCAGCGCGATCGCCAGCACCTGGGCCAGCGCGAACACCGCCGCCACGCCGGGCAGGACGGCGCTCGCGCACACGCGTGCCCCGGCGGCGGCGCTCCGCCCGATCGCGCTCATGACACGGCCCGGCGCCTGGCGGGCCGGCGGGGCGAGCAGCACCCGGGTCCAGCGGGTGTGCGCGCGCAGCAGCGGGGGCCCGAGCGCGATGCCGAGCAGCGCCGCCGCGACAGCGAGGGCGAGCCCGCCCGGGTTCGGGTGGAGCCAGGCCGTCACGAGCCCGCCGGCGATCAGCGCCGGCGCGAGTGCCGCGAGCGGGCCGCCGATCCACGGGTTGAGCGCCATCCAGGCCAGGTCGCGCACGGTCGCGGGGTCTCGGAAGATCCAGCGCAGCCGCGCCAGGTAGGCGGGCGGGAACGCCGAGCGGAACAGGGCGCCGCCGTCGCGGTACCAGCCGTCGGGATCGCGCGCGGGCGGCGGCGGAGCCGGACGGTACGGCGAGGGGAGGTCGGCGCCGCCCCACCGGGCGGCCAGCCGGCGGGCCAGCGCGGGCAACCGGCGGCCCCGCTCGACGAAGAACGCCGGGGACGGCAGGCCGGCGTGCGCGCCCACGAAGATCAGGATCAGCAGCGGCGGTCCCAGCAGCGCGAGCCCGGCCAGCGCCAGACCGCGCACGGGTGCGCGCGCGTACGCGACGACCCTCTCGCCTCGCCCCACGGTACGCCTCCATGTGCGTCACGACCCGGCACCCGAACCGTCCGTCACGGCCCGGAACCCCGGCCGGCTCCTTGATTCTGCGTCGCCGTGCCGGCGACTCGCGCACGATGAAAGCACGTGAACGGGAGTGGCGGCATGGGTGCCAGCCCCCATGCGGACCGGCGGGCGAAGGCCGGAAGCCCTCACACCCCATATGTCGCAAAAGTTACCAGTTGTCACTTATATGATCATTAAGATAGATATGCGCCATGACTGAACGCGAACGACGTACCGGCGACCCCGAACTCGACCGGATCATGACCGAGTTCCGGGCGAACTCCCAGGAGTACGCCGACGTCATGGCCGGAATCGGCGACGTCGTCGGCCAGGCGGCCGGCCGCGACGACAAGATCAGGGTCCGGGTGTCGTCCTCGGGCCAGCTGGTGGGGCTGCACCTCGACCCCCGCGTGATGCGGATGTCCTCGCACGAGCTGACGGAGACGATCATGGACCTGTCGCGGCAGGCCACCGAGGACGCGGCCCGCCGGGTCATGGAGCTGACCCGGCCCTACCTCGACATCGACGGCCGATAGGGGCACCCGACAGGGGCGCCCGTCAGAGCCGCGGGATGAGGCTGCGGCTGCCGTGGACGATGAACTTCTGGTACATGTCCTGCTCGGTCAGCCCGTGCTCGGTGCCGGGCAGCGGATTGTCGCCGTGCTGCGCGTCCAGGGTCATCGAGTACGCGGTCGAGGCGGTCAGCCGGGGCAGGAAGTTCCCGGTGTTCAGCGTCGTGCCGTTCGGCAGCGTGAGGTTGGTGGCGACCGTGCGCAGGCCCGGCACCTTGGCCATGAGCGCCCCGCTGCCGTCGATGACCCCGTCGAAGACCATGTTGGCGACGAAGTTCTCGCGGAACACCGTCAGGTTGTGGCCCACCGAGCGCACGTCGTTCCCCTGCTGGTCGGTCTTGATGCCGCCCGCGACGTTCAGCCCGAGCGGCAGCAGCACCTCGCCGGTGGCGTAGGCGGCGCTGTCGGCGACGTAGTACGTGAACAGGGGCAGCAACATCGTGACGTAGCGGCGCGCGGTGAACCTGAGCAGCAGCGCCTGCCGTTTCATGATCGCCTGGAACAGCTTCCAGGTGAACACCTGGTACCCGATGGTGTACATCATGTCCACCGTCATGATCCAGCACAGCACCCGCAGCGCGTGGTTGATCTTCTCGATGACGTCGGCGTAGGCGCGGCAGGCGTTCGCCGCCCTGCGGTGCTTGAGCGAGACGGCGAGGACGGCCGGGCCGTACCGTTTGGTCCAGAACTTCGCGAACTCCTCGACGGCCGGGCCGGAGCTCTTCGTCCAGACGACCGCGGCGGCCGTGTTCGCCTCGCGGAAGTGGCTGTCGACGGCGTCGGCGATCTCGTCCAGGACCTCGGCCGCCTCGCGGATCTTGTCCGGGTCGCCTTCCAGGTACGAGACGCCGAACAGGAACTCGGGCGCCAGCAGCCCGGCCGCGCCGGCACCGGCCATGCCGCCCAGGGCGACCTTGCCCGCGAGCCCGATGGGCATGTTCTCCTCCTCAGGCTCGCTCGACGGGCGTGGCCGGCACCGCGATGTCGTCGTTCTTGCGCTCGGCGAACTCGAAGAGCTCCTTGATGAACGGGTTGTCGCCGAGCGTGCCGGCCAGGTCGGCGGCCTTGACGTTCTTGCTCATCGCCACCACCGCGGAGCCGATGACCCGGTACGCCTCGCCCAGGTTCGTCAGGGCCTTGCTCAGGTCTTCATAGGCCTGGTCGAAGCCGGCCTGGCCCTCCTCGCCCTGGCGGAAGAGACGCGCGGCCTCGTCGCTGGACGGGTTGCCGAAGTAGGGGATGAACCGCTCCACCTGGGCGCCGAGCCGGTTCACGTCCCGCAGGAACTCCCCTCCCTCGGTGTGGACGGCCCGGCCGGCCGTCTCCATGCTCGTATGGTCGATGTCCATGATGATCACCTTCAGGATGTCCGCTGGGTGGCCAGTCTCCGTCCTGCCGATTACCGGAAGATGATCGGTATGTTGCCATCGTGCGTGCCGCCCGCGTCACCGGTGTGTCGTGGCGCCCAGATCGGCGCCGGCGATCCAGCCGGTGATCGAGCGGTGGCGGGGGCGCCAGCCGAGCTGTTCGCGGGCGCGTACGGCGCGGACCCGGCTGTTGGAGCCGAGGGCGTGCCTGGCGAACTCCGGGTGCCAGACGTCGCCGGCGGCGCCCGGCTCCCAGGGGCGCGGGCCGGGCAGGCCGAGGCGGCGGGCGATGGCCCCGGTGATGGCGGCGAAGGACTCCTCGCCGTTCTCGACGAAGCAGAACAGGCCGGGCGACGCCTGGTCCAGCGCGAGGAGGTACAGGTCGGCGACGTCGTCGAGGTGCACGGTGGACCAGCGGTTGGTCCCGGCGCCGACGTGCCTGACCACCCCGCCGGCCCGCGCCTGCCGGACGAGCGCGGCGATCAGGACGCTGTCGCGGGGCAGGCCGCGCGCGTCTCCGTAGATGAGGCTGTGGCACAGGACCGTGGCACGTACCCCCTGGTTCGCGGCGGCCAGGACGAGGCGGTCGAGGGCGAGGCGGGCCCGGCGTACGGGATGCTCGGGCTCCCAGCCGGAGTCAGGGTCGAGCAGGTCCTCGCCGAAGATCGTCCCGTCGGCTTCGCCGCTCGTGCCGACGCCCACGATGCTGGTGCCGCTGGTGTGGACGAGCGGCTTGCCCGATCCGGCCAGCGCGGCGACGAGCGCCTCCGCGGCTGCGCGGTGGTCGCTGTCGGCCGCGTTGACGACCGCGTCGGCGCGGCCGGCCTGCTCGGCCAGCGTGCCGGCGTCGTTCAGGTCGCCCACCACCGGCTGGACGCCCAGCCGGGCGAGGCCGTCCGCGGTGGCCGCGTCCCTGGTCAGGCCGGTGACCGTATGTCCTGCTTCGAGCAGGCGGGTGGCGACGGCGCCGCCGATGTAGCCGCTCGCGCCGGTGACGAAGACGTGCATGGGAGTCCTGCTTTCTCACGTGGTACGCCGGTCGTCCGGCCCTCGGCCATCGTCGTCACCCCTGTCCTGAGGGCTCAAATCCCGTTGCCGGAACGGCAAACGCGCGGCATCCACCCCGCCCACCACGGTGTCCCGGCGTGAGGGTGTCCGGCAGGCCCGCCGGCCCAGCAGCGGGCTGAGCACGCCTGCGTTCGTCTTGGCAGGCCGGTGTCGCGGGCCACCGGCTAGCAGTCGCAGCTGCAACCGTCGCAGCAACAGCCGTCGCCGCAGCAGCCGTCCTCACCGCAGCAGGAGCAGCAATCGCCGCAGTTGCTGCAGGCGTCGCAGCCGGAGCAGTCCAGCCGCCCGCAGCAGGAGCTCTCGTGCTCCTCGTCCCAGGCGGGCCGGTACAGGCCGCACGTGCAGCAACTCAGCGTGGTGCACGCCAGCGACAGCAGCCCACCGGGGTCCCGCTTTCCCGGTGGCCGCTGCTCCGGCGGCGCGCCGGGCTCACCGGCCGGGCGGCCGTCGCCGTGCGCTCCGGCGGCGGCGAATGCGCGGGAGACGGCGTTGCCGGTCTCGCGGACCAGCAGAGCACGTGTCAAGGCGGGACGGGGCAGGTCCAGCGCGCCCACGGCGGCACGCAGCTCGGCGTGCGCGGCGTCGCAGCGGCGGCGCGCCTCGTCCAGGCCGGTGCCGGTGGCGACCAGCGGGTTGTACGCCCCGGACGCCCGGTCGTCGGCCAGGTCCTCGACCGCGTCGATCAGGTGGGCCAGCCTGCCGAAGCCGCGCCCGGCCGTCTCCAGGGCCTCCCGGTTGTGCGGCTTGCCCGCGAGCACCGCCGTGTGCGCGAACGCGGCGGCCACGGCGTCCTCGGCGGGCGCCGTCAGCTCCGGTAACCCGGGCGCCTGTCCGGCCCCCGCAGACGCCCGTACCGAGGCACGTTCCAGGACCGCCTGACGTCCGGCCGCCGCCGTCAGCGGGGCGGGGTCGAATCCCAGCGTGCCCGCCATGGCTGTGCCGGCCGAGGACCAGCGGCCGGCCAGCCGGGTGGCGCCGGCGGCGACCGGGCGGCGGGCGTACACGCCGTCACCGTCGGCCACGTGGTCGCTCATCTTGCCGGCCGCCAGGAGCAGCGACACCGAGGCCGCCAGCCGTACCCCTTCCGACTCCGCCACCGTCGCGCCCTTGAAGCCGCGCAGCGCGCACGGGCCGACCTTGCGGCGGGACGTGGACGCGGGCGACTGGGCCTCGGT
This sequence comes from Nonomuraea fuscirosea, assembly GCF_035917475.1. NCBI lineage: Bacteria > Bacillati > Actinomycetota > Actinomycetes > Streptosporangiales > Streptosporangiaceae > Nonomuraea > Nonomuraea fuscirosea. The sequence goes on along the minus strand of NZ_CP109074.1, from coordinate 3,945,557 downwards.
GAGCACGGACACGAGCAGGCCGTCGTAGTTCGTCACCAGCCGCGACAGGTGTCCGTGCTCGTCACGAAGCGCCAGGCAGAGCCCGCACAGGTGACCCATCCAGTCCGCGTAGAGCCCTTTGCACAGGACGTGCCGACACGGGCGGACAATGCCGAACATACGTCCCCTTATACGCACGGTGAGAGCCCACCGTAGCACCGGCCCACCCGGCCGATCGCCGGATGAGCTCAACGGGTCCCGGGCACGGCGTCGGACATGATCGGAGCCTATGCGGCGGCACTGACGTCTCCGGGGTGGCCGCGGCTGCCTCGCGGCATGAGGCAGAGGGTGATCAGGGCGGACGACAGAGCGAGGGCGCAGGCCGCGTTGAGCGCCGGCGCGAGGCCGGTCCACGCGCTCATCGCGGGTGCGGCGAGGGCTCCGGCCATGTTCGCGGCGGCCTCGACGGTGAGGAAGGCCGAGCTGACGCGGCCGAGGAGCGGCTTCGGGGTGGCGCGTTGCAGCCAGGTGTGGGAGGCGACCATCACGGTGACCGCGGGTATCCCGAGCAGGATCGCGGCCGTCAGCGCGACAGGGAGGGAGGTGGCGTTGAACATGAGGAAGAACGCGCCCGCGACGAGTGCCTGGCAGACGGCGAGGGTCGTCCTGGCGGGGAAGCGGTCGATCAGCGTTCTGCTGGCGGGTGCGCCCAGGAGGAAGCCGAGGCCCAGCGCCGACAGCAGGTAGCCGACCTGGACGCTTCCCCCGAGGCGGGTCACGGCGAAGGGGACGAGCAGCGCGGTGAGGCCGGCGTTCGCGAGCAGGTAGGCGCTGTTCGTGACCAGCAGCGCCCGGGTGGCCGGCGCTCGCCGGAGGTGCCGCAGCCCCTGGACGAGGTCGGAGAGCACGTTCTGGTCCCGGTCATGGGCGCGTGACCTCGTCGTGGTCCTGGCGATGGCCGCCGCGGACAGCAGGCTCGCGCCTACGGCGGCGCAGACGACGACGTCGATGCCTGCGGTGGCGAACACCAGGCCGCCGATCGGCGGCGCGCTCAGGCTCGCCACTCCGGTGGACACGGCGCCGAGCGCGTTCGCGCCGCTGAGCAGGGTGCCGGTGCCCACGACGGCCGGGGTATGCGCCTGGGCGGCCGGGCGGAAGATCACCGCGGCGGCGCCCTGACCGAGCATCGCCGCGTAGACGAGCCAGATCGTCTCAGGCGTCCGGGCCAGCAGGACCGCGGCGATCGCCGTCGCGTGCACGAGATCGGTGGTGATCATGACGCGCGGACGGTCCCACCGGTCGGCTACGACTCCGGCGAACGGCCCGAGGAGCAACGCGGGCAGAAATCTGCAGGCCAGGCTGACACCGGTCGCGAGCGCCGAGCCGGTGACGGCGTAGAGGTGGGCGGGGACCGCGACGTCGAGCAGCCCCGTGCCGAGAGCGGCGATCGAGCGTGCGATCCAGAGCAGCCGGAAGTCCCGTACGCGCAAGGCCTGAAGCATTCTTCCCCCCGAGATATTCCCTCAAGAGACAAGCGTGCTTCTGATTATTCTGTCAAGATAGTTCCATGGATCACGTCGAACTGGGCCGGCGGTTGCGCGCCCGCCGTGCCGCCCTCGGCAGGACGGTCGCCTCGGTGTCCACGGAGGCCGGGGTGTCGGTGCCTTATGTGGCGAATCTGGAGAACGGCCGCGGGAATCCGACGGTCGCGGTGCTCGACCGGCTCGCCGACGCGCTGGGGACCCGCCTGGTGATCGAACTCGCCGATCCGACCGCGGATCCGATGATCACGGCTCTGCCGCCGTCGCTGGTGGACTTCTCCCGAAGCCCCCGTTTCCGGCGCGAGGTCGGCCGGCTCGCCGCGGCGCTCGGGGAGGAGCAGCGGGCGATCCGCGCCAGGCTCGTCGACGCCCTGGCGGCGACCGCCGCCGCGCTCCGGCGCGACCTGCGCGAACCCGACTGGCAACGACTGCTCGACGCGACGGTGCTGATCCTGGCCCACCCACCGGAGTGACGGACGAGCGGCATCAGGCTGTCCGCTGCGCTCTCAGGGCGGCTCCCCGAGCAGCTTGGCGGGCTCAGAGCTGAAACCGTTGGATAGACGGCATCGGCGACTCTTGTCGAGGCCGGGAAGGGCCCGTTCAACCGGTCGATCGCGTCGACGACTTCCCCGAGCAGTTCCTCAGCTGTGATCCAGGTGACGACCTTGCCGAACCGGCAGCTCGCCAGGTCATGCGCGCTCGCCCGGGCGCCCTCGTCGAGAGTCGTCGCCACCCAACCGGCCGCCGAATGAAGATCGGGCGGAGGATTCCGTCGATCCGTTCCTCATCGACGATGCGGTAGGTCCGATTCCCCGTCATCTGAGCCATCGTAGGCAACAAGCGCCGTCTCAGGCGGCAGACGATGCTCGGCCGGGACGGCTTTCAGGCGGCGGAGGCCTGGTCGTCCACGATCTGGTCGCGTAGCGGGGCGAGGGCGCCGGCGATCGTCGTGATGGTCTCCGGCGGGACCCCGCAGTGCGTCAGTGCGCCGGCCAGGTGCCCGACCACCGTGTCGAACGCCTCGGCGGTGATGGCCAGGCCGGCGTGGGCCTCCCCCATCGTCCGGCCCCGGTACTCCTGCGGTCCCCCGAGGGCGGCCGCCACGAAGCTGCGCTGGTGGGCCTTGAGCTTGTCCAGGTCGGTGCCGGTGAAGTAGCCGGCGAGCGCAGGGTCGGCCACGACCCGCCGGTAGAACTCGTCGACCACCGCGGAGACCGCGCTCGCGCCGCCGATCTGGTCAAAGATGGACGCCATGGTGACCTTCCTTCCTGGGTCCGCTTGGAAAGAGGGTCACAGCGGGCCGTTCCATCGCGGTGACACGGCGGCAATGCGCCCGCACCAAGGTGCTCACCGCCGTGACGCGGGCGTAACGCGCGTGACGCTCAGCAGTCCGCGCCGGGGCGCTCAGCCATCCGTGCCGGGGTGCTCAGCCATCCGTGCCGGGGTGCTCGGGCAGCCAGTCGCGGGCCGGATCGTGTTCCAGCCAGCGACGGCGCTCGGCCTCCGCCGCGAAGGCGCTGGTCAAGGTGTCCAGCAGAGGGTGGCCGCCGTTGTCACGCCGGAGCAGCGACCAGGCGTACAGCGGTGTGGGGTCGATCAGCGGGACCGGGCGGATCGCCGGGTGCGGCGGGAGGGGCAGGTCGGCGGGCAGCAGGGTGAAGCGGCGCGGGCCGGCCGCCAGGTCGGCGGGCAGGTGGTCCAGGCCCAGGTTCGTGCCTTCGGCGTGCTGATGGATGCCGAAGGCCAGGGCGAACCGGTGCAGGAAGTCCAGCCGGTGCAGCGGGCCCGGGGTCCACAGCACGCCGTCGCGCAACTGCGCCGGACGGATCGCGGGCGCGTCCGCCAGCGGATGATCGGCGTTCAGTACGGCGTCCACGGGCTCCAACCGGACCAGACGATGCGTCAGCCCGGCGGGCAACGGCGCGTGCACGCGGCCGAAGGCGGCGTCGATGTCGCCGTGCAGCAGCGCGGTGATCGCCGACGGCAGGTCGCGGCCGTGGCCGAGTTCCAGCCGCGGCTCGCCGGTCGCCACCTGGGCGAGAGTGCGCATGGGCGCGTACAGGTGGCCCCACACGTCGATCCGCAGCGGGCGGCGCGTGTCCAGCACCGCCGCGACGGCCAGGTCGGCGGCGGCCAGCGTCTGCCGGGCGGGCTCCAGGAAACGCCGGCCGGCCTCGGTGAGGCGCACGCCCTGGCCGCCGCGGTCGAGCAGGCGGCTGCCCAGCGTGGACTCCAGGCGGGCGATCCGCTTCGATAGGGCCTGCTGGGAGATGGACAGCTCCGCGGCCGCGTGGCCGAAGTGCAGTTCTTCCGCCGTCCGTACGAACGCGCGTACCTGCGCCAGGTCCAAGTCCACGGCTGTCACCATAGGCGACAACCTCTGGTTGTCGACTGCTCGCGTCGGTTGTTGGCTCAGGCAAGCCGTTCGCCGGTTTCATGGCCACATGCGTAGATTGATCTGCCGGGAACGACGGAGCCGTGGCGAGGCCGTACCGACGATCGGAGCAGCGCGATGAGCGCCGCGGACTTCGCCGCCGCCAACCTGTCCCGCGCCACCGGAGCCGGGCTGGACCCGCACGAGTACCTGCGCGTCACCGGCGGGCTGACGGACCTGGACCAATGGGGCGAGGCCTTCATGCGTTCCGCGCGCGAGCACGTGGCGCGCGCCGGGCGGGCGGGCACGGCGATCTCGGCGGGCGAGCACCTCCAGGCGGCAGCACGCTGGTTCCACTTCGCCACCCTGGGACCGAACCGCGAGAGCGCGCTCGCGGCGGCCGAAGCCGACGCCGCCATGGGACGCGCGCTGGAGGCGCTGGAGCCGCGGGCGCGCCGGATCGAGGGGCCCGGCTTCACCGGCCGGCTGCGCGGCCCGGCCGAGGCCGCAGCCACGGTCGTGGTGGTTCCCGGGCTGGACTCTGGCAAGGAGGAGTTCCACGATCTCGTCGCCGCCCTGCTGCGCCGGGGATTGGCCGTGTTCGCCATGGACGGGCCGGGACAGGGCGCGCTCGCCGCCGGCAGCACCGTCCGTGCCGACTACCACCGCGTGATCGGCCGGGTCCTCGACGCGCTCCGCCCGCGCAGGGCGGGGCTCGTCGGGCTCAGCCTCGGCGGCTACTACGCCGCCGAGAGCGCCGCTCTGGAGAGCCGCGTCGCCGCCGCCGTCACCGTGAGCGGTCCTTTCCAGCTGCGCTGGGAGCTCCTGCCGCCTTCCGTACGGGAGCTGCTCAGCCGGCGGGCCGGCGGCGAGGAGGCGGCCCGCCGCTTCGCCGGTCAGGTGGACCTGTCCGCCCTCGCGCCGCGGATCACCTGCCCGCTGCTGGTCGTCGACGGCGGCCGGGACGTCATCCCCGGCGTGACCGGCGGCGAGCCGCTGGCCCGCCTGGCGCCGCACGGGCGGTACCTGTCCGTGCCCCATGGCGACCACCTGCTCGGCAACGCCCGTCCCGACTGGCTGGCCACGGCCGCCGACTGGATCGCCGCGGCACTCGCATGACCCGATCGTCCGCGAGCGGGGCCCACCCGGGGGCTCACGAGCCGGACGGCTCAGTCCCGGTTGCGGCCGCTCACGGCCTCGGGGAGCGGGCGGTGGCGAGGCGGTCGAGGATCTCGGCGAGGTTCGGGGTGCTGGTCGCGAAGTTGAGCCGGGCGAACGCGGCGGTGTCGACCGTCGTGTGCTGGGAGAACTCGGCCCCCTCGCTGAGCTTGACCCGCGCCAGGCGTTCCAGCCGCGCCGCCGGCTCGTCGCCGCCGACTGGGCTCGCGGTGAAGTCGAGCCAGCTCAGGTACGTGCCCTGCGGCGAGTGGTAACCCGGGTCCCACGGCAGCGAAGCCGCCCACTCCCCGATCAGCCGCCGGTTGCGTTCCAGGGTGCGCATGAGGCCGGCCAGCCAGTCCTCGGACCGCTGCCAGGCGGCCAGGGTGGCGACCCGGCTGAGGATGCTCGGCGTGCCGAAGAAGTCGAGCGGCGCCCTGGCCAGCGCGTCGTGCAGCCGGTCCGGGCCGACGTGCGCGACGGCGCAGCGCAGCCCGGCGATGTTGAACGCCTTGGTCGCCGACGTGGTCGTGACCGTCCGCGCGGCGGCCGTGCCGAGCGAGGCGAACGGCACGTGCCGGTGCGGGGCGAACACCAGGTCGGCGTGGATCTCGTCGGCCAGCACCACCAGGTCCAGTTCCTCGGCGGCCGCCGCGTACGCGCTCAGCTCGCCGGGCGTCAGGACGCGGCCGGTCGGGTTGTGCGGGTTGACCAGCACCAGCAGGCGGCAGCCCTGCTCGCGCAGGTGTCCGGCCAGGTCGCCGGTCGGGGGATGCCATCCGCTCTCGTCCCGGTTCATGGGCAGCGGCACGATCCGCCGTCCCGCGCGGGCGATGCTCGCCAGGAACGGCGGGTACGCGGGCACGTGGATCGCGACGCCGTCGCCCGGCGCGGTGGCGTACTCGATGATGACCTGGAGCACCTGCAGCAGGTCGGTGAAGACGCGCGTCCGGCCGGGGCTCGGGCGCCACCCGTGGCGGGTGGCCATGCGCTCCTCGAACGCCTCGACCACCGGGTCCTCGCCCGTCCAGTACGGGTAGCCGAAGTCCGCGCGGCCGGTGACGTGCAGGATGCTCTCGCTCACGGCGGGCGGGACGCCGAAGTCCATGTCGGCCACCCAGGCCCCGATGGTGCCCTGCGGCAGGGAGCCCCACTTGACGCCGTGTCCTGAGCGCAGCCGTTCGACGTCGATGGCCTCGAACGGTCCGGCCGGCCGGCCGGTCACGGCGTCGCTCCGGCGAGGATGGCGTCGCGCAGGATCTCCATCTGGCCGTGGTGCTGGGCGAGCTCCTCGTACACGTGCAGCAGCGCCGCGCCCTGGGTCAGCTCGCGGTCGGGGCCGAGGAAGCTCGGGGGTGGCGTGCCGCGGAGCCCGGCGGCGGGGACGGCGGCGCGCACGTCCGCGGCGAGCCTGGCCCGCACCGCCGCCACGTCCTCAAGCAGCGGGCCGACGGGGCCGGCGCCGGCGAACTCGGCGTCGCGGTCGCGGGCGACCTCGCGTCCCGCCACGAGCTCCCCCGCCCAGTACGAGGTCACGCCGAGGCAGTGGGTGAGCAGCGCGTACGGGGTGTTGGCGCCGGGCAGCGGCGGCCTGGTGTTGGCGAGCCGATCGCCGAGGCCGGCGACGATGGCGGCCATCCCGTCCAGGGCGCGATCGACGTAGTAGAGGTAGTCGTCTTCGGTGATCAACCTGTCTCCCAGGCGTGCTGTAACCGGCTTAGGTGGTGTACGCACACCTTGCGGCATCCGGATGTAACCCGTCAAGATGGTGTCGTGAGTTTCGTCTTCGTCAGCGGCAACCTCGCCCTCGACTTCGCCGGCACCCTCAAGTGGCGCCGCAACGAGCCGGAAGAACTGCTCGCCACCCCCGCCGACCTGGGCCGATGGGCCGTCGAGGCCGGGGCGACGAACGAGGCGCCGGCGGCCGGCGACGCCGACTTGCGGCGGTTGCGTACGTTGCGCGAGGCCGTCTACCGGCTCGTCATCCACGGCGTGAACGGCCTGCCCTGGCCGGACGGCGACCTGCGCGTCGTCAACGAGGAGGCGGCCGGGGCGCCTCCGGGGGTGCGGCTGACCCCCGCAGGGCTCGTCCGGACGGGAGACGTCGGCACGGTGGCCGCCGCGGTGGCCCGCTCGGCGGCCGAGCTGCTCGGCGAGCTGGGCGAGCTGCGTGTGCGGGAGTGTGCGCTGGCGGAGTGCACCCGCCTGTTCATCGACCGCTCCCGGGGCGGTAACCGGCAGTGGTGCGGGATGGAGGAGTGCGGCAATCGCGTCAAGGTGGCCAACTACCGCTCCCGCAAGAACGCGACCACGGCCCCGTGATGAGACCCGGCGGCGCAGGTGTCCGCCGAGTCATCGATGAGCAGCGCGTCCTGGAAGGTCAGGCCGTTCCGGCTCAGCCAGGGCCCGAAGAAGCGGACGATGCCTTCGCTCTTGAGCGCTGCGACGTCGCTGGAACAGATCAGGTCGTCACAGACGAAGGCCCACTCGGCGAACGTCCCCCGACGAGGGCCTGCCGGGCGCCGGGTCTCGCGTACCCGCCGGAAAGTGTCGGCGAAACAGTCCATGTTGTCGGTGGACACGACGATCGAGGCATCCGGCCCGACCTCGCGGAGCATCTGCAGCAACGGAACGTTGACCTGCATCCGGGCGCAGTCGGTCAGCAGCCGGCGCTGGAGGAAGTCACCACGGAACCGGCGGTCCAGCCGGATGCCCATGCCCGCGATGACCTGAGCGGCCGACACCTGGCCCTTCATCCAGCCGTGCGCCCCGTCGCCGGTGAAGATGGGGGCGAGACTCGCCACCAGTTGCGCGTGCAGCGGATGCCGGGCGTTATCCCGGATGGACGCCCAGAAGGGGTCACAGGAAAGCACACCGTGCCAGTCGACGAACACCACTCGGCCAGGGCGCGGCACCTGCTTCGTCCCTTCTCTCGCCGATCATGCCAGCGGCACGCCGTCCTGAACCGTTGACCTCGCCCAGCCGAGGTGCCGGGTGATCGCCGGGTAGACGGCGCTCATGGCGGGACCAAGATGATCCCATCTGCTCGCTGACGTCATCACACGGCTCCACTCGTGGTCGGGACACTGCGTGATCATGACTATCAGCCGGGACCGGCACTCCCGCGCGGTACGCCGACGCCGCCCGGATCGCTAGAGGTTGAAGCCGCCCGAGATCTCGATGTCCTGCGCGGTGACCCAGCGGCTCTCGTCGGAGACCAGGGTGGCGATCATCGCGCCGACGTCGCCGGGTTCGCCGACCCGGCCGAGCGCGGTCTTCGCCGCGAGGACCTCGGCGACCTCGGGGAACCGGGTGAAGGCGTCGCCGCCGAGCCGGGTACGGGTCGGTCCGGGTGAGACGGAGTTGACGCGGATGCCTCGCGTGCTGAACTCCTTGGCCATGTACCGGGTCAGCACGACCAGGCCGCCCTTCATCGACGCGTACGCCGCGTAGCCCGGCTCAAGGCCGGCCGACGCCGCCGAACTGCTGCTCGTGTTGACGATCGCCCCGCCGTCCACCATCAGGGGCAGCAGCCGCTGCGTGAGAAAGAACGGCCCCTTGAGCAGGACCCGCATGAGCTTGTCGAACGTCTCCTCGCTCGTGTCCTCGATCAGCGACGCCTCGGCGTAACCGGCGTTGTTCACCAGATGGTCGAAAGTGTCGCGCTGAAAGGTGTCGCGCAGCGCGCCGGCCACCGCGTCCCGGAAGGCGGCGAAGCCGGCCACGTCGCCGAGGTCCAGCGGCAGCGCGACGGCTCTGCCGCCGTCCTTCTCGATGGCGGCGGCCGTGTCCAGCCCCGCCTGCTCGTTGGCGCCGTAGGTCAGGATGACTCCGGTTCCGCGCTTGGCGATCTCGACGGCGGCGCTCTGCCCGATGCCGGAGCTGGCGCCCGTGACGACGGCGACCTTCATGATGTGTTCCTCCTGCGTACGTGTCCGCATGGCTGCTTGGAATGAAGTGATTCCATTCAACCGGCGTGACCTGCGGAAACGTTAGACCGATCCTCGCCCGTACGTGCACATTCCTCTCACGCGCGGGAATCGGGGCCCGGGATCGTGCTGCAATGGCCGTATGCCGCTCGACGAACTCCGTGCTCTGCTGGCCCGCCACGCCCGGCCCGACTGGACCACCGAGATCGACGGTGTCCTCGTCTCGAAGATCGACCGTTCGGAACCGCCGGCGCTCTCGATGTCCGGCACGGTGCTGGCGGTCATCGCGCAGGGCGCCAAGCGCCTCGCGCTGGGCGACCGGATCTTCGAGTACGGCGCCGGCCAGTACCTGGTCGCGTCGGTCGACCTGCCGATCACCGGGCAGTTCCTGCAGGCCGACCCCGAGCGGCCGGCGCTGGGCTTCGGGCTCACCCTGGACCCGTCCGCCGTCGCCGAGGTGCTGCTGGCGGCCGGACCTGGCGACCTTCCTCCCTCGGGTGGCGGCGCGACGTCGGGGATCGCCGTCAGCGACGCCCCGGCCGCGTTGCTCGACGCGGTGGTGCGGCTGCTGCGCCTGCTCGACGAGCGCCGCGACCGGGCCGTGCTGGCCCCGCTGATCAAACGCGAGATCCTGTGGCGGGTGATCAGCGGCGAGCAGGGGGCGACGGTACGCCAGCTCGGCCTCACCGACAGCGGTCTCAGCCACGTCGCCAGGGCCGTGCGCTGGATCCGCGAGCACTACGCGCAGCCCTTCCGGGTCGAGGACGTCGCGAGGCTGGCCGGGATGAGCGTCTCCGCGTTCTACCGCAACTTCCACGCGGTGACCGCGATGAGCCCCATCCAGTTCCAGAAGCGGATCCGGCTGCAGGAGGCCCGGCTGCTGCTCGCCACCCACCCGAACGACGTCATGGGCGTCTGCCAGCGGGTCGGCTACGACAATCCGTCGCAGTTCAGCCGGGAGTACCGCCGCCAGTTCGGCCTGCCGCCCAGCCAGGACGCCGCCCGCCTGCGTCACACGGCACGTACCCCCGCGACCGTCCTCCCCTGAGCCGGACCCTCAGTCACGACGATCGATCATCATGAGGCACCTGATCTGCTTCGAGGACGAAGAACAGGAAGCACAGGAACCTCGTCCGCGTGGGCTCGATGTCGCTCAGCTCTTCGGGGAACACGTCGCGGGCGGCCGGCACGAACGGCGGTTCGCTGACGACGCTGATCCGGAAGCCCGCCGCGGTGAAGGCTTCGGTCATCGCGTGCAGCGGCCGGTCCCAGAACCTCATCTGGACGGTCCGCCCGCCCAAGGTCCATTCGTCGGTACGGCTGCGGGTCTCGAAGTACCTGGGCTTCTCCCCGGCCAGCTGCTGGAAGAAAGTGACGCTGAAGGGATGGTCGACCGAGACGAGAAGCCTGCCACCAGGCTTCAGCACACGTCGCAGCTCGGCCAGCGTCGGCCCCCAGTCTTCGAGATAGTGCAGCACCAGGGACGCGATGACGTCGTCGAACGTCTCGTCGGGGAAGGGCAGCAGGCCGGCCAGATCGGCGACCCGCAGGTCCGCGTCGTCGCCCAGCCGCCGCCGGGCCAGCTCCAGCATCCCGGCACTCGCGTCGACGCCGGTCACGACGGCACCCCGCTCACGCAGCTCGGCGAACAGCGGCCCCGAGCCGCACCCGGCGTCGAGGATGCGCCTTCCTGCCACCTCCCCGGCCAGCTCCAGCATCGCGGGCCGCTCGTAGTAGGCGTTGAGCAGATTGCTGTCGTTCTCGGTGGAGTACCCCTCGGCCATCAGGTCGTAGTCGTTGAGCGAGGAGGTGTTCGCGGTCGCAACGTGATCTTCGGGCAAGGCAGACATGCGGGCCATTCTGTCCCAGCAATCTCAACCCTGCCCGGCGAAGTGCTCACCCTGCCACCATCCCGCGAGGACCGGAAACCGACGGACACCGTTCGTCCCACGACAACTGTTCCAGAAAGTCTGTACCGAGCCTTTTCGGTACGAATATCGGAGTGGGAACTGGTAATGATCATCTCCAGGCGAGACTTGAACTCGGCTACGCCCGCGTCTCCACCACCGAACAGTCCCTCGATCGTCAGCTCGACGCCCTTGCCGCTCGCCGGCATCCCGGACGAGCGGATCTTCGTCGGGCGACTCCCTCAGCCAGATCGCGGCCAAGACCGGCATCCCCAAGACATCGCTGCACCGCTACCTCTGCGATGCCGTCGCCCCAGCCGGCAGGGGCCGGGGCGCAGCGGGCGCGGCCGACCTGAAGATCCACCTTCCGCAGAGCCGGGAGGAGTGGGCGGCGTCGACGCCCGCCACCGCGCGGGAGCGGGCCCTGCTGCGGCGCTTCATGGACGCCCACGAGCAGGCGGACACCGCTGCGCTCGCACAGGTGCTGAGTGGAGACGCGCGGATGAGGATGCCTCCGCTTCCCTTCTGGTTCTCCGGCCGCCAGTCGGTCACGGACTTCGCCGCCCACGCCCTCGGCCCCGACGCGCCGTTGTTCCGGATAGAGTGGCGGAGCGTGCCGACCCGGGCGAACCAGCAGCCGGCGGTTGCGGGTACGTTCGCGTGCCGGGAAAGCGGAGTACCGGGCTCAGGTGCTCAACGTGCTGCGGGTCCAGGACGGGAAGATCGCCGAGATCACCGCCTTCGAGCCGCGGGTGTTGCCGCGTTCGGATCTGCCGCTGACGCTGTCCTGGCTCTCGGACACCCCTGTGCTCGATCGTCGCCCTGGGCGGTGATGCCTCTGCCTGACAGTTATGTGAGACGTGATCCGGTCACCAGCCGAGATGTCAGCGGTGCGCGGTCGCGGTTATCCGTTCGCGCAGCAGAGCGAGCTTTTCGGCGTCTGGGGTGCCGGGTTCGGCCCAGTTGAGCACGATGTGCAGGTCGGCGCACTCGATCGTGAGGATGTCGCAGTCCAGCGTGATCTCACCGAGCTCGGCGTGGACGACGGTCTTGCGTGAGCGTCCGGTCGGCACTGTCTCGTAGCGGGCCCAGAGGTCGGCGAAGCGTGGGTTCGCCTCGCGCAGGCCGCCGATCAGCTCGGCGACGGCACGGTCGTCGGGATAGCGGTCGGCGGCCCGTCGCAGGTCTGCGACCATTCTGCGCTCGAACGCGTCGGTGTGCGCGGGGTCGCGATCGATGCGGGACGTGCCGGCGGGCGGCGCGCCGGCGAAGTGGCCCCAGATCAGGTTCTGTGTCCGGGGGCCCACCTCGGTGGCGTTGCCGAACAGCTCACCCCACAGCGGGTTCCATTGCACGGCGTCCCATGCGGCGGTGAAGACGGCCACCGGGGTGTCGCTCATCCGGTCGATCATGCGCTGCACGCCGCGGGGTACTTCGTTGGGCACTGAGCCCGAGGGTGGGGCGACCGAGCCGGCCAGGCGGTAGAGCAGTTCCCGGTCCACGGCGTTCAGACGAAACACCTGCGCGAAGGCCCCGAGCACCTGAGAAGAGGGGTTGGTGGCGCGGCCTTGTTCGAGCTGCACCAGATAGTCGACTGAGATGCCGACCATCAGTGCCAGCTCCTCACGCCGTAGTCCCGGCACCCGGCGGTCGCCGCCGACCGGCAGGCCGATGTCGGCTGGGCCGATCCGCCCTCGCCATGCCCGCAGGGCGGCGCCCAGTTCGGTATGGGTCTTCATTTCTCCAGTATGCGGCGCGGCTTCAGGGACTGGGTGGTACTGGAATTCCCAGGGACGGCGGGCGCCTGGAGCGCCGCCCGGGCCGACAGCAACCCGGGCCCTCTCCGAGACCGAACTGCTCCCCCAGGTCAGCGCCCCGACGCTCGTCATCTGCTCCGGACCGACCCGCCTGAATCGCGATCTTTGTGATGTCGCCCCTGGTCAGACCGGGAGCCGGCGTATCCGAACTCGTCGAGAACAGATGTGTGCCTTGCTCTGTGGCCGCCTTGCCGGTCCGCTGCCTCAGCGCATGCCCGTGCCCGTTTACCGGATCGGGGCTCCGGCTGCGACCGCAACGGCCGGCGCGATCCTGTCGGATGCGCCCTCGAACTGGTTGTCCGCGAGCAGGTGCACCAGGACGTTGAGCTGCTCGATGTTGCGTGCGGAGGTCAGAGGGCCCGCGTCGAGCGCGGTGAAGCCGGCGTCCTGCGCGAGCGTGCGTACCTGGACCTTGGCCGAGGTGTCGTCTCCGGCGAGGAACACTGCCGGCAGGGAGCCCGGCGCGAACCACCGCAGCGGCTCGTCGAGCAGGTTCGAAGGAATGGTGTTGAAGGCCTTGACCACCCGTGCACGTGGGAATCGGCGCTGTAGCTCCTCGCTGGTCGACGACCGCGCCATGAACGCGGCGTCGTAGAAGTGCTCAAAGTCGCTGCTCACCTGCAGGGGGTTCATGGTATCGATGATGATCTTCCCGTCGATGGGCCCGACGGCGCCCGACACCGCGTCCAGCCGTGGCCAGTACACCGAGAACAGCACCACATCGCCGAACTCGGCCGCTTCCCCGGGAGTACCACGGATGGCCCGCGGATTCTGCTCGATGAACGCGTCCAGCTTCTGCTGCCCGCCGTCTTTCGCCACCATGACCTCGTGGCCCGCGGCGAGCCATGCCCGGGCCAGCGCTCGTCCGATGTTTCCTGTGTTGACTATTCCGATGCGCATGTCTTCCTCTGTGGAGCTGGTTGGTTGCGGTGCCAGAACGGTCAGAGCTTGTAGCCGCCGCTCGCCTCGATGACCTGACCTGTCACCCAGCGGCCGTCCTCGGAGGTCAGGAAGGCGACCACCGCTGCGATGTCGGAGACCTCGCCGAACCGTCCCAGCGCGGTGTCCGCCTCGATCGCGGTCACGAGGTCGGCGTTCTCACGCACCGCTGTGTTCATGTCCGTGCGCACCCAGCCGGGCGCCACGGCGTTCACCGTGATGCCGCGCGGTCCGAGCTCGATCGCGAGCGTGTGGGTCAGGTTGTTGATGCTCGCCTTGGCCATGGAGTAGACGGGGACGGCCTGCATCGGCCGGGTGCCCGCCGCGGAGGAGACGTTGACGATCCGTCCGCCGTCGGCGAGGCGGCCCAGCGCCGACTGGACCACGAAGAACGGTGCTCGGACGTGGACCGCGAACATGGCGTCCCAGCTCTCGGGCGTGGCGTCCGTCATGCCGCCCCAACCCGAATTGCCCGCGTTGTTGATCAGCAGGTCGAGCGCCGTGCTCCCGGTGCGCTCGGCGAACTCCCGGTCGAGCCGGTCGAACAGGTCCGGGATCGACCCCGCGTCGGCGAGGTCGGCGTACAGCGCGACGGCGCTTCCCCCTGCCTCCTCGATGGCCGCGACCGCCTCGTCGGCGCCGGCCTTGCTCGCGTTGTACGTGAGCGCGACGGTCGCACCCTGGCTCGCGAGGCGTTCGGCGATCGAGCGACCGATACCCCGTGAGCCCCCGGTGACGAGAGCGGTCTTCCCAGAAAGCAACAGTGACATTGAACATTCCTCGTTCGGTGATGGATCGCGGTTGGATCAGCGCGACTTACAGGCGGTTCCAGGTCGCCGCCACCCAGCCAGGCCGACCGCTCCTCGACCAGGACCGGCCGGCACGAGATCGATCCTCGGGCCGCCTGCTCTGGGGTGCCAGGCGCCCGTATTCCCCAGGACTGCGGGTACCACCCAGGCCCTGCCCGTGCCCTCCGGACGGTTCGTCCGGTCGAGGCCGCTCTGGACACCGCCGCCCGGACGACATGCACCTGCGGGTGCGCGCTACTTCTGGACGGTGTTGCCGCTCGCAAGCGCCAGGAAGATGGCGACGTGAGCCGGAGGCATGCTTGCAAGCGTTCCGCCGACGGGCGACGGGCGCACCGCGCGGTCGATCATCTTTCGGGCTGTCTCGGTTGTGACGGGCGGCACCGGGGCCTCGAGGTAGTGCCGCTTCTCCTCGTCCTCGGTGAGTCCGTCCGGCACTACGGGCGCGTACGGCCAGAAGTAGATCGGAGCGCCGGGCTCGATGCGCCAGCTCTCGGCGAGCGAGCCGGCGTCGACGACGTCGTAGCCGATCGACTTCAAGAACTGCGTCACGAGCCGCTTGGCGTCATCATCGTCCCCTGCTACCGGGATCGTCATCCGTTCGGCGTCGCCCTTCGGGCGGGCGTTGGAGTACATGTGGTTCCAGTCGAAGTTGTGCAGCCCCTTGATGACGATGGAGTCCTTGAGGTGGCGCTGCACGAGTTCGCTCGAGGTGAGCGCCAGGTTGTCCAGCTCGGCGTTGCGCCAGAACTCGGGGTAGTAGTTCGTCTGATCAAGGACCACCTTCCCGGCGAGCTTGTCAGCCGGCAACGCCTCGAAGCTGGCCAGGGGCAGTGGGAGCGCAATGATGTCACCCGCCGCGATCGCTTCGTCGACGGTTCCGGCGCGTGCGAGCGGTCCGAGCTCTTGGACCAGTCCCGAAATCGTCTCCGGGCCCCGCGAGTTGCTGAGGACGACGTTGTAGCCTGCGTCGACGGCCAAACGGGCGAGCGCACCGCCGACCAGGCCTGAGCCGATGATTCCGATGGTCTGTGTCATCACGAGATCTTTCTTGTGCTGGCAGCGACGTGAGCCGCTGCCGGGGATCTGTTCGGCAGAAGGGCGACGGGGCCCGTCACGAATCGCCGCACTCGGACGGCGAAGCGCCCTTCCGACGAGTCGATCCTCTGCGTGCTCGCGGGGCGGTACCAGGCGTCGTTCTCGCTATGACTGCCAGTACCACCCAGCCCCGCAGGCAGCGGCTCATACTGAAAGAATGCGTACCCGGACCGAGCTAGGTAGCGCCCTGCGCGCGTGGCGAGAGAGCATCGGCCCTGCCGACGTCGGCTTGCCGGCCGGCGGCCGCCGCCGGGTGGCTGGCCTGCGGCGTGAGGAGCTGGCGCTGATGGCCGACATCTCCTTTGACTACCTGGTGCAGCTCGAGCAGGGCCGTGCGACCAACCCCTCGCCCCCGGTGCTACGGGCCTTGGCGGAGGTGCTGCGCCTGAACGCCGTGGACCGGGAAGTGCTCTATCGTCTCGCCGGTTCGGCGGTCCCTCCCTCAGGCTCGGTGCCGAGAGAGATACCGGCCGGTGTGCAGCGCATGATCGACCGGATGAGCGACACACCGGTGGCCGTCTTCACCGCCACGTGGGATGCCGTGCAGTGGAACCCGCTGTGGGGAGAGTTGTTCGGCACGCCCACCGTGCTTGACTCCCGAGCGGGAGACCACGCACTGGCTCGAAACATGATCTGGGGACACTTCGCCGCTGAGGCGCCGGCCGGCGCCTCCGGCGTGGAGCGAGACGCTGCACACACCGATGCGTTCGAGCGCATGATGGTGTCTGATCTGCGGCGGGCTGCCGACCGATATCCGGACGACCGCGCCGTCGCAGAGCTGATCGACGGTCTGCGCACGTCGCCGCGCTTTGACGAGCTCTGGGCGCGCTACGAGACCCTGCCGCTCGAGGGCTCGCACAAGACGATCGTGCACCCGGAGCTCGGACCGATCACTGTCGACTGCGACATCCTCGCCATCGAGCGCGCTGACCTGCACATCGTCCTGAACTGGGCCGTTCCGGGCACTCGTCATGCAGCCAAGCTGGACGCCCTGCGCGAGCGGGCAGTCACCGCAGCACACTGACCGTCGAGCACCGAGCGGGATCCTGACGCACCCGCTCCGACCGTGCCCCAGCGTAGCCAACGGTCGACAACCTCGGTCCGTCGTCTTTGGCAGTGCTGAACCCGTTCCCGTCGCCGGCGTCGAACAACACCGTCTTGGCGACGGTGGCGGACGCGTTCGACGAACACTCCATCTCGACCCTGCCCTTCCCGGACGTGGACGCGGTGTGGGTGCAAGGGCGTTCAGCGCGTCGGTACGAGCGTGCGGAGTTCGTCGAGCAGTTCGATCTGGAGGCACCATGGCTCTGGCCTCCGGGGCTTTGAGATCCTCAGTGCTTGTCAGCGCGCGGCCAGGTCCAGGGCGAGCGTCGTGCCGGCCAAGGCGAGAAAGCAGATGCACTCCTCGCATTCGGGACCTGACCCGTGCCGTTCTGACATCCCCGAGCGCGCCGGACAACGGTGTCTGGACGCAGCGAAGAGGACAGTGGAAGCTGCTCCCGACCTGCACTGTCACTTCGATGGACGTCGAAATACTGGCGCTCGCGTCATCGAAGTTGACAGTAGTCGACCGAAGATCGTTCTTCTTGACCCGCGCAGGGATCAGGCGACCGTCAGATGATCAGGCTGAGCATGCCGGAGCATCCCAGCATCAAGGGGGCGGCGACCTCCAGCGCTTTCTGCGGTGGGTGCCGTGGGTGCTAAGCGAAATCTGGAATCGGGAGTGACAGAATCGGAGCGGGACTGTTCATCAGCTCCCAATCCAGGCGAACGCCGCTTTGGGCTTCGACCACAGCGAGGCAGGCTGCGACGATGTCCACTGACGCATCCGCCTCCTCGCTGTCATAGCACCTGTTGAAGAGACCGACATAGGCACTCATCGGTCCGAGAACCTCGGTCCAGGGTGTGAAAGGCCGGGAGGCCGGCTCGGGACCTTCAAGGTCACCTTCGGCTTCTCCGTAACGGACGTGCATGCTGGTGCAGCCGTTGATGTCGAAGGCCACATACCAGTGCCGGAAACCTTCGCCGCCCAGGTGGTCAGTCACCTGTCGGCGCTCGGGCACGGGGAAGACCCAATCCAGGGTGACGATGCCAGCACCGACCTGGTGAAGTGAGATGCTGCCGCGGGGATGCGGCAGGTCGTCGGGGTCCTGCAGGTCGGTAGCGGTATATCCCATGCGGCGCACGGCGTCGTCGATGGTGAGGACGCCCGAGTCGGGAATCGTCACCGTGTAGGCCATGTCCTCACCGAACTGATCGCACATGT
Organism: Nonomuraea fuscirosea; assembly: GCF_035917475.1. Lineage (NCBI taxonomy): Bacteria > Bacillati > Actinomycetota > Actinomycetes > Streptosporangiales > Streptosporangiaceae > Nonomuraea > Nonomuraea fuscirosea. The sequence continues at coordinate 3,927,743 of NZ_CP109074.1, read as the reverse complement.
CGGTGTAACGAGCAACAGCCTCATCCAACACGACCAGCTGGCCTTTCTCTGCGAAGGAGCATCCCCAAGACCAGCAGGCAAGAAGGCTCAAGGGGCCTACAGTATCCTGAAACCACGCGGGTGGTGGCGTACGGAGCTGAAGATCAACTGTTGGGCCCGTACTCGCTTCAAGGATGCCCGGACGGCTGAGGTGGTTTGCCAGGGTCGGGTGCCTTCGCCGGCCAGGAGCAGCGCGGCCTCGGGCAGGTCGAGGCCTTCGGCGGTTTCGGCTGGATGCAGGTGGTGGGGCGCGCCGGATTCGCAGAGGGCGAGCGGTTTGAGCAGCGCCGGGTCGACGGTTCTGATCTTAGGGTGGTTGAGGACCCGGTTGGTGACGGCGGTGGGGTGGCAGTCGTCGCAGTATTCATGCCAGAGGGTGCCGGCCCACGGGTCGTAGCGGGGTTGGTCCACGAAGTAGCGCAGAGCGTCCAGCAGGTTGCCGGTGAAGCTGAGTTCATCGATGATGAGCATCGCCGTCGCTCTCAAGACCGCGAACCACTGACCGGCACTCACCACCCGGCCCGCGATCAGCGCAGGCCGCCGGCGCATCGCCACCTCAAGCAGGAGTCGTTGCTGATCAGCAAGTTTGTGACTCACGACTGTCTGGACGCAGCGAAGATGGCAGTGGGAGCTGCTCCCGACCTGGGCACTGTCACTTCGACTCACGTCGAAATACCGGTGGTTGCGTCATCGAAGTTGGCAGTAGCCAGCCGAAGATCAACTGTCGGGAGAACATCTCAGCCCTCGAAGGGGGCGCGCGAGAGCCTGATGCCCCGGCGGAGGTGCCTCGGCGAGGTCGGGATGGCGCCGAGCTGCCGCAGCTGCGAGAAGACGTCCACGACCCCAGATCTCGGCGATCAGGCCGTCGGCGAACCGGAAGATGAAGATCTCGTTGTAGGTGACGGATCTGCCCGTCGACGCCATGCCCCCGGTACTCGCCCCGGTGGGTGCCGGTGACCGTGTTCCTGTAGACGACCTTGTCGCCCTCCGCGATCACGACCTCGATCGTGACGCGAAGGTCGGGGAAGGCGCGAAGGAGCACCGTCCGCACCTGCTTGTGCGCCTGCACCCCCGTCGCGTCGATCGGCGCCGGCGCGTGGAACAGCACATCCGGCGCGACGAGCTCGTCGATCGTCTTGGCGATCATCTCCGCGTCGCCGCTGTTGATCGCCTCGTGGAAACGGCTGAACAACGCCTGTTGCCGGTGACCTGCTCTGCTGACATGTGGCTTCTCTTCGTCCAGATGGCCGACGGTCGGCGGCGGCCGTCGCCTGTACGACGAAAGTGCGGCCACGAATGTGACACCCGTCGATGCCGCCCCGGCGGCATCGACGGGGCCACCATGAGCAGGGCGTAGCCGACGAGCCCGAGCGCCGCGACGGCCCCGGGTCTCGTTGATGACAGGACGGGCTCAGACGGTGATGACGATCTTTCCTCGCGCGTTTCCCGCGACGAGGTGGCGCATGGCCTCCGGCGCCTGCTCCAGTGCGAAGGTTCGGTCGATGCTCGGCGTCACCTTGCCCGCCTCGATGAGGTCGCCGAGCCGTTCGATGTCACTGGCACGTTCGCTGGCGATGAGACCGGTCAGCCGCTGGCCGACGAAGCGTGACAGGACCAGGGCGCGCAGTTGCCGGTCGATGCCTCCCGTCAGCCGGCCGCCGTCCTCGCCGCCGACGAAGACGGCCGTCCCGGTGGGCGCGAGCGCGCGGCGCAGCCGTGACAGGGTGGGGTTTCCCGCGATATTGATGATCACGTCGTAGCGCTGGGCGCCGTCGGCGAAGTCGTCGCGGGTGTAGTCGATGACATGGTCGGCGCCGAGCGAGCGCACCAGGTCGAGCTTGGCAGGGCCGCACACGCCGGTGACCTCCGCCCCGGAGGCCTTGGCCAGTTGCACGGCGTAGCTGCCGACCCCGCCCGACGCGCCGGTGATCAGCACCCGCTGCCCTTGCTGGACCCGGCCGACGTCGCACACGGCCCTCAACGCGGTGACCCCCGAGATCGGGGCCGCCGCGGCCTGCTCGAAGGTGGCGTTCGCCGGCTTGCGGACCAGCTTGTCCTCGCGGGCCACGGCGTATTCGGCGAACGAGCCCGGGGCGACCCCGAACACCTCGTCGCCCACGGAGAACCTGGTCACCGCCGAACCGACCGCGACGACCGTGCCGGCGACATCACGCCCGGGCACCGGATTCCTCGGTCTGCGGAATCCGAAGGCCAGGCGGATCAGATACGGCAGGCCCGCCATCACATGCCACGTGCCCCGGTCGAGCCCGGCCGCGTGCACCCGCAGGAGCACCTGGTCGCCGGTGACCTTCGGCCGGGCGATCCGCGCCAGGCGCAGGACGTTCGCCGAGCCGTAGGCGTCCTGCACGATCGCCCGCATCGTGCCGCCCGCCGTGCTGCCGCTCTGGCCGTCTGTCGCGGCGTTGCGCTGGTGAGATTCCATCATCGTTTCCCTTCGCGTGCCGGTGATCTTCACGCGCGCCGTCCCGGCCCATCAGCGCCGAGGGGCGCGATGGAGATCACTTCGATGTTGACCGAAATCAAATGGGCCAGGACGCCGTGCAGGTGTGAGCTGTCACCGATGTGGCCGACCAGGCGGGTGACGCCGTCGCCGGCATGGTCGAGGGTGAAGTCGTCGAGCAGCGGCCGCAGGAGCCTGGCACTGACCCGGCCCCGGATCACGATCTCGTAAGTGGTCGGCTGACGCATGACCCGATCATCACGGCGAGCGGCATGACGCGGCCTCACACCGCCGGCCATCTCACCCGGGTGAGATCCGGGGCGGTAGGTTCTAGAACGTGAGCACGATGGGGGAGACGAGCCTGGCGGCCACCAAGCTGCGCCCGCCCCCGCCGCCCGGTCAGCTCGTCCGCCGCTCCAGGCTCGACGACCTCCTCGACCGCGGCGTCGGCGGCCAGGCCCGCCTGGTCCTGGTGAGCGCCCCGGCAGGCTCGGGCAAGTCGACCCTGCTGGCGTCGTGGCTGGCCGGCCGGCCAGAAGCCGTCGCGTGGCTGCAGGTGGAGGAGAGCGACTCCGACCCGGTCAGGTTCTGGTCCTATCTGGCCGAAGCCATCGGGCAGGCGCACCCGATCGCCGCGAACGACCTGAAGGCGATCGTGGTCGGCTCGAACGGCGACGAGTTCGTGGTCGTGACCGCTCTGGTGAACCAGCTCGCCGCCGTCGCCGGCCCGCTCGTCGTCGTCATCGACGACTACCACCTGATCGACAACGCCGGCGTGCAGCGCGGTGTGGAACGCCTCATCGAGCTCTGCCCGCACCAGGTCACCATCGTGCTGTCCACCCGGATCGACCCGCCCTTCCGGCTCGGCCGGCTACGCGTACGCGATCAGCTGGCGGAGGTCCGGGGCGCCGACTTACGTTTCGACGCCGACGAGGCAGCCGGTCTGCTCGGTTCGCCCGCGCTCGACCGGGCTCTTCTCGATCAGCTCTGTGGCCGGACCGAGGGCTGGGCCGCCGGACTCGTGCTCGCGGGCCTGTCGCTCGAACGGGCCGCCGACCCCGGCGGGTTCATCGAAGCGTTCCGGGGCGACGATCAGTTCGTGGTCGACTATCTCCGCGACGAGTTCCTGGCCACGGTCGGCGCCGACGATCGGCGGCGCCTGCTGGAGACGTCGATACTCGACCAGTTCAACGGCGCCCTCGTCGATGCCGTCACCGACGCGTCCGGGGGGGCGGCCTGGCTCAACGACACCGCGAGCGCCAACCAGCTCCTGATCGGTCTCGACCGCACCCGCACCTGGTTCCGCTACCACCACCTCTTTCGCGATCTGCTGCGGCTCGAAGCGCACCAGGCCTTCCCTGAGCGCGTCCCCGGCCTCCACGCCCGCGCCGCGGCGTGGTTCGAAGCCCAGGGCGATCACGGTCAGGCGATCGTCCATCGGCTCGCCTGCGGTGACCTCCACAAGGCCGGCCGGCTGCTGCTCGTGCACGGACCGCGGCTGATCGCCGACGGCCAGACGGAGACCCTGCGGGGGTTGCTCGACCGGCTCGGCGAGGTGGCGAAGACCCTGACGTGGTGCGCTCTGATGTACGGCTGGTGCGAATACATCAGCGGTCGTTACGCGCGCGCCGAGGAGTGGCTCGGCATCATGCTCGACGCGGCGCCCGAGGGCTTCGACCAGACCCCGTCGATCTCGCTGCGCGTGAACATCCAGCTCGCCCGGGGTGACGTCGCCGCCGCGCTCGGCACCGCCCGGCAGGTGAGCGCGTCCCTGATGGCGTACTCAAGCGATCTCACGACCGCGGCCGGCGCGGCCTACGCGTGGGCGGGGCAGGCCGGCGAAGCCAGGCGGGCCCTGCGGCTCGCGGCCGAGATGGCCGCCGCCGACGAGATCAGGACGGCGCAGGTCCTGGCCCTGGTGTACCTGGCCGTGGTGGAGTTCGACGACGGCCACGCGGTGAGCGCTCAGAGCGCCGCGTGCACGGCGGTGGACACGGCGCGGCGGTTCGGGCTGGCCTCCTATCACGGAATCGCGCCCGCCTACGCGATCCGAGCCAGAACCGGCGAAGACCCGGCGCGCGCTCACGCGGACGCGACGCACGCACTGAGCCTGGCCAGACGGGCCTCCACCGATCTTGCCCTGGGCTTCGTCCTGACGGCCTGCGGCGACACGCTCATCGGCTTGGGCGATCCGGCCGGAGAGCCGCTCCTGGCCGAGGCCCGGGCCGTCTTCGCCCGCTGCCCCGACCCCGGCATCGCCGGTCGCTACCTGGCGCGTACGCGATCCCGCCATGGCGTCGCCGAGGCGCGGGCCGGTCGCGTGGCCGTGCTCGCCGAGCAACTGACCGAGCGGGAGCTGGCCGTGCTGCGGTATCTGCCGGCGAACCTGTCGCAACGCGACATCGCGTCGGAGCTGTACGTGACGCTCAACACCGTGAAGACCCATTGCCGGGCGATCTACCGCAAGCTCGGCGTCGGCGACCGCAGAGCCGCCGTCCAGGCCGCACGCGACCTGCACCTGCTGTAGACCGTCACCCCTCCGCTCGATCAAGGTTCTCCCCGCTGCTCACGGCCGCCGCCCTGCCCCTGACAGACACCAGATGTCTGGACGCAGCGAAGATGACAGTGAGACCTGCGGCCGACCTCGGCGCTGTCACTTCGACGTGGGTCAAAATATGAGCGCTCGCGTCATCCGCGTTGGCAGTAGCCGGTCGAAGATCACATGTCATACTTCGGGTTGGATTGGGCGCAGGCTATGGCGTCGGGGTCCAAGCTCAGCTCACACTGCGCCAGTAGGCAAGTTGGTGGCTCGTGCTTTTGACCACATGCGGTGTGGATGCATCCTGCGGCCAGATCCGCAGCAGATAGCGGTCAATGACCACGTCCATCGAGCTGTTCACCTCCGCGCCCTCGTCCATGTTCACGGCGTGGTAGCGCAGCCGATACCACCCCGGACCCGAGGGCAGATCCGGTAGATCGTGGACTCGTTCGCCCGCCCACTCGCATAGCCCTCTCTGCCAGGCGGACTGAGTCCTTTCCCCCACGCGGACACCTGTCAGATCCACAGCCGAGCCGTCGAACACCTCCAGGTGCATCCCACGCACGACCTCCGAGCTCACGCCTGTGGCAGCCTCGATCGCCCTACGCGTCTCCGGCGTCGTGACGATGCCGTACGCCAGTGAACGGACGTCACCTCCCGCGTATATCGAGCCCTAACGCCTCGACAATCGTCCACGCCGGACATCCGTTCCGCAGGGCCATCCGATCTACCCACGACGCGAACGACTCGCCGGACGCCGGTGCCACCACCAACGCCAGCCGACGGGGCCATACCGTCCTCATTTCCCTGGCCGACCCCCTGCTGTACACGCGCCTACTGACATCTCCGATGGGCCTACTGCCAGGTCCACTGACATCCCTGGTGCCGTACTGACATCTGCAAGGCCGTCAGACAACAACGGTCCTGATGAAACCCCGTGGGCTTGACGGGACAAATGAACGCTTTTTTAATTCGCTCAACGACGTGTCCCACCACAGACGGGAAACGAGAGCCCATGAAGGTACAGATCGACCCCGGACGTTGTCATGGTCACGGGCGCTGCTACGACCTCGCGCCCGGCCTGTTCGGCGAGGACGACGAGGGCTACGGCACCGTGCTCGGCGGTGGCGAAGTGCCGCCTGAGCAGGAGGAGGGTGCGCGCCTGGCCTCGTCCAACTGCCCGGAACGCGCGATCGAGGTGCTGGACGGAGCGCTGCGATGACGGCCGGCGAGCGCTTCGGCGAGGAACTGGAGGAACAGCGCAAGAGCCGCCCGATCGGCACCGTCACCGAGATCGTCACCGACCCGGTCGCCGACTGGGCGACCGATTTCTCCCATGTCGATCCCGTATGGGCGGCCGATCCTTATCCGATCCAGGACGACCTCCGGCAGCGCTGCCCGATCGCGCACACCGAGCGGTTCGGCGGGGTGTGGCTGCCCACCACGTACGAGGACGTCGCCGCGGTCGCGTACGACACCGAGCGCTTCACCTCCCGGGCCATCATCGTGAGCAACGTGCGCCCGCCGAAGGACTTGGCCCCGGTGGGAGCCGTGCCGCCGATCTCCTCCGATCCGCCCTTCCACCACGACGCCAGGAAGCTGCTGCTGCCGGCGTTCACCAAGTCGGCGGTGGCCAAGCGGGAGGAGGCGACCAGGGCGTTCTGCCACGCGCTGATCGACCAGATGGAGGGCCGGGAGGTGGTGGACGCCGCCCGCGAGTACGCCCAGCACATCCCCATGCGGGTGATCTCCGACATGCTCGGCTTCCCGCCGGAGGACGGCCCGCGCTTCGCCAGGTTCGTCGAGATCGCGCTGGAGAGCATCAACAAGCCGCAGGACGAGCGGCTGCAGGGCTTCGACCAGCTCACGGACTACCTGGTGGCGCAGATTCAGGACCACGTCGCCAACCCGCGCGACGACCTGACGACGTACCTCATCAACGCCGAGCTGTACGGCCGCAAGCTGGAGCCCCTGCACGTCGTCGGCACGATGACACTGCTGCTCATCGCGGGGATCGACACGACGTGGAGCGCGATCGGCGCGTCCCTGTGGCATCTGGCCAAGACGCCGGCCGACCGCGAACGGCTCGTGGCGGAGCCGGGGCTGCTGCCGACCGCGATGGAGGAGTTCCTGCGCGCCTACGCGCCGGTCACCATGGCCCGCCTGGTCAGGGAGGACATGACCTGGAACGGCGTGGACATGAAGGAGGACGACTGGGTCCTGCTCTCCTTCCCCGCCGCCAACCGCGACCCGGCCCAGTTCGACCGGGCCGGCGAGGTGGTCATCGACCGGGAGGTGAACCGGCACGCCGCCTTCGGGCTGGGCATCCACCGCTGTGTGGGCTCCCACCTGGCCCGGATGGAGCTGCGGGTGGCGCTGGAGGTGTGGCTGGAACGGGTTCCGGTGTTCGAGCTGGCCGATCCGGCGTCGGTGACGTGGGCCGCCAGCCAGGTGCGCGGGCCTCGGGCGCTCCCCCTGCGCATCGGCTGACCCGGCGGGCATGGCCCACGCCCTGGACGGCGGGATGGAGTGAATCTAGAATCGAAATCTAGAATTAAGCTCTCATACCTGAGGTGGGCCATGCCACATCGGATCTACGTTGACGGCGAGTGGGTTCCGGCCGGCGGCGGCACGGCGATACCGGTGGTGAACCCCGCCACCGAGGAGGCCTTCGCGGAGGTGCCGCGCGGCGACGCCAAGGACGTGGCCAGAGCCGTGGAGGCGGCGGCCGCCGCGCTGCCCGCGTGGTCGGCCCGGCCCGCCGCCGAGCGCGCGGCGCTGTGCGCGGCCGTGGCGGACGCGCTGCGGGACCGCACGGACGAGCTGACCGAGATGATCGTGGACGAGCTGGGCATGCCGCTCCGGCTGGCCCGGCCCATCCAGGTGGGCGCGCCGGTCCGCACGTTCGCCTCCATGCCGGACATCGCGGCCGGGCTGGAGTTCGAGGAGCGGCTCGGCGACTCGGTGGTCTACCGGGACCCGATCGGCGTGGTCGGCGCGATCACGCCGTGGAACTATCCGCTGCACCAGATCGCGGCCAAGGTCGCCCCCGCGCTCACCGCGGGCTGCACGGTGGTGCTCAAGCCGAGCGAGGTGACGCCGCTCAACGCGTTCGTGCTGGCCGACGTGATGCACGAGGCGGGGTTCCCGCCGGGCGTGTTCAACCTGGTCTCGGGCACGGGGCCGGAGGCCGGGGAGGCGCTGGCCGGGCATCCGCTGGTGGACATGATCTCCTTCACCGGCTCCACCCGCGCCGGGCGGCGGGTCGCCGAGCTGGCCGCCGCCGGGGTGAAGCGCACCGCCCTGGAGCTGGGCGGCAAGTCGCCGAACGTGCTGCTCGACGACCTCGACGACGCCGCCTTCGAGGACGCGGTACGCAAGGGCGTCGGCGCCTGCTATCTCAACTCGGGCCAGACCTGTTCGGCGCTGACCCGGCTGCTGGTCCCGCGTGAGCGACTGGCCCAGGCCGAGCTGATCGCGGCCGAGGAGGCGCGGACGTACACGACGGGCGATCCCCGCGACCCGGCCACGCGGCTCGGGCCGCTGGTGTCGGCGGTGCAGCGGGAGCGCGTACGCGATCATCTGCGGGCGGCGGCCGCGGCCGGCGCGACGGTCGTGACCGGCGGGCCGGACGCCCCCGACGGGCTGGAGCGCGGCTACTACGTGCGGCCGACCGTGCTGAGCGGCGTCACGCCCGAGTCGCGGATCGCCCAGGAGGAGATCTTCGGGCCGGTCCTGGTCGTGCTGCCCTACGACGGGGAGGACGACGCGGTCCGGATCGCCGACGGGACCGCGTACGGGCTGGCGGCCGGCGTGCGCTCCGCCGACCCGGAGCGCGCCCGCCGGGTGGCCAGGCGCCTGCGGGCCGGGCAGATCCGGATCAACGACGGCGCGCACAACGGCCTGGCCCCCTTCGGCGGCTTCAAGCAGTCGGGATACGGCCGCGAGTACGGCCGCTTCGGGCTGGAGGAGTTCCTCACCACCACGTCCGTGCAGTTCTGAATCCCGGGGGAGATCACATGCGAGGCGTCGTCCTGCGCGAGGCGGGCAAACCGGTCGAGGTCAGCGACGAGCTGACGCTGCGGCCGCCGGGGCCCGGGGAGGTGCGGGTACGGCTGCGGGCGGCCGGCGTCTGTCACTCCGACCTGTCCATGTGCGAGGGCAGGCTGCCCGCGCGCCTGCCCCTCGTGCCCGGCCACGAGGGCGCGGGCGAGGTGGTCGAACTCGGGCCGGGCGTGACGGGCCCGCCGGTCGGCACCCATGTGATCCTGTCCTGGATCCCGCCCTGCGGCGCCTGCCACCTGTGCCTGGGCGGCCAGCCGAACCTGTGCGTCAGCGTCCGCCCCTCCGGGCCGCCCGCGCTGCGGCTCGGCGCCGAGCCCGCGCACGCGGCGCTCGGCGTGGGCTGCTTCGCCGAGGAGTGCGTGGTCGACGCGCGCGCGGCGATCCCGATCCCGGACGACGTGCCGTTCGACGTGGCGGCGGTGGTCGGCTGCGCGGTGCTCACCGGCGTGGGCGCCGTGGTCAACACCGCCCGGGTCCGGCCCGGCTCGTCGGTCCTGGTGATCGGCTGCGGCGGCGTCGGGATCAACGTGCTGCAGGGCGCCGCCCTGGCCGCGGCCGCCCCCGTGCTGGCCGTGGACCGCGTGCCGGAGAAGCTGGAGGTGGCGCGCGGGTTCGGCGCCACGCACACGGCCACGCCGGACGAACTGGACGAGGTGGCCGAGGAGCTGACCGAGGGGCGGGGGTTCGACTACGCCTTCGAGGTCGTGGGCCGTTCGCAGACCATCAGGCAGGCGTGGCGGGCCACCCGCCGCGGCGGCACCACCGTCGTGGTCGGCGCCGGCAGCGCCGACGACATGGTGTCGTTCAGCGCCGCCGAACTGTTCGCCACCGAGCGGCGGCTGCTCGGCTGCCTGTACGGCTCCGGCGACGTGCGCACGGACTTCGGGCGGCTGCTGCGGCTGTGGCGGGCCGGGCGGCTCGACCTGGACGGGCTGATCAGCAGGCGCATCACGCTGGACGACGTGGGCGAGGCGTTCACGGCCATGGGATCGGGCGACGTGATCCGCTCCCTGGTCACGTTCTGACGATGCCACGGCCCACGCCCGCACCGACCTCGGGGGCCCGCCCCAGCCCTCCCGCCGAGCAGGACGAGCGGGCGCGGCTGCGGTACGCGTGGCGGGTGCTGTCGGTGGTCGGCCTGGCCAGCATCGTCACCGCTCTCGGCAGTAGCTCGCTGAACGTGGCGCTGCCCGAGGTCGTGCGGCACTTCGATTCGAGCGCCGCCGCCGCGAGCTGGATCCTGCTGTCGTTCATGCTGGCCAATACCGTGCTCATGGTGGTGTTCGGCCGGCTGGCGGACATGTTCGGCCGGCGTTCGCTGTATCTGTGGGGCCTGGCCGTCTACACCGGCGCCAGCCTGCTGCTGGGCTTCGCGCCGACCGACTGGTACGTCGTCGGGCTGCGGGTGGTGCAGGCGGCCGGCGGCGCGATGTTGCTGACCAACAGCGCCGCACTGCTCACCGACGCCTTCCCGCGCCGTCACCTCGGCCGCGGCATGGGGATCTACATCGCCTCCTTCTCGGTCGCCCAGCTCGCGGGGCCCACTCTGGGCGGGTTCCTGACGCACCGGTTCGGCTGGGAATGGGTGTTCTGGTACAACGTGCCTCTCGGCGTGCTCTGCCTGATCTGGGGCGCGGTCACACTGCGCCGCACCGAGGACGCCACCGGGGAGCGCGGCATCGACGTGCCGGGCAACCTGCTGGTGCTGGTGTCGCTGGGCGGGCTGCTGTTCGGGCTGTCGCAGGCGGCCGACCTCGGCTGGACGGATCCGGTGGTGCTGGGCGGGATCGTGCTGTTCGCCGTGCTCGTCCCGGTGTTCGTGCTGGTCGAGCGGCGCAGCCGCCATCCGGTGGTGGACGTGCGGCTGTTCGCCGACCGGGTGTTCGCGCTCGACCTGCTGGCCTCGTTCCTCAGCACGGTGGGCCGGATGGCGGTCGTGCTGCTGATCGCGCTGTTCTACCAGGCGGTGCACGGCGAGGATCCGGTGTCGGCCGGGCTGAAGGTGCTGCCGCTGTCCGTCGCGATGACGGTCGCCTCGATGTGCGCGGGGCCGCTGCACGGGTGGCTGGGCGCGCGGGTGACGGCCCTGCTCGGGAACGTCGTCGGCACGGCCGGGCTCGTGGTGCTGCTGTCGTTCGTCTCGGCCGACGCCGGGTACGCGGTGATCTGCCTGGGGATGGTGCTGGTCGGGGCCGGGGCGGGGATGTTCATGCCCGCCACCGCCACCTCCCTGCTGGACCGGCTGCCCGCGCACCGGGTCGGCATCGTCAACGCGATGCGGCTCATGGTGCAGAACACCGGCGTCGTGGTCAGCACGGCGCTGGCCCTGTCGCTCGTGACCGGCCCGCTGCCGGCCGCCCTGCGGCCCGCGGTCTTCGCCGGCACCCTGTCGCACGTCTCCCCCGGCGATGTGGCCCACCTCGTCACCGGCTACCGGATCGCGCTGGGGGTGCTGACCTCCGTCTCCGTGCTCGCCGTGCTCGCCTCCCTGTTCAGCCGCCGGACCGGCCGACAGCCCGAACCGGTGCGGCCGATCGGCGGGCCCACCTCGTGATCCTTCCTCCTGACACCTCGCGGGACGTGCGCCCCGGCTGGGTGCGGGTCGACTGTCACGTGCACACCGTCACGTCCGGCGACGCCGTCACCACGATCGCCCAGCTCGCCGAGCGGGTCGCGGCCCACCGGATCGACGTCGTGTGCCTCACCGAGCACAACCAGCTCGCGGGGACGGCGGAGCGGCTGTCCGGGGAGATCGGGGCCCGGGTGGTGCCCGGTGAGGAGATCCGCACCGGCTCGGGCGAGCTGATCGGGCTGTTCCTGACCGAGCGGGTCCCGTACGTGCTGGCGGCCCGCGAGGTGGTACGGCGGATCCGCGCGCAGGGCGGGATCGTGTGCGCGCCGCACCCGTACGACCCGCAGCGGTCGGGCGTCGGGGCCGAGCTGGGCGAGCTGTGCGCGGCCGGGCTGATCGACGCGGTCGAGGTGTTCAACGCCAAGGTCGCCGACCAGGAGCACAACCGGGCCGCGCGGCGGACGGCGCTGGCGTACGGGCTGCCCGGCACGGTGGGCTCGGACGCGCACGACCCGGACGGGATCGGGGCGGCGTACCTGGAGATGCCCGACTTCGACGGACCGGACTCCTTCCTGACGGCCCTGCGCGAGGCGGTGCGGCACGGCGAATACCGCCCGCACGCGCCCCGCTACCCGCGAGGTCCGTCCTGAGCGGTGCCGCCCAAGGTGCCGAGGGCCATGGTGAGGCCGGTGACGGCCGTGACCAGGTCCGCGCCGAGCCGCCGCCACGCCGCCGCGGCGACCGGGGCGGGCGGTTGCTCCCGGGCCAGCTCCGTCTCCAGCTCGGCCGACATGTGCACGATGAGCTGCCGGGTCATGTCCTTCGACCGGGCGCTGCCCGGGTGACCGGCGTCGTGCAGGCGGCGCAGCGAGGCCGTGTTCAGATGCGCCCGCACGGCGTACTCGCGCAGCGCCGGCTCGACCGTGACCTGCGCGAGGAAGCGGCCGTACCAGGAGGGGGTGCCCAGCTCGATGTGGTGCTCGATGCGGGGCAGCACGATGTGGCCGACCCGGTCGCGCGGCCCCGGCTCGCCCCGGCGCGCCGCCAGGGCGAGCCGGTGCCGCTCGATCGCCTCGGCGTGCTCGGCCAGGATCGCCTTGATCAGGTCGTCGCGGCCGGAGAAGTGGTACTGCACCGCCGACTTGTTCCGCTGCCCCGCGGCCTCCCCGATCTGGCGCAGGGAGACCTCGGCCAGGCCGTGGGTGGCGTACAGGCGCTCGGCCGTACGCATGATCACGTGTCTGGCCAGGGCGGAGCGGGCCGACGCCGGCGCGGAGGTCACCAGGTGACCCACACGTCCTCGAGCCCGCCGGACAGCAGCCCCTTGCGTAGCCGCAGGTCCTCCACGCCGTCGCGCAGCCGCAGCGTGGGCAGCCTGCGGACGAGCGTGCCGAGCACCACCTGCAGCTCCAGGCGGGCCAGCGGCTGGCCGAGGCAGTAGTGGGCGCCCGCGCCGAAGCTCAGGTGCTGGGCGGCGTTGGCCCGGCGCGGGTCGAACCGCTCGGGCTCGTCGAATCTGCGCGGGTCGCGGTTGGCGGCCGGGCGGCACGGGATGACGGTCGCTCCGGCCGGCACCACGGATCCGTCCAGGTCGGCGTCCTCGGTGGCGACGCGGGGGAAGCCGATGACGCTGAGCGTGGTGTCCAGCCGCAGGACCTCCTCCACGGTGCCCTGGATCAGCTCCGGGTCGTCGATGACCGCCTGGTAGCGCTCGCGCTCCGACAGGAGCATCGCCGCCATGATGGCGATCATGTTGGAGGTGGTCTCGTGGCCGGCCAGCAGCAGCGCGCGTACCGTGGCGATGAGCTCCTGGTGGCTGAGCCGCCCGTCCTCGCTGTCGGAGATCTGGGTGAGCTCGCTGAGCAGGTCGTCGCCCGGGTCGGCGCGCCGTTCGTCGACGAGGGCGGAGACGTAGGCGTCGAACTCCCGGTAGGCCTCCTCCACCTCCGCCTGGCTGTAGCGGGTCAGCGTGAGCATGACCTGCGACCAGCGGGCGAACTTGTCCTGGTCCGCGCTCGGCGCGCCGACCAGCGCGCAGATGACCCGTACCGGCAGGGGCAGCCCGAGCCCGGCCGACAGGTTGGCCGGGGAGCCCCACTTGACCAGCTCGTCCACGAGTTCGTCGGCCATGGCCTGCACACGGGGCCGCCAGGCCTCCATCCGCTTGATGGTGAAGGAGCGGCTCAGCAGCCGCCGCCAGCGCATGTGCCCCTCCCCCTCCCGCATGTCCGTGCCCTCGCCGGCCCGGGCGAAGATGCCGCCGTCCTTCGTGGTGGACACGCGCGCGGCGTCGCCGCCGCCGCGGCGGAAGCGCGAGTCGGTGAGCACGGTACGCACGTCGTCGTAGCGGGTGAGCAGCCGGGCGGTGTCGCCGCTGGGCAGCCGCACGTGCGCCACGGGGCAGCCGGCCTGCAGCTCGGCCCACTCCTGCGGCGGCTCCAGGGTGGCGGATCGGTCGAACGGGTAGTTCGGCAGGCTGTCGCTCATCGGCCCCTCCATCGTTGACATTCCGATCAACTTTAAGGCGATCGCCTTAGTTAAACCAGGGCCCCGGTGGATTCCACCTGCCCGAAGCAGGCAGGCGGGGTACGAGTCTCCCGATGTGTGCATGAAACACTCGATGTGTAGAGTGCACACCGCTTGCGTCGATCACAGAAGGGGGAATCGCGTGGCCGAGCCCGGTTCCGGGGGCCGCCCCCAAGGCATCGTCACCGTGATGGCGGTGGCCGGCATCGTCGCCTCTCTCACCCAGACCCTGGTCGTGCCCCTGATCGGCGAGCTGCCGGTGCTCCTCGGCACCTCGGCGTCGAACGCCTCCTGGGTGGTCACGGCCACACTGCTGGCCGGAGCGGTCACGACGCCGGTGATGGGGCGGCTGGGCGACCTGTACGGCAAGCGCCGCATGATGCTCGTCTGCACGGTCCCGCTCGTCCTCGGCTGCGTCGTCTGCGCGCTGGCCGGCTCCCTCACCCCGATGATCATCGGCCGTGGCCTGCAGGGCATGGGCATGGGGATGATCCCGCTGGGCATCAGCGCCCTGCGCGACGTGCTGCCGCCCGACCGGCTCGGCCCGGCCATCGCGCTCATGAGCTCGTCCATGGGCATCGGCGGCGCGCTCGGGCTGCCGGTGGCCGCCGCGGTCGCCGAGTACGCCAGCTGGCGGGCGCTGTTCTGGGCCACGGCCGTGCTGAGCCTCGCGGTCGGCGTCCTCATCCGGCTGCTGGTGCCGCCCACGCCCACCGGAGCACGCGGCCGCATCGACCTGGTGGGCGCGCTGGGACTCGGCGCGGGCCTGATCTGCCTGCTCCTCGGCGTCTCCAAGGGCGCCGACTGGGGCTGGGGCAGCGGCACCACCCTCGGTCTGCTGGCCGCGGCGGCGATCGTCCTGCCGGTGTGGGGCTGGTGGGAGCTGCGCGTCCGCGACCCCCTGGTCGACCTGCGGGTCACCGCCCGGCCCCAGGTCCTGCTGACCAACGTGGCCTCGATCGTGGTCGGCTTCTCGATGTACGCCCAGTCGCTCATCGTGATCCAGATCCTGCAGCTGCCCGAGGCCACCGGCTACGGCCTGGGCCAGTCGATGCTGGCCTCCGGTCTGTGGATGGCGCCGTCGGGGCTGATGATGATGATCGTCTCGCCGGTCGGCGCCCGGCTGTCGGCCGCCCGCGGCCCCAAGGTGACGCTGATCGTCGGCAGCCTCGTCATGGCCCTCGGGTACGGCTCCTCCATGCTCCTGCTCGGCAGCCCGTGGGGCCTGCTGATCGTCACCTGCCTGTGCGCCGTCGGCATCGGGTTCGCCTACGGCTCGATGCCCGCCCTCATCATGGGCGCGGTGCCCCGCTCGGAGACCGGCGCGGCCAACAGCTTCAACACCCTCATGCGCTCCATCGGCACCACCGTGTCGGCGGCGGTGGTCGGGCTGGTCCTGTCGCAGCTGACCATCGACTTCGCCGGCCGGGCGCTGCCGTCGGAGGCGGGGTTCCGTACCGGCATGCTGATCGGGTGCGGGGCCGCGCTCGCGGCCGCGGCGATCACCCTGGCGCTGCCGGGGCGGCGCGATCTCGACCCGGCGGCCGTGCCCGTCTCCGCCGTCGGACAGCACTGACCCCTCAAAAGCTCGCGCGCGGGCACCATCATGCCGCCTTGACCAGCGCGGACGTCGGCCCGACGCGGTCAAGATTCCTTGAACGTCATGACGCGGGGTGGTTCGTGGCGCCGCCGCCTCCCCTGGCTTAGCGTGCCGCTGCAGATCTCTTCTGCGGGTGTACCAAAGGGGGTAATCCATGCTGCGTCATTCCCTGGCCGGCGGTCTCGTCCTGGCCGCCGCGAGCTGTTTCCTGGCCGCCGGATCCGTCGCGCACGCCGACATCTACGCGCCGTACGCGAGGGCCGGCGCGATCGTCGACGCCGACGGGGGACTGAACAACTACAAGAACGTCATCTCCTCCGAGCGGGTCGCCACCGGCCGCTACTGCGTGGAGGTCTCCCACAAGGTGGACGTCACGGGCGCGCTGATCCAGATCACCCCGCGTGACGCGCGGCGGCTGCCGCACATCGCCTACCGGAACCCGTCCCCGACGTGCGAGGGGCACAACACGCTCGCCGTCCACGTCTACGACACCAGCACGGGGCACCTGGCCGACGGCGGCTTCGACGTCACCATCTCCTGACCGGGACCCGGGACAGAAAGGCACACAGACATGAACACCATCAAACGCCTGGCCGCGGCGGCGCTCACCACCGCCGCGGTCCTGGCCCCGGTCGCTCCCGCGCTGGCCGACACGCCGTACGCCCAGGCGTCGATCGTGATCGGCCGGGACGGCTCGCCGGTCGGTGACAGCAAGAACGTCGTGCACGCCTGGCAGGTGCGCGAGGGGCTCTACTGCGTCATCCTCGGCCACGAGGTCGACCTGGAGGGCCCGGTGGCGGTGCACGCCACGCCGGTGGGCCTGTGGGGCGACCCGCGCTGGCTGAGCGTGACCGTGAAGTCCCCGTGGTGCCACGCGGGCCTGCACGGCGTCTCCGTCCGCAGTCTCGACACCGAGGGTCATCCGAGCGACGCCTCGTTCGTCCTGACCGTCTCCTGACGGACCTTTCCGGGGGCCCGCCACCATCGTGGCGGGCCCTCGCCGGTTTTCCGGGACTTTCGTCCCTACGATCGCGGCCGCGCCCGCTGTAGCGTCGGAAGCATGATTCGGGTGTTCCTGCTGGACGATCACGAGGTCGTCCGGCGCGGGGTGGCGGCGTTGCTGGAGTCCGAGGACGACATCGAGGTGATCGGCGAGGCCGGCACGGCCGAGTCCGCCATCGCCCGCATCCCGGCGCTCGTGCCGGACGTGGCGGTCCTGGACGTACGGCTGCCCGACGGCAACGGCGTGGACGTGTGCCGCGAGGTGCGCTCCCGGGTGCCCGGGCTCGTGTGCCTGATGCTGACCTCCTTCGCCGACGACGACGCCCTGTTCGACGCCGTGATGGCCGGGGCCGCCGGCTACGTGCTCAAGCAGATCCACGGCTCCGACCTCGTCGGCGCGGTCCGCACGGTCGCCTCCGGTCAGTCGCTGCTCGACCCCCAGACCACCGCCGCCATGCTGCACCGCCTGCGCGACCAGGCCGCCAGGAAGGACCCCCTCGCCTCCCTGACCGAGCAGGAACGCCACATCCTCGACCTCATCGGTGAGGGGCTGACCAACCGGCAGATCGGCGAGCGCATGTTCCTGGCCGAGAAGACGGTCAAGAACTACGTCTCCAACCTGCTGGCCAAGCTCAGCATGCAGCGCCGCACCCAGGCCGCCGCGCTCTCCGCCCGGCTGCGCGCGGGACGCGGCGACTGAAGGCCACCCCGCTCACTCCACGGTGAAGACGAAGCGGTGCGCGCCGGAGGGGACGCGGGCGGTCAGGCGCACGCGGTGGATCGTCTCGCTCTCGCCGCGATGGCCGCGTACGTCCCGTTCCTCGGCCTGGGCCCGCCATCCGGGCGGGACCGCGAGCGCGAGCGGCCCCCAGGTCACCCGCCCCGGCTCCACGGACGGGCGGACGCGGGAGACGAACAGCTCCTCCACCAGCGCCTCCCCGCTGCCGAGCGTGAAGTCGTCCTCCAGCTCCAGCCGGCCGGCCCGCCAGCGGAACGTGCGGACGAGCCGGTCGAGCGCGGGGGCGTCGTAGGCGGCGGTGAGGTCGAGCGCGAACGTCAGCGCGCCGTCGCCGGCGGCGTGCGCGACGACCTCGGCCCGGCGGTCTTCCCCCGGCTGCTGGCCGGCGCCGTCGATCAGCGGGACGGAGTGCCATTCCGCCGAGGCGTGGGGCACCTGGTAGCGGCCCTCGCGGAAGTAGTCGCGGGTGTACTCCGGCGCGCCGAGGTCGTCCAGCAGCGTCCGCCCGTGCCCGCGCAGCACGAAGTGGCCGAGGTCGAGGTGGTTGTGCGGCTCGTCGTTGTGCCCGCCCTTGGCGGCGAAGGCGGTGCCGCCCGACCTGGCCACCACGATCGCGGCGTCCGGCAGGTACGAGTACGGCTCAGGACCTGTCTCGGGGACGTCCTGCGACCACCACAGCGTGCGGCTCAGGTGGGCCCACCGGTAGCAGGGGTCGTCGTGGAAGGACGGCTCACCGGTGCGGACCGGCAGCGGCACGCCGAGACGGCCGGACAGGCGGCAGAGCAGCCCCAAGGGGTAGCCGCCCTCGCCGTGCGCGTCGGCGAAGGCGGGCCTGGCGCCGTCGCCGAGGTCGATCCTGGCCGGGTAGGCGGCCATCTCCCGTACGTGCGGATCGTCCAGCGGATCCTCGCCCGTGTGCTCGCGCAGCGCCTCGGCGAAGTAGGTGAAGTAGCCGAACCCGTAGGTCCAGTAGTCCGGCCCCTCCAGGCAGGCCCCGTCCCGGCCCGCGCCCGACAGGAACGCCTCCATGGCCCCGCGCAGCCGGGGCAGCAGCGCGGGCAGGTGCGGAGAGCCGAGGGCGAGCGCGGCCATCCCGGCGGCGCCGGCGCACACGGCCGGCCAGTTGTGCCGCGCGCTCTCCCACCACATCGGGGCCGGATCGGCGTACAGGGGACGCAGCACCCTGCGGTCCACCTCCTCCCGGACGCGGGCCAGGACGCGCGGGTCGGCCAGGCCGTCGAGCAGGACGGCGGCCTCGGCCAGGGTGTGACCGGTCTCTGCGGCGAACAGGTCCACGAACGCCTCCCCCGGGCGGTCCTGGGACTCGTGGGCCGGCAGGACCCAGGTGCGCTCGTCGCACACCGACCACAGCAGATCGTCCAGGGCCGGATCGGGCCGGCCGTCGAGGTGCGCGGCCAGGACGAGGGCGGCCAGGCGCCGTCGGCGTTCGAAGTAGGCGCGCTCGTAGGCCAGCCGGTCGCCGGTGTCGGCGAAGCGGCGCCAGAGGGTGAAGGTGAGCTCGGGGGCCGGGGTGGCGCGGGCCCGGTCGGCCTCCGCGCGGATCTCACGGACCAGCCGCCCGAGGCCGGCCTGCTGAGGGATGGGGGTGGCGATCATGCGTCCTTCCGGTTCCTGGCCTCACGGCGCGGTCGTACCAGGAGAAATTGTCTCGCGACCGGCCGCGGCCCCGGATAGATTCGCTGGTGTGCACGAACCCCTCGAGATCGCGTGTGACGAGTCCGGCGCGGAGGGCGAGAAGCTCATCGGCGGCAACACCGACACGTTCGCGCACGCCAGCGTGCTGATGGACGCCGAGACGGCGGCGGCGTGCGTCGCGGAGCTGCGCGTGCGAGCGCCGACCCCCGCCACCCAGTACTCCGCGGGCCACGTGCTGCGCGACAAGCACCGGGCGGGGCTGCTGTGGCTGCTCAGCCCGAGCGGGCCGGTGCTCGGCAACGTGCGCGTGTTCCTCACCGACAAGACCTTCTACCTGGTGGGCAAGGTCGCCGGGCTGCTCCAGGACGACCACGCGCCGCGCCTCGGCCTCGACCCGGCGGCCGCGGCCACGGCCGTGACCCTCTACCGGGAGGGCCCGCGGGCGTTCGGCGCCGAGCGGTGGGCGGCCTTCCTCGACTCCTTCAACTACCTGCTGCGGGCCAAGAACGGCCAGGGGGTCGTCACGTCGGTCGAGGAGACGTTCGGGCTGGTGGACGAGCTGCGCGGGGCCGGCGGCGCGGCGGAGGCGATCATGGAGTCGCTGTGGCGGTCGCGGGACCGGGTCGAGGCGTTCAGGGAACGGCTGCTCGACGACCCCTACGTGTTCCCCGCGCTCGACCCGCTCATCCCGGCGATCGTCCGCGCGGTGACGTACTGGGGCGCGGATGGCCGCCCCGTCATGGTCGTGCACGACCAGCAGACCACGCTGACCGACGAGCGCGTCGCGCAGATGCGCGAGATCGCCGGCGGCCGGATGGCCGGGCTGCACCTGGTCGACTCGGAGCTGGACCAGCGGGTGCAGGTCGCCGACGTGATGGCGGGCGTGGTCCGCAAGGTCGCCACCGACGAGCTGCACGGCCGCGGCGATCCCGTGCTGACCGAGCTGATCCGCCCGTACGTGGATCCGGAGTCGATCTGGGGCGCTCCCGGCGTGGCCCCCGACCAGGTCATGTCCCGGTAAACAGGGCCACCCCACCTCTATCGTCACGATACGTGTCGTTAGAGTGACTTATTGTGAACAACTCTAAGCAAGTAGAGATATCGTGGCCGAGCCTCGGCATCACCGTGGCCGCCGAACTCGACCAGCGCAACCCCGCCCTGGCCCAGTGCCTGTGGGATGCGCTGCCCTACCGCAGTCTGCAAGGACACGCCCTGGTCGCCGGGTACCACCTGTACCACCTGGCCCCGGTGCACTCGCTGCTGCACACCGACGCCGAATACCGGGTGGACCGGCGTACGGTGCCCGACGGCACGCTGTTCTGCTCGCGGCTGCAGCACCTCGGCATCAAGTACGGCGAGCTGACCGAGCCCATGAACGCCACCCCGGTCGGCCTGGTCGCCGAGGACGACCTCGACGCCCTCGCCGAGGCCGGCCGCGAGGTGTGGCGCTCGGTCTACACCACCAAGGAGCCGGTCATCGCCGAGGTCCGCCGGGCCGGCCAGAGCGGCGGCCACGAGCTGCCCCGCCTGCCCATCGGCGACCCCGAGCTCAACCGGCTCGTCACCGAGGTGCACGCCGAGACCCAGCGCATCTGGCTGGAGCCGCCGCAGGAGCTGCTCGACCTGCACGAGGGCCGCATCCCCTCGGGCGCGGGCAGCTACGAGACGGTGCTGACCACGCTGCTGTTCGTCAACGGCGAGACCCGGCCGCTCGGCTACAGCTGCTACGGCGGGCTCGTCCGCGCCGCCCTGGACGGCATGCCGATGCCGTGGCTGCGCCAGATGACCCGGCAGCTGGCCCACACCCCGGCCGAGTTCCTCGGCTACTGCGGGCTGGACCGGCTGTGGGACTTCACCCAGCGGCTGCTGGCGGGGCTGGAGCGGCTGGACAGCCACGAGGACTTCGTCGCGGTGATGGCCCACATGGCCCTCTACTGCAACTGCCTGGGCGGGTGGAACCTGCACCTGTTCCCGTGGCAGGCCGGTGAGAACCTGCGCAGACTGCAGGCTCCCGCATGAGCCGCGACTCGCGCGTGGTGGTGATCGGCGGCGGCGTGATCGGGCTGTCGATCGCCTTCCACCTGGCCGAGGCCGGGGTCGACGTGACGCTGCTGGAGCGGGGCACGCTCGGCTCCGGCGCGTCCCGGGCCACCGCCGACGTGGTGCGCTCCTACTTCGCCGGCAACCCGGTCAGCTCGGCGCTGGCCGTGCGCAGCCTCGACGCCTACCGGGCCTTTCCCAGCAGGCCGGGCACCGAGCTGCCGCTGCGGCGGGTCGGCTACCTGGTGCTGTTCTCCGAGCCCGAGCAGGTCGCCGCGTTCGAGGCCGACCTGCCCGCCCAGCGGGCGGCCGGGGTCGACGTCGGCCTGATCGGCGTCGAGGAGGCCAGGGAACGCAATCCGCTCATCGGCGACGTGCCGCTCGTCGCGGCGGCGTACTCGCCCGACGCCTACATCTCCGACGCCACGGCCATCGTCACGGCCTACGCCCGCGCCGCGGAGCAGGCCGGGGCGGCGCTGCGCACCGGCTGCGCGGTCACCGCCATCGACGCCGAGGCCGGCCGCATCCAGACCGCCGACGGGGAGATCTCCGCCGACGCCATCGTGTGCGCGGCCGGCGCCTGGTCGGCCTCGCTGGTCCGGTGCGCCGGCGTGGACATGCCGCTCACCGACCCGATCGAGCAGGAGCTGCTCACCACCGACCCGCTCCCGCCCGCCACGCCGGACATCCCCGTCACCCTGCACGCCGCCACCGGCCTGCTGGTGCGGCTGCGCGGCGACCGGCTGCTCATCGGCATGGGCTATCCGGGCGCCGACCGCGAGTCGTGGCGGCGCGAGGTGGCGGAACGGCTGGCGGAGACGTACCCGAGCCTGGCCGGGCTCGCCCTGCACACCGCCGTCACGGGGCTGCGCGACGCCAGCCCGGACAAGACCGCCTTCATCGGGCACCGGCCGGGCCCGCCGGCCTTCCTGTACGCGACCGGCTTCTCCGGCCACGGCCTGTGCAACGCGCCGGCCGCCGGCGAGCTCGTCCGCGACCTCTACCTCGACCAGGACCCCGGCATGGACGTGGCCGCGCTGGCGGTCAGCGCGCGAAGGACGGGATGACCTCAGATGACCGACGACAGCCCCTTCATCCTCGACCCGGCCACCGCCGACCTGCACGGAGACAACGAGCGGCTGCGTGAGGCGGGCCCGCTCGTCCCCGTGACCGCGGAGGGCGTGCGGGCCTGGGCCGCCACCGACTACGCCACGCTGATGACCGTGCTGACCCATCCGGACATGTCCAGGGAGCTGCACCACTGGGCGGACCGGCACACGCTGCCGCCGGGCACGGCCATCGACCGCATCGTCACCGACACGTCCATGCTCAACGCCGAGGGCGAGCGCCACCGCCGGCTGCGCATGCCGCTGACCGCCGCCTTCTCGCAGCGGCGGCTGAACGGGTTGCGCCCGCGCATCGAGGAGCTCACCGCAAGGCTGATCGACCGGCTGGCCGGTCTGCCCGCGGACGCGCCGGTGGACCTGCGGCTGGAGTTCGCCTATCCGCTGCCGCGCGAGGTCATCTCCGAGCTGATCGGCATCCCGGCCGCCCACCAGGACGATCTGCACCGGCTCAGCGACGCCATCGCCCAGGTCGGCGGCCTGGAGGACTCGCCCGCCCTGCGCAGGGAGCTGCGCGAGCTGCTCGACGAGATCATCGAGGAGCGCCGCGGCACGCCCGGCGAGGACCTCATCACCGACCTGTTCGAGCTGCACGAGAAGGACGGCGGGCGGCTGTCGGAGGACGAGCTGTTCGCCACGATCGAGCTGCTGTTCATCGCCGGTCACGTGACGACCGTCAACCTGATCACCAACGCCATCCGCGTCCTGCTCAGCGAGCCGGACCAGCTGGAGCTGCTGCGTTCGGGGCGCTGCCCCTACAGCGCGGCCGTGGAGGAGACACTGCGGTGGGACTCCCCCATCGCCTACTTCCCCATGCGGTACGCCGTGCGCGACGTCGAGATCGACGGCGTCCGGCTGCGCGGCGGCGAGCCGGTGCTGGCCTGCTTCGCCTCCGCCGGGCGCGATCCCGGCCAGTACGAGCAGGCGGACGTCTTCGACATCACCCGGCCGCAGGTCACGCACCTGGCCTTCGGGCACGGGCCGCACTTCTGCCTCGGCGCGCCGCTGGCCAGGCTGGAGGGCGAGATCGCGCTCAGGGCGTTGTTCGGGGCGTTCCCGGCGATGAAGCCGGTCGCGTTGCCGGACGAGCTGCCGCCGCTGGACACGCTGCTGGGCAACAGCACCCGCACGATGCCGGTCATCCTGGGCCCGCGCGCCCGCTGACCGGGCCGCACGGGGCCGCACGGGGCCGCACGGGGCCGCCTTCCTCGCGCGCGCGGCGCGTCTCGCGCGCGCTCGCGCGGGGCGGCGGTCCTCAACCCGTGCGGGCGGTCCTGTCGTAGTGGCGCAGGAACAGCTCCTCCAGTGTGGGAGGCCGGCTGACCAGGCCGCGGACGCCCGCCCGGGTCAGCCGGCGCAGCGCCGGGTCCAGCGCCGCGGCCTCCACGGTGAACCGCACCCGCCCGCCCGAAGTACTCAGGTCATGGACGCCCGGCAGCTCGGCCAGCCCGTCGGGCGGGCCGGCCAGCTCCGCCTCGATCGAGGTGCGGGCCAGCCGGCGCAGCCCGTCCAGGGTGCCCGTCTCGACCGTCCGGCCGTCGCGCACGATCGTCACCCGGTCGCACAGCGCCTCGACCTCCGCCAGGATGTGGCTGGACAGCAGCACCGTACGGTCGCCGCGCCGCCGCTCCTCCCTGACGCAGTCGCGGAACACCTCCTCCATCAGCGGGTCGAGACCGGAGGTGGGCTCGTCCAGGATGAGCAGCTCGGCGCCGGAGGCCAGCGCCGCGACCAGCGCCACCTTCTGCCGGTTGCCCTTGGAGTAGGCGCGGCCCTTCTTGCGCGGGTCCAGGTCGAACCGTTCCAGCAGTTCCGCCCTGCGCCGCCGGTCGAGGCCGCCGCGCAGCCGGCCGAGCAGGTCGATGGCCTCCCCGCCGGACAGGCCCGGCCACAGCGTCACGTCGCCCGGCACGTACGCCAGCCGCCGGTGCAGCCCGGCCGCCTCCGTCCACGGGTCGCCGCCCAGCAGCCGGGCGTTACCGCCGTCGGCGCGGAGCAGCCCGAGCAGGATGCGGATCGTGGTGCTCTTGCCCGCGCCGTTGGGCCCGAGGAAGCCGTGCACCTCCCCCGCGCGTACGGCGAGGTCCAGCCCGTCGAGGGCGGTGGTCGTGCCGAAGGCCTTGCGCAGGCCGGAGACGGCGATGGCGTCGGTCATGACGGAGCTCCTTCGAGCGCGGCCCTGGCGCGCGCCGCCTCCTCGGGGGTGAGCAGGGGGTGGGAGTGGATGTCGAGCAGCGCCCGCAGCAGCTTGTCCTGGCCTTCCGCGCTGTCGATCGCGGCTCCCATGCCCCGCTCGACCAGCTGCGACAGCACGGTGGGGGCCAGCGCCATCGCGGCCAGCACCGCCGCGCGGGTGCGCGGGTCGACGTCGGGGGGCTCGGGCCGGTCCTGGTCGGCCTCGGCCAGCCACCGCTCCCCGACGCGCACCATCTCGTCGAAGAACGGGGTCGCCCAGCCCTCCGACAGCGCCCGCGCCAGGTAGCGCCGGTAGGGGCCCATGACCGCGACCGGATTGAACCCGGCCGGCGGCCGCTGCCCGGCCTGCTCGTGCAGGCGGTGCATGGTCTTCGTCAGGTGCTCGTCGCACGCCTCGCGCAGCGCCTGCTTCGAGCCGTAGTGGTGGCGTACCAGGCCCGGTGACACGCCGGCGGTCTCGGCGATGCCGCGGATGGTGGCCCGCTCGTAGCCGTGCTCGCCGATGTGGCGCAACGCCGCGTCCCTGATCCGGGCACGCGCCGTGAGGTCCGCTGGGTCCGGTGCGGTCGTCACTCCGCGCCTCCTGTCCGTTCGTACAGCATGCTGTTCGTCCGGAAAGCAGACTATACCGGCGTATAGTCGGTGTCGAACGGGCGCCCCCGGCCGCGCGTACGCGGCGCTACCGTTCTACGCTCCAGTACGACGATTGGAGCCGACGCCGTGCCACAGCCCGACCTGCCACCGGCCAGCGCGCCCATGCGCCTGGCCACCACCGTCCGCCCCTACGACTGGGGCTCGGTCACCGCCCTGCCGCGCCTGTTCGGCACGGAGCCGACCGGGAAACCGCAGGCCGAACTCTGGATGGGCGCCCATCCAGGCGCCCCCTCGACCGTCGGGGACGTCCCGCTGGGCGACCTCATCGCCCGCGACCCCGCCGCCACGCTCGGCGAGCGCACCGCCGCCCGGTTCGGGGCCGAGCTGCCCTACCTGCTCAAGGTCCTGGCCATCGAACGCCCGCTCTCCCTCCAGGTCCATCCCACGAGCGAGCAGGCCGCGGCCGGTTTCGCCGACGAGAACGCGCGCGGGATCGCGCTCGGCGACTTCGCCCGTACGTACAAGGACGCCTCCCACAAGCCCGAGATGGTCTGCGCCCTCACCCCCTTCCACGGCCTGTGCGGCTTCCGCGCGCCCGCCTCCGCCGCCGGCCTGCTCGACCGGCTCGGCGTGCCCGGCCTGCGGCCCTGGATCGACACGCTCATCGGCGGCGAGCCCGCGCGGGCGGTGCGCACCGTGTTCGCCGAGATGCTCGGCGACGCCGCGCGCCCCCTGCGCGACCTGATCGAACGGGCGCTGCTCGACTCGGACGAGCCCGAACTGGCCGCCTACGGCGACATCGCCCGGGCCTACCCCGGCGACCCGGGCATCACCGCAGTCCTCCTGCTCAACCACGTCGAACTGCTTCCCGGCCAGGCCCTCTACCTCGGCGCCGGGGTGCCGCACGCCTACCTCGGCGGCATCGGCGTCGAGATCATGGCCAACTCCGACAACGTCCTGCGCTGCGGCCTGACCTCCAAGCACGTGGACGTGCCCGAGCTGATGCGCGTCGTCGACTTCGGCCCGTCCGAGCCGTTCCTGGTCGAGCCCGAGCGCGACCCCGCCGGCGCGTACGACTACCGTCCTCCGGCCCCCGAGTTCGCCCTGACCCGCTACGAACTGGCCGGCGAGAGCACCCACGAGCTGGCCGGGGGCGTGCCGCGGATCGTGCTCTGCGTGGAGGGCGAGGCCCGGCTCGGCGACGACCTGACGCTGCGGCCGGGCGAGTCCGCCTTCGTGGCCGCCGCCGCTTCGACGCGGCTCTCCGGCAAGGGCACCGCCTACGGCGCCCGGCCCGGCGCCTTTACAGTGTAGATCCGTTAGCGCAGGCGTCGGAGCAGGAGCAGGTTGTCCGTACGGGTGGTCGGCCGCCCTTCCGGATCGTTCTGGAGGCGTTCCTGCTCCTCGCTGCGCAGCACCTCCCACTCGCCCTCGGCCGGCTCCAGCGAGTCGAACACCTCCTGCGGCGTCGGGAAGTGCACGCCGGGGATCGGGTCGGGGTGCCAGGACGGCCAGCCCGCGTGCCCGGCGACCAGCAGCACCCCTCCGGGCGCGACCGCCGCGGCGGCCCTGCGCAGGATCTTCTCGCGCGGCATCTCCACCGTGGAGTGCAGGAAGCAGGCCGAGACGAGGTCGAAGACGCCCTCGGGGAAGGAGACGGCGAGGTCGTGCCGCCGCCAGTCGATCCGGTCCGCCACGCCCGCCCGTTCGGCCTGCTCGGCGGCGCGGCGCAGGGCGACGCCCGAGACGTCGGCGGCGGTGACCCGCCAGCCGCGGCGGGCGAGCCAGATCGCGTCCCCGCCCTCGCCGCTGCCCAGGTCGAGCGCCCGGCCCGGCGGCAGGTCGGAGACCTCGCGGACGAGCACCGCGTTGGGCTCGCCGCTCCAGATCTGGCCGCTCTCGGTGTAACGGGCGTCCCAGTGCCGCTCCAGCTCCTCGGTACGGCGGGCGGCGACCGCCTCGCGGGTCTCCTGCGCGACGAGGTCGGCGTTGATGGCCGCCCCGGCACGCACACCCGCGGCGGCGGCGGCGACCACCTGGTCGATCACGCTGGTCACGTTGCCCGCCACCCACACGCCGGGCACCGCAGTCTCCCCCATGGGCCCCGAGGGCACGTACACGCCGAGGACGTGCCCGCCCATCTCCTGCTCGGCCGTCTCCAGCCCGAGCCCCTCCAGCAGCTCGGTCCGGCCGGTCATGCGCGAGGCGACGGCCAGGGCCTGGCAGGGCACCTCGCCGCCGGCCGCCAGCCGTACGCCGCTCAGCCGGCCGCCGCTCACCGCGAGCCCCGCCACCTCGCCCTCGACCACCGTGATCCCCCTGGCGGCGAGCTGCTCGCGCGCCTCCTCCCCCGGCTCGGGGCCGGTGTGCAGGTAGAGGGTCACGTCCTGGCTCAGCTGCCGCCACAGCAGGGCCTGGTGCGTGGCGAGCGGCCCGGTGTTCAGGACGCCGATGATCTGGTCGCGCACCTCCCAGCCGTGGCAGTACGGGCAGTGCAGCACGTCCTTGCCCCACCGCTCGGCCAGGCCGGCCACCTGCGGCAGCTCGTCCACCAGGCCGGTGGTCACCAGCAGCCGGCCCGCCTCGACGGCGGAGCCGTCGTCGAGGACGACGCGGAAACGCCCGTCGCCGGTCCGCTCCGCCTTCTCGACCGTGCCCGTCACCACCTCGCCGCCGTACCCGGCGACCTCTTCGCGTCCGGTGGCGAGCAGGTCACGCGGCGGCACGCCCTCGTGCCCCAGGAACGTGTGCACGCCCGCGGCCGGGGCGTTGCGCGGGCTGCCCGCGTCGATCACCAGCACCCTGCGTCGCGCCCGCCCCAGCGTGAGCGCCCCGCTCAGCCCGGCGGCCCCGCCGCCGATCACCACCACGTCGTATGTCGCGTCCATCACCCGATTCCTCTCGAACGTCTGCTGTGCCTGTCTGCGCTCCGGCCACTTTCCGTCCGTGAGGGCCCGCTTGACAAACTTCATTGCCGAAATGGCAATCTGGAGCGCATGGAACTCGACGACGTGCTGCGGGCGGTCGGCCCCCGGCTGAAGGCGCTGCGGCAGAAGCGGGACACGACGCTGGCGCAGGTCTCCAAGAGCACCGGCATCTCGGTCAGCACCCTGTCGCGGCTGGAGTCGGGCGGCCGCAAACCCACCCTGGAGCTGCTGCTCCTGCTGGCCAGGGCCTACCACGTCCAGCTCGACGAACTGATCGACGCCCCGGTCACCGGCGACCCGCGCGTGCACATGACGCCGATCGACCGCCACGGGATGACGTACATCCCGCTGAGCCGGCGGCCGGGCGGGATGCAGGCGTACAAGCAGATCTATCCCCCGCGCTGGCCCGGCTACGAGCCCGAGCAGCAGGTCCACGAGGGTTATGAGTGGCTCTACGTGCTGTCGGGGCGGCTGCGGTTGTTGCTCGGGCAGCATGACGTCACGCTGGCGGCGGGCGAGGTGGCGGAGTTCGACACGCGGACGCCGCACGCGTTCGTCAACCCGGACGACGAGCCCAGCGAGGTCCTGGCCCTGTTCGGCCCTCAGGGCGAACGCATGCACGTCCGCGCCCGCCCCACCGCCAAGTAAGCCCGCCACCCGGTCCGCCACACGACCCACGGCCGATCGATCCGCCACCAGTCAACCCAGCACCAGTCACCCCAGCAACGGTCAGCCGACTGTCACGATCAGTCCGTCATCACCTCGTCACGGTCAGGTCGAGGGTGGCCAGGCGGTCCGGGTCGGCCAGGATGTCGATCCCGACGATGCGCCCGTTCTCGATCGTGAAGCTCATCACCGCGGACGGCCGGCCGTCGATGGTGTTGACCAGCCCCGCCTGGCCGTTGACCAGTGCCGGGTGCGCCGACGACGGCGAATGGCGGCGGAACGTGACCGCCTGCCCGGCCACCTGCTCCGCGCCGCGCAGCTCCGCGTAGCCGCCTCGGGCCAGCGCGCCCACCTTGGCCCGCGGACCCGCGGCCTCGGCCAGCGCGCCCGCGTCGACCCGCAGCACCACGTCCGGGTCGAGCACGGCGACCAGCGCGGTCAGATCACCCCGGTGCGCGGCGGCCACGAACGCCTCGACGACCTCCCGCTGCCGGCCCATGTCGGGGTCGGGCACGGGAGCCGACCCGCGCACGCGCCGCCGGGCCCGGCTGGCCAGCTGCCTGGCCGCGGCGGGCGAGCGCCCCACGAGCGGCGCGATCTCCTCGAACGGCACCGCGAACATGTCGTGCAGCACGAACGCCAGCCGCTCGGCCGGGCTGAGCGACTCCAGCACCACCAGCAACGCCAGCCCGACGGAGTCGGCGACCAGGGCCGCCTGCTCGGGATCGAGGCCGTCGGGCGGGCTCACCACCGGATCGGGCAGCCGCGACTCAAGCGACTCCTCACGACGCGACGTGCGGGTGCGCAGCATGTCGAGGCACACCCGCCCGACGACCGTGGTGAGCCACCCGCCCAGGTTCTCCACATCTCCCGCACCGGCCCGGCTGAGCCGCAACCACGCCTCCTGCACGGCGTCGTCGGCCTCACTGAGCGACCCCAGCATGCGGTACGCCACCGCCTTCAGGTGTCCCCGGTGCTCCTCGAACCGGCCGGCCAGGAAATCGTTGTCGTTCATGGCGCCCTACCTCGTCATCGCGATCCTTCACCGCTTTGACGTTCCCGACCGCCCCGATGTGACGAGCCCGCAGCAGCGGCCACCGGCGGAAGAGGAGGATGGGTGCTCAGGGGGTGGGACCGCTGGAATCGGGTGGGGTGGCGTTCAGTGCCGAGTGGCGGCGGCTGTAGGTGAAGTAGATGATCAGGCCGATGACGAACCAGACGCCGAAGCGGAGCCACGTCGCCGGGGCGAGGAAGGTGATGAGCCAGATCGAGAAGACGACCCCGACCGCCGGCACCACCGGCATCCACGGTGTGCGGAAGGAGCGGGGCAGGTCGGGCTGGCGGTAGCGGAGGACGATGACGGCCACGCACACGACCACGAACGCCAGCAGGATGCCGATGTTCGTCAGTTCGGCCGCCTCGCGGATCGGCAGGAAGCCGGCGATCACCGCGGAGGCGGCCCCGACGATCCAGGTGACCCGGGTCGGCACCCGCCGTACCGGATGCAGCTTGGCGAACCAGGCGGGCAGCAGCCCGTCCCTGCTCATCGAGAACCAGACGCGGGTGACGCCGAGCATGAACGTGAACATGACGGTGAGGATGCCGACGATGGCCCCGACCGCGATCAGGGTGGCCAGGCCGGAGAGCCCGACCGAGGCGAAGGCCGTGGAGAAGCCGCTCTCCGGGTCGATCTCCCGGTAGTTCTGCATGCCGGTCAGGACGAGGGTGGCCAGCACGTACAGGATCATGGCGATGATGAGCGAGTAGATGATGGCCCTCGGCATGTGGCGGGTGGCGTCGCGTGACTCCTCCGCGGCGGTGCTCATCGCGTCGTAGCCGAAGACGGCGAAGAAGACGGTGGCGGCGCCGGTGATGGCCCCGCCGATCCCGAACGGGAAGAACGGCGAGTAGTTGGCGGTGTTGATGTGGAAGAAGCCGACGACGATGACCAGCAGCACGACGGCGACCTTGATCCCGACCACGACGGTCTCGAACCGGGCGGCGGCGCGGATGCCGAGGTTCAGCAGGAAGGCGATGAGCAGGCAGAGCACCACCGCGAACAGGTCGACCACGTGCCCCTCGCCGGTGCCGGGCGCGCCGAGCATCCACGCGGGCAGGCCGAGGCCGAGTTGCTGGAGCAGGAAGCCGAAGTAGCCGGAGATGCCGATGCCGACGACCGCGACGATCGCGGTGTACTCCAGCAGCAGGTCCCAGCCGATGAACCAGCCGACGATCTCGCCGAGGACGGCGTAGCCGTAGGTGTAGGCGGAGCCGGCCTTCGGGATGAGCCCGGCGAACTCGGCGTAGGAGAGCGCGGCGGCGGCGCTGGCGATGCCCGCGATGAGGAACGACACCAGCACGGCGGGCCCGGCGGTCTCATTGGCGACGGCGCCGGCCAGGGCGAAGATGCCCGCGCCGATGATGCCGCCGACCCCGATGGCGGTGAGCTGCCACAGGCCGAGCGACCTTTCCAGCTCGCCCTCGTGTTCGGTGGCGATGCGGTCGACCGGTTTGCGCCGGAACACGCTGCGCGAAGTGACCATGACGCCCCCACTGCCGATCGTCTCCCCGTGGATGCGATCTTCCCCGCTGGGCGTTCCTTAACCTATGTCCGCAGGTGAGGCGGCCTGCCGGCGGAGCACGTTCTTCTGGATCTTGCCGGTGGAGGTCTTCGGCAGCTCGCCGAAGCGGACCGCCTTGGGGGCTTTGAAGCGGGCCAGGCGGGTGCGTACGTGTTCGATGAGCTCGGCCTCGGTGACCTGAGCGCCGGGTGCGAGGGTGACGAAGGCGACGGGCACCTCGCCCCAGTGTTCGTCCGGCCGCGCGACGACCGCGGCCTCCGCCACGCCGGGATGGCTGAGCAGCGCGTTCTCTACCTCGACGGAGGCGATGTTCTCGCCGCCCGAGATGATCACGTCCTTGGCGCGGTCGACGAGGCGCACGTAGCCGTCGGGGTGGACCACCCCCAGGTCTCCGGTACGGAACCAGCCGTCGGGCGCGGCCCGCTCCGTGGCCTCCGGGTCACGGTGGTAGCCCACCATGACGTCGTTGCCGCGGACCGCGATCTCGCCGACCGTGGTGGCGTCGGCCGGCACGTCGCAGCCGTCCTCGCCGACGACCCGCACGCGCTGGGCGATCACGTTGCCCACGCCCTGGCGGGCGGTCAGCGCGGCCGACTCCTCGGCGTCCAGGCCGCTCCACTCGGGCTGGGGCTGGCAGATGACGGCGGGGCCGTAGGTCTCGGTCAGGCCGTACAGGTGGATGACGTCGATCCCGGCGCGCAGGGCGCGGCGCAGCAGCGCGGGGCTCGGGGGCGCGCCGCCGACGCAGGCCAGCAGGCGGGGGTCGAGCTCGGCCGCGGGCGCGTCGTCGTGCGCGAGCAGCGAGGTGAGCACGGTCGGGGCGCCGCACAGGTGGGTGACGCGGTGGGCGCGGATCAGCCGCCACGCCTCGCCCGGCTCGACCTTGGGCAGGCAGATGTGGCGGGCGCCGGCCAGCGTCACCGCCCATGGGAAGCACCAGCCGTGGCAGTGGAACATGGGCAGAGTCCACAGGTAGCCGCTGCCGGCGTCGAGCCTGGTGTGCAGGGCCATGGCCAGGGACTGGAGGTAGGCGCCCCGGTGGTGGTAGACGACTCCCTTCGGGCGTCCGGTGGTGCCGCTGGTGTAGTTGATCGACAGGGGCGACAGTTCGTCCTCGATGGGGACGAGGAGGGGGTCGGCCGCTTCGACGCGCTGCTCGTACTCGGCGGACGGCACCAGCAGCACCGCCGTTCCGCGGGCCGCCGCGCGGGCGAGAGCCGCGGACGCGTCGTCGTGCAGCAGCACGGACACCTCGGCGTGGCCGAGGATGTAGGCCAGTTCGGCGGCGGACAGGCGGATGTTCATCGGCACCATGACGGCGCCCGCGGCGGGGACGCCGAAGGTGGCCTCCAGCAGCTGGTGGCCGTTGGCGGCCAGCACCGCGACCCGGTCCCCCGGCCGTACTCCGGCCGCCGCCAGGGCGCCGGCCAGCCGCTGCGTCCGGTCCCACAGCCGGGCGTACGTGAGCGTCAGCTCGCCGTCCACGACCGCCGTCCTGGGGCCGAACACGGCGGCCGATCGCTGGAGGAAGCTCGTGGGGGTCAGGGGTTCGTACGAGAGCGCCGGCCTGGGTCGTTCGTTCCTCATGTGTGCTTGCTCACCTTCATCACCTCCATGCCATGGTGATCCCTTACCGGGGATCGAGCCAGGGGCGGGGCCCGGCTGGACTCTCCCCCCGGGGGAGACGGCATGCTCGGTCCCGTGCCCTTCGACCCGACGCACCACTGGAGCAGGACATGACGATCGTGCCGGACATCGAGGCCCGGGGCGGGCACCACTGCGAGACGACGGCGCTGGGCGTGCTGCTGCGGCACGAGGGGCTCGACCTGTCCGAGCCGATGCTGTTCGGGCTCGGCTCCGGGCTGTCGTTCGTCTACTGGGACAGCAGGAACCAGCCGTTCCCGTTCCTCGGGGGCCGGGTCAAGCCGTACGCGCTGACCGTGAACCTGGCCGCCCGGCTGGGGCTGACGTTGCGCACCGAGGAGACGACGTCGGCGGGCAGGGCGTGGCGGAACGTGGCCGGGCCGATCGACGCGGGCCGGCCGGTCGGCCTGCAGCTCGACTGCTACCACCTGGAGTACTTCGGGACGAGGACGCACTTCGGCGGTCATGTCGTGGCGATCTACGGCTACGACGAGCACGAGGCGCACCTGGTGGACACCGAGCAGCAGGGCGGCGCAGTGCGGACGAGCCTGGCCTCCCTGGCTCTGGCGCGGGCGGAGCGGGGGCCGATGACCGCGCGGAACCGGTCGTTCACCATCGCCGTCCCCGGCGACGCGCGCCGCTGGCAGGAGCGGCTCGTGCCCGCGATCAGGGCCTGCGCGGAGGCGTTCCTGGCCCCGCCCATCGCGAACCTGGGCCATCGCGGCATCGAGAAGGCGGCCGGGCTGGTGCCCGGCTGGCTCGCCCGCGCGGAGCGGCCAGGGCGGGACCTGGCGCTGGCCGCCGACCTGATGGAACGGGCCGGTACCGGCGGCGGCCTGTTCCGTGCCCTGTACCGGGACTTCCTCGGCGAGTGCGCCGGCCTGACCGACGCCGCCGCCCTGCGTACCGGCCATCGGCTGTACGGCGAGGCAGCCGTCCTGTGGGCGGAGGTGGCCGCCCTGGTCGCGAAGGCCGGCGAGAGCGGCGACGCGGCGCCCCTCCAGCAGGCCGGCGCCGTCCTGCACGACCTGGCCCGCCTCGAACGGGAGGCCATGCGGGCCCTCAGCGGCCTGTGACCCGCGCCGGTGGCCACGACGCGAGGGGGTTAGCCAGGCACCGGTGGTACCTGGCTGACGCCGGCGGCGGCCGGGCAGACTGGGAGCATGGACAGAAGAGAGCTGGCCGCCTTCCTGCGCAGCAGGCGCGAGCGGATCGCGCCGGCCGACGTGGGGCTGCCCGCCGGGCCGCGCCGCCGTACGCCGGGGCTGCGGCGCGAGGAGGCGGCGAACCTGGCCTTCATCTCGACCGAGTACTACACCCGGCTTGAGCAGGCCCGCGCCCCGCGCCCGTCGCGCGAGGTGCTGGCGGGGCTGGCCCGCGCCCTGCGCCTGTCGGACGCCGAGCGCGCCCATCTGCACCATCTCGCCGGCGCGCCGCCCGGACCCGCGCCCGGCCCGTCGCGCGAGGTGCGGCAGAGCATCCTCGACCTGCTGGAGCGGCTGCCGCAGGCGGCCGCGATCGTGATGTCGGCGGCGTTCGAGGTGCTCGCCTGGAACGATCTGGCGGCGGCGCTGATGGAGGACTTCTCCGCGGTGCCGCGGCGCGACCGCAACCTGGTGCGCCGGGCCTTCCTCGGCCCGCGTCCGGACGGGCGACGGCTGTACGGGGTCTCCGACGTGGCCGAGTTCGCCCGGTCCGCGGCCCGCGACCTGCGCGCCACCACCGCCCGCTACCCCGACGATCCCGAGCTGGCCGGGCTGGTGGCTGAGCTCCTGGCCGGCAGCGAGGAGTTCGCCCGGCTGTGGGCCTCGCACGACGTGGCCGCCGAGCCCGTCCTGTGCAAGACCTTCCAGCATCCGCTGGTCGGCCCGATCACCGTCAACTGCGACGTGCTGGGGATCTCCGGCCAGGACCAGCGGGTCGTGATCTACACCGCCGTTCCCGGCTCGCCGTCCGAGCAGGCGCTAAGGCTGCTGTCCGTGGTCGGCACCCAGCGCATGGACGTGGCCCGCTGAGCGCCGCCCGCGCGCGATCGTGACGGCGACCAGCAGGACGCAGACGGCCGCGACGGCCGCGACCGCGGCGGTCACGCCGATCCCGGTCGCGGCCAGGGGCAGCAGCAGGACCGCCGCGACGCCGGCCGCGACCACGGGCGGGCGCACGGCGGCCCGCGCCGTGAGCAGCGCGTGCAGCGCCGCGATCAGGACGAGGAACACGGCGACGGGTACGGCGACCGCGTAGCCGACCGCCACGGGCGAGACCTCCAGCCGGTGCCCGCCCTGCTCCACCGCGACCTCCAGCCCGGCGCCGAGCGCCGCGAGCGCGGCGAAGATCCCGTAATGGCCGTAGCCCCACAGGAACGAACGGTGGCGGCGCTCGGTCAGCCCTTCACCGGCCTCGACGAGGAAGTACAGCCACCACAGGGCGAACAGCAGCACCAGCCCGGAGCCGGCCACCACCACCAGGGCGCCGCCGCCCCGGCCCGCTTCGAGCGCTCCCTGCACGCCGCTGCTCGCGGCCAGGACGCTCTCGCCGAGCAGGATGATGGTGAACAGGCCGTAGCGTTCGGCGATGTGGTGCGGGTGCCAGGTGGTCGGGTTCACCCGTTCGGCCCAGCGCGGCACCGCGAGCTCCAGGACGGCGAGGCAGAGGAAGAACGGCAGCCGGAGCGAGGGCGGCAGCACGCCCGCCTCGTCCAGGACGAGCCGGAGCACCCAGCCGACCTGGAGCAGCCCGACACCGGCCGCGTAACGCAGCGCCGTACGACGCCGCTCCCGGTCCTCGAGCCCGGCCCGCACCCACTGGGCGACGAGGCCGAGCCGCATGATGAAGTAGCCCAGCGTGACGATCGCGTAGTCGTCGTGGCCGGCCGCGGCGGGCACCCCGGCGGCCAGCACCAGCACGCCGGCCATCTGCACCATGGTCAGCAGCCGGTAGGCGACGTCGTCGGTGTCGTAGCACGAGGCGAACCAGGTGAAGTTCATCCACGCCCACCAGATCGCGAAGAACACCTGGAGGAACGGGATCAGCCCGGCGAGGCCGTGACCGCCGGCGATGTGGTGCGCGAGCTCGGCGGTGGCGGCCGCCACGGCGACCACGAAGGTGAGGTCGAACAGCAGCTCCAGCTGGCTGGAGACGCGGTGCGGCTCGTCGATGGGACGGGCGCTCATCCGGATCCGGATCCGGGACGGGGGGCTGGCGGGTGGCAAGGGTCTGGCTCCTGTCGCTACGTGACGTCCGTACCGACAAGGACAGGACAGCCCGCCGCCCTGTGACGGCGGGCTCCGACCCGACGGTGTCGCGGTCAGCGACCGTGCCGGTGGGCGCGCAGCTCGCGGCGCGCGGCGCGGCGGTCGCGGCGGCGGTCCTCACGCCGGATGAAGGACCACTCCCCGGCCCCGCCCGCGCCGCCGAGGTCGAACAGGTAGAAGGAGGTGGCCTGCCAGTGGCAGCCGCTGAGACGGCGGTTCAGGGACGCGCTCGCGGCGGTGATCTCCGCGGTCAGCGTGCACGGCCCGAAGCGGTGGTCGTGCACGGGCGCGCACGTCACCATGGGCGCGTCGGCCAGCCGCACCCACCACGGCCGGGTCTTGTCGGTCTTGCTCATACGGTCACCTTTCGGCTCCGTGACACCCCGGGATGGGGCTGTCATGGGACCGGATGCACCGTGATCACCTCCTGACCTACGCACGAGACACGGGCGGCGCCGCGCTCCCACATTACCCAGTCGTGATCGCGGTGACGCATGACGGTTGCGGCGCCTCGCCGGCGTAGGCGAGACTCGTCCGCAGTCGCGAGGCAGGCGGAGGGGTCGATGAGCACCGCTGGCAAGGGCAACGCCTATCTGGACCAGGTCGTGGCGCAGCAGGCGGTGCTGGAGGACGACCTCAGGGCCCGCCGCGCCCCCGCCGAGCAGCCGCCCATGGCCGCCGGCCCACTGGCCAAGCGGGAGCGCGCGCTCGGCGGCGGGCAGCCGGACCGCTCCGGGCCGGGCCCGGTGGACGTGCGGATCACTGGCTTCTGGCGGTGGAAGAACGTGCTGGTGCCGCCCAACGCGTACGTGGTCCACACCAGGCGCGGGCGGGACCGGCCGCTGCACATCGGTCTCGGCGTCTCCTTCCGCTTCAACCCGGCGATCGACTCGTTCCTGGTGGTGCCGGGCGCCACCCAGACCATCCTGATCAACGCGTACTGCGTCTGCCGCGAGCTGCAGGGCGTCCTCGTGCAGGGGTACGTGCAGTGGGGCATCCAGGCCTTCCCCATCGCCTACCGCAAGCTGGACTTCGGCGACCCCGAGGATCCGATGCGGCTGGTCAACCTGCAGCTGCGCGAGCAGGCGGAGGCGGCCATCAAGGACAAGGTGGCCACCATGGGCGTGCGGGACGTGCTCAGCGACAAGCAGCCCATCATCGAGGAGCTGACCGCCCGGCTGCGCGCGGTGGCCGAGGGCGAGGACAACAGCGACCAGGGGCTCGGCCTGCGCATCGTGACCGTGCAGATCAAGGAGGCGGTGGTCAGCTCGGCGCAGCTGTGGGAGAACCTGCAGAAGCCGTACCGGGCCGAGCAGGGGCAGGTCGCCCGGCTGGCCGAGCTGCGCTCCGAGGAGGCGATCGCCGAGCGGGAGATGGCGGCGGCCCGGCTGAAGGAGACGCTGCGCCTGGAGCACGAGCGGGAGCTGGCCGAGCTGCGGGCCGCCAACGAGGCGGCGCTGTTCGACACCGAGGTCGCCGAGCGGCTGCGGCGGACCCGGCGCGAGCACGACGACTCCAGGGCGGTCGCGGAGCTGGAGGCGGAGACGATCAGGCACGGGCTGCGGATGGAGCGTGAGCGGCACGCGGAGGAGGCCGAGACCGGCAGGCTCAGGATCGAGCGGGAGCAGGAGCTCAGGCGGCTGGAGCTCGACGGCGAGCTGCGGCTGACGCAGTCCAGGGCGCTGGCCGACCACGAGCGGGCGCTGCTGGAGGTGGAGCGGGCGCGGTTGCGGGCCGACATCGACAACGCGCAGACGCCGGCCAGCCTGCAGGCCAGGCTGATCGAGTCGCTGCCCGAGATCATGGCGAAGCTGCCGAAGCCGGAGGAACTGCGCATGGTGTCGTTCAACGGCGGCGACCGGACGACGGTGTCGGGGCTGCTGACGGAGCTCGCCATGGTGGTCGGGGTGCTGCGGTCGGCGATCGACGGTGACGACCGCCCCTGAACGGCCCCCTCGACGCGTGCGGGCGGCCCCTCGACGCGTGCGGGCCGGCGCCGGGCGGAGATCTCCGGCCGATAGGATGCGCCCCTAAGGGTCGACACCACGCAAAGGGGCCGAAACAGGATGGGCGGCGCTGTCACGGCGGTCAGCAGCAACGGCGAGCACTCCTTCTCCAAGCCGACCCGCGAGAGCATCACACTGCTCGCGGGCCTCGGGGTCGAGGGGGACGCGCACATGGGCGTCACGGTCAAGCACCGCTCCCGGGTCGCGCAGGACCCCACGCAGCCGAACCTGCGTCAGGTGCACCTCATCCACGAGGAGCTCTTCGCCGAGGTGCGCGCGGCCGGGTTCGCGGTCGCGCCGGGCGAACTGGGCGAGAACATCACCACCCAGGGCATCGACCTGCTCGGCCTGCCGGTGGGCACGCTGCTGCTCATCGGCGGCGAGGCCGTGGTGGAGGTGACCGGCCTGCGCAACCCGTGCCTGCAGATCGACGCGTTCAGCAAGGGCCTGCTCAAGGAGGTCGTCGGCCGTGACGAGGCCGGGAACCTGGTGCGCCGCGCGGGCGTCATGAGCGTGGTCAAGGCGGGCGGCGTCGTCCGTCCCGGCGACACGATCGAGGTACGGCTTCCGGACGGCCCGCACCGTCCCCTCGACCGGGTCTGACCCGAAGACCTGGGAACGCCCTCCGGGCCTTCCTGCGACGCCCGCTAGCCCCTCGCCGAATTAATCCGGGTTATTGACCGAATTAGTGCGAATTAGGCAGACTAACCGGACATAGCCGGATTGGACCCGGCAGTTGCCGATCTGAAGGGACATGGCTGATGAGTGGTGCTGAGCCCGGAGCCGACGTCGGCCGGCGCTCCTTGCTGGCGGGCGCCGCCGGCCTCTTAGGAGCCGCCGCACTGCCCGCCACGGCCGCACAGGCCCAAACACAGGAGCAGGCGCACGGCGCCGAGGCGGCCAAGCGGTATCCGCCGAACTGGCCCGCTCCCGAGCCGTACGGCCTCGCCGACATCCGGCCCGACCTGTGGCCGCGCGACGACAACTCCTTCGTCCTGCCGCTCGAACACCGCCCCCGCGACAGGGAGCTCGGCCGGGTGTGGATGCGCGACACCTACGTCAACTGCTTCGTCGTCGGCGGCCGGCCGCTCTACGTGGCCACGGGCACCACCCGCGTCCCCGGCCTCCCCGCGGCCGGGCCGTGGAACGACGGCATCTTCGTCTGGACGGCCCGGTCGCTGCGCGGGCCGTGGCGGCTGGCCGACACCACCCGCGTGCGGCCCGGCGCCGAGAAGGGCAAGGTCTGGTCGCCGGAGTTCGCCGCCGAGAACCGTCGCGGCCGCACGGTCGTGGCGCCGTGGCAGGAGTACTGGACCGACGAGCAGTTCGGCAAGCGCGGCAACGTCTGGGCTCCCGAGGTGCACCGCTTCGGCGGCAAGTGGTACATCGTCGCGTGCATGGGCGACCACTCGCAGAAGGTCGGCTCGTTCCTGCTGGTGAGCGAGGGCGGCGTCGAGGGGCCGTACCGGCTGGCCGAGGGCAACCTCGGCAAGCCGTTCGGCGACTCCTTGGCCGGCGGGCCCGCGTTCATCAAGCCGGGCGCGTACCACCACATCGACGGCAGCCTCTACACCGAGGGCCGCGACGCCTGGCTCGTGCTGCACAACAACCTGTACGCGAAGTTCAGGGACGACATGGAGGACATCGTCCCCGCGACCGATCTGCCGGCCTTCCGGCAGACGCCGTACACGCCGGAGCCGTACCTCGAAGGCGCGTACGTGTTCAAGCACCACGGCAAGTACTACCTGCTGCACGCCGCCTGGGACCGGGTGTCGGGCGGCGGCGAGCGGCACGCCTACGATCCGCCCGGCGCGGGCCGCACGCAGTACCAGTACGACGCGGTGATCGCGGTCGCGGACCGGTTCGAGGGGCCGTACTCCGAGAGGTGGACGGCGGGGGTCGGGGCCGGCCACAACAACCTGTTCGCCGACCACGCGGGCCGGTTGTGGGCCACGTTCTTCCGCAACCCCGCCGCCGGCTACTGGTCCGACCCGTCGCGCGTCGCCGAGGCCGCCGTGCCCGGCGTCGTCCGCGTGGAGTGGACCGGGCCTGAGGGCAACCGCCTGTACGTGCAGCGCCGCCACGGCCGCTGACACCGCCAGGCCGGTGTGGGCCCGGCCGTCCCGCCCGGGTCCGCACCGGCGGTTCGCGCGCCCGGGACGCGGCCAACCCCGTACACCATGGTTACGGTGAGTACATGTCCTCTCACGATTCCCGCCCGACGGCAGGGTCGGCGGCGGCGCGGGCGGCGATGTTCGGCGAACTGATCTCCGCCAGCCACACCTCCACGCTGGAGCAGGTCCCCGGCCTGGTGTCCGAGCACGCGGCCCGGGTCGGGCTCTGCGACGTGCTGATCTACCTCGCGGACCTGCAGCAGGAGGTGCTCTCCCCGCTGGTCGCCGAGCCGGCCCCGGCCGGCGAGCGCGAGCGCGACGAGATCGCCATCGAGGGCACGGTGGCGGGGCGGGCCTTCCAGCACGGGAAGATCATGCCGGCGACGGTACGCGACCCGCTGCAGTGGTGGGTGCCGCTGGTGAACGGCACCGACCGGCTGGGCGTGCTGAGCGTGACCCTGCCCGCCGTCGACCATGACGCGCTGCTGGACATGGAACGGCTGGCCGGGCTGGTGGCGCTGCTGGTGGTGTCCAAGCGCACCCTGAGCGACGTCTACGCCAAGCTGGTGCGCCGCAGGCGGATGAGCGTCTCGGCCGAGATGGAGTGGCGGCTCATGCCGCAGCGCACGTTCGCCACCGACCGGCTGGTGATCAGCGCGGTGATGGAGCCCGCCTACGACGTCAGCGGCGACGTGTACGACTACTCCTTCGGCGGCACGAAGGCGCACCTGGCGATCTTCGACGCGATGGGCCACGACACCGGCGCCGGGCTGACCGCGAACCTCGCGCTGACGACGCTGCGCAACAGCCGCCACGAGGGCGACGGGCTCGCCGTGTCGGCGGCCAGGATCGACCAGGCTCTGACCGAGCAGTTCGGCGGCGACCGGTTCACCACCTGCGTGGTGGCCACGCTCGACATCGTGAGCGGCCACCTCGAATGGGCCAGCTGCGGCCACTACCCGCCGGTCATCGTCCGCAGGCGCGCCACCGTCGAGCTCGGCTGCTCCCCCGCGCCGCCGGCCGGCACCGGGCTGGGCCTGCCGGTGACGGTGTGCCACACCCAGCTCCAGCGCGGGGACCGGCTGCTGCTCTACACCGACGGCATCACCGAGGCACGCAACCGGCACGGCGAGGAGTTCGGCATGGAACGCTTCGCCGACTTCCTCATCCGGCACCAGGCCGACGAGCTGCCGGTGCCCGAGACGCTGCGCCGCCTGATCCACCACCACCTCGACTACCACGAGCACCGGCTGCGCGACGACGCCACGGTCCTGCTGGTCGAATGGCCCGGCTCGCCGTACTCCAGGCACGAGGTCGAGGCTCTCAGCGGCGTCCCTCCGGAGGACGACCTTCCGTAGCCCCCCGGCGTACGGGCGCGGCTCACTCGCTCGTTACCATCCGTCGTCGAGCGAGACGAAAGGCCGTCATGAGCGAGCACCCCCTGTGGCCCACGACCGGCGCGGCCACCATCACCGCCTTCCCCGTACGCGCGGACGCGCCGGCCCCGGCGGTCGTCGTGTTCCCCGGCGGCGCGTACCACCACCTGGCCGGCCACGAGGGCGCCCCGGTCGCCCGGTGGCTGAACTCGCTGGGGATCGCCGCGTTCGTCGTGCGCTACCGGATCGCGCCGCACCGCCACCCGCTGCCCCTCCTCGACGCCGCCAGGGCCGTGCGCTGGGTACGGCACCACGCCGCCGGCACCGGCGTGGACCCGGCCCGCGTCGGCGTGCTCGGCTTCTCGGCGGGCGGCCACCTGGCGGGACTGCTGGCCACCGAGACGGGCCCGGCGCTCGCGGAGGGCCCGCACGACGCGATCGACGAGGCCGACCACCGTCCCGGCCTGGCCGTGCTCTGCTACCCCGTCACGACGCTGACCGGGCCGGCCGCGCACCGGGGTTCGGCGGCCAACCTGCTCGGGGAGGACGCGCCCGAGTCGCTGCGCGACCGGTTGTCGCTGCCCGGCCGGGTCGGGCCGGGCACGCCGCCGACGTTCCTTTGGCACACCGCCGACGACGACGGGGTCCCGCTCGACAACACCCTGCTGCTGTCGACGGCGCTGGCCCGGCACGGCGTCCGCCAGGAGGTGCACGTGTATCCCAGCGGCAGGCACGGGCTCGGGCTGGCCGGCGAGGAGCCCGCCGCCGCCGACTGGACCCGGCGCTGCGCCGTCTTCCTGCGCGGCCAGGGCTGGTAATCCCCCAGGCTTCAGCCGCGCGGGAGCCTCGTCTCGGGCGCGGGGAGACCTCGGCCATTTCTTGCCGACCGTACTCAGCGACGGTCGGCGAACATTACTCATGCGGCGCGCGCCCGGAGGCCTCATCATGGAGTCCCCCCGCCGAGGGAGAG
Source organism: Nonomuraea fuscirosea (assembly GCF_035917475.1). Taxonomy (NCBI): domain Bacteria; kingdom Bacillati; phylum Actinomycetota; class Actinomycetes; order Streptosporangiales; family Streptosporangiaceae; genus Nonomuraea; species Nonomuraea fuscirosea. Next base: position 3,885,054 of record NZ_CP109074.1, on the reverse strand, counting down.
GTGACGCGCCATGCCGCAGCACACGTCCCACGCCACAGGTCACCACCCGGACGGGCTGTCGGGGGTGACCGAACTGCGCCTGCACGGGGTGGGCGGGACCTCGCCCGGATCGCTGCTCGGCGACCTCGCGCCCACGCAGGTCGCGGGCGACCGCATCGCCGGTTTCTACCGCACGGCCGACCACGAGGGGCGGCACGTCGAGGCGTACTCGTGGGGTGGCCTGACCTCGGGCAGCTCGTGGCGGGTGCTGTGGCTGGTGCTGCTGCCGTTCGCGCTGGCCAACATGGCGGCCCACATGTTCCCGCCGTGGCTGGCCGATCGCCCGGTGCGGTTCCGGCTGTTCCGGTGGGCGGCCCGGCTGGCCTCGTTCGGCCTGACGCTCAACCTGGTGCTGCTGGCCGCCGCCGTACCGATCGACTACGTGGCCTACCAGTGCGGCGGCGTGCCCTCGTGCGCGCGCTGGCCGGCCTGGGTGCTGCCGCCGGACCTGCCCGCGGTGCGGATCCTGGTGGGGGCGCTGGCGCCGCTGCTGCTGATCGGCGCGCTGTACCTGCTCGCCCACACCACCCAGAACCGCTACGACCAGATCAAACCCGCCGCCCCCGACCCGGGCAAGGAGCGCCGCCCCGACGCGGAGGACGGGTTCCCCGGCCTGTCCGACCCGGCGTTCTGGAACGGCGTCCAGCACACCCGCGTCCTCACCCGCCTGCACGTCGCCGGCTCGCTGGCGCTCGTCGCGGCGCTGGTCGCGTGGACGGCGCACGGCGTCAGGCCGGTGGCGGGGCCCTGGCTCTGGCCGCTCCTGGCGGTGCCGGCGGCGGTCGTCGCCCTGTGCGCGATCGAGCTGCGCGCCGACACGGCGGGCGCGGGCGGCCGGTGGCGGTCGTGGGCGCTGCTGGGCGTCGCGGGCGCGGCCGTGGCGGGGGCGGCGGTGCTGGCCGTGAGCCGGCGGCCGGGGGATCCCCTGGGGACGGGCCCGCACGAGCTGCCCGGCCTGCAGGTCTTCATGGACGCGGTGTACGGGGTCGTCTTCCTCACCCTCTTCCTCGTCCCCGTCACGCTGGTCGCGGGCGCGTGGACCAGGGAGAACTGGGCGGGGGTCGCCCGGCGTACCGTCCTGGTGGCCGCGGCCTTCGCCGCCGGGGTGGCCGTGCTGGCGATCTGGGGCACGGACTCGCTGTGGATCTGGATCGGCACGGGACTCGGGATCGCCGTCGGCGCGGTCGGAGCCCTCTCCGAGCGCCGCTCCGGTTCCGAGGGCGGCTCTGACGGCGGGTCCGGGGGCGGTCCCGGCAGCGGGTCCGGGGACGGCTCCGACGGCGGGTCCGACGGCGGCGGGAGGTTCCGGTGGGCGGCGCCGTTCGTGGTCCTCGGGGTGGCCATGGCGGTGCTCAACACGTTCATGCTGGCCACGCTGCTGCTCGTCGCCGAGTGGCTGGGCACGCTGCGGCCCTGCCACGACCCGCGCCTCGGCGGCTGCCTGGACGTCGCCACTCCGCCGGGAGGCGAGCCGCCGATCGCGGTGTTCCCGCTGATCAGGAACATCACCCCCTACCTCGTCGCCGTCCCCCTGCTGCTGGTGACCTGCTTCGCGCTCTACCAGCTGGCGCGCTGGCTGATCAGCGGGCGGACGGGCCGGCAGGCAGTGTTCGACTACTACTGCCCGCGTGACGTGGCCCGCGAGCCGGACCCCGAGTGGTGGGTCTCCACGGTCGCCCGCGGCCCCGTGCCGGAGTGGCAGCGGCGGCTGGTGCGCCGCTGGCCCGGCCGGGTGGCCAGGGCGCGGCGGCTGGCCCGGGCGCCGCGCGACCTCGATCTGCTGCTCACGGCGGTGGCGGTGGTCGGGGGCGTGCTGTTCGTGTGGATCCAGTGGCGGCTGCGCACCTCCGGCGGGCCGCCGGCGAACCCCAACTGGCTGATCACCGCCTGTTCGGGGGCCGCCATGCTGCTGCCCGCCCTGCTGCTCGTGCTGCTGCGGCTGGGCTGGAAGGACGAGCGCCACCGCCGGTCCATCGGGGTGCTGTGGGACGTGGCCACGTTCTGGCCGCGTCACTCGCATCCGCTCGCGCCGCCGTCGTACGCCGAGCGGGCGGTGCCCGAGCTGCAGCGGCGGCTGTGGTGGCTGCACGACAACGGCGGGATCCCGCTGCTGGCCGCGCACAGCCAGGGCTCGATCATCGCCGTCGCGGCGCTGGCGCAGGCGGACGCGCGTCCCGTCCGCGACCGGGTGGCCCTGGTCACCTTCGGCTCGCCGCTGCGCACGCTCTACGCCTGGGGCTTTCCGGCGTACTTCGGCGAGGCGTTGTTCCGGCGGCTGGCGTACGGGCCGGGGATCAAGGTGGCGTGCTGGCGGAACTTCTGGTGCGACACCGACTACATCGGCGGCCCCGTGCGCGACAGCGCCGTGGACGAGCGCTTGCCCGACCCGCCGACCAGCCGTTTCCTGTACGGGCAGCCGTTGCCGCGGGTCGGCGCCCACACCGGCTTCTGGGCCGACGAGGAACTGCGCCGGCAGGTGTCCGCCCTGGCCGCGAACCTGGCCGGTCCGCCGCCCCGCCCGTAAGTGGCCGTAACGTCACATCGTCTTTACGCCGGGACAGCATTCCTCACTACCAAGATACTCTACGCTTAGTGTCCGCATAACTACGTTAAGTAGCGACCGCTTGCCCGACCCCCCGGAGGAGCAATGCCCACCGAGCCCACGGACACTCGGCTGAGCCTGGACACGCGGGCCGCGCGCAACCTGGCCACCACCACCAAGACCCGCCCGCAGATGCAGTCCATCAGCTCGCGCTGGCTGCTGCGCATGCTGCCCTGGGTGGACGTTCGGGGCGGGACCTACCGCGTCAACCGCCGGCTGACGCACCGGGCCGGGCGCGGGCGCGTCGCGGTGGCCCAGGCCGGGGCCGGCGACGTGCGGATCGTGCCGGAGACGCTGACGGAGATCCCCGCGCTGCGCGGCTTCGGTGACGCGGGCGTGCTGGCGGCCGTCGCGGAGTCGTTCACGGCGCGCGAATACCGTCCAGGCGAGGTCGTGGCCCGGGCCGGCGATCCGGTCGGCGAGACCTGCGTGATCGCCCACGGCCGGGTGGAGCGGCTGGCCACCGGCCGATACGGCGACGCCCAGTTCCTCGGCGTCATCGCCGACGGCGACCAGTTCGGCGACGAGGCCCTCACGGACGACGATCCGCGCTGGTCGTGCACGTACCGGGCGGCCACGGCCTGCACGATCCTGTTCGCGCCGCGCGAGGCGCTGCACCGGCTGGCCGAGCGCTCGCCCGCGCTGCGCGAGCACGTCGCCCGCCACCGCGAGAGCCTGCTGCGGCCGGTCAACCGGCGCGGCGAGGCGGCGGTGGCCGTGTCGGCGGGGCACACCGGCGAGCCCGTCATCGACGGCACGTTCGTCGACTACGACCTGCACCCGCGCGAGTACGAGCTCAGCGTCGCCCAGACCATCCTGCGCGTGCACACCCGGGTGGCCGACCTCTACAACGACCCGATGAACCAGATCGAGCAGCAGCTCCGGCTGACCGTGCACGAGCTGCGCGAGCGCCAGGAGTGGGAGCTGCTCAACAACCGCGAGTTCGGGCTGCTCCACAACACCGACTACGACCAGCGGATCTACCCCTGGTCGGGGCCGCCGACGCCGGACGACCTCGACGAGCTGATCGCCATGCGCCGCAAGACCCGCCTGCTGCTGGCCCACCCCAAGGCGATCGCCGCGTTCTTCCGCGAGTGCAACAAGCGCGGGCTGGTCGTGGGCAGCATCGAGGTGAACGGCCACGAGGTGCCCGCCTGGCGCGGCATCCCGATCTTCCCCTGCGGCAAGATCCCGATCTCGGCCGGGCGCACCACCTCGATCCTGGCGCTGCGTACGGGCGAGGACGATCAGGGGGTCGTCGGCCTGCACCAGACCGGCATCCCCGAGGAGTACGAACCGGGCCTCAACGTGCGCTTCATGGACATCAACGAGCAGGCCGTCATGTCCTACCTGGTCAGCGCCTACTACTCGGTGGCGGTCCTGGTGCCCGACGCGATCGGCATCCTGGAGGACGTCGACATCGCGGCTCCGCGCTCCTGACCCGCCGACCCCTGGGAAGATCCTGACCGCCGAGCCTGGAAGAGACGCGACATGCTGGACTTCTCCGCATTCGATCCCTCCGCGACGCCGGTGCCCGCCGGGCCCACGGGGCTGGGCGCGTACACGCTGAGCCTGCGTTCGGCGCTGCGGCCGTACCGGCCGGGCTTCGAGGAGGGCGACGGGCACGAGGACGGCGTCCCCGGCGGGCCGCGCCCGTCGGGCGGCGACCGCGGCCTCAGCCTCGCCCCGCTGGCCTGCCGCGAGCGGGAGTGGGGCGACGGCACCTACCCGCCGCTCTACGTGCCCGAGACCGTCCGCGTCGACGACGCCCTCGGCGCGGAGGTCGATCGCCGGCTGGTGGCGTGGGCGGAGCGGACCGGCGTGCACGAGGGGCGGATGGAGCAGTTCGCCGCCACCGGCTACGGGCGGCTGGCCATGCTCACCCACGCCGACAGCGACGACCCCGACCACCTGCTGATCGCCGCCCAGCTGAACGCCGCGTGGTGGGCCGCCGACGACTACTACGCCGACGAGAGCGACCTCGGCGCCACCCCCACGGAGCTGCCGCCCCGGCTGGCGCTGGTCACCTCGGCCATGGACCCCCCGCCCGACGCCGGCCGCTACACCGCACAGCTGGAGGAGCACATCGGGAGCGATCCCGTCCTGGTCGCGCTGCGCTCGGCCACCAGCCACGCGGCCCGCCACTCCACCCCGGCGCAGGTGATGCGGATCCGCGGCATCACGAGCCAGATGTACGTGAGCTGGGCCGCCTACGCCGCCTGGCGTTACCTGGAGACGCCGCCGCCCGTCTGGCGCTACCTCGCGGCCCGCCAGCACGACAGCTTCTACACCTCCATGGTCCTCATCGACGTCGTCGGCGGCTACGAGCTGCCCGCGAACCTGTTCGGCGAGCCGCGCTTCCACACCGCGCTGATGCAGGCCGGCACCGCGAGCGTGCTGGTCAACGACCTGCACTCGGTGGAGCGGGAGGCGGCGGACGAGCTGCCCGACTCCAACGTGATCCTGCTGATGGCCGCCGAAGAGGGCTGCTCGATCCGCGAGGCCACCGAACGCACCGTCCACCTGCACAACCATTTCGTGCGCGGGTTCGAGCAGAGCCAGCGTTCGCTGGCCGCCCTCCCCTCCCCCGAGCTCAAGCGTTTCCTGCGCGGCGCGCAGGCGTGGATGGCCGGGGGCCTCGAGTGGCACCAGAGCACCAGCCGCTACCAGTCCTGACGATCCACCTGACGCAAGGAGCCCGCCGTGACCGTCACGTCCAACGCCTCGCCCGTTCTGAGCAGCCTCTACCAGCAGTCCGTCGCCGACTACTGGAACACCGAGGAGAACCCCGTCAACCTGAAGCTCGGTGAGGTGGACGGCCTCTACCACCACCACTACGGCATCGGCGACGTGGACTGGTCCGTCCTGGACGCCCCCGCCGAGTCCAGGGAGGAACGCGTCGTCCAGGAGTTGCACCGGCTGGAGAGCGCGCAGGCGCACACGCTGATGGCCCACCTCGGGCCGCTGCGCCCCGAGCACCGCGCCCTCGACGCCGGCTCGGGCCGGGGCGGCTCCAGCATCCTGGCCAACCTGCGCTTCGGCTGCCAGGTCGACGGCGTGTCCATCTCCGAGTCCCAGGTCGCCTTCGCCAACCAGCAGGCCAAGGAGCGCGGCGTGGACGACCGGGTGCGCTTCCACTTCCGCAACATGCTCGACACCGGCTTCGAGACCGGCGCCTTCCAGGCGAGCTGGAACAACGAGAGCACCATGTACGTGGAGCTGTCGCTGCTGTTCGCCGAGCACGCCAGGCTGCTGCGGCGCGGCGGGCGCTACGTGTGCATCACCGGGTGCTACAACGACGCCTACGGCCTGCCGTCCAGGGCGATCAGCCAGATCAACGCCCACTACATCTGCGACATCCACTCGCGCAGCACGTACTTCAAGGAGCTGGCGGCCAACCGCCTCGTGCCGGTCAGCGTCGTGGACCTGACTCCCGCCACGATCCCGTACTGGGAGCTGCGGGCCAGGACGCATCTGGCGACGGGGATCGAGGAGGCGTTCCTGGAGGCGTACAAGGGGGGCAGCTTCCAGTACCTGCTGATCGCCGCCGACCGCGTCTGACGCCCCGGGCGGGACGCGGCCGCACCCGCGTCCCGCCCGGAAACCGCCCGGCGGCTTCTCCCACGGCAACCTCAGAGCCGCCGCGGACGACCGCAGCACCCTCGGGCGGCACCTCCCCCACTACCTGGACGGCCTCGACGGCCGGTTCACCACCGCCGACGTGGAGTTCGGCTACCGGGCTGCGCTCGGGGTGGGCGTGGACAGGTGGCGGCGCAGGAGCGTGGGCAGGTCGGTGGGGTCGTGGCCGAGGAGGGTGGCCAGGGCCGGGTCCGTGGCGGCGAACTCGCCGGCGCGGGCGGCGGTGAAGGCGCCGAGCAGTTGCTCCGCCGCCTCGGCCGGGACGCCGTGGCCGGTCAGCCCGTGCACGAAGCGCTCGTCGGGCACCGTGTTCCTGGTGATCGGACGGCCGGTGATCTCGGCGGCCTGGCCGGCGATGTCGGCGAAGGTCAGCGCCTGTGACGCCGTGAGCGGGGGTGTGGGGCCGTCGAAGCGGCCCTCGTCGGCCAGGATGGCGGCGGCCGCCTCGGCGAGGTCCTCGTGGGCGGTCCAGCTGACCGGCCCGTCCGCGGGGAGGTCGGCCTGGCCGGTGCTGGGCGCGTCCCCGAGGAAGCGCAGCGCGTTGGCGGCGTAGAAGCCGTTGCGCAAGGACGTGAACGGCACGCCGCAGGCCCGCAGCGCGTCCTCGGTGGCGGCGTGGTCGCGGCAGGGCTGGAACCGCGACGCGGCGGCGGCGCCCATGTGACTGGTGTACAGGACGCGGCGGGCTCCGGCGGCGACGGCGGCGTCGATGGCCGTACGGTGGCGGCGCACGGCCTCCTCCCCCATCAGGTCGACGGAGACGATCAGCACCTGGGCGGCCCCCTCGAAGGCGTGGGCCAGGCTGCCCGCGTCGGCGAAGCTGCCCTGGCGCACCCGTACGCCCCGATCGGCGAGCGCCCGCGCCTTCTCGGGGTCGCGGACGCTGACGCCGATCCGGCCGGCCGGCACGCGGGCCAGCAGCCGCTCGACGATCTGACGTCCGAGCAGCCCCGTGGCCCCGGTCACGATGATCATGATGCACTCCAAGCGTTGGTTCCAGTGGAAACACTTCAACGTTAGCACTGATAATAACGCCGGAAGCAAGAATGCGATATCGTTGATACATGGCACCACCTCCGCCCGCGGACGAGTCCGACGCCACGCTCGCCGGTCGCGAGCAGACCCGGCACCGCGTCATCGAGGCCGCCGCCGGCCTGCTGGCGCGGGAGGGCCGCGACGCCGTCACCACGCGCGCCGTCGCGGTCGCGGCGGGCGTGCAGGCGCCGGCCATCTACCGGCTGTTCGGCGACAAGGAGGGGCTGCTCGAAGCGGTCGCCGAATACGGCTTCACCAAGTTCCTCGCCTCCAAGCGCGTCGACCCCGACCCGCCGGACCCCATCGAGGACCTGCGGGCGGGCTGGGACCTGGCGGTCGAGTTCGGCCTGGCCAACCCCGCCCTCTACACGCTGATGTACGGCGAACCGAGCACCTTCGCCTCCCCCGCCTTCCAGGCCGGCATGGAGATCCTCAAGGGCCGCATCCGCCGCCTGGCCGCGGGCGGCTGGCTGCGCGTGGGCGAGGAGCTCGCGATCGCGATCATCCACGCCACGGCGCGCGGCGCGGTGCTCACCTGGCTGTCCCTGCCCGAGGAACGGCGCGATCCGGTCCTGCTGACCACGCTCAGGGAGTCGATGGTCACCGCGGTGACCGTCCTGGAGCCCGCCGTCCGCGACGCGGGCCCGGCCGGCGCCGCCCGCGCCCTGCGGGCGGCCCTGCCCGAGCAGAGCATCCTCAGCGGCCCCGAGCGGGAGCTGCTGAAGGAGTGGCTCGACCGGCTCGCCGCCGACGGCTGACCGCTCGGGGCCCGGCGGGGCGTCGCGGGTGGGACAAACTTTGCCAGGCGTTGGGCCTGGGCTGGGCTCCAAGGGCGGCCATACGGGAAGGTTCGTCGGCAGATCGGCTCAAAACCACCGCACCGGGAGATGATCGTGCCCGCCAAAGGCAACAGCACCACCAGCAAAGCGTCGAGGAAGACGACGAGCAGCCAGCCCTGGCTGCACGTGGACGGCACCCAGATCCAGGAGTTCGGCACGGTCCGATCGTGGCCGCTCGGACTGTCGGACGAGGCGCGCAGCTACTCGTGCGGCCGGCTCAACCAGATCCTGGCCGACACGCAGATCCTGTACGCCCTGTACAAGAAGCACCACTGGCTGATGCGCGGCCCGACCTTCTACCAGCTCCACCTGCTCCTGGACAAGCACGCCGGCGAGCAGCTCGAACTCGTGGACCAGCTGGCCGAGCGGGTCCAGACCCTGGGCGGCATCGCAGTCGGCGACCCGCGGCACGTCGCGGAGATCACGGTCATCCCGCGCCCGCCGAACGGCGCCGAGGAGGTGCCGGCCATGCTCTCGCGCCTGATCGAGGCACACGAGACGATCCTCGTGGCCTGCCACGACGCCGCCGCCCGCGCCGAGGAGATGGGCGACGACGGCACCAACGACCTGCTGGTCTCCGGCGTCATCAGGACGGGCGAGCTGCAGACCTGGTTCCTGGTCGAGCACCTGGTGGACACGCCGCTCGTGGAGACCCCGCACAACGGTCACTCCGACCGGTCGCGCCCGGGCATGAAGTAATCGGAGCCCCGGAAGCGCCGGGTGCGGCGCCTCCGGGGTGGGCCGGGTCAGAACTGCTGGTTGTCCAGCGAGTTGACCTTGACCGCAGTGATCTTCACCTGCTGCATCCGCACCTGCGCCGTGCCTCCGGGCTTGGTGCAGCCGAAGCTGAGCAGGCCGGTGCTGGTGTAGTTGTGCACGACGTTCAGGAAGACGCTCACCTTGCCGTTGGCGGGCAGGGTGACGTCCGTCCTGTCGGTGTCGGCGCCGCCGGCGGCGCTGATCAGGCACGTGTAGTCGATCGCCGCGGAGCCGGTGTTGACGGCCGTGAGCTTGGCGGTGATCGTGTACGGCCCCGTCGCCAGGAACTGGTTGAACCCGGGGCTGAGGCTGCCGGAGTGGATCAGCTCGTTGTTCCAGCGGCTGATCACCTCCGGCGGGACCGCCTCGGCCGACGTGGCGTTGCCCGCCAGCAGCGCGCCCGTGGCCACCGCGGCCACCGCGGCGGCCAGCACAGTAAGGCGCAGGCGCCCGGCACGGCGGGACGGAACGGTTGACGGCATGGTCATGCGAATCTCCAGGGTGTGGATGCGATGCCCCGCGCGGGATCGCGGGAGGCGCGGCACGCCCGTCGCTGGCCGAGGCGGCGCCCACCGGCTCACGTGCACCCGAGGAAGGTAACGTCCCGCCACCCCGGCCAACCGCGCACAAATACCCGCCCCAGGTGTGCCCCGCGTCATCGCGCTCACCCGCCTGCCCGCGGCGTCAGGACGCCGTCGCGCGGAGTGCCGCGACATGGCACCGGCCGGCGGCACCGCGCAGGTGCCGCGCTCATCGCCTCCGCCGGCCGGCCGCCGGCGTCAGGACTCGGTGCCGAAGCCGTCCATCTGTTCCCGTTCCTCCTGGGTGGTCAGCTCCTGGAAGAGCGTGATGTGCAGGCCGGCGGGCGCGTCGAGCCGGGAGTTGAGCGACTGCCAAGGGGTGAGGGTGGGCGGCGCGACCTGGCTGGCGCCGGCCGACACGAGCCGGCCGGTCGCCTCCTCCGCGTCGTCCACCTCGAACGCGACCCGCAGCTTCGGCGCCACCTGCCGGCCCACCTCGACCTCGTCGATCATCTTCTTCTGCGCCGGGTTGGCGATCTCCAGCGTGGCCCGGCCGGCGTCCAGGATGGCCACCCGCGCGCCGCCGTCCGCGGTGAACGCGGCCTCCTCGGGCAGGCCCAGGACGTCGCGGTAGAAGGCCAGCGCGGCCTCGTAGTCCTCGGCCTCGACGACCAGCCTGAGCTGCCGGACTGCGGGGCGGCCCGCGGGGTCTGCGTTCGTGGTCATGGGGGCTCTCCTCGTGGCAGGGGTCCCGGCGGTCCCGGGGCGTCGCAAACGTTAACCCGCCCGCCCCGCGGGCTTCATCCCCGTACGAGCCGAGCGGCCTCAGCCCCGCCCGTAGCGGTCCTCGGCCCGCCAGAAGTACCAGAACCCGGCCACGAGCGCGACGAACGCCCAGACCAGGCACGACAACCACACCAGCGGCGGCGGGGCGTGGCCGGGGATGAGGATGTCCCGCATCCACTCGATGTAGGAGGCCGCCGGGTTCAGGTACATCACCGTGGCCACCCACTCCGGCAGCCCCGCGGACCCGACCACCTTGTCGTGGATGGCGAAGAAGACGCCCGAGGAGTACAGCCACGTGCGCATGATGAACGGCAGCAACTGGTTGAGGTCGCGCATCGACGAGCCCACCCGGGCCATGATCAGCCCGGCCCCGACGTTGAACATCGTCTGCAGCACCAGCACGAGCGGGATCATCAGCCAGAACCAGCTCGGCAGCTCCCCGGTGACGACCACGATGATCAGCAGCACCCCCATCGAGAACGCGAGCTGCTGCAGCTCCTGGATCGTGTACGCCAGCGGCAGCGAGGCGCGCGGGAAGTGCAGGGCGCGGATCAGCGACAGGTTGCCGGAGATCGACTTGGCGCCGGCGGAGACCGTGCGCTGCGTGTAGGTGAAGACGAACATGCCGGTCAGCAGGAACGCGGTGTAGTTCTCGATGCCCCGGCTGCCGCCCAGGATGAGGCCGAACATCACGTAGTAGATGGCGGCGTTCAGCAGCGGCGTGATCACCTGCCACAGCTGCCCGAGCGCCGAGCCGGAGTACTTGGAGACGTTGCGCGAGGTCGCGTACGTCAGCACGAAGTGCCGCCGCTCCCAGAGCTGGCGGAGGTAGACGGTGAACCTGGGCCGCGCGATGGCGGGCCGCAGCCCGTGCTTGCGGGCCAGCTCCGCCAATGGCTCGCGGGCCGGGTCTTCCACGTGGCTCATACGCACCTCGCCGGGTCGTCCTTCGAGGATCATCCCTTGTCGGAGGGGGTCCGGGTCCAGTCTCGGACCGGAGCGTCGCGGAGTCGAGCATCAAGCTCACGAGGGCCGCCCGTGTTCGTGGCCCGAGCGGCGTGCCGGAGACGCCCGTGTCCGTGGCCCGAGCCGCGTGCCGGGGGCGCGCCCGCGTCAGCCGGCGGAGGCGGCGCCGCCGCCGGGCTTCCCGAGGTCGGGCAGGTGGCGGCGGGCGTGCTCGATGAACGCCCTGGCGGCGGGGCTCATGGGGCCTTCGGCGCGCCACACGACGCCCATCCGCCCGCGCAGCGCCGGCTCGGTGACCTCCAGGACGCGCAGCTGGGACGCGGCGCCGGCGACCGCCGACTCGGGCAGCACGGCCAGGCCCAGCCCGCGCGCGGCCAGCTGACCCAGCACGTAGGGCTCGCTGGCCTCGTACGCCACCTGCGGCGCGAACCCCGCCCGCGCGCACGCGTCCTCCAGCGCCGCCCGCAGTCCGGTGCCGACGGGCAGGCTGACCAGCCGCCGGCCCGCCAGCTCGGCCACCGTGACCGAGCCGGCGCCGGCCAGCTCGTGGTCCGGGTGCACGACCGCCACCAGCTTCTGGTCCACGACGACCTGCACCGCCACGCCCGGGGGCAGCGGGGCCCCGAGCCCGAGCAGGCCGAGGTCGAGCCGCCCGGTGGTGATGCCGTCGAGCAGCGAGTCCGGGTCGTTCTCCACCAGTGCGATCTCCACGGCGGGGAAGCGGTCGTGGAAGGAGGCGAGCATGCCGGGCAGGTCGAGCACCGAGGGCGTGGAGACGCCGCCCATCACGACCCGGCCGCGCAGCAGCCCGGTGAACTCGTCGGTGACCAGCCGCATGCCGGAGACGGCCGCGAGGGCGGCCCGCGCGTACGGGAGCACGGCCTCGCCGACCGCCGTCAGCCGCACGGCGCGGGCCGACCGGTCGAACAGCGGCTCGCCCAGCTCGCGTTCGAGCTGGCGGATCTGCGCGCTGACGCCCGGCTGGGCGACGTGCAGCCGGGCGGCGGCCTTGGTGAAGCCCGCCTCCTCGGCGACCGCCACGAAGTATTCGAGCTGCCGCAGTTCCATGGCCGAGATGCTAACGGCCGCCACCACACCCGGCCCACGACCCTGGCCGCCGGTCCAGTGCTCAGCTCGGCATGGTCACGCCCGTGACGGCGAAGCGTTCGACGGTGGCGACGTGGCCGCCGGTGGAGGCCACGACGGTCAGCGTCCCGCCCGGCTGCGCCGTGAAGTCCACCTTGGCCGTCCAGGCCGCCTTCTCCCCGCCGGCGCTCAGGCAGCAGCGCTCGCCCAGCGGGCCGTCCGCGCCGGGGTGGAGCACCTGGACCCTGATGCTCTCGTCCACGCCGGTGATGCGCCCGCCGACGGTCAGCGGCGATGAGGCGGACGCGCCGTAGGCCGGTCTGGTGAGGGTGAGCGAGGTGTCGTCGGTGCCGACCACCTCCCAGGGGGCGTCCTTGCCCTTGCCGTAACGCATGAGGTGCACCACGGCCGCCACCAGCGGCTCCGGCCCCTCCTCGGCGCGGTAGCCGACGTGCACCCGGGCGTGCTCGCCGTCCTTGACGACCTTGACGGCCTGGTCGATCTCGGTGAAGCCGAGGTAGTCGCGGGAGAAGGCGACGGCGGTGCGGCCGGCGTCGAGGTGCCAGGCCTCGCGGCCGTCGGCCTGGTGGGCGCGCCGCCACGCGGTGGCCTCCGCCGGGCCGGCGAACGGCCACAGGGGGTGGTAGTGACCGGCGATCAGGCTCTCACCCGGGCCGGGCGACGCGTCCGCGGTCTCGGCCGGGTCGGGGGCCGCGGTGGACGGCGTGGCGGGTGACGGGTCCGTGGAGGTGGCGGTGGCGGGCGGCTCGGCCTGCCGGGGGTCCGCCGGCCGAGGGTCCCCGCAGCCCGCCACACCCATTCCCAGCACGATCAGCAGCGGCAGGGTTCGTACGGCGAGCACTCTCATGCGGATACCTCCAGTGACGTGCCGACGGTACGAGGATGACGTACCCAGCGGCGGGACGAAGGTCCCTTGCCGCGAGGCCCTACGGCCATGGCTGAGGTGCGCCTGCGCGGGTACCGTCCACGCATGGGGGCCATACCCGTCGGAACGGGGCATACCGGTCGCGGCGTCCGCCGCCGGGGGGCGGGTCCTCACAGGGCGAGCGCCGACGGCGCGGCCCGCACCCATGACGCGAGGAGAACCGATCATGACAGGCACCGGCGATCTCGGCCGTCGCATCATCCATCACCGCGAGCGCCTCGGCCTGACCCAGGAGCAGGTCGCCGAGCGCGCGGACATGTCACCCGGTTACCTGAGATATCTGGAGGAGAACGCCGACAACCCGGACACCGGAGCTCTGTTCAGGCTGGCCGACGCCCTGGACACGACCACCGACGAACTGCTCGGCGGCGGCCAGGACCGGCCTCCCGGCCAGGGGCCCGCCACGGCCCACCCGAGGCTGGAGACCATGGACAAGGCCGAGTGCCTGCGCCTGATCGAGCCGGGCGGCATCGGGCGGGTGGCGTTCAACGGCTCGTACGGGCCGAGCGTGCTGCCGGTCAACTACACGATGCACGACGGGGCGATCGTCTTCGTCACGGCCGTCGGCGGGGCCATGGACCAGGACCTGCGTACCGGGACGGAAGGCGTCGAACTGGTCATCGCCTTCCAGATCGACAACATCGACGAGGCCAACCGGGAGGGGTGGAGCGTGCTGGTGCAGGGGCCGGCGCACCACGTGCCGGAGGAGGAGGCGGCCAGCGTGGCCGGGGCGGAGGTGACCCCGTGGGCGGGCGGCGACCGCAAGCTCTTCATCCGGATCATCCCGCAGCGGGTCATCGGCCGCCGCATCCACGCCATGTGAGCGCCCCGCCCCTCAGCCGCGGCCCGTGGTGATCGCCGTCGTCAGCGGCGACTCATGCCGGCGAGGCGGCCCTCGTCAGCCGGCCCGTGCCGGCGGGGCGTCGTCGTCAGCGGCAGCCCGTGGCGGCGAACGCCATCATGAGGGTCATCTCCCGCTGGTCGAAGTTGTCGTCGGAGCCGATCACCAGCGTGCACTCGCCGCTGCGCAGCCGCGGCCCCCAGGCCAGGCTCTCCAGGTTCTGCACGGGAGGACGGAACTCGCCCAGGTCCTTGACCAGGCGCTTGGCCACCGGCCGGTAGCCGCCGCGGATCAAGGAGTCACGGTCGAGGACGTTCGTGGCGCCGCGCAGGTCGATCTCGTACAGCCTGACCCGGTAGCCCACGCCCTGGATCCAGGCGCGTTCGAGGGCGAGGTAGCGGTAGTCGTCGATGGCCAGGATCTCCGACACGCCGCTGTCGGTCTGCCCGGTCGGCGGGTTGGGGGCGGCGGGCAGGCGGTCGAGCGGGTAGGCGTACTGGCCGCGTACCTCACCGTCGCGGTTCCACACGGTCAGCCGGGTGACCGCGCCGCGCTCGGCGGTCGGGACCGGACCGTCCTCGTAGCGCGGGCCTTCCGTCACGGCGGTGATGGAACGCGCTGTTACGGCCAGTCCCTCGAAACCGAAATTGCGCCGCGGGCCGCGTTCGGTGTCCGTCAGCCGCAAATTCGGCGGCGTCCGCATTTCTCCCGTGTGCCGCCCGTTCAGGTCCATTCCGCGTACTGCTGCGCGTGAAAGGGGAATATCCGGATGGGCCGGGTCGGGCCGGTCGCCCTCGTCGCCCCAGAGCAGCCGCCCGCTCCACCGGTCGAGCCTGATCGACTCGGGGTCGGCCGCCTCCGGGTTGCCGTAGCCCGGGTACGGCGTCCCGTCGCGCCGGGTCAGCGTGACGGCCCCGGTCATCCGCACGCCGGTGAACGCGCCGGTCACCCGGTCGATGTCCAGCTCTCCGGTGTAGAAGCGGGCGGGGTTGTAGCGGTGGCGGTCGTCGGAGACGAAGTACCACGTCCCGGTGCGCGGGTCGCGGTCGATGCCGGACAGGCCGCCCACGACGGTGCCGTCGATGCGCTCCATGTACGGGATCCGCTGCTCCCCGAGGAAACGGGTGATCCGTACCGGCTCGCGCCGCTCCGCCGCCGCCGGCGGGGCTGCGGCCATTACCGCCGTGAATGCGATGGCGAGGTGTAGTATTTTCCGCGAACGAGCCATTTGATCCTCCGTCATGAAAATCGACGGAGGACATGAAAGCGCGATTCGGCGGCCAAGTCCACGAACGGACATCCGCGTGCCCCGCTGTAAAAGGGGCGAATTCGCTAATCGATGTCGGGCAGGGTGACGAGGTGCACGGCGCCGTCGCGCGGCCCGGCCGCGGAGAGGTCCAGGACGCTGCCGTTGGCGTCGATCTTCGTCGCGGACGTGTCCCACGTCCCGGCCGGTGTGCGTGTGCGGTCCCAGACGCCGGCGCCGGGCACCACGGTCTGGACGTGCAGGCCGCCGTCCGGCCGTCCGGCCGCCGACAGGGCGCTCACCGAGCCGTTGGCGTCGATCCTGGCGCGGGCGCCCCAGGCTCCCGCCGCGTTCCTGGCCAGGTTCCACACGCCTGAGCCCGGCACGGCGAGCTGCACGTGCAGGGTGCCGCCGGGCAGACCGGCGGCCGAGACCGCCGTCACCGCCGGGCCGGCGTCGATCTTCACCGAGGCGGCGGCCCAGGTCCCGGCGGCGGAGCGCGTCCGGTTCCACACGCCCGCCCCCGGCACGACGGTCTGCACGTGCAGGGTGCCGCCGGGCAGGGCGGCGGCCGAGACCCTGGAGACGGAGCCGTTGTCGTCGATCTTCACGGCGCTCGCGTCCCAGACCCCGGCGGCGGAGCGGGCGCGGCCCCACACCCCTGAGCCCGGCACGACCGTCTGCACGTGCAGGCTGCCGTCCGGCAGGGCGGCGGCGGAAATATCGGTGATGTCGCCGTTACCGTCGATCTTGACGGCGTGCTCGTCCCACACGCCGGCCGCGCTGCGGCCCCGGTCCCACACGCCGCTGCCCGGCACCACGGTGAGCAGGCGCAGGCCGCCGTCCGGCAGCGCCGCCACCGCCACCGCCGAGACGCCGCCGTTGTCGTCGATCAGGGCCGCGCCGCCGTCCCACGCTCCCGACGCCGTGCGGGCACGGCTCCAGACGGTGCCGCGCAGGCTCTGGTCCACGACGCCGTAGTACGGGCTCCACACCCGCGCCTTGTAGAAGGCCGCGCCGACGCGCCTGCGGGTCATGGCGGGCGCGAAGAAGTCCACGGTGTCGGTGCACCAGGTGCTGGCCACGCACGAGCCGGGCGGCGATTTGGCGGAGTCGGCCCGCGTCTGGACGATCTGGCCGGACGGCTGGCTGCCGATGGACTTGACCGCGTTCCTGTCCGCCCCGGCGGGCGCGGGGGTGAAGGTCTTCGCGGTCTTGTCGTACAGGTAAGCGGCCGAGCCGGTGGTGAGCCAGAGCTTGCCGGGGTCGAGCGGGTGGGCGTACACGTCGTGGCCGCCGCCCGTGGGCAGCTCGGCCCGGCGGCCGGTGTCCTCGCGCAGCGCCGGGGCGGCGGGGGTGCCCTCGACCGCGAGCGCGGTGAGGATGTGCCGGTCGGAGCCGGGATCCCGGCCGATGACCCACAGCCGTCTGACGGCCGGGTCCCAGAGTGCGGCGTGGGCGTCGGTGAGTCTGAACTCCGCGTACGTGGCCGCGCCCGGCCCCTGTGAGGAGGCGTACACCCTGATCCAGCCTCCGGTGGAGGCGGCCACCGCGATGTTGCCGTCGGGCAGCAGCTCGGCGGCGTGCAGGTTGCCCGGCAGGACGCGCGCCCACTGCCGGGTGCCGCCCGGGTAGGAGACGACGGCCGCCACGCCCCTGCTGCCGCCGGCCGCCACCACGAGGCTCTGCGCGCCGGACGGGCGGCGGCGCAGCTTGAAGTCGGCGATCAGCCCGAAGGCCGAGACCTCGTCGGCGCTGAAGCCGCCGGGGGTGACGGTGGGTTGCCAGGTCCACTTCACGGCCTGGACGGTGTTCCAGTCGGCGACGGCGGGATCGTAGGCGGTCAGCCGCCTGCCGGTCTGGTCCCCGCCGACCACCCAGTAGTCGTCCGTCATCGCGGCCGCGTGCGTCGTCGCGGTCGCGTGCGTCGTCGCGGCCGGTGTCGCATTTGTGGACGCCTCCGCCGGCGGGACTCCCGTTCCGGCGAGCAGGGTTCCGAGCATGGCGACGATCACCGCTGCGGTCCGCACCCGATGCCTCCTTCGTCCTGCCTCGAGACGATGATCGCCGATCAAGGAGGGATCAGGAAGGGCGCGTGCCGATGATCGCGGTGGCGTCCAGCTCGTCCGAGGTCGTCACGCGGGCGTCCAGCCCGGCCGCCGTCACCGCGCCGGCCGTGGCCTCCGCCTGGCGTTCGCTCGTCTCCACCAGCAGGTGGCCGCCGGGGGCGAGCCAGCCGGGGGCTCCGGCGATCACCCGGCGCACCACGTCGAGCCCGTCCGGGCCGCCGTCGAGGGCCATCAGCGGCTCGTGCAGCCGGGCCTCGGAGGGCAGCAGGCCGACCGACTCCGTCGGCACGTACGGAGGGCTGGCGATGAGGACGTGCACCCGGCCGCGCAGGGTGACGGGCAAGGGGTCGTACAGGTCGCCCTGGTAGACGTACGCGCCGGGCAGGTTGCGGCGGGCGCAGGCCACGGCGGCGGGGTCGAGGTCGGCGGCGTGCAGCTCGGCCCGGTCGAGGCCGGCCGCCACCGCCGCGCCCATCGCGCCGGTCCCGCAGCACATGTCCAGGACCACCGCCGCCCCCGCGGCCGTGCGCCCCAGCTCGACCGCCTGCTCGATGAGGAACGCGGTGCGCGGCCGGGGCACGAACACCCCGGGCGCCACGGCGACGCGCAGACCGCAGAACTCCGCCCAGCCCAGGACGTGTTCGAGCGGTTCCCCGTCCACGCGGCGCGCGACCATGGCGGTCAGAGCCTCGGGAGTGGGCGCGGCGGAGACGAGCAGCGCGGCCTCGTCCTCGGCGAACACGCATCCGGCGGCCCGGAGCCGCAGGACGATCTCAGCGGTGGTGGTAGATGACGAAAAAACCGACATGAATGCCTTTCGGAACGCCGATGGGCGCTCCCGCGGCCGCCTCAGTCCCGGTGGGCCGCTTGGCTGATGGAAGGGAGCACCCAGCCTGACACAGCGTTGATGGGGCTCACCTCCTCCGGCCGATCTCGTCGAACGACCGTCACAGTATCAGAACCGTTCTCACCTCCTGGGGTCGGGCGTGGAGACCACCCGCCTGGCGGTGCGGGCGCGGGGGAAGTGGTCAGGGGATGGGGGGCGGCGTACGGTCGGGAAGAGGAGAGGAAGGCGGGGCATGGGGCCGGTTGTGGTGACGGGCGGGTTCGGGCGGGTGGGCAGGCTGGTGCGGCCGGCACTGCTGACGGAGTACCCGCTGCGGATCGTCGACCGGGTGACGGGCGTGGCGGCGCCGGGCGAGGAGATCGTGACCGGCGACCTGGCCGAGCCGGGGCTGGCCGAAGAGGTGCTGGCCGGGGCGTCCGCGGTGGTGCATCTGGCGGCCGATCCCAGGACGGACGCCCGCTGGGAGGAGGTCTACCGTGCCAACGTGGCCCTCACCGAGCGGCTCCTCGACGCCGCCGCGACGCGTGCCGTGCCACGGGTGGTCCTGGCTAGTTCGGTGCACGTGATGGGCGAGTACAACCGGCCCGAGCACCACCCGGTGGACCCCGGGTGGGAGCCGCGCCCCTGCTGCTCGTACGGGCTGAGCAAGCTCGTCGTCGAGTCGCTCGGCCGGCTGCACGCGGAGCGGACCGGCGCCTCGGTGGTCTGCCTGCGTCTCGGCGCGACCGGTTACCCCCTGTCCGAGCGGCGCTATCTCGGCGTGTGGCTGTCGGACCGCGACGTGGGCGCGCTGATGCTGGCCGCGCTGCGGGCCGGTCCCGGCTGGAGCGCCCATTTCGGCATGTCGGCGAACACGAGGCGGCATTGGGACATCTCCTCGGCCATGAAGCTCGGCTACGAGCCGCGTGACGACAGCGAGCCGTACGCGGCCGCGGCCGGGCCTCCGACGGTGCCGATCTGCCGCATGTTCGTCGGCGAGGACGCCCCTTAGGCCGGATCTCCTTCAGGCCGGATCTGCTTCAGGCCGGATCTCCTTCAGACCGGGTCGGCCGGGCGCAGGGTGACGGGCAGGGAGGCCAGGCGCAGGGTGCCCGGGTCTGGCAGGTACGCGGCCCGGCCGGCGAGCTCCAGCCGGGGGAAGCGGCGCAGCAGGGCCCCGAGCGCGATGCCGGTCTGGACGCGGGCCAGCGACGCCCCGACGCAGAAGTGCGGCCCGTGCCCGAAGGCGAGATGCGGCCCCGGCTCCCTGGTGATGTCGAGGGTGCCGGGGTCGCCGAACACGCGCGGGTCCCGGCTGGCGGACAGGATCGAGGCGGTGACGCGCTCCCCCTTCGGGATGCGTACCCCGCCGAGCTCCACGTCTTCGGCGGGGAAGCGGGGGACGGTCATCGGCTGCGGGGTGCACCAGCGCGCCAGTTCCTCGACGGCGCGCGGCATGAGCGCGGGGTCGTCGCGCAGGGCGGCGAGCTGGGCGGGGTGGGCGAGCAGGGCCGCGACGGCGTTGGCGATGAGGTTCGTCGGCGTCTGGCCGGCCAGCACCAGCAGCCACACCATGGTGACGAGCTCGTCGTCGGACAGGCGGTCGCCGTCCTCCTCGTTGACGCGGGCCAGGTCGGAGAGCAGGTCTGTGCGCGGCGCGGCCCGCACGCCCGCGATGGCCGCCTTGGCGTCCTCCATGATGGCGGGGATGGCCCGTGCGAACGTCTCGCCGTGGCCCGCGGCGATGGCGGCGCCGTACTCGCGCCAGGCCGGGCGGTCTTCGGCGGGGATGCCGACCAGCTCGCAGATGACCTCCATCGGCAGCGGCCTGGCGAAGCGCGCCAGCAGGTCCACCGGCTCGTCCTGGGGCAGGTCGTCCAGCAGACGGGCGACGATCTCCTGGATGCGCGGCGCGAACTCGGCCGCCCGGCGCGGCGTGAACGCGGGCGCGACCAGCCGGCGCAGGCGGGAGTGCTCCGGGCCGTTCATCTCGGACATGGTGCGCATGTAGCGCAGGCAGTGCTCGGGCACGTCGGGGCGCATGAAACTGGAGCCGCGGATCTCCATGCGCGAGTCGGCCAGCATCGCGCGGGCCTCCTCGTGCCGCGTCACGGCCCAGAACGGGCCGAGCCCGGGAGCCACCAGCCGCGCGACCGGTGATTCCTCCCTGACCGGTGCGTACGCCGCGTACGGGTCCGCCAGCACCGCCGGGTCGGTCAGGTCGATCTCCGGCACTTCGGTCATGTCCTTGCCTCCCATTTTCACATGATCGGAGATTTTGGATGATGACATCATCTGAATGGCCACGGTATCTTGGTTCGAGCGCTTACGGCAACGAGTGGAGGACGGTTGGCCCGGCTCACGAGGGCGGAGGCCCAGGAGCGCAATCGCGCGAAGGTGCTGGCCGCGGCCAGGGAGGAGTTCGCCGAACGCGGATTCAGGGACGCCAAGATCGACGAGATCGCCGATCGGGCCGAGCTGACGCGCGGGGCGGTGTACTCGAACTTCCCCGGCAAACGGGCGCTCTACTTCGCTGTCCTCGCCGACCTGGCCGAACGCGCCCCGGTGATCCCGCCCGACGAGCCGGCGCTCACCGTACGGGAGGCACTCGGGGAGGTCGCGCGGGCCTGGGTGACCCGGCTGCCGCTGATGACCGAGGACCGGCACGCGCCCAGCAGGCTCGGGGCCGACCTGATGCCCGAGATCCTCGCCGACGAGACCCTGCACAAGCCCTTCGCCGAGCTCACCCGGCTCAACGCGATCCTGCTGGGGCTGGCCATGGAGCGGCTGCGGCCGCCGAAGGAGCCGGACGGGCGGCTGGTGCGGCTGGCCGGGGCGGCGCTCACGGTGCTGCAGGGGGCCGGGCAGCTCTCGGCGGCGGCGCCGGGGTTCGTCGACGCGTTCGACGTGATCCGGGTGTGCGAGGGGCTGGCCGAGCTCGACCTGGACGACCGCTGGACGGCCGCGCCCATGATCCCGGAGGTCCAGGAGACCGACGAGCCCTGGTCGCCGCCGCGCGCCGTCCGTGGCCTGGCTGATGGCGAGGCGGCGCGGCTGGGGCGTGACGGGGTGGTGGCGGTGCTCGGGGTGCACCGGCTCTCGGCGGCCGAGGAGGCCGTACGCGCCGCACCACTCGGGGCCGAGGTCACCGCCGTGGTCGTGACGCGTACGCCCGCGGAGGTGCTGCCGCTGGCCCGGCTGGTGGTCGCCGAGATGGGCACCTGCCTGCGCCAGGCGTTCCCGAAGCCGGCGTGGCCGAGACTGCGGATCCTGTACGACGAGTCGGGCGCGCTGGCGGCGGCGGCCGGGGTCGCGGAGCCGGAGGACACGACGGAGGTCGCGATCCGGGTCCGCTCAGGCCGCATCGTCCTGCGCACGGAGGGCTTCGGCGCCTGCCACACGGCCGCGTCCCAGCGCTATCGGCCTTGACGGCGCCCGCCTACGGGGGCGACCCGGCACCCTCGCCCTGGCCCGGCGGCACCCCCTCGTGAAGATGCGGCGCCAGCACCTCATATCTGATCATCGCCAGGGCACGCCCGGCCTCGCCGTGAAAGCGCTCGCTGTCCGGCCCGGCTTGTGCATGGTGTTCGCTCGCAGTGCTCACCTTTCATCGTCCGTCCCCACAGGGGACGCCCACCGCGTGGTTACTCCGCTTCTTCCAGCGGCCTGCTGATCTGATCGATCCGGCGGATCCGACCGTCTGACGCCAGGTGGCCGAACATGTAGATCTCCGCCGCGAAGGTCTTGCCCTTGCGCAACTTGGTGCGCAAGGTCCACCGAGCGGCGATCCGGTCACCCGAGACCAGCGCCTCGTGGATCTCGACACCAGACCAGTCGCCAGCGGCCATCGCCTCTTTGTCGACATTCTTACGGACAGGGCGGACATGATCGATCATGCGCTGCCGGCCGATCACGAGCCCGTCGTTGCAGTACTCGAAGTCCGGAACGAAGTAGCGGCCGAGGATCGCGTCAGGCTCCTCGTCGGAGACAGCCATGTCCCGGATGTAGGTGATCAGAAAGTCAGCGAGGTCGCGCTCGGAGCTGATGCCCATGATGCTTCCTTGAAGGGAGAGGGTGCCGTGTTCACGAATCATATACCGTACCCCCGTACGGTGCTACGACCTCAACTTGCGGCGCGTTCCAGCACGTGATCGGTACCAGTCGTCCGGGACACGTGCGCGATGGCGTCGAACGCCTCGAACACCGGCAGGTCCAGGAAATAGTCGGCCATGCGCGAGTGCCGGAAGGACGCCGCGTCGTGGATGTGCGGGCGGGCGGCCCCCAGATCGGCGAGCGTCCAGAGCCGGTCGGTGGAGAACGCCGCCTCGATGCTGCCCTCGGCAGGCGGTGGGAGCGGCGCCCCGTACCAGGCGCCCTGCGGACGCTGCGGGGTCGGTTCGCCCAGCACGGTGGTCCGGCCCAGGCTCGATGTCACGCCGATGGCCCGGTAACCGTCCCCGAGGGCGGCCGCGAGGTGGACGCCGGCCGGCAGGAGCAGGCGCTCCTGGCTGTCCATCGTGGGCGTGCGCTGGATGTGCCAGTTGTGGGCCGCCAGCACCACGCGCGCGCCGCCCTCGACAAGGCGCAGCACGGACTCCGCCATATAGACGTCGCGAAACGTCGAGGCGGACTCGAAACCCTCGGCGGCGTTGGCGCGATGGAGGTGATCGAGATAGTAAGCGCCGCGCAGATGCCACATCGCCGTTTCGTGCTCGGCTCCGTGGCCGCGGGCGCGCTGGACGAGGGCCAGCCGCCGCATGTGGGCCATCAGCCGGCTCAGCGCGCCGGTGAGCACATCCCGCTGGCCCGGGTCGATGTTCTCATAGCGGCCCAGAGCCGCGAAGACGACCGGGTCGTCGAACCGGCGTACGACGCGGACCGCCTCCTCCAGCACCGGGAGCGCCTCGGGCGCGGCCCAGCGCAGGTAGCCGGCCAGCTCTTCCAGCGCGGGCATGGGCGATGCGGCGGAGCCGGGCAGGTCGGTGCCCACACACCGCAGCGGCGGCCCGGCTGCGGCACGGTTGTGCTCCCGTATCCATCTCAACGTCTCGTGCATCTCCCGGCACTGCCCCAGCGACAGGGCGATGCCCTCCGCCGCGGCCTGCTCGACGGTGCCAGGACCGCCTTGGACCCAGGAGTCCAGGACCTGCCCCTGGGTGAACGGGGCCTCCAGGGCGTACACCTCAAAACCGCACCGTTCCACTAGGAAGCGCAGGATGCGGTGGCGTACCTGGTAGAACTCCCGGATGTGGTGGGAGCTCTCGCCCAGCGCCACGACCTGCGCGCCGCCGACGATGTCGCGGAGCGGCCCGAGGTCGTCCACGGGCGCCTGGAAGTCCAGGGTTTCCATGGTCGAGGCATGATCATCGACCCATCCGGCGAAACGCGTTCGACGGTTCGTTCTCACGTTCATGGCGAACAGCGTCTCGCCACAGGCCCGCCACGGTCGTCATGCCAGGGGAGGGGCTTGGAGATACGGCCGGCGAAGTAGTCCCGCTGCGGATTACGACGCCGGAAGAAGTGCCAAGTGCGCTGTCCCGCTGGACGGTTCCATGCGGCGAGTTCGGCGGCGATGTCGGCCTCGATGTCGGCCTCGATGTGAGTGACGGCGGTCATGGCGCCGCAGGCCGGCAGGAACACCGTGCGGTGGTCGCTGAGGCGGTGGTCGGTGGCGCGCCAGGCGGTGACCTGCTCGTCGGCCACCGCCTCAGCGGCGGCGGGCGTGAGCAGGCCGGCGCCCTGCGCCGCGATGGCGGCGAGCGTGGCGTACGCCGTGCCGATCGGCAGGCCGGTCGCCCACGCCGGTTCCTTGCCGGCAGGCAGCCCGTCCAGCACCGGCAGGGTGGCGCCCGGGCGCAGCTCCTGGTCCAGGTCGCGCAGGACTGGGGCGCCCTCGAACGGCGGTTCGTCGTCGGCGGCGCCTCCACCTGGTCACCTCCAGTGGCGATCGCGCCGACCGGCCGAGGGGTCCTCCGCCGGCGTTCCGTCCGACGGGTCCGGCGTCGGTGGCCGGGCGGCGGGCTCGTGGCCCGGTGCGGGGCCCGGTGCGGGGCCCGGTGCGGGGCCCGGTGCGGGGCCCGGTGCGGGGGCCGAGGTGGGGGCCGAGGTGGGGGCCGAGGTGGGGGCCGAGGTGGGGGCGGGGTCGATCGCGGACGGGGTGGCACGATCGATCCCGGCTGCTGAGCAGGCCGTAAGCGCCAGTGGCAGCACCGCCACAACGGTCCACGTACGAGCTCGCATGACACCCTCCCCCCACCGTCGGCCTGACCTCAGAGTAGGAAGGGCCGGGCCGGTGGGTCGAAGGACAAATAACGCCTCCGGGGACGTACTTTTCCCTTGCGCCGCCGCGCGAACGGTGCGCGTGACGATGACGGCAGGCGGGGCACCGGCAGCTTCAACTGGTACCGGCACCGATGGAACCGGCAGGGGTGGACGGGTGGTCCAAGTCATGGGCGACGTTCACGCCGGCGCCCCGCCGCCCGCCGTCCGCCTGTGAGCGGCCGCGGGTCCCGCGGAGCCGGCTGACGCCGCTGACGGCCCTTCCCGTCCGCGGGCGCGCGCTGAGCGTCGCCCCCCGCCAACGTCCCAGCTGACGGACGTCGCCCCGCCAGGCGTCTCAACCGCCGGACATCGCCCCCGCCAGCGTCTCAAGCGCAGAATGTCGGCCTCGCCAGCGTGCCTGGGCGTCGTCCTTCCCGCCGACGGACTACCCGCGCACCTGGCGCGTGCCGGCGAGGTCGCCGTCGAGGACGCGTTCGAGGAAGGCGTCCAGGTTCGCGGCGGCCCTGACGACGCGCTCCGCCACGCTGAGCGACTCGAACCGCTCCCCCAGCTCTGTCCGCTTCTTGTCCCGGATGTAGAGCGAGCAGTCCAGGTCGGCGCACATGTAGAGGCCGACCGTGTTGCCCTGACGGCCGGCCGGGCCGACGCGGGGCGCGGTGAACAAGGCGACGCCGGGGCCGGTGTGCGGTGTCACGCAGACCGAGCAGAGCGTGGTCTTGGTGACGCTCCTGCGTACGCCCTGGGCCAGGCGCAATGCCACGCCCACGGGGCTGCCGTCCCGTTCGGCGACCAGGTAGGCGCGCTCTGGCGCCCCCGGATCGCGCCAGCCCAGGAAGTCGAGATCGGGCCAGGAGGCGCGGAGCAGGTCGCGGGGGACGCCGAGGCGGCGGGCCTCGCCTTTGGAGCAGTTGACGAAGCTGGCGCGGATGCCGGCTTCGGTGATGGGGGTCATGACGGAATACCTCCGGTAGCCTAAGGTCTCTAGTTCTAACCTAGAGACCCTAGGCAAGGAGGTGCAAACCCTTTCCGCGCGAGCTCAGAGAGCGTCAGGGCGGAGCACACGGGCCTCAAGGGTGCGGGCTCACAGGGCCGTGGACTCAGAGGGGATGGGCTCAGAGGGTGGTGGGGAGCACCGGCAGGCCGCGCACGCCGGGCTCGGCCGTGAACAGGCTTCCGGCCAGCGGCTGCGCCGCCCGGTCCACGTCGAGGGCCGAAGTGGTGATGAACAGCCGGTCGAGGTTGTCCCCGCCGAACGTGACCGCCGTGACCTTGCGCGCCGGCAGGCTGATGACGGCGTCGAGCCGCCCGTCGGCGTCGTACCTGTGCACCGCCCCGCCCTGCCACAACGCCACCCAGACGCCGCCCTCGGCGTCCACCGTCAGGCCGTCGGGGCCGCCCTGCTCGGGGTCCACGACGGCGAACGGCCGCCGCCCGCTCAGCCCGGCCTCAGGATCGTAGTCGAGCACGTCCACGCGCCCGACCCCGGTGTCGGCGTAGTAGGCCCGCCGCCCGTCGGGGCTGAAGCCGAACCCGTTGGAGATCGTCGTCCCGGCCAGCACCACGCTCAGCTCGCCGCCCGGACCCGCCACGTAGAACGAGCCGCGGCCCGGGCCCGCGTCGTAGCCCATGGTGCCGATGTAGAACCGGCCGTCGGGGTCACAGCCGCCCTCGTTCATCCGGATCGTCGGGTCGCCGAACGCCTCGCCGAGAGAGCGCAGCGGGGCGTCCAGGTCGTCGGAGTCGGCCAGCAGCAGCTCGCGCTCGGCGGCGACGACGTAACCGCCGTTCACGCGCGGGCGTACGACGGCGGCCACGGTGCCGACGTGGCGGCGGCGTACGTTCCCGTCGTCGCCGAGCTGCAGCACGTCCCCGGCCATCATGTCCACCCACCGCAGGCCCCAGCGGTCGGACCACACGGGCCCTTCACCGTGGTCGGCGACGGGGTCGGTGACGGGGTGCGCGGTGATGGTCATGCCGCCCTCCTTGGCGATGGCAGAAGTACAGATCATGACCTTATGCGCAGCGGCCACTTCCCTACCGCGCGCCCCGGGCCGGACCACCCGCCGAGCCGTGACGCCGGTCCGGCCCGAGGACCGATGCGACGCACCGATGGAAGGCCGGTACGGGACCAGCGGCGCGATCCGGCACCAGGACCGGTGGCGGGAGCCGGGGAGGGAAGCCGGTGAGAGGGCGGTCAGCGGCGGCGGCCTCGGGACGGGCGCCGGTTCGGCCGGGAGCGAGGGGTCGGAGCTGGAGCGGCCGGTTTCTCCGTCCAGTGCGTGGGGCGGGTGAGGGTGGGGGGTAGGTGGGTGGCGGTGTCGCCTTTGGCTGCGTTGAGCTGGGCCTGGGTGAGGAAGACCGCGCCGGTGAGGTCGGCGCCTGACAGGTCGGCCCCGCGTAGGTCCGCGCCGATCAGGTCGGCTTGCCGCAGGTCCGCGCCGCGCAGGTCGGCTCCGATCAGGTACGCCCCGCGCAGGTTGGCACCTCTCAGCCGGGCTCCGCGCAGGCGGGCGCCGATGAGGTCGGCCCCGCGTCGTTCCGCGCCCTTGAGGCCGGCGCGCGCCAGCTCGCTCGTACGCAGCAGCAGTTCGTTGACGGCGGCCCGGTGGGCGGACACGTCGAGCTGCTCCAGCGTGCCGGCCTCCTCCCGGGTGAGCCGCTCGGTCTCGTCGAAGGCCCGGCGCAGGGAGGCGTGGATCGGCTCGGCCGCCTCCAGCGTGAGCGCCTCCGCCAGGTACCACAGGAGCTCGTGCAACTGCCGCATGACCGGGAACACCGCGTACATCCGCGCGGCCGTCTCCGGTGCCTCGCGCCAGCTTCGCCCCTCGAACGTGACCTGCGAGACCTTCTGACCGGCGCCGAAGCAGTCGAACACCGTGCAGCCGGGGAAGCCGCGATCCCTGAGGCGCTCGTGGATCGAGCAGCGGAAGTCGTCGCGCAGGTTGTGGCAGGGCTGCCCGCCCTCCTTGTCCACGGCGAAGTCGGACGAGGCCGAGAACGGCAACGCGACGCAGCACAGCCCGAAGCAGCTCTCGCAGTCGGCGGTCAGGCCGAGCTCGCGCGGATGGGTTCCGGGCAACGCGATGGTCTCCTAAACGGGTCAAGGAGGGTGAACGGGTCAACGGGTGGCGGCGCGGCTCACCAGCGTACTGGCGGGTGACGAGTAGGGTCGCTCACCAGCGTACTCACGGGTGAACGGATGAGGCGGCTGGCCACCGTACTCACGGGTGACGGGCGGGGCGGCTCGCCGGCGTGCTCAAGGTGAACGGGTGGCTCGCCGGCGTACTCACGGATGGACGTACGGCGTCGTCGTGGTCAGCGGTGCGAAGCCCAGCCGTTCCAGGATCGGCCGGCTCTGGTCGGAGGCGTCCACCTGGAGGTAGCGGTAGCCGCGCGCGACCGCCTCGCGGGCCCGGTAGGCCACGAGCGCCCGGTAGACGCCCTTCCCCCGCCAGCCCGGCACGGTGCCGCCGCCCCACAGGCTGGCGAACGCGGTGCCGGGGTGCAGGTCCATGCGGGCCGCGCTGATCGGCGTGTCGCCGGCCATGGCGACGACGGCGATGACGGTCCCGGCGGCGAGCTGGGCCGGCAGGGCCTTTCTGAGGTGCTCGTGGACGGCGCCGAAGGCGAGGTCGTGCACGTCGGCCAGCAGGTCGACGCCGTCCTGACCGGTGACGGGGACCAGCCGCACGCCCGCCGGCACCGCGTCGGGCTCCGCGGCGATGCCGGCGGCTTCGGCGATCATGAGTGTCTCGGCCGGTTCCGGGGTGAAGCCGGCGGCCAGGAGGCGGCGGTCGAGGTCGGCGGGCCGGTCGTGGGCGTACAGCTTCCACTCGAACGGCCGTCCCAGCGCGCCGAAATGACGCACCTGCTCGGCGATGGCCGCGTCGGCGTCGGCGTCGCCGAGGCCGGACCAGAGGATCCCGTTCCAGCCGTGCTCGGGCCCGATCATGCGCACGACGTCGCCGTCCCGCTCCACCACGCTGCCGGCGCCCCCGGGCGCGGCCTCGCGCCGCAGTTCCCTGTCGAACGCCGCCAGTACCTCGTCAGAATTCATCCGCACACCTCACCAGCCGCCCCTGCCACCTGGCAACCGGTTTACGCCCCCGCCGCGTCAGCCGCCGTAGCGCCGCTGCCGGGCGGAGAAGCTGCGCAGGGCGCGCAGGAAGTCGATCTCGCGGAACGCCGGCCAGTACGCCTCGCAGAAGTAGAGCTCGGAGTAGGCCGACTGCCAGAGCAGGAAGTTCGACATGCGCTGCTCGCCGCTGGTCCTGATGACCAGGTCCGGGTCCGGCTGCCCGGCCGTGTAGAGGTGGGGGGCGATGTCGTCCACCGTCAGCGCCGCGGCCAGCTCCACCATCGACTGGCCCTGCTCGGCCCGCTCGTACAGCAGCTCGCGCAGCGCCTCGACGACCTCCTGGCGGCCGCCGTACCCGATGGCCAGGGTGAGGTGGAAGCCGGTGGCGCAGTCGCGGGTCGCCTCGACGGCGCTCTTCAGCGCGCGAGCGGTGGTGTCGGGCAGCATGTCGAGCATCCCGGCCACGTGGACCTGCCAGCGGGCGTCGGGACGGTCGAAGTGGTCGGTGACCAGCTGCTCGATGACGCGCAGCAGAGTGGCCACCTCCTCGTCGCCGCGGCGCTGCAGGTTCTCCGTCGAGCACAGGAACACGGTCACGTGGTCGATGCCCAGGCCCTCGCACCACGACAGGACGTGGGCGATGTGCTCGGCGCCGTACTTGTGGCCGATGCTGGGGTTGGCCATGCCCATCTGCCTGGCCCAGCGCCGGTTGCCGTCAGTGATGATGCCGACGTGGCGGGGCAGGGGGCCGGTCATGACCTGCCGCCGCAGGCGCCGGGCGTAGAGGGGGTGAAGGAGGTGGGTCATCCGCATCCCTCAAGGATGGACCCACCGGCGGACCGGAATCCGATCTTTCCCGATTTCCGGCTCAACCGGCCGTGCGGTCCGCCCGGGACACCGACAGGGGCAAATCACCATCACGAGCCAACAGCTCTCAGGGCCGGATCACGGTCAGGTGGAACGGCTCGGCGTGCTCGGCGGCGTGGGCCACCGCCGCCGGCGCGTCGTCGAGCGTGAACTCGGTGACGTCGAACTGACCGAGGTCGAGCAGCCCGCTGCGGGCCAGGGCGGCCAGCCATACGGGGGCGTCGCGCGGGTACATCCACTGCCCGCGCACCGTGACGCTGTTGCGCATGAGCCACGGGTACGGCAGCGCCAGGTCGTCGCCGCCGAGCATGCCGACGCCGCCCATGAGCACGACCCGGCCCCGCTCCCGCACGGTCATCGCGGCGGCCCGCACGGGGGCCGTCCCGGCCTGGGGCGGGAGGAGGTCGAGCACGAGGTCCACGGGGGCGCCGCCGGCCGCCGCGACCATGCGCTCGCGGTCCTGGTCGGCGTCGCCGGTGAGCCGTACGGTGCCGGCCCGCTCACCGAACCGGCGTTCCAGCGCGGCCAGCGCGTGCTCGTTACGGCCGGGAGCGATGACGCGGGCGGCTCCCATGGCCAGCGCCACCGCCACCGCCGCACCGCCGAAATTGCCGGTCGCCCCGCTGACCAGCACCGTCTCCCCCGGCTGGAGTCCGCCCGCGAGCAACCCGCCGTACGGGACGAGACACAGGCACAGCGCGCTCCAGCGCCCCGCCTCGGCGGGGTCGAGCGGGCCGAGCGGCACGGCGTTCTCCGTGGGGACGAGCAGGCGCTCGGCGAAGGAGCCCTGGCCGAAGTGGCGCTGGAGGAGCAGCCCGCCCTCGCCGCGCGCGCTCAGGCCCTGCAGCGTGATGTCCGGGGTCAGCGCGTCGTCGCGGGCGCGTACGGTCGGATCGCACAGCACCCAGTCGCCCGGGGCGAGCTTCGTGGCGTCGGGCCCGCACGCGCGCACCCGGCCGACCGCCCCGGCGCCGGGCGTCACCGGCAGCGTCAGCAGGTACCGCCGCGCTCCGGCGAACACCTCGGCCGCGTACGGCAGCACCGGCGCCGCCACGACGTCCACCACCACCTCGCCCGAGCCCAGCACGGGCTCCGGCACCCGCTTCATCGACAACGGTGACCCGAACTCCGTCAGCACAGCCGCCTTCATGATCGTGACGCTCCTCTCTCCTAGGCGGGCTTCATCCTGGCCGTCGGGGGGCGTCGCAACCAGGGCCGGTATCGTCATGGGACAGCTCGATACCACCTTGCGGGGAGGCGGCGATCATGACCGCACCGGCCGGCCGTGCGTTCGGTGACTTCCTGCGCTCCAGGCGCGAACGGCTGACACCCGAGCTGGTGGGGCTGCCGCCGCGCCCCCGCCGCCGTACGGCGGGCCTGCGCCGTGAGGAGGTGGCCGAGCTCGCGGACATCGGCATCGACTGGTACGTACGGCTCGAACAGGGCCGCGCCGTCTCCCCCTCCCCCGCCACGATCGACGCGCTGGCCGGCGCGCTGCGCCTCGACGAGGCCGAGCACGCCCACCTGCGCACGCTGGCCCGCCGCCCGGCCCGGCCCGCGTTCGCCAGGGAGCGGGCGCCGGAGGGGTCGGCCCGCCTGGTGCACGGCCTCGACCGGCCCGCCTACCTGACCGGCCGCCGCTGGGACGTCCTGGCCGTCAACGCCGCCGCGGCCGAGCTGTTCACGGGGATCGACCGGCTGCCGCCCGGCGACCGCAACGTGCTGGTCTACCTGCTGCTCACGCCGATGGCCCGCGACCTGCTCGGCGACCGCTGGGCCGAGCAGGCACGGCACGCCACCGCCCAGTTCCGGGCCGCCTTCGACCTGTGGGCGCCCGACGCGGCCTTCACCGGCCTGGCCACCCGGCTGCGGCGCGGCTCGCCCGAGTTCGGCCAATGGTGGGAACGCCACGACATCGCCCAGGGCGGCGCGGGCGGCAAGGTGCTGGGCGGGCGCGCCTACGACTACGCGACCTTCCAGGCCAACGAGGATCCCGGTCTCCGCCTGACCGTCTACACGCCGCGATGACGCGCGGCC
Organism: Nonomuraea fuscirosea; assembly: GCF_035917475.1. Classification (NCBI taxonomy): domain Bacteria; kingdom Bacillati; phylum Actinomycetota; class Actinomycetes; order Streptosporangiales; family Streptosporangiaceae; genus Nonomuraea; species Nonomuraea fuscirosea. The sequence continues at coordinate 3,853,590 of NZ_CP109074.1, read as the reverse complement.
GGGTTCACTGAAGCCCAGACCCCCGCCCGACCCGGATCGAGCCTCTCGGGAACCTCTAGCCGGCGCCCGGGAACGTGAGGACCGACGGCACGGCGCCACCGTGTGCCCGGCCGAACTGCTCCTCCACGGCGGCCAGCAGGTCACCGGTGGTCAGGACGGAGATCTTCCACATGCCGCCGCCCTCGCTCCCCGATCCGGCGACGGGCGCGAGGTCGATCGAGACGGCGAGTCCGGTGCTGAGGAGGTCGTGGGCCAGGTCGACGGCCCGGTCCTCACCCTCGACATTCGTGTGTACCTCGATCATCTCGGCCATGGCGCCGTCCTTCGCGGAGGTGGGAGCCCCACCCTATCCACGCGAATCGCCCGGCGAGCCTGGTTCGCGGCAGACGGCAGGCAAAGGGTTTCACGCCCGCGGCGGGCCGGGTACGCGGCAGACGGCGGGCCAACGCTTTCACGCCCGCGGCGGGCCGGCCGTGTGCCGCGACAGGAGGGTCTCGACCGTTGAGGCCAGCAGGTCCCGGTGACCGGCAGGAAGGTCGCCCGCCAGCGTCTCCAGCCGCGCCGCCACCCCTTCGTGCGCCAGCTCGCCCATCCGCTGCCCCTCGCCGGTCAGCTCGATGAGGCAGGCGCGGCGGTCACGGGAGGAGCGGGTACGCCGGACGAGCCCGCGTTTCGCGGCCCGGTCCACGAGCCCGGTCAGGCTCGACTTCTCCAGGTGCAGCGCACGGCTCAGCTCGCCCATGCCCACCGGCCCGCCCACGAGCAGGCAGAGCAGCTGCGCCTGCTGCGGCGTCAGGTCGTGCTCGCGGCTGACCTCGCCGAAGACCTGCTGCACCAGGTGCGCGAGCCGGACCAGCGCGGAGGTGAAGGACAGCGTCGGCTCTTTCGTCGTGACCACGGGCCGAGTCTAGTTGACAAAAGTTCGTAAAACGAACTACTTTCCTTCGTATCACCAACTGTTCGTATTGCCAACTATAGCCTCGGCCCCAGGAGCCCTTCCATGCCCGACTACGGCCACGATCTGCTCTTCAGTGTCAGCGTGGTGCCGTCCGCGCAGGAGGCGGACGGCGTCGTAGCCCTCGCCCAGCTCGCCGAGCGCGCCGGACTCGACCTCGTCTCCTTCCAGGACCACCCCTATCAGCCGGCCCTGCTCGACACCTGGACCCTGCTCGGCTACGTGGCCGCCGCCACCGAGACCATCAGGCTGGCCGGCAACGTGCACCCGCTGCCGCTCCGGCCGCCCGCGATGCTCGCCCAGGCCGCCGCCAGCCTGGACCTGCTCAGCCACGGCCGGTTCGAGCTGGCCCTCGGCACGGGCGGCTACTGGGACGCCATCGCCTCCATGGGCGCGCCCCTCCTCACTCCTGGCCAGGCCGTGGACGCGCTGGAGGAGGGCATCGCGATCATCCGCGCCGCCTGGGACACCGACGCTCCCGGCGGCATCCGGCACCTCGGCGAGCACTACCGGGTGGAGGGCGCGCCACGGGGGCCGCGACCGGCGCACGACATCGGCATCTGGCTCGGCGCGTACAAGCCGCGCATGCTCCGCCTCACCGGCCGGCTCGCCGACGGCTGGCTGCCGTCCCTGCCCCGCTACCGGTCCTTCGCCGAGCTCGGGGCGGGCAACGCGGTCATCGACGAGGCGGCCGCCGAGGCGGGCCGCTCGCCCGCCGCCATCCGCCGCCTGCTCAACCTGGACCGCGAGCGGGCGCCCGAGGAGCTCGCCGAGCTCGCCCTCGACCACGGCGTCAGCGTCTTCATCCTGATGGCGCGCGACGCGCGCACCGTCGAACGCTTCGCCGCCGAGACGGCGCCCGCAGTCCGCGCCCTGGTCGCCGCCGGCCGCTCCCCCGCCGCACCCGAGCCCCCTGCCGCACTGGAACGCGACCCAGCCGTCTCCGAACGTGCTCCCGCCTCAGCCGGAAGGTCACAGATGCCCGCAGAACCGGGAAAGCCGCCGCCGTCCGCGCGCACGGGAGGGGCGCCGCTGGCCGCCGTGCCGACACCGGACGACGGGGTGCGGCTCAGCTCCGTCCGGGTCTGGGACGAGTCCACCCGCCCCGCCGGCCCGGCCCCCGACCCGCACCGCCGCTACTCCCCCAGGGAGCAGGCCGCCGGACGGCACCTGATCGACGTGCACGACCACCTGCGCGCCGAGCTGGCCCAGCTGCGCGACCTGGCCGACCAGGTCGCCGCCGGAACGCTGGACGCGGGTGCGGCCCGCGACCACATCAGCACCATGACCATGCGCCAGAACAACTGGACGCTCGGCGCCTACTGCGAGTCCTACTGCCGCCTGGTGACGATGCACCATTCGGCCGAGGACGCCATGGTCTTCCCGCACCTGCGCCGGGTGGAGCCCGGCCTCGCCCCGGTGCTCGACCGCCTGCGGGAGGAGCACCAGGCCATCCACAAGGTCCTCGAACGCGTCGATCGTGCCCTGGTCGCCTTCGTCACCGATCCGGCGGGCCTGGCCGACCTGCGCGGCGCGGTGGACCTGCTCACCGACACCCTTCTGTCGCATCTGTCGTACGAGGAGCATGAGCTGGTCGAGCCCCTCGCGCGGCACGGCCTCTGACACCCACCCGTCGTCAGCGCACGGCCCCGCGCAGTGCCTGCGCCGGCTGCCCGGGCAGGTCGCGGTGGCGCGCCCTGGCGGCCCGTCCGGGAAAGGCGTGCCGCCGGGCCGCCACGACGATCGTCAGGGCCACCGCCACCACCGGGAACGCCGTCCACGGCAGCGCCCCGGCCCCGGCGCTCTCCAGCACCACCCCACCGGCCAGCGAGCCCGCGGCGATGCCGGCGTTGTAGACGGTCGTCTGCAGCGAGGTGGCCACGTCGGCGTTGGCGGCGCCGGCTGCGTCCACCAGCGCCGTCTGCAGCAACGTCGGCACGCCGCCGAACGCCGCCCCCCACAGCCCGGCGGCGGCCAGGACCACGCCGCCGGCCCCGCCCGGGACCCAGCCCGACGTCCCGAGCAGGGCCATCGCCGTCGCCACGGCGGCCAGCGCCGCGATGAGGGTGCGGCGCGCGTACCGGTCGATGACGGCGCCGACCGCCCAGATCCCCGCCACCGTCCCGGCCCCGAACACCAGCAGCACCAGGCCGGCCGGCCCGCCTCCCGACGCCTGCGCCAGCGGCGCCAGGTAGGTGTAGACCGCCTGGTGCCCGAGCAGCGTCAGCAGGGTCACGCCGAGCGCGACGCGTACACCGGGAAGGACGACCACCCGCCGCAGCGGCACCCGCGCCGCGGCGGGCTCGCCGGGGAAGTCCGGCACCCGCCACAACACCCACGCGATCAGGACGACGGCGGCCACGGCCAGGCCGCCGAAGGCCGCGCGCCATCCGGCCACCGCCGCCAGCGCCGCGCCCGCCGGGATCCCGGCGCACAGCGCGACCGTGATGCCCGCGGAGACGATCGCGATCGCCCGCCCCCGCCGCTCCTCGGGCACCATCCTGGCCGCGTAGCCGACCAGCATCGCCCACAGGACGCCGCCCATGACCCCGGCCAGGATCCGGGCCGCGAAGGTGAGCGGGTAGGAGGAGGAGAGCGCGGTCACCCCGTTCAGCACGGCGAACCCGGCGAGCGTCCCCACCAGCACGGGACGCCGGTTGCAGCCGCGCAGGAGCGCCGTCACGGGGACGGCCGACACGAACGACGCCACCGCGTACGCCGTCACCAGGAACCCGGCGCGGCCCTCCGGCACGCCGAGCGCGCCCGCGATCCCCGGCAGGAGCCCGGCGGGCAGCAGCTCGGTCATCACGGCCGTGAACGCCGCCGCGAAGAGCGCCAGCAGCGCCGGCCAGGGAAGTCTCCGCGCACTGGCAGCGGTTACGTCAGACATGCGACCATGCTGAAACCTTCACATCAATGTGAAGGCAAATCCGGAGGAAGCACGCATGAGGATCGGGCTGTTGGCGCAGCGCACGGGCGTTCCGCCGCGCCTGCTGCGCTACTACGAGGAGCAGGACCTCCTGCACCCCGAGCGCGCCGACAACGGCTACCGCGACTATCCGGAGTCGGCGGTCCGGCTGGTCCAGCAGATCCGCGGCCTGCTCGACTCCGGCCTCACCACGGAGATCATCCGGCGCATCCTGCCGTTCCTGGACGATCCCAGCCGGATCCACCTGCATCCGCAGTGCCTCACCCCGGACCTGGCCGCCCTGCTGGAGGCCGAGGCGGATCGCCTCCAGGAGCGCATCGACTGCCTGTCCCGCAACCGCGACGCCATCCACGCCTACCTCGCCGCCGTACGGGCGCTGCGGAGCGGACCGGCGTGACGACCCTGGCCGAGATCCTGGCGAACGTGCGGCGCGGTCGCTTCCCGGCGGCCGACGGCGGGCTGACGATCGTGCCGCAGCCCTCGCCCCGCGACCTGGGCGTGCTGTCCTTCACCGCGCACGCGGTGGTCTTCGCCGACGCCGACCCCGCCTGGATCCGCGGCCTGCTGCCGCCGGGCGACCTGTCGGCGCCGCTCGGGCCGGCGTTCCTCCAGGCGCTGGCGGGCCGTACGGGGCGCGGCATCGGCAACGTGGACCTGCTCGGCCTGGCCGCGCCACTGCCGGGACCGCCGCCGGTCGCGCTGGACGAACTCACCCGCAGCGACCACCCCCGGGTGGCGCGGGCCCGCCGCTACCGCGACTCCGTCCGCGTGTGGACGGCCGCGGAGGGCGGCCTGCTGACCGTGGGGCGCGGGGTGGCGGGCCGCTGGGAGGCGGCGGTCGAGGTCGAGCCGGAGTGCCGTGGCCGGGGCCTGGGGCGGCGGCTGGCCGCGGCGGCCAGGCACGTCGTGCCCGAACCGGTGTGGGCGCAGGTCGCGCCGGGGAACGTGGCGAGCGTGCGGGCGTTCCTCGCGGCCGGGTACGCGCCGGTGGGCGCCGAGGTGCTGCTCGCCTGACCGTAGGCGTCTGACCGTGCTCGTCTGACCGTCGGCGGTTGAGCCTGTGTGCCGGACCGTCCGCCGCGAGCCGGCCGCGTACACCCCTGCCCTGGAGCCCGGTGGTGAGTTTGCTGGTAGAGGGTCGCCTGTTGGGTGAAACGGGGTGTGGCGCTGCCTTCGTCGCCCAAGATCGCTCCGTAGAGTGATGGCCGATGTCACTTCGTGATTACAGGGGGAGATCATGAGAAAGAGCCTCATCGCCGCCGGGAGTGCGCTGCTCACCGCGGCCGCGCTGTTCGGGACCACCGGCACCGCGGCCGCCGACATCTGGACCGACTGGAACCACACCTACCCGAAGGACTGCGGTGTCGGCCTGAACGAGGACACCACGTACCACCACGTCACCGACCACGGCGTCTTCGCCGGCACCCGCGACGCCGACGGCTGCAAGAGCGGCGAGCACCACGGCCACCACGGCGACCACTGGTACGGCCAGTACGGTGACCACGACGAGGTCCGTAAGTGGCTGCACCGCAACTGGCCCACCAGCGGAAACGGCAACTGGGTCGGCCACGGGCTCGGCCCCGGCGTCGGCGCGGGCGTCCGCGGCTGACCTCCCGTCACGTGACCGTCCCGGCACCCGCGGTAGGGGTGCCGGGACGCTGCGCGTCCCCACCTGAGCGGTGCTGGATTTCCGCGGTGGGTGATCACTCGATAGCCTGACCGGGTGCGACTAGGTGTGAACGTCCCCAATTTCGGTCCGGGCACCGACCCCGGCATGATCCGCCACTGGGCGCAGACGGTGGAAGGGCTCGGGTTCGATCTGCTCATGGTCTCCGACCACGTGGCGATCACCCCCGACGTCGCCGCGAAGTATCCCGCGCCCTTCTACGAGCCGTTCACCACGCTCTCCTGGCTGGCCGGCGTCACCACGCACGTCGCGCTCGGCACCACGGTGCTGATCGTCCCCTACCGTCATCCGCTGCTGGTGGCGCGCATGGCGGCCAACCTCAACGACCTCAGCGGCGGCCGGCTGGTGCTGGGCGTCGGGATCGGGTGGGCACGGCAGGAGTTCGAGGCCCTCGGGGTGGCCCACGACCAGCGCGGCCGGCTCACCGACGAGCATCTGGCGGCCATCACCGCCGCCTGGGCCGACGAACGCGACTACCGCGGCGGCGTGCCGATCTGGGTCGGCGGCGAGAGCCGGGCGGCGCTGCTCCGCACGGTGCGCTTCGGCCAGGCCTGGCACCCGCTCTGGAACACCCTGCCCTACCTGCGTGAGACCTATCCGCGTGTGGTGGCCCTGGCCGCGGAGCAGGGCGTGGCCGCCCCCGCGCTGGCCCCGCGGATCCAGCTGCGGGTGACGCCCGAGCCCGTGACCGGCACCGACCGGCTGGCCGGCGTGGGCACGATCGAGCAGATCATGGACGACCTCGAAGAGCTGCGCGTGCTCGGCGCGGAGACCGTGGTGCTCGACCCGTTCCACGGTGACCCCGAGCAGACCCTGCATCCGGAGACGTCGTGGGAGATGCTCGCCGCGGTGATCGCGCGGAGATCGGGGAAAGAACGCCGCTGATATCCTTATGCCGTAAAGAATTGTCCAGGACGGGGAGTTCCGCTTGGTCGTCTACGCAGGTCAGGGTGACGCGCGGCGGTCCATGGCACTCCTGTGGCGCAGCGGCGAGCCGGGCGAGGTGCGGCCGGGCCCCAAGCCGGGGCTGAGCGTCGACGCGATCGTGGAGGCCGCGATCGCGGTGGCCGACGCCGAGGGCATGGCGGCGCTGTCCATGCGGAAGGTGGGCCTGCGGCTGGGCCGCACGGGCATGGCGCTGTACACGTACGTGCCGAGCAAGGGCGAGCTGGTCGACCTCATGTACGACCGCGCCCTGGCCGAGTTGCCCTCCGCCTACGACCTGAGCCGGGGCTGGCGGGCGGCCGTCGCCGCGTGGGCCGAGGACACGCTGGCCTTCTACCTGCGTCACCCCTGGGTGCTGCAGGTGTCGCAGGCGCGGCCGGTGCTGGGGCCCAACGAGTTCGCGATGCTGGAGAGCGTGGTGGCGGTGCTGCGCGCCACCGGGCTGCGCCCGCGCCGGCTGCGCGGGGTGGTGGCGCTGCTGTTCGACTTCGTCAGGGGGGCGGCCAAGACGGTCAGCGAGTCGCGGCTGGCGCCGTCGGAGACCGGGGTCTCCGACGAGGAGTGGTGGCAGGCGCGCTCGTCCCTGCTGGAGGAGGTCGCGCCGGGGTTCGCCGCCCGGTTTCCGATGGTGGCGTGGATCGAGTCGGAGGACGACGGGCCCGGCGGCGACGAGCCGTACCTGGAACATCGGGTCAGCGAGACGTTCGCGGTGGGGCTGGGCGTGCTGCTGGACGGCATCGAGACGGCCGTCAAGGCGGGCTGAGCTCCGCCGAACCGGCCGGACGGCTTCGGGGCGGCCGTGCGGGCGTCGCCGGTCGGGCGCGGGCGGAGATCGGTGACGTCAGCCGAGGGTCGCGTGGCGGGTGGTCAGTTCCTCGTCGTCGCGGACGAACCAGAGCTGGCGGCCGCGGTTGCACTCGTAGATCCAGTCGCGCACGGACGAACTGCTCGCGGCGTGGCCGGCGACGTCGCCCACGATGGCCAGGCCGATGCCGTACTGGGCGAACTTCTGCGTGATCTCGCCCGCCACGCCGTTGCTCAGCGTGAAGAAGCCGCCGGGCAGGCGGTCGGCGGGCACGGAGACCCAGGTGGCGCGCGTGGACCAGGCCTCGCCGATGAGGTCGAGCACGTCGCGGACCTCGCTCAGGGGCCGGCCGTCGGGGTCGTAGCGCAGGATGTCGGTCATTTCAGGGAATCTCCAGGAAACGGGTGGGAGCCGGGGGTCAGGGGCGTACCAGCGCGTCGATGAGGCGGAGGACCTGGGCGCTCTCCTCCAGGCCGCCCAGCACGACGACCTTGAGCTGCTCGCGTTCCTCGTCGTAGACGAACTGCACGCGCACGCCGCTCGGCTCCCCGCCCAGCGCGCCCAGGACCGCCGTGCTGAGCCGGTCCATCGCGGGTCTGGGCAGGCCGTCGACCTGCACGATGCTCGACACCTCCGCGCGGCGGGACGCGGCGGGCCCGGCCGGCGTCACGGGAACGCCGGTGAACGCCTCGAGGTCCTCCTTGGCGATCCGGTATCGCCTGCCGATCCTGACGGCGGGCAGCCGCCCCTCGCGTACGTAGTTGCGGACGGTCTTGACGTGCAGCCCGAGCAGATCGGCCACCTGCTCGACGGTGTATCGCTCCATATCACTCCCTATTATGCCGTACGAAAGGGAGTCACATGGAGTCTGTCAGGCGTGCGCACCCACGGTGACCGGGCCGATGGTCAGGCGCGGCCGGGCCTCCAGCACCTCGCCCAGCCGCTCCACCTGCTCCTCCAGCTCGCGCGACCGGCCTGCGGTGAGGTCACGCAGCGGCTCGACCGTGACGTCGATCCGGTTCCCCGAGCGCCGCTGGTGCCAGACGCCGGCCACGTTCCCGTCCACCAGCAGCACGGGGAAGTTGCCCGCCTGGCCGCCGGCCAGCGCCCGCGCGGCCGCGTCGCCCGCGTACAGGAGCTCGCGGGGCCGGCCCGCCACCACGTACGCGTCGAAGTACGGCAGCAGCCGCACGCCGCGCGGCGGCTCCTCCGGCACCGCGGTGTCGCCCGCGAGGACCCAGGCCCGCCGCCCCTCGAACAGCACCTCCTCCAGCTCCACCGCGCCGAACCCCTCGCCGGCCCAGCGCACCGGCCCGCCGGCCCAGCGGGCGAAGTCCTCGGGCGTGGCCGGCCCGTACGCCGTCAGGTAACTCGTGACGAGCCGGGCGAGCCCGTCCGTCACGGGCGGCGCGTCCGGCGGGGCGGTGTAGGTGACCTTGCGGCCCCGTACCGGTCCAAACACGAACGCGCCCCGGTGCGCCGCGAGTGCCATCGCCTGCCGCCAGCGCGGCCAGTAAGCCTGGAAGGCGGGCATGACCAGGTCTGCCGCCCACGGCCCGGTGGCGGCGACGACCGCCTCGCTCAGCTCGTCGATCGTCAGCGCGGCCCCGGTGACAGCCTTCCGGATGGCCTCGACCACCTGCTCGGTCTGCTCGCCCGTCATCCTGACGTCGCCCGTGGCGACGGGGGTGGCGGCGGGGGCCGACGACAGGGCGCTGACCCACATCGGCAGGTCACGGGCGGGCAGCAGGTGTACGGTGCCGCGCGGGCCGTGCGTCTTGACCAGGGTGCGCTCGCTCCACAGCGCCTCGCGGACGGCGGCCCGGGTGACGCCGGGCAGCCGCAGCCCGATGGACGCCTCGGCGGCCGACATCACCTGCGCGTGCGCCCCGCACATCGCCGCCACCGTCGCGACGGGCCCCGCGGCGTCCGATCCCGCCGCATCCGGCCTCGCCACGTCAGGCCCGGTGGGGCCCGGTGGGCGGCCGTTCAGGCCGGCGCGTTCCAGCCGCCTCGCGCTGACCTGCGGCCACGACAGTTCGATCACCATGTCCTCCTCGTCCGGTGCACCCACGCTAGAAGAGAACGCGGAAAGGTTCGTTCCGCATGTGCGCCGTTATACCGATGAAAGTGGACTTAAAGCGATCTTTCATCTGATCGCACTAATGTCACCCGTCATGATCCGCCTCAGCCCCGCCCTCGGGCCGCTCACCCCTCGCCAGCGCTGGCGCAGAGCCCGGCTCCAGGCCTACTCCTGGGCCCTGACCGGCGCGTACCGGCTGGGCGCCCTGCACCCCGCCGTCTGGCGGCTCGTCGCCCGCGGCTACCACCCCGCGCTCGACCGGGTCGCGGCCAGGCACGCGCGGGTGGCCTGCCAGTTCGCGGCCGTGGACGTGCCCGCCTACCGCCACTTCCTGCGCGCGAACGGCGCCGAGCAGGCCCGCGGGCTGGCGGACTTCCCCGAGACCACCAAGCAGAACTACGCCGGGGTCTACGACGAGGCGAGCCGCTGCCAGGAGGGCCGGCTGCACCGGCCGGGCGTGATCGTGGACGAGTCGTCGGGGTCGAGCGGCAAACCGTACAACTGGGTACGGGGGCCGCGCGAGCTCAAGGGCATCTACCGCAACGCGGCCGGCTACATCGAGCTGGTCTTCCCCGGCGAGCGGCTGTTCGTGATCAACGCGTACTCGATGGGCGCGTGGGCCACCGGGACCACCACGGGCGCCGCCATGGCCCGCATCGCCATGGTCAAGAACACCGGCCCCGACCTGGAGAAGATCGCCGACACGCTGGAGCACTTCGGGCCGGGCTACGACTACGTGGTGGCGGCGTACCCGCCGTTCCTCAAGCATCTGCGCGACCGCCTCGACGAGGCGGGCTTCCCCTGGGCCGAGTACCGCGTGCGCGGCATGGTCGGTGGCGAGGGCATGACGGAGGCGCTGCGCGACTACCTGGAGGAGCGCTTCGAGGAGGTCCGCTCCGGCTACGGCGCCAGCGACCTGACGATCGGGATGGGCGCGGAGAGCGGGTTCAGCGTGCGGCTGCGCAAGCGGCTGGCCACCGACCAGGACCTGCGCGACCGGCTGCTCGGGCCGGGCGAGCAGCGGCTGCCGATGATCTTCCACTACAACCCGCTGGAGACGTTCCTGGAGGTGAACGCGGACGGCGAGCTGCTGTGCACGATCAACACCAAGAGCTGCCTGCAGCCCAAGCTGCGCTACAACGTCGGCGACGAGGCTCGGCTGCACACCCTGGCCGAGGTCAGGCGGGCACTCGGCGACGACGCGTACGCCCGCATGTGGACCGACGAGCGGATGAGCCTGCCGCTGCTGTTCCTGTTCGGCCGCAAGGACTCGACGATCTCCTACATGGGGGCCAACCTCTATCCGCAGGACGTCGAGTACGGCCTCTACCAGGGCAACCCGCACGCCGCCGCGATCAACCGGTTCTGCCTGTCGCTGGAGGAGCTGCCCGGCCTGGAGTACCGCCCGGTGATCAACCTGGAGGTGCGTGGCGAGGTGGACAGGGACGATCTCGTGGCGATCTGCCGCAAGGGCGTCGTGGCCCACCTGAGCGCCGTCTCGCGTGACTTCGCCGAGTCGCTCAAGGAGGACCCGTCGGCCGCCGACCTGCGGATCAGAGTGTTCGGGCTGGGCGAGGGGCCGTTCGCGGGGCTGACCAAGATGAAGAACGTCTACCTGGTGAAGGACGCATGAGGACCACAGACTTCAGCCAGGCGCCGCCGCAGGGGCGGGCGACGGCGATGTTCGTCGGGGCGACCCGCTACCGGGGGCCGCTGTCGATCATCAAGCTCACGCTGACCTGGTTCCGGATGGTCCGTGACATGAAGCGCATGCGCGGTTACCGCTGGCACAAGATCTACTGGGAGTTTCCGTACACGCTGGGCACCATCGCGTTCTTCGAGGACCGCGACGCGCTGCTGCGCTTCGCCCGCAGCCGGCACCACCGCGAGCTCATGCGATGGGTGACCGACGGCACCAGGAACGCCACCGCCGGCTACATCCGGCTCTACAACGCCGAGCCCGAGGGCTACAGCAACGGCGCGTGGCGGGCCGAAGGCGGCCCGATGGCGCACATCGAGACGTTCACGCCGCTGTCCACCGAGGACGGCGAAGGCCCGCGGGTGGTGCGCCCGTGAGCCCTGGATCGCTGAGCCGGGTCGAGACGCGCCGCGACCTGCGCGACTTCCTCGCGCTGACGGACCGCCTGTACGCGGGCGACGAACGTTTCGTGCCGCCGCTGCACGCGACCGTGCGCGGGTGGCGGCGCCGCGGCGTGCCCCTGTACGTGCTGCGGCGCGGCGGCCGGGTCGTGGCCAGGACCACGCTGCACACCGACGCCGCCCTCGACGCCAGGCTCGGGCGGGCCACGCGGCTGTTCGGGCTGACGGAGTTCGCCGAGGAGGCGGCGGAGGAGCTGTTCGACGGGATCGCGGCGGCGGGGGGCGGGCGGCCGCTGTTCGGGCCGGTCTCGCTGCTGCCCAACCAGGCGGGCGGCGTCATCACCTCCGGCTTCGCCGAGCGCGGCTTCATCGACAGCGCCTGGAACCCTCCCTACTATCCGGCCGCGTACGAGGCGCACGGCTTCACCCGGCGCTTCGAGTCCGACACCTGGATCTGCCCCGTGCCGGACAAGCCGGTCTTCGCCTTCGACGACATCCGCCTGCGGGCCGAGGAGCTGCGGGTGCACCGGGGCGACCGGCGGCGGGTGAAGGAGCAGCTGCCGATCCTGCGGGAGATGCTGAACGCCAGCTTCGCCTCGCTCGGCTACTACACGCCGATCTCGGCGGAGCAGCTGGCCGAGCAGACGGACGGGCTGGCGTACCTGCTGGACGAGGCCCTGCTGCTCTATCTGACGAAGGCGGGCCGGCCGATCGCGTTCGTCCTGTGCCTGCCCGACATCTCTGCCTTCGTGGCCCGGATCCGGGGGAACCTGCATCCGCTCAACCAGCTCCGCCTGCTCGCCACCCGCTCCCGTTTCCGCCGTGAGGCCGTGCTGATCGTCAAGGGCACGGTCCCGGACGAGCAGGGGCGCGGCTACATGCGGCTGCTCTCGCGCGAGCTGCACGACGGGCTGCGGCGGGGCGGCTACCACACGCTGCGCAGCACGTACGTGGAGCGGACCAACCCGGGCTCGGCCGCCCAGTACACCGCAGATGGGCGGCCGGCCGCTGCACGGCTACACCTTCTACGCCAAGGACCTCGTGTGAGAGAGCTGCGGGCGCTGGAGCCCGACTTCTGGCGTGCGCCCAGCGCGCACAACACCCAGCCGTGGACGCTCACGTACGACGGTGACGAGGTGGCCGTCGGCTGGGACCCCGCCCGCGCCCTGCCCGTCAGCGACCCGACGGGGCGTGACCTGCGGCTCAGCCTGGGGGCGTTCGTCGAGTGCTGCCTGATCGTGTGCGCGGACGCCGGCCTCGACGTCGCCTTCCGCCCCGATCCGGGTCCGCTGCGGGTGGGCTTCCTGCACGCGGCCGAGCGACGGTACGAGACGCCGTTCACCACGGCCGACGTACGGGCCAGAGGGGCCAATCGCGGCGAGTACCACGGCGGGCGGCTGCCCGAGGAGGTGGCCGGCGCCATGGAGGGGATGCGCCGGCTCCCCTGCCGGGACCTGGCGGACCTGCTGCACGCGGCGGACCTGCACCAGTTCGGCGACCGGCGGGTGACGCGGGAGCTGCGCGCCTGGCTGCGGCTGACCCGGCGGCACCGGCGCTACTTCCTCGACGGCCTGAGCGACCGGGCCCTCGCGCTCACCAGGGTGGAGGCGCTCGGGCTGCGCGCCTCTCTGGCCCTGTACCCGGCGCTGCGGCGGCTCGGCCTGCCCAGGGTGCTGGCGGGGGCGTCGCGGGGGCTGCTCGACTACGACGGGGACGTGCTGGTGCTGGTGGGCGACGTCACCGAGGAGGTCGGGCTGGGCCGGGCGCTGATGCGGAACTGGCTGACGTTGTCCGGGCTCGGGTACACGACACATCCGCTCAGCCAGGTCATCGACTGCGAGCCGACCAGGGAGGTGCTGGCGGGGCGGCTGGGGGTGTCCGATCCGGAGACGCTTCTCCACGTGGCCCGCGTCGGCCGCCCGAAGTCCCCGTCCCCGCCGTCGGCCCGCTGCCGCTCATGACCGCACTGAGACGGGGCAGCGGTGCCGGGGCCGGCCCGGTGCCGGTGACGGCGTCCAGCAGGGCGCTCTTGCCCACCACGTTTGAGCCGAGCAGCTCCTCAGACAGCTGGTGACATACCCGGACCGCCACCCGGCACGGCCCAGAATGACATGCTTCGACCTATGAGCGTCGAGCACAGATCCATCCAGATCCGTCCCGTTCGCGCAGAAGATCGCCAGGCCGTCATGGCCCTCGTCTCCCGGCTGGGCGAAGGGCTGCCCGGATGGACCGACCCCGACGCCGTCGTCGAGGCGGCCAGGCAGTGGCTCGCCGGCTACTTCACGCCCGAACAGGACCATCCCGGCGCCGCGTTCGTCGCCGAAGCCGAGGGCGAGGTCGTCGGCGTGGTCTCGGTCAACACCCGTCGCCACTTCACCGGGCCGATGGAGGCCTACATCGGCGAACTGGCCGTCGCCCGCCGCTTCTACGCCGCCGCGGGCTACCGGGAAGAGGCCATCCGGTTCACCCGCGCCCTCGACCAGCCGGTCTGAGCGCCAAGCCGCCCGCCTCCGGCATCGCGTTCAGCGACGCAATACCACCTGCATGTCGGTCGGCGGGTGGTCGCGCAGATCAACCGCGAAATGCTCCAGGATGTTGAGTATCGAACTGCCGGGCAGCCCCTGCAGCTCTCGCTCCTTGCGCACGAACGGTTCGAGTGCGGCCCAGGCTTCGACATAACGCCTGCGCAGCAGGGACCCGATGAACTCCCGGTCGATGACGTCAAGATGCGCGAGGATGCTGTAGAGCTGGAAGAAGTATCCGATGTCGTAGATCTTGCGCTGGACCTCCTCGTCCAGCCCGGAGATGCCCAGGTCACTGGAGAGTTTCGGTAGCTCGTTCCTGATGAAGGCGTAGTTGCGGTGAAACTCCAGCGAGCGGAACTCCTTGAGCAGTTCGACGAGCGGGCCGACATGGTTGCCGTGCCGTTGCGCCTTGAACTGGTTACGCGCCAGCAGCGCCGAGGTGACCAGAGCCAGGATCGACACGATCACCGCTCCGATGTTGATGAGCACGGACACGTCCACGATGGCATCCCCTCATCCGCCGATAAGTCCGAGCCGGGTCAGGAACTGGTGCAGTGCCTCGTTGACCGCGTCAGGACACTGCACGTGCGGCCAGTGCCCGCCGCAGCGCGGGCGCAGATCCGCTGTCGAGATCAACGGGTTGAGCGTCCGGAGCAGCCGCAGGTCGGTGTCGCGCCGGGACCTGATGTACAGGGCGGGCACCGTGACGCGGCGCCACAGGTACTCCGGCTCGAAGGCCAGAACGCTGTGCCAGAACGGCTTGGCGACGTGGATGGGCGTGCGTTCCAGCGTCCGGAACACCGCGGCCCGGCCGTGCTCGCCCGTGCCCCACGCTCGGGTCATCGCGCCCATGAAGTGGCGCCGCCAGTCACTATTGTCTGATTCGATGGAACGTGCCCGGTTTGCCTGGAGCTCGGGCTCCGTGAGCGCGATGGTGGAGTCCACGACGACGACACCACGCACGAGATCGGGTCGTGTCGCAGCGACCAGGAGGGCGGCGATGCCTCCTGCACTGTGCCCGACCAGGACGATCTCGCCCAAGCCCCGCCTGACCAGGTCGTTCTCCACCGCCGCGGCCACCGTCGCCACCCCGTACTCGCCACCGGGCAGCGGCGGTGACGCGCCATGGCCGGGCAGATCCAGGCTGAGCAACAGCAGCCGCCGATCGAGGCCCGCGAGCTGGGCAGCGAACTGGTCGCGGGCGCAGCCCACGCCGTGCAGGAACACCACGACAGGGGCGTGCTCCCCCGCGGTCGCCGCCCGCTCGGTCGCCGCCAGAGGCGGTTGGTCGTCCGGCATCGCCAGTACAACGCTCGCGGATCCGCCGCGGTTCCGGCGGTACGACGCGCGCTCCACGAAAGTTCCGGGTGCGGGCTTGAGCGGTCAGGCAACCGGGCGCCGGCTTGAGCGGTCAGGTGCTGCGGGCCGTACCCTGTCAGGTGCCGCAGACTGTGCGGACGTCGGTGATGAGGTGGGTGGCGGCGTCGATGGTGTGGCCGATCTGCTCCGGGGTCTCCCCCACCGCCGCCAGGAGTGCGCCCGCCCGGTCGCCGAAGCCGTCCGGGGCCGACGGGAGCCGGTCGGCTGAGGCGATCATGCCCTTCTCGTTGATCAGCCAGGTCTCGTCGGCCGCGTGCAGTGCGTGGCAGGCCACGCCGATCGCCCGGAACAGGGTCGCCGCCGCGTAGGCCGGGTCGCGGCCGGCGGCGCCGTACCGGGCGGTCGTCAGGGCGAAGTCGCACTCCCACAGCCCGCCGATCAGGGCCTCCCGCAGCGCGGGAGGGTAGCGCTTGGTCTCCTCGCGCAACGCGGCGAGCTCGCCCCCGGGGTCGGCCAGCACCTGGCACAGGGCCACCTCGCCGGCGTAGGCGTGGGAGTAGAAGCCGAGCGGGTGGCCGACCTGGAAGCCGATCTCGTAGCGGCCGGCCAGGCAGTCGTCCCAGATGCGGCGTACCCGGTCGAGGTCGCGGTAGATCCAGTCCACCCGCCAGCCGTCCACGGTGAGCCAGCCGCCCCCGTCCACCCAGGGGCCCCAACCGCCCGGCTCGGTGATTTCGGTGTCCTGGCCGGTCAGCTTCGCGGCGAGGGTACGCAGCTCGCCGACGTCGAGGTCGCCGCGGTAGTAGAGGCCGAGGTCGATGTCGGAGTCGGGCCTGTGGGTGCCGCGGGCCCGGCTGCCGCCCAGGACGACGGCCGCCACCCCGGGGACGGCGGCCAGCCTATCGGCGATGCCGGCGAGGTCGGGGGCGGGATCGGGGGTACGCACGGTGTCAAGGGTAGACGTTCGCCCTCACCCGTGACGGCCGGCCACTCGGCTTCTTGACAAGGATTTTTTTCGGTGGCATCGTTCAGCCCATGCACGAAGTGGCGGTGATCGAGGACCCCGCGGCGGCCGAGGCGTCGCTCGACCCCATGCGCTCGAAACTGCTGTCCGAGCTGGTCGAGCCGGGTTCGGCGACCTCGCTGGCCGCCAAGGTAGGCCTGGCCAGGCAGAAGGTCAACTACCACCTGCGCACGCTGGAGCGGCACGGGCTGGTGGAGCTGGTCGAGGAGCGCAAGAAGGGCAACGTCACCGAACGGGTGATGCAGGCGACGGCCGCGTCCTTCGTGATCTCGCCCGTCGCGCTGGCCTCCGTGCAGCCCGATCCGGGCCGGTTCTCCGACCGGCTGTCGGCGCGGTGGCTGCTGGCGCTGGCCGCGCAGCTCGTACGCGATGTCGGCACGCTGATCACGGGGGCCGCCAAGACGCGCAAGCGGGTGTCCACGTTCGCCCTCGACGGCGAGGTGCGCTTCGCGTCGGCGGCCGACCGGGCGGCGTTCGCGGAGGAGCTGGCGCAGTGCGTCACCTCACTTGTCAGCAAATATCACGACGAGAGCGCCGAGGGCGGGCGGGACCATCGGCTGATCGTGGCCGTCCATCCCGCGGTGAAGGAGCACTGACGTGGGGCACGGGTTCGAGCTCCCCCAGGAGGCGCAGGTCGGGGCGAGTCCGGAGGAGGTCTGGGAGGCCATCTCGACCGGCCCCGGCATCGACTCCTGGTTCATGGGGCGCACCGAGGTGGCCGACGGCGTCGTCCGCACGGCGTTCGGGCCGTTCGAGCTGCCGCCGTCCACCGTGACCGAGGCCGAGCCGCCGGCCCGCCTGGCGCACGGCAGCGACAAGGGCGAGGACGGCCGTTTCGTCGCGTACGAGTTCATGATCGAGGGGCGGGAGCGGAGCAGCACCGTCATCCGCATGGTGACCAGCGGGTTCCTGCCGGGCGACGACTGGCAGGACGAGTTCGAGGCCATGTCCAGGGGTCTGGAGATGTACTTCGCGACGCTGGTCGAATACCTGAACCACTTCGCGGGGCGGGCCGCGACCCCGCTCACCGAGTTCAGCCCGCCCGTCACGGACTGGCCGCACGCGTGGGAACGGCTGAACGCGGCTCTGGGCGGCCCGCCGTCACCCGGCGACCGGATCCGCTTCGGGCCCGGGGACGGGGTCGAGGGCGTCGTCTTCTATCGCAACTCCCAGACGGTGGGGGTGCGGACCGGCGACGCGATCTACCGCTTCCTCCAGGGGTTCGGCGGTTCCATGATCGCCTCACACCTGCTGTTCGGCGGTGGCGGGGAGGAGCAGGGCACGCGGTGGCGGGAGTGGCTACGGGAGCTGTACGACCCGGCATGATCGACCCAGGCGAGCCTGGCCGGTTCGTGCGGCCGGCTCGCGAGGGTAAAGCGCGGGTGAGGCGCGGGTGAGGCGCGGGTGAGGCGCGGGTGAGTGGGGGTCGGTCGCGGGTGAGGCGCGGGTGAGTGGGGAGGACTGAGCGGGTGAAGGTGGTCGCTCTATCCGACACGCACGCGCCCAGACGCTGGCGCGAGTGCCCGCCGCGGGTCGCCGGGCACCTGCGGGGCGCCGACGTCATCCTGCACGCGGGTGACGTCTGTGTCCCCTCGGTCTTGGACGAACTGGCCGCCTACGCTCCCGTGCACGTCGTCAAGGGCAACAACGACGGCCCCGACGTGAAGGCGCCGGAGACGCTGGAGCTGACGCTGGACGGCCTTCGGGTCGGGATGATCCACGACAGCGGTCCGGCCAAGGGCCGCCTGGCCCGGATGCGCCGCCGCTTCCCGGACGCGGACCTGGTGGTCTTCGGGCACTCGCACATCCCGCTCGACGAGTCGGGCGAGGGCCTGCGGATCTTCAACCCGGGCTCCCCCACCGACCGCCGCCGCCAGCCGCACGGCACCATCGGCCTGCTCACCATCAAGGGCGGCTTCCTGACGGCGGCGGAGATCGTCCCCGTCACCTGATCCGGCACCCGGCAGTCGGCACCCGGCAGTCGGCTCCGGTAATCGGCTCCGGCAGCCGACAACGGGCAACTGGCAACTGGCAACTGGCAGGCGGCTACTTCACCACGTCGTCCCGGGACTTCTCCAGGTTCGTCTTCCGCACTTCCATCACCTTGGCGTACCCGAGGTAGCTGTAACGCTCGGCCGCGTGCCACGGGTAGAGCTGGCCGGCCTTGACCGCGGGCAGCTTGGCCCAGGTCGGCTTCGCGGCCATCTCCTCGATCTTCATCGACTGGGCGACGACGCGCTGCGGCCGCCGCGGGAGTGAGATGTTCTTGCCGCGGTCATCGGTCCAGGTCCACGAGCCCTCCCCCGAGGCGGAGGGGGCGGCGGGGCCGGAGGGCGGTGCGGAGGTCCCGCCGCATGTGCTTCTACGACGGTGTACGCGGACCGCCCCTCTCCTACACCCCTCGGCGTATCCCCCGTGGCGACGACCGGCCGATTCGGCGGCGGCCCCGGCCGGACGATCCTGGAGTCCTTCAGGCGCTTAAGGGCCGCGGTAAGGCGATCGGAACAAGGCCGTAAGCGCCCTCCAGCACAGTGATCTCAGATCACCGAGGACGAGAAGGGCCGCAGACATGAGCCAGCCGTACACCATCCAGGACGAGATCCGCCTGCCCGGGTTCACCGGACCCGTGCACCTGCCCGGCGAGGCCGGCTACGACGAGGCGCGCCGTTCGCTGAACCCGGCCGTGGACTCCCGCCCGGCGCTGGTCGCCGAGGCGTACGGTGCCGCGGACGTGCGCGCCGCGCTGCTGGCCGCGCGGGCCAACGGGGTGCCGTTCGCGGTCCAGGCCACCGGGCACGGGACGCACACCGCCTGCGACGGCGGCATCCTGGTCAAGACCGCCCCGATGGCATCGGTCCTGGTCGACCCCGCCCGCCGGATCGCCCGCGTGGGGCCGGGCGCGCGCTGGGGCGAGGTGGTCGCCGCCGCCGCGCCGTTCGGGCTGGCGCCGCTGTCCGGTTCGTCGCCGTCCGTGGGCGTCGTCGGCTACACGCTCGGCGGCGGGCTGGGCTGGCTCGGGCGCAAGCACGGATTCGCCGCCGACAGCGTGGTGCGGGCCGAGGTGCTGCTCGCCGACGGCCGGCAGGTCACGGTGAGCGCGGACAGCCATCCGGAGCTGTTCTGGGCGCTGCGCGGCGGCGGTGGCGGGTTCGGGGTCGTGACCTCGCTGGAGTTCCGGCTGTACCCGGTGTCCGAGGTGTTCTCCGGGTTCGCGTACTTCCCGGTGGAGGTGGCGGCGGAGCTGCTGACGGCGTACCGGGACTGGATCGACGACGCCCCCGACGAGATCAGCACCGCCGTGGTACTCAGGCGGATGCCCGGCGACGAGGGAACGCCGGCGGCGGTGCGTGGCCGGCACGTGGCGATGGTCAAGGTCGTGCACACCGGACCGGCGCGCGAGGCCCGCGAACTGCTCGCGCCGCTGTGGCGGGCGGCCGGTCCGGCGCTGCTGGACGAGACCCGGATCAGCACGTACGCGGCCACGGCCATGGGCGGGACCCCGAACCGGCACATGGACATGTTCGACACCGTCCCCGACGCGCTGATCGGCACCCTGGTGCGGGCCGCCGAGCGGGCGCAGACGGTGGAGATCCGGCACTGGGGCGGCGCCCTGGGCCGTCCCGGACCGGACGCCGGGCCTGTGAGCCACCGTTCCACCCGGCTGTCGGCGATCGTGGACACCGTCGTGCCGGGGCTGGCCGAGGAACTGCGGCCGTACGCGAACGGCGGGACTTTCCTGAACTTCCTGGCCGACCCCGCGCGGACGGCGCAGGCCTTCACCGCGGCGGACTACGCGGAGCTGCGCGAGGTCAAGCGGGCCTACGACCCGGACGGCTTCTTCCGCGTCGGCCACGTCGTCTCCCGGTGAACGGCCGGAGTCTCACGGACCCGGCACGGCCGGTTCCGGACGGCCGGAGCCTCACGTGCCCGCCGGTCAGGACGGTTCCGGACGGCCGGAGCGTCACGTGCCCGCTGGTCAGGACGGGCGACGTGCGTCCACCGAGTGGCACGGCCGGTCGGCGCCGGCCGTGCCACATCGGAGGTCACCCCGGCCGGGGGCCGAGGTCTGGCCTTGTCACGGGCGCTGGGTGCGGTGCCCCATGTGCTCGGCGCTGCCTACGTGGTTGCGCTGCTTGCGCATACCGGCGAAGCCGAGCAGACCCAGCAGGCCCAGCAGGCCCCACAGGCCGGCGTTGCCGCCGCCTTCGTCTCTCCTGTCGTCCTGTGGTGCGGGTGTCACCTGGCTCTGCGCGACGGGCGCGACCGGCGAGTCGGCCGTCGCGACAGCAGCCGGAGCTAGCGTCAAGAAGAACGCCAGGCCCAGCCCGGTGAGGGTCTTGCGCATTGGGTTCCCCCGATCCGGCGGTCTCAGTAACCGCGGAGACCGCCTATCACGCCTTCTCTGAAGGCTCCCGATAGCGGGGCGATCTCCATATCCCCTGCTAAATACGCCTCTACCATTCTGCCGATGCCATCAAACACCTTCGCCCCACGCCCCGGGGCGGTGGTGACGCGGATGCCCGTGCGCACACGGGTCTCGGACATTTTCCGACAAATCACCCTACGAGCGCCACACCACTCTTCATAACGCTACGTGACCAAATAGGCACCCAAAGCCGCACATCAGGCGGAAATATTCGATTCCCTCCGCCGTACGCCGTCGCTACACTCCTTGATCGACGCCATCACGGGACGAGGAAGGGAGCCGGCCATGCGTGACCACACCGCCGCCGTCGTCCCCCCGTCGCGTTACGAGGTGATCCTGGTGTCTTCGCCCTCCCGGCGCCGGCTGCGCGGCCGCCGCTGGATGCTGCCCTGACGGATTCCCCTTCGCCGGGGTAATCGCGCCGTCCTCGAACGACAACGTCCCGGAAGGGGCAAGGGCCGTGCGTGCTCACCTGCTCAACTCCCTGACCACCGTCCGCAACATCGGCATTCTCGCCCACGTGGACGCCGGCAAGACCACCGTCACCGAACGGGTGCTCTACCTCACCGGCGCCACCTACAAGCGCGGCGAGGTGCACGACGGCACGACCGTCACCGACTTCGACTCCCAGGAGCGCGACCGCGGCATCACGATCTTCGCCGCCGCGGTGAGCTGTGACTGGGACGGGCACCGGATCAACCTGATCGACACCCCCGGCCACGTCGACTTCTCCGACGAGGTGGAGCGCTCGCTGCGGGTGCTCGACGGCGCGATCGCGGTGTTCGACGGTGTCGCCGGGGTCGAGCCGCAGAGCGAGTCCGTCTGGCGGCGGGCCGACCGGCACGGTGTGCCGCGCGTCGCTTTCGTCAACAAGCTGGACCGGGCCGGAGCCGACCTCGACGCGGCCGTCGAGTCGATCCGGCGGCGGCTGCATCCCGCGCCGCTGGTGGTCCAGCTGCCGATCGGGCGCGAGGACGGCTTCACCGGCGTCGTGGACCTGCTCACCCTGCGGGCCCTGGTCTGGAACGACGGCGTCTGCCACACCGGCCCCGTGCCGGCCGACCTGCGCCAGGAGGCGCTGCGGCGGCGCCGCCTGCTGGAGGAGGCGGTCGCCGAACTGCATCCGGCCGCCCTGGAGGAGTTCTGCGCGGCCCCGGCGGATGCGGGAATGCCGGATTCGTGGCCCGCGGATCCGGGATCCCCGGATCCGGGATCCCCGGATCCGGGATCCCCGGCCCCAGGGCCGGCGATCTCCGAGGCGACGCTGGCCGCCGCGTTGCGTGACCTGACCGGCAGTGGTGCCGGGCTGGTCGTGCTGTGCGGTGCGGCGTACCGCGACCGGGGGATCGAGCCGCTGCTGGACGCGGTCGTCCGGTATCTGCCCTCGCCGCTCGACGTGCCTCCCGTGCGCGGGCAGGACGGCGGGGAACGGGCCGCCGACCCGGACGCGCCCCTGGCCGCGCTGGTGTTCAAGATCAGCTCGACCGCGACCGGGCGGCTCACCTACGCGCGCCTGTACGCGGGCACGGTACGGAAGGGGGACACGGTGCTGGACGCCGGCACGGGCCGGACGGAGCGGATCAGCCGGATCCTGCGCGTGCAGGCCGACCGGCACGCCGAGACGGAGCAGGCGGTGGCCGGCGACATCGTCGCGCTGGTCGGGCCGAAGGCGGCCCGCACCGGGACGACCCTGTGCGCGCCGGGTTCGCCGCTGCTGCTGGAGCCGCCGGGCGCGACCGAGCCGGTGGTGTCCGTGGCGGTCGAGGCGCGCAGGAGCACCGACGCCGACCGGCTCGCGGCGGCGCTGGCGCGGCTGGCGGAGGAGGATCCGTCGCTGGCCGTGCGGACCGACGCCGAGACCGGGCAGACCGTTCTGTCCGGGATGGGCGAGCTGCATCTGGAGGTGGCGGCGGAGAAGTTGCGCCGCGACCACGGGCTGGAGGTCTCCGTCGGCCGGCCGCAGGTGTCGTACCGGGAGACGGTCGGGCGCGGCGTGTCCGGGCTGCTGTACCGGCACGTCAAGCAGGACGGCGGCGCCGGGCAGTTCGCGCATGTGGTGATCGACGTCGAACCGCTGGCGGAGGGCTTCGCGTTCGCCTCGGCGGTGACCGGCGGGCGGGTGCCGCGCGAGTACGTGCGCGCGGTCGAGGCCGGCTGCCGGGACGCGCTGGCGGACGGCCCGCTGGGCGGTCATCCGGTGACCGGCCTGCGGGTCACGCTGACCGACGGGGCCACGCACGTGAAGGACTCCTCGGAGATGGCGTTCCGCACGGCGGGGCGGCTCGCGTTGCGCGAGGCGCTGCGCTCTTGCGTGATGGTGCTGCTGGAACCGGTGGTGGAGGTGACGGTGACCGTTCCCGACGACATGGCGGGCGGCGTGCTGGGCGACCTGCCGGCCCGGCGCGGCCGCATCTCGGGCTCGACGGCCCGTGGCGGCACGGTGGTGATCACCGCGGTGGTGCCGCTGGCCGAGATGTTCGGGTACGCCACCCGGCTGCGCGGCCGTACCCAGGGCCGCGGCACGTTCACCACCCGCCCGGCCGGTTACGCACCCGCCTGACCGGCCGAGCGGGCTGACGCCGCCCGGAGTCGGGCCGCCCGCGCCTTGGACGCCGGCGGCCTGACGAGGGTGCGGCCTGGCCAGGTGTCAGGCGGTGAAGGAGATCCACACGTCCGGGGGGACGCCGGGCCGGTGCGGTACGGGCCGGCGTTCCTCGGTCCACGCCTGGCCGGCGAGCTCGGTGGCCACGCGGCGCCAGAACGAGACGGCCGTCGTGTTGGCGTCCTGGAAGGCGATCTCCCAGGGGCCGGGATGGCGGGAGATCACGTCCCGTACGGCCGCCATCCCGATCCCGGACCGGCGGGCGCCGCGTACCACGAAGAAGCTGTTCAGCACGCGCGCCGGGCCGGACAGCGCGCGGACGAACGCGAAGCCCACGGGATGGTCGCCGCTGGTGAACAGGTAGGCGGCCCAGTCGTCGCCGGCGAGCGCCGCGTTCAGCCGGTCGCTGTGGTACGTGGCGTCGGGGCTGGGCAGTCCGCCCTGGTAGTCGGCCATGTCGTGGCGGAACATGAGCCACAGTCGTTCGGCCACGGGACGGTCGGCGGCGCTCATGGGCCGCACCGATGCTGGTGGAGAGGTCATACAAACACCTTCCGGCCGGGATCAAATCCGGCCGGAAGGTGTGAATCTAGCACAGTCTGATCATGGGCCCGGTCAAGGGGTGGTGACCGTGACCGAGCTCGACCAGTACAGCGCCCTGGCCACCTGCGCGAACAGGCCCTTGGGATGGTTGCGGAACATCGGCTCGGTGCCGAAGAGCACCACGGCCGCGCCCCGCTCGTCCCGCCCGCTGACCACGGCCGCCTGTCCCCTGGCCGCGTCCGGGCCGCCCGCCCCCTGCCCGTCGGGCCGCCAGTGGCCGGACACGAGGGGGCCGTCGGCCGCGTACGACTGCTCGACCGTGACCTCGGGCCCGAGACCGGTGAACCAGAGCGGCGAGTACACGAACGAGTGCGCGGGCGATCCGCCGCCCACGGGCCCGCCGGAGGAGACGGTGCGGACCACGCCGTTGGCGTCGCCGCGGCCGGGCACCGTGGTGGCGGTGAGCAGGCCCGCGTCGGTGTTGAAGCGGGCGCCCGTCTGACCTCGGGTGATCACGCCGCCGCCGGCCAGGAACGCCTCCAGCGCCGTCCTGGCCGCCGGGTTGAGCGCGGCGTGGCTGAGGCCGCTGGAGACGTACAGGACGTCGATGCCGCTCCAGTCGAAGCCGGCGTTGAGCACGGCGGTGGAGACGGGCGTGACGGGGAAGCCCAGCTCGCGCAGCGTGAACAGCTCGTCCGCCGAGGCCGCGGCGGCGACGCGCACCTGACCGAGCGGAGCGCCGGCGGCAGGACCCGCCGGAGTGCCCGCCGAAGCACCTGACGATGTGCCCGCCCGAGCGCCTGCCGGGAAGCTCCCGTGAGCGCCCGCGTGACCGCCCGCCAGGGTGAACGCGACGCCGTGGCGTTCGGCGACGGTTCTGGCGGCGTTCCTGGCCGAGGCCGGGATGATCGCCGTGCCGCCGTTCCACGTCACCGCGACCCCCTGGGCCAGCAGGTCGTTGAGCGCCCTGACCTCCTTGGCGTCCCCGGCCCTGAGCGCCAGCGGCCCCGGCGCGCGCGGGACCGAGCCGGTCGGCGCGGCCGCCTTGACGGGGACGGTGTCGGCGCGCAACGACGAGACCGGCTCCGCGGTGGCGCCCCAGAGCAGGGCGTGACTCCAGCCCGAGATGTCATACATGGCATCGACCCGAGGGGAGATGTCCGCGCCGGGCTCCAGCATCACGTTGGCCAGACCACGCTTGGGCTGGCGCATGTCGACCACGTACGACCCGGCCGGGTACGTCCTGCCGCCCGAGCGGAAGGAGCTCCGCGCCCGCTCGACCCGGACGTCGTTCGCGATCAGGTGGTCCACCAGGCGGGCGGCGGCCGTGGCCGAGCGCTGCCCGGAGCCCGCGGGGATGACGTACGCGCGCGGGAAGGTGGTGGTGTAGACGTCCTCGGGCCCGAAGCCGGGCACGATGCCGAGCGGCACGGGCTTCGACGGCTCGCCGGCCGCGCCGCGCCTGAAGACCTCGATCTGGTCGGCGACCAGCCGGTCGTGGCGGGACCGGACGAAGGTGTACGTCGCGCGGATCGCGGCGGCGGCCACGTCGGTGTTGACCGCCGAGCGGCGGCGCAGCTCCTCGGCCGGGGTCTGGTCGTAGGCCGAGCCGTTGACCCGCAGCGGGATCTCCACGGTGTGCGCGGCGACCGCGCCGTGGAAGGGGGCGTACTGCGGGGTGAAGATCGGCGGCCAGTCGTCCCAGCCCTCGGCGGAGTCGCGGAACGGGATCTGGGCCGGCTCCACGCCGTCCGTCGCCGGGGTGTAGCCGAGGCCGTTGATCGCGGCCTCCATGCCCAGGCCGTTGGCGTAGGCGTTGGTGATGAACAGGTCGTACTCGTAGTTGGCGCCGTGCGGCGGCGTGGTGGGCTCGATGAGCGTGCCGTTGACGTAGCCGTGCAGGTCGAGCATGGCGACCGGCTGGGTGTCGATCATGATCTGGCGCATCGCCCTGACCTCGGGCTGCGAGGCGGTGACGAAGTCGCGGTT
Organism: Nonomuraea fuscirosea; assembly: GCF_035917475.1. Lineage (NCBI taxonomy): Bacteria > Bacillati > Actinomycetota > Actinomycetes > Streptosporangiales > Streptosporangiaceae > Nonomuraea > Nonomuraea fuscirosea. Next base: position 3,827,657 of record NZ_CP109074.1, on the reverse strand, counting down.
GAGGTCGAACCCGGCGCCGTTCTGGCGGGCGTTGTTCACCCGGCCGTCGGGGTTGGCGGTGACGTTGAAGTACAGGCGGGTGCGTTTGAGCAGGTCGGTGACGGCGGGGTCGGTGCTGGTGGCGAGCTGCTCGATGGTGCGCAGGGCGGCGTCGGCGCCCTCCCACTCGTTGCCGTGGATGTTGCCGTTGACGAAGATCGGCGCCTTGTAGGTCCTGGCCAGCTTGCGGTCCCGGGCGGCGGCGGCCGGATCGTCTCCGATGCGCTCGCGGATGCGGGCCTGCTCGCGCGCCTGGGCGGCGCTCTCGGGCGCGGTGACGGTGACGAGGTAGAGGTCGCGCCCCTGGGCGGAGCTGCCGATGATCTCCGCGCTCACCCGGTCGCCGCGCCACTGCAGGTCGTTCAGCTTGGGCGCGATGCCGTGGTACGGCACCAGGCCCAGCTTGATCGAGGCGTCGGCCGGGTTCTCCGGCGGCAGCGGCAGCCGGGTGCGCCTGGGGTAGCCGCGGTCGTGCGACCACCCGTACGGGCGCTCCCCGGCCGGGGCGCCGCGCAGGGCGGCGGCCTCGCCGGGCGTGCCGGCGGCGACCTCGTTCCGCTCGGGGCCGTTGCCGAAGTCGCGCACCGCAGGAGGCGCCGGCTCGGCCGGGTCGGCCAGCGCGGGCAGGCCTCCGGCCTGCGGCATGACGATCAGCGCGACCGCGACGACGACGCCGAGCAGGCGGGCGGGCAGCCGGGCGGGCAGCCGGGCGGGCAGGCCGGCAGGTGGTCTGAGACGCGGATCCATCACGGCTCCCGGTAGTCGGCGGCGATGCCGATCAGGGAGATCAGGCCCGCGGCGAACTCCATCGCCTCGGCGTGTCCCTCGCTGAACGGCGGCTGGAAGCCCACGCCCTCCCACCGGCGGGTCGAGGGGTTCCACAGGTCGGCGCCCACCTCGAAGTCCCACCCGTAGACGCCGTAGTCGTACCACAGCTCGTCGGCGGAGTTCCCGGCCGCCGAGTACAGCACGTCCGTGACGGGGCCGGTCTGCTGCGGCCAGATGACGGTGCCGCGCTCGGCGACGATGGCCTGCTCGATGGTGCGGGCCGAGCGCAGGAAGTACGCCTCCTCCTGGCGCGTCGGCCTGGGCAGGGTGACCCGGCCGTCGAGCCGGTAGGCGCCGGGCGGCCACATGAAGTAGCCGCCGTAGCTGTGCACGTTCATCGCGAACCTGATGTTGCGGTAGCGCTGCGCCAGCCAGACGACGTTGCGGCTCTCGGGCTCGGAGTGCTCGGCCGGGCCGGCGTACGTGCCGGACTGGCAGCTCGCCGACGCGCCGAAGTAGCCGTCGGACAGCGAGCCGACGGCGTAGTTGCGGTTGACGTCCACGCCCCACGTGTTGCGCGCCGCCGGGTCGGCCTGCTGCGCCGGGCAGTGGTTGGTCATGTTCTTCCGCTGGGCGTTGAAGTCGTAGAAGCTGTAGTTCGCCCCGTCGGGGTTGACGGTCGGCACGATGAAGATGTCGGTACGGTCGAGCAGCCGCCGGGTGGCCTTGTCCCGGTCGTGGTTGCGCAGCAGCCGTTCGGCGGCCTCGATGGTGACCAGCGGCGTCACCCATTCCCGCGCGTGCTCCTGGGCGTAGGCCAGCACGCCGGTGCGCGAGCCGTCGCGGCGGCTGCCGATGCGCAGGGCCAGCACCTGAGCGGGCGCGCGGGAGACGTCGGCGGGGGCGCTGAGGAAGTCGTCGAGCTGGACGGGCGGCGCGGGCGCCATGACGCCGGCGCCCGGGTCGGTGCGGTAGACGGAGGCCCTGACGGGCAGGCCCGGCGTGGCGTTGATCGCGGCGGCGACCTGGGCGGCGGTGCTGACCGGCGCGCCGGAGTCGTCGGTGGCCAGGCTGACGGCGACGAGCTTGCCGTCGATGCTGACGCGGAGCGGGCTGCCGGGCGTGCCGGGATCGGTGAGCTCGACGGACAGGTCGTTGCCGCCCTCGGAGCCGTAGGCCGTGGAGGTGATCACGACGGCGGCGGCGGGCGCGGTGCCGATCAGCGCCTGGGCGTGGCGGCGGTAGCCGTTGGTCCGGTACGGCAGCGCGATCAGCTCGGTGAGCTTGGGATAGCGCCGGTTCAGCGCCCTGATGCGCTCGTTGAGCTGGGCGGGCGTCATGTACTGGGTGACGAAGTCCTTCTGGTAGCCGGGGCCGGTCTTGGCGGGCCGGTCACCGCCCGGCCATTCGGCCACCCGCGCCTCGGCCTTGCCGCCGGCGGCGGAGGTGACGGTGATCCTGGTCGGCTGGGCGTCGGCCGGGACGGGGGCGGTGAGCTGGTGGCCCAGGTAGGCGCCGGCGTCCACGTACGCGACCATCTCGGCCTGCCCGCTGGTGCCGCGCCGGCCCTTCCAGGCGACGGTGAGCGTGGCGGCCTGGGCGGCGCTGCTGGAGGCTTCGACGGACAGGAAGTACCCGTCGCGCGACTTGTACCAGACCGCCCGCTCGATGACGATCCGGTCCCGGGTGCCGTCGGCCGTCGTGCTCGCCCGGGGCGCCGCGTCGGGGGCCAGGCTCGCGCCGAGCTGGGGCAGGGCGGCGAGCTGGGTGGGGGTGAGCACCGCGTCGACCTGGACGCTGCCGTCCGGCTGCGGGCGTACGCGTTCGGTGAGGTCGGCCCCGGACTCCACGAGCCGTTCCATCGCGGCCGCGTCGGGCACGGAGATGGTGACCAGCGAGACGGGTTCGGGATCGGCCGGCCCGGCTACGGCCGGGGCGGACGGCTGTGCGCCGAGAAACGCGGCGCCGACGATCAGTGTGAGGACGGCGGACACCCGTAAGCCGTGCATGTAGCCCCTTCCAGGGATCACCTGTATGGGGATCATTCAAAGCCGACAACGGGCGACCGGCAAGACCCATGAGCGCATCGCCCGCCGGGCGGGCGGGCGGTCACGAGGCCGTGACGTGCGGCACCGCGTCGTAGGCCGCCCAGTCGGCGCTGATCGCGCTCGCCGTCCTGAGCAGCAGCGGCAGGTGCTCCTCGGTCAGCTGCTCGATCGAGGTCTCGGCGGCGTGGGCGTTGACGTTCACCGCCGCGATGACGTTGCCGAGCCCGTCGCGCAGCGGCGCCGCGACGGAGCGGATGCCCAGGGCGAGCTGCTCGTCGGTCATCGCCCAGCCCTTGGCCCGCACGGCGCGCAGGGCCGCCTCCCGCTCGCCCGGATCGGGCCGCCAGCGCGGCTCGATGCCGGAGCGGCTCGGCTCGGCCAGCACCCGCTCGACCTCGGCCGGGGACAGCGCGGCCAGCAGCACCTTGCCCAGCGAGGTCTGCAGCGCGGGGAAGCGGGTGCCGATCTGCACCGACAGCGCCACGATCTTCGGCACCGCGACCCTGGCCACGTAGACGATGTCGGAGCCGTCGAGCTGGGCGATCGAGGACGACTCGCGCGTCTCCTTGACCAGGGTCTCCAGGTGCGGCCTGGCCACCTCCCACAACCCCATCGAGCGCACGTAGGTGACGCCCAGCTCCAGCACCCGAGGTGTGAGGGCGAACCCGCCCCGTTCGGCCCTGGCGTAACCCAGTTCCTGCAGGGTGAGCAGGATGCGGCGGGCCGTCGGCCTGGCCAGCCCGGTGGCGGCCGCCACCTCGGTCAGCGACATGACCGGGCAGCCCGGCCGGAAGGCCCTGATGACGTCGAGGCCTCGGGCCAGCGCCTCGATGAAGTCAGGTCCGGTCTCACCACGTGCCATGTACGCCCTCACTCGCTCGGATCTGTCGATCCGACTCTAGACGGTCGCCCGTCCGCACAGCGGCCGGTCAGAGGCGGTGCGTGGCGTCGCTGCGATAGTCCGTGTACGTGTACGGGTTGTCGAGCACCTTCGCCGAGGGGATGTCGGGGTTCATCCCCCGCTCCCACGCCTCCTCCCCCATCTCGCCCCTGAGGTATTCGATCGTGCTGTCGGCCTGGGCGCGGACGGCGGCCAGGTCGATGCCGAGCAGGCGGTGCTCGTGCTTGACCACGCGCCCGTTGACCAGCACGGTGTGCACGTCGCCGCGCTGCGCCTGGAAGGCCACGTGCCCGAACGGGTTGAGCAGCGGGAACGACACGGGCGACGCGTCGTTCTTGATCAGTACGAGGTCGGCCTTCTTGCCGGGCTCGATCGTGCCGAGGTCGTCGCGGCCGATGGCGCGGGCGCCGCCCCTGGTGGCCCAGTCGACGACCTGGTCGGCGCGCAGGGCGCAATGGGTGACGGTCTCGCCCTTGGCGTGCGCCTCCAGGTGCTCGCGCGAGCGGTCGGCGCCGAGCGTGGTGCGCATGGCCGAGAACAGGTCGCCGCTCCACCATACGCTGGTGTCCATGGACAGCGAGACGGGGATGCCGTGGGCGCGGATGGCCCACGTGGGCGGGTAGCCCTGTCCGGCGCTCTGCTCGCTCTCGGTGGAGACGGAGATCGAGCCGCCGGTGGCCGCGATGCGGTGGTAGGAGTCGGCCGACAGCGAGGCGGCGTGCACGTAGACGGTGCCGGGGGTCATGAAGCCGTGGTCGTACATGAGGCGGATGCCGTCGTCGCTGGTGGCGCCCCACACGCCGGCGTGGGTGGTGACCGTCGCGCCGAGCTCGCGGGCCACCTCGAAGGCGGGGCGCTCGGGGAAGGACGGGTCGCCGGTCACGTCGAAGGCGATCTGGAAGCCGAGCAGGTCGTCGCCGGTGACCCGGCGGCGGACGAAGTCGCGGAACTCCGGCGCGGCGGTCCACTCGGCGGGCGGCTGCTGGATGTTGCCGTAGGCGAGCACGTACCGTCCTGGCACGGCCTGCAGCGCGTCGGCGGCGGCGTCGGCGTGGTCGGGGGTGCGCAGGCCGTGCGACCAGTCGACGACGGTGGTGACGCCGGCGTCGAGGGCCTCGATGGCGGCCAGGGTGTTGCCCGCGTGCACGTCCTCGGGCCGGAACAGCTTGCCGTGCTCCAGGTAGTACCAGACGAAGTACTGGGTGAGCGTCCAGTCGGCGCCGTAACCGCGCATCACGGTCTGCCACATGTGCCGGTGGGTGTCGATCATGCCCGGCATGACGATGCCGCCGGTGGCGTCGATCTCGGCGGCGCCCTCGGGCGCCTCCAGCTCGGGGCCGACGGCGGCGATCCTGTCCCCGGTGACGAGGACGTCCGTGCGGGTGAGCACCCGCCTGCCGTCCATGGGCAGCACGGTGCCGCCGCGCAGCACCACGGGGCGTCCGGCCTCGAACTCGTTCATGACACGCTCCTCGATTGCGAACAGTCGTCCGCTGTACGGTCAACGCCACTGTGATGAGATGCCGCCGCACTGTCAAGATGGTTGACGAGACAGCTTTTAGATGCTGGGATCGCCTCAGCGGACATACGTCCGTTGAGCGGACGAACGAGCTGAGCGAACGGAAGAATGGATCCGGATGACTGACCACGTGCCCGACGGGCCGCTGTCCGGTGTGCTGGTGGCCGACTTCTCCCGGGTGCTGGCCGGCCCGTACGCCACGATGCTGCTCGCGGATCTGGGCGCCGACGTCGTCAAGGTCGAGGGCCCCGGCGGGGACGACACCCGCTCGTGGACGCCGCCCGCGCGCGGCACCGCGTCCACCTATTACCTGGGCGTCAACCGGGGCAAGCGGTCGATCGCGCTCGACCTGCGCCAGGAGGGCGACGCCGGGCTCGCCAGGGAGCTGGCCCGGCGGGCCGACGTGCTGGTGGAGAACTTCCGCCCGGGCGGGCTGACCAAGTACGGCCTCGACTACGACACCGTCAGCGCGGCCAACCCCGGCCTCGTGTACGCCTCGATCAGCGGGTTCGGATCGGGGGCCGGCGCGCGGGTGCCGGGCTACGATCTGATGGTGCAGGCCATGTCGGGGCTGATGAGCCTGACCGGCGAGCCGGACGGGCCGCCCTACCGGGCCGGGATCTCCGTGTTCGACGTGATGGCGGGCAACCACGCGGTGATCGGCGTGCTGGCCGCGCTGCGCCACCGCGAGGCCACCGGGCAGGGGCAGCACGTCGAGGTGAACCTGATGTCGTCGGCGCTGACCGGGCTGGTCAACCAGAGCTCGGCGTACGTGGCGGGGGACGTGGTTCCGTACCGGATGGGTAACGCGCATCCGAGCGTGTTCCCGTACGAGCCGCTGCCGACCGCCGACAACGACCTCATCGTGGCGGCCGCGAACGACGGGCAGTTCCGCAAGCTGTGCCAGGTGCTCGGCATCCCCGAGGTGGCCGACGACCCGCGCTTCGCCCGCAACGCCGACCGCACCGAGCGGCGGGAGGAGCTGCGGCCCCTGCTCGTCGAGCAGCTGGTCCGGCGGCCTGCCGATGAGTGGTTCCAGCTCCTGGTCGAGGCCGGGGTGCCGAGCGGGCCGATCAACACCATCGACGGCGGGTTCGCCGCGGCGGAGCGGTTCGGGCTGGACCCCGTTGTGGTGGTCGGCGAGGGCGATCGGGCGGTGCCGACGACGCGGCACCCGATCCGCTTCTCCCAGACGCCCGCCGGGTACGCCCTGCCGCCGCCCGACCTGGACGAGCACGGCGCCGAGCTGCGCAAGTGGCTGGAGGACGGACGTGCCTGAGTATCCGACCGCGCTCGGGGCGTCGACGCCCGACACGATCACCCTGCTGGGCCACGACCTGGCCGCCGACGTGATGGGCGAGGTGGGCTTCGGCGAGCTGGCCTTCTGGCTGGCCACGCAGCGCCGCCCGTCGCCCGGCGAGGTCCGCGTCTTCGAGGCCGTGCTGGCCGCGCTGGCCGACCACGGGTTCACGCCGACCGCGATCGTGACGCGGCTGACGTACCTGTCCGCGCCCGACTCCGTACAGGGGGCGCTGGCCGCGGGCCTGCTCGGCGGCGGCTCCCGCTTCCTCGGCGTCACCGAGGACTGCGGCCGCTTCCTGCACGAGGTGATCGTCGCGCACGACCCGCTGCCGGCCGAGGAGCCCGGCTGGGACGCGCTCGCCCTGGACACCGTGCGGGCCCGCCGCGAGTCCGGGCGTCTCATCCCCGGGCTCGGCCATCACGTGCACAAGAACGGCGACCCGCGCACGCCCAGGCTGTTCGAGATCGCGGAAGAGGAGGGCCTGCTCGGCCCGCACCTGTCGCTGTTCGCCGCCATCGGGCGCGTGCACCCGCAGGTCCTCGCCCGCACGCTGCCGCTCAACGGCGCCGGCGTCTGCGGCGCGGCGCTGGCCGACCTGGGCCTGCCACTGGAACTGCTGCGCGGGTTCGCGCTGCTGGCCAGGACCGCCGGGCTCATCGGGCAGCTCGCCGAGGAGCTGCGCCGGCCGGTGGCCAACGAGATCTTCCTGTCCGTGGACCTGAACAACCGGTCCATCCCGCCCGAGCCGCTCCCATCCCCCGACGGAGGTTCGCATGACTGAGGTCATCGGAGGTTCGCATGGCTGAGGTCGTCGCGGTCATCGCGTCCACCCACCACCCCTTCTACTACCGCGCCAGCACCGCCACCGGAGAAGACCGCCCGCCGTTCGCCGACGAGTGGGTGCGCAAGGTGGAGGCGTTCCGGGAGACGCTGACCAGGGCCAGGCCCGACGTGCTGGTCATGGTCGGCTCCGACCACTTCCACCAGCTCTGGCTGGACAACATGCCGCAGTTCCTGATCGGCAAGGCGCCCTTCTACGACGCCAACTTCTACAACGAGGAACGCGAGTTCGGGCTGCCGCGCATGGTGTGCCAGGGGCAGGAGGAGCTGTCGTCGTACATCCTGCGCGAGGGCATCGACGCCGGCTTCGACCTGGCCTTCTCCAACGAGCTGCGGATCGACCACTCGATCACGTGCCCGATCATCACCCTGCGCCCGCAGAACGACCTGCCGATCGTGCCCGTCTACACCAACATCTTCGCCCCTCCGCTGCCGCGGCCGAAGCGGTTCGTGCAGCTCGGGCAGGCGATCAGGGAGCTGGTGGAGTCGTGGCCGGCCGAGCAGCGGGTCGCGATCATCGGCACCGGGCACCTGTCGCTGGAGCTCGGCGGCCCGCGCCAGTTCGGGCCGCACGGCCCCGACCCCGAGTTCGACCGCAAGGCCGTCGAGTGGATCTCCTCGGGCGACATCGAGGGCTGCCTGGCCGAGGTCACCCTCGACAGCCTGCACCTGCCGGGCAACGCCACCCACGGGTTCATGGACTTCATGCTGATGATGGGGGTCGCCGGGGAGGGCCGCAAGGCGGACTACGTGGACACCTACGACCTGTTCCACACCATGGAGGCGTACTTCACCTGGTACCCGGACGGAGGCGCCGGCGCATGAGCAAGTACCTGCTGAACAAGTTCCTGTTCACCGTGGACCGCGATCCCGAGCTGCTCGAGCGCTACCGCGAGGAGCCGCGCGCCACGGTGGAGTGGTGGGAGGGCGAGTACGCCAACCGCATCCTCAACTGCCACGACGGCGAGTCGTCCACCTGGCTGCGCTTCGACGACGTGGAGCGGGAGGCACTGGCCGCCCACGACTATCCGCGGCTGTTCGAGCTGGGGGCACATCCGTTCCTGACGCTGACCCTGTTCATCGCGATGTTCGAGCGCGACCATCCGCCGCTGGGCTTCCAGACGGAGTACGCGCGGCGGCTGTCGCACATGCGGCTGCCGTATCCGGACATCGCCACCTGATCCACCTTCCGGCAGCGGCGGTCACGGAGGTCCGGGGCCGCCGGTAGGCGTACGACGCAGGAGCCCGATGATGCGAGCCCTCCAGATCGACGAGTGCGGGCGGCCGCCGGCCGTGGCCGCGCGCCCGGAACCGGTGCCGGGTCCCGGCCTGGAGCTGGTGCGGGTCGTCGCCGCGCCGATCACCCCGCTGGACCTGTTGTGCGCGACCGGCACGTCCTACTTCGGGCTGCCCGCGCTGCCGTACGTGCCCGGTGTCCAGGGCGTCGGGTCGGCCGGCGGGCGGCTCGTGTGGTTCCCGACCGCTGCCGGGATGGCTCCAGGGGACGGCAGCATGGCGGAGCTGGCCCTGGCACGGGCCGAGGACCTGGTCGAGCTGCCCGAAGGCGCCGATCCGTTCGCCGTGGCAGCGCTCGGGCTGTCGGCGGTGGCCGCGTACCAGGCACTGACCTGGCGGGGCGAGCTGGCCGCGGGCGAGCAGGTGCTGGTGCTCGGCGGGGGCGGCGCGGTCGGGCAGGCGGCGATCCAGCTGGCCCGGCTGGCGGGCGCGCGCCGCGTGGTGGCCGCGGCCCGTTCGGCGGCCGGCCTCGAACGGGCCCGCCAGGCGGGCGCCGACGCCGTCGTCCCCCTCCCCCCGGCCGCTTCCGCTTCCGACGACGTGGACGGGCTCGCGCGGCGGTTCGCCGACGCCTGCGACGGACCGGTGGACCTGGTCCTCGACCCGCTGTACGGCGTCCCCGCCGCGGCGGCGGCCAGGACGCTGCGCCCGGGCGGGCGGCTGGTCAACCTCGGGAGCGCGGCGGCGGAGACGTGCCCGCTGGACTCCGCCACCCTGCGCAGCCGGTCGCTGCGCGTCCTCGGCTACACCAACAACGAGCTGTCCAGGGAACGGCGGGCGGCGGCCGTCGCCCACGTCGCCGAGCAGTCGGCGGCGGGCAGGCTCGCCGTGACGCACGAGGTGGTGCCGCTGGACCAGGCCGCGCGGGCCTGGCACGGCCAGGCATCCGGCGCCTCCGGCGTCCGCATCGTGCTGGACCTCGGCTGACCAGCCCCCCAGACCAACCGAGACCGGCCCCCCCCCGCCAGCGTGGCTCCGGTCTGACGGCGTCAGCCGCGCGACGGCCTGACCGCGTCAGCCGGTCGAAGGGGTCAGCACGAGTCGGCCGAAGACTTCACCGGCGTTCATCTTCCGGTGTGCCGATGCGGCCTGCTCCAAGGGCAGCACTTCGTGCACCACCGCCTCCAGTTCGCCCCGGCCCGCCGCGGCCAGCAGGGCGGCCGTGGCGGCGCGCCGGTCGTCGTGGGACACGGAGTCCGCGCTGAAGACCGCGAACGACAGCGACTTGCGGAACGCCGCGAACACCTCCATGCCGAAGTCCGCCGGCGGAAAGCCCGCGACCGCGCCCAGGGCCACCATGCGCCCGTTCGGGTTGAGCTTGGCGAAGAACGACGGCAGGCCCGCGCCGGCGACGATGTCGATGATGACGTCGTACGCCGCCGGAGCGCCCTCGTCCCCCTCGCCGGAACGGTCGAGCACGTGGGTCGCGCCGAGCTTGCGCAGCCGGTCGCCCCGCTCGGCCGAGGACGTCGTGACCGCCACCACGCCGGCGCCGTCACGCGCGGCGAGCTGGACCGCCATGATGCCGATGCCGCCGGCCGCGCCGCGCACCAGCACGGACTCGCCGGGGACGAAACGGGCATGGCGGAGACCGAAGCGGGCCACCGTGCCGGAGCTCCCCAGTGTCACCGCATCGGCGGCGGACACGTCCGCGGGGAGCGGGACGAGCGCCGAGGCCGGAGCGACGGCCTGCTCCACGTAGCCGCCGCCCCCGTCGGTGAACGCCCACACGCGCCGGCCGCGCCAGGACGCATCCACGCCCTCGCCCACGGCGGTCACGGTGCCCACCACCTCGCCGCCCGGGATGTGCCCCTCCTGGAAGCCGTACCCGGCCAGGGCGCCGCTGAGGATCAAGGCGTCGACACCGCCGACGCCGATCGCCTCGGTGGCGATCACCACCTGGCCCGCGGCGGGGCTCGGGTCGGGCACGTCGATGACCGCGAGTCCTTCCGGGCCGCCGAACGTCTGGATGGCCACTGCCTTCATCATCGTCTCCTGCTGGTCGAGGCGTTCTCTCAGAGCGCTGAGGACACTAGTGGACGCCCCCGTCCGTTTAGCTAAAGTGAGAACGGTGAACGACCGTTTGACTCACAAGCTGCGCTCCGACGCCCTCGACAACCGCGAACGCATCCTGGAGGCCGCCCGCGCGGTGTTCGCCGCCGAGGGCCTGAACGTGCCGATGCGGGAGATCGCGCGCCGCGCCGGAGTCGGCCCCGCCACGCTCTACCGGCGCTTCCCGACCAAGGAGATGCTGGCCACCGAGGCGTTCGCGGACCAGATGCGCGCCTGCGAGGTCATCGTCACCGAAGGACTCGACGAGCCTGATCCGTGGCGCGGCTTCTGCCACGTGATCGAGCGGATCTGTGAGCTGCACGCCCGCGACCGGGGCTTCACCGCGGCCTTCATGGCCACCTTCCCCGGCGCGATCGACTTCGCGGCGAGCCGGGGGCGCACGCTGGAGGCGATCTCCGAGCTGGCCCGCCGGGCCAAGGCGGCCGGGCGGCTGCGCGCCGACTTCGTCCTGGACGACCTGGTGCTCGTCCTCATGGCCAACAACGGCCTCCAGGCCGCCTCACCGGCCGGCCGGGTGGCGGCCTCCCGGCGCTTCGCCGCGCTGACCATCCAGGCGCTGCGCGCCGCCCCCGACGCCGCCCCGCTCCCGCCGTCGCCCCGGCTGCTGCCAGGCCGCCCGCTCTCACCGACGGCCTGAACGCCACCCGACCGAGCACCGCCCGACCGGACGCCCGCCCGGACGCCCGCCCGGACGCCCGCCCGGCCCGGGGCGGGCGCCGCTCATTCGCGGCGGACTCGGCGCGTCATTCCCCGCCGGGCTCGGCGGTCTGCTCCCACATCGACTTCATCTCGGCGAACCCCTGCTCCATGATCCGCACCATGGCCCGCCTGGCCCGCTCGCCGTCGCGGCGCTGGATGGCGTGGGCCACGTCGGTGTGCAGTTGCAGCGCCTCCTCGTCGGGGTAGTGCGGCATCAGGTGGTAGTGGTGGCGGCCGGCCAGCACCTCGGCCACGATCAGCTGGAGCTCGGCGAACATCTCGTTGCCCGAGGCGACCAGCACCCGCCGGTGGAAGTCGATGTCCAGGTCGAGGAAGCGGGCATCGTCGCCCGCCTTGCCGGCGGCCCACATCTTGCCGGCGAGTCCCACTAAGTCGCTCGCCGCGTCGTCGTGGACGCGTTCGGCGGCCAGCCAGGCCGCGTACGGCTCGATCGCCGTACGCAGCTCGGTGATCGAGCGCATCTGCGCCATGCGGTCGTCCGAGGCCAGCCGCCACCGGATCACCTGCGGATCGAAGACCTTCCACGCCTCGGGGGGCTGGATCATGATGCCGACGCGGCGCCGGGTCTCGACGAGTCCCATGGAGGCGAGCACCCGCAGCACCTCGCGGATCACCGAGCGGGAGACCTGGTAGCGGTCGACCAGGTCTTCGATGCTGAGGACGGCGCCGGCGGGCGGGTCGCCGTTGCAGATGACGGTGCCGAGTTCGTCGAGGACACGAGCATGAAGCCCAGCCTCGGCAGGGGCCTGTGGGCTCGATGCGCCCCTGGGGGAGGACTGGGTCACCGACAAAGCATATCAATTGAACGTCGATACTTGAATAAGTCAGCTTTTTTGGCCTAGCATCCCGACATTAAACGGATGTTACGGATGCGTGGCGCTCTACCGGGGGGCGGCGACCATGACGAAAGGCGAGATGACGTGCGACATCGATCGATAATCGGTCCATCTCTGGCCGTGGTTGTGGCCATGAGCCTGTCCGCGTGCGGCGGCGGTGGCGACGGCGGCGGTGAGGGCGGATCGACCACGGTCCGGGTCACGCTGGCCAACCACGTGTGGACCGACAACATCAAGAAGGCGCTGCCCGAGTTCGAGAAGCAGTCCGGGCTCAAGGTCGAGGTCACCCAGCTCGGCGAGGACCAGCTCTCCGACCAGTACAACGTCAAGCTCAACGCCGGCTCGTCCGACATCGACGTGATGATGTACCGGCCCCTCCAGGAGGGCAAGCTCTTCGCCAAGAACAAGTACCTGGCGGACCTGTCGGACCAGGTGAAGGCCAACGCGAACTGGGACTTCGCCGACTTCCAGGCCGGCCCGACCGAGGCCACCACGTACGAGGGCAAGCCGGTCGGTGTGCCGATCATCACCGAGCAGGAGGTCCTGTACTACCGCAAGGACCTGCTGGAGAAGGCCGGCCTGGACGCCGCGCCGAAGACCCTCGACGAGCTGAAGGCCGCCGCCGCCAAGATCAAGGCGGCCGACCCCGGCGTCGCGGGGTTCGTCGCCCGTACCGGCAAGTCCACGGCGGTCACCCAGTTCTCGAGCTTCCTGTACAGCTTCGGCGGCGACTTCGTCGACGGCGGCGGCAAGTCGGCGGTGGCCAGCGACGCGGCCAAGCAGGCGTACGCCTTCTACGGCGGCCTGATCAAGGACTCGGGACCGGCGAACGTCAGCACCGACATGGGCTGGCCCGAGGCGATGGCCATCTTCACCCAGGGCAAGGCCGCCTTCTACACCGAGGCGAACTCCCTGTACAAGAACGCCACCGACCCGGCCAAGTCCAAGGTGTCGGACCAGGTCGGCTTCGCGCCGTTCCCCGCCGGCCCGGCCGGTTCGAAGCCGTACAACATCCCGTCGTGGGCGCTGGGCGTCAACGCCAGCTCCGAGAACACCGCCAACGCGTGGAAGTTCATCGAGTGGGCCACCGGCAAGGACCAGACGCTGGCGCAGCAGAAGTCCGGCGTGCCGGGCGCCCGCACCTCCGTCTGGGCCAACCCCGAGGGCACCTCGACGTTCCCGAAGGACCTCGCCGACGCCATCGCGGCCAGCACCAAGACCGGCGTGGGGCATGACCGCCCGCTGGTCGTGAAGGTCGCCGAGTCGCGCGAGATCGTCGGCCAGCCGATCGTGGACGCCATCACCGGCAAGGACGCCGCGGCGTCGGCCGACACCGCCAACACCGCGTTCCAGAAGTTCCTGGACGACGAGGCCAGGTAAGCGGCGCACGCGGGTGACGGGCACGGCCCGTCGCCCGCGTCCTTCCGCAGTCCCGCCTCATCTGGAGACCTCATGGCAACGACCACCACCAAGGCGCCGCCCGGCGCCGCCGCCACCCCCGCCACGCCCGGCTGGGCCCGCTGGGTCGATCACCACCGCAAGTGGCTGTTCGCCGCGCCCGCGATGACGTTCGTGGCCGCGCTGCTCATCTTCCCCCTGGCCTGGACCGGCTACCTCAGCCTGACCGACGCCGAGGGGTCTGTGCGCGCGGAGAGCGAGTTCATCGGCCTGCGGAACTACCTCGACGTGCTCACCGACGTCGAACGGTTCTGGCCGGCCGTCGGGCGGACCGCCACGTTCACCGTCGTGGCGCTGCTGTTCGAGGTGGTCCTGGGGATGGCGATCGCGCTGCTGCTGTGGCGGCCGTTCAAGGGCGAGCGCTGGGTCCGGGTCGCCGTCCTGCTGCCGCTGGTCGCCACCCCGGTCGCGGTCGGCATGATGTGGCGGCTCATCTTCGACCCGAACATCGGCCTGGCCAACCAGGCGCTCGGCTGGGTCGGCATCGGGCCGCAGCCGTGGCTGGCCGGCCAGCACACGGCCCTGCCCACGACGATCTTCATCGACGTGTGGCAGTGGACGCCGATGGTGGTGCTGATCCTGCTGGCCGGCCTCACCTCGCTGTCGGAGGAGCCGCAGGAGGCGGCGCGCATCGACGGCGCCAGCACCTGGCAGCGCTTCCGGCACGTAACGCTGCCGCTGCTGATGCCGACACTGACGGTGGCGATCCTGCTGCGCGGCATCGACGCGCTGAAGACCTTCGACATCCTGTACGCCACCAAGGGCCGCGGCGGCGGCTCCTTCCACGAGGTCGAGACGCTCAACGTGTACGCCTACGGCCTCAGCTTCGACTACAACGAGTACGGCGTCTCCTCCACCGTCCTCATCCTCTTCTTCCTCATCATCATCGGGGCGATGTGGGCCCTGACCACCCGGCGCAAGGAGGCCCAGCGATGAGACCCCGGACCTCGTACCAGGTGTTCCGGGGGGTGGCGCTCACGGTCGTGGTGCTCGGGCTGATCGCGCCGCTGGTCTGGATGGTCGCCGCGTCGTTCAAGACGAACGTCGACATCTACGACCCCGGCAAGGCGCTGGCCTTCGTCCCCACCCTGGCCAACTACGCGACCGTGCTGCAGCAGGCGAACTACATCGAGTTCATCCTCAACAGCCTCTGGGTGGCGTTCGCCGCGACCGTGGCCTCGCTGATCCTGGGCGTGCCGGCGGCGTACTCGATGAGCCGGTTCAACATGCGCAAGTCGGCGCTGGTGGTGCTGATGGCGCGGGTCATCCCCGGCGTCTCACTGCTGGTGCCCTGGTTCTACGTCTTCTCCAACCTGAAGATGGTCGGCGGCTTCGGGGTGCTGATCATCAGCCACATGTTCGTGTCGCTGCCGCTGGTGGTCTACATCATGATGGGCTACTTCGACAGCCTGCCGGAGGAGCTGGAGGAGGCCGCGCTGGTCGACGGGCTGACCCACGTGGGCGCGTTCCGGCGGATCACGCTGCCGCTGTCGGTGCCGGGGATCGCCACCGCGGGGATCCTGTCGTTCATCTTCTCCTGGAACAACTTCATGTTCGCTCTGGTGCTGTCCGACGCGGACACCAAGACCCTGCCCGTGGCGATCTTCGACTTCGTCGGGTACGCCAGCATCGACTGGGGCGGCCTGATGGCCGCGACCACCGTGGTCACGCTGCCCATCATGGTGATCGCCCTGTTCGTGCAGAAGTACGTCGTCTCCGGCCTGACCGCCGGCGCGACCAAGGGCTGACGGCATGACGACCATCACGCGCGTCGAGACCTTCCTGGTCGCCCCCCGCTGGCTCTTCGTCCGGGTCGAGACCGCCTCCGGCGTCGTCGGCTGGGGCGAGGCCACCTGCGAGGGGCGTTCCGAGACCGTGCGCACCGCCGTGCACCAGCTCGCCGAGCTGCTGATCGGCCGGGACGCGCTGCGCATCGAGGACCACTGGCAGGTGATGACCAAGGGCTCGTTCTACCGGGGCGGGCCGATCCTGGCCAGCGCCGTGGCGGGCCTGGACCAGGCGCTGTGGGACATCGCCGGCAGACACTTCGGCGCGCCGGTGCACCAGCTGCTCGGCGGCCCGGTCCGGGACCGGATCCGCGTGTACGGCTGGGTCGGCGGCGACGAGCCGAACGAGGTGCGCGACCACATCTCCGCCCAGGTCGAGGCCGGGCTGACCGCGGTGAAGATGAACGCCTCCGGCCGGATGAGCCCGCTCGCCTCGGTCGCCGAGCTGGACGGCGTGGTCGCCCGGGTGGCCGCCGCCCGCGAGGTGCTCGGCGACTCCCGCGACGTGGCCGTGGACCTGCACGGGCGCTTCACCCTGGCCAACGCCCGCCGGCTGGCGCCGCTGCTGGAGCCGTACCGGCCGCTGTTCCTGGAGGAGCCGGTCGTCCCGGAGAACTCGCACCTCATCGGCGAGTTCGTCCGCTCGACGCCGGTCCCGGTGTCGACCGGAGAGCGGCTCTACAGCCGGCAGGAGTTCCTGCCCGTGCTCCAGGCCGGCATCGCGGTCGCCCAGCCGGACCTCGCGCACGCCGGCGGCATCACCGAGGTACGCAAGATCGCCGCCCTGGCCGAGGTGTACGACGTGCAACTCGCCCCGCACTGCCCACTCGGCCCGATCGCGCTGGCCGCCTGCCTCCAGGTGGGCTTCGCCACGCCGAACTACCTGATCCAGGAGCAGAGCATCGGCATCCACTACAACCGGGGCGCCGACGTGCTCGACTACTGCGTCGACCGGGCCGCGCTGGCGTTCGCGGACGGCCACATCGAGCGGCTGACCGCGCCCGGCCTGGGCATCGAGATCGACGAGGCTTCGGTCCGCGCCGCCGACAAGCGGGGGCACGCCTGGCGCGGCCCGATCTGGCGGCACCGCGACGGCTCGTTCGCGGAATGGTGAGCCCCGTTCCTGTTGTGAGAAAGGCACCCTTGTGAAGATCATCGCCGCGGACGTCGTCGTCACCAGTCCGGACCGCAACTTCGTCACCTTGAAGATCACCACGGATGACGGGATCACCGGGCTGGGCGACGGCACCCTCAACGGGCGCGAGCTGTCGGTCGCCTCCTACCTGGCCGACCACGTCGTCCCCCTGCTGATCGGGCGGGACGCGCACCGCATCGAGGACACGTGGCAGTTCCTCTACCGCTCGGCGTACTGGCGGCGCGGGCCCGTCACCATGGCCGCCATCGCGGCCGTGGACGTGGCGTTGTGGGACATCAAGGCCAAGGCCGCCGGGATGCCCCTCTACCAGTTGCTCGGCGGCGCCTCCAGGACCGGGATCATGGCGTACGGGCACGCCTCGGGCCGGGACGAGCAGGAGCTGTTCGACTCGATCCGCCGGCACCTGGAGCAGGGTTACCGCTCGATCCGGGTGCAGACCTCCGTGCCGGGCATCAACGCCGTGTACGGCGTCGCCGCCCAGCCCAGCGTGGACGGCAAGCGTTACGACTACGAGCCGGCCCAGCGCACCCCGCTGCCCGCCGAGGAGGACTGGGACACCCGCGCCTACCTGCGCCACCTGCCCGGCGTCTTCGAGGCGGTGCGTAACGAGTTCGGTCCCGAGCTGCCGCTGCTGCACGACGGGCACCACCGGATGACGCCGATCCAGGCGGCCAGGCTGGGCAAGGCGCTGGAGCCGTACGACCTGTTCTGGCTGGAGGACTGCACGCCGGCGGAGAACCAGGACGCGCTGCGCCTGGTGCGGCAGCACACGACCACGCCGCTGGCGATCGGCGAGGTGTTCAACACCGTGTGGGACTACCAGACGCTGATCCGCGAGCAGCTCATCGACTACGTGCGCTCGGCCGTCACCCACACCGGCGGCATCACGGCCATGCGCAAGCTGCTCGACTTCGCCGCCCAGTACCAGATCAAGTCCGGCATCCACGGCCCGACCGACATCTCCCCGGTCGGCATGGCCGCGGCGCTGCACCTGGACCTGGCGATCCACAACTTCGGCATCCAGGAGTACATGCAGCACGGGGCGGCGACCAACGAGGTGTTCCGGCAGTCGTTCACCTTCGAGGACGGCTATCTGCATCCGGGTGAGCTGCCGGGGCTCGGGGTGGAGCTCGACGAGCAGGCCGCGGCGCGGTTCCCGTACCAGCCGGCCTACCTGCCCTTCAACCGGCTCAAGGACGGCACCGTCCACGACTGGTGAGCACGGGCCTCAGCCCCCGGTGCCTCGTTCGCGCGGGCGCCGGGGGCTTCGCCGTCTCTCGCCGGGCGTCAGGGCCCCTTCTCCGCTCCGCGCGGGCGGGCGTACCAGGTCCAGCCGCTCAGCCCGGCGAACAGCAGGGCCACGAACGGCGATCCGGCCAGCAGCGAGATGACCGCGAACGCCGCGCCGAACACGGTCATGATCGTGTACGCCTCCCTGGGCAGGAGCGGTGGCGCCGCCCGTTCCAGGCGTTGGGCGCCGGCGCCGAACGATCGGGCGAAGTCCGGATCGTCGTCTGATAACCGGCGCTGGATGTCCCGCAGGGCCGCACGTTCGTAGTCATCGAGCACGACACACCTCCAGGGCGATGCCACCAGGCACGCTCCCACGCCACCTGGACATTTTGTATCGTAGCACGATATAAAATGAAGTCCATGGACGCTGTCACCCGCGGCCCGGGCCGCGGGTGACCCGGGAGACGCGAGAGAGAGGCGGCGCGGTCGTGGACGACGCAGCGGCGCAACCTGAGCCCCTGACCAAGCAGGACTTCGAGGCGCTGGCCAGGTTCCGCTTCGCGATCCGCGCCTACCTGCGCTTCAGCGAGGACGCGGTGCGCGCCGCCGGCCTGACCCCGCAGCAGTACCAGCTGCTGCTGGCGCTCAAGGGCTTTCCCGGCCGTGACTGGGCGAGCGTGCGGGAGCTCGCCGACCGGCTGCTGCTGCGTCACCACAGCGTGGTCGAGCTCATCGGCCGGGCCCAGAACCAGGGCCTCGTGCAGCGGAGCGCCCATCCCAGCGACGGCCGGGCGGTGCGGGTGGCGCTGGCTCCGGCGGGCGAACGCGTCCTGACCCGCCTGGGCGCGCTGCACCGCGACGAGCTACGGCGGATGGACACCGCGATCCTGCCCCCTGAGTGGGAAAGCGCCTCGCCCTCGTCCTCACCCGAGCCCTCACCCGCGCCCTCGTCGTCACCCGCGCCCTCACCCGCGCCCGCGCCCGACTGACGCGCGTGTGCCCATCGGCTCCGGTTCGCTCCGCTCCTCTCGAAGGGAAGGGATCATGGATACCCAGACGACGTTGCCCATGGAACACGCCCACCTCCTGACCCAGGTCACCGGCCGGGCCCGTGACGTGCTGCGGGTCGCCGCCCAGGACCGCTGGCCGGGCCGCGAGCTGACCGCGCTGGCCGGCTACCTGCGCGCCGAGCTCATCAGGCAGGTCACCGACGAGGAACGGCTGCTCTTCCCCGCCCACGAGGCCACCCCCGAGCTGTCCCGGCTGGCCCGCGACCACGCCCGGCTGCGCGCCTGCGTGGACACCCTCGCCGCCGCGGCCCGCGAACGCGGCGCCCGCTCCCCCGCGCAGATCGCCACGACCGTCCGCGACCTGCTCACCCAGCTCGGCGACCACCTCGCCACCGAGCAGGCGGTCCTGGCCGCGCCGGGCGGACCGGCCTCCTCCACCTCCGCCCTCGGCGCCTGCCCGCACCGCTGGTACCCGCTGACCGAGGGCCCCGCCGTCGACCTGGACGCCCTTCCGGCCGACCGGCTGACGGAGGCCATCGGCGACCGGCTGCACCGGCTGTCCCGCGGCGAGCAGCTCGATCTGTGCTCAAGCACCGACCCGGGCGACCTGTGCGACGCTCTGGCGGCCGGCCACGACGACTACGGCTTCACGTACCTGGCCTGCGGGCCCGGCTTGTGGCGAGTACGCGTCACCCACCGTCTCGGCCGCTGACCCGGCCGGCTCAGGCACTGACTCCGCCGGCCGCGTCACCCACCGGTTCGGGCGCTGGTTCCGGCCAGCTGCGCCACCCCCGACCTCGGCGACGACAGCACCGGTACGCCCGGCGCATCGTGCCCCTGCGCCGCCTCCGCCACGATCCGCGCCATGGACGCCTGGGCCAGCACCACCACGTCCACCTCCCCGCTCAGCTCCCTGAAACCGTCCAGGACCAGCCGGTCGTGGCGGGCCGGGTCGCCGGAGCGCAGCGCCTCGAAGGCTCCTTCGCACAGGTACGGCACCACTTCCCGCTCCGCCTCCTGCCGGGCCGCGGCCCGCTGGACGGCCCGGGTGGTGGGGCCGAGCGTGGTGGCGAGGGTGGCCAGCACGCCGACGCGCGCGCCGGACCGTACCGCCTCCTCGGCCATCGGCTCGTCGATGCGCAGAACCGGCAGCCGCGTGAACGACCGGGCCAGCTCGGCGGCCTCGCCGATGGAGGAGCAGGTGACCAGCAGCGTGCCCGCCCCGGACTCCTCGGCGTAGGCGGCGTACGACACCACCCGGCGCAGGACGTGCGGCGGCGGACCGCCGTGCGCGATCGTGTCCTGGAGCAGGCTCTCGTCCACGAAGTGCGACACCCGCGCACCGGGCCGCACCTCGCCTGCCAGCTCGGCCAGCGGCGCGGCGAGAGCGGGCACGGTGTGCAACATCGCGATCGCCGTCCTGGTCACAGGGCGCTCCACGGCCGCGCGCACTCGATCCCCGTCCCGCTCGCCCATCCCGCGCTCCACGGCCGCGCGCACTCCATCGCCGTCCCCTTCGCTCATCGCGCGTTCCAGGGTCGCGCGTACTCGTCCACGATGGCGGCCAGGCTGCGCAGCCGGGGCACCGAACGCGCCCGCAACTGCGCGGCCAGGTCAGGCTCGCCGACGACGTCGCTCCAGATGGCCCGGCCCGCCAGCATGCCCGACGCGCCCGCCCGGCAGGCCGCCCGCACGGACGCCGGGAAGTCGTCGCGCTCCACGCCCTGCGACAGCACCACCCACGGGACGGGGATGACCTCGTCCAGCAGGGCACACTCCTCCAGCAGCTTCTCCTCCGGCGCGGCCCCGCCGAGCGGAACCTGCGCCTTGTACAGGCTCGGCCGCAGCCCGGCCAGCTCCCGCGCCGCCTCCCTGATCGCGGCCGGCCCGTCGAACCCGGTCTCCTCGGCAGCGGGCTTGGCGACGCCTTCGAGCACGGAGAGCAGTCCGGCGGCTGCACAGCGCCGGACGAACTCGGCCGCCGTCTTCAGCCGGCGCTCCCGTTCCTCGTCGTCGCGCCAGATGAGCAGCAACTTGGCCGCCACCGCCCCGGCCGCGCGCGCGGCGGCCAGGTCCACCCGCTCGTCGATCCCGGTGTCCTCGACCGGCCCGTCCGGGTCCTGCCGCAGACTGTCCACGGCGACGATCAGCCCGCCGGGCACCGCGCCCTCGGCGGCCACCTGCTCGAACCCGTAGTCCTGGTCGATCAGGAACCCGGAGCCGTACGGCCCGACCTCACGCGCCACCGCCAGCTTGAACGACGTCAGCACCTCATCGCCGACCCGCTCGCCCGTGGCGGCGGCGTACATCTGCCGCAGGCTCTCGCGCTGGTCCATGGCGACCATCGCGAACCCGCCGGAGGGGCGGGCGAGCAGGTCGAGTGTCGGCTCGGGGGTAGTGCCGGGGCTGGTCATCGGTGCTCCTGTTCTGTGCTGCAGCTTCTGGGGTGCTTCTGTGTCCCAGCTTCTGGGGTGCTCTGGGCTGTGGCTCGGGTCAGGAAGCGCTCGTACTGGGGCAGGTAGGCGGCCTGAAGTGCGAGGTCGGACGGCATCGGCTCGCGCGGCAGTACGGGAACGTCGTGCAGCGACCCGCCCGCCTGCCCGGCGACGAGCGCCGCGCCCGCGCAGACCGCGTCGTCGGAACGGACCACCTCCACGGGGACGGGCGAGACGGCGGCCTTGACCCGCATCCACAGCGGAATCCTGACCTGCCCACCGAAGACCGCCAGCCGTTCCGGCGCGGTGCCCGTTACGGCGGTGAGCTCGTCCAGAATCCAGCGGACGTGCAGGCAGGTACCCTCAACGGCAGCGGCCAGCAGATCACCCGCCCCGTGCCCGGAGCCGACCCCCGACACCGCCACCCGCCTGTCCCGATCAGGCGCAGGCGCGACCCGGCCCCGCAGATACGGCTCGACCACGATCCCGGTAGGCAGCGACACCCCGGCGAGCAACCCGGGCAGCGCCGTGTAGTCACGTCGTTCACCGGGCCGGGAGTGCGGCGCGGGGTCGTCACCTGTCGGCGGGCTCAGCAGATCGAGGAGCCAGTCGAGCATCGCGCCGCTCGTCGGCAGCCCGCCGACCAGCACCGTTCCGGTTCCGTCCAGCGACGGGTCCACCGTCACGCCCAGCGCCAGTCCCGTACGAGGGTCGGGGCGTTCCCTGGCCGGCACCATCACGGCCTCGGCGGTGCCCAGCGAGTCGGCCACGTCGCCCGGACGCCGTACCCCGGCGGCCCACGCCCCCACGGCGTGATCATGACCCGCGACCACCACCGGAACGCCCGGCGTCACCCCGGGAATGGCGGCCACCAGCCCACCGACCGGCTCCACCGCCGACACCACGGGTGGCAGCCGGTCCGCGGACAGTCCCGCCAGGGCCAGCAGGTCCTCGTCGTAGCGCCCGCGCCGCACGTCGTAGGCCAGGGTGCGCGCGGCCAGCGTCGGATGAGTGCGCAGCACCCCCGTCAGCTCGTACGCCAGAGCGTCCGGCACGCTCGCCCACCACCGCATCGCCCGCAGCACCTCCGGCGCGTGGGCCCGCAACCACAGCCACTTGGCCAGCGGCGCCTTGGCGTCGGCCCACCTCCCGGTCAGCGCGTACAGGCCGAGCGCGTCCCGCCCCAGCCGTGCCGCCTCCTCCGCGCCTCTGGGGTCGTTCCACCACAACATGGGACCGAGCGGGCGCCCCGACGAGTCGAGCGGCACACCGGTCTCGGCCATCCCAGCGATCCCGATCGCCTCCGGCCCCCGCCCCGCCCGCGCGGCACACTCACCAAGCGCGTCCGACACGACGGCGACCAGCGCGGGCAGCTCGCGTGGCGTCTCCCGCCGCACCGCCGCGACACACCCGCCCCACCGATCGAAGAGCCCCACCTTGACGTGAGTGGTGCCGACATCAACCCCACCCGACAACCCGTCCTTCGCCACGACGGCCTCCACCCGCACGCCCTCAGCACGCGAAGCGGTGAGAGGGGCCGGCAGGGTCCGTGGCGTCGTCATGTTGTCACTATAAATCCAGAAGTTGGCGGAAAAGCGCCAACCTATGAGGCATCATGGTCACATGAGCCGCGCCCCGGAGGCCACCAGCCTGCGCTACACGTCCGCCCCGGCGCGCCGCGAGGCGATCCTGCGCCGTATCGAGCTGGACGGGTACGCAGCCGCCACGGACCTGGTCACCCACCTGGGCGTCTCCCCCAACACCGTCCGCCGCGACCTGCGCAGACTGGCCCAGGACGGCCTCATCCGCGTCGTGCACGGCGGCGCGACGGCGGCGGACGCGACGGCGCCGCCGTTCGCCGACCGGTCGGAGCAGGCCGCCGTCGCCAAGCACGCGATCGCCGCCGCGGCCGTGCGGCATGTCGAGCCCGGCACGACCGTGGCGCTCGACTCGGGCACCACCACGCTGGAGATCGCCAAGCTGCTGCCGCCCGACGCCGGCCTCACCGTGATCACCCATTCGCTGCCCGCCATCGCCACCCTGGCCCCCCGCCCGGACGTCACGCTGATCGGGGTCGGTGGTCAGTACGGCAGGGACACCCGCTCCTTCGGCGGCCCCGAGACCCTGGCCGCGCTCGGACACCTCAGCGTGCGGACCTTGTTCCTGGCCGCCACCGCGCTCGACGCCTCGGGGGTGTACGGGGCCACGCCGTACGAGGCGGAGACCAAGCGCCGGCTCATCTCCGTCGCCCGCCGGACGATCGTCGTGGGCGACGCGCGCAAGTTCTCCTTGAACGCCCCGATCCGGGTGTGCGGCTGGGACGCGGCCGACCTGCTGGTGACGGACGGTGTCCCAGCGGGCTTCACCGGGGTCGAGGTGCAGATCGCGCCATAGGCGTTTCCGCTCATCGCCCGGCGAATCGCCTTATTTCCACTAACGACTATTTCGCGGCGAACGCCCCATTTCGCCACGCCAGAAATCGACCGGCAACAAAGCCTTGACAGAGGCCGCTATCCACCAATACTCTCCCAGCTAAAATTATATCGATTTAATCAGCGGAGCTCGTGACCATGAGACCCCCCAGCAGCATCCGCCGAGCGCTGGCCACCGGCCTGGCCACTCTGCTCTGCCTGCCGCTCACCGCGCTCCCCTCGATCGCGGACACGGCAGGCACCCCGGGCGCCGGCGCCGCGAAGAGCACGAGCGCCTCCAAAAGCTCCAAGGCCCCGCACACCTCCGGCCGCCACCGCCCCGGCCCCCGGCTGGAGCAGCTGGACCGCGGCCTGGTCGCCGCGTCCACCGGCGAAGGCGTCTTCCTGAGCTGGCGTCTGCTCGGGGACGAGGTCTCCGGCCACGGCCCGAACGGCATGACGGGCGCCACCTTCCGCGTCTACCGCGACGGCCGCCCCATCGCCACCGTGACCGACAGCACCAACTACAAGGACGCCAGGGGCACGGCCCGTTCGGAGTACCGGGTGGCGCCGATCGTCAAGGGCCGCGAAGGCCGTAAGAGCGATTCAGTCACCCCTTGGCTTAAAACGTTTTATGACCTCCCGCTGAAGAAGCCCGCCGACGGTGTGACCCCGGCCGGCGAGGCGTACACGTACGCGGCCAACGACCTGAGCGTCGGCGACGTGGACGGCGACGGCCGATACGAGTACGTCGTCAAGTGGGACCCGTCCAACAGCAAGGACGTCTCCCAGCGCGGCTACACCGGCAACACCTACGTGGACACGTACGAACTGGACGGCACCCTGCGCTGGCGCCTCGACCTGGGCGTCAACATCCGCTCCGGCGCCCACTACACCCAGTTCCTGGTCTACGACTTCGACGGCGACGGCCGTTCGGAGATGATGCTCAAGACCGCCCCCGGCACGAAGATCATCCGGTACGGCAGCAGGGGCCAGGTCGTCTCCGAGCGTTATGTCACGATGCCGCGCGCGGACGTCAAAGCCGGATACGCGAATACCGACGACTATCGAAAAAGCGCCGCAGACTATTTCGACCATGTCGCCGCCATGTTCGAGAAATGGCACGAGCACCCGGAGGTCGTCGCCGGACGCTGGCCGGCCACGCTCGAAGCGGCGTTCGGCATCGCGCCCAAGTACCGCTACCCGCTCTCCCACGCGGACGCCGTCGAGCTGGCCACGTACTTCGTGGACGTCTACGCGCCCGCCCGCAGCGGCAACAACCGGCTGCGCGAGTTCGCCGGCTTCGTCCTGACCGGCCCCGAATACCTGTCGGTCTTCGAGGGCGCGACCGGCCGCGAGCTGCAGACCATCCCCTACAAGCCCGGGCGCGGCGACGACGGCCTGCTGTGGGGCGACTACGCGATGGCCAGGGTCGAGCCGGGCAACCGGGTGGACCGCTTCCTGTCCTCGGTCGCCTACCTCGACGGCAGGCGGCCGTCGGCGATCTTCGCCCGCGGCTACTACACCCGCACCACGCTGGTCGCCTACGACTGGGACGGCAGGCGGCTCAAGGAGCGCTGGTACGTCGACAGCGGCCACGTCCCGATGGCCAACCCGTTCAACGCCAGTCCGCACGGCGTGGACGGCAGCGACCCCGAGTATGCCAGTCTGACCACGCAGGGCTTCCACTCGATGAGCGTGGCCGACGTGGACGACGACGGCCGGCAGGAGATCGTCTACGGCTCCGCCACCATCGACGACGACGGCGACCTGCTCTACTCCTCCTTCGCGCAGGCTCCGCCGCAGAGCAACGTGCCCGGCCAGAACGTCCGGCTCGGCCACGGCGACGCCATGCACGTCGGCGACATCGACCCCGCCCGGCCCGGCCTGGAGATCTGGACCGTGCACGAGGGCGGCGCCTGGGCCCCGTACGGCTGGGCGCTGCGCGAGGCGGCCACCGGCAAGGTGATCCACGGCGGCTACAGCGGCGTCGACACCGGGCGCGGCATGGCCGGCGACATCGACCCGGCCGTCCCCGGCCTGGAGACCTGGTCGTCGATGCCGCCCGACCAGGCCATCCAGGCGGGTCTGTGGTCGGCCCGCGGCGAGTACCTGGGCCGCGACGCCCCCGGCACGAACATGAGCATCCGCTGGGCCGCCGACATGACCACCCAGATCGTCAACGGCACCGCCACCACGGAGCTGCAGACGCCCACGATCGACGACCGCCGGCGCGGCACACT
This sequence comes from Nonomuraea fuscirosea, assembly GCF_035917475.1. Taxonomy (NCBI): domain Bacteria; kingdom Bacillati; phylum Actinomycetota; class Actinomycetes; order Streptosporangiales; family Streptosporangiaceae; genus Nonomuraea; species Nonomuraea fuscirosea. Next base: position 3,801,581 of record NZ_CP109074.1, on the reverse strand, counting down.
GCTGACCGCCGAGGGCACGCTGACCAACAACTGGACCAAGGGCAACCCCGGCCTGGTGGCGGACGTGTTCGGCGACTGGCGCGAGGAACTGCTGGTCCGCACCGCCGACAGCAGCGCCGTCCGGATGTACGTCAGCACCGAGCTGACCGACAGGAAGCTCTACACGCTGATGCACGACCCGCAGTACCGGGTGGACGTGGCCCGGCAGCAGACCGCCTACAACCAGCCCGCCTACCCGAGCTTCTACCTGGGCTCGGACATCGACTGGTCGAAGGTCCCCGTCCCATCCCTCAGGTGACCGGCGTTCGGCGGGCGGGCCTCCAGGACCCGCCCGCCGAACCCCGCACCACCCGCGAGGACTGTCGCGGGCTGGAAACCGCTTGCCCCGTTCAGCCACCCGTGCGAGGCTCCGCCGGGACGAGACCGGCGGAGGAGGCCGGCGTGAGCAGGTCCTCGATCTTGAACGTGACGTTCGACTGCGCCGACCCCGAGTCCATGTCGCGCTTCTGGAGCGAGGTCACCCGCTGGCCCCGCTCGAAGGCGGACATGCCAGGCAACCCGTTCTGGTGGGTGGGCCTCGACGGCGGCGACTCCCCTCACCTCGTCTTCGTCGAGGTGCCTGAGCCGAAGCGGGTCAAGAATCGCCTGCACCTCGATCTCGTGCCTCGTGACGGATCGCAGGAGCAGGAGATCGCCCGGCTCGAATCGCTGGGCGCGCGCCTCGTGGACGACCGCCGGAGCGTCACCCCTGGCGGGTGGGTGGTCATGGCCGACCCCGAAGGCAACGAGTTCTGCGTCGAGGGCGAATAGCCCTCACCGAATCGGATGGTGCCCACCCCGCGTTCCCGGGCACAACCACCTCCGTGCCAGAGAACAACTTCGACGAACACACCGCGCGCACGTACGAGGACAAATGGCCGGAGCTGTTCGATCCCGCGGTCGTCGACCCGGCCGTGGACTTCCTCGCCGCCCTGGCCGGCCCGGGCGGCACCGCCCTCGAACTGGGCATCGGCACCGGCCGCATCGCGCTGCCGCTCAGCCGGCGAGGCGTCCGAGTGCACGGCATCGAGCTGTCACCGGCGATGGCGGCCGAGATGGACGGCAAACCGGGCGCGGAGCACGTCGGTGTGACCATCGCCGACTTCGCCACCACGAAGGTGGGCCACGACTTCACCCTCGCCTACCTGGTCCGCAACACCATCACGAACCTGACCACCCAGGATGAGCAGGTCGAATGCTTCCGTACCGTGGCGGACCAGCTCCAACCCGGCGGTTCGTTCGTCATCGAGGTCTACATCCCCGAGCTCCGGCGCCTGCCCCCGGGCCAAACCGTCCACCCGTTCACCGTGACCCCGGCGCATCTCGGGTTCGAGGAGTACGACGTGGCGTCACAGACCGCCGTCTCCCATCACTACTGGGTCGTGGACGGCCGGCTGGAGACCCGTTCGACACCGCACCGCTACGTGTGGCCGTCCGAGCTCGACCTGATGGCCCGCATCGCCGGAATGACCTTGCGCGAACGGTGGTCCGGCTGGAACCGCGAGCCCTACACCGGCGACAGCCGGAGCCACATCTCGGTCTGGCGGAAGACGTCGTGACGGCTCAGGCGGGTGCGGCCCTCCGCCGGTGCACGATGATCGCCGCCCCGAGGACGACGACGACGTAGCCGCAGGCCACCGTCAGACCCGCCCACGGCGCAAGCGGGTAGTGGCCTTCGAGGAGTGACGGGCCCACGTCGACGTGCGCGAACGCGGGCACGCTCTGCGTGATCGCGAACCCGGCGGCGGGAGTGATCGCCAGCAGCCATGGCGCCACCCCCGCGCTCGCCAGCAGATACGGCACCACGATCAGCGCGACGGCCAGCCCGGCGGCGAGGATCCTGCTCCTGACCAGCGCGGCCAGCCCGAGAGCCAGCAAGGCGGAGATCGCGGCCAGCGCCGCGTACCCGACGATCACCCGCAGCTCGGTGCCCAGGGTGATCGGCTGGATCGGGTTCCGGTGTGCTCGCAGCAACGCCAGCCCGGCGGGAACCACGACCCCGGCGGCCACCAGCCCGGCCACGAACGCGACCGCACCGACCACCACGGCCTCTGCCGCCAGCACGCTTCGCCCCCGTTCCGCCGGGTGGAACATGACGGCGGCCACGAGCACCAGGATCAGCCCCAGGCCCCCGCCGCTCAGCAGGAGGTCGGCACGCAGGCCGCCCTCCACCGTGGCGGGCCCGATGTCCCCGCCGCCGGTCACGACGACCTTGCCGCCCGACTCGACGGCTCCGCCCGGGTGATGCGGGGTCCTGCCGTCGGGACCGAGGGTGACGCCGACGTCGTCATGCCGCCACGAACCGCTCGCGCCCCGCAGCGTGATCCGGTCGAAGGTGGCCGTCGCCTGGGCGAAGGCCGAGGCCATCGTCCACAGCGCGCCCGGCGAGGTGGCGAAGAGCCCGATCTCGACGGTCTCCGGCAGCCCGGCCAGCCGGGCCTCGCCGACCCGGGTCCACGTCCTGCCGTCGCCGGACTCGTACCCGGTGAGGAGGTCGCCCGACCTGTCCAGCCGCAGCCACCGCGGCCCCCGCGCGGCGCTGCCGGCCACGTCGTGGATGAAGTCGTGCTGCATCCGCACCCCGTGACCGCGGGTGATCATGACGGCGGCGTACGACGTGCCCTGCTGGAGACTCCGCCTGACGAGGAGCCCCGCCTTGGCCCACGGCACCGCCCCGTGCCTGACGTTGCGCACGCCGGGCACGAGGTCCGGCTGCCGCATCTGCCCGGTCAGGTCCGACACCCGGGCGGTGATGCTGCCGTCGCCCTTGAGCGGCTGGTGCACGAAGTAATACTTGTCGCTGACCGCCGTACCGTCGGGACCCACCAGGGGCGCGGGGCAGGGCCCCTCTCCCGCCGAGGTCACGCAGGTGCTGCGCACGCCTCCGGCGATCAGCAGTCCGAGCGACACGGTGACCAGCACGGAGGCCGCCATGGCGAGCGTCCGGCCGCGGCCGGAGCGGAAGCCGGCCCACCGCGCACGCAGCAGCCGGCGGAAGCCGTCCCGCGAGCCGGTGGGGCTGGAGGTGAAGGAACTCATGGCGACGGTTGTACGCGGCACCCGGTTCCGGTGAGGTCGCGGCCGCCGCGACCCGGCTGCGACCGGGGATCTGACATCGTTGCCCCATGGCACCCCGATCCCGTGTCCGGTCCGGCCGCCCCGCCCGCACGACGGCGGGCGGTGAGCGGCGATGAGGGTCCTCGTCGTCGAGGACTTCGAGGTTCTCGCCCGCTCCATCGGCACCGGCCTGCGCCGCGAGGGCATGGCCGTGGACGTCGTCCTGGACGGGACCGCCGCCCTCGACCGCCTGGCCGCCACCCGCTACGACGTGGTGATCCTCGACCGCGACCTGCCCGGCGTCCACGGGGACGAGATCTGCCGGCGGCTGGCCCACGGCCGCTGCGAGTCCCGCGTGCTGATGCTCACCGCCTCCGGCACCATCGAGGACCGCGTCGACGGGCTCGGCCTCGGCGCCGACGACTACCTGCCCAAGCCGTTCGCGTTCGCCGAACTGGTCGCCCGCGTCCGCGCGCTGGCCCGCCGCGCCACCCCGCCACTCCCGCCCACGCTGACGTGGGGCGACCTCACCCTCGATCCGGCCCGCCGGACCGTGTCACGGGCGGGCCGGCGGCTGGAGCTGAGCCCCAGGGAGTTCGCCCTGCTCGAATGCCTGCTCGCCGTGCCCGGCCTGGTCGTCTCCGCCGAGGAACTGCTCGAACGCGTCTGGGACGAGGCCACCGACCCCTTCACCAGCGCCGTCAAGCACACCGTGCACCGGTTGCGCGTCAAGCTCGGCGACCCGCCCGTGATCGAGACCGTCCGCGAGGGCGGCTACCGCGTCGGCCCGTCATGACCGCCCGTACATCCGCCAGAAGGTCCCTGCGGACCCGGCTCGCGCTCGCCTACGCGGCGGGCGTCTACGCGGCCGGGGTGTTCGTGGTCGTCCTCGTCGACGTCCCGCTGGCCAGCGTGCAGATGACCACCCCTGTGGGCGGCCTCTCACCGGGCGTGATCACCGCGTCGGGGCCGGGGATCAGCCTGACCCGGCTTCTCGCGGGATCCGCCGTCGCGCTGGTCCTGCTGGTCCCCGTCGCCCTGGCTATCGGCTGGTACGTCGCCGGCCGGTTCCTGTACCCGCTGCGCGCCATCACCGCCACCGCCGGGATCATCTCCGCCGGCACCCTTGACCGGCGCCTCGGCCTCGGCGAGCCCATGGACGAGCTGACCGAGCTCGGCCACACCCTCGACGGCCTGCTCGCCCGTCTGCAGGCCGCGTTCGACGCCCAGCGCCACTTCGTCGCCAACGCCTCCCACGAACTGCGCACCCCTCTCGCCGGCCAGCGCACGCTGCTCGAAGTCGCACTCGCCGACCCGGACGCCGATGCCGGCACGCTGCGATCGGCCTGTCAGGAGGCTCTCTCCCTCGGCGAACACCAGGAGCGGCTCGTCCAGGCACTGCTCGCCCTGGCCACCAGCGAGCGCGGCGTCACCCGCTGGGACGCCGTCGACCTCTCCGCCGTCGTCGAAGAGGTGCTCGCCTCCCGCCGCGAGCACGCGATCCGGGAGGGTGTCGACCTCGCCGGGCACCTGGCGCCCGCGACGACGTCCGGGGATCCGCGACTGGTCGAAAGCCTCGTCGCGAACCTCGTCGACAACGCCGTCCGCCACAACCACACGGGCGGGCACGTGACGGTCACCACCTGGACCTCGGGCACGGAGGCGTCCCTCACCGTGGCCAACAGCGGGCCGGTCGTCCCCGATGACCAGCTCCCGCGCCTCTTCCAGCCCTTCCAGAGACTCGCCTCCGAACGCCACGGGCGCGGCGACGGCTACGGCCTCGGCCTGGCCATCGTCGACGCCGTCGCACAGGCCCACCAGGCCACCCTCGCCGCCGTCGCCCGACCGGAAGGCGGTCTGTCCATCACCGTGCGGTTCCCCGCATCGTCCCTGATCGCGGCCCGGACGGTCGCTCGCGCCGCAAGCAGACGCGAGCGACCATGAGGCGCACCTCGTGGAACGTGCTCAGCCGACGGCCGGGCCCGGGACCGGGGTGAACCCGCCGAACTTGTGCGGCGGCTGGAGCGTGGGAGAGGGGTCCACGTTCAGGCCCAGCGATCCGCCGGCGAGGCGGGCCAGCAGGAGGCCGGGCCCCAGCGCGCTGACGCCGGGGCCGAACGCCGCCGGGTTGCCGGCGACGGCGCCGTCGATCCGCTCGTAACCGCGGTAGGGGGCATCGGGCGAGGCCGCCTTGTTGACGTACAGGGCGTCGTCGGTGCCCCGGACGTACAGGGAGGTGACGTTGCCCTGGAAGCTGATGGCGGGGTCGCTGGTGGCGGTCCCGCCGAGGGGCTTCCATACGTACGGGATCGTGAACAGGTTGAGCATCCAGACACCGCTGTCCGCACCCCGGGCGGCGATGAAGCCGCCGCCGAAGAGGGCGTCCTCGGCGATGGCGATGTCGCTGGTGACCTGGAGGTCGCCCAGCGGCTCGAACGCGGTGACGCCGCCGGCGCTCACCCTGCTGACGTGGACGCGGTGGTCGGCGCCCCGGACGAACACCCGGACGGTGTCGTTCGGGACGGCGAAGGTGCGGGCGGCGGTGATGTCGCTGGTGGCGAAGCCGCCCAGGCTGCTCCATCCCGCCCACGCGCCGCCGTTGAGGCTGTTGGTCCACACGGCGCCGTCGGGTCCGCGCGCGAAGATCCGCAGGCTGCCCGCCGGAGCGAGGTTGGGCACGAGCGCCTCGACATCGCCGGTGACGGTCAGGCCGGGCACCGTCGAGTAACCGGTGACGGCGCCGGACGGGGTGATCGTGTTGGTGTAGACCTGATCGTCGGTCCCGCGGACGAAGAAGTGGGTGCCGAAGGAGTTCACCACCACCGACGGATCGCCGACGATCACCCCGCCGAGCGACTGGAGCGGCCCGAACGTGGAACCCGAGCGGGCGCTGTAGAGCAGCGCGCCATCGGCCCCGCGCACGGCGACACCGGTCGCGACGGGCTGACCGGCACGGTCGTAGGCCACGGCCGGGGTGCTGAGATCGGGCAGGTCAGCCGCGTAAGGCGGCGGCACGACGGCGGTCGAGACGCCGGCTGCCGAGGCGGAGGATGCGGGCGCCAGAACGCCCGCGGCGGCGGCCAGGATCGCTCCGGCCGCGAGAGTCTTGCGTAACCAGTGAGGCTGGGCCATCGAAGTCCCTTCTCGGAGAGGTGACCTTGATTCGTCTCCCGTACGCCACTTGGATCACCGGGCGGTCGATCAGCCGGACGCCTTTACAACGTAGATCACTCAACTGGCGCCAGGGTGTCGACGATCGCGACGGCGCCGCCGGGCCGGGTCCTCAGGGGCGCAGGGCGTAGACGTTGCCGCCGCCGCCCGTGTAAAGGAGGCCGTTGGCAAAGGTGAGGGCGTTCCCGGCGATGGAGTCCTGCTCCTGCGCGTCGCCGGTGTTCATCCGCCATCGCCGCGCGCCGGTGGCACCGTCCAGGGCGTGGACGGTGCCACCGGCGGTCGAGACGTACACGACGCCCCGGTGCACGACGGGGCCCACGATGACGGCGCCGCCCAGCGGCATGCTCCACCCCTCCGCGCCGGTGGCGGTGTCGAAAACGCTGATGATGCCGGCGGCGGTGACCGCGTACAGGCGGTCCTGGCCGGCGGCCAGGACGAGGGCCGATTCGACGACGCCGGTCAGGGCGGTCCATCGTTTCCTGCCGGTACGGGCGTCGAGCGCGTGCACCTCGTGGTCCGTGCTTCTGACGTAGACGGCGGCGCCGGCGGGCAGCGGGGCGGAGGTGAGAACGGCGCCGAGCCGGATGCTCCACCGCTGCGCGCCGGTGGCGGCGTCCAGAGCGCGGACCCGGCGGTCGGCGCCCGCGACGTAGACGACCTTCCCCGCCAGAGTGACCCAGGGGCCGGCACGCTCGTCGGTTCCCGTCCGCACGCTCCATCTTCGGCGGCCGGTGGCGAGGTCCAGCGCGTGCACGATGCCCGCGTAGTCGGCTATGTAGACGGTGCCGCCGGCCTGCTGGGGACGGGACCCGGCACAGCTGCCGGCCGTGCGGAACCGCCACCGCCGCCGGCCGGTGGCGGCGTGCAGGGCGATGACCTCGTTTCCGGCGCAGAGGATGACGCGTCCCCGCGTCGCCAGGAAGTGAAACCCCAGGTCACGCGAGGAGTACCGCCACCGCGGCCGGCCTGTGCGGATGTCCAGGGCGTGCAGGGCGATGCCTGTTTCCCCGGCGTACACCAGGTCTCCGGCAACCTGCGGCGGCCCAGACACGTAAGTGCTGATCGCCCGGCTCCACCGCGGCCGACCGGAGGAGGCGTCCATGGCGTAGACCCGGCCGCCGCCGGCGGCGTAGACGGCGTCCCCGCTCACCGTCGGCGCGCCCTCCAGGTGGCCGTCCACGGGGAAGCTCCAGCGCAACTGCGGGAGAGCAGCGGGAGTGGGACGCGCGAGGCTGTATCGGGCCAGTAGTGCGTCCCGGACCAGCGGGGCCAGGAGCCGCAGGGCGGAACGCGAGGTGGAGACGAGCCGGACGATGACCTGGCCCGCGCCGACGACGGCCTCGGGCGCGCCGCTGCTGCCGGTCGCGGTGGGGCGGAGGTAGTCGAGCAGGTACGGGTCCTCCGTGGCCGCGTCGTAGGCCAGCCCATGCTTGATGGCAGTCGTCTCGGCCGCGTAGATCCGCCGTGTGGTCGCGCTGGAGGAGGAGACCCACTCCACCGCGAGGGAGACGACGGGGGCGTCGTCGGTGGGCGGGATCCAGTCGCACCGGGCGGGACGGGGCAGGCGCTGACCGAATCGGGCCGGCGTCGCGGGGCTGGGGGTGTAGCCGTCCGCGATGGGGCGAAGGTCGGCGGCGCTCAGCAGGCCGCACGCGTCCGGCCAGGCGTCCAGGGGGACACCGTCGAACAGCTCGCGCCCGGTCGGGACCCCGTAGGTCAGGGTGTAGGCGGCGACACGACCCGTGCTGAGCAGCACGAAGGCCGTGCCGGGGGCGGTTCCCACGAGGGTGGCGGGGACGGAGGGCACGTCGAGCGGCAGCGAGTGCCGTCGTCCCGTGTCCTGGTCGAGGGAGGTCAGGAACGCGGGCGCCGACTGGGCGGGCCCGACGGGGACCCCGGGCTCGCCGCTCAGGAAGAGCGGCTCGCTCCACCGGCTGCCCCTGACGGAGCCGGCGGCAGGCGGCGCCTCGCGCGGGGCGGGCAGCCGGCGCCCGTCCGGCGCGTAGACCGCGTCGCCGGCCATGGCGTATCCGTCGCCGCTGACGGTGAGACCGAGCGAGAACGGGTCCCCGAGCTGATGCGAGTCCGGGAAGGTACGGCCGGGTGAGGACATCGTGCGGCGCCAGTCGGCCCGCAGCGTGGACGGGTCCAGCGCGGAGAGCCGCACCCGGTTGCCCGCGCAGTGATCGAGCAGCACCAGCAGGGAGCGGGCGCCGGCCGCCGTCAGGTCGCAGTGCCGCTCGTGGGTCGTCCTGGCCACGGCAGCGCCCGAGCGCGGATCCAGGGACAGCAGGGTCAGCGGCTCGTACCGTCGTTCGGCGATCACGATGCCGCGTTCGGTCACCACGACCCGGGGGCCGGAGTAGCGGCCGGCGCCGGGGACGCGCTCCAGGTCGAGGAACTGGACGGCCCGCCGCCACAGCGTGGCGCCCGTGACCGCGTCGAAGGCCTGTAACCGCTGCTCGCCGTCGTCCCACTTGCCCGTGAGCACGACGACGGAGCCGGACGTCACCCACACCCCGGCGACGGGGGCGCTGGACAGGTGCTGGACGCGGACGAGCCTGCCGGTGCGAGCGTCGTGGACGCTTACGCCGCTGTCGCCGGTCGCCATGGCCAGCACCTGCTCAGAGGCGCCGTGCAGCGGAACCTCCCAGTCGGAGTTCGAACCTCCGGCCTCGCCGTCGGTGGACGCCGACCACACCATCCGCCACTGGACGGGGGCGAGCCTGCCGCCGGAGGCGTCGGCGGCGGTGCCGAGCAGCAGCGCCACCGCCATCAGGACGGCGGAGGCCCGCGCGAACAGCGCTTCCCCGAGGCCACGCACGCCGGGCCGGGGAATGTCCGCGACCACCCGCGCGATCAGCACTGCTCCGAGGCCGTGCACGCTGGGTCGGGGGAAGTCCGCAACCAGAAGCCGCCTCCCGATTCGCGGTATTCGGTGCGGTAGGAGTCGGCGGAACCCGTCAGCCGGAACGGCGTGCCGCCCGGCCCGTTGATCACGATCTTCTCGGAGCGCTCCCCGGCCAGCACCGTGGCCACCAGATCGAACTCGTAATACGCCTTCCCGCCGACGATCGACAGGCTGAGCGTGACCATCTCATCGCGTTTCAGATCGATCTGCTTCTTCCTGAAGTACGCGGTGCGCGGGTCCTCCTTCGTGACGAAGCGGACCGGCCGCCGGTCGAGGTCGGCGACGAGTTCCACCGTGCCGGTCTCCCCGGCGCTGCCCGGCACCAGGAGGGCGCCGTCGGAAGGGGCCGCGCGGGTGAGCACCCGCGGTTCGACGTCGATGATGCGCAGGCTGCTGCGGTTGCCCGTCAGGACGACGGTGGCCGTCATCTTCCCGATCGTGGCGACGTGATGGCGGGCCAGCATGGCGGCCACGTCGGTGTCGCTCGCCGCCTTGCCCAGCAGGATCGCCCGGTCCCGGGCGTCGGTCACCGGCTCCCTGAGCACCAGCGGGCGTTCGTCGAGCTCGACCTCCACGTGCCCGACCGTCAACGGCGGCTCGCCGGCGACCTGGTCGACGGCGTCGGACCCGCTCGCGGTGTACCAGGTGGTGAACACCACGCCGACCGCCGCGATGAGCACGGCGCTGGCCACCCCGGCCACCCACGTGCGCGCGGCCTTCCAGCCTCCCGGGCTCGGCTCCGGCTCCGGCCGATCACCGCCTCCGCCCCGGCTTTCGCCACCCTTCTTGCCCTGGCGCACTTTGGCCATGACCGTCTTTCCGATGACTGTCGAACGGCGAATCCTGACCGTGCACCCACCAATATGCCCGCTAGTCACCCTCCGCGCACCAGAAAGACTTTTTCGGTTAGCTACGGCCACATCGCCGAGGCTCGTGCGGCCGGCTGGTCAGCTCCCGGCAATTCCCGGTGAAGGCGACACGGCCCGAACGGCGAAAATCGATGGGGGAAGCGTGCCACCGGAAGGAGCATGGCCACGGGTCACCGTTGGGCCGACACCTCGCAGAGCGACGCCACCTGGCCCTGCGCCACCTGGTCGGCGACGCACACCCCCTGGACCCGAGCACCCCCATACGGACATGAAGCATCCCGGACCGCTCAGAACTTGGCTCCCGCACCAGGCCAGAACCCACGGCCTGACCGCCGAGCAGCACCAGCCGGACACTGCACGACCAGCCCATCGATGGACGTGGCGGTGCACGATGGGACCGTTGCTGCGCCGCTTACCGGGGCACCACCCCGACCTGCGAAAAGCATCCGTACGCGAAAAGGGCGCCCCTGGTGGTGGAGGGGCGCCCTTACGAGCGTGCGGCCGGGCTGCGGCCGGTGGGAGGGGTCAGCCGGTGGGCTTCTTGACGGACACCGGCTGGGTCACGGGGTTGGTGTCCTTCTCGGACCAGGAGCCGGTGGAGAAGGCGACCGGGAAGTTCTTCCGGCCGACGCCGTCGCCCCACTTGGTGACGACGTAGTCGATCTTGATGTGGCCCTCGCCGCCGATGCCGTCCACGCCCAGGGTCTCGGGGTTGAAGCGGCCGCCGGTCAGCTCGGCGAAGGTCTTGGCGTCGAGGTCCAGCATCACACCACGGCTGGAGGGGTCGCCCGGGCCTCGGTCGCCCACGAAGAAGGGCATCTTCTTGCCCTTGTAGACGACGTAGCCCTCGGTCATGAGCGGCCAGCTCGGGCTGGCGACCAGGCCCTTCTGCATGGGCTTGCCCGCGGCGGGCAGACCGGTGTCTCCGGCGCGGCCGGAGGAGTCGTCCCAGAAGTAGGACGCGGTGGTCGAGCCTTGCAGAACTCCCCGCTGGCCGGTGCCGGTTTCGGCGTGCGCCGTGGCGGCCGAGCCGACGGTCAGCGCGGTGACGGTGGAGGCGGCGAGCAGAGCGATGGAACGCAGGCGAGCAGACATGAAGAAATTCAGGTCCTTTGTTAGGGGACGGGAACTTGCGCTCGCTGGACGAACGTAACCTGAGCAGCGTGCCGTGACGGACGCTGCGTGGAGCGCGGGAGGAATCCACTGGAGTCGGGATTCGGAGATCCGGGCGGGGCCCACCTCGAGACGTGAAGTACTGGACCCTTCGCCGGGAACGAGACCTACGTTACGGTCCAAACCGGACAAACGCAAACATAACCCCATGAAACCGGCAAAGATCTACGTTGCCGGTAAAGCGAAATCAGCGCACTTCCCTCCTCAGCACCCGCAGAACGCCCACCCCAGCGGGGATGACGATCCAGAGCACCACCGACACGGCCAGCCGCGCGGCGTCGCCGCCGGTCAGGCCGGAGCTCATCAGCACACTGATGGTCCTGTTGGGATCGAGCCACTCCCCTGCCGACTCACCCACCGGGCCGAGCTGCCCGACGAAGCTCCACAACATGGGATTGACCAGGTAGATCACCATCGCGGCCGGCGCGTTGAGCAACAGCAGCCCCAGGGCGAGCCCCTGCGCGGTGGACAGTACGGTCGTCGCGATCCAGCCCAGCACCTGGCCGGGGTCGAGCTCCCAGGCGACCTGCCCGCCCTGGGCGGCCGAGGTGAGGGCGGTCGTCGGCACGGCCACCAGCAGCGCCAGCAGGCACCCGACCACGGCCGCGGCCAGCACGGGCAGGCACTTGGCCGCCAGCACCCGGCCTCTGCGCGGCTCCAGGGTGAACGTGGTCAGCGCGGTGCGATGGCTCCACTCACCGGTCAGCGACAGGATGCCGAGCACGGGCAGCAGCGTCCCCGACGCGATCCCGGCCGTGCCGGCCAGGGTGAACAGGTCGGTCGGCCCACCGGCCAGGGCCCGGCCGACGACGAGCGCCACCGCCACCCCGATCAGGACACCCATCATGATCATGCTGGTACGCGTGTCGAGCAATTTACGGGCCTCCACCCGCAGCAACCTCCCGAAGGGAAGGCGGTACGCCGTCGGCGTGTCGGTGGTCATCGGATACCTCCGAGAGAAACCCCGCCTTTACGCGAGGGAGAAATCGGACTCTTGTGGCGCGGGACAGGCGGCAGGCGATAGGCCGCTGGGCGGATCACCGTCTGCGCACAGCGCGATGCCCACGGCTCGACAGCGTGTTCGGCGGTCGTGACAACCCAGCCGCCGAGACAGCGCTCGGACATACCCTCGCCACCGGGCCGGCGGAGCGGTGAAACGCCTGTGGAGCTGGTGTAAGACCTCAACGAGAGATCCTCGTCTCGGGACGGCCAACCGGCGGTGAAGCAGTAAGCCCCACGGACGATCGTGGGAATCCCCTTCCCGTCAAGAGGGGGGAGCTCAAGCCAACCTCCGGTCGGCGTTGGAGGTGAGGTCGAGGAAGGTCTGTTCGAGGTCGCGGCCCCGGCCGAGGTCGGCGAGGGTGCCCTCGGCCAGCACCCGGCCGCCGCCGATCATCACGATGCGGTCGGCCACCTGCTCGACCTCGTGCAGCAGGTGGGAGCTGAGCAGCACCGCGCACCCCGAGCCGGCCAGATCGCGCAGCAGGCCGCGCATCCAATGGATGCCCTGGGGGTCGAGGCCGTTGACCGGCTCGTCGAGGATGAGCGCCCTGGGCCGGCCGAGCAGCGCGTGGCCGAGGCCCAGCCGTTGCCGCATGCCCAGGGAGTAGCCGCCGACGGGCCGCTTGCCCTCCTTGGAGCTCAGGCCGACCAGCCGCAGCACCTCGTCGACGCGCGAGCGGGGCAGGCCGAGCATCATGGCGCCCAGGGTCAGCACCTCGCGGCCAGAACGGCCGGGATGCTGAGCGCCGGCGTCGAGCAGGGTGCCGACCTCGTAGCCGGGCCGCTCCAGCTCGGCGTACGGCCGCCCCAGCACGGTGGCGGTGCCCGAGGTGGGGCGGGACAGACCGGCCAGGATCCGCATGGCCGTGGACTTGCCCGCGCCGTTGGGACCCAGGAATCCGGTGATCGTGCCCGGCTGGACGGTGAAGGACACCTCGTCCAGTGCCTTCACCTCGTTGTACGCCTTGCTGAGGCGGTGGAATTCAATCACGGGTCAAGTTCACCGAAAAGGCGGCCGGATCTCATCGGTCCTGGGTCCAGCGTTGGGGCCGAGAATGTGGACCACGGTCGGCAGTGAGGTGGACCTGGGGTGCTAAAGCCCTGGACAGGAGGTCTCTAGGCTTGGAGACGTGCAGGACCACCCCGACGAGCGCCGGCCGTCCCCAGGAGCGGGGCCGCCGCCGCCCTCCAGCCGGCGGCCCTCCGAGCGCGCCCGGCCCGCCGAGCACGAGCGACCACCCCGCCCCGGCCCCGCGCTCCCCGAGGAGCCCCACCCCACCGAAGCCCTCCCTCCGACCTCCCCAGGAAACCCTCCGCCAACGCCTGGGAGTGGCTTTCCCGCAGGGGCCGGCAGGCTGCCGGTGGCTGATCGGCTGGGTACCGTTCTGCTTTATCTGTTCGCCTCGCTCCCCCTGCTCCTCTACATGGTCGTGCTGGCCACGCTAGGGCCGGGGCGTGCCGGGTCCGACGATCACCGGCTGATGCTCGACATGGGCATCGGCGCGACCGGGCTGGTCCTGCTGGGGTTCCGTGATAGGTGGCCGGTGCCGGTCGCGCTGGCGCTGATCCTGCCGACCGTCTTCTCCTTCACCGTCACCGGTCCCGCCCTCGTCGCCTTCGCCTCCCTGGCCACGCACCGGCGCTGGCGGCAGGTGGTGCCGGTGGCGGTCGTCTTCTGGTTCTGTACGCTCGCCTCCACCCGATGGCAGGACGGCTGGGTGCTGACCCTCGTCTTCGGCGCGATCGGCGCCGCCGTGCTCGGCGTGCTCACGGTCCTCGGCCTCTACCTGCGTGGGCGCGGCGAGTGGGCGGACGCGCAGCGGGCCGCGGAGGTGGCGGCGCAGGAGCACCGGGTGGAGCAGGCCAAGCTCGCCGAACGCCTGAAGATGGCCCAGGAGATGCACGACGTCCTCGCGCACCGGATCTCGCTGCTGACGATGCTCGCGGGCGGCCTGGCCTACCGCAAGGACCTCGGCCCCGAGGAGATGCGCGAGACCGCGCTGGCGATCCAGGACAACGCGCACCAGTCGCTCAACGAGCTGCGCGCCGTGCTCGGCACGCTGCGCCGTGACGGCGGACTGGAGGCGCCGCAGCCGACACTGGCTCACCTGGACACCCTGTTCGAGGAGGTACGCGCGGCCGGGCAGCGGGTCGAGGTGGACGACACCGTGCGCGGCAGGGAGCACTTGCCGGCGCAGACGGGGCGGCACGCGTACCGGATCGTGCAGGAGGCGCTCACCAACGCCCGCAAGCACGCGCCCGGCAGCCCCGTGCGGGCCGAGCTCGGCGGGCGGCCGGGGGTGGGGCTGCGGATCCGGGTGAGCAATCCGGCCCCGGCCGGCGTCGCGGCCGGGCCGGGCGGGCGGCTGGGGCTGGTCGGGCTGGCCGAACGCACCCGGATGGCCGGTGGCACACTCAGCCATGACGTACGGGATGGGCGCTTCGTCCTGGACGCCCTGCTGCCGTGGGAGGCTTGACGTCGTGATCCGAGTGGTGATCGTGGATGACGACCCGATGGTGCGCACAGGGCTGCGTCTCATCCTGGGCGGCGAGCCCGACCTCGACCTCGTGGGTGAGGCGGCCGACGGGAAGCGGGCCATGGCCGTGATCCGGGACCTGCGGCCCGACGTGGTGCTGATGGACATCCGCATGCCGGAGCAGGACGGGCTGACCACCACCGAGCTGCTGCTCTCCCGGCCGGCTCCGCCCCGCATCCTGGTGCTGACCACGTTCGACGCCGACGACATGGTGATGCGGGCGCTGCGGCTCGGCGCGCACGGGTTCCTGCTGAAGGACACACCGCCGCCGAAGATGATCGAGGCTGTGCGGGCGGTGGCGAAGGGCGAGCCGGTGCTGTCGCCGAGCGTCGCCCAGCAGGTGATCGCGGCCGCCACCGGCCGTTACGAGCCGCAGCGTCCCGAGGCGGCCCGCGAGCTGGCCACCCTCACCGAACGCGAGCGCGAGGTCGCGATCGAGGTGGCCAAGGGCAGCTCCAACGCCGAGATCGCGCGGGACCTGTCGGTGAGCGTGGCCACGGTGAAGGCCAACGTCACCCGCATCTTCGCCAAACTGGGCACCGACAACCGGGTCCACGTGGCCAACAAGGTCCGCGACGCCGGCCTGCTCTGACCACATCCGACGGCCCCTCCCAAAGAGCCGGTTTCCAAGGCCCAGCGTCCAGAGTGCCGTTTTCGGGGTTCGTCTTCCGATGACCGGCGCGGGGCCGATCACCGGTGCTCGGCTACGGACGGGCCCGGCGTGGCGTGGTTCCCGGTGATCGGGCCGGGTCGGGGTGGAGTGGGGCGGTGCTGTCGCGGACGACGAGGGTGGTGGCGAGTTCGATGCGGGTGCCGGAGGGGCCCCGTGGGTGGGTCACTTCCTCGGCGACGAGCCGTACCGCTTCGTTGGCCATGTCGTCGAGCGGCTGGCGGACGGTCGTGAGCGGTGGGGAGAGCATGTCGCACAACATCGAGTCGTCGAACCCGACCACGGACAGCTCGCCGGGCACGCGGACGCCGCGCTCGGTGGCGGCCTGGTAGACGCCGGCGGCCTGGAGGTCGTTGCCGGCGAAGACGGCGGTGGGCGGGTCGTCGTGGTCGAGCAGGTCGCCGCCGATCGCCTTGCCTCCGGTGACGAGGAAGTCGCCGTAGCGGGCGAGCGCCGGGTCGGAGTCGATCCCGAACGTACGGTGGGCGGCCAGGTAGCCCTCGTACCGGTCGAGCGTGCACTGCGTGTCGAGCGGCCCGCCGATGAAGGCGATCCTGGTGTGCCCCAGCTCCAGCAGGTGGGTGGTGGCCATGACGCCGCCCAGCCAGTTGGTGGCGCCGACCGAGGACAGGCGCGGGTCGCGCTGCCCGACCGGGTCGACCAGCACCAGGGGCACGTGCAGCAGCTCCTCCAGGGCGGTGATCTCGCGCTGGTCGGCGCGGGAGAGCACGAGGACGACGCCGTCGGTGTTGCGCTTGCGCACCATCCCGATCCAGCGCCGCAGGTCGAAGTCGGAGCGTGCGGACGAGGTCACGACCAGCGAGAACCCCCACCGCGCCGCCGCCTTCTCCGCGCCGCCGATGAGCACCTGCGCCCACGGTGAGCCGAGCCCTTCGATGAGCAGGTCGACGACGCCGGCCCTGGGCCTGCTGGGCGGGCGCGGCGCCTCGTAGCCGGAGGTTCTGACGGCTTCGAGCACCTTGTCCCTGGTGGCGGCGGAGACGTGTTTCTTGCCGCTGAGGACCTTGGAGACGGTCGGCACCGACACTCCGGCGGCGGCCGCGACGTCGGCCAGCGTGGCTCTGCGCACCGGATCTCCCGTTCTGCCGTGCCGCCGCCTCTCGGCGGCATCAGGACACGAAAACTTTCGGCAGTCCAGATCGGCCTGGGTCAACCCATCTGACCTGGCGGTGTCGCTGTGGGTCGAGGACTGTTGACAGTGCTATGAGCCGGAGCCTAGCGTAATACTCCGGCAATGTCACGGTCATCTTTCGGCAACATTATCCGAAACTTTCCGATCCAGCAGAGGCGCGCTCCAGCAGGGGCGGAGCAGGTCTGTCAGCGCTATCAACGCCGCGCGAGATGGCTCCTGATCGGGGACGCACGCGAGACTCAAGGACCGAAGAACCATGGGAGTCAGTGAAATGTCACGCATGGCAGCCTTCCGCCGGCGCGTGGGCGGTTTCGCCTTCGGCGGGGACTACAACCCCGAGCAGTGGGACCGCTCGGTCTGGCGCGAGGATGTCCGTCTCATGCGCGAGGCCGGCGTCAACACCGTCAGCCTGGGCGTCTTCGCGTGGGCCTCGCTGGAGCCGGAGCCCGGCACGTACGAGTTCGGCTGGCTGGACGAGGTCATGGACCTCCTGCACGACCACGGCGTCAGCGTCAACCTGGCCACACCCACCGCGGCGCCGCCCGTCTGGCTCACGCACCTGCACCCCGAGGTGTTCCCGATCAGGGAGGACGGGCACCCGTTCGGCTTCGGCAACCGCCTGCACTACGACCCTTCGTCGCCGATCTACCGCGAGTACGCGGCCCGCATCACCACCAGGCTGGCCGAACGCTACTCCTTCCATCCGGCGCTGGCGATGTGGCACATCAGCAACGAGTACGGGCCCACGTCGTTCGGTCCGGCCGCGGGGGTCGCGTTCCGGAGCTGGCTGCAGCGCAGGTACGGCGACCTCGACCGGCTGAACGAGGCGTGGACCACGCGGTTCTGGGGCCAGGTCTACACCGGCTGGGAGCAGATCGACGTGCCGCACATCCCGCGTACGTGGATGAACCCCACCCGCCGGCTCGACTTCAAGCGCTTCACCTCGGACGCGCTGCTGGAGTGTTACCTCGCCGAGCGGGACATCGTCCGCTCCTTCCGCGACGACGTCCCCGTCCTGACCAACTTCATGCGTTTCTTCCGCCACGCCGACTACTGGAAGTGGGCGCCGGAGGAGGACGCGGCCGCGCTCGACATCTACCCCAACCCGGCCGAATCCGACTCGCACGTGTCGGCGGCCTTCAACTACGACCTGTTCCGCTCGCTCAAGGGCGGGCAGCCGTGGATGCTGATGGAGCAGTCCAGCAGCGCGGTCAGCCAGTGGCGGCTCAACGTGGTCAAGGAGCCGGGCCGGATGCGGCTCGGCTCGCTGCAGGCGGTGTCGCGGGCGGCCGACTCGGTGATGTTCTTCCAGTGGCGGGCCAGCCGGGGCGGGCAGGAGCGCTTCCACTCGGCGATGCTGCCCCACTCCGGGCCCGATTCGCGCACGTTCCGCGAGATCAGCGACCTCGGGCGGGAGATGCAGCTGCTGGCCCCGGTCGCCGGCACGCGCTCTCGGGCGGAGATCGCGATCGTGTTCGACTGGGACGGATGGTGGGGGCTGGAGGAGGTCTTCGGCCTGCCGCGCAGCGACTTCAGCTACACCGACACGGTCATGCGGCACTACACGCCGCTCTGGGAGCGGCACCACGCCGTGGACGTGGTGCCGCACGGGGGGTCGCTCGACGGGTACAAGGTGCTGGTCGTGCCGAACGCGTACCTGATCGACGACGAAGGTGCGGCCCGGATCCGCGAGTTCGCCGCGGACGGCGGGACGGTGATCATGTCCTTCTTCTCCGGCGTCGTGGACGCCGACAACCGGGTGCGGCCGGACGGGTATCCGGGAGCGTTCCGGGAGCTCATCGGGGCCAAGATCGACGAGTACTGGCCGGCCAGGCCGGACGAGGTGTTCGCCGTGTCCTTCGCCGATGGACGTTCGGCGACGGCCACGTGGTGGCGGGACGATCTGCACCTGGAGGGCGGCAAGGCGCTGGCGACGTACGCCGACGGGCTGCTGGAGGGACGCGCCGCCGTGGTCGAGAACCGGTACGGGGCCGGGCGGGTGGTCTACTTCGCGACGCTGCTGGAAGTGGGCGCGTTCGACGACGTCGTGGCCCGGGTGGTGGCGGAGGCCGGGGTGCGTTCGCGGTTCGAGGGGGTGCCGGCGCACGTCGAATGTGCGGTGCGGGGGGACGACGCTGACGAGTACGTGTTCCTGCTCAACCACAGCGCGGCCGAGAGCGTGTCCGTTCCCGTGGGAGGGGAGGGGACGGATCTGCTCACCGGGGCGCCGGTGTCGGGCACGGTGTCGCTGGCTCCGCTGGGCGCGTCGGTGATCCAGATCGCCCGCGGCTGACAGCGGGGGCCGGAACCGGGCCCCCGACGCCTGCCGGGCCGGTTGCGCTCGCCCGCGACCGAGGGCCTGGAGCCAGGCCCTCGGCCCGCTGCCTTACGGCCGCCACCCGCTGCCTTTCGACCGCCACCTGCCGCCTTACGGTCGCCATTCATCCCGGTAGCCGGGGTGGTCGGCGTAGGGGGCGGCGAGATCGCGCAGGTCCGGGCACGGCCACGGCTGTCCGTCGTGCTGACAGCGGGGCGGGGCATCCGGCTCGGCCTCGGCCGCCGGCTCGGTCCCGGCCGGCTCGGCCCCGGACGGCGGTTCGGCGTTCGGGGGTGGAGCGGTCTCCGTCTGCGGGTCGGAGCCGTGCCGGGCCACGGTTCGGCGTCCGGCCTCGGTCGGCGGGCCAGGGGCGTGTCGGGCCAGGGTGCGGCGTCTGGCCTCTGTTTCGCGCAAGGTGCGCGCCGGGTCGTGGGCGGCGATGTACTCGGCGTCCTTGGCGGACTGCGCGTGCCCGGCGTCGCCGGTGATGCAGACGGCGCCGCGGAAGGGTGACAGGCCGCCGTAGCCGACGAACTCCTGCCCGTTGGTCATGGTGACGAAGTCGTCGCCGTCGTACCACTCCTTGCCCGGGTCGTACGACCACGGGCCCGGCGTCGCGTCCCGCGCCCCGCGCTCGTCTTCGTCGAGCCGGGCCCGCATGAATGTGATCAGCTCGTCCATCGAGACCCATTCTCCCCCGTACGGCGCCGCGCCGGCGTGATCGCCCTCAGGACACCGGCGGGTGCCGGACCGCTCCCCCAGGGTGAACGGGCCCGCGGTCGGCGTGGGCGAGCGCGACCTCGATCGCCGGGCGGTGAACCGCGAGCTGGTCCGGGGTCCAGCCCGCGGGCCCGTCTACCAGGTCAAGGGTGACGATCCGGTAGATGAGGGCGCGTATCAGCATCTGCCCCCACTCCGGCAGATGGGCCCAGCGGGCGGCCAGGGCGGGTGAGGCGCCGTACCAGCACAGGGCGTCGGCGACCGCGACGGCCGCCGCCCACGACGGCGGCCGCCAGTAGACGGGCCAGTCGATGATCGCCGGCGGCAGGCCGTCGGCGAACAGCACGTTGCCGGGCAGGTCTCCGTGGACGGCCTGGCAGGGCAGGTCGACCGGACGGCGCGCTCGTACGAGCGGCTCCAGCAGCCCGCCGGCCGCGCCGGGGACGGGCAGCTCCTCCCAGGCGACGCGGTCACCCTGGGTCCAGGGGTCCTCGCGCCGGTCGAGGAACCCGGGTCTGGGCAGGTGCGCGATCGCCTCGTGGAAGGCGGCTCCGGTACGCAGCACGTCGTCCTGCCGCCGGACGTCGGGCACACCCGGCACCATCCTGGTCGCCTCCCAGCCCTGGCTCACCCAGCCGCCACCGGCCGCCGCGACGGGACGGGCCACCCGGAAGTGCGGCGAATCGGGCAGCTCGGCGAGCACGCCGGCCCGCCAGAGCGTCTCGGGCAGGAAGCCGACCTCCTTGAGCGCCAGCTCGCCGGCCCGCCACGCCCCGCCCATCCACACCGGCTCCCCCGCCGCCCCGAAGGCCGCGAGCACGTCCGGAGGCGGCGGCTCCTCTCCCTCAGGTGCGGGCGATCCGCCGGCGGCGGACTCGGGGGTCATGAGGCCGTCTCCGGGGTCGCCAGCCAGGCGTTCACCCCGGCCCTGAGCTCGGCCTTCATCTGTTCAGGAACGAAGGCGGCGTCGATGGAGGCGTGGGCCAGGTCGGCCAGGTCCGCGTCCGTGAAGCCGAAGACGTCGCGCAGCCGGGCGTACTCGTCGGCCAGCGCCGTCTCCCCGTCGGTGTTGATCGTGACCGTCAGCCCCGCCTCCCGCAGCCGCGGCAGCGGGTGCTCGGCCAGCGAGGGCACCAGGCCGAGGAGCACGTTGGAGGTCGGGCAGACCTCCAGGGGGACGCCGCGCTCGCTCAGCTCCGCCACGAGCTCGTCGTCGTCGAGCACCCGGATGCCGTGGCCGAGCCGCTCGGCGCGTCCCGGGCCGAGCGCGTCGCGGATGCTGTCCGGCCCGGCCGTCTCGCCCGCGTGGTGCACCAGGTGCAGCCCCGCGTCCCAGGCCGCGGCGAACACCTCGGTGAACGGGGCCAGCGGGTAGCTCTCGTCACCCGCCAGCCCGATCCCGATCACCCCTTCGTGGCGGACGGCCATCCGGTACGTCCGCCACAGCCGCTCCACCGGCCGCCGCCTGGAGTGGTCGAGCAGCACCCCGCAGTCGATCCCGTACCGCTCCCGCCCTTCGGCGAGCCCGTCGAGCACCGCCCGCAGCGGCATCTCGTGGTCGCCCACGCGCTCGCCGTGCGCGGCGGCGGTGAAGGTCACCTCGGCGTAGCGGGTGCCCTGGGCGGCCTCGTCCGCGCAGAACTCGACTGCGATCCGCCGGAAGTGCTCGGCCGTGCGCAGCACCTCGCGCACCTTGGCCCGCTGGTCGGCGAACTCCCTGAAGGTCGCGAACGCCCCCTCGGGCTCGGGCGGGCCGCCGAGCTCGCGCACGGTCCGCGGCCGTACGGTGCTCTCCAGGTGAACATGCAGGTGGGCCTTGGGCAGGGCACGTACGTCTCTCACGTGCGCCCACCCTACGCGCTGCCCGAAATCCGGTGCACCTGGTTATCGGCGGGGGTAGGAAGGGCGTGAGCCCTCGCCGGAGATGGAGCCGATCATGACCGTAGTCCTGGTCCATGGCGTGCCGGAGACCTCAGCCGTCTGGGACCCTCTCCGTGCGGTCCTGCGCCGCGATGACGTGCGCGTGCCGGCACTCCCCGGGTTCGGCCGCCCCCGGGCCGAGGGGTTCACCGCCACCAAGGAGGAGTACGTCGCCTGGCTGACCGCCGAGCTGGAGGACCTGGCCGGGGAGGACGTCGACCTGGTCGGCCACGACTGGGGCGGCGGCCTGGTGGTGCGCCTGGTCAGCCTGCGCCCCGACCTGGTGCGCTCGTGGGTCACCGACGCCGCCGGCCTCGGCCACGCCGACTTCCGCTGGCACGATCTGGCCAGGCTGTGGCAGACGCCGGGCGCCGGTGAGCAGTTCTTCGAGCGGCGGCGCGGCCTGCCGGTCGAGGAGCTGGCCCTGCCGTACGAGGGCTTCGGCGTCCCGCGCGAGCACGCCCTGGCGATGGCGGCCGAGGCGGACGAGGTCATGGCCGGCAGCATCCTGGCCCTCTACCGGTCGGCCGTGGACGTGGGGCGCGAGTGGTCGCCCGCCTTCGCCGGCGTCCCTGTGCCGGGGCTGGTGCTGGTGGCGTCGGAGGATCCGTTCCTGGACGGGGACGTGGCGCGGGCGGCGGCGGCCAGGGCGGGCGCGGCGGTGGCCGAGCTGCCGGGCCTGGGTCACTGGTGGCTGCTGCAGGACCCGGCGGCCGGCGCGGCCCGGCTGGAGGAGTTCTGGGACAGCCTCGCCAAGTGACCGGCGATCAGCGTGCCTCCGTACGCCGATCAGCGGCGGGTCAGGCGGCCCGGCGCCGGGTGATGCGGATCTTCGACTGCTTGTGCCGGTTCTCCCAGTCCTCCATGAAGACCGCCCGCAGCCCGTGCTTCTCGGCCAGCGCGACGAGGGTCTCGGTGCGGTAGTAGAAGTCCTCCCGCAGCACCTGGTGCTCCTTGCCCTCGGTCCGGTCGAAGGTGA
Organism: Nonomuraea fuscirosea; assembly: GCF_035917475.1. Classification (NCBI taxonomy): domain Bacteria; kingdom Bacillati; phylum Actinomycetota; class Actinomycetes; order Streptosporangiales; family Streptosporangiaceae; genus Nonomuraea; species Nonomuraea fuscirosea. The sequence continues at coordinate 3,779,060 of NZ_CP109074.1, read as the reverse complement.
AGTCGAACCAGCCGTCCGGCTTCATGATCCGGCCCACGTGGGCGAAGCACTCCTCGATCACGCCGGGCGGGGAGTGGGAGAAGACGCTGTGCGCGTGGACGACGTCGAAGTACTCGTCGGGCAGGAAGGCGAAGCGCAGGTCCCGTACGGGGGTCAGGTAGGGCATCTTGTCGCCGAGCCCGTGCCTGACGATCGTGTCCTGGGCCGCCATGAGGATGTCGGGCGAGATGTCGATGCCGTAGTAGTTGCCGGTGTAGAGGTAGCCGACGAACAGCCGGCCCGCCCGCAGGTTGCCGCAGCCGATCTCCAGCATCCGGCATTCGGGCTTGAGCCCGTGTTCGAGCAGGTAGTCGAACTGGAGCCGGCCCAGGGCCAGCCAGCGTTTGTGGGTGTGCGACCCGACGGCGCCCTCGGGGTCGCGGGCGGTGTCGGACTTCATGACCGCCCGGTAGTAGGCGACATGGTCGCGCGTACGCAGCCGGAACCACGTGTCGCGGGCCAGCCGGCGCAGATGGGGCAGGATCTTGTGGGGGTTCTTGGTCGCGTACGTCACCTGGTGGACGAGGCTCGAACGGGAGCGTTTCACGCCTTGGAATGTAGGTCACCGTGGAGGGGGCCCATGGGCCAGCGGCGACACTCTTGAGTTCCCGTTTGCGCAGCCTTTCTGTCCGCACCTCGTACCAAGCGGCGAGCCGGGTCAGCTCAGGTAGTCGCGCAGCGCCAGGGACCGGGACGGATGACGCAGCTTGGACATCGTCTTGGCCTCGATCTGCCGGATGCGCTCCCGGGTGACGCCGTAGATGCGGCCGATCTCGTCGAGGGTCATCGGCTTGCCGTCATTGAGGCCGTACCGCATGCTGATCACCCCCGCCTCGCGCTCGGAGAGCTGGTCGAGCAGGGCGTGCAGTTGCTGCTGGAGCAGGGTGAAGGAGACGGCGTCGGCCGGGGAGACGGCCTCGGTGTCCTCGATGAGGTCGCCGAACTCGCTGTCGCCCTCCTCCCCCAGCGGCGTGTGCAGGGAGATCGGCTCACGGCCGTAGCCCTGGATCTCGCTGACCCGGTCGACCTCCAGCTCGCACTCCGCCGCGATCTCCTCGGGGGTGGGCTCGCGGCCGAGCTCGCTCTGCAGCCGGCGCTGGGTGCGCGCGACCTTGTTGATCAGCTCCACCATGTGCACGGGGATGCGGATCGTCCTGGCCTGATCGGCCATGGCCCGGGTGATGGCCTGCTTGATCCACCAGGTGGCGTAGGTGGAGAACTTGTAGCCGAGCCGGTAGTCGAACTTCTCGATCGTCCGGATCAGGCCGAGGTTGCCCTCCTGGATCAGGTCCAGGAAAAGCATGCCGCGCCCGGTGTAGCGCTTGGCGATGGACACCACCAGCCGCAGGTTGGCCTCCAGCATGCGGCGCTTGGCCTGCAAGCCGTCGGCGGCGATCCACTCCAGGTCGGCGCGCATCTCGTCGGACAGGCCCGCCTCGGTGTCGAGCCGCTCCCTGGCGAACAGGCCGGCCTCGATGCGCTTGGCCAGCTCGATCTCCTGCTCGGCGGTGAGCAGCGGCACCCGGCCGATCGCCTTGAGATAGACCTTGACCGAGTCGGCGCCGACGACCGCACCGCCCTCGGCAACGTTGTCGTCCAGTTCTAGAACCTCTGCTGCTTGGGACAAAACCTCACTCCTCGCTCGCTTTGGGGGCTGTGGACGGCGGCATAAATTTAGGTCGAACCTAACATTAGGTTGCCTCGTAAGAGGAGTCAACCTAAAATAAGGTCGAACCTAAAATTTTGTGGAAGACTGCGGCTATGAGCATCGACACCTTGGGCTTGAGGGAACAGAAGAAGCGAGAGACCAGGCAGGCCATCTCTGACCACGCTACCCAACTGTTCCTGGTGCGCGGCTTCGACCGGACCACCATCGCCGACATCGCCGCCGCCGCCAGGGTGGCCAAGATGACCGTGACCAACTACTTCCCGCGCAAGGAGGACCTGGCGCTCGACCACCACGAGGAGTTCGTCGCGGGCCTGGCGCGGGTGGTGGCGGGCCGGCCTCCCGGCGAATCGGCGCTGGCCGCGGTGCGCCGGGAGTATCTGGCGGCGCTGGACCGGCGTGACCTGGTCATCGGCTTCACCGGGCCCGCGTTCGCCCGGATGATCGCCGACAGCCCGACCCTGGTCGCCCGGCTGCGCGACCTGCACGAGCAGCGCGAGCAGGCGCTGGCGGCGCGGCTGACGGCGGAGGCGGAGACGACGGGAGGGGACCCGGTCGTCGCCCGCGCCGTGGCCGCCCAGCTCGCGGCGGCCGACCGCCTGCTCTTCCGCGACCTGCACGAACGCATGCTGGCGGCCTTCCCGAACGACGACGACGAGACTGCGGACGCGCTGGCGCGGGCTCTCGCCGAGACCGCGCGCCGGGTGTTCGGCCTGCTGGAGCCGGCGATCGGCGCGTACGCCGTCCGCTGAGCACGCCGTCGGCCCGGTCAGCGGATCAGCCCTTCCCGCGCCCCCACCCGTTCCCCTCTCCGCCGGACCCCGGCACCGCGCCCTCCCATAGGTTCCCCCGCTCGCGCGGCGGAAAGCTCCTGGAGGCCAACCATTCGATCTCCTCCTCCGCGGTGACGGGAGCTATCGCGGTGGGACGGCGTCCACGTCGAGCAGCTCGTCCAGCGCCTCGCGCAGGTTTCCGGCCAGCTCCCACGCGTCCGGCACCATCTCCCTGTCGGTGACGACGCCTATGTCGAGCGAGCCGTCGTAGGAGAAGGCGGTGATGTTCACGCCGCCGCTCACGTCCGTGATCACCGAGACGGGATAGTGGCTGAGCAGCCGTGCCCCGCACACGTACAGGGGGAACTGCGGCCCCGGCACGTTCGAGACCATCAGGTTGATCGGCGGCGCCGCCTGGCCCACGAGGTCGAACGCGGAGCGTGAGGCCAGCCCCATGAGCGCGGCCGGCATCGACTCGCTGAACTCGCGCAGCCACCGCGCGGGGGACAGCGAGAAGCGGTCCTTGATCCGGTGCATGGCGTGCCGTACGTGGCGCAGCCGCTCGACGGGGTCGGCGACGTGCACGGCCAGCGGCGCGGTCATGATCGCCACCTGGTTGCCCGGCCCCTCGTCGCCGGCCGCCCGCAGCGAGAACGGCACGCCCGCCACCAGCGGCTGGGCCGGCACGCCGCCGTGCGCGGCCAGCCAGCGGCGGAGTCCGCCGGCGCACACGGCCATGACCACGTCGTTGACCGTGACCCCGGCCTTCCCCTCCGCCGGCGACTGGAACGCCTTGCGCACCCGCTTGATCTCCTCCAGCGGCAGCGACACGAAAGCGAAGCGCCGGTGCGCCGACAGCGGCCCGCTGAACGGGGTCCGCGGCGCGGGGAGCGGCGGCAGCTCCGGCACCCGGCCGCTGCCGGCCAGGCGGCGGGCCAGGCTGGAGACGGTCCCGGCGCCGGGCAGCCAGGAGACGACGGGGATCTCGTCCAGGTGCGGGATGGCGCGGGCGGCGAAGCGCACGGCGTGAGCGGGGTTGCCCGCCAGCCTGGCCAGGCCGCGCGCCAGCATGCCCGCGGGTCCCGGCGGGGCCGGGTCGTGCTCGGGCGCCGCCTCGGGCGGCGGGGCGGGCTCGGGCGTGAGGTCGAGCAGCGCGGCCAGCACGTCGGCGCCGCCGACCCCGTCCACGGCGGCGTGGTGGATCTTCGTGTAGAGGCCCATGCGCCCGCCGGACAGCCCGTGGATCAGGTAGATCTCCCACAGCGGGCGGCCGCGGTCGAGGCGGCGGGCGTGCAGGCGGGAGACCTGGTCGGCCAGCTGCCGCTCGTCGCCCGGCGGGGGCAGCCCGATCTCACGTACGTGGTAGTCGAGATCGAGGTCGTCCTCCTGGGTCCAGTACGGGTGGTCGAGCCCCAGGGGCACCGGCGCCAGCTTGCGCCGCATCGCGGGCACGTGCGGGAGCCGCTGCTGGAGCAGGGCCTGCAGATCGGCGCGGTTGACGTCACGGTCGAGGATCGCCAGGCCGGCGATGTTGGCCGGATTCGTGGCGGTCTCGAAGTGCAGGAACTGCGCGTCGAGTGCGGTCAGCTGCGGCATCGTCACACCTCCGTCCCCGAACCAATCAGACCTGATCCGCCAGTTCAAGCGAGCGCGTCGCGGCGTCGGGCTCGGCGAAGGCGAGCAGCCGCAGCCCCTCCTCTTCCAGCGGCTCCAGGCCGGCCGGTCCGAACGGGCTGACGAGCAGTTTGGCCTTCTTGCCCGACCGCTTGATCTGCCAGGTCCCGGCCGCGAACCCGTCGACCAGGTAGACGGCCCGCACCCGCAGGTTCTTGGTGACGACGCGGCTCTTGTGCTCGTCGGCCAGCACCCGGGTCCGGTCCGCGTGGCCGAGGATCAGCGTGTCGAAGTCGGGCAGGAAGCGTACGGGCGCGGGCACGTCACCGCCCGGCCGCGGCGCCCCAGGCAGGTCGAACAGCTCCCTTCCGGCGAAGTCGGTCACTCTGTCCAGCTCCATACCCTCCATGACCTTGCGCAGTCCGTTCAGCCCGGACCAGGTCTGCACGTCGGCGGGGGTGGCCGGGCCGAACGCGGCCAGGTAGCGCTCGATCAGGACCGGCGTGCCGGCGGGCGCCGGTTCGATGCCGGGCAGCCCGAACGCCGCCTCGCGCGGGAAGCTCCACCGGTCCTCGGTCGGCTCCATGATCAGCGGGGTGAGCATGCGCACGGCGTACCCGAGCGCGCGGTCGTACGCGCCGGGGAACTCCGCCAGCAGCCGGGGCCGCAGCTCGTTGAAGGTCATGGGCCCCGCCGCGAGCAGCCGGTCCGCGGCGGCCACCACCGCGTCGAAGTCGATCCCGTCGAAGCGGCGGGCCGCGGCGGCCAGCACGGGCGCCACCTCCGGCCGGAACGCGGCGAAGTCCGCCGCCGTCACCAGGTGCAGCGTGGCCCGCCACAGGGTGGCCCGGACCAGCGTGCGCGCGTGCAGCGCCGCGTGCAGGTCGTCGCGCTGAAACCCCTCCAGCCGGGTCCACATCGCCAGGTAGGGCGGGCGCGGCTCCTGCGCCTGCAGCCCGGCCAGCCGGTGCACGACGTCGGCCGCGTCCCCCTGGTGGCGGGAGAGGAGATGCTGGCGGGCCAGCGTGGCACGGTTGAGGTCGCGGAGGCTGAGCATCTACATATCATGCCCTTCCCCATTAAAGAGGTACGCGCCACATACCCAGCGCTGTCCGACGGCTACGCCTATCTCGACGGCGCGGCCGGCACGCAGACCCCCCGGCCCGTGATCGACGCCATCGCCACCGCCTACCGGACGGGGATCGGCAACGTGGGCGGCGCCTTCCCGGCCAGCCACCGCTCCGACGCCATCGTGGCCGCCTGCCGCGCCGCCGTGGCCGACCTGGTCGGCGGCGATCCGGGCGGTGTCATCCTCGGCCCCAACATGACCACGCTCACCTACCGTCTGGCCCGCGCCATCGCGGGGCCGGGGGACGAGGTGGTGCTCTCCCGGCTCGACCACGACGCCAACGTGCGCCCCTGGACGCAGGTCGGCGCCACCGTACGCTGGGCCGAGGTGGACCCGGTCACCGGGGAGCTGCCGGTCGAGCAGTACGCCGAGCTGATCAACGAGCGCACCCGGGTGGTCGCGGTCACCGCGGCCAGCAACATCCTCGGCACCCGCCCCGACGTGCCCGCCATCGCCGAGCTGGCGCACCGGGCGGGCGCGCTGATGTACGTGGACGGCGTGCACGCCACCCCCCACGGCCCGGTGGACATGCGGGCGCTGGGCGCGGACTTCTACGCGACGAGCGCGTACAAGTGGTCGGGCCCGCACATCGGCGCGGTGGTCGCCGACCCGGCGCTGCTGGAGACGATCAGGCCGGACAAGCTGGCCTCCTCGGCGGACACGGTGCCGGAGCGGTTCGAGACGGGGACGGCGGCCTTCGCCGACCTCGACGGGGTGACCGCCGCCGTGGACCACCTGGCCGCGATGGTGCCGGGCACGGGCAACCGCCGCGAACGCCTGCTGGCCTCCATGAGCGCGGCCGAGGAGCACGAGACGGCGCTGTTCTCCGTCCTCACCGGGGAGCTGGAGACGATGCCGCACGTCACCCTGTACGGCAAACCGGCCAGGCGCACCGCCACCGTGTACTTCAACGTGGCCGGGCACACCCCGCGCCAGGTGGCCGAGCACCTGGCCAAGCGCGGCGTCAACGTGTGGAACGGGCACAACTACGCCTGGGAGCTGACCGGCGTGCTGGGCATCCGTGACACGGGTGGCGCGGTGCGCGCGGGCCTGGTCCACTACAACGACCGCTCCGACGTCGATCGGCTCCTGGAAGGGGTGGCCCGGCTGGCCTGAACCGGAAGCGGATCGTCCGGAACCTGTCCTAACGTGACGGCCATGACCTCTGAATTCCACGAGCAGGACCTGACAGGGGCACGCTTCGAGCGCGTGACCCTGTCGGGCGCCTCCTTCAACCGGGTGAAGCTGGACGGCGCGAGCATGCGGTCGGTCGACTTCTCCGGCGCGCGGATCCGCGGCGCCTTCTTCGAGGGCACCCGGTTGCGGGGCGTCGAGCTGGTCGACGTCGAGATCAGCGGCGAGCTGGGACACGTCGTCGTGAACGGAGTGGACATCGCGCCGCTGGTCGACGCCGAGCTGAACCGCCGCATGCCGGACCGGGCGAAGATGCGCCCCGCCGACGCCGACGGCTTCCGCGAGGCCTGGGCGATCCTGGAGCGGCTGTGGGCGGGGACCGTGGCCCGGGCCAGGACGTTCCCGGAGGCGTCGCTGCACCGCGAGGTCGACGAGGAGTGGTCGTTCATCCAGACGCTGCGCCACCTCAACTTCGCCACCGGCGCCTGGGCGGGACGGATGATCCTCGGCGACCTCTCCCCCTGGCATCCGCTGGACCTGCCGTGGGACGAGGCGCCGCAAAGGGGCGGCTATCCGTGGGATCGCGCGGCCCGGCCCGCGCTCGACGAGGTGCTCGCGATCCGCCGCGAACGCCAGGCCATGGTCCGGCGCGTCATGGAGTCGCTCACCGAGGAGCGGCTGGCCTCCGAGGTGTCGCGTCCCGAGCCCGGCTGGCCGCAGGCCGACAGCTTCCCGTTCAAGGACTGCCTGCTCATCATCCTCAACGAGGAGTGGGAGCACCGGCTCTACGCCGAACGCGACCTGACCATCCTGGAGAAGGAGGGCGCTGGGCAGGCACCTGTCCCGGAGGAGCAGGGCTGACCTCCACGGCGGCAGGCTAGCGGCGCGCGGTGACCGGCCGTCGTGGGGCGCCCAGGCGGGTGGCGGTCTGGGCGAGCAGCGCGCCCGACAGCAGGATCAGCCCGCCCACGATCTGGAACGCGCCCAGCCGCTCCCCCACCAGCGCCCAGGCCACCACCGCCCCGCCGACGACCTCCAGCGACGCCACGGTGACGGCCACGGCGGCCGACAGCCGCCGCACGGCGTTGACCCCCATGATGTACGCGATCACGGTCGCGACCAGCACCATCCACAGGTACGCCAGCAGCACGGGCAGCCGCTGACCGCCGGCGGCGGGCGTGACGGACATCGTGAACGCCTCCCAGTTCAGCGCCCAGGGCCGCGCGAACGGGATCAGCACCACGGCCGCCCCGGTCATCCCCCAGGCGACGAGGCCGAGCGGATCCATCTCCGCCCCGAAGCCATCGTTCATCAGGAAGTATCCGGCGGAGCACGCCGCCGCCAGCAGGCCCAGCAGCAGGCCCAGCGCGTCGAGGCGTACCTCCTGCCAGACCTCGGCGACGATCCCGAGGCCCGCGATCGCGACGACCGCCCCGGCGTACGCGGCCGGCGCCGGCCGGGCTCTGCGTACCAGCCGTACCCAGGCGACCACCATCACGGGCGCCATGTAGACGAGCAGCAGCGCGATCCCCACCGGCAGGCGTGTGATCGCGGCGAAGTACAGCGACTGCACGCCGGCCACCGCCATGATCGCGTACAGGCAGACGAACGCCACCCTGGAGCGCGGGATCCGCAACGCCTGCGGCCTGACCACGGCCAGCACCGCCACGAGCAGCAGCCCCGCACCCGCCATCCGCGCCCACACCGCCTCCATCGGCGCCAGCCCGGCCGCGTCGAGGTATTTGGCCATCGGCCCGGAGAACCCGAAGCACCACGAGGACCCGAGCGCGAGCGCCAGCCCCGCGTACCGCATCCCCATCACCTGCCCTGACATCACGTCCAGCGACGCTGACACATCGAGCGCCCATCGGGCAATCGGATATCGACTCCCTGGTGGGCGTGGCCGGCACTCGGAGCACGTTCAAGCCGGGCGCGGGAGTTCGTTCGAGCCGGGCTCCCGGAGCGGGTTCGAGCCGGTGGGTCCTCGGTCCGTCGTCAGCGGCTCGCCTGCTCGGCGTATTCGAGCAGGTGGCGGACGGCCGTCCGCAGGTCGGCGGCGGCAGTCACGCAGGCGGCGCAGTGGGCGTGCACCGCCGCGCGCAGCCAGGGCGGCGCCGCGCCGGCCGCTTCCAGGGCGGCCTCGATCGCGCGCAGGCGTTCGGTGCAGGCGGTGAGGGCTTGAGCGTCCCTGCGCAGAACCTCGGCGTGCGCGGCGATCGTGCTCTGTCCGTCGGGCATGGCGTCCTCTCAGGCGGGCGGTACGGGAGCGGCGGCGTCCCGGATCGATTGACGAGTGGCCGCCGACAGGCACAGCAGCGGGCGAGCGCCGTCGACTCCCAGTTCGCGCAGCCGCCGAGCCAGCGGATGGGGCGACCGGGGCTCGACGGTCAGCCGCATCGGCGGCGCGGGGTGCAACCGGGCGAGCCCCCGCGCCCGTACGGTCGAACGCAGCAGAGCACCGGCCTCACCGGCGTAACCCACCGAGCCGGGATCGCTCATGGGCAGCCCGGGGCCCAGCCTGCCCTCCATCGTGAAAATCCCGTCGGCGACGACCAGCGCCGACCAGGCCCCCGGCCCGGCCCCGCGCCGGACGCCGACCCGCACGTCCAGGGCCGTCAGGTACGTCTCACCGCCCCACAAGCGCGGGCCGAGCTCACGCGCCATCGGGGTGTCGACCGCGGAGCCGAGCAGGAAGTCGCCGGACCGGCGCAACTCCGCCCGGCGGAACAAGCCACGCCAGCCCGACCACGCGGATCGGCGGCCTGGGCCGGAGACGACGATGCCGATCTGCAGCTCGCGGTGGCCGCCCGCACTGCTGCGCCGGTTCCAGGCCGCGTGCACGCCGACCAGGGCCCGGCCCGCCACCAGCAAGGGGGCGAGCCCGCTGCCCTTCAGCAGCCGGGCCGCCACGCCCGGGCGCGCGGCGAAGTAGGCGGTGAGCGCGGAGCCGTCCCGGCACCGGATCGGCAGGTCGGCCGTCGCGCCGGCGGTCTCGACCGGGCGCGTGGGCACGGTCAGGAAGGGGAACTCCCCCGGGTCCGGCGGCCGGTCGAACAGCAGGTACGCCTGCGAGCGCACGACCGGCCCGTGGAAGGGCTTCAGCCGTTCGTCGATGTGCTCGCGGGCCTCGGGCAGGTCGTCGGCGAGGTTGGCCAGGTAGTGCTCGATGCCGTGGCAGAGCGGGAACAGGTGGGTGGAGTCGGTGTAGTCGACGGCGTACCAGCCGGGGTGCAGGTCGAAGCAGGTGCCGGCGCCCTGTCCGTCGAGGGTGGGGACGAGGTCGTGCTGGTTGGTGACGCTGGCCACCCACGTTCGCGGGTCGGCGGGCCGTTTGAAGTCGACGGGAGCGCCGACGGCGATGGCGTGGGTGACGCGGTGGCGGGCGCAGAAGCCGGAGTCCTGCGCCAGGTTCATGATCGCCGCCCCGCCCGCGCTGTGGCCGACGAGCGCGAGTTCGGCGTCCGGGGGCAGCCCGTAGTCGGCCACGGCCTGGGCCAGGGCGCGGCTGTAGGGGCTGCTGTCCAGGACGGCGCTGCTGAACGCGCCGAGCAGGTCCTGGGGCGAACGTCCGTCGGGGTGTCCCACCCGCATGCCCGGCGCCTGGAGGATGTGGCGGATCACTCCGTCGGGGCCTTCGACGCTCTGGATGAGGGCCCGTCCGGTGGTGCCGATCGTGCCGATGTTGCCCAGGACGTCCAGCAACGATCCTCGTGTGCTCAGCCGGGCCGACTCGGCCGGGGTCGGCTCGACCCGGCGGGCGGCTCCTTCACCGAAGTCGAGGAGCGCGACGGCCCTGTTGCTCATGCCCGTGACCGGGTCGGCGGTGGCGAAACCCCTCCCGGTGGCGATCAGCCAGGCGGTGGCGTCGTTGAGCGGGTTCTCGTCCAGCAGCGCACGCAACGCGAGCACCTCACCGAAGACGGGGGCGAGCAGGCTGAGCGCCCGCACCGCGCCCCGGTCCTTGAGCAGGGCACGCAGCGCCCGAACGGCCTCCAGATCCCGATCCGCGGCGGCGGCCTCGATGAGCCTGACCACCAGAGGATCCTCGCTCAGCTCAGGATGATCGACAGCCACGGCCGCCACCCGCAACCGCAACGAAGCAGCCAGCACCCGAACAGCCAGACTCTCACCTCCCAGCATCGCCCCGACCTTCCCGGCCAACGTGGCCAGCACACCGAAGACGGCCGAGCTCGTCGAACCGGTCAACGCTGCGGTGGTCGGAGTCGCTGCGGTGGGCGCGGTGGGTGTGTGGGTGCCGGTGAGCGCGTAGCCGAGGCCGTGCCGGTTCGTCGCGGCTCGCAGCAGCGCGCGGTAGGCGGGACGGCCCGTGGCGGGGGCGTGGGGCAGGGCACGGAGCAGTGCGGTGTCGGTGAGGGCGGCCGTGGTGTGCGCCGCCGCGTCCTGGATCAGGATCGCGATGTCCACCAGTTCGCGGGCGGCAGCGCGCAGCGACCCCGCCGGGTCCTCACCGTCGTTCGCGACGGCGCCGGTGGGACCGCCGGTGGGACCGCCGGTGGGACCGCCGGTGGGAACATCGCCGCCGTTCACCACCGCATCCGCCGAAACAGCACCGGCGGTCACGGTCGCAGCCGCAGGGTCGTCGGCGACCGCGTCCGCCGGATCGGCGCCGCTGCTCATGGGCGGGTCCGGCGGGACATGCTGATGAAGCGGGGGGTCGGGTCCTCGGGGGTGTTACGGCGTACGACGTCGGCGAGGGTGCGGGTGGCGGTGATGACGCGGGCGCCGTACGGGGAGAAGGTGGCGGCGTTGAAGACGCGTGGGGCCAGGAGCGGGTTGGTGAGGGCCTGGGAGAAGGCGTCGATCGCGATGATCTTGGTGAGCAGCGGGGGCAGGATGGCGTCGGGGCATCCGGGTTCTTCGGCGAACAGTCCAACGTACAGGTCGATGTCGTCCACGTCGCGATAAAGCTCGCGCAACGCACCACTGATCCGCGGATCACCGTTGATGTGCTCGAAGCGACGTACCGCCGGAAAGCGGCAGTGCTCGCGGTAGCTGTTGTACGGCGCCAGCCCGAGCGCCCGGGACTCGGCGATGCTGGCCGTCTCGATCGGGTGCAGGACGGGGTCGGTGTTGAACAGGCCGATGCGGCCGGCCCGCTGGCCGGAGGCGTCCTCGAAGAGCCGGGCCAGGCCGGCCTCCGGGATCAGCGGCCCGGCGAGCAGGGTCTCGGCCAGCGGCAGGTCGCGCCCGCCCACCGACAGGCGGGACGGGATCAGGCTGTGCCAGCGGTAGACGAGGTTGAACTCGACCGACGCCCAGTTCTCGCGGTGCCACGGCGCGCGGGCCAGCGCCGCCGACAGCCGGGGGTCCAGGGTGAAGCGGAAGTGGTAGGGGGTGATGTGGTTGATGTACTCCTCGACGACCAGTTTGATCAGCAGCACGATGAGGACGTTGCGGGCCGTCTGGAAGAGCCGTTCGTCGTCCCAGCGCGGATGACGCCGGGCCAGCAGCCGGGCCACCCGGTTGTGCTCGCGCAGGAACAGCACCGTGAGCATGGTGAAGCCGATCTGGATGTTGCCCCGGTCGCTGCCGGTGGCGAACAGGGTGTCGCGTCGCGCGTCGGTGAGTTCGTCGAAGTCGATGACGCTCAGCGGGGCGAACTCCGGTTTGATCTTGCCGTGTTCGCACAGGTAGGGCGGGAACTCGCCGCCGTTGATGAGCCGGCTCTTGAGCTGCCCGCCTTCGAGCGTGCGCAGCGCGGTGGTCGCCACCGCGTCGAGGCCGTACACCTGGTTGAGGTCGATGTGGTGGTTCGAGCTGTTCTTGCGCGGGTCGCGCGGGACGTTCGCGTCGCTGCGCAGGAAACCGTCGGTGAACCATTGGGCGAAGTACGCGAACAGCACCGTGGAGCGCCGGCACGGGACCATGGACTCGCCGCGGGCGAACAGGCCGGCCGCGACCTCGGGAGCGGGCCGGCGATCCTCGTCGGCGTGCACCGGCGGCAGGTGCCTGCCGCTGTAGGTGCGGTCGGTGAGTGAGGCCCACGAGGTGTAGTCGGCCATCGTGCTCAGCGGCTCGGGGCGCGGCGGCATCTCGCGGACCGCGTGGTCGATCAGCGTGGCGTTGACCCGGCGGCGTAGCGGCGGGCACTTCTGCACCAGGTCCCAGAACGGCCGGCCGTTGGTCAGGGCCAGGAACCTGAGCCGGTTCGCCAGGCCGTCCGTGGCGATGCCGCGCGCGCTCGCCGGGCGTCGCGCCGCCATCGGTCCTCCTGCCGCCACCGATCCTCCCGCCGTCACGGGCCCTGCCGGCGTCGTCGATCCCTCCGTCGTCGTCGGTTCCTTCCTCGTCATCGGCCCTCCTGCCCCTTCGCGCCGGTTCCGAGGACGAACGCGTCGGGGAAGATGCCGAGTGACCGTTCGACGCGGCCTCGCGGTGGCGGCAGCAGGCGTACGCCGGGGCGCAGCAGCAGCAGGCGGCGGACGGTCTCGGCGATCACGGGGCCGGCCACGTGCACGCCGAGGCAGGCGTGGTGGCCCGAGCCGAAGAACAGCCGGTGGTGGCGGGGACGGTCGAGGCGGAACTCCTCGGGCCGGGGCACCACGTCCGCGTCGAACATCGCCGACGCCGGCGCCGCGAGCACGAAGGTGCCGGCCGGGATGAGCGTGCTGCGCGGGGTGCCGGCGGCCAGGACGTGATCGCGCTCGCACAGCCGGGGGATCAGCTTGAAGAACGGGCTGAACCGCAGCGCCTCCCAGACGTACGGGTCGAACCGGTCGGGGTCGGGGGCCGCGGCCACGGCCTTCGCGAGCACGTCGGGGCGCAGCAGGAGCTGTTCGACCGCCTCCGCCATGGCCCCTGGCGCGCTCTCCACGAAGCCCAGCGGCATGCCCGCCATGTTGGTCACGATGCGTTCGTCGGTCAGGCCGGTGCCGGCGGGCAGGGACGAGCGGACCAGGCGGGTGAAGACGTCGTCGGGCAGGTCTCGTCCCGCCGCCAGGTCGGCCCGGTGCCGGGCCATGAGGTCGCGCAGGTGGGCGACCAGTTCGGCGCCCGCCTGCTCGGACGCGGCCCGCATCGCCGGGTCGCCGACGAAGTTGGCGAAGCCGTCGGCGACGACGGCCCGCGTCCAGCGCGACAGGGTGGCCTGGTCGGGTCCTGGCACGCCGAAGTAACGCGCGCACACGGCGAGAGCGACGGGCCGGAACAGCGCACCGACCGCCTCCACGCTCCCGTCCGAAGCCCCACCTGAGAGGGCCGCGTCGAGGAGGTCGTCAGCGAGGCGGCCGGTCAGGTCGCGGACCCGGGCCGCGTCGCCCGGGTCGAGGATGGCCTGCATCAGGCCCTTCTCCCGCCAGTTCATCGGGGTGGCGTCCCGCCCCAGCATGAACGGCGCGCCGAGCGCGGCGTCGAGGCGCGGGCCGAAGGCGCGGACGGAGAAGACCTCCTCGTGCGACAGCACCTCCGTGACGTCGGCGAAGCGGGTCACGACGGTGAAGGCGGGGGTGACGAAGACGGGCCGTCGTTCGCGCAGCTCGGCGAACAGGTTGCGCCAGTCGGTCCGCATCCACTCCCTGACCAGCCCGAACGCCGACATCGGGGCACGGGCGAGAGCCTGCTCGTACGCCTCCAGGTAGCCGCCCGCGGTCGTCTGTTCGACAGCACCCATGGCGCAGACCTCCACCGATATCGGAACGAACGGGCATGATCACACTGTGCAATCACAATCTATGGAGAGGGCCCGGCTTTCCTTCATGGCTACGGCGCGCATTGTTTTGCTTCCTGAGAGTAACTGATCCGTCACTGCGGGGACATTGCCGCGCTCCAGGGGGCTGGCCCTTCAATGGGGACCTCATCCTCTTGTCGCACCCGTGGGGGTAACGTGACGTCACCCATGCCGCAGCCGGACCCCACCGGAACGAGCAGGGCGGAGACGGTGACGGTCACCGCCGGCCGCCGCGCGGCCTATCTGGTCGTCCTGATCGTCCTGCCCGTGCTGCTGCCGGTGCTCGCGATCCCGGCCGCCTGGGGCTGGGGCGTCGGCCCGCGTGACCTGGTCATCGCGGTCGTCATGTACCTGGTGAGCATCTTCGGCATCGCCATCGGCTACCACCGGCTCTTCACCCACCGCGCCTTCAAGGCGAACCGGCCGCTGCGGCTGGCGCTCATGCTGGCCGGCGGCCTGGCCGTGGAGGGCTCGGTGTCCTTGTGGGCGGCCGAGCACCGCCGCCACCACAAGTACGCCGACCGCGAGGGCGACCCGCACTCGCCGTGGCGCTACGGGGACAGCGGCCTGGCGCTGCTGCGCGGCATGCTGCACGCGCACATCGGCTGGTTCTACACCGCCCGCCGCCGCTCCAGCCGCGCGCACTGGGTGCCCGACCTGCTCGCCGATCCCGACGTGCGGCGCTTCGACGCCGCCTATCCGCTGGTCGTGCTGCTGTCGTTCGCGCTTCCCGCCGCCGCGGGCGGGTTGTGGTCGATGTCGTGGGCGGGCGCGTGGAGCGGGCTGCTGTGGGGCGGGCTGGTGCGGTACGCCGTGGTGCACCACGTCACCTGGTCGGTGAACTCGATCGCCCACACCTTCGGCGACCGGCCGTTCCGTACCAGGGACCGCTCGTCCAACGTGCGCTGGGTGGCGCTGCTGACGCTGGGCGAGGGCTGGCACAACTGGCACCACGTGGAGCCGGCCTGCGCCCGCCACGGCGTGCTCAAGGGCCAACTCGACCCGAGCGCGCGGCTGATCCGCTGGTTCGAGCGGGCGGGCTGGGCCCACGACGTGCGCTGGCCCCGCGCCGACCGCCTGGTGGCCCGGACGAGCAGCTCGACGACCAGCTCGACGACCGGCCAGATCACCGATCCGACGGCGGGCCGGATCGCCGCCCAGGTGACCGATCCGACGAGCGGCCGGATCTCCGAACGCGGCGCTGGCCCGCCGTCCTGAGGCGCGTGCCGTCCCCGTCTCCGGTTCCCTCATCGTCCCCACGCCCATGGAGCTCGTATGGAACGAACGGTTCTCGCCGCGATCGCGGAGCGTCCCGACGCCGACACGGCGCTCGCCGAGCAGGTCCGCCGCGTCGGCGCGGCGATGGGCCGGCTCGGCGTGCAACTGCGCTGGACCTACCGGGTCCAGGACGCGCTGGCGGTGATCGGCTCGGACGCCTCGCTCGCCGGGATGCTGGCCGACTGGGACGCGCCGGGCGCCGAGCAGAGCCTGGACGCGGTCCTGCGCCGCTTCCGTGGCCTGCCGGTCTTCCTCATGACCGCCGAGCAGGAGCTCCCCCTGTGGGTGTACGAGGTCATCCAGGGCTTCGTCTTCCCGCTGGAGGACACGCCCGACTTCATCGCCGGGCGCATCGTGCACGCCACCGAGGAGTACGCCGACCGCATCCTGCCGCCGTTCTTCCGCGCGCTGCGCGACCTCCAGGACCACCACCAGTACTCCTGGCACACCCCGGCGCACGCGGGCGGGGTCGCGTTCCTGAAGTCCCCCGTCGGGCGGGCGTTCTTCGACTTCTACGGCGAGCGCCTGCTGCGCACCGATCTGTCCATCTCCGTCCCCGAGCTCGGCTCGCCGCTGGAGCACACGGGCCCGGTCGGCGAGTCCGAGCGCAACGCGGCCCGCGTGTTCGGCGCCGAGCGCACCTTCTTCGTGATGAACGGCAACGCCACCGCCAACCGCGTCGTCGGCCACCACGCCGTCGCCCGCGACGAGACCGCTCTGGTCGACCGCAACTGCCACAAGTCCCTGCAGCACGCGCTGACCATCAGCGGCGCCCGCCCGCTGTACCTGGTGCCGGAGCGCAACGGCCTGGGCCTGGCCGGTCCCATCCCGCCCGCGGCGCTCGACCCGGCCGCGCTGCGCGCCCGCCTGGCCGGCCATCCTCTCGCCGAGACCGATCCGGTCTACGCCGTGATCACCAACTCGACGTACGACGGGCTCTGCTACGACGCCGTACGGGTCGCGGAGCTGCTCGGCGAGAGCGTTCCCCGCGTGCATTTCGACGAGGCGTGGTTCGCCTACGCCCGTTTCCACCCCTTGTACGCCCGCCGCTACGGCATGGCCGTGACCGAGGAGACGCTGCCGGGGCCGCGCCGGCCCACGGTGTTCGCCACCCAGTCCACGCACAAGCTGCTGGCGGCGCTGTCGCAGTCGGCGATGCTGCACGTCAGGCCGGCCGAGCGGGCGCCGGTGGACTACGAGCGGCTCAACGCGACGTACCTGATGCACTGCTCCACCTCGCCGCTCTATCCGATGATCGCCTCCCTGGACGTGGCGGCGGGCATGATGGACGGGCCGTCGGGGCCGTACCTGGTGGGTGAGGCCGTCACCGAGGCGGTGCGCTTCCGCCAGGCCATGGTGCGGCTGGCCGGCCGCATCAGGGAGGACGGCCGGCGGCCCGACTGGTACTTCGGCGTCTGGCAGCCTCCGCACGTCACCGAGCCCGGCACCGGCCGTGCGGTCCCCTTCGCCGAGGCCGACCCGGTCAGGCTGGCCGCGGATCCGGGGTGCTGGGTGCTGGAGCCCGGCGCCGCCTGGCACGGCTTCCAGGGGCTGAGCGACGGCTACTGCCTGCTCGACCCGGTGAAGGTGACCATCGTCTGCCCGGGGGCCGACGCGGTGGCGGGCACGCTCGGCTGGGGCATCCCCGCCCGGATCGTCGCCGCCTATCTGCGGCGGCGCGGCATCGTGGTGGAGAAGACCGGCGACCACACGCTGCTGGTGCTCTTCTCCATGGGCATCACCAAGGGCAAGTGGGGCACGCTGATCGACGCGCTCACCGACTTCAAGCGCGCCTACGACGACGACCTGCCGCTGGCCGAGGTGCTGCCGGGTTTCGGCCCGGCGGCCACGACGCTGCGCCGGTTCTGCACCGAGGTCCACGAGCGGCTGCGCGCGCTGGGGCTCGGCGAGCTGGTCAACGAGATCTTCACCGACCTGCCCGAGCAGGTGCGCACCCCGGCCGACAGCTACCAGGCGCTGATCCGCTCGCGCACCGAGCGGGTGCCGCTCGACCGCCTGGCCGGCAGCGTGAGCGCCGCCATCGTGGTCGTCACGCCGCCGGGCATCCCCATGCTGATGCCGGGCGAGGCGGCCGGGCCCGCGGACGGGCCGCTGATCACGTACCTGCGGGCGCTGGAGGAGTTCGACCGTTGCTTCCCCGACCTCGCCACCGACATCCACGGCGCGCACCGCGACGGCGAGGGCCGCTATCACGTCGAGGTCGAGGTCCGTTGAACGGCGGCGCCGCTGGGTAAACCTTCGCCTGGCCGCCGTACGGAGTGGAGAAATCTCTAGTCATCGGGCCGTGAGGTGTCTATATTCACACCATGTTCACCCTCGATGCCCTGGTGAGTGACGCGGCGCTCGAACTCACCGTGCTCGTGCCGGGACCGGCGGGCGCGCTGGAGGCGCCGGTGGCGTGGGTGCACAACACCGAGCTGCCCGACCCCTCGGCGTACCTCCAGGAGAAGGAGCTGGTGCTCACCAACGGGCTGTGGCTGGGGCATGTGCCGGCCGGCGAGTTCGTCGCGAACGTCAAGCGCGCCAGGGCGGCCGGGATCGTGTTCGGCCTGCGGGATGAGATGCCGCGCACGCCGGAGGAGCTGATCCTGGCGTGCGCGGAGGCGGGGCTGCCGCTGCTGGAGATCTCCCAGGCGGTGCCGTTCACCGCGATCTCGCACGCGGCCGCCGCGATCTACACCGACCAGCGCCAGCGCGGCCTCATCGGCATGGTGCGCCGCGGCGACGCGCTGGCCACGGCGATCTCGCGCGGGGCGGGCGCGTCCGGCGTGCTGCGGGTGCTGACGAAGGACCACGATCTGCCGCTGGCGGTGGTCGACCGGATGGGCCGGCTGCTCGCGACGACCGGCGCGCAGCTCGACGAGGAGCAGCTGCGCATCGTGGCCGCGGGGCTGTCGCGGCGTCCGCCGGCGCTGGAGCTCGACCTGGGCACCGGCCTCGCGGCGCTGTATCCCGTGGGCGCGGTGGGCGACATCGACGCGGCGCTCGTCTGCCTGCGCCCGCTGTTCGGCCTGACCCCGGCCGAGCACGAGGCGCTGGAGCAGGCGGCCAGGTTCCTCAGCCTGGAGGTGGCCAAGCAGCAGGCCGTCCAGGCCATCGAGATGCGGTTCGCCGGCGAGCTGCTGGAGATGGTGCTGTCCGGCGGGCGCACGACGGAGGTGGCCGAGCGGCTGCGGGCGTTCGGGGTGAACCCGGCGGGGCCGCTGACGGTCTGCGCGGTCGCGCTGGCCGGCGAGGAGGCGGGAACGCCGCACGGGCTCGCGCAGGTCGTCGGCGACTTCCTGGGCGGCGAGGGGGTGCCGGCGGTGGTCGCGGGCGGCACCCAGGACGTCGTCACGGTGCTGGCCTGGAACCGGCCGGAGCCGGAGCTGTCCCTGCTGGCCGAGCGGCTGGTCAAGGCCGTGGACCAGCGGTTTCCCGGCCGGCGTGCCGTCGCCGGGCTGGGCGGCCTGGCGCCGCACTCGGCCGGGCTGCGCCGTCCGTTGATGCGGTCGAGGGAGGCGTGCCGGGTGCTGCGCCGCGCCCCCGGCGGGCCGGCCGTGCGCGGCTTCGCCGAGCTCGGCACGCACCGGCTGCTGCTCGGGCTGGTCGACCAGGACACGCTGCGGGCCTTCTCGCACGATCTGCTGGCGTCGCTGCGCCGGCACGACGCCCGGCGCGGCGGCGATCTCGAACGGACGGTACGCGCCTTCCTCGACCACGACGGGCAGTGGGCGACGACCGCCGCCGCCCTGCACATCCACGTCAACACGCTGCGCAACCGGCTGGCCAAGGCGGCCGAGCTGACCGGCAGGGACGTCAACCGCACCGAGGACCGGGTGGACCTGTTCCTCGCGCTCGCCATCGACGCCATGGAGTGAGCGGTCGTCAGGCACTTTCCCGGGACGCGGCCGTCAGCCGGGAGACCGATGGGACGGCGGGCCGTCAGCCGGGGTAGACGTCCGGGCCGGCGTCCGGCGGGCGGGGCCGGCGGGTGGGCAGGTCCTGGTCCACCGCCGCCGCCTCGGCCACCTCCCGGCAGCGGGCGAAGCGCACGTCCCCGCAGGCGAGCGCGTACTCGATGAACCGGCGCAGCGCCTCGGCCCGGCCGGGTCGCCCCGACAGGAAGGGGTGGGCGCACAGGTTGAACAGGCACCGGTATCGCCGCATCCCGTCCAGCTCGGCCCGCCACAGCTCCAGCACCTTCGCCGGCGACTCGATGACCGAGCCGACGTGCGGCTCCGGCAGGAAGGCGTACTGCTCCCAGTCGTCGAGCGACCAGTGGACGGGCAACTCGACGATGTCGCCGGGACCCGCCGCGATCCGGTAGGGGCGGTCGTCGCCCATCAGCGAGGAGTCGTAGCGCAGGCCGTGCTCGGCGACCAGGTCAGTGGTCCGCCACGACGCCTCCCACATGGCCGCCCGGTGGCCGGCGATCTCGATGCCCTGATCGGCGAAGACCGCCAGCGCGCGCTCGAAGTCGGCGCGTTCCTCGGCCGGGGTCATCGAGGTGGCCGCCCGGTGGCTGTAGGAGTGGTGCGCCACCTCGTGCCCGCGCTCGGCGATGGAGGCGGCCAGTCCTGGCCGGTGCTCGGCCACCCAGCCGGGCACGAAGAACGTCGCGGGGACGCCCAGGTCGTCCAGGATGCCCAGGATGCGGGGCAGGCCAACGTCGGGACCGTACGCCTGGTGCGACATCGTGCTCGCGTGCCCGGCGTAGCGGCGTCCCTGGGCGAGGACCGGGGTCTCGGCGTCCACGTCGAACGTGAGCGTCACGACCGCCGCGGCGTCCTGATGCCAGTGGGTGGTCACACCGACCGCCTGCCTTTCCGCTCAGATCCTCGCCGCCTGCCGCCACAGGCGGGCGTTGCCCAGGGTGGCCATGGGCTGCAGCATCATATGGTCGAACTCGGCCGGCGCCCGCCCCTCACCCAGGCGGCGCGGCAGGTCGGGGTTGGCCAGCGCGCCCCGTCCCACGGACACCAGGTCGGCGTGGCCGTCGGAGAGCACCTGGGCCGCCCTGGCGAGGTCGTGCATGCCGCCGTTGGCGATGACGGGCAGGCCGGTCACCTGGCGGGCCAGGCCGGTGATGGTGGCGCCGCCGTCCAGGCGGGCGGTCTCGATCCAGTCGCGGCCCTCGCTGGCGATGTGCAGGTAGCTCGCGCCGGCCTCGGCCAGCGCGGCGAAGACGATCTTCGCGTCGTGGCTGCCGCCCGGCCAGCGGTGCGTGAAGTCGTTCACCTTGGTCTGCGAGAGCCGGATGCCGACGCAGAAGTCCGCGCCCACCTCGGCCCGGATCGCGGCCACGATCTCCACGGCGAGGCGGACCCGGCCGGAGACCGGGCCTCCGTAGGAGTCGTCGCGCAGGTTGGTGTAGTCGGTGAGGAACTGGTCCACCAGGTAGCCGTTGGCGCCGTGCACCTCGACGCCGTCGAACCCCGCCTGCCTGGCGCGCACCGCCGACCGCACGAAGCCGTCCACCGCCGTCTCGATGTCGGCCGGGGTCATCGCCTTGGGCGCCGGCCAGGTTCCGCTGCCACCGTACTCGGGCATCTTCTCGCCGCGCGGGAGCACGGCCGACGGGCCGGCCGTGTCGTCGCGGTAGCGGTTGCCCTGGGACAGCGCGCCGGCGTGCATCAGCTGCATGACGAACCGCGATCCGGCGGCGTGCACCCGCTCGGTGATCTGCCGCCAGGCTTCTGTGTGCTCGCCGGAGACGATGCCGGGCTGGTTGAGGTAGCCCTGGCTGTAGACGGTGTCGGTGTAGGTGCCCTCGCTGATCAGCAGGCCGAAACCGCCCTCGGCGTACGCGGCGTAGTAGCCGGCCATCTCGGGCGTCGGCGTGCCGTCGGGAGCCGCCGAGACCCGGGTCATGGGTGCGACGGCGAGGCGGTTGGCCAGCGTGAGCCGGCCGATCCGCTCAGGGCGCAGGGCCGGATGGGAGCCGGTGCGGATGTCGTTCATGGAAGCTCGCTCCTTCTGAGGATGGATGCCGGAGGTCAGGACCGCAGGTCGACGGCCAGCGCGGTCGGCCCGCCGCCGTTGATCTCCACGAGGTCCTGCGGGCAGGCGGACACCACGACCACGCAGTCCGTGACCGCCTGGAAGGTGATCGCGTCTCCCGGGCGGCTCGCGGACGGCAGCCAGCGCAGCCGCCCGTCGTGCTCCACGGGGATCCGCATGAACACGTTCACGGGCTGCGGCGTGTACGGGACGGACAGCCCCGTGCCGGCCAGGGCCCGCCGCAGGTTGTCCGCGCACGACGCGTGCCCGCCCGCCGCTCCGAGAGCGGCGTAGCGGGCCGGGTCGCAGGCCGGGATCAGCATGTCGTGAAAGCCCGGAGACGTGTCGGAGACCAGGGTGAGGACGGGGCGGCGGCGGTCGGTGACGAACCGCTGCCCTGCCTCGGGAAAGAGCCGGTTCGTGACAGCGCGGGTGTGCGCGGCGCTCAGGTGCTCGGGCGGCGCCGCGGCCTCGCCGGTCCCCTCTGGTACGGGGACGAAGGCGAAGACGTCGCCGACCTGGCCGCCCTCCAGATCGACGACGCTGAGGCGCTGCCCGGCCGCGACCCGCACGGCGCGGCCTTCGCGGGCGGGCACGATCGTGCGTCCTTCGGTGGTCATGGATCTCATGACCCCCAGAAAACCACCCCCGCCCTCGCCTGGCCATGGAGGTTCGTCCAGCAAATATAGCTTCCGATGGAGCTATCTCCAGCATAGAAGTCGGGCCCCGGCGCACAGCGGAGTGGTGACCGCGTGCCAGGAGTACGCGAACCGACCTCAGCCGGGCCGGACCCGTACCTCGCCCTGTGGATGTTGTCGCGGCCGATCGATCCGGCGACGCTGCCGCGGCGGCGGATCGTGGTCCGGTTCGACCTCACCGACGGGTCCCGGCCGGACCGTTACGGCCAGCCTCCCGGGTTCGACGACGACGGCATCGTCATCGTGGACACCGCCTGGCTGGTGCGCTGGTACTCGGGGACCGTCAGCCTGGCGGCGGCGCAGCGGGCCGGGGGCAACACGGTGGCCGCGCCGCCGTGGCTGGTCAGGGAGCCGGCCGGTTGGGGCCGGCTGAGCCCGTTCGCCGACGTCCTTCCTGCTCGCCGCGCCACCGCGACGGCCGGCGGCTGAACGCCGTCCAGGCGTGCCAGGCGAGCACGTAGCAGGCGAGGGCCGCCGCGGCCCCGTCGGCGCCGCCCAGGATCGTGCTGCGGACGAGGTCGTAGTCGCTGACCGCGGCACGGTCCGAGGCCAGCCCCATGGCGGCGCCGGCGGCCGTGGCCAGCGCGGCCGCCGCCAGCACCAAGCCGCGCACCCGCCCCGCGAGGCCCGGCGCCACGGCGCCGCGCCCCGCGAAAACCGGCGGCACCTCGCCGTGCCTGGGGCCCGCCAGGTCCGGCGGCGGCACGGGGCGGGCAGGCGTCCGCCGGTACCACCGTACGAGCCAGCCGGCCAGGATCAGCAGCCCGCCCGCGGAGCTGACGTACATCAGCACGTTGAACACCCGGTGCGCGCCCGCGACCGGCTGCCGCAGCGCCTCCCAGTGCATCACCGCCGGGCCGCCGACCTGCGTGAAGGCGTCCCAGAGCAGATGCGTGGCCATCCCGGCGAGCAGTCCGGCCACCACCGCCACCGGCGCCGGCCGGACGGCCTCCGGCAGCCGGGCACGCAGCCCCGCCGGAGCCAGCCCGGTCAGCGGCGCCCGCAGCACCTGGTGGAACAGCACCAGCAGCAGCACGCCCGCGGGCAGGCCCAGCAGCGGCGCCCCCCACCAGGCGTGCGTGCTCGCCGAGGAGAACGGCAGCGGCAGGTAGTACGGGACGTCGGGCACCACGGCCCCGACGGCCAGCGCGGACGGCGGTAACCACCGCCGCGCCGGCAGGATCGCGACGACGTGGCTCAGGGTGAAGGGCACCCGCCATTATCAGCCGGGGTCGTGGCGGCCCTCCAATCGGGTGATCGCCTGGGTTCCGGCGTTGCCGCGCAGGCCGGCGGCGTAGTGCCAGCCGTCCAGCGCGCCCGGCCCGGTGAAGTCGATCCGGCCCTGGGTCGAGCTCGACATGATCCGGGCCCAGCCCAGTCCGCGGTCGATCCAGATGCCGATCGCGTTGCCGTCCAGGACGAACGCCCACCGATCACCGGGTTCGAGCGGCGCGGAGGAGCAGCAGGCGTTGGTGAGCCTGCCGTCGATCCTGATGTCGATGCCGTGCTGACCCTTGATCCCGGTCCAGGCCAGGACGTAGTTGCGCTCGTCCTTGATCAGCCCGTTGAACAGGGCGTCCTGCCCCTTCCCCGTGCCGGCCCACTGGCCGTGATCGACGATCACCGCCGCGCGGGGGCTCGGCGGCCCCGACTCGTGGGCGACGATGCCGTAATAGGCGCCCGGCCCCTCCGCCCGCAGGCTCCCGCCGCCGAAGGTGAGCCGGGGCGGCGCCTCGGCCGCCGACGGCTGGAACACCTGGTACGCGGCGCTGGAGTCGGTGTCGAAGGTGTCGTCCACCCCGGCCTCGGCGTAGGCGTCGGGGGCGAAGGTCACCGTGGACGTGCTGATCACCTGGACGGCGTGGCCGCTCCAGCTCGCCGTGGCGGTGAAGTCCGCGGTCTGGCCGGTGCGCACGCCCGACCCGGCCCGTACGGCGAACGCGACGTGCCTGGCCTCCCCTGGCTTCAGCGACCCGATCACGTCCGGCTCGGCCGCGGTCGCGGTCCAGCCCCCGGGCGCCGCCAGTGCCACCTTGACCTTCCTCGCGGTTCTGGCGGTGTCGTTGACGACCGAGACGATCACCGTGCCGGCGCCGGTCTCGGGAGAGATCGCGGCCGGCGCCTGGTAGACCGACAGCCGGGAGTCGACGGCGCGGAACCGTGGCCGCTCGTCGGGCACGGTGATCCGCCCGCCGGCCAGCGTGGGCGGTGTGCCGTGCCGGCCCGAGCGGACGCCGAAGATCGACAGCCCGCCCCCGTCGGAGGCGAACCGCAAGGTGACGGTACGGGCGTCGCCGACGCGCCGCGCCGGGATCGGGACGGCCACGCGGTACCCGTAGCGGTTGCCGAAGTCGCCCGTGAGCGAACCGCGTGATCGGCCGGCCAGCGCCGTCGGGCCGTGGGGATCGTCGGGCAGCTCGATCGCCGGCAGCGGGCTGCCGTCGACGGACACGGTGAGGCGGGTGGGGTTGCGGCGGGCGGTGGTCACGTTGTTGGGGTCGTACCAGCCGCGGGACTGGGCGGAGGCGACCTCCGCGATCAGGGTCGCCCCCGATCGGGCGGCGGTCTTGGGCACCTCGACCTCGTACTCGAAGTAGCCGCGGCCGTGGCCGGTGACCCAGTCCGCCCCGCCGGTGGTCTGGGCCTGCGCCCCGCCGGTCCACTCCTGGGCGCTCACGGCGCCGGGAGAGAAGCCGCCTCCGGGGGCCGGGGTGTCGAAGGTGAGGGTGTTCTCGGCGGCGGTCCGGCCACCGGCGTCGAGCCAGATCCACACGTACCCGGTCAGCAGTTCGCCGGGCACGGTGACCGTCACGACGCCGGCGTCGGTGACGGTGTAGCGGGCCGGGGCGACCGGCCGGGAACCGCCGCCGGCGGCGGCGATCCAGCGGCCCTGAGCGTCGTATCCGCCGATCTTCCACCGGAGCGTGGCCCGGGACAGGTCGGTGTCGCTGAAGTGGCTGATCTTGACCGGGACCTCGATCTCACCGCCGCGGTCGACGGTCCGTGCCGATCTGCCCATCAGCGAGATCGCGTCGTCGCCCTGGAACATCTCGATGCCCCGGCGCCGGCCTCGATGGTCGACGAACTCCGGCTCGTTCGGCTGCCGGTCGAAGGTGACCGGGCTCTGCACCTCCTGCTCGGTCTCGGCCAGCTGGACGCCGACGTAGCCGTTGAGCTTGGGATAGGCGCGGAAGAGGCTCGCCGTGTGCGGGAACTGACCGGACTTGACGGCGAACTCGGAGTTGAGCCACGGCTGCCCGCTCTGGGCGCCGTCGTCGAAGTTCCAGGCGGAGCCGGGCCGGACCTGGGCGGCGAACCCGTCGAGCAGCTTCTTCCACTCGTCGTAGGTGGACAGGTAGTAGTGGAAGTCGTTCAGGTCGGTGTCGAGGTGGCCGTTCTGGCAGCAGGCGGAGTTGTCGACGATCAGCCGTGACGGGTCGAGGTCGCGCGCGACCTCGACCATCCTGCGCACGTACGGGAACGCCCGCGGCGGGATCGGCTGCTGCCACGGCTCCTCGTTGATGCCCCACGACTCGTTGAACATCGTCCAGATCACGATCGACGGGTGGTTGTGGTCACGCGCGAACGTGTTGCGCAGCAGCCCCTCGAACAGCCGCTCCGCCTCCGGGCCCAGGGAGTGCCAGCCCGCGTTGGGCAGGTCGTACCAGATCATCAGCCCGAGCCGGTCCGCCCAGTGGTAGTAGGCGGGCTCGTTGACCTTGAGGTGGTTCCTGATCACGTTGAAGCCGAGCCTCTTGGCGTTCTTCAGGTCGAGCAGGATGGAGCCGCGGCCCGGGTCGGCCTCGGTCCCGGTACGCAGGTCGGGTCCGGCGGTGACTCCGGTGTAGGTGTAGAGGCCCCAGGGGTTGTAGCCCTGGTCGAGGACGCCTCGCAGGTAGATCGGCCGGTTGTTGAGGTGGACGTACTGGTATTCGCCGGTGTGTCCGGGCGCCCACGCGCGTTCGATCTTGCGCAGCCCGAACGTGGTGCGGACTCCCTCGCCGGCGCCCAGCCGGATGTCGGCGGTGTAGAGGGCCGGATCGTCCGGCTCCCACAGGCGTGGGCGCTCGATCGGGATCGTGGCCGTGCCCTCGCCGTCGCTGAGCCGCACCTCGGCGGTGCCGACGACCTTGCCGCGCGGGTCCTTCACGGTGACGCCGGCGGTGCCCGCGCCGACGCCGGCGACGTCGATCCGCGCGCTCGCCGCAGACGGGGTGCGCGCGTCTCCTTCGAACGTCAGCTCGGGTGTCACCCGGGTCCGCGTGAGCCGCGCGCCGGCGTAGGGCTCGATCCACACCGACTGCCAGATGCCGCCGACGTCGCTGAACCAGCCGGTGTCCGCCCCGTTGGGCTCCCCCGTCTGCTTGCCCATCGGGTACGGGGAGTCCGCCGTCGTCGGCGGCGCCACCACCCGGATCGCCACCGTGTGCGACGAGCCCGGCGTGAAAGCGCCGAGCCCGGCGCTGATCTCGGTGTAGCCGTCGCCGGAGTACGGCAGCACGGGCTCGCCGTCCAGCCAGACCGCCGCGCCCCAGTCCGCCGCGCCGATGCGCAGCCGCACCTCCGAGCCGGAGAAGTTCTTCGGAACGGTGAAGGTGCGCCGGTACCAGACCGTGCCGCGATAGCGGGAGAAGGCGCTGCGGAAGATCTCCTTGGTCGCCAGCTCCTCCTCGCCCCATGCGGCGAGCGACTGGTAGCCGAACGGCACCCGGACGGCCTTGCCGAACGCGTGGCGGGGATCGAACCACCGCTCCCGCTCCCCCACGTCGCCGGGATCGAAGTCGAACGACCAGGTGCCGTTCAGCGACAGCCAGTCGCCGCCGGTGAACGGCCGCCGGTCGGCGTCGGGGCGCGGGTACTCCGAGCGGGCCGGATCGGTGTCACGGGCCAGCTTCAGGGTGACCGCCCGGCCGGCGGGAGCGGACGCGAACGCGTACCCCTCCTTGGCGGCTATCACCAGGGCGGCGCTCTCGGGCACACCGGTCAGGACGAAGGCGCCGTCCCGCCCGGTCGTGGCGAAGCCGGTGGTCCGCGAGGCGTGCACGCTCGCCCCTTCGACCGGCGCGCCGCTGCGGGCGTCCACCACCCGGCCGCTGACCTCGGTCGTCGCCTCTGGGACGGCGGTCACCGCCTCGGGAGCGGCGACAGCGGGGACGGTCGCCGGTTGCGGGGCGGCGGCGACCGCGGGCGCGGTCGCCGCCAGCAGCGTCCCGGCGCTGATCAACGCGACGGCGAGCGCCAGGCGCCGCCGTAAGGGCGTACCGCTCACCGCTCGTCCTGCTCGATCGCGGCCGGGCGCAGCTGGGCCGCGCGGATGCGGGAGACGTCCAGCTTGCTCGACCGGTCGAACCGGTAGACGCCGTTCTGCTCCTGGAAGACGTCGGTCAGCTGCGTGTAGCAGTAGCCGAACATCCCCGGGTCGTCCAGCAGGACCGCGACCAGCCCGGCGAAGCGCTCCTGGAGCTCCTCCTCGCTCGTCGGGCGCTCGCCGTATCCCCATGAGCTCTCGTCGGGGCGCACGTCCGGGTTCCACCAGATGCCGCCGAACTCGCTGCAGAAGTACGGCTGCCCCGCGTACGGCACCGACCAGGCGGTCCCGTCGGGGTCGGCGTTGACGTACGGGGTGCCGTCCGCCAGGCCCTTCATCAGCTTGCCGAACCGCTCGGGATCCTGCTCGTAGCAGTGGGAGTCGTAGACGTCGGCGCCGGGCACCCGGTGCGCGTAGCCGGAGGCGTCGACCACGGGCCGGGTCTGGTCGGCCGCCTTCGTGGCCAGGTACATGCCCCAGGTGACGTCGTCGAGCACGGTGATCCGGTCGTGCAGCCGCTGCCAGGTCTCGTTGAGCGGGCACCAGCCGACGATGGACGGGTGGGAGTAGTCGCGCTCGACCGCCTCCACCCACTGGGTGACGAACGACGCGGTCGGCTGCTGGTTGTCGCCCGCGGGGCCCTGCATGTTGGCGCCCCAGTCGCCGAACTCGCCCCAGACCAGGAAGCCGGCCCGGTCGGCGTGGTACAGGTACCGCTCCTCGAACACCTTCTGGTGCAGCCTGGCGCCGTTGAACCCGGCGGCCACGGCGAGGTCGATGTCGTGGCGCAGGGCCTCGTCCGTGGGCGCGGTCATCAGGCCGTCGGGGTAGAAGCCCTGGTCGAGCACGAGCCGCTGGAAGCGCACCTGGCCGTTGAGCAGCACCGCCTTCCCCGCGATGCTGACCGAGCGCAGCCCGGCGTAGCTGTCCGCGGTGTCGACGACGGCGCCGTCGCCGTCGAGCAGGTCGACGCGCAGGTCGTACAGGTGCGGGTCCTCGGGGGACCACAGGCGGACCCGATCGGCCGGCAGCGGCAGCCACAGCTCGGGGGCGAGGTCGACGTCGGCGCGCGCCCGCGCGGTCGCGACCTCGCCGTTCTGGTCCGACACCGTCACCCGCACCTGGTGTCCCGCGCGGCCGGCCGGTGTCGCGACCGTCACCGGCACGGTGATCCGGAACGCGGACGCGGCGACGCTGGGTGTGATCCGCGGCCGGCCGAGGCGCATGGCGGGCACCGGCTCGCACCACACGGTCTGCCAGATGCCGGTGGTGCGGCCGTAGTGCGCGCCGCGGCCCTCGTAGCTGGTGGCCTGCTTGCCCCGCGCCTGGGGACCCCCGCGCGGGTCGCGGGCGCGGACGACCACGGTGTACGTGTGCGCCGGGTCGGCCGCGGCGGCCAGGTCGCAGGAGAACGGGGTGAACCCGCCCCTGTGCCGGCCGGCCTCGACGCCGTCCACCCACACCGTGGCGTCGTGGTCCACCGCCTGGAAGTGCAGCAGGACCCGCTGCCCCGCCCAGTCCTCCGGCACCCGGACGGTGCGGCGGTACCACACGGCGGCGTGGAAGTCCGGATCGCCGACGCCGGACAGCTCGGACTCCGGGCAGAACGGCACGACGATCTCGCCGGTCAGGTCCCGGTCGAGCAGCCCCCGTTCCAGGCCCGAGTCACCGGCGTCGCGCTCGAACTGCCAGGTCCCGTTGAGGCACTGCCAGGCGGCGCGGACGAACTGGGGGCGCGGGTACTCGGGGCGGGGGACGGCGGGATGCACGGACATGGTGCTCACTTTCTGGATGGGGACGGGGAGATGAGAACGGGGAGCGGGTCAGGACTTGACGGCGCCGGCGATGCCTTCGATGAAGTACCGCTGCAGCACGATGAACAGGGCGACGACGGGCAGCAGCGAGATCGTCGCCGCCGCGGCCATGCCCGACCAGTCGGTGGCGTTCTCGCCGATGAACGCGAGCATGCCGACGCTGACGGTGCGCAGGTCGGGCCGCGAGAACGTGAACACCAGCGGCAGGAAGAACGCGTTCCAGGTGGACAGGAAGGTCAGCACGGTGACCGTGGCCGTCACCGGCTTGGCCAGCGGCAGCATGACGCGGAAGAAGACGGTGGCGAACCCGGCGCCGTCGATGAGCGCCGCCTCGGTCAGCTCCTTGGGGATGCCGCGGAAGTAGCCGAAGTAGAGCAGGATCGCCGCCACGTTCGCCGCGCCCGACATCGCCACGATCATGCCGGTCAGCGAGTTGAGCAGGCCGAGCTTCTGGGACAGGTCGACCAGCGGGATGATGGTGTACCCGGCGGGGACGAACAGCGTGGCCACCAGGACGCCCATGATGATCCGGCGCCCGCGGAAGTCGTGGCGGGCCAGGACGTAGCCGGTCATGGCACACCGGACCACCACGACGACGACCGTGCACACCGTGACGATCACGGTGTTGAGCAGATACTTCCCGAACTCCGCCTCGACCCAGGCGCGCTCGTAGTTGCTCCACGCGGGGTCACCGGGCAGCAGATCGAGCCCCTTCGTGAACACCTCGGCCGACGTCTTCAGCGACGCGGAGACCATCCACAGGAAGGGGTAGATCCAGATCAGGCAGCCGATGGCGAGCACGGCGGCGGCGATCCACCAGGGCAGCCGGCGCAGCGCCCGGCGCCGGCGGCTCACGCCATCCCCCTGGTCCTGCGGGTGGCGCGCATCGCGAGCAGTTGCAGCATCCCGACGAGGCAGACGAACAGGCCGAACAGCACGGCCGCCGCGGACGCGTAGCCGAGCCGGGGGACCGTCGCGGCGAAGGCCCACCGGTAGATGTACACCTCGATCACCTCGGTCGAGTAGAACGGGCCGCCGTTGGTCATGGTCAGGACGAGGTCGAAGACCTGCAGCGACGCCTCGATCGAGAGCAGGGTGATGATGACCAGGAAGGGCTTGAGCAGGGGCATGGTGATGTACCGGAGCGTGCCCAGCGCGCCGGCCCCGTCGAGGCGGGCCGCCTCGTACACCTCGTGGGGAACGGTCTGCAGCGCGGCCAGCCAGTAGACCAGCGTGATGCCGAACCACTTCCAGACGTACACGCCGATCGTCGTGCCGAGGGCCGTCGTGGACTGGCCGAGGAAGTCG
Source organism: Nonomuraea fuscirosea (assembly GCF_035917475.1). Classification (NCBI taxonomy): domain Bacteria; kingdom Bacillati; phylum Actinomycetota; class Actinomycetes; order Streptosporangiales; family Streptosporangiaceae; genus Nonomuraea; species Nonomuraea fuscirosea. Next base: position 3,748,609 of record NZ_CP109074.1, on the reverse strand, counting down.
ACCCCGTCCGGCGCCAGGCCGGCCCCGCGCAGCGCGAGGTTCACCGGGCCGCTGGCCGGGTCGAACACGAACTGCATGACCACGCCGACGATCGCCGTCGTGGTGACCACCGGCAGGAACAGGGCGGTCCTGAACAGCTTGCGCAGCGGCATGCGCGGTGAGTTGAGCACGATCGCGATCAGCAGGGTGGCCAGCACCTGGGCCGGCACCGCGAACAGCATGAACGCCAGCGTCAGCCGGAACGAGCTCCAGAACATCGGGTCGGCCAGGACTTCGCGGTAGTTGGCCAGGCCGATGAACGACGGGCTGGCGTCGAACCCGTTCCAGTCGGTGAGCGAGTAGACGTAGCTGCCCACGATCGGGTAGATCGTGAACGCGCCGTACAGCAGCACGGTCGGGGTCAGGAAGAGCCAGATGTACAGGGTGGTGCGGTCGCGGCGGGGACGGGCCCCAGCGGGGATCACGGCGGGGATCACGGCCGTCATCCGCTCGTGCCCACGGTGCTCTCGTCCACCATCAGCCGCCAGGGCGCCTCCAGCTGGACGGGCGGGCTCTGGTCGCCTTCGACGCGCTCCAGCAGGCGGCTCACGGCCAGCTCGGCGATCTTCTCCTTGTCGGGCACGATGGTGGTCAGCGGCGGGGTGGCGAACCGGCCCTCCTCGATGCCGTCGAACCCGACGACGGCCACGTCCTCCGGGACGCGCAGCCCCCGGGCCAGCACCGCCCGCATCGCGCCGAGCGCGAGCAGGTCGTTGTAGCAGAACACCGCGTCCGGCGGCTGCGCCAGGTCGAGCAGCCGCTCCATGGCCTGCCGGCCGTCCTGGCGCTGGTAGCGCAGCACCGGCACGGTGAGCTCGGGCAGCACCGGCAGCCCCGCCTCCTCCAGCGCCTGGCGGTAGCCGGCCGACCGGTGCGCCGCGGTGTTGCCCGTCGGCCGGTCCACCAGGCCGATGGCGGCGATCCTGGTCCGGCCCAGCGCGGCCAGGTGCGCGGTCGCGCTCCTGGCGGCGTCGGTGTCGTCGATCGCGACGTGGTCCACGCCGTCCACCCGCACCTCGCCCAGCGTCACCGCCGGGCAGTTGCCCGCCCAGTCGCGCAGCTCGTCCGCGCTCAGGCCGAGCGGGCTGAAGATGAACCCGTCGAAGAGGGCCGAGCGGTCGCGCCGCATGACGATCTGCCGCTCGCGTTCCGCCACCCCCTCCGTGCGGTCGATCAGCACCGTGTAGCCGCGCTCCTCCGCCACGTCCACCACGTGGGCGGCCAGTTCGGTGAAGTACGGCACGTCCAGCGGCAGCACGAGGGCCAGCAGGTTGGACCGCCCCAGGTTGAGGCTGCGCGCCGCGACGTTGGGCCGGTAGCCCAGCTCGTCCAGGGCTCGCTGCACCTGGGCGCGGGTCTCCTCGGACACGTAGGCGAAATTGTTGACGACGTTGGACACGGTGCGTACGGACACTCCCGCCAGCCGTGCCACGTCTCGTTGGGTCACCACACTCGTTCGCCCTCCCGGCGACATTTTTTGATGAAGACAGTCTTGCCGCGTGGCATGCCGCGTGGCAAGAATGAATTTGCCACGCGGCAACATTACTCACAACCCCCTTCGGCGGGCCGTGTGGTGGAAGGCAGGACCGATGACCGCGATGACTCGGCGAGGGTTCCTCGCCGCGGCGGGTGCTCTGACGGCCGCCGCCGCGACCAGCGCGTGCGGCGGCGGAGGCGGTGGCGGTGGCGCCGCAGGCAAGGGGCTGACCTGGTGGGATCACCAGAACCAGCTCCAGACGGCGAAGAAGGAGATCTTCGCCGCGTTCGCCAAGGACCCCGGCGGCGTTCCCGTGCAGTACACCTACTACAACCCCGCGAAGATGGGCCAGGCGCTGCAACTGGCCAAGCAGAGCGGTCAGCTTCCCGACCTGCGTACCAACGCCGGGCTCACCCTGCCCGCCGCGGCGCTCGTCGCCGCCGGGTGGTCGCAGCCGCTGCAGCTCACCGCGGAGGCCGAGGCCAGGGTCAAGGACTCGCTCATCGAAGGCCTGCACACGTTCGACGGCAAGATCTACGCCTTCCCCATCTTCAGCCACCAGACCTACTCCGCGGTGACGTGGTTCAACAAGGAGCTGGTCGCACGGGCCGGGCTGGACCCGGAGGCGCCGCCGCGGACGTACGACGAATTCCGGGCCGCGGCCAGGAAGGCGCAGAGCGCGGGCGGCGGCCAGTCGTACGGCTGGGTGTGGAACATCGGCATGCCGAACCGCCTCGGCGAGCAGGTCAACGATCTGGCTCAGGCGGCCGGGTTCGCCGGCGCCGGCGGGGTCCGGTACCGCGACGGCGAGTACGCCTTCCACGCCGACGAGTACGTGGACGTGATCGAGTTCCTGGTCTCGCTGCGTCAGGACAAGGTGCTCGTGCCGGGCGCGAACTCCTGGCTGGACGACGTGGCGCGGGCCCGGTGGACCGCCGGGATCGCCGCCTACTACTTCGACGGCCCGTGGTGCCCCGGCGTGGCGCTGAAGGCGGCGCCCGAGTTCGGCGCGAAGCTCGGCGTGGGGCCCATCCTGACCCCCGGGCCGGGCGACGTGGCCACCTACCACGCACCGCAGGCGGGAGACTACTGGCTGTCGGCGACCAGCAAGAACGCCGCTGTGGCGAGCAAGCTGCTGAGCGACCACTTCACCACCGAGGAATACTCCCTCCGCGTCGCCGGGACCATGTCACAACCGCCGCGCGACATCTCCGTCGTCGACCGGTCGGCGGCGCATCCCGCGTACAAGAAGCTGATCACCTGGTTCAAGGAGAGCGTCTTCCTCGCCCCTGAGCCGATCGCCGGCAACGCGGACATCCAGCAGGTGCAGATCGCTTCGAAGCCGGTCACCCCCAACCTCGGGGACATCGTCCAGGGCGCGCTCACCGGCGACGTCACCGACGTCCGCGCGGCGCTGACCAAGCTGTCCAGCGACAGCGCGGCGCAGCGGGACACGGCCATCGCCGCGGCCAAGGCCAAGGGCGCTCAGGTCGGCCTGGACGACTTCGCCTTCCCCAACTGGAAACCGCGCTCGGACTACACCGAGCCGATGTACGCGGACCGCTAGCGGAGGCCCCGACCCGTGAACCGACCGAACATCGTGCTCATCATGACCGACCAGCAGCGGGCCGGCTGGACGGCCGCGAGCGGCTTCCCGCTGGACACCATGCCCTTCCTCGACGGGCTGATGGAGACCGGCGTGCGATTCCAGCGGGCCTACACCACGTCTCCGCTGTGCGTGCCCGCCCGGATCAGCCTGCTCACCGGGCGTTACCCGTCCGCGCACCGGGTCCGGCAGAACAGCGCCGCCCGGCACGTGCTGCGCGGGCCCGACCTGGTGGACGTGCTCCGCGACGCCGGGTACGCGCTGCATCTGGCGGGCAAGACGCACTTCCACCGCGAGGCCGCCGACTTCGACACGTTCGCCGCCCCGTACTGGCACGACCGCGGCCCGGACGGCGCGGCCACGCCCGATCAGGAACGCTTCGAGCGGTGGCTCGCGGGGCTCGACCACTCGGTCGCGCACGAGCCGACGCCGTTCCCGGTGGAGAGCCAGTTTCCGTACCGGATCGTCGACGGGGCGATCGGCGCCGTCGACCGCACGCCCGCCGACCGGCCGTTCTTCACTTGGCTGTCCTTTCCCGAGCCGCACAACCCGTACCAGGTGCCGGAGCCGTACTTCAGCATGTTCGGCCCGGAGGAGATGCCCGAGCGGCTGGCCGGACCCGAGGGCGCCGCGCGCAAAGGCGGCATGTACAGCTGGCTGCGCGAGCTGACGGAGGAGAAACGGCCCGGCTACGACGCCGAGTGGCGGCGCTACCGCGCCAACTACTGCGGCATGCTCAGGCTCATCGACGACCAGCTCCGCCGGTTCTTCGCGCACCTGCGCGCCACCGGGCGGGACGCGGACACGCTGGTGTTCTTCGTCGCCGACCACGGCGACTACACCGGCGACTACGGTCTCCAGCGCAAGGGCGCGGGCATGGCCGAGTGCCTGATGCGCATCCCGTTCGCGGTCACCGGGCCGGGCGTGCGGGCGGTGGCCGACGCGGAGTCCTTCGTCTCGCTCGCCGACCTGCTCCCGACGATCTGCGACGCCCTCGGCGCCGGCATCCCGGCCGGCGTCCAGGGGCGCAGCCTGTGGCCGCTGCTCACCGGGGAGCCGTATCCGGCCGGCGAGTTCGCCAGTGCGTACGGCGAGCTCGGCTTCGGCGGGCTGTCCTACGACCCCGGCGAGCGCCCGCCGCTGCACTTCCCTTACGAGGGCCGCACCTTCGACGAGCTCAACACCGTCACCCAGTCGGGGACGACGGTGATGCTCCGGCGGGGGCGGTGGAAGCTGCTGCTGAACGAACGCGGCGCCGGCGAGCTCTACGACCTGGACGCCGACCCCGCCGAGCTGGACGACCGGTACGACGATCCCGCGCTCGCGGACGTGCGGGCCACCCTCACCGCCGAGCTGGCCGTGTGGATGATCCGCGTCCGCGACGATCTGCCTGAGGCGGCGTACACGCTCAAACAGGCCCCGCACAACTGGCGATCGGCCGGCTCCGGGCTCGATGCCGCACCCTGAGCCGGCGAGGATGATCTACGGGCCCGCGTCCTCCGTGCGGGCGGCGGGCTCGCCCAGGGTCGCCTCCGCAGCGCGCTGGGCGATCTCGTCCGGTCTGGCGCGGATCAGAGTGTTGATGGAGCGCAGGTTGACGGGCCGGCCGGCGTCGCGCTCCGAGCCCATGATGCGCGCGACCGACGGGGCGTTGCCGACGAAGGTGATCTCCAGCCGCCAGGCACGGCGGAGCAGCACTACTCCGGGGTCGGCGCTGAACTGCACGGTCCAGCCGTGCCGGCGCGCGCGGCGGGCGATGGCGTCAGGGTCCATCAGGGTTTCTTCCTCCTGTCAGGAGAGGATCGTGGTGGCGCTGACGGATGCGGTGGACGGAACCGGGGCGGCGCTGCCCTCTCCAATGGGACGCGCCGAGGCCCGGCCCGGGATCCATCTCCTGCGCCGCGCGGACCATGACGCCGGCGCGACGATCGGTTCCGGTTCCCCCGCCAGGCGGCCGGTTCAGTCGTCGACCTTGAGCTTCTCTCCTGTGTTGGAGATGTAGACGACCACCAGTTTCGCCGGTTCCGACTGACTGGCGTTCTCCGTGAGCACGTGGTGCGCGCCCGGCGCCTCGACCCAGAACTCCCCTTGGCGGTACGTGCGCACGGGCTCGCCGCCGAGCTGGCTGCGCATCGTGCCTTCGACGACGTAGGCGTAGACGAAGGCGTTGCCGTGGCGGTGCGGGACCGAGCGTCCGCCGGGCGGGAAGGCCACGGTCTTCGACGTGAACGTCTTGCCCTTGACGCCGGGAAGCGGCTGTTCCAGCAGCGTTTTTACCGTTTCCTCTGGCGGCTGCGTACCCGTGGCTGTGGGCGTCCCCGTGGTGACGGGCGTCTCTGTGCCGGGGGGCGTCTCCGTCACCGGGGCTACGGCGACCGGCGCACGCCCGGCGGCGGCCGGCTCCCCGGCCGCCCGCTCGGCGGTCGCGCGCTCCCCCGAGGGGCCGCAGGCGGCCGTGGCAGCCACCATGCCGGCGGCCAGAAGGGCACAAACTGGCCGTACTCGAATCATGACGGCTCCTCCCGTTCTGCTTCAGCCTCGTGACCGGCGGGCAGGACCGCGGCCACGGACGCCTGGCCGCCGTCCGCGAGGACGCGGGCGGAGGCCGAGCGCCTGGTTCAGCTGTCCGGGCAGTCAGGAGGTTAACCAGGAGCCGGTTCAACTTTCGGCGATGAGCCGCCGTGCTTTCGCCATGCCTCTTTCCTGTTTCGCTATGCCTCTTCCCTGACCTGGATGATCGTCTTGCCGGGGCCCGACCGGGTGAACGCGGCGGGCGCCTCGGCCAGTGGCCGTACGTCGCCGACGAGCAGCCGCAGCCGCCCGTCGCGGACCCGCAGGGCCAGGTCGGCGAGCCGGACGCGGTCGTGCTCGACGACGAAGAAGATCGCCCGCCCGTCGGCGGGCCGGACCGTGGGCGGCGCGGCGATGGTGACCAGCGTGCCGCCGGGGCGCACCAGCGCGGCCGAGCGGTTCAGAATGTCGCCGCCGATCACGTCGAGCACCAGGTCGACCTGGCCCGCGTCCTCCAGGGAGTCGGCCTGCAGATCCAGGAAGGCGTCCGCGCCGAGCCCCAGCACCGTGTCCTTGACGGCGGCCCGCCCCGTGCCGATGACCCGCGCCCCCGCCTCCCGGGCGAGCTGCACGGCGACCGAACCGACGCCGCCCGCCGCGCCGTGGATGAGCACGGTCTGCCCGCTCGTCAGGCGCCCGTGGTCGAACAGCCCCTCCCACGCGGTCAGCCCCGAGATCGGCAGCGCGGCGGCCACCGTGTGGTCGACCCCGGACGGCAGCGGCGCGAGGTCGCGCGCCTCCACGGCCACGTACTCGGCGAGTGTGCCGTTACGGGCCGGGTCGGTGTAGCCGAACACGCGCTGGCCGACAGTAAGCAGGGTGGTCCCGTACCCCACTTCGGCGACCACGCCCGACACCTCGTGCCCGACCACGCTGGGCGTGCGGTCCCGGCCGGCGCGGTCGACCCACGTCCCCGGCCAGTCGAGCTCCCCGGGGGTGAACGCGGCGGCGTGCACCCGTACTATCACGTCGTTCTCGGCGGCGTGCGGGTAGGGCTCCTCCGTCAGGGAGAGCCCGGCCACGCCCGCGGCGCGGTCTCGGATGGTGACGGCTCGCATGACAGGTCCTCGCCGGTGCTGAAGATCACGGACAGCACGAACGTACTCGCGCGGGCGCCGGTTCCGCTCGTTCAGCCGCGGCGCGGCGCGTCGCCCACAGCCGCGGTTGAGTATCGGCTACTCAGGCGGGCGGGCCCGCGCGACCACACGCTGTGTCCATGAAGTCACCTGCTCCGCACGGGACCGCCCGCAGGGCGGCCGCCGTCATCGCACCCTTGCTCGCCGCCGGCACCGTCGCCGGCGCCGCCGCCGTCTCTCCGGCGTCGGCCACCGCATCTGCCACCGGGTCGTCCGCTCGGTCGTCCGCTGTGTCGTCCGCTCGGTCGTACGGGACCGCCGTCTGGGCCGCGTCGAACGTTCAGCTGGTGAACCGTCAGACCGGCAAGTGCCTGACCATCGCCGGCGGCGTCAGCACCGACAACAACGTCCACGCCGTCCAGTACACCTGCGACAGCCACCCGTCCCGCCGGTGGGACATCTGGGGCTATTCCAGCGCGTACCTCCAGGTCAAGAACCGTCAGACCGGCAAGTGCCTGACCATCGCCGGCGGCGTCAGCACCGAGAACAACGTCGTCGCCCTGCAGTACACCTGCGACACGCACCCCTCGCGGTACTGGGCGCTCGGCAACGGCACCGCCCAGTACGTCGAGTTCCGCAACGCGCAGACCGCCAAGTGCCTGACCGTCGCCGGCGGCGTGAGCACCGTGAACAACCTGGAGGCCGTCCAGTACACCTGTGACGGCCACCCCTCCCGCTACTGGGAGATCCGCGACTACTACGGCTGACCCCGCGACCATCCCGGGGCCAGCCGTCCGCGGATCAGCCGGCCCCAACGCTCAGCCGTCCTCGACGCTCAGCCGTTCTCCGTTGCCGGGCGGCGCAGCACGCAGACCTGGCGTGGCCCGAGGTTGAGGTCCTTGGCCAGCGAGGGCGCCAGGATCGGCTCCCCCTCCACCCCGTCCACGGCGACGTCGTCGTCCGTCCGGTTGATCAGGAACCAGTAGTCGGCGTCGGGTCCGGAGCGGATGGCCAGTTCCACCGAGCCCGCCAGGGCGGCCGGGAGTTCGCCGGTCACGCCGGCGGACTCCAGCAGGCGGCCGAGCACGGGCGCGAGGCCGTCGGGGCCGAGACGGGTGGAGACGTAGCCGGCCGAGCCGGCGCCGGTGCGGCGTCTGGTGACGGCGGCGCGCCCCGCCTGGGGTCCGGTCGTGTAGCGGGCGACGATCTCCACGTCCTCGTCGGTGACCTCGACGCGGTCGGTCCACAGCGTGCCGGCCACGCCGAGGTCCAGCTCCACCCGCTCGCCGTCCAAGAGGGGCGCGAACTCCTCGATGCGGATGCCGAGCAGGTCGCGCAGGGCGCCGGGGTGGCCGCCGAGCCAGACCTGGTCGTGTTCGTTCACGATGCCGGAGAAGTACGTGGTGACCAGGTGACCGCCGGAGGTGGCGTACCGGGTCAGGCGGTCGGCGAGGTCCTGCGGCACCACGTGCAGAATCGGGGCCACGAGCAGCGCGTACCGGTCGAACGAGGTGTCGTCCTGCCCGCCGGCCGGGATGACGTCCACGCGGATGCCGGCCGCGGTGAGCGCCGAGTACCAGTCGAGCGCCTCCTGCCGGTAGCGCAGCAGCGAGGTGGGGTGGGAGTCGAGTTCGGCGGCCCACCAGGAGTCCCAGTCGAAGACGATGGCCGCCTGGGCGGGGCGGCGGCGGGTGCCGGCGACCGGCGCGAGCGCCCGGAGGGTCGCGCCGAGCTCGGTGACGTCCCGGAAGACCTCGCTGTCGGTGCCGGCGTGCGGGACCATCGCCGAGTGGTACTTCTCGGCGCCGCCCGCCGACTGCCGCCACTGGAAGAAGCAGACGGCGTCGGCACCGTGGGCGACGTGCGTGAGCGAGTCGCGGGCCAGGCCGCCGGGCGGTTTGGCCAGGTTGATCGGCTGCCAGTTGACGGCGCTGGTCGAGTGCTCCATCAGGAACCAGGGCCGGCCGCCCGCCAGGTTGCCGGTGAGGTTCGCCGAGAACGACAGCTCGTCGCGGGCCTGCGTGCCGGTCAGCAGGTAGTGGTCGTTGGAGACGAAGTCGACCTCGCCGGCCCAGTCGGCGTAGTTCATGTTCCTGGTCTCGCCCATCACCATGAAATTGGTGGTGACCGGGATGCCGGGGGTCAGCTCGGCCAGCAGGTCGCGTTCGGCGCGCAGGTGCTCCTTGAGCGCGTCGGAGGAGAAGCGCCGGAAGTCGAGCTGCTGGGTGGGGTTGGGGAAGGAGGCGGCCAGGCGGGGTGGCAGGATCTCGCTCCAGTCGCCGTACTGCTGCGACCAGAACGACGTGGCCCAGGCCCGGTTGAGCTCCTCGACGGTGCCGTAACGGGCGCGCAGCCAGGTGCGGAAGGCCGCGGCGGCGTCGTCGGAGTAGTCGTGGGCGTTGTGGCAGCCCAGCTCGTTGGAGATGTGCCAGGCGGCCAGCGCCGGGTGGTCACCGTAGCGTTCCGCCATGGCGCGGACCAGGCGCAGCGCGTGCTCGCGGAAGACCGGCGAGGTGGGGCGCCAGTGCTGGCGCCCGCCCGGCCACAGGGTGCGGCCCTCGTGGTCGACGGGCAGGATCTCCGGGTACGCGGCCGTCAGCCACGGGGGCGGGGAGGCCGTGGCGGTGGCCAGATCGACCGCGATGCCGCCCTCGTGCAGCAGGTCCATGACCTCGTCCAGCCATTCGAACGTCCACCGGTCGGCGGCGGGCTGCAACCGGGCCCACGAGAAGATCGCCAGCGACACGATGGTCACACCCGCCCGGCGCATCGCCTCGACGTCCTGCCGCCAGATGTGCGGGGGCCATTGCTCGGGGTTGTAGTCCGCGCCGTAGCTCAGTCCACGGGAGGATGCGGCGGGCCGGCGAAGCCAGCGAAACGGGCGATCAGCCATCACTGTCGATCTCCAGGGGAAGGATTCACAAATGTTTACGTAAACATAGTGACGCACCCCACCATCGACCGCGCCCCCCGGGGCCACCTCCCACCGCTCCGACACTCCTGCCGGCGGTAGATGCCGCATCGGCCTGAGCGGTGCTTGAGCACCCTGGCGCTTTCACCCACTCCGTCGTCTTCCGCCGCTGCATGCGATGCCGCCAGTGCAACATCGTCAAGGACAACGACTTCGTCTGCGTCACCTGCCGCGCGTCCCTGCCTGAAATCTGGAACGTGGCCTAGCCCGAGCCGGACCTCGCCGTCCCGAAAGGCTAGGCCGCGAACCCGTTGGGATGCCCTTGCAGGGCCCCGCCTCGGGACGTTCGGCTGTCCGGAATCTTCGTGGCCCCTCAGCCTGTTCCGGAGAACCCGATCACCTCCATTCGCGGGACTACTCATAGTCAGCCCCGGGCACGCTCTTACACATCTGCATGCGACCGCCGTAAACCGCCGACCCGGGCGACAGCAACATGAGGTGACTCGATGGCAGGTGGATTACGGGGGCAGCGGCGAGGGCGTCTCGTCATCGTGGCGTTGGGCCCGATGGCCGGCGTGGCAGCCGGAGGGCTCACCAACCTTCTCACCATGACATGGAACTGGTGGATGTTCGGGGGCCTGATCCTGATGACCAGCATGGTGAGCGCCGGCACGCTGATCGCACTGCCGAACGGGAATCCGCAATATCCAGCGATGTTCGGGACGGACGACTCGCAGGTCGATTCGATGTTGCAGGTCCCGTCCGGCACCCGGATCTTCGTCGGCCGCAGCAAAGAGCTGCGCCGCTTGACGGCCTCCACGGCTTCGGGAAGCCGATCCGGACCCCTCATGATGATCATCGCCGGTATGCCTGGGACTGGAAAAACCGAGCTAGCCATCTGTGCTGCCCGTGCCCTGACCGCACGCTACCCCGACGGAGTGTTCTGGCTGGGCTTACGCACCTATGCCGCGGCCGAGTCGCGGTTGACCATCACCTCAGCACTACGCACCCTGCTCAACGCCCTCAACGTGCCGCCTGATCCGAACATCACCAGCGTGGCCGCGCTCAGCCGCACTTGGCGCGCCGTCACCGCAGGCAAGAAGATGCTGATCGTCCTGGACGACGCCGACACCGCCGAACAGATCCGTCCCCTGCTACCCGCAGCCGATGGATCGGCGATATTGATCACTACCCGCCATGTGCTGACCGGCCTCGATCCCGATTGCGGCATCACCTTGCAACCCTTCACTCAAAGCCAGGCTGCCCGACTGGCCGGCGCCGTCTTACGACGGGCTGGGCTGCGCGACCCACAAGCCGTTGCCGCGATCGCCGCCGAGTTCCGGCTTCCGCTTGCCATCCGGCAGATGAGCGATCTGAAGGCGGCCAACCCGGCCCTCAGTATCCCCGTTGCCCCGGCTGGGACGATCAGTGACGAGACCTCTGCCGCCTTCGCTCGTTCCCTTGCCGCTCTGACCAAACCCGCACGGCTAGTGCTTCGCCGCGTCGCTCACTACCCCGGCTCATTGATTACCGCTCCCATCGCCGCCGTCCTCGCGGATCAGCAACTCGACAAGGCCAACCAGCAACTCGCCACCCTCTACCAGCGCGGTCTACTCATCGCGGACAACCGCAGCGGCGTCGGCTATCGCATGCACGACGCCGTGCGCGCCACCGCTCTAATCGAATCCGGCAAGCACGACAGCACCCGACAAATGACCAGCACCTTCCAACGGCTTTTCCGGTACGTGAACGGCATCGTCGATGCCTCGGTTCTCTTGCTCGACTCCAGCGACTCTGTGACCTACCTGGATGCGGACAAGGGAGATCCCCGTCTGCCACCTCCCCTACACGAATCAGATGTCGCCGTGCTGCGCTGGCTAGACCAGCAGCACGCGGATCTTCTCGCCGTCGCTCGCCGAAGCCTGTCCGCGCGCTCGCCCTATGCGTGGCGGCTGGCCTACAACCTGGAGTCCTACCAGCGGATGCGCGGCTTTTACTCCGAAATCGTCGAACTGAGCAGCCAGGCGCTGAAGCTGGCCGAACAGGCTGATGACGCGCTCGGCCAGGCAGCCATGCATCAAGGCCTCGGTCTGGTAGACATGCGCACCGGCCGCTACCTCAGCGCGCTCGCGCACTTTAAGATCTCGCTCGCCCTGTACATCCGACTCAGCAACCGAACCGGCCAAGCGATCATCCACCACGAACTCTGCAATGTCCACAAGTGGCTGGGCAACCTGTCCGAAGCCCGGGCACACGCCAATTTCTGCCTTACCGTCGCCCTTTCGGGCGACAACCTCGTGGAGAGGGCGTTCGCCTTTTCCAATCTCGGCATACTCGACCGGCTGGAAGGTAAGTCCACCGCGGCACGCGAACACCTCGTCCGGTCAAAAGACCTGTTCGAGCAGGTCGGCCAACGCCGTGGCATCGGCATCTGCCACCGGCAACTCGGGATGCTGGACGAGCACTTGGGCCACCATCATGACGCGCAGGTTCACCTCGACCAAGCTCTTGCCCTGTTCGAGGATCTGGGAGACCTGATGAACCAGGCCGACACCCACTACAACTTGGCCGTCACCCATCGCGGACTTGGCGATCCCACCACCGCCCTCCATCACGCCACCATCGCCCTCGTTCTTGCCGGACAGATCAGTCATGTTCAAGGACAAGCCGACGCCCACACCGAACTCGCCTGTCTGGCTCGGATCGCCGGCGACCACACGTCAGCACGCGTCCACCTTCGCCAGGCACATGACCTCCGTCGGCGTCTCCGGCTCGCCCACTCAAGCGAACAGCACGACTCCTCACCAACCGCATGATCTGGGTGTGCCGCTGTCCCTCTCGCACGGCCGGTGAGCCGCACAGCCATTCGGGAGAACGCCGCCCTGGCCGGTCATCTGCTGATGGCCGGGACCGGATCGTGCTCATATCGGGCAGGGACCACCTTCATGCGGAGGACGGTCACGGCCTTTGGTGTGCGGCGCTCTGCTGGCGTGCATCGCTCTCGCTCAGGCTGCGCCAGAGATCCTGTCCAGGCACTGAAGGCCGTTCCGGCGTCCGGACGCGGAGGGTACTTCACCGAGCTGGCCACGCTGCTGGAGGACTCTTCCGAACGGGATGAACGCCGACGCGAGGCGGTCTTCAAGCTCGATGCCAAGGGCGGTGTCCAGGCTTTGGACGTCACCGCCACGCAGGTGAGCACGGGCGCGAGCGCGTGATCGGTGACTGTTTGTCGAGGGCATGTGCAAGCTACGCCTTCCGGGCTGACGCGAGGAGTCACTGCCCTGGCGGGGTGACTCGTCCAAGCGAGTGGCGTTTCAGGCGGCCCTGACGGCCAGGCCGGGGTAGTCGAGGACGAGGCCGGACTCGTCGTACGTCAGGCGGCAGGCGACGTCGAAGACCGGCGCGGCGTAGTCGTACCGCTGTCGCCCGCCGTCGTCGGGCAGCCGGGCGTAATGCTGCTCCAGCCGTTCGACGGCCAGGTCGGCGGCTCGGACGAAGGCCGCGGGAGCAGGCGAGGCGGCGCCCACATCGAGGTGCAGCCGGTGTACGGGGAACGCGTTGGTGAGGGCCGAGGACTCCAGGTCGACGTCGAGGCATCCGTCCAGCCAGGGTGCCGGCTTCCCGTCCAGCCGCCAGTGGCCGGCGCCGTCGGTCTCCAGGATGAGGTGACGCTCGCCCCTGGCGGAACGGCTCGTCAGCCGGGCCGAGCGGGTGGCCCAGCCCGGGTCGAGCTCGATGACGTAGTCGAAGACCCAGGCGTCGCCGTCCTCGACCGCGGTCGTGCAGCCCTCGACGCGACAGCCGCCGGGGGTGGAGCGGAGGTAGACGACCTCGAAGCCGGTGCGTACGCCGAGGTGCTGCCAGGCCGCGGTGCCCGGAGGCGGGGTGAAGACCGTCATGGCCGGATCATGCCACCGGCCACCGACAGAAGTGGCCGGCATGTGGACCCCTGCGCGTGCGCCGCCCCCCGCGTCCGGGTCCCGCCGCGTGCGCCACCCTTCCCGGCGTCCGGATCCCGTACCCATGCCGGGAGCACCGCCCTGCTGACGTGCGGAGAAGTCGCGCCGAAGCCCGTTTGTGCACGTCGTCGTGTTCGCTTGGAGATTCCAGTGAACGGCGGAAGGGAATCGGTATGCGTACCTGGCGGAAGCTATCGCGACTCGCGGCCGTGGGCACGGTGGCCGCGTGTCTGGCCGTCAGCGGGGCCTCGGCGGCGGTCGCCGGCCAGAGTGCCTCCGCGCTGACCTGTGGCGGGAACGTGTTCCTCGACGGGCTCCGGGCTCTCGAGATCACCGAGAACGGGCACGACGAGGTGTACATCAACACCAGCACCGGGGTGAGGGTCTGGCCGGTGACCGCGGACTACGTGTCGATCGCCGTGAACCAGCGGGTCGAGGTCGACAAGTGCGTGGCCCCGAACGCGGTCCTCTACCTCTGGGAGGAGGACACCCTCGACGTCGACGACTACCTGGGCGCGGTCGCCATCGACGGCGACAGGACCAAGGACTACTTCTTCGCCGGCGGGCCCGGGCTGTACCGGATCGGCGCCGTCGCTTGAGCAGGCTCCGCCGGCGGATGGGGTCAGGAGGCGGGTGGGGGCGCGCTGCCGTTGTAGAACGGGTTCTCGGGCAGCCGCTCCGGAGTGACCAGCAGCCGGATGACGCCGGCCTTCACCTGCCACGCGTTCCAGACCGTCCAGCCGGATCCGACCTGGCCGGCGGTCATCGGCTCGAAGGACAGGCCGCCCGTACGCTCGTCCGTGCGGATGAGGCTGAACACCGCGGTCAGGTCACGGTCGCGCGCCTCGGCGAGGATGTCGGCCACGGGGCGGCCCTCTCTCAGCTTGACCCCGTCGAACATTTCCCCCGGCGCCATGGCCGAGTCGAAGTTGGCGTACTCCTCTCCGGGCTGCGCCTGGCGTCCCAGCTTGACTTCCACATGGCCGGTGAAGGCGGCGGGGATGCGCATCACCATGGCGCAGCGGCTGTCCTGTCCTGGCCGGCAGTCTTCGGGGGTGGTCTGCACGGAGAGGGAGACGCCGTCGATCACGGGGCCGGAAGGCTCCGGCCTGACCTCCGGGCGGGGGCCGCTCGAACGCTGATCCCAGATCATCGTGCCCAGGATCTTCCCCGCGCTGCCCGGCGAGGCGGGCACCAGGCGTAGTTCGACGTTCAGGCCGACCGCGTGGAACGCCTGGGTGTAGGTGTCGTAGTCGGCGAACGGGTCCTTGATGTGCGCGACGTACTGGTCGCCTTCCAGGTGGATCTCCATCGCGGAGTTGGCGTAGGACACCGCCGCGCCGCGTCCGTCCTCCAGCAGGCTCGGCCCCACGACGATGCCCGTGGCGAGCACGGCCGCGGCGGTTAGGCCCAGCGCGAGCCGCCGGGGACCGCGTGCGGCGAAGCGGCGGGGACGCCCCGGCGCTCTGCCTGCGCCGCCGGGCTCCTGCATGCCGGCGGCGACGTTCGGCTCCCGGATGCCGGCGGCGACGTTCGGCTCCCGGGTTCCGGCGGCGGCGCCCGACTCCTGGGCCACGATCGAGGCCAGCAACGCGCGTGCCCCCGTACCGGACGCGTGGCTGTCCGGCCGTCCAGGCGCGACCCGGGACAGCGGCCTGAGGTGTGCGTTGAGCTCTTCGACGTTCCTCACAACGGCCTCCCCGCCGGAATCATCCGGCTTGACGTGGTGAACCGGACCCCGGCTTCGTCGAGCGCGCGGGAGAAGCGCCTGCGGGCACGGTAGAGCCTGATGCGTACGGCGTTGCGGGACAGCCCCAGCATCACGGCTATCTCCGCGCGCTCCAGCCCCTCCCAGGCGACCAGCGCGAGCAGCTCCCGGTCGTCGTCCGGCAGGCTGCGGAACGCCGCGCCGATCGCGCTCAGCTCGACGCTGCTCCCGGGAGCGTCCTCATAGAAGCCGGTCAGCTCGGCGTCCAGCTCGACGCTGCTCAGCCGCTGCCTGGCCGTGCTCCGGCGGTGATCGGCCAGCACCTTGCGGGCCACCCCGTACAACCAGAGTCTGATCTCCTGCCCCGGCGGCAGATCGGCCCGCCGGCGCCAGGCGATGGTGAAGGTCTCCGCCACGACGTCGGCCGCGTCCTGCGGAGAGTCACAGCGGCGCGCGGCGTAGGCCGCGATCTGGTCGTACGTCTCCCGGTAGACGGCCTCGAATCCGGCCACCCCGTCGTCATCCACGGGCGCTCCCCATGGCTGATCTCCTTGTCAGTACCAAATGCGGACATCTCCTTACATGGCAGGAACCGGCCCATCATTTCGGGTGGATCGCAGAAATTTCCGACTGAGGTGGGACACGACAGTCGGCGGGGCGGGGCGATCTTAGGTCTTCCCAGGACGCGAGCGGCGGGTGTATCTGTAGGGAAATCGATTTGCATGGCGCGTCATTCTTCGAACAGCTCGGCGAAGGAGAAGGCGATGGCAGGTCACGAAGGTCTGCGCCGGAGGTCGTTCATCAAGGCCGGCGGCCTGGGAGCCGCGGCGTTGCTGGGTGGTGGCACGTCGGCGTTCACGGGCGCGGCCTGGGCGGCGCCGTCCGGCCGACCGGACCGGTCGCCTCTCTCCGGCGGGCCGGGGCAGGCGGCTCCGTCCGGACGGCTGCACCGGGCGGCGCTGGCCAAAGGGATCCGGTACGGCTCCTCGGCCGCGACGTGGCAGGTGCAGCCGGACGCCGGCTACGCGGCGCTGTACGCGCGGGAGAGCGGGATGCTGCTCACCGAGGACGACCTGCTGTGGTACCGGCTCAAGCCGACGCCGGACGCACCGCTGGACTTCGGTTACGGCGACCGGATCGTGTCGTTCGCCACCGGTAACGGACAGCCGATGCTCGCCGCCCACCTGGTCTGGGACGAGGGGCTGGGTGAGGGCTGGGAGCCGGATGCCCTGTTCGGCCTCGGCAGGCGGGAGGCGCGCGAGCTGCTCTTCGGGACGATCCGGCGGGAGGTCGCCCACTATGCCGGACGGGTGCGGGCCTGGGTGGTGGCCAACGAGGTGACCGACGGGGAGGACAAGGACGCCAACGGATTCTGGACGGCCGAGCCCTGGTACCAGACGATCGGGCCCGGCTACGTCGAGGAGGCGTTCCGGCTAGCCCACCGGTGCGACCCCGGCGCGCTGCTGCTCATCAACGAGTTCGGGTTCGAGACCGGGCCGGACGCGCCCGCCCGCCGCCGGTCGATGCTCAAGGCCATCGACCATCTGAGGAGCAGGAACGTCCCGGTGCACGCGCTGGGGATCCAGGCGCACCTGAACGCGGACGGGTTCGCCCAGAGCTTCGACGCACCCGCCTACCGGGCCTTCCTGTCGGCCGTCGCGGCGCGTGGCCTGTCCGTCTTCATCACCGAGATGGACGTCCAGGACGACGGGCTGGACGCCGACATCCCCAGCCGGGACGCGGCCGTGGCGGAGGTGTACGCGCGCTACCTGTCCGTGGCCCTTCGCGAGCCCGCGGTGAAGGTGGTGCTCAACTTCGGGCTGAGCGACCGCTACACCTGGCTGCAGGAGGACTATCCGCGCCCGGACGGCGCCGCGCGGCGGCCGCTGCCGTTCGACGAGGACCTCCAGCCGAAGCCCGCCTACACCGCGATCCTGCTCGCCTTCCAGCGAGCCCCCGCCCGCCCGCCGCTCTGACCAGCGACGGACGCCGACGAGCGGGGTGAGCGCCGGGGTCGGTGCGGGGTGCGTCAGAGCCGGTCGCCGTACGTCTCCACCGCGTTTTCGCTGCTCACCCGCTGCCTGATCGCCGCCGGCAGCGTCCCCAGCGCGTGCCGCGGGTCGTCGAAGTCCCAGTGCGGATAGTCGGAGCTGAACATCAGCGTGCGCTCGGCGTGGGCGATCTCGCAGAGCACGTGCAGATGGTGGCGGCGCTTCGGCTCCGGCAGCGGCTGCGTGGTGAACCGGACGTGGTCCAGGATGTACTCGCTGGGCAGCCGCCGCACCCAGGGCACCTCGTCGCGCAGCCCTCTGACGTTCTTGTCCAGCCGCCACATCACGTCGGGGATCCAGCCCAGCCCGCCCTCGGTGACGATCACCTTGAGGTTGGGGAAGCGTTCGAACACCCCGTGGCAGACGAGGCTGATCACGTTCGCCTGGAACACCTGACTCAGCCCGCTGTGCCACTCGACGTAGTACGTCGGCGTCCCGCCCGCCATCGGCGGCGAGGTGCGGAAGATGCCCTCGCCGGAGTTGGGGTGGACGGCGACCGGCAGGCCGAGCTCGTTCGCGGCCTCGTAGATCGGATAGTAGTGCCGCAGCCCCATCAGCGTGTCGGTGAGCGGCAGCAGCACGCCGACGAAGCGCCGGTCCTCGGCCGCGCGCCGGATCTCCCTGGCCGCGAGCAGCGGGTCCCGCGCGCCGACCACGATGTAGCCGCGGTAGCGGTCGTCGGCGTCGAACCAGGTCGTGGCGAGCCACCGGTTGTAGGCCGAGGCGATCATCGCCGCGGCGTCCGGGTCGGGCATGGCCCCGAGTCCCAGCACCTCGCCGCCGATGAGCACCGCGCGGTCGATGCCGTTGCCGTCGAGCAGCTGCCGGGCGGTGAAGGCCGGGTCGGCGCCCGGCGCGGAGCCGTCCGGGGCGCGGGCGTCGTCGCGCAGGACGCCGGCCTGGTTGACGTAGAGCATGTTCCGCGGGATCGACACCGCCTCACGATGCCCGGTCGTGGTCAGGTTCCGCCGCTCGTCCAGGCCCAGGCGGCGCTGCTCGGCCTGGGACAGGAACGGCCTGAGCTCCGCGAGGCCGTGCTTGGTGATCGGGTGGACGTCGCAGTCGACGAGCCGGTAGCGGCTCGGCGCGGACGCCTCGGCGCGGGGCTGGTCACGCGGGTCGGCCATGGGAACTCCTGTCCGGGCGATCGTTGCGGAGGCGGTGCGAAGCCCTCATAGTTATGGATAGCAAATCGATTGGCATGGCGGTAGAGGATCGTGGGGGTGCGCGTGGAGATCCTGGTCGGCAGCGTCGAAGAGGTGCGCGGGGACGGGTGCAGGACGGTCGAGGTGAACGGGCGGCCGGTCGGCGTCATCAGCGTCGGTGAAGAGTTCTTCGCGATCAGCGACCGGTGCCCGCACATGGGCGCGTCGCTGTGCACGGGCTCGCTGAGCGGCACCCTCGTCGCGGCCGGCCCGCACGAGTACGTCTACGGCAGGGCCGGCCGAGTGATCCGCTGCCCCTGGCACGGCTGGGAGTTCGACCTGGAGAGCGGCCGCTCGCTGCTGGAGCCGGAGCGCGTCGGGCTCAAGACCTACCGGGTCACCCAGCGGGACGGCCAGGTCGTGCTGCACACGTGAGCGTCCGAGCCACGTCCGCCGTCACCGCGCCCGGCCCGGGATGGACGGTGTCTCCGTGTGCAGGTCGGGTCCGAAGAACAGGAACACCATCAGATCCTCCTGGCCTGTGTTGACGACCTCGTGCTCCCGAGTCGCCGCGTCGAACGTCACCACCAGCTCGTCCATCCCCGGCTCGCCCCCACGCACCTCCTGCCCGGCGTACCTGCCCTCCCCCGTCCAGGCGAACACGCTGTACACGCCGGGCTCGCGCACCCGGTGCACCCCGCCCGGCGGGACGACGAGGCGCTTGCCCGCGTACTTCCCGGTGTTGTAGAAGACCCAGGTCTCCGCGCCGTCGCCGTCCGCGCCGGCGACCGGCAGCGGGCTGAGGTGGCGGTTCTCGTAGAACCAGGGGTCGCCGTTGACCTCCCAGTCCACGAAGCCGAGCGGGAACCGCTCACCGTGCTCGGCCCGGTCGCCCGGGCGGACGTCCTTGAACAGCAGGTCCTTGGAGATGATCCGGCCGGCGTTGAGCGCCTGGAACATCGCCAGGACGTCGGAGTCCTCCTGCAGTTCGAGGGTGAGGGCGGTGCCGGGGGCGTGCAGCACGCCGGACGGCACGTGGAAGCCCTCGCCGGCGACCTGGAGCTCCGCGCGGGCGTGCCGCAGGATCAGGTCGCTGTCCCAATCGACGAGATAGGGCAGCAGAACGTCGTACGCGGCCCGCTCCGCGATCCACGGGTGCACGCCGAAGAACGTCTCCGGATGCGCGCCCGGCTCGGCGCCCGGCAGGAAGTGGTACGACTCGTCCTTGGCGTTCCGGCCGACCAGGGAGGCGAACTTTTGGGGCGGATGGATGTGGTACGGCAGCCGGTAGGCGTAGTCGAAGATCTTGGCCAGCCGGCCGAGCCCGGCGGGGTGCGTGGCGGCGTACGCCGCGCCGAGGATCGCGGCGGGGTCGGCGGTCACGGCGTCGCGCAGCAGGAGCCGTTCGCCGTGCTCCCCCACGACGTGGCTGAGCCCTTCGTCAGGGGGGCCGACGCGGTTGTCGGCTTTCGTCGTCGAGGCGAGCCACCGCTCGCAGATCGCGCCGCGCTCCCCCGCGTCGTAGGCGTGCTCGGGCAGGCCGAGCCGCCGGCCCGGCGGCAGGAAGTCGCGCGCGACCCAGGCGGGCGCGCACCTCAGCACGCCGTTCCCGGCTTCGAGCAGCCGGGCGAGCACGCCCCGCGCCTCGTTCCGATGTGCCGGATGTGCCGTCGTCATGTCACCCCTTGATCCCGGTGAGGGCGATGCCCTGCACGAACCTGCGCTGGAAGACGAGGAACACGACGATCATAGGCAGCGCGGCGATCACCGAGCCGGCGAACAACAACGTCCACGACGTGCGGTTCTGCACCACGAAGAGCGCGAGGCCCACGGGCGCGGTGATCTTCTCCGGGCTGGACATGATGATCAGCGGCCAGAAGAAGTCCTCCCACGCCCCCTGGAAGGTGAAGATCGCGTTCGCCGCGAGGGCCGGGCCGCACAGCGGCAGCACGACGGAGCGGAAGATGCGGAACTCGCCCGCGCCGTCGATGCGGGCCGCCTCCAGCAGCTGGTCCGGGATCGAGAGCATGTACTGGCGGAGCAGGAAGATGCCGAACGCCGACACGATCCCCGGCATGATCAGGCCCCAGTAGGAGTCGAGCCAGCCGTGCCCGCCGTTCCCCGTCCAGTCGTTGCCGCCGAAGAAGGGGATGTGCTGGATGATGAGGTAGTTCGGGATGAGGGTGACCTGCCCGGGGACCATCATGGTCGCCAGGAAGAGGACGAAGATCCCGTTCCGTCCGGGGAAGCGGCGCTTGGCGAAGCAGTAGGCGCACAGCGCGTTGAAGAACGTCTGCAGCACGGTGATCGTGACCGCGACGACGGCGCTGTTGACGAACCACCGCCAGTCGCCGTGCCCCTGGGCCTGCTGGGCCTTGGTGAGCTGGCCGACGTTCAGAAAGCCCTTGTACCCCTCCAGCGTCGCGTCCTGCGGGATCCAGTGCGGCGTGCTGGAGAAGATCTCCCCCATCGGCTGGAACGAGGCGCTGACCAGCCAGGCGAACGGCG
Organism: Nonomuraea fuscirosea; assembly: GCF_035917475.1. Taxonomy (NCBI): domain Bacteria; kingdom Bacillati; phylum Actinomycetota; class Actinomycetes; order Streptosporangiales; family Streptosporangiaceae; genus Nonomuraea; species Nonomuraea fuscirosea. Next base: position 3,727,558 of record NZ_CP109074.1, on the reverse strand, counting down.
CCAGGAACAGGATGGCGAGCGGGGCGAGCACCAGGTAAGTGAGCGCCTTCTGCCGCAGCCCGAACTGGCCGGTCATGCGACGGCCCCGCGCCGGGCCAGGCGCAGTTGCAACGCCGTGAAGACGAGCAGCATGAGGAAGAGCGCGAACGCCAGCGTGCTGGCGTAACCCATGTCGAAGTACTTGAACGCCCAGAGATACATGTAGTAGACCATCGTCGTCGTCCTGTTGACCGGTCCGCCGTTGGTCATCACGAAGATCTGGGTGAAGACCTGCAGTGAGCTGATGATGCCCATGACGAGCAGGAACAGGGTGGTGGGCCGGAGCATGGGGATCGTGACGTACCGCAGGCGGTGCCAGGCGCCGGCGCCGTCGATCCGGGCCGCCTCGTAGAGCTCCTGGGGAATCGCCTGCAGCCCGGCGAGGTAGACCACCATCGAGAATCCGGCGCCCGCCCAGACGCTCATCAGGATGACGGCCGGCATCGCGATGTTCTTGTCCGACAGCCACAGCAGCGGGTCGTCGATGAGGTGCGCCTGCAGCAGGTAGTAGTTGAACAGTCCGTAGTCACTGTTGTAGAGCCACTTCCAGAGGATGGCGGAGACCACGAACGGGGTGACGACGGGCAGGTAGAACGCGGCCCGGAACAAGCCGCGCATCCGCAGCGGCAGGTTGACCAGCAGCGCGAGCAGCAGTCCCGTCACCATCGAGAGCGGGACCGAGGCGCCGCTGAAGTAGACGGTGTTCAGCACCGACTCGACGAACCGCTCGTCGTGCATCATGTCGCGGTAGTTGTCCAGGCCGACGAACGGCTTGTCCGGCTCGATGATGCTCCACCGGTGGAACGTCAGGTAGACGGCGAAGACCAGGGCGGCCAGCGTGAAGACCGAGAAGATCACCATGCCGGGCAGCAGGAAGACGTACGCCGAACGTTCCTTCCAGACCCGGGCCGGGAGGCCGCGCCTGTTCATGCCTTGTCCTCTCCTCCGTACGCCGCCCGACCTGACCGCTCGCCCGGTCAGCCGCGGGCGAGGATCGCCCGGCCCTGCGTGGCGGCGTTGTCCAGCGCCTCGGCCGGGGTCTGCTCGCCGTAGATGGCCTTGCTGAGCTCCTCGTTGAGCACGGTCTCGATCCGCGGATACTTGGGGTTGGGCGCCGCGCTCGCGACGCCGCAGGCCATCAGGTCGGCGAACGGCTTGAGCACCGGCTTCTCCTTGGCCAGGTCGTCGCTGCCGAGCAGCGCCTTCGTCGGCGGCAGCAGCGTGCCCTCGGTCTTGTACGTCCACGCGGCCAGGTTGTCCGGCTGGGAGAGGAACTCCATCCACAGCCAGGCGGCGTCGGAGACCTTCGTCTTGTTGAACATCACCAGTGAGTCCCCGGCGATGGTGGTCTTGCAGCCGGCGGCCCCGTCGGGCAGGGGCGCCGCGGCCCACTTGCCGGTGATCTTGGGGTATTCGTCCGCGAGGGTGCCGGCGAACCAGGCGCCCGCGACGTACATCGCCACGTCGCCCTTGGCGAAGGCCACCCGGCCGTCGTAGGAGTTGGAGTTGAAGTAGTCGCGCGGGGCGTACTTGGCCAGGTCCACGTAGAAGGCGGCGGCCGTCTTGCCGGCCGCGCTGTCGAAGGCGACGTCCTTGCCGTCCTTGCTCAGGGTCTCGCCGCCGGCCTGGTAGAGCCAGGGGTAGAAGTAGTAGGCCGCCTCCGAGGCGAACACCTCGAAGCCGTACTTGCCGTTCGCGGCGTCGGTGAGCTTGGCGGCGGCGGCCTTGAACTCCTCCCACGTCTTCGGCGGGCCGGCCAGGCCGGCCTCCTTGAAGCGGTCGGTCCGGTAGAACAGGCCGGTCGTCTCGCCGTCGAACGGCAGCCCCCACATCTTGCCGTTCCAGGTGACGAACGTCTTGAAGCCGTCGACGTAGTCGTCCGGCTGCACCACCTGGCTGCGGCTCATGTAGCCGCCGAGGTCGACGAGCGCCCCTCGGGCGGCGTAGTCGTTGGTGTCGCTGGCGTTGATGTAGGCGACGTCGGGGGCGGTGTTGCCGGCGATGCGGGTGCTGAGCACCTGCTGCGCCTGCTCGGCGGGGGCGTTCTCGAACTTGATGGTGATGTTCGGGTGCTTGTCGTGGAACTCGGCGGCCATCTTCTTCATCTGGGGTTCGTTACCGACCCAGGAGAAGAACGTCACCGTCTGCGGCGAGGCCGGGTCCGCCACCGGGCCCGCGCCCTTGCCCACGTCGGTGTTCGGCCGCTCGGCGCCGCCGCCGCACGACGCGAGGCTCAGAGACGCCGCGAGCGCCAACGCGATGACCGCCGGAGCCGACCGGGATCCATGGATTCTCACCACACCCGCTCCCTACTGCCTAGAGGAGATACGGAGTTCCTGACCTGATGCAAATCGATTGGCGTCCTGGCGGGCAGTCTCGCCAAGAGCTGAGCGTTTTGTCAATGGATTCACTTGGCGTCCGCGCAGATTGTGACGGCCCCGAGATCCCCCGGGAGCGAGCCGCTCCAGCCGGTCCGATGCGGCGGCGCCCGACACGTCGATCATGACGACCGACCCGTCAAATCGTTTTGCCGCGGGATTCCCAGTAAGATACCGCCATGTCCAGGAGCGAGAGCGCGTCGAATCAACACTCTCGCGTGACAATCGCGCAGGTCGCCAGCCACGCGGGGGTGAGCCCCACGACCGTCTCCCACGTGTTGTCCGGCAAACGCGCGGTCGGCGCGGCCACCCGGGGCACCGTGCTGGCGGCCATCCGCGAGCTCGGCTACCGGCCCAACATCGTCGCCCGCAACCTGCGGACCAGGCGGTCGCACATGATCGCGGTCGTCGTCCCCGACATCACCAATCCGTTCTACGCCGTGCTCACCCGGGGCCTGGCCGACGCCGTGGACGCCGCCGGCGTCGGCACGTACGTGTGCAACACCGACGGCCAGCACGAACGGGAGCGCAAGTTCTTCCAGGACGCCCTCGACCGCGGCGTCGACGGCATCGTCTTCGCCTCCGGCGAGACCGCCTCGCAGGTCGAGTTCGGGCAGGTCGAGCAGCAGACCCCCATCGTCTGCGTCGGCGGACAGCTCGACCATCCGCTGTGCGACGCGGTCATCCCCGACGACGAGACCGGCTCCCGCGCCGCCGGCGCGCTGCTGGCCGCGCGCGGCTACCGGCGCATCGCGATGATCCAGGGGCCGCCGCACTACGGCATGACGCGCACGGCGGGCTTCCGTTCGGCGATGCAGGCCGCGAAGCTGAAGGTCCCGGGCGAGCGCATGGTGCGCGGCGACTGGACCCGCAAGGGCGGTTACGCGGCCATGCGGACGCTGATGGCGCTCAAGGCCCGGCCCGACGCCGTCTTCTGCGCCAACGACCTGATGGCGATCGGCGCGCTCGACGTGGCCCACGAGCTGGGCCTGTCCGTCCCTGACGACGTGGCCATCGTCGGCTTCGACGACGTCGACGCCGCCACGATCGTGACGCCGCAGCTGACCACCGTGCGCAACCCGGCGTACGAGGCCGGCGGCACGGCGGGCGACCTGCTGATGAGCCGGACGTCCGGCCGCTACACCGGGGCCGGGCGGACGGTCGTGCTGCCCTGTCAGCTGGTCGAACGCGGCACCGCCTGACCCGCCGGCCGTCACGCCTCCGGGAACGTCACCACCGCCTTCACGAACCCCTCGGGCTTGTCGCGCAGGGTGACGAAGGCGGCGTTGATCTCCTCCAGCGGGAAGCGGTGGCTGACCAGGCCGTCCATCGACAGCACGCCGCCGGACAGCAGCCGCATCCCGGTCTCCATGCCGCGCATGATCACCCCGACGTCGCGGAAGTGGGCGTTGACGATCGTGAAGGCCATCCAGTTCCAGTAGGAGAGCGGGACCGTGCGGTCGGCGCCCTGGTGGAAGCCGACGATCGCGATCGTGCCGCTCATCCGGGTGACGTCGCCGCACGCCGTGAGCGCGGGCTGGGTGCCGGTGCACTCGAAGGTGACGTCGGCGCCGCGCCCGCCGGTGAGATGGCGTACGACATCGGGCAGCGACTCCTTCGTCACGTCGACGGTGCGGGTCGCGCCGAGCCGCGCGGCGCGTTCCAGCGCGTCGGCGCGGGCGTCGGCCACGATCAGCTGCCGGGGGCCGCGCAGGGCGGAGAGCCGCTGCACCAGGTTGCCCATGAACCCGGCCCCGATGACGACCACGTCGTCGCCGAGGCGGGCACCGGCGGTCTCGACGGCGTTGAGCGAGCAGGCGATCGGCTCGGCGAGCGCCTCGTCGAGGGGGCCGTCGCCGGCCGGGAAGCAGTACGCCGCGCGCACCGCGACGTACTCCGCGAAGCCGCGTTCGGTGACCCAGACGCCGACGCGCTCGCCGACCGCCGGCTCGGTGACCTCCGCGCCGGCCGCGGCGACCACGCCGCTGACCTCGTGGCCCGGGTAGCGGGCCTCCCCTGGTGGCGGCCCCGTCTGCCAGGTCTCCAGCTCCGACGCGCACACGCCCGAGGTCACGACGCGGATCAGCACCTCGCCGGGACCGATCGCCGGGACCGGAGCGTGCTCGATCTCGAAGGTCTCGCGCCCGCGCAGCGCGGCGATCCTCACGGCAGCTCCCCGTCGTGGAAGACCACGATCGTGTACACGCCCAGCGAGTCAAGCCGTACGACGTGCGCGTCGTCCTCGCGGGCCGGCGTCAGCGGTGTCCGCGTGCCGTCGCTCGCGACCATGGTCGCCTGTCTCCTGGCCTCGGGCAGCCGCACGCGGAGCGGCACCCCGGTGAGGGCTCGTACAGCGTCGGCGTCGCGGTCGTAGTCGTAGTTGACCAGGTGCAGCGCGTAGGAGCCGTCGGCGAGGTGCTGGAGGTTCGCGGCGACCTGCGCGGTGGTCCCGACCTGCCGGCCGTGCGGGAGCAGTTCGCCGAGCACGTCGTGGCGGGCGGTGCGGACGCCCGGGTGCGGCGGGAGTGAGCGGGCCGCCCGGTCGGTGACGACGACCGTCCCGCCGGCCGCGAGGTACCCCTCGACGGCGGCGGCCTGGCTCGCGGTCAGCGCGTGCACGTCCGGCAGGATCACGGTCGAGTAGCGCAGCAGCGCCTCGGCGCCGGACCGGTCGGGCGCGGTGACGCCGTCCGGCCAGATGACCACGTCGTACGGCACCGCGGCGTCCGACAGCGTCCTCGTCACGACGCGGTACGGCACCACCACCGACTCGTCGCGGGCGTTGCTGGTGTTGTCGCTGACGTCCGCCTTGCCGATCAGCTCGCGCGTGCTCTCGACGCTGAAGACGACCGCGACCTCGTTGGCGGTCCTGCGCGCGAACAGCCATTCGTGGCCGGCCAGGAACGCCTGGATCTCGCTCGCCAGCTCGTGGGGGGCGTAGAAGGAGTCCTCGATGACGCTGCCCATCCAGGAGCCGTAGGGCACCGACATGTTCGCGCCCATCGCCGCCGCCTCGAACGACGACAGCCGGAACAGGTCGTGGCCCCTGCCCTTCCCGAGCAGGCCGATCAGCTCGGGGACGACGCCGCCGTACGGGTTCTCGACCACGACGACGTCCTTGTCGCCGGCGAACGCGGCGACGTACCGGTACCACTCCGGCTGGCGGTAGGTCGTGTTCCGCATCTCCGTGATGATCAGGTCCACGTCGTCGGCGAGGGCGAGGTACATCGGTTCGAGGTTGAAGAAGTTGCCCGAGACGATGATCTCGCGGCCGCGCGACCTGCCGTACGCGCGGGCGAAATCGGCGAGCTCGGCGAAGTACTTCTTGATCGACCGGCACTGGAAGGCGTAGTAGTCGCCGAACAGCGGCGCCGACGCGCGGTCGGTCTTGAAGTCGTGGCCCTGGGCGAGCAGCCAGTCGCCGTAGTGGAACGTCTCCAGGTCGACGCCGTCGAGCAGCGCGTTCGCGGGCCTGCGCTCCTGGAGGTAGGCGCGGAAGCCCTTCATGCAGTCCTTGCAGAAGCAGGCGCCGTACTGGAACGCGCCCATCGGCAGCTCGGCCTCGTCCAGCTGGATGCCGTCGACGCCGGCGTCGATCTGGATCCTGATCACGGCCTTGAGGTACTCGCGCCAGACGGGGTTGTTGCGGTCCATGTAGAAGCACTGGTGCTCGCGATCGGGGCATTCCACCCAGTGCGCGTGGCAGGGCCGGCCGTGGATGTCGCGGGCCACGCACTCCTCGATCAGGTCGGTGACCGGCTCGCCGTCGGAGTTGACCAGCCCGCCGGGGAAGTAGTGCTCCACCGGCTTCCAGAGCTTCGGGTAGCGGTTGGCGGAGAACTCGCGCAGCCCCATCCAGTCGCGCTTGCCCGCGCCGCGCAGCTCGTTCAGGGCGAGGACGGCGTCCTCCGCGTCGGTCAGCTCGACCGGGAACTCCCAGCCCTGGGCCTCGAACACGATGCCGAGCACCTTGATGCCGCGCTCGTGGCAGGCGGCGATGAACTCGCTGTCGTTGACGAAGCCGTAGAAGCGGGAGCGGGCGTCGACCGGGCCGAACGCCTCCTGTTCGAGGTACGGCAGGGCCAGCGAGCCGCCGCCCATGGCCGCCCACACCAGCACGGTGGCGTGGTAGTCGACCAGGTCGTCCACCATGCGCAGGCGGCGCGGCGGAAGGCTCGGGTGGTAGCAGTGCTGGCGGGGGAACCAGGCGTCGAAGTAGACACCGCGGTGCATGGACGAGCCTCCTGGCGGGTCGATCAGGTGCGGGCCGATCAGGTGGGTCGAGCAGGTGCGGGCGTGCGAGGCGATCAGGTGCGGACGTGCGGCGCGGTCAGGCGCGGATGTGCGGGCGGTCAGGCGCGGATGTGCGGGCGGTCAGGTGTGGATGTGCGGGGCGAGGGTGGCCTGGGCGATGGCCAGGCCCTGGCGGACGCGGCCGGGGTCGCCGCTCCAGACCGGGTCCTCGTGTTCTACGGAGACGACGCCGTCGTACCCGTTCCCGCGCAGCGCGTCGATCAGCCGCGGCCAGTCGACCTCGCCGTGGCCGGGGACGCGGTAACGCCACCAGCCGCTCTCCCAGGGCCGCCGGCCGAGCACCTGCCCGAAGATCCCGTACCGGTTGCGCGCGTCGGGGTGCACCTCGACGTCCTTGGCCTGGACGTGCAGGATCCGTTCCGCGTGCGCCTCGATCGCCGCGACCGGGTCGATGCCGAGCCAGACCAGGTGCGAGGGGTCGTAGTTGAGCCACAGCCCGAGCTCGGCCATCCAGCCCCACAGCTCGGGCGAGTAGGCGAGGTTGGCCGGGTAGCCGTCGGGATGCCAGCCCTCCATCGGGCAGTTCTCGATCACGAGGCGGACGCCGCGGGCGGCGGCGTACTCGGCCAGCGGCGGCAGCACCCGTTCGGCCAGCCGCAGGTTCTCCGCCGTCGTGAGCGTCACGTCGCGGCCGACGAACGTGCCGACCAGGCCGACGCCGAGCAGCTGGGCGGCGTCGACGCACCGGCGCAGGTGCTCGTGCGTCGCCGCGCGCACCTCGGGGTCCTGGTGCAGGTTGTTCTCGTAGTACGCGACCGCCGACATGCTCAGGCCGTGCCGGGCGAGCAGCGCGTTGACCCTTTCGGCCTCAGCCGGCCCGAAGTCCTCGACGTCCAGATGCCCGGCCTCCCAGTCGCGTCCCGGCCGCCTGGGCCAGGCCGCGACCTCCAGGGCGGCGTACCCGTGCGCGCCGGCCCAGCGGGCGATCTCCTCCAGCGGCTCGCCCGGCAGGCAGGCGGTCAGCAGTCCCAGCCTCATGCGCCGGCCGGCGCGTTCGCGTAGTCGTTGCCGGCCAGGTCACGTCCCCGGGCCAGCCAGATCCTCCAGCCCTCGTTCTGCGGGACGTCGCGCATCTTCACCGAGCTCGGGAAGTACCGCATGGTGTAGCCGGTGCGGCGCCTGGCGCTGGTGTTGGCCCTGGCGCCGTGCACGATCCGGCCGTCGTGCATCGAGAACTCGCCGCGGCGCAGCTCGAAGGAGACGGCCTTCGACTCGTCCACCCCGGCGAGCTCGGCGTGGAAGGTCTGCTCGGTCATGTCGGTCGGCCGGTAGCCGTCGGAGAAGCCGCCGTTCAGGTGGGAGCCGGGGATGACCCTCATGCAGCCGTTCTCCTCGGACGAGCCGTCCTCCAAGGCGAGCCAGATCGTGACGATGTGGTCGTAGTCGTCGAACCGTCCCTCCCAGAACGCGCTGTCCTCGTGCCACGGCGTGGCCCGGCCGGTGAAGGGGTCCTTCGAGATGAAGTGACTCGACCAGAGGGCGATGTCGGGGCCGATCAGGGGCTCGATCCAGTCGAGCACCTCGCCGGAGAGCAGCAGGTCCAGCAGCCGTTCGTCGCGGTAGTGCGGCGTGTCGAGCTCGTCGGAGAGTTTGTCGCCCTTGTCCCTGAGATGCTCGTTGAAGATCTGCTCCAGCCAGGAGAGGCGGGCCTCCGGCAGCAACGGGCGGCCCGGCAGCAGGTAGCCGTGCTCGCGGAAGAACGCCACGTCGGCGTCGGTCAGGGTCTCGGTCATCGCGGTGGCGCCTTTCTGGGGTGGTCGGTCAGCGTTTGTCCAGGGCCCGGATGATGTCGACGAAGAGCTCCATGTCCTGCAGGTAGTCCTCCGGGGTCGTCTTGGGCGTGCCGCCCGTGGTGACGACGTCGTGGAAGTGCTCCAGCTCGTAGGTGTAGGGGTCCTTGAGGTGGGGCCGCCGCACGGAACGCACGTAGGAGTCGCCGTCGGTGAGCTCCAGGTGCAGTGTGGTCGGGAAGTGGCGGACGTACGGCGTGTCGTACTCGACCTTCATGGTGCCGCTGGCGCCGTACACCTCGATGTAGGTGTCGTAGCGCAACTGCTGGTCCACGCCGGTCTCGTAGGTGACGACGAAGTCGCCGTAGTCGAGCAGGGCGACGACGTAGCCGCCGGCGCGCCACATCTTCGCCGCCGAGACCTCCTTCGGGCGTCCGAGCAGCTCCCGCATGGCGGACAGGTCGTGGCTGCCGAGGCCGCAGAGCAGCCCGTACGTCCACTCCAGCTCCTGGGGGACGTCGCCCAGCGCCTCCTTCACCAGCGCCGACCTGCGCGCCCACTTCTCGTCCACGGCCTGCTGGGGGACGTCGTCCGGGCGGTCGACGTAGGACGTCTGGTCGACGATCAGCCGGTTCTCGCCGATCACGTCGTGGACGCGGGCGTAGCGGATCGGGCCGAGTTCGGGCAGCTTCGCGACCGCCTCGGTGAACGCCGGCGCGAAACGCCGCATGTAGGCGACCATCACCGTCCTGCCGGACCGGTCGCGGGCCGCGATGATATCCCGGGCCTCGCGGGGGCTGAGGCACATCGGCTTCTCGACCAGCACATCGAGGCCCGCGTCGAGTGCCGCGATCGTACAGTCGGCGTGGTATTCGTCGCTGTTGAGCACGATCACACAGTCGAGCCCGCCGTCGGCGATCATCTCGCGGTGGCCGGAGTAGCGGCGCCCGACGCGGTGACGGTCGCCGACGCGCTCCAGCAGGCCCGGCGAGAGGTCGCAGATCGCGGCGATCTCGTAGCGGCCGGGCAGCGACTCGAGCACGGGCAGGTGGATGACCTGGGCGACCTCGCCCAGCCCGATGACGCCGACGCGCAGCTTGCTCAACTGGGCACCTTTCGGTAGTTGGGGGTCCGGGGAGCGCTCGGATCGCCGGGCATGGTGGGCGCTCAGGCCCTCTCTCGGAGGCTGTGCAAATCGGTTTGCTAGACGCCACGGTAAGCCGCTCCGCGCCTTCCGGTCAACGCCGCTCGGGCGCGCCAGGGCTGTGCGCGGAGAATGCGGGCCGGAGCACCTGGAGCGGCCCTACTTCGACTTCGGCGAGCGGGACCCGCTCCGGGTCGCGGCCCGGTACGCGAGCGACGTGGCGGCCGTCTACGGCATTCCCGGCTCGATGCTCACCGACCTCTGGACGCCCGTGGGAGACGGGCCCGTTCCTGAACCGGCCCTGCTTCGCTTCGCCGAGGAGAAGTCGATCACCCAGGTGACGACCGTCTCGTTCGTGCAGACGGTTCTGTCGCTGCCGATCTGGGAGGCCGGTCTGAGCGTGTCGCTGCTTCCGGATCCGTTACGGGTGGTCGCCTCGCGGAGCAGCGTCCACCTGGAGGTGGACGTCGAGAGCCCGCGGCCGGGTCGGGCCGCATCGCCGCCTCGACCAGGTACCGGATCGTCCCGTCCAGTACGGAGAAGTCCGGTGGACGGGTCAGCACCAGGTGGTAGACCGCCTGCGCCGTCTCCGCCACGAACGGCGGCCGGCCGGTCGCCGCGAACAGCAGCACCGCGCCCCAGGCCCAGGTCGCGGTGCACGACCTCGGCCATGTGGATGGCGGTGAGCGCGGTCGCGATCCCGGTGCCGAACCGGTGCGGCTGCGCCTGGTCGAGAGGGCCGCGCTCGGCGATCGCCCGGCGCAGGCTGGGGCCGTCGACGTACTCGCTGACGATGTACGGCTCGGCGGCGGCGACGTCGGCCGCGATCACCCGGGCGGTGCAGAAACCCGCCACCCGCTCCCCCGCGGCGTCGTACGCCTCATAGACGACGCCCTGCCCGCCCGCACCGAGGCGCCGGCCAGCCAGAAGCCACCGAACTGCCGGATCTCCCCCGCCGGCGATGCCGGGTACCCCATCGAGACCTCCCTCGCCTCGACACCCCGTCATCGATGGTGAGGCCGCCACCAGGCTTTGCCAAGAACCCGGCGGGCCACCTCATCGGCCTCCGGGCTCCGGGAGGCTCACCGCCGGACCGGGCGGAAAACGAGTGGCCTCCGGCCGCCCGCGGGCGCTTCACTATGAGCCGTCTGCCACCGAAGGAGTTCCATGATCGTTGTCTCGGCCGCGTCAGGTGCGCTCGGCCACCTCGTCATCGACCGGCTGCGCACCCGGGCGGAGGTGGTGGCCGCGGTGCGTGACCCCGGCCGGGCGCCCGCGGGCGTCGCGATCAGGCGGGGCGACTACGACGACCCGGCGAGTCTCCTCGAAGCCTTCGACGGCGCCACGCGCCTGCTCCTGATCTCCTCCCCGGAGCTCGACACCGCCCGCCGGATCGGCCACCACCTGGCCGCGCTCTCCGCCGCCGCGCAGGTGGGCGTCGGCGCCGTCGTCTACACCAGTTTCCTGAACGCCGGCACGGTGGCCACCGGGATGACGGAGGCCCACCACGCCACGGAGCAGGCCATCCTGCGCAGCGGGCTGCCGTACACGATCCTGCGTCACCCCTTCTACGGCGACGCGTTCATCCCGGAGATCTCCGGCGGCGAGCTGACCGGCAGCGCCGGGGGCCGGGGCCTGAACACCGCCTTCCGCTCCGACCTGGCCGAGGCGGCGGCCAACGTCCTGACCGGCGAGGGCCATCTGGGCCGGGCCTACGGCTTCACCGGCCCGCTGTGGAGCCATCCGGAGGTGGCCGAGGCGCTCGGCGTGCCGTACCGCGAAGTGCCGGACACCGCTCCCGGCCCCATGAGCCGGCTCAACGCGCAGGTGCGAGCCGGCGCCCTGGAGCAGCAGACGCCGGACCTGGAGCAGGTGCTCGGCAGACCCGCCGAGACCATGCTCTCCCGCCTGCGGCGTCACCCGCTCTCCAGCGGAGCCAGCCACCGGTAGCGGTGCCGCGTCTCCTGGCCGAGCCAGCCGTTCACACTGGCCAGGCCGCGCTCGTTGATCTGCCCGTCGTGGATGCCGAAGGCCCGCTCGGGGGCGACCGCGCGGACGAAGTCGATCACCTCCGCGGTCTTCAGCCACGAGGCCTGCAAGGGGACCAGCAGCGTCTCCACCGGCTCTTCGGGGACGTGCAGGGAGTCGCCGGGATGGTAGAGCGTGCCGTCCACGAGATAGCCGAGGTTCGCGCAGTCGGGCCGGCCGCCGTAGATCGGCGCATGCCGCCCGCCGACCGCCCGCACCCGGAACCCGGCCGCCGTGAACGTCTCGTCCACCTGCACGGCGGTGTACGGCAGTGCCAGCTCGGCGCCGAGCGGCGCGTACACCTCGACACCGGCGCCCAGCAGCCGCAGCACGTCGGCGTGGTCGGTGTGCTCATGGGTGATCAGCACCGCGTCCGCGCCGGCCAGCGCGCTCGGCTCACTCCAGGTCCCGGGGTCGACGACCAGGACGCGATCCTCGTGCTCCAGCCGTACACAAGCATGGGTATATTTCGTGATTTTCACGATGATGATCGTCGCCGAGTGAAGGGCAAGACGGCTAGCCGACTGCTGGGATGCCCGATGTGTCGGCTCGGCGTCCGTTCTCCTGCCGCCGAAACTTCCGCAAAGACTGGCGCAGGGAAGACCCGAGGTGCGGGCGCGCCGTGGAGGCGCGGGAGAACCTGGACGTCGACCCAGGCCGGCCCAAGCAGCGAACCCACACTCGCCTCGCCCAAACCTCCAGGCCCCGCCGTGACGACCGGAGGGAGTGACCGGCGTGCCCCTCACTGAGGAGCGTCGGCGACGCTTGCGGATCACCGCGGTCGTCGTCCTCGTGATCGCGTTGCTCATCTTTGTCCTGATCACGTGGCCTGACCAGGGAAAATTCGACCCGTCCCGGCTGCTGGGCCTGCTGGTGTCCGCGACCATGCTGATCGGGAGCGCCATCGGGCTGACCACGTGGGCGCTGCGACGGCGACCCCCGCCCGCCGCCCCGACCGACGCGATGGTCGCCGAAGCCAAGACGGCGCTGGCGAACCTGGTGCGGCGGCAGTGGAAGGACGAGGCCCGCCTCCGCGCGCTGGGCGACCCGCACCCGATGCCGGTCGCCTGGCAGCTGACCGCCAAACGCGCCATGATGGACCACCCGCAGCGGATCGCCGAACAGGAACTGACCTTCGCCGGCAACGCCGTGAACCTGCGCGCGCTGACCGTGCAGTTCCGCGCCCTGCGCAGCCGCCGCCTGGTCATCACCGGCGGCGCCGGCACCGGCAAGACCACGCTGGCCGTGCAACTGCTGTTGGACCTCCTGGCCACCCGCACCAGCGCCGAACCGGTGCCGGTGATGCTGTCGATCGCCGGCTGGGACACCACCCGCCACCGCCACCTGGGCGAATGGCTGACCGCCCAGCTCGCCACCATCTACCCGACGCTGCGCGCCGGCGAGTACGGCGGCGAGGCAACCCCTGCGGCACTCACCGAAGGCGGCCACATTCTGCCCGTTCTCGACGGCCTCGACGAACTGCCCGCTCCGGCCCGCGCGCAGGTCATCACGGCGCTGAACGCCTCACTAGCCGAGACCGACCAGCTGATCCTCACCAGCCGTACCGTCGAGTTCGCCGCCGCCGTACGGAGCGCGGGAGACACTGTGACCGGTGCGGCCGTCATCGCCCCTGCCGCGCTCACCCCACCTGTCGCCGCCGCCTAACTGCGTACCTGCCTGCCGCCCATACCCGGCCACGATTGGCGACCCGTCCTGGCCGCCATCAGCTCAGGAGCCGCCCCCGCGCTGGCCGCGGTGACCGCCACCCCGCTCGGCCTGTGGCTGCTCCGCATGGTCTACATCCTGTCCAACGCCGACCCCGCACCACTGCTCGGCCCGCTCGGCCACGACTCCAAGGCCCTGCGCCACCACCTGCTCGACCACCTCGTCGGCGCTCTCATTCATGCCCGCCTACCCACCACCGATCCCAGCGACCCGTTCCTGCCCCGCCGCGCCTGGGATCCCGGCGAGGTCCGCGCCTGGCTCGGCCACCTAGCCCAAGCCCTGACCCGCCACCGCACCCGGGACCTGGCGTGGTGGCACGTCGCCCGCTACACCACCTCTCCCGTACGGCGCCGTCTGTTGCAGGTGGCCGTCGGGTTCCTGGTGGGACTCGGGGTGGCCATGGCGGTGGCCATTTCCCTCACTGGCACCAGCGATCCCGTGGATGAGATCGCCGGCGCTGCGCTGGGACTCATCGCCTGGATTCGGGTCGGTGACCGCGTCGGCAACTGGTTCGAGGAGGCCCCGGGCTACACCAACCGGAGACTCATTCTGCGTCGCTTCGGAGGAGTCGGGCTCGGGCTCGCAGTCGCAGTGGTGGGGCTTCCCATCTCAGCCGTCCCCATGGCGCTCTCGCTACCGCACCAGTACAGGTACATGGTCGGAGTGGTTGCTCTGCTCTGCATCGTGTTGGGCCTCATCGGCGGATCTATGATCATTAGGTCGGCGTGGTCGAGAGAGATGGAACTGCCCACCCCGCTCACCTCCTCAGCCAGTGCCGCGTCGACATGGCGAGCCGACCGGACTCTCACCGTTGCCCGTGTCGCCGCGCCCACATGCACGTTCGGTGTCATGGTGTTCTTGTTGTTCGCCGTGATCGGAATCCTCGATGGTGATCCTGTGACCTGGATACAAAACGGCCTCGTCTACGGACTCACTCCCGCATTCATCGGCGGATTCGTGTACGGCCTGGTGTCCGGCCATCATCACGCATGGCTCGCGTGCGAGCTCACCCTCCTGACCCAGCGCCGCCTGCCGCGCAAGCTGATCCCGTTCCTGGACGACATGCACCGTCTCGGACTGCTCCGCAGCGTGGGCCCGCTCTACCAGTTCCGCCACGCCGAGCTGCACAATCACCTCGCCCGTACCGCCCGGCCCGGCGGATGACCCGTGGGACGGCCTGACCGTGAACATCGGGGCGGTGTGAGCTGACCGCTGGGGTCGACCCGGAGTGAAAGAAGTTTGCAATCGTTTCTTCACCGCCTGGATCACCCAAACTGGCCGCCTAGGTTTTACAGTGCGTCCAGCCGAGGGAGCGCGATGGAGTTCGGAATACTGGGTCCCGTGACCGTGTGGCGCGAGGGTGAGCAGCTCGATCTCGGCACGCCCAAGGCGCGGGTGCTGCTGGCGGTGCTGCTGTGCCGGGCGGGCACGGTCGTCTCCGAGGATCAGCTGGCCGGGGCGCTGTGGGGGGACGACCCGCCGAGGAGCGCCACCAAGAACGTGCAGACGTACGTGCACCGGCTGCGGCGGCGGCTGGGTGACCCGGCGCGGATCGTACGGCAGGGCTCCGGCTATCTGGTGCCGCCGGTCCGGGACGAGCTGGACGCGGCGAGGTTCGAGGCCCTGGCCGGGTCCGGGCGGGCGGCGGAGGACGCCGGTGAGCCGGAGCAGGCGACCCACCGCCTGCGCCAGGCGCTGGAGCTCTGGCGCGGGCCCGCGTTCTCCGGCCTGACCGATGTCCCGATGCTGGCCGCGGAGGCGGCGCGGCTGGACGAGGTCCGCCTGTCGGCGCTGCAGTCGCGGATCGCCGTGGATCTGCGGCTGGGCCGCCACGCCGAGCTGCTGGGCGAGCTGACCGCGCTCATCGACGCGTACCCGCTGCGGGAGCGGCTGCGCGCGCAGCTGATGCTGGCGCTGTACCGCTGCGGCCGGCGGGCGGACGCGCTCGCCGAGTACGCGCGCGCCCGCAGGACGCTGATCGCGGAGACCGGCCTGGATCCCGTCGAGGAGCTGCACGAGCTGCACCAGCGGATCCTCACCCAGGACCCCTCGCTCGACCTCGTGCCCCGCGCCGCGGCGACGGCCGGGGAGGCCCGGCGCCCGCCGGCGAAGCCGGATCACCGTTACCTCGCCGCACACCCGGCGGACGACCCGGGGGCGCCCGTGCCCGCCGAGTTACCCCCGGACATCGCGGACTTCACCGGCAGAGACCGCGAGGTGGCCGACCTCACCGCGGCCCTCACCAGGCCGCGGCCCGGCACCGTCGCCATGGCGAGCATCGCGGGCCTGGGCGGCCTGGGCAAGACCACGCTGGCCGTGCACGTCGCGCACCGGATCGTGGGCCGTTTCCCGCACGGCCAGCTCTACGCCGACCTGCGCGGTGCCTCCGCCGATCCCGCCCGCCCCGAGGACGTGCTCAGCCGGTTCCTGTTCGCCCTGGGCGTCAGCACCACCTCCATCCCCGACTCGCTGGAAGAGCGCGTGGCGCTCTACCGGAGCAGCCTGGCCGGGCGCAGGATCCTCGTCCTGCTCGACAACGTCGCCGGTGAGGAGCAGGTGCGGCCGCTCCTGCCCGGAGCTCCCGGCACGGCCGTGCTGCTCACCGGGCGGGTCCGGCTGGTCGGCCTGGAGGGCGCGAGCCTGCTGGAGCTGGACGTCCTGCCGTCGGCGCAGGCCATGGCGCTGCTGGGCCGGATCGTCGGCGACGAACGCGTCCAGGACGACCCCGACGCGGCGCTGGAGATCACCCGGCTGTGCGGGCGGGTCCCGCTGGCGGTGCGCATCTCGGCGGCCAGGCTGCTCGGCAGGAGGCAGTGGAGCCTGTCCCATCTCGCCGGCGTCCTGGGCGAGGAACGGCACCGGCTGGACGAGCTCGTGGCGGGCGACCTCGACATCCGGGCCGGATTCGAGATGAGCTACCAGACGCTTCGGCCCGGCGCGCAGCGCGCCTTCCGGCTGGCGGGCCTGCTCGACGCGCCCGACTTCGCCTCCTGGACGGTGGCGGCTCTGCTGGACGTGCCGGTACGGCAGGCGGAACGCGAGATCGAGATCCTGGTCGACGCCCACCTGCTCACCCTCACCGGCCCGGACGAGACCGGCGGGCTCCGCTACCGCTTCCACGACCTGATCCGGTTGTACGCGCGCGAACGGGCACAACGCGAGGACCCGGAGACCGAGCGCCTGGCCGCGCTCCGGCGGGCCCTGGGCGCGTGGCTGGCGCTGGCGGAGTCCGCGGCGGAGCACGTTCCCGGCCCGTGTCACGCGCTCATGCACGGTCCCGCGCCGCGCTGGCGGCTGCCCGCCGGGGTCGCCGGGCCGCTGCTGGCCGATCCGATGGCCTGGTTCGGCGCGGAGCACGCCGCGCTGATGACGGCGGTCGCGCAGGCGTGCGAGGCGGGCCTGCCGGAGTTCGCCTGGGATCTCGCCGGTTCCACCGAGACGTACCTGAACGTGCGCGGCCTGTACGACGGCTGGCAGCGCATGCACGAGCAGGCGCTCGCGCTCTGCCGGCGCACCGGCGACCAGCGCGGCGAGGCCGTGCTGATGCGCGGCCTGCTGGAGGTCACGACCTGGAACTCCCCGGCGGGCCCAGGTCCGGCGATGCGGCGGATGCGGGCCGGCGCGACGGAGCTGCTCGACCTGTTCACCCGGCTGAACGATCCGGTCGGCATGGCCGACGCCCTGGCGACCCTGGCGTGGAGCATGACGGCCGACGGGAACGGCGGCGCGGAGGCGCTCGCCCTGGCCGGGCGTGCCCTGCGCACGGCCGCCGACGCCGGCTACCTCGGCGGCCAGGCGCGGGCCTACCACGTGATGGCGATCATCCACGGCGAGGACGACCCGCAGGCGGCGCACGCGGTCCTGCAGGAGGCGGCGAAGGTCGCCGAGGCGCTGGGCAACCCGCACTACACCACGACGGTCACCCAGTTCCTCGGCGCGGCGAAGGCGTTCTGCGGCGACGCCGAGGGCGGCCGCGCACTGCTGGAGAGCTCCCTGGCCATGGCGCGCCGGCTGAACTACCGCTATCTGGAGACGTTCTCGCTGCTCTATCTCGCCAAGCTGCTCGCCGCGATCGGGGACCCGCGGGCCAGGGCGACCGCCGAGCTCACGCTGTCCTACAGCGAGGACGGCAACTTCGGCCACTACCTCGCCGACGCGCTCAGCGTGCTCGGGCAGCTCGACCTGGCCGAAGGGGACGTGCCCGCCGCCATCGCCACCCTCGAACGCTCGGTGCGGGTGTGGCGGACCCGCGGCTCCATCCCCTACCTGGCGCGCACGCTGCGCTCCCTCGGCGACGCCCACGCCGCCGCCGGTGACCACCGCGCGGCCGGGGCCGTCTGGGAGGAGGCGCGCGAGCTGTTCCGCGCGATCGCGCACGAGAGCGGCGTGGAGACGCTGGACGACCGGCTCAGAGCGGCGAACCGGCCGTGACGTCCAGGACCAGCTCGGCGACGTGGTGATCGCCGCTCTGCGCGGCGGACGGGTCGGGCAGCGCCTCCTCGAACGTCACCAGCGCGGTGCCGGGCCGGCGCAGGGCCGCGGCGAAACCGCGTACGAGCAGCCAGCTGCCGAAGTCGAGATACATGGGTTTGTGCCACTTCTCCTGGGTCTGGGTCCACGACGCCGGGGACGTGGTCAGGCGCTCGTCCACGCTCTCCGGTTCTGGACGGGTACGGAAGAAGCACCGGCGGGGGATCCCCTCGGCCCGCCGCCACTCCGCGAGCCGGAGCAGGAACCGGCTCTCCTCCTCCCCCTGCCTGGGCAGCGGCACGTCGCCGGCGGGGAACCTGGTCTGCGCCCGTCCGGCCACGAGCGAGCCGACGACCAGGCGGGGCCAGTCGCGGCGCCGATCGCGCGGCGCGGCGCGGGAGGGGTGCGGCGGCGGCAGGATCGTGAGCGGCGGCACGTCACCTGACAGCACCGTCAGCAGCAGCGAGAACGGCGGCAGGAACTCCCGCGCGGCCACCCCGGTGTGCACGACGCGCACCTCGCGCCCGCCGGTCGTGGCCAGTCCGAGCAGGCCGCTCTCCTCGTCGAGCCGGACGACGAGATCCTCGATCCGCAGCCGGGCGGCGCCGTCGCGCCCGATCAGGCCGGGGGTGCCGCCGAGCTGGTACGGGAGGCACCGGCGGTGGTCGTTGAGCGAGATGCCGAACCGGCTGCCGAACGCCGCGTAGACCGGCCCTGCGCCCGGGTCCGCCACGCCGGTCCCCCGCCAGCCGGTCAGATGGTCGAGGCGGGCGCGTACGGAACCGAAGCCGGTGCCCAGCGCGTTGACCACGCCGAAACCGCCGGCGGGCTGGACGTAGGCGCTGATGGACCGCATTTCGGGCACCCAGGGCGGGTAGGCCATGATGGCCGTTCGCAGGGCTTCGGCGGGCACGGTGACGGGTCCGCTCGCGCCAGGTTCGCCGGCGTTGAGTGGGTAGGGCGACAAGGCTGCGAGGGCGTCGGCCATCACGTCGCTCAGCCGGCGCACCCGGTCCAGCACGCTGTCCTCGGGATGCAGCGCCGACGGTGCGACGACGCTGCCGCGCAGCTCGGCGCCGATCTCGTCCTCCGCCGTCACGGCCCGCTGGTACTCACGGTAGAACGCGATCACGGGAAGGGGGCCGCGTTCGCGCAGCCGGTCGCCGAAGAGCTCGGTCAGGGCCAGTCTGGCCGGCAGGTGCGGCGCGAAGGGAGCGATCCAGCGGCGGATCAGGTCCAGGTCGTCGGCGACCGGCCGCCACGCGCGTGCCGAGCAGACGGCCGGCGGCTCCGCGGCCACCGCCGTGTCGCGGACGTTGACGGTCGTCAGCGTGGTGAACATGGCGTGCTGCGGATCACCCGGCACGGCGAACCCGGCCAGCTCGCGCAGCCCGCTCACCACCGCCTCGCGGCGAGCCCGGTAGGAGACGAGATCGCCGACCGCAGGACGCACCGCCAGCGCGGCGGCCGCCCGCTCCAAAGCGACCGGCAACGCCCGGGCCTCGCTTTCCATCCCTTGCCGTGCCCATGCGGCGGCTCCGACGAGCACCTCGTGCGGGTACGCGACCGGCAGCCCGGGCACGAGGAGGCCGGCGTCGAGCAGGTGGTCGAGGAAGGCGTCGACCTCCTCGTCCAAGGACGCGTCCCCCGCGGTGAGGCGTTGCCTGAGCACGTGGCGGGGCAATCCCCCGGGCTCTCCACCCAGCAGCTCCACCAATGCGAGAACGGACGGCCGCGCGGGGACGGCGCAGTAGCGCTCGCCGCCGAGCAGTCCGAGCATCCCGAAGCCGCGCAGGAACACCACCTGCTCCCCCAGACGCTGGGCGGAGGCGTTGAGCGCGATCGGCGCCCGGCCGGACAGGGCCGGACGGCCGAGCACGAAGGCGGCGATGTTCTCGCGGATGTGGTAGTAGGACAGCTCGAACGCGCCGGACCGATCCACCGGGCGCGTCTCGACGGCGGGACCACCGGCTCGCCACAGCACGGGGCCGCTGGTGGTGAACGTGCTGAGCGGGCTCGTCTTCGTCACGGCGCGGGCCAGGTAGCGCGCGAGCGTCGTCGTGGTCCCGGTCCTGGGCGTGCGTCTCGGGCCGGCGATCCATTTCTCCAGTTCGGCCGCGAGTACGGGGCTCGTACCGCCGAGCGCGATCCGGAACCCCGGGTCCGTCGCGGCCTTCAGCAGCGCGTTCAGGCCGGACTCCCGCTCGGCGGAGAGTACCCGGGGCAGGCGCTCCTCGGCGGCGGCGAGGGCGGCGGCGCCGGCCAGCCAGCCCGCGATCCCGCGCGACACCTCAGCCGGCAGCCGCCCGGCGATCTCCGGCGTCCACTCCCCCGCACCCGGCCGCCGCCCGGCGTGCAGGGCCCGGCGCAGGCCGATGACGCGCGGGCGTACACCGTCCCTGGGCAGGTCGCCGATCACGGCGTGCAGCGCGCCGGCGAGCGCGCGCCCCTCCGCGCGGTGCCCGTCCCGGCGGGCCAGCACGTCGTCGAGGGCGGCGGCCAGGCGCGGCGAACGGAGCCCGTCGAGAGCCGCCGCCGCCAGCCCCGCGACGCGGACCACCGCGTCTCCCGTCACGCCCGCCATCCGCGCGGACGCCTGCGCTGAGCTCATCGATCTCCTTCGTGCTCCGGGCTGCGGTCCGGATGGGTGAGCCCGGCCCGGTGTGCGTGCCGGGCCGGGCCCCTCACCGATGCCGGGGTGTCAGCCGTCCGGCCCGGATCACCTCGGTGACTTGGGCGATCCGCTGCAGCAGCTGCAGCCGATGATCTGGCAGGAGCAGCCGCAGTTCCTGGAGGCGCCGTGCTCCAGCATCCCGTGGCCGCCGGTCAGCGACTCGATCTCGAGGTCGCCGGTCTCCAGTTCGAAGACGTCGACCGGCAGGTCGGCGACCGAGAACTTCGATTTCGCGGAGCTCATCGCGTTCCTTTCTCTCACCCGGTTCCCCCAGCGGGAGCCGGACACTTTCGGGAACCGCCCCCGGCCGGTTCCTGGCCTGGTTCAGCTCGCCGGCACACCGGGAGCGACGGGCGCGGCGCCGCCCAGCTGGCTGGACAGGAGGTCGGCGTACAGGCGGTCGCTCCTCCTGAGCTCGTCGTGCGTGCCGACGGCGCGGGCGACGCCCCGGTCGAGGACGACGATGCGGTCGGCGTCCATGACCGTCGAGAGGCGGTGCGCCACCACGATGACGGTGACCGAACGCGCGATGGCCCGGACGGTGTCGCGCAGGGCCGCCTCGTTGACGGCGTCGAGGTGCGAGGTGGCCTCGTCCAGCAGCAGCAGGCGCGGCCGGCGGAGCAGGGCGCGGGCGATGGCCAGGCGCTGCCGCTCGCCTCCCGACAGGGTGCCGCCGCGGTGCCCGACGGTCGTGTCGAGCCCGTCGGGCAGGCCGGCCACGAACCGGTCGAGCCGGGCCATCCGCAGCACCTCGGCCAGCTCCGCGTCGGTGGCGCCGGGGGCGGCGAAGGTCAGGTTGTCGCGGATGGTGCCGGCCAGCACGGGAGCGTCCTGCTCGACGTACCCGATCGCCTGGCGCAGCCTCGCGAGCGGCCAGTCCCTGATGTCGCGGTCGCCGACCAGGATGCGGCCGTCCTCGTGCTCGTAGAACCGTTCGATCAGGCCGAACACCGTGGACTTGCCCGCCCCCGAGGCCCCGGCCAGCGCGGTCACGGTCCCCGGGGCGGCGGTGAAGGTGAGGCCCCTCAGCACCGGGCGGGCGGCGTAGCCGAAGTGCACGAAGTCGAAGCGCACGCTCAAGGGTGAGCGGTCCGTCTGCGGCGGCGGGGGCTCGTAGCCGGGCTCGGCGGGATAGTCCAGGGCCTCGGCGATCCTCGTCGCCCCGGCACTGGCCGACTGGTACGAGGCGAGCGCCTGGATCACGTTCTGCATCGGCCCGATCAGGTAGAACACGTACAGCAGGAATGCCACCAGCACGCCGACCCCGATGGTCCCGGTCGCGACCCTGGCCGCGCCGGCCGTCAGCACCGTCAGGAGCGCGAGCTGGTAGGTCAGGCCGGTGACGTTCGCGGAGACCACCTCCCACAGCGACGCCCTGGTCCTGGCCCGGCGTACGGCCTCCGCCGCCGCGTGCAGGCGGGCCTCCTCCGCCCCCTCCGCGCCGAACGCCCGGATGGTGCGCAGGGCGCCGAGAGCACGTTCCAGGTCGGCGGTGAGCGTGCCGACGGCCTCGGCCGTGGCCATGCTCGCGCTCCGGATCCTGGGGGCGACCAGCCGGAAGGCCAGGAACGCGACGACGACCACGGCCAGCGTCAGCCCCAGCAGGACGAGGTCGAGGAATGCCATGAAGACGATCACCGTGATGATCACGGGGATGTGCACGCCCAGGCCGACGAGCACATAGCCGGCCAGGTCGTCCGCGCTCGCCGCGTCGGCGGTGGCGCGGGCGAGCAGGTCGCCCGGCCGGAGCCGGTCGAACTCCGGGATGCCCACCCGCACGAAGCGCGAGGCGAGCAGGCGGCGGACGTCCCTGGTCAGGATGACGCCCGTCCGGTCGAGCAGGAACCAGCTGCCCGCGTTGAGCACGACGTTGACCACGACCAGCCCGCCGATCAGCAGCATCCAGCCGAGTGCCGGGTCTCCGGCGGCGACCTGCCCGACGAGCCGCTGGGTGGCCAGGGGCAGCGCCAGGACGCTCGCCGCGGACAGCAGCGCCAGCACGAGGCCCAGGGCCAGCCGGGCGCGGTACGGCCGCGCCCAGCCCAGGAAGATCCGCCACACGGCCACCGTCCGGGCGGCCGCCGCCTGTTCAGTCATCGATCCTTCTCTCCGCAGTCTCGGACGGGTTTGTGACGTCTCGGGGTACGAGTGCGGTCCGGTGGTCTCGGGCGCTTCATGGGAACGGGTGCGGTTCGGTGTTGAGCTCGTCCTCGGTCAGGGGGCGCGGGGTGTGGCCGAGCCGGTGGGGGACCTCCAGCAGCCGGGGCAGCCCGGTGGTGCGCCGGTGGCGGTGCCCGAACGTCATCGGCAGCGTGCCGGGGATGAGCACCTTGACCGCGTGCAGGTCCATGGCGCGCAGTTCGTCCGGCGTCTGGTCGACGACCACGACGTCCAGCCCCGACCCGGTGTAACGGCGGACGACGGCGCGCATCAGCTCCCCCAGGTCGCCGGAGGCGAACTCCTCCGTGCCCGCGCCGATCTCGCCGGCCGCGCGGGAGGGCGTGCCCGCGGTGAGGAAGTCCAGCCTGGCCGCGGCGCGCGGATCGTGGAACAGGAGCGGGTGGTCCTCCATCTCCTCGACGGCGGACGAGTCCTCGGCCATGGCCGCCGCCCTGGCCCGCGCCTCGGGGGTGAGGCCGTACCGGATGCCGCTGGTGAGCATGTCGCCCAGCTCGGCCACCGCGCCCATGACCGCGCGGCGGCCGGACAGGTGCGCGCCGGCGGTGCAGAACGCGGCGGGCAGGCCGGTGCCGGGGGCGGCGGTGGCCAGGGCCCACACGGCGGGGATGCCGTGCTCGGTGGTGATGTCGAAGAGGCGCAGGTCATAGCCGGTCTCGGCGCGCAGGGCGGCGAGGTGGAGCGCGTCGCGCCCGTCGAGGGTGGCCGGATCGATCTCCGGTACGGGCATGCGCGCGTACCAGGTCAGCAGGAAGCCGTCGCGTTCGGCGATCTCCAGCATCCCGTACAGGACCGCCTCCTCCAGGCTGGAGCCGAGCGCGCACCCGTTGGAGACCTCGTAGACGAAGGGGCGGTTGTCCGGTTCGTGGGAGTGGGTCCCGTAGTAGGCGAGCGTCTCGGGCACCAAAATCGGCTCGCCGCGCAGGAACGACCAGCCCCACACCCAGCGGTAGTCGCGGTCCGGGTCGAACGGCTCGTACCCGAAACCGGGCTCCTCGTAAGCCTGTGGTGGGTGCAGCCCGAGGGTGCGCGGGTCCAGGGCGCGGTCCGCCAGGTCGTGGTAGGTGCCCACGTTCGGCGGGTGCAGCCGTCCCGGCGCGGCGGAGAACCGTTCCAGCGCCTCCAGCAGCGCGATCGTCCGGCTGACCCGGCGTTCGGGGGCGCGGCCGTAGCCGCCCGATCCCCTGCCCCACCGGTGCGACACCTCCGCCGAGCTGAGGATCGCCCCGCCGGAGGTGCGGTCGTGCAGCAGCCACACGACGCCGGTGCGCTGGTCGACGTAGGTTTCGGTCAGCGCGTCCAGCTCGGCGACGAGATCGCGCCCGCGTACGGCGCCCTCGGCGTGGCTCGGGACCGGCCTGGGCGTCCCCAGCGCCACCGGGGGCTCGTCGGTGACGCGCGGGCCGCAGACCGCGCAGAGCGGGTCGGGCAGCACCCGGTGCGGGGTGATCGTGAGGTCGTGCAGGTCCACGGTGAGCACCGTGCCGCGGGTCCGCGGCCGCTCGCCGGCGGCGTGGGAGCGCAGGTCGTCGGCCATCAGCGCGGCCGCCAGGCGGACCGCGCCCTCGGTCAGCAGCGGCGACGGGCCGGCCAGCCGCTCGGCGTGGCGTTCGCGGACGGCTTCGTTGCGTTCGTGCATCGGGCCGGCCCAGGACTGCCGATAGGCGGCGCAGGAGGCGCATCCCTGCTCGCCCGGGGTCTCCCAGGGGCCGATGACGATCGTGTCCAGCTCGGTGCGGACCGGGAGCACGGGGCCGGTGAGCCTGGCGCGCAGGTCCGCCGTGACGACGTCGGCCCAGCCGTCGGTGGCGGCGACGGCCGGTGACGGGGGGAGGTCGCCGTCCGGGAGGGGGACGGGCCGTACCCCGAGCCGCTCCGCCACGGCACCGGCGATCCGCCCGCCCGCCAGCACGGTCACGGGGTGCTCTGCCATTCGCGCCTTCTTTCCGGGTTCGTTCGGGTTTGGCCGTGCCGGTCAGCGGGGGTCGGTGATCGCCACGCGCAGGCTCAGCGGGGCGATCACCGCTACGGCGGGGTCGTGGTCGAGCGGGAGGACGACGGCGCGGCGGCCGGTGACGGCCAGGGCCGCCGCCACCTCGTCCGGGTCGATGGACTGTCCGGGATCGAGCCGCGTCATGGACGCCGCGAGCGTGGCGGGCCGAGGGTCGTCTTCGCGGGGGCGCGGGTGGCCCGCGTGGATCCGTGTCTGGACGGCGAAGAGTGTGTCGAGGAGTCCTCTGGTCCAGGCCGAGGAGGCGGTTCCGGCTGTCCTGGCCACCTCTGTCCCGTCGTGGTGGAACGACAGCACGGTGACGCCGAAGCGGCCGCCGTGGTCGCGGACCTCGGGCAGCTCGCCGAGCTCGGCCAGCAGGGCGAAGCACCGCCGTCCTGTCTCGTCCAGCCCGGCCGGGTCGACCGTGGCGGGCCGGCCCGCGCGGTCCTCGATCAGCTCGGGGTCGCACGTCCAGTGGCTGCACAGTCCGCGTGTCACGGCCTCGTCCCAGCTCGGGCCGTAGCCCTCGCCCTGTCCGGGCATCTGTGCGGCCGCTCCGGTGGGCAGGCGGGGGAATGCCCGTTCCGCCGGCAGCCGTACGATCGCCGCGGCGGCCAGGTCGTACGCGAACGCGAACCCGCCGGGGACGCCGGCGGCCAGGACGGCGTGGAGATCGGCCGGATCGGCGTCCTCGGCGGCCAGCGGAACACCGCCGGAGTCCACCAGGCGGCGTGGGTCCACCGTGGCGGCGGCGTAGCGGGCCAGCGCCGCGCGGGCCGCTTCGATCCTGGTGTCCGCGTAGTCGAAACCCACCGCGCGCACGACGGTGGCTCGTCCGTCGCCGCCCGTACCGAAGCCGGATGCGCGCTCGGACCTGGGCCCGGAGGTGTGCTCAGACCCGGACCCAGCTGCGAGCCCAGCTGCGTGCGCGTCGCCGACCTCGGCCTCGGAGACGTGCAGCGGGCTCTGTGCGGCGGAGTCGTCGGGGAGGTAGCGGAACGGGCCGAACAGCTCGTCGGCGGCCCTGATCGCCGCGTCCGAGAACGCCGGCCCGTCCTCGGCGGGCAGCGACCGGAGGTGCTCAACCCGGCTCAGCACCGCCTCGGGGGTGGGCGCCGCCGCCGGCAGCTCGTACGGGTGCGGCGGGCAGTGGTGTCTGGAGGTGACCAGGCCGGGCCCGATCCTGGTCAGTCTGCCCGCGTGTCGTGGGTCCGCCGTGCCGGTGGCCCAGCGCAGCACCGCCCGTCCCACCTGCGCGGCGGCGGCCTCCACGTGCAGATCGGTGATCGGCTCTGGGACTCGTGGCGCTCGGCGGAGGCGGGCACGCAGCGACTCCGGCCGTACCGTGGCGAGGGGGTCCTCCTTGGCCGCCCGTACGGGGACGTACCAGATGTCCGTTCCCTCCCGCAGGACGTATCCGACGGCGAGCCCGTCCCGCGCGACCGGGGCCCGACTTCCACCCCGCGACCGTCCCTTCGCGGAGGCCGGGCCGAGCGCGGAGGTCAGCAGGAGCGCGTCCAGGCTCCACAGCTCCTCCTCGCCCAGCTCGCCCGCGCCGCCCACCCGGACGTGCGCGGCCCCGGACGCGCGCAGGAAGGCCGCGATCGCCTCCGCCAGCGGTTCCTCCGCCGGATCGTCACACGCGACGGCGACCTTGAGCTCACGGAAGCGGTCGAACGCGGCCCGCGCCCCCTCAACGTGGGCCGCCACGAACGCGACCTCCCCCGCGAAACCACCGCCCGGCACTTCGTCACCACCGCCGAGGGCGGGCCCCGCGACCGATTCCTCGTCGCGGCCGTCAGCGTCGGTCCCGGCGGGGATCTCGCGGACGACGCCGGCCTCGCGGAGCCGGGTCAGGATCGATCTGGCCAGCTCCGCGTGCGCGGCCGGCAGGCCCGCCGTGATCTCGGCCAGGCTGAACCGCCCGTCCAGGTGGGGCACGAGGGCCTCGACCCAGCGGGCGATGGACGCCCCGGTGAGGGTGACCGGCCCGGCCGGGGTGACGATGTGCAGCCCGTTCTCGATCGGGGCCATGTACGCGTGGTCGACCAGACGCAGCCTCATGCGTCCCCTCCCGTTTGATGCTCCGCGGCGACGGTGCCGAGCATGAACTCCCCGACCACGTCCTCGCGGAGGGGGTCGGCTCCGGAGATGCGCTGGAAGGCGAGTGGCGCGCTGCTCCCCAGGGCGCACCCGCCGAGCCCCATGGCGGTGGCGACGAGGTACATGGTCTGCACCAGGACGCCGAGGTTCTTCAGGATCAGCGCGTACGCCAGCCCCTCGTAGACCCACATGAGCCGCTCGAACCGGGCCGTCACCAGCAGCAGCACCTGTGGCCGCGCCCGCGCGCCGGACATGGTCCGCGCCGCGTCCAGCAGGACCCGCTCCGCGCCGGCCTTCCGTCCCAGGGGCTCCAGCCGGTGGCCGTAGCCGTCGTAGTGGTAGGTCCCCGGCTCCAGCCCGTCCACCTGGTGCGCCACCACGTACAGCTCCAGCTCGTGGTTCCCGCCGCCGCCGGGATAGGCGCGGCGCGGCCGGTCGCCGTACGGTGTCGGGTGGTCGGAGGTCGCGGCGCAGCGGTAGAGGAACTCGGCGAGTTGCCCCGCCGTGATCGGCCGCTCCGCGTCGTGGTCGCGCACGGACCGGCGTGCCCGCAGCACCTCGGTCAGCTTCGGGTCAGCGGCGAGGACTCGTTCGAGATCAGGACGGGGCAGGTCCATGGCAGGCCCGACGGCGAGCCCGGCAGCGAACCCAGCGGCGGGCGCGGCGGCGGGCCCAGCGGCGGGCGGCCGGTTGGACGGATCGGTGATGTGCTCCAGCCCCCAGTACGTGGCGCCGAACCCGCCGGCCACCCCCACCGCGCCGTCGATGCCCCGGCTGCTCCGGTGGAACGCCAGGTCGATCGCGGACCACTGCCGCACCCGGAATTCCGTGTCCTCCTCCCCTGTCACGGTGAGCCCGGACCGCAGCAGGTCACGCCGGAGCAGGGCCGCCGCCCGCGCGCCGATTCCCGGGTGCGGGACGCGGGCACCGGGATCGGCGAGGACGGCCAGCGCGCCGGGAGCGTGGACGGTGATGGCGGCCCAAGCCCGGGGCGACGTGGCCCGCAGGCCGCCGCCCGGAGCCGCCGCGATAGTGGTGAAGCGCGACAAGCGGGCACCGACCGGCGGATCCACGAGGTCCGCAGCCACCGCGGGGTCATCACCGTCCGCGCAAGCACCGCCGCCTGGGCAAGCGTCGCCGTTCAGGCGAGCATCCCCATCCGGGCAGGCGTCCCCGTCCGGGCAGATGTGGGGGTCCAGGGTGTAGACGGGCGTGTCGCCGTCATGGACGGTGGCGACGAGCCAGCCGTCCCGGCGCAACCCCGCCAGCAACCTACGCTCTCGCGGCGAGAACTCCCCGGCCCGGTGCTCACCGGAAGCAAGCGCCCGCGCCACGGCCAGGTCCTCGTCGTCGATCGGCCGCACGTCGGGATACCCCACCAGGTGAACGCCACCGCGCCCGCGACCGGCCGACACGCCGTCGCGCAACCGAAGGGTCTCGTACACCTCAGCCGTGCCGTTCAGCGCGCTCACCCCGCGTCCCCGCCCGCCGCGGCGAAGTCGCGGAGCACGTCGGCGGCCTGTCTGCCGGTACGTCGTTCCACCGCCGCGGCGATCAGGTAGCAGAGGAAGTAGCGTCGCAACGGGGTCACTCCCAGGCGGGTGAACTGCAGGTACATCAGGTTCAAGACGAGCCGGAAGAGCGCGAACCAGGTGGACGGGAACACCTCGGCCAGCCACCGCTCGTTCTCGGCGAGGGCGCGGTGGAACGGGCTCAGCTCGCGGTAGGCGTCCCGTACCAGGGCCGGGTCCGCGTCTTCTTCTCCCAGCGGGAGCAGTCCGCGTTCGCGCAGGCCGAGCCCGCGTTCCCGGCTCCGCAGCAGGGCGTCGACCAGGCTTTCCGTCGCCTCGTCCACGGCCCCTGAGCCGGGGTCGAGCAGGGCGTCCAGGCGGGCGCCGAGCACACCGGCCCGCTCCTGGAAGCGCGCCTCCCACTCCCGCCGCCGTGCCGCGCCGCTGTCCCGCTGGGCGAGGAAGGCGTCGGCGTGCGAGCGGAAGCTGAGGTAGCCGGCCTCGATGCCGTCCTCGTGGAACTCGTCGGCCACGACGACCATGGCGTCGAACGCCGCCGCGAGCACGTCACGTCCACGCGCCATCCCGTCCAGGACGGCGAAGGCGTGCTCGTTGGCGGCGCACATGAAGTCCGCGTACAGCGCGGCGGCCTCGGGCGTGCCGTGGACGGCGGTCCTGGCGTCGTACGGCTCGGTGTGCCAGGAGTTGTCGTCGTACCAGGGCGTCAGCGGGCCCGGCTCCGCCTCGGCCTCCGCCAGCCGGCGGTGCAGCGGCGCCATCGCGGCCTCGTCGTGGGCCGTGACCGGCAGCCGCGCCAGGTACGGGCCGATCCGCGCCGCGACCAGCGGCAGCACCTCCGCGCGGAAGGCCGTGCCGCCGGCCTCGACGTTCAGCCGGACGTGCGGGCCCTGCCGCCAGTGCCGGGCGAACCATGACCGATGCCCGCACTCCGCCAGCTCGGCCATGACGGGACGTACAGCCTCCAGCAGCAGGCGGTCGGTGGCGTCGCCGTGGTGGTGGATGTGCACGCTGTGCCAGCCGGTCGTCATGCGAGGGCCTCCTCCCTGGCGAGCTCGGCGAACGTCCTGGCGGCCCAGTCGCGCAGGTGGAGCTCCTCGTCGAGGCTCACGCCGAGCCGGTTGCAGGTCAGGTGGGCGCACATGTCCAGGACGGGCGCGGCTTCGGGCTCCCCGAGCCGGCCGGCCAGCTCGGAGGCGGAGGCCGCGAGGGCGCCGGCGAACCCGGACGGTTCCCCCGGCGGGTTCGCGGCCAGCGCGCGCGTCCGTTCGGTGATGGCGCGCAGGGCGGGACGCCGGCGTTCGTACCGGGACCGCCCCTCGGGCGGCCACGGCGGCATCTCCTGCTCCGGCCATCCGGTGCCGCGCGCGGCGATCCACCTGTTCAGGGCGAGCACGGCGAACGCGGCCGTGGTGCGCCGGTCATGGGAGGGCCGCGTCGTCAGCAGCCGGCGCACCGCCGCGCTGCACCGCACGAAGTGGTCCTCGACGGCGTGCAGCGCCGCACCCGTGCCGTATTT
Organism: Nonomuraea fuscirosea; assembly: GCF_035917475.1. Lineage (NCBI taxonomy): Bacteria > Bacillati > Actinomycetota > Actinomycetes > Streptosporangiales > Streptosporangiaceae > Nonomuraea > Nonomuraea fuscirosea. The sequence goes on along the minus strand of NZ_CP109074.1, from coordinate 3,697,734 downwards.
TTCGGTTTCCGGCCGGTACGGGATGAAGGCGAACGAGTTCGGGGGCCGGCGGTGCCGCTCGTACGATCGCAGCCGTTCCAGCGCCGCCATCGAGGGCGCGTAACTGTCGTAGTCCTCCTGGGTCACCCGGACGGGTGCGGGGAGGCGGTTGAGTGAGTCCGCGACGGCGCCCGACAGGATCCGCCGTACGTCGTCCGCGCGTCCCGGCCCGGCCAGGACGCGCACCCGCAGGTGCGGCCCGCCCTCCCAGTACCGCAGGAAGAACAGCCCCTGGCCGGCCGCGGCGTGGTCGAGCCGGCTGTGTACGGTGTCCAGCAGGTCGGTGATGACGAGATCGAGGTCGCCGTCGTAGAAGATGTGAGCGCTGATCCACGACCGCGCGCCGGCCACCGGCAACACCCGCTTCCCGGACTCGCCTCCGCCACCGCGGCCGGCGGACAGACCGGTCGTCATCAATGACTGGATTGCCGGGAGCGTAACCAGCGCCGGAATATCTCCGGCACACACTCCGTATACGCCCCTGGTCAGCCCCGCCTCGGCCCGGAACACGGATGGCGGGAGCAAGCCTGTTCCCGATACGCGACGGCCACCGAGGAGCCGCATCATCCGGATAACGATGAGCGGTCGCGGACGATCTAGGGCCCCAGGTTGTCACCGCCGTCCGGCATGATCACCTGCCATGAAACAAGCACTCATCGCCACCGCGGCCCTCGCCGCGCTGACCATGACCGCGACGCCCGCGCACGCGGCCCCCAAGGACCCGGTCAAGGCCCTGAACGCGAAGATCGTCCCCGGGCACGGGGTGCACTTCACCGGCAACGTCACCTGGACGGACGGCACCAACGAGCGGGGCGCCCGCGACATCAAGGGCGTCTTCCAGTTCGGCAAGAAGGGCGTCGCCGCGTTCGACATCAGCATGGAGGAGGGCGACGAACGGCAGCGCGTGATCGGCATCGGCAAGACCGGCTACTACTCGGGCGGCCTGTACGAGCGTCTGCTGCCTGAGGACAAGACCTGGTATAAGCAGAAGAACCGCGGCATGCCCGACTCGTGGTCGCAGTTCATCAACCCCGCCGAGACGAAGACCCTGGCCCGCTTACTCGAGAAGGGCACGGCCAAGGGGAACACCGTCTCAGGCTCGATCACCCTCAAGGAACTCAAGACCGTCTCGGCCTGGGTGTCCGCCGCCATGCTCAGCAAGGAAGCCGACGGCGTGAAGATCTCCTACACGCTCACCCTGTCCTCCTCAGGCCTGGTCAGCCGGGTGAGCTCCACCTATGCGCTGACGGAGGACGGGACGACCTACACCAGCACCGTGGACAGCCGGTACACCGGGTGGGGCGGCAAGGTGTCGGTCAAGGCACCGGCACCGGCCACGGTGACGACCGAGTTCCGCTGACCTCGTTCCCCCGCGCCGGCTCAGTCGTCGATCCTGATCAGGTCGGCGACCTCCTCGGGCAGGCCGGGTGAGGTCATGACGTGGCCCATTCCGGGCACGACGTGCAGGACCGCGCCCGGGATCGCGGCGGCCAGGGCCTCGCCGTGGGCGAGCGGATTGACCGGGTCCTGGTCGCCGTGCACGATCGAGGTCGGCGCGGTGATCGACGACAGCGGGGCGAGCAGGCCGGGGTCGTCCATCCACACGGCCCGGTGGTGGTTGGCCGCGGCCGCCGGGTCGGCGGCCCGCGACAGCGCCAGTTCCAGCATCGTTCTGGCCGCGCGCTCGTCGAACGGCCGTACCGGACCGTTGAAGACCCGGAACAGCGCCACGTCGGACTCCACGCCCGGCGGCAGATCGGCGGCCACATGGGCGAGGAACTCCGGCGCCGGCGGCGGCAGGTCGTCCGGGTCGGCCGGCTCCCCGGCCTGCGCCCGTGCCCACGCCGCGCTCGGATCGTGCCCCATCGGCGAGCTGGACATCAGCGTCAGGGACCGGACCCGGTCCGGCGCGTGCACCCCCAGCCACTGCGCGATGATCCCGCCCAGAGAGGCTCCGGCCACGTGAGCGGAGCTCAGCCCGTAACCGTCCAGCACGGCCAGGCAGTCGCGGGCCATGTCGCCGATCGTGTACGGGTGCGCGTCGAAGTCCACGACGCTGGACCGGCCGGTGTCCCGATGATCGAACCGGATCACCTGGACCCCACGCTCGACCAGCCGGCCGACGAGCTCGTCAGGGCAGCTGATCCCCTGCGCGGCCGATCCCATGATCATCAAGACGGCGGGACGTTCGGGGTCTCCGGCCCGTTCCGTCCAGATGCGCAGCGGCCCTGAGGTCACGAATCGTTCGTGTGTGTCCAGCATGGAGGCACGGTAGCGGTTATATGCCGCCGAACGCTGATATTTATGAGCGGCCCGGCCGAGCGCCGATCTTCGTGCCCGGCCCAGCGGCTGACGCGCGGACCAGCTGTGCCCGGCCGGCACCTGACGCGTCACGAGAGGACCAGCCACCTCCGGCCGTCGAGCAGCTCGCGGGCCGCGTCGAGGTGGCCGGCGTGGCAGGCGGTCTCGGTGATGACGTGCAGGAAGATCTCCCGCACCGTGCGCAGCCGCCACTTGCCGAACCGGTCAGGCCACCAGGCGGGCTCCGCGTCCATCGGGGTGGCGGCGATGACGGCGTCGGCGGCCTCGATCTGGCGCCGGTAGTCGTCGAGGACGGCTTCGGCGGACTCCTCGGAGCCGACCTTCCATGAGTCACCGGCCCGGTCCAGGACGTCGATCACCGCCGGTTCGCCGGCGATCACGGCGCGGAACCAGTGCCGCTCGACGTCCAGGGCGAGATGCCGGACCAGGCCCAGGCAGCTCCAGCCCGACGGCAGCACGGGCCGCCGCAGGTCCGCCTCGCTCAGGCCCTCCAGAATGCCCTGGACGTGCTGCCGCTGGTTGTTCTGAAAGGCGAGCAACGCCTCGGTCTCAGCGCTGATCATGATCCAAGCTCCTTTCGTGCGGTCTCGGCGGCGCGACCCGGCGGCGCCTGGCGTTCGATGTCAGCGGCGCGGTCCTGCGGTGCTGAGCGTTCGGTCTCGGCGGCGCGGTCCAGCAGGGCGCGGCGTTCGGGTTCGGTGTGCGCGGCGGCGGCCGCCTGGCGGAACAGGGCGGCGGCGCGGTCGCGGTCGCCCTCGCGGGCGGTCAGGTCGGCCTCGGCGGCGATGGCGAGCGGATGCCCGTCCAGCGCGCCGCCCTCCCGCGCCCTGGCCAGCAGCGCCAGCCCGGCCCGTGGCCCGTGCGCGTAGCCGTGGGCGACGGCGCGGTTCAGTTCGACCACGGGTGTGGACCGGATCCCGGCCAGCGCGTCGTAACAGCGGGCGATCTCGGCCCAGTCCGTGCCGGGCACCGACGGGGCTGTGGCGTGGCAGGCGGCGATGCGGGCCTGCAGCGCGTACGGGCTGTCCCGCTGCGCCTCGGCCAGCACGTCCAGTCCTTCGGCGATGGCGGCGGCGTCCCAGCGGGAGCGGTCCTGCCGGTCGAGGGGCAGCAGGTTGCCCTCGTCGTCCTGCCGGGCCGCCCGGCGGGAGTGCTGCAGCAGGAACAGGGCCAGCAGCGCCGACACCTCGCCCTGCCCCGGCATCAGCCGGCGCAGCAGCCGGGCCAGCCGGATCGCCTCCTCCGCGAACGCGGGCCGCCCGTCGGCGTTGTACCCCTGCGTGAACAGCAGATACAGCACCGCCAGCACCCCCGGCAGCCGCTCGGCCAGCGCCGGCCCGCTCGGCACCCGGTACGGGATCCCCGCGTCCGCGATCTTGCTCTTGGCCCTGGTCAGGCGGCGCGTCATCGTCGATTCGGTGACCAGGAACGCACGGGCGATGTCCGCGGCGGGAACTCCGCAGATCGTCCGCAACGTCAGCGCCACGCGCGACTCCAGCGCCAGCGCCGGATGACAGCAGGTGAAGACGAGCCGCAGCCGATCGTCCACGACCTCCTCCTCCCCTATGACCTCGTCGATCTGGTCGGCCTCATAGGCTTCGGCCGGCGCGAGCGCCGCCGCCTCCGCGAGCTTGCGGCGCTCGACGGAGGCGCGGCGCAGTGCGTCGATGGCCCGGTGGCGGGCCACCGTCATCAGCCAGCCGCCCGGATTGCCAGGTTCGCCCTCCTGCGGCCACCGCTGCACGGCGGCCGCCAGCGCCTCCTGGGCGCAGTCCTCGGCCAGCGTCCAGTCACCGGTGACGCGGATCAGGGTGGCGACCATCCGCGGGTAGGCGTCGGCCGCCACCGCTTCCAGGGACGTGCTCACTGACCGTCGACGGCGAGCGGCCGCAGCTCCAGCCGCCCCAGCCGGGCCATCGGATGCGTACGGGCGACCTCGATCGCCTCGTCCAGGTCGGCGCATTCGAGCAGGTCGAAGCCCACGATCACCTCTTTGGTCTCGGCGAACGGGCCGTCGGTGAGGATCAGCTCACCCTCCCGTACCCGCACCGTGGTCGCGGAGGACTCGGGCGCGAACACCGACCCGTCCAGCCGCCGGCCGCGGCCGTCGTTCTCGGCCACCCAGGCGTCGATGTCGGGCAGGTTCCGCTGGTCGGTGTCGGGCTCGGTGTCGCTGCAGACGAACATCATGTACTTCATGTCGCGCTCCTCAGGTGTTCGGCGATTCACCCTAGTGACGAACGGCGACCACCCGACCGGACACCCGCGCGCAGAACTTTCCCGATTATTTTTGCAGCGTCGGCTCAGCAGTCACACGTGACTCCCGCGGGAACCACGGTCAGGTCGTCCCCCTCGCGCCGCCGCAGGCCGGCCGGGGTACGGACCGGGAAGCCCGCACGCACCCAGTACTCGTAGCCGCCGATCATCTCCTTGACCTGGTAGCCGAGTTTGGCGAACGCCAGCGCGGCCTTGGTGGAGCCGTTGCAGCCCGGCCCCCAGCAGTAGGTGACCACCACGACGCCGGCGGGGATCTCCCGCGCGGCTCTCGTCGGGATCTGCCTGGTGGGCAGGTGCATCGCGCCGGGAACGTGCCCCTGCGCCCAGGCGTCGGGGCCGCGAGTGTCCACCACCACGAGCCCGGGCGCGCCGGCCTCCAGGTCGCTGTGGACGTCACTGACATCGGTCTCGTACGACAGCTTCGCGGCGAAGTGGGCGACGGCCTGCCCGGCGGATGCGGGCGACGGGGAAAGGACGAATGACATGGAAGGATCCTCGGCCCGGTCCCACCACCGCGGCCAGTGGCGTCAGTGACGACGGGCGCTAACATTCCGCCATGCTGCGACCCACCCGGCGGGGGCCGACCGTGTCGGTGCTCGCCTACGACGGGATGTCGGTGTTCGAGCTGGGCATCGTCACCGAGGTGTTCGGCCTGCCCAGGCCGGAGTTCGAGGTGCCGTGGTACGAGCTGACCGTCTGCGCGGAAACACCCGGCCCCGTACGCGTCATCGGCGGGGCCAGCCTGCACACGCCCCACGGCCTGGACGCCTTCGCCGCCGCCGAGACGGTCATCGTGCCCGGCGTGCCCGACATCACCGCCGGCCCGTCACCGGAGCTGGTCGCCGCGCTGCGCCGGGCCTTCGACCGGGGCGCGCGGATCATGTCCATCTGCTCGGGCGCGTTCGCCCTGGCCGGTGCGGGGCTGCTGGACGGCCGGCCGGCCACCACCCACTGGCGTTACGCCGACCGTTTCCGCCGCCGGCACCCCGAGGTCGGCCTCGACCCGGACGTCCTCTACATCGACGACGGCCCCCTGCTCACCAGCGCCGGCAGCGCCGCCGGCCTCGACCTGTGCCTGCACGTGGTCAGGAGCGACTACGGCCCGGCGATCGCCAACGCGGTCGCCCGGCGGCTGGTGGTCCAGCCGCACCGCGACGGCGGACAGGCCCAGTTCATCGAAGCTCCGCTGCCCGCCGACCCGGCCGACGATCGCATCGCCCGCAGCATCGCGTGGGCCCTGGCCCACCTCACCGAGGCGATCACGGCCGAGAAACTAGCTGGTCTGGCGCACATGTCCACCCGCACCTACCTGCGGCACTTCACCCGCGCCACCGGCACCACCCCGATCCGGTGGCTGATCCACCAGCGGATCCAGGCGAGCCTCGCGCTCCTGGAGACGACGGACACGCCGATCGAGAGGATCGCCAGAGCCGTGGGCTTCGACACGTCCGTCACCTACCGCCACCATTTCGCCGCCATCATGCGGACGTCGCCGTCCGCGTACCGCAGCGCCTTCCACACGGGCGAACCGGCCGCCCCTCACGCCCGCTGACGGCCGCCGCGGTGCGTTACCGACGTCCTTGCCGGGTGCTGGACGGCGGCCGGCCGTAGGTCTGCCGGTACAGAGCGGCGAACCGGCCGAGGTGGGTGAATCCCCACCGGAGCGCCACGTCCGTGACAGTCATCGGGCTGTCCGTCCCGGCGACGCGGACCAGATCGGCGTGGGCGTGCGCCAGCCGTACCGAACGGAGATAGGCCATCGGGGTGGTCTCCAGATGCTCGCGGAAACCGAGCTGGAGGGTGCGGACACTGACCCTGGCCGCGGCGGCGATGTCGCTCAGGCTGATCGGCTCGCCGGCGTGATCTTCGCAGTAGCGGGTCGCCCGCCGCAGAGCGGCCGGGGTCCACGAGGCGGGGAGCTCGCCGAGCTCGTGGGAGTAGTTGTGCGGCTGGGAAGAGAGCAGGGTGTGCAGCAGGAACTGCTCGAAGTGGTGCTCGGCGATTTTCGAGGCCGAGAAGGGCAGCGAACCGGCCGTCCCGACCGACGACAACATTCTGAACGTGCGCCCGAGCGCGCTGCCGTGATCCGCCCCCGGTTCGAACCGCAACCGCTCCTTGACCGGATCACCCAGGTAAGGCTCCAGCGCATCCTGCAGCAGCGCCGACGGAATCTGCATCACCATGACGTCGTGATCGACGCTCCACCGCATGTCGATCTTCTGCTGGGGGCCGATGAGGGAGATCGGCGCGCTGACGTCCTCCCCGTCGAGCGTCACAGAACCGGCCCCGCGCAACGGCATGATCGCGTAGAAGTTGAGCGACTCCGACGTCCCGGTCCTGATCTCTCCCCCGTATGACGCGGTGTAGAGCGTGGCCTTTCCTCTGTGGAGCAACTGGTGCCGAGCGCCGCGCGGATGCGGCTTGATGATCTTAAGGAAGTACGACGGATACTGCTGCTCCAGCAGATCCCGCAACTGATCGACCCCCGCACTGACGGCGGGATATCTCCCCGATAACGCCGAGGCACTTTCCGGCCTCGGCGAGATTGAATTCTTCATCGCGCTGCAATCCCCCGCACACTCTCGGATCGGGCATATCCATGCCATTCCACAACGCAATGATCATGGACTTTCCTCCTGCGGTCAGCAGGCTAGCGAGAGGCCGCGACACTGTGCAGGAAAACCCAAACAGTTCCAAGTACTTCTAAATAAGTCGCGCTTGCGCGGATCACCGATAAGCTGGCCTCTCGGCTCGCAGGCTCCTGGCGCCAGGTACAGGCGGCCATCGAGCGGCTAAAGCCCGCTTACCACCTCTCACACACCGGCGGATGGTATGCGGAACCCCGCGTAAGGAGGCTGCTGCGGTATCGGTTGCCGGACGCCCACGCGAGCAACCACTCCGTCATGGTCTCCGCGATGGTCGACTCTTGCTCAGAATCGTGTGGAACGACGATCGTCGGCCATTGTTCGGGCTTGCCGACGGTCATCCAGCCGATCGAATCGCCGTCGACGGTGCTACCCCAGGGAAAGAATCCATCAGGTTCCGGCCACATGGGAAGGGAGCACTCTTCAGGAGCGTCCTCTCGCCACTCACGATAGTAATCCATCTCCTGAGCCACTCGAGCACAATCATCCTTGTCGAGAAGACGCATGTCGCTGATGCCGAGCCAGCGAGCGAATTGGCAGTTGCCGTAGCGTTCTATGAAAGCGACATAGTCATCCGGAAGGCGTAAGCCCATATCGGAAAAAATGTCACCCCATGCGCGCGCGCCGAAAAGGGGCGACGATGGCGGGGGAATAAGGGCGGCGAGCCTGTCGAGAGGTGCGTGATCGTACGCCATGGCTCGCAGGTTAACGGTCGGGGCCGACCCTCGGCGCGGGCAACCTGGTGGGGTGGTCGATGCGTCAGTACCGTCAACCGGCTCGTACAGGAGGCACGTCAAGTTGGCGGATAGGGCGATATTTCAGGATTTCGTGGTGGCGCGGTCGGATCGGCTGTTACGTACCGCGTACCTGCTGACCCGGGACTGGGGCGTCGCGGAGGACCTGCTGCAGGAGTCGCTGGCCAAGGCGTGGTTCGCCTGGCCGGGCATCGACGAGCCCGAGGCGTACGTGCGCAAGGTGCTGGTGACCACGTACACCTCGTGGTGGCGGCGGCGATGGCGCCGAGAACTACCGAGCGACGAGCTGCCCGAGGCGGTGCGGCACGACCCGGGCGGCGATCCGGCCGCAGATGGGCGGGCGGACCTGTGGCGGGCGGTGGGCCGGCTGCCGGCCCGGCAGCGCGCGGTGATCGTGCTGCGTTTCTACGAGGACCTGCCCGTGAGCGAGGTGGCCGGGCTGCTGGGCTGCCAGGAGGGCACGGTCAAGAGCCAGACCGCGAAGGCGCTGGCCAAGCTGCGACAGGACGAGGCGATGGTGAAGGAGCTGCGCCGGTGACCGTACAAGATCTGCGTGACGTCCTGCGTGAGCGGGCCGAGAGGCCGTCGCCCGCGAACCCGCACCGCCACGACGAGGTCCGCGCGCGCATCCGCAGGACCCGGCTGCGCCGGCGGGCGATGGCGGGCGGGGTGGTGTCGGTGGTGTCGGTGGTGGCCGCCGTCGTGGTGACCGTCGCCCTGCTGCCCGGTACGGCCGAGGAGCCGGCCGCGACGACGGTGACCGCCGAGCCCGCGCCCGGCCTGCCCGAGCGCTACACCGCCCCCGACGGCACCGTGTACCGCCGGCTGGCCGCGACCAGGCTCGTCGCGTCGGGCGTGAAGACCTCGGTCACGGTCCCGGTCACCGGAAATCCGCTGGACGTCGCGGCGCGGTGCGACGGCGAGATGAGCGCGCCGCCACGGATCCTGGTGAACGGCAGGAACACGGGCCCGCGAGGTTTCGCGCCGTGCCCCAAGGACATGGACCTGCGTCCGCTGATCGTGCCGGCGGACGCCAAGGAGGTCACGGTCACGTTCGACCGGAGCACCTCCGGCTGGGGCTGCGTCACGCGGACCAAGAACGGGCCGTGCGAGCCGGTCAAGCCGCAGCGCTCCGACTGGGACCTCGCGGTCTACGAGTGGATCCCGCCCGCCCGGACGATCCTCCCCGAGCCGGTCAGGGCGATGCCCGAGCGGCTGGCCGGCAAGAAGTTGCTCGCCCAGTTCAGGGGCGTCTGGCCGGGCCGGTCCACGTTCGAGATGCAGGTGGTGGGCACCGGCGACCCCGTCGGCATCGACCAGATCTGCTCGGGCGCCCTGGCCGGACGCATGTGGTTCACGTACCAGATCGACGGCCAGGAGTCGCCCACGCGCTCCGGCTGCGGCATCTGGAAGGAGGGCCCGTTCCCGACGGCGATGGAGGAGTTCACGGTGCCCAAGGGCAAGCGGGTCACCGTCACGGGGCGGGTGGGGCTCTGGGGCGAGTCCACCAACCGGCCGGTGAACTGGGCCATCGGCGTCTACCGGAGATAGCTCCGCCCTCCGTCAGCCGCCGTCGCGCAGGCGGCGGTGTCGCCGAGCATGCGCCGCAGGTGCCCGCCCAGCCCGAGCTCCTCCGGCGCTCCGGTGATCAGCTCGCGTTCGGGGGTGACCAGCCAGACCGAGTCGGCGTGCCGCAGCAGGTGCTCGACGTCGTAGGTGGACATCAGGACGGCGAGGCCGTGCTCGTGGGTCAGGGAGAGCAGCAGTTTGACCAGCTCCAGCCGGCGGCCAGGTCGAGGAACGCGGTGGGCTCGTCCAGCAGCAGGACGGAGGGCTGCTGCTGGACGAGCGCCCGCGCGATCATGAGGCGCTGCCGTTCGCCGTCGCTGAGCTCCGTCACCGGGCGGCCGGCCAGGTGCCCGGAGCCGGTGGTGTCGAGGGCCGCTCGATCGTGCGTCTGTCGGTGTCGTCGAGCCGGCCGAACCATCCGGTGTACGGGGCGCGGCCGAGGGCGACGAGGTCGTAGCCGAGCAGTTGCCCGGCGGCGACCCGGTCGGTGAGGACGATGGCCAGCTCCGCGGCGAGCTCGCGGGGCGAGAGGTCGGTGATGGGCCGGCCGTGGAGCTCGACGCGTCCGGTGAGCGGTGGCTGGGCGCGGGCGAGGGGGTCGCCAGCCCCGAGGCGGTGGTACCGCACCAGAGCCGGACGAACCGCCTGTCACGCAGGACGGACCGCGACGTGTCCGAACCGGTGGACGCGATCACCTGTGGTCTCCTCCAAGCGCGATGGACGGAAACGGCTACCGGGTGGCGGCTGTCCGAAGCTCGCGCAGGTATTTCGCGAACCCTTCCAGCCCGTCGATGTTGCGCGGCCCGCTGATGCCCTCGTTGTAGTCCAGGACGTAGAAGCGATCGTTCACCACGGCGGGCAGCTTGCTGGTCGTGGGGAACTCCTTGAGGAACCTGATCTTCTCGGCGGCGGGCTTGTCGCCGTAGTCCAGGATGACGATGACCTCTGGCTCGGCCTCGACCACAGCCTCCCAGGTGACCTCGCCCCAGCGCGCGTCCAGGTCGCCGAAGACGTTCCGGCCGCCGGCGAAGCGGATGATGTCCGTGGGCGGCACCTGGCTGCCCGCGGTGAACGGCTTGTCGGTGCCGGAGTCGTAGAGGAAGACGGGCGGCGGGTCGCCCTTCGGCGCCTGGGCCTCGACGGCCTCGACGCGTTGGCGGTAGCCGGCGATCAGGGCCCGGGCCCGGTCCTCGACGCCGAAGATCCGGCCGAGGCGTTCGAGGTCGGTGTAGAGGGCCTCGAACGGCGTCACCCGCTCCGGGTGGCCAGGATAGTTGAAGCACGACTCGGTGTGCATGAAGCTCTGGATCTTCAACCCGTCGAGGATGGCCGGGGTGATGCCGCGCTGGTCGCTGAAGCCGGAGCGCCAGCCGGCCACCACGAAGTCGGCCTTGGCGTCCACGACGAGCTCCCGGTTGAGCAGGTCGTCGCCGAGGAACTTCACCTTGGCGTACTCGGCCGCCCAAGGCGACTCGGTGACCGGCGGGTTGGCGGGCGGCATGACGTAGCCGTGCACGTGCCTGGTCAGGCCGAGGGCGAACATCTTGTCCGCGCTGCCGCCCTCGTAGACGACCGCGCGGCGGGGCGTGGTGTAGGGGACGTCCTCGCCGCACCTCTTGACCGTCACCGTACGCGCGGCGGTGTCGCCGCCCTCCACCTGCGCGCCGCATCCGGCGAGCAGGAGCGCGCCCGCCAGGAGCGCGGCGGGAGTGCCTGTCTTCACTTCAGTTTTCCTTTCGTGGCCGTGGCCGTGGCCGTGGCCGTGGCCGTGGCCGTGGCCGTGCCGAGGTCGTAGAGCACCTGAGGGACCCCGGTGAGCGGGTGGGGGACGACGTTCGCCTCGACGCCGAACGCCTCGCGGAGGAGGTCCTCGGTGAGAACCTCGGCGGGCGGGCCGCACGCGACGAGGACCCCGCGGGAGAGCACGGCGAGCCGGTCGCAGGCGGAGGCGGCCAGATTGAGGTCGTGCAGGGTCACGAGCACGCTCAGTCCCGCGCCTCTGAGCATCGACAGCAGCCGGATCTGGTGGTGCAGGTCGAGGTGGTTGGTCGGCTCGTCGAGCACCAGCACCCGGGGCTCCTGCACCAGCGCGCGGGCGACGAGGACGCGCTGGCGCTCGCCGCCGGACAGCGCCAGCACGCCGCGCCCGGCCAGGTGCAGCACCTCCATCCGGGCCATCGCCTGGCGGCACAGCTCGCGTTCGCGGGCGCTGAGCGCCTGGTTGCCGCGCAGGTGCGGGGCGCGGCCGAGGGCGACGACCTCCTCGACCGTGAGATCGAGATCCGCCCGCCCCTCCTGGGTGAGGGCGGCGATCACGCGGGCGCTGTCGCGCAGCGGCATCCGCGACAGCTCCCGGCCGTCGATCCACACGGCGCCGCCCGCCGGCCGCAACGCCCGGTACACGCACCGCAGGGCCGTCGTCTTGCCCGAGCCGTTGGGCCCGACCAGCCCCACCACTTCCCCATCGGCGACGGCGAGCGCCAGGTCCCTGACGACGGCGGTGCCGTCGATGGACACCGACAGATCGTCCAGCAGCAGCCGGGTCATCAGCGGCCGCCGAACAGGTAGCCGCGGCGGCGCAGCAGGACGACGAAGACCGGCACGCCCACCAGCGCCGTGATCACGCCCAGCGGCAGCTCGCGCGGCGCCACCAGGGTTCTGGCCACCAGGTCGGCCCAGACCATGAAGATCGCCCCGGCCAGTGGAGCGACGGTGAGCACGCGGGCGTGCGCCGCCCCGGCCCACAGCCGCACCAGGTGCGGCATCACCAGCCCGACGAAGCCGATCGCGCCGCTGACCGCGACCATCGCGCCGGTGGCCAGCGACGTCAGCACGAACAGGCCCTTGCGCAGCCTGACCGTGTCCACGCCCAGGCTCACCGACGTCTCGTCGCCCAGGGCGAGCACGTCCAGGCTCCGCCCGGAGCGGCGCAGCGCCACGATGGTGACCACGGTGACGACCGCCACGACCGGCAGCGCTCCCCAGGTCGCCGCGCCGAAGCCGCCCATCGACCAGAACAGCACCGTGCTCGTCGACTCGCCGTCCGGGACGAAGTACACGATCAGGCTCATCAGTGCCTGGAATCCGAACGCCATCGCCACCCCGGTGAGCACCAGCCGCAGTGGCAGCAGGCCACCGGAGCCGCGCGAGGCCAGGTAGACCAGTGCGGAGACGAGCAGCGCGCCGAGGAACGCGCCGGCCGACACCGCGTAGATCCCGAGGGCGGTGAGCGCGCCGGTGGCGCTGACCAGCACCGCCCCGGCCGACGCCCCCGACGACACGCCGAGCACGAACGGGTCGGCCAGCGCGTTGCGCACCATCGCCTGGATCGCCACGCCGACGACGCTGAGCCCCGCCCCCACCAGGACCGCCAGCAGCACGCGCGGCGTCCTGACCTGCCAGATGATCTGGTACGCGGTGACGTCCTCGGCCGTGATCGAGCCGCCGGTCACGGCCGCCCACAGGAAGCGCAGCGTCTCCGCCGGCGGCACGGCCGCGGCGCCCAGGCCGATCGCCAGCAGCACCGACCCCGCGAGGAGGCCGGCCAGCAGGACGACGACCATCGGCGTGGCCGGCCCCGCCGCTCCGCCGATGGGTGAATCATCGGCTCCCAGGGCCGCCACGCCGGAGTCCGATGAACTTGACTCACGCAACGCTCTCAACGACACTCCCGAAAATGAGAATCATTTCCGGCAGACCGTACCATCACCCATGAGTCGTACGCACCGGGGTGTAAGGGTTGATACAGCCGCGTTAGCCTGCTCCCGCGAATCTGCGTCCGTGTGGGTGGGAGAGTGATGTCGCAGCCGAGTACGGCGGATCGGCCGGTCCCCGGAAGTGACCGGCCGCCGGAGTCCGGGTCGCAGCGGGGCCCGGCCGGGTTCCGGCTGCCGTGGGCGTTCATCGTCCTCGTGGCCCTGCTGGTGGCGGGACGGTTCCTGCTCGCGCCGCACCTGACGCATCCGGCGCTGCGGACCTGGGCGACCGTGTTCGTGGCGGTGTGCGTGCAGGCGCTGCCGTTCCTGGTGCTGGGCGTGGCGCTGTCGGCGGCCATCACCGCGTTCGTGCCCGCCTCGTTCTGGACGCGGGCGCTGCCCCGGCGGACCTCCGCGGCGGTCCCGGTGGCGGGCCTGGCGGGGGCGGTGCTGCCCGGCTGCGAGTGCGCGTCGGTGCCGGTGGCCTCCGGGCTGATGGCGCGCGGTGTCGCGCCGCCGGCAGCGCTGGCGTTCCTGCTGGCCTCCCCGGCGATCAACCCGGTGGTGCTGGTGGCCACCGCGGTGGCCTTTCCCGACGACCCGTCGATGGTGGTGGCCAGGTTCGCCGCCTCGCTGGCGGTGGCGGTGCTGGCCGGCTGGATCTGGACCCGGTTCGGGCGCGCCGCGTGGCTGCCGGTGCCCCGCCGCACCGCCGGGACCCGCGCGGGCAGGGGGAGCGTCTTCGTGGACGCGATGCGTCATGACCTGCTGCACGCCGGCGGGTTCCTGGTGGTCGGCGCGCTGGCCGCGGCGACGCTGAACGTGGTGATCCCGCGCGACTGGCTGACCACGGTGGCCGGGGTGCCCGTCGTGTCCGTGCTGGTGCTGGCGTTCCTGGCCGTGCTGCTGTCGATCTGTTCCGAGGCCGACGCGTTCGTGGCGGCGTCGTTCACCGCGTTCTCCCCCACCGCCAAGCTGGCGTTCCTGGTGGTCGGGCCGATGGTGGACCTGAAGCTCATCGCCCTGCAGGCGGGCACCTTCGGCCGGGCCTTCACCGCGCGGTTCGCGCCGCTCACGCTGGTCCTCGCGATCGGGGTCAGCTTCGTGGCCGGGTGGGCGCTGCCGTGAGCCGTCAGGCGCAGGGCGCCGTGCTGCTGATCCTGGGCGCGACGGTGCTGAGCGTCTCCGCGTTCTCCACGACGTACCTCAACTACGTCAGACCGGGATTCCGGCCGCTGCTCGTGGCGGCCGGAGCCGTGCTGATCCTGCTCGGCCTGCTGTCCGTCATCGCCGACGTGCTGGACCGGCCCGGGGCCGCCGATCACCGGGTGACGCGGGTGGCGTGGCTGCTGGCCGTGCCGGCGTTCGTCATCGTGCTCATCGCCCCGCCCGCCCTCGGCGCCTTCGCTGCCAGGCGCGACAACGGCCCGCCGGCGCCCGTCCGGGCCGAGGGCTACCGCGCGCTGGCGGGAGGCGAGGTGACGGAGCTGACGCTGGGCGAGTTCATCGGCCGTGCGTACGCGCGGACCGGGCCGTCGCTGGCCGGGCGGAAGGTCCGGTTGGTCGGTTTCGCCGTACGGGCCGGGGACGACGGGGGCTGGTATCTGACCCGGATGCGGATCGGCTGCTGCGCCGCCGACGCGCTCGCGCTGGAGGTGGCCGTCCAGGGGGTGGCCGCCCCGCCGGAGGACGCGTGGGTGGCGGTCACGGGGACCTGGGTTGCTTGGCAGGACGGTGTGCCGGACGACTACGTGGTTCCGGCCCTGGCCGCGACCGCCGTGACGGCCGTCGGGCGGCCGGCCGAGCCGTACGAATAGGGCGTGTGCCGAGCACGGCTGGAGACGATGTCCCACGGTGCTCGGCGCGTGTCCGGTCCGTTCACGTCGAGGAGCGGCCGGGGACGCGCCGCGACTCTTCCGCCGCCGGAAGGACGCGGCTGCTCAGGCCGTCCAGGGTCAGCTTGAGCGTCGGGGCGGCGGTACCGCCGAAGCCGGCCCGTGCCTGCGCGGCCCGCGCGTACCGGAGATCCAGACCGGGGTGTGACCGGTAGTTGGCGAAGCTGACGACGTGCAGATCCGGCAGCACCAGCCAGGCGTAGGCCTGGTCCGGCTGCCCGGCGGGGTTTCCGATCACGAGCCCGGAGCCGTTGAGCGGCTCGTACGGCCCGGTCAGGGCGGGCGCGGCGAAGCCGTACAGGCCGGTGGGCGCGCGGCCGGCCGGGTGGAAGTTGTGGCGCTGGGTGCAGAAGAAGAGGTAGTACCGGGAGTCGTGCACGACCACGTGCGGGCGTTCGAGCTCGTGGTTGACACCTTCGGCGACGAGCAGCGGCGGGAGCGGGGACCAGGCGCCGTCCCGTGGCCCGGCCAGGGCGATGGCGCCGGTGAAGGTGTCCTTCCAGGCCGTGGACGCGGCGACCAGCAGCCGGTCGCCGCCGCCCGCCGGATCGCGGAACCAGCCAGGATCGCGCCAGGCCCTGATGCGGCCGGGCGCTCCGTCGTCCTCGTCGGCCGGGAGATACCTCCGCCCGTCGGAGCGCAGGACCTCGCGGTGGGGGACGTCGTGACGCAGCGTGATCCGGTCGCCGTCGGCGATCAGCGTGGGACGGGCCTCGATGACGCTCTGCCGGTACGTCGGACGCGCCTCGCCGCGCCGCCCGGCGGCCGTGTAGTACACCGACACGGTTCCGCCGGGGCGGCGGATCGCCGATCCGGACCATTCGCGGCTACCGGGCGAGACGCCGTCGGGGAAGGCGTTCCCCAGGTCCTCCCACGCGGCTCCCTTCTTGCCGAGCAGGCGGATCCTGGCCCGGTCGTGCCGCTCCTCGGGGTGGCCGAGGGCGGGAGCCGACAGGGCCATCCACAGCTCGCGGCCCGCGGCCACGCTGGTCGAGCCGTCCTCTTCCTGGATCGGCCACAGATCCCAGAGGTCGTGGCCGGGCAGGATCCGCGGCAGGGCCGCGGGATCGAAGAGGGGCGCCGTGGTCGCGTCATCCTCGGTGAGCAGGTCGAGGTGCCGGCGGGTCCAGCGCGCCGTTCGTGCACCGCTCACGCGGTCGCCGCATCTCGCGCGCCCCGTGGTTCCGCTCGGACAGACATGGACGACCTCCGCTTTCGCTCGTGGGACGTGGTGGGCGACGGCAGGTGCGAGGACCTGCGTCATCACCCCTTCAGTGAGCCCTGGAGCAGGGCCTTGACGAAGTGACGCTGGAAGACGAGGAAGATCACCAGGGTGGGGGTCAGGATGAGCAGCGACCCCGCGCACAGCAGCGGGATGTCGGTCCCCCACTGGCCCTGGAAGGCGCCCAGGGCACCGGACATGGTGCGCTTGGCCGGGTCGTCCACCAGGACGATGGCCAGCAGGAACTGGTTCCAGGTCCACAGGAACAGCAGGATGCCCAGGGACGAGATCGCCGGCATGGCCAGCGGGACGTGGATGCGCCGGAACAGCTGCCACACGTTGGCGCCGTCCATACGGGCGCTCTCGGACAGCTCGCCGGGCATGTTGACGAAGTGGGCGCGCATCCAGAAGACGCTGAACGGCATGAAGAGGCCGATGAGCGGCAGGATGATCGCCCACCGGGTGTTGAGCAGCCCCATGTCGCGGATCTGGTAGTACAGCGGCGTGATGACGCCCTCGAAGGGCAGGGTCAGGCCGAGCACGAACAGCAGGAAGACCAGCCGGCCGCCGATGACGCGCAGGTGACCGATGGCGAAGCCGGCCATCGTGCCGAGCACGATCGAGATCGGCACCACGCCCAGCACGATGAGGGTGCTCGACCACAGCAGCGCGCCCATGTTCGCGGCCTCGAAGGCGCGCAGGAAGTTGCCCCACTGCGGGTCGCCGGGCCAGGCGAGCCCGGCCGGGTAGGTGCCGGAGGGGTGCAGGGCGGTGACGAACAGGCTGAGGAACGGCAGGAGCGTGACCGCCATCATGAGAATGAGCAGCAGCCTGCCGGTCCAGGCCTCCCGCCGGCCGGTGATCATTTGCTGCCGTCCTTCGCGAACCACTGGATGGGCAGGGCGCAGGCGATCACGAGGAGCATGAGGACCATGGCCAGGGCCGAGGCCGTGCCCACCTCGCGTTCGGAGAAGGCCAGGTAGAAGATCTGCAGGCCGGGCACCATGGTGGTGTTGCCCGGGCCGCCCTGGGTGGCGATGTAGACGATGTCGAAGCTGGCCAGGGCCGCGATGACGGTCACGGTGACGCAGACCGCGATCTCCTGGCGGAGGCTGGGCACCGTGATGGAGACGAACTCCCGCCACGGCCCGGCGCCGTCCAGCCTGGCCGCCTCGTACAGCGCCGGGTCGATCTTGCTCATACCGGCCAGGAGCAGCAGCGTGCACAGGCCGAGCAGCACCCACGCGCCGATCATGCCGACCGCCGGCAGGGCGGTGGCGAAGTCGCCCAGCCAGGCGCGGGTCACCCCGCCGAGGCCGGCGAGCGTGAGCAGTTGGTTGACCACGCCGGTGGAGGCCAGCAGCCAGCTCCAGGCGATGCCGGCCGCGACCAGCGGGATCACCTGGGGCAGGAAGAGCACGGTACGCGCCACGAGGGCGAGCCGGCTGGCGGCGATGCGCCTGATCGTCGCGGCGACGGCCAGGCCGAGCACGACCGGGATCGCGCTGAAGAAGACGATGAGCTGAAAGGCGTTCACGAGGGAGTCGAACAGGTCGGGGTCGGTGAAGACCTTGCCGTAGTTGGCCAGTCCCACCCAGGTGGAGGGGCCGATGCCGTTCCAGTCGTACAGCGAGTACTGGAAGGTCAGGGTGATCGGGCGCAGCACGAACACCGTGTAGAAGGCGAGCGCGGGCAGGACGAACAGCCAGCCGGCCAGGCCGCGCGCACCGCGCAGTCGGGTGGCGGCCGGCCGCCGGTGCGCGGACCGGGGTGTCACCTCGTTCAGTTCCCTTCGAGCTGGCCGGCGTAGTCGGACTGGACGGTCTTCAGCAGCCCTTGCGGCGTCTGCTTGCCGGCCACCAGCTTCTGCAGGTTGGGGGTCCAGCTCTTGGCGTAGATGGCGCCGGTGGCGTTGGCGATGAAGTCCATCGCGCCGTCGTCCTTGGCGATGTCCGCCCCGGCCGCCAGGGTACTCGCGGTGACCTTGTCCGCGGCCACGTCCGGCATGTACGCGTCGGCCGGCCCCATCGGGCGTGATCCGCCGATCTCGACGCCGATCTCGCGGGCCCGCTTGTCGGTGGCCACCCAGTTGAGGAAGAAGGCGGCGCAGTCGGCGTTCTTGGCGTTCGCGGCGATGCCGAAGGTGAGCGGCGCCGACATGGCGGCGCGCTTGCCGCCTTGCTCGGCGGGCGGCATCAGGGTGAAGCCGACGTTGCCCGCCATCTGCTTGTCGAGGTTGCCCGACTCCCAGTCGCCGTTGAACATGAACAGGCCCTGGCCGTCGATGAAGCGGCTCATCATGGTCGCGTAGTCGACCGCGTTGACGTCCTTCTGGAAGTAACCGGCCTTGATCCACTTCTCCAGGTGCTGGGTGGCCTGGAGATTCGCCGGGGTGTCGATGGTGGCGCCGGGCTTCTGGAAGATCCAGTCGTTGATGGGCGCGGCGGGGCCGTAGGAGGCCATGAGGTTCTGCAGCGGGAACGCCAGGCCGCCGGTGGCTCCGCCGTTGAACTGCATGATGGGCGTGAGGCCGGCCTGCTTGGCCTTGTCGAGGGCCTGGTCGAGCTCGGCCAGGGTGGCGGGCGGCTCCGACATGCCGATCTGGGCGGCGAGCTTCTTGTTGTAGAACAGGCCGGTCATGCTCATGTTGAGGCCCAGCGCGTAGAGGGAGCCCTCACCGCGCGGGCGGCCGCCCTGGCCCAGGCGCAGCTGCTCGAGCTGGGAGGCCGGCCACTTGTCCCAGCCGAAGGCCGTCGCGTAGCCGTCGAGGTTCTTCAGCAGGTTGTCCTTGACCAGCTCGGAGACCTGGGGCAGGCGCATGAGGTCGGGCGGGTTGTCCGCCAGCACGCGGGGAGCGTTCTGCGTGATGACGGCGAACTGGTCCTCGCGGACGTTCCACGTCACGTTCGGGTTCTGCTTGGTGAACTCGGTGGTCAGCGCCTTGGGCAGCGGGAAGCCGGTCTCGAAGTAGCCGCTCATCGTGATGGGCGCCGAGCCGCAGGCGGGCGCCGCCGACGCCGGGGATGTGGCGGTGGCCTGGGGTTGCGGACTGTTGCCGCCAGGTGCCGCGCAGGCGGCGGCCAGCGTCCCCAGGGCGATCACCAGCGCGGCCCCTGACCTGCCGGAGCGGACTCGACGAGCCATGTGGATCTCCTCTGCTGCTGGGGACGACCGGCGCGCGGCAGATGTCCCCACTCCGTTGCTAAATCGTGTTAGCGCCCGATAGTCTCACCACCCGCGTCGTACGATGTCAACCCCCCGTAACCCACTCGCGACGATCGGAGATTCGGTGAGCCCACGACGGGTCACTCTGGCCGATGTGGCCAAGGCCGCGGGCGTCTCCCGCACGACCGCCTCGCTCGTGCTGTCGGGCCGCGGTCGCGAGCTGCGGATCTCCCAGGACGTCGAGCAGCGGGTGCTGAGAACCGCCGAGGAGCTGCAGTACCGGCCGAACATCGTCTCCAGAGGCCTGCGTACGGGCACCACCCGGACCATCGGTTTCGTGTCCGACACCGTCGCCACCTCACGGCTGGCCGGTGACATGATCAAGGGCGCGCTGGAGGCCGCCCGGGACCGCGGCTTCATGCTGATCATCGGCGAGACCGAAGGCGACGCCGAACTCGAACGCCTCCTGCTGCAGGCCATGCACGACCGCCAGGTCGACGGGCTCATCCTGGCCTCGATGTTCACCCGCACCATCAAGGTGCCCAAGGCCGTCACGACCGCGCCCGCCGTGCTGCTCAACGCCCTGCCCAAGCAGCCCGCTCCCCTGCCCGCCATCCTGCCCGACGAGGTCGAGGCCGGCCGTCGCGCGGCCCGCGTCCTGCTGGACGCCGGCCATCGCGACGGCATCTACCTGATCGGCGTCGGCCCGCGCCTGCGCGACGTGCCCGCGGAGAGCCTCGCGGCGGTGGAACGGCTCGTCGGCATCCGTGCGGCGCTCGGCGAGGCGGGGGTCAAGGTGGCCGGCGCCCGCACCTGCCCCGACTGGCAGCCCGAGTACGGCCTCTCGGCGACGCGGGACCTGCTGCGGACGGTCCGGCCGCGCGCGCTGATCTGCTTCAACGACCGGATTGCCATGGGCGCCTACCAGGCGCTCGACGACTTCGCGCTCAAGGTGCCCGCCGATGTCTCCATCGTCTCCTTCGACGACCATCCGATCGCCTCGTGGATGCGGCCCCAGCTGACCACCGTGGCGCTGCCCCACTACGAGCTGGGCCGTAAAGCGGTGGACGTGCTGTTCGGCGAGATCGGCCGCGACCGCTCGGCCGGCGACGGGGCGGGTGAGGTGCACCGGGTTCCGATGCCCGTCCGCCACCGCGAGTCCGTCGCACCGTCGTCCGGCGCGGACGCGGGCGGCTGAACGTCAGAACGGGCGGGACTCCTCCGCCGGGCCGACGAGCGCGCGGGTGACGGGATGGGACGGGGTGCGGAGCACCTGATCCGCCGGGCCGTGCTCGATCAGGCGGCCCTCGTGGACGACCGCGATCCGGTCGGCGATCCGCGCGGCCATGGGCAGGTCGTGGCTGATGACGATCAGGGTCACGTCGAGCTCGGTGAGCAGGTCCAGAACCTCGGCCTCGGTGATGGGATCGAGCCCGGAGGTGATCTCGTCGCAGATCAGCACGTCCGGATGGGCGAGCAGGGCGCGGGCCAGGGCGGCGCGCTGCGCCTCGCCCCCGGACAGCCGGCCCGGGAGGCGCCGTGCGAGCTCGCGGCTCAGGCCGAGCGAGGCCATGGTCGCGAAGGCGTCCTCGCGCGCGGCGGGCAGGGTCGATCCGCGCAGCCGTACCGCGGTCCTGGCGACCTGTTCCACCACGGTCCGCCGGGGGTCGAACGAGGCGTGGGCGTCCTGGGGGACGTACTGCACCCGGGCCAGGTCGGCGCGGCCGCGGCGGCCGGAGGACGGTAGCGGGCGGCCGTCCAGCCGTACGCTCCCCGAGGTCCAGGCGCGCAGCCCGGCGACGCAGCGGGCGAGCGTCGTCTTCCCGCTGCCGGAGCGGCCGACGACGGCCAGCCGTTCGCCGCGGGCGACGCCGAGGCTCACCCCGCGCAGGACCTCCGTTCCGAGACCGGCGACGGTCAGGATCGGGTGCGGTTCCATGCGGGTCGCGGCCACGTGGGGTCGCGCGCTGACCAGCGCCTTGGCGTACGCACCGTGTGGCGTGTCCAGCACCGCGGGCCCGGACTCCGCGACCCGCCCGTCCTTGAGCACGACGACCTGGTCGGCCAGCTCCCGCACCAGGTCGAGGTCATGACTGAGCAGGACGACGGCGACGCCGGGTGAGACGAGCTCGGCGGCGACCTCGGCCCGGGTGATGGCGTCCTGACCGGTGGTGGGTTCGTCGGCGACGATGACGGACGGGCCGGCCAGCAGCGTGTGCGCCAGGACGAGCCGCTGCTGCTGCCCGCCTGACAACTGGTGCGGGAAGCGGCGCAGGAAGCTTCGCTCCTCGGGGAGCCGCGCCCTGCGCAGAGCGCCGGAGACGCTCGTGCCGTGCCGCGCCGCGATCTGGCGGAGCACCGCGCCGATCCGCAGCACCGGGTTGAGCACGGCGGAAGGGTGCTGCGGAATGAAGCCGACGGTCCCGGGCGCCGGCGGCCGTCCAGGGGTGACCCGGTGCCCGGCCACGGTGATCCGGCCGGTGACGCGGGCACCGGCCGGGTGCTCGCCGAGCAGCGCGAGCGCGGTGGTCGTCTTGCCGCTCCCCGAGGCGCCGACCAGGGCCAGCGTCTGGGCGGCGGGCAGGGTGAAGCTGACGTCGTCCACCAGGATCCGGCCGGGGACGGAGACCGTCAGCCGGTCAACTTCGATCATGATCTGCCTTCTCCGGCATGCGGTCCAGGGTGAGGTTCAGCCCGACCGCCAGCATGACGATCAGCAGTGCGGGGGCGAGGACCGCCCACGCGTTGAGGAAGAGGCCGCCGCGGTTGCGGTCGACCATCACCGCCCAGTCGCTGCTGTCCGGCGGCACCCCGACGCCGAGGAAGCTCACGGCGGCGATGAGGTACAACGATCCGGTCAGCCGGGTGCCGGCGTCGGTGGCGAGCACGCGGGCCATGGCGGGCGCGACGAACCCGGTGGCGATCCGCCACCGGCTCTCGCCCTGCATCCGCATGGCCTCCGCGGCCGGCCGGGAGCCGATCTCCAGCGCGCAGGCGCGGACCAGGCGGGCGATGTCGGGCAGATGGACCAGCATGACGATCCAGACGAGCGCTCCGCCGGGAACAAGCGTCGCCACCACCAGGAGCAGCAGCAGCGACGGCACCGCCATGAGGATGTCGAGCGGGCGCATCAGGACCTCGTCGACCACCCGGGGCGTCGTCGCCGCGGCCAGGCCCCACGCGACGCCCAGCAGGTAGGCGCCGCCGGTGGCGAGCACGGCCGTCAGCACCAGACCCTGTCCGCCCAGGAGCACCTGGTGCCACACGTCGCGGCCGACGAAGTCGGTGCCGAGCAGGCCCGAATCGGCGAACGGCGCACCTCGGACGAGGTCGTCGGGAACGAGCCACGGCCCCAGGAGGGCGAGGGACAGGGGCACGCCGAGCAGCAGAAACCTCATGCGCGTGGGGCCAGGCGGAAGGCGGCCACGTCGGCGAGCAGGTTGACCAGGACGGTCGTGGCGGCGAACAGCAGCGCGAGTCCTTGCAGGACCGGAAGGTCCCGGTGGCCGACCGCCTCGGCCAGGGTGCCGCCCAGCCCGGGGACGACGAAGACGGCCTCCACCACGATGACGCCGCCGAGCAGCCAGTCGACGGTCCTGGTCAGGTGCTGTACGGCCGGCGCGAGCGCGTTGGGCAGCGCGTGCGCGAACCAGCCGAGGCCCAGGCGCCGGGCGTGTCTCACGTACGGGGACGCCAGCACGTCGATCATCGTGGAGCGGACCAGCCGCCCGGTGGAGCAGACGGGACGGACCAGCAGCACCGTCACGGGCAGCACCAGGGCGGAGGCGGTGAGGCCGCCGAGCCCGGTCGGCGGCAGCCACGCCAGCGTCACGCCGAAGACCGTCACCAGGACGATGGCCAGCGCGAACTCCGGGACCGCGTAGAGCGCGGTGCTCACCGCGGTCAGCGCCCGGTCGAGCCGGCTCCCTTCCCGCAGCGCGGCGGCCACCCCGAGCAGGATCGACAGCGGCACCAGCAGCAGCACGGTGAGCCCGGCCAGCACGGCGGTGGGAGCCAGCGCGTCCAGCACGATCCCGGCGACCGGACGGCCGGAGACGAGCGAGACGCCGAGGTCGCCCCGCGTCAGGCCGGCGGCCCAGGCGGCGAAGCGCTCGGCGAAGGGGCGGTTCAGGCCGAGCTCGGCGCGGATCCGCTCGATCCGCGCCGGGTCCGGCTGGTCGCCGGCCAGCGTCACCGCGGCGTCGCCCGGCAGCGCCTCCACCATCACGAACACCAGGCAGGCGACGCCGGCGATCTGCGGGACGCCCGCGGCGAGCCGGCGGGCGGCGTAGCGGGTCAGGTTCAAGCCAGCTTCACCTTGTCGAAGCGGGCCCAGTCCAGGGTGTTCGCGGGCGCCGCCCGTACGCCGCTCAGCTTCGGCGACGTCGCGACGATCCAGTCGGCGAATCCCCACACCAGCAGCCCGCCCTCGGCGTGCAGCATCCGCTGAAGCTGCAGGTAGGCGCTTTCCCGGTCCGCGGCGGCGCGCGCCGAGACGGCCGTCTCGTAGAGTGCGTCGAACTCCGGCCGCGCCCATTTCGTGGTGTTGGTCGTCGAGGTGGACAGGAGCCTCTGGGCGATGTGCGTCTCGATCGGCATGGCTCCGGAGCGGAAGCTGGCGATGGATCCCCGGGTGAGGATGTCCGCCCAGTAGGTGTCCTTGCTGCCGGTGCGGATCTCGGCCTTCAGCCCGGCGGCGCGCAGCTGCTCGGCGAAGACGGTGGCGGCCTCGACGAAGCCGGCCGCGGCCGTGGACGTGGTCAGCTCGATGGTGAGTCCTTCGGCTCCCGCCTTCCTGATCAGCGCCTTGGCCCGGTCGACGTCGTGCGTGCGCTGCGGGATCTCGGAGGCGTAATGCAGGTAGCCCTTGCCGAACAGGTCGTTGCCGATCTGCCCGGCTCCGGGCATGACGGTGTCGACGAGCCGCTGCCGGTCGGTGAGCAGGAACAGCGCCTCGCGCAGGTCCCTGTCGTCGAACGGGGCGCGGTCCACCTTCATGGCGAAGGCCTGCATCGCGCTGTTGGGGGCGCGGACGATTGTGACGCGGCCCTCGTGCTGCCGGGCGGTGGCGGGAGTGAGGTCGTGCGCGTACTCGACCTGCCCGCCCAGGAGCGCGTTGACCCGGGCGGACTCCTCGTTGGCGATGAGGAACTCCAGTTCCTCGATGTACGGCGCGCCCTCCCAGTAGTCCGGGTTCCGCTTGAGCAGCACGGAACGGCCCGGCTGCCAGGACACGAAGGAGAACGGACCCGAGCCGACGGGCTTGCTGAAGTCCGTGGCCCCCTCGGGGACGATGGAGGTGCCGAACGCCGCCAGCACGTTGGGCAGCTCGGCGAACGGCCGCCTGAGGCGGAACTCGACCGTGCGGTCGTCGACGGCGCGGCTGTTGGGCAGGTCGATGAGCGCGAGGCTGGACCTGGCGCGGAACGTCCTGCGCGGATCCGCGATCCTGGCGTAGCTGGCCAGGACGTCCTGGGCGCGCACCGGCCGCCCGTCGTGGAACCGCGCCTGCCGCAGGGTGATGCGCCAGACGGTGAAGTCGGCGTCCGGCTCCCACTTCTCGGCCAGGCGGGGCTGCGGCGAGACGTCCGGGCCGAGGTCGGCGAGCTTGTCGTAGAGGGCCTTGGCGCGGGCGGCCTCGTTGAACAGATTGGCCAGGTGCGGGTCCAGCACCTCGGTGGCGCCGCCGCCGGCGAACGCGGCGCGCAGCCTCCCCCCTGAACCGCCGGAGGAGGGGGTGGCGGTGCCGCATCCGGCGAGCAGAGCGGCACCGGCGGTCAAGCCGAGGAAGCCGCGGCGGGTGGGGTGGTCGTGCATGGTGAGAGTCCTTCGCGAGCACGGGTGACAGGGGGCAGGGCGAGCCGTCGGGCGGTTTTCGTTCGGGGGTTGTGGCGGGTCGTGGGTGCGGGTGTTCACGCCGGTGCCGTCGTACGCCGCTCCTGGATCAGCACGAGCGTCGCGCAGGCCGGCCCGATGGCGGCGCACACCGCGGCCCCGGCCGGGCCCACCCAGCCGATCAGCGCGGTGCTCGCGGCGGCCACCATCCCGGAGACCAGGTAGAACATGCCGAAGTAGGTGCCGGTCAGGGACTCGCCGCCGAAGCGGCTGATCCGCTCGTACACGAAGGGCTGCGCCATCATCACGCCGAAGGCCAGGGCCAGGACCGCCACCAGCACCGGGAGGAGCCCCGGCAGCAAGGCGGGGGCGAGGAACCCGGCGCCCATCACGGCCAGCCCCAGCGCCATCGCGCGGCCCGGGCTCGTCGCCGCCTCCAGGCGCTTGGTGATCCGGACCTGGAAGAGCAGGGTCGCCACGGTGGACACCAGGAACAGCAGCGCCACCGAGCTCGGCGTGCCGGTCGCCTGCTCGGCGGCCAGCGGCAGCACCAGGTAGAGCTGGTTCTGCAAGGCGAACATGCCGCTGAGGGCCAGGGTGAAGGCGAGGAAACGCCGGTCGGCCAGGCAGCGCCGCCAGTCGCCCAGCACCGAGGCGCCGCTGGGCGGCACGTCGCGCGCGGGCAGGACGAGTGTCTGCGCGAGGGTCAGCACCGCGAATATCGCCGCGGCGGTGAGCGCGGCGGCCCGGAAGTCCACCAGCAGCAACACGCCGCCCAGCAGCGGCCCGCACAACGCGCCCGCCTGGGCGAACACGTTGAACAGCGCGAAGGTCCCGGCCCCGCCGGGGGCATCGGCCGCGATGTACGCGCGCACGGCCGGGTTGAACAGGGCGCCGGCCAGCCCGCTGAGTACGGCGGCCGCCAGCAGCAGCGGCACCGTGACCCCGAACGCGAACAGGGCGAATCCGACAGTGCGCAGCGCGCATCCGGCGATGATCACCCGGCGGGCCCCGAGGCGGTCGGCGGCCGAACCTCCGACGAGGAACATCCCCTGCTGGCTGAGGTTGCGCACCCCCAGGACGACACCCGTCGCCGCGACGGACAGGCCCAGGTCTTGGGTGAGGTGGCCGGCGAGGTAGGGAACCAGCAGGTAGAAGCCGGTGTTGACGCCGAACTGGTTGACCAGCAGCAGCCGCACGGCCCAGGGGAGCTCCCTCACGCCGTCCCCGCCCTCAGCGCGGGCCCGCTGATCCGGGGCGCGCCGTCGTGGCGCTTTGCGTCGCGGCCCTCTGCGTCGCGGATGGAGCACGGCGGCAGCGTGCTCACCACCCGTGCCTTCTGATCACCAACGGATGCCATGTCACTTCCTTCATCGGTGATGACAATGGTTATCATTTGCCACATAAGACACGCAAACGACGTCCACGGAGAGGCCGGGCGAAGAGGGATGTGCCAGTGCATCGGGTCGCGCAGAACCTGCCGCTCCCCCTGCCCGGCGGGGCGCCGTTGCGAATCTCCGCCCTCTCCGCTGAAAGACGGCCGGGTGAACACGCTGAGCATGCTCGAGTTCGCTACGCCTTGCTCGGCGCAGGGGCTGGCCGAGCCGCCTGCGTGACGTCGGTCAGCAGCAGAACTTCAAATAGTCCTGCAGGTCGCCGAGGATGTGGGCGACGCTGTCCCGGTCGCCGCGATACAGCACCTCTTTGCCGTCGCGGCGGGAGGTGACGATGCCGCCGCGGCGCAGCAGGGCGAGTTGCTGGGAGGCGGCGGACTGGCTGATGCCGGCACGCTCGGCGACCTGGTTGACCGACAACTCGGCGCCCTGGGCGAACAGCAGCATGAGCTGCTGTCGTCCCGGGTTGGCCAGGGCCTTGAGGAAGTCCTGGGCGGCCTGCGGCAGCTGCGTGCATGTCGCGCCCACCGTCTCGTCCGCCGACGCATCCTTCGGCGCATCGATCGGCGCGGCTGAGGATGCCGTGGTCTCGGCCATGCGTGCTCCCTCCTGTCCACCGCACCCTATCCTCATACCAACTTATTGACATATTAGAAAATGACGGTACGTTCTGCGACATGCCCATCGACAGCGACACCATCGTGATCGTCGGGGCCGGGCAGTCCGGCCTGGCCGCCGCCCATGCCGCCCTGGAGCAGGGGCTGCGGCCCATGCTGCTGGAAGCCTCCGATCGGGCCGCCGGATCCTGGCCGCGCTACTACGACAGCCTCGCCCTGTTCTCGCCCGCCCGCTACAGCAGCCTGCCCGGCCTTCCTTTCGACGGCGACCCCGAGCGTTACCCGCGCCGCGACGAAGTCGTCGCCTACCTGGAGCGGTATGCCGCCGCCCTGATCGAGCGCGGCGCCGAGCTGCGCACCGGCGCCCGCGTCGAGGCCGTCCACACCGCCGGCGAGCCCGGCACGAGCGGCTTCCTCGTACGCCTGGCCGGCGGGCAGGAGCTGACCGCTCCTGCCGTCATCGCGGCCAGCGGCTCCTTCGACCGCCCGCACCGGCCCGCACTGCCCGGCCTGGACGCCTTCACCGGCCCCGTGCTGCACGTCGCCGACTACCGCTCGCCGGCCTCGTTGCCCGGTGAGCGCGTCGTCGTGGTCGGGGCGGGCAACTCGGCGGTGCAGGTCGCCTACGAGCTGGCCACCGACTCGGCCACCGGGCGCCGGGTGACGCTGGCCAGCCGGGAGCCGATCCGGTTCGTGACCCAGCGCCCGCTGGGACGAGACCTGCACTTCTGGTTCCGCCTGACCGGGTTCGACCGGCTACCGCTGGCCCGAGCGGATAATCCGCCCGCCTCACCGGTGCTCGACGACGGCCGCTACCGCCAGGCGCTGCGCGAGGGCGGCTACGCGCGCCGGTCGATGTTCGCCCGCCTGGACGGCGATCACGCTCTCTGGCCCGACGGCGAGCGTGAGCGCGTCGATGCGGTACTGCTGGCCACCGGCTACCGGCCGAACCTGTCCTACCTCACCGACCTGGGCGCACTGGACGATGACGGCGGCCACCCGCGCCAGCGCCGCGGCCTGTCGCTGACCCATCCCGGCCTGGGCTACCTGGGCCTGGAGTGGCAGCGCACGCCCTCCTCCAACACCCTGCGCGGCGTCGGCGCGGACGCCGCGCACGTGGCGGGGATGCTCGCCCGTCACCTGCGCGACGCTCCCCAGCGATCCTGATGCCGCTCACACGCTCCTGTCCCGCCCCGACCACAAGCTGATTTGACTTCCGTCTAAACAGTGGCGCATGATGACTCCTGTTTAGATGAACTTCTATCCAAGGAGGTGCCTGATGCGCGCTCTGTTCACCCGCCGCCGCCCGCCCATCGACCGGACCGGCTTCACCGTCGACAAGGCCACCTCGCGGGTGTGCGACCTCGACTGCCGCGCCGATGCCGCCATCGAGCGCGCCCGCCTCTACGCCACGTTCCCGTCCTTCCGCTAGCCCACGCGCCCACTTGGAGAGCCGTCATGAGTGACAGTTGCTGCGGCACCACCACGATCGAGATCGAGCAGTTCACCACTCCTCAGCAGACCGCCCCGGGGGTGACCGGCTTGCCGGTCGTCGTGATCGGCGCCGGGCCGGTCGGACTGGCCGCCGCCGCCCAATTGACCGAGCGCGGTATCGACTTCCTCATCTTGGAAGCCGGTGAGCAGGTCGCTGCGTCAATCGCGCAGTGGGGACACGTGCGGGTGTTCAGCCCGTGGAAGTACGACATCGACGCCGCAGCCCGCCGCCTCCTGGAAGCCGACGGCTGGACCGCGCCCGATCCCGAATGGCTCCCGACCGGCGCCGAGCTCATCGATGACTACCTCGCCCCGCTGGCCAAGCTGTTCGGCGACCGGGTCCGCCTGGGCGCGAAGGTCACCGCGATCAGCCGCCTCGGCTACGACCGCGTGCGCACGACAGGCCGCGAGCAGGCCCCGTTCCTCATCCGCCTGGCCGACGGCACCGAGCTGCAGGCGCGAGCGGTCGTCGACGCCTCCGGCACCTACACCAGCCCGAACGTGCTCGGCGCCAGCGGCCTGCCCGCCCACGGCGAGGGGGAGGTATTCGTCGACCACGCGCTGCCAGACGTGCTCGGCGCCGACCGCGACCGCTACCAGGGCAAGCACACCCTGGTCGTGGGGGCCGGCCATTCGGCCGCCACCACTCTGCTCGCGCTGGCCGAGCTGCCGGGTACGCCGATCACCTGGGCGATCCGCGCCGGCGACGCCACCCGCACCTACGGCGGCGGCGACGCCGACGCTCTCCCGGCCCGCGGCGCACTCGGCACCCGGCTACGGACCCATGTCGAGTCCGGCCGCATCACGCTGCTCACCGGCTTCTTCACCCACCGCGTCAACGCCACCGGCCAGGACATCCAGGTGATCAGCCGCGACCCGTCCGGCCACGAGCAGAGCGTCACCGTGGACCGGATCGTGAGCGCGACCGGCTACCGCCCCGCCCACTCCATCGCCGCGGAACTGCGCCTGGACCTGGACCCGGTGCTCGGCTCCACCCGCGCCCTGGCCCCGCTGATCGACCCGAACCAGCATTCCTGCGGCACCGTCCCGCCCCACGGCGTGGACGAACTCGCCCACCCGGAGCCCGGTTACTACGCGGTCGGGGTCAAGAGCTACGGCCGGGCCCCGACCTTCCTCATGGCCACCGGGTATGAGCAGGTCCGCTCCGTGGTCGCCGCGCTGGCCGGGGACTGGCAGGCGGCTCGCGACGTGCGGCTCGACCTGCCCGAGACCGGCGTGTGCTCCTCCAACCTGGTCCAGGCCCAGGAGCAGCGGGTCGGCCTGGCCACCGGCATCAGCGGCGGCCTGCTGGCGGCTCCGCTCCCGCTCACCACTGTCGGAGCTCCGGCGGAGTCCGGCGGCAGTTGCTGCGGCTGAGAGGAAGCACCCGATGTCTGACGGCTACCCCACCGCCGCCCAGAAGGAAGCGCTCCGCCTCATCTGCCACCACGAACCGATGCCCGCCTACCGGCTGGCCGACGAACTGGTCGCCGCCCGCGAGCCCAGCACCAACCCCGGCTACGGCCCGGCGATCGCCCGGATGGCAGGAACGCTCGCCTGGCGGCTGCAGGCCCAGGGCTTCATCGCCGAAACCCTCGCGGGCGACTGGGCGACCACCGCTGAGGGCCATGCGCTGATCGCCTGTCCAGCATGAGTTCCCCCGCCGAGACCGCCGCCCTCCAACAGCAGGGCGGCGGTCCGCCGCGTTCCGGACATGGCCGGCGGGTCGTCGCAGCGCTGGCCGTCACCCAGACCACCGGCTATGGCGTGCTCTACTACGCCTTCTCCGTCTTCCTCGTCCCGATGGTCCATGACCTGCACGCCACCAACGCCCAGGTCGCGGCCGCGCTGACGGTGTCCGTGCTGATCACCGCCGTCTGTGCACCGCTCGCCGGGCGGTGGCTGGACGCCCGCGGCGGGCGCGTCCTGATGACGCTCGGTTCGCTGCTCGGCGCCGGGGCGGTGCTGGCCTGGTCGCAGGTCACCGCGCTGTGGCAGCTCTATGTGGTCTTCGCCGCCATCGGCGTCGCCTGCTCGATGGTGCTGTACGAGGCCGCGTTCGCCGTCATCATCGCCTGGTACGGCGCCGACGCGCGAGGCCGTGCGCGAGGCATCCTGGCGCTCACCATCGTCGCCGGGTTCGCCTCCTCGATCTTCATCCCGCTCACCGGCCTGCTGGTCGACGCCTACGGCTGGCGCCAGGCCCTCGTGGTCCTCGGTCTCGTCTACGGCCTGGCGGCGATCCCGCTGCACGCGCTGGTGATCCGCCGCCGCCCGGCCCACGCCCGCACACCCGAGGCCGCCGGGGAACGCGCCGACCTGGTCAGGGCCGCCGTGCGCCGCCGTCCGTTCTGGCTGCTGGTGATCGCCTTCACCGCCGGCGGCGGCGCGGTCGCCGTCATCGCCGTCGTACTGGTCACCTACCTCATTCACCTCGGCCACAGCCCGGTCCTGGCCGCGACGCTCGCCGGACTGCTCGGCGTTCTGTCGGTCACCGGGCGACTGATCACCACCGGTCTGCAGACCCGCCTGCCCGCCGCTCTCATCGCCGCCGCGATCTATATGTTGCAAGGCGTCGCGGCGCTGCTCCTGCCGGTCCTGGGAGCGAGCGTCGCGGGCGCGATCGGCTGCGTGCTGCTCTTCGGGCTCGGCTTCGGCATCGGCTCCATCACGCTGCCGCACCTGCTCGTGCAGCGGTACGGCACCGCCGCCTACGCCACCTTGTCGGGCCGCATCGCGCTCTTCTCCGTCGCAGACAAGGCCCTGGCTCCGCTCGGTGCGGTCGCCCTGGCCCAGGCCGTCGGCTACACCTGGGTGATGAGCGCGGTGGCCGCCGTCTGCGTCACCGCCGCCTTGTCGCTGGTCGCCTACCATCGCGTATGATTTAGACGATTGTCGAATTAAGGAGCCCCGGATGACCGCCGTGACGACCCAGTGCTGCGCGCCGATCGCCCGCGCGCCCCTGTCGGAGGACGATGCGGCCGACCTCGCGGTCCTGCTCAAGGCCGTGGCCGACCCGGTACGACTGCGCCTGCTGTCGATGATCGGCTCCCACCCCGGAGGCGAGGCGTGCGTCTGCGACCTGACCGGCGTCTTCGACCTGACCGCCCCCACCATCTCCCACCACCTGAAGGTGCTGCGCACCGCCGGGCTGATCGACGGCGAACGTCGCGGCACCTGGGTTTACTACCGGATCATCCCCGAGACGGTGAGTAGGCTGGGCGCGCTGTTCACCCCGCTCGCCGCCCCGCCCGCTGCGCAGAACGGCCCGGTGGACGTGGAACTCCTCACCGTATGACCGACGCGGCCCGCCCGGCCGATGTCGTGGTCATCGGCGCCGGACAGGCCGGGCTGGCGGCCGGTTACTACCTACGGCGGGCCGGCGTCGACTTCGTCATCCTGGACGCCCAGCAGGCATCCGGCGGCGCGTGGCAGCATGCCTGGCCGTCCCTGCGGCTCTTCTCCCCCGCGCAGTACAGCTCCCTGCCCGGCCGGATGATGCCGATCCCGGCCGACGGCGGCTATCCGGACGCCGCCCACGTCGTCGCCTATCTCGCCGACCACGAGCAGCGTTACCGGCTGCCGGTCGTCCGCCCCGCCACCGTGCGGGCCGTGCGGCGCGCCGGACCACGCCTGGCCGTGGACAGCAGCGCCGGCACCTGGCACGCCCGGATCGTGGTCAGCGCCACGGGCACCTGGTGGCGTCCCTACGTCCCGCACTATCCCGGCATCGGTGACTTTCGTGGCGAGCAGTTGCACACCGCCGGTTACCGCGGCTCCGGGGACTTCCGCGATCGCCGGGTGCTGGTGGTGGGCGGGGGCAACTCCGCCGCGCAGATCCTCGCCGAGCTCTCCCAGGTCGCCCAGACCACCTGGGCGACGCTGCGCCCGCCCCGGCTGCTGCCCGACGAGATCGACGGCCGCGCCCTGTTCGACCTGGCCACCCGCCGCCACCAGGCCGCCCAGGCCGGACAGAACGCCGAAAGCATCGGCGACCTGGGCGACATCGTCGCCGTCGCGTCCGTGCGCGAGGCCCGCGACCGGGGCGCGCTCAAATCCGAGCCCATGTTCTCCCGCATCACCCCCGACGGGGTGGCGTGGGCCGACGGCAGCACGGCGGCATTCGACGTGATCGTGTGGTGCACGGGCTTCCGTCCCGCCCTGGCTCACCTGGCCCCGCTCCGGCTGCGCGGCCCCGGCGGCACGATCCCCACTGACGGCACCCGCGCCCTGGCCGAACCACGCCTGCACCTGCTCGGCTACGGAGACTGGACCGGCCCCGCCTCGGCCACCCTCATCGGCGCCGGCCGCAGCGCTCACCAGTGCGAAGTCGCCGCCTGTCCGCATGACGATTCACGATGCCGGCCCCCTTGCCCTGATCGCCCGGAAGATGACCGGGAGTCCGAGCAGGGAGGGAAGTAGCCAGAATGCCCACGTCGGCAGGCGATCCCACACCGGCAGGTGCGGGCCGTTGTCGACGTAGAAGGCGGTCAGCAGCGCCACGTAGGACACGCCCATGCAGGTGATGTGCACTCGGTCGGACAGCCGGCCGCGCCGGTCCCGATAGCCGGCGCAGCCCGCGGCGAGGGCCACGACACCGATGAAGAACAGATGAGCGTTCTCCCGCCACCGGATCGCCGACATCACGGTCATCGTGCCGAACACCACCGCCAGGCCCCAGACGTACACGCGGCCGAAGTGCCGGTGCGCGGCGCCGCCCTTGCGGGTCAGCGCCGCCACGGCGCCCGAAATCACGCAGGTCAGACCGGCGGGGATGTGAACGGCCAGCGCGGCCAGAAAGACCGGTCCAGCGTCAGGGATCGGGATGCCGAGGATGTCCACCGCGCACTCCCTATAGGTTGCATCGCTACCTATAGGGACGCTACTCCGGCCGTTGCCGCCCGCCAAGGCCCGATGTAGCGTTACTACCTATGAGGGCCGAAGCGCTGAAAGGACACCTCGACGGGCTGCTGCTGGCCGCCCTCGAAGACGGCCCGCGTCACGGCTACGCCGTCAAGGAGACTCTGCGAGAGGCCACCGAAGGCCGCATAGACCTGCCCACCGGCACGATCTACCCGGCACTGCACCGGTTGGAGCGCGCCGGGCTCATCGCGGGCGACTGGTCGGTCGTCGGCGGCCGTCGCCGCCGCACCTACGAACTCACCGCCGCCGGCCGTACGGTGCTCAGCAGGGAACGCACCGGCTGGCAGGAGTTCGCCACCGCGATCACCGCCGCACTGGGGACACGGTCATGGCCGGCCACGAGTTGATCGCCGCGCAGCTCGGCATCCTCGCCGCCCGCCTGCCCGCCGAAGCGGTCGAAGAACTGGCCGACGGGCTGCACGAGGCCTACGAGGGTCAGCTACGCCGCCATGGCGATCCCGACGTCGCCGCCCGGGCGGCGATCGCCGAGTTCGGCGACGCCGACACGATCACAGCCGCGTTCGTCCGCGTCTCACCCTGGCGGCGCACCGCCCTGATGCTGCTGGCCACCGGGCCGATCATGGCCGCCCTCTGGGCCGCGACGCTCATCACCGGCCAGGCATGGGCGTGGCCGCTGCCCACACCGGTCAAAGTCCTGTACGGCGTCGCGCTGCCGACCGTCGTCGGCCTGCTCCTCGCCGCGGCCCTGCGGCCACGGGTCTACCGCCGGACGCGCCTGACCGTGATCGCAGGCGCGCTCGGGCTGATCCTGCTGGACGGACTGATGATGACCACGGCGCTGCACTTCTCGGCCGGCCCGGTGTGGCCGTTGGCCGCGGCCGTACCCGCGAGCCTGATTCGCGTCCTCGCCGTCGTGCGTGCCCTTCCTCCCATGCTGGCGGCTTAGAGAGTGGGGCTGCGACGTTCGATGAGGACCACGTCGCGCCAGACGCCGTGGTGGCGTCCGACCCGTTCGCGCACGCCCACCTTCCGGAAGCCGAGCGCCTGGTGGAGCGCGAGGCTGGCGGCGTTCTCGGGAAAGACCCCGGACTGGATGGTCCACACCCCCGCGTCCTCGGCGGCTGCGACGAAGGCCCCCAGCAGGGCGCGGCCGATCCCATGCGACTGACAGCCAGGGTGGACGTAGATGCTGTGCTCGATCACGCCGGCATAGACGGGCCTGGGCGAAACCCGGGAGGCCGCCACCCAGCCGACCAGTTGCCCCGTCTCGGTATCGACGGCCACATAGCGCAGGTGCTCCAGCCGGGCGGCGGTGAAGCCTTCCCAGCTCGGCACAGCGGTTTCGAAGCTGGCCTGTCCCGTGTCCAGTCCGGCCTGGTAAATGGCCAGCACCTGCTCGGCGTCGGTCTCGCGCATCGGCCGGATCTCCAATCCCGGTCCAGCGGCAGGCTTGGCGGCCTGGACGATCGCCGAATGTACGCCGTCGCCATGGTCGGCGGTCAAGGTGATCCGCACGCCGACGAGCCCAGCCGCCGCTAGCGAAGCGCGGTACTCGCCCACGGGAAGCGCCCCGGCCACGCAGCCGATCCGCTGCTCGGCAGCCAGACGACGGGCCTGATCGACGTCATCCTCGACCACGACGTCGCTGACGCCGAACCGGCCGCCCGGCCGCAGTACCCGGAACGCCTCCGACAGCACCGACGCCTTGTCACCGGACAGGTTGATCACACAGTTGGAGATGACCACGTCCACCGAACGGCCCGGCAGCGGTATCCGCTCGATCGTGCCGTGCAGGAACTCCACGTTGCGCGCGCCGGCCTGCTCGGCATTGCGCCGGGCCAGCGCCAGCATGTCCGCGCTGGCGTCCACCCCGTACACCTTGCCGTGCGCGCCGACCCGGCGCGCCGACAGCAGCACGTCGATCCCGCCGCCCGAGCCCAGATCCAGCACCACCTCGCCGGCGCGCAGATCTGCGACCGCCAGCGGATTGCCGCAGCCCAGGCTCGCCCGCACCGCCCCCTCGGGCAACGCCCCGAGGTCGCCGTAACCGGCCGCGCCGAAGCAGCCCTGCTCGAACTCCTCCTGCCCGCAGTCGACGACCGTCCGGCCGGCCTCCGCGGCACGGGCCAGCGCGGAGTAGTGGTCGATGATCTCATCGTGCGCCATGACGGACCTCCTTCACTCGCAGGTGGGCGCGGCCGGGACGGGGTTGCCCATGACCACGTCGGCGGCGGTCGGAAAGCAGCTCACGCAGTTCTCGTTGATCCGGTACAGGCTGGAGGTGCCCTGCCGGTCGACCAGGACGAAGCGCACCTCGGCGAGGATCTTCAAGTGGTGCGACACGGTGGACTGGCCCACTCCGGAGGCGTTCACGATCTCGCCCACACTCATCGGCGTACGCTGCCGGGCCAGCAGCGAAACGATCTGGATGCGAGTGGCGTCGGCCAGGGCCTTGAACCAGCTCGCGTACTCCTCGGCCTCCGCGCGCGGCAAGAGCCCCATGTTCTTATTCATCGTCAATCGACGATAGTCGATCAAATGGAAAAGCGGAAGCCCGACGCTCGCTCTCACGAGAAGCCTCATGTACGTGTTAATGACCTCGTATCACCTGCATGAGCGATCATGGCCGCGCGCCGACCATGACAACGTCTCGGCGGAGTGGTGGACGACTCCAGCACGTTGTCCGGTACGTCGCAGCGAGCGCCGCGCCGCGCACGGAGCTCGCCGGCGACCCGCATGAACACCGCACGGCCATGCGCTATGTCAAACCCGGCGCCGAAGCCATCGCAAAGGCCACCGAGGCGCTCGCGCCTCGGTGGCCTTTCCCACTGATCAGCATGGGGGCGGCTCGCCGGAGCTATAGAAGTTCCGGGCCGAGACGGCGCGGGACGAGCAGCTCCCTGCCATCGCAGGTGATCGGAACGAGGTCCGGGATGACGGCCTTCCACCGGCTGCGGCGGTGCCGGGTGTCACCGCGGGACGTTTTGCGCTCGGGCACGGCCACGGCTACCAGCTCGCCTTCGTGATGCCGGGCAGTTCGCCGCGGTGCGCCATCTCCCGGAAGCGCACCCGGGACAGCCCGAACTTGGTCAGGTGCCCACGAGGACGGCCGTCGACGGAGTCACGGTTGCGCACGCGGGTGGCGCTGGCGTCGCGCGGCTGGCGGGCCAGCTCGCGAGCCGCGTCCGCGCGATCCTGGGGTGCGCCGGTGCGGATGATCTCCTTCAGCTCGGCGCGCCGCCCGGCGTACCGGGCGACGACGGCCTTGCGCCGCTCGTTGGCGGCGATCTTGCTCTTCTTCGCCATCAGATCCGCTCTCCCCTGGCGCGGATCCGCGCGACTGCCGCCTCGAGGCCGATCTTGTCGACCGTCCTGATCGCGCGGGCGCTGAGCGTGAGCCGGACGAAGCGGTCCTCGCTCGGCAGCCAGTAGCGGCGCTGCTGGATGTTGGGGTTCCAGCGGCGGCGGGTGCGGCGGTGGGAGTGGGAGACGTTGTTGCCGAACACCGGCTTGACCCCGGTGAGCTGGCAGTTCTTCATCGCTCCTCCCTGAACAGGACGTGCCGGCGGAGGGTCGGGTCGTACTTGCGCAGGGTGAGCCGGTCGGGGTCGTTGCGCCGGTTCTTGGTGGTCACGTACGTGTAGCCGGTGCCGGCCGTGGACTTGAGTCTGATCACGGGTCGCACCTCATTCCTTGCCAAAGCGGTTCCTTTCGGCGTGCGATACTGTGCCAGCATAACGACAATGATTTTCATTCCGCCACTGGGAGGCTCGATGTCCACCCCTGTCGTCCTCGTCGCCGGCTTGCACGGCGCGGCTCGTACCGCTGCCGTCGACGAGTTGCTCGCCCGCTGTCCCGGCTCCGTCTCCGTCCACCACGATCTCGCCGACGTGACCCGTGGCCGCGTACGGCGCGTCGTCCGCGACGGCGGCCAGGTGCTGGAGACGGCCGACGTGCGTCTCGCCCACGGCTGCGTGACCTGCACCGTCCGCGAGGACCTGCTCCCTCGGCTCGTCCTGCTGGCGCCCGGCACGCCCCTGCTGATCGTGGACCTGTGGGACTCGGTCGAGCCGCGCTCGGTCGCCGAGGCGATCGGCTGCGCCGAAGCCCAGGAGATCCTGCGGCTCACGGCCGTGCTCACCGCACTGGATGCCGGCGGCCTGCCCTACGACCTCACCCGCGGCGAGCGTCTCCGCGAGGTCGGCCGGTCCGCGGCCGCGGGCGACCAGCGTTACCTGGCCGAGGTCCTGGCCCGGCAGCTCGAGTACGCCACCGGCCTGGTCCTGCACGGCGGGGACGAGGACGACCACGAGCTGTCGCTGCGGGTGCTCACTCACCTCGCCCCACTCACCCCGGTGCACGACGTGGCGAACCTGCCGGCGGTCACCGGCCCGGCCCTGGGCCCGGCCGAGCTGGCCGAACGCGTGGACCCCTGCACCGCCCGCCTGCCCGCCGACGCCAGGACCGAGGAGATCGTCACGACGGTCTGGCGCAGCCGCCGCCCGCTGCATCCCGGCCGCCTCTTCGAGGCCGTGGACGAACTGGTCACCGAGTCCGTACGCTCCCGCGGCCGCTTCTGGCTGGCCACCCGCCCCGGTCAGCTCCTCGCGTGGGACGCCGTCGCCGGAATCGTCTCGGTCGAGGACGCCGGCCCGTGGCTGGCCGCCCTGCCCGAAGCCGCCTGGGACCTCGTCTCCCCCGCCCGCCGTGCGGCGGCCGCCCTCGACTGGGACCCCGAGCACGGTGACCGGGTCCAGCACCTGGTCTTCACCGGCCCCGACCTCGACGTCATACGCCTGCACGGCCTGCTCGACTCCTGTCTGCTGGCCGAGGGTGAACGCCCCGGCCACGACGACCCGTTCGCTCCCATCCTCGACCTCAAGGAGATCGCGTGAAGCCCCGCCGCGCCCCGCGCAAGAAGCCCAACCCGCTGCTCAACACCGACCGCATCGACTACAAGGACACCGCGCTGCTGCGTAAGTTCATCTCCGACCGCGGCAAGATCCGCGGCCGCCGCGTCACCGGCGTCACCGTCCAGCAGCAGCGCCGGATCGCCCGCGCCGTCAAGACCGCCCGCGAGATGGCCCTGCTCCCTTACGCCTCCCGCCCCGGCACCTGAATGACCGGCGCCCACCTCCGGCCTGCCGGAGGTGGGCGCGGTATCGCAGGGCTTCCCGTGCCGGCCGGGAACCGTCGTAGCCCACCACCACGCCGAGCTCGTCCAGGGACATCGCCGCCTCCTAGGTCCGCCTTCAGATTCCCGCAGGCGGGACCCACCGCTCAGAGGCGTCAGCGGGGACTGTCCAGATGATGCCGGCGCCCCGAGCGGGCCACTCACGCCGGGGTGGGCCGGCGGTGTCCGTACGGGTCGTTGCGCACCCGGTGCCGGTAGTGCAGCGGGGATTCGCCGATCTCGCGCTTGAAGGCGTTGCTGAAGGCCGCCTCGGAGGCGTACCCCAGGTCGGCGGCGAGGGCGGCGATGCGCGTGTCGTTCTGCCTCAGGGCGCGCTGCGCCAGGAGCATGCGGTAGCGACTGAGGTAGGTGAGCGGAGGCATGCCCGCCGCGGCGCGGAAGTGGCGGGCGAAGGTTGATCGGGACATCGCGGCGGAGCGCGCCAGTTCCTCCAGGCCCCACGGCGCGGCGGGCTCGTTGTGCATGAGGGCCACGGCCGGGCGCAGCCGCTCGTCGGTCAGCACCCGCAGCCAGCCCGGTGGGGCTTCCACCTGGTCCAGGTAGGCGCGCAGGACCGCGAGGAAGAGGAGCTGACCGTACTGCCGGATGGCGAAGGCGGAGCCGGTGCGGCGGCCCGCGACCTCGGCGAAGATCTGGTCGAGGATGCTGCGCAGCGGGGCCGACGCTGTGGCCCTGACGACTCCCACCGGCGGCAGCGTCTGCAGCAACAGCTCCTGACCTGCCGAGTTGATGCCCACGGCGATGCCGAGCACGACATCGTCGGTGGCGGGATCCGCCTCGTTGAGACCGGTGAAATTCTCCTCGGGGCTGATCCGGTGGCGTGGACCGTCCCCCTGCGGGCCGCCCTCGTATTGGAGCCAGGTGCGGTTGTTGAGGATGGCGACATCACCGGCGGAGAGCTCGACCGGCTCGTCGAGGCCGTCGGTCAGCATCCGGCCGTGGCCGGACACCATGGCGATGAGTTTCATCGCGTCGTAGCACGGCGAGCGTGCCACCCACCGGCCACGGGCCGCGAATCCGCCGGACACCGCGCTGTAGACCTCCACGAGGTCAAGCACCTCGGACAACTGGTCTGCCACGTTTGGCACTCTCGCACAAGAAACCAGCACTAACAAGTATTCAAAGTGCCATCCATGCCGGGCAGGCTGAAGGTCACCGGGACGGTCGCCGTCGCGGCGACGACCGAAGGAAGGGCAAGACGATGGCACCTCAGACCGCGGGCCGGGCCCGTACGATCATCCTCACCGGTGGCACCAGCGGCATCGGATTCGCCGCGGCCACCGCGATCCTCCGGGACGAGCGCGGGCCCTGGCACCTGGTGCTGCCCGTCCGTGACGCCGCCCGTGGACGGGAGACCGTGGAGTCGTTGGCCTCCGCCGTAGCGAACGGCAACACGGTCGAGGCGATGACGATGGACCTGTCCTCACTGGAGTCCGTCCGGACCTTCGCCGCGGAGCTGACCAGCCGCGTGACCTCGGAAACGATCCCGCCGATGCACGCGCTGGTGTGCAACGCAGGCGTGCAGATGGGTACGAACCTCACCCACACCGCCGATGGCTTCGAGTCCACCTTCGCCATCAACCACCTGAGCCACTTCGTCCTGGTCAACGCGCTGCTGCCCGTGCTGAGCGCCCCGGCGCGCGTGCTCGTGACCTCCAGCGACACCCACGACCCGGCGCTCAAGCTGGGCCCCGCCCCGGCATGGAGCAGCGCGGACGCCCTGGCGCGGGGCGAGCTCGCGGCATCGGCGAAGCCGGACAACGCGCTCGTCGCCGGGCAGCGGCGTTACAGCACCTCCAAGCTCGCGAACCTCTACTTCACCTACGCCCTGGCCCGTCGTCTGCCCGAGGGCGTCACGGCCAACGCCTTCAACCCCGGCATGGTGCTCGGAACCGCCCTGGGCCGCTCACTGCCCGCCCCGGTGCGGTTCATCTCCACGTACGTCCTTCCACGCCTGACCTGGCTGCTGCGCCGGGTGATGTCCCCCAACATCAACTCGGCCGCCGAGTCGGGGGACGCGCTGGCCTGGCTGGCGACGGCGCCGGATCTCGCCGGCACCACGGGCGCGTACTTCGACGGCCGCACTCAGGTCCGCTCGTCGGAGGAGTCCTACGACACCGTGCGGGCCGAGCAGCTGTGGTCCGGCAGCCAGAGGCTGACCGGCACGCGTGTCTGACCGACATATCCCTTCGATCCCGAGTGACGTTCCATGATCACCACCAAGGAGACGAGACCTTGAACGACATCGCTGCGCCCGCCCTTTCCACCGCCGAGCGCGACCGCCGCTGGGATCTCACCCGGGCGGTCATGGCCCGTGAGGGCCTGGACGCCCTGCTCGTTTTCGGCGAGCACGAGGACGCGGGGCCCGCCCAGGTCGCCTACGACACGTGGTTCACCAACGAGCGCCCAGGAACGACCGTCGTCTTCCCTCGCGACGGCGAGCCGATCGTGCACCTGCCGGGAGGGATGTTCATCCTGGACCACCTGGAGTCCAGCCGGCGTGGTGACGAATCCTGGATCCCGCCACGGAACCTGCGTGCCTCACGCACCTCCGCCGAGATCACGGATACGCTCACCGAGCTGGGCCTGAGCAGGGGGAACATCGGCGTCGTAGGACTCGGGGCGCATCTGCCGTGGCATCCTGAAGGCGTCCTGCCCCACACGCTGTGGAGCCGGGTCCTGGCCAAGCTCCCTGACGCCGGATTCCGGGAGATGGACGTCCCTGTCGCCCTGATGACGATGCGGCTCAGCGACGAAGAGATCCCCCTCGTGCGGCGCTCCGCGGAGATCGGAGACGCCATGGTGCGAGCCATGGTCGACACCGCGGGCCCCGGGGTGTCCGAGGCGGAGGTCTACGCCGCGGGCATGGCCGAAGGCTTTCGGCGTGGGACGCTTCCCCCGGCCATGCACCTATGGTCAGGCCCCGACCCCGTCGCCTCGGGGATACCCGCATGGTGCTACCGCGCTCAGACACCGCGTGCGCTGACCGACGGGGACGTCATCTATGCCGAGGTGTTCTCCCAATTCGGCGGGCGCCACACGCAACACCAGGTCACGATCGCGATCGGCGACGTACACGAAGACTTCTGGCGCGCGGGCGACGTCGCGCGGCAGTCCTACCACGCCGGCCTGGCGGCGCTCCGGCCAGGGCGGACCTTCGGCGACGTCGTGGAAGCGATGCACGCACCGCTCGACGCGCACGACGGGCAGATCTACCTCATCGCCGCCCACTCGATCAACGCTCTCCTCGCGGCCGGCAAGAACCGCGCGGACATCAGCCTGCTCCCAGGCGCCGAGGCGTACCCGCCCGTGCACGCTCACCCCACTTTCATGGCCGGCCTGGTGCTGGAGCCCGGGATGTGTTTCGTCCTGGAGCCGCAGTACGCCTTCGGCCATCACCTTGCCCACGTCGGCGGCACCGTGATCGTGACGGAGGACGAGCCCATCGCGCTCAGCCCGCTGACC
This sequence comes from Nonomuraea fuscirosea, assembly GCF_035917475.1. Lineage (NCBI taxonomy): Bacteria > Bacillati > Actinomycetota > Actinomycetes > Streptosporangiales > Streptosporangiaceae > Nonomuraea > Nonomuraea fuscirosea. The sequence goes on along the minus strand of NZ_CP109074.1, from coordinate 3,655,267 downwards.
AGAGAGGTGCTCCGCGCCCGGCAGTGACGAACCGCGGCTTCGACGCCCTCGGCGTCGAGCGTGGTGACCTCCACACCGGGCTGGCGCTCGTGGACGAGTTCCCGCGCCTCGCGCAGCACCCTTCGCCCGTTCCGTAGCAGCGTGTCGGGCATGTCCTCGATGGGGAACCTGCCGACCTGGTACCAGGAGCAGTCCACCGCGCGCACCACCCGCAGTGGCACCCGGGGACGAGGTCCCGGATGAGGCGCCGGTGGTCCTCAACCGGCCCGCCGGTGGTCTTCAGCCGGCCCGCCGGGTCGGCGCGGGGCCGTGCCGGGCCGGAGGTCGGTGGCGCGAAGGTCCGAAGGCCCTGTCTGCGGTCGTCCGGGCTGGGTAGCGTCACCGTCATGGCCGCTCTCGACCTGACCAGGCTGCGAGCCGTGATCTTCGACACCGATGGCGTCGTCACCGACACGGCCCGGGTGCACGCCGCCGCGTGGAAGCACGTGTTCGACCGTTTCCTGCGCGGCCGTTCCGCCCCGTTCGACATCCGTGCCGACTACCTCCGCCATGTGGACGGCCGGCCGCGGCTCGACGGGATCCGCACCTTCCTGGCCTCCCGTGGCATCACGCTGCCCGAGGGCGGTCCCGGCGACGAGCCGGGCGCGCCCACCGTGCACGGGCTGAGCCTCGCCAAGGACGCGCTGTTCGTCCGGCAGGTCACCGAGGACGGCGTCGCCGCCTTCCCCTCGACCGTCGCCCTGGTGCACGAGCTGCGGCGGCGCGGGTGCCGGACCGCGGTGGTGTCGGCCAGCCGCCACTGCCGCCTGGTCGTCGGCTCCGCGGGCCTGATCCACCTGTTCGACGTGGTGGTCGACGGCGAGGACTCGGCCCGGCTCGGCCTGCCGGGCAAGCCCGACCCGGCCCTGTTCCTCGAGGCCGCGCGGCGGCTGGAGGTGCCCCCGTCCGAGGCGGTGGTCGTTGAGGACGCGCTGCCCGGCGTGGAGGCCGGGCGCAGGGGCGGGTTCGGGCTGGTCGTCGGGGTCGACCGGACCGGATCGCAGGCGGCGGAGCTGCGGCGCGCGGGAGCCGACGTCGTGGTGCCGGACCTGGCCGATTTGGACGTGGCCGGACGTGTTCCGGTGGGTTCACGGTGAACGCCTGGACGCTCGTCTACGAGGGGTACGACCCCGCCTCTGAGGGCCTGCGCGAGGCGCTGTGCACGCTCGGGAACGGACGCTGGGCCACCCGCGGCGCCACGCCCGACGGCCTAGCCCGCACCCCCGGCACCTATCGGGCGGGCTGCTACGACCGGCTCGCCTCGCAGGTGGCGGGCCGGACGGTGGTGAACGAGGACCTGGTCAACCTGCCCGACTGGCTGCCGCTGGCCTTCGCCACGCCGGGTTCTGACTGGTTCCGCCCGGACACGGCCGACCTGCCGGACTACCGTCAGGAGCTCGACCTGCGGCGCGGTCTGCTGCTGCGTACGCTGCGCTGGCGTGACGACGCCGGCTGCGTCACGCTCGTCAGGCAACGCCGCCTGGTGTCCATGGCCGATCCGGCGCTGGCCGCGCTGGAGACCACGTTCACCGCCGAGAACTGGTCCGGCCCGCTCCGCGTCCGGGCCGGCCTGGACGGGCGGGTGACCAACCGCGGCGTCGCCCGCTACCGCGACCTGCGCGGCGACCACCTGACCCGCCACGCCACCGGCGCCGGCGACGAGCTGACCTGGCTGACGGCGCAGACCCGCTCGTCCCAGATCACGGTGGCGCTGGCGGCGCGCGTGACCGCCCCGGTCCCCGGCTCGGTGTCGGCCGAGCCCGACCGGATCCACACCGATCTGGTGCTGGAGCTGGCCGCGGGCGAGCCGGTGACGGTCTCGAAGATCGTCGCGCTGGTGACGTCCCGCGATCCGGCCATCCACGACCCGCTCACGGCCGCCCGGCGGCGCGTCCAGGTCGCTCCGGGCTTCGGTGAGCTGCTGGCCGCGCACGAGGCGGCGTGGGAGCGGCTGTGGGAGCGGGCCCGGCTCGACGTGGACGGGCCCGAACTGTCGCAGATCGTCCACCTGCACGTCTTCCACCTGCTGCAGACGCTCAGCCCGCACACCGCCGACCTGGACGCCGGCGTGCCCGCCCGCGGCCTGCACGGCGAGGCGTACCGGGGCCACGTGTTCTGGGACGAGCTGTTCGTGCTGCCGTGGCTGAACCTGCGCTTCCCCGACATCTCGCTCGGCGCGCTGCGTTACCGCTGGCGGCGGCTGCCGGAGGCGAGGGCGGCGGCGCGGGAGGCCGGGTTCGACGGGGCGATGTTCCCCTGGCAGAGCGGCAGCGACGGCCGCGAGGAGACCCAGACGTTCCATCTCAACCCGGAGTCGGGCCGCTGGCTGCCGGACGTCTCCCACCTGCAGCGCCACGCCGGGCTGGCCATCGCCTACAACGTGTGGCAGTACCACCTGGTCACCGGCTCCATGCCGCCGTGGTGCGCCGAACTGCTCACCGGCATCGCCCGCTTCTTCGCCTCACTGACCGTGCTCGACCCGCTCTCCGGCCGGTACGAGATCCGCGGCGTCATGGGCCCGGACGAGTACCACACCGCCTACCCCGGCGCCGCGGCCCCCGGCCTGGACAACAACGCCTACACCAACGTCATGACCGTGTGGCTGCTCTCCCGCGCCCTCGAACTCGGCGTGGCCGGCCCGCAGGAGGCGGAGCGCTGGACGGACATCACCCGGCGCATGCGGGTCGACTTCCACGACGGCGTCATCAGCCAGTTCACCGGCTACGCCGACCTCGAAGAGCTCGACTGGGGACGCTACAAGGGCGTGCGCCGCCTGGACCGGGCGCTGGAGGCGGACGGCGACGACGTCAACCGGTACAAGGCCTCCAAGCAGGCCGACACGCTGATGCTGTTCTACCTGCTGACCGCCGGCGAGCTGACGGGCCTCCTCCAGCGACTCGGCTACTCCGCCGACGCCGGGCTGATCCCCCGGACGATCTCCTACTACCTGGACCGCACCAGCCACGGCTCCACGCTCAGCGCCGTCGTCCACGCCTGGGTCCTGGCCCGCTCCGACCGGGCCCGTTCCTGGCAGTTCTTCGGCGAGGCGCTGCTCAGCGACGTGCACGACGTGCAGGGCGGCACCACCGCTGAGGGCATCCACCTCGGCGCCATGGCGGGCACGCTCGACATGTTGCAGCGCTGCTACCTGGGCCTGGAGCCGCGGCCCGACGGCCTGCACCTCGAACCGCTGCTGCCCGAGCGGCTCGGGTCGCTGTCCCTGACGATCCACCTCCGGGGCCGCCGGCTCGTCATCGAGGCCGACCACGTACGTACCCGCGTCGACGGCATCACCCTGCCGCGCGGCGCCGACACCACCATTCCCTGGAGACCACCATCATGACCGGCGGCAACGGCGGGGGCGCGTTCAGCGGCTCGCACGGGCCGACGGTGCTGCCCGTCAACTACAAGTTCCACGACGGCGCCGTCGTCTTCCGCACCGCCCGCGGCGGCCCGATGGACCACCAGGCGGGCCTGGGCACCGGGCAGGCCGGCTTCGGGACCGCCGCGCCCTGCTGAGCGCGTTCATCGCCGCGGGTGAGGACGCCGGCGGCTGGACGATCCAGTCCGGCGTCTTCCCCGGGAACGCCGTCAGCCTGGCCCTGCACCAGACGCTCGGCTTCCGTGTAGTGGGCACCGGGGAACGGCTCGGCCGCCACCACGGCGTGTGGCGGGCGCTCGCGACCGGCTGTGGCCCGCACGAGCATGGATTGGGCAGCGGCGACGAGGTCATACACTCTCTCACTCAGGGCGGGTATCGCGGCCTGGGCCGCACAGTGACGATCCGTTTCAGCTGCCCAGGAGGTCGGTCGGCGTGACTGTGCCAGTTCAATCAGCGGGTCCTGAGGCCGCATCGGCGGCCGGTGACGGCCTGCGGCTGCAGATTCTCGGTCCGTTGCGGCTGTGGCGGGGCGATGAGGAGCTCGATGCGGGTCCGCGGCAGCAGGCCTACCTGCTCGCGCTGCTGCTGGCCAGGGAAGGGGAACTGATCAGCACGGCCGAGCTGGTCGATCTGATCTGGGACGACGGCGCTCCTGCCAGCGCGGTCAATGTCATCCACAAGTACGTCGGCGCGCTGCGGCGGCTGCTGGAACCCTCGCTGCCGGTCCGCGGCATCGGCTCCTACCTGCAACGCCGCGGTAACGGCTACCTGTTCAGAGCCGGGCCCGGCGTGCTGGATCTGGCCGGCTTCCGCGAGTCCGTCCAAGCCGCCGGCCAGGCCGTCGCGCAGCAGCGGCGTGAGGCGGCGCTGGACTGCTACGTCGAAGCGCTGGGATTGTGGCAGGGCTCCACGGGTGAGGGGCTGACCTACGGACCGGCCGCCATGCCGATCTTCGCGAGCCTGGACGGCGAGTTCCTGTCCGCGTGCGTGGCCACTGCCGAACTCGCCGTCTCGCTCGGCCGGCCTGAGCGCGTGCTACCGCCGTTGCGGCTGGCCGCCACGATGTCGCCGTTGCACGAGCCCGTACAGGCGAGCCTGATCGTCACTCTGGACGCCGCCGGGCAGCAGGCACAGGCGTTGTCGGTGTACCAGACGGTCCGTAACCGCCTGGCCGAGGAACTCGGCGTCGATCCCGGCCCCGCGCTGCGGGCCGCTCACCAGCGCCTACTGAACGACACCCCGGCCCCGCCGGTGCGGATGGCCGACGGACAGCCCGCCGGGCAGCCACCCGCGCCCTGGCAACGAACGCTCCCATCCGCCGAGCCGTCCGGCGCGGGGCTGGTCGGCCGCACCGCGGAGCTCACCGTGCTACGGCACGCGGCCGCGACCACACTGGCCGGCGGCAGGGGCCTCGTCATCGTCGAGGGCGAGCCCGGGGCGGGCAAGACCCGTCTGCTGGAGGAGATCGCGGCCGAGGCGGAAGGGGGTGGTGCGCTCGTCGTGTGGGGCCGCTGCCTCGAAGGCGAGGGTACGCCGTCGATGTGGCCGTGGGTGCAGGCGGCCGGCACCGTGCTGGGGGCGCTGCCCACCGCAGTACGACAGAACCGGCTGACCGCCGAACTCGGCCGTCTGCTCAACCTGGATGACGAGGACGTCACCGCACGGGCCCTACCGGACGGCCGTGCCCAGTTCCGGCTGTTCGAACAGGTCGTGGCCGCCGTCGGCGAGGTCTCCGCACTGCGGCCGGCACTGATCGTCATCGACGACCTCCAATGGGCCGACGTCACCTCGCTGCAGTTGTTCGGCCACCTGGCAGCGCGGTTGCCGGTCCGCACGATGGTCGTCGGAGCGCTGCGTGACCGTGCGCCCGTGCCGGGTACGGAGTTGTCGCGGATGCTCGCCGCGGTCAGCCGGGTCTCGGGCCAGCGCCGCGTCCATCTGGGCCCGCTCAGCCCTGCCGAGGTGGCCGAACTCGTCCGCGGCGAGACAGGCCGGATGCCCAGCCCGGACGCCGTCCGCGACATCCACACCCGCACCGGGGGCAACCCGTTCTTCGTCCGCGAACTGTCGTTGCTCCTCAGCACCGGCGGCATCCTCGGTGCGGACGGCACCCCGGCAAGGGCCGGGGTGCCGTCCACTGTGCTCGACGTCGTGCGCGACCGGATGACCGGCCTCGACGACGGCGCCCGGGGGCTGTTGCAGATCGCCGCGATCATCGGCCGCGACATCGACCTCCGCCTGCTTGCCGAGGTCGCCGATCTCGATGTCCAGATCTCGCTTGACCGTCTGGGGCCCGTGGAAGCGCTCGGCCTGCTCGAACCCGCGCCTGGGAACTCGTTCTTCCTGCGCTTCTCGCACGACCTGGTCCGCGAAGCGGTCGCCAGGACGACCCCGCAGTCGCGCACGTCCCGGCTGCACCTACGCGTCGCCGACGCACTCGAGCGCACCGGCTCGCCCGGCGACCATGCCGCCGAACGGGTCGCCCACCATCTGTGGTCCGCCGGCCCGCTCGCCGATCCGCGCCGGACCGTGACGGCGCTGGTACGCGCGGGCCGCCGCGCCGCGATCAAGTCGGCGTTCGAGGCCGCCGAGCGGCAACTGCGGACCGCCGTGCAGGTCGCGCGGGCGGCGAGCTTGGCCGAGCGAGAGTTGTCCGCTCTGTCGCAGTTGATCGCGATCAGGGGAATGCTCACGATGTACGGCACCTCGACGGTCGACCTGCTGGAGCGAGCCGAGCAACTGGCCAGGAGCCTTGACCGGGAACTCGACGCCACCGTCTTCCTCTACTCCCGCTGGGCGGCGCACGCCCAAGGCTTGGAGCGCGATCACAGCAGGCCGCTGGCGCGACGGATGCTGGAACAGGGCGAGGCGTCCGCCGATCCGCTCGTACGCGCGTACGGCCTGCAGACGTGGGGACTGCAGCAGTTCACCGAGGGAGACAACGAGGAGGCGTTCCGCTGCCTGAGCGAGGCGGGCCGCATCCTGATGACCCGCGGCGGCCCGCGTGAGGAGGACCCCGTCTGGTACGACCTGAAACTGCTGATGATCGGAAAGCTCGCGGAGACGACCGCACTGCACGGAGACGTCGAAGGGGCGCGATCGTTGCTCACGATGCTGGAGGCCGCCGGCGACGACCCGTTCACCGTCACGGTGTGGGCCACCCACACGTCGAGGACGGAGGCGTTCATCGGCGACCCGGTCCGGGCCCTGCGCGCGGCCGAACGCGGGATCGCCGCGGATCCTCACTTCTCCTTCGTGTTCCTCGGCACCTACCAGCGGCTGGTCCGGTACTGGGCGCTGGCCAAGACCGGCCGGGATCCGGCCGGCGCGGCGGCGGAGGCCGAACGGCTCATCGCCACCAACCTGCTCGATCCACTGCGCGCGAGTGTCACGATCTTCATCGGACTCCTCTGTGAGATGTGGCTGACCGCAGGGGCGCTCGACCAGGCCGCCGCGGCCCTCGACCGGGCCGAGGACTGCCTCGGCCGCTATAACGAGGGCTTCGCGGAGGGCCTGCTCTTGCTGCTGCGGGCCCGGCTGCTGCAGGCGAACGGGAAACCCGTCGCCGAGGTCAAGGCGGTCGCCGACAGGTGCCGCAGACTGTCCGCCGAACGCGGCAACCACTTGTACGCGCGGCGCGCGGAAGAGTTTCTGGCCACCTTGGACCATCTGCCGAGCGGCGGTGCCGGATGAGTCTCGCGGTTTGAGGCTCGGAAATCGAACTTCCAGCATGGTCGGCGCATCTTGAGGGCCGGGGGATGATCACACGTCCCCCGCTCTCTCGTCCGCGTCCCGCGACGAGGCCGGCGAGCCATCACCGACACCATGGGAAGAAGACTCGTGATTGCCAGAGAACTCCTCCGCGCGCTCGGCATGAGCGACGCTACGAAGGGATGCTCCGGGCCCGCGCGAAGGACTTCGGCAAGCGGGATGCCTTCTCTTCGACCACGCTGGTCTTCCAGCACGGCGATTTCGAGAATGCCCGGCCGCCCGCCAGGAGCTGACCGCCGTCCGTGCCCAGGGCCTCCCGCGCCGCACCCCACCGGGAGGCCTTTCCCCTTGGCCGAACCTCGAGGAGAAACATGACGAGGCCCACGGCGGCCCGGTGGCTGTCCAGCCGCATCGCCATCGCGGCCAACTCCCGCCAGTTCGACGCACGCGTCAAGGCCTGCGTCGCGACCGCCGTCCGGGTGGACACGGAGGAGATCACCGTCCGGGAAGGCGGCGTCTGGGCCAGCCTGTATCGGCACCAGGTCCACCATCCCGGCGGGGACCACCTGACGTTCTGGGAGGTCGTCGACCGCTACACCGTTCCGCCTGAGAGGGAAACACTCCTGACACCAGGCGGCGTCGGCCAGACGGTACGCGTCTACACCTCTGGCACGACCGCGGCCGCCGTCTGGACGCGCATCCTGGCCGGGGTCGAGGGAGACTCCGACATCATGGCCGGCATCCTGCGGGAGTCATTGGCCGCGCGCGTGCGAAGGCTGGCGCCCTACCGCGACGACGCCGGTGTTCCCGATCGCATCCAGGACGGCGACGATCCACGTGATACCGGCCGGCAGGACGCTCTGGCCGAACTGGACGCGGCCCTGGAGGCCGAGCAGGCCACCGGCGAGGTCCCCAAAAGGCGGCTGCGCATGTACGCGGTGGCGATGTGGCGAGCCGGCAGACACAATGTCAAGGCCATCGCCGATCTCACCGGACTTGATCGATCTAACACGGTCTATCCCGCTCTGCGAGAGGCGGGTATCGACCCTGCGACCGACCGCATCCGCAACTGATCAGTGCTGAGGCCGGACGGCGTGCTCGGCCCCGGCACGACCGGTTTCGAGCCCGCCGGCCCGGCCTGTCGGTGGTCAGGGGCGCAGGATGAGACGGACCGGGTCGCCCTCCTTACGGGCCAGCCGGCCCAAGGCCACCGGAGCCTCCGCCAGCGGCAGAACGTCGCTGATGGACCCGGCCAGATCGAGCCGGCCGCGCACGCTGAGACCGATGAGCTGATGCAGGTGGTCCGGGTGGGAACCGTAGTGGCCGCGTACGGATTGGCCGAAGTAGGCCAGTGCGATGTCGTTGGGCACGGTCAGCGGCCCGTTGGCCAGGCCGACCACGATCAGCCGGCCGCCCTTGCCGAGGAGCAGCATGGCCTGCTCGCGAGCGGCGGCGACGCCGGCGAAGTCGAAGGCGGCATCCAGCCCCTGGCCGCCTGTCATGGTGCTGACGATCTCGCGCAGCCGGGGGTCGGCGGGGTCGAGGACGGCGTCGGCGCCGGCGCTGATCCCGCGCGCCCTGGCCGCCGGGAGGGGGTCGATGGCGATCACCGGGGCCGCGCCGATGAGGCGCAGCAGCTGCACCGCGTGGGCGCCGAGCCCGCCGATGCCCCAGACCGCCACCGCCTCGCCGGGCCGGACGGCCGCGGTGGCGCTGATGGCCGCCCAGGGGGTGGAGACCGCGTCGGGGATGATGCAGGCCTGCTCGAACGGCAGGCCGGCGGGGATGGGCGCCAGTGAGCGGGGAGTGGCCAGGGTGTACTCCGCGTAGCCGCCGTCGAAATCCACACCTCGGGTGCCGGATCCGTCGGCCTCACCGGCCTGCAGCACCACCCGATCCCCCACCGCCCAGCCGGTCACGCCCGCACCGAGGGCGTCGATGACGCCGGACACCTCGTGGCCGAGCGTCACCACATCGCCCTTCAGCAGCCTGGGCGTGAGCGTTCCATCGGTGAGGTGCACGTCGGACAGGCACACGCCGGCCGCACGCACCTCGACGCGGACCTGACCGCTGCCGGGCTCAGGCACCGGCACCTCCTCCATGCGTACCTCGCGGGAGGGGATGTGCAGCCGGGCTGCGAGCATCTCGGCCATGATCACCACCTTGGCTCCAGTCGAACCAGTCGGGACAGTCGGGACAGTCGGGACAGAGAACGGACGATCCAGGCATCCGGCGCGGCCGCCCGTCTTCTCGGCATCAGGATGCTTCGATCAGGCCGGAAGTTCGATTCTGCGAAGAGCCAGGTCCTGCGGATCCATCGCGGCCGTCCACCTTGGGCCGCGTTACCGGACCCGTGCGCATCGGCCTGCCGGCAATGGGGTGCGGCAGATTTCCTTGAAGGATTTCGGGCCGTAAACTCGTCCGCGCAGGGTTGGGTACGTGCGACCGTCTCCCGCACAGTCGATCCGCTGTCACATCAATCCAGGGGGTTGACCGGCATGCCTGTGCGAGACCACCCGACGCAGCCCGGCGGTTCGGCTCGGTCCGCATCCGGCAACCTGCTGCGGCTGCAGATTCTCGGGCCGTTGCGGCTCTGGCGTGACGGCGTGGAACTGGACGCAGGCCCCCGCCAGCAGGCTTACCTGCTCGCGTTGCTGCTGGCCCGGGAGGGGCGGCTGGTCAGCATGGGCGAGCTGGTCGATCTGATCTGGGACGACGACGCTCCGGCCAGCGCGGTCAACGTCATCCACAAGTACGTGGGCGCGTTGCGGCGGCTGCTGGAGCCCGCCCTGCCGATCCGCGGGACCGGCTCCTATCTGCGGCGCCGGAACAACGGCTATCTCTTCGTGGCCGGAACCGGCATGCTCGACCTGACCGTCTTCCGCGAGCGCGCCCACGCCGGCGAGGCTGCCCTCACGGAGCAGCGGCGAGAGGCGGCACTCGACTGCTATGTGGAGGCCATGGGGCTGTGGCAGGGCTCCGCGGGCGAGGGACTGGCCTACGGGCCCGCCGCCATGCCGATCTTCGCCGGGCTCTACAGCGAGTTCCTGTCCACCTGTACGGCGGCGGCGGAGCTGGCGGTGTCGCTGGGCCGGCCCGAACGCGTGCTGGCGCCGTTGCAGCTGGCCGCCTCGATGTCGCCGTTGCACGAGCCCGTGCACGCGAGCCTCATCTCCACCCTGGGCGCCGCCGGGCAGCAGGCGCAGGCGTTGTCGCTGTACCAGACGGTCCGTAACCGCCTGGCCGAGGAGCTCGGCATCGATCCCGGCCCGGCACTGCGGACCGCCCACCAGCACGTACTGAACGAGACCGTGGCGCCTGAGTCCGTCCGCATGACCGACGGCCAGCCTGCCGGGCAACCGCCCGCGTCCTGGCAGCCGGCTGCGGCCCCCGGGACGCAGCCCGCCACGGGTCTGGTCGGCCGGACCGAGGAACTCGCGGTGCTGCGGCGCGCGACCGAATCGGCGCTCGCCGGTGGCAGCGGGCTCGTCGTCGTGGACGGCGAGCCGGGGGTGGGCAAGACCCGCCTGCTGGAGGAGATCGCGGCCGAGGCGGAGGCGCGTGGCGCGCTCGTCGTGTGGGGTCGCTGCCTGGAAGGCGACGGGACGCCGTCGATGTGGCCGTGGGTGCAGGCGGTCGGCACGGTCCTGAACGCGCTGCCCGCCACCGCGCGGGACAAGTGGCTCGCCACCGAACTCAGCCGCCTCGTCGACCCCCATGACGACGGCTCCGCCGCACCGGCGATGCCGGACAGCGGCGCCCAGTTCCGCCAGTTCGAACGAGTCGCGGCCGCCGTCGGGGAGGCCTCGGCGCTGCGGCCGGCCCTGCTCCTGTTCGACGACCTCCAGTGGGCCGACGTCGCGTCGTTGCGGCTTTTCAGCCATCTGGCGACCCGGCTACCAGACCGCATCGCCCTCATCGGCGCGCTCCGCGATCACGCGCCCGCGCCCGGCACCCAGGTGTCGCGCCTGCTCGCCGCCGCGAGCCGGGTCCCCGGCCATCGCCGCATCCACCTCGGCCCTCTCAGCCCCGCCGAGGTGGCCGAGGTCGTCCGCGGCGAGACCAGTCAGTTCCCCGCCCCCGATGTCACACGCAGCATCCACGCCCGAACCGCGGGCAACCCGTTCTTCGTCCGGGAACTGTCGCGGCTGCTCGCTGACGGAGGCGTGCTCACGCAGGACGCCGTGGCCAGGGCGGGCGTGCCGTCGACGGTGCGTGACGTCGTCCGCGACCGGATGACCGGCCTCGACGAGGGCACTCAGCGCCTGCTCCAGGTCGCCGCGCTCATCGGCCGCGATGTCAGCCTCGCCCTGCTCGCTCGCGCGACCGGCCTCGACCTCCCGACCTGTCTCGACCGGCTCGAACCCTTGGAAGCGCTGGGCCTGCTCGGCCCGGCCGCCGACAACCCGTACGCGTTCCGCTTCACGCATGACCTGGTCCGCGAGTCGGTCGCCGAGACCACGCCGCTGTGGCGGACGCCCAGCTTGCATCTGAGCGTCGCCGACGCCCTGGAGCACTTCGACGTGGAGGGTGAGTCCGTCGCCGAGCGGCTCGCCTTCCATCTCTGGGCGGCCGGCCCGCTGGCGGACTCGGCGCGGACCGCGCACGCCATGGTGCGCGCCGGTCGCCGTGCGGCGGCCAAGTCCGCGTTCCAGGCCGCCGAGCGGCACCTGCGTCAAGCCGTGGAAGTCGCGCGGACGGCGGGTCTGGCGGAGGTGGAGCTGGCCGCGCTGTCGCAGCTCACCGCGGTTCTCGGAATGAGTTCGATGTACGGCAACCTCGTCCCCGAACTGCTGGAACGGGCCGAGCGACTGGCCCGTGACCTCGGCCAGGAGGTCGAGGCCACCGACTTCCTGTTCTCCCGCTGGGTGGTGCACCAGCAGGGCATCGAGCTCGATCGCAGCGGCCCGCTGGCGCGGCGGCTGCTCGACCAGGGCAGAGCCTCCAGCAATCCGATCGTGTACGCGTACGGTCTGGAGGCCTGGGGGCTGCACCAGTGGGACCTGGGCAATGCCGGCGAGTCCTTCCGCCTGCTGACCGAGGCCAATCGCGTCATGCTCCGCGACCTGGCCCGGCGTGAGGACAACCAGGTCCGCCACGACCTGCAGTTGCTCATGGCCGGCATGCTCGCGGAGATCTCCGCGCTGCACGGTGAGGTCGACGCGGCACGGGCGCTGTTCGACACCCTGGAGGCCGACGCGGGTGAGGAGCCCTACGCGGTCACGATCTGGTCCGCCATCGCCGTGCGGACCGCGGTGATCGTCGGCGACCCGGAGTGGGCGTTGCGCGCGGCTGATCGGGGGATCGCCGTGGATCCCGGCTTCTCCTTCGTCTTTCTCGGCACCTACCAGCGGCTGGCCCGGTGCTGGGCACTGGCCGTGACCGGCCGGGACCCGGCTGGAGCGGCCGCGGAGGCCGAGCGGCTCATCGGCGCGCACCTGCTCGACCCGCCTCGTTCGTGCGTCGCCACCTGGCACGGGCTGCTGGGCGAGATGTGGCTGGCAGCCGGAGCGCTCGCGGAGGCGGCCGCAGCCCTTGACCTGGCCGACCAGTGCCTCGACACCTACGGCCAGCGCTATCCGGAAGGTCTGCTCCTGCTCCTGCGCGCGAGAGTGCAGCAGGCGCTCGGCAAGCCCGTCGCGCTCGTCCGGGCCACCGCCGAAAGAGCCCGCGCGCTGTCCGCCGAGCGTGAGGCCCACCTGTTCGCCCGCCGCGCCGAGCTGTTCCTGGCGGAGCTCGGGGACGAGCCGCCTGCCCGTTGACCGCTTCGGGCCACCGCCAGGAGCGGCCTTGCCCGTGACGCGGACATGTGAGCTGAAGTGACTTCAGGGTGGCGGGGCGCTCGGAACCATGCCTCGCCAGGGCCCGGAAGCAGGGAATTCCCGCCGACAGGGTAAGACATTCCGTTGTGGAAGTGACCTCAGGACAGGCGTCCGAGAAATGGGGGAAATAAATTCCCTGACATCGGTAAGGGGTTTTTCCGGAGCTCCGGAAGAATGGTGCGAACAAAGATCGCCGATACTCGGCCGCTTTGATCAGCGGCGCATCCGATCATTGCGATCATGCATCTGAACTGCGGATTTGATGAAAGCGAAGACGGGTGTGGCATTCATCACACGCCTTACGTGAATTTATCCACAGAAACCCCACTAGTGTCCTTTCTACTGTCGTGAGTAACAACCAGATCCAAGGGACAGTCAGGAAAGGGTTATGATGAACATGTTTAAGCCGGTGAGCAGCGAGCGGATGTCGAGAGGCCGCAAGGTCGCTGGCGCGGTGGCGGCGGGATCCGTCGCGGCACTGGCTCTCGGCACCATGATCGCCGCACCCGCGGCCGCCGCTCCCCAGACCCCCCAGGCGGTTACGGCCACCTCCTCCTCGGCCGGCACCCACTCGGTCGCCTCGTTCAGGAAGTACTACTTCTCCGCCACGCTGTTCGGCAGGAACGAGGTGCCGGAGCGGGGCAAGAAGGTCAACGATCCGAACGGTGTGGCCGCGGCCAAGTTCCGGATCAGCGGAGACCGGTTCTACTTCTTCGTGCAGTGGCGTAACACCGGCAGGCCGACGGCCCTGCACATCCACCGCGGCAAGGCGGGCGTGAACGGCCCGGTGGTGATCGACCTGCTGTCCAACAGCCGACTGCGCGGCAACACCGCCTTCGGCTCGGTACGGGTCAAGAGCAGCCTCCTGCGCGACATCAAGGCCAACCCCAAGAAGTGGTACGCCAACCTCCACACCGCCCAGTTCCCCGACGGCGCCGTACGCGGCCAGCTCCACACCGGCAACCGCTGGTAGACCACCCACCCCTGCCGGGCATGCCACACCGACGACGGCATGCCCGGCCGGGCCATCCGCCGCGCGCCTTCGTCGCGCACGTGCCCCTACGTGCGTCCGAGTCAAACGGAGAACCGCTTCATGACTTCCCCTGCCGGCATGTCATCCCCGCCGGGGACGGCCGACGCGCCGCGACCGGCATCGCCACAGACGCGTGGACCGGCCTGGACGGACCTGCGTCCGCTGGTGCTGCGGCTGCACTTCTACGCTGGATTGCTCGTCGCGCCCTTCCTTCTGATCGCCGCCCTCACCGGCTTTCTGTACGCCGCCTCCCTCCAGATCGAGAAGGTCGTCTACGCGGACGAACTGACCGCGCCGGTCGGGCGAACGCCGCTGCCCCTGTCCCAGCAGGTCGCGGCCGCGCAAGCGGCTCAGCCCCGCGGCAAGGTCAGCGCCGTGCAACCGGCCGCCGAAGCGGGCCGCACCACCCGGGTCCTGTTCGACGCCCCCGGCCTGCCGGCCGGCACCAAATCGGCCGTCTTCGTCGATCCCTACACCGCGCGCATCCGCGGGACGCTGCCCAGCTACGGCAGCTCCGGCGCGCTTCCCGTACGGGCCTGGATCTCCGCTCTGCACCGCCACCTGCACCTCGGCGAGCCCGGACGCCTCTACAGCGAACTGGCGGCGAGCTGGCTCTGGGTCGTGGCACTGGGCGGCCTGCTGTTGTGGCTCACCAGGCGGCGGCGTCGTCGCCGCCAGGTGGTTCTTCCCGAACGCCGCACCAGCGGTGCCCGACGCGTCCTTTCCTGGCACGGCAGCATCGGCGTGTGGACCGTGCTGGGCCTGTTGCTGCTGTCGGCCACCGGCCTGACCTGGTCGACCTACGCCGGAGCGAACGTCGGCGCCGTACGCGCCGCTCTCGGCTGGCAGACCCCGGCGATCTCCACCGCTTCCGGGGAGCACGCCGCCCACCACCCTGGGGGCCACCTCCCGTCGGCCCCCGCGATCGGCGTGGATCACGTCGCGGAAACGGCCACGCGCGCGCGGCTGTCCGGACCGCTGGAGATCGCCTGGCCCGCCGCGGCCGGCGGTCCTTATCTGGTCAGCCAGATCGACAAACAGTGGCCCGTGCACCTGGACCAGATAGCGATCGACTCCGCCACCGGCCAGGTGACCGCGCGCCTGCCCTTCGCCGACTACCCGCTGGCCGCCAAGCTGACCCGCTGGGGTATCGACGCCCACATGGGGCTGCTGTTCGGTCTGCCCGGCCAGCTCCTGCTCATGGCGCTCGCGGCCGGCCTCATGACACTCATCGCGCTCGGATACCGTATGTGGTGGCGGCGACGACCGCACGGCGGCCTCCCCATGCCTCCCCCGCGCGGCGGATGGCGCCGCCTGCACTGGATCACCCTGACTCCCCTGGCGCTCCTGACCGTGATCGTCAGCGTCTTCCTGCCCCTGATGGGCATCTCCCTCGCCGCGTTCCTCATCCTCGACATCCTCCGGGGAAGACGCGTCAAGGCCGCCTGACGAGACGGACGACGCGCCCTCGCGGCTCCGGGCCGGTGGAGCTCCTGCTCATGCGGGAAATATCGACATAGAACGGTTTCGACGTGGATCATCACTTTTTCTCCCTGCTCGCGGACTGCCATCTGCGCTTCGTCGGCATCCCGCTCGCAGGCCCCGGCGCCACCGCACGCTGGTTGTACGAGGACGCGCCCTTCGGCGTCCTGGCTCATGACAGGGCGGACGATCCCCGCTTCACCTACGCCAACGTCACCGCCCAACGGTGCTTCGAGTACGACTGGGCCGAGTTCGTCGGCCTTCCGTCCCGGTTCTCGGCGGAGCCGGACCGGCGCGAGGACCGGCAGCGGCTCCTGGACGCCGTGCACGAGAAGAACTACGCGACCGGCTACCGCGGACAGCGCATCGCCAAGTCCGGCCGCCGGTTCTGGATCGAGGACGTCACGATGTGGAACCTGGTGGAAGATGGCGCGCTCGTCGGGCAGGCGGCCGTCTTCCCCCGCTGGCGTGACGCCTGATGACCCGGCCGGACTCCTGAGACCAGGTTCGCCGGCGAGCCGGCGGCGCTGGTCGAGAACATGTTCGCGAGCGTGTACGCCGCGCGGGGCGTGGGCGCGTCGGTCCCCCGCTCCGACCGCGCGACCGTACGCGGCTTCGACGCCGCCGGGCAGGCCGTCACGGTGGAGGCCACGCAAGCGTGAGGCCCGCTTCTGGGGACGCGCGGCCTGCCCAGAGGCGAGAGCCGGATTCACAGCGGCTTCACTCTTCTTCAACTCGGCCTCCGTAGCCTCGTGGGCCTGCGGATCCACGTGCCTTCCCACCGCAGCAACACCGTCCGCCCCCGGCGGCACCGAAAGGAGTGCTCGTGCTCACCAGCGCCTACCGAGCGCAGTGCGAGGCCGAGGAGGAGCGCCACACGCCTGAGTGCGCCACCAGGAGCACCAAGCTCACCCTGTTCGCACTCGCGCTCGGCACCTTCGCCATCGGCACGGGCGAGTTCGGCAGCAACGGCATCATCCAGCTCTTCGCCGCCGACATGAGCATCTCCATCCCGCAGGCGACGTACGCCGTGACCGCCTACGCGGTCGGGGTCATGATCGGATCCCCCGTGATCACGATCGCGGCCGCCCGGCTCAACCGCAAGCACCTGCTTCTCGGGCTCGTCGTGCTGTTCCTGCTCGGCAACCTGATGTCGGCGCTGTCGACGAACGTCGGCATGCTCATCGGAGCCCGCTTCATCACCGGCACCGTCCAAGGTGCCTACTTCGGCGCCGGCGCGGTCGTCGCCTCCTACGTCTACGGCCCGGGCAAGAGCGGAAGAGCCTTCGCGACCGTCATGGCCGGTCTGACGGTCGCGACGATCTTCGGTTCGCCCCTCGGCACCTTCGTCGGACAACAGGCCGGCTGGCAGGCCCTGTACGGCGTGGTCACCGGGATCGGATTGCTCGCCGGCCTGGCCATCCTGTCGTGGGTGCCGACCACTTCCGATCTCGACGGGGAACCTCTCTCCCATGAGCTGGGCGCCTTGCGCCGCCCCATGGTCTGGGTGATCATGGTCGTCGCCGCCCTCGGCATCTCGAGCATCTTCGCCGTCTACACCTTCATCGGGCCGTACATCACGGACGCGGCGATGGCCGACGACTCGCTGATCCCCATCGCTCTGGCGGTGTTCGGCCTCGGCATGGCGGCGGGCAACCAGGCCGGTGGGCGCCTCGCCGACCGCTACCCCCACCGGGGACTCGTGATCGGCTACTCCAGCGTCCTGCTGTTCCTGCTCGTGATCGTCATAGCGGGTGGGACGGTCTGGGTGCTCATGCCCGCGCTGTTCGGCGTCGGGGCGACCATGATGCTCGCCATCCCCACGATCCAGGTGCTGCTCACCACGTACGCCCCCGAGGCCCCCACTTTGATGGGCGCCCTCAATCTCGCCTCGCTCAATCTGGCCAACGCGCTGGGCGCCGTCGGCGGCTCGATCACCCTGGCCGTGGGCCTGGGCACCCTCTCGACGGCCTGGGCCGGGGTGGCGCTGACCGTCGCCGGTCTGCTCGTCTTCGCCGCCGTCGTCCCGCGAATGGCACCGCTCCGGCGCGGCCGTTCCTGACATCGTCGAGCAGGACGATCGTCAGTGCGCCCCCGTGGTACCTGGGCTTCCGGCTTGTTCGACGCATCTTGTGAGCGAGCAGGTGTCGCCGACTGCCGCCACCGCCCCGACCACGAAGGACATGATGATGACCACCACTGTCATCAGGCTGCTGACGCTCGGCGTGGCCGCCACCTCGAACGCGTTCCCAGGGGAAGGCGGACCGCCGTCAATGAGATCAGCTACGCGAACGGGAAGGTCGTCCACACCTTCGCCGCTCCGTCCGCCGACCGGCTCGACAAGAAAGCCTGGTGCAAGAAAGGCAGTTTCTGTTTCTGGGCCGGGGAGGACTTCACGACCGAGCCACCCCTGACGCAGATCGGGGTGTACCTGAAGTGCAACGAGTGGATGGACCTCGGCCGTCATGGCTTCAACGACATGATGTCGTTCGTCTGGAACAACACCGGCAGCCGGGTCAACCTCATCAACCATGACGACCGCGGCAAGCGCTCCAACGGCCACCGTTACGACAAGACTCTCGTCCGAGTTCAACAGGGCCAGGTGCTCGATTCGCTGGGCCGCTACAACGAGCAGGTCGACCACGTGAAGCGGTTCTGCTGACACCCGGAGGCCGGCCCGGACCGCTCCCGGTCAACGGACCATGCGGGACGGGAGTCCCACGCCTCGGCTGAAAGGCTCAGGCGGGGATTTCGGCGGTGGCCACCAGGATCGCCCGGCCCAGAACATGACTCGACATCACCCAGCCCAGCCACGCCGGCGTCGAACCAGCCGGCACACCGATGTCCTCGACATCAAGAGCATGCACCACCACGAAATAACGATCAGGCCCACTCCCCGCAGCCGGAGCCGCACCCATGAAACGCGCCTCACCCATGTCATTGCGCAACTGATAAGCCCCCTCAGGCAACCCCGACCCCCACTCATCCCCCGCCCCCTCCGGCAACCCCGACACACCACCCGCGACCCCCACCACCGCCCAATGCCAAAACCCCGAACCCGTCGGCGCATCCACATCCAGCACCGTCACCGCAAAACTCAACGACCCCTCCGGAGCCCCCCACCACGACAACTCCGGCGACACATCCCCACCACCCACACTCACATGCATCTGCGCCACCGGCCACGGATCACCATCACCCACCGTGCCACTCCTCACCCCGAACGCAGCCACACGCGGCAACCGCGCATACGGATCAGCACCCACCACGGCTCGAGTCACCATTTGTGGCCTCCCCCATCGGTCATCCCTTCCCAGGCTAAGGCCGCGGCTCGAACGGATTTCCACGGCGAGGTAATGGCTGTACCCCTTATGTACAGGTGAAGCTTGATACCAAAATCGAGCAAATGCGAGATTGCTTACCTTTTCCTCATGTTTATAGCGATTAGGGATACCTTGAGCCTGTACGCGAACTCCGTGTCTTGTGATCCGAACAGGATTGAGAGGAGGCGTCATGGACATGCGCGCAGCAAGGATGCACGGCTACAAGCAACCACTCCATATCGACGAGGTCCAGGTGCCCGAACCGGGCCCGGACGAAGTGCTGGTCAAGGTGCTGGCGTGCGGGATGTGCCGTAGCGACTACCAGCTCATCGACGGCTACTTCCCCCTCGATCTCACCTTCCCTTACATCCCTGGCCATGAGGTCGCGGGCGAGGTCGCCGAGCTGGGCTCGGACGTGCCCGGATCGACCGGCCTGTCCGAAGGGGACCGGGTGGTCGTCAACCCCGCCTGGGGCGACGGCACCTGCCGCCAGTGCCATGAGGGCAACGAACAACTCTGCACGGGAAGCGGCGGATGGATCGGCTTCGGCCCGCCCGGGGGATTCGCCGAGTACGTCACGGTCCCCAGCCGCCACCTCATCCGCATCGACGCGGACGCGGGGCTGGAGCCGCACCAGCTCGCACCTCTCGTGGACGCCGGGCTGACCCCCTATCGCGGTATGAAGAAGCTACGCGCGACCGGACGGCTCGGCCCAGGACGCACGGTCGTCGTCAGCGGCATCGGCGGGCTCGGAAGCTACGGCGTCCAGTACGCGAAGCTGCTCGGCGACGGCGCCACCGTGGTGGCCTTCGCCCGCAGCGACGACAAGCTCGACGTAGCCCGGCAGAACGGTGCCGACCACACCATCAACACCCGTGGCAAGACGCCCGACCAGATGCGGGCGGAGCTGAGGGAGCTGACCGGCCGGGGCGAGATCGACGGCGCCCTGGACTGCTCAGGAGCGCCGCAGTCCCTCGAGCTCAACGCCTCGCTCCTGGGAGCGGAAGGAGCTCTCGTGTCGGTCGGCCTGATGGGCACGAGCGTCGAATTTCCGATCTTCCTGTTCGTGTCCGGCGAACGGACGTTCTCGGGATCGTTCTGGGGCAACTACAACGACCTCACCGAGGTGCTCGCCCTCGCCGCCCAGGGCCGGGTCAAGCACACCGTCACACCGGTCGGGCTCGACGACATCAACGACCGCCTGGGCGCGCTCGGCCGGGGCGACGTGATCGGCCGCCAGGTCGTCGTCTTCGATTGACCATTCTCGTCGATGCCGATCAGGGTGCGGCCGGCGAACAGTCCACGCCGGCCCGCACCCCGCATCTAGAAAGACGCCGACGCGCACCGAAACAAAACAATTCCGTAACGGCGCTCCGGTCTTGAACCACCCACTCAGCGGACCGCCGTTCAGCGGACAAGAACTGTCCGGGCCTTTCACTTTTCCGGAATGCACGTCTCCCCGCGCGGGTGAAGTGTCCTCAGCGAAGGCATCCGCGCTGTCGGGGCAACTTCTCCTGTGTCAATGCTCGTCGGCGTCCGGTACCCGAAATTGTGTGAATAACCTGAACCCCGGGGCAGTGACGGCGAAGCCGAGCGCGTTTCCCCTCTCCTCCGACGGCCCGCAGGCGACCCGACAGCGGCCGACCAGGCCGGCTCTTGTGACGCTGCGGCCACGGCGGGCAGCGGCACGCCGTTCTGGCTGGACGAGCTGGGCATCGTGCCACCGGCCGAGGAGCGCGTCATGTTGGACGTACGGTACGGGACGCGTGAGTTCCGTCGCCGCCCCGGCGACCTCGACGGCGATCTGATCGTCGTCGTCGCCCCCACCCCTGGCAAGCCTCGCGGCGGAGTGGCACTGGCGATGGAGGACGACCGCTGGATCGTCACTCTGGTCGGCTACGGCCAGGCCCCGGACCCCAGCCTGGACGGGTTCGCCACGTTCGCGGCCGATCTGCCGGCACCCGATCTGCACCAGCTCGTCACCGCCGCCCAGCCCATCGGGGAGTTGCAGGTGTACCGGAACCCAGCCGGGATCAGGCGCCGCTACGAACAGCTGACCCGTTTCCCCGAGGGTCTGCTCGTGACAGGGGACGCCGTCTGCGCGTTCAATCCCAGGTACGGCCAGGGCATGACGGTCGCCGCGCTGGAGGCGCTGGAACTGCTGAAGCCCGACCTGCGACCCCTGCCGTTCTTCAAGCGGATCGCGAAGGTGGTGGACGGGCCGTGGCAGATCACCGTCGACGACGACGTTCGGCTGCATCACGCCACCAACGCCGTGAACCCGAAGAAACGCCTGCTCAACGCCTACCTGGAGCGTTTCCACACCGCCGCCGCTCGCGATCCGGAGCTGGCGTTGCGTTTCCAGCGGGTGGCCAACCTCTACGCCTCGCCGTCGTCGCTGATCACTCCCGGCTCGCTGGCCCGAGTGCTCCACAACGGCGCGCCGCCAGCGCTGGTGCCCGCGGCGGAGTCCGTTCCCGGAGGCGGGAGCGAACGCTCAACGAGGTTGCAACGATGGGTCCCTGGTATGTGAAAAAGTACATGGTCATCTTCGCCGGTACTCCGGCAGGCTGAGCCTGAGTCGGGGCCAGCGCCTCCCCTTCGTGCGAGCCTGTCCCTTCGGTCGTTCGGGGTCGGGGAACGCCTCGTGAAGATCGCTGTACTCCCCCGGAAGTGACGACCTGATCACGGGCCCGCAGGCCGCTCTGGTCCCTTGCCGTTGAGGGCTCGAGACTGGCCGGCCGAAGCTCAGCCTCTGGCGGAAGCGCGCAGCTGCCCCCTCCCTGTCTGCCAGGTACAAAGGAAAGGACCCCCCTGTGTCGGATGCCACCGCGGCCGCGTTCGCCGCCGTCATGTTCGCCGCTCTGTATGCGGGCCACCAGGTCGGTGATCATGTAGTGCAGAGCAGCGCTGTCGCGGCCGCCAAGAGCGTCCCGCATCCGGATGCGCTGGCCGCCGGAGTGCCGCCGTGGACCGGCTGGGGCGCCTGCTTACGGCACGTCGCCGGCTACGCCGCTACGCAGGCGGCGGCTCTGGCGCTGGTGTGCGTGGTGGTGCCGCTGGAGATCGTCAGCATGGCGACGGCGCTCGTGGTGTCGGCCAGCACACACGCCGTGATCGATCGCCGCTGGATCGTCCGCCGGTTGATCGAGCTGAAGAAGTGCCATGGCTGGGTGGAGGCGCCGTACGTGCTTGACCAGTCGCTGCACACGGGCGCGATGCTGATCGCGGTGGTGCTCTCGGTCGCGGTCAGCGACGTCACCGGACTGGTCATGGTCTCGGCAGGCGCGGGTGCGGTGGTGGGAGCCGCTCTGACGGTGGAGCGCCGCCTCGCGGCGCACACACGCGCCATGGACGCACTTTCCCGTTGAGCGGGCCTCACCCGGACGAAGCCGGGCGTCCTGGACCGTTCACGCCCGCGTCAGCTCACGTTCCTCGCGTACAGCCTCAGGCCCTGACGGTCAGCGGCAGGCGGGCTTCGATGACCCCGGGGTCGCCGGTGTAGCGAAGGGCGGCTCCGAGGCTGATCATGAGGCGGCGCATCCGCTCATTCTGCGCCATGATGCTGGCTCGGACCTCGGCCATGGCGCGCTCACGGGCGGTGTCGACGAGGGTGCGGGCGAGCTGGGCGCCCAGGCCGCGGCCCTGCCAGGCGTCCTCGACGAGCAAGGCGAGTTCGGCCGCGCCGGGTTCGGCGCAGTACATGAGGTTCGCCATGGCTCGCACCTGCCCGTCGTGGCAGGCCGCCACGGAGATGCCGCGACCGCGGTCACAGAGCCGGTCGAACATGCGCGGAGGCAGGCTCGGCATGGCGGAGAAGTAGCGGAAGCGGCGCGAGGCGGCAGAACACCGCTCGTGCAGGTTGTGGACCGCTTGGCGGAAGTGCGGCGTCAGAGCGTGGAGGTCAGCCTCGGTGCCGTCGGCCAGGCGCAGTGCGCAGTCGCCGACCGGCGTGTCGACCATGGGATGCGCGCTACGGACGACGGCTGGATCGATGCCGTCCGCCGGGGCGGAAGTGCCGGCCGCGAACTCGTCGTCGGTGGCGCGGAGGCGCATGAAGGGCATGAGGGCATTCCTTCGGTCGGTACTGCCGCAGTGAGAGACGTCCCAGACGTTAGAGCGGGCTGCCCGGCCGATCTACGCAGAAAGACGCATATGGTCTCATATGTGCTCAAACCAGCACTTTCCTGACCTCAGCGGCGTCGAGCGGCCCGGCTCAACTTCGTCCCATAGACGGACCGGCCCGGTACGTCCAGCCGCTCAAGCGTTGATCAGAAGGTTGCGCCCCTGCCGCGGTTTCCCTTGCTCAGCAGAGTGGCGGCCGGTTCGGGAACGCGGAGACGCCGTCAATCACGCTTCCGGCATCCGGCGGCGGCGCAGGATCGCAGCCCCCATCAAGGCGTCCCACCGAGCAAGCCCACGACCGGGACGTGGGAACGGCCGAAGTGGCGGCACCGGCCTGACGGTGTTCACCACGGTCCCACCTTCAGAGCCTTACGTGTCGTCTTGCCCGGACATGCCAGAGCCTAGCGTGGCCACACCGTCCTCCTGCAGGTGAAAGCACGTACAGACCCCTTTTCGGACGGTGATGTCGCCAGGGAACGCCCCCTGCGCGGGGCGCCTCCGGCGGTGCTCCGCACCCGGTCCGCAGACCCGCGCTCCACCGCTGCCGACCCCGATCCCGCAGGCCACCGGGGCGCGAGAAGGGGTCGCGGCAACAGAAGCCGGGCCTCCATCCGGCTCTCGGCGATGCGATCGTCGCGGTGTCCGTGGTCAGGACAGGGACGCTCGTCGCGGTGCCGACCTGGTCTTTCCCGCACCGGAGGGGCGACTGACCTTCCTTCATCCACCACGCCGGGCCTTCCTGGCCCCGCTCCGCCGCGCACCCCACCTCAGGAGTCCGGAACCCATGAGACTTTCATGCCCGCACGCCGTCATGCGCGTAGGCACCGTGTTCGCCAAGGCCGTGACCAGGGTTTCACCTCGGGCGAGCACGTTCGAGGCGGCCTGCGGCGCATGACGTTCCAGAACGAGGCCCGCGCCGCCTTCCGCCGCGGCGATCTCGCAGGTGTGCTGCGACTGGCGACGACAGAGGCGGAGCGGGCCCACCTCGAGGCGCGCAGGCGCCACCTCGCCAGCATCGACCTGTACGAGGCGCTGCGGCTGCCCGCGATGGTGATGGCCGAGCAGCACAAGCTGGCCCTGGCCGAGTTACGTCTCGGCAACCGTGATCGCGCCCGTGTCCTGCTGACTCACGTGCGTGACCAGGTGTTCCGCGAAGGCCACCGGTCCATGCTCCCCTACCTGGGGCTCGGCGCCTGTGCGCTGGCCTCGGCCGACGGCGATCACCAGCAGGCCGATGCTCGGCTTCACCTCCCGGGCCTACGACGCCGTCGGGCTGGTGCCCGACGCCGACGACGCCCGTGACCTCGCGGCGATCCGCGACCGCGCCGTCGCCGCCCTGGGGGAGGCGGGTCTGGCGGCGCATTGCGCGATCGGCGCCTCGTGGACGGCCGTCGACGCTTTCGGGCTCACCTGGGAGAGCTGAGCAGGGCCCCGCTCAGCCTCGGCTCCACTTCTGGGCGCGACGTCTCCGGGAAGCCGGATCGGGGGCGATGTCACACCTCGGGAGTGCACCCTCGCGTGGCGCCCTGTAGTGGCGGAGCCTCCTGGTCGGTGGCCGGTGAATCTTCGATCAGGGCGGTCGCGTACAGGAGACGGGCTCTGCGGAAGACCGCGACGGCGACCGTGGTGAGAAAGGTGACGCTGCTCCGCACAGAGGGCTCCTGGCATCGGGCGGAGCTTCAGCCGAGGAAGAGATAGTCGCTTCCGTAGGCGACCTTGACCTCGGAGCCGGGCTTGCACGCGCCGGTGGGAGCGACCCCGCCGACGGTGTTCAGGCGCAGAATCTGGGTGGCGTGCGCGAGCAGCCCGGTCTTCGCGCCCGCCTGGGTCGCGTCGAGGACGAGTTCGGGGATGTTGCCGTCGCCGTTCGGCGTCTTGGTGACGACCGTGCCGCGCACCGCGCTGCCGTCGGGGGCGATCCACTGCGGCGGACCGGCGGCCGGGGTCACGAACGAGTGGTCGATGCCACGCCGCAGCTTGGCCGTCACGCCGAGCTGGGTGAAGGCGAAGGATCCGGACGGCTGCCGGGTGCAGGAGTAGATCTGCGAGCCGCGCCGCACGTCGGCGGTGACGGCACGCGGATGCGTGAACTTCTGGTCGGACAGCTGGGCGCGGACCGCTCCACCGGTGAAGTCGGTCGTGTGCAGGTTCGTGTAGTAGCCGCCGGGTTTGTCGGTGATGCGCTTGGCGATCTTGCCGCTGAGTGGCGTCTCGCCGGCGACGCCGGTCAGGTTGGCCGGCAGGCTGCCCGCGAACAGGTCCGCGACCACCGGCCCGTTCTTGCCCGCCGTGCCCTTGTGCACGTGACCGTTGGTCACCGCGCCGAGCTTGGACCAGGAAGCGGTATAGGCGAGGGCGGAACCACTGCGGCGCAACCACCAGACGGCCTGACCGTCCTGGTCGCCGCGCTTCTTGCCGTCGTTCTCCTGGACCTCCTGAGCACCGCTCGCGCCGGCCGACAGCGTGGCCTGGTTGCTGCCGTGCAGTACCCCGCGCAGGTCGATCGGCTTGCTCAGCCGGTGGAACTGCCCACGCAGCGCACCCTTGGGGTGCTTCGCGTCGTGCAGGTTGGCGTAGAAGCCGTCGGGCCCAGCCAGCAGCGCGTTGACCACATCGGGCCCGGCCTTGACGGTACCGCTGACGCCGAGCACGCCCTTGGGCATCGGCGTGGTGATGAGGTTGAGCTTGATCTCGCCGTTGACGCCCTTGGCTCCCAGGTGGACATGAGCGGCGGTCGGCTTGCCGATCCTGTTCCATCGGATCGCGAACGTGATCTCGTCACCGCTGATCTTGAGGACGACCGTCGAGCGGCCGTCCTTGTCACCTGGCGTGCCCACTTCGCCGGCGCCGCGCAGCCCGGCGGCGAGATACACCTCGTCGCCGGATGCGTGCGCCGAAGCGGGAAGAGCGGACAGGGCAGAAGCCAGCAGAACACCTGGAACGACAACCTTGAAAATTGACATGCTGAAACCTCTCGAAAGACTGAATTAATCCGGTCAGCACCGAAAGACAGTACGCCCAGGACGCCGCGAGAGATCAGTCGAAACAGCCGGTAAAAATACACACAACGGCCGAGAGCAGCGGAGAATCCTCCGGCCGTGACCGGAAGGGCCGAGAATTGGGCATAGCGATCCTTCACGAGGCTTGAGCGCTACAAGTCAACCGCAGCGGCATCGTGAAACCCAGCACAACCGGGCTGTCCCCCGAAAACTCGGACGCCGGTGTCCACAGCCCTCTTTGAGAGGCCGCTACTTCAGCTGCCGAGGACGGTGTGGACGGAGGAGACGGCGCCCGCTCCTTCGCCGACCGCCGTGGCCACGCGCTTGGTCGAGCCTGAGCGGAGGTCTCCCACGGCGAAGACATGTGATGCGCTGGTCTGGAACGGCAGCCTGGTGTTGTGCCCGATCGCGGGCAGGCGGCTGTCGGTGAGGACGAAGCCGCCGGCGTCCTTGGTGACACCCTCCATCCACTCGGAGGCCGGCGCCGCCCCGATGAAGCAGAACAGTCCCCGGCAATCCAGCCGCTGCGAGCGGCCGCCGGCATTCGCGATGACGACCGACGTCAGCGCTTCGTCCCCGCCGAGTCGCCGCACCGTACTGCCGGTCCAGACGTGAATCCGCGGGTCGGCCAGGATGCGGTTGGCCAGGTATGCCGACATCTTCGCCCCCAGGTCGCCGGAACGCACCACCAGATGCACCGTGCAGCCGTGAGCGGCCAGCGACAGAGCCGCCTGCCCGGCCGAGTTGGCACCACCGACCACGGCCACCGGCTGCGAGTCGTACCGGCGCACCTCCAGCTCCGTCGCCGCATAGCGGATGCAGCCGCTCTCCTCGAAATCCGTCCACCGCGGGATCTCGAGGCGCCGGTAGTGTGCCCCGGTCGCGGCGATCACCGTAGAGGTCTCGATTCTGGAGCCGTCGGCGAGGAGCACGACCGGCCGCCGCTCCTCGGACAGGTCCAGCCCTGTGACCTTGCAGGGCGAGAAGATCTGCACACCGAACTTGAGTGCCTGAATCATCGCCAGCCGGGTCAGTTCCTCACCACTGACGCCCTGCGGGAAGCCCAGGTAGTTCTCGATCCGGGCGCTCGTCGCGGCCTGCCCGCCGAGCCCGCTGCCGTCCAGCAGCACGGTGGCCAGCCCTTCGGAGGCACCGTAGACGGCGGCGGCGAGGCCGGCCGGCCCGGCGCCGACCACCACGAGATCCGGGATGCACGCCGCAGGATGATAGGTCAGGCCGAGCGTCTCAGCCACCGTCCCTGGAGTGGCGCGGCGCAGCACCGTTCCGCCCGCCACCGCGACCGGAAGATCGTCCGTGGCCGCGCCGATCGATCTCATCAGCGCACGACCGGACAGCGACGTCGCATCGAGCCATGCATGCGGCAGCAGCATCTGCGTCACGAACGTTCGCAACCTGAGCGTCTCGGCAGCGTCAGGCTTGCCGACCACTTCCAGAGCGCTGCCGGCCGACGATCGCAGGAGATCACGCCGCGCCCGGAACGACTCGATCAGCACGTCCGCGATGTCGACCTGCTCGGCGAGAACCCGGCGCAACTCCGCCGCCGCGATCCGCACCACGGTCCCGGCCCTCACGACCCTGGCCGTCAGATAGACCTGCTGACCGGTGAGAAGATTCAGCTCGCCGAGGAACTCCCCCGGTTCCCGACGGTGGACCAGGTGTTCCGGCTCGACCACGGTGGCGTCCCTGAAGACGTCCACGGTCGCCGTCCGCAACAGGAAGAAGTCATAGGAACTGTCACCGGAGGCATACAGGTTCTGCCCCTCCTGGACCTCCTCCGGCTCGCCGTAGCGGGCGAGACGGTCCACCTGCTCCTCATCGAGGACGCGCGGGTTGCTGTCTTCGGTAGCCATGCCCGGCATGATAGGTCGCGCCGGTCGACGGCCACTTGACGGCGCACGGGTGACCCGACGATCTGCGGCCGGCCGCGTCCTTCGAGGTCAGACCCATCGAAGGGCGGTGGCCCCGCCTGCGCGCGCGGCCCATCCGTTCGCCCGCCACACCGGCGGGTTCCCGGCAGAACTCGGTAAGCGCCTGACCGGCCGTCGATCGTGTCGCCTCCAGGCATCAGACGCCGTGGAGTGACACCTCCACTCCGGGTCCATTCGCCGTCAACAGTGCTTTCAGTATTCGTCAAGAGTGCCCCCCGTACATTTCGGACAAGCGCGCGACGTCGGCGAACGAGAGTGTCCGCGAACGAGATGAGGAGCGAGATCGTGAAGGTTCTGATCGTGCTGACCTCGCACGACCAACTGGGGGACACGGGACGGAGAACCGGGTTCTGGCTGGAGGAACTGGCCGCGCCGTACTACCGGTTCAAGGACGCCGGGTGGGAGATCACGCTGGCCTCGCCGAAGGGCGGGCAGGCGCCACTCGATCCCAAGAGCAACGAGGAACAGTTCAAGACCGACCAGACGCGGCGGTTCGAGGCCGATGCTCAGGCCGAGGCGCAGCTGGCGGCGACAGTGCGGCTGGACACCGTGTCGGCCGATGATTTCGACACGGTGTTCTACCCCGGCGGGCATGGTCCGTTGTGGGATCTCGCCGAGGACGCGGTGTCGATCAGGCTGATCGAGCGGATCGCGGCGTCGGGCAAGCCGCTGGCGCTGGTGTGCCATGCGCCCGGAGTGTTGCGTCACGCGAGGAATCCGGACGGCAGCGCGCTGGTGGCCGGCCGGCGGGTGACCGGCTTCACCGACAGCGAGGAGGAGTTCATGGGCCTGACGAAGGTGGTGCCCTTCCTGGTGGAGGACGAGCTGATCGCCAAGGGCGCGGACTTCTCCAAAGCGGGCGACTTCGAGCCGTACGTGGTGACCGACGGACTGCTGATCACCGGGCAGAACCCGGCCTCCTCCGGCCCCGCCGCGACCGAGCTGGTCGCGCTGGCCGGCGACGGGGCGGCCTAGCGCGCCGATGCGCACTGTCCGGCCACGGCCGGCGGCACACCATCATCCACACCCACTCATGGACGAGGAACCCCAGTGAGCGACGCGATCGCACCCTCTTTCAGCGGCCTGCACCATGTCGCCTTCACCGTCCGGGACCTGCAGGCCAGCGTGGCCTGGTACCAGAAGGTCTTTCAGGCCGAGCTCGTGGACGGAACGCTCCCGCACTATGGCCGCGAATGGACCGGGTACGCCGAGCTCGTCATCGAGCCGCGCACCGGCCTGGCCATCGGACTGCATCACAACGCCGGCAACAAGGGCGAGGAGTTCGACGAGGTCCGCACCGGCCTCGACCACGTCTCCCTGCACGTGGAGGGGCGTGCGGGGCTGGTCGCGTGGTCGGACTGGCTCGACGGCCTCGGCATCGCGCACTCCGGCATCCAGAGCGTCAAGGAGCCCTTCGTGTACTCGGTCGTCGTCTTCCGGGACATCGACAACATCCAGCTGGAGGTCATGGCGGTCGGCGTCTGACTTCTGCCGTCACCTGATGCGAGCCGGCTCCCGCCTACCAGCGGAAGCCGGTTCGCGGTGTGCCGGACCGCCCGCCGGAGCCGCGGGGCACGCCGACGGTGATCGCCGTGAACGGCGTCCTGGAAGGCCCGGGTGGATGGCGGCTCAGCAGGGAAATGCGCTCCCATTCATTGGCCGATGGTGATCAGCGACTTCTGCGTAAAAATACTCGTACGACTCCCGTGTGATAAACGTCACGACGCCGGTCCGGCGAACCGAATCCGCTGTTGAGCCGGTTTACTGGCGATCGGCAACTCACCTGCCCTTACTGCTCGGCGTGCCGCGATAAGCCGGAACGGCGGCTCTGATCGTTTACTCGCGCCATTCACGACAGGGCGGCGATTTGCTTTTCGGGACGGCGCCGGGAAAGAATGTATCCGCCGGCCCGCATCAATAGCGACGCGGGCTGTGCCGACCTGCGGCTTCCGTCATTCCGACGTGACACCGCTGCGTTTCCCCTCATTATTCGGACCGAGCTGCTGTGCAGCCGTGGTCCAGCCTTGTCATGGAGAGTTCATGGTCACCTTCTTGCGTCCAGAGCCGTCCTGGGCCGAATGGTCCGAGGCCGAGGCCTTGTACCGGTTCGAGTCGAACGCGCCGGCCGAGGTGCGCGACGCCCTGGGCATCGAGTGCGCCCGGCTCGCGGGCGGAGTCCTCCTGTCGATGCGAGAAGATCCGGCGCGCTATTGGAGCAAGGCGCTGGGCTTCGGGTTCACCGGGCCGGTCACAGCCGATCTGATCGGCGAGGTCTGCGACTTCTACCGGGCGCGCGACGACTCCTCGGCCGTGCTGCAGCTCGCGCCCTCGGTGCTGCCTCCCGGCTGGGAGAAGATCTGCGCCGACCACGGCCTGTATCGGGGGACGTCCTCGGTGAAACTCGCTCGGGACCTGTCGCTCAGCGTGCCGGCCGCGTCCGCCGGTCCGCCGGTCGAGCGCGTGGACGCGCGCAGTGCGGAGGAATGGGCCACGATGCTGATGCGCGGGTTCGACATGGCCGAGAAGCCACTGGTGGCGATGACGGCCGCCTTCGCCGCGCGGCCCGACGTCCGCGCCTACGTGGTCCGGTACGGCGGAGAGGTGGTCGCGGCGGCCGGAATGTACATCGGCGGAGAGACGGCGCAACTCCTGGGTGCCGCCACGCTGCCGCCCTATCGAGGGCGCGGCGCCCAGAGCGCGATGCTGAGGATGCGCATCTCCGACGCCATCGCGGCCGGCTGCCGGGTGATCTTCACCGAGACCGGGGCCGAGGCACCGGGTACGCACAACTCGTCCCTGCACAACATGAAGAGGGCGGGGTTCGTACCCCTGTACGAGCGCGTCAACTGGGCAGTGAGCACGCGGTCCTCGACCGGGAGATAGGGCGCTCGGCGCCCGGAAGCGGCCTCGCGCCACGCGGATGCCGAGCATCACTCATGCCGGCCGCGCACAGATGGATCCCTGTGGCCGAGCTCGTCAACCGGCCGCGAATGAGTACTTCTCCGCACTCTGGAAGGAAGCTTGTTGAGTGGCCTGCGCGAGACCGTCACGGACGTCGACCTCGTCCACGAGGCTCAGGCCGGTGACGTCCATGCACTCGGCTTGTTGCTGGTCCGGCATCAGGCGGACATGCGAGCGGTGGCGTTGAGCATCCTCGGATGCGGTCCCGATGCCGAGGACGCTCTCCAGGACGCCATCATGATCGCGATGCGCCGTATCGGGGATCTGCGTGATCCTGCCGCCGTGGCACCGTGGTTGCGGGCGATCGTCCGCAACGCCTGCCGGATGCAGCTTCGCGCCGCGACACCGATACCGGTTGAGGATGTCGAGACACTGACTTTTCCTCGGGGGGAGCCCGACCCAGAGGAACTGCTGCACGGTCATGCCCTGCGGGACTGGGTCTGGCACGCCGTCGATGAGCTTTCGCCCCGTCTGCGCCTGGTGACGATGCTGCGTTACTTCACCGACGTCACCGCCTACGAGCACATCGCGCAGTTGTGCGATGTGCCGGTCGGCACCGTGCGCAGCCGGCTGAACCAGGCACGGACCAAGCTGTCGCAAGCGCTGCTGGCAACGGCGAACATGACTCACGACGACGTGGCCGTGCAGGAGAAGGTACGCCGCAGGCAGGCGGAGGAAACCCTGCGGGCCGCCCGGCACGGCTCCTTCGCACAGGCGCTGAAAGACCTCTGCTCGCCCGAGGTGGAGGTCACCACGATGAAGGGTAAGCGAGTTCAGGGCATCGACTGGCTGCTCGGCGCGATGAACCGCGACCTCGAGGCCGGCGTACGACAGAACTCCGCCAATGTGGTGGTCGGCCGCGATGTCGTCATCTGGGAGAACAGCCTCATCAGCCCACCCGACGATCCGTTCCACTGCCCACCGGCCGTCATCTGGGTGAACTTCCTCCAGGCGAACCGCGTGCGGGAGATCCGGCTGTTCCACCCGCACCGCGACGAGGACGCCGTCTGCCGATGCTGCCACGGCCGCCGGTGACGGCCACGGCGCGGATCACGGCCGTCCTGCCCCGCCCGGAGAGGGCACGGCACTAGGCCGGAATCTTCGTCCTGAACGGTATGCCGAGCTGGGCGTACAACTCCAGCTGGTCGTAGTAGTCACGGTCGGTGGTGATGAGGCCGTTCTCGATGCTGCACACCGCCACACCGCGCACCGCGATGTGCCGGCCCGTGGCCTGCAGCACGCTGCCGTCGGCGAGCAGGAAGGGCCCCTGGTGCGTGCCGGTGTACATGTACTCGGTGACGGCGGGATCGTCGAGCAACGGTTTGTTCCAGGCGGTGAACTTGATGTCGGGGAACCCTTCGAACAGATGCTCGTAGTACCAGCTGATCTGCTCTCTGCCCTCGGCCAGCCCCGTGGGTGAGACGAGGACGGCCCGCGGGGCGAAGCAGCGGACTATGCCAGGCACATCGTGCTGGTTGAAGGCGTCCACGACCGTGTCTTTGAGCTCCCGGGCACTGGTCATCAGCACCCACCCCCGTTCGCACTCCAGGCGTATATGCCCAGGTTAACAACCGGAATCGGGCAGAGAGAAGGCCGCCGTCCCCCGGCTGGCCACCCGTGCTGCGCTCACCGCGCCGGCCGCCGGGCGTCCTCGTCCAGCGACTCCGGCTTTCCGTCGGGCGCCGTCATGGCCCTCAGGTGCCGCCCTCCGCCTGGGCGGGGATTTCGGCGGTGGCCACCAGGATCGCCCGGCCCAGAACATGACTCGACATCACCCAGCCCAACCACGCCGGCGTCGAACCAGCCGGCACACCGATGTCCTCGACATCAAGAGCATGCACCACCACGAAATAACGATCAGGCCCACTCCCCGCAGCCGGAGCCGCACCCATGAAACGCGCCTCACCCATGTCATTGCGCAACTGATAAGCCCCCTCAGGCAACCCCGAACCCCACTCATCCCCCGCCCCCTCCGCCAACCCCGACACACCACCCGCGACCCCCACCACCGCCCAATGCCAAAACCCCGAACCCGTCGGCGCATCCACATCCAGCACCGTCACCGCAAAACTCAACGACCCCTCCGGAGCCCCCCACCACGACAACTCCGGCGACACATCCCCACCACCCACACTCACATGCATCTGCGCCACCGGCCACGGATCACCATCACCCACCGTGCCACTCCTCACCCCGAACGCAGCCACACGCGGCAACCGCGCATACGGATCAGCACCCACCACGGCTCGGACGTTCATGACGAGGCTCCTTCGTCGCCGATCCAGACGGTCTTGAGGTTGCAGAACTCCCTGATGCCATGGGCGGCGAGCTCGCGGCCGTAACCGGAGCGCTTGATCCCGCCGAACGGCAGTTCGGGGTAGGAGACCGTCTTGCCGTTGATGAAGACCTGGCCGGCCTCCAGGTCGGCGATGAACCGTTCCTGCTCGGCTTCGTCAGCGGTCCAGGCGTTGGAGCCCAGCCCGAAATCGGTGGCGTTGGCTATCTCCAGGGCATGGTCGATGTCGGCCGCCCGGTACAGCGAGGCGACGGGGCCGAAGACCTCCTCCAGGTAGATCCGCATGCCGGGGGTGATGTCGGCGATGACCGTCGGCGGGTAGAACCAGCCGGGGCCGTCGAGACGCCGTCCGCCGCACAGTACGCTCGCCCCGGCGGCGACGGCGTCGTCCACCAGTTCCTCGATGTCGGCCCGGCCCTGTTCGGTGGCCACCGGCCCGACGTCGGTGGACGCCTCGAACGGATCCCCGACCCGGAGATCGCGCATGCGGGAGACGAACTTCTCGGTGAAGGCGTCGTAGACGTCGGTGTGCACGATGAAGCGCTTGGCCGCGATGCACGACTGCCCGTTGTTCTGCACTCGCGCGTCCACCGCCGTCGCCACGGCGCGCTCCAGGTCCGCCGAAGGCATCACGACGAACGGATCGCTGCCACCCAGCTCCAGCACCGTGTGTTTGACCTCGTCGCCGCAGATCGCGGCGACGGAACGGCCGGCGGGCTCGCTTCCCGTCAGCGTCGCGGCGACCACGCGCGGATCACGCAGGATCGACTCCACCCTCCGCGAGGAGACGAGCAACGTCTGGAAGCAGCCTTCGGGGAAGCCGGCCCGGAGGAAGGCGCTCTCCAGGTACAGCGCGCACTGCGGGACGTTGGAGGCGTGCTTGAGCAGCCCGACGTTACCCGCCATCAGCGCCGGGGCGGCGAAGCGCATCACCTGCCACATCGGGAAGTTCCACGGCATGACCGCCAGCACCGGGCCCAGCGGCTGGTACCGGCCCAGGGCACGCGTCGCACCGACCCGCGACGGGTCGGCCAGTGGCTCATCGGCCAGGAATCCGGCCGCGTGCTCGGCGTAGTAGCGCATGCCATGAGCGCACTTGAGCGCCTCGTTCCTGGCCGCGGCCAGCGTCTTGCCCATTTCGGTGCTCATCAGCTCCGCCGCCAGGTCCGCTTCCTTCTCGAACAGGTCGGCGGCGGCGTACATGCACGCGGCCCGCTCCTCGAAGCCGGTGGTGCGGTACGTCCTCCATCGTTCGTCCGCGAGAGCGATCTTCTGCTCCAGCTCGGCCTCGCCGAGCTCCTCGAATGTCCTGACCGTCTCACCCGTCGCCGGGTTGACTGTGGCGATCGCCATGACATGGTCTCCTTTTCGCTCGCCGGCCCGAAGGACGTGCGACGGGCCATCGCCCCGGCACGTCTCGCACCGGGCGCCGGCGGCTCACCTGACGCTCCGACCCCCGTCGACGCCACCGGTCACGCCGCTCGTTTCGTGCCTGCACGTTGGCGCCTACCCGGTCCCCGCAGCCTCAGGCGTCGGCCGGGCGGCCACCTCGCTGATGTCCGCACTGTAAGGGGTCCGTACTTGACGACCAGTGAACGAAGGAAACCCGCCGCCCATCGCGACCGGGCGTCCCGGCGACCAAGCTGTTGAGGACGCCATCGCACCAACGATTTCGCGGTGAAACTTCTGGCCTTTACCCGGGAAACGGTGACCGCCAGGTTCGACGCTGCTGAATCGGCCGCGAAAACGGTTCAGTCAGCATCAACAAGCCTTCCACTTGCCGCGGTTAGCGTCACTCGACGACAGCGACGAACGAAGGACGAGGAGGCGTCATGAGGAT
The DNA here is from genome assembly GCF_035917475.1 of Nonomuraea fuscirosea. NCBI lineage: Bacteria > Bacillati > Actinomycetota > Actinomycetes > Streptosporangiales > Streptosporangiaceae > Nonomuraea > Nonomuraea fuscirosea. The sequence continues at coordinate 3,620,305 of NZ_CP109074.1, read as the reverse complement.
GCGCGCGGCTCGAATGCACGGGTACAAGCAGCCGTTGCAGATCGATGAGGTTCCGATTCCTGAGCCGGGGCCGGGCGAGGTGCTCGTCAAAGTCGCGGCGACCGGCATGTGCCGCAGCGACTACCAGCTGCTGGACGGCTACTTCCCGGTGGAACTGGCCTTCCCCTACATCCCCGGCCATGAGGTCGCGGGCCACATCGCGCAGGTGGGTCCAGGTGTGCCGGCGTCGGCGGGCCTGGCAGAGGGCGACATGGTGGTGGTGGACCCGGCATGGGGAGATGGGACCTGCCGTCAATGTCACGAGGGCAACGAGCAGCTGTGCACGGGCAGCGGGGGGTGGATCGGGTTCGGTCCGCCCGGAGGGTTCGCGGAGTACGTCGCGGTGCCCAGCCGGCACGTGGTCGGTATCGGCGCCGGCGTCGATCTGGAGCCGCGGTATCTGGCGCCGCTGGTGGACGCTGGGGTGACCCCGTACCGGGGGATGAAGAAGCTCCAGGCCACCGGCCGGCTGGGGGCGGGGCGGACGGTGATCGTCAGCGGGATCGGCGGGCTGGGTAGTTACGGCGTGCAGTACGCGCGGTTGCTCGGGGGCGGTGCGACGGTGGTGGCCTTCGCCCGCAGCGAGGACAAACTCGCGGTGGCGCGGGAGAACGGCGCCGATCACACGATCAACACCCGGGGTAAGACCAGTGATCAGATCCGGGCCGAGCTCCGGGAGCTGACCGGCCGGGAGGAGGCCGATGGGGTACTGGACTGTTCGGGGGCTCCGGAGTCACTGGCGCTCAATGCCTCGCTGCTGGCGTACGAGGCGACCTTGGTGTCGGTGGGGCTGATGGGGCAGCGCGTGGAGCTGCCGTTGTTCCCGTTCGTGTCCGGCGAGCGCACGTTCACAGGATCGTTCTGGGGTAACTACAACGACCTCACCGAGGTCCTGGCCCTGGCCGGGCAGGGGCAGATCACGCATACGGTCACGCCGGTGCGGTTGGACGACATCAACGAGCGGCTGGATGCGCTGGCACGCGGCGATGTGATCGGCCGCCAGGTCGTCGTCTTCGACTGACACCCGCGGTGAACCGGCCGCCGCACCAGGACAGCCGCGCGGACCGCAGGCAGGCTGCGGCGTCATGGATCATGCCGGGCAGGTGCGTTGGCACCTGCCCGGCCGCTGCTGTGTCGGCGTCCGGTCCGCCTGGCCGGCTGTGGCCGGCCTGCCGGCGGCCGCTCTTGTGCATCCGGCCGCGCACCGCGCCGTCTTGAGCAGGCGGACGCTTCTGATGCGAACGGAGCCGTCGCGATCGTTCACCTTCCGCGTTTTTCTATGCGGCGCGACATTCATGATGTCGTTCGACCGGATGAATGGCCTCACGCCAGGCGTCCGGAGAATGGGGGAACAAATATATTTCGGGACCTGGCGAGGCGTGCGATATCGAGATCATTCACGCTGAGCGTCCTTGACGAATTGCTCAAGCAATGCCATCATCCCTGTTCAGGCTGCCAAGCGACCGAGGTCCGCTGACGATGAGCTGATACGAAAACGACCTCGCCCAAGCTTGTGACGGCTGTCACACACGTCATGTGATCAACTCGCGGAAATAGCGTTATGGCCATTCCTGCTGTCGGCGGCGACACGCATCGGCCCGAGCGATCCAGCGGGCAGCAGAAAGGGTTCAGGCCAACATGAAAAGCAATTGAGTGACGGGCGGGTTGTGTGACGGTGAGTGTCCCGATCCTCCTGAACAGCCCGCAACTCTCTTTCTCTTGACATTCGTGCACAAGGCATGATCAGCCCTTGGATCTGATTCCCGTCCCGGCTGCCGCATGTTCTTTTCCGTCATGCCCGCCACGAATGGAACGACCTCCGGACGGCCCTCGGCCCCGGCTTTCATGGACGGCTGCCTGACAGCGCCGAATCCTCCCGTCCCGAACAGCGCGGCGGGACATGCGTTCTGCAACGCGCCCGTTGTCGCCATGACCGCTGTCTTCGCGGATGAATCTCCCCTTGCGACCGCCAGAAAAGAAGGATGGCAGTGCACAGATATGAACAGCGGAACAACACGTGCGGCGCGCCACAATACGGTGGTCGAGCCTTAGAGGGTGCTCGCGGCCGGCGCACACCGACCTCCGCACTTTCATGATCACTCGTTCCGGACGGCTGGACGCGCTGCTGATCTGGTTCGGCCTGCACGCGGGGATCATGGTGACCACGCTGCTCGGGGTGGCACTCGCCGACTATCTCGGCAGGTGGCGCCAGTGGGACGTCGTGTTGTTCGCCACGATCGCCGAGCACGGTTACGACGGTGATCCCGCCAAGCCGCACGATCCCGGGCTGCCCGCGTTCTTCCCCGGGCTGCCGCTCCTGATGCGGCTGGTCCACCTCGTGGTTCCCGACTGGACGGCAGCAGGTTTGCTGATCTCGCTGGTGGCCGGGGCGGTGGCGGTGGTGGCACTGGCCCGGCTGGCCGAGGCCGAAGGCGCCTCGGGATGGATGGCGGTGGTGGCGCTGCTGCTCTTCCCGACGGCGGTGTTCCTGACGGCGGGCTACAGCGAGTCGCTCTTCCTCGCCTTCGCGATCCCCGCCTGGCTGGCCGCCAGGCATGGCCGCTGGCCACAGGCGGCGATGCTGGCCGCGGGAGCCTCATGCGTGCGCATCACCGGATTGTTCCTGGCAGCGGCCCTCGTCGTGGAGTTCTGTGTGCGCAAGGAACCGCTGCGGAAGACGGGGTGGCTGGTGCTGCCGCTGGTGCCGCTGGGGGCGTACTCGGCCTACCAGTACAGCAGGCTGAGTGACTGGCTGGCCTGGATGCACGCGCAGGAGGCCGGTTGGGGACGCCGCTTCACCTGGCCGTGGGAGGCGTGGGCGACGTCCTGGCGCGAGGCCATGGGGCACGGCGACTTCTCCGTGGGGTTCAGGATGGAGATCGTCGGCGCGGTGGTGTCGGTGTGCGTGACGGTCCTGCTGCTCGTGCTGCGCAGGTGGAGTGAGGCCGTGTACGCGGGGGCGCAGGCCACGGCTCTCCTCGTCTCCTCGTACTACCTGTCGGTCCCGCGTTCTCTGCTGCTCTGCTTCCCGCTCTGGCTGCTGGTGGCCAGGGTCGCGACCAGGCGACCGTGGGTGATGGCCTTGTACGCCCTGATCCTCGGACCGCTCATGCTGTTCCACGCCAGCCTCTTCCTCAACGGACGCTGGGCCGGCTGACCCCGCTGGTGGACGACAGCGGTAGGGACGTCGATATGTCGTGCGGGCCGCCGGCCGGTCGACCGCGTCAGGGCGTCACGGGCACGTCGCGAAGGGGCGGCGCGTCACCGATGGTGACGTCCATCGCGGTGACCTCAGGTCCGGGAGCGGGGAACGTGTACGTACGCACGCCGGTCTCGCCCACCTCAAGAGGCGGATCCTGCGTCCGGTGTGGCCGGTTCGCCGAGTCCGGGACGGTCAGGTAGCGCTTGCGCCCGGCATCGTCCAGGAGACTGATGGCCGAGGGACCGTCGCCGATGAACGTCTCCACCGAGACGCGCCCGTCCTGTTCGGAGTGCGGCGTGATCGACAACACCAGATCGAGCAGGTCGCCCCGGCGTCTGAGCGCCAGCACCCCGAATTCGGCGGTGTGCGCGACAGCCGCCTTCAACGTGACCCTCGCCGGCAGCTGGGGGGCCGTCACCGACCGGTGACTGGCGGAGCCCGGACTCCGCCGTGGTGGCGGCGATGCACGGCGGGGCACGGGTGGCGAGATGAGATGAGGAGCGATCACGGATGGATCGGCGCCTCTCCCGGGCACCGAACAGGACGTCAGCGTCAGGGGTAACACCGCTGCGGCGATCCATCTGCGAGCCGGCAAGGTTTCTCCTTCGAAGATCGATGACGTAAGCGTCTTGACCGTCACGCGGCCCGGCGACCGCCAGGCCGGTTCGGGTATCGCGTCCGGGCCAGGGCCGGCCGGTCAGCGCCGATCGGGAGTGTCAGCGCGGTTTTGTGCGGCTCCGTCCGCACGATCCTGGACGGCGTCCTGCCGACGCCTCTCCCGGCCCCGCGCACCCTGCAGCCCGGCTTCACGCATGAGCCGTGCGACGCGCTTGCGGTTGACCTCTTCCCCCAGGTCGACCCGCAGCCTGGCGTAGACGCGCGGCGAGCCGTAGCAGCCGTTGGAATCGGCATGTATCTGCCGGATCATCTTGGTGAGCTCTTTGTTACGCAGGGCACGCGCCGGCTCGGGACGCCCGAGCCAGTCGTAGTACCCCGAGGTCGACACATGGAGGAGCCGGCAGGCCACCGCGACCGGAACATGGCCGTCGGCGAGCTCGCGGATCAGCGAATAGAGCACCTTGGGAGAACACTTCCGTAAGGCGAGATGGACGGCCCGCTTGAGGACATCGTTCTCCGTCTGCAACTGCCTGGTGCGCCGGCGAAGGTCGGCGAGCTTCTTCCTGGTCGCGGTGGACAGTTGGTCACCGGCGCCGGATCTGGCGTCGGCGTCGTCCTGTTTCAGCCACGCATGCAGGCACGAGCGGCTGATGCCCAGATCTTTGGCGAGCTGAACGAGCGGTCTGTCGCCTCGCCGCGCGAGCTCGATCGCGCGGCGGCGAAGGTCGGGAGAGTGCGCAGGGGGCACGGACGACGTCCTTTCCTGGTGAACGAGCCGGCTGCTCAGCCGGTTCAGCCGAACGCCTCGACGCCGATGCGGCCCTGCTCCGCCCGGCTTGGCGATCGGACCAGGCGATCGGCGCCGTCAGATCGCCAGACCCAGTTCTCCCGCGTGTAGAGCGGCCGCATCCCCGCCCTGAGCATGTTGTTCAACGACGAGTTCGAGCCGCCTTCCGCGGGTTGGCCCGTCTCGGCGACGAGCCAGCGGCAGCCCGCCTTCACGGCCTCCTGGGCGCGTGCCGCCAGCAGGGCTGACTGCGCCCCGCGGTTGCGGTAGCCGGGGAGGGTCGCACCCGTGTTCAATGAGCCGACCTTGCCGTGCAGGAACAGGTTCGCGCCGGCCACCATCCGGTCACCGTCCCAGGCGGCGAAAGGGCGGAAGTCGGGATGTGCCGCCGCGGCCGCGATCATCTCGCCCATCCCCTGCTCCGGCATGCCGAAGCCACGAAGCACGACGGACGCCCATTCCCGGAGGTCGTCGAAGCCGACGGGTTCGACGCGCAGGGCGGTCCGCACACCGGCGGTGAAGAAGTCGATCGGACACCACAGCTTCACGATCTTCCCTTCCGGCCGCAAACCGTGCCGGGCGCGGAGGTCGTCCCAGTCCCGCGGCAGGACGGCGGGGGCGACCTGGATGACCGCCATCTTGCTGCCTTCGTCCTGGTAGAAGTCCAGGACACGATCGAGGAGCTCCCCGGTGACGGGTTCGTCGAAGCCGAACCCGAGCGCCTTGTTCCAGTAACCCGTCGGGTCGTTGCGCATCGCCAGGGCGACGCCTCCGCCGATATGGGTCGTCGCGATGCCGAGTTCGGCGCGCACCTGCGACGGAGCGCTCGACTCATATCGATACATGAACTCCGCCTCGACGCCTTCGGCGAGAGCAGTCTGTTCTGCGTGCCACATGTTCTTTCCTGCTGGTCCCCGCGTGACATCCCTTTTCCGGCGCCGCGGGTGCGGGCCGCCGAGGGATCTGACGCAGACAAGATGCGCTGATCAAGCGGAAAGTTCGATTTCCGCTCGATCAATCTGCGGGCTTTCCGCCGCGAGATTTCACCATGTTCGACCGCACGGAGAGCAGGTGATAAGTTCCCCCGGGAAGTCCCGGGACGTGTGGAAAAGTACATGGTCATCCTCACCGGGACTCCGGCAACCTCCTTCAGGTCCCGCTCAGAGGCCGCCTTCTGAGCGCTGCCCCGCGAGGGCCGAAACGACTATCTGACATTCCCCTGCTGTCACGGCACGCGGCTTCGGCGTGTGCCGCGATCGACGGCGCGGGAAACATCCGAAGGGCGAACGCATGTGCACGATGTCTGATCAGGGGTGCCCGGCGCACCGCGTCATGACCGATGCTCAGCCGGAGGACCGGAGCGCGGCAGGCTCGTCCCGCCGCGCCGCCATCGTGGGTGTGGGGGGCGCCGGTCTGATGACCGTCCTGGCCGCCTGCGCCGGCAGCGGCCAGACCAGCGCCGGCATCGGCTCCTCCGGCGCGCGGGCCTCCGCGCCCGCCGCCGGCGGCACCGGCACGCCCCCCGCCACGCGGGCGGGTACCGTCCTGGCCAAGACCACGGACATTCCCAAGGAGGGCGGCAAGGTCTTCCCGGACCAGAAGGTCGTCGTCGTCCAGCCGTCCGCCGGCGAGTTCCGGGCCTTCAGCGCCGTCTGCACCCACCAGGGGTGCACGGTGAGCGACGTCTCCTCCGGCATGATCAACTGTCCGTGTCACGGCAGCATGTTCTGGCTGGACGGCAAGGTCATGGGCGGTCCGGCGACCAAGCCGCTGCCCGAGGTGGCGATCAAGGTCGACGGCGACACCATCTCGCTGGTCTGAACACATCGAACCGCACCACGGTCGGCCTCCCGCGACCTCAGTCGATCACGCAGAGTGACCAGTCGAAACCGACTCTCGACGCCCTCGGTGGACGGGGCGCCTGCAGAGCTCTGCCATCAGCCGCCGCGGAAAGCGGCGCGCCATCACAGAAAGCAGGAAGCATGAACCTCGCACGTATCTCCCGCACGATCGGCATGACCGTGGCGGCCGGAGCGATCGCGCTGACCGCGGTGCCCGCGGCGAGCGCCGCCACCGCCGCCGCGCCCATCGGCTGTTTCAACGGCTGGATCGGCGCCTGGGCGAACAACCGTCTGGTCAGCGCCGAACTCGACTGGGAGGGCGCCGGCTACGGCGCGCTTCTCGCCCGGACGGCCACCGCCAAAGAGGGTGATTGGGAGCAGTTCGAGATCTGCCTGGGCAGCAAGTACGACACCATCCGCTCGTTGGCCTCGTCACGTTACGTGAGCGTCGAAGTGGACTACACGGGCTCCAAGAAGAGCATGCTCCGCGCACGCGCGACCGCCGTCGGCCCCTGGGAGAAGTTCGACGTCGTGTGCCGGACCAACTCCTACTGCACCATCAAGTCGCTGGAGAACAACAAGTACGTTTCCGTCACGGACTCCACCGTGCTCCGCGCGACTTCGACGTCGATCGTGTCCGACGCGAAGTTCGGCATCGAGCACCAGGACCAGATGGACTGAGAACCGGCCCTTTCGCCGGGGCAAGGCGGCTGACGTCCTGTCCCGGCGAAAGGAAAGGGGTCACTCGCGGCCGGCCACCCGGTCGGCCAGCCGGGCGATCGGCGCGGTGGTGACGCGGCCGCCCGTCGTCTCCTGCCTGTCCGCCTCCCGGTAGGCGGCGTACATGCCCTGCACCCCGAGCCAGCGCAGCGGTTCCGGCTCCCACTTCCTGACCGACCGGCCTACCCAGGGCAGGCCGGTCAGCTCACTCCGCCGTCCCAGGACGAGGTCGCGCAGCGTGCGACCGGCCAGGTTCGTCGTCGCCACCCCGTGGCCGACGTAGCCGCCCGCCCAGCCCAGCCCGGTCCGGAGATCCAGCCCCGCGGTGGAGCACCAGTCGCGCGGCACCCCGAGCACCCCTGACCAGGCGTGCGCGATCTCCGCCCTGGCCACGGCGGGGAACAGGCGGACGAGCGCCTCGCGCAACTGCCGCACGGTGGAGGCGTGGGTGCGCCCGTCGTGGTCCGTCCGCGACCCGAACCGGTAGGGCCGGCCGCGCCCCCCGATCGCGATCCTGCCGTCCGCGGTGCGCTGGGCGTAGATGTAGGCGTGGGACATGTCGCCGAGCAGTTCCGCCCCGCGCCAGCCGATCCGTTCCCACACCCGGTCGCCGAGCGGCTCGGTGACGATCAGCGAGGAGTTCATCGGCAGCCACGTGCGCCGCTCGCCGGGCAGGCCGGCGGTGAATCCCTCGGTCGCCCTGATCACGTACGCCGCCCGCACCGTCCCGTATGGCGTGACCGCCTGGTGCGGCGCGATGTCCGTCACCGGCGTGGACTCGTGGATCCGCACGCCGAGCCGCTCGACGGCGTGGGAGAGCCCCTGCACCAGCTTGGCGGGCTGGACACGTGCGCAATGAGGAGTGAAGGAGGCTCCGAGCGCGCCCGCGACCCCGATCCTGGCGACCGTCTGCTCGGCGTCGAGGAGCGTCACGTCGTCCGCCCACTCGCGGGCGGCGGCGACCTGGGCGCGCAACCGGGGAAGGTGGGCGGGGGCGTGCGCCACACGGAGCAGGCCGTCCTTGACGATGTCGGCCTCGATGCCCTCGGCCGCGGCGACCGCGATGATCTCGTCCACGCTGGCGTTCATGGCCTGTTGCAGGTCGATGACGCCCTGACGGCCGTGCGTGGCGGCGAAGCGGCGACGCGAGCCGGCCAGGGCCGCGGTGATCCAGCCGCCGTTGCGCCCGGACGCCCCGTAACCGGCGAACACGCGTTCCAGCACGACGATCCTGAGGCCGGGATCGGCCTGCTTCAGGTAGTAGGCGGTCCACAGGCCCGTGTAGCCGCCGCCGACGATGCACACGTCGGCTTCGAGGGAGCGTTCGAGCGGCGGGCGTCTGGCGGGCAGGCCGATCTCGCGGTACCAGTAGGAGACCTCGCCGTTCACCGTCACAGCGCCGCCGCCTGCGCGGCAGGCATCGCGGCGGCCTGCTCGCGCGCACGTCCGATGCGCAGGCAGATGAGGGTGAACGCGTAGAACACCGCGGTGACGAGGGCGACCGGCCAGTAGTGACCGCCGCTCCACCCCAGCGACGCCGTCGAGAACAGCGGCACCAGCCCGCCTCCGATCGCTCCGGCGAGCTGGTACGACAGGGACATTCCCGTGTACCGCACGCGCGGCGCGAAAAGCTGGGCCACGTACGCCGCTCCCACGGAGTAGGTGGCGGTCACGCCGACGAGCCCGACCCCGACCCCGACGCACAGCCACAGGGCGCTGCCGGTGCCGAACAACCAGAACGGCGGCACCGCCCACAGCAGCCCGGCGACCGCGCCCCAGGCGATGACCTTGCCCTTGCCGTACCTGTCGCCCATCGAGGCGAAGACGAACATCAGCGCCGCCTCCACCACCGCGGCCACGATCTGTCCCGCCAGCGCGGTCGACCTGGACAACCCGAGCTGGGTCGTGGTGTAGGCGAGCATGAACGTGGTGAGCACGTAGTAGGCGGCGAAACCGCCGACGAAGATGCCGAGGCCCACCACGATCTGCCGCCAGGACGTCCGCAGGCACTGCACGATCGGCAGGACGTCGGAACGCGGGGCGGAATGCTCGAAGTCCGGCGTCTCGGCGACCTTCATCCGTACCACGAAGCCCACCACGACCAGCACGATGGAGATCAGGAACGGCAGCCGCCAGCCCCACGCCGCGAACTGCTCGGCGCTCAGGGTGCCGTTCAGCACCGCGAACATGCTGGTGGCGAGGAGCAGTCCGACCGGTGAGCCGATCTGTGCGAACGCCCCAAAGAACGTGCGCCGCTCCCGCGGTGCGTGCTCGACGGAGAGCAGCGCCGCGCCGCCCCACTCGCCGCCGACAGCCATGCCCTGGACGAAGCGCAGCACGACCAGGAGCAGCGGAGCGAGGTTGCCGATGCTCGCGTGCGTGGGCACGAGGCCGACCAGGAAGGTGGCGATGCCCATCATGAGCAGCGTCCAGACCAGCGACTTCTTGCGCCCGATCCGATCGCCGAAGTGGCCGAACACGACGGCGCCGAGCGGCCTGGCGATGTAGCCGACGGCGTAGGTGGCGAACGCCGACAGCACGCCCGCGACGGGCGACAGGGTGGGGAAGAACAGCTGGTTGAAGACCAGGGCGGAGGCCGTCGTGTAGATGAAGAAGTCGTACCATTCGATGCTGGTGCCGAGCGCCGAGGCGAGCGCCACCCTGCGCATCTGCGGGGAGGTGGTCATCGGGGGGTCTCCTTCGTGGTCAGGCCGTCGCGCAGGTCGGCCTCGCGGTGTGCGTGCGGACGTTCGGCGGGTGAGCCGTAGCCCCCGCCGCCCCCGGTGCGCAGGCTGACCCGCTCGCCCGCGGCGAGGGTCACCGCGTCGATGTGGGACAGCCGCTGCACGGTTCCGTCGGACCGGGTGACCTCCAGGCCGCCGGTCGCGCCCTCCTCGCCGCCGAACAGGCCGCGGGCGCCGTAGCGGTGGCGATCGGAGTAGGCGGAGAAGGTCACGCCGTCCCTGGTGGCCTCGTACGTGCGGACGAAGCCGAGCCCCCCGCGCGTGCGGCCGTCCCCGCCGGAGCCGGGCAGCAGCGCGAACTCCGTCACCCGGAAGTGTGAGTAGTCGATCTCCAGTGCTTCGACGGGAGCGCTGGAGCAGTTGGAGATGGGATTGTCGAGGCCGTCGGCCCCGTCACCGGCCGGGCCCGCGCCCCACCCGCCGCCGAGTACCTCCATGACGACCGCGTACTCATGGTTGTCGGGATCGAGGTAACTGAGCGCCGCCGCGCTCGTGGTGTCGTAGCCGGTGGCGACGACCCGATCGGGCAGGGCCTCCGCGAGCGCCCTGATGACGGCGTCGAAGGCGCGGCTGGCCGGGGTGAGCCTGGCGCGCACCGCGGCGGGCGCGGCCGGGTTGAGAATGGACCCGTACGGGGCGGTGACCGTGATGGGCCGGTTGCAGCCCTCGTTGAAGGGGATGTCCTTGTCGCGCAGCAGGCCCCTGATCGCGCTCTGCACGGAGGAGACCGTGGAGGCGAACGGGCAGTTGACGTTCGCGGGGACCTGCGGGTCTGTTCCGGTGAAGTCGACCTCCAGGTCCGAGCCGCGCACCCGCACCGCGACTCTGACGTGGTGCCGGTCGCCGCCCCAGGTGGAGGCGTCGATGATCTCCTCGGCGGTGTAGTCGCCGTCGGGGATCTCGGCGATGGAGTCGCGTAGCCGTCGCTCGGCGTAGTTCTGCAGTTCGTCCATCACCGCGGCGGTCAGCTCGAAGCCGTGCCTGGTGACCAGCTCCCGCAACCGTTCCGCGGCCACGTTGCTCGCCGCGAACTGCGCGTTGAGGTCGCCGACGACCAGGTCGGGGACGCGGACGTTGAGGCGGAAGAGCTGCTCGACGAAGCCGCCGTGCCAGTCGCGTGAGACGGAGAACGGCCGGCCGGGCAGGCGCAGCCCCTCCTGGAAGATCTCCTTGGCGTTGACGGTCAGGCCGGGTTCGCCGCCGCCGATGTCCACGTGATGGGCGACGCTGGCGCCGAACCCGGCCAGCCTGCCCTGGTGGAAGATCGGGGTGAACAGGTAGATGTCCTGCAGGTGCTGGCCGCCGCGGAAGGGGTCGTTGTAGAGGATCGCGTCGTCGTCGGTGAGGGTGGCCGGGTCGATCTCGGCCAGCACGGCGGCGATCGCGTGGGAGATGCCCGCGGCCATGATGGGGATGGCCTCAGCCTGGCTGACCACGTTCCCGCGCGGGTCCACGAGCGCCACCGCGAAGTCGCGGGCTTCACGGACCACGGAGGAGAAGGCGGCGCGCCGCAGGTTCGCGGCCATCTCGCGGGGAATGGCCGCCAGGGCGGTGCCGACGATGTTCAGGGTCACGGGGTCGACGGGCATGTCAGGCTCCTCGAGTCAGCCGGAGGTTGGTGGCTTCGTCCACGGTGGCGGCCCAGCCGGGCGGCACGTAGGTGGTGGAGGTGTCCTCCTCGACCACCGCCGGTCCTTCGACGCTGAAGCCGGGCGGCAACGAGGCGCGCCACACGAAGGCGCACACGCGCTCCTCGCCGCCGATCACGACCGGCAGGGCCTCGTGCCGCTCGCCGGGTTCCACCGCGACGGCGGGCAGGCTCGTGTCGGTACGCGGCACCCGCAACGTCAGCCGGTAGGTCACTACCTGCACGGCTTTGTCCGGAGTGCTGTGCCCGTAGCGCTGCGCGTGCGTCTCGTGGAACAGCCGAGCCGCCTCCCGCGGGCTCACGCCGGACGGCACCGGCAGGGTGAGCTCGAATCCCTGCCCTCGGTAGCGCAGGTCCAGCTCCTGCTCGACGACCACGCCCTCCGGGCCCACACCCTGCTCGGCCAGTTCGGCCATGCCGTCGGCGAGCAGTTCGCCGAACACCTCGGCCAGCTCGCCGGGTGCCAGCCCGTCCAGCTCGTCGACCCGCGTCACCGCGAACCGGCGCTGGAAGTCGGAGCTGAGCAGGCCGTAGGCGGACATGAGGCCGGCGTGCGGGGGGACCAGCACGGTGGTGATGCCGAGTTCGTCGGCGACCGCCGCGGCGTGCAGCGGGCCGGCGCCGCCGTAGGCGACGAGGGTGTGCTCGCGCGGGTCGTGCCCGCGTTCGGTGGACACCAGGCGGATGGCGCCGGCCATGGCGACGTTCGCGATGCGGAAGATGTCCTCGGCGAGCTGGCCGGGCGTCCGTCCGAGCTCTGCCGCTGCGACACCCAGCGAGGAGAGCGCGGCCTCGCGGTCCAGGGTGTGCCGGCCGCCGAGGAAGTGGCCGGGGCGGATCAGGCCGCGCACCACGTTCGCGTCGGTCACCGTCGGTTCGGTGCCGCCACGGCCGTAGCAGGCGGGTCCCGGATCCGCTCCCGCGCTGCGCGGTCCCACCTGGAGCATGCCGCCGGGGTCGAGCGCCGCGATACTGCCGCCTCCTGCGCCCACGGTGGCGATGTCCACCATCGACAGCTTGACCGGGATTCTGTCGATCATCGACTCGGTGGTGATCTGTGGCCTGCCGCCGGTCACCAGGCAGACGTCCGTGCTGGTGCCGCCCATGTCCATGGTGACGATGTCGTCGATCCCGGCCGCCGTGGCGACCGCCACCGCCCCCGCCACGCCGGCCGCCGGGCCGGACAGCAGGACGTGGATCGGACGTCGCCGCACGTAAGCGGCAGGCACGACACCGCCGTTGGACTGCATCATCGACAACTCGCCCATGCCGCGCTCGGCCAGGGAACGTTCCAGGCGGCTGAGGTAGCCGTCGACGGTCGGCTTGACGAAGGCGTCCACCGTGGTGCTGCTGGCCCGCTCGTACTCGCGGAACTCGGCCACGACCTCGCTGGACAGCGACACGTCGAGCGCGGGTGCGATCTCGGAGACGATCTCGCGTACGCGCTGCTCGTTGGCCGGGTTGCGGTAGCTGTGCAGGAAGCACACCGCGATCGAGGTGACGCCGAGCGCCGCCAGCTCGGCGACCGCGTCACGTACCGCCCGCTCGTCGAGCGCGATGAGCGGCTTGCCGCCGGCGTCCAGTCTCTCGGGCACTTCGCGTACCAGCTCGCGGCGCACCAGGGGGCGCGGCTTGCGGTAGTGCAGGTCGTACATGACGTCGCGGTCGTGCCGCTGCAGTTCGAGCACGTCACGGAAGCCCTGGGTGACGATGAGGCCCAGGCGCGGGCCCTTGCGTTCGAGCACGGCGTTGGTCGCCACAGTGGACCCGTGCAACAGCGGCGCACTCCGCAGATCGACGGCCTGGAGAGCGCCGATCGCCTCCAGCACCGCGAGCGAGGGGTCGGAAGGAGTGGAGAACACCTTCCCCGTCGCCGCGAGCCGCCCGGAATCGTCCAGCAACACCAGGTCCGTGAAGGTGCCGCCGCACTCCACCCCGAGTCTCATCGCGTTCCTCTCTCTTGGATGGAGAAAAGGTGACACGGACCACCATCTGCGGCAATACGTCATTTACCCTATGGAGATGCCGCATCGACCGAGCTATGAGGAGGCGTCCGAGTGCCCGCCGGGCATGGCGCGCGTCTCCGCCGACGGCCAGGTCGAGCGCCTTGACCACGCCGGACCCGACCTGCGCGGCCGGCCGCTGCTGGCACGGGCCGCCACGGCACTGCTGCGGTCGGGCCGGGACGCGGTCACGTTCGTCGCGATCGAGCCGGGCGCCGGCCCTCCGGCCGCCGAGAGCGGTGAGGTCTGGTCGCACGTCTGCATGACGGTCACCCGGGAGACGGGCGACGTCGTGGTCACGGCGGCGCAGGTGAGGCCGCCGTACGGGCTGACGCCGCGCGAGCTGGACGTGCTGACGCTGCTGGCGGGCGGCCTGACGAACACCGCGGTCGCCCGGTACCTCGGCACCAGCCCGCGCACGGTGTCCAAGCAGGTGGAGAGCGTGCTGGCCAAGCTCGGGCAGGCCACGCGCAGCGGCGTGGCCGCCTTCGCCGTGGATCACGGGCTGCTCAGGCTGCCCGTTCCCGGACCGTGCCCCGAGCTGACGGCGCTGGCCGTGGGCGCGGTCGACCGGCTGATGCGTGAGCCCGGGCCGCTGCCCCGGTTCGCCACCGCCGGTGTCGCGCCGCGCAGATCCCCGACGCCCTACGAGATCGGGCTGCTGCTGCCGCTGGTGGGAGCGTCGAGCCAGGACGGCGAACAGATGCGGCGCGGCGCCGAACTGGCCGTCGAGGAGCTGAACGCGCGCGGCGGCGTCGCGGGCAGGCCGCTGCGCACGTACGTGAGCGCGGTGGACTCGCTCGACGCGGACTCGGCCGCCGCGGGGCTGGCGGAGCTGGCGGCCAGGCAGGTGCCGGCCATCGTCGGCGGCTACCTGCTGACCGACGAGCGCGCCTCCTACGAGCTCGCGGCCGACTACGGCGCTCCGTACCTGAACATCGGCACCAGCGACCTGCAGGCCGAGTGGGTGCGGGACGAACCGGGCAGATTCGGGCGGATCTTCCAGACCGGCCCCACCCGCGGCAACTACGGCAAGGGCTTCGCGCGCTTCCTGCGCGGAATGCGGCTGCGCAGGCGCAGCGTCGGGTTCGTGGAGACGACGATGCCCGACACCCAGACCTTCAGCGAGGAGACCGCCCGGCTGGTCGAGCGGGCGGGGCTGAGCATCGACTTCCTCATCCGGATGGAGCCGCCGTACGACGACTGGAGCCGGGTGCTGCGGGCGATCCGCGAGCACGCACCGGGCTCGGTGATGGTCACCCACCACCTGCCGGAGCAGGCGGCCGCGTTCCAGCGCGCGTTCGCGGAAGAGCCCGCGCCGACGCTGGTCTACATGGTGTACACGCCTGCCGTACCCCAGTACCTGGAACTCGCGGGCCAGGCGGCCGAGGGCGTGGTCTGGGCGACCGTCACCGGCCGGTACGGGGACAGCCGCGGGCGCGCGTTCGCCGAGCGCTTCGCCAGGCGGTACGGAGCGGCGCCCGGCAGGTCGGCGGCCAGCGTGGCCTACGACCAGATCAACCTGCTGGCTCTGGCCTGGTCGGCGCACGGACGCCCGCACGACTTCGGGCGCGTGGCCCGCAATCTGCGCACCATGGTCTACCGGGGAGTGAACGGCGCCTACGATCTCGACAGGGGCGGGCAGACCAGCGCGGCCTTTCCCGACGAGATTCCCGATCCCTCGCTCGGGCAGGCTCATCTGGTCTTCCAGATCCAGGACGGGCGGCATCGGGTCATCGCGCCGACACCGTACGCGGAGTCGACGTTCCGCCTCCCGCCGTGGATGCGCGCCGGCTAGCTTCTCGCGCCTTTCCGCGCGGGCCCACCGGGCCCAGCGAGGACAACATGCAGCCGAAATCGAACTTTCGGCCCTGTCACCGCATCTTGCTGTCCGGGAAGGTTGGGCCGATCCCGCTGCCGGGACGGTCGTGCCTGATCAGGACCACGGGAACAGCCGCGAAATGAGGTCGTAGTGAACCAGCCCATGGCTGACGTACGGGACATGTTCATGGTGCACACGATGATGCGCCGGGAGTTCGGGCTCCTTCCCCAGCTCGTACGCGAGGTGACCGCGGGCGACACGCATCGCTCGACGGTGGTGGGGAGACATGCCGCGCTGATGTGTGTCGTCCTGCATCTGCACCATGAGGGAGAGGACCTCATTCTCTGGCCGCTTCTGCTGGAGCGCGGTGGTGCGCAGGCCTCGATCTTCGTGCCGAAGGTGGAGGATCAGCACCACGGGATCGAGGCCGCCCTTGAGGAGGTGAAGAAGCTGTTGCCGGCGTGGACGGCCACGGCTCGCAACGGTGAGCGTCTCGCTGAGGCCTTCGAGGTGCTGCGCGACCGGCTGCTAGAGCACATGGCCGTGGAAGAAGAGGAGATCCTTCCGCTGGCCGCGAAAGTCGTCACCGCCGCGGAATGGGCCCAGCTCGGTGAGCACAGCCTGTCGAACAGCCCGAAGAAGGACCTGCCCCTCGTGTTCGGTATGGGCATGTACGAGGGTGATCCCGACGTGGTCAAGGAGGTGCTCTCTCATGCGCCGCCGGCGGCCCGGCTCATCATGCCGCTGCTCGCCCCACGCCTGTACGCTCGCCATGCCAAACGCCTCTACGGCACCGCCACCCCGCCCCGTGCGGGCCGGCAATGAGGCCGCCGCAGAGCGGGCGGGGTGGCGGTGCCGGCGTCGGCGAGGGCCAGGCCGATGACCTTGGTCACCATCGCGTCAGTCCGCTGCTCGCCGGACGGCCGTCCACCTGCCTCCCTTGAGGACCAGCACCGCCGCCGCGGCGAGCGTCCAGGCGGCGATCACGGCCGGGTCGGCCCACGGCCACGGCCGGCCGGGTCCAGCACGGCGAGCAGCCTGTGGGAGAGGTGCTTGAGCGGGAATTTGCGGACGAACGCCACCACCAGCGCGCCGAGCACCGTGAGGCACGCGACCCCGGCGACGATCGCGCCGAGCATCCCGGCGATCATGGCGGGCTCGATCCGCACCCCGCAGCCGAGAACGGCCACGGTGGCGAGCACGGCGGCGGTCGCCGAGGTGACCAGCAGCGCGGTGACGAGATTGCCCGCCTGGTAGGCCCAGGCGGGGAGCGGGGTTCCGGAGAGCCGTTCGAGCACGCCGCGTTCGCGGTCGCCGGCGGTTCGCTCGGCGAGGTTGACGTACGAGGCGACGCCCACGGTGTAGGTGATCATCGCGCCGAGCATGAACGCCGGCAGGCGCACGCCCGACCCCATGCCTGCATGGACAAGGTCCTGGACCACTACGGTGCCAGCCGGAATCAGATCGTCTCGCAGACTCTGTATGTGGTGAACCTGCGGCAGAACTTCGAGGTGACGGCGAGGGGGAACGTGGACTACTTCGGCGACCACCGCCCGGTCAGCACGATCGTGGGCGTCACCGGCCTGGGCTTCCCTGACCAGCTCATCGAGATCAGCTTCATCATCGACACGAAGCTGCCCGTCTGAGGCCCTGGCGCGGGTCCCATGAACATGTGCTCAGGCAGTATGAGGCGAGCTCGGCCTCCAGGTCGAGCACGCCGTAGAACTGCGGGTCACGCGGGAGCCCCACATCGCCGCGAGCCTGCGCCAGTCGTTCCTGCGAGATGACCTGCCTCCATGGCAGCCGCTGGAGCCGTCGCGGACACCGGTCGAACGTCACCATCTCTCAGGACTTGGGTCAGGACCAAGGTCTCGCGGCCGGCTCGGCTCAGGGGACGGCGTCGTGGCCGTGCGTCACTCTCTCATTTGAGGTGACCAGGCGCCTGCGGCCGGACCGTCCGGGCGCGCCCTGCCCGCCTTCCAGGTGACCGCGATGACGACGGCGCCCGCGGCCATGATGACCCGAGCCGCCACGGTGGCCAGTGACCACCAGGCGATCCACGACAGGGCCCGGTGCGCCTGGAGCAGGGCGGGCCAGTGCCAGACGGCCCACACCACGCCCACGATGAGGGTTGTTCCCAGCGCGCCGCACCGTTCTCGCAGTGCATCGACGGCGTAGGCGGACCAGCCGAGTTCCTCGCACAAGGCGCTCACGAAGAACGCGGCCGCCATCGCCAGTACCGGCACCAGAGCGAAGAACGCCACGCTACGCATGATTCACGGCTCCTCCACGGCGACACGACGGGCGAGCCGGCGGTGTGACGGGGTCGCGTAGGCCGGCGCGGGGGTCCACCAGGCAGACGGGCGGCGGCACCGACCAGACGCGACCCTCCCAAGATCCACATCCGCGCGACGGCTCTCCCGCCATGCCGTGGAGGAATAGCCGTTCTCGCATAAGGCGGGACGGGACGCGGCGGTTCTGCGACAGTCGCGGCGTGGACACCGCCGTGGAAATGGATGCCGGCACCCTGATGCGGCTACGGCGCGACGAGGTGTTGCGGTGGAGCTACGCGGCCGCGCTGCGCAACGTGCCGCAGCTGGCGACGCCCTCGGCGCTGGTGCTCCTGCCGATCGGCGTGGTCGCGCTGCTGTTCGTGATCCCGCCGGCCGGTGACTCTCTGGTGGTGGTCGACGGGCGGCCGGAGCTGGTCGGCCCCGCGTCCGTGCCGCTGCTGGTCTGGGGCGCCGCGGTGCTGGTGGCCTGGACAGCCGGGCAGGTCGTGGTGTTCCCCGCGACGGTGGTCCTCGCCGCGGGCGCTCTCACCGGCCGGCCGGTGTCCGTCGCCGCCGCGATGCGGGCCGCCGCACGGCGGCTGCCCGCCACGCTCGCCCTCGTCGGAGTGGCCATGGTCATGCTGGCGGCGATCCTGGCCGCGGGCTTCGGCATACTCACGGTGAAGGAGGACGCGTTCCCGTCGATCGTCGTGATGGCCGCCCTGGCGCTGCTCGCGGTGCCCGCCGTGCTGGCCGTGCCGGTCGTCGTACTGGAGGGCCGGTCCGCCGTACGGGGGGTCGGCCGAGCCTACCGGTTGGCAGCGCGGCGCTTCTCGAAGAGCGTGCTGACGGCGGTGTTCGGCGCGTGGGCCATTCCCGCGCTGGCCTCGTGGGCCGCGGACGCGGCGATCCCCTCGATTCCCGGCCCCGCCATGCCGATCCTGCTGGGGCTGGCCGGCTCCGTGCTCGCTCTGGTCGTCACGCCTTTGCAGGCGGCGGTGATCACTGGCGTGTTCCTTCATCTCACGGCGTTACGCTGCAACGAAGAGAGCGACCCGGAGATCACGTGTGTGCTGCGGAGTCTGCCCGCCGTCCCCGAACGCCCGCGTCGGCTGGTGCCGATGCTGGTCGCGTCCCTCGTTCCCGCTCTCCTGTACGGCGCCACCGTGCTGGTCAACCCGCTCGGCTGGCCGGAGGTCCGCAAGACGGTCGTGACGTGGTCGTGGAGACCCGGTCTCGTGGACGACGGCCGTGTCCGCCCGCACATGGGTGCCCTGCGCTCCGAGATCCTCTGGGGCCTGCACGCCTGGCCCGGATCGCACGTGACGGTGCTGATCCACGACCTTAACGCGCCGGCACTGCTCACCTGTGCCGATCCCGCATGTGAGAGTCCCACGTACGAGTACGCCGAGCCGAACACCCGCACCTTCCTGGCCCCCGCCACGGCGGGCGCCTGGCTGAGCGACGGGCGCTTGGCCATGACGCTGTGGCGGCGGATCGGCGCGCAGGAGCCGCCATCGCTTCAGCTCGAACTGCTGATCTGCGACGCTCGCGGATGCGCGCCCGCTTCAGATGGCACGGCCCTGGCGCGGCCGACCGGCCCTTTCCTCGACGGCGCGCTCATGGCGCTGGCCCCGCGCCCCGGCGGCGGCCTGGTCCTGGCCACGGCGGAAGAGGAGCCCGAGGACGAGGACTCGGACCGGCACCTGATCCGCCTCGTCTTCTGCCCGGACCTGACGTGCGCGCGCCCCTCCGCGAAGGAGATCGCGCGCATCGGCACGCATGGCGGCAGCGGCCGGCTGAACGACTACACCGTCGACGTACGACCGGACGGCCGGCCGATCGTCGCGCTGCTCAACGGCGCGACCGGCGCCCTCGACCTGCTGTCGTGTGAGGATCCCTCCTGCGACCGGCTGCGTTCGGCCCAGCCCGTGGCCCCGGGCCCAGAACGGAACATGAGCCAGTTCGACCGGCGGCCGGGTCTGACCATGGTGGTACGCCCGGACGGCCGGCCGTTGATCGCCTACCAGGACGGGGACGGCACCGTCAGGCTGCTCGACTGCCTCACCTGGGACTGCACGCGGACCGAAGAGGCCGCTCTGAGCGGGGCGGTCGACCAGCGAGCCACGCCGGCGCTGGTGCTGGACCGGTCGGGCCGGGCACTGGTGGCCTTCCACGACCGGGTACACGACCGGATCATGCTCGCGACGTGCGAGGGCGTCCGGTGCGTGAGCGCGCCGGTGAGCAGGACGCGGGAGGACACGTGGACCCGGCTGGCGATCACGCTCGACTCGCGGGGACGACCGATGATCGCCTGGGGAGACGGCAAGGGTGAGCTCCATGAGGGCGACTGGCAGTTGATGCTCGCCACGGTGACCCGCCCCTGCCGCTGCTCCCTCCCCCGGCCGCGCCCGCCCCAGCCGAACGCGACCGACCAGCCAGGCTGAGGTGATCGCCGGGCACCGCAGAAGATCCGCCCTCACCGCCGTTCTGCTGCTCGTACTGAGCGCCGCCTGCGCCTCCGCGCCACCGCCGCCGCCGCGGGACACGCGGCCGCTGGGGGACATGACCGCGAAGCCGCTGGCCTGCGACGGCCTGATCTCCGCCCGCGTCCTGCGCATCATCGTCGGGACACTCCCCATCCTGACGACCACTACCGGGCTGCCCGACAAGCGCCTGCCCAGAGGCCGCTACTACTCCTCGTGCAACGTCAAGGTGGACGACGCCCGCGAATGGGCTCTGGACGTCGGCCTGAGCGATCCGTTCCGGGGCACCCCTGAGGAACTGGCCGACACCATGGCCTTCGACAGGGGCCGTCCCCTGCCGGAAGAGCTCGGCCCCGGATACAGCGCCACCGTGCCCGAGGGGAAGGAACCGGCCTTCGCCTACGTGTACGGCTGGACACCCGGCCACGAACGGCTCCTGTCGATCCGGATCCTCCTGGGCGCGGCGCGCGACTCCGAGGCCGACGCCATCGAGCTGTTCCGCTACCTCAAACCGATCATGCTGAACCAGGAGAAGCCCAGATGACCGGGCCCGCCCGCGTGACGTTCCTCCTGCTGCTGACGGCGTGCCTGGCCGTTCCGCCGGCTTCGTCCCCTCCGCGCCCACCCCAGCGCCCCGTCGAGCCGCTGAACGTCCTCGGCGACGGGCCGAAGGTGTGCGACGTGATCTCGCGCCGGGCCGTCGAGCGGGTCCTGGGCCTGCGGTTCTTCGTCGTCCGCAGGACAGCCTGGAGCATCTACGACGACGACGTGACGTTCGCGTGCGCCGTTCACTCCCGGCCGGACAGCCCAGTCGTTCTGCGGATCGAGGTTCAGGACCCGTCCGGGCTCTCCCTGCGTGCATTGCGGGAAATCCAGGCCGGGCACGACCCCCTGCCCGAGGACGCGCTGCCGGGCTTCAGCGAGGACGACGGATCTCTCAGCGCGAGCGCCTGGACGTGGACGCCGAACGGCGGCCGGCTCCTCACCGTGTACCTGGCGGACGGCGATCCGGCAAGAGACTCCGCGGCCGACGCGGCGCAGTTCGCGCAGCAGCTCCAGCCTGTGCTCCTGCTGCGGTCACTGCGCGGCTCGCGATGACCGGGACGGGTGAGGGCACGGCACCGCGGCGCGCCGGTCATCATTCTCGGCCAGGAAGCGCCCGAGCAGGTGGCGCCTATTCGCCCTCAACGCATGGCTGGGCCCGGCGAGCGGTCGGCGTGCAGCAGCAGGACGCGGCGGCGTGAGCCGGTGACGGCCAGGTGATCGAGCATCGCCACGATCGGCGTGCAGCCGATGCCCGCCGACACGAGCATCAGCGGCGCGTCCCCGTCCTCCAGCGTCACGTCGCCGAACGGCGCCGACAGGGTCAGCTCATCGCCGGTCCGTACGATGGCGTGCAGCAGCGTGGACACCTCCCCGGCCGGATCACCGTCGAACCGCGTCCGGCGTCTCCTCTTTCCGGTCGGCCACCCGCCACTGCCGCCATGTGGCGCCGCTGCGCGCGCCGGCCTCGGCGTAGATGCGCGCTTCCTGCGCGATCAACGCCCCGGCCATCAGCCAGTACACCTCGTCCCAGGCCGCGGCGACCTCCGGGGTGACGGCCTCGCCCAGCACGTGGGCGATCGCCCCGAACAGGTACTTGTGCACGATCACGTACTGGTCGTCGGTGCCGCCGACGGCGGTGTGCTTGTGGACGATGCGGGCGAGCAACTCGTCGGGGCGCTCGTCCGGATGCTCGAGGAGCCTCGTGGCGAACACGGCGATGGATCCGGCCAGTGCCCGGCGCTGCTCACCGTTGGCCTGATTGCCGCGGTTGAACAGACCGTCGAGCAACTCGGGCCGCTCGGCGAACATCGTCTCGTAGAAACGCGCGGTGATGGCGTCGAGCGAGGCGCCGACGACCGGCAGCGTGGCACGGACGATCGCGGCTGAATCCGCGGACAACATGGAGGACCCCCTGGACAGGCGAGGGACATGAGGCCCACGCACTAGGCGGGCCGTGAATCAGGCTAGGAGCCCGAGCGTGTCCGTTCAGTAGGCCGAAGTAACTGCAGGGCCGAAAGTCCCTTATCGGACGTTTCCCTGTCGGCGCGGCATGGCCGCTCCGCTGAACGGTGAGGCATGAGGCAGGGCCCGGCACAGGGGACGGACGGCCATGCCATACGATCGCCAGCAACCTGGGCCGGGCCGGCGGCGTCAGCCGATGTCCGAGCAGCCCGGCCGGGTCGATCCCGACCGTGTGCCCGTCGCCGCCCGCCACGACGACCGAGATCCGGGCGGGGCGGTGCTCGGACACGTCGTCGAGCAGGCGCGGGATCTCCATCGGGATACCGGCGCCGATCAGCACGTAGTCGGCGCCGGCCAGCATCGCGCCGTACACGGCCGCCGGGGTGGCGAGCTGGATCTTCTCCAGGTAGTTCACCCCGACGGGGCCGTCGTGGCCCTCCTTGGCCAGGAAGACCTCGGCGAAGTTGGCCACCACGGCCAAAATGTCGCGTTCTGCCGTGTTCACGGCAGGGACCAAAGTCCCTTGCAGCGCGTCCGATGGACCGTTTCGCCACTTCGGCCGTCAGCGCCCGCAGCCCTGTGCCGCGCCCTCCCGGCTCAGGAGAAGCTCATCTCCGCCAGGCCCTTCTCCAAGGTCACGTCGGGTGAGTAGCCCAGCTCTGTCCGCGCGGCGGTGATGTCGTAGGAACGGTCCCGGCCGGTGAAGCTCACCAGCCAGTTCGTCAGTGGGGGCGCCGACTTGCGCCGCAGCAGGCGTGCCGTGCGGTCCAGCATCGCCGCCATGGGCGCCGCCATCGTCAGCGGGACGCTGCGGCTCCTGGACAGGTCCACGCCGCGGGTCGCCAGCAAGGGAGTGAGGAAGTCCCGGATGGGGATCGGCGTACCGTCCGTCACGTAGTAGACCCCGCCGTGGCGGCCCCGTGTGAGCGCGAGGATGGTGGCGCCGGCCAGGTTCTCGACGTGCACGAAGTCGACGATGTGCCGGCCGTGATCGATCCAGGCGAAGCGTCCTGCCTCGGCGACCTCGGCCATTTCGTCGATCGTCGTCATTCCGCGGCCCCAGATGAACGGCGGGCGGAGCACCACCAGCTCGGTGTTCCCGCCGCGGGCTTTTAGGAGCGCGCGCTCGGTGGCCAGCTTGACCCGGCTGTAGGCGATGTTCGGCCGGCCTTCGGGTGTCGACTCGTCGACGACGGGAAGACGCTGACTCCCTGTGGAGACGGACGCGGCACTGGTGAGCACGAAGCGTCGCACCCCGGCCGCGACGCTCGCGGCGTGCAGGGCGACCGTCGGCACGTGATTGGCGTGTTCGAAGAGCGAGTCGGGCCCCCAGAACTCCATGTGAGCCGCGACGTGCACGACCGCGTCGGCCTTCCGCAGCTCGGCGAGCCAGCCCGGCGCCGGGGAGTCCGTCCGGCGGAGGTCGTGCAGATCGCCGGGAACGGGCTCGGCTCCCGCCGCACGTACGCGCTGAATACTCCTGCCCGATCTGGCGAGTGCCAGGACCTCATGCCCTTCGGCGATGAGGCGGTGGACGAGAACGCCGCCGACGAAACCGCTGCCGCCGGTGATGAAGATCTTCATGCTCCCGCTCCTCGTGGTTGATGGCGCACCCCGCGCCAATACATTGGCATCGAATATTTTGATGTCGATGTATTGGCGTCAATGTAACCTCTCGTACGATGGGTGCGTCAAGCAGGAGGTGGGCGATGCCGAAGAGCGTGACCGCCGCACAGGTCGCCGACGAGTTCAGTCGTACGGCGAAGGTTCTCGTACGCCACTTCAACGAGCGGCTGGGCGAGCACGGGGTGTCGACGCCGAGGTCCCGCCTGGTGGTGGAGGTGGCACGTTCACAGCCTGTCCGTCTGACCGAACTCGCCCTCGCCGTCGGCATCGCCCAGGGGACCGCCTCCACCCTGGTCGACGCGCTCGTCCGCGACGGACTGCTCGAACGCCAGACCAGCGCGGGCGACCGCCGGTCCGTGCTCCTTCGCGTGACAGCGCAAGGGGCCGCACTGGCGCAGGACTGGACGGCCGGCTATGAACGCGCGGCGGAAGAGCTGTTCGAGCCGCTCACCGCCGAGCAGATGTCGACACTGGTCGACATCCTGCGGACTCTCAGCGCCGACGGGACGCCGGCCACCGGCGACTGACGAGCGAAGCCCCGCCGAGGCGAGACGACGGGACCGATGACGCGGATGTCGCGAAATCACGGAGCCGCGCGCGAAGTCCACGGCGAGCGGCCGGCCGGCGTACGCCGGCGGCTCGAAACCGGTCAGGTAGCGGAGCACCTCGAAGGCGCCGAACGCGCCCAGCAGCCCGGCCACAGGACCGATGCCGCGGTTGGGCCGCGGCAGGCGCTCACCCCGGGATGGATCGACCACACCGTTCCGGTGGTGACGGCCATACCTCCGCGGACGAAGGGCACCCCGGCGCGGACACAGGCCTCGTTCACCCACAGGTCGATCCGGTTCGGCCGGTCCACGCCCGAGGCGACCACTTCCGGGCCGGTACGGCGGATCAGCTCCGCGATGCCCGGCCAGGTGCGGGTCGTGTTGGTGAACCGCGCCGAGTTTGATGGAGGCTCTGGTGTGCTGTCTCGCGGCGGCCCGGATCGGTCATCTGTTCCCGCGGTTGCCCTCCCAGGCCGTCTGCAACCGGCAGCCGCGAGAGCTGGGCCCGCGGATGCCGGCGGCGGCCTTGTGGATGGCCCGCCAGGTCCCGGCCTGCCCTGTTCGTACCGCGACTCCGAGCGGCTGCCATCGTGAAGCGAGGCGCACAACTGGGACCACGGGACCACGTTGGTGGCGACGCGCTCGCGCCCGCCCGGAACTCCGGGTCAAAGCGCCGCCGCGTGACTGCTGCCACGACCGAACCTCTCCCGGTTCGGTCTCCACGCCATGAGGGTAAGGCCATGACCCGGTAATGCATCGGAGAGCCGATCCGACCTCCGGCAGCGCCGGCGCGACGATTCCGAGCGCTGGAACCCAGCCTCACGGCCGGGCCGCGTCCGCGCGAGTGATGCGGGTGACGGCGGCGGCGATGCCGTCCTCCGCTCGGATCGGTCTGGCGAGCGCGCGGGCGGCCGGTGCCAGCGCGACCGCCTTCTCGATCGCGGCGGCCAGCCGGTCAGGCGTGAGCCGGCCGGTGATGGGTGGCGGCGCGACGCCGAGGTGGTTCAGGCGTTCGGCCCAGAACGGCTGGTCGCCCAGGAAAGGACGCACCACCTGGGGGATCCCGGCGCGCAGCGCGGCGGCCACCGTGCCGATGCCACCGTGGTGTACGGCGACGGAGACGCGCGGGAGCAGCCAGGCGTGCGGAGCCTCCTCGACCACCAGGACGCCGTCCGGCTGTGAACCCGGTCGCAGGGCGCCCCAGCCGGTGGCGAGGATCGCGCGGTGCCCGCTGAGCCGGACGGCTTCCAGCACTGCGGAGGCCAGCGCCTCCGGGTCACCGCTGAAGGAACTGCCGAACCCGGCGTAGATCGGCGGGTCTCCGGCGTCGAGGAAGCGGGCCAGTCGCTCAGGCGGTTCCCAGTCGTCAGCGGGCATCGTCCAGAAGCCGGTGGGATGCGCCTGAGCGGGCCAGTCGGCGGGTGCCGGGAGCAGGTGCGGACTCCAGGCGTGCAGCACGCCGCCCTCCTCGACCAGGTCGGCAACCGGCGGGAACCTCCGGGGCAGGCCGAGGGCCTCGGCCCGCCAGTCCCGCACCGTGCCGCGGTAGGGCGCCTCGACGGCGGAGGAGACGCGCCAGCTCGCCCGGTTGAGCGCCCGCGGCACCCGTACCGGCAGGATGGGGGAAGGGAAGGCGGCGGTGGGCAGGTAGAGCGGCAGCAGCAGACCGGCCAGAGCTGGGACACCGAGCTTCTCGGCGACGTGGGGGCCGCCGAGCGACTTGGGGTGATAGACGACCACGTCGGCCTCGTGCGCGGTGAGCGCGGCCTGGTCGTCGAGCAGGCGACGCAGCATCGGCCTGACCGTGCGGGCGGCGGTGATGGCTGCCCGTACGCCCTGCCCCTGGACCTTGTCCTGCAGCGCGAGCATCTCGTCGTTCAGCGGCGCGAAGTCCACCCCGCGGGCGGCGGCGAGCGGCTCGAAGCGCCGGGGCGCCGCCAGGAGCGGCCGGTGCCCGGCGGCCAGCAGCCCGCAGGCCAGGGCGAGGTACGGCTGAACGTCGCCGCGACTGCCCGCAGTGATCAGTAACGGTCTCATCGCTGCTCCTTGAGCTCGTCCCACTCGTCCAGCAGACGAGGGAAGCGGTCCATCATGAACGCGTACATGTCGCGCATGAGCTCCAGCCGCCGCCGGCGCTCCGGGTCGTCGCCCACCGCGCGCAGCCCCTGCTCGGCCAGAGCCAGGAAGCCCTCGAACTCGGCCATCTTCGCGCGGAAGGCACGGGCGAAGACGTCCTCGGCCAGCCGGTAGCGGTCGCGCCGCTCGCCGCGCACCCGGAACCGCTCGATGAGGCCCGCCTGTTCGAGTTGCCGCAGCGCGACGCTCATGCTGCTCTTGGCCACGGCCAGCGCCTCGGTCAGCGCGGGCGCGTCGGCGCCGGAGGTGTCGGCGGTCAGCAACCAGCCCATGACGCGGCCCGAGGTGCGGCTCAGCCCGAGCCGCTCGTAGAAGAGCCCGGCGTTCTCTACAAACTCATCAACGCTCACCAGCCGAGCATATCGCTCTGTTCGGATAGTTCCGAACCAACCGTGTCATCGTTGAGTCCAGTACCCCGGCCGGACTGTCGAGGGATCGGCGTCCGGCCGGAGCGTTCAAGCGGTCGCTGTTTGGGCGGTGCTCGGCATCGTGGTGACGGCGGAGTCGGGCTGGAATGTCACCGACGCGGCTAGGAGTCTTTGCTCTCTTCGCCCGGTTCACTGCTCCGCCCAAGCTGAGTTGACAGCTCCTTCATTTCGAACTGTCGTATCTGGTCACCCTTGGGGAGCGACGAGCACCACCGTGATGGCAGCCCCTGCTAGGGTGGGGGCGGAGCGCCGGGAAGTCTGGTCGGCAAGATCGTGTGAGTCAACCGACTGGAAAGGCCGTTCCATGACGACCCCCATGTGGCACCTGTGATGGGTGTGCTGCTGACCGCGTTCGCAGGTGTGCTGCTGCTGGCGGTGCTGCTGTCCAGTCTGGCGCACCGGACCATCCTGTCCACCGCCGCGTTGTTCCTGGTGGCCGGGTTCGTGCTGGGTGACGGCGTGCTCGGTGTCATCTCGCTGCGGCCCGGTGACGACCTGGTGGCGACGCTGGCCGAGCTGGCGTTGTTCACCGTGCTGTTCACCGACGGCATGCGGGTCGGCTGGGCCGAGTTGCGCAGCGCCTGGCGGCTGCCCGGCCGGGCGCTCGGCTGGGGCCTGCCGCTGACCTTGGTCATCACCGCCGCCGGGGCGCACTACCTGCTCGGGCTGGGCTGGATCGAGTCGCTGCTGATCGGCGCCATCCTCGCGCCCACCGACCCGGTCTTCGCCGCCGCCCTGGTCGGCAACGAGAAGGTGCCGCCCCGGCTGCGGCAACTGCTCAACGTCGAATCCGGCGTCAACGACGGCCTGGCGCTGCCGTTCGTCATCCTCTTCCTCGCGGTCGCGGCCGGATCCGAGGACCTGCACCTGGGAGAGCTGGGCCTGGAGCTCGGGCTCGGCATCGTCATCGGGGTCGCCGTCCCGTGGGTGGCGATCAAGCTGGAGCGGACCCGCTGGTTCGCCGCCTCCACCGCCTACGAGCCGCTCAACGCCCTGGCCATCGGCCTGCTCGTGCTGGCCGTCGGCAAGGCCACGCACGGCAACCTGTTCCTGGCCGCGTTCTCCGCCGGGATCACCGTGGCCACCTTCGGGCCCCGGCAGCGCGAGTCGTTCGAACACTTCGGCGAGCTGATCGCCGAAGTGTTCAAACTCGCCGCGCTGCTCGTGTTCGGCGCTCTCATCACCCCCGCGCTGCTCGGCTCGGTCGGCTGGCAGGGATGGCTGTTCGCGGTGCTCGCGCTGATCGTGGCCCGCCCCGTCGCGATTTGGCTGTCGTTCCTGCGCTCAGGACTGGGCGTACGCGAGCAGGCGGCGGTGGCCTGGTTCGGGCCCAAGGGATTCGCCTCCGTGGTCTACGGGCTCCTGGTGCTCGGCTCCGGCATCGCCGCCGCCGTGCCGGTGTTCCAGCTCGTCGCCGTCACCATCGTGCTGTCGATCCTGCTGCACTCCTCCACCGACATCGTGGTCGCCCGCTGGTTCGACGACGAGCGGGATCTCCCGGCCTGGTACGGCACCGTCACCAGCAAGATCCGCCGGCGGGAACGACCTCCCCACCAACCCGAGAAGACACCGTGACGACCACTTCCCAAGCTTGTTCCGAGCGCGCCAGCGTCGTCGCCGAGCTGACGGCGGGGCCGGTGGAGTATCGCCTGGAGGGAGACGGGCCCAGGACGGTGGTGCTGTTCCACGGCGGTCACATGCGGGCGGGGCTGGCGTTAGGCGAGGAGGTCTACGCCGACGCCGGCTGCTCGGTGCTGGCCCCTTCGCGTCCCGGATACGGGCGGACGCCGCTGGCCACCGGCACCACGGCGGCCGGCTTCGCCGACGCCACCGCCCAGCTCTGCGAGGTTCTGGGGATCGACCGCCTCGCCGCGGTCGTGGGGATCTCGGCCGGTGGGCGCACCGCGCTGAGCCTGGCCGCCCGCCACCCGCACCTGGTCGAGCGGGTCATCCTGCAGAGCTCGGTCGGATTTCTGCCCTGGCCCGACCGGCTGACCCGGCTGGGCGGCCGGGCGGTTTTCGATGGGCGGGTGGAGGCCGGCACCTGGGCGATCCTGCGGCTCCTGCTCCGCGTGGCGCCCTCCTTGGGACTGCGTCTGCTTCTCCGTGACCTGTCGGTCCTGCCCGTGGGTCAGGTGCTGAGGAACTTGTCCGCCGCCGAGCGCAGCCTGCTCATCTGCCTGTTCGCCTCGATGCGATCGGGTCGCGGCTTCGTCGCCGACATGCTCCCCGTACCGGACTGCGCCGCGCAGGTCACCCAGCCCACACTGGTCATGGCGGCCCGCCACGATCGGTCGGTGCCCTTCACCCATGCCGAGTCCCTGGTCGCGACGATACCGAGCGCCGAACTGGTGGTCAGCCAGGCCGACAGCCATATGATCTGGTTCGGCCCCGGCTATTCGCGCCTCGCCGCGAGAATCGTTGCCTTCCTCGCCTGAGGTTGCGCCGGCGCCGTCATCTGCGAGGGCTCGTCGTATCAGGCGTGTGTGGTCGGCTCCGGCAGGCGCGGTGACCGCCACCGCCAGGTGGCGTTGCCGTCGGCCGCGATGCCGCGACGCCACACCGGTGCGGGCATGAGCCGGATCATGGCGGCCAGAGCCCGGTGCGCCGCCGCGGACGTGGTGCGGCGACCGTCCGCGCGGGCGCCGCGGGCGGTGGCCTGGGTACGGGGCCGGCGCTCGGTGTCGTAGCGGGCCAACGCGGCGTCGATGCCGGCCTCGGCGTGCAGGGCGGCGGCCAGCACGACCGCATCCTCGATGGACGGTCCGGCGCCCTGACCGCGGTGGGGCTCATCGCGTGGGCGGCATCGCCCAGCAGCGCCACCCGGCCGCGGACGTACGTGGGCAGCGGGTCCAGGTCGCGGATGTCGATGTGGATCACGGCCTCGTCCGGTGTGGCCGCGATCAGGCCGGGGATCGGCTGATGCCAGGCCGCCAGGCGGCCGGCCACCTCCGCCTTCTCCCGCGCGTGGCGCAGGTCCGGCCGGTCGGCGGTCGTGACGAAGGCCCAGTAGGTGCGGCCGCGGCTGATCGGGTGGATGAGGAAGTAGCCGTCTGAGCCCATGGTGACGCTGCCCGACAGTCCGTCGGGGGGCGTCGTGACGTCCTCCGCCGAGGCTCCCCAGCCGCTGGTCTCCGCGACGCCGAGCCAGGCGGTGCGGCCCAGGAAACGCGGGGCAGACGCGTCCGGCCACACCATGCGGCGTACGGCGCTGCGGATGCCGTCAGCGCCGATCACGAGGTCCGCGCCCGCCTCGCCGCCGTCCCAGGCGACCGTCACACCGCGGTCGTCCTGGCGCAGACCGGTGACCTCCGTGCCGGGATGGACCCAGCCGGCGGGCACCGCCTCCAGCAGCAGCCCGTGCAGGTCGGCGCGGTGGAAGGCGAGCAGCGGCGTCACGTCGCCCCGGCGGGCGCGCTGCAGGTAACGGCCGTCGGGCAGGCGCAGGTTGCCGGCCGAGTAGGAGGGCGCCCCCTTGGCACGCGCCTGCTCACCGACGCCGAGCTCGTCCAGGGCTCGCATCGCGTTCGGGGACTGCGACATGCCGGCGCCGATCTCACCCGGCGCGGAGGCGCGTTC
This sequence comes from Nonomuraea fuscirosea, assembly GCF_035917475.1. NCBI lineage: Bacteria > Bacillati > Actinomycetota > Actinomycetes > Streptosporangiales > Streptosporangiaceae > Nonomuraea > Nonomuraea fuscirosea. The sequence continues at coordinate 3,589,798 of NZ_CP109074.1, read as the reverse complement.
CAGTACGGTGGCCCGCCAGCCGATCCGCCGCAGCGCCAGAGCGGCGGCCAGGCCGCCGATGCCGCCGCCCACCACGATCGCGTGCCCGTTCATGTCTCCTCCCCGGGAAGTGGCGCGTTCTGGAACACCTTGGCCATCCATTCGAAGGTGGTGTGCGCCTGGCGAATGCGTTCGGCCCGCTCGTCGTCCGGCCCGACCAGATCCAGGCCGTCGCGGGTGATGTCCAGGAACGAGGTGAGACCGGCGATCTGCTTACGCACCACCACCGTCCATGCGTCCCCGGCCATCCGGTAGTAGACGGTGCGCTCGCCCGGCCGGGTACGCCAGGCGAGGAAACCCATGCTGGACAGCAGCCGCAGGTTGGAGGTCAGCGAGGCGCGGCTGGCGCCGATGGCCTGGCTGATCTCTCCGGCGGACTGCTCCGGTGGATCACACACCATCAGCCAGCCGAGCACCCGCCCGGCGATCGGTGGCACCCCGTCGCGAGCCAGGTACATGGCCACCCGCTCCACCCATTCCAGCAGCGGATCCTGTTCCGTCATACCGCCAAACCCCCCTCTTACAGTAATTTCATCATAAGCTAAATAGATGTATCACATGCAAGGTGAGCCGGGAAGTCTGGTCGGCCCGCGGCGTTGGTCGCCACGGAGAAGTGGAGGGTTCACCGATGACCTCTCATGCTCTTGCGGCGCCGCTCGGCAGCGGCATCGTCGCCGGGGTGCTGACCCCGGTTGCTGCTCTGGGCCGACGGCGCCACCCGGCCCGCATACAGCCTGTGGCACCACGGCGCCAGCCAACTGGGCACCGGCGAGCGCGCCTGGTTGCAGACGATCAACTTCGTGCTCGGCGGCCTTCTGCCGCGTCGCCGTGCCTGGTTGCGGCGCACCTGATGGCACGCCACTTACTTGGGCGATCTCGCGAAGGTGGCGGAGAACCAGTGCCGGGTTGGCCGGGTGCAGGTCGTCGTCGTCAGTGGGGTGCAGGTCCTGACCAGTGGCCCGGCTCCGGATCATGACCCTGGTCACGTGCGGAGCCGGCGGATCAGCTGCTTGCGGTGCCGCCGGAAGCGTTCAGGCCGGAGAAGGCGTCACTGATCGTCGCCGCGCGCTCCAGGCCGTGGACATCTGCGTCGAGAAGGCGGTGGCCGCCGGCGATGACCAGCCGCCCGCCTGCTTCGCGCGCTCGATAGGTGGCGGTACGCAGAACGCCGAGCCCAGCCTCGTCCATCAGGGTGACCCCGCCGATGTCCATGATCACCTTTGGCGAGACGTGTGTGGCCAGCGTGCTGACGACGTACATCTGGAGCATGTCGACGGATGGGCCGGCAAGAAGGCCTTTCAGCTCGATCAGGAGGACATCCCCGCGGATGCGAACCCTGACGGAGAAGTCGTCCGAAGGGGAATTTGCGGGCTGGGGTGGGGCATCAGGCGGGCTTTCGGTCTGGCCGGAGTGCTCGTTGTCAGTCAACGATCTCACGCTCCTTCGGTGGCGAGCCGGACGGCAGTGCCAACGCCGGTATCGGCCGGTACCCGAGCGCCGGAGCCGAGGGACCGCAGCCTCACAGGTAGCGCAGCCACAGGTACGGCACGCACAACGCAATCGTCACCACGGTCACGACCAGGCCATAGCGGGTGAACTGCCAGAAGCTGATCGGGGTGCCGTTGCGGGCGGCGATGCCCAACACGACCACGTTGGCCGCCGCGCCCACCGCTGTGGCGTTGCCGCCGAGGTCGGCGCCGAAGGCCAGTGCCCACCAGAGCACCTGGGCGTGCTCATTGCCGCCGTTGGCCTGGACGAGCTCGGCGACGATAGGGCTCATGGTGGCCACGTACGGGATGTTGTCCACGATCGCCGACAACCCGCCCGATGCCCACAGCAACAGCATCGTGGCGAAGCCCAGCTGCCCCTGGGTGGCTTCGGCCGCCGCCTTGGCGATCTGCGGGATCACCCCCGTCTCCACCAGCGACCCGACCATGACGAACAGCCCGGCGAAGAACACCAGCGTCGGCCACTCGACTTCGCGGATCGCCTCCTCAGCGGTGACCCGGGTCGCGGCCACCAGCACCCCGGCACCCAGCACGGCGACCACCGACGGCTCGTAGTGCAGCACCGGGTGCAGCACGAACGCCGCCATGACCAGCGCCAGCACGGCCAGCGACTGCCACAGCAACCGGCGGTCGGCGATGGCCTCCCGCTCGTTCAGCGCCATGATCTCCGCTGCCCGTTCTGGGTCGTAGACGAAGAACTTGCGGAACAGGAAACGGCACATACCGACATATACGATCATCAGCACGACGACCATCGGCGCCATGTGCACGAGGAAGTCGTTGAAGCTCAGCCCGCCCCGGCTGGCGATGATGATGTTCGGCGGGTCGCCGACCAGGGTGGCGGCCCCGCCGATGTTCGAGGCCATCGCCTCGGCGATGAGGAACGGCGCCGCCGGCAGCGCCAGCCGCTCGCACACCAGGAACGTCACCGGCGCGATCAACAGCACCGTGGTGACGTTGTCCAGCAGCGCCGACGCCAAGGCAGTGATCACGACCAGCAAGACCATCAGCCGGTACGGCCGCCCCCTGGCGCGCTTGGCCGCCCAGATCGCCAGATATTCGAAAACGCCGGTCTGCTTGAGCACACCGACGATGACCATCATGCCGAGCAGCAGGAAGATGACGTTCCAGTCGATGCCGGTCTCTTCGGAGAAGAAGGCGGCCTCGGCGTCGGTGGCGTGGATCAGCAGCATGATCCCGGCCCCGCCGAGCGCTGCCGCGACGCGGTGGATCTTCTCGCTGGCGATCAGCGCGTAGGCGCCGAGAAAGACCGCCACCGCCGCCCAGGCAGTGACCGTCACGCGGACACCGCCCGGTCCAGCAGCGTCTGCAGGGTCACGGCGCCACGTAGCTGCCCGTCGTCCACCACGGCCACCAACGGGCTGCGCGTTCGGGCCATCAACGCAGCCATCTCGAGCAACGTGGCATCGGGATCGGTGATGGGAAGCTCACGAGGCCGGGGCGGCAGCGCGTCGCGCACCGTACGGTCGGCCAACGACCGCAGGAACCGGTCGGCGTGTTCCTCGTCCACCACCCGCGCAAGCGCAGGATCTTCCTGACAGTAGTCCGGCACCGCCAGGCGCAGCACCTGTGTGCCGGGCAGGACACTCAAGGGCAGCCCTTGTTCATCGACCACGATCAGCCCGGGCAGCCGCTGCTGGGCCAGCAGCCGAGCCGCCGCCGCGATGGATGTGTCCAGGGTAACGGTCGGAAAATCGGTGATCAGATCGCGCGCACGCATCAGGAAGCCTCGCTCGGGTACGACGACAGCAACTCGCCGACCAGACTTCCCGGCACACCTTCCGACAACGTATCAACAAAGATCCGAACCGGGCTGCTCGCCCTCGCCTCTGGCGGCCCGCGATGGCTTCGCTGCCGACAGAGATCCGCAGGTTCGACCGCTGACTTGTGGTGGACAAGGAGAACAACTCAGCCAGCCGGACAGGAACAGCGTGGGGCGCCACCGAACGCTGGGTGCACGTCCGCTCGATCTTCGGGCAGCAGCGTCCCATCCCCGGGAGCGGGAGACAGCCGCACCGCACCTGTTTCGGCCGGTCAGCTTTCCGGCCGAGCGTGACCAACACCAAGAATGCAATATAGACTTATGGTTAACCATATGTTCATATAGTATCCGGGTTATGCATTCAACGAGTGATCGGCCGCCCGAGGACCTGACCGCCCGCGCGCGGATCAGGGACGCGGCCTTGGCGGAATTCGCCGAGCGCGGTTTCAGGGGCGCCACGATCCAGGCCATCGCCGACGCCGCCGGCGTCTCGGTCGGCCTGGTGCAGCACCATTTCGGCTCCAAGGCGAGCCTGCGGGAGGCTTGCGACGCGCACGTCCGCGACACCGTGCTGGGCGCCGCCGGCCAGGTCCAGGACGGGGCGGACGTCACCCCCGAGTTCCTCCGGGGGATGTACCAGGCCAGCGAGCTCAGCGTCCGCTACCTCGCGCGCGCGCTCGTCGAGGGCTCCCCCATCGCAGCGGCGATGTTCGATGAAGGCGCCGAAGCCGCCGAACGGTTCCTGACCCAGAACTGGCCGGACGACTTCCCCGAGGACGAGTCGAAGGTCCGCGAAAGCGCCGCGGTCATGGCAGCGATGCACCTCAGCACGATCGTGCTTCACGAGCATCTGTCCCGGCGGTTCGGCACCGAAGTGCTGAGCCGGGCGAACCTCGCCCGGCTCAGCATGGCCATGACCGAGGTCTACACACACCTGGGCGAGTGGATCACCTCAGGGCCGGGAAGCCAGATCCGCCAGGCTGTCGCCGATCACCACGGCAAGGAGCACCCTCGATGACCGATGTGATCAGAATCCAAGGGCTGATCAAGAACTACGGCCGGATCCGCGCGCTGGACGGCCTGGACATGACCGTCCGGGAAGGAGAGGTCCACGGGTTCCTCGGCCCCAACGGCGCCGGCAAGACCACGACTCTGCGCATCCTGCTCGGCCTGCTGCGCAAGAACGGCGGCGACGTCCAGCTTCTGGGCGGCGACCCATGGTCACAAGCCGTCGAGCTGCACCAGCGGCTCGCCTACGTTCCCGGCGACGTCACCCTCTGGCCGAGCCTGTCCGGCGGCGAGGTGATCGACCTGCTCACCCGGCTGCGGGGCCGCACTGACGCCAAGCGGCGCGAGGAACTGATCGAACGGTTCGCCCTGGATCCACGCAAGAAGGCCCACACCTATTCCAAAGGCAACCGGCAGAAGATCGCGCTGATCGCCGCGCTCGCCTCCGACGTGGAGTTACTGCTGCTGGACGAACCGACCTCCGGACTCGACCCGCTGATGGAGGCGGTCTTCCGCGAGGTCATCACCGAGGAACGGCGCGTGGGCCGCACGGTGCTGCTCTCCAGCCACATCCTCGCCGAAGTCGAGATGCTGTGTGACCGGGTCAGCATCATCCGGGACGGCCGGATCGTGGAGGCCGGCACGCTCGCGCAGCTCCGCCATCTCACCCGCACCTCGGTCACCGCCGAACTCGCCAGAATCCCGGCAGACGGCCTGCCCGGTGCTCACAATCTCAGCATCGACGGTCATCGCGTGCGCTTCCAAGCCGACACCGCCCACATCGGGGACGTGCTGGCCCGGCTGACTGACTACGGCGTGCGCGACATCACCGCCCAGCCTCCCACTCTGGAAGAGCTGTTCATGAGGCGCTACCGATGAAGACCCTGCCACCGAACACTGCGGCGCTGATCCGGCTGATCCTGCGCCGCGACCGCGTCTGGCTACCCCTGTGGATCGGCTCGGTCGCCCTCTTCGTCGCCACCACGGTGGCCACTATCCAGCAGTTGCTCCCCACCGCGCAAGCACGCCTGCACTACGCGCGCGAGATCGCGGCCAACCCCGTCATCCTCCTGATGCAAGGGCCGGCCTACGGCGACAGCCTCGGCGCCGCCGCCGCCCAGCAGCGCGGCGCCGCCACCATGATCTTCGCCGCGCTGGCCAGCGTGATCCTCCTGGTCAAGCACACCCGCTCCGACGAGGAACAAGGACGGCAGGAACTCATCGGCTCGGCCGCCGTAGCCAGGCAGGCCCCGCTCACCGCCGCCCTCATCGTCGTGCTGGTCGCCAACGCCGTCCTGGCCGTACTCATCACCGTCGTCTGTGCCGGCGCCGGGCTACCCCTGTCCGGCTCCCTCGCCTGGGGGCTGCTGGCCGCCTCAGGCGGCTGGGTCGCCGCCGCGCTGGCTGCGGTGGCCGTACAGATCACCCAGAGTGCCCGAATCGGCGGATCCGTGGCCTTCACCGTGTTCTTCGTGGCCTACCTCCTCCGAGGCGTCAGCGACGTGGGCGGACCGGGCACCCAATGGCTGGGCTGGCTGCTGCCGACCGGATGGATCCTGCGCACGCACCCCTTCGGCGGCGAGCGATGGTGGGTGTTCCTCCTGGTCGCGGCATTCGCCGCGGCTTTGATCGGCGCCGCGTACGCACTGTCGGCCCGCCGCGACCTCGGCGCCGGCCTCGTGCCGCCACACCCCGGCCCCGCCCAGGCAGCCCACGGCCTGCGCGGGCCACTCAGCCTGGCCTGGCGGCTGCACCGGGGCACGGCCCTGGCCTGGATCGCGGGAGCCGCCTTCATCAGCGCGGCGATCGGGCTGGGCGGGCACAGCGCCATCGCGACGTTCGGTCAAAGCGGAGGACTGGACTTCTGGGCCGGACGGACAGGAACCGACGATCCCGCGGAGATCTTCTTCGAACTCATCGTCTACAAACTGGCGGTGTATTCGCTTTCCCTGTACGGGATCATGACGGTGCTGCGTCTGCGCAGTGACCAGGCCACAGAACTCTTCCTGTCCAGCCCGGTGAGCCGGGTCCGGTGGGTGGCCGGCCATCTGCTGTTCGCGGTGGCCGTGCCCGTCGCCGTCCTGATCACCGCCGGTCTCGGACTGGGCCTCGGCGACGGTGACTTCGCCGGCGGCCTGGCCATCACGACGGCCGTCCTGCCCGGTATCTGGGTCATGGTCGCCATCGCCGCGGCGGCATTCGGGTTGTTGCGGCGGGCAGGAACGGTCGTGGCATGGATCGCCCTGGCGCTGGCCGTCGCGGTGGAAGTCGGCTGGGAGGTCGGCCTGGTCGACGACACGTTCTTCTTGATCTCCCCGTTCGCGCACATTCATTACTCGGCCGATTTCGGGCTGGGCGCCTTGTCCGGGCTCACCCTGGTGGCGGCCGGCTTGGTGGCAGTGGGCCTGTACGGGCTTCGCCGCCGTGATCTGGCCCTGTGAACCCCCGTGGGCCGGGCGTGAACATCCGGCTCGGCTGTCAGTCGCGCGCCGTCGGCCGGCGACCTGCTGGAGGCACAGCACCACGCCGCCGCCCATGACACCCCGCGACGGTCATTCGGGTTCCACGCGCACGGTGCCCGCTGCGCCGTCGATCGTGATCAACTGCCCGGTCCTGATCTCGTGTGTGGCGTCGCGGACGCAGATGACGGCGGGGATCCCGTACTCGCGGGCCACCGTAGGGCCGTGCGCCACCGGGGAACCGGTTTCGGTCACCAGGCCGGCCGCGGTCATGAACAGCGGGGTCCACCCAGGATCGGTGGTGGGGGCGACCAGGATCTCCCCCGGTTCGATGCGCGCGCCGGCCGGGTCACGGATCACCCGCGCCCTGCCGGTCGCCTGCCCGGCGGCTCCGGACATGCCGGTCAGCACGCCGTCCTGGGCGGGCTCGGTGGGGGCGAGCGCCTCCAGGTCGGTCCCGTCGGACAGAAGCGCGCCGGGTACGGTGCGCCGGCGCAGCTCCCGTACATACTCGGCGCGCCGCATCGCGGCGACTTCCCGGTGGTCCGTGCCGCGAGCGGCGGCCCGCGCCTCCTCCAGCGTCAGGAACATGATGTCGTCGGCGCGCTCCAGCCGGCCACGGTCGGCCAGGTCCGCGCCGGCCAGGAGGAGTTGGCGCCGGCACGCCTGGATCACGGGCAGCCAGGCGAATTTCGCGATCTCCCGCAGGCCGGTGAGCTGTCGCGAGCGGCGCATGAAGAACGCCGCCAGCCGGCCGCGGATGGGGCGCCTGCGCCGTGCCCGCCGCGACAGCGTCTCTATCATTCGCTCCGCCCGGGCCGCCGCCGCCATGAACCGGACGTCGGGCGCCTGCTCGGGATCTTCGACGCGCAGATAGTTGGCGATGGTGGCGAACAGCGGCGCGGGGTCGTCGGCCCAGCGGGGCACGCCGACGTCGATCTCGGCCGCCGCGCGCATGCCGTACGCGGCCAGAAAGCCGCCCATCCCGATGTCGGGAAGCTCGCCGGCGAAGTACATGGCGGCGAGATCCTCCGGTGGGGTGCCGAGGAACAGGTCGCGGTGCTCGCGTGCCCGCACCGCCAGGCCCCACAGCTTGAGGTCCATCTGCGTGGTCACGTTGTACGGCATGCCGCCGAGGACCGTGTCGAGTTCCTCGTCCGTGGCAACGCCTTTGAGCAGCGCGGCCGGGAGCGTCCCGACGATCATGCCTGCCGTCAGCGGCCACACGATCCCGTGCATGTCGATGCTCATGACCGCCTTGTGGGAGTCCTCGACGACCCAGCGCAGCCGTTCGGCGGCCGTCGCGGACTCGCCGGGCGGGACGATCATCCGCTTGATCTCCGCGACGCCGCGGTGGGCGCGGGCTCGCGCGAGAGCCGGGTTGGACAGACTCGACACCACTCCGGCCAGCCCGGCGGGCACCATCCGCACCATGCCCTTGACCACGCTGCCGAGATGCAAGGGCAGGCCGGGCCGCGGCGCGAACCGCGGATCGTCGAGCATGCGCAGCACAGCGCCCTGCACCCTCGGTCCGTAGACCTCCAGGGAGGTCCCGAGGCGTTCGCGCATGGCTTTGCTGCGCAGGAAGTCGGTCACGTCGAAGTAGAGCCGGCCACCGATCGGCACCATCCGGGGCAGCGGGTCACGCCGGTCGACCTTGGCTCCCGCGGCCTGGAACCACACGCTACCGCCGGTCTTGAGCAGCGACACGCCCATCGGGGTGCACGGGCGGAGCATGCCTTGAATGTGGCCGAATTCCAGGTAGAGCCGTGTGTCTCCGGTGTCGGGCGGCAGCGGGAAGAGCGTGGTGATCGGCCGCGACTGCAGCAGCCACAGCGTGCCTTCGGCGTCGATCGCCCACTCGATGTCCTGCGGCGAGCCGAGATGCTCCTGCAGCCGCTGCCCGGCCGCACGCAACCCGCCGAGTTGCTCCGCGTTCAAGCACCCGCCGTCATCCGGTACGGCCGGTATCCGCTGGTCGAGCACGTAGTGGTCGGGCACGACGGTGCCTTCGACGATGGCGGTGCCCAGGCCAGGAGCCGCGTCGACGACCATCTCGGAGCGGCAGCCGGTGATCGGGTTGGCGGTGAACAGCACCCCGGCCGTGACCGGGTCGATCATCCGCTGCACCACCACGGCCATGGCCGCCTCGCCGATGCCCGCGGCGGCGCGGTAGGCGACGGCGCGCTCGGTGAACAGGGAGTCCCAGCAGCGGCGTACCGCGTCGATCAGGTCGCTGGGGCCTTCGACGTTGAGAAAGGTGTCCTGCTGGCCGGCGAAGCTGGCCTCCGGCAGGTCCTCGGCGGTGGCACTGGAGCGCACCGCCACCCGGCCCCCGCCGAGCCGCTCGTATGCCTCGACCAGCTCCTCTTCGGGCAGTTGCCCCGCCCGGTAGGCCTCGACGGTCAGGCAGAAGCCGTCGGGGACGCGCTCCCCCGCTCTGATCATCTTCCCGAGCCCGGCGGCCTTGCCGCCTACGAGGTCGAGCATGGAGCCATCTATGTCAGACAGCCGGATCAGTTTCATCGCGCCTTCTCCCCAACAACCGACATCATTCGCGAACCATGCCGACCAGGCTTCCCGGCGCTCCATTGCGGACGTTAGCACCGCCGAAGTTCGCACACCAGAGCAGCGCCGCACCACTCAGACAGGAAGTTCCTGGGCCCTCCAGGACATCGGACGAGCGGGGCAGCGGGCCCGGCCAGCCGGGCGAGGCCCGCTCTCCCGAAGGCCGGCAGGCGCTCGTGCACGCCTCAAGCACCCTGTTGAGGTGGGCGCGCAGTTCGGCGAGGGCGCGCCGGCGCTCTTCCGCCGAGCTCCGCCGCACCAGCACGCTGGTGCGGCTTTGGAAGAAGTCGTGGTCGTCGTAGGAACGCCGGGCAGTTCGCGAATGACCAGCGACGGTGCCGATCATGGAACGGCGGGCCGCAGCGTGGTCCGCGCCGTCCACGTTGATCGTCAAGGGCGGCCGGCTGCGGATCTGCCGCAGGGCCGCCATGTCGAGGGTGCGGAGCGGGAAGCCGTCCTTGCGCTTGTCGGAGGGGAAGCGGCCGTCGGCGAGGACGGTCCGGGACCTCCTCGTGTCCCGACCGCCGGGCCTCCGTTGCCCACCACGTGGTCACTGCTGAGCGGGACCTGCGCTTGTCGGCGCCGTTGATCGGCCGCGGCGCCACCTGCTTGACGCCGCCACCGTCACTGATCAGGACGGTCTTCGGGGGCAGCACGCGGAGGAAGCCCTTCCCGTCCAGTTCGGGTATCGGCCTGGTCGGCGGGCTCAGGATGCCCTCTTCAGCCGGCGTGGTGCCGGTAGCCGCCGGGCGGTAGCCCGTACTGCCGTTTGAAAGCATGGGTGAAGGTGTACTGCGAGCTGTAGCCGACCTGCTGGGCGATCGTGTGGACGGGGACGTCGGAGGTGCGCAGGAGCCGGGCCGCGGTGGTCATCCGCCACCATGTCAGGTAGGTGAGAGGTGGCCGGCCGACCAGCCGGGTGAACCTCCGGGCGAAGGCGGCGCGGGACAAGCGTGCCCGCGCGCCCAGCTCCACGACGGTCCATGGCCGGCCGGGGTCTCCGTGGATGGCACGGAGGGCGGCGGCGACGGCGGGATCATGCAGGGCCGCGGCCCAGCCGGTGGCGGAGTGGCCGGAGACGCGCTGTTCTTCGAACCATGCGCGCAGGATGTAGAGCAGGAGCAGATCCAGCAGGGTGAGCAGGACGGTGTCGGAGTCGGGGCGGGTGTCGCCTTCCAGCTCCACGCCGAGGAGCTCGACCGCGGCGCGAAGCTCTCTGTGCCGCCCTACCCGCGTCGGCAGGTGGATGACCTCGGGCAGGTCGTTCAGGAGCGGATGCGGCCCCAATCCGTCCAGGAGGTAGGCGCCGCAGAGCATGATCACCGTTGGCGGCCGGCCGGCTGCCGCTTCGCCGCCGCCGCCCTCGTGGACTTCGGTGAGCGTGGCCGGCGGCTCGCTCACCGGCGTGGTGGGGTCGTCGGCCAGACCGTGCGCGGATCCACGTGGCAGGAACGCCACGTCGCCCGGCCCGAGCGCGATCGGCTCACCCTGCGAGGGGAGCAGCCAGCACGTTCCCTGGAGAACGATGTGAAACCCGGCGGACGGCACCGGCGCGAACCGCTCGGCGAAGGGAGCGGACCTGGTCACCCGGCCCGAGTGGGGCCGACCGGTACGCGCCGCGCTCACCACATCAGACAGCACGTCCACGCAGCCAGCGTAACCAACGACGACCTTGCTGGGAGACGATGACGCAAACGCAAGAGCGGATCACGCATTCAATCGTCTTGCGTCGGCGCCGTACCGTGCTGGTTACTGAGCGACCGCGCAGCTCCATCATGAGGAGACGACATGAAGATCGCCGTTTATGGCGCGAGCGGATACCAGGGCAAGCTCGTGCTCACCGAACTGGCACGACGCGACATCGAGCCGGTCCTGGCCGGACGTGACCTCACGCGCCTGGAGCAGGCCGCCTCGGCGGCCGGCCTCCTCGACGCGGAACGCCGCGTGGCCGGCACCGGCGACCATGCGGCGCTGGTGCGCGCGTTCCGCGGCTGCGACGGCGTCATCAACTGCGCCGGACCCTTCACCTCCTCAGGTGAAGCCGTGGTCCGCGCCGCGATCGCCGCCGGCTGTCACTACGTCGACACCTCGGGCGAGCAGCTCTACATCAAGAAGATCTTCGACACCTTCGCCACGGAGGCGCAGAACGCCGGGGTCACCGTCGTACCCGCCGCCAATGACGGCTGCGTCCCGGTAGACCTCATGGCCCGCGTCCTGGCCGACCACCTCGGCTCGGTCGAAGAGATCATCACCACCCACGTGATCGTCGGGGGCGGCGGCATGTCGCGCGGCTCGCTGCGCTCGCTGGCCGAGACGATCGACGCCGTCAAGGCGGGAGGCCTGACCTACGACGACGGCGACTGGCGCCCCGGCATGCCCGCCCGCCGCACCGCGATCAGGCTGCCCGGACAGTCGGAGGCGACGCCGGTGATGGCCTTCCCCGTGCCGGAGGTGGTGACCATTCCCCGTCACATCCGCGTCCGGCATGTCGAGGGCCTGACCGAGGCGGCGCTCGGCGACCGGCTGAACATCCCGCTCACCCCGGAGATCATCGAAAGTCTGCCGGAAGGGCCTGAGGAGGACAGCCGCCGCAGCCAGCGCTTCACGTACGTGATCGACGCCTCCGGCACCGACGGCCGCCGCGCCCGCGGCATCGTCCAAGGCCCCGACACCTACGGCACCACCGCGGTGATCGCCGTCGAAGGCGCCCGCCGTCTCATCGTCGAGCCGGCCAAGCCGGGAGTACTCGCCCCCGCCCAGGCCTACCATCCGATCGCCTTCCTCGACGTTCTCATCTCGCATGGGATCCAGTGGATCACCGAGGATGCGTCGGCAACCTGACAATGATCCTCTCCGGTGACGATCTGTGACGGACGACCCAGCCAGCCACGGTGTGACCCATGCCACACGGCGTTCCTGTCAGCGATCGTGGCGCTGTGCCGCTCAACTCACCAGGAGCAAGTGACGCGACAGGAGCAACACATGAAGCACCGCATCGTCGTCCTCGGCGCCGGCTATGCCGGGGTCTACGTGGCCGGGAACCTGGCCCGCCGGCTCTCCGCGGCGGACGTGCAGATCACCGTGGTCAACGCCGTGCCGGACTTCGTCGAGCGGCTGCGGCTGCACCAAGTGGCAGCCGGCCGGTCAGTTGCGGCCCTGAGGCTCGACGCCGTCTTCGCGGGCACGGGGATCCGGCTGCGCGTGGCCCGGGTGAGCGCCGTCGACCCCGAGCGCCAGGTCGTCGCCGTGGCCGACGCCGAGGGCGGCGGCGAGCTCGGCTACGACACGCTGGTCTACGCGCGGGCCGGGTTCAAACCCACACCCGCCAAGCGGCGGTTGGCCGGCGGTACGTCCGCCGTCCACTACGCGCGCGTCAACGGCGCCCCAGCCCTCGTCTTCGTGGTCGGCGACCGCGCCTCTGCAACGCTCAGGTAGCGGGAAACAGCCCTGACCTCACCTGAACCGCAGGTCGAGCAGATCCCCGCGCCCCATTTGAAAACAAATCTACTATCTGTTTTTATGGACACAACGGAAGGGGGTACGCGGACATGCGTGCCATCATCATCGGAGCGGGAATCGCCGGACTCGCCGCGGCGCTGCGCCTGCATCAGGCCGGCTGGGACACCCTGGTGGTCGAGCGGGCCCCGGCGCGGCGCGGTGGCGGCTACGGGGTGACGTTCGGCGGCATCGGTCACGACGGGGCCGAGCGGATGGGCGTCCTGCCGGAGCTGAGGCGGCGCGCCTTCGTGACGCGCGAGCTGGTTTACCGCAGGCCCAGCGGCGAGCGCCGCTTCGCGCTCAGCGGCGAGACGATCGCGGCCACCATGGGCAAGAAGTCGTTCAACATCCTGCGCGGCGACATCGAGGGGGTGCTGTACGAGGCCGTCGCCGATCACGTGACCATCCGGTTCGGCACCACGATCACGGCCGTCGAGCAGGACGCGGACACGGTGCGAGTCTCGCTCGGCGATGGCGGCACCGAACGTGCCGACCTGCTCATCGGCGCCGACGGGCTGCACTCGGCGACGCGGGCCCTGGTGTTCGGCCCCGAGGAGGACTACCGGCTCGACCTGGGGCACCGGGTGGCGGTCTACATGCTGAAGGAGCGACCCGAGGGTCTGCCTGCCGAGACGACCGGCTCGATCAGCGCGGGCGGCCGTACGTTCGCGATGATGAGCGTCGGTGACGGCCGTACGGCCGCCTTCTTCGGCTACCGCACCGATGGCGGCCGGGCGGGGTCGTCGCTGGAGGAGCTGCGCACCATCTACGGCGACATGGGATGGCTCGTCCCCCAGGCGCTGGAAGGGCTTGAGACGGCCGAATCGGTCTACTTCGACAGCATCAGCCAGATGGTGGTGGATCGGTGGAGCAAGGGCAGGGTCGTGCTGCTCGGTGACGCGGCCTGGTGCGTGACACTGTTCGCCGGCTATGGCTCCTCGCTGGCTGTCGGCGGTGCCGACCGGCTGGGCGCGGCCCTGGCGCGGCACGGCGACGACGTCCTGGCCGCGCTGGCGGAGTGGGAGGCGGAGCTGAGGCCGGAGGCGGAGAAGAAGCAGCGGCTCGGCCGCCGGGTGAAGGGGGTCTACGCCCCGCGCAACCCGCTGCTGCTGGAGCTGACCCAGCTTCCGCTGCGGCTGTCGTCGTGGGGGCCGGTGCGCCGGCTGGTCGAGCGCAAGTTCCAGCTGGCGGGCTGATCGAGATGGCGATGCACGTACTGGTCATGGGCGGCACCCACCACGTGGGCCGCGCGCTGGTAGAGGCGGCGCGGCGACACCGTCACCACACTCAACCGCGGCGGCTCGAACGCGGCGGTCCCGTGCTCGCCCCCGGACCGGCCGGCGCGGCCCTGCAGTACATCGACGCCATCGACCTGGCGGCCTGGATGCTGGCGGCGGCAGAACGTGGCATCGGCGGGGCGTTCAACGTCGCCGGGCCGGCCGGGCACACCACGATCGGCGACCTGCTCACCACGGCCTCGCAGGTGATCGGCTCCGACGCCGAGCTGGTGTGGGCGCCCGCGGAGCTGCTGGAACGGGAGGGCTTCCCGTTCGGCATGGAGTTCGGGCTGCGCTACCCCGGCAACCCCTGCCCGACGGGCATCCACGACGCCGACGTCTCGGCCGCCCTGGCGGCGGGGCTCATCCTCCGGCCGCTGCGCGAGACCCTGGCCGACACGTCGGCCTGGCTGCGGCGCGAAGGCGATCCCGCCCCTCGCTCTGACGCTCCGTCCCCGGCCCAAGGGTTCGACCCGGCTCAGGAGCAGCACGTCCTGGAGCTGGTCCGTCCTCGCCGCACATCATGAAAACATCTGATCGACATGTTTCCACCTTCGGAAGGTGAACCTCATGCCTCCCGCCTTCTCGGCCGCGGAAAAGGCGCACATCACGCGGCTGCTCCTGGACAACGGGCTGCGCCTGTTCACCACGCAAGGGCTGCGCAAGACCTCCCTGGAGGATCTGGTCGCCGGGACCGGCATCGCCAAAAGCACCTTCTACGTCTTCTTCGACTCCAAGGAGGCGCTCTATCTGGAGCTGATGCTCGCCCAGATGGCCGAGGTCAAGAGCAGGGTCATCGACGGAGCATTGCGCAAGGAGCCCGGCACCCGCGCCGGGCTGCGCGCCTTCCTGCACGCCACACTGGCCGAGCTGGACGGCAACCCCCTCTACAGCAGACTGATGACCCACCCCGAGGAGATGGAGGCGGTGGCCAGGAAACTGGACCTCGAACGCGTCACCTCCGCCCCGGACAACCCGGTCACCGCCCTGGCGGCCTACCTGACCGAGCACAACGACGACCTCGCCGGCGACGACCCAGAGGTGATCGTCGGCGTATTGCAGGCCGTCCTCATGATGCCGCTGTACCGGGACCGGCTGGCCAGCCCCGAGCTGTACCCGAAGATCCTCGACCGGCTCGTCGACCTCGTCGCCACCGGCCTCACCCAGGTGAAGCAGTGACGAGGCCGTCGCCCGCCTCTGACAGAGATGATGGAGGTGAGCGTCTCCCGGCAGGGTTTGACCCAGCCTCCGACTGACTTCGGGTCCTTGAAGGGGATCTGTCGGCCCTGTCAGGAGACGCCCATGCACGCGTCACGGGCGCGCCGCACAGGTGCCTGGCGACACGTACGCCATGCGGACTCTGCGCCCAGGGGTTCCCAAAGCACTCGAAACCGCCTCGTCGTACTCCTCCCGAACCACTACCGGTGCCACGTGCCCGATCCCCGACGTACAGCTACCAGCCAAGCTGCTTACGCAAGCGGGAGATCGATCAGTGCACGCGCTCGGCACGGGCCGGCTTGTTCCGCTCGTGCGCCGCACTGCGCTACGGTATGGCCCGGAGTGCCGGGAAGTCTGGTCGGCGACGTCTATGGCCGCGCGACCGAACGGAACCTCCGCGATGGATGACGGCGTTGTCAGCCTGTCCGGCAAGCCGCAGCGCCGGGCGATCTCATGATGCGGCGCCGCCCGGCTGTGCCGGGCCGTGGCCGGCATCCGACCGTGGTCATCGCGGCCGGGTTCGGCTCGGCAGTGCTGATCGGGACACTTCTGCTCGGCACCCCGCTGGCCACCGCGGAAGGGGACAGCTCCCACTGGCTCACCGCGTTGTTCACCGCCACCTCCGCCGTCTGCGTGACCGGCCTGGTCGTGGTCGACACCGGGACGCACTGGTCGGTGTTCGGTGAAGTGGTGATCGTCCTGCTCATCCAAGCCGGCGGGCTGGGCATCATGACGCTCGCCACGCTGATCATGGTCATCGTCGCCCACCGCGTCGGCCTGCGGGCCAGGCTGTCCGCCCAGTTAGAGACCAAGTCGGTGGTCGCCGCCGATCTGCGTCACGTGCTGCGCAGGGTCGTGACGTTCAGCCTGATCTGCGAGGCGGCCATCGCCGCCGTTCTCGCCGTACGGTTCATCACCGGGTACGGCGAGCCGCTGGGCCGAGCCGTCTATCTCGGCATCTTCCACGGGGTATCGGCGTTCAACAATGCCGGCTTCGCGCTCTGGCCGGACAACCTGATGCGCTTCGTCACCGACCCGTGGATCTGCCTGACCATCGCCCTGGCGGTCATTGTCGGCGGCCTCGGCTATCCGGTCGTCTTCGAGCTGCTGCGCACCTGGCGATACCCGTGGCGCTGGTCTGTACTGACCCGCATCACTGTCGGATTGAGCGCCCTGCTCCTCGTCGTCGGCACCCTCGCGTTCCTGATGACCGAGTGGCGCAATCCGGGCACGATGGGCCCGCTGGACGACTCGGGCAAGCTGCTGGCCGCCTTCTTCGCCGCCGTCATGCCGCGCTCCGGCGGCTTCAACACCCTCGACATCAGCCAGATGTACCCCTCCTCCTGGCTGGTCACCGACGTGCTGATGTTCATCGGCGGCGGCAGCGCCGGAACCGCGGGCGGCATCAAGGTCACCACATTCGGCTTCCTGCTCTTCATCATCTGGTCCGAACTGCGCGGCGAGCATCAGGTCAACATCGGCCACCGGCGGCTGCCCTCCGCGACTCAACGTCAGGCACTGTCCATCGGCCTGCTAGGCATCATCCTGGTCACCCTCTCCACCTGGCTGTTGCTCATCATGACTCCACACGGCCTCGACCAGGTGCTGTTCGAGGTCATCTCCGCCTTCGCCACCAACGGCCTGTCCACCGGCATCACCGCTGACACCTCCCTGGCCGGGCACGTGCTGCTCAGTGTGCTGATGTACATCGGCCGCATCGGCCCGCTCACGCTGGGGTCGGCTCTCGCGCTGAAACAGCGCACCCGCCGTTACGAGCTGCCAGAGGAGAAGGTGATCCTTGGCTGACAGCCGACCAGCGGCCGGCCGAACATCCTGCTGCCCGTGACCGGGGCCACAGGGGGAGACGCGCAGACCGACAAAAAGGGATATTCGCTTACAGAAGTGAAATTCGGGTAGATTGGGGCGCGGTGTGCCGGGAAGCCTGGTCGGCTGTTCTGTCGCCGACCCTTCCTGGAGTCCCCCCTTGACCCAAGCACCGCCACGTGGTTTTCGCCTGTTCAGCCCCGGTTCCTGGAGTGAAGCCCGACGTGTCGTCGACATCCTGCGCGCCGAAACCGTCGGGGGCGCGCTGCTGCTCGCGGGCGCGCTGCTCGGCATGTTCTGGGCGAACTCGCCCTGGTCCGAAGCCTACGAAGGGCTACGCGCCGTCAAGATCGGCCCCGCCGCCCTGCACCTGGATCTGAGCCTGGCCACCTGGGCCGCGGACGGGATGCTGGCCGTCTTCTTCTTCGTGGCCGGCCTGGAGCTCAAGCGCGAGTTCGTCGCCGGAGACCTGCGCGATCCCCGGCGCGCCGCCATCCCGATCGCGGCCGCGGTCGCCGGGGTGCTCGTGCCCGCCGCCGTCTACCTGCTCATCACGAGCGGCGCCGAGGCGGAGGCCGCCAAGGGGTGGGCGGTGCCCACCGCCACCGACATCGCGTTCGCGCTGGCGGTGCTCGCGGTCATCGGCCGCCACCTGCCGGCCGCGTTGCGCACGTTCCTGCTCACTCTGGCCGTCGTCGACGACGTGCTCGCCATCGTGATCATCGCTCTCTTCTACACCGAGCATCTCGCGCCGCTCCCCCTGCTGGCCGCGTCTGCTCCGCTGGCCGTCTTCGCCTTCCTCGTACGGCGCGGGGTTCGTTCCTGGTGGCTCCTGCTGCCGCTGGCCGCGCTGGCATGGGGCCTGGTTCACGCGTCCGGCGTGCACGCCACCATCGCCGGAGTCCTGCTCGCCTTCACCGTTCCCGTCGCCGTGGGCAGGCGACCGGGTCCGGGCCTGGCCGAGCATTTCGAGCACCGGTTCCGGCCTCTGTCAGCGGGCGTGGCCGTGCCGGTGTTCGCGTTCCTGTCGGCGGGCGTGCCGCTCGGCGGGCTCGACGGCCTGGCCGAGGCGCTGACCGACCCTGTGGCCCTCGCCGTCGTGGCCGGACTCGTCATCGGCAAGCCCGTGGGGGTGATGGCGGCCACCTGGCTGATGGCCCGCTTCACCCGGGCCGACCTCGACGAGAACCTGGCCTGGGTGGACGTGCTCGGGCTGTCGATCCTGGCCGGCATCGGCTTCACCGTCTCCCTGCTGATCGGCGAGCTGGCCTTCGGCATCGGCAGCGAACGCGACGGCCTGACCAAGATCGCGGTGCTGACCGGCTCCCTCGCCGCGGCCCTCCTCGCCGCCGCGATCCTGCGCCTGCGCAACAACGCGTACCGCCGCATCGAGCAGGCCTCCTTGGTGGAAGCGGAAGGCTCCGTGCCCTGGACGGGCTCGGCCTGACCGTACGGACCGGCGAGGTGCACGGTTTCCTCGGCCCGAACGGCTCGGGCAAGACCACGACTCTGCGCATCCTCCTCGGTCTGCTGCGCGCCGACTCCGGTCACGCCGAACTGCTCGGCGGGCATCCGTGGCGGGACGCCGTCGAGTTGCACCGGCGGCTGGCGTACGTGCCAGGCGACGTCGTCCTGTGGCCCGCGCTGTCCGGCGGGGAGGCCATCGACCTGCTCGGCCGGTTGCGCGGCGGGCTCGACCGGCGGCGCAAGGCGGCGCTGCTGG
Organism: Nonomuraea fuscirosea; assembly: GCF_035917475.1. NCBI lineage: Bacteria > Bacillati > Actinomycetota > Actinomycetes > Streptosporangiales > Streptosporangiaceae > Nonomuraea > Nonomuraea fuscirosea. The sequence continues at coordinate 3,570,893 of NZ_CP109074.1, read as the reverse complement.
AACGCTTCGACCTCGATCCCGGCAAGAAGGGCCGCGCCTACTCGAAGGGCAACCGGCAGAAGGTGGCCCTGATCGCCGCGCTCGCCAGCGCACCCCCGACGGTCTGACCGGCCTGGCCGGCGTGCACGACCTGATCGCCGACGGCCCGCGCGTACGTTTCCAGGCGGATGGCGAGGCCGTGGCTCGCCGGCGCTGGAGCCTGAGCCATCTGACCATGGCACTCGGCGGCAGCGCGGTGGTCCTCGCTTCGGGCGGGCTGGCCGCCGGGATCGCGCACGGTCTGCGAATCGGAGACCCGTTCGGGCAGGGTGGCCGCATGCTGGGCGCGGCCCTGGTCCAGGCCCCCACCACGTGGACGCCGGCGGGGATCGCGATGCTGCTGTTCGGGCTGCTGCCCCGGTTGACCGCGCTGGCGTGGGCCGCGCCGGTGGCCTTCGTGCTGCTCGGTCAGCTGGGCGAGTTGCTCCAGCTGGACGACTGGGTGCGAAGCCTGTCTCCCTTCGCCCACGTGCCGCGAACTCTGGGCGGGCCGATGGACCTGGGACCACTGCTCTGGCTCGGCATCGTCACGGCCGTACTCCTCCTGGCCGGAATGGCGACTTTTCAATGACGTGACGTGCGGGGCGGCTGAGGTGGCGCCGGCGGTGCCGGTGTGGTTGCGCCGCAGTCGCTGGACGCTCCTGCGGTCTGCGCGTTATATTGTTTACGATGCCGTTCCGTAAATAAAATGGAGTGCACCGTGGAACCTGACGTTCTCGTCGCCGGGGCCGGGCCGGTGGGGCTCGCCCTGGCATGCGCACTGCTCCAGCACGGCGTCTCAGTACGGGTGCTGGACCGGGCTCAGGCGCCGGCCACCACGTCGCGAGCCAACTTCGTCCACGCACGCGGCTCGGAGGTGCTCGACCGGCTGGATGCGCTCAGTGGCCTGCCCGAGGAGTCAGTGCGGGCCATGCCCATCACCAACTACGCCGGCGACCGCCCGATGATGCGCGTTCGCTTCGGCGATCCCGGCCTGCACACCGCCGCTCCCCCGATGATGATCTCCCAGGCCCGCGTCGAGGCGCGGTTGCGCGACCGGCTGGCCGAGCTGGGCGGGCGGCCGGAATGGGGCTGCGCCCTGGTGGGCGCCGGCCAGGACGCCGACGGCGTCACCGCCGCGCTGGGCGACGGCCGCACCGTGCGAGCGCGCTGGCTGGTCGGCTGCGACGGGACCGGCAGCACCGTACGCGAGCTCGCCGACATCGGCTTCCCCGGCGTCAAGGTCAGCGAGCGTTTCCTGATCGTGGACGCCCGCCTCGACACCACCCTCGACCGCTCCGGCGCCAGCGGCTGGGTGCATCCGGAGGGCATGCTGGGCGCCATGCCGATGCCCGGCGGCCAGTGGCGGCTGCTCGCCTACGACCCCGCCTTCCGGCAGGACAAACCCACCGAGGAGCAGATCGTCGAGCGGATGCGCCACATCCTGCCCGAACGCACCCACGGCCTCGGCGGCCGGCTGCTGGACGCGTCCTGGGCGTCGTTGTTCAGCGTGCACCGCCGCCTGGCCGACACCTACCGTCAGGGCCGGATCCTCCTGGCCGGTGACTCCGCGCACGCGCACGCCCCCTTCGGCGGGCAAGGCATGCTGACCGGCATCGGCGACGCGTCCCTGTTCGAGGCGGCCCGGCGGCGGCTCGGCGAGCACGTCGTCCACCTGCGCCCGGTGGACCCGCTGCCCGCTATGCTCGTACGCCCGGACGCCCACCTGGCCTGCACGGGCGACCCCACCCGTTGGCTGGACGGAGCACTCGCTTGACGGACCGCCGAGGACGCGGACGCCCCCGCGACCCCGAGACCGACGTCGCCATCCTGCGCGCCGCCCTCGACCTGTTCATCGAACGCGGCGTCGAAGGCACCAGCATGGAACAGATCGCCAAACGGGCCGGCGTCGGCAAGCTCACCGTCTACCGCCGCTGGAGCACCAAGGAGGAGCTGATCGCTCAGGCGGTCGAGCAGACGGTCAGCGCCGACCTGGTCCCCTCCCCCGACGACATCCAGGCACTCGACCCGCAGCAGATCATCGAAGGCGTCATCGAGGCGGCGGCGGAGATGACCGCGAGCCCGGCGTTCCGCGCACTGACCGCCCGGATGATGGGCTCGGCCGTCAGCCACCCCGAGCTGATGGCCGTCTACTGGAAGCACCACGTCCTGCCGCGCCGTGAGCTGGCCGCCGCCCTGCTGCGGCGCGCCCAGCAGGACGGCACCGTGGCCGCCGACGCCGACCTCGACGTGCTGATCGACATGATGGCCGGCGCGGTGACCTGGCGCGTTCTTCAGCCCGACCCGCCGGACGCCGCCGGCATGCTCGACTTCCTCAAGGCCGTCTACCGGCAGGCGGGACTCTACCGGCCCTCACCGTAACGGCGTGCGCGACCGCTCGCGACGAGCTCGGGACGCGGCCGCCATGGCGCCTTCTCGCGTCACTGGAAAGGTCGTTCTCGGCAGCGGATCCTGCAGGTGACGGTGCCGTACCAGGCCCACCTCTCGGGTCGGCCCGACCCGACACACGGTAGCTCTGCGTAGTCGACGGACCTCGCGGACATGCTGGGCCTCCTCGGACTCGCTCTGGTCGACACGCTCTAGGTAGGTCAGCCGGCCATCAGTCTTGATCAGGAGGTCGGTGTGGTCGGAGAGCTGCTGATAGAACTCGATCGGCCGCACTACCGCGCGTCAGACTCGGAGCCGGGTCGGTCCGTCGGAGCCGATGGTGCTGCGATCGGCGTAGGACCGGCCGTCTTCTACGACCGCGCCGAGACGGTACGGATCGAGCACGTGGTGCCCGACGACTGGCAGGAGGCGGTGGCCGGTGCGCGGGGTGATCACCCGGGGTCTGGTGCGAGGAATTCTGTGCCGGTGTCGTATCCGGGCTTCCACCGATCGTCTATGAAGTGAGGGCCAAGCCGACAACGGCATGTCGCAGTGGCGGCTCATGGTCAGGCGAGGTGAGCCCGAACGGGAATCTCGCGGGGCCCCGCCTGGCTCTCACCTCATCGACCGAGCCCGAAGGAACGCCTCATGCATCCCACCCTGAACACCATCGACATCGTGGTGTCCGACCTGGACGCCTCGATCGCCTTCTATGCCCGCCTGGGCATGGAGTTCAAGCTCGACGAGCACTCGTCCGAGCACGCCGGCTGTGACCTGCCGAACAGTGGTTCGCCGACCACGCCGGCAAGATCACTCACCATACGCATCTCAAGCAGTACACCTCGATCGCCTTCGGCCAGCAGTGCGAGCAGGCCGGAGTGCGCCCCTCGACAGGGCGGACCGGGACGTGCTTCGACAATGCGATCACCGAAAGCTTCTTCGCCTCGCTGGAGTGCGAACTCATCGACCGGCGCACCTTCCACACCAGGTCAGAAGCCTAACGGGCCGTCTTCAGCTATATCGAAGGATTCTACAATCCACGCCGCCGCCACTCCGCCAACAGCTACTTCAGCCCTGCCGAATATGAACGCCGACACGCGCTCAAGAACGCCCAAGATCTCGACTATGCTGCCGCGTAGTCGCAAGCCCTGATGTGTCTACTGAACCGGGGCAACTTCACGCCACGCGGTGGCCCGCCCGGCCAGCGCCTCCAACGACAGGACCGTGGCCAGTTCCGGCTGCAGCGCGACCGCCAGCCCCGCCAGGCCGCTCTCGATCGCCTGGGCGGAGTCGGCCGTGATCCACCACACCGGGTTCAGGCCTTCACCATCCGGCCTCACCGCCTGGGCGAGCGCGTAGTGCGCGGCCAGCGTGGACTTGCCCACCCCGCCCAGGCCATGCACCGCGGCCACCACCACCTCACCCCCGCCACGCAGCGCCGCCTCCAGTCGCGCCAGCTCCTCACCGCGACCGGCGAACGTGCGCGTGTGCCGAGGCAGATTCACCAGCCGCGACGCCGCAGCCACCTCGACCACCGGCCGCACCGCCGCCTCGGGCACCACCGTCTCGTTGATGAACTGGTCGCCCCCGGCCTGATAGGCACGGCCGTGGCCGAAGGTGGTGGCTTCCATCTGGATCTGCGGCTGCCGGGGGCCGGGATCGCCTGCGGCCGGCGGGGGCACGCTCATCGTTCGGTGATGGTCTGGTCCCGGCCGGACTGATACACGCGGCCCGACCCCGACGCCTCTGCCTGCATCTGCACGTTCGTCGCGTTCGCGCCGGTGGAGGTGATCCCGCTGTTGTCACCGCTGATCGCGATCGACCCGGGCCCGGAGGCGGACGCCGACGTGCCGAACGTCGCCACCAGCACCCGCAACTCGGCTTCCGCAGCCGGGTCGTCCTCCAGCAGGTCACTCAGCCGCAGCCGCCACGCCGCCTCCTGCTCGGCCCGGGCCTGCTCCAGCCCGGCACCGGTCCTGCCGGCGAGCTCCTGCCGCGAACGCTCCAGCCGCTGCACCGCGACCTCCCGCCGCTCGGGCCGGCCCCGGCTCAGCAGCCGGGCGAAACCCTGCTCGGCCGACGCCCACGCGTCGGTGGTCATCGCCGACACCAACGCCGTACCACCAGCCGCGGCCAACGCCGCTAACGCCTCCCCCAACATCCCCGCCCCTCCTCGGTCTCGCCCTCTGGCCCTGTGTCCGGGCTATCGCCACGAACACGTTCCGCATTACTCCGATAACCGACTGATCATGACCTGAGGTTCCCCAGCCTGCCACCGAAGGTCAGCGCGAATGCCTGACATCGCAGATATGCATGGGGAGCCACCGGCGTTGCGGCGAGCTTCCGCAGGGGCAACACCCCCGGTTATCGCAGATAGTGACTCACTATCTGCGATACCAAGGCCACTGGTCATGATGTCGCGACCTGGGCCGAAGATCAGCGAGGGACCGTTCTCCCCGGCCAGCTGCCGAGGTCCTCCAGCCGCACGATTCCGTCATCGTCGCCACTGCTGCGAAAGAAGCTCTTAGCAGGCCGCCCGCCGCATACGAGCGCTTTGCCGTCGGCGGTGAACACTACTGCGGTGAATTCTCCGGTGTTGTCGAGATTGGGCGGGTCACCGACCAGCTGTTGAGTGGCCGGATCCCACAACCGCACCGAGTAGTCGCCGCCTTGCTCTTCGAAGTATCCGCTGCTGGCCAGGAGTTTGCCGTCCGGGCTGAACGCCACCGCGTCGACGGATCGGGTGCTGGCCATCGGGTCACCGACCGGCTGACGGGTGGCCGGATCCCACAACCGCATCTGGCCCTGGTTGTCCTGGTTGCCGCCGCTACCGACGGCCAGGAGTTTGCCGTCTGAGCTGAACGCCACCGCGTTGACCGATTGGGTGCTGCGGAGTTTGCGCAACTCGCACGCGAACCTGCGCCGCCGGCCCGGCCCCTGACCCCTCCTCAGGACGCCCAGATTTTCCTCGGCGAGCGCGGATCGATTGTCTGGACTGATGAAAGAGGGGTGCCAGACAACTGTCCGGTCCCCAAGACTGAGGACCCGCCGGCGTCGCGGCGCCGCAGCGATGCCGACGCGGCCGCCGACCGGGGGCAGGGCTGTGACCTGCGTGTTCCGGCTCAGGCTGGAACAGGGTGACGGGCGTCGCCGCCGTGTTGTGCACTGGGATCTCCCAGCCGCGCAGCGGCGCAGGCGTCTCCTGGTGGTTGCCCTCAAGGGACGCGATCTGACGGACGCGGCGGGATATCACGCATCGGAAAAACGAGAGGTGACGGCATGACCAGTATGACACTCAGATGGGCCGCGATCGGGCTGCTGACCGCAGCCGGACTCGCCCTGGCCGTCGGCCCGGCAGCCGCCGACGAGCACTGGCCCAGGGGCGGCGGGGTCGCCCCGATGAGCGAAGACCCCTGGCCCAGGGGCAGCGGGGTCGCCCCGATGGGCGAAGAGCCCTGGCCCAGGGGCAGCGGGTAGTTCCCGGCTGAGTTCCTGGCCTCGGTCTTGATCACAGTCCGGAACCGGCCCAGCGAGGGGCTGTGGGCCTGGTGTGCGGGAAAGGTGAGCGGGCTCCGTCCTCGGGTGCTGCCCGGGGCGGGGCGCCGCTGGTAAGCGAGGCAGGCAGATGCTCCGCCCGTTCCAGGCCCGAGGGGGAGGAGGTGGCCAGCGCGGCGCGTGATCTGGCCATGTGCGCGTGGCTGAAGACACGCTTTCAGCGCCGACGGTGCAGCGGGGTGACGTTCGGCTTATGTGTGCTGGCCCCCATCTGAACCGACATAAGCGGAGGCTGTCTCCGTTTCGTAGATACCTTGGTCCATCCCCGTGATCATGGGCGGTTCGTCAGGGGCCGGGAGTCAGCTTTTGTCACGTCCCGGTGTGCGCCTGGCGGTCGAAGCGCGGCGGTCAGTGGCGTGGCTTCAGCCGGGTCGATGCCTCCGGGGTAGGAGTTGCCGAGCGCGACGACGACGTCCAGCACCGCCCCGTACAACCGACCGAACTCCCAGTGCCGATCGGCGAGTTGCCCGCCGGCCTCCAGTTCGCGCGCGAGCTCGGCGAGCTGCTTGCGCCACTCCTCCGCCGTCGCGGGCAGGCGCGGCACGGGCGCCTCCTGCTGCTGCGGTGCCGCCGCGGGCGCGGGTCGAGGTCGCAGGAATGAGCGCAGCGCGCGCTGCCCGCGGGCCCGGCGCGCCACGTTGATGAACTCCGCCGCCGCCTCCTCCATCGCCTCGCGCATAGCGAAGAGGGTGTCGGACAGCTCGCCGGAGTCGATGCCGTGCGCATCGCGCAGGCGGGCCAGGTCGGCCTGCATGCCGACCAACTCGATGCACGCCTCGCGCGCGTCGGCGGGCAGTTCGTCGCGCGCAGCCGCCAGCGCGGCGGCGCTCACGTACCCGGCCATCGTCTGCCGGTACCGGGTGGCGGCCTTCTCCAGCACGCCGTGCTCGGCTTCGGACAGGCGCAGGTTGACCCGCTTGACGCGCTGGCCCTGGCCGCGTTCGCGGGTCCGCCGGCGGCGTGCCGGGGGCAGTTGCTCGGCGTCGGCCATGCACGCCTCCCTTCGTTTGGGGAACCCAACGTACTATCTTGCTCCGTCGACCCCAGTGGGTTCAGCGTGAATGAACGTCTTCACGACGGAACCCACTGGACTTCGGCAGCTCATGATCAGGATCGGGTGGAGTTCAGCGTGGATGTTGGGCGTCCCGAGATGTCAGTGGGCGACGACACCGGATGACAGTCGGGACGACACGAGTTGTCAGTAGATCCGTCACTTCCCGTGGTGGATCTACGCGTCACCTTTGGGGCGTCATCGAACTCCACCAGATTCCACGGGCGTGATCATCTCTAGCATCAACTTCTGCACTCAGTTCCCGAAGGCCGGGAGTCACGGTTGAATGGCCGGTCTCGTTTGGGGCGATTCAGGATGGGAGTCTGGGTGGTCAAGGCTGCCAGACAGGGGAGCGGGTGGGCAGGTGAAGGGGAACCGGGTGGTGAGGGTCGGGTTCCTAGCTACGGCGGGAGTCTTGCTGGTGGCCGCGCCGTCGGTGCTGGCGGTGGCCGGGGTGAAGGACTGGCGATGGTTGACTCTGGTGGCGGTCGTCGGTCCGGTCGCAGCCCTGTTGTCGGGGGTATGGCAGGAGCGGTTCACAAGAGCCGTGCAGGTCCGAGACGAGCGAGCCTGGGAGTTGGCCGAAGGCAGTTACACATTGGGCGGGAAACTGCCACGGGTCCGGGACGTGGATCCGATCGTGCTCGGGGTGCATCCCGCACCGACGAGGGAACCGGGCCCTGGCCGTGATCGGGTTCCGGTTTACATCGATCGGGACACCGATCGCGGTTTGCGGGCGCGGCTGGGCGGGTCAGGATTTGTGCTGCTAGTGGGTGACTCCACGGCTGGGAAGTCGCGGGCGGCGTTCGAGGCGATCCGGGCAGTGCTCCCCGACCACATGTTGATCGTCCCGCTGGGCCGAGAAGCGGTATCAGCCGCAGTACGCGCCGCCGGGTCGGCGCGGCGGTGTGTACTGTGGCTGAACGATCTGGAGTTCTACCTCGGAGCGGGCGGCCTGTCGTACAAGCAGGTCGCCGAGATGCTCGCCGGAGAGGGGCACCACCGGGTGATCGTGGCGACGTTGCGGACCGCAGAAGAGGATCGACTCACCGCCGCAAGCGAAGAGGAAACGGCCCGGCAGCTTCAACGCGACACCCAAGCGGTACTCGATCTGGCTCACCGGATCTTTCTCGAACGACAGTTCACCGCAGCGGAGCGGACCAGGGCCGCAGAGGCGGCAGGAGCAGATCCCCGGATCGCTGACGCGCTCACCCATGCCGATACCTGGGGGATCGCCGAGTACCTGGCGTGTGGGCCGCGGCTGTTGCGGGAATGGGAGAACGCCTGGTCCCGGGGCGCGCATCCACGGGGAGCGGCGTTGATCGCCGCAGCCGTCGACCTGCGCCGCGCGGGCTACCTCTCGGGCGCGCCTAGGCCCCTGCTGGAGGAAGCGCACGCTGGCTACTTGGAGGCGCGTGGTGGGGCACGGTTACGCCCGGAATCCATGGACGAAGCCTGGCGGTGGGCCACCCAGGTTCGGCAGACAGGCAACCCCTTGCTCCAAAGCACCGGCGACGACGACCACGTCGAAGTGTTCGATTACCTCCTGGACGTCACCCAACGCCGCAGCCCGGCAGGGGATCACGTCCCCGCCGAAGTGATCACCGCCGCGCTCCGGTACGGCGATGCCGCCCAAGCCGCTGACCTCGCCACTACTGCCTATAACATGGGCCGTTATCAACTCGCCGCCACTGCCTACCAGTACGCCCTCAACGCCAATCTCGACCAGCACGGCCCCAAGCACCCCGATACCCTGACCAGCCGCAGTGACCTCGCCCTCGTGTTGTGGGCGTTGGGTCGGCCGGCGGAGGCAGAAGCCGAGAACCGGGCGGTCCTTAAAGTCCGGTCACAGCTGCTGGGTGCCGATCACCCCGGCACTCTGACCAGCCGCAGCAACCTGGCCCTGGTGCTTTGGGAGGTGGGCCGCTTGGCGGAGGCAGAGACTGAGAACCGGACAGTCCTGGAGGTTCAGAAGCGGCTGTTCGGGCCTGACCACCCCGACACCCTGACCAGCCGCCATAACCTCGCCAATGTACTGCGGGACCTTGGCCAGTGGATCGAGGCCGAGACTGAGAATCGGGTCGTCTTCGAAGCGCGGACGCGGCTGTTCGGGCCTGACCACCCCGATACCCTGACCAGCCGCGATAACCTCGCCTATGTGCTGCGGGACCTTGGCCAGTGGACGGAGGCCGAAGCTGAGCACCGCGCAGTCCTGGAGGCCCGGATGCGTCTGTTTGGGGCTGACCATCCCGACACCCTGACCAGCCGCAGCGATCATGCCGTTGTGCTGCGCGACCTGGGCCGACCAGCCGAGGCCGAAACTGAGCACCGCGCAGTCCTGGAGGCACGGACACGCCTCTTCGGCGCTGAAGCCCCCGACACCCTGACCAGCCGCAGCAACCTTGCCGCTGTGCTGCGCGACCTGGGCCGACCAGCCGAGGCCGACGAACTAGGCTGAACCGAACTGACAGCAGTCGCGGTGGCAACACCACCCATAGTGTGCCCCTTCCATCCGGCTGGTGGTACTGCGTGGAGGCTCTTCCACCGGCAGAACGCGGGCTGCCTACCAGGCGGTGACCGTCCACCTGCCCGCACTGGCCGATGTGGGTGTGCCGCCGAGGGGCGTGGCCTCTTCCGCGACGCGGCACAACTGCTCAAACACGCGACCGCCCGCGGCTACCCCCACTCCGCTCTCATCTACCACATCGCAAAGTTCACGCCGGCAGCCGCTACCCTGCCCGCTGGGTCGCAGCACACGTCAGCTTCGACGAACCGCTCGCGGTGAGCCAATTGCTGGTCTGGACTGCTACCGCGAGTTACTGACATCCCGTGTCGCGCCGACGGCAATCTCCTGTCGCTCAACAGTGGAGCGTCACGAGATGTCAGTGGGACACGGCACCGATGACAGTCCGCAGTAGGTGCAGGAGCCCCACCAGAGGATGACAGTGTTCAGGAAGCCAGCAAGTCCAGTGCGAAGCCGTAGCAGAAGATGAAGAGGCCTAGCCAGCGGAGCGAGATGCCAGGCTCCTTCCGATCAAACACCACCACGAAGAGCCCGGTTACCAACCGCAGCGGCAGGATCGGGAGCTCGGAGGGCACTCTCCTCCACCGTTCCTGCGGTATCAGATATGACAAGGACCCGACCATCAGCGCAGTCCCCAAGAGAAGCGTCCAGAGGTCGCCGCCAAAGTCAGGCGCGCCGACCGACAAGAAGAGTAGGCCGTAGCAGCCCAGCACAAAGATCCACTGCATCGACGACTGGAACCGACGTCTCCGTTTCCACCGTCCGGCAGCCTTCGGGTCGAGGCGCGTCTTCACGAAGGTTTTCACCTCGCGGAGCATGGTCTCGTAGTCAGCGTCGGGAGAGTCGTGCACCTTCCCGTAAAGCGCTTGGTAGTCCTCCACGCTGAAGGAGACTCCAAGAGGAACTTCGTCTACCATGTCCACCCGATAGGCCGGGCCGGGCATTGTTGTCTGGTGGCCGCTGAACGCGGGGCCGAGGATCCGATCACGTCGCATGATGTGATCTCGTAACCACTGCTCTTCGTCCAGGTGTTTGACCGGAAGGAACAGCCATTCCGTCCATGAGTTGACGACACTCGTCCATCCCCTCGCCCGCTTGCCCCCTTTGCGCAGGCGATCGGGCCCGAGTAGGTCGAGCACAACCAGCAGGCCCGCCACGAACTGCATGACTTTGCCGTATCGCCCCCACCAGAACATGCTGGTTGATCCCAGCAGCAGTTTCTCGGGCGACTTACCCTGCAGCCAGTCGCTCACAATCGCCCCGAGCCCGTTGGCGATGCCCAGAGCAATCAGGGTCGCGGTGACCAGAACGGCGAGTGCAAGCCACAGCCAGACGCGGCCCTTAGGGCTGAGGCTTCGTGCCCAGAAGATGAGGCCGCCAATGATGAAGAGGCCGGCTGGCCAGAGGATTAGCCAGCGATTTCCAAGGCTCTGGTAGGTCAGCGAGACGCTCATCACGAAAAGCGCTGGGATTACCACCCGAGAAAGGCTCGTCATGCAGGCATGGTGGCAGACGGCGAGTTCAAGCAGAAGCGTGTCGTACAGATGATCACTGTGCCCGTGACCGACGTCGCGGGCGTGCTCTTCGAGAGGCTATGGCCCGAAGCCGCATGATGCGGTTCTGGCGGTATGTGGCACAGAATCTGGCCGTCGGCGCGGCGGCTAGCCTGCACGCCGGACTGTGGTGCTTCCTGGGCGTGGGATGACCTGGATGATCGACGATGATGAGTTACGGACATCCCTGCTACTTTCCTCCGGCGCTGTCCCGACGCTCCAACATTCAGCTCAACATGTCCTCGATAGGTCGCTCCAGCAGACTTCGGGCGATGTCCGCGTACTCGATGGCGGTCTGCGAACTGAGGTTGAAGACCAGCGCCAGGTGCAACGGATCCGCGTTGACCACGAGTGCTTCCTGGAGGACACGGTCACCTCGGATCTGCTCAAGCCGGACGCCGAGAAGCAGTAGACGCCAGGTCAGGTAGTAGTCGCTGACAGGCTCGGTGCTGGCAGCGGATTTCCACGAGATCAGGACATGGCGGTTGGGCGTATGCGGCCACTTGTGATGGCGCTCATGCAACCAGTCGACGAGGGCGCGGTGCGCGAGATCGGATAGCTTCTGGTAATGGCCGCGGAGCCGGATCAGCCGCTGGGCAGGTCGATGTCGCCAAGAGTCAGGTGGCGAATGGCGCTCGCGCGCATGGCGTAGACGGCGGCCAAGGCGACGACCAGGCGCTGTTCTGGAGTCACCGCTGTCCTCTTCACTTCGGCGATCTTCGCGTCCGTCATGGGCTGCAATACGCGCCTTGGCGCCCGGCCGACGCTCAAGCGGCGGGTCGGGTCGGCGAAGATCAGGCGGTGGCGCTTGGCGAACTGAAACAGTGACCGCAATGCGGTGAAGGTGCCAGCGCGCTGGTGGCCGCTTAACGCGTCCAACACCTGGGAGACGTCGTTCTCCGTGATCTCCCGCAGCTGGTTCCGGGTTTCCGACCAAGCTAAGAGGTGTGGTCGGACTCGTCCGAAGTAGGCATAGAGCGTTGACTCCGATCGAGCCTTGGTGCGCGCACTGCCCTCCAGGAGGACGATCAGCCAGGCACGGACGTCGGCGCGAAAGCCCTCCGGAAGCAGGCCGCTTTGGCGTTCGATCCACAACCGCATCGTGGACACGGTGTCGTCGAGGAAGAGGCCGACCTCGTCGAGGACCGTGCGCGCCAGCCGGGCGCCGCTCGAACCACCGAGTTCGGTGTTGAGCTGAGTGCGGCGGACCGGCTGTCCATCCGGGTGCCCCATCGAAGATGCGAACCAGACCAGCCAGCGCCGGGCGGAGAGTCCAGCTCGCTGCCTCGGCGGCCTCGGCCACCCTCTGCAGCACGGCGCGGTGCGTGAACGAAATGGTCAGCTCACCGGTCACGTCATCGAGGTGAACCGCTGATGCGGGCTGCCGACTGGTCCTTGCTGGCCGACACCTTTCGCAGTTCAGCCGGGGCCGCCCAACGCGACGCTCAGAGGCATCGCGGTCCACGACGCCTCCGCACGTCCGGCATGGTTCGCTGGCCTGGTGGCCAGGGGGAGTTCGCCGCTTCTCGGTTCGCGATGGCCGACAGGAGCGGCAATACAGGCGCGGTCGTCCGCCGCGGCGGCTCGTGCTGGACTCGATCGGGCCTCCGCACCCTGGGCATGGCCCGCCGGCTGGCTCCGCCCTCACCGCGGCGGGAGCGACCGACCGGTCTGCGCCCTCGGCTTCACCATCCGGGGCAATTCCATGACGGCGCTGTCATGGCCGACGGCGCTGCGTTCCTCCGACCGCGATGGGGGTGCCGGCACAGCCTCGGGTTCAGCAGTGATCAGCTCGCTGATCTCGCACTGGAGTACCGCGCAGAATGCGTCCAGTTCTTCTGGACGCAGCACGCTGGGTCGACCTGACCACAGCCCGGACATCTTTCCGACGCTCATCTCCACGCCGCGCTCGGCGAGCATGCGTCGCAGCTCGCTGGCCTTCCAGATGCCTCGGTTGGCCGCCGCCAGGCGCAAGTTCCACTTCATCGAATCAGCCCTTCCCACCGCTGGGCGCCGCGTTGCTGGCCGCGCATGATCGCGTCCTCGATGCGGGTTCCGTGCACGTGGATGTAGCGCATCGTCGTAGAGATCCAGGAATGTCCTAGGAGCTCCTGGAATGCGAGGATGTCCACGCCTGCCCGGTAGAGCTGGCTGGCGCAGTAGTGCCGCAGCACGTGCGGGGTCAGCTTGCCCGTCCAGCTCGGCAAGTGCCGGTCGACCGCCGCCGCCAACGCGCGCCGGACAACATCAGTGCCTGCGCGCGCTCCCGGTCCGTCAATCTGTCGACGCTCCGAGGGAAACAGCGGCGCGCCCGGCAGGGAGTGGTCGGTGTCGAACTGGCTCCAGACATCCTGGACGAACCACGTCAGTACGCTGTCGGCTCCGTTGATCAGCGGGACCAGGCGCTGTTTCGGCCCCTTCCGGCGAGAGCCTTTGCCGTGCCGGACATTGAGCTTGCCGAAGCGCCCCAGCTCCCAGCGCACGTCGTCCAGATCGAGCATGCAGGCTTCGTTGATCCGCAATCCCACGTCCGCCGACAGGCGGGACACCGTGTAGTTCCGGGCTGCTGGCGCGAACTTGCGGCAGGATGCCAGCTCTTCGCGCCAGCCGGCGAACAGCTGCTCGATCTCCGCCTCGGTCGGCGGGACACGGATCTGCGCATCGACCGACATCCGGGGGCGGTTCATCTCGTCGATCGGGCACTCGACCACGCGGCCCGTCAGCTCGTGTAACGCGACCTTGTGACGCAGTTCCAGGAACTCGAAGTAGGTCACCAGCACCTGTGCCCGCGCCGCCCGGGTCGCCGTCGACGCGTTGCGCAGAACGGTGCCGAAGTACCGGTCCGCGTCCCTGGGTTCCATCTCCCACAGCGGCCGGTCGAACCACTCTCGGATCAGCTGGAGGTGGCTGACGTCACCTCGGATCGTACTGTCGGCCAGCCCTGCGGAGAGTCGCGCAAGGACGAACTCGGACAGCACGTCCAGCTCGAAGTCGGCGAGTTCCTCCTCTGTCGCGGGCCCTCTCACGTCCCGCAGAGGCCGCACCACCGCCAGCGTCAACTCGCCCTCTCGATGTTCACTGTGGCTGAAACAGCTTCAACCGGGGCATGATCTTTTCACCCAAGACCGTCTCTCTTCAAGTCGATCTAGAGACCATCTCGTATCGGTGCTTGTGGGGGTGCAGGTGTAGCGATGCCCCTTCCGGCCACACATGGGACTGTACGGTTTTCGGCTCTGTCGCAGATTCGGTGGTGACGGAAGGTGCCGTAACGCCACGCTAAGTTGTACTCGGTGTGGACGATCTTGTGCGTACGGTGTTTTCGGGGTTATCGCCGCTGGTCGTAGAAGACGTGGCGGACGAGGGCGAGCAGATTCGGGTACGTGCGCGAACCCCGGACGGCTCGGTCGCCTGTCCGGGCTGCGGGGCCGAGACGGCGCGGGTTCACGGCTATCACCAGCGTTGTGTGGCCGATGTCCCGATCGACGCCCGCCGGGTGCTGGTGGTGGTGCGGATCCGCCGCCTGGTCTGTCCGACCCGCGGTTGCTGCCAGACCTTCCGGGAGCAGGTGCCCGAGGTGCTGGAACGCTACCAACGCCGCACCCCTCGCCTGACCTCCCAAATCGGCGCTGTGGTTCGTGAGCTGGCAGGACGCGCCGGCAAAAGAGCGTTATCCGCGCTGGCCGTGCGCTTATCGCGGCATACCGCCCTGCGCCTGCTGTTGCGTCTGCCCCTGCCCCCGCCGCGGATCCCCCGCGTGCTGGGCGTGGACGACTTCGCGCTGCGCCGACGGCACCGCTACGCCACCGTACTGATCGACGCCGAGACCCGCGAGCGCATCGACGTCCTGCCCGGCCGCACCGCCGACGTCCTGGAAGCCTGGCTGCGCGCCCATCCCGGGGTGCAGATCGTGTGCCGGGACGGCTCCGGCGCCTACGCCGAAGCGATCCGCCGCGCCCTCCCGGACGCCATCCAAGTCGCCGACCGCTGGCACCTGTGGCACAACTTCAGCGAGGCCGTCACCAAGGAAGTCGCCGGGCACAGTGCCTGCTGGGCCAAGGCCGGACCACCGATCAAGGACGGCAAACGCGCGCAGACCACGCGCGAGCGCTGGCAGCAGATCCACGACCTGCTCAGCAAGGGCGTCGGCCTGCTGGAATGCGCCCGCCGGCTGAACCTGGGCCTGAACACCGTCAAACGCTACGCCCGCGTGCCCGAACCCGAACGCCTGCAACGCGCTCCGCAGTACCGGCCCACCCTCGTCGATCCCTACCGCGACCACCTTCGGCGCCGCCGTGCAGAAGACCCCACCGTCCCTGTCTTACACCTGTTCAACGAGATCAAGGCCCTCGGCTACCCGGGCAGCTTCAACCTGCTCTACCGCTACATCACCCAAGGCCGCGTCGAGGCCGACCGCCTGCCCATCTCACCCCGCCGCCTGGCCCGGCTCCTGCTCACCCGGCCCGACAATCTCAAAGACGAGCACAGGCGCCTGCTCGACGACCTCATCACCACCTGCCCCGAGATGATCGACCTGGCTGAACTCGTCCGCGGCTTCGCCGACCTGCTCCGGCCACGCGAAGACAACGCCGACCGCCTCGAGGCGTGGATCGCCACCGCCCGCGCCGCTGACCTCCCTCACCTGCACGCCTTCATCCGCGGCCTCGACCAGGACCGCGACGCCGTCCGCGCGGCCGTCGCCCTGCCCTTCCACAACGGCGGCACCGAAGGCGTGAACACCAAGACCAAACGCATCATGCGCCAGATGCACGGCCGAGCCGGCTTCACGCTGCTCCGCCATCGCATCTTGTTGGCCTGACTCTCCGTCACCACCGAAAGAGAGACAGAGCCGAAAACTGGACACACCCAACTACCTGGCCTTGGGTCAACTCCACTGTTTGCTGAGCGACGAGTTTCTGTCGGTGGAAACGACAGGTTCTTGGCAGTGGCTCGCGACAAGTTGATGTCAGTGAGGGTGACCGTCAGTTACTGTGCTCTGGAGGCGAAGCCGGGTGGTGTGCTGCCCGGAAGCCGTCTCGCGGTGCACGGGTGTCGGCTGGCGCGCTGGGCCGGTGGTCGAGACTGAAACGAACATCGTCGTCCAGGCTGATGCGGTGCGGCCCGTTCTGGCTGTGGAGCAGGCCGCTGTCCTTCAGGGCTTGTTCGGCGCGGCTGCGCAACGATTGAATGATCCCTCCCCGGGATGGACACTCGTGGCAGGCTTTTACCCCCGAGGAGATCCGATGCTCGCAGAGGCCCTGTCCGCCCTGGCTGCCACCGCGGCCACCACCCTGGTAGGCGCGATGGCCACAGACGGATGGGAGAGCGCCAAGTCGCGCTTCTCCCGCCTGTTCTCCAGACGCGGCCAGGCCGAACTGGACAGGATCGACGCCCAGCTCGACACCAACGCGGGCCGGGTGGCGCGGAAGGACGAAGATCGGGTCCGCCAGGCGCTGATCGGCGTGTGGCAGCTGGAGGTCGAGGATCTGCTCGAAGAGCATCCGGAGCTGGCCGGCGAGCTGCGCGACCTGGTGACCGAGCTGCAGGCCGGGCTCCCCGAGAAGTCGATGACGTGGGTACAGAACAACATCGCCCGCGACCACGGCAAGCTCTTTGCCGCCCAGGGTGGCAACATCATCATTCACGGCGACATCGACGACCCGGCTCGGTGAGCGAGCCGATCTTCCAGCAGACGGTCCGGTCGGAGGCCGGCTTCGCATACGGCGTCATCGGCGCGGACCTGCACGTCTTTCAGGACGCGGGTCCCGTCTACACGCTGATCGAGCGGGCAGGACGACCGACCGTGGACGCCGCCTGGCTGCTCGAACAGCCCAGCAGGCTGCTCGACGCCCGCTACGAGGTCGTCGCCTTCGACGGGCGCGAAGCCGAACTCGCCGACCTGACCTCGTGGCTGGAAGGGCCGCAGCTGGCGGCGCGCTGGTTGCACGGCCCGGGTGGCCAGGGCAAGACCCGCCTGGTGTCCGCGTTCGCCGACCTGGCGGCCGAGCGCGGCTGGAAGGTCGTGACCGCCGTCCACCGTGCCGTCCCGTCTCCCGGCAGCCAGGACCTGCTCCCCGGGGCGGCGCCCGGCGTGCTGCTGATCGTCGACTACGCGGATCGGTGGCCCCTGTCCCATCTGAGCTGGCTGTTCGCCAACGCGCTGCTGCACGCTTCTCCAAGCGCGCGGGTGCTGCTGGTGGCCAGGTCGGTGCGGTCCTGGCCGGCGCTGCGTGCCGTACTGACCGAATATGGCGCGCGAACCGGCGACCTGCTGCTCGGACCGCTGCCCCGGACGGCGATCGACCGTGAACGGGTGTTCGCCGCCGCTCACGACTGCTTCTGCGAACGGTACGGCCTGGCCGTCCCGGATGCGGTTGCCCCGCCTCGCCTCGACGGCCCCGGATTCGAGCTCGTGCTGACCCTGCACATGGCCGCCCTGGTAGCCGTCGACGCGCGCGCCAGAGGCGTCAGCCCGCCTGGCGATCCGTCGGAGTTCTCCGCCTACCTGCTCGACCGCGAACGCCGCCACTGGACAGAGCTGCACGGCAACCAGGCTCTGTCGACACCTCCGCAGGTGATGGCCAGGACGGTGTTCACCGCTGTGCTGACCGGCGCCCAGAGCTACGAGGCGGCGGCAGGGGTGCTGGGCGGGCTGGGCCTGCCGGGGCACCCGCACGAGTTGATCGACGATCATGCCGTCTGCTACCCGCCGGCCGAGCTGGATCGGGTCCTGGAACCGCTCTACCCCGACAGGCTGGCAGAGGACCTGCTGGCGCTGGCCCTGCCCGGCCACGCGGCCGGCGACGGCGCCGACCCGTGGACGCCGGGCGCGACCGCCGGATTGCTGGCCCACGACGGCGACCCACCCGCCTACGCGGGACGGGCCATCACCTTTCTCGCCTCGTCGGCCACGAGGTGGCCGCACGTGAGCAAGAGCCTGGCCGACGTCCTTTCCGCGGATCCGGCGCTGGCGCTGGCTGGAGGTGGAGCGGCGCTCACCGCGCTCGCCGAGGTACCGGGCCTCGATCCGGCGGTGCTCGACGCGGTCGAGAGGCTCTTCCCCGAGCGCAGGTACATTGACCTCGACGCTGGAATCGCTGCCGTCACTGAGCGCGTCGCCGCCCACCGCCTGGCCACCGGCGTCGACCCGGCCATGCGAGCCGAGCTGCACGCCACTCTCGCGCGCCGCCTGCTGGTCGTCGACCGCACGCTGGACGCCGTCACCCATGAGGAGCGGGCCATCGAGGGCTACCGTGCCCTCGTGGGAGAGGACCCGGCCCGGTTCACCGGCTCCTTGGCCACCAACCTGAACAACCTCGCCAACCTGCTCATGGGCACCGATCGCGACGAGGAGGCCATGTCGGCCGTGGAGGAAGCGGTGGATCTGCTCCGCGGCCTCGACGACCCGTTCAATCTGGCGATGGCGCTCGGCAACCGCGCAATACTCGCCTATCAGCTGGACAGGAACAGCGAGGCGATCGAGTCGGCGCAGGAGGCCGTGCAGAACCACCGGCTGGCCGTAGCCGCCGCTCCCGACGACCTCGACCTCCAGGGCGGCCTGGCCATGGCCCTGGGCAATCTCGCGAACCTGCGGATGACACTGAAGCAGGGCGAGGAGCAGGCGATCGAAGCCTCGCAGGAGGCGGTGACACTGAGCAGGCGGCTGGCCGAGGCGGACCCTGACGCATTCGGACACAGGGTGGCGGCGATGCTCGGCGCGCACGCCGTCCAGCTGTTCACCGTGGGACGCCACGACGAAGGGATGCGGGCCGCGATCGAGGCAGTGGCGCTGGCGCGTGAGACCGTCGCCAGACACCCGATCCGCTCCTTCCAGTCAGCGCTGGCCAGGAACGCGGTGAGCCTGATGGGCATGTACCAGCGGCTGGAACGGTGGGAGGAGGCCCTCGCCATCGGCCAGGAGCACCTGGCCGGCATCCGAGACTTCGGCGGTCCCCTGCTCACCAACGCGCTGGCCGGGATGATGACCACATTCACCGCGCTGCGCAGGCAGGAGGAGGCCATGCCCTACGCGCAGGAAGCAGCGGAGCGGCTGCGCGCGGCCGTCACAGAGGCAGATCCGGCCGATCCGGACGCAGAGGCAGCGGCCAGGCTGGAGCTGGCGCAGATGCTCAACCAGTACGTCACACTGCTGGTCGCGCTACGCAGGAAGAAGGAGGCCGTGGCCGCGGCCCGCGAGAGGGTCGCGCTCTACGAACGGCTCGTCCAGGACGTCGGCGTGCTCAGAGCGGTGATCGACCTGCATCTGGCCCGCGCGCAACTGGCCAGTGTCCAGGGCAAGCGCCAGCGTGCGGCGACCGAGGCGCGGGAAGCGGCGCGGCTGCAGGACCAGATCGACAACATGTTCCCCAACCTGTTCGCGAACCTCCTCGGCCTCGGCCGGGACGAACCGCGAAGGCGTGCCATGGACCTGCGCACCAAGGTCAACCTGGTGGCTGCGCCCGCGCTGGGGGCGGTCGCCTTCGTCATCAGTTTGACGGCCGGGAGGGGGCCGCTGGAGGCGACGCTCAGCGGGGTCGCGGTGGCGGTCCTGTTCTGGCTAGCCCGGCCACGTCCTCGAAGATGAGGCCGGCGCTCTCTGTGGCCTCGAGGTCACCTGGAGAGCCAGGGTGAAGCCCTCGGCGCCGCTGTTCATCTAAGATTTCCATCCACCTGTCTGATCACACTCTGCTACTGACGCTTAGCATCGCGGCCCGCTGACACTCTCCTGTCGCTCAACACTGTTGGAGATCAGGGGCCTCTTAACGTCTATCTTGCTGCTTCACCTCTTAGAGCCTGCTGACGAAGGATTTGGTCGCTGAGGCCGGATCACAGGGGATGCCCTGGTCGAGCTCTTCGAGCGATACGCCTGCGGACAGGAGCGGGCTCCTGATAGCTGAGGTGTTGTCTACGCAACTCGGCAACCAGGAGCCCGTGGTTGTCTGTTTACACGCCCGCGTCCGTGAGCGCCAGTGGTTGCGCCTCACCGGGATGCCGATGTCATGACCGCAAGCCGTCATATCCGCCGGATCTGACCGATGCCGAATGGGCGGTGCTCGAAGGCGAGGCGCGGGCGGTGATGGCCGAGCTGGTCCAGGCCACCGGCAGGCCGATGGTGCATGACCTGCGCGCGACACTCGACGCGATCAACTACGTGACCAGGTATGGGATCGAATGGCGGGCCCTGCCGGTGGACTTCCCGCCGCATGAGGCGGTCTACGCCTTCTTCCTGCGGTGGTCCCGGCGTGGTCTGCCCGAACGGCTCGCCGGGCGCTTACGCGGCCGGCTGCGCATCCTGGCCGGACGCGCCGAGCTGCCCACCGCCGGGTGCATCGACTCCCAGACGGTCAAGGCGGCCGAGACCGTCGGCGCGGCAGCCTGCGGGTACGACGCGGGCAAGAAGATCAAGGGACAGAAGCGGCATATCGCGGTCGACACGCTCGGACTGCTGTTGTGCGTGATCGTCACCGCCGCCTCCGTCCAAGACCGTGACGGCGCCCACCCGCTGCTGGCCCGGCTGCGGGAGAAGTTCTCCGCCATCGCGCTGGTCTGGGCGGATGGCGGCTACGCCGGGCGCCTGCTCACCTGGGCACGCGACGTGCTCCACCTGACCGTCACGATCGTCAAGCGCTCCGACGATCTGCGTGGCTTCGTCGTGCTGCCGCGCAGGTGGGTGGCAGAAAGGACGTTCGCCTGGCTGGTCCGCTACCGCCGCCTGGCGCGGATCCACGAACGCAAGCCCGTCCATCACGAGGCCATGATCTGGTGGGCCACCGTGCACCAGATGACCCGCCGACTGACGCGCGAGCTGGCGGGCCTGCCATCTCCGAGCCGCTGGGGCGACCCGCCACCGCTACCGGTCTTGTCCAGCCCCGACCGGCGCGGCAAGGTCTTGCAGCTCCTGGCCGCCCAGCCGTGGCGAGCCTGGCGAGGAAGTGAGCTGGCCGCCATCCTCGGGATCGAGAACGTCAACAGCTTCCGCGTTCAGCTGTCCCAATGGTCCCACCAGGGCTACATCAACAAGATCGGACCGGCTCTCTACGGGCCCATGCCCGCCAGCACTTAAGCCTTTGTCAGCAGGCTCTTAGAGCCTGCTGACGAAGGATTTGGTCGCTGAGGCCGGATCACAGGGGATGCCCTGGTCGAGCTCTTCGAGCGATACGCCTGCGGACAGGAGCGGGCTCCTGATAGCTGAGGTGTTGTCTACGCAACTCGGCAACCAGGAGCCCGTGGTTGTCTGTTTACACGCCCGCGTCCGTGAGCGCCAGTGGTTGCGCCTCACCGGGATGCCGATGTCATGACCGCAAGCCGTCATATCCGCCGGATCTGACCGATGCCGAATGGGCGGTGCTCGAAGGCGAGGCGCGGGCGGTGATGGCCGAGCTGGTCCAGGCCACCGGCAGGCCGATGGTGCATGACCTGCGCGCGACACTCGACGCGATCAACTACGTGACCAGGTATGGGATCGAATGGCGGGCCCTGCCGGTGGACTTCCCGCCGCATGAGGCGGTCTACGCCTTCTTCCTGCGGTGGTCCCGGCGTGGTCTGCCCGAACGGCTCGCCGGGCGCTTACGCGGCCGGCTGCGCATCCTGGCCGGACGCGCCGAGCTGCCCACCGCCGGGTGCATCGACTCCCAGACGGTCAAGGCGGCCGAGACCGTCGGCGCGGCAGCCTGCGGGTACGACGCGGGCAAGAAGATCAAGGGACAGAAGCGGCATATCGCGGTCGACACGCTCGGACTGCTGTTGTGCGTGATCGTCACCGCCGCCTCCGTCCAAGACCGTGACGGCGCCCACCCGCTGCTGGCCCGGCTGCGGGAGAAGTTCTCCGCCATCGCGCTGGTCTGGGCGGATGGCGGCTACGCCGGGCGCCTGCTCACCTGGGCACGCGACGTGCTCCACCTGACCGTCACGATCGTCAAGCGCTCCGACGATCTGCGTGGCTTCGTCGTGCTGCCGCGCAGGTGGGTGGCAGAAAGGACGTTCGCCTGGCTGGTCCGCTACCGCCGCCTGGCGCGGATCCACGAACGCAAGCCCGTCCATCACGAGGCCATGATCTGGTGGGCCACCGTGCACCAGATGACCCGCCGACTGACGCGCGAGCTGGCGGGCCTGCCATCTCCGAGCCGCTGGGGCGACCCGCCACCGCTACCGGTCTTGTCCAGCCCCGACCGGCGCGGCAAGGTCTTGCAGCTCCTGGCCGCCCAGCCGTGGCGAGCCTGGCGAGGAAGTGAGCTGGCCGCCATCCTCGGGATCGAGAACGTCAACAGCTTCCGCGTTCAGCTGTCCCAATGGTCCCACCAGGGCTACATCAACAAGATCGGACCGGCTCTCTACGGGCCCATGCCCGCCAGCACTTAAGCCTTTGTCAGCAGGCTCTTAAAGATCGTTGTGTTTCTGGGGTTCGGTAACTGGACTTTCCTCTTCGGCTCCTGAGCCACTGATCGCCGGAAGAGTTGGCCGTCGCGTGACGGTGTCACGTCCCCCGTGTAATGGCACGGGTTGTAGAACGCGGGAGCGCGCGCCCGCACACCTAGGCGCCTACCCGCGTGGCCACGCACGTGTCCGCGCGCGTGGGAGCGCCCCGCTGTGGCCTCACAGGTCGACGATCACGGTGGGGCGGGGGTGGCCGGCGTCCTCGCAGTCGCCGATGAGGATCAGGTGGAAGGTGGCTTGCTCGTGGAGGTGGGCCGGGTCGACCTCGCTCTGGCGGCCGTGGAAGTACCGGTACAGCTTCACGCGGCCGGCCCGGTGCAGTTCGGTCAGGGCACGGCGGGCGGCCTCGGGCGTCAGGTGCAGTTGCTTGGCCAGGGAGGCATAGGAGGTGACCAGCGGGCCGCCGACGATGCCGGCGGCGCCGGTCCAGATATCGCGGGCGAGGTAGCCGGTGACGTCGGCCGGGATGTCGGCCGCCGGCGGGGTGGTCTCCAGCTCGCCGAGCATGGTGGCGGCTTCGGCGAGCGCGGTGGCCAGGCGCTGGCGCGCGTTCCAGACGATGCCGGGCCGGGTGGCCGGGTCGCCGGTGGCGATGACGCCGATGAGGTGCTCGATGCGTTCGGTCCAGCCGGTCCAGTCCAGGGTGTGCTGCTGGCCGGACTGCAGGCGGGCGTCGGCGCGCTCGAGCTCGGCGACGCGCTCCTCGATGTCGCGGGCGAAGTCGCGGCGGTCCTTCTCCCGCTCGCGCAGCTCGGTCAGCTCGGTCAGGTAGCGCACGTCGAGCGGCGGCCCATCGACGGCCCAGTCGTCATCGTCGTCTCCGGCGACGGTGCCGGGGGCGGGGCGGTTGCGCTCGGCCTCCAGCTCGGCGACCACCGCGTTCTCGACCGTGTCGTAGAAGTCGGCGGCCAGGTGGTGTCGGCGTACAGGTATTTGTGCAGACCCTCGTACGAGTAGTTATACAGAGCGCCGATCAGCCAGAGCGCGTTGGTCATCGTGGCGCCCGCCAGGACTCGTTCCGCGGATGTTCAGATCGCCGGCGGAGACTTCTGCTGCGCTCCTGCCACGTCGTCCGGCAGGCCGAGCACACCGTTCAGGTGGGCATCGTCGAAGTTCGCCCTTGTTGTCACCGCATCAGTGAGTCTGGGCCCCGTCGAGAATCGCGCCAGACAGATCCGTCCGGGTGAGGCGAGCGCGGGTGAGGTTGGCTCTCCATAGGTTCGCGCGAGAGAGATCTGCTCCGGTCAAGTCCGCGTCGGTGAGGTCGGCTTGAGCAAGGTCAACGCCGCCGAGTTGCGCTCCTGCGAGATCCGCGCCCGCAAGATGCGCCTCTGCTAGATCGACTCGTCCACGATCGGGATCGTCATGATTGACGTTCCGGCGGCCTATCACGGCCACCGCCGCCTGTACGTCCGCCCTCAGCCGTGGCCGACCCTCCAACGAGGCCGGCGCATTCGCTGCCTGCCCGTGCGTACCGTGGCCGGATTGGCTGGCCGGGGCAAGGCGGGAAGGCTCGCGTACGAAGGCGGTAAGCACCTCTAACACCGTCGGATGATCGCGCACCGAGTCACGGGCGATCCGTTCCAGCGCGTAGACACCACCCAGCCGAACGGCCAGTTCCGACGAGCCGAGTTGCTCGATCGCCTTGGTGTATCGGTCAGTGACCAGGCCCTGCTCGCCAAGAGCAAGAGTTCGTTGGCCCACCTCGTAGGTGCGCCGGGCGGTGTCGGCATTTCGAGCGGTGTAGAACACCGCCACGAGCGCCACTACTCCCGTCGAAAGCGCCAGCCCTCGACCCCGGATCGCGTCCAGTGCCTCGGCCCGTTCCTTGCCCGATAACCCCGTCACATCGTCGACGTGCTCCAGGACCCACCCAGCCCCGGGGCCGAGCAACCAGATCAAGCCCGCCAGCAGAATCAGGCCGGCAACCGCCAAGAACGCCAGATCCAGCCTTCGTATGCGGACGGCCGTGCGTGAAGCCGCCATCGCCCGCAACTTCTCAGCCAGCCGCACTTTCCGCCTCCACCCCGCTGGGCCTTCGCGACACGAGGGCCAGGCCCGGATCGTACTCGGTCGATCGAAGACGCAGCCAGGGGAAACGATCACCGGCGGAACCCGGCGACAACTCGTCGAACGTTCCTTGCCCTGCCTCACCTCTGCACGTTGGCCTGTACGTGCTTGTGCACTTCCAGGTGTACGCCGACAGGTGGTCGAGCACCGTCCACACGCGCTGGTGGGCGCGGGCCCACAGCACCTCGCGGGCCTCCAGCACGGCGTCGGCGGCGCGATGCAGCCGTTCGTAGTCGCGCCGGGTCCGCTCAGCTTCGGCGAGGCTCTGTTCGACGGTGTCGGCCAGCTGGGCGCGGGTGCGGGCGGCCTCGGCCGGCACCACCGCGGCGATGCGGGTGCGGTGCTTGGTCAGGTAGGTGATCTCGTCCAGGTAGCGGGCGCGGTCGGCCAGCTCGCCGAGCTGCCCGCGCGCCTCGCGGATGCCCAGCTCCCGCTCCGCCGGCGGCGCGACCTCCGCAGCGTCTTGTGTGGCGGATGGTGCGGTCACGTCCCCGGCGGCGGCGCTGTCGTTGTGAGCCATGGGGAACATGTGTACACAATGCGCACCTTGTGCCGCCGGGGTTTCGCGCTGGTCGTCATCGGCCGCGCATCATCTCAATTAGCCAGGCCCGGTCGGCGGCCGCCGTGGCATCGGCCTGCTGCCCGCCGGGTTCGAGTGAGATGTCCGGTTTGGCCCGCCGGTAAGAATCGCGCCGCACGGCCCAAACGAGCGACATCGCCGCAGGTCACCGTGCGCGACGGTGTCACCCGCGCAAGGCAGGTTTTCGGTCCGGGCGTTCGGGGATGAGTCAGGCGCTCTGCGGCACGATAATGCTGGATCGGGCGTTTCCGCAGGTCGCGTTGCTTGCTAAGTGCTTTTATGTCAAGCCGTCCGGGGAGCTCCTGGTTTACGCAGCGTCGCTTTGGGGCGTGCGGCACGATTCTTACCAGCACCCCATCTCGGCCGGCACGAAGATCGGCATCGGTCGCGGCGAGGACTGGGCGGTGTCCAGCGCGTCCGCGAGCCCGTACAAGGGCGTCCGGTCCTTCTTCAACTACGGCTGGCCCGAAAACGAGGACCAAGTCGCGGTCACCTTCGTCTGGCCGGACAACACCAAGAGCCGGTGGTGTATTCACCGCGCCGAGGACGGGGACCTCGGCGAGGGACACAGCACGATCAGCATCGGCGTGACCGTCATCAAGATCGACTGGATCAACGCCTCCCAGGCGCCGTGCAACGAGTAGGCCCGCGTCTCCCGGTGACGACGGCTGCACCGGTCCGCACGAGGCTTCCCCGTCAAGTCCGCCTGTTGACGTTCTTGTCGCTGTCTCGCCGGCGTCTGTGCGGGCTCGCAGAGCCGTGCGGCCTTGCCGCGGAGCTTGCGCAACTCGCATGTGAAACCCGCACCACCGGCCCGGCCCCGGACTCCAACGGCCTGCTCAGGACGCCCAGTGCTTCCCCACGAGCGGGCCACCGATTGTCTGGACTGATGAAAGGGGGCTGCCAGACAACTGTTCGGACCCCAAGACTGAGGACCCGTGGCGGGATTGTGACCTGTGTGTTCCGGCTCAGGCTGGAACAGGGTGACGGGCGGCGACGCCGTGTTGCGCACTGGATTTCGCAGCCCCGCAGCGGCGCAGGCGTCTCCTGGCGGTTGCCCCAAGGGGCGCGATCTGACGGACGCGGCGGGACATCACGACGTATCGGAAAGACGAGAGGTGACGGCATGACCAGAATGACACTCAGATGGGCCGCGATCGGGCTGCTGACCGCAGCCGGACTCGCGCTGGCCGCAGGAAGTACTTGACACATAACTGAGGGCTACCAAAGATAACCGAACTTATCTGGGGTTGTTGGCCTCTTCTTGCAGGTGAGAGCGATATGATCTTGTTTGCCATGTAAGGCATGTCGGCTGATCTTCTCGGTACCCAGATATTGGCCGAGGTGACGGAGGTGGGCGACGTGGTCGAGGTGGGCTTGGAGGGCCTCGGCACCCTGCGCATCCACGTCGTCGCCAGGCCCGTGCCGATCCCCGAGGTGTACGGCGTGCAGCCCAGCGTCTCGGACTAGGTGATCTCCACGGCGTCCGGCGGCGACTGGGAGATTCGTGGCATCAGGCCGCCGCTTCGCCGGTGAGAGCCTCGCCCGCCGCGTGATAATGCGGTCATGCCGCGAGCGCCATGGGCCTTCCTCTTCATCGTCTCCTTCGTGCTCGTGGGCGCCGTGGCCTGGTGGATGGCCGACGACGGCCTTGAGATCAACGACGCCCGCGCCAGCGTGCTCAGCCTGGTCGTAGGTCTGTGCGCGCTGCTGCTGACCCTGGTGGGGATGCTGCGGCGCTGGCAGAGCCGCAGCCGCGACGACCGCCTCTCGGGACCCCGCACGACCGACCCGGTGACGCACGCGGGCTATCTGAAGCAAATGATCCTGGCCGGCGCGGTCGCCGGGGACGACGCGCTGAGCAGGCCGCAGGTCCTGCCACTGTCGTGGACGAGCGCGGCGCCGGAACTCGGCGACGGCGTGCCCGCCCCGCCAGACGGCAGCAGGATCAAGGGGCGCAAGCGCAACCGCCTCGACGTCGGCTTCCGGCGCGCCATCCGCGATCTGGCCGCGCACTACCGGCGTATCGCTAATGGCCGCCTGGTCATCCTGGGCGAGCCGGGCGCGGGCAAGAGCGTGTTGTCGTTCATGCTGGTCCGCGGGCTGCTGGAGGAGTGGCGGCCCGGCGAGCGGGTGCCACTCCTGCTGTCGGCGGCCTCTTGGGACCCTACCCGGGAGAAGCTGTGCGAGTGGATCGTGCGGACTCTGGCCGTCGCCCATTACAGCGGAGCGCGGGAGATACCGCGCAGCCTGTTCGACCATGACCTGCTGCTGCCTGTCGTCGACGGCCTGGATGAGATGCCGGAGTTCACTCGGCGCCTGGCGGTGCGGGCGGTCAACGAGGCGCTCGCACGTGACCGTCCGATCGTGCTCGCCTGCCGTACGACCGAGTACTCCGAACTCATCGGCACCGGCAGCCCGCCGCTGCGCCAAGCACCGGTCATCGAGCTCGAACCGCTGAACATCTACGACGTGACGGCCTACCTGCGCGCCGTGGACTGGGCCGACGCGGCCCGCCTGGAGCCCCTCTACGCGCACCTGGACGCGAACCCGGGCGGCGTGGTCGAGGCGGCGCTGGCCACGCCGCTGACGGTGTCGATGCTGCGGAGCGTCTGCGAGCGCGGAGGCGACCTCGATCCCGTGCTGCGCCTGCCGTCGCGGGCGGCGGTGGAGGACGCGCTCATCGGGGCCGTTGTCGGCGAGCCCAGCCGGGCACGGCGCTGGCTGTCCTACCTGGCCGAGCACCTGCACGAGCATCGCGAGCGTGAGCTGGCGTGGTGGCGGCTGAGCGGGCGCCTGCTGTCGCCCTGGGCGGTCATCGGGCTGGCGGTGCTGTGCGGCGTCGCGCTCACGCTGCTGTCCTGGGCATGGATGCTGATCTTCGGCGACTGGGAGGACACCGGCCTCAACACCGCGCTTCTGCTCGGCGCCTACATCGGAGGCGGGTTCGCGATCCTCGCGATCATCGCCTGGTATGCCGGCGACGCGGCGGCTACCCCCCGGCGGCTCGCTCCTACCGCGGCCGGGGCGGCCGCGCGGCTGCGCCAGGGCATGGCGACCGGCCTGGCCCTGGCCGCCATCCCGGTCCTGCCGGTCCTCATCGGCATGGGCGTGGTCATCACCCTCGCGTACGGCTGGCCGCCCGAGAACACCGAGTTCTACCTGTCCGCTCTGGCCCTGGGCCTGGCGGCGATGGTCGTGACGGGCTTGGCGCTGGCCGTGCACCGGTGGCTGGATGGCTCGCCGGGGCGATCGGGCGAGGCGGGGCCGGTGGCGCTCCTGATCGAGGACCGGCGCTCCAGCCTGGTCTCGGCCGCGGTCGCGGGCGCCGTGGTGGGGTTGGGAGCGGGTCCGGCCTTGATTGTGGCGCTGGTGGCGGTGCAGATCATGCAGGCGCTGGTCACCGGCTGGTCCGGAGAGCCGTCGCTGAGGGAGCTGATTGCGTCGGTCTTACCGGAGGAGTGGAGTGACCCGCTGCTGCTGGGCGCGGTTGTGCTGCTGCCGGGGATCGTCTTCGCGTCGCTCACGTTGCTCACTCGGGCTTGGGCCCGGTTCGTGTGGGTGCGGTTCGTGCTCGCCTTACGCGGGCGCCTGCCGTGGCGGTTCGTG
The DNA here is from genome assembly GCF_035917475.1 of Nonomuraea fuscirosea. Classification (NCBI taxonomy): domain Bacteria; kingdom Bacillati; phylum Actinomycetota; class Actinomycetes; order Streptosporangiales; family Streptosporangiaceae; genus Nonomuraea; species Nonomuraea fuscirosea. The sequence goes on along the minus strand of NZ_CP109074.1, from coordinate 3,542,115 downwards.
ACCTTCCTGGAGGATGCGCACCGGCAGGGGCTCCTGCAGCACTTCGGCGGGGAGTATCGGTTCCGGCACATCCGGATGCAGGACTGGCTGGCCAGCACTGCGCTGAGGCCGCCCGAGCCGAGCCCGCGGCGGCGCCGGCTCGGCAGGATCGTGGTGCTCGCGGGCGTCGCGGTCGCGCTGGTCGTATGCGTCGCCCTGGTCCGCGCGTTGCCGCCCGACGGCTCCTCGCGGACCCTGCTGACCGGCATAACCACCAACATGCGCTTCCTCGACGGACGGACCATGGTGGTGAAAGGGGTGGACGGGCGAATGCAGCTGTGGGACCTGGAGACCGGGCGTCCCATCGGCCGCAGCCTGCCCGGCGCCGGTAACGTGACCTTCAGCACCGCGGGTCGTCTGGTGGCCACGCTCGAATCGCCGGCGAACCTGTCGATCCTGGACCTGCGGACCGGGGCGGAGCTATGCAGGACCGTCCTGCCCAGAATCAGCGCGGACCCCCTCCTGCTCTTCAGCCCTGACGGCCGCGTCCTGCTCACGGACCTGGAGCCCGGCAACTACCAGCTGTGGGAGCCGCGCACCTGCACCCGGATCGGCGGACCCATGCGTCAGGGGCCGACCGCCCCACGTTCAGTCCCGACGGCGGCGTGCTCGTCGTCAGAGTAGGAGGCAGCGAGACGCTCACGCTCTGGAACACCCGGACGGGAGCCCGCATCGACGACGGAACCATCGCCGGCTCATCGCACTTCACCCCTGACGGCAAGATCCTCGTGACGGTGAACGGCACGCATATGTGGCTGTTCGACTCCGCGACGGGAAAGGTCCTCGACGGCCCGCTGCCCGGGTACAGCCCGATGCCCGTGGCACCGGTCGACAGCAGCCGGGCCTACTTGATCCGCTGGAGTCGCCCAAGCGGTTCACTGGCGGTCAGACGGCTGTGGGGAGACCAGCGCACCTTCACCTTCCCCGGCGTGCTCGCCGAGGACATCGCCGACGGTGTGCTGGCGGGCGTGCTTGCAAACGGGCAGATCCGGCTGTGGAGCCTGGACGACGGCAGCCCGCTCGGCTCCATCGACACCGGCCACCCCCGTGTCGACGGGGACAAGCGTCGAGCTCAGCTCCGACGGGCGAAACTTGCGCCTGGAGGACACGGGCGGTCGCGGCATCGAGTACTGGGACCTCGGGCGACGGGTGCGCGTGAGCTTCGTGGAGATGTCGGGGAATGTGGAAACGCGGTTCGTGCCCGGCACGCGGACGGCGGTCGTCGCCGAACTGTCGAGAGATGGCCGCCGCATCAGCCGCCTCATCGACCTCGACACCGGCGAGACGAAGCCTGTCACCATCCCCGATGGCTGGACGAACAACCGAGGCAACCAACTCGCCTGCAGATCCGCGGACAGGCGGACGATTGAGGTGTGGGACCTCGCCACCGGCCGGCGGACCACACTGACCGGCCACACCAACGAAATCTACAACCTGGCCTACAGCCCCGACGACCGGCTGCTAGCCAGCCAGTCGTCGGACGACACCATCCGCCTGTGGCACGCCCCGGGCTGAGCGCCCTCACGCCGTTCTACCTGACCCCGACCTGCCGGTGGTAGGCCCCGATCGCCGGCAGCCGGGTCGGCTCCTCGGCGGGTGAGTCGAAGAGGCGCAGCTCGAAATCGCCCCTCCCCGGAGCGAACGCCGCGCCCAGCTCAATCAGCTCGTCCAGGGCGTCAGGCTCGCCGGGCACGATCGACGGGAACTGCCGTGGTGCGCCATCGGATGCCCGTTGACGGACCCGTTCGCCGGTGATCGCCAGGTCAGGGTCACGACCGCCAAGGGCATCCGCCGGCCGCCGGCTGGTTCTGTCGGTGACAAGTGACAGCGTTTGCCGGTCTCCTGCGACAGCGATCGTTTCCGGGGGAAGACGATGTCGTTGAGAATTAATAGCGCTCGACAGCTTGCGGTGAGAGCATTGGTGTGCTTCTCGGGATGAGGTGGCGCCGGTGCAGTCCAAGGTCGAGTTGTACGCGGCGATCCGCCGCGATTCTCGAGCGGGGCTGTCCATCCGGGCCATCCAGAGCAAGCACAATGTGGGCTTTCGCACCATGGAGAAGGCGCTGGCCTCGGTCTGGCCCGAGCCGCGCAAGCCGCTGCCGCCCCGGCCATCGAGGCTGGATTCGTTCAAACCCCTGATCGATCAGATGCTGCGGGCGGATCTGGACGCACCGCCCAAGCAGCGGCACACGGCCAGGCGCATCTTCGACCGGCTGGTGGAGGAGCATGAGGCGGCCGGGGTGTCGTACGGGATGGTCCGCGTCTACGTCGCCAAACGCCGTCCGCAGATCCGGTTAGAGGTGGGCCGGGGGCCGGCGGAGGTCTTCATCGAACAAAGCCACCAGCCCGGCGTCGAGGCCGAGGTGGACGGGGCTTCCCCCATGAACGCGAACACCAATTTCAGGCGGCAGGCCCCAGACTATCTGCCATCATCTCGTAGGCGATCGGGCTGAGTTGGCCGAGGCGGGAGTGCCGTCGGACCGTGTTGTAGCGGGTGATCCAGCGGAACACGGCCAGGCGGGCGGTCCGGGCGTCGGGCCAGTGGTGCGCACCCTGCAACGTCTCGCGTTTGAGGGTGGCATTGAAGGACTCGGCCAGCGCGTTGTCGGCGCTGGTGCCGACCGCGCCGCGCGAGCGGGTGACGCCGAGCTGGCGGCAGGCCCGGGCGAACTCCCGCGAACAGTACTGCGCCCCGTTGTCGCTGTGAAAAACCGCGCCGTCCAGGCGGCCGCCCCGGGTATGCGCGGCTGCCTGCAGCGCGTCGATGACGAGCTCGGTGCGCATGTGGCCGGCGATCGACCAGCCTGCCAGCCGGCGCGAATACAGATCCACGACCGTGGCCAAGTACAGGAAACGGCCGCCGCCGACGGGCAGATACGTGATGTCGCCGACGTAGCGGGTGTTCGGCTGCGCGGCGGTGAAGTCGCGCTGGATCACGTCCGGCACCGGGGCCGCGTCCGGCTCCGGGATGGTGGTGCGGATCTTCTTGCGCAGCCGTAGCCCGGCGATGCCGTGCTCGCGCATCACCCGTTCCACCCGCTTGTGGTTGACCTTCATCCCTGCTGCGCGCAGCTCGGCCGTCATCCGGGGCGAGCCGTAGGTGCCGTCGTGCTCGGCGTGGATTCGCTGCATCCGCTCGGCCAATTGCGCGTCGGCCTGGCGGCGGGCCAGCCGTGCCACAGCGCCCTTGAGCCACCGGTAGAAGCCCGAGCGAGACACCTGCAGCACCCGGCACAACCGCTTCACCCCGTAGAGCGCCTTGTGATCCTCAACGAACTGGAAGCGGTTCACCAGTTCGTCTCGCCCGCGAAAAGCTTGGCCGCCTTGCGCAGGATGTCCCGCTCTTGCTCCAGCTCCCGGATCCGCGCCTTGAGCTGCTTGTTCTCCTCTTCTAGCACGTCGTCCGAGGGTACGTGCCCGCCCGACGCGGCCTTACCTGCCGGGGCCGCGCCGGCTCCACGTTGTCCGCCTTCGCCCCTGGCCTGCGCGGCGCGCACCCAGACTCGCAGCGTCTCGCGGCTGACTCCGAGGTCCCTCGCGATCGACGTGATCGTCCGGTCCGGCCTCGACAACACCAACGCCACCGCGTCGGCCTTGAACTCGGGCGGGTAGTTCTTCATCACCATCAGTGACATCTCTTCCCCTGGATCTCAAGATCCAGTCTCCGAGGTGTCCTCGTTCAAGGGGGAATGCCCGAGTTCGGGGACGTGTGGATCCGGCCGGCGGGCGAGCTGACCCGGTGCTACCTGTTCGCCTTCCGGCTGTCCTGGTCGGGCAAGGCCGTGCACAGGATGTTCCTCACCTGTTCCCAAGAGGCGTTCTTCGAGGGGCACGTGCACGCGATGACCGCGCTGGGCGGGCTGCCCACGGGCAAGGTGCGCTACGACAACCTCAAGCCCGCGGTGGCCAAGGTGCTGGGCTTTTCCCGGGCCCGGGTGGAATCGGAGCGATGGGTCGCCTTCAGAAGCTGGGCCGGTATCGACGCCTTCTACTGCCGCCCGGGACTGATCGGCGCACACGAGAAGGGCGGGGCGGAGGGGCAGATCGGCTGGTTCCGCCGCAATCACATGGTGCCCGTCCCTGAAGTGAGCTCGATGAATGAGCTCAACGCGCTGATCGACCGCTGGGACGTCAAGGATGAGCAGCGCCGGATCCGGATGCGCCCGCAGACCATCGGCGAGCGCTTCGCTCATGAGCAGAAGCTGCTGGCGCCGTTGCCGGTCGAGCCGTTCGAGATCGGCCGGCTGCTGACCCCGCGCGTCAATCTGCACGGGCAGATCAGCGTGCGCACCAACCGCTATTCGGTGCCGATCCGGCTGGCCGGGCACGAGGTGCGGGTCATGCTGTTCGCCTCCCACCTGGTCGTCTACCACAAGGGGGTGGAGGTGGCCCGGCACGAGCGGCTGATCGCCAAGGGCGGAGCCCGGCTGGAGTTGGACCACTACCTGGAGGCGCTGGTGCACAAGCCGGGCGCGCTGCCCGGCGCGACTGCGCTGGAGCAGGCCCGGGCCTCGGGCACGTTCACCGCCGCGCACGAGGCGTGGTGGGCGGCCGCGCGTCGCAAGCACGGGGACGCGGCCGGCACCCGGGCGCTGATCGAGGTGCTGCTGCTGCACCGGCACCTGGAGCATCGCCACGTGGTGGCCGGGATCGCGGCCGCACTGACGGTGGGGGCGCTGACCGCTGATGCCGTCGCGCTGGAGGCGCGCAAGGCCGCCCAGGCCGACGACGATCCCGTTCCGGGGCCGGTCCCGCCCCGGCCGGAGCGCCTGGCCTGGCTGGATGAGCCGGCGGTGGTGTCGCTGACCACCCGGCGGCTGGCCCAGCTGCCGCCCGATACCCGACCGCTGCCGTCAGTGGCCGTCTATGACCAGTTGCTGCGCCGCCGCCCGGCGGCCGGCCCGCATCCGAGGGAGAGTCATGACCACCTTTCACCGCCGCGGGCTGACCGAGGAAGCCGCCGAGGCCGCCATCTACCAGGCGTGTCAGAAGCTGCGGCTGCCGACCATGCGCGGCCAGTTCACCGACCTGGCCGGTCAGGCCGCCCGCGAGCAGATGAGCTACCTGGGTTTCCTGGCCGAGCTGCTGATGGCCGAATGCGACTACCGCGCCCGCAAGGCCTCCGACCGGCGGATCAAGATGGCGAACTTCCCACGGCAAAAATCGCTGCGCGAGTTCGACTTCGACGCCAACCCCCACGTCGACCCGGCCGTCATCCACACGCTGGCGGATGCGACTGGGTGCGCAAGCACCTGCCGCTGTGTCTGATCGGCGATTCGGGGACGGGCAAGTCGCACCTGCTCATCGCGCTGGGCACCGAGGCCGCGATGGCCGGGTTCAAGGTCAAGTACATCCTGGCCGCCAAGCTGGTCAACGAGCTGGTCGAGGCCGCTGACGAGAAGGTGCTGACCAAGACGATCGCCCGTTACGGTCGCGTCGATTTGCTCTGCCTGGATGAGCTGGGCTACATGGAGCTTGATCGTCGCGGTGCCGAACTGCTGTTCCAGGTTTTGACCGAAAGGGAGGAGACCAGCAGTGTCGCGATAGCCTCAAATGAGTCGTTTTCGGGATGGACCAAGACATTCACCGAGCCTCGGCTCTGCGCGGCCATCGTGGACCGGCTCACCTACGGCGGCAACATCATCGAGACCGGCACCGACTCCTACCGGCTCACCCAGACCAATCGCGCCCAGGCCGAAGCCGCCGCAGTGGCGAGCAAGGCCGCCGGCTAACCCTTCTTCCTGCCCTTCCTCGACAACGCCCTGGCCGGCTGCTGGGAGGAGCGGGTCAAGATGCAGCGCCCGCAGCGAAGCGAGGACGAACGATCTTGATGCGGGACGAGCCGCGGCGATCGTCGCAGCGTCGAGGAAGAGCGCCAACGACCAGCTGGGAGCCCCCTCATGACCACGTCGAACGCGCCCTCGCCAAAGCCCTCACGGAGATCGTCATCAGGCTTGATCTCAGCGACGACGACGTCATCGCGCCGAGGGGCTCCAGCCGGTGATAGCCCTCCTGCAAGGTCTCCCTGAGCAGGACCGGCAAGCCCTCGTCGAGTCGCCCGCGCTCCTGAGGCAATCTGTCAGGACTCTGGAGGTCCATGCATGTCCGTCGGGCACGTCGGCGCATCGCCCATGAGGCTCTCGTGACGTGCGGCGTCAGTGGTTGAGCTCGTTGCGCAGATCGGCGAGCGCGATTCGGTCGTCCTCGCTGCCGGTGTGCGGTGCTTGGAACCAGCGGGCGTATTGCTCTATCTCGGTCAGCCGCCACTCCAGTTCGAACAGCTCGATCATCTCGGGCTCGCCGCCGAGGGCCCGTCGGTCGTGTTCGGGCAGGTGGAAAAGGTCCCGCTCGTGCGGGGCGAGCGCGAACGACTCCCAGTCCACCAGCACGAGTCCGGAATCTGTGAGTATCTGGTTGGCGTGGTGTGGCTCGCCGTGCGTCGGCACCCAGCGGTCAAGGGCTGCCAGCGCCTTCTCGGCGAGCTCGGCATACCGTGACGCCCAGCCGGCGATCGATTCGGCAGAATCAACGATCAGGCGACGAGCGTCCTCTCCGAACGGGCCCGTGTTCCACAATTCTGTGGCGGCATGCGTCAGCTGGCCGGAGAAGTCCGGTGTGATCCGCGTTTGCCAGCGTGGCAGCGAAACCGGCGCGGGGGCGCTGTGCAACTCGGCGAGCAGCCGTTTCGTCTTGGCGGTATGGTCGGGTCGTACGGCCTCTACCTCGTCGGGCGTGCGCCCCGTCGCCCAGGGAACGACGCTGAGAATCCCCTCGGCCAGGCGGATCGTGAAGCTCCCGTTCGTGGATCGGACCGGTGCGAGCACCCCGAGAAAGCCTCTCGCTGCGAGCTCGGACGCCGCCGCGTATGCTCTCTCAAACAAGTCGGGGGTTCGATGCCCGCCTGGCATGTCGAGCGTCGCGAAGAGCGCGGGCACACCATCCTGGTCGATCCGCCAGTGGTGCGCCCCGAATCCCACCGGCAGATAGGCGGCGCTCTCCGCAACTGGAAGCCAGCCATCCCGCACCGCAGAAAGCACAGCATGATCGGTCGGCGACAGAGGCGAAGTGAACATGTCTTGATCCTCCCACAGCAGGCCCCGCACACCCTCTTTCAGCACTCACGTGAACACGCTAGGTGAGTAGTCGAGCCTCCGGGTGCTGCTACTTGTCACCGACATTCCGGGCCCGATCAGCCCCCGAGTGCTGTCCAAACTGACCGACAAACGCTGCTGCTACTCACCAGCAAAGTCACTGCGCCTGCGGCGGCTGAGGCGAGAAGCGCGGCCGCAGCCAGAGCCGCGCGCAGCACTCGGGAGTGTCGGACCGTCATACTCCCGTATCGGGAAACCCCGGACGGATATGACCAGGACCCGGGCATCCCCGGCCGCCTGGGCGCGTGAGAGGGGTTCTCAGGCGGCCTGCGGCGCGGGGGCTGGCTTCCGGACCCAGGCGGATGGCTTTTTCCTGGTCAGCCGCCTGGTCATGAGCGTGATCGCCGCCACGGTCAGGTGGGCCTCGCTGTGCGAGGGCTTGCGTTCGAAGTCGATGACGTTGCGTCGGGCATTCATCAGCCAAGACAGCGACCTCTCGACGATCCACCGTCGCGCGAGCACCTTGAATCCCGTCTGACCAGGCCGTTTGGGCCCTCCGCTCCCGAACGTGTCCCCAGCCGCCAAGTAGCTGATCATTGGTGTCGGGATGAGGACGAGCGGCTGGGGATGTTTCTACCCGCAGGTGAGGTCGCGGCTTGCGGGTATTGGATTACGCCTCGGTTGCGCCGGCGAATGCCTCGAGTTCGCTGGGGATGTCTGGTCCGGCCGGGACGTACACGATCTCGGTCACTCCGGCGGCGCCTGCCTCGTCGAACCGGGCTGCGATGGAGGCGGCGTCACCCGTCCAGCCGGGCTCCAGGATCGCTGGGCCGGCGGCGGTCACGATGGCGCGGTCGCGTTCGGTCAGCTGGGAGAGATGGCCCTGGTGGACAACGAGGTGCCGTTGGTTCTCGGGGCGTTCGGCTTCGATGGCGGTACGCCAGGCCTTGCCGCCGGGCAGGGCATCGACCGCTTTGCCGGTGTTCTGCCACACGGCGTGAACGATGCTGGCGTAACCAGGGCCGGCGGCCTCGATGACCTGCGGGCTGGCGTGATCCTCACCCGCCCTCATGACGGTGCCGAACCTGAGCAACGCGCACTGTGCCCATCCACGATCGCGTTCCGCCGGGGCGCTGGTCATGACGACGCCGGGCGCGTCGAGCTCTCGCGCCGCCGTCAACCCTTTCGGTCCGGCGGGGGTTTCGCAACCTGCGCTGGAAGATGCCTTGTCCGGCCGGTGCGCCGAAACCTACCCGGCCGGGCCCAGGACGCCCGCCCGGCTCGCCGAACCACCACCGCGCACCCCGTCACGACGTCGGACGCATCCTGGCCACCGGCGAAGCCCACACACGTCCCACCCACCACAAGAAGGGAACCGAACCCCGACGCGCCACCTGATCTATCGCGCTGTGCAACCGCTTGATTGATCCCCGTTGCCGAGAACACGAGGATCAGAGGTTGAGAAGACGATTTCAGCGGACGAAGGTCACCGTACGCGCGAAACCGCGGAAGCCCAGCGACTCGTAGGTCCTGCGCGCCATCGGATGGCCGTCGTCGCCCCGGGGCACCACGAAGGCCGACCGCGCGCCCAGCCGCCGCGCGGCGTGCAAGGCAGCGAGCGTAGCAGCGCTCGCCAGGCCCAGCCGACGGTGCACCGGATCGGTACCCACAGGCTCCAGCAGCGCCGCCCGGTGCTCCTCATCCAGCCAGACCAGGCAGAACGCCACCGGCGTGCCGTCCGGCGCCTCGACCAGCCAATCGAGCTCGGCGCGGTAGGGCCAGGCCCGCATGACCTGGCGATAGCTCTCAGCGGTGACCCGCGAGGGCGGCAGGCCCGGCAGCGAGAACGCGGCCCGGTGCACCGCCGCCCTGGCCTCGGCGTCCTGCTCGCCGCGCACGGCGCGCAGGGTATGGCCAGCAGGGACCTTCGGCTCGGGCAGGGCATCGAGGTCGAGGCGCATGTGGGTGAAGAACACGCCGGACTCCTGCGCGCGGTATCCGTGCCGGCGCAGGACCGCTGCCAGGTCCGTTTCGGACTCCAGCAGCGTGACGTCGCGCTCCAGACCCTCCACCGCGCCGTCGGACCAGCGCAGAATCTCCTCCGCCAGCTCGGGGTAGGCCGGGTCGAGCCGCAGGTCGAGAGTGCCGGGGCGCTGCGCCCACGCCCACGCGACGACCTGACCGTCGTGCTCCCACAACGACGTGGGCCACTCCGGCTCCCTGCCGACGTGCTGGAAACGAGACCAGGCCAGGTCTCCGATGTGCCAACGGCTCTCGGGCGACCAGAGCCGCCGGGTCAGGTCCTGCATCGCGCGCAGGTCGCCGGGTCCTTCATAATCGCGCCGTTTCATCCGGCAAATCCTACTGACCCTAGACGATCAGTCCGGTCTCGAACGTAGTGATGCACACCTCGACGATGAGTCGGTGGCCACCTGTCGTCTCCCGCGTCGACATGGCCACAGCTCGATATGCGCGTTCCATCACCATTGGTGTCTGTCAGGGCAAACGCGAAGACCAGAGGTTAAAAGACAAGGTAGGAGGGTGTCTCGAAACCTCCTAACGATCTTTCGGACGAGGCCAACGTACCCCGGCTTCGCCGTACCCGCGGCGATTGGTTGCAGCCGAGAAGCGCGAGGCACGGAACAGGACAAGTCCGCTCGGCCGGGTAGGCACCCGCGACCAGGTGAACCCCCGCGGTGGTGGAGGCGACGGCCGAGGAAGGCATCGACATCTCCGCCGGTGGCGGTGGCGTCAAGCTCGGCGCACAGACCTGCGCCCGTGTCACCGCCGACACCGACCCCACCGCCGACGCCGTTCTCGCTGATCTCGCGCGGCACGGTTGACCGGTAGCACAAAGCAAATCTGAAGCCGATCTGAAGCCACTGGGTGTTTGACTGGCGGTCGCTGTCCCAACGGCAGCAGAGTCACGACAATGGGAAAGGGCGAACAGCCATGAGCATAAAGATTGCGCGGCGCGTCGCGATCGTTGCCGCGGCCGGGTTGGCGCTCGGCACGGCGCCCCTCGCGGCCGAAGCGCACACGGGCACCGTGACCGAGGACATCGCGGCCGTCGCGGGGGACCGTCTCGCCAACAACGGCACTGGTCGCTGCCTGATCGATACCGCCGGCCTGTCCGGCGCCTACACCGGTAGCTGCGCGACCGGCCGCCGCTACTGGCAAGCTGTCCAGGATGATTTTGGCTCACGCATCTACAACACCACGAGCGGGCGCTGCCTGACCCATCAAGGCGCGAGCGCCCTGTTGACCGCGTGCACCGGCGCCTACAACCAGATGTGGTACCGCCTGTCGGGCGCCTTGCTGCAGAACTTCGCCAGCGGCATGTGCCTGCAAGGGGCGACCGCGGGCGGCGGCACCTGGATGGCGTCCTGCGGCGTAAGCAACGAGTACCAAGGCTGGATCAATATCGGCTGAACGAGATGAACGCGCAGATCAGCACCCCGTCCTTTACGGCGTGGATTCCTCTTTCCCGTCCCGCAGACAAGGTCTTTTCTCGCTGCCTGAAGATCGCTGGAGAGGCTTAAGCGCGAGATCGGCTTCACCTCGCTGCATGAGAACCTCGACACCACCACGCCGGGCGGCCGGCTCATCTTCCACGTCTTCGCCGCGCTCGCAGAATTCATCCGCGAGCTCATCGTGGCCGGCACCCGCGACGGCCTAGCCGCCGCCAAAGCACGCGGCCGCACCGGCGGCCGTCCCACCGTCATCACCCCCGAACTGCTACGCGCCGCCCGTGACATGCTGCCCAACCCCGAAAACTCCATCACCTCGATCGCCAAGCTGCTGGGTGTCAGCCCGGGCACGCTGTACAACCACATTCCTGATCTACGCGAGCTACGCACGAGCCAATGGAATGTCTCCTGATCTAGCTCTATATGGGATGCCCTCTTGACAAAGGACTACAGTTCCCATAGGGGTCGAAGACCCAGATCTTCATCGCGCACCTGCTGCACGGCCTCTAGGCTTCGCCGGGTGGTCAGTGTGCGGGGGTGGTGCTCACCGAGCACTTCCCGCCGGACCGCCAGTATCTCCCGAAACTCCTGCTCGGCCTCCCCATGTCGGCCCTGCTCGGCCAGCACATAAGCGACCCCATTCCGAACGGTCAGTGTGTCGGGGTGGTGCTCACCGAGCACTTCCCGCCGGACCGCCAGTACCTTTCGGTACGCCCGCTCGGCCTCCCCGTACCGGGCCTGCTCCGTCAGCACGTAAGCGATCCCATTCCGGACTGCCAACGTGATGGGATGCCGCCCGCCCAGCACCTCTAGCACAATGGCCAGGACCGCCCGGTACTCCTGCTCAGCCTGGGACTGTACGGTTTTCGGCTCTGGCCCACTTTCGGTGGTGACGGAACGTGATAGTTCGTGTCGGTTCATGGCTATCTCGAGGTCCTGTGTCAGCGTGACGCCGGTGTGACGTAAAGGATCTTTCAGGGTTGGTGCTCCCGCATCTGGCCGACTTGGTCATTGGCAGCGTTCGGTCCGGGGCCAGGGGGATCGTGGTGCATGTCGCCTCCACGGGCGCGCCGGTGGCGTGTCCCGGCTGCGGGGCAGCCGGGCGGGTGCACGGCTATGTGGATCGGCAACTGGCGGACCTGCCGTTAGCCGGGCAACGGGTGCTGGTGCGGCTGAGGTTTCGGCGGCTGAGGTGCGCGCAGGTCGGGTGCGAGCGGCAGACGTTCCGGGAGCCGCTGCCCGGGCTGGCCGAGCCGTATCAGCGCCGCACGATCGCCTTGACCACGCAGGTGGGGGCGGTGGTACGGGAGCTGGCCGGGCGGGCGGCGTCTCGGCTGCTGGCCGTGCTGGGAGTTGGGCTGTCACGGCAGAGCGCGATCCGGTCGTTGCTGGGCCTGCCTCTGCCGGTCCGTCCGGTGCCGGCGGTGATCGGGGTGGACGACTTCGCGCTCCGCAAACGGCACCGCTACGCCACCGTGATCATCGACGCGATCACGCGGGAGCGCATCGACGTGCTCGCCGATCGTCAGGCCGACACCCTGGAAGCGTGGTTGCGTGCTCATCCCGGTGTGCGGGTGGTGTGCCGTGACAGCAGCGGCGCCTACGCCGAGGCGATTCGCCGGGCCCTGCCTGACGCGGTGCAGGTCGATGATCGCTGGCATGTCTGGCACAACCTGGCCGAGGCCGTGGTGAAGGAGGTCGGCGCGCACTCGCTCTGCTGGGGCAAGAGCGGTCCGCCGCCGAAAGAAGGGATGCGGGCCGCCACCACGCGCGAGCGCTGGCAGCAAGTTCATACCCTGCTCGACCAGGGTGTCGGGCTGCTGGAATGCGCACGTCGCCTGGGCCTGGCGCTCAACACCGTCAAGCGCTACGCCCGGGTCGGTGAACCCGAACGGCTGGTGCGCGTGCCGAAGTACCGGCCCACGTCGACCCGTTCCGTGACCATCTGCGGCAACGCCGGGCCGAAGATCCCGCTGTGCCGGTCCAGCAGCTCCTCGCTGAGATCAAGGAACTCGGCTACACCGGCAGTCAGAACCTGCTCTACCGCTACATCAACCAAGGCCGCGTCGAATGCGATCGGCCCGCGATCTCGCCCAAGCGTCTGGCCGGCCTTCTCCTCACCGAACCGGGCAAGCTCACGAACGACCAGGCCGAGCGACTGGATGCCGCCATCGCCGCCTGCCACGAGATGACCATGCTCGCCGGACTCGTCCGGGACTTCGCCGCTCTCCTCGACCCCCAACAGGGCAACGACCAGCTCCTGACAGCCTGGATCGAACAAGCGCGCCAGGTTGGCCTGCCCCACCTGCACGCCTTCACCCGCGGGCTGGACTACGACCGGGACGCCGTCAACGCCGCACTCACCCTCCCGTTCCACAATGGCGGCACCGAAGGCGTCAACACCAAGACGAAAATGATCAAGAGGCAGCTGTACGGCCGAGCCGGCTTCGCGCTCCTCCGCCATCGCATTCTGCTCAGCTAACCACGGTCCGTCACCACCGAAAGTGGGCCAGAGCCGAAAACTGGACACACCCCCCCTCATCGCTTCAGCCAGCGCGGCCGCAGGGTCTGGCACCGAGCACAGCACCATGGCGAACACCACCGCGTCCACGGCGCCGACGGCGAGGGGGCAGGTGTTCGGCGAGAGGCCGCCAACAGGGGCCGCCGCTTGCTCGCCATCGCCGCGCTCATGGCGGTCACCAGGTGACCGGCAGCGCGGTCAGACCGCCAGTCAGCACCGCGCCGCAGCGTCCGCATGATGTCAGCCGCCTGTGCGAAGTGCGGCCTAGACCGGAGCGCACCTGCCGATCAGCTTGATCGTTGCGGGGAATCCACGTAGTGGTGGGCGTTCGTGCGCCACGTTCGCCACAGCGCGAGAATCGCCGTGTCGCTCTGCCGGGCCGGGAAGGCGACCCATTCCCGCATGGTCCGCGTTCCCATGGTCACAGAGGCGGCGGTTCCGCGTCGATCTCCTCGAGAAGGTGCGACGTGCCTCGACCGTCAGCCATCGGCGGGTCCTCTGTTCGGGAGAAGGCGGTCGAGTGCCGCCGCGGAGCCTTCGACGATCAGCCCTTCGGTCTTGGCCGTCGCAGGGGTCATCAGTCCGGTGAAGAGCGCGACGAGTACCTGCGGCGGCGCGGTGATCGTGGCGTCGGGTCGGCGCTCGGTCGAGCAGGGACGTACGTCGATGCGGCCGTGGTCGGCGGTGATGTCGCAGCCGTCGTGCAGGTCGCCCAGGCGTACGGTGACGGCTGGGTCCTCGGGTGAGCCGTCGCGGCACAGGTGGCGCAGCGGCAGCGTGAACCAGTGCACCCTGAATGCGTCGCCGGCCGGCGGGGCGAGCATCAGGGGCGCGCCCCAGCGCGTCAGTTCGCGCACGACGCCGTCCAGGTCCTGGCCGCGACTGGTGAGCCCGATCAGCGAAGCGGCGACCGGTGGCGGCTCATCGTGGCGAGCGATCAGCCCGGCCGACTCCATCTCACGCAGGCGATCGGCGAGGAGGTTACTGGCGATGCCGGGCAGTCCGCGTCGCAGGTCGGAGAACCGGCAGGGCCCTTGGGTGAGCAGTTCGCGGACGATGAGCAGCGTCCAGCGGTCGCCAACCAGGTCCAGCGCACGGGCCATCGAGCAGTACTGGTTGTACGAGCGCATGGCTCCACTCTATCTCGCCATGGTTGCTCTTCTCAACTTCATGGTTTAGTTTCTCAACCACCAAGCGACGATCGAGGGAGACCGCATGACCGTCATCACCGGCACCGCCCCTCCCCTGCTCAAGGCCTACTACCAGGTCCTTACGGGCGGGATCGAGAACTACGACGAGGGCCGGGAACTCGCGCCCCTGCTGGCCGACGACCTCGAGTTCGAGGGCCCCCTTGCCGGACACGTCACCGGGGCGGCCCGCTTCCTGCAGGGCGTCAAAGGATTCATCGCCAACGTCGGCAAGATCGAGATGATCCAGGAGGTCCACGGGTCCGAAGGCAGCGCCGTTCTCTACGACGCCCACCTGCCCAAGGGCATCGTCAGGTTCGCCGAATTCTTCACCTTCGCCGACGGCAAGATCCAGCGGCTTCGCCTCCAGTACGACCCCGCCGCCTACATCGCCGGCGGAGGGGGCTGACCACGCCCAACCCCGGCGCCCGCCGGCCTTGTCGCTCATCGCCGACCCGGGGCCGGGCGGCCGTCCAGGGGTGCCAGCCGTCGTGCGCGGCGAGGTCGTTGAACGGCCGAGATGGTGGACGCGGCGATCGGACCAGCCGGTGGAGCGAGCGCACCACGCTCGGCGTCGCCACCAGGGGCGCCGTCATGAGCCTGGGCACCGTGACCGGACCGGCGACCGCACTGCCGCCTGCGGCGACAGGCTGTCAGCGGGCACGATCGCGGCGACGTGCCGCGCGTACGACCAGCGTCACCACGGCGAGCAAGAGGAGAAGCACGAGCGT
The DNA here is from genome assembly GCF_035917475.1 of Nonomuraea fuscirosea. Lineage (NCBI taxonomy): Bacteria > Bacillati > Actinomycetota > Actinomycetes > Streptosporangiales > Streptosporangiaceae > Nonomuraea > Nonomuraea fuscirosea. Next base: position 3,527,076 of record NZ_CP109074.1, on the reverse strand, counting down.
GAGCCATCCCGGGCCGAGCCCGGCCACCCAGCCGGCGACGGTCGACTGCACGGCGGTCACCGCGCCCACGATCGGATCGTCCGCGTCCTGGCCCGCGAAGACGCGCAGCTCGTACCAGCCGTAGTACAGGACGTACAGGCCCGCGAGGGTGAGCAGGCCACCGCTGGCCCTGGACACATACGGCAGCAGCCGCCGCAACCGGGCCACCACGGCGGCGCGGGCGAGCGCCACCGCCAGCGACAGAACGGCGACGATCAAGCCCATGCCCAGCGCGTAGGCGGTGAAGGCCGCCACCCCACCGCTTACTCCGCCGCCGGACAGCGCGGCGGAGGTGACCGCCAGGAACGGCCCCGCCGTGCACGACAAGGAGGCCACCGCATACGACAGGCCATAGCCGTACAGCGACAGCGGTGAGGTCGTGGGACGGCCGGTGGCCAGGCCCGGCAAGCGCAGCACCAGCTCCCGGCCGGACAGCAACCACAGACCCAGCCCCACCAGAACCGCCCCGATGACCAGGGTCGCCCACGGCAGGTGGCCGCCCACCGACACGGCCAGCACGGTCACGACCAGCCCGAACAGACCGAAGACGGTGACGAATCCGGCGGTCATCGCCGCCGCCAGGACCAGTGCCCGGCGAACGGGGCCGGCTCCCCGGTCGTTGATCAGCAAGGTGAGATAGGCCGGCAGCATGGCGAAGCCGCACGGATTGAACGCGGCCACCATCCCGGCGGTGAGCGCCAGGGCCAGCGGCGCCTGCGACACACCGGTACCGAAGGAGGACATCGATTCGGCTACCGGGCGACCAGAGCGCGCAGGTGCTCCTCCAGCTTGTCCCGGCCGAGTGGACCGGATACCTTCTCCGCCGAGCCGTCCGGTTTCATGAACACGAAGGTGGACTGCTCGCTGACGCCGAGCTTCGTCCATACCGCGCCTTCGGCGTCGGCCAGGTGCACGAGATCGCCGGTCCCGGTGCGCTGGACGAACGCCTGCATCGCCGCCTGGGTGTCCAGTCCGGCGACTCCGACGAACGCGACATCGCCCTGCCGGGCGGCCGCCGCCTTGACGGCGGGCGCGTCCGACAGGCACTTGGGACACCACGGCGCCCAGAACCAGAAGGCGACGGGCCTGCCCGCCAGGCTCTCCCCCCGAAAGGCCTTGCCATCCAGCGTCTGGGCGGTGAACCGCAGTGCGGCGGGCACCGGAGCCTCGCCCGCCGACTGTTCCGGACCCGGCGGGGAGACCGGCGGGGAGACCGGCGGGGAGGCCGCCGATGCCGAGGTGTCCCCGGCCGCGGGTCCTGGTTCGTCGCGGGCCGCGGTGCCGCAGGCGGCGGCCAGCAGGGCGAGCATCGCCATCGTGGCGGCCGTCGTTCGCCTGGTGCTCATGCCGGCCACCCTAGAAGCGCATCGCCGCGTCACTTCTTACAAGGCGATGACGGCCACGGCAGCACCCACCACGCGAGATGGCGCCGAACACGCCGTCACCCATGAAGGCGGCGCTGCTTGCGGCGTTCCCAGGCGTTGCGGTGCCGGATGACCACCCCTCCGGCGCCGCCGGTGCCCGAGAGGCGGACCAGTGGTGTCCTGGGGAGCCGCTGCGATGTCGTCTTGTCCTTGAACCCTCCGAGGCCCCCGTCCATCCGGGAGGTGTCCGCGGCCCAGCCGTCAGGGATGATGATGGTGATGCCGCCCATCTGGCCTTCCGCCTCGATCCTGATCTCGGGCAGCCGGCATTCGACCTGGGTGAAGTCGAGCTTGGCGGCGCCCATCCCGCCGTGGATGATGATGTGCCCGGGCACCTCCCAGCGCCCGGAGCGGGTCACGCCGTGCATGCCGCCCTTGAGGACCAGCGGCTCCTGGTTCACCGGGACGTCCGGCGGCAGATCGGCGGTGAGCCGGGCCAGGTCGGCGTACGTCTTGGCGTTCAGCGCCAGGTCGAGCCGCGCGTCCAGCTCGTCGAGGTCGATGCGGCCCTCGACCGCCGCCGTGTTCAGCCGTTCCACCACCGCTTCGCGCTCGTCATGGGAGACGCGCCACTCGTCACGGCCGACAGGTTGAGGAGGGCCAGCAGTCATATCCCAATAATAGGGACAGGTGCCGCCCATCGCGGTGAAGCGGTGAAGACGCCGGCGACCCGTGACACTTCGGCGGATGGCGAAATGTCCCGATCTTAGGCTGCGCTGCATGAATGCCGCACCCTTCCACGCCCTGCCCGCGCAGGCAGCCGCAGCCCACGTAGTGATCGAGCCGAGCATCCTGTACTTCGGGACGCCGGTGGTGCTCCTCTCGACGGAGAACGAGGACGGCTCGTTCAACCTCGCCCCGATGTCCTCCGCGTGGGCGCTCGGGCAGACGGTCGTCCTCGGACTGGGCCGCGAGGGGCAGACCGCGCGCAATCTCGGCGAGCGACCCGACCTGGTGATCAACCTGCCCGGCCCCGCTCTGTGGCCGGTCGTGGAACGGCTGGCGCCGCTGACCGGCCGGAATCCGGTGCCCTCCACCAAGGCGAAGGGCTGCCGCTTCGAGCCGGACAAGTTCGGCGCGGCGGGCCTGCACGGCGAAGCTTCCCACGTGGTCCGGCCGCCGCGCGTCGCCGAATGCCCGATCCAGCTGGAGGCCCGCGCCGAGCGGGTACGGCCGGACGTCCACGGCACCTTCGTCATCGTCGAGGCTCTCGTCCGGAAGGTGCACGCCGATCCCCGGCTGCTCGTTCCCGGCACCGACCACGTCGACCCCGCCGCCTGGAGCCCGCTCGTCTACAACTTCCGCCACTACTTCGGGCTCGGCCCGGAGCTCGGCCATTCCTACCGCACCGAGACCCCCCGCAGGTCCGCGGCAGAACAGTGAGCCAGGGCGCGTCCTGTGGCTGAGGACGAAGAGTACGGTCGCCTCCTGTACTGCAGCCCGAGGCGCCGCGCGACGTCGTCCGCTATACGTGGGAGACACCCACCCGCCGCCGACGTCTGACACGGCGGCGTTTCGAGTGGTCAGCGCCCTGCGGCAGAGGCCGAGTAACGATCCCGAAACCGGCCATTTACGCCACGGCCCCCTCTTGACGCCACCTTACCCGCAGGGCAGCATGGCGTTTACATCTATTGCACAATTTGTCCCATTATCGGACAAAGTCCTGTGGATCGAAGTAGTACGAACTTCGTTCCGCCCATGGTGGACGGAGGTGACGGTGAGCCCACGCATGATCATTCGCCGGCTCGGCGGCAGTCTGCTGGTCTTGTGGCTTGTGTCGATACTCACCTTCCTGCTGGTACAACTGATCCCCGGCGATCCGGCCGAGGTGATCGCGGGTGAGAACGCCACCGTGGCAGAGGTGGCCCGGATCCGCACCGAGCTCGGCCTGGACAAGCCGGTGCTGGAGCAGTACTTCAACTGGTTCACCGGCGTCCTGCACGGAGACCTCGGCCACTCGCTGTCCACCAACCGATCCGTCGTCTCGACGATCGCGGAGGCGGCGCCGGCGACGCTGGTCATCACCACGATGGCGCTCCTGGTCGCGGTCGTGATCGGCGTCTCGGCCGGGGTGGCCGCGGGGCTGACGCAGGGAAGCTGGGTGGACCGCGCGGTGTCGACGCTCGCCACGCTGGGCATCGCGATGCCCAGCTTCTGGCTGGCGATGGTGCTCGTCTCGCTGTTCGCGCTGACCAATCCCTGGCTGCCGGCGACCGGATACGTCGACATCAGGGAGGGGTTCGGGGTCTGGCTCTCGCACGTCGTCCTCCCCGCCACGGCGCTCGGGCTCGCCACCGCCGCCGAGCTCGCCAGGCACACCAGAGGGTGCGTCGCCGACGTGCTCACCCGCCCGTACATACGCACGGCGCGGGCACGGGGAGCCTCCGGCGCCTGGCTGGTGCGCAAGCACATCCTGCGCAACTCGGCCATCCCCGTCGTGACCGTGCTCGGCCTGCAGGCCGGACGGCTGTTCGGCGGTGTGATCGTGGTGGAGGCGGTGTTCGGGATCTCCGGCCTCGGCTCCCTGGCCATCAACTCGGTGCTGCAACGAAACTATCCGATGATCCAAGGATATGTCCTGCTCAGCGCCGTGATCGTGGTGTTGATCAACCTCATCGTGGACCTGGCCTACGGCTGGATCAACCCGAAGGTGCGTACCGCATGACCACGATGACCACGGCGGCCACGCGGCGCTCCCGCCCGCTCAACGTCGTCAGCACGATCGTGCGCCGCCCGGCCAGCGCGGTCGCCGTCGGATTCGTCCTCCTCCTCGTCTTCCTCGCGGTCGCCGGGCCACTCGTCTCGCCGCACGACCCGGAGGTCCAGGACCTGGGCAACCGGTTCGCCGGCCTCAGCTCGACGCACCTGCTCGGGACCGACGAGTTCGGCCGGGACGTGGCCAGCCGGATCATCCAGGCCGCCCGCATCGCCGTCACCGCGCCGCTCATCTCAGTGGGCGTCGCGTTGCTCATCGGGCTGCCGCTCGGGCTGTGGGCGGGGCTGCGCCGCGGTGTCGTGGACGCCGTCGCGGGGCGGCTGGCCGACACAATCCTGAGCCTGCCCGCGCTGGTCGGGGCGCTGGCCATCGTCGCCGTGCTCGGCCCGGGGCTGGTCAACGCCATGCTCGCGGTGGGCATCATCTTCGCGCCCGGCCTGTTCCGCGTCGTGCGCGGCGCGACGCTGGCGGTCGCGGAGGAGACCTTCGTGGAGTCGGCGGTGGCGATCGGCTCCTCCACCCGGCGCACCCTCTGGGTGCACATCCTGCCCAACATCGCCGCTCCGCTGCTGGTCCAGGTCACGATCCTGATGGGGGTCGCGCTGCTGGCCGAGGCGAGCCTGAGCTTCATCGGCCTCGGGGTCCAGCCGCCGGACGCGAGCTGGGGCTCGATGCTGAAGGCCGCGTACACCAACCAGTTCGACTCCCCCTTCTCGGTGGTGCCATCCGGGGTCGCGATGGTGCTGACCGTCCTCGCGTTCAACACGATCGGCGACTCGATCCGTGACGCCGTCGGCCTCAGGAGGCGCACATGACCCCGGGACCGGGACAGCAGAACGGCACCGGACAGCCGTCAGGCGGCGAGCCGCTGCTCTCCGTCAGAGGGCTCACCATCGATCTACCCGGCGGCGCCGTGCAGCCGGGGCTCGTCGAGGACGTCACGTTCGACGTGCACAGGGGCCGCGCGGTCGCGCTGATCGGCGAGTCGGGCTGCGGCAAGTCGCTGACCTCCATGGCGATCCTGGGGCTGCTGCCCGCCGCCGTGCGCGTCGTCGCCGGTTCGGTCCTCTTCGACGGCGTGGACCTGCTCACCTGCACCAGGCGCCAGCTCCGCCGGGTCCGCGGCGGGCCGGTCGGCATGGTGTTCCAGGAGCCGATGAGCAGCCTCGACCCGACGATGACCGTCGGCGACCAGATCGCCGAGGTACGGCGGCTGCACCTGGGCGAGCGGCGCTCGGTGGCGCTCAAGCGGGCGGGTGAGCTGCTGGAGCGGGTCGGCATCCCGAAGGCGGACAAGAGGCTGCGCTCCTACCCGCACGAGATGAGCGGCGGCATGCAGCAGCGCGTCATGATCGCCGCCGCCATCGCCTGCGAGCCGAAGCTGCTGATCGCCGACGAGCCGACCACGGCGCTCGACGTCACGATCCAGGCCGAGATCCTCGAACTGCTGCGTGAGCTGCGCCGCGACCTCGACCTGGCCGTCCTGCTGGTCACCCATGACCTCGGCGTGGTCGCGGACTTCTGCGACGACGTGGTCGTCATGTACGCCGGTCACATCGCCGAACGGACCCCCGTGGACGGACTCTTCTACGAGCCGAAGCACCCGTACTCCAGCGCCCTGCTCAGCGCCGTGCCGCAGTCGGGCCGGGCGCGGACCAACCTGACCGTCATCAAGGGGCGGGTCCCGTCGGCGGGACAGTTCCCGGCGGGCTGCCGGTTCGAGCCCCGCTGTGAGCACAGCGTCGACTCCTTCTGCGGACGGCCACAGGCCGACACCGCGCTGAGCGACGACCATCGGACGCGATGCGGCCGGGTGGCCGGCGGGGAGCTGACTCTGAAGGGGGCCGTCCGTGGCTGAGGATCAGGTGGTCGTGCGGGTGAGCGGCCTGACCAAGTCGTTCCCGCTGCGCCGCAGCCTGCTGGGCCGGACGCTGGAGAGCGTACGGGCCGTGGACGGCGTCGACCTGGAGGTCAAGGCCGGCACCACGGTCGGCATCGTCGGCGAGTCCGGGTCGGGCAAGACGACGGTCGGCCGTCTGATGGCCAGGCTGCTCACGCCGGACGGCGGAACGGTCGAGGTGGAGGGCAAGGACGTCACCCGGGCGCGCGGCCGGGAGCTGAAGGAGATGCGCGGCAGGCTCCAGGTCATCTTCCAGGACCCGTACGGCGCGCTCGACCCGACCAAGACGGTCGGCCACGCCGTCGCCGAGCCGCTGCTGGTCCACGGCCGGATCGGCCGGGGCGAGATGCGTGAGCGGGCCGCGCAGCTGCTCGGCCGGGTCACGCTGGATCCGGCGTTCGCGGACAGGTACCCGGACGAGCTGTCCGGCGGGCAGCGCCAGCGGGCCTGCATCGCCCGCGCGCTGGCGCTCTCGCCGAGTGTGCTGGTCGCCGACGAGCCGACCTCCGCGCTGGACCTGTCCACCCGGTCGGAGATCCTCAACCTGCTGCTGTCGATCCAGGAGGAGACCGGGCAGGCGCTGGTGCTGGTGTCGCACGACTTCGCCACCGTACGGCACCTGTCGCACCGGATCGCGGTGATGTACCTGGGCCGGATCGTCGAGGAGGGGCCCGCGGCGCAGATCGCGGAGAACCCGCGGCACCCGTACACCAAGGCGTTGCTGTCGGCGGTGCCCGTTCCCGATCCGGACGCGCAGCGGTCGCGGCGGCGCATCGTGCTCCACGGTGACCTGCCCGATCCGGCGAGCCCTCCGTCGGGGTGCCGTTTCCGTACCCGCTGCCCGGTCGCGCAGGACGAGTGCGCGCACCTGGACCCGCCGCTGCTGCGGATCGACGGGGAGCACAGCGTCGCGTGCGTACTGCACCGGCCGGCACCCGCCGCGCCTTCGCAGCCGGTGGAGGACGGCGCGATGTTCGGCGAGTACTCGTCGGACCCCCAGGAGACGGCACGATGACCGGCTCCGAGGGGGTCCTGCACGGGATCAGGGTCGTCGACCTCGGCCATCACGTGGCCGGGCCGCTGGCCGCGATGCTGCTCGCCGACCAGGGGGCAGACGTCGTGCGCGTCGATCGCCCGGGCGTCGAGCCGCCGGTCGAGGACGCGTTCTTCAACCGCGGCAAACGGCGCATCACCCTCGACCTGAAGAACGGGCGGGATCTGGAGATCGCGCGTGACCTCGTCCGGCGGGCCGACGTCCTGGTCGAGAACTTCCGGCCGGGGGTGATGGACCGGCTCGGCCTGGGCTGGGCGGAGACGAGCGCGGCCAACCCGCGGCTGGTCTTCTGCTCGATGCCGGGCTTCGCCGCCGACGACCCGCGGGCCGGGGTGCCGGGCTGGGAGGGCGTCATCGCGGCCGCGACCGGCAACTGCCGGATCCGGGCCGGGCACGCGCCCGACGGCTGGGACGCCACCCGCCCGACCTATACCGCCCTTCCCGTCGCGTCGAACTTCGCCGCGTTCTGCGGGGCCTTCGCGATCGTGGCGAGCCTGACCGCCCGGCACCGGAGCGGTCGTGGTGATCGCATCGAGGTGCCGCTGTTCGACGCCATGTTCGAGGCCATCGGCGGGAGCGGCGCGTACCCGGTCGAGCGCGGGCTGCCGCCGGAGCGGGCGATCAGCAGCAACGGGAGCGGCACCTACCGCTGCGCCGACGGCCGATATGTGCAGTTCAACCCGATCGGGGCGACGACCCGCTTCCTCACCTGGTTCCTCGACGCGGCCGGGGTGACGGCCTGGGCGGGCGAGGGGCTCACCGACCGGCCCCGGCTGGATCAGGATCCTGAGCTGCGGCTGCTGCTCCAGGAACGGCTGACCGCGCTGTTCGGCACCAGGACCGCGCTGGAGTGGGAGGACCTGGCGAACGCGGCCGGCGTGCCGCTCGCCGCGGTGCGGACGACGGACGAGTGGCTGGACAACGTCCACGCCCGTGCCGCCGGGCAGGTCGTCGAGGTCGAGGATCCGCTGCTCGGGACGACGGTGCTGCCGGGCTCGGCGCTGTGCCTGTCGGCGGCTCCCCCGCTCCGGGCACGGCCGCGCCACCTGCCCGACGCCGACCGCGCCGGCATCCTGGCGGACCTCGGCACACCACTCCCCCAAGCGCCTCCTGCCGAGGCGGGCGGCGGGCTCCCGTACGAGAGGCTGCGGGTGGTGGACCTCACCCAGATCCTGGCCGGGCCGAGCGCGGGCCGCATCCTGGCCGAGTTCGGCGCCGACGTCGTCAAGATCAACGCGCCGCAGCGGCGTGTCGGCGCGCACGGCTTCGTCAACCGCGGCAAGCGGACGGCCCTCGTGGACGTGAAGTCCGGCGCGGGCCAGCGGGTCCTGTGGCGCCTCATCGACCAGGCCGACGTCCTGACCTGCAACTTCCCCGAGCGGACCGCCGAACGCTACGGCCTCGGCTACGAGCACGTGCGGGCCCGCCGCCCCGGCATCGTCTACGCCTCGGTGAGCTGCTACGGACCGGGCGGCCCGTGGGCCGGCCGCCGAGGGTACGAGACCCAGGGCCAGGCCGCGACCGGCATCATGACCAGGACCGGCGGTGCCGGCCGCCCGGCCGTCCTCGGCCCCTACAACCTGCTCGACTACGGCACCGGCACCATGGCCGCCTTCGCCACCGCGCTGGGCCTCTACCACCGCGCGGTCACCGGCGAGGGTCACCACGTGCGCACCTCGCTCACTCAGACAGGCCTCTACCAGCAGGCGAGGTACGCGATCCGCACGGCGACCACGACGAGCGCCGAGCCGCGCGGCCCGGAAGCACTCGGGACGGACCCGTGGCACCGCTTCTATCGGGCCGCCGACCGCTGGTTCTTCCTCGGGGCGACCCGCGCACAGCTCTCGGCGCTGCCCGCACTCAAGCAGGCCCTGGCGGCGGACGACGCGGAAGCGGCCCTGGAGGCCGTCTTCCGCACCGGCGACGCGGCCGGGTGGGTCGAGCGCCTGACCGCGGCCGGGGCGGGCGCGCACGCCGTCACGCCGCTCGCGGAGCTGATGACCGACCCGTACGTCCGCTCCAGCGGGCTGGCCGTCAGTCAGGTCTCCGAGGAGGCCGGCGAGGTGGTGATGCCCGGGATCGCCATCCGGGTCCGGCACAACCCGCCCCGCCTGGGACATCCGGTACGCCGGCCGGGCGCCGACGGGCTGGAGGTGCTGGCCGGGATCGGGCTGGCCGACTCGGCCGACGCGCTCGAACAGGCCTGGGCCGTGCAGTTGACCGCCCTGCCAGGGGGCTGGGACCCCTTCTGACCGCGAGACGAGCAAACCGACACCACCCCCCCGGCTCGCCGAGCGGGACCCCTGACAGGAGGACTAATGGACGACGCCCCGGCCATCCGGTGCGACCTGCTGATCAAAGGCGGACGGGTGCTCGACCCCGGCCAAGGACTCGACGGCGTCATGGACGTCGCCGTGACCGCCGGGCGGATCAGCGCGATCGGCCCAGACCTGCCGGTCGCCGAGGCACGCCGGGTGATCGACGTCAGCGGCCCCGGCCGCTACGTCGTCCCCGGCCTGATCGACCTGCACACGCACGTCGCACACGGGGCGATCACCCCGGGCGTGGGCATGGAGGGCTGCGACCCGGACGTCATCGGCGTCGGGTCGGGAGTGACGACGCTGGTGGACGCCGGGTCTGTCGGGGTGGCCAACATCGGGGTCTTCTCCGCCTACATCCAGCCGAACGCCCGCACCCGCGTCATCCCGTTCCTCAACATCGGCAGCTTCGCCCACACCATGCCGACCATGGTCGACGTCAACAGCATGCACGAGATCGACCCGGTCGCCATCGCCAAGTGCGTCGCCGCCAATCCCGGCCTGGTCCAGGGCATCAAGCTGCGGCTGGTCGGGCCGCTGATCGCGGAGAAGGGCAAGGACGTCTTGGCCGCGGCGAAGGCGGTGGCGCGCGAGCACGGGGTGCCGCTCATGGTGCACATCGGCGACCTGTCCGCGCGCCGCCGCCCCGACCCGCACCTGCTGGAGCCGGCCACCCGGTTCGCCGTCGAGCAGCTCGACGCCGGGGACATCCTCACCCACCTGTGCACCCCGAACCACGGCGGCGTGACCGACGCCGCGGACCGCATGATGCCCGCCCTGCTCGCCGCCCGCGAGCGCGGCGTCGTCCTCGACTCGGCCCTCGGCCGGGGCAACTTCGGCTACCGGGTCGCCCGCGAGCAGCGGGCGCTCGGCCTGGCCCCCGACACCATCAGCAGCGACCTGACCCTGGCCGGGCAGAGCTTCCACTCCCTGCTGGAGTGCATGGCCAAGTTCATGGCCGTCGGCTACGACCTGCCCGACGTGATCAGGATGACCACGGTGAACGCCGCCCGCGCGATCGGCGCCGCGGCCGAGCTCGGCGCCGTCGCGATCGGCCGGGAGGCCGACCTGACCGTGATCGACCTGGTCGAGGGCGACTTCGCGTTCACCGACACCGCGCAGGAGGTCTTCCACGGCGGCTTCGGCCTGCGGCCGGTGCACACCGTGCGGGCCGGCGCCCTGGTCCCGCCAGGGTGGGGGACGCATCCGTGGGGCTGGCTGCCCGCGCCGCGCTCCGGGGCGGCGTCATGACGGCGATCACGCGCGGGCGCGAGCGGCGCTTCGAGGTGGACGCCGGCTGGGAGCGGCTGCCCGGGGGCCTGGCCCACGCGGACGTCGCCGCGGTGGACGTGGACGCCGGCGACCGCGTCTACCTGTTCACCCGCTTCGACGGGCAGGTCATCGTGTACGAGCGCGACGGCACGTACGTACGGAGCTGGGGAAAGGGTGTCTTCACCACCCCGCACGGCCTGACCGTAGGCCCGGACGGGAGCGTCTACTGCGTGGACGCGGGCGACCACACCGTGCGCAGGTTCACCCCCGACGGCAGGCTGCTGATGACGCTGGGCACGCCAGGAGCGGCCTCGGACACCGGCTTCGTCTCCGGGCAGCCCGCGCGCGTGCACAGCGTGGAGGGCGTCCGGTACGGCGGGCCGCCGTTCAACCGGTGCACCGCTCTCGCCGTCGCGCCGGGCGGCGACCTCTACGTGAGCGACGGGTACGGCAACTCCCGCGTCCACCGGTTCACCCCCGACGGCGAGCTGATCGCCTCGTGGGGCGAGCCCGGCACCGGCCCAGGCGAGTTCCACCTGCCGCACTGCCTGGACATCGCCCCGGACGGGCGGGTGTTCGTCGGCGACCGCGAGAACGACCGGATCCAGATCTTCACCCCGGACGGCACGTTCCTCGATGAGTGGACCGACGTGCGCCGGCCGTGCGACCTCACCATCGCCCCGGACGGCTCGGTGTACGTCGTCGAGCTGTGGCGGCCGGAGGGCGGCAGCTCCTTCACCCACGGGAAGACGGAGCGGGACCAGCCCGCCCGGCTGACCGTGCTCAACCCGTACGGCGAGGTGATCGAGCGGTGGGGCGACTCCTCGGAGCACCGCACGGAACCGGGCAACTTCATCGCCCCGCACGGGATCGCGCTGGACTCCCACGGCGACCTGTACGTCGCGGAGGTCACCTACAGCTTCGCCATCAGACCCGGCCGGGTCGCGCCCTCGTGCGACCGGCACCAACTGCAGAAGTTCCTGCGCGTCGGCGCGGGAGCAGACACCTCGGCTAGGAGACACGCATGAGGCGCGGAAACCGGCGGATCCTCACCACACACGGCGGCAACCTGCCGCGCCCGTCCGATCTCGACCGGCTGATCGCCGGAGGGGACCGGAAGGCGATCGACGCACGCCTGCCCACCGCCGTGGGCGAGGTCGTGGACCGGCAGCTCGCGTGCGGCCTGGACACGGTCAACGACGGCGAGTACGTCAAGGCCGCGAACATGGCCGGCTACAGCGGCTACATCCACGCCCGCGTGACCGGCTGGGAGACGCTGCCCATCGACCCGGACGTCCCGCCCAAGCGCGAGTACGTCGCGGCGCGCGACAAGGCCGACTTCCCCGGCACGTACGCCTCCGGCCTGTGGCTGGCCGGCTCCGGAGGGCCGGTCAGGCCGGGCTTCTCGACTCCCGGCGCCGTGCCCAAACTGCCGACGACCGGCCGCGTGTGCACCTCCGCGATCACCTACATCGGCCAGGACGCCATCGCGCGCGACATCGCCGCGCTCAAGAAGGCGGTGGCGGACAGGCAGGCCGGCAGGGAAGCGGCAGGCCACGAGGCAGACGGCTTCATCGCCGCACTCGGCCCGCTCAGCCTGGGCGCGGGAGCCAGGAACGCTCACTACCCGAGCGAGGAAGAGTACATGTTCGCCGTCGCCGAGGCGCTGCGCGAGGAGTACAAGGCGATCACCGACGCCGGGCTGATCCTGCAGATCGACGAGCCGGAGTTCGCCACCACCTGGCAGTTCCACCCCACCTGGACGGTCGAGGACCTGCGGCGCTACCTGGAGTCCGCCGTCGAGATCATCAACCACAGCATCGACGGGCTGCCCGCCGAGCAGATCCGGATGCACACCTGCTGGGGCAGCGGCCACCGCCCGCACACGCAGGACATCGGGCTGGAGCACATCGCGGACCTGCTGATCAAGGTCAACGCGCAGGGCTACGCCATCGAGTCCGGCAACGTCCGGCACGCGCACGAGTGGCGGGTGTGGGAGGACGTGAAGCTGCCCGAGGGCAAGATCCTCATCCCCGGCGTGGTCAGCCACGCCACGGACCTGGTCGAGCATCCCGAGCTCATCGCGGAGAGGCTGACCAACTTCGCCAGTGTCGTCGGGAAGGAGAACCTCCAGGCGGGGACCGACTGCGGGATCGGATCCCGGGTGGGCCACGAGGAGATCGTCTGGGCGAAGCTCGCCGCTCTCGCCGAGGGCGCCCGGCTCGCCAGTAACCGTCTGTGGGCCGGCTGACCCGCACCACCACCTCACTCACCACCGCCTCACTCACCACCGCACCACTTACCACCGCACCAGGACCTGACGGGGCACAGTTCAGCGGCACGGCTGAAGCCAGGTCACCAACGACATCAGCTCGCTTCTGAAACATGGAGGCTAAGCCGTGAAACGAGCAGCACTCAGATCGGCCGGCGCGATCCTCGCCACCGGCCTCGCCACCGGCCTCGCCCTCGCCGGGTGTGGCGGAGGGACGTCCGCCCCGCAGCAGGGCGGCGGAGCCGGCACCCCCGACGCTTCGGCCATCCTGAAATGGGCCGTGCCGGGAATGCCGACCTCCTTCGACCCGCGCAAGGCGGCGCCGCTGGACCCGGTCTTCCTCGACGTGGTCTACGAGAGCCTGGTCGCCAGGAGCGCCGCCGGTGAGATCAAGCCGGGCCTGGCCACCGAGTGGAAGCTCTCGGACGGCAACAAGGTCATCACCTTCAAGCTGCGGGAGGGGGTGAAGTTCCACAACGGCGAGGAGTTCAACGCCGACGCGGTCAAGGCGTCGCTGGAGGCGTACAAGAAGAGCGGCGCGCTGGTGACGACGCTGGCCACGCTGGACAAGGTCGATGTGGTCAGCCCGACCGAGGTGAAGCTGACCTTCACCGAGCCCGCCGGCTACATGATCAACGTGCTGGCCGGTGAACCCGGCATCGTGGTCGCGCCCGGCGCCCTGGACGACCCTGACCTCGGCACCAAGCCGGTCGGCACCGGGCCGTTCCAGCTCGCCTCGTTCGCTCAGGACAAGGTCACCTTCAAGAAGTTCGACGGCTACCGGGACGCCGCCAAGACCGGCATCGGCGGCCTGGAGATGGCGGTCTACTCCGACGAGGCGACCCGCCTGCGGGCCGTGAAGTCGGGACAGGCCGACGGCACCTCGATCACCCCAGGGCAGATCAAGGAGTCGCAGGCGGCCGGCATGACGGTCATCCAGGCGCCCAACACCCAGTCCAACGCGATCCTGCTGAACACGAAGATCAAGGAGCTGGCCGACCCCAAGGTCAGGCAGGCGATCCTGTACGCGATCGACCGCGAGTCGATCAGCAAGAGCCTGTACGCGGGCGCCTGCGCGCCGGCGGTGCAGCCGTTCCAGAACGGCTTCTGGGCGAACGTGCCCGAGCTGAACGACGTCAAGCCCTACTACGACCCGGAGAAGGCCAAACAGCTCCTGGCCGAGGCCGGGCTGCCGAACGGCCTGGACCTGCAGGTCGAGGTCGGGCCCAACACCCAGTACCAGACGCTGGCCCAGGCGCTGCAGGCACAGCTGCAGAAGGTGGGGATCAGGGTCAAGATCAAGGTCCTCGAGTTCCAGCAGATGATCACCGCCCGCAGGACCGGCAACTTCTCCGCCACGGTGGCGCTGCTGCAGGCGGGACGGCCCGACCCGACCCAGTTCGTCAAGGACTTCTACACCAAGGGCGGCGCGTACAACCCCGGCGGCTACAGCCTGCCGGGCATTCCCGAGCTGCTGGCCAAGGCGCGGGTCAGTGACGTGAACGAGGAGCGGGCCACGCCCATACGGGAGATCATCACCAAGGTGTTCGAGGCGGGGCCGCCGGTGATCCCGGTCTGCGGCGTGACGTACGTGGCGGCCTTCCGCAAAGGCGTGACCGGGATGGAGCCGCCGGTGATGGGCGACTACGACTTCGCCTCGATCAAGATCAGCACGTGAGGGACCTGAGTAGATGACGGAGAGGAAACCAGTGCGGCTGGACGGCAAGGTGGCGATCGTCACCGGATCAGGACGAGGGCTCGGGCACGCGTACGCGCTGGCCTTGGCCGCGGCGGGCGCCGCCGTGGTGGTCAACGACCTCGACGCGGACGTCGCCGAGAAGACCGCCGAGGAGATCAGGGGCGCGGGCGGGCGGGCCGTGGCCGAGGTGTGCGCGGTCGGCACGGCCGAATCGGCCGACGCGCTGGTGGGACGGGCCGTCTCCGAGTTCGGCCGGCTGGACGTGATGTGCACCAACGCCGGCGCGCTGCGCGACCGGACGCTGGTCAAGGTCACGGACGAGGAGTTCGACCTCGTCGTGGACAGCCACGTGCGCGGCACGTTCACCTGCGGCCGGGCTGCGGTGCGCCGCTTCCGTGAGCAGGGCGGCGGCGGCCGGCTGATCCTGGTCGGCTCGCCGGCCGGCCAGTACGGCGGCTTCGGGCAGACCGCGTACGCCGCGTCCAAGGCGGCCATCATCGCGATGGTCCGGGTGTGGTCGGTCGAGACGACGAAGCTGGGCGTGACCGTGAACGCGATCGTGCCCACCGCCCTGACCAGGATGGCCGCGACCATCCCGTCGCTGACCGAGGCCGTGGCCGCGGTCGAGGCCGGCGGCCCCGTCCCGGCCGACCTGCGGCGGCGCGGGATCGGCACGGTGGAGGACGTGGCGCCCCTGGTGGTCTACCTGTCCTCGGACGAGGCGGCCGGGGTCACCGGGCAGTACATCGGCTTCGGGGGCGACAAGTTCGCGATCTGGGCGCATCCGAAGGAGGCGTTCGTGACGCATCGGGACGGCGGGTGGAGCGCGGACCAGCTGGCGGAGGACTTCGCCGGGTTCGCGGAGCACCTGCAGAGCCACACGCCGCCCGGACGGTGACCGCACGCTGAAGGCCCACCCCGGAGCGGGGTGGGCCCCAAGCATGGGATCAGGCGAAGTAGAACTCGTTCGCCGCTTGTGAGATGCGCCGGCGCAGGGCCGGGTCCGGGACGATCCGGGCGAACGACTCCACGGCGTCGCGGTAGGTGACCGGCTGCCGCGCGCCGACGAACGGCGCGTCGCTGCCCCAGAACACGTGCTCGGGCCCGGCGGCGGCGAGCAGTGTCGCCGCGTACCCGGCCAGCGTGTCCGTGCCGACGCCGAAGCGGTAGCCCGCCGACAGCTTCACCCACACCCGGCCGGTCTCCAGGGCACGCAGCAGCGCCGCCCCCGGCTCCCCCGCGTACCCGGCGCGGCGGTCGGGGTCGCCGAAGTGGTCCACGACGACCTTCACCCCGGAGCGGACGAGCCGGTCGAGCACCGGCGGCAGCCGTTCGCCCTCGATGTTCAGCTCGACGTGCCAGCCGAGGTCCGCGACCCGGAACAGCAGCCTGCGGTAGGCCGGGTCGCCGAGGTCGGGCAGCTCCGCGAGGCGACGCCACTGGAACCGGATGCCGCGCACGCCGTCGGAGCGCATGCGTTCGAGGGCGTACCGGTCCACGCCGGGCTCGACGATGACGGTGCCGCGCAGCCGGTCGTGCTCGCGCAGGGCGCCGATCGTGTAGTCGTTCAGGTCGCCGAGCAGGCTCATCGCCGAGATCACGGCGCGCCCGACGCCGTGCTCGTCCATCGTCGTCAGGAACTTCTCCACGGGCAGGTCCACGTCGGGGCGGGTCCAGGCGCGTGCCGCGAGCGGCAGCGCGCTGGTGAACAGGTGAACGTGCGCGTCCACCAGCGGCGCGCCGTCATCCGGCATGTCCACCGGCCTCCGCGCCGCCCTCACCGGCCTTCGGGCCGGCCTCGTCGACCTCCGGGCCGCTCTCACCGGCCTGCGGGCCGGGTTCGCCAGTCTGCGGGCCGGGTTCGCCAGTCTGCGGGAGTGACGGGAAGCCGTAGAGTGCGGCCGCCGTCCCGCCGAGAACCAGGGCGGCGTCCCGCGCGGGCAGCCCGGCGACCGACTCCCGGGCGATCCGCGCCATGTCCGCGTACGTGCCGGCGGTCTGTGTGACGTCGGACCCCCACAACACCCGCTCGGCGCCGAACCGGGACACGAGCCACTCCACCACCACCGACGGCGCGACGCCGGCGGCGCTGATCCGGGCGAAGTTGAGCGTGGTCACCTTGACGTGCACCTGCGGCAGGTCGGCCAGCGCGAGCAGCCCGGCCGCGCCGGGGAAGGGCTCGGCGCGGCCGGCCTCGACGCTGGCGACGTGATCGAGCACGACCGGCGTACCGGGGAACGCGCGGGCGACGGCGGGCAGGGCGCGCAGGCTCTCGTCGCGGTTCCAGCGGTAGAGGTGCAGGCACATCGACAGGCCCAGCTCGCTCACCTGCCGCCACACCTCCAGCGCCGCTGGCCCGGCGAACCAGCCCGGGCCCGGCGTGCCGCCGTGCTGGTTGCCGCCGGGCGAGGTCAGGCGCATGGCCACGGCGCCGCGCTCGGCCCAGCGCCGCACGGTCTTGGCGGCGTCAGGTGCCTGCGCGTCGATGACGCACATGGCGCGCAGCCGGTCGGGGTGGCGGGCCGCCGCGTCCACGACGTAGCTGTTGTCGTAGCCGTACACGTGCGCGCGCTGGACCGCGACGGCGGCCGACAGCCCGTCGGCGTCGAGCGCGGCCAGCAGCCGCTCCGCGGTCATCGGGTCGTGGCGGACGGCGTCGCTGACCGTGCCGCCGGGCGGGTCGTAGGGGTAGGCCGGGTCGTCGGTCACCAGATGCGCGTGTGAGTCGATCATCGGATGCGCTCCCAGAGCAGGACGGGGGTGGGCGGCTGGCCGTCCGTCCGGTCGGCGCGCAGGGTCAGCCGGTCGCCCGCCACGACGGCCAGGCGGACCAGCTCGGTGCCGATCCAGTTGGGGTAGATGCCGGCCTCCACCTGGTGCACGATGCGGTCGCCGAGCCAGGTGTAGCGTCCCGCGTACCCGCCGAAGGTCCGGACGGCGGCGAGCTTCTCCTCGTCGGTGGTCCAGCGCCAGTTCTCCGACGACAGGGGCGGGCGGTCCCCCGCCATGTACTGGACCGACATGTAGCCGTCGGGGCCGTAGATGAGCAGGCCGAGCGGGGTGTCCCCGAGCGGGCGGGCGCCCTCGCCGGGCGCCCCCTCCATGTAGTAGTCCGCCAGCCGCCAGGTGCCGACGATCACGCCGTCTCCTGCTTCCTGAACGCCTCCGTCATCGTGTGGGCCGTACGGGCGAGCATGGTCGCGTCGTTGCCCATGATCAGGAACTGATGCCCGTGAGCCGCGGCCCGATGAGCCGACGCCGCGTCCACGCAGGCCGCGCCGCAGGGTTTGCCCGCCGCGGCGGCGGCCGTACGGGCCCGGTCGAGCGAGCTCCGCACCATGGGGTCGTTCATGCCGACGCCCAGCGCGAGTGACAGGTCGCCGGCCCCGAGGAAGACCGCGTCCACCCCGGCCACGGCCAGGATGTCGGCGGCGGCGTCGATGGCGGCCGGGCTCTCCAGTTGCGGGATGCAGACGACGTCCTCGTTGCCGGTCCTGACGTACTCGGCGCGCGGGGTCAGCCCCCACCGGCCCGCCCGGCTGGTGCCGCCCGCCCCCCGCTGGCCGAGGGGCGGGAAGCGGGTGGCCGCGACGACGCGTTCGGCGTCGGCGGCCGAGTCCACGCGGGGCACCAGGATGCCCCTGGCTCCGGCGTCCAGGATCCGCCCGATCGTCGAGCCCTGGTGATCGGGCACGCGGACCAGCGGGTCGACGCCGTACGCCGAGGCCGCGCTGATCATCCGCGCCGTCATGGACAGGTCGAGCGGCGAGTGCTCCAGGTCGATGACCACGAAGTCGAACCCGGCGCTGGCCATGATGTCGACGCTCTCGACGGTCGCCAGCTTGATCCAGGTGCCGAGACGCGGCGTGCGCGCCGTGGCGGTGTCGAAGAAACCCATGCTCAGCTGACCGTGACGTGCTCGGGGGCGGGGTACTCGTCGGCGTTGAGCACCCATCCCTGCTTGGCGGAGAAGTCCGCGCGCGGCGGGCTGAAGATGTCGATGAGCAGGTGGGCGCCCTCGCCGAGGGCCTGGCTGGTGTGCACGGTGGGCGGCGGGATGATCGCGACGGCGGGGCTGCCGACGCTCACGTGGTCGTCGTCGCGCCACTGCGACAGCTTGGAGGTCCAGGGCGTGCGGACGTGATGGACGTAGTCGCCGGCGACGGTCAGCGAGCACTGCTCGAAGTCGTCGTGGTGGTGCGGCGAGAGCCGGTCGGGGTTACGCGGCCCGTTCCTGGGGTCGCCGAAGTTGACCATGAAGGCGCTGGACCGGAAGATCCGGCCGAACCGGCCCGGGTCCAGGGGATGATCGGCGTTGCGGTAGACCCGCAGGCGGTACCCGGCGGGCGGCTCGGGCCACGGCTCCAGCAGCGCGACGCGCGGGTGCGGCGCGGCGTAGTCGTCCGCGTTGACACAGCGCGGCAGCACGTCGGCGGTCCGCACGTCGAACAGCCTGACCACCTCGGCGTCGGTGTGAGCGGTGACGGCGCTGTCGCCGGGCGGCACGATGACCACGCCCGCCCCGCTCACCTTCTGACTGTCGGCGCCGGCCGTCACCTCGACCGTGGCGCCGTCGTGGGGCAGGACGATCACGTACTCGTGGCGCTGCTCGGCCGGGCCGCGCCGGAGGGTGTCCCCGGCGGCCAGGCGGCTGAAGGCGAGCACGAAGTTCTGGCCGCGGACGTACCAGGTTCTGCTGCCCAGCTCGCTCTCCTCGCCGGGCGGCAGCGTGAGGAACTCGTAGGTGGCGAAGGCCGCCACGGGGGCGTTCGGGTCGATCGTGGTCGTGGTGGCGGTGTTGAGCGCGGAGCGGGGGTCGCTGGGGCTGTACATGCGATGCGTCCTTCTGTTGGCCGGTCCTGGGCGAACGGTCAGTCGTCCAGGCCGAGCAGGTACGAGGGGTTGACGCGGACGATCTGTTGCAGGTCCTTCTCGGGGAGTCCGAGGTCGAGCAGCGCGGACCCGACCCTGATGAAGGAGTCGACGGGGAACGGGCGGCCGGCCTGCCCGAGGTCGGAGGCGAGGACGGTGTGCTCGGGGCCCACCTGCTCGATCCAGTCCATCAGCACCTCGGGGCCCCACTTCTTCTGGGCGACCTCGGGGTCGTACATGCTGGTCTCGTGCTCGATGTAGGCGCCGAGCTCGACGAACTCGCGGCACTGGGCGGGATCGGAGCCGATCACGAAGTTCGGGTGGCCGACCACCATGCGCCGCACGCCCGCCTCGCGCGCGGCGGTGAACACCTCCCGGATGTCGTCGGGGGCCATGTGCCCGGCCGACAGCAGCGCCCCGGTCTCGGCGATGATCTCGATGACCCGGCCGACCTCGGGGATCAGCGCGCCGTCGGGGCCGCGGACGTCCACCTGGGTCATGGTCAGCGGGACGGTGGGTTTGGGGAAGCCGCCGCCCGCGTTGTGATGGTCGATGTGGGCGCTGGAGGAGATGGTGGGGAACCACACGCACCGGCCGCCCATGCGCAGCGACATCTCCACCGCGTACGGGTTGATGCCGCCGACCTGGGCGTTCAGCGCGATGCCGCCGTACACGGCGGTGCTCACACCGGCCAGCCGGTCGGCCATCGCGAGCAGGTCCATCACGGTGTTGTGGTGGTGGGACTTGGCGAGGAAGGCCCGCATCCCCAGGCGTTCGCCGTCGCGGGCGGCCTCGACATGGTCGAAGCGGCGCGGCAGCGGGTTGGGCCCGGAGTGGCAGTGCAGGTCCACCAGGCCGTGCAGGACACGCTCGATGGCGGGTCGGGTCATGGTTGTTCCTCCTGCGCGGCCACGGGTGCGGCGACCCTTGACATGGACCCCGCTGCGAGAGCATTGTTACAAATTACGGACTTACTGTACGATAATTGCGAATCGATGGTCTGACAAGAAGTAAGAGGGGGCCACGTGCCGGAGCCGAGCTACACCTGGGCCGAGATGATGGCGATCTCCATCTCGCACGAGATGCAGGACGGCGACTTCGGCTCCGTGGGCGCCGCGTCGCACATCCCCGCCGCCGCGCTGCGCCTCGCGCAGCTCACCCACGCGCCCAACCTGTCCTTCTTCTGCGGCGGCAGCGGCGCGATGAACCCCAAGATCCAGCGGCTGACCGAGTCGTCGGCCGACTACCGCAACCTGGTGACCAGTGAGTATCACTTCAGCCTCGACGACGTGGTGGACTTCGAGACCGCGATGCGCTTCGACTTCGCGTTCCTCGGCGGCATGCAGATAGACAAGCACGGCAACCTGAACATGGCCATGATCGGCGACTGGGACAAGCCGAAGGTCCGCGGGCCGGGCACGATCGGCCTGATCTTCCTCGGCGGCTTCAAGACCAGCTACATCTACACCGAGCACCACTCGCCGAAGATCTTCGTCGACAAGGTCGACTTCATCAGCGGCGCCGGCTGGCTCGACGGCGGCGACGCCCGCAGCAAGGTCTTCCGCCCGGAGTCCGACGGGCCGCGCCGGGTGTTCACCCCGCTGGGCGTCTTCGACTTCGAGCCGGAGAGCAAGCGGATGCGGCTGATCAAGGTCCATCCGTGGACGAGCGTGGCGAAGATCCAGGCGGCGACCGGTTTCGAGCTGCTGATCGCCGACGACCTGCAGATCGTCGAGGCGCCGGACGAGCACGAGCTCGACCTGCTCAGAACGCAGGTCGACCGCGAGGGCGTGCTGCGCCGCTACCCGTCCGCGGCCTGAGCGTGGGCTCCCCTCGCGGGTGGGCCGATCGGTACGTCCTCGCCGACGGCGTCACCACCCACTACCTGGAGGCCGGGGACGGGCCGCCGCTGGTCCTCCTGCACGGCGGCGAGTACGGCGCCTCGGCCCTGCTCGCCTGGGAGAACTGCATCGAGGCGCTGGCCGAGCGGCACCGGGTGCTGGCGATCGACTTCGTCGGTTTCGGCCTCAGCGACAAGCTGCGCGACTTCGGCGGCGGCCAGCGGCGGCTCATGCGGCGGCAGATCGCCGCGGTGCTGCGCACGCTCCGCGTCGAGCAGGCGGTCTTCATCGGCACGTCGCTCAGCGGGCGGATGCTGCTCGACCTCGCCAACCGGCCATCGGCGGAGTGGCCGATCCGGGCGATGGCCGTGGTCGGCACCGGTCTGGCCGCTCCCGTGGAGGCGGCCCGCCTGACGCTGGAGCGGTTCGACGGCACCCTCGACGGCCTGCGGCCCTCCATGGACGTGCTCTTCCACGACCCGCGCTGGCGGGACAGCGAGGACTATCTGCGCCGCCGCCATGAGTCCTGCATGGTCCCCGGCGCGTGGGAGACCGCCGCGGCGGCGAGCCTGCGCGCTCCCGGGCGGGACGGCGGCGAGCGGCGCTCGCACGTCCGCCCGCCCGCCCGCGACTACGGCGGCGTCGCCGTGCCCACCCTCCTCGTCCGGGGGCAGCACGACCGGCTGGTGCCCCCGAAGACGTGGCAGGAGCTGGCCGCGCAGATCCCCGGCTCCCGCACGGTGACCATCGAGGACAGCGGCCACTACCCGCAGATCGAGCGGGCCGGCGCGTTCCTGGACGCGGTGCTGGACTTCCTCAAGGACCCGATCCCCGACGACGCGCCCCTCAAGGGCGCGGGCGGAGGCGAGGCGTGATGGGCGAGGTGCACCTCGAAGCCGGCGGCGACGGGCCCGCGGTGCTGTTCCTGCACGGTTCGGGCGCCTCGGGAGCCGTCTGGAGGCCGGTGCTGAACGAGCTGCGCGAGCGCCGCATCCCGTGCCGGTGGCTGGTGGCCGACCTGCCGGGGCACGGCCGCTCGGCCCACCGCCAGGACTACTCCCCCGACGGTTACGCCGACCCTGTGGCCAAGGCGCTCACCGGCCTGCTGCCGGACGGCTCCCCGCTGACCGTCGTCGGGCACTCGCTCGGCGGACTCGTCGGGATGACCCTCGCGGACGGCACCCGCGGCCTCACCGTCGCGTCCCTGACCGTGGTCGCGATGAAGGTGGCCTGGACGGAGGAGGAGCTGTCCCGGCGCTCCGCACTGGCCGCCAAGCCGCCCCGGATCTTCGGCGACGAGGAGCAGGCACGCGAGCTGTTCGGCCGGGTGTCGGGAGTGCGCGGGCCCGCGTTCACCGACGAGGACCGTAACAGCGGGATCACCCGCCAGGACGGCGGCCACCGGCTGTCGGCGGACCCCGGCATCACCCGGGCCGCCCCCGCCACCGGCCCCGAGCTGGCCGCCCGCATGAGCCGGGTGACCTGCCCGGCCGAGCTGGCCTGCGGCGACCAGGACCCCGGCATCGACCCGGATGACATGGCCGCGGTCCTCGGCCACCCGGTCACCGTGCTGCCCGGCGCGGGGCACAACGTCCACATCGAACGCCCCGGCCTGGTCGCCGACCTGGTCGAGCGGGCACTCGGCCGCTGACGAACGGAACCCTCATGCGAATCGAGAGACTGCTGCGGCAGAACGCGGTGCGCCGCGGCCCGATGACCGCCGTCATCTGTGAGCAGACCCAGTTGTCCTGGGCCGAGCTGGACGTCGAGTCCAACCGCCTGGCCAACGCGCTGATCGGCCTGGGCTACCGCGCCCAGGAGC
The DNA here is from genome assembly GCF_035917475.1 of Nonomuraea fuscirosea. Taxonomy (NCBI): domain Bacteria; kingdom Bacillati; phylum Actinomycetota; class Actinomycetes; order Streptosporangiales; family Streptosporangiaceae; genus Nonomuraea; species Nonomuraea fuscirosea. The sequence goes on along the minus strand of NZ_CP109074.1, from coordinate 3,503,847 downwards.
GGATCGCGCTGGTGCTGTCCAACTGCCACCACATCGTGACGGCCTTCCACGGCGCGTGGAAGGCCAACCTGGTCACCGTCGGGATCAACACCCGGCTGACCGCGCCCGAGATCGCCAGGATCCTCACCCACTCGGGCGCCTCCCTGATCGTCTGCGACACACCGGCCGCGGTCGAGGCGGCGAGCACGGTGCCCGGCGTCCGCGGCGTCTACACCGTCGGCCTGGACGGCGAGTCGTTCACCGACCTGGTCGCCTCGGGCGCCCCTGACGAGGTGCCGGAGACCGGCACCGGCGACGAGCTGCGCTCGCTGCGCTACACCAGCGGCACCACCGGCGCGTCCAAGGGCTGCATGGCCACGCACGACCAGCAGGTCGCCAGCACGGCCAACTACCTGTGCGAGGTGAACGTCCCGCGCGGCGGCCCCACCTGGATCTCGGTGCCGCTGACCCTGGGGGTCGGCGCGTCGTTCGTGACGACCACCGCCTACCTGGGAGTCCCGCTGCTGCTGCGCCGGCGGTTCGACGCGGCCGGCTTCGTGGACGACGTCGGCAAGTACGGGGTCGAGCACGCGTTCCTGGTGCCCACGATGCTGGTCGACCTCGTCCGGGCGCTGCCCGAGCTCGACCTGACCCGCGCGAGCCCGCTCAAGCTGGTGGGCTACGGCGGCGCGTCGGTGTCGTGGAGCCTGATCCGCTCCCTGGCCGAGGCGCTGGACCTGGAGTTCTACCACGCGTTCGGCGCGACGGAGGCGGGCGGCTTCGTCGCGCTGCTCACCCCCGACGACCACCGCAACTTCCTGCGGACCGAGACCGCCTCGATCGTCCCGGTCGGCCGTCCTGCCGCGTTCGCCGACGTCAAGATCTTCGACGCGGAGGACAAGGAGGTGGCCGTCAGGGAGACCGGCGAGATGCGGATCCGGGCGGCCAGCGTGTTCTCCGGCTACTGGAGCCAGCCCGAGGCGACCCGCGCCGTGCTCAAGGACGGCTGGCTCCGGCTCGGCGACATGGCCTGGCGCGACGAGCGCGGCTACATCTACCTCGCCGACCGGGCGCAGGGCGTCATCCGCTCGGGCGCGCAGAACGTGTACGCCGGCGAGGTCGAGGCGGTGCTGCAGGCCTGCCCGGGCGTCGAGCGCGCGGCCGTGATCGGCGTCCCGCACGAGCGGTTCGGGGAGTCGGTGAAGGCACTGGTGCAGCGGGTGCCCGGCGCGGACCTGACCGAGCGGCAGGTCCTCGACTACTGCGCCGAGCGGCTGGCCGGGTACAAGCGGCCGCGCGAGGTGGAGTTCGTGACCGGGCTGCCGGTCGACGAGGGCGGCAAGATCAGAAGGGCCGAGCTCAAGCGCGTCACCGGTACGCGCCCGCTCGGTGAGGCGACGACCAGCGAGGGTGAGGGACTCAGGCGATGAGCGCGAGCAAGGTGACGACCCCGGAGGAGGCGGTCGCCGGCATCCCGGACGGAGCCACGATCGCGCTGGGCGGCGTGCACTCGCACAACGGCCCGATGGCGCTGGTCAACGCGCTGATCCGGCGCGGGGTGAAGGACCTGGAGCTGATCCCGACACCGAGCGCCGGCCCGCCGGTGGACATGCTCATCGCGGCCGGCTGCGTGCGGCGGCTGCACGTGTCGTACGTGGGGCTGGAGTTCCTCGGCATGGCGCCGAACTACCGGCGGGCCGCCGAGAGCAAGGCCATCGAGATCGTCGAGGCGGACGAGGCGTGGATCGTGTACGGCTTCCGCGCGGGGGCCAGCAGACTGCCGTTCCTGCCGCTGCCCGCGCTCTACGAGGGCACCGACCTGCCCAAGGTCAACGACGGCATCAGGACCACGACCGACCCGTACACCGGGAACACCGTGACCACGATCCCCGCCCTGCGCGCCGACTACGGCCTGTTCCACGCCCAGGTCACCGATCGCAAGGGCAACGCGCAGATCTTCGGCCAGCGGCGCTTCGAGGACGTGATGGCCAAGGCGAGCGACCACGTCGTCATCAGCTCGGACGAGATCCTGGACGAGTACGCCCCGGCCCCCGATCCTCGCCTGGTGTCCATCCCCGGCGCGATCGTCGAGAGCGTCGCCCACGCGCCCTACGGCTCGCACCCGCTGTCCTCGCCGGGACACTACGGCTACGACCGGGAGCAGCTCGTGGAGTACCGGGACCTCGCGGCCCAGGACCGGACCAAGGAGTACCTGGAGAAGTACGTGTACTCGGTGGACGACCACCTGGGCTATCTGGACAAGCTGGGCGCCCGGCGGCTGCTGGGGCTCCAGCAGACGTTCCGCTGAGCTCCGGAGAGAGCTGTGCCCCTGATCGGCGGCTGTGACCGGCGATCAGGGGCTCCTCCCACCAGGCGGCCTACCAGGCGTAGGCCTCCGGCGCCGGTCCCGGGCCGGGGAAGACGGCGTCCAGCCGTTCCAGCGTCTTGTCGTCCAGGCTCACCTCGAAGGCGCGGGTGGCGGCGTCGAGCTGCGCCAGCGTGCGCGGTCCGATGATCGGCGCGGTCACGCCGGGCCGGCTCAGCAGCCAGGCCATGGCGACGTCCGCCGGGTTGTGGCCCAGTTCGTCGCACAGGTCCTCGTACTCCTGGATCTGGGCGCGGTGCCGGTCCAGCTTGATCAGCCGCTTGCCGCGGTGCGTGGCCACCTTCGCGCCGGGCAGCGGCGCGCCCATCGCGTTCTCCCGCTCCTTGCGCAGGATGCCGCCGAGCAGGCCCGCGTCGAGCGGCGACCACGGCATGAAGCCGACGCCGTAGTGCGCGCAGGCGGGCAGGACCTCCAGCTCGGCGGTGCGTTCGAGCAGGTTGTAGATGGTCTGCTCGCTGACCAGGCCGGTGTGGCCGCGCCGGGCGGCCCTCTCCTGCCCGCCGGCGATGTGCCAGCCGGGATGGTTGGACGAGCCCACGTAGACGATCTTGCCCTGGGTCTTGAGCACGTCCATCGCCTCCCAGATCTCCTCCCAGGGGGTCGATCTGTCGATGTGGTGCATCTGGTAGAGGTCGATGTGGTCCGTCTTCAGCCGCCGCAGTGACGCCTCGCAGGCGCGCCGGATGTGCAGCGCGGACAGGCCCGCGTCGTTCGGCCACGTGGACATGCGGCCGTAGAGCTTGGTGGCCAGCACGGTGCGCTCGCGGCGCCCCCCGCCGGTGGCCAGCCAGCGGCCGATGATCTGCTCGGTCAGGCCCTCGCCGAACTGCCAGCCGTACACGTCGGACGTGTCGATCAGGTTGATGCCCAGCTCGTGGGCACGATCCATGATCGCGAACGCGTCCTCCTCGGTCGTCTGCGTGCCGAAGTTGTCCGTGCCGAGGACAAGCCGGCTGACCGTCAGGCCGCTGCGGCCGAGGTTCGTGAATTCCACGAGGTCTCCTGACGTTAGGAGTTCCATTTATCGGACGATGAGTCCTATATGTGAATACTGATGGTAGCGTTGGCGCGTAGGCGAGGTAAAGAGTGCCGGCCCTTTCGCGCAGGCACTGCCAAGGAGGTCGCTCCATGAGCCCGGACCTGTCCGAACACATCGCCGTCGCCGACCTCCCGCCGGCGCACGGCTTCCTCGCCGGAGCCCTGCGCGGTGGCGGCGGGCCCGAGTTCACGACCTGTCACCCCGGTGACGGCTCGGTGCTCGCGACGGTCGAGGCCGCCACGGACGCCTTCGTGGACGAGGCCGTGGCCGGCGCCGTCGCGGCCCAGCCGGACTGGGCGCGCACCTCACCGCACGAGCGGGCGCGGATCCTGCGCGCGGCGGCCGACCTCATCGAGGCGCGGGCTGGGCGGCTGGTCCACCTCGTCGCGCTGGACAACGGCAAGACGCTCGCCGAGGCGTGCGGGGACGTCTTCGTCGCGGCGGCGCACCTGCGCGCCGCGGCCGGATGGGCGGCCACACTCGAAGGCGTCACGCTGCCGGCCGACGGGTCCACCCTGCGGATGACCTTCCGCGAGCCGGTGGGGGTGGTGGCGGCGGTCATCCCGTTCAACACCACGTTCATGTTCGCGGCGCAGAAGGCGGGGCCGGCGCTGGCCGCCGGCAACGCGATCGTGATCAAGGCGCCCGAGCTGAGCCCGCTGGCGGCGCCCGTGTTCGCCGAGCTCCTCACGGCCGCCGGGCTGCCCGCCGGGCTGGTCCAGGTGGTGCAGGGCGCGGGCGAGGTCGGCCGCCGGCTGGTCGAGCATCCCGGGGTGAGCATGGTGTCGTTCACCGGTAGCACGGCGGTCGGCCGGCAGGTGATGGGCTCGGCGGCGTACGGGATGAAGCGCGTGCTGCTGGAGCTGGGCGGCAAGTCGGCGAACATCGTCTACGCCGACGCGGACCTCGATGCCGCCCTGCACGCCGCCGTCGGCGGCGTCTTCCGCAACGCCGGGCAGCGCTGTTTCTCCGGCTCGCGGCTGCTGGTCGAGGAGCCGGTCGCCGACGCGTTCACGGCGCGGGTCGTCGAGGTGGCGCGCTCGATCAGGGTCGGCGACCCGTTCGCGGCCGAAACCCAGCTCGGCGCGCTCATCTCGGCCGAGGAGGCCGCCAGGGTGCGGGCGATGATCGACAAGGCGGTGGGCCAGGGGGCCCGGATCCTGACCGGCGGTGACGCGCCGCCCGGCGTCCACCCCGGCGGCGCCTTCGTCGCGCCGACCGTGCTGGAGATCCCCGCCGGGCTGCCGCGCGTGCCCGACATCGTCTACGACGAGGTCTTCGGGCCGGTGCTGACCGTGCAGCGCTTCAGCGGCGCGCGGCAGGCGGTCGAGCTGGCCAACGACTCGCCGTTCGGGCTGGTGGGCGGCTGCTGGACCCGCGACCTGGACCGGGCGCTGACCACCGCCAGAGCCGTGCGGTCCGGCTACTTCTGGATCAACTCCTACGGGGCGCTGGCGCTGGACGCCCCGATCGGCGGCGTCGGCCTGTCAGGGGTGGGCCGGGAGCTCGGCCGGGTGGGCCACGAGGCCTACACGGAGCTCAGGACGGTGATCGTGGACACCGCCGCTGCGGACGCACCCCGCTGGTACTGACCTCAACCCCGGTCCCGCCCCAGCACCGATCCGCCGACCCGCACCCCGCCTCCGCCCTCACCCCGATCCGCACCCCGCTTCCGCCCCCCCGCACCGATCCCCTGACCCGCACCCGCTTCGTCCCCGCACCGATCTGAGGAGTGGCCCATGTCCGCGCACTACCGAGGCGCCGTCGTCCGGCGGCCGCACGGCCCGCTGAGCTTCGAGGACATCCCCCTGCGCGCGCCGGCCGGCGACGAGGTGCTGATCAGGGTGACCGCCTGCGGGCTGTGCCACAGCGACGTGCACTTCATGCACGGCACGTCGGGGACGGACTTCCCGTACCTGGTCGGGCACGAGGTGGCCGGCGTGATCGAGGCCCTGGGGCCGGACGCGGCGGGCGTCGCCGTCGGGGACAGCGTGGTCGTCGCGCCCATGGTGGCCTGCGGGGAGTGCCGGCACTGCCGGGCGGGACGGCCCGAGGCGTGCCCATCGAGGCTGCCGCGCCGGCCGAAGGTCGGACTCGGCGACGGCGTCGCCGCGACCCCCGTGCTCGGCGTCGGCGGCCTGGCCGAACGGGTCATCGTGCCCGCCAGGCAGGCGATCGCCATCGACCCGAGGGTCCCGCCGAAGATCGCCGCGCTGCTCGGCTGCGGCGTGCCCAGCGGGTTCGGCGCCGCCGTGAACACCGCGCAGGTCGGCCCGGCCGACGACGTGGTGGTGATCGGGTGCGGCGGCGTGGGCGTCGCGGCCGTCGCCGGGGCCGTGTACGCCGGGGCGCGGCGGATCATCGCCGTGGACACCAACCCGGACAAGCTCGCCGCCGCCGAACGCTTCGGCGCCACCCACGTGATCGACGCGTTCGGCGAGGACCCGGTCGAACGGGTGCGGGAGCTGACCGGCGGCGCGGGCGCGGACGTCGTCCTGGACGCGGTCGGCGGCCCCGCCACCTTCGCCACGGCCGACGCGCTGCGGGCCCCCGGCTCGCGGCTGGTGGTCGTCGGCGCGCCCCGGCAGGGCGACACGGTCGAGCTGCCGCTGCGGCGGCTGTTCCTGAACGGGGGCTCGATCAGGGTCTCCATCTGGGGGGACTGCGTCGCCTCCAGGGACCTGCCGCTCCTGGCGGGCCTCTACCTGGACGGCCGGCTCCCGCTGGACGAGTACGTCTCCGGATCGTTCGGCATGACCGACGCGCAGGAGGGCTACGACCGGCTGCTGGCCGGAAAGGCGCTGCGCATCGTCCTGGTCATCTGAACGCCCGATCGTCCGGACAGTTGACAAGCGGACATCTACCGCCCGACAATCAACTCAAATTTCGGACTGTTTGTCCGATAATTGACACAGACAGGATCAGATGATGGCCACAGCAGATCTCCGCACTCCGCGCTCGCTCAACCACATCGCCTATCCGACCTGGGACTCCCAAGCGACGCACGACTTCTACACCGAGGTGCTGAAGTGCGAGCTGCTCACCGCGATCCAGCTCGACGAGGTCCCGTCGAACGGCGCCAAGACGCCGTACCTGCACACCTTCTTCGGCCTGGGCGACGGGAGCGCCATCGCCTTCTTCGAGGTCGACGACATGCCCGACCCGGGCCCCGACTCGGTGCCGTCGTGGGTGCGGCACATCGCGCTCAACGTCGACTCGATGGAGGAGCTGCACGAGTGGAAGGCGCACTTCGCCGCCAAGGGCGTGGAGAGCGTGGGCATCGTCGACCATGACGGCGTCTGGGAGTCGCTGTACATCTTCGACCCCAACGGTGTGCGGATCGAGCTCACGTACCAGACCCGCGAGCTGAACGCCGACGACGCGAAAGCGGGCGTCGAGACGCTGCGGAAGTGGACCTCACGCGGGTAGCGCGCGCCGCCGACCCACCACCTGCCTTTCTTGCGCTGATCAGGAGCCGCCCGTGCTGTCCCGCGAACTACTGCCCATCCCGATGTCCCAAGGCGGACGCCTGGACATCAACTCCGGTGTCGCCCGGATGAGCGGGAAGATCTGGGCCACCCTCTGGAAGGACGACCGGCGGCAGCCGACGACCGCCGTGCTGATCGTGCATCCCGCCTCCAACTTCATCGGCCACTACGCGCTGGAGGAGCTGGCCTCACGGGGCGTGGCCGCGGTCGGCCTGGCCACCCGTTACGTCGGCAACGACTCCGCGCTGATCATGGAGAACTGCGTCCTGGACGTCGGCGCGGCGATCCGGCGCCTGCGCGAGCTGGGTTACGAGCGGGTGGTCCTGGTCGGCAACTCCGGCGGCGGCGGCCTGGCCGCGCTCTACCAGGAGCAGGCCGAGCACCCCACCATCACCCACACGCCGGCCGGGGACCCCGTGGACCTGGCCGGCGCCGGCCTGATCCCGGCCGACAAGATCGTGATGGCCATGGCACACCCCGGCCGCGCGGTCGTCTACACCGAAGGGCTCGACGCGGCCATCACCGACGAGCGGCGGCCCTTCGACCGCGACCGGTCGCTCGACATGTTCGACCCGGCCAACGGTCCCGCGTACGGCGAGGAGTTCGTCGAGCGCTACCGCGACGCCCAGATCGAGCGCAACCGCCGGATCACCGGCTGGGCCGCCGAGCAGATCGAGGCGCTGCGCGAGCACACCAGGGAGTCGCCGGCCGGCCTGAAGGAGGCGCCGGACGACCTGCCCTTCGTCGTCCACGGCACCGCCGCCGACCCGCGCTTCCTGGACCTGGCCCTCGACCCGTCCGACCGCAAGGCCGGCACCCTGTGGGGCTCCCCCTGGGTGGCCAACTTCCAGCCGGCCTCGCTGGGCCATCTCACCAGCCTGCGCTCCTGGCTGAGCCAGTGGAGCTACGACCGCAGCCGGGCCAACGCCTACCTCGCCCTCCCCCACGTGCAGGCGCCGGTCATGGTCGTCTACGGGTCGGCGGACTGCGCGGCCTTCCCCAGCCACGCCCGCACCATGTACGAGGCCGTCGCCCACGACCGCCGCGAGCTGGTCGAGATCAAGGGCGCGGACCACTACTTCCAGGGCCGCCCCGACCTGGCCGAGACCATGTGCGAGCACATCGCCGAGTGGAGCCGATGATGGGCGTTCACGACGTGGCCGTGGTCGGCGCCGGCCCTGTCGGGCTCACCGCCGCGCTCGCCCTGGCCCGGCGCGGCGCGTCGGTCGTCGTCCTGGAGGAGAGCGAGCGGCTCAGCACCGAGTGGCGGGCCTCCACGTTCCATCCGCCCACCATCGAGATCGCCCGCGACCTCGGCGTCGTCGGCACGATGTTGTCGAGCGGCATCGTCGCCAGGAAGTACCAGGTGCGTGACCGGCGCGACGGGCTGATCGCGGAGTTCGACTTCGGGCTGCTGGCCGGCGAGACCGACTATCCGTTCAGGCTGCAGCTCGAACAGTACAAGTACACGCAGATCATCAAGGACGCCATCGAGGAGCGGCACGACCGGGTGGACATCCGGCTCGGGACCGGCGTCGTCGGCGTGAACCAGGACGACGGCGAGGCCGCGCTGACCACCGCCTCCGGCGAGCGGGTCGCGGCCCGCTGGGTGCTCGGCGCCGACGGGGCGCGCAGCACCATCCGCAAGGCGCTGGGCACGCCGTTCGAGGGACTCACCTACGATCACCGGTATCTCGTGCTGAGCATCGACTACCCGGTGGAGACCCTGCTGCCCGGCATCTGCGACGTCAACTACATCGCCGACCCCGTAGAGCACCTGCTGGTGCTGCGGGTGCCCGACCTGTGGCGGGTCGTCATCTCGGTGCCGCCCCACGTCACCAGCGAGGAGGCGGTCTCCGACCCGTACGTGGCCGAGCGGCTGCGCGGCCTGTTCGGCGACCACCCCGAGCTGCCGCTGCGCGAGCGGAAGATCTACTCGGTGCACCAGCGCGTGGCCGACACCTTCCGCCAGGGCCGGGTGCTGCTGCTGGGCGACGCCGCGCACGTCAACAGCCCGATGGGCGGCATGGGGCTCAACGGCGGCATCCACGACGCGTTCGACCTGTCCATCCAGCTCGGCGCGGTGCTGAACGGCGAGGCCGGCCCGGACGTGCTGGACGCCTGGGCGCACCGCAGGCGCAAGGCCGCGATCGAGGCGGTCAGGGAGCTCACCCACCGCACCACCACCGCCATGGCCGAGCAGGACGAGGTCGAGCGGCGCAGGTACCAGCGTCAGATGTCGGAGATCGCCGCCGCTCCGCCACGGGCGCGTGACTGGATGATGGACGCCGCGATGATCTCCAATGTACGGACCCATGACCTCCCACCCCGTGCCGGATGAGCGGCTGGCCGCGTACCGCAGCGAAGGAGACCGGATGGCCCACGAGCCGAACGACCTGCCCGAACCCGCCGAGCTGAAGATGAGCGTCGCCACCGCCCTGCGCGCCGCGGCGCAGGCGGCGGGCGATCGGCCCGCCATGATCCAGGGCGAGCGCACCGTCGGTTACGCCGAGCTGGACGAACGCGCGGCGCGGCTGGCCGGTGCGCTGGCCGGGCACGGGGTCGGCCCCGGCTCGACCGTCGCCATCGGCCTGTACAACTCCTTCGCCTACCTGGAGACCATCGTCGCGGCGTTCAAGCTGGGCGCGCGGCCGGTCAACATCAACTACCGCTACCGCGCCCCCGAGCTGCGTTACGTGCTCGACTACACCGACGCGGCGGCCTTCGTGCACGACACGAGCCTGGCCGCCCACGTCCGCGAGGTGCCGGGCGACCGCCTGCTCCTGGAGGTCGGCGCGGAGGCGGAGCCGCTCGCGCCGGTCGTTCCGTTCGAGCGGGCCGTCGAGCACGAGCCGGTCCACCGCGACGCCGCCGCCGGCTCGCCGCACGGCATCATCCTGCTCACCGGGGGCACGACAGGCCGGCCCAAAGGCGTCATCTGGGACCGTGACGGCCTGCTGGGCATCCTGCGGGGCGTCTTCCGCCAGGCCGGGCTGGAGCCGCCGCAGACGCCGGACGAGGTGCGGACGCGGGTCCGCGAGCTGCGCGCGAAGGGCGGCCCGCCGGTCGTGCTGCCGATGTCGCCGCTCATGCACGGCACCGGCCTGTTCCACGCGCTGCGCACCCTGCTGGCCGGCGGGACGATCTGCTTCTGCACCTCCCGCTCCCTCGACGCGGAGGAGGTGTGGCGGACCGTCGAGCGGCACGCGGTCACCGAGATGGTGATCGTCGGGGACGCGTTCGGCCGGCCGCTGGTGGACGCGCTGGCCGCCGCCGAACGGGCGGGGCGGCCGTACGACATCGGCAGCCTGCGCTCGATGACCAGCTCCGGCGTCATCTGGAGCGCCGAGGTCAAGCGGGAGCTGCTGCGGCGCGGCGGAATGACGCTGATCGACAACATCTCGGCGTCCGAGGGCGGGCCCTTCGGGCAGGCGCTGGCCCGCTCGGAGGCCGACGTGGCCGACGGACGCTTCACGCTGTCCCCCGTCGCCCGGATCCTGGACGAGAACGACCAGGACATCAAGCCGGGCACCGGGCAGGTCGGGGTGCTGGCCAGCGCGGGACCGCAGCCGGTCGGCTACCTCAAGGACCCGGAGCGGACCGCCAGGGTCTGGCGGACCATCGACGGCGTCCGGTACGCGGTGCCCGGCGACCTCGCCTCGCTGGACGCGGACGGCAGGCTGATCCTGCTCGGCCGCGGCGACGGCGTGATCAACACCGGCGGCGAGAAGGTCTTCCCCGAGGAGGTCGAGGAGGCGCTGGTGACCCATCCGAACGTCTCCGAGGCGGTGGTCGTCGGCGTGCCCGACCCGCGCTGGGGTCAGATCGTGGTCGCCGTCGTCGCGCCCGCGGACGCGCTGGCCGAGGTGGAGGACGAGGCGCTGAGCCGGCACGTGGGCGAGCGGCTGGCCGGGTACAAGCGCCCGCGCGCCATCGTCCGGGTCGAGGCCATCCCGCGCAGCCCGGCGGGCAAGATCAACCGGCCGTCCGCGCGGGAGCTGGCGGTCGGCCACCTGCGCCCGGCCACGAAGGAGTCGACCCTGTGACCGATGTTCCCTTTCCGATCGAGCAGGGCCACGTGCGGGCGTTCGCCCGCGCCCTGGGGGAGGACGCGGACGTCGTCCCGCCCACCTTCCCGATCGCCTTCTCCCAGTTCGACCCGGACTGGCCGTTGCGCATGAAGCCCGGCGAGCCATGGAACGGCTCAGGGGCCGACGCGGGCCGCTCCTCCGGCGGAACCGGCGGCCTGCACGCGGAGCAGGAGTTCGAGTACTTCCGACCGATCCGGGTCGGCGAGACACTGACGGCCCGCAAGCGGCAGGGCCGGACCTGGCACAAGAGCGGCCGGGCCGGCGTGCTGAACTTCGCCGAGCGGCACGTCGACTTCCACGACGCCGACGGCAACCTGGTGGCCCGCTCCACCTCGGTCTCGGTGCGGATCACGAAGGAGGAGCCCTCATGACGGTGACGGCAGGCCGGCAGGTGTCCCAGGTCGTCGTGACGGACCTCAAACGCACCCAGATCGTCATGTACGCGGGCGCCTCAGGCGACTACAACCCGCTGCACACCGACGAGCCGTTCGCCACCGAGATCGCCGGGCATCCGACCGTGATGTCCCACGGGATGCTCACCATGGGCCTGGCCGGCCGGGTGCTGACCGAATGGTTCGGGCACGAGAACGTACGGCGCTACCGCGCCAGGTTCAAGGCCCCCGTCTGGCCCGGTGACACCATCACCGCGACGGCGGTCGTCACCGACGTCCAGACGGTCGACGGGCAGCGGCGCGCCGAGCTCACCCTCACGGCGGTGAACGCCGACGGCGTCGAGGTGCTGTCCGGCACCGCCACCGCGATCATCGACGAGGAGGCGTGATGACGATCGACGTCACCTCGCTGGACGCGATCGACGTGCACACCCACGTGCACACCTCCGTCCGCGAGGCCCAGGGGCCCGGCGACGGCAACGACAGGTTCGCGGCGATGGCCGACTACTTCAAGGCCGGCGAGGTCAGGAAGTTCACCGTCCCGATGATCGCCGAGTACTACCGCGAGCGGAACATGGCGGCGATCGTCTTCGGCGTCGACTCCATGTACCTCAGCGGCCGCGAGCAGGTCCCCGGCAACCAGGAGATCGCCGAGCAGGCGGCCCTGCACGCCGACGTGCTCATCCCGTTCGCCAGCATCGACCCGCACCGGGGCGCGGCCGGCGTGCGCGAGGCCCGGCGGCTGATCGAGGAGCACGGGGTGCGCGGCTTCAAGTTCCACCCCACCACGCAGGGCTTCTTCCCGAACGACCGGATGGCCTACCCGCTGTACGAGGTCATCGCCGAGCACGGGCTCGTCGCGCTGTTCCACACCGGCCAGACCGGCGCGGGGGCGGGCACGCCGGGCGGCGGCGGGCTGCGGCTGAAGTACTCCAACCCGATGCACGTCGACGACGTGGCCGCCGAGTTCCCCGGCCTGCGGATCATCCTGGCGCACCCGTCGTTCCCCTGGCAGGACGAGGCGCTCGCGGTCGCCATGCACAAGCCGGAGGTCTACATCGACCTGTCGGGCTGGTCGCCGAAGTACTTCCCGCCGCAGCTCATCCAGTACGCCAACACGCTGCTCAAGGACAAGGTACTCTTCGGGTCGGACTTCCCGATGATCACTCCGGAGCGCTGGCTGGGCGACTTCGCCAAGATCGGCATCCGCGACGAGGTCAGGCCGAAGATCCTGAAGGAGAACGCGGCCAGGCTGTTCGGGCTCACCGGACAGGCATGAGGCGCACGTACGGTCCAGGAGGAGGTCAGCATGCACCACACCGGTCCCTTTGACCGGACCGTCGACGTCGTCGTGCTCGGCCTGGGCGACGCCGGCGCGGTCGCCGCGGTGACCGCCCACGACGCGGGCGCCGAGGTGCTCGTCGTCGAGAAGCAGCAGGCCGCGGGGCACCGGCCCAACAGCCGTTACGCGGCCGGCTTCTTCCTCGTGCCGGAGGACGTGGAGGGCGCGATCGCGTACCTGTCGGCCATGTACGCGATCAACGGCGAGCTGTCCACGGTCGATCCCGCCCTGATCCGCGCCTGGGCCGAGGAGACGGCGGCCAACCCGGCCTGGCTCGACCGGCACGGCGGCACGTACGTGAAGATGAACATCCACGGCGAGCACCCGTCGCTGCCCGGCCACGAGTCGATCAGGGTCTACAAGGCGCAGCCCTCGGGCGCGCCCGAGGGCTACACCGGCTGCCCGATGCACGGCTTCCTGCGCGGCCTGATCGCCGAGCGCGCCATCGAGGTGCGGTACGGGACCGCGGCCAGGTGGCTGCTGACCGACGCGGCGGGCGCCGTCGTCGGCGTGGAGACCGAGTGCGACGGCCAGGTGCGGCGGATCGGCGTGCGCCGCGGCGTCGTGCTGGCCGTCGGCGGCTACGAGTCCAGCGAACGGCTCAAGCGGCAGTACCTGCCGATCTCCCCCGCGCACTTCTACGGTACCGAGCACAACACCGGCGACGGCATCACCATGGCGATCGAGGCCGGCGCGGAGCTGTGGCACATGAACGTCTGGCCGGGGCACTTCGTGGCCAGGTTCCCCGGCGGCGGCTACACCGGAGGGACGGGCATCGACCTGTGGGGGTCGGGCCGGTTCGGGCCGGCGGACGACGTACGGGCGCCGGGCTCGATCTTCGTCGACGGCACGGCCCGGCGCTTCATCCGCGAGCCGGGCCGCCAGCACGCCGCCAACCTGGAACTGCTGGCCATGGACGCCGACTCGCTCACCTATCCGAGGATCCCCACCTGGTGGATCTTCGACCAGGAGCGTTTCGAGCGGGCGACGCTGGTGCCGACGTACTCGGGGCCGGCCGGGCCGGTCGGTGACTACACCTGGAGCGAGGACAACATCGCCGAACTGCGCGAAGGCTGGATCCAGTCGGCCGGTTCCATCAAGGAGCTGGCGGTGGTCTGCGGGCTCGACCCCGCCGCGCTGGAGCAGACCGTCGCGCGCTACAACGAGCACTGCGCGAACGGCGTCGACGCCGACTTCGGCCGTGATCCCGTCACGCTGACCCCCCTCGGCGGCGACCGCTACTACGCGGTCCCGCTCTGGCCCGGAGGGTCCCACACCGTCGGCGGTCCACGCCGTGACGCGAACGCTCGTGTCGCCTCGATTCGGGGAGGTTCGATCAGCCATCTCTACTCCGCCGGAGAGCTAGGATCACTACACGGCCTGCTCTATCCGACCGGCGGTGGCAGCATCGCCGAGTGCCTGGCATTCGGCCGGATCGCTGGACGCAACGCGGCAGCCGACCGGGTAGGTGGAAGTTGACGCTCGAGGTGAGATCAGGCCGGCTTCATGCGGGCACAGCGGATGTCGGTGGCACCGACGGCGGTAGGGATGGCGTGACGTGAGCACTGGTGATCGCGCCGGCGAGGGCGCGAGTCAGGGCAGCGGGTCCCAGACCCTGGATCGGGGCCTGCGGCTGCTGGAGCTGCTCGCCTCGGAGGACCGCGACATGACCGTCGCCGAGCTGGCCACGTCGCTGGGCATGCACCGGCAGGCCGTCTACCGGCTGCTCACCACGCTGCGCCTGCACCGCCTGGCCGCGGAGGGCAGTTCGGGGCGCTACCGGCTCGGGCTGGGCGTGATCCAGCTCGCCAGGCAGGCCAACCCGCAGCTCCGTCGCGCGGTCGTCCCCTACCTGCGCACGCTGGCCGAGGAGCTCGGCGTCACCACGCAGTGCGTCGTGGCCGAGGGGGCCGACGCCGTCGTGCTGGCGGTCGTCGAGCCGCCCGACGCGATCTTCCACCTGTCTCAGCGCAGCGGCGCCCGGCACGCCCTCGACCAGGGGGCCAGCGGCCTGGCCATCATGCTGTCCCGCCCGCCTCAGGCCGGCGACCCGCCCGCGGTGACCGAGGCGCGCGAGCTGGGCTACGCGGTGTCGCGCGGCACCCTGACCCCGGGCGCGGTGGGCGTCGCGGTGCCGCTGTACGACAGCGAGGGCCACTCGCTGGACGCCAGCCTCGGCATCGTGTCGATGGTGGACCTGGAGGTCGAGCGGACGGCCAAACGCCTGCTGGAGGCGGCGGCGCAGATCACGGCCCGCGAGCTGTAGCCCCGCTCGGGGCCGCACTCGCGGGATCCGGCGCTCTGCCGGGGACGCGCCGGATCGGCCTTTCATGAGCCGGTCTCGCAGGTGTCGTTCATCGCACGAGCTGGCCGATCCGGCGAGTGGTGTTCATCACCCGAGTTGGCCGATCCGGCGAGTGGTGTTTCGTCGCGCATGAGCTAGCCGATCCGGCGGGTGTCGTTCATCGCGCGCGAGACGGCGCGCGCGGTGGCACGGACGGCGGGCACGTAGATCGCCGCGTCGAAGTCGGCGCTCGGCGCCACCACGGACACGGCGGCGACGACGCCGTCCGCGTCGCGGATCGGCGCCGCCGCCGTGGTGTGCGGCTCGGGCCCGGCCTTGCTCCCGATGGCGTAGCCGCCCCGCCTGACCTCGGCCAGCACCCGGCGCAGACTCTCGGCGGTGCGCACCCCGTCGTAGCTCTGCCCCTCCTCGAAGCGCTCGAGGAAGTGCTCCTGTACGTCGGCGGGCGCGTGGGCGAGCAGCACCAGGCCGACCCCGGTCCCGGTCAGGGGCATACGGCCGCCGACCCGGTAAAGCGCCGGGCTCGCGTCGTGCGCGGACAGCCGCTCCACCAGCGTGGCCGCGTCGCCGTCGCGTACCGCCAGCAGGATGTGCTGGCGGGTGACGTGGAACAAATCCTCCAGGTACGGCATCGCCACGGCCCGCAGCCCGTGCCCGCGCGGGGCGAGCGAGGCGATCTCCAGCAACCGCAGACCGATGACGTAACGACCGTCGTCGAGGCGCTCCAGCGCTCCGGTCTCGGTCAGCTTGCGCGCCAGGCGCAGAGCGGTGCTGCGCGGCAGCCCCGTCCGCTGAACGAGACCCGCCAGCGACAGGACACGGTGCTCGGCGTCGAACGCGCCCAGCACCGCGAAGGCCCGGTCGATCACCGCCTCCCCCGCCTTCTGCACCGGCACGGCTACCCCCGGCCCGAAGCCCGCCTCGGGCAGATCTGACGCCGCCACCACACATCTCCGTTCCACTCAGTGGCATCCATCGTGCCACTCAATGGTCACTCTCCCTAACCTGAAGACACCGCACACCGCCACGCACCGCGGCCTGACAGGGGGAACCATCCATGAAAACGCCGGGCCTGATCGACGTCCACGCCCACTTCACCACGCCCCACTACATCGAGGCCGCCAAGGCAGCCGGCCATGCGCGACCCGACGGCATGCCCGAGACCTACTGGCCGAGATGGACCGCCGAAGAGCACCTGGCCTTCATGGACGAAGCCGGCATCGCCAAGGCGATGCTGTCCCTCTCCTCACCGGGAGCCCACTTCGGCGACGACCTGGCCGCCCGCCGCCTGTCCCGCGAGATCAACGAGTTCTGCGCCCGAACCGTACGAGACCGCCCGGGCCGATTCGGCCAGTTCGCCACCCTCCCCCTACCCGACGTGGAGGGCGCGCTGACAGAACTCGCCTACTCCTTCGACGAACTAGGCGCCGACGGCGTGGCCCTGCTGTCCAACCACGCCGGGATCCGGCTCGCCGACGAACGGCTCACGCCGGTGCTGGCCGAACTCGACCGCCGCGCCGCCGTCGTCCTCCTGCACCCGACCACCTGCCCCGGCCACGAGGCACTGTCGTCGGGACGCCCCCAGCCGATGATCGAGTTCCTCTTCGAAACCGCCCGCACGGTCATCGACTTCATCCTCAGCGGCGCCGCCACGAGGTTCCCCCGTATCCGCCTGATCGTCCCCCACCTCGGCGGAGTGCTGCCCCTGCTCGCCGAACGCGTCGAAGCGTTCCGTACGATCAGCGGCGAACCGGCCGACCGGATCACGGTCACCGAAACGCTCGGCCGCTTCTTCTACGACCTGGCCGGCATGCCGTCGCAACAACAGATCACCGCGCTCACCGCCATCGCCGCCCCGGACCGCCTGCTCTACGGCAGCGACTACGCCTGGACGAAACGCGACCTCGCCCTGCACCTGCTGACCTCACTCGACAAGACATTGTCCGCCGAGCACGAGAACTGGCGATCCCTCACCACCCACAACGCCGAGTCACTCCTCTCCCCCTCCCATCCGCGCCCCCAGGAACGGCGCATGGTCTAAAAAAGCACGGTGGGGCAACATGGTCTTCTATGAGCCGCTTACCCGTGCGCCGTTCTCGCTCTCGCGCCTCGGGACCCTCCGTACGACCCTCGGCCCGCTCCATCCGCAACGTCGCACGGAGGGCACGGTCAAGACCGAAGGGCAAGCTGCGCGATGTCCGCTGGAACGTCCAGTGGTGGGCCGCACTCGCCACCGTTCTCGCTGGACTCATGTCCTTGCCCGCCCTCGCCATATCGATGAACGCGCTCGGGGTTGCGGAGCAGCAACGGCTTGACGCGCGGAAGGTCGCGGAGCAGCAAAGGCTTGACGCGCAACGTCAGAAAACCGAGGAGGACAACGCGGTCAGGCGGGCATACGTCCAACGCATAACCTACGACGGCACGGACGATGTGTTCTTCGATGACGGCGACCTCGTCTTCACCAACGGCAACACCTCATTGGCCACGACACGCATCCTGCTCAGATTCACCCATGACAAGGGGGCTGGTGCGGCCGCGAAGTGGACCTACAGCCTGATGGAGTTCCGGGTACCGGCCTGCACGGAGGCGACTTTCCGCATCACCAAGGCGCTTGAGGACGAGATTCAAACCGAGGACGTGGCGTTTTCCGACGTGGTAGCCGAGAATTACGCGTCGGTCCTCAACCCTCATGACAACCAATGGTGGTATGTCCTGGGATTCGCCGACCAGGTCCCTGAACCTCTCACCCACGGAGACCAAGTCTTCCAGAAACAACAGTCGATGAGCGTTTTCACCGAGCCGGACAAGAGCCGTGAGCTTTCGGGATGCGCATGATCAGCCTGCGGTCCGCCCGCGCGGAATAGGCGCAGCACTCGGCCACGGACTTTCCCCATGGTCAGGAACACGCGCCAGCACCGGACCGGCTCACGTTCGGGCGATGGGCAGCAGTTCCTCGGTCAAGACCGGAAGAACCCGGTGAGCGCAGGGCCGAGGATCTTGGCGTTGACCATGTGCTCGCGCACGTCGAGAGTCCGGCGCTCGGCGTGGGGCAGGCACGCGGCGATCGCATCGGCGGCCTGGCCGAAGAAGCCGCCCGGAAGACCTGCCATATGCGGGTCGACGCCCGCTCCGGTGGCCACCAGGACCGGCTGATCGATCGTGGCGAGCCGCGTGGCGGGCGGAGGCCCCTCCCCCAGGCAGGCGGCATCGTAGGCCAGGGTGTGCGCGAGGTTCAGCAGCGGCGGCCACATCGGTGAGCCTTCCGCCCCGGCGATGTCCTGCTCGGACGCGCCGGCCAGCCGCATGAACAGCTTCAGCGCCTCGCCGTGCTCTCCGTCGGCGAGCGCGACGCGCAACTGCCTGACGTACGCCTGCCAGGCCTGGACGGCGGTGTCGCCGATCGCGTAGGGCACGTCGAACACGGCGACCTTGCCGATGGGCAGTCCGGCCGCCGCCGCCTCCAGCACGAGCGCACCACCGGAGGAGGCGCCGAACAGATGCGCCGGCCCGCCGACCGCGTCGATCAACGCCGCCAGATCCTCGATCTCCCGTTCCAGCGCGTACGGCTGCACGTCGCCGCTTCCGGCGCGGCCACGGCGAGCGTAGTTGACGGCGGTGAAGTCTTCGGCCAGCTCCTGGGCCAGCGGCCGGTTCTCCGCCCCGTCGTCCAGCCCGCCGCCCACCAGGACGACGACCGGACCGCTGCCGACCCGCTCGTAGACGATCGACGTACCGTCTCGGGAGGTGACCTGCGGCATCGTCTCTCCTCGCTTCGTCTATACTCCTACTTCAGGAGAGATTACTCCTAGAAGAGGAGAAACTGTAGCGTGACAGGTTCCCGTAGTTATGGAGATCTGTGTGGCATCGCCCGGGCTCTGGATGTCGTGGGTGAGCGCTGGGCCCTGCTGATGGTGCGTGAGCTGATGTTCGGCCCCAAACGCTTCGTGGATCTGCATCGCGGGCTGTCCGGAGTGAGTCACAACGTGCTGTCGCAGCGCCTGCGGGAGCTCGAGGACTCCGGCGTGGTCGCACGTCGCGTCCTGGGGCCGCCCGCTGGAGCACGCGTCTACGAGCTGACCCCGCGCGGCCGGGAGCTCGAGCCGGTTCTGCTGGCGCTCGGCCGGTGGGGCAGCTCCATCACACCTGCGAGCCCGTCGGCGACCGAGTTGAGCACGGACGCGCTGGCTTTCGCCCTCAAGACCACGTTCGTCCCCGCCGCAGCGGGCGATCTCTGTGGCCGTTACCAGCTGCGCCTTGGGAGCGACACCTTCTCCGCGGAAGTCGCCGACGGGCGGCTGCACATCGCCCGAGGCGAGATCTCCGACGCCGCGGCCACGATCACCTGTGAAGTGCGCGTCCTGCAGGACCTGGTGTTCGGCGGCCGGGACCTCGATGCCGCCGTGCACGCTGCGGACACCACGGTCACCGGCGACACATCCACCCTGCGGCGCTTCCTGCGCTGCTTCGATGACTCACGAAAGGTCGAAGCTGAGACCGGACGTGGCGATGCCGATCTCACCGTCGTATCCGGCCCCAGCGGCGGCTCGCGCGGCTGAGGCGTCCGTGCCCGGCTGCAGGTGCGTCAGCACCAGGTGCCCGGCATCGGCTTCCCGGGCTTGCCGGCCTGCCTGACGGGCGCTCGTCAGGTAACGCCGGGAAACCTCCGGAACCCGCTCCACATGGGTGGCCTCGGCCAGGAGCAGGTCAGCGCCACGCGCCAGTTCCACCCTGTCGGGACTCGGGCCGCTGTCGCCGGTGTACGCGAGCACCCGTTCGCCCGCTGTCAGCCGGATGCCGGCATTGGGTATGGAGTGCGGCAGCAGACGGGTCTGCATGCGGAAGGGGCCGATGTCGAATCCGCTGCCGGCGGTGAACTCGTGCAGCACATAGGCGTCGGTCAGCACCCCTGGGCGGTCCAGCGCGAGCACCGCGTCCAGAGCGCCGGGCAGGGAGTACACCGGCAACGCCGCCGGCGGGTCGTCACGCATGGTGCGCGCCCGCAGCAGTGGGTTCAGGTCGGCGCAGTGGTCGGGATGCCCGTGGCTGATGAACACCGCGTCGATCTGATCGGCGCCGACCCGTTCCAGCAGCCGCGGCACCGTCGCATGGCCAAGGTCGACGAGCAGCCTGAACCCGTCGTGCTCCACGAGGTAACCACTGCAGGCCTGGCCCGCGGCCGGCCACGCCCCGCATCCGCCCAGGATCGTCAGCAGCACCCGTGCACCCTAGCGGATGTCGCTCGTTCTCGGATTATAATCCCAAGGTGTCTTGGGAAAATCAGGATGACCTTGTCCCCCTGCGCGCCCTGGCCAACCCGCTGCGCATCCGCATCGTGTCGCTGCTCACCGGCACGTCGATGTCGGCCACCGAGGTCGCCGACGAACTCGGCATCGCGCACGCCTCGGCCAGCTACCACCTGCGCCAGCTGGCCAAAGCGGGCTTCCTCCTGCAGACGGACGAGCGGCCGCGGGCAGGCAGGGGCCGCCCGCGACTGCGCTACCGGTACGACCCGTCCAGCGGCGAGCGCCTCGACCGGTCCGAGGGACGGCAACTCGTCCACCAGGCGATGAGCACTGACCTGGCCAGACGCCTGGCTGAGACTGATCGCCCGCGCACGTCCATGGACGCCGAGGTATGGCTGCCCAGGCCTGTCTGGGAGGAGATCGTCGGCCTGGTCGACCAGGCCGTGGCGCTCCTGCACGACAAGGCCGGACCACCGCACGACGGCGTCAAGGTCAGCATGACCGCGCTCCTGCTCGAACTGCGTGACGAACGATGATCGCCCGCCTGCTCGACTGCACGGCCGGGCGGGTGACCGACAGGATCCCTCAGCACTGCCCTGGCCCTCGTCGACCGGTTCGGCCCGGCTGAAAGCTTCGCCCTCGCTGGGGCCGGGTCCGCCGCCGGAGCGCTGCCGTTCCTGCCTACGCGCCACAACGAACACGAAGGAGCCCTCTTGACCATTCCCCCCACTGACCTGTCCGGCTATGCCGACGTCGTGTTCGATGTGGCCGTGCCCCTGCTGCCGGACGACCGGGTGCTGATCAACGCCGAGATCGAGCACGCCCCGCTCGCCCGCGCCCTGGCCGAGGCCGCCTACGCCAGAGGCGCCCGGTACGCCGACATCTGGTACTTCGACCCGCACGCCAAACGATCCCGCGTCCGGCACGCCGACACCGCGACCTTGGCCGAGGTGCCCTCTTGGCTCGACGCCCGCAACGACGAGCTGGAACGGCACGGCGGCATCATCGTCAACATCCGCGGCGCCGCCGCCCCCGACCTCCTGGCCGGACTGGATCCGATACGCGTCGGCCTCGATCGCATGCCGTCGCTGACCTCACGGCAGCGGCTCCAGCTCGGCAACCTGGTCCGCTGGACGATCGTCCCCTACGCCACCCCCGAATGGGCCCGTGCCGTCTTCGGCGAACCCGACCAGGGCAGGCTGTGGCGCCACCTGCGCCGCATCCTCCGTCTCGACGAACCCGATCCGCGCGCGGCGTGGCGGCAGCGCATCGCCGAACTGCTCGATCGCGCTCGACGGCTCACCGAGATGCGCCTGGACGCCGTACGGTTCGAGGGCCCCGGCACCGACCTGACCATCGGCCTGCTCCCGGACGCCCACTGGACCGCCGCCCGCCTGGAGGACGTCAAGGGCCGCCCGTTCCAGGCCAACCTGCCGACCGAGGAGGTGTTCACCACCCCCGACCACCGGCGCGTCGACGGCACGATCCGCGCCACCCGGCCGCTGTCCCTCGACGGCACCGTCATCCGCGACCTGGAGCTGACCTTCGCCGACGGCGTCGTGACCGACGTCAGAGCGAGCGCCGGAGCCGACCTCGTCCGCGCGCACCAGGCCACCGACGCGGGAGCGGCCCGGCTGGGCGAACTCGCTCTGGTCGACCGCTCCTCGCGGGTGGGCGAAAGCGGCATCACCTACCTGGAGACCCTGCTGGACGAGAACGCCACCTGTCACCTGGCCTGGGGCGCCGGGCTACCTCCTGGCGTACCCGCCCACCTGCGTTCGGACGATCCCGCACGGCTGGACGCGGTGGGCGTGAACACCTCGCGCGTCCACGTCGACTTCATGGTGGGCGGCCCGGACGTCACGGTCACCGGCCTGGGCCCCGGCGGGGAGGTGGTACTCCTGCGCAACGACACCTGGGACTTCTGACGCCCCGCCACTCGGTCGGAAACAGGTATGTCAGTCGCAGCCACACCGCCGACGGTCTTCAACAAGTTGCTCTCAGCAGTGACAACGCATGAGGGCCATCGGCCGTGATGTCTCCGGCCAGCTGGCGCCCGCACTCGGTTCAGGTCAGCGAGCGCACGTCCGCGACGTCGTACTCGGCCACCGAGGCGGAGAGAATCGCGGCGCGCTGGGTGCCGCTGGGGCCGCTGCCGCGGAACTCCTCGACGGCCGCCCGCGACTCCCAGCGCTCGAAGATTTGGATACGGCGGACATCCACCGGGTCCGCACTGATGACGAAGTCAAGGCAGCCGGGTGCGCGTCGGGCCAGCTCGACGACCCCCACGCAGTACCCGGCCCAGCCCCGAGGTGAGAATCTCCTCCACCAGGCCCAGTGCCTTAAGCACCATCCCCGGCGTGAGGCCATCCACGAGCCGGTCCGCCATGGCGGCGGCCCTCACCGTGTCCGTCCGTTCTTTTGCCTGTCTGTAGCTTTTCGCTGCTCGAGATCGGGGCACCGCTCGCTTAGCGGGCACGGACAGGGGAGGCACTGGTGGCGCTGCACCGCGTCAAATTCACCGAGGACATCGACGACTCCAGTGATCTGTTCGTCGGCCCCGTGAGCTCTCAGGCCCTGCCCAAGGACGCGATGCCCGAGGCACACGCACGGCCCGACGCCGTCTACGAGGCCATCCACCAGGAGTTGTCGCTGGACGGCAACGCGGCCCAGAACCTCGCGACGTTCTGCACGACCTGGTCAGAGGACCAGGTACGGCGGCTCATGGGCGAATGCCTCGACAAGAACGTGATCGACAAGGACGAGTACCCCCAGACGGCCGCCATCGAGTCGCGCTGCGTCGCCATCCTCGCCAGGCTCTGGCACGCCCCCGGCGGGCACGACACGATGGGGTGTTCGACGACGGGATCCAGCGAGGCCGCGATGCTCGGCGGCCTCGCGCTCAAGTGGCGGTGGCGGGAGCGGCGTAAGGCCGAACGCCGGCCGTACGACAGGCCGAACCTGGTGTGCGGGCCCGTCCAGGTCTGCTGGGAGAAGTTCGCCCGCTACTTCGACGTCGAACTCCGCCAGGTGCCGCTGGAGCACGGCGCGACCGGGCTGCGCCCACACCAGCTGGAGCAGTACGTCGACGAGAACACGATCGGGGTCGTCGCCATTCTGGGCGTCACGTTCACCTGCGACTACGAGCCGGTCAAGGCCCTGGCCGACGAGCTCGACCGCATCCAGGCGAGCACGGGCCTGGACATCCCCATCCACGTGGACGCCGCCTCCGGTGGGTTCATCGCGCCGTTCCTCCACCCGGAGCTGCCCTGGGACTTCCTCGTCGAGCGGGTCGTCTCCATCAACTCCTCCGGGCACAAGTACGGCATGGCACCGCTGGGCGTCGGCTGGATCATCTGGCGGCAGCCGGAGCTGCTGCCCAAGGACCTGATCTTCTACGTGGACTACCTCGGCGGCGTCATGCCCACGTTCGCGCTGAACTTCTCCCGGCCCGGCGGAGAGATCATCGCCCAGTACTACCTGTTCCTGCGCCTGGGCAAGCAGGGCTACCGCCAGATCGCCGAGGCGTGCGCCGCCACGGCACAGTACCTGGCCGAGGAGATCGCCGCGATGGGTCCCTTCCGGCTTCTGTACGACGGGAAGGGCGCGCTGCCGGCCGTCTCGTACACGCTCAAGGACCCGGCGCACGCCCCCTTCAGCCTCTTCGACCTCAGCGATCAGCTGCGCATGCGCGGCTGGCAGGTCCCCTCCTACCACCTGCCGGCCGACCAGCAGGACACCGTCATCCAGCGCGTCATGATCCGGCACGGCATCGGCCGCGATGAGATCTCACTGCTGGTCACCGACCTCCGGCACGCACTCGCCCGACTGACCGGCGCTCCAGCGAGCAACGCCGAGCGCACAGCGTTCCACCACTGACGGTCGGTGGCAGAGAACCGTCTCCACACTTTCAGGGGGTTGACAGACGGCAAGCTCGCCCAGCATCAGGTCGCCCTCGACTCCTGAGCGGTGAGAGCAAGGCGTGGTTGTGAGCTATCACAATGAACGTCCCCTCAGTGTTGGTGTGCGGGCCTAAGACACGCGTTGAGCACTCTGGCAGCCTCGATCTCAGCGGTCGAACGACATTCGTCGAGCGGTCCTCGGGCCGCGTCGGCAGCCGCTCATCCGGAGGGAGTTGGTCGTGGGCGAGCAGCGTGCAGGTGGGGATGGCCGGCCCCGCCCCGTGGTTCCCCGGCTCGGGGCTCGGATCAGCTACGCCCTGCACCCTGTTCTTGCCGCCAACTCCCTGTATCGGAGGCTCGGCGCCTGGCTCGAACGCAGGCGGCCGGCCTACCGGTGGTTTACCAGGGTGGAGCGGGTGGCGAAAGAGCGGATGTACGGCTGCCGTATGTGCGGTCAGTGCGCGTTGCCCGACACCGGCTACACCTGCCCGATGACCTGCCCGAAGCAACTGCGCAACGGCCCATGCGGCGGTGTGGCCGCCGATGGCCGCTGCGAGGTCCATCCTGAGCTGGCCTGCGTCTGGGTGACCGCGATCGAGCGGGCACAGGGCGCCGGGCACGCCTCCGATCTGGATCTGTTGCAGCGCCCGGTGGATCACCGCGAATGGGATCGCAGCTCGTGGGTGAACTACTGGCAGGGGCGCGACGACGGGCTGGGGACCGCGCCCAGCGAGGACGATCCTCGTCCGTTGCTGCGACGCGAGTTGGGGTTGAGGCCGCGATGAGCGGGCTGCGTGCCGCATTCGAATCCGGCAGGTTCGCCGTCACCGCCGAGATCGGCCCGCCGAGAGGGGCCGACGCGGAGGCGGTCACGCGTAAGGCGGATCTGCTGCGGGGCTGGGTCGACGCCGCGAACATCACGGACAACCAGGGGGCGAACGTCAGGATGTCGAGCCTGGCCGGGAGCCTGCTCGCCCAGCGCGCCGGTGTCGAGCCGGTGATGCAGCTGACCTGCCGCGATCGTAATCGGATGGCGCTGCAGTCGGACCTGCTCGCTGCGGGCGCCCTCGGCATCCCGAACCTGCTGCTGCTGACCGGCGACCATCCCCGGTTCGGCGACCATCCCGAGGCCAAGCCGGTCTTCGATCTGGACGGGCTGCAACTCGTCTGGGCCGCGCGCACCCTGCGGGACGACGGCGTGCTCATGTCCGGCAAGGCCGTCTCCCGACGCCCGGCCTGGCTGATCGGCACGGTCGAGAACCCGTTCGCGCCTCCGCTGGAGTTCAGGGCCCGCCGGCTGGCGAAGAAGGTGGCCGCGGGCGCGGAGTTCGTCCAGACGCAGTACGTGTTCGACTTCGAGGTGTTCGAGCGCTGGATGGCGGACCTGCGGGATCTCGGAGTCACCGAACGCTGCAAGATCATCGCCGGCGCCGGCCCGATCCGTTCACTGCGTGCCCTGGAGCACCTGCGCACTGCCGTCCCCGGCGTGCATGTTCCCGACGAGGTCGGCCGGAGGTTGCGCGGGGTGCCCGCCGAGCGGGTCGAGGAGGAGGGGATACAGGTGTGCGTGGAGACCGTGCAGCGGCTCGCCACGATCCCCGGCGTCGCGGGCGTGCATCTCATGGCGCTCGGCTTCGAACACGGCGTGCCCGACATCTTACGGCGGGCCGGTATCCCCGGTCTCCGACCGTAGCTTTCCGATCAGAACCGCCACCACCCGATGGAGGGCACAGGTCATGCTCGTCGACTTCCGGCCTCACTCTCGAACCAGCGGTACGAGTCCCCTGGACCTCATGACCTCGCTCGCACCCGTCATCGAGGCGTTGCAGGAGGTCTCCATGGACCTCGGCAAGGTCCGGCTCGTGTGCGACTGGGTCCAGTACAAGTCGAACTTCCGCAACGTGGTCGACCTCCGGGCGATCCTGCCGCGCCCGGAGCTGAGCGCCGGCCCTGGCCCCGCCGTCGTGCCGCTGGGTGTCCGGGACGACGACGTAGAGATCGCGGTCGACGTACGGCGTAGTCCCGGCATGTCCGTCGCGCAGGTCGCCGCGGCACTGCGGCGGGAGGGTAGTCGCATCTGGCTGGAGGACTGGGGGCCGGGAAGCCGCAGTTGCGTGTGGGACTTCAACACCCGCTACTGGAAGGACCTGGACCTGTGGGAGAAGTCCACCGGTCGAGGGTACGAGCAGGCCCTGCCGGGCGGTGCCAGCGACGCGCACAACCACGACGCCGCGCGCGAGGTGATCCGTGACCTCTTCGAGGTGTGGGACGCGCTGGCCGACGGTGACGCGTTGCCCGAGGAGCTCTACGTCGTCGAACTCGGGGTGGGCAACGGCACCCAGGCGAAGGTTTTCCTGGACGAGTTCCGCGCCCTCGACGCCGGGCACGGACGCGACTACTACCGGCGCCTGCACTACATGATGTGCGACTACTCCCCGCATGTGCTCGATCTGGCCCGCGAGGCGGTGGGCGAGCATCAAGCGCGGATCAGCTCGTTCGCGCTCGACGCCACGGCGCCGTGTACCACGCTCGGTTTTCTCAAGTACAAGGTCTTCCTCGTCTACATCTCCAATGTCTACGACAACCTGCCGACCGATGAGGTCGCCCAGCTGGGTGGCCGGACCTACTGCGTCCAGACGCGCGCCTACCTCGACGACACCGACGTGGCCGGGCTCGCCGAGTCGGTGGGGGTCGCACCGGATGCGCTGCCGGCTCTGGTGCACAAGCTGCTGCGGCTGGGGCCGGGGCTGCTGGCCGAAGCCGACCCGGCCCGATTCGCCGACGTGGAAGCCGCGGTCGCCTTCTGGCGGGTGGCGTGGGACATGGTCCGGCTGGAGGAGCGCTACGTGCCGCTGACCGGTCTCGACCTGTACTCCCTGACCCCGGCCATGAGCGGGGAACTGCTGCGGCCGCTGCTCGAGTCCGGCGCTGACATCCGCATGCATGTCAGCAACGGGGCGATGGCGAGCTTCACCGACAGCCTGAGACTGCTGCATCCGTTCGGCAGGCTTGTCTGCCATGACCTGTTCGTCACCGACGTGCACGCGTACCGGGCGAACTTCCGAGGGCCGGGAAAGTACGAGGGATCCGTCGTCAACTGGGTCAACGGGCCACTGCTGGCGCATGTGGGCCGGCGCAACGGCTTCGACGTGCACTACGCGCCCTTCTCCCATCGGGTGGGCGGGAACATCATCACGATGACGGCGCAGGTGAGGGACTGATGCCGGAGCTGATGAGCGGACTACCGCTGCTTCCCACCAGCGTCGTGGGGTCCTACCCGGTGCCGGAGTGGATGGAGCGGTTGAAGACCGACTACTACCGCGGCCGGATGAGTCACGCGCAACTCCAAGATCTGCATGACATGGCGATCAAGGCAGCGCTCCGCGACCAGGAACTGGCCGGTATCGACATCGTGTCCGACGGCGAACTGCGCCGCGACAATGACATCGACTACTTCCTGGCCAGGATGCCTGGCATCGACATCCCGCAGACCTCGAAGGACTTCTACTTCGACTACTACGAGGCCAAGGTCAGCGAGCGGCTGCCCGTCCCGGTCACGGCGCCGATGATGCTGGCCGACGACTTCGCCTTCACCGCCGAGCAGACTTCAGGGCCGGTCAAGTTCTCCTTCACCGGGCCGTTCTCGCTGTCGCGGCGCATACAGAACGAAGCGTACGACGACCCCCATGAGCTGGTGCTGGCGATTGCACGTGTGCTCAACGGCGAGGCACGCGCGCTGGCCGCACGCGGTGCGCGGCTCCTGCAGATCGACGAGCCCTTCCTGGCCGGATACCCCGGTGAGGTGGAGACCGCGATCAGAGCCGTGAACATCGTCACCGAGGGCGTCGACGTCACTTGGGCGCTGCACATCTGTTACGGCAACCGCTACGCGCGCCCCTCATGGGAGGGCCATTACGACTTCTTGTTCCCCGCGGTGCTCGATGCCAAGGTCGACCAGTTCGTCCTGGAGTTCGCCCGCAAAGGGAACGCAGATCTGCCAGTGATCGACAAGTTCGGCCCGGGCCGCACGATCGGGCTCGGCGTCATCGACGTCAAGTCCGCCGAAGTGGAGACCCCGGAGGCGGTCGCGGCCCGCATTCGGAGTGCGCTCAGTTTCGTCCCGGCCGACCAGTTGGTCATCAACCCCGACTGTGGACTGCGCAACATCTCCGCGCCCGTCGCCAGGGCCAAACTCGCGGCCATGGTCGCCGGAGCCGCCACGGTGCGGTCTGAGCTGACCGGCGCCGTCACCCCCTGAACTCCCTCGAACCATCGCAAAAGGAGCCTGCGCCATGAGTCAGCCGGGAATCGACAACGACTATGTGTTCACCTCCGAGTCCGTGACCGAGGGCCACCCCGACAAGATCGCCGACGCGGTATCGGACGGCGTGCTGGATGCGGCGCTGACCCTTGACCCCAACTCCCGGGTCGCCTGCGAGACCCTGATCACCACTGGCATGGTCGTCCTGGCCGGGGAGATCACCACGCCGCAGGTGCTCGACTACGCGCAGATCGTCCGGGACACCGTCAACCGGATCGGCTACGACAACGGCGACTACGGCTTCGACGGTCACTCGTGCGCCGTCCTGGTGGCGCTCGACAAGCAGTCACCCGACATCGCGCAGGGCGTCGACCTGGCGCGCGAGCACCGCAGCGACCGCTCCGGCGACGAACTCGACCGCGCGGGCGCCGGCGACCAGGGCATGGTGTTCGGCTACGCCACCGACGAGACGCCGGAACTCATGCCGATGCCGATCGCGCTGGCGCACCGCCTGTCCCGCAGGCTTGCCGCAGTGCGCAAGGACGGGACGCTCGGCTACCTGCGCCCGGACGGCAAGACGCAGGTGTCGGTGCGCTACCGGGGTGATGTCCCCATCGGCGTGGAGCAGGTCCTGATCTCGACCCAGCACGCCGAGGAGACGCCCCTGGAGCAGATCCGCGAAGATCTCTGGCGTCATGTCGTCTCCGAGGAACTGCCGGCCGAATTGTACGACGCCGACGTCCTGCACCGTCGCCTGCTGGTCAACCCCACCGGCAGGTTCGTCATCGGCGGCCCTGCCGGTGACGCGGGCCTCACCGGCCGCAAGATCATCGTTGACACGTACGGGGGGTTCGCCCGGCATGGCGGCGGCGCCTTCTCCGGCAAGGACCCTTCGAAGGTCGACCGGTCCGCCGCCTACGCGGCACGCCACGTCGCCAAGAACGTCGTCGCCGCGGGCTTGGCCCGCCGGGCGGAGGTGCAGGTCGCCTATGCCATCGGGGTGGCCCGGCCGGTGTCGGTGCTCATCGAGACGTTCGGCACCGAGCGGGTGAGCCGTTCGCTGATCAGGAAGCTGGTGGCCGAGCACTTCGACCTGCGTCCCGCCGCGTTCCGCAAGTACCTTGGGTTGCACAGCCCCATTTACCGCCAGACCGCCGCTTACGGACATTTCGGCCGTACGGACCTCGACCTGCCGTGGGAGCGGACCGATCGGGCCGATCTACTCCGCCGGGAGGCCGCGCTGTCCGCCGACTCCGTTCCGGCCACGCTGTGACCCCCACGGATCCCGATGTCGGCCGGCTGGTCGTGTCCTGCACCGATCGGCCGGGCATCGTCGCCTGCGTCTCGTCGTTCCTCTACCGACGTGGCGCCAACATCGTGCAGTCCGACCAATATTCCACCGGGGCCGCAGGCGGCCGCTTCTTCCTGCGCGTCGTATTCCGCCTGACGGGGTTGGACAAGGAACTGCCCCGGCTGGAACGGCAATTCCAGGAGGAGGTCGCGGCGCGGCTCGGCGCGGACATCCGTTTCCGCGCCGCCTCCGCGCCGACCCGGGTGGCGCTCTTCGTCTCTCGATACGACCACTGCCTGCTGGACCTGCTCTGGCGGGCCCGCCGGGGAGAGGTCCCCATCGAGGTGTGCCAGGTCATCTCCAACCATCCGGACCTCGCCGACGAGGTGGCCTCGTTCGGCGTGGCGTTCGAGCACGTCCCGGTGACCAGGGCCACCAAACCGGCGGCCGAGCAGCGCCAGCTCGACCTCCTGCGAGGCCGGGTCGAGCTGATCGTGCTGGCCCGCTACATGCAGGTGCTTTCGGCCGACTTCCTGGACCGGGCCGGAGTACCGGTGATCAACATCCACCACTCCTTTCTGCCCGCCTTCGCCGGTGCCGGACCGTACGAGCAGGCTAAGGAGCGCGGCGTGAAGCTCATCGGGGCGAGCGCGCACTACGCCACCGAGGAACTCGACGAGGGACCGATCATCGAGCAGGACGTCGTCCGGGTGTCGCATCGCGCAAGTGTGCAGGAGCTGACGCGGCGCGGCGCTGACATCGAGCGGACTGTGCTGGCCAGAGCCGTGGCCTGGCACTGCGAGGACCGCGTCCTGGTGAACGGCCGCACCACCATCGTCTTCTGACCGTATTGCTGAGGAGTAGCCGTGTCCGCAGGGACGACCGCCGTGGTCGGATCGATCGCCACCGACCACCTGATGCACTTTCCCGGCCGCTTCGCGGAACATCTGGTGGCCGACCGGCTCAATCGGGTGTCCCTGAGCTTCCTGGTCGACGATCTCGTCGTCCACCGTGGCGGGGTCGGCGCGAACATCGCCTTCGGCATGGGGGTTCTGGGGCAACGGCCGGTGCTCGTGGGAGCGGTTGGCGCCGACTTCGCCGGCTACCGGGCGATCCTGGAACAGCACGGCGTCGACTGCGGCGGCGTCCTCACCGTCGAGACGGCCCACACCCCGCGCTTCACCTGCACGACCGATGACGAGCAGTGCCAGCTCGCGTCGTTCTACCCGGGGGCGATGACGGAGACGAAGAACATCTCCCTCGTCCCGATCGTGGAGCGGTACGGCATCGAGCTGGTGCTGATCGGCGCGAGCGATCCAGACGCGATGGTCGCGCAGACCAACGAGGCCAGGGCACTGGGCGTGCCGTTCGCCGCCGACCCCTCGCAGCAACTTCCTCGCCTCGACGGTGACCAGTGCCGAGCGCTGGTCGACGGCGCGCGCTACCTGTTCACCAACGAGTACGAACTGGAACTGCTGATCCGCAAAACCGGCTGGGAGGCCGACGAGCTCACCGACCGGGTCGGCCTGCGAGTGACCACCCTGTCCGACCGAGGCGTCGATATCGTGAGCCGCGACGGCAGCGCACTGCACGTCGACGTGGTGACGGCCCGGACGATCGCCGACCCGACCGGCGTCGGCGACGGATTTCGGGCCGGTTTCCTGGCCGGCGGGAACAGCGGGCTGGGGCTGGAGCGGGCCGCTCAGCTCGGGGCGCTGGTCGCCACGCTGGTGCTGGAGACGCACGGTGCCCAGGAGTGGGTCATCGACGCTGACACCGGCGTGGCCCGGCTGCGTGAAACCTACGGCGAGCAGGCGGCGGCGGACATCGAGCCCGTGCTACGTGCAGCCCGGACCTGAGCAGCGGCGCCGGCTTTCCGGCCACGTATCCTTGCCGTGGCCGTCGGCTTCCGGCCACGTATCCTTGTCGTGGCGCATCCTGTGCGCCACGAAGTGCAAGGAGATGCGGCATGCGAAGCCTCGGGTACGTCGGCGTGCAGTCCGCGTCGGCGCGGGATTGGCTGGACTTCGGTCCGCGTGTCTTCGGCTTCGAGACCTACCAGCTTCCGGACGGCACGGTCCGGGTGCGCTGGTGCGACCGGTCGCACCGCCTCGCGATCCACCCGGGTGACTCCGATCGGCTGCTCTATCTTGGCTGGGAGATCGGCGCCGAGGAGTCTCTGGAGGACGTCGCGGCCCACCTGAGCGCCTCCGGGTTCGAGGTGACGGCGGGTTCGGCGCGTCTGGCGGCGGCTCGCTCGGTCGAGCGGCTCATCGCCTTCATCGACCCCTTCGGCCTTCGGCACGAGTTCTTCGTCGGCCCGCAGGAGACGGCGGGCTCCTACCAGGGGCAGCGGCCGACGTCGCGGGCCGTCACGGGAGCGCTCGGCCTCGGCTTCGTCGTGCTGTGGGTGCCCGACCTCCAACGGGGGCTCGACTTCTACGCCAAAGTGATGGGCATGAAGGTGTCCGACGCGATCAACCTCGGCGCACACCTCGGCGAGATGTGGTTCCTGCGCTGCAACCCGCGCCACCACAGCATTGCCCTGCTGGAGGGAACCGACACTCTCCGGCTTGAGCACCTGATGATCGAGGCGACCACGCTGGAGGAGGTGGAGATCGCCTGGGAGCTTGCCCGGCGCGAGATGGACGCCTTCGTCAGCCCCGGCCGCCGGCTGTCGGACAACATGTTCCTGTTTCGCGTGCACACCTCGACCGGCTTCAATGTCGGCTACGGGTGGGGTGCGACCCAGCTGGATGACGAGGAGAGCTGGATCCCGCGGTACATCGACTCGTCGACCGGCGCGGGCGTCGTCTATTCCGCCGCCGCCGTCGTGACGGCGAGCGACCCTTCCGCCGAGGTCAAGCACTGACCTCAAGGGCATCGATGATCTCCAAGGCGACCTGCACGGCGAGGCGGTCGCGATAGGTGTTCAGGTCCAGCCCGGTGATCTCCTCGATCCGGTGAATTCGATAGGTGACCGTGTTGGGATGCACGTGCAGGAGCTTAGACGCCCGTTGCGGGCTGTTGTTCTCCTGGAAATAGCAGATCAGCGTGGCGATGTACTCCGAATGGTGCTTCTTCTCGTGGCGCAGCACCTCGCCGAGGATGTCAGTGGCGAACTCACGCAACGTCTCGATGTCGGGCACCTGGAGCAGCAGGCGGCTGATGCCGAGCTTGTCGAAGGCGACCACGGCGCCGCGCCGGCCGAGCCGCCGGATCACCTCGATGGTCCGCCGTGCCTCCTCGTACGAGCGAGCGATGTGCGCCGGCTCGCGGAACGCGCCACCGACGCCGATGGACACGCCGACATCGGGGAACAGCGCCCCGAGCCGCTGCATGCACAGAGTGCCGAGCTGCTCAGCCCGGGTGGTCGAACCCCGCGAGGTGTTCTCGGTCAGCACCACGACCACCTCGTCGGTGCGTACGGAGGTGATCGCATCCGGCGACTGGGCGAGGAACAGTCGGGCAGCCGCACCGGCGGCGCGTTCGGCGACCAGGGCGCTGCGCTGGGTGTCGCTCGCTGGGGACTCGAGAATGATCGACAAGACGCGGTGCTCACGCTCGGTGTCGTAGCCGAGATGCTGCGCCCAGCGCGTGACCTCGTCGTTGTCCCGGCCCGATCCGGACAGCAGACCTTCGACGAGATCGTCACGGACCTGGCTGGCCGCCGAGAAGAAGACCCGCTCGCGGGCCAGGATGACCCCACAGATCGTCGCGGCATGCTCGGCGATCAGCAGGTCGATGTCCTCGCCCTGGTCGGGGGCCGCCGCGACGAGTGAGACGAGATAGGCGGGCACGGTGTCGCCGACGAGGATCGGGGCCACTATGCGGGCGCGGCCGCGCGCCGGGTCGGGCAGGCGGAGCGGCTGGCGGGACTTGCCGGCGCTGACGAGCATGTGCGCCAGCCGGGGATGGATCAGATGATCATGGACGTACTGGAAGGCACTGGCATCGCTCTGTCCGGGTGAGGCGGCGGCGAGGATGCCCATCTTGTGGCTGATGACAGCCACCGTCACGTCGGTCCGCTGGGCGATGAGGTGGGCGACCGTAGCGATGTCGGCGTCCTGAAGAGCTAGCCCGGACAGGTGACGGTAGATCTCCACCAGGTCACGAAGAGTCCGGTTTTCCTGGATGATTTCGGTAGAACCGCTGGTGACACTGGTTCGGCCGGTGAACGGTGACTGTACGGCCATGAGTGAATCCTAAGTGTCGAACGCCAGGGTGCCATGTGCTTGACGACAAAAAGTACGTCCTCATGCTGTGCTACAGCCCACATCACGCATCCGCCCATTTACCCGGTCTGGGCCTTTGCTGACTGGTGCGGTCAATCCCCGTAGCAGTGCAACATCACATCGGGCTGCGTACGCCAGGTCAGCCGAGGTCGACGCCTCAGCGATCCTGCCGCCCTGGTGCCGCAAGAGCCCGGCCATCACCGAGGTGCTGCCGCTGCTCTACCCGCACGGCCTGTCCACCGGCGACTTCGCGCTCGACCAGTTCCTCGGCACCGCTCACGGCCTGTTGGCACCGGTCATCACCAAACTGAGGTTGTCCTTGCGAAAACCCTTGGTGCCCGGCTTGCTCCGATGATGGACTGACGTCCCGCCGTGAGTCTGCCGCGTGACGGAGGTAGTGGTTGTGACGGAATATGACGTGCTTGCCGAGGTGTATGAATGGCTCATCTCGGATGCGAAGTTGCCTCCAGCCGAGTTCGCTGCGTCGTTCGATGACGTCCTCAGTCTCCTGCCGTCGAACGCTCACGTCCTCGACTGTTCGTGCGGAACCGGACAGCTGGCGGTTGGCCTCGCCGCTCGTGGCATGCAGGTTGTCGCAACTGACGCCAGCGAAGCGATGGTTCGTCGGACTGCAGAGTTGTCTGAGGAGTTCGGGACATCCGTCCGGGCCATGCGGGCGAGCTGGGAAGAGTTGCCCGACCATTTCGAGGACGACACGTTCGACATGATGTTCTGCGTTGGCAACTCGCTGCACCATGCCGCGGGCGCGACAGGCAGGGGTGCTGCTCTGAAGTCGATGTCACGGCTTCTGCGCCCTGGCGGGCGCTTGGTGCTCACCTCCCGCACTTGGGAACTCGTGAGGGCCAGAGGTTCCCGGCTGGACATCAGCGACCGACTCGTCCGCCGGAACGGTCGCGATGCCGTCGTGGTCTACCGCTGGGAGATTGCGCCGCATTGGGAGGAGGAGCACCACATCGAGATTGCGATCGCGCAAGTTGATGCGACTGGGCTGGTTCTTGTCCGCTCGGAACTGCTGTCCTGCTGGCCCTACCGGTACGAGGAACTCGAAGCCGAGCTGCACCGGGTCGGACTCCGGACGGAAGTGAGCACGTTCGATCTTGAGGCCGAGAACTATATGGTGGTCGCGAGCAAGGTCTAGACACCGGTTCAGGCTGCTTTGAGCAGGGATGACGCAATCGCGGGTACCTGGTGACAGCTTCGTCAACGACAGGCCGAGAAGGACCATCACGCGGCCGTGCTGCCCCGGGCCGTCCTGCCGTCCTGCGGCACCGCCGCGCGGGACGCCCCCGGACGCCTCACTCCGCGACGATCATCCCCAGGTCGTAGGAGCTGTCCTTCAGCGCCAGCCAGGCCAGCTCCCACGCGTTCATCGGGCGCACGTCCCGCAGCACCGGGAGCAGGTCGTCCTTCGCCGGCTCGCCCGTCACCTCCACGAGCGCGTTCCCCCGCACGGTGACCAGCGTCGAGCCCAGGTCCAGATGATCGCCCCAGATTCCCGGGGCTAGTTCCTTGCACGCGCCCCGCACCCCGGAGCCGCAAGCCTGCCTGGCCGTCAGCCCATAGGGTGCCTGGACGGTGACGGCCACCTCCAGACCATCGCGCCGGCGCTCGTAGTGCAGGAAGAGGATCCCTTCCTCCTCGTTGACGGAGTCGAGACGGTAGTCCGGCTGGTCGGTGGCGATGACGGGCACGTGTTCACGTGCCATCGTCTGTGCGGCGACCAGCGCCGAGAGGGGTCTGTCTCCCAGGACTACGGCGATGCCGAGGACGAGGACCGTCCCGATGGTGGCCAGGCGCGTCCCCTTGCTCAGCGGCAGCGCCGTGGCCCCGGCGAGCAGGTAGCCGGCCGCTCCTATCCCCATGAAGGCCACAAGGCTGCCCCACCCGCCCATCTCCGCGATCTCGGCGGGCCGGACCGGAGCCGCGATGAAGCCCATGACGATGAAACCCGGTCCCAGGATCGAGATCAGCCACCACCAGGGCAGCCGGCCCCAGAGAGTCAGCAGCATGCCCGCGGGCAAGGGCATGGCCAGCATCGCCAGGAACACGAGGATGTCGTCATCCACTACTTGCGCCAGGGCGGCTTCCCCGATCCCGATCACGGCCCCCACCAGGGCCGCCCGGATTAAGGCGTTCATACCCCGATCATGGACCATGATCGGGGATGGGCGTCAAGCCTTGGGCTTCAGCGTCCACGTCGAACACCGGACGGCATCGGCGACCCCGACCGACCCTCGGCCGACATCCGCATCGGCTATGCTCGCCGCTCCTCCCTCACCCAGGAACTCCAATCCCAGCTCGACGCCCTGGCCGCGCACGGCATCGGCCGCAACAAGATCTTCTCCGAGAGAACCTCCAGGCGCGTCAGGGTCCGGCCGCCATCGACGCGACGCGGAAGCGGTTGCGCGGCGTCCTCCGGTGAGCTTCCCTGATCATCCGGTCCTGGAGGGCGACGGGAATGGCGCGGTCGGCGGAGCGTGCAGCAGCAGGCCGAGATGTAGACCAGCCGGCTGACCAGGTGCGGCACGCCGTCGGCGACGCCGGTGATGGTGATGCCGCCCAGGCTCTGGCCCACCCGGCGGTCACCGCGGCGGCGGCCTGGAGCAGGGAGCGGCGGTTCATCGGACAGCCCTCAGGTGAGTGCGGACGGCCGGACGGGTGAGGGTCCAGGCCAGGGCGATCAGGACGACGCCCTGGATCGCCTGCTCCACCCGTACCCACATCGGATAGGGCGTGTCGGGCAGCAGGGTGAGCACCGCGATGCCGGCAGAGCCCGCCATCGACACCCAGAGCAGCCGCCGGTAGGCGCCACGGTGACCCTCGCGTACCCGCGCGGCCCAGCGCAGCGCGAGCAACGACAGGGCCAGCACGCCGACGGCTCGGATCCAGACGACCGGGTTGACGAGGGACGGCGACACGAATTGCAGGACCGCCGTCGCGACGACGAGCGCGGCACTGAGGACGGAGAATATCTGCATGAGCCGCAGGGGTGTGTTGGTCATGCTCCGACGGTAGGAAAACCGGGCGCAGGGGAACATCCGTCCAGACCCCGAGTTGGATGGGGCTGGCCCCACCGGTGAGGATGAACGGTGTGCGACGGCTGGCGGAGGTGTCGGGACGGTCGATGGCGTGGCTCGCGCTCAAGGCGTCGGCCCGGTCCCTGGCGTTGCTCGCGCTCAAGGTACCAGTCGCCCTGCTGGTGGCCCTGCCGGTGCTGGTCCTGCTGCGGCTGAACGGCGTGGTGCTGTTCCCCGCGCTGCTCGTGCTCGTGTTCGCCGGCCGCCGCCTGGCCGACGTGGCCCGCCGGCTGCAGGGACGGTGGGCCGGTATGGGAATCGCCCGGCCGTACCTGCCCCGCCCCGAGCTCCAGCCGACCCCGCAGCGCTGGTACTGGACCGGCTACGACTACCACCGCTCCCGGCTGTGGGCGGCGGTGTCGTCGTGGTTCAACTGGGTGCTGCGCGACCCGGCGACGTGGCGGGACCTGGTCTGGATGGCGCTCGACCCGGTCATCGGCACCGTCCTGCTCGCGCCGGCCGTCGCGGGGTGGTCGCGGCCGTTGCGGTGGCACGCCCGGTGGACCCGCGCGCTCCTGTCCCCCACCGACCAGGCGATGCTCACGGCACGCGTGCGGGAGCTCGCCGAGACCCGTACCGAGGCCCTCGACGCCCAGGCCGTCGAGCTGGAACGCATCGAACGGGACCTGCACGACGGCGCGCAGGCCCGGCTCATCGCCATCGGCCTCAGCCTGAGCCTGGCCCAGCGGCAGCTGCGGGACGATCCCGACGGGGTCGAGGAACTGCTCGCCGAGGCGCGCACGACGGCGGCCGACGCCCTGCACGCCCTCCGCGACCTGGTGCACGGCATCCGCCCGCCGGTCCTGTCCGAGCGGGGCCTGGTAGACGCGCTGCGGCTGCTCGGCCTGGAGCATCCCCTGGCCGTCACCGTCGAGACGGAGCTGCCCGGCCGCCTGCAGCCGGCGCTGGAGTCCGCGATCTACTTCGCCACGGCGGAGCTGCTGGTCAACGTCACCAAGCACGCCCGCGCCCGCACCGTCCGCGTCAGCCTCGAACACCAGCGCGGCACCCTGCGGGTGACGGTGACCGACGACGGCGTCGGCGGCGCCGACCCCGCCCGCGGCACCGGCATCCAGGGCATACGACGCAGGCTGCGGCCGTTCGACGGTACTGTCGATCTCGACAGCCCACCCGGAGGCCCGACCGTCGCGACGCTGGAGGTGCCGTGCGCGTTGTCCTCGCCGAAGATCTCTACCTACTGAGAACCGGCATCGAGCGGCTGCTGTGCGGGCACGGCTTCGACGTCGTCGCCACCGTGGACAACGGCCCCGACCTGCTCGCCGCGCTCCTGGAGCACCGGCCGGACGTCGCCGTCGTCGACGTCCGCCTGCCGCCGAGCCAGACCGACGAAGGGCTGCGCGCCGCGCTCGCGGCCCGCCGCGAGGTGCCGGGGCTGCCGGTGCTGATCCTGTCGCAGTACGTCCAGCAGCTCTACGCCCGCGAGCTCCTCGCCCACGGCAGCGGCGTCGGCTACCTCCTCAAGGACCGCGTCCTCGACACGGACGACTTCGTCGACGCGGTACGCCGCGTGGCCGCCGGCGGCACCGCCATCGACCCGGAGGTCATCTCCCAGCTCCTCACCCCCGGCCGCGCCCCGGCGGGGCTGACCGCGCGAGAGCTGGACGTGCTGGCGCTGATGGCCCAGGGCCTGTCGAACGCGGTCATCGCCCAGCGGCTGTCGCTCAGCGAGGGCTCGGTCAGCAAGTACACGACGCTGATCTTCGCCAAGCTCGGCCTCGCCCCCTCGCCCGACACCCACCGCCGCGTCATGGCCGTCCTGGCCTACCTCAACCAGCTCGACCTCGGCACCTCACCCCCTTGAGCCGCCCGGCCGCGGCTCCTCCAGGCGAGGGATGAATAATCGTCTCGATGCTCACCTGGTTCCTCGTCGGCGCACAACGCCTCGATGGGCTATCTGCACCATCCGGACAGCTGGGCCGCGCTCACGCCGCCGGCGGGGCGTAGCCGAGCAGGCCCTCGTTGACGACGCCCTGCCCTTCGCAGTCGGCGGCGGTCGACACGAAGTGG
Source organism: Nonomuraea fuscirosea (assembly GCF_035917475.1). Taxonomy (NCBI): domain Bacteria; kingdom Bacillati; phylum Actinomycetota; class Actinomycetes; order Streptosporangiales; family Streptosporangiaceae; genus Nonomuraea; species Nonomuraea fuscirosea. The sequence goes on along the minus strand of NZ_CP109074.1, from coordinate 3,464,767 downwards.
TCGCCGAAGCCGGGGATCTGGCAGCGGTAGAGCGGGACGTACGCGCTCGACGGACGCGTTTGGTGGATCCAGCCCTCCGTCTGCACGATCGTCGTCTGCTTGCCCTCGCAGCCGGGATCGACGGAGATGAAGTAGTCGTCACCGCCCGCCTTGCAGTTGTACAGCGCGCGGGTGCCGGAGTGCGGCGCCGACCACAGTGTCCAGTTCCCCTCGCGGGTGTAGCCGGCGGGCGGCGTGCCGGTGGTGACCAGGTGGTGGTGGTCCTTGACGTACCGGACGAACGACTTGCGCACGGGCGTGCGGCCGTCCGCGCAGGTCACCTTGCGGCGCATGACGCGGGCGTTGTCCCAGTTCGGCTTGAGGCTGGGCCACTGCAGGTAGTAGAGGGAGAAGTCCGTGCCCAGGTCGGTGGGGTCGGAGCCGTTGCCGACGGGCGTCACGTACGCGTTGAAGTAGCCGGGATCGCGCGCCACCGGGAAGCCGGCCGACCATCCGGCGAGGCCGTCACCCGAGGTGGACAGGACGATCTCGCGCTCGGAGACGCCGGCGGCCATGACGTAGGCGTCCATGGCCTCGCTGCGGACCACCTGCGGGCCCCAGGCCATGGGCCGGCCGGGGTTGATGTCGGCGGACGATCCGCCCCACGCCGGCTCGTCCCATTTGCCGCCGCCGCTGTACTTGTGCCAGGGCACGACCGTGCCCTTCTGCGCGGCCGCGACCACGTCCTTGAGGGGAGCGCGGGCCACCGACAGGCTGGCCGGCACCTGCTTGCCGTCGACGAGGCGGTGGTCGGCGAAGTAGAGGTGCAGGTACCGGACGCCGTCGCCGCCCTCGACCACGGTGAGTTGGGGGATGCCCAGATCGGCGTTCCAGGTGGTCCGGTCGATGGGGATGTCGGGCTGCACCACCTTGCCGAGGTAGGTGGTCACGCCGGTGGCGGGGTTCAGCCGGCCGAGGTGGAGTTCGGCGTAGAACTGGTCGCCCGCGACGCGCCGCTCCAGGTGGAGGGTCTGCAGGACGATCCCGGTGCCGGGGTCCCGGTAGACCGCGCCGCCGCCGGCCCAGATGTAGCCGTCGGGCACGCCCTGGAGCTGGGTGGAGAAGGCGACGCCGTCCCGTACCGGGTCGGCCAGCGTGCCCTTGACGGTCACGTTGCGCTGCGGGCGCGAGGTGACGCCGCCGCCGAAGGCCGCCGCGATGTGGAAGTAGTACGTGCCCCCGCCGAGGGCGGTGACGCCGAACGGGCCGTCCGGCCAGCCGTTGAGGCCGAGCCGGTCGCGGGTGGCGTCCGACACGGCCACTTCCGGCTGGCCGACGACGAACGCGCCGCACCCGGCCGAGGCGGCGGCGGTCTTCTTCGTGCCGGCCGGCGCCGGTGTGCCGTGCAGGGTGATGACGGCGCCGAGGGTCACGGCGAGCGCTCCATACCAGGCGTGCAACAGATCTCCAGATGTCCGGCCAGGTCGTTGGCGCAGGATCTTACGGACCGATCTCCGGCGTCACCGGACATATCAGCAAATATGGAAACGTCCTGATCACTCGCTCTCGCCCGCGCCGAGCAGTTCGGGCGCGGCCCGGCCGGCCGGTCGGCGGCGCGGGGCGGCCAGGTCGTGGGCGGAGCGGGCCAGATCATGACGGACTCGCGCGGGTCCCCAGAGATACGACCGCGCGAGTGGTCCAGCGGTACACCCACTCCGGCTCAAGGACCCCGGTTCTGCTCGCCGGAGAACAAGCGCCTGCGGCGACAACCTGCCCGCGCTCTGGGCGACCAACGCGCCCAGCAACCGCCTGCTCGACATCGCGATACGGCAACGATCGACCCGCACTGATCGCCGGCACGACAACCTGCGGGACCACGCCGGCAACGCCGACCAAGGCTCCCACGGCGGCTACCCCGGCCGGCTCGTCGAAGGAGCCAGGACCTACGGCTGGACCGAGGCCCTCAACGGCACAGAGCTGCCCGAACCTGGGCGCTCAACGGTGAAAGGAGCTGCGGTGGAACCCAGGATTCGCGACCTCCGCCTCTGCGGCGCGGGCGAGTCGTTCGACCCAGTCCTGGTGATAGCGGTAGAGCGCACCGGGCTGCTTGCGCCCGAGCTCCTCAAGGAAGAAGGGGCCCTGCTGCGTTTCCTCGGTCAGCACGTGACACCCGTCATTCGTGGGCGTGATCACCCAGCCGTGGTACGCGCTCGAACCGGTCTCGTCGCCGTCGACGACCGTCTCCCACGCGAGCCTGCTGAAGGGCTCGCACTCCGTCACGTTGAGACTCATCGGGAATCCAACCGTCACCCGGCTGTACCTGGTTCCGAGAGCCAGTTCAGGCTCACCGCTCAGGATCTTGACCTGATCTTCGGGGGGAAAGTAGCTCGACCAGTTCTCGGCGTCGACGAGCAGCTTCCACACCACTTCAGGGGGCGCCTTCACGTCAATGTCGTTGAGAGCGTAGATGGCCGACGCTTTCGGGTCGTACTGCTCGGGCCAATTCACTTTGTCGTACACAATCCACTTCTCCTTGTTCGTCGTGTGTGCCGGAAGTCAGGCCCAGCGCCCGCCGCCGTCGACATGGAGGGTCTCGCCACTGATGAAGGGGTTGGTCAGCAGCGCGCGGGCTGCGCTTGAGACGTCGGAGGGCCGTCCGACGCGGCGGGCCGGTGTGGTGGCCGCGACGTGCTGGAACAGTCGTTGTGTGTCGGGTACCGCGGTGTCCCAGGCGCCGGTGGTGATCACGCCAGGGGAGATGGCGTTGACGCGGGTGGGCGCCAGCTCGACGGCGAGGGCGGAGACGAGCGTGGTGACGCTGCCGTTGGTGGCCGCCATCGCGACGCCTCCCGGTGCCGGTCGCCAGGCCCCCAGACCGGAGAAGAACAGCAGCGAACCTCCCTCGGCGATCAGCGGGGCGAAGTGCTTGGCCAGCAGGATCGGACCGACGACCTTGGCGTCGAAGGCCGCGAGCAGCGCGCGACGTTCAAGGGAGGCGACCGGTCCGGGGGCCCGTTCCGTGGCGACGCTGACGAGATGGTCGAGCCCGCCGGCGGTCCCGGCCTGATCCGCGGCCGCCCGGATCGACTCCTCGTCCGAGAGGTCGAGGGCGATGGCCCGGACGGTGTCACCGATGGCCTTCGCCGCGGCGGCCGTCCTCCCGGCGTCCCGGCCCGCGAGCGTGACTCGCGCACCCTCCTGGAGGAGATCGGCGGCCAGCGCGGCAGCGATGTCCGAGCCGCCACCCACGATCAGAACGTCCTTGTCCTGCAGCGAATATGTCATGCGGAAAAGCCGCCGCGCTCGGTCGCGACCTTGGCGAGCGCAGCGAGAAGTTCCTCGTGCGTGCGCCAGAAGACGTCGGGAGCCTTCTTCGCCAATTCGATCCAGAACGGCCCCTGCATCGTCTCTTCGGTCCAGAGATGGCACCCCTTCGGCGTGGGTGTGATGATCCAAGCGTGATAAGCCTTCGATGCTTCCGCGGTCTTGGGATGGCCGCCCCAGGCGATGCGCGTCACAGGCTCGAACTCCTGCACGGACGCGAAGACGTCCTGGCCGGCCAGATTGGTCTCGAACGGCGTGCCGAGGCGCAGCGTGTCATGGCCGTCGAGCAGCTGGACATGCTCGACGCCAGGATAGAAGCGGGGCCAGGCCTGGGGATCCACCAGCAGGGACCAGACCGTTTCAGGAGAAGCCGTGACCTCAAGCTCGTTGGTGAAGTGGATCGGGGAGCGGCTGGGGACCATGGCCTCCGGCCAATGCACTGCTTCGAACACATCAACCTCCAGATGGTGAAGGGAACGGGCGAGCGCTCATCAGAGCTCGCCGGGCACCGCGAATCGATAGAACACACCTCCTATCGGGGCCACACCCATGAGAAGCCAGACCGCGTTCTCGAAGTCGCGGGCACGGGAGAGGTCCCCGACGCGTACGGGGTCGTAGCCGGCGTCGCGGATGAGGCGCTCGGTGATCTCGCGGGCGGCCTCGTCGGCGACGTACCCATTGCTCGGCCGTACTCGCTGCTCGCGCACTGCGCCGAACAACGATCCGAAGTTCATGTTGAAACTCTTGGCCACCGGGCCGCCCGTGAAGGATTTCACCTCCTCGGCGTACGACGGAAAGTCTCCGTGGCGCGCGGGCAGGATGTTCGTCGCGTCGATCGCGATCTTTCCCTCAAGCCCCGTGACCTTGCTCAAGGCGGGCGAGATCTGGTCGCCGGGCACAGCTACCAGGACGACGTCCGCGTCCGACACATCCCCGCCATCACGGCCGAGCTCTTCGACGTCGTGTCCTGCGGCCCGCCACAGGCCGGCCAGCCCGCCACCGATCGTTCCTCTTCCGATTGTGACAATCTTCATTTCAGTCTCCTTCTGCTTGAACGGGTGTGAAGCCTTCACACACCGCTGAGTGCCACCGAATCCCTGACAGCGTCGAGACCGGCGGCATGCGAAACGATGGGCTCGTATCCGAGCTCGGCTGCGGCCTTGTCCGTCCGCAGGATGCACGGCTGCCCGAGGAACCATCGAACGGGAACCGGAACCTCGCGATCCGCCGTCTCCGCATCGAGGTCGGGGGTCGGCGCATCGACGCCGTAGATCGCGAACATGGTCTCCATGAACTCGCGCAGGGTGACGCGGCGCCGGTCGGTGATGAAGTAGGCCTGGCCTGGCCGGCCCCGCTGCCATCCGAGCATGAGCCCCTCGACGGCGTTGTCGACGAACGTGACGTCGGTCGTGTGCCGGCCTCCGTCGATCCAGGCGAACTGCCCCGCCTTCGCCGCCGCGACCAGGCCTTCGATGAGGATGCTGCCGGGGCCCCAGACGAACCTCGGACGGATCGACACCGTGGCGAAATCCGGGGTGTTCGCGTCGAGCACGATCTTCTCGGCAACGGCCTTCACCGCACAGTAGGCGGCTTCCGAGTCCGGCCGCAGCGGCGCGGTCTCGTCGGCGTCCACCAGCGGGTCGCCGGCGAGGAGCGCGGCTTCGCTCCCGCAGTGGACGAACCGAGGAACCCGCGCGAAGCGGGACGCATCGACGGCTGCTTGGGTGCCGTGAACCGTCACAAGTTCATGGCGCGCATGGTCTGCGGTGATGTCCGTCTCGGCAGCGAGGTGAAACACCACGTCACTGCCCGTCACCTCGTCCCGCCACGTGGCCGGGTCGGTCAACTCGCCCCGGACGGGCTGCGCGCCCAGCGTCGCCACCTTCGCGGCCGACGCCTCACTTCTGACCAGAGCACGGACCGAGTGCCCCTCGTCGAGGAGCCGGCGTACCAGCACCTGGCCGATGAACCCAGAACCGCCCGTGACGAACGCCTGCGCCATGAAACTCTCCTTCTCCTAGTGCGGGTTCCCTCGCTCGCCTTGGACGAGAAGGTGTCGTGAGGTGGAGCAATCGATGACCCTGAAGGGATTCCCTCGGAGATATTCATACTTCGAGGCCATGCCATAGAATTCTTGGATGGCTTCTCTTCGGGCGCTGGAGTGCCTTGTCGCGGTCGCGGACTCCGGGTCGATCACCCAGGCCGCCCGGCTGCTGCATTCGTCGCAGCCCGCCGTCTCTCATCAGCTCGCGACGCTGGAGCGCGAGACAGGAACGACCCTGCTTCGCCGCGAGCCCCGGGGGGTCAGGCTCACTCCCGCCGGACGGGCCGCCGTAGCGGATGCCAGACGGGCGATCGAAGCGGCTGCCTCTGCGGTGAGGTCGGCTCGTGCCGCCGGCGAAGCGACCGGAGGGTCGCTGCGGCTGGCTTGTGCGCAGAGCCTGGTGTCCGTGCTCGCCCCGGTCATTCGCGAGTGGCATCGCCGCCACCCGGAGGTGGCGATCAGCCTGCGTGAATCCACGTCGCCGGACGAGCTCCACGGCCTTGTCGACTCCGGCGAGGCCGACCTGGCTTTGATGCCCGCTCCCGTGCCCGGCCGTTTCACGACCACCGCCGTCGCCGAGGAAGAGATCGTGCTGACGGCACCCACCGGCCATCCCCTGGCCGCACGGCCGGCTGTGTCCCTGGAGGATCTCGAAGGTGCGCCACTGGTTCACTTCGCACCGGAGAACGGCCTCAGCGCCTGGCTCGATCGCTCGTTCGCCCGCGCCGGGGTCCGCCCGGAGCCTGTCATGAGGACAGCGGTGACCACCGCGGCACCGCAGCTCGCCGCCGCCGGCCTGGGAATCGCCGTGTGCCCCGTGAGTGCGGTCAGCGATGGTTTTCCTGGCGCAGTGCGATCGTTCTCACCACGATGGGTCAGACGGCTGGTGGCGGTGACGTCCGCAGAACCGGATCCACTCGCCGCCCGATTCATCCGCAACCTGCGCAATCACGGCGTGCATGTGCCTCGCGACGTGCGAACCCAACTCGCGGCGGACAGCCCGACGTCCGCGAAGACGCGATAGGTCATGTGGTCACGGGCGGCGGCGCCGTGAGGCTTGGCCCCGCCGTCCAGAGGCGCATTCGAGGGGTCGTCGCAACGCAGCTGATCAATGCCGGCGACAGCCGGCATCGTGAGGTGGTCACCCCGGGATCTTCACGTCAGGCCCGGCGGCGGCTCGTGCCGGCTCGCAGGCACGGATGACTCACGCGTCCGGTCGGGCGGCGAGCCCGTCGAGGACGATGCCGAGATGCCGTTCGAACCGCTGGTCGCCGTCGTCGTGGAGGTGCCCGGCCTCCTTCACCAGTGACGCGCCTTCGCCGAGCCAGGCGTCGCGCTCGGTGGTCGAGTAGCGCGTCGGATCGGTCTCGGTGGACTGGCGTCGCTCCTGCTCCTCGATGACGAAGCCGACGACGAACGCGGTGACCACGTCGACGGCGTCGTCGGCGTCGACGGGCTTCCAGCCGGCCCCGGTCCAACGTTCGAACAACGGCTCCTTCATGCGGACCACGTCCGGGTCGGTGATCCGGGTGCCGCTGAAGATGCGGGCCCCGTCGCGGTGGCGCAGGTACTCCGAGCGCAGGACTCGGGCGTAGGCGGTGAGGTCGTCGCGCCAGCCGTCGCCGGGCGGGACCGCGGCGAAGGCGCTGCTCACGCGGCGCATGACCTCGGTGGCCATCTCGTCGAGCAGTTCCTGCTTGTTGCGCACATGCCAGTAGAGGGCGGGGGCGCGGACGTCCAACCGGGAGGCGAGCGCGCGAACGGTGAGGGCGTCCATGCCCTGGTCGTCGAGCAGCTCAAGCGCCGCCGTGATGATCCGCTCCCGAGTGATGCCCTTGGTCATGGTTGACAACTTAACACTGTTCAGGCACGCTGACCGCAGCGCTGAACTTAGTTAAGGAGAATCTGATGCGCGCTGCAGTCGTCACCGTCCCCGATACGTCACCCGTCTGCGGTGACTTCCCCGAGCCGGGGGTCCCACCCGGTCACGAGCCGTCGCACCTCGCCGGTGCCGGCCTGCACAACATCGTTCGCGGGCCGGCCACCGGGGGGCACTACAGCCACGGGCAGCCGACGTACCCGCTGGTGCCGGGCATCGACGCGGTCGCTCGCACCGGCGACGGCTGCCTGGTCTACACCGGATACGCGCGTCCGCCCTTCGGGACGATGGCCGAGCGGCTGGTCGCTCCCTTCCAGGCGGAGGTTCCGGCGGGGGCGGATCCCCGTTCAGCCATCAGAACGTGATCGGAGAAAGGAAAAGCCATGCAGAAGAGGGCACTAGTGGTCGGGCTCGGGATCGCGGGAATGTCCGCGGCCATCGGGCTGCGCCGGGCCGGTTGGACGCCGGTGATCGTCGAACGCGCGCCCGAGCGGCGCACCGGGGGCTACTTCATCTTCATGTTCCCGGAGGGTGTACAGGCCGCGGCCGACCTGGGGATCGCCGAGCACCTGCACACCCGCAACCCGGAATGGCGACCGGGCGGGAACTCGTGGTCGGTGGATCGCCGGGGCAGGCGGAAGCCGGCTCTGGGGTTGCTGGACGCGCCCAGCGGGGTGGCAGCGGTGCTGCGCGGCGACATCGAGGCCGCGTTGTGGCAGGGCGTCACCGGCAACGAGACCGAGGACGCGGTCGAGGTGCGGTTCGCGACCACTCCGGTCGAGATCACCGACGGCGCCGACGGGGTGCGGGTCCTGCTTGAGGACGCCGGCACCGGGAAGCGGTACCGCGAGAACTTCGATCTCGTGGTCGGCGCGGACGGGATGCGCTCGAGCGTGCGCCGGATGGTGTTCGGTCCGGACGAGGACTACCTGGCGAACTGGAAGGCGATGATCTGCGCGTTCCAGCTGAAGGAGCAAGTGCCCTCCTACGAGGCGGGCGACAGCATCATCGTCTCGCGCCCCAGGCGTGCGATGTGGGTGTTCGGACTCGCCGACCACGCGCCCTGCGCGTGGCTGACCTACCGCACCGAGAACATCCCGGACCGGTTCGCCGGGCCGTCGATCGAGCAGGTGCGCGCAGCCTTCTCCGGGATGGACGACGAACCCGTGGTCCGCCACGTCCTGGAATCCCTGGAACAGGCCCCCGACCACGTGTTCGACTCGATCCACCAGGTGAAGATGCCCCGGTGGAGCACGGGCCGGGTCGTACTGGTGGGGGACGCGGCCTGGTGCATGAACACGTACTCGGCCATGGGCTCCTCGTCCTCGCTGCGCGGCGGCACCGCGCTGGGCGTGGCCCTGCGGGAGCACCCCGACGACCTCGCCGCCGCGCTGGACGCCTGGGAGACCGGCCTGCGTCCCTACATCACCAAGCAGCGGCGCTCCGCACGGGTCAAGCAACAGCGGTTCGTCCCCTCCAGCCGCCCGGTCCAGGTGCTGGTTTCGGGCGTTCTCGAGCTGATCCGCAGGGTCGTCCACCGCCGGCTGGCAGCGGGCTTCACCGCGGCGGAGGCCACTGCCCCGGCCGGCACGGCGCGGTGACGGCCGTGCGGAAGAGGGCGTTGGTGGTCGGGCTCGGGATCGCGGGGATGTCCGCGGCGATCGGGCTGCGCCGGGCCGGGTGGACGCCGGTCATCGTCGAACGGGCGCCGGAGCGGCGTACCGGGGGCTACTTCGTCGGGCTGTTCCCGGAGGGTCGGCAGGCCGCGGCCGACCTGGGCATCGCCGACCACCTGCACACCCGCAACCCGGAACGGGCGACCCGGGCGAATTCGTGGTCGGTGGATCGCCGGGGCAGGCGCAGGCCGGCTCTGGGATTCCTGGATCAGCCCGGGGAGCCGGCAGCGGTGCTGCGCGGGGACATCGAGGCCGCGCTGTGGCAGAGCGTCACCGGCGTCGAGGTGCGGTTCGGGACCACTCCGGTCGAGATCACCGAGGGTCCGGCCGAGGCGGAGGTCCTGCTCGAGAAGGCCGGTGCGCGGTACCGCGAGAGCTTCGACCTGGTCGTCGGCGCGGACGGGATGCGCTCGAGCGTACGCCGGCTCGTGTTCGGTCCGGACGAGGACTACCTGACCACGTGGAACGCGATGATCTGCGCCTTCCAGCTGAAGGAGCAGGTGCCGTCGTACGAGGCGAGTGACAGCATCATCATCGCGCGCGCGAAGCGGGCGGTGTGGGTGTTCGGGCTCGCCGACCACGCGCCCACCGCGCTGCTGACCTACCGGACGACGGACATCCAGGAGCAGTTCAGCGGGTCGCGGATCGATCGGCTGCGCTCGGTCTTCTCGGGCATGGACGATCCCGTGGTGCGGCACGTCCTGGACTCCCTGGAAGACGCCCCTGACTACCTGTTCGACTCGGTGCACCAGGTGCGGATGCCGCGGTGGAGCAAGGGTCGGGTCGTACTGGTGGGGGACGCGGCGTGGTGCATGAACCTCTACTCGGGCATGGGTGCCACGTCCTCGCTGCGCGGCGGCGCCGCACTGAGCGCGGCCCTGCGGGAGCACCCCGACGACCTCGCCACCGCTCTGGACGCCTGGGAGGCCAGGCTGCGTCCGTTCATCACCAAGCACCAGCGCACCGCGCGGCTCAAGCAGCAGATGTTCGTCCCGTCCAGCCGCCGGGCCGAGGCGCTGCGGTCGGTCCTCCTCGGTCTGGTCCGCAGGATCCGCGGCCGCCGGCCGGCGACGGGCGCGGGCGGTCCGCGAGCCCGGGCGATGTCCGGCACGTCGCGGTGAGAACGACGTCCGCTCCGAGAAGGGAGCCCGATCGGCGTTCGGAATCCCGATCGTCGTGGCGGTGCACTCCGCCGCGCGCGGCCCGGCGATCGGGGGCTGCCGGATCAAGCCGTACCGATCCGTCGGCGACGGCGTGGCCGACGCGTTGCGGCTCTCCCGCGCGATGACGCTCAAATGCGGGCTCGCCGAGTTGCCGCACGGCGGCGGCAAGAGTGTCGTGGTCCCTCGGTGACGCACCGCTGACGCCGCCGGTGCGCGAGAACCTCGTGCTCGACCAATCCCACCGGCTCGCCGGCGAGCGGGAACAGCTGAACGTACTGTGCCTGACCGAAACACTCCGCCGTGCCCGCACCTACGACGCATACCTGACCGACCTCGCCGCCACCACCGAGTCCGACGCCGACCTCGTCGGCGTGATCGTCGCGGGCCCGCGCAACCAGGTCACCAAACTGACCAAGCGGCTTCCCCCGCTGGCCTGAGGCAACGGGCACCCAGCCCCGCGGTCACTTCGCGCGCCACTCGTTCCCGTGCTCCGAGACGAATCGCGCGAAGGTGCGGGGCGGCAGGCCGGTCAGGTCGAGCACCGTAGTGCTGACGCGGTCTTCCCGCCCGCTCCGGATCCCGTCCTCGACGGTCGCGAGGGCGGCGGCGAACCCGGCGGGCAGGCCGGCGGCCCGGTAAGCCGCGGCCTGCTCGTCCGGCTCGATCCGCCGCACCCGGATCCGGCGGCCCGTGTGGACGGTGATGGCTTTCGCGGTGTCGCCGTAGCTCAGGCTTTCGGGCCCGGTGAGCAGGAAATCGCCGCCCCCGGCGCGAACTTCGGGATCCTCCAGCAAAGCCGCCGCGGAAGCCGCGATGTCCCGGACGTCGATCCACCCCACCTTGCCGTCGCCGGCCGCGGTGCGGATCTCGCCGAGCCGGTGGATGCGCTCGCCCAGCGGGTGCGGGCGCAAGAAGTTCTGCATGAACCCCGAGGCGCGCAACACCACCCAGCCCGGCTCGGCTCGCACCTGCGCCGCCAGTTCCAGCGCGCTGGGCGCGTTCGGCAGGACGATGGCGGAACCGAGCAGCACGACCCGGCGGACGCCGGACAGCCGGGCCCGGCGCAGGAAAGGCTCCACCAGGGGCAAGGGGTCGACGCTTTCCACCGGGGGAACCAGGAAGACCCGATCCATGCCGCGCAGCGCGGCTTCGTGCGTACTCGGGTCCGCCCAATCGAATCGGATCGCGTCGGGATCGGCGGTGGCAGGGTGCCGGCTCGCGATCCGCACCGGTACTCCCGCATCGCGAAGCTGGTCGACCAGTGCCGCACCGGTCTTCCCGGTGCCGCCGGTCACGAGCACCCCGGTCACGAGACGGCGTCCCGTTCGAGCGAAGCGATCAGCTCGGGCAGCCGCCCGGCCGCGCGAGCCGCCGCCAGCGGGCTCCAATAGTCGCGATACACCGTGATCCGTTCCTCGCGCACGGTCAGCACGACGACGTAGTCCAGCCGGTAGCGCTCGCCGGTGCGCACCGTGCGGCCCTCGGCCGTCCACTCGATCACCGCGGTATCCGTGTCTTCGGTCGGACGCACGGTGAGGGCGGCGGCCTCCCGCATATCCAGCAGTTCCGGGTATCCGGCGAGGTAATCGCGGACTTCTTCGCGCCCCTCCAGGCGCCGCGGCGCGTCGCCGACGGCGAAGGGGAATTCCGCGATGCCATCCGCCGCCCAAAGATCCGCGACGGCGTCCATGTTCTTCTTCAGCATCAGGTCGAGCAGCCGCCGAAAGACTTTCTCCGGTGCACTGGGCACGTCATCCTCCTCGGGAGATTCCGCTTGCCGGACCAGCGTGCCCAGCCGACAAGCACCGGGGGAACCCACGCCTCAGCCCCGGACTGTCAGTGGGAGGTTAAGCCGGCTGCCCCATGGGATGATGGCGGTGTGTCCGGACAAGAGCTCGCCGATTTCCTCCGCCGCCGCCGGGAAACCCTGCGACCGGAAGCCGCCGGGCGGGCGCACGGACCGGGGCAGCGCGCCCGGAGGACCCCTGGTCTGCGCCGCGAGGAGGTGGCGGCCCGGGCTCAGGTGTCGGTCAGCTACTACGAACGGCTGGAGCAGGCACGTGCCTCCCGCCCGTCTCCGCAGGTGCTCGACGCGCTGGCGACCGCCCTCCAGCTCACCGGAGCGGAGCGCGAGCACCTGGCCGGGCTGGCCGGCCAAATCCTGCCCCGTGCGCACCGCGAGCCCGAACGCATCCCCGCTGAAGCGCGTGCGCTCCTCGACCGGCTCGGCGCCATTCCGGCCTACGTCGTGAACAGCAGGCAGGACATCGTCGCCTGGAACCGCGCGGCGGTGGCCTTGATCACGGACTTCGGCCTGGTGCCGCCCGGCGAACGCAACGCCGTCCGGCTCGCCCTGCGGCTGACCGGCACCCTTTGCGCCGCCGCACCGGAGGCGGAAGCGACTTTCGCGCGGCAATCCGCCTCGCAACTGCGCACGGCCGTCCTGAAACACCCCGCCGACCGTGCGCTGGCCGAGCTGATCAACGAGTTCGCCGCCCACGACGCCGATTTCGCCGCCGGCTGGCGTGACCACGACGTGCGCCCCATCACCGCCGTCCGCAAGCGGGTTAACCACCCGGCTTTGGGAGAATTGGAGCTGGATCGGACCACCCTGCTGTTCCCGGGCACGGGACACACCCTGGTGATGTACACAGCCGAGCCGGGCAGCTCGAGCGCCGCCGCTCTCGAGCGTCTCTGACGGCGTCGTCGCTTGTGGTCGCGATTTCTGGATCGCCAGTGCGCCGGGTGTGCGACATGCTCGATCGACCGCTAGTTGGCACCGCCGTCGACCGTCTGTGGCGCTGAACCGGTCGCTTCACCGATGAGTTTCGGCCTGCCGGGTGGTCAGCACCAGCACACCGAGACGAACGGAGCATCCCATGGGCAAGGTGCGCTGGCATTTGATGATGTCGTTGGACGGGTTCGCGGCCGGCCCTGGACACTCGATGGACTGGATGTCCGGGGTGAGGGTCGGCCCCGACACCCATCATGAGTCGATCGCGACCCTGGGTGCCGTCCTGGGGGGTCGTCATGGCTACGACGCGCTCGCTGAGCGGCATCCCGGCCAGGCGAGTAAGCAGCCGTACGGCGGCGCGTGGAGTGGCCCGGTGTTCGTGCTGACCCACCATCCTGAGGACGCGATCCCGGACCCCGGCGTCACGTTTCTCACCTGCGACGTGGCCGAGGCGGTCGCGATCGGGCTGGCCGCGGCGAAGGGCAAGGATCTGGAGATACACAGCCAGGACATCGCCCGGCAATGTGTCGAGCGCGGTCTGATCGACGAGTTCCGTGTGCATCTGGCACCGGTCATGCTCGGCGCCGGAGTCCGGCTGTTCGACTGCCCCGGTATCGAGCCGGTCCGGTGGGCCCGGATTCACGACGGGGACCCCGCACAGGCCGTGGACCTGCGATACCGACCAGCCTGACATCTGCACCCTCATCCTTGACGACACGGGTTTGATCACGCGGCTCTTCCCGCGCCCGGCCCAGCCTGCCTCCGGAGCCGACATGCCATACGCGCCGCCCTCACCTCTCACCGCCCTGCTGATCGCCGGAGCCGCCGCGCTGCTGGCGGCCTGCTCGGCCCAGGTGCGGTGCGGGCCGTGCGGAGGGAGCGGCGTGCAGCTCCTGATGGAGGGAACGGTCGCGGTGCAGGGACGCACGTACGAAGTGTGCGACCCGCGCGGCGCCTGCGAGAAGGGCGAGCTGCCTGTCATGCGCGCCACGCCGGCCCTGGCCTCACCCGTTCCGGTCGTGTTCGTCCCGTTGCCAGGAGATGCCACAGACCATTCACGCCAGACGATCGACGCTGTGATCCGCGACGGCGCCGGCAGGGTCGTGGGACGCGGACAGGCGACTTTCCCCGAGTATCGGCCGCTCGAACAGAAGGAACCATGCCACTGCTCTGAGGCCCGTACCGATCTGTCCATCCAACAAAGCGCCTGAGATCCACCGAGCCGCTGCCCCCGGGCGGTCTCCGTCCCGGGGGCAGCGGCGCGCGGCGGTGGGGGTCAGGGCGCCGCGGGACGACAGGTGCGGTCGCCGACGAACAGGTCGTCGACGGCCCACCAGCCGGACAACTGGCCCCGGTAGTGGAGGCGAATCCGCACGTCGGCCTGTCCGGCCGCGGCCGGCAGCGGGACGACGTGGACGGCCGGTCCCGGAGCGCCGGGGAAGCCCTTGGCCGACCACACGGTCTTCCAGGTACGGCCCCCGTCCACGCTGAGGTCGACGCCGGTCGTGGAGTTGACCGCCGGTTTCAGGTCGTGGGCGAACTCCAGGGTCGCCGAGGCCCGGTCGGTCAGGTCGTAGGAGGGGCTGGTCAGGTAGGTGTCCTGGAGGTGGCCCTTGCCGGAGTGCAGGGAGTCGACGATGGCGAACCCGCCCGCGCCGCCGGTGTGGTTGCCCCGGCCGCCGGCGTCGGTGAAGACCCAGCCGGGCTGATAGGCGTAGTTGGGGATGCGGGGGTCGACGTTGGTGACCGTCCAGCCCTTGGGCGCCGTGGCGGCGTCGAACGGCTCGGTGCTGCCGTCGCGGATCACCTCGTAGCCGCGGGCGACGCAGGACAGGGAGACGGTCAGGCCGAGGTCGAGCCGCCGTCCCGTCTCACCCATGGTGACCTGCTGGACGGACGGGTCGTAGCCGGGCTCCGTGGCGCGGGTGGTGAGGGTGTAGGTCATCGACGGGAGCAGGGACAGGGTGTAGGCGCCGGTGCCGGGGTCGGACTCGGCGTTCCAGGTGTGGCCCTTGCCGTCGTCGGCGGTGATCTGCGCGGCGAGCCCGCGGCCGAGGCCGGAGCCGTCGGAGACGGTGCCGGTCAGGTCGATCCGCTCGGTCTGGGGCAGGGCGACGTCCAGGGTGAGGGTGTCGTCCCTGGCCAGGGTGGCGGTTTTCGTCGTGGTCCGGTAGCCGAACGCCTCGGCCTTGAGCTGGTACTCCCCCGCGACGAGGGTGTAGCGGTAGTCGCCGTCGGCGCCGAGGGTGGAGGTGCGGGTCAGCGGGCCGGTAAGAGTGACGGTGGCGCCCTCGACCGGCCGGCCGGTGGTCGCGTCCGTGACGGTGCCCGACAGCGTGGCGGTGCCGCGCGTTCCGGCCTCGACCAGGGCCAGGGCGTCGAGGCGGCCTTCGCCGTAGACGGCGTTGTCGGCCGCGGTGCCGCCGCAGCTGGTGTCGTCGGTGTCGATGGCCGACAGGTCGAGCAGCAGGCGGGTGGCCGCGGTGTCGCGTACGTACTCGGGGCGGGCCGACCACAGCAGCGCGACCGCTCCCGCGACGTGCGGCGCCGCCATCGAGGTGCCGTTGTAGAAGGCGTAGGCGCCGCCGGGCACCGAGGAGCGGACGTTCACGCCCGGTGCGGAGATGTTCGGCTTGATCTCGCCGTCCTGGCCGGGACCGCGGCTGGAGAAGCTCGCGATCTTGTTGTCGACGTCGTACGCGCCGACCGAGTAGTTGATGACGCGCCCGCCGGGCGATCCTGACGTCTGGCAGCCGGGGCCGTCGTTGCCGTTGGACCAGATGCCCATGATGCCGGAGGCCGCCCAGGCGAGCTGGATGTCCTCCATGAACGGCTGGGTGGTCAGGCTCGCGCCCCACGAGTTGTTGACGATGTGCGGGCGCTTGGACGCGTCGGGGTCGGCGCCGGTGGAATCGGTGGGCGCGAGCATCCACTGCGAGGACGCGACGAGGGCCTCCTCCGAGCATTGGTCGGTGGTGCAGCCCTTGGCGGCGATCCAGCGCACGCCCGGGGCGACGCCGATCTGGTTGCCCTGACCGTCGTCGCCGGCCATGGTGCCCATGGTGTGGGTGCCGTGGGAGTTGTTGTCGCACGGCGCGTCGCTCGGGCACTCGCGCAGCGGGTCGTACCAGTTGTAATCGTGGGTGAAGGTGCCGTCCGCGTTGGTGCCCCGGTAGCTCTTGACCAGGGCGGGGTGGTCGTACTGGACGCCGGAGTCGATGTTGGCGATGACGATGTCCTCGCCGCGGCGCCCGGTCCGCGCCCACACGTCGTCGGCGTTGATGTCGGACACCCCCCAGGTGAGGCCCGTCGCGGCGGCGGCCCCGGCGGGCGTGCTCCGGATCGGCTCGGGGATGGTGTATGTGACTGGCGTGCGGATCTCCTCGACCCCGGGTAACTTCGCGATCTTCTTGGCCAGCGCCTGCGAGGCGTTCTTCACGTAGACGGCGTTGGTGACCCAGAACGCCGTGGACTTCACTCCCTCCGCCTTGAGCAGCTTGCGCAACGGCTCCTGGTCGCGGTCGGCTCTGGCGTGCAGCCGTTCGACCACGTCCCGGCCGCGGGCGGTACGGCCGGCGATCTTCTTGGCGGGGGCGAGGTCGGCCTTGCCCGACATGCGCACCCAGAAGTCCGTGGTGGCGCGCGCGTCGAAACTGGCCAGCACCTCCGGCGCGATCACCGGGTCGTCCGCGGCGGCGTGTGCGGGGACGGCGCCTGACAGGGCGGTGGCCAGCAGGGTCAGGGCGCACGCCAGCGCGGGTGACTTACAGGGGTTTCTCATGTCACTTTCTCCCGCAGCTCAGGTGGGCGATCAGGCGGCGCGGCAGCAGCTGCGGGTAGCCGATGTCGGAGGGCTCGGTCCGGGTGGAGGTGCCGGTCACCCACACGTCGTCGGGGCCGCTGCCGTCCACGTCGTGGAAGATGAAGCCGAACGCCTCCGGCTGCTCGCCCTGAGGCTTGGCCTCCTGCCAGGAGGAGCCGTCCCAGTGCTGCACGTGGAACACGCCCATGCTGCTGTCGTTGGTGAGGGCCCACAGCCGGCCGGGGGCGGGGGCGTACAGCTTGAAGATGTCGCCGCCGTAGGGGCCCGGCTCGGGCGTGGGCACGGTGGTCCAGCTCTGGCCGTCCCAGTGGAGCAGGAGCGGCCTCGGGCTGCTCTGGCTGCCGGAGATGCCGGAGACCCAGACGTCGTCGGGGCCGGAGGCGTCGAGCGCGTACAGCATGCCTTCCGCGCCGGGGTCCGGCAGCGCGACGTCGGCCCAGGCCCTCCCGTCGTGGTGCAGGACCATCGGCTGGTACGAGCCCGTCTGCTCGTTCTTCTGGAAGCCGGCGGCCCAGACGCCGCCGCCCGGCACCGCCTTCACCGACGTCAGGGTGGCGGCGGCGCGGCGGGCGGCGGGGTGGTCGGCGCTCGTCCATTCCGTGCCGTCCCAGCGCTGGATGAGCGCGCCGCCGGCCGGCCCCTCGACGCGGCCCACCGCCCACGCCTGGGAGGAGCTCACCGTGGCGACGTCCGCCAGCCAGGACGGTCCGGCCTCCGGGCTCTGCGACGCGCCCGCCGGGGTGAGCGTCCAGCGGCCGCGGTCGAGGCGGGCCAGCACGCCCGTCCCGTCCGGCTGGAAGGAACTGTGCAGGTTGACCAGCGACCAGCCGCCGCCGGGGGTGAACGAGCCGGCGCCCACCTGGAAGAGGTTCCCGGTACGCGCGGGCACCGGGATCTGGGGGCCGTTCTCGACCAGCTCGCGGCCGTTCCAGCGCAGCGACCTGGCGCCCTCTTCGAGCTGTTCTGAGAAGCGCACGTCGTCACGCGAGATCACGTCGACGTCGACGACGCCCTCGCTCGCGGGCGCGTCGAGCATCGTCCAGGCCGGTACGCAGTCCGTCCCGGCGGTGGCCGGAGCCTGCGTGGCGGAGGTGGCGGCGGTGCTCAGCAGGGCGGTCAGGCCGGCCGCCACTGTGGCCCTGACAGTGACGCTGCGCAACCGCCTGCGGGGGGATCGTGGTGTTCGCATCAGGGTCCTCCTAGAAGGCGCCGGTGCCGTTGGGGGTGCCCATGCCACTGGGCCCGTCGTAGCCGCGCGCGGCGGTGCAGATCTTGCCGCCGCCGCAGGCGCCGTTGCTTCCGGCGGTGATGTCGTTCAGGTACTGGGCGGAGGCGTAGAGCCGCTTGCCCGCCGGGGTGGCCGAATCGGTGCCGGCCAGGCCGTACACGCCGGCGATGAACGCCGCCGCGACGGGGGTGCCCGCGGCGGTGCCCCAGCCGCCCAGGCTGGTGCTGTAGACCTGGACCGGGGTGTCGGCGGAGCCCACCGCCGCGACGTCGGCCACGGTGCGCCGGCTGCCGCACGCTCCGGCCGGCTGCCAGGCCGGACGCGTCACGTACATCGAGCAGCCGGAGGCGGTGTCGCGCCAGACGGACTCGTTCCAGCCGCGCGTGGTGGCGGGGTCCCGGTAGAGCTGGGTGCCGCCGACGGCGATCACCGACGGGTAGGCGGTGGGGAGGATCTGGCGGCCGCCGTTGTTGAAGCCCTGGCCGGAGGGGGCGACGACGGTGGTCGGCGCGTGGTCGAAGTGGGCGGCCAGGGCGTTCTGGCCGTCGTACTCGGCCACGCCCCACATGGGCACGACGGCGGTGGCGCCCTGTGCGGCGGCCTGGTCCACGGCCGCCGCCATGCTGGCCAGAGAGGGGTCGTCGGCCTGCACCAGCAGGAGCTTGCAGTTCGGGCAGGCCGCCGCGGCGAGTTGCAGCCCGACGCTGCTGTGCACCGCCCAGGCCGGACTCGGGGCGGGCGGTGTGTCGCCGCCCCGCTGGTTGATCTTCTTGAAGCACGGGAAGTCGGCGTCGCACGGGGGCATGCCGTTCGCCTTGCGGTACTCGGCCAGCTCGTCCCCGGCCGCGGGGTTGTCGTACGGGGTGACGACGGCCACGCTCTGGCCGCCGCCCAGCCAGTCCGCGGGCAGCCGGTAGGCCTCCTGGAGGTCCCCGGCGGTCAGGGGGCCGCGGCCGGCGGTGACACGCGGCAGCGGCTGGTCGCCGCCTCCCCTGCCGGCGCGCAGGAGGCACGTCGCCGGCCCGGTGTCCTCGGCGTCGCGGGGGCAGGCCGCGCTCGTGGCGGGCGGCGCGGCGGTAGCTGCGGCGGATGTGGTGAGGAGGGTCAGCGGGGCGATCGTGGTGAGCAGCATCGCCGCCACGCCCCCGAGCGTCGTCCATCGATGGGTGCGCATGTCAGGTCTCCCGGTCAGCCGGCGAGCCGGTAGGCACGGATGTTGGTCTGGGTGACGGTGCTGCCGTCACCGGCCCGCGCCTTGACCCGCAGCGACACCCAGCGGACCGGCTCGGAGTACTCCGGATGCGTGATCGGCGCGGTGAACGTGCCGTCGCGCCCGGCGGTGGCGGTCTTCGGAGCCGACCAGGTCTGGCCGTCGTCGTACGACACCTCGACCGTGGCCCGCACGCCGGTGGGCCCGGCCTGGTGCTCCTGGCGCGAGACCCGGAACGCGACGTCGAACCGCTGCCCGGCCCTGGCCCGGGAGCCGAGGTCGAGCGACAGGTTCCAGTGCACGAACAGCAGCGGCAGGAAGGAGCATGGGCGCGTGGTGTCGGCGCACCGCACGGTACGGGGCAGCCTGGCGGCGGCGTCACGCGGGCCGCTGCGGAAGGTCCACTCGGTACGGCTCGGCGACTGGGGATTGCCCTGGGCGGCGAAGTCCCACACCAGGCGGTAGCCGGCCGGGCGCGGCGCCAGCGGCAGCGACAACGGCATGGGCCGGTAGGGCCGGTAGCCGCCGGCGCCCAGGTCGAAGGCGAGCTCGCCGTCCCGGTAGAACGTCGTCCGCGACGCGGCGTACGCCTCCGACGTCGAGTGCAGCGGCGTCGAGTCGGCGAAGCCGTTCAGGTAGACCGAGCCCAGCGAGCCCTGCCGGCACGCCAGGCACACCTGCAGCAGCGGTTCGTCCACCGTGGTGCTCGGGCCGCCGATGCCGAGCAGGGTCTCCTGCACGTAGGTGGCGGCCGCCGACGGCGTCCGGGGGCCGAGGTTCCACACCTCTTCGATCGTCTGACCGGGGCGCAGCTTGCGGCGCTCCCCGAGGATGACCTCGTTGGTGTCGGCGGCCATGACGTGCTGCCAGTACGTCTCGTTCGGCCTGGTGCTGTAGACGTAGTCGACGCGCTCGCCGGCGGCCGGCAGGTAGCCGTGGCTCGCGTCGGACCACCCCCACGGCAGGAACACGAAGGACGCCCGGGACACCGGTCCTGGCGAGGCGGCGTCGGACGCCGTGTCGTAGAGCGTGGAGCGCACCGTGGCCAGCTCCGACTTCCTGACGGCCGGCGTCAGTGTGCGCGGCACGGCGTCGCCGTAGGCGAACACCAGCTTGTACGTCGCGCCCATCTCGGGCCCCGAGTCGGCGTTCTCGGCCAGCAGCGTGAAGCCCGTGAACTTGAAGTCGCCCTTCTTGACCCGCTTGGTCGGGGTGACGTAGAGGTCGGGGTTGCCGGTGACCGGGTCGGAGTAGGTCTTCCAGATGAAGCCCGCGAGCAGTCCTGAGGGGCTGATGCCCGTCTCGTCTCCCGCGGCGCTGGTGCGGACGAACGACAGGGAGTCGGAGCGGATCAGCGGCGCCCGCGGCGGCGAGGCCAGCGTCGGCCGGTAGCGGACCGCCTTCCTGGCGTCCAGCACCACGCTGGTGTCGGCGCCGACCCGCACCTCGGGCTCGATCACCAGGGCCGTCTCCGACGTGAGGTCGGTGGCGGGGGCGGTGAGCACGCTGGCCATGATGCTGTAGGTGCCTTCCGGCACCATGAACGACTTCTTGCCCTCACCCGGGTAGGCGAAGGCGAAGGTGGCCAGGGCCCCGTCGCCGACGTTCTGGACGGCTCCGATCATCGTGCCGGGCGTGCCGTCCCTGGCGATGGAGTCGACGGTCAGCATGTGGTAGCTCAGCTCCCCGCCGGCCGCCTTGGCGGTGGGCGCGTCGGCGGGCTTGTCGGCGGCCAGCGGCGAGGGCGGCGGCTCGGGAGCGCCCTCGGGGGCGGCCAGCTCGATCCGTTCGATTCCGGGCAGGGTGCCGACGGCGTCGCCCTTCGCGGCGCGCCAGGTCTCTGCCAGCAGCCTGCCGAGCACCGGGGCCTCCTTCTTGGTCACCGTCGCGGTGGCCGCGCTGCCGGCGGCTGCGGTGACGCTGGTGGCGGGCAGGGCCTCGGCCTGGGCACGGCCGGCCTGTACGGTGACCGGGAGGGTGGCGCTGCGCTCGTCGTCCAGCTTGGCCCGCACCAGGTAGCCGACGTTGAACAGGCGCAGGTCGATGGTCTTGCCGAGGTACGGCACCGCTTCTGACGGCACGACGTAGGTGTCGCCGCCGAGGGTGAACTGGGAGAACGTGCCTCCGGCCGGGCCGCCGCCGGGGAGCCTGCTGACCTGCTGGCCGCCGCGCTCGTCGATGTCGACCTGGAAGCGGTCACCGGTCAGCAGGGTCACCGTCGAGGTGCTCGCCTCAGGCGCTGTGGTGGCGGGTTCGGTGGCGTGGGGGGTGCGGTCCAGTGGCGGGGCGGCCGCGGCGGGTGCGGCTCCCGCCGCCAGCGTCAGCGCCAGGCCGGCCGTGACCAGGAGGCGTGCGGAACCTAACCGGTGGTGGATTGTCATGTCTGTCCCGCTTTCTGACCGCGCCTGTACGGCAGGCGCACGACGTGCTGGTTCACAGCGGCTCGTGTGCGCCGTCGGGCGCCGCCTCGCTCAGGAGGCCCTCATCGGAAACGGCATCCGGCTCGACGTCGGGCCCCTCGTCGGGCCGCTCATCGGGCCCCTTGTCGGGCCCCTTGTCGGGCGCTGCATCCGGCTTGAGGTCCGGCTCGACGTCCGGTTGATCGTTAGGCATGAAGATCATGATCAGGCGGACCCGCCGACGTCGCGAGTCGGCAAATCACCCAATTAATGGTGAAAAGCGATCTATGTCGGTGTCTCGTCCAGCAGTCCGTCGGCGGCGGCCGTGGTGACCAGGGCGGTGCGCGTGGTGACCGACAGCTTGCGCATGGCCGCGCTGAGATGGCGCTCCACCGTACGCGGCGACAGCGTCAGGCTCTCCGCGATGCGCTTGTTGGTCCATCCGAGCGCCGCCAGACGGACGATCTCCACCTCACGCGGGGACAGGCGGTCGCCGTACCCCTTGCGCCCGCCGCGCCACGGCCTGGCCACCTCGACCCCTTGCTCGCGCAGCAGGTGGGCGACCCGGTCGGCGTCCCAGCGCGCGCCCAGCGCGGCCAGTTCCCGCTGGCTCTCCTCCAGCACCTTCAGCGCCCGCTCGCGCTCGCCCGCGTCGAGCAGGCGGCGGCCCTGGCGCTCGGCGGCGAGCAGCGCATCGTAGGGGCGGGGCAGTGCCGCCCACATCGCCGCGGCCCGGGCGAACAGGCCCGCCGCCTCTTCCGGGCCGGCGGCGACCATGGCCTGGCAGGTCACGACCGCCGCGGCGACGGCCGGAGCGTCACGTCCCGCCATCCCGGCGGCGAAGGCCGCCGCCAGACCGGCCCGCTCCTCCGTCCGCCCGACCGCCGGCAGCGCGTCCAGGTGGACCGGCAGCAGCTCCGTGGCCCACAGCCACACGTCCTTGCGGACGATCATCTCCAGCAGCGGTTCGGTGATCTCCAGCGCGGCCTCCGGCTCGCCGCGCGCGAGCAGGATCCGGGCCAGCGCCACGTCGGGGAAGATGAACGGGTCCGCGTGCCCGCGCGCCAGGCTGGCGGCGAGGACCTCGCGCAGCCGCTGCTCGGCCCGCTGCGGTACGCCGCGCGCCAGGTCCAGGCAGCCGAGGAGCATGCGGGCCTCCAGGCGGGTCGCCTCGTCGGCCGTCTCCGAGCCGGCCAGCTCGGCCGCCACGTCGTCCAGGCCGTCCCAGTGCCCGGCGTGCCAGGCCAGGTGCGCCCGCGCCAGCCTCAGCGCGTCCTCGATCCGGCGGTAGCCCGCCCGTTCCACCAGCGCCGCGGTGGAGTCCAGATAGGCGCGGGCGTCGTCGTGCCGGCCCCATAACGTACAGAACTGACCGGCCATCAGCCGCCCCCGGGCGATCTCCTGACGCTCCAGGCGGCTGTCCCCGTCGGCGGGAAGGGCGCGCGCCACGCGCCAGCCGTCCTCCTCGCCGAGGCAGAGCAGCGCCGCGGCCTGGTGGGACAGGAACGCGGCCCGCTCGACCGGCAGGCCGACCAGCGGGAAGAGCTGCTCCGCCCGGCCGGCCCACTCCAGGTGGCGGGCACGCGGCCAGGCGCGGATCATCGGATTGGCCAGCAGGAGCATGGCCTGGACGGCGAGGTCGGGCCGGTCCGCCAGATCCGGCATGGCGGCCTCCAGGCCGGCCATCGCGGCCTCGAACTCGCCGAGGTGGAAGCGGAGCCGCCCCAGTCTCAGCCCGAGCTCTCCCCTGGCCCCGGCCGGCAGCCCGGGATGCGCGAGCGTCTCCTCCAGCGCGGCGCGCACCCTCTCCCCCAGCCCCAACAGCGGCTCGGCGGTGACGGAGACGGCCGCGCCGAGCCGCCCGGCCAGGCGGACCAGGCGCTCCACCGGATGGTCGGCGGCGGTCAGCAGGTCCAGCATCATGACGACTGTGGTGTGGCCGTCCCCCGCCTCCATGGCGAGTTCGGCCGCCGCCTCGGCGTAGCGGCACCACTCCTCGACGTCGCCGGACTCGCGGAAGTGGTGGCACAGCCGTACGACGGGAGGGTGCTCGCCCTCGCGCAGGGCCAGGGCCGCGCGGTGGTGCAGCCGTCGGCGCGACGGGATCGGGATCGCCTCGGCGACCGCGCGCGAGGCCAGAACATGATTGAAGCCGAACGCACCCCGGCCGGACTCGCGCAGCAGGCCCGAAGCGAGCGCGCCGGCCAGGCCGTCCTGGACGGCTGCCTCGTCGAGGTCCGCGACCGCCGCGATGAGCGCCTCGCCGGCGGGCGTCTCCAGTACGGCGGCGGCCTCCAGCACGGCGCGGGTGAGCGGGTCGAGCCGGGTCACGCGTTCGAGGACGGAGTCGCGCACGGTGGGCGGCACGCGCAACTCCTCGGTGATACGGCGGCGCCAGCCGCTCTCGGACCGGAAGATGTCGCGCCGGGCGCGCAGCAGGCGTACGGTCTCCTCCAGCGCGAGCGGGATGCCGCCGGTGTGCTCGTGCAGGAACGCCGCGAAGTGGTCGGACACGTCGGCGGTCGCGAACATCGACTTCACCAGGGCGCCGGTCTGCGGCACGTCCAGCGGCTCCAGCGCGATGCGTTCCCAGGACATGTTCCTGGGCGGGCGCGAGGTCAGGCGCAGCAGCGGCGAGCCCTCGCCGACCTCCAGCGGCCGGTAGGTGACCACGATCGAGCGCGCGGCGCCACGCGAGGTGGTGAGGG
The DNA here is from genome assembly GCF_035917475.1 of Nonomuraea fuscirosea. NCBI lineage: Bacteria > Bacillati > Actinomycetota > Actinomycetes > Streptosporangiales > Streptosporangiaceae > Nonomuraea > Nonomuraea fuscirosea. The sequence continues at coordinate 3,440,600 of NZ_CP109074.1, read as the reverse complement.
TGAGCAGCCAGTCGAGCGTGGCCGCGTCCGCCCAGTGCGCGTCCTCGACCACCAGCACGTCCACTCCGAGCGCGTCGATCAGCTCGCCGAGCGCGCGGAAGAGCCGGTGGCGGGTCTCCTGCGGGTCGGGCAGCGCCTCCAGCGCCGGCGGCAGCCACGACGCCCACTCGGGGAACAGCGTGCGCAGCGCACCGGCGAGCGGGCTCAGCGCCAGCTCGCCCAGGCGCTCATGGAAGGCGCGCAGTCCGTCCACCACCGCGCCGAGCGGGAACGGTTCCCGCAGGGGCGGGCAGGCGGCCATCAGCACGGTACGGCCGCGTAAGCCGGGATCGGCCAGGCACTCGTCCAGCAGACGGGACTTGCCGATGCCCGACTCTCCCTCGACGAGCACGAGGGCGTGTTCCGACACCGCGGCGACCATCGCGGCCATGGCGTCGTCGCGGCCGATGAGCGCCGGCGGGAGCGCGTCCGAGGGCGCCCTCCGCCGAACATGAGTTTTGTTCATCCCTTTATGGGTGTATATATCACGTCCGAACCTCGCCGCTGATCCGGCCGAGCGGCGAGTAGATGATCCCCGCCGCCGCGGTGGCGCTCAGGGCGCCTGCCATGAGCCTGCGCAGGTCCTGACAAATGGGTTCTTCGCGGTCCTTCACCGAAGAGCGGATCCCGCGTGGGCGTATCCCGGTTCGCGCTCGGGCAAGTGTCCTGCCGTGGACGCGGATTTCGCCGACCTGGTCGAAGCGGTCGGCCGGGCAGTCGACCTGGCCGGGGTCGCCATCATCGCGCTGGGGGCGCTGGCCGCCACGGCGCGCTTCGGCCTCGACGTGCGGCGGCGGCCGCGCTTCCATGACGCCTACCGCGCCTACCGGCAGGCGCTCGGCCGGGCGATCCTCCTGGGGCTGGAGTTCCTCGTCGCCGGGGACATCATCCGCACGGTGGCCGTCGCACCGACGTTCGCGAGCGTCGGCGTGCTCGCACTCATCGTCGTGGTCCGTACCTTTCTCAGCTTCTCGCTGGAGATGGAGCTGGAGAACCGCCTGCCCTGGCACCCGCGCCCCGGACAGAGCGCCTGACCTTCGCTACGAGCTCATACGAGGAAGGGGCCGATCCCGATGAAAGCCATCGTGGTGACCGACCAGGCCGCGGGAACGGCCGGAATGACGCTGGCGGAGCGGCCTGAGCCGCCGGCGGCGATCAACGACGTCATCGTGCGGATTCATGCGTCGGGCTTCGTCCCGACAGAGATGGAGTGGCCATCGACCTGGACCGATCGTGCCGGCCGCGACAGGACACCGTCGATCCCCGGCCACGAGCTGGCCGGAGTGGTCACCGCCCTCGGCTACGGCACGACGGGGCTGTCGGTCGGGCAGCGGGTGTTCGGCCTCGCCGACTGGCACCGCGACGGCACCCTCGCGGAGTACGTGGCGATCGAGGCACGCAACCTCGCACCACTGCCCGGCGACGTCGACTTCACGGTAGGCGCGTCCCTGCCCATCTCCGGTCTGACCGCGTGGCAGGGGCTGTTCCAGCACGGCCACCTTCAGTCCGGCCAGACCGTCCTCGCCCATGGCGTGGCCGGGGCGGTCGGGACGATGGTGACCCAGCTCGCACGTGAGGCCGGCGCCTACGTCATCGGCACCGGCCGCGCCGCCGACCGTGAGAAGGCGCTCGATTTCGGCGCGCACGAGTTCATCGACCTCGGCAACGACGCGCTGGAAGACGTCGGGGGCGTCGATCTGGTCTTCGATGTCATCGGCGGCGACGTCCAGAGGAGCTCCGCGGCTCTGATCAGATCCGGCGGGACGCTGGTGTCGGTCGTAGGCCCGGTCGAGGCCCGCCCCGCTGATGGCCTGGCGATCGATTTCGTGGTCGAGGCCGATCGCACCCAGCTGGGTGAGATCGTGCGGCGAGTCCGGGACGGGCGGCTGCGTACGAACATCGGAACCATCGCGTCCCTCGACGACGCGGTCGCGACCTTCAACTCGACCGAGCGACGCAAGGGGAAGACGGTCATTCACATACGCTCGTAGGGAGTGATGGAACGCCCTCATCGGTCACGAGGATGGTTGCGGACGGGGCTTCTGGCACGTTCACCAACCCCGGCTTGCTCGGCCCCAATTACGTCGGCAAGACCATCCCCATGCGCACCGTGATCACCATCAGGGAGAACGACCGGCACACCTTCGACATCTAGCTCACGCCACCTGGCCAGTCCGAACGCCTGATAGACCGCGTCATCCACGTCCGAAAGTCGGCATGGACGACGGCCGGACGTGAGGCCGTGGGGACTCCCGGGCCGATTGCGGCCGTCGCACGAAGCTGTGGCATGAGGTCGAAAGTCGGTGGCCAGGTTCCTCCCACGGTCTCTCGCGGTCGCGCAGTCGGTGCCAGCGAGCGGCACGGCGGAATCCGTCGTCGGCTCGCTGCGCTCTTCCATACCGGCTCCTGCTTGTCCGCTCTCGATCTCGGCCTCCACGCACAAGACGCCGCGTCTCACCACCGTGTGACATCCCGGATCGTGGCGCATGTCACACGACGGCGCTGTCACGGGGAAGGGGGTCGCCGGCGCCTCATGTTTGGTCAGGACGCCGCGTGAACGTTTCCGCGCGGCGCACATCTCCATGAGTGATCGCCCTGGACTGGCGCGCGGTGACCGCCGCACGACTACGCGGCCTGGGCGGGAACGGAAGGACATCATGAGTAAGGTTTGGTTCATCACCGGCGCGTCGCGCGGGCTCGGCCGTAGCTTCGTCGAGGCCGCCCTGTCCCGGGGCGACCAGGTCGCCGCGACCGCCCGCACCATGGCGAGCCTGGACGACCTGGTCACCGCCTACGGCGACGCGCTGCTGCCCCTGGAGCTGGACGTGACCGACAAGCCGGCCGTCTTCGACAGCGTGAAGCAGGCCAAGGAGCACTTCGGACGCCTGGACGTCATCGTGAACAACGCCGGCTTCACCCAGATCGGCGCGGTCGAGGAGCTGAGCGAGCAGGAACTGCGCGACCAGATGGAGACCAACCTGTTCGGCGCGGTGTGGGTGATCCAGGCCGCCCTGCCTCACCTGCGCGAGCAGCGCTCCGGGCACATCATCCAGCTCTCCTCGGTGGCAGGGATCGTCGCCATGCCGCTTGTCGGCGCTTACCACGCCTCCAAGTGGGCCTTGGAAGGCCTCAATGAGGCCCTCGCTGGTGAGGTCGCCGCGTTCGGCGTCAAGGTGACCATCATCGAGCCGGACGCCTTCGCTACCCGGGATGGCGACAACCCTCTCGACTACGGCCACATGGCGCGGATGAACCCGGCCTACGACGAGCTGCGCCAGCGTCTCGGGACCACCGCGCAGCAGCCGACGGGCGACCCGGCCGCCGCCGCCCACGCGCTACTCACCCTCGCGGACACCGACGACCCGCCCCTGCGCGTGCTGTTTGGCAGGGACTTCTACCCCATGATCCAGCAGGCGTACGCGGACCGGCTCAAGACCTGGACCGACTGGCACGGCCTGTCGGCGCAGGCGCACGGCCCGCTCGACGCCTGACGTCCACGGCCTTCCTGCGCCGCCGTACCCGGCGTGAGTGGTCCGGCTCGGGCGCCACTGCGCAGACGGGATCAAGGATTCTGGTAGAGGTCTGGAATCCCGTCATGGTCGGAGTCGGTCATCTCGGAGTGGTGGATTCGCCGGTAGACGTGGCAGATCGGTGCCGTAGCACGCAGCCTGTCGGCGTCGCCAGGCCCGCCCGGATGGCGAGGGCGCCGATCACGCTGGTAACCGCGACCGAGCCGCGCGGGCCGATCAGCCAGGCTTCCGTTCTCATGAGGTTCTTCGCGCCCGGAACGCCCCCGTCTCGGAGGGGTGGTCAGCGTCGAATGCCAAGGAGAGGCGAGACGGTCCGCCGACCGGGGAACAGTTGATCGGCCTGGGTGCCGTGTGTCACGTGTCCTCCACGATGCTCGGGCGGCTGCTGGGAGCCGCACACGTCATGATCGGATACCGCGGCCAGGATCCGCTTGTAAGCGCCATCGTCCGTACGCCTTCAGAGCAATGTTCTGCGCTGAAGGCCGAGAACCGGGCACCGGCGTGGCCGGCCCCGGTTCCTACGCCTCGATCCCGGCGTTCGGATTCCGGGCGGCCGAGGACTAGTAGTACTTTGTTGGTTCGTCAGGGTGAGCGCTGGTCGCAGGTGGGACAGCGTGCACTCCAGGTGGTTGACAACACCTGGAGAATGGCCAGGATCTTGTAGAAGGTCAGCCCACGCGAGCCGCTTTTGGGCTGGTCAACCGCAGTTCGTTGAGGAACAGGTGGGCAGCCGAGACCAAGGTGACATGCCGATGCCAGCCGTTCCAGGAGCGGCCCTCGAAGTGGGTCAGCCCTAGGCCGGTCTTGAGCTCGCGGTAGTCATGCTCGATGCGCCAGCGGATCTTGGCCAGGCGGACCAGGACCCGCAGCCCGATGCCGGCCGGCAGGGTGGACAGCCAGTAGCCGGTGGGCTCGGGCTCGCCGGGTAGCCATTCGGCCAGAAGCCGGCATTCGGGCAGATGCCCGTCGCCATCACGGGGGATGTCGCTGTGGGCTGGTCGTACCCGCAGCACGAGGAAGCGTGAGCGCAGTGTGGCGGTCGGGTTGTCCTTGCTGGTCTTGGTGACCTGCCGCCAGCTCACCCGGCGCAGGCTGCCCCGTCCGGCGGCCAGGGACAGCTCGCGCAGGCTGGAGGGCGTGCTGCGGTACTTGGCCACCGGGTGGCGGCCGTTGCCGAACCAGGGCACCGTCCCGGGGACGACATCGGCAGCGTACGCGCTGGTGCCGCCCTTGACGGCGACCCCATACGGCAGGGCCGCGCGCGGTCAGGCCCAGCCGCAGCGCGCTCACATCGCCGTAGCCGGAGTCGGCCACCACCAGCCCCCAGGCGGCCAGCTCATCGAGCTTCTCCAGCGCCTGCTGCCACTTGGGGTGGTGCGCTGATCGTCAGGGATGTGGCAGCGCCGTGCCCGTCAGACGGGTGCTCTCGGCGCGTACGATCTCGATCTTCGCTATGGTCACCTCCCTCCGCACACTGTGCAGTCCGGATTGCGCTGCCACTCATCCGGCTGGTTCACCGCGCAACCGGAGGCGAAGTCGAGGACGAGTGGCCGACCGGCGTGTGCCGGCGGCCGACGAGCTCAACGAGCTGTTGCGGGCCGTCGATCGAGGTGTCGATCGTCTCGCGGGGTCGAACGCGCGCACCCCGCTCCGCAGCGCGCGCCACCTTGCGAGCGTCGACGTCCGCCCAGCGGTACAGGTACTGCCGCGCGAAGTTGCGCGGCTCCACCCGATCGCGGTCGAGCAGCGTGAACCTGCCTACGCCCAGACCGGCCAGATGCTGGATGACGGAGGAGTTCAGACCGCCGGTGCCGAGCCAGCAGCTCCGAAACGGACTTGCCGAGTGCCCGCACCATCGGCGCGGCGGCCGGATCGGCTATGACGATCGACAGGCCGATGTCGCGGGCGATCGCGGCGGCCCCGGCCCCGATGAACCCGCCACCGATGACCACCATTCGCGATTCCGGCCGCCTCCGCGGTCGCAGTGTCAGCGTGTCGTCCAGAGTGCGCAGATAGTGGACGCCGGGCAGGTCGTCACCGGGCAGCCGCCCTGCGGCCGCGCAGGTGGCGATGATCAAGCCGTCGTAGTCGACCGGCTCGCCTTCGGCCAGCGTGAACTCCCGCCGGTGCGGATTCAGGCTGGTTGCGGTGGCGCCCAACCGCAGGTTCAGGTCCAGCTTGTCAGCTTTTCGCCGCTGCGCAGCCGCAGCCGTTCCGGTTCCCACTGGCCCGACGGCAACTGCTTGGACGGTGAGAGCTGGCCATAGGGCAGATGGATTCGCTGCCCAACAGCGCGATCCGGCCGGTGAAGCCGCGTTGTCGCAGGGGGTCCGCGGCACTGATGCCCGCCACGGACGCGCCCACAAGGACAATCCGGTCCACTATGGTGATCCCTCGATCGAGATCGCCTGTCCCGGACACACCATGGCTGCTTCCTGGACGGATTCGTGTTGCTCCGAATCAGCGTATGGATGCAACAGAACCGCGATCCCGTCCTCCTCTCGCTGATCGAAGAGCTCAGGAGCGGTAAGCACGCATTGGCCTGAACCGCAGCATTTTCCCTCGTCCAATGTGATCTTCATGGAGGCGTCTCTTACCAGGTCACCGGCAGCCGGTGGATGCCGTAGACGAGTGCGTCACTCTTGAACGGCAGGCGCTCTACCGTGTCCGCCAGTGCCAGGTTCGGGATCCGTGCGAACAGCGTGTTCAGCACGACCTCCAGCTCCAGCCGCGCCAGGTTCTGTCCGAGGCACTGGTGGATCCCGAAACCGAAGGCCAGGTGGTGCCGTGCACCGCGGTCGATGTCGATCTGATCCGGCCGCGTGAACACGTCCAGATCGTGGTTGGCGGCCGCGGCCGCCACGATGACGCCGTCGCCGGTGCGGAAGGTGACGCCGTCCAGTTCGAAATCCTCGACGACCACCCGGGAAGTGGCGTTGTCGACGATGGAGTGAAAGCGCAGCAGCTCTTCGACCAGCTGCGGGGTCCGCTCGGGCCGCTCCCGCAACCCGGCCAGCAGTTCCGGATCGTCCAGAAGCGAGGCCACGCTCAGCGAGATCATGTTGGCGGTGGTCTCGTGACCGCCGACCAGTAGCAGTAGCCCGATCCCGGTCAGGGTCTCGCGGTCATAGGCGTCGATATCGCGGTACTTGTCGATCAGCCGACTCAGCAGATCCTCGCCCGGCTCGGTCTCCTTGCCTACGACCAGGCCGTTGATGTATTGGCGCAACCACAATGCGGTGTCACGTCGCTGTTCGCTTGTCGAGTTGCGACTGAGAATGATCTTTGTTCTGCCCTGGAACTGACCGCGATCAGCGTAGGGCACTCCCAGTAGCTCGCAGATCACCAGCGACGGTACCGGCAGCGACAAGGCCTCCACCAGGTCGGCCGGCAGCGGTCCGGCCAGCATCTCATCGATGGATCGGTCGGTGATCCGCTGGATCGCCGGACGCATCTGCTTGACTCGCTTGACGGTGAACTCATTGGTGATCATGCGCCTGTGCTGGGAATGCTCCGGCGGGTCCATGGCAACGATCGTGCCCTTCAGTGGCACCGAGGCCACCCCGGGAATCAGTTGCGGAAAACCGGGGTTCGCGCGGTTCGAGCTGATCTTGTCACTGGACAGGAATTTTCGCGCGAAGGCGTGCCCGGTGATCAACCACGCTTGCTTGCCGTCTTGCAGGGTCACCCGCGAAATCGGTGCCTCCCGTCTGACTTGCTCGTACTGCGGCGGCGGACCGAATGGGCAGGAGCGGGGCATCGGGAATGCCGGCGGAGCCTGAGTGACGGAATTTGTCATGATGTCACCTCTCGAAATAAGGAACCTTGAGTTCCTTATGCTCAGGCTAAGCTCAGCGATCAGGGAACGCAAGGTTTCTTAGGAGTTGTGATGCCGAACACGCCGAGGACGGCACCGTCTGCGGGTGAGACCATGTCGCGCCGCCGGGGGACCGAGCTCGAAGACGCCATTCTGGCCGCGGCTCGCGAGGAACTGGCCGAACTGGGTTACGCGAAGTCCACCATGAGCGGTATCGCGAACCGCGCCGGTACCAGCAAGGCCGTGTTGTACCGCCGCTGGAGCAGTCTGCCCGAGCTGGTGCTGGACACACTGCGGAGCCGGTTCACCAACGTGCCGGTCCCCGACACCGGTGATCTGCGCGACGATGTGCTGGACCTCTTGCGTCAGGCGCAAACGAACCTCGGCGACACCCGCCGCGACACGGTCTCTGGGCTGATCGCGGACACAGTTCACGACCCGCGGCTGGCACAGCGATTGCGGGACCTCATCGCCAACTCTGCCCTGTCGGACGCTGTGTCCACGGTGCTGAAGCGCGCGGCCGAACGCGGTCAGATCCCGCCCGGCCCCTGGCCGCGACGGGTGATCACCCTGCCGATCAGCCTGCTGCGGGACGACTTCGTGGTCTTCGGGATCTGGCCATCCGATGCCGACCTGGCCGCGGTTGCCGACGAAGTCTTCCTTCCGCTGCTGGGTTACGCGTTACCTTCCAGCGTGGTTCGAAACGGCGATCGTCCGTCGAGCGAGCATCGAGGGTGATGCGCACCACTGATTGACGCTGTCAGAGTACGGTTCGCGACTCTATGTTCTTGAGGTCGCAGTGTGATCGCACGGATTCGTAACCGCACCATCGGTTTCCACCGCGTTGGTGAGCAGGGTCAGGCACCAGGCTTGCTCGCTCTGCCCGGTCAGGTGCGGGAGAACCCCGTCTCAAGGTCAAGGCCTCTGAGTTATCAAATCGTGACGCTCCCTCAGCCAGGGGAACAGCTCAAGGACCTGTAGGCGGCTGTCGGGCGTCAAGTTCTCTGCTTCTCGGACCTGCTGTTCGGTCAGCCAGACGACCTCGGTCTCCGGCTCTCCGACGTCCGCGACGAACAGTGACACGAAGACCGCGTCGTGGTGCATGTGCCGGGCAGCCGTGTGGTTGTCCGGCGAAGCGGCCGCCCTAACGGTCCAGAAGGGCGCCGGATCGGATGCGTGCGGGTAACCCGGCGGGGTTGGCCACGCCGGGCCTGGCAGGACCTTCGACTCACAGCCGAGTTCCTCGATGGTCTCGCGGAAAGCCGCCTGCCACAGCGATTCGCCGTGCTCGACGTGGCCGGAGGCCGGGAAGTAGCCTCCGAGACGCCGGTGATATGCGAATCCAGCCAACCAAACGTCCTCACCACCGCAGGCTTTGAAGACGAGGTTGGAAACGGTGAGCTCTGACACCAACCCCTCTGTGTGGTCGGCTACTTTCTTGTGGTCTGCGGGCATGGCCTCGGTACTCCTTCGTGGGGTTGGTGGCAATGCGGGACCGGGGATCGCGCGCATCCCCGCATAGACGCCACGCTCCTTTCCGGGCTTGAGCTGTTCGACGACCTCCCGAACCGGCTCAGGCCAGACCTTGACGCGCGCCGGAAGGTGCTCAAGCAGCGCTCCAGTGGTCAGCAGCCCGTGCCGCGCCGCCCACACCAGGTTGGGCAGACTTCGCCAGCCCGCCTCCTGCGGGTCGGCCCCGGCCTCCAGCAAACGGCGGCCCCGTACCAGCCGTTCTTCCAGATCGCGCTGCGCACGCTGGTGAATCAGAGCTAGGATCGCCGCGGCCTGCCGATAAGGCTCGCCCGACCTCAGCCCGTACTGCTGACGAAGGTGCCCCTCCCATTGGAAATGTCCCTCGATCAGGTCGGCATTGTGCCCGGCCAGGCGCGCAGGTGAGTGTGGCGAACAGCCCGAACCTGCCGGGATGGGCCTGGGCCAGCCCGGCGCCGAACTCGTTCACGGTGCGTGCCATGGCCGAGGCGTCGGTGCCGTCGCCCAGATGCACGCCCGGCGTGCTGACGGACAGGATCGCGGCGGCGATGCCCTGGCGGTCCATCAACTCCAGCGCCAGTGCAGGGCTCCACTCAGGCAGCTCGCGCCCGCCGGGAGCGTGGACCCCATGCTCGCGCAGCCAGCGCGCGTAGTCGGCGGGGATCATGTGCTGCTGGACGTCGATGTACCGGTCATGCGGGTTCTTGCCCTTCTTTCTGTCGATGGGGCACCTCGGGGAGCCGCAGCAGCCGGTCGGCTTGGCGGAGGACAGCCTGTAGGTACTGGCGTGTGGCGGCGGGGTCGGCTGGTGTGTCCAGGTTGATGAGCATGCGGTACATGGCCGCGCCGACGACCATGTCGATCACGGTGTCGATGTCGGCGTCGGCGGCCAGCCGGCCGTCGCGGCGGGCGCGTTCCAGCGCGGCGTGGATCAGCTGGCGGCGGGGCTGGATGTACTGCTCGTGGTAGGTGGCCAGCAGCGACGGCTGGGTGACGCTGGAGCCGATGAGCTGGGCGAGGATCGCCCGGAAGCGGGCGTCGCCGAAGGTGTGCACCCAGGAGTCCATGAGCCGTTCGTCGACCGGCTGCGTCGTGGCGTCGGTGGTGGCCCAGATGTCGTTCTCGGGGACGAGGGCGCGGGCCTGCTCGATCGCCTGGGTGAGCAGTTCCTCCTTCGATGACCAGCGCCGGTAGACGGTCACCTTGGCCACACCGGCGCGCTTGGCGATCTGCTCGAAGTTCGCGCCCTCCAGGCCGCGCTCCACGAACAGCTCCAGCGCCGCCTTCATGATCGCCTCGTCGGCCTCGGGGTCACGGGGCCTACCCCGGGTGCGCCGCGTAGAGGTCATCGGAGCTCCACCCGTCCCAAGCCCATACCGGACGCCGGCGGCACGAAGTGGGGGGTGTGCCCGGGCCGCAGCCGCCAGTCGGAGATGAGGACGGCCTCCATGTATCGGCGCAACTCCCGCAGCCCCTCCTTGCCGGGCGTCCCGTGGGCGAACGCGGAGACGACCAGGTCGGACTGGTAGCGGGTGTTGTCGTGGGCGAACAACGGCACGGCGACGGGGTCGGAGGCCAGCAGGGTCTGGATGCGCCGGGCCGCCTCGATCTGGTGGGTCGTGTCGGTGCCACCGATGGTCATTTGGCGAACCTGATCTGTGGCCAGGTGGGGCAGTGTGTAGAGGGTGTCGCCCATGAACAGCACGCTGCCGGCGTCCAGACGCAGGAGCACGCACATGTGGCCGGGCGAGTGGCCAGGGGTGGGCAGCAGGATGAGGCTGCCATCACCGAAGTGGTCCTGGCTGTCGGGGAAGGCGCCGAAGGCGCCGGAGTCGAAGGCGGGGAAGGAGAGGTTGTTCTTGGCCAGATCGAAGGAGTACGGGTAGACCGTGCCGTGGTCCCAGTCGCGGCGGTCCATCACCACCGTCGCCTGGGGCAGGTAGCGCAGCCCTCCCGCGTGGTCGTCGTGGACGTGGGTGAGGAACACGGTGGTGATCTCCTTGGTGTCGTAGCCGAGCCGGGCCAGGCGGACCCGCAGGTCCTGCGCAGGGGTCATCTGGTACTCGTCGCGCTGGGTCAGCAGGCGCGAGACCATCTGGTTGTGGTTGTAGTACCCGTCGTGATCGTGTGCCTGTTCCCAGTTGACGCCGCTGTCGACCAGCAGAAGGCCGTGCCGGGGGTGGTCGATGAGGTAGGCGTAGACCGGCACCGCGATCTGCGCCTTGTCCACAAGGGTGCGCACGTAGCCGTTCAGCCCCTCCCAGCCGTCCAGACCGCCGTAGAACTGACCGTAGGTGACGATGGTGTCGCCGGTGTGAATGGGGAACACCCGCACGGCGCCGTCGACGATCCGCCGCCGCGCGCCCGGGGCGCGCACGGCTGCTTGCCGCTCCTGCTCGCCCCGCGCCAGCACCTCGCGTCGCTGCCGTTCCACCCGATCGATGGACAGTCCGCTCAGCACTCCCAGCACCAGCCCGGCACCGCCTGCTAGGAAGGCACGCCTGGTACTCCGGGCACCCCGGCCGCCCGCCACCCGGCGTCCGCGCAGGAAGGTGACCGCCACCCATGCCAGGCATGCGGTAGCGGCCAGGGCGAGCAGCACCGGCAGGTCCGTAACGTAGTAGACAACCCCGAGGTAGAGCCCCAGCGTGCCCAGGCCGACCGGAACCCCGATGAACGCCAGCACCCGGCGCCGCGTGGACAGCCGGCCGAGCACACCGGGCCACAACAGCCCGACCACCAATCCGACCAGCAGCAGCCCGTAGACCACCAGCGGCAGCACCGGCATGTCCTTCAACCGCAGGACAACCAACCAGGCAGCGCCGACCGCAAAGGCTGGAACGAGTAACCCGATCTTGCCTAGAGACTTCAACATCCGGCCACCTTATTTCGTAAACGCATGCGGATGCGTTTACATAATAGTGCAGCCACGATCACCTCGCGCCGCAGTCCTGGTACGCAAGAAGCGGGGTGGGATCCATTCGATGAGAGGATCGAGGCGGGTACGTTCGGCCACCAGGCACTAGAGGAGCCCGACGGTGTGGGCGCCGGTGCCGGGCGTGGCCTCATTGGTGCTGTCCCGAAGTGACGGCCACAGGACGGCGGCCTGCACCTTCAGGTGCGTCGTGAGGTGACGGCGCAGCTGCTCCCCTCCGGTTTAGATCGGGTTCAGGCTTTGGGTCACGTCGCGTGCGGCCCAGCGATGCGAACGAGCCCGCAGGGTCTTCCCGCCCACGGACCCGCCGGGCTGAGCCCGCGGATGAGGTGATTCACCCTCTGGCTGCCGGTTCAGGTCAGCGATCAGGCTGCCGAACTGGTTAGATGATCTCGAGGTTGGCCATCATCCCCATGTCTTCGTGCTCGGCGTTGTGGCAGTGGAAGAGGTAGCGGCCGCGGTAGCCGTCGAAACGGGTGATGATCTCGGTCGCTTCGCCGGGCTGTAGTGAGACGGTGTCCTTGAGGCCCGCGTCGTGGGGTAGCGGAGCTTTGCCGCCGCGCGACAGCACCCGGAAGCCGACCAGGTGCAGGTGGACGGGATGGTGGACGTCGGCGATCAACCGCCACACCTCGACGTCGCCGAGGCGGGTGGTGACGTCGGTGCGGGCGGGGTCGAACGCCTTCCCGCCGATCAGCCAGCCGTGGCGGCCGTGCATCCGGCCGGCGCGGAAGGAGAAGTCGCGCACCCGGACGGCGTCCGAGCGGCGCCAGGCCGGCAGGTCGGTCGAGAGCTCAGGGGGGATACGGCTGGGGTCGGTGGCCTTGCGCGCGACCCGGAAGGCAATCACGTCACGGGTCCGGCCGGAGCCCAGCCGGTTGATGAGCCGGATGCGGCCGCCGACCGGGATCTTGGCGAAGTCGATGATCACGTCGTAGCGTTCGGCGGGCGCGATCGGCAGGTTCGGGTGGGTGACGGGTGCGGCGAGCAGCCCCTGATCCGCGCCGACCTGGACGAGATCGAGGCGTTGCCCGTCGTCGGTGACCGCCTGGAGGTCGTAGTGGCGGGCGTTGGAGGCGTTGAGGATACGCAACCGGTAGCGGGCCGCGTCCACCTCGTGGATGGGCCAGGGCGCGCCGTTTACCAGGATCACGTCGCCGAGGACGCCGCCGAGGTAGGCCTCGCGGACTCCGGGCCGTTCCCGCAGCGTGCCGTCGAGGGCGGGGTAGGTGAATTCGCCGTGGCCGTCGAACGCACGGTCGGTGATCATGAGTGGCAGCTCGCGCGGCCCGGAGGGCAGGCCGAGCGAGTCCTCGGCGTCATCGCGGACGATGTGCAGCCCGGCCAGACCCCGCCAGATCGCCGGGGCGGTGAAGTCCATCCGGTGGTCGTGATACCACAGCAGCGTCGGCCGCTGGTCGAGGGGGAAGGTGTAGTCCCGCGTCAGCTCGGACGTCACCGCCCGCGGATCGCCCATCCCCGCCATGCCGTGCATCATGTGGGCGGTTTCCTGCCAGCCTTCGGGAACGACGAGGTCGGTGGGGTATCCGTCGGAGGCCGCCGGGGTGCGTCCGCCGTGCAGGTGCACGACGGTCGGCACGGGCAGCTCGTTGCGATGCGTGACGGTGACCGGCCGGCCGCGGCGCGACTCGATCGTCGGCCCCGGGAACGTTCCACCATAGGTCCACGCCGACGTCTTGACACCGGGCAGAATCTCCAGGATCGCCTCGCGCTGGGTGATCTGGTAGCGGTCCACACCTGCGGCGGTGCTGACCGGCTTTAGCACCGCGGGGATCGGCAGCGGCACCTGGAAGACGGGCGGCAGCGGCACGGCGCTGCGCAACTGTTCACCAGTGGCCGCCGGATGCCGCGACAGCCCGGCCGAGGTCGCCAGCCCGGTGACCGCCATTGCCCCGAGCGTCCCGCCGATGCCCAGCACCCGGCGTCTGGTCATGTCCTGCTCACGCACCGTCGGCCGCCGCCTTCCCCGCGTTCCGCACCTTCGCTCGCAGCGAGAGCGGCCAGCACCATACCGCGATGAACTGCACGACGAGCCCGGTGACGGTCAGCACCCCCAGCGGGAGGTGCAACCACAACGCGCCTTCCATCCCGGCGAAGTACTGCACCGTCTCGGCCACCACCACGGCCAGCGTGGCGAGGAACGGCCGGACCCGCCGCAGCCGGACCCAGACCATGATCGCCGCGATCAGCTGCAGGTAGCCGGTGGAGGTGACGACGTTGGCACCGACCTCATGCAACCGCAGGCCGTCGTAATTACCGCTCAGATACACACCGGCGAACACCGGCTGACCGACGATCGCGACCACGTGCGCGCTGACAACCGCCCGCAATACCCACCAAGCGGGTCTCGTCTTTTGCGCGGCGTCGGATCGAGCCGACAGTGTCATCTCAAAGGGCCTTTCTCGGGTCGGCTCGGATAGGGCACGGCCGCTGCGCAGAGCGCGCCGATCGGCCGGTGTTCTGGGTGGCGGCGTCCCGATCCCGCTCGGCCGAACCGCGGAATCGGGACGCCCACACGATCGGTGCGCACGGGGCTTGCCATTACTGAAACAGGCCAAGCTGTTTCATCTGGCTCTGCCGAATTGGGGTCTCTGCCAAGTCGGCCCCCCAACGAGGAACGCCGGTGTTCAGAATCCGATGGCTTCGCGGAGCAGCAGGACGGTGCCGCGACCGGGGTGGGGTTCCGCATTGAGGATGAGAAGGCGGTTGACGGCGCTGGGCTGCCCGTAGACCTTCAGGGCACGCTCGTCTTCCAGCGGAAGGCAGTGGTCTTCGACGCGCCGCAGCGCGGTGCCCAGGTCGGGTACCACCTTCTGCGCCCCGACGATCCAGATCGCGCGGGCCGCAGCGCCCGAGTAGCCGGCCAGCTGGCTTCCGCTGGCCGAGGCGGCCACCAGGGATCCGGTCTCGGTGACCGCGGCGACGCTGCCCACGATGACGTCGGGGCAGGCGAGCATCCGCCAGATCTCGGCCAACTGGGTGGCGCGGTCCATGGTCCTGGTGCGTGCCTTGACCGAGTCGTATCGCCCGCTGCCGTTGAGGTCGTCATCGATGCCCGACAGGCGGAGGGTCTCGCTGGCGCCGGTGAATACGGTGGCTCCCTCGGGGATCAGCTCCTTGACACGCGTGCGCGCGGCGACGGCGTCATCGAGGATCTCGACCGTGAAACCGTGTGCGGTCAGCGCGGCGGCCGCCCGCTCCAGGCACTGCGCGGACGCCGCATCGGTAAACGATGTGTCCTGAACTGACGTGGTCATGATGTCGCCGGACTTCCTGTTCGCTGGATGACGTATTGAAATGGGATGCCTGGCGCCGACCGCTCGGGTCGACATTGGGTCAGGCCAGGGCCGGGTCGAAGGCCGCCGCGCGGTGGGCGGCCCATTGGGCATAGGTGAAGGCCGGTCGCCCGGTCAGGGCTCGAGGTCGGTCACACCTTTGCCGCTGAGGATGTCGAGCGGCACCGAAACCTGGTCATGCGTGATCAACCAGTTGCCGTTGATCCGCTGGAAGCAGTAGGTGACCCTGACCCACATGCCGCTCGTAGCCGCTCCGTTCGTGAACGTGCCGCTGAGCCGGGCGAAGGCGTGCCCGAACGCCACCTCGTCGCCCACGGTGAGCGTCAGGTTGCGAACCTCGTAGGTCACGCTTGCGAAAAACTCAAATACCTTCGCCCAGTTCTTGAGCTTCGCCGCCACCCCTACGTGTTGGAGCGGCGGCTCGACGTCGAAGGACACGACGTCCTCCGAGTAGAGCCGCCCCAGGCCCTCGAGATCCTTGGTCCGGAGCCCTTCGATGATCTTGTCGACCTGCCGGCGGATCTCAGCTTCAGCCATTTCGTATTCCGTGGGCATCGCTACCCGCCTTCCCTTCGCTATGGAATCTCGTCTTCCGACACACCCAAACCTATGACTGCATAGCTATTCTGTCTAAGATCAGTATTGCTATAGAGTTATGCCTCGGGAGACATGATGGAGCTGAACTCGCTCAGGCAGTTCCTGGTGGTGGCTCGGCTGGAGCACCTCAGCCGGGCCGCCGAGGAGCTTCACATCGCTCAGCCGTCACTGAGCCGGACCATCGCCCGGCTGGAGAGCGAACTGGGTGTCCCGCTGTTCGACCGGAGCGGCCGGCTCCGGCTGAACGACACCGGCAAGCTCTTCCGCGATCACGTCGAGCGCGCCCTGGGCGAACTCGACGCGGGACGGCGCGCCGTCGCCGAGGCCACCAGTGAGGGCTTGGGCAGCGTGCGTCTGGCATCGGAGACCTTCCTCACCCTCACCGGGCCGCTGGCGGCCTACAAACGCGCCCACCCGTCGATCGAGATCGAGCTCCACTGGTCACCGGCAGACGACATGGCCCGCCGCCTGCGCGCCCAGGACGTCGACCTCTGCGTCGCCTCCCAGCCGATCCAGGCCGAGGGGCTGGAGGCGATGAAGCTGTTCGACGAGCCGGTGGGCGTGGGCATGCCGCTCGATCATCCGCTGGCGGGCCGTACGTCCGTGACCATCGAGGAACTCGCCGACCAGCCCTTCGTTACCGCCCGCAGAGGGCACTGGCTACGCCACCTGCTCGATCGGCTCTTCGCCACGCGGAACCTCACCCCGAGGATCGTCTGCGAGAGCGACGAGCACAGCGCCATCGCCGACCTGATCAGCGCGGGACTCGGCATCGGCCTCATCCCCGCCTTCGCCGCCCGCCTCAGCATCACCCCCGCCCCCGTCGCCTGGATGCCCGTCGACAGCCCCGACTGCCGCCGCACACTCACCCTCTACTGGGGCGCCGACAGCCACCTGTCGACCGCCGCCCGCCTCATGCGCACCACGATCACCAGCTGGACCTGGACCACTGGAGAACCCGAAGCGGAGTGAAGGAGGCGCCGGATGGCGTCGATCTCGAGGTTCCTGCCAGGTATGCCTGAGGGGTTGTCAGCGCCGAGGTGTGCGCACGCCTTCGCGGTAGCTGGGCAGTGTGGGCGTCCAACCCAGTTGGCCTTGGCCTTGGCGTTGGACACACGCATGGAGGTGTCGATCATGAGGGTGGCGAAGTACGGTGCGGCCAGCCGGATCACCCAGGCGGGCCGGCGCCGGGTTGGTTTGGTTTGCGCCGCCTTGGGTCATCGGTGAACATTCGGCCCAGGTGACGGGCTCGTCATCGACGAGTACGGCGCCGAAGAGATGTACCAGATCCGCGTGGGGCTGAAGGACGACCTGGACAACGCCACGACCGCCGCACCGGGCGATGGGGATCTCGCCTATCCCGACCTCGAGTTCGACACCGACCACAACGCCCCCTATCTCCTTGAGAAGGACGAGATCGAGGCGAAGGTCCGGTCAGTTTCGCGGTCCGTCGTTCGGTTGTGGGTAGCGGTGTTCCAGCGCGGCCTCGTAGGAGCGGAGCGCGGTGACGACGGTCGCGCGTTCGGCGGGTGACAGGCCGCTCATGACGTGTTCCCACGCATTGGCGCTGCCGGAGAGCCAGGCGCGGATCGGTTCGGTGTAGGCCGGGGCGATGGCGATGATGCGGCGGCGACGGTCGGCGGGGTCGGCGGTCCGTCCCAGGACACCTGGCCGCACCAGCTCGCTGACCATGAGGCTGACGGTCGTCGGCGCCACCTCGAGCCGATCGGCGAGCTCGTTCACGCTGGCAGGGCCGTCGTATTCCAGATGGGCCAGCATGGCCAGGTGCCGGGGTGCCAGGTCGAGGTCCCGCAGCTCGGGCGGCATCGGCAGGCGTTTGGCGCGGCCGACGAGCCGGGGCATGAGCAGCAGCAGCGTGCGGACGGCCTCATTGACGGCGATACCACCCGGCTCGGTGGACATCGGCAACCCCTCCCCGATACCTTTGGATTCAAAGCCTTTAGGGTTAAAGTAAACGAGGTCTACTGTGCCGCATCTGACCGCCCATCTTCCAGAGACCAGGCTGGCGGGCAACGAACCCGAGCTCGTGAAGGCCCTGACCGAGGCGATCGTCGGCGTCTACGGCGAGTGGGCGCGGCCGCTGGTGAGCATCCGGCTGTCCGGCGTTCCCGCAGGCCGCTTCGCCCAGGGGGCGTGTCCGTGGACACCAGCGCTTCGGTCACGTTGGGCGTCCGGTCAGGCGTGTTCGAACGCCCCGACGCCGCCGAGATCACTGCCCGCCTCGGCGCCGCTCTCACCGACGCGATCACCTCGGTCCTGGGCGAGGAACTCCGCCTCGGTCCGCGCCTCCAGTGGGTCGGGCTGACAGTTATGGCCCTCGGCATCCTCGATGGCGGTGGGCGGAAGATCCCGCGGCTCCGCTCTCACCTCCCCCATGCGGAGCTCGCGCGCGTGTGCCCGTTCGCGCGCGCTCGTGTTCCCTGTCGCGGCGCGCTCGCTCGGTCAGAAGCTGTCGGTGCGCGCGATCAGCTGCACGGAAACTCGTCTCCGCGGTGAGGACGTCCTGCTTGATGGCTGGATCGGCGACTCCGCACGCGTGCAGGAAGCGGGCGAGCAGTTCTGGATGCGGGGGGTGGGTCCCCGCGATGAACTGCGACAGGACGACTTCCGTGACTCCCACCCGCTCGGCCAGCTCGGGAAGAGGACGATTCGCCTGATAGGCGATGCCGGCCAGGGTCGCCGTGAGGCCGGTGCGCCGCACCGTCTTCTGCCACGCGTCTACGGCCTGCTGCTGGAGGACATCTCGAGGCATGGAGGCAAGGAGCCCTCGGTCCAGCGGTGGTTCCTGTGCTGACGGGTGTTCCATGAGCGCCAACTGCTTCTGGAACGCGCGTGACAGTTCGGCCTCTTTCGGTGAGAGGGACGGGTTCGGCCTCACGCCCATCTCGGGCCTCCGCGGTCGTCGTCGCGCTTTGGCAAGCGTCAGATGATCTCGCTGCCGCCGACGCAAACGACGAGGCTCACCGCCAGGGCG
The DNA here is from genome assembly GCF_035917475.1 of Nonomuraea fuscirosea. Taxonomy (NCBI): domain Bacteria; kingdom Bacillati; phylum Actinomycetota; class Actinomycetes; order Streptosporangiales; family Streptosporangiaceae; genus Nonomuraea; species Nonomuraea fuscirosea. The sequence goes on along the minus strand of NZ_CP109074.1, from coordinate 3,421,879 downwards.
GGAGCAGCGTCGTACCCCTGGCTCACCAGCCCCGTGCGGCGCTGCAGGCGGACGGCGCGGTCGGGGTTGATGCCCGGCTCGGCCGGCGCGAGCGCCAGGACACACAGGTGCGGTTCGGCGTGGACGCTTGCCCTCTTCGAAGAGGATCTCTCCACTGACACGGCCCGCACGGCCGCCAGCGAGCATGTGGTCTTCTGCGCCATTTCCGTTACTGATGTTGTGCCCGGCATGCTGGTGGCGGTTGGTCTGGCAAGGATCGAATCGTGCTCTTGATCGGTCGGCCGGTGTGGTCGTTGTGCCAGATCGCCGTGGTCAGAGCCAGAATCTTGATGAAGATGCGGACGATGACGCCGGCCGGGGTGCGGGCGCCGTGTCGTTCGACGTTGATGTCCAGCTCGACCAGCGCCAGCAGCGCCGCACGTGCCAGCAGCGCGGTCTGGGTGATCGGCTTACGGCCCCCACCTACGCGACGGACCCGACCCAGCACCGGCGCACCGTCGCCGAGTTCATGTAAGCCTCGCGAGACCGTGCCCGTGCTCACCCCGCCGCCCGGGCGACCGCCTCGATTCCTCCATGCCCGCGCATCTGGGCTTCGGCCCCCATCAGCAGCCGCCGCTGACGCTCGTCCAGATGAGGAAAGCGCAGCCGAAACTTCACCGCCAAGCTCGCCGAGCCACCCGCCCATCGCCCATACCCACACCATGACAGGCCTGCCCCAACACGCCAGCCTGCCGAGACTGGTAACTTTCCTGCGGCTCCCTACTTGGCACCGTGTCCGGAGGGTCAGGGGCACCTCACACAACCATTGGGCCGACCACGCCCGGCAGCTGCGCCAGCACGTGAACGTCCTTGGGAACAACCGGGCGAAAGATGTCGGCAAGACATCGGCCCCGGCCAGGGCGGCGCTGTGAGCATGTGAGCAAGAGAAGCTGCCCCCTGCCTGAAGGGAAAGCGATCATGCTCGACGGCTTCGTCCCGTGGCCGGAGCAGGTCGCCGAGGAGTACCGCCGAACCGGGTACCGGCTCGGGCGTCCGCTCGGCGACCTGCTCCACGAGTCCTGCGCGCGGCACGCCGACCGCGTGGCCGTCGTCTGCGGCGAGCGCAGGATGACCTACGCCGAGCTGTCGCGGGCGGCGAACCGGATGGCGTGCGGCCTGCTGGAGCTGGGCGTCAAACCGCTGGACCGGGTCGTGGTGCAGCTGCCGAACGTCCCGGAGTTCGTCGTGCTGCTCTTCGCGCTGCTGCGCGCCGGCGCCATCCCCGTCCTGGCGCTGCCCGGGCACCGCCGGGCCGAGATCACGAGCGTGCACGCCCATTCGGGCGCGGTGGCGTATGCGATCAAGGACGAGTTCGGCGGCTTTGACTACCGCGGGCTCGCCCGGGAGCTCCCCTCGCCCGGGCACGTGCTGGTCAGCGGCGAGGCGCAGGAGTTCACCGCCCTCGACACGCTGGAGGGGGGCGAGCGGGAGCTGCCCGAGGCCGACCCGGGCGATCCGGCGTTGTTTCTGCTGTCCGGCGGGACGACCGGGTTGCCCAAGCTGATCCCGCGCACGCACGACGACTACGGCTACTGCATGCGGGCGACGGCCGCGGCGATGCGGGCCGGCTCCGACCTGGTGTACCTGGCGGTCAACCCGGCGGCGCACAACGCGGCGCTCGGCTGCCCGGGGGTGCTGGGCAGCCTGCTGCTCGGCGGCAAGGCCGTGCTCACCTCCAGCGTGCGGCCCGACGAGGTCTTCCCACTGGTCGAGCGGGAGGGCGTCACCGTGACCACGATCGTGCCTGCGGTGCTGCGGCTGTGGGCGGACGCCGGGCCGCATGGGCACGACCTGTCCCGGCTCACGCTGCAGGTCGGCAGCGCCCCGCTGGATCCCGCGCTGGCCCGGCGGGCCCGCAAGTCCCTGGGGTGCGGGCTGACCCGGTGGTTCGGCCTCAGCGAGGGCCTGCTCACCCACACCCGGCTGGACGATCCCGAGGAAGTGATCGACGACACCGAGGGCCGGCCGCTCGCGGAGGCCGACGAGATCCTGGTCGCGGACCCGTCAGGAGCGCCGGTGCCTGACGGGGAGGCCGGCGAGCTGCTGGTACGCGGCCCGTACACGATCCGCGGGTACTACCGGGCGCCGGAGCACAACGCACGCTCGTTCACCCGCGACGGGTACTTCCGCACCGGCGACCTGGTCTGGCAGCGGCCCGACGGCAACCTCGTGGTCGTGGGCAGGGTCAAGGACATGATCAACCGCGCGGGTGAGAAGATCTGTCCTGAGGAGGTGGAGCGCTGCCTTCTCACGCACCCGGCGGTGCGGGACGCCGCCGTGCTCGGCGTGGCCGACAACGCGCTCGGCGAGCGCGCCTACGCCTTCCTCGTGCTGGGTGACGACATCCGCCCACCCGCACTGAAGGCTCACCTGCGCGAGCGCGGCCTGGCCACGTACAAGATCCCCGATCGGATCGTGCCGGTGGCGGAGCTGCCGCGTACTCCCATGGGGAAGATAGACAAGAAGGTGCTGCGCGACGGCGTCACCACCCGGCGCGCCTCCTGAACGCGCGGCGCCGGGTCAGGCGCGGGCGGCCCTGCGGGCGCGGTCACGCAGCCGGCGGGCCGCCAGGTGGATGGTCGAGAAGTGCCGGGCGGCGTTGGCCCGCATCGGCGCGGGGACGTCGGCGAGCCCCCGGTAGAGCACGCACGACAGCTGCAGGTAGCTCATGAACAGCGCGAGCTCGTCCACCAGCGGGTCCGGCCGCCCGTCCGCGGTCACCGCCAGCGGCCCCCGCCAGCCGTCCACCAGCTCCAGCAGGGTCCGCTGCCGCTCGATCAGAACGGGCAGCACCTCGCCGAGCGGGTAGGGACCGGAGCCGCGCATGGGGTGCGCGGCCAGAACGGCGGCGATCGCGTCGGCCGCCTCGCCGACCGTGTCCGCGAGGCGGCGCCGGTCGGTGTCGGGTGTGGTGGTCATAGCGTGCTCCCTTTCAGGGCTTGGCGCAGGTGGAGTGCGGTGGGCGAGCCGGCGACGTCGAGCAGCCCGGCGGGCGGGCCCTGGTAGAGCAGCCGGCCGCCGCGGCTGCCTCCCTCGGGGCCGAGTTCGATCAGCCAGTCGGCGTGGGCGACCACGTCGAGGTTGTGCTCGATCACCACCACGGTGGCGGCGTAGGAGTCGACCAGCCGGTCCAGCGTGCCGAGCAGCCGCTCCACGTCGGCCAGGTGCAGCCCGCTCGTGGGCTCGTCCAGGACATAGGTGGCGCTGCGGTTGCTCAGGTGTCCGGCGAGCTTGATGCGCTGGCACTCACCGCCGGACAGGCTGGTGAGCGGCTGGCCGAGCCGCAGGTAGTCGAGCCCGACGTCGCCGACCGCGGTCAGCACGGGCACGACCTTGCGGTTGGCGGCGAAGAACTCGCGGCCCTCGGCGGCAGTCAGCTCCAGCACGTCGCTGATGTCGAGGCCGCGCAGCTTGTAGCCGAGCACCTCGTCGGTGAATCGTCTGCCGTTGCAGGTCTGGCAGGTGAGCGTCACGCCCTCCAGCGAGGCGAGGTCGGTGAACACCACGCCGAGACCGTTGCAGGTCGGGCAGGCGCCGGAGGAGTTGGCGCTGAACAGCGCGGGGCTCACGCGGTGCGCCTTGGCGAACTCGGCGCGGATCGCGTCGGCGATGCCGGTGTGGGTGCTGACGGTGGAGCGCCGGTTGGCGTGCGGCATCGACTGGTCGACGATCACCGTCTCCGGATGCTGGACGCGGAAGGCGCCGTTGATCAGGCTGGACTTGCCCGCGCCCGCCACGCCGCAGAGCACGGTGAGCGCCCGCTCGGGGATCTCCACGGTGATATCGCGCAGGTTGTGCATCCGGGCGTTGGCCACCATGAGCATGCCCGCCGGGGTGCGTACGCGCTCCTTCAGCCGGGTGGCGCCGGTCATGCACCTGCCGGTGAGCGTGCCGGAGCCGGCCAGCTCGGTGACCTGGCCGGCGAAGACGACCTTGCCGCCCGCCGCGCCCGCGCCAGGGCCGATGTCGATCACATAGTCGGCGGCGGCGATCACGTCGCGGTCGTGCTCCACCACCAGGACCGTGTTGCCCTGGTCGCGCAGTGCGTGCAGCAGGTGCGTCAGCCGGTGCACGTCGCGTGGGTGCAGGCCCATGCTGGGCTCGTCGAAGACGTACAGCATGTCGTTGAGGCTGCCGGACAGGTGCCGGACGATCTTCACCCGCTGCGACTCGCCGCCCGAGAGGGTGGCGGTGCGGCGCTCCAGGCTGAGGTAGCCGAGACCGATCTCCACCAGATGGCCCACGCGCGAGATCAGCGCCTCGATCACCGGCTTGGCCTGCGGCAGGTCGAGCGCGCGCAGGACGCTCACCAGTTCCTCGGCCTCCATCGCGGCGTAGTCGGCGATGTTACGGCCGTTGATCTTGCAGTCCAGGGCGAGCGCCGACAACCGGGTGCCGCCGCAGACCGGGCAGGGCACCGAGGTGATGAAGCGGGCGACCATCTGTTTGGTACGGGCGCCGAGCTCGCGGTCCGCCTGCACGAAGCGGCGGCGGAACTTCACCACCGCGCCCTCGTAGGCCATGTTGACCCGCTGCCCGCCCACCTCCAGCGGCACCGTTCCGTCCGTGCCGTGCAGCAGCTCCTCGCGCTCGGCCGGTGTGAAGTCCGCGATCGGCTTGTCCGGGTCGAAGCGGCCGGAGGCGGTCAGGAGGTACCAGTCGCGCGAGCCGACCTCGAACACCGGCGCGCGCAGAGCGCCCTCGTTGAGTGACTTCGCCGGGTCGAGGAAGGCGTCCATGTCGATGCCGACGACCTCGCCCAGGCCCTCACACTCGGGGCACATGCCGGCGGGCATGTTGAAGGAGAACGCGTCGGCATAGCCGACGAACGGCTTGCCCGCGCGGGAGAACAGCAGCCGCATCAGCGGCGCGATGTCGGTGATGGTGCCGACCGTGGAGCGCGGCCCGCCGGAAAGTGGCCGCTGATCCACCGCCACGGTGGCCGGCAAATGCTCGATCAGCTCGAAATCCGGGCGAGCCGAGCTGGGCAGGAAATTGCGGACGAATGCCGGTAGCGTCTCATTCCATTGCCGTTGCGCCTCGACCGCGACGGTGTCGAAAACCAGCGACGACTTTCCTGATCCGGATACTCCGGTGACGACCGTCAGTGTGCGTTTGGGGATCTCCACGTCCACGGCGTCCAGGTTGTGCTCCCGAGCGCCGGTCACCCGGATCCATTCCGGCACCGATGCGATGTCCACGCGCCGTCCAGCATTCACGACTTCGACCCTTTCCTTGAAGTCTTTCTTTGAGAGTATGCCGCTCTCAGACCCGGAAAATGGGGGACGAGCGGGCGTGAACTCTCAATCGACGGTATCGCCACCGTCCTGGCCAGCGCAAAGAGGCGGCGCGCGCCGCTCAACGCCCTGGACGCGTTGACGAGCGGAAGCACGGCGTGGAAACAATGAATCGCCGTGTCGGGCCGTGGGGCTGCGACGCGTTTATTCGCTTCGAGCGTGCTCGCACACCCGGAATAGCCGCGTTTGCGGCGGCCGGGAACGGATGTCCTGTCGCCGGGACACCCTCCGACGAGTCCCGTATGGACGAGTCCCGCAAGCGAGAGGGAGAATCGCATGACCTCCACGACCGTCTCCAGCCGTTTACCGTCGCTGACCGGCCTGCGCTTCGTCGCCGCGTTCTGCGTCCTGCTCGAACACCTCAACATCATCGCGGTGTTCGTTCCCCCGGCGCGTGTGGCGGTGTCGTTCTTCTTCGTGCTGAGCGGCTTCGTCCTCACCTGGTCCTCCAGGCCGGGCGACACGTCCGGATCGTTCTGGCGGCGCAGGTTCTGGAAGATCTTTCCCAACCACACGGTGAGCTGGGCGCTGATGCTGGTCATCCTGGCTGTCACGGGCGTCTCGCTGGTGCCGGGAGTGCTGCCGCCGGGGGTGACGCCGCCCCTGCCCGCCGCCGCCAACCTGACGTTGCTGCACTCGTGGGTGCCCTCGTTCGACTACATGTTCAGCGTCAACCCGGTGAGCTGGTCGCTGAGCAGTGAAATGCTCTTCTACCTGCTGTTCCCCGCGCTGCTGCCGCTGGTGCTGCGCATCCCGGCGCGGCGGCTGGCCCTCGCCGCCGTGGGACTGGTGGCGCTGGCCTGGCTGATCCCGGTGGTGTCGCTGACCTTCTCCGGCCCCCAGCTGATGCCCGGGTTGCTGCAGAGCCAGTACTGGTTCGCCTACTTCTTCCCTCCCGCCCGGCTCCCGGAGTTCGTGCTCGGCATGGTGCTGGCCCGGATGGTGATCCACGGTTTCACCCCGAGGCTGGGTGTGGCGCTGACTGGCGCCGCCACGTTGCTGTTCCTGTTCGTGGCGACGGTCACGGGGCTACCCGCGCCGTTCATGTTTGCGGCCGTGACCGTCGTGCCCGTGGCCTTGGTGGTGCTGGGCGGCGCCTCCATGGACGTCCGGCACGCACGCTCACTGTGGGCCACCCGGGTCATGGTGTTCCTGGGCGAGATCTCCTTCGCGCTCTATCTCATTCACCCGCTGGTGAACCTGGTCTTCAACCAGCTCACGCAAGGCCGGGTCCGGGCGGCGCTGGGCGACGCCGGCACGAACGTGATCGTCATCGCGCTCTGCCTGGTGGCCGCCTGGGTCCTATACCGGACCGTGGAACGGCCACTCATGCGGCGGTTCGGCTCGTCCCGCCCAGCCGCGGCCCCACCACTCGAAACCCCCCGGGCCCAGGAGGCCTGATCCCCGTCCACCTTCGACGACAAGGACCGTCATGACCACGACATCCGCACAGTGGGACACCGACGAACGCCAATTCTGGCTCCGCGGCGAGCAGCCCACGGACTGGGTCGACTTCGACGAGGCCATCGGCGTCTGGCGGGTCTTCGGGTACCCGGAGGCCCTGCGCGCCTTCACGGAGATCGACACCTTCTCCTCCAACACCGAGCGGCTGGCGCCCATGGAGGTCCAGTACACCGAGGGCAACCTCGTGGAGATGGACCCGCCGCAGCACGGCAAGCTGCGCAAGCTGGTCACGCATGCCTTCACCCCGCGCATGGTGGCCAACCTGGAGCCCCGCGTCCGGGAGATCACGAACGAGCTGCTCGAAGCGACCGGCGGGTCCGGGCGCATCGAGCTGATCAACGACCTGGCCTACCCGCTGCCGGTCATCGTCATCTGTGAGCTGCTGGGCATCCCCGCCGATGACCGCCACCTGTTCAAGCGCTGGGTGGACGAGATGATGGCGCAGACGCACGAGTACTCCTTCTCCGAGCCCAACGAGCTGCAGGAAAGCAGCATGCAGCACGCCATGGAGCAGATGGGCCGGCTCGTGGACTACATCTGCGAGCACGCCGAGGACCGGCGCCGCAAACCCCGCGAGGACCTGCTCAGCAGCCTCGTCCACGCCGAGGTGGACGGCCGGCGGATGAGCAACAACGAGGTCGCCATCTTCGCCAATTCCCTGCTGGTCAACGGGCACCTGACCACCACGATGCTGCTGGGCAACTCGGTGTTGTGCCTGGACGCCCATCCCCGGCAGTTCGCTGAGGTGCGCGACGACCGCTCGAAGATCCCCGGCGCGATCGAGGAGGCCCTGCGCTTCGTCACCCCCGCGCCGGTGCTCGGCCGCGCCACGCTGCGCGAGACCGAGCTCGGCGGCCGCACCATCCCCGCGGACCAGATCATTCAGGTCTGGGTGGGCGCGGCGAACCGGGACCCACGCCAGTTCGACCGGCCGGACGAGTACGACCTCCACCGCGACCCCAATCCGCACCTGACCTTCGGGCGCGGCATCCACTTCTGCGTCGGTGCGGGCCTGGCGCGCCTGGAGAGCCGCGTGGTGATGGACATCCTGCTCGACCGCTACAAGAGCTTGCGCAGCGACCCGGACGAGCCGCCGGCGTTCCTCACCAACCCGTACGTCACGGCCCTGCGCTCGTTCCCTCTGCTGGTCGCCTGAAGGAGAAGCCGTCATGACCGTCCTCACGGATCGATGGAACATCAATCCGCAGCACTTCTGGCTGCGCGGCGAGAAGCCGCAGCAGCCGGTCGCGTTCGACCCCGCGCTCGGGCTCTGGAACGTCTACGGCTACCAGGAGGCGGTGGCCGTGCTGGGCGATCCGAAGACCTTCTCCTCCGACACCACGCGGCTCGTGGCGGCCGACATCGACCCCTCGCTCAACGACGGCGTGCTGTTCCAGATGGATCCGCCCGCGCACCGCAAACTGCGTAACCTCGTCAGCCACGCCTTCTCCCCGAAGATCGTCGCAGGGCTCGAGCCACGCATCAGCGGGCTCACCGCCGAACTGCTCGACGAGGCCGCGGAACGGGGCCGGCTGGAGCTCGTGGGCGACCTCGCCTACCCCCTGCCCGTGATCGTCATCGCCGAGCTGCTCGGCGTCCCCGCGAGCGACCGTGACCTGTTCAAGGGCTGGGTGGACCGGCTGTTCGAGAGCACGCACCAATTCTCGATGGCCGAGGAGCCCGCGGGGCTGGAGACCCATCTGGAGATCACCACGGCGATGACCGGCTACCTGCGCGAGCACGCCGTCGAGCGCAGGCGACGACCGCGCGGGGACCTGCTGTCGGAGCTGGTGCTCGCGGAGGTGGACGGCGAGCGGCTGAACGACAACCAGATCGTCAACTTCGCCAACATCCTGCTGATGGCCGGGCACATCACCACGACGATGCTGCTGGGCAACACCGTGCTCTGCCTGGACGCGCATCCGGAGTGGTTCGCGGCCGTACGCGCCGACCGGTCCAGGCTGCCGGCGGCGCTGGAGGAGACGCTGCGCTACTTCAGCCCGTTCACCGCCGCCGCGCGCTCCACGACGACGGAGGCGGAGGTGGCCGGCCACACCATCCCCGCCGATAAAATGATCATGGTGTGGGTGGCCGCGGCCAACCGCGACGGGCGGCAATTCCCCGACCCTGACACCTTCGATCCCTCTCGCGACCCCAACCCTCACCTGGGCTTCGGTCGCGGCGTGCACTTCTGCCTGGGCGCGCCGCTGGCCAGGATCGAGGCCAAGATCGCGCTCGAGGTGCTGCTGGAGCGCCATCCGATGCTGCGCACCGACGCCGCCGACCCGCCGTCGTTCGTGCCCGCGCCGGACATGAGCGGCGTCGAACGCCTGCCGCTGCTCACCGCATGAACATCATCGCCGCATCAGTGCGAGCACAGGATCCCCGAGCGGCGTGCCGCGGCGCCCGAGATCCAACGGCAGGTCGAAGTGGTTGCGCCCGCGCGCGATGAAGGAGACCAGCTCCGGCGTCCGCGAACCGGCAGCGGCGACGAAGCCGTGGTGCTGCCGGGTGAACGCCGCCGTCTCGTTGTCACCCACGGCGACGACCAGCGGCGGCAGCCGGTCCGGCAGCCGCCGCAGGGGGCTGTTGCGCGCCGCGGCCGCCGCGTCCAGCCCCAGCGCCGCGTTGACGTACGTGTGGCGCAGCTCGCCGAGCTCATAGACGCCGCTGAGCAACACCGCGCCGGCGACGGGAGGCCCGTCAAGGAGGGCCATGGTCACCAGGTGAGCGCCCGCCGAGCTGCCGCTGAGGTGGACCGGTCCGCGGGCGCGCGCGGTCAGCCACCGCACGCCCTCCCGCACCATGGCGACGATCTCGTCGAGCGGGTAACGGGGCGCCAGCCCGTAGCCAAGCGCGGCGAAGGCCATGCCCTCGCGCCGGAAGTCGGCTGCCGCGAACGCGGACTCCTCCCTGCCCAGTTCCTGCCAGTAGCCGCCGTGCACGTAGACCATGAGGGGCGCGTCAGGGGAGTCGCCGGGGAAGAGGTCGGCGACCTGCTCGGGCCGGGTGCCGTAGCGGAGGCGACGGTAGCCGGCGGCCCGCGCGGCGCGGCTTCGCCGCGCGTACTCCTCCAGGTAGACCCGCAGGTCGGCGACGCATGTGCTGGGCGAGTAGTCGCGGTCGAGGCTCACGGCGCCCACCCCCTTTCTCCGAGTTTCTCTGAGACGAATGCTGATGATCCGGGAGGCGAAGTGTCCAAGAACTCGGCCGAGGTGCGGTTCGTCCGCTGGCCGGCGCAGGCGGAGCTGCGCAATCACTGCAGAAGCGAGGGGATTCCGTGCCTGCTGGTCGTGGAGGGCGGCGCACGGCCTCCGGTGTGCAGCGACCCGCGGGAGGACTGGGTCCGCGCGCCGATCTCCCGGCCGGACCTGGAAGCGCGCGTCGCGGCACTGCGGCAGCGCGTCCACGACCGGCGCAACCCGGTGCTCGACGCCACGGGCACACTGCTGTTCGACGCGCGGTCGGTCACCGTATCCAGCACGCACACTGAGCTCATGGCGCTGTTCGTGGAGCGGTTCTGCGAGGTCGTCTACCGCGAGGAGCTCATCGGGCGGCTGGCCGAGTGCGGGCAGCGCCCGACCAGGAACGCGCTGGATCTGCACATCATGCGGTTACGCCGCCGGGTGGGCACGGTCGGCCTGGCCATCAGGACGGTATGGGGGCTCGGCTACCTGCTGGAGCCTTCACACGTGTGAGGCGTCGCACTCGGCCACGAAATCCAGGAGCCGCTCCACTCCCTCGCGCAGCACCTCGGGGCCGACGCAGAAGGCGATCCGCACGAGCCGATGCGACCACGGCGCGGGGGCGATCGAGCGAACGGCCCCTGCGCCGTCCAGACCGGGCCGGAGCGCGAACCCGGTGCCGGGCACGACGGCCACGCGCCGCTCGCGCAACAGGCGCGCCGCGAACGTCTCGGCGTCCAACCCCGAGCGGGCGATGTCCAGCATGGCGTACCAGCCGCCCGACGGCAGCTCGGGCAGCAGGCCCGCGGCCACCAGGGCGGGCAGGACCGCGTCCCGGTTGCGCCGGACCAGCTCGCCGTGCGTGTCCGCGGCCTGCAGGCATCGCATGGCGGCGATCCCGGCGTGCTGGACCGGGGTGGACGGGCCGATGATGTTCGCCTCCTGCACCACGCGCAGCGTGCTCGCGGTCCGCTCATCGGCCGTCACCACGTAACCGAGCCGGTAGCCGGTCATGGCCATGCTCTTGGAGAAGCTGAACGTGCTGTGAACGATGCGCTCGGACTCCGGCAGCCCGCGTTCCAGCGACGCCGGGGAGACGTGCTCGCCGTCGAAGACGAAATGCTCGTACGCCTCGTCGCTGACGATCCGCCAGCCACGCGACCTGGCCGCGGACAGCAGCCGGCCCACAGCGGCGGCGTCCATGACCACTCCGGAGGGGTTGGCCGGAGAGTTCAGCAGCAGCACGCGGGTCGCCGGCCCGGCGGCGGCCAGGACGGCCTCGAGGTCGGGCCGGTAGTCGGGGCCGAGGGGGTAGAACACCGGCCGCAGTCCGGCGAGCAGGGCCTGCTGAAGATGGACCGGCCAGTGCAGATCGGGCAGCAGGATCTCCGCGCCCGGCTCGGCAATCGCTTTCAGCAGCGATGCCAGACCCTGACACGATCCCGGAGTGACGAACACGCGCGAGACGGAGGCGTCGATGCCGTTGGCGATCCTGAGCTTGGCGACGATCAGCTCGCGCAGCTCCAGGAGGCCGTCCACCGGTGTGTAACGGGTCTCGCCGCGCCGTACCGCGGCCACGAGCGCGTCGCCGACCTCGGGCGGCGGGTTGAAGTACGGCTCGCCCACGTGGAGCTTGGCCACCTGCTCGCCGGTGCCCCGTTCCTCCTCTGCGGCCGCGTAGAAGATCTCGTGCAGCCACGACAGCGGGATCGTCGAGGCGATCGGCACCGGGCTCAGCATGGTCATGGTCTCCTCCTGGGCAGTCATGTGGTGCGGCCCCCGTCCACCGGGATGAGCGCACCGGTGATCCATCCGGCGAGGTCCGGGTCGAGCAGTTGGCAGACCCACCTCGCGATCTCCTCGCCCGTCCCGAAGCGACCCATGGGAGTGGCCGACAACAGGTTCTCGCGCAGGTCCCGCGTCCCCTCCGGCGTCAGCCCGAGCTCCTGCCACATGGGAGTGTCCACGGGGCCGGGCAGGACGGCGTTGACGCGCACCTCGGGGGCGAGCTCGCGGGCCAGAGAGCGGGTCAGGCTGTTGAGCGCGGCCTTGCTGGCCCCGTAGCAGGAGCGGCCGGGCATGGACAGGACACCGCCCACGGAGGAGACGTTGACCACCGCGCCGCCCACGGCCCGCAGGTGGGGCAGCGCGCATCTGATCAGTTCGGCGGGGGCACGCACGTTGACGGCCAGCATCCGCTCGAACTCCTCCGGGTCGGCCTCCTCCAGGCGTCCGAAGCGGGCCAGTCCGGCGTTGTTCACCACGCCGTGCAGCGCGCCGAAGCGCTTCACGGCCGCGTGCACGATCCGGCCGGCCGCGCCCGGCGCGGCCACGTCCTCCGGCACGGCCTGCGCCGCCTCGTCGGTGGCGAGTTCCTCCAGCGCCCCGCGCCGCCGCCCGACGGCGGTGACGAGCGCGCCCTCCTTCAGCGCCCGTTCCGCGATGGCCCGGCCGATGCCGGTGCCCGCCCCGGTCACCACCACCGACCTGCCCTGAAGACTCATACCGGCGTCACCTGCACCGTGTCGGCGACCAGTCCGGCGAGATCCTGCCTGAGGTGGAAGTGACCGCCGGGCCGGACCCACAGAGCGAAGTCTCCCGTGGTGACCCGCGCCCACTCGGGCTGTGTCGACTCCTCCACGAGCGGATCACCGTCGCCGTGGTAGCAGCGGACCGCGCAGGACAGCGGTGCCGTCCCTGGGCGCGGCCGGTAGGTCTCGCTCGCCCGCACGTCGGACCGCAGCATGGGCAGCAGGACCGAGCGCAGCTCGGTGTTGCCCGCGATGTCGGCGTCGATGCCGCCGAGCTCGCACAGCGTCGTCCAGAACTCCTCGTCCGCCCCCAGATGGGTTCGCCCTCCCGCGGCCAGCTCGGGCGGCGGCGAGCTGGAGACGCACAGCCGCAGCGGCTGCACCCCCGCATCGCGCAGCGCCAGCGCCGTCTCGTAGGCGACGAGCGCGCCCAAGCTGTGGCCGAACAGCACGCAGGGCGTCTCCCGCGCCGTCTCCAGCAGTTCGGCGGCGGTACCGGCGGCCATCGTCAGGACGTCGCCCACGGGCCGCTCACGGAACCTGTCTCCCCGGCCGGGGTACTGGACGGCCAGCAGCCGCACCTCGGGCGGCAACGCGGGCGCCCACTCCGCGAAGAACCCCGCGGATCCGCCTGAGTGCGGGAAGCACACCACGCTCAGCCCGGGACGCTCCACCACGGTCAGCGACCGCAGCCAGCGCTGTTCCCACGTTCGCACCATGACCTCCTCCTCCGTCGCGGCCGTCCCTTTCCCTGACCACTGTTCCGGTCGAAGGAGACGAAGCCGGCGTTCGCGAAAGATGTGGGCAAGAGATCGGGCCCCCGGCGGTCGCCGCGGCGACCATGGCGGAGTGACGACGGCAGGGAAAGGAGCGTCCCACGTGAGCCCGTCACTCGATCTGACCGACCCGGCCGCGTTCGTCCGGCACGACCCCCACGCGTTCTGGCGCGAGACGCGCCGGGAGCATCCGGTGTACTGGCACGAGCCGTCCGGCGGGCGCCCCGGTTTCTGGGTGGTCTCCCGCTACGCCGACGTGCTGGCCTGCTACGACGACTGGAAGCGGCTGAGCTCGGCCCGCGGGACGGTCCTCGACGTGCTGCTGCGCGGCGGCGACTCCGCGGGCGGCAAGATGCTCGCCGTCACCGACCGGCCGCGCCACCGGCATTTGCGCAACCTGATGCTCCAGGCGTTCTCGCCGCGGCGGCTGGGCGAGGTCGCCGCGAAGGTGGAGGCGCGGACCGCCCGCCTCGTCGCGGCGGTGACCGAGCTGGGCCGCTTCGACTTCGCCGCCGAGGTGGCCGAGCACATCCCGATGAACACGATCTGCGATCTGCTGTCCATCCCGGAGCAGGACCGCAAGGAACTGCTGCAGTGGAGCAAGTCCGCGCTGTCGTCCGAGCGTCCCGACAGCGCGGAACTGGACTCCCTGGAGGCCAGGAACGAGATCGTCCTCTACCTCATGGACCTCGCCTTCGAACGCCGCGCCCACCCCGGCGACGACGTGATCAGCATGATGGCCGGCGCGGAGGTGGAGGGCCGCCCGCTCACGCCGGAGGAGATCGCGCTCAACTGCTACAGCCTGCTGCTCGGCGGCGACGAGTCCTCACGGATGTCGGGCATCGCCGCGGTGCTGGCCTTCGCCCGCGACCCCGGTGAGTGGCGGCGGCTGCGCGAGAGCTCGGTCGGCCTGGACACCGCCGTGGAGGAGATCCTGCGGTGGGCCACGCCGGGCATGCACTTCGCCCGCACGGCGCTCGTCGACCTCACACTCGGCGGGCGGCGGGTACGCGCGGGCGACATCGTCACCATGTGGAACACCTCGGCGAACAACGACGAGACCGTCTTCACCGGCCCGCGTGTCCTCGACCTGGGACGCCGGCCGAACAAGCACCTCACCTTCGGCCACGGACCGCATTTCTGCGTGGGCGCGTTCCTCGGCCGGACCGAGCTGCGTGCCCTGCTGGAGTCCCTGGTGGCGTGCGTCGGCGAGATCGAGCTCGACGGCACGCCCGCCCGCATCTACTCGAACTTCCTGTACGGGTACAGCACTCTGCCGGTCCGGTTCCTGCCGCGCGCTCAGGCGTAGCGCGCAGCGCGGGCCCGGCCACGCGCTCAGGCGTAGCGTGCGCGCAGCGCGGGCCCGGCCACGCGCTCAGGCGTAGCGTGCGCGCAGCTCGGGCCCGGCCACGCGCTCAGGCGTAGCGTGCGCGCAGCTCGGGCCCGGCCGCGGGCCCGGCGCGGAAGACATGGTCGTCGGTGTCCACGCGACGGCCGGTGCGCCGGTCCACCACGACGGGCTCCACCTCCTGCCCGGTGCGGGCGTCCACCAGGACGAGACCACGCCGGCCCGGTTCCAGCTCCCGGTTGCCCCAAGCGGCCAGGACGAGGATGAGCGGACGCAGCGACCGGCCGAGGTCCGTCGGCCGGTATCCGTCGCGGTGCGGGGCGATGAGGCCCACCGCCACGGCCGCGTCCAGCCGTTCCCGCAGGGTCGCGGCGGTGACGCCGAGGTTCTCCCCCATCCGCCGCGCGTCGTGGACGCCGTTGAGCGTCTCGTGCAGCAACTCCAGCGTTCGCCAGTCGCCGATGCGGTCCACGGCCCGCGCCAGCGGGCAGTTCTCGATGCGTGCGGCCATGCCGACCTCCGAATCGCCCGGCCTTTCCGGGGGTGGCTCCCCGGGGCCGGCGGCCTCTGGGGAGCGCTCGGTCAGTTCGGGTCGGCCGCCATGGCCTCACGCAGGCTGCGCGGGCGCATGTCCGTCCAGTGCTGCTCGACGTACTCCAGGCAGGCCCCCCGATCCTCCTCGCCGAAGACCACCCGCCAGCCGGCCGGCACCTCGGCGAAGGACGGCCACAGCGAGTGCTGCTCCTCGTCGTTGACCAGGACGTAGAACCGGCCGTCGGTGTCGTCGAACGGGTTCGTGCTCATCATCGGACTCCTTTGCTCCGGTGTTCCAGGATCGAGGCGACGATCTCGCCGCTCCTGACCGCGATGTTCGACAGCAGCGAGGAGCTCAGCCCGTGGCTGTGCTCGGTGCCGCCCTGCAGGTAGATGCCGCAGTCCAGGTCGGGGCCCGTCACCATCCGGTAGTCGCGCTCGACGCGGTAGCGGCCGGTCTCGTCGCGCAAGCAGTGCTCGTCGAGCTCGCCGAGAACGCGGCCCGGGTCCATCGGGTCGTAACCGGTGGCGAAGACCACCAGGTCGACCTCGAAGTCGTCGTGGTCGTCGGTGAGCAGCGAGTGCACCGAGATCCTGGTGTCGTCGGCGACGCGCTTGACGCCGCGCACCCGGCTCATCGGCAGGAACGACAGCCGCTTGGTGCCGCGCAGTTCCTCGTCGTAGGCCCGGCGGTGCAGTCCCTGGATGACCTCGTCGTCCACAACGGAGTAGTTGGTGTTGCCGTGGTAGCGCCAGATGGCCCGCTTGGACGGCTCGGAGCTGTCGAAGTAGACGTCCACCGCGGCCGGATCGAAGACCCGGTTGGCGAAGGGGGTGTCGTCGGCGACGCAGTAACCGTAGGAGGGCATGACGGCGAAGACGTGCGCGCCCGGCACCTCGTCGTAGAGGAACCTGGCGATCTCCGCTGCGCTCTGCCCGGCGCCGACCACCGCCGCGCGCCGGATCTCGCCACCGTCCCAGGCGCGGAAGTTGTCCAGGAACTCGGAGCTGTGCCAGACCCGCTGATCGCGCTCGACGCCTGGCGGCAGCCTCGGCCTCAGCCCGGTGGAGATGACGACGTTGCGGGCGAGGATGCGCCACTCGCCGCCCGCGTGAGCATGCCTTCGCAGCTCCACCTCGACGCAGCCGCCGGACCGGTGCGGCGGCCGGCGCAGGGCGACCACCTCGGCGTTGTAGACGGGCCGCTGGGTGAGCCGCGATTCAGCCCACTCCAGGTAGGCGTGGAACTCCTCCCGCGTCGGGAAGAAGTCCTGGTTGTTGATGAACTGGGGCAGCCGCCCGGCCGCGTGCAAGTAGGAGACGAAGCCGAAGCGCGAGCGTGGGTTGCGGAAGGTGGCGAGGTCCTTCAGGAACGAGACCTGCATCTTCGCCGAGGGCACCAGCATGCCGCGGTGCCAGCCGAGCGACGGCTGCCGTTCGAAGAAGACCGCGGAAAGGTGCTCGGCCTCCTCCTCCAGCGCGATGGCCAGCGCGAGGTTCGACGGCCCGAACCCGATGCCCACCACGTCGTAGGTGTCGTAGCTGGACGCCACGGTCAGTCCTCTCCGAGTGCGAGATTGACGATCCTGCATATCTCAGCCGCGTGTTCCGGCCGGTACATCTCCTGGTGGGTGCAGCGGATGTCGTGCTGCTGGAGTTTCCCCTCGACGTGGGGCCGCCACAGCGCGGCGTAATCCTCGGGGTTCAGCAGCGCGTTGAAGAACAGCGTGGTGCCGCGGTAGACCGGCGAGCGGAACCTCTTCATCATCGCGGTGTGCTCGACCATGAGCGAGGCCGAGGTCTCGACGATGAGGTCGTACTCGTCCATGTCGTCGAGGTGACGCATGTACTTTTCGAAGAACTCTCTGACCTCGCCGGGGTCGGGGTCGTCCGGCGCGTGCCGGGTGAAGTAGCTCGCCGGCGCGCAGTCCAGCAGGCCCAGCAGCGCGACCTCGTGGCCGCGGCGTTGCAGCTCGGCTGCGGCGGCGTGCGCGATCGTGCCACCCAGCGACCAGCCGAGCAGGCGGAACGGCCCCTCCGGCTGGACGGTGAGGAGCTGCGCGAGGTAGTCCTCGACCATCTCCTCGATCGAGCCGGGCCGCGGGTGCGAGTGGTGGAAGCCGCGGGCCTGCACGCCGTAGACGGGATGGTTCTCGCGCAGATGCGCGGCGAAACCCATGTAGGGCCAGCACAGCCCGCCACCGGAGTGGAACCACCACAGCGGCGGCTGCGACCCACCGGTTCTGATCGGCAGCACGACGGCGAACGGGTCCTGGCTCTCGGGCGGGTGGGCGGCGTCCAGGTGCACGGCCAGCTCGGCGACCGTGGGTGCCTGGAAGACCGTCCTGATCGGCACCTCGACGCCCAGTTCGGCGCGGATGCGCCAGGTGAGGCGGATGACCCGCAGCGAGTGCCCGCCCATGGCGAAGAAGTCGTCGTCGACGCCGATCCGGTCCAGGCCGAGCACTTCGCTGAAGAGCTTGGCCAGCGCCTCCTCCCGGCGGTCGCGCGGCGCCCGGTAGACGCCGCCCGCGAACTCGGGCTGAGGCAGTGCGGCCCGGTCGAGCTTGCCGTTGCCGGTCAGCGGCAGCCGGTCGAGCACCACGAACGCGCTCGGCATCATGTACTCGGGCAACCTGCCGGTCACACGTTCGCGCAGCGCGGCCAGCAGCACTCCGACACCGCGGGCGACGGTCGGGGTGTTGACCAGCCGCTCCCGCACGCCGCTGGGCCGGAAGACGCCGTCCACGCAGGTCTGCGCCGACGGGGTGAGCACCGCCTCGAAGCCGCCGGGGTCCGTCGCCGACCAGGTGCAGCGTGCGGTGAGGCCGCGCGCCGCGCCCCATGCGCTCAGCGCCTCAGGGTCGACGCCGCCCGCCGGCCCGGCCTCGCTGAGCAGGCGGGCGTTGGGCAGCCCGGTCAGCCGCACCGGGCCCTCGGGACGCAGGTCGGCCAGTGCCATGACGTCCTCGCCCCACATGAGCGCAGGGACGTCGGCCGCTTTCAAGGGTCGCACCGGCTGCTTGTGCAGCACGACCTCGTAGCGGTGCCTGGTCAGCTCGTTGTGGTGGCCGCCGCGTTTGAGCTGGACGTCCACGGCGCCGACGGCGGCGTTGCGCGCGGCCCAGGTCGTGAAGAACTCAGGGTCGAGGACGAGCTCCTTGTCGGCGAGCACGGCCCGTTCGACCGCGGCCCGCACGACGGCCGGGGGGTCGTCGGGATGCTGGGCCCGGTGCACGGCGGTGTGGAAGGCTCGCAGCGTCGCCAGGTTGCGCACGTCGCCCACGACGACCCGGCCGCCCGGGGACAGCAGACCCATGGCGAGGTCCAGCACGTGGGCCAGGTAGCCGGCGTCTGGGAAGTACTGCACGACGGAGTTGAGCACGACGGTGTCGAAGTGGCCGACGGGCAGGCCGGCGGCTTCCTCGGCCGGCTGGCAGCGCAGTGTGACGCGCTCGCCCCACGGCTGCCTGGCCACCTGGCCGCGCAGCCGGTCGATGACGGAGGCGGAGAAGTCGGTGCCCCAGTACTCCTCGACGTGCGGCGTCAGCGGGGCCAGCAGCAGGCCGGAGCCGACGCCGAGCTCCAGCACCCGGCGCGGCCGGTGCGCCAGGACACGCGCCACGGCCGCGTCACGCCAGGCCCGCATCTCCTCCTGCGGGATCGGACGGCCGGTGTAGGAGCTGTTCCAGCCGGTGAAGTCGGCGCCGAGCGGGCCTGGCCGCACCTCGCCGCCCTCGTACATGGAGTCGTAGACCTGCCGCCACTCGCGGACGTGCTCGGCCGCCTCGTCGCCGGAGGCCAGCGCGGTGCCGGGCACCACGTAGGCGACCAGCCTGCGGTCCCCCGGGCGGTCCTCGCGGGCGATCACCGCGGCCTGGGCGACCCCGGCGTCCTCCAGCAGCACCGCCTCGATCTCGGCGGGCTCGATGCGGAACCCCCTGACCTTGAGCTGGTCGTCCACGCGGCCCAGGTACTCCAGCCGGCCGTCCGCGTTCCACCGGACGAGGTCACCGGTGCGGTACATGCGCTCGCCGGGCCGACCGTGGCGGCAGGCGACGAACCGTTCGGCGGTGAGTCCAGGGCGGCGGACGTAGCCGCGGCCGAGCCCTTCACCTGCGAGGAACAGCTCGCCCGCCACGCCCGGCGGCGCCAACTCCAGGCTCTCGTCCAGGACGTAGAGCCGCATGCCCCGCATGGGCTCGCCGATGGGCACGCTCTTCGCGCCGGGCGGCAGGGCGCGGACGCGGTGGCGGGCGGCGAAAGTGGTGGTCTCGGTGGGGCCGTAGCCGTTCACCACGGTCAGGCCGGGACGCAGCACGCGCCGTACGGCCTCGGGCGGCAGCGCCTCGCCGCCGGCCCACACCTCCTCCACGCCGGCGAAGCAGCCGGGGTACTCCTCGGCCATCACGGCGAACAGGCCGGCCGTCAGCCACAGGCCGGTGACCCCGCCCTGCTCGACGGCCTCGGCCATGGCCGCCAGAAAGAGCTTGCCGGGCGGGGCCAGCACGAGCGTGCCACCCGAGGTCAGCGGCGTCCACAACTCGTAGGTCGAGGCGTCGAAGCTGTGCGGGGAGTGCACCAGCACGCGCCGGTGCGCCCGCCCCCAGCAGTCGTCGAGCGCGAGGTCCGCGACGTTGCGGTGGGTGATCTCCACGCCCTTGGGCCGCCCGGTGGAGCCCGAGGTGTACATCACGTAGGCGGCGTTGTCCGGGCGCACCCGCACCTCGGGCGGCGGCCCGTCCGGCAGCCGGGCCCCGTTGTCGGCCGCCCACTCCTGGTCCAGTACGGCCACCGGCTCAGCGTCGCGCAGCATGTAGGCGACGCGCTCCGGCGGGAAGTCCGGGTCGATCGGCACGTACGCCGCCCCGCTCTTCACCACGCCCAGGATGGCCGCGACCAGCAGCGGCGAGCGTTCGAGCAGCAGGGCCACCCGCCGCTCAGGACCCGCGCCACGGCCGATCAGGTGCC
The DNA here is from genome assembly GCF_035917475.1 of Nonomuraea fuscirosea. Classification (NCBI taxonomy): domain Bacteria; kingdom Bacillati; phylum Actinomycetota; class Actinomycetes; order Streptosporangiales; family Streptosporangiaceae; genus Nonomuraea; species Nonomuraea fuscirosea. The sequence continues at coordinate 3,401,734 of NZ_CP109074.1, read as the reverse complement.
GGGCGATACGGTCGGACCAGCGGTCGAGCTCGGCGTAGGTCCACTCGTCCCCGCCGGCGGTCATGGCCGTGGCGCCCGGGGTGCGGCGTACCTGGGCGGCGAACAGTTCGGGCAGGGTCCTTAGGGTGTGCCGGGCGGTGCCCGCCCGCTCCAGCAGTTCCTCGCGCTCGCCCGGCAGGAGCACGTCGCCGTCGCCGATGGTGTCGCCCGTGTGGGTGACGAGGTGGCTCACGAGGCGGGCGAAGCGGGCGGCGACGGCCTCGGCCGTGCCGCGGTCGAACAGGTCCTTCGCGTACTCCAGCGTGCCCGCGCCGTCGGGGGCGAGGTTGAAGAACAGGTCGAACTTGGCCCTGCGCGTGGGCACGGGCTCCAGCCTGACGTCCAGGCCCGGCATCGCGCTCGCGCTCGGGGCGTTGTTCTGCCAGGCGAACATGACCTGGAACAGCGGGTGGTAGGCGGTAGAACGCTCGGGGTTCAGCAGCTCCACCAGGTCCTCGAAGGGCACGTCCTGGTTGTCGTAGGCGGCCAGCGCCTTTTCCTTGACGCGGCCGAGCAGCTCGCTGAACGACGGCCGTCCTGACAGGTCCACCCGCAGCACCCAGGTGTTGACGAAGAAGCCCACCAGGTCGGCCAGCGCCTCGTCGGTGCGGCCGGCGATCGGCGAGCCGATCGTCACGTCGTCGCCGGCGCCGAGCCGCCACAGCAGCACCGCCAGCGCGGACTGCAGCACCATCGGGACGGTCACACCCTGCTCCCTGGCCAGCTCCTCGACCCGGGCCAGCACGGCAGGATCCAGCCGGACGCCGACCGCGTCGCCGCCGTTGCCTGCCACGGCCGGGCGGGGACGGTCGGTGGGGAGCTGGACGGGCTGCGGCACGCCGTCCAGCTCCCCGCGCCAGTAGCGGGTCTGCGCCGAGACCAGGCTGTCCGGGTCGTTCTCATCACCCAGCAGCTCGCGCTGCCACAGCGTGTAGTCCGCGTACTGGACGGGCAGCCCGGCCCAGCTCGGGGCTGCGCCCGCGAGCCGGGCGGCGTAGGCGGCGGACAGGTCGCGGGCGAGCGGGGCGGAGGAGCCGCCGTCCCCGGCGATGTGGTGGACCAGCAGGACGAGCACGTGCTCGCGCGCCGACCCACGGAGCACGCTCGCCCGGACGGGAATCTCCTCCGCCAGGTCGAACTCGTGGTCCACGGCGCGGGCGACCGCCGGCGCCAGCTCGTCGGGAGCGGTGACGGGCAGGTCGAGCACGACCTCCCCCGGCGGGACAACGTACTGGTACGGCATGCCCTCAGCATCCTCGGGAAAGATCGTGCGCAGGCTCTCGTGCCTGGTCACCACGTCCAGCAGCGCGGCGCGCAGCGCCGGCACGTCGAGCTCGCCGGTCAGGCGCAGCACGATGGGCAGGTTGTACGTCGGCGACGGCCCCTCGAAGCGGTGGATGAACCACAGCCGGCGCTGCGCGAACGACAGCGGCAGCCTGGCCGGCCGTGGCATGGGGTCGAGCCGGGGACGCACCCGCCGCCCTCCGCCGATCCGGTCGGCCAGCCCGGCGGGCGTGGGCGTCTCGAACAGGTCCCGGATCGGCAACTCGGCGCCGAGGACGGTGCGGATGCGGCTCACCAGCCGGGTGGCCAGCAAGGAGTGGCCGCCCAGGTCGAAGAAGCCGTCGTCGGCGCCGACCCGGTCCAAGCCGAGCACCTCGGCGAACAGCCCGCAGAGTTTCTCCTCGCGCGGGGTGCGCGGGGCGCGGCCGGTGCCGGAGCCGGACCGGCCGGGCGCGGGCAGCGCCCCGCGGTCGATCTTGCCGTTGGCGGTCAGCGGCATCCGGCCGATCGCGACCACGGTGGCGGGCACCATGTACTCCGGCAGCCGCTCCCGCGCGTGCGCGCGCAGCAGCGCGCCGAGGGTGCCGATCTCGCGGGCGGCAGTGGGCTGGTTCGTCCACGTCCGGCCGTCGCTCGCGACCGGGACGAAGGCGCCGGAGCAGACCTGGTCCGCTGGCACGTCGCCGGGCAGCAGGATCGCGTCGAAGCACTCAGGCCCCGCCGGCGACCAGGTGACCAGGGCGCTCCTGCCCCTTCGGCGCGCCCAGGCGGCCAGCTCGTGCGGGTCCAGCGCGGGGCCGGCGGGCGGCGGGCCCGCGAGGACGGACAGCGCGCGGGCCGTCGCGGCCTCTGCGGCGAGACGGGCGTTGGGGATGCCGGTGACGCGCACCGGCCCGGACTCCGGGACGTCGTCCAGCGCGGTCCACGGGACCGTCTCCAGGTCGTCGAGCCGCGTCGGCCGTACGGGCTGCTTGTGCAGCACGACCTCGTAGCGGTGCCTGGTCAGCTCGTTGTGCCGGCCGCCCGGCTTGAGCCGGACGTCGAGTGCTCCGGCCGCGTTCGTCTCTGCCCAGGCGGTGAACCAATCGGGGTCCACCACCAGTTCCCGTTCGACCAGCAGCGCCTGCTCCACCAGGGCGCGCACGGCGGGGGCCGGCTCCTCCGGCTGCCGTCCCCGCTGCACGGCCGCCTGGAGCAGCGGCAGGGTCGCGGCCCGCCGGATGTCGCCGAGCACGATGCGGCCGCCGGGGGCCAGCAGCCGCCAGGCCAGGCGCAGCACCCGGTCCAGGTAGCCGGGGCCGGGGAAGTACTGGGCGACGGAGTTGAGCACGACGGTGTCGAAGTGCCCTTCCGGCAGGCCGCTGACGTCGTCGGCCGGCCGGCACAGAAGCCGGACGTTCCTGCCCACCTCGGGCCGCAGCCGCTCGATCACCGACGGGGAGAAGTCGGTCGCCCAGTACTCCTGCGTCCGCGGCGCGATCCTGGACAGCAGCAGGCCGTTGCCCGCGCCGATCTCCAGCACCCGCCGCGGCGACCACCGCGTGACGCCGGCCACCGCCGCGTCCCGCCATTCGCGCATGTCCTCGACGGGGATCGGCTCGCCGGTGTAGCTGGATGTCCAGACCGAGAAGTCGTCGGCCCACTCCTTCGCGGCGGAGTCCGCGTACGCCTGGTCGTAGACGTGCTGCCACTCCTCGACCTGGGCGGCGGCCCCCTCTTCGCCGCCGGCGACGGCGGGAACCACGTAGGCGACCAGACGCCGGTCGTCGGCCTCGCCTTCCCTGGCCACCACGACGGCCTGCTCGACGAGGGGGTGTGCGGTGAGGACGGTCTCGATCTCGCCGGGTTCGATGCGGTGTCCGCGGATCTTGACCTGGTCGTCCAGACGGCCCAGATACTCCAGCTCCCCGGCCGCGTTCCAGCGGGCCAGGTCGCCGGTGCGATACATCCGCCCGCCGGGTGGCCCGAAGGGGTTGGCGACGAACCGCTCGGCGGTCAATCCTGGCCGGTTGTGGTAGCCGCGGGCCAGGCCGTCACCGGCGATGTAAAGCTCACCCGGAGTCTGGGTGGGGACGGGTTGCAGGTAGTCGTCCAGGACGTAGACCTGGGTGTTGGCGATCGGCCGGCCGATCGTCGGAGGTCCGGTCACAGTGACGGCGGTGGACCAGATCGTGGTCTCCGTCGGCCCATAGAGATTGATCAGCTCGGCCCCGTGCTCGCACAGTTGCACGGCCAGCGGAGCGGGTAGCGCCTCTCCCCCGGTCAGCAGGCGGATGCCGGTGAGCAGGGCCGGGTCGTGGGCGGTCATCATCTGCCACAACGACGGAGTCGCCTGCATGACCGACACCGCATGCCCGGTAAGCAGGCCGGCGAGCACCTGCGGATCAGACCGTTCGGCGAGAATCACCTGACCACCGCAGATGAGAGGACCGAACAACTCCAGCGCCGCGATGTCGAAGGCGACGGTGGTGACCGCCAGCAACCGATCCCGGCCGGTCAAACGGCAGCGATCTCGCATGTCGGTGAGGAAGTTGACCAGCGCCTGCCGGCTGACCACCACACCCTTCGGGACCCCGGTCGAGCCGGAGGTGTAGATGACATAAGCGGCGTTACCCGGCGACACCCGGCGCACCGGATCAGTGTCCGGATAGCCGGCCAGATCAGACGCCAGCTCCTCGGCTCCCAGTTCCAGAACAGGTGCGGCGTCACCGAGCACGAACTCCACCCGAGCCGGCGGATACGCCGGATCCAACGGCACATACGCGCCACCGGTCTTGGCCACGGCCAGCAACGCCACCACCAGCTCAGCCGAACGCGGCAACCGCACCGCGATCCGCCGCTCCGGCCCCGCACCCCGCTCGACCAGCCAGTGCGCCAGCCGATTGGCCCAGCCGTTCAACTCCCGATAAGTGAACGTACGCCCACCGAAAGTCAACGCCGGCGCCTCAGGACTGAGCGCGGCCTGCTGTTCTACCAGCTCCGCCAGGGACGTACGCGGCAGGGGCACGGCGGTGTCGTTGGCGTCCTGCACCAAGTGCCGTCGTTCGTCCGACGTCATCACGCGCACCGATCCCACAGAGGCGGCCGGGTCTGTCACGACCTGGCGGACGACGTCCGTGAACCGCTCGGCCAGCCGCTCGGCGGACGCCGGGTCGAACAGGTCCTCCGCGTACTCCAGCGTTCCTTTGCCGTCCGGCGAGAGGTTGAAGAACAGGTCGAACTTCGCGGTGCCCGTGTCGACCGGCTCGTACGTCACCCGCAGGCCGGGGAAGTGGCTGTCGGCCGGGGTGTTGTTCTGCCAGCCGAACATGACCTGGAAGAGCGGGTGGTAGGCGGTCGAGCGCTCGGGGTTGAGCAGTTCCACCAGCCGTTCGAAGGGCACGTCCTGGTTGTCGTAGGCATTCAGCGCCTTGCGCCGCACCTCGTCCACCACCTGCTCGAACGTGGGGTCGCCGGACAGGTCGACGCGCAGCACCCACGTGTTGGTGAACAGTCCGATGAGGTCCTTGAGTGCTTCGTCGGTGCGGCCGGCGATGGGCGAGCCGATCGCGACATCCGTTCCCGCCCCCAGCCGGTGCAGCAACACCGCCAACGCGGCCTGCAACACCATCGGCACAGTCGCCCCCCGGCCCCGAGCCACCCCCTCCACCCGCGCCAGCAGATCCGGCCCGAGCCCGAACCCCACCGTCCCACCCCGATAACCGGCCACCGCCGGACGCGGCCGATCCACCGGCAACCGCACCGGCTGCGGCAAACCCGCCAGCTCCCGCCGCCAATACCCCACCTGCGACGCCACCAGCCGCTCATCACCCAGCAACTCGTGCTGCCACAACGTGTAATCCGCGTACTGCACCGGCAACTCCACCCACCCCGGCACCCGCCCCGCCAACCGCGCCCGATACGCCACCGACAGATCCCGCGCCAACGGCGCCGCCGACTCCCCATCCGCCGCAATGTGATGCAACAACAACACCAGCACATGCTCACGAACCCCCACCCGCACCAAAGTCGCCCGAACCGGCACCTCCCCCGAAAGATCGAACACATACCCCACCGCCTCCGCCACCGCCGCCCCCACATCCACCGGCTCCACCACCGGCAACCCCACCACCACCTCCGCAGCCGGAATCACCCGCTGACCCGGCACCCCACCCACATCCTCGACGAACACCGTCCGCAAACTCTCATGCCGCCCCACCACATCACCGATCGCCGCCCGCAACGCCACCACATCCACATCACCGCACAACCGCAACACCACCGGCAGGTTGTACGTCGACGACGAACCCTCGAACCGATCAATGAACCACAACCGACGCTGCGCGAAGGAGAGGGGGATCATGATGTGCTCACCTTTCGGTCATCCTGCGGAGCGGTGCCCTGACGGACGTGGACAGCTCCTGCCGGCGTCGCGCCAGCTGGGCTACGGACGGGGACTCGAAGAGCATCCGGATCGGCACTTCGAGGCGGAGTGTCGCGCGGATGCGGCTGACGAGCCGGGTCGCGAGCAGGGAATGCCCGCCCAAAGCGAAGAAGTCGTCGTCCACACCGACCCGCTCCACCCCCAGCACCTCCGAGAACAACCCGCAGAGCACCTCCTCCTCACCCGCCGACGGCGCCCGATACACCGACACACCGAACTCAGGAGCAGGCAACGCCGCCCGATCCACCTTCCCGTTCGGCATCAGCGGCAGCGCCGGCAGCACCACGACGGCGACGGGCACCATGTACTCCGGCAGCCGCTCGCGCACGAAGCTCCGCAGCGCCTCCTCCTGGGCCTGGCCCACCACATAGGCCACCAGCCGCCCGTCACGTGCCACCACGACGGCCTGCTCGACGAGGGGGTGTGCGGTGAGGACGGTCTCGATCTCGCCGGGTTCGATGCGGTGTCCGCGGATCTTGACCTGGTCGTCCAGACGGCCCAGATACTCCAGCTCCCCAGCCGCGTTCCAGCGGGCCAGGTCGCCGGTGCGATACATCCGCCCGCCGGGTGGCCCGAAGGGGTTGGCGACGAACCGCTCGGCGGTCAATCCTGGCCGGTTGTGGTAGCCGCGGGCCAGGCCGTCACCGGCGATGTAAAGCTCACCCGGAGTCTGGGTGGGGACGGGTTGCAGGTAGTCGTCCAGGACGTAGACCTGGGTGTTGGCGATCGGCCGGCCGATCGTCGGAGGTCCGGTCACAGTGACGGCGGTGGACCAGATCGTGGTCTCCGTCGGCCCATAGAGATTGATCAGCTCGGCCCCGTGCTCGCACAGTTGCACGGCCAGCGGAGCGGGTAGCGCCTCTCCCCCGGTCAGCAGGCGGATGCCGGTGAGCAGGGCCGGGTCGTGGGCGGTCATCATCTGCCACAACGACGGAGTCGCCTGCATGACCGACACCGCATGCCCGGTAAGCAGGCCGGCGAGCACCTGCGGATCAGACCGTTCGGCGAGAATCACCTGACCACCGCAGATGAGAGGACCGAACAACTCCAGCGCCGCGATGTCGAAGGCGACGGTGGTGACCGCCAGCAACCGATCCCGGCCGGTCAAACGGCAGCGATCTCGCATGTCGGTGAGGAAGTTGACCAGCGCCTGCCGGCTGACCACCACACCCTTCGGGACCCCGGTCGAGCCGGAGGTGTAGATGACATAAGCGGCGTTACCCGGCGACACCCGGCGCACCGGATCAGTGTCCGGATAGCCGGCCAGATCAGACGCCAGCTCCTCGGCTCCCAGTTCCAGAACAGGTGCGGCGTCACCGAGCACGAACTCCACCCGAGCCGGCGGATACGCCGGATCCAACGGCACATACGCGCCACCGGTCTTGGCCACGGCCAGCAACGCCACCACCAGCTCAGCCGAACGCGGCAACCGCACCGCGATCCGCCGCTCCGGCCCCGCACCCCGCTCGACCAGCCAGTGCGCCAGCCGATTGGCCCAGCCGTTCAACTCCCGATAAGTGAACGTACGCCCACCGAAAGTCAACGCCGGCGCCTCAGGACTGAGCGCGGCCTGCCGCTCGATGAGTCCGGCGAGGTCGGCCGTCTCGACGGGTGCTGTCGTGCGGTTGTGCTCGTGCACGAGTCGCCGCCGCTCCTCGTCGGCCAGCACCTCCACGTCCGGGATCGGGACGGCCGGGTCTGTCACGACCTGGCGGACGACGTCCGTGAACCGCTCGGCCAGCCGCTCGGCGGACGCCGGGTCGAACAGGTCCTCCGCGTACTCCAGCGTTCCTTTGCCGTCCGGCGAGAGGTTGAAGAACAGGTCAAACTTGGCCGACCCCGGAGAGACCTGTTCCATGACGGCTTCGAGCCCCGGCAGGTCGAGGTGGGGCCACGGGGTGCTCTGCCAGGCGAACATGACCTGGAAGAGCGGGTGGTAGGCGGTCGAGCGCTCGGGGTTGAGCAGTTCCACCAGCCGTTCGAACGGCACGTCCTGGTTGTCGTAAGCGGCGATCGCCTTGCTCCGGACGTGGGCGAGGACGTCCTCGAACGACGGCCGCCCGGACAGGTCCACCCTCAGCACCCAGGTGTTGAGGAAGAGACCCACCAGGTCGGTCAGGGCCTCGTCGGTGCGGCCGGCGATGGGCGAGCCGATCGCGACATCCGTTCCCGCCCCCAGCCGGTGCAGCAACACCGCCAACGCGGCCTGCAACACCATCGGCACAGTCGCCCCCCGGCCCCGAGCCACCCCCTCCACCCGCGCCAGCAGATCCGGCCCGAGCCCGAACCCCACCGTCCCACCCCGATAACCGGCCACCGCCGGACGCGGCCGATCCACCGGCAACCGCACCGGCTGCGGCAAACCCGCCAGCTCCCGCCGCCAATACCCCACCTGCGACGCCACCAGCCGCTCATCACCCAGCAACTCGTGCTGCCACAACGTGTAATCCGCGTACTGCACCGGCAACTCCACCCACCCCGGCACCCGCCCCGCCAACCGCGCCCGATACGCCACCGACAGATCCCGCGCCAACGGCGCCGCCGACTCCCCATCCGCCGCAATGTGATGCAACAACAACACCAGCACATGCTCACGAACCCCCACCCGCACCAAAGTCGCCCGAACCGGCACCTCCCCCGAAAGATCGAACACATACCCCACCGCCTCCGCCACCGCCGCCCCCACATCCACCGGCTCCACCACCGGCAACCCCACCACCACCTCCGCAGCCGGAATCACCCGCTGACCCGGCACCCCACCCACATCCTCGACGAACACCGTCCGCAAACTCTCATGCCGCCCCACCACATCACCGATCGCCGCCCGCAACGCCACCACATCCACATCACCGCACAACCGCAACACCACCGGCAGGTTGTACGTCGACGACGAACCCTCGAACCGATCAATGAACCACAACCGACGCTGCGCGAAGGACAGCGGCAGGCGGGCGGGCCGTGCGGCGACCGCCCGCAGAGGGGGCCGGACCGCCAGGTCCGGGGTCAGGTGGCAGGCCAGCTCGGCGACCGTGGGGGCCTGGAAGACGGCCCTGATGGGGACCTCGACGCGGAGTGTCGCGCGGATGCGGCTGACGAGCCGGGTCGCGAGCAGGGAATGCCCGCCCAAAGCGAAGAAGTCGTCGTCCACACCGACCCGCTCCACCCCCAGCACCTCCGAGAACAACCCGCAGAGCACCTCCTCCTCACCCGCCGACGGCGCCCGATACACCGACACACCGAACTCAGGAGCAGGCAACGCCGCCCGATCCACCTTCCCGTTCGGCATCAGCGGCAGCGCCGGCAGCACCACGACGGCGACGGGCACCATGTACTCCGGCAGCCTGTCCCGGGCGAAACCGCGCAGGACCTCGCCCTCGACCCGGCCCACCGCGTACGCCACCAGCCGGTCGTCCCGCGCCACGACCACTGCCTGCTCCACCAGCGGATGCGCGGCCAGAGCCGCCTCGACCTCGGCTGGTTCGATCCGGAACCCCCGGATCTTGACCTGATTGTCCAGACGGCCCAGATACTCCAGCTCCCCGGCCGCGTTCCAGCGGGCCAGGTCACCGGTGCGATACATCCGCCCGCCGGGCGGCCCGAACGGGTCGGCGACGAACCGCTCGCCGGTCAACCCCGGACGGTTGTGGTAACCGCGTCCCACGCAAGCGCCGGCGACGTAGAGCTCACCCGCGGCGCCGGACGGCACCGGCTTGAGCCCGGGGCCGAGCACGTAGACGCGCATGTTGCCCAGCGGCCTGCCGATGGGGGCGCCGCCGCCGCTCCTGGTGGCGGCCGTGCCGAGCAGGCAGGTCGTGGCGTAGAAGGTCTCCGTCTGCCCGTACGCGTTGACGATCTTCGCGCCGGGCAGCGCCGTGCGGGCCTGCCGGACGAGTGAGGCCGGCAGCGCCTCGCCCGCGAACACGACCGCGTCGGCCGTGACCCGCCCGTCGAGCCCGCCGACGAGCTCGGCGAAGGCCGACGGGACCGTGCTGATCACGCCGCCCGTCCAGGCGTCGTGCTCGCCGAGCACGAGCACGTCCCGGACGATCTCGGCCGTCCCGCCCCGGCAGAGCGTGCTGAACAGCTCGAACACCGACACGTCGAAGCTGATCGAGGTGCCCGTGAGCATCCGGGCGCGTGGCGGCAGGCCGAGGACGTCGTTCAGGCGCAGCACACCGTTGACGACGTTGCCGTGCGTGATCGCGACGCCCTTCGGCTCGCCGGTGGAGCCCGAGGTGTACATCAGGTAGGCGGTGTTGCCGGGCAGAAGCCCGGTCCGGGGGGCGTGCTCGGGTCCGGAGCCGAGTTCGCCGAGGTGGATTCGCGGGATGCGCGTGTCGTGCACCGCCCGCTCGGTGGCGGGATCGGTGAGCAGCAGCGCGGGACGGGCGTCGGCGAGCACGAAGTCCAGCCGGCTGCTGGGGAATCCGGGGTCGATCGGCAGGTAGGCGGCGCCCGCCTTGAGCACGCCGAGCACGGCCACGACCAGCTCCGCGGACCGGGGCAGGGCCAGCGCCACCACGGTCTCCGGGCCCGCGCCGCGGGCGATCAGGTCGTGGGCGAGCCGGTTGGCGCGGGTGTCCAGCTCGCGGTAGGTGAGGGCGCGCCCGCCGGACGTCACGGCCGGGGCGTCGGGCGTCCGTTCCACCTGGCGTTCGACGAGGCCGGGGATGGTCAGCGGCGGTGTCGCGACGGCGGTGTCGTTGAGCTGGTGCAGCAGCCGGTGGCGTTCGCCGGGTTCGAGCAGGTCAAGCTGCGCGGGACGGGCCTGCGGGTCGTCGGCCAGGTGCCGGAGGACGCGCACGAGGCGGCGCGCCAGCCGGTCGGCGTCGGCGCCGGAGAGCCGGTCACGCTGGTACTGCACGGTGAGCCGCAGGTGGGGGTCGGCGGTGGCGAGCAGCGCCACCGGGTAGTGGGTCGCGGTGAACGGCCGGACTCCGGTGACCGCGAGGCCGGCCGTGGCGTTGGCCTCGTCGAGGCCGATCCGGTCGACCGGGTAGGACTCGAACACGACCAGGGTGTCGAACAGGGTGCTGAGGCCGGTGGTCCGCTGGATGTCACCGAGCCCGATGTGGTGGTGTTCGAGCAACGCCGCCTGCCGTTCCTGCACACGGGCGAGCATCTGCGCGAAGGTGTCGGCGGGCGCGCAGGGCACGCGGACCGGCACGGTGTTGATGAATAGGCCGACCATGTCCTCGACACCGGGCAGCGCGGGTGTCCGGCCGGAGACGGTGGTGCCGAACGTCACGTCCGTGCGTCCGGTCAGCTCGGCCAGCAGCACGCCCCAGGCTCCCTGCACCAGCGTGTTGAGGGTGACGCCCAGCTCGGCGGCGCGGCGTGAAAGGGCGGCGGCCACGTCCGGGGGCAGCGGGACGTCGGTCTGGCCGATGCCCGCATCGGCGGTGCGGGCGGGCAGGCTCGCCGCCAGCAGCGTCGGCTCTGCCACCCCTTCGAGTTCGCGGGCCCAGGCCCGCAGCGACGCGTCGTGATCGCGGGAGCGCAGCCAGGCCAGGAAGTCGCGGAACCCACCGGCCCTGGGCAGGCCGTCCGGCTCGCCCTGCGCCGCGTAAATCCGCAGGAGATCCTGCATCAGGCGCGGGAGTGACCAGCCGTCGAGGAGGGCGTGGTGGGTGCTGAGGACGAGCTCGGCCCGGCCGGCGCCGAGCGTGACGAGCGTCAGCCGCAGCAGCGGCGGGGCGGCGGGGTCGAAGCGGACGCCGCGGTCCCCCGCCAGCAGGCGCTCCAGCTCGCGGGCGCGCCCGGCCTCGTCGAGCCCGGACAGGTCGTGCTCGCGCCACGGCAGCCGGACTCCGTCCACCACGAGCTGGGCCAGGTCGCCGGCCTCGTCGGCGGCGAACGCGACGCGCAGGTTCGGGTGCCGGTCGAGCAGCGCCTGCCCGGCCGCGCGCAGCCGCGCCGGGTCGAGCGGACCGTCAAGGCGGAGAACCAGCTGCATCTGGTACGCGTCAGCGCCCGCACCGGTGAGCATCGAGTGGAAGAGCATGCCGGACTGGAGGGGCGTCAGCGGCCAGACGTCGGACAGGCCGGGCCATGCGTACTCCCATGCTTCGAGCTGGTGCCGGCTCACGCCGGTGAGGGTCAGGTCCGAGGGCGTCAGGCCGCCCGCGTCCGGCGTGGCGGCGTGCTCGGCGAGTGCCGAGACGGCGGCGGCCCACAGCTCGGCCAGTTCCTCCACCTCGTCGCGGGACAACACCTCGTCCGGAAAGGTGAACAGCGCCGTCAGCGTCTGCTCGCCGGTGATCAGGGCGTCCACCTGCAACGCGGCGGGGACGGGCAGCGCTGGGTCGGGCATGGCGACGAGTTCTGGCCATTCCGGCGCGGGCCCCCAGGCGTCGCCGTCCAGGTCCTCGGAGAGACGTCCGAGATAGTTGAAGATGATCTGCCCCTCGGGACGGCGGCTCAGCTCGGCCGCGGTCTCCTCATTGAGGTGGCGAAGCAGGCCGTACCCGATGCCGTGGTCGGGAAGGGAGCGCAGTTGCTCCTTGACCGCCTTGATGGCGGCTCCGGCGGCGGGACCGGCGGCGAAGGCCTGCTCGACGTCGATCCCGTCCAGGTCGAGCCGGGCCGGGTGGACGCTGGTGAACCAGCCCACGGTACGGGACAGGTCCGCGCCCGGCGCCACGTCCTCCTCGCGGCCGTGCCCCTCCAGCCGGATCACGGCGGAGGTGCCGGGCACGCCCTGGCGGCGGCGGTGGCGGAGCAGCGCCAGCATGAGCGCGGCCAGCAGGCCCTCGTCCACACCCGCGCGGAAGGCGGCGGGCCACCGGGCCAGCAGGGTACGGGTGATCGCCGGCGTCAGCCGGGCGCGCACGGTCGAGGTGGCCGAGGCGACGTCGCGGGCCGGGTCCAGCGGACGCGCGCCCAGCGGCGGCTCGTCGGTGGCGACGACGTCGAGCCACGCCGGCAGCTCGTGCCCGCGGCGGGCCGCCTCCGATCGCAGCGCGTGCGACCAGCGGCGCATCGAGGTGCCTCCGGGCGGCAGGGCCGGGGGCCGCCCCGCGTGCACGTCCGCCCAGGCCGCGGCGAGATCGGGCAGCAGAATGCGCCACGAGACGCCGTCCACGACGAGGTGGTGAGCGAGAATCACCAGCCGCCCACCGGCCCGGTCGTCGGGGCGGTCATCGGCGTGATCGTCGGGGCGGCCGGGTGGGTCGAGCCAGATGAAGCGCAGCATCGAGCCGTACTCAGGGTCCAGCTCGCGCTGGGCGGCCTCCAGGGCCGGCAGGACCTCCTCCGGGTGCTCGACACGGCGGATCAGGCGGGCCACCGGCACCGTGCCGGTCGGCTCCACGCGCAGGTCGCCGCCATCGAGCCGGGAGCGCAGCACGTCGTGGTGGTCCACCACGGCGGTGAGCGTCGCGACCAGGCCGGTGTGATCGATCTCCGGCGGCAGGGTCAAGGCCATCCACTGTGCGAACCGGGCGAACGCGGAGCCGCCGCGCGCGACGGTCTCGCGGGCCACCGGCAGGAGCGGCATCGAGCCGGTCGCGCCGCCTTCCAGCTCCTCCAGCACGCTCCCCTGGCCGGCCTGGATCGCGTCGGCGAGGTCGGTCACGCTGCGACGCTCAAAGACGTCACGCGGGCTGAGCGCGAGGCCGCGGGCGCGGGCACGGGAGACGACCTGGATCGCGCGGATGCTGTCGCCGCCCAGGGTGAAGAAGTCGTCCTCGGCGCTGACCCGGTCCAGGCCGAGCACCTCGGCGTAGATCTCGGCCAGCGCCTCTTCTGCGAGGGTGCGGGGAGCGACGTAGTCGCCGCCCGCGAACGCCGGCTCGGGCAGTGCCCGCCGGTCGAGCTTACCGTTGGTCGTCAGCGGGAGCCGGCCGAGCAGGACGAACGCGGCGGGGACCATGTACTTGGGCAGCCGTCCCGACACCCACGCGCGCAGCTCCGCGGCATCGGCGCCGGCCCGGAAGTCCACCTCCTCCCCGCCGCCGATGCCGCCCGCGGCCTGCGGCACGACATAGGCGACGAGTTGCTTGCCGCCGGTCCCCCGGCCTTCGCGGGCGATCACCGCGGCCTGCGCCACGCCCGGGTGCCGTTCCAGGGCCGCCTCGATCTCGGCGGGCTCGATGCGGAAGCCCCGGATCTTGACCTGGTGGTCGGCGCGTCCCATGAACTCCAGGCGGCCGTCGGCGGCCCAGCGCGCCAGGTCGCCGCTGCGGTACATGACGGTGCCCGGCGGCCCATACGGGCAGGCGACGAAACGCTGCGCGGTGAGCCCGGCCCGGCCGTGGTAGCCGCGGCCGACGCCCGCGCCGGCGACGTACAGCTCTCCGATCACGCCGGGCGGCACCGGGGTGAGGCCGGGGCCGAGCACGTACATCCGTGTGTTGCCGATAGGGACTCCGATGGGGCTGGCGCCGCGTTCGGCGAACTCCGCCCGCATCTCCAGATAGGTGACGTGGACCGTGGTCTCGGTGATGCCGTACATGTTGACCAGCACCGGGGCGCCAGGCGTCTCGCCGGGGTACCAGCCGCGCAGCCGAGCCGGGTCCAGCGCCTCGCCGGCGAAGACCACCATGCGCAGTCGCAGGCCCGAGGTGTCTTCGGGCCGGTTGGCCGACAGCTCGTAGAAGGCCGAGGGCGTCTGGCTCAGCACCGTCACGCCGTGGCGGAGCAGCAGCCGCCACAACGCGTCAGGCGAACGTACGACGTCCCATGTGGCCAGGACGATGCGGCCGCCGTGCAGCAGCGCGCCGCACATCTCCCACATCGACACGTCGAAGGCCTGCGAGTGGCAGCACGACCAGACGTCGTCCGGGCCGAAGCGGCACCACTGCTCCGTGCCGGCGAACAGCGCCACGAGGTTGCGGTGAGTGATGGCGACGCCCTTGGGCGTGCCCGTGGAGCCGGAGGTGTACATGAGGTAGGCGACGTTGCCCGGACGGGCCCGCGCGGGCAGGTCGCCCTCGCCGCCCTCCTGGCGGGTGATGTCGATGCCGAGGCGCGGCGTCCCGGCGGACCAGGGCACGGCCCGGTCTCCGGCCGCGTCGGTCACCAGGACGTGCGGCCGGGCGTCGGACAGCACGTAGTCGAGGCGGCCGCTCGGGAACTCGGGGTCGATCGGCAGGTAGACGGCGCCGGCCTTGTAGACGCCGAGCAGGGCTGCGACGAGGTCGGCCGTGCGGGTCACGGCCACCGCCACCACGGACTCGGGCGTGACGCCGCGCCCGACGAGGGCATGCGCCAGCCGGTTGGCGCGCGTGTTCAGCTCACCGTAGGTCAGCGTCACGTCGCCGGCGACCACGGCCACGGCGTCCGGCCTGGCCGTCGCGTGGCGTTCGAACAGCTCGGCGACGGTCGCGCCGGGCAGTGGCACGGCCGTGTCGTTGAAGTCGGCGAGCAGCCGCCGCCGCTCGTGGTCGGCCAGGAGCTCGATCGAGCCGGCCGGGGCCTCGGGGTGCGCGGTCAGGGCGCGGACGGTGGCGATCAGGCGTTCGCTCAGCGTGGCGGGGTCGTCCTCGCCGTAGAACGCGGCCGGGGCGTCGACCCGTACGTGCAGATCGCTGTCGTGCCTGCCGTCGAAGTAGGTCGAGATCATCAGTTCGTCCACCGAGCCGAACGAGCCGCCAGCGAAGTAGGCCGTACTGCCGGCGAGGTCCAGTCCTTCGACGAAGGGGATGATGTTGACGATCGCGCCGAACGGGCTGCGCACGGCTCCGGCGCGGCCGGTCTCACGCTGGATGTCGGAGACCTGGTGCGTGGCGTGCCTGAAGACCTCGGTCTTGGCGCGCTGGGTCGCGTCGAGGATGGCGGGAAGGCCGGCGGTCACCGGCACCTCGATCTTGATGGGTACGAGGTTCGACAGGACGCCGGGGGTCCGCCGCGTGGCGCCGAAGCGGTTGTTGACGGTCACGGTGAACAGCGGCTCGGGAAGGTCGCACATGTGGCGGAAGAAGACGGCCGCCGCCGCCATCAGTAGCGTCGGCAGGGTCACGCCGTGCGAGCCGGCCAGCCCTTGCCAGGCGTCGGCCTCGTGCCGCGGCACGCGCGCGGTATGGCTCCACACTCCTGTACGGCCGGCGTCGGCCCCGGCGGACGCGGGAGCGGGGGTGCCGGGCAGGCGGGCGGGGGCGGGCGTGTCCGGCAGGTAGCGCCGCCAGAACTCCGCGTCCCTGGCGAAGCGGTCGGAGGCCCGGTAGCGCGCGTCCCGTTCGTGCAGCGCGGCGGGCTCCTCCACCGGCCAGCCGGGAGCGGGGTCACCCTTCCGCATCGCGGTGTAGACCTCGGCGATCCGGCGCGAGACGAGCGTGAGCAGCCCGAAGGCGTCGGTCACGACGTGGTTGCAGACCAGCACGAGGAACGACCGCTGCTCCCCCAGCGTGAGCAGGCCGGCGCGGAACAGCACGTCCCGCTCCAGGTCGAACGGCCGGGCCGCGAGTTCGGCCACGTAGGCCCGCGCCGCAGCCTCCGGGTCGGCCGCCCCGCTCAAGTCTTCGGCGAAGGGCTGCCACGCGCCGAGGTCGCGAGGCTCCTGGCGCAGCCGTCCGGCTTCCTCGCGGAAATTGACCAGGACGGTGCGCGCCTCGGTGAGCACGGCCCGCAGCGCGGAATTCAGCGCCGCACGGTCGAGCTCGCCCTCGACGTCCCATACGGCGGCCACGTTGTTGGGCGGATCCGGCCGCAGCCGCTGTGCCAGCCAAAGACTTTCCTGCGCCGCCACCACGCCGATCGAAGCCATTCGGGACACCCTCCTCAAAGGTCTTTTACAGCCTTAATCTCCGCAGTCCGGGGAGTCAATTGCCGGCGCCATTGTCCTGCTGACCGGACATCGTTCTCCCTGGTCCTCGGAGTTTTCCGACGAGTAATGCCGAACGTGTCCCGTGCTCAATTTCCGTCAGTGCGAATCCGCCCGCCGCGAACAATCGCCGCCATTCGCCGGCCGTCCGTTCGCGCCCGCCGAGCAGCACCAGCATGTGCAGATCGAGGATCTTTTCCGGGTGCCGGGCGTCGTCCTCGGGGATCACCTGCTCGACGACGAGCAACGTGCCGTGCGGCGGCATGGCGGCGGCCACTTCGCGCAGGATGCGGAGCGCGGCGTGGTCGTCCCAGTCGTGCAGAATCTGCGCCAGCACGTAAACGTCGCCGCCCGCCGGCACGCCGGTGAAGAAGTCGCCGCCCACGACGGCGCAGCGTTCCGCCGGAACGTCGGCCTCGCCGGCCACGTGCGGCAGGTCGAACAGCACGCCGCGCAGGTGCGGGTTGCCCGCCAGTAGCGTCCTCAGCAGTTCGCCGGTGCCGCCGCCCACGTCCACGACGGTGCGGGCATCGCTCCAGTCGCGTTCGACCAGCGGCTGCATCCGTACGGTGACCAGGCCCGCCTGGGCGGTGTCGAAGGCGGCCGACTCGGCGGGGTGCGCGCGCAGCCACGCGAACATGGGCTGCCCGAACAGCTCGTCGAAGGCCGGTTCGCCGGTGCGCAGCGAGTGCCCGGCGAGGCCCCATGCCCGGTAGGGCTCGCCGGCCATCAGCGTGACCAGGTGCCGGAGGGAGCCTGGCCGGTCGGCGCGCAGGTACGCGCCCGTCGCGGTGAGGGCGAAGGTCCCTCGCGGCCCCTCGGTGAACAGCCCCTCGGCGACGAGCACGCGCAGGAACCGGACGAGCGCGTCGGCGTCCGCCCCCGCCCGCTCGGCCAGGTCGCCCGCCTCGGCCGGCCCGTCCGCGAGCAGGTCGGGCACGCCTGCCTCGGTAACCGCGAAGATGGCCTGCGAGACGATGTAGCCCATGATCGCGTGGCGCAGCTCGCGGTAACCGTCCTCGTGCTCAGGCATGCCTGCCTCCTGGTGACAGCGCGGGGAACAGCGGGCGTTCCGCCGCCTCCCGCAGGTAGTCGGCGCCGGAGCTGCCGCCTGTTCCCGGCACCCGACCGATGATCTTGAGGGTGATTCCCCAGTGCGTGCGTTTCATCGCCTGCCATGCCTCGTCCAGCCCCGCCATGGCCGCGGCCAGGCCGTCCAGCGGCGGCCCCGCGCCCGCCGCCAGGTACTCCTCCTGGAGGGAGCGGCCGGGGCGCGGCCTCTCGTCCAGACGTAACAGCTCCATGGGAAGTTGCTCGGTGGGCAGTGGCGCGCTCAGGCGCTCCACCTCGCGGTAGGCCCGTGACTGGATGGCGCTCCGGCCGTCGGTGGACGACCGGATGAGCGCGAACGACTCCTTCGGCATGGTGGTCAGCACCCGGTAGAGGCTGCCGGTGGCCGCCACGCGGGCACCGGCGTCGCGCACCTCGGCCGTCGCCGCCGCCGCGTCCCCGCCGGCGAGAGCCGCCACCGCCCGTTCCAGGCAGCGCGCCACCTGCCGGTAGACCAGCTCGAACACCTGGATGCTGCGGATGAACATCACCTCGTCGTGCAGCGGCGTCATGGGCAGCAGCGTGATCTCGGCGGCCAGCCGCACGGCGGGCGGCACGGCGTCCAGGGCGAGCAGGGCGAGCTCCCCGGCCCGGTCGGCGGCGGGCGCCGGCGGGAACCGGGCCGTCACCCCGGCGGCTCCGGGCGCCAGCTCGCCGGCCCGCGCCAGGGCGCGCAGGCAGGCCCGGAGCCTGACCTCCTGCGGGGAGCGGCGCTCCTGTCCGGCCGCCGCGACGGCCTCGAAGGCCAGCAGATCGGCCAGCAGCGCCACCTGTTGCAGGTCGAGGCCTGTGTCAGGGCCTCCGGCGGCGGTCTCGGCCACGCGATGCAGCAGGCGTATCGCGCCGTAGGAGTCGTAGTCCCCGTCCTCCTGGTCGAAGGTGCAGGGCAGCCAGGAGGACAGGATCAGCCCGTCGGCCGCCCTCCCGCCGCGGCCGCCCCGCGGGCGGCCCTGCTCGGCCAGCACGCGCAGGGCCTTGACCAGCTCGGCGTCCACATGACCGCGGCCGACCGCCTGGTAGTGCCGCACGATCGGGCGGAACGGGAACGTGGCCGGGCGAGCCTCCTCCTGCCAGTCCGCGAGGCTGCTCAAGGCCGACGACGAGCACCTCGCCGTCTCGTCCAGTGCCCGCGGGCTCAGGCCCCCGACCCCGACCTTCGTCGTGACTCGCATCCGATGTCCTTCCGCCGGCTCACTGGGGATCGGGCACGTGCCACAGTTCGGGGAACGACGGCGTGAAGACCGTCGAGCGCAGGAACTCCGCGCCGGTCGAGCCGCCCGTTCCGGATTTGTCGCCGATCACCCGCCGGGCCAGGACGGCGTGCCGGAACCGCCACTCCTGGAATGCCTGGTCCAGGTCCCGCAGTCCCTCACACACCTGCGCCGCCACCGTGTCGTCGCGTTCCAGCATCCGCAGGGCCAGTCGCACGTCGTGCGGCGGGTACCCACAGGCCGCCAGGTACTCGAGAAAGGATGCGAACAGCCGGGGCCGGCCCGCTCGGTCCTCGATGCGCGCCCTGGCCCGGCTGCTCTCGGGGAACTGCCGCGCCACGTCGCCGTCGCACCGGCCCAGCACCAGCTCGATCTCGCGGAACTGGGCCGAGTAGAAGCCGCTGCCGCCCAGCCGCTCGCGGAAGGCGTCGAACTGCCCTGCGGTCAGCGTCTCCAGTGCCTCCATCTGCGCCGTCAGCACCGCGAATCCGGCGCGCAGCCGCCGCAGCGTGCGCAGGGCGTGGCCGCTGTCGGCCGCGGACAGGGCCATCTGAAGACCGCCGAGCTCGTGCAGCATTTCCTTGAACCACAACTCGTGCGACTGGTGGACGACAACGAACAGCAATTCGTCCGGCTGCCCGGTATTCGGCTTCTGCAGGTCCAGCAGCGTGTCCAGGGACAGATATTCACGGTACGCGCGATACGCGGAAAGAGCGCTGGTCATACATCTTCACTAGCACGGCCGCCGGAGTCCCCGAGCAAAACCTTTCATCAGTCATTCACGCCCGGCCCGCGCGGACGAAAAAGCGCCCCGGAAGGCTTCCGGGGCGCTGTCGCGCGGCTCAGGAACCGGCCTGCACCAGCCCTTCGATATCGGCCAGGGTGGCCGCCTCGAAAATGCTTCTGATGGGCACCGAAACGCCGAACTCCCGGCGAATTCTCCGGGCCAGTAAGGTGGCCAGCACAGAATGGCCACCCAGGTCGAAGAAGTTGTCCTCGGGGCGCGCCTCCGGCACGCCGAGAATCTCGGCCGCCATGCCGCACACGTCGTCGCATCCGGAGGCGCGCGCGGGGGCCCAGCGCAGGGCGGCGCGGTCGATCTTCCCGTTGGGTGTCGTGGGGAAGCTCGCCAGCACGACCACTGCGGCGGGAACCATGTGCGCGGGCAGCGCGGCGGCCAGGTAGGTGCGCAGATCCGGCCCGGTGACCGGATCGCCGGGCCGAATCTGGACGTAGGCCACCACGCGAGCCTCCGCGAGCCCGCCCTCCACGACGGCACAGGCCAGTTCGACCGCCGGGTGCGCAGTGAGGCGGGCCTCGATCTCGCCCAGCTCGACCCGGAAGCCCCGGATCTTCACCTGGTCGTCGGCGCGCCCGGTGAAGAACAGCTCGTCGTCGGCCCGGCGCCGGCCACGATCGCCCGACCGGTACATGCGGGACCCGGCGGGCCCGTACGGGTCGGCGACGAACCGGGCGGCGGTCTCCGCGGGGCGGCCGAGGTAGCCCCGGGCAAGGCCGGGCCCGGCCAGGTACAGCTCCCCCTCGGTGTCGAGGGCCGCCTCGCCGAGGCGTTCGTCCAGCACGTGAACGGCACTCCCGAGCAGGGGACGGCCGATGCCGATCTCCTCGTGGCCGGTGATGGGCCCCATGGCGATCCCCACGGTGACCTCGGTGGGGCCGTACCCGTTGAACATGCGCCGGCCCGCGGACCAGGTCCGGGCGAGCGGCCGGGTGATGGCGTCGCCGGTGGACATGACGACCCCGTCCGGCAGCAGGCCGTCGGCGTCGGTGACGCTCAGCGCGACCGGCGGCAGGGTCGCGTGGGTGACCGCGTTTCTGATCATCGTGTCGTGCAGCGACGGCCCGGGCAGCAGGTCGTCGGCGGGGGCGAGCACGAGCGCCGCACCGGACAGCAGAGCGAGGGAGATGTCCCAGAAGGCCGCGTCGAAGCTGATCGAGGCCCACTGGAGCACCCGGTCGCCCGGCCCTGCACCGAGCTGCGCGGCCTGGCTGGCCACGAGGGCGGCCACCCCGGCGTGCGTCACCGCGACGCCCTTGGGCCGGCCGGTAGAGCCGGAGGTGTAGATCACGTACATCAGGTGCTCGGGACGGAGCGGGGTATGGCGTTCGCGGTCCGTCAGGTCGTAGGACGGCTGCGCCGCGACCGCGGCGGTGACGGCGGGATCGTCGGCCAGGAGCTCGGGCACGCCGGCGCAGGGAACGCTCACCTGCGACGAGCGCACGAGCAGGACCGGCCGCGCGTCCTGGAGCATGAAGGACAGCCGCTCCACGGGGTAGGCGGGGTCGAGGGGCAGGTAGGCGCCGCCCGCCTTGAGTACCGCCAACAGCACGGTCATCAGCCCGGCAGTGCGCGGAACCGCGACACCGACCAGCGTGTCAGGGCCGACGCCGACCGCGACCAGCCGCCTGGCCAGGCGGTTCGCGTCGGCGTTGAGGCGGGCGTAGCCGACCGTCCCGCCGGGCGAGATCAGGGCCGGTTCCTGACCCACGCGGGCCACGGTCGATTCGAACAGGTCATTGACGGTGCGCATGTCCACTCGCGTTTCCTGGTTCGGCGCTTGCTACGGCTGCTATGACGCTCCGCGGCCCGGCCTCTCCTGGACCGGCGCCGAGTCGCGGGTGGTGGGCTCCGCCCGGTCGGTGAGGCGGCCCATGAGCTGCGCCACCTGATGGGGTCCGCAGGAGGGCCGCTCGGCGAAGGAGTTGCACACGCGTTCACGGATCTCCGGCCGCTGCTCCTGGCTGAGCTTAAACATGCCCTCGGCGCGGGTCACCGTGATCCGGAACGCGCCTACTCCAGGCAGGATGCGCCGAAAATAGCCGAGCGATGCGGTCATGTCCCAGCCTGTCCCGAACGCCGCCTCAAAGGCGCGCACCGTTGCGCATACCACCTGCAGCGTCTCGATCTCGCCGCGAATGGGGTGGAGCGCGCCGTGCACGTGGACGGAGGTGAAGTTCCAGGTCGGCGCCGCCGGGGTGACTCCGTAGACGGTCGGCGAGACGTAGGCGTGCGGGCCGGTGAACGTCACCAGCACCGGCATGTCCGGCTCCAGGGCCTTCCAGTGCGGATTCGCCCGGTTCATATGCCCCAGCAGCACGGCGCCCGACATGTCGTCCACCCACGGCTCGGGGCCGGCTGGGTCAGGGATGATCGGCACGTGGGTCGCGTAGGGGCCGGCGCAGGCGGGCCCGTTGGTGGCCAGCAGCGCCAGCGGGTTGCCGCGGACCAGCTCGGCCGTCCAGCCACTCTCCGGTTGCCGGTAGGGACCAGGGACGAACATGCCACGTGGTCCTTTCCTCAGGCGGTCTTCCGGTCGGCACCGTCCCGGCTGCTCGACGCGTCGTCAATGATCCGCACGATCCAGTCCATGAACGGCATGTGGGCCGCCTCCGACGCCTGCATCCACCGGTCCCTGCGCTCGGAGTCCAGACTCAGAGTCACCTGCACGTGGGACCCCGAATCGGCCTTGGCCAGCTTCCGCGTCCGCTTGCGCAACTCCTGCCGGAGCCGGCGGGCCGACCATCCCTCCCGCTCGGCGCGCGCGAGCCAGAGATCCTGCTCCGGCTCCGGCAGCGAGGCGGCCTCGGCGTGGTGCTGGAGACTCAGGCTGTCCCGTCGCCGGGACGGCGGGAACTTCCTGGCTACCCAGGCGTAGTTGCGCAACGTCTGGTAACGGAGCGAGGTCTCCTCGCAGACGACCTGGTAGCGGCCGGGAAACTGTTCCTCGCCGTAGACCAGCCAGTCAGCCAGCCACCAGCAAGAGGAGTCGCTGATCCGCCGGATCTGATCCCCGATCCGGCGCCAGGACTCGAAGCCGAGCCCCGCGGGGATGTGGAGTTCGACACGGCCCGCGTAGACCCCCGCGTCGATTCCCAACCGGCCGCGGGCGGCGCCCTGCCCGCCTGTGTGGACGCCCGCGGCACCGGCTCGCAGCCCTGGAGCCGGCCCTGGACGGGCTCGTCGGTTGACGGCAGCACTCACAGTGATCGCATCCTTCCTCCTCGAAGGGCGAGCGATTGGTCACGCGATCGTCAGCTAAAACCGTCCGGTTGGTTTTGTCAATATGTGCGACATCCAGGAGGATTGTGAAGTATGTCCAGGTCAGAGGGTTCTTCGAAAACAGCGCAGACGGTATGTTCAGCTGAAGGTGAGGGACAATGCGATGATCCAGGAACGCGCCGAACTCACCCGAAATAAGATCATTTACGGTGCCGCGCAGGCTTTCGCAGAGTACGGCTACGCCAGCACGTCCCTCACGCAGATCGTGCAGCTCAGCGGCACCACCAAAGGCGCGCTGTACTTTCACTTCGGCTCCAAGGAACGGCTCGCCGAGGAGATCCGGGAGCGCGCCAACGAAATCTGGACCGGCATGGAGGACCTCGCGTCCTGCCGTTGCGACGGCCGCGTCGCCGTCCAGGCGCTGATCGACTTCACCCACGTGTTCGCCCGTAACCTGGCGAGGGACACCGTCTTCCGCGCCGGCTTCCGGCTGGACGGCGAGCACAGCACCCCGCGCGAGCGCTGGATCCCGATGATCCGACTGCTGCTGGACGAGACCGGCTCGGCCTCGGACGGAATGGAGACGATCCTCGTCGCGCTCGTGCCCGGTGTGGATGCGCTCTCCCGCCACCGTCCCGGCCGGATCGGCGCGCGAACGATCACCGCCGTCTGGGAGACCCTCCTGCCGGTGCTGACCACGAAGCCGTCGGACTACCTCCCCTCCGGCCGGCCGCACCCCCACCCCGACGACCCGCTCGGCTGCGCGGGCCGACCCCCCGCTAGCCGGCCTGGGACATCAGGATGACGCTGCGCCCCTCGGGCAGCAGCCCGTTGAGCAGCACCTGCCACATCGTGTCGAGCCGCTGCACGAGGTCATCGCGGCGGCTGTAGATGAACGACAGGATCTGCGTGCCGTAAAAGGCGCCGTTGATGAACCTGGCGCACGCCTCCGCGTCGAGGTCGTCGCGGATCTCGCCGCGATCCTTGGCCTCGTTGAGCAGCTTGACCAGCACGAGGTCCCAGTCGGTGAACGCCTCCACAGTGGGGCTGCCGAAGGTGCCCTCCGCCACCAGCCGCACGCCTGCCAGGTGGATCGGGTTCTCCTTGATGAGCCGCGCGTAGGCGTAGGAGAGGTTGACCAGCGTGCGCAGCGGCGTGGCCCCCTGGGCGGCGACGGCCTCGGCCAGCCGCGCGCCCTCCTCACGATGGGCGGCGATGACGGCCTGCGCCAGCTCCTCCTTCGAGGAGAAGTGGAAGTACACCGCGCCCTTGGTCACTCCCGCGTGGGCGATGATGTCCGCCGTGCGCGCACCGCGGAACCCGTCCGCGGCGAAGACCTCGGCCGCCGCTCGGAGCACGACAACGCGAGTACGTTCGGCGCGCTGCTGAAGCCGTCGTGCCATGCGACCACCAAGTACAGAAAGCCGACCCTTGCCCCGCATCATACCCATCCGTCCGGGAGCTACGATGCGAAATTTCCCGTTGAGAGCGGTTCGTGTGACCGGAAGATACAGAAATCTGGCTCACTGTAGTCAAAAACAAGGATACCGGTAGGTTTGTTTAGACCATCCTCTCGGGAGGTGACATCCGCATGGGGCTCACCGGATCCGGTCTGAACGCGCTGCACCTGAACCACGAAGGAAGCCTGTTCGAACAGACCATCCCCCGTCAGCTCGTCCACCGGACCGCGGTCACTGAGGTGCTGATCACCGGCTTCAGTACGGACGGCGCGGGCACCTATCTGCTGGGCGCCCAGTGGCCGCTCTGCCACCGCTTCTATCGCAGCGCCGACGGGCGCCACGACCCGTTCCTGCTCGTCGAGAGCGTGCGCCAGGCCGGGCTGCTCATCGGGCATGCCGGCTACGACGTCCCGGCCGGGCACGCCTTCGTCATGGACCACCTGGCCTTCGAGATCTCAGCTGACGCACTCGCCTGCGACACGACTCACAGCGACGTCGTGCTGTCAGCGTCCTGCAACCCCCGCAGGCGCGGCGGGCGCGCGCTCAAGGGGCTCGACTTCACCATGGAGCTCTACCGCGGCTCCCGGCACGCGGGGACGGCGCGGGCGCGGGCGCGCTGCATCAGCCCCGCCGTGCTCGCCCGACTGCGCGCGGGCCAAGCCAAACGGTTCGGCCAGCCGTTCTCCCCCGGGCCCCCTGTGCCCGCCGAGTCGGTGGGCAAGGCGAACGCCGAGGATGTCGTCCTCGCCGCCACCGGCGACGCCGAGATCTGGACGCTGCGCTGCCGCCCGCATCCGGTCCTGTTCGACCATCCCATGGATCACGTGCCGGGCAACCTCATGATCGAGGCGATGCTCCAGGCGACCCGGAACCGGTACTGGCCGCACAGAGTGAGCGTCCGCGCCCTCAGCGCCGATTTCCACTGCTACGCCAATCTCGACCGGCCGGTCACCGTACACGCCGCCGACCCGATCGGCGACGACAAGCCCTTTCTGGTCTCCCTGACTCAGGACGGCGAGAACGTGGCCGACGGGCTGATCACGACGACGACTCTGAACTGACCACCTCAAACCCTGAACCGGCGACCTGACGGAGACGACCATGACCGACAGCGGGCTCCTGACCGGCAAGGTCATCCTGATCACCGGCGCCAGCAGGGGCATCGGCGCGGCCGCCGCCCGGCTGTTCGCCCGCGAGGGCGCAGCCGTCGTCCTGACCGCGCGCGGCGAACGCGAGCTCGG
Source organism: Nonomuraea fuscirosea (assembly GCF_035917475.1). NCBI lineage: Bacteria > Bacillati > Actinomycetota > Actinomycetes > Streptosporangiales > Streptosporangiaceae > Nonomuraea > Nonomuraea fuscirosea. The sequence goes on along the minus strand of NZ_CP109074.1, from coordinate 3,376,183 downwards.
CGATCTCGTGGACGAGCTGACCGGCCAGGGCCACGAGGCCGTGCACGTGGCGGGCGACGTCACCGTTCCCGGAGACGCCGCCCGCGCGGTCTCCGCCGCCCTCGACAGGTACGGCAGGCTGGACGCGGCCTTCAACAACGCCGGCCGCGGCGGCGGCCCTGACGCCCTGCACCTGATCAGCGCCACGACCTTCGACCAGGTGGTGGCGGTCAACGCGCGCGGCACCTGGCACTTCATGCGCGAGGAGATCGGAGCCATGCTGCCCCGCGGCGGCGGTTCGATCGTCAACAACGCGAGCGTCGCCGGGCTGCTGGCCGGGCCCGTGTCGGCCGCCTACGTGGCAGCCAAGCACGCCGTCGTCGGCCTCACCAAAGCAGGCGCGGCCGAGTACGGCGCGCGCGGGATCCGGATCAACGCCGTCGCCACCGGCGTGGCCCGTACGCCCATGAGCGAGGCGTGGATGGCGGTCAGCCCCGGGGTGGAGCCGTCTCTGGCCCAGACCGCTCCGCTGGCCCGGATGGCGGGCGCCGAGGAGATCGCCGAGGCCGCGGCGTGGCTGTGCAGCGACCGGGCCTCCTACATCACCGGTGCCACCCTCACCGTGGACGGCGGGCTCAGCTCATGTGTCCTGCAGCAGGCGCGCGTCTGAGAGGAGGCCGCCGTCGTGAGCGTCCATGCTCAGGTAGCCGTGCAGGACGGCGGTGCCCTCCAGCATCGCGGCGGCGGTCCGGGTGAGCGCTCGCCGCCGGTCCTCGATCGCGACGCGCAGGGCCTGGGTGCTCCCGGTCGTGCGCAGTTCGTCGAGCAGGGCTCTGATCTGCGGCAGCGGGTGACGCCCCTGCCGCAGGATGTGGATCATCCGGGCGTCGCGAACGTCGTCGGGCCCGTACCGCCGATAACCGGTGACCCGCTCGCGTTCCGGCGTGAGCAGCCCGGCGGCCTCCCACACCCGCAGCGCCGAGGTGCGCAGCCCGAGGCTCCGGGCAACCTCACCAATCCGCGTCACGCCTCTCGCGGGGACCGGGCCGGGATCGCTCGCCACCGCCTGCAGGGCCTCACTGGTCGACCGGAGCGCCATCCGCCGACCGTGCAGGTCCGCGTGGAACTCGTCGATGAGGGCAAGGGCCCTCGGCACGTCGCCCGCATGGATCGCCAGCATGATCGAGCGGGCGTTGTCCCAGCCGAAGCCCTTCGCCAGCGACCGGTAGGCGAGCAGGGCGGCCCGGTGCCGGGCGTCGAAACGCCGGTAGCCCGAGGGCGTGCGCTCGGTGGGCGGCAGGATGCCGGCGTCCGCGTAGTTGCGGATCTGCTGAGTGGAGACACCTACCTCACGCGCCAGGTCCACCGGCCGCAACCTTGTCCGGTTGCCGTCGGCGGGAGTTGAGGGTTTCGCTGCCATCAGGTCCTCTTATCGGCGCTCAGGGGCGCATCAACGTTCAACGTAGCACTTCAATGAGAGACTTTAAGTATGGACATCACGCACCGAAAAACCGCAGACATATCGGAGAAGGGCCGAGCACACCCCACGACCCCCGTGATCCAGACCCGCGCCCTGCGCATGCGGTACGGGACGACGGACGTGCTGCACGGCGTCGACCTGCGTGTCCACCCGGGTGAGGTGGTCGCCCTGCTCGGCCCGAACGGCGCGGGCAAGACCACCACCATCGAGATCCTCGAGGGCTTCCGCCGTCGCTCCGCGGGTGAGGTCGAGGTCCTCGGCACCGACCCCGACCAGGCCGACGACGCGTGGCTCGCCCGGATCGGCATCGTCCTGCAGTCCTGGCGGGACCACGGCAAGTGGCGTGCCCGTGAGCTGCTCGATCATCTCCACCGCTTCTACGTGCCCTTCCGGGAGCCGTACGGGGCGGATGAGCTCCTGCGCCTGGTCGGGCTGGCCGACCGGGCCGACGCGGTGATCGGTACCCTCTCGGGCGGCCAGCGCCGCCGGCTCGACGTCGCCATCGGGCTTGTCGGCCGCCCGGACCTGCTGTTCCTGGACGAGCCGACCGTCGGCTTCGACCCCCAGGCCCGGCGCGACTTCCACGACCTCATCCAGAGCCTGTCGCACGGGCAGGACACGGCGATCCTGCTCACCACGCACGACCTCGACGAGGCCGAACGGCTCGCGGACCGGATCGTGATCCTCGCGGGCGGGCGCATCGTGGCCGACGGCACCGCCGCGGAACTGGCCGCTCAGGTGTCGAGCGAGTCGGAGGTCCGTTACACCCTCGACGGCGTCCCGCACACGAAGTCCGTCCAAGACGCCACCACGTACGTCCGCGAACTGTTCGTCGAGCACGGCGACGCCGTCGGCAACCTGCGGGTGCGCGCGGTCAGCCTGGAGGACGTCTACGTGAGCCTGGTCCAGGAGTTCGAGTCGGGGCGGCGCACGCAGCCGCCGGTGAAGCTGATGGAGGTGGCCCGATGACCCCGGCCAAGGCCATGGGAGCGGCCGCGAACGCCCGCACGACCGCCGCGCGGGCCGGCCTGCAGCGTGGCTGGATCGAGTTCCGCCAGACGATGACTAGCGGCCAGGACCTCTGGTCGGTGATGTTCTTCCCGGTGGTGACCCTGGTGGTCATGTTCCTGCTGCGGCACAATACCGTGCCCGGCACCGGCTTCTCCCTCGGTTCCCAGGCCCTGCCGGGCATCCTCGGCATGAATGTCGTGCTCAACGGCATGATGATGCTGGCCCTGTCGCTCACCATGGACCGCGAGGACGGCACGCTGCTCCGCGCGAAGGCCACCCCGAAGGGGATGACCGGCTACCTGGTCGGCAAGGTGACCAGCCGGGCCGCCACCGCCGTCATCGGGTTGCTGGTGCCGCTCGTCCCCGCGGCCTTTCTCTTCGGCGGACTGGACCTCGGGCGCGCGTCGGCCTGGGTCACCCTCGTCTGGGTGGTGGCGCTCGGTCTCGTCGCGGTGCTGCCGTTCGGGGCGATCCTCGGCTCGCTCTTCGGCTCCGCCCAGGGGGTCGGCTTCGTCACCTTCCCGATGATGGTCCTCATGGGGATCTCCGGTGTCTTCTACCCCATCAGCGGCTTCCCCGAGTGGTTGCAGTGGGTCGGGCAGGCGTTTCCGCTGTACTGGCTGGCGCTGGGCCTTCGCTCGGCGATGCTGCCGGAAGCGATGGCCGTCGCCGAGATCGGCGAGTCGTGGCGGCACCTGGAGACGGCGGCCATGCTGGGGCTGTGGGCGGTCGCCGGGTTCCTGCTGGCTCCCCTGGTGCTGCGGCGCATGGCGCGCCGGCAGTCGGGCTCGGTCGTGGAGGAGCAGCGACGCAAGGCCATGCAGCAGCGTACGACGTGACCGGCGCATGGACGTTCAGGTGACAGTGTGGAGCTGCTGACCACCGCCCCGACGCCGGCCATGGGAGTGTGCGTGCCGCTGGTCGCGTACGCGAGCCGCCGGTACGGTCCTGCTCGTAGGGGCACCGCAGGGCGGACCAGGGCACGGAAGCCCTGCGGTGCGGTATTTTCGCGCGGCGATCTGGCTGCTCGTTCGGGCGACTGTCTCGGATCACGGCTCCGAGACATCGCGCTTCCTACGTCATGACGGCTTCGTTGGCGCGCAGACCCAGGCATTGGTTGGCATACTCGGACGCCGGCTTGGCGCTCAATGCGTTCCTGTAGCATTCGGCTTCCCGCTCGTGGGCTGAGCGAAAGTCGACCACTCTTGGCGCATTCCCATTCTGAAAGAACCGCACAACCAGCACGATCTCGGTGTTGATCGTCGCCTTGAAGTAGTCGTAGAGGTCCCACTCCGTTATACATATTGTTGCGGCGCTCGCCTAGGGCAAGGTGAAGATGTGGTGGGATGCCGGCGAACTTGACGATCCTGCCGATGACCTGACCGCGTGTGACCACAGAACCTACCGTGACGCTTGCTTTTAAATGCGCATAGAAAGCGCCGGCGCCTCCGCCCGAGGTGGGATTATGGCGGATGGAGATCTGATCTCCGTAGATTCCTCCTCGAGGGGACGCGGGGGTGAATATACTTGTGAATTTGCCCTCGTAAGCGGCTCGCATTTCCGCTCCTGGCGGCGCTCCGAGGTCCATGCCGTGAGAGGTGACCCAGAGAGAGCCCGTGTGTCCTCCTTGGCCTGGACCGCCGTAGAAGTTTTCGTCGGCATCAGCAGTGAAGGGATTCGAAATTTCAAGATCGAACGATGCCATGGCGTCTCCTCGTTTAGGACGCTTATACCGGCAGTGCGCCGCCGGGTGCGTGTCGCGAACTATTGCTGGTCCTGGTAACCGATTGAGCTTCAGCGACGGACCGGCCCCGTCGTCGGATAGCGACACTTGCGGGTCAGCATGTTCGACGCATTCCATGACGTGACGCCGGGGCCGGGATATCGCTATCTACCAGTTGATACCGATACCGATGCCGCCGAAGCTGATGCCGCCTCTGACGAGGGCAGACCGCTGCTGCGGTTCGATCGTCTCCGCGATCAGGCCGATCGGACGGGCACTCCGGCGCCGCTTCGCCAGCGGAAGTCCGTGTCGAGGCCATTGGCCAGCGACCTTTTCCTGATCGCGTCAGGGAGGCTGGCCTGAGGGACGTTCGCGGATGTGAGGATGGTTGCCCACGCCTGCCGAAAGGGTTTCCGCAGCTCAGTGGCACTATGGAATGAACGACAGCCTCACGGCGGTTGCAGGAGAACAGTCGTTCATGGAAGAAGGCGTTTCGCATGTCAGCGCAGGCCCGTGCGGCCCGGCTCATCGTGCAGGCTCTGGAGGCGGAAGGCGTCGAGTACGTCTTCGGGATCCCGGGCGAGGAGAATATCCACTTCGTCGACGCGCTCACCGACTCCCCCATCCGCTACGTCCTCGTACGTCACGAGCAGGGCGCGGCGTTCATGGCCGAGATGTACGGCCGGCTGACCGGCAAGGCGGGGGTGGCCTCGGCCACGCTCGGGCCCGGCGCGATCAATCTGCAGCTGGGCGTGGCCGACGCCACCACCAACAGCACCCCGGTCGTGGCGATCACGGCGCAGGTCGGGCTCGACCGGATCTACAAGGAGTCGCACCAGGTGGTGGATCTGGTGTCGCTGTTCCGGCCGATCACGAAGTGGTCGGAGCTGGCGCCGTCGGCGCAGGCGTTGCCCGAGCTGATCCGTAAGGCGTTCAAGACCGCCCAGACCGAGCGGCCCGGCGCGGTCTACCTGGCCATTCCCGAGGACGTGGAGTCGGCGCCGCTGCCGGAGGGGTTGCATCCGCTGCCGGTGAACGTGGTCCGGCCGCAGGATCCGTCGCCCTCGCAGGTCGCGCGGGCGGCCGAGGTGCTGGCCGGAGCCCGCCGGCCGATCGTGCTGGCCGGGCACGGCGCGAGCCGGGCGGGCGCGTCCGAGGCGCTGGTGCGTTTCTCCGAGCGGCTGGGGCTGCCGGTGGCGACCACGTTCAACGGCAAGGGCGTGTTTCCCGACGATCACCGGCACGTGCTGGGCGCGGTCGGCTTCATGCGGCACGACTATGTGAACTTCGGCTTCGACGAGGCCGACGTGCTCATCACCGTCGGGTACGAGCTGCAGGAGTTCGACCCGGTCAAGATCAACCCGAAGCGGGACAAGAAGATCGTCCATGTGCACCAGTTCCCCGCCGAGGTGGACGACCACTACCCGGTCGCCGTCGGCGTACAGGGGGACATCTCACGCTCGCTGGACGCGCTGGCGGGAGCCGTGGACCGGCGCTTCGAGATGGACGGCACCGGAGAGCGGATCCGCCGCATGCTGCGGGAGGAGCTGGAGCAGGGGCGCGAGGAGGGCGGGTTCCCGCTGTCGCCGCGCCGGGTGGTGACCGACATCCGGGAGGCCATGGGGCGCGAGGACATCGTGCTGGCCGACACGGGCGCGGTGAAGATGTGGATGGCCCGCATGTATCCCACCTACGAGCCCAACACGATGCTGGTCTCCAACGGGCTGTCGTCCATGGGGTTCTCCGTGCCGGGCGCGCTGGCCGCCAAGCTGGCCTTCCCCGGGCGCAAGGTGCTGGCCGCGACGGGTGACGGGGCGTTCCTGATGAACTCGCAGGAGCTGGAGACGGCGGTTCGGGAGCGGATCCCGTTCGTGGTGCTGGTGTGGGTGGACGGCGCGTACGGGCTGATCGAGTGGAAGATGGATCTGGAGCTCGGCCGCGACTCCCACGTGGCCTTCGGCAACCCCGACTTCGTCAAGTACGCGGAGAGCTTCGGGGCCCGGGGGTATCGGGTCACGAGCGCGGACGAGCTGCTGCCGACGTTGCGCAAGGCGCTGGACGATGACGTGGTGTCGGTGGTCGCGGTGCCGGTCGACTATTCGGCGAATCTGGAGCTGACCGACAAGCTGGGCGAACTCACCGGCCCCTTCTGAGCCTCGGGGGCCGCGCGGCGCGGTCGGCCGCACCTCGGGGGCCCACGCGGCGCGGTCGGCCGCGCCGCGCGAGCCGGTCAGCCGGTCAGCCGGCCAGGCGGGGCACGATGCCGGAGGTGTGCAGCCGTTCGCGGGCGGCCTCGATGGCCGCGTCCGTGGTGGCGAACACCTGCCCGGCCTGCACCAGCCGGGCGATCACGCCGAGCGCCTCCAGCGGCTGGTGGCCGTCGTCGGGGATGCCGGAGACGTACACCAGGATCCCGCGGTTCTCCAGCCGGGTGATGGCGTCGCCGAGGGCCCGGGCGCCGCTGGCGTCGATGGTGGTGACGCGGCGCAGCCGCAGCACCACGACGGACACGTCGGTCACGTCCGACAGCTCCCGCAGGAACCGATGGGCGGCGGCGAAGAACAGCGGCCCGTCGAGCCGGTAGGTGACGATGTGCTCGGCGAGCAGCGCGTGCTCGTCCTCGGTGTGCTGCGGCTGCAAGTCGTGGCGCAGCGGCTCGTGATGCAGGCGCAGGTTGCGGGCGATCGCCCGCAACGCCAGCGCTCCGGCCACCACCAGGCCGAGGATGACGGCCAGGACGGTGTCGAGGGTGAGGGTGGCGACGGCGGTCAGGACGAGCACCAGGCCGTCGCCGCGGGTGCTGCGGAACATGGCGCGTACGGCGTCCTTCTCCACCATCCGCACGGACGTGGCCAGCAGCACGCCGGCCAGCGCGGCGAGCGGGATCCTGGCGACGAGGCCGGCGGCCAGGTAGACGACGGCGCCCAGGATCAGGGCGTGGGACAGCGCCGCGAGCCGGGAGTGGGCGCCTGAGCGCACGTTGACGGCGGTGCGCACGATGGCGCCGGTGCCGGGCATGCCGCCGAACATCGGGGTGACGAGGTTGGCGACGCCCTGGCCGAACAGCTCCCTGTCGGGGTCGTGCCGGTGGCGTCCGGTCATGTTGTCGGCCACGGCGGCCGACAGCAGCGACTCCAGCGCCGCCAGCGCGGCCACGGCGACGGCCGGGGCGAGCAGGGACGGCAGCACCTGGAGGTCGAGGAAGGCCAGCGACGGCGCGGGCAGCCCGGCGGGCAGGTGGCCGATCCTGGCCAGCGGCAGCCCGGCCAGCTCCACGACGAGGGTGACGGCGGCCACGACGACGAGCGAGAGCGGCCAGGCGGGCCGTACGCTCGCCACCACCAGCAGCACCGCCGCGACGGTCAGCGTGGTGGACATGGCCCACCAGTGCGGCCTGGACAGGAAGTCCATGACGGCGTGCCAGGCCACGACGGCGATCCTGTCGCTGTCGTGGGCGGGGACGCCGAGCGCGTGCGGGAGCTGCTGCAGCCCGATGACGCCGGCCATGCCGACGGTGAAGCCCGCGACGACGGGCGCGGGCACCAGGGCCATGTAGCGGCCGGCCCGCGCCAGGGCCAGGGCGACGAGGAGCAGGCCGGCGAGCAGGCCGACGGTCAGGACGCCGCCGGCCCCGTGGGCGCTCATGATCGGCATGAGCACGACGGTCATGGCGCCGCTGGTGCCCGACACCTGCAGGGCCGAGCCGCCGAACAGCGCGGCGAGTGAGCCGGCGACCACGGCGGTGGCCAGGCCGGAGCTGGCGCCGAGGCCGGAGGAGATGCCGAAGCCGAGCGCCAGCGGCAGCGCGACGATCGCCACCGTGAGCCCGGCCAGCAGGTCGTTGCGGGGACGCTCGCGCATGGCGGCCAGCGCGGCGCGTTCGGGCAGCACGTTGCGGACGCGGCCCCAGCCCGCGGCGATCACCGCGGTCACGTTGTGTCACCGTTCGAGCCGATCCTGTGACTGCATGCACGCATGAAAGGTTCGCCCATGATCACTCCCTTTGGGTCAAGACAACCCCACGTTGTCCCCAATTGCATACTTTTGCAATTAGTGAAGAGGTCGTCAGCGTATCAACTACACCGGCTCTCACCTGGTTAAACTCGGCGGGCGCGGGTGTTCGCCAGACGTGAAACGCCTGCCGCGCGAAGGTCAGGCGGACAACATCGCGAAGGCCCGGCCGGCCGCGCGGACCGCCTCCCGCTCCACCTCGGCCATCGGGCGCCCCTCGGCGAGCATCGACCAGTTGCGGCGGGCCAGCACCCGCTGCGTGGCCATCACCTGGCCGGCCAGCAGCGCGGCCGTCAGGTCGTCATGAGTCGCCGTCAGCGCTTCCGCCAGGGCCTCCTCGTCGCGGGCCATGTGCTGGTGCAGCCGCGCCAGCAGGCTCGGCGCGGTGGAGAACACCAAGCGGTGGTAGGCCACCACCTCCGGATGGTCGTTGAGCCCCGTGACGGGATCGTGCGCGGCCAGCCGGTCGAGGAAGTGGCGGCGCAGCGCCTCCAGCGGACTCCGGCCGGGCTCCCGCTCGCGCACCACCCGGGCCGACTCCCCCAGGTGGTCGGCGATGCGGTGCAGGACCAGGTCCTCCTTGGACGGGAAGTACTTGAACAGCGTCGGCTTCGAGACCCCCGCCGCCGCCGCGATCTCCGTCACGGGGACCGCGTCGAAGCCGCGCTCCAGGAACAGCCGGATGGCCGCCGCCGAGATGGCCTCGTGCACGCGCCGCCGCTGCAGCTCCCGCAGTCCCGTCATGGACGCACTCTACCAAAGTGTTAACCTGGTCAATCTCTTAACCCGGTTAACGTTTTGGAGGTGTGATGGGAACGCTCGACGAGGAGCGCGAGCACGTCGAACGCTGCAGGTCCGGCCTGCGCAGGATGCTGGACGGCGCGCGGGACAACGTGATCGTCGGTGAGACCGTGGCCGGCGACCGCTACAGCGCCGAACGCCTGGGACGCCACCTCAAGAGCCTGGCCAAGGAGCTGAGCGAGGAGCCCGGCGGCCCGCCGTTCTTCGGCCGGCTCGACTTCGGGCCGGACTCGGCCGAGCACAACGGGCGCGCGTACCACATCGGCAGGCGGCACATCACCGGCGCGCACGGCGGCCCGCCCGAGGTGATCGACTGGCGCGCGCCGGTCGCGCGGGCGTTCTACCGGGCCAGCGCCCGCGACCCCCTCGGCGTCGCCGTACGCCGCCGTTTCGGCTGGTCGGACGGCACCTTGACGAGCTTCGAGGACGAACGGCTCGCGCGCGGTGAGGAGGGCGGGGGCACGATCCTCGCCGCCGAGATCGAGCGGCCCCGCGTCGGCCCGATGCGCGACATCGTCGCCACCATCCAGCCCGAGCAGGACGATCTCGTACGCGCGGACCTGGACGCCTCGATCTGCGTCCAGGGCGCGCCCGGCACCGGCAAGACCGCCGTCGGCCTGCACCGGGCCGCCTACCTGCTCTATGCCCACCGCCGCCGCCTCGGCCGTGACGGCGTGCTGGTGCTGGGCCCGAACCGGGCCTTCCTCGGCTACATCTCCGCCGTCCTGCCCGCGCTCGGGGAGGTGGACGTCGAGCAGACCACGCTGGAACGGCTGCTCGGGACGGTCCCCGTCACGGCCGCCGACGAGGAGGAGGCCGCCGTGGTCAAGCACGACGCGCGCATGGCCCTGGTGCTGCGCCGGGCCCTGTACGGCCGCGTCGGCAAACCGGTCGAGCCGGTCGCGGTCGCCGACGGCTCCTACCGCTGGCGCGTGCCCGAGGATGAACTGCGCCGCATCGTGGACGACACCCGGCGTGAGTCCCTCCCGTACGGCGTGGGCCGCGAACGGGTCAGGGCCCGCGTGGTGGCGGCCGTGCGCCGCCAGGCCGAGTCCCGCGGCGCGACGGCGAACGCCGCCTGGCTGCGCCGCATCGGCCGCGGCGTCACCGCGTGGCTGGACGGCGTCTGGCCCGCCGTCAAGCCGCAGGAGATCCTGTACGAGCTGCTGCGCGGCCCGTCCGGCGACGCCCCCGACCCGGCGCGCGGCGTGCTGAGCGAGGCCGAGCGCGCGGCGATCACGTGGGACAGGTCGCCCCGCAGTGTGAAGAGCGCCAGGTGGACGGCGACCGACCTGGTGCTGCTGGACGAGCTCGCCGGCCTGATCGAGCGCCCGCGCGGCTACGGGCACGTCATCGTGGACGAGGCCCAGGACCTGTCGCCGATGGAGTGCCGGGTCGTGGCCAGGCGCAGCGAGCACGGCTCGCTGACCGTGCTGGGCGACCTGGCGCAGGGCACCACGCCGTGGGCCGCCACCTCATGGGCGCCGCGGATGGAACTGCTCGGCAAGCCGGACGGTGAGGTGATCGCCCTCACGACCGGCTTCCGGGTGCCGGCGGCGGTGGTGGAGCTGGCCAACACGCTGCTGGCGGCGCTGGAGGCGGAGGTGCCGGCGACGCGCTCGTACCGGACGGACGGCCGGCTGCGGGTGACGGCCGTCGCCGGGCTGGGCGAGGGGGTGGTCGCGGCGGTGCGCGACGCGCTGACGTTCGAGGGCTCGGTCGGGGTGATCGCGGCCGACGCCGAGGTGGAGGCGCTCACGTCCGCGCTGTGGAACGACGGCCTGGACGTGAGCGGCCGGCTCAGCGTCGTGCCTGCCTCGCTGTGCAAGGGCCTGGAGTACGACCACGTCGTCGTGGCCGAGCCGGCCGCCATCGCCGAGGCGGAGCGGCGCGGCCTGAACCGCCTGTACGTGGCCCTCACCCGGGCCGTCTCCCGCCTCGACGTCGTGCACGCCCGCCCGCTGCCGCCGCAGCTCCGCCTGCCCGCGGCAGCCGCCTGAAATGGGCAGATGCCGGAAACGCGTGGCTCGACAGGGCCTGCCGTTCGGTGTGTGATGTGGTTCACCGTCAGGAAGGAGCCGCCCGTGACCTCTCCGCAGGACCCGCCCCCAGGCGACGACCCGCCCGCGGACGAGTCCGGCGCGCCGCCACCGCCTCCCCCACCGCCTCCCCCACCGTCTCCGCCCTCTCCCGCGCTCCGGCCGCGGGTGAGCGACCAGGTCCTGTCGATCATCGGGTTCGTCTGCGCCGTGGTGGCCGTCCTGTACATCCCGGTGCTGTTCGGCCTGGCGGGCGTGGTGCTGGGCATCGTCGGCCACACCCGCGGCGAGCCCCTGGGCCGCTGGGCGGCCATCGCCGCGGGCGCGGCCATGCTCGCCGGCACGATGCTCAGCATCCTGCTGGTCCCGCGCTGACGTACGGCGGCGGGGCCGGAGTCGCGGCCGGGTTCGCGTGCGATCCTTGAGGGGTGCTTTCGCCCATCGACGCGCTGCGCGAGCAGGTCACCGCCCGTCTGTCCGCCTTCGACCGCCGGCAGGTCCCGCCGGCCGGGGGCGTGCGCCGGGCCGGCGTCACCGTGTGCGTGCTGGAGGACGCCGGGGGCGGCCCGTACGTCATCGTGATCAGGCGGGCCGCGCGCGGCCGCAACCCCGGCCAGTGGGCGCTGCCGGGCGGGCGGGCCGACGACCGCGAGCGGCCCGAGGCGGCGGCGCTGCGCGAGCTGGCCGAGGAGACCGGCGTCACCGGGGTCGAGGTGGCCGGGCTGCTCGACGACTTCGTCACCGACTCGGGGTTCGTGATCACGCCGGTGGTGGCGTTCGGCGGCCGGCAGGAGCCGGTGCCCGATCCGCGCGAGGTGGCCTCGGTGCACGCGGTGCCGGTCGAACGCTTCCTGGCGCCCGGGGTGCCGCGCTGGAAGGGCGAGCTGCTGCAGATGCCGCTGGGGCCCTCCATCGTGATCCACGCGCCGACGGGGGCGATCCTGTGGCAGTTCGCCGAGGTGGCGTTGCGGGGGCGCGAGCAGCGGGTGTTCGACGTGGCTCAGCCGCACTGGACCAGGACCTGAGGGCCCGCGACCTGTCGAAACCACGCTCAAAGCGGAAGCCGCGATTACCTATCGTGCCGGACGGTGTGCTTAACTCAAGATTGCCGATGTGGTCTGTGTCCCCCGGGCCGCAAATTACCGCCTTCACGGAATACCGTTCGGCTGGAGCCGTGTTGTGCACCTCGCCGAGGAGGCGACCGCCACATCGGCCTAAAAGCTTTCCCAGGCGTCCCGCCGCACCGGCGGGACGCCTGCTTTATTGTGGGGTGGCCGCCCGCCCGATGATCAGGAGAGCTCGTTGCTGTACGAAGTGGTCAAGTTCGCCTCCGCGCCGCTCGCCAACGCGATGTGCCGGCCGCACATCTCCGGCGCGGCGCACGTGCCGCGGACCGGCCCCGCGATCCTGGCCGTCAACCACCTCTCGATCCTCGACTCGTTCCTGCTGCCCGCGCTGCTGCCCCGCCACGTGACGTTCACGGCGAAGAACGAGTACTTCTCCGGCAACCCCGTCTCCGGCTTCTTCATGCGGCTGGGCGGCAGCCTGCCGATCGACCGCGAGAGCGCGCACGCCGCGCAGGCCATGCTCGACGACGCCGCCGCGCTGCTGGAGCGGGGCGAGTTGTTCGGCATCCATCCCGAGGGCACCCGCTCCCCCGACGGCCGCCTCTACCGCGGCAAGATCGGGGTGGCCTGGCTGGCGCTGAAGACCGGCGCGCCGGTGCTGCCGGTGGCGCTGCGCGGCACCGAGAAGGTGCTGCCCGTGGGGGCGAAGGTGCCCAGGCCGGCCTCCATCGGCATCACGATCGGCGCGCCGATGCGATTCGAGGGCGACCACACCAAGGCACGCGACCGGCGGCGGGTGACCGACGAGATCATGGCGGCCATCCAGCGGCTGTCGGGGCAGGAATACGTGCCGACCTACGCGGCCAGTTACAAGGCGTCCAATGGCATGTCATAACGCGACGCCGGGCACGGACACCCGGCGCCGGGAAACGGGAGGCTGATCAGTGGCACGGGGCCGTACCATCGCGATCGTTTCCGGCGCCACCGTGCTCGCGGTGGGGGCCGCGGCCGGCGGGGCCTACTACGTGCTGCACACCAGGGGCACCCCGGCCGAGACCGCGCAGCGCTTCGCCGCGGCCTGGCAGGCCGGCGACAAGAGCGCCATGACCCGCGAGCTGGCCACGCCGCAGCAGCTGGACGCCTACGACCAGCAGCGCAGCGCGCTCGCGGTCGAGTCGGCCGCGATCAAGCTGGGCCGGGTGGCCGAGGGCGACGGCCGCGCCACCGTCCCCTACACCGCCACGCTCAACCTGAAGAACCTGGGCGAGTGGACCTACGAGGGCGAGATCGGCCTGGTGGTGGCCGACCGCACCTGGAAGGTCGACTGGAAGCCTGCGACGCTGCACCCGTCGATGACGCAGGGAGCGGCGTTCTCGCTCAAGACCAACTGGCCCGGCCGCGCCGAGATCACCGACGCCTCCGGCGAGCGCATCGACACCGGCGCGGTCGGCGGGTCGGTCCAGCAGCTCGTCGGCTACCTCGACAAGGCCACCAAGAAGGACGTGGCCAAGCTGGGCTCGGCCTACAAGGTCGGGCAGGCGGTGGGGCGCGGCGGGCTGCAGGAGACCTTCCAGAAGCGGCTGGCCGGCCGGCCCGCGACCGAGATCCGGCTCGGCGACAAGACGCTGAAGACCATCGAGGGCGCCGACGGCGAGCCGGTCGAGACCACGCTCGACCCCGAGGCGCAGGCCGCCGCCGTGACCGCGATCAAGACCGTCAAGAAGCCCGCCTCGCTGGTCGCGATCAAGGCTTCGACCGGCGGGATCCTGACCGTGGTCAACAACGTGGGCGGGTTCAACCGGGCGCTCGACGGCCGCTACCCGCCGGGCTCGACGTTCAAGGCGGTCACCGCGATCGGGCTGCTGGCGGCCGGGATGTCGCCCGAGGACAAGGTGACCTGCCCCATGTACGCCACCGTCGGCGGGCTCAAGATCCGCAACTCCGACAAGGAGGAGTTCGGCAGCCTGTCGTTCCTCGACTCCTTCGCCCACTCGTGCAACACGACCTTCGCGCCGCTGGCCGAGCAGAAGCTGGGCGCCGACAAGCTGCTCCAGGCGGCCGAGGACGTCGGCTTCAACCAGCCGCTCAACATCGGCGTGCCCGCCGCCAAGCCCAGCTTCCCCAAGGCCACGTCGGGCGCCGAGCTGGCCGCCGAGTCGTTCGGGCAGGCCAGGATCACGGCCAGCCCGCTGACGATGGCCTCCGTCGCCGCGGCCATCGCCGACGGCACCTGGCGGCCGCCGACGCTGGTGCCCTCGATCAAGCAGAAGGCCGACGAACGCGAGCTGCCCGGCCGGGTGAAGTCCGGGCTGCACACGATGATGTCGGCCGTGGTGACCAAGGGCACCGCCAGGTCGGCGGGCCTGCCCGCGGGCACCCACGGCAAGACCGGGACGGCCGAGTACGGCACCGGCGAGAAGCTGGAGTCGCACGCCTGGTTCATGGGGTTCAAGGGGGACGTCGCGTTCGCCGTGGTCGTCGAGGGCGGGGGCGGCGGCGGGGCCGTCGCCGCCCCCGTGGCGGCGACGTTCCTCAAGCACCTGTGAAGTTCAGGCGTTCTGCAGGAAGCGCCGGATCTCGGCGGCCACCCGCTCGGGGCGGCCGCGCTGGGCGGCGTTGGAGGTGGCGCTGTGGTCGAGGCCGTCCATGAGCACGTGGCGGGCGCGCGGCAGGACCCGCTCCAGCCCGGCGAGCGCCGTACGCAGGTAGGCGGGGCTTCTGGTGCCGCCGAGCAGCAGCACCTCGGCCTGTATCGGACGGTACAGCTCCAGGTCTCCCGCGGCCCGCGCCGCCAGCTTCAGGTCCTGGCGCAGCGTCGGCGCCAGCTGGCCGAACGAGGGCTCGTCCCCGGTCTCCTTCTGGCTCCTGAGCATCAGGCCCGTGAGCAGTTCGAGCAGCGGGCGCGGCAGGGCGTTGAAGATCGGCGGTCCCAGCCGGGCGGCCTTCATGCCGGTGACGAGCGCGGCCGCGGTCCGGCCCGCGGCCAGCTC
Source organism: Nonomuraea fuscirosea (assembly GCF_035917475.1). NCBI lineage: Bacteria > Bacillati > Actinomycetota > Actinomycetes > Streptosporangiales > Streptosporangiaceae > Nonomuraea > Nonomuraea fuscirosea. Next base: position 3,361,082 of record NZ_CP109074.1, on the reverse strand, counting down.
GCGGTCCAGGCGCGGCAGGCAGCCTGAGGGGAAGGCGTTCGCCTCTTCGAACAGCGGCGGCTCGAAGACGACGGCCTTGCGGACGTCCGGGCGTTCGAGCAGGGTGCGCAGGGTGATGATCGCGCCTGAGCTGACGCCGGCGACGTACGCCGCGCCCGTGGCGTCGAGCAGTGCCTCCAGGTCCTCGATCTCGCGCCTCAGGCCGTAGCCGGGGCCGGCCGGACCGCTGCGGCCCCGTCCGCGGCGGTCGGGCAGGTAGCAGGTGAAGGCGTCGGCGAGGGCCTGGGCCAGCTCGATCTGGCTGTGTCCCGTCTGCATGGCGCCGTGCAGGATCACCAGGCCGGGGCCGCGCCCGACCTCGTGGTAGCCGATCTCGGTGCCGTCGGCTGACGTGACGGTGCCGGTGGTGGTCGTGGTCATGAGGGCTCCCAGTGTTTCGGTAAGGGAAGCGAGCCCGGCTATCGTGGGATCTGCCATCTCGTGGCCGGGGCTCCGCTTCGCGGGTTCTTCGGTTCGCGATGTCTCCCGGCGGTGGTGTTGCAGCACCGCCGCCGGGCTTCTCACGGCTCGGTGGCGCCCCTTTCCGCCAGTTCTTCGAGGCCGGGCGGCGTCTGGCCGGTGCGGTGGAAGGCGCGCCAGGCGTCCAGGTCGGGGAAGGTGCCGCCGGTTAGCTCCGCCAGCAGCGAACGCACCCAGCCGGCCTGCGCCTCCAGCATCGCCAGCGCGTACTCGGACTCGATGAGGAAGAGCCTGGGCAGCTCGCCGCGCCGCTCCTCCAGCGCCCGCCGGTCGGCCTCGATCCGCTCCTCCAGCGCCGCGAGCCGCCGCCGCAGCAGCGGCGTCACCTCGTCGGGGGTCAGGCCGCCCATCACCGACAGGCCCGCCTCGAACGAGGACGGCTCCCGGCGGGGGGTGGACAGCAGCTCGCGGGTCCAGTCCTCGGCCTCCCTGCGGCCCGCCTCGGTGACGCGGTAGACGGTCCGCTCGGGGCGGGCGCCCTGCCGGCCGCTCTCCACCGCCTCCAGCAGGCCGTGTTTGTCGAGGTTGCGGATGACGGTGTAGAGGGTGCCCCATTTGATGGGCATGTCCTGGTCCTTGCCACGGGAACGCAGGATGGAGGCCATCTCGTACGGGTGCATCGGGCGTTGGACGGCGACGGTGAGCACGGCCAGGGCCAGCAGGTTGCTCACCGGACGCCGCTTGGTCATGCCGCACTCTCCATCATTTCGTATACTCGTCTGCGAGTATACGGCGGCGAGTATTCGACCGGCAAGGCGTTCCTGAAGCCCTGTTGCTTCAGGTGCTGGACCAGAACCGGTCGAGTTCGGCGCAGATGAAGTCGGTGCGCTCCTGGAACACCCAGTGACCGCACTCCTCGATGACGCCGCCGTGCGCGTTCGCCGCGATGGCCTTGGCGCTGTCGACGCAGTGGGCGCCGAACGACGACCGGCCGCCCCAGGCCATCATCGGCACAGTGAGCCGGTCCGCCGTCAGCCGCCTCGTCTGCTCGGCCGCCTCCGGGATGGAGCCGTACAGGTTGAGGCTCGCGCGCAGATTGCCGGGCTGGCGCAGTTGCGTCACGTACGCCTGGATCTCCGACTCCGGCATCGCGGTCGGGTCGTAGGCGAAGTCGCGGAAGAAGTGCCGCAGGTACTGCTCCTCGCGGCCCTCGACGAGGAAGCGGGTGACGTCCATGTTCATGTGCATGACGAGGTGCCAGTACGCCACCCGGGGATCGACGTAGCCCGGGTAGTCGAGGCCGAAGAACGGCGTCTCGATCGCCGACAGCGACAGCGCGCGATCGGCCGCCAGGTAGGCGAGGGCGACGGAGGCCGGTCCGCCGAGGTCGTGACTCAGGATGTGGAACCGCTGGGCCTGCTCGGCGTCGGCCAGGCCCAGCAGGTCGGCCGCGATCGTCATGGGGTCGTAGCCGCTGAACGGCTTGTCGCTGTCGGCGAATCCGCGCAGGTCCGGGGCGATGAAACGGTACTTGTGGCCCAGCCGCTCGATGAGGATCAGGTACTCGCGGTGCGTCTCCGGCCAGCCGTGCAGGCACAGAACGGTCGGCCCGTCACCGGCGGTGACGTAGTGGAGCCGGACGCCGTTGGTCTCGGCTCGCTGGTGTTTCACGTCCATCAGAACCCCCCGTCCTGACATTTCCCACTCTGTCCCATGCGCGGGCAACGATCAGGCAACCGCCGTGCCTGCACGCGCTCGGCGTACGGCATGGGCGGCGGCCAGGAGCGAGATGCCCAGCCAGATGGACGGGAGGTCATGGGTCTCCTGGGGAAGCGTGTCGAAAGCGACGACCAGGAAAGTCTCGCTGTTCAGCACTCTTCCTGCGGCGTTCGCCAGGACATTCACGCACCCACCGGCGACGAGAAATCCGGCCACGGACTGAGCGAACCACCGGGCGCGCCATTTTCCCGTCAGCGCCACCAGCAGGGCCGGCAACGCGAACAGCAGAAGCGCCGACTCGATGACCGCCAGCCAGAACAGCGCCGAATTGCCGCTCACCACCATCGAGGCAAGGGCGGCGAGGCCGAGACCGGCGTCCGAGCTGGCGATGTCGCAGGTGCCGGGCGCTGTCCTGGCCCAGCCGCACGGGGAATACATCGTCGGCAGCAGCGCGAACACGGCCGCCGCTAATCGCCATAAGGCCGGTCGCATATTCCCACCTTTTGCAGAGTTCCCGTCAGACGGAAAGGAGTATGCCAGGCAAGAGAATGGCACCAGGCCGGTCAGCGGTCCGGCCTCATGGGTGGCGCTCGGAGAAAGCGGCGCCATGCTGCCGGATTCCCCTGGAGATGGCGCTGTGTTCGGTCAGCGGCCGGTGGTGCCGTCGATCAGTTCGCGCAGGATGTCCGCGTGGCCGGCGTGGCGGCCGGTCTCCTCGATCAGGTGGGTGAGCGCCCAGCGGACGCTGGGGGCCGGACGGCCCGGCCGGGGCAGCGGGGCGCCGAGGTCGGTGCAGCCGTCGAGGACGTCGTTCGCGCGCTCGACCGTCTCCCGGTAGCGGCCGACGACGTCGGCCACGCTGTCCGCCGGTGCCGCGTGGAACGTGGCCTGCCAGCCGGTGACCTCCTCCCCCAGGAACGTGGCACGTTCGACGAAGGTGAGGTGGTTGAGCAGGCCGAGCAGGTTCGTACCGGATGGGACGGCGGGCGTGCGGACCTGTGGTTCCGGGGCGCCGTCGACCTTCGCGACGATCGAGGCGCGCAGGTAGTCGAGGAAGCCGCGCAGCACCTCCATCTCGCTGCCTCCGGTACGGGGCGGCGGGGTGTCACGACGGCGCCGGGAGGCGGTGGGCATGGTGGTCTCCTTCGTACGGGAACGGGTCAGGCTGTGCGGCGGATGAGGAGGACGTGGTCGGTGACCTCGGCGGTGCGGCCGCCCGGTCCGGTCGCGATCCGGCGGGGTGTGTCGGCGCGCTCGACCGTCCACGCCGCCGGGTCCAGTCCGATGCCGGCGGCGACCTCCTGCGGAGTCGGGTGGTGGACGTCGGGGTCCTGGTTCCATGACCACGGCATGGTCGAGCCGTGGTCGACGATCAACAGCCGCCCGCCCGGACGCAAGGCGTGCGCGGCTGTGCGCAGGACGGTCGCCCGGTCCACGTCGAACGGGGTGTGCAGGTAGTGGGCGCAGATCAGGTCGAACTCGCCCTGCGGGAAGGACTCGTGCAGGGCATGACGTTCGATCACGATCCGGTTGTCCAGACCGGATGAGCGGGCGAGGGCGGCAAGCCGCTCGACCGTGACGGCCGAGATGTCGACCGCGGTGACGCGCCACCCCTGGCGGGCCAGCCACAGCGCATCACCGCCGTCACCGCAGCCGAGGTCCAGCGCGTCACCAGGCGGCAGGCCGGCCACCGTCTCGGTGAGGCGGTCGTTGGGGCGCGGGTCGGTGGCGGCCGGCCGGGCCGCGTAGACGCCGTCCCAGAACGTGCTCATTTCGGTAGTGCTCATCGGAACTCCTCTGCTGGCGGGTGGCCGCGCTCATCGGAACCTTCGGAACTGGCCCAGGTCGGAACGCGCTCAGTCTCGCCAGACCCGTCCACATCGGCACGCTTTCTTGCGGTTCTGGCAAGATGGGCTCGTGGACGGGGGGACAGAGGAGGTGCTCGGCGCGGTCGGGCCGCGGCTGCGGGCGCTGCGCCGCGCGCGCGGGATCACGCTGGCCGATCTCGCGGCCACGACGGGGGTGTCGGAGAGCACGCTGTCGCGGCTGGAGAGCGGGCAGCGCCGGGCGACGCTGGAGTTGCTGCTGCCGCTGGCCCGCACCTACGACGTCCCGCTGGACGACCTCGTCGGCGCCCCGCGCACGGGCGACCCCCGGATCCACCTGAAGCCGATGCGGCGGCACGGGATGATCTTCGTTCCGCTGTCCCGGCGGCCCGGCAGCACGCAGGCGTTCAAGATGATCATCCCCGCCCGGCCGGACCCGCTCGAACCGACCCCGCAGACACACGAAGGCTTCGAGTGGCTGTACGTGCTCAGCGGCCGCCTGCGGCTGGTGCTCGGCGAGCGTGACCTGACGATGACGGCCGGCGAGATCGCCGAGTTCGACACGTCGCTGCCGCACTGGCTGGGGAGCGCGGACGGCGGCGCGGTCGAGCTGCTGATCCTGTTCGGCCTGCAAGGGGTACGCGCGCACGTACGCGCCCGCCCTCGACGGTCGTCCGACGAGGAGAGCTAGACGCGGCGGGGGCGACCGCCGGCGGCGAGGTCAGGCGGCCGGGTGGACGGTCGGTTCGTGGCGAACCGGGAAGTTGACCGAGGCGGCGATGTAGCAGGACTTGTGGGCGTCGGCGTGCAGGGCGAGGGCGGTCTCGGTCATCTCGGGCGTGGCCACCGTCACCACCGGGTGGAGCACCACCTCGGTGAAGTGGCCTCCGTCCGCGGTCTCGGCCATGGTGCCGGTCGCCGTGTCGGCGTACGCGGTGACGACCACCCCGGCCATGGCGCACTTGTGCAGGTACCAGAGCATGTGACACTGCGAGAGCGAGCCGAGCAGGAGCTGTTCGGGGTTCCAGCGCGCCGGGTCGCCGCGGAAGGCGGGGTCGGCGCTGCCCGGGATGGCGGGCGGGCCCTCGGCCGACAACTCGTGCTCGCGGCCGTAGTCGCGGTAGCCGCTGGTGCCCGTGCCCTTGTCGCCGGTCCAGGTCACGACGGTCTGGTACGTATGCTGGCGGCCCATCGACGATCTTCCTCACTGCCTGGGTCCCCTCCGGTGGGGGCTCCGGATCACGCTATCGAAACGGGCCGGGCATCCTCTCAACCGGGCATGGCGCCGTCAGTTGACCGGATCGTCGAGGACGATCACCGTCGTCTGCTCGCCGTCCAGCCGGTCGATCTCGATGCCGACCCCGGTGGCCGCCTCGATGAAGGCGAGCGCCGTGGCACGCCGGCGGGTGTCAGAGCCGGTGGCGGAGCCAGTCCAGGCCGGATTCGGCGTGGGTGACGATGGTGAAGTGGCTGTCGCCCGCGCAGAGGCGCAGTTCGGCGCTCGGGCAGTGGGCCGCCAGCCACTTCCCGTGAGTGGCGGGGATGATGCGGTCCTCGGTGCCGTGCAGGAGGAGCGTCGGGGCCTCGATGACGGCGGGGTCGCAGCCCCAGGCGTGGGTGTAGGAGACGTCGTCGTCGATCTGGCCGTACGGTCCGGCGTCGAGGGCGGGCTCCGAGACCTTTCCCAGCCATCCCCACGGCCCCTCGAACAGCCCCAGGTCCGCCTCGGTGAACTCGCAGTCGTAGGGGAACCCGGACGTCGCCAGCGCCGTGCGCACCTCCCGGCCCGCCGCCGCCGTGCCCAGCGCGGCCACCCCGGACGGGACCATCCCCGCGAACCAGTCGAGACCTTCCACGCCGTACGGGGCGATGCCGGCCAGGCTCAGCACCGCCTGGACGCGCCCGCCCAGCCAAGCGGCACATCCCAGGGCGAAAGTCCCGCCGCCCGAGTACCCGGCGACGGCGAACCGGCCGAGGCCGAGGGCGTCCGCGACCGCCGCGGTGTCGCGGGCGACCGAGGCCACGGTGCGGCCGGGGTCGGGGCTGGAGCCGCCGTAGCCCGGCCGGTCGAAGGACACCCAGCGCAAGCCGAGCCGGTCGGCCGCGGCGAAGAGCGGCTCCGGCGGCGCGCCCAGGTTCGGCGTGCCGTGGTGCCACACGACGGGCAGCCGTCCGTTCTCCCCGCTGTCGTAGACGTGCAGCGTGCGACCTGCGCCCACCGGGATGTCTCGTTCGATCATCTTCGGCACTTTATCTTCCGTACGGCGGGTGCGAGCTTCCCGCGAGGTGCCGCTCCCGCCGCCGGCACGACGTCTCGATCAAGGCGGCCAGGCCGGTCAGCGCTCCGGGGTGCGTTGCGCGATGGCGTGCTCGAGTCCGTCGAGGATGGCGTTCAGGCCGAACTCCCGGGTGGTGGCAGGCGAGGGGACGGCCTGAGTGGTGGCCAGCAGCGGGAACCGGTCGGCGTTGCGGAGCAACAGGTCGCGCATGACCGGGCCGGCCTCGCCCGCCGTCCAGACCTGGGTGCCGGGGCCGGCGGCCGCGTGGGTGGCCCGGATGTGGTTGGACACCAGCATGATCGCCTCAAGGCGTTCGCGTCCGGTCAGCGGGGTGCCGGCCAGGGCACCGAGGGCGCTCTCCGGCCAGGCGGTCTCGCGCGGGCCCATCACCCGGTCGCCCGCGGTGATGGACGGCAGCCAGGGATGCAGCCGCCAGGCGGCGGAAAGTTCGCGCGCGTACTCCTCCAGCTTGGCCCGCCACCCGGTCACCCCGCCCAGCTCGGGCGCCTCTCCGACGGCCGCCTCGATCATGACGGCGATGAGTTCGGCCTTGTCCTTGACGTAGCGGTACAGCGCCATCTTGGTGAAACCGAGTTCGGCCGCGATGCGCTGCATGGAGACCGCCTCCAGACCCTCGGCGTCGGCCACCTTGACCGCCGTGTCCGCCACCTGATCCAGGTCGAAGGCGGCCCTGGGGCCCCTGCTGGACGGTTTCCGCAACCCCCACAGCAGCTCGGCCACCGCTTTCCGATCCTCGTTCACCGGCATCGCCACACTCCCTCTTGCCATCCCCAGATAACTGTATCTACTATACACAGTGTCCGAGGGAAACAGTTTCCCTCGGAGAAGGAACCGGCACGTTCGTGCCACATGTCGCGCTGCCCTGGACGGATTCACGGCCGAGCCGGAACGTCCTGAGCACGGAGAAGGGAAAGGTCATGGGTGAGCTTCGCGTCCACAACTTCGCCATCTCGCTGGACGGCTTCGGCACCGGCGAGGGCCAGTCCGCCGACGCCGCGTTCGGCCACGCCGGGGAGCGCATCCACGACTGGATGTTCGCCACCCGTTACTGGCACGAGATGGGCGGCGTCCGGCGCGGGAGCGTCGGCGCCGACAACGCGTTCGCCACGATGCACAGCTCCGGCATCGGTGCCGAGATCATGGGCGCCGGCAAGTTCGGCCCGCCCGGCTGGCAGGACGATCCCGGCTACAAGGGCGCGTGGGGGCCGAACCCGCCCTTCCACACGCCGGTCTTCGTGCTCACCCACCGGCCGCGGCCCTCCGTCGAGATGGCCGGCGGCACCACGTTCCACTTCCTCGACGCCCCGCCCGCCGAGGCGCTCAAGATCGCCCTGGAGGCGGCCGGCGGCCAGGACGTACGCCTCGGCGGCGGTCCCTCCGTCATCCGCGACTTCGTCGCCGAAGGGCTGGTCGATCAGATGCACCTCGTCCAGGTCCCGATCCTGCTCGGACGCGGCGTCCGGCTCTGGGACGGCCTGGAGGCGCTGGAGGAGGCGTACCACATCGAGGCGGTCTCCACGCCCAGCGGCGTCACCCACCTGACGTTCACCGCCAAGAAGCGCTGACCACGGTCCCCGCTTCCCCTCACCTGCTCCACGCGCACGACGCCATCGCCCGGGTTGCCACGGGTGCCGCGAAGGCGGCCGGTGGACAGCCCGGCCTGGCCGCATCCCGACGGTGAAGGATCGCGGCCCCTTCGGACGATCGGGCGTCTCAGATTCGCCTTCGGACGGGCTGATGCCCCCGGCCACGGATCGGGCCGGCCCGCCGATGAATGTCGCCGTCATGCAACCGCGTCAGTTCGACGCGATGTCAAGACAGGAACCCACATGGGAACGATCAGCAGCTCCACGTTCGTCAGCCTGGACGGCGTGGTCAACCACATGGACAAGTGGCACTTCGACTACGTCGACGACGAGTCGGGCGCGCTGGCGCTGGAGCAACTCCAGGCCGCGGACGCGATGCTGATGGGCCGCAAGACCTACGAGGTGTACGCCGGCGCCTGGCCGGAACGGGATGACAAGTACGCGGACGCGATCAACGCCATCCCGAAGTACGTCGCCTCCACCACCCTCGGCGAGCCGGCCTGGCACAACACCAGCGTGCTCGGCGGAGACCTGATCGAGGCGGTCCGGGCACTGCGCGCCGAGGAGGGCAGGTCGATCCTGATGCACGGCTACGGCCCGGTGGCCAAGGCCCTGCTGCGGGCGGACCTGCTCGACGAGCTCCACCTGTGGGTGCACCCCCACCTGGCCGGGATCGGCGACGCGGACGATCTCCTCCTCCACCAGGGCCTCACCAAGAAGCTCGAACTGACCGCGACCCGCACGCTCGGCTCCGGCGTCATCGTCCTCACCTTCCGCAACCCCGGCGCGTGACCACCCCGAGCGAAGCCAGGCCGAACGCGACCATCCCGCACGAAGCCGGGCCGAGCATCACCGCCCCAACCGGAGCCACGCCCAACGAAGCCGGGCCGAACGAAGCCGGGCCGAGCGCCACCATCGCGAGCGGAGCCGGTTGGAAAGGAGCACGGCCATATGCCTGAGACGCCCCAACGAGAGGCGGGCGGCGGATTCACCGTGCGGCGCCGTCTGCACGCCGGCGCCGAGCGGGTCTTCGCGGCCTTCGTCGAGCCGGGCAAGCTCGAACAGTGGTTCGTCGTGCCCGGCCATCACACGCCCGCAGACCGGATGCGGGTCGACGCCCGGCCGGGCGGGCGGCTCGACGCGGTCATGATCTCGGACGCGGACGGCGCGGAGATCCCCTTCGGCTTCGTCTACGCCGACGTGGACCCGCCACGCCGGGTGGTCCTGCGCTTCCAGGAGCCGCGGGAACTGGTCACCGTGACCCTGTCCGACGCCCCCGGCGGCGTGGACCTCACCTACGAGTTCGTCTCCTGGCCGGGACCGGCCGACGAGAAGGCGTCCCAGCGCGGCGTCGACGACATGCTCGACCTCATCGCGGCGGGGATCCGGCAGGGCCGGATCTGACGCCCGACCGACCGCGACAACCTTCCCGAACGCCCGTGACGAGCGGGTAAGCCCGGATCACCCACCCGAGCCGGTGACTTCCATGGGCTCGGGGATGACGTCCACCAGCGCGCCGTTGCGGTGCACGGTGATCGGCAGCGGCCCGGTGTGGCGGGCCTGTTTGGGGGCGCGCGGCATCACCGCACGGACATGATCTTCGGGTGCGTCGGACCGGCCGGGCTCAAGCCGACGCCGGCGGTGCTGCGTTCAGAAGGAGACTGCCAAGGCCAGGGCCGTGGCGGCCTCGTGGCTGAGAACCATGACCAGCAGCGTTGCGACCAGCGTGGCGATGAGCAACCAGCTGACGACGATGATGACCGTCGAGCGGCGCGGCCGGTGCCTCGGCCCCGGCTGCCCCTTCGACCTCTCCTCGCTGCGACGAACCCGCTCGTTGAACGACTCGAGCCGGGCGACGAGTCGGGGATCGTCATCGACGAGGTGCTGCTCGATCTGGGCCAGCATTCGCTCCTCGTCCTGCGACCAGGCCATGGGTGCACCTCCGGAACGCAAGCTCTGTGGCGTCTTTCTGCCCAACCCTGAAGATCATTAGCCCCCGCCTGACCCAGTAATTGCCACCTCTTTTCGGTTTGCGATCATGCTCGAACCTTTGTTCTAATCATGGCATGCGCTGGGACAACCTGCGCCTGGCCGGGTCCGGCCGGGACGATCCGGCCGCGCCGCTCTTCGCCCGCGGCGCGGTGACCCGAACGTTCGACACGCCCGATTTCGCCGGGATGACCTTCTACGAGATCCGGGCCAGATCCATCATCAACCGCGTTCCCGAGGCCAGCCGGGTCCCGTTCGAGTACACGATCAACCCGTACCGCGGCTGCTCGCATAAGTGCATTTACTGTTTTGCCCGAAAAACGCACGAATATCTAGATTTGGATTCCGGAGCGGACTTCGACTCCAAGATCGTGGTCAAGGTCAACGCCGCCGAGCTGGCCCGCAAGGAGCTGGCCTCGCCGCGCTGGGGCGGTCACCACGTGGCCATGGGCACCAACGTCGACTGCTACCAGCGCGCCGAGGGGCGCTACCGGCTGATGCGCGGCATCCTGGCCGCGCTGCGCGACGCCGCCAACCCGTTCTCCATCCTCACCAAGGGCACGCTGATCCTGCGCGACCTCGACCTGCTGACCGAGGCCGCGGACGTGACCGACGTCAGCGCCGACGTCTCGGTCGGCTTCGTGGACCCGGAGATGTGGCGCGCCGTCGAGCCGGGCACCCCCAATCCGCGCCGCCGCCTGGAGACGTGCGCGTCGCTCAACGACAACGGCATCGCCTGCGGCGTCCTGATGGCCCCGATCCTCCCCTACCTGACCGACTCTCCCGCCCAGCTCGACCGCACGGTCAAGGAGATCGCCGAGGCGGGCGCCACCCACATCGCCCCGATAGTGCTGCACCTGCGTCCAGGGGCCAGGGAGTGGTGGCTCAGCTGGCTCTCGCGCGAGCACCCGCGCCTGGTGCCGCGCTATCTGGAGCTGTACGGGCGGGGCTCCTACGCGCCCAAGTCCTACCAGCAGCGAGTGACGGGCCTGGTCAGAGAGCTGGCCGAACGCCACGGGGCCGGCCGGGGCACCCCGGCGACGGCCCGCCGCGCCCCGTCCCCCCGCCCGGCGACCCCACCTGAGCCGGAGCAGTTGCGCCTGCTCTGATCCGCGACCCGAGACATCTCCGGCTCGGGGCTCCATCCGGCCACGCCCCTAGGCGCCCGGGCGCGGACTCGGGCGGGTGAGGACTCGGGCGGGTGAGGACTCGGGCGGGTGAGGACTCGGGCGGGTAAGGCCGCGCTGGGCCGCTTATTCGGGAGCCGGAAAGGTGGTATGTCGGGTTTCGTCGTTTGATGGGTATTAACGGCCGTGGTGCACCAATACGGGGCATCTCGTCCATTCGGGGGGAGAATTCCATGGCTGACACGAAGAAGAAACCCGCTTCCAAGTCCGGCAAGTCGAAGAAGCAGGCCATCAAGACCAGCCGGCAGGCCAAGGAGACGAAGCGGGACAGCCAGAAGCCGTCCGGCGAAGAGTGACCATCCGGGCAGCCCGCTGAGGCTGCCCGACCGGTGACCTGATCGGACGGCCGTGGCCGGCGGCCCGGCCGTCCGATCGACCGTGGAGCTGCTCCATGTCGGCTTACCTGCGCTTCCCGGCCGTCTTCCAGGACGTGGTGGTCTTCGCCGCCGAGGACGATCTGTGGATGGTCTCCGCCCTGGGCGGGCGGGCCTTCCGGCTGACCGCGGGGCTGGCCGAGGCCGGCTATCCGCGCATCTCGCCGCGCGGCGACCAGCTCGCGTTCGTGGGACGCGAGGAAGGCCCCGAAGAGGTGTACGTGATGCCGTCCGGCGGCGGCGCGGCCCGCCGGCTGACGTTCCACGGCGCCCGCTGCACGGTGACCGGCTGGGACCCGGAAGGCCGCATCCTGTACGCCAGCGACCAGTCGCAGCCGTTCGAGGGCCGCAAGTGGCTGCACCGGGTGACGCCGGGCGGGGTGCCGGAGCGGCTGCCGTACGGACCGGCGAACTCGATCGCGTACGGACCCGCAGGCATGATCGTGCTCGGCCGCAACACCGCGGACCCGGCCCGCTGGAAGCGCTACCGGGGTGGAACGGTCGGGGACCTGTGGATCGACCCGCGCGGCGACGGCGAGTTCAGGCGGCTGATCAGGCTGCCGGGCAACCTGGCCTCGCCCTGCTGGAGCGGCGGCCGGGTGTGTTTCATCTCCGACCACGAGGGCGTCGGCAACGTCTACTCCTGCGACCCGGGCGGCGGCGATCTGCGCCGGCTCACCCATCACGACGACTACTACGCCAGGAACCTGTCCGGCGACGGGCAGCGCCTGGTCTATCACGCGGGTGCGGAGCTGTTCCTGCTGGAGCCGGGCGAGCCGGCGCGGCGGCTGGAGGTGCGGCTGGCCAGCTCCAGGACGCAGCTCAACCGCAGGTTCGTCGAGGCCGCCGACTATCTCGACAGCGCCAGGCTCAGCCCGGACGGCAGCGCGCTGGCGATCACGGCGCGCGGCAAGGCGTACGCGATGGCGGACTGGGAGGGCCCCGTACGCCAGCACGGCCGTCCCGACGGCGTCCGCTACCGCTTCCTGACCTGGCTGAACGACGGCGTCCGGCTGATCGCGGCGGCCAGCGACGACGGCGACGAGGAGCGGCTGGTCGTCCTGGAGGGCGGCGAGGGCGGCCAGGGCACGGAGGTGGCCCGGCTGGGGCGGGTCAACGAGCTGGTCCCCGATCCCGCGCACGACCGGGTGGCGGTCGTCAACCACCGCGACGAGCTGCACGTGCTCGACCTGGCCACGGGCCGCTCGGAGCTGGTGGAGGCCAATCCGCACGGCCCGCCGGAGGATCCGGCGTGGTCGCACGACGGCGAGTGGCTGGCGTACGCGAGCCCGTCGAGCTCCCGGTCCACCGCGATCAAGCTGCACCATCCGGCGACCGGCCGCACGGTCCCGGCCAGCGAGCCGGCGCTCAAGGACTCGATGCCGGCCTTCGACCCGGAGGGCCGCTACCTGTACTTCATCGGCCAGCGCGTCTTCTCCCCCGTCTACGACCAGCTCCAGTTCGACCTGGGCTTCCCGCTGGGCACCCGCCCGTACGCGGTGGCGCTGCGCGCGGACGCGCCGGACCCGTTCGTGCCCCGGCCGCGCCCGCTGGAGGAGCCGAAGGACGACGACGAGGAGGGCGAGCCGGAGCCGCTGCGCGTGGACGTGGACGGGCTGGCCCGCAGGGTGACCGCGTTCCCGCTGCCCGAGGGCCGTTACGAGCGGGTGGCGGGGCTGAAGGGAAAGGCGCTGATCCTGACCAGCCCGCTCGAAGGGGACGACACGCTGCACCTGTTCGACTTCGCCAGCGGGCACAACGAGCTGTTCGCCGAGGACGTGGACGACTTCGAGCTCGGCCGCGACCACAAGACGCTGCTGTACCGGGCGGGGAGCCGGCTGCGGGTGGTCAAGGCGGGCGAGGTGCCCGGCGACGGGGAGAGTCCCGGGCGGGAGAGCGGCTGGATCGACCTGTCGCGGGTCAAGGTGTCGGTCTGCCCGGTGGTGGAGTGGCGGCAGATGTTCCGCGAGGCGTGGCGGCTGCAGCTGGAGAACTTCTGGACCGAGGACATGGCGGGCGTGGACTGGCCGGCCGTGTACGAGCGCTACCGTCCGCTGGTGGACCGCGTGACGACCCGTGGCGAGTTCTCCGACCTGCTGTGGGAGCTGCACGGGGAGCTGGCCACCAGCCACGCCTTCGAGAGCGGCGGCGAGTACCGGCCGGGACCCGACTACACGCAGGGCAAGCTGGGCGTTGACTGGCAGTATCGCGCCGGCGTCTACCGCATCGGCGCGCTCGTGACCGGCGACCCGTGGGACCCGAAGGCCACCTCCCCGCTGAACCGGCTCGGCCTCGACGTGCGTCCCGGTGACGCCGTGCTGGCCATCGACGGCGCGCCGATCGGGGCGGCGGCCACCCCGAACGAGCGGCTGGTCAACCAGGCGGGCGAGGAGGTGGAGCTGACACTGCGGCGCGGGAAACGGGTGTTCACGGTCACGGTACGCGCCCTCGCCGACGAACGACCGGCCCGCTACCGCGACTGGGTGAACCTCAACCGCGCCCGGTGCCACGAGCGCTCCGGCGGCCGGGTCGGCTATCTGCACGTGCCCGACATGGGGGCCGAGGGGTTCGGGGAGTTCCACCGGGGCTTCCTGGCCGAGTACGACCGGCACGCGCTGATCGTGGACGTGCGCTTCAACGGCGGCGGCCACGTCTCGGCGCTGCTGCTGGAGAAGCTGGCCAGGCGGCGGCTGGGCTACGACTATCCGCGGTGGGGCGATCCCGAGCCGTACCCGCCCGAGTCGCCGCGCGGCCCGATCGTGGCCGTCACGAACGAGTGGGCGGGCTCGGACGGCGACATCTTCAGCCACACCTTCAAGCTGCTCGGCCTCGGCCCGCTGGTCGGCAAGCGCACGTGGGGCGGCGTGATCGGCATCTGGCCGCGCCACCGGCTGGCCGACGGGACGGTCACCACGCAGCCGGAGTTCTCCTTCGCCTTCGACGACGTCGGCTGGCAGGTGGAGAACTACGGCACCGATCCCGACATCGAGGTGGACATCACCCCGCAGGACTATGCGAGGGGTGTGGACACGCAGCTGGAACGGGCGATCGACGTCGCGCTCGACCTGCTGGCCGACAATCCGCCGCATACTCCTGATCATCGGCACAGGCCGCGCATGCAACCTTAAGTATCCCCAGAGCGTCTAAAGATCATAGGTGGGGTAAGCGCACAGGGGATGAAAGCAAATGCGCTCCACCGACGAACAGGTATGAGGCCGGTGGTGAGGTGAGCCCTCCCCTCCGGCCACGTGTGTTGAGCCTTCTTCCGCGAAAAGGGGATCTGTTAAGTGCGCGCACTGGCACGCAAGGGCAAGTCGGCGATGGTCCGGCTCTATCGGGGGTACAACCGGCGCAAGAGACGCGAGGCGCCGCCGCCCTCGATCCGGCGGGTACGCATTTTACTGCTGCACGCCAACGGGATGGGGGGCACCATCCGCACCGTGTTCAACCTGGCCAGTTACCTGGCCGAGGAGCACGATGTGGAGATCGTCAGCGTGCTGAAGGAGGCGGAGGCGCCGTTCTTCCCCATCGATCCCCGGGTGAAGTTCCGTTTCCTGGACGATCGGCTCGATCCCGGCATCGACCCGGTGCGCGCGATGATGTCGAAGCTGCCGAGCCGGCTCATCCCCAAGGAGGAGTCGGCGTACCACAGGTTCAACCTCTGGACCGACCTCAAGCTGGCGCGTTACATCCGCTCGCTGGACACCGGCGTAATCATGGCCACCCGCCCGGGGCTCAATCTCGCGCTCGCCCAATTAGCCCAGCCCGGCGTGATCACGATCGGGCAGGAACATGTGGCGTTGCGTACTCAGGCCGAATCCATCCAGGAGCTGATCAAGTGGCGATACCGCCGCCTGGACGCCCTGGTCACTCTCACCAAGGCCGATCTGGCCGACTACCGCGAGACGCTGCCGAAGAAGCCGCGCAAGCTGATTCGCATCCCCAACGCCGTGCCGCCGATGACGGGCGAGGTGTCCAAGCTCGACGCCAAGGTGGCCGTCGCGGTCGGCCGGATGACCCGGATCAAGGGCTTCCACCGGCTGATCACCGCCTGGGAGACCGTCGCGGCCGCGCATCCTGACTGGAAGCTGCGCATCTTCGGCGCGGGGCCGCAGGAGGAGAACCTGGCCAGGCAGGTCGTCGAGGCGGGGCTCGAGGACAAGGTCGAACTGCCGGGGCCGACGACCGACGTGGGCGGGGAGCTGGAGAAGTCGTCCATCTTCGTGCTCAGCTCGCGGCACGAGGGCTTCCCCATGACGATCCTGGAGGCCATGGCGAAGGGGCTGGCCATCGTCAGCTTCAACAGCCCGCACGGGCCCAAGGAAATGATCAAAAACGGGGTGGACGGGCTGCTGGTCAAGCCCCGTACCAACGCCAACCTCGCCGCCGCGATCATCCGCGTGATCGAGGACGAGCAGTTGCGCCGGGACCTCGCGGCGCGCGCGCAGGAGACGGCGCACAAGTACGATCCCGACGTCGTCGGGAAGAAGTGGGACGCGCTGCTGGAGGAACTGCTGGCGCGGCGCGACGGCTCGTGGGCCGCGGCGCGCAAGAACGCGGATCCGGCCCAGGCGTCCTCCCGGCAGGAACAGGCCGCGGCGTCCCCCGCGCGGGAACAGTCCCCGGCCCAGACGTCCCCCGCGCAGGAACAGTCCCCCGCCCAGGAACAGTCCCCCGCCCAGGAACAGTCCTCCGCGCAGGAATCGTCCCGGGCTCAGGAGCAGCTCGCGCCTCCGTGCCCGTGACGAGTGGGTAGGCCCGGATCACACGCCCGAGCCGGTGAGTTCCACCGGCTCGGCGATGACGTCCACCAGCGCGCCGTTGCGGTGCACGGTGATCGGCAGCGGCCGTCCGATCGCGTCGGCGAACATCAGCCGCTGCAGGCTCTGCGCGTCACCCACCGGGGTACGCCCGGCGCTCAGCACCAGGTCGCCGGCGCGCAGCCCGGCCCGGTGCGCGGGCGAACCCGGCACCACCTCGACCACGCGCAGGGCGCCGTTCTGCCCGGTGCTCTCGCGCAGGTGCTCGGGCAGCGGCGCGGGGGAGGTCACCAGGCCGAGGAACGCCCGCCTGACCCGGCCGTCCCTGATCAGCGCGGCGATGATGGAGCGGGTCGTGGCGTTCATCGGCACGGCCAGCCCGACCCCGATCCCGGCCACGGCGGTGTTGATGCCGACCACCCGCGCCCGCGCGTCGGCCAGCGCTCCGCCGGAGTTGCCCGGGTTGAGCGCGGCGTCGGTCTGGATGACGTCCTCGATCAGGCGGGTGGCGGAGCCGCTGCGCGCGGGCAGCGACCGCCCCAGCCCGGACACCACCCCGGCCGTCACCGAGCCGGTCAGCCCGAGCGGGTTGCCCACGGCCACCACGAGCTGGCCGACCACCAGCCCGTCGCTGTCGCCGAGCTCGGCGGGCGGCGGCGTGGCGGTGCGCGCCCTGATCACGGCGAGGTCGGACAGCGGGTCGCGCCCGACCACCTCGAAGTCGCCGGACACGCCGTCGGCGAACGCGACGGTCCCGGTCCTGGAGTAGCCGACCACGTGGGCGTTGGTCAGCAGGAACCCGTCGCCGGTGAACACCACGGCGGAACCGCTGCCCCGCCCGGCCCGCACGCTGGCCACCCTGGGCAGCAGCTCGGCGGCCACGGAAGACACGACCTGGGAGTAGGCGTCGAGGGGATCGGCCACCGTGACCTCCAATATGATTACTGGATTACACGGTAACTCTCCCGGTCAGAACCTGAGCGAGCTCCGTTCAAAGGGAGGTCCGTTCAGAGCGGGTCCGTTCAAAAGGGCGACCGTTCAAAGGGGGACCGTTCAGAGCGGGGGCCGTTCAGAGCAGGGCCTGGGCGAGGGCGGCGCCGCAGAAGGCCGCGCCGAGCCCGGCCACCACGCTGGCCACCGCGTTGGCGACCGCGTGGAAGCGCGCCCCTTCCTCCATCAGCCGCACCGTCTCGTACCCCAGCGTCGAGTACGTCGTCAGCGCCCCGCAGAACCCCGTGCCCGCCAGCGCCATCACCCCGTCACCCAGCGGCAGTGCCGCCAGGAACCCCAGCACCGCCGACCCGCTCACGTTCACGGCGAGGGTCCCCCAGGGGAAGACCGTGTCGTGCCGCGCCTGCACCGCCCGGTCCGCCACGTACCGCAGCGGCGCTCCGACCGCGGCTCCCAGCACGATCAGCACGAGCGTCATCGGGCACCGTTCCCGGGTACGAGGCCGGCGGCGCGGCGGGTCAGCCACATGCCGGCCGCCACCGCGGCCACCGCCGCCGCCATCGTGGCCACCAGGTAGGCCAGGCCGGTGAGCGGCGCGCCCGCCTCGACCGCCCGCCGCACGTCCACCGCGTACGTCGAGAACGTCGTGTACCCGCCCAGCACCCCCACCCCGAGGAACGGCCGCACCAGGCGGTGGGCCGGGCGGACCTCCGTGATCAGCACCATGAGCACCCCGATGAGCAGGCAGCCGGACACGTTGACCAGGAACGTCGCCCACGGGAAGCCGGCCGGGCCGGTGGGCAGCGCGGTCTGGACGGCATGGCGGGCCAGCGCCCCGAGCGCGCCGCCGGGGGCGATCACGGCGAGCACCGGCAAGAGCGGCTCGGCCCGCTGCGCCGGAACGTGAAGATCGACATCGGGGTCGACAGGACGATCAGTCACACGACGCAGGCTACCGCCGCCGCTGCGGACGCCCTCCCCCAGCCCCGTCCGCCACCTCCCCCGACGCACTCCACCGACGCACTCCCCCGGCCTCTCCACCGCCCCTCCGGACGCACTCCCCCGCCCCATCCGCTCGTCGCGGTGAGATGATCAGTCACACAACCCTTCCCGTGTCAAAAGCGCCGATGCCGGGAATTTCTCTAGACAACCTGGAGCTCACGGAGGTCTGCTTGAGCACCAAGGACGCGGTCGCCGTCCTCGCCGGAGCCATCGTCATCGTCTCGTTCATCGGCACTGCCAAGACCCCGCCGGCCACCGCGGCCAGCCCCCTGGGCAACATCAGCGGCACGCTGCCGGGTCTGGCCCCCCTCACCTCCCCCGACGACAGGCGCGAGGCCCGTGGCCTCATCAAACGCCTGCGCGTCAAAGATTTCGGCCCCAACACCGGATACCAGCGCACCCGGTACGGCGGCAACTGGGCCGACGACGCCACCGGGGTGCCGTACGCGCGCAACGGCTGCCGTACCCGGGACGACCTGCTGGCCCGCGACGGCCGGAACGTGAAGTACCGCAAGGGGTCGAGCTGCGAGGTCGTCTCGATGGAGCTGACCGACCCCTACACCGGGCGGCTCATCCACTGGCACAAGGACAACGCCGCCGAGGTGCAGGTCGACCATGTGGTGCCACTCAACTACGGGTGGCGCATGGGGTCGCGGCGCTGGTCGATGACGAAGCGGCTGGACTTCGCCAACGACCCGCTCAACCTGCTGCCCGTGGACGGCGAGGCGAACGAGCACAAGGACGCCTCGGGGCCGTCGGGCTGGCTGCCCCCGCGCCGGGGCATCAGGTGCGCGTACGTCACCCGGTTCGCGCAGGTGGCGCTCAAGTACGACGTCCCCGTCACCCCGGCCGACAAGAAGACCATGCTGGCCCAGTGCCGCTGAGCCGCCGCGGCTATCGCGGGTCGATCCAGTCGAAGCCGCGCCGGAAGGTCTGCTCCGCCAGCACCCGCTGCCCGGCCGTGTTGGGGTGGAAGTAGTCCCACTTGCTGACCTGGTCGAGGGTGAAGGGGTAGGCGAAGACCGCTCCCCCGTCGGTGCGGCAGGCGGGCCCGTACGCGGCACACGCCCCGGCCGCCGCCCGGTTGTAGTCGATCACGCGGGCCCGGACCCTGGCCCGGCGCTCGGTGTCGGCTCTACGGGTGGAGGTGGGCCGGACCAGCAGGCTCTGGCAGATGCGGCCGACCTGCCAGAACGTACGGGCCAGCGGGTTGTTGCGCCCGGCCTGCCACAACCGCCGCACGTCGGGGATGCTGGCCACGAACACCCTGGCCCGCGGCAGCCCCGCGCGCAGCTCGGCCAGGGCGGTGTCCAGCCGGCGCCGGTAGGTGGCCACCGGGGTCATCGCCTGCTCGGTGCGGGCGCAGGCGTCGACCGCGCCGATGAGGATCGTGACGTAGTCGGCCTTGGCGGCCACCGCCTTGCGTACCTGGCCGAGCAGGTCGGCGCTGGTGGAACCGGGGACGGCGAAGGTGAGATTGTGTTTCTGGAGCGTTCCAGACAGCTTCGACAGGCGCAGGTAGTGGCTGGAGACGGCGGCGTGGTCGCCGGTGGACCAGGAGCGGGCGGTGCAGGAGACGTACCAGCCGCAGGCGTTGAAGCCGGCCGAGATGGAGTCGCCGAGCGCGGCCATGATCTCGGGGACGGGCTCCGCCGGAGCGGCGGCGTGGGCCGGGACCGAGGCGGTGAGGACGACGGCGGCGGCCAGCGCGGGCCCGAGGCGAACGATCATGGCCACCAAGGTAGATAGCCGATCACCCCGCCACTATGGCTACACGGCAAGGTCCGCCAGTTCAGGACCGACTTCATATCCCCGCTTGACAGGCCATAGGCGATCTGGTGATACCCAATACCTAACGGCATCCCGCTTTTTCCTGGTTCGTTGCCCGTAACCTCGCATTCACGGGGGTCCGAGTCGAACGTGTTCAGTTCCCGCATAGAGTGTCTTGGGTGAGTGTCGCGCTCGGAACAACCCGCCCGCTGCCGGTTCGCACCACCCTTGTCGGCGACCCCGGTGACCTGCTGGCCTCCCTCCCCAGGACGGCCCCCTACGCCTGGATCAGGAACGGCGAGGGCCTGGTCGGATGGGGTGAGGCCGCCCGCGTGACCGTGCCTCCCGGCCCTGGCCGGTTCGCCTGGGCCCGCCGGTGGCTGGCCGGCGTCCTCGGTGAGGCGCACGTCGACGACGCCGTGGGCGCGCCCGGCTCCGGCGCGGTCGCCTTCGGCAGCTTCACCTTCGACGAGGACGCCCACGGCTCCGTCCTCGTGGTCCCGCGCGCCGTGCTGGCCCGCCGTGACGGCCAGGCCTGGCTGACCACCATCGGGGACGCCCCGCTGGAGTCGTTCACGCCGATCCGCGACCCGGGCCGGATCAGCTACGGCGACGGCAGCCTGAGCGCGCCCGAGTGGGAGCACGTCGTGGCCCGCGCCGCCAAGCGCATCCGCGAGGGCGAGCTGGAGAAGGTGGTGCTGGCCCGCGACCTGGTCGCCACCGCCGAGCGGCCGATCGACGTGCGGCTGCTGCTGACCCGCCTGGTCCGTCGCTATCCCGAGTGCTACACGTTCTCGGTCGCGGGGCTGGTCGGGGCCACGCCCGAGCTGCTGATCCGGCGTACGGGGCAGGAGATCGAGTCGCTGGTGCTGGCCGGGACGACGCCGCGCGGCACCGGCGCGGCCGACGACCTCGCCCGCGGGAAGGCGCTGCTGGCCTCGACGAAGGACCGGCACGAGCACGAGTGCGCGATCGCCTCCGTACGCCAGACGCTGTCGCCCCTGTGCTCCTCGCTGACCACGCCCGACGAGCCCGAACTGCTGGTCCTGCCGAACGTGCAGCACCTGGCCAGCCACGTCACGGGACGGCTGGCCGACGGGGCGTCGGTCCTGGACGTGGTGGCGGCCATGCACCCGACGGCGGCCGTCGGCGGCACCCCGACCCCCACGGCGATCGAGGTGATCCGCGAGCTGGAGGGCATGGACCGGGCCGGTTACGCCGGTCCCGTGGGCTGGATCGACGCCAGGGGCGACGGCGAGTGGGGCATCGCGCTGCGTTCGGGCCTGGTCGAGGGGCGGCGGGCCCGGCTGTTCGCGGGGGGCGGCATCATGGGCGACTCCGATCCGGCGGCCGAGCTGGCCGAGGCGCAGGCGAAGTTCCGGGTCATGCAGTACGCCCTGGAGGGCTGAGCCGGGCGGGCCCGTGATCAAGCGGGCCCCTGACGAGGCAGGCCCGTGATCAAGCAGGCCCCTGACGAGGCAGGCCCGTGATCAAGCAGGCCCCTGATCAGCAGGTCAGGCAGGTCAGGCGGGTACGTGGAGGTCGGCGCCCGGCGTGACGCGGGCCCGGCCGGCCGTCAGCGTGGCCACCCAGTCGGCGAACGCCGCGACCTCGTCCAGCCCCACCGCCACCGCGAAGGTGACCTCCCCCGCGTACGTCACCTCGCGCACCGCGTGGCGGGAGGCGCGCAGGTCGTTCTCCACCCGCCCGGCCTGGTCGTGCGCGACCGCGACGTGCACGAGCCTGGCCGGCACCATCCGGACGGGCTCGGCCCGGTCGAGCGTCTCGGTCACCGCCCCGCCGTAGGCGCGCACCAGCCCGCCCGCGCCCAGCAGGGTGCCGCCGAAGTAGCGCGTCACCACCGCCACCACGTCGCTGAACCCCCGGCCGACCAGCGCCTGCACCATGGGCGTGCCCGCCGTGCCGCCGGGCTCGCCGTCGTCGTCGCCCTTCTGGACACGCTCGCCGATCACGTACGCGGTGCAGTTGTGGGTGGCGCCGGCGTGCTCGGCGCGGCGGGCGGCGATGAAGGCCGCCGCCTCCTCGACCGTGCGGGCCGGGGCCACGGCGCAGATGAAGCGCGAGCGCCGCGCCTCGGTCTCGTGCTCGACGACAGTCGTGAGTGTGAGGTACGGGGCAGACACATTCGACAGGGTATGCCGTTGCCGGGGGCACTCCGGGAGCTAGCATGCCGACTATCCATCAGGACCTTTAGGGAGGGTCTCATGGAAACGGCGCATAATGTCATGCCCTATGTCATGGCGGCGATCGACGCCTTCGGCACGGGTGTGCTGGCCAAGACCGGCGAGCTGGCCGCCGACACACCCGCCGCCCGCGGCTCGCGCATCCTGCAGCGGGTGTTCGGGCGCGGCGACGCCCGGGCCAGAGACCTGATCGATCGGGTGGCGGGTGCCAAGCCGGACGACGAGGCCGGGCCGACGGCGTTGCGGCTGGCGATCGAGGAGGCGTTCCAGGCGGATCCTCTCCTGCGGCGCGAGGTCGCGGCGATGCTGCCCCGGGAGGGGGATGACGCCCGGTTCGCGGCGTCGTACTGACTCCTGCGACCGGCCCCTGTGATCGGCCCCTGCGACCGGCACTGCGGGGCGGGTCGCGTTGTGCGGGACGCACAGCGGGGCCCGATCGGGTGCGGCATACGGTGGCGCGCATGACTTATCGCGTCGCCATGGACATCGGCGGCACCTTCACCGACGTCGTCTGCTACGACGAGCGGTCGGGGGCCGTCACCGCCTCGAAGGCGCCCACCACGCCGGGGGATCTCGCGGAGGGAGTGTTCGCCGCGCTCGGGCGGGTCGTGGCCGACCCCTCGGCCATCTCGTTCTTCGTGCACGGCACCACGCAGGGCCTGAACGCGCTGCTGGAACGCAAGGGCGCCCGCGTGCTGCTGCTGACGAGCCGGGGGGCCAGGGACGTCTACCAGATCGCCAGGGGCAACCGGGACCGCATGTTCGACCTGCGTTACCGCAAGCCGGCGCCGCTGGTGCCGCGCCAGGACGTGATGGAGGCGGGCGGGCGGCTGGACTACCGGGGGCGGGAGCTCGTACCGCTGGACGAGGAGGCGGTGCGGGCGGCGGCGCGGCGGGCCCGCGCGGAGGGTTTCGACGCGGTGGCGGTGTGCCTGCTGTTCTCCTTCGCCGATCCGGCGCACGAGCTGCGGGCCGGGGAGATCCTGCGGGCCGAGCTGGGCGAGGACGTGCTGGTCGTGCTCTCGCACGAGGTGGCCAGGGAGTGGCGGGAGTACGAGCGGACCTCCTCGGCGGTGATGGAGGCGTACACCGGGCCGGTGGTGCGCCGTTATCTGGGCCGGATCGAGCGGCGCTTCGCCGAGCGGGGGCTGGCGGTGCCGGTGCACGTCATGCAGTCGTCGGGCGGGCTGGTGAACGCGTCGTACGCGATGCGCCGGCCGTTGCAGACGCTGCTGTCGGGGCCGGTCGGCGGGACGATGGGCGGGGTCGCGGCGGCCCGCCTGCTCGGGCGGGGCAACGCGATCTGCGTGGACATGGGCGGCACGTCGTTCGACGTGTCGCTGGTCGTGAACGGGCGTCCGGACGTCAGCGCGGAGGCGCGCATCGAGGGTCATCCGGTGCTGATGCCGGTCGTGAACCTGCACACGATCGGCGCGGGCGGGGGGTCCATCGCCTACGCCGAGGCGGGCGCGCTGCGGGTGGGCCCCGAGTCGGCGGGGGCCGTTCCCGGGCCCGCCTGCTACGGCCGGGGCGGGACTCAGGCCACCGTCACGGACGCGAACGTGGTGCTGGGGCGGGTGGATCCGGCCTGGTTCGCGGGCGGGCTGATGACCCTGGACGCCGAGGCGGCCGGGATCGCGGTGGCGGAGCTGGCCGGGGAGCTGGGGCTGGATCCGCTGCGGCTGGCCGAGGGCGTCTGCGACGTGGCCAACGCCAGGATGGCGCAGGCGATCAGGACGCTGACGGTGGAGCACGGCGTCGAGCCGCGCGAGTTCGCGCTGGTGGCGTTCGGGGGCGCGGGGGCGATGCACGCGGTGTTCATCGCGCGTGAGCTGGGGATCTCCGAGGTGGTGGTCCCGCGCTTTCCCGGGGCGTTCTCGGCGTGGGGGATGCTGGAGGCGGACGTGCGCAGGGATCTGACGCATCCGTACTTCCGGCATCAGGACACGCTGGACGGTGCCGACATGTCCGGAAATCTCATGAAACTGGAGCAGGACGCGTTCGAGGCGCTCGCCGGGCAGGGCGTGCCGGAGCGGCGGCGGCGGGTGGAGCACGCCGTGGACATGCGTTACGAGGGCCAGGACTACACGCTCACCATCCCGCTCCGCGACGCGGCCGAACCCGCCGGGCCCGGGTTCGCGGCGGAGATCGCGGCCCGCTACGCCGAGGCGCACACCAGCCGGTACGGGCACGCCACGCCCGAGGCGCCGGTGGAGTTCGTCATGCTGCGCAGCACCGGGTTCGGCTCGTTCCCCCGTACGGCCGCCCCCGCCCCCGGCGCCCCTGAGCAGGCGGAGCCGCACGTACGGGATGTGATCTTCGACGGCGCCGTGCACCGCACCCCCGTGCTGCGCCGCTCCGCCCTGGAAGGCGAGCTGGCCGGGCCCGCGATCGTGGTGGAGGAGACCGCGACCACGGTCGTGCCGCCCGGCTGCCTGGTCACCGTGGACGACAACGGCTTTCTCATCGTGAAGGTGGACCAGTGATCGACCCCGTCACCACCGAGATCATCCGCTGCGCGCTGCTGCAGGCGGCGGAGGACATGAACACCACCCTCATCCGCAGCTCCTACACCCCCGTCATCTACGAGGCCAAGGACTGCGCGGTCGCGCTGCTCGACCGCGAGCACCACGTGCTCGGGCAGTCGTCCGGGCTGCCGATCTTCCTGGGCAACCTTGAGGTGTGCACCCGCGAGACGGAGCGCCTGTACGGGCCGGAGGTCTGGCAGGAGGGCGACGTCTGGGTGCTCAACGACTCCTACATCGGCGGCACCCACCTCAACGACGTGACCGTCTACGGGCCGATCTTCTGCGACGGGGAGCTGGCCGGGTTCGCCGCGTCGCGGGCGCACTGGCTGGACGTCGGCTCCAAGGACCCCGGCGGCTCGATGGACTCCACCTCGATCTTCCAGGAGGGCCTGCGGATGGGCCCGGTGAAGGTGTACGCGGGCGGCGCGCCCTGCCGCGACCTGCACGAGGTGATCGCGCGCAACGTGCGCTTCCCGCACGCCACGCTCGGCGACCTGCGCGCCCAGGTGAGCTGCGCCATGACCGGGCAGCGGCGGCTGCGCGAGATCGTCGGCCGCTGGGGCCTGGAGACGGTGACGGCCGCCCGTGACGAGATCTTCGCCCAGACCGAGCGCATGGAGCGGGCGGCCGTCGCGGCCATCCCCGACGGCGTCTACGAGGCGTCCGGCCATCTCGACAACGACGGCATCGACCTGGACACCCCGCTGCCGGTGACCGTGCGCGTCACGGTGTCGGGCGAGTCGATGCACGTCGACCTGACCGGCTGCGCCGACCAGGCGCTCGGGCCGGTCAACTGCGGGGCGGCGCAGGCGGTGGCCGCGGTGCGGGTCGGCTACAAGCTGCTGGTGTCCGGCGAGGTGCCGCTCAACGGGGGCTCGTTCCGGCCGCTGTCGGTGCTGACGCGCCCCGGCTCGATGCTGGCCGCCGAGTCGCCGGCCGCCTGCCAGTACTACTACTCGCATCTGGGGCTGCTCATCGACCTGGTGGTCAAGGCGCTGGCGCCGGTGCTGCCGGACAAGGCGGCCGCGGCCTCGTACGGGGACTCGATGATCGTGCAGTTCACCGGGACGGATCCGCGTACCGGGAAGTTGTACGTCTCCCAGGAGGCCACGGTCGGCGGGTGGGGTGCGTGGGAGGGCGGCGACGGCGAGAGCTGCCTGATCAACAACGTCAACGGGTCACTGCGGGACATGCCGATCGAGGTGCTGGAGACGCTGTTCCCCGTGCGCGTCACCCGTTACGAGGTGCGTCCAGGCACCGGCGGGGCCGGGACGTGGCGCGGCGGCGACGGAGTGGTGCGCGAGTACGAGTTCTGCGGCGACACGTCGCTGTCGCTCTGGTTCGAACGGTCGGTCACCCCGGCGTGGGGGCTGGCGGGCGGCGCGGCGGGCGCTCCGCCGCGGGTCACGCTCAACCCCGGCACGGACGGGGCGCGGGAGATGCTCAAGGTGAACGCTTTGCCCGTACGGGCGGGGGACGTGCTGCGGTGCGAGTCGGGCGGGGGCGGCGGCTACGGCCCGCCCGAACACCGCTCCCCCGAGGCCACGGCGGCCGACCTGGCCCAGGGCCTGATCACTCCCTGACCCCGACCCGCCCCTCGACTCCGGCACTCCCGTCCGAGGCGGGGCCGTCCGAGGCGGGGCCGTCCGAGGCGGGGCGGGCGCGGAGGCGGTCCATCTCCCGCCACTCCGGGCGCAGGCCGGTCAGGCCGAGGGCGAGCACGTAGGCGGCCCCGCAGGCCAGCAGTACCGGGGCCAGCCCCGCCACCGTCACCGCTGCCCCGGCCAGCAGCCCGCCCAGCGGGACGCCGACGTACGAGAGCGAGGTCTGCAGCCCGCCCACCCGGCCCAGCAGGTGGCGCGGCACCCGCTCGAACGAGACCGCCCCCAGGATCGGGTTGAGGAACCCGCCGCAGAACCCGCCCACCGCGAACACCGCCACGATCGCCACCACGGGCAGGTCGAAGGCCAGGAGGAGGAACCTCGGCGGCCCCGCGACCAGGAACGCCACGAAGAGCACCGGCCGGCGCGGCAACCGGTGCGCCACCGCCGCCGCGACCAGGCTCCCGCCGACCGCCGTCAGGCCCATCACGCTGCCGCACAACCCGAGCAGGACGGGCCCGTGCCCGCTCTCCTTCGCCCACACCGGGCCGAGCACCTGCCCGAACGCGGCGTCGAGCAGGTTCGTCACGCAGACCATGGCGATCACGGTGAGCAGCAGCGGCTCGCCCCGCAGAAACGCCATCCCCTCCCCGAAGCGCCGCCAGTACCCCTCGTCGCTCCCGGTAGCGGGCCCGGGCGTACCGGCGCTGTGCCCCATCCCCCTCGGCAACGCCAGCCCCACCACCATCGACCCGAGCGCGAAGAGGACCGCGCTCAGCCCCAGGCTCGGCAGCGCCCCGAACAGCCCGACCACCGCTCCCCCTGCGGCCGGCCCCACGGTCTGCGCCAGCCGCTCGGTCACCCCCATCAGCCCCGTGGCCCGCTCCAGCGGCATCCCCGCCCGCCCGGCCGCCTCAGGGATCATGATCTCCTTGGCCAGGTCCCCCGGCCCGCGCCCGGCGCCGATCACCACCACGAGGGCGATCAGCGCGCCCATCGGCAGCGCGCCCAGCGCGTCCAGCAGCACGACGGCCCCGGCCGCCACCGCGCTCACCACGTCGGCGGCCAGCGAGATCCGGCGCGGGCCCACGCGGTCGACCAGCGGCCCGGTCAACGCCTTGACCAGCACGTACGGGACCATCTCGGCGAACGCCACCACCCCGGTCCAGGCCGCGCTCCCGGTGGTGACCAGCACGTACCAGGGCAGGGCGATGGCCGACACCCGCGTCCCGGTCAGCGCCACCGCCGTGGCCGCCAGCACCCCGGCCAGCGGCCGGAACCGCCCGCCGGTCACGACGGTTCCGGCAGAACCTGGGTGATGACCGACACCCGCGCCGATCCCTCGGGCCCGTCCTCCCCGGGCAGGTCACGCCGGTAGCGCGCGATCACCTCTTCCAGCTCGCCCCGCAGCCGCAGCCCCTCCTCCGGCGTCAGCCGCAGCGCGAACGAGCTCAGGTCGAGCACGCTCCCCCACGCCCCCGGCATGGTCAGCATCTCGTTCACCGCCCGCTGGGCGCGCAGCCCGTACAGGGCCACGATGGACTGCATGTACGCCAGCACCGCCTCCGGCTCCGTCCTGGCCAGCTCCTCGTCGGACAGGCGGGTGATCTGGTGCACCGACCGCCACCACCGCTCCCGCGCGTTGCCCCGCTCGGCGTCCTCCTCCACGAACCCGGCCGCGCCGAGCCTGCGCAGGTGGTAACTGGCCGTCCCGGAGTTCACGCCGAGCCGCTCGGCCAGCCGGGTGGCGGTGGACGGACCGTGCTTGCGCAGCAGATCGACGAGCTGCACGCGTACGGGATGGGCCAGGGCCCGCAGGCCCTTGGCGTCGAGGACGACGACGCTCCTGTCGGGATCACTCATGCACCCGACTCTAAACTGCAAACACTTCTTCGCAAAGAGTTCTTCGCGAAGAAGTGTTTGCGATCGTGGTGGGGAGGGGTCGGTTGCCGTGGCCGCCGGGGGCGTCCGCTAACGTCGGCGCCGCGCGAACGACGCGGGTCGCGTACGGCCGCCCGCCTGCAGAAGAGGTGCTGATGACGATCTCCCGCCCTGAGTCCGGTCCGCTGGCCGGGTCGTTCACGGAGTTGTCAGGGGATGAGCTGGAGCTGGTGCTGGAGGACGGTGAGGGGTGGTGGGGCGGCGCCGCCGAGGACGGGCTGTCGATGCCGTTCGGGACGGGGGCGTTCGCCCGTGATCTCGGCTCGCCCCGGGGGCACGGGTCGCGCGACGCCGCGCCGTCCAATCAGAGCGGGCCGGTGCTGGTGTCGACGCGTGGGCGGGTGGTCTGGTCGGAGTGGCCCTTCGCGTTCGCGTTCGAGGACGGCCTGCTGCGGTTGTCGGGGCGGGACGTCCTGGTCGGCCGGGGTGGTGGGGCGTTGCGGGAGGCGTTCCTGGCGGCCTCGCGCCGGTTCTTTCCGCCGTCCGGGCGTGCTCCCGCGCGGGAGTTGTTCTCCGGGCCGCAGTACAACACGTGGATCGAGCACCCGTACACGCCCACGCAGGAGACCGTCCTGCGGTTCGCCCGTGACCTGCTGGAGAGCGGGATGCCGCCGGGCGTGGTGCTGATCGACGACTCGTGGGCGTGCGACTACGGCACCTGGCGGTTCGACCGTGCCCGTTTCCCCGACCCGGCGGCGATGATCGAGCAGTTGCACGCGTGGGGCTGCCGGGTGATGTTGTGGGTGGTCCCGTTCGTCAGCCCCGACTCCGCCGCCTTCCGCGAGGCGGAAGGGCGCGGCCTGCTCCTGCGGGACCGGACCGGCGAGACCGCGATCCGCCGCTGGTGGAACGGGTTCAGCGCCACCCTCGACCTCACCGACCCGGCCGCCGTCCGGTGGATGACGGACCAGCTCGACGCCCTCGTCGAGGAGACCGGCGTGGACGGGTTCAAGTTCGACGCCGGGGACGTCCGCGACTACCGGGCCGACGACCTCACCGCCGCTCCGGCCGAGCCGGTCGATCTGTGCGAGGCGTGGGCGCGGGTGGGGCTGCGGTATCCGTTCAACGAGTTCCGCGCCTGCTGGCGGATGGGCGGACAGCCGCTCGGGCAGCGGCTGCAGGACAAGCCGGCCCTGTGGGGCCCGGCCGGGATCGAGTCGCTCGTTCCCGAGATGCTGGCCCAGGGCATGATCGGCTATCCGTTCGTCTGCCCGGACATGATCGGCGGCGGCGAGATCGGCTCCGTCGGCGGGCAGAGCGCGGTCGACCAGGAGTTCTTCGTCCGGTACGCCCAGATCGCCGCGCTCAGCCCCATGATGCAGTTCTCGGTCCTGCCCGTGCGTGTCCTGGACGACGAGCACCTCGCCGCGGTACGTGCCGCGCTCGCCGTCCGGGAGTCCGTGCTGCCGCTCATCCTCGGGCTCGTGGACGAGGCTGCGAAGACCGGCGAGCCGATCGTGCGCCCGATGGCGTATCACGCGAGCGGGCTGGACGACGTGACCGACCAGTTCTTCCTCGGCCCCGACCTCGTCGTGGCACCCGTGACGGCGCAGGGCGCCACCGAGCGGATCGTCGCCCTGCCGCCGGGGCGCTGGCGCGGCGACGACGGCGCCGTGGTCGAGGGGCCGGCCCGGGTCACGGTGCCGTGTGATCTGTCTCGAATCCCCCGGTTCGAACGCCTGGCCGAGGGGTGAAGTCCCGGATGAGGCCGATCACGGTGTCGGCGGTGTGGTCGAGATGGCTGCGGCCGTCGGGCAACAGGGCCGCCGGGCTGATGTAACTGCGCCGTCCGAGGTGGGTGGCCGGGTCGAGCCGGTGCACGGTGATCTTGCCCGCGCGGACGGCCGCGTGCCAGCCGCTGCGGTGGAACAGCCGCCAGCGCTGGGGGAAGATCCACGTGCAGACCCGTTCGATCCAGTCTCCGCCGCTGGTGAGCCGGTGCAGGTGGCGGGCGTGGGTGAGGTCGTTGGCGCCGTTGTGGAAGCCGCCGAGGGTGATCAGCAGGAGCGGGGGACGCAGCCGGGCGTGCAGTTCCTCGACCGCGCCGGTGGCGACCTGCGCGCCGCCGCTGTAGCTGAGCAGCACCACGGGGACGCCGCTGCCGGGCCGGTAACCCGCCAGGCGCAACTGGTCGGCGATCTGGCCGCCGACGGCGCGGTTGTACAGCGGGCGGTAGCGGTGGTCGGCCGCGACGAAGATCTGCATGACGTTGTGCAGGAACAGCAGCAGCCCGGCGCGGCGGCGCAGCCACGCCCACAGGGGGCGGTCGGCGAGCGGGGCGGCCAGCGGCGAGTACGGCTGCACCTGGCCCAGCACCCGCAGCGCCGGCGCCCCGGCGATCAGGGCCTTGACCAGCCGGCCGCCGTCGCGCGTGTCGTGGAAGCGGCGTTTGCCGATGCCGTCCAGGTAGACGAGGTAGGCGTCCGGCGGCCGGTCGGGGTCCGCGCCTCTGGCGTGGGGCATGCCGTACGGGAGCTCGCAGCCGGGTCTCCGCCAGCCGGCGGTGTACGCCATCACCTCGTGCCGGGCGAGCAGGGCCTCGGCGAGCAGCACCGCGCCGAACACCAGGACGAGGAACGGGAACTCGATCATGCGGGCACCTCCCTGCTGATCCACGCCACGAGGCGCCTGACCGCTTCGACGGCGAGGCCGAGCCCGACTCCCGCGACGGCCACGCAGCCGGCGGCGGTCCACCAGCCCAGGTCCGTCAGGGCCGCGAGCGGGGCGACCAGGCTGGCCCCGACGGCGGCGAAGAGCAGCAGGTGCAGCAGGGGGCCGAGCAGCGGGAACGCGAGGACGGCGGCGAGCAGGAGCGGGGCCGCCAGCGCCGGGGTCCAGGTCAGTGTGGTGGTGGCCGGCGGGGGTGCGGGCTGCGTCAGGCCGGCCAGGGCCGAGGCGGTCAGGGGCCAGAGCGCGAACACGGAGCCCTCCACGACGGCCCCGGTCAACAGCAGCAGGACCGCGCCGGGCCTCGACGTGCCGGGCCTCGACGGGCCGAGAGGGCTCAGCGTGCCGGCACTCGACGTGCCAGGTCTCGACGCGCTGGGTCTCGGCGGGCCGAGAGGTCCCGGCGTACCGGGACTCCATGCGCCGGGTCTGGACGCGCCGGTCCGGCGGGCCAGCAAGGGCAGCAGGCGGCCGGCGGCCTCCGACAGCCCGGCCAGCAGCAGCAGGACGGCGACGGCGGGTGACATCGCTCAGC
Organism: Nonomuraea fuscirosea; assembly: GCF_035917475.1. Lineage (NCBI taxonomy): Bacteria > Bacillati > Actinomycetota > Actinomycetes > Streptosporangiales > Streptosporangiaceae > Nonomuraea > Nonomuraea fuscirosea. The sequence continues at coordinate 3,329,683 of NZ_CP109074.1, read as the reverse complement.
GCTCCCGCCGCGCGCCCACCGGAACCGGTCCGGCGGCCGGCCGCAGATGGCGCTCGATCTCGTCGGCGGCGCGCAGGTAGCCGCCGGCCTCGTGCTGGGCCACCCGCAGGGCGGCCGCCGACTCGCGGAAGCGGGGCTCGCCGAGCAGGCGGCGGGCCAGGGCCTGCACGGTGCCCGCGGTGGCCTCCCCGGTACGGAGTGACAGTCCGGCCCCCAGCTCGACCACCCGCCGGGCCACGAGCGGCTGGTCGGCCCCCTGCGGGACCAGCAGCATCGGCACCCCGGCGTACATGGCCTCGTTCACGCTGTTCATCCCGCCGTGCGTGACGAACAGCGCGGCGCGCTCCAGCACCTCCGGTTGCGGGACGAAGCGCCGGGCCAGCACGTTGCCCGGCAGCTGGCCCAGCGCGGCCGGATCGACCGCTCCGGTGGAGACGACCACGGTGCCGCCCAGCGGTGCCAGCGCGTCGGCGAACGTCCGCAGCAGCCGCGGGCCGGCGTTGAACACCGTGCCCAGCGAGGCGTACAAGACGGGAGCCCGCAGGGTGTCGGCCGGGAACGACGGGTCGAGGGGCCGCGCGCCGACGCTCGGGCCGACGAACCGGTACGACGGGTCGAAGCCGTGGGCGCCGGGCTGGAACGCGCGGGAGGTGAAGACCAGGTTGAGCGGCTCGCGTACGTTCGCCAGGTCGAGCAGCGGCAGCCCGCGCGTCCGATGGCGGCGGTGCAGCGCCCACCGCGAGCGCAGGAACCCCAGCGCGACGCCGGGGTTGGCCAGCGCGGAGGCCAGCAGGTCCGCCGAGCCGCGGGTGGGGCTCGGCGTGTTCCGGTCGAACGCGAACGTGGTGAACAACGCCGCGGCCGGCACCCGGAGCTCGCGGGCGGCGACCGCGCCCCACGGGCAGGCGGAGCCGTGCACGATCAGGTCGGGCCCGATGCCGCGCAGGTCGGCGAGCACGGCGGGCAGCAGGCCGGCGCAGGCACGGGCGAGCGCGTCCAGCATCGTGATCGGCAGCGGCGGGTCGGGCAGCGGCTGGTCGCCGCCGGGATAGAGACGCACGGTCGCGCCGGTGGCCTCGATCTCCTCCGCGAACGCGGGCGAGGTGTGATAGGTGACGCGGTGACCCCGGCGGACGAGCTCGGCGGCGAGCGGCAGAGTCGGGTTGACGTGGCCGTGCAGGGCGATGTTCAGGAACGCGATGGTGCTCATCGGGCGGCTCCCGAGGCGGAAGGGGTGGAGGTGGCGGCTCCGGCGCGGTAGAGGCCGGGCCCGTTGACGCGCAGCCCGTCGAGGAAGCGGCCCGCCTCGGCGGACGCGGTGCCGATCAGCCGCTCGGCCTGGCCGAAGTCCCACGGGGCCGGCCAGGTCTCGATGCCGGTCGGCACCACGACGGTGGGGATCCGGCGCGACACCTCGTGCAGGTCGCGCTCGATCTGATGGCGCAGCAGCAACTGGCCGGCCCTGGCCGCGACGGCGCCGGCCCACCGGGGCGGGACGACGGCGCGCGGCGCCCCGCTCTCCGGCCCGGTCGACAGCACGACCACGCTGGCCGCCCCGGCCTGGAGCGCCGCCCGTACCGGGACGAAGGCCACCACGCCGCCGTCCACGAGCCGGCGGCCCGCGCGATCGACCGGCGGCAGGATGCCCGGGATGGCGGCGCTGGCCAGCAGCGCGGTCTCGAGGTCGCCGTGGTCGAGCAGCGCCTGCTCGCCGGTGGCCAGGTCCATGGCCACCGCGGTGAAGGGCAGCGCCAGTTGCTCGATCCGCGCGGGCAGCCCGGCCCTGGCGATCAGCCGGCGCAGGCCGCGGTCGGTGAGCAGGCCGGCGCGGGTGGGCAGGGAGCCGAGCGGGAACACCTCGCGGCGGCGGACGTGGGTCCACACCCGGGCCAGCCAGGGTGCGGCCTGCCCGGGGTGGGCGGCGGCGATGGCTCCGTTGAGCGCGCCGACCGAGGTCCCGACGATCAGGTCCGGTACGAAGCCGCGCTGCTCCAGGGCGTACCCGACGCCGACCTGCGCGGCTCCGAGCACTCCCCCGCCGCCGACCACGACCGCCACGGGGCGGGGCAGGGCGCGCAGGCCCGCCGTCGCCGAGGTCGTCTCCAGGGCGGGCGGGGCCGTGAGCCGGGGAGGCTGAGCCCGGCGACAGGTGATGGTCATGGTCCGCCCTCTCTCACCGCGGCGCCCGACGAGCGCCGGATCAGGTCCGTTCCTCGGCCTGGACCGGGCGGCCGCGAGAGATCCGTGCCGCCGCCGGCCGTGGTGATCGAGTCCGGTCCCGCCGGCGGCTTCTACCGTTAGTATCACATGATACCGTCGCGTTCGTAACTAATCGGAGAGTGTGACTCGTCACTCGCGGGGGGCCGGACGGAACAGGCCGGCCGGCCCGGAGCCGGATCCCTGGGCCGGTCAGGGCCAGCCGTACACCTTCTTGACCGCGGCGGCGATCTCGGTGACCAGACTCGTGCTGCTGCCGTTGGCCAGGATGGCGAAGCCGGCGCCGAGCCGCGGGTAACCGGTGAACAGGGATTTGAAACCGTAGTTGGAGCCGTCGTGGTTGTAGGAGAAGCGGTCGGTGCCCGCGCCGGCGATGAACAGGCCGCGGCCCATGCCGGGCTGGGGTCCCTGGCTGAGCAGCGTACGGACCGAGGTCCTGCTGAGCGGTCCGGTGATGTCGCCGGAGGCGGTGTAGGCCCGGTTGATCCAGGACACCATGCGGCACAGGTCGAGCACGTTGGTGTAGAGGCCGGCGGCGGCCGACTCCGGGTAGCGGTTGCGTCTGCCGGGGATCACCGTGCCGGTGGTGGTGTGGCCGGCGGCCAGTTCGAAGGCGGGGGCGAGCGCGTACGAGCTGGTGGTCATGCCGAGCGGGGCCAGCACCTCCTGCTGCATGTACTGGGCCAGCGTCATGCCGCTCTGCTGCTCCACCATCCGCTGCAGCAGCACGAAACCGGCGCCCGAGTAGTGGTATTCGGCGCCCGGCGTGGTGGTCAGCTCGATCTTCTGCGTGTTGCCCGCGCCGTTCATGACCTGCAGCAGTGTGGGAACGGTCGCGTCGGGGCCGTACCCGGGGAAGCCGCCGCCGCCCGCGTCGAACCCGGTGCAGGCGCCGGCCGGGGTGGTGGAGCCGCGCCCGATCACGCCCGCCCGGTGGGTCAGCAGCCGGTCGATCGTGGGCGCCTCCGTGGAGGTGACGCAGGAGCGGCGGGGCAGGGTCCAGCCGAGGTAGGGGCGGACGTCGGCGCCGAGCGCGATCTTGCGTGTCTGGAGCAGGCGCAGGACGCCGATCGCGGTGACGGCCTTGCTGATCGACGCGGCCTGGAACGCGCTCTCGGGATGGGCCGCGCCCGAGCCGCCCGCCTCCAGCCGACCGTATCCGGTCGACCAGGCGATCTTGTTGCCGGTGACCACCGCGATGGCCACCCCCGGCGTCTTGTACGCGCTCATCCGCTGCCAGATCGTCGACCCGCCGACCGCGTTCTCGACCTGGCGCGCCTTGTCGGCGGGCAGCGCGGGCACCTTGCCGCGTGAGGCCAGCGCCCACCCGCCGGACGGGGCGAAGGCCACGTTGTGCACCTGCCAGCCACCGTCGGCCAGGGTGTTCATCCGGTCGAAGCACGCGTCGGGAACGCCTCGGGCGTGGAACTCGTCCTGCGCCACGACCGCCCAGCCACCGGCGCGGGGGAAGGCGACGCGGGTGATGCGGCGGCCGCCCTGGGTGAGGTTGCGCAGCATCTGGTAGCACTCGTCGTCCACGCCCTTGGCGTGATAGCCGGCGGAGGCGGTCACCACCCAGCGGTCGCCTCCGGCCGGCGGGAAGGCGACGTCCACGACCTGCTGGCCGGCCTCATAGAAGGCGTCGATGCGCTGCTCGCACGCCGCGGGGACACCGCGCGCGGTCACGCCACGGTCGGTGGTGATCACCCAGCGGTCGCCGCCCTCGGGCGGGAAGGCCACACAGTGGACCTTCCGGCCGGCGGCGGCGAGCGCGCCGAGCTCGGTGAAGCAGGCGTCGGGGACGCCGCGGGCGAAGTAGCGGCCGTCCTGGGTGACCACGACCCAGCCGCCCGAGGGGGTGAACGCGAGCGCGGTGACACCGTACGGGGCCAGTTCGCCCAGCTTGGTGTGCGCCTCGGCGGGGATGCCGGCGTCGTGACAGGGGAAGCTCGCGGCCTGGGCGGGGGTGACGTGTCCGGTCGCGGCGCTGAGGCCGGCGGCGCCCGCGAGGGCCAGGAAACGTCTGCGGTGCATGGGGGACTCCTTCTCACGACGGGGCAGCGATGATCTTAGCCCGATACCTCCCGGAGCCGAGGCGCAGCGCAGTGTTAGCAGCGTCTCCTGCGGCCATTCATGTCGCGTTCATGCCTCTATTGGAGGTTTGTCAGCTGTCACCCTTATCTGGAGGAAAGGCAGCACTGTGAGGAACAAGAAGGCCGAGGAGACCGAGCACTCCGGGCTTTCCCGACGCCGCCTGGTCAAGTACGCCGGTGTCGGCGCGACGCTGGCCGCGGCGGCTCCCCTGGTCGGCGGCACCCCGGCGCAGGCGGACGACGAGCGTACGTTCGGCAGCGGCGGCGGCGCCGGCCGGAGGTGGCGGGCGGGCGATCACCACGTCCACTCCGAGTACAGCGGCGAGTTCGACACCAAGACGAGCCCGCCGACCTTCCACAAGGGCGCGGACGCGGTCTACCCCATCGTCACCAACGCGATCATGGCCAAGCATTTCGGCCTGACCTGGGCGATGTGCACCGACCACGGCGGCCCGACGCATTCGAAGGTGAACCTGGAGCAGGCCTATCCCGATCTGCTGCGGTCACGGGTGCTGGTGCCGGAGGTGCTGCAGTTCTGGGGGATGGAGTTCGACGCGCCGGCGCTGGACCACCACACCTTGATGATCCCGCACCACGACGGGGAGGCGCAGCAGCTGTTCGAGCTGGAGAGCCGCTTCGCCAAGCACGACGCCTTCCCCGCCGACCCGGGGCGCGACACCGAGGCCAAGATGGTGGAGTTCCTCAAGGCCGCCCGTGGCATGGGGCGCAAGCCGCTGGTGATCGCGCACCACGCGTCCCGGTCGGCGACCGGGCTCGGCGTGTGGGGGCAGGACACTCCGCGCGAGTTCCGCAACGGCAACAACGCCGCCCCCGACGTGTACGTGGGCTTCGAGGGCGCCCCCGGTCACCAGGCGGGGCCGCTGAACGGCGGCGCCCGCGGCGGGTACGGCAACCACCCCACCTACGGCGGTTTCGACCAGATGACCGCCCGCGTCGGCGGCCTGTGGGACTCCCTGCTGGGCGAGGGCCGGCACTGGTGGATCACCGCCACCTCCGACTCCCACGTGCACTGGACCAGGGGCGGCTCCGACTTCTGGCCGGGCGAGTACAGCAAGACGTACGTGGCGGCGCGGCAGGACTACGGCGACATCATGGACGGCCTGCGGGGCGGCCGGATCTTCGTGACCACCGGCGACCTGATCACCGCCCTCGACGTGACCGCGAGCAACCAGGGCCGCCGGGCCACGGTGAGCGAGACGCTCGTCGTCAACGGCCGGGGCCGCACCGACGTCGAGGTGGAGATCCGCTTCCGGCCCCTGGACGGGAAGAACGGCAACGGCGACCGTCCCGAGGTGCGGCGGGTCGACCTGATCACGGGCCAGGTCACCGGCGTGAGCTCGGACCTCGACGCCGCCACCAACCCCACCACGAAGGTCGTGGCCCGCTTCGGTCCCGGCGACTGGCGCCGCCAGGGCAAGGAGGTCGTCATCCGCCACACCCTGCGCGACGTGGGCCAGGACAGCTACCTGCGGGTGCGCGGCACCAGCACGGACGAGATGGAGCCGCAGGCCGACGGGAAGGAGAGCCCGTGGGAGGACCTGTGGTTCTACTCCAACCCCGTCTTCATCCGCGTCCGCTGACACCCTGACCGGTGCGGCCCACGACGGCCGCCCCGGTGCCCGTCCCCATCGCCGGCCGGGCGGAGGGCCCGGGTCAGGCGTCGCCGTCGGGTCGCGCGTCCGGCCCGGTCGCCGCACGGCAGGGCGTCGCGCTCAGGCGTCGCCGACGCGGAGGGCGGCGTCGAGGGCGCGCCGGCGGCTCATGGCGGTGTGCGCGTACGCCCCGAGCACGGCGCACAACCCCAGCCCGGCCGCCAGCGCCACGGGCGTGAGCAGGCCGGGCGGGTGCTCGGTGACGGGCAGGCCGCCGGCGAACGCGGACATGTCCACGCCCGGCCCGAGCGCGGCCGGCAGGCTCAGGCCCAGCGCCAGGCCGACCGGCGCCGTGACGAGGACGACGGGCAGCAGCTCCAGCAGGGTCAGCCGCCGGGCCTGCCGGTCGGACAGCCCGAGCGTGCGCAGCAGCGAGACCGTCCTGGCCCGCCCCGCGGCCCCGGCGACCAGCGACAGCACGATCGCGACCAGCGCGTACGCCCCCAGCGCCACCGTCACCACCACCATCGTACTGCGGACCGTGCCGGTGAGCGGGTCGGCCCTGATCTCGGCCAGCGCCGCCTCCTGCGTCTCGACGGTGGCCGACGGCACCAGCCGGGCCAGCTCGGCGGGCGTGATGTCGCCCTTGATCAGCAGCGTGTCGGCCGCGGGCCAGGGCAGCACCTCCTGCGACACGAGGAGGAACTGCCCGCCGGAGTAGAACCCGGGCACCGCGTCGATCACGCCTTGGGCGTTCAGCCGTACCGGCGACAACCAGGTGATCTCGAACGAGCCCCGGCTGTCCAGGGCGGGCGAGAGCAGCGCGGAGCTCTTCGAGGACAGCTCCGGCAGCGCGATGGGCGCGTCCGCGTTGACCCGCCGCCACGCCGCGAGGTCCACGGCGACGGCGTACGGCCACTCCCCCGTGGCCTTGACCTGCACCCGGCCGGTCAGGGCGAGCGCCACCTGCTCGACGCCGGGCGCTCGTCGCACCCGATCGACGACGTCGGCCGGGATGTTCCCCTCCGACGTCAGCTTGATCGGCGCACCCACCCGCTGCCAGGACGCCACCTGCTGCGTGGTGCCGATCCCGTCGTGGACCACCGCGGCGAACACCGACAGGCTCAGCGCGGGCAGCAGGATCAGCACCGGCAGCGCGCCCGCGGACCGCTCCCTGGCCGCCCTGGCCAGGCCCAGGAACGGCACGGCCGCCCGCCCCCGCGCGGCCAGCCGGACGAACAGCCGCAGCGGGTACGGATGACACCGCAAGGTGATCAGCGCGGCCGCGACCGTCAGCGCGACCGGGATCAGCAGCAGGAACGGATCCTGCTGCGCGGTGCCGGACGGCCCCCTGGCCCGCAGCAGGTACGCCCCCGCCAGGGCGAGCACGACGACCAGCGCCTCCACCGTCAGCCGCCGCGCGGACGGCCGGGCGGCGACCAAGTCGGCCCGGCGCTCGTTCAGCGGCGCGCGATGCGCGAGCACCACGCGCGTCACGGCGAACGCCACGGCGGCGACGGCCACGGCCGCCGGCCCGGCGTGCACGATCGGCGGCACCGGTCCCGGCAGCAGGTACGACAGGGCGTACCCGAGCAGAGCCGCGGGCCCCACCGCGAGCGCGGTCAGCGCGGCCCCGGCCGCCGCCACCTGCCGCAGCGACGCGCCGCGTGCCCGCGCCAGGGCCAGCGTGAGCTCCATCCGGTCGGTCAGCAGCCGCACGCCCAGTGCGATCACGCCGAGCGCGACCGCGAACAGGCCGCCGAGCACCAGGTACATGATGGTCTGCGCGGCCGACAGCGCGGCCTGGAAGGCGGCCAGCAGCTCGGGCAGCCCGGTGACGACGCGGTAGGTGATGCTGCCCGTCCCCTGGACGTCCACCTGTCGTTCGAACTCGGCGAGCGCGGCTTCGACGCCCGGCACGCCCAGCGCGTTCGCGGCCCGCCCGTCGAGGGGGAGGACCCAGCGGTAGGACAGGGTGCGTTCCCTGTTGGTCAGCGCGCCGAGCCCGTCGTCCGACATCAGCGTCGTGGTGTGCAGCTCCTCCGGCGCGTCCAGCGGCACGATCCTGGTGACGTGCAGGACGTCGGCGTCGTGGCTCCAGGCGCGGTCGGCCGGGTCTCTGGCCTTGAAGACGCCGACGATCTTCGCGGCGGTGTGCACGCTTTCGCCGAGCATCAGGGTCCGGCCGACGCGCAGCCCCATCCGGGCCACCGCCTCCTCCACGACGCCCACCTCGATGACGGGGATCGTGCTGCCCGCGTACTCCATCGTGGAGGGCCTGCCGGGCGCGCGGCCGCCGACCCACTCCACCCGCCGGTCGGCGTCGGACAGCCAGCCGAGGTTGGCGAAGGCACGGACCCCGCTCGCGCCGGCGACGGGCGTGCGGGAGGTCTTGGCGCTGATGTGGCCGCCGGGCCCGATCAGCGGCCGCAGCGGCTCGGGCAGGAGCCGGCGCCAGCGCCGGCCGCCGTCCTCGAACAGCTCCCGTGAGCGCAGCTCGCCGGGTGGCAGGACCGGGGCGCCGGTGACGGCCACGTCGGCCCGCACCGCGGGAGCTCCGGCCAGCGACCGGCGCAGGGCCTGGTCGAACGAGCCCTGCATCGTCCTGGGCAGCCCGGCGAGGAGCAGGCAGGCGACCGCCGTCAGCACGGCGATCAGCGCGAACGTGCCCGCGTGCGCCCGTACGCCCAGGGGGATCGTCACCGCTCCTCCAGCGTCTGTCCCCGCCACACGCGCCGGGCCAGCCCGGCGACGATCGCGACCAGCACCGCCGTGACCAGGACGAGCATCGCGGCGACGGCGGCCCAGGGAACGTGGAACAGCACGCCGGGCGTGACCTCCGACGCCTGCCCGGTCAGGACGACGCGCGGCACGACCAGGCCGCCGACGAGCACGGCGAGCCCGGTGCCGGCCGCGAGCGACAGCCCGATGACGAACGCCTGCTCGGTGAGCAACATCCCGAACACCTGGCGGAAACCGGCACCCAGGGCCCGCAGCACGGCGAACTCGGCCCGCCGCTCCCGCGCCGCGACCACGGCGTTCACCAGGAACCCGAGCACCGCAAACCCGAGTGCGGCGGCGAACCCCAGGGTGAGCGCGCCCTGGAGCGCGCCGGCCAGCGGGTCGTCGCGCAGCTCGGCGGCCAGCTCCCGGCGGTCGATCACGGTCACGTCCCACTGGGGGTTGCGGCGCAGGAGCTCCCGCGCGGGCGCGGTGCCGGCCGCGGCTAGCCACCATTCGGTGGCGGGCCTGGACGGCCGCGCCGCGGCCAGCTCGTACGCCTGCAGTGTCTCCCAGTCGGCGAGCACGGCCTCCTGACCGGGGGCGCCGGTGGGCATGCTCGTCACGATCCCGGCCACCACGATTGGGACGACCCGGCCGGCCAGCCGTACCGTCCCGCTCCGGCCGACGTCCAGCTTGAGCGTGGCGGCCAGGCCGGGCGTGATCACCACGGGCAACGGCCCAGGCTCGCCGCGCTCCCTTGGAGGCCCCGGCTCTCCGGACGCCCCGCCCTCGCCCGAGGACCGAGGCTCGGCCGGTCGGTTGAAGGTGACGACGCCGTGGGGACGCGAAACGGCCCTGGTCACGGGCACGTCCTGCCCGTCCGCGCTCAGCCCGGTCAGCCTCGGCCCGGCCTGCTCACCCGCCACGAGACCCCGTACCGACAGCGGATAGGCGATCCGCCCGGCACGCCCGGCCAGCGGGGCCAGATCGACCTCGACCAGGTTGGGACCCCACTTCAGCTCACCGAGCGGCAGGTCGCGCCATACCCCCAGCGCGTCGGACAGCACGAGCCGGCCCGTCGCGGCGGCGCGGGTCTCGACCCGGACGGTGAGGGCGCGCGGCCGTCCCGGCAGTTCCAGCCGGCCCGCCCGATCGCCGGGCAGCGCCCGCGCCAGCTCGGCCACGCTCAGCTCCGACAGGTCGGGGCGCAGCCGGAACAGCTCGCCGAGCCGTCCCGCTTCCAGGGCGAGCAGCAGCGCGCTCTCGCCGCCGACGTCGGTCTGCGCCCGGAAGGCGGGCGAGACGGAGGTGACGCCGGGCAGCGCCGTGAACGCCGTGCCCCGGCCGAGCGCCCCCAGCTCGGGCCCCTCGGCCGGCCCGGCCAGGCGCAGGTCGGCCGACGCCCGGTGGTCGGCCTGGTCACGTTGCGAGTCCTGCCAGGTGGAGGTGGTGGCCATGGACACGACGCCGATCGCGATGGCCAGGGTGAGCAGCAGCGCGGGGCCCGCGTACTTGAGCGGCCGCCGGCTGACCTGCCAGGCCCCCATCGCGGGGACCAGCGTGGGCCGTCCGGACGTCACCCGTTCGGCCAGCTTCGACACCCGCGGCACCAGCCGCAGCCCCAGTAAGCCGCCGGCGAGCAGGGCCAGCGCGGGCCCGGAGATGATCAGCGGGTCGATGCCCAGCCCGCCCGCCGCCGTCTCGGTGACCGGCGCGCCGTAGCGCTGGAGCTGCCAGATCGCCAGCCCGGCCACCGCCAGCAGCGCCAGGTCCGCGCCCGCCCCCTGGATCAGGCCGCGCCGGCCGCCGCGCCCGCGCGCCGTCTGCTCCTCCACGTACGTACGCCGCGAGCCCGCCACGGCCGGCAACGCCAGCAGCACGGCCGCGGCCAGCGCCACCCCGCACGACACGAGGAACGTGCCCGGGTCCGCGACCGGCTCCAGCCGTACCCCCGACGCCCTGATCCAGGGCAGCAGGCCGATCAGCGCGAGCAACGGCGGCCCGAGGAACGGCGCCACGAGCGCACAGGGCAGCGCCACCAGCAACGCCTCGCCGCCCGCCAGCGCCACCAGCCGCATCGTGCCCGCCCCGCGCGAACGCAGCAGCGCCACCTCCATCCGGCGGTGCTCGGCCAGCAGCCGCGCGGTCAGCATCAGCGCGTACGCCGCCAGCAACAGCACCTGCAGCACCGAGATCAGCATGGTCGACCGAGCCACCAGCGAGGCGGTACTGAGCTGGGTGAGCAGCTCGGGCAGTTCACCGGCGGTCACGCAGCTCACGCAGCCGGCCTTCGACAGCCGCTCCCCCACGCGGCCGACGGCCTCGGCCAGCGGGCGCAGCCGCTCGGGCGTCAGCGCGCCGAGCTCCGGCTCGGCCGCCCAGACGGCCCTGACGCCGGTGGCGAAGCGCCCGACGAACGTCTCGCTCGCCACCATCAGCGGCCCGTACGTGGTGTACTCGCCGCGCTCCACGCCCCGGCGCAGCAGTTCCTCACCGGCCCAGCGTTCTTCGGCGGGGTCGTCGAGCCGGAAGACGCCGACTACGCGGACCTGGACCGGACGCCCGTCGAGCCGCGCCTTGGGAACGATCTCGGAGCCGGTCCTGAGCCCGGTGGCCGCGGCCGCCGCCTCCGAGATCACCGCCTCGACGCGTCGCCCTCCGGCCCGCGGCCACCTGCCCGCGACCAGCCGCGCGTGCCGCTCGAGCCCGTCGTGACTGCCGAACCGCAGCAGTTCGGGCAGTTCCTCGCCGTCCTGCCCCGGCATGACGTAGGAGTCGGAGCGCAGGCTCGTGGTGATCGCCGGCGCCGCCCCGTACGCCGCCGCGAGCTCACCACGGACCAGCCGGTCGTACGTCGGGAAGGTCCTGGCGTCGACCTGGGCGCTGATCGTGGTGGTGGTCTGCCGGTACGAGGCCGTCTCCAGCGCCCTGCGTACGCCCGCGCCGGCGATGGAGGAGGCGTACATGGTCAGTGCGACCAGCGTGGTCGTCGCCAGCAGGATCGAGACCGTCGCGGCCAGGAGGAGCGGCGGCTCACCGAGTGCCCGCTTGACGACCAGCGGCCCCCGCATCCCCTGTCCCCTTCCCCCCAGACGCCGAACCCGGCCCGAGCCCTTCAGCCGGCGACCATCGATGCTTCCGGCAGTTTGGGCGGTTTCAGCCAGCGCACGAGTATTTCAGGCGGCGTGCCTGATACGCGAGCCCACAGCCATGTCAGTCGGGGTGCCTGATAGGCGAGCCCGCAGCTACGTCAGTCGGCGTGCGGATAGGCGAGCCGGCATCGGCCGGCCCGGCAGTCACGCAGGGTCTCGGCCGCGCCGCGCCGGGCCCTGGTCAGCTCGGCGATCCTGGCGTCGATCCGCTCCACCACCGCCTCCAGCCGCCAGCGCTCGCTGTCGCACGTGGCGCCGCCCCGGTCGTGGGCGGAAAGGGCGTCGACGATCTCGTCCAGGGTGAACCCGAGTTCCTGCAGGCTCTTGGCCATCCGGATCCGTTCGACCGCGGCGGCGTCGAAGACGCGGTAGCCCGAGGGCCTGCGCCGTGCGGCGGGCACGATGCCGCGCCGCTCGTAGAAGCGAACCGTGTCCACGCTCACCCCGGCCTCGTGAGCCACCTGCCCGATCTTCACCCGCAACCCCTTGACTCTGGACCTGAGTCCAGACTCTACGGTTCAGATGGCGGCATCGCAAGAGAGCCGGCGACCCCACCAGAAAGGGCCCATCATGGACATCCCACCCGCTTCCACCCCGATCATCTGCGACATGACCACCGCCCCCGACACACCCCAGGAGCGCCTGGACGAATACCGCCACCTGTTCGCCGAGCACCTCATCGGCCGCGAACGCACCACTCAGGGCATCCGCTTCCGCCTGAACGCCGAACCGGGTGTGGCGGCCTGGGCCCGTGACCTGGCCGCCCGGGAGAAGGCCTGCTGCGCCTTCTTCGCCTTCGACGTCACCGTGGAGGGCGACGAGGTGATCTGGGACTGCGCGGTCAGCGACGACGACACCGCCCGCGCCCTCCTGGAGGAGTACTACCTCCTCCCCGACCTCGCCCACCAGAGCCCCGAAGCCTTGGAACACCACCTGGCCGCCAAGGGCCTCCACTTCACCACCGACCCGGCCCACCCACACCGGCACCCGCCGGCCCAGCACCCAGACGGAAGCCCTGATGGTACCTGAATCCGTGAGACCGGCGACGTCTATCAAATTTCGGTACCGGTCGGGTCGAAATGGCCGATCACCGCCTTTTCCACCTCCCCCGCGGCGATGACGGTCCCGGTCCCATCAGCGGCCCGGGCCCCGCTCCACTCCTTGCCGCACGGAAGCGACAACTTCATTCTCTTGTGCTGGTTCGCGTATTTGGCAACGTACTCGTTGCCCTCTTCAAACGACTGGTTCGAACTCAGTACGTGGGGGATCCCGGCTGTGCTGATGTACATCAGCTTGTTGGGCACGTAGAGCCTGACGTTCTTGGCACCCCGCTCGGCGAGCGCCTCGGCCAGCTTGTACGCCTTCTCTCCGATGAAGCACGCCAGGACGTACACGGTCCGTCCGTCGAGTTGGTTGCCGAACTTCCGCACCATCTTGTCGGCGAAGGTCGGGAAGTCCATTCCGCCGATCCACGGCCCGGAGGCGGCTATCCCGGCGTGGGCCAGGACGTAGATCGGTTCGCCCTTCTCCAGCTTCGTCGCGTACGGCGTTCCAGCCTGCTCTCGCGAATACGACACGTCCCGGCTCTTCACGTGCGACTTCACGGCGCGGTTGCCTTCCAGGTGGTTGATATCCGCCTGTACGGTCTCGGGCAGTGTCTCCTTGCCGTCGTACGTGGTGTCCGGCTGCCCCTCGATCACCCAGAGCACAGGGCCCTCCTCTGCCTCGACGGCATGCCGCCCCGTTGACGGCATGCCATCAGTCACGAGGCGAAGGGGCCACGGGTTGATACCGCGATCGGCACCCTTCTCACCGCCTCGGGCCCGAGCAGGCACTGGACCGTGAACTGCGGATGCTGCACAGCAGACTCCGCCCAGCACCCAGGCGGCACTCTCCGCCCGCTCCTGAGATGCTGGTCAGGCCAAGCCCTTCATTGCGCAGGTACAGCCGAATCCTTGCCGGTACGTTAGTGGCCGGCGATGGCGCTGTGACCGGCGGTGAAGGGGTGGCCCGTGGAGGAACGGTCCAAGGGCAAGTGGCGGTTGTACGCCACTCCCGCTGGAGCCGACGTCGTCAGCAAGGAGATCCGCGAGGTCCTGCAGGGCAAGCCGCCTGCCATCGAACTCGGGCATCTGATGTGGCGGATCGAGCATGAGCAGGTGATGGGCCGCGACGTGAGGACGCTGGGCAGAGGTCTCAGCGAAGCTCGCCTCAGCTACAGAGGCGACGAGTACCGCCTGTACTACGCCGTGCTCACGGACGGGGAGCATCTTCTCTTAGGTCTCAAATTCCACAAGAAGGGAAGCCGCGGAGCGCAGGACCGTGCCATCGAGACCGCGAGGGATCGACTGGCAGAGTGGCAGCGCAGAATATAAGGTAAAACCGATAAGTGGAGGTAGGCATGGACCACGACATCGCCGCGCTGCTCGGTATCGACCTGGATGATCCCGATGTCCAGCGGGAGAGCGCAGCCGTCGAGCGCGACATGCGTCTCATCGAGTCCCTCGTGGGCGTGCGCAAGCAACTCGGGCTGACGCAGACCGAGGTGGCGGACCGGATGGGGCGGAGTCAACCCGCGGTGTCCGACTTCGAGCGAGTCGGAGGAGATCCACGCCTGTCCACGGTTCGCCGGTATGCCTTGGCGATCGGTGCGGAGGTCCACCACCTCGTTAGAACGGAAGGCGCCGCCACGTACGGCACCTCGTCGACGTCTGCGAGTGTGGTGATCGAGGGACTGACCGGCCCGGTGGCCCCCTCGCCCACTCGTGGTGCCAACGCGCTGGAGCTGAAGAGGGCTGTCGCCTGATGCAGGGGTTCCTGGTCCTGTCCGATGCCGCGAGTACGGACGCGGCCAGCGGGAAGATCAATCTGCTGGGAGCGGGCTGGTCCGTCACAGGGCCCGCGGTGCCGATGTCGGCCGTGGCCGGGTTCCTGCGGGTCCCGTGGGAGAAGGCGACGCGGAAGATCCGCTTCGCTCTGCGTCTGCTGGACGAGGAAGGGGTACCGGTCCGTCCGTTCACGGACAGCGACGGGCCTTTGGTCTTCAGTGGCGAGATCACTCCCGATCCCGATCACCTGGAGCCGATAGCGACGCGAGTACCGTTCAACCTCAGCTTCGCCATTCCGATCCCGCCACTGCCGCTGGAAACCGGGCGCGTCTATGAGTGGGTGATGGAAGCGGAGGAGACCAGAGTCGCGTCGGTTCACTTCGCCGTACGAGCCGAGCAGCCCATGAACGGGGCGGAGAAGGTGTCAGAGATGAGTTCCTCCGCCCGGTGATGAGCAGGCCACCGTCTCGCCATGCGCCAGGACCGGCACGGCTCCGGTTCCTGATCGTAAGCTGCCATTGGAGCGCCACCTGTCATGACGATCGTTCGCTCACTGATGTTGTTCGCGCTGGCGGCGCTCGCTGAGATCGGGGGTGCGTGGCTGGTCTGGCAGGGGGTGCGGGAGCAGCGCGGGCTGGTGTGGATCGGGGCCGGGGTGGTCGCGCTCGGCCTGTACGGGTTCGTCGCCACGTTGCAGCCGGACGCGAACTTCGGCCGCATCCTGGCCGCCTACGGCGGTGTCTTCGTGGCCGGATCCCTGGCCTGGGGCATGGTCGTGGACGGTTTCCGGCCCGATCGCTGGGACGTCGCCGGGGCGTTGATCTGCCTGGTGGGTGTTCTGGTGATCATGTACGCCCCGCGCGGCTGAGAGCGGCGGCTACCCGGTTGACGGATCGCCTCATCGGCGACCCGTCGACTCCCGTCAGCGGACGCGGCGGCCTGTTTCGGCGCAGGAGTAGCCGCCCAGGGCCTCCACCCCGGCACGGAACTCCGGCTGTTCCAGCAGCTCCCACAGCGGAGCCAGCAGTTCCTCCTCCAGGGTCCCGGTACGCAGCACCAGGTCGTACGGCTCCCGCGCCACCGGCACGAAGTCGAGCCCGAAGGCGCGGGCGGCGGCGAGGATGCCGAGGCCGGCGTCCGCGCGGCCGGCCGCCACGGCCGCGGCCACGGCGAGGTGAGTGTGCTCTTCGCGGGAGTAGCCGGACACCTCGCGCGAGTCGATGCCGAGGCCGGTCAGCTCGTGGTCGAGCAGGGCCCGGGTGCCGGCGCCGCGTTGCCGGTTGACGTAACGCAGGTCGGGTTTGGCGAGGTCCTCGATGCCGGTCAGGCCGAGCGGATTGCCGGGGGCGACGATCAGGCCCTGGTCGCGGTGGACCAGCCGGATCACCGCGACGTCGGCGTCCGTGCCGAGCAGCCGGTCCACGTACGGCAGCGTGTACCGGCCGGTGGCCGGGTCGAGCAGGTGGGAGCCGGCCACGTGGCAGAGGCCGTCGCGCAGGGCCACCAGGCCGCCGAGGGAGCCGACGTTCGACGAGGCCAGGGTGATGAGCGGGTCGGCGGCGCGCAGGGCGGAGGCGGCGAGGTCGAGCACCATGTCGTGCGAGCCGATGGCGACGATGGTCCGGCCGATCTCGGACAGCCCGCGCAGCAGCTCGACCCGGACCTGCTCCCCGGCGTGGTGGCCCTCCACCCCCGAGGGCACGACGAGCAGGCCGTCGGCGCGGACGAGGGAGGTGAGCACGCCGGCGCCCCTGGGCAGCGGGGTGGCCACGAGGCGGTCGCGGACCCGGCCGAGGCGGACGCGGACCCAGTCGTCCATGCCGATGGCCGACGGCAGCTTCCTGGCCAGGTGCGCCGTGGCGGACGGGCGTTCGCGCGGCGCGGCGCCCTCCAGTTCGGCGAGCGCGGGTGCGGCGAAGATGTCGAAGGTGAGCGCCGCCGACACCGGATAGCCGGGGACGCCGATCACCGGCGTCCGCCCGGCCGCGCCGAGGACGACGGGATGGCCGGGGCGCACGGCGACCCCGTGGACGGCGACGACGCCGGCCCCGGCGACGACGCGCGCGGTGTAGTCGTCACGTCCGGCGCTGGAGCCGGCGATGAGCAGGACCAGGTCGGCGTCCTGGGTCGCCTCCATGAGCATCGCGGTGATGGCCTGCGGGTCGTCGGGGACGATCTCCGTGACCCGAGCCTCGCAGCCCGCCTCCCTGGCCTGCGCGGCCAGCATCATCGAGTTGGTGTCGAGGATGTCGCCGGGGGCGAGCTCGGCGCCGACCGGGCGGATCTCGTCGCCGGTCGGCACGATCACCACGCGGGGCGCGCGGCGGACGCCGACCTCGACGATCCCGGCCGCGGCGCAGGCGGCGACGTCGACGGGGCGCAGCCGGTGTCCCTCGGGCAGCAGCAGCTCGCCGGCGCTGATGTCCTCGCCGATGGAACGGACGTGCTGGTACGGAGGTACGGCCGCCCGCAGCTCGGCCTCCCCGTCCGGGGTGCGGTGGACGTGCTCGCGCATGACCACGGCGTCGTACCCCTCGGGCAGCGGGTCCCCGGTGTCGACGACGGCGAAGTCGCCGGCGGCCAGCAGCACCGGCGTGGTGTCGGCCGCGCCGACGGTGTCGGTGGCGCGGACCGCGATGCCGTCCATGGCCGCGGCGTCGAAGGCGGGCGAGGACCGCAGCGCCCACACCGGCTCGGCGGTGACGCGGCCGACGGCGGCCCCGACCAGCATCCTGACCGGATCGACCCGTGCGGGGCAGCCGGCCGCGGCGCGGGCCTCGCGCCAGACGGCGAGCGCCTGTGCCGCGGGCACGTCGGAGACGAAGGGACTTTCAGCGCTCATCTGTACAGGGTGACCTCTACCTCGGTGCCCGCGTCCAGCCCGGTGGCCGGTTCCGGCACGATCACGTAACCGTCGGCGCGGGCCAGCACCGACAGTAGCGCCGACGGGCCGAAGATCGGCTCGGCCACGCCGTCGCGTACGGCGACCTGGACCACGTCGAGGCGGCCAGCCGCCGAGGCGAGGTCGCGGGAGAGCCGGGCGCGGGTGCCCGGCTGCGGCGGCGGGTTCTCGCAGCCGGCGATGCGCCACAGCAGCGGCACGCCCACCTGGCCGAACACCACGAGGGCGGACAGCGGGTTGCCCGGCAGCCCGATGAGCGGCACGCCGGAGCACTCGGCCAGCAGTGTGGGTTTGCCGGGTTTGATGGCGATGCCGTGGCACCAGACGTCGCCGATCGCGGCGACCGCGCCCGCGGTCTCGTCACGCGCGCCGACCGACGAGCCGGCCGAGACGACGACCAGGTCGGACTCGGGCAGCACCGCGGTCAGCCGGTCCTTGAGCGCGCCGGGCTCGTCGGGGACGATGCCGGCGATCCACGGCTCGCCGCCCGCGTCGGCGACCAGCCCGGCCAGCGCGGAGGCGGTGGCGTCGCGCACCTGCCCGGCGGCGAGCCGGGCGGTGCCGGGCGGCACCACCTCGTCGCCGGTGGACAGGATCGCCACCCGGGGGCGGCGGTGCGCGGAGACCTCGCTCACCCCTGCGGCGGCGAGGAAGCCGAGGTCGGGGGCGCGCAGCGGCCGGCCGGCGGGCGCGAGGACGCCGCCGCGCGTGACGTCCTCGTCGGCGCGGACGATGCCGGCGCCGGGCGCGACGGGCCTGGTCACCTCGATCGTGCCGGGCATCGTCTCGGCGGTGTACTCCACCATCACCACCGCGTCGGCGCCGGCCGGGATCACTCCCCCGGTCGGCATCGCGACGCACCCGCCCGGCCGTACGGCCACGTCGGGCTCGGCGCCCATCCGCACCGCGCCGAGCAGGTCCAAATAGGACGGGAGCCCGTCGGAGGCGCCGTAGGTGTCCGCCGCCCCGACCGCGAAGCCGTCCACGGTGGAACGGGCGAAGCCGGGCAGGTCGGCGGGCGACGTGACGTCGGCGACGGGCACCCGGCGCAGCGCCCGCGCCAGCGGGACGCGCTCGGCCGGCGTCCGGCGGGAGGGCCGGAACCCCTCTCGGACCTCGGCGAGGGTCCTGGCGGTGAAGAACTCCTTGCCGCTCAACGGTCCGGCTGCTCCGCCGAGCCGCCGGGACGGGGCTGCGGCCGGGCCGCCGCGCCGCCCTTGTCCAGCCCCAGCACGGACACCACCGGACCCAGCGCCACCTGCCCGAGCCCGCAGATGGACGTCTTGCGCATCGTCTCCTCCAGTTGCAGGATCCGGCCCTTGCGCGCCTCGTCGAGAGTGCCGGACCCGGAGTCCAGCGTCTCCCGCAGCAGCTCGTGCGCCTTGGTGGAGCCGACCCGGCAGGGCACGCACTTGCCGCACGACTCGTTGCGGAAGAAGCGCAGCACGTTGGTCGAGGCGGCCAGCAGGTCGGTGCCCTCGGCCAGCACCACCAGCGCGCCGGAGCCGAGCATGGTGCCGGCCTCGGCGAGGGTGCCGAAGTCGAGTGCCAGGTCCAGCCGGTCGGGGCCGATGAAGTTGGAGGACGCGCCGCCCGGCTGCACGGCCCCGACCTCCGCGCCGCCGAGCACGCCGCCGGCCAGGTCGATCAGGGCGCGCACCGTGGTGCCCATCGGCACGCAGTAGACGCCGGGATGCTCGACGTGCCCGGAGACGGCGAAGAACTTCCAGCCGACGCTGTCGCCCTCGCCCTGCTCGGCCCACCATTCGGCGCCGCGTTGCAGGATCACCGGCACGTCGGCGAAGGTCTCCACCGAGTTGATCAGCGTGGGGCGGCCGTGCAGGCCGTAGTTGCCGGGGAAGGGCGGCTTGTTGCGCGGCTCGCCGCGGTGCCCCTCCATGCATTCCAGCAGCGCGGTCTCCTCGCCGAGGATGTAGCCGCCGGGCGAGACGAAGATGTCGACCTCCAGCCGGCGGCCGCTGCCGCAGGCGTCCGCGCCGATCACGCCCGCCTCGCGCAGCGCCGTGAGCTCCGCGCGCAGCACCCGTTCCTCGGGGCCGTACTCGTGCCTGATGAAGATCCAGCCCTGCTCGGCGCCGGTCACGGCCATGCCGAGCAGGAGTCCTTCGATCACCAGGTGCGGCTGGTCGGTGAGGATCTGGCGGTCCTTGAACGTGCCGGGCTCGGACTCGTCGGCGTTGCAGATCGCGTATTTGACGCCGCCCGGGTCGGTGGCGGCGACCAGGCCCCACTTCCGGCCGGTGGGGAACCCGGCGCCGCCCATGCCGCGCAGCCCCGAGGCCTCCAGCGTGGCGACCACGCTCTCGGCGCTCACCTCGCCGGCCAGCAGCGCGCGCAGGCTGGCGTACCGGGACGCGAGGCCGGACCCGGCCGGGTACGGGTCGTTCGGCCAGGGTTCGGCACGCCCCGTCACACCGGCCTCGTCCAGCTCGGCCTCGCGGGCGGCGGCCACGAGCGCGTCGACGCCGGCGGCCGGCGCCGGGTGCTCGTTGACGGCCACGGCCGGGGCGCTGTCGCAGCGGCCCAGGCAGGAGACCTCGTTGAGCTCGATCTCGGTGTCGTCGCCGTAACGGGCGCGGATCTCGGCGATCCGGTCGTCGGCCGAACGCAGCCAGCACGACAGGTCGTGGCACACGCTGACCTGCACCTTGGCGGGCGCCGTCGTACGGAAGTGCGGATAGAAGGAGATGAGCCCCTGGATCTCGTAGAGCGGCCTGCGCATGGTGCGCGACAGCTCCTCCAGCTCCTCCCTGGGCAGCCAGCCCAGCCGCGCCTGGATGGCGTTGAGCGCCGGGATCAGCGACGGGCCGGGGAACTTGCCGGCCCGCGCCTCGACGCCGGGGACCCGCGGACGTCCCACCTCGAAACTCAGGGTCATTCAGACACTTCCCATGCCGTTCAGAGGTCCGGTACTGAGCGATTCGGCCTCCCGACCGCCCAGCGCCTCGACCTGGATCGCGCAGAACTTGAACTCGGGGATCTTGCCGAAGGGGTCGATCTCGTCGATGGTCAGCAGGTTCGCCGCCGCCTCACGGAAGTGGAACGGGATGAAGCAGTTGCCGGCCTGCTCCCGGTGGGAGACGCGGACCTGCAGTTCGATGGAGCCGCGCCGGGAGCGCACGCGGGCCATCTGCCCGTGCGACAGGCCCCGGTCGGCGGCGTCCTTGGGATGCATGTAGACCTCGGCGATCGGCGAGATCGCGTCGAGCGCGTACGACCGCCGCGTCATCGATCCGGTGTGCCAGTGTTCGAGCAGCCGTCCGGTGTTGAGCACCAGCGGGAACTCCGCGTCGGGCAGTTCCTTGGCCGGCAGCCACTGCGCCGGGACCAGGTGGGCGAGCCCGTCGTCGGTGTTGAACCGCTCGTCGAACAGCACCACGGTGCCGTCGGAGTGGTCGGGGTCGGCGTTGGGGTAGAGCTTTCCGCTCAGCCCCAGGTTGTCGTGGCGCAGGTTCGCGTACGACGGCATCAGCGCCACCATCTCGTCGAACACCTCGCTGGCCGAGGAGTAGGACCAGTCGAGCCCGATCCGCCGGGCGATGTCCTGGATGATCTCCCAGTCGACCCTGGCCTGGCCCGGCGGGTCCATCACCTTGCGGCCGAGCTGCACCCGCCGGTCGGTGTTGGTGTAGCTGCCGTCCTTCTCCAGGTACGACGACGCGGGCAGGATGACGTCGGCGAACTCGGCGGTCTCGGTCAGGAAGATGTCCTGGACCACCAGGAAGTCCAGCTGCGACAGCGCCTTGCGCACCTTGTTGATGTTGGGGTCGGACAGGAACGGGTTCTCCCCCAGCATGTACATGCCCCGGACCCCGCCCGGCTTCAGCACCGAGCCGATGATCTCGGTGACGGTCAGGCCGCGTTCGGGGTCGAGCCGGGTGCCCCACGCCTCCTCGAACCTGCGCCGGGTGCCGTCCCGGTCGACGCCCTGGTAGTCGGGGTAGAACATGGGGATCAGCCCGGCGTCGGAGGCGCCCTGGACGTTGTTCTGCCCGCGCAGCGGGTGCAGCCCGGTGCCCGGCCGGCCCACGTTGCCGGTGATCGAGCAGAGCGCGATCAGGCAGCGGGCGTTGTCGGTGCCGGTGGTGTGCTGGGAGATGCCCATGCCCCAGTAGATGACGCCGGCCTTGGCCTCGCCCCAGACCCGCGCGACCTCGCGGATCAGGTCCGCGTCGACGCCGGTGATCTGCGCGGCGCGCTCGGGCGGGTATTCGTCGACCGTGCGCACCAGGTCCTCGAAGCCGGAGACGCGGGCCCTGATGAAGTCCATGTCGATCAGGCCGAGCCTGATCACCTCGTGCATGATCGCGTTGTAGAACGCCACGTCGGTGCCGGGCTTGACCTGGCAGTGGTAGTCGGCGTGCTCGGACACGGTGCTGGCGCGCGGATCGACGTAGACGATCTTCGTGCCGCGCCGGCGAGCCTGCTTGAAGAAGGAGCTGGCGACGGGGTGGTTCGCCGTCGGGTTGGAGCCGGTGATGATCACGACGTCGGCGTTGGCGACGTCGCCGTACGTGGTCGAGACCGCGCCCGAGCCGACCCCCTCGAACAGCGCCGCCACCGACGAGGCGTGGCAGAGCCGGGTGCAGTGGTCGACGTTGTTGGTGCCGAACCCGGCCCTGATCAGCTTCTGGAAGAGGTAGGCCTCCTCGTTGGAGCACTTCGCCGAGCCGAACCCGGCGATGGCGCCGGCGCCCTGCTCCGCGTGGATCTCCTTCAGCCGCCGGGCGATGAGGTCGAGCGCCTCCTCCCAGGTGGCCTCGCGGAAGTGCGGCAGCACCTCGTCGTAGTCGACCAGGCCGCCGGGCTTGCGCCGGCCGTCCTTGCGGTTCTTGCTCAGCCCCGAGCCGCGTCCGCCGCCGCTGCGGCCGCCTCCGCCGCCGCCCCGCCCCCGGTCGTTGCGACCGTCGCCGCGCACGTCCGCCGACAGCGGGCCCTTCGGGTAGGAGGAATCCACCCTGATCAGCGGCACGGTCAGCCGCTGCGGGGAGGCCGCGTAGTCCCAGCCGTAGCGGCCCTTGACGCACAGCCGGCTCTGCGAGCCCGGCTGGTCGCGGCCCTCGGCGAAGGCGATGGCGCCGCGCTCGCGGTCGACGTAGTAGGTGAGCGCGCAGCCGACGCCGCAGTACGGGCAGACGGTGTCGACCGCGTCCAGTTCCTCGCGGGGCCTGATGGGGACGTCGTTGATCGCCTTGTTGGTCAGGGCGCCGGTGGGGCAGGCCTGCACACACTCGCCGCAGGTCACGCACGAGCTGGCGCCCATGGGGTCGTCGAGGTCGAAGGAGATCGTGGTCGAGTAGCCCTTGCCCGAGCGGCCGATGACGTCGTTGCCCTGGATGTCGTCGCAGGCTCGTACGCACCGGTCGCAGAGGATGCACGCGTCGTGGTCGACCGCGATGACCGGGTTGGAGGTGTCGAGACCGCGGCCGGAGCCGCACGGCAGGCCGGCCGTCTCCTTGGCCACGTCGAACCGGTCGGCCAGGTCGAGCAGCAGGTTGTCGCCGGTGGTCGTCTGCTTCGGGTCTTCCTCGCGCGGCGGCTGGTCGGACAGCAGCAGCTCGGTCAGCGTGGCGCGGTTGCGTTCCAGCTCGGGGGTGCTGGTCCTGACCTCCATGCCGTCCTCGCAGGGGCGCACGCACGCGGCGGCGAAGGCCCGCCCGCCCGTGTCCACCACGCACATGCGGCACACCCCGACCGGGTCGTAACGCTCGTTGTGGCACAGCACCGGGATGTCGATGTCCACCGACTTCGCGGCGTCGTAGATGGTGGTGCCCTCGGGCACGCTCACCTCGCGGCCGTCGATCTCGACGGTCACGGTCCGTATGGCGGTCGCCGGCTCCTCGATCGTCGTCATCTCAACCTCATCTTGAGAGCACCGCAATTCGGCATACTGAATACGGCATACACTATGTCAGGCAATGTACCCCTTCGGGTGGCCGATCTTCTACCCTCATCTGGTCCGTTCCACGACACGGCGGCTCATCTACCCGTCGAGCAGGAGTTCCGCGAGGTCGGCCGGGGCGACGCGCCCCTCGGCGTCGAGGCCGCGGGCGGCGTAGTAACCGGCGACCATCGAGCGCAGGCGGCCCTCGTCGAGCGCCGCCAGGCGTCCTGAGCCGAGCTCCAGCGGCGTCTCCAGCATCCGCGCCGGCAGCGTGTCGTCGGCCGCGGTGGCGCCCTCGCGCTGGTTGAACGCGCGCTTGGCCCGGACGATCCGCCGGGCGGTCTCGCGCAGCTCGGCGGCGTCGACCGGCCAGCCGGTGACCAGGGCGAGCAGCCCGGCCCACTCCGTGAAGGGGTCGTCGAAGACGCCGCGCAGGAACTTGCACAGGATCATCGAGTCCATGACGGCGGCGCGGTCCTCGGTGCCGACCGCGGCGGCGACGTGGGCCGCACCGCCGGACAGCCGGTCGAGCTCGCCCGACAGGTCGGCCTCGTAGGCTCCCGACCGGTTGTGGTCGGCTCCCCTGGCGTTCACCGCGAGGCCGAGCGCCATCGCCTGGAGGCTGCGCGGCTCGTATCCGGGCAGTTCCAGCCCCTTGACCTGGGGCGCGAAGTCGATCGACGAGCCGCCGACCACGACGGCGGCCCGGCGAGAGCCCTGCGCCAGCAGCTCGCCCAGGCCCGGCGACCGCTCCCCGATCGCGTCCAGGGCGCGGATCAGGGCCGAGCCGTCGCCGAAGCGCAGCCACGGCTCGTCGAGCAGGCCGCGCTCGACGCACTCCATGGCCCAGGCGATCGTGCCGCCCGCCGAGATCGTGTCGATGCCCAGCTCGTCGCAGCGGGCGCTGGCGGCGAACACCTCGTCGGGGTCGGACACGCCGCACAGCGGGCCGAGCGCGAAGACGTTCTCGTACTCCATCCGCTGCTGGCCGCCGCCCTTGCGCGAGTAGATGTGCTCGCAGCCGATGGAGCAGGACGCGCAGCTGTTGCGGGCCACGCCGCGCAGCTCGTGCAGCTCCTCGGCGGCCAGGCGGGGTGCGCCCTCGAAGGTGGCCGCGGTGAAGTTGCGCGTGGGCAGGGTGCTGACGGCGTTGAAGGCCAGCAGGTTGGCCAGCGTGCCCAGCTCGCGGTATTTCGCGGTGGCCGGGCCGAAGCTGCGCTCGCGCAGGTCGCGGGCGGCGGCCAGGACTCCCGCCGGGTCGGCCACCGACACCTTGGCGGCGGCTCTGACCAGCACCGCCTTGATGTTCTTCGCGCCCATCACCGCGCCGAGGCCGCCTCTGCCCGCGTGCCGGCCGTCATGGCTGATGGTGGCGTAGCGCACCTGCCGCTCCCCCGCCGGGCCGATGGCCGCGCTGCGCCAGTTGCGGCCGAAACGCTCTCTCGCCGCGGTCTCGGCCTGCGCCGCGGTCAGCCCGGCGAGCTCGGGCGCCGGCTCCAGCCGTACGTCGCCGCCGTCGATCAGCAGCACCGACAGCTCGTCGGCCCGGCCGCGGATCACGATCGCGTCATGCCCGGTCAGCTTGCCGGCGATGGCGAACCGGCTGGAGGCCAGGGCGTCGGTCAGCAGCCCCGTCAGCGGCGACTTGGCCACGACCGCGAACTTCGCGCTGGTCGTCAGCGGGGTGCCGACCAGCGAGGAGAAGACGAAGGCCAGCGGCGCCTCGGGAGCCAGCGGATCGACGCCGGGTGGCGCCAGGCGGTGCAGCAGCCACGTGCCCAGGCCCACACCGCCCAGGTAGGAGCGCAGCACCGGCTCGTCCAGCGCGATGGGGGCACCGCTCGCGTCGCGGCCGGCGACGTCCACGAGCAGCGCTTGGCCGAAGAACCCGCCAGGTGCCATGTCCCGACTCTACGACGCGCCACGAGGAGACGATCCCCTGGCCCACCCTCCCGGGGCTGCTCGCCCTGTCAGCCGCCGGCGTCGGCGGACAGGAAGGAGACCGTGTCGCCGGCCACGAGTGGCAGGGCGCCGTCCCTGGTGACCTGGTCGCCGTTGAGCGCGGCGACCACGTGGCGGTCCAGGGTCAGTCCGGCCGCGGTCGCGGCGGCGCCGAGGGTGGCGGCCGGGACGGTGCGCGGCCGGTGGCTCCCGTTCCTGGCCAGCGCGCCGAAGCACTCCACCGTGACCTCGGCCGGCGGCCGTTCCCTGGCCGCCGCGTAGTCCTCGGGGGAGTTGACGTTCACCACGGACTCGAGCTCAGGGTCGTGCCGCGCGAGCCCGCTGTCGGCCAGCAGCTCGCCGTCGTTCAGCTGGACCGCCTCGCAGTGCTTGAAAAGCATGCCCGGCCGCAGGTCCCCCGCCGCCAGCAGCTCCGTGACCAGTCCGGCCAGAGCGGTCCGGTAGCCGGCGGCCAGCGGCTGCCGGAACCCGCGGGCGACCGGCAGCGCGACGTCCGCTCCCCCGTCCATGGCGCGCAGGACCCGGCGGACGAAGGCCGGATGCAGGAAGGGCAGGTCGGTGGAGCACACGAACGCCACCTCGGCCCGATCCGCCACCGCCGCCAGCCCCACGGCCAGCCCCTGCATGGGCCCCAGCCCCTCCACGGGGTCCTCGACGACCGTCACTCCCGGCGGCAACGGCGGCAGCTCCTGCCCGGGTGCGGCCACCACGACGACCGGGCCGTCGACCGCCCTGCCGACCACCGCGGCGGCCCGGTACAGCAACGTCGAACCATGCCATTCCAGCCACGCCTTCGGCCGCCCCATCCGCGAGGAGCGCCCGCCCGCGAGCACGACACCGGCAGCAGTCTGCATGCCCGCATGCTAGGCCACACCACGCGGCACACCGGCCGGGCCCCGGCATTCAGCTGGCCGGCCGGGCCCCGGTGCTCAGCCGGGCCTGACGCGCAGCCGGCCCGCCGGACGCGGCGCTCAGCGGGGGCGTTGCCCGGCCTTCTGGACGACGGCGGCCTCGACCAGCGCGTTCCAGTCGCGGATCTCCCCCTTCCGCCACTCGCCGAACGCCGGCTCCCGGTGGTCCCTGACCACGATGGTGCGGTAGCCCAGGTACGCGTACGTCTCCGAATCGATGAAGATCTCGTCGCGCAGGTATCCGTCCAGGACGTGGTAAAGGGTGACGCCGCGCCGCTTGAGCAGGTCCGACGCCGTGTCCTCGTACCGCACGCCGGGGATCGCGGCGAGGGCGCCGTACATGGCGGCGCGCAGCCTGGGCGGCAGCGCGGCGTCCCTCATCCCCATCGCGATCAGCTGGAACGCCCACCTGTCGCGCTCCACGCGGGTGAGAGCGGGCGCCGACTCCGCGGCGATCCGCCTGGCCTCTTCCCGGCTCTTCCCCGTGGCCTGCGCCCGCTGCCGGGCGCGTTCCCGCAACGACGCGCGGTTCCTGGCGTCCTCCTCGTCGACCGTCGCGTAGACGCGGGCCAGCAGCTGACCGGCGTCGGTCGGCAGGGCGAGCAGGTAGCGGTACGTCACCTCGAACTCCGACCCCTTGTGCACCTTGAGACGGCCCTGCTCGATGGTGGCGAACGCCCTGTCGTCGAAGCGCCGCCACTGCTCGTGGGTGCCGGTCTGCTCAGGACGGCCGCGCAGCCACTCCCCGGCGTCCGTACGGGTCACGGCGCTCACGCTCTTCACATAACCCCACTGCGTGGGTGAGAGCGCCCATCCGGCTTCGGCGCCGGCCAGCAGGGCCGCGTTGTCCGCCACGTCCTGCGCGTCGGCGACCGGCCGCAGCCGCAGCTCGGCGGTGGCGGACGGCCGGGCCGGGGAGGGCCGCGGATCCACGCCCGCGCCGGGGGCGACCGTCGCGGCCACGGCCACGACGGCGGCGGCCGCTCCGGCCAGGCTCAGCCCCCACATCGGCCGGATCCGGCGGGCCCGGCGGCTCCGGCCGTCGCGCATGTGCGCGTCCAGGCGGGCGCGGGCCGCGTCGACGGTCGCCTGAGCGGGTTCCGGCTGGGCGTCGTGGTGGCGGCGCAGCTCTCGCAGTTCTTCCATGGTTCAGGCCTCCTTCGCCACGTGACCCAGCGTCCTGCGGAGCTTGGCTCTGGCCCGGTTCACCCGCGAGCCGACGGTGCCGATCGGGACGCCCAGGGCGAAGGCCGCCTCCGCGTAGCTGAGATCGGCGCAGGCCACGAGCATCAGCGCGTCGCGGTCCCGCTGGGACAGCGCTTTCAGGCCGCGGGCCAGCCGTGGGCGGAGCAGCTCGGCGGAGACGCGGTCCGTGACCTGTTCGGCGTGGCCCTCGACGTCGTCGCGGCCGGCCGCGCGGCCGAGCGCCCGGTAGTGGCGCAGCTCGTCGCGGCGGTGGCGGGCGATGAGGTTGGTGGCGATGCCGTACAACCAGGCTTTGGCCCGCGCGTGGGTCAGATCGTAGCGGGCGCGCCGGTCGAAGCCGATCAGGAACGTCTCCGCCGCCACGTCGTCGGCGGCCGCGGGCCCGAGGCGGGCGGCGGCGTAGCGGTGGATGGCGGTGAAGTACCGGTCGAAGATCACCGCGAACCACTCGGGCTCGTCGCGCGACTTGGCGATGACCGACGCGTCGTCCGTCTCCGCCGCCACCGGCCTCGGCGGATGGGGGTAAGGGTCATGCATCCGGCGCCTTTCTCGAAGGAGGGTCGGCGCTTATTGCCCGATGCGGGCCTTCTTGTTCGCGGTTTGTTCACCGCCGGCCTCCTGCGACCCCCGGACAACGCCCGCCAGGCCCTGGTCACGGAGCACCTCGTGGGTACGGTTGAAGCGCACCTGTGCGTCAGGGGCACCTTGCGTGACCTCCCATAGCGCTCCGTTGAAATCGGGGTGCCGGTGCAGAAGCGCGGCCAGGCCCGGCTCAGCGACGACCAGCACACCTACAACAAGGTGCTGCGGGGCCTGCGCGGCGTTGGCGAACGTGCGAACGCCCTGCTCACCGTCACCTTCAAGGCCCTGCGCCGAGTCGGCCTCGATCCCTGGCGCATCGGGCAGATGGTCCGAGCCGCACTCGTGCTGCTGCACCGGGAGCACGAGTGGACCATATCGGCATCACACAACGCGATCTTCGGTTACTGAGAACGACTCAGTGGATCGTAATCATCCCGCAGAACGATGCGTACCTCCTGGACTTTCCTCATCTGCTCGTCTGGTCATGCAGACGTCACCGAGCCCGTAGTAAAGCTCGCCGGTGATGTGGGCTTGCTCCAGGAACTCAACGTAGGCCTTGCGACGGGCCACACGAATCTGACCATGATGCTGGCTTGGCCGACCCTTCGGCCTGGATTCGTGCTGCGCGGGCGTTGCTCGGCCTTGCGACCCATTCGCCGGACGACCGGCCCGCTCCTCCGACGGCAAAGGGGCCACCCGTACTGGAAGGGCACAAGGCTCAAGAAACGGAAGCCTCTCGGCAGCCCAAGAGTCCAGCAATACAAGAGCAGCAACCCTTAGACGGTTCACGTGACGCCCGGGTTCTATTCGCACTCTGGTCGACCTGCTGGAGCTGGACCTCGCCTATGTCCCCGACGACGCCCAGATTCCGGCATCCGCCGCGCTCATCGAGCACATCCTCACCTAGTCACGCCGCCGGCTCCCGAGAATCCGGGGCATCTTTCCATCCGGCAGCCCGACCAGTTCTATCACCGCCAAAAGCGATGTGGGTGCGGCCCGGCAGTAGTTCGCTCTCAACCAGGAGCAGGACTGCAGTCATGTCGATCCCTCGCACGTTGATCACGGATCTCGTGCAGGCCATCACCCACATAACACGCTTTTGCCGGGCAACTCAGAGGCGTGACGCCTTGACCCTGTTCTCGAAGATCATGAGGTTAATAGAGTGACCCGCTTCGGGTTCACCGCGCAGCGGTTCTCCTGGGTCGTCCCACCCCTTGTTCGAGGCTCGCACGAAGTTGCCCTGCCCGGGAACGTGACGCTGCCAGATGTACCAGAGGACGTCCTCGTTGGCCGCGTTCACGATCAGGAGGGCATGCCCGAGCAACTGAGGCTGGCTTGTGGCCCATGGCACCCAGCAGTTGCCGACGTTGATCGAACTCTCTGCCGGGATAAAGCGATTGTTGCCGGAGTTCTCCAGGTTGACGAAGAGTACGTCTGCGTCCAAGACGTTGAACACGTTCTGGACTCCCGTAATCGTCATACAGACCCTCCCTTTTCTGGTTGGATGAGTAATGATCTCGGCGTCCTTACCGTAGGACACGACACCAATCTTTCGATACTGAGGAAAATGAGTATTGACATGCCGCTCGTATGATGCTTGGAGTGATTGAAGAGGGAGGGAGAGGAGGCCGAAGATCATGGCTAGACTTTCGGCTGGGGACTATCGAAGCCTATTGGAACTGGCGACCATTGCCCTTGAAAGAGTCGGCCCGGATTTCCCAGAGACTACGGTGAGCGCTCGACTTCGAGAGCTGTTCGATGTCGATGTCGTGGGCTCTGGGACCATCGATCTGGTGCACGCCAGAAGTCGGCGATGGGGCACCAGTCCAGCTGCGGTCTCGCTGGGACATGGACGGAGCTTTCACGAGATCGCCGTCCACCACCCATTGACCCTCGCTTATCGTGACGCCCAGCAAGCGGTACCCCTGCGACTCAGCGACGTCACCGACTCGACACCCGACCAAGGCTCTCTCCACCAGCGTTGGCTTGGGGCTGGCGTGCCTCGCATTCTCACGATTCCGCTGGTCGTCACGGCAGACCGCATCACTGCTCTCGCGCTCATGCGCACCGGTCCGGACTTCGACAGCCGACATATGCGCATGGCCAAGCAACTACAATCCGTTCTTGCCGGAATCTGCGCCCTACGATCGGGCGGAGACCTCGGCGACCGAGAAACACCAGTTCATTTCACGGGTTGCCTGGACGAGGCCTCCGGCATCCGGCTCACTGATAGAGAGAGTGCCGTACTCGATCTTTTGGGCACTGGTTTGATCGCTACGGCAATAGGTCGTCGCCTTGACATATCACGTAGCACGGTGGAAAAACACATCCAGCACATCTATGAGAAGCTCAACACCAACGACCGCATCAGCACCGTCCTGAAAGCTCAGGCACTGGGGTTGATCGCCTCAACCGGATCTGATGCGGGCCAATCAGTTTGTCGCGGTCCTTCACCCAAGGTGGGAACCCGCCTTCTGCATGGCCAGGGCTGATGCATTCTCAGGGTGATGGGACGCGCGGCGCGTTGAGGCCGGGCGGTTGAGGGCACTCCGGGGTAAAGATGGCAAACGCGACCCCTGATGATCGTTGGGTGTCTACGCCAGTCGATCAAGAAAAGGGGGCGCGTTCGTCTGCCATCATGCCTGATCGACGTGCTCGCCCGCATCTTGGAGCACGTCACCGTCGCCGACCCACTGGGGGACCTGCCCAATCTGCTGACCCTGGCCCAGGTCTTGGATGCCATCCCCGACCCGCGCCACCGTCGCGGACACCGCTACCGACTCGGCCCACTGCCGGCGTCATCCCTGCTCGCCGTTCTCAGCGGAGCGACCTTCCTCGCAAAGATCACCCGGTTCATCTCCTGCATGGCCCCGAGCTACCCGACCAAGCCGATCCGCCCAGCCCGCCGCGAGATTCGCCACATGAAGATCTCCGCCGTCCGCCCCAACCTGTCCTTTCCCCACGCCGCCCAGGCCATCCGGGTCACACGCCGCTGCATCGACCACCGCACCGGCAAGACCACCATCATGGCGATCTACCGCCATCACCAGCCTTCCACCAGGCCGGATCACCCACACTCAACTCGCCGCCCTAATCCAAGGGCGCTGGAGCATCGAAGCCCTGCACCACATCCGCGACGTCACCCACCCTAAGAGGCCTCCCGCGTCCGCACCCCGCATCATGACCAGCCTCCGCAACTTGGCCATCGGCCTGGCGCGCATAATCGGCTGGACCAGCATCGCCGCCGTCACCGACCACCGCAGCCATCCCACCGACGGCCTTCAACTACTCGGTCTCACGACACGAGAACGCTTCAACCCTAGGCCGGCTGTGAGGCCCGGCGGGCGCTGTCCGCATTGGGGGTCGCTCAGCCCCATGCGGGGTCTTGCGCCAGCTTCTCCGCGATCCGGTCGTGGAAGCTCTTGCGCTCCAGGGCCCGCTCGATGTCGGTGACGACGCGCGACAGCGGATAGGGGATCTCGCTCTCGATCTCGGCGACGGCGGCCTCGGTGGCCCGCCACTCGGCCGCCAGGCGGTCCACGACGGCGCGGGACTGGTCGGTCAGCATCACCTTCTTGCTGCGCGCGTCCTCGCCCTCGACGGTGTGGACCCAGCCCGCGTCACGCATGGCGGCCACCTTCTGGCTGAGCGCCGAATGGGTCCGGCCGACCGATTCGGCCAGCTCGGTGATGGTCATCGGGCCTCGGGCGTGCAGCCGGAGCAGCTCCATGACGAAGCTCGGCTTGAGGCCCGTGATGCGTTCGCCGGTGTAGATCCGGGCGATGTCGGCGTCCATGGACGCCTGCAACTGGCGCAGCGGCCGCCAGAGGCTCTCCTCGGTGGGATCTTGCACGTGGGGATCGGTCATGGTTACATTGTATCAGTACTTATATAAGTACTGATACACAAACTTTTCCGCACCGGACGCGCTCCCACTCGTCGCCTTTCCACGAAATTTCCCAATAAAGTCGCCGGGGAAAATAAAGCCGTTGCCCGGCCGGGTTTCGCGCGATCAGAATATCGACGTGGTAAGCGAGCTTTCCGGATTCGGAGCCGGTGACGGGCGGGTCGCCGGCGCGCTGTGTGCCGCCGTCGGGCAGGCCGGCGGGCCAGTCGCGGCGGGGGCGGCCCTGTCCCAGATCATCGGACGATGCGTGCCGCACGACGCGCTGCGCCTGGTCGGCCTCAACCCGGCGGCCGGGATCGGCCTGGGCGCCTTCAGCTTCTGGCACGACTACCATCCCGCGCTGATCAGCGCCCTGGTGCTCAACAACTATCTGCGCGGCGATCCCTGCCCGACGTCCCTGCTCGCCCGGCGCGCCGAGCCGACGGCGGTGGTGGGGGCCGGAGGTCACGGGGACGCAGGCATGCGCGAGCTGCTGGCGTCCCATGGAGTGAGCGGCGAGCTCCGGCTGCTGATCAGGGACCGGCACGGGCCGTGGGGCCTGCTGGGCCTGCTGCGCGCCGAAGGCGCCAGGCCGTTCGGGCCGGAGGAGTGCCGGCGGGTGCGGCAACTCGTCCCCGCGCTGCTGACGGCGCTGCGCCGCTACGTCACGGCGGGGCCGCTGACCGCCACCGCTCCCGCACTCCCGACCGGCGTCATCGTGGTCGGCCCCGACCACACCGTCAGATCGGTCTCGCCCCAGGCACGAGCCTGGATGCGGCTGATGTGGCCGGGCACGGGCAACGGGGTGCCCGACTGGATCGCCGACCCCTTCTGGGTCGGACTGTCCCTGCACGCGCGGGCCCACGCCCGCGACAGCCGGGCCTGGCAGCCGGTGCTCTGCACGCCCGCCGCCAACTTCGGGCGCTCGATCCTCGTTCACGGCCAGCCGCTGGACGAGGGCGATGACGGCGACGTCGCCATCCTCATCCAGGCGGCCAGCGGCAGCCTGCTGCTGCCGTCGTTCTGCGACTGGTACGGCATCACCCCGCGCGAACGCCGCATCCTCGAACACCTCTACGACGGAGCCGCCCCGAAGCAGATCGCCCGAGCCCTCGACGTGTCCGCCCACACCGTCAACGACCACCTGAAGTCGGTGTACGGCAAGACCCGCGCCCAGGGCCGGGACGAGCTCATCGCGGCCATCTCCGGCTGAGCGCCGCCCGCACGCGACGACCCTCAGCCGGCGGCCCTCACCCGACTCCCCTCAGGCGACGACCTTCACGCGACGACCCTCAGCGGGCGGCTCTCAGGTGGCGAACCCCGGACGGCGAGCCCAGACGGCGACCTTCAGGCGACGGCCCTCAGGCGACGATCGAGACGACCCGGCCGATCGCCTGGCCGGCCGCGACCAGCTTGATGATGTCGTCGAGGAAGGGCGTGAAGTCGGCGTTCACCCTGGCCTCCCAGTGCCAGGACCAGCTCCGGTACAGGTCCGCCCAGTACGTCTGCATGAAGGTGTTGATCTCGGACTTGCCCCAGTCGTCGTCCCGCGAGCCGGACTCGAAGGTGCCGTGCACCCGGCCCGTGTGCCCGAAGGTGTAGATGTTGCCCACGGCGTCCTTGACCACCCAGACGAACGCGGTGTCGTAGCTGATCGCGCCGGACACGTGGAAGTGCCCGCTGAAGTTGATCGACCCCGTGTCGCTCAGGCCCAGGTTGGCCCACCCGCCTACGGCCACGCCGTCCTTGAAGCCGATGCTGGCGTTCCAGGGCCCGAGCTGCTGACTGTCCATGGCCGCCGGCAGCCCGATCCCGGACGCGCTCGCCACCCGCCGGCCGAGCCCGCCCTCGGCGGGCGGCTCCGGCATGTGCAGCGAGGCGCCGACGGACGCGCGCACGTGCGGCGCGGTGTCCCATTCGCGGAGGGTGGCGGCGAGCCCGTTCGCCTCTTCGGCGGTGAATTCTGACATTTCCTGTTCCGTCCTTTCGTGCCATTCTCGTTCCCTGCCCTTCCAAGAATGGGAAATCGGGCGGGCGAGAGACATCCCCAGTTTTCGGGATTGCCCGTGGGAGACGGCGTCGGGCCGCACGTGCGCATTTTCCCCACGGTGCTGGGTAACGCCGGACGCATGGCATACACACCCGATCAGGAGCACCGCCGCCCGGACGGCGCCGACGACCGTGCCGTACGGGCCGCCGGCATGTTGTCGGAGGCGCTGGAGACGGTCGAGCGCGCACGGGGGCACCTCTACTCCTTCCACCAGCTCACCGGCTCCGCCCACGCCACCGCCGATGAGGTCGTCCAGCTGCTGCGCGAGGCCGGACACGACGACCTGGCCCAGCGCCTGGCCGCCGACCTGGTCGGCCGGGACGTGCTGGCCGGACGCTGGACGTTCCAGATCGTCGAGGAGTACGACGACGGCTACTACACGACGTTCCGCGACCTCGAACGCCAGGTGCGCGACCGGCTCATGGGCGGGCGCCGGCACGTGTACGAGGCGGAGCTCAAGCAGCGCTCCCAGGAGGCCGGGGAGGCGTAGCGCGGCAACGCGATCCTGGCCTCACGGTGAGTCCTCGCCCGTCGGGACTGCGGCACCATCGAAGCACCGGCGGAGCGGAGGCGGCACGTGGGCGGTCTGGTCTTGGTGGTCCTCTCCGCGGTGGCGGCCGGTGTGGCGTCTGGCGGGCTCTCCCTGCTCCTGCTGACCCGCCACCGTGACCGGCCGGTGGAGACCCGCCGCCGTCACCGGCCGGTGCAGCGGCGCTCGGCCGATCCTCGTCCGCGCATCCCCGCGAACAGCCGGTGGACGATGTGCGAACGCGGAGGGCCGTCGCAGGAGTGGGAGTTCATCGGCTCCGTGTCCGGGGCGCATTTCGCCAGGGAGATGGAGGCGTTCCTGCTCCCCGCACGCGACCAGGGCCGTCATCCCTCGCTCCGGGCACACGTGGCCGGGGAAAGGGAGACCCCTCAGCCGACCGTAGAGCCGGAGATCATTCTGATCAGAGAGTGCGCCGGCATACAGATCGGCAGGAACAACTCGCAGATCACCATGTACGACATCGTCGTACCCGAATTCTCGCTCGACCTCGGCGAGGCGCCCTTGGCGGCGTTGTTCGCCCTGATCTCGCGGGCGCGGCGGGACGGCTTCTTCACCGACCTGCGCATTTCCGCTCCTTCGCCCTCTCACGGGTCGTCCGCCGAGTCGGTCACGAGTGCGCATCCGGACGGCAGGCGGCTGATCGTCATCCAGCGGTCCTACGGTGTGCAGATCGGCGACCGGTGCTTCCAGCGCAACACCTTCACCCTGCTCGTCGACGGTCTGAGCATCCGCCTCGACAGCCTGCATCTGGGGAGCAGGCGGCTGGAGGAGATGCGGCGCGTGCTGGCGGACCCCTCGGACAGGTCCGCCGCCGCCAGGGTGGCGCGGGACATCGTCGACGAGGCGTTCGCCACGCTCATGGCGCGACTGGAACGGGAAGCCGAGCGTCTCGCCAGGGAGGCCAGGATCACCGGCCTGCGGTCGCTCTACCGGCGGTTCGGCGTGTCGATGGGCTTCCACAACAAGGTCCGGGTCCGGTGGCGTTTCGACGTCGGCGCGGTGCGGCTCGGGCGTCTCAGCCGCTCGCTCGCCGAGCAGATCCTGCGGTACGCGCGAGGCCGGGCCCGTCAGGCCGAGAAGGAGGCTCGGTCCCGTACCAGGGAACGACCACGGTGGACCTGGGCCAGAGAATCCCGCGAACCCCGAGCCCGGGACAGCGGGAGATCCCCGGACGAGCGGGCCCGCGTCGACGATTTCGATCGGCGGACGGCGGACACCGGGGACCGGTCCCGCACGGGTCCGCGGCCTTCCGGCGAGCGGGAGGCCCGCACCGGCCGGTCGGAGTTCCACGACGACGGCCCGCACGAACGGTTCAGGTCACACGAACGGCCCGAGCCACACGAACGCCCCGGGCCGGACGAACGGCCTGAGCCACATGAACGGCCTGAGCCAGACGAACGGCCTGAGCCAGACGAACGGTCCAGGCCGGGAGGACGACCCGCTGGGGGATCCGCCCCCTCCGCCGCTGCACAGCCGCCGGCACATGAGCAGCCGCCCGCCACTCGCCGGCGCTCTCTGCCCGGCCCCGCGCAGCAGAGTGAGAACGGCAGCGGGAATGCCGCATCGCGTGACGAACCGCTGTCCGGACCGGCACGTGACGATCGGGACGACCACCCGGCGGGATCCCGCGACCTCACGTCTGCGGCTGGAGCGCCGGAGTTCGAGCCCGCGCCGCCGGACACACCCGGGCACTGGTATGTCCGTGAAGAGGATCACCGCGCCACGTTGGAGATCGACGGGTCGACGACGCCGCCTCAGGATCATCTCGATCCGGGACGCGGCCGAGGACGCGACTCAGGACGCGGGCGCGAGCTGGGACGTGGGCCCGAACCGGGTTCATGGTACGACTCGGGATTCGAACGATGACGCGCGAGGTGGAGCCGCACCCACCTCACCGAGCCGATGCCCGCCAGGCTCCGCGACGGTCGCCGGACATGGCGGAGCTCCCGTGCCGGACGGTGGTCGGCACCGTCCGGACGGGAGCTCCGTCGTTCTCTCATCGATCGCGCCTACACCGTGTCACGCTGCGGTCACACGGCAGAGGCGGTTACGGGCCCGCCGGCGGCCGGAAGATCTGCCAGATGCGCCAGAGGATCGTCGGTGCCTTCGAGGACGGAGTGTCCGACGTGTACGGCTTCGACGCCGGGCCCCATCCGGTGCCCTGGTCGGCCATCTCGTCGGCCATGCTCCGGGCCGTCCCCTGGTGGTTGCCCGTGGGACGTACCCTCCCCAACTGCTCGTCGATCGAGCGCTTCTGCGCCTCGGACAGCCCGCGCGACTGGCCGGTGCTCTGCTGGCTCGGCGGGTTGCGCCGGGCCTTGGCCGGGGTGTTGCGCTGGACCGCCCTGCGGCTGCTCGGGCGGACGGCGGGCCGCTGCCGGATCCTGACCTTGGGCCTGCTCGCCCGCCTGGTCACGGCCCTGCGCGCGGCCGCGGCTCGTCGCTTGGCCGCGGCGGCCCTGCGTTGTGCCGCCGCCGCCCTGCGCTTGGCCGCGGCGGCACGTGCCCGCTGCCTGGCCAGTGCGGCCTTCTTCCTGGCCTCCAGCGCCCTCTTCTTCTTGGCGGCTTCCGCGGCTCTCTTCCTGGCCGCGGCCGCGGCCTTCTTCTTGGCCTCCGCGGCGGCCTTGCGCTTGGCCGCCTCGATGGCGCGCTTCCTGGCCAGCGCAGCGGCCCTGCGCCTGGCCGCGGCCAGTGCCGCCCGCCGGGCAGCCGCGGCGGCGGCCCGTCTGGCGGCGGCCTGGGCCAGCTTCCTGGCGATGGCCCTGGCCGCGATCCGCGCCGCGATGCCGACCACGAACCAGACCAGCTGGCCGTCGGGGTCGCTCATGGTGACGGGGCTGTTGCTGGCGTAGGCGTAGGCGTTGAGCTGCTGCGGGTCGCTCTCGTCGATGATCGGGTCGACCGACAGGAAGCGGCCGTTCTTAGGGTCGTACTCGCGGGCGCCCAGGTGGACGAGGCCGGTGGTCGCGTCCTTGGTGCCGCCGACGAACCCGCGCTGGCCCGGCCACCAGGGTGGCGCGGTGCCCCGGTCCTCACCGAACGGGGTCTGCCTGCGGATGGCGACGTCTCCCGTGCCGGCGTTCACCGCGGCCTGCGCGGTGCCCTGGTGGTCGCCGGCCAGGAAGTAGACCTGGTCGTCCGGCGTGCGGACCGCGATGGCCTCGCCGCCGATCGTGTAGTAGCGGGTCTGCTCGACGACGTCCTTGGCGTAGTCGAGGCGCAGCTCCATGTCGTCGATGAAGAGGGTGGCGTCCGTCGGCGTCTTGCGGAGCAGGCGGTCGCCGTCGGCGTCGTAGACGAACGAGGTGGTCTTGCCGGCCTCGGTCACCGACTCCAGGTTGCCCTCGGCGTCCCACACCAGGTTCTGGTCGGAGGTGCCGACCTTGCGCCGGGTGGTGTTGCCGGCCGCGTCGTAGGCGAACACGTCCGCCCCGACGGCCTGCAGCGCGTGCGGCTGCTTGCCGCCGGCCGCGGGATAGGTGTAGTCGCGCACCTGCTCGCCCGCGCCGCCCCAGGCGTGCTTGGTCTCCTTGGTCCGGTTGCCGGTGGCGTCGTAGGCGTAGCTGACCGCGTACGGGGCCACGCCGCCGATCTTGCCGGACTGGGGTGAACCGCTCGCGCAGTCGTCCGTGGCCGTCCACGCCGAGGTCAGGCGGCGCAGATGGTCGTACTTGAAGCACTGCGTGTCCTGGGCGGCCCGGTCGGCGATCTTGGTGATGTTGCCGGCCGCGTCGTAGGTGTAGCCGAGGTCCAGGTCGCTGGCGGACGCCCCGGCCCGGTCGAGCCGCATGCCGGTCAGGTAACGGGTGCTCTCGTCGTGGGTGTAGGTCATCCAGGTCTTCTTGGTGCCCTCACCCAGCTCGTACTGGAGGATCTCTCCCATCTTGGAGTAGCGGGTCGCGCTCACGTACGCCGACAGGCCGGTGACCTTGACCGGCTGGCTGAGCCCGTCGTAGCTGTAGACGACCTGCTCCTCGGCCAGGCCTCCGCCCGCCGGGAAGCTGACCGACTGCACCTGGTCGTCGAGCGTGTAGCGGGTGTTGAGCTGGTAGGTGCCGGCCAGCTTGCCCTCACGGGCCGGGATGGTGACGGTCTGGCGCAGGGCGCGGTAGTCGGCGTCGATGGTGTTGATCTCCGCCGTGTACGCCTGCCCGCCCACGTACCGGGTGCTGGCGTGCAGTTCGCCCTTGGCCAGCGCGTCGTACTTCCACTCGGCCAGCAGCGTGCCGCTCGCCGAGCCCTCACGCATCTGGGTCTTGCGGCCCAGGGCGTCGTAGCCGTACCAGAGGGTCTTGCCGCGCGAGTCGGTGGTGGTGACGATCTCGTCGGCGTCGTTGTACGTCGTGGTCGTGACGCCCTTGTCGGGGTCCTCGGTCCTGATCTCGCGTCCGCGCAGGTCGTAGTGGTGCTTCCAGACGTTGCCCGCCGGGTCGGTGACCGTGGACAGGCGTCCCGCGTGGTCGTAGGTGTACTTGGTGGCCTCGTAGTCACCGGTCGGGGTCGCGCCCTTGTACTGGCGCAGCTCGATCAGCCGGTCCTCGGCGTCACCGATCCGGGTGGTCGCGGTGCCTCCCGGGGGCGGGGTGACGTGCAGCCGGTCGCCCTCCTCCTTGGCCGAGACCCGGTACTTCTCCGCGCCCTTGGCCTTGAAGACCTCGGCGTTGACCTCCCCGGTGCCGTCGAACAGCGACACGACCTGGTTGGGGACGGCCGAGTCGGCCACCGCCAGCAGTTCGGTGGCGGGCGTGCCGGTGGCGAAGTAGCCGGTGTTCTTCTTGTACTCCTCTCCTTGGGAGTTGTGGAAGGTGTCGGTGATCGTGCGGCCGTCCCGCAGGGCGGGGTCCTGCGTCTGGTCGTCCGTGGGCGCCGGCTCCTGGGTCTGGCGCTCGCGCATCAGGCCGTCGTAGAGCTCGTAGCTGGTGGTGTAGCCGCCGTCCGCGCGCAACGTCTTGGTGGTGACGTAGCTCGGGCCGTCGGTCCGCGTCGTGTAGGCGTACTCGGTGCTGGGCGACTGGCCGGACGCCTTGCTCCGGTCGGACTGCCAGACCTTGATCAGGCGGCCGAGTGCGTCGTACTCCATGTCGACGCGGCGGTTGTTGGCGTCGATCTCGGCGACGGGCTCGCCCCAGGCCGGTTCGAGCAGGGTGCGCTCGGTGTGGCCGAGGTCGTTCGTCTCCGTGGTCTCCGTCGCCGGGGCGCCGGAGGCGGGGCTGTAGGTGGTCACGGACTTGGTGCCCACGGGGTCGGTCTCGCTGGTCTCGCGGCCGTAGGCGTCGAAGGTGCGGACGGTGCCGTTGATCGTCTGGCCGTCCGCGGAGACGAGCTCCTGGACGGAGGTGACGTCTCCCTTGGTCGGCGGCTGGCCGTGGGCCTGGCCGTCGTACTGGACCTTCTCGTCCGAGAGCACCTCACCGGCGGCCAGCGTGGACACCGAGGTGTCGCAGTTCGCGGCGACCTTCTGGACCCGGCTGGGGTAGTCGATCATCCAGGAGGTGTCGTTGCGGGCGTAGGTGTAGCGGATGCACTGGTCGTCGTCCGCGCTGGCCAGGTCGCCCTTCTCCTCGACCGTGGTGAGCAGGCCCTTGGCGTCGTACGAGCGCTCCTCGCCGGTACGCCGCCACTTGCCGTCCGTCATGGCGGTGCGGGTGACCATGGACTTCGGCTGGACCACGTGCGCGGCCTTGGTGATGCCGCCCTGGGTGGACTCGGCCGTCTTGACCGACCACGGCTCCTCGGCGGTCGCGGTGGCGATGGCCCCGCCGTCGCCCTCGTACATGATCTCCTCGCGCTCGAAGCCGGCGAGCTGGTCGAGGTCGTCGAGCTTGCCGCCCTCGGAGTCGACCACCTGCACGTTGCGCTTGGAGCCGTCGGCCTGCTTGTCGCCGTGCATGCCGCGGAAGAAGCGGAACTCCGTCAGCGTGCGCTTGGTGTCCTGCCCGTCGCCCTCGCGGACGCGGACCCGGCCGAAGCCGCGGTAGTCGGCCCACGTGCGGTGCTCGGGCTTGACCAGGTTGGTCTCGGCGTAGTGCCAGCCGGCGCCGTCCAGGTACTCGTAGTCGGTGACCACGTTCGGCGAACCGGCCACGCGGTCTACCTCGACGGTCTGGGTGACCAGGTACTTGTGGAACCAGTCGGTCACCTCGGCCTCGTTCGGCGGGGCCCAGCGCTGCGGGAAGCACCGCCTGGTGTTCTTGTCCGCCGCCGGAACGTCGCCCGGCTTGCAGTCGGCCGCGGAGTAGTTGATCCGCAGCTCACCGCCGGACTCGTTGTCGATCGCCTGGACCCGCCACTTGACCAGCGGCGCGCGGCCCTCGTCGGAGTCCACCCGGTTGGGCAGCTGCACGCCGATGAACTTCACCGGGGGCAGCGAGATCGTGCCGCCCACGTGACCGGTCTGCTGCACCGAGGCCAGCCACAGCGCCGGGCTCATGCCGTCGCCGGAGGCGGGGAACTGGTGGGCCAGCGTCCAGGAGTCCACCGGGTAGTACTGACCGGCGGCGTTGCGGACCTGGGTGGTGACCTTGGTCAGGCGCTTGCGGGTGAAGAACGTCGGCGCGAGCCGGTCGGTGCACTTCACCCCGGAGTCGCAGATCTGGTCGAACGGGACGTCCGGCCAGTGGCTCGCGGTCTCCTTCTTCAGCTCGGCGGCCGCGCAGGTGATGGTGCCGCTGGGCAGGCAGCGCTCGGCGACGTCGAACACCACGCGGGCGGCCGGCGTCTTGGTGAACAGCTCACCCTTCAGGTAGCCGTAGTCGATGCGGGTCAGGTAGGCGGCGCGGTCGTACACGGTGCCCTGTTCGGGCTTCATGTGCCGGCCGTAGTAGTTCTTCTCCTGGGTGTACCAGTACGTGGTGGCGTTGCCGTGCGTGTCCACCTCGTAGTCGAGGTTCCACCGGTAACCCTGCTGGCACCAGGCGTTGGCCGGGGTGCCGCTGTAGCACGGCTCACCGCTGTTGTTGCCGAACACCGGCACCGTCTGCACCGACTTGGTCTCCGGCTTGCCGCTGGCCCAGCCGGGCAGCCGGTTCAGGCCGAAGGTGTACTGGGTGCCGTCGTCGGTGGTGACCCGCCAGTACTCGCCGTTGTTGTCGCCGTTCGTGGCACCGGTCAGCAGCTCGATCCTGGTGCCGTCGTCCCGCTTCGGCCGCCACTGCTTGGTGGTGGCGTCCTTGACCAGCTCGACCGACGAGTCGCCCAGCGACATGGTGGCGTTGTCCTGGTCCCAGCACAGGTCGCCGGTCTTCTTGCCGTCGATCATGCAGGACTTGTAGCGGCGCTCGATGTAGCCGCTGGGGTTGAGTTCGAAGCCCTCGCCCGCCCAGGACGCCTGGTTGTTGGTGGAGGCGGTGCGGCCGTCCACGCTCTGCGAGGAGTAGCCGAGCGACACCCCGGGCTCCTCGCCGCCCAGGGACGGGGGCGTGCGCATCTCGTAGCCCCAGGTGAAGTCACCCGACTGGGTGCCGACGCTCCAGTCGGACGAGGCCGACAGGGAGGTGGCGGCGTGGTCGCCGGACGGGCCCGAGGCCGCCGCGGTCAGCGCGTACAGGCCGCCGGTCTGGACCTCGGCGCTCACCGTGCCGGTCTTGGCGTTGTTCTCGCTCTTCACCGGCTCGGGCGCGGCGCAGCCGGGCGCGCCGGTGAGCGCGCACTCCTCCAGTTTGACCAGCCGGAGCCGGGAGCCGTAGTCACCGCCGTAGGCGTGACGGAAGCTGGAGTAGTCCACCTCCACCTGCGTCTTGACCGGCTTGGCCGCGGCCGTGGCCGCCATGCCCTGGCCCGGGGTGATCCGCATGGCCAGGCCGAGCAGGTCGCTGTCGAGCAGTTCGACGCCGATGGGGGTCGCCGCCTGGGCCGTCCTGGCGCTGGTGCGCGCCAGCCGTACCGGGAAGCCGGCCGCCAGGGTGGCGGCGGCGGAGCCGCCGAGCTCCGCCTTCTGCGGTCTTGGCCAGCTGACTTCCGGTGGCGCCTTCCAGGCCTGCTGGGCGGCGGGATCGGCCATCGGCGGCTTGACGGGGACCTTCCCGCCCGTCACCGGGGCCTCCTTCTGCGTGGCCGGCGCCGAGCGCGGCGCCGCGTAGGCGGGCATGGCGTAGGCCATCTCCACCATCAGGACGACCGCGAGGACGGGAGCGAGTCTGCGTGGCCAGCGCGATTCCGGCTTGGCCTCGTCTCTCGCGAAGCGATTCCAGGACGCGTCCGGATGGTCCGGTTCCTGAGGGGATTGCCGAAGGCCGTTCCATCGGGGGTCCGGCAGCTCTAACTCACTCGGCTGATCCATCTAGCTCCTCCAGGGGGTGTGCGGGGCGGCCGGCCGAGCGGGCTGTGCGGTGCTCAGCCGGTCAACGAGGGCGCGCGGACCCGGTGGGGTCACGCTGGATGAGGAGGCGATCTCTGCGGTGCGGCCGGCCCCTTCCGCCGGCAAGACGGGCTCGACGTCCGGCGGACGAGCCGCCGTCCGGGCGTCCTGAGCTGGGGTTATGTCCGGGAAACGGACACCCGGGCATGATCCACGATTTCCGCTCGATGATCGAATCATCGCCGCGAACACCCGCCAGTCCTGACTTTTGCTCTTTCTGCTCAAAAAATTTTCAGTGTAAAGACATCTCTGTAAATTTTCGTCGGACCGGCGTCGGCGGGCCGGTCAGCCCGCCGATCGGCGCCCGATCAGCCCGTCCACCCGCGTTCAGTCAGCCTGTCGACCGGCGTTCGATGAGCTCGGCCGGTAGGCGGGTGCTGGTACGGGGACGGTCCGGCTCGGCGATCCGGCGCAGCAGCAGATCGACCGCGGCCGTGCCCGCCTCGTCGGCCGGCAGCCTGATCGTGGTCAGGGCCGGCTGCAGGTAGGCCGCGAACGGGTGGTCGCCGTACCCGAGCACGCGCACGTCGTCGGGCACCGTCAGGCCGCACTCCCTGATGGCACGGTAGGCGCCGAGCGCGAAGTAGTCGTTCGCCGTGATCAGCAGGTCGGGATGGTTGTCCCGGGTGATCAGGTTGGCCGCCAGCGCGTACGCGTCGTCGGGGCGCCACGGCTGGGTGGCCCCGCTC
Organism: Nonomuraea fuscirosea; assembly: GCF_035917475.1. Taxonomy (NCBI): domain Bacteria; kingdom Bacillati; phylum Actinomycetota; class Actinomycetes; order Streptosporangiales; family Streptosporangiaceae; genus Nonomuraea; species Nonomuraea fuscirosea. The sequence goes on along the minus strand of NZ_CP109074.1, from coordinate 3,286,057 downwards.
GTCCTGTGGGTGGGCACCTTGAGCACGAGCGCCTGCTCGCGGGCGATGCCCAGCCGGTCGAGGGCGCGCCGGAATCCCACGATCCTGGCCGCGACCGTGCTGATGCGCAGGTCCTCCTCCAGCAGCCAGATCCGCCGGACGCCGGGACCGGCCGACCGGACCACCGCGTCGGCGATGGCCGACTCCGCGTCGATGCCGACGAAGTCCAGGCCGCGGCCCGGGATGTCGCGGCTGAGCTGCACGACCGGGATGCCGGCCTCGCCCAGCCCGTCCCACACGTCGCTGCTGAGCTCGGTGGCGACGCCCAGCACGCCGTCCACGCCGAAGCGCAGGAGCTGCTGAACCGCGCGTTCCTCGTTCTCGGCCGAGTCCTCGGTGACGAGGAGCAGCACGGAGTAACCGGCCGCGCGGCACTCCCGTTCGACGGCCGAGATCAGCGCGGCGTAGAAGGGGTTGGACGGGTTGGTGATGACCAGGCCGACGACCATGGTCCGGCCGGACACCAGCGAGCGGGCGTGACTGTTGGGGACGTATCCGAGCCGCTTGGCCTCGGCGCTGACCAGCGCCCTGGTGGCCTCGCTGACCTGGTCCTTGCCGGCCAGCGCACGCGAGACGGTGTTCGCCGACAGGCCCAGCCGGTCGGCCACATCGCGTAGCGTCACCCGTTGCGAACGTGCCATCCCGTCATCCTCCGGCTCAGCTCTTGCCCACCAAGTAGATCCGCAGTCTGGCAGCAGGGGCGTCGTCACCGGAAACCCGGCAGCGCACCCGCAGCCACTGGCCGAAGCCGGTGACGAGCCAGCTCGTCATCCCTGGCGTCTCCACGCGGACCGGCGGCGTGTCGGCCGGGCACCAGGTCAGGCCGTCCGGCGAGATCTCCGTGGTCAGCTCCAGCGTGCCGGTCAGCTCGTGCGCCTGGACGAAGAAGCGCGCCTCGCCGGCCCACGGGAGCTCGTACGGCTCGGTGGCGAGCTCGTCGCGCACGAGCGCGGAGCGTTCGAGGACCGCGGTCATGGTCGATCGCATCGTCGTCACCAATCCACCGAGATGAGCACGGAGTCGAGGAAGAGGAAGTTGCGGATGCCGGCGTGGGTCCGGACGGAGAAGTAGAAGTTGAGCAGGTTGTCCAGAGTGCTGTAGCGGTCGGGGTAGACCGGCACGGGGACGTCGCTCATGTCCATGACCCGGTCGTTGAGGCGCAGCTCCACGTTCTTGCGGGTGCGGGTGTCGATGTCCCAGCGCAGGTAGTGCCAGTTGATCTTCGTGGGCACCTCGTTGACGCACAGTTCGAGGGGCTCGTCGAAGGTGCGCCAGTCGTCCGGGTCAGGGGCGGTGAAGTCGGCCGCGTACGGCAGCGCGAACTTGCCCTCCTGGTGGTCGCGCGGCGTCGGCTCGGGCACCACCGGATACATCCACCGCTGGGTCATCTCGCCCGCCAGGTTCGTGTTCTGGTAGCGGATCACGTTGTGGTAGCGCACGCCGTTGTCGGCGCAGATGTCGGTGGCCACGGTGAACGCCCCGAACTGCGACTCCGACGGGTGCCGGTTGCCGTCCCAGGCCACGCTGGCGGGCAGCTCGTGGCCCACGGTCGCCTCGGCCTTGAACGCGAAGTACGTCTCGATGCGCACGCGGCCCCGCCCGGCCATGGTGAGCCGGCGGATGCCGGTGGCCGTGTGACCCTTGTGGGGGCGGGTGGCCAGCTTCAGCGCGTACTTGCCGCTGAGCGTGCCGTGCGTGCCGACGTCGAAGAACGAGCAGTTGGACAGCTGCGGCGGCCGGAAGTCGCGCATATGCTCGTCGACCGTGCCGAGGTCACCGCTGCCGTCGTAGTTGCCGATCAGCTCGGTCCAGCCGTGGGTGGTGGAGTCGAAGCGGTCGAAGCAGAGGATCCGGCCGAGCGGATCGTACTTCGACAGGCCGGCGTCGATGACCGGCGCTGCGCGTTCCATGCGTGGTCCTCTCTCATTAGCGTTCACGTGAACAGCGGGATCGGCGGAACCCTTGACCTGTTGAACAGGACACTCGTAGTGTAACGCCCACATTAACGTTAATGGTCCGATTGGTTATGAGGCAATCGGCACGTTGTGATGAGGGAGTTGAACGATGACGCTGCGGGTCAGCCGGGCCACGATCGCCTCCACTGTGGGCACCGCGCTCGAGTGGTACGACTTCTCGCTGTACGGCACCGCCGCGGCGCTGGTCCTGCCCCTCGTGTTCTTCCCGTCCGGGGACCCGGTGGCGGCGACCCTGTCCTCGCTCGCCACGTTCGCCGTCGGGTTCTTCGCCCGGCCGGTCGGCGGCATCGTCATCGGCGTGCTCGGCGACCGCGTCGGCCGCAGGACGATGTTGTTCGTCACGCTGCTCCTCATGGCGGCGGCGTCCACGCTGATCGGCCTGCTGCCCTCCTACGCCGCCATCGGCCCGGCCGCGCCGATCATGCTCGTGGCGCTGCGCGTGGTGCAGGGACTCGGCGCGGGCGGCGAGTACGCCGGGGCCATGCTGATGTCGGCCGAGCACGCCGAGACCAGGTCGCGCGGGCTGAACGCCAGCGCGCCGACCCTCGGCAACGCGGTCGGCTCACTGGTCGCGACCGGCGTCTTCTTCCTCGTCTCCGCGCTCATGTCGCACGAGGACTTCATCGCGTACGGCTGGCGCATCCCGTTCCTGCTCAGCGTCCTGGTCGGCGTGGGCGGCGTGATCGTGCGGCTGAAGGTCTCCGACACCCCCGAGTTCCGCGAGGCCAAGGACAGCGGCGGCCACGCGCCGGCTCCGCTGCGGGCGCTGTTCGCCACCTCCGGCCGCAAGATCGTGCCGGGCATGCTCATCAGCGTCGCGCCGAACGTGATCAGCTATCTGCCGTCCGTGTACGCGCTGACGTACCTGACCACGCACGTGCACGCCCCGTCGTGGATCGGCCTGACCGCCGTGGTGATCGCCAACCTGGTCAAACTGGTCACCGTGCCGATCGCGGGCCTGCTGTGCGACCGGTACGGGCGCCGCCCGGTGATGGTGGCCGGCTCGGTCTCGGCGGCGGTGCTGTTCTACCCGTTCTTCTTCATGCTCGACACCGGCACGCCCGTGGTGATCTGGGCCGCCTTCGTGATGATCTTCACGCTCTGCAACGACCTGACGCTCGCCTCGCAGGCCACGATGATGTCGGAGCTGTTCGACGTACGGCACCGCTACACCGGCGTCACCTTCACCCGGGAGATCACCGGCGCCGTGGTCGGCGGCTGCATCCCCTTCGTGGCGGCCTGGCTGGACGACTGGTCCGGCGGGCAACTCTGGCCCATCGTGGTGGTGTCGGGGCTGCTGTGCCTGCTGTCGGCGCTCGGCACCCGCTTCATCTCCGAGCCCGCCCACCTGCGCCGCACCGCGCCGGCGCCGAGCGGCAGCCCGGCTGCGTAACGGCGCCTAACGCACCTCCTGAGCGGGACGGTGGCGGACCTGGTCCGCCGCCGTCCCGGCGTCGTTCCCGGGAAGGCGGGGGCTGATCCCCTGGACGGCCAGGGCGAGCAGCCGGTGCGCCTCGGCGACCGGGTCGGGGTGGCGCTCCGTGGCCAGCGCGATGCCCGTGACCAGGGCGACGAGGTCGGCGACCGTCACGTCCTGCCCCACCGCGCCGGCCTTGGCCGCGTTGCGCACCAGCGGCTCGACCGCCCCGCCGATCTGGGCCGCGCAGGCGTTCGCGTGATCGGCCCCGGCCTGGCCGTCCGGGACCAGCACGTCGGCCATCCCGCGCGCGGAGGCGGCGTACGTGGTGAGCGCGCCCAGCCACTCCAGCAACGCCGCCCGCGCGTCGGCCGCCCCCTCCAGCTCCCCGGCGCGGGCGCACAGCGCCTCGACCCGTTCGTGGAAGACCGCCTGCAACATCGCCCGCCGGCCGGGGAAGTGCCGCCGCACGGTGGCCGAGCCGACTCCCGCGACGCGGGCGATCTGTTCCAGGGAGGCTTCCGCGCCGTGCGCGGCCACCTCGGCCTCGGCCACGGCGAGGATGCGCGCGTAGTTGCGCTGGGCGTCCGCACGCCGGACGGTCATGGCGTCATCTCCGAACTTGCTAACTGGCGGGGGCCTCCGTATCGTACCAATCCGTAAACGGCGGGCCCCGCCGTTTCGTTTCCCGGAGGAGAACCATGTCCGCACAATCCGCACCCGCCCTGGTCATCGGCAGCACCGGCCTGCAAGGCGGCGCCACCGCCCGCGCCCTGCTCGCGGCCGGCGTCCCCGTACGGGCGCTGGTCCGCGACCCCGCCGGCGACCGGGCGAAGGCCGTCGAGGCGCTCGGCGCCGAACTGGTGCGAGGCGACCTCGACGACCGCGACTCGCTCAAGAAGGCGGCCGAGGGGGCTCGCGCCGTCTTCTCCGTCCAGATGCCCGACATGAACGGCCGCGCCTTCGAAGGCGAGGTGGAGCAGGCCGTCAACCTGATCGAGGCGGCGCGGGCCGCCGGCGTGCCGCACTTCGTGCACACCTCCGTCTCCGGAGCCGGCCAGCACACCAGCTGGGTCAAGGACGACTGGGCCTGGATGGAGCCCTACTACACCGCGAAGGCCGGCATCCAGGACCGGGTGCGTGAGGCGGGCTTCGAGCGCTGGACGATCCTCAAGCCGGCCTTCTTCATGGAGAACATCCGCCCCTCCGTGCGGATCCTGTTCCCCCGAGGGGTCGAGAACGGGCTGGTGACCCTGCTGAAGCCCACCACCGAGCTGCGTCTCATCGCCGTGCACGACATCGGCGTGGCGGCGGCCACGGCCATCACCGAGCCCGAGCGGTTCGACCGGGTCGAATTGGAGCTGGCCGGCGACATCCAGTCGATGACGGCCATCGCCGAGATCCTCTCCCGCCACCTGGGCGTCGAGCTGACCGCGCCCGACATGACCCCGGAGGAGGCGGTCGCGGCGGGGATGCCCGACATGGGCTTCGGGCAGGCGAACGCCAACTACCGCAGTCAGCCCGCTCGTCCGGAGTACGCGCGGGCCCTCGGCCTGCCTCTTACGACGTTCGAGGAGTGGGCCCGGCAGAATCTGCGGCCCGGTTCCTGACCGGTTCCGGCCGTCTCCTGACATCCTCGAAGAAGCCGGCGACCAGGTCGGCGGTGCTCACGTCCTGGTTGGTCCTGCCGATCACGGCGGGCCCCTTGGCGGGGCCGGGGATGGTGTGGCCGCCGCCCCGCTGCGCAAGGACGCCGCCCGCAACTGGCACCGCATCGTCGAGGTGGGCCGCCGGTTCGTGGACGAGGGGACGCCGATCCAGCTCAACGACGTAGCGCGGGCCGGCGACGACCCCTACGCGGGGCTGCGCGACTTCCTGTACGCCTCCGTCGACGCGCTGCTCGCCGACGCCTCGCTCTCCCCGGTGTTCGCCGCGCCCGTGAACGTCCTGCCGCACACGGCCGAGCTGAAGCGACGGCTGGCCGACCTGTCCGGGCGGATCCTGGACCGGGTCCGCGCGAGCTGACCGCTTCCGGCCCGGCTTCCGCGACCACCTCCGGCCAGTTGCCGTCCGGCGTCGCGCGACCGCCGTCGGGCCTGGCGATCGTTTAGCTCACGGTCTTCTTGACACGTGATCATGCAGGCTTGCATACTCCCTTCCAAGCTCTTCGAAAAGCTTTTTCCTTTCTCTCCCCGCCCGTTGGGCCTTACCTTTTCCCGGGTTTATCAGGCTCGGTCTCCCGCATTCAGGCGCAGCATTCTCGGACACGCAGGGAGTGACCTTTCGACATGCCTTCGAAAGCGCTGGGACGCACCGCACGACGGGGGCTCGCCACCGCCGCCGTGCTGGGGTTGATGCTGACGACGGGCGCCAATCCGGCGTTCGCCCACTGGAACGGCACCGGCCAGGACATCGCCAGCATTCATCTCCGCCCCTACAGTTACAACAGCGCGTGGCAGACGCCGATGAACAAGGCGCTGTCCAATTGGAACGCCACGTCCAGCCCGGCCAACTTCTACAAGAACTCGAATTCGGGCTCCACCATCACGGCGAAGTCGTACAGCAACACCTGGTACGGGCTCTACCAGAGGTGCGGCGGCATGTGCATGTACATCAAGCTGAATTCCCGCACCATCAACCGGGACGCCTCGAACTTTGCCAACTTCGTCACCAGCACGCTCGTCCACGAGTTCGGGCACGCGCTGAACCTCGCGCACAACTCGGGCACGTCGATCATGAACACGAGCCGCAACCGCAACTCGATGACGAAACCCCAGCCGCACGATGTCAGCGACGTCAACGCCTATTACTAAGGGAGGCCGTCCGGTGCTACGACGTCTCGGCGCGCTCGTCCTGACCGCGCTCTTCGTGACCGCGTGCTCGTCCCACGACGAACCCGTTCTCTACCGTGCCGACTATCCCCAGTACGAGAGCGCCGACGCGCTCTTCGACAAGGCGAGCCTGGTCGTCGAGGCCCGGGTCGTCGGAGCGCCGCGTTACCTGCAGGAGGTGACGGCGCCCGACCTCACGACGACGGACCCGCAGCTCAACCCCGAGGCCGGGGCTCCCGCCGAGGCGGCCGCCGGCCAGCCCGAGCCGCCGCCCACGGTCATCACCGTCTCCACCGCCCAGGTGCTGAAGGTGTTCAAGGGCGAGGCCGAGGTGGGACAGACCATCGAGGTCAAGGAGCTCGGCGGAGTCTTCGACGGCGTCACGTACGAGGAGGAGCACACCAGCGGGCTGAAGCAGGACAGCGGTTACGTCCTGTTCCTGGAGACCTTCCCCGACTCTCCGGCGGCACTGCTCAATCCCGTGCAGGCCAAATATCCGCTGGACGCCTCGAACAATCCGGCGCCGCTGCCGGAGAACACCATCAAAGTGACGCGGGCCGAGCTGGAGACGATGTCCTGACCGGTCTGTTCGTGCCGGGGGCCCGTAGGCGTACGGGCCCCCGGCATTCACGCCGTCGGCAGCCCGACCGCGTTGGGCGCGTCGGCCTCGAAGTATTCCGTGGTGGCGTAGGGGCCGGCGTGGTCCTCGAAGAAACGCCTGACGGCGTCGATCGAGTCGTGGACGATGACGTTCACCGCCCTGGTGCCGTCGGTGCTCGCCACGGCCATCGTCCATCGGGCGCCCTGGGGAAGCCGGCCGTACGCCATTTTGACGGATTCCCAGAAACCGTCACCGTCGGAAACGGTGGAGACGGCCATGACGTGCACTGTGGCGCCTTTCTCGTCGATTCTCGGATGAACGCGGCAGTTGAGGTGGAGGTAGCGGGCAGCGCCGTTATCGACGTCGTAGAGGGCCAAGGTCTGCGGGTCTTCTAGGGGGTCGTCGGAGAGCATGAGGAAATGGGTGTCGCTGATCGGCAGCAGCTCATGGTCGAGCTGGTCCGGCTTGCCGAGAAGTCGCGCCTCCATGGGATCCAGGGTGTGTTTCAGGTGGAGTCTTCCGTCCTCCGCCGTCACGTCGTAGCGGGTGCCGGGGCGTTCGTAGGAGCCCTCGTACCTGGACAGGTCGAGCACCAGGGCCGGGTCCGGCTCCGGCAGGCCGGGGATCGTGGCCGCGCCGAGGGCGGACAGGATCTCGCCGAACACCTTGCGGTAGAAGCTGTCACGCGGCCCGGCGTTCGCCAGCATCGCGACGGCGAGGCCCGGCTCCGGCAGGATCCGCAGCCGGGCGCTCTGGCTGACCGCGCTGCCGTCGTGGGCGTAGACGGTCTGGCCGTTCCAGTCGCAGACGATGAGACCGAGCGCCCATTCCGGCCCGAACGTGTACGGGTCGGGTACGGGGACCCGTGACCGCGTCATCTCGCGGATGGCGTCCGGGGAGACGATGGCGGTCCCGTTCGGCGCCCTGCCCTCGTCGAGGAAGACGTGCGCCATCGTGAGCAGGTCCCCCACCGTCGTGCTGATGTTGCCGCCGGGGCCGAAGGCGCGCGGCAGATGGGTCAGCGGTGAGCGGACGGGCCCCTCTTCGAGGGACCTGATCAGGTAGCCGGTCGCGGCCAGGTCCTGGTCCACGCGCTCGGGCCTGGTGCTCGTCGAGGTCAGCCCCAGCGGGCCGAACAGGCGGTCCCGCATGATGTCGTCCCACCGCCTGCCGTCGCTCACCTCCATGATGCGGGCGAGGATCGCGTAGCCGAGGGCCGGGCTGTAGCCGTGCGTGTGGCCCAGGGGGTGGACCTGCCGCGCGTCGGCGATGTTCGCCACCATGCGCTCGTACACGTCGTCGTCCTCGCCCGGATCTCCGTAGCTCTCCTCGATGCCGCTGGTGTGGTTGAGGAGGTGGCGGGGCGTGACCCGGGCCGTGGCCTCGGGGTCGGCGACGCGGAAGCCGGGCAGGTACGTCCGCACCGGCTCGTCGAGGGCGACCCTCCCCTCGTCGACGAGTCGCATGAAGGCGAGGGCCGTCCAGGTCTTCGACACGGAGCCGCACTGGTAGACGGTGCCGGTGGTCGCGGGCTCCCGCGTGGCGACGTTCCTGACGCCGACCGCGAAAGCGGTGATCTGCCCGTCTTGGAGGACGCCGATCGTGGCGCTCGGGATGCGGTATTCGGCCAGCAGCTCCGCGATGCGGGCTCGCATCAGGGGCACGTCCAGCGGTTGTGTCATCAGGGGGTCCTTTGTCCGCCGCGAATCTTTCCAGGCGAGTGAAGGCTACGTAGCGTTTCATGTCTCGTCAATAAATCTGCAGCTAGGCGAGGCTGTTACCTGGCCTTTCTCATGGAATCGTTGCAACAACAGTGACGGGAAACGCAATTCACGCCGGACGATCGTTGCAATGTACTGTGGGTGAACGCACCCGTGAACCGAACCGGCAGAGGATGAGTCGATGCCCGGAGGCAGGCTGACCCACGACGATCGCCGGCGGATCGCGAGCTGGCTGGCCGAAGGGCTCGGATACGCCGAGATCGCCCGGCGCCTCGGCCGGCCCACCTCCACGATCAGCCGCGAGGTGGCCCGCAACCGCGCCCCCGGCGGCTACCTCGCCGACCGCGCCCAGCAGGTCGCGGGTCGGCGTGCCCGCCGCCGCAGGCCGGCTCAGGACGGCGAGCCACCGGCCGGGGAGGAGGCGTCCGTACGCGAGTTCGTGGAACGGTTCGCGGCCCTGCTGGCCGGGACCGGCCTGCCCCGGATGCCCGCGCGCGTGTTCTCCTGCCTGCTCACCGCGGAGGCCGGCAACCTGACCTCCGCCGAACTCGTCCGCCGGCTGAAGGTCAGCCCCGCGTCGGTGTCCAAGGCCGTCGGCTACCTCGAAGGGATGGAGCTGGTCAGGCGTACCCGCGACTCCGGCCGCCGGGAGCGGTACGTCATCGACGACGACGTCTGGCTCCGCGCGTTCGAAGCCGACACCGGGGCGCACGGCGAGGTGGCGGCGGCCGCGCGGCACGGGATCGAGATCTTCGGCGCCGGCACGCCCGCCGGCGCCCGGCTGGGGCGGATGGCGGAGTTCTTCGCCTGGATCCACGAGCAGATGCACGGCAGCGACCTCACCGACGCCGCCGTGCAGGACGGGCTGACGGTGCTGGCCGCGCTGGTGCACGCCGCCCGCCCCCTCACCGTGGCCGACCTCGCCGCCGCGCTCGGCTGGCCGGCCCGGCGGGCGGCCGGCGCCCTGGACGCGATCAGCCGCCGGCCGGCCCTCTCCGACCCGCTCGCCGTGGCGAGGACCGGGTGCGGCGCGTACGCCGTCGCTCCGAGACCTGACCGCCTGAGCTCCGCCCAGCGTGACGCGCTGACCGCCAGTGCGCGCTCACCCCGGGACAAGCCGGACGAACCCCTGCAGAGTTAGCCCTTGATCGGCGCGGGACGCCCGAACCAGGCCACAGGTTCACTTGCGCTCAACCAAGAAAGCTTGATTGTGGCAAGCGGGGTGGCTCGTCACGCATTCGCCTCCGTGAACCTAATTTCGGTGATGACGCATCTCTTCGGAGCCGAGGGAATCCCGTGCTGCATCACATCCTGGAGGACGGCCGCGCGCCGACCGCCACCGGTCTCGTCCCGGCTGTCGGCCTGGCCGCGCACGCCACCGCCAGGTCACTCGCACACGGGCACGAGCGATGTCTGCCGGCGCCGGGGGGCCGGCGCGCGGTGTAGCCGGCTTGCGCACCGGCATCGGTACCGGCATCGGCTGGGGCGCGACGACCCACGAGGGACCAGCCGGCGACGCCGTCTCGGGCAATGATGCGGATCCATCCTGCCGCGCGATCGAGGCGTCTCCGCACGACGCACCGCCGCCGTCCGGCCCGCCACCGTGCGACGCCGCCGGGTGACGCCACCGTGCGCCGCCCCCGGTGATGTGGCCGGGTGATGTGGCCGGAGGATGTGGCCGTCCCGCCGCGTCAGCGGCTGCGCGGGCGAACCGACCGAGTGACCGGCTCCGGCCGGCCCTTCGCCGAGTCGTCGCGGCACGCCGTACCGGCCTGACCTGCCCGCGCTCCTACCCGAGCGGGCGGGCCCGCTCGGACTGAGTGTCATGTCGTGAGCGTCCCGCGCCCGCCTGAAGACGGCACCGGCGCGAGCGCGCGGGCCTCGGCCCGCGGGCGGATCGGGCCGACCGATCAAGCGTTGACCTGGTCGAACTAGCTATTCCGGAGAATCAGTGGCTGTAAGTATCAGGGCCGGCCGCCAGATCGCCTGGCGGGCCGGAGCCCAGACGGCGGGGCATCGGCGGGCTGTCCAGCCGCTCGGCCTGGTGGGCGTGGACGTGGTGTGCATGACGTTCGCCGCGGCCGGCGCCGGACCGGACCTGCGCCGGATCGCCGTCGCGGGGATCGTCGTGCTGGCGCTGAACGGCGCCGGCCGGGTCTACCAGCCGCGGGTCGTGCCCTCCTGCCTCGATCGCGGCCTCTGGCTGGCGGGATCAGGACTGGTGAGCGTCCTGGTGGCGTTCTGGGGCGCGGCGTCGCTGGTCGAGGTCACGCTGTTCGCGGGGCTGTTCACCTTCCTCGCGGTCTGCGGCAGGAGCGTCCTGTGCCTGGCGGTCCGCAGGGCGCGCGAGCGCGGCAGGTCCGCGCCCACGCTGGTGGTCGGCGCGGGCGCGCACGGTCACCGGCTCGCGGACCTCCTGCTGACTCATCCTGAGCACGGGCTGCTGCCGGTGGGCTTCCTGGACGAGGGCGCGGGAGAGAGCCGGTGCGTGCCCGTACTCGGCGGGCTGAGCGACGTCACCGACATCGTGCAGACCCATGGGGTGCGCGCGGTGGTCATCGCGGGAGCGGTCCGGCAGTCGTTCGCGCGGACGGCGCGGGCGCTCGGCTGCGAGGTGTATCTCGCGCCCGACCCGGGCGACGTGATCGTCGACTTCGTCGCGCTGCGGGAGCACGTGCGCAGCTTCCCGCTGCTGCGCATGCGTCCGGAGGCGCAGCGGCGGGCCACCTGGCCGGTGAAGCGGGTGCTCGACGTCGCGGTGGCGCTGACCGGGCTCGTCCTGACCGCGCCGATCCTCGCGCTCTGCGCCATGATGGTCCGCTCGGAGGTCGGCCCGAAGCTGCTGTTCAGGCAGCAGCGGGTGGGGCTCGGGGGCGGGCCGATCGAGCTGCTCAAGCTCAGGACGATGCGGCCGGCCGACCCGCACGAGTCGGCGACGCTGTGGAGCATCGCCGACGACCACCGGGTGGGTCCCGTCGGCAGGTCGCTGCGCAGGACGTCGGCCGACGAGCTGCCGCAGCTGTGGAACGTGCTCCAGGGCAGCATGAGCATCGTCGGCCCACGTCCGGAGCGCCCTCATTTCGTGGAGCAGTTCTCCCGCACGATCCCCGGCTACGAGCTGCGGCACCGGCTGCCGGTCGGGCTCACCGGCTGGGCCCAGATCCACGGGCTGCGGGGTGACACCTCGATCGAGGACCGCGCCCGCTTCGACAACTTCTACGTGGACGGCTGGACCCTCCGCTCCGACATCAAGATCATGATGCGGACGATGTGGTGCCTGCTGCGCCGGAGCGGGAGCTAGCGGTGCGCGTCCGCCTCCGGCCCAGCCTGCTCGCCGCCGCGCTGGTGCTGCTGACGTGTCTGCCCGCCGGCCACGAGGAGCTGTCCTCCGGCGTGCGGCCGACGGCCGCCGACGTGATGTCGCTCGTGCTGGCGGTGGCGGCGGTCGCCGTCCTGCTGTCCCGTCCGGCGGCGGAGCGGCTGCCGGCCCGCGTCCTGGTGTTCGCGCCGGTCGCGGCGGCGGCCGGCGTCTCGTTGCTGGCCTGCGCCGACGTGCTGGCCGGTGTGCCGGGTTATGTCAGGTACGTCCAGGTTTTCGTGGTCATTCCGCTGGCCGTGCTGGTGGCGGTGCGCGACCGTACGGACACGCTGATCGTGGGCGGGGCCCTGGTCGCGGCGGCCGCCACGCAGGGCCTGGTCGGCTGCGTCCAGGCGATCACCGGCACCGGGGCGTCGTACGCGGGCGAGCAGGTGCGGGCCGTCGGCACCTTCGGCGCGCCGGACGTGATGGGCATGGCCAGTGTGGTCAGCTTCGGGGCGATCGTGCTGCTGGGGGCCGGGCTGACCCTGCGGGGCCGGCGCCGCGCCGCCGCCCTGACCGCGGCGGCGCTGCTCTGCGTGCCGCTGGCCCTGTCGCTCAGCCGCGGCACCTGGCTCGCGCTGGCCGCCGCGGGCCTGGTCGTGCTCTTCCTGCACAGTCGCGTGCTCGCCGCCCGGGTGGTGCTGGCCGGCACGGCGGCGGCGATCGTGCTGGCGCTCGGCGTCGGCACGGGGCCGGACCTGCTGGGGCGGCGGCTGGACTCGGTCGCCTCCTCCGTGTCGCAGCCCGACCAGTCGCTGCGCGATCGGTACAGCCTGTGGCGGACCGCCCTGGACATCTGGCTGGAGCACCCGGTGACGGGGGCGGGTCCGCGCGGCTTCGCGCGGTTGCGCGACACGTACGCGCCGATCGAGCTGTCCACCGGGAGCGACACCGAGGACCCGGTGCACGGCTTCGAGCGCCGGCCCCTGCTGTCGCCGCACAACATGTACCTGCTGACGCTCAGCGAGCAGGGACTGCTCGGGCTGGCCGCGCTGGCCGGATGCCTGGGGTCGCTGGCGTGGTGGGCGGTGCGGGAACGCTCGCTCGTCGCGGCCGGCCTGCTGACCTGGCAGCTCGTCGACTTCTGCTACGGCGACATCGGCGGCGCTCCCACGCTGGTCATGTCCGTGGCACTGGGCCTGGCCCTGTCGCTCGTCACCCGCCGCGAGACGTCCACGTTCTCCGGCGCGCGGGCGGATGCCGGCGTCGGCGGTGGTCGGCGATGACGGCGACGGCCGCCCCTCGGGCGGCGAAGGCCGTCGGCGTCACCGCCGTGCTCGTCGGGCTCGGATCCGGGCTCGGGTTCGTCCGGGATCTGACGCTGGGGACGACCTTCGGCGCCGACGCCGAGACCGACGCGTTCCTCGTCGCCTGGACGATCCCCGAGACCGCCGCTCCGCTGCTGATCGAGGGGGCGATGGCGTTCGTGCTGGTCCCCCTGTTCAGCCGGGCGCTGGAGGCGGGCGACGACCTGCGCAAGCTGGTGTCGGCCACGATGCCGGCGCTGTGCCTCGCCCTGGCGGCGCTCAGCGCGGTGACCGCGGCGGGCGCGCCGTGGCTGGTCGGCGTACTCGCCCCCGGCATCCCCCGGGCCGACCTCGCCGTCGGCTGCATGCGCCTGACCTCGATGACCATCCTGACGTTCGGGCTGGCGGGCTACCTGAGCGCGGCCCTGCGCGCGCAGCACACGTTCGCGCCGCCGGCCGCCATCTACCTCGCCTACAACGCGGGGATCGTCGGCTGCGTATGGGCGCTGAGCGGCCAGGGCGCGTTCGGGGCGGCGGTCGGCGTGGCCGTGGGCGGCGTCGCCATGGTGGCCGTCCAGGCCCCGGCGTTCGCGCTGCGCCTCGGCCGGTCCCGCCGAGCCCCCGGTGACGGACCCGCCGGCGGGGTGGCGTTGTCGTGGGGGGTGTTCGTGCCGGTCGCGGTGTTCACGCTGACCCGCCAGTGCCAGGTCTTCATCGAGCGGTACGTCGGTTCGTCCCTGCCGGCGGGCTCGATCTCGCACCTCAACTACGGGCAGAAGCTGTCCCAGGTCGCGATGGTCGTGTCACTGATCGCGGCGACGGTGAGCTTCCCGCGCCTGGCCCGCGCCATCGCCGCCGGCGACGGCGCGGCGGCCCGCCGGACGCTGCTCGCCGACCTGGTCGCCGCCGCCGCGATCGTGCTGCTCGCCACGGCGGTGCTGCTGGTCTGCGCCCGGGACGTCGTCACCGTCCTGCTGCGGTACGGCGCCTTCACGGAGGCCGACGCCGCGGCCACGGCGGCGATCATGCGGGTGTACGTGCTGGGGCTGCTCGGTCAGGCGGTGGTCGGCGTCGTGTGCCGCGCCTACTTCTGCGCCGCGCGCGCCTCCTGGTACCCGGCCGTGGCGATGGCGGCGGGGCTGGCCGTGATGGCGGTGCTGGCCCGGCCCTCGTGGGGCGTCACGGGGATCGCCGCGGCCAACGCGGCCGGGATCACGGTGACCGCCGTCCTGCTGCTCGTCCGGCTGCGTACGCGCATCGTCGCGCTGCCGCTGCGCGATTCCGCCGGGCCCGTCGGCCTGCTGCTGCTGTCAGCCGTGGTCGCGGCGGCGGCCGGCTGGGCGGCGCGGGCCGCGCTGGCGGGCCTGCCCCAGCCGGTCGTCCTGGCCCTGACGGGCGCCGCGATCACCGCCGTCTTCTGCGCCGTGGCGGTGAGCACCGGGGCCCTGACGACGCTCACCCACCCCTCCGGAGACACCCGATGGACCAGATTGCGAGGTGGCGCGTGACCACCATGCCGCTCGTGCTCATGTACCACTCCGTGGAGCGGTACGACAGCGACCCGTACCGCGTCACCGTCTCCCCCGGCCGCTTCGCCCGGCAGCTGGGCTGGCTGGCCCGGCACGGCCTGACCGGCGTCTCGATGCGCGAGCTGCTGCGCCGCCACGCCGAGGGGACCGCGCGCGGCCTGGTCGGGCTGACGTTCGACGACGGGTACGACGACTTCCTCGGCGAGGTCGTCCCCCTGCTGCTCAAACACCGGTTCACCGCGACGGTGTTCGTGGTGTCCGAGCTGCTCGGCGGGCACAACGGCTGGGATGCCGGCGGCCCGCGCAAACGGCTCATGGACGAGGACGGCGTGCGCCGGGCGGCGAGCCTGGGCATGGAGATCGGGTCGCACTCGGCCGGGCACCGCTCGCTGGCGGGACTGAGCGAGGCCGAGCTCCGTCACGAGGTCACCGCCAGCAAGGCCACGCTGGAGCGGGTGCTCGGCGACGAGGTGAGCGGATTCTGCTACCCGTACGGGCACGCCACCGCCCGGGAGGTGAGCGCCGTCCGCGCGGCCGGGTACGGCTACGCCTGCGCGATCTGGCGCAGCCCGCTCAACGGCAGGCACCTGCTGCCCAGGACCTACGTCGGGGAGCGCGACGGCGGCCTGCGGCTGAGCGTCAAGCGGGCCCGCCACCGGGTCAGGTGGGGCCGGTGAAGGTCCTGCACGTCATCACCGGGCTGGCGGCCGGCGGCGCCGAGCAGCAGCTGCGCGTCCTGCTGCCCCGGCTGCGGGCCCGGTGCGAGGTGGCGGTGCTGACCGGGCGCGGGGTGCTGGCCGACGCCATCGAGCGCGACGGCCTGCCCGTGCACCGGATCGGCATGCGCGGCAACACGGACCTGCGGGCCGTGGGACGGCTGGCCCGGCTCATGCGCGGGCGGCGCTACGACGTGGTGCACACCCATCTGTACCGGGCCTGCGTGTACGGCAGGCTGGCGGCGCGGCTGGCCAACGTGCCGGCCATCGTGGCCACGGAGCATTCGATCGGGCACGAACACATCGAGGGCCGCAGGCTCACCCGCCCGGTCAGGGCGCTCTACCTGGCCAGTGAGCTGCTCGGGCACGCGACCGTGGCCGTGTCGCCGACGGTCGCGGAACGGCTGTCGCTCTGGGGCGTGCCGCGCTCGCGCATCGTGGTGATCCCGAACGGCGTCGACGGCGCGGCCTTCGGCTTCGACGCGGAGCTGCGCCGCCGTACCAGGGAGCGCCTCGGCCTGGACCCGCGTGCCTTCGTGGTCGGCGGGATCGGCCGGCTGGAACCCGGCAAACGCTTCGACGTGCTGGTGGAGGCGGTGTCGGCGCTCGGCAGGGCGGTGCTGCTGCTGGCCGGCACCGGGTCGTGCGAGCCGCGGCTGCGCCGGCTGGCCCGCGACGCGGGCGCGGAGGACCGGGTGATCTTCGCCGGCGAGTCCACCGACGTGCCCGCCCTGCTGTCGGCGATGGACGTGCTGGCCGCGCCCTCGGCGGAGGAGGCGTTCGGCCTGGCGGTGGTCGAGGCGCTGGCCGCCGGCCTGCCCGTCCTGTACGGCGCCTGCCCGGCCGTCGAGGACCTGCCGCCGGGCGCGGCGCCGGGCGCGAGACGGGTCGCCCCGGACCGGCTGGCCACCGAGCTGGCCGCACTGGCCGCCCGGCCGCCGGAACGGCTCCCGCCGCCCGAGGCCGTCCGCTGCTACGACGTCCGCCACCAGGCGGACCGGCTGGAGTCGCTGTATCTGCGCCTGCTGGGCGCGGCACCCGAGGAGGAGAAACGATGAACTGGACCCCGGCCCGCCTCACGGGCCCGCTGTCGCGCTGGTGGCTGCCGTTGTCGCTGACGACGGGGCTGCTCGGCGGCCTCGCGTACACCCTGGCCGGGCAGGCCGTCTACACCTCGGACGCGTACGTCGTCGTGGTGGCGGGCGGCGAGGCGACGCGGGCGGGCGACTACGCCGCCGCCTACGCCCGGGTGGCCGCGCAGCCCGGCGTGCTCGGCGTCGCCGCGGCCGACCTGGACGGCCTGAGCGTGGCCGCCTCGCCCGACGCCCCGCTGATCCGCCTCACCGCGGCGGCCCCGACCGCGGCGGAGGCGGCCGGCCGGGCCGACCGGCTGGCGACCGCGCTGATCGCGTACGCCGGCACCCACGCCAGCGACACCCACGTGCGGCTGGCCCCCTTCGCCGGCGCCTCCTCCCCCAGCCGTCCCTCCGCGCCCGTGCCGCTGGTCAACCTGGCCGTCGGCGGCTGCGGAGCGGTCCTCGCGGGTGGCCTGCTCCGGCTGGCCGCGCCGCCGGCCCGCCGCCGCGCCGTACGTGAGCAGATGCCCGAGCCGGTCGGGGCGAACGCGTGAGCGCCGCACCGTCGCGGACCTCGCGCGCGGGGCTGACGGTGCAGGTGGTCAGGGAGGACGGCGACCTGGCCGCGCTGTCCGCCGACTGGACGGACCTGTACGCCCGCAGCTCGGCCGCCACGCCGTTCCAGTCCTACGGCTGGCTGTGCTCCTGGTGGCGGGCGTACGGGACCCCGGGACGGCTGCGCGTGTTCCTGGCCCGGCGGGGCGGGCGGCTGGTGGCGGCGGCGCCGTTCCTGCTGGAGCGTCGCGGCGGCTGCCGGGTGCTGACGCCCGTCGGCGCGGGCCAGGCCGACTTCACCGACATCGTCGTGGACGACCTCGAAGGCGACGCGGGCCTGCGTGAGCTGCGCGCCGGGATGCTCGCCCAGCCGGGCTGGGACGTGATGGACCTGCCCGAGGCGCGACCGGGCGCGACCGTGCGCAGGCTGGCCGAGCTGTGGGAGGGCCGGGCCTGGTCGCTGCCCGCGTCCACCTGCCTGCAACTGCCCGGTCAGCCGATCGAGCAGGTGCTGGCCGGGCTGAACAGCCGCCGGGGGCACCGGCTGCGGCACGCGCTGCGCAAGATCGACGCGCTGGACGCGCAGGCGGTCGCGGTCGGGGCGGACCAGGTGGAGGGGTCGGTGGCCGAGCTGCTGCGGCTGCACGCCATGCAGTGGGAGAGCCGGGCCATCAACGTCCAGCACACCGAGCGGCGCTTCCGCGACCATCTGGCCAGGGCGGTGCGGACGCTGGTGGTGGAGAATCAGGCCACGCTGACGGAGTACCGGGTCCGCGGGCGGCTGATGGCCTGCGACTTCGTGCTGGTCGGCAAGGACTTCGTGGGCGGCTACCTGTACGGGGCCCATCCCGACCTGCGGGCCGAGGCCGACGTGCTGACGATGTTGCTGCGGCACAACCTGGCGCTCACCCATCGGCTGGGCCGGCCCGTGCTCAGCCTGCTGCGCGGCGACGAGCCGTACAAGACGAAGTTCGGCTGCGAGGCGGTGGTGAACCAGCGGGTGATGCTCGGGCGCGGGCTGCGCGCCGCCGCCTACGCCGCGACCGCGAACGCGCGCGCGACCGGCCGGGAGCTGGTCAAGCGGCGCTGCCCGCGGCTGGCGCGGAAGGTGGCGGCAT
Source organism: Nonomuraea fuscirosea (assembly GCF_035917475.1). Lineage (NCBI taxonomy): Bacteria > Bacillati > Actinomycetota > Actinomycetes > Streptosporangiales > Streptosporangiaceae > Nonomuraea > Nonomuraea fuscirosea. The sequence goes on along the minus strand of NZ_CP109074.1, from coordinate 3,267,870 downwards.
GGCAGTGAGGCCGGGCGTCCTGCACGTCACGCAGCCTGTGGACGGCGGGGTCGGGGCGTACGTGGCCACGGCCGCCGCCGACCAGATCCGGCGGGGCTGGCGGGTCGCGGTGGCCTGCCCTCCTTCCGGGTGGCTCGCCGGCGAGCTGGCGGGCTCCGGCGTGCCGTGCCTGCCGTGGGCGGCGGGCCGGGCACCCGGGCCGGGCGATCTGGCGCGGGCGGCGGGGCTGGCCGGGATCGTCCGGCGGTTCGCCCCCGACGTCGTGCACCTGCACTCGTCCAAGGCCGGGCTGGTGGGCAGGGGCGTGATCAGGGGCCGGGTGCCGACGCTCTTCCAGCCGCACGGCTGGTCATGGCTCGCGGCGGGCGGCCCCGTGGCCGCCGCCGCGCTCGCCTGGGAGCGGCTGGCCGCGCGCTGGGCCGATCGGGTGATCTGCGTGGGCGCCGGCGAGGCGGACCTGGCCTACCGGCACGGCGTCCGCGGGCGCATCGTGGTGGTCCGCAACGGCGTCGACCTGCGCCGCTTCCCGCCCGCCTGCTCGCGCGAGCGGGCGGCGGCCCGCGCCCGCCACGGGATCGGCGAGCGGACGCCGCTGGCCGTCTGCGTCGGCCGGGTCTCGCGTCAAAAAGGGCAGGAGGTGCTGCTGGCGGCGTGGGAGCGGGTGACCGACCGCGACGACCAGGCCCGGCTGGCGATCGTCGGCGGCGGCCCGCTGCTGCCCGCCCTGCGGTCGCGCGGCGGGCCGCGCGTTCACTTCGCCGGCGGCGTGAGCGACGTCAGGTCCTGGTACGCCGCGGCCGACGTGGTCGTGCTGCCGTCGCTCTGGGAGGGGCTGCCGCTGACGGCGCTGGAGGCGCTGGCGACGGGACGGTCGCTGGTCGCCTCGGCGGTGCCGGGACTGACGGAGGTGGTGACCGGCGCGACCGGCTCGCTGGTCCCGCCGGGGGACGCGGGGGCGCTGGCGGGGGCGCTGCTGGCCAGGCTCGGGCAGCCCGCGCTGACGGCGGCCGAGGGTGCGGCCGCGGCGGCGCTGGCCGGCGGCTTCGACGTGGACAGGTCGCTGGACGAGCTCGCCGCGCACACGCTGGAGGCGCTGGGCGGGGGCGAAGGCACCGGGGTGGGGGCGGCGCGCAGCCGGTCGCGGAACACCTTCGACGAGCGCGGGTTGGCCCCGCACCGCCAGACGCCGTGGGGACAGTAATCGGAGATCGAGTGATAGGCCACGTTGTGACTGCCGATCCAGTCGAGCATCCGCCGGACGTAGGCGGAGCGGTCGCCTCTGCGGAACAGCCCCCACTCGGGGAAGGAGAGGGGCTTGCCGTGCCGCGCCGCGAACTCCGCCTGGGCGCGCAGGCCGTACGGCTGCTTGACGTAGTCGGCGAACCCGCGGCCGGGCCCCTGGTCGTAGCTGTCCATGCCGATGATGTCGACCACGTCGTCACCCGGGTAGCACTCCGTCCACGGGATGGCGTCGTGCCCGCGGCTGGGCGCGAAGTCGAAGCGGAAGCGCTGGCCGGGCATCGAGCGCATGGCGGCGACGATGCGCCGCCAGTAGCCCTTCCACGCCGGCGGGTCGGGCGCGCACCGGCTGGAGTAGGTGGTGCCGTTCATCTCCCAGCCGAGGACGATGATCGTGTCGCCGGCGCCGGAGGAGACCAGCTTCCAGGCGAGCCGGCGGAAGTGGTGGTCGTGCTCGCCGCGCGCCCCTTCGCTGAGCCGCCGCGCCACGACGCTGTCGGGCAGCCCGGCCTCGTTGGGGGCGACCATCGGCACGTTCAGCGCCAGGACCCGGCCGGGGCGGGCGGCCCGCCAGCGGGTCCAGGGCTCCAGGACGAACGGGGCGCCCGCGATGGCGTCCCAGCGGTCGCCGGGCAGGTACGTGCGCCCGACCGTCACCGTGTTGCGCAGCCACGACTCGAAGCCGGGCAGGTACTGCGGGCCGCGCCAGTCGGAGGAGAGGAAGACGCCCAGCGCCGCCGGCGGGCCCTGCGGTGGGCCCTGCGGTGGGCCCTGTGGCGGGCCCTGCGGCGGGGGGCTCGCTGGAGGGCTCGGCAGTGCGGGGCCCACTGGAGGGCTCTGCGGCGCGGGGCTGTGCGGCGGGGGGCTCTGCGTCGGGTCGGCGGACGGCGTGCCCAGGCCGAGCGTCGTGCCCGCCATCGTCCCCGCGACGATGGCCATCGCACAGTGCCGATAGCCCTTCCTGATCACCGTCGCGGTGTCACCTCGCGTTTCCTCCATATAAGGCAGGTAGCCGCAAACCGGATATTCAACTCACGATTTGCCCGATCCATGGCTTTTCCTGGAAGAGCAGGACGTTCACCATGCTTGATCGCACCGTTCCGGCGCTCGTGCTGCGGATCGACGACAACGTCTTCCACCACGGCACTCTCGGCGCCATCCGGTCCCTCGGCAGGGCCGGCGTCGAGGTGCACGGGCTCATCGACGACCGGCGTACCCCTGCCTCCCGCTCCCGCTACCTGGCGCGCTCACACGCCTGGCCGCGCGACCGGGACGTCATCCGCACGCTCCGGCAGGTCGGCGACCGCATCGGCCGCCGCTCGGTGCTGCTCGCGATGGACGACGCCGCCGCCATCGCGGTGGCCGAGCACGCGGCCGACCTGCGCTCCCGCTTCCTGCTGCCCGGCCAGGCGCCCGGGTTGCCCCGCGTGCTCGCCGACAAGCGCCTGCTGGCCCGCCTGTGCTCCGCGCTCGGGATCCCGCAGCCGGAGTCGCGGGTGATCACCGGCGAGCGGGACGCCGCCGCGGCCGTGGCCGACTTCGGCCTGCCGCTGGTCGCCAAGTGGGCGCGGCCCTGGCTGCTGCCCGCGGGCCACGGGCTGCGCAACACCAGCCTGGTGCGGCAGGCCAAGCACGTGCTGCCGCTGCTGCGGCACCTGCCGGGCAACGACCTGCTGTTCCAGCGCTTCGTGCCGGGCGGGCGGCACTCGGACTGGTTCTTCCACGGCTACTTCGACGAGAACTCGCGCTGCCTGTACGGCGGGGCGGGCCGCAAGGAACGCTCGTACCCGCGCGGCGCGGGCCTGACCACCTACGGCCGCTGGCTGCCCAACCCGGCCGTCGAGCGGATCGCCCGCGACCTGGCCGCGACGCTGGGCTACCGCGGCGTGCTGGACATCGACTTCCGGCACGACCCGGCCACGGACGCCTACCAGCTGCTCGACTTCAACCCCCGGCTCGGCGCCCAGTTCCGGCTGTTCACCGACTCCAGCGGCCTGGACCTGGTACGGGTCGCGCACCTGCACCTCTCCGGCCGGGCGGCGGCGCCGGGGCGGGCCGGGCACGGGCGGACGTACGTGGTGGAGAACTACGACCTGCTCACCGCCGGTCCCGGCTGCCTGCGCGCCCTGTGCTCCGGCGACGAGCTGGCCTGGCTCTCCCCCGACGACCTGCGGCCCTTCGTGGCCATGGGCGGGCGGACGGTGCAGCGCGGCCTCGACCGGATCACCCGGTCACCGAGACGGCGAAGGAGGAAAACATGGGAACCCCGGTGATCGACGTGGCGATCGTGGGAGCGGGCCCGTACGGCCTCTCCGTGGCGGCGCACGCGCTGCCGGCCGGGCTGGACGCCCGGGTGTTCGGCCGGCCGATGCACGCGTGGGAGCGGCACATGCCCAGGGGCATGCTGCTGAAGTCCGAGGCGGACGCCTCCCACCTCGCCGACCCGGCGCGGCGCTTCGGCCTCGACGCCTTCCACCGCCACGCCTTCGGCGAGCCGGTGCCCGTGGAACGGTTCGCCGCCTACGGCCGGTGGTTCCAGGCGCGGGCGGTGGGCACGGCCCTGGAGGAGCAGGAGGTGAGCTCCGTCGGCCTGGACGGCGGCCGGTTCGCCGTGACCCTGGCGTCAGGGGAGGTGGTCCCGGCCAGGACGGCGGTGCTCGCGCTGGGCTTCCTGCCCTTCGCCTACCGGCCGCGTTCCCTGGCCGCGCTGCCGCCCGAGGTGTGCACGCACAGCTCCGACCACGCCGACCTGAGCGCCTTCGCCGGCCGGGACGTGACCGTGGTGGGCGCGGGGCAGTCCGCCCTGGAGACCGCGACGCTGCTGGCCGAGGCCGGCGCGAGCGTCCGCGTCCTCGCCCGTACGGACGCGCTGGCCTGGAACGACGTCCCCGCGCGGCGGCGCTCGACGCTGGCGCGCCTTCGCGCGCCCCGCTCCGCGCTCGGCAGCGGGTGGCCCTCCGTCGCCTGGTCGCGGCTGCCCGGCGCGGTCCGGCACCTGCCGGCGGCGGCCCGCGGCCACATCGTGCGCACCACGCTCGGGCCCGCCGGCTCGTGGTGGCTGCGCGAGCGGTTCGACGGAGCCGTCACGGTGACGCTGGGCACCCGGCTGATGGCCGGCGAACACCGCGACGGGGTGCGGCTGCAGCTCCGGGACGCCACGGGCGCGCGGACGACCATGGTCACCGAGCACGTCATCGCCGCCACCGGATACCGGGTGGACGTCGGCAGGATCGGCGTCCTCAGCGAGGACCTGCGCCGCGCGGTGGCGTCATCGGGGCCGGGCCCCCGGCTCAGCCGCACCTTCGAGACGTCCGTCGCGGGACTGCACCTCGTCGGGCTGGCGGCGGCGCCGACGTTCGGGCCGGCCATGCGGTTCGTGTGCGGCTGCGACTTCGCCGCCCGCCGGGTGACCAGCGGGCTCGTCAGCCGTCTGCGCGCACCATCACGGACCACCACCAGGCACAACTGAACCAGCAACACGGGGGAAAGAATGATTTGTCGCACCATGGTGGCCTGCGCGGCCACCACCTTCCTGAGCCTCCCGGGCATGGTCACCGGCGCGCATGCCGAGAACACCTTCCCGGACATCCCGGCCACCGTTGCCGAGACCGCCTTCCCGGACGTCCCGGCCACCGTCGCTCATGCCGAAAGTGCCTTCCCGAGCGTCCCGGCCGCCATCACCGGCACTCAAGCCGGGAACGCGTCCTCGTCCTTCACCAACTCGGTCACCGCCGCCGTGGGCCGCACGCCCTCCGGGGTCCGGGTGACCGTGACCAAGACCATGATCGGCAAGTCCCGGGTGGCCTCGGCCAAGGTCCTGCGCGCCGACCCGGCGGCTCCGGACGACGAATACCTCATCCCGGCCAACGCCAAGACGACGGCCGGGTTCGTCGACCTCTACGAGCACTTCGCGGCCCGGCCCGGCGCCTGGAATGACGTCGCCACCCTGACGTTCACCTTCTCCAGACCCGTACGCGACCCGCATCTGCACGTCTTCGGCACCGGCGGCTCCTCGGGCGACGCCGGCGACCACGACGACTACTGGCCCGCCATCGAGCTGACCGGCGGCACCCCGGCCACGCCCGCCTTCGCCCGCGTGGCCGGCTTCCCCGGCTACCGGACCACCGCCACCGCCATCGAGCCGGAATGGACGTATCCCACCGGCTCGACCACCTGCGGCGTGGTCTACGCGTGCGGGACGGTCAAGGTGAGCGGCATCGTCAGCTCGTTCACCGTCAAGCTGCGCGCTCACGACGACCGCCAGGGGAAGGGCGGGCCGACCCCGCAGTTGTGGGCCGCCTTCAAGCTCTCCCTGGCCGAGGACGACTCCGACGCTCCCGCCTCCTACGGCGCGGCCTCCCACGCGATCACCCGCTCGTCCCTCGGACGGACGGTGACCGCCGACCACACCGACGCGGTCAGCATGACGCCGCGCGCCCTGCCCGCCGGCACCGACGCCGACGACGCCGTGACCGTTCCGCGGGCGCGCATCGCACCCACCGGCAAGGCCTACACGCTCGCCGTCCCCGTACGGGCCGGGTCCCCGTCGCGGCTGAACGGCTGGATCGACTTCAACCGGAACGGCCGCTTCGACGCCGTGGAGCGGGCCACCGCCAAGGTCAGGGCGTCCGCCACCACCGCCACGCTGCGCTGGACCGTTCCGCAGCCGCTGCACACCGGCGTCACCTGGATGCGGCTGCGGCTCGCCACACAGGGCGCGGTGACGGCGTCACCGACCGGGTGGGCGGACAGCGGCGAGGTCGAGGACCACCAGATCGAACTCGCCCGCCACTGCCCGTGCACGAACTGACCTCGCAAGTCACGACTCCGGGCCGGTCACGGTTCTGGCGGCTCCTCGGCGTGGGGCCGGACGACCGCGACCGGGCAGGTCACGTGGTGCAGCACGCCGTGGCTGACCGAGCCGAGCACGGCCGAGGCGAGGCCGCCGAGCCCGCGTGAGCCCACGACGACGAGGTCGGCCGTCCGGCCGGCCTCGATGAGCGCGGTGATCGGGTGAGCGCACACCTGCTCGTCGGTGATGACGATGCCGGGGTCGCGCTCACGCCGGCCCGCGATCCGCTCGGCCACGCGGTGGAACTGCGCGGCCATGATGTCCTCTATGAGGCCGTCGTAGGGCACGGCGTAGGGGGCGGCGTACGCGGAGAACAGCGGCAGCTGCCAGGCGTACACCACATGCAGTTGCGATCCGCGGGCGCGGGCCTGCTCGACGGCGTAGTCCAGGGCGACCTCGGCGTGTTCGGACCCGTCGTAGCCGGCCACGACGCGGTCGTACCACAGCGGGGTCGGCGCGCGGACGATCACGACGGGCCCGGTGGCGTGCCCGGCCACGGCCAGGCCGACGGAGCCGAGCAGCATCCCGGCGAACCCGCCGCGCCCGCGGCTGCCCAGCACCACGCTGTCCGCCGAGTGCGACTCGGTGAGCAGGGCCCTGACGACGTCGCCGCCGAGCAGGTCGCCGCTCACCTCGACGTCGCGGGTGAGCTCCCGCCCGCGGCGGACGGCCGCCTCCAGGATGTCGGTGCAGGACGCGGTGCTCTCGTCGTGGACGCGCGGCTCGCACACGCTCGCGTCGTGAACCTGCGGCTCGCACACGTGCACGACCCGCAGCGCGGTTCCGCGCCGCTGGGCGTCCACCGCGGCCCACTCCACCGCCGCGATCGCCGGGGCCGACCCGTCCACCGCGGCGACGACGTGACCCTTCATCAGCGCGCTCCCTCAAAGAGCCGATCCCCTCTCTCTCCATCATCACCCCGCCGGCTCCCCCTATGCCGACAAACAGGACACTCTTCCGTTGAGTCTGATTTATCCGACAAAAGGGTTATTTCTGGCATTGCATGAGACGCCCGTCTGCGCCCAGCCCCGCATTCCAAAGGATTCCTTGACATCCGCTCCCCGCCGAGCAGATGATTCCAAGCATGTCTTTGGAATCCTGGAGGGAACGGCCGCGGCAGGTACTGGACGACCCTGCCGCCCTGCGCGCGTTCGCCCACCCCGTCCGCCTGGCCCTGCACGAGCTGCTGATGCGGGCCGGCGCGATGACCGCCGCCGACGCCGCCCGCGAGGTCGGCGTCAGTCAGGCGCTGGCCTCCTACCACCTGCGGCAACTCGCCCGATACGGCTTGGTGGAGCAGGCAGAGGCCCGCGACGAGCGGGAACGTCCGTGGAAGGCGACGTCACTGACCCAGAGCTGGTCCGACACCGGCACCGACCCGGAAACGTCGGCCGCCCGCGGCCTGCTGGAGCAGGTCATGGCCGAACGGGCACTGGGCCGGCTGGCCGAATGGCAGGAGCGCCGCGCGGACGAGCCGGACACCTGGCGGAACGCCGGCGGAATCGGCAACTCCTACCTCTACGTCACCCCTGAAGAGCTCGCCGCGCTGGACGACGCGGTCGGCCGCCTGCTGGAGCCGCTGATGGCGCGAATCGCCGACCCGTCCGGACGACCGGAGGGCGCCAGACCCGTCCTGCTCACCACCCTCACCATCCCGCTCCGCACCACCGAAACCGGTGACTGACCCCGGCCACGCCGTCCCGCGCCACGGCGAAGAAGCAGCGCGGACCGCGACCACCGCGCAGGACAGGGAAGTGCCAGGACGCGCTACAAGCGCTCCGCAGGACGCGGCAGCACTGGAGCGGGCCACAACGCCGCAGGTCGCGGGCGGTTCGGGCGAGCCGCTGGAGCGGTCGGTGGGTGGGATTCGGGACCTGCTCGGGGCGAATCGGGACTACCGGCGGCTGCTTTCGGCCGGGCTGATCTCGCAGACCGGTGACTGGGTCGTCAGCACCGGCCTGGCCTACCACGTCTACGTGCTCACCGGCTCCACCCTGTCCAGCGCCGCGATGCTGCTGGCGGGCCGGTTACCGGACGTCCTGCTCGGCTCGGCGGCCGGCGTGCTCGCCGACCGGTGGGACCGGCGCAGGCTGCTGGTGATCGCGGACGTGCTGCTCGCGCTCGGGCTGCTGCCGCTGCTGGCGGTACGCGAGCCGGACCAGGCCTGGATCGTCTACGGCGTCGCCCTGTGGACGGGCGTGGTCAGCACGGTCCTGATCCCCGCCCAGAAGGCCCTCGTGCCGCAGATCGTGTCGTCCACGCAGCTCGTCAGGGCCAACGCGCTGCAGGGGCAGACCGGCCAGGCCGCCCGGCTGCTGGGCGCGCTGGTGGGCGGGGCCGCGGTGGGCGCGGGCGGGCTGGCCGCCGTCGTCTGGATCGGCGTGGCCGGCTTCGTGGTCTCCGCGCTGCTGCTGTCCGGGCTGCGCGGGCCCGCCCGTACTCCGGCCGCGACGACGATCGGCGGGCAGTGGGTGTCGGGGCTGCGGCTGGCCGGCTCCGACCGTGGGGTGCGCCTGCTGGTCACGTACATGGTGATCACAGGGCTGGGCGAGGGCGTCTTCGCGACGCTCGCGGCGCCTTTCGTGGCCGACGTGCTGGACGGGTCGGCGGACGCGTACGGGCTGTTCCTGTCGGCGCAGGCGGTCGGCGGGATCGTCGGCGGCCTGCTGATCGCCGCCCGCCTCGGTGACGTCACCCCTCGGGTGCTGTTCGGGTGGGGAACGGTCGTCTTCGGCCTGGCCGACCTGGCACTGTTCACCTACCCGCTCATGACGCGGGAGCTGTGGCCCGCCTTCGCGCTGATCGCCCTGGCCGGGCTGCCCGCCGCGGCGGCGATGGCGGGGCTGACCACGTACGCCCAGACGGCCACCGGGGGCGACCGGCTGGGCGCGGTCTTCGGGCTGCTCGCCAGCGCGCATGCCGCGACGTCGCTGCTCGGGATGGCACTGGCGGGCGTACTGGGAAACCGGCTCGGCATCGTCCCGATGCTCTGCCTGCACGCCGGCGGCCTGATCACGGCCGGCACGCTCGTCGTGGCGGCCTCACGTCGTTCCTCCCAGCACCCTTGACCCACATTCAGTAACGCGGCCGCCCTGCGCCGTCACGGGCCCGTAATGCCTTCGTCCTTCGTGAACATTCTCCGTTTACCCTCTGTTTAACGTCCAACGTTGGACGTAGGATGTCCCATCTCAGAGCTCCCTGGCGAAAGGGCGAAGACATGCACGAGGGGTATCCCCCGGAGGGCCGTACCGGGCGCTCATGGCGGCGCCGGGCGGGCGCCGTCACGATGCTCGCGGGCTTACTCACCGGCGCGTCCGTCGCGCCGGCGGCCGCGGCGCCGACGCCGGCCCCCGCGACGCCGACCGTGACGGCATCGTCGACAACGCCGGCGACCACGCCATCGACGGCCACTGAGACGACACCGGCCGAAGGTCCCGAGACGGGTGCGAGCGGCGGCGGCGCGCCGTTCGCCGACGAGCAGGTCCTCTACAAGCAGGGCGACTTCGGGTACGCCTGCTTCAGGATCCCCGCCGTCGTACGGGCCGCGAACGGCATGGTCCTGGCCTTCGCCGAGGGACGGGTGAAGGACTGCGGCGACGACGAGGACATCGACCTGGTGTTGCGCCGCTCCGCCGACGGCGGGCGGACCTGGGGCCCGCTGCAGGTGGTCTCGGAGGGCAACGGGACGACCCACGGCAATCCGGTGCCGATCGTGGACCGGCGTACCGGGCGGGTCGTGCTGGTGAGCACCCACAACGGCGCGGAGCCGTGCCCGAACGGCTGCGACCGCGACCCCTGGGTCCAGTACAGCGACGACCACGGCGCGACCTGGTCGGCCGCCAGGGAGATGACCGAGGGCAAGCGCCCCGAGTGGAACTTCTGGTACGCCACCGGCCCGATGCACGGCATCCAGCTCGAACGCGGCCCGCACGCCGGCCGGCTGGTCGTCGGGGCGAGTTACGAGAACTGGGACCGGGTCGGCGCGCACGCCTACGGCACGCACCTGCTCTACAGCGACGACAGCGGCGTGACGTGGCACATCGGCGCCGAGACATCCTACGACGACGGCTCGATCATCGCCCAGGAGGTCACCGTCGTCGAGCTCAACGACGGACGGATCTACGCCTCGGGCCGCGAGCGCGGCACCGCCAAGGGCAACCGGGCGTACGCGATCAGCAGCGACGGCGGCGAGAGCTGGGACGGGCCGATCCGCACCATGCCGGCGCTGGCGACGACCGACGTGCAGGGCTCGCTGGCGCGCTTCAGTGACCGGCGCGTCCTGTTCTCCTCGCCGATGCACCCGGGCGCGAGGGAGGCGATGGGGATCCGGTCGTCCTACGACGAGGGCCGCCGCTTCGAGACGTGGGACGAGGGCAAGGTCTTCCACTGGGGGCCGTCGGCGTACTCGGACATGGTGCGGCTGGACGGCGACGAAGCGGCGCTGATGTACGAGGCCGGCGCGGTCACGCCGTACGAGCAGATCCGGTTCACCCGGTTCAACGAGGCGTACCTGGAGACGCCGAACGGCACCCCGCCCGGCATCCCCGGCCCGCCCGCGCCCGGCCCGACGACGCCGGACGTGTCGCCGGCCCGCAACCCGGCCTACGTCCGCGGCGGCGCGCAGCCCGTCGAAGGGCGCTTCGGGAAGGGGCTCGCCCTCGACCGGGTGGACGACCGGGTGGAGGTGCCGTTCGACGACTCCATCGACCTCGGCGCGCAGGACTTCACGCTGACCACCTGGATCCGCTACGCGGAGACGGCCGGATCGCACGCGATCCTCTGGTTCCACCGGGTGGACCGGGGCACCAACCCGCCTGGGCTGTGGCTGCGGGCCGAGCCGGCCGGCAACCGCATCAGGGCGGTCCTGTCCGTGGACCGGTTCGACGTGACCGTGCAGTCGCCGGGCGCGTACAACGACGGGCAGTGGCACTTCGTCGCGCTCCAGCGGGCGAGCGGCGAGCTCAGGCTCTCGGTGGACGGTGTACAGGTGTCGTCGGCGGCGGTGCCCGGCGGGTCGCTGACCCTCGGCAAGGAACTCGGGCTCGACGGGATCCACATCGGGCAGCGACTGGACGGCGCGGACCGCTTCCGCGGCACACTCGACGAGGTACGCGTCTACCGGCGCGCCCTCTCCGGCGCCGAGCTGGACCTGATCAGGCAGCGCAACCTGCCCATCGGCGGCCGGCTGGGCCTGCGGCTCCCGTTCGACACCGTCAACTGAGAACCAGCGGGAGCTGAGAAGCGGCGGTAGCTGGGAAACGGCGGCGACAGACCGGCGGCATCGGCTGAGGAGCGACGTCAGCTGAGCGACACGAAGGCGACACAGAGGCGACACAGAGGCGACGGCGCCCGCGGAACCCGCGGGCGCCGCGCCTTCGCGGTCGTGAGCCGCCGCCCTCCCGCACTCGCAACGGCGCCGCGCCTTCGCACGACGATCGTCAGGCGACACCCGGCGGCCTGGACATCCCATGTCCGGTACGAGCGCGAACGGGCGGCGTTCCCCCGATGGCCCGCCCGTGTAGTCGGCGTAAACTCTTCCGCACCGCCTGGCCTTCCGGGACCTGGAGGTGGGATGTTCGACACAAGGTCTTGGACGAGCCTGGAGGCAGCATGCCCACGCGTGACGGCGCGTCGCTTCAGGAGCGCATCGTCGCCCTGATCCACGAACGCGGGCTGGCCCCCGGGTCCCCCATGCCCACCGAAGTGCAGCTGATGGACCTGCTCGGGGCGAGCCGCAACAGCGTCCGCGAGGCCGTGCGGGCGCTGCGCGCGCTGGGCATCGTCGAGATCCGCCACGGACATGGGACGTTCGTCGGGCACGCGTCGCTCGACGTGCTGACGCCGTCGCTCGCCTTCCAGGTGCGTTCGGGACCAGGCGGCGGGATCCAGGCGCTGCGCGACCTGGTCGAGGTCCGCGAACTGCTGGAGACCGGGCTGATCGGGCAGGTGGCCAAGAGCGCCAGCGTCACCCGGCTGGCCGCGCTGGACGCCCTGGTCAACGGCATGGACAGGGACCGGGAGGCGGACCGGGCGTTCCACGCGCTGCTGTACGAGTCGAGCGGCAACGAGCTGGTGCTGCAGCTGATCGGCCTGTTCTGGGACGTCTACCACGAGGTCGAGCCGACGCTGGACCCGCCGGAGGAGCGGACCGCGGAGATCGTCGCGAACCACCGCAGGATCGTGGCGGCGCTGCGCGCCCGGGACGCCGAGGCCGCCAGGGAGGCGATGCGGCTGCACTTCCGCGACGTCAAGGCCCGCATCGCACGGGCGAAGACCGGGACCGAGGAGCCGGCGGACAGCCCTTGCCGCTGAGATCCGGGCGCCATCGGTGCGGGCCGGCGGGCTGGACCCGGCGACGGCCCTACGCCACCCGGCCGGGTGGGCGACACGCTGAGCCAGGTACTGTCTGTGCCTGCATCCGCCCTGGTCCCCGGCCTGACACTGTCTCTATGACGACAAACACTCAGCTCGCACCCATCGGCCTGCTCACCGGCAAGGTGGTGTTCATCACCGGCGCCAGCCGCGGCATCGGGGCGGCCGCGGCCCGGCTCTTCGCCGCCGAGGGCGCCGCGGTCGTGCTCGCCGCCCGCGGCGAAGACGCCCTTCGGGCGATCGTCGACGACATCCGCGCGAAGGGAGGCGTCGCCGACGCCGTCCCGCTCGACCTGGCCGACCGCGAGAGCGTCCGCGCGGCGGTCGCGCGCGTGGAGGAGCTGCACGGACGGCTCGACGGCGCGTTCAACAACGGGGCCGCGATCCAGCAGCCGGGACCGCTGGACACGACCGGCGAGGACGACATAGACGAGCAGTTCGCGGTCAACTTCCGCGCCCACTGGACCGCCATGAACGCCGAGGCCGCCCTCATTCGGCGGAGCGGTGGCGGGGCGATCGTGAACACCTCCAGCATCGGCAGCCGCCGCGCGAACCCGGCCCTGCCCGCGTACGGGGCGATGAAGCGCGCGCTCAACAGCATCACCGAGACCGCCGCGGTGACCTGGGGGCCTGACGGCATCCGGGTCAACGGCATCACGCCGGGCGGCACCGCCACGGAGATGATCGACACGTGGGAGGCGGCGACTCCCGGCATCATCGACCGGGTGACGTCCTCGATCCCGCTCGGACGCATGGCCGAGCCTCGCGAGATCGCCGAGGCGGCCGCATGGCTGCTCAGCGACCGCGCCTCGATGGTGACCGGCGCCATCCTCCCGGTGGACGGCGGCGCCGGCGCCTGAGAACGGGCGGCTCGGGCGGAAAGGCGAGCGTCCGGGGGCCTGTGCGTGGAAGGTCGGTGTTCTGGGCCGGTGGGCGGGTCGTACGGGATAGCCTGGGGCGTGATCGTTTCGAGGTGGCGGGGGTACCGGTGACGGGATCCCGGGTGTTGGGCGTGGACGGCCAGGGGCGTATCGGCGAACATCAGGTCGAACGGCTCCTCGGCGAGGGCGGGCAGGGCGCGGTCTACCTGGCCAGATCGCCCGTCGGCGGGCACGTCGCGATCAAGGTGCTGCACGAGCGGCTCGCCGGCGATCCGGAGGTCCGGCGCCGGTTCCTGCGCGAGGCGGAGGTCGCCGCCAGCGTCGCCCCGTTCTGCACGGCGCGGGTGATGGGCACCGGGATGCTGGGCGAGCGGCCGTACATCGTCAGCGAGTACGTCCAGGGCCCGTCGCTCGACGAGCTGGTCAAGCGGGACGGGCCGCGCGTCGGCGGCGGGCTGGACCGGCTGGCGATCAGTACGCTGACCGCCCTCGCCTCGATCCATCGCGCCGGGATCGTGCACCGCGACTTCAAGCCGGCCAACGTGATCCTCGGCCCCGAAGGACCGGTCGTGATCGACTTCGGCATCGCCAGGACCCTCGACACCATGACCACCACCAACCACGTGGCCGGGACGCCCGCGTACATGTCGCCCGAGCAGCTCGGCGACCGGCCGCTCACGCTCGCCTCGGACATGTTCTCCTGGGCCGCCACGATGGTGTTCGCGGCGACCGGGCGCAGGGCCTTCACCGGCTCGAACGTGCCCGCGGTGATGCACTCCGTCCTGCACGGCCCGCCCGATCTGTCCGGGGTGCCCGAGCCGCTGCGCACGATGGTGGCCGCCTGCCTGGCCAAGGACCCGGCCGACCGCCCCGCCGCCGACCACCTGCTGCGCAACCTCACCTCCGGCGACGTACGCGCCGCCGCCGCGTCCCCGGGAACCGCGTCTCCGAGCAGTGCGCACCTCGGCACCGAGCACACACTCGTGGAAGGCATGCGGCCGCCGGCCGCGTCCGCCGTCCCCACCGCGCCCGCGGGCCTCGACGGAGCGAAGGCGCGGCGCGGGCGTTCGCGCCGGTTGCCGCTCGCGGCCGCGGCCGTCGCGGTGGCACTGGCCGTGACGGCGGGCGTGCTGCTCGTGCCCTCCTGGACGGCCGCCAACCAGGGCGAAGGAAAGAAGGCCGCCCCGCTGGTGATCGGCGGCAGGACGTACGCGACGGTCGACGTGACCGACGGCTTCGACGGCGCCCAGACCGGCTACGACCGCTACCAGCCCTTCGGCGCCGAGGCGCTGCCGGTGATCAAGGCGGAAGGCGGCAGGCTCAGCGGCACCAGCCAGGGCCCGTTCTTCGGCTGGTTCGCCCTGCCGGGGGCGCCGTCCTCCGGCGACACGGTCAGCCTGGTCACCCTGGGCGCGATGGCGGGCACCGGCGAGCCCGAGGACAGCGTCTTCGTCGGCCGGGTGAAGGACGCGGGCACGTACATCGGCGCCTGGTACAACAACACCCGCAAGGAGAGCGGCATCGACGTGCGGATCGGCGGCGAGTTCCGGCACGGGAGCAACAGCGCCGAGTTGTCGCTCGTGCCCGGTGACCGCCTGGCCCTGGTGCTGTCGGGCGGCACCACGATCACCTCGTACGCCGAGACCGGCGGCACCTGGCGGAAGCTGAACACCGTCTCCGTGGACCTGCCGGGCACGGCGGAGGAGCGGGCGCGCTGGCGTCACGGCTTCGCCCTGCGCGGCACGACCGGCACCATCACCCTGGACGCCGCCGAGGGACGCACCGCCGCCGGCTGACCCGGCGGACCGGCGGCGACCGACCGGCAGCGGATGGCCGGCGGATGGCCGACGCCGGCGCGCGGGCCGGGGTCAGCCCTTCGAGCCGGTGAAGGCGATGCCGGCGACGAGATGCCGTTGCAGGACCACGAACAGCGCGATCACGGGCAGGGAGGCCACGACGGATCCGGCGAAGAGGATCGGGAAGTTGGTCTGGAACTGCCCCCGCAGCGAGGCGAGCCCGGCCGACAACGTCATCATCTCGGGGTCGGTGTTGACCACCAGCGGCCACAGCAGGCTGCTCCACGACCACATGACGGTCAGCAGGCCCAGCGCCAGCAGGCCCGGCCGGACCAGGGGCAGCATGATGTGCCAGTAGATCTGCAGCGGGTTGGCCCCGTCGAGGCGCGCGGCCTCGTCCAGTTCCCTGGGCAGGCTGAGGAAGAACTGCCGGAGCAGGAACGTGCCGAAGGCTCCGAAGACGCCCGGCGCGATCAGCGCCTGGAGGGTGTCGAGCCAGCCGAGCTCCTGCATGATCTCGTAGCGGGGGATGATGAACAGTTCTCCTGGCACCATGAGCACGGCCAGGAACAGCAGGAAGACGGGGCCCCGGCCGGGGAAGCGCAGCCGGGCGAAGGCGTAGGCGGCCAGCGAGCAGAGCAGCAGTTGCCCGGCGGTGACGGCCGCGCTGACCGCGACGGTGTTGAGGAACTGCCTGGCCAGCGGCACCGAGCGGAAGGCGTCGGCGAAGTTCGACCACTGCCAGGAAGGCGTGAACTTCGGCGGCACGCGCAGCGACTCGGGCAGGGTCTGCAGCGACACCACGACCTGCCAGGCGAAGGGCGCGAGCATGAGCAGCGCGCCCGCGGCCAGCAGCACGTGGGCCGGCCAGGTTCTGGGCCTATTCATGGTGCACCCACCTCTTCTGCAGCCTGAACTGGATCGCGGTCAGCACGAGGATCAGCCCGAGCAGCAGGACGGCGATCGCGGCGGCGAGCCCGCGCTGGTTGTACACGAAGCCCTTCTCGAAGAACAGGTAGACGATCGTGCGGCTGCCGCTCAGCGCCGGGCTCTTCAGGTCGATCATGAGGAAGACCAGGTCGAAGACCTGCAAGGCGTTGATCATGGTGATCACGATGACGAAGAAGGTGGTCGGTGTGAGCAGCGGGAGCGTGATGTGGAAAAACTGCCGCAGCCGTCCGGCGCCGTCGATCGAGGCCGCCTCGTAGTAGGGGCGCGGGATGCCCTGCAGCCCCGCCAGGAACAGCACGGCGTTGTAGCCGACGGTGCTCCAGACGCCGACGACGGCGATCGCGTAGATGGCGAAGTCGGGGTCGCCCACCCAGTAGGGCCCGTCGATCCCCACCTTGCTCAGCAGGTAGTTGATCGCGCCGAAGTCGCCGTTGAAAAGGTAGCGCCAGGTCAGGCCCACGGCGGCGGGCATGGTGACGACCGGCAGGAAGTACAGGGTCCGGTAGAGACCCAGGCCGCGCAGTCCCGGCACGTTGAGCAGGGCCGCGATCACCATGGCCAGCGGAACTCCCGCCAGCACCAGCACCGCGTACAGCAGAGTGTTACCGAGCGCGCCCAGCGTCTCCTCATCGCCGAGCAGTTCGGTGAAGTTGGCCGTCCCCACCCAGGTGTGGCCGCCGAAGACGCCGGACTCGGTGAAGCTGAGATAGATCGTCTGAACGATGGGCCACAGGTAGAAGACGGCCAGGCCCAGCGCCATGGGGGCGATGAGCAGGTAGCCCCATGCCCACTCGCGCGTGGAGTGCATCCGTTACTCCTCGGCCAGGATCTCGTTCATCCGCGTCGCGATCTCCTTGGCGACGTCGGCGACCGGCCGCTTGCCCGACCAGGCGTCGGCGAGCAGCTTGTTCTGGACGTCCTGCCACCGCGCGGTGTTGAGCGTGGCCGGGTAGGGCACGCCGTGCGGCATGGAGGCGTCGTAGGTCTCCTTCAGGTGGAAGGAGGGAAACGCCGCGAACCAGCCGTCCTGTGTCCCGGGGCGGACCGACAGGGCGCCGCCCCCGCTGTCGCTGAGGATCTTCTGGGCCTGATCGGAGGAGACGAATTCGGCGAAGGCCGCGGCCTCGCGCGGGTGCTCGCTCTTGGCCGAGACGGAGTTGGCCAGGCCGAGCAGGATGACGGCCTCTCGTGCGGGGCCCTTGGGCAGCGGGGCCACGTCGACCCGCGCGCGCATCTCGGGGTCGGCCCAGTAGGTGGAGGCGAACCAGACGCCGCCGTAGTACATGCCGTACTTGCCGGACTGGAAGAGCTGAATGGGGTCGGTGTCGGTGTAGACCTCGGCGACGGGGGCAAGCTTGTCCTCGATCAGGCCGGTCCAGAACTCCAGGCCCTGGATGGAGGCGGGGTCGTCGAAGCCGCTCTTCCCGCCGTCCGGCGAGAGCACGTGGCCGCCGGCCTGGATCATCGTGTTGTAGAAGCCGCCCTGGTCCCACATCGGGGCCAGGATGCCGAACTGCTGTTTCGCCGGGTCGGTCAGTTTCTTGGCCGCGGCTTTGACGTCGTCCCAGGTCCAGTCCGCGGTCGGGTACGCCACACCGGCCGCGTCGAAGATCTTCTTGTCGTACCAGAGGGCCGGGATGCTCACGTTGTGCGGCAGCGCGTACAGCTTGCCGTCGTGACGGTAGCCGTTCACGACCGCCTCGGGCAGGCCCGCCGCCTTGGACCCGTCGAGCGGGGCGATGACGCCGCCGTCGGCGTACAGGCGGACGTTGAGGCTGTTCATCCAGAAGACGTCGGGGGCGGCGCCGCCTGAGGCGGCCGTCTGGAGCTTGGTCCAGTACTGTTCCCACGGAGTGATCTCCAGCTTGACCGTCACCTTCGGGTTGGCCTGCTGGAAGGCGGCGATGATCTTCTCGGCGGCGGCCTGGTCGTTCTTGTCCCAGATGGCGTAGCTGATGGTGGCCTTGCCGTCGGCGGCCGGTTCCGCTGAGGCGCCGCAGCCGGCCGTGAGCACGGTCAGGCCGAGCAGTCCGGCCAGGGGGAGGCGAAAACGCATGGGGTTCTCCAGGTTGGGGGGTGGGTCAGGAGCGCAGGTTCGCGGTCCAGGCGGCGAGCTTGCCGTCGATCTCCGCCCTGGTCCGGGGGTGGCCGGGGGCGTCGGGACGTCGCTGCCAGGGATGCGGGCCGGCGGCCGGGCGGTATTCCACGCCCAGCGCGTCGAGCCGCTTCTCGTGCACGGCGAGGCGGGCGAGGAAGTCCTCGAAGTCACGCTCGCCGCTCCACACCGCCTCGGCGAAGGCGGCCAGGCGGGGGAAGGCCATGTAGTCGAGCAGGCGGGGCGAGTCGATGTGCTCGGTCCACAACGCCGCCTGGGCGCCGAGGATCCGGCCGCGCTCCTCGCCGGTGAGGCCGGCGGGGAACGGGTCGAAGGCGTGCACCGCCCGGAGGGACGTCACGCTGCCGATGGGCACCGGCTCCTGCTCGCCCTCGGCCTGGCGGAAGTCCAGGTAGGTCTCGGTGAAGGGCTGGACGACCACGTCGTGGCCGGCTCGCGCGGCCATGGCCGCGCACGTGTCGCCGCGCCAGGCGGCCACGGTGACTCCCGGCGGCAGACCGCCTTCCATGAGCTCGTCCCAGCCGAGCGGCTCGCGTCCCCTGGTCAGCAGGAAGTCGGTGAAGTGCCGCATCAGCCAGGTCTGCAGCTCGTCGGCGTCGCGCAGGCCCAGTTCGCGGATGCGTTCCTTGGCGGGGACGCTCTCGTTCCACTGGGTCTTGGGGACCTCGTCGCCGCCGACGCACACGTACCGGCCGGGGAAGAGCTCCAGGACCTCCTCCAGGACGTCGGTGAAGAAGGCGATCGTGCTGCCGGCGACGTTGAGCACGTTCTCGCCGACGCCCCATTCGGTACGCACGTCCAGCGGGGTCTCGAGATTGCCGAGCTCCGGGTAGGCGGCGATGGCGGCCTGGGTGTGGCCCGGCAGGTCGATCTCCGGGACGATCGTGACGAACCGGTCGGCGGCGTAGGAGACGATCTCCCGGATGTCGTCCTGGCTGTAGTGGCCGCCGTGCGGGCGCCCGTCGGAACGGCGGTTCCGCGCGGCTCCCAGCGGCGACTCGCGCCGCCAGGAGCCGACCTCCGTCAGCCTGGGGTACTTCCTGATCTCCAGCCGCCAGCCCTGGTCGTCGGTCAGGTGCAGGTGCAGGACGTTGAGCTTGTGCGCGGCCAGCAGGTCGATGTAGCGCAGGAGGTCGTTCTTGGGCAGGAAGTGGCGGGCCACGTCGATGAGACAGCCGCGCCAGCCGTGGCGGGGTGCGTCGGCGATCGTGGCGGCGGGGAGGGTCCATGTCCGGGTCCCCGTGCGTCCTTTGCGGAACGCGGCGGGGCCGAGGAACTGGCGCAGCGTCTGCGCCCCGTAGAAGGCGCCCGCCGCGGCCGTGGCCTCGACGAGCGCAGACTCCGCCGTGATCGTGAACCGGTACTCCTCCGGCCCCAGCCCTCCGGTCAGGCGGAACTCGATCCCGCCCGGCCCTTCGGGCAACGGCAGGCCGGTGGCCGGCTGAAGAGTCTCGCGCAGCCAGGCCGCGGCCCTGGCCAGCGGCGGATCGGCGGTCAGCGGGGTCGCGGCGGTCATGGTGAAGCGGCCCTCGGCCGGGGTGAGGCGGGACGGGGCGGGGATCGCCGCCAAGGGACGTGCCGGATTCGTCGTCACCGAGTGTGCACCGTCCGGATCTCGCGGGCCCGCTCGGCGGCCCCATCGGCGACGGCTGTGGTCATGGTCATTCCGCTCCCCGACTTATGGTGGAGTCCATAGATAGTCACGGATCAGCTCTTGCAGTCAAGACCCTCCGTACCGGATGATCCAGCTAGCGGAATCGCTTCGGATCGAAGATAACGCAGAGACCGACATTAGTAAGGAGCGACCTGTGCAGGTCAGCGGCGGTGACCTTCAGCGGCTGCGTCAGCTGAACTCGCTGGGCAGCATCCGCGCCCTGCGTGAGGCTTCCGGCCCGCTCACAGTGAGCGAGCTCGCGGCGCGCACCGGGCTGTCGCGCAACTCCGTCATCGACGTCATCACCGGCCTGCACGAATGCGGCTGGATCGCCGAAGTGGAGCCCGTTCCCGGCGGGATGGGCCGGCCCGCCAAGCGCTACCGCTTCCGCGCCGACGCCGGTCACGTGCTCGGCATCGACATAGGAGTGCACAAGGTCCTCGCCGTGATCACCGACCTGGCCGGCCGGACCGTGTCCAGCGGCCGGGTCGCCGTCGACCCGCACGCCGCCCGGCCCGAGCGCCTGGAGGCCGTGTGGCGGGCCGTCGACGCCGCGCTCGTCGCCTCGGGCCTGAGCGGGACCGACCTGTGGGGCGTCGCCGTCGGCAGCATCGGCGTCGTCGACCGGGAGGGCACGGTCACCCGCGTCGAATCCCTGCCCGACTGGCCAGGGGTCGACCTGGCCGGCCACCTCGGGCAGCGGCTGTCCTGCCCGATCACGGTCGAGAACGACAGCAAGCTGGCCGCTCTCGCCGAGCAGCGGCTGGGCGTCGCGGCGGGCGTCAGCGACCTGGTCTACCTGCACGCCGGCCGCCGGTCCGGGGCCGCGCTCATCCTCGGCGGCCGCCTGCACCACGGCTTCGGCGGCGCCACCGGTGAGGTCGGCCTCATGGAGATGACCGGCTGGCGCACCATGGCCACAGACCTGGAGAACTCTCCCGCCGCCCGGGGCGCCCCGCCCGAGGACGCCGCCAGGGTGGTCTTCACGGCCGCTCGCGCCGGCGATCCCGCCGCCCTGGCGGCCGTCGACGCCTACGCCCACCATCTCGCGCTCGGCACGGCCGCCATGGTCCTGACTCTGGACCCGGAACTGGTCGTCCTCGGCGGCGGTTTCTCCCGCTCGGCCGATGTCCTGCTGCCCGCCCTCCGGCGCGCCCTCGAACCCCACTGCCTGCGCGTCCCCGACATCCGGCCCTCGACGCTGGGCGAGGAATGCGCCGCACTCGGCGCGGCCTGCCTGGCGCTGACCCACGTGGACGAGCACTTCTTCTCGCCCGACGGTTCGATCTCCCGCCCCTCGGCGCCCCGACGCCTCGTCTGACCCACCCCCCTTCGCAGAAAGAGACGCCCATGCGCGGATCAGCCGTCCCTCCCCTGGCCGCCGCGGTCTTGGCCCTGACCGGCCTGCTCGCCCCGGTCTCCGCCGCCGCGGACCCCATCGCCTATCGCCCGCCCACTCCCAGGCCCGCCGCGTACCAGCTGGACTGCGACGGCGACGGGCCGGGCAGCACCTGCACGGTGCTCGCCACCGGCAGGCCGAGCCCCGGCCACGTGGAGGAGTTCGTCATCACCGTCAGGAGCGGCGAGCAGGTGTGGGCCCGCGACACCCTCTACAGCCGGGACGGGCACGCGCGCAGCCGTCCGTTCGTGCTGCCCGAGCAGGACGTGACGGTCAGGGCGCTGGTGACCTCTTTACCTGAGGGACACGCGGGCACGCCGCTGCGGCTGATGTCGTGGAACCTCTTCGTCGGCGGCACGATCAACGGCCAGGAGAAGACGGGCGAGAACCTCAGGCAGATGATCGAGTACCTCAACGACGTCGATCCCGACGTCCTGTTCGTCATCGAGGGCTACGGCTCGGGGCAGAAGATCCTCGACGGCCTGAACGCCGGGCGGCCGGCGGATGACCGGTTCACCGGCGTGCGGCTCACCAGGCCGGAGGACTACAGCGCCAACGGCGACAACCTGTGGCTCTACACGAAGCTGAAGGTCGAGAAGGTCTATCCGCGCTACGCCGACGCGGACATCTCCTCGTTCAACCTCGGCGGTGCCCGGCTTGGCCTGCCGGACGGCCGGCATGTCCACGCCTTCAGCATGTGGACCTGGCACGAGATCTCCGCCAACTGGGACGTGCACGAGGCGGCCGTGCAGAACCTCTACGGCCGGCCGCGGACGAAGACCGACGCCCAGCTCCTCGACGACGACCGCTTCCGTCGCGTCGCCATGGGCAGAGCCATCCTCGGCAAGGCCCTGCCGTCCTTCATCGGCGACGACGACGCACCCGTGCTCATGGGCGGCGACCTCAACGCCTGGCCGTACCTGGACTGGACCGACCAGTTCAGGAACGCGCGCGGGCACGCGGGGATGGTGCTGCCGTGGCCGCTGACCAAGATGTACGCCGACGCCGGCTTCGTCGACACCTTCCGTCACGCCAACCCCGACGCCGGACGGTATCCGGGCCGCACGTGGAGCTCGCTCAGCGGTTACCGCTCCGCGCCGGCCCGCATCGACTACATCTTCGCCCGCGGCGCCGTCCGCGTTCTCGGCTCCCGCATCGACGACCGCCGCCTGCCCGCCCACCAGGGCAGCGCCCTCGACCAGACGTACCCGTTCTACTCCGATCACAGCTCGGTCGTCACAGACGTGGTGATCCGCGGCAACGGAACGGGCCCCGACCGTCCGGTGGTCAGCGAGGAGCCCGAGCACGCCCCCGGCGTCTGGCCCGCCACCCCGCCCGGCACGCCGATCCCGCCGGCCGAGCTGAGCGCGACGGCGACCACCTTCAAGCCCGGTGCCGGCGAACCGTCCAGGGCGGTCGACGGCGACGTCACGACCGATTACCACTCCGACTATCCCGAGATCGCGCCTCAGCCGCACTTCGTCACGGTCGACCTCGGGCGGGTCAGGGAGCTGTCCGCGGTCCGGTTCCAGCCCAGGCTGGGCTACGACATGAACGGCACCGTGCTCAAGGGCGTGGTGCAGGTGAGTGACGACGGGACGACGTTCAGGGATGTCGAGCGGGTGGAGTGGCCGCGCATGACGGCGCCGAACGACGTCGACATGAAGGGCGTCCCGGCCAGGTACGTGCGGCTGCGCGTGGACTACGGCATGGGCGGCGCCTCCTCGCTCGCCGAGATCATCCCGTACGAGAAGTCCTGACGACGCCCGGCGCCGGCCCCTGCGGCGGCCGGGCGTCGTGCGGCATATGCCCAAGTGCATAAGGGTAAGGAGATCTCAGACTTCCGGTCGGCACCGCCGGCGCCGTCCGCCCGCTTCCCCCGAAGGCCAGTTGTCGTCGTGCCAGAGGGGACCCGTTCGGATGACCGTACAGAAGCAGCGTGCGGACGTGCCGCCGCCCAGCCCGCCGGCGCCGCCGGAGCGCGCGGGCCGGCTGATCGTCAGCTGGCTGACGTCGACCGACCACAAGGTGATCGGCTACCTGTACCTGATCACCTCCTACTCGTTCTTCACGCTGGCCGGGCTGATGGCGCTGGTGATCCGCAGCGAGCTGGCCCATCCCGGCCTGGCGCTGGTGAGCAACGAGCAGTACAACCAGTTGTTCACCATGCACGGCACGATCATGATGCTGCTGTTCGCCACCCCGTTGTTCGCGGGGTTCGCCAACGTGGTGATGCCGCTGCAGATCGGCTCGCCGGACGTGGCCTTTCCCCGGCTCAACGCGGTCAGTTACTGGTTGTTCCTGTTCGGCGGGCTGATGGTGGTCACCGGGTTCGTCAGCTCCGCCGGGGCGGCCAGTTTCGGCTGGACCGGCTACACGCCGCTGTCGCACGCGACCTTCTCCCCCGGCGTCGGAGGCGACCTGTGGGTCATGGGGCTGGCGCTGTCGGGCCTGGGCACGATCCTCGGCTCGGTCAACTTCGTCACCACGATCATCTGCATGCGGGCGCCGGGCATGACCATGTTCCGGATGTCGATCTTCACCTGGAACGTGCTGCTGACCAGCGTGCTCGTGCTGATGGCGTTCCCGGTGCTGGCGGCGGCGCTGCTGGCGCTGGAGGCCGACCGCAAGCTCGGCACGCACATCTACGACCCGGAGAACGGCGGGCCGATGTTGTGGCAGCATCTGTTCTGGTTCTTCGGCCACCCCGAGGTGTACATCATCGCGCTGCCGTTCTTCGGGATCATCACCGAGGTCATCCCGGTCTTCAGCCGCAAACCGGTGTTCGGTTACATCGGCCTGGTCGGCGCCACCATCGCCATCGCCGGGCTGTCGATGACGGTGTGGGCGCACCACATGTTCGCCACCGGGCAGGTGCTGCTGCCCTTCTTCTCCTTCTTCACCTTCCTCATCGCGGTGCCGACGGGGGTGAAGTTCTTCAACTGGATCGGCACGATGTGGCGCGGGCATCTGACGTTCCAGACGCCGATGATGTTCGCGATCGGGTTTCTCGTCACCTTCCTGCTCGGCGGGCTGACCGGCGTCATTCTCGGTTCGCCGCCGCTGGACTTCCACCTGCACGACTCGTACTTCGTCGTCGCGCATTTCCATTACGTGGTCTTCGGCACGGTGGTGTTCGCGATGTTCTCCGGATTCTATTTCTGGTGGCCGAAGATGACCGGCAAGATGCTGAACGACACCATCGGGCAATGGCATTTCTGGCTGCTGTTCATCGGGTTCCACACCACGTTCCTGATCCAGCACTGGATCGGCGTGCTCGGCATGCCGCGCCGCTACGCCGACTACAGCGCCGCCGACGGTTTCACCCTGCTCAACCAGATCTCGTCCGTCGGGGCGTTCATCCTGGGCGCCTCGACGCTGCCGTTCCTCTACAACGTCTGGTACACGTGGCGTCACGGGAAGAAGGTCACCGTCGATGACCCCTGGGGCTTCAGCAATTCCCTGGAATGGGCCACCTCGTGCCCGCCGCCCCGGCACAACTTCACCAGCATGCCGCGCATCCGTTCGGAACGGCCCGCGTTCGACATCCACTATCCGCACAGCAGGGCCGGCGCCGCCGAACTGGACTGAGCACGAGGACGCTCGCCCGGTGCCGATCAATGTGGTGGAATGGCGCTCGGAACGACCTCTCGCACGGCACGGGGCGGCGCGACGACTGCGTCGGTGCCGGCCGGAAAGGCAGCGTCCATGTCCAGCGCGCAGTTGTACGACACCATCGGAGCCAGCTACACCGTCACCCGGCGTACCGAACCGCGCATCGCGGCGCAGATCGAGGCCGCGCTCGGCGACGCCAGGACGGTGCTGAACGTCGGGGCCGGCACCGGCTCCTACGAGCCTTCCGACCGTTACGTCCTCGCGGTCGAACCGTCGGCGCTCATGCGCTCGCAGCGCCGCCCCGGCGCGGCGCCCTGCCTGATCGGGTCGGCCGAGCGGCTGCCGTTCGACGACGGGTCCTTCGACGCCGCGATGTCCGTCGCCTCCATCCACCACTGGCCCGACCCGATCGCGGGCCTGCGCGAACTGCGCCGGGTCGCCCGCCGGGTGGTGGTGTTCACGCACGACACCACCGAGGCCGGCTGGCTGCACCGGTTCTGGCTCACCCGCGACTACCTGCCCGAGGTCGGGGACCTGGTGTCCGGCCGGCCCTCGATCACCGAACTGGCCGACGCGATCGGCGCCAGGACGGAGCCGGTGCCCATCCCGTGGGACTGCGCCGACGGCTTCTTCGAGGCCTACTGGCGCCGGCCGGAGGCGTACCTGGACGAGCAGGTCCGCCGCGGAATGTCGGTCTGGACCAAGGTCGGGCCGCAGGCCGAACAACGCGCGGTGCACGCCCTCCGCACCGACCTCGACTCGGGCCGCTGGGCCGCCCGCAACGCCGACCTCACCGACCTCGACACGGCCGAACTCGGCCTCCGCCTCCTGATCGCCTGACGGGGCTGCGAGCGGGGTCAGGTGAGGGGCTGCTCCTCGGTGGGGCAGGTGCCGGGCCACAGGTGGAGCCGGCGCAGGTCGTTCTCGCTGTAGACGCGCTGCCCGCCGACCCGGCGCACCGGGGTGGCGAAGAGGCCCTCCTTCTCGTAGAAGCGCAGGGTGTGCACGCTGAGGCCGGTGCGTTCCGCGGCCTGGCCGACGGTGAAGGACGTGGACGGCATGTGCCCCAGCCAGTCCGACCCGCGCCCGCGCGTGGACGTCAACACGTCGGCGGTCCGCCCGCTCGGCCGGCCGGTCCGGCCCCGCGCCGCCGCGTCACCCGGCCGTGGCGATGCCGTTGAGCAGTGCCAGCTCCTCCTCGCTCAGCCGCAGGCCGCCCGCGGCGATGTTCTCCTCCAGGTGGGTACGGTCGCCGGTGCCGGGGATGGCGAGGACGTGGTCGCCGCGGTGCAGGGTCCAGGCGAGCCGGACCTGCGCCGGGGTCGCGCCGTGGGCCGCGGCGACCTTGGCGACCTCGTTCTCGCCGGTCGTGTCGTGCCCTCCGTTCCCGGCGGCGCCGGGGAGGCCACCGGGCACGGCGGCCGCGACGGCGAAGAAGGGCACGAAGGCGATGCCGTGCCGGCCGCACAGGTCGACCAGGGCGTCGTCCTGCCGGTCCGTCAGGCCGTACCGGTTCTGCACGCAGACCACCGGCGCGATCTCCATCGCCTCGGCCAGCTGCTCCGCCCCGATGTTGGAGATGCCGAGATGCCGGATCAGTCCCGCCTCGCGCAGTTCGGCCAGGGCGCCGAAGTGCTCGGCCACGGAGCCGGCCTCTCTCTCCAGCCCGGCGCCCCAGCGCAGGTTGACGACGTCGAGGCAGTCGAGCCCGAGCTGGCGGATGTTCTCCTCGACCTGGGAGCGCAGCTGGTCCGGCCGCGCGTACTCGAACGCGCCGTCACGGGACCGCCCCGCGCCCACCTTCGTGGTGATGACCAGCTCGTCGGGGTACGGCTGCAGCGCCGTGCTGATCAGCTCGTTGACCGAGCGGGTGGGCAGGAAGTAGAAGGCCGCGGTGTCGATGTGGTCGACGCCGAACTCGATGGCGCGGCGCAGCAGGGCGACGGAGTCGGCGCGGTCCCTGGGCCGCTCGTCCCAGGGCATGCCGGCCAGGCGCATCGCGCCGTACCCGATCCGGTTGACGGTGCGGTCGCCGAGGCGCCAGGTGCCCGCCGCGGCGGCGGACGGGGTGCTGTTCAGGTTGCTGTCGATCGTCATGAGTCCAGCCTGCGGGCAGCGCTCGCCACCCGTACGGGAATGGCAACAAGCTGCCGGGCCGCCCACGGCGCGGACCGCTGAGGCAGAATCAGTGGTGTGCTGACGAGCGACGAACTCACGCGCGTGAGCGAGACGGTCACGATCGTGTACGGCGAAGAGGAGCTGTTCCGGCGGGCGGGACATCTGTTCACGGCCGCCACCGACTTCGCCTGCGCGGCCGACGGCCTCGCCGGCTGGATGACCGACCACCGGGCGGACACGCTCGCCGCGGCGACGAAGAGCCACATGCGCGGCATGCGCGTCCGCAAGCTCTACCGGCCCGAGCTGCTGCTCAACTCGGCGTCCGCGCGCGAGCTGGCGCGGCGCCGCGACGAGTTCGGCGCGCAGATCCGCATCACCACCGAGGAGATCAACGAGACGGTCGTCCTCGACCGCCGGGTGGTGATCCTGGCGGGCGACCTCAAGGCCGGCCGGCGCGGCTACAGCGTGATCAGCCAGCCGGAGATCGTCCAGGGGGTGATGTCGCTGTTCGAGACGGCCTGGCGGTCGGCGACCGACCTCGCGGTCTACGACGCCCAGGTGGCCGAGATCCGCGAGCTCGCGCCCTCGGTGCTCGACCTGCTCAGCGAGGGGGTCAAGGACGAGGCGGCCGCCCGCAGGCTCGGCCTGGGCGTGCGCACCTACCGGCGCCGGGTGGCCGAGCTGATGGCCGCGCTCGGCGCCGAGTCGCGGTTCCAGGCCGGCGTACGGGCCCGCGAGCTCGGCCTGGTGTAGCCCGGCATACCGGCGGCATACCGGCGTCTCCTAGGCTGACGCGCGCTCGTTCACGATCATGCCGAAGGAAGTCTCGTGTCCCGTCTCGCGTTCTCAGGGCTCATCGCCGTGCTGCTGTCCCTGCTCCCCGGTGTGGCTCGGGCCGAGACCCCCGCCGTGATGGGGACCGCGGGGAACCTCATCCGCGAGGCGCAACCGCGGGCCGACGGGATCAGGCACGTCGACTCCAAGGCGATGATCGCGGGGTTGAAGGCGCTCAACGCCAACACGTACGTCTACCCGATGGCCGGCGACAACGTGCACTGGGACGACCTGCGCCGCGAGTTCCTGCCGGCAGCGGCCGCCGCCGGGATCGACGTCTGGGTGCTGGTGTACTCGCCGAGCCAGGCGGTCTGCTGCGTCTCCCGGCCGTACAAGCACGACTACGTGACCTGGGCCCGCGAGATCGCCACCGCCTCCAAGAGCCATCCGAACCTGACCGGCTGGACCGTGGACGACTACGGTTACGATCTCAAGACGTTCACGCTGGCGTACGTCAAGCAGATGACCGCGGCCGCCGAGGCGGTCAACCCGTCGCTGAAGTTCGTCCCCACCGTCTACTACGGCCAGTTCACCGACGCGTTCATCGCCGAGCAGATCCCGCTGCTGGACGGAGTCGTCTTCCCCTTCCGGGACGAGCCGCATCGGGACACCTCGTGGACGTGGAGCCTGTCGTACCAGGTCAAGCAGCTCGCGAAGCGGCTTCCCGGCACGGACGTCTACCTGATGCCGTACGCCCACCCGCTCAGCCACGCTGCCCAGAAGCCGACGGTCGCCTACGTCGAGGCCGT
Source organism: Nonomuraea fuscirosea (assembly GCF_035917475.1). NCBI lineage: Bacteria > Bacillati > Actinomycetota > Actinomycetes > Streptosporangiales > Streptosporangiaceae > Nonomuraea > Nonomuraea fuscirosea. The sequence continues at coordinate 3,239,294 of NZ_CP109074.1, read as the reverse complement.
CACCAGGAAGTCCCTGGAACACGTCCGCGCCGGGGAACTCGCCGGGGTCGTGCAGTACAAGCTTCCCTTCCTCGCCGCCGACGCCGGCTGGACGCGTCCCGCGACCGACAACCTGGCCCGCACCGGCGACGGGCGGCTGAGCTTCGTCGTCCAGACGAAGACCGCCACCGAGGCGGGCATGTCGTGCGGCGCGAGCCGGCAGGTCAAGCTGACGTCCGGCGCGGCCAAGCGGAGCGTGAGCTTCTGGCACCGGGACGGCCGGGGCGCCGGGCACCCCGCCGGATACCACGTCAAGCAGCTGCTGCTCAACGGCCGGGTGGTGTGGCAGCAGGACGTCACCGCCGACGGCACCGCCTGGCAGCGGGTCACGGTCGACCTGACGGCCGCGCTCGCCGGGGCGACGAGCGCGACGCTGGAGTGGCGGCTGTACGAGCGCAAGGGTGTGAGCGACTACTTCGTCGACGCCGGTGTGGACGACATCGTGGCCACGGGTCTGCAGCTGAGCGACCCCGGCGTGGAGAACGCCGTCGTGTGGACCGCGGGCCTGGTCAGGAAGGGCGGTCCGGTCTACTGTTCCGCCCAGGTGTACCACCAGGACTACGGCGCCGAGCTCGGCGCGCGACTGGCCGGGCTGTACGCCGCCGCGTAGCCGTACGGGATCCTCGCCCGGATCGGGACGCGAGCGGCTTGCGTCTCAAGTGGCTTGAGGTAGCACAGTGGCATCCATGAGCGACCGTGAGCTGTACCCCATCGGCGACGCCGCCCGCCGCAGCGGGCTGAGCGTGAGCGCCGTCCGGTTCTACGCCGATGCCGGCCTCATCGAGCCCACCCGGCTGAACGAGGCCGGTCACCGGATGTACGACATCCAGGCCATCGCCCGGCTGGAGCTCGTCCGCACCCTGCGTGAGCTGGACACCGACCTGGCCGAGATCCGCCGCCTGCTCGACGGCGGCACGACCCTGCACGACCTGCTCACGACGCACCTCGGGATCGTCGAGCGCCAGGAGCGCACCCTGCGGGCCAGGCGGGCGGTGCTCAGGACGCTGATCAAGCAGGGCGGCACGACCGCTCAGGCCGATCTGATGCACAAGCTCGTCTCGATGACGGACGAGGAACGCGAGCGGACCATCGACGACTTCTGGAACGAGGTCGGCGCGAACCTCGACGTGCCCGACGGCTTCGTGGACCGGTTGCGGGCGATGCGCCCGGTCCTGCCGGCGGATCCGACGGCCGCCCAGCTCGAAGCCTGGATCGAGCTGGCCGACCTGGTGTCGGATCCGGCGTTCCGCGACGCGGTCCGCGCCTACCTGCGGGACACGTACGCGGCGCCGGAGGCCAGGACGCTGGCGACCGGGCCGTTCCAGGAGTTCATGCACGGGAGCGGGGCCGCGCTCATGGAGGAGCTGCTCGCCGCGCACCGTGCGGGCGAGTCGCCCCTGTCCGGCCGCGTGCAGCGGACGGTCACCCTCTTCCTGGAGGCGGTCACCGCGCTGTCCGGCACGCCCCTCACGGCCGAGGCCCGTGACCGGATGGCCGACGGTTACCGGCAGATTCCCGGCATCCTCCGTCAGCTGGACGAGGAGGACGCCGCCGCCGGCGGGCCCGGGTACGGCGACACCCACGGCCGGTACCTGGCCCTGGTGGCGGCGATCAACGGGACCACCGGGCAGGACCACGACCCCATCCCCTACGTCTGGATCGCCGACGCCATGCAGGCCGTCCAGCCCGTGTGATCCGGAGGTGCGGATCAGCGGGTCACCGGCTGCCTCAGGATCGTCCTGGGCTCGGGATCGGTGAACGCGGTCAGGTAGATCTCGTGGTGCGGGCCGTTGCGGGCAAGACCGTGCTCGGCCATGAACGCGTCCATCACGTCGAGCGACGCCTTCTCCTCGCTGTAGGGGCCTTCGTGCAGCAGCTCGACGCACTCGCCCTCGGTGAACGTGACCACCTGCACGCGGTCCACGGCCGCGCAGGACGCGCGGGCCCGTTCACGCGCCGACTCGGCCGCCCCCGGATCAGGCGTGGCGGGCAGCGGCAGCAGCAGGTGCCAGCGCCACTGGTCGCGCGGCACCTCCAGCGGCTGCCGGGAGGTGTCCTCCACCCACCACCGGCCTTCCAGCGGGCTCGCGGCACCGCCCATCGCGGCGGCCACGGCGTACAGGGCGCCGATGGCGGAGACGTGCTCGGCGCCGCCGGGCTCGCCCATGCCGGTCACGTTCAGGCAGGTGACGGGGCCGCAGTGGACCACGCGCGGGGTCATCGTTCCTCCAGGGGGATCATCAGGTGGGTGATCAGCCGGTCGGGCGGGGTGGTGGCCGGGTCGGACACGTACACCTCGCGGATCGGGCCGCGGACGGGACACAGCCGCTCGGCGCACCACGACAGCAGCGCGTGCGCGGTCAGCCCGACCTGGTCGTACGGGCCGACGTGGGTGGCTCGGGCGAACCGGCCGCCCGGCAGCACGTCGAGCTCGGCCCCCGGCACCGGCTCCTCGCTGACCAGCGCGACGGTGACGGGAACGGGCTCGCCGAAGTCGAGCGGGAACAGGCCGATGAGCTCGGGAGCGGCGACGGGCGCCGCCGCGGCCAGCAGGCCGGCGACGGCGGCCGAGGTGGCCCGGCCGATGTCGGACGAGTCCGCCGCCGTGGTGGTGACCACCGCCACCCGCCGCGCCGGCTCCGTGACCACCGTGACGGGGGCGGACGGCAGGCCCTCCGCCATGACGCGCTCCAGGGCACCCAGCGTCGACCGGCGCCTGGCCAGCTCGGCCTCCAGCCGTTCGTGCACCCCTTCCAGTACGCCGGAGCTGCCGGACAACACCTGCGCGATGACCGCGAGCGGCACGTCGAGCGAGCGCAGCAGCCCGATCGACAGCGCGTCGCGCGCCTGCTGGGGCCGGTAGTAGCGGTAGCCGGTGTGCTCGTCCACGTACGCGGGCACCAGCAGCCCGAGCTCGGCGTAGTGCCGCAACTGTTTGACGCTCAGCCGGCCGAGCCTGGCGAACTGCCCGATCGGCAGCAGGTCCTCGTCCATGCCCCCAGCATGGCGTCTCCCTCGGAGGGAGAGTCCAGCCCACTGTCGTATCGCTCCCGTACGTCCCGCTTGCTTATAACCTGTGACGTCATCGGACAGCGAGACGGGACGGCGATGAGCGGATCGGCGGCGGAGCTCTGCACCACCAAGGCGGACATCGCCTACCTGCGGGTCAAGGAGCTGATCCTGTCCGGGACGCTGGCTCCTGGGTCGGTGATCGCCCAGGCCGGGCTCGCCCGTGACATCGGCATCAGCACCACTCCGCTGCGTGAGGCGCTGCGCCGGCTCAAGAGCGAGGGGCTGGTGGAGCTCGACGCCCACCGGGACGCCCGCGTGGCGCCCCTGTCCGCCGAGGAGGCCCGCGACCTGCTGGAGCTGCGCCGCAGCCTCGATCCGCTGGCCGTCGCGCTGGCCGCGGAACGGCGCACCAGGGCCGACATCGCCGCCATACGCGCCGCCCACGAGGGTTTGGCGCCGCTGCCCGGCGACCCGGCCCGCGAGCGGTTCGCCGCCCACCGGGCGTTCCACGCCGCCCTCTACGCCGCCTCGCACAACGATCTGCTCGTCCAGTCGCTCGACGGCCTGTGGGACAAGTCCGACCGCTACCGCCGCCTCGCCCTGGCGTCGGGACGCGACCGGCGGAACCGCGACCGTACGGCCGCCGAGCACGAATCCCTGCTGGAGTACGTGATCGCCGGGGACGCCGACGCGGCGGCGGCCGTCATGCGCGAGCACGTCGACACCAGCCTCGGCGCCCAGGCCGCCCGGCGCCTGCACCGGGCCGCGGCGAGCCCCGCCGGCCAGAAGAGGGACGGCGTCAGGCCCGGCAGCTGATCTCCATGCCGTCCTCCACCGGAAACTCGACGGTGACGTAGCCGTTTCCCGGGTCGCGGACGTAGGCCAGGTACTCGGCCATGCTCGCGAAGCTGCTGTCGTCGGCGGCGACGAGGGCACCGGGAGCGAGACGGTCTTCGAGCAGCCGCAGCACCGGCAGGCAGAGGTCCTTCCAGCCGTCGAGCAGCAGCAGGCCGATGGGCCCCTCGATGCCGGCCAGGGTCTCGAGCGCGTCGCCCGCCAGGACCGTCACGTGCCCGGCCAGGCCGGCCCGCTCCAGGTTCGCGCGCGCGGCCTCGACCTTGACCTGGCTGAGCTCGGTCGTCCACACGTGGCCGGTGCCGTTGTCGGCGACCGCGGCGGCCAGGTGGATGGTGGAGATGCCGTACGAGGTGCCGAACTCGACGACCGTCCCGGGACGGCCGTGGCGGGCGAGCGTGTAGAGCAGCCGGCCGGCCGACCTGGAGATCGGCATGTACTCCCCCGCCAGCGCGTCGGCCCGCTGTCTCGCCGACGCCTCGGCGATGGGGATGTCCAGCGGCCACGGCGCGGGATCGGCCTCCTCCCGGTCGGCGGCGGCGAAGAGCCGGTCGAGCACGGCGGCGGTCTCGGGTGTGCTGAGTGTGTTCATGACCGCTACCGTAGACGCACCGTTGCGTCTAGGCAAGGTGATAGGCTGAGGCGATCGACGGAAGGGAACCCGATGGGCGCTGACGCCGGCGGCACCACCGACAAACGCGGCGCCACCACGGCCAGACACACCGGCAACCGGCACGGCCGCAGCGAGGAGGCCCGCCAGAGCGTGCTGGAGGCGGCCGACGACCTGCTGGTGGAGGTCGGCTACACCCGGCTGACCATCGAGGGGATCGCCGAGCGCGCGGGCGTGGCCAAGCAGACGATCTACCGCTGGTGGCCGTCGAAGAACGACATCCTGATGGACGCGTTCGTCCAGGACGTCGCCGAGGACCTCGTCCCGGCGGACACCTCCGACCTGCGGCGGGACCTGCGCGCTCATGCCCGGAAGGTCGCCCTCTTCCTGACGAAGTCCGACGCCGGCGCGGTCTTCCGCGCGCTCACCGCGCAGGCCCAGCACGACCCCGCGCTCGCCGCGCGGCTGCGTGCCGAGCACCTCGGGAAGCAGCGCGGTTACGACCGGCTCCCCTTCGAGCGCGCGGTCGCCCGTGGCGCGCTCGATCCGGGCGCCGACCTCGATCTCGCCGTGGACCAGGTCATGGGGCCCGTCTACTACCGCGTCCTGGTCACCGGCCAGAGCGTGCCGGAGGAGTTCACCGACACGCTCGTGGACGCCGTGCTCGACCGGCTCACCGGCGCCTGACCCGCACCCGGCACCGCTGCGGGCTACTTCGGTGGTCGCGGCGGGGCGGGCGCGGCCTGGAGATAGGCCAGGACCGCCATGACGCGCCGGTTGTGGTCGTCGGACGGAGGCAGCCCGAGCTTGGCGAAGATGTTGTTCGTGTGCTTGCCGATCGCCTTGTCGGTGACCTGGAAGCGGGCGGCGATGGCCAGGTTGGACATGCCCTCCGCCATGAGCGTGAGCACCTCACGCTCCCTGACGGTCAGGGCGGCCAGCGGCTCGTCGCGGACGTGCCGGGTCAGCAGCTGCGAGACCACCTCTGGATCCATCGCGGTGCCGCCCGCGGCCACCTGGCGGACCGCGTCGACGAACCGGCCGACGTCGCCGATCCGGTCCTTGAGCAGGTAGCCCACCCCGCCGGAGCGGTCGGACAGCAGTTCCCTGGCGTACAGCTGCTCCACGTACTGCGACAGGATCAGCACGGGTAGGCCGGGGACCCGGCGGCGGGCCTCCAGGGCGGCGCGCAGCCCTTCGTCGGTGAAGCCGGGCGGCAGCCGTACGTCGATCACGGACACGTCAGGGCGGTGCCTGACCAGCGCGTTGAGCAGCATGGGGCCGTTGTCCACGGCCTCGACCACGGTGCAGCCGTGCGCCGTCAGCAGGCGTACCAGACCGTCCCGCAGGAGGGCGAGATCTTCGGCTATGACAACGCGCACGGCACCTCCATGGTCAGCTCGGTGGGTCCGCCCGGTGGGCTGCTCACGGTGAGCGAGCCGTCGAAGGCGGACAGGCGGTCCTCGATGCCCCGCACGCCGGTGCCGCCGGCCGGGCGGACCCCGCCGCGGCCGTCGTCGCCCACGGTCAGGCGGAGCACGCCGCCGGTGTGCCGCAGCCGGATCCAGGCGCGGGAGGCGCCGCTGTGCCTGGCCGCGTTGGTCAGCGCCTCGGCGGCGGCGAAGTAGACGGCCGACTCGACCGGCGGCTGCGGGCGGCCGGGCAGGTCGAGGTCGACGTCCACGGGCATGGGGCACGACAGCGCGGAGGCCTCGATGGCGCCGGACAGCCCGCGGTCGGCCAGGACCGGCGGATGGATGCCGCGTACCAGATCACGCAGGTCCGTCAGGGCCTGACCGGCGAGCTCCCGCGCCTCGTCGATCATCCGGGCCAGCTCGTCCGGGTCGCGGGAGCCGCCGGCCAGGCCCAGGTGCATGCGGACGGCGATGAGCTTGGCCTGGGCGCCGTCGTGCAGGTCGCGTTCGATGCGGCGCACCTCGGCCGCGTGCGCGTCGGCCACCGCGGCCCGGGACGCGGTCAGCTGCCGGATCCGCGCGTCCGGCTCCTGGCCGCCGTCCAGCAGCGCTCGGGCCAGCCGCGCCTGGCCGGTGCGGAACAGCGGAACGGCGGCGACCACGAGCGCCGCGATGGCCGCGGTGGACAGGCTGAGGGCGAACGTGTTCAGGACGCTCGTCTCGGCCGGTTTCAGGCGGAAGAAGACGTATTCCAGTGCGGCCAGCATCGCCGCCAGCGCCGCCACCGGAGCGGGGCCCGTGACGCCGTGGACGGCCAGCCACGCCAGTTCGCGCCACGCCGGCCGGTGACCCTGAGTGTCGTGCCCGCCGAGCACCCCTCCCGCCCAGCGACGCTGGAAGGCGGCCAGGCGGTGGACGAGCGCGAGCACGAAGCCGAGCGGCGCGCGGCCGATACGGCCCAGCGGCACCAGGACGCCGCTCGCCGGCACCAGGCAGAGCAGTGCCAGCGCCGCCAGGCCGGTGACGGCGTTCAGGCCCAGCGCCCCCAGCCCGGCCACCCCGTTCCGCACGGACCTCCTCAGCCCGCCGGACGCGGATCGTCTTCCCCTCACGGCTGCCAGTCTGCCGTGCTCGCGAGGTGAAGACGGTAGGGCCAGGCCCACCCTCCGGGGTGGCCGATTCCCACCCCGGAGGGTGGGCCGGCGCCCATGGGAACCGGCTCTCCGGCGCGCGAGGCTGGCCGGGCTCGATCGGAACGAGCCGATCGAGCCTGGCCGGACGAAGGGGACGCGGCGTGATCGAAGTGAGGAATCTGACCATGAGGTACGGGGGCCGGCTCGCCGTGGACGACCTGACGTTCACGGTGGAACCAGGGTTGGTCACCGGGTTCCTCGGCCCGAACGGCGCGGGCAAGTCCACGACCATGCGCGCCGTGCTCGGCCTGGAGCCGCCCGGCGCGGGCGAGACGCTGGTGAACGGCCGCCCGTACGCCTCGATCCCCCGCCCCATGCGGTCGATGGGGGCGCTGCTGGACGCGGGAGCGGTGCACGGGGGCCGCAGCGCGTACGCGCACCTGGCCTGCCTGGCCCGCAGCAACGGCATCGGCCGCGCCCGCGTGGCCGCCGTCCTCGACCAGGTCGGCCTGGCGGACGTGGCCGGCGCGAAGATCAGCGGGTTCTCCCTGGGCATGCGCCAGCGCCTGGGGATCGGCACGGCGCTGCTCGGCGATCCCGGCGTGCTGATGCTGGACGAGCCGCTGAACGGGCTGGATCCCGAGGGCATCCGCTGGCTCCGGGACCTGCTGCGTTCGCTGGCGGACCAGGGCCGTACCGTGCTGCTGTCCAGCCATCTGATGAACGAGACGGCGCTGACCGCCGACCACGTCATCGTCATCGGGCAGGGCCGGCTGATCGCCGACACCTCCGTGACCGCCCTGGCCACGCACTTCCGTGGTGACGTGCTGGTCCGCGCCTCCCACCCGGAACGGCTCGCCGCCGTCCTGCACGCGCACGGGGCGGCGGTGACGGACGAGGACGACGGCGCCCTGTCCGTGCGTGACCTGGACGCGGCGGGGATCGGCGCGCTCGCGTTGTCCGCCGGGATCGCCCTGGCGGAGCTGACGCCGCGTGGCGCGTCCCTGGAGGAGGCGTTCATGCGGCTCACCCAGGACAGCACCGAGTACAGGACCACGAGCATGACGGCGGGTACGGCGGCGGGCACGGGACCGAGGACGGCGCCCGGCCCGGCGGCGCGCACGGACTCGGGGACGGCCCCGGATTCGGCCGCGGGCACGACCGGCGCGAAGGAGGCCGTGCGATGATCGACGTGATCGTCTCCGAGTGGATGAAGCTCCGCTCGCTCCGCTCCAACCTCTACCTGCTGGCCTGCTCGGTGGCGGCCGTCCTGGCCTGCGCCGGGATCGCGTTCATGATCGGCCGCGGGTTCGACCACCAGACGGCGGCCGAGCAGCTGGCCTTCCCCGGCAACGGTGACGGTCTCGGCAACGGCATCGCGGTCGCCTACTTCGTGTTCGCCCTGCTGGGCGCCCTGGCGATCACCTCCGAGTACGGCACCACGATGATCTGGACGAGCCTGGTGGCCGTGCCGCGCCGGCAGTTGCTCCTGCTGGCGAAGGTGCCGGGGCTGGCCGTGGTCGCGCTGGTGGCGGGGCAGGTCCTGGCGTTCGCCATGCACGCCGTCTCCATGGCGGTGCTCGGCGACCGGGCCGGGCAACTGCTCCGCGAGGGGGTGACGCTGGGCACGCCGCTCTCCGAGCCGGGCGTGCTCGCCTCGGTGATCGCCGCCGGGCTGTCGATGGCCGCGGTCGCGCTGATCGGGCTGGGTGTCGGGGCCGCCGTCCGCTCGACGCCGGGGGCTCTGGTGGTGCTGACCGTGATCATCGTGGTGCTGCCGGTGGTGGCCAAGACGCTGCCGATGCCGCTGCGCGCTCAGGCCGGCTTGTTCATGATCGAGAATCTGCCCCTGCAGATCGCCGGGACCGGTGGCGGGACCCTGCCGCCCGTTGCGGCCGCCGGGCTGCTGGTCGCGTACGTGATCGCCGCTCTGACGGCGGGCGCCGCGCGGATCGCGGTGACCGGGCGGCGGATCAAGGCAGTGGCGATCGGTGTGGCCGCGACCCTCCTGGTCTCGGCGGTGCCCGCCGTCGCGGCCGGCCCGCCGGATTCCGGCCGGTCGGCGCTGGCCTGGGCGGACTGCGCGGACGAGAAGCTCGTCAAGGAGATGCGCTGCGCCTCGATCGACGTACCGGTGAACTGGGCCCGGCCGTCAGGACGGAAGATCGGCCTGACGGTCGCGCTGCTGCCGGCCACCGGCGCCCAGCGCCGGACGGGCACGGTGTTCGCCATCCCCGGCGGCCCCGGCGGCTCGGGCGTGGAGGACCTGAGCGCGAACGCGGGCAGCTTCGCCGAGCTGCGCGACCACTTCGACGTGGTCAGCGTCGAGCCGCGCAACACCGTCGACAAGGGTGTGCTGTCGTTCGACTGCCTGTTCTCCGGTCCGTGGATCACCTGGCCCGACAGCCCCCGGGAGTGGGCCGAGCTGGGGCGGCGCAACCGGGCCGCGGCGCAGCGCTGCCGCGCCGCCGACCCCGAGTTCTTCGACCACATGGACTCCGCCTCCGTGGCGCGGGACATGGAGGCGATCCGCGTCGCGCTGGGCGAGGAGCAGCTGAGCTTCATCGCCAACTCCTACGGCGGCAGGCCCGGGATCGACTACTCCCGGCTGTTCCCCGGCCGGGTGCGCGCCATGGTGTTCGACGGTGCGATGGACCCGTTCCTGGACCGCGCGGTGGGCCGGCGCTCCCACGAGGAGGCCTTCACCCGCTTCGCCGCCTGGTGCGCGGCGAACACCACGTGCGCGCTGCACGGCCAGGACGTGGGCGCGGTCTGGCGGGCGTTGGTGGCGCGGGCCGACCGCACCCCGGTGCCGGTCAGGGGCGAGCCGGCGAAGGCGGCCTACAGCGGGCTCGACATCAAGCAGGCCGCCGCCCCCAGCGTCATCGAACCGGGCCCGGAGCCGGAGTTCCCGCGGTGGACCCAGCTCGCCGAAGCGATCAAGCGGGCCGCCGGCGGTGATGCCTCCGGGTTCGCCGATTACGTACGGCAGAGCACGAAGAGCCCGAAGGTTCCCTCGGCCACCGGGATGAACATGACCCACTGCCTCGACGGCATCGTCTTCGATGACTACGAGGAGTACCGCGCCAAGCGCCGCGAGGGCGAGCGCCTGCTGCCGAACCTCGCCGGGATCGAGCTCTGGCACCCGCTCGGCTGCGTCGGCTGGCCGACCCCCGTCACCAACCCGCCCGCGCCGCTGCCCGCCGGGAAACTGCCGCCCTACCTGGGCGTCGGCTCCTGGACTGACTTCGGCCAGTCGGCGGGCATCGTCCGGCGGGTGCCGGGCTCGGCCGCGATCCAGTACCTCTCGACCGGCCACGGCCTGTACAACGCCGGCAATTCCTGCATCATCGCCCACGTCAACCGCTACCTGATCAGCCTGCGCCTGCCCGCTCCCGGCACGGTGTGCCGCCCGCCCGCCACCTGAGCGTGGCGTGTTCCGAGGTGACATCGGGATGAAGCCGCGATGAAGCCCCGGCGTGGTGTCATGAGGACCGGCGGGGCCGGCAAGCTGCGGAAGTCGGCCGGCCCCGGCCGAAGCCACGGCGGCGTCCGACGGGAAAGCGGGCGGGTTCTCCATCGGCCCCGGGTACTGCGCCGATCCGTACTGCTTCCCCGAAGGTCAGTGGATGCCGTACGGCTGAGTCACCCCAGCCCGGCGTCGTGCACGATGAGGGCCAGCTGAACGCGGTTGTCCAGGTCCGCCTTGGTGAGAATGCGGGAGATGTAGCCCTTCACGGTGCCCACGCTCATGTGCAGCTCACCCGCGATCACCGCGTTCGGCTTGCCCTGGCCGACCGCCAGCGCCACCTCGCGCTCCCGCTCGCTCAGCCGCTCCAGCACCTTGCGGGCGTCGCCACGCCGCCGGTCCTCCTCCTCGGGCATCAGGTGGGCGATCAGCCTGCGCGTGACGCTCGGCGACAGGATCGGCTCTCCGGCCACGACCTTCCGTACGGCGTCCACGATGCCCTCCGGCGGGGTGTCCTTGAGCAGGAACCCGCTCGCCCCCGACCGCAGCGCCCTGAAGACCAGCTCGTCGGCGTCGAACGTGGTGAGCACCACCACCTCGGGCGCCCCCGCCCGCGCCCGCAGCCGCCGGGTCGCCTCGATGCCGTCGAGGCCGTTCATCCGGATGTCCATGAGCACGACGTCGGGCCCGTGCTCGGCCACCGCCCCCTCCACCTCGCCGCCGTCGGCCACGGCGCCGACGACGTACAGGTCGGGGGCACCTTTGAGCATCAGCGTCAGACCGGCCCGCACGAGGGCGTCGTCGTCGACGATCAGCACCCGGATCGGCGCACTCGGGTCGGCTCTCACCCGGATCATGTTAATCCTTACCGCGACCCGGCCACGCCCTCACCGCAACCGTCCCTTCACCCACAGCCACATCCGCACCGCAACCACGTCCCGTACTCGCCCCGCCCTCACCACGTCCACGCCCTCACCACGCCCACGCCCTCACCACGCCCCAGCCATCACCGCGGCCACGGCAGCCGGGCCGCCAGCCGGAATTCGCCGTCCGCCGTCTCGCCGCACTCCAGCCGCCCACCGGCCAGCGTCGCCCGCTCCGCCAGCCCGACCAGCCCCGTCCCGGCCCCGCTCCCCGACAACCCCGCCGGACTCGTCTCGGCCTCGCTCCCTGACAACCCAGCCGACCCTGTTCCAGCCGGCGCTGCCTCAGCCGAGCCCGACCCCACACCGCTGTCGGCCGTCGCGCCCGATCCCGCCGGCCCTGGCCGCGCACCGCTCTCCCCCAGCGCGCCCGACCCCGCCGGCTCCGGCTCCGTCCCCCGGCCGTTTCCCGTCAGGGCAGCCGGTCCGCCCGGCAGCGGGTTGCGTACCTCGACCACCAGCTCACCTTCCCCCGCACCCCCCACCACCACCGTGACGGGCTGACCGGGCGCGTGCTTGCGCGCGTTCGTGAGCCCCTCCTGCACGATCCGGTACGCGGCGCGGCCCACCACGTCCGGCGCCTCGGACAGACGTACCCCATGAGCACGAAGCTCGACCCGCATCCCGGCCCGCCGCGACTCCTCCACCAGAGCCCCGAGATCCTTCCCCTGATCCATCGGCGCCCCGGCGTCCGACGAGGAGCCCGGATCGCGCAGGACCGAGATGACGGCCCGCAACTCCTCCAGCGCCAGCCGGGCGCTGAAGCGGATCACCCCGGCCGTCTCCGCGACCTCGCCCGCCGTGGCGTCCGGGTTGAACTCCAGCGCCCCCGCGTGCACCGCCAGCAGCGACAGCCGGTGGGCGAGCACGTCGTGCATCTCCCTGGCGATCCCGAGCCGTTCGGCGCGGCGCGCCTCCTCGGCGCGCAGCCGCTGCTCGGCCTCCGCCCGGCGAGCCCGCTCGGCCAGCGACAGCAGCAGCTCCCTGCGGGTACGCGCGAGCATCCCCCACGCGGTCACCGCGGCTCCGAACAGCACGCCGACCAGCGCCCACACGGGGTACGGCGCGAGCCCGGGCGGCCGCACCGCGAACCTGACCAGCGTCGCCACCACCCCCGCGACCCCCATCATGATCGCCACGCGCGGCCGCCGGTAGAGGGCGGCGAGCAGCGCGGCGATCCCGGCCGCCACCGACGCGGAGGCGGCGGGCACCGACACGGCGATCACCATCAGCCCCGCGGACACGGGCCACCTCCGGCACAGCCACACCCCCGCGCAGGCCACCACGCCGCCCACCAGGTCGGCGACCAGATGCCAGCCGGGAGCGCCCGCCAGATCCCCCAGGACCACCGCCACCGCCGCGGCGAACGCCGGCACGAACCCGGCCAGGCCCACCATCCAGCCGGGACGCGGCCTCATCCCGCCGATCCGCACTTCATCCGCGCTGGTCAGGAACACAACCGCCGATCGTAGCCCGCCCCGAAGCCCCGCGTAAGCAACCAAGGTCACCCATGGACCACGACCAAAGCCACCAGCCATGGCATCCAAAGCACCTGAGCAAGCAACTAACGGCTGCCACAGTCCGGACGCCCGTCAGCAGAGACGAACCCCCGGCCCCCGCCACGCTGTCCGCATGCCCCCGGGCGGCCCGAAGCGCGGCCGGCACGCCGCGGGCCGGTGCTCATCCGCGCGCCGACACCCCCGCAGAAAACCTCGTCCAGAAATTTCCCGAAAAACCATGCGCGGGATGTACAGAACGCCACCACGGCACCGACCTACCTACGAAGCAAGCCACAAAGGCTGAAAAGAACCAGGAGCCGAGACATGCGTAAGATCATTCACTGGGTGCACACCTCGATCGACGGCCACATCGACGGCCCGAACGGCGAGTTCGACTGGCCCGTGATGGGCGAGGAGCTGTCGGCCTACTCCGAGACGCTGAGCGACCGTTCCGACACCTTCCTGTACGGGCGCGGCGTCTGGGAGGGCATGGCGGCCTTCTGGCCGGAGGCCGAGTCGATGTCGGACCACCCCCACGTGCTCAAGTTCGCACCGCTCTGGCGCAGCACCCCGAAGATCGTCTTTTCCCGGACGCTGGAGAAGGCCGACTGGGCCGAGCGGGTCATCGGCGAGCACGACTTCGCCGAGCAGGTCGCCGAGCTGAAGCGCCAGGACGGCAAGGACCTGCTGCTGACCGGCGGCTCCGGCCTGGCCGCCGCGCTCACCGAGCACGGCCTGATCGACGAGTACCACATCGCGGTGCACCCGCTCGTGCTGGGCGGCGGCCGGCCGCTGTTCGTCCCGCGTGCCGACCGGCTGGGCCTGCGGCTGGTGGAGTCGCGGGTCTGCGACGGTCAGGTGGTGGTGATGCGGTACGACCGCGACGCCGCCGCCCAATAAGCTCGGCGGCATGGACACCCCCATCCTCGTCCTGAACACCGGCTCCTCCTCCGTCAAGTACGAGCTCGTCGACCCGGGCACCCGGGGCCGCGCGGCCAAGGGCCTGATCGAACGCATCGGGCAGGAGCGGGGACGGCTCACGCACCGCAACGGGGACGACCCCCCGTACGTTCGTGACCGTCCCTTCCCCGGTCACGGGGAGGCGCTGGACGCGTTGATGGAGGCGTTCGCCGCCGCCGGCCCCGATTTGGCGCCGGTAGCGGTCGGACACCGGGTGGTCCACGGCGGCGACCGCTTCACCGGAGCGGCCCTCATCGACGACGACGTCATCGCCGCCATCGAGGAGTTGTCACCCCTCGCGCCCCTGCACAACCCGGTCAACCTGACCGGCATCCGGCTGGCCCAGAAGGTCTTCCCCGACGTGCCGCAGGTGGCCGTGTTCGACACCGCGTTCCACCTCACGCTGCCGCCGGAGGCGTACACGTACGCGGTGCCCCGCGACTGGCGCGAGCGGCTCGGCGTGCGCCGCTACGGCTTCCACGGCACCTCGTACGCCTACGTCTCCCGCCGCGCCGCCGCCGTCCTGGGCCGTGACCTGGCCGAGCTGAACCTGATCGTGCTGCACCTCGGCAACGGCGCCAGCGCCACCGCGATCTCCGGCGGCCGCAGCGTCGACACCTCCATGGGCCTGACCCCGCTGGAGGGCCTCGTCATGGGCACCCGCTCGGGCGACGTGGACCCCGCACTCGGCGGCTACCTCGCCCGTACGAACGGCATGGACGCCCAGCAGGTGGAACACGCCCTCACCCACGACAGCGGCCTGCTCGCGCTCGCCGGGACCGGGGACATGCGGGAGGTACGCGCCCGCGACGACGACGAGGCCAGGCTCGCCCTCGCCGTCTACACCCGCCGCATCCGCAAGTACGTCGGCGCCTACTACGCCCTCCTCGGCCGCGTCGACGCGATCGTCTTCACCGGCGGCATCGGCGAAAACGACCCCCTTACCCGCGCCGCCGCACTCAAGGGCCTCGACCGACTCGGCATCACCGTGGACACCGAACTCAACGAGTCGGAGCACCGGGGCGAACGCGAGGTGTCACCACCCACCGCCGAGGTGCCCGTCCTGGTCATCCCCACCGACGAGGAACAGGAAATAGCACACCAGACTCTGACTCTGCTGACCTGAGCTCGGGCTCGTCGCGCGACCGTGGCGACCTTCGGCCGCGTGCCCCGCCTCATGGTCCGTCGTCATGTCCGCTCTTCCGCGACCAGCCGCGAGGGCGTGAACGCGGCCGACAGGGCCCAGCGGCCGGGGCCGAGGACGGCGATGAGGAGGAAGCCCCAGCAGAACAGCGCGGCCTTCTCGCCGCCGTTCTCGATCGGGAACAGCGCCTGCGGCTGGTGGACGACGAAGTAGGCGTACGCCATGGTGCCGGAGCAGATGACGGCGGCGGCGCGGGCGGCGAGGCCCAGCAGGACGAGGATGCCGCCGACCAGTTGGATGACGGCCGCCCACCAGCCCGGCCACTGCCCGAAGGCGGGCGCCTGGCCCTCGGGCCCGCCCAGCACCTCGAAGAGCGTCGCCGCGCCGTGACAGGCGAACAGCAGCCCGATCACGATCCGGTACAGCGCCAGGAACAGCCCTTGATCCTTGAACAGGGAATCCACGAAGGCGGCCTTTCTACGGGGGTTCACGTGGTGGACCGGGCGTCGGCGACGCTGCGAACGCCGGTGATCTGCCGTGCGACTTTTGGGAGCGCTCCCAAAAGCAAGGGTCTCCGCCGCCCGGTCCGACCGTCAACGCCTCACCCGCCCCAGCGAACCCCGTCCGACGGCCGGCACACGCCTCACATGGCGGAACACCTCGGCCGCCGGCCCGTCAATGCTTGAAATTTTCATCAAATCCCGCCGTGAAGCCCTCACGATCGAGGTGTCACGAAAGAGCTCGGAGTAGACGCGCCTCGCCGTCAGGCGTCGGTGTCGACCGGCGGGGCGTCGGTCACCTGGGCGGCCGTGACGGCGACCGTGGTGACGATGTCGGCCACCGTGGCGCCGCGGGACAGGTCGTTGACCGGCTTGCGCAGGCCCTGCAGCACCGGCCCCACGGCCACCGCGCCGGCGCTGCGCTGGACGCCCTTGTAGAGGTTGTTGCCGGTGTTCAGGTCGGGCACCACGAAGACCGTGGCGCGGCCGGCCACCTGGCTGTCGGGCATCTTGGTTCTGGCCACGGCGGGGTCGACCGCGGCGTCGTACTGGATCGGCCCCTCCACCTGCAGGTCGGGGCGAAGGTCGCGGACCAGGTCGGTGGCGGCGCGGACCTTGTCGACGTCGGCGCCCGCGCCGGAGGCGCCCGTCGAGTACGACAGCATGGCGATCCTGGGATCGACGCCGAACAGCGCGGCGGTGCCGGCCGAGGCGATCGCGATGCCGGCCAGCTGCTCGGCGGTCGGGTCGGGGTTGACCGCACAGTCGCCGTACACGAGGACCCGATCGGCCAGGCACATGAAGAACACGCTGGAGACCAACCCCAGGCGCAGGATCTCGAACGCGGGCCTGATCGTGTGCGCGGTGGTGTGCGCCGCGCCCGACACCATGCCGTCGGCCATGCCGGTGTGCACCATCAGCGTGCCGAAGTAGGACACGTCGGTGACGGTGTCGCGGGCCAGCTCGACGGTCATCCCCCGGTGTGCCCTGACCGCCGCGTACTCGCGGGCGAACCGCTCGCGCAGTTCCGCGTCGAAGGGGCTGAGCACCCGGGCCGCGTCCAGGTCGAGGCCCAGCTGGGCGGCCCGGGTCCTGATGCGTGCCTCGTCGCCGAGCAACGTCAGCTCGGCCACGCCGCGGCGCAGCAGGGTGTCGGCCGCGCGCAGGATCCGCGGCTCCTCGCCCTCGGGCAGCACGATGTGCCGGCGGCGGGCCCGTGCCCGGTCCAGGAGCTCGTACTCGAACATGAGCGGCGTGACGACGTCGGTCTTGGCGATGTCGAGGCGGTCGAGCAGCAGCGGCCCGTCGACGTGCTCTTCGAAGACGCGCAGCGCCGTGTCGATCTTCCCACCGGCCTCCGGCGTGAACCGGCCCTCCACCGCCGACAGGCGGGTGGCGGTGTCGAAGGTGTCGTGGTCGGTCGCGATCACCGGCAGCGGGATCACCATGCCGCGCAGCAGCCGGTCGACGGAGGGGGGCAGCTCGCTGCCGCCGGTCAGCAGCACCGCCGACAGGGCGGGGAAGCCCGCCGTGGTGTGTGCCGCGATCAGCCCCGGCAGGAGGGCGGCGGCCCGGTCGGACGGGATGATCACGGTGGCGCCCTCGGTGAGGCGGTCCAGGATGCTGGGCAGCGACATCGCGCCCACCATGAGGGCGCTCGCCTCGCGTCCGAGGCCGTCGCGTTCGCCGAGGAAGAACCGGCCGTCGCAGGCGTCGAGCAGGTCGGTCACCGTCGGGGCGCGCAGGGAGGGGGTCTCCGGCAGGACGAACACCGGCGTCGGATGCTCGATCGGCAGCGGCCCCGGCGCGTCCGCCCGGGTGACGACGACCGCGAGCTCGCCGGCGTGGTGGTGCGTCAGCTCCCTGGACGACAGCTCGACCGCGGCGGCGATCTGGGCGGCCGTCCTGTTCCTGCCGCTCACCACGTTGACCACGGGAGTGCCCAGGTCGGCGGCCAGCCTCGCGTTGAACCCGAACTCCGTCGGCGCCCCCACGTCGGTGTAGTCGGTGCCGATCACCACCACCGCGTCGCACCGTCCGGCCAGGGCGCGGAAGCGGGCCACGACGTCGCCCGCGGCCCGCTCGACGTCGGCGTGCACGTCGTCGTAGGTGACGCCCGCGCACGCCTCGTAGGGCAGGGCCAGCTGGAATCTGCTCCGGACGGTGTTGATCAGGGCGTCCTCGCGGCCGGCCCGCACCACCGGCCGGAACACGCCCACGGTCTCCACCTGCCGGGACAGCAGTTCGACCAGGCCCAGGGCCACGGTTCCCTTGTTGCTCTCCGCCTCACCGGCGGCGACGTACACGGCACGCGTCATGCCCCTCATTCTCCGGGACCCCGGCGGCACGAACGTCAGCAGGCACCGGAAGCGGACGGCACCGCGGCGAAGTGCGTCTTGTGAGAGGACCGGTCGGCGCGGTAGAAACGGGCGACCACACTTCACCGCACCCGATCCGGCCACGCCCGTTCGAGAGAGCGCTCTCTCAAACGGAGGCGAACCCACCAGTCCCCCTGTGAAAGACGGACCGAATGGCAACGACGATGCCCCAGCCATCCCGTGGCAGGCGGCCGCGCATCGGCCTCACGCTGATGACCGCCGTCCTGATCTCCTCCTTATCGGCGGGTACGAGCCCGGCCGGCGCCGCCTCACCGCCGCACGCCACCCCGAACCTCGGCCAGAACGTCACCGTCTTCGACCCCGGCATGCCGGTCGCCGACATCCAGGCCGTCCTCGACGCCGCGCACGCCGCCCAGGTCGACGACGAGATGGGCGTCAACCGCCACGCGTACCTGTTCAAGCCCGGCACGTACGGCACCGCCGAGCAGCCGTTGCAGATCAAGGTCGGCTACTACACGGAGATCGCCGGCCTGGGCGCCTCCCCCACCGACGTCGTCATCAACGGCAAGGTCGAGGTCTACAACCGCTGCCTGGCGGACGGCGGCACCGGCAACTGCCTCGCGCTGGTCAACTTCTGGCGCACCCTGTCCAACCTGTCGATCAACGTGAACGCGGCCGGGCAGGACGGCTGCCGTTCTTCGGCCAATTTCTGGGCCGTCTCGCAGGCGGTGTCCCTGCGCCGGCTCGACGTCACCGGCGGCACCCTGTCGCTGATGGACTACTGCACCGCCGGTCCGCAGTACGCCAGCGGCGGCTTCATCGCCGACTCCAGGCTGCCCGCCGTCACGAACGGTTCGCAGCAGCAGTGGCTGACCCGTAACAGCGAGGTCGCCGGCTGGTCGAACGGCGTGTGGAACCAGGTCTTCTCGGGCGTCGTCGGCGCACCGGACGAGGCCGGCTTCCCGGACCCGCCGTACACCACGCTCGACACCACGCCGCTCAGCCGCGAGAAGCCCTACCTGTACGTGGACGCGCGGGGCCGGTACAACGTGCGGGTGCCCGCCGCCAGGAGGAACACGCGCGGCGTCTCATGGGCGGCCGGCCTGACGCCCGGGCGTACGCTGCCGATCAGCGACTTCTACGTCGCCAGGCCGTCCGACTCGGCGCAGGACATCAACCGGCAGCTGGGCCGCGGCAAGAACCTGCTGCTCACCCCCGGCGTGTACGACATCGCGCGCAGCATCGAGATCAGGCGCCCTGACACGGTCGTCCTCGGGCTCGGCCACGCCACGCTGACCGCCTCCCGCGGCTCGACCCCGATCGACGTCGCGGACGTCCCGGGCGTCGTCATCGCGGGCGTGACCATCGACGCCGGCCCGCGCAAGTCACCGGTGCTGCTGCGGGTGGGCGCCAGGCACGGGCACCGCCACGGCTCGCCGGCGAACCCGTCGAGCCCGTCGAACCCCACGACCCTCTCGGACGTGTACTTCCGCGTCGGCGGCCCGCACACCGGCAGCACGGACGTCGCGCTGGAGGTGAACAGCGACCACGTGCTCATCGACCACACCTGGGTGTGGCGGGCCGACCACGGAGTCGAGGGCTTCACCGACACGCAGCGCTGGAACAGCAACCTGGGCCGCAACGGCGCCGTCGTCAACGGCGACCACGTGACCGCGACGGGACTGTTCGTCGAGCACTTCCAGCAGTACAACACGATCTGGAACGGCGACGACGGCACCACGATCCTGTACCAGAACGAACTGCCGTACGACCCGCCGACGCAGGCCGACTGGATGAACGGCGCGGTAGAGGGCTGGGCCGGCTACAAGGTCGGCGACCGCGTCAGAAAGCACCGCCTGTACGGGGCGGGGGTCTACGTCTTCAACCAGAACAACCCGCAGATCCACACGGAGAACGGCTTCGAGGTGCCACGCCGGCCGGGAGTGCGGCTGCACCACATCATGACCGTCAACCTGAGCGCCGGAGTCATCGACCACGTCGTCAACGGCGAGGGCGAAGCGGCCGACACCACCAAGGTCGGCGCCCCGGTGTACGTCACCGACTATCCGGCACCCTAGAGCCCGGGTGAGAGAGCCGCGCTGGGGGACCACGCGTCCCCCAGCGCCTTCTCCGGAGAAGCGGTCACGGCCGCCTCGCCGGTCGGGCGTGTGGTTCAGACTTACAAGGCGTGCACCCATGCGTCGGTGATGTGGCAGCCGTTCGGGTCACCGCTGACCGAGGATTCGGGTCCGATCAACTGGTTCTGCGCTTTGTAGACGACGGGACCGTGGATTTCTCTCGTATAGGGCCAGTGCGCCGAGGCGCAGGAGACCCGTACCTGGTAGGAGCCGAATCCGGAGTAGCAGATGCTGCTTCCCACGTTGTTCTCGATGTACGACCCGCAGTCCCACACCTCGGCGTGCGCGGGTGCGGCCGCGAGCATGCCCGCGGTCGACAAGGCCATGGCCATCGTGGCGGCGAGCACAGTTTTTCGGACGAGCTTCATCTTTTCCTTTTCTCGGGCCCGGGAAATTCACGTGCAGAGCCGATGGTACGGAGCGCCGGAATCGCCGGGATATCCGGTGAACGAATTCTCTTTTACGCGATCCGGATGGCCGGCTTCCCCGCCCCTATAACCACGAAAGCCGGCCCGTCACCACGAGGGTGACGGGCCGGCCGGGTCATGCGGGGGGCGGCGGTTTACCAGGGGCCGCCCTTGTGGAGCTGGCCGCGGACCGCGCCGTCGGGGAACTTGGCGGTGTGCAGGTTCGCGTACCAGTTCTTCGGGTTCTTCTTGATGCCCTTGAGCAGGCTGCTCTTGACGTTGACGGAGCCGAAGCTGGTGTTGCCGCGGATGCGGCCGTTGGACAGCAGGTCGATGACGACGGGGCCGTTCACGCCCGCCTTGCCCCGGTGGATGTGGAAGGCGGTGGGCCTGCCGGTGTTCTTCCACTGGACGAAGTAGTAGAAGCGGTTGCCGTGAATGCGGAACTTGGCGACCGCCACCCCGTCGCGGTCGTTCACCTTCTTGCCCGGCTCACGTACCTCGTTCCGGCCCAGGAGGCCGGCGGCGAAGTAGTACTTCCGCGCGAAGCCGGCCGGCGCGGCCGCGCCGGTGGAGCCGGTCGTGCTGACCGAAGTGTGCGTGTGACCGTGCGCGGGCCGGCTCGCGGCGGAGGCGGGGCCGGCGATCATCGCGCCCGCCGCCACCGTGAGCACCGCCGCCGTCGCGGCCGACCGGGCCGCGCGCAACCGCGCCGCTCGCCCCTTGCCCAGGCTCTGAGACTTGTTCATCGTGTTCCTTCCACCCGTCTTTCGCGGCACTTGGTGGCCGCGTTCAGAAGGTACGGATCACCGGGGTGGGCGTTCTGCGTAGAATGACGCAGATGACTTATGTGTGATCGGCATCACCAAGACGGCGACCCAGGAACGTCCGGTCAGCTCGCGGCGCGGTCGCCCACCGGGCGGCGGCGCAGGAGCGGGTCGGTCAGCGGCGCGGGGCTCCAGAGGCCGACCGGGTGGTAGACGTCGGTGCCGGGCGGCACGAGCTCGTCGATCCGGTCGAGCACGGCGTCGTCGAGCACCAGTGAGGAGCCCCTCAGCAGGCCCTCCAGCTGCTCCATCGTGCGCGGGCCGAGGATGACCGAGGTGACCGCCGGATGGGCCGCGACGAAGGCGACGGCCAGCTCCGGCAGGGTGCTGCCGAGCTCGTCCGCCAGCTTCACCAGCTCCTCGACGACCTCCAGCTTGGCCGCGTTCACCGGGATGGACGGGTCGAAGCGCTCCGGCGCCCGCGCGGCGCGGCCCCGGGTCAGGTCCATCTGCTGCCCCTTGCGGTAGCGGCCGGTCAGGAACCCCCAGCCCAGCGGGCTGTAGGTGAGCACGCCCAGGCCGAGCCGCTGCGCCGTGGGCAGCACGTCGCCCTCGATGCCGCGGGCCAGGATGTTGTACGGCGGCTGCTCGGTGCGGAACCGGTACAGGCCGCGCTGCCTGGCGACGTGGTACGCCTCCACCGTCTCGTGCGCGGGGAAGGCCGAGCTGCCGAACGCGCGGATCTTGCCCTGCCGCACCAGATCGGTCAGCGCGGAGAGGGTCTCCTCGATGTCGGTCCGGTGGTCGAACCGGTGGATCTGGTAGAGGTCGATCCAGTCCGTCCGCAGCCGCTTGAGGCTGGCCTCGACCGCGCGCACGATCCAGCGCCGCGAGTTGCCGCCCCTGTTGGGCCCCTCCCCCATCGGGAAGTGCACCTTCGTGGCCAGCACCACCTCGTCCCGCCGCCCCTGCAGCGCCTTGCCGACGATCTCCTCGGACTCGCCCGCCGAGTACATGTCGGCGGTGTCGACGAAGTTGATCCCGTGGTCGAGGGCGGTGTGAATGATCCGGATGCTGTCGTCGTGGTCGGGGTTGCCGGCCGCGCCGAACATCATCGTGCCCAGGCATTGGGTGCTGACCTCGATGCCGGTGCCGCCGAGGATGCGATATCTCATGCCTCGGAACCGTAGAATCTAGAGCGGGCTCTAAGTCAAACTGGCGGCATGTCAGGGTTGAGCATCGGCCAGGTCGCCGAACGCACGGGGCTGAGCGTCCACACTCTCCGCTTCTACGAGCGGGAGGGGCTGCTGACCCAGCCGGTACGCCGGGGCGTCGCCGGGCACCGGGTCTACGACGAGGACGACATCGGCTGGCTCGACGTGTGCATCCGGCTGCGCGCCTCCGGCATGCCCCTGACCGACATCCGGCGTTACACCGAGCTCGTCCGGGCCGGCCAGGGCAACGAGGTGGAACGGCTGGAGGTGCTGCGCGCGCACCGGGAACGGGTGCTCGCCCAGATGCACGACCTCGACGAGTGCCTCAAGCTGATCACCGAGAAGGTGGCCGTGTACGAGGGGCGGCTGGGGCTGCGGGACGACCTCCGGGAATGTGCGCCCTGATCTTCGAGCTGTCCCCTCGCTGGAAGCAGGTGACCGTGACTCCTCCGCTCCTTGAAGGGAGCGGCTTCTCGCTAAGCCGCTTCCGCAGCGTCGCGAAGGGCAAGCCCTGCCCTGAGGACGTTGACCGCCGCGTTCCCGTCGGCGTGCGCGGCATGCCCGCACGCCGTACAGACGAACTCCGCTTGGGTGACGCGGTTCTCTTTCGCGCAGTGCCCGCATCGGGCACAGGCGCGGGAGGTGCCGGCGGGGTTCACTGCGATCAGCTCTCGACCGGCGCTCTCAGCCTTGTGCGCGAGGATCGTCAGGAACACCCCCCAACCCGCGTCCAGGATGCTCCGGTTGAGACCGGCCTTGGCGGCGACGTTGCGGCCGGGGGCCTCGATCGTGCCGGACGCCGAGCGGGTCATGTTGGTGATCGGCAGGTCCTCGTGCACGATCAGGTCGTAGTCGCCGACCAGCGCGAGCGCGGCGTTGTGCGCGTAGTCGAGCCGCTGGCGGCGCACCTTGCCGTGCAGCGCGGCAACGCGGGCCACCGCCTTGCGCCGCCGCTTGGAGCCCCGTTTCTTGCGGGCGAGGTCGCGCTGCGCCGTCGCGAGACGTTCGGCGGTTGCGGCCAGGTGGCCGGGGTTGGCCAGGTGTTCCCCGCCGGAAGTGGTGACCAGCCAGGCCACACCCATGTCGATCCCGGCTACCGCGCCCGTGGCGGGAAGCGGCTCGGCGGGCACCTCGTCACACGACAGGACCACATACCAGCGGGAGGACTTCCGCTTCACGCTGATCGTCTTGACCCGGCCTCTGACCGGCCGGTGCTGATGCACCCGGACGTGCCCGACGCCCTGCAACCGCACGAACGTGGCGGTCGGGTGCTCGGGCTGGGAGTCCCACCGGCAGCCGTCGCCATCCTTCGGCCACTCCACCGTGTCGAACCGGCCCCGGCCCTTGAACCGGGGAAACCCCGGCGTACGGCCAGTCTTGACGCGTTCGAAGAACGCGCAGAACGCCTTGTCCAAGCGGCGCAACGTGGCCTGCTGGGAAGAGAACGACCACCGGCCCTGCCCGCCGGGGTCATCGCCGCGGATGTGCTTCAACTCGGCCGACTGGTCTGCGTATCGGACACTCACGCCCGCCCTGGCGTAGGCGGTGCGCCGGTGCTCCAGCGCGGCGTTGTACAACTGCCGGTGCTCCTCCACACACTGCGCGAGCGCGGCGGCCTGCTTGCTGGTGGGGCGCAGCAGGTACCTGTACGACCGGCGCACCCCCACCCCTCACGTTCGGTAACGAGACAACCACGCTATCGCCTTGCACCGACAAAACCCGGGAGGAAATCTGTGATGCGCGGACCTGGTAGGTCAGGGCACACTCGGACCTTGGCGGCCCTCCCGCCCCCGATTCCCCCGTCGCCTAAAAGCGACGGCCCCCTCGGGAGGGGCTGATGGTCGAGATGCTCGCAGCCCGGCTGCACATCCCCTCCCGCGAGGTGCGCGTGGAGGAGGTGCCGGTGCCGGAGCCCGGCCCAGGACAGGTGCGCGTCGAGGTGCGCGCGGCGGGGGTGTGCCTGTCCGACGTGCACCTCGCCGACGGCACCCTCACGCCCAGCCTGCTGAAGGGCGAGACGGTGACGCTCGGCCACGAGGTGGCGGGCGTCGTGGACGCCCTCGGGCCGGGCGTGGCCGACTGGGCGGCGGGAGACCGGGTCGTGCTGCAGGCCGGTGAGAGCGACCGGTTCGGCACCGTCTACACCCGCGGCGTCGACTACGACGGCGGTTACGCCCAGTTCGCGCTGGCCACGACTCGTACGCTGGTGCCGATCCCCGGCAGCCTGCCGTTCGAGCAGGCGTGTGTCATCCCCGACGCCGTCTCCACGCCCTGGGCGGCCATCACCGTCACGGCCGGCGTGCGGCCCGGTGAGGCGGCGGCGGTCTGGGGCGTCGGCGGGCTGGGCGCGCACGCCGTACAACTGCTGCGTCTCGTCGGCGCGGCGCCGGTGATCGCGATCGACCCGCTGCCCGCGGCCAGGGAGCGGGCGCTGGGGCTCGGCGCCGACGCCGCGCTCGACCCGGCCGACCCGGCTCTGCGCGACACGGTCGGCGACCTGACCGGCGGTCTCGGGCTGGACGCCGCCTTCGACTTCGCCGGCGTCGGCCCGGTGCGCGAGCAGGCGATGCCGCTGCTCGGCAGGGGCGGACGGCTGGTCGTGGTCGGGCTGGCCAACGAGCCGCTGGCGGTGCCGAACGACGTCACGCTCGCGTACTTCGGCCAGTCCCTGCGCGGCAGTTACGGCTCGGCTCCCGAACACGTGCAGCAGCTCGTCAGGCTCGCCGTACGCGGGCGGCTCGACCTGTCCGGCTCGATCAGCGACGTGCTGCCGCTGGCGGAGGCGCCGGCCGCCCTCGACCGGCTGGCCAGGAAGGACGGCGCCCCGATCCGCCTCGTCCTGCGCCCCTGACCCGGCCTCGACGCGCGGGTCCGGCGTGGTCAGGCGCGGACCACCCCCAAGGAGCGGCCGGTGTGGTCAGGCGCGACCACCCCAACGATCCGCAAGAGCAGGCTCATCCGGGCGGCGTCGTCCGCCGTCCACTCCACGGCCGCCCGTGACGGCGCCGAGCCGTCCGCTCCGACGATGATCACGGTGTCCTCCCTCTGTCAGCTCCACCGACCGCGTTCGACGCTCTTGGTCCAGAGCCCGGGTCGCCGACACGCGGGGCGAAGCGGAACGCCGAAGCTGAGGGCGGGTCGCCTACCGGGGACGTACCACCGCGACCGGGCAGGTCACGTGGTGCAGCACGCCATGGCTGACGGAGCCGAGCACCGCCGAGACCAGGCCGCCGTACCCGCGCGAGCCGACCACGACCAGGTCCGCCGTGGCCCCTTCCGCCGCGAGGACGCTCACGGGGTGCCCGGAGACGGTCTCGCAGGTGATCTCGACATCGGGGTGCTTCTCCCGCCACCGCTCCACGCTTTCGGCCACCGCACCTGACTCCTCCCGGTAGACGTCCACGAGCAGGGTGTTGTACGCGGTGGCCTGCGGCGAGAAGACGGGCGTCTGCCAGGCGTGCACGACGTGCAACGGCACGCCGCGGACGCGCGCCTGCTCGACGGCGTACTCCATGGCCGCCTCGGAGTGCGGTGAGCGGTCGTACCCGATGACCACGCGTGCCGGGCAGCGCCCGGGTGGCCACCTCGACGCCGGGGGCGGTGCCGCGCGCCCGGTCGGCCGCGATGGCCAGCGGACCCGAGGGGTCATCGCGCACCTCCACTGCTCTCGGGCCTGTGCCCTCAGCTTCGCCCGGCGGGACGGGGCGGCCCCCGGGGACAAGGTCCCGCGCGTCAGTGCCTTTGGTCCTCAATCCACCCAGAAGGCAGCGCGGGCCTGTGTCCCGGCGCTGGGATGGCGGGTTTCCGCAGGGAAGACGGAGGCGGACCGCAATGGTGGCGGGCCCGGGGCGTGGCTAGCTTCGTCGGATGCTCATCAACGTGCTCGCCGCGATCAGCCTTGCCCTGACCCCAGCCCCTTCCCCGCCGTCGCCGGCGTCCGTGGACGCGTTCGTCGCGCGCTACCGGGAGGCTACGGGGCTGCCGGGCGCGGCGGTCGCGATCGTCAAGGGCACGGAGGTCGTCCACGTCGCGGGGTACGGCCGCACCTCGACCGGCGAGCCGGTGACGGCGGACACGCCCATGGCCGTCGCCTCCGTCAGCAAGTCCTTCACCTCGCTGGCCGTGATGCGGCTGGTCGAGCAGGGGCGGGTCGAGCTCGACCGGCCGGTGCGCGGCTATCTGCCGGAGTTCACCATGGCGGATCCCCGCGCCGCCGCGATCACCGTACGGCAGCTGCTCGACCAGACCTCCGGCATGGCCGACACCACGTTCCGCGAGAAGAGCCTGCCCCAGCCGGAGACGCTGAAGGGCTCCGTGGACCGGCTCAGGACGGCGAAGCTCGCCGCCGCCCCGGGCGCCGTCTTCAGCTACCACAACACCAACTTCCAGGTCGCCGCCCGCCTGGTCGAGGTGGTGAGCGGCGAGCCGTTCGCGTCCTACCTGCGCGCCCACGTGTTCACCCCGCTCGGCATGAACTCCAGCACCACGATCGACCGCGAACGCGACCTGCCCGCCAGTGCGCGCGGCCACCTGGTCGTCCTCGGCCGGGCCGTCGCCCTGCCCGAGCCGCCCGGGTTCGGCAACGGCTCGGGCGGCGTGGTCAGCACCGCCGGCGACATGGCCCGGTGGCTGATCGCGCAGAACGGCGGCGTCCTGACCCCCGCGAGCATGAAGGAGCTGCGCACCCCCTCACGCGCGAACGAGAGGTACGCCCTCGGCTGGTTCCTCGGCCGGACCCCGCACGGCGCCCCCACCGTGCACCACGGCGGCGACCTGTTCACCTCCACCGCCGACCAGCTGCTCATGCCCGGATCCGGGTACGGCCTCGCCGTCATGGCGAACACCGGCATGACCCACTCCGACGCCCACGCCCTGATGGACGGCCTGGTCGCGCTGATCGAGGGAGACACGCCGCGGGTGCCGTCCGCGCCGCCGTACCTGCCGGTCGATCTGGTGTTCCTGCTGCTGACCCTGGTGACCGCCGGGCTGGCGGTGCGCGGTGTGGCCCATTCCCGGCGCTGGGCCGGGAGGTGCACCGGGTGGCGGCGGGTGCGGCTGGTGGTCTGGCTGGCGCCGCTCGCGCTGTGCCTGTCGGCCGCGCCGGTCTTCCGCGTGCTGGCCCGCGGCGGCGACATCATGTGGATCCAGGTGGTCTACCTGTACCCCACGTTCATGGTCTGGCTGGTGACGGCCGCGGTCGCCGGCACGGTGGTGGCCGGGACGCGGCTCGGCTGGTCCTTCGCCCCGGCGGCCAGGGAGCGCGGGCCGGACCGCGCGAGTCTGACTTTGGGCCTTGCGCGGTGGCAGCTCCATCGTTAATCCTTAGGAAACTTTCCTATGAAATCCGAGGAGTGGCGCACGTGCGAAGGATCCTGACCCTGCCGGCCGTCTTATCACTGGTCTGGGGGGTGCTCGCGGTGCTGCTGCCGTCCGCGGCGAACGCCGCCGCCTGCGCGACGGCGTGGAACGCCGGGGCGGTCTACACCGGCGGCGCGGTCGCGTCGCACAACGGGCACAACTGGACCGCCAAGTGGTGGACCCAGAACGAGACCCCGGGCAGCGCCGACGTCTGGGGCGACCAGGGCTCCTGCACGGGAGGCGGCAGCGGCGGGACGGCCTGCTCCTACCCGAACTGGGTGGCCGGGCAGTTCTACGCCGTCGGCAGCATCGTCCGCTACACCGACGGCAACCACTACATCGCCGTCCACGAGAACCCCGGCTACGACCCGGTGATCAGCCACTGGTACTGGGACCCCTACACCTGCTCCGGCGGCCCCACGAACCCGCCCGACCCGTCGGGCTTCGTGGTCGGCCAGGCCCAGTTCGACCAGATGTTCCCCGGCCGCAACTCCTTCTACACCTACAGCGGCCTGGTCTCGGCCCTGAGCGCCTTCCCCGCGTTCGCCAAGACGGGCAGTGACACCGTCAAGAAGCAGGAGGCGGCCGCGTTCCTGGCCAACGTCGGTCACGAGACCGGCGGGCTGGTGCACATCGTCGAGCAGAACACCGCGAACTACCCGCACTACTGCGACCCGAACCAGTCGTACGGGTGCCCGGCCGGGCAGGCCGCCTACTACGGCCGCGGCCCCATCCAGCTGAGCTGGAACTTCAACTACAAGGCGGCCGGCGACGCGCTCGGCCTGCCGCTGCTGACCAACCCCTGGCTGGTGCAGCAGGACGCGGCCGTGGCCTGGAAGACCGCCCTGTGGTACTGGATGACGCAGAACGGCCCCGGCACCATGACGGCGCACAACGCGATGGTCAACGGCCGCGGCTTCGGCGAGACCATCCGCAGCATCAACGGCAGCATCGAGTGCAACGGCGGCAACCCCGCCCAGGTGCAGAGCCGGATCAACTCCTACCAGCGCTTCGCCCAGATCCTGGGCGTCTCCCCCGGCGGCAACCTCAGCTGCTGACGGGTCAGTCCCGCCGCTCCGCGCGTGCGCGGAGCGGCGCTTCCCCGGGCTCTGCGCCGCGCCTCCCGCATGCGGATACGGGCATCACATGTGGGTACGGGCGGACCAGAGCTCGGGGAAGACCACCCGGGCCATGCTGCGTTCGAGCCAGGCCAGCCCGTTGGAGCCGCCGCTGCCCGGCTTGGCGCCCATCGCCCTGCGCACGGCCGCCACGTGCTGGTAACGCCAGTCGCCGAACCGCTCGGAGACCTCGGCCAGCGCGTCACCGAGCGCCCGCAGCCCGTCCCCGCCCACTGCGTCACCCTCCAGGTCCGCCGCGGCGTCGTCCTGGTAGACGCGCACCCAGGCGCGCTCGACCGCCTCGTGGGGCTCGTACTCCGCGCCGAAGTCCCGGCCGAGCACGGCCGCCGGCAGGTCGTGGCCGCGCCGGGCGAGCAGCGCGGTGGCGGCGTCCCAGACGCTGGGCTCGTCGAACGCGCGCCGCAGCGCCTCCTCCCGCGCGCCGCCCCTGAACGGCCGCAGCAGCGCCCCGCTCTTCAGCCCCAGCCGGAACTCCACCAGCCGGTACATGCCCGACTGCAGCCCCGATGCCTCCCCGAGCCGGTCGCGGAAGCTGTTGAAGTCGGCGGGCGTCATCCAGCGCAGGCCGAGCCAGCCGGCGTTCGCCGCCTCCAGGTGCAGGGCGGTGCGGCGCAGCGCCGCGACCGCGTCCCGTACCCGGTCCGCCCGCAGCGACTCCCTCGCGGCGAGCAGCTCGTGGGCGACGAGGTTGAAGTACAGCTCCATCACCTGCGTGATGACCAGGAACGACATCTCGCCCGGGGCGTCGGTCAGCGGCCGTTGCAGGTCGTGCAGGACGTCGGTGCGGACGTAGGCGTCGTAGGGGATCTCCCGCTCGAACTCGAGGGTCGGCAGCCCGCCGCTCATGCGGGCCCGCTCGGCCCGCTCGGCCGCCGAGACGGGGCGTACCCGTCCTGTCGTCTTCATCGCGCCGCGCTCCCTTCGTTGTGTCGGCGTGTGTCGGCACCTCATGATGGTGCGGCGACAGCACTCTAAGGAATGCCGTCCGAACGGCCTTCGCCGTGGATCGGTTCACGTTCGTCATCCATCTCGGGCATGCTGTTGCCGAACGAAAGGAGCCGCTGGTGGACGCCATGGACTGGGAGTTGCTGCGCGAGCTGCAGGAGAACGCGCGGCTGTCGTTCAACGAGTTGTCGCGCCGGGTGCACCTGTCGCCGCCGGCCGTGGCCGAACGGGTCCGGCGGCTGGAGGAGGCGGGGGTGATCACCGGCTACCACGCCACGGTGGACCCGGCCCGGGCCGGCTGGACGGTGTCCGCGTTCGTGCAGCTCACCTGTTACGGGCCGACCTGCGTGCTGCGCGATCCCGAGGTGGCGACCTGGCCGGAGGTCAGGGAGATCCACCGGGTGACCGGCGACGTGTGCAGCATCCTGAAGATCGCCGTGCCGTCGATGGCGGCGTTCGAGCGGCTGATCGACCGGCTCGCCGCCTACGGCAAGCCGTCGAGCACGATGATCTTCTCCAGCCCGCTCGCCCACCGCCCCATCACCGCCGCGCCGGACTGAGGCGGGTGGCCGGGAAGGGCTCCGGCCACCCGCGTCCGGTCAGTCCACGGGCATCACGGTGAAGGCGAACCCGGTGCTCACCGTGCGGCGCAGCGGAAAGTCGCCTTTGACGCGGCGCCGCACGTCGTTCCTGCTGAGGCCGAGGGCCCGCGCGATGAGCCGGTCAGGACGCACCGGCACCGGATCGTCGAAGCCGACCTCCACCCGCACCGGCCACGGCTCGTCCAGCGGCACCGGCGTGAGGTCCAGCCGCCAGGCCCCGCTCCAGTCGAGGGTGTAGCGGTTGCGCTTGGCGAACGCCGGATCGAACAGCGTGGACACCACCAGTTCGGGATCGTTGGCGTGGTAGCGGTCGAGCGCGGCCGGATCGACCGTCCTGACCGGCACCCGCTCGTGCACGGTGAGCTTGCTCGTCCGGTCGCAGGACACGCAGCGGACCAGCAGCCACACGTCCAGCACCTTGCCCTGGGCGTTGATCCGGAACCTGCCCTCGCCGGTGGTGGCCGACTCGGACGGGCAGTCGACGCAGCGCGTCGACAGCAGGGGCAGCCTGGTCCGGCGGACGACCCAGGGCAGCACGATATGAGGTTGTGAAGACATGATCTCTCAAGACCTGACACGAGGCCGGTTACGCGCGGCCTCAGACGCTGAACGACCGGGCGCACGCGGGCAACCCGGCGGAGCCGGCCACCCGGGCCGGCTGGAAGAGAGCGGAAGTACGTGTCAGGTCTGGCGAGCAGGCGGGGTCACGCGGTTTATGTCCTCTGTCCTCACGATGGCGGGCCGCAGGCAACCTATGGGAACACCGGCGCAGGGCTCAACCGGTTTTCGGCCGCACCTGGGACGCTCAGCGCCTTAGGCGAAGGCGTTCTCGGGGAGCGGTCAGGCGTTCTCGGGGAGCGGTCAGGTGTCGAGGGTGCGGAGGGTGGCGGCGAGGCCGTCGGCGGTGAGGCGGTGCAGGCCGTCGGTGACCAGGTCGCGGAAGACCCGGTCGTCCCTCAGGTCGGGACCGAAGATCTCCTCGATCGCCAGCAGGCGCTCCACGGTGGCCGCGGCGCCGGCGCCCGGGTCGCCGGTGAGCCGGTCGGCCAGAGGGTCGTCCAGCTCGCGCGCCGTCGTGACGTACCGCATCCAGCCCGCCACCGCCAGCGCGATCAAGCGGGGCTCGTGCCCGGCGGCCAGCCGCTCGCGGGCCGGGTCGAGCAGGCGTTGGGGCAGTTTCTGCGAGCCGTCGGCCGCGATCTGCGCGACGCGGTGCCGCAGGCCGGGGTTGGCGAACCTGGTCAGCAGCGACCGCTTGTATCCGGCCAGGTCGAACGCGTCGAGCCCGTGCAGGGTGGGCGAGAGGTCCTCGTCCATGAGCCGGCGCAGGTATCCGGCGAACGCGGCGTCGCCCACCGCCTCGGACACGTGCTCCGCGCCCGACAGGTAGGCGATGGCCGAGTGGCTGCCGTTGAGCAGGCGCAGCTTCATCCGCTCGTACGGCCGGACGTCCCCGACCAGCAGCGCGCCCGCCCGGTCCCAGGCCGGGCGGTCGCCGGCGAAGTCGTCCTCGATCACCCACTGCGTGAACGGCTCCGTGACCACCGCGCCGAGGTCGCGCACGCCGAGCCTGGCCTCCATGTCGTCGAGGTCCGCGGGGGTAGTAGCAGGGACGATGCGGTCGACCATGCTCGCCGGGAAGGTGACGTTCTGCTCGACCCACCTCAGCAGCGGCGGCTCGCACAGCTCGGTGACGAGCGCGGCGAGGGTCGCGCCGTTGCCGGGCAGGTTGTCGCAGGAGACGACGGTGAGCGGGCCCGCGTCGGCGGCGGCCCGGGCACGCAGCCCGGCCACCAGCCGCCCGATCGCGGTGGGCGGCCCGTCCGGCCTCGGAGCGCGGCGGTAACCCTTCTCCGTGATGGTCAGCGTGACGACCGCCGTCTCCGGCGCGGCCAGGCGGGTGGCGAGGTCGTCGCCCGGGACCAGCACTTCGCGTACGGACCCGATCACGCGGACGTCGTCCCCGGCGCGCACGCCGTACAGGCAGTCCTGCGGGCGCAGCAGGCCGGCCACGGCGGTGCTGCGCTGGCTGGCCCCGCAGATGCCCCACCGGTCGTCGCCGGTCGCGGCCACGGCCAGCTCGGTGTAGACGGCCTGGTGGGCCCGATGGAAGGCGCCGATGCCCAGGTGCACGACGCCGGTGGCGCGCGGCTCGGCGAGCGGGCGCGCCTCGGCTGCGACCCTGGACAGGGTGGCACGGCTGAGCCTCACCACCGGGGCACGCTCCCGTCCACGAGCTGCCAGGCGACGATCCCGGTGAGCTTCACTGGTAGGCCTCCACGTCCGCGAAGAGCGTACAGGCCGGGTGGGTGCGCAGGACCGAGGCGGGGCAGCGCTCGGAGATCGGCCCGTCGAGCGCGGCGGCGAGCGCCGCCCGCTTGTTCCGGCCCGGCACGGTGGCGACCAGCGTGCGCCCGGCCATCAGGGTGGGCACGGTCAGCGTGACCGCCCGCGCGGGCACGTCGGCGAAGGTGGCGAAGCAGCCGTCGCTGACCTGCTGCGTACGGCAGGCGTCGTCGAGCTCGACCACCTTGACCGCGAGGGGGTCGGCGAAGTCGGCCACGGGAGGGTCGTTGAAGGCCAGGTGGCCGTTGTCGCCGATGCCGAGGCAGATCAGGTCGATCGGGCCCTGGCCGAGCAGCCCGGCGTAGCGGGCGCTCTCCGCCTCCGGGTCGTCGCCGGGGTCGATCACGTGGACGGCGCCGGGGCGTACCGCGTCCCAGAGCTCTTCGCGCAGGAAGCGGCCGAAACGCTGGGGGGCGTCGGCGGGCAGGCCGATGTACTCGTCCATGTGGAAGACGGTGACCCTGGACCAGTCGATCCCCGCGGCGGCGCGCAGGCCGGCCAGCGTCTCCCGCTGCGACGGCGCGGCCGCGAAGACGGCCCTGGCCGCGCCGCGCGCGGCCAGGGCCGAGCGCAGGGCCTCGGCCGCGACCCGCGCGGCGGCGGCGCCGGCCGCCGGCCGGTCGCGGTAGATCCGGGCTTCGAGGTTGCCGGCGGTCCGTTCGATCACGGGGCCGGAGTTGGTGGCCGTCACGGCTGCTCCCCTGGTGCTCCGGCTGCGTGGAGCTCGACGATCTGCATGAGGTTTCTGGCGATGTGGTACGGATCCTTGACCGGCAGGGCGACGACCTCGTCGAGCGGGACGCCGGTCCGGTCCCTGATCTGGATCCACTCCGCGCCCTCGGCCCCGCCGGGGAAGGTGCGCAGCGTGTAGTCCCAGACGCGCTCGAACCAGCGGGCCGCCTCCCGGTCGCCATAGCGCTCGGCCGCCAGGCGGGTGGCGTACGCGGCCTCGGTGTGCACCCACCACAGCTTGGTGGACCAGGTCCGCCTGACCAGGTCCTCGTACGGGCCCCCGTACGGCCGGCCGGAGACGTCCACGTAGCGGAACAGCCCGCCGTGCTCGTCATCCCATCCGGCCCGGCACAGCGCGGACACGGAGGCGAGCAGGCCGGCGTGGTCGCCGGTCTCGCCGAGCAGTTCGCCGGCCTCCAGCGCCATCCAGATCCCCTCCAGCGCGTGGCCGGGGGTGCGGTGCCGGGCGAGGATCGTGTCACGCAGGCCGGGGTCGGGCACGAACGTCTCGGTGAACAGCCCGCCGTCCTCCCGGTGCGCGAGCATGGCCCGGCGCGCGGCCCGCAGCTCGTCCAGGCCGGCCTTCCCGCCGGGCCCGGCCAGGTGCGCGCGGGCCTGGTCGAGCCGGGCGTTGAGCACGATCATGCGCGCGCCGAACCCCGAGCATCCGGGCGGCAGCGGGTACGGCGGCGTCGGCGGGTCGCCCGCTTCCACGTCGTCCGCGACCCGCTGGACGATCCGGTCGATCACGGGCAGGTGTTCGGGCGAGCCGGTGGCCACGGTGAGCTCGGACAGCCCCATGGCGACGAAGGCGTCGGCGTAGACGCTGCGCTGCGCGGGCAGCGGCAGGCCGTCCTCGCCGAGCGCGGGCCCGCCTCTCTCGTCCAGGACGTACGCGCAACTGCCGTCGGGGCGGACGGCGTGGGCGAGGAGGAAGGACGCGCCGCGCTCGGCGTGCCGGACGAGGGCGGCGGCGTCGGCGGTGAGCAGGCCGCGCTCGGCGAGCCTGGCGGCGCGGGCCAGCAGCCACACGAACCGGCCCTGCGACCAGGTGAACTTGTCCGTCGACAGGCGGCGCCGGCCCCGGTTGTCGAAGCAGGTGTGGAACCCGCCGTGCTCGGTGTCGATGCCGTGGTCGAGCCAGAAGGGGAGGATGACGTCTTCGAGTTGCCCGCGGGCGACCCGCTCCGGCTGCTCCGAACTCATACCGTCCTTTCACCGGGACTGTTCGCCGAGGAATAATGAAAGCGATTGCATGGATTCTGGCTTCGCTAGAGTACTTCGGTCAACCCCGGTCGAGCCCACCCCCGAGGAGCGTGCCGTGAGCAAGCCGACGATCTACTCGATCGCCCAGCGGTGCGGCGTCTCCGCCGCCACGGTCTCGCGCGCCTTCAACCGCCCCGAGCTGGTCAGCGCCCCGGTCAGGGAGCAGATCATGGCCGCCGCCCGCGAGCTGGGCTACCAGCCGAGCTCCGCCGCGCGCGGCCTGGTCACCGGGCGGGCCGAGATGATCGGGCTGGTCGTGCCCGACATCACCAACCCGTTCTTCCCGCTGCTCGTCCGCGCGATCCAGCGCACCGCCGAACGGATGGGCAGCTCGGTCATGCTGATAGACGCGGAGGAGAGCGCGGCGGCGGAGGTGCGCCACGTCGCCCAGCTGCGCAGCCGGGTCGACGGGGTGATCGTGGCCTCGCCGCGCTCGTCGTCGGCGGCGCTGCGCGAGGCGGCGCGGGGCCTGCCGTGCGTGCTGCTCAACCGGCCGCTGCGCGAGCTGTCCTCGGTGATCTGCGACAACACCAGCGCGCTCTTCGACGCGGGCGAGCATCTGCACAAGCACGGGCATCGTTCGTTCGCGCTGCTCGCGGGGCCGAGCGCGTCGTGGGCGGCGGCCCGGCGCTCACAGGCGATCCGCAGGTGGGCGCGGGGGCGCGGGGTGGAGCTGATCGAGCTCGGCCCGTTCCGCGCTACGTTCAAGGGCGGCAGGCAGGCCGGCGCCGCCTTGCTCGCGACCGATGCCACGGCGGCCTTCGCGTTCGACGACCTGACCGCGTGCGGGGTGCTGGCCGAACTGGCCGGCCGGGGCGTCTCCGTGCCCGGCGAGCGCAGCGTCGTCGGGTGTGACGACGTGCTGCTCGCCAGGACCGTGACGCCGAGCCTGACGACGGTGACCGCGCCGATGGACGATCTCGGGGCGACCGCCGTACAGGTGCTGACCAGGCAGATCGAGACGCCCGGCGGGCCGGCCGAGCACGTCGCGCTGCCCGGCGTGTTCGTCGCGCGCGACTCCACGGGGCCGCGTTCCACCTCTTGACCGGGCTTCTGTCTTGGTCTTGAATGCCTGCAATCGCTTTCATCGGTCATGAGGGAGCCTGTAGGTGCAAAACGGACGGCACGTGTCGCTCATGCGGACGTACGCCGAACAGGTCGCGGGCCTGATCGGCCGGATCGAGACCGAGGAGGCCGACGCCGTGGGGGCGGCGGCCACGCTCATCGCCGACCACCTCACCGGGCACCAGGACGCGGAGCGACTGATCTACGTCTACGGTCCTGGAGGGCATTCGAACCTGGCCGCGCAGGAGGTGTTCTTCCGCGCCGGCGGCCTGGTGAACGTCAGCGCGATCCTCGACGAGGGCACGCTGCTGTCCGGCGGCGCGCTGCGCTCGATGGCGATCGAACGCACTCCCGGCTACGGCCGCGTGGTCATCGAGGACAACCGGCTCGGCGCGGGTGACCTGCTCGTCCTGGTCAACGCGTACGGCATCAACGCCGCGCTCATCGACGCGGCCCTGACCGCCCGCGAACGCGGCGTCACCCTCATCGGCGTCTCCTCCAGGGAGCACGCCGACAGGACCGCGCCCGA
Source organism: Nonomuraea fuscirosea (assembly GCF_035917475.1). NCBI lineage: Bacteria > Bacillati > Actinomycetota > Actinomycetes > Streptosporangiales > Streptosporangiaceae > Nonomuraea > Nonomuraea fuscirosea. The sequence continues at coordinate 3,202,888 of NZ_CP109074.1, read as the reverse complement.
TCATCCGGCCAGGCACCCGACCAGGCGCAACCTGCACGACCTGGTGGACCTGCACATCGACACGAAGGTGCCGGTCGGTGACGCCGTGCTGGAGGTCGAAGGGGTGCCCGAGCGGGTGGGCGCGATCTCGACGTTCGCCAACGCGTACGCGCTCAACGTGCTCATGGCGGCGGCCATCGCCGAACTGGCCGGGCGCGGCGCCGTCCCCGAGATCTGGCGCAGCGGGAACGCGCCCGGCGGCGACGAGCGCAACGCGCTCTTCCAGGACCGTTTCCGCGGGCGGGTGCGATGGCTGTGACGCTGCTGGCCGGAGCCGCGGTCGCGGACCTCACGCCGCCGGTCGGCGGCTCGCTGGCCGGTTACGCCGCCCGGCAGTCGCCGTCGGCGGCGGTGCACGATCCGCTGCTCGCCACCGCCGTGGCGGTCTCCGACGGCGCGGCCACATCCGTCGTGATCTGCGCCGACCTCATCGCGCTCGACCCCGATACGGTACGAAACGTCGCCGCCGACCTGCACGAGCGCACCGGGATCCCGGCCGAGGCGGTGGCCGTGGCGGTCACCCACACCCACGCCGGGCCCGCCGTGACCAGGGGCGGCATCGGCGGTGTCGCCGATCCCGCCTACGTCGCGCACGCCCGCGCGCGGCTGGCCGACGCCGGGGCCGCCGCGCTCGCCGCGCTCACGCCCGCCGTGATGCGCCGGGGCCACGGCACGTTGCACGGCGTCGCGCACAACCGGCGCGGCGCGGCCCTCACCGATCCGGCGGTCCCCGTCGTCCGGCTGGAGCGCGAGAACGGCGAGCCGATCGCCACCGTGTTCTCCCATGCCTGCCACCCGGTGACGCTCGGCCCCGACAACCTCAGCGTCACCGCGGACTGGCCCGGCTACGCGCGGCGGCACGTCGAGTCCGCGATCGGCGGCGTGGCCCTGTTCCTCCAGGGTTGCTGCGGCCAGCTCAACACCGGGCACGCCGCGGTCGACAGCCTGCGGCCCGGTGTCGGACCGCTGCCCGGCCGTACGTTCGAGGCCGCACACGGGAACGGGACCATGGTCGGGCAGGCCGTGCTCGACGCCGGCACGCGAGCGGTCACGGGGCCGGTGTCGGCGGCCGCCGCGCCCGTCGCCCTGCCCGTCGGGGACCCGCTCACCCCTGCCGAGCTGCGTACGCTGGCCGGCGAACCCGGCGGGATCTGGGCCGGCTGGGCCCGCGCCCAGCTCCGCGACCCCGGGCCTGCGGCGGTCGAGGTGCAGGTGGCCGTGCACCGGTGGGCCGGCGTGCCGCTGGTGTTCCTGCCCGGCGAGCCCTTCGTCGAGTTCGCCCTGGAGCTGCGCGCCGCGCTGGGCGATCCCGGGCTGCTGGTCGCCGGGTACACCGGCGGCGTGCCCGGCTACCTGCCCTATCCGGAGTCGCATTACGGGGCCGGCGGGTACGAGATCGAGGAGGCTCACCGCGCCTACGGGCTGCGGGCCGCGTTCACGCCCGAGGCGGGTCGCCTGGTCATGGCCGCCGCCAGGGAACTGCTCGGGGAGGCGGGATGAGCATCGAGGGCGAGCGTTCGGTATCTGTCGAGGGCCGCCTGACGAACGGACGTCCCGTGCACGTCGAGGGCGGGCTCGCGGACGAGCCGCCCGTACACGTCGAGGGCCGTCTCGCGGACGGGCGTTGCGTGCGGGTCGAGCTGGACGGGTCGCGGATCGCCGCCGTCAGCGACCTCACCGACGTCGGTGGCACGTCCGATGCGCTCATCCTGCCCGGGCTGGTGGACCTCCAGGTGAACGGATACGGCGGGCTCGACTTCAACGCCCCCGACCTGTCGCCCGGCGACGTGTCCGACCTGGTACGCGAGCTGTGGCGGCGCGGCACCACCACGCTGTGCCCCACGATCATCACCGCCCCGGAAGCCGCCATCGTGCGCAACCTGCGGGTGATCGCGGCGGCCCGCGAGGCCGACCCGCTGGTCCGGCACGCCATTCCCGCCGTGCACGTGGAGGGCCCGTACCTGGCGGCCGAGGACGGGCCGCGCGGCGCGCACGACGCCCGCCACCTGCGCGATCCCGACCTCGCCGAGTTCGCGCGCTGGCAGGAGGCGGCCGGCGGGCTGGTGCGGATCGTCACGCTGGCCCCCGAACGGCCCGGCGCCGCCGGCTACATCGCCGGCCTCGCCCGGCAGGGCGTCATCGCCTCCATCGGCCACACCGCGGCCACCCCCGCCGACATCGAGGCCGCCGTACGGGCGGGCGCCCGTCTCTCCACGCACCTGGGCAACGGCGCCCACACCATGATCCGCCGGCATCCCAACCACCTCTGGGCGCAGCTGGCCGAGGACCGGCTCGCCGCGACGTTCATCGCGGACGGGCACCACCTGCCCGCCGACACCTTCACCGTGATGCTGCGCGCCAAGGGGGTGGGCCGTTCGCTGCTGGTCAGCGACTCCGTCGCGATGGCCGGCCGCGCGCCCGGCGACTACACGACCCCGGTCGGCGGGCGGGTCACCGTCCGGCGGGACGGCCGGGTGACGCTGCCCGGCGGCGAGCTGCTGGCCGGGTCGGGCAGCTCACTGCTCGAGTGTCTCGCCTGGGCGGTCACGCGGACCGAGGTGGACCTCGGCACCGCCGTACGGCTGGCTGCGGCGAACCCGTCCCGGCTGCTCGGCCTCGACCGGGGCCGCGTCGAGCCCGGCGCGCCCGCCGACCTCATCGTCACCACCCCCGACCTGTCCTCCGTCCTGCACACCTTCGTGAACGGAGTCCCCGTCCACCCCTCCTGACCTGCACCCTTCGACTTGCACCTGCTGACCCACCTTCCTGACCTGCGCCCGTTGACCTGCACCTTCGGACCGCATCCCCAGCCCCGCACCCGTTGACCCGCACCTTCTGACCGCATCCCAGCCCCCCACCCGTTGGCCTGCACCTCCGGGCCCGCACCTCCAGACCTGCACCCTTTGACCGCATCCTTCCTCCCCACTGTCATCCGCACCCCGTACCGCTCCCCCGCTCCCCCACCCCCGACCTGGGAGATCTCATGGGCTTTCTCGACTGGCTAGTGATCTGCGGCTACTTCGTCGTGATGATCGCCATCGGCGTCTGGGCGAAATCCCGCATCCGCGACGCCCGGGACTTCTTCACCGCCGGCGGCAAGATGCCCTGGTGGCTGTCCGGCATCTCCCACCACATGTCGGGTTACAGCTCCGCGGTCTTCGTCGGGTACGCGGCCATCGCGTACACCGCCGGTTTCACCCTGTACGTCTGGTGGGCGATCGGCATCACGTTCGCCATGGTGATCGGGTCGTTCCTGTTCGCGCCGCGCTGGCCACGGCTGCGGCAGCGGCTCGGGATCATCTCGCCGCTGGAGTACCTGGCCACCCGCTACAACGTGCCGGCGCAGCAGGTGCTGGCGTGGAGCGGCACCGCGCTCAAGGTCTTCGACGTGGGCGCCAAGTGGGCGGCGACCGCGCTGCTGCTGCAGGTGTTCGCGGGCGTGCCGATCGCCTGGGGCGTCCTGCTCACCGGCGGGGTCACGCTCGTCTACTCGACGATCGGCGGGCTGTGGGCCGACGCGCTCACCGACCTCGGCCAGTTCGTCATCCAGCTCGTCGCCGGGATCACCATGTTCGTCGCCGTGCTCGCCCAGCTCGGCGGGGTGACGGCGATCTGGACGCTGTGGGACCGGCTGCCCGAAGGGCACGGCCAGCCGTTCAACGACAAGTACACCGTGGGCTTCGTCCTGGTCTACCTGCTGATCAACACGCTGTCGTACAACGGCGGCACCTGGAACCTGGCCCAGCGCTTCATCGCCGCGCCCACCGGCGCCTCGGCCAGGCGGGCCGCGCTGTTCTCGGCGGCGCTCTACCTCTTCTGGCCGCTCGTGCTGTTCTTCCCCATGTGGGCCGCGCCGATCCTGCTGCCCGGCCTGTCCGAACCCGACCAGTCGTACGCGCTGCTGACCCAGCAGTTGCTGCCCGGCGGGCTCATCGGCCTGGTGCTCGCCGGGATGTTCGCGCACACGATGGCGATGACGTCGTCCGACGCCAACGCGATCTCCTCGGTCGTGATCAGGGACATCATCCCGTCGGTGTGGAAGCGGGCCGGCCGGCTCTCGTCCCAGTCCGAGCTGCTGGCAGGGCGGGTGTCGACGTTCCTGTTCATCGCGCTGTCGATGGGCATCGCGCTCACCGCGGACAGCTTCGGCGGCGTGCTCGGCCTGCTGATCCTCTGGTTCGGCGCGCTCGTGGGGCCGATCGCCATCCCGATGCTGCTCGGCATGCTGCCGGCCTTCCGCCGCTGCGGCCCGGCGGCCGCGATCGGGTCGTGGGCGGCTGGGCTGGTGGTCTTCGCCCTGGTGAAGTACGTCTTCCCCGGGCAGACGCAGACCGTCGAGGTGGCGGCGCCGGTGCTGACCTCGCTGGCGGTGTTCGTCCTCGTCGGCCTCGCCGCCCCGGTCCGCGACCCCGAGGCCGACGCCCTGATCGACTCCCTCAGCACCGAACACCCGGAGACCACCGACGCCCCCTGATCCTCCGCCGTCCGGGCCGGTACCGACACCGAGGCCGGCCGGGGCGGGGGCCGAACGGGGCCGAGGGCGTATTTGTCATACCTGGCGCGTACCGTGCCCACCATGACGAATGCGCATGCGCCGCTCGACGGCGAGCGATGGCAGCCTGGAGATCTTGTCGTCGACGCCGGCGGCGCCCTGTTCACGCGCGCCGGCGCTTTTGACGATCACGAACGAGGTCTGCCATGGGGGCGTCCGGGTGAGGTGACCCGCCGGGACGACGGTGGCGTTCATGTGCCCGAAGGCGTGGTGGCGGAGTCGGTGCCTGTCCGGCCCCTGACGTTGTTGCTCCGCGACGGACGCCCGGCCTTGCCCGCCATACCGGCCGATCCCGCGGCGGTCCTGGGCACCCAGGCCCGGCAGACCGCGACCGCGGCGGGCGTCGGCGGCCTGTTCCTGGCCGCCACCGCGTTCGACCCCGACGGCGGAGGCGACACCAGGGCGGCCAAACTGCGCGCGGAGCTGCTCGATCACGTCGTGGTGGTGGACAACGCGGAGGAGCTGACGGCGATGTTCGGCGGTGTGGCGGACGGTCTGCTGGTGGCGCTGGCGGACTGGCATGCGCGCAGCGTCGGGGAGAGCGCCTGAGTGCTGCCGTGACCTGCTGGTTCTCACAGGGCGGGCAAGTCGGAGGAATTGTCGGTGGCGTCCTGGACAGTGACAGGTATGACCGAGTCGCCAGTGAGCCATGCCGTGACCCACCCCGCCAACACCGATCCCCCACCCGAGCCGGCCCCGGACGGGATGAGAAGCCGCCCGCCCGAGACCATGGGAAGGGCACCTGAGCCCGACGAGATGCGCCACCATTCGCCCGGAACCCCGGGCAGGGCTGCTGCGGAGCCGGATGGGGCAAGCCACCGTCCATATGAGACCGCAGGTCGGGCTTTTGCCGAGCCGGACGGGACGAGCTCCCGTCCGCCCGAAACCCCAGGCAGGACTTTCGCGGAGCCGACGGGGTCGAGCCGCCCGTTCCCCGAGCCCCCAGGAAGGACACCTGCGGAGCTGGACGAGACGAGACCCCGTTCGACGGAGACCCCCGGAAGGGCTCCGGCAGAGCCGAGCGGGGTGAGGGGCCGTTCGATGGAGACCATCGGGAGGGCTCCGGTTGGGCCGGACGGGGTGAGGGGCCGTTCGCCTGAGACGGCGGGAAGTGCTCCCGAGGGAGCCGAACAACCGCTCACCTGTCCCCGCTGCCACGGCGTGATCGTCGGCGCGCAGACCTCCGCCTATACGACCGCCCGTGCGCGCCTGATCGTCACCAACGGATATTGCCAGGGCGACTGTGCGGGGCGCGATGCCTGAGCCGCGCGAACCGGCGCCGGGAGGTGCCGCGCCTTCTCGATGATCAGAGGCGGCGCGGACGTCCGGTCAGGTGGCGGTGTGCCCGTGCCGCAAAGTGCGGTCAAGTGGTGGTGAGTCCGCGACCGGGGTGTGATCAGGTGGTAGCCGGTCCGCGGCCGGGGGCGCGGTCGAGTGACCCTGGGCCGCGGCTGAGGGTGCGGTCGAGGGCGATGCGGGTTAGCCAGCCCAGGCCGGCCGTGAAAAGGGGTGGCCAGACGATCGGCCCGAAGCTGTAGACGACCAGCACCGCGAGCGGGATCCACACCCGGTTCACGGCCTGGTACAGCACACCCGGCGGGCGGACGCCGGCGAGCCGGGTCAGGTCGGGGAACGCGAAGAACAGCAGCGCGGCGGCCGTGGTCGGCAGGCCGTACTTCTGGCTCTCGAAGACGGCGAACGCGGCGAGGAAGAGCGTGAGAGCGCCCCAGGCGATCCGCCTGACCAGGCCGCCCACGCCGGAAGCGGGCGTGGACGCGGCCTCGGGAGGTTCGGTGGTCACGCGTACAAAGTACCGCCCGGGTGGATCATCCGGACGGCGTACTCGTGGGGCCGCACACACGACCGTGGCCGGCGACCCCGCCCGGATGGGACGGGGCAGGGGACGCCGGCCGGACGGGGGCGGGGCAGGGGACGCCGGTCGTAGGGGGTGGGTCAGGGGGTCGGGGTGCCGTAGACGCTGACTTCGGTGAGGTGGAAGGAGAGGTTGGCGGTGTTGTGGGTGCCGACCACGCGGACGTACCGGGCGCTGGCCTCGGTGGTCATGGTGTCGCCGGCGTCCGTCGCGGCGCGGGGGCCGCGCCGGCCGCCGAGGGTGTACCAGGTGGTGCCGTCGAGGCTGCCCTCCAGGCGGTATTCGTAGTGGCGTCCGCCGCTGACGTAGTTGCGGACGTTGACGCGTGAGATGTCGTCGGTCTCACCGAGGTCGACCTGCCACCAGGTGGTGTCCCAGTTCATCTGAGAGGCGAAGTACGGGGAGTTGGCGCGGTTGCCGTCGTTGGCGTATGCGGGGCCGCGGCTGGGCTCCGAGCTGAGCGCCGTGACCGGTTTGCGGAGGCTGCGCAGGGTGTCGCCTGAGCTGTCACGCGCGGTGGACGGCGCCGGTACGGGCTCGGTCAGCACCGAGATCGCCTGCCGGCCGGTCTGACGGGTGGCGGCGCTGACGAACACCCCGACGTCGAGTGCGGCGGCTCCCGCGCCCGGTACGGCGGCCGCCCCGACCACGGTCCAGTTCTGGCCGTCGGTGCCGCACGAGCCGGTGAGCCGGTCGCCCGACCTGCCGATGCGCACCCGTACGGGCGGCGTGAAACCGCCCGCCTCCGCGCTGGAGTCGAGCCGGCCGTCGCCGTCGGAGTCCCAGCTGAACAGGCAGCCGTGACCCGGGGTGACAGCGATGTTGGCGTAGCCGGTGGCTCCCGGGGTGGCCAGGTCATCGCTCACCACGAGCCCGGAGCGGGTGTACTCGGCGGCGCCGTCCTGGACGAGCACGGTGCTCTGGAGCTGCTGCCCGTCGGCCAGGACGTCCGGGCGGTAGGCGGCGGCCAGTTCGTTGGTCTCCCGCCACAGGTCCGCCCCGCCCGCCGCGATGCCCACCCCGTCGCCGGTGGTGGCGAACTCGGCCTGGGTGTTGCTCATCGTCCGGTACGAGGAGGGCACGATCCCGGCGATCAGCAGGCCGGCCGAGGCCGTGTCCCGCCGTGTCCCGCCGGACTGCCGGCCGCTTCCGTCCGATCGCCAGTCGGCGGTGACGTTCAGTTTCGGGGTCGTGCCCGGGGTCTCGGCGGCGGGCACGGTGACCGTCCAGGTCGTGGTGAACGTGCCGCCGGCGGCGACGCGGTCGGTGCGGGCCGGGGAGGTGGCCCGCACCCGGTACCCCCGGGGAACCTCCAACCCGAGGGTCACCCGCCCGGTGGGCCGCAGCGTGTTGGTGTTGCTGAACGCGGCCGTCACCCGTACGTTCTCACCCGCCTTGACTCCCCTGCGGTCGGCCTCGACGCTCACCGCGCCGTCCGGCAGCGCGGCCACCTCGCCCGCCAGAGCATAGGCGTCGCCGCGCGGCTCGGCGGCGAGCTTGGTGCCGGCCCTGGACCAGTCCTCGGCCACGGCCCGCCAGTCGATCGGCTCGGGGTAGTCGGCGCCCGAGCGCAGCGCCGCCTTCAGGCTGTCGAAGAACAGCTGCCAGCGTTTCGCGTAGTACTGCCCGACCAGGCCGTTCATCTCCCTGCGGGCGTAGTCCTGCAGGTCGGAGCCGGCCGCCCAGAGCGTCACCAGCGACTTGAGGTTGTAGTCCAGGGTCGCCGCCTCGGCCGGGGTGGCGGCCTGGCGGCGGGCCTCCTTCTGCCACGCGCCGAGCAGGAAGTTCTCGTCGGTGCCGAGCAGCCGGTCCATCAGCCGCATGCCGTCCATCCACTGGCCGGTGAGGCGTTCGAAGCGGTCGAGGTCCCTGGCCCGATAGGCGGCGCGGATCTCGGGCAGCCGCAGCCTGCTGTGGTTGGCCAGCACCTGGCGGGCGACGTCCACGAGGTCGTAGCGGTAGGCGCCCGAGCCGCGCAGCCGCCGGTCGACCTGCAGCAGCTCGTCGAGGGCCCGGTCGAAGGCGGCGATGTCGTACTGCAGGGGGTAGCCGGTGTTCGCCAGGCCGGGCTGGTCGTCGTACAGGCCGGTGACGTGGCGGGTGTCGGCGGCGGCGGGCCAGCTGTAGACGGTGTCGAGCAGGATCCGCCAGGCCGCCTTGGCGTGCGGGTCGTCGCGGCCGTACCGGGCGGTGGCGTAGTCGTCGAACCAGCGGGGCATGTCGGCGCGGCCGTCCTGCCACGGCAGGTCGGTGAAGAACGCGAGCGCGGCCGGGTTGTTGTCGATGGCCTCCGGCATCAGCGCGATGCCGTTCATGGCCGTGCCCTGCTTCTCCCGCCAGGCGTGGAACTTCTCGTTCCACACGGTGAGCCGGGCGCCGAGGTTGACGTGCCCGCCGAAGTTCCAGATGGTACCGAACGCGTATCCGGTGCCGAAGAAGTCCTTGTCACGGTCGGTGACGCCGGACTCCTCGCTGATGCCGTCGACGATGAACATCTTGCCCCGGTCGATCGCCTGGAGCGTCGCGGGCAGCGGGTTGTTCTGCCAGCCGAGGATCGCCCAGAGGGCGTCGGGGTGGGCGGTGTTCAGCGCGCGCTGCACGGCCTGCGAGGCCCGCGCGACGTCGACCTTGCCGGGCGTGCCGCCCTCGTGCAGCAGGTCCATCTTGTACATCGTGCTGGGGCCGAACAGCTCGGTCTGGACCCGGTAGAACGTGGCCGCGACGCGTTCGAAGATCGGGTCGGTCGGGTCGAGCCAGTGGGGGCGTTCGAGCTTGTTCCAGGTGCCCTGCGGGACGGTGTTGGCGGCCGGGTTGTGCGCCTTGAAGTCGGTCGGCACCGTGCCGAAGTAGCCCGGCAGCACGGGGACCATGCCCAGCGAACGCAGCCGGTCGGCCATCCTGCGGCCGAGGTCGATCCGCTGGTCGATGAGGTGCTGGGAGACGGGGCCGTCGGTGCAGCACATGTTCTGCAGCAGCCACCAGGCCTGGTGGCCCGGCTGCGGGATCCACGCCCGCATCTCCTCGTCGGTGTAGCCGAACTCGGTGAACGTACGCTGGTAGACCGCCTCCTGGCCCTCGTACACGAGCACTTCGTTGATCCCGTGCAGTGCGAGGACGTCGATCCGGCGCTGCCACTCCTGCCAGCTCAGGTACGGGCCCGCGTAGCCCTGATTGGTGTCGTTGAGCGCGAAGCGGTGATCCACCGAGGAGTCCCTGGCCAGGCGGGACGCCGGCAGCGGGAGGCGGTGCGGCAGGTCGGTCTGGGAGCCGTTGATCGCGATGTCGGCGTGGGCCACGTGGCGCAGGTAGTGGCCGAAGCCGGTGAGCTGGACGGCCGGGGTCGTGCCGGCGACGACGAGACGGCCGCGCTCGGCGTACACCTCGAACCTGTCCTCGCCTGTGCCCTTGTCGATCGTGCGCAGGGTGACCTGGGCGGCGCGCGGGGCGCCGATCAGCCGCTCCAGGGCCTGCGCCGCCGGACCGCCTGAGCTGCCTGACCCGCCTCCGCCGCCGGGGCGCTCGGAGGAGGTGGCGGGAGGCGAGGTGGGTGGCGCGGGCGTGGCGGCGACGGCGGCCGGTTGGGAGACGAACGGGGCGGCGAGCACCGTGAGCAGAACGGCGAGCGCCGCCGCCAGACGGTGTCGTAAGCGGTATACGGGACTCTGTGGGGGGCGGGAGTGGGGCATGATGACGGCCACCTCTGGTGAGCAAAAGTCCGATATGTAAGGACTTTTCGTAAGATCGCTGCGGAAATATACTCAGCTGCGGTCCGCCCGAGGTCAAGATCTGCGGGGAAACGGATGGTCGAGGGGTGCGCATGCAGGAGGAGAGGCCGCCGGGGACGCCGGTGCTGCGGAGGATGAACCGGGCAGCGGTGCTCGACGCGATCCGGCGGCAGGCGCCCGAGCCCGTACGGGTGGCCGAACTCGCCCGGCTGACCGAGCTCACCCGCCCGACGGTCGCCCAGGCCGTGGAGGACCTGCTGGCCGCCGGCTGGTTACGGCAGCACGCGCCGCGACCGGCCGCCGTGGGCCGGCCGGCCACCCGGTTCTCGCTGAACGGCCGGGCCGCGCCCGTTCTGGGCCTGGACGTCGGCCCGCACACCGTGGCGGCGGCCGTCGCCGACCTGGCCGGCGAGCGCCTCGCCGAGGTCCGCCGACCGGTCGGGCACGGCGACGCCCGGCATCTGCTCCAGGCGGTGGACGAGGCGGCGCAGGAGGCGCTGGCGACCGCCGGTCTGGCCACCGACCAGGTCAAGGCCGTCACCGCGGCCACCCCTGGCATCGTCGAGGCGGGCACCGGCCGCGTCCTGTTCGCGCCGAGCGTGCCGGGCTGGTCGGAGATCGACCTCGCCGGCCGGCTGCGGGACCGGTTCCGGTGCGCGGTCACGGTGGAGAACGACGCCGACCTCGCCGCCCTGGCGGCCGCCCGGCGACACACCGACGCGGGCACTCTGCTCGCGGTCCAGTGGGGCGAACGGCTCGGGGCCGGCGTCGTCATCGACGGCCGCCTGCACCGGGGCGCGGGCCAGGCCGGCGAGATCGGCTTCATCCGTCCCTCCGGTCAGACCGGCAGTGGCGGGGGCGGCGATGGGCGGGGGCCGCTGGAGCGGGCGATCGGAGCCGAGGCGATCGTCGGTCTGGCCCGTCGCCACGCTGCCGGGCGACCGGGGTCGGGTCTGGCCGAGGTGACGGACGCGGCCGCCGTCTTCACGGCCGCCGCCACGGGTGACGTGCTCGCCGCCGAGGTCGTCGACCGGGTCGCCGCCGTCTTCGCCGAGGCGGTCGCGCCCGCCGTCCTGGTGCTGTCGCCGCACGCGATCGTGATCGGCGGCGGCATCGCCCGGGCCGGCACGGTCCTGCTGGAGGCGATCGTCGGACACCTCGAAGGGCTGACGCTCACGGCGCCCCGGGTGGAGCTGTCGGAGCTGGCCGAGGGCACGGCGCTCACCGGCGCGATCCAGATGGCGCTGGACGAGGTGTGGCGACACGCCCTCGCCACCTGCTGACCGCGCCAGGCCGCCGGTGACGGGCGGGTCGCGGTGGGCGGCTGGGTGAGGGAGACCCAGCCGCAGGTGACAGACCGGTCACGGACGGGGGGCCGGGTGAGGGAGGTCCGGCCGGTAGCGGGTCAGCAGTAGCGGGCGGGGGCGATGCGGTCCATCACGCCGCCGAACCGGCCGCGATAGTTGGAGCTGTAGTCGCCACCGGAGGCCAGCCGTTTGGCCCGCCAGTTCCATTCGGTGTCGGCGGTGTCGACGAAGCAGGCCCCGCTCGTGGCCACGAACGACCCGACGTTGTCGGCGTGCGTGCCGCCGATGAACCGGTTGCCGTTGGCCTCCCACCAGGTGTAGACGGCACCCGTGTAGTTGGCCCCCGTCCACAGGCACACGTGGGCGTGGCAGGCCGGGACGGCCGCCCGGGCGGGAGCGGCGGGCGCGGCCACGACGGCGGCGGCGAGGACCGGAGCGAGGAGCAGGCTGAGGGATTTCATGGGGGATTCCTTTCGCTGACTGCGTGGACATCCCGCACGCTATACGCAACGTGATCGAACGAACACGTTAGGTTAGCCACTTCTTACTTCAAGGCCTGAATCAGATCGGGGCGCGCGTGATCTGTGCAGGTGAGGGCGCATCCTGCCCTGCCGCGCCACGAGAAGGAGGCCGTATGCGATCATTCCGCCGTACGGAGTGGACCCGGGTCATGCCCCTTACCGCTGGTCGGCTCGCGGCTGGCGAAACCGCCTGGCCGTCCCGTCCCGGCGGTGGTTTGATGCGCGGATGGAGATCTCTCAGGAGGCACGGGCCGACGATCCGTGGCCCGGATACTTCGCCGGCCGGGGCCACCCGGGAGCGCTCCGGATCGGCTCCGGCGCCGAGGGCGTCGTCTACCGGCTCGGCCTTGGCCGGGTCGCCAAGGTGTGGGCCGGCCGGCCGCCGATCGAGCTCACCCGCCGGGTGTACGCGGACCTCGCGCGGCGCCGGCTGCCGTTCGCCACCCCGGAGATCTTCGAGGTGGTGGAGCACGAGGGCGTGCTGGTGACGTACGAGCGCGAACTGCCGGGCGCCCCGATGGGCCGCGACCACCCCGAGGAGGAGTTCGGGCGGGAACTGCCCGCCCACCACGCGGACGCGCTGCTCACCGTGCTGCGCGGGCTGGCGTCGGTGCCGGGCACGGACGCGATGCGCCGGCTGACGTTCCAGGGCGACGACCGCCCGCTGTGGCAGGGGCACGACCGCTTCCAGGACGCGCTCGCGGCCCTGGTCGGCCGGGCGGTGGCCCGCAACGGCGACGCGCTCGCCGCCCTGGTCGAGCGGACGGCGGGCCGGCCCGGCGCCGCGCCGGCCGCGCGGGTGCGGGACTACGGAGCCGCACCGGCCTCGCGGGCGCCGGACTTCGGCGCGGGCGTCAAGCGCACGCTGGACGCGCTGCGGTCGCTGCCCACCGGCCCGGTCACCGCGATCCACGGCGATCTGGTCCCGCCCAACATCCACGTCGACGCCGCCGGCCGGCCGGTCGCGGTGCTCGATTTCGGTTTCTGTACGACCGCGGGCGACCCGGCGTTCGAGGCGGCGGTCACCGCGGCCTTCTGGGACATGTACGGCCCGTACGCCGAGGAGCACGCCACGGAGCTCACCCGGCTCTTCGCCGACCGGCTCGGCCACCCGCCGGAGACCCTCGCCGTCTACCAGGCCGTGTACGCCCTGATCAGCTACGACCTGTTCGGCATGGGCGCCGACGACGGCCACTTCCGCTGGTGCGCGGCGCTGCTGCGGCGCAATCTCGTGTTCACCGCCTCCTGATCAAGGGCGCTCAGCTCTCGGGCAGGACCTCGCGCAGCAGGCGGCGGACGCCGGGGCGCGGCTGCCACTCGCGCGGGTAGCCGAGCGAGACCTCCTCGAAGCGGACCCCGTCGTACCAGGTGACGCGCGGGATGTGCAGGTGACCGTAGATCATGGCGGCGGTCGGGTAGCGGCGGTGCCAGTCCCTGGTGGCCGTGGTGCCGCACCACTGCGCGAACTCGGGGTAGCGCAGGACGTCGGTCGGCTCGCGGACGAGGGGATAGTGGTTGACGAACACCAGCGGCACGGCGTCGTCCAGCTCCGCCAGCCGCCGCTCGGTCAGCTCCACCCGGGCGCGGCACCAGGCGTCGCGGGTCGGGTACGGGTCGGGGTGCAGGACGTATTCGTCGGTGCAGACCACGCCGGTGCTGTGGGCGTAGGCCAGCGCGCTCTCCTTGGTGTGGTGGCCCTCGGGCAGGAACGTGTAGTCGTACAGGAGGAAGAGCGGCACGATCCGCACCGGCCCGCCCGCGCCCTCCCACATTGGGTAGTCGTCCTCGGGGGTGAGGACGCCGAGGTCGCGGCAGATGCTCACCAGGTGCTCGTAGCGGGCCACGCCGCGCAGCCCGTCGGGTTCGCCGGGCCTGGCCCACAGCTCGTGGTTGCCCGGCACCCACACGACGCGCTCGAAGCGCCCGGCCAGCAGGCGCAGCGTCCACGTGATGTCGGTCAGCCGCTCGCCGATGTCGCCCGCCACCAGCAGCCAGTCGCCGGGGGCCAGGGGTTTCAGCGCTTCGACGACGGCTCTGTTCTCGGGATAGGCGACGTGCAGGTCGCTGACCGCCAGCAGCTTGGCGTCCGTACGGGGAGCGGGCACCGGGTGTCTCCTCTTCCGGGGATGGCCTCTACGAGCATGCCATGATCAGCTCAGCATCACATGGCAGGCGAGCTGGAGCGCCAGCCGGGTGGCGGCATCGTCGAGGTCGAAGCCCGCCGATCTGATGCGGTCGAGACGGGTGGTGATCGTGTTGCGGTGCACGCCCAGCCGCTCGGCCGCCTTCAGCGCGCCGCCCTCGTCCAGGACGGCGGCCAGCGTCTCCAGCAGCGTGCCGTCCCTGTCGATCTCCAGCAGCGGGCGCAGCACGACGGCTGCCGGAGCGCGCAGGACGCCGGTGGGCAGGGCACCGAGCAGCTCGGCCGGGCCCATCCGGTCGGCCCGCACCACGGCGCCCTCCCCCGCCACGTACGCCGCCGCCTCCGCGCCCAGCAGCGACTCCCCCACCGCCTGGAGTCCGTCGACCTGCGCGCCGACGCCTCCCGCGCACGGCCATGGCAGCGTACGCAGGCAGTGGTAGAGGCGTTCCGCCAGCTCCTCCGGACCGGACGCGGACCAGCCCGCCCACCCCTCACCCCTGACCAGCACCGGCACCTGACCGAGCGCGCCGGTCACCAGCGCCTGCACCAGCGACGCGTCGGCGGCCGGCGTGAGCAGGCGGAGCTGGTAGGCGGTGATCGGACCGCCGACCGGCCAGCCCAGCGCGGTCGCCGCCACCCGCGCCTCGCCGGACTCGCCGGGCTCGCCGGACCCGCTGCGCTCGCCGATCTCGCCGGACTTGCCGGACTCGCCTGCCTCGCTCATCTGGTTGCCGATCAGACGTTCGGCGAGTGCGGCCTGGAGGGCGAAGTCGCGGGCGGCGGTCAGGCTCTCCTGCGCCGTCCAGGCGGTCAGCGGCGCCACCGCCAGGCCCAGTACCGTACGCACGACCGCCGGCCAGCCCGGCGACCGCGACGACCCGCCGGCCACCAGGGTGCCCAGCACACCGCCCTCCCGGTCGGGCACCGTCACCTCGGCCGACCAGCGCCCGGCGGCGGCGTCGCGGCGGCCCGCCAGGGGCCGGCCGTAGCGGTCGAGGAAGGCCACCGACGTGCCGGGCAGTTCGGCGTTCAGCACCCCGAGCACCCGCCGCGCCGACGCTCCCGCCTCGGCCAGCCGGGTGGCGCAGCGGGCGACGAGCTGGGTACGGGCCGCGTCGGGACGGGAGGCGGCCGAGGCCACCCGGACGGCGACGATCAGCGGGTCCTCGTCCACGAAGATCAGGGTCACGCCGAGCCGTTCCGCCAGCACCTCGCCCGACCCCTCGCTCAGCCCGCCCGCCGGCGCGATCACGCACGCCGCCGCCTGTTCCCAGGCCCGGCGCATGGCCATCTCCACCGCCCAGCCGCCGCTGGCCGCCGGGCCGATCAGCACCACCGCCGTGTGCGGGGCGACCGTGGCGAACACCGACAGCTCGTCCACGATCCGCACGCCGCGCACGGGGTTCTCGCCCGCGCCGTACATGCGCGCGCCGGCCAGCGGCCCCGCGTCGACCAGCTCCGCCACCGTGACCGGCGCCTCCCACCCGGACGCCCGCACCGCACTCATCACAGCGGGAGGCCGAACGCGCGGGGGCCGCCCAGGGCCAGGCCCCGCTCCGTGTGCCACACCGGTGCCGCGCTGACCACCATGATGTCCACCTCCAGGCCCGGCTCGGCCTTGTCCACGTCCACGACCATCCCGTCGCCGGTCGAGATCATGCAGATCTGGTCCGGAACCGTCGCCACCACCGCCCCGTCGGCCAGGGCCAGGACGATCTCGTTGTGCGCCTCCAGCCGTACCAGCCGCCGCAGTCCCTCCGACTCGCGCAGCACGATGCTGGACGGCAGGGACGGCAACGACGGCAGGGCCGGCGACCCCGGGTCGGCGCCGTGCCCGGTGCTTCCCTCGACGCTCATGATCCGGGCCCGGCACAACGTGCGCACCCCGTACGGCGCCGCCGCCGACCGGGGCACGCCCGGCTCGCCCGCCCGCATGAGCAGGCTCACCGTCTCCGGCACCAGCACCCGCGCCAGCTCGCCCGCCGTCATCGGATAGCACGCCGCCACCGCCCAGCCGCCGACCGACAGCACCACGGGACGCAGCAGCTCCTCCACCCGGCCGGCCGCCGTCTCCAGCAGCACCAGCTCGCCCGATCCGCCAGCCAGCGCCAGCGGCGCCGGGCTGATTCCGCCCAGCGTGTACGTGGTCTGCTCCACCAGCGGGAACACCCTCCCGGTACCGTCTCCGTCCACCAGCGGCACCCCCAGGGCCGCCGCCGCGATCAGCGGGATGAGCGCGTTCTCCGCCGCCAGGTTGAGTCCCACGACCGCGCCCGCCCGCTCGCCCAGCCGGCGTTCCAGTGCCCGGACGGCCCGCTCTGGCTCGTCGCCGGCGGGCAGTTGCTCGCCCAGGGCCGTCGTCGAGCCGACCAGGCTGACCGCCACGCAGCGCGTCTCCGGCGCCAACTCGTCCGCCCGCACCAGCTCGACGCCCCGCCCGAGCACCGAGCGGGCCCAGTCGAGCGCCAGGTTGTACGACGACTCCGCGGCCCCCGTCGCGAACACCCGCGACCCCGCCGACAGCCGGTCGAGCCCGCCGGGGTCGATCAGCCGGCCCATGGCCGCCCGTCCGCCGTCACGCGCACCCGGTACAGCCCGTCCGGCAGGTACGACAGCGGGTTCACCGTGGTCTCCGTGATCGTCGCCGCGCCCGGGGCCGCGCCGGCGCTGACCGCCCGGGTCAGCGCCTCGTCCCTGGCGTCCTGGAGCGCCCGGTCCAGCTCGGCCCGGCCACGCGCCTGCACGATCCGCTCGACCTGCGCCCGCGGCCGCCCGAGCGCCGCCCCGTACGCGGCGACCACCCCGTCCGGCACCTCTCCGCCGCCCGACTCCACCCCGCCAAAACCCCCGCCGGGACCGCCGCACGAGCGCAGCCGTTCGAGTGCCGCGCGGCCGTGGGCCAGGCTCGCCGTCGCCCCCAGGTCGCAGGCCAGCGGATACCGCCGGAAGTAGTGGGCCGACACCACTCCGCTGTCCGACCTGGCGAAGTACACCGGCACCCCGGGCAGCTCGCCGGCCACCTCGTCGGCGATCCGCCCCGCCGCCGGCCCGAGCGCCGCGTTGCGGATCGCCTCCGTCTCCCGTTCGCGCAGCCCGGGATGCCCGAACTCGTACGACAACGTGATGCGCGCCCCCGGCACCTCGGCCGCGATGATCGCCGCCACGGCCAGCTCGTGATCGGTCAGCATCGGCGACCCGGTCGCCGTCACCGCGAAGTCCATCAGCCCGCACGTGCCCGCGAACCGGCGCACCGCCTCGGTGTCCAGTGGCGCCAGCGGCCGGCCCGTCACGCTGTGGCCGCCGCGCACGATGGTGGCGACCCCCGGACCGGCGGCCGGGCGCAGCACCTCTGGACACGGCCCGCCGACCCGGACGGCCGCGACCGCCGCCAGGGGCGCCCCGCTCAGGTCCACCGCCACGAAGGCCCGCTCGGCCGTACGGGCCGCGGTGCGGGGCACCGGCCAGGTGGGCGTGCCGTCACTGACCGCCACCATCGGCGGCGGTGACTCCCCGAGGGCGACGCCGAGGATCACTCCAGCTCGCGTCCTTCCGTCTCCGGCAGCGGCACCGCCAGCAGCGCCGTGGCCACCATGAACGCGTTGATGATCAGCATGGTAGCGGTGAAGCCCGTGGCGTTCGCGAGCAGCGCGCCCACCGCCGACGGCGCGACGGTGGTGGCGACGAGCTGCGCGGCCGTGGCCCACGAGTAGCCGGTGCCGCGCAGCGCGGTGGGGTAGAACTCGCCGTTCCAGGTGTTCCAGACGCCCCACGCGCCCAGGCTGAAGAACGACAGGACGAAGTTGCCCAGGTACAGCCCCGTCATGGAGTCGGCGGTGGCGAACCAGAGCCCGCCCAGCGCCGCCGCGACCACGTACACGAGGAAGACCTTCTTGCGGCCGAACCGGCCGGTCAGGAAGGAGGCGCTGACGTACCCGGGGATCATCATCAGGGCGCTCAGCGCGGCGAAGCCGAGCGAGGCCGACAACGTCAGCCCCTTCTCCTGCAGCAGCGTCGGCAGCCACGTCTGCAGGCCCCAGTAGCCCCAGTTGAAGACGAAGTTCAGCAGCAGCATGACGACGGTGATGCGGGCCAGCCCGCCCTTGAAGAGGTCCAGCGGCCGGCCCGCGCGGCCGCGCGCCACCGTGAACGTGGCCTGCGCGTCCGGGCTGCCCAGCGAGCGCAGCACCGCCCGCGCCTCCTCCTGCCGGCCGCGCCCGGCCAGCCAGTACGGCGACTCGGGCACCCACGCCCTGATCGCGAACGCCCACAGCCCCGCCGCCGCGCTGGCGACCACGACCACGTGCCAGCCCAGATCGCCGAGCGTCACCGACGCCCCGATCGCGGCCAGCATGCCGATCGGCCAGCCGATCGACAGGTAGACGGCGGCCCGCCCCCGGTGCCGGGTCGGCAGCAGTTCGAGGAAGAAGGGGAACGTGATCGTGTAGACGCCGGCCAGCGCCAGCCCCGAGACCACCCGTAGCGCCACCAGCACCTCCGCGTTCGGGGCGAACGCGGAGGCGAGGGCGACGATCCCGTACGCCAGCAGCGACCAGAACGCCGTGGGCCTGCGCCCGAGCCGGTCGGCCACCGGCCCCCACACCAGCACGCCGGGGATCATGCCGAACGCGACCGCCGACAGCACCAGGCCGACGCCCGCCTCGTCGATGCCCAGCTCGGCGCCGAGGTCGCCGGAGACGTAGACGAGGGCGAGCTGCTCCCACGACTCGATGACGAACGCGATGAACAGCGCGAGCGCGATGAGCACGTGCCGGCGGGTGAACGGCATGCGGTCGAACGCCTGGCCGATGGGCATCGTGCCGGAGTCGATGGCGGTCATGGCTGCTCCTCGGAGGGGGCGGAATCTGGGCCGCACCCTACGGCGGGCCCGCGGCGGCGCCCCTGTGCGGAGCGCCCGGCCCGGCCTCCCGCCCTGTGCGGCCCGCCCTGCTCCCCTGCGGGGCCGCCCTGTCCCTGCGGGGCCGCCCTGTCCCGGCGCGCCCTGTCCCGGCGAGGCCTGTCCCGGCGAGGCCGCCCCCACCGGCCCGGGGTCCTGCCCCGGGCCGGTGCAGGGCGCGGGGTAATAACGGTCCCAGCGGGGCGAGCCGCCTCGCCGCCCGCTCGGGCACGGTGGTCATGGCGATCCCCCGATCACTCGGCGCACACCTGCCTTGAGGTGTTCCTGCCTGAACTGCCGTCCAGGGGATCGCCCGAACACGTCAAATGTCGGCCAATGTCACTCGCGTTCGAGCTCGTGGGCCAGTTCCTCCAGCTCCGCCCCGCCCGCCATGAGCGCGGTCAGCTCCTGCGTGGTGATGTCGGCCTTGGCGTACTCACCCACGCTCGTGCCCCGGTTGAGCAGCAGGAACCGGTCCCCAACGGGGTAGGCGTGGTGGGGGTTGTGGGTGATGAAGACCACGCCGAGCCCCCGGTCGCGGGCGCGGGCGATGTAGCGCAGGACCACGCCCGCCTGCTTGACGCCGAGCGCCGACGTGGGCTCGTCGAGGATGAGGACCCGGGCGCCGAAGTGCACGGCCCTGGCGATGGCCACCGACTGGCGCTCGCCGCCGGACAGCGTGCCGACCGGCTGGTCCACGTCGCGGATGTCGATGCCCATCGCGCGCAGCTCCTCCCTGGCCACCCGCCTGGCCTTGGCCACGTCGAAGGCCAGGCCCTTGCGCGGCTCGGAGCCGAGGAAGAAGTTCCGCCAGACGGACATGAGCGGGATCATCGCCAGGTCCTGGTAGACGGTGGCGATGCCGCGGTCGAGCGCGTCGCGGGGGCTGGACAGGCGCACCTCCTGCCCGTCCACCAGGTAGCTGCCGGCGTCGTGCTGGTGCACTCCGGACAGGATCTTGATGAGCGTGGACTTGCCCGCGCCGTTGTCGCCGAGCACGCAGGTGACCTGCCCGGCCGCGACGCCCATCGACACGTCCCGCAGCGCCAGCACCGAGCCGAACGTCTTGCCGATGCCCCTGGTCTCCAGGATCAATGCTTCACCTCCTCGGCGTATCGCCTGACCAGGCGGTTGGCCAGCGTCGCCAGCAGCAGCATCGCGCCCAGGAAGAACTTGAACCAGTCGGCGTCCCAGCCCAGGAAGACGATGCCCTTGTCGGCCATGCCGAAGATGACCGCGCCGATGGCGGCCCCGATGGCGGAGCCGTACCCGCCGGTGAGCAGGCAGCCGCCGATCACGGCGGCGATGATGTAGATGAACTCCTGCCCGATGCCGATGTTGGCCTGCACGGACGTGTAGCGCAGCGCCAGGATCGAGCCGACCAGCCAGGCGGCGAACGCCGTCGTCATGAACAGCGCGATCTTCGTACGGGCCGCGGGCACGCCCACCGCCCGCGCGGCCTGCTCGTTGCCGCCCACCGCGAAGATCCAGTTGCCCACCCTCGACCGCATGAGCACCCACGTGGCCACGGCCGTCACCAGAATCCACCACAGGATGGCGATCCGGAACGAGGTGCCGCCGATCTCGATCGTCCCGGCCAGCACGGCGCTCGCGCCCTCGAACCCCTCAGCCCGGCGCAGCCCGCTGACCTGCACCGTCCCGGTGATGGCCTTGGTGACGCCGAGGTTGACGCCCTGCAGCATGAGGAACGTGCCCAGCGTCACGATGAAGCTGGGCAGCCTCGTCCTGGTCACGATCAGCCCGTTGGCCAGCCCGACGGCCAGCGCGACCACCAGCCCGGCCAGCATGGCCAGCCAGACGTTGAACCCGAACCGGGTGGCCAGCGTCACCAGGATCAGCCCGCTGGTGCCCGTGAGCACGCCCGCCGACAGGTCGAACTCCCCGCCGATCATCAGCAGCGCCACCGCGACCGCCATGATGCCGAGCGTGGCGGCCGGGTCGAGCCAGTTGGCGATGCCGGCCGGCGAGCGGAAGACCGGGGACTGCGCGGAGAAGAAGACGAACACCACCACGAGCCCGACGACCGCGCCGAGCTCCGGCCTGATGAGCAGGCGCCGGGCCATCCCGACGTCGGCGACCCGCTCATCCGCCGTCATCGTCATCGTGTGCCCGCCTCGGCCAGCTGGGCCACCTGCGCGGCGTTGTCCTTGGTGACGAAGCCGGGCCCGGTGTTGACGGGCAGGCCGCCGCCGACGGTGTTGAGGTTGGCCTTGTACAGGTTGAGGAAGGTGATCGGCAGGTAGCCCTGGAGGTACTGCTGCTGGTCCACCGCGAAGAGGATCTCGCCGTCGTTGATCGCGGTGACCACGTCGGCCGACAGGTCGAACGTGGCCAGCTTCGCCTGCGAGCCGGCGTCCTTGATCGCGTCCCTGGCGGCCACGGCGACGGCCGGGTTGAGCGCCAGCACGCCGTTGACCGCCTGGTCGGACTGGAGCTTGGCGGTGACCTTCGAGGTGACGTCGGCCAGGTTGCTCACGTCCACCTGCAGCCGTTCGACCGTGCCGCCCAGGGTCTCCTCGGCGCCCTTGCAGCGCTGGTCGAGGCCGACGTTGCCGGCCTCGTGGATGACGCACAGCAGTTTGCTGACGCCGGCCGTCTTGAGCTGCTCGCCGGCGCCGCGCCCGGCCACGTCCTCCGACTGGCCGACGTGGGTGATCGCGCCCAGCGCCTTGGAGGAGTCGGCGCCCGAGTTGATGGTGACGACGGGGATCTTGGCCGCGACGGCCTTGCCGATGGCCTCCTTCAGCGCGTCGGGGTTGGCCAGGGAGACCACGATGCCGTCCACCTTCTCGGAGACGGCCTGGTCGATGAGCTGCGACTGTTTGGCCGGGTCGCCGTCGCCCTGGTACGTCACGCTCACGCCGTACTGCTTGCCGGCGGCCTCCGCGCCGTTCTTGACCACGTCCCAGAAGGAGTCGCCAGGGGCTCCGTGGGTGATGACGGCGAAATCGCCCCCGCCTCCGGAGGCGGAGGCGGCGGCGGAGGTCGCGGGAGGGGCGCTCTGCCCGCTCTGACCTCCCGAGGATGAGCAGCCGGTCAGGGCCAGCGCGCCCAGCAGGGCCAGCACGATCGGGGTACGTCTCACAGGACACCTCCAAGACCAACGAGCTAGCCCTGGTTGTACCTCAATGTCATCTCTTTGTATAGACATGCTGACCTATGCCCGTCACGACCACCGATGCCCCGGTGAACGTGCCGTGTGTGCTTACCTATCCGCACCTCCCGCCCTTGTAACCCCGGCGGCCCCTTCCGTCACAACCCGGCGACGGCCACGCAGGGCGGTTCCGATCGTGCCCCGGCAGGGCGATGAACGTGATGACGCGGGGTAGGATGCACTCCCCCTGCAGCTTTCTCACAACGGCGCGGTGAGCCATTTTCGCTGACACGACCACGGCGGGCGATCACGCCCACGTCCCGCCGGCGTACCGGCTCCGGCCATGAACGCCGCCCGGCGCTGGGCCGGCCGGATGGCGGCGGGCTGGAAGCGGGCGAGGAGCCGGCACGGCTGGCTGGATCACACGGTGCGCGCCCTGATCCGCTACGACAAGTCCGACGCCGGCCGGCTCTCGGCCGCCCTCACCTACTACTCCTTCTTCGCCACGTTCGCCCTGGCCCTGCTCGGCTTCGCCATCCTCAGCCACTTCCTGGACTATCCGCCAGCGCTGGCCCAGGTGCAGCGCTACCTGAGCGACACCTTCCCGCGCCTCGACGTGCGGGCGCTGCGCGACGCCGGCGGGACGGCCGGGGCGGTGGCCTGCGTGGTGCT
The DNA here is from genome assembly GCF_035917475.1 of Nonomuraea fuscirosea. Lineage (NCBI taxonomy): Bacteria > Bacillati > Actinomycetota > Actinomycetes > Streptosporangiales > Streptosporangiaceae > Nonomuraea > Nonomuraea fuscirosea. The sequence goes on along the minus strand of NZ_CP109074.1, from coordinate 3,180,047 downwards.
CCCGCTGACGGGCCTGTTCTGGATGGACACGCTGCGCTCGGCGACCAGGGCCATCTGGCGGCTGGAGGAGTATCCGGGCAACTTCTTCCTGCGTCAGGTCATCGACCTGGGCGTGGTGGCGGGGCTCGGGGTGCTGCTGTCGCTGTCGCTCAGCGTCGCCTTCGCCGCCGAATGGGTGCTGACCTGGATCGCGGTCAACACCGTCGGCGTGGAGGCCACCCCCGCCCGCGGGGTGCTGTCGGTGGCGGCGTTCGTGCTGGGCATCGGCGTCAACATGCTGCTGGCCATGGCGCTGCTGACCGCGCCCCCGCGGCTGCACCTGCCGCTGCGCCGGGTGGTCGGGCCGGCCCTCGTCATCACGATCGGCCTGGAGATCCTCAAGACCGTCGGCCAGGCCCTGCTCAACGTCACCGCCTCCAACCCCGCCTACCAGGTCGTGGCCGGAGCGGTGGCGATGCTGCTCTTCCTCAAGGTGCTCAACCAGCTCATCCTGTTCGCCACGGCGCTGGCGGCCACCAGCCTGACCGGCGACGTCAGGGATCTGGCCGGCCGCCCCGGCTGAACCCCGGGACGGCCGCCGCCGGACATCGGCGGTGACGTGTCCACGGGGGCGGCGTAACGTGAGGTGGTGGCAGACGATCTCGAGGTCCAGCGGGCCCTCACAGACCTCAACCTGGCGATCAAGGTCCTGCAGCAGTCTCCGGCGGACCTGAGGACGAAACGGCGTGCCGTCAAACGGGTGATGTGGGCGGCGTGGCGGGTGCAGCGCAGGTTGAAGCGGATCCGGCGGCGGCGCGACGAACGGGCACGGGAGCCGGCCGCCTAGCGGCGTTCCTGTCGAGAAGAAGGGTGACGGCCGATGCGTTCCCCCCTCGCGGTCGTCCTGGCCGCCGCGATGTGCGTGGTTTTGCCCCCGTCCGCCGCGTCGGCGACCCCCGGCGACCGGCCCTTACCGGGGTACACCATCGACAACCCGCCCCTGGCTCCGGCGCTCGTGGGCGGCCGGCCCAGCCGGGTCCACCAGGGCGTGCACGAGCACGCCGCCTTCACCGCCGAGGTGCCGCCGCGCTGGAACGGCGACCTGGTGATGTGGGCGCACGGCTACCGCGGCGACACGCGGGTGCTCACCGTGGACGGGCCCGCCTACGGGCTGCGGCAGCGGCTGCTCGACCAGGGCTACGCCTGGGCCGCCTCCTCCTACTACGCCAACGGGTACGACGTGCGCTCGGGCGTGCTCAGCACGCACGCGCTCACCGAACGCTTCGCGCGGACGGTGGGCCGGCCGCGCCGGACGTACCTCATGGGCGTGTCGATGGGCGGTCACGTCACCGCCCGCTCCATCGAGCAGTACCCCGGCCGGTACGCCGCCGCGCTGCCCATGTGCGGGGTGCTCGGCGACCACGAGCTGTTCGACTTCTTCCTCGACTTCCACCTCGTCGCGCAGGACCTGGCCGACATGCCCGCCTATCCGATCCCGGCCGACTACGCGGCCTCGGTCGTGCCCCGGATCAAGGAGCGGCTGGGGCTCACCGGCGGGGCCGATCCGTCCGGTGAGCTCGGCGGGCAGTTCCGCTCGATCGTCGTCGGCCTCGGCGGCGGGGAGCGTCCCGGGGCCGCGGCGGCGTTCGCGTACTGGCAGGACTTCCTGTTCGGGCTGGCCGGGCCGGACGAGGGCGGCGGCCTGGCGGAGGAGCCCGGCAGGGTGGCGACCAACCGCGGCACCGTCTACCGGCCCGCCACGCCCGTGAACGTCAACGCGACCGTCCAGCGGGTGGATCCGGCGGATCCGGTGGCCCGCCGCACGCGGGCGCTGAGCGCGGTGCCCGCCGTCTCGGGCCGGATCGACGTGCCCGTGCTGTCGCTGCACGGCCTGGGCGACAACTTCGTGCCGTTCTCGATGGAGCAGTACTATCGCGCCGACGTGGCCGCGCACGGCCGGTCCGAGCTGCTGGTGCAGCGGGCGATCCGCACGGCGGGGCACTGCGAGTTCAGCGCGGCCGAGGCCGGCGCGGCCTGGGACGACCTCGTACGCTGGCAGCGCACCGGCCGGCGGCCCGCGGGCGACGACGTGACCACCCCCGCCACGCTGGCCGCCCCCGCCTACGGCTGCCGCTTCACCGACGCCACCGCCTACCCCACCGGCACCCGGCCGCTCTATCCGCCCTGCCCGGCCTGATCGACGCGGACAGGGTTTCCGGCGTCACTCGTGTGAGGTCTTGGCGGGCGGGCCCGATCTGGCGTGCTCGCCGTCGTGGTGCCCGTCGTGCTCGCCGTCCAGGGGGATCTTCTCCCCGCCGTAGGCGCGGCTCATCCTGAGGCGGAGCCTGCCGAGCGGGCCCCTGGCGGTCTTCGGCGGGACGCCGGCCCCGTCCTGGGTGCTGCCCGGCAGCATCGGCACCGGGGTCTTGCCCTCCAGGTGGGCCTCGATGTCCTCCGATGGCGCCGCGTGGATCTCGACGAACTCGCCGTGCGGCAGGCGCTTGATCACGCCCGACTCGACGCCGTGGCCGATCGTGGCGGCGTCGGAGCGCTGCAGGCCCAGGCACATCCGGTAGGTGATCAGGTAGGCGAGGGCCGGGCCGAGGAAGATGAGCACCCGCCCGATGTACGTCGTCCAGTTGAGGCTGATGTGGAAGTTGGCCGCGATCAGGTCGTTGGCGCCCATCAGCCAGAGCAGGCCGTAGAAGGTGATGGCGGTGATGCCGATCGCGGTGCGGTGCGGGTTGTTGCGCGGGCGGTCGGCGATGTGGTGCTCGCGCCGGTCGCCGGTGACCCACTGTTCCAGGAACGGGAAGAGCACCAGCCCGGTGATGATCAGCCCCAGGGGCAGCAGCGCCGGGATGAGCACGCTCAGCGGCACCGTGCCGGCGTGGGCGGTGCCGAAGAGGTTGATCTCCCAGGACGGCATGAGCCGCAGCGAGCCTTCCAGGAAGCCCATGTACCAGTCCGGCTGGGAGCCGGCGGAGATGTCGGCCGGGGTGTAGGGGCCGAACAGCCAGATCGGGTTGATCTGGGCGAAGGTCGCGAGCCCGGCCGTGACGGCGGCCGTGAACATCAGGTACGCCCCCGACTTGGCCATGAAGGCCGGCAGCAGCGGGGCGCCCACCACGTTCTTCTCCGTGCGCCCCTTGCCCGGCATCTGCGTGTGCTTCTGCACCCACATCAGCACGAGGTGCGCGGTGATCAGCGCCAGCAGGATCCCCGGGATCAGCAGGATGTGCAGCGTGAAGAAGCGCGGGATGACGTCCTCGCCGGGGTACTCGCCGCCGAAGAGGAAGAACGACAGGTACGTGCCGATCAGCGGGATCGACAGCAGCACGCCCTGGGTGATGCGCAGGCCCGCGCCCGACAGCAGGTCGTCGGGCAGCGAGTAGCCGGTGAGCCCCTCGAACAGCGACAGCGCGAACAGCGCGATGCCGATCAGCCAGTTGATCTCGCGCGGCCTGCGGTAGGCGCCGGTGAAGAAGATCCGCAGCATGTGCACGACCAGGCCGGCGGTGAACAGCAGCGCGGCCCAGTGGTGGATCTGCCGGATCAGCAGGCCGCCGCGCACGTCGAAGCTGATCCGCAGCGCCGAGGCGTACGCGTCGGACATCTCCACGCCTTGGAGCGGAGCGTATGAGCCGTCGTACACCACGTGCCCCATGCCCGGCTCGAACCAGAAGGTGAGGAACGTTCCAGTCAGCAGCAGGATGATGAACGAGTAGAGCGCGATCTCGCCCAGCAGGAACGTCCAGTGGTCCGGGAAGATCTTGCGCAGGTTGCGCTTGAAGAAGCCGGCCGCCCCCAGGCGGTCGTCGAGATACCTGCTCGGCCCGCTGATGAATCTCGGCGGTGTGCTCATGCGTGACCTTCCGCGGGACGGCCCCGCGGCGCGGACAACCCCCCTTGTCCGCGCCGCGAACCGGCGTTTCCCGTGCGTGCTGAGATGGCGATGATCACCGGGACGCCGCCTCCCCGGCGAGGAGGCGGGTCGGGGCCGGCTGGGTCAGCGGTTGGCGGCCAGGCTGTGGACCGGGTGCTCGCCCTCGGTCTGCAGCCGGTACTCGTGGCCGGAGACAGCCCGGTTGTCGTCGATGACCCGCTCCGAGGGGGCCACTTCGCCGCCCATGAGGGCTTCCTGCATCTTCTCAAAGCGTTCGTGGGCCTCCTGCACGTAACCGGTGCCCAGCGTGGTGATGTCGATCTGAGTGGACAGCAGCTCACGCAGATAGGCCTTGTTCGGCTCGAACGTCACGGGCGCCGGCAGCTCCGGCGCGCAGACCTGCTCCGGGTCGCGGCCGTCGAGCCGCTTGAACAGCTCGGCGGCCAGGCGCAGGTGCTCCAGCTCCATGTTCAGGTGCAGCTCCCAGATCGCCTTGACCTTGGGATCGGACTCGGTCTCCATGAACGAGTGGTACAGGTAGCACTCGTTGTACTCGTGGTTGAGCAGCATCTCCCACCAGCTCTCGCCCGGGTCGACCAGCGACTCGTAGTGGGTGACGTGCTCCTCCTCGATCAGCCCGATCTCCTGGTACAGCTGCCGGGCGATCGGCTCCATCGCGGTCGGGCCGACGTTCATGTAGAAGTTCATCGTCTGCTGCTCGGCCGACATGATGGTCAGCGCGTGCAGCTTGGAGATCGGCGCCGTGCTGGAGCGGTCGTAGGGCTCGCGCACGTTGTCGATGGGGTTGCGGTGATGCAGGTACGTCGGCCGGCCCGGCATCACCTCGGTCAGCCCGTCGACGATCTTCTCCGCCTTGCGGTGCTCGATCATCTCGTACAGGTTGGCGTACCGGTAGAGGTGGTCGAAGTCCTCCAGCACGCCGAACTGGTAGGCCTGCTTGAGGTAGGAGTCCGGCTCCATCCGCGCCACCCAGGCGGTCAGGTCGACGGCCACCTGCTCGTAGGCGATCGTGGTCTCCAGCACCGAGGAAACCCCGGGCAGCAGCCAGTTGACCACCTTCTGCTGCTGCGCCTCGATGTAGCGAACCCGGGCCAGTTGCTGCTTGATCTCCAGATCCGGGCAGTGGCGGGCCAGGTGGTGGCTGAACATGATCGCCTCCACCTCGATCCCGTTCATCGTGATGATCCGGCACCTGGTGTACGGATCGGCGTGATCGGGATCGATCGGGACGACGTTCAGCTCGCGCCAGTTCCGTAGCTGCTTGTCCAGCGGGATGCCTCGTTCCCGCAACGGGTTGAAGGTCATGTGCATGCGCTCCTTCGCGCTCGTCCGGAAAATCGCGGTCCGCCCGCCTACCCGAGACTTCCCGGACGAACCTCTGCCCGCTCTCGCCGAAAGCTCCGCATTCGGTAAGGATCACGGCATGCCCCGGTTTCCGCCCGGTTCCGCTCATCGGTGCACGCGGAGTCCGAGCGGGCGCGGGAGACGGGCCTGAGCGCGGGCATCGGCGCCAGGGCGTGGCTCGGCGCGGGCACGCGCTGCGGCGCGGGAGCGCGGGCGCCGCCGGCGGACAGGACCAGGAGCACGGCCAGCGCGGCCAGGGCGAGGGCCAGCAGCAGCACGCACCAGAGCTCGCGCCAGGTGGTGTGGGCGGCGTAGCGTTGCGCCCCTGTCCGGCGGCAGGCGGCGTTGAGCGACTCGATGCGGCGGACGAAGGCACGGTCGCCGCGGCGGAGTTCCTGTTCGATCTCGCCCAGGATCCGGCGTTCGCGGTCCGACAGGTCCATCGCCCGGCACCCGCGTCAGCTGAACGAGGGGGACGGCGGCCGGTCGCCGGGTCTGGTCGTCGTCACATCAGGCTCCGTCCCATCAGGCCCAGTCGTATCGGGCTCAATCCGATCGGGCTCAGTCCGATCAGGCTCGGTCACCGGCGACGAACGGGGGTGAGGGCACGGATCATCGTCGATCAGTGCGTTCTCCTCACCGGGATGAATGCTGCATACCCAGCGATCCCGGGTTCATCCCCTGGGCCCGCCCTGCCCGGTGCTCGTGCGGCGGTCAGGCGGCTTCCGCGCTGAGTGCCCGCGCCACGGGGCGGCGGGCCGCCAGGCGGGCGGGCAGGGCGGTGAGCGCGGCCGTGGCCACGAGGGTCGCGAGCACCGCCGCGAGCAGCCAGGACGAGGGCGCCTCCACCGCGTTCCTGGCGGCGAAGAGGGAGAGCAGGCCGTCGCCCAGCGGGACGCCGAGGACGGCGCCGGGCAGGGTGGGCAGGAGCTGGGCGGCCGACAGCCCGGCCGAGATCTGACCGGGGGTGGCGCCGAGCGTGCGCGCGACGGCCATGTTCGCCTCGGCCTCCATGGCGGTGGTCCAGGTGAACGTGACGGTGTTCACCACGGCGAGCGTGATGAGCAGCACGGCGACGGCGAGCATGAGCCGGCGGTCGTGCTCGCCCCGCAGGTTGGGCAGGACGGAGGAGCCGCCCAGGCCGTACCCCCGCTCCGTCTGGGCGTGGAGGGTGAGCAGGGCGACGATCGCGATCACCGTGGTGGCGGTGGAGCACGCCTGCAGCACGGCGCGGCCCAGCCGGCGGGCGGTCAGCCGCAGCCCGAGCAGGAGCGGCGTGGGCAGCAGCGCGGACAGCGCGGTGAGGCGGGGACGGTGGCGGGGCTGATGGGTAGTGGCGGTCAGCGCCGTGACGGTCGCCGTGCGCATGGCCCGCAGCGTCGGGCGCAGCGTGGACAGCACCGCCACCGCCACGGCGAGCAGCGTCGCGGTGACGACGGCGGCCGTGCCCGGCCCGGCCGCGTCGCCGATCCGGCTGTCGGTGGGGCTGGCGATGGCGGGCACGCTCAGCCGGGCGATCAGCAGCCCCAGCGCGTCGCCGGCCAGCGCCAGGGCCAGGTATTCGGTGAGCAGCACGGTGGCGATCAGGCCGGGGCCGGCGCCGACGGCCTTGAGCAGCCCGGCCCTGCGTGTCTGCTCGGCGGCGCGCCCGGCGGCCAGCGCCGCCACCCCGGTGATCGCCAGGAAGCCGATCAGCCAGCTTCCGACGATGAGGATCGGCTGGCTGTCCTTGAGCAGGTTCAGGTCCTGGGCGGCGGTGAACCGCCAGGAGCGGAAGGAGAGCCGCAGATCGGGGTCGCGGTGGGCCTCGCGGAAGGCGTCGGCGCGGGCGGGGTCGCGCAGCGTGAGGTCGAGGGCGACGGTCACCGGCAGGTCATGGGCCGAGGCCAGCGCCTTGGCGTCCGACCGGGTCATCCAGGCCAGGCCGCTGTAGTCGCTGCCCGCGCCGCCGGGGCCGATCTGGGCCGCGCCCGGGTAGACGGAGGTTGCCGCGGTGACGGCGACCCCGACGACGGGGTACGGGCGGCCGGCGATGGTGACGCGGTCGCCCACGCCGACGCCGAGCGCGGTGGCGAAACCGCGTTCGAGTACGGTGCCGCCGGGGCGTACCCAGTGGCCCGAGGTCGTCAGCGGGCGGTTGACCGCACCCGGCTTCTCGGCGAAGCCGTGCACCACCACGTTGGAGGTGCGGCCGTGGACGGCGAGGTCGGCGTAGACGATGCGGTAGGGGCCGTGGTGGGCGGTGACCTCGGGGGCCCGCGCCAGGGAGGACAGGGCCGAGGTCGCGGCGGGACCCGGCTCGCCGGAGAGCACCACCACGTCCGGTCCGGCAGTGGCCGCGCGGGTCTGCTCGTACAGCGCGTCGCTGACGCCGTTCAGCGACAGGCCGAGGGCCATCGTGGCGGTGGCCACGGTCACCGCGAGCAGCAGCATCGCCGCCTGGAGCCGATGCCGGCGCACGTCGGCCAGGACCAGGCGCGGGACGAGCACGAGGGAGCCCATGACGTTCAGTCCCCCAGCCCGATCAGCCCGCCGAGCCCGCGCGGGCGGGCGGCGGCCATCCTGAGGTCGTCGACGAACATCCCGTCGCGCATCGAGATCAGCCGATCCGCCGTGGCGGCCACCCGCTCGTCGTGGGTGACGATCACGAACGTCTGCCCGGCGGAACGCAGCTCCCCGAAGATCCGCAGCACGTCGTGGGTGGCCGCGGTGTCGAGGTTGCCGGTGGGCTCGTCGGCCAGGACGACCAGGGGATCGTTGACCAGGGCGCGGGCGACGGCGACCCGCTGGCGCTGCCCGCCCGACAGCTGGGAGGGCAGGTGCCGGGCACGGGCGGTGAGCCCGACCTGCTCCAGCAGCCGGCCCGCGCGCCGTCTGGCCTGGCGGCGCGAGCGGCCGGCCAGCAGCGCGGGGAGTTCCACGTTCTCGGCCGCGGTCAGTTCCTCCATCAGGTGGAAGCCCTGGAAGACGAATCCCACCGACCGGCGGCGCATGCGCGCCAGGGCTCGTTCGCTCAGCGTGTCGATGCGCCGCCCGGCCAGCCACACCTCGCCGCCGTCGGGCCGCTCCAGGCCGCCCAGCAGGTGCAGCAGTGTGGACTTGCCGCAGCCGCTGGGACCCATGACCGCGAGCGTCTGCCCCTGGGGCACCTCCAGGTCGATCTCGTCGACCGCGCGGACCCCGCCGTGCCCCTGACCGTGCTGCTTCACCAGGCCGCGGGTCACGACCGCGGCGGCACTCGACCCGTTCATCCACCCTCGATCTCGTCGTCGGCCCTGGACCAGGCCCGTTCGCAGGCGTCCAGCCAGCGCAGGTCGGCGCGCAGCCGGAGCATGACCCCTTCCAGCAGCAGCCCGGCTCCCGGCCCCGCCGGTCCTGCGCCCGAATGTCCTGTTCGCGGGGGCCCTGTCACCGCCGGTTCTGGTTCCGCCGGTTCGGCCAGCGCCGCCTGCTGCGCCTCGCGCAGGCGGCGCAGCAGCTCGCGGCGCTGTGCCGCGATCAGTTCCACCGGGTCGGCCAGCCGTCCCGCCGCGGCGGCGGCGAGCTTGAGATGGAACTCCGCCAGGTCGGGTTTCGGCCAGCCCACCTCGGCCAGCCAGGCGGTCACCCGCTGCTGCCCGGCCGGCGTCAGCGCGTGGACCTTGCGCTCGGGCCGCTCGGGCAGGCCGTCCTCGCGCTCGGAGGTCACCAGGCCCGCTCGCTCCAGCCGGGCCAGCGTGACGTAGATCTGCCCCCGGTTCATCGACTCGCCCAGCGGACCGAGGCTGCGCCGCAGCCGCGCGTGCAGCTCGTAGCCGTGCGACGGCTCCTTGGCGAGCATCGCCAGCACCGCGTCCTGCATGACACCCCCTAACGGTTGGCCAATAGATAGCGGTTACCCATAGAAAGTGTCAAAACAGAGCGATTCGGAACGCTCCAAGAAGCCCTCAGGCGGGCGGCCACTGCCGCAGGGACAGGTCGGCCACCGACTGGAGCTCGTCGCGGGCGGCGCCGCCCGCGGCCTGGACGGCGATGCCGTTGGCCACGGTCATGAGATAGCGGGCGAGCAGCCCCGGACCGGACCCGGTAGGCAGGTCGCCCTCGTCCACGGCCCGCTGGAACCGTTCCCTGAGCAGCGTGACCCCGTTGTCGCGCCAGGCCGCCAGCGTGTCGCGGGCGGCGCGGCCCGGCTCTCCCGCCGCCAGCGAACCCTGGACGCCGAAGCAGCCTGCGGGGCAGTCGGGGCGGGTGGTGGCCTCGACCGCGCCGCCGAGGAACGCGGCGGCGACCTGCCGTGCGGCCGGCTGCTCCAGGGCCCGGAAGACGTACGCGGCGGGGCCGTCGCTGTAGCGCCGCAGGGCCAGGTGGAACAGGTTCTCCTTGCTGCCGAAGGCGGCGTACATGCTGGTGCGGCTGATGCCCATGGCCTGGGTCAGGTCGGTGAGGCTGGCGCCTTCGTAACCCTGCGCCCAGAAGACGCGCATGGCCCGGTCGAGCGCCTCGTCCGGGTCGAAGCCGCGCGGCCGGCCGATCGGCGCCTTCCCCTGCGTTTCCATGGGGCCGAGTCTACCGTCTTTTGTACCGGACGGTGCGGAACTGCTATCGTCGCATTCCGTACCGATCGATGCATAAATCTGACGAGGTGAAAGCCATGGGACAGCTGGAGAACAAGACCGCCGTCGTCACCGGCGGCGGCACGGGCATCGGCCTGGCCGCGACCCGGCGGCTGGTGGCCGAGGGCGCGCACGTGTTCATCACCGGACGCAGGAAGACCGTCCTCGACGCGGTGGTGGAGAGCCTGGGCCCCGCGGCGGTGACGGCTGTGCCCGGCGACATCGCGGCGCCGGGCGACCTGGACCGGCTCTACGCCGCCGTCGCGGACCGGGGCCGGGGCCTGGACGTGCTGTTCGCCAACGCCGCCGCCGCCTCGTTCGCGACCCTGGAGCAGACCACCGGGGAGCACCTCGAGCGCGTCTTCGGCGTCAACGTCCGCGGCACCCTGTTCACGGTGCAGAAGGCGCTGCCGCTGCTCAACGACGGCGCGTCGGTGATACTCAACTCCTCGGTACGGGCCGGCGACGGCGTCGCGGAGTTCGGCGCGTACGCGGCCTCCAAAGCGGCCATCCGCTCCTTCGCCAGGACCTGGGCCAACGAGCTCAAGGACCGCGGCATCCGGGTCAACGCGATCTCCCCCGGCACCATCGACACCCCCGGGCTCGACGGCGTGGCCGGCGGGGACGCCGGCGCCAAGGCGCGGTTCACCGAGGCCGTCCCGCTCGGCCGGATCGGCCGCCCGGAGGAGGTCGCCAACGTGGTGGCCTTCCTCGCCTCCGACCAGTCCGCCTTCTTCCTCGGCGCCGACCTGGTCGTGGACGGTGGCGAGGTGCACCTCTAGCATTACCTCACCTGAAATTGACGAATCCTCTTTCCTGTAACATAGTTCGGGCGTACTCTCGACAGTGACGGTGAAAGGCCGTCCGCATCAAGCCGACCTACTCCCCCAGGGACCCTCATGCCCGTCAACCTCGCACTCGCCGACCTGCTGAGGACAGCGGCCATGCCTACCGCGCTCAGCGTGACCTGCCACCCCTCCCCCGCCGGTGTGCTCGTCACCGTGGCGGGTGAGATCGACACCACCAACGCCGGCCTCCTGGAGTCCGCCATCGCCCGCGCGCTGCGGCCCGGCCGGCCGCTGATCCTGGATCTGCACGGGCTCACCTTCATGGACAGCAGCGGGCTGCACGTGCTGCTGCGGGTGCGGGCCGAGGTCCTGGCGCGGGCGGGCAGCCTGCACCTGGTCTCCGTACGGGAACGGCCGGCCCGGCTCCTCCGGATCACCGGCGTCTGGGACACCCTGGACATCCACGACAGCGTGGCGGAGGCCGTCGCCGCGCTCGTCCCGCCCCTGGCCGCCGACCTCGCCTGAGCCCTTCGCGCTCGACCTGGCCCGAGCCCCTCGCGCCGGTGGCCTTCAAGCCTCGTCCAGGCCGGTGCAGTGGGTGATCGTCGCGTCGTCCGGCCGGACGGCGTGACGGGCCTCCGCCCGCCGGACGCGGCGGATGATCTCGGCGGGCCCGCTCGACGCCAGGACGGCCAGGACCTCCGGCCAGCCGATCGGCTCAAGCTCGCCGGCGATGCGGGCGGCGCCGTTGCTGAGCAGGACGGCGCCGGACAGCTCCGGGATCGGACGGCTCCCGGTGACCGCCTCGCCGGCCGCCCGCGGGTCGTCCTTGGCCAGCCAGAAGCCGCCCGGCGCGTTCCGGTGGGCGCGCAGTTCGCCCAGGATCCGCTGGTATTCGTCGGTTCCCTGGCCCGCGGCCTCCAGGGCGGGCACGTACGAGCGGCTGATGACCACCTCGCGCGGGTCGGTGACGACGACCGGCGCGCCGTCCGCCCGGTCGAGCACGAGGTAGCAGTCGCCGAGCACGAGGTGGTCGAGGACGCCGCCGGACACGCGCAGCATGGCGACGGTCGCCGACGGGCCGATGGGGTCGGCGACGTCGCAGGTGCCGCGGTGGGCGTCCGTCACCTGCTCGATGGCCTCGGCGAGCAGGTCGCGCAGATCGCGGCCCGGCCCCGGCGCGAGGAGGGCGAGGAGGGCGCCGCCCAGGCGCGAGGCGTACCAGGCGACGCCGTGACGGCAGGTCGCCTCCCCGCCGGGGATGCCGGCGCCGTCGACCAGCACCGCTCCGGCCGGGACCGCGCCGGTGAAGTCCTCGTTGACGCGGCCGGCCCGCGCCGCGACGCTCGCCGTCGACACCCGCATGCCCACCACTCTCCCACCGCTCGACGTGCGGACCATCGGTGCAGGCCGTCGCCGGCGGTCAGCCGAGCATGCCGACGACGTACGCGCCCGGCACCAGGGCGACGGTGAGGGCGACGGCCCACCAGCGGGGGGCCGGGCCGTTGCGCAGCAGCCCGAGCCCGAAGGGCACCAGGGCGGCGGCGAGCCCGGCCAGGGCGAGCAGCGAGATCGGGTCGCTGCTGCCCTTCAGCACGCCCAGCGGCAGCGCGCACCCCAGCGCCAGCGCCCCGCACCTGGCCACGCCGAGCGGGCCCGCGCCGAACGCCCTGGCGCGGAAGGCGCCGGCGGCGAGCACGATCCAGCCGGCCATGATGCAGACGGAGGCCGCCTTGAAGACGTGGAAGGCGCCGTAGGTGTCCGCGACGGCCCGCCGCGCCGCCTCCAGCCCGAGCTCGTCCACCAGCTGGAACGCCAGGTGGCTCACGCCGGCGTGGAAGATCCGCCCGAACAGCCCGAGCACGACCAGCGTGGCGCCCCACCCGGCCCAGCCGGGACGCGTCACGGCGATGCGCCGGGCCAGCGCCGTGACGGCCGGCCAGAGCAGCACCACGCCGGCGGCGAACACCCCGTACGACACGGCCATCCGTCCCGGTTCGGCGGCGTAGGCGGCGAGCTGGCCGGGGAAGAAGTCGTCCGCGCCGATCCGGGTGAGGACCGCCGCGATGAGCAGCAGGGGCCCCAGCACCGCGCCGGCGCCTTCGACCCAACGGCCGGGAATCGAACGTGTGTCTGTCATGCCGACCATCCAAGTGCCGGCCGGGCCCGCGCACACGGGCGCGCGGGCGAGACCTGGAGGTACACCTGGCACTACCACGGCGCCTCACCAGGGGATGTTCGGGCCGTTTCGACGGGGTAGGCCCCAGGGTTTGCCCACGCGGCCGGAGCGGCTCCGGCCCACGGCATCCACCTCCGGGATGTCCGCGACTCGCCGGGCGTCCCGGTACGACCGCTCGAGGAGGAATTCCGATCTCGGCACTCGCTCGACGTCCGCTCAGGAAGATCGTCAACGCGGGCGCATGCACTCTCCTGTTCGCCACCGCCGCGATCGGCCTCACCGCGGGCCAGTGCGTACGCTTCTACGGGGCCGTCAGCAGCGGCGGCCACGGCGGCCCGCCGGCCGAGGGCGCCCGCGACAGCTGGGGCAACTGCCGCTGAGCACGGGTCCGGGCCTAGACGGGGTCTCCCCGGGTTTCCACCGTCCAGGCGGAGGGCCGTCAGCGCTTGGGGGCGGGAGGCAGGCGGAGGCCTCCCTTCTCCGGGTCCAGCTTCGTGGTCACCGCCGACCTGGGCGGCGCCTTGATGGACACCCTGGCGCCCCAGCCGGAGTAGGTGGTCTTCATCCCGGTCGCGCTCATGCCGACCTTCGCACTGGCCAGCTTGGTGGTCAGCGTACGGGGCAGGCCGGACGGGCTCACCACGAGCGTCCAGTGCACCTTGACGCCGGCGGCGAGCTGCCACCACAGGGTGTCCCTGGTCCACGCCGAGACGCGGCGCAAGTCCTTGACGCTCATGCTGCCCGTGTACGTCGTCCCCTTGCGGGCGGAACGGGCCAGCAGCGCCTTGAGGGTGCTCGGCTCGGCGGCGTTGACGAAGTCGCCGTACATGGCGGTCATGCCGCACGTCCAGCCCGGCGACTGCTTGAACCAGGATTTGCCCTTGGGCAGGGCCGGGCCGATGGGGCCGCCCTTGACGTAGGAGGTGCGGCCGACGCGCAGGGTGCGCTCCGGCTTGGTGATCGCCGCGGCCTGGCCGCCGTCGTCCTGTTCCGCGCCGTCGCCACCGGGCACGCTCAGCTTGCCGGTGAGGTCGGAGGCGGCGATGCCGCGCCGGTCGAACTGCACCCGCCCGGAGCGGGCCAGGGTGGAGGGCGACTTGCCGACGGTCTTCTGCTTGAGCGTCACGCCTCTGCCGGGCGAGAGCTGGGCGCGCAGGGCGGCGAGGGGGTCCTTGGGGGCGGCCAGCGCCGGCGTGCCGGTCGCCAGGACGACGCCGCCGGCGACGATGCATAAGATCACATGTTTCACGGCGATGATCATGCTGGTCCCGGATCACGAAGGGACAACGCTCCACGTCACGGCGACCGGCCGCGCTCGCTAAGGAGGCCTTTTCCGGAAACCGAGATTTACATGCAATTTTGTCTGATTTGTGGTGATTATCGCTAATTTGAGATATGTACGGCGATTTTCACATCCGCAATGATCCGACACCGGAGCGTGGTGGTCGGCTTCGGGTGACCTCCCGCGGGATGTCACTTCACGCAGAGGGGAAGTCCCATGGCGAAGCTTCTGTTCGTGATGACCGGTACGGCGTACTGGACGCTCAAGGACGGCACCAGGCACGCGACGGGGTACTGGGCCGAGGAGTTCGCGGCCCCGTACCGTGCGCTCACCGATGCCGGGCACGAGATCGTGGTCGCCACTCCGGGCGGGGTGGTGCCGTACGTGGACATGATGAGCCTGCAGCCCGACATGGCCGGCGGCGCGCAGGCGGCACTCGACCTGGAGGAGACGATCCGCTCGGCGGAGGTGCTGCGGCGGCCGCTCAGGCTGCCGGACGCCCGCCTCGACGACTACGACGCCGTCTACCTGCCCGGCGGCCACGGCCCCATGGAGGACCTGTGGCAGGACGCGGACGCCGGCCGGCTGCTGACGGCGGCGCTGGCCTCTGGCAGGCCGCTGGCCATCGTCTGCCACGCCCCGGCCGCGATGCTGGCCACCCGGATCCACGGCCGGTCGCCGTTCGCCGGCCGCCAGGTGACCGGGTTCACCAACGAGGAGGAGAACGCGGTCGGGCTGGCGCCGAAGGCGCGCTGGCTGCTGGAGGACGAGCTCGTCGCCCTCGGCGTGGACTTCGCCAAGGGCGAGATGTGGCAGCCGTACACGGTGGTCGACGGCAACCTGTTCACCGGGCAGAACCCCGCCTCGGCGGCGGAACTGGCCGGGCGGCTGCTCAAGGTGCTGTGAGCCGCCGCTGAGCGCCGCCGACCGGCCGCCGCCGCTATCCGTCCATCCTGGCCTGCCGGGTGCGCTGGTAGTGCCGGCGGGCCTTCATGCGGTTGCCGCAGCCGGCCATCGAGCACCAGCGGGCGTTGTTCGGCCTGCTGTGGTCGATCAGGAAGAGCCGGCACTCGTCGTTGGCGCAGGCGCGCAGCCGCCCCGGGCCGGAGACGCGCAGCGCGTCCCAGGTCAGCACGGCGCGTGCGGCCGCGACGCGGCCCTCCGGCAGTCGCGGGGTCCACTCGATCCCCTCCTCGCCGAGCGAGGCCAGGCGCAGCACGCCCTCGACGAAACGCGCGAGCGCGGCCGGTGGCGCGTCGCCGCGTACGACGTCCTGGAGCACCGCGCGGGCGTCACGCGCGGCGCGCCACTCCTCCGCCGACGCCGGCTGGCCGTGCTCGGCGAGCCAGCGCAGCCCGTCGTCGCGGTCGGCCAGCAGGTCGGAAGGCCGCCCGTCGTGCACGGGCGTGGTGTTCAGCAGGTCGAGCAGCAGCTTCTCGTCGACATCGAGCTCCATGACGAACCTAACCTCCAAAGTCTGTTTGACAGGTTACACCAAGCCGTGCTTTGGTCTAACCATCAAAACGAGTCGTAGGAGTTAGACATGACTGCCGTTCACCATCGCTACGCCACCGTCCAGGGCCGGCGGCTGTTCTACCGGGAGGCCGGTCCCGCGGACGCGCCGGCCGTCGTGCTCCTGCACGGCTACCCGACCAGCTCGTTCATGTTCCGCCACCTGATTCCGGCGCTCGCCGACCGCTACCACGTCATCGCTCCCGACCACCTCGGGTTCGGGCTGTCGGACGCCCCGCCGGCCGACGAGTTCGACTACACCTTCGACGCCCTCACCGGCCTCACCGCCGGCCTGCTCGACCAGCTGGGCGTGCGGCGCTACGCCGTCTACGTGCAGGACTACGGCGCCCCGATCGGCTGGCGGCTGGCCCTGGCCGGCCCTGAGGCCGTCACGGCGATCATCACGCAGAACGGCAACGGGTACGACGCCGGCTTCGTGCCGGGCTTCTGGCAGACCGTGTGGGACTACCACCGGGAGCAGACGCCCGAGACCGAGCGCGCGATCCGCACCGCGCTGAGCCTCGACGCCATCCGCTGGCAGTACCTCACCGGCGTCCCGGACGAGAGCCTGGTCAGCCCCGACACCTGGCACCACGACCACGCGCTGGTGTCCCGTCCCGGCAACGACGCGATCCAGCTCGCGCTGTTCCGCGACTACGCGACCAACCCGCCGCTGTACAAGGAGCTGCACGCCTACCTGCGGGCGAACCAGCCGCCGCTGCTCGCCGTGTGGGGCAGGGGCGATGAGATCTTCGGGCCGGACGGGGCCCGCGCGTTCTCCCAGGACGTCCCGAACGCGGAGATCCACCTGCTGGACGGCGGGCACTTCCTGCTGGAGAGCGCGGGCGACGAGGTGGCCGGCCTGATTCGCGACTTCCTGGCCCGCGCGACGAGCGCCCGCTGACGCGGGCGTTCGATGCCTGATCCGTCCGGTGTCACCTCGGCCTCCGCGACCCGCCGCGCGGGGCGGTCGTGGGGTCAGTTTCCGGCCGAGCGTTCCCGTTCGTACGCGGCGTTGATGCGCAGCGCCTCGGCGAGCTGGTCCTCCAGGATGATGATCCGGCAGGCGGCCTCGACGGGCGTGCCCTGGTCGACGAGCTCCCTGGCGCGGGCCGCCAGGCGCAGCTGATAGCGGGAGTAGCGGCGGTGGCCGCCGCTTGAGCGTCTCGGCTCGATCAGTTTGGCGGCGCCCAGGGCCCGCAAAAACGTCGGGGTGACGCCGAGCATCTCCGCCGCCGCGCCCATGCTGTAGGCGGGGTAGTCGTCATCGTCGAACCGGTCCTCGGCGCTGGGCGCACCGCTGAGACCGTCATCGTCGGCACCGGCGGGCGAAGCCTGCATGGCGCCGGGTATGTGCCCTTGACCCATAAATACCTTTCTTCACGCCAACAGGGGGCCCCGGCGCCATGTGCGCCGGGGCCCCGAAGAGGTTCAACACCATCTGCCGGCCTGGGGCCGGCTTGTTGTCATCCGCATCCGCCGCCCTGTTCGGCGGCGATGCGGGGATCGCGGATGCGTGACCGTAGACCACCTTCCAATCCTGTGGAACTGCGGTACCCGAGCGGCGAACGTCAGCCGGCGACGGGCGATCCTTCGATGGCGTTCAACGCTCCCTTCCCTATTCCTCTGGACGTGACGTCCACTTACATCAACGGCAGCGCGTCCACGATCTGGGCCCTTACCAACCGCGCTGGCCCTTCACGTCCGACCTTCTGCCTGACCCAACTGACTTCATCCTCATTCCGGGCAGTTCATCGTGTTGCCGGTGTTTCCGCTGCCCGGTGGATCCGTTCCTTGCGATGTCAGAAACTCTAGTACCCGAGCGCGCGAATGTCTACTACGGCGAACACAGATTTTCGCCTCCGCCCGTCGCAGCCTTCATCCCCCGCACGATCTCGGGCGATAGGTTCTGTCCCGATCATGACGGTCGAGGGCTGGGGAACGGTGTCGATGGACTTCGACGAGAAGGTGACAGCGCGGTCGGTCGTGGACGGTGTCCTGCCGCTGCGTCCGGGCGTGCCGCTCGGCCAGGCCACGTACTTCCATCGGGCGCTGCGGCGGTTCGGCGGCGAGCACGAGTTCGTCGCCTATCCGCGGGAAGGACACGTGATCCGGGAACGCCGGCACCAGATCGACGTGCTGGAACGCACCCGCGCCTGGTTCGACCGGTGGCTCGCCGGCCCCGCTCCCGCACCAGGGCGAAAAACGCGTTGCCCCCGATAGCTCGCGAAACGTAGAGTCTTGCGCTCGTGATCTCAGTGGTGGAGCGAGTCCTGCCGGCTCGATTGGGGACGGGATTCCGATGGTTGCTGGCGTCGAGCTGGCTGACGAATCTCGGTGACGGAGTCGCGGCCGCGGCGGGCCCGCTGCTGATCGCGTCGCTGACCCGCGACCCGCTGCTGATCTCGCTGTCGGCGCTGGTCAGCTGGGGGCCGCCGCTGCTGTTCGGCCTGTACGCGGGCGTCCTGTCCGACCGGTACGACCGGCGCAAGATCGTGATCGTCGCGAACGTGGCACGCGCCCTGGTGCTGGCGGCCCTCGTCGCGCTCATGGTGACCGGCACCGTGACGGTGGCGACGGCACTGGTGGCCCTTTCGCTGCGGTCCATCGCCGAGGTGTTCGCCGACAACACGACGGCCACGCTGACGCCCACGCTGGTCGACAGGGACGATCTCGTCATCGCCAACGCCCGCCTGGGCACCGGGTTCATCACGCTCAACCAGCTGGCCGGCCCGCCGCTCGGCGCGGCGCTGTTCGGGCTGGGCGTGACCTGGCCGTTCGCCGGGCAGTTGCTGCTGGTGCTGGCCGGGATCGTCCTGGTCTCCCGGATCACCCTGCCGCCGCGGGTCCGGCCGGACGGCGATCAGGCGCCCAACGCCGTACGGGAGCTGATCGCCGGGTTCAAGTGGACCATCCGGCACGCCGCCGTCCGTACGCTGGCGCTGACCATCCTGATCTTCAACTTCACGTTCGGCGCGGCCTGGTCGGTGCTCGTCCTCTACACCCAGGAGCAGCTCGGCCTCGGCGCCGTGGGTTTCGGCCTGATGACCACCATCGGCGGGATCGGCGGCCTGATCGGCACCGGTCTGTACGGGTACATCACCCGCAAGGTGAGCCTCGGCGCCCTGATGCGGATCGGACTCGTCATCGAGACGCTCACCCACCTCGGCCTGGCCCTGACGCATTCGCCGTGGGTGGCCGGCGGGATCTTCCTGGTCTTCGGCGCGCACGCGTTCATCTGGGGCACGACCTCGGTCACCATCCGCCAGCGTGCGGTTCCCAGTGAGCTGCAGGGGCGGGTGGGCAGCGTCAACACCGTCTGTGTCTACGCCGGTCTGGTGGTCGGCTCCCTGATCGGCGGCACCCTGGCCACGGCATTCGGGGTGGCGGCGCCGTTCTGGTTCGCCTTCGCCGGGTCCGCGGTGTTCGTGGTGCTGTTGTGGCGGCAGCTCATGCACATCGCCCACGACTGAGCCCGCCGGGAGCTGGTGCGCTCTATGTGCTGACTTGGTACGAAATTTCAGGCAAGGTCGGGCAAGATCGCTACGCTGCCCCCATGGACCGCGCAATCGCCGCCGTCGCGGTGCTCGTGCTGCTCGCGGGTCTGGCCGGCGGTCAGGAGGATCCGCGCGTCCCGTACCGGCCGTATGACGCGAGCTGCCCCGCGTGGACGGAGCGCGAGCGAGGGTTCGGCGACACGCGGGCGGAGCATCGGGAGCGCGCCTTCCTCTGTCTGGTACGGGACGCGGGCGGCCCCATGTTCCCCGCCGTCAGGTCGGACGCGGAACTGCTCGCGTACGGCAGGAGATTGTGCGCCCTGCCGTACTGGCGGCTGACCGAGGACTGGCTGCGCAGCGAGGACCGGACGATCAACCTGCGCGGGCTGGAGGAGGCCCTCGTCTTCCTGTGCCCCGATGCCATCAGGGGCCCGGACCAGGAGCCTTCCGACGACCATATGGTGAAGGCGAACGCCGAGTACTACGCCGCGAGCAACGCCACCTGCCGTGACCCCTGGCCCAAGATGCGGGGCCGCAGGCAGGGAACGGCCGCGGTGTTCACGTCCGAGGGCGGCGTCTACCACATCACCGACAGCGATAACCCGTACGCCGAGCCCAGGACCGGGCGGGCCCACGGGCTGATCACCGCCGAGGGAACCGGGGTGAGCGTCGACACGATCCTCCAGGGGAACGTCTGCGTGACCGTCAAGGCGTTCGACCACGCTCCGCCGCTGCGACTCAAGGGGTGGACGGAGGTGGCCGAAGTCGGGGTCACCAGCCGGACCGGCCGCCTGGTCATGCCCACCGTGGATCCGGGCGGCATGGAGGGCGCCGGGCGGCCCCTGCCCAACCTGGCATCGAGGGGCCGGGCCGCTACCGGGTGCGGGTCTACGCACGGGCCGAGGAGAACTTCCGCACCATCCTGCCCACCGAGTGGCACCTGGTCGTGGTCCATCCGGGACGGTCGAGGAAGGCGATCGTCCATCGGACCCGCGACTGACGTACAGCGCCGCCTCCCCTGGCGCCCGAACGGCGCCGACCTCGAAGGCCCGGGATCAGCCGGAGGCGGTGGAAGGGCCGGTGTGATCGAGCTCCGCCCGCAACTGCCCGAGCCACTCCGTGCCCAGCCGCCGCCCGTCAGGGAACTGGTCGGCGCGGTCCCAGCGCCACGCCGTGATCATCGCCAGGACGAGGATCCGGCACTGGCGCAGCAGCTCCCGATCGACGTCCGGATAGTGCTCGCCGACCTCCTCGGGCTGATGGGCGAGGTCGAACTCGACCGGCCCTCGGCAGCACGTCTCGAAGTCGATGAACAGCAGCCCGTCCTTCGTACTGAGCACGTTGCCGGGGTGCGGCTCGCCGTGCAGGAACTGCTCGGGGGCGCCGCGCTCGGTGATCGTCCGCCTCAGGTCGCGCAACGCGCCGGCGAGGACTTCGCGGTCGTCGTCGCCGAGCGCCGGGGAACGGTCGCGGTCCGCCACCAGGACCTGGGCCTCCTCGATCCGTTCCGTGAAGCGCCGCGCCGGGATGTCCGCCGCGCGCATGCCGGCGTGCAGCCGCCCGAGCGCGTCGGCGACCTCGGCCGCTGGGACGTCGCCGGACCCCACGGGCTCGTAGTAGGTCCACAGCGTGATCACGAAGCCGTCGCGTTCGTGGACGCGTGGCTCGGCCCGCGGCTCCAGTGCGGCCACCGGGCTGCCGCATTCGCCGAACCGCCGCGCCACCTCGATCTCGAAGGAGGCCATCGTCCCTTCGGCCGCGGGCGCCACCCTGGCCAGGACGTCACCGGGCAGCAGGCGCAGGGCGAGCTTGTTCGAGTCGTGCAGGACGATCGCGTCGTCCGCCGCCAGTCCGAGTGACGATGCGGTCGCCATGGCCGCGGCCATCGCCCGTTCGCGCTCCGCTGCCTGCATCGCCACCTGTCCCCTCTTCCGTACGCACCGTGCGCACGACAGGGGATTCTCCGAGATCGTCCACCCGCCCGGCAACCGGATATCCGCCCGGAGCCTTCGTACATAGAGACCGAACGTTCTATCCGGTATAGTGTTCGCATGGGGCGAAGTGAACCGCTGAGCCGGACCTCCGAAGCGCGGTCGCGGCTGCTCGCGACGGCGACCAGGATCTTCTACACCGAGGGCATCCACTCGGTCGGCATCGACCGGATCGTCACGGAAGCGCAGGTGACCAGGGCGACCCTCTATCGGCATTTTCCCGGCAAGGAAGAGCTCGTCCTCTCCTACCTCGACGGCGTCGACCAGGCGATCCGCGGCCAGGTGAACGGGGCTCTGGCCGAGGGCCGGCCGGCCGGGGAAAGCCTGCTGGCCATCGGCCGGTCCATCGCCGGTGACATCCGGTCCCCCGGATTCCGCGGCTGCGCCTTCCTCAACGCCGCGGCCGAATACCCCGACCCCGCGCATCCCGCCCACCAGGCGGTTCTCGCTCACCGCCAGTGGTTCCTCGAGACCGTCACCGGGCTGCTGGAGCAGGCCGGCCACACGCCGCCCGAGCCCGCCGGCCGGCACTTCGTCATGCTGCGGGACGGCGCCATGGCGGCCGGCTGCCTCTTCGACCCGGAGCTGATCGGCGAGACCTTCTTGCACGGGGTCGAAGGGCTCCTGCGCAACCCCGCCGGCGTGGCCGGATCACCGGCGTAGGGCCGCTCAGGTCGCCGTCGCCCAGAAGCCGCAGTGGTGGGTGGCGCCCGCGTCGACGCGGGAGATCCCCCAGCCGGCGTCCGTCCCCACGGCGAGTCACCTCGCGGGGGCGCAGGACGAGATCGTCCCGGCCGTCCCGGCCGCCGATCACGAGGCGGCCGTCGTACAGCGTTTTCGGCCGGTCCCGGCGTGCCGCAGTGGGCCGAAGTAGTCGCAGGGCGCGACCTCGGTCGGAGCCGGGCCGGGTTTTCGGATATCGGGGCAGGGTAGGCGGTCCGCCATGAGATTCGGGGGCTGGGACGTCAGACCGCTGGGCGGCTGGACGGGCTGCCTGATCATGATCGCCATCTCGGTGGTGCTGTCGATCCTGCTGACGGTCATCATCAACCTGCTCCTCTGAACGCAGGTCGCGGGCGTGCTCGTTCTGGCCGGGCAGCTGGTGGCGGCCGCCCTGCGCCTGCGACCGGCCCGGGTCGTGGGTGGCCCGTCCGGAGGCCGTGGGTGACGGGCCTCCGGACGTCCGGGTCAACGGTCAGAGCGCCAGCAGGTCGAATCCGCCGTCGGCCAGGCGGCCCGTGTTGGTGTCGTACACGTTGACGGTGATCGTGTTGTGGTGGTCGCAGGTCGCGGACGGGTTGCGGTAGGCGATGTGCGGCAGGCGCCGCGGGTCGCGCGGCGTGAGCTGGATGAGCGCGTCGGGCGCCTCCACCGAGTGGGAGAGCTGGACGCAGTACCGGCCGGTGGCCGCCAGCCACGACCTGACGACGTTCGTGCCCTTGTTCAGGCTGCCGTCGGCGTTGACGATGGCGGCGGCGCTGTCGTAGAACGTCGCCGGGCGCTGGTGCGCGCCACTCTGCTCGGCGTGCGCGGGCGAAACCGCTGCCGTGATGAGGCCGGCGACCGTCAGGGCGAAGGCCCCTGACACAGTACGACGAAGCATGAAAATTCCTTTCGATCGGGCCCTTACAGGGAGCAAGATTGAAAGTAATTCCGCATTCGACAGCACGCCGCGCGCCACCCCGGCAGGGACAATCAAGAAACTTTGATCGATCGAACCCGAACCCGTGACCGCGTGACGAGCGCCGCATCCGGGCCTGGTCACCGCCGGAAAAGCACGGAGAAATGCACCACCGAACCGCCGAGTCATCGGAAATGGTGGCCTTTACCGCGAAAGGCGGATAGACGGCCGGACGGCTGAAGATCTTATGGCCAAAGCCCTTTCCCGCGACCCGCTTCGGCCGTAGCGTCAACGGTGACGGCGTCGCCGACGTCACCATGAGGCCGGCCTACTGTGGGGATCGCTCGTGTTCATCTCTCTCGCGCACTCGTCGATCAGCTGAACGCCCGCGACGAGACCTCCATGTCTCCTCCCTTCGGTGTCCGCTGCCGCTCGGTGGCCGCCGGCGCGCTGATCGTCGTGTCGGGCGAGCTCGACGCCACCAACGTCGGCCGGCTCGAGTCCTTCATCAGCCGGGAGCGGCGGCGCGGCCGTCCCCTGATCCTCGATCTGGCCGGGCTGACGTTCATGGACAGCATGGGCCTGCAGGTGCTGCTGCTGGTGCACGCCGACATCCGCCGGGAGGGCGGCACGCTGCACCTGGCCGCCGTCCAGGATCTTCCGGCGCGGATCCTGCAGCTCACCGGCGTGTGGGACGCCCTGAACATCCACGCCGACGTGACGCAGGCCGTCGCGGCCGTACGCGACCTCGAAGCCGGCTCGAAACGGCTGCGGTCGTAGTCGGGCCGGAAACGCGATCGTCACCTGATGCCCGGCGCGAGCGTGCTGTGGGACAGTGTCGTGCACTGACGACAAGATCGAAAGGTGCGTGCTGTGGCAGTCCCCCTCGCCGCGTTCCTGCTGGCCTCGTTACTCACCGCCCCGTCGGCCGCGCTGCCCGCGTGCCCGCAGATCTTCGGGCACGGCGGCTACCCCACCGGCGCCGACGCCTGGGAACGGGACCAGATCCGCCAGCCCAACAACCCGGCCGCCATCCGCCAGTACAAGGCGTGGGGCGCGGCGGGCGTCGAGGCCGACCTGCAGCTCACCAGGGACGGCACCAAGGCCGTCATGTGGCACAACACATCGACCTGGGGGTTGACCGGCACGAAGAAGAACATCACCGAGATCTGGTGGGCCAGCGGCGACACCCGGCTCGACGGGCGCACCATCACGCGCGGCCCGTTCGAGGGCGAAAGGGTGCACACGTTCCGCCAGTGGCTGGCCGCGATGAGGTCGGCCGGCATGATCGGGATGGTGGAGGTCAAGCCGGAGGGCAAGCAGTCGCTGTTCCACGCGGACGCCGCGATCAAGGCGCGGGCCTGGGCCGAGGTGCTCGACCCCGTCAGGGAGAACTACCGGTCGCAGGAGATCATCCTGTATTCCCACGACAGCGGCGTCTCCGCCGAGCTGCGGCGGCGGGTGACCGCCGCGGGCATGACGCAGGTGCTGAGCGGCGGCCCCGTCTGGCCCGACGTCACCATGTGGGAGGAGCCGCCGCCCTCCTGGCGGCTGAACGAGAGCGCGTGGAACCAGGCGCTCCAGAGCGGCGCCAAGCGGATCGCCACCGACTACCCGTCCCAGCTGCGTTCATGGCTCGCGGGCAAGTGCCAGTGACGGGCCCGTCCGGTCACTGGCGGGTGGTGAGCGGGTAGCCGTCCTGGGCCGGTCGCGGGTCGGCCGTGGACAGGCGGTCGAGGCCCTGAGCGACGATCAGGCAGACGAACGCCGTGAGGGCGAGTGCCGTACGGACGAGGTGCAGGCTGGACCACCGGCGGCGGATCTCCTCCCAGCCGGCGGGCAGCAGGTCGGGATTCCAGCCGTCCACGATCCGGTTGACGGGCTCCAGGCCCGCCAGGGTGAGGGCGACCGTGAGGATCACCAGGACCAGGGCGGCCACGCTGAGGCCGAAGACGAGCCGGCCGCGAGACCACGACAGGGCCGACACGACGAGCGACGCGGCGATGCCGGCCAGCAGGAGCGGCGGCATGGCCCGGCCGTAGTCGACGTTGAGCGCCTGCCAGTACCTGACGTATGCGGGCCCCGGCAGCCGGCCCACGGACGGGGCCAGCACCACGAAGGCGACGCCGCCCGCGTACGAGCCGACCAGCAGCAACGCGATCATCCTGGACGCCGTGAGAACCGAGGACACCGTGGGCCCCTTTCGCGACGAAGGCTTGGTTAGATTGGACCATATTCATTAGAGAAGACTCTAGTCAATATGGTTCTGGAATCATGGCCTCCGATGACCGAGCAGAGAAAGCGCCGCCGCTACTCCAGCGCCCTGCGCCAGGAGCACGCCCAGGCCACCCGGCAGAAGATCGCGACGGCGGCGCACGAGCTGATGATCGGCAAGGGCTACGCCGCCACGACCATGGCCGACGTGGCCCGCGAGGCCGGGGTGGCCGTCCAGACGCTGTACACGTCGTGCCCCGGCGGCAAACCCGCGCTGGCCAAGCTCGTCTACGACGTCACGCTCGCCGGGGACGCCCGGCCCCTGCCGCAGAGCGACCGTCCCGAGGTGCGGGCGATCATCGACGAGCCGGATCCCGTACGCAAGCTGGCCCGCTACGCCGCCATGGCCACCGCGATCCTGCGGCGCGTCACGTCCGTGCACCGCGTCCTGCGCGACGCCGCAGCCGCGTCGCCGGGCGACCACGGGCTTCGGGACGTGCTGGACGGCATCGAACGTGAGCGGCTGACAGGCAGCCACGGCCCCGCCGCCCACCTCCACGAGCTCGGCGCGTTGCGTCCCGGCCTTTCCCCCGCCAGGGCGGCGGAGCAGATCTACGTCCTCACCGCGACGGAGAACTTCGAGAAGCTGACCGAGGTGTGCCGGTGGAGCGAGGCCGAGTACGAGGAGTGGCTCGCCACGATGCTCGCGTCCGCCCTCCTCGCCCGCCCGGACGGCGAGCGGGCGCCCGGACACTGACCCGGCCCGGCGCGGGCGCGGCCGGGCTCAGGCCGTCGGCGCGTCGGGGCCGCCGTCGAAGACCGCCGTGACGAGCTGCCGCTTCACCTGCTCCATCGCCTCGGCCATGGCGACCCAGCCCACCTGGGCGTCCCCGAACGTCAGCGAGCCGGTCATGGTCCTGCTGCCGTCAGGCGTGGCGTACATGAGCGTCGCCCAGCCCCAGAAGCCGCCGTTGTGCTGGACGATCGTGCCGCCGCCGTCCGTGCGCTCCACGAACACCCCGAGGCCGTAGCCCATGGTGGGGTCCGGCGTGCACATCTCGGCCAGCAGCGGCGCCGGCAGCAGCCGGCCGCCCATCAGCGCCGAGAAGAACGTGTGCAGGTCCTGGGTGGTCGAGATCATGTCGCCGGCGGCGGAGATCCACGAGGGGTTGAAGCGGGTGGTGTCGGCCACGTGCCAGCCGTCGCCGTCCTCGTACGGGTAGTAGCCGTGCGCGTGCGGCTCGGGGAGCTCCGGCGAGTCCTCGGGCACCACGGTGCCGATCAGCCCGAGCGGGTCGAGGATGCGCCGCCGCATCTCCTCCCCGTACGGGCGGCCGGTGACCTGCTCGATCAGCAGCCTGGCCAGCACGTAGTTGGTGTTGGAGTAGCTCCAGCCCGTTCCCGGCTCGAACCTGGCCGGCTTGGACAGCGCCATCCGTACCAGCTCTTCCGGCCGGTAGGTCCGGTCCCGGTTGTCCAGCCACTCCTTGCCCAGGCCGGCGACGCCGCCGGCCACCTGCGTCCCGTCCGGGTAGATCTCGCCGGTGAAGCTGAACAGGCCGCTGGTGTGCTGGAGCAGCATCCGCACCGTGATCCGCGGGTCCAGCTCGAACTCGGGCAGGTGGCCGGCCACCGGGGTGTCCAGCCCGATCCTGTCCTCGGCGACCAGCTGCAGCATCAGGGCGGCGGTGAAGGTCTTGGTGACGCTGCCGATCCTGAAGTGACCGTCGATCGGCGGCGCGGCGCTCCCGCCCAGCTCGCTCACCCCGGCGCTGCCGGCCCAGTGACCGCGCTCGTCGTGCACGCGCAGCTGCACGCCGGCGAAACCGTGGTCGACGATGGACTCGATCGCCTTGCGCAGGTCCGGGCGGTCCTGTGCGGCGGCGGTGTTCTCGACGGTACGGAGGGACTCGTTCATGATCAATCCTTGGCTGGTGGTAGTGGTGTCCGGCGCGGGCGGGAAGTGTGGCAGCGACCCCGGCCCTGTGCCGGCGGCCCCGTGGAGGCGGCCTGCGATCAGCGTGGGCCTTGACCTAGGGTCAAGGTCAACCGCCTCGCGCTCTGGCCTCCGGCGACGACGTGATGAAGCGGGCGGAAGCGGGCTATTCTCGACCCTGTGACCTGCCGCGACCCGTACTCGATGGCCCGCTGATGACCGGCGGGCTCACCATCGGCCAGGCGGCCGCGTTCGCCGGCGTCACGATCAAGACGGTGCGGCACTATCACCGGCTCGGCCTGGTCGCCGAGCCGGAACGCGACGGCTCCGGCTACCGGCGCTACCGGTCGGCCGACCTGCTCCGGCTGGTCCAGGCCCGCACCCTGGCCGGGGCGGGGGTGCCGCTGGCCGAGATCGGCGACCTGCTCGACGCCGATCCCGTACGGTTCACCGCCGCCCTGGACGACGTGGACCGGCGGCTCACCGAACGCATCGAGGACCTGATCGCGCGCCGCGACACGCTGCGCCGGCTCGACCAGGGCGACCGGGCCCTGCTGCCCGACCGGGCCTGCGCGCTCCTCGACCGGCTGACCGCCCTCGGCTTCGCCGCCGACTACGTGGACACGCAGCGCGAGGCCATGGTGCTGACGCGGGCGCTGATCCCGGAGATCTTCGACAGCTTCCTGTCCCGGCTCGAGGACTGGCTCGGCGATCCCGAGTTCGCCGAGCTGACCAAGCAGGGCTGGGACGCGAAATCCTGGGATCCCGAGGATCCGCGGATCGAGGAGCTGGCGGCCGCGATGGCGGGCCGGCTGCTGGCCGATCCCGCGCGGCTGGCGATGCCCGCCGAGCTGCGGCGGCGGCCCGACGCGGACGCCCGGTACGGGGTGATCGACCACCACGGGGAGGACCGGAAGCCGTCCCTCGCCCGGCTGAACGCGCTGATCGAGGCGCACCTGCGCGCGGCCGGCGTGGACGTTCCGCGCCCTCCGCACCAGTAGGCGGCCGCGGAGCGGCCGGCGGTGGCCTCGATACGATGGCGGGGTGATGATGTCCGCCGGCGAGACTCCCGCCCCCGCACCGCTGCGCCTGACGTCGTCCACGGCCGGCGACATCGCCGTGATCGCCGTGGAGGGAGTGCTGGACGCCACCACCCGCCAGCAGTTCGCCGACCACCTCGACCAGGCCGGCACCTCCATCATCCTCGACCTCGCCGGCGCCGTCTTCATGGACTCCCGCGCCCTCGGCCTGATCATCCACCACTGGTAGGCCAGCCAGGCCGCAGGCGGCAAGTTCGCCCTCATCGGCGTCGACTACCGCCGCGCGAAAATCATGTGGATCACCGGCCTGGCCAAGGTCCTGCCCCTCTACGACGACCTCGACGCAGCACTCGCCGCCCTCGCCTGACCGGAGCGAACGGCGTCCGCCACCTCGCGAGTGACTGCATACTGTTGCCATGAAAATACTCACAGTGATCGCCGCCGGCGCTCTCGCCATCCTGTTCACGTCGGCGGCTCCGGTCGACACCCGCTCCCTCAAGCGGCCCGCCCTCTGCTCGGTCACCTCCCTGGCGGTGGGTGAGCTGGTCGACAGTTGCCGTCTGGTGAAGTCGGCCGGTCTCTGACCGGAGGGGCCGAGGTGCGGCGCCGGCTCCGCTCAGCGCGATGAGCGCCGGCCGGCGTCCGCACGGCCCGTGGGGTGCCCAGCCGGACGGGCGGCGGGGCGTCTGAGGGGAACGAGTCCGGGCGGCGCGGCAGGACGTTCGTACCAGGGGAATCGCGGGCATGAGCTGCGAGGCAGCGACGGTAATTCGGGTGACATTTCCCACTTCATGCCTCATCGTTGGGCGCGGCCGATGAGTTTTGTCGGTGGGGCCGGTCAGTCTGTACATGACGACCACTTCTTGTGAAACCGAAGCCCGGCTCCCCGGCGACCACCGGTTCTCCCCCGACGACCCCGAACGAGGTTCCGTGACCATCTCAGAGCTCGACTCACCCGCCAAGCCCGCGGCCGCCGCGTCCGGCCGCACGCCGCCCGTGATCCGGCTGCTGGTGCTGGCCACGTTCGTGGTCATCCTCAACGAGACGATCATGATCAACGCCATTCCCGGGCTGATGGCGGCGTTGCACATCACCGAGCAGACCGCGCAGTGGCTTTCCACCGCCTTCATGCTGACCATGGCCGCGGTCATCCCGATCACCGGCTGGTTCCTCCAGCGGGTGTCCACCCGGGCCGCCTACGCCACCGCGATGGGGCTGTTCCTGCTCGGCACCGCGCTGGCCATGGCGGCGCCGTCGTTCGCCGTGCTGCTGGTCGCCCGGATCGTCCAGGCGTCCGGGACGGCCGTGATGATGCCGCTGCTGATGACCACCCTGATGCGCGTGGTGCCCGAGGAGGACCGCGGCCGGGTGATGGGCAACGTCACCCTGGCCATGTCGGTCGCGCCCGCGATGGGCCCGACGGTCTCCGGCGTGATCCTGCAGTTCGGGTCCTGGCGCCTGCTGTTCGCCGCGGTGCTGCCCATCGCCGCCCTGATCGCGTGGGGCGGCCTGAAGCGGCTGGAGAATGTCGGCGAGACCGAGCGCGGCAGCATCGACTGGTTCAGCGTGGTGACCGCCGCGGCCGGTTTCGGCGGCCTGGTCTACGGGCTCAGCCGGTTCGAGGGCGGCGACGCCGGTGTGGCCGTCGCGATCGTGGTGGGCGGGCTGGTCACCATCCTCGGCTTCGTCCTGCGCCAGCTGTGGCTGCAGAAGCACGGTGTGCCGCTGCTCGACCTGCGCACGCTGCGCCAGCGCACCTACACCGTCTCGCTGATCCTGCTGTCGGTGGCCTTCATGGCGATGCTCGGCTCGATGATCCTGCTGCCGCTCTACCTGCAGAGCCTGCGCGGGCTCAGCGCCCTGGAGACCGGGCTCCTGGTGATGCCGGGCGGCCTGGCGATGGGGCTGCTCGGCCCGACGGTCGGCCGCCTGTTCGACCGGTTCGGCGGCCGGGTGCTGGTGGTGCCCGGCGCGATCGGCATCATGCTCGCGCTCACCGGCTTCACCCAGGTGTCGATGACGATGCCGTTCTGGCAGATCCTGGGCCTGCACGCGCTGCTGATGGTGAGCCTGGCCGCGACCTTCACCCCCGTCTTCACCCTCGGGCTCGGCGCGGTCCCGCCGCGGCTCTACTCCCACGGCAGCTCGATCCTGAGCACGCTGCAGCAGGTGGCGGCGGCCTTCGGCACCGCGCTCGTGATCACCGTGATGAGCGCGCGAGCCGAGGCCCTGACCTCCGCCGGAGTCAGCGAGGGCCTGGCCGACCTGGGCGGCATGCGGCTGGCGTTCATCAT
The DNA here is from genome assembly GCF_035917475.1 of Nonomuraea fuscirosea. NCBI lineage: Bacteria > Bacillati > Actinomycetota > Actinomycetes > Streptosporangiales > Streptosporangiaceae > Nonomuraea > Nonomuraea fuscirosea. Next base: position 3,149,871 of record NZ_CP109074.1, on the reverse strand, counting down.
CGGCGCGGCGCTGTCCGTGGCCGTGGTCGTCGCCGCCCTGCTCCTTCCGGCCCGCGCGTCGGACACCGGCGAACACGACGGACCCGCCTGGCCCGCCCACTGATCCGGCGAGCCCTCCCCCGCGGTCTTCGCACCGGCCGTCACCGCCACTCCAGGGCGGTGGCGGCCGTCGTCGTTCAGCGGCGCACGAGGGTTGCCGGGTGCTGGCCGGTACGCCAGGGCAACCAGCAGCGGTGCCACGTCCGGGCGCCCGTGTTTGACTTGCTGCATGGATCAGCGCCGGTACTTGGACCTCATCGAGCTGGACTACGCGCGGCTGCGCGACACCGCCACCCGTGATCTCGCCGCCCCGGTGCCCCACTGCCCCGGGTGGACCACCGCCGACCTGCTCAAACATGTCGGCGACACGTTCCTGCACAAGGTCGAGACGATGCGCCGGGGCGCCTGGCCGAAGCCCTGGCCACCCGAGCCGGATCCGAAGGGGCCGGCGGCATACCTGAACCGCGCCATGGCCGAGCTGCGTGGCGAGCTCGCCTCCCGGCCGCCGGAGGAGCCGGCACTGACGTGGTACGACCCCGACCAGACCGTCGGCTTCTGGGCCCGCAGGATGGCGCTGGAGACGGCGGTGCACCGGGTGGACGCCGAGCTGGCGGCCGGCGAACCCCTCATGCCGATCCCGGCCGACCTGGCGGTGGACGGCATCGACGAGATCCTCGTGACCTTCCTCGCCTTCGCCTCCCGCCAGTGGCCGGAGGACTTCGGCGATGCCCTGGCCGGCGCGGACGGTCGCGCGGTGTCGATCACCACGGGAGCGAACGGCTGGCTCGTCCGCCTGGCCGCCTCAGGCGTCGAGGTCGCCGGGGACGACGCGCCGGGAGAGGCGTCGATCTCGGGCGCGCCCCAGGATGTGCTGCTGTGGCTGTGGCGGCGGGCGGACGACGCGACGCTGACCTTCGACGGCGATCCCGGACTGGTGCGACGGCTGCGCGACCTGCTGAAGGAGGCGACGCAGTAGGCCGGACGCCGGGTTCCGTTCTCACGCGGGTCCGCCGACGGGGCGGGCGGCGTTGCGGGCGGTTTGCGGGCCGCGTTGCGGGCGGCGTTGCGGGCGGTTTGCGTGGTGCTGCGAATTTCTTGGGGCCGCGATTTTCTTGGTGCTGCGATGGACAGGGCGCGGGTTGGCGTCGAGATTGGTCGGCAGGCGCCGTCCTCTTCCGGGCGGCGCCGATCGGACGATGTGAGGAGCGCGCATGAGGATCGTGGAGCTCGCCTCGGTGGACGGGTACATCGCCTTCGACCTTGACTGCCCGACCAGCGCGGGCGGCACCCGGCTGGCCCCCGACGTGACCCCCGGCGAGGCGGGGCTGCTGGCGCGGGCGATGACGTACAAGCTGGCCGTGCTGGGCGAACGGATCGGCGGTGCCAAGGCGGTGCTGCGGGCCGAGCCCGCGGACCGGGAGGCCACCGTGGCCCGTTACTGCCGGGAGATCACCCCGCTGGTCGAGAAGGGGGACTTCCTGACGGCTTCCGACCTGGGCACGCGTACGCAGGACTTCGCGCCGCTGCCCGGTTACCGTCCCGACGCGGTGATGCACCAGGAGGTCGGCGGCGAGCTGGTGGACACGATGGTGACCGGGCTGGGGGTGGTGGTCGCGGCGGAGACGGCGCTCGGCGGTCTGGACGAGCGGACGCTCGCGGTCGAGGGGTTCGGCAAGGTGGGCGGCGCCGTCGTGCGGGAGGCCGTGCGGCGGGGCGCGCGGATCGTGGCGCTGTCGACGCTGCGCGGGTGCGTGACCGACCCGGCGGGGCTGGACGTGGCCGTTCTGGAGGACCTGCGGGCCGAGCACGGCGACGCCTGCGTGGAGCGGCTCGGGCTGCCCGTGCATCCGGCCGAGGCACTGTACGAGGTGGCGGCGGACGTGCTGGTGCCCGGCGCGCGCACCGGCACCCTGACCGCCGGGCGAGCCGCCGGGGTCCGCGCCCGTGTCGTCGCCCCGGCGGCGAACGTCCCGTACACGGACGGCGGCCTGCGTACGCTTCGGGAGCGTGGCGTCGTGACGCTGGCGGACTTCGTCTGCGGGGCCGGCGCCACGATCGGCTACATCTCGGAACGCACCCGCGAGGTCACCGACGCCACCTCCGCCCGTGCCCTGGTGGAGAAGCGGGTCGCCGGGCTCACCAGCACGGCGCTTGAGCATCCTGACGGGCCGTTCGCGGGTTCGTGCGCCGTGGCCGAGGGCTTCCTCGCCACCTGGCGCGCCCCTGACGGCCTCCCCGACGGCCCACCCCTCGCCCCCGAACCCGCCCCCCGCTAAGACACGCCACTCGGCGGGCCGGCGCGGCAGGGCGTCGCACCCCACCGCTCTCCGCACCGGCGCGCCGGCTGACCGTTTCTGTCGCTCCCGGCTGGCACCATGCCGGCATGATCGCGACTGCCGCCGACTACGCCTGGTTCACCTTCCGCCGGTTCACCTACGACGAATACACCGATCTGCGGGAGGCATACTGCTTCACCCTCGTTCGCGGCCTGACACCGGAGCAGGTCATCACCCGGACCGGGGCCGAGGCCGGCGATTTTCCGCCGATGGGGCTCAAGGAGCTGATCAGGACAGCGTTCTCCAGCTCCGTCAGACCCGATTCCGGGTACGGCCATTTCTTCGGGGTGGTCGCCGTCGATGACTGGGCGTTCATCGTCGAACCCAATGGCTTCATGGGCGTATGCCCGGACATCGCCGGGCGGCTGTCGGCGGGCACCCTGCTGGTCTCCCATTTTCTCAATGTCAACGGAGTGGAGGACTTCCTCTGTATGGAAGACGGCCGCGAGCGCATGGCCTTGGAGTCGAGCTCTCCTGACGCCGACTCCTCCATCAGATCAGCCGAGGAATTCGACGAGATCGCGCGGCTGGTCGGTTTCGACCTCGCGCACAGCAGTGAGTCGTTCTTGGCGATGGCCGAGTACCTGACCGGAGTCAAAGTAACGCCCGAATTGCTGGAACAGTCGCTCTACCTGTGCGGAGTCGCGCCCCCATCGCCGTGACCAGCGCTTTCAGGGGCGGTGGACGCGGTAGTGGAGGTGGGTGACGTCGGGGGTGGTCAGCTGGCGGACCTGCTCCAGCTCGACGACCTCGGCCGGCAGGTGGTCGAAGAGGCGGCGGCCCGCCCCCAGCAGGACCGGAACGACGTGCAGCTCCATCTCGTCCAGTTCCCCGGCCCGCAGCAGGGCCTGCGCCGCCCCGGCCCCGTGCACCAGCACGGTTCCGTCGCCGGCGGCGGCGCGGGCCTGGGCGGCGCATTCGGCGGCGTCGGTGACGTAGCGGACGCTGCCGGGCGGCGCCTCGCCGGGCACGTCGTGGGTCAGGACGAAGATCGGTACGCCGTCGTGGTGGTCACCCTGCCAGCGGCCGGCCAGCTCGTACGTACGACGTCCGGCGATGACCGCCCGGGTGGCCATCGCCTCGGCGTACACCTCCCCGCTGGGCCCCGGGTCGTTGCGCCGATCGAGCCAGTTGAACAGCCGGAACCCGCCGATGCCCATCGGCGCGTCCACGCTGTCGTCGGGCCCGGCCACGTAGCCGTCCAGCGACACGGTCATGTAGAGGACGATCTTGGCCATGGGTTCGTTCCCTTCGGGGGTGCGGGATGTCACCCGTACTTGACCTACCTGACGGGGAGAACTCATCGGTCCGCGGGCGGCGGTTCCCCGGTCGTCATGCGGTGCCGTACGTCGAGGGTGAGCCTTTCGAGGAGGGTCGCGAGCGTGGCCCGTTCCGCCGCCCTCAACCCCGTGACCAGGGAGGCCTCGCGGCCGAGCACCGAGTCGACGGAGCGCTCGATGAGCGCGTGCCCCTCGTCCGTCAGCGAGACCGCGACGCTCCTGCGGCCCGGCACGCCGGGCGACATCGCCGAGACCGTCTTCTTCCTCGCCTCACCCGGCGCCCGGCACATCAACGGCCAGACCGTCCACGTGAACGGCGGCGCGTTCACCACCCGGTGAGCGGGCGTCTGGGTCAGAACGCCGCCGGCCAAGGGGCGGCGGGGTCACTTGCCGCGCATCACCGCCGGCTCGTGGCGGCGCAGCATGCGGGCCACCAGGAAGGCGCAGACGACCGCGAGCGCGGCCAGCGCGCTCATGTCCAGGATCCACGTGCCGAAGTCCTGGCTCCACAGGGGGTCCGGCGGGTCCTGGATGTGCGGGATGAGCTGCCCCACGTCGAGCGTGGCCGCCAGCGCGGCGAGCGCCCAGCGCGCCGGTACGAGCCACGACAGCTGCTCCATCACCGGCTTGTCGTCCAGGTGCACCAGCGCCCCGCAGAAGACCAGCTGGACCAGGGTGACGAGGACGAGCAAGGGCATGGTGGTCTCGCTGGTCTTGGCCAGCGCGGAGATGAGCAGCCCCACGGTCATCGCGGTGAACGACAGCAGCGCGACGGCGAGCGAGAGTTCGATCATCGGCGCCGTGAACACGCCCGTGTCGTACGTCTTGACGTTCAGCATCGCCACGTACGTCAGCACCACGCCCTGCGCCACGGTGATCACGCCGAGGACGAGCATCTTGGAGCAGAGATAGGCCGAGCGGGACAGCCCGACCGCCCGTTCTCGCTGGTAGATGGCGCGTTCCTTGACCAGTTCGCGGACGGCGTTGGCGGAGCCGGTCAGGCAGCCGCCGATGCACAGGATCAGCAGCAGGTTCGCCGAGTTGCCGTTGCTGTTCGGCGGGCCCATCAGGTTGCCCGTCGGGACGACGCGGGCCAGCAGGCCCATCACGATGGGCAGCGCGACGGTGATGCCGAGGAAGAGGCGGTCGGCCACGATGCCGCGGCAGTAGCGGCGGACCAGCGTGCTGAGCTGCTCCGGCCAGCTCTGCTGCTTCGGCGGCAGCTCGCGCTGGACGGGCTGCCGCGCCGCGACCGGCTGGATCAGGTCGGCGGCGATGTACTGCTGGTACTGCGGGGACCGCGCGTACTCGCCGGCCCAGTCCCTGGCCGGGTCGTCGAAGGCGATGAACACGTCCGCCCAGTCGGTGAAGCCGAGGAACGGCAGCGCCTCGTCGGGCGGGCCGAAGTAGGCGATCTTCCCGCCGGGCGCCATCACGAGGAGCCGGTCGCAGATGTCCAGGTTGGCGACGCTGTGGGTGACGACGGCGACGGTACGGCCCTCGTCGGCCAGGCCGCGCAGCATCTGCATCACCGACTTGTCCAGCCCCGGGTCCAGGCCGGAGGTGGGCTCGTCGAGGAAGAGCAGGGACGGCTTGGTCAGCAGTTCGAGGGCGACGCTGACGCGCTTGCGCTGGCCGCCGGACAGCGACGAGATGCGGTTGTCCTTGCGGTTGGCCAGGCCGAGCTGCTGGAGCACCTCGTCGACGCGGGCCTTGCGCTCGTGCTGCCGGGTGTCGTCGGGGAAGCGCAGCTCGGCGGCGTAGATGAGGGCGCGGCGGACGGTGAGCTGGCTGTGCAGGATGTCGTCCTGCGGCACGAGGCCGATGCGGGAGCGCAGCTCGGCGTAGTCGCGGTAGAGGTCGCGCCCGTCGTACGTGACGACGCCCTGGTCGGCGGGGCGCAGGCCGGTGAGGGCGCGCAGCAGGGTGGACTTGCCCGAGCCGCTGGGGCCGATCACGGCCAGCAGGCACTTCTCGCCCACCGGGAACGACGCGTGGTCGAGCAGCACCTTGCCGTCCCCCACGGTGACGGTGAGGTCGTGGGCCTGGAGGCAGACCTCGCCCGTGTCGGCGTACTCCATGAGCGTGTCGCCCACGAGCTGGAACGACGAGGGACCGATGCCGATGAGATCGTCGGGCGTGACGCGGGCCCGCCGCACACGCTGTCCGTTGACGTAGGTGCCCATCCTGCTGCCCACGTCGACGATCTCGTGGCCGCCGGCGTCGATGCGCAGCTCGGCGTGCCGCCGAGACACCCTCAGGTCGGTGAGGACGATGTCGTTCTCGGGCGCCCGGCCGATGCTGACGATCTGCGCCCCGCCGAGGTCCCTGACCGTGGCCGGCTGACGCCACTGTCCGGAACGGGGCAGGCGGAGCGTCGGCGTGGGCCCGGCGCCGCCCGGCTGCGAGGGCCCTGAGGAGGGCGCGGCCAGCCGGAGCGTGGGTGTGGGCGTGGCCATGGGCACCGCACCGCCCGGCTGCGCGGGCTGCCGGCCGGACACGTAGGGCGCGGGCCGAGGCGGAGGAATGGGCGCCGGCGCGGACGCGGGCGGAGGGACGGCGGCGGGCGCGGACGCGGGCGGAGGCGGGGTCCAGGCGGCCGGCTGCGGCGGTGGGATCCGTGCGCCAGGCTGCGGGGACGGGGTCCGCGCACCGGGCTGAGGCGGGGGCTGTGCGCCTGGCGGCGAAGTCCGTGCGTCCGGCTGTGGCGGCGAGAGTCGTGCGCCCGGCGGTGGTGGCGGGGTCCAGGCGCCCGGTCGCCATGGGGTCTCCTGGGGCGGGGGCGCGGTCGGGGCCGCGGTGGGGGCGCGGAAGGTGATGGTGCCGCCGTCCGTCGGGTGGCCGAGGTCGATCCTGCTGCCCGGGGCGACGACGACCCGCTGCACCCGCCGGCCGCCCAGGTACGTGCCGCCGCGACTGCCCACGTCCTCCAGCATCCACTGGCCGCCCTCGAACCGCAGCTCGGCATGCGTCCGTGAGACCCGCTCGTCGCTGACGACGACGTCCGACCTCGGGTCGCGGCCCAGCCGGTACGCCCGGCCGGGATCGAGGGTCACGGACACGCCATGGCCTTCGACGACAAGCTGCGTCACGGAAGCGCCTTTCTCACGGAGAACCAGAGGCGACGATAGCCCCGAACAGCCGACCGTAGACAGACTTTTCCCGCTAAGAAGGACGTTTCAAAAATGCTCGTACCGACGGCGGGAGGCGGGCGGGCCCCTCCGACCTGGCCGGAGACGCCCGGCGTACACTCGCCGGAGAGATCACCGACTGGAACGGGCACGCGCATGACCGCTACCACCGACGCCGTCCTGGCCGGGCTCGACGACGCCACGTGCGACGAGCTCGCCGGCCTCTACCGTGACCTGCACCGCCACCCCGAGCTGTCCTTCCAGGAGGAGCGCACGGCGGGCGTCGCCGCCGACCGGCTGCGCGCGGCCGGGTTCGAGGTGCGCACCGGGGTCGGGGGCACGGGCGTCGTGGGCGTGCTGCGCAACGGCGACGGGCCTGCGGTGGTACTGCGCGCCGACATGGACGGGCTGCCGGTGGCCGAGGCGACCGGCCTGCCGTACGCGAGCACCGCGACCACCCAGGACGCCGAGGGCCGGCGGGTGCCGCTCATGCACGCCTGCGGCCACGACGTGCACGTGACCTGCCTGGCGGGCTCGGCCGCCGCGCTGGCCGCCGGGCGCGAGCGGTGGCGGGGCACGCTGGTGGCGGTGTTCCAGCCGGCGGAGGAGGTGGCGGGCGGGGCGCGGGCCATGGTGGACGACGGGCTGCTCGACCTGATCGGCCGCCCCGACGTCGTGCTCGGCCAGCACGTCTTCCCGCGGCCGGCGGGCAAGGTGCTGGTCAGCCCGGGCGAGGTCATGGCCGCCGCCGACAGCCTGGAGATCCGCCTGTACGGCCGGGGCGGCCACGGCTCGCAGCCCGAGCACACGGTGGACCCGGTGGTGCTGGCCGCGGCCACCGTGATGCGGCTGCAGACCGTCGTGTCGCGCGAGGTGTCGCCGTTCGACCGCGCCGTGCTGACCGTGGCCCAGATCCACGCGGGTCACAAGGAGAATGTCATCGCCGACGAGGCGAGCATCACCGTCAACCTCCGCTCGTTCTCGCCCGAGGTCAGGCGCAGGCTGCTGGACGGGGTGGAGCGGGTGGTGCGCGCCGAGGCCGCGGCGTCGGGGGCGCCCCGCCCGCCCGAGCTGCGCACCCTCAACTCCTTCCCGCTGACCGTGAACGATCCGGGCGCCACCGCCGTCGTCCGGCAGGCGTTCACCGCACGGTTCGGGGCGGAGCGGGTGACGGATCTGGCGCCGCTGATGGGCAGCGAGGACTTCGGCGTCATCGGCGCCGGGGCCGGGGCGCCCTCGGTCTTCTGGGGGCTGGGCTGCGCCGACCCTGAGACGTACGAGCGGGCGGTGCGGGAGGACCGGCTGGCCGAGGACGTGCCGGGCAATCACTCCCCCGCGTTCGCACCGGTGATCTCGCCGACGCTGCGCATGGGCGCCGAGGCGCTGGTCACGGCGGCACTGGCCTGGCTCACGCCCGGCGACCCGGCCTGACTCTCCCGGCCCGGCGCGACGCACCCGGACCGGCCCGGCGCGACGCTTCCGGACCCGGCCTCGATCCACGGCCGGGGTGATCGGAGCATGGGGGGGTATCGTCCCGTGTTGTGGCAGCTGAGAGCACGAAGCCGGTCGAATACCGGCAGGGCGGGTTCCGCACCCCGCCAGGGGCGACCGAGGTTCTCCTCGTCCGGCACGGCGAGTCCGAGCCCGCCCGCCCCGACCGCCCGTTCGCCCTGGTGGACGGCCAGGGCGATCCGGAGCTCGCGCCCGAGGGCCACGAGCACGCGCGCCAGGTGGGCCGGCGGCTGGCGACCGAGCGCGTGGACGCGATCTACGTGAGCCCGCTGCGGCGTACGTCCCAGACGGCCGCGCCGCTGGCCGCCCGGCTCGGCCTGACGCCGGTGGTGGATCCGGACCTGCGCGAGGTGCATCTCGGCGAGTGGGAGGGCGGGCTGTTCCGGCGCCTGGTCGCGGAGGGGCATCCGACCGCGAAACGCATGGCGGCCGAGGAGCGCTGGGACGTGATCCCGGGCGCCGAGCCCGCCGCGGACTTCTCCGACCGGGTGCGCAAGGCGCTCGGCAGGCTGGCCGCCGCCCACCCCGGCCGGCGGATCGTGGTCGTCACCCACGGCGGCGTGATCGCCGAGGCGCTGGCGGCGGCCACGGGGTCGCGGCCGTTCGCGTTCCTGGGCGCGGACAACGGGTCGGTGTCACATCTGGTGCTGACCGAGGCCCGGTGGATCCTGCGGCGCTTCAACGACACCGCGCACCTCGACCCCGCCTTCTCCACCACGGCCGCGCTGCCCACCTGACGCCTCGATCAGCAGGCGGTGCGACTCCAGCAGCCCTTCGGGCAGGTCGCCGGGGGCGCACCAGCGGGCCTCCAGGATCTCCGTCGGGTTGAGCCGCAGGGTGCCGCCGCCGGCGTAGCGGGCCTCGTACGCCACGTCCACCCGCAGCTGGAATCCGCTCCTGAGCTGCACCAGCCTGCCAACGGCGACCTCCAGCCCGGTCTCCTCCCGCACCTCGCGGGCGACCGTCTGCTCGAACGTCTCCCCGCGCTTCGCCCCGCCCGTCGGCAGCCCCCACGGCCGCCGCTCGGTCCAGAAGCGGTGCCGCAGCAGCAGCACGTTGCCGTCAGGGTCGCGTACGACGCCGGTCACCCCGATCATGAAGGTGGCCTGGGACAGGTAGAGCAGCCGCCATCGCAGCCGCGCGCCGAGGACGTGCCAGAGCCGGGCGAGCAGCCGCCTCACCGCCCGCTCCCCCGGCGGGCGCGGGCCGTCAGTCCCACCAGCCCTCGACCACCTCGACGTCCTCGCTCTCGATGGCGCCGTGCCACACCGGGTCACGCAGCAGCCGCGCCTCCCATGATCGTACGACGCCGTCCGGCCCTTCGACCGCGTCCTCGCGGGACGGGTGCAGGAACAGTTCACTGGTTCCCTCGGGCAGGGCGGCGAGCCGGCGGAGGTAGTCGTCCCTGAGCGTCTCGTACGTGCCCAGTTCGGCGGCCGTGTGCCGGTTGGTGGCGATCGTCTCCGGGATGGCCACGCCCAGCGCGTCGGCGTGGGCGACGGCGCGCTCGTGCGCCCCCGCGAACGGCGGCGGGAGCGGCCCGCCGAAATACGGCTCGGGGTCACGGGGCAGCCGGAAGGCCAGGCCGTGGCGCGCGCACCATTCGAGCGTCTCGGCCAGCCACGACCTGCCGTGCAGGCCGTACAGGGTGCCGGCGTGGGAGTCGGCCGCCACGGGCGCGAGGTCGCGCTCGCGCATCCAGCGCAGCTGCGCCTCCGCCTCCTCCATGACGTCGGGAGCCTCGCCGCGGGCGCCGAGGACCATCGGGTCGGCGCTGAGGGTCCCGTCCTGATCGGCGAGGCTGCCGGTGACGGCGAGCGGCTGCCAGCGCGGGAGGCCGCGCTCGCTGGTGAGCGTCACGTGCAGCCGGGGCAGCACGCCGAGCTCCCTGACCTGCTTCGCGGCCGCCTCCGCGACCGGTGAGACGCAGATGAGCGTGGTCGCGGAGACGTTCCCCTCGGCCAGCAGCTCGGCGATGACCTCCGTGGTCCCCTGCTCACGGCCGAGGTCGTCGGCCGTGATGACGAGCCGGCGGCTCATAGAGGCCGCTCCGCAGCCGGTCCCGCAGGCTCTGGACGCTCCTCGGCCGGTCCCGCGAGCTCATCCATCGGTTCCTCCTCAGCGCTGTTCGCCGGCCCGTCCTCGGGGCCCGGGTCAGGCGGCGGGACCGGGTCGGTCGCCTCGGGCGGCGTCTCGATCGGGACCGAGACGATCCGCGCCGCGATCGCGCCGATCGCCGTCAGCACGAACGGATACACGCACAGGTACATCCGGAACGCGAGCCCCGGGTCGGCGCCGGGGTCGGCGCCCGAGTTGTAGCCGAAGAACACGCCCAGCGAGGTGAGCGCGAGCCCGGTCACGATCCCGTTGAGCCGCCCGAAGAAGCCGAACGCCGACAGGAACAGCCCTTCGCGGTGCTCCCCGTTGCGGACCGCGTCCGCGTCCAGGACACGCGCGACGATCAGGTCGTTCGTCGCCAGCATGCCCGACCAGCCGGCGCCGACGAGCATGCCCGCCGCGATCGCGGTGACCAGGCCGGTGGCGAAGAACAGGGCGGCGAAGCCGGCCGCGAGGACCGCGAAGGCGATCCGCCAGGCCCACAGCGCGCCCCGCCGGGCGACCAGGCGGGTCCACACGACGAGGCCGCCCGCGGTGACGAGGATGACGATGCCCTGGAGGTAGAGGGCGTTCACGACCGGGAGCCCGAGCGAGTAGCGCACGTACAGCTGGATGCCCGACAGCACCAGCGCCATGGCGATGCCGTAGCAGGCGCCGATGAGCCCGACCGACCAGAACATCGGGTTGCGCACGATCGACCACAGGCTCGGCAGCAGCCGCGGCCGCTCGCGCGTGGAGTAGCGCGGCCGCTCGCGCGCGCTGAGCGCCATGAACGCGATCACGACGAGCGCGACCGCGCCGTAGATGATCGCCGTGGTGCGGAAGCCCTCGGTGGACTCCTCGGTGCCGAACACGCTCGTCGTGAGCAGCGGGGTGACCGCCAGCGAGAGCACGAGCGCCACCAGCTGAAAGCCCTGGCGCAGGCCGTTGGCGACCGCGCGGTCGCGCTCGCGCGGGTAGAGCTCGGGCAGCAGCGCGCCGTAGTTGGCGTTGATCATCGAGTCGAAGGCCTCGCACAGGATCGCGAACACCGCGAACCACAGGACGAGCCCCATGCCCCGCAGCGAGGACGGCGCGGAGAAGAACGCGATCATGCAGGCCACCAGCATCGGCGCGCCGACGAGCAGCCACGGGCGGCGCCTGCCGAAGCGGCTGCGGGTGCGGTCGGACAGATGGCCGAGCAGCGGGTTGTCGACCGCGTCGATGACCGCGTAGATCACCATGACCACGCCGTAGGCGCGTACGTCGAGCCCGAGGATGTCGACGTAGTAAAGGATCATCGATCCTTTGATCATGTTGATCGGGATGGAGGTGCCCAGCATCCCGATGGCGTAGCGCCACGCGGGGGTCCGCCCCGGGGCGGGGGTCGTACGGGGCTCGGACACGCGATCACTACCTTTCCCTGAGCTTCCCTGAGCCTGGGGGCGGGGGGGTCAGCTCGCCCAGGACTCCGTACCCGTGGTGACCGGGCCGCCGGTCTTGGTGGACTCGCCGATGGCGAGCCCGATGAGGTGGTCCTGGCAGGCCTCGGCCAGCGGGTACGGCGCCGGCCCCTCCTGCCGTGCCCAGGCGCCCGTGCGTTCGAGCAGGTCCGCGACCGCGATGTCGTCGTCGGACAGGCCCGACCCGGCGAACGGGTTGCGATAGATCACCCGCCCGTCGAAGCTGATGTGCCGCAGGTCGCGTGCCTCCAGGTCGAGGTCCACGCCGGTGTCGCGGCGGATCAGCCGTGACTCCACCGGCGTGACCGGGTCGGCCAGCCGGACCACCCGGTCGTCGGCCAGCTCACCGGTCGAGCCGCGCACGACGATGCGCCGCGACAGCAGCGGGTTCCACCACTGGTTGTCGGTGAAGTCGTACAGGCCCATCCGGCCGCCGAAGCCGATCGTGGCGATGGTGGTGGACATCTGGCGGGGCGTGCCGTCCCCGCGCCAGCCGGCGGAGGTCAGCGGGTCGGCCAGCGGCGCCTCGAACGCTCCCGCGCGGACCTCGGCGGGCTCGAACCCGACGCCGAGCAGGCCGCGGATCATCGACACCGCGTGGTAGAGGTGCGTGGAGGAGACCTGGACCGAGGTCGGCTCGCCGATCACGCCGTCGCGCACGATCGCCAGCCGGGCCGCGTGCCCGGGCATCAGCAGGTACTGCTCGGCCACCTGCACCAGCCCGGTGCCGCCGACGTCGGCCCAGAGCGAGCGCAGCCCGGCCAGGTCGGGCGCGGGCGGCGTCTCGGCGAGCACGGGCAGCCCGAGCGCGGCCACCTCGCGGACGGCGCCCGGCATCGCGTCCCAGGTCACCGCCGCGGCGAGGTAGTCGGGCCGCTCGTGAGCGAGCAACTCGCCGATCGAGCCGAAGGCAGGCACGCCCCACTCCGCGGTGATCGCGGCGCCCCGGCCGGTGCTGCGGGTCACGATGCCGGCCACCCGCAGCCGGTCCGGCATCGCCTTCGCCAGCCGCAGGAAGAACCGGGTCCGCCGCCCGCTGCCGATCACACCGAACGTCGTGGTCATCGAAGCCGGACCTCCCTGGGGGAACGCTGGAACGATTCCGCGTGGGGCGAAACCGGCAACAGCGTACTTCGCCGGAGATCAGGACGGGAGGGAGGGGACGGGACGGGTCACAAGGTGCGGCGGAAGTCCCGCACCTTCGTCCAGACCGCCTTGTGCTCCGCCCGGCGCACGGTCCCGATCTCCTTCGCGTTGACGGCGGTCGTCGTATTGGTGCGCACCTTGCTCCGCATGGCCTTCAGCCGCCCGATCGAGGCGCGGGCGGCGTTGGCCAGCGCGGAGTTCGACGCCCATCCGGACGGCGGCTTCCCGGCGAGGAACGCCTCCAGTTCCTGGATGGCCGCCGTCAGCTTCCTGTCGGCGTCGTGGTGCTGCGGGTCGGCCGGCTCGTCGCCTTCGAGGCCGATCGCGTGCTGGAGCGAGGCGGTGCCGAAGGTGTCGCTCTCCTTGCCGTTCTCGTCCTCCCCGTGGAAGGTGCGGTCGCCGGCGTCGACGGTCGCGTACGGCAGGGCGTTGCGGAAGGTGAGGTAGGCCGTGGTCGCCTGCTCGCCGTTCTCGTCGTGTGCGAGCCCATTCCCCGATGCCGGCCGGAGTGGCCGGCCGGCCGTCGGTCTTCACCTCCGGTTTGGCCTGCGGCTTGAACTCGACGGTCAGTTCCGTGCGGGCGGCGTGCGCGGCCCAGTCGTTGGGCGGCGGGACCACGATCGGGGGGTTTGCCCCTTCTGGGCAGCGACGCGCGGGTCTTGGGCGGCGTCCTCACCTCGACATCGGATCCCGGCTCCGGCGCCGAGAGGTCCGGCTTCTTTCCTCTCGGGCCGGGTGACCTCTGCTTCTTCGTCGGGCTCTTCTGCCTGTCGCGCTTGCTCATCGCTCCCCCTCAGGTCGGCGTACCGGGAAGGCCAGAGGGTCGGAGGCCGCCCCGGGGCGTTAAATACGTTGCGCCCGCACGAGTGGCCGAGCAGCATCTAGATCGGACGCTGCGAAGGGGAACCCATGAACACGGTCCTGCTCGACACGATCCGCCACAACGCCTGGGCGACCGGGCGGCTCATCGAGTTCTGCCGGGATCAGCGGCTCTCGGCGGAGCAGCTGGAGGTGCGCGGGGTCGGCACGTTCGGCGGCATCCTCTCCACGCTGCGGCACATCGTCGACGCCGACGGGAGCTACGTGCGGCGCCTGGCCGCGACCGAGATCCCCTGGGTGGACGACGAGCGCGAGGCCGACCTGGACGAGCTGCTGAAACGGGCGTCGGAGGCCGCGCGGCTGTGGGAGGAGGTGCTGGCCCGGCCGATCGACGTCGAGGCCGTGCTCGTCATCGACGAGGGCACGCGCGAGACCCGCACGGGCATCTTCCTGGCCCAGGCCGTCAACCACGCCAACCACCACCGCGAGCAGGTCTGCGCCATCCTGACCGGCCTCGGCATCCAGCCGCCTGACATCCAGGCCTGGGAGTACGCCTGGGTCACCGGGCGCATCTGGGACCGTCCCGCCGGCTCGTAGCCATCCGGGGCCGGAGAGACGACCATGTGAATACGGCGGAGCTGATCCGCCAGCCGCCGAGCGCGACGACCAGGAGCAGGCGAACGGCCATCGGAGGCCTCATGACGACGCGACCCCCGCGCGTGATCATCGCAGGAGCCGGCATCGCCGGGCTGACGGCGGCCCTGAGCCTGCACGCGGCGGGCATCACGGACGTGACCGTCCACGAGGCGGTGGCGGAGCCGCACCCGCTCGGGGTCGGCATCAACATCCTCCCGCACGCCGTGCGCGAACTCATCGAGCTCGGCCTGGGCGAGCGGCTGGCCGCGATCGGCGTGGCGACCGCCGACCTGACCTTCCTCACCCACCGCGGGCAGCGGATCTGGTCCGAGCCGCGCGGGCTGCGGGCCGGCTACCGGTGGCCGCAGTACTCGATCCATCGCGGCCGGCTGCAGATGATGCTGCTGGAGGCGGTACGCGAGCGCCTCGGCCCGGAGTCGGTCGTCCTCGGCTCCCCCGTCACCGGCCTCGACCATGACGCCGACCTGCTCGTCGGCGCCGACGGCATCCGCTCCAGCGTCAGGCAGGCCCTGTTCCCCGGTGAGGGCGAGCCGGTGCCGGGCGGCGACGTGCTGTGGCGCGGCACCACGTACGCCAAGCCGTTCCTGACCGGCGGCTCCATGCTGATGATCGGCGACAGCACGCAGAAGCTGGTCATCTACCCCGTCGCGCCGCCCGGCGACGACGGCACCCAGCTGATCAACTGGGCCGTCCAGCACCGGGCGCGGGTCGAGGGCGTGCCCACGGGCGACTGGAACCAGCCCGTCGAGGTGGAGCGCGTGCTGCCCCACGTGCGCGGCTGGCACTGCGACGAGCTGGACGTGCAGGCGCTCATCGAGGGCGCGGAGCAGGTGTTCCAGTACCCGCTGGTCGATCGTGACCCGTTACCCCGCTGGTCGGCGGAGCGGGTGACGCTGATGGGCGACGCGGCGCACCCGATGTACCCGACCGGCTCCAACGGCGGCACCCAGGCCGTCATCGACGCCCGCGTCCTGGCGTACGCGCTGGCCCACGGCCTGGGCCTGGAGTTCTACGAGGAGCAGCGCCGGCCGGTCACGAACAACATCGTGCTGGCCAACCGGAAGGACGGGCCCGAGGTCATCCTGCGGCTGGCCTGCGAACGCGCCCCGGGCGGCTTCGCCGACGTCGAGCAGGTCCTGCCGCTGGCCGAGCGCGAGGAGATCGCCCTGCGCTACAAGCAACTGGCCGGTTTCGAGCCCGCCACCCTGAACGCCCGCCGCAGCTGGACGGTGCACCCGTAACCCCTCCCCTGAGCTTCGGTGATCGAACCGCGCGGGCGGGCGCCGCGTATCCCCTGCCGTAACGCAGGCGCCTTTTCAACGAGCGGGAAGAGAGCCACGCCCATGTCTGATGCCACCGTCACCCGGATCGCGATCAAGGACGTGACCCCGGACGTCTCCAGCGCGATGAGCGCGCTGCACGAGGCGGCCCTGGCCGCGGCGCGGGCCGCCGGCATCGAGCCGGAGTTGCTGCAGCTGGTCAGGATCCGCGCGTCCCAGATCAACGGTTGCTCCCTCTCGCTCACCCGGCACCTCCGGGACGCGCGCGCCATGGGCCAGAGTGAGCAGCGCATCCGCGACGTGCGGGCCTGGCGCAACAGCAAGGTGCTCACTCCCCGGGAGCGGGCCGCGTTGTCGCTGACGGAGGCGATCACGCTGGTCTTCGCCGGTCAGGTGCCGAACTCCGTGTACGCCGAGGCGGCGAGCCTCTTCGACGAGACCCAGCTGGCGGCGCTGATCTGGGCCGCGACCGTGATCAACACGCACAACCGGATCGCGATCACCACCCGGCTGGAGGGCAGCGGCGCGCCACCGATCGCGGCCGCCGGATGAACCGCGGGTTCCGGGCGGCGTCCCGGGCCGTGGCCGGGACGCCGCTTCCTGACGCGTCAGCCGTACACGCCGAACTCCCACAGCGAGTAGCCGTACGCGGTGCCGCGCCGGGTGAGGTTCAGCCGGACGTAGCGGGCGGAGGTGTTCAGCGCGATCTCGTCGAAGCCGCCGTCACCGCTCGCGGTGCTGTACGCGGTCGTCCAGCCGGCCCCGTCGACCGAGGTCTGCACCTCGTAGGCCGCGCCGTAGGCGTCCTCCCAGCCGAGCTGGACGTGCTTGATCGCGGCGGTCCGCCCCAGGTCCACCTGTATCCACTGCGGATCGGCCCACTCGCTGGCCCAGCGGGTGGTGAAGCTGCCGTCGGTGGCCCGGTCAGGGGTGAACGGGCCGCCGTCGCCGTTCGCCTGGTAGGTCGAGGCGGTGGTCGGCCGGCCCCTGGCCAGGTCGGTGCCCGGGACGACCGGCGGCACCACGCGGAACGAGCGCTGCTCGATGCCGGCGTTGCCGTGGCCGTCGTAGGCGTAGACGTACACCTTCCACACGCCCATCCGCTCCGGCGCCGTCACCGCGAACCTGCCCGGGCCCGTCTCGGTGAAGCGCGCCTGGGTCAGGCCGCGGTTGCCGGTGATGTGCTTGTCGCCGACCATGACGTTGTAGCGGATCAGGTCGCCGTCCGGGTCGGACGCGGCGACCTCGACGGCGAACTCCTTGCCCGCCTGCACGGCGGTCTGCGAGCCGACCGTCATCGAGGTGATCGCCGGTGGTGTGTTGCCGGTGGCCTGGCCGGTGTAGGCGCGTTTGAGCGCGTGGTAGCCGTGCCGGCGCCAGCCCCCGGTCGTGGTGTTGAGCCAGACGCCGCCGAAGTCGTTCTCCAGGCCGTAGTGGAACTCGGTGGCGCCGAGCGCGACGCCGGCGTGGCCCGTGACGGCGTTCCAGCTCGCCAGGTACATGTCCCGTTTCTCCAGGTCGCCCGGCTCGTCGGGCACGCCGTTGACGTCGTCCGGGACCTCCCACTCGCCGTCGGGTCCCGCCTCGGTGACGATGTACGGCCGGGTGTGCCCGCCGGCGATCCAGTCCTGCCTGACGGTGTGGATGGCGCCGTAGGAGTTGACCGCCAGCAGGTCGAGGGCAGGGGCGTGCGCCTTGTAGGTAGGTCCAGGCGTGCGTGTAGGCGTCGGTCGAGGTGACCGGGTGGTTCGGGTCGGCGGCGTGGATCGCCTGCGCCACCTCGTTGACGAATGTCGCGTAGGCGACCCGCCGCTGCTCGACCACGTCGGCCGGCAGGCCGTGGTCCTGCATGGTGAGGATCACCTCGTTGCCGACGTCCCACATCAGCACGCCCTGGCGGTTCTTCAGCGCGTTGACGCGGGCCACGATCTCGTTCTTCACGCTCGTCTTGTACGCGGTGTCGCCGACGTAGTCGGCACCCTGGTTCAGCCAGTGCCCGACGATGACCTTGACGCCGTGCCGGGCCGCGGTGTCCAGCAGCGCGGGGGTGTGCGCGTCGTCGACGCCCCAGGTGCGGATCGTGTTGACCCCCATGGCCTTCAGGTCGCGCATGTACCCGTCGGCCGCGGCCTGCGGCGGGCCGTAGGTCACCCCCTTGATCAGGTACGGCGAGCCGTTCACGGTCAGCCGCCAGTCGCCCTGCGAGCCGGTCACCCGCACGACGCTCGGCCCGGCGGGGACGGGCGGGTCGCTCATCTCGGCGGGGACGGAGCCGGCCTGCCGGGAGACCGCGACCCAGTCCACACTGAGCTCGCCGCCGGAGGTGGTGGCGGCGGTGGGCGTGGTGACGCCGGCCAGGGTGTTCGGCAGCGAGCCGCCGACGGCCAGGTCGAGGCGGAGGTAGAAGCCGTGGTGCACGGCGGCCTTCCAGGCGGCCACGCCGACCTGGCTCTCGCGGACGACCCAGGTCTGCCTGCCGTCGAGGTAGAAGCGGATCTCCTCGTCGGTCTTCGTCCGGTCGACGACCTGGGTGTACTCGTGGTAGCCGGTGCGGCAGCCGGCACAACTGGCGAAGCCGCTGGTGCGGCCGTTGTACTCGTTGCACACGCCGTCGGGGGCGGTGCCGCAGTGCAGGGTGTTGGCGAGCTGGTCGCGGCCGTTGACGGCGGTCATGATGTCGGTCTCGCCGATGCCCGGCCAGTTCGTGTGGTCGCCGCGGAAGGCGGCGCCGGTCGCCCGGAAGCCGGGCCAGTAGCCGAGCCCGTTCGCGACGTCCGGCTGTTTGATCATCGCGCTGAACTTCAGCAGCTCGCCCGGCCTCGGCTCGAAGTCGGCGCGCCGGGTCTCGATCCGGGCGGAGGTCCAGCGGCCCGCGCCGTCCCTGATCGCCTTGATGGTCAGGCGGCCGTCGCCGAGGTGCACGTTGGCCGGCGCGTCGGTCATGGTCTCGACCTCGCCGGTGCCCCAGTCGGCCGGGCCACCGGGGTAGGAGGTGCCGGTGCGCGGGATCCAGTTCGCGGCCGACGGCGGGCTGCCGGCCGGGCCGGTGAAGTCGTCCCGCCAGACCTCGCTCCACGTGCCCGGGTCTGTTCCGGTTTCGCCATAGATTTGCATCTCCCAGAGGGAGTAGCCGTAGCCGGTCGCGCGGGTCGTGCCGTGCAGGCGGACGTGGCGTCCGGTGGCGGTGAGGTCGATGGTCTGGGTCCCGCCGGTGCCGGTGGTGGTGGTGTGGGCGTCGGTCCAGGTGCTGCCGTCGTTCGAGGTCTGGATCTTGAACGCGGTGGCGTACGCGCTCTCCCAGGTCAGCACGACGCGGCTGATGCGGGCGGAGGCGCCCAGATCGACCCGCAACCACTGCGGATCGCTGAACGAGCTGGACCACCGGGTGCCGGTCAGGTCCCCGTCGAACGCGGCCGCCGCGGCGTAGGCGGCCCCTTCCTGCGAGGAGGCGGTCGCCGGACGGCCCTGGGACAGCAGGCTGTCGGCCGCCGCCGGAGCGGGGAAGCCCAGCAGGGACACGATCAGGCCCGCCAGGGCGACGGCGACCGCCGTCAACCGGCGCGGGCCCGGACTGCGAGTGGGGTGCACGAGCTCTCCTACCGACGGGGGTGCCGGGCCGCGGGCACGGCTCAGGTGGGAGAGCGCTCTCCGTAGTGGAGAGTCCTCCCGCCCGGCCACGGAGTCAAGACCCATTTCTTCACCGGAGTGAAACACCCTGCTCATCCACCGGAAACGCGGCAGGCCAGGACACCCGCGGCCCCTCCCCCGCTTGACAACGGGTCACCGCGACGGTCACTCTTTTGGAGAGCGCTCTCCTACGTGTCGTGCCCGACCCGTCGGAGGAGAGACCCATGCCCCCTTCCCGCAGTCCCGCCACGTTCCCTCTCAGAGCGTTGTGCGTCGCACTCGCCGCAGTGGCCGCGCTGGTCGCGGCCGGCCTGACCACGCTCGTCCCCGCCTCCGCCGCCGACGGCCTGCTCTCGCAGGGGCGGCCGGCGACCGCCTCCTCCGTCGAGGGCACGGGTTACAGCGCCGGCGCCGCCGTGGACGGCAGCACCACCACGCGCTGGTCGAGCGCCGTCGCCGATCCGCAGTGGCTGCGGGTGGACCTCGGCGCCCCCGCCGCCATCAGCCGCGTCGTGCTCATCTGGGAGAACGCGTACGCCACCGCGTTCAGGATCCAGACCTCGAACGACGGCACCAGCTGGACCGACGCCTACGCCACCACCACCGGCACCGGCGGCGCCCAGACCATCGACCTCACCGCCACCGGACGCCACGTCCGCATGTACGGCACCAGCAGAGGCACCGGCTACGGCTACTCCCTGTGGGAGATGCGCGCCTACGGCACCGGCGGCTCGCCTGCCACGCCGAGACCCAGCCCGACGTACACCGACGAGGTGACCCACCACGAGTTCCAGGCCAACTGCTCGTGGACGGCGAACCGGCCCGACGACCCCATCGTCTACCCCGGCCTGCCCGGCGCCTCGCACATGCACACGTTCGTCGGCAACCGGACCACCCACGCGGGCAGCACGGCCGCCTCGCTGCTCGGCGGCGGCACCTCGTGCACCAATCCGCACGACCGGTCGGCGTACTGGTTCCCCAGCTTCTACAAGGGCGACCAGCTGATCCAGCCGACCGGCGACCAGGTCATCTACTACAAGTCGGGCATCCTGGAGTACTGGCGGGTGCAGCCGTTCCCGCAGGGCCTGCGCTTCGTCGTCGGCAGCCCGTACGCGAGCCTGGAGGAGTTCCGCGACGCGCCCGGCGCCGTGGAGGGCTTCGAATGCGGCGACCTGTCGCGCAGCTGGGACATCCCCCGCTCGTGCGCGACCGGCACCCAGGTCAACGTCCGCTATCAGGCGCCGAGCTGCTGGGACGGGGTCAACCTGGACAGCGCCGACCACAAGAGCCACATGGCCTACCCCGTCGGCGGCTACTGCCCGGCCGGGCATCCGGTGGCGGTGCCGATGCTGGAGTTCAAGATCGCCTTCCCGGCGGACGGCGACCTGTCCCAGGCCCGGCTGTCCAGCGGGCGCGGCTACACCTGGCACTACGACTTCTTCAACGCCTGGGACGACCCGGCGATCCTCGACGCGCTGGTGACCCACTGCATCAACGGCGGCCTCCAGTGCAACCCGCGCGGCTACGACCTGTACAAACCGCATCGCGGCGCCGCGCTGACCGAGGACTTCCAGCTTCCCCGGCCATGAGAGGAGAGTCCGGAGAGCGCTCTCCGAGCGCTGTGCTATAAAGGGCGGATGAGGCAAGATCCCTCGCCGTCATCAGGCTCGTCCATCACGCTGGAAGACGTGGCCCGCGCGGCGGGAGTCTCGCGGTCCACGGTCTCCCGGGTGATCAACGGCATCCGCAACGTCGACCCGGCGATCCAGGAGACCGTCAGACAGGCCATCGCCACCACCGGCTACGTGCCCAACCACGCCGCCCGTTCCCTCGTCACCCGGCGCACCGGCGCGATCGCGCTCGTCGTCTCGGGGGCGGGCGGCGAGGGCGCCGACGCCCCCTTTCCCGGCCAGGTCTTCGCCGACCCGTTCTTCGGCCGCGTCGTCGGCGGCATCGTGCGTTTCCTGCGGCCCCGGGGCATCCATCCGATCCTGATGTTCGCCGAGACCGCCGAGATCCACGCCCAGGTCCTCACCCACCTGCGTCACGGCAACGCCGACGGGGCGCTGCTGGTCTCCACCCACGCGGCCGACCCACTGCCCCGGCTGCTGGTCGAGGCGCGGGTGCCGGCCGTGCTGTTCGCCAGGCCGGCCGAGCCGATCCCGATCAGCTACGTCGACGTCGACCATCGGGCCGGGGCCAAGCTCGCCGCCGACCACCTCGTCGCCCGCGGCCGCCGCCGCGTCGCGACCGTCTCCGGCCCACTCGACGTGCTGGCCGGGCAGTCCCGGCTGACCGGCTTCCTGGACGCGATGGCCGCCCACGGCCACGCCTACGTGCCCCACGCCGAGGGCGGCTTCACCCATCACAGCGGCGAGGCGGCCATGGAGCGGCTGCTGACCGAGCAGCCCGGTCTCGACGGCGTGTTCGTGGCCAACGACCTGATGGCCCAGGGCGCGCTGGTCGCCCTGCGCCACCACGGGCGCCGGGTGCCCGAGGACGTGGCCGTGGTCGGCTTCGACGACAGCAGCGCGGCGACCGCGTGCCGGCCGCCGCTCACCACCGTCCGCCATCCGGTGGAGGACATGGCCGGGGCGATGGCGCGGATGTTGCTGGCCCACGTCGAACAGCCCGGACGCCCCGCCACCGCGAAGATCTTCGACCCCGTCCTCGTCGTCCGAGACTCCGCCTGACCCGCCCTCCCAGAGCTCGCCGCCGGGTTCTCCGGAACGGCCGGCCGCGCGCCGGGGATCCGGGAGAGCGAGCGCCGGGCGGAGGGCGGGTCGCTAGACTTGGCGATCTTCGTTGACGACGGGAGCGCTCCCTTGAGACTGGAGATCAGGTGCCTCGGGCCCTGGGAGGTCGAGGCGGACGGCGAACCGGTGCAGGTCGCCGGGGCCCGGCGGGTGGGGGTGCTGGCCCGGCTCGCGCTGGCCGCGGGGCGGTCCGTACCCGCCGAGCGGCTGCTGTCCGACGTGTGGGAGAGCAGTTCCGCCGCGACCGCGGGCAAGCAGGTGCACATCGTGATCTCCAAGCTCCGTGAGGCGTTCGCCGCCCACGGCGGCGCGGAGCTCATCGAGACCGTGCCCGGCGGCTACCGGCTGGCGATCGAGCCCGACCACGTGGACGCGCACGCCTTCACCAGCCTGGCCGGGCGGGCCAGGGCCGCTCACGCCGAAGGCTCTCTCGCCACCGCGGACGCGTTGTTCCGCGGGGCGCTCGGGCTGTGGCGCGGCACGGCGCTGGCCGAGGTGGACGCGACCTGGGCGCGGATCGAGTCCGCCCGCCTGGGGGCGGAGCGGCTGGCCGTCCTGGAGGACCACGCCGACCTGCGCCTGTCCGCCGGTGAGCACCGCGCCCTGGCCGGCGAGCTCGCCGCGTACGTCAGTACGCACCCGCTCCGGGAACGGCCGGCCGCCCAGCTCATGCTCGCCCTCTACCGCGACGGCCGGGCGCCCGAGGCGCTCGAGGTCTACCAGCGCCTGCGCCGGATCATGGTCGAGGAACTGGGCATCGAGCCCGGCACCGAGATCCGCGAGCTCCAGCAGGCCGTACTCGTCAAGGATCCCGAGCTCGACCTGCCACCGGAGCACCGGGCCGCGACGGGCCGGCCCGTCGCCCCCGCCGAACTGCCCGCCCGCACCCAGGCGTTCACGGCGCGCGCGGCCGAGATCGCCCGGCTCAGAACCGACCTGACCGGCGACTCCGAGACCGAGCAGCCGGGATCGGGCCCGACCGGCGGCTTCAAGGCCGAGCCGCCTGGAACGGCCCCGACCGGCCCCGCCCGGGGCGAGCCGCCCAGGGCCGGTGCGGCGGGTGGGGGTGCGGTCACCGTGATCAGCGGGCCGGGCGGCATCGGCAAGTCCGCCCTCGCCGTCCACGTCGCCCACGCCGTCGCCGGACGTTTCACCGACGGTGTCATCTACGTCGACCTGCACGGATCCACCGCCGGGCTCACCCCCTTGACGCCCGTCGAAGCCCTCCGCCACCTGCTGCGCTCCCTGGGCCTGGACGGCACCGCCGTTCCCGTGGACGCCGAGGAGGCGGCCGCCCGCTACCGCTCGCTCACCGCGGCGGGTCACCTGCTGGTGATCCTCGACAACGCCCGCGACGCCCGCCAGGTCCGCTCGCTGCTGCCCGCGGGGCCGGGCTGCCGCGTCCTGGTCACCAGCCGCGATCCGCTGGTCACCCTGGACAACGCCCGGCACCTGCGGCTCGGCCGGCTCGACGACACCGAAGCCGTCGCGCTGCTCGCCCGGGTCGCCGGAGCCGGCCGGGTGGAGGCCGAGCCGGAGGCGGCGCTGGAGATCGCCCGGCTCTGCGGCGGTTTCCCGCTCGCCCTGCGCATCATGGGAGCCCGCCTGGCGGCCCGGCCCGACTGGTCGCCGGCCGATCTCGCGGGCCGGCTGGCCGACGCCACCCGGCGGCTCGACCTGCTGGAGTACGCCGACCTGGCCGTACGCGCCAGTATCGCGGTCAGCCACGAGCAGTTGCGCGAGGAACCAGGAAGGCGGGACGCGGCGCGGCTGCTCGCCCTGCTGGGGCTGGTGGACCTGCCCACGCACACCCCGGCCACCACCGCCGCGCTGACGGACTGGACCGAGCACCGCGCCGAGACGGCACTGGAGCACCTGACGGACGCCCGCCTGCTCGAACCCGCCGAAGCCGGCCGTTACCGGATGCACGACCTCGTCCGGCTGTACGCCCGCGAACAGCGGCCCCCCGACGACGACCCGGCCGGCGCGGCCCACCGTGTGCTGGACCACTACCTGGCCACCGCGCAGCAGGCGTGCACCCTGCTCTTCGGCGGAGGTGTGGTCAATGGCGTGGTTCCCACCGAGCGGCCCGGGGAGGAACTCACCACGCTGGCGGACGCCAACGACTGGGTGCGGCGCGAGCGGGACAACCTCCTGGCGGCGGCACGGCAGGCGGTGCGCGACTCCGACCCCTCGACGGCGGGCCTCGCGAACGCCATCATCTGGCTGTTCGAGAGCCGGGGCTGGTTCCCCGAGCTCATCGAGGTGACCGAGGAGGCGTTGCGGCTGACCGAGGAAGAGCAGGACTGGACGGCCCGCGCGTACCTGTTGCAGGGGCTCGGCAGCATCCACCAGCAACTCGGGGGCTTCCAGACGGGGGTGACCTACCTGGAGGAGGGGCTGGCCTGCTGGGACCGGGCGGGACAGCCGGACAACAAGGCGGGGATGCTCAACGACCTCGGCATCACCTACACCGTGATGGGCCGCTACGACGACGCGCACGCCGCTCTGGAGGAGGCTCTCGCCATCATCGAGCGGACGAAGCGCAAGGTCCACGAGTCCTATGTGCGCAACAACCGGGTACACGTCTTCTGCCGTCAGGGGAGACACGAGGAGGCCGTGAGCGAGGCGCGGCACGCCCTGGCGCTGACAGAGGAAACGGGCGACACCGGCCAGCTCGGCATCAACTACGACACCCTGGCCGACGCCTACCGGGCCTGCGGGATGGCGCAGGAGGCCGTCGAGAAGTACCGGCGGGCGATCGAACTCCAGCGCACGGCCGGGTTCACGATGGGCGTCGCGGTGTCGTGCTGGTGGCTCGGCCACACGCTGTACGACCTCGGGCGGCACGAGGAGGCACGGCGGTCCTGGCAGGAGTCGCTGGAGGTCCTGCGCGAGGCGCGCCTGCTCACCCCGGCCGAGGTGGCAGGATACCTCGCCCAGCCGATCCCGGACACGCCCGTGCCGATCAGGAACCAGCTGTGACCATGCGCGGCCACGACGACGTACCGGACGGCGTCCTGCGGGAACGGCTGCGCCACGTCCACTGGATCGGCGGCGGCAGCGGGGCCGGCAAGTCCACCGCGGCCCGCCGCCTCGCCGGCCGCCACGGGATGCGCCTGTACGACACCGACGCGGCCATGCCCGATCATGCCCGCCGCCTGCCCCCGGACCGGGCTCCGCACCTGGGCCGGTTCGCCGCCATGGACATGGACGAGCGCTGGGTGACCAGGAGCCCGGCCGAGATGCTGGACACCTTCCACTGGTACCGCGGCGAAGGCTTCGAGCTGATCGTCGAGGACCTGCTCGCCCTGCCCGCCGACCGCCCGCTGCTCGCCGAGGGCTTCCGGCTGCTCCCGGCCCTGGTCCGGCCGCTGCTCGCCGACGTGAGCCGGGCGGTGTGGCTGCTGCCGACGCCCGCTTTCCGCCGGGCGGTGTTCGACGGCCGCGGCGGGCCGGACTGGAGCTTCCTGGCCAGGACCGGCGATCCGCGGCGGGCGCTGCGGAACGTGCTGGAGCGCGACGCCCTCTTCACCGACCGGCTCGCCGGGCAGCTCCGGCGCCTGGGGCTGCACGGGATCGAGGTCGCGGTCGGCGACGCCGAGGACGACCTCGTCCGGCGGGTGGCCGTGACTTTCGGCCTGGAGCGCTAGAGGGTTCCCGCTCCACCGCCCGTCCTCCACCGCCCATCCTCCACCGCCCGTTCCCCGCCGCGCGCTCCGCCGATCCGGCGTGCTAACTTGGTCGTATGACCAACTTGGCCGATCGACCAACTTCGTCGCGAGGCGACCGACGGCGCGAGCAACTGGTGCTCACCGGCATCGCGCTGCTGGGCCAGGAAGGATGGCAGGGGGTCACCACGCGCGCCGTGGCCGAGCGGGCGGGCACCAACCCGGGGCTGATCCACTACCACTTCGGCGGGCTGGCCGGGCTGCACACCGCGATCTTCCGCCGGGCCACCGACCTGGTCATCAGCCCGCTGCTCGCCGAGCTGCTCGGCGTCGAGGACGAACGGGCGGCGCTGCGCATGATGCGCGACACGCTGCCGCACGCGAGCGGCGACGAGCGGACGACCCGCCTGGCCGCGGAGCTGATCGTGGGAGCCACCCGCGACCCCGCGCTCGGCGCGGTGCTGCGCGACGAGCTGCGTCTGGTGCGCGCCCAGGTGGCCGACCGGCTCGGCCTGCTGCATCCCGGCTGGCCCGCTGCCCGGCGGGAGGGCGCGGCCACCCTGATCGTCGCCGCGATCGACGGGCTGATGCTGCACCGCATGGTCGACGCGGACCTGCCCATGGACCAGGCGCTGTCCGCGGCGGAAGACCTGCTGGGGGACGACGCCCCCTGAGGCCCTCCCCCATCCCCCCACGAGAAAGGCCGACACCATGGAGATCGTCAACCGCCCCGCACCGCCGACCGGGCTGCGCCGCAGGCTGTGGCGCCTGCCCATCCTGCTCTACCGCCTGCGCCTGGGGCGGCTGCTGGGCGGCCGGGTCATGCTGCTCACCCACACCGGCCGCGTCTCGGGCCTGCCCCGCCGGGCCGTCATCGAGGTCGTCCAGCACGACGAACAGGGTTACGTCGCCGCCTCGGGCTTCGGGGTGCGAGCGGACTGGTACCGCAACGTCATGGCCGCCCCCGAGGTGGTCCTCCAGGTGGGCGGGAAGACGCTCAGGGCGACCGCGGCGCCGATCTCCGCCGACGACGGCGCGGAGCTCATGGCCCGGTACGCGCCCCGTCATCCGGTCGCCGCCCGCCGGCTCTGCCAGATCATGGGCTTCGCCGTGGACGGCAGCGAGGCCGACTACCGCGAAGTTGGGCGGCGCATCCCCTTCGTCCGCTTCACCCCGGCCTGATCAGCCACCCCGCCAGAGTTCACCCACCTGAAAGGCGGTCTCCGGCGCGCCGGAGGACGGCTTTCCCGATGAACGATTCGCGGCCACACGGTGAGGGGCCGGAAACTTTCAGGCGACAGGCATTGATGAAGAGAAGTTTCGGATATATCTTCACGATCAATCCGCCCGGGCGCCCGACCTCCACCCCCCTGTTCAGAGGTGAGCATGCCTATGCCCGCAAAGCCGGCACGATCGACGGCCATGAAGCCCACGATCCTCGCCCTCTCCGTCATCCTGGCGGCGGCGTCGTTCCCGCAGGCCGCCTCGGCTGCCTCGTCCGCTGCCGGCTCCACGCAGGTGATGGCCTCGCACAAGAGCCCGTTCAACTGCGGCAAGACGTTCTACGCCAACAACTGGATCGACACTCCGCCGCACAACCCTGAGGGCTCCATCGACTGGCAGACGTACGGGAGCGACGCCATCGACGGCGAGCCCGTGCGCGCCACCGCGGCCGGCACCGCGTACTTCAACGACGCGGGCAGCACGAGCTACGGCAAGTGGGTCGAGGTCCGGCACGGTGACGGCACCAGGACCCGCTACGCCCACCTGGCGACCATGGTGCGGGCGGCCGGCGGCTCGATGAGCGTCAGCCAGGGCACCCAGATCGGCACGGTCGGCTCCACGGGCGGCTCCAACGCGCCCCACCTGCACTACGAGCAGCGCACCTCCGGCGGAGCGGTCGACACCAGCCCCACGGTCGAGGGCGTGACCGTGTCCCTGGGCCAGAAGAAGGCCGTGACCAGCACGAACGCCTGCGGTGGCAACCCGTACACGCCTGAAGAGGTCTGCGGCAGCGGCTACGCGACCATCGACTCGGCCGCCGTGACCGGCGGGCGCGTCTATCTGCTCTTCAACTCCGGCAACGGCTACAACTGCGTCACCACGCTGAAGACGACGAACGTCGGGTCGCCGTCGTCGATGTCGGCCTTCCTGGAGCCGGAGGGCTCCAACCGGACGACGAACTCGGGCAGCTTCGGTTACTACGCCGGGCCGGTGAAGCGGTCCGCGCCCGGGACGTGCGTCAAGTGGGGCGGCTCCATCGGGAGCGACTCGTACACCAGTCCCTTCGAGCACTGCGGCTCCTGACGGCCGGGCCCCCGCACCAGCACCGGTGCGGGGGCTCGCCGCCGGCCGGCACGCGCACGACCGGCAGCACGACCGGCGCCGCGGCACGACCGGCGCGGCCGGTCAGGTGAAGGCGGGCATGATGCGGTCGTGGATCAGCCGGAGCTGGGTGTCCACGTCCGCCACCTCGGGCAGCTCCCGTCCCATGAACTGCCTGACCAGCGTCGCGTCCGTGACGGCGAGGATCATGTGGTTCACGCCGGACGGCTCGATCTCGCGCTTGATCTTGGCCACGCACTCCTCCGGCGTGCCGGAGATCGACAGCCGCTCCCCCAGCTCGGGCGTGGTCAGCTCGACCGCCCTGGCCAGGTCGCCGGCGCCGAGGGCGTCCACGATCGGCTTCATCGCGCCCGGATCGACGCCGTTGCGTTCGAGCTGCTCGGCGGGCATGGACGAGGCGTACAGGCCGACCATGCTGCGGGCGGCCTCCTTGGCCACGGCCGAGTCGGGGCCGGTGGCGAAGACGACCCAGGCGCCGATGTCCATCGACGAGGGGTCCTTGCCCGCCTTCTCCGCGCCGGCCCGGAAGTTCTCGACCAGGTAGTCGTAGGCCTCGCGGGTGTAGCTGAGCGCGTGGTGCACGCCGTCGGAGAGTTCGCCGGCCGCGCGGAAGGAGCGCGGGCCGCGCATCGCGCCGAGCTTGACCGGCACCCGTTCCTGGACCGGGCGGGCGAAGGTGAACAGGCCGCTGTACCGGAAGAACTCGCCGTCGAAGGTGATCGCGCCGTCGTCCAGCAGCGTACGGACGACGTGCGCCGCCTCCTTGACCCGCGACAGCGGCTTGGTGACCGCCCAGTCGATGCCGTACTGGGCGAGCAGCCCGAAGTTGCCGCTGGACAGGACCACCTCGGCCCGGCCGTCGCTGAGCTCGTCGAGCGTGGCCGCCGCCTGGGCGATCAGGGTCGGCTCGCGCAGCACCACCGAGGAGACGCTGGGCCCGAACCTGATCCGCGACGTCTGCTGCGCGGCGGCGGCGAACAGCAGCCACAGGTCCTTGTGCCAGGTCTCGTCGGCGGCGTAGCAGGCGTGGAAGCCGAGTTCGTCGGCCAGGCGGATGGAAGCCAGCGACTCGCGCAGCGGGTAGTCGGGCAGCATCACGTAGCTGAACTTCATTGGGGGACCTCCTGTGGGATGGCGTCGCCCGAGGGGGCTCCGCCCTTGTCGTACGGCCGGGCGGCCAGCAGGTAGGCCAGCCCGGCGGCGATCACCACCAGCCCGGACAGGGCGACCAGGTAGTCGTCGTACCAGGGGGCGTCGGGCGTTCTCGGCCAAGCCATGTTGACGATGGCGAGCACCCCGTAGACCAGCGCGGCCACGTTGACGGCCAGGCCCGCGCGGCCCAGCGTGAACGGGCCGGACGGGCGCCAGCCGCGCAGCCTGGCCCGCAGCGCCGCCAGCACCACCATCTGGAAACCCAGGTAGATGCCGAGCACCGCGAATGAGATGATCTTGATGAGGGCGTCCTCCGACACGATCGAGCCGAGCACGACCACGGCGGGGACGACCGCGGCGACCAGCAGCGCGTTCGGCGGGATGCGCCTGGCCCGGGAGAACCTCCTGAACACGCGGCTGCCCGCGATCATGTCGTCGCGGGCGTAGGAGTACAGCAGCCGGCTCGCCGCCGCCTGCAGGCTGAGCGCGCACGACAGGAACGACAGCAGCACCACGCCGAACACGACCTTGAGACCGACCGGGCCGAAGGCGGCGGTCAGCACGTTCGTGACCGGGTCGGGGTCGGCGCCGGAGACGACGGCGGCGAAGTCGGGCACGGCCAGCAGCAGCGCCAGGCAGACGAACGTGGCGGCGGCGCCGCCCACGTAGATGGTCATGCGCATGGCCTTGGGGATGCGCCGGGTGGGGTCGGGCACCTCCTCGGCCACGTCACCGCACGCCTCGAACCCGTAGTACTGAAAAATCCCGATAAGTCCGGCAGCCAGGAAGGCCACGAAATAGCCGGACTCCGACCCGGCGCCGAACGAGTCGAACAGCGCCCCGAGCCCGTGGTGCCGCTCGGTGAGCAGCAGCCACCCGCCCACCGCCAGCGCCCCGACCAGCTCGGCGGCGAACCCGATGATCGCCGCCACCGCCAGCGCCCTGGTCCCGGCCAGGTTGATCGCCAGCGCCACGGCCAGGATGACCAGCGCGCACAGGATCGTGTTGCCGGTGCTCACCCCGATCCCGAGGAAGGCCGACAGGTACGGCCCCGCCCCGTACGCCACGCTCGCGATCGTCACCAGCAGCGCGACCAGGTACACCCAGCCCGTCATCCAGGCCCAGCGCCGCCCCCACAGCCGCCTGGCCCACGGGTAGATGCCGCCGGTCAGCGGATACTGAGAGACGATCTCGCCGAAGACGAGCGCCACCAGGAACTGCCCGGCGCCCACGAGGACCAGGCTCCAGATCATCGGCGGCCCGCCGACGGCCAGCGACGAGGCGAACAGGGTGTAGACGCCGACCACGGGCGACAGGTACGTGAACCCGAGCGAGAAGTTGGCCCACAGGCTCATGTCCCTGCGGAACTCCGAGGTGTAGCCGAGGTCGGCCAGCCTGGTGTCGTCGCCCCGGCTCACCGGCACGTCATTCGTCGAGGTCATGGAGCAGCTCCTCGCCGGAGATCACCTTGCCGGCGAAGTGCCGGTGCATCCAGGCCAGGTGGTCAGCCCGGGACCGGACCAGGCGCAGCGTGTCCCAGTTGGGGAAGCTCTGCTGGGTCACGTGCTCGGTCATGAGCGCGGGCTCGACCTCGTAGACGTGCTCGAAGCGGGTGATCGCCACGTCGGTCACCCGCCGGGCGGGTGGCGGCGACATCTCCTCCTGATGGCGATAGGTCATGGCTCCTCCGCGTACGCCTGGTCGAGCAGGTACTTGCCGGGGTTCATGATGTTGTTCGGGTCGATGGCCCGCTTGACCGCGAGCATCACGTCGTACCCGCCGCCGAGCTCGTCCGGGACCAGGTCCACCTCGCCCTCGCGGCAGGAGCCGTGGCAGGCGCTGATCGAGCCCCCGTACTCCAGCGTCACCGCGGCGAGATCGCGCTTGGCCCGCACCCACGCCGCCCAGGCGGTGTCGTCGAGCCGCTGCTCCCAGATGCCGATGTCGATCTCGGTGAGGTAGTCGGCGCCGGTCGCGCCGTTGGTGTAGGCGAACATGCCCCAGTCGTCGAACACGTCGCTCTCCCGCCTGAGCCGGGCGGCGATCTCGTGCCAGGCCAGCCGGACGGCGGGCAGGCGGGTGTAGTTGATCGAGGCGTCCTCGCAGTGCCAGCTCATCGGCACGACCTGCCCCGACTTGGTACGGCCGTGCAGCGGCGTGGCGTACCTGTCGTGCCGGGCCGCCCAGTCGCCCTTGGAGATCTCGTCGCCCAGGTAGCGGGCGCCGAGCGAGCGGGCGATGCGCAGCAGCCGCCGGCCGCCGGCCCTGACCTCGTCCTCGTAGCCGTACAGCGCGGCGCACACCAGCGCCTTCACCGACGACGGCTGCGGGATGTAGGCCTCGTCGTCGCGCCGCAGGTAGTCGACCTTCCACTCGTCGAACAGCACGGCCCCGGCGAACGTGGCCACACCCGCCCGCGCCAGCGCCCCCACCGCGCGGTAGGCGCTGTCGTAGTCCTCGAACGCCCAGAACGGCGAGAACTCCGCCTCCGGCTTCGGGAACAGCTTCAGCGTCGCCTCGGTGGCGATCCCCAGCGTGCCCTGATGGCCCATGAACAGGTGCTTGAGCTGGTACCCGCTGGAACTCTTGGTGATCTTCCCGCCGATGCCGTCGCCGACGTGGATGACCCGGCCGCCCGGCAGCACGTGGTCGAAGCTGAGCACCAGGTCGCGGGTGTGGCCGTACCGGGAGCCGATCAGGGACCAGCCGCTGGTGCCGATCCGGCCGCCGACGAGCGAGCACGGGTAGGACGCCGGGTCGTCGGGGTAGATCAGGCCGTGCCGGGCCAGGACCTCGTTCAGCTTGAGCGCGTTGATGCCGGTGCCGACCGTGCAGGTGCGGTTGCCGAGGTCGATCTCCTTGATCTGGTTGATCCGCTTGACGTCCACGACGATGCCGCCGCGCAGCGGCACCGCGCCGTCGGTCAGCCCCGTGCCGCCGTCGCGCGGCACGACCGGGATGCGCAGGGCGTCGGCCAGCCTGAGCACCTCCGCGACCTCCTCGGTGGAGGCCGGCAGCACCACCAGGTCGGGCATGCGCTCCGCCCACCGGTGCACGGGGAACGGGGCGGGCACGCGGGCCCGGTTGAGCCGGTCGGCCTTGCCGGTCAGCACGTGCTCGGGGCCGAGGATCCCTCTGAGCTCCTCCAGTACGGGATCGCCGATCAGCACCGTCATGACGTCACCTCCGGCTCCCTGTCACCGGCCACGGGGCTGGTCATGGGGCTGGTCATGGGGCTGGTCATGGGGCCGGTCATGGGGCCGGTCATGGGGCCGGTCATGGGGCCGGTCATGGGGCCGGTCATGGGGCCACCCCCAGCGACTCGGCCAGCAGCTCGTGCAGGTCCACGACGTCGATCGAGCGCACCCGGCCCGCCTCCGACAGCGGCCGCTCCGCCCACGGACAGGCGCTGACCAGCGTGTCCACGCCCAGCTCGGCCGCCTTGCCGACCCGCTGCTCGCTGATCTTCGCGGTCAGCTCCGGCTTCTCGACGGGCAGCCCGCCGCCCCCGCCCGAGCAGTACGACCACTGCGAAACCCGGTCCACGTCGTGGAAGGTCAGCCCCGGGATCGCGCGCAGGATCTCCCGCGGCTCCCGCCAGACGCCCTTGCGCTTGTTGAGCCGGCACGGGTCGTGGTAGGTCACCGTGCGCTCGACCGGGACGTGCGGCGTCAGCCTGCCCTCCCTGATCAGCTCCGCCAGCAGCTCCACGACCAGCACGATCTCGATGTCGTAGGCGTCGCCGAAGTAGCGGGGATAGTCCTCGGTGAACGTGATGTAGTCGTGCGGGTCGAGCACCAGCACCCGCCGCACCCCGGCCGCCCGCCAGTCGTCCAGGTTGTGCCGGGCGAAGCGGCGGGCCTGCTCGTCGTAGCCCATCTCGGCCGCCGGGCCGCCGCAGCACCACTGCTCGTTCATCAGCCCGAACTTGTAGCCGGCCAGGCTGAGGATCCGGGCCACCGAGCGCGGCACCGAAGTCCGGACGAAGGCCGCCTCGCAGTCCACGAACAGGATGCTCTCCCCGCCGATCGGCAGGTCGAGCCCTTCGGCCCAGTCGCGTACCCGCGCCTGGTCCACGGGGGTGCCGTCGAGCACCGGCTCGTGCCGGCGCTCGTCGGTCAGCTGGTTCCAGCGCCGCCAGCCCGGCTGGTGCACGCCCTGCTCGACGGCGAGGCCGCGCACGGCCTTGACCAGATCGACCGTACGGGTGCGGAAGCGGTAGAAGTCGCCGGTGAACAGCGAGTTGGGGCAGCGGACCTCGCACGCGCCGCATCCGGTGCAGTTGACGTAGTCGGCCGCGACGTCCGCGACCTCCAGCTCCCCCTTCTCCATCGCCACGACGTTGGCGTGGAAGGCGGTGGGGCTCCAGGACTCGTTCCGCGTGACCTGCATGACGGGGCAGACCTCGCGGCAGAACTTGTGGCCTGAGGAGAAGCAGTTGTAGGCGGCGTCGCGCCACTCCTCGGCGAACTCTTTCTCGGGCCTCTCGTCGGGATCCGGCATGTGGCCTCCCAGGCAAGCGGGATCGCGCGTTGCGCTTAAAAATATGAGTTCATATTTCATAAGGCAATATGCTGGAGCGCGTGAGTCAGCTTCCCAGGGCGGCCGTCTTCGCCCCGCTCGACGACGGTTCCGGCCGGGTGGAGGTCGTGGTGCGCCGGCTGGCCGAGGCCATCGCGCTCGGCCTCATCGCCGACGGCGACCAGCTGCCCGCCGAGCTGGAGCTGGCCAACGCGCTCAAGGTCTCCACCGTGACGTTGCGCGCCGCGCTGGCCGCCCTGCGCGAGCGCGGCCTGGTCGAGACCCGCAGGGGGCGGGGCGGCGGCACGTTCGTGCTCGCGCCCGCCGACCCGTCCACGGCCCGGCTCCGGCGCCGCCTGCGCGAGCTCAGCACGTCCGAGCTGCGCGAGATCGGCGACTACCGCTGCGCCATCGCCGGCACCGCCGCCCGGCTGGCCGCCCTGCGCGCCTCCGCCGACAACGTCGCCCGCCTGCGGCAGCTCGTCGGCCGCCTCGACGCGGCCACTTCCGTGGGCGAGCGCCGCCGGGCCGACGGCCGCTTCCACATCGAGGTCGCCGCCGCCGCCCAGTCCGTACGGCTGACCCGCGCCGAGATCGACATCCAGTCCGAGGTGGGCGAGCTGCTCTGGCTCCCGTACGGCGAGGCCGTCGATCCGCGTGACGTCGTACGCAGCCACACCCGGGTGATCGACGCCATAGAGGCCCGCGACCCGCACACGGCCAGGGCGCTCACCGAGGAACACCTCGACAAGGGGACGACGCGTCTGATGGAGTTCCATTGGCGGCTCGTCGCATCCGAATGAGGAGGCAACGATGAGCGATCGGCACGTCGACCAGGTGGCCGACCGGGTGCACACGATCGTCGCGGACATCTTCGACTCGCTGGATCGCATCCTCGGCAGCGTCGTGGCCTGCTACCGCGCCTCCGGCTCGTTCGCCTGCGCCGACCTGGCCGGGGTCCGGCCGGAGATCTTCGCCTGCCTGAGCAGGGCGCACGACGTGGTCGCGGGGGCCGGGGTGATCGTCGCGCCCGGCGTGCTGGCCGACCGGCGGCGGTGGCTGGAGTGGTGGCAGGCGCCGCCCGAGCAGGATCCGATCTTCCTCGACGTGGACCTCGACCCGGAGAGTCTCGACTTCTACGACTACACGCACGCCGAATGGTTCGCCGTGCCCGAGCGCACCCGCCGCCGTCACATCGTCGGCCCGTACGTCGACTACGGCGGCACGGACACGTACATGCTGACCTTCACCGCGCCCGCCGAGGTGAACGGCCGCTTCCTCGGCGTGGTCGGCGCCGACGTGCGAGCGGCCACGTTCGAGGCGCTGCTGCTCGGGGTGCTGGCCGCGAGCCCGACCACGATCACGCTGGTGAACGGCGAGGACCGGGTGGTGGCGACCAACTCACCCCGCCTGCCGGCCGGCTCCCTGCTCCCGCAGCCGGCCCCGCACCGGCTCCCGCTGACCGGCTCACCGTGGAGCATCGTCACGACCACCGGGGACCGCGCGATCAGCACTTTGTGACGGCTCGGACCGCGTATCCGGCCCACCGGCTCGAGCCGGGCACCTGGTCCTGCCGGGGTTCGGCCGGTGTGCAGGGCCGGGAGGGTCCTCAGCCCGTGGGCTCGGGTTCGGCGGCGCCGGTCGCCGCGTCCTCTTCGGGGGTTTCGGCCGCCTCGCGTCGTTCCTCCTCGACCTTCTGCTCCGGGTCCGGTGGCGGCTCGACCGGTTCCAACGGGATCGGGCGGGGTGTCTGCCTGATCTCCACGCCGGCACGCTCGGCGATCGTGTCGCTCTCTCCGTTGACCCGTCCCACGGCCTCAGGCATGTCCTCGGGGGTTTCGTCCTGTCCGTTCATGCCCCGCACCTGCCCGCAGTTCGCCGTCCGATGCGGCCGCCACCGTTTCGACGACGGTTTCCACGACTGTTTCGGCGACCGGATCGGCACCCGGGTCGGACACCGGATCGGTGAGTGGATCGGCGCCGGGTTCCTCGGCCGGTTCCGCGTCGGCCGGCAGCCGCATGCTCAGCCGGACGACCGTCCCGCCGGGACCGGTGGAGAAGCGCACCTCGTCGCTCAGACGGCGCATCAGCCAGATCCCCCGGCCGCCGGGAGCCGCGCACGGGGGCAGGCTCTCCGTGTCGAGCACGAGGTCGGGGATGCCCGGCCCGGTGTCACGGACCTCGCACAGCAGCGCGCCGTCCGCCCGCCACATGCGCAGCCTGCCCCGCCCGCCGCCGTGCTGGACGGCGTTGACCACGCCCTCGTTGACCGCCGCGAGGAAGTCCTCGAGCCGCTCGCCCGCCAGCCCCTGCCCCCGGGCCCGGCCGGAGACGGCATGGCGCGTGGCCTGCAGGCGAGCTCCGTCGAACCCCATGCTGAGCAGGGGAAGGGTCTCCATGATCGCGCCCCTTCGGGAAGCGGTTCTCGTAGGACAGGACACTCCTCGCATAGAGAGCCGCCAGGTACGTCCGGTGATCAGGCCCGTCCGCCGTCGCAGGCGAACGAGGCATCGTGACCACCGGCCCCCGCGATCCGCGGTTCCGTGATCCGCGGCCCCCCGGTCCGCCGCGTCTGATCCGCCGCAGGGGAATCCGGCACCGCAAGCCCTCGCCGAGCCAGTGCGCGCACACCCGCATGCCCGAACTTTAGGCGGACGCCTCTGGGGCGTCGAGACACAATCCCGGACCTGCGGCGGCCGGCTCGAAAACGCCGCAGCTGATCGTTAATATGCGGGAATGACGCGTACGGACGCCATGCCGGTCTCGCCGGTGGGCACACTGTTCGGAGTCCCCGCCGGTCAGGACCTGTCCGCGAGCAGCCTCGTGGTGATGGGCGTGCCGTTCGACATGGGCTACCACCCCACCCGCGTCGGCGCGCGCTCCGGCCCCGCGCACGTGCGGGCGCACTCCGCCCTGGTCGCCGAGCACCTTGACGGGTTCGGCACGGACCTGCTGCGCGAGCTCGGCGTGATCGACGCGGGCGACGCGGACGTCCTGCCGGGCGACGCCGGGAAGAGTTTTCCCGCCATCGAAGCCGCTGTGTCGCGCATCCTCGCGGCCGGCGCGGTGCCGCTGACCCTGGGCGGCGACGGGGCGGTGACGTTGCCCCAGCTCCGGGCGCTGAAGCGGCATCGGGACGGCTTCGCCGTGCTCCACTTCGACGCCCACACCGACGCGTACGAGGGCATCTACCCCTACGAGTACAACAACGCCAACACGTTCGTGCACGCCGTGACCGAGGGGCTGATCGACCCGGCGGCGTCGCTGCACGTGGGGATGCGCGACACCGACCACCGGGGCCGTCCCGGGATCGTGGGCGTGGCCAGGGACCTCGGCTACGAGGTCGTCACCATGGACGAGTTCACCGCCATGGGCGTGCCCGCGCTCGTCGAGCGGATCCGCACCCGGTTGGCCGGCGTCCCGGTCTACCTCTGCTGGGACATGGACGTGTTCGACCCGTCCGCGGCGCCCGGTGTGGTCACCCCTTCCTGGGGCGGGATCACGGTGCGGGAGGGGCTGAGCATCCTGCGCGGGCTGCGCGGGCTCGACTTCGCCGCCTTCGACGTCAACACCGTGAGCCCGCCGCACGACCACGCGGGCCTGACCGGCAGTCTCGCCGCGCAGGTCGCGATGGAGTGCGTGTTCCTCCTCGACGCCTGCCGTCCGCAGCCGGGCTGAGCGGCCCGCTCCCGGCGGCGGATGCGGCGACCGCGAGCAGAAGGATCAGAAGCCTCGTGGGCGTAGGCGCCGGGTCTACAGTGCGCAGAACGGGAGATTTCCAGACTCACGGGGGTGAAGTCTTGTGACGGTCTCGACCATAGTGGCAGCCGTGATGGTGCTCGCGATCGCGGTCATCATCGTACGGACGGTGTTGTCGCTGCTCAGCGGCTCACCCGCCCTGCGCAGAGGATCCGGTAACCCCGGCAATCCGTTCATCCACGGCTCGTCGACACCCGGCGCCGGCTCCTACAGCGGCGACAACTGCTCGGGCGGCGACGGGGGTGGCGGGGGCGGCGGGGGCGGCGGGGGCGGCGACGGGTGCTCCTGACGACCACCGGCCCCCCTGCGACGGGCCCGGCCGGCAGCTGAGGCCAGGCGATCAGGACCGGTCCCCGCGCTGGTGAAAGTGCCAAGCGTTGGGGACCGGCCCCCACGCGCTGGTGGAAGTACCGCAACCGAGCGGGACCGGTCCCCGCGCGGGTGCGGTTGAGTGCCCGCATGGACTGCTCGCGCCCGCTGGCCCGCGTTCTGCTCGGTACGGCCGCCGCCGTCGTGCTCGTCTCGTGCTCCGCGCAGGAGCCGCCACCCGGCGACGCCGCCGCGTCCGGGACGCCCGCCACCGCCTCCCCCACGTCCTCCGGCGGCTCCCCCGCCACGTCCACCACCTCGTCCGCGACCGTGACCGCATCCCCGTCCGCGTCTCCGTCCGCGTCTCCGTCCGCGACCCCGTCGCCGCGGCCGTCGCTGCCCGACGCGGCCGACGGTGGCAATCGCCGGGCGTGTGCGGACGGCAGGTGCGAGATCCGGGTGAAGCGGCGGGCCCAGATCCCGCTGCCGGCGCGCTACGGCATCGGCCCGATCCAGGTGACCGGCGTCAACTCCCGCGAAGTCACGTTGTTCGCACCGCTGAACACCTCGAAATTCTCCAGTGACGGCGGCTGCTCGCCCACCATCACGGGACCGTCGCTGGGCGCCCCCGGCTACGTCAGCCTGACCTGCCCCGTCAGCGCGAAGGCGGTCATCAACAAAATGCGCCTGGAGGTGCTCGGCGCCGTCGGCAAGACCGCCGTCCTCCGCATCCGCCCCGCGAAGTGACCACGGGCGACCGCAGGCGAACGCGAAACGACCGCGGGCGACCGTGTGAGAACGCAAGCCGACCGCGAGCAACCCGCGACGGCGCCGCGCCCGCCACGCGCGCGATGGCCACGCGATGGCCGGGGCGGGGACGGCGTGGCCGGCGGCCCGCCCCGGCTCTGGGGTGGGCTAGCCGCCGGTGATCACGAAGCCGGTGCCCGGTTCTCTGACGATGTCGCCGGTCGCCGAGTTGGTGATGGTGACGCCGCTCAGGGTCGCGCTGCCCCGGGCGCCGCCGTGGGCCAGGATGCCCGCGCCGTTGTTGGACTTGTCGATGCGGACGTTCGTGATGACGACGCCGGGCATGTTGCCGCCGCCCGCCTTGAATTGGATGCCGTCATAGG
Source organism: Nonomuraea fuscirosea (assembly GCF_035917475.1). Lineage (NCBI taxonomy): Bacteria > Bacillati > Actinomycetota > Actinomycetes > Streptosporangiales > Streptosporangiaceae > Nonomuraea > Nonomuraea fuscirosea. The sequence continues at coordinate 3,110,840 of NZ_CP109074.1, read as the reverse complement.
TCGAGTCGTGGATGTCGGTGTCGCGGATGGTCACGCCGGTGATGTCGCGGTTCTGGGCGAACAGGGTGATGGCGCCGAACTTCTGCGCCTCGCCCCAGAAGACGCCGCCGCAGCGGTACAGCGCGTTGCCGGCGATCAGTGTCTGGCCGGAGAACGGCAGCGGGTTGTGGTCGGTGGCGAGCATGATGCCGGGGTAGTTCATGGTGTCGTACACCAGATTGTTCTCGATCTTGTTGCCGTAGCCGCCGTAGATCGCGATGCCGTTGGCCCGCCACGGCAGCTGGACGGTGTTGTTGACGAACGTGTTGTCGTGGGCGATGTCCACCGACGGGTCCTTGACGAACGGGTTGGCCCAGACGGCCAGGGAGTCGTCCCCGGTGGTGCGGAAGCTGGAGTTGACCACGCGCGAGTTCCGCGTCCCGTTGCTGAAGTTGATGCCGTCGGCGTAGGTGTCGCGGATGCGCATGCCGCTGAACTGCAGCCCGTCGGCCGGCCCCCACAGGTCGGGGATGTTGTCGTAGTCGCGGCCGACCCAGACGCCCACGTTGGCGTGCTCGATCCACACGTTGCTGATCTTCGTGTTGCGGCCGAAGCGGCCGTTCAGCCCGACTCCGCCCTCCGCGCCGCCGGGGCCGCCGCGGATCCGGCCGGAGCCGAAGACGGCCAGGTCGGAGATCTGCACGTTGTCGTCGATGTCGAAACCGAAGTTGCCCTCGTGCGGATGGTTGATGCCGCCCGTGGCCAGGTGCGGCTCGGTCAGGGTGTAGAACTGCGAGTGCCACATGCCCGCGCCGCGGATCGTCACGTTCCTGATGCCGACCTGGTTGTACTGGCCGCGGTTCAGCGGGTCGTCGGTGAGGATCTTCTTCTCCTGCCGCCACTGCCCCGGCGGGATCCAGACGCAGGCGATGACGCCGTTCTGGTCGTCGGTGACGGCGCGCTGGATCGCGTCCGTGTCGTCGCCGCCGTCGTCGGGGACGGCGCCGTACGCGGTGATGGAGGTGCACTCGGCCGGTTTGCCCGCCGCGGGCGCGACCTGCTCCAGGTCGATCAGGTCGATGATGTAGAACGCGGCGTCGTCGCCGGCGTCGCGCTGGAGGCGGAACTTGGTGCCGGCCGGGTAAGAGCGCGCCAGCAGCGCGTGCGACTCGTCGAACAGCCGGCGCGCGTCGGCCTGCGGGGTGTTGGTCAGCGACTCCGGGTCGTCGCCGCTGCCGTACAGCCAGCTGTGCTTGGAGGAGAGGGTGAGCTTCCGGACGAAGACGCCGTCGGCGTACAGGCTGATCGTGGCCTCGATGCCGCCGCCGCCCGGCGCGTCCGGGATGGAGTTGCGCACCACGATCGAGTTGGCCTGGTTCACGGAGGTGAACTCGACGTACTGGCCGGTCGAGTTGAGCCGGACCGACGCGCGGCCGGACGACTCGGTGGCGAAGTTGGTGTGCCCGAACGTGCGCAGCGGGTCCGTCCGCAGCAGGGTGCCCTGGTAGGAGGCCGCTTCGGCCTCGTACTCGATGTACGGCAGCGAGGCGCCGCGGCCGACGGTGATCGGCTGCGACAGCGTGTTGTTGCCCTCGTCGGTCTCGGCCACGACGCCGGTCGCGTCCGCGGTGGCGACGGCGGTGGCGCCGCCGCTGGTGGCGGTCCAGCCGCCGGTCACGGCCACGTCGGCCGTCGCGCCCGCGGCGATGGGCGGGGTCGGGGTGTCGAGCGTGGTGCCGCCGATGGCGACCCGGGTGACCGTGGTGGCGCCGGTCGTGGTGGTGCCGCGGTTCCTGACGGCCACGGCGAAGGTGACGCGGGTGCCGGCGGCGGGGTTCGGCGGGGTGGCGGTCAGGCTGAGGATCTGCAGGTCGGGGCCGGGCGCGTCGGCGACGACCAGGGGTGCGGGCGCGGTGTGGCCGTTGTTGGCCTCGTTCTGCTCGGGGACGGCGTTCTGCTCGTCCACTCTGGCTTCGAGCTGGTACGTGCCCGCGCTCCTGGTGCCGATGTTCGCCGACACGGTCGCGGTGGCTCCGGCGGCCAGCGCGCCGACGGCGGCGGTGCCGACCTTGGTCCCGCCGGCGTAGAAGGCGACCGAGGTGGCGGCGGAGGCGGCGGTGCCGGCGTTACTGACCGTGGCCGACAGCGTGATCGCGCTCGCCGCGGTCGGCGCGGCGGGCGTCCAGCCGAGTGCCGTCACCGTGAGGTCGGGGTTGGGGGCCGGGGTGCCGGAGATCTGGAACTCGGCGACCTGGCCGCCGGGGGCGCCGGTGTTGGCGGTGAACTGCAGGCGGACGTCGGCTGCGGTGGCGGTGAGCGGGATGGTGACGGTGTTGCCGGTGGCGGGCTCGAAGGTGTAGGTCGTGCTGGGGACGAGGGTGGTGTAGGTGGTGGCGTTCTGGGTGCGGCCGAGGACCTGGAGGGTTTGGGTGCGGCGGGTCCAGGCGGGGTCGGGGTTGAGTTTGAGGGTGATGGCGGTGAGGGTGGCGTCGGCGCCGAGGGGGGCGGTCAGGGTGGCGGGGTAGGCGGCGCTTTCCCAGTAGGTCTGGGTGGTGTCGTCGTTGGCGTTGGCGGCGACGTAGGTGTGGGTGTGGGAGGAGGCGGTGAGGGTTTTGCCGAGGGCGAGGTTGGTGGTGTCGCCGGGGGTGTCTGGGGCGGGGCCCCAGAGTTCGGCTTCGGACAGCTGGGCGGCGGGCCAGCCGGTGTTGGCGGTGATGGTGATGCGGACGTGGCGGGTGGTGGCGGGGCTGGCGAGGGTGAGGGTGGCGGCCGGGTTGAAGGTGTGGGTGGCGGAGGGGAGCAGGGTGGTGAAGGTGGTGCCGTTGGTGCTGCCTTGGACGGTCAGGGTCTGGGTGCGGGTGGGCCAGCCGGTGGGGAGTTTGAGGACGATCTTGTTGATGGTGTGGGTGGCGCCGAGGTCGATCTGGACCCATTGGGGGAAGGCGTTGCTGGTGGATTCCCAGTAGGTGGCCTGGTTGGCGTCGGTGACGTGGGCGGCGCGGTAGACGTCGTGGACGCTGCTGGCGGTGGCGTTCTTGCCGGCGGCCAGGTTGGTGTCGGCCGCTGCGTGGGCGGGTGGTGGGGTGATGAGGACTCCGGCGAGTAACGCAAGGGCGGCAAGCAGTGCTCTCATGGGGGTGGCCCTTCGGGTCAGGCGGATGGCCGAACCATAAGATGTCGGGCAGATAGCCGCAATATTTCGACGAGATTGCGCAAGGAAATAACTATCAGGCCGCACGCGGTCGGCGTCTTTCGCCTGTTCGGCGCAGGTGGCATGGCCTCTGTGCAGGAGTCGCCGTACGCAAGGGACGACGTCGGCTGAGCGCAAACGGCCGCAAGACTTACGTTCGGCCACGGTCCGATCTTGCGCGCGAATACGAGCCCCACTCCGTACGGTGGAGGCATGTTCTTCGAACCGCCACCCGCGCAAGAGGAGGACGCCTCCGCGGCACCACCCGGATTACCGATCTGGTATGCCCCGCCCGCCGCCCAGGCCGGCACGATGACGCTGACGGGACTGGAGCTGGCCCGCACCCCCAACGTCGTCGTCACCCTGCCGTCGATCACGGCCTACCGCGCCGGCTGCCTGCTCAACGTGGAGGTCGCCATGCGGCGGCACACGCTGTCGGCCGACGACTACCAGGCCCTGCAGATGTCCGTCTTCCCGGTCATGGTGCCGGGGGTGACCTCCGGCCGGCCGTTGCCGGACACCCTGCTGCGCTTCGGCGTCCGCTTCGCCGACGGCACCAAGACCACCACCGTCGGGCAACGGTTCGAGCGGCTCAACATCCCGCAGGAGGCGCCGCCGGGACCGCGCATGTCCTGGCTGCTCGGCGGCATGTCGATGCGCAGCGGCGGCGAGGACGCCGGCATCGTCACCCCGGTGGGACTGTGGCTGTGGCCGCTGCCACCCAGGGAACCCTTCGAGCTCGCCCTGGAGTGGCCGGCCGGCGGGATCGAGCTGGGCTTCACCTCCCTGGACGGCTCGGCCATCGGCTCCGCCGCCGACCGGTCGGCCCCGCACTGGCCCCAGCAACCCTGACGGTGACCGCCCGCACCGGCGTGTGGCAGGGTGTCCCGATGCTGCGAATCACCGGACCGGCGAAGCGGGGCCCGGCGTGAACGTGGGAGTCGCCGGGCAGGCGGCGGGCCTGTTCGCGGTCACCAACGTGGACGACCTGCTGATCCTGGCCCTCTTCTTCGCCCAGGGCGCCGGACGCCGGGGTGCGGCGGCGCGGGTGGTCGCCGGCCAGTACCTCGGGTTCCTGGCCATCCTCGCGGTGGCCGCGGCCGCCGCCTTCGGCGCGAGCTTCCTGCCCGACCCGGTCCTGCCCTACCTGGGCCTGCTCCCGCTCGCGCTGGGACTCAAGGCGGCCTGGCAGGCGTGGCGGAACCATCGCGACGGCGACGAGGACGCGCCCGCGGGCGACCGTGCCGGCGGGCCGAAGGCGCTGGAGGTCGCCGCGGTCACCTTCGCCAACGGCGGCGACAACCTCGGCGTGTACGTGCCGGTGTTCGCCACCGCGGGCGCAGGCGCGATGAGCGTCTACGTCGCCGTGTTCCTCGCCCTGGTCGGCGTGTGGTGCGCCGCGGGCAGGTACTTCGCCACCCGCCCGGTCGTCGCCAGGGTGCTGGGCCGGTGGGGGCACCTGCTGCTGCCGTTCGTCCTGATCGGCGTCGGAGCCCTCATCCTCGTCGAGGGCGGCGCCTTCGGCCTGTGAGCATGGACGCGCTCATCCGCGTGGTTGGACAGCGCCGCCGACCTGAGCACGTGCCGCGCCCCTTCGAGCAGGCGTTCGCGGCGGCCCCGGCCTTCGGGGGCCTGTCACCCCCGGAGGCGCCGGAACCCGATGTAGGTGATGACCAGCGCGACGACGACCACCAACGGACCGACGACGGCCCAGGTGGTGACGCCGCTCATCGCGCTGCCGCCGACGATGCCCAGCCCTTGGAGCGTCCACAGGACGCCGGTCGCGGCGAGGAGCAACCCGATCGCGACGATGATCCGTGCCTTCATGTCCCTACTCCCAGCTCGCCGATCACCTGTGCGGTGCTCGATACCGGCCACCGGAGCCGTAAGGTACAGCCTGCACCACCGCCCCGGCGCCCGTCCGGCCGCGGGACGAATTCACCGTTAGGAGATCTTCCCGCGGTTGCGGGGCCTCCCAGCTCGAACTCCGCCGGTTCACCGGGTCAGGGGCCGCGGAACGTGGCGCGGTAGGCGCTGGGTGAGACCCCCAGTTCGTCTTTCAGATGCAGGCGCATCGAGCCGGCGGTGCCGAAGCCCGCGGTGACGGCGATCTCGTCGATGGGCAGGTCGGTGCGCTCCAGCAGGGTGCGGGCCCGCTCGATGCGCTGCTGGGTGAGCCACCGCCCCGGCGAGGTGCCGATCTCGTCTCGGAAGCGCCGGGTGAACGTCCGCGTGCTGGTCGATTCCTGGGCCGCCAGTTCCTGGAGCGTGACGGGCCGGTGCAGGTTCTCCAGTGCCCATCGGCGGGCCCTGCCGGTCGAGGAGGTCCTCGGGTCCGGCATCGGGCGCTTCACGTATTGCGCCTGCCCGCCCTCGCGGTGCGGCGGGACGACGGAGCCGCGCGCCACCTCGTTGGCGACCGCCGCGCCGTGGTCGGTGCGGATCATGTGCAGGCACAGGTCGATGCCCGAGGCCCCGCCGGCGGAGGTGAGGACGCCGTCGTCGTCGGTGTAGAGGACGTCCGGGTCGAAGGCGACGTCCGGGAATCGCTCGCGGAACCGGGCGGACGAGCGCCAGTGCGCGGTCGCCCGCCGCCCGGCGAGCAGGCCGGCCGCGGCCAGCACGAACGATCCCGAGCAGATCGAGGCGATCCGCGTGCCGGGCCGGATCCGCGCCAGCGCGGCGGCGAGCGAGGGGTCGAGCGGCTCGTTCCGGGGCTCGAAGTCGTCCGCCGAAGCCGGGACGACGACGGTTTCGGCCTCGGCCAGCGCCTCGGGGCCGTGCGCGACGGCGAGGGTGAAGTCGGCGTCGGTGCGGACGTCCCCGGGCTCGGGCGCGCAGGTCACGACCTCGTAGAGGGCGGCGCCGGCGGCCGAGCGCGCCTGACCGAAGATCCGGTGCACGATGCTGAGCTCGAAGGACAGAACCCGGTCACGGGCCAGGACCGCCACTCGGTGGCGCGCGTCACCGCTGAAAGCAGCCATGGCCCGATCTTCGCACATGTTGTCCATCAGGCCAGTCGTCGGGGCGGTGCCGCCCGGAGCAGCCTTGACGTCATGAACGTGCTCTGGATTCTCGCCCACCCCGAACCGCGCTCGCTCAACGGCTTTCTGGCCACGGAGGGGCGGCGCACGCTCCGTGGCGAAGGTCACCGGGTCGAGGTGTCGGACCTGTACGCGATGGGCTGGAACCCCGTCGTCGACGCCGCCGGCTACGCCCACCCCCCGGCGGAGCGGTTCCAGGTCGCCGCCGCCGCGAAGCAGGCGTACGAGAGCGGCGCGCTGGGCGCCGACATCCGGGCCGAGCAGGAGAAGATCGACCGGGCGGACACCATCGTCGTCCAGTTCCCGATGTGGTGGTTCGGCATGCCCGCCATCCTCAAGGGCTGGTTCGACCGGGTCTGGCACCAGGGTTACGCGTACGGGTCACGCGGCCCGAACGGCGAGTGGATCGGCTACGGGGACGGGTTCCTCGCGGGCAAGCGTGCGCTGGCGGTGGTGACCATGGGCGGCCCGGCGTGGTTCTACGGCGAGCGGGGCATCCACGGAGCCGTCGGCGAACTGCTCTTCCCGTTGCAGCACGGCACCCTGTTCTACGCGGGCGCGGAGGTGCTGCCCCCGGTGCTGATCACGGGTGCCGACAGGTTCACACCCGAGGAGGGCGAGGCGGCGGCCAAGGAGCTGCGTGAGCGCCTGCTCGCGATTCCGGCGACCCGGCCGATCGCGTACCGGAGGCAGAACGGCGGGGACTACGACGACGACTTCGTGCTGCGACCGGACGTGGCACCGGGCCTGACCGGGCTGGGAGCGCATGTGGCCTGACGCCCGGCAGGGGTGTGCGGGCGCCCGTCCCCTGGGCGGGCGCCCGCGGTCCCAGGGGTCAGCAGTTGGTCTTCTTCTTGGTCAGGACGACCTTGTCCGGCATGGAGTAGCCGACCTTCTTCTTGCCGCTGGTCTTCGCGTTGACCCCGACGCACTTCCAGAAGAAGTCGTGGTTCTGCTTGACGAACTTCAGCTCGATCCACCGCTTCTGGTTGCAGTGGTTGTTGAAGTACACGGTGGTGGAGACGTTGCCGTCGCCCCAGGAGACGTTGATCTTGTTTCCCTTGGGCGAGGTGCACGAGGCCGACTTGCGGTGCACGCTGAGCGTCCCCGCCTCGGCCGTCGCGGCGGGCGAGGACGGGGCGGCGGCGTTCGCCGGGGCGGACACGGTCAGCATCGCGAGGGCGGCGCCGGCTCCGGCCAGCGCGGGAACGAGCTTCGAGTACCTCATGATCCTCTTCCTGTCTCGGTGACGTGGCGATCCGGGCCCCGGACCGGCTTCGCCTGCCGCTCCCGTCGGGCGGCGACCTCGGCGCCGGGGCTCGTTCACCACGCTGACCGCCGGCTCCGCGAGACGGCAAGGGATCTTTGTCCGGAGTACGTCCAGCGAAGTCTGGACGAACTCCGGACATTGGATCAGCGCACGTCAGCGGGTTCCGGCTCCGGCGAAGGGCATGTGGGTGCCCGGCACGTACGCGGGGAAGGGCTGGTAGACGTTCACGCCCGGGTCGCCGCGCAGCAGCGGGGCGGAGACGAACGGCTGCTCCCGCTGGTGATCCTGGTCGAGGTCGGGATGTAGCGGATGGTCAGGCCGCAGCGGCGCCTGGGCGAGGTGTCGGCGTCGGAGGCGTGCAGGATGTTGCTGCACCTCCACGTCACCCGGCGCCGGCACCAGGCCCACGGTCTTCGACTCGTCCACCGTCACCGCGCTCTCCGAGCCGAGCACGTTGTCGACGTCGTCGCGCTCTGGACGGCGGTGGTCCCGGTGCTGGAGCGGGCGGACGGCACGGCCGTGGACCGGCGGCCGGCATGAAGTACCTCAAGTGGTGGGTGGGCGCCTCCGCGCAGGAGAGGTGGGCCATGGCCAGGGGCGACGTCTCGGCCGGCCCGAAGCTCGCCATCGCCGACCAGGCCATCGCCGAGGTCGGCAAGGCGGCGGGCAACGGCGAGCACCGGCTGGTCAACCGCTACTTCGAGGCCGCGCCGCCCCCGGTGCTGACGGCCGCGCTCGACGGCTTCAGCGCCTTCGTCGTCGACCCGGCCGGCTACCGGGAGGTCCTGGCCGGCATCCAGTCCGCGGCCGACGAGTACTGGAGCACCCACAAACCGATCGGCTGACCTGGGGCGGGTGCGCTTCTGAGCCCGGCGGCCTAGCGGTCGGCGCCCGCGGGGACCGGGGTGAAGTCGCGGTGGCCCACGACGTCGGAGGCGGCGGAGGCTAGGTGGTCCAGGTCGCCGGAGGTCAGCTCGACGCCGAGGGCCGCCACGTTCTCGTCGAGCCGTTCGCGCCGGCGGGTGCCGGGGATCGGCACCACCCCCTGGGCCAGCAGCCAGGCCAGGGCGAGCTGCGCCACGGTGACGCCCTTGGCGGCGGCGAGGGTCTCGATCCGTCCCACCAGGGCGCGGTTCGCGGCGAACGCGGCGGGCTGGAAGCGGGGCAGCCCTCTGCGGGCGTCGTCGGGGGCCAGCTCGTCCAGGCTGCGCAGGCGGTCGGTGAGCACGCCGCGCCCGAGCGGGGAGAAGGCGACGAAGCCGATGCCGAGCTCGTCCATGACCGCCTTCTCGCCGTTGTGCAGCACGTCCGGCGAGAACAGGGAGAACTCCGACTGCACGGCGGCGAGCGGATGCACGGCGTGCGCCCGCCTGATGGTCGCCGCCGAGGCCTCCGACAGCCCGATGTGGCGCACCTTGCCGGCCTTGACCAGCTCGGACATCGCCCCGACCGACTCCTCGATCGGCACGTCCGGGTCCACCCGGTGCAGGTAGTACAGGTCGATGACGTCGGTGCCGAGGTGGCGCAGCGACCGGTCGGCGGCGCGCCGGATGTAGGCGGGGGTGCCGTTGCGGCCGTGCACGGTGCCGTCGTCGTCGGTCTCCGCGGACGCCTTCGTGGCCAGCACGATCTCGTCGCGGCGGTCGCCGAGGGCGCGGGCGATCAGCTTCTCGTTCTCGAACGGCCCGTACGCCTCCGCCGTGTCGATGAAGGTGACGCCGGAGTCGACGGCGTGCCGCAGCGTCGCCACGGACTCCCGCTCGTCGGCGCCGCCGTAGAAGGCGCTCATGCCCATCGCGCCGAAGCCGAGCGCGGACACGGTCAGCCCGTCGCCGAGTGGGATGGTTCTCATGGTTGCTCCTGTTCGGTGACCGCCCGGTAGGCGGCGATCTTGGCGTCGATGGCGGCGAGGTGCTGTTTGGTACGTTCCAGTTGTTCGATCACGCGCTCCCGGTGCCGGGAGAAGAACGCCAGCCGTTCGGCCTCGGTCCCCTCACGCCGGCTCAGGTCGGCGATCACGCGCAGGTCGGCGATCGACATCCCCGTCTCGCGCAGCATGACCAGGCCGGCGATCCAGGCCAGGTCGCCGGCGCGGTAGCGGCGCCGGCCGCCGGGGTCGCGCGGGGCGGGGTCGAGCAGCAGGCCCTCGCGCTCGTAGTAGCGCAGCGCCTCGATGCCGACGCCGGTGACGCGCGCGACCTCGCCGATCGACAGGCCCTCCGGCGGGATCTCGACGTCGAGCTGGGGTAGCAGCAACTCGCTCATGCCCACCATCGTGCGACCTGTAGCGCGCTACAGGTCAAATCCGCCACGCACACGCGAGGGCGTGCCCTGGGCTTTCCTGCCCCGCACACGCGAAGGCGGTGCGCGCGCCGGGATTTCGCACACGAGCTCTCCACGCAGATCATCCGCGACAAGCAAGCGGTGTACGTGGAGAACCTTGCCGTGAAGGGTCTGGCAGGCACGAAACCGGCCAAGAGCGTGCACGACGCGGGCTGGACCCAGTTCGTGAACATGCTGGGGTACAAGGCGAAACGGTACGGCCGGAGCTTCGCCGAGATCGACCGGGTCTTCCCGTCGTCGAAGCTGTGCTCGACGTGCGGGACGCGAGCCGAGTCCATGCCGTTGAACGTCCTTCACGCCGGGGAGGACGTCAACGCAGGTGCCTCCCGCACCTCGGTGGTGGCCACCCGCCCGGCCGCCAGTCCGTCCGGCCGGTGAGCGGGTGCCGGAGCGCCGTCACATCGGATGACGCTTCAGGAACGTGTGCGCCGCCTCCCCCACGGCCAGCGGGTTCATGCTCTGCAGCCCGTGCGTGGCGTTGGGGATGCCGCACCGCTCGGCCTGCGGGAGCCAGTCCATGAGGAAGCGCTGCGTCGCGCGGAAGCCGGGCATGACGGACTCGCTGTCCAGGCCCATCACGGCGAGCACGGGCATGGCGGGCTTCCGCTCGGCCAGGCTGTCAGCCTCGGACGGCTTGAACCCCCACTGGGAGATCGCGGGGAAGTCCACGGTGAACGTCGTGTCGACGCACTCCTCGACCCGGTTCCACACGTCGAGCGGGCCGGTCATCTCGACGGCGGGCAGGAAGCTGGGCCCGCACACCGCCTCCATGTAGAGCTGCGCCGCGCCGAGCTTGTCGCCCGTCTCGTACACCTTCATGGCGTTCATGAAGGCGTCGATGTTCGCGGTGATCGCGTCGGGCTCCTCGCGCGGCAGGTACGGCTCCAGCAGGATCGCGCTGTGCGCCCGCTCGGGGTGGGACAGCAGGAACTGGAAGGCGATCACCCCGCCGAAGGAGAAGGCCATGATGTGGGCCTTGTCGATGCCGAGGTGGTCGAGCAGTTCGCGGACGTGCTCGGCACCGCCCTCGATGCTGAGCGCGTCGCCGTCCAGGGTGCTGCCGTTGTAGCCGGCCCGGTAGTAGCTGATGAGCTGGTAGTCGTTCAGCAGCGGCGGGTAGAACCGCATCGGCGTGATGAGGCTGTCGGCGATGCTGGTGCCGTGGATGCACAGCACGGGCTCGCCCTCGCCGAGCACCGTGTACCTGAGCTCGCCGCCGGTGACCTTGGCCCGGCGGTCGTGCTCGACGTTCCATTCGCGCCCGATGTACAACGCGTCTCGCATCATGTCGTGGGCTCCAATCCGACCAGGAGGCCGGTCTCGTCGAGGCTGGGGACGAGGTCGAAGACGAGGAATTCGAGGTAGTGGCGGCCCCACAGCAGGTCCCAGAGCGGGAAGCGCTCGTTGAACTCCTCGCCGCGCTCGCGCGCCAGCCGCTCCTCCAGGTCCCAGATGAGGGTGTTGAACTCCTGGGCGGTGAACGGGTAGCCGGCTCCGGCCGCGGCCGCGACGACCTCGTCCTTGGGCTTGTCCTTGAGCCGTTCGCACAGTTCCGGCCGCTGCGCCAGGGCGCGCAGGAAGTCGATGACGTTCGTCTCGCTCACGACAGCTCCTCGCCGGTGTATCGGGCGGTCACGTGGTGGACCAGGTAGTCGAGATATCGGGTGCCCCACATGTGCCGCCACAGGGTGGCGTCCCCGTCGAACGGCTCCCTGTCCTTCTCGATGATCACGCCCGCCTCCAGCCGGCCCACGACCCGGTCCGCGTCGGCCTCGGTGAAGTCGAAGCCCTCGTTGCGGGCGTGGAACAACATCCGGGACAGGTCCATGGGCGAGTAGCGGGCCAGGAACTCGGGGCTCGACCCGGCCGTCTTGAGAAAGCGGACGAACTCCACCTCTGACACAGGGATCTCCTAGCTGTCCAGCGCGTGCCTGATCACGTCGTCGATGGCCTTCACGTCCTGCTCGGACAGGCCGAAGGTGGCCAGGTGGCCGAAGATGCTGTCGATCTCGCGGAAGGTGGCGCCGGGGATCGCCTCGGCGTACCGGCTGAGCTCACCGGGCGGGAAGAGGGCGTCGCCGGTGAAGGCGGCGATCGTGGTGGCCGGCCGCACCCGGGACAGGACGTCCGGCAGCGACTCGCCCGGCTCGCCCGGCCAGGCCGCGCGTGCCTTGCGGGCCTGGGCGAGCACGTCGTTCGGGTCCTGCGGGAGCCAGAAGTTCTCCCAGAAGCCGGCCACGAACGCGTCCACGCTGTCGAAGCCCAGGTTGCGCCAGACCTCGGCGCTGTCGTAGTAGAAGGTGCGCGGCGGGGCGGTGAGCGCGGAGCCGTGCCCGACGCGGGCCAGGCCGCCGCTCACGTCGGCCGCCTCCGCGTAGGCGCCGCCGGCGTAGTTCGGGTCGGAGGTGATGGGCTCCTCCACCACGGTCTTGAGCCAGAGCTTGGTCCAGGCGGGCGGGGTGGGGGCGCCGGCGATGGGGGCGATGGCGCGGACGCGGTCGCCGAAGCGCAGCGCCCACTCGTACACCTGGATCGCGCCGATGGACCAGCCGAGCACCAGCTTGACCTCGCTCACCCCGAACTCCTCGGCCAGCAGGCGCTGCTGGGCGATGACGTCGTCGGCGATGGAGACCTCGGGGAAGGGACCGGGGGTGTTGCTCGGCGCCGACGACGGCGGCAGGCCGAAGTGGCCGGGCAGCACGATGAAGCTGGTACGGGGGTCGAGCGCGCGGTTCTCGCCGATCCACCCGTTGAGCACCTCGGGGGGCGCGCCGAGGAAGGTCGGGAAGACGACCACGTTGTCCTTGGCCGCGTTGAGCTCACCGAAGGTCTGGTAGGCCAGTTTGGCGCCGGGAAGGGTGGCGCCCGAGGTGAGCTGGAAGTCGCCGAGCTCGAAGGTGTTCATGTGGGGGGCTCCTGACGTCTTCACGTGTCGAATCGGAGGATGGTCTTGATGTTCCTGCCTGCCTTGAAGTCCTCGGCCGCCCGCTGGATGTCGGTGAAGGCGTACTCCTTGATCAGCGGCTGGACCGGGAGCCGGCCGCCGCGGATCAGGCGGGCCAGCAGCGGGATCAGGCGGTCGGGGTCGCTGTCGCCCTCGCAGACGCCGAGCACGCGGCGGCCGGGCAGCAGCCGGTGCACGTCCACGGAGACCTCCACCCCGTACGGGGGCGCGCCCACGACGGCGACGGCGCCGCGCGGCGCGAGCGCGTCGATGCCGGCCTTCAGCACGTCGGGGTTGCCGACGGCCTCGACGACGTAGTCGACGCCGGCTCCGCCGGTGGCCTCGCGCAGGGCGGCGGCCAGGTCCACGCCGGTCGAGTCGATCGTCATGGTGGCGCCGATCTTGGCGGCCAGCTCCAGCTGGGAGGCCCGGCGGCCGACGGCGATGATCTCGTTGACGGGGGTGAGCGCGGCGCCCATGACGGCGGCCAGGCCGACGGCGCCCACGCCGATCACGGCGATCGAGGTGCCGGGCTCGGGCCGCAGCGTGTTCCAGACCGCGCCGGTGCCCGTCTGGACGCTGCAGGCCAGCGGGGCGAGCAGCTCGAACGGCACGTCGTCGGCGATCTTGACCACGCTGCGTTCGTCGGCGATGGAGTGGCGGGCGAACGACGACTGGCCGAAGAAGCGCCCGCCGAGCGCGGCGCCGTTCCTGCTGATCGGGGAGGTGCCGTCCGCGCGCTTGCCGCCGATGAGGTTCTGCGGGATCCAGGTGGTGCAGTACGCCGGATGGCCGAGGCGGCAGGAGGCGCAGGCGCCGCAGGAGGTGAACGTGAGCACGACGTGATCGCCGGGGGCGACCTTCGTCACGCCCGGCCCCACCTCCTCCACCACGCCGGCGCCCTCGTGGCCGAGCACGCCCGGCAGGGGGAAGGGGATGTGGCCCGCGGCCATGGTGAGGTCGGTGTGGCAGATGCCGGCCGCCTCCATGCGGACCAGGACCTCTCCCCGGCGCGGGTCGTCCAGCTCGACGTCCTGAAGGGTGAAGGGCGCGCCTGGCGATTCGACGACGGCGGCCTGGGTGGTGGTGGTCACGGGGTCCTCCGATCGGCGAAGGCCAGGGGGTGGGCGGTGATCACGACGTGCCCCGTCCGGCGGAGGTGCCGGCGGGAGTGCCGACGGGGGTCAGGGTGTTGGAGCTCGTGACGCGGAACCACTCGCCGGGGCCCCACTCCGCGCCGTGCCCGATCGGCGGGGGCGCGCCCACGACGCGGGTGACGTAGTAGTCGAGCAGGCCGGGGGCGCGGCGGGTCCAGATCGAGCCGAGCTCGTCGTGGTGCCGCTGGCCGAAGTAGAGCCGGTCGGCGCCGCGGTCGCCGGAGCGGGCCAGGCCCAGCAGGTCGTACTCGAGCGGGCAGTCGTCCACGCCCGGCAGGTCGAGCGGCGGGCAGCCGCCGTACGAGACGTCCTGCCACTCGCCGGCGCGCCAGTTGCCGTCGCCGGACTTCGCCTCGTCGGCGGCGGCGACGAGGCCCGGGTCGAACAGCCGCAGGCAGACTTTGACCCGGGAGAAATCGGCGTCGCGCGCGCCGGGGGTGACCGGGCTGGGCCCGCGCAGCTCGAACATTCCCATGATGATGAGTTCGAAGAGCCGGCCGTCGCAGCCGGGGTCCTTGTAGGCGTTGAAGTGAATGGCCCAGAAAGGACTGTGCAGCCAGAAGTCGTCGATGCCGAATATTCCGGGGAACACTTCGGCGGGCTCCGGGCTGCGCCACCGGCCGGACAGTTCCTCGACCGTGAAGTCAGCGCTGATGTTCATCGGACCTCGCATATTCGATTCTTTTCCCGCAGCCCCGGCCGGCGTCAAAACAATGGCGCGTACAATGGCAAGTCGGCCGGGGACGGCGATTCATGTGGGAAGCAGTTCCGGCGGCACGTGCGCGCGTACCTCGGCGGCGAGTTCGGCCACCCGCGCGCCCGCGGCGGCGACCACCGGATCGCCGCCCGCGCGCCCGGCCTCGCGGCAGCGTTCCACGAGGATGAGCATGCGCTCGTGCAGCAGCGCCCACGCGGGCTCGCGCCAGGGCACGAAGTTGCTCATCGCGTAGTACATCTCGTACGCGAACCCGGCCGTGCGCCCCGGATGCTCGGGCCCGGCGGGCAGCGCGGTCATGGCGTGGGCCAGCGGCCGCAGGACGTCCGCCATCATGCCGATGGACAGGCGGATGAGCAGGCCGAGCTGCTCCTCGCTCTCGTCGGTGTGGGTGAAGAAGCGGGTGAGCGCGTGCAGGACCAGCTCGTAGGCCACCGCCGCGGGCTCGGCGAGCCGCCGGGCCGCGGGGTCGGTGATCAGCGGCTGGGGCGCGGCGATGTCGAACGGCTGCCGCAGGTAGCCGGCCAGCGCGGGCCTGGCGGGTTCGAAGCCGGGGTCGCGGGCGCGCAGGTCGGCGTACTGCTCCCAGATGGCCAGGAAGCGGCCGTAGTGGGCCTGCCGCCAGTCGCCGCGCGCGCCCTCGCCCTGCTCGATGATCAGGTCGATCGCGGCCTGCGCGGACTTCAGGTCCGTGACCGCGACGAGCTGCGGCCAGCGGAACCGTTCCGGCGTGGCCTGGGCGCGCGGGGGCCCGACGAACACCGCGCGCTCCCCCAGCCGGTCGCAGAGGGCGCGCAGCCCCTGCTCCAGGCCCCGGTACAGGTGCCCGATGGTCTGGTACTCCTGGCCGCGCGGCATGAGCTCGCCGGGGTCGAGGCCGGTGCGGGAGGGCGGGATCGGCTGGAACGACTCGGCGTCCTGCAGCTCCATGCCCTCGGGCCGCTCCAGGTACAGGAAGTGGCGCAGCGCCTGCTCGCCGAAGGGCAGCAGGTCGAGCTGGATGCCGGCGGGGAAGTAGCCGGAGCGCTGCGGGAAGTTCGGCCGGCCGAGCGTGGGCGCCGCCCCGATCGACGCCAGCAGGTTGGTGACCAGCGCCAGGTGCAGCATCTCCTCCACCGCGATGGAGCGCAGCACCCCGCCCCATTCGGTGACGGCCGCGGCCTGCTCGGGCGTGAGCCCCTCCTCCGTCCCGCTCTTCAGGCTGGCCTCGGCGAAGAGGTACTGGCACAGGATCATGTGCTCCAGCTGTGAGGCCTCATTGAGCAGCCACCACAGGTGTTCCCGGTTCGCGACCACGATGGGGGGCTCGGTCGGGGCCTGGGACATGCGCGGGTCCTCCTTCAGTCGTGCTGCAGTACGGCGCGGTAGCGCACCTGGCCGGCCTCCACGCGCTTCAGCACCTCGTTGATCTCGCCGAACGGGTAGCGCTCCACCCGCGGTGTGACCTTGCCCGCCGCCATCAGGTTGAGCACCTCGACCAGGTCGGCCCGGTTGTTGTGCGTGCTGCCCTTGATCGAGCACTGCTTGAACAGCAGCGTCGTCATGTCCTCGATGCGCAGCGGGCCGGTGACGCCCATGGTGACCAGCCGGCCGCCGTAACGCAGGCCGGACACCACGCGGGCGACGAGGTCGGCCGAGGTGGTGGTGGCCAGGATGACGTCGGCGCCGCCGGCGTCGGTCAGGGCCTGGCCGGGGTCGTCGGTCACCACGATGCCCTCGGACGCGCCCAGCTCCCTGGCGTACTCGGCCTTGTCGGGCGAGG
The DNA here is from genome assembly GCF_035917475.1 of Nonomuraea fuscirosea. Taxonomy (NCBI): domain Bacteria; kingdom Bacillati; phylum Actinomycetota; class Actinomycetes; order Streptosporangiales; family Streptosporangiaceae; genus Nonomuraea; species Nonomuraea fuscirosea. Next base: position 3,094,436 of record NZ_CP109074.1, on the reverse strand, counting down.
TCGTGAGCACCACCGTCTCCAGGCCGTTCGCGGCGGCGAGCTGCACCGCCATGTGCCCGAGCCCGCCGACGCCGAGCACGCAGACGCGCTCGCCCGGCTTGGGGTCGGCGTTGCGCAGGCCGCTCATCGAGGTGAACCCGGCGCAGAAGGCCACGGCGGCGTCGGCGTAGTCGAGGCCGTCGGGCAGCAGCGTGCAGCCGGACTCCCAGGCCAGCATCAGGTCGCTGTAGCCGCCGCCGAGGTCCATCCAGGTCTGCGTGTGCGCGCAGGCCGTCGGATGCCAGCTCTGGCAGTGGACGCAACGCCCTTCGCCGCGCTGCATCCACGCGACGCCGACCCGGTCGCCCACCCTGAGCGTGGTGACGCCGGGGCCGAGCGCGACGACCTCGCCGACCGGTTCGTGTCCCGGCACGATCGGCAGCTGGACGGGCCAGTGGCCGCGGTGCACCAGGACGTCGCTGAAGCACATCCCGCACGCATGAATGCGTACGACGACCTGGGCAGGGCCCGGGGCCGGGTCGGGGAGGTCCTGGAACTCCCACGGTGCGTTGAGTCGGGTGATCACCGCTGCGCGCACGGTCTCCTCCTTCGCGCGGACAGATCAGGAGGCCACGATAAAGAGCGCGCCCGCGTCCCCGGCACCCCGACTTAACGCAGCCGGTGCGGTAATTCGGAGCCCGCCGGTCAGGGTGGTTCCGGGGGCGTGCGGACCTGACGAAATCCCGTCCGAAATGCTTCGGGGGCGGACCGAGAATGGTACGAATGGGGGTCACTGGTCGCGTCGGTCGTTTCTGCGGGGATTTCATGCTTGTCGGTATCGCGCTGGCCGGCGGCCGAGGCGTGCGCGCCCGGCCGCTCACTCTTGAGTCACCCGGGCACATTCGGAGCAAGGCGGCCGTGTCCTTTCTCGGCCGGCCGCTCATCGAATGGCTCGTGCGGGCGTTCCGGGCCCAGGGGATAACGAGCTTCCATATGGCCGCGAATGGCCGGGAGAATCGTTATCAAGTCAAGGAGGCGGTGGGTTACGGCGAGCGTTTCGGCGTGTCCGTACGCTATTCGCGCCCCCGCTCCGACCGGCTGAACACCGGTTCGGGCCAGGCCACCCTGGCCATCCTCGACGAGCACGACCTGCGCGGCCACGCCGTGGTGTTCCCCACCGACTCGCTGTTCGAGCTGGACCTGGCGGCGCTGGCGCGCGAGCACGTGGCCAGCGGCGCCGTCGTAACGGTCGGCACGGTGTACCGGACGGCGGAGCAGGTGGCGGGCACCTACGGCACGCTGGTCGCCGACGAGTCGGGCCGGATCGAGCGGTTCGTGGAGAAACCGGGGATCGAGACCGTGGCGTCGATGTTCGCCGACCTGTCCCGGGTGCCGATCAACGCCGGCCTGTACGTGATCGACTGCGCGCGGCTGCGCGGGCTGGGCGCGACGCCGGAGCTGGCCGCGCTGGCCCGGCACGGCCTCGACTGGGGCGGCGACCTGCTGCCGTGGCTGGTCGCGCACGGCCATCTCGTCCGCTGCGCGCCGATCGCGAAGGCGGGCGACCTGGGCAACCCGCGCGATTACCTGCTCACCATGGCCGAGGCGATGGCCGGGGGTCATCCCAGCCTCGAACTGCCCCGCGCGCCGGTCATCCACCCGTCCACGCTGGCACGGCGCGACGAGGTCAGCGGGCTGACGCTGGCGGAGAAGCTGGCCGGCGGGCTCGTGCACATCGGCCCGGGCGCGTGGATCGGCAGGGACGTGGAGATCGGGCCGGGGGTCGTGCTGCGCGACTCGTACGTCGGCGACGAGGCCGACCTGCACTCCTGGTGCCGCCTGGAGCGGGTGGCCTGCCTGGACGGCGCGATCATCGGCCCCGGCGCCCGGCTGAGCGACACCCACGTCGGGCTGATGGGGCAGGTGGAGTCGTCATTGCGGCGGCCCACGGTCATCGACGGCTTCAGCGCGCTCGGTCACGAGGCGCGGGTCATGGAGGGGGCCCGGTTGAGCGGGGTCATCGCCCTCCCGGGCGAGATCGTGGAGGCGGGGCTGCTTCAGCCGCCGGCCTCGCCGGCCTCGCCGGCCTCATCGGCCTCATCGACGTCCCCGACCTCGTCGACCTCGCCGACGTCGTCGGGCTCGTCCAGCCGGTCGTAGCGCAGGCGGGTCTCGATCGCGTAGGCGTGCGGCGCGTACGCGGTGCGCAGGCCCTGGAAGACCGTCCACGCCTCCTGCGGGTCGCGCTCGTCGGGCAGGCCCGCCTCCATCGCCACCCGCAGCGTGTCGGAGAAGTTGCGTTCCTCGCGCCCCTGGAGGCTGACCACGATGGGCGGCAGCCTGATGCACAGCCCGTCGGCCAGCCGGCGCACGCAGCGGGTGCCCGTGGCCAGCAGGGCGCGCGTGTGCGCGGGTGCCCAGTTCGGCGCGATCGCCTCGGTGAGCGCGGCCACGTCGAGCACGATGACGGCGGCCTTGAGCCAGTCGAGGTCGCCCGCAGGCCGGCGGAAGGTGAGCGCGGGATGGGCCCGGTGTGAGCTCTCCACCTCGGTCATCCAGCCCGTCCATTCGGCGAACAGGGAGTCGAGGTGGTCGCGCGAGCCGGTCCTGAGGTAGACGGCGAGCAGGTTGTCGGCGTCCCTGGGGTTGCAGACGCTGCCGCCGAGCCTGGCGACCAGCCGCTCGCGCCTGCCGTAGGCGTGCATGAAGCGGACGAGGTACGCGGTGATGGCGGCGAGCAGCAGCAGCCGGGAACTCCATTCGGCCTCGCGCAGCGGCGTGCCCGCCATCAGGGCGAAGCCGGCGTGCGAGACGCCGAGCCAGATCGCCGCCACGGCGAAGACGGCCAGCGGCCCGCACAGGTCGAGCAGCGGCTCCCGCGCGGCCGGCGGGAGGCGCCCGGAGATCGCGAGGAGGGGGGAGGCGACACCGCGCAGGGTGCCACGGACGAGCCGGGTGGGTTTGCCCCGGGGCGTGAACACGGTCAGCATCACGCTCAGCCAGACGGCCGCCACGAGCGCGACGCCGGCTGAAGCTGTCAAGACGGCTGTCACCATGTGATGTATCCTCCAGCCCCTGACAAACCCACCCAAGAATCAGTTAATACTGGTAGTCGGAATACCACTTAGCGCGATATTTCGATATGAGCAGTATTTTTGGCGATATACGGTTTTTCGGGCGGTTTTATCTATCAGGCGTTCGCCGAAGCGCGTAACCGGGTGGCGAGTTCGAGCAGGGTGTCCGGGCCCAGCAGGTCGCGCAGGGGCACGTCCACGCCCAGGTCGCGCCTCATCCGCTCCTTGAACCTGGTGGCGAGCACGGAGTCGAGGCCGAGCAGGGTGAGCGGCACGTCGACGCCGATCTCGTGGCCGGGCAGCGACAGGACCTGGGCCGCCAGATCGGCCACCCGACCGGCCACCTCGCTCTCCGACAGCGCGGCCAGATCCGGCTTCGCCCCGGCGCCGGCCGCGGCGGCGGGACTCGCCCCGGCGATGACGGCGGAGTCCTCCGCGCCCACGCCGGCGGGACCTCCCGAGACTGCGCCGGCGTCCGCGAGGGCGCTGATGCCGGCACCGGTCCCGATTCCGGCGGCGGTGGCGGTGGCGGTGCTGGTGCGTGCCGTGGTCTTGGGGCCGTCCGGCCAGAAGCGGCGGCGCTGCCACGGGTAGCCGGGCAGTGGCACGCCGGCGCCGGGCTGGACGCGGTCCCACCGCGGCCGGCAGCCCAGCTCGTACGCGCGGGCGAGCGCCGCGGTCAGGGCGGCGCAGTCGGGCTCGTCCCGGTGCAGCGACGTCACCACGTCGGCCCTGGCGCCCGTGGCCTCGATCTCCTCCTCCAGCGCGGAGCCCAGCACGGGATGCGGGCTCAGCTCGACGAACAGCGTGGGGCGGCCGTCGGCGAGCGCGGCGCGGGCGGCGTCGGCGAAGCGGACGGGCAGCCGCAGGTTCTCGAACCAGTAGGAGGCGTCGAGCTCCTCTCCCCCTACGACCCGGTCCCAGGCACTGGAGTGCACGGGGATGGCGCACGGGCCGGGGCGGAGGCCGGCCAGCTCGCCGAGCAGCCGCTCGCGTACGGGCTCCACCTGGGGAGCGTGCGAGGCGTAGTCCACCTCCACCCGGCGGCAGAACACACCCCGGGCCCGCAGCGGCTCGACGATCCGCTCCAGCGCGGCGGGGTCGCCGGACAGCACGGTGGAGTGCCTGCTGTTGACCACGCCCACACACGCCCGCCCGGCCTCCTCGCCGATGGCCGCGCGGACCTGCTCCTCGCCGAGACCGACCACCCACATGGCGCCGGGGACCTCCAGCCGGCTCAGCACCCGGCTCCTCCTGGCGACGACGGCCGCGCCGTCGGCCACGCTCAGCGCGCCCGCGGTCACCGCGGCCGCGATCTCGCCCATGCTGTGGCCGATGAGCAGGTCGGGCTCGATGCCCCACTCCCGCCACAGGGCGGCCAGGGCGACCTGCACAGCCCACAGGGCCGGCTGGATCCGGTCCACGCGGGTCAGCGGCTCGCCGTCGAGCAGCGCGTCCGCCGGCGACCAGCCCAGCTCGGCGTGCACGGCCTGCGAGCAGGCGCGCAGGTGGGCGGCGAAGCCGGGCTCGGTGGCCAGCAGCCGCCGCCCCATCCCCGCCCACTGGCCGCCCTGCCCGGGGAAGACGAAGACCACCTTGGGCGCTCCGGTGACGCGGCGCACGTCCCCGCCGTCGCGGACGAACCCGCGCAGGGCCGCCGCCAGCGACCGGGCGTCCTCCCCCGTCACGGCGAGCCGGTGATCGTGGTGCGACCGCCGCGCCCCCGCGCTGAAGCACACGTCGCCCACCTCGGGGGTGGAGCCGAGCAGGCCGGCGGGCACCGCCGGGTCGGCGCGGACGGCGGGCGCGACCGGGTCGAGCAGGTCGGCGTAGGCGGTGGCCAGGGCGCGGAGGGCGTGCGGGTCGCGGGCCGACAGCGGGAGCACGCGGCTGGGCCGGGGCCGGGCCGGTACGGGCGGGGCGGCCTGGGGCGCTTCCGAGAGCACGAGGTGGATGTTGGTGCCCGACATCCCGAACGAGCTGACCCCGGCCACGGCGGGCGCCGCCCGGTCCGGCCAGTCCTGCGTGCACAGGGCCAGTTCGACGGCCGTGCCGGGGTCGAGCAGGACCGCGTGCGGCTCCTCGACGTGCAGGGTCGCCGGCACTATCCGGTGCCGCACCGCCAGGGCCGTCTTGAGCAGCCCGGCCAGCCCGGCCGCGAACTCGGTGTGCCCGATGTTGGACTTGACCGAGCCCACCAGGCAGCGCCTGCCGTCCTCCCGGCCCTCGCCCATGATCGCGTCGAGCGCGGCCAGCTCGGTGCTGTCGCCGGTGTGCGTGCCTGGCCCGTGCGCCTCGACGTAGTCGACGTCGGCCGGCGCGACCCCCGCGTCGCGGTAGGCGGCGCGCAGCATCTGCTTGTGCCCTTCGAGGCCGGGCGCGACGAGGGACGGGCCCGTGCGGCCGTCGTGCGTGGCGGCGCCGCCCAGGATCACCGCGTACGGCCGGTCCCCGTCGGCCAGCGCGCGGGCCAGCGGCTTGAGGATCAGGGACACGACCCCTTCGCTGCGTACGTACCCGTCGCCGGACACGTCGCCGAACCGGCACTTGCCCGAGCCGGAGATCACTCCCGCGTCGCCGAGCGAGAAGTACAGGTCGGGGACGAGCTGCAGGTTGGAGCCGCCCACGATGGCCAGCTCCACCTCGCCCGACCACAGCGCCCGGCAGGCCACGTGCACCGCGAGCAGGGAGGTCGCGCACGCGGCGTCCAGGCCCATACTGGGCCCGCGCAGGTCGAGCAGGGTGGAGACGCGGCCGGGGAAGATCCCGGCGACGGCCGCGCCGAGCGCCGCGTGCATGTCGTACATGCCCGAGCGGCGCAGCAGGTCCCAGTAGCCCGAGGGCTGCAGACTGGCGTAGACCCCCGTGTCGCTGCCCGCCAGGCTCTCCGCCGGGATGCCGGCGTCGTCCAGGGCCTCCCAGATGACTTCGAGCAGGACGCGCTGCTGCGGGTCGAGCCGGAGCGCCTCGAACGGCGTGACGCCGAAGAAGCGCGCGTCGAACCCGGCGACGTCGTCGAGATAGCCGCCCGCGCCGCTGAGCACGTCGCGGCGCCTGCGGGCGGCGCCGTGCTCGACGTCGAACCGGTCCTGGGGGATCGTGCCGAGCACGTCCCTGCCCTCGCTGACGATCCGCCAGAGCTCACCGGGAGTTCGCGCGCCGGGTAACCGGCAGCCGGCGCCGACAATGGCGATGGGATCTCGCCCATGCTTGACGTTCATGCGCCCATTCCCATCCGCGCGCGAGACCATCGGAAATACCGGCGACGCACCCGCGCACCCCTGTTGATTGGGTGTTCACGACATCACCTAAGGTCGGAGCGAGCACTCTGGTTGTCAATTATGAAATAACGCAATGCCGAATCCTGGACCCGGTTATGCATATGCCGTTCACAACGGGCAGTGCACGACGAGCCCCACGAGCGGGTCGTCCGGGGTGATCATCAGGGCCATCCGCAGGGTCTGCTCGCCCAGGCGGGGATGGCGGAAGCGCCGGGTGAGGCTGCGGTGCTCCTGCACGTCGTGCTTGCGCCACAGACCGGCGAACAGGGGGCTGAGCCGGGCGAACTCGGCGATCTTCCTGGTGACCCGCTCGTCGTGCGGCCACTTGGCCAGCTCGGAGCGCCACCGCGCGATGATGTCGCGGGTGTCGCTCTCCCAGTCGGGCAGCCGCTCCTTGGCCAGCGGCGAGCAGAGCATCCAGTGCAGCATGTTCTGGTGGCCGGGCGGCAGGCGCGACCAGTCCTCGTACCATTCGGCGGCGGCCTCGTTCCAGGCGAGCAGGTCGCAGTAGATGTCGGTGGCGTAGACCGGATATTCGCTGTGCCCCATCAGCTCGACCACCAGGTCGATCACGCCGCCGGTCCAGCCCTGCCCCGCCAGCGGCTGCGGGTTGGTGACCTGGCCGTGGACCAGGGTGTGCAGGTAGCGGCGCTCGTCCTCGGTGAGGTCGAGCACCCGCGCCAGGCTGTCGAGCACCTGGACCGAGGGCTTGATGTCCCGGCCCTGTTCGAGGTAGGTGTACCAGGTCGGGCTGAGCCCGGCCAGCACGGCCACCTCCTCCCTGCGCAGTCCCTTCGTCCGGCGCGACGTGCCCGCCGGCAGCCCCACCTGCTCCGGCGTGACCCGGGCCCGGCGGCTCTTCAAGAACCGGGCGAGCTCCTGCCGGCTCCAGATGTCCCCTGACACGTAACCCCCGTACGACCCCCTAGGCATCACTGATCGGATCCGCCCCCAGAGTCTAGGAGCCGCACGGGCGATTTGTCACCGTCGCCGTTTTCTTATTCGGGCACGGTCTGACGGGATTCGGAAAGGCGAATTCGGCGTGCCTTAACCGATTATTGACATCACCTCCGCGTGACGACGGCATTTCGTCCGGCGGCGGCCGCGGACGCGGTGATTCGGACGCGGTTCCCGGCCGCTCAGTCAAGGCCTCATGACCGGACGTTCACCGGGCGTTCCGCGAATGTCCGGTCAGATCAGGCATCTCACCGCCGAATGTTTCATGGCGTGCGTCTCATGACCGGCCGGTTCACCGCGGTGTCCTGCGCAGTGCCAGCGTGGTGATGTCGTCGGACTGCTCGGCGGTCCCCACGAAGTGGCGTACGGCGCTGTCCACCGCCTCCAGCAGATCCCCCGCGTTCACGCCCGGCCTGGCCAGCACCTCCTGGAGCCGGGCGGTGCCGTACAGGCCGTGGTCGGCGTTCCTGGCCTCGACCACGCCGTCGGTGTAGGTGAAGAGCGCGTCGCCGGGCCCGAGCCGCACGTGCCCCAGCGTGTACGAGCTGTCCGGCAGGATCCCCACGGCCGGCCCCGTCGGCGGGAGCAGGGTCTGCCGCCCGTCGGCGCGGACCATGACAGGAGGGTTGTGCCCGCCGTTGATGTAGACCAGGTCGCCCGACCCGGGGTCGAGCACGCCGAAGAACATCGTGGCGAAGTAGCCCTGTTTCAGATGGTTGCGGGCCATGTACCGGTTGGTCCCGACCACGGCCTGCACCAGCGGCCCCGCCCCCAAAGACAGCAGCGGCAGCGGCGCCGGGTACGAGGCGCCGCCGACGACGGCGGTGAGGTCGTCGCCGGAGAGCTGGACCAGCCCCGTGTGCTCGGCGGTGTGCCGCAGCAGGGTCCTGATCAGCGCCATGAACAGCGCCGCGCCCACCCCCTTGTCGCACACGTCGGCCACCACGAACGCCAGCCTGCGCCCGTTGACCAGGGTGAACACGTCGTAGAAGTCGCCGGCCACCTGCCTGGCCGGGCGGAAGCTGGCCGCGATCTCCCAGCCGTCCAGCTCCGGCATCGACTCGGGCAGGAACCCGGCCTGGATCTCTCGGGCGATGCTCAGCTCGCGTTCGTACTCGCGCAGGCTGGCCAGTGCGGCCATCTCCTCCACGGTGCTGCTGAGCTGCCACCGCTCGAAGCAGGAGTTGACCCGGCTGCGCAGCAGGCTGGGCAGGAACGGCCGGGTGACGTAGTCGAAGCCGCCGCGCACGCACTCCTCCAGCGCCCCGATGTCGTCGTCGGGGAAGGCCACGACGGTGGGTGTGCGCCCGTCGACCACGAAGCGCTGGCACAGCAGGGCCACCCGCTGCAGCCCGAGCGCGGCCGAGACGAGCAGCAGGTCGGGGCTGGGCCGGTTCAGCATCAGGTCGTCGGGCACGGCGTGCTCGACCTCGAAGCCCTCCAGGCGCAGCGCCCCGTCGAGCTCCAGCACGGCCGTGGAGCCGGTGTTGCCCGGCTCAGCGACGACCAGGGCCGTCGGCATCGGAGCCTCCTCGCAGTCGCATGATCAACGTGTTGCGGTTACGGCCGTCGGCGAACTCGTAGTGGAACTCATCGACCTTGCCCATGGCCAGGAGCAGGCCGTAGCCGCCTTCGTCGCGCTGGTGCGGCGGCACGGACAGCCGCGGCTCCGGGTCGTAGCCGCCCGGGTCGAAGGGCGGCGCGTCGTCCTCGATGCGCACCCGTACCTCGTCCTGGTCGACCTCGCCCGCGATGTCCACCACGCCCGCCGCTCCCCGGTAGCCGTGCTGGACGATGTTCGTGGTGATCTCGTCGGTGGCCAGCCGCAGCCAGTAGGTCTGGCGGGGGTCGAGCCCCGCCTCCCCCGCCAGCACCTCCACGAAGTCGGCCACCACGCCCGCCATGGACGCGTGCTGGCCGTCAATCCTGAGCCGGCAGGCGAGCATCACCGCATCATGATGCTGCGGTCGAAGCCGGTGAGCCGGATGGTCTCGGCGACCTCCGGCTGCGTGCCCACCAGGGTGATCTCCGAGCCGCGCGGCAACTTCTGGTGCGCGAACACCAGGCAGCGCACGCCCGCGGACGACATGTACGTCAGCTCGTCGAGCAGCAGGACCAGCTTGGCCACCTGGCGGCCCACGGCCTGGCTGACCAGGTCGTTGAGCTCGGGCGCCGAGCGGCCGTCCAGTTCGCCGGCCAGCCGGATCGTGGCGGTGTCGCCTTCCACGTTCATGTTGATCTTGAAACTCATGACACTTCCTCTTCCTCCAACTAGTGCGTGACCAGGATCGCGACGCTTCTGGGGCCGATCACGAACCGCGTCTGGTCGGCCAGGGCCGGCTCGCGGCCCGGCTCGTACGCGGCCTCCGGCGGCGCGGCGGCGGTGTCGGCGAACAGGTGCCAGGTCAGGCCGCGCGGCGGCGCCGGCAGTTCGAGGGCGTGCGCCTCCCAGTGGGAGTTGGCGGCGACGTACACGCAGTCGTCGCCGCCGCCGTCGAACATGGCGACCAGCACCCGGCAGTGCCCCGACCAGTCCGGCGACCAGGCGCGCACGCCGTGCCAGTGGACCGAGCCCGGCGAGCCGCCCCTGAGCACCGGATGGGCGCGCCGGAAGGCGATGGCGCGCCGGGTGAAGCGGAACAGGTCGGCGTTCTCCTCGCGCAGCCCCCAGTCGAACCACGTCAGCGGCCCGTCGTGGCAGTAGGCGTTGTTGTTGCCGAGCTGGGTGCGGCCGATCTCGTCGCCGGCCAGCAACATGGGCACGCCCCTGCTGGCCAGCAGGAGCAGCAGCGCGTTCCGGGTCAGGCGGGCGCGGGTGGCCAGCACGGCCGGGTCGTCCGTCTCGCCCTCCTGCCCGCAGTTCCACGAGTGGTTGGTGTCGTCGCCGTCCCTGTTGCCCTCGCCGTTGGCCTCGTTGTGCTTGTGGTCGTAGGAGACCAGGTCACGCAGGGTGAAGCCGTCGTGCGAGGTGATGAAATTCACCGTGGCCGCGGTCCCCCTGCGGCTGTAGAGGTCGGGCGAGCCGACCATCCGGGTGGCCATCTCGCCGGTGACGCCGAGGTCGCCCTTGATGTACCTGCGTACGGTGTCGCGGTAGCGGCCGTTCCACTCCGACCATCTGCTGTAGTCGGGGAAGCTGCCCACCTGGTAGAGCCCGGCGGCGTCCCACGCCTCGGCGATCAGCTTGCAGTCGCGCAGGATCGGGTCGTAGGCCAGCGACTCCAGCAGCGGCGGGTTGTGCAGCAGCTCGCCGTCGGGGCCGCGGCCGAGGATCGCGGCCAGGTCGAACCTGAACCCGTCCACATGGAACTCCGAGGCCCAGTAGCGCAGGCAGTCGAGCACGAACCCGCGCACGACCGGATGGTTGCAGTTGAGCGTGTTGCCGGTGCCGCTGAAGTTGTAGTAGTGCCGATCCGGCGTGAGCATGTAGTACGTGGCGTTGTCCAGGCCCTTGAAGCTGATCGAAGGGCCGCGTTCGTCGCCCTCGGCGGTGTGGTTGAACACCACGTCGAGCAGCACCTCGATGCCGGCCCTGTGCAGCTCCTTCACCAGGTGCTTGAACTCGTCCACCTGCATGTGCTCGCGCCCGGTCGTCGCGTACGACGCCTTCGGGGCGAAGAACCCGATCGGGCTGTAACCCCAGTAGTTCACGCCGGTGAAGATGTTGTCGCTCTCGTCGAACTCGAAGACCGGCATCAGCTCCACGCAGTTGACGCCCAGCTCCTTCAGGTAGGGGATCTTCTCCACGAGCCCGGCGTAGGTGCCTGGCGCCGACACCCCCGAGGAGGGATGCCGGGTGAAGCCGCGCACGTGCAGCTCGTAGATCACCAGGTCCTCGTGCGGCAGGCGCGGCGGGCGGTCGTCCTCCCAGTCGAAGTCGTCGAGGGCGACGCGGGAGCGGTGCCGGTAGGGGCCGGCGCCGGTCAGCATCCGCGCGTACGGGTCGCTGAGCACCCTCGTGGCGTCGAACCGGTGGCCGAGCCAGGGCTGGTGCGGGCCATCCACGCGGTAGCCGTACTCGAGGTTCTCCACGTCGAGGTCGAAGACGGTCATCGCGTAGACGCTGCCCACCCGGAACGCCTCGGGGAAGGGCAGCTCGGCCATGGGCTCGGCCTCGCCCGAGCGGTACAGCACGAGCGTCACGGAGGTGGCGTGGTTGGAGAAGACGGAGAAGTTGACGCCTCCGGGCACCCGCGTGGCGCCGAACGGCAGCGACCGCCCCGCGCGGACGGAGAATCCGGAGATCCGCTGCGTGGGGTAGGCGTCGATCGGCTCCAGGGTGGTCATACGGTCAACGCCTCCACACCCTCGTCGACGGACTCCACCACGGTGAAGAAGCCGAGGAAGCCCGTCGCGTCCATGATCGCGCGTACGTCGGGGGTGAGCCCGGTGAGCGCCAACCGCAGCGAGCCGCTCTGCGCGTGCCGGTAGATCAGCAGCAGCACCCGCAGGCCCGCGCTGGACATGTAGACCGTGCCGCTCAGGTCGAGCACGACCTGGCCCTCGCCGGGCAGCAGCGCGCGCAGGTCCTGCTGGACGCGCGGCGCGGTCTCGCTGTCGAGGCGGCCGTCGAGGGCGACGACCGTGACCCCGTTCCTGATCTGGTGCCGTAGTTCCATGCTCATGTCAGTCCTCCACCGGCGCGAGATGCGCGCGCACGGTCACCGGTGACGCGGAGTCGGGCAGTTTGACCGTCATCGCCGCGGCGTCGAACAGCTGGTACGGCGTGCCGTCCACCTCCACCCAGTCCAGCCGGACCCGGCCGGGGGGCAGCGCGTCGGGCGCCACCCGCAGCACCCGGTCGGTGAACCCGTCGGGCCGCGGGCGGAAGTGCAGCGTCAGCGGCTTCCTGTCCAGCAGCAGCCGCTGGTAGACGGTCGCCAGGAAGCACAGCTCGGCGGCGTGGCACATGCTCATCGAGTGGCTGCCCTTGAACCGCTCGGTGCCGAGCAGGTACGGGTGGCCGTCGGCGAGCACGTTGAAGTAGACGCCGCCCTCGTCGTGGTCGAGGAAGAAGGCGTTGTAGAAGGCGGCCGACTCGCGCGCCCGGCGCTCGAACTCCGCACCGCCGGCCGTCCCGGCCAGGATCTGGTAGGCGAGGATGGCCTGCTCCTGCTGCCACCAGGCCTTCCTGTCGTGCCAGACGAAGCGGTGGATGTGCTCCCCCGGGCCCAGTTTGCGCTCGACCACGTCGTACCAGCCGCCGCGCTGCGGGTCGCTGCCGAAGGGCGGCATCTTCTCGCCGATCTCGACGGCCAGGTCGCGGTAGCGCTCCTTGGGCCTGATGGACATCATCCGCATCAGGTTCCAGGCGATCTTGAGGTTGTGGCCGACGACCGCGCGGTCCTGCTGCCAGTGCCAGGTGGTGTCCGGCGTCCAGTCGGCGTAGAAGCGCTCCTGCACGTACGGGCTGTCCTTGCGCGGCATGTGCTCGGCGATCAGGTCGAACGTCTCCTCCAGCATGTCGGCGTGCCGCTCGTCGCCGGTGGCCAGCAGCAGGTTGATCAGGTACGCGGGCGCGTGGTCGCCGACGGAGTTCCAGTTCTTCCTGGACCGGTTGGGGCCCAGGGACTCGTGGTGCGGGCTGAGCAGGATCGGGTCGATGTGGGAGTAGTAGCCGCCCAGCTCGGGATCGCGGAAGAAGCGCTGGAACAGGCGCAGGGTGCCGTCGATGTCGGCGGCGATGCGCGGGTCGCCGGTCAGCCGGTAGAGCTGGGTGGGGCCGGCCAGGGCGTAGATCTGCTCGTACATCGGGATGGCGTCGTAGTCGTCGCCGAACTCGGAGGTGAACAGCTTGCGCTCGGCCCCGTCGCGCACCTCGACGCCGTGGTACCAGTACACGACGTCCTCGTCGCGGTCCACGAAGCGCATGTGGTCGCGCAGGTAGGCGGCGCCCTGCTCGGCGACGTCGAGGAAGTCCTCCTCGCCGGTGAGCATGTACGCCGACGACATGCCGTAGACCATGCGGGAGATCGTGTCGGTCTCCTGCACGACCTGCTCGCCCTTCTCCCCGCCGAGCCGCAGCTGCGTCCGGTAGGCGGCGTAGTCGATCGGGCCGTCGCCGAACTGGGCCTTGCGGTAGAAGCGGCCCAGCTCGCGGATCTGGCGCACCCACCAGTCGGGCTGCTCGAAGGTGTACTGTCCCGGCTGCTTGCCGAGGAAGGTCAGCGCCTTGGCCTCGACGGTGTACGCGCCGCCCTCGGGATAGAAGATGCCGTGCGCGAACACGTAGCCGCCCGGGGTGAGCAGCTGGTCAAGGTGGCCCGAGGCGTCCAGGTACGGCTCGGCCAGGTTGCGCAGGAACTGGGCGGAGGTGGTGTCGGTGAGCCGGACCTTGACCGCGCGGCCGTCGTTGGTGCGCAGGCCGATCACGCCGTCCGCGAAGCTCGTCACGTACCCGGCCACCAGGTCGGAGAAGGTGAAGTCGGGCCGGTAGGCGCGCTCGGCGGTCGAGTCGGCGGCGACCAGGTCGATGATCATGCGGGCGAACTCGGCGCAGTGGCCGGCCGTGCGGCCGGTGACGAGGTCGCGGTCCACCACCACGTCCTGGTCGGTGTAGAGCGCGCCCATGTTGCGGGCGTCGCCGACCAGGTTGTTGTGGCAGGTGACGCGGCGGCCCTTGACCACCTCGGCGATGGGGGCCGCCAGCCACAGGCCGTGGCAGATGATGCCCTTGACGATGCGGCGGTCCGCGAAGGCCGCCTGCAGCAGGCGTACCGCGGGGGCGAGCTCGTGCACGTCCTCGGTGTAGCGCAACCGGTCCGACACCATGCCCGACGGCACGATCAGCACGTCGATGCCGGACAGATCGGCACGTTCCAGGTCTCCCGTCACGGTGAACGGCTCCTGGAACTCGTGCCCGTGGAAGGTGAGGGCGTCCTGGCCCCACAACCGGGTGAGGAACTCCACCCGGGCGCCCTCCTCGGTGAAGCGCCGCTCGTAGTAGTGCAACTCCTGCTCGACGAAGTCGCTCTCCATCAGGATCGCGACGGTGCGGCCCGCCAGTCGCTTCTCACTCACGGTGTCCCTCTCACGTCGTCATCAAATGCACCAGAAACGGCCCCGGCTCGGCCAGCATGCGCCCGACGGCGGACTCCACCTGGGCGGGTTTGCTCACCTTGACGCCGGGGACCCCGAGGCTCCTGGCCAGCCGGACGAAGTCGATCTCCGGGTGGGCCAGGTCGAAGCCTTCGGGGTGGGGATGCGAGGCGATGCCGCGCTCGCGCCAGTACTGCTCCAAGTTGTCGTCGAGAAGCTGGTAGCGGCGGTTGTCGCAGATCACGAACCGGGCGGCGACGCCGTACCTGGCGGCGCTCCACAGGGCCTGGATCGTGTACATGCTGCCGCCGTCGCCGGTGAAGCCGACCACCTCGCTGCCGGGGCGGGCCAGCTTGATCCCGATCGCGCCGGGCAGGCCGACCCCGAGCGAGCCTCCCCTGGTCTGGAAGTAGGAGCCGGGCCGGCGCGGGGGGAGGTGCCGCAGCAGGGCGGGCGAGGCGGTCAGCGCCTCGTCGAAGAGCACCAGGTCCGCCGGGGCCCGCCGGGCCAGCTCGGCGGCGAACAGGTCCATCATGCCCGCCCCGTACGGCTCGGCCGGCGCCCGTCCGGGCAGGGGGCGCGCCGGGCCGAGCCGGGCGGCCAGGGCCGCCAGGGTGGGCTTCGGGTCGGCGGCGAGGGCGACCTCGGCGGGGAAGTTCTTGGCGATCTCGTAGTCGTCAAGGTCGACGTGGACGATCCGGCACCCCTCCGCGAAGGGGCTGCGCAGCAGCGGGAACACCTCGGGGAAGAGGTAGGTGCCGACGACCAGCACGGCGTCGGCGTCCGCCACGGCGGCGGCGCTGTGCTCGCCGAACATGTGGCCGAGGTCACCCCGGTGCAGCGGGTGGGTGGTGTCGATGACCAGCTCGGAGCAGTTCACCGTCCACACCGGGGCGCCCAGCGCCTCGGCGAGCGCGGCCAGCTCCGGCTGCGCGCCGGACACCGCGACGCCGTCCCCGGCCAGCACCACCGGGCGCCGGGCCGCGCGCAGCACGGCGGCGGCCCGGTCCAGCTCCTCAGGCACGGGCACCGTCGCCCGGCTGGGGATGGTGCTGGGCAGCGCGGGCTCGTCGGTCTCCGCGTCCAGCACGTCCATGGGCAGCGCCACGAAGACCGGGCCGCGCGGCGGCGTCATCGCCGTCTTGACCGCGCGGCGCAGCACCCGCAGCACCGAGCCCGGATGGGTGACCCTGGTGGCGTACTTGGTCACGGGCGTGGCCATCGCCACCAGGTCCACGGCCATCTGGCCGTCCATCGCCTCGTAGCGCACGCCCGCCTCGCCGGCGATCACGACGAGCGGCGAGTGGCCGCGCTTGGCCTGGTAGAGCATGCCGACGCCGTTGCCGAGGCCCACGCCGGTGTGCAGCTGAACCAGCGCGGGGCCGGCCGTCGCCCTGGCGTAGCCGTCGGCGATGCCGAGCGCGGCGGACTCCTGCAGGGCCAGCACGTACCGGAAGTCGGGCAGTTCCTCCAGGACGTCGAGGAAGCCCTGCTCCACCGTCCCCGGGTTGCCGAACATCACGGTGATGCCGTCGGCGGCGAACTGCTCGAAGACGGCCCTCTTGGCCGGGCGGCTGCTCACGGGTTCACCAGCCGTAGCGGCGCAGGCCGGTTTCGAGCACCTCGACCAGCTTCTCGCCGGACAGGTACGAGTCCGGCGTGGAGCGCCCCGTCACGAACGGGTAGTCGACGATGACCGAGGTCTCCTTGCCCACGTTGCCGTGGTAGCGCCCGTCCGGCGCGGTGGCGTCGCGCAGGATGTACTCCAGCGGGTACGGCGGCGGCCCCATGTTGAAGTCCACGCCGAGGAACCCCGTGCCGTCCTTGTAGTCGTACTCCTTGCAGTGGCCGGTGACGTGCTTGCCCCGCAGGATGCTCATGCGGTCCTCCCAGTCGCGGGCGAAGGCGAGGCAGGCGATGCCGTAGCACTCGGCCAGGATCGGCTTGTCCGCCCGGACGAAGGCGAGGATGAGGTCGTGCACGCGGCCGTTGTTGGCCAGGTCGACGATCGGCCCGCTGCCGCCCACGATGACGAGGGCGTCGTAGCGGCCGATGTCCCGTTCCACCCGGCCGAGCTCGCGGTGGTAGGCCTCGACCTTGCGCAGGTGGCCGTCCTCGCTGTCGTACGGCCGTTCCGGGATCCACTCGGCCAGGCTGAGCGGATCGTCCAGCCGGTCGGACTCGTCCACCTGCCTGGCGGCGACGGCCACCTCAGGCGTGGTCACCGAGCGGCCGAGCGGCGGGTCCACGTAACCGGGATCGAGGCTGGGCGGCAGGGCCTGGGGCCGCTTGCCGGTGGGAGTGGCGAACACGCTCCGGTAACCCTGCCGGTCGAAGGCGGTCAGCGGCCCGACGAGCTCTTCTCCCCAATATCCGAACTCGGAGAGAATAATAAGAATGGTGCGCGTCATACAGCGAATTGAAACAATCGCCGGGTTTCACGGACAAGGCCGGCCCACCTATTCCGTCAAGTCCGGCAAATGACCTGATACTTCGTCAGGTGTCCCGGGCCTGCTTACGGAAAAGGCGGCAGAATGGTCGTCAGCCGATTCTGGAGGGTCGTGATGCCCGAGCAGCACCGGCCGGTCCTGCTGGCCGTGGACGACGACGACCATGTGCTCCGCGCGGTCCGGCGCGATCTGTCCCACGCCTACCAGCAGCGCTACCGCGTGCTCGCGTCGAGATCGCCGGCCGAGGCCGTGCGCCTGCTCGACACGCTGCTCGACCGCCGCGCGGAGGTGGCGCTGATCCTGTCGGACCAGCGGATGCCGGGGATGACGGGGATCGAGTTCCTGGCCGCCGCGGCCGAGCGCTTCCCCACTGCCCGCCGCGTGCTCCTGACCGCCTACGCCGACACCAGCGTCGCGATCTCCGCGATCAACGAGGTGCGGCTCGACCACTACCTCGTCAAGCCGTGGGAGCCGCCGGAGGAGCGGCTCTATCCGGTGCTCGACGAGCTGCTGGCCGACTGGGAGTCCGGCTACGAGCCCCCGTACCAGGGGATCCGGCTGGTCGGCCACCGGTTCGCGCCGGCCACCCACCGGCTGCGCGACCTGCTCACCCGCCATCGCCTGCCGTTCAGGTTCGAGGAGGGGACGGGCGGCGAGGCCGACCTGCCCGTGGTGGCGCTGCCCGACGGGCGTTCCCTGGTCCGGCCCGGGCACGCCGAGGTGGTCGAGGCGCTGGGCCTGTCCAGCCGGCTCAGCCATCCCCACTACGACGTGGCCATCGTCGGCGGCGGTCCCTCCGGGCTGGCCGCCTCGGTCTACGCCTCCTCCGAGGGCCTGGCCACGTTGCTGATCGAGGCGTACGTGCCGGGCGGCCAGGCGGGCACCTCCAGCAGGATCGAGAACTACCTGGGCTTCCCCTCCGGCATCTCCGGGGTCGACCTGACCAGCCGGGCGGTCACGCAGGCGCGCAGGTTCGGCGTCGACGTGCTCGCCCCGGTCGAGGCCGAGCGGCTGAGCCGGGCCGGCCGGGCGTGCGTGCTGCACCTGTCCGACGGCAAGGAGATCACGGCGGCCACCGTGCTGCTGTCGACCGGCCTGTCCTACCGCAGTCTCGACGCCGCCGGCGCCGGCCGCTTCGAGGGCGCGGGCATCTACTACGGCGCCACGCTGACCGAGACCGAGTCGTGCGTCGGCCGGCCCGTGTGGATCGTCGGCGGCGCCAACTCCGCCGGTCAGGCCGCCCTGCACTTCGCCAAGCACGCCGGCCACGTCACCATGGTCGTCCGCGCCGCGAGCCTGTCCCACGGCATGTCGGCCTACCTGGTCGACGAGATCCAGGCGGATCCGGCCATCACCGTCATGACGAACACGCACCTGGTCGGCGCCGAGGGCTCCGAGCGGCTGGAGCGCATCGTGCTGCGCGACGGCGCGACCGGCGCGCTCCGCACGCACGAGGCCGAGCACCTGTTCGTCTTCATCGGCGCCAGGCCCAGGACGGAGTGGCTGGACGGCATGGTGCGCAGGGACGAGCGCGGCTTCGTGCTGACCGGGCCCGACCTGGGGCCGGCCGCCGAGCTGCCCGCGTGGGACCTGCCGCGCCAGCCGCTGCTGCTGGAGACCAGCGTGCCCGGCGTGTTCGCGGCGGGGGACGCGCGGGCGGGCTCGGTCAAGCGGCTGGCCTCCAGCGTGGGCGAGGGCGCGATGGCGGTGTCCATGATCCACCGCTATCACTCGGAGAGCTGAGCCCCGGGCGTCCGCGCCGCCGGGGCGCCGTCCTCAGGGCCGCCGGTACCCGAGCCGCCCGGGAGGCGGCTCAGGGGGAGCCTGACCACGAAGCGGGTCTCCCCCGGGCGGGTGGTGACCTCCATCGTGCCGCCGTGCCGCTGCGCCACGATGTCCATGCTGACGTGCAAGCCGAGCCCCGTGCCCTTGCCCAGCTCCTTGGTGGTGGTGAAGGGCTGGAACACCGTGGGCAGCACGTCGCCGGGGATGCCGGGCCCGTCGTCGCGGAACTCCACCACGGCGTGCCCGCCCTCGCGCCGGGTGCTGATCGCCAGCTCGCCCTCGCCGTTCATGGCGTCCACGGCGTTGTCGATGAGGTTCGTCCAGACCTGGTTGAGCTCGCTGGGGAACGCCTTCATGTCGGGCAGGTCGGCGTAGTCGCGGCGCACCCGTACGCCGCGCAGCTTCGGCGCCATGAGGGCGAGCGTGGCCTCCAGCCCTTCGCGCAGGTCCACCTCGCGTTCCGGCGCGCGGTCGAGGTTGGCGTAGGCGGAGGTGCGCCCGACCAGCTCCACCACCCGCCGGCCCGCCTCGGCCGCGTCCCGCGTGAGCGAGGCCGCCCGCAGCACCCTGGTCAGGTACGTGAGCGCCGGCTCGAACACCTCCGCCCGCAGGCCGGCGGCCAGCTCGTCGAGCCGGGCGGGGCAGGCGCCGTGCTCGGCCAGGACGTCGCTCAGGTCGGCGGCGTCCACCAGCCCGCGCTCGTACAGCCAGTCGGCCACCTCGTCGGCCGCCTCGGCCTCGGCCAGCGGGTCCAGCGGCACCCTGGGTGTGAGCTCGCCCTGGACGCGGGCGACCAGCCGCCACTCGGCGTCGTCGCAGGCCCGGCCCCACGCGACCGCGGCCTCGGCCAGTCGCGGCGTCAGGTCGCGCAGGTCGCGGGTGGCCCGCATGGCGGCCGCCGCCGGGTTGTTCAGCTCGTGCGCCAGCCCGGCGGCGAGCATGCCCAGCCCTTCCAGCATGCGGCTGCGGCCCGCCTGCCGTTCCATGGCGTTGATCCGCCCGGCCAGCACCGGCAGCAGCACCCTGGACACGGGCGGGCAGCGCTCCAGCATCTCGAAGAAGCCGTCCCTGTCGTAGGCGACGACCCGGGCGGAGCCCACGGCCAGCGCGCTGGCCAGGTACTCGGCGCTGGTGAGCAGCGGCAGCTCGCCGATGAACTGGTGCTCGATGCTGTCGCCGGTGTGCCTGGCCAGCACCTGCTCCCGTCCGCCGACCATCTTGGTCACCACGATCTGGCCGCCGAGCAGCACGTAGAAGGCGTCGGCCGGCTCACCCTCGGAGAACAGCGCGTCCCCGTCGGAGAGCTCCATGAACAGGCCCGTGCGCGCGACCCATTCGAGCTGTTCCGCGTTGAGGCCGCGGAACAGCTCGACGCCGCACAGCCGCTCGGTCACCCATGCGGGGACAGGCACAGGTCCTCCGCCTTCCTTCCGTCGCGGCCGCGCAGCAGCCGGTAGGCGTGGGCGGCGGACACCAGCGTGACGTGGTGGTGCCAGCCCTGGAAGGAACGGCCCTCGAAGTGGTGCAGGCCCGACTCCCTGGAGACCGCGGACAGCTCGGACACCGCCCGGTTGCGCAGCTTGATCAGCCCCGCCAGGTCGGGGACCCGGTTCCGGCCCAGGTCGGTCAGCCACATCGAGCGGTTGCCGACGCTGCGCCAGCTGTGCACCGGCTCGTACGGGCGCGGCAGCGCGCGCCCCGACACCACCTGCAGCCGCGGCCGGGCGGGCTCCAGCACCGGGCGGACCACGGCGCCGGGGCCGATCGAGGGCATGGTGTGCTGCGAGACCCGGACCAGGTAGGGCAGCCCGCGCTCGGCCAGCCCACCGAGCAGCGACTCCACGCCCGGCATCGCCCTGGCGTCGGCCACGATGGGCGCGGGCGGCAGGCCCCAGTCGATCACCATCTCGTCGATCGCCTGGAGCAGGTGCCGCCAGGCCGGCCGGCTGCGCTCCTGGTCGGGCAGGCGCGCGCCGCTGCGCAGTTCCTCGTCCTCGTCCCACGAGCGCGGCAGCAGCAGGCGCCAGTTGACCGGGCACCCGCCCTCATCGCCCACGAGCACGACGGCCAGGCCGAGCTGGCAGTTGACCAGCCGCCCGGCGGAGTGCACGAACTGCCTGGCCACGCCCACCGACTTGGCGCCGTTCTTGGGGAAGACGACCTCTTCGAGCACCCACGCCTTGGGGCGGACGGCCTGGACGAGGATCTGCGCCAGCCGCTGCCGGACGAGCCGCCAGTCCCAGGGGCTCTGGTTGACGAACTGCTGCAGGCACTGGTCGACGGGCCGGCCCGTCACCTGCTCGGAGATGCGCCGGATCGATTTGCGGCCGGGGACCGAGAGCAGGCCCTGGACGTACACCTCGCCCCATCGGCGCTGGTCGGAACGGAGGAAGGAGGAGAAGAGATCCTCACAGAAAGGCGAGAGCCATATCTCCCGCGTGTCCAATTCCGCATAAATGGTCATACGACCAACCCCTAGATATTTGAACTTTCCCCCTTTTCATCATTAATTATCGGAATCTCCGGGGCGGGATGACAGGACGAGCTTATGCTGGCACTGCCACTTCTATATATGACGCTCAGATGTCGTCCCTGCGACAGGACGTCCCGCCGGCAAGGCGACGAGCCCCACGGGCCGGTCCGGCCGGCCCATGAGGCTCGACGAGCGACGCCGGGCGCCCGCGTTCAGTCGCCGCGCGTGATGAATTCGGCGGCGCGCTCGGCGATCATCACGACCGTGGTGTGCGGATGGGCGCTCACCAGCGTCGGCATGATCGAGGCGTCGGCCACGCGCAGGCCCTCGACGCCGCGCACCCGCAGCCGCGGGTCGACCACCGCACCCGCGTCCGAGCCCATCCGGCACGAGCCGGCGAAGTGGTAGTAGGAGCCGGTGTTGGCCTTCACCCACGTGCGCAGCTCGGCGCGGGTGGTGACGTCCGGTCCCGGCGCGACCTCGGTCAGGCCCCATTCGTCGGTGAACGCCTTGGTGCGGTAGAGATCCCTGGCGATCTCCACGACGGTGACCGTGCGCTCCAGGTCGTACGGGTCGCCGAAGTAGTCGGCGTCGATCAGGGGGTAGGCGGCGGGGTCAGGGCCGGCCAGTCGGACCCAGCCGCGCGAGACGGGCCGCACCAGCGCGGTGAGGCTGAGGATGACGTGCGGGTCCACCAGCTCCCGCACCGGCGCGATGGGCTTGCCCGTCTGCACGCGGCGCACCACGTTGGCGAAGAACTTCTCGCCGAACGGCGCACGGTGCACCAGCGCCACCTCCAGGTCGGGCACCGGCAGGCCCTCCTCGGACCCGCAGAACACGGCCACCTCGGTCACCTGCCCGCGCGGGTCGTCGCCGGGCTTGGCCATGTAGCCGATGGGCCCGATGACCAGCGGGTGGTCCTGGAAGTTCGCGCCGACCCCGGGCAGGTCGGCCAGCACCGGGATGTCGTGCCCGGCCAGGTGCGCGGCCGGTCCGAGGCCGGACAGCATGAGCAGCTTGGGCGACTGGATGGCGCCCGCGCAGAGCACGACCTCCGCCTCGGCCCGCGCGGTGTGCGTGGCGCCGTCGCGGGTGTACTCGACGCCGGTGCAGCGCCCGTTGTCGAACAGCAGCCGGGTGGCGGGGGCGGCGGTCATGACGGTGAGGTTGGGCCGGCCGAGCGCGGGGTCGAGGTAGGCCTCGCGGGCGCCGTGGCGCCGGCCGTCCTTGATGTTGACGTGGTGCCAGCCCGCGCCGAACAGGCCGGCGTTGAAGTCGTCCAGGCGGGGGTGGCCGAGCTCCACGCAGGCGTCGATGAACGTGCGCGACACCGGGTTGCCGGTCTCGGCCGCGTCCATCACGGTCATGGGGCCGTTCCTGCCCGCCGTGGGGTTGTGCCCGTCCTGCTGCGCCTCCAGGTGCTGGAGGGTCGGCAGCACGTCCTCGAACGACCATCCTGGGCAGCCCTGGTAGGCCCAGGAGTCGTAGTCCTGGGGCCGGCCTCTGGTGTGCATCATGTGGTAGACGTTCGAGCCGCCGCCCAGGCCGCGCCCGGCCGCGCTGTAGACCCGGGAGCCGTCCAGGCCCGGCTGGGGTTCGCTCATGTACGCCCAGTCGAGGTCGGTGAGCAGCACCTCGTTCCACCGGTGCGGAGTCCTGACCGCCTCGGTGACCTGCGCGTCGCCGGCCTCCAGCAGCAGCACCGAGGCGCCGGGGTCCTCGCTGAGCCGGGCGGCGAGCACGGAGCCGGCCGCGCCCGCGCCGATGACGATGTACCTGTAGCTGTCTGCCACGGTCGGCTCCTTAGGTGATCAGGTCGGCCGCGCGCTCGCCGATCATCATGGAGGCTGCGGCGGTGTTGCCTGCGGGGATGGTCGGCATGATGGAGGCGTCGGCGATCCGCAGCCGCTCGACGCCGTGCACGCGCAGCTCGGGGTCGACCACGGCCATCGGGTCGCGGCCCATGCGGCAGGTGCCGACCGGGTGCCACACCGTGCTCGCCGTGGCGCGGACGTAGCCACGCAGCTCCGCGCCGTGTCCCGGCGCGCTCTCGCGGTCGCGGAAGGCGGACATCGCCTCGGTGTGCGCCAGTTCCCTGGACAGCTCGATCCCGCGGACCAGCGCTCTGAGGTCCTCCTGGTCGCGCAGGTAGCCGGGGTCGACGAGGGGCGGATCGCCCGGGTCGGCCGAGCGCAGGGCGACCGTGCCCCTGCTGCGCGGCTGGGCGAGGACGGGCGCGAACGTGAAGACGGGCCCGTCGACGCGGTAGGGGTCCGCGACGAACTGCACGGGGCCGAACAGCAGCTGCAGGGCCGCGTCGTCGGGCGGGAACAGGCCGGCCTCGGCCAGCAGCTCGGGCGGCGGCAGCTCGGTGCGGGCGGTGTAGGCGACGCCGAGGATGAGGTGGTCGTGCAGGTTCGCGCCGACGCCCGGCAGGTCCACGGCGGGGGTGAGGCCGTGGCGGCCGAGGTCCGCGGCGGCGCCGATGCCGGACAGCATGAGCAGCTTGGGCGTGGCCAGCGCGCCGCAGGAGACGATCACCTCGGCGGACGCCTCGGCCCGGTGCGTCACTCCGTCGCGCACGTACTCCACGCCCGTGGCCCTCGTGCCGTCGAGCAGCACGCGGGTGGCCACGGCGCCGGTCTCGACGGTCAGCCGCGGATGACCCTTGAGCGGGTCGAGGTAACCGTAGGCGGTGCTCGACCGTTCGTCGTCCTTCGTCCGGGTGGACTGGTAGGCGAACGCGCCCTCCTGGGCCGCGCCGTTGTAGTCCCAGTCCTCGCCGCCGGGGTAACCCAGCTCGCGGGCGCCGCTGATGAAGGCGCGCGACACCTCCGACATCCGCGTCAGGCGGGCGACCTTCATCGGGCCGCCCGTGCCGTGGTAGGCGTCCTGGCCGTGCTCGTGGTCCTCGGCCCGTTTGAAGCAGGGCAGCACCTGCTCGTACGACCAGCCGTCGTTGCCGAGCTCGGCCCAGTGGTCGTAGTCGCGGCGGTTGCCCCGGACGTACAGCATGGCATTGACGCTGGTGCCGCCGCCGAGCGCCTTGCCCTGCGGCAGCGGCACCGAGCGCCCGTCCAGCCCCTGCTGCGGAACCGTGAGGTACGGCCAGGTGACGGCCGGGTCGCCCCACAGGGAGGTCATGCCCGGGATGCCGCTCTGGCGCATCGCGGGGACGTCGGCGCCGCCCCCCGCCTCCAGCAGGAGCACGCGAGCCTGCGTGCGCTCGACCAGCCGGGCCGCGACGATCGCGCCCGCCGCGCCGGCCCCCGCGACGACGTAGTCGTAGCCGTTGCCGTCGTCTGGGCCGTTGTCTGGGCCGTTGTCTGGGCCGTTGTCTGGGCTGTGATCCGGGCCGGACATCAGCGGCTCTCCGGCCCGATGATCCAGTGCTCGGTGGTGACGAGCCGGTGCACGTAACGCGATTCGGTGAACGATTCCATGTCGGCCTCGGCCTTGGCGTACTCGGCCGAGCCGAGCGCCGCGGCCAGGTCGTCGCGGCTGTCGAAGGAGAGCAGGTAGGCGGCGTCCAGCACGGCCTCGCCGATGCCGTAGGCGCCGTCCCTGACGTGGCACTGCAGGTAGCGGCGTAGTCCGGGCACCCGGCTGACCAGGTCGGCGTGCGTGCCCAGGCTGCGGCTCCTGAAGTCCGCCAGCCGTACCCCTTCCTTCCGCTTGACCAGCACGATCAGCTTCACGCCGGTCGCGCCGGCGAGCTCGGGTCCCGCGACCACCTCGTGGGCGTCGGTGTCGAGCACGACCGTGCGCCAGAAGGCGGCCCAGCGCGGCTCGTCCTTGCGCGCGCCCTCCAGGAACTCGGGCGTCTGCAAGGATTCGAGCTGTTCGCGCTCGTCACGCAGCCAGATCTCCGCGACGCCGCTCCACAGCGGCTCGCCCTCACCCGGCCAGAACGGGATCCTGGTGTCGATGAGGTATTTCCTGATCTGGGGGATCTTGCTGGCGTACTCGACGGCGTGCACGTTCAGCCAGTACTGCTGGAACTCGTGTTCCGTCATTCCCGGCTTGGGGGCAGCGAAGATGAGTTGGTGGATCACGGTGCATTCCTCCGTCACTGGGTCTAGGCCGCGGTGATCGACTGCGCGTGCCTGAAGACGCCGCTCGGGTCGTAGGCCGCCTTGACCCGCTGCAGCCTGGGGTAGTTGTCCTTGTAGTAGAGGGTCTGCCAGGGCACGCCCGAGCGGTTGAACGCCGGGTCGGTGATGTCCGGGTCGGGGTTGTTGATGTAGCAGCCGTCGGCCTGCTCGCCGGGCACCGGATAGCCGCCGGTGGCCGACCAGACCGCGCCGTACAGGTCGCGCAGCCAGCCGATGTTGGCGGCGTCGGCGGCCGGATCCTGCCACTGCGTCTCGAACAGCGTCCAGAACGCGGCGTCGCGGTGGGCGAGCGCGGTCCTGGTTGACGGCACGGCGTTGATCGCGCCGCCGCTGAACCCGGCCAGCGTCACCGCGCCCGCCGGGTTGGCGAAGTCGGTGCGGTTGAGCGCGTCGTACATCGCGCCCGCCTGGACGGGCGTGTACGACTTGCGCAGGTAGGCCGACTTCGACGCCCCGCGCAGCGTCGGGTTGATGAACGACGGGATGCTGGCGGCGATCAGCCTGACCGCGTGCAGCCAGGGCAGCTTCTGCGCCGGCTGCGCCGCCACCACCGCGTCCACGCCGAGCCCGCTGGTCAGCGCCGCGAGGTAGCCGCTGAGCAGCCCCTCCGCGCCGGGGGCCGCCGCGTCGACCTGGGTGAGCAGGAAGACGTTCTGGGCCGAGCGGTGCGCCAGGGAGGCGACCCCGGACAGCGCCCTGGCCGGGGAGCTGGGGGCGGCGGCGGATTCGTACCAGGCGCCCCAGTTCGTGACCAGGGCGGTGAACTTGGCCCGGTCCAGCATGCTCCACGGGATGCCGACCGCGCTGAGCAGCACGTCCTTCGGCGGGTTGACGAGCAGCCCGCCGGGGTCGGAGCCGGTGCGGCCGGGCGTGCGGAACCAGAACCTGGTGACGACGCCGAAGTTGCCGCCGCCACCGCCCGCGCACGCCCACCACAGGGCGTGGTGCGGATCGTCCGGGTCGCTGGTGGCCACGATCGCGCGGGCGGTGCGCGAGCGGTCCACGACCACCACCTCGACCGCGGCCAGATGGTCGATCACGGCGCCGAACTGCCGGGACAGGAAGCCGTAGCCGCCGCCGGTGGTGTGCCCGCCGATGCCGACCGTCGGGCACATGCCGCCCGGTATGGTCACGCCCCACTTCTTGTAGAGGGTCTCGTAGACGTTCGACAGCCGGGCGCCGCCCTCGACGGCGAACGCGCCGCGCCGGGTGTCGAAGTACACGTCGTTCAGCCCGGCCAGGTCGATGACCATCTTGACCTCGTCGTTGAAGACGAACGGGGCCAGGCAGTGGCCGCCGGAGACCACCGAGACGCGCCTGCCCGTGTCCACCGCCTCCTGGACGGCCGCCACCACCTGCTCGGTCGAGCTGACCACGCGGACGTAGTCGGGCCGGCCGACCCAGCGCTGGTTGTAGCCGACGGTCAGCTCCTGGTAGCGGGGGTCGCTCGGGTACACGGTCGCGGGGGCGGCCACCGGGCCTCTGTCTCGTGCTCTCGTCGCGGCGGCGTCGGCGTCGTCCATCAACGTCACCGCCACCGCGCCCGTGGCGGCCGCGGCGCCGCCCAGTAATCCACGCCTCGACAGGCCTTCCATGAATCGTTCCTCCTCGCCACTATTGGTCGTCCACGAGCCCTTGGCCCAGGTAGCCGTCACGGGCGCCGGGCAGGGCGTAGAAGAAGCCCCCGCCTTCCGGCCGGGTGAACGCCTCCATCGGCTCGCCCTTCAGCCGTTCCTGGGCCTGCAGGAAGTTGGCCAGCCTGCGCTGGTAGCTGACGAAGACCAGGCCCTGGTCGAGCAGGCCGTCGGCGTCGAGCCCGCGCGAGTAGTTGAAGCCTCTGCGCAGCATGGCCTTCTCCGGGCCCGCGGTGCGCGGGTTGGCCAGCCTGATGTGCGCGTCGAGCGGGATGCGCTCGCCCCGGGGGTCGTCGGCGTAGCGCGGCAGGTCCGTCTCCCTGGAACCGTCCAGGGGCGCGCCCGAGTCCTTGCGGCGGCCCATCACGCGTTCCTGCGCGGCCAGCGAGGTCCGGTCCCAGCGTTCGACGAACATCCTGATCAGGCGGACGGCCACGTACGTCCCGCCGAGGGCCCAGGCGGGCTCGCCGTCGCCGGCCCCGACCCAGACCGCCCGGTCCATCAGCGCCGCGTTGCCCGCGTCGGGGTTGCCGGTGCCGTCCTTGAAGCCGAGCAGGTTGCGGTTGTCCGTGGCGCCCGCCGTGGCGAGCGCGTCCGGGCGGGCGAAGCCGTCCTGGGACCAGGCGAGCCTGAGGCTGTCGCCGGCCGCCGCGGTCAGGCGGCGCAGCGCGTGCAGGCACACGTCGGGGTGGTCGCCCTGCACCAGCACCAGCAGGTCGCCGTGGGTGCGCGCCGGGTCGAGCCGGTCGTTGGCCAGCACGCCCATGGGATGCAGCTCGGCGGGGCGGCGGCCGGCCAGGCCGTACCTGGCGTCGAAGAGCGAGGCGCCGACGCTGAGCGTCACCAGCGCCGGCTGGTCGCCCTGGCCGAGCAGGAGCGAGCTGTCGGACGGGGGCAGCGTGGCGGCGTTGGGCGCGGGGGCGCGCCCGGCCATGAGGGCGTCCATCTCGTCGGACAGCGTCCGTAACGTTCCCGCCAGCGCCGTCCTGTCACGGTCGCGGCAGTGGAACGCGGCGACCAGGCACGCGAGCGCCGGTCCGGTGAGGACCCCGGGCTGGTGCTCGCCTCGGAACGATCCTCTCGGGACCCGCCCGTTCCCCGCTCCGCTGCCGGCTCGCCCGTCTTGGGCGCCGGCCTGACCGTTCGCCGGCGGGCCCGCCAGCAGGGTCGCGCCCGCCGCGCCGGCCGCGAGCCCCGCGCCACCGGTCGCGGCGGCGGTCAGGAACGACCGCCGCGACGGCCGGCTCCGCGCTCCGCTCTCCTCAGCCATGTCGCATCGACTCCACGTGGTGGTCAGAACCCCCTCATGGTGTCCTGGGCCACGGCGGAGAGCGCCGAAATGGGTTGGAGTCCGTTATCTCCGGCCCGGTCGGGCGGGCGACCTCACGAAGTACCGCGCCCGGCGTTGCCTTCAGGCGGCCGATGAGAGATCGCCTGGCCGCCCGTTCCGTGCCGGAAGACGGGCGGCACGGACGGCCACCGGCCGGTCGTACGGCCAGTCACGCGGCTCGTCACGCGGCTCGTCACGCGGCTGAGCCGCTCAGTGCGCGCGCCTCCTCGTCCTCGACCTGCCGGTTCCACTCACGCTTCGAGGACTGCCAGCCGTCCTCGTCGCGGCCCAGCCGCCAGTAGCCGGAGATCGACAGCCGCTCCAGCGGGATTCCGCGCTCGACCCGCAGGTACCGGCGCAGCTCCTTGACGAAGGTCGCCTCGCCGTGGACGAACGCGTGCACCGTGCCGTCGGGGAAGGCCGCCGCGCGTACCGCGTCCACCAGGGCCCGCCCCACCTGACCGCCGCCGCGGTGCAGCCAGACGATCTCGGCGTCGCCGGCGCACGGCAGTTCCTGTTCCTCGGCGGCGTTCTCCACCTCGATGAAGACCTTGGCGGCCGCGCCGGCCGGCAGCCGCTCCAGCGCGACGCCGATGGCCGGCAGCGCGCTCTCGTCGCCGGCGAGCAGGTGCCAGTCCGCCTCGGCGCTGGGCGCGTACGCCCCGCCGGGGCCGAGGAAGCGCAGCACGTCGCCGGGCGCCGCCCGCATCGCCCACGGCCCGGCCAGGCCCTTGTCCCCGTGGCAGACGAAGTCGATGGTCAGCTCGCGTGTCAGGGGGTCCCAGCCGCGCACGGTGTAGGTCCGCGTCACGGGCCAGTGCTCGCGGGGCAACTCCTCCCGGATCACGCCCATGTCGAACGGCTCCGGATAGGTCACTCCCGGCACCGGGAACAGCAGCTTCACGTAGTGGTCGGTGAACTCGCCCGCGGTGAACCCGGCGAGCCCGTCGCCCCCGAGCACCACTCTGATCATGTGCGGGCTCAGCCGCTCGGTCCGCCGCACCACGCCGGTGGTGCATCTGGGCGCGCGCCGTTCCGTCGCCATGGTACTCCCTCGTCTCGCGGTAATTAGGCAAGCCTAACTTAACCACTTGGCCAGCGCCCTAAGGTGAGGCCTACTCGCGACACGGCCCCGTACATCTCCGATACTTCCGAAATGTCAGGAGTTTTGACACAGCCTTGTCACGATCGCGGTGACGATTGGTTGCCACATCCTCATGCTCTGTTATGGTCCCTCCTTGTCCCCATTTGGGGCAACCTTTACTTCCCTAGGAGGAACATGCGGAACGCGAAGAAGGTAACCGTCCTCACCGCGGCCGTGGCGACCGCCACCGCGCCCCTGCTGGCTCTCGCCACCCCGGCGATGGCCGCGCAGCCCGCCGCGACCGCCACGACTGTCCAGGCGCAGCCGCTCGAATGGCTCTCCCTCGACGCGCTCACCGGCTCCAAGCTGGTGCAGCGGGTCAAGGAACTGCTGGGCAAGGGCTACGTCCCCACATCTCTGAACGTGACCAACGCGGCCAACCCGCAGTACACGTCCCTCTGGACCAAGGACGCCGGCCGCAAGGTCAACGTGCTGCAGGGCGTGAAGGCCGGCGACCTGGCCAAGCGCATCCAGGAGCAGCTGAAGGCCGGCTACCAGCCCAAGCTGATCAGCGGCACGGGCACGGGCGCCGGCGCGGTCTTCGCCGGGGTCTTCGAGAAGACCACGCAGCTGGCCAAGTCCCAGGTGAGCCTGACCAAGGAGACCTTCACCAAGGTCAACCAGGAGCTCGCCGCCGCCGGCTACAGCCTGGCGTCGCTGGACGTGTACGGCACGGTGGAGCGGCCCCTCTACGCGGCCGTCTGGATCGCCGGCGCCGCCACGGGCACCCTCCAGGTGACCCTCGGCCAGACCGTCCAGGAGCGCGGCAAGGAACTGCTGGAGAAGACGAGGCAGGGCCTGCGCCCCGTCCTCATGGCCGTCGAGCCCGGCAACCTCTACACCACCGTGTGGAGCAAGGGCAGCGTGAGCGGCATCAAGGAGTACCTGAACCTGTCGAAGACGACTTACGCCCTCAAGTCGGCCCAGATGAAGGTGCTCGGCTACCGTCCGCAGATCCTGAGTGCCGAGGACGGCGTCATCGCGTCGATCTGGACCAAGGGTTAGACGTTCTCCCGGTGACTTCCCGGTGACGTGAGCCCGGAGAGCACCCCTCCGCCGTTCCCGCGGTTTCGTCCCGCGGTGAGCCACGCGCGCGAGCCGTCACGGAGGGGCGCGCGCAGGTGACTCACGACACCGGGAGGCACCGCGGCGTCCTCCGGCACGCCGCCGGGAGGCACCGCGGCGTCCTTCGGGACGCCGCCGGGGTGCTCGGTGTCGCGGCGTCGGCGGCCGCGTTGTGGGGGGTTGGGGCGCAGCGGGTCATCCGAGGGCTTTCTCCAGCTGCTGCTTGCTCATCTTCGAGCGGCCCTTGATGTCGCGGCGCTTGGCCTCGGCGTAGAGCTGGTCCCTGGTCCGGCCGGCCGCCCCGGTGTGCGAGCGCAGCCCGCCCCTGCGGCTCGACGACATGTCCTTGGTGGAGGTCTTGCTGGCCGTACGCGACTCGCCCGCCCTGGCCCGTTCCTTGTTCACCGTACGGGCGGCGATCTCCTTGGCCCGTTTGCCGCTCTCGCCGCGTTTCTTGGCACTGTCCTTGACGTGCTCGTACTGGCGTTCCCGCTTGCTGCTTGAACCGCGAGGCATGATGTCCCCCTTTTCGTGGGTTGACGCGTTTGGACGGCATCTACCCACGGGCGCTGCACGAAACGGATGAGCCCGGAGTCGGACATCCGACATCTATGTGAACCAAGGGGCTGAAAACCCCATGCCGCTTCGGCGCGGCCGAGCCGGACGTGCCGAGTCGCGCATTCCTCCCGCATCCCGATTTTTACGAATAAGAGCGGCGAACCTGGGCATGTGGCGTCCCATTCTTTGCCGA
The DNA here is from genome assembly GCF_035917475.1 of Nonomuraea fuscirosea. Lineage (NCBI taxonomy): Bacteria > Bacillati > Actinomycetota > Actinomycetes > Streptosporangiales > Streptosporangiaceae > Nonomuraea > Nonomuraea fuscirosea. The sequence continues at coordinate 3,063,360 of NZ_CP109074.1, read as the reverse complement.
CAGCGGAAGGGATGACTCCCCATGGCAGGCCAGGCCAACTCCCGAGACGTCGTCCAGCGCCCCGACGGCAGCTGGGCGGTCACCAAGCCGGGCGCCCAGCGGGCCCTGTTCACGGCGGACACGCAGGCTCAGGCGGTCGAGCGGGCCGGCGAGCTGCTGCGCCGCGACGGCGGCGGCGAGCTGCGCGTCCACGGCACCGACGGCAAGGTCCGCGACCAGCGCACGATCGCCCCCGGCAACGACCCCGTCCCACCCAAGGGGTGACGCCCTCAGCAGGCCAGGAGGTCTGTCGCAGACCGACAGCCTCAGGAGCCGAGGCGGGTGATCCCAAGGACTGACGGCGTCAGGAGGCCAGGCGGGTGATCGCGGCGAGTGAGCGGTCGACGTCCGCCTCGGTGGTGGTCGCGTTCGACACCGAGATGCGCATGTACCGCCGCCCGCGCCAGGTCGTGCCGCCCGCCCAGCAGGTGCCCTCCGCCTGCACGGCGGCCACCGTCCTGTCGGTGCGCGCGTCGTCGCCGAAGCGGACCAGCACCTGGTTGAGCACCACCTCGTTCGCCACCTCGAACCCCGCGGCGGTCAGCCCGCCGGCGAACCTGCGGGCCAGCGCGCAGCAGCGATCGACCAGCGCGGCGACCCCGTCGCGGCCCAGCTCCCGCAGTCCCGCCCACACCGCGAACCCCCGGGCGCGGCGCGAGGACTCGGCGGTCAGATCCGCGCCGACCGGCACGCCGCCCGAGCCGACCAGGTACGCGGCGGCCAGGGACATCGCCGCCGCGTGCGCGTCCGGCCTGGCGCAGAACGCGAACGCCGAGTCGTAGGGCAGGTTCAGCCACTTGTGCCCGTCGCAGGCCCAGGAGTCGGCCAGTTCCAGCCCGTCCACCAGGTGCCGGGTCGCGGGGCTGGCCGCGGCCCACAGACCGAACGCCCCGTCCACGTGCGCCCAGCCGCCGTGCCGGTGCACGAGCTCGCACGCCTCGCGGAGCCGGTCGCAGGCGCCGGTGTTGACGTTGCCCGCCTGGAGGCAGACGACGGTGGGCCCCTGGGCTCCCGCGCGCAGCACCTCGCGCAGCGCCCCGACGTCGATGGCGCCGTCAGGCCCGGCCGGCACCGCCTCGACGGCGTCCGTGCCGAAGCCGAGCAGCCGCAGCGACCTATCGATGGTGGCGTGCCGCTCCGCCCCGGCGATCACCCGGACGGGCGGCGCCCCGGCCAGCCCGCGCCGCTCCACGTCCCAGCCCGTGTCGGCCAGCACCTGGTGGCGGGCGGCGGCGAGGCCGACCGTGTTGGCCGCCTGGCAGCCGGTGACGAAACCCGCCGACGCCTCCCGCGGGATGCCCAGCAGCTCCTTCAGCCAGCCGCCCGAAGCGCTCTCTGCCGCGATCGCCGCCGGGGAGGTGACGGCGTTCGTCGCGACCTGGTCCCAGCCGGCGGCGAGGATGTCGGCACCGGTCGCCGCCGGGAGCGCGCCGCCGACCACGAACCCGAAGTATCGCGGCCCCGCACTGGCCACCAGCCCGGGCTCGGCGGCGGCGATCAGGTCGGCCAGCACCCGCTCGGGCGGCGTAGGTCCGGCCGGCAGCGGACCGCCGAACGCCTTGGCCAGCGCCTCCTGATCGACCGGCAGCCCGACCGGCCGCTCCGCCAGCGACCGCCGGTATCCGGCCGCGTTCTCGGCGGCCGAGCGGAAAAGACCCTCCAGCTCCTCCATCGACGCACCTTATCTCCGTACCTGCGCCACAGCGAGGGCCGGCCCGTCAGCGCTGCCCGGCCGGCTCCCTCACGGCCGTCCGCTCGGCTCGCACCGTTCGCGACCGGCCCACGACCGGCGGCCCGGCTCAGCCTTCCGCCGCCGGCGTACGACCCGCAGCCCCGCTCGGGTCGACCACGCACGCCTCGTCCTGCAGATTCCGCGGCCAGGCGGCGTTCTCCACGATGCGCCGGTAATCGGGGCATCGGGTGAAGTCGTCGGCACCGCACTCCATGAGGTGCTCGATCAGTCTCTTGGACGCGGCGATCTCCTCCAGGCGCCGGGCCAGCTCCTCGTGCTGGCGCCGCAGCAGCGCCCGGCGTTCGGCGCGGCCGGCGGCGTCGAGCACGCCGCGGATCTGCTCCAGGCTGAGGCCGCCCGCCTTGGCCCGGATGATCGTCATGACTCGGATGACGTGGTCGCGGGTGTAGCGGCGGCGCCCGTTCACCCGGGAGGCCGGGGTCAGCAGGCCCATCGACTCCCAGTGCCGCAGCACGTGCGGCGCCAGGCCGAACCGCTCCGCGAGCTCTCCGATGCGCATCGAGTCGCTTGACTTCATGTTGACATTAACTTGCGTAGCCGCCTCCGCGTCAAGCCTCGCGAGCGTTCGTCCGGCCTGTCTCCGCAGACACGCAGCGGTGCGTGACGCCCTGTTCACAGATGACTGCGCAGGATCGTAAGGTGTCAGGGTGAAGGTCGAGATCATCCCCCCGGTCTGGCGCCCGCTGCGCAACTGACCGGCGCCCGACGCGCGGGACGTGGCCCCCTATCCCTTCGGCCTCCGGGCTGACGCAGACAAGGAACCCCCCATGGCTCAGACCAGTCCACCCACTCCCGCCGAGGCGGGAAACGACGGCCAGCCCGCGCTCAAGCGGGTGATGGGCCCCGGCCTGCTGCTGTTGTTCATCGTCGGAGACATTCTCGGCACCGGCATCTACGCGCTGACCGGCCAGGTGGCCGGCGAGGTGGGCGGCGCCGCCTGGCTGCCCTTCGCCATCGCCTTCGTCGTCGCCCTGATCACCGCCTGCTCCTACCTCGACCTGGTGACGAAATATCCGGAAGCGGCCGGAGCGGCGCTCTACGTGCATAAGGCGTTCGGCAAACACGTGCTGACGTTCCTGGTGTGCTTCGCGGTGATGTGCTCGGGCATCACCTCGGCCTCCGCCGCCTCGCGGGCCTTCGCCGCCAACCTCGTCACCGGCTTCGGCCTGGAGGCGGGCAACACGGTCATCCTGCTGATCGCCCTGGCCTTCATGCTGCTGGTGCTGGCGGTCAATCTGCGCGGCGTCGGCGAGAGCGTCAAGCTCAACGTGGTGCTGACCGCGATCGAGCTGTCGGGTCTGCTGCTGGTCATCGTGCTCAGCATGTTCTTCATCCTCGGCGGGCAGGCCGACTTCTCCCGCGTGGTCGCCTTCGAGACCCCGGCCGACAAGAGCGTGTTCCTGGCCGTCAGCGCGGCGACTTCGCTGGCGTTCTTCGCCATGGTCGGGTTCGAGGACTCCGTCAACATGGCCGAGGAGACCAAGGAGCCGTCCCGGATCTTCCCGCGGATGATGTTCACCGGGCTCGGCATCACCGGCGTCATCTACGTGCTGGTGTCCATCTGCGCCGTCGCCGTCGTCCCCGTCGGGGTGCTCGCCGAGAGCGAGACGCCGCTGGTGACCGTGGTGCAGACGGCCACGCCCGGCGTGCCGATCGCCGACCTGCTGCCGTTCATCTCGATGTTCGCCGTCGCCAACTCCGCGCTGATCAACATGCTGATGGCCAGCCGGCTCCTGTACGGCATGGGCAAGCGAGGCGTGCTGCCGCCGTTCCTGGCGAAGGTGAACGCCGTGCGGCGCACCCCGCACGCGGCGATCGTGTTCACCACGCTGCTCGCCATGGCCCTCATCACGTTCCTGTCGCTCGACCCGGAGAGCCCGGTCGTGTCGCTGCTCGGCGGCACGACGTCGCTGCTGCTGCTCGCGGTGTTCGCGTTCGTCAACGTGTCGGTGCTGGTGCTGCGCAGGGAGGACACCGGCGTCGACCACTTCAACGCCGGCCGCGTCCTGCCCGTCCTGGGCACCATCACCTGCCTCTATCTGGTGCTGCCCTGGTCGTCGGGGCGTCCGGTGGGCCAATACCAGATCGCGGGCGTGCTGCTGGCGATCGGCGTCGTGCTCTGGCTGGTCACCTGGCTGTCCCGCAGAAACAGAGCCTGACCACGCCGGGGCCCGCACGCCGGGCCCCGGCTCGTCAGCCCTGCCGGAACGAACGCCGCCCGTGAGCCGTCGCGGAGCGGGCCGGTACGGCTCGCCGGTCGCCGTCGCGGGCGGATGCCGCTCCTGTCACATCACGAAACGGAAGAGCGGGCTCGACGGGTCGATCTGCTCGATGCGCGGAGGGGCGGCCTCCATCCGCTTCAGCAGGGCCGGCAGGTCGGCCGGGCTCGACAGCTCGATGCCGACCAGCGCGGGGCCGGTCTCGCGGTTGTTGCGCTTGACGTACTCGAACAGGGTGATGTCGTCGTTGGGGCCGAGCACCTCGTCGAGGAAACGGCGCAGCGCGCCCGGCTCCTGCGGGAACTCGACCAGGAAGTAGTGTTTGCGCTCCTCGTGGACCAGGGCGCGTTCGACGACCTCGGCGTACCGGCTGACGTCGTTGTTGCCGCCGGACAGCACGCAGACGACGGTGGCGCCCTCATGGACTCCGGCCACGGACGGGGCGCTGAGCGAGGCGGGCGCGAGCGCGCCGGCCGGCTCGGCGATGATGCCGTCGACCTGGTAGAGGGCCAGCATCTCGCTGCACACGCGGCCCTCGGGCACGGCGACGAGCTCGGCCTTGGAGGCGGCGATGAGCGGAAGGGTGAGGGTGCCGGCGCGGCTGACGGCGGCGCCGTCGACGAAGGTGTCGATGGAGTCCAGCGTGACCGGTTCGCCGGCCGCGACGCCCGCGGCGACGCAGGCCGCCCCGGCGGGCTCGACCCCGACCACCCTCGTCTCCGGATGCCACTCCCCCAGCCAGGCCACCGAACCGGCCAGCAGCCCGCCCCCGCCGACCGGGAGCACGACCACTTCGGGCGCACGGCCGAGCTGGCTCACCGCCTCGCGGATGACCGTGCCCTGCCCCGCGATCGTCCTCGGGTCGTCGAACGCGGGCACCAGCGTCGCCCCGGTGGCCGCGGCGTCGGCTCCCGCCGCCGCGGAGGCCTCGTCGTACGTCTCGCCGCCCAGCACGATCTCGATCATGCTGCCGCCGAGCGCGCGGATCCGGTCCCGCTTCTGCCGCGGCGTCGTCCTGGGCAGGTAGACCCGGCCGCGCACCCCCAGCGTCGAGCAGGCGTAGGCCACGCCCTGCGCGTGGTTGCCGGCGCTGGCCGCCACCACGCCGGCCCGTTTCGCGGCGTCGTCCAGCTGCGCGATCAGGTTGAACGCGCCGCGCACCTTGTACGAGCGGACGGTCTGCAGGTCTTCGCGCTTGAGCCAGATCTCGGCGCCGGTCAGCTCGGAGAGCCGGGCACTGCGCTCCAGCGGCGTCGTCGCCACGATCCCCGCCAGCCGCCGCGCCGCGGCATCGACGGCCGCGGCGTCCACCTGTACGGCGTCGGTCTTCGCGGCGCCGGTCTGCGCGGCGCCGGCCGAAGCGGCGTCCACCCGTGCGGCGTCGCCGCTTCTGCCTCGATCAGCCATTTCGTATTCCTCTTCAAGCGTTTCGCTCGCTCATCGCGCGGCGCGGCCCCCGTGCCCGTCGCGTGCCCGTCGCGCCACCGTCGCGTCACCGCCGAGCCCCAACGCTCCCCCGTACAGGCGATATCATATCGACGATCCTCGAACCGTCTGAATCGTCGCCGAATCCGTCTGAAGGACATGACCACCGACACCGAACTGTCGCCGGACTCCGCTCAGCTCCTTGAGGTCTTCAAGGCGCTGGCCAATCCCGTGCGGCTCCAGGTGCTGCGGTGGTTGCGCGATCCGGAGAAGCACTTCCCGGTTGAGCAGGGTATCGCGGATCCGTACGAGGTCGGTGTCTGCGTCAGCCACATCCAGGGCAAGCTCGGGCTCGCGCAGTCGACCGTGTCCGCCTACCTGGCCGCGCTGGAGCGGGCCGGCCTGGTCCGCTCGACCCGGGTGGGGAAGTGGACGCACTACCGGCGCGACGAGGCGAACATCGCCCGGATCGTCGCCGTACTGGGCGACTCGCTGTAACACACCGCGACGCCCAGCAGGGTGATCGGCTTGACCGGGTCGACCCCCAGCTTCGCCGCCGCGTGCCCCCTCGGCGTCGCGGGCCACCTGGCCCGCCAGGAACACCAGCTTCGAGCCGGTGGCGGCGCCGCTACGCCGTCGCGCCTACGCCACTACCGTGCCGGCGCTTCCGGTCGGCAGGCCGGCGCGGTCGGGGAGCACGCGGGGCAGAGCGCGTAGCCACGTCTCCAGGTCGGCCGGCCACCATCGCCCGGCCATGAGCCGGCCGAGCTCCTGGGCCACCGCCGACGACGACGCGGGCACCGGCACCACCCGTACGGGCGCGGCCCCCGCCAGCACCCCGAGCCACCAGTGCCGCCACGTCTCCGGCATCCCGTCGGGATCGAGCACCAGGTAGTAGTCGGGCAGCGTCAGCCGGTCGGCGCGCAGTTCGCCCAGCGCGGCCTCGATGGCCACTTCCAGTCCGCCGACGGGTTCGGTGCCGTCGAAGAAGCCCGTCCACGCCGCGGCCACCCCGGCCAGCGGGTCGGCGTCGTGCACCACGTACGTGGCCGCCGACCGTCCCACGAGCTCCGTCACCTCGGCCGGGCCGCGCTCGCCGCGCGGGATCGCCCGTACGTTGTGCAGTCCGTCGAGGCCCGCGACCACGTCCCCGGCTCCGTCCCCCGCCACCACGACCACGGTGCTGGTCAATCGCCGCATACCGGACAGTCTATGGTCGGCGCTCGGCCACGGGGATCGGACGGACGCCGGCCGGTCCCCGCCCCGGCCGGCTCTGGTGATGCTTACTTCGACAGGTAGAGGGTCTTCCAGGTGCCGGCGTACAGGCAGTTCAGGGACGGCTTGGCGGTCTTGAACTCGGAGCAGACCTTGAGCTCGACCTGGTACACGTGGCTGTACTTGAAGGAGAAGTACTTCGGCGTGCGGTAGGAGCAGTCGCGGACGCTGTGGTGCCGGAACGGCAGGTTGTTCCCCTTGCGGTAGGTGATGCGGAAGACCGCCCAGCCGCAGGCGCTGCCGCGGGTGTTGTCGTACACCTTGCCGGTGATCTTGACGTGGTGGGCGGTCGGCAGGACGGCGTGGTCCTCGCCGACGGCGGACAGGGTGCCCCAGGCCTTCGCGGTGTGCCGGGGTGCGTGGTACGGGCCCCACGCGGAGCCCGTGTCGGCCTGGGCGGCGGGGGCGACGGCGGCGAACGTGGCGAGGGCGGCGGTCGCGGCGGCGGTCAGGCCGGCGAGGGTCCGGGAGATCGACATGGCGGGGATGTCCTTTCGGGAGGTGTGACCACACTGTGCGCCGGATCGATTTCATGGCGCTTACCAGGGGTCGGCGTCCACTTTCAGCCTCCTTGCACGGGACCGTCCACTACAGAAACCCGTCATCCGTTTCGAAAATCGGAGTGTACTCTCATAAGAAAGTGAACTTTCAGAAAGAGAGCCGGGCATGAGCGGTGACGTCAACGGCCTGCACCATGTGGGTCACATCGTGCGGAGCATGAACGAGGCCATCGAGCTGTACCGCCGGCTGGGATTCTCCGTGTCGGCGCCGGTCCATCCCGTGCTCCCCGGCGCCGCCGAGGCGTTCGGGGTGGCCAACGCGCACGTGCACTTTCCCGGCGGCTTCGTCGAGCTGGTGGCCGTCATCGGGGACGGCTCGCACCTGCCCGCGGGCGCCCGTCCGATCCCGCTGGAGGTGCCGGAGGAGAGACGGGCGGGGCTGGAGGCCGCGATCCGTGTCACCGTCGCGAACATCGCCGCCTTCGCCGAACGGTTCGAGGGCGTGCACATCATGATCGCCGACGCCCGCGACCTCGACGGCGTGGCGGCCCGGCTGACGGCCGGGGGCGTGCACCATGGCGGCGTGCACGCCGTCCAGCGGCCCGTGGAGACCGGCGCCGGGATCAGCATGGAGCCCGCCCGCTACCTGGAGATCTCCGATCCGGCCCTGGCAGCGGGCCGCGTACCGGAGGGCCGGATAGGCTTCGCCGAGAACCTGCCCGGGGGCGCGTCGCCGGCACCTGTGGATCATCCCAACGGGGCGACCGGGCTGGCCGAGTGCGTCCTGTGCGTGGACGACGCCACGTTGCCCGAGGTGAAACGGCGCTACGCCGCGTACTTCGAGGGTCCGGCGGGCGTGGGACAGACGGGAGTCACGGTCGTCGCGGCGTCGGCGCTGGGCGAGATGTTGCCCGGCGAGCGTCCGGCCGCGCTGCCGTCGTTCGTGGCGTACGCGGTCACCGTACGCGACGTGGCCGCGGCCGAGCGGCTGCTGCTCGGCAGCGGCGTCCCGGTCGCCAGGACCACCGACGGGGAGGCGTTCGTCCCGGCCGGCGCCGCGCTGGGCGCGGCGATCATCTTCCGCCAGGAGGGTACGGGTGACTCACGCCTGTGACCTTGAGCGTGCGGCAGGTCTGGGCACTTGCGGGTCTGCGACCGAACTGATCGGGACCAGCTGTGTTCGCCGCCGTCTCGACGGTCTCACGCCGCCCTGCGGCTCAGGCGAGCCGGCGCGGCAAGCACACCGGGGAACGCGAGCCCGCGCAGGCAGGCGCACCGGAGAAAGCCGTGGACGTGGTGCGGGCGCGGCCTCTACGCTCGGGTGCGCAAGCAATCAACGTGAGACTTCCGCTCGGTGACGGAGCCGGTGTGGGGCGCGCGTCCCCGACCCACACCGATACTGGACGGTTCCCGGCGTTGACCACGGGTCGGCACATCCGGACGCCGACGACCCCGGGTGGTCCGTCCCGCCGCGCGGCGAAAGGGACGCGCCGTGCTTCCGGCCACCTATCGCCATCTTCTGCGTACCCCTGGTGCCGCCGCCTTCTTCCTGACCTCCGCCGCCGGCCGGGTCGGCATCGCGATGACCAGCCTCGGCCTGGTCTGGCTGATCCACGCCAGGACCGGCTCCTACGCCGTGGCGGGCCTGGTGACCGGCGGCTTCGCCGTCGCGGAGGCGCTGGCCGGGCCGCAGCTCGGCCGGCTCGCCGACCGCTTCGGCCAGACCCGGGTCCTGCCGCCCGCCCTGCTCGCCCACGCCGCGGCCGTGGCCGTACTGCTCACCCTGGTCGCGGCCGGCAGCCCCGCCTGGCTGCTGACGGCGGCGGGGATCGCGGCCGGGGCTAGCATCCCGCAACTCGGCGCGCTGTCCGGGGCTCGGTGGGCGGCCCTGCTCCGCGGCGGCCGATCCGCTGAGCTGCCCGCCGCCTTCGCGCTGGAGTCGCTCAGCAACGGGTTCGCCTACCTGGCCGGTCCCGTGCTGGTCAGCGTGGCGGGGGCGAGCGGGCATCCGGCGTTCGGCTCGGCGCTGGCGGCGACCTTGGTGGTGGGCGGCGGGCTGGCGTTCGCCGCCCAGCGCCGCACCGCGCCGCCGCCGGCCTCCGAGGCCGCGGAGCGCCGCCGGGCCGGGCGTTCCCTGCTGCGGCCCGGTTTCGCCGTGCTGGCCGGGATCAACCTGGCCATCGGCGTGTTCTTCGGATCCATGCAGGTCTCGGTGACGGCCTTCGCGGTCGAGCACGGGGTCCCCGCCGCCGCCGCGCCGCTCTTCGCCGCTTCGAGCTGCGGCGAACTGCTGGCCGGCTGGCTGTACGGGGTGCGCCGGTGGCGGGCGGCGCCGCGGGCGCAGCTGGCGGCGGGGACGTCCGTCCTGGCCGTCTGCTGCCTGTCGTTGCCGGTGACGGACTCGTTGCCCTGGTTGGGCGTCGCGGTGGCGCTGACCGGGATGACGATCCCGCCGATCCTGGTGATCACGAGCGTACTCACCCAGTCGGCCGTGCACCGCTACGTGCTCACGCAGGCGTTCACCTGGCTGAACTCCGCGAGCGCGGCCGGCTCGGCCATTGCGGCGGCGGCCTCGGGACGGGCCGTGGACACGTTCGGCGCCCCAGGCGGCTTCACGATCGCCTCGGCGGCCGCCCTCACGATGACGGTGCTGGCACTGACCGGCCTGCGCGCGCTGCGACCCGCCGCCGGCGAACCCGCCATCGACCCATGACCCCACCGGCACACCGGTGTCACCCGCCCAGCGTGCGCTTGAGGTGGAGGAGGTGGGCGCGGCGGGTGTGGGCGCGCCAGGCCAAGGTCAGTGACGCTCCCACGAACAGCGCCCCGACCGCCAGCGGCGGCAGCGGCCCTGTGCCCCGGATGACGGCGATCGTCGTCACGAGCGCGGTCGCCGTGACCGAGGCGGCCACCGCGATCCAGGCCGCGATCACGCGTTCGGTCGCGAACAACGGCGCTCTGCGGGTGAGCACCCAGCCCCCGTAGCAGGCCCAGGCGAGGCAGGACCCGGTCAATACGGCGAAGGCCGTGTGCGTGCCTCCGGGCAGCGGCCCCGGCTCGGTCGCCCACAGGGAGGTGACGAAGACCGCGCCCACCAGGCCGGCCAGCAGCGCCGTCACCGCGCGGATCCGCCGTCTCTTCGACAGGGACGACTCCAGCCGTTCGATCATCTCCTGCGCCGAAAGGCGCGGCTCCTCCTGGATCATGGCCGGTATCCCTTCTCCGTCAGATGTGCACGCAACAGGCGACGCGCCCGGCTGAGCCGGGACTTGACCGTTCCGGCCGGGATGCCGCAGATCTGCGCGCACTCCTGCACGGTCAGGTCCTCCAGGTAGAACAGGACGAGGATCTCCCGCTCCAATACGGGCAGGCCGGCCAGCCCCGCCATGACCTCGGCCCGCTCCACCAGCGCCTCGGCCGGATCGTCCGCGATCGGTTCCTCCGGCGGCCGGGCCGCCTCGGCCCTGGCGTACTCCGCGCGCAGCCGGTCGTTGACCGAACGCCGGGCGATGATGAACAGCCAGGGCCGGAACCGGGCGGGGTCCCGCAACCTGGGCAGGCCGCGGACGACGGCCAGCCAGATCTCCTGCGACACGTCGTCGGCCCGCTCGGCGTCCAGCATGCGGCGCGCGTACGTCCAGACGGGCAGCCGCCACCGCCGCACCAGCTCGGCGACCGCCGCCCGGTCGCCCAGCTGGGCGTTCACCACCAGAAGCTCGTCGGTCATGTCGTCCCTTCCGTCAACGAGCACAGTCGGGCGAGAGGACCGTCAGGTTCACGGTTCGGCTGGAGTTTCGTTCGGCCGGTGTCAGACGGGCGGCCAGCCCAGGGGGTACGGCGTCGAGTCCGCCGCCGGCTCACCGCCCGCCTCGGTGAAGGCGTTCATCGCCGCGACGAGCTCCCGGCGCTGCTCGGGCGACATGCGGGTGACGATGGAGCCGATCTCCCGACGGCGGTGGGCCATCACCTGGTCCACGATGAGCCGCCCCTCCTCGGTCAGCCGCATCAGGCTCTCGCGCCGGTTGCGCGGATTGACCTCCCGTACGATCAGCCCGGCGGCCATGAGCCGGTCGGCCATCCGCATGGCCGTGGACGAGTTGACCCCCAGCAGGTCCGCCATGGTGACCAGCTTGGACTCGCCGTGGGTGGCCAGCACCACCATCATGCGGAACTGCGGCAGGGTGACGCGGTCCTCGACGGCGCTCATCGATCGTGCGGCGACGGCGACCAGCAGCCGGGAGCCGGTCAGGACCGCTGAAACGACGGCCGAGAGGTCCTCGCCGTGGACCCGGCGCTCATCGTCTTCCTCCATGGCCACTGTTGTACCGCTCCGTCCGAGTCCTCGGGCCCTCCTTCAGGCCGGAATTGCGGCACATCACCACCCAGCGATGACCTGAAGTCCCCTTTTACGCGAAATTTCGGGATTCGGCGGGCGAAGGCTGGATGAGACACCCAGCCCCCACGCCATGCCACGCCACGCCACGCCCAGGCCCCACGCCACGCCACGGCTCCGCGTGACACCCGGGCCTCTCGCCCCCGAACGCCACGGCCGGGGCGGACCAGGAGCCCTTCGTTCTCCGCACCGGCGGCTGGTCACCAGGGCGCCGCATGCTCACCCGCGAGGAACATGCGCGCAGTCTTGAGCTGCACCCGAATGATGATCTTCATCCGGTTCAGCCGGTCCGGGTTCTTCGCGATGATCTTCCGCTCGTCGCGCCGGCGCATCCTCCAGCGGGGAGCGGCCTGCCGCGGAAGCTTCGCTTGGTACCGTCCAGGACGGCGGCCTGGTCATCGGTCACGACATGGCCGGTGTATCAGGGACGGCTCGGGGAGTCGGAACCACGGGGGCCGGCGCCACCCGCCCGCTCGCGGTGCAACCCGTCACGATGACCATGCGGACCGCGGCCGGCAGGCAGCGTCCGATGTTCCGCTTCACCACAGGACGACACTTCCGCACGCGCGACCTGCTGACCGTGGCCCGGCACCTTCAGGTCGCGACGTCGCCTCTGTAGTGCGGCCGGCTGATCACCTGCGCCCGGCGTACCGCCGCCACCCCTGGAGGGACCTACAGGGGAAGGATCGCCGATATGGCTGTCAGAGCGGCCTGTAAGACGATGATGCCGACGACCGAGCGTAGGATGATCAGCTTCCAGTAGAGCGCCCGCATCACCCGCTGCGCCCGCACCCGTTCGGGGTCCTCACGCTCACTGAGGACGGGCCCCAGCAGAAACACCCCCGACCCCGGCCGCCGCCAGAGCGCCGCCACCAGCAGCAGGACAGCGCCCGCCGCACATGCCTGCGCCACGATGTTCATGACTGTCGACAGCAGCCCATGAGTCGCCATCCCACGAGCGATCACCAACAAGGCAGCGGTTGCGGCGAGGAGAACGCAGGCGGCGGTGTCCGCGTACAGGATTCTGCGACGACTGCGAGCGGTGTCCGAGGGAGAGGGGACCGGCTCTGTCATCTGGCGACCGTAGCGGAGAACCGACCCTGAGTGACAGAGATCCGCCCGCGTCAGCCCGTGACATCCGCCAGAGACCGGCGGACCGCGGCCGTGTCGTCGTCGAAGGTGACCCCCAACCGCATGATCATCTGCGGATACCTGCCCGAGCAGACCTCGACCCTCAGGAGTCCTCCCGGCCGTCACCGGGCGTGGTGAGCAGCGCCACCACCCCGAGCCCTGGCTCGGCGCCGCCTTCGCCGCCCCAGTCGTGGCGCCAGGCGTAGTCGCGTTGCGGGAAATCGGGGTCGGTGCGCACGGCGTGCCGGGGGTAGCCCGTGGCGGATTCCAGCGTGTGCTGCCTCGCCGAACGGATGCTCATGACCGTTCCCCCTCCATCGAACGAGGTGCCCAGCGCACCACGGCGACGAACCTCCTGGTCAGGGGCTTAGGTCAATACCTTCGCGGACGTCTCGCCGGGAAGAAAGGACTTTCGTCCCTGTACGCGGACGCCCTGCGGTCGGCAGGCTGCTGGAGTGACGTACCACCACGACCAGCCGCCGGCCGCCGATGACACGCGGCGGCTCCAGGAACTGCCCCCGGCCGAGGCGCTGCGGCTGCTGGCCGGCGTGCCGTTCGGGCGGATCGTCTTCACCCGTCAGGCGCTGCCCGCGATCAGGCCGGTGAACCACGTCGTCGCGGACGGGCACATCGTGATCCGCTCCGATCCCGGCACGATCCTCGGCGTCCAGGTGGCGCGGGCGGAGACCGTGGTCGCGTACGAGGCGGACGAGCTGGACGGGCACGAGCGCCTGGGCTGGAGCGTGATCGTCACCGGGGTCGCGCGGGCGGTGACCGATCCCGGGGAGGCGGCCCGGCTGAAGGCGCTGCTGCGGCCGTGGGTGGCGGGCGGGATGGAGCAGGTGATCCGGATCCGTCCGGAGATCACCATCGGATTCCGGCTGGTCCCCGCGGCAGGCGCACCTGAACGTACGGAGGCCGATCTGCGCGGATAGCCGGAACGCGGGTCAGAGCCTGATCCAGGCAGTCGACACGCTCAGCCCCGTGACGGTGCGGCACTGCAGGCGGAACGGTTCCGGCGGCTTCTCGTTCAGGACGAACACCCCCATCTCATCCACCGCCGCCACATGCGAGTACCCCGACTCGCTCAACACCTGGATCCGCCCCGCCTGGGGCGGAACGAGCTGGCCGATCAGCGTGCGTTCGGTGATCTCCAGTTCGATGCTCAGCTCGGCGGCCACGAACGTCAGCGCCCGCAGCGCGGCGGAGTCGGCGCGCAGCAGCGCCGCTTCCTCGTCCTGCCGCAGGCCCGAGTCGTAGGCCAGCTCGGCGAGTTCGGCGTCGATGTTGTGCCAGGCGAAAGCGGTCTTCCCGGCCTCGACGAAGTCGCGTGGGACGGCGTCTGCGGCCGTCAGGGCCACGATGAGGCGAGCGAGAAGTTCCTCGTCGTCCCACACCTCAGACATGATGCTCACCTTCTCTCGATTCCAGGTCCGCCCGCATGAGGGCGACCAGGGCGGCGTCCGCGCGCAGCCGCGCCAGGCAGCGGGCTCTCGTGGGGCCGACGCTGCCCATGGCCATCCCCAGGCGGCGGCAGATCTCGTGGTACGGCATCTCTTTCATGAGCAGGCCGAGCAGCCGCCGGCAGTCGGGTGACAGCCGGGCGAAGGCGGCGCGCAGCACGGCGTCGCGTTCGGCGTCCTCCACGACCTGCTCGATCGCGGTGGTGCGGTCGTCCATGGTCATGGCCACGTCGAGCAGCTGCTCGGAGTGGTCCTGCTTGCGTCTCGCGCGGCGTACGCGCAGGCACTCGTGTTTCGTGGTGGTCGCCAGCCAGGCGCCGATCTTGTCGGGGTCGCGCAGGCGGCCGAGGTGCTCCACCGCGCGCATCCACACGTACTGGGCCACGTCGTCGATGTCGCGGCGGTCGAGCCCCTGGTCCCGGCAGATCGACCACAACATCGGGGCGTACCGCTCGACCAGCACGTCCCACGCGCCCTGGTCACCCGCGCGTGCGCGGACGACCAGGGCCCCGACGACGGACCTCTGCGGCATGACCAAGCCTCCTCCGGCGGTCCTCGCCCCGATCAGCTCCTGCGCCGAAGCACCGGTCAACTCCTGTGCCGGCGCACCGGTCAGCCCCTCCTGGGCCGGACCACCTCGATGCCACTCTCGGCGAACCCGTCCAGCTTGACCACACCTTGCCCGCTCAGCAACCGATCCGCCGCCTCCCCCGCGCCGATCCCCTGCGTGCAGGCCTGATGGGCCAGGTAGCCGGCGGTGTACGCGGCCGCGAAAGAGCTGCCGCTCCAGGTGGCGTGGCCGGGGTGCGGGAAGGTCGCGTGCCGGTCGCTCACGACGACCTTGCCGGACGGTACGTGCAGATCGGCCATCCGGACCAGTCCCGGCAGGTACAGCCCGGGCAGATCGACGCCCGGCGCCAGGCAGTCGGTCCACGGGGCCTCCTCCGGCGTGGGCGAGAAGTAGGCCGGCAGGCCGTCCTTGTCCTTCGCCCCGACCGCGATCACCGTGGAGCTGGCGGCGGGCCACATCGGGATGTTCGACGGCAGGTCGGAGAAGACGGCGCCGGCGGGCGCCCGCTCCTTCGCCTGGCCGTGGTTGCCCAGCGCGGCCACCTTGACCACGCCGGACGTACGCTCGCAGGCACGCGCCAGGGTCAGCGGCTCACGCCCGTCCGCCGCCGCGCTGCCCAGCGCGATGATCATGAGGTCGAGGTCGTCGTCCAGGCTCTCCACCAGCCGGGTGGCCAGCGTCCACGAGGTCGTGACGAGCCGCTCGGCGTCCAGCACCGGGTAGACGACGAAGTCGGCGTCGGGCGCCTGCCGCGCCGCCACCGAGGCGACGAAGACGGCGTGCCCGCTGAAGGAGACCCACTCGGAACGCGGGCTCAGCAGCGCTCGCGGGGAGTCGATGACGTAGCGGCCCGCCAGCGCCTCGTGCGGGTGCAGCGGCGTGTCGAAGACGCCGATCCGCGGCCGCCGCCTGGAGCTGTCGGAACGCGCGGGAAGGTCGAACGCCGCGGCCGGTTTGGGGTCTCCCGCGCTCCCCCCGCTGTACGGCGAGCCCTCGATGTTCTCGTAGACCCGGTTCTTGGCCACGATCGGCTGGTAACCGGCGTGCTTGGCGGCCGAGCTCTCCCGCAGGTGGAACAGCAGCAGATCCAGCGGCGTGGGTGCCTCCCCCGGCTCGTAGCCGCCCGCGGCCCGCGCCCTGACCCGCTGTTCGAGGTCGCCGCCGAGCCGGGTGACCGCCTCGGCCACGCCGACCAGCCCGTACAGGTTCAGCCCGAGGCCCTTGCTGCTCTCGATCGGCTCCACCTTGATGCCGAGGCCGGACAGCTCGTGCCGGACGAGAGCCTCGTCCTTCAGATCGACGACGATCTGATCGGGGTAGAACGCCTCGATCCTGCGCCGGACCACACCGTACTGACCGGTCGTCATCGCTTCCTCCTTCGCTGGGGTGGTGAAAGCGCGCGCCGAAATACAGAGAGGAGTTGTTGCCGGGTTGATACATCACAAAGCACGGTTTTCACGGCACACTCACCAAGGTGAGTCAGAGCCCCCCTGATCTCGCCACCGAGTTGCTCAGGCTGGCCGAGGCCGATCCCGCGCGGTTGACGGAGCTGGCCACGGAGGTCGCCCGCCGGGCGCGTACCGGAGGCGACCTGGAGCTCGGCTCGTCCGCCCACCGCGCCCTGGGCATCGCCGCGCTGCACGTGACGGACCTGCGCACCGCCGAGCGGCACCTGCGGGACGCGATCCGGCTCGCCGTGCGCGCCGGCTCCCCCGAGCTGGCCGCCGAGGCGCGGCTGCGGCTGGCGTTCGTCCGGTGCGTCCAGGGGCGGATGGAGCAGGCGATCTCCGAGGTGGAGCTGGCGCTGCCCGACCTGCACGGCGCCGGCCGGGCCAGGGCGGAGGCGCAGCGGGCGGTGATCTTCAACCATCTGCGCCGTCCCGAGGACGCGCTGGCCTCCTACCGGCTGGCCGTTCCGGTCCTGAGCCGGGCGGGCGATCATCTCTGGCTGCAGCGGGTCCTGTCGAACCGGGGCATCGTGCACGGCTACCGGCACGAGTTCGCCGCCGCGGAGAGCGACTTCCAGGAGGCGGAACGGCTGTGCCGGCGGCTCGATCTCGGTCTGTCGCTGGCCGTCGTGTGGCAGAACCTCGGCTGGCTCAACGCCCTGCGCGGCGAGGTGCCGGCCGCGCTGCGCTACCTCGACCAGGCCGAGGAGCGCTTCCGTACCCTCGACACCCACCAGCTGTGCTGGACCCTGGCCGACCGCACGGAGCTGCTGCTCTCGGCCGGGCTGATCGCCGAGGCCAGGGAGGCGGCCGAGGAGACCGTGCAGGAGTTCGAGCGCCGCGGGCGCAAGGTGGGGCTGCCCGAGGCGCGGCTGCTGCTGGCCCGCACGGCCTATCTCGTACGCGATCATGAGGAGGCGGTACGCGAGGCCCGCCGCGCGGCGCTCGCCTTCGGCCGCCAGCACCGCCGCGAGTGGGTGGCGGTGGCGCGCTTCGTGGCGCTGAGGTCCCTGGCGGCGATGAGCGCGGACGATCGCCCCGTCTCCGCCGGCGGACGGGGCGGGCGGGTGAGCGGGCGTCAGATGGAGGAGTGCGCCGCTGAGCTGGCCGAGACCGGCTGGCCCGCCTCCGAGGTGGAGGCGCGGATGATCGCCGCGCGGCTGGCCGTGGACGCCGGCCGGCCCGCGCGGGCGGAGCGGCAGTGGGAGATCGCCGCGCGGCGCCGCCACCGGGGCCCGGCCGGCGAACGCATCCACGCCTGGCACGCGGCGGCGCTGCTCCGGCTGGCCAGGGGCAACGTCCGCGGCGCCCGTAGCGCGATCCGCACGGCGTTACGCCTGCACGACGAGCACCGCGCCACGCTGGGGGCGACCGACCTGCGGGCGCACGCGTCCGAGTCGCGGGTGGAGGTGGCCGAGCTGGGGTTGCGGCTGGCGCTGCGGGACGGCGTCCCCGCCGACGTCCTGACCTGGGCGGAACGGGGCCGCGCCCGCCACCTGCTGATGCGGCCGGCCAGACCCGCCCACGACCGGCACCTGGCGGAGGCGCTCGCGCAGCTCCGCCTCACGGTCGCCAGGATCGACGAGAGCCGGACGGCCGGGGAGGACACCGGGGCGCTGGTGGAGCGGCAGATCACCCTGGAGCGCGAGATCCGCGACCACTGCCGCCGCCAGAAGAAGACCCCCACCGAACCCGTCCCCGCCGAGCCCGCCCCTCCCACGCCCATCCCCGCCGAACCCGGCCCCACCGGGTCCGGCCCCACCGGGCCTGTTCCGTTGCGGCAGGTGGCGGAGGCGCTCGGTGAGCAGGCGCTGGTGGAGTTCGTGCAGGTGGACGACGTGCTGCATGCGATCACCGTGGCCGGCGGGCGGAGCAGGCTGCACGCGCTGGGGCCGCTGGCGGCCGTGCGCACGCTCGTCGACCGGGTGCCGTTCGCGCTGCGGCGGCTGGCCCGGCGTACCTCGGTGCCGGGCAGCCAGGCCGCCGCGCTCAACCTCCTGCGCGACACCGTCGCCAAGCTGGACGCGCTGCTCCTGCGGCCGCTCGCCGCCGACCTGCGCGACCGGCCCCTCGTGCTGGTCCCGAGCGGCCCCATCCAGGCCCTGCCCTGGTCGCTGCTCCCGTCCTGCGCGGGCCGCGCGATCTGCGTGTCCCCTTCGGCGACCCTCTGGTACGCCGGCAGCCAGGCGGGCCACGCCCGGACCGGGGACGCCCGGGTGGTGGTGGCCGCCGGTCCCGGGCTGCCGGGCGCCCGCTCGGAGGCGGAGGGGGTCGCCTCGATCCACGCGGTGCCGGCCCTGGTGGACGACGCCGCCGGCGCGGAGGCGGTGCTGGCCGACCTGGACGGCGCCGCCCTGGCTCACGTCGCCGCGCACGGCCGCATCCACCCGAGCAACCCGCTGTTCTCCTCCCTGCGCCTGGCCGACGGCCCGCTCACCGTCTACGACCTCGAACGCCTGCGCCGGGCGCCGGAGATCGTGGTCCTGGCGGCCTGCGACACCGGGCGCTTCGTCGTCCGGCCCGGCGACGAGCTGCTCGGCCTCAGCGCCACGTTCCTGGCCCTGGGCACCCGGACGATCGTGGCGCCGGTCCTGTCGATCCTCGACACCGAGAGCACCACCCTCATGATCGCGCTGCACAAACTGCTGGCCGCCGGCCACTCCACCGCCTCGGCGCTCGCCCAGGCGCAACAGCAGGTGGCCAGGGACAACCTGGAGGCGTACGCGGTCGCGGCCGGTTTCGTCTGCCTGGGCGCCGACTCCACGATGCCAGCTTGACTGGGCCGGCCTGACCATCCCATGACGGCTTCCCGGCGAGGCGAACACCAAGACGGCGATGAGGCTCGGGCGGGGAGGGCCGTGCGCGAAGTGTTCACCGATCCTTGGCACACTTCGTCTATGTCTGACGGGACAAGGCCGGAGATCATGACAATGATGGTCACATCCCCGCAAGGAGGTTGTCCCGTGCCCGTTCCGCCGCCCTCCCGCCCCGCAGTCCGGCCGGCCCGGCCCGTTCCGACCCGCTCCCGGTCCGCCTGGCCGGCCAGGTTCGCCCTCGTCCTCGCCGTCCTGTCGTCCCTCGTCGGCCTGGCCGGCGTCGCCCCCGCCGGCGCCGACGTCTACAGCTCCTGTACGATCTCCCGCTGCTCCGACGCCCGCTCGGCCAGGGCGACCTGGTCCGGCAAGGGCTTCCCCACCTCCGCCGGCTGGTACTCCTGGCCCGACAGCTACTTCCCCTAAGCACACTACTTCGCACTGGATCCGTCGTCTATCGCTGACAGCGCCATACGGTGACGGCCTACAGGCGGGGCAGGTGCGCGTTCGGCACCGTGGTCATGGCCTGCAAATAATCTTCACAACCTAGGCCCCCACGAGTCTCAATCTTCAAAGCATACAAGTCTCGACCATGGATCTGGTTTGGAGCTCAGAATTTCAAACGACGCTTGGCATGCCATTGATCGAAGATATATCATGACGCGATGAAGCCTCCGCCACACGCGCAACTCCTCGCCGGAGTAACTGAAGAAGACATAATCGAGGCAGTTGCCAAATCGGGCTACCCACTGCAAGCTGCGATCTCCGATAGAATTCATAGATCACTGAAGGATTACAATATCTCCATCCAAGAGGAATGGGGATTCGTAGACGCAGAAAGCGGCGAAACTAGAGCCCTGGACATTTACGCCCACGCACCACTCATCCCATCAAGATACCTGCCTGTAGAGTCACGCATCACCCCATGGCTAAATCTTCTTGTCGAATGCAAGCATAGTGAAGTGCCATATATCTTCTTCCTTCGCGAAAACTATCCTGCCGAGGTTATCTACTATCCTGAGATTAGCGGAGTTCCATCTCTAGATATAACTGCATTCATCGAGCAAGATGAAAAGCGTGACTCTCGAACCCTTTTCCAGGTGAGCATCCACGATGCCCTGATGCGCCATAATATTCCATTTTGCAATGCCCCAGCACCTTTGGCTATCTCTATCGCTAAAGCAAGTCGCAAGGGTGGAGGCAAGCTCGAACTCTCCGGAGAACCTTACCGGTCGATAACTTTTCCACTAATGAAAGCTATCGATCATCTTAAAATGATCCTGCAGCCGTCGAAAGATCGTACCGATTACACTCTTCACTTCATTATCGGCCTCGTCGTCATCGACGCTCCCATGGTGGGCGTCTATCTGCATGGAAGCAGCCATGAGCTTTTGAGTACACCATGGGTCCGTGCTTGCCGAGTCGATGCAGAAGCGCCTCTCGAAAATTACTCACGGACCCCGATAGACGATGGCAATGTACGCTACTACGACATCATTCATTCATCCTTTCTTCCCGACTACTTGGAACTGGTCTTGCGCGACCTCGGGACCGCATCTGCTCGCGCTATGCAAATAGCGGATGTGATAGCCGATGGTCGAGGTATCATGCGAGTGAATAAGTCATCTCTTTTCGACTTCTTTCCAGCGTCTGACAGCCATCCTCAATTTTCGAGCAGTGACAGCACATCCCGCGGTACGCGCATAGCGTTCACCGTGCCACCAATCTTTAAGCTTGCACCTCCGGAACAGTACCCCGGAAGCGACTGTATGCATTGGTTGTCACCTGAGGATTTCGGCGCATGACCTGCTTCTGAGATTCCCTTGGGCCCACCAGCCGAGAATGCTTCAGCCCTGGCCCGACCAGCGCGCCGATACCTCTACAGTAGAGGCTGAAGTGATCACCGCCTTGCGGCTCAAGGGGAACTGGGTTGTGAAGGGTTACATGCAGGTTCTGACCACTGTGCCTAGCGCCGATGAGGGCGTTGCACTGGCACAGAGCATCACATCGGAGCGCCTCGCTGCTGGCGTTCAGATCATCGGGCCGATCCGGTCCCTGTACTGGTGGCAAGGCTCTCTACGCGATGAGCAAGAATGGCAGTTGGTAATTAAGACCACACAACCCCTGCTCTCCGAGTTGGAGAGCCACATCAAGGCCAACCACAGCTATGAGACGCCAGAAATCGTCGCAACCGAGATCGCTGCGGGAAGTACCGAATATCTCGACTGGATCAGCGAGGAGACACGGAGAACTGACGCTTTGTAACAGCCAACTCCTCTAGAAAGACTCGGACAGCCGGTTGAGTCTGCCAACGCCGGAGCGCTTCTCCGAGAACGAGAAAGCGCGGCAGCCAGATTCCGGATTCTGTCTCGCGAATGACAGCGAGTCCTTCCCTAGCCGCTCTGGCGGCCTCTGTTACCGAGCCGTGCACGATATGAGCCGTCGCGATATCTCCGAGTATGATTCCTGCCCGCTTTCTCTCCACTTCGGGCAGTCGCGAAATGATCGCGTGCGCTACCGCTTCCGCTTCATCTAGTCGGCCGATTTGGGCGTAGGTAGAAATGTAGAAGGAATCAAAACGATCCTGGTCCAAGAATCTCGTCCATACGCGATCCTCTTCTGGATCGGCGACATTGAAGGCTTCGCGCGCCTCATTCCATGATCGCAGGGCGGCTTCCGTTTCGCCAAGTGCTGCGCTCTCTTCGGCATGTCTCGCAGCCAGCCATGATGTAGTTCCGGGCGACGTGTCGTGAGGCAAGTGCTGTAGTGCAGTCGCCAGGAGGGCACGCGCTCGCCCGTGGTTTCCTTTGCCGCTGGGAATATAGCTTCTGTACCCAAACGCGCACGCGATGATGGCTGGATCACCGGCCTCCTTTGAAGCCTTCTCTGCGGTGTCGTAGAAGTTTCGTGCCGCAGATATGTTGCCCAGATCTGTTGCGATCCAACCGGCGAGCACACTGCTTTCGCCCGCAACAACGATCAAGCGCCTGCGAAGCTCGTCTTTGGGGTCGGTGGCTGTGCCATTAAGGATTGTTCCGACCTCGTTCAGATGGGCCGCCAAGCCCTTGAAAATCGTATGTGCTGGCAGCATCTCTTCGAGACGGTGAAAACCGGCGGCTCTCGCCTCCATCTCGCGCACCACTGCTTCATCAATGGCGCTCGGCCTTGAAAGAGCAAAAGCGACTTTTTCCCACGCCTCACTTTGAGCTAGTGCGGACTGGGTGCCGAGTTGTGCAACCATGGCCAGCAATTCGCGACGCTTCAACGGCTCTCCCCTTTTCCCGATGGCTTCAGCGAAGAGTTGCAGGTCGAATGTGTCCGTGGGGATCTGGACCCCGTCGCTGACGACCTGCGCACCTCCCTTGCCGCCAGAGGACGATAAACCCAAATGACGTCGCAAGGTGCCAGGCATGCCCAAACCGTCAGCAAACTCCTCAAATGTATGCTTTGCGGTCGGGACACGCTTGCCGCTCTTGTACTCGCTGATGCGCCCTTGGGATCTACCGGTGAGGTTCGCGATCTGGCCTTGGGTGACGCCGTACTTGTTCAGGATGCGGATCACACCGCCGAGATCACGGCGCTTGCACGCATCCTCCATATCTTGACGTGCGAAAACGGCGTCAAGCACCGATCGGAGGTGCTCTTGATCCATCGTCATGGCGGCGTTCCGTTCCCCTGGTAGCGCGCCTCTGCGGGACTAGTGGAGCCCATCTAGTCCATCACACCGTGAGATATCGCGGTGAGATTCTTCGTAACAGGTTTGATTGGAAGCCTCACATCAGTTCGCGGCGCACAGTCAGAGCTGATCTGAGGCAAGTCACAGATCCGCGTTTGCCTGGCTTCCGCCCATTCGTCACTCGACGAGAATTCGATGCGGAGGAGGCCAGTTCATGAGTGGGGCGCGGGAGGCTTCTTGCCTCACTCCCATCATCACCGTGGCTGACCAGCTACAGCGCGAGTTGGCCCTGCACGGGATCGCGGCCGACGTGCATGGCGGCTACGGCTTGGCCGTGGTATCGGTATGGCGCGATCTGCTCGTATGGACTGACGGTGATCTGTTCTGGTGGCGTGCGGGCTGGAACAACCGACGTGATCGCCCCGTCTACGCCTGGCATACCGCGACGGACCCGAAGAGGGCCGCGCGTCGAATCGCTGCTCGATACATGGATCTGCGCACCGTGCTGGACAGGGCGTGATCAGCGTGGCGCAAGATAACTGGAGCCGCGCTCACCCAACAGCCCATAAAGCGTCCCTCCTCGGAGAGCGCAGCGCAGAACGCTCTGCCCTTTCCAGGGTGCAGTTCTTCGATCATTTCGGTCTGAATGTCGATGAGTGCCGTGAGGGGTACACCGCCAAAGCCCTGTATCGCATCTACCTGGACTCTCGTGCACGGGCGCGGATGCAGGTCGCTCAAGCCGCCGGTCACATGCCGAGAGGTGCCTGATGGAGCGTGAACGCGCGTGCCGTTGATGACGCCATTCTGACCCGCGACGGTGCGGTTGACCGGCTCGCTCACACCTAGCCACCGCGTCCCGTACCGTCGCGTCATCGCCCCCGGCAGAGTTCCTCTGCGCTCGCGAGAGTGCCAGTTCCCAAGGGACTCTGTCGGGGGTCCTCTTATGCCGCATGTGCCGTGAGCTGGGGTTTATCTCACCGCAGGATCCGTCTCATCTCATCGCCGGATGTTTTTGATCTCACCGCACGATCACACCGCGTGATGGGTTGAGCCCTTCCCCGAAACCTACCTTCGCAGCGTAGGTCACCGGAAACGGAAGGGATGTGATCTAGATGAGCCCAGCTCAGCACCACCATCGCCGCGAACTGATCGCCAATTTGCGCGCTCTGGCCGCGTTCCTCGACGCCCACCCGCTACTACCGGTCCCCCGGTACGGGCCGGTGCGAGTGTCAGTCCACCCGCTCTACGACACCGACGCCAGCACCGAGGCTGAAGCGATCGCCGAAGTCGAGCGGATCGCCACCCTGCTGGGCACCACGCCCACGGTCCAGCACGGGCACCACGTCGCCAGTGTGGCGTTGGGCAGCGTTCACTACCAGGCCGTGGCGATCACGCAGGCAGCGATGGACCGCCGCGCCGCGCTGGAGTCCTACCGCGACGTAATCGCCCTCGACGCGATCGAGGGGGCGTGAGCGGTGGACCTCGCCCTGTTCGTCGTGATCCTGGCCCTGGCCCTGTCGGTCGCCGCGGTGGCGCTGTTCGTCGTGCTGGTCGTCGTGATCCGTGCGGAGGACCGCCGCCACACCCCAACCGGAACCCTGAGCCGCCGGCTGCTCGGCACCTACGCCCGCCGGCCGACCGCCTACACCGGGGGGAGGTGAAGCTTTGATGCGATCACTCCCGCTCCAGTCTGGCCGGTGCCTGTGCGGCGCGGCCACGCCCGGAACACAGCGGTGCCGCAAGTGCCGCGCTCGCTGGCGCTGGCACCGCCGCAAGTCCCGCCATGACGGCATCTGACTCGCGCGTCGCCGGACTCCGAGATCTCGAAGAGGAGGTGAAGTCCCCGTGTCTGTGACTGTCCCGCTGGTGCTCGTGGTCGGTGTGCTGGTGTTCATCGCCTGGCGCTACCTGGGGTTGAAGCTCTGGCACGCGCTCATTGCGCTGCTGTTCGGCTTCCTGCTGGCCGCTACCGCGCTCGCCCCCGACATCCGCGCCGCGATCGGTGCCGCCCTGAGCTGGATCACCGGCAAGTGACCCGTCCGCCAACCGAAGAAGGTGATGCTTAATGACCCAACGCCACCCCTACCCGCACGCTGATCTCCAGGGAGCTGCCACCCGCAACACCACCGCCGCCGAACTGCTGACGGCATTCGCCAAGTCCGCCCCCGCCCTCGACGACCTATGGCGTCACGTCTTCGACGCCCTGGCCGACACCCCTGCTCTGATCATCGCCATCGATCGTCTGCGCGCTGAACTGTCCACCGCCCGCTACCAGCGGGCGAACCTGATCGCCGCCATCCGCGCCACCCTGGCCGCCCACGACGAGGGCGAGCACGACCCGCTGTTCTACGTGCGTGACGAGCTGCACGCCCAGCGCAGCACCGACGCCCGACGCGCGGCGGACGGCGGCCGATGAACCGCCATCGCGCCTCCCGCTACCAGATGCGGCGCAACGCCCGCCGCATGCGACGGTACGGCGTCGAACCCATGGCGCTCATCACCGAGGACCTTGATTTCGCGCCCCTGGTCATCGCCAGCATCGCTCGCGCCGTCTGGCGCTACCGCTCCGAACTCGCCCCCCTCACCATCGCCGCCGCTGTCCTGGTGACGGGCGTGATCCTGCGACGCTGGTTCCCCGAATGGTGGCCCACCGTCATCATCGCCGCCGTCCTGGTGGCGGGTGCGGTGGCCATCTGGGGCCGGTGGGTCAACCTGCCCCGCCCGATCGAACGCGGCTACGCCGCCGTCACCACGGCGTTCGTCGGTACGTGGCTCACCCTGGCCGCCTACCAGGGGCCGTTCACCGCGCCCCTACCTGCCGTGCTCGGCATCGGCACACTCGTACTGGCGGTGCCCTGGTGGGCGCACCGTCGCAGGCGTGCCCGCGTGCGCGTAGAACGCACGCTGGCCGCCTGGCCGGACATCGCCCAAGCGGTCGGCCTGGCCGGATCGCGCGTGCAGTCCGCCATCGTGGATCTGTGGGGCTATCGCTTCCGGCTCGGGCTGGGGCTCGGCCAGACCGTTGAGGATGCCCTCACGGCGGTCCCCCGCCTGGAATCGGCGCTGGGCACCACACGCGGCGGCGTGCGTGTCCAGCCGGTGGCCAGCAAGAAGGCCAACCGCGCCGACGTCCGGGTGATCGAGACCGACCCGCACGCCGACGCCATCGCCTGGCCAGGCCCGACTATCACGTCGATCACGCAACCGGTCAAGCTGGGGCTGTTCGAGGACGGCATGCCCGTCCGTGTGCCCTTCCTGCGGCGGCACGGGCTGTTCGCGGGCATCTCCGGAGCGGGCAAGTCCGGCGGCGTGAACGTCCTGCTGGGGGACCTGACTGCCTGCCAAGACGTGATCCTGTGGGCGATCGACCTCAAACGCGGCATGGAGCTGCTGCCCTGGTCATCGTGCATCAACCGCCTGGCCACCACACCACAGGAGGCAGAAACGCTGCTGGCTGATGCCGTGATCATCCTCGACGGACGGGCCGATGACCTCACAAGACGCGGCGAACGCGTCTGGGAGCCGTCACCCGAGCGCCCCGCCCTGATCATCATCATCGACGAGTACGCCGAACTGGCCAGCGAGGCACCCCACGCGATCAACTACGCCGACTCGATCGCCCGACGGGGCCGCGCCCCAGCGGTCAACCTGATCGCCGCCACGCAACGCCCCTCGAAAGAGGCGATGGGCAAGAGCGCAGTCCGTTCCCAGATGGACGTCCGACTGTGCTTCCGCGTCCGCGAACCCCGTGATGGGGACCTCATCCTCGGACAGGGCATGGTCAAGGCCGGATGGCATCCGCACAAGCTGGACGCCCCCGGCAAGTTCCTGATCAGCTCCCCGGAACACGACATCCCCCGCCGGGCCCGCAGCTACCTCCTCGACGACGCGGGGGTAGCGGAGACCGCCGAACGGCACGCCGAGCATCGCCCGTCCCTCGACGCGGTGTCCCTGGCCGCTCTTGACGCCGCCGCATCAGCGGCTGAGAGGTACGCAGACACCCCGACAGACGATGGGCGGACATCGCCACGGCACGCCCGCCAAAGCGCGCCCAAACGCGGCGATAGCGTGTTGTGGACGGTCCTACACGACGCCCCCGAAAACGGGATAACTGTAGACGAGCTGAAAACCGCAACGGGAATGAGCCGCCCCACCATTTACCGGCGACTGTCACAGCTCGAAAACGACGGGAGAGTACGTCAAGTCAGCCGGGGACGGTGGCGCGCCCGCCTCGACCCCGACCCCGCGTAGTCATCGACTCTCGGTAGTCGTCTCATCGTCTCAATATCTCATTCTCCCGCACGTCTGCGCATACATAGGCGACGCACGCGCACTGAGACGAGACGATGAGACGAACACGGAGAGTAGCCAGGAGGGGAAGCGCTTCGGAGCGCTCGGCTGGAAAGAGGTGATGCCCGACGAGCAAATCAAAAGTATCGAATCGAGAAGATGGAAAGAAGGTGAGGCTACTCCCGGCCAGTCACGCGGAGACGCCCGCGCGCAATCTACGCAATGGACATCTATACCCTTGGGTCCATGCGGAGACTGGCGCGGCAGGATGGCAGATCGCTAGCCCATCCCGCCGCCTTGCCCATGCCATAGCCACCGTTTCTGGCGGAACCATCTACTCCCCCACAAAAGACGAATGGCAGATCCGCATTACGCAAGCGGCTCTGACAGTCGTGATCGTGGAGGCTGACACCGAAACGCTATGGTGTCGTCTCGCTACCCAGCATTCCGATTCTTGTCTCCTCGCTTTGGCATATGCGCCGTGGCCTGTCGCCACCGTACTGAGATGCCCCATTACCGAATTGCCGAGGCAGGGGCGGCTATCAATGCGCGACGTGCGAGCGACCACCCGCATGGGGCGCACCGTGCGCTACCTGGTTCCCGTATTCACTCCCGCCTGAAGCCCTAGCCTCAAGAAAGGAAAGTCCCGCATTCGGCACGTCAGAGGAACGCGGGAAGACGAAACCGCCCGGACCTACCTACATAGGTGCCGGGCGGTTTCTAAGCATGTCTTCCCCCTCAGCCGGTTAGTTCGATCCCGTCCGTGCTGATCTCCATGCCGGTAATCGCTACGCGCGGGTTGTGGTCGATCGGGTGCAACACCACGCGGACCTCAAACTCTGCGAGCATTTCCCGCCGCTTGACAGAATCTCCCGCGCCCCATTCCTGGCCTATCGACTTGCCGGTAGGCACCATGCGCATTCCGGGCTTGCGTTCCGGTAGCGCCTTTAGCTCTGCGATCTCATCCCCGAGTCGCCGGTATTCAACGCGGTACCATTCCGCGTCCTCTGGACTGTCATACAGCCCCGCTTGGCGGTCCTCACGCAACCGCGCGCGTGTGGCCGTCAACTCCGCGATCTGGGCGGCATGTCCGGTGCCGGGATCGTAGACTTTTCGCATGACCTCACCGGCACCGTAGCGCGCGAGGAACCATTCGCTTACGAGGGTATCCAATGCCGCGAGTCCCATGATGGGGGCGGGCTTGCAATGCGCCGACGCAGGTATCCCACGTACTCGCGCGATACATCCGTATCGGCCAGTGACGTGGAGTCGAGCTCCACAGTTACCGCAGAAAACGACACCTGACAGCAATTGCTTGCTCTTCGGCGCGCGGCTTCCGTCGCGTTTCGGCGCAGTCTTGTCGACGAGAGCGTCATGCACCGCGCGATCCCACAGCGGCTCGGCAATGCGAACTGGCCGACCGTCAGAACCAATCACCGGCCTTCCGTTGTGCATTAGATACCCAAGTGCGGCTTCGCTGCACAAGATGTGCTTGACAGCTTTCGCAGTCCAAGGCCCGTCCTTCATCGGACGCCCATACAATTGGCGAAGCCGATCGGACGGGCAGGGAATTCCCTCGCGCGTCAAGCGTGCCGCCTCTGTAGCACATGTGATTTTTCCCGTCTCATCCGACAGAATCCGCTGCGCTACTTCCCGGATAATCTGTGCGGCTAGTGGATCGATCGCTACGTGATCGATCTTTGCCTTTGGGGCGAGACGGACATACATGTATCCATACGACGGGCGTTGTTTGGGCTCTCCTGCTGTGCGTGCGCGTACCGCCTCATCGCGGTTTCGTTTCTGGATCGCACGGAGTTCCATTTGCGATCCCCACGCCTTTATCAGCCATTCGTTTTCCTGGTTCGGGTCACTGAAATCCCACACCCCGATGTGATCGGCCGTCACGATGATGCGATCTTGACCGGTCAATAGAGCCTGCGTGTTCAACGTGTCCCGGACGTTGCGCCCGACGCGATCGACGGTGGCCGCCGCGATGCCGTCGTATGGCCCCATCTCCCCCCGCAGCCACGGCCCGAACCCCCGCCGTGTCAGAGGGTCCGTGGCACCAGAGACCTCCCAGTCATCCGCCCATGCCACGATGTGCCCTCCGACGTCCGTTGTGGCCCGTAGGATCTGGTCTCCCTGGCGCTGTGGGCTGTTGGTAGCGTCGGTCTTCCTGCTCAGCCGTCGTACTCCCACCAAGCAGCGCCCGCATCCGTCGTACGCTGTCGTGAGCATGTCATCCATGATGCCCCGCTCCCTGTGTGTGGATAGCGGAAGCAGCCGGACGGCCGTTACAACTACACCGGCGGCCGCTTCTACAACCGGGAGGGCCAGCTCCCCGCCGGCGCCACCTACTACGAGTACGACGTCTACAGCCGGTCGCGGGGCGGCGCGCGGGACGCGTACCGGATCGTGGTGAACCGGAGCACGGGCGCGACGTGGTTCACGCCCGACCACTACACCGACTTCTACCGCCTCTAGGACCGCCATGAGCTCCGCCGCACGCCCGCTGCCGCCCTGGCTGACGGTCTCCACCGGCCCGGCGCCCGTGGTGGTGGACGGGCGGGCCTGCGCGACCCGCGCCGCCTTCTTCGCGGAGGTGGCGCGGGCGCTGCGCCTGCCCGGCTACTTCGGCCGCAACTGGGACGCGCTCACCGACGCGCTGCGCGATCTCGGCGCGGTCGCGCTGGTGGTGGAGCACGCCGAGGACCTGCTGACCGGCGAGCCTCCCGAGCAGCTCGCCGCGCTGCTGGCCGTGTTCGGCGACGCCGCCGGGTCCGGGGTGACGCTTACGCTGTGCACGGACGAGGAGCACGAGCCCCTGCTCCGCCACCGCGTCACCGACCTCACCGGACGGCCCGCCTAGCGCGGTGACCGGAAACGATCACCGGGTTGGCGCCTGGCTGCCACCTTCACATCAATTCGTGTCGCGAGCGTCCAGCATTTCCCTGATCTGTCCGGCGTCCGGACCTGGATGGGCGCTGGGGAACGGGGATGCGCGTAGTCCCGCGAGATGGATGTCGAGAAAGCGCTCCCAGGCGTCGGGGGCGACGGAGCCGCTCACGGCGACGACACCGCGCACCCCCCAGATCAGGATCTGCAGGTCGCCCTTCGTGGTGCTGTCGTTGATCATGCGATGCTTCTTGGCCTGGGCCAGGAGTTGGTCGAACAGGCCGTCGAGTTGCTCGCCCACGCCCGGTCCCAGGCCACGGATGAACCGGTCGGAATAGCCGAGGTGGTCGATCAGAGATCGGCTGAGGAGGCGGAGGAATTCCTCCAAGCCTGTTCCGTCTCCTCGCGCGAGGGCCCCCTGCGCGGCCGCGACGAGGTTCTCGTACATCGTGCCCACCAGGTGGTCGAGCAGGAGTTCTTTGTTCGGGAAATGGCGGTACACGGTGCCGACGCCGACGCCCGCACGGCCGGCGACGACTTCCATGCCCACATCGGTTCCCAGCTCGGAGAACACCTCATGGGCGGTCCGCAGGATCAGCTCCTGGTTCCGGGCCGCGTCTCGGCGCACGAGAACTCCTCTCCCGG
The DNA here is from genome assembly GCF_035917475.1 of Nonomuraea fuscirosea. Taxonomy (NCBI): domain Bacteria; kingdom Bacillati; phylum Actinomycetota; class Actinomycetes; order Streptosporangiales; family Streptosporangiaceae; genus Nonomuraea; species Nonomuraea fuscirosea. Next base: position 3,032,824 of record NZ_CP109074.1, on the reverse strand, counting down.
CGCGCCGGGGACGTCCGTTCCCCCGGCACGCGTTGCCAGTTCGCCCTGCTCAACCGGCGGCTCGATCGGAGCCGTCCGTTGCGTGGCGGGGGTTTCGGGTATCAGCAGCGCAGCCACGGCGGCCACCACCAGTACCACCGCCATCGCGGCGAAGCCGAGTGTATAGCCGGACCCCTCCGGCAGGCCGTTCGGCATCAGGTGGGAGGTCACGACGCTTGCCATCAGGGCCGCGCCGATCGAGCCGCCGATCGTTCGGATGTTGGCGTTCATGCCGCTGGCGACGCCGGTTTGCGACGGCGGAACGGCAGCGACGACGAGACCGGACATCGCCGCGTAGACAAGTCCGAGTCCGACTCCGATGAGGGCTGAAGACAGGTAGATCTCCCACGTGTGCTCGTGTGCGACGGCGAGCAGTGCCATGGAGGCGCCGGCGATGAGGCAGCCGAGGACCACGACCCGCTTGGCGCCGATGATCGAGGCAAGGCGGCCGACGAACGCGCCCGACGCGAACATGGTGATCGACGAGGGCAGGAGCAGCAGACCGGACTCGGCGATGCTGGCGCCGAAGCCGTAGCCGGCGGAAGGAGAGGTCTGGACGAACTGCGGTAGGAAGGCGAATACCGCGTACATCGCGGCACCGGTGAGCAGAGCGACCAGGTTGCCGGTCCACACGGCCTTCAGGCGCAACATCCGCAGGTCGATCAGCGGAGTCGCGGCACGCTGCTCGGCGGCGATCCATGCTCCGCCCAACACGAGCGCCCCGGTCAGCAGGCCGATGACAGCCGGTGAACCCCAGCCCCAAGCAGGCGCCTGATTCATCGCCAGCAGCAGGCACACCAGCCAGGCCGAGAGCAGGACCGCGGGCAGCCAGCTCACCGTTCCGCCCCTACGTGCCGGCGATGGCGGCACGAGCAGGTGAGCCGCGGCGGCGGCCGCGACCGTCGCGATCATGGGCAGCCAGAACAGCCAGCGATAGCCCAGGTAGTCGACGATGGGACCGGCCAGGACGATGCCGAGACCCCCGCCGACCGCGCTCAGCGAGGCGATCAGCCCGACGGCACCGGCGACTCTGCCCTTCGGGAACTCGTCGCGGATGATGCCGAAGGACAGCGGGAGAGCGCCGGCGCCGACACCTTGGACGACCCGAGCGATGATCATCACCGTGATGTCCGTGGCCAGCGCCGCCAGCAGGGACCCCAGGGACAACGCCAGGAGAGTGAAGACGAGGACACCTCTCCTGCCCAGGATGTCGCCGACACGGCCGATGATCGGCGTACAGATGGAGGCCGACAGCAGGTACGCGGTCAGGACCCACGTGACGGTGCCCTGGGTGGTGTGCAGGACCGTGACCATCGTCGCGAGGACGGGAGTCAGCAGGGACTGCATCAGGGTGTAAACGACGACCGACGCCGCCAGGACGGCGAAGGTCGCGTTGAGTGGCATACGGCGGGTTCGGGTGTCCAAGGGGACCTCAACCTTCCAGCGGTGCGGTTTACGCCGAGGACTATACCCGAAACGGAAAAGGACCTCCGCTTCCGTTTTCAACTGCCGTCGCCGCGACGAACTCTTCGTCGTCGGGACTCAGCAGGCGGGGACGGTCTCCCGGTGATCGTTTCCGGTCACAGCATCAGGAGAGGCGATCGGTGAGCTGGATGGCCAGGTGGTCGGCCAGGGCGGTGAGGGAGTCCAGGCCCGGGCCGTTCCTGGCGATGCGGTAGCCGTGGCGGCGACCCCAGAACGCCGTCTGCACGGCATGGAAGTGGGCCCATCGCAGCACGCGGTCGCGGTCGAGTTCGGCGGCCTCGGCGAAGACGTGCAGGGCGCGCAGGACGGCCGCGCGCAGGTCGCCGGCCCCCAGGAGGAGGAGCGCGAGCGACTTGAGCAGCGTGCCGCCGTCGTAGGCGGGATCCCCGGCGTAGCCCCTGGGGTCGACGGCCAGCCAGGGCTCGCGGTCTGCGCGCAGGATGTTCCTCGGATGCAGGTCGCCGTGGATGAGGACGTCCGGCTGGAAGCGGCCGAGCTCCCGTACGGTCGCCACGGCAGCGTCCACGACGTACGGCGGCATCGTGTGCGCCAGCTCACCGGCGTCCCTACGCAGTTCCTCCTCCCACTCCCCCGCCCGTTCCCGCAGCCGCGGCAGGCCGGGTGGCGCGGGGACGGCCAGGCGCCGGTTGACGCGCCCGGCGACCGTCACCATCTCCTCGACCTCCGCGACCTGCGCCAACGTGGACGTGCCGGCCCGTTCGAGCAGCATGGCGAAGTGTTCGTCGGCGCGCTCGTACAGGAGGACCGCGCCGCGTCCGCCCCACGCCGCGAACGCGTCCGGCTCGTGCACGTTGCCCGGATGCGGGAACGACACCTTGATCACGGCGCTCGCGCCGTCCCGCCGCCGCACCGGCACGATGACACCGACCGCGCCGTGCGTGATTTCGCCCTCCTGGACGCAGTCCCAGCGCTCGAAGAGGCGCCCGGCGACGCCGGGCAGCTCGGCGAGCCAGGCGGCTCCCGGCTGCCCCTCGCGCTCGACGGTGCCGCGGGCGAACGCCTCGGGTATCTCGATCATCCGAGCACCCTAGCCCGGCCCGATCGAGTCCGCTCCAGCCGTGGATGCCCCACTATGACCACGGACCCTCAGCGCGGCGGGGCCGGACGGGCGATGCCCGCGAGGCGGGCGCGGGTGCGGGCCGGGGCCGCGTCGGGCAGCTCGCCGAGGATGCCGGCGAGGGTGACGCCATCGAGGCTGCGCCGCCAGGCGGCGTGCGCGTCGGCCATCTTGGCGGCCAGGACGCAGATCCGCTCGCACTCCTCGGGTGGCAGCGCGCCCCGCCCTTGCCGGCGGATCTCGCGGCACTCGTACGGCGAGGCCGCGCCGTCGACCGCCTCGACGATGCTCAGCAGCGTGATCTCGGAAGCCGGCCGGGCGAGCCTGAAGCCGCCTCTCGGCCCGGTGGTCGCCGCCAGCACGCCGGCCCTGACCAGCGCCTGCAGCTGCTTGGCCAGGTAGGGGGCGGGCAGGTCGTAGTAGTCGGCCAGCTGCGCCGCCGACGCGGTGGCTCCCGGGTCGAGCTGCGCCAGCGTCGTGGCGCAGTGCAACAGCCATTCGGTGCTCACAGGCAGCTTCACGCCGTCCAGATTATCCCAGATATTGAGGATCTGTTTAGTCCGAGATATGGTCGGCAGGCAATCGACCAGCAAGGGGGAGATCATCATGCGGATCGCAGTCGCCGGTGCGACGGGGAACATCGGAGCGCTCACCGTGGCCGCGCTCGGGCGGGCCGGGCACGACACCGTGGCCATCAGCCGCTCGCTCGGCGTCGACCTGCTGAGCGGCGAGGGCCTCGACGACGTCCTGGCCGGGGCCGACGCCGTCGTGGACGTCGTCAACGGCCCGGCGGCCGGCCGGGAGGAGACGGTGGCCTACTTCGGGACCACCACCCGCAACCTGCTCGCCGCCGAGCAACGGGCCGGGGTACGCCACCACGTGCTGCTCTCGATCGCCGGGGCCCACAAGATCGAGGGCAACGCGCACTACGCCGGCAAGCGGGAGCAGGAACGCCTGGTCACCGCCGGCCCGGTGCCGTGGACGATCGTGCCGGCCACGCAGTTCCACGACTTCGCGGCCATGGTGGCGAGCTGGACCGAGCGGGACGGCGTGGCCGAGATCGCGCCGCTGCTCGTGCGGCCGATCGCGCCCGCCGACGTGGCCGACGTCCTCGCCGAGCTCGCCGTGGGCGCCCCGCAGGGCCGGTACGCCGACGTGGCCGGGCCCGAGCAGCAGGACCTCGTGGACATGGCCCGGCGCACCCACCAGGCGCAGGGCAGGAAGGTGAAGCTGGTGCCGACGTGGTCGGGGCTGTTCGACCCGTCGATGGCGGGCGAGGTGCTGCTGCCCGGCGAAGACGCCCGCATCACGCCGACGACGTTCGAGGACTGGCTGGCCGGCCTGCACCCCGGCGGCCGCTGATCGGCGCAGCGGACCGCCCGCCGGCCGGTACCCCCGCGGTGGCTAATCGGCAAGGCGGACGGGCACCTGCGCGGTGCCTGATCGACGCGGCGAACCGCCCGAGCGGCCGGCATCCCGGCGGCCGCCGAGCCGCACGGAGGCGCGAGGGGGCAGAATGCCCCTGATGCTGGATCTTCATCGGTTACGGCTACTGCGCGAGTTCCGGCGGCGGGGCACGATCGCCGCCGTCGCGCAGGCGCTGTCGTACAGCCCGTCCACGGTGTCGCATCAGCTCGGCGAGCTGCAGGTCGAGGCCGGGGTACGGCTGCTGGAGCGCGACGGGCGGCGGCTGCGCCTCACCGAGGCGGGGCACGTGCTGGCCCGGCACGCCGAAGTGCTGCTGGCCCGCCTGGAGCAGGCGGAGGCCGAGATGGCCGCGGCGGCCGGGGCCGTCGCCGGGGTGGTGCGGGTCGCGGCGTTCCAGACCGCCGCCGTGCACCTGGTCGCGCCCGCCCTGGCCGCGCTGGCGCGGGACCATCCGGGCGTGCGCGGGGAGATCACCGAGCTGGAGTCGGACCAGGCGCTCGACGCGCTGCTGCGCCGCGAGACGGATTTGGCGATCTGCGACGACCACGACGGCCGTCCCCGGCGGGAGCTGCGCGGGCTCACCTTCGAGGACCTGTACGCCGAGCGGGTCCGCCTCGTCGTGCCCCGGGGGCATCCGGCCAGGGAACTGGCCGACGTGGCGGGGGCGACGTGGGCGGGCGGGCACCGCGGCACCAGCCACGAGCGGCTGGTGCGCGAGGTCTGCCTGGCCAAGGGCGGCTTCCAGCCGGACCTGCGGCATCGCGCGACCGACCTGCTCGTCCTGCTGGCCCTGGTGGGGGCCGGTCAGGCGGTCACGCTGCTGCCCGATCTGGCCGGGCCCGAGCGGGAGAGCTCGGTGGACGTGCTCGACATCGGGGTCGGCCGCCGCATCTTCACCGTCGTACGCGACGACGGCCTGAGCCGGCCGGCCCTGGTGGCGACCCGCGCGGCCCTGCGCACGGCCGCCGCCCGCTTCACATGACCGGCGAGCCGTGCTCCTCCACCTCCACCTTCACGTAAGCGAGCGGGCCGCGCGTCCGTCGCCCTCGTCAAGCGACCCGGGCCGGACCAGGGGTCACCTGCCCAGGCCCGTCAGCGCGTCGTCGATGATCTCGGCGGCCGTGTCGATCTCGTCGTCGCTCACCGTCAGCGGCGGGGCGATGCGCAGGCAGGCGGTGGATCCGGCGGCCCGGCCCTTGGTGATGTTCAGCGACAGGCCGCAGGACAGGCAGGCGTCGGTCAGGGCGTCGCCGAGTTCGGCGGCCGGTTCCCTGCTCTCCCGGTCCTCGACCAGCTCCACGCCCCACAGCAGGCCGAGCCCGCGTACCTCGCCGATGGCCTCGTGCCGCTCCCCCAGCTCCCGCAGCCGGCCGCCGAGCCGTTCGCCCGCCTTGGCGGCGCGGGCGGGGAGGTCGTCGGCCACGACCAGGTCGATCACGGCGAGGGCGGCGGCGGCCGGGAGCGGGTCGGACTGGTGGGAGGTGAAGTACATCAGCCCGCGCTCGTAGGCGGCCTCCTCGATGGCGGCCGTGGTGGTGACGGCGCCGATCGGCAGGCCGCCGCCGAACGTCTTGGACAGCGTCACGAGGTCGGGCACGACGCCGGCCAGGTCCATCCCGAACATGGCGCCGAGCCGGCCGAACCCGGTCTGCGCCTCGTCCAGGATGAACAGCATGCCGCGCTCGCGGGCCAGCTCGGCCAGCCTGGCCAGGTAGCCGGGCGGCGGCACCACGACCCCGCCGGACGACAGCACGGGCTCGGCGATGACGGCGGCGCGGGCGCCGGTGGTCTGCTCGTCGTACAGCTCGAAGCCGACCTCCAGGCAGGTCATGTCGCAGGTGTCCGCGCAGTGCCGGATCGGGCAGCGGTAGGAGTACGGGGCCGGGACGGTGAAGACGCCGGGGACGGTCGGGCCGTGGCCGCGCCGCCCGGCGGAGAAGGTCAGTGCCTGGCTGCCGGCGGTCATACCGTGCCAGCTCCTGGTCAGCGCTACGACCTCGAACCCGCCGGTGACGAGTTTGGCGATGCGGACGGCGCCCTCGTTCGCCTCTCCCCCGGTGCTGACGAACATCGAGTGGTCGAGCCCCGGCGGCAGCAGGCCGGCCAGCCGCTCGGCGAGCTCCAGCACCGGCGGCGACAGGAACCGGGAGTTGAGGTGGATCGCGGTGTCGAGGGAGCGGCGGATCGCCTCGGCGATGCGGGGATGGTTGTGGCCGATGGTGGCGCAGATCTGCCCGGAGGTGAAGTCGAGCAGGCGGCGCCCGTCCACGGTCTCCAGCCAGGAGCCGGAGGCGCGGGCGATCACGTCCGGGGAGAACTCGCCCGAATAGCGGATCAGAGGTGACATGCGCCGATCGTGCCTCCGGCTGAATCGCCTGGTCCAGCGCAGGTTTTCGACCGTTATCCGGTGACAGACCCGCACGGTCGGGCGGTGGCGGGGTGAGGGAGCTGACAGCGCTGTCTTGACACGGTGAGTTGGGTTTGCGAGGTTCTATGCAGATCGGGGTTGACAACGTTGTCATGTTCTTACTGGCCGCTGAACCGTACGAGAGGTCCCCGATGAAAAGATCCGTCCTGACCGCACTCTTATCCCCCCTCATCGCCCTCGCTCTCGCCGCTCCCGCCACCGCGGCGCTCACCGCGCAGAAAGGCCCGACTCCCATTCCGAATCCCGGCCCCACGGGCACCCCGTCCCCAGGCCCCTCCTACAGCCCGCCGCCCGATCCGAAGCCGGCCGAACCCGCCGCGCCCGCCGGGGAGGTGAGCAGGGCGGCCCGCGACGGCCAGAGTCTGGCCAAGGCCGAGGGCGCCGCCTTCGCCTCCTCCTTCGAGCCCGGCGATCCGCAGCCGACCTGGGTCAACACCTCCGAGAAGTCCCGTGACATCACCGGCTGGCTGCCCGGCGGCATCGAGGGCACCCTCTCCGACAAGATCACCGCGATCTCGGCCAGCGGCGAGAACATCGGCGGCGGCGAGACGAAGGAGAACCTCGCCGACACCGACGCCGGCACCAAGTGGCTGGTCTTCGCCGCCACCGGCTGGGTCCAGTACACCCTGTCCGAGCCGGTCACGGTCGTCCACTACGCGCTGACCTCGGCGGGCGACGTCCCCGAGCGCGATCCGCGCGACTGGGAGCTGCAGGGCTCCCCCGACGGCCGCACCTGGGTGACGCTCGACACCAGGACCGGCGAGACGTTCGGCGCGCGCCTGCAGCGCAAGGAGTACCGCTTCGCCGGCACGACCGCCTACCCGCACTACCGGCTCAACGTCACCCGCATCGGCGCGGGCTCCACGCTGCAACTGGCCGAATGGGAGCTGTCGGACGGCAGCACCGGCCCCAAGCCGCCCAGCGCGATGCGCACCCAGGTGGGCGACGGGCCGCACGGCGGCCACGTGTCCAAGCCGCGCGCCGGGTTCTCCGGCCTGCGCGCCCTGCAGTACGCGGGCGGCACCACCTCGGACAAGGGCGGCCGGGCCACGAACAAGGTGTTCGAGGTGGACATCCCGGTCACGGCCACGACGGAGCTGTCGTACGTGGTCTTCCCCGAGTTCACCGCGGCCGACCTGCGCTACCCCAGCACGTACGTCTCGGTGGACCTGGTCTTCTCCGACGGCACCCACCTCAGCGGCCTGAAGGCGGTCGACCAGCACGGCGTCCGGCTGGCGCCGCGCGAGCAGGGCGAGTCCAAGACGCTCTACGCCGACCAGTGGAACTACAAGCTGTCCCGGATCGGCGAGGTGGCCGGGGGCAAGCGGATCAAGCGCATCCTGGTGGCCTACGACAGCCCGGCCGGGATGGCCGGGTTCCGCGGCTGGGTGGACGACATCAAGATCGTCTCCGAGCGGCGGCGGCAGCCGTACGAGGGGCGCGGCGAGCACAGGTCCGGCCCTTCGCAGTACGTGGTGACCACCCGGGGCACCCATTCGACCGGCGGCTTCTCGCGCGGCAACAACTTCCCCGCCACGGCGGTGCCGCACGGGTTCAACTTCTGGACCCCGATGACGGACGCGAGCTCGATCAGATGGCTGTACGAGTACCACCGCGCCAACAACGCCGCCAACCTGCCCGAGATCCAGGCGTTCACCGCCAGCCACGAGCCCAGCCCGTGGATGGGCGACCGGCAGACGTTCCAGTTCATGCCGTCGGCGGCCGAGGGAGTGCCCGATCCGTCGCGGACCGGCCGGGCGCTGGCCTTCCGCCACGAGCGTGAGGTGGCGCAGCCGCACCTGTACGCGGTGACGTTCGACAACGGGCTGAAGACGGAGATCGCGCCGGCCGACCACGCGGCGCTGGCCCGCTTCACCTTCCCCGGCACCGCCGCGAAGCTCGTCTTCGACAACGTCAGCAACGACGGCGGGCTGAGCCTCGACGTGTCCGGCGGCGTCGTGACCGGCCACTCCGACGTGCGCAGCGACCTGTCCACCGGGGCCACGCGCATGTACTTCTACGCCGTCTTCGACCGCCCGGTCACCGGCGGCGGCAAGCTGACCGGCCAGGGCCGCGACGACGTGCTCGGCTACCTGTCCTTCGACGCGGGCTCCGCACGCACGGTGAACATGCGCATCGCCTCCTCGCTGATCAGCGTGGAGCAGGCGAAGAAGAACCTGGAGCTGGAGGTCTCGGCCTCCGACACGGTGGAGACGGTCAGCGAGCGGGCGCGCCGCGCCTGGGACGCCAAGCTCGGCGTGATCGAGGTCGAGGGCGCGAGCCGCGACCAGCTCGTCACGCTCTACTCCAATCTCTACCGTCTGTTCCTGTATCCGAACTCCGCCTTCGAGAACACCGGCACCGCCGGCGCGCCGGTCTACCGGCACGCCGTGCAGTCGTCGACCGAGACGCCGCCGGTCACGCGGGTGGCCGACGGAAAGGTGTACGTCAACAACGGCTTCTGGGACACCTATCGCACCACGTGGCCGGCGTACGCGCTGCTCACGCCACGCGCGGCGGGTGAGATGGTGGACGGGTTCGTGCGCCAGTACGAGGACGGCGGCTGGATCGCCCGCTGGTCCTCGCCCGGCTACGCCGACCTGATGGTCGGGACGAGCTCCGACGTGGCCTTCGCCGACGCCTACCTCAAGGGCATCACCGGGTTCGACCCGGAGAAGGCGTACGAGGCGGCGCTGAAGAACGCCACCGTCGCCCCGCCCACCCGCCACGTGGGCCGCAAGGGCCTGTCGACCTCCCTCTTCCTCGGCTACACCAGCATCCAGTCCACGGGCGAGGCCATGTCGTGGGCCATGGACGGCTACATCAACGACTTCGGCCTGGCGAACATGGCCAAGGCGCTGGCCGGGCGCTCGACGGGCGTGAAGAGGGCCCGCTACCTGGAGGAGTACGAGTACTTCCGCGACCGGGCGCGCAACTACGTGCACATGTTCGACCCGGCGGTCCGCTTCTTCCAGGGCAGGAACGCCGACGGCTCCTTCCGCCGCAAGCCGGCCGCCTACGACCCGGGCCTGTGGGGTTACGACTACACCGAGACCAACGGCTGGAACATGGCCTTCCACGCCCCGCAGGACGGCCGCGGCCTGGCCAACCTGTACGGCGGCGCGGACGAGCTGGCGGCCAAGCTGGACGCCTTCTTCGCCACCCCGGAGAAGGCGCTGTCACCGGGCTCGTACAACGGGATCATCCACGAGATGACCGAGGCCAGGGACGTGCGCATGGGCCAGTACGGCCACAGCAACCAGCCCTCGCACCACATCGCCTACATGTACGACTACGCCGGCCGGCCGTGGAAGACCCAGGCCAAGGTGCGGGAGGCGCTGTCGCGGCTCTACCTGGGCAGCGAGATCGGCCAGGGTTATCCGGGCGACGAGGACAACGGGGAGATGTCGGCCTGGCAGGTCTTCAGCGCGCTCGGCTTCTATCCGCTGCAGATGGGCAGCCCGTACTACGCGATCGGCTCGCCGCTGTTCGAGAAGGCGACCGTGCGCCTGGAGAACGGCAGGAAGCTGGTGATCAGGGCGAAGGGCAACAGCGCGCGCAACGTGTACGTGCAGGGGCTCAAGGTCAACGGCAGGCCGTACGGGAAGACGTACCTGCCGCACGACCTGATCGCCGAGGGCGGCGAGCTGGAGTTCGAGATGGGGCCGCGGCCGTCGCGCTGGGGCACCGGCCCGGACGCGGCGCCACCGTCGATCACCCACGACGACCGGGTGCCCGCGCCGCTGCGTGACGCCACCGGGCCGGGGCGCGGCACCGCGTCGGCGGCCGGCGGCGCGGACGTGAGCGCGCTGTTCGACGACGACTCGGCGACCCGGGCGGCGCTGCCCGCGTGGGTCGGCTACCGCTTCGACGGCGACCGGCGGGTGAGCCACTACACGCTCACCTCGGGGTCCGGCGGGCCCGAGGAGGATCCGACGGGCTGGGTGCTCGAAGGCTCCGCCGACGGCGAGAAGTGGAAGGTGCTGGACGAGCGGAGCGGCGAGAGCTTCCCGTGGCGGCGGCAGACCCGGCCGTTCAAGGTGGCCAGGCCGGGCGCGTACGCGCACTACCGGATCACGTTCACCGGCGGGACGTCGCTGTCGGAGATCGAGCTGCTCGCCGCGGCGGCGCCGTCCACCTCTCCGGTGGTCGTCGAGGCCGGCGGCGCCTTCGCCTCGCCCGGCGAGAGCGTCACGCTGACCGCGAAGGTGTCCAACCACGCCGAGCGGCCCGTCACCGGCTCGCTGACCGCGGCGGTGCCGCAGGGCTGGAGCGTCCAGCCGGCGTCGGCGGACTTCGGCCTGCTCGCGCCGGGCGCGTCCAGGACGGTGGAGTTCCAGGTGGCGGTGCCGGCGGCGGCCGGTCCCGGATCCCATCCGGTGCTGCTGTCGGCGGTCTCCGCCCTGGGGACGACCGCGGAGCGGGTGACGGTCACCGTCGTCGGCGACACCGTGCAGTTCACGCCGGGCACCCCGGCGGAGGAGCCCTGGCTGCTGGACGAGGGCGGCTCCCAGCTCGACGGCGAGGTGCACGACGGGCGGGCCCGCTTCACCGACGGCGACGCGGCGGCCGTCTACCGGTTCGAGCTGCCGGCCCGGGTGACCGGGGGCACGCTGACGCTGGACATCGGCAACCAGTTCCTGGTCGAGGTCTCGGCCGACGGCCAGACCTGGCGGACGGTGCTGCGGGAGGAGGAGAACGTACGTGATCTGTCCAACCGCGAGGAGCGCGCGCTCGACCTGCGCGAGGTGCGGGGTGACAGCCGCGGCTTCTTCCTGCGCGTCCGCGACAGCCGGCCGCAGGACGGCTGGGGGTCGTGGCTGGCCAGGGTACGGCTGGACCTGACCAGCGGGTGAGACGACGGCCGTGCCCGGGGGTCCCTCCGGGCACGGCCGTGGCTCTTACTGCACGCTGAAGCCCTGCTCCTGCCCGTACTTGACGGAGGCGTCCTGCCACGCCTTGAGCCCGTCGTCCAGCGTGGTCGAGGAGATGTAGGCCTTGCCGACGCTGTCGTTGAAGACGCTGTTGGCGTACACCTGGTACGGCAGGTACGACCAGCCGGGCACGACCTGGGCGGCGGCCTCGGCGAGCACCTGGTTGACCTGCTGGTCGCCGAAGTAGGGGAACTTCTTGTCCTTGAACGCCGCCGCGTTGAGGTGCGCGGTCGTGGCGGGGAACGCGCCCGCGTCCAGGCGGGTCTGGACGCCCTCGTCGACGCCGGCGTACTTCATGAACGCGTAGGCCAGGGCCTTGTTGGCGCTCGCCTCGGGGACGGCCAGCGAGCTGCCGCCGTTCTCGGAGGTGGCCTTGCCGCCGCTCTCCCACTGCGGCATCGGCGCGACGCGCCACTTGCCGGACGCCGCCTTGACGCCGCTCTCGAAGTTGGCCGGCATCCAGGCGCCGATCACGAGCGTGGCGATGGTGCCGTCACCCAGGCCCTTGTACCACTCGTCGCTCCACCCGTTGATCGGCGCGAGCAGCTTCTCCGAGATGAGCTGCTGCCAGGCGGCGGTGAACTTCTTGGTGCCCTCGTCGGCGAAGTCGATCGCGACCTTGGTCCCGTCGACCTGGTACGGCTTGCCGCCGGCCTGCCAGATCATGCTGGTGGTGAAGCCGGCGTCGCCGGTGTCGCTGGTGATGTACGCCTTCGGGTCGGCCTTGTGCAGCTTCCTGGCCGCCTCGATGTACTCCTCCCAGGTCTCCGGCACCTTGATGTCGTGCTTGTCGAAGACGTCCTTGTTGTAGAACAGGGCCATCGGGCCGGAGTCCATGGGCAGGCCGTAGATGCCGGTGCCGGAGCGGACCGAGTTCCACGGGCCGGGGGTGAAGGTGCCTTCGAGCTTGTCCGCGCCGAAGGGCGTCAGGTCGGTGACCGACTTCGACAGCGCGAACTGCGGCAGGGCGTAGTACTCGATCTGCGCGACGTCGGGGACGCCGGAGCCGGCCTTGATCGCGTTCTGCAGCGCGGTGTACTGGTCGTCGCCGGTGCCGGCGTTGACCAGGTTGACCTTGACCTTCGGGTACTTGGCCTGGAAGCCGGTGACGACCTGCTTGAGCGTCGGCTCCCAGGCCCAGACCGTGATCGTGCCGCCGGCGTTCAGCGCGGCCTCCTGGTCGGTGGCCGACGTGCTCTGGGCCGGGGCCGCGCCCTGCCCGCCGTCTCCCGGCGAGCCGCAGGCCGTGGCGATCAGCGATACCGACAGGGCCGCGCCCGCTAGGAGAGCGCGGCGGCGGGTTATCGTCATGGTTGTCCCTTTCGTGGAGATGCGGCGCCGGTCACTCCTTGACGCTCCCGGCGGCCAGGCCCGACTGCCAGTACCGCTGGAGCAGCAGGAACGCCACGATCAGCGGGACGATGGTGAGCAGGGAACCGGTGATCACGAGGTTGAAGATCGCTTCGCCGCCCGCGGTGGTCGCCTGGGCGTTCCAGGCGCTGAGGCCCAGGGTCAGCGGATACCAGCCGGGGTCCTTCAGCATGATCAGCGGCAGGAAGTAGTTGTTCCAGGTCGCGACCACGGTGAACAGCAGCACGGTGACGATCCCGGGGGCCAGCAGCGGCAGGCTGATGCGGAAGAAGATCTGGAACTCCCGCGCGCCGTCCATCCGGGCCGACTCGAGGATCTCCCTCGGCACGGCGTCGACGGCGAAGGTCCACATGAGGTAGAGGCCGAACGGCGACACCAGCGACGGGATGATGACCGCCCACGGCGTGTTGGTCAGGCCGAGGCTGGAGAACATCAGGAACGTCGGCACGGCCAGCGCCGTCGCGGGCACCGCGACCGCGCCGATCACGACGGCGAAGACGGCGGTCTTGCCGGGGAAGTCGAACTTCGCCAGGCCGTAGCCGCCGATCGTGGCCAGCAGCGTCGCGCCGCCCGCGCCGGCGACCACGTAGAGCAGGGTGTTGAGCAGCCAGCGGGTGAATATGCCGCCGTCGTAGCTGAAGGCGGCGGCGATGTTGGAGAACAGCGCGAAGTCGTCGTCGAACCACAGGCCGAAGGAGTTGAGCAGCCCCTCCTGCGTCTTGGAGGCGTTGATCGCCAGCCACGCCAGCGGGAGCAGCGTGTAGATCAGCATGATCGAGGTCAGCACCGTCAGCGTGACGCTGCGCCGGCGGCGCGGCGAGGGACGGCGGTGGCGGATCACCAGCGGGCCGCGGGTGGTGGCGGTCACGGTCAGACCTCCTTGCGCATGCCGCGCAGCTGGACGGCGTAGGCGATGATCATCGTGATCACGCCCATGACGATCGCGACGGTGGCCGAGTAGTTGTACTGCTGGCCGGCGAAGGACAGCGTGTAGGCGTAGTAGTTGGGCGTGAAGGAGGACGTGATCGCGTTCGGCGCCAGGTTCTTCAGGATCGCGGGCTCGTTGAAGAGCTGGAAGCTGCCGATGATGGAGAAGATCGTGGCGATCAGCAGGGCGCCGCGCAGGGCGGGCAGCTTGATCGCGACGATGATCCGGAACTGGCCGGCGCCGTCGATCTCCGCGGCCTCGTACAGCGACGGGTTGACCACGCGCAGGGCCGAATACAGGATCAGCATGTTGTAGCCGACGAACTCCCAGGTCACGACGTTGCCGAGCGAGGCCAGGATCAGATCGGCCGACAGCGGGTCGGGCAGCCGCACGCCGAGGAGGTCGCTGAGGTTGGCGACGAGGCCGAAGCGGGTGCCGTACATGAAGGCCCACATCAGCGTGGCCACGACGGCGGGGACGGCGTAGGGCAGGAACACCGCGATACGGAAGAAGCTCGCCCCGTACAGCCGGCCGCTGTCGATGGCCAGCGCCACCAGCAGCGCCAGGAACAGCATGATCGGGACCTGCACCACCAGGAAGACCGCCACGTTGCCGAAGGCCGACCAGAACAGCGGGTCGGCCAGCGCCTTGAGGTAGTTGTCCGCGCCGACGAAGGCGGTGCCGCCGATCAGCTGGGTCCTGAACAGGCTCAGATAGATCGAGTACGCGATCGGCGCCAGGAAGACGAGCGCGAACACCGCCATGAAGGGTCCGACGAACCGCCAGCCCGCCCAGGACCGACGCGCCCTGGGCACTGTTGCGACCACCCGTGCACTCCTCACTCGCCGCTTTTGTCAACGCAAACACCTACTGCGGGGGGAGGCGTGGGATGGCCGCTGACCGAGGGTCGCCGTGGGGTGTCCCACAGTTATGTTTACGTAAACTTCTGTTGCGGTATCGTGGCACCGGCCGTACGGGCCGGTCAAGGCACCCCCCGGGATGCTCGTTGCGGAGGCAGGCGGACGATGGCAGTGACGACCGGGCAGGACCAGGATCCCGGCCCCGAGCCGGGAACCGGCAGCGCGCAGCGCGGTGGCTCCGGCGTCCCCGGCGGGCGGCGCAAGCAGCGGGTCTCCATGGCCGACGTCGCCCAGCGGGCGGGGGTCTCCTCGCAGACGGTCTCCCGCGTCTCCAACGGTCATCCCGGCGTGATCGACTCCACCCGCGAGCAGGTGCTCAAGGCGATGCGCGAGCTGGGCTACCGGCCCAACAGCGCCGCCCGCGCGTTGCGTTACGGCCAGTTCAACACCATCGGCGTCATCCTCTTCGGGCTGTCCTCGACCGGCAACAGCCGCACCGTCGAGGCCATCGCCACCCACGCCGCCGCCGAGGGCTACGCGATCACGCTGACGCCCATCGACGTGCCGACCCAGGACAACGTGCTGGGGGCGTTCACCCGGATGGGCGAGCTGGCCGTGGACGCGGTCATCGTCATCATCGAGGTCCACCTGCTCGACGCCGGCACCGTCACGCTGCCGCCAGGTGTGCACGCCGTGGTCGTCGACTCCGACGCCGGCGACCGCTACAGCGTGGTCGACACCGACCAGGCCGACGGGGCGCGGCGGGCCGTGCACCACCTGCTCGGCCTGGGGCACCGGACCGTCTGGCACGTGACGGGGCCGCGGACGTCGTACGCGAGCCAGCGCCGGGCCCAGGCCTGGCGCGACACCCTCCGGGAGGCCGGGCGACCGGTGCCCGAGCCGCTGCACGGCGACTGGTCGGCCGGGTCCGGCTACGCCGCCGGGCTCACCCTGGCCGACGAGCCCTCGTGCACGGCGGTCTTCGCCGCCAACGACCAGATGGCTCTGGGGCTGCTGCGCGCCTTCCACGAACGCGGGCGGGCCGTGCCCGGCGACATCAGCGTGGTGGGTTTCGACGACATTTCCGACTCCGCCTTCTTCGTCCCGCCGCTGACCACCGTGCACCAGGACTTCGCCGAGGTCGGGCGGCGGTGCGTGCAGCGGGCCCTGGCGCAGATCCGCGAGAACGAGGCGTCCCGCCCCGGCACCGACCTCGTCCCGACCCGCCTGGTGATCCGCGCCAGCACGGCCCCGCCCCGGCGGCCCTGACCCAGATCGCCCGGGCGCTCAGACAGGCTCGCCGACCGGCTCCTCCCATTCGAGGTGGTGCTCGTAGATCCAGCGGCTGGGGTCGGCTCCGGTCCTGGCCGCCAGCTTCATGCCCAGGCTCATGACCAGGTCGCGGGGCACCCTGGCGAGCGGGCTGAGCGCCTTCCAGCCGCCGGTACGGTTGCCCTGCTCGACGACGCGCTCGACCCGGCCCCGGCGCAGCCGCTCGTACGCCACGAACGCCGCCTCCACCCCCGGGCCGTCGCGCAGGCACTTGGCCAGGACCACGGCGTCCTCGACGGCCATCGCCGCGCCCTGCCCGATCGACGGCGCGGTGGCGTGGGCGGCGTCGCCGATGACGACCATCCGGCCGCGGTGCCAGCTCGGCACGCGCGGCACCTCATAGGAGTTCCAGCCCGCGAGAATCTCATCGGTCGCCGCGATGATGTCAAGGGCGGGGCTCCGGTCGTTCCTGAACAGCTCGCTCAGCCGGTCCCGCCACTCCCGCGCGGTGATCGCGGCCAGCTCGGCGGGGCCGAGTTCGACGGGTTGCGCGGGGTTGGCGGCCCACCACACCTCGCCCCCCGGGTGAGCGGTGTGGACGAAGAAGCAGCGCTTGCCGAAGACGGCCCGCATCATGCCGGGTTCCGCGCCGGTCGAGACGCCGCGCGCGTACCCTCCCACGTTGAGCAGGCCGGTGTAGCGCGCGCCCGGCGCGTCCGGGTCGATGAGCCGGCGCACCGCCGAGCGCAGGCCGTCGGCGCCGATGAGCAGGTCCACCTCGGCCATGGCGCCGTCGGCGAACGTCGCCAGCACGCCGCCGCCCGGGGTGTGGGCGGCGGCGGTCAGGCGCTTGCCGTACTCGATGCGCAGGTCGTGCCCGCGCAGGAACCGGTAGAGGTCGGCCCGCTTGACCGTCCTGCTCACCACACCGCCGTGGGCGTAGGACAGCTCGCCGAGCCGCCTGCCGGAACCGCTGGCGATCGTGATGCCGGGGGTCTCGAAGCCGAGTCCGCCGACGTCCAGGTCGAGCGCGCGCAGGGCGTCGAGCGCGTTCGGCGCGAGCGTCAGGAAGGCGCCCGCCTGGTCGGCCGTCCTGTCGTACGCCTCGTAGATCACGGCGTTGACGCCCGCCTTGCGCAGGGCGATCGCGGTCGCCGTGCCCGCGATCCCGCCACCCGCGATCAGTGCAGTGTATGTCATACACCAAGTCTATGACATACACTGGCCGGATGGATCTCTGGGAACGACTCGAACGGCCCGAGCCGGAACCGAAAATCGGGCTGAGCCTGCCCCGGATCGCGCGGGCGGCCGTGGAACTGGCCGACGAGGGCGGGCTGGAGGCGGTGTCGATGGCCCGGGTCGCCGCGCGGCTCGGCTTCACCACGATGTCGCTCTACCGGCACGTCAAGAACAAGGACGAACTGCTCCTGCTGATGCTCGACTCAGTCGCCGGCGTGCCCGCCTCGCTCGACGAGCCGGGTAACGACTGGCGCGACGGGCTGCGCCGCTGGTGCCGGGCCCAGTGGGAGATGCTGCGCACCCACGCGTGGATCGTGCATCTGCCGATCACCGGGCCGCCCGCCACGCCCAACCAGCTGGCCTGGACCGACCGGGCACTGGCCGTGCTCGGCGGAACGGGGCCCGGTGGGACGGGACTGGACGAGCGGGACAAGGCCGGGGTCGTCCTGCTGGTGGCCACGTACATGCACGCCACCGCCCGGCTGGGCGCCGACCTCGGCTCGGCCGCCTCCAGCGCGTCGATCGCCGCCCACAGCGCGCTGCTCGGCTCCCGCGTGGACGCCCGGAAGCTGCCGGCCCTGCGCGCCGCCGTGGACGCGGGCGCGTTCGACTATCCGGCCGGTGTGCCCGAGGACGAGCGGCGCCTCGGCTACGAGTTCGGGCTGGAGCGGATCCTCGACGGGGTGGAGGCGCTGATCAACGCCCGGCGCGCCCTTTGACCTGGAGCCGACTCCGCGTCATAGCGTCGCCGGCATGACCACTGAACAGCACAAACGCGGTTAGGGCCGCGGAGTCCGCAGCACCACGGCCGACGCCCTCCAGGGCATCGACCTGTCCGGACGGCTGGCCCTCGTCACGGGCGGCCGGCCGACCTCGACAGCGTACGGCGCTTCGCGGAGCTGAAGAAGACCATCGAGTCCACGCCCGGCAACCCCGGCTGGAAGAGCGTGCAGGAGGGCGCCGCCACCCAGGTGTGGGCGGCCGCCTCACCCCAGTTGGACGGACTCGGCGGGCTCTACTGCGAGGACGGCGACGTGGCCGACCCCCTCCCGCCCGGCGCGTCGCTGGTCGCCGGGGTGGCCGGCTGGGCGGTGGACCCGCGGGAGGCGGCCCGCCTGTGGCCACTGTCGGCCGACCTGACCGGCGTGAACGCCTTCGCGCCGCTCGCATCCGACCGTCCGGCGTGAACGCCTTCGCGCTGCCCGCACCCGGCCGTCCGGCGTGAACGCCTTCGCGCTGCCCGCACCCGGCCGTCCGGCGTGAACGGCTCCGCACCGACGCCCGCGACCGGCTGACCTCCCGCGACACGGCTTCTGTAACGGCTGTCTGACTTCACCGACTGCTACTCTCTGTTACATATTGATGACGTTTCGTGTAGTAGGGGGAGCTCTCGTGAAGGTCGTCTGTGTCGGCGGCGGACCCGCCAGCCTGTACTTCTCGATCCTGATGAAGCGGGTGGACCCGTCCCACGACATCACCGTCTACGAGCGGAACCCGGCCGGATCGTCGTACGGCTGGGGCGTGACGTACTGGGACGAGCTGTTCCACTTCCTGCACGGCGTCGACCCCGAGTCCGCCCGCGCCATCAGCGAGTGCTCCGTCCGCTGGGACAGCTGGATCGTGCACCTGCACGACCGGGCCACGATCACGGTGGAGCACGGTGACGAGGGCTCCGGCGTCAGCCGGCGGCGGCTGCTCGACATCTTCACCGAGCGGGCGCGGGCGCTCGGGGTGCGCATCGAGTTCGAGCGGGAGGTCACCGACGAGCGCGAGTTCCCCGACGCCGACCTGATCGTGGCCGGCGACGGCGTCAACAGCGTGCTGCGCGAACGCCACGCCGCCCACTTCGGCACCGAGATCGCCGTCGGGCGCAACAAGTACGTCTGGCTGGGCACCACGAAGGTCTTCGACTCCTTCACCTTCGCCTTCACCGAGACCCCGCACGGCTGGATCTGGTGCTACGGCTACCGCTACGACCAGGACCGCAGCACGGTCGTGGTCGAATGCTCGCCGGAGACGTGGCGGGGGCTCGGCTTCCACGAGGCGAACGAGGCCGACAGCCTGGCCCTGATGGAGAAGCTGTTCGCCGACATCCTCGACGGCCACTCCCTCATGGGCCGCACCCAGATCGACGGCAGCGCCCACTGGCTGAACTTCCGCACCGTGACCAACCGCAGGTGGTACCGCGACAACGTGGTCCTGCTCGGGGACGCCGCGCACACCACCCACTACTCCGTCGGCGCGGGCACCACCCTGGCGCTGGGCGACGTCGCCTTCCTGGTGGACGCCCTGCACGGAGACCCGCGACTGGCCGGCGCCCTCGCCCGTTACGAACGCGAACGCCGGTCCGTGATCCGCGCCCCGCAGCGGGCCGCGCGCTACAGCGCCCGGTGGTACGAGAACCTGCCACGCTACATCGACCTCCCGCCACACCAGATGATCACCCTGCTCGACCAGCGCAACTCGCGGGTGCTCGCCTACACCCCGCCGTGGCTCTACTACCGGATCGGCCAGATCACCGGCCGCCTGTCGGCCCTGAGGTCGGGAGGCGGCCCCACCTGGCAGTCGCGCTCGTCGGAATAGAGGAGTTCACCAGGTCAGGGCCCGCTCACCGGAACAGGGCGGCGCACCGGATCAGCGCACGTTCGTCAGAGCAGTGCGGCTCACCAGGGCAGCGCTCGCTCGCGGACCAAGGTGGCGAGTTCCTGTGCGGCGCGGCCGTCGGTCTCGAGGCGCAGGTCGCCAGAGCCCGCGCGTTCCAGCGCCTCCGCCTCGGCCGCGGCCCGTTCGGCGACGCGGTCCAGGGCCCGCGGGCCGAGCCCTTTCAGCTCGTCGCCCGGCAACTGCGGCGCCTGCCCGCCCGCCCGCAGGCGGATGCGCTCGGCGAGGGTGGCCGGGGCGGCGTGCAGGCGGCACACGGTCAGGTCGATCTTGGGCAGCCGGGCTGCGCAGGCGCGGATGACGTCGTCGGTGTCGGGTCCGCCGGAGACGATCAGGCATCGGGCCCCGGCCGCGCGGTGCCCGGCCCAGACGGCGGCGAGGTTGCCCGCCACGAGCCGGCGCAGGTCAGGGTCGTCGTGCGGGGCCGGTCGCAGCGCGCCGATCTGCTTCACGTCGACGTACGCGGCGCGCACGCCGGTACGGACGACCTGGCTGAACACCTTGTACCCGACCGTGGACTTGCCCGTCCCCGTGGCGCCGGAGAACCACAGCACGGGCACGGGCTCACCTTCGACCGCCGGCCCCTCGAAGCCGCCCGCAGGAGCCGGCCCGCCCATCGTGGACGCCTCGTTCCGCCCGTTCGTCGTGGACGGGCCGGACGTCGTGGACGGGCCGGACGTCGTGGACGGGCCGGACGTCGTGGACGGGCCGGACGTCGTGGACGGGCCGGACGTCGTGTGCGGCCGGTCGCCGGTGCGGGACAGGATCAGCCGGGCGGTCTCGCCGGCGGTCAGGCCGGTGGAGTCCACGCACAGGTCGGCGTAGTCGGTACGGTCCTGCGCCAGCGCCTCGGCGACCGTCTGCGCGACCAGGTCGGGCCGCCATCCCCGCCCGAGGAAGCGCCGTTCGAGCTCGCTGGCGTCCACCCGCAACCGGCACACCGTGAACGCCACGTCCGGCATGAGGCTCGTGTACGCGCCGATCTCGTCCCGCGTGTCCACGAAGCCCGCCAGCACGACGCGGCGCACGCCCTCACGCCGGAAGTTGGGCAGCATCGCGGCGAGGTTGCGCGCCCTGATCGCGTGCGGGCCGCCGTCGGGGTCGGGGTAGCACAGCCCGATCTGGTCGCCGTCGACGAACGCGGCCGTGACGCCCGCGCGGCCGAGCTGGGCGAACACCTCCCAGCCCGCCGAGGACTTCCCGGCGCCCGACGGCCCGGACAGCCACAGCACGGACAGGGGTACGTCACTCATCCGCACGAAGGTAGCCGCCGCCATGAAACGATCGCGAACGGTTTTCGCCCGACATTAGTAGAACGGAACCCTACGTTCCCGTACACTGGATCAATGAGCAGCCCACCCATGAGCGGCCGCAAGGCGCAGGCCGCGCGTAACGACGAGTTGATCCTCCAGGCCGCGCGAGCCGTCTTCACCGCCGACCCCGGCGCCCCCATCGCGGCCGTGGCCGAGAAGGCGGGCGTCGGGATCAGCGCGCTGTATCGCCGCTATCCGAGCAAGGAGGCCCTGCTGCAGAAGTTGTGCGGCGACGGGCTGAAGCTCTACATCGAGGTCGCCGAGCGGGCGCTGGCCGACGAGAGCGACCCGTGGGAGTCGTTCGCCGCTTACTTGCGCGGCATCGTCGAGGCCGACAGCAGCTCGCTGACCATCAAGCTGGCCGGCACGTTCACCCCCACGGAGGAGCTGGGCCGCGACGCCGCCAGGGCCTCGGCGCTGGCCGTCGAGGCGCACGGCCGGGCGGTGGCGGCGGGCGTGCTGCGGCCGGACGTGACGCCGGCCGACATCGCGCTGCTGTTCGAGCAGCTCGCCTCGATCAAGCTGGGCGGCGACGAGCGCGCGGCGCAGCTGCGGCAGCGCTATCTCACGCTGGCGATGGACGCGCTGCGGGTGCCGCCCGCCCACCGCGACCTGCCCGGCCCGCCGCCGGCGGACGCGGAGCTCGCGACCCGCTGGCGCCCGCAGGCTTAGTCCTCGCCGGCCTTCCAGTGATACAGGTACGACATCAGGAAACCGAGCAGCCCGGTCACCCCGGCCGACACGGTCATCGCCATGCCGAGCGCGGACACGGCGCCGGAGACCAGCGCGGAGCTGCCCGCGATCAGCCCGGCCGCCTGGATCAGCACGACGGCGACGCCGAGCACGAGGAACAGCACGAGGCCGATCTTGAACAGGACCATGGTGAGACTCTTCATGACGGGCTCTCCTCTCAGATCGGCAGCGCGCCGACGGCGATCAGCACGCCCATGACCAGGGTCGGGACGACGAACCAGACGATCAGCCGGCCGAACGTCCTGGCCGGGTCCACCTGGGCGATGCCGCTGGCGATGTAGATCGGAGCCGCTCCCGGCGGCGACGCGCCCTCGGTCGAGGCGAAGACCAGGATCGCGGTGGCCGCGGCGGCCGGGGCGATCCCGGCCGCGGTCAGCGCGCTGAAGGCCACCCCGCCGACGGCGGCGATCGTCGCGGTGCCGGTCAGCGGCGCGGCGATGACGACGAGCAGCAGCCCGACGAGCGTGGCGATGACGAAGGCGGGCGCGTCCAGGGCCTGCATGATCGCGGTCAGCTGGTCGACCAGGCCCAGCTCGCCCAGGCTGGCGGCGGCCGCGAAGGCGAAGAACAGGGTCGCCCCGATGACGGCGTAGCGGGGGGCCATGTCGCCGAGCAGCTCGCTCCACGCGCGGCCGGTGCGCGGCAGCCGCCGCCACGCCACCGCGAACGTGGCCAGCACGGTCAGCACCGGGATCCACACGACGATGCTGATGTCGTCGGCCGCCTCGCCGACCCGCGACTCCATCAGCGCCACGCCGAAGTCGAGGGTCATCAGCACCGGGATGAGGATGCCCGCGTACACCAGCAGCGACGTCCACCCGGCGCGCAGGGCCGCGCGCAGGGGCAGCAGGTCGGAGGCGTCGGTGGCGGCGATGCGGTGCCTGCGCACCCACAGGAACACCACGACGAACCGGTAGGCCACCGTCCACAACCCGCCCACGAGGGCGGGCACGAAGAGCTGGTCGGCGGTCAGCACGGGCGCCACCGCGGCCGAGCCGAGCAGCAGGAACATCGACGAGCTCGGCGGGATCGAGATGCCCAGCCCGGCGTTGCCCGCCACCAGCGAGGCGGCCAGGTCGGGGCGCCAGTTGGAGCGGATCATCCACGGGATGGTCACCGAGCCCACGGACGCGGAGATGCCCGACCCCGAGCCTGAGGGGCCGCCGAGAAGGGCGGCGGCGGAGGTGGAGACGTAGCCGGCGCCGCCGCGCAGGCGGCCGAACACCGAGTTCAGCACGGTGACCTGCTCCTGGATGAGGCCCAGCTTGGTGAGCAGGTAACCCATGAAGACGAAGGCCAGGGCGGCGAAGACGACCTCCTCGGCGAACGCCTCGGCGAGGCCGGCCCAGGCCAGCTCGAAGAACCTGGTGCCGCCGAAGAGGCACACGCCGGCGAAACCGATGAGCATCGCCTCACCGATGTTGCGTTTCAGCACGCCGTTCCAGACGACGATGATGGCGATGTAGGCGATGAGCGCCCATACGGCTATTCCCATGGCGAAGGACCTCCAATGGGGGGTGGTGCGGGGGTGGTCGGCACGCGCCGGCGGCGGCCTGCGGTCAGGTGGTGGCGTCCGGCGACGGGTCTGAGTGGTTTTGGGCGGGGTCGGGTGGGCCTGCTGGACGTTCCGCGCGGCCAGGCGAGGCGGCGGGACGTTCCGTGCGGCCGGACGGGCCTTCTGGACGTTGCGCGGGGTCGGGTGGGTCGGCGAGGCGGGCGGCCAGGGCGACGGTGCGGCGGGCTCTGGCGACGATGGGGACGTCCAGGAACCGGCCGTCGGGCAGCGCCACCGCGCCGACGCCGGCCCGTTCGGCCTGCTCCGCCGCGGCCACGATCTCGGCGGCCCTGGCCACCTCCTCCTCCGCCGGGCGGAACGCCCGCCTGATGACGGGGATCTGGCGCGGGTGGATCGCGGTCCGGCCGAACAGGCCGATGGCGCGGCCCGCCCGGCAGGAGTCCGCCAGGCCCGCCTCGTCCTTGACGTCCGGATAGACGGACATGGGTACCGGCGGCAGCCCGGCCGCGGCGGCGGCGAGGACGACCTGGAGCCTGAGCTGGTTCATCGCCTGCTCGTCGGTGACGGCCAGCTCGGCGGCCAGGTCCTGCTCGCCCAGCGCCACGCCGGCCACGCCGGGGTGCGCGGCGATCTCGCGGGCGGCGAGGATCCCGGCCGCCGACTCCAGCAGCGCGTACGCGGGCGCGCCCGTCACGGCGTCGAGCACGGCCGTGGACTCGACCTTGGGCAGCCGTACCCCGTCGGCGAACGGCCCGACGGCGGCCAGGTCGTCGCGCCCGCGGGCGGTGGCCGGGTCGTTGACCCGCACGTGCAGCCGCGGCCACCGGGCCGGCCGCCCGTGCTGGGCGCGCAGGTAGGCGACGGCGTTCCGCCGGGCCTCGTCCTTCTTGGCCGGCGCGACCGCGTCCTCCAGGTCGATGATGACGACGTCGGCGCCGGAGGCCACCGCCTTGTCGAACCGCTCGGGCCGGTCGCCGGGAACGTACAACCAGGTCACGGGCGGCGCCTGCACCACCTCGGAGGCGGCGGGCCCGGAGGCGGCGGGCCGGTCGGGGGCGGTCATGCGATCACCCCGTCCGCGCGCAGCGCGGCGATGCGGTCGCCGGGGTAGTCGAGCTCGGCCAGCACCTCGTCGGTGTCGCGGCCCAGCCGCCGCCCGGCCCAGCGGATCTCGCCGGGCGTGTCCGAGAGCCGGAACAGCACGTTCTGCATCGTGAGCGAGCCCAGCTCCTCGTCCGGCACCTCGACGAAGGTGTCGAGGGCCGCGTACTGCGGGTCCTCGGCCAGGTCGGAGACGTCGTAGATGGGCGCGACCGCGGCCTGCACCTCCTCAAATCTGGCGATGACCTCGTCGGCGTCGCGCTCGGCGATCCAGGAGGCGACCGCCGCGTCGAGTTCGTCCACGTGCTGCACGCGGCCGTGCCCGCTGGCGAACCACGGCTGCTCGACCAGGTCGGGCCGCCCCACCAGGGTGACCACCCGCTCGGCGATGGGCTGGGCGCTGGTGGAGATCGCCAGCCAGCGGCCGTCGCGGGTGCGGTAGGTGTTGCGCGGCGCGTTGCTGCTGGAGCGGTTGCCGGTCCGCTGGGGCACGACGCCGAGCGCCTTGTACGCGGTCATCTGCGGCCCGAGCAGCCCCAGGATCGGCTCGATGATGGCCAGGTCGATGACCTGCCCGCGGCCGGTGCGCTCGCGGGCGCGCAGGGCGACCATGATGGCGTACGACATGGCCAGGCCCGCGATGCCGTCGGCCAGGGCCAGCGGCGGCAGGGTGGGCGGCCCGTCGGGCTCGCCGGTCATGGCCGCGAAGCCGCTCATGGCCTCGGCCAGCGTGCCGAAGCCCGGCCGCTTGGCCATGGGCCCTAACTGCCCGAAACCGGTCATCCGCGCCACGATCAGCCGCGGGTTGAGCTCCAGGAGGTCTTCGGGGGCCAGGTTCCAGCGTTCGAGGGTGCCGGGGCGGAAGTTCTCGATCAGCACGTCGGACCGTTCGGCCAGGCGGCGCAGGATCTCCTGTCCCTCGGCCCGCGACAGGTCCACGGCCGCGCTGCGCTTGTTGCGCGACAGCGTCTTCCACCACAGGCCCACTCCGTCCACGGAGGCGCCGTGCCCGCGCGAGGGGTCACCCCGGCGTGGATGCTCGATCTTGATCACGTCCGCGCCGAAGTCGCCCAGCATCATGGCCGCGGAGGGACCGGCGAACAGCGTCGCCGCGTCGATGACCCGCAGGTCGTCGAGGCTTGTCATGGGTATGTAACTTATAAGAAATATGTCATAGGTCAACCATGTGACCATTTTTGCGAGACACTTGGCGACATGTCACCCAGCGAGCCGCGGCCGCCGATGAGCAAGGCCGACTACGTCTACAGCGTGCTGCTCGACGAGATCCGTACGGGGCGGATCCCGGGCGGGACGGCGCTGCGGGCCGGGGAGGTGGCCAAGCGCCTGGGCGTCTCCGTCACGCCGGTGCGCGAGGCGCTGCGCAGGCTGGAGAAGGACCGGCTGATCAGCTACGAGGCGCACCACGGCGCGACCGTGGTGGACCTGGGGGACGAGGCGCTGGCCGAGTACTACGGGCTGCGCGCCGTGGTCGAGGGCCTGGGCGCGCGGCTGGCGGCGGCCAGGATCACCCCAGGGGAGCTGGACGGGCTGCGCGCGCTGCACGCCTCGATGACCGAGGACGCCGCCCGGGGCAGGAACGACCGCCTCGGCGAGCAGAGCAGGCGCTTCCACCTGACCATCGTCGACATCGGCGGCCCCGCCTTCCTGGGCGAGCACGCCAGGTCGGTGCGCAACAGCTTTCCGGTGCCCGCCGAGGCGTCGCTGTGGCTGGACGAGACGCAGGTCAAGGCGCAGTTGGAGGCGCACGAGGGCATCCTGGCCGCGCTGGAGGCGGCCGACGGCGACAGCGCGGAACGCATCATGATCGACCACGTCCGGCGCGCCGGCGAGTTCCGCCAGCAGCAGTGAGCCACCCGGCCGCCCGGCCACCCGCCGCGCCCGCCTGCCCGGCCGCGTCCAGCCACCCGGCCGCCGCGCCGTCAGCCTCAGCCTCAGCCGAGGAGTCTGGCGCGTAGCTCGTCCAGGATGCCGGGGGTGGCGTCCACGGCGTGCGCCGACAGCGACAGCCGGGCGAACGCCTGCTGATGCTCCTCCACCCGCCGCCGGTCCTCGACCACGATCGGCGCGTGCAGCAGGTGCAGCACCAGCACGTCGGGGCGGGATCGTTCGGGGAAGCGCAGCAGCGTGAACGGCGGCCCCTGGTAGAGGAAGCCGGTCTCGGTGCTGGGCCGGGCGACCTGCACGGCGATGTGCGGCTGCTTGGCGGCCATGGCGACCGCGTCGAGCTGGGCGATCCGCTCCTCCGGCCGGTGCAGCGGCGGGTCC
This sequence comes from Nonomuraea fuscirosea, assembly GCF_035917475.1. NCBI lineage: Bacteria > Bacillati > Actinomycetota > Actinomycetes > Streptosporangiales > Streptosporangiaceae > Nonomuraea > Nonomuraea fuscirosea. The sequence continues at coordinate 3,006,132 of NZ_CP109074.1, read as the reverse complement.
AGCAGCGCGGGCCGGTCGAGCACGGCCCACAGGTGCGGCCCCCGCGGCCGGTCGAGCACCTCCTGCCGGACGGCGACGACCCGCGCCGCCTCGGCGGCCCGCTCGTACGCGCTCCCGCCGGGCTCCCCCGACGACCAGCACGGTGATCCGGCCGGCGCGACCGGCGGCACCGCCGACAGGGCGGCGGCCAGCGCGTACGCCGGGATCTGCAGCAGCGGCGGCACCAGGCGCGGCCCGTAGGTGTAGATCACCTGCGCCCCGTCCTCCAGCTCCAGGTACGCCGACAGTCCCAGCGGCACCCCCGGCGCGTCGTACCAGCCGGGCACCCGCTCCTCGCGCAGCAGCGACAGCAGCCGGGGCGCGTGCTCGCCCTGGCCGTACAGCTCCAGCAGGGTGCGCACGGTCGCCTCGCGCGGCGCGACGAGGCCGTGCTCGATGCGGAAGATCGTGGAGGTGTTGAGCCCGGCGGCCTGCGCGGCCGAGGCCATGGACAGCCCGCTCCAGGCCCGCAGGGAGGAGAGCCGGGCCGCGACAACGCTCAACTGCATACGTCTGTCACAACCGTGTGTGACAAAAATCAGCGTTTGCACCTGGTCTGTTGCAAGGGAGTGACGGCTGATGCACGATGGCCACTCTAATGGTCTGACACGTCATGCATACGCCGATCCGAAAGGCCCGACACTGTGGCGGACGCGTGGATCCTCCATCCCGACTACCGGACTCCTCCGGCCCCCACAGACGCGGACTTCCCACCGGGTCCCTGGCGCCATCCCGACGGCGGCCAGATCATGAACGGCACCTACGAGCGGCCCCTGCCCAAGCTGCGGACGGAGGTCGTGACCGTCTGGTACGGCTACGCCCTGAGCCGCTGGCGCGGCCCGCGCATGCCGAGGTTCAGCAGCCCGATGGTGTCGGCCTGGAACCCGGTGCTGGCCCAGGGCCTGGCCGCCGTGCCCGGCACGCCGACGCCGTATCGCGACGAGCTGTGGTGCGACCGGTGGATCGCCGAGGCGCTGCTGTACGGGCGCAAGCCGTACGGGGCGTTCACCCTGCCGGCGGACGAGGCGCTGCGCTGGTGCGGCAAGAGCGGCGGGACGAGCCTGATCTACCACGCGCGGACGGAGGACGACGAGCTGGTGCGGGTGGTGGCGGGCACGTCGGAGCGTTACGCGCAGCTCTTCGACCTCGACGCGCTGATCGCCGACTACCGGGAGGCGCTGCCGGAGGAGCTGGCCGAGCCGGAGGTGCGGGCGCTGGAGGAGCACCGCTCCTGCTCCCCCGCGCTGCGTTACGTGCTGTGCGAGGACGCCGAGGCGCTCTTCGCCCGGGCCCCGCTGTCGGTCCGCGGCCTGACGCTCGGCTATCCGCCGCGCGAGACGGCCACCCGCATCGCCGCCCACGTCACCTCGGGGGCGGCGACGTGAGCCTGTCCGGCGTCAAGGGGATCCTGTTCGACCTGGACGGCACCCTGCTCGACCACCGCGGCGCCGCCGACGCCGCGATCACCGCCTGGCTGGAGGACCACTCCCCCGGCCATCCGCGGCTGGGCGAGGCGGCCGCGCTGTGGGCCGGCTTCGAGGTGCCGTACCTGGCGATGTGGCAGGCGGGCCGCTGCTCGGCGCAGGAGCAGCGGCGGCTGCGGCTGTCCGCCCTGTGCGCGGAGCTGGCCGTTCCCGTCCCGGCCGACCTGGACGCCGCCTACGCCGGCTTCGCCGCCCGTTACCGCCGCGGCTGGGCCGCGTTCCCCGACGTCGCGCAGGCGCTGGCCGGGCTCGGCGGGTTCACGCTGGGGGTGCTGACGAACGGCACGCAGCGCATGCAGGAGGAGAAGGTCCGCGTGATCGGGCTGGACGGCCTGGTCGGTCCGGTGCTGACCGGGGAGGTGCTGGACGGCCGGTTCAAGCCCGCGCCCGGCTGTTACGAGGGGGCCGCGGCGGCACTCGGGCTGAGTACGCGGGAAGTGCTGCTGGTGGGCGACGACATACGCAACGACGTGACCGGGCCGGCGGCGGCCGGGATGCGCTCGGTCTGGCTCGACCGGCTCGGCGCCGAGCCTCCGCCCGCCGGTTTCCCGCGCATCACCTCGCTGACCGAGCTGCCCGGCCTGCTCCCCTGATCACCGGGGTACGAACTCCGCCAGCGCCGACGCCTCCAGGTCGAACCCGCCCACGTGCGCCAGGTAGTCCCCCTTGACCAGCGGATCCCCCAGGTAGACCCCGCCCGCGCTGCGCACCAGCAGGGCTCCCGCCGCCACGTCCCACGGGTTGGACCCGGTGCCGTACGCGGCGTCCGACCAGCCGGCCGCGACGTGGGCGAGCTTGAGCGCGGCGCTGCCGACCTTGCGTACGGCGGAGAAGGAGCGCAGCAGCCGGCCGTAGCGCTCCAGCGCGAGCTCGCCGCCGGTGCCGAGGTCGAGCGGGGTCGGGTAGCTGGACAGCAGCATGGCCTCCCGGTCGCCGGTCGCCCCCGTGCTGCGCAGGGGTTTGCCGTTGCACCAGGCGCCGTCGGGGGTGGCGGTGAACTCGTCGTCGCGCACCGGGTCGTACACGACGCCGGCCACCAGTTCCCCGCGTACGGCGGCGGCGATGGACACGCAGAAGAACGGCAGGCCGGCGGCGAAGTTGGCGGTGCCGTCGATGGGGTCGACGTACCAGACGAGGTCGCCGGAGCCGGTGGTGCCGCCCTCCTCGCCCACGATCGCGCTGTGCGGCGCCCGCGCGTCGATGACGGCGCGGATGCTCACCTCGGCCGCGCGGTCGTGCTCGGTGACGGGGTCGTGGAAGTCGCGTTTGGTGCTCACGTCGGGCCGGGACCTGAAGGCCGCGCGCAACTGGGGGCCGACGGCACGGGCCGCCGCGGAGGCGGTGTCGAGCAGGTGAGTCACATCCATGCCCTCTCCCCTACCGCTCGCGCGCCCGTGGCACACGCTTGAACGCTACCTGACTCGTTTGTCAGGACATTCTGACCTGCGTTAAGCTGATCAGCATGACCGCGAACCTGGCCATCGACCTGGATCGATCCAGCCCCGTGCCGCTCTACTTCCAGGTGGCCGAGCAGATCGCCGAGGCGATCCGGCGGGGCGACCTGGCCCCCGGCTCGCGGCTGGACAACGAGATTTTGCTGGCCGACAAGCTCGGCCTGTCCAGGCCCACGATCCGCCAGGCGATCCAATACCTCGTGGACAAGGGCCTGCTGGTGCGCAAGCGCGGCGTCGGCACCCAGGTGGTGCACGGGCAGGTCAAGCGCTCGGTCGAGCTGACGAGTCTCTACGACGACCTGCGCCGGGCGGGCCAGGAGCCGGCCACGCAGGTGCTGGTCCTGGAGCCGCGGCCGGCGCCGGAGGAGATCGCCGCCATCCTGGGCGTGCCGGCCGGCTCGGAGATCCTCTATCTGGAGCGGCTGCGCTTCGCGGCGGGCGAGCCGCTGGCGGTGCTGCACAACTGGCTGCCGATCGGCCTGGCCAAGCTCACCGCCGCCGACCTCGAAGGCCGCGGCCTGTACGAGCTGCTGCGCGCGGCGGGCGTGCGGATGCGGGTGGCCAACCAGCGCATCGGCGCGCGGGCCGCCACGCAGGCCGAGGCCCGGCTGCTGGTGGAGCGCCGGGGCGCGCCGCTGCTGACCATGCTCCGCACCACCTACGACGACCAGGGCCGGGCGGTCGAGCACGGCTCACACGTCTACCGGGCCTCGCACTACTCGCTGGAGGTCACGCTCATCGAGCGCTGAGCGTCGTCGTCGTCCTCCTCCGCGCCGACCACCCGGGCGGCGCGGCGCTTGAGGTAGAGGGTGGTGGCGACGCCGAACAGGACGGCCACCACGAGCCCGGCCCAGGAGAAGCCCTTGAGCCACTTCTCGGCGACGAGCCCGAGACTGTAGATGACCGCGGTGGTGCCGCCCGCCCAGACGATGCCGCCGAGCACGTTGGCGACGGCGAACCTCCAGTACGGCATGCGCAGCGCCCCCGCCAGCGGCCCGGCCAGGATGCGCAGCAGGGCGATGAAGCGCCCGAAGAACACCGCCCACATGCCGAACCGGTGGAAGTACTCCTCCGCCCTGCCCACGTGCCGGGGCCCGAAGTGTTTGGGGAAGCGCCGCCCGAGCCGGGCGAACATGGGCGCGCCGCCCTTGCGCCCGATCGCGTATCCGGCCGAGTCACCGACGATGGCGCCGGCGCTCGCGCAGACGCCCACCCACACCGGGTCCACCACGCCCCTGGAGGCCAGGATCGAGGCGCTGACCAGGACGATTTCGCCCGGCAGCGGGATGCCGAGGCTCTCCAGCCCGATCACGAGCGCGACCGTCGCGTACAGCCATCCGGCGGGGATCGCCTGCAGCCACTCGTCGATGTGCACCGGCCAACACTAGCGCCGCCCCGGACCTGACCGGCACAGAATCCGAGCCCCCCGGCCCCCCGCTCGCCCGCGGCCGGGCGCGGGCGTTCCGGTCAGCGTTCGCTGTCGAGCTCGGCCATCATGACGTCCGGGTAGCGGTCGCCGGCGGCGGCGCCGGCCGGGACGGCGGCCTCGATCGCGGCCAGGTCGCCGGCCGTCAGCTTCACGTCGAGCGCGCCGAGCGCCTCGCTCAGCCGCTCGCGGCGGCGGGCGCCGACGAGCGGCACGATGTCCTCGCCCTGCGCGAGCACCCAGGCGATGGCCAGCTGCGCCACCGTGGCGCCCTTGCCGTCGGCGACCGCCCGCAGCGCCTCCACCAGCGCCAGGTTGCGGGCGAGGTTGTCGCCGGAGAAGCGCGGCGAGTACGCGCGGAAGTCGCCGGCGTCCAGCTCGCGGTCCTTGCTCCAGTGGCCGCTCAGCAGCCCGCGCGACAGCACGCCGTAGGCGGTCACGCCGATCCCCAGCTCGCGGCAGACGGGCAGGATCTCCCGCTCGATGCCCCGCGACAGCAGCCCGTACTCGATCTGCACGTCGCTGATGGGGTGCACGGCGTGGGCGCGGCGGATGGTGTCGGCGCCGGCCTCGGACAGCCCGATGTGGCGTACGTGGCCCTTGGCGGCCTCCTCGGCGATGGCCCCGACCGTCTCCTCGATGGGCACGGCCGGATCGACGCGGGCGAGCCGGTAGACGTCCACGTGGTCGGTGCCGAGGCGGCGCAGCGTGTAGGCGAGCGAGTTCTTCACCGCGACCGGCCGGCCGTCGACGCCGTGCCAGCCGCCGTCGTGGTCGCGCAGCGCGCCGAACTTCACGCTGATCCGCACGGCGTCGCGCGGGCGGCCGCGCAGTGCCTCGGCGATGAGCAGCTCGTTGGCGCCCATGCCGTAGAAGTCGCCGGTGTCGAGCAGGGTGATGCCCGCGTCGAGCGCGGCGTGGACGGTCGCGATGGCCTCGGTCCTGTCGGCCGGCCCGTAGAGGTCGGTCATGCCCATGCAGCCGAGCCCGAGGTCGGACACGGCGGGGCCGTCGGTTCCCAGAGTTCTCATAGGCAAAGTATGCCCATGGGACTGACAGATTTCAAATTCTGTCAGTCGCTAGCAAGCACGCCGCGTCGGCCCGGGAGGCGACCCGGACGAACCTCAGGTGCGCGTTGGCCGGATCGGCCCGCGCCCGGGCGTAACGCTCCCGGTAGACGGCGTGCTGCCGCCACGCCCACCACAGGATCGACTCGTCCTTGTCGAGCAGGAACCGGAAGGACTCCTTGTTGCCGTTCCACAGCTCGGCTCCGGTGGTCATCCTGCGCAGGGTCCTGACCAGCAGCCGGCGCATCACGGTGCGCCTCGGCAGGTCGATCCAGACCACGGTGTCGGCGCGCGACCACACCAGGTCCCGCACGGCGGAGTAGTTGCCGTCCACCACCCAGCCGTCGGCGGCGGTGAACCGCTCGACCTCGGCGCGGAACTCCTCCCGCGGACGGGGCTGCCAGCCGGACATGTGGAAGATCGAGTCGAGTTCGAGCCAGGGCACGCCGAGCCGTCCGGCCAGCGCCGAGGACAACGTCGACTTGCCGGAACCGGAGTTCCCCACCACGGATACGCGTTTCACCCGCGAATCCTCTCAGGCGACCGCCGTCCGGTCCGCCCTGTTTCGGACGGGTTACGTTCGTCGATGAGCCCCTCCGCAACCCTTGGCAACACACCTCCCCGACACCTAAGGTTCAGTGCAATGCCACACATTACTGGGAAGATTCATGACGTCTAAGCAGGTCAAGGCCCTGGCCGGAGCCGTACGCACGGCCGCCGGGGCCGTACGACCGGTGCCGGGAGCGCGCATCACCGGTGGTCTGTTACACCACTGGCAGGTCCGCAACGGCGCGGCCACGATCCCGCACACCATCGAGCAGCTCCGGGCGGCGGGCAACGTCGCCAACCTGAGCCGGCTCCTGGAGCAGGATCCCGCCCCCTACCGCGGCCGCTACCCGTTCCTGGACACCGACCTGTACAAGACCCTGGAGGGTCTGGCCTACGAGCTCGGTGACGGCCGCGCGGCCGAGCCGGTACGGGAGTTCTACGACGAGGTCGTCGGCCTGCTGGAGCGGGTCCAGGCCGAGGACGGCTACCTCAACTCCTTCTTCCAGGACCCGGCGGCCGCCAAGAAGCCGTGGGAGGACCTGGCCTGGGGGCACGAGCTGTACAACCTGGGCCACCTCGTCCAGGCCGCCGTCGCCGCGGCGCGCCGGATGGGCGACGAGCGGCTGCTGCGCGTGGCCGGGCGCTTCGCGGACCTGGTCGTGGAGCGCTTCGCCGAGCGGGGCGTGTGCGGGCATCCCGAGGTCGAAATGGCGCTGGTCGAGCTGTACCGGGAGACGGGCGTGCGCGCCTACCTCGACCTGGCCGCCGCGTTCGTCGACCGCCGCGGCTCCGGCCAGATCGAGCACAGCATCTTCTCCGCCGACTACTTCCAGGACCACGTGCCCTTCCGCGAGCTGCCGTCGGTGACGGGGCACGCGGTGCGGATGGCGTACCTGGCGGCCGGGGCCGCCGACGTCTTCCTGGAGACCGGCGACCGGTCGCTGTTCGCGGCGCTGGAGCGGCTCTGGGACGACATGGTGGCGAGCAAGCTCTACCTCACCGGCGGGCTGGGCAGCCGGCACTCCGACGAGGCCGTCGGCGACCGCTACGAGCTGCCGTCCGAGCGCGCCTACAGCGAGACCTGCGCGGCCATCGCGGTGATGCAGTGGGGCTGGCGGATGTTCCTGGCCACGGGCGGCGCGAAGTACCTCGACGTGTTCGAGCGGGTGCTCTACAACGCCTACGCCGTGGGCCTGTCGGAGGACGGCCGGGCGTTCTTCTACGACAACCCGCTGCAACGCCGCCCCGACCACGAGCAGCGCAGCGGCGCGGAGTCCGGCGGGGAGCCGCTGCGCCGCTCCTGGTTCGGCTGCCCGTGCTGCCCGCCGAACATCGTGCGCTGGATGGCCCAGCTGGCCGACTACGTGGCGGCCGAGCGGGACGGCGCGCTGCTGATCGCCTGCTACACCTCGGCCAGGATCACGGGCGAGCGGCTGGACCTGGCGATGGAGACCTCCTACCCATGGGACGGCGACGTCGGCCTGACGGTCGAGCGGGCGCCGGAGGAGCCGTACGGGATCGTGCTGCGGGTGCCAGGCTGGGCCCGCGGCGCGACGGTCACCGTCAACGGCGAACCGCACGACGCCGCGCCTTCCGCGAAGCGCGCGGAGGCCGCGGCAGACTCCCCCGGCGGGAGTGCGGACGGTGGCTGGCTGAGGATCGAGCGGCGCTGGGCGGCCGGCGACGAGGTGCGGCTCACGCTGCCGATGCCGGTCCGCGCCCACGGCTCGCACCCCCACCTCGACGCCACCAGAGGCGCGCTCGGCATCGCCCGCGGCCCGCTCGTCTACTGCGTCGAGCAGCAGGACAGCCCGTCGGCCGCGGTCGACGACCTGGTGGTCGGCGTGGCCGACGTCGCCGGCGCGCGGGCCGGGCGGCGCGGCGAGGCCGTCGTGCTCGGGGTGACGGCCGGCGCCGCTCCCCCGCCGTCCACCGAGCTCTACCCCGAACTGCCCCTGGAGCAGTCGGCGATCACGGAGACGGCGGTCAGCGCGACCTTCGTCCCGTACTTCCTGTGGGGCAACCGCGGCCCCGAAGCCATGCGGGTCTGGGTCAGATCCCGCACCACCAACGGAAAGAAGGCGACATGAGGAGATCGGCGGCGCTGGCGAGCGTCACCATGACCGGCGTGCTGGCGCTCACCGCGTGCGGTGGCGGCGGCGCCGCGCCCGCGGGCGGCGGCCCGGGCGGGTCGTCGTCGGCCCCCGCGACGGGCGGCACCGTGCACGTCCTGGCCAACGCGGACTTCTCGCACCTGGACCCGGCCCGTGGCTGGGACGGCGGGGTGAACAACTTCTACCGGCTCATCTACCGGGGGCTGACCACGTTCGGTGCCGGGCCCGGCGAGGAGAGCACGAAGGTGGTCCCCGACCTGGCCACCGACACGGGCACGCCGTCCGACGACGCCAAGACGTGGACGTTCACGCTGAAGGACGACCTGTTCTTCGAGGACGGCACGCCGATCACGAGCGAGGCGGTCAAGTTCGGGGCCTCGCGGGCGTTCGACCCCGAGGCGGGAATCGGCTCGCCGTACGGGAAGCTGCTGCTGGACGCGCCCAAGGGATACAAGGGCCCGTACGAGGACGGCGACCTCGACACCATCGAGACCCCCGACGCCAAGACGGTCGTCTTCCACCTGAAGAAGTCCTTCCCCGACTTTCCGAGCGCGCTGACGCAGCCGAACTTCGTCCCCTTCCCCAAGGGCACGGGGGCGGCGGCCGCGTTCGACACCAAGCCGATCGCGAGCGGGCCGTACAAGCTGGAGAGCTACCAGCGCAACGCCTCGCTCAAGCTGGTGCGCAACCCGTACTGGAAGGCCGAGACCGACACCGTGCGCAAGGCCAGGCCGGACGCCTTCGAGTGGACGTTCGGGCTGGACGCGGCCACCATCGACGAGCGCATGCTGGCCGGTCAGGGCGCCGACGCCGACGCCATCATGGGCACGCCCGCCATCCAGGCCGCGACGGTGGCCAGGGCGCAGGCGCCGCAGATCAAGTCGCGCACGCTGAGCGGGCTCGGCGGCTGCACCACGTACATGTCTCTGAACATGACGAAGAAGAACCTGGACGACGTCAAGGTGCGCCAGGCGATCAACCACGCGGTCGACAAGGACACCGTGGTGGCCGCGCTGGGCGGCTCGCAGCTGGCGCTCAAGGGCACCTCGATCCAGCCGCCCACGATCGTCGGCCGGGTCGACTACGACCTCTATCCGCACGACGTGGAGACCGCCAAGAAGCTGCTGGCCGAGGCGGGCCTCGCCGGGGGCTTCGAGCTGACGCTGGACACCCGGCCGGTGCCGAAGATGCAGGCGGCCGCGGTGGCGATCCAGGAGGCGCTGAAGCAGGTGAACATCACTGTCAAGATCAACAACATCGACACCTCCACCTTCTACGAGGTGATCGGCACGCCCGCGCAGCAGCACGACGCGGCCATCACCGGCTGGTGCCCCGACTGGGCCTCCGGCGCCACGTTCCTGCCGCCGCTGTTCGACGGCCGCAACATCACCGCCAAGGGCAACGCGAACCTCGCGCAGATCGACGACAAGAAGATCAACGACCGGATCGACGAGATCGCGCTCATGCCCGACGTGCAGGCGGCCAACGCGGCCTACGGCGAGCTGGACAAGCAGATCATGGAGCAGGCGCCGATGGTGCCGCTGGCCTACGAGAAGGTGGTCACGGTCACGGGCTCGAACATCGCCGGCGCGTACCTGTCGAACGCCTACTCGGGGGGCATCGACTTCGTCTCCGTCGGACTGGCGAAGCCGACGAAGTAGATGACCGTCGCAGCTCATCCGCAGCAGCAGGTGGCGGGCGCGCCCGCCACCTCGGGCCGGCGCGTCACCGGCGCGCTGCTCCGCGACCGCGCCGCCGTCCTCAGCACCGCGTACCTCACGCTGATCGTGCTGATGGCGCTCGGCGCGCCGCTGATCAGCGCGATCATCGGCCACGGCCCCAACGACTTCGACACCGCCGCCGTCAACACCGACCTGGGCGGGATCCCGCACGGGTCGCTGGGCGGGATCAGCGCCGGCCATCCACTCGGCGTCGAACCGCAGAACGGCCGCGACATCCTGGCCCGCATCGCCTACGGGGCCCGCGTCTCGCTGCTCATCGCGGCCGCGGCCACCGCGCTGACCACGCTGCTCGGCGTGGTGCTGGGCATGCTGGCCGGGTTCTACCAGGGCTGGGTGGATCAGGTGATCTGCCGGGTCATGGACTTCCTGATGGCCTTCCCCGCGCTCATCTTCATGATCGCGATCCTGTCGTCGCTGCCGCAGGGCAACCGGTCGGTGCTGCTGGTCGTGGTGATCAGCGTGTTCGGCTGGCCGTACCTGGCGCGGGTCGTGCGCGGGCAGACGATGACACTGGTCAACCGGGAGTTCGTGGAGGCCGCGCGGGCCTCTGGCGCCTCCACGGGGGCGCTGGTGTTCAAGGAGATCCTGCCGAACCTGCGCAGCTCCCTGATCGTGATGACCACGCTCGCCGTGCCCGGCTACGTGGGCACCGAGGCGGGCCTGTCGTTCCTCGGCGTCGGCGTGGCGCCGCCCACGCCGTCGTGGGGGCAGATGATCGCGAGCTCGGTCGGCTGGTACGCCGTCGATCCGATGTACTTCGCGATCCCCGGCCTGTTCCTGTTCCTGACGGTGCTGTCGCTGACGGTGCTCGGGGACCGGCTGCGGGCCGCCTTCGACGCGGGGGAGGCCTCCTGATGGCGCGTTACCTGGCCGGACGGCTCGCCGGGGTGGTGCTGATCCTCTTCCTGGTGTGCCTGTTCACGTTCGTCATCTTCTTCACGCTCTCGCCCGACCCGGCGGTGATGATCTGCGGCAAGACGTGCACGCCCGACCGGATCGACCAGATCCGGGACGTGCTCGGCCTGAACCAGCCGTTCCTGACGCAGTTCACCGGCTTCCTCGGCGGCATCTTCGCCGGGCGCGACTACGGCCACGGCGCGAACCTGGTGCACTGCGCCGCGCCGTGCCTGGGCTACAGCTTCCAGACCAACCAGTCCGTGATGGACATGGTGGTGGAGCGGCTGCCGGTCAGCGCCACGGTCGCGATCGGCGCGGCGGTGCTGTGGCTGCTGTTCGGGATCCTCGCCGGGCTGCTCAGCGCGGTCAAGGAGGGCACCTGGTGGGACCGCACCGCCATGGGGCTGGCGCTGGGCGGCTCCAGCATCCCCAACTACGTGCTGGCGCTGGCGCTGCAGTACGTGCTCGTCGTGCAGCTGCAGGTGCTGCCGTTCCCGCAGGCGGTGGCGTTCGGCGACGATCCGGTGGTGTGGTTCCAGTCGTACCTGATGCCGTGGATCGTGCTGGCCACCGGCTACGCCTGCCTGTACGCCCGGCTCACCCGCGCCAACGTGATCGACACCCTGGCGGAGAACTTCATGCGCACGGCCAGGTCCAAGGGCCTGAGCCCGGCGCTGACCATGCGCAGGCACGCGCTGCGGCCGGCGCTGACGCCGATCGCGACGATCTTCGGCATGGACTTCGCCGCGCTGCTCGGCGGCGCGCTGATCACCGAGACGGTGTTCGGCCTCAACGGGGTCGGCAAGATGGCCGCCGACTCCATCGCCAAGAACGACCAGCCGGTCATCATGGCGGTGACGCTGCTGGCGGCGTTCTTCGTGGTGATCGGCAACGTGGTGGTGGACCTCGTCTACACGAGGCTGGACCCGAGAGTGAGGATCACGGCCCGATGAGCGACCTGCTTGTGGTGGAGGACCTCACCGTCACCTTCCCGACCACGCGCGGCCCGGTGGACGTGGTCAAGGGTGTGTCCTTCACGGTCGGCCGGGACGAGACCGTCGGCATCGTCGGCGAGTCCGGGTCCGGCAAGTCCATGACCAGCCTGGCGATCATGGGGCTGCTGCCCAAGGGCGCCAGGACCCGTGGCAGCGTCCGGCTGGACGGCACAGAACTGCTCGGCCGCCCCGAGCGGGAGCTGCGCCGGCTGCGCGGCGACCAGCTGTCGATGATCTTCCAGGATCCGCTGTCGTCGCTGAACCCGTACTACACGGTGGGGCTGCAGATCGAGGAGATGTACCGGGCGCACCGCGACAAGTCCCGCAGGAACGCGCGCCGAGTCGCGATCGAGGCGCTCGCGCAGGTGGGCCTGCCCGAGCCGGAGCGGCGGGTCGACCACTACCCGCACCAGTTCTCCGGCGGCCAGCGCCAGCGCGTCATGATCGCCATGGCGCTGGTGTGCGGGCCGAAGCTGCTCATCGCCGACGAGCCGACCACGGCGCTGGACGTGACCGTGCAGGCGCAGATCCTGCGGCTGCTGGCCGACCTGCGCCGCAAGAGCGGCACCGGCATGGTGTTCATCACCCACGACCTGGCCGTGATCAGCTCGATCGCGACCCGCGTGCTGGTGCTGCGCCGGGGCGAGCAGGTCGAGTACGGCACCGCCGAGCAGGTCTTCGCCGAACCCCGCCACGACTACACCCGGATGTTGCTGGACAGCATCCCGCGCATCGACGACGAGGTGAGCGCATGACGCCGTTGCTGCGGGCCGAGAACCTGACCAAGCGGTTCGTCACGCGCGGGCCCCTGGGCGCCAGGGCCGAGTTCACGGCCGTGGACCAGGTGAGCTTCGAGGTACGGCTGGGCGAGACGCTGGCCGTGGTCGGCGAGTCAGGCTCCGGCAAGTCGACGACCGCCCGCATGATCGCCAAACTGATGGACCCGACGGAGGGCTCCCTGCACTTCGACGGCGAGGACGTCACCCGCGCCAAGGGCGCCGCGCTGGCGCGATTCCGGGGCGATGTCCAGGTCGTCTTCCAGGATCCGTTCTCCTCGCTCAACCCCCGCCACACGGTGGAGCGCATCCTCATGGCGCCGCTGGTCTACCAGGGCATCGCACCCGTCGGCAGCCGCCGGGCGCACGCCAAGGAGCTGATGGAGCGGGTCGGGCTCAACCCCGACCACTCGCTGCGCTACCCCGCCCAGTTCTCCGGCGGGCAGGCGCAGCGCATCGGCATCGCCCGCGCGCTGGCCGTCAACCCCAGGCTGGTGATCTGCGACGAGGCCGTCTCGGCACTGGACGTGTCGGTGCAGGCGCAGGTGATCGAGCTGCTGCGGCGGCTGCAGCGCGAGAGCGGGTTCAGCTACGTGTTCATCGCCCACGACCTGGCCGTGGTCCGGCAGATCGCCCAGCGGGTGGCGGTCATGAGCAAGGGGCGGATCGTCGAGCTGGGCGAGACCGCCCAGGTGTTCGGCGAGCCGCGCGACGCGTACACGCGCACGCTGCTGGCGGCCATCCCGCGCATCGACCCGGAGTGGGACCGCCGCAGGAAGGAGAGGTCTTGATCACCGCTACGTACACGATCCCCGGGATGCGGGTGCGCGACCACGTCGAGCGGGTGCCGCTGGACTGGACGGACCCCGGCGCGACGATCACGGTGTTCGCCCGCGAGCTCGTCGATCCCGCCAGGGACGGCGAGGATCTGCCGTGCCTGCTGTATCTGCAGGGCGGGCCCGGCGGCAAGGGCCCGCGCCCCGTCGGCACGTCGGGCTGGCTGGGGCAGGCGTTGGAGCGCTACCGGGTGATCCTGCTCGACCAGCGGGGCACCGGCCGCAGCTCCCGCCTCGACGGGCGGGTGATGAGCGCGCTCGGCGCCAAGGAGGGCGCGGACCATCTGGCCTTCTTCCGGGCGGACTCGATCGTGGCCGACGCCGAGCACCTGCGTAAGAAGGTCTTCGGCGGGCGGCGCTGGTCGACGCTCGGGCAGAGCTACGGCGGGTTCCTGACGCTGACGTACCTGTCGTACGCGCCGGAGGGGCTCAGCGCCTGCTACGTGACCGGCGGCCTGCCGTCGCTCGACCCGGACGCCGAGGAGGTCTACCGGCGCACCTATCCGCGGGTGGCGGCCAAGAACGCCGCCTTCTACCGCCGTTACCCGCACCACGCGGACACGACGGCGAAGCTGGCCGACCTGCTGGCCGTCGGCGGTGTGATCCTGCCCGACGGCGACCGGCTCACCGTGCGGCGGCTGCAGTCGCTCGGCATCGACTTCGGCATGAAGCCCGGCTACGAGCGCATGCACTGGCTGCTCGACGAGGCCGCGCCCGACGACGAGGGACGGCTGCCGGAGACGTTCCTGCACCAGGTGCTGACCCGTTCCTCCTACGCCGACAACCCGCTGTTCGCCGCGCTGCAGGAGAGCATCTACGGCTCGGGGCCCGGCGCGACCGCGTGGGCGGCGCAGCGCGAGCGCGCCCGCCACCCCGCCTTCGCCGAGGACGCCAGGCCGCTGCTGTTCACCGGGGAGATGATCTATCCCTGGATGTTCGCGGAGATCCGCGCGCTGCGCCCGTTCCGTCCCGCTGTGGAGCTGCTCGCCGAGCGGGACGACTGGCCCGCGCTGTACGACCTCGACCGGCTGGCCGCCAACGAGGTGCCGCTGGCCGCCGCCGTCTACTACGACGACATGTACGTCGACTCCGGCCTGCAACTGGATACCGCCGCCAGGGTCGGCAACGCCCAGGCCTGGGTCACCAACGAGTACGAGCACGACGGCATCGGCGAGGAACGGGTCTTCGCCCGGCTGAGCGCGCTCGTCCGCGACATCGGAGGAGGAATCACCAGTGAGTGACGGCAGGCTGCCCAGGCTCGCGGAGATCCCCGCGTTCACCGCCTACATCGCCGAGGGCTGGGACACCCCCGCCCGCACACCCGGCCTGGTGCCCGGCGCGGCGCGGGCGGCCGCCGCGCACCGCGCCCGCCTGGCCGAGGCGCTGCCCGGCGCGACCGTGGTCGTCTCCGCCGGCCGGGCCCCGGTCCGCAGCAACGACACCGCCTACGACTTCCGCGTGGACAGCGACTTCTACTGGCTGACCGGCTGCGTGGCCGAGAACGCGGTGGCCGTGGTCCGCGACGGCGCCGCCACCGTGTACCTGCCGCCGCCGGCCCGGCCCGGCGACACCGGCTTCTTCGCCGACGCCGCCCACGGCGAGCTGTGGGTGGGCCCGTCGCCGTCCCCGGCCGAGTGGTCGGCCGCCCTCGGGGCCGAGGTGCTGCCGCTGCCCGACTTCACCGGCCCGCCCGCCGGCGCCCTCGTCACCGGCGGGGCGGAGCCGTCGCAGGAGGTGCGGCGCGTCCTGGCCGAGCTGCGCATGATCAAGGACGAGTGGGAGGTGGCCCAGCTGCGCGAGGCGGTGGACCGCACGGTCGAGGGCTTCGCCGCCGTGCTGGCCGAGGTGCCCGCCGCGATCGCGGGTGGCGGCGAGCGCTGGCTGCAGGGCACGTTCGACCGGTACGCCAGGACGTACGGCAACGGCCCCGGCTACGCCTCCATCGTGGGCAGCGGCCCGAACGCCCCCACCCTGCACTGGGTGCGCTGCGACGGCCCCGTCCTCGCGGACGAGCTGCTGCTGCTCGACATGGGCGTGGAGACCCGCGCCCACTACACCGCCGACGTCACCCGCACCTTCCCCGTGTCGGGGGCCTTCTCCCCCGCCCAGCGGCAGGTGCACGACCTGGTGGAGCGGGCGCACCGGGCCGGGCTGGCGCAGGTCGCGCCGGGCCGGCCGTTCACCGCCTTCCACCACGCCGCCATGGAGGTCATCGCGCGCGGCCTGCACGACTGGGGCCTGCTGCCGGTGTCGGTCGACGAGGCGCTGTCGGAGCACGGCCAGCACCACCGCCGCTACCTGATCTGCGGGATCGGCCACCACCTGGGCCTGGACGTGCACGACTGCGCATCGTCGCGGTACGAGGCCTACCAGGGCGCGCGGATGGCGCCCGGCATGGTGCTGACCGTCGAGCCCGGCCTGTACTTCCACGCCCACGACCTGACGGTCCCGCCGGAGCTGCGCGGGATCGGCGTGCGCATCGAGGACGACCTGCTCGTGACGGCGGACGGCGCGGAGAACCTGTCCGCCGCGCTGCCCATCGACGCGAGCGGGCTGGAGAACTGGAACAAGGAGAACGTATGACCCGCCCCGTGTGGCACGGCGTGCACGTCGCGACCGCGCTGCCCTTCCACGACGACCTGTCCGTCGACTACGACGGCTACGCCGAGCACGTCCGGTTCCTGGCCGAGGGCGGCTGCGACGGCGTCTGCCCCAACGGCTCGCTCGGCGAGTACCAGACGCTGACGGACGAGGAGCGCGCCCGGGTGGTGCGCACCGCGGTCGAGGCCGCCCCCGAGGGCTTCCACGTGATGCCGGGCGTGGCCGCCTACGGCGCGGCCGAGTCGCGGCGGTGGGCCGAGCAGGCGGCCGAGGCGGGCGCCTCGTCGGTGCTGCTGCTGCCGCCGAACGCCTACCGCGCCGACCGCCGGGCCGTCGTCGGCCATTACCGGGAGGTGGCCAAGGCCGGGTTGCCGGTCGTCGCCTACAACAACCCGATCGACACGAAGGTGGACCTGACCCCCGATCTGCTCGCCGAGCTGCACCAGGAGGGGCTGATCGTCGGGGTCAAGGAGTTCACCGGGGACGTGCGCAGGGCGTACGAGATCGCCGAGCGCGCGCCCGGGCTCGACCTGCTGATCGGCTCGGACGACGTGCTGCTCGAACTCGGCGTCGCCGGCGCGGTCGGCTGGATCGCCGGATACCCGAACATGATCCCCCGCGCTACCGTCGAGCTCTACCGGCTGGCCGTGGCCGGCGACGTGGCCAAGGCGCTGCCCCTCTACCGGGACCTGCATCCGCTGCTGCGCTGGGACTCCAAGACGGTGTTCGTGCAGTCCATCAAGCTGTCGATGGACCTGGCCGGGCGCAGGGGCGGCCCCTGCCGCCCGCCGCGCACCGCCCTCGCGCCCGAGCAGGCCGCGCAGATCACCCGCGAGACGCGGGAGGTGCTGGCCAAGGGCTACCGGTAGGCGGCGATTCCAGGGCGGCGGGCGCCGCCGCCCCGGGATCTCCGGCTAGGAGACCTTCTGGGAGGGCGCCGTCCAGGTGTTGCACGCCGCCGGCGAGGCCACGCGGAACCCCTTGTCCAGCCAGGCGGCGATGTTGCGGCCCTTGCCGTGGTCGCGCACCTTCGCCTGCTCGTCGCCGCTGTGCCGGTTGATGTCGAGCAGCTGGTCCCAGTCGTCGCCGTCACGGTCGAGCGAGCCCCAGACGCTGCCGATGAACACGCCGCCCAGGCACTCGGCCTGCAGCTCGTTGCGGCGGAACTGCTCGTTCAGCTCCTTCTTGCCCTTGTACGGGTAGCGTTCGAAGGCCCGGTTGATCCCGGTGACGTTCTGCAGATGGTGCGCGAACTCGTGCGCGGCCAGGCTGAACAGGAACAGGTCGGAGGTCACTTCGAGCAGGTCGTCGTCGAGCAGGATGAGGAAGCGCTTCTCGCTCGCGCAGTAGGCCCCCGACGCGCTGCCCCACTTGCTGCCGCAGAAGCGCCGCGGCTTGGTGATGAAGCCCATCTTCTTGGTGAACGGCAGGCCGGCCCGGGCCAGGTGGGCGCCCCAGGAGGCGTTGAGGCAGTTGAGCACCGCCTGCAGGTAGCGCTTGGCCTGGGCGACGTCGTCGGGTTCGATCTTCCGCTCCGGGCACTCGCTGGGCTGGAGCCTGCCGCTGTCGTACAGCTTGTTCGCGGTCACGGCGCGGTCGCGGATGGGGTACGCGGACGCCTGCGCGGAGTGGGCCGGTAACAGCGCCGCGCAGAGGAGAACGGCGACGAGGGCGGAGAGACGCATGACGGGCATTTTACGGGCAGATCATCCGCGCACGCTGTGCCGTGCACGACAGCCCAGGCCGCCGCCCGATGCTCCGGCGGCGGCCGGGGACGCGCTCTAGACGCGTTCGAGCTCGATGATCAGCGCGGAGGCCGGGCGCAGCGCCGGGGCGGGCAGGCCCAGCTCGGCCAGCACCGCGCCGGGCACCCGCACCGGGGCGGCGGCCCACTCCGGCAGCAGCGCGCGCTCGGGGGCCGGACCGGCCGTGCGCACCTCGTACGTGGCGGCGGGGTCGAGGCCTGGCAGCCGCAGCGGCGCGGGCGCCATGTCCAGGCGGGAGACCTGCTGCACGTACGCGTACACCGCCCGCTCGGGCAGCACCACCCCGTGCAGCAGCGCCGACGGGTCGGGATGGTCGGCGCGCACCACCCGGCCCGCGTGCAGCAGCGGCCGCAGCCGCTTGTGCAGCGCGATCCAGGTCGCCAGCTCCTCCAGCTCGGCCTCGCTCGCCGAGGTCAGGTCCCACTCCACGCCCATGTGCCCGAACAGCGCCGTCGCCGCCCTGAAGGCCAGCGGCAGCGACCGGCCGGTGATGTGGTCGCCCGGCGCGCCCACGTGGCAGCCCAGCCGCTCCGGCGGGACCAGCAGCCCGGTCCAGCGCTGGATGGCCTGCCGGTCGAGCGCGTCGTTGCTGTCGGAGGTCCACACCCGGTCGGTGCGGGCCAGGATGCCGAGGTCGATCCGGGCGCCGCCGGACGAGCACGACTCGATCTCCAGCCCGGGGTGGCGGGCGCGCAGCTCGTCCAGCAGCCGGTAGGCGGCCAGCGTCTGCGCGTGCACGCCGGGCGCGCCGTCGTGCACGGGCTCGGCGATGTCGCGGTTGTGGTCCCACTTGATGTAGTCGAGTGCGTACTCGCCGACCAGGGCGGAGATGCGTTCCAGCAGGTACGCGTACGCCTGCGGGCGGGCCAGGTCGAGCACCTGCTGGTTGCGGTACGGCGGCGGCGTGCGCTCGGGCCGGCCGAGGATCCAGTCGGGGTGCTCGCGGGCCAGGTCGGAGTCCGGGTTGACCATCTCCGGCTCGAACCAGAGGCCGAACTGCATGCCGAGCTCGCGCACCCGGACGGCCAGCGGGTGCAGGCCGTCCGGCCAGACGCCCTCGTCCACGTACCAGTCGCCGAGGCCGGCCCGGTCGTCGCGGCGGTGGCGGAACCAGCCGTCGTCCAGCACGAACCGCTCGACCCCGGCCGCCGCCGCCCGGTCGGCCAGCTCCAGCAGCCGGTCGAGACCGTGGTCGAAGTAGGTCGCCTCCCAGTTGTTCAGCGTCACCGGCCGCACCGGCAGCGGGCGGGAGCGCAGATGGCCGTGCATCTGCGCGCTCACCTCGTCGAGCCCCGTGCCCGACCAGCTGAAGTACACCCACGGCGTGCGGTAGGTCTCGCCCCGCGCCAGCACCACCTCGCCGGGGTCGAGCAGCTCGCCGGCGGCCAGCAGCGCGACGCCCTCGGGCAGCCGCTCGGCGTAGTGCACGTGGCCGCCGCTCCACCCCGCGTGCACCGCCCACACCTCGCCGGACCGGAACCCGAACCCTCCGGTCCCCGCCACCAGCAGCCCGGTGCCGTCGTGCCCGGTGCGGCCGCGCCGGTTCTCCCTGGACCACACCCCGTAGCCGAACTCGCGCCGCTGCGGCACCTTCTCCAGCCCCCACCGGCCGGTGAAGTCGAGCAGCTCACCCGCCCGCGCCGGCACCGGCAGCGCGCACACCAGCCCCTGCACCCGGTACGGCGACGGCGCGGTGTTCGTCACCGCGTGCCGCATCCGCACCAGGCCGCCCTCGTCCATGACCAGCTCGCTCACCAGGCTCAGCCCCGCCCGGGCGTCGGCGGCCGTCACGGTGACCGCGCCGCCGGAGCCCGGCTCCGCCCGCGCCTCCAGCCGGTCCACGCTCCACCGCACCGGCCAGTGCTCGCCGTCCCTGACGCCGGACAGGCCCGGCCGGCCGTACCAGCCGTCCCCCTGCGCGGGCAGCAACGGCGGCGCGGGCGAGGCGAACGCGGGCGCGACGACCGCGGCGGGCAAGGGAGCGTCGAGCGGCCCGAGTGCGGCGCCGAAGTGCCGCACCCGCGGCAGGCCGGGGCCGGAGTCGTCGAGCACCAGCGCGGCGCCCGCCGCGGAGAGGATCACGGGTGACAAAGAGGAGCTCCAATCTGGGGCGGGCCGGGCACGCCGACCTGCGCCTGTCACATTTTCAGCGCTCCGACGCTATCGCCCTCGATCTCGGCCGCGCCATGGCGGAGCCCCTCCTGGAAACGGGCTGCAGGGGTTGAACCGCTCTTCCATGCCTTAACTCTGAGCAAGCCTCCTCAACTGGCCTAAACTGCCGCGATCCTTTAGGTTAGCCTCACCTAATCTAGACGGGAGACCTCGGGGATGACCCAGCCTTTTCGCATGTTCGACGTACGCGTGGACCGCCTCGAAAGGCTGAGCCCGTCGTTCCTGCGGGTGACCTTCACCGGCGAAGACCTGCACCTGTTCGCCGACAACGGCTTCGACCAGCGGCTCAAGCTCATCCTCCCCCTCCCCGGACACGGCCTGGCCCACCTGCCGACCGGCCCCGACTGGTATCCCCGCTGGCGGCAGCTCGGCGACGACCGGCGCAACCCGATGCGCACCTACACCGCGCGGACCGTCCGCCCCGAGGCCGCCGAAGTGGACGTGGACGTGGTCATGCACCCCGACGGCGGCCCCGTCGCCCGCTGGGCCGAGCAGGTGCGGCCGGGCGACGTCGCCGCCCTCTACGGCCCCGACTCCCGCTACCCGGAGCGCCACGGCGGCCTGGAGTTCCACCCGCCCGCCGGCACGGGCTGCGTCCTCATCGCCGGCGACGAGACCGCCGTGCCCGCCATCTGCGCCGTCCTGGAACGGCTGCCCGCCCACCTCGCGGGCGAGGTGTTCATGGAGGTGCCCTGCTCCGACGACGTCCTGCCGGTCGAGACGGCCGCCTCCGTCAAGATCACCTGGCTGCCCAGGAACGGCGGCGAACGCGGCGCCGAACTCCTCCCCGCCGTCAAGACCGCCGCCGGCCGCCTCCTGCCGCCGCTGCCCGTCCCCGACGCCTTCGACGACGTGGACGTGGACGCGGACGAACTGTGGGAGGTGCCGCAGGAGGCCACCGACCACGGCCCCCTGTACGCCTGGCTGGCCGGCGAGGCCGGCGTCATCAAGGCCCTCCGGCGGCACCTGGTCGCCGAACGGGGGCTGGACCGGCGCGCGGTGGCCTTCATGGGCTACTGGCGCAACGGCCGCTCGGAAAACGAGTCATAACCACGCCTTGGCGGAGATGGGCCGGCCCGGCCTGCGAACGACGTGGCGGGCAGGACCCCGCTCCTGACAGGCCGTGCAGGCCAGACCCGACTCATGACACGGTCGGGCAGGCCCGGCCCGACCATGGCGCGCCATGCAGGGCCGGGCCCTGGCCGCCGAGCGCCGGCAGGCGGCTGCGAGGTCGGCCGATCAGATCGGTGTCACTCCCGGAGTCGTCGCCGGCCAGTCAGGTCGGCGTCACTCCCGGGAGTCGCCCAGCACAGTCCGCAGTTCGGCGGCGGTCGGGGGTCTCGTCCACGTCAGGCCGGGGCCGCCGGAGGTGATCAGGCGGGGCAGCACCTCACGCAGCAGTGCCTCGGCCGCCGCGTCCGGCCGCTTCTCGCGCGCCTCCTGGTAACGGTCGAGCACTCTGGCCAGGTCCACCATCATCGTGTTGGGCTCCCCCGCACCGATCCCGGCGGCGCCGGCCTTCGCCCCCGACTCGACCCGCGCTTGCTGGGCTCCCGTCCCAGACCGGGCTTTCGTCCCCGCCTCAGCACGCGGCTCCGCCTCAGGAGTTCCCGCCTCAGGACTCGTCCCCGCCTCAGGAGTTCCCGCCTCAGGACTCGTCCCCGCCTCGGCCCCGGCTTCCGCCGCCATCGCGGCGACGGCTTCGGACCCGGGCGAGACCGCGTCATCCGCCCCGCTCCCGGCGACGGTATCCGTCCCGGCCTGAGCTCCGACCTCCGCATCGGCCCCGGCCCGTAGCGCGCCACCCGCCACGCCGTCCGCCCCGGCTCCGGTCCCGGCGGCGGTGCCGGGGCCGGTCGTGGTCTCCGTTGCGATGCCGGCTGTCTCCAGCAGGGCCGCGCTGTCCGCTTCCAGGAGGGTCGCGCCGTCCGTGTCCGTCCGGCCCGCCGGCTCCGTCCCCGGTTCGCGGGCCAGGTCGGCGCCGGTGGTCGCGGTGGTCACGGTTTTGAGCGGGGTGCCGTTGACGTGGGACAGCCCGGGCTCGCCACTCGTCCGCGTGGCGGGAACGATCACCTGCAACGCTCCAAGGCCGGCCTCGCCCGACCAGGCTCCCGGCCGTACCGCCTCGCCCGTCGCGGCCAGGAAGCCGGCCGCGTCCAGGCCGTCCACCTCGCCCTCCAGCCAGCCGGCCCGCAGGTGCAGCACCCCGGAGCGTTCTGATCCGGCGATTTTCTCCATCAGCTCCGCGACCGTGCCCTGCGGGTCGTGCATCGCGGCGTCCCCCCGGGCCGCGAAGGCGTCCGCGAACAGGTGCAGGGAGATCAGCCGCGGCGGTTCGTACGTCGTCAGCACCCCCCGTTCACCGTCGACCCGCACGGCGCCACCGCTCTCGTGGTAGGCCCGCAGGCCCTCCGTGAACGCGGCCCGCGCGTCCGGCGCGAGCGAGAGCTCCCAGCCCCACCTCGGTTCGGTCTCCAAACCGGCGAAGCCCTCGCCGCCGTCCGGATCGCGGCGGAGCCACCAGGCCACCGCGCCCACCACGGCGGCGGCCAGCACTGCGACTGCGACTAACACGATGTTTTCGCTTTCCCCTCGTCATGACCGCACGTGATGACAGGGCTAGTAGCGTAGTGTGATCGCCCCTCTTAAACCGGGAAATTTCCCCAAATATCACCAGCCGTACCACCAGTGACATCGCACACCGTCACGGACTGACAGAATTGGCCATATGACAGATGGCATCCTGACCTCCGAGCAGATCCTCACGGCGGCCCAGGATGTCCTGCGCCGCTACGGCCCGGCCAAGGCCACGGTCGTGGACGTGGCGCGGGCACTGGGCGTCAGCCACGGCAGCGTCTACCGCCATTTCCCCAGCAAGACGGCCCTGCGCGAAGCCGTGACGCACCGCTGGCTGGAGGAGGCCCACGCCGGTCTTGCCAAGGTCATGGCCTCGTCCGCCCCGGCCGAGACCCGGCTGCGCGACTGGCTGACGACGCTGTCCGCCTCCAAGCGGGCCAAGGCGCTCGACGACCCCGAGCTGTTCGCCACGTACATGGTGCTGGTGAACGAGGCCAGCGAGGTCATCCAGGAGCACATCACCGGCCTCGTCGACCAGCTGGAGGAGATCATCGCCACCGGCGCCGCGCGCGGCGAGCTGGCCACCGCCGACCCCGCCGCCTCGGCCCGCACCGTCTTCCTCGCCGCGAACGCCTTCCACGACCCCGCGCACGCCGCCTCCTGGAGCCGTCCCGAGGTCGAGGACGAACTGAACGCTCTGTGCGATCTCCTCCTCCTCGGCCTGAAACCGCGCTGAAGGTGTGGTTTTTCCAACTGGTAAGCGGAATTGTTCACCCGAGGAGGCTTTCTTATCCTCCGGAACGCGGCTCGGCCACCCGGCGTGCACGGACAGACATGTACACTCCATTCCGGAAGTGTGTAGTCGCTCTATGTGATCCATCTA
The DNA here is from genome assembly GCF_035917475.1 of Nonomuraea fuscirosea. Lineage (NCBI taxonomy): Bacteria > Bacillati > Actinomycetota > Actinomycetes > Streptosporangiales > Streptosporangiaceae > Nonomuraea > Nonomuraea fuscirosea. Next base: position 2,982,754 of record NZ_CP109074.1, on the reverse strand, counting down.
CGACATCGGGTGCCGAAAGGCAAGGGCGGGTCCGCGCCACCGACACATGATCCCGGCCCTGAGAGAGCGCGGAGCCGGAATGGATCCACTGCACCTGACCACCAGCCGCCGCGACGGAACGCTGCTGGTGAGCGTGTCCGGAGAGCTCGACATCGCCACCACCGAACAGCTCCGCAGCCACCTGCTGCACCTGCTCCAGGAGGCCGGCCGCTGCTCCTGCCCCGAGGTGCGGCTGGTGATCGAGCTGAGCCGCCTGTCCTTCATCGACGCGGCCGGCCTCGGCATCCTGGTCGCCGTCCAGAACCAGGCACTGAGCCAGCACACCCCGATGCACATCACCAGCGCGCCGCCCGCCATGCGCCGCCTCCTCCGCATCACCGGCCTCGACCAGCACCTCACCTGAGCAGCGATCCACGACCGCGCCCCGCCCGCCGCCACCCTCTCGTCGTCGTGACTTTCCGTGAGATCTGGCGCTCCCGATCATGCGCGCCGGTAAGTTGTCCCATGTGCCGATCATTCAGGTTCCCGATGAGATACCCCTCAAGCTGGAGGACGGTTTCGAGCGGATCGGGCGGGAGCTGAAGCTGCCCGGCGGCTTCCCCCGCGCCGTGCTCGACGAGGCCGCCTGGGTGGCCAAGGTGCCGAGGCTGGACGCGAAGGACATGTCCGATGTCCCGTTCGTCACCATCGACCCGCCCGGCTCGATGGACCTCGACCAGGCCGTGCACCTGGAACGGCTCCGCGCCGGATACCGCGTCTGGTACGCCATCGCCGACGTCGGCGCGTTCGTGCGCCCCGGCGGCGTGATCGACGCCGAGGCCCGCGGGCGGGGCGAGACCGTCTACCTGCCGGCGGGCAAGGTGCCGCTGCACCCGCCGGTGCTGTCGGAGGACGCGGCCAGCCTGCTGCCCGGGGCGCTGCGCCCGGCCGTGGTGTGGCGGATCGACCTCGACGCCGACGGCGAGACGGTGGGGGCCGACGTGCAGCGCGCGCTCGTCCGCAGCCGCGAGCGCTACGACTACGCCTACGTGCAGGCGGTGCACGACACCGGCACCGCGGACGGCGTACTGGAGCTGCTGGCCGAGATCGGCGAGCTGAGGCTGGCGCTCGAACGCGACCGCGGCGGCGTCACCCTGCCCACGCCCGACCAGGAGGTGGTGCGCGACGACGGCGGCTACCGGCTGGAGTTCCGGCTGCCGCTGCCCGCCGAGGCGTGGAACGCCCAGATCTCGCTGCTGACCGGCATGGCCGCGGCCGCGATGATGCTCGACGCCGAGATCGGCATCCTGCGTGTGCTGCCCCGCCCGCAGCCCGGCGACCTGGCCAAGGTACGCAGGGTGGCGCAGGCGCTGGACGTGCCGTGGCCCGAGGGGGCCGGCTACGGGGCCGTGGTGCACGACCTGGATCCGAAGAACGGCAGGCAGGCGGCGTTCCTGCACGAGTCGAGGGTGCTGCTGCGCGGGGCCGGCTACGTGGCCTTCGACGGCGCGCCGCCCCGGCTGGCCGAGCACGCGGCGGTGGCGGCCCCGTACGCGCACGTCACGGCCCCGCTGCGGCGCCTGGTCGACCGCTACGCGACGGAGGTGTGCCTGGCGGTCGCGGCGGGCGAGCCGGTGCCGTCCGACGTGCGGGCGGCGCTGACGCTCCTGCCCGACCTCATGTCCGCCTCGGGCCGGCGCTCGGGGTCGGTGGAGCGGGCGTGCGTGGACCTGGTGGAGGCGTTCCTGCTGCGGGACCGGGTCGGGCAGGCGTTCGAGGCGGTGGTGATCGACGTGGACGAACGCCGCGGCGGCGGTCAGGTGCAGCTCGTCGACCCCGCCGTGATCGCCCGCTGCGACGGCACCCTCCCCTTGGGGGAGCACGTCACGGTACGCCTGACCAGCGCCGACCCGGCCACCCGCGAGGTCCGCTTCACCCTCGCCGGCTGAGGAGTCAGCTCGTTCTGGCGCGCATGCCGTCGCAGATCACGTCCGCCATCCGCAGCGCGCCGCCCCTGGCCCGGGCCCGCCGCTCGGCGGTCAGGCAGCCGCGGAGCAGGTCGCGTACGTCGTGGGCGGTCAGGTCGGTCCGTGCCGCCCCCACCCGCTGCGCCCGTACCAGCAGGCGGCCGAGCGCGGCGGTGAAGTCGTCCTCCAGTGTGGAGCCCGGCCGCAGGACGGAGCCGCTCTCCAGCATGTCGCACAGCGCCTGGTTGGCCGCGGCCTGCTCGGTCACCCGCGCGAACCAGCCGAAGAACGCCTTGCCCGGGTCCTCGGCGGTGGCCAGCGCGCGGGCGTCGGCCACGAACCGTTCGATCCGCCCGAGCAGCACCGCTTCGAACAGCGCCTCCTTGGTCGGGAAGTGCCGGTAGACGGTTCCGACGCCGAACCCGGCCCGACGGGCGATCTCGTCGAAGGAGATGGTCAGGCAGTCGCCGGCCAGCGCCTCCTGCGCGATCTGCAGCACCCGCTCGCGGTTGCGCCGCGCGTCGGCCCGCAGCGGCCTGGCGGAGCTGTGGTCGTCGCCCATGACCTCCCACCCCTTCGGCAACCCTCCGGCAAACGGAGCGAGCTCTCCGATTCTATCGAGGAGATTTCCGACATACACCTTTCGCACGCCGACATGACGGAAGCCTCCGCGATCAGCACACCCGATCGCGAAGGCCCCCGCTTCCCGTCACGCCGGCGACAGGGTCTCCGCGTCACCCCGGTGACAGCAGGTCCCCGTCCGGCAGGTGACCGAGGTCCCGCGTCACGCCGGTGACAGTGGTTCCGCGGCCTCGTACCGGCGGCGAAGGCGTCCGCGCCCGCGGGCGCCGGCGCGCCGGAACCGGAGGCGCTCCTCGCGCGGCACCGGCTCCACCTCCACCACGCGCGCCCCCTCCGGCACGTGCCGGGGATCGTGCGTGACCATCAGCGTCGTCCGCCCGGCCATGAGCCGCCGCAGCGGCGTCATCACCTGGGCGGCCGTGGCGTCGTCCAGGCCGGTCATCGGCTCGTCGAGCACCAGCACGGGTGTGTCGCGCAGGATCGCCCTGGCGATCGCGATCCGCTGCCGCTGCCCGCCGGACAGCAGCCTGCCCCGCTGCCCCACCGGCGTGTCGTACCCCTGGGGCAGCAGTTTGACGAAGTCGTGCACGCCGGCCGCCTCCGCCGCCCTGATCACCTCGTCGAGCGGGGCGCCGGGACGGCCGTAGGCGATGTTCTCGCGTACGGAGCCGGAGAACAGCATCGTCTCCTGGTGCAGGATCGTCACGTTCTCCCGCAGCGACTCCCTGGTCAGGCTGCGGATGTCGACGCCGTCCAGCAGGATGCGGCCCTCGTCCGGGTCGTAGAAGCGCAGCAGCAGCTTGGCCACCGTGGACTTGCCGGCCCCGCTGGGCCCGGCCAGGACCACGACCTCGCCGGGCTCGGCGGTGAACGACATGTCCCGCAGCACCGGCCGTCCCCGCCCCGGATAGGCGAAGCCGACCCCTTCGAAGGCGACTTCGCCCCGCGCGCGCCGTACCGGCTCGGCGTCGCGGGCGTCGGTGACGTCGGGACGCGACCGCAGGATCTCGATGACCCGGTCCGATCCCGCCGCCGCCTCTGACACGGTCAGGGCCAGCTCACCCAGCCCCTGTACGGCCGGATAGAGCAGGGCCAGGTAGGCCGCGAAGGCCAGCAGCCCGCCGAGCGTCAGCCGGCCCGCCGCGATCTCCCACGCGCCGAACCCGAGGATGACGATCAGGCAGGCGGTCTCGATGAGCTGGACCGCGGGGCCGTAGAGTCCGGCCAGCCAGGCCTGCACCATGTTCGCGCGCAGCCAGCCGCGGCCCTCCTGGTGCAGCCGCCGCGACTCGGCGTCCTGCCGGTTGTAGGCCTGCACGAGCGGCTGGTTGGCCAGGCCCTCCTCAAGGACGCTGTTCATCGCCCCGTTGCTGGCCCGCTCGCGTGCCGCCGCCGTCCTGAACCGGGACGCGAACACCTTCGAGACCACCAGGAACAGCGGGATCAGCGCCATGGTGAGCAGCGCGAGGTCCCATCGGATGAAGAACGCCGCCCCCGCGAAGAAGACGACGCTGGCGGCCGTGGTGATCGCGCGGACGAGCCCGGACCCGACGAGTTCCTCGATGGCCTCGACGTCGTCGGTCATCCGCGCCATCAGGTCGCCCAGGCGCCGGTTCTCGGAGAAGTCGGGCGCGAGCGTCTGCAGGTGGGCGTAGACCCGGTCGCGCAGGGCCAGCAGGAACCGTTCCGCGCCGAGCGCGGTGAGGTAGGCCCCCGCGAAGGACGTCGCCCCGGCGATCGCGGCGAGCCCGAGCCAGGTGAACGCGGGCACCCAGAAGGCGCCCAGGTCCCGGGTCGTGAGCACGGTGTCGGTGATGTGGCCGAACAGGCGGATCGCGGCGACCTCACAGAGCGCGGCCAGGATGGCGAACACCACCCCCGCCGCGAAGAGCCGGCGCAATCCGCGGGTGTCCGGCCAGAACTCGCGGAATGTGCGGCGAAGGGAAATCGCCGGCGCGAGTTCACGGCCGGAGGCGTTCAAAGAGAGCCGGCGGCTCAGCCGCCGGCTCTCTCCGTTGGGGTTACTTAGCACCCCCACCACCTACGGTGACCACAGCAGCTCCACCGGCGATGACAGCGGCGGCGCCGACGGCAGCCCCATCCTTGCTGGAAGCCGGCCTGTGAGAGTTTCGTGCTCGCCATGTTTCCTCCCCCGTTGGCGGAACACTGACAAATCGGACGCTAGCACCCGAATTGCGATAAATCAGCAGATAATCGCTGATTTCAAAGAGACTTGACTGGTAAAACCAGACGGGAGAGGCGATGAAGACACCCGCGTAAAGTCAGCGGCCCACAAGTAAAAGAACCAACCGAACACCACCCCGAAGCAAAAAGACGCTCCCGGGAGGCGATTCCCAGGAGCGTCCGCCGCCGACACCGACGTCGGGTCAGGCCAGCTTGTGCAGGTCGGGTCAGGTCAGCTCGGGCAGGTCAGGTCAGCGACGAGTACGCCACCACGCCGCGCCGCATCCCGTCCACCGCCTTGATGGCCGTCTGCTTGATCTTGCTACCGGGCGGCGCCGCGTTCCCGAGCTGCCCGAGCAGGTCCATCAGCTGCTTCACCCAGCGCACGAAGTCACCGGCCGCCAGCTCGTTGCCGTTGATCCCCTCCATGAGCACCGCGTCCAGCGTGTGACCCTTCGTCCAGCGGAACGCCGCCCACGCGAACCCCAGATCCGGCTCCCTGATCGTGGACAGCCCGTGATCGGACTCGATGCCCTCCAGCTCCCCCCACAGCCGGATCATCGCCGACAGCGCGTCCTGCGCCCGCCCCGCCGGGATCTTCGGCCGGCGGGCGTCGTCGGACGCCCGCGACTCGAACACCAGCGCCGACACGCACGCCGCCAGCTCCGCCGGGTCCAGCTCCTCCCACAGGCCGTTGCGCAGGCACTCGGCGGTCAGCAGGTCCAGCTCGGTGTAGAGGCGCCCCAGCCGGCGGCCCTCGTCGGTGACCGCCTCCTCCTCCAGGTAACCGAGCTGCTCCAGCACCGAGCAGATGCGGTCGAACGTACGGGAGATGACGTGCGAACGCCCCTCCACCCGGCGGCGCAGCCCCTCGGTCTCGCGCAGCAGCTTGTAGTAGCGCTCGGCCCAGCGCGCGTGGTCCTCCCGCTCGTCGCACCCGTGGCACGGATGCTGCCGGATGCGCCGGCGCAGCTCGTTGACCTCGTCGTCCTCCACGGCGTGATCCCGCGCCCTGACCGGCTTGCCCAGATCGCGGTCACCCATCTTGGCCAGCAGCGTCGAGACCAGGTTGGCGCGCTCCTTCGGCGAACGGCCGTTGAAGTTCTTCGGGATGCGCAGCTTCTCCAGCGGCTCGACCGGCACCGGGAAGTCCGCAGGATCGAGCTTCTTGATCTGCTTGCCGATCGTCAGCACCAGCGGGCTCGGCCCGGTCCCGCGCGGATTGCGGCCGGGATCGAGCACGATCGCCAGCCCCGCCCTGCGCCCGCCCGGCACCCTGATCACGTCACCGGGCTGCAACGCCTCCAGCGACTTCACCGCCGCGGCCCGCCGGGCCGCCCCGCGCTGACGCGACAGCTCCGCCTCCCGGTCCGACAGCCGGCGGCGCAACGCCGCGTATTCCGGGAAGTCACCCAGATGGCACGTCATGGCCTCCTGGTAGCCCTCCAGAGCCTCCTCGTGCTTGCGCAGCTGCTTGGCCAGCCCCACGACCGCCCGGTCGGCCTGGAACTGCGCGAACGACTCCTCCAGCAGCGTCCTGGCCCGCTCCCGCCCGAACTGGCCGACCAGGTTGACCGCCATGTTGTACGACGGCTGGAAACTCGACCGCAGCGGATACGTCCGCGTGCCCGCCAGCCCCGCCACCGACAGCGGATCCATGCCCGGCTGCCACAGCACCACCGCGTGACCCTCGACGTCGATGCCGCGCCGCCCGGCCCGCCCGGTCAGCTGGGTGTACTCTCCCGGCGTCAGGTCGGCGTGCGTCTCACCGTTCCACTTGTCCAGCTTCTCGATCACCACGCTGCGGGCCGGCATGTTGATGCCCAGCGCCAGCGTCTCCGTCGCGAACACGGCCTTGACCAGCCCGCGGGTGAACAGCTCCTCCACGACCTCCTTGAAGGCCGGCAGCATGCCCGCGTGGTGCGCCGCCAGCCCTCGCTCCAGGCAGTCGCGCCACTCCAGATAACCCAGCACCGCCAGGTCCTCGTCCGGCAGGTGAGCCGTGCGCTCGTCGACCAGCTGCCTGATCTCGTGCCGCTCCCGGTCGGTGGTGAGCCGGATGCCCGCGTACAGGCACTGCTGCACCGCCGCCTGACAGCCGGCCCGCGAGAAGATGAACGTGATCGCCGGCAGCAGCCCCTCGGAGTCCAGCTTCTCGATCACCTGCACCCGGTCGGGCGGGCGCGAACGCTGCGGCCTGCCGTAACCCCGCCGGCCCCGCCCCGACGTCAGCCGCTCGGCGTCCCGCGTCACCCGCATCAGCGTCGGATTGATCCGCGGCGTCAGGTCGTCGCTGACGAACAGGTCGTAGACGCGGTTGCCGACCATCATGTGCTGCCACAGCGGCACCGGCCGGTGCTCGTCCACGATCACCGTCGTGTCGCCGCGCACCTCGCCCATCCACTCGCCGAACTCCTCGGCGTTGCTCACCGTCGCCGACAGCGCCACCAGCCGGACCGACTCGGGCAGGTGGATGATGACCTCTTCCCACACCGCGCCGCGGAAACGGTCGGCCAGGTAGTGGACCTCGTCCATCACGGCGAACCCCAGCCCGGCCAGCGTCGCCGAGCCGGCGTAGAGCATGTTGCGCAGCACCTCCGTGGTCATGACCACGATGGGCGCCTCGCCGTTGACGCTGTTGTCGCCGGTCAGCAGACCGACCTTGCCGGTGCCGTACCGTTTGACCAGGTCGTTGTACTTCTGGTTGGACAACGCCTTGATGGGGGTGGTGTAGAAGCACTTGCGGCCCTGCTCCAGGGCGAGGTGCACGGCGAACTCGCCGACGACCGTCTTGCCCGACCCCGTCGGCGCCGCCACCAGCACCCCGTCGCCCGCCTCCAGGGCCCGGCAGGCGTCCAGCTGGAAGTCGTCCAGAGCGAAATCGTAGAGACCTCGGAACGATCTGAGAGCGGCCCCGTCGTCCCCGTGCTTCTGACGGAAGGCCGCGTAGCGTTCCGCTGGCGTTGTCATACCCGTCAGCCTACCGAAATCGCCTTTCCGGTCCGTCCCGCCCGTTCCCGCACAGCCCGTGAACGGCCGCCGGCCGGCGCCTTTACAAAGTAGATTTCACACGATGACCCGTAACGCCCCAGGTCGCACCGCACACTCCAGTGGCACCGCGCCGACCCGTTCGCCGTCGGCGTAGGCCACCACGTCCTCGTCCGGCGAGCCCACCTCCACCCGCACGGCGCGCACCCGCCGGATCGACACGGCCGGATGGCCGACGTGCGTCCCCCGGTAGACGCCGGGGAACACGCGCAGGAACTCCCGCTTCGGCATCGCCCCGATCATCGCCACGTCGAGCAGCCCGTCGTCGGGGGCCGCGTCGGGGCAGACGCGCATCCCGGCCCCGTACGAGTGCGTGTTGGCCACCGCCACCAGCATGGCCTCCCGCTCGACCACCTCGTCGCCGTCGAACGTGACGCGGAACGGGATCGGCCGGAACGAGCGCAGTTCGCCGGCCATCGCCACCAGGTAGCGCGCCATCCCCGGCGGCCAGGTCAGCCGGTTGGCCCGCTCGTTGACCCGCGAGTCGAACCCGCAGCACACCACCCCGGCGAACAGCTCGTCGGCCGTCCCTGCGCGGATGCTCGCGGCGTCCACCTGCCGCGTCCGCATCCGCAGCACGGTCCTGGCGGCGGCGATCGGGTCGGCGCGGTGCAGGCCGAGCGCGGCGGCGATGTCGTTGCCCGTGCCCGCGGGGATGATGCCGAGCGGCACGTCGGTGCCGGCCACGGCCTGGACGGCCAGGTGGACCAGGCCGTCGCCGCCGAACGCGACGAGCGCGTCGGGGCGCTCGGACACGGCGGTGCAGGCCCGCTCCAGGGCGTCGGCGGCGTCGTCGCCGACGATCACCGACAGCTCGGCCCCTCCGGCGCGCAGCCGGCGCGCCACGGGTTCGAGCAGGCGCAGCGTACGGCCGCCGCGGGCGGCGGGGTTGACCAGCAGGGCGAGTTGAGGGGACACGACCGGAACCTATCGCCTGCGGCGCGGAACGGGAATGCCCCATCGTCCGCGGTGACGCTCAGGAAGACCCCATCGCGTGCGGCCCGGGCGGGAACGCCCCTGCCGCCTCCTATCGCCTGTCGGTGCCGGGCGGCTCCTCGTCGAGCGGCGTGGGATCGTCCGCGGGCTCCGGATCGTCCTGGGCCAGCGGGGACGCCTCGTCGTCGGACAGGTTCGCGAAGTTCTCGGCCGCGGGAGCGCGGCGCTCGCGTACGTACATGACCAGCTCGGCCACGAAGTACAGGATGATCATCGGTGCGGCCAGCGCCATCATCGTCAGCGGATCGCCGCCGGGGGTGATCACGGCGCCGAAGACGAACATGACGAAGATGACCGTGCGGCGGTGCTTCTTCACGGTGCCGTGCGACAGCACGCCGATGAAGTTGAGGAAGACCAGCAGCAACGGCAGCTCGAAGGAGACGCCGAAGATCATCAGCATGATCAGGACGTAGTCGAGGTAGTCGTCGATGCCGATGGTGGCGACGGTGCCGTCGAGCGAGAACCCCAGCAGGATGCCGAGGCTGGTGTCCATGATGATGTAGGCCAGCGCGGCCCCGAGCACGAACAGCGGGACGGCCAGCCCCAGGAACGCGATCGAGTAACGCTTCTCGCTGCGATAGAGCGCGGGGGTCACGAACGCCCAGATCTGGTAGAGCCAGACCGGGGACGCCACCACGAGCCCGATCATCAACGAGACCTTCAGCGTGATGAAGAAGGACTGGAAGATGCCGCTGTAGGTGAGGCTGCACTGCCCGTTGAGCTGACGCGACTGGGCCGTCTCGCAGTAGGGCGCCTTGAGCGCCTCCCACACCGGATCGAAGAAGATCCATCCGATGATGATGCCGACGACGATGGCGGCGATCGCGATGAGCAGCCGGTTGCGCAGCTCACGCAGATGGTCCATGAGGGACATGCGGCCCTCGGGATCAGGTGCGGGCCGGCTTGACCGTTTGAGCAGCGCCATCTAAGCAGTCCAGGTGACGAGGAGGGGTGGGGTCAGGCGCGCTTGTCGGCCTGGGCGGCGGCGGAGGCGCGCAGCTTGGCGGCCTGCTCCTCCAGCTGGCGGGCCTGCTCCTCGGCGGAGAGCGCGGGAGCCGGCGTGGCCTGGATCTGCTGCGGCTGCACGGGCTGCGGCTGCGGCGCCGGCTGGGCCGGAGCCTGCGTCTGGGCCTCGACCGTGGTGTCGTCGTCGTCGCGCAGCTTGGCGGTCTCGGCCTTGAAGATCCGCAGCGACCGGCCGATGCCTCGCGCCATGTCGGGCAGCTTCTTGGCACCGAACAGCAGGACGAGGACCAGCAGGATGATCAGAAGTTCAGGAACCCCGAGGTTCGGCATGAAAGTCCCTTTTCTAGCGAGTGCCTGTTTCAGCCACGATCGTACGCTGCCTGGGGCATGGTCTCATCCCCCCGGCCCGTCAATCTGGCCCGCCCAGGCTCCAGCTGCGCCTTCGCCCCGGCGACTACGCTTCTCAGAGTACGTGCCGCCACGACGACGCGAGCACCGGCGAACCCGACCGCGGCCAGCCCGGCCACCCCCAGCGCCGCCGCCAGATAGATCTGCGTCATGGCCGGTGAGCGTACAGGGCCAGGGCGCGCTCGGCCTCGCGGCGCACGGTCCGCGCCATGTCCGGCGGCGAGACGACCCGGCCGGTGTCGCCGAGCCGCAGCGCCAGCCGCAGGATCCAGTCCTCGTCGCGCACCCGCAGCGCCACCCGCAGCCGCCCCTCCCCCAGCTCGGTGACCTGCTCGCACGGGTAGTACTCGGCGACCCACCGCCCGGCGGCGCTCAGCTCCAGCTCCACCAGCTCGTCGGTGGGCGAGGGCCGGAAGACGCCGTCGGTGACGTCCCTCGGCTCGGCCCCGGCGGGCGGGTCGGCGGGCACGTCGAGCACCTCGGCGTCGAGCACCCGGTCGAGCCGGAACAGCCGCATCGCCTCGGCCCGGTAGCACCAGCCCTCCAGGTAGGCGCGGCCGTCGACGATCAGGACCCGCATGGGGTCCACCTCGCGCGGCGTCACCTCGTCGCGGCCCGGCACGTAGTAGCGCAGCGACAGCCTGCGCCCCTTGGTGAGGCCCTCGCGCACGCGCGGCAGGGCGTCGGGGGCGGCGTCGACGTCCACGGCGACCTGGCTGCTGACGGTGGCCGCGCCCTCGCCGGCGGCCCGCTCCAGCTTGGCGGTCACGCGCGGCAGGGCGTCGCCCGGCACCTCGGCGAGCTCCGGCGAGGCGGCCAGCATGCGCAGGGCGACCAGCAGCGCGCTGGCCTCGTCGATGCCGAGCCGCAGCGGCCTGGCGATGGTGTCGGCGTTGTCGATGAGGATCTCGCCGCCGTCCCAGGAGACGTCGATGAGGTCGCCGGGGGTGTGACCGGGCAGCCCGCACATCCACACGAGCTGCAGGTCGTCGATGAGCTGCTTCTCGCTCAGCCCGAACACCGCCGCCACCTCGCCGACCTGCGCCCCGGGGTGGGACATCAGGTACGGCACCAGCGCCAGCAGCCGCGGCAGCCGGTCGGCCGACCCGCTCATGAGTTCTCCTTCACCACTGCCTGCGTCCCCGTTCGATTCGAGAGGTGCCCGCGACCGCTGTCACGCCACGGCCCCCTTCAGGCGGCAGATGACGGCCTCGCGCGCGTCCGGCGGCTGCACCACCTCGACGTCGGCGCCGAGGCTGGCCATCCAGCCGGCCAGCCGTTCGGGGTCGGAGAAGACCAGTTCGGCCTCGTCCCACCCGTCGTCGCCCGCGTGCACGGCCCTGGACAGCTGGCGCAGCCCCTCGCACGTCCCCTGGCGTACGCGGACGACCGCCACCCGCTCCTCCGCCGGCTCGTCGGGAAAGCCCACCATGGCCTTGAGGTCGACGCCCTCGGGCACCTCGACCACGCCCGGCCTGCCGACGGTGGCGACCTGCCCGGTGATGCGGCTGAGCCGGAAGGCGCGCGGGGCGTCGCGGCCGCGGTCGAAGCCGGCCAGGTACCAGCGTCCGCGCCTGCTGACCACGCCCCACGGCTCGACGGTGCGGCTGCGCACGCTCTCGCTGCCGGCGCCGCGGTAGTCGAAGCGGACCACGCGCCGGTCGCGCACGGCGTCCCACAGCGCGGGGAAGGCCGGGTCGCGGGTGTCCACGCGCAGCTCCAGGGCTCCGGTGCCGACGGGCTGGTCGGTGGAGACGCCGCCGGCCCGCAGCTTCAGCAGCGCCCCTGAGGCGGCCTCGGCCAGGCTGGCGCGCTGCCACACCTGGGCGGCCAGGCCCAGGACGGCGGCCTCGTCGGGTTCGAGGGTGATCTCCGGCAGCTCGTACGACTGCCGCTCGATCCGGTAGCCCGGCTCGTCCTCCCACGGGTCGCGCACGACGTCGATCGGGATGCCGATCTCGCGCAACTCGTTCTTGTCCCGCTCGAACATGCGCTGGAACGCCTCGTCGCCGTCGCGGTCGTAGCCGGGGACGGCCTGGCGGATCTGCTCGGCCGACAGCGGGCGCCGGGTGGCGAGCAGGCAGATCACGAGATTGAGCAGCCGTTCTGTCTTCCGGCGCGACATCTGCCTCACTCCTCCTTCATCGACGCTACCCTGCCCCCGTGATCAGATGGCGCAAGGGCGAGGTCCTACGGATCCGACGCGAGTGGCCGGGAGCGGTGGAGCTGGACGTCTCCGTCCCCGAGGGGGAGTGCCGGGCGCTGGCGTATCCGCCGCTGGTGGGCCGCCCGGAACCCGGTGACGAGGTGCTGCTCAACACGACCGCGCTCGCGATGGGTCTCGGTACGGGAGGTTACGCCATGGTGGTGGCCGTCCCGAACCGTTTGCCGCAAGACCCGGACGGTCCCGGGCACCTGGTGAAGGCCAGGTACACCCCGCTGCAGGCCACGGTGCTGGGCGCCGACGAGCAGGATTCGCCGCATCATGCCAGGTTGCGCGAGGCGGACTCGGTGGACGGCATGCCGGTGGTGGTGGCCGATCTGCACTCGGCGCTGGCCCCGATCCTGTGCGGGCTGTACGAGGCGCGGCCGGGCACGCGGGTGGCGTACGTGATGCTGGACGGCGGCGCGCTGCCGGTCTGGTTCTCGATGGCGGCGGCGAAACTGCGTGAGATCGGCTGGCTGGCGGGCGTGGTGACGGCAGGCCAGTCGTTCGGCGGCGACGTGGAGGCGGTCACCGCCCACACCGGCCTGCTGGCGGCCAGGCACGTGCTGGAGGCCGACGTGGCGATCGTCACGCAGGGGCCGGGCAACCTGGGCACCGGCACCAAGTGGGGCTTCTCGGGCGTCTCGGCGGGTGAGGCGGTGAACGCGGCCGGCGTGCTGCTGGGGCGGCCGGTGGCGGCGCTGCGGGTCAGCGAGGGCGACCTGCGCGAGCGTCACTACGGCGTCTCACACCACTCGCTGACCGCCTACGGCCGGGTCGCGCTGACGCCGGCCGAGGTTCCGGTGCCGGAGCTGGCGGGCGAGTTCGGGGAGCGGGTCAGGGACCAGGCCGAACTGCTGGCCGTCCGGCACCGCCTGGTCTCGGTGCCGGTGGACGGCCTGCACGAGGCGCTGCGCGCGTCGCCGGTCAGGCTGTCGACGATGGGCAGGGGGCTGGAGGAGGACCTGGCCTACTTCCTGGCCTCGGCGGCGGCGGGCAGGCTGGCGGCCTCGATGCTGCCGTAGGAGTCCTTGAAGGTGAACGCCTCGGGGCCGGGCCCCTCGGTCTTGAGGCGTTCGAGCCGCTCCATCGCCTCCGCCAGGGAGGGGATGGTGCCCTCGGGGACCCACCACATCACCAGGTACGGCTCCACGGCGCGCAGGAACCACTCCCTGCGCCGGCGCAGCACGCCCAGATGCGGGCTGCGGTAGACGTAGTTCCACACCGACTCCAGCGACTCCCACACCGAGAAGTTGACCAGCAGCAGGTCCCCGTAGTCGTGGGCGACGGTCGCGGTGGGGTCGCTCTCGCTCTCCTTGAGCCGCCACACGAAGCCGGGCGCCTCGTCGGCCAGGGCGTTGATGGGTTCGAGCAGGGCGACGAACTCGGCGAGCTCCGGGCTGTCGACGGGCGCGCGCAGATGGGCGATGTTGAGCTGGGCGAGATGCATGAGGCTCAGCACACCATTCAGCCGGCTTCTATGTCAACGTCTATTTGTTTTAGAGAGACGCAGCACTCCCCCGGCCGCGGATCCAGCTCGGCCCGGCGTGGGTCGTCGCCGAGCCCTTCGAGCAGCCCCTGGCACAGGGCCAGGTTCATGGAGCACACCAGCAGCGGCTGCTCCACCGACAGGGCGTGGAACGGGCAGTTGCGCAGCCGCACCACGCCGCCCTCCGCGTACGGCTCGTAGCCGCGCCGCTCCAGCACGCTCTCGGCCCGCTCGCCGCGATGCCGCCCGGCCAGCCCCGCGCCCGCGGCCCGCGCCGCCTCCTCGGCCTGCTCCTCGGCGCCGAGCAGGTCCACCACGGCGGCCAGGACGGAGGCGAGGGTGGCGTAGTCGCGCGGCGGCAGGCTCACCGACCGCTCGCCCCTGGCCCGGCGGTAGACCTTGGCGGGCCGGCCGCTGCCCGGCCCCTTCTTCTCCTGCTGCCGAAAGCCGCTCTCCAGCAGCCCGGCCTCGACGAGCTTGTCGAGGTGGTGCCCGGCCAGCGTCCTGGACACGCCCGCCGCCTGCGCGGCCTCGCCGCGGCCCATGTCGCCGCCGGCGGCGGTCACGGCGGCGTACAGGGTGCGCCGGACGGGGTCGTGCAGGAGGGCCAGCGCCTCGATGTCGTCGCTACTCACAGCGGGAGTCTACGAAAGGCCGCCCGCCCCTCGCCCTCCTCGACGGCCCTCTGGTGGCCCGTACGGCCCCGTGTGGCGCTGTGGCGGCTTCCCCCGGGCTCAGTAGGCGGCGATGACGTCCACGACGAAGACGAGCGTGTCAGAGCCCTTGATCCCGTACGCGGGATGCCCGGCCGGGCCGTAACCGTACGCGGGCGGGACGATCATCAGGACGCGGCTGCCCACGGGCACGCCGGCCAGGGCCTTGTCCCACGCCTTGACGGTGGTGCCGTCGCCGAGCTTGAACGCCCTGGGCCGGCCCGCCGGCCAGGTGGCGTCGAAGACGCGGCGCCCGGCCCAGACGGCGGCCTCGTACTGGGTGACGACGAGTTGCCCCGCCCGCACCGTGGGCCCGCCGCCCCTGGCCAGCACCTTGGCCGCGAACCCGCCCGGCGGCGCGGTGGCGGGCACGACCAGCCCCGGCCGGGGGCCGCCACCGGCCCGCACCCCCGCCAGGGTCCCGGCGGGGGCCTCGACCGAGGCGCCCTTGTGGTGGGCGCCGAGGATGTCGACGACGTAGAACAGCTCGTCACCGGCGCCGACGCCCTTCGGCGGGTCGGCGCCGAAGCCGTCGCCTGGCGGGATCGCGGCGATGACCCTGCTGCCCACCCTGCGGCCGCTGAGCGCCCGTTCGAGCCCGGGGAGCAGCTGCCCCACCGGGAACGCGGCCGGGGTGCCGCGGTTGAAGCTGGAGTCGACCAGGCGGTTGTCCCTGCCGTTCCACACGTGCGCGGTGTACTGGACGATGGCCACGTCGCCGGCGGCCAGCCGTTCGCCGTCGCCGGCGGCCAGCTCGTCCACCCGCAGGCCCGCGGCTGGCTTGCCGCCGGGGAAGACGATCGTCGGCCGGGCGCCGAACGTGCCGCCCACCTTCAGGTCCAGCGGCCCCGCCGCCCCGCCCGTACAGCCGGCCAGCAACAGCGGCGCCAGCAGCAGCGACACGGCACGGCGGCGCATCGGTCCTCCCAGCACGGATGGCCCGGCGGCGCTGCGCCACCGGGCCCGGCGATGCTACCGCGCCGGGAGAACGCCCGTCAGCGACTCCCGGCGAGTGCGCGTACGCGGCCGGTCAGTAGGCGGCCAGGACGTCCACCACGAACACCAGCGTGCTCTTGGCCGGGATGCCCTGCTGCGCCTGGTCGCCGTAGCCGAGGTCCGGCGGGATGCTCATCACGACGCGGCTGCCGACGGGCACGCCCGCGAGGCCCTTCTGCCAGCCCTGGATGACCTGCGCGAGCGGGAACTCGGCCGGCTGGCCCCGCTCCCAGCTGGAGTCGAACTGCTTGTCGGTGCCCCAGATCTTGCCCGTGTAGTGCACCGACAGCGTCTGCGTGGCCGCGACCTTCGGGCCCGTCCCCTGGATGACCGTCTTGACGACGAGCTCCTTCGGCGGCTTCTCGCCGGTCTTCGTGGTCAGCGTGGGCGCCTTGTCGCCGCCCGGGTTGCTCACCTTGACGCCCTTGATGCTGTCGCCGGTCTCCTTGCCGGTGGCGGCCTTCAGTGGCGGCGGCTGGGTGCCGACGACGTCGAACACGAACACCTTGGTCGGCTCGGCCGGCGCCGTGGCCTGCGGCTGGGCGACGGAGTCGTTGGCCAGCACGGCCAGCAGCCGGCCGCCGTGCTTGACCTTGGTGAAGCCCTCGCGCAGCACCTGCGGCAGCTGCTCGTTGACCTGGATCGTCTCCGGCGCCTTGGTGTCGTAGGAGGAACCCTGGACCGCGTTGCCCTTGCCGTCCCAGTTGTAGACCGTCAGGTTGACGATCACCCGGTCGCCGGCCTTGACGCCGTCGCCCGCACCGGGCTGGATCACCTCGTACGAGGATTTCTTCGCGGGCGTGCCGGAGGGGAACGTCACGCTGGGCTTGGCGCCCACGTTCCCGGCGACCTTGACCCCGGACGCCCCTCCCGAGGGCGCGGCGGCGGTGGTGGCGCCGTCGTCGGAGCCGCACGCGGCGGCGAACAGGATCATAGGCACAGCGGCCAGTACGGCCAGAGCGCGGCGCATGGGTTTCCCTAGGAAAGACGTCAGATTCGCGTCACCCTACCCGACTTCCCGGTAGGGCCGGGGTAAACGGACCACCACATCCCGGGCAGCCCGGCGGCGTCCCGGCCCAGTTCGGCGGCGGCCTCGCGCCGGCCTGCGCGCTCGCGGGCCCGCGCCACCGGCGACGGGCCCGCACCCGCGTGCACCTTTCATCCAGGCACCACCACCTCCCTCCCCGCCGCACCGGCAGGGAGGGAACGGCTACATGCCGGCGATCAGCTTGTCCACCCGCTCGTCCACGCTCCGGAACGGATCCTTGCACAGCACCGTGCGCTGCGCCTGGTCGTTCAGCTTGAGGTGCACCCAGTCGACGGTGAAGTCGCGCCGCTTCTCCTGCGCCTTGCGGATGAACTCGCCCCGCAGCCGCGCCCTCGTCGTCTGCGGCGGCACCGACTTGGCCTCGAAGATCTTCAGGTCGGAGGCCACCCGCTCCACCGAGCCGCGCTTCTGCAGCAGGTAGAACAGGCCGCGCTTGCGGTGCACGTCGTGGTAGGCCAGGTCGAGCTGGGCCACCCTGGGCGACGACAGCGGCAGGTCGTACTTCTTCCGGTAGCGCTCGATGAGCTGGTATTTCGTCACCCAGTCGATCTCGCGCGAGACCAGGTCGAGGTTACCGGTGTCGACCGCGTTGAGCGTGCGCTCCCACAGCTCCAGCACCCGGTGGGCGATGGCGTCGCCACCACGGCGGTCGACGAAGTCCTTCGCCTTCGACAGGTATTCCTGCTGGATCTCCAGGCTGGAGGCCTCGCGGCCGTTGGCCAGGCGCACCCTGCGCCGGCCCGTCATGTCGTGGGAGACCTCGCGGATCGCCCTGATCGGGTTCTCCAGCGACAGGTCGCGCATCACGGTGCCCGACTCGATCATGCGCAGCACCAGGTCGGTGGCGCCGACCTTGAGCAGCATGGTGGTCTCGCTCATGTTGGAGTCGCCCACGATGACGTGCAGGCGGCGGAACCGCTCGGCGTCGGCGTGCGGCTCGTCCCTGGTGTTGATGATCGGCCGCGAGCGGGTGGTGGCGCTGGAGACGCCCTCCCAGATGTGCTCGGCCCGCTGCGAGACGCAGTAGACCGCGCCGCGCGGTGTCTGCAGCACCTTGCCCGCCCCGCACACGATCTGCCGCGTCACCAGGAACGGGATCAGCACGTCGGCCAGCCGTCCGAACTCGCCGTGCCGGCCGACCAGATAGTTCTCGTGACAGCCGTAGGAGTTGCCGGCCGAGTCGGTGTTGTTCTTGAACAGATAGATGTCACCCGCGATGCCCTCTTCACGCAGCCGCTTCTCGGCGTCCACGAGCAGGCCCTCGAGGATCCGCTCGCCCGCCTTGTCGTGGGTGACGAGCTCGACGACGTTGTCACACTCGGGTGTTGCGTATTCAGGATGGCTGCCCACGTCGAGGTAGAGACGTGCGCCGTTGCGGAGGAAGACGTTGCTCGATCGGCCCCAGGACACGACCCGCCGGAACAGGTAGCGCGCGACCTCGTCGGGGGACAGCCTGCGCTGGCCCCTGAACGTGCAGGTCACGCCGTACTCGTTCTCCAGCCCGAAGATGCGACGATCCATCACCTCACACTATGCCCACGGATCGGCGAGCGGGAGAGATCTTCCCGGGTGTTTTCCCCGACGGCCCCCTATCACCCGCTTCGTCCCCGCGCCCGCCCCCACGGGGCGCGGGTGCCGACGCGCAGGTCAGGGGGTGTAGATCTCCTGAACCTTGACGATCTTCCCCCGGTAGACGGTGATCAGGGCGGGCTGCCCGTTACGGGCGTGCCGCTTGAGCAGCACGCTCCTGGAGCAGCGCTTGGCGCCCAGGCCCGTGCTGCGGCTGACGGTCAGGTCCGCCATCCCCGCCTTGCAGCCGAACGCGGACAGGAAGACGACGTCCTCGGCGACGGCGGACCTGTACGCCATCGCGTCACCCTCGGGCGGTCCCACGAAGCGCCCCTCGGTGTGGGTGCCCTTCTTCCACTTGATCGGCTCGTACTCGGCCACGCCACCCCGCAGGTAGGTGATCCAGCCGCGCAGAATGCCGTTGTGGCGGGGGCTGATCCGCTTGGTGAAGTCGTGCTTCGGGTCGGCCTGGAACGTGGTGCCGAAGGTCTTCGGCGCCTGGTACCTCGGGTAGGCGGTGGCCGCTTCGGCCGCCACGCCGGAGGTGAGCATCACGGCCGCCGCGGCACCGGCCGCCAGGAGGCCACGCAAGGGAGTGTTCACGAACAGTGAGATCCTCGATCACCTCGGCGAGTTCAGACAAGCCAGAGTGAAACAGGTCACATCCCCTCCGGGCCGGAGCGACGACAAGCCCCACGATCTTCCCTCCCCGACAGCCCGGCGCCTTTACAACGTAGATCACAAACCGTGCCTCAGGGATCACCCACCCGGAAACCGCCCGACCACCGACATCCGAGGCGCCCTCCACCCGCAACCCCAGCGCACGAACGTGTGGCGGAGCGGGCCCCACGAACGGCGAAACGGGGGCCCGCCGAAGCGAACCCCCGTCTGCGTGGACTTCTACCCGGTTACAGCGGCGGCGAGGAGCCGTCGTCGACGTCGCCCTCCGGCCCCGTGGGAGGCGGGCCGGTGGGGGCGTCATCGGGGGCGGGCGTCTCCCCCGCGGGCGGCGGCGTGGCGGCCGGCGGGGTGCTGGTCGTCTGGGCGAGCAGCCGCTCCAGCCGCGCCCCGGTCAGCCGCAGGAACTTGCGGTGCTCCCGGTTGCGGTCGAGCACGGCCACCTCGAGCTGCCCCACCGGCGGACGCTCCCCGCCCGGCTCGGTCAGCGCCGCCAGCGCCACCTCCAGCGCGTCGGCCAGCGACATCGACTCGCGGTAACGGTCCTTGAGCCGCCCCGCCACCGCCTCGGCCTGGCCGCCCATGGCCGCGAAGCCGTGCTCGTCGAACACCGACCCGTCGAAGGTCAGCCGGTAGATCGCGTCGCCGTCCTTCGTCTCGCCCACCTCGGCGACGACGACCTCCACCTCCAGCGACTTGATCGACTCGGTGAAGATGCGGCCCAGGTTGGAGGCGTAAAGGTTGGCCAGGCCGCGCCCGGTCACGTCGGAACGGTCGTAGGTGTAGCCGTTGATGTCGGCGTAACGGATGCCGCCGAGCCGCAGCTCCTCGAACTCGTTGTACCGGCCGACCGCCGCGAACCCGATCCGGTCGTAGATCTCGCTGATCTTGTGCAGCGCCCGGGACGGGTTGGGCGCGACGAACAGGATCCCGTCCACGTATTGCAGCACGACCACGGAACGGCCCCGCGCGATGCCCTTGCGCGCGTAGTCGGCCTTGTCCCGCATGATCTGCTCGGGGGACGCATATCCGAAAGGCATGGACACAGTGGTGATCCTCCGTTAGCGCAGCGGGGCGATGGGGCCGTCGGGCGAGATCAGCCGGGCCTCGAGCATCTGCTCGACGTAACCGGAGACCTCCTCGTCGGACAGGCGGCGGAAACCGTCGGCGTCGATCACGGACACGATCGGCCAGATCTTCCTGGTCACGTCGGGCCCGCCGGTCGCCGAGTCGTCGTCGGCGGCGTCGTAGAGCGCCTGGATCAGCGTCATCACCATGTCGTCGGCCGAGGCGCCGTCGCGGTAGAGCTTCTTCAGCGACCCGCGGGCGAAGATCGAACCCGAACCGATCGCGTCGAACCGCTCCCGCTCATAGGGCCCGCCGGCCACGTCGTAGCTGAAGATGCGCCCCTCGTCGCGGTTGGGATCGTAGGCGGCGAACAGGGGCACCACCACCAGCCCCTGCATCGCCATGCCGAGATTGCCCCTGATCATGGTGGCCAGCCGGTTGGCCTTGCCCGCCACCGACATGGTGCGGCCCTCGAGCTTCTCGTAGTGCTCCAGCTCCACCCGGTAGAGCCGGGCCATCTCGATGCCCGTGCTGGCCGTGCCCGCGATGCCCATGCACGAATAGTCGTCGGCGCGGAACACCTTCTCCACGTCACGCTGCGAAATGATGTTGCCCGACGTCGCCCGCCGGTCGCCCGCCATGACCACGCCACCGGCGAAGGTGGCTGCCAGGATCGTGGTCGCGTGCGGAACCTGGTCGCCGATCGGGGTGGCCAGCACCTCGTCCCGCCGCGGCAGCACGTCTGGCGCATATGAGGTGACGAATTCCGTGAACGAGGAACTCCCGGTGTTGCGGAAGAGCTCGTTCGCCAAGCCGACGGGCAGATCCCTGTGCGATGCCACGCGACTCCCTCCAAACGTTCAGTGTTCCTAGGGCGACCCTACTCATGTTGGGTTGCTGTCTGCACTTCCCACGATCAGCTCACGGCGAACCATCCCCCCGAGATCGCCGGAAACACGCGAATAGTGCGGAAGATCCGCGTTGGGAGCGTTCCTTTACGGCCGCCACCGCCCGTGCGATGGTCGGTACGTCAGCACATCCTGAAGCAGGAGGCCGACGATGCGACTCCCCCGCCGGCCCGCACTGACCGCCGCCGCCACGTTGCTCGCCCTCACCGCCTGCGGCACCGGCGCGGAATCCGGCGGCGGCAGCATCACCATCACCATCGCGGCCAACTCCATCGAAGGCGGCAAGAACGCCGAATCCGCCCAGTGGATCAAGCAATGGGTCATCCCCGAGTTCGAGAAGACCCACCCCGGCGTCAAGGTGCTCTTCCGGCCCAGCGGCGTCGACGACGAACAGTACAAGACCAAGATCGCACTCGACTTCAGGTCCAGGACCGGCGCCGACGTCATCGACCTCGACGGCATCTGGGTCGGCGAATTCGCCCAGGCCGGCTACATCAAACCCCTCACCGACGTCGGCGGCGCCACCGTCGAGCAATGGGAGGGCTGGGCCAAGATCCCCCAAGCCGTTCAGGGCCTGGGCGTCTTCGACGGCAAGAAGTACGGCCTGCCCCAAGGCACCGACGGCCGCGTCCTCTACTACAACAAGACCCTGTTCGACAAAGCCGGCCTGCCCGCCACCTGGCAGCCCACCAGCTGGCAGGACATCATCGACGCCGCCACCAAACTCAAGGCCGCCGGCGTACGCACCCCCCTCCAGATCAACGCCGGCACCGCCATGGGCGAAGCCACCACCATGCAGGGCGTGCTCCCCCTGCTCGCCGGCGCCGGATCCGAGATCTACGCCGACGGAAAATGGACCGGCGCCTCCTCCGCCCTCAAAGACGCCCTCGGCCTCTACCAGCGCATCTACGGCCGCAGCGGCCTCGGCGACCCGCGCCTCCAGCAGGAGGCCAAAGGCCGCGACAAATCCTTCACCCAGTTCGCCGCGGGCCAGATCGGCATCCTCGCGGAAAGCGACTACTTCTGGCGCTCCGTCATCGAACCCCGAGCCGGCGTCGCCCCCATGAAGAACCGCGACCAGACCGTCGGCTACGCCAAGATCCCCGCCCAGCGGCCCGGCGGCGGCCTGCGCGGCCAGGACTTCGTCAGCATGTCAGGCGGCGCCGTACGCGTGCTCAACCCCCACTCCAAGCACCCCGGGACCGCCTGGGACCTGCTCGCCTTCATGCACTCGGCCGCCGCCACCAAAGCCCAGCTCGCCGGACAGGTACGCATCAGCGCACGCACCGACGTCAACGCCGACGTCCTCACCGCCGACCCCATGCTCGACTACGTCGCCCGCGAAGTGCTCCCCCTGACCGCCTACCGCCCGGGCCTGGCCGTCTACCCCCAGGTCTCCGCCGCCCTCCAGGAAGCCACCGCCGCCGTCCTCAACGGCACACCCCCCGACGAAGCCGCCACCGCCTACCAGGACGAACTCGAAGACATCGTCGGCGGCGCGGCCAACATCGCCGGCTGACACCCCACCCCGGCACACCACCCCCGACCAGGCCATACTGGACACCATGGGCAGCACGTCCACCCGGCGCGACTGGATACTCCACCTCGACCTCGACCAGTTCATCGCCGCCGTCGAACTCCTGCGCCACCCCGAACTACGCGGCAGACCCGTCGTCGTCGGCGGCTCAGGCGACCCCACCCAGCCCCGCACCGTCGCCGCCACCGCCACCTACGAAGCCCGCGAACACGGCATCCACTCCGGCACACCCCTCCGCACCGCCCTGCGGCGCTGCCCCGACGCCGTCTTCCTCCCCACCGACCCACCCGCCTACGAAGCCGCCTCAGCACGCGTCATGGCCGTCCTGCGCGACTTCCCCGTCCGCGCCGAAATCTGGGGCTGGGACGAAGCATTCCTCGGCGCCACCACCGACGACCCGGAAACCCTCGCCGCCGACCTCCAGCGAGCCGTACACACCCGCACCCACCTCGACTGCTCCATCGGCATCGGCGACAACAAACACCAGGCCAAACTCGCCTCCGGCCTCGCCAAACCCGCCGGCATCCACCGCCTCACCAGCGACAACTGGGCCACCGTCATGAACGAACGCCCCACCCACGCCCTCTGGGGCATCGGCGCCAGAACCGCCGCCAAACTCGCCGCACTCGGCCTCCACACCGTCGCCCAGCTCGCCGCCGCCGACCCCGCCGACCTCGCCGCCCGCTTCGGCCCCACCAACGGCCCCTGGTACCGCTACCTCGCCCTCGGCAAAGGCGAAACCGAAATCGTCACCACCCCCTGGATCCCCCGCGGCCACAGCCGCGAGATCACCTTCCAGCACGACCTCACCGACCGCGCCGACATCGACCACCACCTCACCACCCTCGCCGAACACGTCACCCACGACGCCACCGCGGCCGGCCGCGAGATCACCAAGGTCACCGTCAAGGTCCGCACCACCCCGTTCCAGACCCGCACCCGCCAGAGCACCCTCCCCGCCCCCACGACCGACCCCGCCACGATCACCAGAACAGCCCTCGCCATCCTCGACCGCCACGACCTCACCCGCCCGGTCCGCCTCCTCGGCGTGGCCGTCGACTACACCATGCCACCCACCACCCGCTGACGCTCCGGACCCGTGACCCGCGCACACACCGCCCGACCACCGCACCCACCAGACAGCCCTTCGCCCGCGCAGGACGCTAACCCACCCGCGTCACCCGCCCATAGAACTCCGACCGGAGCTCCTCCTCCGCCCGCACCAACGCCTCCAGCTCGGCAGCGGACACCTCCGCCTCGGCGACCAGAGCCTCCCCCGCGTCCCCCGCACCCGCCTCCACATAGGCGAGCGCCCGCCACACCACCCCGGCATCATCCCGGAACTGCCCGATCCCGCTATTGCACGGCAGGCACAACGCATACCGCACATCACCGGTCCGATGACAATGATCCACATGCTCGGGGGGCCGATCCCAGCACACCACGCACAACCCGTGCTGAGCCGAGATCATCCTCTCCACATCCTCATGCCGCACCTGATAACGCTGCGCCAGGTGATAATCCCGGGTCGGCGGCACCACCCCGCCGTCCCGCCGCTCCGGCAGGACCACGAACTCCGGCCAGAGCACCTCCCCGTCCAGATAGAGCGCGGCCAGCTCCAGCAACACCAGATTGTCGCCGAAGTGCCCGAGCCCGTTGTTGCAGTTGAAACAGAGAATGCCGCGGACGGCACCGCTCCGGTGACAGTGATCGACGAACGTGCCCGGAACGCTCTGACAGACGGCGCAGAGCCCGCCCTGACGGGCGAGCATGCGCTCGAAGTCGTCCTCGGTGATGCCGTAGCGGTATTGGAGCAGGTAATTCCGCTCGCTGCCGTATTTCTTGATCTTGTTTTCGCGCGTCACGATGGTGTGGCACGGCTTGCAGTACGCGGTGAGCCCCGATCGTGTAGACCGGTTGCCCCCGAAATCGGCTACAGGCTTCACCTCTTTACAGCGCGGGCAGTATTTGTGTCCGTCCGGAACAGCGACCGCCTCTCGCACGGCCTTCCCCTGCTCCTCCTTGCGCTTGCGATAGCTCTGAATGGACCGCCGCCGAAAGCACGTTTTGCAGTAGCGCGCCAGCCCATCAGCCATGCGCTTGTTGAGCCCGAACTCGGAGACGTCCTTCTCCTCCTCGCAGTCCGGACACCGCTTACGCCCTTCCATCCCCCCTCCCCGATCACCCGATGTCCGATATTTCCCTCATTGTCCGCCTTTCTGGACGTATGACCTGACGAACTCCTCTGCGTTCTCTTCGAGAACTTCGTCGATTTCGTCCAGAATTGCGTCGACATCGTCAGTGAGCTTCTCCTGCCGCTCCTGCACATCCGGCGCCGCCGAGGCCTCGGTCTCCTCGACCTCGTTCTCGCGGCGTCCGGTCTGCTTCTGGCCGCCGGTGTCCTTGCTCGCCATGTCCTACCTCCGCTTCGGGGGACTGCCTCTAGTCCATATCTTCCCCGAACGGGACGACATTTCGCGCCGATCGGCCGTCGATCTTGCCGGGTTGGCCAGATAGTAGCCCTATCCAATCGCGAAGCCCCATGGGCCTCGGGCTTGGAGCAGGTCCGGTGTGCTCCGCATCACAGTGCCCACGCCACTGCAGGGGACCGCCGGGTGGTGGCGATCCCCTGGGTTGCCGATGATCAGCCGGCCGGTGTGGTCAGTCGCCGCCGGTGAGTGCGGCGACGAGGTCGGCGGCGGTGTGGCAGCGGTCGAAGAGTTCGCCGACGTGGGCTTTGGTGCCGCGGAGTGGTTCGAGGGTGGGGACGCGCTGGAGGGATTCGCGGCCGGGGATGTCGAAGATGACGGAGTCCCAGGAGGCGGCGGCGACGGATTCGCTGTATTGGCTGAGGCAGCGGCCGCGGAAGTAGGCGCGGGTGTCGCTGGGTGGTTGTTCGACGGCGCGCTGGACTTCGTCTTCGGTGACGAGGCGTTGCATGCGTCCGCGGGCGACGAGGCGGTTGTAGAGGCCGCGGTCGGGGCGGATGTCGGAGTATTGAAGGTCGACGAGCTGGAGGCGGGGGTGGGACCAGGCGAGGCCGTCGCGGCTGCGGTAGCCCTCGAGGAGTTCGAGTTTGGCGACCCAGTCGAGTTCGCGGGCGAGTTGCATGGGGTCTTCGGCGAGGCGGGTGAGGATGGATTCCCACCTGTCGAGGATGTCCTTGTTCATCTCGTCTTGGGCGGTGCCGCGCTCTTCGACGTATTTGCGGGCTTGTTCCAGGTATTCCATCTGGAGTTGGACGGCGGTGAGCTTGCGGCCGTCGCGCATGGGGATCTCGTAGCGGCAGGTGGGGTCGTGGGAGACGGCCCTGAGTGCTTGTACGGGGTTTTCGACGGCGAGGTCGCGGGTGAGGAAGCCCTCTTCGATCATGGCGAGGACGAGGGCGGTGGAGCCGAGTTTCAGATAAGTCGAGATTTCCGACATGTTGGCGTCGCCGATGATCACATGCAGGCGCCGGTACTTCTCCGGGTCGGCGTGCGGTTCGTCGCGCGTGTTGATGATCGGGCGCTTGAGCGTGGTCTCGAGGCCCACTTCGACTTCGAAGAAGTCGGCGCGCTGGCTGATCTGGAAGCCTTCGCCGCGGGAGTCCTGGCCGATGCCGACCTTGCCGGCGCCGACGACGATCTGGCGGGAGACGAAGAAGGGGGTGAGGTGCCTGACGATGTCGGCGAAGGGGGTGGCGCGCCGCATGAGGTAGTTCTCGTGGCAGCCGTAGGAGGCGCCTTTGGCGTCGGTGTTGTTCTTGTAGAGCTGGATGGGCGCGTTGGAGGGGATGGCCGAGGCGCGGGTGGCGGCGTCGTACATGACGCGTTCGCCGGCCTTGTCCCAGATGACGGCGGCCCGGGGGTTGGTGCATTCGGGCGCGCTGTATTCGGGGTGGGCGTGGTCGACGTAGAGCCTGGCGCCGTTGGTGAGGATGACGTTGGCCAGGCCGAGGTCCTCGTCGGTCAGCTGGGTGGGGTCGGCCACCTCTCTGGCCAGGTCGAAGCCGCGCGCGTCGCGCAGCGGGTTTTCCTCTTCGAAGTCCCATCGTGCCCTGCGCGCGCGGGCCGCCGAGGCGGCCAGGTAGGCGTTCACGACCTGCGAGGAGGTCACCATCGCGTTGGCGCCTGGCTGACCTGGTACGGAGATGCCGTACTCGGTCTCGATGCCCATCACCCGACGCACCGTCATGCAACACCCTCTGTTCGTCCGGGTCTGTCTATCCGCCGTTTATATGCCCGAGCCTATGCCCTTCACAGTGCCCCGGGGCCACAGAGTTATGGCACCGACGCCTTTTCAACCTGTACGCCGGGAGCTGATGGGGTTTGTGGTGATCTGCGTGGCTTGAGGAGCCGCTGGATGGGGCGTTCGGCAAAGGAGTAGACGAGATACGACACCACGATCGCGGTCAGGGTCGTGGTCAGGGCGACGGCCCAGGGCGGCAGGTCCCCGGTGAGCAGCGGGATGAGGGCCACCGCGATGACGCTATGGAAGAGGTAAAGCGGGTATGTCGTGCCGCCGAGCGCGGTGAGCGTCCTGGACGGTTTGAGGCGGAGCAGCCCGAGGGCGACGAGGGACGTGGCGAGGTAGATGAGGGTGACGGTGACGACCACGCTGACGGGGGTGACGGGCATGTTCTTGAATCCGGCGAGGTCGACGCGGCGTTGCACGCGGTCGAGCGCGGAACCGATCGACAGGCCGTAGCCGGCGGCGACGTAGAGCCACGGGAGCCAGGAACTGCCGTGCTTGTGGATGAGGTACAGGGCCATGCCGGCGATGAAGTAGGGCGCGTAGTCCGGCATGACGATCTCGTCGACGGTGCCGTTCTCGAGGATCCTGGCGCCGATCACGGCGGCCAGCCAGACGCCGGCGAAGATCAGTACGCGCCGGTACGTGACGCCGACGATGACCAGGATGGACATCAGGAGGTAGAAGCGCAGCTCGGCCCAGAGGGACCAGTAGACGCCGCTGGCGTCGGTGAGTTTGAACAGCCGCTGGAACATGGTGGCGTTCACCAGGTATTCACCTGGGGAAAGTTTTGGGTCGAGCGGCTTGGCTCCGGTGAGGCCGTAGAGGGCGGCGATGGCGGCCAGGCTGAGCCAGTAGGCGGGGTAGAGGCGGATCAGGCGGGAGCGGGCGAAGGCGGCGAGGCCGCGTCCCCAGACGCTCATGAGGATGACGAATCCGCTGATGATGAAGAAGAGCTCAACGCCTAAGATACCGAGCCCCGCGACGGGTGCCAGGGCCGGGAAGAGTTCCGCGGGCCGGTCGCCCCACACGGAGGCGTAGGCGACCAGGTAGTGGAAGGCGACGACGGCCAGGGCGGCGAGGAAGCGCAGGAGGTCGAGTTCGGCCAACCGGCCGTTTCCTCGTGCGTGGCGCGGCCGGTTGGGTTGATGCACGCCCCCTTTGACGTATTTCTGATCACTTTGGTTCCACTGGTCCCTCAGTTCCCACGAGCAGCACGCGTGCGGTGTGGTCGAGGCCGAGGGCGTGGCGGGCGGAGGGGGTGAGGGCGAGCAGCCCGGCGGCTCCGGCGGCGCCGCAGGCGGACAGGGCGACGCCGGCCCGGCCGAGTTCGCGCGCGGCGGCGGCGGCCTGGTCGTCGGTGATGGTCAGGTAGAGGTCGGCCAGGTGGCTCAGGAGGCGGTGGGCGAGGAGCGAGGGTTCCCTGCAGTCGAGCCGGCCGAGGGTGGTGGGGGCTCCGTGGACGTGTACGGGCGCGCCGGCGCGGGCGCTCTCGATGAGGCAGGGGGCGCCTTCGGGCTCGACGACGACGATCCTGGGTCGTTCGCCCCAGCGGTCGCGGACGTATCCGGCCGCGGCGGCGGCCAGTCCTCCGACGCCGGCCTGCACGAAGACGTGCGTCGGCCCGAGGTCGTCCGCGACGGCTCCGGGGTCGGTGAGCTCGTCGAACAGGACGGTGTAGCCGCGCATGACGTCCAGGGGGACGCTGGTGTAGCCCTCCCATGAGGTGTCGGCGACGAGCCGCCAGCCGTGCTCCTGGGCGGCGCTGAGGGCCTCCCGCAGGCCGGCGTCGTAGTCGGGGCCGTCGCGGTGTACGCGGGCGCCGAGGTCGCGCAGCCGCCGGGCGAACGTCTCCGGTACGTCCTCGGCGAGGTAGACGTGGCAGGGCAGGCCGGCTTCGGCCGCGCCGGCGGCGACGGAGATGCCGTGGTTGCCGGCGCTGGCGCAGACGACGGGCGTGCGGGTGCCGTCGCGTTGGGCGAGCAGGTGGACGGCGTACGCGCCGCCGAGCGCCTTGAAGCTGCCCAGCCCCATGCGCGCGCTCTCGTCCTTGACGTGGACGGCGGCGGTCCCGGCCAGGCCGGGGATGGTGTGGACGGGGGTGGGCCGGTAGGCGGGCCGCCGGGCGAAGTGGGCGCGGGCGCGGCGGGCGTGCGCGGTGCCGATGAGCTCCCGGTCCTGGCCGGTGTACGGGGCGCGGGCGGCATTGAGGTACTCCATGATCGCCATGCTAGGCCGGGGCGGCCTGCTGCCCGCGTGGTGCCGTCACCGGCGCCCGGAGGCCGTCATGAGCGGTCGCGGGCGGCGGCGACGGCGGCCTGGCCCAGGCTGATGCCGCCGTCGTTGGGCGGCACCCGTACGTGCTTGAGCACGCGGAAGCCGGCGGCGCGCAGCCGCTGGACGGTGCGTTCGAGCAGCAGCGCGTTCTGGAAGACGCCGCCGGACAGCGCGACGGCGGTCAGCCCGGTGGCCTGGCGCAGGGCGACGCAGGAGCGGCTGATGGCGGCGGCGACGCCGTTGTGGAAGCGTCCGGCGATGACGGCGGGGTCGATCCCGGCGGCGAGGTCGTCGGCGGCGGCGCGGACGAGGTCGCCGCCCTCGACGACGAACGGGCCGCCGTCGGAGCGGCCGGAGGTGGTGATGGCGGCGGCGTAGACGCCCGTCTCGGAGGTGTCGGCGCGCTGTTCGAGTTCGATCGCCGCCTGCCCCTCGTACGTGATCGTGTCGCGGATGCCGAGCAGGGCCGAGACGGCGTCGAAGAGGCGGCCGGCGCTGGAGGTGAGGGGTGAGTTGAGTCCGCTGGCGGCGAGCTGGAGGACGGCGGGCCAGCGTTCGGCGTTGCGGGCGGCGACGTCGAGGCCGGGGCGATCGTCGCGCAGGTAGGCGGCGGTCATGCGCCAGGGCTGGCGGATGGCGGCGGCGCCGCCGGGCATGGGGACCTGGGCGAGGTGGCCGAGGCGTTCGTAGCCGGTCAGGTCGGCCCGCAGGAACTCGCCACCCCACAGGGTGCCGTCGGGTCCGTGACCGAGGCCGTCGAAGGCGACGCCGATCACGGGGCCGGGGTCGCCGTTGTCGGCGAGGCAGGAGGCGATGTGGGCGTGGTGGTGCTGGACGCCGACGTGTTCGACGCCGGTCTGCTGGAGGGCGTGCCGGGTGGACAGGTAGTCGGGGTGCAGGTCGTGGGCGATGAGTTCGGGCCGGATGCCGAACAGGTCGCGGTAGTGGTCGATGCTCTCGGCGTAGGCGCGCAGGGTGTCGTAGTTCTCCAGGTCGCCGAGGTGGTGGGAGACGAAGGCGCGGCGTCCGTGCAGGAGGCAGAAGGTGCTCTTGAGTGCGGCGCCGCAGCCGAGCACGGGTCTGGGGGCGGGCCGGCGCAGGGCGAGGGGTTCGGGGGCGTAGCCGCGGGCCCGGCGCAGCACGGTGACCTCGCCCGAGCCGGGTCGTACGACGGAGTCGTCGGTGCGGGTGTGGATGGCGCGGTCGTGGAC
Organism: Nonomuraea fuscirosea; assembly: GCF_035917475.1. NCBI lineage: Bacteria > Bacillati > Actinomycetota > Actinomycetes > Streptosporangiales > Streptosporangiaceae > Nonomuraea > Nonomuraea fuscirosea. Next base: position 2,952,691 of record NZ_CP109074.1, on the reverse strand, counting down.
GAGGAAGGCGTCGGCGATGCCGCCGAGGCGGGTGAGGGCGTCGGCGTCCTCGTAGGCGATGGGTTCGTCGGAGACGTTGCCGCTGGTCAGGACGATGGGTTCGGCGAGTTCGGCGAGCAGGAGGTGGTGCAGCGGCGTGTACGGCAGCATGAGGCCGAGGTGGCGGCCGGCCGGGGCGACGGAGGGGGCGACGCGGGCGGCGGGGGTGTCCCGCCGGCGGGGCAGCAGCACGATGGGGCGGGCGCGGCTGGTGAGCAGCGCGGCCGCGGCGTCGTCGATCTCGCACAGCCGCCGGGCCTGGGTGAGGTCGGCGGCCATGACGGCGAACGGTTTCTCCTCTCGGTGTTTGCGCCCGCGCAGGGTGGCGACGGCGCGTTCGTCGGAGGCGGTGACGGCGAGGTGGTAGCCGCCGAGTCCTTTGACGGCGACGACGCGGCCGGCCCGCAGGAGGGTGGCGGCGCAGGAGACGGGGTCGCCGCACAGGTCGACGCCGCGGGCGTCGCGCAGCCGCAGCCGGGGGCCGCAGGCGGGGCAGCAGGTGGGCTGGGCGTGGAAGCGGCGGTCGCCGGGGTCGTGGTATTCGCGGGCGCAGTCGTCGCACATGCCGTATCCGGCCATGGTGGTGCGGGGCCGGTCGTAGGGGACGCCGCGCACGATGGTGAAGCGGGGCCCGCAGTTGGTGCAGTTGATGAACGGGTAGCGGTGGCGGCGGTCGGCCGGGTCGGCGAGTTCGCGCAGGCAGTCGTCGCAGGTGGCGGTGTCGGCGGAGACGAGTGCGCGGTGCGGGCCGGAGGGGTCGCTGGTGGCGATGGTGAAGCCGCTGTGCCCGGCGGGTTCGCCGCTGACGACGGTGACGCGTTCGATCTCGGACAGGGCGGGCGCGTCGCGTTCGAGGGCGGTGAGGAATTCCGCGACGCCGGCGTGGGCTCCTTCGACCTCGATGTGGACGCCGTTGACGTCGTTGCGCACGCGTCCCGCCAGGCCGAGCCGGTTGGCGAGCGAGTAGACGAAGGGGCGGAAGCCGACCCCTTGGACTATGCCTTCGACGTGCACGTCCACCCGTTTGAGCGTGGTCACAGGCTCAGTGTGCGCCTCATCGGGGTGGCGTGCATGTGTATCGGCCGTGTCGCGCGCGTTCCTGGTGGGATCTTGTACGCGTCACGCCGCGAAAGGGACGTAAGGCCGTGGATGGCAGCGTTCCCACATGGCCGCGAAAAGACGGCAGGGCCGCGCGGCGGATGTCGCGCGACCCTGCCGTCCAGGGGTTCTACAGGTACTGACCGGTGTTGGCGACGGTGTCGATGGACCGGCCGGCTTCGGTGCCCTGCTTGCCGGAGACGAGCGTGCGGATGTAGACGATCCGTTCGCCCTTCTTGCCGGAGATGCGGGCCCAGTCGTCGGGGTTGGTGGTGTTGGGCAGGTCCTCGTTCTCGGAGAACTCGTCCACGCAGGCCGTGAGCAGGTGCTGCACCCGCAGGCCCTTCTGGCCGCTTTCGAGGAACTGCTTGATGGCCATCTTCTTGCCCCGGTCGACGATGTTCTGGATCATCGCGCCGGAGTTGAAGTCCTTGAAGTAGAGGACTTCCTTGTCGCCGTTGGCGTAGGTCACCTCGAGGAAGCGGTTCTCCTCGCTCTCGGTGTACATGCGCTCGACGACGCTCTGGATCATGCCCACGATGGTGGCCTCGCGGGAGCCGGAGTGCTCCGTGAGGTCGTCCGGGTGCAGGGGCAGGTCGGAGACGAGGTACTTGGAGAAGATGTCCTTGGCCGCCTCGGCGTCCGGCCGCTCGATCTTGATCTTGACGTCCAGGCGGCCGGGCCGCAGGATCGCCGGGTCGATCATGTCCTCGCGGTTGGAGGCGCCGATGACGATGACGTTCTCCAGGCCCTCGACGCCGTCGATCTCCGACAGCAGCTGAGGGACGATGGTGTTCTCCACGTCGGAGGACACGCCGGAGCCTCGGGTGCGGAAGATCGAGTCCATCTCGTCGAAGAACACGATCACCGGGGTGCCCTCTGAGGCCTTCTCGCGGGCCCGCTGGAAGACCAGGCGGATGTGCCGCTCGGTCTCGCCGACGTACTTGTTGAGCAGTTCCGGGCCCTTGATGTTGAGGAAGAAGCTCTTGCCGGACTGGCCGGTCTTCTCCGCGACCTGCTTGGCCAGGGAGTTGGCGACGGCCTTGGCGATGAGCGTCTTGCCGCATCCGGGCGGGCCGTACAGGAGCACGCCCTTGGGCGGACGGAGTTTGTGCTCGCGGAACAGGTCGGCGTGCAGGTAGGGCAGCTCGATGGCGTCCCTGATCTGCTCGATCTGCCTCATGAGGCCGCCGATCTCCTCGTAGGAGATGTCGGGGACCTCTTCGAGCACGAGCTCTTCGACTTCGGACTTGGGTATGCGCTCGTAGACGTAGCCGGAGCGAGGTTCGAGCAGGAGTGAGTCGCCCGCCCTGATGGGCTGGCCGACCAGCGACTCGGCCAGTCGCACGACGCGTTCCTCGTCGGCGTGCGAGATGACCAGGGCCCGCTTGCCCTCGTCGAGCAGTTCTTTGAGCATCACGATCTCGCCGACCTCTTCGTAGCCGAGTGCTTCGACCACGTTGAGCGCCTCGTTGAGCATGACCTCCTGGCCACGCCGCAGCGAGTCGACGTCGACGGCCGGGCTGACGTTCACCCTGAGTTTGCGGCCGCCGGTGAACACCTCGATCGTGCCGTCTTCTCTGGCCTCCAGGAAGGTGCCGAAGCCGGATGGCGGCTGCGCCAGCCGGTCGACCTCCTCCTTGAGAGCGACGATTTGGTCCCGGGCCTCCTTGAGGGTGGCCACCAGGCGTTCGTTCTGGCCGGTAACGGCCGCGAGGTTCGCCTGTGCCTCATGGAGGCGCTCTTCGAGGACCCTGGCCTGACGGGGTGACTCGGCCAGCTTCCGCCTCAGCGCGGTGATCTCCTCCTGGAGGAAGGAGACCTGTGTTGAAAGATCAGCGACCTCCCGTTCGCGCTGCGCGGCTCGAGCCTCAGCATCATCGCGAGCTGCCACGCCCCGTCACCTCCTTCCCAGTCGAGAGCGACTACTAAGGACCTTACCTATCTCGGGCCCCTCCGTAACCTGGCCGGGCAGTGTTCGTAGAGTGACATTCAGTATTCGTTGATTAATCCCCAATAGGGCGTTTAATACTCCCAGCATATGAACACGGCGATCTGTTCCCGTGTCACGCACCAACGCACCCTCGTGGCCAAATTGTCATAGTTCCTCAGTCGTCCCCTTCGGTCGTCGACGGCGCGGCGGCGGGGTCACGCCGTCGGCCATGCGGCGGGCGGCGACGAGGAAACCGGTGTGGCCGATCATCCGATGATCGGGTCTTACCGCGAGCCCTTCGACGTGCCAGTCGCGAACCAGGGTCTCCCACGCCTGCGGCTCGGTGAAACACCCGTGATCGCGAATGGCCTCCACGGTCTTGGACATCTGGGTCGTCGTGGCCACGTAGCAGCAGATCACGCCGCCGGGCGTGAGCGCCTTCGCGGCGGCGTCGACGCACTCCCAGGGGGCGAGCATGTCGAGGATGACCCGGTCGACGTCGACCTCGTCGATGGAGGCCACCAGGTCGCCGACGACCAGCCGCCAGTTGTCGTCCATGGGGCCGCCGTAGAACTTCTCCACGTTCTTGCGCGCGACGTCCGCGAACTCCTCGCGCCGCTCGTAGGAGGTCACGTGGCCCTCGGGGCCGACGGCGCGCAGCAGGAAGCAGGTCAGCGCGCCGGAGCCGACGCCGGCCTCGATGACGCGGGCGCCGGGGAACACGTCGGCCATGCCGACGATCATCGAGGCGTCCTTGGGATAGATCACGGCCGCGCCGCGCGGCATGGCCAGCGTGTAGTCCTGGAGCAGGTGGCGGAAGGCGAGGTACTGCGTGCCGCCGGAGGAGCGCACGACGGAGCCCTCGGGCTGCCCGATCAGGTCGCCGTGCGGGATGGCCCCTTTGTGGGTGTGGAAGACGCCGTCCTCTTTGAGGGTGATCGTGTGGCGCTTGTTCTTGGGGTCGGTGAGCTGCACCTGATCCCCCACCTGGAAAGGCCCATGCCTGCGGAAACCCATGGCGGCAAGGTTATAGGGCTTTCGAGGGCTCCAGGACGCGCGATATCTATGGGGGATGTTTCCGCGTGACGTGCTCTCGACCGGTCCCCTGATCCTCCGTCCGCCGGTGGAGGCGGACGTGGCGGAGGTGGTGCGGATGTGCTCGGATCCGGTGACGGCCAGGTTCATGCCGTTACTGCCCGACCCGTACGAGCCGCAGCACGCGCTGGAGTACGTGAAGAACGCACCGGCGAAGTGGGCGGACGGCGGGGCCGAGTACGCGATCACCCTGGACGGCCGTTTCGCCGGCGCGATCGGGGTGCGCCCGCCGGACGAGTGGGGGGTGGCGCGGCTCGGCTACCTGGTGGCGCCGTGGGCGCGCGGGCGTGACGTGGCGGCGACCGCGGCCAGGGCGGTGACGGACTGGCTGTTCGACCAGGGGGTGCGCCGGGTCGAGCTGGAGGCCGAGGTGGAGAACGTGGCGAGCCTGCGGGTGGCGTACAAGGCGGGCTTTCGCGAGGAGGGGTTGCGGCGGGAGGCGCGGCGGCTGCGTGACGGGCGCTTCGCCGATTACGTGACGTTCGCCCGGCTGGAGGGGGAGGTGGTGGCGGGGGCGGAGCCGTACCTGCCGTTCTTCGAGGGCGGCGAACTGGGCGACGGCGTGGTGCGGCTGGCCCCCGTGGAGCCGGCCGACGCCGGCGACTACCACCGGATGATGACCGAGCCGAGTGTGGCGGCCTTCTCCGTGGGGCAGGCCGCGTCACTGGAGGACGACGAGCGCCGCTGCCGCTGCACCCGTTACTGGTGGGTGTCGGGGCAGCGGATCGAGCTGGCGATCAGGGACGCGGCCTCGGGGGCGTTCGCGGGGCACGTGCAGCTGACGCAGGTCGTGCCGCCGCTGGGGCAGGCGATGATCGGTTACTCGCTGCTGCCCGCCTTCCGCGGCAGGGGGTTCATGACGCGGGCGGTCACGCTGCTGACCGGGTGGGCGTTCGCGAACACGCCGCTGCATCGCATCGTGGCCGGCACCGACGTGGCGAACACGGCCTCGCACGCGGTGCTGCGGCGGGCCGGGTTCGAGCGGGAGGGCGTGCAGAAGGAGCTGTTCCCGAGGCCGGACGGCACGCGGGCGGACGACGTGCAGTGGGCGCTGGTGCGGCGCGCGGAGCGGCACGGGCGGCTGCGGCTGCCGTGGAGCGCGGGGCGGCGGCCTTAGGTGGGGCGTGACGGGCGTTGAGGGAACGCGTGGGAGTGCCGTGAACTGGTACGGGACAGGACCGGCGTTGCGGCGCGGCCCTCGTGGCTACCTGAAATGCTCAAAAATCCTGATTTCCTGTTGGGGGGTAGTCAAGGGCGGCGTCGGGGGCGATAGTCAGGGCACCCGCAGGTGAGCGTCGCGTGATCGGGCTGCGCGATCTCGCCCCCTCCGCTCCGAGGGATCATCGCCATGCCATACAACCGCCTCGATGCCGCCATGCGTGATCTCATCACCTCCTTCTCCTGCCCGGAGGCCGCCGACCTGATCGACCGGCTGGCGCGTGCCGCCGCGGCCGTGGCAGGAACCCCTTACGCGGGGTTCGTCCGGGTGGACGTCCTGCGCCAGGAGACGAGCTGCGTCCACGTGCACGCCCCGGCCGGGGACCCGCTGCGGCGGTGGCTGGCCGAGTCGGGGGTGATGAAGGAGCTGACGACCTCCTCGGTGGCGCTGCGGCTGGCGCGGGACGCGTCGGTGGGCGAGCCGGGATTCCTGGCCACGCCCGTGCCCGTGGTGGCGCGCGACCACGTGTTCGTCTGGGTCGCGGGGCGGGGGTTCTGCGACGGGGACGAGCACCTGCTGGGCCGCTTCGCGACGGCGGCGGGGCGGGCGATGGAGGCGGCCTGCGGGATGGAGGCGGCGGTGCGGCTGTTGCGCGGCGTACGGGCCTTCCGTCCTGCGCAGCCGTGAGCGGCTCTTTGCGTACGGCCGGATCGCGGGATAGGGATGACCGGTACGGGGTGCCTTTCGCGGTGTTCCTTCGGAGCTGGCTGCGTTTCTTTTCCGTCTTCCCCTTTCACCGCCTAAACCAAGATAATCCCTATTTTTCATTAGAAAGCGTAATACGACCTTCGCGTCCCGCTTCCTGGCGCGCCCGCACCCCCTGCCCCGCCGCCGTTCCCGCCCTCCCCTTGCTTCCGGCCGCCTCTCCCCCGCTCCTTGACCGAGGCGCTGACAGAACGGCTCCGGCCGGCGACAACTCTGGTCGATTGTCGCCTTTCTCCCCGAATGAGCCATAAACCGGGAAATAGATGATCACCTTCCATATCCGGGGCGTAACCTCGCATTATGGGGACCAGCTGGCCCTTCGCCGGGCGGGAGCAGGAGCTCGGGCACCTGCTCCGCCTCGCCGGCGACCCGACCGCCCAGGGGGTGCTCGTCACGGGGCCGCCGGGAGCCGGCAAGAGCGCGCTCGCGGCGCGGCTGGCGGGGCGGCTCGGGGGCGCGTTCACGGTCAGGGCGTCCCGGGCGCTGCGCGACGTACCGGGCGGGTCACCACCGCCCGCGTACGGGACCGCCCCGGGGTGCGGCGGGGCGATGGCGCCTGCCGGAGGAACCGGACATTGCGGCGGGAGAATCGAACACGCCGGCCTTGAGAGCGAAGGGGGCGGCGGGTGCCGGTGCTCCCCCGGCATCGAGGTCCTGACGCTCGTGGACGACGCTCACCTGCTGGACAGCCACTCGGCCGAGGTCCTGGCCGCCCTCGTACGCGCCGGGCGGATCCGCCTGATCGCGACCGTGTGCTCGGAAGAGGACACCGGCGGCCCGGTCGTGGAGTCGTGGCGGGACGGACGGCTCAGACGATTCGAGGTGGCCCCCCTCGACAAGGCGGACATGGCGGCCGTCCTGGCAACGGCGCTGAACGGCCCCGCCGACGACACAGTCGAGACCACGCTGGCGGAACTCACCGGCGGGAACGCACTGTGGCTGCGCGAACTGGTGCACGCCATGCGTGCCTCTGGAGCACTCCAGCAGGCGGGCGGGGTGTGGCGGCTGTCCGGGGACCCGCCACCGGCCTGCAGCCCGGCCGACCTCGTGATCCACCGGGTGGGATCGTTGCCGGACGGCGCGGGCTCGGTGCTGGAGTACGCGACGTTCGGGGAGCCCATCGGGGTGAGGACGCTCGTGGGCCTGTGCTCGGAGGCGGCCGTGCTGGAGGCGCTGGAACTCGGCGTGATCGAGGTGACCCACGAAGCGCGCGGAAAGGTGGCACGGCCGGTCCACCCCCTGTACGGGGAGGCGGCCCGCACCCGGTGCCCCGCCGCACGCCGCACTCAGCGCTACGCCGACCTCGTCGCCGCGGTGGAGTCCGACCTGGAGTCCCCAGCGGAAACCACGATCGGGACCGGGGTGACGCATAGAGGGCAGTTCACGGCGCAAGTCACAGCAGGCCCCACCGTGGAGACCTCCACGGAGACCCCCGGGGAGGCGACCACGGGCGTCACCACGGACGCGACTCCGGAAGCGACTCCGGAAGCGACCTTGGAGGCGGCACCAGAGGAACCCCTGGAAACGGCCCCTGCGGCGACCTCGAAGACGACTTTGGAGGCGGCCCGGTCAGCGACCCACCAAGCCACCCGAGAGACGACCTCGGAGGCGGCCCCAGCGGCGACTCCGGAGACAGCCCGGGAAGCGACACCGGAGACGGCACTGGAGACGACCTTGGGTGCCACAGCAGGAGCGCCCTCGGGTGCCGCTGTCGAAGCCTCATCGCAGGCCGCTGAGGCCCGCAGGAGCTGCGACGCTGCCCGGGTGGCGGCGTGGCGGCTGGCGGGCGGTCTGCGGGCGGACGCTGGAACGCTGGCGGGGGCGTGCAGGCTGGCGGAGGCCGTACATGATCACGCGTCGGCCATCCGTCTCGGGCGAGCCGCGCTGCGCGAGGGCGGAGGCGCCGGCGCGGCGATCGAACTGGCGGCCGCCCTGAACGGAGCCGGACAGCCGAACCAAGCACACGCGGTGCTCTCCGCAGCGGCGGACGCGCGCCATGCGAGGCGCGACGACCAGGAGCGGGTACGCCTGACCCTGGCCAGAGCCCGGACCCTGGCCTGGGGACTGGACCGACTCGGCGACGCACTCGACCTGCTGTCCACCACGCGCAAGGACCTGCGAGACCCGGAACCACGTCCCGACTCGGACCCGGCAAGGACCTCTCCGCCACGCCTCCTGGCCGCCCGACATTCACAAGACGAGACGAACCTCGACCAAGCACGCCCACCCCACCAATCGACCACCGACCGGACAGAACCGCCTGACGAGACAGAGCCTGACCGAGCACACGTCCCGGACGAGACGAATCTCTACCGGGGTTGTTCACTCCACCAAACGGCCGCCCAGCAGATGACACTGTCGAACGAGACGGAAGCCGACCCAGCGACGCTGGGATGGCGATCGGAACTGGAACGTGCGGCACTCCGACATGAACTGGACGTGGAGAGGGTGAGGCTGCTGGCTGAGGCGACCCGCCCGGACGAGGCACTCAGGGCTGTGGACCAGCTCTCGTCGGCTTCGAAACCACCCTCTACTAAGGGCCGGCCTCCGCAGCGCTCACGTTGTTCTCAGGGTTCTCAGGGTTCTCAGGGCTCCGCACCAAGCACGCCGCTCTCCGACGACCAGCCGTCCCGAGCCCCCGGTCCCATCGATTCACCGGCCAACCATCACCCCTCCCAAATCGCCCAACCGATTACATCACCCACCGACGACCACACGACCGGAACGATCACCCCGCCACCGAACGACCACACGACCCACACCGCCGGAGCAATCACACCGCCAGCCGACGATCGGGTGTCTCTGGCATTGGCACTGGCTCTGTGCCACCAGGGGCGAACCGACGAAGCGGTGGCAGTGCTTCGCGACGTCTTGCCTGCCGTACAGGCCGGAAAGCCCCAGAAGCCACCGAGGCCGCAGGAGTCGCCCCTCACCCACAGGTCGTCACCCCATGAGCAGGTGCCTGCGCACGCCGGCAAGGGCCTCGCCGAGGCAGAGCCCACTCCCCCGTGGACGTCGGCTCACATGACGTGGGCGCTGTGCGGATGGTTCGCCGGCGATCTGATGACCGTCGAACGGGCGATCGCCTCCATGGGGCCCGGTTGGCCGGGCACGAGCGAACAGGCGCTTGCCCGGGCGCGGCTGGCGCTGTTGAGGGGCGAACTGGGAGCGACGCTGTTCCTCCTACGGGCTCCGGCCAGGCATGAGACGCCGCTGACCGCCGCCGAACGCAGAACGGCGTACGCGATGGCACAGGCCCTGCGCGGGGACGCGGCAGGAGCGCAAGCGTCGCTGGACATGAGAGAGGCGCGGGAGCCCCTCGCCGCGGTAGAGGCGAGGGCATCGCTGGACGCGACAGGAGCGCTGGCGTCACCCAACACCGTAGAAGGTCGGGCGTCACTGACCGTGACAGGAGCTGCGGTGTCACCGGACGCGGCGCGGGCGCCGGTCACATGGACCGCGCTGCGCCACTGGGTGGCGCTTGCAGAAGTGTGGGCGAACGCTGCGGCGGGACAGCGGTCGCGGGCCGTGGATCTGGCTCTGGCGCATGCGGAGGAGTGCCGTGCGGGCGGCTCCTCGTCGTTCGAGGCGGTGGCATTGCACGACGCCGTACGCCTGGGCGCACCCGTCAGTGCACTACCCCGGCTGGCCGTGCTCGCGGCGACACATGACGGCCTCCGGGTACGGCTCGCACTACGCCACGCCGAAGCCCTGACCGGCGCTGACGCGGATGCGCTGACGGCGGTTGCCGACGACTACGGCGCCGCAGGTCTGTGGCTCTTCGCATCCGAAGCAGAAGCACAGGCAAAGGCACTGCAGGCCGGCTCCGCACCATCCTGGCGCCCCCATCCCGGCTGAGACCGCAACCACCTCATCCGATCAGGGTCGGCACGTGGTGCGGGGCTGTAGCTCCCCGCATCCTAAGCACCAGCACAGGCGAAGGCGCTGCAGGGCCGCCGGCGGTCACGGGTCACGTCCTGCGGAGTGGTGTAGTTCGGTTCTCGCGTGAGGCCCTGCTGGTTCGACTCAGGTCCGGCGCCGGTGCCTCTTTCGGTGCAGGTCCGGTGTTGGCTCCGGGTCGAGACGAACAAGCCGGACCGAGGCGAGGAGGCAAGGCGGGACCGAGCAGAGCGGGACCGAGCAGGGCCGGGGCCGGACGAAGCGGACCGAGCAAGGCCGGAAAGATTTGTCCTGATCAATAAGTGCATGTCCGTGTGGAGTAGCGTGACCGATCGTGAGAGTGCTCATCGTCGGCGGGAGCGGATTTCTGGGCCGCGAGCTCGTGCAGTTGTGCGCCGCAGCAGGGCATGAGGTGGGCGCGACCTACCTGTCCGGGACCGGCGCGAAGGCCACGGATGCCGAGTGGCTGCGGGTGGATGTGCGTTCGCGGTCCGGCTTCGCCGACGTGGTGAGGGCGTTCGGGCCCGAGGTGACGATCAACGCCGCGTACCGTCAGGCCGACTGGACGACCACGGCCGACGGCGCGGCGAACGTGGCGGCGGCCGTCGCGGCGGCGGGTGGCCGGCTGGTGCACGTCTCCAGTGACGTCGTCTTCTCCGGTACGACTTTCTCCTACGACGAGTCCTGCTCCCCCGACCCCATCAGCCCGTACGGTGCGGCGAAGGCGGCGGCCGAGACGGCCGTCCGGGCCGTGCTGCCGGATGCCGCCATCGCCAGGACGTCGCTGATCGTCGGGCGCGGCGAGTCGGCGCACGAGGCGCTGGTGCACTCGCTGGCCTCAGGGTCTCGCACAGGGGTGCTGTTCACGGATGACATACGGTGCCCGGTGCACGTCTCCGACCTGGCGGCGGCGCTGCTGGAGCTGGCGGTACAGGGACACTCGGGCGTCCAGCACGTGGCGGGCTCCGACGCGGTGAGCCGGTACGAGATGGGGGTGCTCATCGCCCGCCGCGACGGCCTCGACGCCACCCGTCTCTCGACCGGACGCCGTGCCAACGCCCGGGTGACCGGCCCGGTGGCGGTACGGCTGGACTGCTCGGCGACACAAGAACGGCTCAGGACCCGCCTGCGTGGCGCCCGTGAGTTCCTGACACCCTCCGCCGAACCGGCCTCCACCACTTCTTGACCGAGCACGCTCCCCGCGCGACACGTGCGATCCCGTCCGGGTGCGTGGTGCCCGAGCCACGTGGTGTCCAGGCGCGCGGTACGCGGGCGTGCGGTGCCCAGGCGTGCGGTGCCCAGGCGTGCGGTGCCCGGTTCGCGGTTGTGTGCGAGCTGCGGCGGCATGATCCCGGGGTGTCCAGAGGCGTCCTCGAGGTCCCGGCTCGATGCGCGCCTGCCCCCGGAGCGGTTGGCCAGCCGACGGAGTGAGTCGAGCGGCGGAGTGGGGCGAGCCCCAGAGCCGGTCAAGGAGCGGAGCGGAGCCGAGCAGGGGGCGTGCTCGGTCAAAGGCGAAGCCGATCGAGGAGCGGAGCCCGTCAAGGGGCGGCGTTGAGCGGGAGCGCTCGGTCAAGGGGTGGCGTCGGGCACGATCGCAGGCCCGAGCAGGACGGACGGCCTATGACGGGGCCGACACCGCGGTGCCCAGCCCCGAGGTCGCAGCGCGGCACCCGACCCCGGGCGTTCACAGCGCGGCACCCGGCCCCGGAGGTTCGTCCGGGGCGCGGGCGGCAGGCGGCGACGTCCCCGGCTAGCCTCGGTGCGCCTCGAAGCGCAGGGTGCGGGACACCCCCACGCGGACCGTGGTCCCCGGCGCGATGGTGACGGGCTCGTTGGGTGGGATGTCGTAGAAGTTGGGGTCGCCGGGTGGCTGGATCTGGGTGCCGTTGACCGAGCCCAGGTCGACCAGGTTGACGTCCCACCCGTCGAGCGCCACCCGCAGGTGACGCCGGGAGACGGAGCCGTCGGGGCTGGTCACCTTGGCGGGTCTGGCGTTGCCGCCGGCCACCTCGGGCGCGCGCTCCGGGTCGCGGCCGAGGAGGTAGTCGCTCTCCAGGGGCAGGGCCGTGCCGTCGTCGAGGATGAGGACGCCGAGCGACGGGCGCGGGCCCTTGTAGGGGACGAGGGTGCGCTGCACGAGGGCGATGCCGCAGACGGCGCAGTAGGGGACGCGGGGGTCGTTGAAGTGGTCGTTCTTGCAGTCGACGCCGTAGACGAGCGGGCGGTCGCCGTGTTCGGCCTGCTGCTGCTCCTGTTGCGGCGGGCCCTGGTCGAAGTGGTCGGGCGGGCCGAGCAGGGGCGGTGCGGGCTGGTCGAAGTGGTCGGGCGGGCCGAGGTGCTGCGGGACCTGCTGGTCGCCGTTGCCGGCGGGCGGCGGCTCGTCGTAGGAGGGGAACTGCTGCGGCTCGGGCAGCGGGGGCGGCTGCTCCTGCTGGTAGGGGGCTTCCTGGTGGAAGGCCGGCTCCTGCTGGAACGGCGACTCCTGCTGGAACGGCGGCTCGTGCGGCGCCTGGAACGGGGGCTCGTGCGGGGGCTGGTAGGCGGGCTCCTGCGGCGGCAGGTAGGGCGGCTGCTCCGGGGGCTGGTAGGGCGGCTGCTCGACGGCCGACGGCGCGGGCTGGGGGCCGGAGGGCGGGCCGGGCTGGATCGGCGGCTGGTCGGCGAGCGGGTACGGGGGTCGTTCGACGGGCTGCTGGGCCGGCGGCTGGATCAGGTCGGCTTCCAGGTGGAAGGCGGTGGCGGGCATCTCGCTGGTCAGCGGCCTGGACTGGGCCGCGGACGCCGAGGCGGCCGGGGCGGAGGCCGCGGGCTGGTCGGTGAGGTCGCCGATGAGGCCGCCGCCGTGCACGATGCCGCCTTCGAAGCGGACCGCGGGGTGCGGGCTGCCGGCGCCGGGCAGGCTGAGCTCGACGCGTTCGACGGTGCTGGTGACGAGGCGGTCGGCCCAGGTCAGGGAGTCGCTGCCGGCCAGCCGCGTCTCGCCGGCGGCGGTGCCGATGGTGGCCGCGGCCGAGCCGCTGACCAGGACGGCGACGCCGTCGCCGACGGGCCCGGCGACCGCGCACGTGGTGGGGTCGCCGGCCATGTTGGCGGCGAGCACCTGGGCGGCCCTGCGGGCCAGGGCACGGCCGTCGCCGCCCGCGGCGGCCGTCTCGCGCAGCGCCTCCAGCAGGTCGTCGGCGGCGGACTCGGCCGAGTCGCAGACCAGCAGCAGCCCGCCCACGTAGGCGACCAGCCCGTTTCCAGGAAGCGGACGCACCACTCCGAAGCCTTGGCCGCTCATGCGCCCCTCCTCATGACGACCGTGCTGCGCTCATCGGTGCCCTCGCTGCGCTCGGTCACTCAACTCTCCTCCCCGGAAACCGGCGATGTTACGGCACCCGCACTGCCGTGCCGGCCACCAGCCATACGCATACCCAGACGGCGAGGCCGTGTCGCGGGCCCGCCGTCTCGATTCGATGAACCGCGGATCGCAACAAACCTCTTAACTGTGCAAGTTTGGCCAAACAGCACACTATCGGCCAGTCGTCGCATCGCTGAAATCGTCTGAGGCGGCCCCGGAGCCCGAAACTGCTGGACACGACCCTATCGATGGGTCGCCGCAGAAACGAGTGGGACAAATCAGACGCCTGTGAAAACCCGGTTCACATCGGCCGTGGCGAGCACCCCGAAGATCTCGCCGCCGTCCTCGATGAGCAGGTATTCGCTGCCCGGCGCCTCGCGCATGGCGTCGATGAGCGCCTCTCCCTCCAGCCCGGCCCCCAGCATCATGGCGGGCTCCAGCGACTTGGCCACGGCGCCGGCGTTCACCCATGGGCGGCGGTGCTCGGGGGTGGCCTGGACGGCGGCCTCGCTGACGATGGCCACGGGCCTGCCCTCGTGGTCGACGACGACGATCGCGCCCGCCCGCTGCTCGCCGGCCTGCCGCAGCGCCTCGGCGAGCGGTGTCTCCGCGGTCACCGGGATGGCCCTGCGGGCCAGGGCGCGCGCGTTGACCCGCGGGATGCGCTGGCGGATCTTGGCGATGCGCAGCGACTGGCTGGCGCCCATCCAGATGAACGCGGACAGCACCAGCGGCCACACCAGGTCGACGGTGTCGAGGGCGCGCCCGCTCGTCAGCGCGGTCGTCACCGGGAAGACCACCAGCGCCACGGCCAGCACCCGCCCGCCCCAGGCCGCCACGACGGTGCCGGAGCCCGGGTTGCCGCTGAGCTTCCAGACGCCGGCGCGCAACATCCTGCCGCCGTCGAGCGGCAGCCCCGGCAGCAGGTTGAACACGCCGACGATGAGGTTGGCGAACCACAGCTGCCAGGTCAGCGCCTCGAGGATGCCGCCGTCGTTGATCAGCCACACGTCGGCGGCCAGGCCGGCGCCGGCCAGCCCGAGCGAGAGCGCGGGGCCCGCGGCGGCGACCATGAACTCCTTGCCCGGCGTGGGCGGCTCCTTCTCGATCTCCGAGACGCCGCCGAGGAGGTAGAGGGTGATCCGGCGGACCGGCAGGCCGTAGGACTTGGCCAGGACGCTGTGGGCCAGCTCGTGCAGCAGCACCGAGACGTAGAGCAGCACGGCGAACAGGAACGCGACCCCGTACGCGGCGAACTCGCCGAGGTCGGGCAGCATCTGCCGCATCCGGGGGCCGAACATGACGGTGATGAACGCCGCCACCAGGAACCACGTCCACGACACGTACACCGGAATACCGAACGGCTTCCCCATCCGGATGCCGGAGAACTCCTGCCGCGGGCTCTGCTCGCTCACCGCACTCCTTGAACGTCCATTTACGTGCTGTTGCTGCCTTGATGCTACGCGCCGGATCACGTGATCCTCGTCCCGCGGGAGTTATTCTGTCGGGCTCTTGACCTAGAGTGCGGTGCATGACGTTGACCGAACCGGTGATCATCGGAGCTCTTTCCCCGTCCCGGGCGGGCGACTTCATGACATGTCCGCTGCTCTACCGCTTCCGGGTGATCGACCGGCTGCCCGAGAAGCCGTCGCAGGCGGCGGTGCGTGGCACGGTGGTCCACGCGGTCCTGGAGCGCCTCTACGACCTGCCCGCGCCCCGGCGTTCGGTCCCGGCCGCGCTGGAGCTGCTGGAGCCGCAGTGGCAGCGGTTACTGGCCGAGGAGCCGCAATACGCGCAGATGTTCGCCGACGCGGCCGAGCAGGCGGAGTGGCTGGATCAGGCGCGCGGCATGCTGGAGCGCTATTTCACGCTGGAGGACCCGACCCGGCTGGAGCCGGCCGAGCGGGAGCTCTACGTGGAGGCGGTGCTCGACGGCGGCCTGATGCTGCGCGGCTACGTCGACCGGCTCGACGTCGCGCCGACCGGTGAGGTCCGGGTGGTCGACTACAAGACGGGCAACGCGCCGGGGCCCGACTTCGAGGCCAAGGCGCTGTTTCAGATGAAGTTCTACGCGCTGGTGCTGTGGCGGCTGCGCGGGCAGGTCCCGCGGCTGCTGCAGCTGGTCTATCTGGGCGGCCGGGGCGAGGTGCTGCGGTACGCGCCCGACGAGGCCGACCTGCTGGCCACCGAGCGCAAGGTGATGGCGTTGTGGGCGGCGATCGAGCGGTCGCTGGAGTCGGGCGAGTGGCGGGCGCGCAGGAGCCGGCTGTGCGACTGGTGCGATCACCAGGCGCTGTGCCCGGAGTTCGGCGGCACCCCGCCGCCGGTGCCCGACCGGCAGCCGGGCGACACCGTGCGCAGCAGCCGCCGCGCCGCGACCGACGAGCTCTGACCGGCCGGCGGGGACGACCAGGCGGATCGCGCTTATCCTCCCGTGGGAGGAGGTTCCGGGCTCTCACCTGGTCTTACAGTGAAGCGGTGCGCATAGATCGGAGCGGGCTCCACGACACGGTTCTGGCCGGGGTGGTGGCCGCGGCCTCCGTGGCGCAGTTCGTGCTCTACGGGCCCGCCCGGCTGCAGGCCGAAGGGCTGCCGGCCGAGGGCGTGCGCGCGCCCGACCCGCTCGGCGCCCTGCTGGTGGTGCTGGCGTGCGCGCCGGTGGCCGTGCGCCGCCGCTGGCCGCTGGCGGCGCTGTGCGCGGGGCTGGTGCCGGAGGCGCTGCTCGACGTGGCCGGTTACGGCACGGGCGTGTCGGCGCTGTCCGGCATGGTGCTGCTCTATTCGGTGGCCTCCCATCGGGGGCTGGCGGTGGCGCTGGGCGCGCTGCTGCTGGCGGTGACGACCTACGCGGTCGGCGCGGTGGCGGGCCCGGTCATGGCGTCCGGGCCGAACGAGCACGTGGTCTTCGCGGTGGTGCTGGTGGCGGTGTGGGGGGCGGGCCGCAGCCTGCGGTTGCGCCGGGCGTACCTGGAGGAGCTGAAGGACCGGGCGGCCAGGCTGGAGCGGGCGCACGCGGCCGACACCAGGGCGGCGCGGGCCGAGGAGCGGTCGAGGATCGCCCGCGAGCTGCACGACGTGGTGGCCCACCACGTCAGCGTGATGACCGTGCAGGCGGCGGCGGCGCGGCGGGTGCTGGCCGCCGACCCCGACCTGGCCCGTGAGGCGCTGTCGGCGATCGAGCACACGGGCCGGCTGGCGATGACGGAGATGCGCAACATCGTGGGTGTGCTGCGCACGGACGCGCGCGCGGAGCTGGGCCCGCAGCCGGGCGTGCGGGATCTGCCGTCGCTGGTGGAGCAGATGCGCGAGGCGGGGCTGCCCACGTCGCTGCGGGTGGAGGGCGAGCCGGTGCCGCTGCCCGCCGGGGTGGACCTGGCGGCCTACCGGCTGGTCCAGGAGGGGCTGACCAACAGCCTGCGGCACGCGGGGGCGGGGGTGAAGGCGGTGGTGACCGTCCGCCACGATCCGGGCGAGCTGGATGTGGAGGTACGCGACGACGGCAACGGCGGCAAGAGCGGCGACGGCAGGGACGGCGAGGTGTCGCTGCCGTCAGGGCATGGTCTGGTGGGCATTCGCGAGCGCGTCGCCCTCTATGGTGGAATCCTCAGCATCGGTCCGCTACCGGGGGGCGGTTTCGAAGTGCGGGCGAGGTTCCCGTTGAAGGACGGTCTATGACGATCAGAGTGCTGCTGGTGGACGACCAGCCGCTGCTGCGTACCGGATTCCGCCTGATCCTCGAGGCCGAGCCCGACATCACGGTGGTGGGGCAGGCGGGGGACGGCAAGGACGCTCAGGAGCAGACCAGGGCGCTGCTGCCCGACGTGGTGCTGATGGACATCCGGATGCCCGGGGTCGACGGCATCGAGGCGACCCGCCGGATCGTGCGGGAGGCGGCGCCGGCGGCGCACGTGCCGAAGGTGCTGGTGCTGACGACGTTCGACCTGGACGAGTACATCGTGGAGGCGCTGCGATCGGGCGCGTCGGGGTTCCTGCTGAAGGACGTGCCGCCGGACGAGCTGGTGCAGGCCATCCGGGTGGTGGCCGCCGGCGACGCGATCGTGGCGCCGAGCGTGACCCGGCGGCTGCTGGACCGGTTCGCGGCGCGGCTGCCGTCGGCGTACGAGCAGGCCGCGCCCGCGCGGCTGGACCGGCTGACGGAGCGGGAGCTGGAGGTGCTGCGGCTGATCGCCAAGGGCATGTCCAACGCCGAGATCGCGGCCAAGCTCGTGGTGAGCGAGACGACGGTGAAGACGCACGTGGGCAACGTGCTGACCAAGCTGGGGCTGCGTGACCGCGTGCAGGCGGTGGTGCTGGCGTACGAGACGGGCCTGATCACGCCGGGCGCCATCTCCTGAGCCCGCACGTCCGGCGCGCCTCGCGGGGGCACGCCGGACGGGCGGTCAGCCGGTCTTGGCGGGTGTCTCCGCGGCCGGCTCGGTCACGTTCTCCGGGAAGTGGCAGGCCACCTGGTGGCCGCTGGCCAGCTCCGCCAGCGGCGGCTCGACCGTCTTGCAGACCTCCTGCGCCTTCCAGCAGCGGGTGTGGAAGCGGCAGGCGGGCGGCGGGTTGAGCGGGCTGGGCACGTCGCCGGTCAGCCGGATGCGCTCGCGGTCCTTGCGCACCTTCGGGTCGGGCACGGGCACGGCGGACAGCAGCGCGTTGGTGTACGGGTGCATGGGCGAGCTGTAGAGCCGCTTGCGGTCGGCCACCTCGACGATCTTGCCGAGGTACATGACCGCGACCCGGTCGCTGATGTGGCGGACCACCGACAGGTCGTGGGCGATCACGACGTAGGTCAGGTCCAGCTCGTTCTGCAGGTCTTCGAGCAGGTTGACGACCTGGGCCTGGATCGACACGTCGAGCGCGGAGACCGGCTCGTCGGCGATGATCAGCTTGGGCTTGAGCGCGAGGGTGCGGGCGATGCCGATGCGCTGCCGCTGCCCGCCGGAGAACTCGTGCGGGTAGCGGTTGTAGTGCTCGGGGTTGAGCCCGACCATCTCCAGGATGTCCTGGACGGCCTTCTTGACGCCGTTCTCGGTCTTGACGCCCTGGATGCGGAAGGGCGCGCCGACGATGGCGCCGACCGTGTGGCGGGGGTTGAGCGACGAGTACGGGTCCTGGAAGATCATCTGCATGTCGCGCCGGAGCGGCCGGAGCCGGCCCTGGCTCATGTGCGTGATGTCCTCGCCCTCGAAGACGACCTTGCCGGCCGTGGGTTCGAGCAGCCTGGTGACCAGCCGTCCCGTGGTGGACTTGCCGCAGCCCGACTCGCCCACCAGGCCGAGCGTCTCGCCCTTGAACACCTCGAAGCTGATCCCGTCGACGGCCTTGACGGCGCCGACCTGCCTTTTGAGCAGGCCCTTGGTGACGGGGAAGTGCTTCTCCATGTTCTGCACGGACAGAAGCGGCTGATTCTCGCTCACTGGATCTCCAGCACTGGCTTGATCTCGTTCTCCCATAGGCCTTGGCGCTCGCTCCTGCTCATGTGGCAGCGCACCAGGTGGCCTCCCTCGGTCTCGGCGAGGGCGGGCACCTCGGTGAGGGCCTTGCCGCCGGTGCGCTCGGCGTACGGGCAGCGGGGGTGGAAGGCGCAGCCCTGCGGCACGTTGATCAGGGACGGCGGTGAGCCCTTGATCGGCAGCAGCCGTTCGGTGGGCTCGCGGTCGAGGCGGGGCATGGAGCCCAGCAGCCCCCAGGTGTAGGGGTGCTCCGGCCGGTAGAAGATGTCGTCGGCGCTGCCGTATTCGACGCACTTGCCGCCGTACATGACGAGGATGTCGTCGGACAGCTCGGCCACCACGCCGAGGTCGTGCGTGATGACGATCAGCGCGGAGTTGAACTCGCGCTGCAGGTCGCGCATGAGATCGAGGATCTGGGCCTGCACGGTCACGTCGAGCGCGGTGGTCGGCTCGTCGGCGATGAGCAGTTCGGGGTCGCAGGAGAGCGCCATGGCGATCATGGCGCGCTGGCGCATGCCGCCGGAGAACTCGTGCGGGTAGCTGTCGACCCGGCCGGCGGGCTCGGGGATGCCGACGCGGCCGAGCATGTCGATGGCGTGCTTGCGGGCCACCTGCTTGGAGACGTCGTTGTGGATCCGGTAGGCCTCCATGATCTGGTGGCCGACCGTGTAGTAGGGGTGCATCGACGACAGCGGATCCTGGAAGATCATCGCCATCTTCTTGCCGCGCAGCCGGCGGACGTACTCGGCGCTGGCGCCGTTGAGCTCCTCACCGTCGAGCCAGATCTCGCCGCTGATCCGCGCGCGGCCGCCCTTGTGCAGGCCGAGCACGCCGAGGCTGGTCACGCTCTTGCCGGAGCCCGACTCGCCCACGATGCCGAGGGTCTTGCCGCGCTCGACGCCGAACGACAGCCCGTCGACGGACTTGACCAGCCCGTCGTCCGTCGGGAAGTGGATCTTCAGGTCCTTGACGTCAAGAAAGCTCACGACAACCTCACCCTCGGGTCGACCACCGCGTACAGGAGGTCGACGATCAGGCTCGCGACGACCACGAAGCCGGCGGCCACCAGCACCACGCCCATCACCTGGGGCAGGTCCTGGTTCCTGATGGCCAGGATGGCGAACTGGCCGAGCCCGGGCAGAGTATAGGTGGTCTCGGTGAGGACGGCGCCGCCGATGAGCAGGCCGAAGTCGATGCCGAACAGGGTCAGGATCGGGGTGAGCGCGGCGCGCAGGCCGTGCTTGACCACGACCTTGCCCTCGCGCAGGCCCTTGGCCCTGGCCGTGCGGATGTAGTCCTCGCCCATCGTCTCCAGCATCCCGGCGCGGGTCAGGCGCGCGTATCCGGCGGCGAACAGGAACGCCAGCGTGATCCACGGCAGCAGCAGGTTGAAGGCCCATTGTGCCGGGTTGACGGTGAAGTCCGTCCACGCGCCGCCCGGTGGTGTCCAGCCGAGGCCGTAACTGAAGACGACCAGGGAGATCATGCCGGTGAAGAAGATCGGCAGTGACACGCCCGCCAGCGCGGTGCCCATGGACAGGCGGTCGAAGAAGCTGCCTCTGCGCAGCGCGGAGATCACGCCCACGCTCACGCCGGCCAGCACCCAGATGATCGCGGCTCCGACGGCCAGGGAGAAGGTGACCGGCAATCGGTCGACCAGGTCCGGCCAGACGGGCTGCCCGCTGATGAAGGAGTAGCCGAAGCAGGGTGCGGGGCACTGCTCGACACCCGCGCCGTAGTCGTACTCGGCGCCGGTGAACAGGCCTTTGACGAACCTGCCGTACTGCACGACCACCGGGTCGTTGAAGCCGAGCCGCTCGGCCACCAGGTGGACCGTCTCCGGTGTGGCCGCCCGGCCGACGTAACGCGACGCGAGAGCCTCGGGTGTCGCCCCGGCCCACTGCGGCACGACGAAGAAGATGCCGAACGTGACCATGCTGATCACTATCAGCATGGCGAACGCGCCGATAAGACGCCTGATGATGTATGTGACCACCGCTACCGGCCGAGTGGCCCGCCCGCGGCGGGCGGGCCACTCCTGCCTTCACCTGCCTTCGCTAGATCCCCGAACCTCGCCTGGTCACTCGACGCCGAGCAAGATGTAGTCGTACATGCTCTGGCCCTCGTTGTAGGCGACATTGGTCACGCGCGTGCCGCGCATGAGCAGCGACTTGGCCCACACGACCGGAAGGATGGAGGCGTCCTCCATGACCTTCTTGTCGACGTCGACCCACAGCTTGGCGCGGGCCGTCTCGTCGAGCTCGGAGGAGGCCTGGTCGATCAGCTTGTCGACCTCGGGGTTCTTGACACTGAGGTTGTAGTTGCCGGCCTTGCGGATGGTCCGGCTGTCGACGATGGCCTGCATGAAGCCGTATCCGTCGGGCCAGTCGGAGCCCCAGCCGTGGCCGGCCAGGCCGATGCCGTTCTTCTTGACGTAGTCGGTGTTACCCGCGTAGTCGGAGAAGTAGCTGGAGCCGGGGAAGCCCTTGAGCTCGACCTTGATGTTGACCTTGGCCAGCGCCTGCTGCATCGCCTCGGCCAGCGCCTTCTCGCGGGGGCGGTCGGAGCGGAAGGCCATGGTGGTGGAGAAGCCGTTGGGCTGGCCGCAGGCGGTCAGCGCCTCCTTGGCCTTGGCCACGTCACCCTTGTTCTCGGGCGTGGTGTAGAGGTCGAACTTCTCCTGGCCGACGATGGGCGGCGGCATGACGTTGGTGGCGATGTCGCCGCCGGCCAGCGGGCCTCCGTAGGCGGTCTGGTTGGCGACGCGGTCGGCCGCCCACATGACGGCCTTGCGGCACTCGACGTTGTCCATGGGCGGGTTGTCCGGGATGACCGAGACGTACCAGAGCCTGGGGATCGTCGGGTTGTCCGTGCGGGCCTTCAGCGCCGGGTCGGGCAGGACCTTGCCCAGGGCGGCCGGCTGCAGGCCGGTGCCGGGGATGTCGAGGTCGATGTCGCCGGAGATGAGCTGGTTGTCCAGGTCATCGGCGTTGACGTTGAGCTGGACCTCGATCCGGTCCGGCAGCGCCGGGCGGTTGGGGTCGGTCGCCGGGTCCCACTGGTCGTTGCGGACGAGCGTGAAGCGCTTGCCGATCTCGTTCGTCTCGAACTTGTACGGGCCCGAGGAGAGGACCTTCTCCTTGTACTTGGCGCCCGTGTCCTTGTCCTTCGGCACCGGCGCGCTCATCGGCATCTGCACGATGTAGTCCATGGACGCGAACGGCTTCTTCAGGTGGAAGACGACCGTGCTGTCGTCGGTCGCCTCGACGGCCGACTTGTAGTCCACGTCGGCGGACTTGTAGACGCCCTTGAAGTCCTTCGGCCAGTCGAGCAGCTCGTTGAGGTAGGAGGGGCCGTGCGGGAAGGTCTCCTTGTCGTACGACCTGGCCACCGCGTAGGCGACGTCCTTGGCCGTGATGGGAGTGCCGTCCTCGTACTTCAGGCCGCTCTTGAGCTTGTACGTCCAGGTCTTGCCGTCATCGCTGGGCGTGCCGAGCCCTTCGGCCAGGTCGGGGATGACGGTGTTGCCCTCGGGGCCGGGGCCCGGCTTGTACATCGTCAGCGTCCGCCAGTAGAAGCGGCCGAAGTTGAACGAGTAGCCGTAGTAGGTGTCGCCGGGGTCGAGGCTGTCCCAGTCGGCCGAGTGGGCGGCCTTGAGCGTGCCGCCCTTCTTCGTCGACGGGTTGTACACCTGCGTCAGCGCGGCGTTGAACGCGGGTTGCGCGCCGCCGCCGGCGGCCGTCTGGGCGGGCTGCTGGGATGTTCCGCCACCGCCGCCACAGGCGGAGAGCACCAGGGCGAGCGCCGCTGTCGCGGCTCCGGCCAGTGCGTGTTTCCTTCTCATTGACTAACCCCTTGATTAGTGAGGTGGGGGATTGAGCGAAGTTCAGCGTGCACGCGGGTCGAAGGCGTCCCTCAGCCCGTCGCCGAACACGTTGAAGGCCAGGACGGTGATGAAGATCGCCAGACCCGGGAAGAGCACGAAGTGGGGCAGCGTGTAGAAGCGGACCGCCTCGGAGAGCATCCCTCCCCAGGTCGGGGTGGGCGGGTTGATGCCGACGCCCAGGAACGAGAGCGCCGCCTCGAACAGGATATTCGTCGGAATGAGCAGCGTGGCATAGACCAGGATCGGCGCCAGCAGGTTGGGCAGGACCTCGCGGAAGAGGATGTAGCCGTGGCGGGCGCCGAGGCTCTTGGCCGCGTCGACGAATTCGCGTTCGCGCAGCGACAGGGTCTGGCCGCGGACGATGCGGCCGATGCTGGGCCAGCTGAAGAAGCCGATGATGAAGATCAGCATCGCGATGCGCAGGCCGTTGCCCTCCAGGCCGAAGCCCTTGTCGGGGATGACGCCCGCCAGCGCGATGGCGAAGACCAGCAGCGGGAAGGCCAGGAAGACGTCCATGAGGCGGCCGATGACCTGGTCGACCCAGCCGCCGAAGTAGCCGGCGACGACGCCCAGCGTGGTGCCGATGACGACCGAGAGCAGAGTGGCCAGGAAGCCGATGAGCAGCGAGATCCACGCGCCCGCGACGATCCGGCTGAAGATGTCGCGGCCGTTGACCGGCTCGACGCCGAGCAGGTATTCGCTGCTCATCCCGCCGAAGGCGCCCTTGGGCAGGAGCGTGCTCTGGTCGATCGCGTCCTGGTGGAACTCCAGCGGCGGGTGCCCGAACGCGGCGATGATGGGTCCGGAGAAGATCGCCACCAGGATGAGCAGCACGACGATGAGGCCGCCCCCGAGGGCGATCTTGTCGCGGCGCAGCCGCATCCAGGCGATCCGGGAGAGCGAGCGGCCCTGGATGGCCTTGCCCGCTCCCGCGAGCACCGACTCCGGATGCGCTTCTGCGGCGGAACCGGAAACGTCTAGCGGTGCGGTCATGCCGAATTGCCCCCTGCTGCCCAGACGACGCTCTCTATCGCGTACTGACTTTAGACCGCGAGTCGCGACCCCAGGAGGCAGAATCTATGGCCTGAGCTGCGCTGACTAGTCCCTCAGGCCGCTATGTGGCCGATCTGTGATTGACGCGAAACTCATTCGTATCGATCTTGATGTGAATGTCTACGGCCCGTCCCGGTTACGTCTCGGAACTGTGACAGAGCCCGGGCTCAGCTGATACCGCGGCGTTTGAGGAGTTCTTCGATGTCGGAGAAGTCGTCGTCGGCCTTGGCGGCCTTGCGCGGCGCGGGCTTCGGCAGCGGCTGCGTCGTCTTCTGTCCCGCGGCAGGCTTCTGCCCCACGGCGGGAGCGGCCTGCGCCGGTGGCACGGCCTGCTCCGTCCCGGGCGTGTCGCCGCCCGTCCTCTTCTTCCTGCCCAGGCCCCTGCCCGCGGACAGTTTGCGGCCGCGCATCACGCCCGACACCACGAACAGCACCGCCGACAGGCCCGCCACGGCCACGCCGATCCACACGGTCGGGTTGAACACCAGGCTGGTCACGAAGCTCACCACGGCGCTGCCGACGGTCCAGAGCGTCTGCAGCGCGCCGGTGAGGTAGGCGGCCACGGGCAGCAACGCCCACGCCGTCATCCGCATGCCGGCCGCCGCTCCCCTGCGTCTGAAGGTCAGGAAGGCCAGGACCAGCCCGGCTATGGTCACTCCGGCGCACAGTGGCAGCCAGGCGATCGCGTTAAAGGTCTCCATCTCGCCGCCCCTTCATCGTGGCTCTGGATATCCATCCTGGCACGCGGAGGCCCTTGCGCCTCCTCCGTGAGAACCACTTTCCCCTTAGGGGAACGACTAAGAGGCCACGAGAGTTCTCAGGTCCGCGACCCTGATCTCGGTCAGGGAGGAGACGACCCGCCGTCCCGGCGCCCGCTCGATGGGCAGCAGGCTCGGCACGGCCACCACGGCGCAGCCGGCCGCCGTGGCGGCGGCCACGCCGTTCGGGGAGTCCTCCAGGACCACGCAGCGCACCGGCTCCACGCCGAGGAGCTTCGCGGCCGTCAGGTACGGCTCGGGGTCGGGCTTGGTACGGGTGACGTCGTCGGCGGTGACCACGGCGTCGAAACGGTCCCTGCCGACGCTCTTGAGCACGGCGTCGGCGATCTCGCCGAGCGAGGAGGTGACCAGGGCCACCGGCACCCGCTCGGCGCGCAGGGCGTCGAGCAGCTCGGAGGCGCCCGGCATGACGTCCACCCCGGCGGTCAGCCGGGCCACCATGCCGGTGACCATCCACTCGCGTACCGTCTCCGGCGCCACGCCGGCCCCCGACACGGCCAGCATGTAGCCGATCGTGCTCTCCATGGACCCGCCGACCAGGTGGGTCTGGTGCTCGGGCGTCCACTCGGCGCCGAGCCTGGCCATCACGCCGGTCTCGATCTCCAGCCAGACCCGCTCGCTGTCGACGAGCAGCCCGTCCATGTCGAAGAAGACCGCGTCCATCCCGCCCCCGATACGTCTGATGTCGTCACGCCCGTGTTCGCCGGGCCCGGTGTCCTCAGGCCCGTGTCGTCGCGCCTGTGCGGGCGCGCCCGTGCAGGCGCGCCCGTGTCGTCGTTCCCGGCCGCTCAGACGTTGAAGTACTTCGCCTCGGGGTGGTGGACGACCAGTGCGGAGGTCGCCTGCTCCGGGTGGAGCTGGAACTCCTCCGACAGCGTCACCCCGATGCGCTCGGGCTCCAGCAGCTCGAACAGCTGCCGCTGGTCCTCCAGGTTGGGGCAGGCCGGGTAGCCGAAGGAGTAACGGCAGCCCTGGACGTTGACCTTGAGCATGTCGTCGAGCGACTCGTCGCCGCCGATCCCCCACTCCGAGCGGACCCGGGCGTGCCAGTATTCGGCCAGCGCCTCGGTCAGCTGCACCGACAGGCCGTGCAGCTCCAGGTAGTCGCGGTAGGCGTCCTTGGCGAACAGCTCGGCGGTGGCCTCGGAGATCTTCGATCCCATGGTGGCCACCTGGAAGCCGACGACGTCGACCTCGCCGGTGTCCTTGCCGCGGAAGAAGTCGGACAGGCACAGGTGCCGGTCGCGGCGCTGGCGCGGGAAGGTGAAGCGGGTGCGCTCGGCTCCGTCGTCGCCGAGGATGATGAGCGAGTCGCCGTCGGAGACGCACGGGAAGTAGCCGTAGACGACGGCCGCCTCCAGCAGGCCCTCGGTCTGCATGCGCTCCAGCCACATGCGCAGCCGCGGCCGGCCCTCGGTCTCGACCAGCTCGTCGTAGCCGGGCCCGTCGCCGCCCCTGGTGGGCTTGAGCCCCCACTGGCCGAGGAACAGTGCCCGTTCGTCGAGGAAGGCGGCGTACTCGTTCAGCGAGATGCCCTTGACGACGCGGTCGCCGTGGAAGGGCGCCCGCGGCAGCGGGTTGTCGGCGGCCACGTCGGAGCGGGCCGGCAGCGCCTCGACGGGGGTGCGGACCAGCGTCGCGCCGGTCTTGACCCGCCGCTCGCGCAGCGGCGGCAGCGTCGCGCCGGCGACGCCGCGCTTGACGGCCATGAACGCGTCCATCAGCCGCAGCCCCTCGAACGCGTCGCGGGCGTAACGCACCTCGCCCTGGAACACCTCGGCGAGGTCCTGCTCCACGTAGGCGCGGGTCAGGGCGGCGCCGCCGAGCAGCACGGGATAGCGTTCGGCGAGCTTCCTGGAGTTCATCTCCTCCAGGTTCTCCTTCATGATGACGGTCGACTTCACCAGCAGCCCCGACATGCCGATGACGTCGGCCTTCTGCTCGTCGGCGGCCTCCAGGATGGCCGACACCGGCTGCTTGATGCCGAGGTTGACGACCTGGTAGCCGTTGTTGGACAGGATGATGTCCACGAGGTTCTTGCCGATGTCGTGCACGTCGCCCTTGACGGTGGCCAGCACGATGCGGCCCTTGGTCTCGCCCTCGACGCGGTCCATGTGAGGTTCGAGGTAGGCCACGGCGGTCTTCATCACCTCGGCCGACTGCAGCACGAACGGCAGCTGCATCTGCCCGGAGCCGAACAGCTCGCCGACCGTCTTCATGCCGTCGAGCAGCACGTCGTTGATGATCTCCAGGGCGGGCCGCTGCTCGAGCGCCGTGTCGAGGTCGGCCTCCAGGCCCTTCTTCTCGCCGTCGACGATGCGCCGCTTGAGCCGCTCCCACAGCGGCAGCGCGGCCAGCTCCTCGGCCTTGCCCGCGCGCATGACGGCCGCGTCGACGCCCTCGAACAGGTCCATGAACCGCTGCAGCGGGTCGTAGCCCTCGCGGCGGCGGTCGTAGACCATGTCGAGCGCGACCTGGCGCTGCTCGTCGGGGATGCGGGCCATCGGCAGGATCTTGGAGGCGTGCACGATGGCGGAGTCGAGCCCGGCGTTGACGCACTCGTTGAGGAACACCGAGTTGAGCACCATGCGGGCGGCCGGGTTGAGGCCGAAGCTGATGTTGGACAGGCCGAGCGTCGTCTGCACGCCCGGGTAGCGGCGCTTGAGCTCGCGGATGGCCTCGATGGTCTCCAGGCCGTCGCGCCTGGTCTCCTCCTGGCCCGTCGCGATGGGGAAGGTGAGGCAGTCGACGATGATGTCCTCGACGCGCATGCCCCAGTTGGTGGTCAGGTCCTCCACCAGGCGGGTGGCCACGCGCACCTTCCACTCGGCGGTGCGGGCCTGGCCCTCCTCGTCGATGGTCAGGGCGACCACGGCCGAGCCGTGCTCGCGGACGAGACGCATGATCTTCTGGAAGCGGGAGTCGGGGCCCGCGCCGTCCTCGTAGTTGACGGAGTTGACCGCGGCGCGCCCGCCCAGCATCTCAAGGCCGGCCTGCAGCACGGCGGGCTCGGTCGAGTCGAGCATGATCGGCAGCGTGGAGGCGGTGGCGAAGCGGAAGGCCAGCTCCTTCATGTCGGCGACGCCGTCGCGGCCGACGTAGTCGACGCACAGGTCGAGCATGTGAGCGCCGCCGCGGGCCTGGTCGCGCGCCGTCTCGACGCAGTCGTCCCAGCGGCCCTCCAGCATGGCCTCGCGGAAGGCCTTGGAGCCGTTGGTGTTGCAGCGCTCGCCGATGGCCAGGTAGGAGGTGTCCTGGCGGAACGGGACGCTCTGGTAGAGCGAGGAGGCGCCGGGCTCGGGGTGCGGGCGGCGGCGGGCGACCTCCTTGCCGCGCACCCGCTCGACCACCTGGCGCAGGTGCTCGGGGGTGGTGCCGCAGCAGCCGCCGACCAGGGACAGGCCGTAGTCGCCGGCGAAGGACTGGTGGGCGCCGGCCAGCTCTTCCGCGGTGAGCGGGTAGTAGGCGCCGTCGGAGGTGAGCACGGGCAGGCCGGCGTTGGGCATGCAGGACAGCTTGAGCCGCGAGTGGCGGGCGAGGTAGCGCAGGTGCTCGCTCATCTCGGCCGGGCCGGTCGCGCAGTTGAGGCCGACGACGTCGACGCCGAGCGGCTCGATCGCGGTCAGCGCGGCGCCGATCTCGGAGCCGAGCAGCATCGCGCCGTTGGTCTCGATCGTCACCTGGGCGATGATCGGCACGTCGCGGCCGGCCGCCTCAATGGCCCGCCTGGCGCCGACGACGGCGGCCTTGACCTGGAGCAGGTCCTGGCAGGTCTCGATGATCAGCGCGTCGGCGCCGCCCGCGATCAGGCCGGCCGCGTTGTCGCGGTAGGCGTCGCGCAGGCTCGCGTACGGCAGGTGGCCGAGGGTCGGGAGCTTGGTGCCGGGGCCCATGGAGCCGAGCACGAAGCGGGGCTGGTCGGGCGTGGCCCAGTGGTCGGCGGCCTCGCGGGCGATCCTGGCGCCCGCCTCGGAGTATTCGAAGACGCGCTCGGGGATGTCGTATTCGCCGAGCGCGGCCAGGTTGGCGCCGAACGTGTTGGTCTCCACGCAGTCGACGCCGACCGCGAAGTAGGCGTCATGGACGCCGCGCACGATGTCGGGACGGGTGACGTTGAGCACCTCGTTGCAGCCCTCGTGACCGTGGAAGTCGTCGAGCGTGGGGTCCTGGGCCTGCAGCATCGTGCCCATCGCCCCGTCGGCCACGACGACGCGCTGGGACAAGACTTCTCGGAAGGACGGGGAGGCGCTCATGGGGTAGAGCTTATCGGGTGCGTCTCCGGAGCCTTCCGCGAGCGGCCGCTCCCCCTCCCCCGCCGCATGTGCTCCCCCGCCTCCGCCGCGCTTTCCGGCGGGCGCCTCCCGCGCTCTCCCCCGTCCTCCGCCGTACGGGCTCCGCCTGCTGCGCGGCACGAACGGGGCCGCTATTGTACGTGCTGTCAATTGTGTGATGACGTCCGGCAGGAGGCTTCATGGCCTATCGCACCGTCCTCGTCGGGACCGACGGCTCGGCCTCCTCCTTCAGGGCCGTCTCCGCCGCGGCGTCCCTGGCCGCGGCGACCGGGGCCACGCTCGTGCTGACCTGCGCGTACCTGCCCATGCGGGAGAGCGAACGGGCCGCCGCCGCTGACCGGCTCGGCGAGCTGGCGTACAAGGTGACGGGGTCCACCCCCGCGGACGACGCCCTGCGCGCGGCCCGCGAGCACGCCGCGGCGGCGGGCGCGACCGACGTCGTGCTGACCGCGGACCAGGGGGACGCGGTGGACGTGCTCATCGCCGCGGCCGCCCGGCACCGCGCCGACCTGCTCGTGGTGGGCAACCGGGGGCTCAACAGCCTGGCCGGGCGGCTGCTCGGGTCGGTGCCGTCGGCGGTGACGCATCGGGCCGCGTGCGACGTCCTCGTCGTCCACACGACCGACGGCGGCCGCTGACCGCCCGGCGGCCGTCCCCGGCCGCCTCCTCGCCCTGCGTCGGCGCGCGAGGGGCGGCGTCCGCTTCCGCTGTTCGCGCGTCGCGAACGGGGGCGGACGCGCCCTCGCAGGGCTGCCCGGCGGGAGTTCGCGCATCGCGAACGGCACTCAGGTACGCCGCCCGGCGGGGGCCGGCAGGCGGAGGTGGCCGTGTGATGCCCTGGCGTGGCGACGGAAGACCGTGCGCGGCACGTTCGAGCAGGCGTTTGACCTGCCGTCGCATGGGCGGGCCCGTCCCCCGCGGCCGTTGCGCCCGCGCTCCCGGGCCGGCCGGCCCGGCCGCTCCCCCGCGGCTCCTCCGGCGGCACGCGCGCCAACTGGGACGTCGGCGCGTGCGTGGAAGCCCGCGTTCGGGGGGAGATCGGTGACGTTGACGCCGGCTGACCGCATAGGCTTAGCGGGACGATGGAGAGGAGGCGACACGTGATTGAGCTCGAAGGGCTCCCCGAGCTCGTCGACCCGGTGCTCATTGCCGCGTTCGAGGGGTGGAACGACGCGGGCGAGGCCTCCAGCGGTGTGATCGCCCATCTCGAGTCCGCGTGGAAGGCCGAGCCGCTCATCGCGCTCGACCCCGACGACTACTACGACTTCCAGGTCACCAGGCCGGTGGTCGAGATGAACGACGGTCTGACCCAGTCGATCGTCTGGCCGACGACGCGGCTGCTGCGCGCCCGGCCTCCGGGCCTCGACCGTGACGTGGTGCTGCTGCGCGGCATCGAGCCCAACATGCGCTGGCGCTCGTTCTGCGCCGACATCGTCTACATCTGCCGCGAGCTGGGCATCGAGATGGCGGTCATGCTGGGCGCGCTGCTCAACGACTCGCCCCACACCCGCCCGGTGCCGATCCTCGGCGGCGCCACCAACTCGGGGCTGGCCCGTTCGACCAACCTGGAGCTGAGCCGCTACGAGGGCCCGACGGGCATCGTGGGGGTGTTGCAGCACGCGTTCGGCCAGGCGCAGCTCGACGCGATCTCGCTGTGGGCGTCGGTGCCCCACTACGTCGCCCAGCCGCCCAACCCGAAGGCCACGCTGGCGCTGCTGCGCCGGCTGGAGGACGTCCTGGAGATCCCGATGCCGCTCGGCGACCTCGACGAGGAGGCCAGGGCGTGGGAGCGCGGCGTCGACGAGCTCGCCTCCCAGGACAGCGAGGTGGCCGAATACGTGAAGGAGCTGGAGGAGCGCAAGGACGCGGCCGAGTTGCCCGAGGCCAGCGGAGATGCGATCGCGGCCGAGTTCGAACGCTACCTGCGGCGCAGGGATCGCGACACTGACAGCTGAATTGCAGGGATTGAATCCACCAAATCTTTGTGGTTTGGGGTAATAATCGGGAACCTGTAGAAGATTGCATCATGTTGGGCTGCAGATGGCCCGAGAGGTTCTCGTTCGCACGAATGCCTGCCAACTCGACCGCGCACGTTAGGCATGCCATGGCGACATCCCACGTTGACCCCCACCAGAGGAGCCAGGACACCCGGCGGCGCGTCCTCGAGATGGCCGTCTCGCTCCGGGAGGACCGCACCGGCGGCTCGGTGGATCAGTTCCTCGCCCTGCTGCAGGATCGGCTTCCGCTCTGGCTGAGCATTCTTCATGATCTGTCCCATCGCAGCGGGAAAGGGTCGGTCTCGGACAACCTCTTTCCTGTCGCGCTGGCGGGGATCGACTACTACATAGACGTACAGAGTGCCGCGTTGCCCGCCTTCACCTCGCCCAACGTGACCGTCCGGTTCCGGCAGGCCATCCGCGACACCGGTCTCGGGCCGCGCACGGAGACCGCGCCGCTGGCCGCGTACCTGGCGGCCGAGCAGCGGCTCGGGCGGGTGCGCGCCGACGCCGACCCGGAGGCGAGCGCCCGGCTGCTGGTCGCGGGCTGTTTCCACCGCGCCTACATCGAGATGTTCGTCGGCGCCGACGCCGGGCCCACCCGCGAGGCCAGCGCCCTCGAGATCGTCCGCGAACTACGCCTCGAACCCACCACCGCCCAGCAGCCCGCCTGACCGCGAGCCCGCCTTCGGCACCCGGCGTGGTGCCGGCCTCCCCGGGTGCGAGCGGAACCGAGGAGGCCGGGGCGCGGGGGCGACGGTGAGGCGTGTGACTCCAAGCAGGTCGGCGAAGGTACGGCGTGCGGCTTCAAGCGTGCCGACGAGCAGGTCGGCGAAATGGGCGTGCGGCTTCAGGCGTGCCGGCGGACGGGTCGGCGAAGGTGACGCGTGCGGCGTCGGGCGTGCCGGCGAAGGCGAGTGGGGCGGCCGAGGTGCGGAGTGTCGGTGGGACTCGACGTGTCAGCGGGGCGGGTCGGCGGGCGAGAGGGGTCGGAGGGCGAGGCGTGCTCGCAGGCGGATCGGCGGAGAGTGCGCGGGCTGAGGTGAGGCGTCAGGCGTGTCGGCGGTGGAGGGGCTGAGTACTGGGGGTCGCGGGGTCGCGGCGCGTTATGTCCGGGACGGGGGTCGGGTGCTCGCGGTGGGTGGGACGAGGGGTGGGAGCCGTGTGGTTGCGGCGCAGGGCCTCGTCGTAGCGGCGCCAGATCAGGGCGGCCACGTCCGGGTCCGCGCCGAGCGGGTCGCTGACCAGTTCGGCACCCGAGGAGGCCAGGCGGTCGTGGAAGAAGCCGGGGGCGAGGACGTACGAGGCGATGGCGATGCGGGCGGCCGGGGTCGAGCGGAGCCGTTCGATGGCCTCCTCGATCGTGGGGGTCCCGGCCGAGGCGAAGGCGGCCGTCACCGGGCGGGCCAGGCGGACGGCGAGCTGGTGGGCGGCGGCGCGCACGTCGGCGAGGGCGGCCGGGTCCGAGGAGCCGGCGGCGCCGAGCAGGACGGCGTCCGTACCGCGCAGGCCGGCCCGCGCCAGCTTGCGGGTCAGGGCCGAGGTGAGCAGCCGGTGCGGGCCGAGCCAGCCGGCCACCACCGCGTCCGGGCGGTGTTCGGCGATGACCTCTGGGAGGTCGATGTGCGCGTGGTAGCCGCCGGCCAGCAGCAGCGGCACCACGACCACCGGGCCGCGTACCACCGGCAGGACCTCCGCGAGGAGGGGCGAGCTGATCTCCAGGTAGGTGAGCTCCACCCGCCGGCCTGGGCGGGCTCTGCGGACGGTCTCGGCCAGGGCCGACAGGGTGTGCTCCCCGGCTGAGCTGCGCGTGCCGTGCGCGGCCAGGACCAGCGCCGGCCTCACCGCCCCACCCCACCGAACACGGCCCGACCGGCCCACGCGGCACCACCGGCCCACGTGGCACGACCGACCTGCGCGGCACGACCGACCCGTGCGGCGCTGCTGGCCGGCGCTAGGTCGCCGCTCTCCCGGCTGGTGCGGGCGGCGTAGCAGGGCCTCGCCGGGTGCTCCAGGAGGGGAACGGTGGCGGGTGGCAGGGGCCGGGTGGGGGACGTGGCGCCCCAGGACATGCTGATCTCCTTGTGGTCGTGTGGGGGTGGTGTCGGGAAGGCGCGGCCGGTGATCCGACTCGCGTGTGGTGGTGTCATGAGGGGACTGCTGATGATTCGGCTCGTGCGGGTGGTGTCGAGGGGTGCGGCCGGCGATTCGGCTCGGTAGGTGGTAGCGGAAGGTGCGACCGGCGATTCGCTCGTGCGGGACGACGGCGTCGTCGCATGAGTCCGGCGGCCGGGTGCGAGGCCGGCCCCGGGTGTCAAAATGGCGACCGGGTGTCAGGACGGCGACCCGGTCAGGACGGCGACCCGGTCAGGACGGTGGACGGGTGATGGAGGGTCAGAGGCCGGTTTCGTACAGGCAGGCGAGGCGGTAGCCGCGTTTGACCACCGTCTCGACGATTCCGCCGGGCCCCAGGGCGCGGCGCAGGCGGGTGATGGCCATCTCGACGGCGTGCTCGGCCGAGTCGCGGGCCACACTGCCGGGCAGCACCGTACGCAGGTCGGCTCGCGACACCACATGGCCGGGCTTGTCGGCCAGACGCTTGAGCACCGCCATCGGCGCGGGCGGCAGCGGGCGCAGTTCGCCGTCCACGACGACCGCGTGGCCGCGGATCTCCAGCCGGTGCTCGCCGGCCGTGAGCCGGGTGACGCCGTGTTCGGGCAGGTGCCTGGCCAGGGCGCGGGCGAGCGCGCCGAGCCGTGAGCGGTCGGGTTGCAGGGTGGGCACGCCGCGCGAGGTGAGCGGGTCAGCGGTGACGGGGCCCACGCAGGCGGCCACGACGGGCCCGCCGAACGCGGCCAGCAGCGCCTCCTCCAGCCCTTCCGCCCTGGCGGCGCCGAGCATGGCGTGCACGGCGGGGGCGCTGGTGAAGGCGACGGCGTCGACCGAGCCGGAGATCGTCTGGGTGATGAGGCGGCGCAGGGGCGAGATGTCGCGGTACGGCAGCCAGCGGTAGACCGGGATCTCGATCACCTCGGCCCCGGCGGCCCGCAGGTCGTCCACGAACTCCTTGAGCGGCTCGCCGTGCTGCTGCACCGCGATGCGGCGCCCGCGCAGGTCCTGCTCCAGGAGGTACTCCTTGACCTCGGAGCAGGACTCGGTGGCGGGGGTCCAGTGGTCGTTGAGCCCGGCGGCGCGCACCGCTCCCCTGGCCTTGGGGCCGCGGGTGAGCAGGCGGGCCTTGGCCAGGTGCTCGCCGAGGTCGGCGGACAGGCCCCAGCCCTCGGCGGCGGCCATCCAGCCGCGGAAGCCGACGCCGGTGGTGACCACGACCTCGTCGAGCGGGGCCCGCAGGCTCTCGCGGGTGGCGGCGAGCAGGTCGGCGTCCTCGGCCAGGGGGACGAGGCGGATGGCGGGGGCGCTGACCACGCGGGCGCCGCGGCGTTCGAGCAGCGCTCCGAACTCTTCGCGCCGCCGGGTCGCGGTCACCCCGACGGTGAAGCCCGCCAGGGCGTCGGGCGCCGTCTCCGGGGAGGAGCCGCCCTCAAGAGGAGCCGCGCTCATGCCTGCACCTCCAGGTAGTCGTCGATGCCTGGCCGGGCCCCGAGCGCCCGGCCAGGCATCACAGGCGCGTGTGACGCAAGTGAGATCACCCTCCGATACTCCTTTCGCGGGGTTTCACCCCTGGGTCTCTTCTGTTACCGCTGTGCTACAAGGCAGGACCTTCGCGATTGGCCGCGGGCGCGGGCGGGAAACGTTCTTGGTGACGACGCCGCCGATCGGGGAGTTACGGGTGACGGTCCGGCCTATTCGCGTGTTCGACGATCCGGTGCTGCGTTCCGTTGCGGCGCCGGTCCAGGATTTCGATCGGGAGCTGCGGCGGCTGGTGAAGTCGCTGACGGCGACGATGCGGGCGGGCTCGGGCCGCGCCGGTCTGGCGGCTCCGCAGATCGGGGAGCCGGTGCGGGTGGTGGTCTACTCCTACGACGGCAAGTCGGGCCATCTGGTCAATCCGCGGCTGGAGTTGTCACAGCGACGGGTGACGGCCGATGAGGCGTGCCTGTCCGCGCCGGGCGTGTGGTGGCCACTGGAACGTTCCTACATGGTCACAGCGCGTGGCCGTGACATGTTCGGCAAGCCCGTGACCGTTCGGGCGCTGGGCACGCTGGCCAGGGTGCTGCAGCATGAGGCCGATCATCTCGACGGGGTGCTGTTCAGCGATCATCTCGACGCGGGTGATCGCGAACGGTTCCTGGCCGAGGCCCTGCCCGCGGTCTGACAGCAAGCCCGCGGCCTGAGACCATGCCCTCCGTCTGACACCAAGCCCCGGTCCCACACCAAGCCCGCGGCCTGACGCCACGCCCGCGGCCGGGTAAGGAGCTCATCTCACTGCCGCCGGCCGGCGGCCGGCTGGGTCTGCGGGCTCATCGCGCGCCGCTGGGCCGGGTCGGTGCCGCCCCAGACGCCGTACGCCTGGCTGGTCTCCAGCGCGTACTCCAGGCAGGGCTCCCGTACGGGGCACCCCCCGCACACCTGCTTGGCCCGCTCCACCTGGGAGTGACCCGGGCCTTCCACGGAGATGGGAAAGAACAGTTCAGGATCAAGGTCTAGACAGGCCGCCCTGCGGGTCCAGCCGTGCATCGTCATCATGCTCCTCGCGCCTACCCATCGCCCCGGGCGTCATACCTCGGCGAGCAGGCGATCCCAGTCGGCCAGGAACCGGCCGAGCCCGTACCGTGACAGCGCGGCGGCCCTGGCGGCCTTGCCGGCCTGGCCCGCGCTCTCCGGGTCGGAGACGTAGGCGTGCAGCGCGTCGGCGAGCACGTGCACCTTCGTGGACAGCACGCCGGCCTCGGGCGGGACGGCCTCGATCGCCTCGGTGGCGGCCAGCGCGACCACAGGCAGGCCCAGGGTCATGGCCTCGATGAGGGCCAGGCCGAGCGAGGTCCACCGGTAAGGATGCAGGTAGACGCGCCTGCGGGCGAGCTCGGCGTGCATGACGTGCTGGGGCAGGTCCTCGTGGGTGCCGTACGGGAGCCCGTCCACCTTCATCCCGAACACGTCGAGCGGCACCCGCTCGGCGAAGCGGGGCAGCAGGTCGGTGCCGGCGACCCGGGTGCGGCGTACCGGCTCGTTGACCACGACGCCCGCCCTGGGCAGTTCGCCGGTGTAGAGGTGGCCGGGGTCGGGCACGCCGTGCTCGACGACGCGGGTCGGCGCCCGGCCGTTGTCCCAGTACAGCTCGTTGAAGTGGGTGACGTGCACGAGCGTGATGTCGTCGCGGCCGGCCAGCGGGTGGCGGGTGCGGGGCACGTCTCCGGCCGGGGTGTTGTGCTCGACGTAGACGCCGGGCACGTCGCGTCCCAGCCATTCGCGGGCCAGGTCGATCTCGTGCGGGCGCTGGTAGACGACGGCGTCCACGGGTTCGTGGCGCAGCCGGTCCCAGGGCACCTCGCGGGCGCGTTCCGGCCAGTCGTACGTGGCCGCCCGCCCCCGGCCGTCAGGACCACGCCCGGGAACGAGCGGCAGCAGATAGTCGTGCGAACCCCTGATGAACGCGCTGGTCCAGGCGCCGTGCACGTGCCAGATGAGGATCCTCACCAGCGGCTCCAGCCCATGGCCCTGGCCCAGGGCGCCGAGGCGGCCACGACGGGACCGTCGGCGTCGCTCAGCACGCGGTCCACGACGTCGGTCAGGTCGTCCGCGACCTCGGCGGCCAGGCGGATCTCCGCTTCGAGCGTCTGCGGGGTCGGCACCAGGATGCCCCTGGCCCCGGCGGCCTTGGCGGCCTCCATGTCGCGGCCGATGTCGCCCACGACGACGCAGTCGCGGGGACTCACGTCCAGCACGGCAGCGGCCCTGATCACCAGGCCGGGAGCGGGTTTGCGGCAGGTGCAGCCGTCGGTGTCGTCGTGCACGCAGATCGCCCACGCGTCGAACGGCCCCAGCAGCTCCTCCACCTTGGCGTTGACCTGATCCATCTCGTCCGGTGACAACAGGCCCTTGGCGACCCCCGACTGGTTCGTGACCACGGCCACCGCCACGTCGGCCCGTCGCAGCCTGCCCAGTGCCTCGACCGCGCCCGGCATGGGCTCCACCAGGGCCGGGTCGCCGTTGTACGGCACGTCCCTGATCAAGGTGCCGTCCCGATCGAAGAGCACGGCGCCGGGACGTCGCTTTTCGAACACCATCCACCTCCGTCGCGTGCCGGGCAGCTACCCGGACCCTGACCCGACAAACAACTACGCAACGTGACCAACTGCCGCTGGCCGCGCCCTTTTTCGCACGTCAGAGGCATGGCCAGGTTTGAGAGCCGCTTCTCTCGGTAGCGGTTCTCGACATCGGCAGCGGGAGGACCCATGAAGTTTCTCGGCATCAACGCGATCTTCCACGACCCGGCCGCCGCGCTGGTGGCCGACGGGAGGATCGTCGCCGCGGCGGAGGAGGAGCGCTTCAGCCGGCGCAAGCACGGCAAGCGGCCGCTCGCGTTCTCCGCGTGGGAGCTGCCGGAGCAGGCGGCCGCGTGGTGCCTGCGGGAGGCGGGGCTCTCCCCCGAGGACATCGACGTCGTCGCCTACTCCTACGACCCGTCCCTGGTGACGGGGAAGCCGGAGGGCGACTGGGAGGACCTGCGCACCAGGTACGCGGTGCGCGCGCCCGCCTTCCTCGCCACGGCGCTGCCCGGTCTCGACCCCGGCCAGGTCTCGTACGTGCCGCACCACGTGGCGCACGCCGCCTCGGCCGGGCTGGCCTCCCCCTGGCGCGACTGCGCGGTCCTGGTGTGCGACGGGCGGGGCGAGAGCGTCTCGCACCTGGCGGGCGCGTACCGGGGCGGCGAGCTGGAGGTCCTGGCCGCGCAGGAGCTGCCGCACTCCCTGGGCCTGATGTACGAGGACGTCACCGAGCACCTCGGCTTCCTGCGCTCCAGCGACGAGTACAAGGTCATGGCGATGGCCTCCTACGGCGATCCCCGTCACCTGGAGGCGCTGCGCGAGGTGATCTACACGACGGGGGACGGCGGGTTCCGCGTCGAGCCGGTCGACTGGAACGTCTACGCCAAGGCGCTGCCGAAGGGCGCCGCCTGGACCTCCGACCACGCCGACCTGGCCGCCAGCGTGCAGGCCCGGCTGGAGGAGGTGCTGCTGGAGCTGGTGCGCTGGCTGTACGAGCGGACCGGCGCGCGGCGGCTGGCCCTGGCCGGCGGCGTGGCGCTCAACTGCGTGGCCAACACCAGGCTGCTGGACGAGGGGCCGTTCGCGGAGGTGTGGGTGCAGCCGGCCGCCGGCGACTCCGGCACGGCGCTCGGCGGGGCGCTGCACCTGGCGCAGGCGTACGGGGAGCCGGCCGGGCCGATGCCGGGCGCGGCGCTGGGGCGCGGCTTCACCGACGAGGAGCTCGGGGCGTGGCTGGACGTGGCGCGGGTGCCGCACACCCGCCCGGCCGACCTGGCCGCCGCGGTGGCCGCCGAGCTGGCCGCCGACCGGATCGTGGCCTGGTTCCAGGGCCGTTCGGAGTACGGGCCGCGGGCGCTGGGGCAGCGTTCGCTGCTGGCGCATCCGGGACACGCGCGCAACACCGAGCGGCTGAACGACGTCAAGGGGCGTGAGCAGTTCCGGCCCGTCGCGCCGATGGTGCTGGAGTCGCGGGCCGCGGAGATCTTCGGGCGGGGGCCGGTGCCGTCGCCGTACATGCTGTTCGTCCACGACGTGCGGCCTGGCTGGGCCGAGCGCATCCCGGCGGTCGTGCACGTGGACGGGACCGCCCGGATCCAGACGATCTCGCCGCGTGAGCAGCCGCTGATGGCGCGGGTGCTGATCGAGTTCGAGGCGCGGACGGGGCTGCCGGTGGTGGTCAACACGAGCCTCAACACGGCCGGGCGGCCCATGGTGGACGATCCGCGCGACGCGCTGGAGTGCTTCGGCTCCGCGCCGGTGGACGTGCTGGTCCTGGGGCCTTACCTGGTGCGGCGCGGGGAGGTGTTCGGCTCGTGATCACCGTGGTGATCCCCACCGTCGGGCGGGCCACGCTGCCCGCCACGCTGGCGGCCGTGGGTCCTGGCCTGCCGGTGATCGTGGTGGACGACAGGAAGGGCGCGCCCGCGCCGCTCGGGCTGCCCGATCGCGTACGTGTCGTGCGGTCGGGCGGACGGGGGCCGGCGGCGGCGCGCAACGCCGGATGGCGGGCCGCGGACACGCCGTGGGTGGTGTTCCTGGACGACGACGTGCTGCCCCGGCCCGGGTGGGCCGAGGCGGTCTGGAAGGACCTGGTGGACCTGCCCGACGACGTGGGCGGCAGCCAGGGGCGCGTCGTGGTGCCGCTGCCGGCCGGGCGGCCGCCCACCGACGCCGAGCGGAACACCGCCGGGCTGGCCGGGGCGCTGTGGGTGACGGCCGACATGGCCTACCGGCGCGCCGCGCTCGAGGCTTCCCGCGGGTTCGACGAGCGCTTTCCCCGCGCGTACCGGGAGGACGCCGACCTGGCGCTGCGGATGACGCGGGCCGGATGGCGGCTGGTGCGAGGCGAGCGGGTGACGGAGCATCCGGTGCGGGCCGACGGGTTCTGGGCCAGCGTGCGCTTCCAGCGCGGCAACGCCGACGACGCGCTCATGCGGCGGCTGCACGGCCCGGCGTGGCGCGCGGCCATCGGCGGCGCGCCGGGCCGGCTGCGCACGCACGCCGCCACGACGGCGGCCGGCCTCACGGCGCTGCTCCTCACCGCCGCCACGGCCGCCGCCGCGCCGCCTGTCCGGGCCTGGAGGCGGCCGGCCTGGAGGCGGTCACGCGTCTCCGCCCGGCCGCTCGGGCCTGCCCCGGCCGCTCGGGTGGTGCCGGTGCTGGCGGTGGCCGCCGGGGGTGCGTGGGCGGTGCTGACCGCGGAGTTCGCGTGGCGGCGGATCGCCCCGGGGCCGCGGACTCCGGCCGAGGTGCTGCGGATGGCCGTCACCAGTGTGCTGATCCCGCCGGTCGCTGTCGCGCACCGGCTGCGGGGGGAATGGAAGGTGCGCCGATGAGACGCCCGGCCTCGGACCACACCACCCCTGACCCACCGGTCAGGACCAAGAACCCAAGCCGCGGCACCGCGAACCCGGATGCTCCGAGCCGGAGTGCCCGGAGCCGGGGCCGGGCGGAGCGGGGGGCGCGGGATCGGGGGTGTGTGCTGGTGGCGCGGCTGGACGACGCCGGTGACGTGCTGCTGGCCGGGCCGGCGGTGCGGGCCGTGCGGACGCGGGCCCGGGAGGTGGTCTTCCTGGCCGGCCCGAACGGGCGGGCCGCGGCCGAGGTGCTGCCCGGCGTGGACCGGGTGATCACCTGGGACGCCCCGTGGATCGACCACACCCCGCCACCCGTCACCAGGAAGCTGGTCGGCGATCTCGCCGATCGGCTCGGCGGCGTGGACGAGGCGGTGCTGCTGACCTCGTTCCACCAGTCGGCGCTGCCGCTGGCGCTGCTGCTCAGGCTGGCGGGGGTGGCCAGGATCAGCGCGATCAGCAACGACTATCCGGGCTCGCTGCTCGACGTGCGCCACCAGGTGGACGAGAGCGTGGACGTGCCGGAGGCGGAGCGGATGCTGGCGGTCGCCGAGGCCGCCGGGTTCCGGCTGGAGGATGGCGACGACGGCAAACTCGCTGTTCAGCGGCCATTGCCGGATATAGCGAAATTTCTAGGGCACTGTCTAGGCGTCGGCGCCGATGCCGACAAAGGCGCGTACGTCGTGGTGCACCCGGGGACATCGGCCCCCGCCAGGACCTGGTCCGCCGAGAGCCACCGGCGGACGGTCAAGGAGCTGACGGAGGACGGGCACCAGGTCGTCGTGACCGGAACGGAACGTGACCTCACCGCCTTCGTGGCCGCCGACGTCGCCGTCGACCTGGGCGGCGTGACCACATTCGCGGAACTGGCCGCCGTGATCGAACGCGCCGGCGTGCTCGTGGCGGGCAACACCGGCCCCGCGCACCTGGCCGCGGCGGTCGGCACCCCGGTCGTGAGCCTGTTCTCCCCCGTCGTCCCGGCGGCGCGGTGGGCCCCGTACGGCGTGCCCACGGTGCTGCTGGGCGATCAGCGCGCGCCCTGCCGTGGCAGCAGGGCGCGCGTCTGCCCGGTACCCGGGCACCCGTGCCTGTCCCAAGTGACGAGCGAGCAAGTGGTCAAGGCAGTGAGGGAGCTGACGCAGTGAAGGTCGATCTCATCTCGGAGCACGCGGACCCGCTGGCGGCGATCGGCGGGGTGGACTCCGGCGGCCAGAACGTCCACGTCGCCAGGCTGGCGCTGGCCCTCGCCGACCGGGGGCACACGGTCGTCGTGCGCACCCGGCGCTCGTCCGCGGCTCAGCCGGGCTCGGTGCGGCTGGCCGGGGGCGTCACGGTCGAGTACGTCACGGCCGGCCCCGCGGAACGCGTCCCGAAGGACGAGCTGCCCGCGTACATGCCGGAGTTCACCGAGCGGCTGGCCCGGAGCTGGGCGGCCCGGCCGCCGGACGTGGTGCACGCGCACTTCTGGATGAGCGGGCAGGCGGCGCTGCGGGCGGCCGGCGGGATCCCGGTGGTGCAGACCTTCCACGCGCTCGGCACGGTCAAGCGCCGCTGGCAGGGTGAGGCCGACACCAGCCCGGCGCACCGGATCGAGACCGAGCGCGAGATCGGCCTGCGCGCCGACGCCGTGCTGGCCACGTGCGGCGACGAGGTGCGCGAGCTGTGCGCGATGGGCATCCCCGAGCACCGGATCGCGGTCGTGCCGTGCGGGGTGGACCTGGAGGCGTTCCGCCCGGACGGGCCGGTGGCGCCGCGTACGGAACGGCCGCTCGTGCTCAGCATCGGCCGGATGGTGCCGCGCAAGGGCGTGGACACCGTGCTGCGGGCGATGCGTCAGCTGCCCGACGCCGACCTGGTGATCGCCGGCGGCGGCCACGGCGACGAGGAGGCCGTCCGGCTGCGCGAGCTGGCCGAGGGGTACGGGATGGGCCACCGCGTGCACGTCATCGGCAGTGTGCCGCGCACGCACGTGCCCGCGCTGATGCGCTCGGCCGACGTGGTGGTGTCGGTGCCCTGGTACGAGCCGTTCGGCATGGTGCCGGTGGAGGCCATGGCGTGCGGCGTTCCGGTCGTGGCCTCGGCGGTCGGCGGTCACCTGGACACGGTCGCCGGCGCCGGCGTGCTGGTGCCGCCGCGCCGGCCGCGCGCCCTGGCCAGGGCGATCGAGGAGGTGCTCGGCGACGCCGGGCGGCGGGCGGAGCTCGGCGCGGCGGGGGCCCGCCGGGCCCGCGAGCGCTACGGCTGGCCGCGGGTGGCCGAACGCACCGAGGCCGTGTACACGCAGGTCATGGACAGAAAGGTCGGCCGGCTGGCGGCCCTGGGGGGTTGATCATGGATGCCCATCTGGAGAAGCTCTGGAACACCCTGGAGAAGGTCGACGACCACGCGGTCGCCGTCCGGGCCTGGGGCGGCCGGCTGGCCGGGGTGCTGGCCGCCGGCGGCAGGCTGCTGGCCTGCGGCAACGGCGGCTCGGCGGCCGAGGCCCAGCACCTGACGGCCGAACTCGTCGGCAGGTTCCGGCAGGACCGGCGGCCGTACGCGGCGATCCCGCTGCACGCGGACGGCTCGTCGCTGACGGCGATCGCGAACGACTTCGGCGCCGAC
Source organism: Nonomuraea fuscirosea (assembly GCF_035917475.1). Lineage (NCBI taxonomy): Bacteria > Bacillati > Actinomycetota > Actinomycetes > Streptosporangiales > Streptosporangiaceae > Nonomuraea > Nonomuraea fuscirosea. The sequence goes on along the minus strand of NZ_CP109074.1, from coordinate 2,910,264 downwards.
GAGGTCTACGCCCGCCAGGTGCTCGCGCACGGGCGCGAGGGCGACGTGCTGATCTGCCTGTCCACCAGCGGCGGCAGCCCGAACGTGCTGGCCGCGGCCAGGGCGGCCCGGGTGGCCGGGATGACGGCGTGGGGCATGACGGGGCCGGGGCCGAACCCGCTGTCGGAGCTGTGCGACGAGGCCGTCGCCGTGCCCGCCGCGGAGACGGCCACTGTCCAGGAGGTGCACCTGGCGCTGATCCACCTGCTGTGCGACGCGGTGGAGGAGGCGCTGTGAGGAACGGGCCGCTCGTCGTCATCGGCGACACCCTGCTCGACGTGGACGTCGAGGGCGACGCCGAACGGCTGTGCCCCGACGCTCCCGTGCCGGTGGTGGCGGTGTCGGCGGAGCAGGCCCGTCCCGGCGGTGCCGGTCTGGCGGCGCTGCTGGCCGCCAGGGACGGCGCCGACGTCGTGCTGATCACCGCGCTCGGCGACGACGCCGACGGCCACCGGCTGTGCGGGCTGTTGTCGCGGGAGCTCGACCTGGTCGGGCTGGCCCTGCGCGGCGGCACCGTACGCAAGACGCGGGTCAGGTCGGGCGGCCAGACGCTGGTCAGGCTGGACACCGGCGACGGCAGGGCGCGTCCTTCGGCCACCGCGCAGGCGGCCGGGGCGATCGCGGCGGCCGGCGCGGTGCTGGTCTCCGACTACGGCAGAGGCGTGGCCAGGATGGCCCGCGAGCTGCTGCGCGGCACCGGCGTGCCGGTGGTGTGGGACCCGCATCCGCTCGGCGAGCAGCCGATGCCGGGCTGCGCCCTGCTGACGCCGAGCGAGGCGGAGGCCAGGGCGTGGTGCCGGTCCGGCTACCACGGCCCCGACCAGGCGGCCCGCCATCTGGTACGGGAGCTGCGGGCGGCGGCGGTGGCCGTCACGACCGGCGAGCGCGGAGCCGCGCTGGCCGTCGGGGGCGGCGCGCTGACCCGGGTACCGTGCCCGCTGCGGGCGCACGGCCGGGACGCCTGCGGGGCGGGCGACCGCCTGGCCGGCGCCGTGGCGCTGGCACTGCTGGCCGGCGCGGGTGTCGAGGAGGCGGTCACGATCGGCGTGGCCGAGGCCTCGCGCTTCGTCGAGCGCGGCGGCGCCGCGTCCGTGCGGGTGCGGGAACAGCGGCTCGGCGACCGGCCGCGCACGGCGCTGGAGGTGGCCGGGCTCACCCGGGCCCACGGCGGACGGCTGATCGCCACCGGCGGCTGCTTCGACCTGCTGCACGCGGGCCACGTGAGCCTGCTGCGGCGGGCCAGGGCGCTGGGCGACGCGCTCGTCGTCTGCGTCAACTCCGACGATTCCGTACGCCGGTTGAAAGGCCCGGCCAGGCCCGTCGTGGACGTGCACGACCGGGTCGAGGTGCTGCGGGCCCTGGGCTGCGTGGACGCGGTGGTGGTGTTCGACGAGGACACCCCCGCGGCCGTCATCGAGCAGCTGCGGCCCGACGTGTGGGTGAAGGGCGGCGACTACGAGGGGGAGGCGCTGCCCGAGTCCGAGGTCCTCGGCAGGCTCGGCGCGGAGATCGTCGTGCTGAGCACGCTGCCGGGGCGTTCGACAACCAATCTGATCAGGGAGATCCAGTGAACGTATTGATCACCGGGGGCGCGTCCGGGCTCGGCCTGGCCACGGCCGAGGCCGTGGAGAAGGAGGGCTGGAAGGCGCTCGTCGTGGACGTCCGCGAGCCCGACCAGCGCTTCGAGCACGTGACGGCGGATCTGGCCGATCGCGGGGAGGCCGAGCGGGCGGTGCGCGAGCTGGCCGAGCGGGCCGGCGGCCTGGACGCCGTCGTGACGGCGGCCGGCATCGACGCGTGCGGGCGGCTGGAGGACGTGCCGGCCGCGGACTGGGAGCGGGTGATCCAGGTGAACCTGCTGGGCACGGCCGCGGTCGTCCGGGCGGCGCTGCCGTACCTCAAGCACACCCGCGGCAAGGTCGTCACCTGTGCCTCGACGCTGGGGCTGCGGCCGCTCAGCGACGCCTCGGCGTACTCGGCCTCGAAGTTCGGCGTCGTCGGCTTCACCAGGGGGCTGGCGATCGAGACGCGCGGGGAGGTGGGGGTGACCCTGCTGATCCCCGGCGGCATGCGGACGAGCTTCTTCGACGGCCGTCCGGAACAGTACAAACCGGGCCCGGAGGCCGGGCTGAACGATCCGGCGCACGTGGCCCAGGCCGTGGTGTTCGCGCTGCGGCAGCCCGCGGGTTGCGAGGTGAGAGAGCTCGTCGTCTGCCCGTCCACGGAGACGTCATGGCCCTAGAGCTGCTGGCGCTGCGCGGGCTCGGCCTGGGCGACCTGCTCACGGCCGTGCCCGCCCTGCGGGCCCTGCGCCAGGCCTTTCCCGGGCACCGCATCACGCTGGCCGCCCCGCGCGCGCTGGGCGACCTGCTGCCGCTGATCGGCGCGGTGGACGACCAGGTGGACGTGTCGGGGCCGGGTCCGGTGCCGTTCGAGCGGCCGGACATCGCGGTCAACCTGCACGGGAAGGGGCCGCAGAGCATCGAGGCGCTGCGGCGTACCGATCCCGGGCGGCTGATCGGCTTCGGCACCGGCCCGCCGTGGCAGGACGGCGTGCACGAGGTGCGGCGCTGGTGCGGCCTGCTGGAGTGGCACGGCATCCCCGCCGACCCGGCGGACCTGACGCTGGGCGTCTCCGACCGTACGGGGCCCGCGATCGTCCATCCGGGCGCCGCGTACCCGGCGCGGCGCTGGCCTCCCGAGCGGTTCGCCGAGGTGGCCGCGGCGCTGGACGACGTGGTCGTCACCGGGAACGAGGCGGAGGTGCCACTGGCCGCGAAGGTGGCCGAGCTGGCCGGGCTGCCGCCCGAGCGGATGCTGGCCGGGCGCACCCGCCTGGCCGACCTGATCGACCTGGTCAGCAGGTCGCGGCTGGTGGTCTGCGGCGACACCGGCGTGGCCCATCTGGCCACGGCCTTCTGTGTGCCGTCGGTGGTGCTGTTCGGCCCGGTCTCCCCCGCTCTGTGGGGGCCGCCGCCGGGCTGGCGGCACGTGCCGCTGTGGGCGGGCAGGACGGGTGATCCGCACGGGGAGCGGGTGGACCCGGGCCTGTTGCGGATCGAGGTATCTGAAGTGGTCGAGGCTGCCTTGGAGGTCACGTCATGAGGGCTCTGGTCACCGGGGGCGCCGGGTTCCTCGGCTCCTATCTGTGCGAGCGGCTGCTGGACGAGGGTGCGGAGGTCGTCTGCATGGACAGCTTCCTCACCGGCGGGCCGCGCAACGTCGAGCATCTGCTGGAACGGCCGGAGTTCCGGCTCATCGAGTGCGACCTGACGGGGTACGTGCACGTCCCCCACCGGCTCGACCTCGTCCTGCACTTCGCCTCGGCCGCCTCGCCGGCCGACTACCTGCGCTATCCGATCGAGACCCTGCGGGTGGGCAGCGTCGGCACACTGCACGCGCTGGGGCTGGCCAGGGAGAAGGGCGCCAGGTTCGTGCTCGCCTCGACCAGCGAGGTGTACGGCGATCCACTGGAGCACCCGCAGAAGGAGACGTACTGGGGCAACGTCAACCCGGTCGGGCCGCGCAGCGTGTACGACGAGGCCAAGCGCTTCGCCGAGTCGCTGACCACCGCCTACCGCCAGTCGCGCGGCACCGACACGGGGATCGTGCGCATCTTCAACACCTACGGCCCGCGCATGCGCCCGTTCGACGGCCGGGCCATCCCGACGTTCATCCGCCAGGCGCTGACCGGCGAGCCGATCACGATCAGCGGGGACGGCTCGCAGACCCGGTCGATCTGCTTCGTCGAGGACACCGTCTCGGGGATCCTCGCCATGGCCCGCAGCGACTTCGCCGGCCCGGTCAACATAGGCAACCCGGACGAGCTGACCATGCTGGAGCTGGCCACCCTGATCAGGGATCTGACCGGGTCGTCGTCGGAGCTCAGGTTCATCGAGCGGCCGGTCGACGATCCCAAGGTCAGGCGGCCGGACACGACGCTCGCGGCCGAGCGGCTCGGCTGGCGGGCGCGGGTGCCCGCCGCCCAGGGGCTGCGGCTCACGATCGAGTGGTTCGCGGGCGAGCTGGGCGCCGTCCGGCGCCTCGATCCGGTCGAGCGGGTCGAGGTCGTCTAGCGCTCGTTGCCGGCGCGCAGCCAGGCGAGGTAGTCGGCGACCCCGCGCTCGGTGTCGTACTCGGGCTCGAAACCGGTGTCGGCGCGCAGCCGGGTGGTGTCGAGCCAGGTGCGGCCCGCGGCCGGGTCGCGGCCCTCGGGGAGGTCGACGCCGGCGCCGGGGACGAGTTTCCTGATCGCCGCGGCGACCTCCCCGTTGGTGGTCAGGCGTCCCGAGGACACGTTGTAGGTGGGATGCCGGAGCCGGTCGGCGGTCTGGAGCAGGGCGAGGGCGCGGCCGCAGTCCTTGACGTAGCACAGGTCGATGCCGTCGCCGGCGTGGGCGCCGCCTCTGAGCGTGGACAGGTCGGGCGCGGTGCCGTGGACGGCGGCGTGGACGAGCTGGGGCGCGGCGAAGAACGGCGACGGGTTGTGCCCGAGCGGGCCCCAGATGGCGCCGATGCGGTAGCTGACGGTCTCCAGGTCGATGACCTGGCGCAGGTGGTCGGCCAGCAGCTCGGCGATCTTCTTGAAGCCGGGGATGGGGTGGGGCGCGGTCATCGGCAGCGGCAGGTCCTCGGCCAGCGGGCCCTCCGCGACGCCGGCGCCGCCGTACACGCCGATGGTGCTGGCCAGGCCGAGGCGGCGCACCTGCCACTCCTGGGCGGCCCGGTAGACGTTGAGCAAGCTCTTGATCGCCCGCTCCGCGCCCTCCAGCGGCTCGTGCCCGCCGGCCGGCCACGGCATCGAGCCGGCCAGGTGCAGGATGCCGGTGATCTTGTAGCGGTCGCCGAGGCCGAGCAGCGCGCGCTCGTCGTGGAGGTCGGCCCGCTCGACGAACAGCCGCTCGCCGGCCTCGGCCGCGAAGGCGGCGGGGACCTCGGCGGGGCGGCGCTGGACGAGCACGCAGGATTCGCCCAGGTCGAGCAGGGCGCGGGTGGTGGCCGTGCCGATGAAGCCCAGCCCGCCGGTGATGAGGATCATTGTCAGCCCTTCAAATCATCAGTGCAACTGACAATCAGGCTAGCACGGCAGAATCGCTCCTCGCACGGGAGCCGGTCGAAGGGCCGGCAACAGGTAAGGCCCGGCCGTTTCCGGCCGGGCCTTCAGGGGTGGTGGGTCAGAGCGTGTCGCCGAGCAGGGCATCGGCCAGGGGCAGTGGATCAGAGCCCGGCGCCGAGCAGGGCGCCGGCCAGGGGCGGCAGGTCAGAGTGCGACGCCGAGCAGGGCGTCGGCGAGGTCTCTGACCAGGGCGGGGGCGGCGGAGTCCGGGCCGCCGGCGGTGAGGGCGCGTTCGGCCCAGGCGTCGATCGCGGCCAGCGCGCCCGGCGAGTCGAGGTCGTCGGCCAGCCGGGCGCGGACCGTCGCCAGCAGCTCGTCCGCCGGCGGCCCCGACGCCAGGGCGGTGGCCGAGCGCCACCGCGCCAGCCTGCGCTCGGCCTCGGCCATCAGCTCCGGCACGTATTCCCAGTCGGCGCGGTAGTGGTGCGCCAGCAGGACGAGCCTGATCGCCATCGGGTCGTGCTCGCGCCGCAGCCTGGAGACGAAGACGAGGTTGCCCTTCGACTTCGACATCTTCTCGCCGTCGAGCGCCACCATGCCGGCGTGGGTGTAGAACTTCGCGAACGGCCACTCGCCGGTCGCGGCGTGCCCCTCGGAGGCGCCGCACTCGTGGTGCGGGAAGATCAGGTCGGAGCCGCCGCCCGCCACGTCGTAGCCAGGCCCCAGGTGGTCGAGGGCGATCGTGGTGCACTCGATGTGCCAGCCGGGGCGGCCCCGGCCCAGCGGGGACTCCCAGGCGGGCTCCCCCGGCCGTTCGGCGCGCCACAGCAGCCAGTCGAGCGGGTCGCGCTTGCCGGGCCGCTCGGGGTCGCCGCCGCGCTCGGCGAACAGGGCGGTCATCTGCGCCTCGTCGTAGCCGGACACCTGGCCGAACTTGGGGGCGTCGGCCACGCTGAAGTAGACGTCGCCGTCGAGGTCGTAGGTGACGCCCTTGGCGCCCAGCTTGGCGATCAGGTCCGCCACCCGGCCGACGACCTCGGTGACGCCGACGTATTCGCGCGGCGGCAGGATCCGCAGCGCCTCCATGTCACCGCGGAACAGCTCGATCTCGCGCTCGGCCAGCTCCTGCCAGTCGACGCCGGTCTGCTCCGCCCGTTCCAGCAGCGGATCGTCCACGTCGGTGGCGTTCTGCGTGTAGTGGACCTCGTGGCCGGCGTCGCGCCAGACGCGGCCCACCAGGTCGAAGGCGTGGTAGGTGTTGGCGTGGCCGAGGTGGGTGGCGTCGTAGGGGGTGATGCCGCAGACGTACATCCTGGCGGTGGGGCCGGGGTCGGTCTGCCGCACCTGCTTGGCGGAGGTGTCGTAGAGACTCAGCGGAATGCTCTCACCTGGGAGCTTTGGAACGTTCTGGGCAGACCACGATCTCATGCCTTTGAGCCTATCCGTCCCGATCGGCGGTCAGGTCGGTGAACTCGTACGTGACCTCGCCCGGCTCGATCGCGACCTCCATCACCGACAGGGAGGCGAAGAGCCGGCCGTCGGGCAGCTCGTGCCGGATGATGAGCGCGCCGCGGTCGGCGGACGGCTCCTCCTCGATCAGCGCGCGCCAGTCGTCGCTGTCACGGAAGCGGGGCAGGTAGGCGCGCACCCGCTCGCTCTCGTCGTCCAGGCCCGAGTTGACGACCATGCTGGTGCCGGCGGGCAGGTCGGAGCGGACCGGCCGCTCGCCGTCCCAGCTGAGCAGCCGCACCCGCGTCAGGTCGGCGAGCACCAGGTGGAAGGGGTCGTAGCGGGTCAGGTCGCCTTCGGGCAGCTCTCCCGTGTACGCGGCCTTGAGCGCCAGGTCGCCCCGCGAGACCTTGGTCGTCTCCTCGGCGGCCCGGCCGTGCCCGTTGAGCAGCGCCGCGGCGCGGCGGGCCGCCGGATGAACGGCCAGCCAGGTGCCGCCCGCCTTGAGGTCGCGCCCGCCGATCACGCCCGGGTAGTCGGGCCAGTGCTCCCCCGGCCCCTCCCACGGGCGATCGGCGAACTCGTCGCGCACGCCCATGAGCGTCAGCCGCGGCCCGGTCTTCACGATCAGCGTGCACATGAGGCAAAGGGTAATAAACGGGTTTGCGCTCTGTTAAATGGGGGGCCAGGGTATGGCGGGCCACCCCTCCGACGGGTACGGATGCACGCCGGTGTCGAGCAGCCGCCTGACCCGCTGCCAGGTGGCCTCGACCTCGGCCAGCGTCAGCAGCTCGCGCAGCCTGCGCCCCAGGGAGCCGGACTCGAGGTCGCGTTCCAGCTTGGCCAGCACCGCCACCGCCTCGCGGGCCAGGGGCTTGCCGCGCCACTGCCACAGCACCGTGCGGAGTTTGTCCTCGGCGGAGAAGCAGACGCCGTGGTCGACCCCGTAGACGTGCCCGGTGGGCAGCGGCAGCAGGTGACCGCCCTTGCGGTCGGCGTTGTTGACCACCGCGTCGAACACCGCCATCCGGCGCACCACCGGGTTGCGGCTCTTGACCAGCCGCATGAGGTCGATCTCGCGCTCGGTGTCGATCCACAGCTGGCACATGCCCGGCCCGAACGGCCCCTCGCGGTAGACCGTGGGCGGCACGATGCGCCAGCCGGTGGCCTGCGAGACCTCGAAGGCGGCCACCTCGCGGGCGGCGAGGGTGCCGTCGGGGAAGTCCCACAGGGGGCGCTCGCCGCGTACGGGCTTGTAGACGCAGGCGGCCGAGCGCGCGCCCAGCTTGACCGAGCAGTAGAGCGTCATGTTGGTCGCCTCGACGAGGCGGCCCGCGACCTCGATGCTCCCGTCACGGAGCAGCGTCAGCGCCTCCTCGTCCCGCATCAGCTGCGGCTGGGAGTGCTTGACGGCCGGTTCGCTCTCCGGAGCGGTCATGAAGCCGCCTCACCCCCGCGGTAGCCGTTGAGACGGACGCAGACATGCCCGGCGGCGTCGAGTGGCTGCCCGCACAGCGGGCACGGCGGCCGGCCCGCCGCGACGATCTGCAGGGCCCGCTGGGTGAAGGCGCGGGCCGCCCCCGCGCTGATGCGCACGCGCAGCACCGCGGGATCGGGCCGTTCGAGATCGTCCTCGTCGACGGCCTCCTGCGCCTCGATCACCACTTGCGCCTTCTCGGCGTCCCAGGTCAGTGCCATGGTGCCGACGCGGAAGTCCTCCGCGAGCGGCACGTCGAGCGGCGCGTCGTCGGCCAGGTCGGCCGGGGCCAGCGCCGGCACCTGGGCGGTGCCCCCGCTGAGCCGCAGCACCTCGTCGAGCAGCTCGTCCAGCCTGCCCGCGAGCGCGGCCACCTGCAGTTTCTCCAGCGCCACCGTGGTCAGTCTGCCCTCGGCCCTGGCCTGCAGATAGAAGACCCGTGCGCCTGGTTGCCCCAAGGCACCGGCGACGAACCTCTCTGGTGGGTCGTAGTCGAAGACCGGCATAGCCTGACCTTACGTGGTTCCGGGCCCGCCGCCGACGGCGGCATCGCTCCCGGTGATGTTTTCTCCCCCGTCTTTCTCCTCCGAATCCTCAGGAAGCCTCAAATCCCCCATGTCGTTAAGCCTGAGAAGAAAGGGGCGCAAGGGGGCATAGCGAATGACGGTGAGGGCCGCCGGATCAGCGGTTATGCGCTGAAACTGATCGAGGTGCAGGCCCAGGGCGTCCGCGACGATCGCCTTGATCACGTCTCCGTGGCTGCAGACCAGGTAGACACCCTTACTCCCGAGGCGCTGATTCCACTCCCTGACCGCCGCCACGGCCCGGTGCTGCATCACGGCCAGCGGCTCCCCCTCAGGGAACGTCGCCGCGCTCGGATGGGCCTGCACGACCTGCCACAGCGGCTCCTCGGCCAGTTCTTTCAGCGGCCGGCCGGTCCACGTGCCGTAACCGCACTCGATGAAACGTTCGTCCGTCGAGACGTCCGTCTCCCGTCCTTCCGCTACCGCTTGCGCCGTTTCCCGGCAGCGCTCGAGCGGGCTGGAGACAATGGCGTCGAGCCTGACGCTCGCGACGCGCCCGGCGAGCGCGGCGGCCTGCGCCCTTCCCGCCTCGCTCAGATGCACCCCCGGGGTACGGCCGGCCAGCACCGGCCCGGTGAGGTCCGTCAGCCCGTGCCGGGCCAGAAGCAGCGTGGTCATCACGTAAGTGTCGCAGGCGTCGATCACAACGTTTAATCGACCTGGACGGTAACCTGGCGGGATCATGGAGCAGCGCTATGTCGGCCTGAGCGGCCTGTCGGTGTCCCGGGTGGGGCTCGGCACGATGACCTGGGGGCGTGACACCGACGCGGACGAGGCCGCCGCCCAGCTCCGCACGTTCCTCGACGCGGGCGGCAACCTGGTCGACACGGCCGACGTCTACACCGGCGGCGACGCCGAGCGGCTGCTGGGCCGGATGTTGCGCGACTCCGTGCCGCGCTCGGAGCTGGTGATCTCCACCAAGGCCGTGGTGACGCCGACGGGCCGCCGGCCGCGCGACGCCTCCAGGCGCCATCTGATCGCCGCGGTGGACGACTCGCTCAACCGCCTCGGGCTCGACTACGTCGACCTGTGGCAGCTGCACACCTACGACGCCGAGGTGCCTCTGGAGGAGACCCTCGCCGCGCTCGACGCGATCGTCTCCTCCGGCCGGGCCGTCTACGCGGGCGTGTGCGACTACGCCGGCTGGCAGCTGGCCGCCGCCTCCGTCACCCAGAAGATGATCCCCGGCCGCATCCCGATCACCGCGGCCCAGGCCGAATACTCGCTGCTGGCCCGCGAGCCCGAGCGCGAGCTGCTGCCCGCCGCGGCCCATCTGGGTGTCGGCGTGCTGGCCTGGTCGCCGCTCGGGCGCGGAGTGCTGACCGGCAAATACCGCACCGGCGTCCCCGCCGACTCACGCGCCGCGACCCCGCACTTCGCCGACTTCGTCCGCCCCTATCTGGACGAACGGTCGCGCCGGGTGGTCGAGTCCGTCATGACCGCCGCCGACGGGCTCGGCGTGTCGCCGCTGGCGGTGGCCCTGTCCTGGGTACGCGACCAACCGGGGATCGCCTCGGCCATCGTCGGGGCCCGTACGCATGCGCAGCTCAAAGGCATCCTCCCGGCGGAGGACGTGGTGCTGCCGATAGAGATCCGAGAGGCCCTCGATGACGTGTCGTCCCTCGACTGACCGGCCGTGCCCCCATGGCCCCCAGGGCTCTGAGGCGGCCGCCGGGAAACGAGAGCCCTTCTCGCGTATCACTAGTCGGTACCGAATCGCAACGTTACCCGCGAAAAGCCTGCGTCTGAGGTCCGATGTCCATAAAGATTTCCTCCAGAAGCGACGCAGGAGGGGACGGATGGGGAGCAGGACCGCGATCTCGGCTGGAGTTCTCGCGGTGGCGCTGGCGGCCGTCCCGGTGGCGGCGCCTGCCGCCTCGGCCGCGGCCCAGGACTGCACGCGCGACGGTGGCCTGCTCGCCGGGGTGACCAACACGCTGTGCGACGTCGTGGGCGCGGTCACCGGCACCGTCGACACGCTCACCGGCGGCGCCACGCAGCCGCTCACCGACGGGGTGGACAAGACCACCGACGAAGTGCTCGGCCGCGTGGGCGAGGCGGTGCCCACCACGAGGTCCACGCCCGACCGGCCGGCCACGACGCCCTCGACGCCGCGGCCCAGATCCAGCAGGACGGCCGATCCCGGCCGTTCAGGGGAGGACTGCCTGCCGGTGCTGGCCTGCGCCAACCAGCAGGGCGTCGAGCGGCTCACCCCGCCGCCCACGCCGGAGCCGTCGGCCGGGCACAAGCGGCGGCCCCGCCAGGGGGCCGCGACCGCCACGGCGACCGCCTCGGCCCCGGCCCAGCCGCGGGTCACCCGCCCGCAGAGCCCGCCCCCGCAGGCGTACACCGTCCGGCCAACGCCGAAGCAGGAGACGGCCCACGCCGAGGAGCCCCGGGTGGACCTGCTGTGGCCCAACCCGTTCTCGCACGAGCTCGCGGTGCCGATGCAGGATCAGCGGGTCGTACGGCCCAGCCCGCCCGCCTCCGACGTGCTGGGGACGGTGCTGACGATCGCGTTGCTGGGCTCGGCGGTGCTGGCGACCCGGATCGTGCAGCAGCGGCGGCACCGTACGGAGCCCACGGAGTCGATCCCGTTCGAGCCGGCGCGGGCCGGCTCGAACGGACGGCACCGGCTGGCCTGAACCGGCCGGGCCTGAAACAGCCGGCCTTGACCAGCCGGATGAGCTGGGCGGGGTCAGCCGCCGATGGCGTGGACGCCGCCGTCGACGTGGACGATCTCGCCCGTCGTCGCGGGGAACCAGTCGGACAGCAGCGCCACGCAGGCCCTGGCCGTCGGGCCGGTGTCGCCGAGGTCCCAGCCCAGCGGGGCCTTCTCCGGCCAGCTGTCCTCGAACTCGCGGAAGCCGGGGATCGACTTGGCCGCCATGGTGCGCAGCGGACCCGCCGCCACCAGGTTGACGCGGATGTTCTGCTTGCCCAGGTCGCGGGCCAGGTAGCGGTTGCAGGACTCGAGGCCGGCCTTGGCCACGCCCATCCAGTCGTAGACCGGCCAGGCCTTGGAGGCGTCGAAGTCGAGCCCGACCACCGCCCCGCCCTCCTTCATCAGGGGCAGGCAGGCCACGGCCAGCGACTTGTAGGAGTAGGTCGACACCTGCAGCGCGGTGGCGACGTCCTCCCACGAGGTGTTGAGGAAGTTGCCGCCCATCGCCGACTGCGGGGCGAAGCCGATCGAGTGCACGACGCCGTCGAGCCCGTCGACGTGCTCGCCCACCCGGGCGGCGAGCGTGTCGAGGTGGTCGGTGTTCTGGACGTCGAGCTCCAGCACCGGCGCCTGCTCCGGCAGCCGCTTGGCGATGCGCTCCACCAGGCTGAGGCGGCCGAAGCCGGTCAGGACGACCGTGGCGCCCTCTTCCTGGGCCAGTTTGGCCACCGCGAACCCGATCGAGGCGTCGGTCAGCACGCCGCTCACGAGGATCCGCTTGCCGTCGAGAAGTCCCATTGTCAGTGCCCCATTCCAAGTCCGCCGTCGACGGGGATGACCGCGCCGGTGATGTAGGAGGCGTCGTCGCCGGCCAGGAAGCGCACGACGCGCGCGATCTCCTCGGGGGCCGCCTGCCGGCCGAGGGGAATGTTGGCCACGATCGCCTCGGTGTCGAGGTCGGCCGTCATGTCGGTGGCCACGAAGCCGGGCGAGACGACGTTGACCGTGATGTTGCGCGAGCCGTATTCGCGGGCCATGGACCGGGCGAAGCCGATGAGGCCCGCCTTGGAGGCCGCGTAGTTGGTCTGCCCGGCCTGGCCGCTCAGGCCGACGACGGAGGAGACGAGGATCACCCGGCCGCGCTTGAGCCGCATCATCGGCCTGATCGCCCGCTTGGCGACGCGGTAGGCGCCGGTCAGGTTGGCGTCGATGACGTCGGTGAAGGTCTCCTCCTTCATCATCGCCAGCAGCGTGTCCTTGGTGATGCCGGCGTTGGAGACCAGGACCTCGACCGGGCCGTGCTCGGCCTCGACCTTGTCGAAGGCGGCCTCGACGTCGGCCGTGCTGGTGACGTCGCAGCGCACGCCGAACAGGCCCTCGGGCGGCTCCCCCGATCGGTAGGTGACCGCGACGGCGTCGCCTGCCGCGGCGAGTTCACGGGCGATCGCGAGGCCTATGCCGCGATTGCCCCCGGTGACGAGTACAGAGCGTGCCATGGGATCTGACGCTATCCCCTACCGGCGGGTACCGGCTTGTCCGGGTGAGACAAGATCGCAGGGTTAGGATCGTGGACATGCGCCAGATCGACCCCGATTTCCTGGAGCTGCCGCTGCGGCAGCTCGCGGACGCCGCCTTGCAACGTGCTCGTGACCTGGGCGCCGAGCACGCCGACTTCCGCCTGGAACGCGTCAGGGCGGAGACGCTGCGCCTCTACGACGCCCGGCTCGAAGGCTCGCTCGACGCCGACGACCTCGGCTACGCCGTGCGGGTCGTCAAGGGCGGCACGTGGGGCTTCGCGGCCGGCGTGCTGCTGACGCCCGAGGCCGCCGCCGGGGTGGCCGAGCAGGCGGTGCGGGTGGCCGAGGTGAGCGCGCCGATCAACCGCGAGCCGGTCGAGCTGGCGCCCGAGCCGGTTCACGCCGGCGCGGTGTGGGTGTCGGCGTACGACGTCGACCCGTTCGAGGTGGCCCAGGCCGACAAGGTGAGCCTGCTGGCCGAGTGGTCGGCCGGGCTGCTGAAGGGCGCCGACCACGTCTCGGCGCGGCTGCTGCAGGTCAAGGAGCAGAAGTTCTACGCCGACACGGCCGGCACGTCGACCACGCAGCAGCGGGTGCGGGTGCATCCGGCGCTCAACGCGATGAAGGCGTCGGAGAGCGGGTTCGACGACATGTCGACGCTGGCGCCGCCGGTCGGGCGGGGCTACGAATACCTGACCGGCACCTGGTGGGACTGGCAGGCCGAGCTGGCCAGGCTGCCCGAGCTGCTGGCGGAGAAGCTGGCCGCGCCCTCGGTCGAGGCGGGCGAGTACGACCTGGTCATCGACCCGTCCAACCTGTGGCTGACCATCCACGAGTCGATCGGCCACGCCACCGAGCTCGACCGGGCGCTCGGCTACGAGGCGGCCTACGCCGGCACCAGCTTCGCCACGTTCGACCAGCTCGGCGAGCTCGTCTACGGCTCGCCCGCGATGAACGTGACCGGCGACCGCACCGTCACCCACGGCCTGGCCACGGTCGGCTACGACGACGAGGGCGTGCAGGGGCAGAGCTTCGACATCGTCAGGGACGGCATCCTGGTGGGCTACCAGCTCGACCGGCGGATGGCGCGGCTGAAGGGGCTCGGCCGGTCCAACGGGTGCGCGTTCGCCGACTCGCCCGGCCACACGCCGATCCAGCGCATGGCGAACGTGTCGCTGGCGGCGGCCCCCGGCGGGCCCTCGACCGACGAGCTGATCGCGGGCGTCGAGCGGGGCATCTACATCGTCGGCGACAAGAGCTGGTCGATCGACATGCAAAGGTACAACTTCCAGTTCACCGGGCAACGGGCGTACCGGATCACCGGCGGCCGGCTCGACGGGCAGCTCAAGGACTTCGCCTACCAGGCGACGACCACCGACTTCTGGCAGTCGATGGAGGCGGTCGGCGGGCCGCAGACGTACGTGCTCGGCGGCGCGTTCAACTGCGGCAAGGGCCAGCCGGGGCAGGTCGCGCCGGTCAGCCACGGCTGCCCGTCGGCGCTGTTCCGGGGTGTCCGGATCCTCAACACCGTGCAGGAGGGCAACAATTGAGGCCGCAGGAGATGGTGGAGAGGGCGCTGCGGCTCTCCCGCAACGACGGCTGCGTGGTGCTGGTGGACGAGGAGTCCACGGCCAACCTGCGCTTCGCGGGCAACACGCTGACCACCAACGGCGTCGCCCGTTCGGCCCGGCTGACCGTGATCTCGATCGCGGGGCAGGGCGTCGGGGTGGTGTCGCGGGCGGCCGTACGCGATGAGCAGCTCGCCGGCGTGGTGGCGGCGGCCGACGCGGCGGCGCGTGACGCGCGGCCGGCCGAGGACGCCCGCCCGCTGGTCGAGCCGGGTTCCGCCGCGCCGCACTGGGACGAGGAGGTCCGGCCGACCGACATCGGGGTGTTCGAGGCGTTCGCGCCCGCGCTCGGCGACGCGTTCGCGGCGGCCGAGTCGGGCGGCAGGAAGCTGTACGGGTTCGCCGAGCACTCGCTGACCTCGACGTTCCTCGGCACGTCCACCGGCGTGCGGCTGCGGCACGACCAGCCGACCGGGCGGCTGGAGCTCAACGCCAAGTCCGGCGACCTCAAGCGTTCCGCGTGGGCCGGCGTGTCCACCCCCGACTTCACCGACATCGACGTCTCCGCGCTCGGCGACGGGCTGGCGCAGCGGCTGGAGTGGGCCAAGAACCGGGTGGACCTGCCCGCGGGCCGCTACGAGACGCTGCTGCCGCCGAGTGCGGTGGCCGACCTGATGATCTACCTGTACTGGTCGGCGGAGGCCAGGGACGCGCTCGACGGGCGCTCGGTGTTCGCCAAGCCCGGCGGGGGCACCCGGGTGGGCGAGGAACTGGGCGCGCTGCCGGTCTCGCTGTCGAGCGACCCCGGGGCCGAGGGCGTCTCGTGCGCGCCGTTCGTGACCGCGCACGCCTCCAGCAGGGGCAACTCGGTGTTCGACAACGGGCTGCCGCTGGGGCCGACCGACTGGATCAAGGAAGGGCGACTGGAGGCGCTGCAGCAGACGCGTTACTCGGCCGAGCTGAGCGGGCTGCCGGTGACGCCCGGGATCGACAACCTGATCATGTCGGCGCCTGGCGACGGGCGCTCGCTGGAGGAGATGATCGCCTCCACCCGGCACGGGCTGCTGCTCACCTGCCTGTGGTACATCCGCCAGGTCGATCCGCAGACGCTGCTGGTGACCGGGCTGACCCGAGACGGCGTCTACCTGGTCGAGCACGGTGAGGTCGTGGGCGAGGTGAACAACTTCCGCTTCAACGAGAGCCCGGTCGACCTGCTGGGGCGGCTGACGGAGGTGGGGGCGAGCGGGCGCACGCTGCCGCGCGAGTGGAACGACTACTTCCAGCGGACGATCATGCCGGCGGTGCGGGTGCCCGACTTCAACATGTCCACGGTGAGCCAGGCCAGCTGACCCCGCGCCCGGGATGTCCCGGCGGGTCCGCGTTTCCGCACGCGCAGGCGCGTCCCCCGGGCGCGCCCGATGCGGCTCGGAGAGCTTTCAGGCGCGCCGGCCGGCCTGGCGTCTCGGCGCGGTCAGCGGGGGCCGAGGAGGGCGGCCAGGGCGTGGCTGAGGGCTTCGCCGAGCGTCTTGGCGCAGGTCGCGTAGCCCTCCGGCGGGCCGCCGTACGGGTCGTAGACCTCGGGGGCGGGACGCGCGTCGCGGCGTTCGGCGGCGGACTCGACGATCGCCCGCGCCCGTTCGGCCGTGTCGGAGCGGTAGCGGCGCTGGCTCGCCCCCGCCGCGAGCGCGGCGAACTCCGGCAGCGTGAACGTCCTGCGCGCCGCCGCCGCGTCGAGGCCGACCGCGGTGGCGCGGTGCGCGTTCTCCATGGTCAGCAGCAGGTCGGACGAGCTGACCAGGGCGGGCTCCAGCAGCCTGGCCCGGTGCGCGCGGCCGTCGAGGCCGAGCCGGTCGAGGGCGGCGACGGCGTGCGGGGCCATCGGATGACCGACGAGCGCGCGCACCCCCGCGCTGCTCGTGGCCACGGGCAGGGACGCGGAATGGAGCATCGCCCGTGCGATCACCTCCGCCATGGCGGAACGGCAGATGTTGGCCGTGCACACCAGCAGGATGCGGAACTCACTGCTCACGAGCGTCAATCTAACGGCTCGGGAGCGCCCGCGGGCGGCGGTTTCGCGCGAGCGGGCCCACGGGCCGGCGGAGAGGCGCCACCGGCCCGTCAGAGGCAGGCGTGGGACCGGCGTCGGCCCATCACAGGCCGGCGGCGAGGCTGTGCCGGCCCGTCAGCGGGGGGCCGGGGTCAGGAGTCCTCCAAGCGGAAGCCGACCTTCATGCCGACCTGGAAGTGCGCGACCTCTCCCGCGTCCAGGTGACCCCGGATCTCGGTCACCTCGAACCAGTCGAGGTGCCGCAGGGTCTCGGAGGCCCTCCGCAGGCCGTTGCGGATGGCCTGGTCGACGCTCTCCCCCGAGGTGCCGACGATCTCGGTGACGCGGTACGTACGATCCGTCATCTCACATCCTCCTTACTCCAAGGCCATGATCGCATGACCCCTGCCCCGGGGCCGGGCTGCCGTGCCCGGCACGACCCTCGGGGGATACCGTGGAAGACATGAAGGGGTGGCGCAGGAAAGCAGATGTGCACCAGGTCACCGATGCCAAGCCGTCGCTCACGGCCGACATCCGCAGGCGTGAGATCAGCTATCTGATCAAGATGGGGATCCGCACGATCTGCCTGATCCTGGCGGTCGTGGTGCCGGTGCCGTGGCCGTACCGGCTGCTGTTCATCGCGGCTGCGGTCTTTTTGCCATACATAGCGGTAATCGGGGCCAATGAGAGGGGTCAGGCAGGCCCACCGCCTACCTTTCAGTCCCCCGAAGCTAACCAAACCGAGATACCGCTGCATCGACGCGAGATCGGGTCGTGACTAAGTCTTGACGCATCCCATGGGTTGTAGGTGTACGCTTTAGCCATAGCGCTCCGGTCCCCCGTCGGAGTGCTGGTGCCGGCGTTCCGGGCCCCCGTCGGAACGCCGATGAAGCGACGCCGGGTGGTTTGCCCCCGTAACCACCCGGCGTCGCCCTTTTCCCGGCAAGTGATTTGATCAGTGCGCGCCGTGACCGCTCTTCGGTAGGGCTACTTTCCCGAAATCGTTTACACGGGCTCCCGCCTCGTTATTCACAGGAAATCTTCAGGCGGGAGCCGAGCTGACTTCAAGAGTTCGTTCGAGTGTCAGTCATCTGTCAGCTTCGCGCCGCCGTCGCGCTCCCAGTTCTTCGCCAATGTGATCAATCTGGCCACGGCGTCCTCGGAAGCGGTGCCCGACCCCTGGGCCAGACCGAGCAGATACGCCGTCAGCGGCGCGGCCGGGCGGGCGACGCCGTGGGCGACCTCCTTGGTCAGGTCGAGGATCCGGTCGCGGTCCACGCGGGCCGGGTCGATGCCCAGCTCCTCGCAGGCCAGGGCGGTCCATTCGTTGAGCACGTGCATGTGAGCCTCCTTCAGGTGCTCCCCATTGTGTCGCACAGGTGAGCGATCCTCATGCGCCGCGGC
This sequence comes from Nonomuraea fuscirosea, assembly GCF_035917475.1. Classification (NCBI taxonomy): domain Bacteria; kingdom Bacillati; phylum Actinomycetota; class Actinomycetes; order Streptosporangiales; family Streptosporangiaceae; genus Nonomuraea; species Nonomuraea fuscirosea. Next base: position 2,892,458 of record NZ_CP109074.1, on the reverse strand, counting down.
CAGGGCCTGTCGCCCTGGCGCGTCGGGGTTCCCGGAGGCGGGTGACGGTGTGGCGGTCGTCGGGTGGCGGTGTGCCGGTTGCCGGGTCAGCCGCCGATGGCGGACATCGGCCTGGAGGGCTGGAGGAACGACGGGTCGTCGATGCCGTGGCCCGCGCGCTTGCGTGCCACGGCCGCGAGCCAGCGCTCGGCCAGCTCCTCGTCCGACGCGCCCGCCCGCATCGGGGTCTTCAGGTCCGACTCCTCGGTGGCGAACAGGCAGTTGCGCACCTGACCGTCGGCGGTGAGCCTGACCCGGTCGCAGGCCCCGCAGAACGGCCGCGTCACCGAGCCGATCACCCCGACCCTGGCCGGGCCCCCGTCGATGAGGAAGCGTTCGGCCGGGGCGCTGCCACGCTCTTCGAGGTCGTCGGGCGTGAGGTCGAAGGAGCCGGACAGCAGTCGCAGGATCTCGTCGGCGGTCACCATGCCCTCGCGGCTCCAGCCGTGCTGGGCGTCGAGCGGCATCTGCTCGATGAAGCGCAGCTCGTACCCCTGCTCGACGCACCAGCGCAGCAGCGGGGCGGCCTCGTGGTCGTTGACGCCGCGCATGAGGACGGCGTTGACCTTGACCGGCCGCAGGCCGGCTCCGTCGGCGGCGGCCAGCCCGGCGATCACGTCGGCGTGCCGGTCGCGGTGGGCCAGACGCTTGAACGTGGCCGCGTCGAGCGTGTCGAGGGAGACGTTGACCCGGTCGAGCCCGGCGGCGGCCAGCGGCTCGGCGAGCCGGGCCAGGCCGATGCCGTTGGTGGTCAGCGAGACCTGCGGCCTGGGGGTCAGCGCGGTGGTGCGGCCGACGATGTCGACCAGCTCGCGGCGCAGGAGGGGCTCGCCACCGGTGTAGCGCACCTCCGTGATGCCGAGCCGCTCGACGCCGATCGTCACCAGGCGGACGATCTCCTCAGCGGTCAGGAGCTGGGCGTTCGGGAGCCAGTCGAGCCCTTCCGGCGGCATGCAGTACGTACAGCGCAGATTGCACTTGTCCGTGAGGGACACCCGAAGATCCGTCGCCACCCGTCCGAACGAGTCTCGCAACATGGGGCGTCACCTCCTGTTCGTATCGCCAGAGGGCCAGACTACGGCGCGCGGCGCCCTGCCCCCAAAATCCGCCACTTCAACACATTCTTCCCTAGATCGATTCCTTCCTCACGTCGGCGTGGCATGGGGGCCGGGCGGTTTCACGGGGTGGAGGCGTGCCAGGCTTCGCGGGCGTCCATCAGTTCGTCCAGGTGCCTGCGCGACCACTCGCAGCCGGCGTTCATCGGTTCGAGCAGGCTGCGGCCCAGGTCGGTGAGCTCATAAACGACGCGGGGCGGGATCTCGTCGTACGCGGTGCGGGTGAGCAGGCCGTCGCGTTCCATGGCGCGCAGCGACTCCGTGAGCACCTTCGGGGTGATGGTGCGCAGGGGCGTCTGGAGTTCGGTGAAGCGCCTCGGGCCCTGCTCCAGGCAGCGGATGATCTTCGCGGTCCACTTGTCGCCGACGCGGAACGGCCCCGCGGCCGGCGGGCAGCCGGTGAACATGTCCGGATCCAGAGGCTCTCGCATGGCGTCATCGTAGGTAACTATCGTTGCGGATAGCGACACCTCCCCCTTTACCGTCGGCGAAGGCGTCCGGGCGGTCCGGCCGCCGATCGGGAACGAGCAGAGCGGACGGAGCATGCGCGCATGAGCAGGATCGTGGTGTTCGGGGCCGGCGGTCGCGCCGGGGTGAAGGTGGTCGCGGAGGCGGCAGGACGCGGGCACGAGGTGACGGCCGTGGTACGCGACCCGGCGGCCCATCCGGAGCTGGGCGGCGACCGGGGACACGAGGTCGGCCAGGGGGTCGGGGGTGACCGGGGATCGGGCGGTGGCCGGGTCAAGGTGGTCGCCGGGGATGTCACCGATGCCGGGAGTGTGGCGGAGGTGGGGGCGGGGCACGACGTGGCGGTTCAGGTGGCGGCGCGGCTGGACGTGCCGGCGGAGGAGTTCTACGGGGCGGCCTCGCGGGCCCTGGTGGACGGGCTGGCGCGGGCGGGGGTGAGCCGGCTGGTGGCGCTGGGCATCGGCAGCGTGCTGGAGGTCTCGCCCGGGGTCCGGCTGATGGACACACCCGGCTTCCCGGCGGAGGCCAGGATGTTCTCGCTGGGGCACGTCGCGCAGCTCGACGTGCTGGAGGGGTCGGCGCTCGACTGGGTGGTGATCGCGCCGCCGCCGGTGTTCCTCGACGGCGGGGCGCCCAGGACCGGGCGCTACCGGTTCGGCGACGGGCGGGTGCCGGAGGCCGTGGAGGGCGAGCCGGTGTTCTCGTACGCGGATCTGGCGGTGGCGCTGGTGGACGAGGCCGACCGGCCCGGGCACCACCGGGTCCAGGTCGCCGTCTCCTACTGAGACCGTCTCCTACGGAGACCGGCCCGGCGGCACCCGCCCGCCGGACAGGCCGCGAGCGCGAGGGCAAGCGGAAGCCCACTCTTCCGGCGGGCGGTGAGCACGCGGGGACGCGGAGTCCAGCCCGGTGGAGACGCGGGGCGGCGGATACGGCGAACGCCCGGCCGGGATGGCCGGGCGTTCGCGGGTCGCATGGGCTGCCGTGACTAGTGGCGGCGGCCGAGGACCTTCAGGTAGTCCGTGCCCTCGGAGGGGGCGAGGTGCCTGCTGCCCTCGAAGATCGCGCGCCACGTGCCCGACGAACGGGCCCGCACCTTGATCCCGAAGTAGCCCTTGCCGCTGGTGCGGATCGTGTCCACGTGCTCCCAGCGGCCGCTGCCGTTCGGCTGGAAGAGGATGACGATCCGCTTGTAGGCCAGGCGGTGCCAGGTCTCCTGCTTCTTGCAGCGGTCGGCGTGGATCACCGACACGAAGCCGCTGATGTAGTCCTCTTCGCACCGCACGGAGAGCTTGCCCGCGACGGTGATGGGACGGCCACGCCAGGCGGGCTCAGGGTTGACGTCGAGCGAGAGGCTGGTCTCGCCGCCCGCGACATCGGGGTCCAGGCGGCCAGGGTCGTCCGCGAACGCCGGCGAGGCGGCGGTGGCCACCATCGTCGCGCCCACGGCAGCTGCCGCCAGGCCGGCGGCTAGACGTCGCATCATCAAAATCGGAATTCCTTCCCCGTCTGAAAAACGCACCCCAAGCGGGGCACATCAACGCCATTGACGCGTAAGGGTAAGGAAAAGTTGCGGTAAAGCCGATCACGATTCCGCAACGGCGAGTGCGGCGAGGTTTAGCCTGGCGACTGCTTTATGACCTATCGCGCTATTTGTCGGATTTTCGAAAGGTCGGCCGAGTAGTGCCCCGTTCCGGGGTACCGCACCCGCCATTCGCCGGTCGTGCGGCCCTCGATCGTGCCGGCGAACGCGCCGGCCGCGTCCGTGGTCGTCTCCCCCACCGTCTCCCACGGCGATTTCGCGTCCGGGCGCCACAGGAGCTCCAGCCGCTGCTTGGCGAACGGGCCGAAGTCGGTCAGGCCGCGCGGGTCCACGCGGGTGAGCGAGCCGTGCAGCCGTACGCCGTCCGTGCGGGCCGACTTCTCCGCCCGTACAGAGGAGAGCCTGGTCTGCCGCCGAAGCTCGAACGAGGCGTACTGCGTGACGGTCGTCCCGTCCTTGCCCTTGGCGGTGGCCGTGATCGTCCAGGTGCCGGCCGGGTAGTAGCGGTTCAGCCTCTTGTCCGGCAGGAAGCGCCAGGTCTGCCAGCCGTCCGTCATCCGGGCCGGTGGAGCCGGGACCAGCCGCCACACGATCCGGGGCGGGATCACCGGGAACGTGTCCTCCACCCGAACGCCGACCTTGCCACCGGCGACGGGCGCCTGACCGGGCGCCTGACCGGGCGCCTGGACGCCGCCGGCGACGGACCGGTCGTTCACGGTGGTCCCCCCGCCGGGCCCGGCGTCGACGGCGGGCCGGCCGTTCGCCGCCGGCTGGCCGTTCGCGGCGGGCTGGCCGTTCGCGGCGGGCTGGCCGTTCGCGGCGGGCTGGCCGTTCGCGGCGGGCTGGCCGTTGACGATGGGCGCCAGCGGCGCGGGGCGCGGCCGTACCAGAGCGGTCTGGGCGTCCTCCTTCGGCCCCGTGCCGCCCGGCACGGCGGTCGAGGGAGCCGAGCCCGCCAGCGGAGCCGGGCGCGGCACCGGCCCCGGGGACACGGCCGGGGACGGCCGGGCGGCGTGGACGGGCGTGAGCGCGGGATCCTGCGGCGCCTTGCCCGGCGCCAGCACCGGAGCCTGGGCCGCGTCCCTGACGGGAGTCTGGGCGTGGTCGGCGGCGGCCTCCTGAGCAGACTCCTGAGCGGGGACTTGAGCCGATCCCTGGGCCGCATCCTGGACCGCGTCCTGGACCGGCGGGCGGACCGGTTCCTGGGCCGGGGGCCGCACCTGGTCCTGTTCCGGCGGGACGGCCGGCGGGCGGACGGGCGCGGGAGCCTGCGAGACGATCGGCGGCGTCACCGGGCGCGGCTGCGGCTCCCGTACGGGCGGAGCGCCGGGCTCCACCTTGACGGTGACACCGTCCTTGCCCCGCGCCCCCTTGGCGATCACGTCGATCACCAGCCGGACGGAACCGTGCGCCCCCACGACGGGATCCGATGGACGCACGGTGATGGAACGGATGGCGGGCTCGGTCGCGGCGGAGGCAGCAGGCACGGGCACCGTGAGCGACCCCGCCGCGAGCGAGACGAGAAGAAGGCTTCTGGTCATGATCGAGACGGTAGGAACCGTCCGGTAATGACCAGGACCACAACACACGCCCCGAATGGCAAAACCCGTTCTAAGGCTTCTAACCCGTATAGAGCCCTTCGATGATGTCGGCGTATTTCGCGTGGATGATCCGCCTCTTGAGCTTGAGGCTGGGGGTGAGCTCCGCGGTCTCGGCCGTCCACTCGACGCCGAGCAGCGCCCACTTCTTGACCTGCTGCACCCTGGCGAGCTTGGTGTTGGCGCCCTCCACGGCCGCCTCCACCTCCTTGAGCACGTCGGGGTGCTCGGCGAGTTCGGCGAGGGAGGCGTAGGTGATGCCGCGCGCCTGCGCCCAGCCGGGCGCCACCTCGGCGTCCAGGGTCAGCACGGCCACGGGGTAGGGCCGGCGGTCGCCGTAGGCGAGAGCCTGGCCGATGAGGCTGTGCTGCTTGAGGTGGTTCTCGATCTCGGCCGGGGAGATGTTCTCGCCGCCGGCGGTGATGATCAGCTCCTTCTTGCGGTCCACGACCCGGTAGAAGCCGTCGTCGTCGACCGTGCCGATGTCGCCGGTGTGCAGCCAGCCGTCCTCGTCGAGCAGTTCGGCGCTGGCGTCGGCGCGGTTGAGGTAGCCGCGGGTGTTGAGCGGGCTGCGGGTGAGGAGTTCGCCGTCCTCGGCGATGCGGACCTCGACGCCGGGCTCGGCCCTGCCGACGCTGCCGAGGCGGTAGCAGGCGGGGCTGTTGCCGGTGAAGGCGCCGGTCGTCTCCGTCATGCCGTACACGTCGATGACCTTGAGCCCGAGGCCGGCGTAGAAGCGCTGTACCTCGGGCGCGAGCGGCGCGGCGCCGGTGGCGGTCCACTCGGCGCGGTCGAAGCCGATCATGCCGCGGATGACGGACAGGAGGGACGCGTCGGCCTTGTCGTAGGCGGCCTGGATCTCGGGGGTGATCGTGTGGCCGTACTGGCCGGCCTCGACGTACGCGGCGCCGGCGGCCATGGCCTGGCGGACGGCGGCCTGCTGCTCCTCCGGCTGGGTGGCGAGCACGGCGAGCAGGCGGGCCATCATCTTCTCCCACACGCGCGGCACGCCGAAGAACATCATCGGCCTGACCTGCCCGAGCGTGCTGCCGAGGTTGGCCAGGTCGGTGCAGAAGTGCACGTGGGACGCCTTGACCAGGGGCAGGTAGAGGCTGAGGATGCGCTCGGCGATGTGGGCGTAGGTGAGGTAGGAGATCTGGGTGCCGCGTACGGGCAGCGAGGTGAGGCGGTCGGTGGCGGCGACCTCGTAGAAGATGTTGGTGTGGGTGAGCGGCACGCCCTTGGGGGTGCCGGTGGTGCCGGAGGTGTAGAGGACGGTGGCCACGTCGTCCTGGGTGACCGCGCGCCAGCGCGCCTCGACCGTGCCGGGGTCGGCGGCCAGCCGTTCGCGGCCGAGGGCTAAGAAGTCGGCCCAGGACATGAACCGGTCGCCCTCCGGCGCGTCCTCCACCATGATGATCTTGCGCAGGCCGTCCAGCCGGTCCAGTGCCGGTTCCCAGCGGGCCAGGTCGGCGGGGCCGCCGAGGACGGCGAGACGGGCGCCCACGTCGTTGGCCACGAACTCGATCTGCTCGGAGGCGAACGTCGAGTAGACCGTGCAGCCCACGCCGCCCGCGTGCACCGCGCCGAGATCGGCCAGGACGTGCTCGCTGCGGTTGACCATCATGAGGGCCACGGCCTCACCGGGTTCGAGGCCCAGGGCGGCGAACCCGGCCGCGATCTCCAGGATCCGCTCACGGGCCTGGCCGTAGGTCAGCGTGCGCCAGCCGTCACCCTCGGGATCGGAGTAGGCGGGGGCGTCATGGTGCTGCTCGGCCGCCTGTCTCAGTTGCTCACAGACGGTACGGCCGGTGATCTGCCGCTCGATCTCGGCCCGGACGTCGAGGACTTCGGCCATGGACCCGCCTCCAGTCAGTATTCACTTGCATGAAGTGGGATGCATCGCACCACACCGCCCGGGACACCGGCAAGACCTAAAGGAGAGAGATCTGTGTCCTCGTTCACGTAGAGTGATCAGATGGACGCACAAGGTGGCCATCCGGAGGTGCGCACCGGCGGCAGGACGTTCTTCGGGCACCCCTGGGGGCTGGCCACGCTGTTCTGCACCGAGATGTGGGAGCGCTTCTCCTGGTACGGCCTGCGGGCGATCCTGGCCACGTTCATGGCCGCCTCGCCGGCGCATCAGGGCCTGGGCCTGTCGCAGGAGACAGCGCAGGCGGTCGTGGGGGTCTACGGGGCGCTGATCTACCTGGTGGCGCTGCCGGGCGGCTGGATCGCCGACCGGATTCTCGGGGCGCGCAGGTCGGTGTTCTGGGGCGGGTTCGTCATCATGCTGGGCCACATCAGCATGGCGGTGCCGGTGACCTCGCCGGTCTTCGTCTGGCTGGGGCTGCTGCTGATCATCACGGGCACCGGCCTGCTCAAGCCGAACATCTCCGTCATGGTCGGCCGTCTCTACCCCGAGGGCGACGACGGGCGCAGGGACGCCGGGTTCTCGCTGTTCTACCTGGGGATCAACCTGGGCGCCTTCTTCGCCCCCATCGTGGTGGGCGGGCTGGCCGCCGGCGACCGCTGGCACCTGGGGTTCGGCGCGGCGGCGGTGGGGATGGCGCTCGGCCTGATCCAGTACGTGTGGGGCGGGCGTCATCTGCGCGGCGTCGGCGAGCGCCCGGGGGTGCGGCTGTCGCCCGGCGAGCGGCGCCGTTTCACCGTCCTCGCGGCCCTCGGGACGGCGGTCGCCCTCGTCGCGCTGGGGGCGTGGGCGGCGACCGGGACGCTCACGGTCGACCGGCTCACCGTGGTGATCACCGTACTCATCCTCGTCGTGCCGGTCGCCTACTTCGCGTACATCCTGCTGGGCAGCCACGACCTGACCGCGGACGAGCGGATCAGGATGAAGGCCTACATCTGGCTGTTCGTGGCCGCGGCGCTGTTCTGGATGCTCTACGACCTGGCGCCGAGCAAGCTGCTGTTCTTCGCCGCCGACCACACCGACCTGTCGCTGTTCGGCGTGCCGATCCAGGCCGCCACGACGCAGTCGTTCAACCCGCTGTTCATCATGATCTTCGTGCCGGTGTTCGCGGTGTTGTGGGTGCGGCTGGGCACGCGGGTGAGCACGCCGCAGAAGTTCGGCTTCGCGCTGGTCATGGTGGGGCTGAGCTTCGTGGTCATGGCCGTCGCGGCGGCGCTGGCCGGGGCCGGGCGGGTGTCGGTGTGGTGGCTGGTGCTGGTCTACCTCGTCCAGGTGTTCGGCGAGCTGTCGCTGAGCCCGGTCGGGCTGTCGGTGACGGCCAAGCTCGCGCCCGAGGCGTTCAAGGGGCAGATGCTGGGCGTCTGGTTCATCGCGACGTCGGTGGGCGACGCGGTGGGCGGGCAGACGGGGCGGCTCGGCCGGGTGCTGTCGGAACCGGCGTACTACCTGGTGCTGGCGGCGACGGCGGTGGTGGCCGGGGTGGCGCTGTTCCTGTTCACCCGGAGGTTGCGGGCGATGATGGCCGAGCATCATGAGCCCGGCATGCGATAGACATTCGTCCCGTGTCCGAAATCCTGGATCTCGCCGGCATCTTCGTCTTCGCCCTGTCCGGGGCGCTCATGGGCGTACGCAAGCGGCTCGACGTGGTGGGGATGGGGGTGCTGGCCGGGATGACCGCGCTGGGGGGCGGGGTCGTGCGCGACCTCATCCTCAACGTGCGGCCCATCGCCTTCCAGAGCCTCGGCTACGTGCTGGTGCCGGTGGTCGCCACGGTGATCGTCTTCTTCTGGCATCCGCACGTGGCCCGGGTGATGCCGGCCATCCTGGTGCTGGACGCGGCCGGGCTCGGCCTGTTCTGCGCGGTCGGCACGGAGAAGGCCCTGGAGTACGGGCTCAACCCGCTGCACGCGGCGCTCCTCGGGGTCGTGACGGCGGTGGGCGGGGGCATGCTGCGCGACGTACTGGCCGGGGAGATCCCGACCCTCCTGTACGACCGGCAGCTGTACGCGGTGCCGGCGATGCTCGGCTCGGCGGGCATGGCGGGCCTGTACGCCGGCCTGGGCCTGCACGGCTGGCCCGCCACCCTGGCCGCCGCCGTCCTCGCCTTCGTCCTGCGCATCGCCGCCATGCGCCGCAACTGGCGCGCCCCCCTGGCCCGGGGCCTCAGCGAGTGAGAACGCGCCATCGCGGTGTATCCGCTCACACCATCGTGACGAGGGGGTCCGGGGAGCGGGGTGGGCCGATGGGGCCGTGGTCTCTCGCGGCGCGCAGGCGGGGGACCGCGTCCGTGAGGAAGGCGGGTGGCTGGGTGAAGGGCAGGCGGAGGTGGCCTTCCAGGGTGCCCTCCAGTCCGAACCAGGGGCCGGGTGCCAGGCGCAGGCCGTGATGGGCGGCCGCCTCGGCCAGGGCGGTCGAGCCGCCGCCGTTCAGGCGGACCCAGAGCGTCCCGCCGCCGCGCGGCAGCTCGTACGTCCACTCCGGCAGGTGCTCGCGCAGCCCCGACACCAGCGCGTCGCGTGAGGCGCGCAGCGTGCGGCGGCGCTCGGCGCGGGTCTCCTCCAGGAGGCCGAACAGACGCGCCACGACGAGCTGCTCCAGCACCGGGCTGGCGATGTCCACGGTCGAGCGGAACATGGCCAGGCGGCGGGCCAGCGCGGCCGTGGTGCGGATCCAGCCGATGCGCAGCCCGCCCCACCACAGCTTGGAGGCCGACCCGATGCTGATCACCCGGCTGTCGGTGTCGAAGGCGGCCATGGGGGCGGTTCTGGGCACCTCGTCCAGCGCCAGCTCGGCCCAGGTCTCGTCCACGAGCAGGAGCGTGTCGGACCGGCGGGCGGCCCCGGCGACGGCGGCGCGGACGGGGTCCTCCATGAGGGCGCCGGTCGGGTTGTGGAAGTCGGGCATGAGGTAGGCCAGGCGCGCCCCCGACTGCCGCATGGCTCCGCACAGCAGGTCCTGCGGCCAGCCCTCGTGGGAGATCCCGACCGGGACGATGCGGGCGCCGCGCCGGCGGGCCGCGTCCACGGCGTGCGGGTACGTGGGCGACTCCACCAGCACGGCGTCCCCGGGACCGACGAGCAGGCCGACGAGGAGCTGGATGGCGTGCTGGGAGCCGGTGGTGACGACGATCTGCTCCGGCCGGGTGGCCACGCCCCTCGCGGTGTAGCGGGCGGCGATGCGTTCCCTGAGCACGGGCAGGCCCATGGGGTCGTAGCCGTTGCCCATGCCGTAGCGGGGCAGGTCCTCGACCGCGCCCGCCATGGCGCCGGCCAGCGCCGTGGGGGCGGGCGGGGCGGCGGTGTGCAGCTGGAGCAGGCCGTCGCCGCCGGTGCCGAGCCACGGGTTGTCGCGGGTGGTGGCCGGATCGGGCAGGGCGGTCCAGCTGCCCGAGCCCTGGCGGCTCTCCAGGTAGCCGTCCGCGCGCAGCAGGTCGTACGCGGAGGTCACGGTGGTGCGGCTGACCTTGAGCGTCTCGGCGAGGTGGCGTTCGGCGGGCATGCGCACGCGTACGGGGATCTGACCGTCCACGATCAGGCCGCGGACGGAGTCGGCGAGGGCGCGGTAGTACGGGCGCGCGGCCGGATCGGCCGTGACGAGCCGGGCCACCTGCGGCGCTGACAGATACCTCATAAGGCCACTTTTCGTGATTGGCCCTGTTTTGGCAAGGCGGAGGATGCCACTCTGGGTCCATCATGAGCGAAGCCACCGTCCCCGTACCGAGTTCCCTGCCCGTCCGTCTCGTCCGCCTCTACGGCGGCCTGGCGCTCTACGGCCTGGCCACCGCGCTGCTGCTGGAGTCGGGGCTGGGCAACAACCCGTGGGGCGTCTTCCACCAGGGCCTGAGCCTGCTGACCGGCATGTCGCTCGGAACGGCCATCATCGTGGTGGGCGCCCTGGTCATGCTGCTGTGGATCCCGCTCAGGCAGAAGCCGGGCTTCGGGACCGTCAGCAACGTCATCTTCATCGGCCTGTTCGCCGACGCCTCGATGTACGTCCTGCCCACCCCCGGGCACCTCGTGGTCGAGGTCTTCTACCTGACCACAGGGGTCGTCACGCTCGCGCTGGCCACCGTCCTCTACATCGGGGCCGGGCTCGGCCCCGGCCCCCGTGACGGCATCATGACCGGGCTGATGCGGCTGGGCCTGTCGGTACGGACCTCGCGCCTGCTCATCGAGGTCACGGTGCTGATCGCCGGCTGGCTGCTCGGCGGCACGGCCGGGATAGGAACGCTGGTGTTCGCGCTGGCCATCGGGCCGTTGACGCAGCTGTTCACCCGCTGGTTCCCTCTGACGTGATCCCGCGGCCAGGCCGGACTTGACGCGACAGGATCGGCCTGGTCCCGGGATCACCCCGGCACGAGTAGCGTCTAAGCATGCGGATCGAGGATTACGCCCTGATCGGAGACATGCAGTCGGCCGCGCTCGTGGGGAGAGACGGTTCGATCGACTGGCTCTGCCTGCCGAGGTTCGACTCCCCCTCATGTTTCGCGGCGCTGCTCGGCAGCGAACGCAACGGGCACTGGTGGCTCGGGCCGACCGGCAGGAAGCCGGCCACCAGGCGCCGTTACCGTCCTGACACGCTCATCCTGGAGAGCGAGTGGGACACCCCGACGGGCACGGTCCGCGTGATCGACTTCATGCCGCCGCGCGACCGCAACCCCGACGTGGTGCGCATCGTCGAGGGCGTCTCCGGCTCCGTGGAGGTCTCCACGCAGCTGCGGGTGCGCTTCGACTACGGCCGCATCGTGCCCTGGGTACGCCGGACGAACGGGCATCTGCAGGCGGTCGGCGGGCCCGACTCGGTGTGGCTGCACTCCCCCGTGCCGCTCAAAGGCGGCGACTACGCCCACCGGGCCACGTTCACCGTCACAGAGGGCGAACGGCTGCCGTTCGTCTTCACCTGGCATCCCTCGCACGAGCCGATGCCGCCGCAGATCCACTGCGAGGACCAGCTGGCCGACACCGAGGCGTACTGGACGGACTGGGTGTCGAAGTGCACCTACCAGGGCCCGCACCGGGAGGCCGTGGTCCGGTCGCTGATCACGCTCAAAGGGCTGACCTACGCCCCGACGGGCGGCATCGTGGCCGCGCCGACCACGTCCCTGCCCGAGGACATCGGCGGCGTGCGCAACTGGGACTACCGCTTCTGCTGGCTGCGCGACGCGACGCTGACGCTGGACGCGCTGATCAGCTCCGGCTATCTGGAGGAGGCGGCCGACTGGCGGGCGTGGCTGCTGCGCGCCATCGCCGGGCGCCCGCAGGACCTGCAGATCATGTACGGCGTCGCCGGCGAGCGCCGCCTGCCCGAGCTGCGCCTCGACTGGCTCGACGGCTACGAGGACTCGCGCCCGGTGCGCATCGGCAACGAGGCGGTCAGGCAGCTGCAGCTCGACGTCTACGGCGAGGTGATGAACTGCCTCTACGTCTCCCGCAAGAGCGGCCTGTCGCCCGACGAACGAGGGTGGACCATCCAGCGCCAGCTGCTCGACTACGTGGAGGACCACTGGCAGGAGCCGGACGAGGGCCTGTGGGAGGTGCGCGGCCCGAGACGCCACTTCGTGCACTCGAAGGTGATGTGCTGGGCGGCGCTCGACCGGGCCGTCAAATACGTCGAGAACTTCGGCCGCAGCGGCCCGGTCGACAAGTGGCGCACGCTGCGTGACGTCGTGCACGCCGAGATCTGCGACAAGGGCTTCGACGAGGAGCGCAACACCTTCACGCAGTCGTACGGCTCCTCCGAGCTGGACGCGGCGCTGCTGATGATCCCCATCGTGGGCTTCCTGCCCGCCGACGACCCCCGCGTCGTGGGCACGGTCGCGGCGATCGAGAAGGAGCTGATGTCCGACGGGTTCGTGCTGCGTTATCCGCTGGCCGAGGACAACAACGTCGACGGCCTGGCGGGCGGCGAGGGCGCGTTCCTGGCGTGCAGCTTCTGGCTGGTGGAGGTGATGGCGATGCAGGGGCGCAAGGAGGAGGCCGAGGAGCTGTTCGAGCGGCTGCTGGCGCTGCGCAACGACGTCGGCCTGCTGGCCGAGGAGTACGACACCCGCTACGACCGCCTGGTCGGCAACTTCCCCCAGGCGTTCAGCCACGTCCCCCTGGTGCACGCCGCCCGCGCGCTGTCGTCGTGACGCCCACCACGCCCTTCCCCCGCACACCTGCTTAAAACGTGTCAAGCCCTAAGTTCAGCCGCTTCCCCAGACCTTGACGAGCCCTACGGGAGCAAATTACGGTCCGGGCAAACGGCTGAACGTAAAACGTTTTTTACGTGAAGGGCACAAGCATGAAAGCAGGAGCTGTCAGGTGAGCGAGCCGGCGCCGGTCCTGGCGCTGGTCGAGGTGAGCAAGGCGTTCGGCGCGGTGCGGGCGCTCGCGGGCGTGAGCCTGGAACTGCGCGCGGGCGAGGTGCACGCCCTGGCGGGCGAGAACGGGGCGGGCAAGTCCACCCTGGTCAAGACGTTCGCCGGCGTGCACAGGCCGGACTCGGGGCGGATCCTGCTCGACGGCGAGCCGGTCGTCTTCCACGGACCGGCCGACGCCCAGCACGCCGGCATCGCGGTCATCTACCAGGAGCCGACGCTCTTCCCCGACCTGTCGGTGGCGGAGAACATCTTCATGGGCCGGCAGCCGCGCGCCGCGCTCGGCCGGATCGACCGCAGGACGATGCACGCGCGGGCCGCCGAGCTGTTCGCCCGGCTGGGCGTCACCCTCGACCCGCGCCGGCCCGCCCGCGGCCTGTCCATCGCCGACCAGCAGGTGGTGGAGATCGCCAAGGCCATCTCGCGGGACGCGAAGGTGCTGATCATGGACGAGCCGACCGCCGCGCTCACCGCGCAGGAGACGGCGCGGCTGTTCACGGTGGTCAGGGCGCTGCGGGAGCACGGCTGCGCGCTGCTGTTCATCTCGCACCGGCTGGAGGAGATCTTCGAGCTGTGCCAGCGGGTCACGACGCTGCGCGACGGGCGGCTGGTGGCCAGTGAGCCGGTCGCCGGGCTGACGGCGGACGACCTGGTCAACCGGATGGTCGGCCGCGAGCTCGACCTCTATCCCAAGCAGGACGTCGCCCCCGGCGAGGTGGTGCTGAAGGTGTCGCGGCTGACCCGCGAGGGCGCGTTCGCCGACGTGTCCTTCGAGGTGCGGCGCGGCGAGATCGTCGCGCTGGCCGGGCTGGTCGGCGCGGGCCGCACCGAGGTGGCGCGGGCGGTCTTCGGGATCGACCGGCCGGACGCGGGCGAGGTCGTAGTGGACGGGCGGCGGCTGCGGCCCGCCAGTCCCATCGCGGCGATGGCCGCCGGGCTCGCCCTGGTGCCCGAGGACCGCCGCCAGCAGGGCCTGATCATGGAGATGTCCATCGAGCGGAACCTGGGGCTGACCCGCCTGCGCGCGCTGCGCCGGGGGCCGTTCATCTCGCGGGCGCTCGAACGCGCGCACGCCCGTGACTGGGCGGTGCGCTTCCAGCTCAAGTACGGCAGGACCGACGACGCGGCCGGCGTGCTGTCGGGCGGCAACCAGCAGAAGCTGGTGCTGGCCAAGTGGCTGTCCACCGAGCCGGCCGTGCTGATCGTGGACGAGCCGACCCGGGGGATCGACGTCGGCACCAAGGCCGAGGTGCACCGGCTGCTGTCGGAGCTGGCCGCGCAGGGGCTGGCCGTGCTCATGATCTCCTCCGACCTGCCCGAGGTGCTGGCCATGGCCGACCGGATCCTCGTCATGCACGAGGGCCGGCTGGCCGCCGAGCTGCCCGGGGGCGAGGCCACCGAGGAGTCGGTCATGACCGCCGCCACCGGGCGGCGGGGAAAGGACGCCGCATGACCCCGCTCATCAGCACGTCTTCGGAGGACCCCGTATGACGGCGCTCACCACCGCACCGCCCGAGGTCCGGGCATGACGGCGCTCACCACCGCGCCGTCCGCGCGGGCGAAGGCGGGGCGCGAGCGGAGCCTGCTCGACCTGGTGCTGCGGGCCAGGGAGCTGAGCATCCTCGGCGTCCTCGTCGTGCTGGTGGCCGTCACCGCCGCGATCAACCCGGGCTTCCTGTCCGCGCAGGGCGTCGAGGACATCTTCCTCAACGCCTCGATCCTGGCGCTGCTGGCCATCGGGCAGACGTTCGTGGTCATCACCCGCAACATCGACCTGTCGGTCGGCTCGGTCGTCGGGCTGGTCGCTTTCGTCACCGGCGACCTCGTCTCGGCGCAGGGCGGCAGCATGACGCTCGCGATCCTGGCCGGCCTGGCCATCGGCGGAGCGTGCGGGCTGGTCAACGGCCTGCTGGTCAGTCTGTGCGGGGTGCCGGCGCTGGTCGTCACCCTGGGCACGCTGTACGTGATCCAGGGCCTCGGCCACTTCGTCGCCCACGGCAGGCAGATCAACGCCGCCGACGTGCCGCAGGCGCTGCTGGACCTGGGCAGCGGGAACGTGCTCGGCGTGCCGTACCTGCCGATGATCGCGGTGCTGGTGATGCTGGCCGTCGGCTACTACCTGCGCTCCTACCCCTCGGGCCGGGAGTTCTACGCGATCGGCTCCAGCCCCGAGGCCGCCCGGCTGGCGGGGGTGCCGATCCGGCGCAGGGTGCTGACCGCGTACGTGGTGAGCGGGCTGCTCGCCGGCGCCGGCGGGGTGCTCTGGCTGGCCAGGTTCGGCACCGTGATCGCCGACAACGCGCACGGCTGGGAACTGAAGGTGGTCAGCGCCGTCGTCGTCGGCGGCGTGGCCATCGTGGGCGGCGTCGGCACCGTGTACGGCGCCGCGCTCGGCGCGCTGCTGCTCACCACGATCGGCAGCGTGCTGGTCGTGCTGAAGGTCAACTCGTTCTGGCAGGACGCGCTGATCGGCGCCCTGCTGTTGCTGGCCATCAGCGTGGACCGGCTGCTCGCGCTGCGGATGACCAGGATCCTGCGCAGGAGGAACGCCCGCCATGCCACGTGAAACCCGGGACCTGGGCCGCTTCGTCCGGTGGGACGTCGTCGTCACCGCGCTGCTCGTCGTGGTCTTCTTCGGCGGCCTCGGCGCCGACGCGAACTTCGGCAACGCCGACAACCTGTCCTTCGCCCTGAACGACCTGAGCGAGATCGCCCTCATCGCGCTGCCGATGACGCTGCTGGTGGTGTGCGGGCAGGTCGATCTGTCGGTCGCGTCGGTGCTCGGGCTGGCCAGCGCCATGACGGGCTACCTGTGGGACGCCGGGATGCCGTTCGAGACGATCGTGCCGCTGGTGCTGGTCACCGGGGTGGCGTGCGGGCTGGTCAACGGGCTGCTGGTGACCCGGCTGGGGCTGCCGTCGCTGGCCGTCACCATCGGCACACTGACGCTCTATCGCGGGCTGGCGTACGTGGTGCTCGGCACCGGCGCGGTCTCGCAGTTCCCGCCGTCGTACTCGGCGTTCGCCGGGAACGTGCCGGGCACGCCGATCCCGTACCCGGTGGCGCTGTTCGCGGTGCTGGCCGTGCTGACGGGGCTGGCGCTGCACGCGACCGGGTTCGGGCGTTCGCTGTTCGCCATCGGCAGCTCCGAGGACACGGCGTTCTTCGCCGGCATCCGGGTCAAGCGGATCAAGCTGCTGCTGTTCACGCTGTCCGGCGTGGTGGCGGCGTTCGCCGGGATCGTGTTCACGCTGCGTTACGGCAGCGCCCGCGCGGACAACGGCGCCGGTCTGGAACTGACGGTCATCGCCGCCGTGCTGCTCGGCGGCGTGGACTTCGACGGCGGCAAGGGCACGCTCGGCGGGGTGATCGCCGGAGTGCTGCTCATCGGGGTGCTGCGCAACCTGCTCATGCTCAATGACGTGACCACCGAGATCCAGGCCGTCGTCACGGGCCTGCTGCTGATCGTCTCGGTGCTCACGCCCCGGCTGATCTCGATCGTCCGCCGGGCCCGCGCGCGAAGACAGGCGGCCCCCGCCAGGTCGCCCGCCTGATCCCCTGTGCTGTTCCCGTGTCCCCCGCCACTCCCCCCGGAAAGGTTCACCCCCAGTGAGCAGAAGATCCCGATTCGCCCGCGCCTGGCTCACGGCCACGGCCGGCGCGCTCGCTCTCAGCCTGACCGCCTGCGGCGGCACCACGAAGGAGTCGGTGGCCAGCCAGGCGCCCGCCGCCTCCGCCTCCGCGTCCGCCCCGGCCTCCGCGAACCCGGGCGCGCCGCTCAAGGAGGGACTCAAGCTGGCCTTCCTGCCCAAGCAGATCAACAACCCGTACGAGACCATCGTCGACGACGCCGGCATCGAGGCGGCCAAGGAGTTCAGGGGCGAGGCCAAGGAGGTCGGCCCGTCCGACGCGTCGGCCTCCTCGCAGGTCTCCTACATCAACACCCTCGCCCAGCAGGGCCAGGACGCCATCCTCATCGCGGCCAACGACCCCAATGCCGTGTGCGGCCCGCTGGAGCAGGCCCGCCAGAAGGGCATCAAGATCGTCGCGTACGACTCCGACACGAGCAAGGAGTGCCGCGACATCTTCATCAACCAGGCCAGTTCCGAGGACGTGGGCCGCAGCCAGGTGCAGCTGCTGTCGGAGCTGATCGGCGGCGAGGGCGAGATCGCGATCCTGTCGGCGACCGCCAACGCCACGAACCAGAACACCTGGATCGAGTTCATGCAGGACGAGCTGAAGAAGCCCGAGTACGCCAAGATGAAGCTGGTCAAGATCGCCTACGGTGACGACGACGACCAGAAGTCCTTCCAGCAGACCCAGGGCCTGCTCGCGGCCTACCCCGACCTGAAGGGCATCATCTCGCCCACCACCGTCGGCGTCTCGGCCGCCGCCCGGTACATCTCCAGCTCCAAGTACAAGGGCAAGGTCACCCTGACCGGGCTCGGCACCCCGAACCAGATGCGCAAGTTCGTCAAGGACGGCACCGTGGCGAAGTTCGCGCTGTGGAACCCGAAGGACCTGGGCTATCTGGCCGCGTACGCCGCCGCCGCCCTCGCCTCCGGGCAGATCACCGGCGCCGAAGGCGAGAAGTTCACCGCCGGGAAGCTGGGCGAGCGGACGATCGGGGCCGACGGCGAGATCATCCTCGGCCCGCCGTTCACCTTCGACAAGTCCAACATCGACGAGTACGACTTCTGAGCTGCTCCGGGCCGTCCCTCCTTCCGGCGGGACGGCCCTGTCTCAAGGGCCGATCTCAGGGGCCGGTCAGGCGGCGTTCACCGGCCGTGGTGAGCACGAACACCTGCCAGCTGTAGTACGCGTAGTAGGCGCGCGGGTCGCGTTTGATCTGGCGGGAGTGCTTGAGGATCGCGTTCACGTACGCGCGGGACGGGTTGTAGGCGTGCAGGGCCCGCCGGTAGTCGCGGGGGGCGCCGGTGGCCTTGAGGTAGTTGGCCGCCCCCATGACGGCGTCGCGCGGATTCTGCACGTTTCCGCCGAGCCCGTACGCCTTCCAGGTCGCGGGCATGAACTGCATCGGCCCCTGCGCGCCGACGTAGCTGTCGGACCTGACCCGCCCGAACTTCGTCTCCGCGAACATCACCGCCGCCAGCACCTCCCACTCCACCCCGAAGCGGCGCTCGGCCCTCTTGAAGTAGCCGAGCAGTTCCCCGGCCGGGCGGGCCCGCTGCGTCTTGAACACGGCGGAGGGCTTGATGGGCTTGGCCAGGGCGAGCAGTTCGCGGATCGCGCCGGTGTCGTCCCTGGCCTGGGCGGCCAGGGCGGCGGGCAGGCGGGCGAAGGCGCGGGAGGCGAGGTCGGGGTGGCGGGCGGCGTAGCGGTAGATGCGCTGCTGGTAGAGCGCGAGCAGCTCGACGTCGCGCGGCGGGCCGCCCTTGGCCGTGCGGCCGCTCTTCGTCCAGGCGTCGATGGCGTCGTTCAGCCCGGCGGTGGTCTCCTTCAGGGCGGTGGCCAGGCGCGCGGCGCTCCCGGGGATCTTCGCGCCGGGCTCGGGAAGATCGTCGGCCTGCGTGGTCGCGTCGCCCGCGGTGCCTCCTGAGGAGCCGGTGGGGGAAGCGGCGGGCGGCCGTTCCGCCGGGGCGCTCGCGGCCGATGTCCCGCAGGCCGCGGCGGCGACGAGCACGGCGAGGTTCGCGGCGGCGGTGGCGAGCGCCGGGCCGCGGCGGCGGTGTCGCGGTTGCTTCGGGGGTGCCTCCATGGACAGGCAACCTACCCGGTACGGCGCCGCGTCCCGCACCTTCGCGGGCCGACGTGTCGCGGCCGGGACCGTGGCGCCGGGCGCGAAACGGCACGTCGGCCCTCCGGCACGTGCGCTTTTTGAGAAACTGTCCGGAGTTGCGGTGAACGGTGCTCTTACGCGTTGCTCGTAGGGGTCCGTACTGGTTCGGGGGAAAGAGGAGACGCATGACGGGAACGCGCCCGCTCCGGCCGGCGGACCCCGAGCGGGTCGGCGCCTACCGCCTCGTCGGCGTGCTCGGATCGGGCGGGCAGGGCGTCGTCTACCGGGGCGTGTCCGAGTCCGGGCGTGAGGTCGCGGTCAAGCTGCTGCACAGCCACCTGGCGCAGGACGCCGCCATGGCGCGCGGGTTCCTGCGCGAGGTGGAGGCGGCGCGGCGGGTGGCCGCGTTCTGCACGGCGGCCGTGCTGGACGTCGGAATGCTGGACGAGCGGCCGTACATCGTCAGCGAGTACGTCCCCGGCGAGACCCTGCACGCGCTCGTCCGCACCTCGGGACCGCGCTCGGGTGGGGCGCTGGACCGGCTGGCGATCTCGACGCTGACGGCGCTGGCCGCGATCCACCAGGCCGGGATCGTGCACCGCGACTTCAAGCCGGCCAACGTCCTGATGGGGCCGGACGGGCCGATCGTCATCGACTTCGGCATCGCCAAGGCCCTCGACGCCACGACCCGCACGTCGGGGGTGCTGGGGACGCCGGCGTACATGTCGCCCGAGCAGTTCCGCGGGGAGCGCGTCGGGCCCGCCTCGGACCTGTTCAGCTGGGCGGGCTCGATGGTGTACGCGGCCACGGGGCGGGCGGCGTTCGCCGGGGACACGATGGTCGTCGTCATGAACGCGATCCTGAACGAGACCCCCGACCTGCGGGGAGTGCCGGAGCACCTGGCGGGCCTGATCGCGGACTGCCTGGCCAAGGATCCCGCTGCCCGCCCTGCCCCCGCGGACCTCCTCCGCAACCTGATCCGCCAGGCCGGCCTCACCACCCCCGGCAACGGCGAGACCCCCTCGGTGGACGGCATCCCCTCCACCGGCGGCTCCCCGCTCAACGACGAACCGGGCGCACCCGGCACCCCTCCACACGCCGTCGCACCGCTCAACGGCGACACACCCCACACGAACGGGCCCGCGGCCCGCAGCGCGCCGGATACCGCCGAGCAGCAGGGCGGGGCCGGCGTCGGTGGCGGGCTTGACGTGGGTGGCGGGCACGGCGTCTTTCGAGGTCCGGAAGCCGGTGGCGCGCCCCAAGCCGGTGGCGGGCCGGGTGGCGGTGGCGGGGCCGAGGTCGGGGTGGGGGCGCGGGGTGGGCGGGTGGGGGTTAGTCGGCGGGTGTTGATCGGCGGGGGTGCCGCTGCGGTTGCGCTCGGGGGGTCGGCGTTCGCTGTGTGGCGGGCTGGGAGCGGGCGGCGAGAGCCCGTCGGTGGTGTGCCGTCGGGCGGGGCGACGCCGGTTGCGGGCTCGCCCAGTCCGGGTGAGGGCGGCACCGCTTCACCGTCCGGGGATGCCACTCCGGTGGGTGACGCGACTCCCACGGTCGGTGCCAGTCAAGCGGTGTCCCCTGAGCCGTTCGGGACGCCGGTCACCGATCTGACGCCGCTGCCGGGCGGTCGCGTGGGCGGGGCGGCCGCGCTGGCCGCCGCGGAGGGAGTCGTGGTCTGCGGGACCGACAAGGGGCTCGTCTTCGAATGGGACCCGGGCGCGGCGCCCGTGCGGCTCGGTGACGGTGGCGGGCCGGTGGCGGCGGTGGCCGTGGGCAGCTTGGAGGGCCGGACGGTGGCGGCGTCGGGGCACTCCGACGGGAGGATGCGGCTGTGGGGGCCAGCGGGCGAGAGCCTGGCGAGCCATCGGGTGAGCGACCCCGTCATCGGCGTCATGGTGGCGGGCCGGGCGTACGCGGTGTCGCAGAAGTACGACGGCATGAAGGACCTGCACAGCGTCGTGCGGCTGTGGGACGTCTCCACGGGCAAGCGGATCGGCGCGCCCATCACCGTGCACTTCCAGGGGATCCGCGGGATGGCGTTCGGGCGGGTGGGCAAGGACGACGTGCTCGTCACGGGCGACGGCGGCGAGCGGATCAGGGTGTGGCGCCTGTCCACCGCGACGATGCTGCGTACGTTCACCACCGGCGAGATCGGCGGCATCGAGCACCTGGCCTGCGGCGAGATGAACGGCAGGCCGGTCCTCGTGTCCACCCACCTGGACGCCACCCTGCGCGTGTACGACCTGAGCACCGGCAAGCGCAGGAAGCGGTGGTCGTTCAGCCGCCAGAGTCCCGATGACCGGTTCGCCACCGCCCTGGCCGTCGGAGTGGCCGGCAAGGTGCCGGTCGCGGCCGTGGCGCACGCCCCGGCGGGCGGCGAGAGCTTCGTCCGTGTGTGGGATCTGCGTGACGGTGACGTCATCGGCGTGCTGGGCGCGGGCGAGGGCGGCGCGATCCGCCGGCTGGCCGTGACGCAGCAGGACGGCAACCCGGTCGTCGCCGGGGCCGACGAGGACGGCTCGTTACGGTTGTGGAGCCTGGGCCGCCCCTGAGGCACTGTCTGGAGTCCGGGACGCGTCTGAGGCGCCGTCGCGGATGGCGTCGACGTGGTTCATCACCGGGGTGGCGGTGACGCCGTGCAGGACGACCGAGACCATGACGGTGAAGCCGGTCACCGCCCACAGCTCCTCGGCCGGCACCCCGAAGTCGGCCTGGCCCAGCGCGTACGCGAGATAGAACAGCGACCCGATCCCCCGGATGCCGAAGAACGAGATCGCCAGCCGCTCCCTCGGCCCCGCCCGCCCGCGCCACTGGACCAGCCAGCCGGTCAGCGGCCGGATCACCAGCAGCAGCAGGAGCCCGACGGCGGCGCCGCGCCAGGTGAGCGCGGCCAGGCCGCCGGTGGCGACGAAGCCGCCGAGCAGGAGCAGCAGCCAGGCGGTGAACAGCCGTTCGATCTGCTCGACGAAGCCGTGCAGCACGTTGTTGTAGCCGTGTCCGCGCTCGGCGCCCCTGATGGCGCACGCGGTGACGAAGACGGCGACGAAGCCGTACCCGTGGGCGAGCTCCGTCACCCCGTACGCGAGGAGCGTGGCGGCCAGCGCGACGAAGCCGTCACGGCGCTCCGACAGCCGCAGCCCGTCGGAGCTGGCGCGGAAGAACAGCCGCCCGAGCAGGCGGCCGATCAGCAGGCCGAGGACGAGGCCGGCGGCGGTCCGGTACAGGACGTCCAGCAGGGCCCACTCCCCCAGCCAGCCGGCTCCCGCCGCGCCCGTGACCGCGATGGCGGCGTACACGATGGGGAAGGCCATCCCGTCGTTGAGCCCGGCCTCCGAGGTGAGGGCGAAGCGGACCTCGTCGTCGGCGTTCTCGGCGTCCACGGGCTCGCCGACGTGCACGTCCGAGGCGAGCACCGGGTCCGTGGGCGCCAGCACGGCCCCGAGCAGGAGCGCGGCGGCGATCGGCCAGCCGGGCAGGGCCATGGCCGCGACCGTGACGCCGGCCACGGTCAGCGGCATGGCCAGGCCGAGCAGCCGCCACGTCGTGGACCAGCGGCGCCGTCCCGCAGGGCGGTTGATGGCCAGGCCCGCGCCCATGAGGGAGATGACGACGCACAGCTCGGTGATGTGCTCCAGCGCCGTGCGGTGGGCGATCGGGTCGGGGTCCGGCAGGCCGACGGGCAGCGTGAACAGCAGCAGGCCGGCCACGAGGTACACCAGGGGCAGCGACAGGGGGCGGCGGGCGAGCACCTCGGGCAGGATCGCGGCGAGCAAGGCCGCGGCGCCGCCCAGGGCCAGGAGGAGGTCGAGGGTGGACATCACCGCTCACCCTGCCCACAAGATCATAGATCATCCCTTTCGTCCCCCGGTTCTCCCCACGAATGGGCCTCCCCGGCCGCCCATAGAGTCCCAGCGGTGGAGGAAAGGATCCGCCGATCGATGGCGCGCTGGTGGCGGGAGACGGTTCTCCGGGGAGGAGGCCGGACGATCGCCGTGGCGGGAAGTGGTCGGCCGGCGATCCGCCGGTCGGCGGTCAGCCGGCGATCTGGCGGTCGATGGCGGACGGGGCGAGAACGTGCTCGGCGACCATGACCGCCGCGCCGACGATCCCGGCCCGGTCGCCCAGTTCGCTGGCCCTGATCGCGAGATGCTGCGTGGCCAGCGGCAGTGACCGGCTGTAGATCGTCTCCCGTACGCCCGCCAGCACCTGCTCCCCCGCCTCGGCCACGTCGCCGCCGAGCACGATGACGGAGGGGTTGAAGAAGTTGACGATGGAGGCCATCACCGCGCCGACCTCGCGCCCGGCCTGCCGGACCAGCCGGGTGGCGGTGAGGTCGCCCGCGCGCATCAGCGCCACCACGTCCCTGCTGCCGGCCGCCTCGATCCCGGCCGCGCGCAGCGCCGCCGCCATGGACGCGCCGCCCGCCACCGCCTCAAGGCAGCCGGCGTTGCCGCACCTGCACGGGGCCAGCGACCCGGCGACGCGGATGTGGCCGACGTCCCCGGCCGCGCCCTGCGCGCCCCGGTGCAGCCGGCCGCCGGAGACGATCCCGGAGCCGATGCCGGTGCCGATCTTGACGTAGATCAGCGGGTCCACGGCGGGTCCGGCGGCCCAGTGCTCGCCCAGGGCCATGATGTTCACGTCGTTGTCGACCAGGACGGGCGCGCCGAGCCGGCCCTGGAGCCATTCGGGCACCGCGAAGCCGTCCCAGCCCGGCATGATCGGCGGGTTGACCGGACGGCCGGAGCCGTGCTCGACGGGGCCGGGCAGCCCGACGCCGACGCCGCACACCTGGGCGGGATCCAGGCCCGTGGTGGCCAGCAGGTCGCTCAGGACGTCGGCGACCTGGCACAGGGTGCGCTCAGGCCCCTGCTCGACGGGCAGTTCGGTGGCCCGCTCGGCCAGCACGTTCATGGACAGGTCGAGGACGGCCAGGCGGGCGTGGGTGGCGCCGAGGTCGGCGGCGAGCACGGCGCGGGCGCCGCCGTTGAAGGCGAAGACCCCGGCCGGCCGTCCTCCCGAGGAGATCGAGTCCTCGCCGGCCACGACCCACCGCTGATCGATCAGGCCGTCCAGCCGCTGGGTGACCGTGGATCTGGACAGTCCCGTCAGCCGGGCCAGCTCGCCGCGGGTGCGGGCCCGCCCGTCCCGCAGGATCGCCAGCAGCGCCCCCGCCCCTCCGCCCTGGCCGTTGGCGCCGCTTGCCATGCGCCCACCTTACTTCGAACATCAGCCGACTTATGTTGACAAGAGGTAAAAGTCGCGATCTCCGGCGTCGTTTCCGCCGCCCCGGTGGCGGAGGTTGCGCCTGTCGTGTGATGTGTGATGTTGTGCCGCTTCGGTCCCCTTTCCGGCTCCAGGAGGCTTCGCCATGCCGCTCATCGTGGATCTGACCAGTGGAAACGTGGAGAAGGAAGATCGCACCCGGGAGAAGGGGCACTATGGCGGGACCGTTCTGGGGCTGCGGTTGATGGAGGAGCGGACGCCGCCGGGGCTGGATCCGTACGATCCGGGGACACTCCTGTACGTGGCCGCGGGCATGCTGGGCGGGACCGCGGCCCCCGGGCTGGCCAAGGCCGTGTTCCTGGCCAAGTCGCCGTTGACCGGGGTGGCCGGGGAGGCGCACGCGCTGGGGCCGTTCGCGGCGGGGATGCGGGCGGCGGGGGCGAAGGCGCTGGCGGTGCTGGGGCGGGCGGAGCGGCTGTCGTACCTGCTGGTCGAGGACGGCGAGGTGACGCCGCACGACGCCGGCGAGCTGCGCGGGCTGGGCGTGGCCGCCACGACCGACGTGCTGCGGGCCCGGCACGGCGAGCGCGCCCACGTGGCGGCGATCGGCCCGGCCGGGGAGAACCTGGTCCGGTACGCGAGCGTGGTCACCGACCACGCCTTCGCCGCCGGGCGCTACGGCCTCGGCGCGGTCTTCGGCGCCAAGAACCTCAAGGCGATCGTGTGCGCCGGCGACGCGCCCGCCGAGGTGGCGGACCCGGCGGCGGTGGCCGCGCTGGCCGCCTCTTACCGGGAGTCCCTGGTCACGAATCCGCTGGCGGCGCTCCAGGCGGGGCTGCCGGGGTTCGCGGGGTGGGCGGACGGCCCGCTCGACCCCGGCTACGCCTCGGTCCGCAACTTCTCGGAGACGGGCACGCCGGGGCTGCGGGTCCCGTCGGCGGGCGACTACGCGGGGCGGGCGGTCGCCACCTCCGGCGCCTGCACGGGCTGCCCGAACGACTGCCTCAAGGTGTACGCGCCCCCGTCGGCCGCCGAACGGCGCACGGGCGGCCTCGGGCAGGAGGCGTTCCTGTCGCTGGGCTGGAACCTCGGCATCGACGACCTCGACGCCGTGCTCGCCGCCAACGCCCGCTGCAACGACCTCGGCCTCGACGTCGTCTCCCTCGGCGGGACGATCGCGTTCGCCATGGAGTGCGCCGCGCACGGCCTGCTGCCGGACGGCCCCGCCTTCGGCGACGCGGCGGCGGTGGCGGAGCTGATCGAGGACGTGGCCACCCGCTCGGGCGCGCTCGGCGACCTGCTGGCGGATGGCTCGGCGCGGGCGGCCAGGCGGCTCGGCCCGCGCGCCGGACGGTACGCGATCACGGTGAAGGACGCCGAAGTGCCCTGCTTCGACCCGCGCCCCCAGCCCGGCATCGGCCTCGGCTACGCGCTCGCCCCCGGCGGCCCGCGTTACGACGCCCTGGAGCACGACCTCGACTTCGACCCGGTCGCCGGTCTGCACTACAGCTTTCCCGAGGCCGCCCAGGTGGGCGCCGCCCCCGCGCCGGCGGGCGAGCTGGACGAGGAGCGGGGGCGGCGCAGCGCGCGGCTGCTGCGGTTGTGGAGCGGGCTCGACGCGCTCAACCTCTGCGTCTTCGCCTCCTCGCCGACCAGGCCGCTGACCATCGACCGGCTCACCGCCCTGGTCACGGCGGTGCTGGGGACGGAGTTCACGCTGCCGGATCTGCTGGCGGCCGGGCAGGCGCGGCTGGACGGGATGCGCGCGTACGCCCTGCGCGAGCAGCCGGACGGCCTGGACGAGGAGCTGCCGGCCCGCCTGCACGAGGAGCCGGTCGCCCAGGGCCCCCACCGGGGCGCGGTGCTCGACCGGACGGCGTTCGAACGCGCCCGCGCGGCCTTCCACGCCGAGCTCGGCTGGACGACGACCGATGGCGATATTTCCCGATAAAACGATTGACTAGCCCCTTGTTCGTTTCGGAAGCCGCCTGTTAGATTTCGGTCAATCGTTTGAACGACAGAGGGAGACCCTCGGGGATGGCTGTCACGATCGATCTGACGGGCCGCACCGCGCTCGTCACGGGCGGCGCGGGCGGGCTCGGGTTCGCCTGCGCTCGCGCCCTGGCCGAGGCGGGAGCCGGCGTCGTACTCTCCGACCTGGAGGGCACGCGCCTCACCGGGGCCGCCGCCCAGCTCGGCGCCACGGCGCGGCCGGCCGACCTCACCGACCGCGCCCAGGCCGCGGCCCTGGTGGACGGGCTCGACCGGATCGACGTGCTGGTGAACTGCGCCGGGATCATGCGCACCACTCCCCTGCTCGACATCGAGCCCGAGGAGTGGCTGCGGATCGTGGACGTCAACCTCAACGCCACGTTCTGGCTCACCCAGGCCGCCGGGCGGCGGATGGCCGGGCAGGGCTCCGGCTCGATCGTGACGCTCGCCTCCGTCGCCGCCCGCTCCGGCCGCCCGCACGCCGCGCACTCCTCGGCCGCCAAGACGGCGCTGCTGTCGCTGACGAAGTCGGCCGCCGCGGCGCTGGCCCCCGTACGCGTCAACGCGGTCTGCCCCGGCGTCTTCCTGACCGCGATGTGGGACGAGATCATCAGCGACCGCGACGCCCGCTTCGGCCCCGACGCGGGCGCCGCCTACCTGAAGGAGGTCGGCGCGCGCTCGCCGCTCGGGCGGCCGGGCCGCCCCGAGGAGGTCGCGGCGGCGGTGCTGTTCCTGGCCAGCGACCTGGCCTCGTTCGTCACGGGGCAGGCGCTGAACGTCGACGGCGGACTGGAGATGGACTGATCGTGCGGAGCTCCACGAGGCAGACGTTCAAACTGCTGCCCGAGCTGTTCGGCGACGGCCGGATGGCCGAGATCTTCTCCGCCGAGCGCACCGTGCTGGCCTGGCTGCGCACGGAGGCCGCGCTCGCGCGGGCACAGGCGAAGGAGGGCGTGATCGGTCACGAGGACGCGGACGCCATCGAGGCCGCCTGCGTGCCGGGCAGCGTCGACCTGCCCCGCCTGTGGTCGGAGGCGGTGAACGTGGGCTACCCGATCCTCCCGCTGGTGCGGATGATCTCGGCCGCCCTGCCGGAAGGACCGAACGGCCGCGTCCACTACGGCGCGACCACCCAGGACATCATGGACACCGGCCTGGCGCTGCAGATGGGCGAGGCGCTCGACCACCTGGCCGGGCTGCTCGGCGCGTTCGGCGACGCGGTCGCCGGGCTGGTCGCCGCGCACGCGGGCACCGTCGTCGCCGCCCGCACCCACGCCCAGCAGGCCGTGCCGACCACGTTCGGGGCGAAGATGGCGGTGCTGCTGGCGGAGGCGGCCCGGCAGCGGGAGCGGACGGCGGCGGCCGCGCGGCGGGTGCGCGTGGTGTCGCTGTTCGGCGCGGGCGGCACGTCGGCCGCGATGGGCGCGCGTTCCTCGGCCGTGCGCGCGGGCCTGGCGGGCCTGCTCGGCCTGCGGACGACGGAGGTGCCCTGGCACGTGGCCAGGGACGGCGTCGCCGAGTTCGGCGTGACCTGCGCGTCGCTGGCGGCGACCGCGGCCCGGTTCGCCCGCGAGGTCGTGGACCTGTCGAGGACCGAGGTGGGCGAGGTGCGCGAGGCGGGCGGCCACCACCGGGGCGCCTCCTCGACCATGCCGCAGAAGGCCAACCCGATCGGCTGCGAGGCCGTGATCGGCATGTCGGGCACGGCGGGCGCGCTCAGCTCCGGCCTGTTCCGCGCCATGGAGGCCGGGCACGAGCGGGCCGCCGGCGAGTGGCAGGTGGAGTGGTACGTGGTGCCGCTGCTGGCCGAGCTGGCCGCGGGCGCGCTGGCCACCGCCGCCGACGTCGCCGCCGGGCTGCGCGTCTTCCCTGAGGCGATGCGGGCCAACCTGGACGCCGAGGGCGGCCTGATCATGGCGGAGGCGTACATGATGCGCCTGGCTCCGGCGCTGGGCCGCGAGCGCGCGCACGACCTGGTCTACCGGGCCGCGCACGAGGCCCGAGCGCACGGGCGGGCGCTGGCGGACGCGCTGCGCGACGTGGCCGGGCCGGAGGAGCTGCGGAGCCTGGGCGCGCTGCCCATCCCGCCCGAGTCCTACATCGGCGACGCCGAGGCGATCTGCGCCGCGGCACTCGACGCCTGGAGGAAAGACACGTGAGTGAGAGACGGCTGGCGGACCTGCTGGCCATGTGGCGGATCCGCGCGTTCGAGGAGAAGGTGCGCGAGCTGCGGGCCGAGGGCGCGATCGTCGGCTCGGTGCATCTGTGCGTCGGGCAGGAGGCGATCCCGGTCGGCGCGTGCGACGCGCTGGAGCCTCAGGACGCGCTGTTCGCGACGTACCGGGGGCACGGATGGGCGCTGGCCAGGGGCGTTCCGGCGGAGCCGCTGTTCGCGGAGCTGCTGGGCCGGGCCTCCGGCGTGAACGGCGGCCGGGGCGGCTCGGCGTACTTCACCGCCGCCGAGTACGGCTTCCACGGCGAGAACTCGATCGTCGGCGCGGGCGCGCCGATCGCGTGCGGGGCGGCGCTGGCCGGCCGGCACGACGGCTCGGACCGGGTCGCGGTCAGCGTGTTCGGCGACGGGGCGATGAACCAGGGGGCGGTGCACGAGGCGATGAACTTCGCCGCCGCGTTCAGCCTGCCGGTCGTGTTCGTCTGCGAGAACAACCGTTACTCGGAGCTGACGCCGATCGCCGGCATGGTCCGCGACCCGCGCCTGTCCGGCC
Source organism: Nonomuraea fuscirosea (assembly GCF_035917475.1). Taxonomy (NCBI): domain Bacteria; kingdom Bacillati; phylum Actinomycetota; class Actinomycetes; order Streptosporangiales; family Streptosporangiaceae; genus Nonomuraea; species Nonomuraea fuscirosea. The sequence goes on along the minus strand of NZ_CP109074.1, from coordinate 2,863,726 downwards.
GCGCCGCCGCGTACGGCATGCCGGGCCACCGGGTGGACGGCAACGACGCCGAGGCCGTGCGCTTCCACGTGCGCGACGCGGTCGAGGCCGCCCGCGAGGGCGGCGGGCCGACGCTGCTGGAGTGCGTGACCGAGCGCCTGGTGGGCCACTACATCGGCGACGCCGAGACCTACCGGCGGCCGGGCGAACTGGACCGGATCAGGAGCAGGGAGCCGATCGCCCGGCTGCGCGCGGGCCTGCTGGCCGACGGCGTGCCCGCCGCGGACATCGACGCGGTCGAGCGACGGGCACGGGCGGAGACGGACGCCGCCGCCACGGCCGCGCTGGCCGCGCCGCCCGCCGACCCCGCCACCGCGAGGGAGCACCTGTATGCCTGAGCTGACCTACGGCGAGGCCGTGAACGCGGCCCTGCGCCGCCTGATGGAGGAGCTGCCTCAGACGCTGGTCTACGGCGAGGACGTGGGCGTGCCCGGCGGCGTGTTCGGGGCGACGCGGGGGCTGCGCGACCGGTACGGCGAGCGGGTGTTCGACACGCCGATCAGCGAGTCGGCCATCCTGGGCAGCGCGGTCGGCGCGGCGATGTTCGGCCGCCGCCCGATCGTCGAGATCATGTGGGCCGACTTCTCGCTGGTCGCGCTGGACCAGATCGTCAACCAGGCGGCCAACGTGCGGTACGTGTCGGGGGGCCGGTTGAGCGCTCCGCTGACGATCCGCACCCAGCAGGGCAACGCGCCGGGCGCGTGCGCGCAGCATTCGCAGTGCCTGGAGGCGCTGTTCCTGCACGTGCCGGGGCTGCGGGTGTGCATGCCGAGCACGCCGCAGGACGCCTACGACCTGCTGGTGACCGCCGTGCACTGCGACGACCCGGTGCTGGTGATCGAGAACCGCACGCTCTACTTCGGCGGCAAGGAGCCCGTCGAGACCGGCGGGCCGGTCCGGCCGATGGGCGGGGCGCGCACCCGCCGCCGGGGCTCGGACGTCACGATCGTCACCTGGGGCGCGATAACGGGGCAGGTGCTGGCGGCGGCCGGGGAGCTGGCCGGCGACGGGGTCGAGGCCGAGGTGCTGGAGACGCCGTGGCTCAACCCGTTCGACACCGAGGCGGTGCTGGGCAGCGTCCGGCGCACGGGCCGGCTCGCGGTCGTGCACGAGGCGAACGTGACCGGCGGTTTCGGCGCGGAGGTCGTCGCCCGCGTCGCGGGGTCGGGGGCGCCGCTGCTCGCGCCGCCGATCCGGATCGGCACGCCGGACGTGCGGATGCCGGCCGCGCCGGCGCTGGCCCGCTCCCTGGTGCCGGACGCCGCGCGGATCGAGGAGGAGGTACGGGCGCTCGTCGGGAAATCGGCGGCGCAGACGCCCGCTGGACGGGAGACGGCAGGGCAGGAGACGGCAGGGCCGGAGGCTGCCGGGCAGGAGGCTGCCGGACGTAAGGCGGGGCGGGAGGTGTGGCGGTGAGGGGCGTGTGGCACTTCTCCTTCACGGTGGCCGACCTCGACAGGTCCGTGACGTTCTACCGCGACCTGCTCGGCTTCACGCTGGTGCACCGGCAGGTGCAGGACAACGCCTACACCCGGCGGCTCGTCGGCCACCCCGGCGCCGTCCTGCGCGTCGCCCAGCTCGCCGTGCCGGGGCAGCCGCGCGGCGTCTCCACGCACGATCTGGAGCTGGTCGAGTACGTCAGCCCGCGCGGCGAGCCCCGCGACCCCGCCCGCCACCTGCCCGGCGCGGCCCACCTGGCGCTGACCGTCGAGGACGCCCGCGGCGAGCACGCCCGGCTGGCGGCGGCCGGGGTGCGCTTCGTCAATCCGCCGGCCGAGATCACGGAGGGCGTGAACAGGGGCGGCTACGCCTGCTACTTCCTCGATCCCGACGAGATCACGCTGGAACTCGTGCAACCTCCTGCTACCTTGTGACGCTCAAACGATTGATCTCGGGAAGGAGCACCTGCATGGCCGTCGTCGACGCCCACCAGCACTTCTGGAACCTGGAGACGGGCTCGTACCCGTGGCTGACCCCGGAGTCCGGGCCGATCTTCCGCACGTTCGAGCCGGAGGAGCTCCTCCCCCAGCTCGCCGCGGCGGGGGTGGACCGCACGGTCCTGGTGCAGTCGATGGACTCCTCCGCCGACACCGGCGCCATGCTCGCCCAGGCCGACGCGTACGACGTCGTCGGCGCGGTGGTGGGCTGGGTGCCGCTGACGCGGCCGGAGGAGGCGGCCGGGGCGCTGGAGCGGTACCGGCGTCATCCGAAGTTCGCCGGGATCAGGCACCTCATCCACGACGAGCCCGACCCCGACTGGCTGCTCCAGGACACGGTGATCGAGGGCCTGCGGCTGCTGGCCGCCGCGGATCTGCCGTTCGACGTGGTCGCGGTGCTGCCCCGGCACCTGGAGCACGTTCCGGTGCTGGCCGAGCGGGTGCCGGGGCTGCGGATGGTGATCGACCATCTGGCCAAGCCGCCGATCAGGGAGAAGGGCTGGGAGCCCTGGGCGTCGCTGCTGGCCCGCGCGGCGGCGTGCCCCGGCGTGTACGCCAAGGTCTCGGGGCTGAACACCGCGGCCGCGCCGGACTGGACGGGCGAGGATCTGCGGCCGTACGTGGAGCACGCGGTGGAGCTGTTCGGGCCGGACCGGCTCATGTTCGGCAGCGACTGGCCGGTGGTGACGCTGGCCGGCGACTACGCGCGGGTGTGGCGGGAGACGCGGGTGGCGCTCTCCGGGCTGGACGAGGCCGGGAAGGCGCAGGTGCTCGGCGGCACCGCGACGCGCTTCTACCGGATCGGGGAGGTGGCCGCGTGATCGACGTCTTCGCCCCCATCGCGGCCGCCGCCGACCTGACGATCCCGCCGGCGCACCGCCTGCCGGTCGCCGTGGTCGGAGCGGGGGCCATCGTGGACGTGGCCCACCTGCCCGCCTACCGGCAGGCCGGGCTGGAGGTGACCGGGCTGTTCGACCTCGACGCCGGGCGGGCCGCGGAGGTGGCCGCCCGGCACGGGGTGCCCAGGACGTACGCGTCGCTGGAGGAACTGCTGGCCGACGAGCGGGCCACCGTCGTCGACATCGCGGTCGCCCCGCACGCCCAGCCGGCCGTCGCGCGGGCGGCGCTGACCGCCGGCCGGCACGTGCTCTGCCAGAAGCCGTTCGCACCCGACGTCGCCACCGGCCAGGGCCTGGTGGACCTGGCCGCGGCCACCGGCCGCAAGATCGCGGTCAACCAGCAGCTCCGCTTCGACGAGGGCATCGCCGCCACCCGCGCCATGGTGCGCGCCGGCTGGATCGGCGAGCCGACGGCGATGACGTTCACCGTGAACATCCGCACCGACTGGAGCGCGTGGGACTGGCTGGTCGCCACCGACCGGCTGGAGATCGTCTACCACTCCATCCACTACCTGGACGCGATCCGCTCGATCCTCGGCGATCCCGAGGTCGTCTTCTGCACCGGCAGCCGCACGCCGGGCCAGGTCGCCAAGGGCGAGACGCGGACGATCAGCACGCTGGTCTTCCCCGGCGACGTGCGCGCGCTGGTGCACGCCACCCACGAGAACCGCACCGGCGACCAGGAGGCTTCCTTCCGCGTCGACGGCACCGAGGGCGCGATCAAGGGCACGCTCGGCCTGCTGTACGACTATCCGCACGGCCGCCCCGACACCCTGGAGGTCAGCAGCCGGGTGCTGCCCACCGACGGCTGGCTGCCGTACCCGGTGACCCGGCGCTGGCTGCCCGACGCGGTGGCCGGGCCGATGGGGTCGCTGCTCGCGGCGGTCGCGGAGGGCGGCGAGCCGGAGACGTCCGGCGCCGACAACCTCGGCACGCTGCGCCTGCTCGACGCGCTCTACCGGTCGATGGACAGCGGCGAGAGCCGGCGGCCGGGATCGGCGGCATGATGCGCACGCGGGTGACGCTCGCCGACGTGGCCGCGATCGCGAGGGTGGACCGGGCCGTCGTCTCGCGCGTCGTCAACAAGGACCCGACGCTCAACATCCGGCCGGAGACGCGGGAGCGGGTGCTGGCGGCGATCGAGGAGCTGGGGTATCGGCCCAACGTGGCCGCGCGCAGCCTGCGCACATCGCGGGCGCACATGTTCGGGCTGTTCATCCCCGACTTCGCCAACCCCGTCTACGCCGAGATCATCAAGGGCGCGGAGGCGGAGGCGGCGACCCAGGGGTACGTGATCGTGACGGGCAGCGCGACGGGCGCGGGGCTGGGCGAGTACATGGACCGGATCGGGCAGGGCCGCATCGACGGGCTGCTGCTGGCGGGTGCGGGCGACGACTCCTCGCTCATCGCCCAGCTCGACCAGTCCGCGATCCCGTGGCTGATGCTCAACAACCGCAGCAGGAGCGTCAAGCGGTACGTCATCCTCGACGACCGGCGGGCCGCCGCGATCGCGGTGGAGCACCTCGTGCTCCTCGGCCACCGCCGCATCGCCCACCTGGCCGGCCCGTCGCGGTCCGACACGGCGGCGCGCAGGTCGGCCGGCTACTCGGCGGCCATGGGCGACGCGGGCCTGCCGGAGGGCCCGATCGTGGCGGCCGACTACACCCCGGCGGGCGGCGCGGCGGCGATGGCCCGGCTGCTGGCCGATCCGGAGCCGCCGACGGCGGTGTTCGTCGCGAACGTGACCTCGGCGATCGGGGCGATGCAGGCCGTGCGCACGGCCGGGCTGGAGATCCCCCGGGACGTCTCCATCGTGGCCGTGCACGATTTCGAGCTGGCCGGCTATCTCCATCCGGCGCTCACCACGGTACGGATGCCGCTGGCGGAGCTGGGCCGGCGCGGCGTGACCCTGCTGGGCAGCATGAAACCGGACGACACGATCGCCGAGGTGCTGGCGGGCCCCATCGAGCTGATCCAGCGCGGCTCCACCGCGCCGCCGCGCCGATGAGTTCCGCCGCTCTCCGCCGTCCACATCCTGAACGGAAAGGTGGATCATGAGCAGACTGCTGTACTCGGTGACCATGTCGGCCGACGGCTTCATCGCCGGGCCCGGCGGCGACATGTCCTGGCTGACCCCGCACCTGAGACCGAACCCGCTGGTGGACGAGCTGATCGGCGAGATCGGCGCGCTGCTGGTGGGGCGGCGCACGTTCGGGGGTGACGACCCGCACCGGGGCACCGAGAAGGAGGGCAAGGCGTTCGGCGGCGGCTGGGAGGGTCCCCAGTTCGTGCTGACCCACCGTGCCCCCGGCTCGCCGGTCCCCGGCGTCACCTTCGTCGGCGACCTGGCGCGGGCCGTCGCGGCGGCCAAGGAGGCGGCCGGCGGCAAGTACGTCAACGTGCTCGGCGCCGACGTCGCCCGGCAGTGCCTGGGGGCGGGCGTGCTGGACGAGGTCCTCACGATCGTGGCTCCGGTGCTGCTCGGCGACGGCGTGCGCCTGTTCGACCGTCCCGGCGGGACGGACGTCAGGCTGGAACGGCTCCGCGTCGACCACGTGCCGCACGCCACGAACCTCTGGTATCGGGTCTTGAGGTGACCTCCTTCCGCTGGTGACCGGCCTGCTGGTGATCGGCACGGTGGGACCGGCACGGTGGGGACCGGCCGGACGGTGGGTCCGGCCGGGTCGGATGGCGCGGCGCAGCTTCCTGCGGGTGCCGATGTTAGCGCTAACATCGGATGCGGAAACGGCCTGAACGTATGAGGGCGGACAGGACCTGTCAAGACCCTCGCGGCAAGGGCTCGGTGTCGCCGCAGTTCAGCACGGCGACGGTCGATTCGCCTTCCGATGTAAGTTTCAGCACTTCGCGAGCCGGGATTGACGGCCGGGAAAGCGCATGCCTACATTTCCCACGACGCGACGGCGCAGCGTCCGGCAGGTGGGCGGCCCCCCGATCCGAGGAGGACCCTTGCGTCGCCTATCCCGTCTCGTCGCCGCCCCCGTGACCGTGCTCGCGCTCGCCGCCTCGCTCGCGGGCGCCGGGCTCGCCTATCCCAACCCCGGCCGGGTCACCGGCGACGTCCTGGTGCACGACCCCACGATGATCCGCACCTCGTCCAACTACGTGCTCTACTCCACACACGGCTACCTGGAGGCGCGCACCTCCACCGACCGCGTCGCCTTCACCCGGGCCGGCTCGGCCTTCCGCACGCCGCCGTCGTGGTGGCGGACGTACTCCTCGGGCAACGACCCGTGGGCGCCCGACATCTCCCAGCAGGGCGGGAGGTACCTCATGTACTACGCGGTCTCCAGCTTCGGCTCCAACCACTCCGCCATCGGCCTGGCCACCAGCTCGACCGGCCAGCCCGGCTCCTGGAGCGACCAGGGCGTCGTCTACGCGAGCACCACGAGCTCCGACCACAACGCCATCGATCCCAACCTCCTGGTCGACTCCTCGGGACGGTGGTGGCTGAGCTTCGGCTCGTACTGGACGGGGATCCGGATGATCCGGCTCGAACCCTCGACCGGCAAGCGCCACTCCTCCGACCGGACGCTCTACCATCTGGCCACCCGGCCCGACTCCCCGTACGCCGTCGAGGCGCCCGACATCGTCCGGCACGGCGGCTACTACTACCTGTTCGCCTCCTACGACCGGTGCTGCGCGGGCACCTCCAGCACGTACAAGATCAAGGTCGGCCGCTCGTCCAGCCCCACCGGCCCCTACGCCGACCGGTCCGGCACGCCGATGTCGTCCGGCGGCGGCACGACGGTGCTGGAGACGCACGGCCGCTACATCGGGCCCGGCGGCCAGAGCGTCATGTCCGACGTGGACGGCGACCTGCTCGTCTACCACTACTACGACGGCCAGGACAACGGCACGGCCAAGCTCGGCGTGAACCTGATCGGCTGGGACTCGGCCGGCTGGCCGTACGTCTACTGACCCACCGGGAAGGGACCGGCCCGGGCACCCTCCACCCGGGCCGGTCACCGGCGCGCGGGCGGGTCACCGGAAGCGGTACCCGGTGTGCGGGCGGGTCACCGGGGGGCCTGCACCCGGCGTGCGCGGCCGGATGCGGTCAGGTAGCGGCGGCGCCATTGTCGGGCCCCCCGATTTCTCATACATTGCGTCTGCAATCACGCCGTCTCCCTCCGTAGCGGGAGGTACATGGTGAGACCTCCGCCGCTGCTCGCGCGGTTCCCCGCGCTGCGTGCCCCGGCCGCCTCCGCGCCGGTGATCCCGGCCGGCCGGAGGGCCGCCTATCCCGCGCTGGCCGCCGACTTCGAGGTCCTCGACCGCGAGCTGACCCCGGCCTTCGAGCGGTACGACGCCGAGGCGCTGCGCGACCAGAACCGCTACCGCCGCCAGCAGGTCCTGATCCTGCTCGGCCGGCCATGATCACGGGCCTGGGCGGGCTGCAGGCCGTGCTGCCCGAACAGCACTGGCCCGCCGTGCTGGTCACGGTGATCGGGGTCGCGCTGGCCACCAGCACCAGGTACGCCAGGGAGAGCGAGACCCTCGACCGCTACCTCGCGGCCCGGGCCAGGGCGGAGCGGCTGCGGGCGCTGTACTTCGGCTATCTGGCCAGGACGGGCGCGTTCGCGGGCGAGGACAGGGAGCTCGCGCTCGGCCGCGCCGTGCTCGCGATCGAGGCGGGCGAGGAGCCGGAACGGGAGCCGGTATGAGCGGCCGGCGCACCGGCGAACCCGTTGAGCCCGAAGAGTCCGATGAGCCCGATGAGCCCGTTCAGCCCGGACGCCCTGGGGCCGGCGACAGGGACGCCCAGTTCCGCGCGTTCTACCGCGAATTGCGCGTCGACGACCAGCGGGCGTTCTACGAGGCGCGCGAGCGCGAGTACGACCGCGCCCACCACCAGTCGATCCTGGTCCGCAACACGCTGCTGCTGCTGTCGGCGCTGCTCGGCGTGGCGGGGCAGTTCAGCACGGGCACGGGACGGGCGGCCTGCGGCGTCGCCGCCGCCGTCCTGGCCGCGCTGGCGGGCGCGGTGACGGCGTTCGAGGCCCTGATCGGCTTCGCCCAGCTGCGCAAACTGTACGGCGACACGGCGGGCAACCTCCGCGCGGCGGCACTCGACTGGCAGGCCGCCGGACCAGGGGCGGGCGTGGAGGAGCGGGTCGAACGGATCGAGCGGATCTTCCGCATGGAGAACGGCCGATGGGGCCAGCTGATGCTCCAGAGGCAGGAGGGCACCCCGCCGGATGCCGGGCCGGATGCCGGGCCGGATGCCGGGCCGGATGCCGGGCCGGATGCCGGGCCGGATGCCGGGCCGGATGCCGGGCCGGCCGCGCCGGAGCGGTCCTGACCCCTCCGGTCCCGGCATCCGTACGCAATGACGCGTCAAGCGCAGGGAGTGCAGGCGATGAGCAACTCCGTGGCATTCATGGTGATGCCGTTCGGCAGGAAACCCACCGGGCGGGTGGACGACGGCGTTCCCGCGGTGGTGGACTTCGACTTGTTGTGGGAGCGGGTGCACGAGCCGCTGCTCACGGAGCTCGGCTACCGGGCGATCAGGGCCGACAGCGATCTCGGGGCGCTGGTCATCGTGCAGACGTCCGGGCCATCCAGCTGACCTCGGATCCGCGGCAGCGCCAGGAGAAGACGCGCGCGCTGGTCTCCCGTTTCGGCGCCCAGCCGGTCATCCGCGAGTCCGTGGTGCTGAAGCTGCTCCGGCTGATCGAGGACCACCTCGAATGGGAGGACGTGCTCGCCTACATCGACACGCTGCTCGGCGGCGGGTACAAGGACCTCATGCACGAGTCGGCGGGCGAGACGTCGCGCGACTACCTGGACCAGGCCATCGCGGCCTACGAACGGGGCATGACGCTCGACCTGAACGACTACTACCCGGCCTCCAACCTGCCCCGGCTCTACCGGCTGCGCGGCGGCAGGGGCGACGAGGAGCGGGCGGCCGAGGTCGCGACGATCGTCCTGGCCGCGTGTCAGGCCGGGGTCGAGCACCGGCCCCGGGACGATTGGGCCCTGCCCACCAGGCTGGGGGCGGCGTTCGACAAGGGGGACGTGGAACTGGCGCGCGATCTGGTGGCACAGATCCGCAGACGGGGCATAACCGACAAGCAACTGAAGACGACCATCCGAGATCTGGAGCTCAGCTTGTCGTTGCAGAAACGGCGCAGGGTCAGGGCGGGCCTGCGCGGCGTGCTGAAGTCGTTCCGCGCTCTGGGACGGGAGTGAGGCGAGTCCTGGTCGTGGGCGGCCATCTGGTGGACCGCCCCGGCCGCGTCCCGCCGCGCTTCCCGCAGCACCGCGTCGAGGCCGTGACGGCCGCGATGGGCGCGGCCCTCGACGCGTGGGAGGTCGGGCCGGGAACGACCGTGATCTGCGGCGGCGCGCGCGGCGCCGACCTCATCGGCGCCGGGCTGGCCCTGGAGCGGGGCGCGGCGGTGCGGCTGCGTCTGGCGCTGCCGCCGGCCGAGTTCGCCCGCCGGTCGGTCGACCTGCCCGGGACCGGCTGGCACGCGCGGTTCGAGGAGGTGCGGGCGCGGGCGGAGGTGGAGGTCCTGCCGGCCGGGGCGGCGGTGGGCGACGAGGTGTTCGTCCTGGTCAACGCGTGGATGGCCGAGGAGGCGTACGCGCTGGACGAGCGGCCGCGGGCGGTCGTCGTCTGGGACGGGAAGACCGGCGACGGGCCCGGCGGCACCGCGGACCTCGTCGCCCTGCTGGGCCGCGACGACGCCGGAGCCCGCATCCGGATCATCCACCCCGGCCCCACAGCCCCCTGACGCCCTGAGGCCCCCAAGCCCCGGCGCCTGGCGTCCGTTCGAGGATTCCCCTTTCCGGTCGGCCGTATTTCCGCCATTGACATCCCCACAAAGCGGACTTTAGCGTGATGCGAAACGTTTCGACCCCCGATATCGGCCGCCTCCCGGAGTCTCCTTGCCCTCGATACGTGACGTGGCCTCGCGCGCCCAGGTCGCGGTCAGCACCGCGTCCGCCGCGCTCAACGGCACCCGCCCGGTGGCGGAGGCGACCAGGCAGCGCGTACGGCAGGCCGCGGCGGAGCTCGGTTACCGCCCCAACCTGCTGGCCCGCGGCCTGCAGAGCAAGCGCACCCGCATCCTGGCGCTGCTGTTCCCCGCCCCGCACAGCGGTTTCGGGCTGACCGAGATGCGGTTCGCCACGGCGGCGGCCGAGGCGGCCGGCGAGCTGGGCTACCACCTGCTGCTGTCGCCCGAGACCGGCGACCCGATCGAGGAGCTGCGTCACCTCACCGGCCTCGGGCTGGTGGACGGCGTGGTGCTGATGGAGGTCAGCCTCGACGACGCGCGGGTGGAGTTCCTGCTGGAGGCCGGGGTGCCGTTCAGCATGATCGGGCGGACCCGCGAGCCGGGCCCGATCGACCACGCCGACATCGACTTCGCCGCCACCGCCGGGGACGCCGTGGCGCACCTGGCCGGGCTCGGGCATCGCAAGCTGGCCTTCTTCAACCTCTCGACCGGCACGTACGCGGCCCAGTACGGCCCCGCGATCAGGGCGGGCGAGGAGTTCGCCGCCGCCGCCCGCGCCGCGGGCCTGGCGTACGTGGACGACTACCGCCCCGGCTCGGCCGAGGAGGGCGGGCAGGCGTTCGAGCGGCTGATCGAGGCGCATCCGGACGTGACGGCGCTGGCCGTGATGGACGACCACGCCGCGGTCGGCGTGATCGCGGCCGTGGCGCGGCGCGGCTGGCGCATCCCCCGCGATCTGACGCTGATGCTGGTGCTCTCCTCGGCCAGGGTCGCCGAGATGTTCCACCCCCGGCTGACCACGATGGAGCCGCCCAGCGCCGAGCTGGGCCGGCTGGGGGCGCGGATGCTCATCGACCGGTTGCGGGGCGACGTGCCGCCGCAGGGGCGGCTCGTGCCCTGCCGGCTGGTGCCCGGGGACAGCTCAGGGCCGCCACGGGACAGTACGGCGCGGAAGGAAACAGGGGGAATGGGTTCATGACGGAACGGCTGGGCATGCACACGCTCACCGAGGGGCGCGGGCTGCTGTTCGGCGGTGACTACAACCCGGAGCAGTGGCCGGAGGAGGTCTGGGCCGAGGACGCCGAGCTGATGCGGGCGGCCGGGGTCAACCTGGTCACGGTCGGGGTGTTCAGCTGGGCCCGGCTGGAGCCCGAGCCGGGCCGGCACGACTTCGGCTGGCTGGACCGGGTGCTCGACCTGATGGCCGCGAACGGCATCGCCGTCGACCTGGCCACCCCGACCGCCTCACCGCCGCCCTGGCTGGGGCACCGATGGCCGGAGACGCTGCCGGTGGACGAGGGCGGGCACCGCCTCTGGTACGGCTCGCGCAACCAGTTCTGCCCCTCCTCCCCCGTCTACCGCGAGCGGGCCCTGGCCATCGCCGGCGCGCTGGCCGACCGGTACGCCGGCCATCCGGCGCTGGCGCTGTGGCACGTGGGCAACGAACTGGGCGAGGTCTGCCACTGCGACGTGTCGGCCGAGGCGTTCCGCGGCTGGCTGCGGGCGCGGTACGGCGATCTCGGCACGCTCAACGAGGCGTGGGGCACCACGTTCTGGAGCCAGGGATACGGCGACTGGGCGGAGGTCCTGCCGCCGCGGCGGGCCCCGTACATCGTCAATCCGTCGCAGCGGCTCGACTGGTGGCGGTTCAGCTCGGACGCGCTGCTCGGCCACTTCCGCGCCGAGCGCGACGTGCTGCGGGAGCGCACGCCCGGCATTCCGGTCACGACGAACTTCATGGGGTTCTTCAAGCGGGCGGACTACTGGTCGTTCGCGGCGCAGGAGGACGTGGTCGCCAACGACTGGTATCCGGAGCCGGGCGACCCCCTCTCCCCCGCCAGGACGGCGCTCACCCACGACCTCATGCGCGGCCTGGCGGGCGGACGGCCCTGGATGCTGATGGAGCAGTCGACCAGCGCCGTCAACTGGCGTCCGCACAACCTGCCCAAGCCGCCCGGCCAGTTCCGGCTGGAGTCGCTGCAGGCGGTCGCCCACGGCGCGGACGGGCTGTGCTACTTCCAGTGGCGGGCCTCGCGCTTCGGCGCCGAGCGCTTCCACGCCGCGATGGTGCCGCACGCGGGCGCGGACACGCGGCTGCACGCCGAGGTGCGCGCGCACGGGCAGGAGCTGCGCGGGCTGGCCGGGCTGGCGGGCGAGCCGGTGCCGGCGCGGGTGGCGATGGTGTTCGGCTGGGAGAACTGGTGGGCGCTGGAGGAGCGCGGGCGGCCCAGCGACCGGCTCAACGCCGTGGACCAGCTGCTCGCCTACTACGTGCCGTTCTTCGAGCGCGGGGTGAGCGTGGACGTGGTGCCGCCGTCGGCGGACCTGTCGTCGTACGCGCTGGTCGTGGTCCCGAACCTGTTCCTCGTCGCGGACGAGGACGCGCGGGCGCTGTCGGCGTACGTGCGCGGCGGCGGCGTGCTGGTGGTCGGGCCGTTCTCCGGGGTGGTCGATCCGCGCGGGCACGTGCGCACCGGGCCCTTCCCCGCGCCGCTGCGCGAGGTGCTGGGCGCCGCCGGCGAGGAGTGGCTGCCCGCGCCGGACGACCGGCCGGTGCGCTGCCGGTGGAGCGGCGGCGCCGAGTTCACCGCGAGCACGTGGACCGAGCTGCTGCGCGCCGAGGGCGCCGAGGTGGTGGCCGAGTTCACCGAGGGCGACCTCGCGGGCCGCCCCGCCGTCACCCGCCACCGCGCCGGGGACGACGGCGTCGCCTGGTACGTGGGCACCATGCCCGAGCCCGCCGCCCTCGGCGCCCTCGCCGCGCGGGTGCTGGCCGACGCGGGCGTGGAGGGAGCGGTGCCGGACCTGCCGCCCGGCGTCGAGGCCGTGCGCCGGGGCGAGGTCCTGTTCCTGCTGAACCACGGCGCCACCACCGTACGGGTGCCGGTCCAGGACGCGGCCGAGGACCTGCTGACCGGCACGCCCGCGCGGGAGGCCGTCACGCTCGCCCCCCGCGCGGTCGCCGCGCTGCGCCGCCGGCCCTGACACGAGAACGGATCGAGATGAAGTTCAAAGACGGCTACTGGCGGATGCGTCCAGGAGTCCGGGCCGACTACGCCACCAGCGCGCACGACGTGACGGCCGAGCCGGAATCGCTCCGGATCCTCGCCCCGACCAGGGAGATCCTCCGCCGCGGCAACACCATCGACGGGCCGGTCCTGCGAGTGGACCTGTCCGCGCCGATGCCGGACGTCGTCCGCGTCCGCGTCGTGCACCTGGCCGGATCCGTACCGGCCGCCCCCGTCTTCGAGGTGCGGGACGACCACCCCGGCGTCGAGATCTCCGTGGACTCCGAGCGGGCGAGCCTGACCAGCGGCGCCCTCACCGTCCGCGCCGGCCGGGAGGCGCCCTGGGACCTGTCCTTCAGCGCCGGCGGGCGCGAGCTGACCCGCAGCGCGGGCAGGAGCCTGGGCGTCATGCACGACCAGGACTCCCGTCACTTCATGGTGGAGCAGTTGCGGCTGAGCGCCGGCGAGCTCGTCTACGGCCTCGGCGAGCGCTTCGGCCCCCTCGTGCGCAACGGCCAGGCCGTCGACATCTGGAACGAGGACGGCGGCACCAGCAGCGAGATCGCCTACAAGAACATGCCCTTCTACCTGACCAACCGGGGCTACGGGGTGTTCGTCAACCATCCCGGCCGGGTGTCGTTCGAGGTCGGGTCGGAGAGCGTGTCGCGGGTGCAGTTCAGCGTCGAGGGCCACGACCTGGAGTACCTCGTCGTGTACGGGCCGACGCCCGCCGACGTCCTGCGCCGCTACACCGCGCTGACCGGCCGGCCCGCGCTGCCGCCCGCCTGGTCGTTCGGGCTGTGGCTGTCCACCTCGTTCACCACCGACTACGACGAGGCCACGGTGACCTCGTTCGTGGACGGGATGGCCGAGCGGGACCTGCCGCTCAGCGTCTTCCACTTCGACTGCTTCTGGATGCGGCAGTACCGGTGGTGCGACTTCGAGTGGGACCCCGAGGTCTTCCCCGATCCCGAGGGCATGCTGCGCCGGCTCAAGGAGCGCGGGCTGCGCGTGTGCGTGTGGATCAACCCGTACATCGCGCAGGCGTCGGCGCTGTTCGACGAAGGGGCGGCGGCGGGGCACCTGCTGCGCCGGCCGGACGGCACGGTCTGGCAGGATGACCACTGGCAGGCGGGCCGGGCCCTGGTGGACTTCACCTCGCCCGCCGCCCGCGAGTGGTACGCGGGCAAACTGCGAGGGCTCCTCGACATGGGGGTGGACGCGTTCAAGACCGACTTCGGCGAGCGCATCCCGACCGACGTCGCCTACGCGGACGGCTCCGACCCGGAGCGGATGCACAACTACTACAGCCTGATCTACAACCAGACCGTCCACGACGTGCTGGCCGAGCGGCGCGGCGCCGCCGAGGCGGTGCTGTTCGCGCGCTCGGCCACGGTCGGCGGGCAGCGGCTGCCGGTGCACTGGGGCGGTGACTGCGAGTCCACGTTCGAGGCGATGGCCGAGTCGCTGCGCGGGGGGCTGTCGCTGGGCCTGGGCGGATTCGGCTTCTGGAGCCACGACATCGGCGGCTTCGAGGGCCGTCCCGACCCGGCCGTGTTCAAGCGGTGGGTGGCGTTCGGGCTGCTGTCCTCGCACAGCCGGCTGCACGGGAGCGGCTCCTACCGGGTGCCGTGGCTGTTCGACGAGGAGTCGGTGGACGTGCTGCGCGCCTTCACCCGGCTGAAGGCGCGGCTGATGCCCTACCTGTACGGCGCCGCCGTGCAGGCCACCGAGGAGGGCCTGCCGATGATGCGGGCGATGCCGCTGGCCTTCCCCGATGACCCGGCCTGCTCCCACCTGGACGCCCAGTACCTGCTCGGCCCGGACCTGCTGGTCGCGCCGGTGCTGTCGGCGGACGGCGAGGTCTCCTACTACGTGCCCGCGGGCACGTGGACCCGGCTGCTCGACGGGGAGCGCGTCACCGGGCCGGGCTGGCGGACCGAGCGGCACGGGTTCGACAGCCTGCCGCTGCTGGTCCGGCCGGGCGCGGTGATCGCGACCGGCGCCCGCGACGACCGGCCCGACTACGACTACGCCGGCGGCGTCACCCTGACCGCCTACGAGCTCGCCGACGGCGAGGTCGCCACCGTCACCGTTCCCGCACCCGACGGCCGCTCCGCGGCCGTGTTCGAGGTGTCCCGGGCGGGCTCGCGCCTGCGCGCCCGCCGTATCGAGGGCGCTCCCGCCCCCTGGAACCTGCGCCACGCCGGGACACACGCCGCCGCGGCGCCCGGGACCGACCACATCGAGATCAGCCTCAGCGCCAAGGAGTGACATGACCGCCTTCCCCGAGAACTTCGTGTGGGGCACCGCCACCGCCGCCTACCAGGTCGAGGGAGCCTGGAACGAGGACGGCCGCGGGCCGTCCATCTGGGACACCTTCTCCCACACGCCGGGCCTGGTGGCGCACGGCGACACCGGTGACGTGGCCTGCGACCACTACCACCGGCTGGAGGAGGACCTCGACCTGCTCGGCGCGCTCGGCGTCGGGGCCTACCGCTTCTCCATCTCCTGGCCGCGCGTGCAGCCGGGCGGCCGCGGCGCGGTGAACGCGCCCGGCCTGGACTTCTACCAGCGGCTGGTGGACGGACTGCTGGCCAGGGACATCGCCCCGGTGGCCACGCTCTACCACTGGGACCTGCCGCAGGAGCTGGAGGACGCGGGCGGCTGGCCCGAGCGCGACACCGCGGCCCGCTTCGGCGAGTACGCCCGCCTCATGGGCGAGGCGCTGGGCGACCGCGTGCGGACCTGGATCACGCTGAACGAGCCGTGGTGCTCGGCCTACCTGGGTTACGCCTCCGGCGTGCACGCCCCGGCCAGGACCGACCCCGCCGCCGCGCTGGCCGCCGTGCACCACCTGAACCTGGGCCACGGCCTGGCCGTCCAGGCGCTGCGCTCCACCGCGGCCAAGGACGCGCAGATGTCCGTCACGCTCAACCTGCACCACGTGCGCGGCGTCGCAGACCGGGACGCCGACGCGGTCCGCCGCGCGGACGGGCTGGCCAACCGGGCCTTCCTCGGCCCGATGCTGGAGGGCGCCTACCCGCGCGACCTGATCGCCGACACCGCCTCGGTGACCGACTGGTCGTTCGTCCGCGACGGCGACGAGGCCACCGCCTGCCAGCCGCTGGACGTGCTCGGCGTCAACTACTACAACCCCACTCTGGTACGCGCCTGGGACGGTTCGAGCCCCAGGGAGACGGCCGACGGGCACCAGGACGGGGCCGCGTCGCCGTGGATCGCGTGCGAGGACGTCGAGTTCGTCCAGCAGCCGGGGCCGTACACGGAGATGGGCTGGAACATCGACGAGACCGGGCTGACCGAGCTGCTGCTGCGGCTGCACCGCGACTACCCGGACCTGCCCACGATGATCACCGAGAACGGCGCCGCCTTCCCCGACCCCGTCTCCTCCGACGGGCTCGTGCACGACGCCGACCGCGTCGACTACCTGCACCGCCACCTGAGCGCCGTGAGCGAGGCCATCGCGGGCGGGGCGGACGTGCGGGGGTACTTCGTGTGGTCGCTGATGGACAACTTCGAGTGGGCCCACGGGTACGCCAAGCGGTTCGGCATCGTCCGCGTGGACCGCGACACGCTGGAGCGGAGCTGGAAGGACAGCGCCCGCTGGTTCCGCGACGTGGTCGCCGCCAACAAGCTGCCGGGCTGACCTACTGCGCTGACCTACTGGGCTGACCTACTGGGCTGACCTACTGGGCCGGCCCGGCGCGAGGGGCTACGGCTTGCGGGCCACGCCTCCGGCGAAGGTGTGATACGTGATCCCGAGCTCGGGCAGTTCCTCGTCCGGCTCGGGACGCCACTCCGGCAGCGGCACCAGGCCGGGCTCCAGCAGTTCGAGACCGTCGAAGAAGGCGAGGATCTCCTCGCGGGTGCGCCACCGGCCCGTGCCCAGGTGCTCGTTGAACACCCGCTCGGCGCTGACGGCCTGCTCCGCCACCTCGGGGTGCGCCTGGCCGGGGTTCTGGAAGTGCGAGATCACCACGTGGCTGCCCGGAGCGAGCGGCCGGATGAGGCGGGCCGCGATGCCGGCCGGGTCCTCCGCGTCCGACATGTGGTGCAGGATGCCGAACAGCAGCAGCCCGACCGGCCGGGTGAAGTCGATCAGGTCACGGGTCCGCGGGTCGTCCAGGATGCGTTCCGGCTCGCGGGCGTCGGCCTCGATGATCGTGGTGGTCTCGTCCACGGCGAGCAGGGCCCGGCCGTGGGCGAGCACGATGGGGTCGTTGTCGACGTACACGACGTGCGCCCCGGGGGCGACGGACTGGGCGACCTCGTGCACGTTGCCCTGCGTGGGCAGTCCGGAGCCGATGTCGAGGAACTGTCGGATGCCCACCTCGCCGGCCAGGTGGCGGACCGTGCGGCGCAGGAAGTGGCGGTTGGACGCGGCCGCCTGCGGCGCGTCCGGCGCGATCTCCAGCATCGCGGCCGCCACGTGGCGGTCGCTGGCGTAGTTGTCCTTGCCTCCGAGGATGTAGTCGTAGACACGGGCGACGCTCGGCTTGCTGGTGTCGATCCCGCGGGGCGCGCTTTCCTGCTCGCTCTCGGGCACGGGGAGCTCCTTGCGACGGTTCGGGGCGTTGGCGCCATGATCCTAATGGGGCCGCCCCGACCCGCGCGCGAAGTATCAGGAAATTTCAGGACACGCCCAGTTCGCCCCTCAGCAGCCGGGCCGCGCCCGCCATGGCCCGCATCTTGCCCTCGGCCGACTCCCTCGGCAGGTACTTCATCCCGCAGTCGGTGGCGATGACGATCCGCTCGGGAGACGTCCACGAGAACGCCTTGCGCACCCGCCCCGCCACCACCTCCACCGGCTCCACCTCCGGCGTGGACAGGTCGATCACGCCGAGGATGACCGTCTTGTCCTTCAGGTCCGACAGCACGCCGAGGTCGAGACCCGACTGCGCGGTCTCGATCGACACCTGCCGGACCGGGCAACCGGCCAGCTCGGGCAGGAACGAGTACGCCTCGGGCCGCTCGTGGATGATCGCCGCGTACCCGAAGCAGATGTGCACCGCCGTCATCCCGGTGATCCCGTCGAGCGCCGCGTTCAGCGCCGCCAGACCGTAGGCCCGCGCCGCCTCCGGCCTGGCCTGCATGTACGGCTCGTCGATCTGCACGATGTCGGCCCCGGCGGCGAACAGGTCGCGGATCTCGGCGTTGACCGCCGCCGCGTAGTCCATCGCGGCCGCCTCGGCGTCGGGGTAGTGGTCGTTCTGCGCCTGCTGGCTCATCGTGAACGGCCCCGGCACCGTCATCTTCACCACCCGGTCGGTGTGGGCGCGCAGGAACCGCAGGTCGTCGACCTCGACCGCGCGGGGCCTGCGGATCGGCCCGGCGATGCGCGGCACCGGGTTGGGATGCCCGCTGCGGTCGAGCGCCGTGCCCGGGTTGTCGAGGTCGAGTCCCTCCAATGCGGTGGCGAAATGGTTGGAGTAGCTCTCGCGCCGGATCTCCCCGTCGGTGAGGATGTCCAGCCCGGCCCGCTCCTGCGCCCTGATCGCCAGCTCGGTGGCGTCGTCCTGGGCCTGGGCGAGCCGGTCGGGCGGGATCCGCCACAGCTCCGCGGCCCGCACGCGCGGCGGGAACCGGCCGGCCAGCCGGGCGCGGTCGATCAGCCATTCGGGCTGGGCGTAGCTGCCGACCAGGGACGTCGGCAGCAGCGGCAAAGAGTTCACAGGGGGCCCTCCTCACATCAGGTACAGGAGTCCACTCTGCCCTCACCGCGCGGGCGTTTACCAGTGATCGACGTGAAGGACCTCGTCCAGCGGCTGGCGCTTGGCGGGGCCGAAGGTCTCGCCGGTGTAGTACGCGGTGGGGATGAGCACGCCCTGCCGGACGTCGCCGGGGATGCCGAGCAGCTCGGCGATCTCGCTCTCGTACGCCAGGTGCAGCGACGTCCACGCGGTGCCCAGGCCGCGGGAGCGGGCGGCCAGCATGTAGCTCCAGGCGGCCGGGAGCAGCGAGCCCCACAGCCCGGCCTGATTGCCCTGTGGCAGGCCGGGCACGCTGATGCAGCCGATCACCAGCACCGGCACCTCGCCCATGTGCTCGGCGAGGTGGCCGGCGCTGTCGGAGACCCGCTGCTGGGTCGCCGCCCGTACCGGATCGTCCTCGAACAGCCGCCGGGCCGAGCCGCCCGACTCGTAGTAGCGGCGCCAGGAGCGCTGGTAGTAGTCGCCGATGGCCTCGCGCTTGTCCGCGTCGGTGACCACGACCCAGTGCCAGCCCTGCGAGTTGCCTCCGGTGGGCGCCTGGAGGGCGATCTCCAGGCACTCCCTGACCAGCTCCAGCGGGACCGGTCGGGTCAGGTCGAGGCGCTTGCGGACACTTCTGGTCGTGGTGAGCAGTTCGTCTGCTGAGATCGTCATGCGCTCATCATGCCCCGATCGGCGTGGCGGCCCCCTGGGCGGGGCCACGATCAGCGGCGGCCGAGGACCGTCATCGCCGGGAGCGCCCGGTCGTCGTAGTCGAACAGGGCCTGGTTCTCCCAGCCGTTGCCCGACGCCGGGTCGGCCGGATCCCAGCCGTTGCCCTGGACGCCCGTCCAGGTGGCCTCCCAGGTGAACAGGCCCAGGCCCAGGCCGTTCGGCACGGCGCGGACGATGTCGGCCACCTTGGCCAGCATCGCCGCCTGCCCCTGCGGGGTCGCCGGGTAGCCGGGGTAGGGCTCGGCGGCGGTGATGATGTTCGGCCAGCCGTCGTCGTCGCCGGTGGTGAACGGGTAGGCGGTCTCGACCACGACCACGGGCTTGCCGTACCGGACGGCCACGTCGTCGATGTTGGCCTGGAAGCTCTCCGGCGTGCCGTGCCAGAAGGCGTAGTACGACATGCCGATCACGTCGTGCCGGATGCCGTGGGCCCGCGCGTTGTCGAACCACCACCGGTAGAGCCCGTTGTCGCCGCCGTCGGCCAGGTGCAGCACGACCTGGGTCTTCCTGGACACCCGCTTGACGGCGTCGTAGCCGGCGTTGAGCAGCGCGGCCGTCTTGGGCCAGTCGGCGTTGGAGCCGTCGGGCCACAGCAGGCCGCCGTTGATCTCGTTGCCGATCTGCACCATGTCGGCCGTGGTGCCCTGGCGGCGCAGCGCGTCGAGCACGTCGAAGGTGTGGTCGGAAAGGGCCTGCCTGAGCCCGTCGAAGGGCAGCGCCTCCCAGGCGGCGGGCTTGAACTGCTTGCCCGGGTCGGCCCAGGTGTCGGAGTAGTGGAAGTCGACGAGCAGGCGCATGCCGTGTGCCTTGATCCGCCTGGCCATGGCCAGCACCCTGGCCTTGGTGTTGTAGCCGTCGGCGGGGTTCACCCAGACCTTGAGCCGCATGTAGTTGAGCCCGGCCTCGGACAGGATGGCCAGCGCGTCGCCCCTGCGCCCGCGGGCGTCGCGGTAGACGCCGCCGTACGCCTCCGACTTGGCCAGGCTGGAGACGTCGGCGCCTCTGATCGGAAGCCGGCCGGGCCCCGTCTGAGGCCCTGTCTGAGGCCCCGTCTGAGGCCCCGTCTGAGGCCCCGTCTGAGGCCCCGTCTGAGGCACTGTCTGGGGTCCCGTCTGGGCGGCGGCGGGCGCGGCCGGGAAGGCGGCCAGGGCGACGAGTAACAGCAGGGCGGTGAGCATGCGTTTCATCGGATCTCCCTAGGGTTGGGGGGCGGCACGACGACCATGACCTCTCCGGCCGCGACGGTGACCGGCCCGTCGTGCCGTACGCCGTCGAACACGTTCACACCGCTCACCCCCTCGACCGTGACGGCCTGGTCGCCGTGGTTGATCAGGAAGAGGTGGTCGCCCCTGCGCACCAGTTCGAGGGTGTCGGGGAGACCGTGCGGGCGGGAGACGCCCGCGTGGCCGAGCACCTGGGCGAGCAGGTCGCGCAGGCCGGTGACCGGGGCGGTGGCCAGGTACCAGGCGGCGCCCGCGCCCAGGTCGTGGCGGGTGAAGGCGGGGTGGCCGGCGTCGGGTCCCGAGGCGAAGCCGCGCAGCGTGGTCGCGCCCGCGGGGCGGACCCGTTCCGACCAGATCCGGGCGGCGCCGCCGCCGGTCAGCTCCACCGTCTCGTCCGCGCGCAGGGGGTGGAACTCCTCGATCGACAGGCCGAGCAGCTCGCGCAGCGCGCCCGGGTGGGCGCCGGGGTGGATGGCGTCGTGCTCGTCCACGATGCCGGAGAAGTACGACACGAGCAGGTTGCCGCCCGCTTCCACGTACCGGTGCAGGTTCTTGGCGGAGGCCTCGGTCAGCAGGTACGAGCTGGGCGCGACCACCACCCGATACCCCGAAATATCAGCGGAAGGGTGGACGAAGTCCACCGTGACGTGCTCCCGCCACAACGCCTCGTAGAAGGCGTCCACCCGCTCCCTGAACTTCAGGTCCACAGACGGCCGCCACTCCAGCTCCAGCGCCCAGTACGACTCCCAGTCCCAGACGATCGCGACCTCGGCCCGCACCCGGCTCCCCCGCACCCCGGCCAGCCGCCGCAGGTCGGCGCCCAGCCGGACCACCTCGCGCCACTGCGCGGAGTCCGCGCCCGCGTGCGGCACCATCCCGGAGTGGAACTTCTCCGCCCCGAACCGCGAGGCCCTGAACTGGAAGAACAGCACGCTGTCCGAGCCGCGCGCCACGTGCGCGAGGCTGTTGCGGCGCATCTCGCCCGGCCTCTTGGCGAGGTTGCGCGGCTGCCAGTTGACCGCGCCGGCCGAGTGCTCCATCAGCATCCACGGCTCGCCGCCCGCCACGGACCTGGCCAGATCGGCGGACATGGCCAGGTCGATGTGGTTGTCCGGCCGCTCGGCCTGGAGGTAATGGTCGTTGGCGATCACGTCCAGCTCGCGGGCCCACCGCCACAGGTCGGTGGACTTGCAGTTGACGGTGCCGGCGAAGTTCGTGGTCACCGGCACGCCGGGGGCCACCTCGCGCAGGATGTCGCGCTGGAGCGCGTAGTGCGCGCGGTGCTGACCGTCGCTGAAGCGGGCGTAGTCGAGGCGCTGGGCCGGGTTGACGACCGTGTGGTTGGCGCGGGGGGCGTCGAGCTGGGACCAGTCGGTGTAGGTCTGGCCCCAGAACGTGCCGCCCCACGCCTCGTTCAGCGCGGAGATCTCCTGGTAGGTGGCTTCGAGCCAGCTCCGCCAGGCGGCCGCGCTGTGCTCGCAGTAGCACTCGCCGAGCGGCGCGCCGTACTCGTTGTGCACGTGCCACATGACCACGGCGGGGTGGCCCCGGTAGTGCTCGCCCAGCGCCCGCACCAGCCCCGCGGTCGCCTCCAGGAAGGCGGGGGCGCTGGAGCACGCGCTCTGCCGGCCGCCGAACCCGATCCGCAGGCCCTCCCTGGTCACCGGCAGCACGTCGGGGTGCTCGGCCACCAGCCAGGCGGGCGGGGCCGCGGTCGGGGTGGCCAGGTCGACGGCCACGCCGGCGCGGTGCAGCCGGTCGATGACCTCGTCCAGCCAGCCGAACGCGTAGCGCCCCCGCTCGGGCTCCATCAGCGCCCACGAGAACATGCCGAGGCTGACCAGGTTGACCCCGGCCTCGCGCATCAGGGACACGTCCTCTTCCAGGACCTCGCGCGGCCACTGCTCCGGGTTGTAGTCGCCGCCATAGGCGATTCCGGCAGGACGCTCCGGATACATCCATCCCCCTTGGAAAACGTTCTGTGAACGTGCACAGTATGGCTCACTCTGAGGCGTGGGAACTAGCAGGTGGAAATTTCCCCCGATAGGTGGACCCTCCAGGACATTAACGAGAACGTAACGACCCCTTGACGGGTGTTTCCGGGCTGTTCCACTCTGTGCACGTTCACAGAACCATCTGGAGGTACGCAATGCGCGCCAACCGCCTTGGAGCAGCTCTGGCCGTCGTCCTCACGGCCGCCCTCACCGGCTGCGGGTCGGGTGAGCCCGCCGCCGAGAGCACCGAGGCGGCGCGGAGCCCTGCGGTCGCCCCCCAGGGGCCGGTGAAGCTCACGTACTGGGCGTGGGCCCCGAACATGGACAAGATCGCCGCCGTCTGGAACAAGGACCACCCGGACATCCAGGTGACGGTCAGCAAGCAGGCCGGCGGCGACGACGCGGCGGCCAAGTACCTCACCGCCGCGAAGGCGGGCAATCCCCCTGACCTGGTGCAGGCCGAGTACCAGCACCTCCCGTCCTTCATCGCCGCCGACGCGGTCGCCGACGTCAAGGCCGAGACCGACGCGATCAAGGGCGAGTTCACCGAGGGCCTGTGGAAGCTGGTGACGCTGGGCACCGACGCCGTCTACGGCATCCCGCAGGACAGCGGCCCGATGATGCTCTTCTACCGCAAGGACCTGTTCGACAAGCACGGGCTCAAGGTGCCGGCGACGTGGCAGGAGTACGGCGAGGCGGCCAGGCAGCTGCGCGAGAAGGATCCGAAGGCCTACCTCGGCACGTTCTCCAGCAAGGATCCGGGAGCGTTCACAGGGCTGGCCCAGCAGGCCGGAGCGCAGTGGTGGTCGATCGACGGCGAGTCGTGGAAGGTGGCCATCGCCGACGAGCCCACCAGGAAGGTCGCCGACTACTGGGGCGGCCTGGTGAAGGAGGACGTCATCGACGACATGCCGTTCTTCACCCCCGAATGGAACAAGGCGCTCAACGACGGCAAGCTGCTGACCTGGCCGTCCGCCGTCTGGGCGCCGGGCGTGCTGTCCAGCAACGCCCCCAAGGGCAAGGGCAAGTGGGCCGTCGCGCCGCTGCCGCAGTGGAACGCGGGCGAGAGCTTCAGCGGCTTCTGGGGCGGCTCGTCCACGGCCGTCTCGGCCAAGACGCCGAACAAGGCCGCCGCCACCCAGTTCGCCACCTGGCTCAACACCGACCCCGCCGCCATCGAGCTGCTGGTCAAGGAGGCCGCGATCTACCCGGCCGCGACCAAGGCCCAGTCGGCGCTCGGCGCGGCCCCCGACTACTTCGCCAACCAGCCCGACTTCTGGCAGCAGGCCGCCACCGTCTCCGCCGGCGCCCGCGGCTTCACCTTCGGGCCCAACGTCGGCGTGACGTACAACGCCTTCAAGGACGGCTTCGACAAGGCGCTGCAGTCGGGCACGCCGTTCAGCTCCGCGATCCAATCCATGCAGGACGCCACGGTCGCCGACATGCGCAAGGCCGGCTTCCAGCTCGCGTCATGAAGCGCTCGCAGAGGGGCATGTGGCCGTACCTCTTCCTGACGCCCGCGATCGTGCTGTTCACCCTGTTCCTCGCGGTGCCGATCGGCTACACCGTCTACCTGGCGATGCGCAGGACCAAGGTCTCCGGGCTGGGGCTGGGCCGGGGGGCGCGCACGGAGGTGTTCGTCGGGTTCGACAACTTCGCCGCCGCCCTGGCCGACGCCGAGCTGTGGCAGGGCTGGCTGCGGGTGCTCGGCTACGGCGCGCTCGTGCTGGCCGTGATGCTGGGGCTGGCGCTGCTGTTCGCGCTGCTGCTGGACTCGGCGCGGGTGCGGCTGGCCCGCTTCTCCCGGATCGCGATCTTCCTGCCGTACGCGGTGCCGGGCGTGGCGGCCACCCTGCTGTGGGGCTTCCTCTACCTGCCCTCGCTCAGCCCGATCCGGGAGGTCCTGGACGTCGACCTGCTGGGCGCGAGCACCATCACCTACTCCATGGCGAACGTGGCGGTGTGGGGCGGGGTGGGCTTCAACATGCTCGTGCTCTACACCACGCTGCGCGCCATCCCCCGCGACCTGTACGAGGCCGCCCGCCTCGACGGCGCCTCCGAGTTCCAGATCGCCGTCCGCGTCAAGATCCCGATCCTGACGCCGGCGATCATCCTGACCACCGTGTTCTCGATCATCGCGACCATCCAGGTGTTCACCGAGCCCACCACCCTGCGCCCGCTGACCAACACGATCAGCTCTACCTGGAGCCCGCTCATGAAGGTCTACCGCGACGCCTTCGTCACCGGCGACCTGTACTCGGCCGCCGCCACCTCGATCGTCATCGCGGCGATCTCGCTCGTCCTGTCGTTCGGGTTCCTGCGCGTGGTCCGCAACCGCGCCTTCGGGGAGGGTTGATGGCCACGGTCACCGCCGCCACCGCACACCGCCGCCGCGCCCGCGCCGGCTCCAGGGGGCCGGCCGGGCTGGCGCCGACCGCGCTGCTGCTGGTCGGGGCGCTCTACTGCCTGTTCCCCGTGGCCTGGGTGCTGATCGCGGCGACCAAGTCACCCGGCGAGCTGTTCAGCACCTCGACGCTCTCCTTCGGCACCGGCTTCTTCGACAACGTCGGGGAGCTGTTCGCCTACCGGGACGGGGTGTTCTGGCTCTGGGCGGGCAACACGCTGCTGTACGCGGGCGGGGGCGCGCTGCTGTCGACCGCGGTCTCGGCGGTCTCCGGGTACGCGCTGGCCAAATACCGTTTCCCCGGCCGGAACGTCATCTTCAACCTGCTCATCGGCGGCATCCTGGTGCCCGCGGTGGTGCTGGCGATCCCGCAGTACCTGCTCTTCTCCAAGATCGGCCTGGCCGACAGCC
The DNA here is from genome assembly GCF_035917475.1 of Nonomuraea fuscirosea. Lineage (NCBI taxonomy): Bacteria > Bacillati > Actinomycetota > Actinomycetes > Streptosporangiales > Streptosporangiaceae > Nonomuraea > Nonomuraea fuscirosea. Next base: position 2,838,382 of record NZ_CP109074.1, on the reverse strand, counting down.
ACTGGGCCGTGCTGCTGCCGCAGATCCTGCACCCGTACAGCATCTACCTGGCCCGCATCTACGCCGCCGCGGCGATCCCCGACTCCCTGCTGGAGGCGGGGCGCATCGACGGCGCCGGCGAGTGGCACCTGCTGCGGCGGGTGGCCATGCCGCTCATGGTGCCGGGCATGGTGACGATCTTCCTGTTCCAGTTCGTGGCCATCTGGAACAACTTCCTGCTGCCGTTCATCATGCTCGGCGACGACGGCAAGTTCCCGCTCACGGTCGGCCTCTACACGCTGCTGGCGGCGGGCGCGAACCAGCCCACCCTGTACAACCTGATCCTGACCGGCGCCTTCCTGTCGATCGTGCCGTTGATCGCGCTCTTCCTCACGATGCAGCGATACTGGAAGACCGACCTGTCTTCCGGAGCCGTCAAGTGAAGCGCCCTACCATCCATGATGTCGCCGCCGCCGCGGGCGTGTCCCGCGGCACGGTGTCCCGCCTGCTCAACGGCGACAAGTACGTCAGCCCGAAGGCGCGGGTGGCCATCGAGCGGGCCATCTCCGAAACCGGTTACACGGTCAACCGCGCCGCCCGCAGCCTGGTCACCCAGCGCACGGGCTCCGTCGTCATGGTCATGTCGGAGCCGCACGAGAAGCTGTTCGAGGACCCCAACTACAGCACGCTGATCCGGGTGGCGATCAGGATGCTGGCCGAGCACGACCTGTCGCTGGTGATGATGATGGCGGGCGACGAGGCCGACCGCGAGCGCGTGGTGCGCTACGTGCGCGGCGGCCACGCCGACGGGGTGCTGCTCGTCTCCACGCACGCGGGCGACCCGCTGCTCGACGCACTGCAGAGCGGCCCGCCCGCCGTCTCCTGCGGCGCCGTCATCGGCCGCGAGAACGTCATCCCGTACGCCACCGCGGACGACCGGCTCGGCGCCCGCCAGATGACCGAGTACTTCGTCGGGCTCGGCCGCCGGCGCATCGCCATGATCACCGGCCCGATGGACACGCCGGGCGGCATCCAGCGCCTGGAGGGCTTCACCGACGTGCTCGGCCGCCGGGCCACCTCCAAGCTGATCGCCCACGGCGACTGGACGCAGGCCAGCGGCGAGCGGGCGATGACGGAGCTGCTGGCGCGCACGCCCGACATCGACGCCGTCTTCGTGGCCTCCGACCTGATGGCCGCCGGGGCCCTGGCGGCGCTGCGGGCGGCCGGGCGCCGGGTCCCGGACGACGTGGCGGTGGGCGGCTTCGACGACTCCTCGGTGGCGCTCTCGACCCATCCGCCGCTGACCACGATCCGCCAGCCGCTGGCCGAGATGGCACAGGCGACACTGCGGCTGCTGCTGGAACTCATCGACGGGGCCGAGCAGGTGGACCCGGTGATCCTGCCGACCGAACTGGTGATCCGCGCCTCCGCCTGACCACCCCCTCACTCCCCCCGGGCCCGTCGCACCCTTACCCCGTCCCGTCGCGCTCTCCCCCACCCCGATCACGATCTCGCCCCCCACTCGGGCGGATCGGAGGGCGAGCGTCGCGATCCCTTCCCGCGCCTTCACTTTCGTGCTCTAATGACCCACGCTTATCCCACCCACCATTTCCCGAAATTTCCGCACTTTCCGGCAGTACGATCACGCGAGCTGACGTTCCCCGAAGGAGCCCACAGTGGCCGACAACGAGCGGGAGCGGGGCCCGGCGGGCATCGACACCACCAAGCCCAACGTCTCCCGCGTCTACGACTACATGCTCGGTGGCAAGGACAACTACGAGGCCGACCGCCTGATGGCGCAGAAGGCGCTCGAGATCGCCCCCGACGCCCGCGAATCCGGGCGCGCCAACCGCGAGTTCCTCGGGCGCGTGGTCCACTACCTGGCCGCCGAGGCCGGCATCCGCCAGTTCGTCGACCTGGGCTCCGGCCTGCCCACCCAGGGCAACGTGCACGAGATCGCCCAGTCGGCCGCCGCGAACACCCGGGTCGTCTACGTCGACCACGACCCGACCGTCCTGGTCCACGCCCGCGCCCTGCTCGCCGTGAACGACACCACCACGGTCGTCGAAGCCGACGTACGCGAGGCGGACCGGATCCTGGACCATCCGAAGATCCGGCGGGTCATCGACTTCGAGCAGCCGGTGGGCCTGCTCATGTTCGCGATCCTGCACCATCTGACCGACGACGACGACCCGGCCGGGATCATCCGCGCCATGATGGCCCGCCTGGCACCGGGCAGCCACCTGGCCGTCTCCTGCTTCCACAACCCCGGCGCGGCCCTTCCCGAGGTCTCCAAGCAGGCGTACGCAGCCGAAAAGATCTTCAACGAAACGCTGGGCACCGGCCGCTGGCGCACCACCGAGGAGATCCTCACCTACTTCGAGGGTCTGGACCTGGTGGAACCCGGCCTCGTCCCCCTACCGGAATGGCACCCCGACACCGACGACCGCGCAGAACCCGGCATCACCTACCACACCTTCGTAGGAGCCGCCGGCCGCAAACCGTAAACCCCGCCCAGCCGCATACCCTGCCGCCCGGACACCGCGCACCGTGACACCCCGGCCGCCGCAGGCCATGACACCCAGACGACCACAGGAAGTCACACCCCGGCGGGCCCCAGGCAGTGAGGCTCTACAGGGCACCCGCGTAGACCCAGCGGCCCTCGTACCGGACGAACCTGCTGTTCTCCTCCATCTCCCCCGGCCGGCCGCGGTCGAGGTAGTGGGCGCGGAAGTGCACGGTGCCCTCGGTGTGCACGACGCTGCCCCCGCTGCTGCCCAGCACCTCCAGCCGCGTCCACTTCACCCGCCGATCCCCTACGGCCCCCGCCGGCCGAGCGGACGGCAGCCAGCTGCGCAGCAGGTAGGCCTCGTCCCCCACAGCGAACGCGCTGAACCGCGACCGCATGAGCTGCTCGGCGGTGGCGGCAGCAGCCTCACCGCGATGGAGCCTGCCACAGCAGTCCTGGTAGGTACCGGGCAGACCGCAAGGACACGCACGAGGAGCCATGCCCCCATTCTCCCCTGGCCTCGACACCCTGGTGCCACCCCTCCGCACCACCACCAGCCCCACGGCCTCGTGGCCGCGACCCCGCTGTGGAGCCGGTCAGGTGGGGGTCGCGAGCCGCCGGTCAGGTGGGGGTCGTGAGCTGGGTCGTGAGGTGGGTCAGGGTCGGGCCTAGTGGGGCGTCCACGGTGAGCGTGGCGTCGGCGTCGGCGCCGGTCGGGCCCTGGTTGACGATCGCGATGGGGATGCCCAGCGCCGCCGCCCGGCTCACGAACCGCAGCCCCGACCTGATCGCCAGCGACGACCCGAGCACCAGCAGCACCCGTGCCCCGCCCACGACCGCGAAACACTCGTCGACGCGCGGCCCCGGCACGTTCTCCCCGAAGAAGACGACGTCCGGCTTGAGCAGCCCGCCACAGCCCGTGCAGTCGACCACGCGGAACGTGGCCACCTGGGCGTCGGTCAGCACGGCGTCACCGTCGGGGTTGATCTGGCCGGCCGCCGCCTCCCAGTCCGGGTTGGCCGCGCGCAGGCGCCGCTCCAGCTCGGCGCGCGGCGTGCGCTCGCGGCAGGACAGGCACACGACACGGTCGAGCCCACCATGCAATTCGATCACCTGGCGGGCGCCGGCCGCCTGGTGCAGGCCGTCCACGTTCTGGGTGACGATGCCGGCCAGCAGCCCGCGCCGCTCCAGCTCGGCCACCGCCCGGTGACCGTCGTTGGGCTGAGCCAGGCCGATCTGCCGCCAGCCGACGTGACTGCGCGCCCAGTAGCGCCGCCGCGCCTCGGCACTGCCCACGAAGCGCTGGTATGTCATCGGCTCGGCCCGCCTGGCTCGCCCCGTCGGCCCCCGGTAGTCGGGAATCCCCGACTCGGTCGACAGCCCGGCCCCGCTGAGCACGGCCACCCGACCCCTGGAGACCAGCTCGACCAGCTCCGCGACCCCGGTCATGCTCGGCGTGATGCTTGTTGTCACAGATCCATGGTGCCCCGTCCCACCGACAACCTCGTCCACCACCCCTCCCGCCTCCAACCACCCCACATCCCGAACGGCCCACATCCCGGGTTGCCCGAGGGTCAGTCGCCCGTTCGTTCCTCCGCTTCGGCGATCAGTTCGGCGTGCCAGAGCCGGCGCATCTCCGGGCAGGTCTCCAGCAGTTCGGCCAGCGGCCCCCGCCCGGCGACCCGGCCCCGGTCCAGGACGATCACCTGGTCGGCGCGTTCGAGGGCGGCCTGCCGGTGGGAGACGACCAGCACGGTCTCCGGGCCGTTCCGGGCGATCCGCTGCCACAGCAGCCGCTCCGTCTCGACGTCCAGCGCCGACGACAGGTCGTCCACGACCAGCAGGTCCGGATCTCGTACGAGGGCGCGGGCGGCGCTGACCCGCTGCGCCTGCCCGCCGGACAGCCGCATCCCGCGCGGCCCGACGAGCGTGTCCAGCCCGGCGGGCATCTCGGCCAGGTCCTGCTCGAAGGCCGCCAGCTCCAGCGCCCGCCGGGCGTCCCCGGCCCGGCCGAGGAGCAGGTTCTCGCCGAGTTCGGCGGAGAAGAGCCGTGGGACCTGGCCCGCGTACGCCGTCCGCCCGGGAACGAGAAACGTGCCCGGATCCTCGACCGGGACGCCGTTCCACGAGATCGTGCCCTCGTCCAGCGGCAGCAGCCCGAGCAGGGCGCGTACCAGAGTCGTCTTGCCCGCCCCCACGGCCCCGGTCACGACCGTGAACGAGCCCCGCTCGACGCGCAGCCCGACGTCGTGCAGCACCCCGCGCACGCTCAGCCCGCGCGCCTCGAACACGCGCAGCCGGTCGGCGTGCGGCGGCGGGGTCGCGGCGGGCGGCGGGTCGCGGCGCAGCCACACGTCGGTGCCCTTGACCAGGTCGGCGGCGTCCTCGTGCGGCGCCATCATCGCGCTGAGCCGCTCGGTCGCGACCGCGGCCTGCGGCAGCCGGTAGAGGAGGGTGCCGATCGACCGGGGCAGCGCGGTGAGCCAGCCGATGTAGCTGGTGAACAGCGCGAGGTCGCCCACGGTGAAGTCGCCGCCGCGCATGGCGGGCGCGGCGAGCAGCAGGACGAGCCCGATGCTGAGCTCGACGGTCGTGGTGGTCGCCGCGTCGAGCAGGTCGGTCGCCATCCGGTCCTTGACGGCGGCGTCGCGCCGCCGCCGGTTGTGCTCGCGCAGCCGCTCCAGCGCCGCGTCCTCGGCCCCGGCGGTCTTGATCGCCAGTACGCCGCCGAACACCTCCCCCACGTACGCGGTCACGGCCGCCCCGAGCAGCCGGGCCCGCCGGTGCAGCCGCGCGATCGTCCGCCGCATCGTCCTGCTCAGCACGCCGACCGCGATCATCGGCAGCACCAGCACGAACGTGACGACGGGATCGACCGCGGCCATGATCGGCACGGCGGCCAGGGCGAACAGCGTGGTGCCCGCCAGGCTGACACTCTCGTCGGTGAAGTCCACCGCGTCGGCCACGTCGTCGCGCATGCGTGCCACGGACTCGCCGGAAGAGTGCGGCAGGCGGGCGGCGGCGGGGCCGCGCGCGGTGAGGACGGAGCGCAGGACGTTCCCGCGCAGCAGGGTCGCGGCGGCGGTCCACCAGTAGACGCCGTACGTCCACGCGACCGTGATCACCACCCCGCGCACGACCTCGACCCCCACGAAAGCGGCGCACCACCACAGCGTCGTCTCCAGGGCGGCCGCCTGATGGCCGCTGATCCGGTCGAAGACCTCGCGCAGGACGAGCCCGCCGGCCAGCGGGATCACGTGGACCGGCAGCCACAGCAGCGCTCCGATCACGTACCGGCGCAGGTCGAACGTGGCCAGCCGGGTGGCCACCCGCGTCACCGGCCTCACCGGCTCACCCCCGCCAGGTCCAGCAGCCGGCCGAAGCGGCTGTGCGGGTCGGCGGCGAGGTCGGCGCGGCGGCCGTACTCGACGATCTTGCCGTGGTCGAGCACCGCGATCTTGTCCACCCTGGCGAGGGACGACAGGCGATGCGCGATGATCACGCCGGTCCGGCCGCGCAACAGCCGGGCGACGCCGTCCTCGATGCGGCGTTCGGTGGCCGGGTCGAGTCGGCTGGACGCCTCGTCCAGCACGACGAGCCCGGGATCAGCGAGGAAAGCGCGGGCGAACGCGAGGAGCTGCGCCTGCCCGGCGGACACGGTACGCAGCTCGGTGTCGAGCCCGTCGGGCAGCGCGTCCGCCCATTCCCCGAGCCCGGCCGCGGCGAGCGCCGCGCGCAGCCGTTCGTCCCCCGGGGAGGGCCGGAACAGCGTGAGGTTGTCCCTGACGCTGGCCGCGAAGAGCTGCACGTCCTGGGTGACCACGCCGATCCTGGCCCGCAGCGAACGCGGGTCGGCCTCGCGCAGGTCCAGGCCGCCCACCAGCACGGTCCCCTCGACCGGGTCGTGCAGGCGCAGGACGAGCCGGCCCAGCGTGGTCTTGCCGCTGCCGGTCCGCCCGACCAGGCCGAGTGTCTCCCCGGGCGCGAGCGTGAGGTCGATCCCGGACAGCACCTGCTCGTCGTCGCCGGGGTAGGAGAACCCGACGCCGTCGAGGCGCAGGCCGAGCGCCCCGGTGGCGGGCAGGGGGCGGGTGCCGGGGATCAGCGACGGGCGCTCGGCCAGCAGTCCCGCGATGCGGGACAGCCCGGCCAAGGCCGCCTGGTACTGCCTGATCTGGTCGATCAGCCGCTCGAACGGCGCCCGCACCATGAGCGTGTACTGGAAGAGCAGCACGGCGGTGCCCACCGTGAGCGCCCCGGTCTCCATGGTCCAGGCCGCCAGCGCCAGCATGATCGCGGTCCCGGCGGCGAAGGCCACCGAGGTGCCCGCCAGCAGGGTGGTGCCGATGCGGGCGTCGTACCGCTCGGCGCGCAGGACGGCTGCGCTCGTCTGGTGGAACCGGCGTACGGTGTGCTCGCCCGCGCCGTTGGCCCGCAGGTCCTCGGCGCCCGCGAGGCGCTCTTCGAGCACGCCCATCAGGGTCGCGTTCGCGGCGCGGGAGCCGGCCGCCGAGGGGACGGCCAGGCGCTGCGCCCTGACCATGCCGTACCCGATGAGCAGGCAGTACGCCAGCAGCACGGTCCCGATGCGCCAGTCGACGGTGAAGACGACGGCGACCACGCCGGCCAGCAGCAGCACGCCGGCCACGACGTCGAGCAGGAACGCCACCATGAAGTCGCCGACCGCGACGACGTCGCCGTCCACCCGCTCGATCAGTTCGCCGGGGGTGTGCCGGCCGTGGAAGGCCAGGTCGAGGCCGAGTGTGTGCTCGGTGAGCCGCTCGCGCAGGCGGTTGGCGCCGTCCCAGGCGAGCCGGCTGGCCAGCCACGCGGTCAGCATGCGGACCGCCTGGCCTCCGGCGGCGAGCCCGAGGTAGCCGAGCGCGATCAGTGTCAGGTGGCGGATGCTCGCGCCGGCGATGGCGTCGTCGACGAAGCGCCTGGTGATCTGCGGTGCGGCCAGCGGCAGCGCGGTCGCCGCGGCGACGGCCGCGGCCAGCGCGGCGCTTTGCCGCCGTCCGGGGCGCAGGAGGCGGAGGAGTGAGAGGTCAGAGGATGAGGTCCTGGAGTCGGACGGTCTCAAGAAGCGTCATGCCCTTTGCATAGGAGGATTCGCTGAGCTGGGGGAACATGAACGCTTCCCGCATCGCGGGCCTCCTCGGGGTGCTGAACTGCTTCAGCCCGGGATTACACCAGCCTCCTCCGCACCCCGGCAACCGCTTTTCCGCCCACCCGTGAGGACCGGCGGTCGCCGGCACCGGGTTCTCAAGGGTGATCACCGGTGTCCGCGGGGCCGGGCCTCGGGTCGAGCAGCGGCGTCGTCCGGGGGTAGGGGCACGGCGCCGGGGAACGACGAGCGAGTCCTTCAGCCGTCCGCACCGGGCCAGGGCCAGGGGTAGGGGTGCGCCGACCGCGGCCTGGCACCATCGGCCGCCTGCGAGGCGCGCCCGTTCGGCGGGCCGGGAGAACCGCTGGGAACACCAGCCGGAGAGCCGGTGGAAGTGTCGGCCGGGGAACCGGTGAAGGCCGTCGAACGGGCGTGACCGGCGTGACCGTTGGAGGCACTGTGACTGTTGGGATCGGTGTCCGGCGGCGTGCGGCGGGTGTCCGGGCCGGCGGCCCGCTCTGTCGCCCGTTCCGTCGTCCGCGTAGTCGCCCGCTTCCCCGGGTCGCCGGCGGGGCGCAGGTACACGCAGCGCAGTTCGGCGGCGAACCGCTGGTCGCCGTCCCGGAGCCAGCACTCGTCCGGCCCCGGCAGCACCTCCGTCATCGTGACGCGATCGGCCGCCGCCGCCAGCCGGGCCAGCCCTTCGAGCAGCGCGGGCGAGCGCGTGTCGACGTAGAAGGGCTCGCGGTCCCGTCCTGAACGGGCGTAGAAGGCGGCGGGCAGATCGTGGACCTGCCGCAGCCGGGCCGCCGCCACCAGCAGCCCCCGGTCGTCGTCGGCCAGGCCGAGCGCTTCGAACGAGGCCCGTCCCACCTGCCAGCGCCGCCGCGAGATGACGACGTTGTCCCAGGTCAGCCGAGGCACGCGGGGCAGGTCGCCGAGCCGGGGCAGGCGGATTCTGGGCAGGGCGAGTGCCGTGTGCAGGGCGGTGTCGTGCTCGCCGTTGTGCAGCAGCAGCGGCTCCTTCGTGCCCTTGGCGTACAGGATCGCGCGCCGGCCGTCGCTGTGGACGTACAGCTCGTCGAGCCCGATCCGCCGCCGCGCCGGATCGGCCGTCGCGCCGCCGAGCTCCAGCACGGGGCCGGGCAGCTCGGACGGCGGCGCGCCGTCGGAGCGGTGGCTGATGACGTTCAGCACGGTGCAGCCGGACAGTGCCCTCCTGATCTCCGCGTCGCGCCCGGCCAGGCAGGCCGCGCCGTCCTCGTGGAACTGGGTCGCCCACGGCGTGAGCAGGACCGAGTCGTGCAGCCGGTCGAGGATCAGCGGGGTGACTCCTTCCTCGTACGCCTCCAGCGAGGCGGCGGCGACCATGACATCGGCCGAGCAGAGCACGGGGACGGCGGGCGGGACGGGTTCGTCGAGCAGACCGGCGAGGTCGAGCGAGCGGACCCCGACCGGCTCGTCGCGCACGAGGGCGGCGATGCGCCGGGAGAGCCTGTCGCTGTGGTCGATCCGCAGGTCGCCGGTCGCCCGCAGCACCTCGGCCAGCTCGAACGTGCCCGCGCCGAGCCGCTCTGCCACCAGCCGGTTGGTGCGCGTCCTGGTCAGCTCGGCCTCCTCGGCGAGCAGGTCGAGCACCCGGGGCACCCGGCCGCGCAGGTCGGCCGCCAGCCCGCCGCCGGCGGTGACCCGCAGCGTGCCGGCGGCGGCCTCGTGCACCACCGGCCGTTCGTCGCGCCGACCGAGGCCGGTCAGCGTCTCGATCCGGCGCTGCACGGCCAGCTTCACGTCCGGCGAGGCTGCCGGGTACTGCCCGAGCAGCTCGCTGAGCTCCTCGACGCGCCGCGCCGACGGCGGCTCACCCCCTGGCCGGCCACCGATGAGAACCCGTTCCCGCTGTACGGGCACATCCGCCGGCACCACGAACCCCCGCCCGCGCACCCCCCGCGCACCGGCCCCCTCCCCACCAGCATCAGCCCCCGCCCCGTCCACGGAATCCACGGCACCAGCCGCATCGACCCCGCGGCCACCCGCAGAGCCCGCAGCACCCCGAACGCCGGATACCGGCCCGTTCGCAGAACACCCGGCATCACCCCCGATGGGCCCCCGCCCGCCCGTGGCACCTCTGCCACCAGATGCCGGGGCGCCCCATGGCCTCCTGGTGCCTCGGCCGTCGGGGGACGGGCCGGCGGTGAGGCCGCATTCGCAGACGTCCGCGCCCGAGGCGAGCGCGCGGCGCAAGCCCTTCACCGCTGAAAGGCGGCCGGGGGCGGGGCGCAGGCCCTTGGCGGCCAGGCGGTCGCGTAGCCAGCTCAAGGGGTCGCAGACGGTGGCGGGCGGGCAGAGGTCGTGGGTGAGCAGGCCGCGCCGGACCGCCACGGCCAGCGCCGCCGAAGCCTGTTCCATGCCCGTGCCGGTCTCCTCGGCGATCTCGGCCAGTGTGCGGCGCCCGTCGCAGTGGGCGGCGAAGGCGGCCCCGTCGTGCGCCTCCCCCGTCCAGGTCGTCCGCCGTGGCACCAGCCCGGCCACCAGGCCGAGGTCGGCCAGGAGGCGCTGCTGCAGCGCCTCGGTCACCCGCGCGGCCGGGTAGGCCACCCGCCGCGTGAGCTCGCGATGCCCCTTCCAGGTGTAGCCGCCGGCGGCACCGGGCTCGACGGTGCCGTAGCCGATGGGCCCGTAGCAGCCGGTCGTCTCGCACGAGGCCGCCAGCCGCTGGAGGCGGGCGGCGAGCTGCCGGCGCGTCCTGCCGCCCTTGGCCCCGCGCCGCAGGTCGCGGTAGAGGGCCGGCTCGTCGCACACGAGCGCGTCGAGGAAACGTTCGTCGCCCATGAGCCCGGCCACGGCCGTCCTGGCCAGCGCCGCGTCCGAAGAGGCGAGGCCGGCGAGGGTGAGCCGGGCCTCCTCCAGCAGCCCGGTCACCTCGTTCCACGCCGCCACCCACCCGTCGGGCCCCGGTGTGCCGGCCGGCAGCGGGCGCAGTGCGCGCAGGCGTCCGCGCAGGCCGCCCGGCAGCCGCCCGTCCCGCTCCTGGTGGCCGCCGGTCCGCGCGCCGGGCGCGTCGGCGAGCAGGCCGAGTGCCCTGCGCTCCAGCCGGACGACCGCCGCGGCCGCCCCCGCCGCCCTCGGATGGGCGAGGGACAGGACGAGCTCCCACGGAAACCCGGCGCTGCGGACGACCACGGCCGGCAGCAGGGTCCAGTCGTGTTCGATGCCCATATGGAACAGCTCCCTTTCGTGGCCCGAATTCCCGCACCCCGCCCCAACTCAGATATTTACAAGATCGTTATTCTCTGTCAATGAGTTTCCGGATGAGAAGAAAATAAGAGCCCGCCGCTCCAGGAGAAAATTCATGTTAAATCCAAACAAGACTCGTCATAATGGACAGCTCCGCTCACCTTCTGTAGCCAAGAACCGGATCCTTGCAGTACGGAGAGCTATCATCTGCCTAGATCAACACGAAGAAGACACCCGAAACCCCACGGAGAAGCACAGGGAACGAATTCAGCATCGGCGAATTAACGCCATTACCACGACGACCGCGACCTCCTTTTTCGCACCCCCATGCGAAATGACGCCGGCGCGTTCTCCTTCACGCCGGGGCAAGGTGGGGTCAAAGGCGCGTGCCAGCGCGCGGGAACGGCGAAACAGGCTGATAGAAGGTGACACGAGCGCGAGGAGCATGGGAGGTGAGCGGGTGACGGAAGACGTGCTGCGCACGGAGCGGCGGGGCGGGGAGGGACGGCGCCTGCGCGCGCCGGTGTTCTTCGTAGGACTGGTCCTGGTCACCCTGGTGATCGTGGTGCTCGACCTGACCACGGGCACGGCGGTCCGGCTGTTCCCGCTGCTGATCTTCCTGCCGGCGATCGTCTCGGGTCTCGGCGCGGTGTGGCAGACGGCCGTCGCCTCGGTCTGGGTGGTCTGCGTGGAGGTCGTCACCGGCGCCTACCTGCGCGGCGCGTGGGACGACATCGCGCTGGCCGCCGGGTTCACCGCGCTGTTCGGGGTGGTGAGCGTGATCGGCTGCCGCTTCCGCGTGCGGCGCGAGGAGGAGGTGCACCGGCTGCGCTCCGCCGCCGCCGCGCTGCAGCGGCAGATCGTCCGCCCGCTGCCGCTGCGGACCGCGGACGTGCTGGTGGACGGCCTCTACCAGCCGGTGGAGGAGGACACGATGGTGGGCGGCGACATGTACGAGGTCGCCCCCTCCAGGAACGGCACCCGCGTGCTCATCGCGGACGTCCAAGGCAAGGGTCTGCCCGCGATCGGCACGGCGCTGGCGGTGCTCGGGTCGTTCAGGGAGGCGGCCTACCGGGAGGAGACCCTCACCGGCGTCGTGGCCGCCATGGAGAACTCCGTCATCAGGCAGAACTTCTTCGCCGCCCACACCGGCGAGCCCGAACGGCTGGTCACCGCCCTGGTGCTCGACATCGGCCACGAGCTCGGTGACGATCCGGCGGTCGAGGCGGTCAACTGCGGCCACATCGCGCCCTTCGTCATCCGGCACGGCGACGCCTGGCAGGCCGACCTGGGCGAGCCCGACGTGCCGCTCGGCGTGGCGTCGCTGACGGACGAGCCGCGCCGGATCACCCGGTTCGCCTTTCCCAGGGGCGCGACGATGCTGCTGTGCACCGACGGCGTCACCGAGGCGCGCGACCCGCACGGCGCCTTCTACCCGCTGGAGGAGCGGCTGCGCGAGTGGGCCCCGTCCCCGCCCGGAGCGCTCGCGGCCGTGCTCGGCGCCGATCTGCGGCAGTTCACCAGGACCGCGCCGCGCGACGACATCGCGATCCTCACGCTCCGCAGGCCGGAACCGCCTCCCGGGTAGTGCGGGAGGGCCCGCTGAACCACCCGCTCCATCGGCGCGTACCTAGACACATCGGACACGTGGTCCATGGAGGTGTCGTGGAGCTCAGTCTCTTGCGGGCACAAGCGCACAGCCCGTCGTACTTCTCACTCATGCGCAGCTCGACGGGAGAGCGCGCCCCGGTGGACTTCTGCATCCCTTGCAACCCGTATTTCCCCACACCGGAGATCTTCGAGCACCTCGGGAGAAACCTGGAGACGATCCTCAAGTTCTATCCGAGCGACGCGGGCACGATCACCGAGGAGCTCTGCTCCACGCTCGGGCTCCATCCCAAGACCGTCGCGATGGGCAACGGCTCGACGGAGCTGATCACCTGGATCGACCACCTGCTGGTACGCGAGAGCCTGGCGGTGCCGATCCCCACCTTCGGCCGCTGGACCGACCAGCCGCTGGAGACCGGCAAGCGGGTGGACATGTATCCGCTGATGGAGAGCCGCAACTTCGCCCTCGACGTGGATGACTTCGTGTCGTTCGTCCGCATGCGCGGCTCCCGCGTGGCGGTGATCTGCAACCCGAACAACCCCGACGGCGGCTACCTGCCCAAGCACGAGGTCCTGTACCTGCTCGACCAGCTCATCGACCTCGACCTGGTGATCGTGGACGAGTCGTTCGGCGACTTCGTGGACGCCGAGCCCTACCCGGGCGTGGCCGCGGAGGCCGCGGTGCGGCCGAACGTGATCGTGCTGCGCAGCCTCGGCAAGAACTTCGGCCTGCACGGCATCCGCTTCGGCTACATGGTGGCCAACCCCGCCCTGGCCGCCCGGGTACGGGACGCGCTGCCGAAGTGGAACCTCAACTCCTTCGCCGAGGTCGTCGTGTTCATGATGCGCCAGTTCATGGGCGAGTACGACGAGAGCCTCAAGCGGCTCAACGCCGACAGGCGGGCGATGTTCCAGCAGCTCAGCACCATGCCGGGGCTGTCGGTCTACGCCTCGCAGGGCAACTTCCTGCTGGTCAAGCTGCCGCCGGGCCATGACGGGGTGCCGCTGCGCGACCACCTGCTCACCGAGCACGGCGTGTACGTCCGCGAGTGCGGCAACAAGCTGGGCACGACCAGCCAGTTCCTGCGCCTGGTCGTTCGTCCCCAGGACGACGTGCGCCGGCTGCTGATCGGCATGACGCAGTTCCTGTACTCGGGCAGCCTGCACGAGATCCCCGTGATCGGCCTGCACCACCGGGCGGTCAATCCGCTCTCGGCGTGAACCGCGGGCGGGGGAAGGCTGGATCCCCCGCCCGCGCCACCTCCCGACGCCGACCCGTGCCGGGCCGCGTCGGCCCGCGCCCGCGTGTCGCACTATGTCGCCCGATGTCGGTGTAAGCTGTCTCGGCTATTTCCTTACGCCATAAAAAGTCGGCCGACGATGGAAGGATTCCGTGCTCTCCAGCCAGCAGGCAAGCACCGTCCAGCCCCGCGATCACACCGCCGCGGACAGCCATGACCACATCCAGGTCCGCGGCGCCAGGGAGAACAACCTCAAGGGCGTCTCCCTCGACATCCCCAAGCGACGGCTCACCGTCTTCACCGGAGTGTCCGGCTCCGGCAAGTCCTCCCTCGTCTTCGACACGATCGCGGCCGAGTCCAGGCGGCTGATCGACGAGACGTACACCGCGTTCGTCCAGGGCTTCATGCCGAGCCTGTCACGTCCCGACGTCGACGCGCTGCACAACCTGAGCGCGGCGATCATCGTGGACCAGGAGCGCATGGGCGCCAACGCCCGCTCCACCGTGGGCACCGCGACGGACGCGCACACCATGCTGCGCATCATCTTCAGCCGCGCCGCCGAGCCGCGCGTCGGCACCGCCTCCGCCTTCAGCTTCAACATGGCCGAGGGCATGTGCCCCGCCTGCGAGGGCCTGGGCAGGACGTCCGAGGTGGACGTGGACGCGGTCGTCGACAGGAAGCTGTCGCTCAACGAGGGCGCGATCAAGCTGCCCGGGTTCGCCGTCGACAGCTGGTCCTGGCAGGTGGTGGCCGGCTCCGGCCTGTTCGACCCGGCCGTCAAGCTGACGGACTTCACCGCCCAGCAGTGGGACGACCTGCTGTACAAGCCCGCCACCAAGCTCAAGTACGGCAGCAGCAACTTCACCTACGAGGGCCTCATCCCCCGGGTCAAGCGCTCCTACCTGGGCAAGGACAGGGAGTCGATGCAGTCGGCGGCGCGGGCGTTCGCCGACCGGGCCATCACGCAGGCCACCTGCACCGCCTGCGGTGGCGCGCGGCTCAACGAGGCCGCCCTGTCGGCCAGGATCCAGGGCCACAACATCGCCGACTGCTCGGCCATGCAGATCAACGACCTGGCCGACTTCGTCCGCGGCATCGACAGCCCGAACGTCGGCCCCGTGCTGGAAGGGCTGCGCTCGACGCTCGACTCGCTGGTGGAGATCGGGCTGGGCTACCTCAGCCTCGACCGGGAGTCCGCCACGCTGTCGGGCGGCGAGGCGCAGCGGGTGAAGATGGTGCGCCATCTCAACTCCAGCCTCACCGACGTCACGTACGTCTTCGACGAGCCCACGGCCGGCCTGCACCCGCACGACATCCAGCGGATGAACCGGCTGCTGCTGGCGTTGTGCGACACGGGCAACACCGTGCTCGTGGTCGAGCACAAGCCGGAGACCATCGCGATCGCCGACCACGTGGTGGACCTCGGCCCCGGCGCGGGCACGGCCGGCGGCGAGGTCTGCTACTCGGGCAACCTGCACGGCCTGCGCCGCTCGGAGACGCTGACCGGCCGCTACCTCGACCACCGGGTCGGGCTGCGCGAGCAGGTCCGCACGCCGTCCGGCTGGCTGCCGATCAGGAACGCCGGCCTGCACAACCTGCGTGACGTGAGCGTGGACCTCCCCCTCGGCGTGCTGACCGTGGTCACCGGAGTGGCGGGGTCGGGCAAGAGCTCGCTGATCCACGGGCACGTCGCCGGGCGGGACGGCGTGGTGGTGGCCGACCAGTCGCCGATCCGCGGCTCGCGCAGGAGCAACCCGGCCACCTACACCGGCGTGCTCGACCCGATCCGCGCGGCCTTCGCCAAGGCCAACGGGGTCAAGCCGGGCCTGTTCAGCGCCAACTCGGAAGGGGCCTGCCCGGGCTGCAAGGGCATCGGGCTCATCTACACCGACCTGGTCATGATGGCCGGGGTGTCCTCGGTGTGCGAGCAGTGCGAGGGCAGGCGCTTCACGCCTGAGGTGCTGACGTACGAGCTGCGGGGCAAGAACATCAGCGAAGTGCTGGAGATGCCGATCTCCGAGGCGCGCGACTTCTTCCGCACCGGCCAGGCCGGGGTCATCCTCGACCGGCTGGTCGCGGTCGGCCTCGGCTACCTGGGGCTCGGGCAGCCGCTCACCACGCTGTCGGGCGGCGAGCGGCAGCGGCTCAAGCTGGCCGTCAACATGGCGAAGAACGGGACCACGTACGTGCTGGACGAGCCCACCACGGGCCTGCACCTGGCCGACGTCGACCAGCTCCTGTCCCTGCTCGACCGCCTGGTCGAGGACGGCAACACGGTCATCGTGATCGAGCACCACCAGGCCGTCATGGCCCACGCCGACTGGATCGTGGACCTGGGGCCCGGCGCGGGTCACGACGGCGGCCAGGTCGTCTTCACCGGGACCCCCGCCGAGCTGGTGGCCGATGGCACCTCGCTGACGGCCGTCCACCTGCGCGACTACGTCAGCAGAAGCTGACGCACCGCTCCCTTCGGAGGGCCATCCCTCCGAAGGGAGCTCGGAGCGCCGACCGGCCAGGACCGAAGGGAGCTCAGACCGCCAGGCGGGCCAGGACGCGGGCGAAGTCGGGCGGGGGCGCCACGACCAGCCTGGTCTGCCCGCCCTGGGCGACGATGTCGGCCCTGATGAGCGTCAGCCGCTCGTCGTGCCACCAGTACACCTGCTGGCTGAGCCCGTCCGTGCGCGCCGCGTGCACCCGCAGCCGCTCGATGGCCCGCACCACCCCGATCCCGTCCACGGGATGCAGCAGCAGCGTGTACGGGTCGGGCAGCACCACCAGCACGCCGTCCGCCGGCACCGGCAGATAGTCGCCCAGCCAGCGCAGATGCGTGGCGGCTGACGGGCTCGGCGCGGTCAGCCGGGTCACCGGCGTACCGGTCAGCTCGATGCTCTCGCTGCTCAGCCGCTCTCGCTCGCGGACGTTCGCCACGGCCAGCTCGATCGCCCGCCCGGTGGGCACCGGCCAGCAGCCGGCCTCCTCGGGCCGCACGGCCCTGGACCCCACGGTGAGCAGCTCGACCACGTCGGCGTTGAGGTGGCGGCCGACGACGCGGGTCAGGTCGGGCACCTCGTCCACGGCCTCCACCCGCAGCCGCAGCAGCGGCCGGGCCTGCTTCAGGTCGCACACGTCGAGCCGGTCGCCGGCGGTGGCCACGGCGTGGCCGAGGTGCTCGGAGACCAGCATCGGCCAGTCCTCCCTGGCCCTGCGCCCGGCCTCGCGCCGCAGCCCGGTCAGCCGGACGACCATCTCGCCGTCTCCGAGCCCTGCTCCGCGCCCACCTCCGCGCCCACCTCTGGGCCCACCTCCGGGCCCACCTCTGGGCCCATTCCCGGACCCGTCCGACGCCCCCGTCAACGTCACGGAGGAGCCGTCCTGGGCGAACTCGAAGGAAAATCCGAGGGACTCCGCGACCAGTGCGAGCAGCGAGTCGAGATCGACGTCTTCGACGGGCCGTCGCGAGGGCTCACGCCTGAACAAGTTCACGCGTCATGTCCCCTTCTGTCTGATTCGTCCCCCCTACCTTGCCTGCTCCCCGTTCCGGATCGAACCGGCCAGCGAGCACGATTCGGTATCGATAACACCAAGTGCATTCAGCCACACGCTCATCTGTGGCGACCCGTGCCCCACCGGCAACCCGGCCACCACGGGCACCCCGAGCGAGGCCAGCCGGTCCTCCAGCACCGGGTACGGGTCCCCGCAGCCGACCCACGACCCGAGCGCGATCCCGCGCACGCCGTCGAACACCCCCGCCTGCAGCAGCTGGGTGAGCATGCGATCGATCCGGTACGGCTCCTCCCCCACGTCTTCGAGGAACGCGATCCCGTCCGCGAACGACGGCTGCCACCGCGTGCCGCACATCGAGGCGAGCAGCGACAGGTTACCGCCGCGGAGCACCCCTTCGGCGCGTCCCGGCGAAAGCACCCGGTCACCCCGCACGAGCGGCGCGGGACCGAACAGCGCCTGCCCCATGCTCTCCCAGGTCAGCGGCTCGGGCCCGGCCTCGTCGCCGGCGATGACGTCGCAGGCGGCCATCGGCCCGTGCAGCGTCGCCACGCCCAGCTCGATCGCGAACGCGTTGTGCAGCGCCGTGATGTCGCTCGACCCGAGCAGCACCTTGGGCCCGGCCGCGCGCATGGCGTCCCAGTCGAGCAGGCCGAGCAGCCGCCCGGCCCCGTAGCCGCCCCGGCAGCAGAAGACCCCGGTCACGGCCGGGTCGCACCAGGCGGACTGCAGGTCGGCGGCCCGGTCGGCGTCGTCGCCCGCGAGGTAGTCGAGGCCCTGACGGTCGAGGACGTGCGCGCCCACCACCACCTTCAGGCCCAGCTCCTCCAGACGCCGGACGCCCCGCCTGAGCAGGACGGCGTTGGGCGGCCCCGAGGGGGCGACGATGGCTACGGTGTCACCTTGCCGCATCGATCAGCTCCTTGACGAGCGCGGGTAGTGCCTGGCCGATCGGTTCGTTGATCACCCGGTCGGCGAAGGGGTCATAGGGAGTGGGCTGGGCGTTGACGATCATCAGGGTGGCGCCGGCGTCCAGTGCCTCGCCGCACAGCCCGGCGGCGGGATGCACGGTCAGCGAGGTGCCCACGGCCAGGAACACGTCGCAGGTGCGGGCGGCGCGCTGCGCGGCCCGGATCACCTCGGGCTTGAGCGACTGCCCGAAGGAGATCGTGTTGGCCTTCTGGATGCCGCCGCAGCGCGAGCAGGGCGGGTCGTCCTCGCCGGCCGCGACCCGGGCGAGCACCTCTTCCATGGGCGTGATCAGCTCGCAGGACAGGCACTCGGCGCGGCGCATGGTGCCGTGGATCTCGATCACCTTCTCCGGCGAGGACCCGGCGCGCTGGTGCAGCTCGTCGATGTTCTGCGTGACGAGGGTCCGCAGCAGCCCCGCGCGCTCCAGCTCGACCAGCGCCAGGTGGGCGGCGTTCGGCCTGGCGTCCCAGGCGGCGTGATCGAGTCTGGCCCGCCACGAGGCCCGCCTGACGTCCGGGTCGGCGAGGTAGCGGTCGATGGTGGCGTCGGCCTCGGCCTGCGGATTCCTGGTCCACACGCCTTGGGGGCCGCGGAAGTCGGGGATCCCGGAGTCGGTGGAGACGCCCGCGCCGGTGAGGACGGACACCATCCTTGGCTCGTTCACCTGGCAAACGGTGTCACACTTACCTCTCGTATGCGACTTCCGCCCCACATCCTCGTGGTCAACGGCATCAAGGTCCGCCGCCCGGTCTTTCTGATCGGAGCGCCGCACTCCGGCGCGGACCTGCTGGCCCGTGCCTTGAAACGCTCTCCGGGTTTCCACGTGACGATGGGCCGCGCGAGCGTGGCGCACGTGGTGTACGCCTTCGCCCGCAAGCCGTCCATCGCCCGTACGTCCGGCGCCGTGCGCGTCCTGCGCGACGCGCTGTCCGAGTCGTGGCAGGTGCTGCCCCGCTCGTGCGGCGAGTGCGCCGAGTCGTGCCGGGACGCGGGCGGCGTCACCGGTACGGGCCCGTGCGTGTCCGCGAGCGACGTCACCCGCTTCGCCGACGGCAGCCCCGACCTGCTCTACAGCGTGCCCGTGCTGCTCCAGGCCTTCCCCGACGCCCGCTTCATCCAGCTCATCCGCGACGGCAGGGACGTGGTGGCCGACATGCTGGCCGATCCGGCGTGCCTGGCCTGGTTCAAGCCGGCCATGGTGGCGGAGCAGACCGAGTTCCCCAACGCGTTCCTCGGCGTCAACAAGGACGAGCACCTGCAGCGCTGGAAGACGATGCCGGCGGCGGGCAAGAGCGCGCTGCGCTGGCGCGGCGCGGTGCGGCTGAGCGCCGAGCTGCGCCGCACGCTGCCCGGGCCGCAGCTGCTGACCGTGCGCTACGAGGACCTGGTCGGCACGCCGCCCCAGGCCGTGGCGACGCTCGCGGAGTTCCTGGAGACGCGGGTGTCGAAGGTCGTCATGTACGACACCGCCGTGCCCAAGGTCGGCGCCTGGCGGACCCGGCTGCGCCGCGAGGACCTGGAGCTGGTGGAGAAGGTGGCCAGGGAGGAGCTCAGGCGGCTGGGCTACCGGAAGAACTGAACTGGGTGCGGTAGAGCTCGGCGTAGAGCCCGCCGCGCGCCAGCAGCTCCTCGTGCCGGCCGCGCTCGGCGATCCGGCCGTCGTGGACGACGAGGATCTCGTCGGCCTCCCTGATCGTCGAGAGCCGGTGCGCGATGACCAGCGACGTGCGGCCCTCCAGCGCCGTCTTCAGCGCCACCTGCACCGCGGCCTCGGACTCCGAGTCGAGGTGGGCGGTGGCCTCGTCGAGCACGACCACCCTGGGCGCCTTCAGCAGCAGCCTGGCCAGCGCCAGCCGCTGCTTCTCGCCGCCGGACAGCCGGTAGCCGCGGTCGCCCACCACGGTCTCGAGACCGTCGGGCAGGCCGGCGATGAGCTCGCCGATCTGCGCCGCGCCGAGCGCCTGCCAGATCTCCTCGTCGCTCGCCTCCGGCCTGGCGTAACGCAGGTTGGCGCCGATCGTGTCGTGGTAGAGGTGGGCGTCCTGCATGACCACGCCGACGGTGTCGCGCAGCGAGCCGAGCGTGGCCTCGCGCACGTCGAGCCCGTTGATCCTGACCGCGCCCTCGTTGACGTCGTAGAGCCGCGACACCAGCGAGGTGATCGTGGTCTTGCCCGCGCCGCTGTGCCCGACCAGCGCGATGAGCTGCCCCGGCCGCGCCGTGAAGGACACGCCCTCCAGCACCGGGTGGGACGGCCCTGAGTCCTGCCTGGCCACCGACTCCAGCGAGGCCAGCGAGACCTCCTCGGCGGCCGGGTAGCGGAAGCGCACGTCGTCGAACTCGATCGTGACCGGGCCCGCGGGCACCGGCACGGCGCCGGGCCGCTCGGCGACCATGGGCTTGAGGTCGAGGATCTCGAAGACGCGGTCGAAGCTCACGAGCGCGGTCATCACGTCGACGTGCACGTTGGACAGCGAGGTGAGCGGGCCGTAGAGGCGCATGAGCAGGGCGGCCAGCGCCACCAGGGTGCCGAGCTCGAAGGCGCCGGAGACGGACAGGACGCCGCCGATGCCGTAGACGAGGGCGGTGGCCAGCGCCGCGATCAGGCCGAGCGCGACGCGGAAGACGGTGCCGTACATGCCGACGGTCACGCCCACGTCGCGCACCCGGGCGGCGCGGGCGCCGAAGACGGCGGCGTCGTCCTCCGGCCTGCCGTAGAGCTTGGCGACCGTCGCGCCCGCCACGTTGAAGCGCTCGGTGGTGACCGAGCTCATCTCGGCGTCGAGCTGCATCTGCTCGCGGGTCAGCGCCGACATGCGGCGGCCGACGTATTTCGCCGGCACGATGAAGATCGGCAGCAGCACCAGCGCGACCAGCGTGACCTGCCACGACAGCGCCAGCATGGCGCCGAGCACCAGAACCAGGCTGACCACGTTGGCGACGACCGAGGACAGCGTGCTGGTCAGGGCGCGCTGGGCGCCGATGACGTCGGTGTTGAGCCGGCTGACCAGCGCGCCGGTCTGGGCGCGCATGAAGAACGCCACCGGCATGCGCTGCACGTGGTCGAACACCTCGGTGCGCAGGTCGTAGATGAGGCCCTCGCCGATGCGGGCGGAGAACCAGCGCTGCGCCAGCGTCAGCCCGGCGTCGACCAGCGCGAGCGCGGCGATGGCCACGGCCAGCCAGACGATCACGCCCGGCCTCTTGGGCAGGATGCCGTCGTCGATGATCGCCTTCATCAGCAGCGGGTTGGCGACCACGATCACCGCGCCGGCCACGACGAGCGCGAGGAACGCGGCGATCTGCCTGGTGTACGGGCGCGCGTAGCCCGCGATGCGCCGCACGGTGCCCGGCCGCAGCCGCTGCTTGGTGACCGAGCCGTCGCGCCGCAGGGACGCCATCATGCTCGGGCCGAAGCCCCCACCCATCATCGCCATGCGGGAGATCCCCCTTCCTCCGCACGGGACAGCGTCGCCGGGACGCCCGGGGATTCCCGGCTCAGCTCACCGCGAAACTCGCTCCGGGAAGCCCCCTTCTCCGCGCGGCGCTCTGAGGCACGCTGAGCTGTTTTCCCGCCCCACTGTCAGTCGTACCCGTCGGCGGGGCCGACCGGCGGCCCAGGGGCCGCACAGCCCCTCACGACCGGCCGGCAGCGCCGGCGCCTGAGTGACGAATCAGCCCGACTGCCCCCAGAAGCACCGAACCGGCCGTCAAGCCGCGAACCACCCCCGGTCCGGCCCGAAGCGCTGAGCCGCGGCTCAGCCCGACCGGCCGAAGAGTGCCTTGATGCGTGCCGCCTGCTCGATCCCCTCGGCCACACTCTGCTCCTCCAGGGTGCGTGCCTGCGCCCCCTGGAGGAGCCGCTTGGTCGCCACAGCCGCGTCCCGGTTCGTCGACAGCAGCTGCGCGGCCTTGTCCTTCACCGCTTGGTCCAGGTCGCCCCCGGCGACCACTCTCTCCGCGAGGCCGATGCGCATGGCCTCTTCGGCGTGCACGGTCCTGGCGGTCAGGCAGATGTCGATCGCCTTGGCCAGGCCCACCAGCTCGACCAGGGGCTTGGTCCCCGTCAGGTCGGGCACCAGGCCCAGTGCGGGCTCTTTCATGCAGAACGAAACGTCTTCGGCCACGATCCGCAGGTCACAGGCGAGCGCGAGCTGGAATCCCGCACCGATCGCGTGCCCCTGCACTGCGGCGATGGAAACGATCTCCGGGCGGCGCAGCCACAGGAACCCCGCTTGGGCCTGTCTGATGCGCTGCTCGAAGCCGGTGTCCCCGTCTGCGGCCACCGAGCTGAACGAGCCCTGTCCGGGCACCCCCTCAGATGTGAACGTTCGCAGGTCTATCCCTGCCGAGAAGGACGGTCCCTCACCTTTCACGACGACGACGCGTACCTGCTCGGGCAGGTTCTCGCCGATGCGAGCCAGTTCCGACCATGTCGCGAACGTCTGTGCGTTGCGCTTTTCCGGCCGGTCCAGCGTGATCGTCGCTATCTCACCGTCCACCTCGTAACGGACCCCGTTCTGCGCCGAGGCAGAGCCGTCGTCCGTATTCCCCCCGCGCTGTCGCGCCTGCGCTTCCGCCATCGCCCGCTCCCTTGTCCGGAGTGCTGACCGTCGCGCCCGAGCTTATAGAATATGATTCTGGCCCGGACGCGACGGCGGCTGACTAGGGACGGGCGGCTGCGGTCGCACGTTCCGAGGCGGCCGTCAGCGCTTGGACTTGCCTCGGGTCGCCCCGCCGCGTCCGCGCAGAGTCACACCGGACTCGCTGAGGATGCGATGGATGAACCCGTAAGACCGACCGGTCGAAGCGGCCAGGGCGCGGATGCTTTCGCCCGCGGCGTAGCGCTTCTTGAGATCGCCGGCCAGTTTTTCCCGGTCGGCCCCGGTGACCCGGGTGCCCTTCTTCAGTGTCTCGGCCACGAGTACCTCCTGTAGTGCCGGACTTCCGCAGCGTTACTCCGCCATGATCAGTCATTTCAGCGGGATCGGCTACCTACTCCACGGGAAAAGATCCGTACCCACTCAAATTAAGATCAGGCAAGTGCCACAAGATCGGAAAATTCGGCGCTCCATGCGTCTTCAGTTCCGTCAGGTAGCAAGATCACCCTATCCGGTGACAGGGCGTCAACGGCACCCTCGTCGTGGGTGACTAGGACGATTGCTCCTGAATACGACCTCAGAGCGTTGAGGACCTGCTCCCTGCTGACCGGGTCGAGGTTGTTCGTGGGCTCGTCGAGCAGCAGCACGTTGGCGCTGGAGAGCACCAGCATGGCCAGCGCCAGCCGGGTCTTCTCGCCGCCGGACAGCACCCCGGCGGGCTTGTCGACGTCGTCCCCGGTGAACAGGAACGAGCCGAGCACCTTGCGCAACTCGGTGTCGGTGAACCCGCCGCCGGCCGAGCGCATGTTCTCCAGCAGGGTCCTGCCGGGGTCCAGGGTCTCGTGCTCCTGGGCGTAGTAGCCGATCTTGAGGCCGTGACCGGGGCGCAGCTCGCCCGTGTCGGGCTGCTCGATCCCGCCCAGCAGGCGCAGCAGCGTGGTCTTGCCCGCGCCGTTGAGCCCGAGGATGACGACCCTGTGACCTCGGTCGATGGCCACGTCGACGTCGGTGAAGACCTCCAGCGACCCGTAGGTCTTGGACAGGCCCTCGGCCATGAGCGGGGTGCGGCCGCAGGGCTGGGGATCGGGGAAGCGCAGCCGCGCCACCTTGTCGCCCTTGCGCTCCTCCTCGGTGCCGGACAGCAGCCGGTGCGCGCGCCGCATCATGTCCTGGGCGGCCTTGGCCTTGGTCGCCTTGGCCCGCATCTTGTCGGCCTGCGCCAGCAGCGCCCCCGCCTGCTTCTCGGCGTTGGCCCGCTCGCGCTTCCTGCGCTTCTCGTCGGTCTCGCGCTGGGCCAGGTAGGCGTTCCAGCCGACGTTGTAGTGATCGATCACGGACCGGTTGGCGTCCAGGTGCAGGACCTTGTTGACCGTGGCTTCAAGAAGGTCGACGTCGTGGCTGATGATCACCAAGCCACCCTGATGACTGCGCAAAAAATCGCGAAGCCAGCCGATTGAGTCCGCATCTAGGTGGTTTGTCGGCTCGTCGAGAAGGAGAGTTTCCGCTCCGCTGAAAAGAATTCGCGCCAATTCCACGCGCCTGCGCTGACCGCCGGAAAGCGTTTGCAAGGGCTGCCCGAGCACCCGGTCGGGCAGGCCGAGACTGGAGGCGATGGAGGCCGCCTCCGACTCCGCCGCGTAGCCGCCCAGCACGTGCATCTGATCTTCGAGCCGGCCGTAGCGCCGCACGGCCTTCTCCCGGGTGCGCTCGTCGGCGGAGGACATGCCCACTTCCGCCTCGCGCAGCTTGCGGATGACCTCGTCGAGCCCGCGCGCGGACAGGATGCGGTCGCGGGCCAGCACCTGGAGGTCGCCGGTGCGCGGGTCCTGGGGCAGGTAGCCGACGCTGCCGGTGGTGGTGACGCTGCCCGCGGCGGGCAGGCCCTCGCCCGCCAGCACCTTGGTCAGCGTCGTCTTGCCCGCGCCGTTGCGGCCGACGAGCCCGATCTTGTCACCGGGGTTGACCCGGAAGGTGGCTTTCTCGATGAGCAGGCGCGCGCCCGCGCGCAGCTCGATATCATTCGCAATGATCATGGTGACCGGTACACTCCCGAGCTAGGAAACGAGGATTGGGCGTGCGACGCCGGTCAATCGGGAGCATGCATACCGATCAGTGTAGGGCCCCTGGAAGGGGCCCCACCTCTCCTTAACGTGCCGTGAGGTGCTTGCCGATCAGCACCAGGTTGTGGATGGCGGCCAGTCCGTACTGCGCGGCGCTGTTGGTGCTGACGAACGGCGCCTCGTGCACAGGGTGCGGCACCCGCGGCCCGTCCACCAGGGTCAGCTCCCAGTTCTCCTGGTGTTGCAGCGGGTTGCGGTTGAGCTGGTCGCCCTCCCCCAGGCGGAACTTGCGCCACGCCCAGGCGGCCAGCTCGGCGTCGTCGGTGCGCGCCGCCGCGTACGCCGTCAGCCGGCTGTGCGCCTGGATCAGCGAGATGCCGCTCAGCCGCCGCCCGGTCTCCGCCTCCTGCTGCTCCGGCGGGGCGAGGTAGAGGCGGCAGTACTCCAGCCAGGCCCGCTCGAACCCGGGCACGTCCAGGTCGAGCGCGATCAGCTCCGCGCACATCTCCGGCAGCCCGAACAGCGACGACAGATGCGAGATCGAGATCTGGTCACGGCTCGTGTCGAACCGGCCGGTGTCCAGATCCAGCCGCCCCTCGCCGGTGAGGAAGCGGCGCGGCATCGCCCCGATGCCGGCCATCGTGCCCAGCAGCCGGTCCCTGGCCCGCTCGTCCCCGTGCCGCTCCCACCGGGTCAGCCAGGCCGCCGCCAGCGAGCCCCAGTCGGTGCCGAGCCCGACGGACAGCGCCGAGCGGTCCGAGGTGTAGACGTCCTCGCGCACCTTGCGCAGCGGGTCGATGGCCAGGAACGTCTCCTCGGGGACGCTGAGCTCGTCCATGAGGTCGCCGGTACGCTCGTCGGCCGTCAGGTAGTAGTAGAAGCGCCGGTAGGCGGCGTTGGAGATGCGCAGCTGCTTGCAGCTGCAGCCCCAGTGCTGCACGTTGTGCCGGCTGCCCAGGCCCTTCCACCGGCCGAGGTGATAGACGTCCACCTCGCCGGTGTGGCGGCACATGGCCTCGGCGAAGCGGAAGACGTCGGCTCGTCCCGTGCGCAGATACTGCAGCCACAGCCACAGGTCGGGCGACAGCTCCGAGTTGTCCCAGGCGTAGCCGCCGACGTCGTAGCGCCAGGTGTGCCGGTCGGAGTCGTAGGTGTGCATGACGTCGCCGTAGTCCCAGAACCCGTACCAGCGGCGCTGCTCGCGTTCACGTTCGTACAGGTCGAACAGGAAGTCCAGCCGGTCCTCGATCTCGGCGTGCGCGGGCGTGGAGCGGTCGGGCAGGCCCCACACACCGAACACGTCCGCCGCACGCACGCGCTCGGGGCTCGCGGCGAGCAGCGCGGGCGCGTTCACGGCGGCGGCGTGCGCGGCCAGCTCGTCCGCCGTGGGTGTGGCGTCGTGGACGCGCAGGCTCAGCTCGTGCGTACGCGCGATGCCCCGCGGATCGCCGAACCCCGGCTCGTAGTCCTCGTACGTGATCTCCAGCCCTTCGAGCTGCTCCTCGAAGGTGTCCTGGCCCATGCCGTCGTGATAGAAGCGCAGGTCCATGGCCGGGGCGGACGGCGACCAGAGCCAGATCGTGGCGGTGGCCACGTCGGTGGCCGCGTTCCTGACGTCCAGGCGGGTGGGGTGCAGCCGCCAGAAGTCGCGCAGCCCGAAGCCGAGGCCGCCGCTTACGCCGCCGACGTAGCCGTACCCGGCCGAGCGGGTGCCGGCCGGGATCGTCACCCAGCCGTGCCCCTCCTTGGTGCGTTTACGCAGCGTGTAGCCGTCGGCGGAGCTCTGGTCGAGGGTGTAGTCGCCCCAGGTGGGGATGAGGTGCAGCCGCCTGGCGACCTCGGGGTCCAGCTCGCCGGCCGGGCGGCCCTCGACCTGGGCGCGGCGCGCGGCCTCGCCGGGGTCGCGGCGCAGGCCGGTCAGCCCGCGTACGGCCTCGGTCAGGAAGCCGTCGCTCCCGGCCAGGCGCACGTGCCGGTCGTGCGGCTCGTCGCGCATGACGACGTCCGCGCTCAGGCCGAGCCCGGCCAGGAAGTCGCGCTCGGGGTCGCCGTCCCAGACGAAGGTGTGCAGGATCCGCACCTGCTCGGCGCCGGCGTAGAAGTAGAGCCGGACGGTGAAGGGCAGCCAGTCGCCGTGCCGGCCCTCCAGCCGGACCACGGCGCGCAGGGGGCCGTCCTGCTCGACGGTGACGCTCTCGACGACGCCGGCGGCCCGTTCCCTGGCGACGTGGCCGTCCTCCTCGGGGGTGGGCTCGCTCTGGCGCAGGCTGACCAGGCGGACGTTCCTGGCGACCTCGCGGCTCCCGCGCGAGATCGAGCGGGCGACCGTGCCGCCGCCGATCGTCCAGGTGACGACGCCGGTGCCGACGATCAGGTCGCCGTCCCGCCGGGTCACGGTGACGGAGTTCTCGCCGAGATCAGCGGCCTGCGCAGCGGGTTCAAGCCGGTAGTGCTCGGAGTGCGGTCCCGCGCCGGCGGCGTGGGCGGACCACTTGACCGAGCCGTCGGGCCAGGTGGCGGTGACCCAGCTCTGCACGGGCACCGGGCGCCCCTCGGCGTCCGACAGCGCGAACGGCGTGTCCCGCTCGACCGCGCCGCGTGGCCACGGGACGCCCCAGGTCACTCCTTGGTCTCCAGGACGGTCCAGCCAGCGCAGTACGGTCATGCGAGTTCCTTCAATCGCTCGGCGACGATCGCGGCCACCTCGTCGGCGCCGCGGAAGCAGAAGTGGGTGTCGTCGGCCACGCCCTCGGGGTAGAGCGGGTGCGCCCCCGGCGGGAAGTGGGTGAACAGGGCCTTCGAGCCCTCGGGGCCGAGCCGTTCGTACAGCTCGGTGGTGGCGGCGGTCAGGTCGATCAGCGGCACGCCCCCGGCGGCGGCCAGCGCGCGCACCTGATCCGGGTAGCCGCCGTGCGTCGGGACCAGCCGCGCGCCGTCGAACCTGCGCCGCTGCACCGGCGTGCACAGCACCGCGAGCGCGCCCGCCGCGCGCGCCTCCCCGACGAAGGCGCGCAGGTTGTCGCGGTAGGGCAGCTCCGGCTCCTTCTGGTCGTTGTGCCCGAACTGGAGCACGACGACGTCTCCGGCGAGGATCTCGCGCACGAGCGCCGCCCAGAGCCCCTCCGCCCGGTGGCTTGCCGTGGTGGCGCCGCCCTTGGCGAAGTTGCGGACGGGAACGCCGACGTACGCCCCGAGCTGCGCGCCCCACCCGGACATCGGCGCCTCGTGCGCCGGGCAGGACGCGACGGTCGAGTCCCCGGCCAGCAGCACGGTCACTCCTTGACGCCCCCGATCAGCACGCCCTTGGCGAAGTGCTTCTGCAGGAACGGGTAGAAGAACAGGATCGGCAGCGTCGCGATGACGACGACCGCGAACTTGAGGCCCTGCTCGGGCGGCACCCAGGTCCGGTCCATCTGGGAGAGCGCCGCCGCGGCGTCGGTGTTGGTGAGCTGGCGGACGAGGATCTGCAGCGTCCACTTGTTCGGGTCGCTGAGGTAGAGCAGCGGCGACATGTAGTCGTTCCAGATCGCCACCGCGTAGAACAGCGAGAACGTCGCGATGATCGGCTTCGACAGCGGCAGCACGATCTTGAAGAAGACGCCCATCTCGTTGCAGCCGTCGATCCGCGCCGCCTCCTCCAGCGCCTGCGGCAGCTCCTGGAAGAAGCTCTTGACGATGATCAGGTAGAACGGGTTGATCGCCAGCGGCAGGATCAGCGCCCAGTAGCTGTCGAGCAGCCCGAGGTCGCGCACCACCAGGTAGGTGGGGATCATGCCACCGGAGAAGACCATCGTGAAGATGACCAGGTTGAGCACCAGCGTGCGGCCCGGCAGGTACCGCTTGGCCAGGGGGTAGGCCATGGTGAAGGTCAGCAGCACCTGCACCACCATGCCGACCGCCGTCACGACCACGGTCGTGACCAGGGCGCGGACGAAGGTGGGGGTGGCGAAGATGTACTCGTACGCCTCCGTGACGATCTTGTGCGGCCACAGGAAGAACGGCCGGGTGGAGATCTCGGCCTCGTTGGCGAGCGAGCCGGCCAGCACGTACAGCAGGGGCAGCACCGTGATCAGCGCCAGCGCGACGAGCACGACGACGTTGAGCGCGTCGAACACGCGGCTGCCGAGCGAGCCGTTGTTGTCGACCTTGAGCTTGGCCGGCTTCTTGGTCTCGGTCATGGTGGACATGTCCGGCCTCCTCAGAACAGTCCCCGCTGGCCGAGACGCTTGGCCAGCCAGTTGGAGCCGAAGATCAGGATGACGCCGGCCACGCCCTTGAACAGGCCGACGGCGGTGGAGTAGCTGATCGCGCCGTTCTGGATGCCGGCGTAGTAGACGTAGGTGTCGAACACGTCGGCCACCGAGCGGTTCAGCGACGTGGTCATCAGCCAGATCTGCTCGAAGCCGGTGTCCAGCAGGTTGCCCGAGGCCAGGATCGCCATGACGACGACCGTCGGGCGGATCGCGGGCAGCGTCACGTGCCAGAGCTGGCGGAAGCGGCCCGCGCCGTCCATGCGGGCGGCCTCGTACAGGTTGGGGTCGACCCCGGCCAGCGCGGCCAGGTAGATGATCGTGCCCCAGCCGGTCATCTTCCACAGTTGCTGCAGGATGATCAGGGGCCGGAACCACTCCTCCTGCGCCATGTAGTCGATCTTCGCGGTGTCGCCCAGGAGGTCGCGCATCCAGCCGGACAGCACGCCGAAGTCCGCCGCGAACAGCACGTACGTCAGCGACGCGACGATCGTCCAGGACAGGAAGTGCGGGATGTAGATGAGCGACTGGATCGAGCGCTTGAGGATGTTCAGGCGCAGCTCGTTCAGCAGCAGCGCGACGACGATCGGCGCGGGGAAGACGATGAGGATGTGCAGCAGCGCCAGGAAGAGCGTGTTGAACATCAGCCGGCCGAAGTCGGGTCCTGCGAACAGCTCCTCGAAGTGCTTCAGGCCGACCCAGGGGCTGCCCGAGTAGCCGAGGAACGGCACGAAGTCCTGGAAGGCGATGGTCACGCCGTACATCGGCAGGTACTTGAACAGGACGAAGTACGCCAGGCCCGGCACGAGCATCAGGTAGAGCCAGCGGTAGCGCAGCACCGCCGTGCGCAGCGGGACCTTGTCGGCCCGGCGCTTCTTCGCCTTGGGCGCCGCCTTCGAGGGAGGCGTCGCCAGGTCGGTGGCCACAGCGGCCTCCTTTCGTATGAGGGGCCCGGCGGGTGTGCCCGGGCCCCTCAGGCGAGCGGTCGGTGACTACTTGGGCAGTTTGCTGAGCAGGTCGTTGATCTCGGCCACGATCTGCGTGCCGCCGCCGTCGTACCAGCGCTTGATCTCGCCCTTGAGCTGCTCCTCCGTGATGGCGCCCGACAGGAACTTCACCCGGGCGTCGGAGACGATCGTGTCGATCTGCGGGCCCCGCTGGACCTGTGTGGGGGCCACGACGGGCAGCGCCACGTTGTGCACGGCCGTCTTGAGGTCCTCCTCCATCAGCTCCTTCTGCAGCGCGACCATGTTCCGGTACGGCTCACCGGGCGGGACCCGCTGGTAGGCGATGCCGCCGATGTCGACCGTGCCCTTGGTGCTGAGCTGGATGAAGGCGTCGTCCACGTTGTCCTGGACGGTCACCACCGCGGGGTCGTCCTCGTTGATCAGCGTGGCGGTGTCGCCGTTGTCGACCTTGAAGTTGCGGCCCTCGATGCCGTTCTGGAGCAGGACCTGGCCCTCCTTGGTAGCCAGCTTGTCCAGCGTCTTCAGCACGTTGTCCAGCTCGGCCTCGGTCCGCACGCTCTGCTTGGAGATCGCCAGCGAGTCGGCGTAGCCGGTGAACGGGTAGGAGTACTTCTGGCCGTCGGCCTTGGCCAGGTTGCCGACCATGGCGACCTTGTCGCCGTAGTTCTTGTCACCCTCCTCCCTGAACAGGTCGAGGACCTGGCGGGAGCGGATGTTGACGTCGATGATCATGCCGCCCTTGCCCTGGTGGAACGGCTCGTTCCACTTGGCCGAGTCGAGGGTGGCGAAGTCGGGGTTGACCATGCCCTCGTCGACCATCTTCTTCAGCCACCTGTTGGCCTCGAGGAACTCCGGCGTGTCGAACCCGGGCACGACCTTGCCATTACGCTCGCCGTAGCCGTTGGGGGCGCCGAACCAGGTCTCGATCACGTCGTACGGGCTGGCGCTGGCGTAGTTGCCCGGCCACTTCGGGATGATGAGGCCGTAGGTGTCCTTCTTGCCGTTGCCGTCGGGGTCCTTCTCCGTGAACGCCTTGGCGACCTGGTAGAAGTCCTCGATCGTCTTCGGCTCCTCCAGCCCGACCTTCTTCAGCCAGTCCTTGCGGATGACGATCGCCGAGCGCAGCAGGGGCCGCATCCGGTAGAGGCCGTAGATCTTGCCGTTGATGGAGGAGTTGAGCGCCGTGCGCGCGTCGGCCGGCTTCAGGTTCGGGTACTTGTCCAGCTTGTCGGTCAGGTCCCAGAACGCCCCCGCCTCTGCGGACTTGACGAACGCCGGCAGGTGCGGGTCGACCACCACGACCTGCGGGATGTTGTCCGAGGCCAGGGTGACGTTGATCTTCTCGGTGTACTCGGCGTTGGGGACCCAGGTGACCTTGATCTTCTTGCCGATGAACTTCTCGATGGCCTGCTGCATCTCGCCGGTCGGCTCGGGAGCCGTGCCGAACAGCTTCGACATGAACGTGATCGTGTTCGGATCGGACTGAGGCGCGTCGCCACCGCCCGAGCAGGCCGAGGCGGTGAGAGCGGCCGTTAGCGTTAACACACCGGCAAGAAGCCGACGGCGACGGGATGCGCTCATGAGTTCCCTTTCGAATGCAGGCGCGCCTCGTTCTCCTCGAAGAAGCGCAGGCAGAGCCACGTATTGAGATAGATCCACGCGCCGAAGCTGATCATCGGCGCCAGGATCGGCGCCACCGAGGTCGCGAAGGCGATGGCTGAGAGCGCTAGCAGCAACAGCACGGACGAAGCCGGACGCATCAGCGCTAGCTGCGCCGCCTTGGGCCAGTAGGCCCGCAGCGGCAGGTCGTAGTGCGCGTAGAGCGGCCCCACGTACGCCCCCACACCCGCCAGTGCGATGAGAGCCACGAAGGTCGCGATCCTCGGCGCCCCCATGCCGGGCCCGAGGGCGGAGAAGTAGAGGTAGTTGCCGATCAGCACGACAGCGGCCAGCGCCCCCGGCAGGACCAGCAACGAGGCCCGGGCGAACTCCCGCCGGTAGACGGTCCAGAATTCGCGCCAAACCTGAAACGTTTCATTACGAGCATGCCGCCGAGCCAGCGTGTAGCCGGCCACGGTGGCGGGCCCGACCCCCAGAACCACGCCTCCCGCGAGCGTGAAGGCAAGCCAGGCGAGGTTCAGCCGGACCGCCCAGATGAGCTCTGAGCAGGCAGCTTGAAACCTGATCGACATGGCGGGATGGTTCATCCGGCACCACCTTCTCGTGGCATGTGCACGGATACGGGGGTGGAGTATTGCACCGTGGTTCCTGCCCAGTTACAAGCGAGTGAACGGCGGTTGGTGCGAAATTAGTGTTGAATCGACTCAAAGTCAATGACGGGACACGCGGAGATTTGCGTACTCTCCGATCAGCGGAGCCATCTGCCGGAACCCGATCTTGCCTCCTGCCAGGGCGGAACCGCCGATCGAGCCGTCGTCCCGCCACCGGAACGAGACCAAATCGTTGATTGCGAAGCTCACCGCTCCCCCCTTGACCTCCAGTCGCACGGCATAGGGCCCCTCGGCGTCCAGCACCCCCGGCAACGGATCCGGCCCCTGGGCGACCAGGTGGAACCCGTGACTCTTGCGCAGATTGCAGGTGTGCAGGGCCCGCTCGGAGGCCCACATGCGGCGGAAGTAGGACACGTGGTAGGCGTCGATGTCGCCGTGGTGGTACTGCTCGTAGGGGCCGTCGCGCAAGCTCAGGCCCGGATCGAACAGATCCTCACCGTTCCGGCCCCGGGCGTGGAAGAACATGATCGCCAGCCCCGGCTCCCTGACCGGCCAGAACTCCCACTCGATCCGCACACCGTCGGGAAACTCCTCAGGACACCACAGCACCAGATTCGCCGCCTGCCCCTCGGCCGCCGCCCGCCGGCTCTCGAGCCGCATCCGCCCCTGCGGAAACGACACCGCCCCGTCCCCCTCCATCCGGAACCCGGCGAGGTCGTCGGGGGTGGCGAGGGGATTGCGGTAGATCTCACCCACGTCAATTCCTCCTGCTCGGCTGTGCCGCCGAACGTAGTACACCCACCCGGCCGCGCGCTTCCGGGAGAGCACGGCCGAGGCGGCACGGAATGGACTGCCACGCCCTGCGGGTCCGTGCCGGCGTGTTGTCGCATCTGCCCAGGTGAACGGGCACTCTGGCCGCCGCCCGCATGGCGCCGGGCCCCTCCGTACACCTCCTCGCCGCCGCGGCGCGCCAAGTGTGCGAGGAGGTGGACGCGCTCGGGACGGACGCGCTCGGAATGCACGTGCCGGGGGGTGTGCGGGCCGGCGGTGTGCCGGAGCCGCGAGACGGACGGACACGCTCGGGATGCACGTGCCGGGGGGTGTGCGTGCCAGCGGGTGTGTGCCGACGGCCTGCGCGCTGGGGGTGTGCCGGGGCAGCGAGGCGGACGGATGTACCGAGGAAGCGACCAAGCCTTCCCACGCTTCGACCCACCCGTCCCCACACCGGCACGCCAGCCGTTCCCCACGCCAGCACACCCTCCGCACCCCCACCTCTTCCCGCACCCTTGGCGCGCCGCGTCGGCGGAAAGGCGTACGGAGGGGGCCCGGCGCAACGCGTACGGCGACCGGCACACCCCGTTCACCTGGGCAAACATGCACCCATGGCATCGGGCAACTGGGACAGAACGCAGAGGGCCGGCACCCCGACAGCGCTCCAAGGTCAGCGGCGGTAGGCGCTGGATTCTCGGATCACCAGGTCGGGCTGGAAGATGACCTGCCGATGCCGATGCTGTTCCGGCTCGGCCACCTCCTCCAGCAGCAGGTCGATCGCCGTACGCCCAAGGAGCTCCCGCGGCTGACGGACCGACGACAGCGGTACGGCCGCCGCCGCGGCGAAGTCGATGTCGTCGTACCCGATGATGGCCAGGTCCTCGGGCACGCGCAGCCCGTGGGACGCCATCGCCTGTAAGAAGCCGAGCGCCATCATGTCGTTGGCGCAGAAGGCGGCGGTCGGGCGTTCGTCGGCGGGCAGGGCGGCGACGCGTTCGCCGATCGCGCGGCCCTCGGCCACGGTCAGGGTGGGCGCGGAGGAGGTGAGCAGTTCGACGGCGCCGCCGGCGGCGGCGACGGCGCTGGTCACGCCCGCGTGCCGGTCGGCCACCTGTTTGATGGACGGCGGCCCGCCCACGAACATGATCCGCCGGTGCCCGCGTTCGATGAGATGCGCGCCGGCGATCTGCCCGCCGAGCCGGTCGTCGACGGCCACCGAGCACTGGAGCCCGGTCGCGGGGCTGTCGACCAGCACCACGGGGGTGCCGCGGGCGATCAGCTCCTCCAGCCAGGGGGTCTCCATCTCGACCGGGGTGATCAGTATGCCCATCACCCGTTGCTGTTCGAGCTGGTCGAGGTGGCGTCGTTCGCGGCCGGGGTCGCCGGCGCTGTTGCAGAGCACCACCATGGTGTCGTGGTCGTCGGCCACCGCTTCGGCGCCTTGGGCCACGTCCACGAAGAACGGGTTGGACACGTCGAGCACGACGAGCCCGACCGTCCTGCTGCGGCCCACCCGCAGGTGGCGGGCCACCTCGTTGCGGACGAACCCGAGTTTCTTGATCGCTTCGAAGACGCGTTCCCGCGTGGCCGGGGACACGATCTCCGGGCGGTTGAGCACATTGCTCACCGTGCCCACTGAGACGCGCGCCAGCTGCGCGACCTCCTTGATGTTCCTGGTCGCCATCGATCCTCACGAGGCCGTGCTGCTGAAAATGCGGGATCCGCCGCCCGGGACGCCGGGAGGAGCGCCGGAAGGGGGCAGGACACGCTGGATACGGCGTACCGCAGACGGCGGTTCACCGGGACTTCGGCTCATCATAGCGGCATTCAAGATTTTTTTGAATCGTCTCAACGACTCGGTGCGGGGGTGGCCGCTCCGGCCTTCATCCCGTCGAGCATCAGCCGCAGGTAGCGGCCCGGGTCGGCGGCCACGGGCGCGGGCAGGTCCTCGGGATGGCAGGTGAAGACGTTCAGCAGGTGGATCAGATCCTGTACGCCGACGTCCCGGCGCATCGCCCCCTCGGCCTGCGCCCGGCGTACGATCTCGTCGAACCGCTCCTCCCACCGCGCCCGCACACGCGCGAACTCGGCACGCCGCGCGATCACCTCGTCCGGCAGCACGGCCAGCGCGGTGGACAGCGCGGCCCGGCCCGGCTCCGCGACCCAGCAGACGAAGTCCCAGATCGCGCTCCAGGCGTCGGCGGAGCCGCGGTCGGCGGCGTCGAGCGCGTCCGCCATCGTGTGGATGTAGTGGTCGCCGACCGCCGCGATCAGCGCGTCGCGGTCGGGGAAGCGCCGGTAGAGCGTGCCGACGCCGACGCCGGCGCGTTTGGCGATGGCCTCCATGGGCGCGCCGACGCCGCGCTCGGCCACGACTTCGGCCGCCGCCTCGACGATCTTGCCTAGATTGCGCCTGGCGTCCGCGCGCACGTACGACCTCCAAGTGGACGATCAGATTCCGGTTAGTGTACCGTCCGCATAACCGGAATACGAGATTCCACTTATGCGGAGGTTTCCTGATGATCGTGGTCACCGGCGCGACCGGCTCCATCGGCCGCGCGCTCCTCACCCGGCTGAGCGGCCACGAGGTGCTGTCGGCCGTCCGCCGCCCTGCCGACGACCTCGGCAGTCCGTACGCGCTCGCCGACCTCAACGACCCCGCGACGATCGGCGCGCTGCTGTCGCCCGGCGACCGGCTCTTCCTCAACAGCTCCCTCTGGCCCGGCGTCGTGGACGCCCACCGCGCCGTCATCGACCTGGCCGCCGAGGCGGGCGTCGCGCAGATCGTCACGGTGTCGGTACGGGACGCCGCCCCCGGCGGCAGGCTCGGCCTGGGCGTGCACGGCCTGATCGACGCCCACCTCAGGCAGGCCGGGGTGCCGTGGGCCGTGCTCCAGCCGAGCGGCTTCATGCAGAACCTGCCGGGGGATTTCGCCGGCGGCATCATGTACGGCGCGTACGGTCCCGGCCGGATCAGCTACATCGACGCCCGCGACATCGCCGATGTGGCCGCCACCCTGCTGACCTCGCCCGTCGGCCCCGGCCGCGCGTACGTGCTGACCGGCCCCGAGGCCCTGTCGCACGACGAGATCGCCGCCGAGGCCGGCAAGGCTCTGGGCCGGACGGCACGGTACGTGGACCTGCCCGTCCCTGAGCTGGCCGCCCGCCTGGAGCGCCAGGGCCTGCCGCAGCCGCTCGCGCTCGACCTGGCCGAGTTGCAGGCGCAGACCGGCGACGGCAGCTGGGCGCCGGTCACGACGACGGTCCGGGACGTGACCGGCCGAGCCCCGCGCACCCTGGCCGACTTCCTCGCCGACCATGCCGCCGCCTTCTCCTGAGCTCGCGTACGAGCTGAGTTTCTCCTGATCACGCACACGAGCTGGGCTTGCCCTGACCCCGCACACGAGGCCGGCGACTTTCGGTCCTCACGGTTTGCACGTTGGCCAGGCGCACGGGCGGGCGACCCGGCTACACGTTTGCCCGGGCGCACCGGCAGGCGCATCGCCGTACGCGTTGCGCCGCGCCCCTTCGTACACCTTCCCACCGACGCGGCGCGCCAAGGGTGCGGGGAAGGGGGGGAGGGGTGGTGCGCTGAGGGAACCCGTCACGCGGGGTCGACGACGCGGATGCGTACCGCACGGAACAAAGCGGGTGTGTCGCGCAGGACGGTCAACCGGGGATCGGGCACCACCAGGAACGGCTCCCGCTCCAGCGCCAGTAGCGGCGCCAGCCGCCGGTCCGGCCTCAAGGCGTCCACCGCCCTGCGGTCGCCGCCGAACATCACCCCGTCCAGCAGCTCCAGATGCGGGGTCAGCACCCGGACCGCCGTCTCCACCGCGTCGTCGTACGCCTGGGCGGCCTGGTTGCGCCGCCGCCTGGCGAAGCGCTGCTGCGACCACCCGCCCGCCGCCGTACGTCCCTGCACCAGCCGCGAGCCGACCTTGGAGGCCACCAGCGCGCCGCCCTGGAAGACGCCCGCCGCGTAACCGCCGAGCCGCACCAGGAACACCCCGACCCGCCGCTCGGCGCGGGCGTGCGTGACGAGGCGGGTGACGTGCGGCGGGCCGGGCGGCGTCATGGGCGGGAAGGGCACGTGCAGCTCGGCCACCGCGCCGTCGGCGGCCACCAGCCGCACCGCCCGCTCGTCACCGGTCGCGGAGAAGGGCCCGTGCCGCCCGGCGAACCCCTCGATCCACGGATGCAGCCGCTCCGGCGGCACCGTCACCCACCGACCGCCACCCCTCGCCGGACGCGCGCTCATCCCCGAACCCTAGCCAACGCCTTCACCGCACCACTCGACGAGCGTCTCTCACGCGCGCTCGCAAAACCGTCCATGGCACGGCATGCTCCGTGACCTGACCCGTGACGGGCACTCGTCGCACGCCCCGCGCCTTGGAGCTCGTGACCGGCGCTCGTCACACGCACCCGCGCCTCAAGACCGTGACGGACACCGTCGCACTCATCCGCGTAAGGAGACCCGACGGGCGTCGCACGCGCCATGGACCATGACGGACGCTCGTACGCACGCGCCCGCGCGAGACGCCGTGCCCGGCGACCGCCGACCACCGCCCGTCCAGCGGCCGGTGGCAGGCCGCCGTAGCGGGGAACCCTAACCGAAATGTCGGTTAATTCTGTTTCGTGAGGCTTCTGGTACGCGAGCGACGGGAGCACCATCTGTACGTGTCCTCCCTGCTCACCAGTCCCCTGGTGGACCTCGATACCGGTGCCGTCATCGCGCACCCCGCCACCGTGGACCCCACCGGCTCGCTCAGGGCGGCGCCCCTGCCCATGATCATCGAGCTGCCGGTACGCACGGTGCTACCGGGCGCCGGCACGCTGGCTCCCCTGCACGAGGCGCTGAGAAGGGCGGGCCGGCATCCGCGCGAGGCCATCCTCCTGCTCACCGGAACGTGCCAGGAGCAGGACAGGCCGCTGCTCAAGGTGGGTCTCGACGGCCTGCGTACGATCGGCTATCTGCTCGGCTTCGCCGGCGTGGGCTCAGCAGGCCCGGCGCTCGACCTGGTCGCGGGGGCGGCCCCGTACGTGCTGGCCCTCGATCCCGACGTGGTGGCGCGCGTCCCGGCGGATCACCGGGCGACCTCGGTGGTGCGGGCGGTGGCGTCGCTGGCGCACGACGTCGGCGCGCACGTGCTGGCGCCGGACGTGCGGCGCGAGGCACAGGTGGCGGTGCTCCGCGGCCTGGGTGTACGGCTCGCGCACGGCCCTCTGCTCGCGCCAGGCCCAGACGGCAAGGTACGCGTGCCGCTGCCGGTCGCGGACGAGTCGCCCGCCACGGTCATGCTGGGCCCCCGGGTGCAGGAGCTGCTGCTGCCGGCCGTGACCCTGCCCGCGGAGGCGAAGGCGGAGGAGGCGGTGGCGGCCTTCGGGCACGAGCCGACGATCACCAGCGTCATCCTGGTGGACGAGTTCCAGCGGCCCAAGGGCAGTCTGGACCGCAGCCGGTTCCTGCTGTCGTTCGCGGCCCGGTATGGACACGCCCTGCACGGCTCGAAGCCCGCCCAGCGCCTGGCCGACCCGCCGCGTACGGTCCCGCGCACCACCCCGGCGATAGCGGCCATGCAGGCGGCCGGCCGGGACGCGGCCCGCGTCTACGACGACCTGGTGGTCACCGACGAGCTGAACCGTTGCCTCGGCATCGTCCGCGTCTCGGACCTGATCAGACAGGTGAGCGCGATCCGGGCCTGACGATCTCCACGAGTCCCGTGCCGTGCGACCGCGATCCGCGGCTGACAAGAGCGTGGCGGCCGGGATAGGAAGTAATCATGCTGAACAGACGGACCCTGCTCGGAGCCGGTGTGTTGTCCGGGGTCGCGGCGTGCACGGCGGACTCCCCCAAGCCGAAACCGGCCGCCACGGCCTTCGACCCGGCCGACTGGGCGTCCGTCAGAGCTCAGTTCGCCCTCGACCCGGCCGCCGCGCACTTCGCCGCGTTCGTGCTGGCGCCCGCCCCGGCGCCGGTCCGGCAGGCGATCGCGACGCACCGCGACGCCCTGGACGCCGACCCCGAGTACACCCCGCCCGGCGGCGAGTTCCCCGACACGACGGTACGCGAGGCCGCCGCCCGCTACCTGGGCGCGGAGCCGGGCGGGATCGCGCTGACCGACAGCACCACGATGGGCCTCGGCCTGCTCTACTCCGGGCTCGGCCTGCGCAAGGGTCAGGACGTGCTGACCACCGAGCACGACTTCCTGGCCACCCACGAGGGCCTGCGCCTGATGGCCGCGCGCACGGGCGCGAAGATCCGCAAGGTCGAACTGTACGAGGACCCGGCCCGCGCCTCGGCCGACCGCATGGTGTCGGCGATCAAGGAGGGGCTGGGCCCGCGCACCCGCGTGGTGGCGATCACCTGGGTGCATTCGAGCACGGGCGTGCGCGTGCCGGTGCGGGCCGTCGCCGACATGCTGGCCGAGGTGAACCGGGGCCGCGACGAGCACGACCGGGTGCTGCTGTGCGTGGACGGGGTGCACGGGTTCGGCGCCATGGCCGACGACGTGGCGGACCTGGGCTGTGACTTCCTGGCCAGCGGTACGCACAAGTGGCTGTTCGGGCCGCGCGGCACGGGCATCGTGTGGGGCCGCGACTGGGAGCCGGTGGCCCCGATCGTGCCCAGTTTCAGCGCGGCGGCGTTCAACGCCTGGCAACTGGGCGGCGAGCCGACGGCCAGCACGGCGGATCTGGTCACGCCCGGCGGCTACAAGGCGTTCGAACACCGGTGGGCGATGCCGCAGGCGTTCGCGTTCATGATGGGGATCGGCAAGGACCGCGTCCAGCAGCGCACGCAGGAGCTGGCCACCAGGCTGAAGGCCGGGCTGGCCGGGATCTCCCACGTCACGCTGGCCACGCCGCAGGCGCCGGAGCTGTCGGCGGGGCTGGTCTGCTGCGCGATCACCGGCATGCAGCCGCTCCA
This sequence comes from Nonomuraea fuscirosea, assembly GCF_035917475.1. Taxonomy (NCBI): domain Bacteria; kingdom Bacillati; phylum Actinomycetota; class Actinomycetes; order Streptosporangiales; family Streptosporangiaceae; genus Nonomuraea; species Nonomuraea fuscirosea. The sequence continues at coordinate 2,798,422 of NZ_CP109074.1, read as the reverse complement.
GGCGGTGGAACGGCTGCGCGCGAAGAAGGTGCTCACCAGCGTGACCCCGTACAGCCACTCGCTGCTGCGTTTCGGCACGAGCATCGTGACGACACCCGAGCAGGTCGATCTGGCGATCAAGGCCGTGGAGGAGCTGGTATGAACGAGGCCGAGCCGTACGGGCCGCTGATCGGCACCCGCGTCCGGGTGCTGACCTGGAACGTGTGGGGCAAGTCCGGCCCGTACGCGCGGCGGGCGAAGGTGATCGAGAAGGTGGTGCGCGAACACGACCCCGACGTCGTCACGCTGCAGGAGTGGGCAGGCCAGACACTCGGCTACGAACACGTGACCTCGTACGGCGAAGGCGGGGGCACCGAGGAGGCCGAGGACGCCGGGAGCGCGCAGGGGGCCGTGGGCGCGCAGGACGCCGGGGGCGCCGAGAGCGCCGGAGACGCGGAGGGCGCGAAGGGAGCCAAGAACCCGGAGGGAGCCAAGAGTGCGGAGGGAGCCGCGTGTGCGGTGCTGTCGCGCTGGCCGATCACGCGGCGGGAGGAGCGCCGCCTGCCGGGCGGTGACCTCCCCGGCAGCGCGCTGTTCTGCGAGCTGGCCGGCCCGCGCGGCCCGTTACAGGTGTTCAGCGTCATCATCGGCGCGTACCGGCTGGACGAGTCGGGAGCGCGGCAGGAGCAGGTACGGGCGCTGACCGCGTTCGTCGGCGAGGTCGCCTCACGCCGGCGTCCCGCGCTGGTCTGCGGCGACTTCAACGCCGGGCCCGACAGCGACGAGATCAGGATGCTGACCGGCCGCACCGTGCCGCCGACCCCCGGCGTGGTCTTCTACGACGCGTGGGAGGTGGCCGGCGACGGCGGCCCGGGTCACACCTGGTGCGACGCCAACCCATGGGCGCGGCCCGGCCTGTATCCGCCACGCCGCTTCGACTACGTCCTCAGCGCCTGGCCGCGAGCCGGCGGCGCGGGACATCCGGTGCGCTGCGAGGTCGTGGGCAACGGCCCGGACCCGGGCTCCGACCACTACGCCGTCCTGGCCGAACTCCGCTACTGACCATAAGCCGCCACCGACCACATCACCGCCACAACCAACACAACAGCCCGCCACCCCCGACTACGCCCGCCACGTCGCCGCACCACCACCTTTCCACCGCCACCCCACCGACCGTCCAGCCCTCATCAGACGCGCAACCACCGCGTCCGCTGCGCTGCGAGGTCGTGGACGACGGCCCGGACCCGAGCACACAGCCACCCCACTCATGCACCGTCGCCCACCAACCCCACCGACCGCCCAGCCCTCATCGGCCGCGCAGCCGCCGTTCGGTCGCGGAGGTCAGAGCCAGCCCTGGGTTCTGGCTCGTTGGACGGCCTCGATGCGGTTGCGGGCCCGGGTCTTCTGGATCGCCGCGGACAGGTAGTTGCGGACCGTGCCCTCCGACAGGTGCAGCCGGGCAGCGATGTCGACGATCGTCGAGCCGTCGGCCGCCGCGGCCAGCACGTCGCGCTCGCGCGGCGACAGCGGATTGGGCCCGGCGCTGAGTGCGGCCGCGGCCAGTCCGGGGTCGATCACCCGCTCCCCCGCGTGCACCCGCCGGATGGCCGCCGCCAGCTCCCTGGCCGGGCTGTCCTTGACCAGGAACGCCACCGCCCCGGCCTCCATGGCGGTGCGCAGGTAGCCGGGCCGTCCGAAGGTGGTCAGGATCATCACCCGGCACTCCGGCACCCGTTCGGTGATCTTCGCGCAGGCGGTGAGCCCGTCGGTGCCGGGCATCTCGATGTCGAGCAGCGCGACGTCGGGCCGCACCTTGACCGCCACGGCCAGCGCCTCGTCACCGTCCGCGGCCTCGCCGGCGACCTCGATGTCGGGCTCCAGACCCAGGAGCGAGGCCAGCGCACCACGGATCATGCCCTGATCCTCGGCCAGCAGCACCCGGATCATGCGCCCGCCTTCGTCCCGGCCGGAATCCGTACCCACGTCACGCGTCCGCCCCGGCCGGGATCCGTACGCGGAGCGCGTGACCGCCGGCCGGCTCGGGGCCGGCCATGACCGTGCCGCCCGCGCTCGTCACCCGCTCGGACAACCCGCTCAGGCCGCTCCCCGGCCTGTAGGGGCCGGTGCCGTCCTTCCCGTCGTCCACGATCTCCAGCATGGCGTGCGTGCCCCCGTACGTCAGCCTGATCTCGCACCGGGTGGCCCGCGCGTGCCGTACGACGTTGGTGGTGCCCTCGCGCACGATCCAGCCGAGCAGCCCTTCGAGCGGTTCGGCGGGCGTGCCCACATCCAGGCTCGTGTCCCGGGTTTCGGTGCTGGGCAACCGGCCCGTGGTGCGGACCTCCGCGCGTACGCCGGCCGCCGCCAGCACGGTCCTCGCGTTGTCGAGCTCTTCGGCCAGGCTGCGCTGCCGGTAGCCGGTGACCGCCTCGCGCACCTCGACCAGCGCCTTCCTGGCGACCGACTCGATGTCCCCGATCTCCTGGAGCACCCGCGGCGACCGTTCGGCCAGCCGCCCGGCGAGCTCGCTCTTGAGCACGATCAGCGACAGGCTGTGCCCGAGCAGGTCGTGCAGGTCGCGGGCGATGCGCAGCCGCTCCTCGGCGGCGGCCAGCCGGGCCACCTCGTCCTGGGCGCGATGCAGCTCGACGGTCAGCGTCCTGGTGTTGCGGACGCTGATGAACAGCACGCCGAGGGTCACCACCTGCATGCCGAGGACGATGACGGTCTCGGGCGTGCTGCCGGTGATGAACCCCGCGGCCAGGATCGTCAGCAGGCTCAGCGCCATGCCCCCGAGCGCCCACAGGGCCGGCAGCCCGAACCCGTACAGCACGACGCTGTAGACCGGCAGGCTCATCCAGGAGCCGGCGAAGACGAGCGCGCCGGTCATCCCGAGCACGGTGGTGAGCCCGAGCAGCGGATAGGTCCAGCGGCTGCGCTCCAGGAAGCTCGTGGAGCTGAGCACCGTACCCAGGAACGACACGACGAACGCGACGAGCAGCAACCCCGCCCAGACGGCCCGCGCTCCGGTGAGCGCGCCGGTGACGATCTCCGCGATGGGGAAGACCAGGTAGACCATCCCGGCGGACGTGCCCAGCAGCCGCCTCCCGCGCGAGGCGCCCCCGTCGGCCCGCCCGAAGGTGATCCTGTCGGCGAAGCTCACCCTCGTACGGTAGCGCGCCGGTAGAGGTAGGCCGCCGCCCCGCCCAGAACGACCGCCCACCCGGCCACGACCAGCACGTCCATCGCGTCCACCCCGTGCCCGCCGGCCAGGCTCCAGCCGAGGCTCGCGTAGTGGAAGGAGGGCGTGAGCTCGGCGACGGTCTTCATCGTGGCGCCGAAGATCTCCGGCGGGAACCACAGCCCTCCGGCGATGGCCAGGGCGAACATGCACACCATCGAGGCCGGCTGGGCCGCGTCGGCGGACAGCGCCGAGCCGAGGGCGAGCCCCAGCGCGATGAACGGCACGGTGCCCAGCCACATGGCCAGCAGCAGCGCCACCCACCGGCCGGGCGGCAGCGACACGCCCTGCTGCACCACTGCCGCCACGCTCACCAGCAGCAGCGAGGGCAGGACGAGCGCCAGCGCGGTGCTGATCTTGGCCACGATGACGGCCCAGGACGGCAGCGGGGTGATCTGGAGCTGGCGCAGCCAGCCGGACTGCCGCTCGGTGGCCAGCGGCACGGCCGAGCTCATCATGGACGAGGCCAGCGCGCCGTAGGCGGCCATCGACACCATGAGGATCACGTTGTAGCCGAGCCCGGAGCCGGCGGTCTCGTCGCCGTAGATGTTGGCGTTGATCAGGTACAGCGCGACGGGGAAGGCTACCACGAAGACGAGGTAGCGCCGGTTGCGCAGCATGCGCACGATGTCGGCCCTGGCGAAGTGGATCATCGGGACTCCCGGGTGAGCTGGAGGAAGGCGGCTTCGAGGTCGGCGCCGGTGAGGGTGAGGCCGCGTACGTCGAGCGCGGTGCCCCGATACAGCCCGTCGAGGGTGGCGTCGGCGTCGGAGGTGTGCAGGGTGGCCGTGCCGCCGGCGATCTCCACGGCGGTGACGCCGGGCAGCCGGTCCAGGCCGGCCGCGGGCTGCTCGCCGAGGACGAAGCTGACGGCCTGGCCGCCGGCGCCGGCCTTGATCTGGGCGGCGGTGCCGTCGGCGGCCAGCCGTCCCCTGGCGATGACGATCACCCGGTCGGAGTGCTCGTCGGCCTCCTCCATCTGGTGGGTGGCGAACAGCACGGTCCTGCCGCCGGCCGCGTAGTCGTGCATGCTCGCCCAGAACCGCAGCCTGGACTCCACGTCCATGGCCGCGGTGGGCTCGTCGAGCAGCAGGATTCTGGGTGCGCCCGCGACGGCCAGGGCGAACCTGACCCGCTGGGCCTGCCCGCCGGACAGCCTGCCGGCCCGCCGCCCGGCCAGCTCGGTCAGGTCGGCGAGGCTGAGCAGCTCGTCGAGGGCGAGCGGGTCGGGGTAGAGCCGGCGGACGAGGTCGATGAGCTCCTTGACGGTCAGCTCGGGGATGAGCGCGCCGTTCTGCAGCATGGCCCCCATCTGGCCGGCCCTGACCGCCTCGGCCGGAGTGCCGCCGTGTACGCGGACCGCGCCCGACGAGGGCAGCAGGAGGCCGAGCAGCAGGTTGATGGAGGTCGACTTGCCGGCGCCGTTGGGCCCCAGCAGGGCCACCGTCGTGCCGGGCTCGATGCTGAGCGAGAGGTCGTCGACGGCGAGCACGGCCCCGTAGTGCTTGCTGACGTGATCGAACTCGACCGCGTTGGAGGTGGATCGCATACCTCGAACGCTATGGCGGGGCGGGCGGCCGGCATCAGTGCGATCCCTCCGCCGTCGACCATGACATTTGTCAGATCACCCGCCCCGCCGGAGCGGTGTCAGAGGCGGCAGGCGTAGATGTCGGTGACCAGGATGGCGCGCCCGCCGATGTCCCAGAGCTTGTCCATCACCTGCTGGTGGCCCTTGCGCCGGACCATGGCCCGCACCGCGACCCAGCCCTCGCGGTGCAGCGGCGAGACGGTGGGCCCCTCCATGCCGGGGGTGAGCGCGATGGCCTCCTCGATGCGCTCGGCCCGGATGTCGTAGTCCATCATCACGTAGTCGCGGGCGTGCACGACGCCCTGGAAGCGGCGTACGAGCTGCTCGACACCCTGGGTGTCGGGCACGCCCTGCCGCCTGATCAGCACCGCCTCCGAGCGCATGATCGGCTCGCCGAAGACCTCCAGGCCGACGTTGCGCAGCGTGGTGCCGGTCTCGACCACGTCGGCCACGGCGTCGGCGACGCCGAGCCGGATGGCGGTCTCGACGGCTCCGTCGAGCTTGATGACGCGGGCGTCGACGCCCTGGTCGGAGAGGTATTTCTCGAGCAGTCCCGCGTAGGAGGTGGCGATGCTCCGGCCGTTGAGGTCGGCCACCGAGGTCATCGCGCCGGCCGTGGTGGCCAGCCGGAACGTTGAGTCGCCGAAGCCGAGCGGCATGATCTCCTCGACCGGGGCACCGGAGTCGACCAGCATGTCGCGGCCGGTGATGCCCACGTCGAGGGTGCCCTCGCCGACGTAGACGGCGATGTCGCGGGGGCGCAGGAAGAACAGCTCGCAGCCGTTGGCCTCGTCGACCAGGACGAGTTCCTTGCTGTCGCGGCGCGAGCGGTAGCCCGCCTCTTTCAGCATGCTCTGGGCGGCCTCGCTGAGCGCGCCCTTGTTGGGTACTGCCAGACGCAGCATGTCAGGTCCTTACGTGTCTCGCTTCCGTCATCTCCGGGTGCCGGGCGCCTGGGCGCCCTAGAGATGCTTGTAGACCTGGTCGAGGCCGATGCCCTTGGCGATCATGAGCACCTGAACGTGGTAGAGGAGTTGCGAGATCTCCTCGGCGGCCCTGTCGTCTGACTCGTGCTCGGCCGCCATCCAGCTCTCGGCGGCCTCCTCGACGACCTTCTTGCCGATGGCATGGACGCCGGCGTCGAGCGCGGCCACGGTGCCCGAGCCCGCGGGCCGGGTCCGGGCCTTCTCGGACAGCTCGGCGAACAGCTCTTCGAAGGTCTTCATGATCTCTCTCGTCGGTCGGCTGCGTGCCTGATAAGCCTAGTCTGCGTCATGGGGTGACGCCGCCCCGCGTCCGCCACGCGAGACGCCACAAGACGGCGTGCGAGACGACGTGCGAGACGGTGGGGACGACAGGGGGACGACGCGAGCACCCGGCCGGAAACGGCACTGCCCGCCGCACCTGAGAAAGGCACAGCGGGCAGTGTCGTGAAATGTCGCGGTATGTCGCGGCGTCAGGCGCGGTCAGCGCTCGAAACGACGCCCCGAGTTGCGGCGGAAACCACCGTTGCCACGGTCGTCCGGACGCCCGCCGCCACCGCCGGAGCGGTAGCCGTCACGCGGCGCGCGGTCGTCGGAGCGCACCCCGCGCTCGCGGTCGGCCGAGAACGGCCGGCCACGGTCGGAGGCGTAACGGCCGCCCCGGTCGTCGGACCGGTAGCCGCCGCCACCGCCACTGCGCTGCCCGCGGTCGTCCTGCCGGAACGGGCGGTCGTCGGAGCGGTAGCCGCCCCGAGCGGGCCGGCTGTCACGGCGGCGGTCGTCGCCGATCGGGCGCTGCTCCTGCGTACGCCCGAACGGCCGCTCACCCTCGCCGTGCCGGCGCGGACGCCGGTCGTCGCCAGAGGTGAAGGGACGCTCGTCGTCGTGCCGGCGCGGACGCCGGTCGTCACCGGACGCGAACGGGCGGTCGCCGTCCTCGTGCCGGCGCGGACGGCGGTCGTCGCCGGAGCCGGGGCCGAACGAGCGCTCGCCGTCGTCGTGCCGGCGCGGGCGGCGCTCACCGTCGAAATCCCGGCGGCCCCGCCCCCTGCCCCTGCGCTCGGACGAGCCGCCCTCGCGGCGCGGGCGCAGCGGCTTGCGGACGTCGGGCTCCCACACGGGAACGGCCTCGCCACTCGGCGTGCGGGACCCGGTCACCTCGGCGAGGCGAGGATGTCCGGGCGTGGCCTTGAGCCGGAACGGGTGGATCCCGGCGCGGCGGGTGAGGGCGTCGGTCGAACGGCGCTCGTTGGGCAGCACCAGGGTGACGACCGTGCCCTTCTCGCCTGCGCGGGCCGTGCGGCCGCCCCGGTGCAGGTAGCTCTTGTGGTCCTGCGGCGGGTCCACGTGCAGCACCAGGCTGATGTTGTCCACGTGGATGCCGCGGGCCGCGACGTCGGTGCAGACGAGCACGTTGACGGAGCCCTCACGGAACTCGGCGAGGATGCGGGTGCGCTGGTTCTGGCGCTTGCCGCCGTGCAGGCCGCCCGACTTGACGCCGACCCTGGCCAGCTGCTTGCACAGCCGGTCCACGCCGTGCTGGGTGCGGACGAAGATGATCGTACGGCCCTCGCGGTTGGCGATCTCGGCCGTGACGTCGAACTTGTCGTCGCGCGACACCTGCATCACGTGGTGCTCCATGGTGTCGACCGGCGAGGTCGCCGGGGCCACGGAGTGGGTGATCGGGTCCTTGAGGAAGCGCTGCACCAGCTTGTCGACGTCGCCGTCGAGCGTGGCCGAGAACAGCAGCCGCTGGCCGTCGGCCGGGGTCTGCGCGAGCAGGTCGGTGACGACGGGGAAGAAGCCGAGGTCGCACATGTGGTCGGCCTCGTCGAGGACGCTGACCTCGACGTCGCCGAGCGAGCACTCACCCTGGCGGATGAGGTCGCCCAGGCGGCCGGGGGTGGCGATCACGATGTCGACGCCGCGGCGCAGCGCCTCGATCTGCTTGCCCATGGACATGCCGCCGACGATGACCTTCATGCGCAGCCCGAGGCCGCGCCCGAGGGGCTCGAGAGCGTCGTGCACCTGGAGGGCGAGCTCGCGGGTGGGCACGAGGATCATCGCGTGCGGACGCCCGGGGGCGGGCCGCACGCCGGCGATGCGCGCCATGGTGGGCAGGCCGAAGGCGAGGGTCTTGCCCGAGCCGGTCTGGCCGCGCCCGAGGACGTCGTGGCCGGCGAGCACGTCGGGGATCGTCGCGCTCTGAATGGGGAACGGGCTGTCGAAGCCCAGCTTGGCCAGTCCGTTGAGGAGCGGCTTGGGCAGGCCCAGCAGCTCGAACTCGGACGGGCCCGGCCCAGCGTTGGTCTCGGCGTTCGTCTCAGGGGAGGTTTCGCCGAGCGTGGGCATGACAGCGTCAAGCATGGTCACGAAATTCGTGCCTTTCCGTCGAAGTGGCGCGTCACTTCTGCGAAAGGACGAGCCGGGACGTGCGGCTCCTGGCCGCACACGTTCAGGGCGCCCGCCATGAGGGCGGGATGAAATGAGGGGGCACACCCGGCACCGGCCGCAGGCGATGCGTGACGCGCGATGAGACGTCAGGTGTTCCTGTTTTCCAACGCCGGGGATATTATCGGATATTCCCCGGCCAGGGGCACGGACTTTCCGGAACCCGCTATGGCACGCTGAAACGGCTGACGATTTACGCCAGCCGTGACAGCGGAAAAGATCAGACGTTGAAGCCTAGCATACGCAGCTGCTCGCGCCCCTCGTCGGTGATCTTGTCAGGGCCCCACGGCGGCAGCCAGACCCAGTTGATCTTCACATCCGAGACCATGCCGTCGAGCGCCGAGTGGGCCTGGTCCTCGATGACGTCGGTCAGCGGGCAGGCCGCGCTGGTCAGCGTCATGTCGATGGTGGCCACGGGCTGCCCGCCGTCGGACGGGTCGAGGTTGAGCCCGTAGATCAGGCCCAGGTCGACGACGTTGATGCCGAGCTCGGGGTCGACGACGTCCTTGAGCGCCTCCATGACCTCTTCGGCGGTCGCGTCACCGTCGTAGCCGGTCGGGGTCTCCACAGGCTTGCTCATTCGGCAGCACTCCTCACAACAGCGTCCTTGTACGCCATCCACGAAAGCAACGCACATTTAACACGCGCCGGGAACTTGGCCACGCCCGCGAACGCGACCGCGTCGCCGAGGACCTCCTCGTCGGCCTCGACCTTCCCCCGGCCCTGCATGAGCCGGGTGAACTCGTCGACCACGGAGAGCGTCTCGGCGACCGTGGCGCCGGTGGCCAGCTCGTGCAGCACCGACGCGGCGGCCTGGCTGATCGAGCAGCCCTGACCTTCGTAGGAGACGTCCAGAACCTTGCCCGCGTCGCCCACCTTGACCCTGAGCGTGATCTCGTCGCCGCACGTCGGGTTCACGTGGTGAACCTCGGCGTCGTACGGCTCACGAAGCCCGCGCCCCTGCGGGTGCTTGTAGTGCTCCAGGATCAGCTCCTGGTACATCGACTCGCCGATCATGGCTATGCGAACACCTTCTGAACGTGATGGAGGCCGCGCACCAGGGCGTCGATCTCGCCCGTGGTGTTGTACAGGTAGAACGACGCCCGCGTGGTCGCGGGTATTCCGAAGCGCAGATGCAGCGGGCGCGCGCAGTGGTGCCCGACGCGTACGGCGACCCCGAACTGGTCGTCCAGGATCTGCCCGACGTCGTGCGGGTGGATGCCCTCCAGCGTGAACGACACCGTGCCCCCGCGCCCTTCGAGCGTCTCGGGGCCGATGACGCGCAGGGTGGGCACCTCGCGCAGGGCGTCGAGCGCGTAGGCCGTCAGCGTGCGCTCGTGCGCCTCGACGGCCTCCATGCCGACCTCGGTGAGATAGTCGACCGCCGCGCCGAGCCCGATGGCCTCGACGATCGGCGGCGTGCCCGCCTCGAACTTGTGCGGGATCGGCGCGTACGTCGAGCGGTCCATCCAGACCGCCTCGATCATCTCGCCCCCGCCCAGGAACGGCGGCATGGCCTCCAGCAGCTCGCCGCGCCCCCACAGCACGCCGATGCCGGAGGGGCCGACCATCTTGTGGCCGGTGAAGGCCACGAAGTCGGCGCCCAGCGCGGTCACGTCGACCGGGTGGTGCGGCACGGACTGGGAGGCGTCGAGCGCGACCAGCGCGCCTGCCTCGCGGGCCCGCGCGGCCACCTCGGCCACCGGGTTGACGGTGCCCAGCACGTTGGACTGGTGCGCGATCGAGACGATCTTCGTCCGCTCGGTGATGAGCTCGGGCGTGTAGTCGAGCCGCCCGTCGTCGGTGACGCCGAACCACTTCAGCGTCGCGCCGGTGCGCTGCGCGAGCAGCTGCCACGGCACGATGTTGGAGTGGTGCTCCATCTCGGAGATGACGATCTCGTCACCGGGGCCGAGGGTGAAGCGCGGATCGGTGTTGGCCGGGTTGCCGAAGGAGTAGGCGAGCAGGTTGAGCGCCTCGGAGGCGTTCTTGGTGAAGATCACCTCGTCGCGCGACGGCGCCCCGACGAAGCCCGCGATCTTGTCGCGGGCGTTCTCGTAGGCGTCGGTCGACTCGGCGCCGAGCACGTGCATGGCGCGCCCGACGTTGCTGTAGTGCAGCGCCAGGTGCTCCCGCATGGTCTCGATGACCTGGTTGGGCTTCTGTGAGGAGTTGCCCGAGTCGAGATAGACGAGCGGACGCCCGTCGGGCAGCTCGCGGGAGAAGATCGGGAAGTCTTCCCTGATCTTCTCCACATCGAAGCTGTGTGAAGTCATGCAGACGCCTTCGTGTACTGCTCGTAGCCCTCGGCCTCGAGCTTGTCGGCCAGTTCGGGCCCGCCCTGCTCGACGATCCGGCCGGCCGCGAAGACGTGCACGAAGTCGGGCTTCACGTAGCGCAGGATGCGGGTGTAGTGCGTGATCAGCAGCACGCCGGTGTCGCCGGAGGCGCGGAAGCGGTTGATGCCCTCGGAGACCACGCGCAGCGCGTCGACGTCGAGGCCGGAGTCGGTCTCGTCGAGCACCGCGATCTTCGGCTTGAGCAGCTCCATCTGGAGGATCTCGTGGCGCTTCTTCTCGCCGCCGGAGAAGCCCTCGTTGAGGTTGCGCTGGGCGAAGGCGGGGTCGATGGACAGGGCGTCCATGCCGCCCTTGAGGTCCTTGGCGAACTCGCGCAGCTTGGGCGCCTCGCCGCGGACGGCGGTGACGGCCGAGCGCAGGAAGTTCGACACGGACACGCCGGGGACCTCGACCGGGTACTGCATGGCCAGGAACAGACCGGCGCGGGCCCGCTCGTCGACGGACAGCTCCAGCAGGTCGACGCCGTCGAGCAGCACCTGGCCGCCGGTGACGGTGTACTTCGGGTGGCCGGCGATGGCGTAGGCGAGGGTCGACTTGCCCGAGCCGTTGGGGCCCATGATGGCGTGGGTCTGCCCGGCCTGGACGGTCAGGTTGACGCCGCGCAGGATTTCCTTGTCCTCGACGGCGACCTGCAGGTCACGAATCTCTAGGGTGGACATGTGCTTAGGACTCCTTCGAGAGCGAGACGAGCACGTCATCGCCGTCGATCTTGACTGTGTAGACGTTCACGGGCTGGGTCGCGGGCGGCCCGGTGGGCTTGCCGGTCTGGATGTCGAAGCACGAGCCGTGCAGCCAGCACTCCAGGGTGCCGTCGTAGACCTCCCCCTCGCTGAGCTTGACCTCGGCGTGGGAGCAGACGTCGTGCAGGGCGAAGACCTCTTCGCCCCTGCGGACCAGCGCCACCGGCGTCTCGTCCGCGCCGACCTCGACACCGAGGACGCCCCCTTCGGGGATGTCCTCGACCTTGCACACCTTCTCGAAGCTCATCGAACGGGCTCCGCGACGGGCTCGGCCGCCTCGGCGACGGACTCGGCGGTGTTGAGCTCCGCCTCCAGGGCGTTCATGACGCGCTCGCGGATCTCGTCGATCTGGATCTTCTCGATGAGCTGGCCGAGGAAGCCCCGCACGACCAGGCGGCGGGCCTCGTCGTAGGGGATGCCGCGGGCCTGGAGGTAGAAGATGTGCTCGTCGTCGAGCCGGCCGGAGGCGGAGGCGTGCCCCGCTCCGGCGACCTCGCCGGTGAGGATCTCCAGGTTGGGCACCGAGTCGGCGCGGGCGCCGTCGGTGAGGATGAGGTTGCGGTTGAGCTCGTAGGTGTCGGTGCCCTCGGCCTCGACCCTGATGATCACGTCGCCGATCCAGACGGCGTGCGCCCGGTCGCCCTGGAGGGCGCCGCGGTAGTCGACGTTGCTCTTGCAGTTGGGCTGCGAGTGGTCGACCAGGAGGCGGTGCTCCAGGTGCTGGCCGGCATCGACGAAGTAGACGCCCGACATGTCGGCGTCGCCGCCGGGGGCGGTGTAGGTGACGCTGGGCGACAGGCGGACGAGGTCGCCGCCGAACGTCACCACGAAGCTGCGGAACGTCGCGTCCTTGGCCAGCGAGGCGTGGTGGGAGGAGACGTGCACGGCGTCGTCGTCCCAGTCCTGGAGGCTGACGACCCTGAGACTGGCGCCGTCGCCGACGACGAACTCGATGTTGTCGGCGTAGACGGCGCTGCCCTTGTGGTCGAGCACGAGCACGGCCTCGGCCATCGGCTCGACCTTGACCACGATGTGGCCGTAGGAGGCGCCGCCGCCGGTGCCGGTCAGCGTGAGCACGGTGGGCTTGGAGGTGACGGCCTCGCGCGGCACCGTGATCACGGTGGCCTTCTCGAAGCTGTTCCACGCCTGGGCGCTGACCCGGTCGGCCGGCACGAACGACTTGCCCACGCGGGCGTCGTCGCGGCCGACCGTCTCGACGGTGACCTCGGGTGCGGCCTCGACGTCGACCCGGACGTGCCCGGCGGCCTCGGCCTTGCCGTTGTGCAGGCCCTTCAGGCGGGCCAGCGGCGTGAAGCGCCACGCCTCCTCGCGCCCGGTCGGGACGTCGAAGTCGGCCAGGTCGTAGGACGCCTTCTCGTGCAGGGTCGACAGGGGCTTCTCGTTCAGGCCCATCAGCCGACGGCTCCTTCCATCTGCAGCTCGATCAGCCGGTTGAGCTCGAGCGCGTACTCCATGGGCAGCTCCCGCGCGATCGGCTCGACGAAGCCGCGCACGATCATCGCCATCGCCTCGTCCTCGTCGAGGCCGCGGCTCATGAGGTAGAAGAGCTGGTCCTCGCTGACCTTGGAGACCGTGGCCTCGTGCCCCATCGAGACGTCGTCCTCGCGGACGTCGACGTAGGGGTAGGTGTCGGAGCGGCTGATCTGGTCGACCAGCAGCGCGTCGCACTTGACGGTGCTGGCGCTGCCGTGGGCGCCCTCCTCGATCTGCACGAGACCGCGGTAGGAGGTGCGGCCGCCGCCGCGCGCCACCGACTTGGAGATGACGCTGGAGCTGGTGTTGGGCGCCAGGTGCACCATCTTGGAACCGGCGTCCTGGTGCTGGCCCTCGCCGGCGAACGCGACGCTCAGGGTCTCGCCCTTGGCGTGCTCGCCCATGAGGTAGACGGCCGGGTACTTCATCGTGACCTTGGAGCCGATGTTGCCGTCGATCCACTCCATGGTCGCGCCCTCGTAGGCGACGGCGCGCTTGGTGACCAGGTTGTAGACGTTGTTGGACCAGTTTTGAATGGTCGTGTAACGGCAGCGGGCGTTCTTCTTCACGATGATCTCGACGACCGCGCTGTGCAGCGAGTCGGAGGAGTAGATCGGCGCGGTGCAGCCCTCGACGTAATGCACGTAGCTGTTCTCGTCGACGATGATCAGCGTCCGCTCGAACTGGCCCATGTTCTCGGTGTTGATCCGGAAGTAGGCCTGCAGCGGGATCTCGACCTCGACGTTCGGCGGCACGTAGATGAACGAGCCACCGGACCACACGGAGGTGTTGAGCGCGGCGAACTTGTTGTCGCCCACCGGGATCACCGAGCCGAAGTACTCCTTGAAGAGCTCCTCGTGCTCCTTCAGGCCCGTGTCGGTGTCGACGAAGATGACGCCCTTCTCCTCAAGGTCCTCACGGATCTTGTGGTAGACGACCTCCGACTCGTACTGGGCGGCGACTCCGGCGATGAGGCGCTGCTTCTCCGCCTCGGGGATGCCGAGCTTGTCGTAGGTGTTCTTGATGTCGGCGGGCAGCTCGTCCCAGGAAGCGGCCTGCTTCTCGGTCGAGCGCACGAAGTACTTGATGTTGTCGAAGTCGATGGCGGTGAGGTCGGAACCCCAGGTCGGCAGCGGCTTCCTGTCGAACAGGCGGAGGCCCTTCAGGCGAAGGTCGAGCATCCATTCCGGCTCGTTCTTGAGTCCGGAGATGTTGCGGACGACCTCCTCGGACAGGCCTCGCTTGGCCGCCGCGCCCGCGGCATCCGGGTCGGCCCAGCCGAACTTGTAATTCCCGAGGCCTTCCAGCTCCGGGCGGTCGGTGACAGTCACCTTCCGGTCTCCTTGCTCTTGTCTCTATGTGCGGAATCGCTCAGCGACTGCGGCGACACGTGCGTCGTGCACACCCCGTCGCCGTGGGCGATCGTGGCCAGGCGCTGCACCGGCTTGCCGAGCAGCTGCGCGAACGCCTCCGTCTCGGCCTCACACAGCTGCGGGAACTCCGCGGCCGCGTGCGCCACCGGGCAGTGGTGCTGGCAGAGCTGGTCGCCGCCGGACTTGGCCTTGCTGGCCGAGGCGGCATACCCCTCCGCCGACAGCGCCTGCGCCAGCACCTGCACGCGCTGGTCCGCCGGCACCGCCCGCATGGCCGGCTCCAGCCGCTCCAGCAGGCTCGACACCTGCTCGCGGGCGAAGTCGGCCACGGCTTGCTCCCCCATGCGCTCGGCCAGGAAACGCAGCGCGCTCCCGGCCAGGTCGTCATAGGCGTGCTCGAAAGCACTCCGCCCCGCGTCGGTGATCGCGAACAGCTTGGCGGGCCGTCCGCGCCCGCGTTGCCCGCGGGGGCGTACCGTACGAGGCTCGATCATCCCGTCGGCCAGCAGCGCGTCGAGGTGACGCCGGACGGCGGCGGGCGTGAGCCCGAGCCGCTCGCCGAGTGCCGCGGCCGCGACGGGACCATGCTCAAGAATCAGCCTGGCGACGCGGGCGCGGGTGCCGCGCTCGTGGCCTGGCTCCATCGTGGGCATGTTTTTCACAACATCAGTGTGCCGTAATTCCTTCCCGCTTTCCAAACGGATCCGAGCAGGGGCGGGAATGGAATTTGTCACGCAGGGTAGCCTTACCTAACTTTTGCCCGGCTCAGGAAGGTGAACGTGAGCACCGAGCACAGGATGAGCCCGAGCATGACACACGCCATGGGCACGGCGGTGCCGGATCCGGCAAGTCCGACCAGCGGGGCCGCGGCGGCGCCCAGCGCGAACTGCAGCACCCCTGTCAGGGCCGAGGCGCTGCCCGCGACGTGCGCGGGCTGGGAGCCCAGGGCCAGCGCGCCGGTGCCGGGCAGGGTCAGGCCCTGGCCCAGCATGAGGACGAACAGCCCGGCCACGATGCCCCACAGGCCGAGGCCCGCCAGCGCGGCGGCCATCAGCAGGACCGCGCCGGTCAGGCCGACGCCGAGCCCGACGCGGACCAGCAGGACGGGCGGCACCCGTCCCGACAGGCGGCCGCCGAGCTGGGCGGTGCCGGTCAGGGCCAGGGCGTTGAGGCCGAAGATGAGCGAGTACTGCTGGGGCGTGGCGCCGTACACCTCCTGGAGCACGAACGGCGAGCCCGAGATGTAGCCGAACATGGCGCCGAACGCCAGCCCGCCGGTGAGGGCGTAGCCCATGAACGTGCGGTCGCGCAGCAGCTGCCAGAACGTGCGCGCGGTGTGCGCGAGCCCGCCGCTCTCCCGCGCGGCGGGGGGCAGCGTCTCGCGTACGCCCGACAGCACCGCCAGCAGCAGCACGACCCCCGCGATGCTGAGCGCGACGAACACGCCCCGCCACGAGGTGAACGCGAGCAGCTGCGCCCCGGCGATCGGGGCCAGGATCGGCGCCAGGCCGCTGACGAGCATGAGCGTGGCGAAGATGCGGGCGATGGCGGCCCCGTCGTACAGGTCGCGCACGACGGCCCGCACGATGACCAGCGCGGCGCCGCCCAGCATGCCCTGGAGCAGGCGGAAGGCGATGAGCATCGGCACCGAGGGGGCGAACGCGCACAGCAGCGAGGCGAGCATGAACCCGGCCACGCCCACCATCAGCGGCACCCGCCGCCCGCGCACGTCGCTGAGGGGACCGGCGATGATCTGCCCCACGGAGACGCCGATGAGGCAGGCGGTGAGCGTCAGCTGGACCTGCGCGGGCGCGCTGAGCATCTCGGAGGTGATGGCCGGCAACGCGGGGAGGTACATGTCGATGGAGAGCGGCCCGATCGCCGACAGCGCTCCGAGGATCAGCAGCAGCAGGCCGCGGCGGCGCTTGTGCTCCCCCTCGACGGTGGAGACGGTGGACATGGCTGCGGGCGTGGCTTCTGCCACGGACATGCGTGAACCCCTTTCCCTCGCAGACCTGTGGCCCACGAGGGCCGAGGGATCCAACCCCGTTCCGGTCCTCCTAATTCCCGGTTATCAGATATTTCCGGATCTGCCGTGCTCGGCGGGAGATGACGCCCGGCCCATGCGGTCATGCTCACCTGACGCCGGAACCGTCGGACGGAGTCCCTAAACTCGTGGCATGGACTCCCCAGCCGTCGAGATCGTCGACCTGGTCAAACGCTACGGCGGCAGCACCGCCGTCGACGGCCTCACGCTGCGGGCCGAGCGCGGAGCGGTCACCGCGGTGCTCGGCCCCAACGGCGCGGGCAAGACGTCCACGGTGGAGATCTGCGAGGGCTTCCGCACCGCCGACGCGGGCACGGTCAGAGTGCTCGGCCTGTCCCCCACGCGGCCCGAGCTGCGCGCGCGGGTGGGCGTGATGCTGCAGGCGGGCGGCGTGCCCCCGGCGATGCGCTGCGCCGAGTGGCTGCGGCTGGTCTCCCGCTTCTACGCCAGCCCGCTCGACACCGCGGCGCTGCTGGCCCGGCTGGGCCTCACCGACCACGCCCGCACCCCCTACCGGCGGCTGTCCGGCGGTCAGCAGCAGCGGCTCTCGCTGGCGGCGGCCGTCGTCGGCCGGCCCGAGCTGGTCTTCCTCGACGAGCCGACGGCGGGCCTCGACCCGCAGGCCAGGCACGCCTGCTGGGAGCTGGTGGCCGAGCTGCGCCAGGCGGGCGTGTCGGTGGTGCTGACCACGCACCACATGGACGAGGCCGAGCGCCTGGCCGACCACGTGGTGATCATCGACAGGGGGCGCGTGGTGGCCGAGGGCAGCCCCGCCTCGCTGACCGGGGCCGAGCGCCAGCTCCGGTTCAGGGCCAGGCCGGGGCTGGGCCTGGAAGAGCTGCTCAACGCGCTGCCCGCGGGCAGCGCGGCCAAGGAGTCGCCCTCCGGCCACTACATCATCGAGGGTCAGGTGGGGCCCGAGCTGCTGGCCACGGTGACGGCCTGGTGCGCGGCCGAGGGCGTCACCGCCGACGACCTGCGCATCGAACGGCGCACCCTCGAAGACGTCTTCCTCGAACTGACCGGCAGGGAGCTGCGATGACCACGCCGGGCCGGTTCCTCTCATCCACGTGCCGGGAGTCGCGATGACCACGCTGGACCTCACGCCCGCGCCCGGCGCGGCGCCGTTCGGGCGCATGGTGCTGGCGCAGGCGGGCGCGGAGATCCGCGCGATGCTGCGCAACGGCGAGCAGCTCCTGCTGACCCTGGTCATCCCCGTGCTGCTGCTGACCGGCTTCTCGCTGGCGCCGCTGATCGACGTCGGCGGCGGGCGGCGGGCCGACTTCCTGGTCCCCGGCGTGCTGGCGCTGGCGGTCATGTCCACCGCCTTCACCGGGCAGGCCATCGCGACCGGGTTCGAGCGCCGTTACGGGGTGCTCAAGCGGCTGGGCGCCACACCGCTGTCCAGGAGCGGGCTGATGCTCGCCAAGACGACGGCGGTCGTCGGCGTGGAGGCGGTCCAGGCGGTCATCATCGTGGCCGTGGGGCTGGCGCTGGGCTGGCGGCCGCAGGGGTCCTTCCTCGCCGCCGCGCTGCTGATCGTGCTGGGCACGGCGGCCTTCAGCGGGCTGGGGCTGCTCATGGCGGGCACCCTGCGCGCCGAGGCCACGCTGGCCGGCGCCAACCTGGTCTACCTGGTGCTGCTGGGGGCGGGCGGGGTGATGTTCCCGCTGACGAAGTTCCCCGAGGGGCTGCGGCCGGTCCTGGAGGCGCTGCCCATCTCCGCGCTCACCGGCGGGCTGCGCGCCGTGCTCTCCCAGGGCGCCGCGCTGCCGCTCGCCTCCGTGGTCGTGCTGGTCGTGTGGGCGGCGCTGTCCCTGGCGCTGGTCTCCCGCACCTTCCGCTGGGAGTGAGCCGGCCCGCTGGAGCGACCCGTCCGCTCGGGTACGCGGGCGCCGGCGGTGCGGGCTATTCGGGCTGGGGTTCCGGGCGGGCGGCGCGCAGGGCGCCGTAGCGGTGGCGGCCGAGCGCGGCCGCGGCGGTCAGCGGGATCGCCGCGACCGCGGCCAGGCCGAACAACAGGGCGTAGCGCCCGTCCTCGGCCAGCGGCCCCGCCGCCCACGAGGCCACCGCGCTGCCCACGAACAGGGAACAGGCGAAGAACGCGATCGTCGTCCCCCTGGCCTCGGGCACGACCGAGGTGGCCCAGGTCTGCAGCGAGGAGTGCAGGAACGACCAGCCGCCGCCCAGCAGCAGCGCGGTGACGGCCACGGACGGCACGCTGACGTTCACCGTCACGATCGCGAAGCCCACGCAGAGCTGCGCGCCGCCCACGACCATCAGCAACGGGACGGGCCAGCGGCCGGACAGGTGCTTGACCAGCTTGGCGAAGGCCCACAGACCCAGCCCGTACGCGGTGATGGCCAGGCCGGCCACGGCGGCGGCGAGGCCGGTGTGCTGCAGCGCGGGAGCCAGGAACGGCATGGCGCCGAGCATGATCGCCCCCTCGGTGAAGGCGAGCGCGAACACCAGCAGCGCCCACCGCTGCCGCAGCACCGCCCCCAGGTAGCCGCCCACGCCCCGGCCGTCGTTCCCTTCGTGGCGGGGCGGCTCGGGCAGCGCGCGCAGCGCGACCGCGCAGATCAGCGCGAAGACGGCGGGCACGGTGAAGGCCACCCGCCAGTTCACCAGACCGGCGACGACCCCGCCGAGCCCGGTGGCCAGCGCGGTGCCGAGCGCGGCCGCGGCCATGAGGTCGGTGAGCGCCCGCTGGCGCACCTCGGCGCGTACGGTGTCGCCCACGTACGTCAGCCCCGTCGGGATGACCGCGCCGAAGCAGGCGCCGGTCACGACCCTGGCCACCACGAGCGTCGCCAGGACGGGCATCAGCGCCGAGACCGCCCCGGCCACGGCGGCGCCGAACAGCGCCCAGCGCATGACCCGCACGCGTCCGAGCCGGTCGGACAGCAGCCCCCACAGCGGCTGGGTCAGCCCGTACGCGAGGTAGTAGCCGCTCGCGGCGGCCACCGCGCCCGACAGGGAGACGCCGAGATCGTCGGCGATGAGCACGAGCATGGGGCTCACCGCGAAGCGGTCGAAGCTGCTGATGAACGCGGCCACCGACAGGGGCAGGGGCGGGCGGACGAGACTCACGGGAGGGGGGGGGTCGTCATGGGTCCACGGTTCGTTGGCCTGGATGAATGACCCGATCAACAGTAGTACAGCCGCAAAACGGGAATGTCGGCGGGCCCGAGTAAGCTCTGACGGTTGCCCCCTCGCATCCGCCAGAGGAGTCCTGTGACCGCCTTCGCCCTCGACGACGCCTACGACCGCGGCTCCGGCCTGCCCAGGCCGGGCAGCCTGCTGCGCGGCGCGGCCGACTCCATCCCGCCCAGCGGGCTGGTGGTGCTGGCGATCTTCTCCGTGCAGCTGGGCGCCGGGTTCGCCAAGGAGCTGTTCGCGGCGCTGCCGCCGAGCGCGGTGGTGTTCCTGCGCATCACGGCGGGGGCGCTCATCATGGGGGCGTTCGCCAGGCCCAGGCTCAAGGGGCTGGCGTGGCGCGACTGGGCGGTGGGCCTCGGCTTCGGCCTGACGCTGGCCCTGATGAACCTGTCCTTCTACGAGGCCCTGTCGCGGCTGCCCATGGGGATCGCGGTGGCCATCGAGTTCCTCGGGCCGCTGGGTGTGGCGGTCGCGGCGTCGCGGCGGCGGGTCGACCTGGTGTGGGTCGGCCTGGCGGCGGCCGGGGTCGCGCTGCTGGCCCCGTGGGGCGGGTCGGCCACGGTGCAGTGGGCCGGCATCGGGTTCGCCGTGCTGGCCGCCCTGGGGTGGGCCGCCTACATCCTGCTGTCGGCCGCCGCCGGGCGGCGTTTCCCCGGCACGACCGGGCTCTCGTTCGCGATGATCGCTCGGCGGTGGTGATCGCCCCGGTCGGGGCCACGACCGGCGGGGCCGAGCTGCTGCGGCCCGAGCTGCTGCTGATCGGGCTGGGCGTGGGGCTGCTGTCGTCGGTGATCCCCTACTCGCTGGAGCTGCAGGCGCTGCGGCGGATGCCCAAGCACGTGTTCGGCATCCTGATGAGCCTCGAACCGGCCGTGGCGGCGCTGATCGGGGTGCTGCTGCTGAGCGAGCTGCTGCACGTGCAGCAGTGGGCGGCGATCATCTGCATCGTGGCCGCCAGTCTCGGCTCGACGCGGGCCGCCCGGCGGGTGAAATAGCGCGAGACGGCCGGAAAGCGCGGCCGCCGCGCGCCCGTTGGATGGGGTCCCGGGCGCGCGGCGGAGGGCTCGGCCTCGGTGGGCGGGGTGTGCCGAGCCCGCGAAGGTCAGCGGAGTGCGGGTGTCCGCTTGACCAGGCGGATGCCACCACCGGAGCGGCATGGTGGCCGGTCCGACGGGGACGAGATGGCGAGCCGACGGCGATCGCGCTGAGGCGTTTGCCCGGTCGGCCCGCAAATGAGATTACCGCCTGAGGGGAGCTTCTGATCCCCGAATGTCGGAACTCGCGCCGCCCGCCCGGCGGTCAGTGCTCGGCCCAGATGCCCCTGACATGTCCGATGTGCTCGGCCATGAGGGTGCCGACCGCCTCGCTGTCGCCGCGGCTGAGCGCGTCGAGCAGTTCGAGGTGCTCCCTGGCCGAGCCGCCCAGCGTGCCGCGTTCCGACAGCTGCGACAGGCCGTAGAGCCTGGCCCTGTTGCGCAGGTCGCGCACCACCGACACCAGGTGGGCGTTGCCGCACAGCGACAGCAGCTCGACGTGGAAGCGCAGGTCGGCGTCCACGTACGCGAGCAGGTCGCCGCGTTCGCTGGCCGCGACGATCTCCTCGGCGATGGGCCGCAGCCGCTCGAACTCCTCCGCCCGCGAGCTGTCGGCCAGCCTGGCCACCGTGGGCACCTCGATGAGCTGGCGGATCTCGGTGAGCTCGTCGAGGTCGCGGTCGGACAGCTCGGTGACCCGGAAGCCCTTGTTGCGCACCGCCTCGACCAGGCCCTCCTTGGCCAGGTCGAGCATCGCCTCACGGACGGGCGTGGCCGAGACGCCGAACTGGGCGGCCAGCACCGGCGCCGAGTAGACGACCCCCGGCCGCATCTCCCCCGTGATCAGCGCCGCCCGCAGCGCGTGCGCGACCTGCTCGCGCAGGCTCTGCCGCTCCCCCACCATCGGCAGGTCGAGCCGGTCCTCGGCAGCCATCCGCCCATCCTCTCTGTTCACGCCGCGTAAGCGTCTACGTCCACGCCTCGTATGCGGCAGCCGCGACCACGAGGTCCTCCCACGCCATGCCCGTGCTCTTGAACACGCGCGGCCCCGGTCCGATGATCACCTGTCCGGTGATCAGGTCGGCGAGGTTTCCGGCGAGATGGCGGGAGGAGATCGTACCCCGGCTCATCGGGATGATGACGTCTCCGGCCTCCTCCAGGGCGGCCGCCCTGGCCTCGACGATCACGGTGGCCCGCGCGACGAGGTCGCCGTCGAGCTCGCGGGCGCCGGGCTCGTGCGAGCCGACCGCGACGACGGTGGCGCCGTCGCGGGTGAGCTTACCGGGGAACAGCGGTCGCCTCGCGGTGGTGCAGCAGGCGACGAGATCGGCCTGCGCCAGCGCTTCCGCCAGCCCCTCCGTCAGCGCCCGCGCCACCTGCTCGTCCGGCCCTGACCTGCCGTCTTCGGTCGCTTGAGCGGACGTCGTGGGGCTGGGGCTTGTGCGGCTCGCGGGAGTTGTGCGGCTTGTGGGGTCGTTCGCGGGGTTGGTGAGGGCGCGGGCGGTCAGGCCGAGGGCGTGGCAGCGGGCGGCCAGCTCCTCCGCCCGTCCCGCGTCCCGCCCGACCACGGTGACGTCCTCGACCGGCCGCACCTCCCGCAGTGCCAGCACATGCCCGTACGCCTGCGGCCCGCTGCCGAACACCACCAGCCGCCGCGCCCCCGGCTCCGCCAGGTGCCGCACGGCCAGGGCGGAGACGGCGGGCGTGCGCAGCGAGGTGAGCGCGATCCCGTCCATGGCCGCCAGCGGGGTCAGGGTGTCGCCGTCGAACAGCAGGTACGTCCCCTGGATCCGGGGCAGCCCGCGCTCCGGGTTCGCGGGCGCGATGCTGACCGCCTTGACGCCGGCGTACCGGCGGGTGGCGGCGGGCATGAGCAGCAGTTGCCCGGCGGGCACGTCCACGACCGGCCGCTGCGGCGTGGCCTCGGGGTCGAGGCCCGCGCGCAGCGCCTCCTCCAGGACGGTGACGGCCCGTCCCATCGGCACCAGCCGCTCCAGGGTGGCCGCGTCCAGGTACGGCAGGCCGCTCATCGCAGCGTGAACCCGGTTTGGAACGGATCGGCGGGGTCGAGCTCGAAGGTGTGCCGCCCCGTCCGGTACGCCATGCCGTCGATCTCCACGACCACTCCTCGATCGGTCTCCGCCGCGACGCGCGCGGTGAAGACGCTGCCCACGATGCTCAGGTGGATGAGCTCGCCCGTTTCGCCCTCGTCGTGCAGCAGGGCCATCCTGGCCGCGGTGCCCGAGCCGCAGGGCGAGCGGTCCACCTCGCCGTCGGCGAACACGGTGACGTTCCGCTGCCGCCTGACCCCGCCACCGCCACCGCCACCGCCACCATCGTCGGGCAGCTCCTCGTGGAAGATCACCCCGTACACGCCGGACAGCCGCTCGTCGTCCGGATGCGTGGCGGCCGGATGACCGGCGAGCTCCGCCTTGATCCGGCGGGCGTGGCCGATGAGGGCGTCCAGGTGGCGGGGTTCGACCGACAGCCCGACGGCCGAGGCGGGCAGGGAGGCGTAGATGGCGCCGCCGTACGCGACGTCCACGGTGGTCCCGGCCACGGGCACGTCGCGGGCGACGACGTACGAGGGCACGTTGACGAAGGTCACGGACTCGACCCGGCCGCCCGACGTGCGCACCCGGGCCTTGACCCGGCCCGACGGCACGTCGACGACCACCTCGGTCACGCCGTCCGGGGCGGCCTCGACCAGGCCCTCCTGCACGGCGTACACGCCGAGTGCGATCGTGCCGTGCCCGCAGGCGGTGGAGAAGCCGTCTTTGTGCCAGAACAGCGCGCCGAACCGCGCGCCCGGGTCGTCCGGCGGGACCAGGAAGCAGCCGTACATGTCGGCGTGCCCGCGCGGCTCGTGACACAGCAGCCGCCGCACGTCGTCGAGCTCGGCCATCGCCGTGCTCCGGCGCGCGAGCACGTCGGAGCCGGCGATCTCGGGCACCCCGCCGGTCACGATCCGGAACGGCTCACCGGCCGTGTGGTAGTCGACCGTCGTGATCGGCCCGGTGATCGGCCCGGTGATCGGCCCGGTGATCGGCCCGGTACTCGGCGTGCTCATCAGGGCCGCCCCCTCACAGCTCGAATCCGGCGGGGAACGGGTCACGCGGGTCGAGGAAGTACTGGGCGGTGCCGGTGATCCAGGCCCGCCCGGTGATCGAGGGCAGGACGGCGGGCCGCCCGCCCACCTCGGTCTCCTCCAGCACCCGGCCGATGAACCGGGTGCCGATGAACGACTCGTTCACGAAGTCGCGGCCGATCGGCAGTTCGCCGCGGGCGTGCAGCTGCGCCATGCGAGCGCTGGTGCCGGTGCCGCAGGGCGAGCGGTCGAACCAGCCGGGGTGGATGGCCATGGCGTGCCGCGAGTGGTGCGCGTCGGAGCCGGGGGCGGTGAAGTAGACGTGGTGGCAGCCGCGGATGCGGTCGTCCTCGCGGTGGACGGGCTCGTCGGCGGCGTTGATCGCCTCCATGGTGGCCAGGCCGGCCGCGATGATCTCGTTCTTGGCCTTGCGGTCGAACGGCAGACCGTAGCGGTCCAGGTCGACGACGGCGTAGAAGTTGCCGCCGTACGCGAGGTCGTACGGGATCTCCCCGAACCCCGGCACGCTCACCGAGGCGTCCAGCCGGTCGCAGTAGGAGGGCACGTTGCGCAGCGTCACGGACATGGCCATGCCGTCCTCGACCTCGACGTCCACCTCGACGAGCCCGGCGGGCACCTCCAGGCGCACGGTCGTGACCGGCTCGACGACCTCGACCATGCCGGTCTCCACCAGCACGGTCGCCACGCCGATGGTGCCGTGGCCGCACATCGGCAACAGCCCCGACACCTCGATGAACAGCACGCCGTAGTCCGCGTCCGGCCTGGTCGGCGGCTGCAGGATGGCGCCGCTCATGGCCGAGTGGCCGCGCGGCTCGGTCATCAGCAGGGTACGGATGTGATCGAGGTGGTCGCGGAAGTACACGCGCCGCTCGGCCATGCTCTTGCCCGGGATCACGCCGATGCCGCCGGTGATGACGCGGGTCGGCATGCCCTCGGTGTGGGAGTCGACGGCGTGGAAAACGCGCTTGGTCCTCATCGCAGCCCTTCTGCCAGTGCCTTCTCGGTCGCCGCCCGCACGATAGCCTCCTGCTCGCCGGTCAGCGGCTGCCGGGGCTGCCGGCACGGGCCGCCGTGCCGGCCGGCGACGTCCATGGACAGCTTGATGGCCTGGACGAACTCGGTCTTGGAGTCCCAGCGCAGCAGCGGGTGCAGGGCCCGGTAGAGCGGCAGCGCCGTCTCCAGGTCGCCGGCCACCGCGGCGCGGTAGAGCGCGACGCTGGAGGCGGGCAGCGCGTTGGGGTAGCCGGCGATCCAGCCCACCGCTCCGGCCAGGGCCAGTTCGAGCAGCACGTCGTCGGAGCCGATCAGCAGGTCGAGGCCGGGTGCCAGTTCGGCGATCTCGTACGCGCGGCGTACGTCCCCGGTGAATTCCTTGACCGCCACGATCAGCCCCTCCTCGTGCAGCCTGGCCAGCAGCGCCGGGGTGAGGTCCACCTTGGTGTCGTGGGGGTTGTTGTAGGCCACGACCGGCACGCCCGCCTTGGCGACCTCCCGGTAGTGCTCGACGACCGAGCGCTCGTCGGCGCGGTAGGCGTTCGGCGGCAGCAGCAGCACCGAGCCGCAGCCGGCCTCGCCCGCCTGCTCGGCCCAGCGGCGCGACTCGGCGGCGCCGTACGCGCCCGCCCCGGCCATCACGGCCGGCCCGCCGACGACCTCGACCGCGGTCTCGATCACCTTCGTGCGCTCCTGCGGGGTGAGCGTCTGGTACTCGCCGAGCGACCCGTTCGGCACGACACCGTCACAGCCGTTGGCGACCAGCCACCGGCAGTGCTCGGCGTAGGCGTCGTAGTCGACCGACAGGTCCTCGCGCAGGGGCAGCGCGGTGGCCACCATGACGCCGTGCCAGGGCTTGCTGCGGTTGTCCATCGGGAAGTCCTCCATGTCGCGGGGGTCAGTGAGCGGAGTGTTCGCCGGCGCCGTCATGGCGCCCGCCGTCGTGAGGCCGGCCGTCGCGGGGCCCGCCATCGTGTGGGCCGTCGCCGTGTGGGCCGTCGCCGTGGGGCCCGCCGGTGCCGAGGCCGTCGCTTTGGGGGCCGTCGCTTTGGGGGCCGTCGCTTTGGGGGCCGTCGCTTTGGGGGCTGCCGCCGTCGGGGTCGGGGTGCGAGGTGCCGGGGGCCTCGATCGTGGCGAGCGCGCCGAGGGTGACGGGCTGGGCGATGGGGCGGCGGGGCGGCTGGGGCGGCTCGCCGGCCAGGCAGGAGACGGCGTAACCACAGATGCGGCCCTGGCACCAGCCCATGCCGGGACGGGCCAGGAGCTTGATCGAACGCGCGTCGGTGGCACCGAGCCGCTGCGCCTCGCGTACACGCGCCAGCGGCACCTCCTCACACCGGCACACGATCGTGTCGTCCCGCAACCACCCCTGCCAGCCGGGCCGGATGGGATAGGCCCGCTGCAACGCCTCCCCGAAAGCCCGCCACCGCTCCCTACGCCGAGCAAGCACACCGTCCGGGCCCCGGCGACCAGAACCCGCGTCCCGGGCACCGCCACCACGACCCGGACCGGCGTCCCCGGAGACGGCACCACGGCCCAGACCCACGTCTGCGGCGCTGACACCACGGCCCAGGCTGAGCGTCGCGTCCCCGGCGATGGCGCGGCCCGCGAGGCGGCCCTCCAGTTCGGCCAGCCGCCATCCGCCCACGCCCACGGGTTCGCCGGCCGCCCACACGCCGGGGACGCTCGTGCGCAGGGTCGCGTCCACGGCCAGTACGGGGCTGCCGTCCACGTCGTGCCTGGTCGCGCAGCCGAGTTGGGTCCCGAGCTCGATCTGCGGGACGAACCCGTAGCCGACGGCCAGGGCGTCGCAGCGGACGACGCGGGTGGCGAGAACGTTCCAGCCGGCGTCGAGGCGGGCCACGGTCACGGCCTCCACCTCGGTGTCCCCGTGGGCGGCGATCACCGCCTGACGGGTGCGGTACGGCACCCGGTGCCGGGCCAGCGCGGCCGCGTACCCCGCCGCCTCGCCGGCCTTGCCCAGGGCGAGCAGCGGATGCCGGGCCAGCCCGAGCCCGCCGTTGGCCTCGTACACACCGAGCACCCGCGCCCCCGCCCCGGCCAGCCCGGTGGCCACCGGCAGCAGGAAGGGCCCGGTGCCGGAGACGACGACCCTCCGCCCCGCCAGAACTCCGCCACCCTTGAGCAACGCCTGTGCACCACCGGCGGTGAGCACCCCAGGCAGATCCCAGCCCGGGAACGGCAACGGCCGGTCATGCGCCCCGGTGGCGATCAACAACCGCCGCCCCCGCAACACCACGGCCCGCTCCCCGCCGGCACCCACGCCACCGGAGCTCGACGGATGGGGTGGTGTGGCCGGTGCGCTGGTCAGGCAGTGGACGGTCAGGGTGCCGTCCGGGTCGCGGGAGACGTTCCAGACCTGGTGCCGTGACAGCACGTCGGCGCGGGCGGTGAGAGCGTCGGCCTGCCGCAGGAACCGGGCGAGCCCGGCCCCCGGCCCGGGCCCTTCCTTGGGCACGGGTGCGTGCCGGAAGTACTGGCCGCCGAGCCGCGGCCCGGAGTCCACCAGCGCCACGCTCAGCCCGGCCAGCGCCGCCGTCAGCGCGCCCGCCACACCGGCGGGCCCGCCGCCGACCACCACGAGATCGTACGTCACGGAATCGGTCACACGGTCAGTCACAGGGCCGGTCACAGGGCCGGTCACAGGGTTGGTCGCGCTCCCAGTCTCAGGGCCGTTCATGGGGTCGTGCGTCACGCCGTCGTCACCTCGTCCCCCGGTGCGGCCTCCAGCAGGCATGCCCGCTCAGGCGCCCGCCCGTTGACCGAGATCAGGCAGTCGAAGCAGACCCCGATCCCGCAGAACAGCCCGCGCGGCCGCCCGCCGAACCGGGTGGTGCGCCACGACTTCACGCCGGCCGCGTGCAGCGCCGCGCCGATCGTCTGGCCCGGCACGACGGGAACGCTGCGCCCGTCGACGGTGATGTGAAAGGTCACACGTCCTCCCCTGGAACGTGGCGGGTCACATTGGGCTCCTCCGCCGGGGCAGGGCAAGTCACGAATGCCTCCGCCGGGGTGAGGGGGGTCACGAAGTCTCCTCGGTGAAGCGGTCCGGGCGGAAGGGGGTCAGGTCCAGGTCGGGCTGTTCGCCGGTGAGCAGCTGGGCCAGGAGATGTCCGGTGGCCGGGGCGAGCCCGATGCCGGCCCCCTCGTGGCCGCACGCGTGGTACAGCCCGGGCACGCGCGGATCGGCCCCGATGACGGGCAGGTGGTCGGGGCAGTACGGCCGGAAGCCGCAGTACGACCTGATGGCCCGGACCTCGCGCAGCGCGGGGAAGAGCGCGACGGCCTGGGCCGCCAGCCGCGACAGGACGGGCACCGACGTCGTCCGGTCGAACCCGACCCGCTCCCTGCTCGCCCCGATGAGCACGGTCCCCGCGGGCGTGCCCTCCACGACGGCCGAGGTCTCCAGGCCGGCGGAGTCGCTGGCCACGTTGGTCACGTAGGCGGCGGTGTAGACCTTGTGCCGGATGAGCGGCTCGCGCAGCGGCTGGGTGACGAGGATGAACCCGCGCCTGGGCAGGATCGGCAGGTGGGCGCCCGCGAGCGCGGCGATCTGCCCGCCCCAGGTGCCGGCCGCGTTGACGACGGCGTCACCGAGGACGTCTCCCTGGGAGGTGCGCACACCGGTCACCCGCTCACCGGAGCGAAGGAAGCCGGTGACCTCGACGCCGAGACGCAGCCGCACGGTGCCATGCCCGTTGTCGCGCCCGTGGCCGCGCTCGTTGTCGCGCCCGTAGCCGCGCTCGTTGTCGTCCCCGTAGTCGTCCCCGTAGCCGTGCCCGTAGTTGTGCCCGTAGTCGCCGGCGCCGCGCCGGAGCAGGGTGGCGGCGGCCAGCATGGGCTGCACCTGCGCATCCTGCGGGTAGTAGACGCCGCCGGCCAGCCCCTCGGCCAGGTGCGGCTCATGGTCGCGCAGCTCGGACGCCCCCACGAGCGCGTACTCCACGCCCTGCTCGGCGGCCAGCCCGGTGAGCTGCCGCTGGACGTCCTCGGTCTCGGCGACGACCAGCCCGCCCTTGGCCTCGAACTCGAACCCGCCCGGCTCGGCGAGCGTGCGCCACAGCCGGTTCGACAGCACGGCCAGCTCCAGCTCGGGCCCCGGTTCCTTGTCGGACACCAGGATGTTGCCCTCGCCCGAGCCCGTCGTGCCGCCCGCCACGGGCCCGCGGTCGACCACGGTCACGTCGAGGCCCGCGCGCGCGGCGTAGTAGGCGCAGGCCGCGCCCACGACTCCGGCGCCGACGACGATCACGTCGGACATCACCACCTCCTCCCAGTAATATGTCACATACCTTGAGGTCTTGAGAAGCCTGTTCCCGGTGGCAGGACCGGTGGGCCCGGCCCCTACCATCGATGACGTGAAGCTACCCACGGACCACCCCAACCTCTTCGTGCGTTTCCTGCTGTCCTTCTGGGCACCCACGACTCGCTCGCTGCGCGGCTGGGCGCTGGCGTCCGTGGTGGTCAACGCGGGGATCACGGTGACCGGGGCGGGCGTGCGCGTCACCGCCTCCGGGCTCGGCTGCCCGACCTGGCCGAGGTGCACGCCCGACAGCTTCGTGCCGGTGGCGCACCCCGAGGTGTCGCCGCTCAACATGGCCGTGGAGTTCGGCAACCGGCTGCTGACCTTCCTGGTGCTCGCGGTCGGCGTCGCGTGCGTGCTGGCCGCGCTGCGGCTGGCGCCGCGCCGGGTCTCGCTGGTGCGCCTGGCCTGGTTGCAGCCGGCCGGCATCGTGGCCCAGGCGCTGTGGGGCGGGCTGGTCGTCAACACGATGCTCAACCCGTTCACCGTCGGCACCCACTACCTGATCTCCAGCGGCCTGATCGCCGTCTGCTGGCTGCTGTACGCGCGCGCGGGCGAGGGCGACGGCCCCCTGCGCCGGGTGACCCACCGCGACATCCGCAGGCTCGGCCACGTGCTGCTGGCCGCGGCGTTCGCGCTGCTGGTGGCCGGGGTCGTGGTCAGCGGCACGGGGCCGCACTCGGGCGACGAGATGGCCTCGCGCTTCGACCTCGACATCGAGGCCGTGGCCCGCTTCCACGCCGACCTGGCCTACCTGGTGGTGGGGCTGACGTTCGCGCTGCTGTTCGCCCTGCACGTGACCAACGCGCCGAGGCCCGCCAGGCGGGCGGCGCTGGCGCTGCTCGGGGTGGAGCTGCTCCAGGGCGTGATCGGCTACACCCAGTGGTTCCTGGCCGTGCCGGCCGCGCTGGTGCTGCTGCACGTCCTGGGCTCGACGCTGGTCTGGATCGCCGCCCTGCGGGTCGTCACCTCGCTGCGCGTCCGCGACGGCGAGCCCGCCCCGGTCAGCCCCTCCCCCACCGAGGCCACCGAGGCGACCGCCGCCGTCTGAGGTGATGTGCCGGGATATGCGGTGGTACGTCCGCCACTCCCCCACCCCGAAGGACGCCCGTTTCGCGAAATATGTCCGCCCCGCTCGTGCCCTGCTCCGGTCAGCCCGGCGCGCCAGGGGCGCCGGGCGCGTAGCCGGGCGGGGGTGAGCCGCGAGCCACCGACCTGGTGTGCATCGAGGGCACGGGGAAGTCGGCCCGCGCCGTGCTCATGCACTCCAGCAGCGCCCGCTGCTCCTCGTGGAAGTCGTGCTCGTCGACCATGTGCCGGGCCGCCCGCTCGTGCAGCAGCCCCAGCTCGGTGGCGGCGAGCTGGTAGTCGCGCATCGCGCGCACCCCCCGCTTGCCGCCGTAGGCGCGGGCCCACTGCCGGGCCTGGCGGCGCCGGGAGAAGGCCGAGAGCATGTAGACGTCGGCCTGGGTGACGAGCTTGGTCGGCTCGTACGGCGGCAGATACCGCTGGATGAGCGCCACGATGCGCCGCCGGTCCTTGAAGACCACGCCGATGAGCACGACCAGGACGACCAGCAGCACCAGGTAGGCCACGACGAGCCCGGGGAAGCCGCCGTAGGAGGCCAGGCCGTTCCACAGCCCGTGCAGGATCATCGCCCCCGACCAGCCGGCCAGCACGTAGCTCACCCGCTCCGGCCCGCTCCGCTGGGCCGCGTACGCCACGCCGACCCCGATCATCGAGGTGAACAGCGGATGCGCCAGCGGCGACAGGATGCCGCGCAGCACCACCGTGACGGCCAGCCCCTTGACGCCGGAGGTGGACAGCGCGCCGAGGTAGTAGCTGACGTTCTCGCTCATGGCGAAGCCGAGGCCGACCATGCTGGCGTAGATGACGCCGTCGGTCGGCCCGTCCAGCTCGGCCCGGCGGAACCTGAGCAGGCCCAGCAGCACCAGGCCCTTCATCGTCTCCTCCACCACGGGCGCGCCGAACGTGGCCGCGATGTTGCGCGCGCTGGCCTCCGACAGCTGGGCGGTGTCGATGATGTAGTGCAGGTTGAGCGAGTTGATCACACCGGCGACGAGCACCGCGACGCCCGCGCCCCACGCGAAGGCGAAGACCAGGTTGCTGCGCGGCTCCGGCTCCATCCGGTCCAGCGCCAGCACCGCCGCGAGCAGCAGCGGAACCGGCGCCAGGGCGAGGGCGAGCGCGATGAAGAACTGCACCGGAGCGCCGTTGAAGACGTCGAAGGAGAACGAGACCAGAGCGCAGATGCCGGTGAGGACCAGCCCGATGATCAACGCGAACGACGGGCGGTCCTTCAACACCCAGCGTGGATCACGGGTCGCCATACGGTGACCTTAACGGATCAGAGTGCCGGGGTCCGTGCGGGTCCTCGCAGTGCCGGTCGAGGCCGGGAATCCCGTGGTCGACCTGGAGTGTCGTGTGCCCGATGGCGAACCGTTCGTGCAGCAGGTCCGCGAGCCGGGTGCGCACCCGGTGGCAGTCGGAGCCCCTGGCCACGATCACGTGGGCCGACAGGGTCGGATAGCCACTCGTCACCGTCCAGACATGCAGGTCGTGGATCTCCTCCACGTCCGCGTCGGCGGCCAGCACCCGGCCGATCTCGTCCGGGTCCAGGTCGCTGGGCGCGGCCTGGAGCAGCACCCGGCCGGAGTCGCGCAGCAGCCCCCACCCGGCCTTGAGCATGAGGGCGGCCACGACCAGGGCGGCGATCGTGTCGGCCTGGCGGAAGCCGGTCAGCCAGACCACGAGGCCGGCCACGGCGGTGGCGATGAAGGCGTACATGTCGTTGAGCACGTGCTGGAAGGCGCCCTCGACGTTGAGGCTGCGCCGGTTCGCCCTGGACAGCAGCCAGGCCGCCAGCGCGTTGACCGCGATGCCCGCGACGGCGGTGACGACCACGATCGGGCCGTGCACCTCGGGCGGCTCCAGCAGCCTGCGCACACCCTCGTAGACGAAGTACGCCACCAGCAGCAGCAGCGTCACCCCGTTGATCTGCGCGGAGAGGATCTCGGCCCGCTTGTAGCCGAAGGTGTAGGCCCCCTTCGCCGGCCTGGCGGCGATGCGCATCGCGATCAGGGCCAGCGCGATGGCGCTGGCGTCGGTGAGCATGTGGGCGGCGTCGGAGATCAGCGCGATCGAGTTGGCGACCACACCGGCGACCACCTCGACCGCCATGTAGCCGAGGATCAGCGCCAGCGCGCCGAGGAGGTAACGCCGGTCGGCGTCCGCGCTCAGCGCATGACCGTGCCCGTGCCCGTGCCCGTGCCCGCCCCCGCGGGTCTGATCGGGCCCGTGATCGCCGCTCATCCGGTCTCCTTCAGATGCTCCCGGCTCAGGTCGAGGAGCATGCGGACGTGAGCGTCCGCCAACCGGTAGTAGATCATGCGCCCGGCTCTGCGGCTGGCCACGATGCCGGCCGTGCGGAGCAGGCGCAGCGCGTGGGAGACGGCGGTGTCGGTCACCTCGACCGCGTCGGCCAGGTCGCACACGCACAGCTCCCCCGCCTCCAGCAGCGCGTACAGCAGCCGGGCCCGCGTGGGGTCGCCGAGCAGGCGGAACAGCTCGGCCAGCCGGGTGGCCTCGTCAGGCGTCACGAGCCGGTCCCTGGTGGCCGCGACCCTGGCCGCGTCCGGCTCCGGCACGACGCATCCGTCCAGCGCCGCCACAACACCTGAAGAGCTATTCATATGTGCATGATACGAAAGAGGAAAAGCCCGGCGCAACGGCCGGGCGGTGGGCAGGACGAGAGGCTCAGGCCAGCAGCGGATCGATCGCCACGGCCAGGAACAGCAGCGCCAGGTAGGCGTTGGACCAGTGGAAGAAGCGCATCGGCCGCAGGTCGACGCCCGTCTTGCCGGCGTTGAGCCGGGCGAGCAGGCGGTGCACCTCCCACAGGCACATCGCGCCCAGCACGGCGGCCACGATCGCGTAGAACGGCGTGGTGCCCGCCACCGGCCACAGCGCCAGCGAGCACAGCACGGTGGCCCAGGTGTAGGCGATGGACTCCAGCACGACCCGCCGCTCGGTGGCCACCACCGGCAGCATCGGCACCTTGGCCGCCGCGTAGTCCTCCTTGTAGCGCATGGCCAGCGTCCAGGTGTGCGGCGGCGTCCAGAAGAACACCACGCCGAAGAGCACCAGCGGCGCCCAGTCGAGCCGCTCGGTGATGCCGGCCCAGCCGATCATCACCGGCATGCAGCCCGCGATGCCGCCCCACACGATGTTCTGGGCCGTACGCCGCTTGAGGATCATCGAGTAGACCAGCACGTAGAACAGGATCGCCGCGAGCGACAGCACCGCGGCCAGCCAGTTGGTGGTCGCCCAGAGGCCGATGGTGGACAGCACGCCCAGCACGATGCCGAAGATCAGCGCGCCGCGGGGCGAGACCTGGTGCCTGGCCAGCGGCCTGCGGCGGGTGCGGCGCATCTTCTGGTCGATGTCGCGGTCCACGTAGCAGTTGAGCGCGTTGGCACTGCCCGCCGACAGGGTGCCGAAGACCATGACCGCGATCGACGTCCACAGCGGCGGCAGGCCGCCCGCGGCGAGGAACATCACCGGCAGCGTCGTGATCAGCAGCAACTCGATGATCCGCGGCTTGGTGAGCGCGATGTAGGCCTTGATGGTCATGCCTATCGAGCGCGGCGCCTCCACCTGCGGTGAAGGGGCCGTCGCCTGCCTGTTGGTCAGCACCGTCAAGGCGCTTCCAGCCTGTGCGGAGTCAACGCGTAACCTCTGATAAGAGCGGATCCATGGGCGGGCGCCGTGACGCCCCTGCGAACAACCAAACTGTAGTCGCAGGGTCGGCCGGTCCGGCCAATGGGGGGCTTGCGCCGTACATGGACACGCGCGGGTGGAATGGGAATCGATCGCCATCTCCACTCGGTTAGGGTCCCGTGTAGGCGCGGGCCGCACAACCTGCGGCGGGCCGCCGAAGACGGTCGGCCGCGGGGCGGGAAAGCCGACCGGCACCACCACGACAACTAGATTCCGGAGATCGAGCACTTGAGCACCGAACTCGTGCCAGCCCTTGAATGGACCGACCTGGACAAGCAGGCGGTCGACGTCGTTCGAGCCCTGGCGATGGACGCAGTGGAGAAGGCGGGCTCGGGTCATCCCGGCACCGCCATGAGCCTGGCCCCCGCCGCATACCTGCTGTTCCAGCGCGTGATGCGCCACGACCCGACCGATCCCGGCTGGATCGGCCGCGACCGTTTCGTCCTGTCGTGCGGCCATTCCAGCTTGACGCTCTACATCCAGCTCTACCTGTCCGGCTACGGGCTGACGCTCGACGACCTGCGGCGGCTGCGCCAGTGGGACAGCCTGACGCCCGGTCACCCCGAGCACGGCCACACGGCCGGCGTGGAGACGACGACGGGCCCGCTGGGCCAGGGCCTGGGCAACGCGGTCGGCATGGCGATCGCGGCCCGCCGCGAGCGCGGCCTGTTCGACCCCGACGCCGCGCAGGGCGCCTCGCCGTTCGACCACCGCATCTGGTGCTTCGTCAGCGACGGCGACATCGAGGAGGGCATCAGCCACGAGGCCAGCTCGATCGCCGGCCACCAGAAGCTGGGCAACCTCATCGTCGTCTGGGACGACAACCACATCTCCATCGAGGACGACACGCAGATCGCGAAGTCCGAGGACGTGGTCGCGCGCTACCAGGCCTACGGCTGGCACACCGAGAGCGTCGACTGGACCGTGACCGGCGACTACGCCGAGGACGTCCCGGCCCTGTACAAAGCCCTTGAGGCGGCCAAGGCCGAGACCGACCGCCCGTCGTTCATCCGGCTGCGCACGATCATCGGCTGGCCCGCCCCCAACAAGCAGAACACCGGCAAGATCCACGGCTCCGCCCTGGGCGAGTCCGAGGTCGCCGCCACCAAGCAGGTGCTGGGCATGGACCCGGCCAAGACCTTCGACGTGCCGGCCGAGGTGCTCGACCACGTCCGCGGCGTCGCCCAGCGCGGCCGCGCCGAGCACGCCGAGTGGGAGAAGACCTACGCCGAGTGGCGCCTGGCCAACCCGGAGCGCGCCGCCGAGCTCGACCGCATCTCCCACCGGGAGCTGCCGGCCGGCTGGGCCACGGCGCTGCCGTCGTTCGAGAAGGGCTCCTCGGTCGCCACCCGCAAGGCCTCGGGCGAGGTGCTCAACGCGCTCGCGCCGGTGCTGCCCGAGCTGTGGGGCGGCTCGGCCGACCTGGCCGAGTCCAACAACACCACGATGAAGGGCGAGCCGTCCTTCATCCCCGAGGAGTTCCAGACCAAGGCGTTCCCGGGCAACCGCTACGGCCGCACGCTGCACTTCGGCATCCGTGAGCACGCCATGGGCGCCATTCTCAACGGCATCGCGCTGCACGGCGGCACCCGCCCCTACGGCGGCACGTTCCTGGTCTTCTCCGACTACATGCGTCCCTCGGTGCGCCTGGCCGCGCTGATGAAGCTGCCGGTCACGTACGTGTGGACGCACGACTCCATCGGCCTCGGCGAGGACGGCCCGACCCACCAGCCGATCGAGCACCTGTGGGCGCTGCGCGCGATCCCCGGGCTCGACGTGGTGCGCCCGGCCGACGCCAACGAGACGGCCTACGCCTGGAAGGCCGTGCTGGAGCACACCGACCGGCCCGCCGCGCTGGCGCTGACCCGGCAGAACCTGCCGGTCTACGAGGGCACCAGCGCCGACGGCGTGGCCCGGGGCGGTTACGTGCTGCGCGAGGCGTCCGACGGCCAGCCGAGGGTCATCCTCATCGCCACCGGCAGCGAGGTGGAGATCGCGGTCAACGGCCGCGACATCCTGGAGTCTCAGGGAATACCCACGCGAGTGGTGTCCATGCCGTGTGTCGAGTGGTTCAACGGGCAGGATTCCGCATACAGGCAGACGGTTCTGCCCTCGTCGATCCGGGCTCGCGTGGCGGTCGAGGCGGGCATCGCGCTCGGCTGGCACGCCTACGTCGGCGAGTGCGGCGAAGTGGTCAGTCTCGAACACTTCGGTGCCTCCGCCCCATACAGGACTCTGTACGAGCAGTTCGGACTGACGGCGGAGCGCGTGGCGGCCGCGGCCAAGGCGAGCCTGGCCAAGCTGGGTCAGGACAAGGGCGAGACGACGGGAAACTGAGAAAGATCATGAGCGAGAACCTCAACAAGCTGTCCGGCCAGGGCGTTGCCATCTGGCTCGACGACATCAGCCGCGAGCGCCTGCGCACGGGCAACCTCGACCAGCTGATCAAGGAGAAGAACGTCGTCGGGGTGACCTCCAACCCGACGATCTTCGCCGGTGCGCTGAGCAAGGGCGACGCCTACGACACCCAGCTGCACGACCTGGCCGTACGCGGCGTCGACGTGGGCGAGGCCGTACGCGCCATCACCACCTACGACATCCGCTGGGCCGCCGACGTGCTGCGCCCGGTCTACGACGCCAGCGGCGGCGTGGACGGCCGCGTGTCGCTGGAGGTGGACCCGCGCCTGGCCCGCGAGAGCGAGAAGACGATCGCCGAGGCCCGCGCGCTGTGGTGGCTGGTCGACCGGCCCAACCTGCTGATCAAGATCCCGGCCACGCTGGAGGGGCTGCCCGCGATCACGCAGGCGATCTCCGAGGGCATCAGCGTCAACGTCACGCTGATCTTCTCCCTGGAGCGCTACCGCGCGGTCATGGACGCCTGGCTGACCGGCCTGGAGGCGGCCCAGGCCAAGGGCCTCGACCTGGCCTCGATCGAGTCGGTGGCCTCCTTCTTCGTCAGCCGCGTCGACACCGAGATCGACAAGCGGCTCGACCAGCTCGGCAAGCCGGAGCTCAAGGGCAAGGCGGGCGTGGCCAACGCGCGCCTGGCGTACGCGGCGTTCGAGGACGTCGTCAACTCCGAGCGCTGGCAGCGCCTGCGCGCCGCCGGCGCGCGCCCGCAGCGGCCGCTGTGGGCGTCGACCGGGGTCAAGAACCCCGAATACTCCGACACCCTCTACGTCGACCAGCTCGTCGCGCCCGGCACCGTCAACACGATGCCGGAGAAGACGCTCGACGCCACGGCCGACCACGCCAACGTCACCGGCGACACCGTGCGCCCCTTCTACGAGCAGGCCTGGAACACCATGGCCGCGCTGAAGGACGCCGGCGTCGACTACGACGACGTGGTGCGGGTCCTGGAGGAGGAGGGCGTGGAGAAGTTCGAGGCGTCCTGGAACGAGCTGCTCGAGAGCGTCAGCAAGAACCTGGTTCCGTGATGGAGGTCTCTTACCGCGAGGAGGGGGTGGCCTCGGCCGCCTCCTCCGCCGCGGGGCGCCTCGTCGCCGACGGCGTGCCCGCGCGGCTCGCCGCCGGCGACCCCACGCTGTGGGGTGAGGACGCCGAGGCGGAGGCGGCGGTCAGGCTCGGCTGGCTGACGCTGCCCCGCTCCTCCCGCGAGCTGCTGCCCGTCCTGGGCGAGCTCGCGGGCCGGGCCCGCGCCGCGGGCCTGACCAACGTGGTCCTGGCCGGGATGGGCGGCTCCTCGCTGGCGGCGCAGGTCATCTGCGACACCGCCGACGTGCCGCTCACGGTGCTGGACACGAGCGATCCCGGCCAGGTGCGCCGGGCACTGGCGGAGGGGCTGGAGTCGACGGTCCTGGTGGTGTCGAGCAAGAGCGGCTCGACCGTGGAGACCGACTGCCACCTGCGGATCTACGAGCGGCTCTTCGCCGAGGCGGGCCTCGCGCCCGCCGGCCGCGTCGTGGTCGTCACCGACCCTGGCTCGCCGCTGGAGCGGCGGGCCGTGGAGGCCGGTTACGACCTGGTGCTCGCCCCTCATGGCGTGGGCGGCCGCTACTCCGCGTTGTCGGCGTTCGGGCTGGTGCCCGCCGCGCTGGCGGGGGCGGACGTGGAGCGGCTGCTCGACGACGCGGAAGAGGTGCTGCCGCTGCTGTCGCTCGACAGCGGCAACCCCGGCCTCGACCTGGGCGCGGCGCTCGCCGGCGCGGCCCTGGCCGGCCGGGACAAACTGATTCTCGAGGACCAGCTCTCGGCCATCACCGGGCTGCCCGACTGGATCGAGCAGCTCGTCGCCGAGTCCACCGGCAAGCAGGGCAGGGGGATCCTGCCCGTCGTGGCCGCCGAGCCGGCCGGGGCGGATGACGAGCTGGTCGTGGCGATCGAGTCCGACGTCGGCGACGTCCGCGTGGACGGGCCGCTCGGCGCGCAGTTCCTCGTCTGGGAGTACGCCGTCGCCATCGCCGGGACGCTGCTCGGCATCGACCCCTTCGACCAGCCGAACGTGGCCGAGTCGAAGGAGAACACCGCCGCCCTGCTGGCCCTGCCCGACCTGCCGGCCGGCGCTCCCGCGTTCGCGGACGGCCCGGTCGAGGCGTACGGGCCGGTGACGGCCAAGGACCTGCCCGGCCTGTTCGCCGAGTTGCTGGACGCGGTCCCCGATGACGGCTACCTGGCGATCACCGCCTACCTCGACCGGCTGGCGGCCTTCGACGCGCCGGTGCCCGACGGGGCCGACTTCGAGCAGATGACCGACGCCTGGATGATGGCCGACCCGGCCACGCTGCGGGCGCTGCTCGCGCTGCGCACCGAGCGGCCGGTCACGTTCGGGTGGGGGCCGCGATTCCTGCACTCGACCGGGCAATATCACAAGGGTGGCCCGCAGAACGGGGTGTTCCTGCAGATCACCGGGGCGGTGACCGAGGACGTCGCCGTGCCGGGCAGACCGTACACGCTGGGCCGGCTCCAGCTCGCGCAGGCGCTCGGCGACCTGGGGGCGCTGGATACCCGCGGGCGCCCGGCCGTACGCCTGCATTTGACCGACCGCGCGGCCGGAGTCGCGCGTTTGCTCGCAGCCGCACAGGAGGCTTGAGATGACAGACCCGGCAGCACCCGCGGAGGAGGCCGCCACCGTGGCGGCCGCCGTCGCGGGCACCGCCACCACCATGGAGGTGGCAGCCGCCAACCCGCTGCGCGACCCGCGCGACAAGCGGCTGCCCCGGGTGGCGGGACCATGTGTGATGGTGTTGTTCGGCGTGACGGGGGACCTGGCCAAGCGCAAGCTGCTGCCGGCGATCTACGACCTGGGCAACCGGGGGCTGTTGCCGCCCGGATTCTCCCTGGTCGGGTTCGCCCGGCGGGATTGGAAGGACCAGGACTTCGCCCAGTTGACGCACGACGCCGTCAAGGCCCACGCCAGGACGCCCTTCCGTGAGGAGGTCTGGAAGCAGCTGCGTGAGGGCATCCACTTCGTTCCGGGCGAGTTCTCGGACGACGGGGCGTTCGACGCGCTGGCCATGGCCTTGGCCGAGATCGACGAGACCAGGGGCACGGGCGGAAACTACGCTTTCTACCTGTCCGTGCCGCCTAAGTTCTTCCCGGTGGTGGTGGAGCAG
Source organism: Nonomuraea fuscirosea (assembly GCF_035917475.1). Lineage (NCBI taxonomy): Bacteria > Bacillati > Actinomycetota > Actinomycetes > Streptosporangiales > Streptosporangiaceae > Nonomuraea > Nonomuraea fuscirosea. The sequence goes on along the minus strand of NZ_CP109074.1, from coordinate 2,759,171 downwards.
CTCAAGCGGACGGGATTGTCCGACGCGCCCGACGGCTCGTGGCGGCGGGTGGTCATCGAGAAGCCGTTCGGTCACGACCTGCAGTCCGCGCACCAGCTGAACGAGATCACGACCTCGGCCTTCCCGGAGAGCTCGATCTTCAGGATCGACCACTACCTGGGCAAGGAGACCGTCCAGAACATCATGGCGCTGAGGTTCGCCAACAACCTCTACGAGCCCATCTGGAACCGCAGCTTCGTCGACCACGTGCAGATCACGATGGCCGAGGACATCGGCATCGGCGGCCGGGCCGGCTACTACGACGGCATCGGCGCGGCCCGCGACGTGATCCAGAACCACCTGCTCCAACTGCTCGCCCTCGTCGCCATGGAGGACCCGACCTCCTTCGACGCCTCGGCGCTGCGGCGGGAGAAGGAGAAGGTGCTCAAGGCCGTGCGGCTGCCGGCCGACCTGGGCCTCAACACGGCCCGCGGCCAGTACTCCGCGGGCTGGCAGGGCGGCGAGAAGGTGGTCGGCTACCTCCAGGAGGACGGCATCTCGGCCGAGTCCAAGACCGAGACCTACGCCGCCATCAAGCTGGAGATCGCCAACCGGCGCTGGGCCGGCGTGCCGTTCTACCTGCGCACGGGCAAGCGCCTGGGCCGCCGGGTGACGGAGGTGGCCGTGGTGTTCCAGCGGGCGCCGCACCTGCCCTTCAGCGCCGACGACACCGAGATCCTGGGCCAGAACGCCCTGGTCGTGCGGGTCCAGCCGGACGAGGGCATCACGGTGCGCTTCGGCTCGAAGGTGCCGGGCACGCAGATGGAGGTCCGCGACGTCTCGATGGACTTCGCCTACGGGGAGTCGTTCCTGGAGTCGTCGCCCGAGGCGTACGAGCGGCTGCTGCTGGACGTGATGATCGGCGATCCGCCGCTCTTCCCGCACCAGCGGGAGGTGGAGCTGTCGTGGAAGATCCTCGACCCGATCGAGGAGTTCTGGGCCACGCAGGGCCAGCCCGAGGGCTACGAGTCAGGATCGTGGGGGCCCGAGTCGGCCGACGCGATGATGGCCCGTGACAGCCGGGTGTGGAGGAGGCTCTGATGACGACGTTCATGCTGACGGACACCACGGCCGGCAAGATCTCCGCGCAGTTCATGCACCTGCGGCACCAGATGGGCGCGCCCGCCATCGGCATGGTGCTGACGCTCGTCGTGGTCAGCGAGGAGCGGCACCAGTACGACGCGCTGCGCGCGGCCACCGAGGCGGCCCGCGAGCACCCGTCGCGCATCATCGTCGTGATCAAGCGCGAGGAGGACGAGCCCATCAGGCTCGACGCCGAGCTGCGGATCGGCGAGAACACGCCCGGCGAGGTCGTGGTGCTGCGCCTGTACGGCGAGCTCACCGAGCACGCCGACTCCGTGGTCAGCCCGCTGCTGCTGCCCGACACCCCGGTGGTGGCGTGGTGGCCGGGCGCGGCCCCCGACGTGCCCTCCAAGGACGCGATCGGGGCGCTGGCGCAGCGGCGCATCACCGACGCCAAGGGCTTCGACGACGGCGGCGTCAAGTCGCTGGTGATCAGGGCCAAGGGGTACGCCCGCGGTGACACCGACCTGGCCTGGGCCCGGCTGACGCCGTGGCGCAGCCTGCTGGCGGCCGCGTTCGACCAGCCGGTGGGCAAGGTGCGCAAGGGCGTGGTGGAGGCCTCCGCCGGCCATCCGAGCGCGCCGCTGCTGGCCGCGTGGCTGTCGGAGCGGCTGGGCACGAGCATGAAGGTCGCCGAGTCCGCCGGTCCCGGCCTGACCGCCGTGCGGCTGCAGCTGGCCGACGGCGAGCTCGCCGTGGTCAGGACCGACGCCCGGCTGGCCAAGCTGTCGCGTCCCGGCCAGCCCGACCGCAACGTGGCGCTGGCCAGGCGGCAGACCTCGGAGCTGATGGCCGAGGAGCTGCGCAGGCTCGACACCGACGAGATCTACGAGACCGCCGTCAAGCGGTTCGCGAGGACGTACAAGGGATGACGACAGTTCAAGGGATGGCGACCGTGAGCGTTCCCGGCATCGTCGTGCACCGCAACGCGGACGTCCTGGCCAAGGCCGTGGCGGCGCGGATCATCACCCGCCTGGTCGACGTGCAGTCGGCCAAGGGGTCGGCCTCGATCGTCCTGACGGGCGGCACGGTCGGCAGGGCCACGCTGGCCGCCATCGCCGCCACCCCGGCCAGGGACGCCGTCGACTGGCGGCGCCTGGACGTGTGGTGGGGAGACGAGCGGTTCGTCCCCTCGGGCGACAAGGAGCGCAACGAGACCGGCGCTCGCGAGGCGCTGCTCGACCACGTGGACGTGGATCCCGAGCGGGTCCACGTCATGCGCGGTCCCGACTCGGGCATGACGGCCGAGGAGTCAGCCGACGCCTACGCCGCCGAGCTGCGCAAGGCCGCCAGGCCCGAGGACCACGGGCCGGTCCCGAACTTCGACGTGATGCTGCTCGGCATGGGCCCCGACGCGCACGTCGCCTCGCTGTTCCCCGGCCTGCCCGCGCTCTACGACACGCGCCCGGTGGTGGCGGTGCACGGCTCGCCGAAGCCGCCGCCCACGCGCATCTCGCTGACGCTGCCCGCCATCCAGGCCTCGCGCGAGGTGTGGGTGGTGGCGGCCGGTGAGGAGAAGTCGGGCGCGGTCCGGCTGGCCCTGTCGAAGTCCGGGCCGTTCCAGGTGCCCGCGGCGGGGGCCAGGGGGCGGGGGCGGACGCTGTTCCTGCTGGACCGGGCGGCGGCGGGCAAGATCCCGCCGGGCCTGGGCCGCATCGCCTCCCCGTAACGGGGTCACGGCGGCCGGAGGGCCGCCACAGGGCCGACCCTCGGCGACCGGCCGGGGTCAGGCCCTGTGGCGGCCCTTCTACGCGCCCGGATTCCGCTGGCCGGTCCTCCTACGCGCCCGGATTCTGCGCGGCCTCCTGGCCGGTCAGCGCGTCGATCTCGTCGATGAGCAGCCGCTTGCGCTCCTCGCTCAGGTACGACGCCCGCACCCCGTTCCGCGCGAACGCCGCCAGCTGTTCCTTCCCGAATCCGAACGCCCGCGCCACCGCCCGGTACTCCGCGGCCGTCGTCGTGGCGAACATCGGCGGGTCGTCGCTGTTGAGCGTGACGAACAGCCCCTCCTCCAGCAGCCGGGGCAGCGGATGGTCCTCGATGCGGGCGACCTGGCCCGTGCACACGTTGGAGGTCGGGCACACGTCCAGCGGCAACTGCGTCTCGCGCAGGTACGCCACCAGGCGCGGATCGGACAGGCAGCTGATGCCGTGGCCGACGCGCTCGGCGCCGTAGCCGTCGATGACCTCCCAGATCGTCTCGGGGCCGCTCATCTCCCCGCCGTGGGGCACGCTGTGCAGGCCCGCCGCGCGGGCGGCCGAGAATGCCGAACGGTAGGCGTCGCGGTATTTGCCGCGTTCCTGCTCGATCCCGCCGATGCCGAAACCTACCAGCGCGGCGGGAGGTTCTTTCAGAGCGTGCTCCACGGTCACGTTGGCAGCCTCCTCGCCGTACTCGCCGGGGATGTCGAAGATGTAGGCCATCTCCACCCCGTACTCGCTGAGCGAACGGCTGGAAGCGAGGTCCAGCGCCTCGGTGACGGCGTGCATGGGCAGGCCGACCAGGTGGTGCGCGTACGGGGTGACCTGCAGCTCGGCGTACCTGACGCCTTGCGGGACGAGGTCGCGGGCCAGGCCGAGGACGAGCGTGGCCACGTCCTCGGGCTCGCGTACCAGGGAGTTGACGGCCCCGTAGACGCGGGCGAAGTGGGGGAAGTCGGTGAAGGTGTAGAAGCGGCGCAGCTCCTCCTCCGAGGTGGGCACCTCGCTGCCCGGGTGGCGGCGCGACAGCTCCAGCACGGTGGGCACCGAGGCCGAGCCCACCAGGTGCACGTGCAGTTCGACCTTGGGCAGGGCGTCGATGAAGGCGTCAAGGGTCATGCCGACGACCCTAGGGGCGGCGTTTCCCGGAAAGACAGGCTTTGGCAGCTAATCTCACATTCATTTGTCAGCTTCTCTCGCTGAGCTAGGCTGAGTCTCGTGACGGACGCCGAGGCCTACGAACGCGGCTTCGCCCGCCTCAGCTCTTACACCACCGGTCCCCTCCTCGCCCGCGTGGCGGCGAACCGCGACTCGCGCCTGCTCGACGTGGGTTGCGGCACCGGGGTGGTGACCGCGGCGGCGCTGGCGATCGGCGCCGAGGTGACGGCCGTCGACGCCGATCCCGGCATGGTCACGCTGACCGCCCGCCGTCATCCGGCCGCAACGGTACGGCCGGCCGCGCTTCCTGAGCTGCCGTTCGCGGATCAGCAGTTTGACGTGATAGCGGGAAATTTCATCATCAATCACGTGCCCGACGCCGCCGAGGCGCTCCGGGAGCTGCGCCGCGTCCTGCGGCCGGGCGGCGCGATCGGCCTGACCTGGTGGAAGTCGGACGAGATGACGGCCACCGGCGTCTTCGCCGACGCCATCGCCACCGCCGGGGTCCCCTACGAGCCGCCGGCCCGCCCCTTCACCGCCCACGACACGCCCGAGCGCTTCACCGCCCTGCTGACGGAGGCCGGTTTCAGGCAGGCCTCCGTGGAGGACGTCAGATGGCGGCACCGGGCCGGCCTGGCGGCCTGGTGGACGGACATCGTGCGGGCGGGCGGGCCCCGGTTCGCCGTCATCGGCCGTCAGCCGCCGGAGGTCGTCGAGCGGATCAGGGCCGGCTACCTGCGGCTGGCGGCGCCGTACGAGGAAAAGGGTTTCCCGGTCTGCGCCCACCTCGCCTGCGCGCACCGCTGAGACGCCCCGCCCATCCCACCTGCGCGCCGCTCAGATACGACGTTCCCGGCCCTTCAGCGGCCGGCGAGCGCTTCGTACCGCACGCCCGTCAGCTCGGCCGACACCTCCCACAGGCGCGCGGCCAGTTCCTCCGAGCGGGCCCGCTCCGACGGGACGAGCAGCTTGGCCTTGGGGCCGAAGAACTCGCCACCGCGTACGTCGGGCGAGGTAGCGGCGTACAGCGACGGGACGGCCCCCGCCGCGGCCGGCTTCAGCAGCAGCCCCACCAGCGGCTGCAACGGCCCCACCTTGACGATCCGGGTGGCCGTCGCGCCGGGGTGGGTCACCGTGCTGAGCAGGCCGACCCCCGCCTTGTCCGCCCGCCGCTGCAGTTCCAGCGCGAACAGCACGTTGGCGAGCTTGGAGCGCCCGTACGCGGCCATGCGCCCGTAGCGGCGATCCAGGCCCAGATCGTCGAAGTCGATCCGGCCCGCGTTGTGCGCGTCGCTGGACACGGTCACGACCCGGGCGCCTGGAGCGGCGGCCAGCAGCGGCAGCAGCAGCCCGGTGAGCGCGAAATGCCCCAGGTGGTTGGTGCCGAACTGCATCTCGAAGCCGTCCTTGGTCGTCCCCTTGGGGATCATGGCGATGCCGGCGTTGTTGATCAGCAGGTCGAGCTTGGGCACGCCCGCGGCGAACTCCCTGACCGAGGACAGGTCGGCGAGGTCCAGCCGCCCGTACCCGACCTGGGCCCCGGGCACCTCCCGCAGGATCCGCGCGACCGCCTCCTCGCCCCTGCCCTGGTCACGTGCCGCCACGACGACATGCGCGCCGTGCCGGGCCAGCTCCAGCGCGGTGGGGAACCCGATGCCGCTGTTGGCGCCGGTCACGACGGCCGACTTTCCGCTCAGGTCGGGCATGGAGGCGGGGGTCCAGGCGGTCATCGGCGCTCCAAACATGCGGAACCGTCTCGTAGATCAAAGACTAAACGTTCCGGACGTCCCGTAGATCACGGGCAGACGTTCAGCCGTTCCATGATCACGGCGAAGGCCCACACGTGCCGTACATCACAGCCCAACGTCCAGGCGTGCCGCGGATCGCACGCTAACGCTCCAGGCGCAGGCGGGCGTGTCGCTCCTCGCGCCGTGTCACCTCCAGCCGCTGGGTGCTGTCCTCCAGCTTCTTACGCGCCTTGGCCAGCTTCTGCTCCAGCCGCGCCACCTTCTCCGCGCGCTCGCCGTGCTCCTTCTCGACCGCGTCCAGGGCCTCGCGCCACTCGCGGTGCGCCGCCTCGGCCTCGCGCCGCTCCTTGGCCTTCCTGGCCTCGGCCGCCGCGCGCCTTTCGGCCTCCTCCGCCTGGGCCTTCTCCGTATCCTCCGTACCCCCGCGTTTCCCCTCGGCGGCGGCAGGGCGGCCGCGCGGGACGGGGGCGGGGGCGAAGCCGCTGAAGCGCAGCGGCTTGTCGAGCCGCCCGCGGCGCACCTCCTCGGCCGCGCCCGCGTCCACGACGGCGGCGTCCAGCGTCTGGTCCACCTCGGTCCCCGCGGCGGCCGACAGGCCCGCGCCCTCCCGTGCGAGCCGGCCCGCCTTCCCGGTCACCTCGCCCCGCCGCCGGGTCAGCTCGGCCAGCTCGCCCGCGTCCTGACGGTCCCAGGCCGCGCGCAGGCTCTCCCCCACGTCGAGGAGTTCGGCGAGCTCGGCGGGATGCTCGCGGGCCAGCCGGTTCACCGCCCAGGCGGAGACCGTCGGCCGGCGGAGTTTCGCGATGTCGCGCGAGAGCCGTACGTCCCCCGCGTCCTTGGCCGCGCGGGCCTCCGCCGTGCGCGCGGCGGTGAACTCGGACGGCGGCAACGCATACAGGCGGCCGGCCACCTCGTCAAGATCCACACAGGACAAATACCCCACATGGCCGGGTTTCTAGCGCATAGTGGAGGCAGGCCCAGCCGAACGGAGGCATCCGGTGTTCGAACGCTTCACCGACCGTGCGCGCAGGGTCGTCGTCCTCGCTCAGGAGGAGGCGCGGATGATGAGCCACAACTACATCGGCACGGAACACGTGCTGCTCGGCCTCATCCACGAAGGTGAAGGGCTCGCCTCGCTGGTGCTCGACAGCTGCGGCGTGGAGATCGAGCACGTACGCGCGTTCGTCGAGCGCGAGGCCGGCCACGGCAGCAAGGCGCCCAGCGGGCACATCCCGTTCACACCGCGCGCCAAGAAGGTCCTGGAGCTGTCCCTGCGCGAGGCGCTGCAGCTGCGGCACAACTACATCGGCACCGAGCACATCCTGCTCGGGCTGATCAGGGAGGGCGAGGGGCTGGCCGCCCAGGCGCTCGCGGACGCCGGCGCCGACCTGGTGGACGTGCGCCAGCGCGTGCTCGACCGGGTGGGCCGCGGCCCCAAGGAGCGCCCCACCGAGATGTTCTTCGCCGGAGGCTCCGTGCTGAGCGAGCGGCTCGCCCAGATCCAGGAGAGCCTCGCCCGCATCGAACGCCACCTCGGCATCCAGCAGCAGGAGCCGCCCGGCCGGCTCGGCGACGACGAGGCCGGCCAGGGCTGAGGCCGCCCGGCTGGGGCCGGCCTGGGCTGAGGCCGGCGCGTGCCCGGCCGGCGGAGGCGAGCCTGATCCAGGACGGCGTGAGCCTGGGCCGAGTCCAGCACGAGCCCGGCTACGGCGAGCCTAGGCCGTGGCCAGCGCGCCGACCGGCAGTCTCGCCTCCATCACCCCCGGGTCCTCGGTGTAGGCGAGGCCGGCGCCCAGCGCGATCAGCAGCCGGCGCATCCGCGCGTTGTCCGACAGCATGGTCGCCCTGACCTCGGCGTACCCCAGGTCGCGGGCCGCCCGTACGAGCATTCTGGCCATCGCCGTGCCCAGACCGCGCCCCTGCCAGCGGTCCTCGACCAGGAAGGCCATCTCCGCGATGCCCGGGTCGGGGGTGAACATGAGGTTGGCCATGCCCACCACCTGCCCGTCGTGCCCGGCGACCAGCGAGTATCCCCTGCTCCTGTCGCAGAGCTTGTCGAACGCGCGCGGCGGCAGCGCCGGCATGGAGGTGAAGTAGCGGAACCTGCGCGACTCGGGCGAGCACCTGTCGTGCAGGTCGCGCACGGCCTCGCGGTAGATCGAGGTGAGCGGGCGCACCGTCACCTCCGCGCCGTCGGCGAGCTTGATCGCGCGCTCGGCCGTGGCCGGCTCCGTCGCGGGCTGGGCCAGCCGGGCGAAGGAGGCCGCCCTGGCCGCCTCGGTCAGCGTGAACGGCAGCTCGGAGCGGCGCAGGCGGACGGCGCGCCTGGGCGCGACGGGGACGACGAGCTGGGTCGGGTCGGGAAGATCACTCACGGGCTCACCATAGATCCACCGGGCGTCGTCCGCGCGCAGCAGCTCGGCCAGCAGCTCCGGCAGCCGCCAGGGCATCGTGCGCAGCCTGGAGGCCAGCAGCAGCGCCCGGGTGGGCTCGTCGGTCAGCTCGTGGGCGGTGGCGGGCACCACCTCGACGCGGCGGCCGCCGGCCGCCTCCAGGGCCTCGCGCACGGTCTCGGCGCTGGCCGGGATGTCGGCGACGAACTCGTCGACGGTGCCGTCGGTGTCGGACTGTACGCTCAGGCCGAGGATGTTGCCGCCCCTGTCGGCAAGGGCCGAGGCCAGCGAGGCCAGCCGGCCGGGTCGCTCGTCCACCGTCGTTCGGATGCGCAGGAATCCCATGGGCACGAGCATGCCGCGCGGCTGTTACACGGCCGCTACCGACGTGTTTACATTGCGTATTTCGTCGCATGATGCGCCGACTTATCCCGATATAGGAGGATATGTCGCTATGAGTGTCCCTTTGTCGGCCGGGTTCGTGAACGGCGACGTCTCCTTCTGGTACCGGTCCTCCGGGCTGCCCGCCGCCGGTCCGCGGCTCGACGGCGATCTGCGGGCCGACGTGGCCATCGTCGGCGCCGGCTACACGGGCCTGTGGACCGCCTACTACCTCAAGCGGGCCCGCCCGTCGCTGAACGTGGTGGTGCTGGAGCAGGAGTTCGCCGGGTTCGGCGCCTCGGGACGCAACGGCGGCTGGCTCACCGGCGACCTGGCCGGCTCGCACGAGCGCTACGGCGAGGGCGCGCGGCGGCTCCAGCGCGCCATGTACGACTCCATCGACGAGGTCATCGCGGTCTGCGAGCGGGAGTCCATCGACTGCGACCTGGTCAAGGGCGGCGTGCTGAACGTCGCCCGCACCCCGGCCCAGGCCGCCCGGCTGCGCGAGACGGTGGCCTCCGCCCGCTCCTGGGGCATCGAGGAGGCCGATCTGCGCCTGGTGGACCCGGCGGAGCGCGTACGCGTCGCCGGGGCTCTGGCGGCCTCCTGGAGCCCCCACTGCGCCAGGATCCAGCCGGCCAAGCTGGCCCGCGGCCTGGCCGGGACGGTACGCGAGATGGGCGTGCCCATCTACGAGCGCACCCCGGTGACCTCCATCGCCCCGCACCAGGCGCGTACCCCGTACGGCACGGTGACGGCCGGCCACGTGATCCGCGCGACCGAGGGCTTCACGGCCCGGCTGCGCGGCCTGCGCAGGCAGTGGCTGCCGATGAACAGCTCGATGATCGTCACCGAGCCCCTCCCCGCGTCGTTCTGGGACGAGGTCGGCTGGCAGGGCGCGGAGCTGCTCGGTGACATGGCCCACTACTACATGTACGCCCAGCGCACGGCCGACGACCGCATCGCCTTCGGCGGGCGCGGCCGGCCCTACCTGTACGGCTCGCGCGTCGACGCCCGCGGCCACACCCACGAGTGGACCGTCGAGGCCCTGTGGCGCCTGCTGACCGGCTTCTTCCCCGCCGCCCGCTCCTCCTCGGTCGCGCACGCCTGGTCGGGCGTGCTGGCGGTGCCGCGCGACTGGTGCTCGGCCGTGCACGTGGACCCCGCCACGGGCCTGGGCTGGGCGGGCGGCTACACCGGCCACGGCGTGACCACCACGAACCTGGCCGGGCGCACGCTGCGCGACCTGATCCTCGGCGAGGAGACGGAGCTGACGTCGCTGCCGTGGGTGGGCCGGCGGGTGCGCCGCTGGGAGCCGGAGCCGTTGCGCTGGGCGGGCGTGCACGCGATGTACCGCCTCTACCGGATGGCCGACCACCGCGAGCGGACGATGCCGCGCACCTCCGCGCTGGCCCGCTTCGCCGATCTGATCACCGGCCACTGACAATAGGGCGCGAGGCGTAGAAGGGAACATCCATGAGCATCCTCTTCCGAGGCGGTCGCGTCTTCACCCCCGAGGGCGTGGTGGCCGGATCCGTGCTGGTGCGGGACGGCGTGATCGCCGCCGTCAGCGCGGAAGGGGACCCGGCGCCGCGGGCCGGCGAGACGGTGGATCTCGACGGCGGGCTGCTGGTGCCCGGTTTCACCGACGCGCACATCCATCCCATCCAGGCGGGCCTTGAACGCGCTAAGTGCGATTTGTCCGACAATTACGGGCTGGACGCGTACAGAGAAAAGATCGCCGACTATGCGGCGAGAAATCTTGATAAAGAGTGGATTGATGGCGGCGGCTGGGACATGTCGGCCTTTTCGGGTGGATTGCCGCACCGCGAACAGATCGACTTCCTCGACCGCCCCGCCTACCTGATCCAGCGCGACCACCACGCCGCCTGGGTCAACACCCGCGCGCTCGAATGGGCCGGCATCACCCGCGACACGCCTGACCCCGCCGACGGCCGCATCGAGCGCGACGCCGGCGGCACGCCGACCGGCGTCCTGCACGAGGGCGCGATGGACCTGGTCGGCCTGCTCACGCCCCGCCCGACGGCCCAGGACCTCCAGGACGCGCTGGCGGACGCGCAGCGGCACCTGTTCTCGCTGGGCATCACCGGCTGGCAGGACGCCATCGTGGGCTCCTACGCGGGCTCGGTGGACCAGCTGCCCGCCTACCTGGCCGCGGCCCGCTCGGGGACGCTGCGGGCGCGGGTCGTGGGGGCGCTGTGGTGGGACAGGACGCGCGGGCTCGAGCAGGTCGAGGAGCTGGTGGCGCGGCGCGCCGAGGCCGAGGGCCTGGACCGGTTCCGCGCCACCTCGGTCAAGATCATGCAGGACGGCATCACGGAGAACTTCACCGCCGCCACCCTGGAGCCCTACTGCCTGTGCGGGGGCACGGGGCTGTCGTACGTGGATCCGGCCCTGCTGCGGGAATGCGTCGCCGAGCTCGACCGGCTCGGCTTCCAGGTGCACGTGCACGCCATCGGCGAACGGGCGGTGCGCGAGGCGCTGGACGCCTTCGAGGGCACCGATCCGGCCAACCGGCACCACATCGCCCACCTGCAGATCATCGAGCCCTCCGACGTGCCGCGCTTCGCCGCCCTGGGCGTCACCGCCAACCTGCAGCCGCTGTGGGCCACGCATCACGCCCAGATGGACGAGCTGACGCTGCCCTACCTGGGCGAGCCGCGTTCGTCCTGGCAGTACCCGTTCGCGGACCTGGTGGCCACCGGGGCCCGCCTCTGCGCCGGCAGCGACTGGCCGGTCTCCGACGCCGACCCGCTGCAGGGCATGCACGTGGCGGTCAACCGCACCGAGCCCGGCGGCTCGGTGCACGCGGGCTACCCGACGGCGCGGACGCCGTTCCTGCCCGGCCAGCGGATGGACCTGGCCACGGCCATGAGCGCGTACACGGCGGGCTCGGCCTGGGTCAACCGCTCTCCCGCCGGCGTCATCGCGCCGGGCCGTCCCGCCGACCTGGTGGTGCTGGACCGCGACCCGTTCGAGCTGCCGCCGGGCGAGATCTGGACGACACGCGTGCGGATGACGTTCGTGGACGGCGAGCCGGTCCACGAGAGCTGACAGACGGCCGCGCCGGGGCGGACATGGCGAAGGGGCCCTGGGCAACCGCCCGGGGCCCCTCTCCGTCCGCCACCACTACCAGGGGGACTTGTTGTTGCGCAGGCGCTCCAGTGCTTCCTCCAGGATCGCCTTGCCGTCCTTGTCGCTCCGGCGCTCCTTCACGTAGGCCAGATGCGTCTTGTACGGCTCGTTCTTCGGCGGGGCAGGCGGCGCCTCCTCGTCCTGTCCGGCCGGGAGGCCACAACGCGGGCAGTCCCACGTTTCGGGCACCGCCGCGTCGCTGGCGAAGCTGGGGCGCGTCTCGTGCATGTTGGCGCACCAGAACGAGACCCGCACTCTCGGAGCCGCCTCGCCACGCTCGGCCTCCCCCATCGGGCCGGCGCCGACTCGGCTGCCACGGATCGCGTTGCCACTACCCACGGATGAACTCCTCGCTCGATCGCCCCGCGTACAGACACGGGGGGAGAATCACTGTCACGCGTTGACTTGCTAGCTCACGGCCTCATGAGCAGGCCGAGAGCGATGATGCAGACGAACCAGACCGTGCCGGTGATGACGGTCAGCCGGTCGAGGTTACGCTCCACCACCGAGGAACCACCGAAGTTCGACGAGAAGCCGCCGCCGAACATGTCAGACAGGCCACCGCCCTTGCCCTTGTGGAGCAGAACGAGCAGGATCATGAGAAGGCTCGCCAGGATGAGGGCGATGGAGATTCCGAGTACCACGGTATGCCTGTTCCTTCAGTGCTCTGTTACGCGTGACGATTCAAACTTGCCTCTTGAGGGTACGACCTGATGTCAAGTCGCACCCCCGGAACGGCTCAGTTGGCAGGCATATCGGAGAATCGGCAGATCTTCGCGAACTCTCCGGCGTCGATGCTGGCGCCACCCACGAGCGCGCCGTCGACATCCGGCTGAGCCATGATGCCGGCGACGTTCCCTGACTTGACCGAGCCACCGTAAAGGATACGGATCGCGGAGGCCACTTCGGTGTCGTAGAGCTCGGCGAGTCTGACCCGCAGCGCTCCGCAGACCTCCTGGGCGTCCTCCGGGGTGGCCACCTCTCCGGTGCCGATCGCCCACACCGGTTCGTAGGCCACCACTATCGATTTTGCCTGCTCGGCGGTGATTTTGCGCAGCGCCCCGTCGAGTTGGCCCAAACAGTGCGCGATGTGAGACCCCGCTTGACGGACCGGAAGGCCCTCTCCGACGCACAGGATCGGGGTCAGCGAGTGCCGGTAGGCCGCCTGGACCTTGCCGTTGACCAGGTCGTCGTCCTCGCCGTGGTATTGGCGGCGCTCGGAGTGGCCCACCGTGACGAAGGTGCAGCCGAGCTTGGCCAGCATGACGCCCGACACCTCGCCGGTGTAGGCGCCGCCGTCGTGCTCGGACAGGTCCTGGGCGCCGTAGACGATCCTGAGCTTGTCGCCGTCGACCAGGGTCTGGACGCTGCGCAGGTCGGTGAAGGGCGGCAGGACGGCGACCTCGACCTTGTCGAAGTCCTTGTCGTTGAGCGCGAAGGCCAGCTTCTGGACGAGTGCGATGGCCTCGAAGTGGTTGAGGTTCATCTTCCAGTTGCCGGCGATGAGCGGCTTGCGCTGCACCGTTCAGTCCTCCAGGGCCGCGAGTCCGGGGAGGGTCTTGCCCTCCAGGTATTCGAGGCTGGCGCCGCCACCGGTGGAGATGTGCGAGAAGCCGTCCTCGGAGAGCTCCAGCTTGCGTACGGCCGCCGCCGAGTCGCCGCCGCCCACCACGGTGAAGGCGTCGCCGGCGATCAGCGCCTCGGCCACCGCCCTGGTGCCGCCGGAGAACGCCTCGAACTCGAACACGCCCATCGGCCCGTTCCAGAACACCGTCCTCGCGTCGGCCAGCTTGGCGGCGAACAGCTCGCGCGTCTTCGGCCCGATGTCGAGCCCCTCCCGGTCGGCCGGGATGGCCGTGGCCTCGACCACGTCGTGCTCGGCGTCGGCGGCGAAGGTGACCGCCGCCAGCACGTCGACGGGCAGCACGAGCTCGACGCCACGCCGCGCGGCCTCGTCGAGGAAGCCCCGCACCTGGTCGAGCTGGTCCTCCTGGAGCAGCGACCTACCCACCTCGTGGCCCTGGGCCTTGAGGAAGGTGTAGGCCATGCCGCCGCCGATGAGCAGCCGGTCGACCTTGGTCAGCAGGTTGGCGATGACGCCGAGCTTGTCGGAGACCTTGGCCCCGCCCAGCACCACCACGTAGGGCCGCTCGGGGCTCTTGGTCAGCTTGCGCAGCACCTCGACCTCGGCCACGACCAGCCCGCCAGCGGCGTGTGGCAGCAGCCTGGGCACGTCGTAGACGCTGGCGTGCCTGCGGTGCACCGCGCCGAAGCCGTCGCCCACGTAGAGCTCGGCCAGCCCGGCCAGCCTGGCCGCGAACTCACCGCGGACGGCGTCGTCCTTGGACTCCTCGCCCGGCTCGTAGCGCAGGTTCTCCAGCAGGGCCACCTGGCCGTCCTGGAGCGCCTCGACCGTGCTCCGCGCGCTGTCGCCGACCACGTCGGAGGCGAAGGCCACGTCCTGGCCGAGCAGCTCACCGAGCCGCGCGGCCACGGGTGCGAGCGAGTATTCCGGGTTGACCTTGCCCTTGGGCCTGCCCAGATGGGCGCAGACGACGACCTTGGCGCCCCGCTCGAGCAGGGTGCTGATCGTCGGCACCGACGCCCGGATGCGGCCGTCGTCGGTGATCGTCTCCCCGTCGAGGGGGACGTTGAGGTCGGCGCGCACGAGCACGCGCCGCCCCTTCACGTCGAGATCGTCGAGCGTGCGCATGCTCATGCTCCCGTGGTAAAGCGGTCCGGACCTTTGCTCACAGACCGCGGCCGACGAGCTCGACCAGGTCGGCGAGGCGGTTGGAGTAGCCCCACTCGTTGTCGTACCAGCCGACGACCTTGACCTGGTTGCCGATGACCTTGGTCAGGCCCGAGTCGAAGATGCAGGAGGCCGGGTCGGTCACGATGTCGGAGGAGACGATCTCGTCCTCGGTGTAGCTGATGATGCCCTTGAGCGGGCCCTCGGCGGCGGCCTTGACCGCGGCGTTGACCTCCTCGACGGTGACGTCGCGGCTGACGTCGACGGTCAGGTCGGTGGCCGAGCCCGTGGGGATCGGCACGCGCATGGCGAACCCGTCGAGCTTGCCCTTGAGCTCGGGCAGCACCAGGCCGATGGCCTTGGCGGCGCCGGTCGAGGTGGGCACCACGTTGAGCGCGGCGGCGCGGGCGCGGCGCAGGTCCTTGTGCGGGCCGTCCTGGAGGTTCTGGTCCTGCGTGTAGGCGTGGATGGTGGTCATCAGCCCCTTCTCGATGGTGAAGGAGTCGTGCAGGACCTTGGCCATCGGCGCCAGGCAGTTGGTGGTGCAGGAGGCGTTGGAGATGATCGTGTGGCTGGCCGGGTCGTACGCGCCGTCGTTGACGCCCAGCACGAGGGTGACGTCCTCGTTCTTCGCCGGGGCGGAGATGATCACCTTCTTGGCGCCGTTGTCGGCGTGCACCCGTGCCTTGTTGGCGTCGGTGAACAGGCCGGTCGACTCCACCACCACGTCCACGCCGAGGTCACCCCAGGGCAGCTTGCCCGGGTCACGCTCCGCGAAGACCTTGATGGCCTTGCCGTCAACGGCGATCTCGTCACTGGTCGCCTTGACCTCGTAGGGCAGGCGGCCGAGGATGCTGTCGTACTTCAGCAGGTGGGCGAGCGTCGCGTTGTCGGTCAGGTCGTTGACCGCGACGATCTCGATGTCCTTGCCGCTGGCGGCGACAGCGCGCCAGAAGTTGCGACCGATGCGGCCGAAGCCGTTGACGCCTACGCGAATGCTCACGGGAACCGATCTCCTCGAACAGATGGCGGGCTGGATCCTCAACCACGAACCCTATCGGACCCAAATTGGTTTAGACCACTTCAGGTCCCGCCCTGTGAATCACCGTTCTGGCGACACGTTTTGAGAGGTTCGAGTAAAGTGCCCGACTCGTCGGAGTAAATTCGTGCATTCTCTGGGGGCTGAGATGTCACATAAGCGGTCCGGCCTACTATCCGGACTCATCGCAGGGCTGCTCGCCGCGCTCGTATGCGCGGCCGGCATGGGGATGGTCGTGCTGTTCCAGCAGAGCCTGCCGGCCGCCGTCATCACGTTCTGGGGCGGCCATCCGGTCCTGCTGGGCCTGTCGCTCGTGATCGCCGCACTGGTCGCTCTCGCGATGGGCGCCGTACGCCCGCGCTCCCTCGTCCTGCTCCCGTTCGCGGCGCTGTTCGCGGGCGGCGCGGTCGCGGCCGGGCAGATCACGGGCTCCTCCATCCTGTACGGCGCCGCCCTGCGCGGCCCCGCGCCCCAGCCGGCCCCCGCCGATCTGGGCGACATCGACATGACCAACTTCAACACCGGCCTCCAGGACGCGCTGGCGCTGTACCGGGGGCCGCTAGCGGAGACGTGGTCCGCCTGGCTGTACGTCGCCGTGGCGGCCGTGGCCGCGTTCGCCCTGCTCACGCTGCGGGTGACGCGCGTACGCCGGGCCCAGCGGGCTCAGCGGGCCGAGGAGGACGCGGCGGAGGCCGAGGAGACGAAGGAGCCGGAGTACCGGGCCCCGTTCGAACCCGCCCAGCAGCCCACCCCGAAGTCCACGGCCGAACTCTTCACCCCCCGCAACCCGGTCAAGGACTGACCTCCACCAACCACGGCTACCTGCGAGGCGCACCAGCCGGCAGGACGCGTTCCCCTTACCGCGCCGTTCCGTCCGACCGTCCACGAGACGAAGGCGGCCACCATCGCGTGCGGCGCACCCGGGCACCCCCCGTCGCCCGCGTACACCATGCGCCTGACACGCGAAAGCAGCCGCCTGACCGTCACGGCTCAGGTCACGGCGCGAGCATGTCCACTGTGAGATTGGCCTCAGTGTTGGGGATCCCCAGATCGGAGGCCCGTTTGTCGGCCATCGCCAGCAACCGCCGGATCCGTCCGGCGATGGCGTCCTTGGTCAGCGGCGGGTCGGCGATCTGCCCCAGCTCCTCCAGCGACGCCTGCTTGTGCTCCACCCGCAGCCGCCCGGCCACCACCAGGTGCTCGGGAGCCTCGTCCCCGAGGATCTCCAGCGCCCGCTGCACCCGCGCCCCCGCCGCGACCGCCGCCCTGGCGGAGCGCCGCAGGTTGGCGTCGTCGAAGTTGGCCAGGCGGTTGGCGGTGGCGCGCACCTCGCGCCGCATCCGCCGCTCCTCCCAGGCCAGCACGCTGTCGTGCGCCCCGAGCCGGGTGAGCAGCGCGCTGATCGCGTCACCGTCGCGCACCACCACCCGGTCCACGCCGCGCACCTCACGCGCCTTGGCGTGGATCTTCAGCCGCCGCGCCGAGCCCACCAGCGCCAGCGCCGCCTCCGGCCCCGGGCAGGTGACCTCGAGCGACATCGAGCGCCCCGGCTCGGTGAGCGAGCCGTGCGCCAGGAACGCTCCCCGCCAGGCGGCCTCCGCGTCGCACGCGGCCCCCGCCACGACCTGACGCGGCAGCCCGCGCACCGGGCGGCCGTGGTTGTCGATGAGGCCCGTCTGACGGGCCAGCGCCTCACCGTCGCGGTAGACGCGTACGACGTAGCGCGAGCCCTTGCGCAACCCGGCGGGCGCGAGCACGAGCACCTCCGCCTTGTGCCCGAAGACCTCGCCTATGTCCTTGATCAGCCGCCGTGCGGTGGCGTTGGTGTCGAGTTCGGCCTCTATCACGATCCGGCCGCCCACCAGGTGCAGGCCGCTGGCGAACCGCAGCAGCGTCGAAACCTCCGCCTTTCGGCAGCACGGCTTGAGCACCGGCAGGCGGCTCAGTTCGTCTTTCACCACACCTGTCATCGCCATGCGTTAGTCCTCTCCCCCATTCAGACCGGCTCCTTTGAGTCTCTCGCACCTTCGCGCCACGCCGACCAGGATCAACGCTTCTGGAGGAAAATCTCGTCCAGGACGGAGGCAAGACGTCGTGGGTCATGCCTCGCGGAGCCGTCCGCGGCGGCCACGTCGGCCATGACGAGCCGGGCGCCGAGCGCCGCCGCCGCCTTCTCCAGGGCGTCGGGATCGTCCACGACACCGGTGTCGGCGAGCACGACGTCGATCGACAGGCCGGGTGCGTGCTGTCTGAGCACCTCCAGATGCTGCTGGGGGGAGAAGTCGTCGGTCTCGCCCGGCTGGGGGGCGAGGTTGAGCGTGACGAGCCGCTTGGCCCTGGTCGCGTGCAGGGCCCTGGCCAGCTCGGGCACCTTGAGGTGCGGCAGCACGCTGGTGAACCACGATCCGGGCCCGAACACCACCCAGTCGGCCTCCAGCACCGCGGCCACGGCCTCCGGCCGCGCCGGCGGGTCCTCGGGCACGAGGGAGATCGCCTGCACGCGGCCGGGCGTCAGGGCGCACGCCACCTGCCCGCGTACGGTCGAGGTGACGCCGTCGAGCTCGACCTCCGCCACGATGTCGAGCGGTACGGAGGCCATCGGCAGCACCCGGCCGTGCGCGCCGAGCAGCCGCCCGACCCAGTCGAGCCCGGCCACGGGGTCGCCGAGCAGCTCCCACAGCGCCACGATGAGCAGGTTGCCGACGGCGTGCCCGTGCAGGTCGCCCTCGCTGCGGAAGCGGTGCTGCACCACCTCGCTCCAGGTGCTGCCCCACTCGTCGTCGCCGCACAGGGCGGCCAGCGCCATGCGCAGGTCGCCGGGCGGCAGCACACCGAGCTCCCGGCGCAACCGTCCGCTGGACCCGCCGTCGTCGGCGACGGTCACCACGGCGGTCAACCGGTCGGTGACCATCCGTAAGGCCGACAGGGACGCGTACAGGCCGTGCCCGCCGCCGAGCGCGACGACCGGCGGCCCGAACCCGCCGTGCCACGGCGCGCCCACACCCCCGTCGCGAACCTCACGCTCTTCCTCCCGCCCGCCCGCGTCACCCACGCCGCCGCCCCGCTCCTTTCGCGCGACCACGCCGGCCACGTCCTGACCGTCCGCGACCCCGCCGTCGGCAGCCGTGCCCACTCCGGCCACGGAACCACGCTTGGAAGACTCACCGCCGGCCACGTCACCATCGGAAGTCGCGCCACGGGGCACGTCTTCCTCCGGCCCGGCGGCCACCCGCGGCGGACCCTCATGACCGCGCCCGTCCAGGCCCGGCCCGGGCCCAGCGTCCCCTACGAGATCCGGCGGAGCGGCTTCGACGTCGTCATCGGTCACTCCCGCCCCACATCCCGGTGACTCACCTGGACCTCCATCCCGCGGTCGCGCAGGCGGGCGGCGACCTGCTCGGCCATCGCGACGCTGCGATGCTTGCCGCCCGTGCATCCCACCGCAAGCGTCGCATAGCTCTTGCCCTCGCGCGCGTATCCGGCCGCGACCACCTGGAGGACCTCCTCGTAGGCGTCGAGGAACTCCTTGGCCCCCGGCTGGCCGAGGACGTAGTCGCTGACGGCGGAGTCGAGGCCGTTCATCGGCCGCAGCTCGGGCACCCAGTGCGGGTTGGGCAGGAACCGGCAGTCGACCACGAGGTCGGCGTCGACGGGCAGCCCGTACTTGAAGCCGAAGGACACGACGTTGAGCCGCAGCCCGGGACGGTCCTCCCCGCCGAAGTAGGCGACGATCTTGTTGCGCAGGTCGTGGACG
The DNA here is from genome assembly GCF_035917475.1 of Nonomuraea fuscirosea. NCBI lineage: Bacteria > Bacillati > Actinomycetota > Actinomycetes > Streptosporangiales > Streptosporangiaceae > Nonomuraea > Nonomuraea fuscirosea. The sequence goes on along the minus strand of NZ_CP109074.1, from coordinate 2,739,968 downwards.
TTGTGCGAGGAGGTGTCGATGACCAGGTCGGCGTTGGCGCGCACCTCACGCAGGATGCCGCGTTCGCGGGTGATCCCGTCGACCAGCCGCCCCTCGCCCTGGAGGGGATGCGGCCTGCGGACGTTCTCGAACCTGCGCACCAGCTCCTCGTCGCTGGCCTCCAGGAACACCACCCGCACGCGTACGCCGCGCCCTTCGAGCTCCTCGATGGCCGCGTTGAGATCGGTGGTGAAGGCCAGGCTGCGCACGTCGACGACGGCGGCCACCTTGTCGGCGGCGAGCTTGACCTTGCCCGCCTCCTCGGCCATCGCGAACAGCAGCCCCGGCGGCAGGTTGTCGATGACGAACCAGCCCAGATCCTCCAGCGCCTTGGCGGCGGTGCTGCGCCCGGCTCCGGACATGCCGGTGACGATGACGAACGCCGGCCCGGAGCTCATCGCGTCATCCCGGGCGGAACCGGCTCCGCGCGCTTCGCGGGCGATGCCCGCGCCACCGCGCCCGTCGCCCACCGCTTCGCCGCGGGCGGAACCCGCCCCGTTTCGCGCCTCGTCGCGGGCGATCCCCGCGCCACCCCGTGCGTCGCTCATCGGGTCACCCCGTCAGGGGCGATCGATGGTTTCGACGGGACCCGGCCATGACGGACCGGACCGTACGCCTCCTCGGCGTGAACACCCTGGCATCCTGGCGAGATCAAGGTGACTCTCCCTTCAGCGTCGACACGATGACCTCGGCGATGGACGGGCCGATGCCGGGAACCGCGCAGATTTCGTCGGCAGTGGCCTCGCGTAGCTTTTTCACGGAGCCGAAGTGTTTGAGCAGCGCCTGCCTGCGCGCCGGCCCCAGGCCGGGCACACTGTCGAGCGCGCTCTCCTTCACCGTCTTTGACCTCTTGGAACGATGGTAGGTGATGGCGAACCTGTGTGCCTCGTCACGCACCCGTTGCAGCAGGTAGAGACCCTCGCTTGAACGAGGCATGATCACCGGCTGGTCGTCGCCGGGCAGCCACACCTCCTCCAGACGCTTGGCCAGACCGCACACGGCCACGTCGTCGATGCCGAGCTCGTCGAGGGCCCGCTGCGCGGCGGCCGCCTGCGGGCCGGCGCCGTCGACGACGACGAGGTTGGGCGGGTAGGCGAACTTGCGCGGCTTGCCCGTCTCCGGGTCGATCGGCCCGGCGCCGGCGTCGTCGTCGGGGGCCAGCTCGCCGGTCGCGGAGCGTTCCTCCAGGTAGCGGCGGAACCGGCGCATGATCACCTCGTGGATCGAGGCGACGTCGCCCTCCTTGGTCTTGACGGCGAAACGCCGGTATTCGCTCTTGCGCGCCAGGCCGTCCTCGAAGACCACCATCGACGCCACGACGTTCTCGCCCTGCAGGTGGGAGACGTCGTAGCACTCGACGCGCAGCGGCGCCTGGTCGAGGTCGAGCGCGTCGGCGATCTCCTGCAGCGCCTTGCTGCGGGTGGTCAGGTCGCTGGCGCGGCGGATCTTGTGCTGCGCGAGGGACTCCTTGGCGTTGCGCTCGACGGTCTCCATCAGCGACTTCTTGTCGCCGCGCTGCGGCACGCGCACCTCGACGCGGGAGCGCCGCTGCTCGGTCAGCAGCTCGGCGACGGCCTCGGCGTCGGGCGGCAGGTGCGGGACGAGCACCTCGCGGGGCAGCGAGTCGGGGCTGGCCTCGCCGTACATCTGCAGCAGGAACTGCTCGACCAGCTCGCCCGGCGTGGTCTCCTCGACCTTGTCGACGACCCAGCCGCGCTGGCCGCGGATGCGTCCGCCGCGTACGTAGAAGACCTGTACGGCGGCCTCCAGCGGATCTTCGGCCAGCGCGATGACGTCGGCGTCGGTGCCCTCCCCGAGCACGACCGCCTGCTTCTCCAGCGCCCGCTGCAACGCCTGGATGTCGTCGCGCAGCCGGGCGGCCCGCTCGTATTCCTGCTCGGCGGCGGCCTCGCGCATCTCCTTCTCCAGCCGCCTGATGAAGCGGGTGGTGTTGCCGGCCATGAAGTCGCAGAAGTCTTCGGCCAGGTCGCGGTGCTCGTCGGGGGTGACCCGGCCGACGCAGGGCGCCGAGCACTTGTCGATGTAGCCGAGCAGGCACGGTCGGCCGATCTGCCCGGCCCGCTTGAACACCCCGGCGCTGCACGTGCGCACGGGGAAGACGCGCAGCAGCAGATCGACGGTCTCGCGGATGGCCCAGGCGTGGGAGTAGGGGCCGAAGTAGCGGGTGCCCTTGCGCTTGGCGCCGCGCATGACCTGCACGCGCGGGAAGTCGTCGCCCATGGTCACCGCGAGGTAGGGGTAGGACTTGTCGTCGCGGTACTTGACGTTGAAGCGCGGGTCGAACTCCTTGATCCAGGAGTATTCGAGCTGCAGCGCCTCCACCTCGGTGCCGACGACCGTCCAGTCGACGTCGGCGGCCGTGGTCAGCATCGACTGCGTGCGCGGATGCAGCGCGGAGAAGTCGGCGAAGTAGGAGTTGAGCCGCTGGCGCAGGCTCTTGGCCTTGCCGACGTAGATCACCCGGCCGTGCGCGTCCCTGAACCGGTAGACCCCTGGGGACTCGGGGATCGACCCCGGCTTGGGCCGGAAACTCAAGGTGCTGCCCGTTGATCTGACCACGCTGCCAGCCTAGTAGCCCCCACCGACAAGGTTGCCCGCCGTACTCTTCGTGTTGGTACGGCGGGCACGCCACGAATCGTCCGGCTATGCCAGCATGATCTGGTCGCCGTCGACCTTGATCTCCTGGGCCGCCAGCGGCTTGTCGGCCGGGCCGCCGGTGACGGAGCCGTCGGCGATGGCGAACTTGCTCCCGTGGCACGGGCACACGATCGCGCCCTCCTCGACGGAGCCGACCGGGCAGCCCTTGTGCGTGCAGAGCGCGCTGAACGCTTTGAACTCGCCCTCGGTCGGCTGCGTCACCACGATCTTCTGATCCTTGAAGACCGTGCCTCCGCCCACGGGGATGTCGGCCGTCTTGGCCAGCGCGCCACCGCCGTCGGCCGCCGGCGCGCTGGACTCCGGTGCTCCGGACTGGGGCGCGCTCGACTGGGGTGTGCCCGCGTCGGGGGTGGTGTTCGCCGTCGTATCGGTGCCGCCGCCGCTGCACGCGCTGATCGCAAGCGCCAGGCCACCCGCGCCGACGCTTGCGAACACCGCCCTGCGGCTCTGAAGGTCATCTGCCATGCGCTCACCCAAACGTACACAGGTGAGAAATTCATGAGACGAAACTCAGGCGAGTCTAATCTTGTCGCCGTCGACCTCGATCTGCTTCTCCTCCAGCGGGTCACCCGCCGGACCGGCCGACACCGAGCCGTCCTCGATGCTGAACTTGCTGCCGTGGCACGGGCAGTTGATCGTCTTGTTCGAGACCGTGGCCACCAGGCAGCCCTGGTGCGTGCAGACCGCCGTGAAGCACTTGAACTCCCCCGCGGTCGGCTGCGTCACGACGATCTTCTGCTTCTCGAAGACCTTCCCGCCTCCCTCCGGGATGTCGCTGACGTCCGCCAGCGCCTTCGGCTTGGAGTCCGCCTTCTTCTTCTTCGGTGCGTCGGACGACGGCTCTTCGGCGGCCGGCTCCTCGTTCACTTCTGTCGTCGGCGAGCCGTAGCTCGCACAGGCCGTCAGAACCGCCGCGAGCCCTGCGCTCCCGGCGCCGAACACCACTGTCCGGCGCGTCGTTTCCGTCATGGTGTGTCCTCCCAGATTGTCTTTCACTTCAGGTACGGCCAGCGCCCTGGCGCCGGTTCAGCGTGCCTGAGGTCAATCCGGGCGACCACGCACTATTACCGGTTAGGCGACCACGATCCCGTCGCCTTCGACCTTCACCTTGAACGAGGTCAGCGGCGCGCTCGCGGGTCCCTTGGTGGCCTGCCCGGTGTCGGCGGCGAACTCGCTGCCGTGGCAGGCGCATCTGATGACGTTGTCCGCGGGTGTGCCGACCTGGCAGCCCTTGTGTGTGCACACCGAGCTGTAGGCCTTGTAGACGCCCTGCGCCGGCTGCGTCACCACGATCTTGAGGTCCTCGATCAGCTTGCCGCCGCCGACGGGCACGTCCGCGGTCTTGGCCAGGACCTTTCCCTTCAGGCTCGGCTTGGCCTGCACCCCTTCTGAGCCGCAAGCGGTCAGTGCCGCCAGCCCGCACGCGGCGACCCCGGTCGCGCCCAGCAGTTCCCGGCGCCCCAGCCCGTTTCCTGCGGTTCTGGTCGCGCTCGGCACTTCCCGACGCTCCGCCCCGTTCTCGGCGGTTCTGGTCGCGCCCGGCACTTCCCGACGCTCCGCCCCGTTTCCGGACATGGCTCCGCCCCCGTTCGTGTGTTCGTCTGTGCCCGCGCTCCTGTGTTCGCCCCCGGAGCCGCGGTCTCGACCCAGAACCCCACCCTATTGACGGGACCCGCCGGTCCGGTCAGCGGGTGGTAAGCCGGCGGTCAGCGGCCCGCCCCAGGCTGCCTGCATGACGACTACGACTCCACGTCCCGCTGTCCCCTCCGCTCAGGTGTCCCGGCCCCGGTGGTGGCGCCGGCCGTGGGTGGCGCCGCTGATGGTGGTGGCGGTCGTGTTCATCGCCTTCTCGCTGCCGCCGTACCTGTCGCTGGATCCGGCGCGGTCGCGGGTGCCCGCCCCCGACTTCTTCCCGCCGCACTTCGTGATGCTCTCGCTGCACGTGGTGTTCGGCTCGATCGCGATGCTCACGTGCTGCCTGCAGATCTGGCCGTGGTTCCGCGCTCGCTATCCGCGGGCGCACCGGCTGATCGGCCGCGTGTACGTGTTCGGCGGCTGCCTGCCGGCCGGCGTGCTGGGTCTGGTGGTGGGTGTGGCGACGCCGTACGGGCCGGTGACGCGGGCCAGTGACGTCACGCTGGCGCTGCTCTGGCTGGGCGTCACGGTGGCCGGGTGGCGGATGGCCAGGCAGCGCAGGTTCGTCGACCACCGCCGGTGGATGGTCCGCAGCTTCGCGCTGACGATGTCCATCATCACGAACCGGCTCTACAGCGTGCTGTTCGTGATCCTGCTGGAGCCGCAGTTGGAGACGACCTTCCACGGCGACGTCGAACTGATGGTCGCCACGGTGTCGGGGCTGGCGACCTGGCTGGGCTGGGTGCTGCCGCTGCTGGTGGCCGAGTGGTGGCTGGAACGCGGCGACGCCGCCAAGCGCCGCGCCCGCGCCCGCCGCACCGCGTGACACCGAAAACCGCGCCCAAAGCCGTCACGTAACACCCGAAACCCCGTACCGAACACCGCGCCCTCGATCGCCGCGCCGCCCCAGCACCGTGCGCGAAGCCGCTTAGCCCCGATGGTCCCGCTCGCCGACTGCTCGGCGGGCGGGACCATCGGGGTCAGAACGCGAGGATCTTCCGCAGGAAGCGGCCCGTGTGGCTCTCGTCCACCAGCGCGACCTCCTCGGGCGTGCCGCTGGCCACGAGCGTGCCGCCGCGCGAGCCGCCCTCGGGCCCCATGTCGATGATCCAGTCGGCGGTCTTGATGACGTCGAGGTTGTGCTCGATGACGATCACACTGTTGCCGCCGTCGACCAGCCGCCCCAGCACGCCGAGCAGCCGCCTGATGTCCTCGAAGTGCAGGCCGGTGGTCGGCTCGTCGAGGACGTAGATGGTCCGCCCGGTCTGCCGCCGCTGCAGCTCGGAGGCCAGCTTGACCCGCTGCGCCTCGCCGCCGGACAGCGTGGTGGCCGGCTGCCCGAGCCGTACGTAGCCGAGCCCCACGTCGTTGAGCGTCTGCAGGTGACGCTTGATCGCGGGAATGGCGTCGAAGAAGCCCAGGGCCTCCTCGATCGGCATGTCGAGCACCTCGGCGATCGTCTTGCCCTTGTAGTGCACCTCCAGCGTCTCCCGGTTGTAGCGGGCGCCGTGGCACACCTCGCAGGGGACGTAGACGTCGGGCAGGAAGTTCATCTCGATCTTGATGGTGCCGTCGCCGGCGCACGCCTCGCAGCGTCCGCCCTTGACGTTGAAGCTGAACCGTCCGGGCTGGTAGCCGCGCACCTTGGCCTCGGCCGTGGCCGCGAACAGCTTGCGCACGTGGTCGAAGACGCCGGTGTAGGTCGCCGGGTTGGAACGCGGGGTGCGGCCGATCGGCGACTGGTCGACGTGGACGACCTTGTCGACCTGGTCCATGCCGTTGATCCGCGAGTGACGCCCCGGCACCGTGCGCGCCCCGTTGAGCTCCTTGGCCAGGGCGTTGTAGAGGATGTCGTTGACCAGCGTCGACTTGCCCGACCCCGACACACCGGTGACCGCGGTGAACATCCCCAGCGGGAACTCGATGTCGACGCCCTTGAGGTTGTGCTCGCGCGCCCCCTTGACCGTGATCTGCCGCTTCTTGTCGCGCTTGCGGCGCTTGGCGGGGATCGGGATGCTCCTGCGCCCGGACAGGTAGGCGCCCGTCATGGACTCCTCGCTGGACAGGAGGTCCTGGACGGTGCCGGAGACCACGACCTGGCCGCCGTGCTCGCCCGCGCCGGGCCCGATGTCGACCACCCAGTCGGCCGCCGCAATCGTGTCCTCGTCGTGCTCGACCACGATCAGCGTGTTGCCCATGTCGCGCAGCCTGACCAGCGTGTCCAGCAGGCGCATGTTGTCGCGCTGGTGCAGGCCGATGGACGGCTCGTCGAGTACGTAGAGCACGCCGACCAGGCCGGAGCCGATCTGCGTGGCCAGCCTGATGCGCTGCGCCTCGCCACCCGCGAGGGTGGCGGCGGCGCGGTCCATGGTCAGGTAGTCGAGGCCGACGTCGAGCAGGAAGCCCATGCGGGCGTTGATCTCCTTGACCACCCGCTCGGCGATGTGCATGTCGCGGTCGGACAGCTTGAGCGCGGCCAGGAACTTGGCGCACTCGCCGATCGACATGGCCGCGACCTCGGCGATCGACTTGCCGGCCACCGTCACCGCCAGGGTGACCGGCTTGAGCCTGGCCCCCTTGCAGGCCGGGCACGGGATCTCGCGCATGTAGCCTTCGAACCGCTCACGGGCCGAGTCGCTCTCGGCCTCGGCGTGCCGGCGCTGCACCCACGGGATGACCCCGTCGAAGGTGGTGTAGTAGGAGCGCTGGCGGCCGTAGCGGTTGCTGTAGCGGACGTGAACCTGCTCGTCGTGGCCGTACAGCAGCGACTTCTGCGCCTTCTTCGGCAGCTTCTCCCACGGCGTCTCGAGCGTGAACCCGACCGTGTGGCCGAGCGCCTCGATCAGCCTGGAGAAGTATTCGCTGGTGTGGCCGCCGGACCACGGGTGGATCGCGCCGTCGCCGAGCTCACGCTCGGGGTCGGGCACCACCAGGTCGGGGTCGACCTCCATCTTGGTGCCGAGACCGGTGCACTCCGGGCAGGCGCCGAACGGCGAGTTGAAGGAGAACGAGCGCGGCTCCATCTCCTCGAACGACAGGTCGTCGTAGGGGCAGTAGAGGTGCTCGGAGTAGAAGCGCTCGCGGTTGGGGTCGTCTTCGGCCAGGTCGACGAACTCCAGCGTGATCGTGCCGCCGGACAGCTGCAGCGCCGTCTCGACCGAGTCGGTGAGCCTGCGCCGCGCCGTGTCCTTGACCGACAGGCGGTCGACGATGACCTCGATGTCGTGCTTCTCGTACTTCTTCAGCGTCGGCGGCTCCTCCAGCCGCACGACGGTGCCGTCGACCCTGGCCCTGGCGAAGCCCTTGGTCTGCAGCTCGCGGAACAGCTCGGCGTATTCGCCCTTGCGGCCCCTGACGACCGGCGCGAGCACCTGGAACCTGGTGCCCTCCTCCAGGTCCATCACCCGGTCGACGATCTGCTGCGGCGTCTGCCTGGCGATCGGGCGCGCGCACACCGGGCAGTGGGGCTTGCCGATGCGCGCCCACAGCAGCCTCAGGTAGTCGTAGACCTCGGTGATCGTGCCGACGGTCGAGCGCGGGTTCTTGCTGGTGGCCTTCTGGTCGATGGAGACCGCCGGCGACAGACCCTCGATGAAGTCGACGTCGGGCTTGTCCATCTGGCCGAGGAACTGGCGGGCGTAGGCCGACAGCGACTCGACATAGCGCCGCTGGCCCTCAGCGAAGATCGTGTCGAAGGCCAGGCTCGACTTGCCCGAGCCGGACAGGCCGGTAAAGACGATCAGCGAGTCCCGCGGCAGATCCAGCGAGACGTCCTTGAGGTTGTGTTCTCGTGCACCACGCACGATCAGGCGGTCTGCCACGGCGATCCCGGAAGTCGAAAGGCGGATAGGTCCAACGGGCGATGGTAGACGGGGGCTCCGACAATTTCCGGCGGCCCGATCCTCGGCCAGTCGAAAATCCGTCTCTCACAGGTTACGGCCATCTCCCGCCTAGGCAGGAGTCCTTCCCCATACAACCGCTTGACCTGGGGTTTTATGCCCCGCCCACCCCAGACACGATAGATGATGAAATATCTAGACATGACCGTCCTCGCGGCGCTGCGGGCCGAGCTGGCCTCGGCGACCAACCAGTTGCTGGCCACGGCCGCCTCCCTCTCCGACGCCGACGTCCGCGCCCCCTCCCTTCTGCCCGGCTGGACCAGGGGACACGTCCTGGCCCACCTCGCCGCCAACGCCGACTCCTACATCAGCCTGCTGACCTGGGCGAGGACCGGGGTCCGCACCCCTCAATACAGTTCGTACGAGTCCCGGGCGGCCGCCATCGAGGCCCACGCCGCCCAGCCGGCCGCCCTGCACCTGGCTCAACTGGAGGACGGCGCCGCCCGCTTCGCCGCCGCCGTCCGTGACCTGCCGGACCGCGCCTGGTCCGCGCGAGTCGAGGGCATGCGCCCGCCGCCCCATCCCGCCTGGTACGTCCTGGTACGCCGCCTGCGCGAGGTCGGCTTCCACCACGTGGACCTCTCCGCCTGCTACGGCCCTGACGACTGGCCGGACCCGTTCGTCCGCCGCGAACTGCACGACTGCCACACCACCTGGCCCCACGACCACGGCACGGTGGGAGAGATCGTCCTCCTCTCCCCGTCCCCTCACCGGTGTCCTGGTAAGCCCGAGGTCGTCGCCCGCTGGCGTGGCCTCGGGGACGGGCCGGTGGTCGCGGGCGCGCCACGCGACATGCTGGCCTGGCTCACCGGCCGCTCCAGCGGTGAGGGCGTTAGTCTGTTGCCCGTGGGGCAGTCGTTCTTGCCAGGCCCCGGAGGCGCGGATCTTCCACCACCGCCGCCGTGGCTGACGATGCCCGCCCCCGCTGACCTGCCCGCGACGCCCCCGAAGGACTATCCATGACGTACACAGGCGACGTTCAGGTCGGCGGTCCCGCCGACGTGCGCGAGCTACCCGCACTGACGGTCTCCAAGCTCGCCGTCGGCCCGTACGACAACAACGCCTATCTGCTGCGCTGCACCGAGACCGGCGAGGGCCTGCTCATCGACGCCGCCGCCGACGCGGACCGCCTGCTCGCGCTGATGGGCGAGCAGCCGGTGGGCACGATCGTCACCACCCATCAGCACGGCGACCACTGGCAGGCGCTGGAGCAGGTGGCCAAGGTGACCGGCGCCCGGCTGGTGGCCCATCCGCTCGACGCGCCCGCGCTCCCGCTGCCCGTGCACCGCACGGTCGAGCACGGCGACACGATCACGGTCGGCGAGGTCACCCTTGAGGTCATCCACCTGCGCGGCCACACGCCCGGCTCGATCGCCGTGCTCTACGACGGCGGCGAGGCCGGCCACCACCTGTTCACCGGCGACTCCCTGTTCCCCGGCGGCGTCGGCAACACCAACAAGGACCCCGAGCGGTTCGACCAGCTCTTCAACGACGTGGTGGAGCGCATCTTCGACCGCCTGCCCGACGAGACCTGGGTCTATCCGGGCCACGGCAAGGACACCACCCTGGGCGCCGAGCGTCCTTCCCTCCCCGAGTGGCGCGCCAGAGGCTGGTAGACCACGACCGCGCGGCCGGCGCCCGGGCAGAACCTCGGGCGCGCGGCCCACGCCCGAGGGCTACGTCACGGACGCGGCCGACATTCGGGGCTCCATCACGGGCGGGCGGCCGCACGCGAACAGGTCACGGACGCGCGGCCAGCACACGCTCGATCCGCGCCGCCGCGAGAGCGGGCTCGTCGGCCAGGCCGACGAGCTCGCCCCACGACCAGCGGTAAAACCATCCGCCGGACAGCGGCACACAGTCCACGGTCTCGGCCAGCATGAACGTGTCGGGATGGCTGATGCGCAGCGCGGGCGGATGGCTCCGCAGCAGGGCGGTCAGCCCGCGCTCTTCCAGCTCCGTGGCCAGCTTGCCGAGATAGTACGTGCGCGTGTGCTCGCGCGGCGTAGCCGACATGGCTCCATCAAAGCCGAAGTAAGACGAAAAATCCCGTCAGTGCCGCATCAGTGGCCGATGCGAATCCGGGCGGCTTCCTTACGCTGCTCGCGCTTGTAGAACAGCACCCGCAGCGGAATCGCGGCGACGAGCGCGATCTGCATGCTCGCCCCGATCTTGATCGGCAGGTCCCCGCCCTGGGGCCAGGCGACCCACACGGTGAGGAACGCCACGTTCACCATGATCCAGCCGAGGACGACCGCCGCGAGCTGCCCCTTCGGCTTGGGGTACTCGATCCGGCTGACCATCAGCCAGGCCACGCCGAGCACGGCCGCCAGCGACCAGACGCTCGGCTGGAAGAGCAGCACGATGGAGATCACGGTCATGGCGCCCATCGGGATGGGCAGCCCCATGAAGTCGCCGCTCTTGGTCTTGACGCAGGCGAACCTGGCCAGCCGGACGACACCGGCGACCAGCACGGCCGCCGCCGCCGCGAGCACCGCGGTGAACGGCACCTGCGGCGTGAATCCGCCCCAGATCACCACCATGAACGCGGGCGCGAACCCGAAGCTGATGACGTCGGCCAGGTTGTCCAGCTCGGCCCCCATCGCGGAGGCGCGGAAACGCCGCGCCACGAGCCCGTCGAACAGGTCGCACGTCGCGCCGATGAGCAGCAGCACGATGGCGGTGGCGAAGTAGCTGGGCTCGGGGGTGAATCGCCCGCCGTCGACCTGGAGCTGCTGGATGGCGGAGTAGGCGAGGACGCACACCGCGAGGAACCCGCAGACGGCGTTGCCCAGGGAGAGGGAGTCGGCGGCGGACAGGCGGAACGCCTTGCCCACGGGACCGCGCGGTTCTTCCTCGTCCGCCTGCCAGCTGCCGGCGTCAGCCGTGGTCAATTCTGGTCACCCCCGCAACCGTCTTGTCACCCACGGACACCGCGGGAGTGATCCCTTCGGGCAGGTAGAGGTCGACCCGCGAGCCGAGTCTGATGAGACCGATCCGCTCGGCCTGCTCCACCTTCGCCCCGGCGCTCAGATACGGCACGATCCTGCGCGCCACCGCGCCCGCGATCTGCACCATCTCGATGTCGCCCAGCGCGGTCTCGAAATGCCACACCACGCGCTCGTTCTGGTCGCTGTCCTTGTTGAACGCCGGCAGGAACCCACCTGCCACATGCTGCACGGAGGTGACATTTCCCGCAAGAGGGGCACGGTTGACGTGCACGTTCAGCGGGTTCATGAAGATCGCGACCCTGGTGCGGCCGTCCGGCCACGGGTCGATGCTCTGCACCACGCCGTCGGCCGGCGACAGGACACGGCCGTGGCCGGGAGTGCGGTCGGGATCGCGGAAGAACCAGAGCATGCCCCCGGTGAGCGCGCTCAGCGGCACCGCCGCGAGCGCCCATCGCCGGTTCCGGCGCGTCAGCAGAGCGGTGACGGCCGCCGTGGCCGCCGTCGGGAGAAGCCACGGGGAGACCCCTCGCGCGAGCCTCACACGGCTCGGGCTTGCAGAATCGTCTGACACGAACAACCTTTGGTGGTGACTGGACTGGGCGCTTTGCCGTGATGTTACAGAACGAGCAACTATGACACGGCACAACTACACAAGCAAAGCGCCTCGAAGCCCATTTCGCTAGACCTGCTCCGAGTGCGTCTGCTCGCCCTTGCGCGCGTCCATGCGGGCCTTGATCAGGCTCGCCACAGTGGTGATGACCATGGTGGCGCCGATGACCGAGAGCGACACCCAGATGGGAATTTCGGGCGCCCAGGAGACATGGCTGGAGTGCAACGCCTCCAATACGAGCTTAACCCCGATGAACCCCAGGATGAACGCCAAACCATAGCTGATGTACACGAGCCGCTGCAGCAGGCCGCCGAGGAGGAAGTAGAGCTGACGCAGCCCCATCAGGGCGAACGCGTTGGCCGTGAAGACGATGAAGGGGTCCTTGGTGAGCCCGAAGATCGCCGGAATCGAGTCGAGGGCGAACAGCAGGTCGGTGCTGCCGATGGCGACCATCACGATGAGCATCGGGGTGACCATGCGCCTGCCGTCGATGCGCACGGTGACCTTCGAGCCGACGTAACCCTCGGTGGTGGGGAAGGCCCTGCGCACCCAGCGGAGCAGGACGTTCTCCTTGAAGTCCTCCTCCTCGCCCTTCAGGTGCTGGCGGACGATGTTGATCCCCGTGTAGACGAGGAAGGCGCCGAAGACGTAGAACAGCCAGCCGAACCGCTCGAGCGCCGCGGCGCCGAGCGCGATGAACGCGCCGCGCATCACCAGCGCGAGCAGGATGCCGACGAGCAGCACCTTGTGCTGGTAAAGCTTGGGAACGGCGAACCGGCTCATGATGATGAAGAAGATGAACAGGTTGTCGATGCTCAGGCTGTATTCGGTGATGTAACCGGCGACGAACTCGCCGGCCCGGTCGGCTCCAGAGGTGTTCCACAACAACACGGCGAAGGCGGCCGCGAGGGCGACGTAGAACGTCACCCAGTATCCGGCCTGCCGCATGGAGAATTCGCGGGCTTCCCCGCGGTCGACGATCCACAAGTCGATGGCGATGACGACCAACAGACCACCGATCACGGCGATCCAGGCCCACAGGGGTTCAGTCACTCAGACCCTCCGGCAGCATGCACGCTTCATTGCCGGAGGTCTCTCCCGCCCGCCGAAATCTGCGGACCGGCAGCCCCGGGGGCCCCGTGGAGTGGGGCTGCACCGTGATGACGAGGCTGTCGCGAAGGGATACTCCCCTCCCTAACCCAGGCAGTATATGAGAACGGATCGGGCCCGCCTAACCATCCCCCTCACTCACTTCTGGTACGCGGCCAGCACACTCTCGACGACGTCGTCGTCATCCGGCATCTCCCCGCCCCGCCGCGTGGCCGCCTCGGCCAGCGTTTCCGCAGCTCGCGGGCTGGACAGCAGCTCCTGTACGGCCGCACGCAACCCCTCGACGTCGCCGTACGGAACCAGGATTCCGGCATCTCCCAAGATTTCCGGAATACCGCCCACATTCGAGGCGATGGCCGGCGTCCCCGTCATGAGCGCCTCCCTCAGCGTGAGCGGCTGCCCCTCCCACCGGCTCGGCATCACCAGGGCCAGGGCGGCGCCGAGCAGATCGGGCACGTCCTCGCGGTGACCCAGCAGCGTGACGGGCAGCCCTTCCGCGTCGATCCTGCGCCGCAACTCTCCGCGCAGCGGCCCCTCCCCCGCCACCACGAACAGCGGCCGGGCGTCGCGCCACGGCCCGGCGGCGACGTCGAGCAGCGTCTCCAGACCCTTCTGCTGGGCCAGTCTCGCGACGGTGAGCAGAATCGGCCGCTCGCCCGCGCCCAGTTCGTCCCTGACCTCCCGCGGCGTACGCTTCGGCGGCCGGGGCACCGGCGCCGTCACCAGAGCGGCCCGCACGTCGCGGGCGCCGAGCCTGGTCATCCGCTGCCCCAGGTCGGGCGAGACGACCAGCACGCGCCCCGCCCGCCGGGCCACGATCCGCTCCAGCACCCCGTAGGCCAGACCGACGAACCCGCCCGCGGTGAGCGCGTTGTGCAACGTCACCACCGCCCCCCGCCGCGCCAGCCCGGCCAGCGCCCCCGCCCGCAACCCATGGGCGTGGACCACGTCGGCCCCCTTGGTCAGCCGCCTGACGGCCAGCACAGCCCGCAGGTCGTTCACCGGGTGCGGCCGATCGGAGACGGCCACCTCCACGAACCTGGCCCCCGCGCCGCCGAAGGCGAACTGTTCCTCAACACTCCTGGGCCCGATCACGACGACCTGGTGTCCCCGGCGTACGAGCTCCTCCACCAACGTCAGAACATGCCGCCCCGTACCACCGGTCGTGGTGCCCAGCACGAAAGCCACCCGCACAACCCGCTCCCTCCTCATTTCACCGCTCCCAACCCAACCACCGCCCACTCACTCCATCCGAAACCAACCAACAACCCACCCACCCCGAAAGCCGACGACCGCCTGCCCCGAACCAACCGGCCAACGTCCGCCCGCCCAGAACGAGCCAACCACCCTGTCCACCCTGCCTGTCCACCTGCCTGTCCACCCTGAGTACACCAACCACCCGACGCCCCCGAGTGAACCGACAACTCGCCCGCCCGGCCCGACCCAACCCCTGGCCGTATCCACACCGATCGGCCGTCAAGCTGACGCACCGCCGCGCCCCCACCCATACCAACCGACCGCCGGACCTGTCGCGCCAACAGCCCCTGTCCGGCCCGATCGATCCCCCGCGCCCCTTCCGACCCCGCAGCGACCCATCCGGCCTCCCCGATCCACAGCGACCCATCCGGCCTCCCCGATCCGCAGCGCACCCACAGCGCACGCCCCTGCCCGGATCACCGTGCTCAGCCGGCCCCTGCGGCAACGTCCCATGCTCAGCCCGGACCGCCCCGCCGCAGCATGCCGACCACCGCGTCAGCGTCCGCCCGGTCCACCACCGCCACGACCGCGGCGCCGACGCCCAGCGCCACGACGGCGGCCAGGGCGGCGGCGGCCACGTTCGGCCACAGGCCGCTCGCCCCGAGCCACCCCACCACGCCGGCCCCGGCGAGCCACCCCAGCACCCCACCGGCCAGCGCCGCCCCCACGGCCCTGCCCAGCCCGGCCGCGGCCGCGCGCCCCCGCGCCCGGACCACGGAGGCGAGCAGCGACGCCCCGCCCACGGTCATGCCGACGCTCATGCCGAGCGCCATCCCGCCGATCTCCCACTCCTCGGGTAGCACGAGCACGAATCCGACCTGGGCCACCATGACCACGCACCACCCGGCCACGGTGCCGGTGGCGGCCGCCCGCCCGTGGCCGGCCGCGTAGAGCACCCGGCTGAGATGGGCGATGAGCCCGTATCCCACCAGTCCCGGCGCGAACAGCGCGATCGCCGCCGCCAGCTCGGCGGGAGGCACGTCGCTCTTGTCCACCAGGAAGACCATCGCCCCGGGGCCGGACGCGGCGGCCAGCACTCCGGCGGCCAAGCCGGACACCAGCACCACGGCCCTGGTCGTGCGGGCCGAGAGCGCCGCGAAGGCCGCCGGATCGCCCGCCTGCGCGGACAGCCGGGGGAACGCGCTGGTGGCGATGGGCACGGCCAGCACGGCGTACGGCACCAGGTAGATCGCCCACGCGTAGTTGTAGACGGCGATGGCGCCGTTGCCGATCGCCTTGTTCGACAGCACCAGCACCACGATCATGGCCGCCTGCTGGGCGAGCAGCGCGGCGATGCCCGCCAGGGCGAGCCTGCGCACCCGCCCGGCCACGCCGTCGGGGAACCGTAAGGTGGGCCGCCAGCGCAGCCCGAGCCGCGCCACGGGCCCGAGCACGGTCAGCACCAGCGCCAGCACCCCAAGGCTGGTGCCCACTGACAGCGCCAGCTCGGCCGGCTCGGGCAGCGTCGCCGGATCGGCCACGCCGCCGCTGAGCGGCACGAACAGCAGGTAGGCGACGATGACCACGATGCTGGAGACCAGGGGCGCGACGGCGGGCCCGGCGAAGCGCTTGTGCGACTGCAGCACGCCGTAGAGGACGGCGGCCACGCCGTACAGCGGGATCTGGGGGGCGAAGACGACCAGCATCCGGGCGGCCACGGCGGCCACGGCCGAGGTGTCCTGGCAGCCGTCCACCGCGGCGCCGACGAAGAGCCCGATGACCGGCCCGGCCAGCAGCGCCATGAGCGCGCTCAGCGGGACGAGCACGACGATCACCCAGGTGAGCAGCGCCGAGCCGATCCGCCCGGCCCGCTCGCGCGACAGGTCGCCGGCCAGCACGGGGACGACCATCCCGGCCAGCGCGCCGCCGACGACCACCTCGAAGACGATGTTGGGGATCTGGTTGGCCGTCATGTAGGCGGTGGACAGGCAGTTGGTGCCGACGGTCCTGGCGAAGGCGTACTGCTTGGCGAAGCCCACGACGCGCGCCAGCACCGTGATGGCTCCGATGAGCATCGCCCCGCCCGCGACGCCCCGCGCCGTCACCATGCCCACCCGGCCTCCTCAGCCCCGCCGCCGATGGCCCCGCCGCCGATCACGCGTACGCAGACATCCTGGCAGGCCGGACCGACGATCGCGCCGACCGGGTCACACGGCGTCGGCCGGGCGGCGGCCGAGCATGTCGATGCGGTGGAGCACCGGGTTGCCCGCGATGACCTTGGTGAAGCTGATCTTCTCCGCGGCCGCGGTCAGCGCCACGACCGTGCCCAGCAGGACGTAGCGGCCGGGCCGGCCGAGCTGGGTGACGGCGGCGAGCCCGAGCAGCGCGCCCAGGGCGTTGGCGCCGGCGTCGCCGAGCATCGCGCGCTCGCCGAGGTCGTCGGGCAGCAGCGCGGCGGCGGCGCCCAGCGGCACGGCGGCCAGCGCCGCCGCGGCGGGCGAGCCGCGCAGGAGCGAGGCGGCCAGCAGCGGGCCGCCGGTCAGCAGCGCCACCTTGATGGCGCGGCCGGGGCGCAGGTCGAAGAGGTTGGCCAGGTTCGCGGTGCCGGCGATGGTGGCGCCGTTGACCAGGGTGTCGGCGGGGCCCTGCGAGACGAGGGCGGCGGCGCCGAGGCCGGTGGCGCCGATGCCGAGGATCTTTACGGCTCCGCTGGTGACCTCGCCGCGGCCCAGCGCGCTGAGGTGGCCCTTGAAGCCCTTGGAGGAGGTGGTGCCGTAGAGGTCGTCGTAGGCGCCGAGTGCGCCGCTGCCGGCTCCGGCCAGCAGCGCGGCGGCGCGTACGCGCGGGGTCAGGCCGGGCGCGAGCGCGGCGGCGGCGCTGGAGCCGGCCACGAACGCGGGGCCTTCGAGCAGCGTGATGGGCTCGCCGCGGTGGTTCTTCCTGGTCCAGCGGCCGCTCAGGTCGGCGGGCCGGTTGCGGGTGAACGCCGCGTAGGCGGCCCGCGCCGCGGCGGCGCCGATCGCGGCACCGGCGAGGGCGTACAGCAGGCCACGGGCCCGGCTGGCTGGCATGTCAGCTCCCTGACGTTGCGGTGGGGGACGGAGTGGCGGACGTCTCCACGGGCATGGCGGCCGAGGCCCCCTTGCCCACGCCGTACTGGCCGGCGCGCCCGGCCAGCTGTTCGCGGAGAGAATAGACGATCACGACGCGCCCGAGGGGCATGTCGACGGTGTCGACCGTGGACACGCGCTTGGAGACCTCGCCCTCGTCGCGTACGGCGCTGATCGCGTCGCCGGGCAGGGCCGTGGTGGCGGCCATCCCGGTCAGCACCGTGCCCATGCCGCCGACGTCGAAGCCGTCGGCGACGGAGACGAGCGCGCCCGCCTGGGTCTCGGCGCTCTCCCCTTCGTACACCTTCTCCGGCGCGAACATCACCGCGAGCGTGGCCCGCTTGGTCACCTCGCCCTCGGTGCTGAGCAGGCCGCCGGTCTCGAACGTGCTGACGACGTCGGCGGCGGCGGTGTTGGGGGTGCCGCTCTGCGTCTGGTCGGTCGTGACCAGGGCGGAGGCCAGCAGCGTGGCGGCCCGGTCCCAGCTGGTGGTGGTGGCCGGGAAGACCATGTTGACCGGCTTGAGCTGGTTGACCAGGCCGTCGAGCACGCCTCTGCCCTTGGGGTCGAGGAACTTCTCGGTCAGCGTGACCCGGCCGGAGATCTCCGCCCCGGCCTGGTCGAGCACCTGCTGCACGGACTCGCGCGCGGCGCTGCCGGAGCCCGGCGTCTCGATCAGCAGCACCCGCTGACCGGCCAGGTCTCCCGAGACCAGGTCGGGCGTCACGGAGGTGATGAAGCTGTCGTTGCCCGCCTCGCGGCCCTGCAGCGTGTCGATCTGGGCCCGCAGCTCCTCCTTCGTCTTGGTGAGCTGGGCCGTCAGCTCCTGGGCCGACTTGACCGCCGGCTCCTGCAGCAGCGTGGTGCCGAGCACGATCCCGACCGCGAGGGCCAGGAAGATCGCGACGATGGAGACGAGGTGGTAGCGAAAATCGATCACGAGAAGAGTCCGACCAACCAGAAGATGAATGCGTTCCAGACGTCCTGCAGGCCGTTGAGCCAGGTCTGGCCGAGCGGCGACAGGAAGAGCGCGACCCCCATGGTGATCAGCGCCGTGATCACGAGCAGGAGCAGCTGGGACGTGGTGATGCGGCTGCGGTAGAGCCTGCTGACGCCCTTGGCGTCGATGAGCTTGCTGCCGATGATCAGCCGGGTGAGGAAGGTGCTGGCCATGCCGGAGCGGCCCTTGTCGAGGAACTCCTCCAGGGTGCCGTGGGTGCCGACCGCGACGATCAGCTCGGCGCCCTTGTCGTCGGCCAGCAGCATCGCGATGTCCTCGCTGGTGCCGGTGGCGGGGAAGATGACCGCTTCCCTGCCGAGCTGGTGCACCCGCTCAAGGCCGGGCGCCCTGCCGTCGCGGTAGGCGTGCACGACGAGCTCGGCGCCGCAGGTCAGCGCCTTGGTGGAGACCGAGTCGAAGTCGCCGACGATCACGTCGGGCAGGTAGCCGGCCTCCAGCAGCGCGTCGGCCCCGCCGTCGACCCCGACGAGGACCGGGCGGTATTCGCGGATGTAGGGGCGCAGGGTGGCGATGTCTTCCTTGTAGTGATATCCGCGCACCACGATGAGGGCGTGCCTGCCCTCCATGGGCGTGCGGATCTCGGGCACGCCCACACCGTCGATGAGCAGCTTGCCCTCACCGCGGACGTATTCCATCGTGTTGACGGCGAAGGCCTCGATCTGCACGGCCAGGCCGGCCCGCGCCTCGGCCATGGCCGCCTCGACGGCCTCAGGGGTCTGCGCCTCGCCCTTGCCGACCACGTCGTCGTCGAGGTAGACGACGCCGTCGCAGACCCGTACGACATCACCGTCCTTGACCCGTTCGAACAACTCCTGGTTGGCGTTGTCGACGAACGGCACCCCCGCGTCGAGCAGAATCTGAGGCCCCAGGTTGGGATAGCGCCCGCTGATGCCGCTGGCCACGTTGACCACGGCCGAAGCACCGCATGCGACGAGAGCCTCCGCGCTGACCCGGTCAACGTCAACGTGGTCGATAATCGCTACTTCCCCGGGCTGGAGGCGTTTTGTCAGCCTCTTGGTCCGCCGGTCGATTCTCGCCACTGCCGTTACACCGGGAAGGTCTCCGACCTTCCTCCCGCGGAGGCCCGGCATCCTGCTTCCCGGAACCTTCATCAAGACCATCCTGCCAGAGGGAAACAGCGCGGGGGCCACGCATGACGCGGCGTGTCCGCTATGTCACCCAGGATCACCTGTCGGCCGCCGCCAGCCCGAGGAGTTCTTCCGCGTGCGCCCGGCCGAGCTCGGAGTCCTCCAGACCGGCCAGCATCCGGGACAGCTCGCGTACCCGGCCCTCGTGGTTGAGCGTGACGACGCCGCTGCGCACGACGCTGCCGTCGCTCGCCTTCTCGACCACGAGATGCTGGTCGGCGAAGGCCGCGACCTGCGGCAGGTGCGTGACGACGATCACCTGCGCGGTGCGGGCGAGCCGGGCCAGCCGGCGCCCGATCTCGACCGCGGCCTTGCCGCCGACGCCCGCGTCGACCTCGTCGAACACGAAGGTCGGCACCGGATCGGCACCGGCGAAGACCACCTCGATGGCGAGCATCACCCGGCTCAGCTCACCGCCCGAGGCGCCCTTGTTGAGCGGCAGCGGCGGCGCGGCCGGATGGGCGGCCATCCGCAGCTCCACCTCGTCCCGGCCCTCGGGACCGAACTCCGCGCTCTGGGTCAGCTGGACCACGACCCTGGCGTGCGGCATGGCCAGCGCGGTCAGCTCGTCGGTCACGGCCTGGCCGAACCGCTCGGCGGCGGCCTCACGCACGGCGGTGAGCTCGTCGGCCAGGTCGGTGAGCCGGGTGGTGAGCTCCTCGTATTCGCGCGTCAGCTCGCCGATGCGCTCGTCGTCGCCCTCCAGCTCGGCCAGGCGCGCGGCCGACTGCTGCGCCCACGCCAGCACTCCCGCGCTGTCCTCGGCGTATTTGCGGATCAGGCTCGACAGCACCGACCGGCGTTCCTGGACGGCGGCCAGGCGGGCCGGATCGGCCTCGATCGACTCCGCGTACGCCGCCAGGTCGGTGGCCACGTCGGAGATCAGGTAGCCCGCCTCGGCCAGCCGGTCGGCCACCCCCGCGAGCTGGGTGTCGAAGTCACGCACGGCCTCCACGGCCGCCCTGGCCTCGCCCAGCAGCGAGATCACGTCGTGCGGGCCGCCCGCGGCCTCCATCGGGTCGCCGAGCAGCGCCGTGTGGGCGGTGGTCGCGGCGCTGCGCAGCGCGTCGGCGTGCGAGAGCCGCTCCTCCTCGCCGCGCAGCTCGACGTCCTCGCCCGGCTTGGGATCGACCTTCTCGACCTCGTCGAGGCCGAAGCGCAGCAGGTCGGCCTCCTGCGCCCGCTCCCTGGCCCTGGTGGTCAGCTCTTCGAGCTGCGCGCCCACCTTCTTGTGCCGTTTGTACGCCTGCGAGTAGGCCCGCAGCGGCTTGACCAGCTCGTCGCCGGCGTAACGGTCGAGCGCCGCCCGCTGCCTGGCCGGCTGCAGCAGCCGCTGCTGGTCCATCTGCCCGTGCACGGCGACCAGGTCGTCGGCCAGGTAGGTGAGCGTGCCCACGGGCACCGTGCGCCCGCCGAGCCAGGCCCTGGACCTGCCCTCGGCCGAGACGGTGCGGGAGATGATCAGCTCGCCGTCCTCGGCCGCGCCGCCGATGTCCTCGACCTGCTGGGCGACGCGCCCGCCCGGCTCGATGACGAGCGTGCCCTCCACCGAGGCCCGATCGGCTCCCGGCCGCACGCGCGACGGGTCGGCCCGGCCGCCGAACAGCAGCCCGAGCCCGGTGACGACCATCGTCTTGCCCGCACCCGTCTCACCGGTGACCACGTTGAAGCCAGGCGAAAGCTCGAGCACGGCCTCGTCGATGACGCCGAGCCCCTGGATGCGGACCTCCTCGACCCTTGGTCGCACTGCCCACTCCCGTTCACTGCCGTGTCCGACGCCGCCGGAGGCGTTTCATCATGCCCACGTGATCCTACGCGCTCCGCCTTCCATTCACTCAGGCCATTCACTCAGGGGCGAACCCTTCCGCGCCACCCCTGGACAGGAAGCTCGAACTTGGCGACCAGCCTGTCGGTGAACGGCGCGCCGGTGCTCTCCACCCCGTGCAGCCGCGCCAGCCGTACGGGCTCGGCGCCCCTGCGGACCTCGATTCGCGTCCCGGACGGCAGCTCGAACCTGCGGCGCCCGTCGCACCACAGGACGCCGCCAGGGGTGTCGGGCAGGATCTCGACGGCCAGCGTCGAGCGCGGGGAGACCACCAGCGGCTTGGCGAACAGCGCGTGCGCGCTGATGGGCACCATGAGCAGCGCCTCGACCTCCGGCCAGACGACGGGGCCGCCGGCGGAGAAAGCATAGGCGGTCGAACCCGTCGGAGTGGCGCAGATCACCCCGTCGCAGCCCCACCTGGACAGCGGCCGTCCGTCGATCTCCGCGACGACCTCCAGCATGCGTTCCTGCTTCTCGACGGTGACCTCGTTGAGCGCCCAGGTGTCGGCCAGCACGCGGCCGTTCTGCCGGGCGAGAACATCGATGGTCATCCGCTCCTCGACGTCGTACCGGCCGGCCACGACGCTGTCGACGGCCGCGGCGAGGTCGGCGACCTCGGCCTCGGCCAGGAACCCGACATGGCCGAGGTTGACGCCCAGCAGCGGCGTGCCGGCGGGCCTGGCCAGCTCGGCGGCGCGCAGCAGCGACCCGTCGCCACCGAGCACGATCATGACCTCGGCGTCCTTGGCCGCGCCCGGGTCCGCAGGGACCGCCTCGGCCCCGCCGCAGCCGATCTCACCGGCCTCGGCGTCCAGCACCTTGACGTTGATGCCCGCGTCGACCAGCCGGTTGATCACCAACCGGGCGCTGTCGATGGCGGCGCCGCGCCCGGTGTGCACGGCGACCAGCACGGTCCGATTCATTGCGGCCCTTCCGCGACGGCCCGCTCGATCTCGGCGTCGAGGTCGGCGACCTGAGGCTCGCCTTCCCCCTTGCCCAGCCAGAGCAGATATTCCACATTTCCTGACGGTCCTGGCAGCGGGCTCGCGGTCACGCCGCGCACACTCAGCCCCAGCTCCGTCGCCTTGGCCGCGGCGTCGCCGACCGAACGCGCCCGCAGCCCGGGATCGCGCACGACCCCGCCTGCCCCGACCAGATCCTTGCCCACTTCGAACTGGGGTTTCACCAGCATCACGAAATCCGCCCTGGGCGCGGCCACCGCCGCCAGCGCGGGCAGCACGAGCCGCAGCGAGATGAACGACAGATCGCCCACCACCAGCGTGGGCGGCTCCTCGCCGACCATCTCGGGGGTGAGGTCGCGCACGTTGACCCGCTCCATGACGGTCACCCGCTCGTCGTTGCGCAACGACCAGGCCAGCTGCCCGTAGCCGACGTCCACCGCCAGCACGTGGGCGGCGCCGCGGCGCAGCAGCACGTCGGTGAACCCGCCGGTGGAGGCGCCCGCGTCGAGGCAGCGGCGGCCCTCCACCTTCAGATTCTCGAACGTGTCCAGCGCGCCGAGCAGCTTGTGCGCTCCGCGCGAAACGTAGTCGGGGCCGTCGTCGTCGGAAGTCGTTACGACGATGGCGGAGGCGGTGTCGACCTGGGTGGCGGCCTTCTGGGCCCGCTGGCCGCCGACGCTGACCCGGCCGGCCTCGATGAGCTGGACGGCCTGTTCGCGCGATCTGGCCATGCCGCGGCGTACGAGCTCGCTGTCGAGCCGGATCCTGCGGCTCACGGGCGTCCCACGGCCCGCTCACCCGGCAACCATCCACCGGGCCGCGGCCGCTCGCTCGGCGAGTGCTGCTCACCCGGCATCCGCCCGCCCTGCACCAGCCCGCCTGACGTCGGACCGCCTGGCATCGATCCACCTGGCGTCGGCCCGCTCGGCAGGGGCCGTCCACCGTCCGGCGAGAGCTGCCCCTGGCCGGCCGTCGGCTCATCCACTGCGGCGAGCGTACTCTCAAGCCCTGAGAACGCCTCGTCGAAGAGCGCGACGTGCTCGTTCACGGGCAGCTCGCCCAGCCCGCCGAGGCGCGCCACGATGGCGTCGACCCGCTCGTCGCCGGTCTCCTCCGGCAGCTCACTCATGACTCGACCGTAACGCCTTCCGGGAGCTGCCGGGACCTTGGCAGGCGTGTCACACGTTGAAGCCCATACGGGGGTGCTAGTGATGTGGAACGCTACCGTCCGCAAAGGGAAGAAAGGACACGCATCATGGCAAGCGTCGAGGACTGCCGGGCGGCACTGACCAAGCTCGTGGCCCAGTTCGACGAGATCGACGAGGCGGACCGGGCCAAGCACGTGGTCGAGCGCACGGTCAGCTGCCGGGTGTCCGACATCGACGTGATCTTCTACGGGCGGCTGCACCACGGGGGGCTGGACCCGTTCACCGAGCAACCACCCGCGGACGGCAAGAGCGCCGACGTCAAGCTCACGATCGTGAGCGACGATCTGATCGCCCTGGTCGACGGCGAACTGGACCTGGCCCGCGCGCTACTCGGGGGCCGCGTGAAGATCGACGCCAGCTTCGGCGACCTCCTACGCCTCCGCAGACTCCTCTGACCCCCACCCCACCTTCAGCCGGACAGGACCACCAGGCTACGCAGGCCCTTGCACCAGAGGACCGCGCAGAGTGCCGCCACCGGCCGGGCGCACAGGCAATGGCCCCAGCCGATCGCACAGGCCAGCCACACCAGATCCCTCAGCCGATGCGGTCCAGCACCGGTTTGACCGCATCCTCCTCCGCCCGCCCAGCACCGGCCGCCGCCCAGGCGGCGTCGCAGGCGGCCCTCAGCCCGTCGATCCGGCTGCCCTCGCCCTCCAGGAACAGCGCCCCGTCCCGCCACCGGGCCCGCCATCCTCCGCAGGCGCCGTCGCGCACCTCGGGATACGGCCGCAGCAACGCCCCCAGATCCTCTCCCACGTACGTGGGCCGGTGCCTGGGTTCAGCCGTCAGCGCATCGGCGGGCGTGGCGACCCCGGTCAGGACCAGCAGGCTCTCCACCCCGGCGTTGGTCGCCCCTTCGATGTCGGTGTCGAGCCGGTCCCCGACGACGAGCGGCCTGCGCGCCCCCGTACGGATCATCGACTCCCGGTGCAGCGGCGGCTCCGGCTTGCCCGCGTAGACGGGTTCGACGCCGGTGGAGGCGGCGATCACTCGTACCATCGCGCCGTTCCCCGGCAGCTCGCCGCGCTGGGTCGGCATCGTGCTGTCGCCGTTCGACGCCACGAACAGCGCCCCGTGCCGCACCGCGAGCGCGCCTTCCGACAGCAGCCCGT
The DNA here is from genome assembly GCF_035917475.1 of Nonomuraea fuscirosea. Taxonomy (NCBI): domain Bacteria; kingdom Bacillati; phylum Actinomycetota; class Actinomycetes; order Streptosporangiales; family Streptosporangiaceae; genus Nonomuraea; species Nonomuraea fuscirosea. Next base: position 2,715,462 of record NZ_CP109074.1, on the reverse strand, counting down.
ACGACAGGCCCGGGGCGATCCCCTGCACCACGGCGGCCGGCGACTCGGCGGCCGTCGAGACGGGCCGCAGCCCTTGATCGCGCACGGCCAGGCGCAGTCCCGAGCCGCCGACCACGAGCACGTTCGCCCCGGGCGGAACCCGCTCGGCGATCAGCCGGGCGGCGGCCTGCGCCGAGGTCACCACGTCACCGGCCTCGGCGGGCGCGCCCAGCTCACGCAGGTGCGCGGCGATGGCGGACGGGGTACGGGAGGCGTTGTTGGTCACGTACGCCAGCCGGGCGCCGCGCCGCTGAGCCTCCTCCAACGCCTCCGGCGCCCCGGGCACCGCGTGGCTGCCGAGATAGACCACGCCGTCGAGGTCGAGCAGCAGGGTGTCATAGCCGTCGATCAGCACAGGGCCTCTTCCCGTTTGACTCTCACGCTGCGTGAGACTTTAGCGTCCTCCCCACATTCACCTGAGAAAGGGACGACCATGTCCGCACCACTCGACCTGACCCCGCAGGAGCGCGCCGAGCTGTTCGGCGGCTTCGACCCCGACGACCACGCGGCCGAGGCCGAGCAGCGCTGGGGCGGCACCCAGTCCTGGACGGACGCCATGCGGCGCTCGTCGGCGTACACGAAGCAGGATTGGCAGCGCTTCATGGCGGAAGCGAGCGACATCAGTTCGCGGATGGCGGACGCGATGCGCTCGGGCGAACCGGCGGACGGCGAGACCGCCATGAACCTGGCGGAGGAGCATCGGGCCCACATCACCCGCTGGTGCTACGAGTGCACGTACGAGATCCACCGCGGGCTCGGCGACATGTACGTCAGCGACCCCCGCTTCACCGCCTCCATCGACGCCACAGCCCCCGGCCTGGCCGCCTACTACCAAGCCGCCATAACCGCCAACGCCGACCGCCACACCGCCTGACACCACACCCGCGGAAAGCCATCAACCGGCCGGCAGATCCATCCTGAACGAATTCGCCGACCCGGCCGCAACAGACGAGCCCGATCGAAAGAGCAGTCGGACCAGAGAACACCCCGAACGACAAGGGCGCCCGAACGAAACAACAGCCCAGCCGAAGAAACAGCCTGAAGGCGAGGAGAGGTACGGACGAAAAGGAGGCCGTAACCCAACTCACAAATCCGACCCACAAAAGCGTTGAGGACTTATGGCGGGCAGGTGACCGGCCCGGCGATCACATCTCCCGTCGTGCGCGCAACGTCGCCCGCACGCTCTTCAACGCCGACACATAATGCCGCTCATCCGGCCGCATGGCCACCGCGATCGCCAGCGGTTCCTGCGCCCCTTCCACATCCCCCGTCCGCCACAACGCCAGCCCAAGGCCGAAATAGGCGTAATCCTCGGCCGGGTTCGCATCCACGATCTGCCGGAAGCTGGCCGCCGCCTCGGCATACTGCCGGGAGTTGAACTGCGCCCGGGCCAGCGCCTCAAGGATGCTGCGCGATTCGGGCTCCGCGGCGGCGGCCCGTTCGAGCAGCGCCGCGGCGGCCGCCGGGCTCCCCTCTTTCAGCAAGCGGACGCCACGCTGATACCAGTCATAAACACCACCCAAGGGGGCGCCTGGGTTCTCATCATGAACGTTTCCCTCGTGAGCCATGTGTGGGGACTCCTTCATCGCTGTACGGCTTCCCCCGCTCCGCCCTGACGCGGAACGGGCACGACTGCGACCATGGGGCGACTTCCGGAAGGTTTGAGCACTTATGGCAGCATGCCCGGTATGGGGACTCCTGAACTGCCGGTGCCGGACGGCCTGGTGCTACGGCCCTTCCGGGGCGTGCGTTTCGCTGTCGAAGATCCCGCCAAGGTGACCTCCCCGCCGTACGACCTGATCTCCGACGCCGACGTCGAGGCCCTCCTGGACTCTCACCCGAACAACGTCGTACGCCTCATCCTTCCCTGCTCCACTCCCAGCGACTCCTCGTCCACGGCCCACCACGCCTCGGAACCGCCCGCCCCACCCGCTCACCACCCTGCCGAAACCTCCCCCACCACCGACCACTCACCCACTGCCGACAACCCCCCGGCGCCCAGCACGCCGCCCCACAACACAACGGACACGATCCCACCGACCCCACCGACCCCGACAACCTCACCGACCACCGACGACACACCAGCCACCCACCAGCTCACAGAACCCGGAGCCCCACCCCACTTCCGGCCGGACGCGTCATCTCCAACCGGCGAGGTACCGGTCGAAACCCGTTACGCCGAGGCCGGGAGAACGCTCAAGGCGTGGCTGGCGGAAGGCATGCTCGTCCCGGACAAGGTGCCGGCACTGTACGTCTACGAGCAGAGCGGCCCCAGTGTCCTCCAGCGAGGCCTGATCGGAGACGTCGGCCTGGCCGACCCTGCGCAGCGCATCATCCTGCCGCACGAGGACGTGATGCCAGGCCCCGTCGCGGACCGCCTCGCCCTCATGAGCACCACCCAGGCCAACCTCGAGCCCATCTTCCTGCTGTACGAGGGCGGCAGCGGCACCGCCACCGCCCTGGTGGACGAGGTGGCCGCCAAGCGACGCCCGCTGGTGACCGCCCATACCGAAGACGGCCTGACCCACCGCCTCTGGGCCATCACGGACCCGGCGGAGATCGCCGCGATCAACGCCGACCTCCACCACCGCCAGGCCCTGATCGCCGACGGCCACCACCGCTACGCCACGTACCGCGTCCTGCAACGCCAGGAACACGCCGCCGCCCGCGAGCCCGGCAGCAGCACGCCCAGCACAAGCCGCCCCGACACCAGCAGCCCCGGCGAGGGCCATAACAGCGCAGGCGAATCCAGCAAGGCCGACACCAACGCAGGCAACCTCAGCCAAACCCCTACCGACCCTGACAACACCGGCGAAGCCCGCACCCCCGCAGGCGACCCCAGCAAGGCCCACGCCAGCACAGACGAACCCGGCCAAGCCCAAACCAACGCGGGCAGTCCCGGCGCGGGACGGGCTGGGCCGTGGGACTTCGGGCTGGCGCTGCTCGTGGACAGCGCGGCGTACCCGCCCGACCTCAAGGCCATCCACCGCGTGATCCCGGGCCTCCCCCTCAGCGAGGCCACCGAGCGGGCGCGGAGCTTCTGGCAGGTGCGGTACTACGACGACCTGGCGAGCGGCCTGGCCGCGCTGGACAGCGTGCCGGAGCCCGCCTTCCTGCTGGCCGGCGAGGGAGGCTCGCGGCTGCTCACCGATCCGGATCCGGTGCGGCTGGCCCGCGCCATGCCGCCCGATCACTCCGACCGGTGGAACTCGCTCAACACCTCCATCCTCACCGAGTTCGTCCTGCCCGTGGTGTGGGGCATGCGCGACGACGACCGGACCGTGCGCATCGTCCACCACGACACCGATGCCGCGGCCCGGCTCGCCGTACGCACGGGCGGAACCGCGGTGATCCTCAGGCCCCTCGCGATCGAGGACGTGCTGGCGGTGGCCGCCGGCGGCGAACGCGTGCCCCGCAAGTCCACCTCCTTCGGCCCCAAACCGAGAACCGGCCTGGTCCTGCGCACATTCGCGATCGACTGAGGGCCGGGCCGACGACGAAGTGCATGCTCTGCCGGCCCGCGCTGTGGGCTCCCTCCGGTCAGACGGCAGGCGCCAGGTAGGGGACCTGCCGGGGGATCAGGACGGCGAGACTGCCCACGCCGCCGTCGCCGACCGGATCGGCGGGCTCTGTCAGCTCCGCCTCGTAGGGTCTGGCGGAGCTCACCTCCACCTCGTACCGCCAGATCTTGGCGGCCGACGGGCCGAAGACGCGGCACCGGAACGACCCCGTCACCTCGATGTAGTCGCGGGGTTTGAGTGCGCGGACCACGGCGGCGGTCTCCGGGTTGAACGTGACGCACGGAACGCTGTCCGTGAGGGCGGCGCCGCGTCTGTGACGTCGGCGGCGCACGATGATGCGCCACTTCGACACGGTGTCGCCGCTCGGCAACGGGTGATCCTCGACCGGCGCTGACAGTCTCCCCACCAGCAAGACTTCGTTTCGATCCACGGTCGTCCTCCTATCGGTGCTCTGGTGAGGATCACTCTCTACGATGAGGGGGACGCCGGATCGGCCCGAACGCCGTTCTGGGGATAACGGCTGGACGATCAGGAGTGCCTGTGGACAACATCACCGCGCTTGGCGGCGACGTCTATGAGATCGACACCAGAATGGCCGGATATGCGGGCATCACGGCGGGCTACCTCATCCTGAGCGACCGGCCGTGCCTGGTGGAGACGGGCACCTCGACCTCGGCCCCCGTGGTGCGCGACGCGATCGCCTCACTGGGCGTCGGGCCCGACGACCTGGCCACCGTCGTCGTGACCCACATCCACCTCGACCACGCCGGCGGAGTGGGCGACATGGCCAGGTTCTTCCCGTCCGCGCAGGTCGTCGTACACGAGAAGGGCGCACGCCACCTCGCCGAGCCGTCCCGGCTCATGGCCAGCGCCCGCATGGTCTGGGGCGACAAGCTCGACACCCTCTTCGGCGAGCTGGCCCCCACCGAAGCCGAACGCATCCTCGCCCTCGGCGACACCGGCGCCATCGACCTGGGCAACGGGCGCACGCTGAGCAGCCACTACTCCCCCGGCCACGCCAAGCACCACGTCGGCCTCGTCGACTCCGCCACCGGCGACCTGTACGTCGGGGACGCGGCCGGCGTCTATCTGCCCGAAACCGGAGACCTGCGCCCCGCGACCCCTCCGCCGGACTTCGACCTGAAGACCGCGCTCGACTCGATCGCCCTGTTCGAAGCACTTGGGCCGCAGAGGTTACTGTTCAGCCACTACGGGCCGGTCGAGGCGGTCCAGGAGACGCTTGAACGGTCTGCGGAAGAGCTCCGGGTCTGGGTGGATCTCACGCAGCAGGCCCGGTCGGAGGGAATGGACCTGGACCACGCCGTCGCCATGGTCAGGGACCGCACCAAGGAACGCTACAGCGCGCTGACCGCCGATGAGGCCACGGCGGAGCAGTTCGAGCTGTTGAACGGCGCCGCGTCGAACGTCGCGGGGATCTTGCACTGGCTCGACCGCACCTCACCATGAGCCCACTTCCAGAACGCGAGGGCTAAGGCGCACGCGAACGCCCGACGACATCACCACCGTAGTAATTCCATCGCGCCGCAACAGCGGATGCGGATCCTTTGGCCCCGGCTGACGGCCATGCCACCGCTGGGGGCCTCGGGTCGTGCCAGCAGCCTGCCGTCATGGTCGGCGCCGCTGCCGCAGGCTTCGTCGGGTCAGTGTGCCGTCGCGATTCGGTCACGCCCATTGGCATTCCATGCCACCGCCGTGAAAGCTGTCGTGTCGGGCCGTCGTCGCCAAGGCTGTCGCCGCATTTCGATCGCATCCGCATGCCGTCGCGATCTCGTCATCTCCGCAGATCCGGCCAGCAGCCACGCGCCCACTGCGGCGTCGGTCATCCGGCCTGCCCTCGCACCACGGCCGCCGCCGCCGTTCGACTGCCTCGCCTGCCATCGCCGTCACGCCACCCCGGCCGATAGCCACCCCAGTAAGCCGAATGCGTCAAGCTGCCGTCATAGTTCGACGCCTCCGTCTGAGTCACGATTCCAAGCGGTTGGTGACGCCTAAGGTCACGTCCCGTCGGAAGGCGTGAGGTCACGTCCCGTCGAGTGGTGTAGAACCGGCCCTCATCGGTGCGGCGCCTTCAACGAAGGGGGGCATCGCGTGAGTCTCTGTGTGATACCGCCAAGTAACACGCAGGGGAGAAACGACGCGATGGCCCTGGACCAGGCTGCCCTGTCAAAGTCCTTTCGGCACTGAAAGCTCCGAGGCGCGCGGACACCCCCACGGCGATGGTGATGGCTCGTACGGTTGCTGGGCGCGTCTGGCTTTAGGCCCGTGGTCGTGCGCGCCCGTTCGGTCGCGCGTGTCTGTGCGATTGTCGGCCGATGCGGTCGTTCGCGCCTACGCGGTTGAGGCCACCCGTGCAGTGCTCGGCCCACCGGCGACGTCAGCCGAGGCGAGCATCAAGGTCGCCCAGTTCGTCATCTCGAACGCGCGGTCGCTTCGAGCTCCCACACCGCATCTCTGCCACGGGCGGGCAGGAGCCACACCGCACGGCGACCCGGGGTCTCTGTTTCATCGGACGAATCCGCAGCCCACGAATTGGTTCCGCCCCGGCGATCCACCACCGAGCAGAGCCGGATGGACGATTTCCCATGGCTCACACAACACCGCCTCCCCCGGCAAATCCAGAGGAGGCGGTGTGGAGTATGAGTCAGTCGTTCTTGGGCTTGTCCGTGGACGCCTCGTTGGAGTCGTCGAGCACGTCGCCGAAGTTCGGCTCGATGAACGCCGGCGTGATCCCCGGCGGCTCGGTCGGCTCCGACGCCTTCTCCGCCTTGTCCTGTCGAGCCGTGTCAACCTCGGGCTCCTGACCGCGAGCAGGGTCAGCCTCCGGCCCCTGGTCAACGGGCTCCGCGGAGTCGTCAGGTACGGTTTGCGCCGCCTCAGGCTCTACGTCAACCTGCTGTGCGTCGGCACCGACCTCAGCAACGGTGGATCCACCCTGCACGACACCGGCCTGGTCCTCGACCGCCGGGGTCTGAGACTCGACCGGCTCGGCCTCGGACGCGGAGTCCTCGACCGCCGGTACGGCGACGGAATCGTCCCGTTCCGGCGCTTCGTCCAGAACGTCACCAGACGCCAGAAGGTCGCCGGCCTCGGCGAGAGCAGCGGCGTCATCGACACCGTCCTCGTCGTCGTTTTCGTCCTCGTCCTCGTCCACCTCAGCCGAGACCTCAGAGACGTCGTCTCCGTCGAAGTCCTCGTCGAGGTCGTCCGAGTCGTCGGCCGCGCCGTCCAGCCCGGCCTCCTCGTCGTAGTCCTCCTCGACGTCCTCGATGACGGCCCCGGTCAGCTCCGCGTACCGCTCGGCCGCGTCCGTCTCGCCGTCCTCGTCGAACGCCATCGCGCGGCCGAACCACTCGGTGGCCGCCTCCTCGTGCCCGGCGTCGGCCAGCGCGTCCGCGTACGCGAAGGCCAGCCGCGCCGACCACGGCTTGGGCTGCGGGTCGCGCAGCTCGGGAAGGCGCTGCAGGGTGATCACGGCGGCATCGTGCTGGCCGAGGTCCCGGCGGGCGCCGGACTCGACGATGGTCAGCTCGATGCGCCCGTCTCGGTCGAGACGCTCGGCCTCGGGCGAACGTACGAGGTCGATGGCCCGCTCGGGACGACCGAGACCGCGCTCGCAGTCGGCCATGACCGCCAGGTACGCCTCCGAACCCGTCATCCGCCTGGCCGCCCGCAGGTCGCTCAGCGCCTCCGAGAAGTGTCCGGCCCGGTAGGCGACGATGCCGGCGGCCTCCCGTACGACGCCGATGCGAGCCGCGAACCTGCGCGCCACCTTGGTGTGCTCGTGTGCCTGATCGGGATCATCCTCTTCGAGCGCGCGCTCGGCGGCGACCAGGTGCCGGCCGACGAGGTCGGCCAGGTCGCCGGGGAGGGAACGCAGTTCCTCGAGGACTTCCTTGTCGAGCTCGTCGACGGTGATGTCGGGAGCCATCTCGGGCAGCTTCTCGCGCTGCGGAGCGGCCTCGCCCTCCCTGTCCGGGCGGCCGTACCGGGCCCGCGTACCGGAACGCTCATCACGGTCATCCCGCGAGAACGGCCTGGAGTCCCGCTGGTCCCTGTCCCGGTCACCGCCGAAACCGCCTTCGCGCCGGTCGCGGTAGCCACCCTCCCGCCGGTCGGAGTAGCCACCCTCACGACGTCCGCCGTACCCGCCTTCTCGGCGCGGCCCGCGATCGTCGCGGAAGCCACCTTCACGGCGAGGTCCGCGGTCCTGGAAGCCACCCTCACGGCGAGGTCCACGATCCTGGAAGCCGCCGCCCTCACGACGGGGACCGCTGTCACGGAACCCACCCTCGCGCCGCGGTCCGCGATCGTCACGCCCACCGCCGGCACCACGAGGCCCGCGATCATCACGGAACCCGCCCTCACGACGCGGCCCGCGATCCTGGTAACCCCCCTCACGACGGGGTCCACGATCCTGGAAGCCACCGCCTTCACGACGAGGACCGTAACCACCCTCACGCCGATCACCGTAGCCACCCTCACGACGAGGACCACGATCATCCCTGTCCCGATAGGTACGACGTCCGTCGTCTTCGCGGCGCGGCCCACGGTCCTGGTAACCGCCGCCCTCGCGACGGGGTCCGCGATCCTGGAACCCACCCTCACGACGGGCGCCATAACCGCCGCCTTCGCCGCGTGAGCCCCGGTCCCCACGGTCGTCACGGTAGCCGCCTTCTCGGCGCGGCCCGCGATCGTCGCGGAAGCCACCTTCACGGCGAGGTCCGCGGTCCTGGAAGCCACCCTCACGGCGAGGTCCACGATCCTGGAAGCCGCCGCCCTCACGACGGGGACCGCTGTCACGGAACCCACCCTCGCGCCGCGGTCCGCGATCGTCACGCCCACCGCCGGCACCACGAGGCCCGCGATCATCACGGAACCCGCCCTCACGACGCGGCCCGCGATCCTGGTAACCCCCCTCACGACGGGGTCCACGATCCTGGAAGCCACCGCCTTCACGACGAGGACCGTAACCACCCTCACGCCGATCACCGTAGCCACCCTCACGACGAGGACCACGATCATCCCTGTCCCGATAGGTACGGCGATCGTCACCGCGAGGTCCGCGGTCATCACCGTCGCGCCGGGGGGCGCGGTTGTCGCGGTAACCGCCCTCACGGCGCGGACCCCGGTCCTGATAACCGCCTTCGCGGCGCGGCCCGCGATCATCCCGATCGCGGTACGTACGGCGCTCGTCGCCGTCACGGCGTCCCGGGCGGTCGTCCCTGGAGTCGTCCCGCCGGGGCCCTCTGTCGCCGCGGTTGTAGGATCGCGACCCTTCGCCGGAACGGAACGGACGGTCCCCGCCGGAGTCTCGCCCGCGGGAGCCGTAGCCGCCGCTCCTGTCGCCTCCGCCCGAGCGCTTGTCCTCGTGCTCGCCGCCCCCGCGCTGTCCGCCGTCCGGTCCGTTATCTCTGTTCACTTCTGGTCCATTTCGTTGGCTCACCCAGCGGACTCTCAACGACGGTCCACCGTGGCTGGTCGCCGCCCACCCTGGGCCTTACGCGACGAAGGCCACCCGTGGGGGTGGCCCGGTGTGCCTCCAGCCTAGCAAGCCGTGGAACGTCCACGAGCCTGTCCAACCGGGATATCGACAATGCCCAAACCCGGACAAGCACGACCGCGCTCCCATGCACCTCGCCAGCACGCAATAGCCGAGCCCTGCCTCCGATTCCACTCACTCCCCGAGCAATCCCGCCGACATCTGCCACTCGCCGTATGACGGTCGGGAAACCCACCCATATGGAACGGTCAACGCCAGCATCAGGGATATGTACGTCGACATCCGGCTTTTCATCATGGCCGGCACCCACGCATGAGGAGCTCGGCGTAGCTGCGGCTTGATAGGTCGTCTGACGCCGTTCGCGGCCGCTTGGCCGGCCGTCGATTCCCCAAGCCCCTCGACACAGCCGCCCCAGGAGCGTCTAGGCGGGGCTGTTCCAAGGGGAGGGCCTGGCTTGGGCCGTCTCCAGGGAAGGGTCTGGGTGCGGATCTCCTCAAGGGCTGCCCCGAGGGGACGGTCTGGGAAGGGCCGTCCCCTCGGGGGATGTCGGGGCAGATCCGCCTGCCGATAGTGAAGGGGCAGGTACAGGAAGTTCAGGTGACCTATGCGTGTAGCGTCAGTGCGGGACAGATGCGCTGATAGGGCTCGTGATAATGATCACTTGACCGCTGGTGTGGCGAAAGAGATGCTGCGACTCGTCGTCGCGCTCGCCTGGCCCTGCCGCTGGTGCCGGTGATCAGGTCACAGGAGCCGGCTGGGATCAGGGTCGCCGCCTATGAGGTCCCGACAAGCCATGTCGGAGAACGTGGGCGCGTCCTCCTTGTGACTCAGATGGAGGAGGCCAAGAAAGGGTCCGGACATGCAAGAAGAGGGCCCCGACGCTGTGAAGCGTCGGAACCCTCCTCGAGAAAGATTGTCCGGCGGTGACCTACTCTCCCACACCCTCCCGAGTGCAGTACCATCGGCGCAGAGAAGCTTAACTTCCGGGTTCGGAATGTAACCGGGTGTTTCCTTCCCGCCATAACCGCCGTAACCCTCTGAAACACACAAACAACACACGCTGTTTGCTGCCTCAGAATTGCTTAGTGGACGCGAGCAACACACTCCAAACCCATCGAGTGCGGCGCAGCTCTGGACCCGGCGAAGAGAACAGAACGCAGCACACACCCCACAGAGCAAAGAAGAGTTGCTTTGTGGTCAAGTCCTCGGCCTATTAGTACCGGTCAGCTCCACACGTTACCGTGCTTCCACCTCCGGCCTATCAACCCGGTCGTCTACCGGGAGCCTTACCCCTGTTACAGGTGGGAGACCTCATCTCAAGGCGAGCTTCCCGCTTAGATGCTTTCAGCGGTTATCCCTTCCGAACGTAGCCAACCAGCCGTGCACCTGGCGGTACAACTGGCACACCAGAGGTTCGTCCGTCCCGGTCCTCTCGTACTAGGGACAGCTCCTTTCAAGTCTCCTGCGCGCGCAGCGGATAGGGACCGAACTGTCTCGCGACGTTCTAAACCCAGCTCGCGTACCGCTTTAATGGGCGAACAGCCCAACCCTTGGGACCTACTCCAGCCCCAGGATGCGACGAGCCGACATCGAGGTGCCAAACCATCCCGTCGATATGGACTCTTGGGGAAGATCAGCCTGTTATCCCCGGGGTACCTTTTAGCCGTTGAGCGACACCGCTTCCACACGCCGATGCCGGATCACTAGTCCCAGCTTTCGCTCCTGCTCGACCCGTCAGTCTCACAGTCAAGCTCCCTTGTGCACTTACACTCAACACCTGATTGCCAACCAGGCTGAGGGAACCTTTGGGCGCCTCCGTTACTCTTTAGGAGGCAACCGCCCCAGTTAAACTACCCACCAGACACTGTCCCCGATCCGGATCACGGACCAGAGTTAGACGTTCAAAACGACCAGAGTGGTATTTCACCAATGACTCCACCCGAACTAGCGTCCGAGCTTCCCAGTCTCCCACCTATCCTACACAAGACGCTCCAAACGCCAATGTCAAGCTGTAGTGAAGGTCCCGGGGTCTTTCCGTCCTGCTGCGCGTAACGAGCATCTTTACTCGTAGTGCAATTTCGCCGGGTCTGCGGTTGAGACAGCGGGGAAGTCGTTACGCCATTCGTGCAGGTCGGAACTTACCCGACAAGGAATTTCGCTACCTTAGGATGGTTATAGTTACCACCGCCGTTTACCGGCGCTTAAGTTCTCACCTTCGCCCAGCCGAAGCTGAACTAAGCGGTCCCCTTAACGTTCCGGCACCGGGCAGGCGTCAGTCCGTATACATCGTCTTACGACTTCGCACGGACCTGTGTTTTTAGTAAACAGTCGCTTCCCCCTGGCCACTGCGGCCCCCACCAGCTCAGGATGCAAAACCCATCACCAGCAGAGGCCCCCCTTCTCCCGAAGTTACGGGGGCAATTTGCCGAGTTCCTTAACCACAGTTCACCCGATCGCCTTAGTATTCTCTACCTGACCACCTGAGTCGGTTTAGGGTACGGGCCGCCACAACACTCACTAGAGGCTTTTCTCGGCAGCATAGGATCATCCACTTCACCACAATCGGCTCGGCATCACATCTCACCCTCAAGTGTTGCGGATTTGCCTACAACACGGGCTACATGCTTACCCCAGGACAACCATCGCCTGGGCTGGACTACCTTCCTGCGTCACCCCATCGCTTACCTACTACCCGATCGGATCGAGCGTTCACTCTGACGGCCATCCCGAAGGACAACCCGAGCTAAGGACTCTTAGCATCACGAGGTTCAATATGGGCGCATTGAAGCGGGTACGGGAATATCAACCCGTTGTCCATCGACTACGCCTGTCGGCCTCGCCTTAGGTCCCGACTTACCCTGGGCGGATTAGCCTGGCCCAGGAACCCTTGGTCATCCGGCGCGAGGGTTTCTCACCCTCGATTCGCTACTCATGCCTGCATTCTCACTCGCACAGCCTCCACAACTAGATCACTCTGCTGCTTCGCCGGCTGCACGACGCTCCCCTACCCATCAACTCCACATGGGAGTCAATGCCACGACTTCGGCGGTGTACTTGAGCCCCGCTACATTGTCGGCGCGGAATCACTTGACCAGTGAGCTATTACGCACTCTTTCAAGGGTGGCTGCTTCTAAGCCAACCTCCTGGTTGTCTCTGCGACTCCACATCCTTTCCCACTTAGCACACGCTTAGGGGCCTTAGTCGGTGATCTGGGCTGTTTCCCTCTCGACTACGAACCTTATCGCCCGCAGTCTCACTGCCACGCTCTCACTTACCGGCATTCGGAGTTTGGCTGACGTCAGTAACCTTGTCGGGCCCATTAGCCATCCAGTGCTCTACCTCCGGCAAGAAACACGCAACGCTGCACCTAAATGCATTTCGGGGAGAACCAGCTATCACGGAGTTTGATTGGCCTTTCACCCCTACACACAGATCATCCCCCAGGTTTTCAACCCTGGTGGGTTCGGTCCTCCACCCAGTCTTACCTGAGCTTCAACCTGCCCATGCGTAGATCACTCCGCTTCGGGTCTACAGCATGCGACTCAAACGCCCTCTTCAGACTCGCTTTCGCTACGGCTCCCCCACACGGGTTAACCTCGCCACACACCATAACTCGCAGGCTCATTCTTCAAAAGGCACGCAGTCACATCACACACCAGCAAGCTGATGTAAGCTCCTACGGCTTGTAGGCACACGGTTTCAGGTACTATTTCACGACCCCTCACCGGGGCACTTTTCACCTTTCCCTCACGGTACTCGTGCACTATCGGTCATCAGGGAGTATTTAGGCTTACCAGGTGGTCCTGGCAGATTCACACAGGATTTCTCGGGCCCCGTGCTACTTGGGATCCCCTCAAACAGTCGACAAGGTTTCGCCTACCCGGCTCTCACGGTCTACGGCGCCCCTTCCCAGAGGCTTCGACTACCCCACCGATTTATCACTGTTCACAGTCCCGGCAGAGACTGTAAGAAGGTCCCACGACCCCGGACATGCAACGCCCGCCGGCTATCACACACGCCCGGTTTAGCCTCATCCGCTTTCGCTCACCACTACTCACGGAATCACTCTTGTTTTCTCTTCCTACGGGTACTGAGATGTTTCACTTCCCCGCGTTACCACCAACCGCCCTATACATTCAGGCGGAGGCAACACCACATGACTGGTGCTAGGTTTCCCCATTCGGACATCCCCGGATCAACGTCTGGTTGGCGACTCCCCGAGGCTTAACGCAGCCTCCCACGTCCTTCATCGGCTCCTGATGCCAAGGCATCCACCGTGTGCCCTAAAAAACTTGGCCACAAAGATGCTCGCGTCCACTATGCAAATCTCAAACAACAAACAGCAACCGGCTCCCACCCCACAACCCGCGAGATGTTCACCGGCCCTGTACCGAGGTCAAACAAGCAAACCCTAAAGGCTGCCCGTTTCCTCAGGACCCAACAGTGTGTCCAACCAGCCCGGATCCCCGACACGCCCGTTCCCACTCCACTGTCTCCAGTGGCGGTACCAGAACGCCGGCCATCCGGCCAAGCTGAGTAGCCAGTGCTCCACTAGTGAGCTGTCACCCCACCACACGTTCGGTGGTGACGGGTGAGAGTGCTCCTTAGAAAGGAGGTGATCCAGCCGCACCTTCCGGTACGGCTACCTTGTTACGACTTCGTCCCAATCGCCAGCCCCACCTTCGACCGCTCCCCCCAGCAAGCTGGTTGGGCCACGGGCTTCGGGTGTTGCCGACTTTCGTGACGTGACGGGCGGTGTGTACAAGGCCCGGGAACGTATTCACCGCAGCGTTGCTGATCTGCGATTACTAGCGACTCCGACTTCATGGGGTCGAGTTGCAGACCCCAATCCGAACTGAGACCGGCTTTTAGGGATTCGCTCCGCCTCACGGCATCGCAACCCTCTGTACCGGCCATTGTAGCATGTTTGCAGCCCAAGACATAAGGGGCATGATGACTTGACGTCATCCCCACCTTCCTCCGAGTTGACCCCGGCAGTCCCCCATGAGTCCCCAACCACCAAAACGGTGTTGCTGGCAACATGGAGCAAGGGTTGCGCTCGTTGCGGGACTTAACCCAACATCTCACGACACGAGCTGACGACAGCCATGCACCACCTGTCACCCAGTCCGAAGAAGGATCTATCTCTAGACCTGTCCGGGTGATGTCAAACCTTGGTAAGGTTCTTCGCGTTGCGTCGAATTAAGCAACATGCTCCGCCGCTTGTGCGGGCCCCCGTCAATTCCTTTGAGTTTTAGCCTTGCGGCCGTACTCCCCAGGCGGGGCGCTTAATGCGTTAGCTCCGGCACGGAACCCGTGGAAGGGTCCCACACCTAGCGCCCAACGTTTACAGCGTGGACTACCAGGGTATCTAATCCTGTTCGCTCCCCACGCTTTCGCTCCTCAGCGTCAGGTAAGGCCCAGCAAGCCGCCTTCGCCACCGGTGTTCCTCCTGATATCTGCGCATTTCACCGCTACACCAGGAATTCCACTTGCCCCTACCTACCTCTAGCCGGCCCGTATCCACCGCAGACCCGCAGTTAAGCTGCGGGCTTTCACGGCAGACGCGACCAGCCACCTACGAGCTCTTTACGCCCAATAATTCCGGACAACGCTTGCGCCCTACGTATTACCGCGGCTGCTGGCACGTAGTTAGCCGGCGCTTCTTCTGCAGGTACACGTCAACTTCGTCCCTGCTGAAAGAGGTTTACAACCCGAAGGCCGTCATCCCCCACGCGGCGTCGCTGCGTCAGGCTTCCGCCCATTGCGCAATATTCCCCACTGCTGCCTCCCGTAGGAGTCTGGGCCGTGTCTCAGTCCCAGTGTGGCCGGTCGCCCTCTCAGGCCGGCTACCCGTCGTCGCCTTGGTAGGCCACTACCCCACCAACAAGCTGATAGGCCGCGAGCCCATCCCCAACCGAAAAACTTTCCACCACCACCCGATGCCAGGGGCGGTCATATCCGGTATTAGACCCAGTTTCCCGGGCTTATCCCAGAGTCAGGGGCAGGTTGCTCACGTGTTACTCACCCGTTCGCCGCTCGAGTACCCCGAAGGGCCTTTCCGCTCGACTTGCATGTGTTAAGCACGCCGCCAGCGTTCGTCCTGAGCCAGGATCAAACTCTCCAAACAATGTCTGGAAACAATCCCAACAAAAATCCATCAAGCAAACAATCACTTGACGAGGTGTTGCATGAAAATCATGCACTGGCTTTTAACACACTGTTGAGTTCTCAAGAAACGGACGCGTACAACTCGGTTTGGATCCTTTTCAGTGATCCTAACCTTGAAGGCGCTATCTCGTCTTCCGCAATCTTAGCAGATCCGCTGGCTTCGAGTCAAATCCTGCGACTTGATCTGAGGCCGGTTGACCTTCCAAGATTGTGCGCCCCGGCTCCGGGGCAACCCTCGTAACTTACCGTGTCACCCGGGCCATGTCGAATCAACCGAATTTTCGGTGGTGTCGGCACGCCCGGACAACGCCCATGCTGGAACACGCCTAAGCGGCTCCGCCAGGTGGCTCGTTGTATCAAGGGGCTTGCCCTGGGGCCCGTCCGCCTGACCGGCGTCCGGCTCACTCCCGGGGCGAAGAGAAACATTAGGTCGCGATCCACGACACGTCAAATCGACTCGCGAGGGAGATGGCGGCGCGTCTCCGGTCTGTGGAAGTTCTTACTGGTCAGCGCATCGGGTGCGGCTGTGCATCCCTTGGCGGTGGGACGTCGAGTGCGGCATCGGATCGGCATCGGGTGCGGCGTGCTCGGGGTCGATGTGGTTCTCGCGGATGGGTGCAACGCGAGTCGGAGCGGTCGTGGAGGTGGTCGTTACTGAGGCCCTCTGCCCCGCGCCCACTGACGATGACGGCGGCTGGTGGTGACGGTTGCCAGATGGGAGCGTCGTTGAGCTGAACGTTGCCGAGTGGTCGTCGGTTGGCGGCGGTGTCTCATTGGGTGATGGAGGCCGTAGCCGAGTCATCTGGCGATCGGGGCTGCCGCCGGTGGTAGGCGCCGGTGGTAGGCAGCGGTGGTAGGTACGGCAGCGAGGGCGGGAACCAGAGCAACAACGGTGAGCGCAGTAGGAGCGGCAAGGCTGACTGTTCGGCTGCTGGGAAGGTGCCAGTGGTTCTTGCGGTGCTATAGGGCAGGTGAGCCCCAGGGCCATGGGGGCGGTTAGTCCATGGGACTGAGCGGGTGTGGCGCCATTGGGCGGGCGTGATTGGGCGGGCGTGGTTCATGAAGGCTAGGAAGACGCTGGTAGAGCGCACGGACGGTGGAGCTGCCGAGGGGATGGGGCTGCTAAGGCGGTGGCGGGGCGGGTGGTGCCCGAAAGTTGAATGCTGATAGTGCTCGGGGTGCCGATTGGCTCGTTCGGCCGCACCGAGAGTGCGGGCGGGCCTCGTGAACGACTTGCTTGGCGCGGCTACCGGAGTCTGCCCATGGCCGGGCAGAGCGCGCGGCAGACAAGGCGTGCGGGGAGAGCGTGGCGATTGATCAGGCGGTTAGGGCAGGGCGATCGCCCCAAGCATCCGCCCCAGACGCCGGCGCAGAGGGCCGGCGCAGAGGGCCGGCGCAGAGGGCCGGCGCAGAGGGCCGGCGCAGAGGGCCGGCGCAGAGGGCCGGCGCAGAGGGCCGGCGCAGAGGGCCGGCGCAGAGGGATCGAGTTGCTGGAGGGCGGACTGGGGGCCGTTGGTGAAGCATTCGGGTTCTGGGCTGCGCTTTCAAGTCTTGTGTCAGGCGGCGCGCTTCCAGGCACCGTGTCGGAGGGAGGCGCTTCTGAGCGCTGTGGGCGGGTGCCTTGTCGTCTCGGTGCTCGGGCGGCGGTTGCTACCGGTGGCCCCGTGACTTGAGGTGACGGCGGCGTTGCGCCATTTGAGGGTCATGTATGGCAAGTGCTGCCGATGCCCTTCCGCGATGGGGCCTCTGTCAGCGCCGTGTGGGGAGGTGCGGTGCCGACGATGGCGGCGCCGGGCAACGCGGGGCTTTGGCGGGGTCTGGGGGGTCCCGAGCTGGGTCCGGAAGTGTGGGCTGGGGTTCGGGCCAGAGGCGCAGGCTCAAGGCAGGCCGGAGGTATCGGGCAGACATGCGGGCTTAAGGCGGGCCAGAGGTACCGGCCAGAGGTGTAAGTCCAAGGCGGACCAGAGCTGCCGGCCAGACGTGCAAGTCCAAGGCGGACCAAGGCTACCGGCCAGACGTGCAGGTCCAGGGCGGGTTAGAGGCACATGCTCCAAGCGGGCCAGAAGTGCGGGCTCCGAGATGGCGATCTTTGTTGTTTCGGGGGCGCTGTGCTCGCGGGCGGCTCGGTGAGAAGGACGGTGGAGATCGGAGGTCTTGGGGGCGGTTTCGGGGTTGTTGCTTGAGTGTGAGGCTTAGGTGATCGGGTCATAGGGGGTGGAGACGATCACTTTCGCCCTATACCGGGACCACTGCCGCGTATCCTGCCCCGGTGACCACTGCCGCCACACTAGCTCCCCCAGTCCGTCCAGCCGCCCGGCTCCGCACGTCGACCCCCTGGTGGATGGGGCTGGTCGCGGGGGTGGCCGCGTTCTCGGGTACTGGTTCCTCAACATTGAACGGGGACGAGCTGGCCACCATCAGCGCCGCCGGCCGTTCTCTGGCGGGGATGTTTGAACTGGCTCGCCACATCGATGGTCATTTCCTCCCGTACTACCTGTTCATGCACTTCTGGGTGAAGGCGGGGACGGCGGAGTTGTGGTTGCGGTTGCCGTCGGCGGTGGCGATCGGGGTGGCGGCGTGGTTCCTGGTCGAGCTGGGGCGCCGGCTGCACAGTACGCGCGCAGGGGTGATCGCGGCCGGGGTGTTCGCGATCCTGCCTTCGGTGTCCTACTACGGGGCTTTCGCCAGGTCGTACGCGTTCGCGGCGGCGGCGGTCGTGTTCTCGTTCTGGGCGTTGCACCGGGCCGTGGAGGCCGGCGGGCGGCCGGGGATGCGGCGCTGGGTGGTGTACGGGGTGGCGGTGGCGCTGGTCTGCTCCACGCACCTCTTCGCGGTGCTCGTGCTGCCGGCCCAGGTGCTGCTGATGCGGCGGGCCGTGGCGGTGCGCATGATGGCGGCGATGGCCGTGGGATGTGTGCCGGCCGCGGTGCTGGGCTTGATCGGGTACGGGGAGCGGCATGCCATCAGCTGGATCCCCGAGCGTGGACCCGAGGTGTGGTTGAAGTTTCCGAAGATGGCGGCGGGGGCTGGCACCCTCGGAGTGGTGTTGTTCGTGATGGCGCTGGCAGGGGCGGTGCTGTCCTGGAGGACGCTACAGGGCGGGGCAGTCCTCCGGTCGTCCACCGGAGGCGGTCGGAGTGGTGAGGTCTGGGCGTTCGTGCTGGTGGGGTGGCTCGTGCTGCCGCCGGTGCTGCTGCTCCTGGTCTCGTGGGCGGTCACGCCGGTGTACGTGGATCGCTATCTGTTCGTGACGGCTCCCGCGCTGGCGCTGCTGGCGGGGCTGGCCGTGGCGGCTCTGCCCCGGTTCCACATGGTGGCGGGCGTGGTGGTCGTGGTGCTGGGGTGCGCGCTGGCATTCCCCGACCACGTCGACGTACGGGAGGAGAACGGCCGGTTCGAGAACATCCCGTGGGCCCTGCGCGTGATCAAGGCCGAGCCCGAGGACGCCATCGTCTACGGGCAGAGCCAGCTGCGGACCGGGTTCGACTACTACGCCGACTCCCTCATGCCCGTGGACGTGCTGCAGACGGGGGACGCGCCGGACCCGGACGGGTTCGGCTACCCGGAGCGGTCCGATGTCTCGGCCGTGCTGAAGGACCGGGAGCGGGTCTGGGTCGTGTGGCGGGGGACGAAGCAGTCGGGACTCGAAGGGGATGCGGTGCCTCGGGTCGGGGAGGTGGAGCGGGCCGGCTTCGAGCTGAGCCTGGCCAAGCATTCGGTGGATCTGCCCGGACTGACGGTGGCTTTGTTCACCCGCGATCAAGAAACCGCCGGTCAAGGAGCACACAGCTAAGGGATACGCAGGTAAGGGACACGCAGGTAAGGGACACGCAGGGCCGGTACGGGGCCGAGGCGGTGCGTGGGGTCGAGCGGCCCCGGTCATCAGACGGTCGCGGCATCAACATGACGGCACCGACGTAGCGGCACGGCAACGGGCCCCCCGGAGTGCCGGAGGGCCCGTGGGGTGGTGGGCGGTCAGCCGACCTCGACCCCGCCGATCGACTTCTTGCCGCGCCGCAGCACCATGTACCGCCCGCCCAGCAGATCATCGGCGCCGGGCACGTACGCCTCGTCGGTGATCTTGCGGTTGTTGAGGTACGCCCCGCCCTCCTTCACCGCCCGCCGCGCCGCCGACTTGGACTCCACCAGCCCGCTGTCCGCCAGCAGGTCCACGAAGGCGGTGCCGAGCTCGGGGACGACGGCCCTGGGCACCTCGGCCAGCGCGGCCCCGAGGGTGGCGGCCGGCAGGTCCTCCAGTGAGCCCTGGCCGAACAGGGCCTTGGAGGCGGCGACGACCGCGTCCAGCTCCGCCCGGCCGTGCAGCAGCTCGGTGAGGTCCTCGGCCAGGGTGCGCTGGGCCTCGCGGGCGAAGGGGCGTTCGGCGACGGCCTTCTCCAGCGTCTCGATCTCCTCGCGGCTCCGGAACGTGAACACCTTCAGGTAGTGGATCACGTCGCGGTCGTCGGTGTTGAGGAAGTACTGGTAGAAGGCGTACGGGGAGGTCATCTCGGGGTCGAGCCAGAGGGCGCCGCCGGCGGTCTTGCCGAACTTGGTGCCGTCGGCCTTGGTGATGAGCGGCTGGGTCAGCACGTGGACGTGGCCGCCCTCGACGCGGCGGATGAGGTCGGCGCCCGCGGTGATGTTGCCCCACTGGTCGCTGCCGCCGATCTGCAGGGTGCAGCCGTAGCGGCGGTACAGCTCCAGGTAGTCGTTGGACTGCAGGATCTGGTAGCTGAACTCGGTGTAGCTGAGCCCTTCGCCCTGCAGCCGCGCGGACACCGACTCCCTGGCGAGCATGCGGTTGACCGGGAAGTGCTTGCCGATGTCGCGCAGGAAGTCGATGGCGCTCAGCTCGCCGGTCCAGTCGAGGTTGCTGACGAGACGGGCCGGGTTGGGCTGGGCGTCGAAGTCGAGAAATCTGCTGACCTGGCCGCGCAGGCGGTCCACCCACTCGGCGACGATGTCGCTGGAGTTGAGCGAGCGCTCGGTGTTGCGGCCGCTCGGGTCGCCGATGAGGCCGGTGGCGCCGCCGACGAGGCCGATCGGGTTGTGCCCGGCCAGCTGGAAGCGACGCAGCGTGAGCAGCGGCACGAAGTGGCCGATGTGCAGGGACGGCGCGGTGGGGTCGAAACCGGAATAGACCGTGATCGGTGCCTCGGCCATGGACGCGCGCAGCGCGTCGAGGTCGGTGGACTGGGCGATCAGGCCTCGCCACGCGAGGTCGTCAAGGATGTCGGTCACGGTGATCTGGCTTCCCTGGGTCGTTGTCGGTGCCTTTAGCCTGCCCGATCGGTGCGCGTGGGCGCTACTTGGATACGCTGTGTACCCATGTGGAGGGTCCGTCGCGAGCTGGCCGTTTTCAAGATCTTAGGGGCTCTGGTGTGTGCCGGGCTCGGCGTCTTCTGGTGGTCGGACGGGGATGTGCGCGGGGTGATCCTCGCGGTGCCCGCGGCCGTCCTGGTGGGCGGGATGGGGTTGCGCGATCTGATCGTCCCGGTACGGCTGGCGGCCGACGAGAGCGGCATCACGGTGGTGCACGGGTTCGCGGGCCGGCGGCACGTGCCGTGGGAGTCGATCTGGGACGTCAAGGTGGACGTACGCAGGCGGTGGGGGCTGCGCAGCGAGATGCTGGAGATCGACACCGGCGACTACCTGCACGTCTTCAGCCCTCAAGAGCTGGGCACCTCCCCCACGGAGGTGGCCGCGGCGCTGCGCCGGCGCGGTACGTGAGCGCGGTACGGCGAGACGGTCGGGTCGCCCTCGATCCAGAACCGCCACGGGGTGTCCTTGGCCGTCGAGACGCCGGTGCGCGGCCCTGACCTGATCGCCGAAGGATCGGCGGGCAGGCCGTGCAGCACGGTGGCCGACTGGTGCGGCCGGCCCGAAGGCGAGCCTTCGCGGACGGCGTCGAGGCCGTTGTGCTCGCGCAGCAGGCCCAGGGCCACGGCCAGCCGGGCGGGGCCGCGGGCCAGGTCGCGATCGGCGACCGGCTTGCCGGACGAGCGGCGGGCGCGGGCCTCGGCGACGCCCTCGACCACCTCGCCGGCCCGCAGCAGCACGGCCGCGCCGAAGCCTTCAGGCAGGCACACGAGGTTCGCGCAGAAGTGCATGCCGTAGGTGAAGTAGACGTAGATGTGACCCGGCGGGCCGAACATGACCGCGTTGCGCGGCGTCCGGCCCCGGTAGGTGTGCGCGGCCGGGTCCTCGCCGGGGCCGCCGTACGCCTCGACCTCGGTCAGGCGTACGGCGACGGCGCTCTCCCCGCTGCCGTGCAGGAGCACGCGCCCGAGCAGGTCGGGCGCCACCTCCCAGGAGGGCCGGTCGAAGAAACTCCGCGGCAGTGCGGCGGAGCTCAGCTCCCCGCGGCCCATGCCGCCTGCGCGTCGACGGCCTCCCGCAGCGCGACGAGCTGGTCGCGCACGCGGTCGGGCGCGGTGCCGCCGTGGGCCTTGCGCGCGGCCAGGGCGCCGGGCACGCTGAGCACGTCGCGGACGTCGGGGGTCAGGTGCGGCGAGACCTTGACCAGCTCGTCGTCGGTCAGCTCGCCGAGGTCCTTGTCGTTGACCTGGCACCACACGACGAGGTGGCCGACGGCCTCGTGCGCCTCGCGGAACGGCACGCCGCGGCGGACGAGCAGCTCGGCCAGGTCGGTGGCGAGGGCGAACCCGTCGGGCGCCGAGGCCTCCATCCGGGCGGTGTTGACCCGCATGGTGGCGACCAGGCCGGCCATCGCGGGCAGGACGAGCAGGAGGGTGTCGACCGCGTCGAACACCGGCTCCTTGTCCTCCTGCAGGTCCCTGTTGTAGGTGAGCGGCAGGCCCTTGAGCGTGGTGAGCAGCGCCATGAGGTTGCCGATGAGGCGCCCGGACTTGCCGCGGGCCAGCTCGGCGACGTCGGGGTTCTTCTTCTGCGGCATGATCGACGAGCCGGTGGAGTAGGCGTCGTCCATCTCGATCCAGCGGAACTCCTGCGAGGCCCACAGGACGATCTCCTCGCCCAGCCGCGACAGGTGCACGCCGATCATGGCCGCGTCGAACAGGAACTCGGCGGCGAAGTCGCGGTCGGCGACGGCGTCCATCGAGTTGGGCGCGGCTGCGGAGAAGCCCAGCTCCTCGGCCACGGCCTGCGGGTCGAGCGGCAGCGACGAGCCGGCCAGGGCGCCGGAGCCGAGCGGGGAGATCGCGGCGCGCTTGTCCCAGTCGGTGAGCCGGTCGACGTCACGGGCGAAGGCGTGCACGTGCGCCAGCAGCTGGTGGCCGAACGAGACCGGCTGCGCGTGCTGCAGGTGCGTCATGCCGGGCGCGGCCGTCTCGGCGTGCTGCTCGGCCTGGGCCATCAGCGCCGTCTCCAGCTCGACCAGGCGCGAGACCACCGACCTGGCGTGGTCGCGCAGGTAGAGCCGCAGATCGGTGGCGATCTGGTCGTTGCGCGAGCGGCCGGCGCGGAGCTTGCCGCCGAGCGAGCCGAGCCGCTCCAGCAGGCCGCGCTCCAGCGCGGTGTGCACGTCCTCGTCGGCGACCGTCGGGCGGAACTCCCCCGCCTTGCACGCGCGCTCCAGGTCGTCGAGCGCGCCGATCATGCGATCGAGCTCCTCGTCGCTCAGCAGCTCCGCCTTGTGCAGCACGCGGGCGTGCGCCCTGGACGCCGCCAGGTCGTACGGCACCAGCCGCCAGTCGAAGTGCACGCTCACCGACAGCCGGGCCAGCGCGTCGGACGGGCCGCTCTCGAAGCGTCCGCCCCACAGCCGCATCGGCTTGCCATCACTCACCGTCATCTCCTCCGTTTCCCCCGCGACCATAGTGCAAGTCAGTCCTTTCTCGTGTCCCGGGCCGCCGCGATCTTAGCGGGGAGGGAGAACAGCTGGACGAAGCCTTTGGCCAGGGACTGGTCGAAGGTGTCGCCGGTGTCGTACGTGGCGAGCGAGAAGTCGTACAGGGAGTCGTCGGAGCGCCGCCCCGTCACGGTGGCCCGCCCGCCGTGCAGGGTCATCCTGATCTCGCCGTTGACGTGCTTCTGGGCGTCGGCGATGAGGGCGTCGAGCGCGTCCTTGAGCGGCGAGAACCACAGGCCGTCGTAGACGAGTTCGCTCCAGCGCTGGTCGACGCCGCGCTTGAAGCGGGCCAGGTCGCGCTCGACGGTGACGCTCTCCAGCTCCATGTGCGCGGTGATGAGCGCGATGGCGCCGGGCGCCTCGTAGACCTCGCGCGACTTGATGCCGACCAGGCGGTCCTCGACCATGTCGATCCGGCCCACGCCGTGGGCGCCGGCGCGCCGGTTGAGCTCGTCGATCACCGCGTACGGGGTCAGCGGCCGCCCGTCCAGGGCGACGGGCACGCCGCGGGCGAAGCTGATCACGACCTCGTCGGGGTCGCGCGGCCGCGCCGGGTCGGAGGTGTAGGAGTAGACCTCCTCGGTGGGGCCGTTCCAGATGTCTTCGAGGAAACCGGTCTCGACGGCGCGGCCCCAGAGGTTCTGGTCGATGGAGAACGGGTTCTTCTTCGACGTCTCGATGGGCAGGCCCTTGGCCTCGGCGTACTCGATGGCCTTGTCACGTGTCCAGGCGAAGTCCCTGGCGGGGGCGATGACCTGGAGGTCGGGGGCGAGGGCGGCCAAGCCGGCCTCGAAGCGGACCTGGTCGTTGCCCTTGCCGGTGCAGCCGTGGGAGACGACGGTGCCGCCGAACTGCCTGGCCGCCGTCACCAGGTGTTTGACGATGAGCGGGCGCGAGAGGGAGGAGACCAGCGGGTAACGGTCCATGTAGAGGGCGTTGGCCAGCAGGGCCGGCACGCAGAAGTCTGCGGCGAACTCCTCCTTGGCGTCCACGACGACCGATTCCGCGGCGCCGCAGTCGATGGCCCGCTTCTGGATGGTCTCCATGTTCTCGCCGCCCTGGCCGAGGTCCACGGCGACGGCGATGACCTCGGCGTCCATCTTCTCGGCGAGGTACGGGATGGCGACCGAGGTGTCGAGCCCGCCGGAATAGGCGAGCACCACTCTGTCGGGCATGTCAGTCTCCCTGGAAGTCTGTCAGGTGCGCCGGTCGGCGACCCTCAGCAGTGCCTCCGCGACGGCCTGCCCGCCCTGCGGGTCGCGGCTGATGACGAGGATCGTGTCGTCGCCGGCCACCGTGCCGAGGATGGACTCCCAGTCGGCGTGGTCGATGGCGGAGGCGAGGAACTGGGCCGCGCCCGGCGGGGTGCGTACCATGACCAGGTTGGCCGACGCCTCGGCTCCGACGAGCAGTTCCTCCGCGATGCGGTGCAGGCGGGCGTCGGGGCTCTCGCCGCTGCCCAGCCGGGCGAGCGGGATCCGGCCGCCGCCCTCGCCGGGCAGCGCGTAGACGAGGGAGCCGTCGTCGGCGCGCAGCTTGAGCGCGCCGAGTTCGTCGAGGTCGCGCGAGAGCGTGGCCTGGGTGACCTCGACGCCGCTCTCGGCGAGGAGTTTGGCCAGCTCGGGCTGGGATCGCACGGCCTTGCGCTCCAGCAGGTCGGTGATCTTCGCCTGCCGGGCGGCCTTGGTCATCGGGATGGTCATCGGTGCGACACCAGCCAGTGGAGCAGCGCCTTCTGGGCGTGCAGGCGGTTCTCCGCCTGGTCCCACACGACGCTGCGCGGGCCTTCGAGCACCTCGTCGGTGATCTCGTAGCCGCGGTAGGCCGGCAGGCAGTGCAGCACGACGGCGTCGGGTGCGGCGTGCTCGACCAGCTCGGCGTTCACCTGGTACGGCATGAGGACGTTCACCCGTTCCTCCTTGCCGTCCTGGCCCATCGAAACCCAGGTGTCGGTGGCGATCACGTGGGCGCCCTGGACGGCGGCCACCGGGTCGGACAGCGCGAGCACGGAGCCGCCGGTCCGGGCGGCGATGGCCGCGGCCTGGTCGAGCAGGACGGCGTCGGGCTGGTAGCCGGCGGGGGCGGCGATCCGTACGTGCATCCCGGCGGTGGCGCCGCCGAGCAGGTAGGAATGGGCCATGTTGTTGGCGCCGTCGCCCACGTAGGTGAGCGTGACCCCGGCGGTGCGGCCCAGCCGCTCACGGACGGTCTGCAGGTCGGCGAGGATCTGGCAGGGGTGGAAGTCGTCGGTGAGCGCGTTCACGACCGGCACCGCGGAGTGCGCGGCCATCTCCTCGATCAGCGCCTGGCCGGTGGTGCGCCAGACGATGGCGGCGACCTGCCGGTCGAGCACCCTGGCCAGGTCGGAGGCCGGTTCGCCGCGGCCCATGAGCACCGAGACGTTGTCGACGACCAGCGGCAGGCCGCCCAGCTCGCCGATGCCGGTGTGGAAGGAGACGCGGGTCCTGGCCGATGGCTTGTCGAACAGGACGGCGACGGTCTGCGGCCCTTCGAAGGGGCGGTAGCCGAAGCGGTCCTTCTTCATGGCGGCGGCGAGGTCGAGGACCTCGGCCTGCTCGGCGGGGCTGAGGTCGTCGTCGCGCAGGAAGTGCCTGGGGCTCATGCGGCCGCCTCCGTCAGGATGGCGGGCAGCGCCGACACCAGCGCGTCGACTTCCTCCGCCGTCACGATGAGCGGCGGGGCGATGCGCACGGCGTCGGGTTGCAGCGCGTTGACCAGGAATCCGGCTCCGGCGGCGGCCTGCTGGACCTGGGCCGAGCGGTCGTCGGACAGCACGGCGGCCAGCCACAGGCCGCGGCCGCGCACGCTCTTGAGCAGCGGGTGGCGGACGGACTCCAGGCCGGTGCGCAGCCGCGCGGCGACCGACTTCACGTGGTCGAGGTCGATGGTGTCGAGGACGGCGAGCGCGGCGGCGCACGAGACGGGGTTGCCGCCGAAGGTGGAGCCGTGGTCGCCCTTCTCGAACAGCTTGCCGGCGTCGCCGAAGCCGACGCACGCGCCGATGGGCAGCCCGCCGCCGAGGCCCTTGGCCAGGGTGAGGATGTCGGGGGTGACGCCGTCCGCCTGGTGGGCGAACCAGTGCCCGGTGCGGCCGATGGCCGACTGGATCTCGTCGGCGACCAGCAGGGCGCCGGTGGAGTCGCAGATCTCGCGGGCGGCCTCGAAGTAGCCCTCGGGCGGCGGGACGACGCCGGCCTCGCCCTGGGTGGGCTCCAGGAAGACCGCGATGCAGTCGCCGGTGACGGCCTCCTTGAGCGCGTCGGCGTCGCCGTACGGGACGAAGCGGACCTCGACCGGGAACGGGCCGAACTGGTCGCGGATGGCCCGCTTGCCGGTCAGGGACAGGGCGCCGATGGTGCGGCCGTGGAAGCCGTTCTCGGCGGCCACGAAGTAGGAGCGGCCCTCGCGCCGGCCGTACTTGAGCGCGAGTTTGTACGCGGCCTCGTTGGCCTCGGTGCCGGAGTTGGCGAAGAAGACGCGGGCGGGGGCGTTCAGCAGGTCGAGGAGCCTCTCGGCGAGCAGCACCTCGGGTTCGTGCAGGAACAGGTTGCTCGTGTGCGCGATCGTGGCGACCTGCGCGGAGACGGCCTCGACGAGGGCGGGGTGGGCGTGGCCGAGCGAGCTGGTCGCGATGCCGGCGATGAAGTCGAGGTACTGCCTGCCTTCGGCGTCCCAGACGCGGGTGCCCTCTCCGCGCGCCAGCGCGATCGGGGGGACGCCGTAATTAGGCATGAACGCGTTTTCGAATCTCGTGAACAGGTTCATGAGGGCACCACCATCGTTCCGATTCCTTCATTGGTGAAGATCTCCAGCAGCAGCGAGTGGGAGACCCGCCCGTCGAGCACGTGGGCCTGGGGAACCCCGCCCTGCACGGCCGTCAGGCAGGCCTCCATCTTGGGCACCATGCCGCTGGACAGCTTGGGCATCAGCGTCGCGAGTTCGTCGGCGGTGAGCAGGTCGATCACGTCGGTGTCGTCGGGCCAGTTGGCGTACAGGCCCTCGACGTCGGTCAGCACGATCAGCTTGTGCGCCTGGAGCGCCACGGCCAGCGCGGCGGCGGCGGTGTCGGCGTTGACGTTGTAGATCTCGCCGTCGTCGCCCCTGGCCACGCTGGAGATGACCGGGATGCGGCCGTTGTCGAGCAGGGCGCTCACCGCGCCCGGCTCGACCTTGATGATCTCGCCGACCTGGCCGATGTCGACCGGCTCGCCGTCCACGAGGGCGTGCTTGCGCACGGCGGTGAACAGGTGGGCGTCCTCCCCCGACATGCCGACGGCGAACGGGCCGTGCCGGTTGACCAGGCCGACGATGTCGCGGTTGACCTGGCCGGTGAGGACCATGCGGACGACCTGCATGGCCTCGGGCGTGGTGACGCGCAGCCCGGCGGTGAACGTGGACTCGATGCCGAGCTGGTCGAGGGCGGTGCTGATCTGGGGGCCGCCGCCGTGCACGACGACCGGGCGCAGGCCGGCGTGGTGCAGGAAGACGACGTCCTCGGCGAAGCCCTCCTTGAGCGCGTCGTCGATCATGGCGTTGCCGCCGTATTTGATCACGATGGTGGCGCCGTGGAAGCGGGTGAGCCAGGGCAGCGCCTCGATCAGCGACTCGGCCTTGGCCTGGGCGGTGGTGAGCCTCATGAGGAGTACGCCGAGTTCTCGTGGACGTAGTCGGCCGTCAGGTCGGTGGTGTGCACGGTCGCGGTGTGCGTGCCCGCCGACAGGTCGATGGTGATCGTCACGTCGCGGGGACGCATGTCCACCTTGGAACGGTCGTCGCCGACGGCGCCGCCCCGGCAGATCCAGATGCCGTTGATGGCGACGTTGAGCCGGTCGGGCTCGAACTCGGCGTCGGTGGTGCCGACGGCGGCCAGGACGCGGCCCCAGTTGGGGTCCTCGCCGTGGATGGCGCACTTGAGCAGGTTGGACCGGGCGACCGAGCGGCCGACCTTGACCGCGTCGGGCTCGGAGGCGGCGCCGACCACCTCGATGGCGATGGCCTTGGAGGCGCCCTCGGCGTCCACCAGGAGCTGCCTGGCCAGGTCGGCGCAGACCTCGTGCACCTTCTCCCCGAACTCGGCCAGGTCGGGCCGCACGCCGGAGGCGCCGCTGGCCAGCAGCAGCACGGTGTCGTTGGTGGACATGCACCCGTCGGTGTCGAGCCGGTCGAACGTCTGGGAGGTGGCCTCGCGCAGGACGGCGTCGAGCTCCTCGCTGGTCAGCTCGGCGTCGGTGGTGATCACGCAGAGCATGGTGGCCAGGGCGGGGGCGAGCATGCCCGCGCCCTTGGCCATGCCGCCGACCATGTAGCCGCTGCCGCGCCGGAAGGAGATCTTGGAGACGGTGTCGGTGGTGCGGATCGCGTCGGCGGCGGCCAGGCCGCCGTCGCGGGAGAGCTGGCCGGCGGCGTTCTCGACGCCGGACAGCAGCGCGTCCATGGGCAGCCGCTCGCCGATGAGCCCGGTCGAGCAGACGGCGATCTCGCCCGCGGAGTCCGCCAGCGCCTCGGCCGCCTTCTCGGCGGTGGCGTGGGTGTCCTGGAAGCCCTCGGGGCCGGTGCAGGCGTTGGCGCCGCCCGAGTTGAGCACCACCGCGCGCAGCCGGCCGCCCGCCAGGACCTGCTGCGACCACAGCACGGGGGCGGCCTTGACCCGGTTGGCGGTGAAGACGCCCGCGGCGGCGCGGCTGGGGCCGTCGTTGACGACGAGGGCCAGGTCACGGGCGTCGCCCGACTTGATCCCCGCGGCCACGCCCGCTGCTCTGAAGCCCAAGGGGGCGGTGACACTCATGCGTCCTCCTTCGCCGGCCGCGCAAGTGTCGGGCACGCTCGCTCGATGGTTCCTTCGCTGCGCTCTCTCACGGAGCAACTCCTGTCAGGGGGAGGCCGAGCTCTTCCGGCAGGCCGAGGGCGAGGTTCACGCTCTGGATCGCGCCCCCGGCCGTGCCCTTGGTGAGGTTGTCGATGGCGATGACGGCGACCACGCGGCCCGCGCGCTCGTCGAGCGTCACCTGCAGGGCGGCGGTGTTGGCGCCGTAGGTCATGGAGGTGGCGGGCCAGGCGCCCTCGGGCAGCAGCCGGACGAAGGGCTCGCCCTTGAGCGCGATCTCGTACGCCGAACGCAGCGCCTCCTTGGTGAGGCCGGGCGCGGCCGGGGCGGAGCAGGTGGCCAGGATGCCCCGGCTCATGGGGGCCAGCGTCGGGGTGAACGACACCCGGACGGGCGTGCCCGCGACGGACGACAGGCCCTGCTCCATCTCGGGGGTGTGGCGGTGCACGCCGCCCACGGAGTAGGCGCTGACCGAGCCCATGACCTCGCTGCCGAGCAGGTTGGGCTTGAGCGCGCGGCCGGCGCCGCTGGTGCCGCTGGCGGCCACCACGACCACGTCGGGGCCGGCGAGCCCGGCGGCGAACGCGGGCGTCAGGGCGAGCAGGACGGAGGTCGGGTAGCAGCCGGGGACGGCGATGCGCTTGGCCGACCTGAGGATGTCGCGCTGGCGGGGCAGCTCGGGCAGGCCATAGGGCCAGGTGCCGGCGTGCTCGCCGCCGTAGAACTCCTGCCAGGCGGCCGGGTCGGCGAGCCGGTGGTCGGCGCCGCAGTCGACCACGATGGTCTCCTCGCCCAGCTGGGCGGCGACGGCGGCGGAGTGGCCGTGCGGCAGGGCCAGGAAGACGACGTCGTGCCCGGCGAGCGTGTCGGCGGTGGTGTCCTCGAGGACGCGGTCGGCCAGTTGTGGCAGGTGGGGTTGCGCGGCGCCCAGGAGGCTGCCCGCGCTGGAGGCGGCGGTGAGCGCGCCGATCTCGATCTCGGGGTGGGTGAGCAGCAGGCGGAGCAGCTCCCCTCCCGCGTAGCCGCTGGCTCCCGCGATGGCTGCCCTCATTCAAGCCCTCCTGCATGGTTATGCATCATCACTCATAACTTTGCTTGTGAAGATGATGCACTCTAGGAAATGAACATGCAAGCCGGGAGGGGCGTGATGCCCGCATCGTGAGACTTGTCACCTGCGAGTGAGCTCCAGGACAGCGCCGTGGGGTCGGAGGCCATGACCGGGTTCATGTCCGATTTCACCGTCCGCTACACGTAAAAGTGCTCCGGAGCACAGCACCATCCTGTGCGATCCTGTGCGATCGTGTGCGGAATGCCGCGAACAGCCTTGAACTGAGGTCCTGTGCGGGCAGGTGCGGGAACGCCGATGGCCGCCGTGACCGGGAGCGGTCACGGCGGCCGGGGCCGGCGGTACGCCGTCAGGGATCAGCGCAGGAAGGCGGCGGCCACGCCCGCGTCGACCGGGACGTGCAGCCCGGTGGTGTGGGTCAGATCGCTGCCGGTGAGAGCGAAGACGGCGTTGGCGACGTGCTCGGGCAGGACCTCACGCTTGAGCAGCGTCCGCTGCGCGTAGAACTCGCCCAGCTTCTCCTCCTCCACCCCGTACACGGCGGCCCGGTTCGCGCCCCAGCCGGAGGCGAAGATGCCGGAGCCGCGGACGACGCCGTCGGGGTTGACGCCGTTGACCCGGATGCCGTGGGCGCCCAGCTCGGCCGCGAGGAGCCGTACCTGGTGGGCCTGGTCGGCCTTGGCGGCGCCGTAGGCGACGTTGTTCGGGCCGGCGAAGACGGCGTTCTTGGAGGAGATGTAGACGATGTCGCCGCCCATCGCCTGGTCGATCATGACCTTGGCCGTCTCGCGCGAGACCAGGAACGAGCCGCGCGCCATGACGTCGTGCTGCAGGTCCCAGTCGGCCGCCGTGGTCTCCAGCAGCGCCCGCGACAGCGACAGGCCGGCGTTGTTGACGACCAGGTCGACGCCGCCGAAGGCGAGCACGCCCGCGCGCACCGCCGCGGCGATCTGCTCCTCCGACGTGACGTCCACGCCGACCGCCACGGCCACGTCGGCCGCCCGGTACGCGGACGCGCCGATCTCGGCGGCCACCTTCTCCGCCGCGCCCAGGTCGCGATCGGCCACGATCACGCACGCGCCCTCGGCGGCCAGCCGGCGGGCGGTGGCCGCGCCGATGCCCGACCCGCCGCCCGTCACCAGCGCCACCCGGGTGGCCAGCGGCTTGGGCCTGGGCATGCGGCGGAGCTTGGCCTCCTCCAGCTCCCAGTACTCGATGCGGAACTTCTCCGACTCGGGGATGGGGGCGTAGGAGGAGACGGACTCCGCGCCGCGCATGACGTTGACGGCGTTGACGTAGAACTCGCCGGCCACGCGCGCGGTCTGCTTGTCCTTGCCGAAGGAGAACATGCCGACGCCGGGCACCAGCACGATCGCCGGGTCCGCGCCGCGCATCGGCGGCGAGTCCGGTCCCGCGTGCCGCTCGTAGTAGGCCGTGTAGCCGGCGCGGTAGGCGGCGTGCAGCTCGCGCAGCCGCTCGGCCACCCGCTCCAGCGGGGCGTCCGGCGGCAGGTCGAGCACCATCGGCGCGACCTTGGTGCGCAGGAAGTGGTCGGGGCAGGAGGTGCCCAGCGCCGCCAGCCTCGGGTGCTCGGCGCGCGCGACGAAGTCCAGCACCTCGGCCGAGTCGGTGTAGTGGCCGACCACGCGCACGTCGGTGGAGGCCAGGCCGCGCACGATCGGGAACAGCGCGGCGGCCCGCTCGTGCCGCTCGGCCTCCGGCAGGGTGTCGTGGACGACCGCGCCGAACGGGTCGGGGCGGCCGTGCTCGGCCAGGTACGCCTCCGCCGTGCGGATGATCTCCAGCGAGCGCGACTCGCACTCCTGCGAGGTCGCCCCCCACGCGGTGATGCCGTGGCCGCCCAGAACGCAGCCGATCGCCTGCGGGTTCGCCTCCTTGATGGCGGCGATGTCCAGGCCGAGCTGGAAGCCAGGCCGGCGCCACGGCACCCACACGACCCGGTCGCCGAAGACGCGCCCGGTCAGCTCCTCGCCGTCGGCGGCGGTCGCGATGGCGATGCCGGCGTCGGGGTGCAGGTGGTCCACGTGGCCGGCGTCGACCAGGGCGTGCATGGCGGTGTCGATCGACGGCGCGGCGCCGCCTTTGCCGTGCAGGCAGTAGTCGAAGGCCGCGACCATCTCGTCCTCGCGCTCCACGCCCGGGTAGACGCCCTTGAGCGCGCGCAGCCGGTCGAGGCGGAGCACGGCCAGGCCCTGCTCCTTCAGCGTGCCGAGGTCGCCGCCCGAGCCCTTGACCCAGAGCAGCTCCGTCTCCTCGCCGGTGACGGGGTCGGGCGCGGCGCCCTTGGCCGAGGTGTTGCCGCCCGCGAAGTTCGTGTTGCGCGGGTCGGCTCCCAGGCGATGAGAGCGTTCCAGCAGTTCGCGCACGGTGTCGTCAGAAGTCAGCTTGTCCATCGTGGTGCTAGGCCCCCCAGCCGGCCTGCTGGCCGCCGACGCGCTCGGCGGCGATCTTCTCGAAGTATCCGGACTTGGCGTAGGCGGCCATCGGGTCGGGCGCGAGGCCCCGCTCCTCGCGCAGCTCGGCGAGCAGCGGCCGCACGTCGGTGTTGTAGGCGTCCATGAACACGGCGTTCGCGCCCAGCACGTCGCCCTCCGCCTGCGCGGCGGCCAGCGCGTCCCGGTCCACCAGCAGCGCCTTGGCGGTGGCCTCCTGCACGTTCATGACCGAGCGGATCTGGCCCGGGATCTTGGGCTCGATGTTGTGGCACTGGTCCAGCATGAACGCCACGCCCGTCCCGGCGTCCAGGCCGCCGCCGCGCACGACCTCGTACATGATGCGGAACAGCTGGAACGGGTCCGCCGCGCCCACCATGAGGTCGTCGTCGGCGTAGAAGCGGGAGTTGAAGTCGAACCCGCCGAGCTTGCCCTCACGCAGCAGGAACGCCACGATGAACTCGATGTTGACGCCCGGCGCGTGGTGGCCGGTGTCGACCACGACCTGCGCCTTGGGGCCCAGCTTGACGCAGTGGGCGTAGGCGGTGCCCCAGTCGGGCACGTCGGTGGCGTAGAAGGCCGGCTCGAACAGCTTGTACTCCAGCAGGAAGCGCTGGCCCTCGCCGAGGCGGTCGTAGACCTCGGCCAGCGACTCGGCCAGGCGGTCCTGGCGGGCCCTGATGTCGTCCTGGCCCGGGTAGTTGATGCCGTCGGAGAACCACAGCTTGAGGGTGTCGGAGCCGGTGGCGTCCATGATGTCGACGCACTCGAGCAGGTGGTCGGTCGCCTTGCGCCGGACCCGCCCCGAGGGGTGGGTGACGCTGCCGAGCATGTAGTCGTCGTCCTGGAAGACGTTGGAGTTGATCGCGCCGATGCCCACGCCCAGCTCGCGGGCGTGGCGGGCCAGGTCGGCGTAGTCGTCGACCTTGTCCCACGGGATGTGCAGGGCGACCGTGGGGGCGATGCCGGTGTAGGCGTGCACCTGGGCGGCGTCGGCCAGCTTCTCGTACGGGTCGCGTGGCACGCCCTTCTGCGCGAACACCTTGAACCGGGTGCCGCTGTTGCCGTAGGCCCAGGACGGCGTCTCGATGTGCTGGGCCAGCAGCGTGGCCTTGATGTCAGTCATAGCTCCCCGATCAATCCAGGTGGAACACTTCGGTCAGCGGTGTCATGCCCTCGTCGGGGCGGCCGTCGAGGCCCTCGAAGAACGGCGCCATCTCGGCCTGCCACCGGGCGTTGACCTCGGTCTCGGCCATCGCCTTCTGGGCCGCCTCGAAGTCGTCGGTCTCCAGGTAGCCGACGAGGAGGCCGTCGTCCCTGAGGAAGAGCGAGTAGTTGTGCCAGCCGGTGCGCGACAGCGCCTCTCGCATCTCCGGCCAGACGTCGCGGTGGCGTTCGCGGTACTCCGCCAGCCGCTCCGGGCGGACTTTCAGCAGGAAGCAGACGCGTTGCACTGACAATCCCTTCAAAACGTTTTAATCCTTCGTGCAGGAAACTATGATTCCTGCTGCCCGCTGTCAATGCGCCGCCGCGCCATACGGCGGCGCCACGTCAAGGGCGGGTGACCTGGGGGATGACCAGGACGTCCCCGGCCGGGACGGTGACCGCGTCGCCCGCCCCGGTCGTCACCGTGGCGTCCCGGTCCGTGTGGTTGATCGCGAACAGGAACGAGCGCCCGTCGGCGTGGGAGCGCCGCACGACCTCGACGCCGGGCCCGCTCACGGCGGGCGGCGCCACCTCCGCCTCGCGGCAGACCGTGGCCAGCACCTCGGCGAGCGCGGCGTCGTCGAGCAGTGTGGTCAGGTAGTGCGCCGCGCCGTCGCCGAACTCGTTGCGGGTCCAGGCCGGCTCGCCGGACATGTACGTGTCGAGCACCTTCGCGGTGGTGGCCCGCGCGGCCTCGCTCCACACGGTCCCGGTCGCGCCCGAGGCCAGCCGGATCGGCGCGTCCAGCGGGAAGAACTCCTCGGTGCTGACGCCGAGCAGGTCCCGCCAGGCGCCCGGGTAGCCGCCCAGCCGCACCCGGTCGTGCTCGTCCACGATCCCGCTGTACGGGCCCACGAGCACGATCCCGCCTCGCCGGGCGAACTCCTCCACGTTGGCCGCCCCCGCGTCGCTCACCAGGTAGAGCTGGGGCACCAGGAGCAGGCGGTAACCGGACAGGTCCCCCTCGGGATGGGCCACGTCGCAGGTGACGCCGGCCCGCCAGAGCGCGGCATGCCAGCGCTTGGCCTCCTCCACCGGGTCGAGGTCGGCGGTCGGCTGGGCCGGGTGGTCCTGAGCCCACACACTGGAGTGATCGAGCAGGAGGGCGGCGTCGGCCGTGACCGTGCTGCCCGCCACCTCGGACAGCGCGGCCAGCTCCGCGCCCAGCGCCACCACCTCGCGCCAGACCTTGGTGCCGGTGCCCGCGTGCGGCAGCATCGCCGAGTGCCACTTCTCGGCGCCCGCCCGCGACTGCCGCCACTGGAAGAACATGATCCCGTCCGCGCCCCTGGCCAGGTGGGACAGCGAGTTGCGGCGCAGCTCGCCGGGGGCCTTGGCGAGGTTGCGCGGCTGCCAGTTGACCGCGCTGGTGGAGTGCTCCATGAGCAGCCAGGGCCGGCCGCCGTTGAGCGAGCGGGCGTAGTCGGCGGCGAAGGCCAGGTCGACGTGCGGCTCGGGGCGGGCGCCCACGAGATAGTGGTCGGTCGAGACCACGTCCACCTCGGCGGCGAAGGCCCAGGCGTCCATGTCCCAGTGCGCGCCGGCCATCAGGTTGGTGGTCGCGGGCACGCCGGGGGTCAGCTCCCTGAGCAGGTCGCGCTCGGCCACGTACAGCTCGACCAGGGCGTCGGAGCTGAACCGGCGGAAGTCGAGCTGCTGGCCCGGGTTGGTGAAGCTGGGGGTGGCGCGGGGCGGCAGGATCTGCGCCCAGTCGTGGTAGCGCTGCGACCAGAACGCGGTGCCCCAGGCGTCGTTGAGCGCGTCGAGCGTGGCGTAGCGGGAGCGCAGCCAGGCGCGGAAGGCCGCCGCCGAGGTGTCGCAGTAGCAGCGGGCGTTGTGGCAGCCGTACTCGTTGTGCACGTGCCACAGCGCCAGCGCCGGATGGCCGCGGTAGCGCGTGGCCACCTGCTCGGCGATGCGCAGCGCCTTCTCGCGGTAGATCGGCGAGCTGGGGCAGAAGCCCTGCCGGCTGCCGTGGTGCAGCCGCCGGCCGTCGGCGTCCACCGGGAGTGCCTCGGGGTAGGCGTCGGCGAACCAGGGCGGCGGCGAGGCGGTGGGGGTCGCCAGGTTGGCCCGGATGCCGTTCCCGGCCAGCAGGTCCATCACCCGGTCGAACCAGCCGAAGTCGAACACGCCCTCGGCGGGCTCGATCAGCGACCAGGAGAAGATCCCGACGCTGACCCGGTTGACGCCGGCCTCGCGCATCAGCGCGACGTCCTGCTCCCACGTCTCCTCGGGCCACTGCTCCGGGTTCCAGTCACCGCCGTACGCGATGACATCCGGGACATCCGGGACATCCGGCATGAAGCCTGCCTTTCACGATGAACTGTTAGCGCTCACAGTTGGTCACGCCGTTGGTTATGGTGGATTAAAACGTTCTCTCCCCTGGGCCCACAAGACCCCGGCGGCGGCGCGGCGAAAATCGCCGCTGATCAGCCGATGACGCCGTGATCACCCCGGACCGCTACGATGGCGGAGCGCCGGGGCCCGGCGAGGGCCGGAATGCCTGCTGGTACCGGTCAGGCGACTGGCGCGGGGTCGGTTAGTACGTTTTAATTGGGCCCCATGGCCATGGTCAGCATCAAGGACGTCGCCGCGCACGCAGGCGTCTCCCCAGGCACGGTCTCCAATGTACTGAACCGGCCCGGCAAGGTCGCCCCCGCCACCCGCGAACGGGTCGAGGCCGCGATCGACGAGCTGGGGTTCGTCCGCCACGGCTCCGCCTCGACGCTGCGCGCCGGGCACAGCAGGACGATCGGCCTGAGCGTGATCGACATCGGCAACCCCTTCTTCACCGAGGTCGCAGCCGGCGTCGAGGACGTGGCCAGCGAGGTGGGGTACGCGGTCATCCTGGGCAACTCGGCCGGCTCGGTGGACAAGGAGGACCGCAACCTGCGCGTGCTCGCCGAGCACCGGGTGCGCGGCGTGCTGATCACCCCTTCCGGCGAGGACCCGGCCAGGCTCGACCGGCTGCGCGGGCACGGCATCAGCGTGGTGCTGGTCGACCATCCCGCGCACCGGCCCGACCAGTGCGCGGTGGCCGTCGACGACGTCGCCGGCGGCCGGGCCGCGGTGGCGCACCTGCTGTCCAGGGGGGCGCGCAGCGTCGCCTACGTGACCGGCCCGCTGACCATCAGGCAGTGCGTGGAGCGGCGCGAGGGGGCCAAGGCCGCGCTGCGGGCCGCGGGGCTCGACCCCGGCGACCTGGTGGTGGCCGAGGCCGCCACGATGACGGCCCGCTCGGGCGAGAAGGCGGCCGCCGACCTGATCGCGCGAGGGCTGCCGGAGGCCGTCTTCTGCGCCAACGACCTGCTCGCGCTCGGCGTGCTGCGGGCGCTGCTGCGGTCCGGGGTGCGGGTGCCCGAGGACGTGGCGCTGATCGGCTACGACGACATCGACTTCGCCGCCGCCTCGACCGTGTCGCTCAGCTCGATGCGGCAGCCCACGTACCAGCTGGGCCGGATCGCGACCGAGCTGCTGCTCGACGAGTGCGCCAATCCCGAGACCCACGCGCACCAGCACATCATGTTCCAGCCGGAGCTCGTCGCCAGGGAGTCCACGCAGTGAGCCGCCGTTTCGCCGCCGTCGACCTGGGCGCCTCCAGCGGCCGGGTGATGCTGGCCGACCTGACCGACGGGCTCAGCCTGACCGAGGCGCACCGCTTTCCCAACGGCCCCGTGCGGGTGGCGGGCCGCCTCTACTGGGACGTCCTCGGCCTCTACCGGGAGATCCTGGCCGGCCTGCGCGCCGCCGGGCCCGTCTCCTCCATCGGCGTCGACTCGTGGGCGGTGGACTACGGGCTGCTCGACGAGTCGGGCGCGCTGCTGGGCAACCCGGTGCACTATCGCGACGACCGCACGCGCGGCGTCGCCGAGCGGGTGGCCGGCTCCGTCGGGGCGGAGACGCTGTACGACGTGTCCGGGCTGCAGGTGCTGCCGTTCAACACGATCTACCAGTTGCTGGCCGACCGGCTCGACGGGGCGGCCACGATGCTGCTCGTCCCCGACCTGATCGGCTACTGGCTGACCGGCGAGGCGGGCGCCGAGGTGACCAACGCCTCCACCACGGGCCTGCTCGACGTGCGCACGCGCACCTGGGCCACGTCCCTGATCGAGCGGCTCGGCCTGCCGGCCGGGATCTTCCCGCCGCTGCGGCAGCCGGGCGAGGCGGTCGGCGGGCTGCGGCGCGACGTGGCGGCCGAGATCGGCTGGTCGGCGCCGGTCAGGGCGGTGGGCTCGCATGACACCGCCTCCGCGGTGGCCGCGGTCCCCGCCGTCGGTCCCGCGTTCGCCTATATCTCCTGCGGCACCTGGTCGCTGGCTGGGGTGGAGCTGCCGGGACCGGTGCTCACCCCCGAGAGCCGGGCGGCGAACTTCACCAACGAGGCCGGCATCGACGGCACCGTCCGCTACCTGCGCAACGTCATGGGCCTGTGGCTGCTGCAGGAGTGCCTGCGCGCCTGGCCCGGCTCCGACCTGGGCGAGCTGCTGCCCGCCGCGGCGGGCGAGAAGCCGTTCGCGGCCGTGGTGAACCCCGACGAGCCGGTGTTCCTGCCGCCGGGCGACATGCCGGCCAGGATCGCCGACGAGTGCCGCCGCACCGGCCAGCTTCCACCCTCCTCCCCCGCCGCCTACGTGCGGTGCGTGCTGGAGAGCCTGGCGCTCGGGCACCGGCTGGCCGTGCGGCAGGCGATGGAGCTGTCCGGGCGCGACGTCGAGGTGATCCACCTCGTCGGCGGCGGGTCGCGCAATGAGCTGCTGTGCCAGTTCACCGCCGACGCCTGCGGGCTGCCCGTGGTGGCGGGCCCCGCCGAGGCGACCGCGCTCGGCAACGTACTGGTGCAGGCGCGGGCGGCCGGGCTGGTCGCCGGCCTGGCGGAGATGCGCTCGCTGGTGGCCTACTCCCAGCCGCTGCGCCGCTACGAGCCGTCCGGGTCCGCGAGCGCCTGGGACGAGGCGGCCGCCCGGGTGTTCTGACCTGGCGGTTTTCCTCCCGCTCTGCCCGGGCAGGACTCGGGCCGGGGACATCGGGGGGGGTGTCATGGATCTGGGGTGGCCGCTGCTGCGGCAGCTCACCGGCGGGGACCGCACGGCGCGGGGGCCCGCGGCCGAGTCGGCCGCGACGCGGGCGGTGCGGGCCCGCACGGCCACGGCCGACCGGGTGGTGAAGTCCGTGTGCCCGTACTGCGCGGTGGGCTGCGGCCAGAACGTGTACGTACGGGACGAGCGGGTCGTGCAGATCGAGGGCGACCCCGACTCCCCGATCAGCCGCGGCCGGCTGTGCCCGAAGGGCGCGGCCAGCCTCCAGCTCACCACCGACTCCGGCCGGCAGTACGACGCCCTCTACCGCCCGCCCGGCGCGGCCGACTGGCAGCCGATCGACCTGGCCACCGCCATGGACATGATCGCCGACCGGATCATCGCGACCAGGCGCGAGACGTGGCAGTGGGAGCAGGACGGCCGGCGTACCGCGCGGACCATGGG
Organism: Nonomuraea fuscirosea; assembly: GCF_035917475.1. Taxonomy (NCBI): domain Bacteria; kingdom Bacillati; phylum Actinomycetota; class Actinomycetes; order Streptosporangiales; family Streptosporangiaceae; genus Nonomuraea; species Nonomuraea fuscirosea. The sequence goes on along the minus strand of NZ_CP109074.1, from coordinate 2,676,326 downwards.
CATCGCCAGCCTGGGCGGCGCCACGCTGGACAACGAGGAGAACTACCTCATCAAGAAGCTGCTGACGGCGCTCGGCGTGGTGCAGATCGAGAACCAGGCCCGCGTCTGCCACAGCTCGACCGTGGTGGGGCTGGGCACGTCGTTCGGGCGGGGCGGCGCCACCACCTTCATGCAGGACCTGCAGCACTCCGACTGCGTGGTCATCCAGGGCTCGAACTTCGCCGAGGCCCATCCGGTGGGCTTCCAGTGGGTGATGGAGGCCAAGGCGCGCGGCGCGGTGATCATCCACGTGGATCCGCGCTTCACCAGGACGAGCGCGCTGGCCGATCTGCACGTGCCGATCAGGGCCGGCTCCGACGTGGCCTTCCTCGGCGCGATCATCAACCACGTGCTGGAGAACGAGCTGTACTTCCACGAGTACGTGCTCAACTACACCAACGCGGCCACCGTCCTGCGTGAGGACTTCCGCGACGCCGAGGACCTGGACGGCGTGTTCTCCGGCTTCGACCAGGAGGCGCGGGCCTACGACGACGACTCCTGGCAGTACGAGGGCATGACGGCGGTGGCGGCCTCCGGCGAGCGCGACTCCGGCTACGACCGGCCGGGGCAGGAGACGCCGGGGCGCGGCGAGGTGCAGGGGAGCACCGGCGTCCCGCTGAACGGCCGGCCCCGGCGGGACGAGACGCTGCGCGACCCGCGCTGCGTGCTCAACGTGCTGCGCCGCCACTACGCCCGCTACACGCCGGAGATGGTCGAGCGGGTGTGCGGGGTGCCGCGGCACCTGTTCGAGGAGGTGTGCCGCCACCTGACGGAGAACTCGGGGCCCGACAAGACCGCCGAGTTCGTCTACGCGGTCGGCTGGACGCAGCACAGCGACGGCTCGCAGTTCATCCGGGCGGCGAGCATCCTGCAGTTGCTGCTGGGCAACATCGGCCGGCCGGGCGGCGGCATCCAGGCGCTGCGCGGCCACGCCAGCATCCAGGGCTCCAGCGACATCCCGACGCTGTTCAACCTGCTGCCGGGCTACATCCCGATGCCGCACGCGCACGAGAACGAGCGGCTGCACGACTTCCTCCGTGCCGACGCGCCGCACCAGGGCTTCTGGGCGAACATGCCGGCCTACCTGATCAGCCTGCTCAAGGCGTGGTGGGGCGAGTCGGCGCAGGCGGGCAACGACTACCGGTTCGGCTGGCTGCCCCGGCTGACGGGCTCGCACAGCACGTACGACACGGTGCTGGCGCAGCTCGACGGCACCTGCAAGGGATACATGCTGCTCGGCGAGAACCCGGCGGTCGGCTCGGCCAACGCGAAGATGCAGCGCCTCGGCATGGCCGCGCTCGACTGGCTGGTGGTGCGCGACCTCAACCTGATCGAGAGCGCCACCTGGTGGAAGGACGGCCCGGAGATCGAGACGGGCGAGCTGCGCACGGCCGACATCGGCACGGAGGTGTTCTTCCTGCCCGCGGCCTGCCACACGGAGAAGGCCGGCAGCTTCACCAACACCAACCGGCTGCTGCAGTGGCGTCACCAGGCCGTCGAGCCGCGCGGCGACTGCCGCAGCGACCTGTGGTTCATGTACCACCTGGGCCGCCTCATCAGGGCCAAGCTGGCCGGCTCACAGGATCCGATGGACGAGCCCGTGCTCCACCTCACCTGGGACTACCCGGTGGAGGGCGAGACGGCCGAGCCGTCGGCGGAGGCGGTGCTGGCCGAGATCAACGGCTGGGACGAGCGGGGGCGCCCGCTGCCGGGCTACGCCGGGCTCAAGGCCGACGGCTCGACCGCCTGCGGCTGCTGGATCTACAGCGGCGTGTACGCCGGCGGCGTCAACCAGGCCGCCCGCCGCAAGCCCGGCTCCGAGCAGGACTGGATCGCCGCCGAGTGGGCGTGGGCGTGGCCGGACAACCGGCGCGTGCTCTACAACCGGGCCTCGGCCAGGCCGGACGGCAGCCCGTGGAGCGAGCGCAAGCGGCTGGTGTGGTGGGACGCGGAGGCGGGCCGGTGGACCGGCCACGACGTGCCCGACGTCGAGCGGGACAAGAGCCCCGGCTACCGGCCGCCGCCCGGCGCCTCGGGGGTGGCGGCCCTGTCGGGCACCGATCCGTTCATCATGCAGGCCGACGGCAAGGGCTGGCTGTTCGCCCCCGCGGGGGTGGTGGACGGGCCGCTGCCGACGCACTACGAGCCGCAGGACTCGCCGGTGGCCAACCCGCTCTACGGGCGGCAGCGCAACCCGGTCCGCAAGCTCTATCCGCATCCCGCCAACCGCTACCAGCCGAGCGGGGACGAGCCGGGGGCGTCGGTCTACCCGTACGTGGTGACGACGTACCGGCTGACCGAGCACTTCACGGCGGGCGGGATGAGCAGGTTCACCCCTTATCTGGCCGAGCTGCAGCCGGAGATGTTCTGCGAGGTGTCCCCCGCGCTGGCGGCCGAGCGCGGGCTGGTGCACGGCGACTGGGCCACGATCATCACCGCGCGCAACGCCATCGAGGCGCGGGTGCTGGTGACCGACCGCATCCCGTCGCTGCACCTGAACGGGCGGGTGCTGCACCAGATCGGCCTGCCCTTCCACTACGGCCCCAACGGGCTGGCCAAGGGCGACGCGGCCAACGAGCTGTCGGCGATCTCGCTGGACCCCAACTCGCACATCCAGGAGGTCAAGGCCCTGTCGGCGGACATCCGCCCGGGGCGCAGGCCGCGCGGCCCGGCGCTGCCCGAGCTGGTCAGGTCCTATCAGCGGCGGGCGGGCATCACCGCCGGCACCGGAACGGAGGCGTGAGCCGTGGCTTTCGACCTGGACGAGCGCCTCGGCGACGGCAGGGTCGGCTTTTTCACCGACACCAGCATCTGCATCGGGTGCAAGGCGTGCGAGGTGGCGTGCAAGGAGTGGAACCACGTCCCCGATGACGGCATGGAGTTCACCGGCATGTCCTACGACAACACCGTGGGGCTGGGCGCCGACACCTGGCGGCACGTGGCGTTCGTCGAGCAGCGCCGGCCGCTGGGGCACCAGGAGCCCGGGGTCGGCGACATGGACTTCCGCTGGCTGATGGCCTCCGACGTGTGCAAGCACTGCACGCACGCGGCCTGCCTCGACGTGTGCCCGACCGGGTCGTTGTTCCGCACCGAGTTCGGCACGGTCGTGGTGCAGGAGGACGTCTGCAACGGGTGCGGCTACTGCGTGCCCGCCTGCCCGTTCGGGGTGATCGGCAAGCGGGAGAACGGCAAGGGAGAGAGCGGCGGCACGGCGGCCAAGTGCACGATGTGCTACGACCGGCTCGGCGCCGGGGAGGAGCCGGCCTGCGCCAAGACGTGCCCGACGGACTCCATCCAGTTCGGGAACCTCGACGAGTTGCGTGAGCGGGCCGAGCGGCGGCTGGAGCAGGTGCGCGCCGCCGGCACGACCTCCGCCCGCCTGTACGGCCACGACCCGGGCGACGGCGTGGGCGGCACCGGGGCGTTCTTCCTGCTGCTGGACGAGCCCGAGGTGTACGGCCTGCCGCCGGACCCGGTGGTGACCACGAGGGATCTGCCGTCGATGTGGCGGCACGCCGGGGTGGCGGCCGTGGCCCTGCTCGCGGGGATCGCGGCCACGGCATGGCGAGGACGGACACGATGATCATTGCAGTACGGGTGCCCGCGGCGGGTGTGACGTGGACGTGTGCCGCGCCGGGAGCCGCAGGGGTGACGTGGACGCGCGGGCGGCGGGAGCGGCGATCATGAGCCAGGCCGTCGACCAGACCCCGAGCCAGACGGACGTGCGGATGGACGGCGCGGCCGGGCTGCGCGGCGAGCGCGAGGCCACGCCGGGCTCGGCGGGCCGCAGGCGTGAGCGGCTGATGGTGCCGAAGGCGGACTTCGACTCCTACTACGGCCGTCCCGTGCTGAACGAGCCGACGTGGGAGGCGCCCGACATCGGCGGCTACCTGTTCCTCGGCGGCCTGGCGGGCGCGTCGTCCACGCTGGCCGCCGCCGCCGAGCTGACCGGCCGGCCGCGTCTGGCCAGGGTGAGCAAGGTGGGGGCACTGTGCGCGATCGGCGGGTCGTTCTACTGCCTGATCCACGACCTGGGCCGTCCCGAGCGTTTCCTCAACATGTTGCGGGTGTTCAAGGTGACCTCGCCGATGAGCGTCGGCACCTGGGTGCTCACCGTGTTCGGCCCGGCGGCCGGGTGCGCGGCGGCGAGTGAGGTCTCGGGGCTGTATCCGGGGCTCGGCCGGGCCGCCACCCTGGCGGCGGGGGCGATCGGGCCGGCGGTGGCGACGTACACGGCGGCGCTGATCTGCGACACGGCGGTGCCGGCCTGGCACGAGGGGTATCGCGAGATGCCGTTCCTGTTCGCCGGGTCGGCCGTGGCGTCGGCGGGCGGGCTGGGCCTGCTGGCCGCGCCGCTGTCCGAGGCGGCCCCGGCGCGCCGCGCGGCGGTGCTGGGCGCGGCCGTGGAGTGCGCGGCGGCGGCCCGCATGGAGCGCCGGCTCGGGGCGCTGGCCGAGCCGCTGAAGCGCAGCCGGCTGCTGCGGCTGGGCGAGGCGCTGTCGGTGGCCGGCGCGGTGGCGGGGCTCACGCTGGGGCGGCGCAGCCGGATCGCGGCCGTGGCGGCGGGCGCCGCGCTGCTGGCCGGATCGGCGTGCACCAGATTCGGGATCTTCAAGGCCGGGATGGAGTCGGCGAACGATCCCAAGTACACCGTCCAGCCGCAACGCAGGCGGCTGGCGAAACGCGGAGCGGAGCGTGACCTCGGATGAAACGCAAGATCGTCGACTATCTGCCGTTCCTCGGCATCGTGCTGTTCGTGTGCGCGGCGTCCTGGACGGCGGGCCGGGCTCCGTCCGGCCGGACCGCGGTACGCCGCTGAGTCCCCGGGCCTTACGATCAGCAGATGACCGAAAAGACCGAAACCACGCCTGCTTGGCTGTCACCGGAAGAACTGGAATCGGTGCGCGGCCGGATGCCCATCCTCTACATCGACGCCGTGCCGGTGCGGGTCGACGACACCGGGGTGGTCACCCACGTCGGCCTGCTGCTGCGCATCGCGTCGGACGGCACGGTCAGCCGGGCGCTGGTCTCGGGACGGGTCCTGCACCACGAGCGGATCCGCGACGCGCTGCTGCGTCATCTGGAGAAGGACCTCGGTCCCGTGGCGCTGCCGCAGATCCCCATCTCGCCGCAGCCCTTCACCGTGGCCGAGTATTTCCCCACGCCCGGCGTCACCCCTTACCACGACCCGCGCCAGCACGCCGTCTCGCTGGCCTACATCGTGCCCGTCGCCGGTGACTGCAGGCCCCGGCAGGACGCGCTCGACCTGGTGTGGTTCACCCCGGAGGAGGCGGCCTCGCCGATGGTGCAGCAGGAGATGGCGGGCGGGCAGGGCGTGCTGCTCAAGCAGGCGCTGGCCCACGTCGGCCGCCTGCTCTGAGCCCGCCTGCGAGCTTCTGGGCTAGGGTCGCTCGGCCCCGGCGCGGACCCAGCGGTAGAGCGGGTCGCCGGGGCACGAGGTGGAATAGCCGTCCCTGTGCCCCTTGACCTCGCGGCCGGCGTCGCCGTGCTCGCGCAGGTATTCGATGGCGTCGACCAGGGCGTTGAGCAGGTCGTCGTTCGGTTCGGTCAGTCCTGAGTCGCCGAGCAGCGCGAGGACGGCGTAGTGGCCGGAGTTGAGCCCGGCGCCGTTGGCGGCGGGCAGGGCGTGCGGTCCCCGGCCCATGAACGTGTTCCCGTGCGGGCAGCACACCATGGAGTAGCCCAGGTCGATGTACTTCTCCCCGCGACCGCCCGACATGTGCATGCGCTGGATGTCCTGGACCAGGTCCACGCAGCGGTCGTGGTTGTCCGGGCCGGCCAGGTCGGCGGGCACCGAGCCGCCGGTGTAGTGGATCTTGACGCCCCGGGTGGCGGACAGGCGGACGTAGCCCGCGGTCGGCTTCCTGGCGTTCCATTCCGCTCGGGTGATCAGGTTCATGCGTTCCTCTCCTCGTCGAGCAATGGCCTCCTCTTCAGAATGTCAACTTTCCGTAGTGATGTCATCACTCTTAGTCAATAGAGTGGCATATCTCCAGGTCACGGCGGCCTGCTCCGACGGGGGCCGCCGTGACCGCGCGGCTCAGCTGAGGGCGCCCTCGTCCCGCCGTACGTTCCGGTGGACGTGCCGGAAGACGTGCGACCTGCCGCCGGCGTCGAAGGCGGCCCTGGCGGTGATCCGGCCGGAGGACGGCAGGGGGAAGCCGACCGAGACGGCCGTGCCCGGGTTCACCCGCGCGACCGTGTGCGCCCGCGCCCGTCGTGGCCGGTCCAGGCCGAGGCGTACGTTCCGCCAGGGCACGGCGGAGCCGTTGTAGAGGGTGACGACGAGCCGGCCGGCGGTGACCTCGGTCCGCAGCCCGTACGGGGTGCGCGGGTCGCCCCCGATCGCGCGGTCGAGCTCGGCCAGCAGTTCCTCGGTGAGCTCGGGACGCCTGGCGGACAGGTCGCGGCGCTCGCCGGGGTCGGCGTTCAGGTCGTACAACTCGACGCGGCCCCGTGGCCCGGCCCCCGCGATGTGCGGGTTGAACCGGACCACCTTCCACCTGCCGCGCCGCATGGCCTGGGCCTTGCGCGGCCGGTTCCACACCAGGTGGCGGTGCCGGGGCGCGCCCGCGCCGGTCAGCAGGCCGGTGAAGGACAGGCCGTCCACGTGGGCGGGCGGCGGCACCCTGGCCAGGTCCGCCAGCGTGGGCAGCACGTCCCAGAACGCCACCGGCTGCCGCTCCACCCGCGGCCGCAGGCCCGGTGACCAGGCGATCATGGGGACACGGATGCCGCCCTCGTAGACGTCGCGTTTGTCGCCGCGGAAGGGGCCGTTGGAGTTGAACAGCTCCGGCGTCACGCCCTTCTCGCTGTGCGGGCCGTTGTCGCTGGTGAACAGCACGAGCGTGCGCTCGGCCACCCCGGCGTCGCGCAGCGCCCTGACGAGGGCGGCGACGTCGTTGTCGAGCCTGGCGACCTGCGCGGCGTGGCGGCGGTTCGCGGCGCTCCAGGGGCGGTTCTCGTACCGGCCGGCGTCGCCGGGGATCACGCTCGGCGCGTGCGGCAGGTTACTGGCGAAGTACAGCAGAAAGGGCTGGTCGCCGTCCTGCCGGATGAACTCGACCGCGCGCTCGCGGAACAGGTGCGGCGCGTACGACTTGCCGCCGAGGTGCACCTTCTCGCCGTTGTGCCACAGATAAGCGGGGAAGTACTGGTGCGCGTGGACGTGCTCGATGTAGCCGTAGAACTCGTCGAAGCCGCGCACGTTGGGGTGGGAGTCCTGGTCCGGCTTCTCGGGGCCGAAGCCCCACTTGCCGATGCACGCCGTACGGTAGCCGGACAGCCGCAGCACCTCGGCGAAGGTGAGGTCGGCATCGGTGAGCGCGTGCTGCTGCCCGCCCTCCGGGTTCTCCCGCACGGTGCCGTGCCCGGCGTGCAGCCCGGTGAGCAGCGAGCACCGCGACGGCGCGCACAGCGGCGCGCCCGAGTACGCGGCCTTGAACTGCACCCCCTCGGCCGCCAGCCGGTCCAGGTTGGGGGTGCTGATGGAGCGCTGCCCGTTGCTGCCGATCTCCCCCCATCCCAGGTCGTCGGCCAGGATGAGCAGGATGTTCGGCCGCGCGGGCAGGGTGCCGCGGCGGGCGGTGGCCTCGGCGCCCGCGGACGTGGCCGCGGGCAGGGCGAGGCCGGCGAGAGTACCGGCGAATAAGGCTCGGCGCGAGGGCCTGTTGATCACGAAGGGCAACATATCGGAGGCCACGGCGAATGGCGGGCAAATCGCAGGCGAACTCTGTCACACCCTCGTGACCCCCGGGGTGACCCGGCCGTCACGGCAGATACTCCCATTTCCGGCAGATGTCGTGCAGCTCGGCCGGGATCTCCGCGGGCGCAGGCAGGGGCCGGCCGGCGACCACGGTGCCGGCGCGGATCTTGTCCCGCCAGTCGCCGATGCCCTTCACGAAGCCGCCGTGGTCCTGCTCGCCGTAGTCCAGCATGGCGGGCTCGTACTCCAGGCCGAGGAAGAGGCAGAGCCGGCGCAGCCGGCCCTCGGGGTCGGCGACCAGGTCCTCGTAGCGCACGGTCAGGCCCTCCAGGTGCGTCCTGGCCTCCTCCAGGTAGGTCATGTACGCGAGCGTGCGCGGCACGGCCTCCTCCATGGGCCGCTTGTCCGGGTCGGCCTCGTGCCAGGACTGCACGATCGACATCGGGTGGCGCAGCAGGAAGACGAAGCGCGCGTCCGGCCAGCAGGCCGCGATGCGCCGCCAGGCGAAGACGTTGCTGGGCGTCTTCTCGACCAGCAACGGCTTGCCGCTGCGGGTCAGCTCGCGGTGCAGCAGCCGGTCCCAGACCAGGTGTTCGAGGTCGCTGTGGGTGTGGCCGAGCAGCTCCATGGCCTGGCGTACGGGGTCGGTGCCGAGGCCCACGGTCATCCGGCGGAAGTGCGTCTCGATCGGCGAGTGCACCTGGGAGTGGCTGTCGAGCATGACGCGCAGCAGGGTCGAGCCGGAGCGCACCGACGACAGCAGGAAGACGGGCTCGCGCAGCAACCGGTCGTGCCCGGGATCGACGGGCGGCCGTACCGTGTCGCCGGGCAGCCGCTGCAGCTCCAGCGGCACCTTCGGCGGCGGCGGCGGTTTCGGCGGCTCCTTGCTCAGTCGTCGCGTCAGCGTGTATCCCGTCAGGCCCTCAAGCGTGGCGTTGGCCCGGTACCTCCAGCTCATGGCCCTACAAGCTAGAGCGGGCCGGTGAACCCCAGGTGAATCCGGGCTGTGAGCCTGTCAACGCCCGTCAAGGTCACGTGGCGGTCCGGCGGTGTCGTGAGCGACACAGAGCATCGCTGTATCAGGACGCAGAGCAGAACTTAGTTCCGTCCCATCATGGAGCCGGTCAACGATCCACCCACTCCCTGAGGAGGAACCATGCGCATGCGCAGCGCTTTAGCCCTGCCCCTGATCGGCGGCCTCGCCGCCGACGCGCTCGCGGCGACGGCCGTCACCGCCCAGGCGCAGGCCGGCGCCTCCGCCGGCACCTCGTCCGCTTCGGTACGCGTGATCAACGGCGGCTTCCTGCAGCTCGACCACGTGGGCTCGGCCGACGCCAACAACGTCCTGGTCATGCTGGAGTCCGGCACCGACGCGCTGCGGATCAACGACTCGGTCTCCATCGTCCCCGGCCCCGGCTGCGTCCAGGCTCCCGGCGACGCCACCACCGTGCGCTGCTCGGTCGGCGTCAGCCGGATCCTCGCCCGGCTCGGCGCGGGCGCCGACACCTTCACCCACGCTCGTGCCGCTGATCGGCTCGGTCGAAGGTGACGCCGGCGGCGCGCCCGGTCAGGTGCGCCGGCAGCCCGTTCAGACGCGCTTGACGACGCGGTCGTGCACCACCGCGTACGTGTCGCGCAGCGCCTGCATCGACTCGTCGTAGGAGGCCTGCGCGACCCCGGTGAACAGGCAGTCCACCACCATGAGCTGGGCGATGCGGCTGCCCAGCGCGCCTGAGCGGAACCTGGTCTCCCGCGCGGCCGTCGTGAGCGTCACGTCGGCCGCCCGGGCCAGCGGCGAATCGTGGAAGTTCGTGATCGCCACCGTCGCGGCCCCCGATCTGCGGGCGATGGCGAGGAACTCGACGGTGTCCACGGTGGCCCCGGTGTGCGAGACGGCCACCGCCACGCAGCCGGAGGCGAGCGTGGCGGCCGAGGTCCAGGCGGAGTGCGCGTCGTGCCAGTTGAGCGCGGTCCGTCCGATACGGGACAGCTTCTGCTGCAGGTCGAGCCCCACCAGCGCGCTCGCCCCCACGCCGAAGCTGTCGATCCTGCGCGCCCCCAGCAGCAGCGACACCGCCCGGCCCAGCGCCTCCATGTCCAGCGAGCGGGCCGTGTCGGCGATGGAGAGCGTCTCGTTCATGGCGACCTTGGAGACGATGCCCTCCAGGCTGTCGTTCCGGTCGATGTCGCCCGACACCTCGGGCAGGCCCGGCCCCGCCTCCCTGCGGGCGATCTCCTCCCTGGCCACCGCCCTGGTCAGGTCGATCCTGAAGTCCTTGTAGTGGGCGTAACCCATGCGCTGGTAGAAACGCACCACCGAGGTGGTCGAGGTCTCGCAGCGGGCGGCCAGTTGCGCGATGGACAGGTTCGCCGCCGCGGCCGGATCTCCGGTGAACTCCGCGGCGATCCGCCGCTCCGAGGGCCGCAGGGCCGGCATGGCCGCGCGGATGCGGATCAGCAGCGTCTCGGCGTCCTCCGCCATCATCACCCCATGCTGGAAAGAAAGTACCTGGATGGTATGGTCTGCGTAATTTTATGACCTACTGTTCTGAGGAGACCATATGCCCCGTGGCGCCTTCTCCGCGGCCGGCATCGCCGCTGCGCTGTCCCTCGCCCTCACCGCCTGCTCGTCCTCCTCGGGCGCACCGTCCGGGCCGGCGTCCGGCACCGGAGCGGCGGGCGGCGCGCTCGTCGTCGGTGTGACCTCCGACCCCGACACGCTCTTCCCCTGGAAGGCCACCCAGTTCCAGGCCGTCAACGTGCTGCAGAACCTGTACGGCACGCTCACCGAGTTCGACAAGGACCTCAACGTCGTGCCCGGCCTGGCCGAGTCCTGGGAGACCTCGGACGACGGCAGGAAGCTCACGCTCAAGCTGCGCCAGGGCGTGACGTTCGCCGACGGCAGCGCGTTCGACTCCAAGGACGTCAAGGACTCCCTCGACAAGATCATGGACGAGAAGACCGCGGCCGTGGCCCGCGCCTCGCTCTCGTCGGTCAAGTCGGTCGAGGCGAGCGGCCCCGACACGGTCGAGCTGGAGCTGAGCGGCCCCGACGCCGCGCTGCCCGCCAACCTGGCCACGGTCAACATGGCCATGCTCTCCTCCGACGACACCGAGGAGAAGCTCAACGCCACGCCCAACGGCACCGGCCCGTTCACGCTGGGCAAGCGGGTGCCGAGCCAGTCGATCACGCTGACCAGGAACGACAAGTACTGGGGCGCCGAGAAGCCGAAGCTCGCCTCGGTCGAGTTCCGGGTGATCCCCGACGAGTCGTCCATCGTCTCGGCCATGCAGTCGGGCAACGTGCAGCTCGCGGTCTTCAACGACCCGCTCGTCGCGCAGACCGCAGAAGGCGGCGGCACGATCCAGGTGGCCAAGACGCCGCAGCTCAACTACCACGCGCTCCAGCTCAACGCGCAGCACGGCGACCTCAAGGACGTCAACGTGCGCCTGGCCGTGCAGTGCGCGATCGACCGCAAGCAGGTGCTCGACACCGCCGCGCTCGGCGAGGGCGAGGTGACCGGACCGATCACCGCCCCGGCCTTCAAGTCGGACCCGAACAAGCGCCCCTGCCCGGCCCGCGACCTCACCAAGGCGGCCGAGTACCTGGCCAAGGCCGGCAAGTCCGGCGGCGTGACGATCAAGACCATCGTCTCCCAGGGCGAGTACGCCACCTCCGTCAACGAGGCGCAGAACCTCAAGGCCCAGCTCGCCGAGGCGAAGATCACCCTGGACCTGGAGGTGCTGGAGTCCGGCGCGTTCGTGGACCGCTGGGTGGCGGCCGACTTCGACGCGGCCGTGGCGCTCAACGGCGGGCGTCCCGACCCCGACGGCTCCTACGGCCGTTACTTCACCAGCAAGGGCAACCTGAACAAGGTCGCCGGCTACAGCTCCCCCGAGCTGGACGAGCTGTTCCAGCAGGGCAAGGCGACGACCGACCAGGCCGAGCGCAAGGCCATCTACGAGAAGGTCGGCGCCGAGCTGGAGAACAACGCCGCCTGGATCTGGCTGTTCGCCGGCTACACCTACACCGCCACGACCTCCGGCGTGCAGGGCTTCGTGCCGATGGCCAGCGGCTCGCTGCAGTACCTGCGGACCACCTCGGTCGGATGACGATCCTGCGCAACCGCGTCCTGCGGCGCGTGGCCGAGACGGTGGGCATCCTGTTCGGGGTGGCCGTGTTCGTCTTCGTCATGCTCAGGGCGATCCCCGGCGACCAGATCACGGCCGGCCTCGGCACCGAGGCCGCCGCGCTCACCCCGGCCCAGCGGCAGGCCCTGGAGCAGTACTACGGCCTGGACCAGTCGCTGGTCACCCAGTTCTTCTCGTGGCTGGGCAACATGTTCACCGGCAACTTCGGCTACTCGGCGCGCTCGCAGCAGAGCGTGCTGGAGCTGACGCTGCACTCGCTGCCGGTGACGTTCGAGCTGGCGGTGTTCTCGATCGTGCTGGCGCTGCTCATCGGAGTGCCGCTGGGCATGCTGGCGGCCTCGCGGACGAACTCCGTCCGCGACGCCGCCGGCCAGGTGGTGAGCCTGGCCGGGCTGTCGATCCCGGCGTTCCTGCTGGCCACGACGCTGCTGTCGGTCTTCGCCGCGTCGTTCGGGTTCAACCCCAACGGGCAGGGCTTCGCCACGCTCGTCGACGACCCGCTGCTCAACCTGCGGCAGATGCTCCTGCCCTCCCTCGTGCTGGGCTTCGGCATCGCGGCGCCCATCCTGCGCACCACCCGCACGGCGGTGCTGGAGGTGCGCTCGAACGACTTCGTGCGCACCGCCCGCGCCAAGGGCGTGCCGGAACGGCGGCTGCAGATCAGGCACGTGCTGGGCAACGCGCTCGTGCCGATCGTGACCATGACCGGGCTGCAGTTCGGCTACCTGCTGGGCGGGGCCGTCGTGGTCGAGCAGATCTTCTCCGTGCCGGGGATCGGCCGGCAGGTGCTGCTGGGGATCCAGCAGAAGGAGTACGCGGTCGTGCAGAGCACCGTGCTGGTGATCGCGCTGGCGTTCGTCCTGGTCAACCTGCTGACCGACGGCCTCTACCGGCTCATCGACCCCCGGGTGAGGGCGTCGTGAGCGGCCTGCTGCGGCGCAGCCCGATAGGGCTGGCCGGCGTGGTGATCCTGGCGCTGCTGGCCGTGGTGGCGGTGCTGTCGTACCTGGGGCTGCTGCCCTACGACCCGATCGCCCAGCATCCGCCGGCGCGTTTCCTCGCGCCGTCCGGCGAGCACCTGTTCGGCACCGACCAGTTCGGCCGCGACGTCTTCTCCCGGGTGGCGGCCGGTGTGGGCAACTCGGCGCTGATCGCGGTGGTCGCGGTGGCGTTCGCGACCGTCGTCGGCACGCTGGGCGGGCTGGTGTCCGGCTTCTACCGCGGCCTGGCCGACGGCGCCATCGGCGGGGTGACGAACGTGCTGTTCGCCTTCCCGCCGCTGCTGCTGGCGCTGTCGCTGGCGTCGGTGCTGGACCGCAACTGGTTCACCATCGCCGTGGCCATCGCCATCGTGTACGTCCCCATCTTCATCCGGGTCACCCGCGGGCCCGTCCTCTCGCTCAGGGAGATCGAGTACGTGAAGGCGGCCGTCTCCACCGGCCTGAGCCGCTGGCAGATCATGCTGCGTCACGTGCTGCCGAACATCACCTCGATCATCGTCATCCAGGTCGCGCTGTCGCTGTCGTGGGCGGTGCTGACCGAGGCGTCGCTGAGCTTCCTGGGCCTGGGCACTCCGCCGCCGGCGCCGTCGCTCGGCTCGATGATCTTCGAGGCGCGCAGCCTGGTGTTCGTGGCCCCCTGGACCCTGATCGCGCCCGGCGCGGTCGTCGTGCTGCTCGTGGTGGGTCTCAACCTGCTCGGCGACGGCCTGCGCGACACACTCGACCCCCGGAACCGAGGGAAGCGGTGAACCTCTCAAAACTGACCACGGAGTCGGCCGATCCGCGCTTCGCCGGCATCGACGTGATGAGCGTCGGCGAGCTGGCGGCGACGATGAACGCGGCCGACGCCACCGTGCCCGCGGCGGTGGCCGCGGCGCTGCCCAGCATCACCGCGGCCATCGAGGCGGCGTCCGCCCGCATGGAGACCGGAGGCCGGCTCGTCTACGTGGGCGCCGGCACGCCGGGCCGGCTGGGCGTGCTGGACGCCTCCGAGTGCCCGCCGACGTTCTCGACGCCACCCGAGCAGGTCTTCGCGATCATCGCGGGCGGCGAGAGCGCGATCGTCTCCCCCTGTGAAGGGGCCGAGGACGACGAGGAGGCGGGGGCGGCGGCCGTGGACGCGGCCGGGATCGGGCCTCTGGACACCGTGGTGGGCATCGCCTCCAGCGGGCGGACGCCGTACGTGCTGGCCGCCGTGCGGCGGGCCCGCGCGCTGGGCGCCCTGACCGTGGGGCTGTCGTGCAACGCCGGCTCGCCGCTCGGCCAGGCGGCCGAGCACGCGATCGAGGTGCTCGTCGGGCCCGAGGTGATCAGCGGCTCGACCCGGCTCAAGGCGGGCACGGCGCAGAAGCTCGTGCTCAACATGTTCTCGACGATCGTGATGGTGCGGCTCGGCAAGACGTACGGCAACCTCATGGTCGACGTGAAGGCCAGCAACGGCAAGCTGCGCGAGCGGGCCGTGCGCATGGTGCGCACGATCACCGGAGCGGGACGCGAGGAGGCGCTGGCGGCGCTGGACGCCAACGGCTTCAACGTCAAACAGGCGGTCGTGGCCTCCCGCTTCGACCTTTCACCACAGGACGCGGCGGCGCGGCTGGAGCGGGCCGGCGGACGGCTGCGCACGGCACTCGGGGAGCGGGCATGAGAGTACTCGGGATGATCTCCGGCACCTCGCACGACGGGATCGACGTGGCCGTGGTGGACTTCGAGCTCGTCGGGAGCGTGCTCGAAGGCCGGGTCGGGCACACGGCGAGCACGCCGTACCCGGACGAGCTGCGGGCGCGGCTGATCGCGGCGCTGCCGCCCGCGCCGACGACGCTGGCCGAGGTGTGCGAGCTCGACACGCTCATCGGGCAGAGCTTCGCCGAAGCCGCCGCCGCGGCCGTCGCCCAGGGCGGGCCCGTCGATTTGATCGTCTCCCACGGGCAGACCGTCTACCACTGGGTCGAGGGCGCGCACGCGCTCGGCACGCTGCAGATCGGCCAGCCCGCCTGGATCGCCGAGCGTACGGGCGCGCCGGTGCTGTCCGACGTCAGGATCAGGGACATCACGGCCGGCGGGCACGGCGCGCCGCTAGTGTCGGTGCTGGACGGGCTGCTGCTCGGCGCGCACGAGGGCGGCGCGGGAGCGCTCAACCTGGGCGGCATCTCCAACATGACCGTGCTCCGCGACGGCTCGCTGCACGCCTACGACATCGGCCCGGCCAACGCGCTGATCGACGCCGTCGTGACGAGCAGAGGGCTGAACCCGCGCGGCTTCGACGAGGACGGGCGGATCGCGGCGTCGGGCCGGGTGGACGAGAAGCTGCTGGCGGAGCTGCTGGACGAGCCGTACTACCGGCTGCCGGCGCCGAAGAGCACCGGCAAGGAGCTGTTCCACCTGGGCTACGTGGACGCGGCGGTGGCCAGGACCGGCTCGGCCGCCGACGACGCCGGGCTGGTGGCGACGCTGACCGAGCTGACCGTGCGCACGGTCGCCGCGGACGTGCGGGCCGCCGGGGTGGGCACGCTGGTCGTCTCCGGCGGCGGCTGCCGCAACCCCGTGATCATGGACGGGCTGCGGACCGCGCTGCCCGGCGTGCGGGTGGCCCCCTCCGACGACTTCGGCGCGCCCGCCGACGACAAGGAGGCGATCGCGTTCGCGCTGATCGGCTGGCTGAGCGCGCACGGCCTGCCCGGCACGGCGCCCGGCGGGACGGGAGCCGCAGGCCCGCGAATCCTCGGCACGCTGACGCCCGGCGCCGGCCCGCTGGTCCTGCCCGCGCCGCTCGGCGAACCGCCACGGTCCCTGGTGCTGGCCCGATGACGGCTCCCGAGGGCACGAAGCCCGAGCACACGCCGCCGCCGGGGCTGGTCATGGCGGCCCGCACGCCGTGGTTCGACCTCGACGAGTACGCCGGCTACCGCACCGTGCGCCCCGACGACCTCACCGGCGTGGACCCGATGGCCCCGGAGACGTACCACGACCTCGCCTCCGTCACCAAGGTCATGGCCACGACCACGATGCTCATGCGGCTGGTGTCCGACCGGCTGGTGGACCTGGACGCGCCGCTCAGCGCGTACCTGCAGCGCTCGTACGAGGCGATCACCGTGCGGGACCTGCTGCTGCACCGCGGCGGGCTGTGGGAGTGGTGGCCGCTCTACATCGCGCCGCAGCTGCCGCCGCCCCGCTACCGGCCCGGCCGCGCCCGGCACTACTCCGACCTGGGCTTCATCCTGCTGGGCCGGATCATCGCGGCCGTCACCGGGCTGCGGCTGGACCGGGCGCTGGCCGAGCTGGTCACCCGGCCGCTCGGCCTCACCTCGACCACGTACGCCCGCCCGGCCGGCTCGGAGGCGGCCATGAGCGCCCTCGACGACCGGGTCGAGATGACCATGCTGGACACCGGCCGGCCGTACCCGGTGCCCTACCGCAGCACGGACTTCGCCCGCTGGCGCGCGGAGCCGGTGATCGGGCAGGTCGCCGACGGCAACGCCTTCCACGCCCTCGACGGCGTCTCCGGCCACGCGGGCCTGTTCTCGACGGTGCCCGACCTGCTCAAGTACGGGGCCGCGCTGTCCAGGTACGAGGACTACGACCACCTGTGGCGGCCCTCGGTGGCGCGGGAGTTCTTCGCCCCCGGCCCCGACCAGGAGCAGGCGCTCGGCTTCCGCCGCTACGCGCTGGAGCTGCCCGGCGAGACCGTCACCGTGCTCGGCCATCCCGGCTACGTGGGCTGCGCGGTCGGGTTCGTGCCCGGCCGTGACATCGCGCTCGCGCTGGCCTCCAACCGGCTGCTCGCCGAGGGCGCGCCGACGCCCACCGACGCCCTCTGGGCCGACCTGCTGCAGGCCGTCTCCCACCGATCGAGGACCGCATGAGCCCGCTCCTGGAGATCCGCGACCTCTCGGTCGCCTTCCGCACCCGCAGGCAGGACGTCACCGTCGTCAGGAACGTCTCGATGGAGATCCTGCCCGGCCAGACCGTCGCGGTGGTCGGCGAGTCCGGCTCGGGCAAGTCGACCACGGCGGCGGCGGTCAACCGGCTGCTGCCCGGCAACGGCCGGATCACCGGCGGCCAGGTGCTGTTCGACGGCCGCGACCTGGCCAGGGCGAGCCAGCGAGAGATGACCGCCATCCGCGGCGCGGGCATCGGCCTGGTGCCGCAGGACCCGATGTCGAACCTCAACCCGCTCATGCGCATCGGCGACCAGATCGCCGAGGCGCTGGAGGTGCACGGGGTCGCCACGGGCAGGGCCGCCCGCGCCCGCGTGGTGGAGCTGCTCGACCTGGTCGGCATCCCCGACCCGGAGCGGCGGCTGGCCCAGTACCCGCACGAGTTCTCCGGCGGCATGCGGCAGCGCGCGCTGATCGCCATGGGGCTGGCCTGCCGGCCGAAGCTGCTCATCGCCGACGAGCCGACCTCCGCCCTGGACGTGACCGTGCAGCGGCGCATCCTGGACCAGCTGGAGCAGCTCACCGCCGAGATGGGCACGGCCGTCTTCCTCATCACGCACGATCTGGCGCTGGCGGCGGAGCGGGCCGACGTGGTGGCGGTCATGTACCAGGGCGAGATCGTGGAGACCGGGCCCGCGGCCGGGATCCTCGCCGATCCCGGCCACGACTACACCCGGCGGCTGCTGAAGGCCGTGCCCAGCCTGTCCTCGGTCCGCGTCGCAGAGCCGCCCGCCGAGCCGCCCTCCGAGAGCGGGGACCTGGTCGTGGTGGAGGGCCTGCGCAAGGTGTTCCCCGTCCGGGGCACCGGTGAGGAGTTCACGGCGGTGGACGGGGTGTCGTTCACCGTCCCGAAGGGCCGTACCGTCTCGATCGTGGGCGAGTCCGGCTCGGGCAAGTCGACGACCGCGAACCTGCTGCTCGGCCTGGACGAGCCGACCTCGGGCAGCATCCGCTTCGACGGCACGGACACCGCCGGGCTCGGCCGCCGGGAGCTGTTCGCCTTCCGCCGGCGGGTGCAGCCGGTGTTCCAGAACCCGTACGCCTCCCTCGACCCCCGCTACACCGTCGAGAAGTCGATCACCGAGCCGCTGCGCGTGCACGGCGTCGGCACCGCGGCCGAGCGCCGGCGGACGGCGGCCGAGCTGCTGGAGAAGGTGTCGCTGCCCGCGTCGATGGGCGAGCGGCTGCCGCACGAGCTGTCCGGCGGGCAGCGCCAGCGGGTGGCCATCGCCCGCGCGCTGGCCCTGTCGCCCGAGCTGGTCGTGCTCGACGAGGCCGTCTCCGCGCTGGACGTGCTGGTACAGGCGCAGATCCTGGAGCTGCTCGCCGGGCTGCAGCGCGAGCTGGGGCTCAGCTACCTGTTCATCAGCCACGACCTGGCCGTGGTACGGATGATCTCCCACGCGGTGCACGTCATGCGCGGCGGGCGGATCGTGGAGAGCGGCGCCACCGAGGAGATCTTCGACCGTCCCTCGGACGACTACACCCGCGAGCTGCTCGCCGCGATCCCCGGCACCCGGTAAGTTGGAAATCCGGACTTCGTCGTAGGAGGCCAGGAGGCGCCCTCATGCCCAGGCAATGCTCGATCGCCAACGCGCTGGCGGTCGTCGGCGAACGGTGGAGCCTGCTGGCCCTGCGGGAGATCTTCCTGGGCGTGCGGCGCTTCGACCAGATCGCCCGCAACACCGGCGCGAGCCGCGACATCCTCACCACCCGGCTGCGCAAGCTGGAGGAGACCGGCCTGCTGGAGCGCCGCCTGTACGAGACGCACCCGCCGCGCCACGAGTACGTGCTGACCGAGTCCGGCCAGGCGCTCAACTCGGTGCTGCTGACGCTCATGTCCTGGGGCGACCGTTACGTCACCGAAGGCGAGCCGCCCGCGGTCTGGGAGCACAGCTGCGGGGAGGTGCTGGAGCCGGTCACGGTGTGCGCGGCCTGCCACGAGCCGGTTCGCATCCAGGACCTGACCCCCCTCCGCCTCGCCGTGCCCCAGTAGCCGGGCCTCATGAAGATCCTCCTGGTTCAGCCCCCGCACTGGTCTCCCGACGGGCACGCCAACTTCGACGCCGTCGAGGAACTGCTGCCCTCCCGCGCCGGTGACGTCGTGCTGCTGCCCGAGCTGGCGGGCTCCAGCCTGCCCCGCGCCGACTACCTGGCCAGGGTGCGCGCCCTGGCCGAGGGCTCGGGGGCCGCCGTCGTCGGTGGCTCCCACTACGACGGCGCCGTCAACAGGGGCGCGGTGTTCGACGCGGGGGGCCGGCTGCTGCTGGAGTACGACAAGGTGCATCCGTACGGGCTGGAGCTGCGCAACGGCGTGCGGCCCGGGCTGCCGAGCGCCGGGTTCGAGCTGGCCGGCCGCCGCCTGCACGTCTTACTCTGCGCCGACCTGTGGTATTCGGCCGGCCTGGCCGGTCACGACGCCTTCGACGCGGTCCTGGTGCCCGCCTTCTCCGTCACCCGGTGGGACGGCCCCGCCCCGGCCAGGGAGCTGTGGCAGCACATGAGCGTGGCGCGGGCGTACGAGTTCATGACGTACGTGGCGGTCAGCGACTGGCACCACGAGACCACGTACCAGGGGCATCCGTGCGCGGGCGTCACCGGCTTCGCCAACCCCTGCCCGGAGACGCACACCGGCTTCTTCACCGGCCCGCCCGACGCGCCCGTCTCCACCTTCGACCTCGACTTCGCCCGCCTGGACGCCTTCCGCCATGACCGGGCGGCACGCGGCTTCGGATAGGGCCCGCCCGCCGCTTCGGGTAAGGCCCGCCCCCATCCCCGCCGCACCGCGCGGCTTCGGTAGGGACCGCCCTACCTCCGATCGTGCCGTGGGCAGGCTCGTGGCGGCGGGGGGCGGTCCGTAGCGTTCCTGCCATGACCTCCCTCCGCCACCGCCTGGCCACCGACACCCGCTACGCCCTGCTCGGCCTGCCCTTGGCCATGGCCCACTTCTGCGTCGCCGTGGCCGGGATCGCGGCCGGGGCAGGCGGCGCGGTCGCGTTCGTCGGCCTGCCCATCCTGTCCGGCGCCGCCGCCGTGGCCAGGAGCCTGAGCGACGTCGAACGGGTCGCGCTGCCTGGCGTGCTCGGCCGCTCCGTCGCCCGGCCCTCCTACACCGCCGTCCCCGGCGGGGCCGGCTGGTTCCGCCGCCTGATGAACCCGCTGACCAGCGGCCAGGCCTGCCTCGACCTGCTGTACGGCATCGTCGCCTTCCCGTTCTCGCTGGCCGCCGCCGTCGTGACCCTGGTGTGGTGGGCCGGAGCGATCGCCGGGCTGACCTTCCCCGTCTACGGCTGGATCCTGGCCCGGATCCCGGGGAACGACCGCGCCCTGCCCGAGCTGCTCGGCCTCGGCACCGGCGACCTGGCCTTCATCGGTGTCAACACCGCCGTCGGCGTGCTGTTCGCGCTCACCCTGGTGCCGGTCGTACGGGCCGCGGCCCTGGTCAAGGCGTCCATCGCCCAGGCCATGCTCACCCGCGCCTCCTACGCCCCCGCGGGCGTCGTCGGCCTGACCGCCGGATGACTCCAGCGCCGGCGCGGGCATCCTCGCTGAGCTGACCGCCGGACGACTCCCGCTCCCCCGCTGGGCTGATCGCCGGGCAGGCGGTATACACCGTCACGGAAGCCGATTCAGCAGGGGCGGTGGTGTCGTGCGGGTGTGGTCCGATCTGCCTGTCGGCCGGGTGGTGCGGCTCGACGTGGACGCCGGCGCCGTGGCCCTGAGCATCGACCCGCTGCCGCCGGGGGCGCCGGCCATCCTCACCTACCGGCCGGGGCTCGCCGAGCTGCTGGACGACGCCCGTACCGTGGCCGGTCTGGTCGCGTCCGTCCTGCGTGAGCTGGACGCGGCGGCGCTGGCGCTGTTCCCCGCCTGGTTGCCCGGCGCGGCCGGCATCGACGGCCCCGGTGGCGCCGGGCTGCGTGCCGTGCGGCCGCTGGCGCTGCGCAGGGCGTCCAGCGGCGAGCACTACGGCCCGTTCCTGGCCGAGCTGGCCGAGCGGGCCCTGGCGGGCGGGCCCAGCGGGTTCCCGCCGGAGGTGCGGGCGGCGGGGCTGGCCAGGGTGCTGGCCGGCAGCTACGGCAGGAGCGCGGCCGCCGTCCTGGTGCACGTCCCCGACGGGCTCGGGGCCGGCGCGCAGGAGGTGTTCGTGGCGGGGTGCGAGTGGCTGGCCCAGCGAGCGAAGGCGGGCGTGTGGCTGACGGGCGCGCCCCTGGACGCCGTCGACCGCGTCCCGACCGTACGACCGCGCCTCACCACCGGGCCCGCTGGGACCGGCGCTCCGGCGGCCCGGTCGTGGCCCTCCGGCGCAACAGCCGCCGGGCCCGGCGAGGCGCGGACGAGCGGGGCACCAGCGGGCGGAGCGCAGGGCGGTGGGGGTCGGCTGGGGTATCCCGCGATCGCCGGGCGGCCGCATCCCGGGAGTGCCGGTGAGCTGGCGCTGGAGGCGGCGCTGGCGCGGTGCGCGTGGGCGTCGGGGCGGGCCTGGAACCAGACGTACCTGCCGCATCCGCTGGCCGCCCCGATCCGGCTGGACCTGCTGTGGGAGCGGGAGCGCTGCGTGGTGGAGATCGACGGCCCCGACCACAGGGGCGCCGCCAAGTTCGCCGCCGACCGGGAGCGGGACGTGCTGCTTCAGATCGACGGTTACGCCGTGCTGCGCTTTCTCGATGTTCAGGTACTGACCGACATCGAGACCGTGCTCCGCCGGATCGCGCAGTTCCTGCGTGGCCGCCGCGGAACGGAAGGATGACACATGCCGCACAACGGGCTGTCGCTTCCCGACTTCGCCGCACTGCTGGTGCTGGCCGTCGAGGCCGGGGAGGTCTCCAACAGCGAGCTGAAACAGCGGCACAGGCTGACGATCGACGGCGAGCGGCGGCGGCGGCTCAACGAGCTGAAGCTGGTGGAGAGCCGGCGGCCGGGCCGGGGGGCGTACCTGCACGTGCTGACGGACTCCGGCTGGGCGCGCCTGGCCGAGGACCTGCGGGCGGGCGCGCTCCCGCCGCAGACGGGGTCCTCGGGCGCGATCGCCCGAGCCCTGCTGGACTGGCTGCCGCGCTACCTGGAACGCGGCAACCTGAGCCTGGCCGACGTCTTCTACCCCGGCGACGAGGAGGAAGAAGGAGCGGAGCCGCCGGGTGACCTGGAGTCCCGCATCCGCCGCGCCTACGTCGGCCTGGCCGCGCGCCCCGGCGCGTGGGTCAGCCTCACCGACCTGCGCGCGCTGCTGGCCGACGCGCCCAGGGCCGCCGTGGACGAGACGCTCGTCCGGATGGAGCGGCTGCCCGACGTCAACCTCGTCCCCGAGTCGAACCAGAAGACGCTCACGGAGGAGGACCGCGCGGCGGCCGTGCTCATCGGCGAGCAGCACAAGCACCTGCTCTGGATCGGCAGGCCATGACCGGCGGCGTGCAGGATCTCGCCGCGCTGAGCTTCAACTACACCGAGAGCGCCGACGACGTGTGGCGCCGCTCGGACTACCACGTGGAGGGGCTGCACGGCGCGTCCACCCGGATCGTCCTCGACGGCCTGGCCGAGGCGGCGGGCCGTCCTGACGCCAGCCCCATCGGCGTGGTCGTCCAGGGCCAGCGCGGCACCGGCAAGACGCACGTGCTCGGCTGGGTACGCGAGCAGGCGCAACAGCAGGGCGGCTACTTCGTCCTGGTGGGCCTGCTGGACGCCAAGGGCTTCTGGGAGAGCACCGTGGTGTCCATCCTGGACAGCCTGTCGCGCCGCAGGGAGGACGGGCAGGTCCAGCTCGCGGTGCTGCTCGACCGCCTGGCCTCGATGGCCGGGCTGTCGCGGATGGCCAGGCGCGCGATCACCGGCAAACGGGCCGTCACCCGGGAGGAGCTGGACCTGTTCGTGACGGCGCTGCGCCGCCTGGATCCGCGGGCCGGACGGGAGTGCCAGGACACGGCGCGGGCGCTGGTGCTGCTGGCCGGCGACGACCTGGGCCTGCAGGACCTGGGTGAGGCGTTCCTGTCGTCCGCGCCCGAGGGCGAGGCCGGCGAGCGGGCCCTGTGGGGCATCCGGCAGGTCGGCAGGACGCCGCAGGAGATCGTCAGGGACGTCTCCCGCCTGATGGCGCTCACCGGGCCGACGATCATCGCGGTGGACCAGATCGACCCCCTGGTCGCCCAGTCCTCCACGCCGACCAAGGGCGCCGCCCGCGACCCGGGCGAGACGGCGATGATCGAACGCATCGCGGGCGGCCTGATGGCGCTGCGCGAAGTCACCCGCAGGACGCTGACCGTCGTGACCTGCATCCCGGCGACCTGGGCGCTCGTCGAGGACGTGGCGGTGGACACCGTGCGTGATCGGTTCCGGCAGGCGGTCCAGCTCATGACCATCCCGGACGCCGAGACCGCGAGGGCCCTGGTCGCCCGGCGGTTCGAGGTGCAGTACGGCGAGGCCGGGATCAAGCCGCCCTATCCCACCTGGCCGGTGCGGCCGGAGGCGTTCACCCGGGCGCCCGGTTTCACCCCGCGCCAGCTTCTCATCGCGATCGACCGGCACGTCCGCGCGTGCCTGGCGGACGACGAGGTACGCGAGCTGACCGCGTTCACCGCCACGCCCGCGGCCCAGGACGGCCCTCCGGCCCCGTCCGCGACACCCGGCGTTCCCCCCGACGACCTGCGCGCCCTGGACGCCCGGTTCGCGGAGCTGCGCGACGGCGTCCCCGCGCCGCGGATCGACCAGGTGAGCGAGGACGCCATGATGCCCGCGCTGCTGGCGGCCGGGCTGTCGGCCTGGATCGCCGAGCAGGGCGGGCCCGGGGTCGCGTTCAGCGTGGACCCGCCGCCGAGCCCCAAACCGCCTCTGCACGCGCGGCTGCGCCGGACCCTGGACGAGACGAGCGAGGACGAGGTCCACTGGGCCTTCCGCGCGGTCACCGCCGGGCACGGCAACGCGGCGCTGAACCGCATCCGCAAGGCCTCCGTGGCGGCCGGCCTGGACGCGGAGGTGCCGAAGCGGCGGCTGTTCCTGCTGCGCAACGCGCCGTGGTCCAAGGGGGCGGCGACGCGGGCGGCCATCGCGGCGTTCGAGCAGGCCGGCGGCCGGACCCTGCGGGTGGGCGAGGACGATCTCCGGGTGCTGGCCGCGCTCAGGTCGCTGCTCGCCGAGAACCCGCCGCACCTGGCGGGCTGGCTGGCGCGGCGGCGGCCGACGGCCTCGGTCTCGTTCCTCACCGAGGCCCTGACCGACGCCTGGAGCGTTCCCACCCGCGAACCCCGTCCCCACCCGGCCCAAACGCCTCCGGCCGCGGTTCGTCCGGGCGCGGCGGCGAAGCCGGCGGCACAGACGGCACAGGCGGCGGCACAGGCGGCGGCACAGACGGCGGCACAGACGGCGGCACAGGCGGCGGCACAGACGGCGGCACAGACGCCGCAGCCGGCGCAGGCGAGCACGCATCACCGGGACGCCGGAGCGTCCGGGACGCGAGTGCCGTACCTGGCGCTCGGGCGGCGGACGGCGGACGGCGCGCCCGTGAGTGTGGCGCTGGAGGCGCTCAGGAAGCACGTCACGATCTTCGCCGGATCGGGCTCGGGCAAGACCGTGCTGATCCGCCGCCTGGTCGAGGAGTGCGCGCTGTCGGGCGTCCCCGCCATCGTGCTCGATCCGAACAACGACCTGGCCAGGCTGGGCGAGCGCTGGCCCGAGCCGCCGCCGTCCTGGGAGGAGGGTGACGCGCGCCGGGCGGAGGAGTACCTGGCGGGCACGGACGTGGTGGTCTGGACGCCGGGCCGGGCGGGCGGCCGCCCGCTGAGCTTCCAGCCGCTGCCGGACTTCGCCGGTCTGGCCGGCGATCCGGACGAGTTCGCCGAGGCGGTGGAGGCCGCGGTCGCGTTCATCGCGCCGCGCATCCGGCTCGACGCGAACACGAACAAGGCGCAGCTCGGCCAGGCGGTGCTGCGCAGGGCGCTGGCGTACTACGGGCTGCGCGGCGCGACGAGCCTCAAGGGGTTCGCGGCGCTGCTGGCCGACCTGCCCGACGGCGTGAGCGAGCTGGCCGACGCCCAGCGCATCGCGGCCGGTCTGGCCCAGTCGCTGACCGCCGCGATGGACAACGATCCGCTGTTCGGCGGCGCCGGCACCCCGGTCGATCCGGCGCTGCTGGTGACCCCGCCGGAGGGCAAGCGGACGCGGGTGTCGGTGATCAGCCTGGTCGGGCTGCCTTCGCCGGAGCAGCGGCAGAGCTTCGTGAGCCAGTTGCAGATGGAGCTGTTCGTCTGGTTCAAGCGGCATCCGGCGCAGGACCGGCCGCTGGGCGCGCTGCTGGTGATGGACGAGGCGCAGACGTTCGCGCCGGCGACGGGGGCCGCGGCCTCCACCCGCAGCACGGTGCTGCTCGCCTCCCAGGCCCGCAAGTACGGCCTCGGCCTGGTCTTCGCCACCCAGGCGCCGAAGGGGCTGCACAACCACATTCCCGGCAACTCGGCCACGCAGTTCTTCGGCCTGCTGAACGCCCCGATCCAGATCTCCGCCGCCAGGGAGATGGCCCGGTCGAAGGGCGGCGACGTGCCGGACGTCTCGCGGCTGAGCTCGGGCGAGTTCTACGTGGCGACGGAGGGGGCCGCCCCGGTCAAGACGCGGATCCCCATGTGCCTGACCAGGCATCCCCGCTCGCCGCTGACGACGGAGGAGGTCATCGAGAAGAGCCGGGCCTGAAAACCCTTCCGGGGGAGGCCGCGCACGGCACTCCCCCGGAGGTTTCGAGCGGGTCAGCGCATGGCGTAGGCGCGGATCACCTCCGTCGCCAGCGTGTGCCCCTTGACGTCGGAGGCGTTCAGCCGCAGCGAGACGAAGCCGGACGGCGAGCGGTCGAGCGTGGTCTCGTAGGCCCGCTGCCCCTTGGCCCGCAGCCGGGCCGGCTTCCAGGTGGCGCCGTCGTCGTACGACACCTCCAGCGAGACGTCCTTGATCGCGCTCTGCTCCGCGCCCTCCTGGTGGCGCAGGGACAGGCCGAGCTTGCGCGACCTGGCCTGGTTCTTCAGGTCCACCGGCGCGTCGAACGTGGCCGTCAGCAGCGGGATCACGGCTGGTTCGGCCGCCCGCCCGGAGTCGAACGTCCACACGCTGCGGGTCCGCTTGGACAGCTTCGCCCAGCCGGCCTCGTTGGCCACGTCGTACTCGATCCGGTACGCGCCCTTCTCCGCCGGCAGCGTCCCCGACCCCTTCGGCAGGTAGTTCGTCTGCCACAGCAGCGCGTCGCCCTGGTAGAGCCGGAAGTCGGTCTTCAGCCCCTGCTCGAAGTCGCTGGTGTAGGCCTCGCCGTAGTTGCCCTGGGCGTCCACGAAGCCCTGCATCGAGACGAACAGCTCGTCGCCGTCCCTGCGCAACGGGTTGCGCGGATTGACGCCGGGCAGCAGCGGCTGCTTGAGCACGGTCTGCTCGGCCCGCTCTCCTGCCTTGTACGGCCGGAACTCCGGCGACGACAGGGACACCCGGGCCGTGTCGGGATGCGGCCACATCGTGTTGTAGTGCCGCTCCGGCGTGCCCGCCGAGGTGCTCCAACGCAGGTCGGGGTCGGGAGTGAGGTAGTCGGTACGAGTCCGCGGCGTCTTGGGCATGGGATGGTTCGTCGAGATCGACAGGTTGTCCCAGGGCTCGAAGACGTAGCGGGCCTCGTTGACCGTCACGTCGTCGGCGAGCTGGCTGTGGAAGCCGGTCTCGATCCTGGCCAGCGACTTCGCGCGGACCACGTACTTCAGCGAGTCGCGGACCCGGCCCTGCTCACGCAGGTAGAGGTCGTAGACGTACGGGCTGGCCGAGATGCCCTTGGCCACGATCGGCACGGGCAGGCGGCGCAGCCGTTCGACCAGCTTCAGCCCCTCCTCGTGGGTGAGCCGCACGGTCGGCACGGTCAGCTTGACCTTGTTCCCGCCCGTGGTGACGTCGGCGCCCGGCTTGTCGCTGTAGACCGCGACCATCGCCGCCCCGGCCGCCGCGGCGGCGTTGGACTGGGTGGAGACGGGCACGCCGTCGGTGCGGCGGATGACGGCCAGCTTGCCGCGCAGGTTACGGGACCTGATCTCGCTCTCCGAGCCGCGCCCGGCGTCCACGGCGAGCAGCAGCCTGGTGCCGTCGAGGCGCGGGTACTCGGTGGAGAAGTCGCTGAACTGGACCGGGTCGACGTACTGGGGGTCCAGCTTCAGCCCGAGGGTGGTCAGCGTGATCTCGGGGGCCTTGAGCCGCCAGCGGGTGGAGACCACGAACGTGCCCTTGGTCACCTTCCGCGTGGGCTGGACGAACAGGCGCTCCTCGATCTGCCCACCGGGGGTGATCGTGGTGCCGCCGCGCAGCGCGGTGCCCTGCTCGCCGGCGCGGTACCACTGGAGGGCCGCGGCGGCGCCGGTGTTCCGCTTGGTCTGGTGGTCGGGCGTCTCGATCTTCACCTCGACCGCCTTGCGGGCGTCCAGCACGACCTCGGTGTTCTCGGTGATCTTCATCTCCGGGTCGCCGAGGAGGCTCTCGTTGAGCGGCTTGCCGGTCTCGGTGCTGTCCTGGGTGGCGGGCATCGTGAAGACGTGGCCGAGCACGGAGTAGGTGCCGGGCTTGACCAGCAGGCAGGTGCCCGAGCCGTACTTGGCGTCGGTGCAGGGCTGCTCGGGTGAGCCGGGCAGGACCCGTCCGACCAGCGTGCCCTCGTCCAGATTGAGCACGGTGAAGCCGCCGCGGGCGGTGCGGCCGTCCCTGGCGACGCCGCGGACGCGCAGTTCGACCCGCTTGTCCTCGACGTTCGCCGTCAGCAGCGTGCGCACGCCGGACGCGGTGAGCTCCTGGCGCAGCGATCCGGTGGTGTCGGCCTTGATGGTGACCTTGGCCTCGGCGGTGCCGCCGGCGGGGACGGTGAGCTCGGCCGGTTCGACGCTGAAGGCCGCGCCGCTGGACAGCTTCAGCGCGGCGGGCCCCTGGCCGAGGTTGTGGTAGCCGACGGTGAGGGTCTTCTCCTCGCCCTTGGTGAGGCGGCCGAAGTTGAGCGAGCCCGCCGAGGCCACGACCGTGCTCTTGAGCGCGGCGGCGACGTCGACGCGGCCCGCGCCCTGTGCGTCCACCGGGATGCCGGCGCCCGGCTGGGCGGAGGCCATGAGCAGGGACTTCAGCTCGCCGCCGGTGATGCCGGGGCGGGCCTGGCGCAGCAGCGCCGCCGCTCCCGCGACGTGCGGGGTGGCCATGGAGGTGCCGGACATCGTGGCGAGCCCGCCGCCCGTCCTGGCGGCGGAGATGTCCACGCCGGGGGCGGTGACGTCGGGCTTGACGGCCCCGTCGGCGATGATCGGGCCCTTGCTGGAGAAGTCGGCGAGCTTGTCCTGCTTGTCCACCGCGCCGACGGTCAGCGCCTCGGGGGCGTCGCCGGGGGTGCCCACGCACGAGTCGCAGCCGTCGTTGCCCGCGGCGACCACGAACAGCGTCCCGTACTGGCGGGTGAGGGCGGAGACGGCGTCGGTGAGCGGGCCGCCCGCCTCGGCGCTGCCCAGGCTCATGTTGACGACCTCGGCGTGCTTCTCGCCGGCCGCCCACTCCATGCCGTCGATGATCCATGAGAGCTGGCCGTAGCCGTCGGCGGCCAGCACGCGGCCGTTGAGCACCTTGGCGCCGGGCGCCACGCCCTTGCCGCCCTCGGCGCCGGTGCCCGCGATCGTGGCGGCCACGTGGGTGCCGTGGCCGTGCGGGTCGCCGGCCGCGTTCTCGCCGGTGAAGTCGCGCTGGTCGGCGACCTTGCCGGCCAGGTCGGGGTGGGCGGCGTCCACGCCGGTGTCGAGCACGGCCACGGTGGTGCCGGTGCCGTCGTACCCGGCGGCCCACGCCTCGGGCGCGCCGATCTGCGGCACGCTGTCCTTCAGCACCGGCTCCACCTTGCGGTCGAGCC
Organism: Nonomuraea fuscirosea; assembly: GCF_035917475.1. Lineage (NCBI taxonomy): Bacteria > Bacillati > Actinomycetota > Actinomycetes > Streptosporangiales > Streptosporangiaceae > Nonomuraea > Nonomuraea fuscirosea. Next base: position 2,647,599 of record NZ_CP109074.1, on the reverse strand, counting down.
AGATCTTCGTCACGCCGGCCAGCGGTCCCGCCGCGCGGACCTGCGGCGACGGGGAGGCCAGCTTGGCCAGCTCCGCCCCGAACGCGCCCGCGTCCGCCGCGGCCACCGACACGCCCGCGCCGCCGATGCTCTCCAGCGCGCGGACCTGCTTGGCCGCCGGGATCGCGGCCTTGGTCGCGTTGGGCGGGTAGGTGAGGATGAGCGGGATGTCGGCGCCGTAGGCCTGCTCGGCCAGGGCGGTCACGTTGAACAACTCGGCGTCCAGCCGTCCTGGGACGAGCGTGGCGACGTCGTCGGGGATGACGGTCACCCCGCGCTCCGACTCCAGCACCTGGAACGTCGGCACCGAGCCGTCCGCGCGGGGCGCGGGCGTGACCGTGACGGTCCTGTGCTCGCCGTCGAGCGCGCGCACCTGGACCTGGTCACCGGTGATCAGCGTGATCTCGTCACTCGCCGGCGCGGGCGTGAACGCCCCGGGCGGTGCGGCCGTGGCGGTCACGGCGGTGGCGTTCAGGGCGGCGGTGTTCACGGCGGATGCGGTCGCGGCCGGTGCGGTGGCGGCGTGCGCGCCGGGAACCGCGAGCGCCGAGGCCGCCATCACCGCCGAAGCGGCCATCACCGTCCCTCGCCTCACCCGGCTTAAGCCACGCAGCATGGACGACCTCCCAAGAATCGGTAAGCACGAATACCGCATTCCTAGTCATCCTGATCTGCGGTGTCTATGAGATCGCCATGGCTAGAACCCGACTTGTCGTATATCCGCCAGCAGAAGTTGGCGGCCGGTCCCCGCCCGTCTACAGTTGGCGCACCATGGACTCCGGAATGCTCGACGTCCCGGGCGCGCGCCTCTACTACGAGGTCCGCGGCTCAGGGCCGGTGCTGCTCGTGATCCTCGGCGGCGGCGCCGACGCCGCGATGGCCGCGCCCATGGCCGAGATCCTCGCCGGGCGCCACACGGTGATCACCTATGACCGGCGCGGCGCCGTCCGCAGCCCGCTCGCCGGGCCGCCCGCCGAGCAGCGGATCGAGGAGCACGCGGACGACGCGCTGCGCCTGCTGGAGGCGGCCGGCGCCGGCCCGGCGGACGTGTTCGCCACCCATTCGGGCGCCCTGATCGGGCTCGACCTGCTGGCCCGCCGCCCGTCCTCGGTGCGGCGGCTGGTGGCGCACGAGCCGCCCGCCTTCGACCTGCTGCCCGACGCGGCCCGCTGGCGGCGGCTGACGCGGGAGGCGGTGGAGGTGTGCGAGCGGGAGGGCGTCGGCCCGGCGATGCGCAAGCTCGGCGAGGAGACCGGCGTCACCGCGCCGCCCGAGCCCGACCCCGGGCTGCCGCAGTGGGTGCGCGACATGCTGGGCCGGATGACGGTCAACATGGAGACGAGCTGCCGCTACGAGCTGCGTCCCTTCTCCGCCTACGTCCCCGACGCGGAGGCGCTGCGCGCGGCTCCGGTCGTGCCGGCGTACGGGGCCGAGACCAAGGGCAGGCTGATGCACCGCGCCACGCTGGCCGTCGCCGGGCTGCTCGGCCGCGAGGCGGTGGAGCTGCCCGGCGACTACGTCGGCTATCTGCGCAGCCCGGCGGAGTTCGCCGAGGCCCTGCGCGCTCAGCTGGCGGCGTGAGCCGCGGCCCCTACCCCTTCACCGATCCGGCGAAGTTGAACGAGCCGGCCAGATACTTGTTGACCGCCACGTACAGGATCACCGCCGGGGCCGTGTAGAGGATGGAGAAGGCGGCCAGCTGCCCGTAGGCGACCTGCCCGTACTGCGAGAAGAAGGTGTAGATCGTGACCGCGGCCGGCTGCTTCTCCGGCGTGTCGAGCAGCACGAACGGCGCGAAGAAGTTGCCCCACTGCCCGACGAACACGAAGATGGCCACCACCGCGATCCCGGGGGCCATCAGCGGCCCCACCACCGAGCGCAGCGACTGCACCCAGCCGGCGCCGTCCACCCAGGCGGCCTCCTCCAGGCTGATCGGCACGCCGTCCATGAAGTTCTTCATCATCCAGATCGAGAACGGCAGCGAGCTGGCGGTCAGGAAGAGCACCATCGCCGGCACCGAGCCGTAGAGGTTGAACCGGAAGAACATGGCGTAGACCGGGACGAGGATCGCCGTCACCGGCAGGCCGGTGGTGAACAGCAGGGTCAGCATGAAGTGGCGGCGGTAACGCAGCTGGTAGCGCGACAGCGGGTATGCCGCCAGCCCCGCCACCAGCACGGTCAGGATCGCCGTGGAGCCGGAGATGACCACCGAGTTGATCATCGGCAGGATGATCGTCTCCCAGGTCAGCACCGCGGTGAAGTTGTCCAGGGAGAACGCGAGCGTCGGCGTGGCGGCCAGCGTCGCCTCCGGCTGCACGGAGGCGATCACCACCCAGAGGAACGGGCCGACGAAGGCCAGGGCGATGACGAGGAGCGACAGGTTGGCCGCGCCCCTCGCGGCTAGTCTCGTCACGCGTCCTCCGTTTTGATCAGCCGCAGGTAGACCAGCGAGAACAGGGCGCCGATCACCAGCATCACCAGGGCGATGGCCGAGCCGTAGCCGATCTCGAAGTAGCGGAACGCCTGCTCGTACATGTAGAGCGGGGTGGTCTGGCTGGCCGTGCCGGGCCCGCCGCCCGTCAGGGCGTAGATGAGGCCGAAGCTGGCCAGGGTCTGCAGGGTGATCAGCATCAGGTTCGCCATGATGGAGCGGCGGATGAGCGGCAGCGTGATGTGCAGCAGCCGGCGGGCCGGGCTCGCCCCGTCCACCGCGGCGGCCTCCACCAGGTCCGCGGGCACCTCCGACAGGGCCGCCGAGTAGACCAGCATGGAGAAGGCCGTGCCGCGCCAGACGTTGGCCAGGATGACCGCGAGCATGGGGGCGGTGTAGAGCCACTCCTGCGAGACGCCGAGCACGGTGTTGAGCGTCCCCTCCTCGGCCAGGAACGAGAACCAGCAGGCCGCCGCCACGACCTCGGGCATCACCCAGGCGGCGATGACAACGCCGTTGACGACGCTGCGGGTGACCCGGCCCCGCCCGCGCATGAGCAGCGCGATGATCAGGCCCAGGGTGTTCTGGCCGATGACCGCCGAGCCGATCACGAAGACGAACGTGAGCAGGAAGGAGTTGATGAAGTTCGGGTCACCGAAGAGCTTGACGAAGTTGGCCACGCCGACGAACTGGGAGTTCACCGAGGCCGAACCGGTCAGGGTCTCGTTCGTGAAGGCGATGTAGACGCTCCACAGGATGGGACCCGCGAGGAAGATCGCCAGCAGGACCAGCGCCGGGCCCAGCGGGAGGAGCCAGCGCAGGACCCGCCGCCGCCGCGACGGGCCGCCGGCCGGCGAGCCCGTCACGGACGGAGAGGGAGCGGTGGCGACCGTCATCGGGCGAGGACCTTGTCGGGCCCGCCGACGGCCGAGGGCAACGCCTTGGCGTAGGCCGCCGTGGCCTCCTCAGGCGTCTGGGCGCCGGTCGTGACCGCCTCCATGGCCTCCTGGACCTGCGCCGACACCTTCGGGTATTCCTCGAAGGCGGGCCGGTAGTGCGTCACCGACGCCAGGTCGGTCCAGAACTTCACGCTCGGGTTGTCGGCGTTGTACTTCGGATCGGCCGCGACGTCCTTGCGCGGGGCCAGGTCTCCCGAGCCCACCGAGTACGTCAGGGAGTTCTCCTTGTTGGTGGCGACCGAGATGAAGTCGAACGCCTCCTGCTTGAGCTTGGCGTACGAGCTCATCGCCATCACCCAGCCGCCGGACATGCTGACCGCGCCGGGCTCCTCGCCGTTCTGCGTCGGCATGGGCGTCCAGCCGAGCTTGTCCTTCCACTCGGGCCACGGCTTGGTGCTGGTCGGCTTCCAGGCGCCCGACGCCCAGGCGCCGTCCAGGGCGATGCCCAGCTTGCCCTTGGGGAACCACTCCCAGTTGATCTTGTCGGCGAGCTTGGCGTTGTGCGCGTCGGACAGCTTGGGGCCGAGCTCCTCGCGGTAGATCGTGTTGATGAAGGTCAGGGCGTCGGTGAAGTTCTTGCCGCCGGCCACCCACTTCTTCTGGGCGTCGTCGTAGAGAGTGCCGCCCTGGGTGCCGTACAGGAGCATCTCGAAGCCCTGCATGGTCGACGCCTCGCCGTGGATCTTCGTGGAGTACATCGTGAACGGGATCGCGTCCGGCACCTTCTGCTTGATCGCGCGGGCGGCGGTGAGGACGTCGTTCCACGTCTTCGGCTCCCACGGGACCGGCAGGCCGGCCTTGGTGAGGACGTCCTTGTTGTACCAGAGGCCGCGGGTGTCCGTACTGATGGGCACGCCGTAGATCTTGCCGTCGCCGCCCTTGGCGGCCTGCTTGACCGAGTCGGGGAACTGGGTGCTCCAGTCGGGCCACTTGGCCAGGTACTCGTCCAGCGGGGCCAGCTTGCCGGCCGCGACGTCCGCGTTGACCTGGAAGGTGTCGTGCAGGTAGACGTCGGGCGCCGAGTCGGGCGAGCGGTTGAGCAGGGCCAGCTTGGTGTAGTAGGCCTCGTTGTTGCCCTGCACCGAGGTCAGCTTGATGGTGACGCCGGGGTGGGCGGCTTCGTACTGCTTCTTGGCGTCGGTGAGCATCTTCTCCAGATGCGGCCACGTCGGCTCGACCTTGTAGAGGACTTCGAGTTCCTTGGCGCCGGAGGAGCTCTCCGGGGCGCCGCCACCTCCGCAACCGGCTGCTGTCAGCGCTGTCAAAAGCAGGAGGGATCCGGCCAGCTTGGGTCTCATCAGGGCTCCCCTGTGTTTCCTTCGGGTTGCGGAGAAACGTAAATCTATTTGATTTACTAAGTCAACACTCTGTGGTGATATGTCTCACATGCAGCAGGGGACAAACCTGCCGAAGGTGGGGAGCTACAACCGTTCCGTGGTCCTGGAGACGATCCAGGCCTCGGACGGGATCAGTCGTGTCCGCATCGCCGCGATGACCGGGCTGACCGCCCAGACGGTCTCCGTCATCGTGCGCAGACTGCTGGAGGAGGGCCTGGTCGTCGAGGACGGCTCCGCGCCGTCGAGGGGTGGCAAGAGGCCCACCATCCTGCGGGTGTCGGCCGAGGCCGGCTACGCCGTGGGCGTGCACTTCGATCCGAAGGCGCTGTCGTGCGTGCTGGCCGATCTGGCCGGGCGGCCGGTCGCCCGGCTGCACCTGCCGGTCCGTCCCGGCGCCAGGCCGGACGGCGTGGTCAGGCAGATGGCCAGGGCGGCCCGCCGGATCCTGCGCGAGGCGGGGGTGGCGGACGGCAAGGTGCTCGGGGTGGGGCTGGCCTGCCCGGGGCCGCTGGACGAGGACGGCGTGATGGTCTCGCCGCCCCGGCTGGCGCACTGGGACCGGGTGCCGATCAGGGCGCTGCTGCGCGAGTACACCGGCTTCCCCGTAACCGTCGACAACGACGCCACGGCGGCGGCGATCGGCGAGCGGTGGGCCGGCATCGCCCGCTCCACCCCCAGCTTCGCCTACCTCTACCTCGGCACCGGCATCGGCGGCGGGCTCTTCCTGGACAACCAGGTCTACCGGGGCAGGTCGCTGAACGCGGCCGAGTTCGGGCACATGACGGTCGACCCGCAGGGCCCCGGGTGCTACTGCGGCAACCGGGGCTGCGTGGAGGCCGTGTGCTGCCCGAGCGCCATCGAGGCGGCCATGGGCGGCCGGCACGACCACGCCGCCATCTGCGCGGCGGCGGCGAGCGGCGAGCCGGCCGCCCTCCGGGTGATCGAACAGGTGGCGGAACGACTGGCCGACGCCGCCGTCAGCGTGGTCAACCTGCTGGACATCGACCTGCTCGTGCTGGGCGGGCCCGCGCTGCGGGAGGTCGGGGAGATCTACCGCGAGGTGATCGCGCGGGCGGTGTCGAGCCGGTCGCTGGCCCGGCGGCTGCATCCGGTCCGGGTGGAGACCTCGCCGATCGCGGCCGACGCCGCCGCGATCGGCGCCGCGTCGCTGGTCTTCCACGCCACGTACGCACCCCGCCTGGGCACCCTGCTCAGCGGCTGAGCCTGCTCGGCGGCTTTCGGCGGCTTTCGGCGGCCGAGGCTAGAGTGCGGCCTCGTCCCGCCCGGCCTGCGCCAGCAGGTCCCGCATGGCCGTCTCGGCCGCGTCGGGACCACCCTCGCGTACGGCGTCCAGCACGGCGCGGTGCGTCGCCGCGAACCCCGCCGCTCCCCTCAGGTGCCCAAGGGCTGGGTGTGGTGGCCGACGTTGGACGACACGGTCAAGATCCTCAGTGACCGCTTCGAGGACGCGCTCAGCGGCAGGAGCACCCTGGTCGACGCGCTGGAGGCGGCACAGAGACGGACCGTGGAACAGATCAGGACCAAGGGGTTGAGAGCCGGATGAGCAAGCGTGCGGCGGCGGCGTTCCCGGCCCCGTTCCTGATCCTCTTCGCGGTGATCATCGTGCCGCTCATGGTGGTGCTGTCCGGCGCGCCGCAGCGGTTCTGGCGCGCCGGACTCACGGAGGGCAGCGTACGCGAGTAGCGGGTGCTACGCGCGCTTGATCCGCAGCGTGACCAGCTCGAACGGCCGCAGTGTCACGGGGATGGCGTCCCCGGGGCGCTGCGGCTCGCCGGTCGGCCGCTCCAGCAGGTCGGTGGTGACGACCTCCGCCACGGGGAAGCCTGCCCGCAGCGTGGTGGCCGCGCGGCCGCCGGTGGACTCGTGGAAGCGGACGACCACGTCGCCGCTCCCGTCGTCGGCCAGCTTGACCGCGCTCACCACGACGGCGTCGTCGTCCATCCGGACCAGCGGCGCGACCTCGGCGCCGCCGGGCACCCTGCGCTCGGGCTGGTTGATGAACCAGCCCTCACGCACCGCGTCGCCGATCGTCGCGCCGGGGACGAGCGCGTGACGGAAGCGGTGCACGCCCTGGTCGGTCTCCGGGTCGGGGAAGCGCGGGGCGCGCAGCAGCGAGGCGCGCAGCGTCGTCGTCGTGCCCGTCTCGTCCACGTCGCGGGTGACGTCGTGGCCGTAGGTGGAGTCGTTGACCAGGGCCACGCCCCAGCCGGGCTCCTCCAGGTGCACGAAGCGGTGGTTGCACGCCTCGAACTTGGCCGCCTCCCAGCTCGTGTTGGTGTGGGTGGCGCGGTAGACGTGGCCGAACTGGCTCTCGGAGGCGTACCGGTCGGCGCGCACGTCCAGCGGGAAGGCCAGCTTGAGGAACTTCTCCCGCTCGTGCCAGTCGACCTCCGTCTCGATCTCCAGCCGCCCTTGGACGAGCGTGAGCCGCTGGGTCACCGACGAGTCGCCGAACGAGCGCCTGACCACGACCGCGTCCCCGTCGAGGCGCACCTCGTCGGCGTCGGTGAGGTCGGTGCCGGTGTTGCGGTAGAACTCGTCCACGTCCCAGGCGTCCCACTTGTTGGGGAAGTCGGGGTGGAGCTGCAGCAGGTTGGCCGGACGGCCCTGGGGGACCGTCTCCCTGCCGCTGCCGCGGTCGACGGCCGAGACGACCAGCCCGCGGCCGTCGATCTCCACCTGGAGCCGGTCGTCGGCCAGGACGTAGCCGCCGCCCTCGCGGGACTCCGCCCGGGTGCCCGCGCCGGTGGCCGCCGGCGCGGCGCCGCCCGCCGGGACGCCGGCGCGGGCGTGCGGGGCGCCGTTGAAGACCAGGGTGCCACCGGACGCATCGCCCGCCAGGGCCCGCTGGGCGCCGTCGATGATCGCGTTGAGCTCCTCCGCCACCAGCTCGTACGTCCTGCGCGCCTCCCGGTGCACCCACGCGATCGACGACCCCGGCAGGATGTCGTGGAACTGGTGCAGCAGCACCGTCTTCCAGATCCGGTCCAGCGCCTGGTAGGGATACTCGGCCCCGGCGCGCACGGCCGCCGTGGCCGCCCACAGCTCGGCCTCGCGCAGCAGCGCCTCGCTGCGCCGGTTGCCCTGCTTGGTCTTGGCCTGGCTGGTCAGCGTGGCCCGGTGCAGCTCCAGGTAGAGCTCGCCGACCCACACCGGCGGGTTCGGATACTCGGCCTCGGCCGCGGCGAAGAAGTGGCCGGGCGTGTTCCACTCGACCTGGGGCGAGCCCTCCAGGTCGCGGACCCTGGCCGCCTTGGCCACCATCTCCCGCGTCGTGCCGCCGCCGCCGTCGCCGTACCCGGTCGGGGCCAGGGAGCGGCGGGCCACGCCCTTGTCCTTGAAGTTGCGCGCCGCGTGCGCGAGCTCGTGGCCGGTCATCGAGCAGTTGTAGGAGTCGACCGGCGGGAAGTGGGTGAAGACGCGGGTGCCGTCGATGCCCTCCCACAGGAACGTGTGGTGCGGGAACGTGTTCGTCTGGCTCCACGAGATCTTCTGCGTGAGCAGCCGTTTCGCCCCCGCCGCCTTGATGATCTGCGGCAGCCCGGCGGCGAACCCGAACGTGTCCGGCAGCCACACCTCCTCGTTGTCCACCCCGAACTCGTCGATGAAGAACCGCTTGCCGTGCACGAACTGCCTGGCCATGGCCTCGGAGCCGGGCATGTTCGTGTCGGACTCCACCCACATGCCGCCCGTCGGGACGAACCGCCCGGCCGCCACCGCCTTGGTCACCTTCGCCCACACCTCGGGCCGGTGCTCCTTGATCCAGGCCCACTGCTGCGCCTGCGACATGGCGAAGACGAAGTCGGGCTCGTCCTCCAGCAGCGCGGTCATGTTGGAGGCGGTGCGGGCCACCTTGCGCACGGTCTCGCGCAGCGGCCACAGCCAGGCCGAGTCGATGTGGGCGTGCCCGACGGCGGTGACCCGGTGCGCGGACGGCACCGCGGGCGACGACAGCACCCCGGTCAGCTCGGCCCTGGCGGCCTCCGCGCTGCCGCCCACGTCCTGGAGGTCGACCGCGTCCAGGGCCCGGTTCACCGCGCGCAGGATCTCGAGACGCCGGCCGCTGTCGGCGGGCAGCTCCAGCATGAGCTCGCCCAGCACCTCCAGGTCCATGACCAGCTCCCACACCGTCTTGTCGAAGACGGCCAGCTCCATCCGGCCCAGCCGGTAGAGCGGGTCGGAGCCGGCCGTCTCCTTGTCGCCCAGTTGGGTCGGCAGGAAGGGGTGGTAGTCGAGGATGACCGGGTTGGAGGCGGCCTCGATGTGCAGGCGCACCTCCTCGCCACCGCCGGCCGGAGAGCCGATCCGCACCCACGGCGTGCGCGGGTTGAGCGACTTCACCGGCGTGCCGTCGGGGCGGTAGACCAGGCCCTCACACTGGAAGCCGACCTTCCCCGGGTCGAAGCCCAGGTCCAGGATCGCCTCCACGATCTTCCCGCTCCACTCCCGCGGCACGGTGCCGGTCACGGTGAACCAGCTCGTGCTCCACGGCGGGCCCCACGGGTCTCCGACCGCGATCGGGCCGGGCGTCGCGGCCAGACCCTCCGCCACCGGGACGGGCTCGCCGGGCGCGTGCCACACGGAGATCTCCAGCGGTACGGACTCGGGATAGATCGCCGGGCGGATCCGCTCGTCAAGGACACGCTTCAGACGGGCTTCGACCAGGGCACGGTCGTCATGCATCAGGAAAAACCTCTCCGCAGATGGTGATTTATCAGCCTTTGATGGCGCCTTCCTCCACGCCCTTGAAGAAGAAGCGCTGGAGCACGGCGAACACGATCACGATCGGCAGGAACGAGATCATCGTCCCCGCGGCGATCAGGCGCGGGTTGGCGCTGAACGTGCCGTTCAAATACTGCAGGCCGACGGTGAGTGTGTAGTTGTCGGGGTCGGTCAGGACGATCAGCGGCCACAGGAAGTCGTCCCATGCGCCGATGAACGCGAAGATCGTGACCACGCTGAGCATGCCACGCACGTTCGGCAGGCCGACGTGACGCAGCCGCTGCCACGCCGTCGCCCCGTCGATGATCGCGGCTTCGTCCATTTCGGGAGGAATCGCCTGAAACGCGGTACGCATCAACAGCACGTTAAGCATCCCGATCGCGCCGGGCAACGCCACCCCCAGGAGGGTGTCGGCCAGACCGAGGGAGCGGACGGTGACGTACTGGGAGATGATGGTCACCTCGACGGGCAGCACGAGCGTCGCGAGGAACAGCCCGAGCAGCAGCTTCACGCCCCTGAAGCGGAGCTTGGCCAGGGCGAACCCGGCGAGCGTGGCCCCCGCGGCGTTGCCCGCCACCACGATGGCGGCCACGATCAGCGAGTTGACCGCGTAGGACCAGACCGGGATGGTCTCGGCGACCTCGGCGTAGTTGGACAGCGTCGGCCGTTCGGGCCAGAAGCTCGGCGTGCCGGTGTAGATGTCCTCCTGGAGGCTCTTGAGCGAGGTGGACAGCTGCCACAGGAACGGGGAGACCGTGATGACCAGCACGAGCAGGAGCAGGACGTAACGCAGCGCCTTCTCGCGGGCGGTGACTCCGGTGATGTCAGGCCGCCTTCCTGTTGAGCCGCAGCAACGCCAGCATCGGCCCGACCGTGACGACGAGCAGCAGCAGGCTGAGCGCGGAGGCGTAACCGAGATGGCCGGTGAAGCCGCGGCCGTAGAGCTGGATGAGCATCACCAGCGACATGTCCCGGCCACCGGGGCCGCCGGTGCCGTTCGAGAGCACGTACAGCTCGGAGAACACGCGCAGGGCCGAGACCGACACGAGCACCGAGACCAGCAGCATCGTGTTGCGCACGCCGGGCACGGTGACGCTCCAGAAGCGGCGCACCGGGCCCGCGCCGTCCACGGCGGCGGCCTCGTGCAGCTCGCGCCGGACGTTCCCGAGCGCCGACAGGTAGATGATCATGTAGTAGCCGAGGCCCTTCCAGACGGTCAGGCTGATCGCGCTGAACAGCAGCAGCCACCGCTCGGTCAGGAACGGCACCGGCGTCGTCACCACGCCCAGCCACTGCGCCAGGCCGTTGATCAGGCCGCGATCGTCCAGCAGCCAGCCCCAGATCAGCGCAACCACCACCGCCGAGGCCACCACGGGGGTGTAGAAGGCCGTGCGGAAGAACGTGATGCCGGGCAGCTTCTTCTCCACCAGGATCGCGATCAGCAGCGGCAGCATGGTCAGCAGCGGCAGGCAGACCAGCATGAACACGATGCTGTTGACCAGTGCGTCCACGAGCTGGGCGTCGCTCAGCGCGCGCTCGAAGTTGGCCAGGCCGGTGAAGTGGCCGCCGCCCAGCGGCTTGGCGTTGGTGAACGCCAGCACCACCGTGTTGATCGCCGGCCACACCGAGAACACGAACAACCAGACCGCCGCGGGCGCCACCAGCACCCACGGCGTGAACCAGCGGTGATGGGTCATCAGCTCTTCAGCAGCTCGTCGCACTTGGCCACGGCGGCGTCCAGCGCCTCCCGCGACGTCGCCTCGCCGCTGACGGCCAGCGAGAACTGCTGCCTGACCAGCTTCTTCATCGCCTCGGTGACCTGGACGGGCTCCAGCACCTTCGCCTCGGCCAGCGACTCGAACGCGATCACCTTGGCGTCGCCCGAGTTGCTGCCGTCGCTCTTGCTGAAGAACGGATCGTTCGCCGAGGCGACGGTGCTGGGGAAGATGTTCACCAGATGGGCGAACGCGGCCTGGTTCTCGGCGCTGGTCACCCAGCGGGCCAGGGCGAGCGCGGCGGGCGCGTTCTTCGTCGCCTTGGAGATCGACAGGCCCTGCACGTAGAGGGGCGGCGTGCCCATCGCCTTCGACGGCACGACCTTGGGCGCCAAGGTCGGGTTGTCGGTGGCCAGGCTCGTGATGTAGTTGCCGCCGCCGGTCGTCCAGGCGACCGTGCCCTCGTTGAACAGCTTGGCGTTGCCCGCGTAGGTGTCGGTGAGCACGTCGCGGGGCAGCAGCCCCTCCTTGAACGCGTCGCGGTACTTGTCGAGCAGCGCCACCGCCTCAGGGGTGTTGAAGGTGAAGCGGGTGCCGTCGGGCGACATGATGGGCACACCCGCGTTCGTCAGGTCGCCCAGCTCGGGGCGGCGGCTCATCAGGAAGACCTTGCCGCCCGACTTCTCCTTGAGCGACCTGGCCTGGGCGATGAGCTCGTCCAGGCTCGCCGGCACCTTCTCGGGGTCGAGCCCGTTCTTCTTGAGCAGCTCGGTGTTCCAGTAGTTGACGTCGGTGTTGAGGTACCACGGGTAGCCGTAGGCGCCCTGGACGCCCGGGTAGCGGTAGGCGTCGAGGGCGCCGGGGACGTACTCGGAGGCCAGCTTCTGATCGGCCTGGGCGACGTCCAGCAGGATGCCCTGCCTGATCAGCGGGACGGCGAAGTCGGGCGGCAGATTGACCACGTCGGGCAGGGTGCCGCCGGCCGCCTGGGTGAGGACCTTGTCGGAGTAGCCCTCGGCCGGCTGGTCGAGCCATTCGACCTCGGTGCCCGGATACCGCTTCTCGAAGCCGTCGATGACGCCCTGGACGTAGTCGGTGAACTTCGGCTTCAGCGCCCACGTCTGCAGGCTCACCTTGCCCTTCACCGCGCCGCCCGCGCTCGGGGCGGGTTCCTCCTCCGCGGCTCCGCCGAGCCCGCAGCCCGCGATCGTGACGACCAGTAAGGCCAGTCCAGCCCAGTACCTTCGCATCGCGCTCTCCTTAGGGCACTAAACCGCTCTAGTTGCCGGACTATTACCGGGCTAGACTCCGCTGTCAATAGCCGGCCACGAGACCGAGGAGCGCGCGTTGGCCCGACCGACGATCGCCGACATCGCCCGGCGGGTGGGGGTGTCCAAGGGCGCGGTGTCGTTCGCGCTGAACGGCCGCCCCGGCGTCAGCGAGGCGACCAGGGCGCGCATCCTGGAGGCGGCCAGGGAGATGAACTGGCGCCCCCACAGCGCCGCCAGGGCGCTCGGCGGCGCCAGGGCGGAGGCCGTCGGGCTGGTCATCGCCCGGCCGGCCAGCACGCTGGGCGTGGAGCCGTTCTTCGCCCAGCTCCTGTCGGGGCTGCAGGCCCGGCTGTCGCGCCAGCAGGTGGCCATGCACCTGCTCGTCGTCGAGGACTCCGCGGCCGAGATCGAGGTCTACCGCGAGTGGACGTCGGCGCACCGGGTGGACGGGTTCATCCTGGTCGACCCGCAGGTCCGCGATCCGCGCCCGGCGGCGCTGGAGGAGCTGGGCGCGCCGGCCGTGGTGCTCGGCGGATCGGGCGGGCCCGGACCGCTGTCCAGCGTGTGGGCCGACGACAGGGAGGCGATGCTGTCGGTCGTCGATTACCTGGCCGCGCTCGGGCACCGGCGGATCGGGCACGTCGCGGGCCTGCCCGGGTTCCGGCACACCCAGCGGCGCATCCGCGCGCTGCGCGACTCGGCCGGGCGGCTCGGCCTGACCTGCGCGGTGTCCCTGCCCACCGACTTCAGCGACGCCGAGGGCGCGGCGGCGACGCGGACGCTGCTCTCACGCGGCCGGGCGAGAGCGTCGGCCGGGGCCACCCGGCCGACCGCCATCGTGTACGACAGCGACGTGATGGCCCTGGCCGGGCTGGGCGTGGCGATGGAGATGGGCGTGCGCGTGCCGGACGAGCTGTCCATCGTGGCCTTCGACGACTCCGTGCTGACCCGGGTGACCCATCCGGCCATCACCTCGCTGTCGCGCGACACGTTCGCGCTCGGCGGGCAGGTGGCCGAGGTCCTGCTGGAGGTGATCGCCGACCCCGGCACCCGCAGGAACGTCAAGACCGCCACGCCCCGCCTCGTCATCAGGGGCAGCACCGCCGCGCCCGCTAAAACGGTTTAGATGCCTTCCGCGCCCCTTACCGGGAGTAGTTGAAAGGCGTACGTTTGGGGCATGGCTGCGACCCCGGAAACGGTGCACTGGCGTGGTGTGCACCATCTCGCCCTCGTGACCGCGGACATGGACGCGACCGTGCGCTTCTGGCACGGCGTGCTCGATGCCCGCCTCGTCACCACCCTCGCCGTCCCCGCCTTCAAGCACTACTTCTTCGAGGTTGGCACGGGCAACACCGTCGCCTTCTTCGAGTACACCGACCAGGACCTCGACAGTTTCGCCAAGCCGGCGGGCGTCCCGTACGCGAAGGCGGCCCAGTTCGACCACCTGGCGCTGCACCTGCCGGACGAGGACGCGCTCAACCGGCTGCGCGACCGGCTCAAGGCGCACGGCTGCGAGGTCACCGACGTCATCGACCACGGCTTCCTGCGCTCGATCTACTTCAGCGATCCCAACGGCATCGCGATGGAGGCGTCCTGGTGGACCGTCGACCCGACGGGACGGCCGGTGGACTACGCCGACGACCGGCTGTTCGCCGACCCCGATCCCGTGCCGGCCGTGCGTGAGCTGCGCGAGGAGGGACGCCTGCGCCACACGGTCGCCACCCGCCTGGTGGACGGCATCGTGGAGGACCTCCGCCGCGAGGGGATCACCCTGGACCCGTGACCCCGGCCGTTCGTCGCCGCGGCTCGCCGGCTTGTTGCGGTTCGTCGCCATTCCGCCGTTCATTGATCGAGAGGATCCCCCGGGGTGGTCACCACATGCCGGGCGGGCAGGCGGGCAGGCCCACCCCGAGGGATCCCCGCTCATGCGCAGGTGTAGCTGGAGGGCGTCTGCGTGTCGCCGTTCGGCCGGCTGACCTGGAAGCCGAAGCTGGTGCTCGCCCCGGCACCCAGGTTGCCGTTGTAGTTCGCGTTCCTGGCCGTCACGTTCTGGCCGCTGACGGTCACGGCGGCGTTCCACGATCCGGTCAGGGTGTGGCCCGATGGCAGGGTGAAGGTGACGGTCCAGCCGGTGATCGCGGACGAGCCGCCGTTGGTCACCGTCACGGGCTGCACGACGTAGCCGGTGTTCCACTGCGTCTGCACGGTCGGCGTGGCCGTGCAGGCGCCGCCGACGGGGCCCGTCGTGGTGGTGAACGTGGCCGCCGCCGAGTTGCCGGAGACGTTCCCGGCCCCGTCCCGCGCCCGCACGTAGACCTGGTACTCCGTGCTCGGGGTCAGCCCGGTCAGGTTGATCGAGGCGGTGGTGCTCCGCCCGAGCAGCGTGTCGGTCGTCCCCTGCTCGCGGTAGACGTCGTACCCGGCCAGCCCGCTGCCGCCGCTGTCGGTCGAGGCGGCCCACGTCAGCGTGGCCGAGTTGGAGGTGACGTTGCTCGACGCCGGCGTGCCCGGCGCGCTCGGCGGCGTGGTGTCGGTGGAGGTGCCGCCCGCCAGCGCGTCGTGCACGGCGGTGTAGGCGGGCTTCTGCTGGTAGCTTTCGTCGTAGATCAGCGCGGCGCCCTCACCGGAGAACGTGTCCGGCACCCACGAGTACTTGTCGGTGAAGCCCCAGATCGTCACCCCGGCGCAGGCGGTGACCGCGTTGCAGGCGTTGACCACGTTGCGGTAGTAGGTGGCCTGCGTGCTGTCCTTGCTGCTGTTCCTGGGCATCTGCATGCGGATGTCCAGCTCGGTGATCCGGACCTGCACGCCGAGGTCGGCGAAGCGCTGCAGGTTCTGCTGCAGGTCGTTCGGGAAGCCGTACTGGATCGCGAGGTGGCCCTGGAAGCCCACGCAGTCCACCGGGACGCCCTGCTGGCGCAGCGACGAGACCAGGTTGTACATCGCGGTGCTCTTGGCGTTGATGCCCTCGACGTTGTAGTCGTTGATGCACAGCCGGGCGTTGGAGTCGGCGGCGCGGGCGGCGCGGAAGGCGTCGGCGATGTAGCTCTGGCCCAGGGTGTTGTACCAGAACGAGGTGCGCATGTTGCCGTTGTCGTCGAAGACCTCGTTCACCACGTCCCAGGACACCACGGCCGGGTTGTCGGCGTAGCGGCCGACGACCCCGCTGATGTGGTTCTGGATCGCCGTGCGCATGGCACTGGCGCCGAGGCCCTGCACCCAGCCGGGCGTCTGCTGGTGCCAGACCAGCGTGTGGCCGTGGACCTGCTGGTCGTTCTGCGTGGCGAAGTTGACGATGGCGTCGGCGCCGGAGAAGTTGAACTGGCCCTGGCTGGGCTCGGTGGAGTCCCACTTCATCGCGTTCTCGGCGGTCACCTGGCTGAACTCGGTGGCCGCGATGTTGCGGTAGGAGCTCTCACCGGACAGCGGACTGGTCGCGAGCGCCGCGCCGATGAACTTGCCCCGCGCGGCGGCGTGCGTGCGCAGGGGCGCCGACGCTTCGGCCGCCGTGACGGGCAGGAGGAAGGCGGCGAGCATCCCCACCAAGGCGAGGACTCTGGGGAGCGAGGACGAATGCACGGGCATCTACCTCCGGAGGCAGGCACTCGATTCCGAAAGTTTCGGTCTGAGTCGGACCGCATCGCCGACGGTATTGATCTGCCGTTCAGCGGTCAACAGCGCACTGACCACCGCGCCAAAGCAGCAGATGGCGCCCAGAAACTATCGGCTTCGCTATGAAACTTTCATGCCCGGATGAGCGCGACACGTGTGTCTAGCGCCACGTACCTACCGGTCGGTACTGTGAATTATCCGGAATAATCGTCCATTGCGGGAGTTCTGCGGTATGTCTCTTTCGCACGTCCAGGTCCAGGCTCAGCTCACCGGTCCCGGCCAGCTGTTCGAGATGCAGGAGATCGGCGACACCGGCGTACGCACCTGGAAGCACGCGCCGGCGCACTTCCGGGCGCTGCTGGAGATGAGCAGGTTCCACGGCGAGAAGGTCTTCCTCGTGTACGAGGACGAGCACATCACGTTCGAGGACCACTTCCGCCGCGCCGCCACCCTGGCCAACCGCCTGGTCGAGGAGTACGGCGTGGGCAAGGGCGACCGGGTGGCCGTGGCGATGCGCAACTATCCGGAGTGGGTGATCTCGTTCTCGGCCGTGCTGGCCGCGGGAGCCATCGCCGTACCGCTCAACGCCTGGTGGACGGAGGCCGAGCTGGCCTACGGCGTGAGCGACTCCGGCGCCAAGGTGCTGATCGCGGACGGTGAGCGCGCGCTCAGGCTGGCCTCGACGGGCGTGCCGCTGATCGTCACCCGGGGCGAGGCGCCGGCGGGAGCGCGCACGTTCGAGGACGTCCTGGGAGAGGTCAGCGCCGACGTGAAACTCCCCGACGTCGAACTCCTCCCCGACGACCCGGCCACGATCTTCTACACCTCGGGCACGACCGGCCATCCCAAGGGCGCCCTGGGCAGCCACCGCAACCTCGGCCAGTCCCCCATGACGGTCGCGTACGGGCTGATGCGCGCGGTCGCCCTGTCCGGCAAGGACGTCGCCGCGGCGGCGGGCACGCGCAGGATCACCCTGCTGACCGTCCCGCTCTTCCACGTCACCGGCTGCTTCTCGGCCATGACCACCACGATGTTCAGCGGCGGCGGCCTGGTCCTGATGTACAAGTGGGACCCCGAGCAGGCGCTGCGCCTCATCGAACGCGAGCGGGTCTCCGCGATGATCGGCGTGCCCACCAACGCCTGGCAGCTCATGTCCCACCCCGACTTCGGCAAGTACGACCTGTCGTCCCTGACCACCCTCGGCTACGGCGGCGCCCCCGCCCCGCCCAAGCTCCTGGAACGCATCACCACGAACCTCCCCGACCGCGCCCCCTCCAACGGCTACGGCATGACCGAGACCACCGCCCTGGCCATCGGCAACGGCGGCGCCGACTACCACGCCAGGCCCGACAGCATCGGCCGCCCCTCCCCCGTGGTGGACGTGCGCGTGGTCGACCCCCTGGGCGCCGAACTGCCGCCCGGCGAGGTCGGCGAGCTCTGCGTCCGCGGCCCGAACGTCATCCTCGGCTACTGGAACAAGCCGGAGGCGACCGCGCAGACCTTCGTCGGCGGCTGGCTGCACACCGGCGACCTGGCCAAGATCGACGACGAGGGCTTCGTCTACATCGTGGACCGGGCCAAGGACATGGTGATCAGGGGCGGCGAGAACGTCTACTGCGCCGAAGTCGAGGCCGCCCTCTTCGAACACCCGGCGGTGGACGACGCCGCCGTGATCGGCGTCCCACACGACGAGCTGGGCGAGGAGGTAGGAGCGGTCATCCGCACAGCCCCCGGCACCTCGGTCACCCCGGACGAACTCCGGACCTTCCTCACGGGCCGCATCGCCAAGTTCAAGATCCCCGCCCACTTCTGGTTCCGCGACGCCGAACTCCCCCGCAACCCCGGCGGCAAAATCCTCAAAACCCACCTCCGCCGCGAAGTCCTGGGCAGCTGACCCACCCCCAAGCCCTCGACCGACCAGCCGACCCACCCAGAAGCTCCAACCCACCAGCCGCACCCCACCCCACGTAATCCCGAGCCGCCAGCACGGCCGCCACGGCCACCGCCGTGGCGGCCGTCGTCCGCCCACCCGCCATCGCGCACCCTCACCGACTGCGCCACCCCCGCACCCCCGCACCCCCAGCGTCGATCACACCATCAGCCGGCGGTCAGTGTGCTGCTGTTGCGCTTGCTCCGAGCCCAGCACCTCGCCACACTCCATCGCTCCGCACTCCAGCACGCGCACCCGACACTCTGCATACCGGCGCTTCCGTTCCCAGCGCCCCACCCAGGTGCGACACGGGCACAGCCGCCACCCAGCACGCTGAGCACCCGTCCCCCCTCGCCAGACGCGCGCCACACCAGCACCGCACCGGACCCACGCACGCGTGAGCACATCAGCACACGGCCGACAGGAGCACATCCAGCACCCAACAGCACGCGAGACCCAGCGCCCACCACCAAGGCACGCTTGACCAGCACACCCGGCCACTCGGGCCACCCCGCTCCCGGGGGCGGGCGAGCCAGCGCACCCCGTCACCTGGCAGGCACGCGTTACGCCAGCACCCGGCCCACCCGGCGCACTCGGCCCAGCGCTCCCGGCACCCGGTCCGCTCAACCCCACCGGCGGCGATTCTCCCCGGCCGCCGGGCGGAAAGCACCGTCGAACAACACCCCGGCAAGCCCCGGCAGCGCACCCAGCCCTCCCTTCCCTGTGACAGCGGTCATAATTCTCGCCTTTGCCCTGGTCAACCCATACATCGACACCATCACTTACCTGAGGCGTAATCGCGGCCCCTACCCCCGCCCTGACAACCTTCAGGTGTTCGCACTGAGGCCCGACGAAGGAGCCCGAGATGACCGCCGTGCCCATCACCACCGACCGGATGAAGTTCCTGCGCCTCGCGCTGGCCGCCGACGCCGTCGTCACCGGCGGCAACGGGCTGATCTACCTCGCGTTCGCCGACCCGGTGAGCACCCTGCTCGGCCCGGACGCCGGCCTGCTGCGTGCGATCGGCGGCTTCCTGCTCGCGTACGGCGCCGCCGTCGCCCTCGTGGCCGGCCGCCGCGCGATCAGCCCCGCCGCCACCAAGGCGGTGATCGCCGCGAACGTCATCTGGACCCTGGGCAGCGTCGCGGCCGTCGTCACCGGCGCGGCCGGCTTCACCACGGTGGGCGCCGTCTGGGCCATCGCCCAGGCCCTGGTGGTGGCCGGGTTCGCCGAGCTCCAGATCACCGGCCTGCGCAAGAGCCGCACCAACTAGTACGGGAGACACACCATGACCCTCATCGACCGCTACATCGACTGTTGGAACCAGACCGACCCCGAGGCCCGGGCCAAGGCCGTGGCCGAGCTCTGGACCGAGGACGCCACCTACACCGACCCCCTCGCGGACGTCACCGGCCACGCCGGCATCGCCGCGGTGATCGAGGCCGCACAGGGCATGTTCCCCGGCCTGGTCTTCTCCCCGGGCGAGGTGTACGACGCCCACCACCACATCGCCCGTTTCACCTGGCACCTGGGCCCGGAGGGCGGGGAGCCGGTCGCCGTCGGCTTCGACGTGGCCGAACTGGCCGAAGACGGCCGCATCCGCAAGGTCCTCGGCTTCCTGGACAAGGTCCCCTCCTGACCTCAGGAACAAAGGCTCCCCCGGGGACAACCTCCCGGGGGAGCCTCTGGACAAAGCCACTCAAAAGACCCACCCACCGGAAACGGCCCGCCCGGAAAAGGGACGTTCCCCCGCAATGCGACGGCCATCCGGAAGAGGACAGGCCCATGAGGGACGGTCACCGGAAGGAACGGCCCCGAAGACGACGGCTCCCCGAAGAAGACGACCTTTCGCGGGACTTCTGGCCCAAGCCCCAGGAACAGACCCGCCCGAGTAAGTGGGGACAATCCCCGGGAATGGGGCCGGCCGCCCGAAAGACAACGGCCCCTCGAAGAACACGGCCTTTCTGAAGCTCTGGGCCAAGCCCGGGAAGGGACCACCCGAGAACGGGACGATCCCCCGGAATAAGACGGCCAGCCGGAAGCGAACGGCCACCCGAAGAGGACGGCCGACCCCGAGCAGAAACTCCCCCGGCACGGCTTGAATTCCGGATGGCAGGGCCGGCTCACACCATCTCTCCAGCCCCGACGCACAAGATCAGTCGGATCTCGAAGAAAAGATCGGGATATCCTGCCTGCGGCGCCTCGAACCACGTGACCGAAGGAGTCGACGCTGAGATGACGGCAGAGCGACCGATGCCTACCCAGGCCGACGTACTCGGCTACTTCGACACGCTGTCGAACTGGGGCCGATGGGGCGAGGACGACGAGCGCGGCACCCTGAACCACATCACCGACGACGTCCGGCTGGCGGCGGCACAGGCCGTGCGTCACGGCAGGAGCGTGTCGTGCGCGTGGGAGATCGCCGTACCCGAGGAGATGGAGCGGTCGACGACGTCGTGCCCGTGCGCCGCCGACATGCCGGGCGCCGAGAACATGCCGGTGGCGGCGTTCCACAAGGACCGGCGCTGGGGCTTCTCGTCCGAACGGCTCGGCCTTACCTTCCACGGCAACACGATCACCCACATCGACTCGCCGTGCCACCTCTTCTGGGACGGCGCCATGTACAACGGGCGCCCGCACTCGCTGGTCGACACCGCGACGGGATCGGCGTGGGCGGCCGTCACGGCGGCGGCGAACGGGATCGTCACGCGCGGCGTCCTGCTGGACATCGCGGCCGTGCGGGGCGTGCCGTGGCTCGAACCGGGCGAAGGAGTCTTCCCCGACGATCTCGAGGAGGCCGAACGTCTCCAAGGTGTACGGGTGCGCTCCGGCGACGCGGTGCTCCTGCGGACCGGCCACGGCCGCGCCCGGCACGAGGCCGCCGCGCCCGCCGGTTTCACCCAGACCGGCTGGCACGCGTCGTGCCTGCCGTGGCTCCAGGAGCGCGAGGTCGCGCTGATCGGCGCCGACACCCCGCAGGAGGTTCAGCCGTCCGGGTACGACGACGTGCTGATGCCGGTGCACGCCGTCGGCCTCGTCGCGATGGGTCTGTGGCTGCTCGACAACTGCGACCTGGAGGCCTGCGCGGCGACCGCCGCCGAGCTCGACCAGTGGGACTTCCAACTCGCGGTCGCACCGGTCCGCTTCGTCGGCACCTCCGGCAGCCCCATCAACCCCATCGCCACCTTCTGACCCAAATCCCCAAGGTCCCCGCCGTCTGACCACCCCGCACTGCGGTTCGCGACGTGCCCACAAACTGACCGCAGTTCACGAGGTATCCGCCACCTGACCGCAGCTCAGGAACCGCCCACCATCCGACCGCAGTTCGCCAAGTACCCGCCACCTGACCGCGGTTCCCGAAGTGCCCACCATCCCGCGAAGCACCCGTTCCGCCACACCTGGTACGTGATGGACTGCCGCGAGGACATGCCCCCACCAGCACACAAGCCGCCACCCAGGACCCAAGCGGCACGCGCCGGAATTCATTTGCCCCAGGCGTCACCTTGGCCGGACAATCTAGACTCGTGCTTGCTGCTGTCAGACGTCTCCTCCGTCACCTTTCGCTGGACCTGAGCCCGCTGCGCGATTCGCGCGACTACCGGCTGCTCTTCGGGTCCGGCGTCATCACGATGTTCGGCACGATGATCTCCATGGTCGCGGTGCCGTACCAGATGAAGGAGCTGACGGACTCCTATCTGGCGGTCGGCCTCGTGAGTCTGGCGGAGTTCGTGCCGATGGTGGTCTGCGGCCTGTGGGGCGGCGCCATCGCCGACGCGCTCGATCGCCGCCGGATCATCTGGCTGAGTGAGCTGGGATTGCTGGTCACCTCCGCCGCGCTCATGGTCAACGCGATGCTGCCCGACCCGCAGGTCTGGGTCCTGTACGTGATGGGCGCCCTGGCCACCGGCGTCGGCTCGCTCCAGCGGCCCAGTCTGGAGGCGGTGATCCAGCAGGTGGTCAAGCACGAGCAGCAGAGCGCGGCCGCGGTGCTGTCGAGCCTGCGCTGGAACTTCGGCGCCATCGTGGCCCCCGCGCTGGGCGGCCTGATGCTGACGGCCTGGGGCACCGCCTCCGCCTTCGCCCTGGACACGCTGACCTTCGTGCTCTCCCTGGTGCTGCTCTGGCGGGTCAGGGCCATCCCGCCCGCCGACGACGCCGCCCCCGCCTCGATCCGGTCGCTGATCGAGGGTGTCCGTTACGCGGTGAGCCGTAAGGACCTGATGGGCACCTATCTGGTGGACATCGCCGCGATGGTGTTCGCGATGGCGACGGCGCTCTATCCGTTCCTGGCCGAAGAGCTGAGGGCGCCCGAGGCGCTCGGGCTGCTCTACTCGGCGGCCGCGGTGGGCGCTCTGATCGCCTCGCTCACCGGCCGCTGGACGGCCCGCGTCCAGCGCCAGGGCCTGGGCGTGATCGTCGCCGCCGCGGCCTGGGGCGTGGCCGTGGCCCTGACCGCCCTGGCTCCGAACGTCTGGCTGATCTTCGTCTGTCTCGCCTTCGCCGGCGCGGCCGACATGATCAGCGGCATCTTCCGCATGACGATGTGGAACCAGACCATCCCGCCGGAGCTGCGCGGCCGCCTGGCCGGCATCGAGCTGCTCTCCTACGCCAGCGGGCCGATGCTGGGCAACGCGCGGGCCGGCCTCATGGCCAACTTCGGCGGCACCCGCTTCTCGCTCGGCGCGGGCGGCGTGCTGTGCGTGGCCGCCGTCCTCGCGCTGGCCGCCGCCCTGCCCAGATTCCGCGCGTACGACGCCAGAACCGACGAGCACGCCCTGGCGGAGAAGGCCCGCCGGCAGGCCGCGACCGACCAGGCGCCGGCCGACCCGGCCCAGACCCCCGCCTGACCGCCGCCCCACAAGCCACCACCCCGCAAGCCACCACCCCGCGAGCCACCGATCAGCAGCCCACCGCCCCAGGAGCACCGCCCGGCCAAGTCCTCGCAACCCGTCCCACCACCCCCCGAGCATCACCCAGGCGGGACCCCGCACGCCCCCACCAGTGCCTCACCTCCGGCCCTCGGCCGCGGCGAACGTCGTCAGGGCCTCGGCGTCGGAATAGGTGCTGGTGACGTATTCGTCCACCCACTCCCGGATGCCTTCGTAGCCGCTCTCGGCGAGCAGCCGCTCCCGCACCGTCCGCGCGTCCAGCGGCGTGTTCCGCAAGGTGACCGCTCCGCTCTTCCCGTCGAGCAGCGCCCACTGCGCGCCGTAGCGCCCGTAGGGCATCCCGACCGACCCCGGGTTGACCACCAGCACCCGATCGGCCAGCCGTACGAACGGCATGTGCGTGTTGCCCAGCACCACGGTGTCGGCCTTCTCCCCCGCCAGCACCTCACCCCATCGCTCCAGCGAGCTGTCCACGAGGATCGTCTCCTCGTCGCTGCGCGGCGTGGCGTGCACGAACAACGTCCGCCCCAGCCGCCCCAGCTCGATCTCCTGCCGGGCGGGCAGCCCGGCCAGCAACTCGATCTGCTCCTCGCTGAGCTGACCCGCCGCCCAGACCGACGACGGGTAGGGGCAGTCCTTGCCCGCCGCCACCTCCACGAGCTCACGGTCGGCGTTGCCGCTCACCCACGACGCCCGCTCCCCCAGCGAGGTCAGCAGGTCGAGGGTCTCCACGGGCATCGGCCCCGCGGCCAGGTCACCGGTGAGCACGATCCGGTCGGCGGACTTCACCTCGGGCTCGGCCAGCACGGCCTCCAGCGCGGGCAGCACACCATGGATGTCGGAGAGGACGGCGATTCGCATAAGGCCACTCTGCCGTGCCCGGCGACCGCCGGAGCCGACGTTCGCTACCCGGCGAACAACTCAGCCGATCGCGAACCGCCCGGTTCACCCGGCCTCACCACCGTCGCACCACCTCAGCCGGCCGCACGCCACCCCGCCGTACGGCTCACTCCGCCTCGCGCCACCCGTCGTACCGTTCGATCAGCTCGTCGACCTTGGCCAGGCGGCCGGCATCCAGTCCCTCGACGACGACCAGCCACTGCGCGTCCTCGGCGTCGTCCTCACCGGCGAGGGTCTCCCGTACGACGCGCGGCACCCCCAGCTCGGGAAACCACTCCCCCAGCGTCTCGGCGACCTCCTCGGCGTCGTCCCGCTCCGCGAACACCAGCAGCTGCCTCATGACCGCGACCTCCCGCGCCGACCCGTGTTCACCCGTTCACCCAACGTGACGGATCCTCGCCGAATAGCGTGGGCTCCATGACCGCGACTCCTGAGCGGACGATCGCCGAGCGGACGATCGCCGACCCACCACCGCCTTCGCCCATGCTCCCCGACTGGGTGTCTCCGCCACCACGGGGATTCGTCGCCGAAGATCTCGACCACCTTCCAGAACTGCCCGCGCACACAGAGCTCATCGATGGAAGCCTGGTCTTCGCCGCCCCGCAGAGCCGCTTCCATCAGGTGGTCATCTACCAGTTGCGCAGCGCGCTGAAGCACTTCCTGCCCGCGGATCACGAAATCCTAGGACAGATGACGGTGAAGCTGGCTGCGCGCCAACGACCAGAGCCCGACCTCATCGTGGTCGGGCCCGGCGCGCCCGACGATCCCGACGTCACCTGCTACGATGCCGCGGACGTCGTGCTCGCCGTCGAAGTAGTCTCCAAAGAGTCCGAACTGCGCGACAGGCGGCGCAAGCCGGTCCTCTACGCCGAGGCGGGGATCCCCCACTTCTGGCTCATCGAAGAGGTCAACAGCCGGCCTGCCGTCTTCGTCCACGAACTCAACCCGGCCACGCGGTCCTACGTCGCCACCGGCGTTCATCACGACCGGCTCAAGCTCACGGTCCCGTTCGACCTCGACATCGACCTCGCCACGCTCTACCCGAGCCGCCCCCGCTAGAAGGGGCCGGCGCACCGGCCCCTTCACAACGACGCAACGACGGTCTCAGCCGCGCAGGTGCGCGCCCACCCGGTCGGCCGCCATCGCCACCGCCGCGTCACGCGCCGCCGTGGTCTCCTCGACCGTCAGCGTACGGTCGGCCGCGCGGAAGCGCATCGAGTAGGCGAGCGACTTGTTCCCCTCGCCCACCTGCTCCCCGGCGTACACGTCGAACAGCCGGATCGACTCCAGCAGCGCCCCGGCCCCGTCACGCAGCGCCGCCTCCACGTCGGCCACCGGCGTGAAGTCGGGCACGATCAGCGCGACGTCCTGGGTGGCCACCGGGTAGGCGGACACCGAGGGCGCCTGCACGGGACCGGGCATGGCCGCCTCGAGCCGCGACAGCTCCAGCTCCATCGCCACCGTACGCGGCGGCAGCCCGTAGGCCTCGATCACCCGGGGGTGCAGCTCGCCGGCGTGACCGACCAGCGTGTCGCCCGCGTAGAGGGCGGCGCACCGGCCGGGGTGCCAGGGCTCGTGCTGGTCGGCGCTGATGGACAGCTCGACCCGCGCCTCCGCCGCCACCAGCCGGGCGGCCTGCACCGCGTCGGCCCACGTGGCGGCGCGGCCCGCGCCCCACCAGCCGGATCGTTCGAACTCCCCGGCCAGCACCACCGCGACCCGCAGCGGCTGGTCGGGCAGCGCCGACTCGATCGAGGCCAGCTCTTCGGCGGTCGGTCGGCGTTCGACGCCGAGCACCGGGGCCACGCCCGGCGCTCCAGCGCGCGGGCGGTAGACCGAGCCGGTCTCGAACAGGGCCACGTCGGTGAAGCCGCGGCCGACGTTGCGGACGAGGGTCTTGAGCAGGCCCGGCAGCAGCGTCGTGCGCATCAGCGGCTCGTCTTCCGACAGCGGGTTGGCCAGCCGCGCGGCCACCCTGCGGGCGTCGTCGGCGGGCAGCAGCAGCCGGTCGAAGTCGTCGGGACTGATGAACGGGTAGCTGAGCACCTCGACATGACCGCCCTCGGCCAGAGCCCGGCCGACCCGGCGCCGCAGCCGCTGCGCCTCGGTGAGCCCGGCGCCGGCCGGGGCGGAGGGCAGCACCGACGGAAGGCTCTCGTAGCCCTCCAGCCGGATGACCTCCTCGGCCAGGTCGTTGGGGTCGGTGAGGTCGGGCCGCCAGGACGGCGGCGTGACCGTGATCATGTCGTCGCCGGTGACGGCCAGCTTGGCGGCCAGCGCGCCGCCGGTCACCACGCCGGTCGGATCGACGCCGCCCCGGCGCACGGCCGGGTCGTCGCCGCCGGTGACGACGCAGCCGACCTGCTCCAGCCGGGCGATCACGGTGTCTCGGGAGTAGGCCATGCCGGCGACCCGGCCCGGGTAGCCGGACGGGATCGCGATGCGCGCGGGCGACACCTCGACCTCGGCGTGCGTGACGCCGGGCTGGACGCTCGCGCCGCCCAGCTCGGCCAGCATCCGCACCGCCCGCCACGAGGCGACCAGCGGCAGCTCGCGGTCGACGCCGCGTTCGAACCGCTTGGACGCCTCCGACACCAGCCCGTGCCGGCGCGACTCGCGGGAGATGCCGGTCGCGGAGAAGTGGGCGGCCTCGATGACGATGTCGGTCGAGTCGTCGGAGATCTCGGTCTCCAGGCCGCCCATCGTGCCGGCCATCGAGATCGGCCCCGACTGGTCGGTGATGAGGATGTCGTCGGGGTCGAGGTCGCGTACGACGTGGTCGAGCGTCTCCAGCCGCTCGCCTGCCGCGGCCCTGCGCACGACGATCTCGCCCTGGAGCTTGGCCCGGTCGAACGCGTGCAGCGGCTGCCCGAGCTCCAGCATCAGGTAGTTGGTGACGTCGACGGCCAGCGACACGGGACGCACCCCGGCGCGCATGAGCCGTACCCGCATCCACAGCGGGCTGGCGGCGGCCGGGTCGAAGCCGCGTACCTCACGCAGCACGAACCGGTCGCACGCCGTCGGGTCGGCGATGGAGGCCGGCCACGACGTGCCGCTCTCGGCGGGCAGCTCGACGTCGGCGGGGTCGCGGAAGGTCACCCCGAACGCCGTCGCCGCCTCGCGCGCCACACCTCTGATCGACAGGGCGTAGCCGATGTCGGGCGTGATCTCCAGCTCGATCACGTCGTCGCGCAGCCCGAGCAGCTCGACCACGTCGGTGCCGATGGGCGTGCCCGCGGCCAGCACCATGATGCCGTTGTGGTCGTCGCCCAGCCCGAGCTCACGCTCGGAGCAGATCATGCCTTCGGACATGCGCCCGTACGTCTTGCGCGCGCCGACCTCGAACCCGCCGGGCAGCACGCCGCCGGGCAGCACGACGGGCACCCGGTCGCCGACGGAGAAGTTGGTGGCGCCGCAGACGATCTCGCGCGGGGTCGCCTCGCCGACCTCGACCGTGCAGTGCCTGATCGGCTTCTTGAACCCGGTCAGCTCCTCGATCGTGAGCACCTCGCCGGCCACGACGTTCTTGACGTCGTGGCCGTGGGAGGTGATCGCCTCGAGCTTGAGCCCGGCCGCGGTCAGCCTGTCGGCCACCTCGTGGGCGGTGACCGCCGGGAGATCGACATACTCCCGCAGCCAGGAAAGCGGGACCTTCATCAGATCTCCATTCCGAACGGAAGGGTGAAGCGAACGTCGCCCTCGACCATGTCACGCATGTCCTCGGCGTTGTGGCGGAACATCAGCGTCCGCTCGATGCCCATGCCGAAGGCGAACCCGGAGTAGCGCGCCGGGTCGACGCCGCACGCGATGAGCACGCGCGGGTTGACCATGCCGCAGCCGCCCCACTCGATCCAGCCCTCCGACTTGCAGGTGCGGCAGGGCGGGTTGCCGGGGATCGCCGAGGCGCCGCGGCAGACGAAGCACTTGAGGTCCATCTCGGCGGACGGCTCGGTGAACGGGAAGTAGTTGGGCCGGAACCTGGTCGTGATGCCCTCACCGAACATGACCTCGGCGAACCGGTCGAGCGTGCCCTTGAGGTGGGCCATCGTCAGGCCCTCGTCGACGGCCAGGCCCTCGGTCTGGTGGAAGACCGGCGTGTGGGTGGCGTCGAGCTCGTCGGTGCGGAACGTCTTGCCCGGCGAGATCACGTAGACCGGCAGCTCGCGCTGGAGCAGCGCGCGGACCTGCACCGGCGAGGTCTGCGTGCGCAGCACCATGCCGGAGTCGGTGGAGCCGACGAAGAACGTGTCGTGGTCGGACCTGGCCGGATGGTCCTTGGCGATGTTGAGCGCGTCGAAGTTGAACCATTCGCCTTCGAGCTCGGGGCCTTCGGCCACTTCGTAGCCCATGGCGACGAAGGCGTCGGCGATGCGCTCCTGCAGCGTGGTCATCGGGTGGCGGGCGCCGCGCGGCCGCCGGTCCCAGGGCAGGGAGACGTCGACGGTCTCCTCGACGAGCACCCGCGCGTCGCGCTCGGCCTCCAGCTCGGCCTGGCGGGCGGCCAGCGCCTCGTTGATCGCCTTGCGGGCGCCGCCGACGCGCTTGCCGGCCTCGGCGCGGGCGGCCGGCGGCAGGGCGCCGATCTCGCGGTTGGCCAGGGCGATGGGCGAGCGGTCTCCCGCGTGCGCCAGCCTGGCCTGCTTGAGTGCGTCGAGGTCGGCGGCGGCCTTGATCGCCTCGATGGCGTCGGCCTCCATGCGGGACACCTCGTCGGCATGCAACGGTGTCACCTCGACGGGGTCGTAGTCAGACAAGAGTGAGCTCCGTATCCAGGGCTTGAGCGGAAATGAGTCTAGTGGGAGCCGCCCACCGGGCCCGAATTCCGCCTCAGACGGCGGCGAAGTCGGGTGTGCCGGTGGGCAGGGTAAATCGGAACTCCGCCCCGCCCCCGGGCGCCCGCTGCACGATGATGGTGCCGCCGTGTGCCTCGACCAGGCCCTTGACGATGAAGAGCCCGAGCCCGGTGCCGCCGCGGCGGCGGCTGTTGCCGCCCCGCCAGAACTGCCTGAAGACGCGCGGAGCCAGCTCGGGCTCGATGCCCTCGCCCTCGTCGCGCACCGACACGGCAACTCCCCATTCGACGGACTCGATCTCCATGGTGACGATGCCGCGTCCGTGGCGCACCGCGTTTTCCACCAGGTTACCCAGGATCTGGTCGATCTTGTCCTGGTCGAGCCACATCTCCGGCAGGTGCTCGCCCACGACGAGCCGGTAGCGGTTCTCGCTGTCGCCCGCCGCCACCCGGCCCGCGATGAGCCGGCGTGCCCTGGCGGGCAGATCGACGACCTGGCGGCGTACCTCCAGCCGGCCCGACTCGATGCGGGAGACGTCGAGCAGCTCGGTGATGAGCCGGGTGACGCGGTCGGCGTCGTTGTTGACGGTCTCCAGCATGACGCGCTTCTGCTCGTCGGTGAAGCGGGTCCACTTGGCCAGCAGCGTCGCGGTGAACCCCTTGACGCTGGTCAGCGGCGAGCGCAGCTCGTGGGCCACGGTGGAGACCAGGTCGGCCCTGCTGCGCTCCAGCCGCGCGCGGGCGCCGCCGTCGCGCAGGGTGATCGCCACCCGGTCGACGTCGCCGCCGCGCTCCGGCTCGCGTACGAGCCTGGCCGCGACGTAGAGCTCCTGCCCGCCGGGCAGGTGCAGCGGACGCTCGGGCACCCGCGTCCTGATGCGCAGGCCGCCCTCGGGGTCGAGCGCCTTCCACCAGTCGCGCCCGTCATGGTCGCGGAAGGGGAACACGTCGTTCATGTGCCTGCCGACCGCGCGCTCCATGGCGACGCCGGTGAGCCGGGAGGCGGCCCGGTTGACGGCCGTCACGCACCCATATCGGTCGGTCACGATGAGGCCGTCAGGAAGGTCGTCGATGGCTATCGTGCACGCGGCGGCCACAACTCGCCCGTCGGTGTCTGCGCCGTGCACGACCTCGCCTCCTCCGCCTACAACGCCGACAATAGCGGGTTTCCAGCCACCTAGGGCACTCGCTGCGCCCTGGCCGAGGAGTAAAGGCATACCGCCGCGGCAGTGGCCAGGTTGAGACTTTCAGCCTGTCCGTAGATGGGCACTCTGACCACATCGTCCGCCTCGGCGAGTATCTCCTCCGGTAGCCCCCATGCCTCGTTGCCGAAGATCCACGCGGTGGGTCCCGCGAGATCGACATCATCGAGCGTGTGCTTGCCCGCGCCGTCGGCCGCCAGCACGCGCAGGCCCCGCTCCCTTAGTTGACGCACGGCGGCGCCGACCGGTGCACCGATGGTGACGGGAAGATGGAACAGGCTACCGGCGCTGGCGCGGACGCACTTGCCGTTGTACGGATCCACGGACGCGTCCGTGAGCACCACCGCGTCGGCCCCGGCGGCGTCGGCCGCCCGCATGACGGTCCCGGCGTTGCCCGGGTCGCGCACGTGCGCGAGCACCGCGACCAGCCGCGGCTGCCCGCTCACGGCCTGCTCCAGCGGCACGTGCACGAGCCCGCAGACGGCCACGAGGCCCTGCGGCGTCACGGTCTGGGACAGCTCCGACATGACCTCGCCGCTGGCCCGGTGCACGGGGACGCCCTGCAGCGTGGCCTGGGTGATGAGCTCGGGATGGCGCAGCTCCGCCTCCGCCGTGCTGAACAGTTCCAGCGTCACGCCGTCGAGCTTGAGTGCCTCGCGTACCGCCTGCGGCCCCTCGGCCAGGAACTTCCTGTCCTGCTCCCTGAAGGCCCGCTTGGTGAGCCGCCTGGCGGCCTTCACCCGCGGTGACCTCACGTTGGTCAGCTCGGACCCGCCCATCCACATCCCCCAGTCGTGCGAGCAACGGCCGTACGGATGACAGCCCTTGAACAACAAAGGGCCCACCGTCATCGGTGGGCCCCTCAGAACAATTGCCTCAGCTCGCGGCCGGAGCGTTCACGTTGGCCGGAAGGGCCTTCTTGGCGGCCTCGACGAGCGTGGCGAAGGTCTGGCTGTCGTTGACCGCGAGGTCAGCGAGGATCTTACGGTCGACCTCGATGTTCGCCAGACGCAGACCCTGGATCAGGCGGTTGTAGGTCATGCCGTTCTGTCGAGCCGCGGCGTTGATGCGCTGGATCCACAGACGACGGAAGGTGCCCTTGCGGTCCTTGCGGTCCCGGTAGGCGTACGTCATCGAGTGGAGCATCTGCTCCTTGGCCTTGCGGTACAGCCGCGACCGCTGGCCACGGTAACCGCTCGCCCTCTCGAGGACGACCTTGCGCTTCTTCTTGGCGTTGAGCGCCCGCTTCACGCGTGCCATGTTGTATCTCCCCGGGGGTTCGCGCTACTTGGCGAGCAGCTTCTTGATCTTCTTGGAGTCGGCGTCGGAAAGGACGACCTCGTTCTTGAGACGGCGCGTCAGCGTGGACGACTTCCACTCGTTGTAGTGCGCGCGGTTCGCACGGCGACGCTTGATCTTGCCGGTGCCGGTGACCCGGAACCGCTTCTTCGCACCGCTGTGCGTCTTCATCTTCGGCATGTCGCCGTCTCTCCTCGTTTCGGTCGTGCCGGTGGCCGGGCCGGTGCTGGCCGGCCCGGTCGTGGCGTCTTCGTCTGCCCGGTGGCTGCTGGGGTGCTGTAAGGCTAACCCCAACTGCGGGTCACTCTTCCGGTGGGGAAGGCTCCTCGCCGCCACGCTGTGCCTTGGCTGCGGCCTTTTCCGCCTTCGCCTCGGCCTTCTTCTTGTGCGGACCGATCACCATGATCATGTTACGGCCGTCCTGCTTGGCGTGGGACTCGACGAACCCCAGCTCCTGGACGTCGTCCGCCAGCCGCTGCAGCAGCCGGAAGCCGAGCTCCGGCCGGGACTGCTCACGTCCGCGGAACATGATCGTGACTTTGACCTTGTCCCCCGCCTTGAGGAACCGCACCACGTGACCCTTCTTGGTCTCGTAGTCGTGCGGGTCGATCTTCGGCCGGAGCTTGATCTCCTTGATGATCGTGTGCGCCTGATTCTTGCGCGCCTCGCGCGCCTTCATCGCGGACTCGTACTTGAACTTGCCGTAGTCCATGAGCTTGCACACGGGCGGTCGAGCCGTGGCCGCGACCTCGACAAGGTCGAGGTCGGCCTCCTGGGCGAGCTTCAGCGCGTCATGGATGGAGACGATGCCGACCTGCTCGCCGTTCGGGCCCACGAGGCGAACCTCGGGAACTCGGATACGCTCGTTGATGCGGGGCTCAGTGCTGATGGGGCCTCCTAGGTTTGCGATCCCTACGTGCTCGTCGTGACGGGAGCTCAACGCGCTCGCAGAACGCGAAAAGCCCCGCACGTCGCGCATGCGGGGCCACTGAGCTCTGTGGCTTCGTGGCCTTGAGCTCCCCGGAGTAGTCCGGCGTGATCCTGGACCCGGCCACCTCGCGGTGACTCAGGTGGGAGGGAGACCTCCGCTTGCGCGTCCAGCAAGGCATGCCGGACCGATCAGAGAGCTACATTACCACAACACCGAATCGTTCTCGATTCATCCCGCCGCCGCCTGCCCGAGCCCCGACCGGGCGCATCCGATCCCGCGCGTGCGGGTGCCGGTTCAGCGTGCCTGGGCGGCCGTGCGGCGGAGGATCTCGGACTGCCCCGCGGCGCGCATCGCCTCGACCGGCACGTCCGCGATGCCCGTCATCAGCCGCACCTGCCGCACCGCCTGGTGCAGCAGCATCTCGAAGCCGCCGATCACGGTGCCGCCCGCCGCCTGGACCGCCGCCGCGGCGCCGGTCGGCCACGGCGAGTAGACCACGTCGAACAGGGCCGGTACGCGCGCCAGCCGGCCCGCGAAGACGTCGGCCGCGCCGCCCGGCAGCGTGGAGACCACCAGGTCCACCCCCGTGCGCGCGTCGAGCTTGTCGAACGTCTCCACCGCCAGCGCCACGCCCAGCCGCTCGGCCACCGCGGCCGTCTCCCCCGCCCGCGCGGGATCGCGCACCAGCAGGGTCGCCGCGTGGAGCCCGAGGTTGCGCAGCGCCGCCAGCGCCGAGGCGGCCGTGGCCCCGCCGCCCAGCACGGTCGCCGACCGGGGCGCGGGCACCCCCGCCTCGGCCAGGGCCCGCTCGATGCCGTAGACGTCGGTGTTGTCGCCGTGGCGCCGCCCGTTCTGGAAGATCACGGTGTTGGCCCCGCCGACCTCGACGGCCGTCTCGGAGACGGAGTCGAGCAGAGGCAGCACGGCCCGCTTGAGCGGCATCGTCAGCGACAGCCCGGCCCAGGCGTCCTCGCCGGCGCCGGCCTGGCCGCGCACGGGCCCGAGCCCCGCCAGCAGCTCAGGCAGCCGCGCCTCGTCGCACTCGAACGCCTCGTAGCTCCACCCGCCGAGCCCCATCGCCTGGTAGGCGGCCCGGTGCAGGTACGGCGAGAGCGAATGGCCGATGGGTGACCCCATCACCGCAGCCCGCATCCCCCACTCCTTCCGAACAGGACGACCCTATCGCCACGGCGGCCCGGGAAACGCGCACGGCCGCCCGGAGTCGTCCGGGCGGCCGTGGGCGATGAGCTTCCGCGGCGAGCGTGCGGGTCAGCCGCCGTCGCGCTTGAACTCGCCGTCGTCGCGTTCGGTCAGCCGCCGTCGCGCTTGACCTCGCCGTCGTCGCGTTCGGTCAGCCGCCGTTGCGCTTGAACTCCGCGAGCAGCTCGTTGAACTCCGCCTCCGTGGTGGCGAACCTGGTGACGTTGCTCTTGGGGTCGGTGGCGACGAAGTAGCGCCACGTTCCCTTGGCCGGGTTGAGCGCCGCCTCGATGGCGTGGTCGCCGGGGTTGGTGATGGCTCCCGGCGGCAGGCCCAGGTTCGCGTACGTGTTGTACGGGTGCTTGATCTTCGTCTCGGCGAAGGTGGCGGTGGTGCGGTACTTCTTGAGCGCGTACATCACCGTGCTGTCCATCTGCAGCTTCATCGGCGGGTTGAGCTCAAGCCGGTTGTAGATGACGCGCGCGATCTTCGCCATGTCCTCCTGCCGGCCCGCTTCGGCCTGCACGATGCTGGCGATGACGACGATCTCGTGCGGCGTGCGGCCGAGGGCCTTGGCGCCGCCCTCGATGTCCATCTGCTCGGCCGTCTGGTTGAACCGGTCGACCATCGCCGTCAGCATCTGCTTCGGCGTGGTCTTGGGCTGGAACTCGTACGTGGCCGGGAAGGCGTACCCCTCGAGCCTGCCCTTCGCGTAGGACGGCAGGTCCAGGTCCTTGGTGCTCTTCGCCGCGGCGGTGAACTCCTTGACCGGCTTGCCGGTCTCCTTCGCGAGGGTGGAGAGGGTGTCGGACAGCCGCAGCCCTTCCTTGATCGTCACCTTGGCGAGCAGCCGGTTGTCCGAGCCGAGCCGCTGCACCGCGGCGGCGGCCGACATCTTCTTGGCCATCTTGTACTCGCCCGGCTGCAGCTTGTCGCTCATCCCGGCGTTGGCGATGGCGTTGGTGAACGCCCTGGCGCTGGCGACGACCCCCTGCCGCTCCAGCTCCGTGGCCACCTCGGACGCGCTCTGGCCGCTCTTGATCTCGATGATGACCTCACCGCTGCCCTGACCGGTGTAGTCGTCGGGCACGAGGGCGTCGCTGAGCCACAGGTAGCCGTAGTAGCCTCCGCCGCCGATGATGCCCGCCAGGACGAAGAAGGCGAGCAGCGGCGCGACGAATCCGCCCCTGTTGCGGCGACGGCGGCGCCTGCGGCCGCGTCTGCCGGCCCCGCGGCCTCCGCGCCTGCCGGAGCCTTCGTCGTCCTCGGGGCCGAGCAGAGTGTTCAGGTCGAGATCGTTCATAGGTGCGCTGGCCAATCTCCCGGTACTGCCTGCCGGGCGTCAAGCGGAACTGCCCAACCGGCTGGA
Organism: Nonomuraea fuscirosea; assembly: GCF_035917475.1. Lineage (NCBI taxonomy): Bacteria > Bacillati > Actinomycetota > Actinomycetes > Streptosporangiales > Streptosporangiaceae > Nonomuraea > Nonomuraea fuscirosea. Next base: position 2,612,980 of record NZ_CP109074.1, on the reverse strand, counting down.
GTCACCGAGCGAAACTGGGGGATCCGCCGTATGTGCTGCCACGTACGGCGGAGATCACTCTGGGTAGCCATGCTAAGGGACGGAAAGAGGGCGCTTGCCCCGTTTTGGGGCTTTTGCGCGGAGAGAGCGGCGGCCCTGGCGAACATCAGCTCGTCCCGAGGTTCTTGTTCAACTCTTCCCGGTATCTCACGAACTCGCTCTCTTTGTTGGTGAATTTGGTGATTCTATGGCCCGGATCCGTGGTGACAAACCAGTGCCAATCACCTTCGGCAGGGTTCAGGGCTGCCATCAGCGCCTTCTCGCCCGGATTGGCGATGGGCCCCGGCGGCAGTCCCTTGTGGCGGTACGTGTTATAGGGAGAGTTCACCTTGGTGTCACTCTCCGTGACCTTCAGTGTTCGCCGGTTCTGGGCGTACAGCACGGTGCTGTCGATCTCCAGCGGGGTGCCCTTCTCCAGCCGGTTGTAGATCACCCTGGAGATCTTCGGGTAATCCTCGTCCGTCCCGCCCTCCGCCTGGATCATGCTGGCCACCGTGACGACCTGCAGCGGGGTGAGGTTCACCTTCGCGGCCTGCTCCTCCAGGCCCACGTGCCTGGCCGCGGCGGCGAACCGCTCGGCCATCGCGGCCAGCACGTCCACGGCCGTGTCGCCCGGCTCGATCTCGTACGTGGCGGGGAAGAGGAAGCCTTCGAGCCCGTGAGCGTACTCGGGGAGCCCGACGAGGTCCTTGTCCACACCGCGCAGCGCCTCGATCGGCAGCCCGGCCAGCTTGGCCACCCGGGTCAGCACCTCCGACACCCGCATGCCCTCGGGCACGGTCACCCGCCGCACGATCCTGGAAGCGGGGGCGAGGAGCAGGTCGAGCGCCGCCGTCGCCGCCATGCCCTTGCGCAGGCGGTAGTGTCCCGGCCGCAGCCGGTCGCTCATCGCGCGGTCCTCCGTCACGTTCACGAACGACTGCACGCTGGCCACCACCCCGGCGTCGGCCAGCGCAGAGCCGATGTCGGCCGCGCTGGAGCCGGGCGGGATGCGCACCGTCACGGCGCCGTTGCCCGTCCCCTCGAAGTCGTCGGGGCTGAGGTACGGCTTGAGCATCACGATCGCGCCGAGCCCGACGGCCAGCACGCCCGCCAGCAGCCCGGCGGACAGCAGACCCACCTTCCGCATCGCCTGCCCCCGCCGCCCAGCGGGCTCCTCGTCCCCGGCTTCAGGGCCGGGTTCGTCCCGCCCGCCGGCGGCCCAGGAGCCGTCCCGCCCAGGCTCAGGACTGTCCAACCCGGCAGAGGCCGCAGAGTCACCTCGTCCGCCCCGGCGCCCGGGATCGCCCAGCCCGGCTGCATGCTCGGGGCCGCTCCGCCCGGCCGGATGCCCGGGGCCGCCCTGCCCGCCGGAGGACTCAGGGCCGCTCGGCCCGGTCCGGCGCTCGGGATCGTCCGGCGTGTCCGGAGGCTCGGGATCGTCCTGTGGGTCCCGAAGTTCAGGACCGTCCTGCGCGCCCGAAAGCACGGGATCGTCCTGCGGGTCCCGAAGTTCAGGACCGTCCTGCGGATCCCGAAGTTCGGGATCGTTCTGCTCCGCCCGCGGTTCCGGCCCTTCGGCCGGGCTGTCGGCGGGCTGGAACGGGATCACGTCGTCGGCGTCGTCCTCGTTCTCAGGCGTCCTGTTCACGCGATCACCTCACCGGCGACCGTCGTTCCCAGACCTGCATCCGACACCTCGGGCACACCTGTAGTACGCGCCGGAGCCGGACCGGGATCACATCCTCCCGGCAAGAACCTCGTAACCCCGGACGCGAGCCCGCCCCTCCTGGACGGGCGGCAGGCCGTCCCCGGCGCGGGTGCGGCCGTGAGCGGGCGGCAGGGGCCCGCCGCCCCTGGCGGATGAAGCGCCACGCCGGAGCCGCGGTCTCCCCTCACCGGCGCGGTGTGCCCGCACGCATGGGCGGGCAACCGGGCGGGCGGATGGGTCGTGGTGGGCCGGACGGCCGGAGTGCGGCCGTTCATGAGGCAGGTCCGTCGGCCGCGGATGGCGGTTCGACGGGCCTGCCTGGTGGTCTTTCCGTGGCGCGCTCGGAGTCGAGCGCGTCCTGCAGCAGCACCACGGCCGCCGCCTGATCGACGACGCCGCGCTGCTTCTTGGCGCGTACGCCGCTGGCCCGCAGGCCCTGCTGCGCCGTGACCGTGGTCAGCCGCTCGTCGAACAGCCGCACAGGCGTGGGCGCCAGCCGGGCCGCGAGCTTGACGGCGAACTCGCGGGCGAGCCCGGCCGCCTGTCCTTCGCGCCCCGACAGCGAGGTGGGCAACCCCACCACAACCTCGATCGCCTCATGCTCGGCGACGATCGCGGCGATGCGGGCGAGGTCGCCCTTGCCTCGTCTGACAGTCTCCACCGGCGTGGCCAGCATCCCCGAGGGGTCGCTGCGGGCCACGCCGATACGTACGGAGCCGACGTCCACGCCGATCCGTGCACCGAACCTCATGTCAGCCGAGCTGCCCAGAAATCGCCTCTTCGACCAGGCGCAGCGCGTCGCCGATCGCCTCCGGTCGCGTGCCGCCGCCTTGCGCGACATCGTCCTTGCCGCCACCGCCACCCCCAAGAGCCTTGGCGGCGACGCCGACCAGCCGTCCGGCCTTGAGCCCCAGCTCGCGCCCCGCCTCGTTGACCGTGGCAACCACCACCGGCCGGTCGGAGGGGGCACCGGCGATCACGACGACCGCCGGCCTGTCGGCCGGGAACCTGCCACGCACATCAAGCGCGAGCTTACGCAGGTCATCGGCACCGGTGCCATCAGGCGCGCGGTGCGTCACGACGGAGACTCCGTGCAGGTCACGAGCCTGGGCCGTCAGGTCGCCCGCGACCTGGAGCACCTGCGCCGAGCGGACCTTCTCCAGCTCCTTCTCCGCGGTGCGCAGCCGGGTGACGATGCCCTCGATGCGCTCGGGCAGCTCTTCCCTGCGCGCCTTGAGCTGCTCGGTGAGCTGCGCGACCAGCACGCTCTCGCGGGCCAGGAAGCGGAAGGCGTCGATGCCGACGAGCGCCTCGACGCGGCGCACGCCCGCGCCGACGGACTGCTCGCCCAGCACCTTGACCAGGCCGAGCTGGCCGGAGCTGTGGACGTGGGTGCCGCCGCACAGCTCGCGCGAGTAGTCGCCGATCTCGACCACGCGGACCTCGTCGCCGTACTTCTCGCCGAACATCGCCAGCGCGCCCATCGCCCTGGCCTCCGCCTGCGAGGTGTAGAAGGCGTTGACCTTGAGGTCGTTGATGAGCACCGCGTTGACCTCGTCCTCGACGTCACGCAGCACGCTGGGCGGAACCGCGCCCGCCGCGGTGAAGTCGAAGCGGAAGCGGCCGGGCGAGTTCTCCGAGCCGGCCTGCGCCGCCGTCTCGCCGAGCGCGTTCTTGAAGCCGCGGTGGACGAGGTGGGTGGCGCTGTGGCTGCGCGAGATCGCGCGGCGGCGCTCCAGGTCGATCTCCGCCTGCGCCTCGTCGCCGACCTTGAGCTCACCGGCGCGGATCTTGCCGCGGTGCACGACGAGCCCGGCCAGCGGCGACTGCACGTCGGTGATCTCGACCTCGGCCCCGCCGGTGCGGATCACGCCCTGGTCGGCGAGCTGGCCGCCGCCCTCGGCGTAGAACGGGGTGCGCTGGAGCACGACCTCGACCGTGGCGCCCGCACCCGCCGCCGGGACGGACACGCCGTCCACGAGGATGCCGACCACGCTGGTGTCGGCCTCGGTCTGGTCGTAGCCGAGGAACTCGACCTTGCCGCCCGCCTCCAGCAGCTGCCCGAAGACGGAGATGTCGGCGTTGCCGGTCTTCTTCGCCGCCGCGTCGGCCTTGGCCCGCTGCCGCTGCTCCTTCATGAGGCGGCGGAAGCCCTCTTCGTCGACCTTGAGGCCGTGCTCGGCCGCCATCTCCAGGGTCAGGTCGATCGGGAAGCCGTAGGTGTCGTGCAGCTGGAACGCCTGGTCGCCGCTGATCGAGGTGCCGGACTTGCGCTTGGTCTCCTCGACCGCCACGTCGAAGATCGCGGTGCCGGTGCGGAGCGTGCCGAGGAAGCTCGCCTCCTCGGCGTCGACGACCGCGTGGATCTGCGGCGCGTCGGTCTTGAGCTCGGGATACTGCTCGCCCATGACGTTGATCGCCACGTCGGTCAGCTCGTGCATGTAGCGCTGGTCCCCCGAGCCGAGCAGGCGCAGGTTGCGGATCGAGCGGCGCAGGATGCGGCGCAGCACGTAGCCGCGGCCCTCGTTACCGGGCATGACGCCGTCGGCGACCAGCATGGTGCCGGTGCGCACGTGGTCGGCGACGACGCGCAGGCTGACGTCGGAACGCGCGTCGCGGCCGTAGCGCGTCTTGGTGAGCTCGGCCGCCCGATCGAGGATCTTGTACGTGGTGTCGATCTCGTAGATGTTGTCGACGCCCTGCAGGATCGCCGCCATGCGCTCCAGACCCATGCCGGTGTCGATGTTCTTGCTCGGCAGCTCGCCGGAGACGTCGAAGTCGACCTTGGAGCGGACCTGGCTCAGCTGGTACTGCATGAACACCAGGTTCCAGACTTCGAGGTAGCGGTCCTCGTCGGCGACGGGCCCGCCCTCCTTGCCGTATTCGGGGCCGCGGTCGTAGTAGATCTCCGAGCAGGGGCCGCCAGGGCCCGGCACGCCCATGTGCCAGTAGTTGTCCTCCAGGCCGCGGCGCTGGATGCGGTGCTCGGGCAGGCCGACCTTGTTGCGCCAGAGGTCGAAGGCCTCGTCGTCCTCCAGGTAGACCGTCGCCCACAGCTTGTCCTCGGGGAAGCCGAAGCCGCCGTCGGACTCGGACTTCGTCAGCAGCTCCCACGCGAACGGGATCACTTCGGCCTTGAAGTAGTCGCCGACGGAGAAGTTGCCCAGCATCTGGAAGAACGTCGCGTGCCGGGTGGTCTTGCCCACCTCGTCGATGTCGGGGGTGCGCACGCACTTCTGCGCGGTGGCCAGCCGTGGCGCCGGAGGCTTGCGCTGCCCCAGGAAGTACGGCTTGAACGGCACCATACCCGCGTTGACCAGGAGAAGCGTCGGGTCCTCAGCGATCAGGCTGGCCGAGGGCACGACCTTGTGCCCACGCTCCTCGAAGAAGCGCAGGAAGCGGCGGGCGATCTCTGCCGACTCCATGGTGGCCATCCTTTACTTGAGTCAGTTGTTGTCTTCAGCGTTGTCGAGCCCGAAGCGGGCCCGCAACTGGGTTTCGCGCTCCGCGGCCTCGCCGAGTGCGTCGCTAGTAAAGTCTCTCACCTGCCGGAGCATGCCCGCCGCGCCGTCGGCCGTCCTGCGGGCGACATGGTCGGGCCGCAGCGCCTGCAACCTGCGCATCACCCAGAAGGCGAGAAACGCGCCGAGCGACAGGTAGAACAGCCGTCTGATCATCGCGAACGCCCTTCGGCACGGGCTCGCGGCCGGGGCCGGCGGCGGGCCTCGATGGCGCGGCGCACGCCGTAGCCGATCGAGGAGACCTTGATCAGCGGCCCGGTGAAGATGGTCTGGGTCACCGCGCTGAGCTTGGCGGCGTGCCCGCTGACCTGTTGCACGTCCTTGGTGATGGCCTCGACCGCGATCAGCTGCCTGTTGGTCTCGTTGACCGTGACGCTCATGTCGTCGAGCAGCGGCGCGAGGCGGTTGTTCAGGTCGGAGACCGCCTTGGTGGTCTCGTTGAGCAGCTTGGCGAGCTTCACGAGCACCATGACCATGACGCAGACCAGGACGATCCAGCCCGTGGCGGCGATCAGCCCGGCGACCTCTCCAGCGGTAAGCATCCGCGCATCTCCCTCGTACGCTGGGCCGGAACGGCAAGACCCTATCGCGTTCGAGTGACAACGTTAGTGCGGAAGCCGGCCGCGATCAGGCAGCCACGTCGGCCCCTGACGCTTCCGTGACCGCGCGTATGAGGCCGCGAGCGGCGCTGATCTCGGGCGCCACCAGGCGTTCCGGCAGTGCCAGCGAAGCCGCGCGCAGCGCTTTGAGCATTGTGCCTGCGGCGTAACCGGCCGCGTGATCCGCCGCCTGGCCGCCGTGGCAGCCGTACATCCGCCGGGCCCAGCCGGGCAGCGTGGCGAACGCCAGCGCGCCGGCGGCGGGCAGCGAGCCGATCGCGAGCGGCCGCGCGAGCAGAGCGAGCGGCTCCGTGAAGAAGCCGAGCGGCCGCGTGAGGAGAGCGAACGGTTGCGTGAGGAGGGCGAGCCTGAGCGGCAGTGCTGGGCTGACGCTGCGGCGCACGGCCCGGCGGGCCTCCCCGGTGGCGGCCAGGCCGGGGCGCAGGGCGTCGACGCAGGCGTCCAGCTCGGCCGTGTCGCCGGGCGCGTCGGCGAGCCCGGCGAGCAGGGCCACACGCCGCTGCTCGGCCACGTAGGCGTCCCGCTCGGCCGCGCTGAGCCGCACGCCGGAGCGGCGGGCCACCTCCAGGTGGGAGGCGACCTCGGCGCAGTGGGCCCAGCGCAGGTTCTCCTGCTCGTCCAGGCGGAAGAGGGTGCCGGTGCCGGGGTCGAGGCCGAGGAGGCGGGCTCGCAGCCCGCGTACGCGCTCGTAGGCGTGCTCGGCCTGCTCGCGGGTGCCGAAGGTGCGTACGGCGAGGAGGTCGAGGTGGTGCCGCAGCCACGCGTGCGCCACCTCGGGGTCGTCGAGGAGGCAGTTCTGGGCGATGCCGCGGATCGTGCGGGGGTGCAGGGCCTGGAGCTGGAAGGCGCGCAGGACGGCGGGCCAGGCCGGGGTCTCGGTGTGGACGCGCCAGGTGATCGACTGGGGGCCGAACAGGCCGCCGCCGGGGGTAACGGTCGCCTTCACATGAAGGTGATGCCCCATGATCGCCGTCTTAGTACGGCTTCGCATGATCCGCCGGAGATCGCTCCTACGCCCGGCTCCATCATCGTGCCGTCACGAGCGCCGCCGTCGTCCGCCCGCTCAACCCCACCGGCGAACGGCGCTACGAACCCCGGAGGAAGTCGCGGATCTTGGCCCACCGTTCGGCCACCGGCGCCTCGGCCCCGTGCCGGGTCGGCTCGTAGTAGCGCCGCTCCCGCACCTGCTCAGGCGCGTATTCCTGGCGGACGAGCCCGTGGTCGAAGTCGTGCGGATAGCGGTAGCCCTCGCCGTGGCCGAGCTTGGCCGCGCCGGAGTAGTGGGCGTCGCGCAGATGGCCGGGCACCTGCCCGATCAGCCCCTTGCGCACGTCGCCGACGGCCGCCCCGATGGCCTTGACCACGGCGTTGGACTTGGGCGCCGTGGCGCAGTGGATGACCGCGTGGGCCAGGGTGATCTGCCCCTCGGGCAGCCCGATCAGCTGCACCGCCTGGGCGGCGGCGACGGCGGTCTGCAGGCAGGTGGGGTCGGCCAGGCCGACGTCCTCGGAGGCGAAGATGACGATGCGGCGGGCGATGAAGCGCGGGTCCTCGCCCGCCTCGATCATGCGCGCCAGGTAGTGCAGTGCGGCGTCGGCGTCGGATCCGCGCATCGACTTGATGAACGCGCTGATCACGTCGTAGTGCTGGTCGCCCTGCCGGTCGTAGCGCACGGCGGCCTTGTCGACGGCCTTCTCCACCACCTCGACGGTGATGTCGTCGGCCAGCAGCGCCGCCGCCTCCAGGTAGGTCAGCGACCTGCGCGCGTCGCCGCCCGCGAGGCGTACGAGATGCTCCAGGGCCTCGTCGTCGAGCGTCGAGTGCCCGCCGAGGCCGCGCGGGTCGGACACGGCCCGTCTGAGCACGGCGCGCACGTCGTCCTCCGACAGCGACTCCAGCGTGAGCAGCAGCGAGCGGGACAGCAGCGGGGAGATGACCGAGAAGAACGGGTTTTCGGTGGTGGCGCCGATGAAGGTGACCCAGCGATTTTCCACGGCGGGCAGCAGGGCGTCCTGCTGGGCCTTGTTGAAGCGGTGCACCTCGTCGACGAACAGCACCGTCTGCCGGCCGCTCATGCCCAGCTCGCGGCGGGCGTTGTCGATGGCGGCGCGCACGTCCTTGACGCCCGCCGACACGGCGGAGACCTCGACGAAGCGGCGCTCGGTGACGTTGGAGACCACGTAGGCGAGCGTGGTCTTGCCGGTGCCCGGCGGCCCCCACAGGAACAACGACATGGGCGCCTCGCTCTCGACCAGGCGCCGCAGCGGGGTGCCGGGACCGAGCAGGTGCCGCTGGCCGATCACCTCGTCGAGCGTGCGCGGGCGCATCCGCACCGCGAGGGGCTGCGGGGTGGCCTCCTCAGCCGCCGAGTCGAACAGGCTATCCACAACGCGAGATTACACGGTGGCGCAGGCCCTCCGGGCCACACCGGCCATGAGGCTCTGGAGCGGCCGTGTCCTGACGACCCTCGCGCCGGGTCGCACCGGCTACGACCAGACGGCCCTGGCGCCGGAGTCGCCGGCCTGGAGGACGAAGTAGCCGGCCGCTCCGGCCAGCAGCACGGTCACCGCCGAGAGGATCAGCGTGACGGGACGGCCGAAGCGGTCGCGGCCGACGGAGTCGCGGGCCGGGCGGGAGGCGTACACGAGCAGCAGGGCGGCGACGCCCAGGCCGAGCACCGACAGCAGCAGCGGGTTGGCGAAGCTCTGGTGCGCGGAGATGCGGGCGGCCATCTCGCCCTCCGCCGAGCCGAACCTGGCCGCCTTGAGGCTCTCGCCGCTCTGCCTGGCCGCGGCGACCGCCGCGGGCGCGGCCAGCGAGAGCAGCACCACCGCCCAGGCCGTGGGAACGCGCCAGCGCGGCACGAGCGCGTACGCGGCCGCGACGACGACCAGCAGCGGAGTCAGGACGACGGCGAAGTGAACGATCAGCGGATGAGCCGGCAGGCCCAGGATCTCGTCGAACATGGGGGGCTCCTTAGTTCTCATTTCAACTACGAATGCCGACACCATATGGTTCGCGACCACAGCAGTCGCACATGCGGCTTTGGTCACTTACATCCGTCACATATCGGAGGCCGGTAGCATGCGCGGAGTTGTTTGGTCATCCGTTGGCAAAGACGAGAGGACATAGCGGTGAGCGGCGACGACCGCCAGAACGAAGAGGACCGCCAGAAAGAGCTGGCGCGGGAGCACAAGGAACGGCAGGCCCAGCGCGCTGCCGCGCAGACCGCCAAGGCAAGGCGGAACACCTTCATCGGCGCGGCGGTGGCCGTTGTCGTGGTCGCCGGCGGCATCTTCGCGGCGACCACCCTGGTCGACAAGGGCGGCGCGACGGCCGCCGGGGCACAGGCTTCGGCCTCCGCCTCGCCCTCCGCCCCGGCGTCGCCCTCGGCCGGGCCGACCGGGCTGCCGACCACCACGCCGCCGAAGAAGGCGAGCGACATCACGTGCACGTACAAGCGGGACAACTCGGTGCCGCACAAGTACGTGGGCATGCCGGGCAAGCGGCCGAACCTGAAGCTGTCCACGATGACGATCCGCACCAACCGCGGCGACATCGTGATCGACGTCGATCCCAACATCTCGCCCTGCTCGGTCAACTCGATGGCCTTCCTGGCCAAGAAGCGCTTCTACGAGAACACCAAGTGCCACCGGCTGGCCAAGCCGGAGACGTCCGGCGTGTTCCTGCTGCAGTGCGGCGACCCGCAGGCCAAGGCCGACGGCAAGAACCCGACGGACGGCCAGGGCAACGCCGGGTACGTCTTCGGTGACGAGGCCGTCGGCGTCGTCCCCTACACCAGGGGCGTGGTGTTCCTGACCCAGCCGGCGGACGCCGCGGGGCAGAACAGCAGCCAGTTCGCCATCTCGCTGTCGGACGAGAACTCCCAGATCGAGCCGGCCTACTCGGTCCTCGGCATGGTGAAGTCGGGCCTGGAGCTCATCGACAAGATCGCCGAGGAAGGCGTGATCGTCAACCCCGACGACGTCACGGGCGACGGCGGCTCGACCGCGCCGAAGAACCCGCTGATCATCAAGCGCGTCATCCTCAAGTAGCGGACGCGCGAGAAGCGGCAGGCCCCCGGAAGGGTGCCTGCCGCTTCGGCGTTACCCAGACCTCAGGCCGGCGCGTCGGCCTTGGGCTGGGCGTCCACGCCGGCCTCCTTGCGCTGGCCGGCCGTGATCGGCGTGGGCGCGGACGTCAGCGGGTCGAAGCCCGAGGCCGTCTTCGGGAACGCGATCACGTCGCGGATCGAGTCGCCGCCGGACAGCAGCATGCAGATCCGGTCCCAGCCGTAGGCGATGCCGCCGTGCGGGGGCGGGCCGTACTTGAACGCCTCCAGCAGGAAGCCGAACTTGCTCTCCGCCTCCTCCTTGGAGATGCCGAGCACGTCGAAGACGCGCTGCTGCATCTCGGCCCGGTGGATACGGATCGAGCCGCCGCCGATCTCCATGCCGTTGCAGACCATGTCGTAGGCGTAGGCCAGCGCCTCGCCCGGGTGGTCCTGGAAGTTGTCGGCCCACTCCGGCTTCGGCCCGGTGAACGGGTGGTGCACGGCCGTCCAGCCGCCCTCGCCGTCCTCCTCGAACATGGGCGCGTCGACGACCCACAGGAACGACCACTGCGACTCGTCGATGAGGTCGCAGCGCCGCCCGATCTCCAGGCGGGCCGCGCCGAGCAGGTCGCGCGCGGCGGACCTGGCCCCGGCGGCGAAGAAGATCGCGTCGCCGGGCTTGGCGCCCACCTTGGCGGCCAGCCCGGACAGCTCGTCCTCCGACAGGTTCTTGGCGACCGGGCCGCCGAGCGTGCCGTCCCCCTGCACGAGCACGTAGGCCAGGCCCTTGGCGCCGCGCGAGCGGGCCCACTCCTGCCAGCCGTCGAGCTCCTTGCGGGTCTGGGAGGCGCCGCCCGGCATGACCACCGCGCCCACGTAGTCGGCCTGGAAGACGCGGAACGTGGTGCCGGCGAAATAGTCGGTCATCTCGACCAGCTCCTGGCCGAAGCGCAGGTCGGGCTTGTCGGAGCCGTAGCGGGCCATGGCGTCGGCGTACGTCATGCGCGGCAGCGGCAGCGGCAGCTCGTAACCGGCGATCTCCCGCCAGAGCCGGCCGATCAGCTTCTCGCCGACCTCGATGACGTCCTCCTGGTCCACGAACGACATCTCGACGTCGATCTGGGTGAACTCAGGCTGACGGTCGGCCCGCAGGTCCTCGTCGCGGTAGCACTTGGCGAGCTGGTAGTAGCGCTCGAGGCCGGCCACCTGGAGCAGCTGCTTGAACAGCTGCGGCGACTGCGGCAGCGCGTACCAGTTGCCGGGCTGCAGGCGCACCGGCACCAGGAAGTCACGCGCGCCCTCGGGCGTGGAGCGGGTCAGCGTCGGCGTCTCGACGTAGACGAAGCCGAGCTCGTGCATCACCTCGTTGGCCAGGTAGGTGGCCTTGGACCTGGTGCGCATGGCATTGGCCACCTGCTGGCGGCGGATGTCGAGGTAGCGGTACTTGAGCCGGGCCTCCTCCGACACCCCGACGTTGCCCTCGATCGGGAACGGCAGCGGCGCGGACTCGCTCAGCACCTCGACCCGGTCGGCCACGACCTCGATGGCGCCGGTGGGCAGGTCGGGGTTCTCGTTGCCCTCGGGGCGCACCCTGACCTGGCCGACGACCTGCACGCAGTATTCGGCGCGCAGGTCGTGGGCGTGGTCCTCCTCGCGGAAGACCACCTGCGCCGAGCCCGAGGCGTCGCGCAGGTCGATGAAGACGACGCCGCCGTGGTCACGGCGGCGGGCCACCCATCCTGCGAGCGTCACCTGCTGCCCGGCGTGCTCCTCGCGGAGCGACCCGGCGGTATGCGTGCGGATCACTGCTCTTTCCCTTCATGCGGAGAGGAGAGGGGCGGCAGCGTCCCTGGCTGGCCGGTCACTGCACCTTCCCCTTCAAGACGTCGACGACCTTGGCCAGCGGCACCTCGGTCTGCTCGGCGGTGGCCAGGTCCTTCACTTGCACGGCCTCGGCCGCGAGGTCACGCTCGCCCAGGATCAGCGCGAACGCGGCGCCCGAGCGGCCGGCGCCCTTCATCGCGCCCTTGAGCCCCTTGCCGCCGAAGGCCATGTCGGCGCTGAGGCCCGCCTCGCGAAGCTCGTCGACGAGCAGGAACATGCGGCGGCGGGCGTCGTCACCCAGCGGGACACCGTACACCTGCACGCGCCTGTGCGTGGTGTCGTCGCCGAGCAGCCCCTCGGCCTCCATGGCCAGGAACGTACGGTCGACGCCGAGCGCCCAGCCGACGCTGGGCAGCGCCGGCCCGTCGAGCATCTCGCTGAGGCCGTCGTAGCGGCCGCCGCCGCCCACCGCGGACTGCGAGCCCAGCCCGTCGTGGACGAACTCGAACGTGGTGCGCGTGTAGTAGTCGAGCCCGCGCACCAGCCGCGGATCGTCTGTGAACGCGACATCCGAGGCGGTCAGCAGGGCGCGGACCTCCTCGTGGTAGGCCCGGCACTCAGGGCACAGGTGGTCGACGACCAGCGGCGCGCCTTCGAGCTGGGCCCGCACCTCGGGCCGGTTGTCGTCGAGCACCCGGAGCGGGTTGATCTCGATCCGGGCGCGGGTCTCCTCGTCGAGGTCGAGCTCACGCAGGAAGTCCTGCAGTGCGGCGCGGTAGGCGGGCCGGCACTTCTTGTCGCCGAGCGTGTTGACCAGCAGCTTGACGTTCTTCAGCCCGAGCGAGGCGAAGCCGCGCACCCCCAGCATGATCAGCTCGGCGTCGAGCGCCGGGTCCTCGGAGCCGAGCGCCTCGGCCCCGACCTGCCAGAAGTGCCGGTAGCGGCCGCGCTGAGCGCGCTCGTAGCGGAACTGGCTGCCGGAATACCACAGTTTCACCGGGAGCTGGCCGGTGTGCAGGTTGTGCTGGAGCACGGCGCGCACGACCGAGGCGGTGCCCTCGGGACGCAGCGTCAGGGAGCGGCCCGCCTTGTCGGGAAAGGTGTACATCTCCTTGGAGACGATGTCCGTGGACTCGCCTACGCCCCTGGCGAACAGCTGGGTGTCCTCGAAGACGGGCGTCTCGATGTAGCCGTAACCCGCCCGGCGCAGCGGCGCGGCCAGCGCCTCGCGTACGGCGAGCACCCGCTCGGAGCGGGGTGGCAGCCAGTCGAAGGTGCCCTTCGGTGCTTGGAAGCTCATTAGATCCCTCGTGTGGGACCGGCGTGCGGCGCTGCTTCCTTGAGGTAGGCGTTGGTCGCGCGCTCGCGGCCGATCGTGGTCTGTGGTCCGTGGCCCGGCAGGACGACCGTATCGTCAGGCAGCGGCAGACACTTGGCAGCCAGGCTGCGCAGGATCGTCGGATAGTCGCCGCCGGGAAGGTCGGTGCGGCCGATGGAGCCGGCGAACAGCAGGTCGCCCGAGAACATGATCTCGTCGTCGGGCAGCCGGAAGCTCACCGACCCCCTGGTATGGCCCGGGGTGTGATCGACCACGAGCTCCAGCCCCGCGAGCGGCAGCACGGCGCCGTCGGACAGCTCGCGCACGTCGTCGGGCTCGCTCAGCGTCAGCCCGCCGAACAGCGACGCGCTGGTCTCCGACAGGCCGGCGGCGGGATCGCTCAGCAGGTGGCGGTCGTCGGGGTGGATCCACGCGGGCACGTCACGCGCGCCGCACACGGGGGCCACGGACCAGACGTGGTCGAGGTGACCGTGGGTGAGCAGGACCGCGACGGGCTTGAGCCGGTGCTCGCGCAGCAGCTCCTCGACGCCTTCCGTCGCGTCCTGGCCCGGGTCGACGATCACGCACTCCTCGCCGGCGGCGGGCGCGACGACGTAACAATTGGTCTGGAAGGCCCCTGCGGGGAAGCCGGCGATGAGCATCTGCCTCAGGTGATCTCGTCGAAAAGCCAATGGGAATGTAACCGAAGGGTACCGGTGCGGGTCGCCGGGCTGCGAATCATTACCCGTTGGCCGATACGATTCGCCCACCTCAGTTGATTGACTATGGGAGGCAAAGCGGTGGCCACGGGGAAGGACCGGCAGAAGCAGCTGGCGCGCGAGCACTACGAGCGGCAGATGCAACGCCGCATCGAGCGCGAGCAGAAGGCCAAGCGCACGGCGATCATCGGCTCCACCGTGGGCGTGGTGATCGTGGTGGGTGGCATCGTGGCCGCGGTCGCGCTGCTGGGCGGTGGCGACGCGGGCACGGAGGCGGCCGCCTCGCCCTCGGCCACGCCCGCCGACACCGCCGCGGCGTCGGCGCCCACGGGGCCCAAGCCGTACGACGCGGCGACGGGCACGTGCGACTACGTCAAGGACGCGGGGGGCGGTCAGGTCAAGGACGTCGGCATGCCGCCGGCGAAGGTCAAGACGGAGCCCGCCACGAAGAAGATGACGTTCAAGACGAACCTGGGCGACATCGTGGTCGAGCTGAACAACGCCAAGGCGCCGTGCGCGACCAACTCGCTGGAGTTCCTGGCGAAGAAGAAGTACTACGACGGCAGCAAGTGCCACCGGCTCGGCAGCGAGAAGTTCCCCATGCTGCAGTGCGGCGACCCGAGCGCCAAGGCCGACGGCAAGAGCCAGGACGGCTCCGGCGGCCCCGGCTACGTGATGGCCGAGGAGAACCTGACCGGCGCCCAGTACAAGCGCGGGGTGATGGCCATGGCCAAGACCTCGGCGCCGGGCAGCACAGGCAGCCAGTTCTTCCTGGTTTACGGCGACATCGGACTCACCCCGGATTACACGCCGGTGGGTACGATCACCAAGGGGCTCGACATCCTGGACAAGGTGAACAAAGCAGGCGTCATCGCCGACATGGGAGATGGGACCGGAGCACCGAAGCAAACCGTCGAAATCAAAGACGTGACAATCGCCGGCAAGAGCTGACGTAATACAAACTAGGGACGAAGTAGTCCCGAAGGGTCTGATGGATAGTGCGGGAGGACACGGTGAGCACCGACCCGTGGGGCCGGGTAGACGACGACGGCACCGTCTACGTGCGTACGGCTGAGGGAGAGCGGGCCGTCGGCTCCTGGCAGGCCGGTGAACCTGAAGAGGCACTGGCCTACTTCCATCGCAAGTACGACGAGCTGGCCGGGCAGGTGCAGCTCCTCGAGCAGCGTGTCAGGGGCACCGACCTGGCTCCGGCCCAGGCCGAGGCCGGCATCGTCAAGCTGCGCGAGGCCGTCGCCGACGCGCACGCCATCGGCGACCTGGCGGCGCTGACGGCCAGGCTGGACGGCCTGACGGAGCTGGTCGCCCAGCGCCGCGAGGAGGTCAAGGCCGCTCGCGAGCAGGCGCGGGTGGAGGCCAGGGCGGTCAAGGAACGCATCGTCGGCGAGGCCGAGCGCATCGCGGAGGAGACCACCCACTGGAAGTCCGGCGGCGAGCGGCTGCGTGAGCTCGTCGAGGAGTGGAAGGCCGCCGACCGCATCGACCGGGTCACCGAGGCCGCGCTGTGGAAGCGGCTGTCGGCCGCGCGCACGGCGTTCGCCAAGCGGCGCAAGCAGTACTTCGCGGGGCTCGACGAGCAGCGCGAGGGCGTGCGGGCGGCCAAGGAGCGCATCGTCGCCGAGGCCGAGGCCATCGCCGGCTCGACCGACTGGGGCCAGACCGCGGCGATCTACCGCGACCTGATGCAGCAGTGGAAGAACGCCGGGCGTGCCTCCCGTGAGGCCGAGGACGAGCTGTGGGCCCGCTTCAAGGGCGCCCAGGACCAGTTCTTCCAGGCCCGTTCGGCGGTCTTCGCCGAGCGTGACGCCTCGCTGGCGGCCAACGCCGAGGTCAAGGAGGTGCTGCTGGCCGAGGCGGAGAAGATTCTGCCGGTCACCGACGTACGCACCGCCAGGGCCGCGCTGCGGCACATCCTGGAGCGGTGGGAGGCGGCCGGCCCGGTGCCGCGCGAGCAGCGCGACCGGCTCGAAGGCGGGCTGCGCAAGGTCGACGAGGCCGTGCGCAAGGCCGAGGACGCGGAGTGGAAGCGCTCCAACCCAGAGGCCAGGGCCCGCGCGCAGAGCACCGTCGACCAGCTGCGCACCTCGATCGAGCAGCTGGAGAAGCGGCTGGCCAAGGCGCAGGCGGCCGGGCGCGCCAAGGACGTCAAGGAGGCCGAGGAGTCCCTGACCGCCCGCCGTTCCTGGCTGGCGGAGGCCGAGCGCACGCTCACCGAGTTCAGCTGAGTCCGGCGCGGGGCGGCGCACTCCCCTGCCCCTCGCCGGACCACTCGGAACTTTCCCCGCTTCCCCGCAGTTCACCGGCCTTTCCGGCCTTCCGGGGGCCGTCGCCGAATCGGGCGGCGAGCGACGGCTCCTGATCTAGGCTGTGCGGCATGGACCCCGTCGCCGCCGCGCGCGCCCTCGTCGAAGAGATGTTCCCCGGCGCCCTGTACGCCTTCGTCGGCGGCAGCGTGCTCACCGAGCGCCGCACCAGCACCTCCGACCTCGACATCGTGGTGGTCCTCGACGGCCTCGACCGCCCCTACCGCGAGACGCTGCGCTGGCACGGCTGGCCGGTCGAGCTGTTCGCGCACAGCGAGACGAGCCTGGCCGCCTACATCGAGCGGGGTTTCGAGTCCCGTCAGCCCACCCTGGCCCGCATCTGCGCCGAGGGCGCCGTGCTGACCGACAGGACCGGCGGCCGGGCCAGCGACCTGCAGGGCGTGCTGGGTGAGCGCGTCTCGGCCGGTCCCGGCGGGCAGACGCCCGGTCAGTCCGACCGCGCCCGCTACGTGCTGTCCGACCTGCTCGACGACCTGGCGGGGGCGAGCGATCCCGGCGAGCTGGCGTTCATCGGCTGGGAGGTCGTGCAGGCCACCGCCAGGGCGGCGCTGAGCGTGGGCGGCCGGTGGCACGGCAGCGGCAAGTGGCTGCTGCGCGAGCTGCGCGCGCACGATCCGGTCCTGGCCGACGCCCTGCTGTCCGCCTGCGACGATCCCGTACGGCTGACCGCCGTCGCCACGGATGTGCTCGAACGGGCCGGAGGACGCCTCTGGGAGGGTTACCGGTCCCAGGGTGACCCCTTCCACCAGAGCCTGCGTCACGTCGCCGCAGGAGCGCTCTCGGGAGAGACGGCGCAGAGCTCCGGCATGCGCCGGCTGGCCGCCGTGAGCGGCCCCACGACCGGGTCGTCGCGGCTGTGGATGGGGCAGACGCACGTCGCGCCCTCCACCCGCTCGTCCGACCACCACCACGGGGCCTCCGAGACGGCGATCTACGTGGTCAGCGGGCGGCCCTCGTTCGTGTTCCTGGAGGACGACGAGGAGGTGCGGATCGAGGCCGGGCCCGGCGACTACGTCTTCGTGCCGCCGTACGTGCCGCACCGCGAGGAGAACCCCGATCCCGAGCGGGAGGCGGTCGTGGTGATCTCCCGCAGCACCCAGGAGGCGATCGTGATCAACCTCCCGGACCTGCGGCAACGCTGACCACCGCCGTCGCTGACCACCGTCGTCACCGGCAAGCGGGCCGGCCGCGCGGGCCGGTCAGCCGCCGGCGCCGCTCACCCGGTAGACGTCGAAGACGCCCTGGATGCTGCGCACGGCCTTGAGCACGTGGCCGAGGTGCTTGGGGTCGCCCATCTCGAAGGTGAACTTGCTGACCGCCACCCGGTCGCGCGAGGTCGTCACCGAGGCGCTGAGGATGTTGACGTGCTGGTCGGACAGTGTGCGGGTGACGTCGGACAGCAGGCGCGGCCGGTCGAGCGCCTCCACCTGGATGGCCACCAGGAACACGCTGTCGTCGCTCGGCGACCAGCTCACCTCCACCAGCCGGTCGGGCTGGGTCTTGAGCTGCTCGATGTTGGTGCAGTCGGACCGGTGCACGGACACGCCGTGCCCCCGGGTGACGAAGCCGACGATGTCGTCGCCGGGCACCGGGGTGCAGCACTTCGACAGGCGTACCCAGACGTCGGCGTCGCCCGCCACCACCACGCCCGCGCCGCCGCCGCCACGGGGGCGGCCGCGCAGCCGGGTCGGCAGCGAGGTCTCGGCGATGTCCTCCTCGGCGCTGTCGACGCCGCCGATCGAGGAGACGAGCTTCTGCACGACGGTCTGCGCCGCGATGTGCCCCTCGCCCACGGCCGCGTAGAGCGCGGACACGTCGGGGTAGCGCAGGTCGCGGGCCAGCGCCAGCAGCGCCTCGCCGGACATGAGCCGCTGCAGCGGCAGGCCCTGCTTGCGCATGGCCCGCCCGATGGCCTCCTTGCCCGCCTCGATCGCGGTCTCGCGGCGCTCCTTGGAGAACCACTGCCGGATCTTGTTACGGGCCCGGCCCGACTTGACGAACTTCAGCCAGTCGCGCGACGGCCCGGCGTCCGGCGACTTCGAGGTGAAGATCTCGACCGTGTCGCCGTTGCCGAGCCGCGACTCCAGGGGCACCAGCCGCCCGTTGACCCGGGCGCCGATACAGCGATGACCCACCTCGGTGTGCACCGCGTAGGCGAAGTCGACCGGCGTGGCCCCCTCGGGCAGGGCGATGACCGAGCCCTTCGGGGTGAACACGTAGACCTCGGAGACCGACAGGTCGAAGCGCAGCGACTCGAGGAACTCGCCCGGGTCGGAGGTCTCCTTCTGCCAGTCGAGGAGCTGGCGCAGCCAGGCCATGTCGCTGCCCGGCTTGACCTTGCCGGTGGGGCCGGGGGCGCCGACCTCCTCCTTGTACTTCCAGTGCGCGGCCACGCCGTACTCGGCCCTGTGGTGCATCGCGTGGGTGCGGATCTGCAGCTCCACCGGCTTGCCCTCGGGACCGATCACCGTGGTGTGCAGCGACTGGTACATGTTGAACTTGGGCATCGCGATGTAGTCCTTGAACCGGCCCGGGACCGGGTTCCACCTGGCGTGGATGGTGCCGAGCGCGGCGTAGCAGTCGCGCACGCTGTCGACGAGGACGCGGATGCCCACAAGATCGTAGATGTCGTCGAACGCGACATCCCTGGCGATCATCTTCTGGTAGACCGAGTAGTAGTGCTTCGGCCGCCCCTTGACCACGGCGCGGATCTTCGCCTCGCGCAGGTCGCCGGAGACCTTCTCGATGACCTCCTGCAGGAACAGGTCACGGCGCGGCGCGCGCTCCGACACCATGCGCGCGATCTCGTCGTAGCGCTTGGGGTAGAGCATGGCGAACGCGAGGTCCTCCAGCTCCCACTTGATCGTGTTCATGCCCAGGCGGTGGGCCAGCGGGGCGAAGATCTCCAGCGTCTCACGCGACTTCTGGTGCCGCTTGTGCTCCGGCAGGTAGCGCATGGTGCGCATGTTGTGCAGGCGGTCGGCCAGCTTGATGATCAGCACCCGGATGTCGCGCGACATCGCCACGACCATCTTGCGCACGGTCTCGGCCTGCGCCGCGTCGCCGAACTTCACCTTGTCGAGCTTGGTGACGCCGTCGACCAGCGACCCGATGGTGTCGCCGAAGTCGCCGCGCAGCTCGTCGAGGCTGTAGGCGGTGTCCTCCACCGTGTCGTGCAGCAGCGCCGCGCACAGCGTCTCGTCGTCGGTGCCGAGCTCGGCCAGGATCGTCGCCACGGCGAGCGGATGGGTGATGTACGGGTCGCCGGACTTCCGCTTCTGGTCGCGGTGGTGGTAGGCGGCGACGTCGTAGGCGCGCTCGATCAGGCGCAGGTCGGCCTTGGGGTGGGTGGCGCGGACCGTGCGGAACAGCGGCTCCAGCACCGGATTCATGGCCCCACCCCCGAACCGCCTGCGACGCACCGACGGAACGCCGGGCGCCTCGGCGTTGCCTGAGTCGGTCACGTCGGGCGCGACCACATCACGGGGCACACAGACTCCTCACGCAGTGACTCCTCACGTTCGAGTCCAGATCCCCCCAGTGTATCCAGGTGGCGAACCTGGGCCGCCTCGGGCCGGGCTCAGACGATCACGAGGGAGTGCAGGTCCACTCCCGTCAGCCGGTCACGTCCTTTCAGGAAGGCGAGCTCCATCAGCACGGCGAGGCCGGCGACAGTGGCTCCGGCCCGCTCCACGAGATCGACGGCCGCCTTCGCGGTGCCTCCCGTGGCCAGCACGTCATCGACGATGAGCACCCGGTCGCCGGGCGCGAAGGCGTCACGGTGGACCTCGATGGTCGCGGAGCCGTACTCCAGATCGTAGGACTCTTCCAGGGTCGCGGCGGGCAGTTTCCCCTTCTTGCGCACCGGGACGAACCCGGCGCCCGCCCGGTAGGCCACCGGAGCGGCGAGGATGAACCCGCGGGCCTCGATCCCCACGATCTTGTCGACCTGGTGCAGCCCCGCCAGCTCCTCCACGACGGCCGCCATCGCGACCGGGTCGGCCAGCAACGGGGTGATGTCCTTGAACATCACGCCCGGCTGGGGATAGTCGGGCACATCCCTGATGCGGTCCAGGATCATCGCACTCAGCTCGGTCATCGTCGTCCCTCGCCTCTCTCAACCGGCCCTCTGCCGGGCACCATGATGGTGCATTCCGGCCCCCACCCCGAACCCGAGCACCTCCCAGAACGCCCTGAGCGGCCCGCGAAGCCCTCCGAGCGCACCCGGCCGGGGGCCACGGGCCGTCCGGCCCGAAGATCCCGCCGGCCGGGGACACGACGACGCCCTCACCCTTTCGCGGGGTGAGGGCGTCGTACGGGAGCTACGGCTATCCCTTGGCTACGGCCGCGCTTTTGGAACTTTTCGTCCCCTTGCCACCGCCGCTCGTGGAGGCGATCCTCCTCGCGATGGCCTGGTACTTCGGCTCGCGCTCCTTGAGCGTCACCAGCAGCGGCGTGGCCACGCACAGCGAGGAGTACGTACCGACGATCATGCCGACGAACAGGGCGAGCGACAGGTCCTTCAGCGTGCCCGCGCCGAGCAGCGTGGTGCCGATGAACAGGATCGCCGCCACCGGCAGGATCGCGACCAGCGAGGTGTTCAGCGACCGGATCAGCGTGTGGTTGAGCGCGTTGTTGGCCGCCATCGAGTACGTCTGCTTGGAGGTGTGACCCAGCTTGGCCGTGACTTCCTTGATCATGTCGAACACCACGACCGCGTCGTAGAGCGAGTAACCGAGGATGGTCAGGAAGCCCAGCAGCGTCGCGGGCGTGACCTCGAAGCCCGACCAGGCGTAGATGCCGGCCGTGATGACGAGGTCGTGGACGAGCGCGACGATGGCGGCCAGGGCCATCTTCGGCTCGAACGCCATCGACAGGTACAGGATGATCGCCAGCATGAACACGGCCAGGCCGATCCAGGCCTTCTCCGAGACCTCACCGCCCCAGGACGCGCCGATCGACTGGATGTCGACCTGGTCGGTGGGGACGCTGTAGTCCTTCGCGATGGCGGTCTGCACCTGGTTCATGGTGCCTTCCGACAGGGCCTCGGTGGTGACCCGCCAGCGGTCGCCAGCCGTCTGCACGATCGGCTGGTGCACGCCCTCCTCCTGGAAGGTCTCGCGCACCTGCTCGATGTTCGCGGTCTGCGCCTTGAAGGAGAAGACCGAACCGCCCCTGAACTCCACGCCCAGGTTGAGCCCGTTGATCAGGATTCCGGCCAGCGAGATGACCAGCAGCAGGCCGGAGAGGCTGTACCAGAGCCTCCACTTGCCGACGAAGTCGACATCGATCTCGCCGCGGTAGAGGCGACGCCCCAGTCCCATCTCAGGCCTCCTGCGGAGTGGTCTTGCGGCCGGTCGTCGAGCCCGCCTCGCTCATGCGCTCGGCGTCGAGCCCGGACAGCGGGTGCCCCTTGGCGAAGAACTTCACCTTGGCCAGCAGGGCGATGAACGGCTTGGTGAACAGGAACACCACCACGACGTCGATCAGCGTGGTCAGGCCCATCGCGAACGCGAACCCGGCCACACCGCCCACCGCCAGAAAGTACAGCACGATCGCGGCGATGAACATGACGGCGTCGGCGATCAGGATCGTGCGCCGGGCACGGACCCAGGCCACCTCGACGGCCGCCCGGAGCGTCCGCCTGCCCTCCTTCATCTCATCACGTATGCGTTCGAAGTACACGATGAAGGAGTCGGCGGTGATACCGATCGAGACCACGAGGCCGATGATGTGCGGCAGCGAGAGCCGGAAGCCGGCGTTGTGCCCGAGCACGACCACCGACGTATAGGTGATGACCGTGGCGACCACGAGGCTCAGCACCGCCACGATGCCCAGGCCCCGGTAGTAGAGCAGGCAGTAGACGACCACGAGCCCGAGACCGATGAGGCCCGCGACCAGGCCGCCCTGGAGCTGGTCCTGACCGAGGGTCGAGGAGACCGTGTCGATCGAGCTGCGGTTGAACTTCAGCGGCAGCGCGCCGTACTTGAGCTGGTCGGCCAGGGTGGTGGCGCTGGCCTGGTTGAAGCCGCCGGTGATCTCGGCCCGGCCGCCGGGGATCGGGCCCTGGATGACCGGCGCGGTGATGACGACGCCGTCGAGCACGACCGCGACCTGGTTGCGCGGCTCGGGAGAGTTGAACGCGGTGGTGGTGAGCTTGCCCCACTCGCCCGCGCCCTTGCTCTTGAAGTCGAGCTGGACGACCCACTCGGTGGTGCCCTGGCGGACGCCCGCGGAGGCCGTGTCGATGTCGGTGCCGACGACCTTGGCGATGTCGAGGACGTACTTGTAGGCGCCGTCGGCCTCACAGCCGGCGAACTGCTTGTTCGGGTCGTCCTGGACGCCCTGGCCGCGGTTCTTCGGGTCGGCGCAGTCGAGCTTGTTGAACTGCGCCAGCACCGCCGGGTCGATGCCGGACGGGTCGATGCCGGAGGCGTTGGGGTCTTGCGGCGGCGGCGTGCCGGTCTGGCCGGTCGGGCTGGCCGTCGGCTTGCTGTCCTGGCCCTTCCTGTCCTGCTTCTGCCCGTTCTGCGTGCCCGTCGGCTCAGCCGACGGCTGCGCGGAACTCTGCGCGGACGGCTGGGCCGAGGACGAGGTCGCGGGCGAAGGGGCGGTCAGAGCCGAAGACAGCGCCCTCCCCGTGGGAGAGGCGCTGGGTGTCGATGCCGACTGCGAGCTGGACGGCTTCCTGGCCGGCTGGGAGCCCGTGGGCTCGGCCGACGGGCTGGCGGAGGACGAGGCGCTCGGCGTGGGCGCGTTGGTGGCCAGCTCCTGCGGAAGCTGCGTGGCCGCAACGGCGAGCACCTGACGGAAGCGCAGCTCCGCGGTGGTCGCGACCAGTTTGACGGCCTCGTTCTGACCCACGCCCGGAATGGAGATGATGATGTTGTCGCCGGACTTGGCGACCTCTGCGTCGGAGATTCCGGTGCCGTTGACCCGATCGCGAATGATGTTGACCGCGCGATCGAGGATCTCCTCGGGCGGCGACGCGTTGTTCAAGGTCACGGGCGACAGAGTCACCGTCGTACCGCCGGCGAGGTCGAGTCCCAGCTTGGGCGTGAACGCCTGCTGCAGGAACATCGTCCCGCCCAGGGCGAGGATGAGCGCCAGCAGCACCAGGAGCGTACGCCCCGGTCGGCTGTGGCGGCTGGTCGGTCGGGCCACTGGTCGTCAGTTCTTTCAGATAGGGGTTTGTCGCAGAGCTTAGTCAGGACTGCTTCGTACTGGAGTCCTGGTCGCCGTTGCGCTCCACGGTGGCCTCGGACTCCTTCTTGCCCTCCTCGTCGAGCCCGGTCTCCTGCGCGACCGGCTCGTCCTCGCTGGCCGGGGCGTCGCCGGGAGCGACGACGCGGCCGATGGCCGCCTTCACCCAACGGGTCTCGATCCCCGGCGCGACTTCGAGGACGACGTCCTCATTGTCCACCGCGACGACCGTGCCGAACAGCCCGGTCGTGGTCATGACCCGCGCGCCCGGAGTCAGCGAGTTCTGCATCTGGGCCGCCTCCTGCTGCCGCTTGCGCTGAGGGCGGATCAGCAGGAAGTAGAACACCACCACCAGAAGAATCAGCGGCAGGATGCTTCCGAGTTGTCCCATGTCCATAAGGGGCGACCTTCCATTGTCGTACAAGAAGTTGACACCGGCCTCGCGCCGGAAATTCCGTGCGTTGCTTCGGGCCGCGCCGCTCAGCCCGTCAGCCTACACAGCCAGCCAAGCCACGGAGTGTAGGCGCTTGTTGCGAAACGCGGCAACGAGGCAGCGTTTCGGCGCGCGGGGAAGTTCCCAATTTGAAACGGTTGCAACCGTTCTGTAATCAGTCGAAAAGCGTAGCTCCGAACGCGTCGGGTGGCGGGGTCATCCCGAGATGAGTCCAGGCCGCCGCGGTGGCGACCCGGCCGCGCGGCGTCCTGGCCAGCAGACCTTGCCGGACGAGGAACGGCTCGGCCACGACCTCGACCGTCTCCGGCTCCTCCCCCACGGCCACCGCCAGCGTGCTCAGCCCCACCGGCCCGCCGCCGAACTTGCGCAGCAGCACGCCGAGCACCGCCCGGTCGAGCCGGTCGAGCCCTTCGGCGTCGACCTCGTACAAATTGAGCGCCGCCGAGGCCACGTCGCGGTCGATGACGCCGTCCGCGCGCACGTCCGCGAAGTCACGCACCCGGCGCAGGAGCCGGTTGGCGATGCGGGGCGTGCCGCGCGAACGCCTGGCGATCTCGTGCGCAGCCTCGTCCGGGAGCACGACGCCGAGCAGCTTGGCCGAGCGGCGCAGCACCTGCTCCAGCTCGGCCGCCTCGTAGAAGTCCATGTGGGCGGTGAAGCCGAACCGGTCACGCAACGGCGCCGGCAGCAGCCCCGCCCTGGTCGTGGCGCCGACCAGCGTGAAGGGCGCGATCTCCAGCGGAATGGCGGTCGCCCCCGGGCCCTTGCCGACCACGATGTCCACCCGGAAGTCCTCCATGGCCAGGTAGAGCATCTCCTCGGCGGGCCTGGCCATCCGGTGGATCTCGTCGATGAACAGCACCTCGCCCTCGGTCAGCGTGGACAGGATCGCCGCGAGGTCCCCCGCCCGTTCGAGCGCGGGCCCCGAGGTGATCCGCAGCGGCGCGTTCAGCTCAGCTGCGATGATCATGGCCAAGGTGGTCTTGCCCAGGCCCGGGGCACCGCTCATGAGCACGTGATCGGGCGGACTCTCCCGGCGCAGGGCGCTTTCCAGCACGAGAGACAACTGCTCCCGCACCCGGCCCTGCCCGATGAACTCACTCAGGCGCTTGGGCCGCAGGGCGGCCTCGATCTGCAACTCGTCGCCTCCGGCCGCCGGCGACAGGATCTCCCTCTCAAAGTCCATCCCGGCCCACCCTCCCCTCCCGTTCGAGGTCACCCTCGGCACACACGGCGCTCACGCCGGCGCCCCAGCCGAGCCGACTGACGGCAGGCGTGCCGCTGACGGGGGCGGGGCGGTGGTGATCAGCGCATATGGGGGCCATCCCGACGATGGGCGCCATCCCGGCACGTGCGCCCCTCCCAGCGGCGGCTGGCCGCCGGGGAACCACGTCTCGCCCGACGGGACTGACGCACCCTGTAGAACCGGCGCGCCGACCGAAGACAACTCGCTCGGTGAAGACGACTCGTCCCACGGAGACAGCGCGCCCACCAGAGCCGGCTCGCCCGACGAGATGGGCTGGTCCGGTGGAAGAAGTGGCTCGCCGGACAGGGCTTGCTCGCCCAGCGAAGGTAGCCGCTCCAGCGACGGCAACTCGCCCGGCTGGAATGGCTCGCCGGATGGCGCCGACTCGCCCGGGGAGAATGGCCAGCCCTGCGGCGGCAACACGCCCGACAGGCGTGACTCGCCCACTTGCCGCGGCTCGCCCAACGGGAGTGGCTCGCCCCGAGGCGGCATCTCGCCCGATGAGGGTGGCTCGCCCCTTCGAAGAAGCAACTCGTCTGATGGCACGGAATTGCCCGGTGAAGGCGGCCAGGTCAGCGGCGGCGACTTCCCCGATGGAAACGGCTTGGCCGGTGGCAGCGACCTGCCCGCTGAGGACGGCTCGTCCACTCGCAGTGACTAGCTCCCTGGCATCGGTACACCCGGTGGTAGCGGCTCGCCCAACCACAGTGGCGTGGCCGGTAAGGGCTGGTGGGGTGGGGGTCATCGGATGCTCAGGGAGCGTAGGGCGGACTTCAGGAGGGCGGCTATCTGGGGTTGGCGGCCGGCGGCCAGGTCGGCGTCGGCGTCGGGTTCTACGGCTGCGATGGCCTCGTCGGCGTCCTTGCTGGAGTAGCCCAGCCCCACCAGGCCGGAGTGGACCTGCTCGCGCCAGACCGCCACCTTGCGCTCTCCGTTGATGGCGGCGTTGACGGCCTCCTCGGGCGTGCCGAGCCGGTCCTTGAGCTCCAGCACGATCCGCTGGGCACCCTTCTGCCCGATTCCCGGCACCTGGGTGAGCGCCTTGAGATCGGCGGTGGCCACGGCGACCCGCAGCGCGTTGGGCGTGTGGACGGCGAGCATGGCCAGGGCCAGCTTGGGCCCCACGCCGCTGGCGGTCTGCAGCAGCTCGAAGACGGCCCGCTCGTCGTCGGTGGCGAAGCCGTACAGGGTGAGTGACTCCTCGCGCACCACCAGCGACGTGGCCAGGCGCGCCTCCTCGCCCATACGGAGGCTGGCGAGGGTGCCCGGGGTGCAGTGGGTCAGGATGCCGACCCCTCCGACCTCGATCACGGCGCCGTCGGGCGCTATCGCCGTCACCTTGCCCGCCACTGACGCGATCACGCCCTGCCTCCCGTCATCCACGTCGCCACGTGACGACTCCCGTCACCGGCTCGCGCCCGAGCGCACGCCGCGCTCCGGACTCGGGCGGCAGCACGCCGCCACCTCGGCCCGCGGACCTCCACGACCGGTTCCCACATCTCACCACGGATCGCACTCCAGGCACGCCACATCCCCCGGCGGATCGCTGAGAGCGGAGCCGACGGCGGCCACGTTGTGACTGGTGAAGCCGGATGTAAGGCCTGTACGGAGTTCGTATGAGGCCCGGTTCGAGGTCCCGGTTCGAGGTCCCCGGTACAGGTCCAGTACGAGGGTCCGGTCCGAGGTCCGGGTGCACGGTCCGGTCCGAAGTCCCGGTGCACGGTCCGGTCCGAAGTCCCGGTGCACGGTCCGGTCCGAAGTCCGGGGTGAAGCCGAATGTACGGCTCGGGGCGAAGGCCGAAGTGCGGGCGGATGTGCGGCCCTCGGCTTCGGATCGCCGATCATCGGCGCGGGGATTGGCGGGTGGCGCGGGCGACGGCTTCGGCGAGGCGGTGCTGGGCGCCGCCGCGCCAGACGTGGCAGATGGCCAGGGCGAGGGCGTCGGCGGCGTCGGCGGGCTTGGGGATCTCGGTGAGCCGCAGCAGCCGGGTGACCATGGCGCCGATCTGTTTCTTGTCGGCCGTGCCGCTGCCCGTGATGGCGGCCTTGACCTCGGACGGCGTGTGCAGCGCCACGGGCAGGCCGCGCCGGGCCGCGCAGAGGACGGCGATGCCGGCGGCCTGGGCGGTGCCCATCACGGTGCGGACGTTGTGCTGGCTGAAGACGCGCTCGACCGCCACCGCGTCGGGGCGTACGTCGTCGAGCCAGCGCTCGATCCCCGCCTCGATGCCGACGAGCCTGGACCCGAGGTCCTCGTCGGCCCCGGTGCGGACCACCCCGACGGCCACCAGGGCCAGGGGCGCGCCCGGGCGCCCTTC
Source organism: Nonomuraea fuscirosea (assembly GCF_035917475.1). Classification (NCBI taxonomy): domain Bacteria; kingdom Bacillati; phylum Actinomycetota; class Actinomycetes; order Streptosporangiales; family Streptosporangiaceae; genus Nonomuraea; species Nonomuraea fuscirosea. Next base: position 2,585,632 of record NZ_CP109074.1, on the reverse strand, counting down.
GACGGCCCCGAGACCGCACCGGGTCAGCCCCGGGTCCACGCCCATCACCCGCACCGGCATGCCTCCAAGAAAGACCGGGGACCAGAACACCTGTTCGGCAGGAGACTTTACTCCGGCGGGCGTGCGGGCGCATCGGGAAACGCGCGGTCAGCGGGGAAACGCGCGCGTCAGAAGTAGTCGAGCATGTACGGCCGGGCGGCGAAGGCCGCTTCGAGTGCCTGGTCGTGGCGGTCATCTCCGGACATGAGACCGCTGAGGCGCAGCGTGTACGGCGGGATGCCGGCGTACAGGGCGGAGAATCCGTTCACCGAGAGCGTGACGCCGGGGCCCTCGGCCGGTGTGGCCGTGCCGAATCCGCCGGAGATGTCCAGCCGCCACGTGCCTCCGCCCCGCGTCGGGTCGTCCACGGTGACGACGGCGTCGCAGGCCGCGTGCGCCGGGTAGCCCCTGCGCTCGACCGCCGCGGCCACGTCCAGCACCCTGAACATCCACCGCGTCTCCGTGACCTGCTCCTTCGTCCGGTCGGGCAGCAGCCACAGCACCGGGTCGTCGGGCGCCACGGTCGCGACGATGTCGCGGGCGATCGAGGACGCGCTGCCGACCATGGACCACAGGGCCCGCAGGGTGTCGGGCGAGGCGGCGACGAGGTTCTCGACCTCGATGTCGTCGCCCTTCCATCGGTAGATCACGTAGCCGTCGTCGGCGAGGTAGAGGAAGTCGTCCTCGTTGGCCAGCCATAGGTTCCATGTGTGCTCGTCGTAGGAGATCGGGCCGCTGGAGCGGGCGGCGGCGTGGGCGCGATGCAGTACGGAGACGACCTCGCCGCCGTCGCCGGGCCCCATCCTGCGCAGCTTGACCGGGCCGGACGGGCGGATCCTGCGCAGCGACTCGGCGGGGAGCCTGACGGTCCGCCTGGCTCCCGCGTGTTCGTAGCCGATGCCCCGGTAGATGGGCGTGGTGGCCGGGTAGAGCGCGGAGACCGCGTCACCCAGCTCCACCGCGCGGTCCATGACGGCCCGCATGATCCGCGTGCCGACGCCCCGCCCGCGGTCCTCGGGGTTGACGGTGACCCCGGCGACCCCGGCCATGGCCTGCGGCCGGCCGTGCCACCACTGCGTGAACCGGCGCAGCCGCGCCGCGGCGGCCAGCCGCGAGCCGTCGAACGCGCCCAGGTAGCGGCCCTCGGCCACCGTCACGAGCGCGGCCTGGCGCCACTTCTCCCTGTCGGCGGCGGGCACGGGGCCGAACGAGCGCCTGCGGACGTCGAGGACGTCGTCGAAGTCTTCGGGCGTAATGTTGCGAATCTCCACAATGAGCCAACCTACGCAGCGTCCGTACGTACCGGCGAACCATTAGTCGTGACGGCGAGCCGGTCGAGGTAGAGCAACTGCGCGGCCACGAGGGCGGCGAGCGCGACGGCGACCACGAGCAGCGGCGTGGCGGCGCCGATGTCGGGCGTGCCCCCGGCGAAGGAGCCGAGCCTGGTCACCTGGCTGACCGGCGTGGTGTAGGCGTCCGCCTGCTGCGCGACGAGGAGCGGCCAGCTGAGGTCGTGGGCGTTCACGAGGGTGACGGCGCCGGCCAGGATGCCCGCCATGGGGAGCGAGGGCAGCAGCACACCGCCGAAGAAGTCGCCGCCCGAGCGCTCGGACAGCCCCTTGCACAGCAGGGTCAGCACGAGCAGGGCGGGCACGCTCACCAGCAGCGGCGGGACGAGGGCGGGGAAGGAGTCGATGAGGCCGAGGTTGCGGGCGTTCTGCCAGTTGGCGACGCCGAGCGGGCCCGGGCCGACGAACAACCAGGGGGCGAACGCCAGCAGCAGCCACTCGCTGCCCCGGCCGAGCGGGCGCAGGCCGCCGATGCCGAGCGCGGCGAGGTAGGCCACCCCCACCGAGACCAGGGCTCCGGCCAGGGCGGGCACCCAGGTGTTGACGTGGGTCCGCAGGGTCGACGCGGGTGCGGACGGGGTGGCGAGCACGCCGTCGATCCAGGGCCAGGAGAGCAGCACCCACGCCGCGGCGAAGATCAGCAGCGCGACCGCGCCGGCCGCCACCCATCCGGGCCCGGCCGTCCGCCGGCCGACGGCCGCGCCGTACGCCCGGCCGGGAGCGGCCGGTGAGCCGATGCCCGCGCCGTACACCCCGCCGGGCGCCGCCGGCGAGCCGTGGGACGCGGGTACGCTCTGCGGTGCCTGCGCACCTCCGTAAGGTGCGGCCTCGCCGTGGGGTACGGGCCCGCCCTGCGGTGCGTGCGCGCCGCCGGGAGCGCCGTGCCGTGCGTGCGCGCCGCCGTGGTACGCGGCCTCGCCATGAGGCACGGGTCCGCCGTGCGGTCCCGATGCGTCCGGGGTTCCGAACGGGTCATGAGGTACGGGTCCGCCGTGCGGTCCCGATGCGCCCGGAGTCCCGAACGGGTCATGAGGTACGGGTCCGCCCTTCAGCGCAGGTGCGCCCTGAGCCGGCTTGAGGCGGGGCGTCAGTGTGATGCGCAGCCGGGAGAGCACCGCGACGAGTGTGGCGACGACGCCCAGCACGCCGAGGATCACCCCTGAGAGGGCCGCCACGGCCGCGCCAGGGCCGAACCGGGCCATTCTGAAGGCGTAGTCGTACTGCAGGCCCGCCAGCGTCTCTGTGGCGTGCTGAGGGCCTCCGCGCGTGAGCACCATGCCGATGGAGAACGTCTGGACGCCGGTGGCGACGGTGGCCAGGAGGACGAGCGCGGCCACGGCGAGCGTCGCGGGCACGGCGGAACCGCCGCGCAGGGCGGGCAGGTAGGCGAGCACGGCCAGCGCGCACACGATGCCGAACGTACCGGCGGCGACGATGAGCCGCAGCGTCCACGGCGCGGTGCCGGGCTCGCGCAGCCCCTGGGCCAGCGCGGCCAGGCCGGACGACTCCGGGCTCAGCCCGCGCGTCCACGCACCGGCGACGGCGACCGGCGAGAACGTGACCACGGCCAGCGACAGCACGACCCGCCCCGCCCGCCTCGGCCAGGCGCCGGCCCGGTCGAGCGCCAGCGCCAGCAGCGGCGCCACCACCACGGCGACCAGCAGCGGGAGCAGGGTGAGCGAGAGCGTGAAGCCCAGCGCCCGCCAGAACGCGCCGTCGCCGAGCAGGTCCGCGTAGTTGGCCGTCCCCGCGTAGGCGCTCTCCCGCATGACGCCGCCGCTCTGGAAGCTGAGCCAGAGCGTCTGGACGGTCGGCAGGAGCAGCGTGATGAGGGCGCCGAGCAGCGCGGGAACGGCGAGCAGCCAGCCGAGCGCCGACAGGTTGGGCCGGGGTGGGTTGGGGGAAGTCACGTCGCCCGACCCTACTTCGCCCCGGCTCCGCACGCACGCACGACAGACCGGCCGGAGACGACCGGCTCTCAGGCGGCGGGCCGCACCCGCACGTCGGACCGGCGTTCGAAAAGCGGCCCGGACCTGCCCGAACGCACAGGCGCACGCACGCGCCGGGGAACGGTCAGTCGAGCGCGGCGAGAACCTCGTCGGAGACGTCGAAGTTGGCGAAGACGTTCTGCACGTCGTCGCTGTCCTCCAGCGCGTCGATGAGGCGGAACACCTTCTTGGCGCCCTCCTCGTCGAGCGGCACGCTCATCGTCGGCAGGAAGCTCGACTCGGCCGAGTCGTAGTCGATCCCGGCGTCCTGGAGCGCCTTGCGGACCGGGACCAGGTCGCCGGCCTCGGAGACGACCTCGAAGGTGTCGCCGAGGTCGTTGACCTCCTCGGCGCCCGCCTCCAGCACGGCCATCAGCACGGTGTCCTCGTCGAGACCGTCCTTGGGCACGATCACGACGCCCTTGCGGTTGAACATGTAGGACACGGACCCGGGGTCGGCCAGCGAGCCGCCGTTGCGGGTGAGCGCGACGCGGACCTCGGAGGCCGCGCGGTTGCGGTTGTCGGTGAGGCACTCGATGAGCACCGCGACGCCGCCGGGCGCGTAGCCCTCGTACATGATGGTCTGCCAGTCGGCGCCGCCGGCCTCCAGGCCGCCCCCGCGCTTGCGCGCCCGCTCGATGTTGTCGTTGGGCACGGAGTTCTTCTTGGCCTTGAAGATGGCGTCGAAGAGGGTGGGGTTGGCGTCCGGGTCAGGGCCACCGGTCCGGGCCGCCACTTCGATGTTCTTGATGAGCTTGGCGAACAGCTTGCCGCGCTTGGCGTCGAGCGCGGCCTTCTTGTGCTTCGTCGTCGCCCATTTGGAGTGGCCGGACATTACCTAGAGCTCCCTCACCATGTCTACGAAGTAACGGTGCACGCTGACGTCCCCGGTGAGCTCGGGATGGAACGACGTCGCGAGCAACGGCCCTTGACGGACCGCGACGATCCTATCCCCAGGCTCGGCCCTGCCCAGCACATCGACGTCCGCGCCGACGGATTCGACCCAGGGCGCGCGGATGAAGACGGCGTGCACGCGCTGCCCGGCGAAGGTCAGGTCGGACTCGAAGGAGTCGACCTGGCGGCCGAACGCGTTGCGCCTGACCACCATGTCGATGCCGCCGATGGTCTGCTGGCCGGCGACGCCGTCCTCGATCCGGTCGGCCAGCATGATCATGCCGGCGCAGGAGCCGTAGGCGGGCAGGCCCTCCTTGATGCGCATCCGCAGCGGGTCGAGCAGGTCGAACGTCTCGGCGAGCTTCCACATCGTGGTCGACTCGCCGCCGGGGATGACCAGGCCGTCGACCGCGTCCAGCTCGGCGGGGCGGCGCACGGCCACGGCCGTCGCGCCGGCCTCCTGGAGCATGCGCGCATGCTCCCGCACGTCCCCCTGGAGGGCGAGTACACCGATCGTGGGCACAGTCGATCCTTCCGTCCGGGTACGGGTTCCGACAATTCAACACCAGGACGGCCCGACATCTTCCGGCAGGGGCGACCGCGCGAAGGCCGTGTTGGGCGGGGCTCCTCCTTGCGGCCGCGCGAGGGCCGGTCACGGGCGGGGCGACTCCTTGCGGCCGCGCGAAGGCCGGTTACGGGCGGGGCTCCTCCTTGCGGCCGAGTTTGGCCAGGACGGGCAGGGCGGCCGCGAGGGTGGCGCGCTCCTCTTCGGTGAGCGCCTCCAGTTCACGCGCGAGCCGGCCGACCCTGGCCCGGCGGACGGCGCGCAGCCGCTCCCGGCCCTCCTCGGTGAGCTCGACCGTCCTGACGCGGGCGTCGGCGGGGTCGGCGCTCCGGCTGACCAGGCCGGCCTCCTCCAGCCGGTTGATCTGCACGGTCATGGTGGGCAGCTGGACGCCGTGCTCCTCGGCCAGCCCGGTCATGCGGCGCGGGCCGGATTCGAGCGAGCCCATGACGCCGTACTGCTGGCTGGTGACGGGCTGGCCGGCGACGGTGCGCCGCAGCAGGAGGACCAGGTGGCGCAGCACCGTGGAGACATGGCCGGCCAGCTCGGTGAGATCGTCTCTCATGCCACCAACTTAGCCCGGCTAACCTTCCGCGCCGGGCCACGGGAAAGGGGCCCGGCGCGACGCCGGGCCCCTTGACGAGAAGGGCTACGGCCGCTCGGTCTCCAGCCGGACCGTCTCCTCCGCCGTGATCTGCCGCCCGAGCCGCAGCGCCGGGTCGAGCGGGCGCAGGTACGTCTGCTGGACCCCGGGCACGCGGTCCTCGATGACGTACGTGGCCCGGGTATAGACGTCGGCGCCCGGCGTACGGACCTGCGGCACGACCTTGAAGTCGGCCGCCAGCTGGTCGCGCTCGATCGTCGTCAGCACGTACCCGCGCTGGTTGTTGTAGAACTTCAGGTGCGGGTTGATGGCCAGGAACGGGTGCTGCGCCGGGTCGGAGTCGGCCCCGTCACCGCCCGTCGAGATCGAGCTGGCCACCAGCTCCGAGCCCACCGACGGCCCGGTCGGGTCGTCGTAGTCGAGCTTGAGGTCGCTGGCCCAGTGCGCGTGCACGTCGCCGGTGAGCACCACCGGGTTGCGCACCTGCGCGTCCACCCATCCCTGCGTGATGCGCCGCCGTGAGGCGACGTAGCCGTCCCAGGCGTCCATGGAGGTGACCTTGGCGGGGCCGGCGTTGTTGTCGCGCTGGGCGAAGAAGACCTGCTGGCCCAGGATGTCCCACTGGGCGCGGGAGTCGCGGAAGCCGTCCAGCAGCCACTCCTCCTGCGCCGCGCCCGTGATCGAGCGGGCCGGGTCGGCGGCGGCGGGGCAGTCGCGGTAGCCGTCGCCGCAGCCCTGGTCGTCGCGGTACTGGCGGGTGTCGAGCATGTGGAACGTGGCCATCCTGCCCCACCTGACCCGCCGGTAGAGCTGCATGTCGATGCCGCGCGGGATCGAGGTGCGGCGCAGCGGCATGTTCTCGTAGTACGCGCGGAAGGCGGCCTCGCGCCTGCTCAGGAAGCCCGGCTGGGGGATCTCGGGCTTCTCGGGCACCTCGTCGGCCCAGTTGTTGTCCAGCTCGTGGTCGTCCCACACCACCAGCCACGGGGAGGCGGCGTGCGCGGCCTGGAGGTCGGGGTCGGCCTTGTACTGGGCGTGACGCTGGCGGTAGTTCGCCAGCGTCTCGGTCTCGGGGCCCTCGTGGTGGCGGACGTTGCCGCCGGGGATGGTGTAGGTGTCGCGGGTGTACTCGTACTGGTAGTCGCCCAGGTGCAGGATCAGGTCGGGGCGCTCGGCGGCCAGGTGGCGGTAGCTGGTGAAGTAGCCGTGCTCGTACTGGGCGCACGAGACGAAGGCCATGCTCAGGGCGCCGCCGTACGAGAGCGGGTGCGGGGCGGTGCGGGCGCGGCCGAGCGGCGAGACGTACGGGCCGACGCGGAAGCGGTACCAGTACTCGCGGTCCGAGCTCAGCCCTGAGACCTCGACGTGCACGCTGTGCCCCCACTCGGGCGTGGCGACGCTCACCCCGGCGCGCACGACGCGGCGGGCGCGCTCGTCGGCGTACACCTGCCACTGCACGGGGAAGGGCCGTCCGGGCATGCCGCCGAGCCCGTCCTCGGCCATCGGCTGCTGGGCGAGCCTGGTCCACAGCACGAAGCCCTCGTGGTCGGGGTCACCGCAGGCGACGCCGAGGGTGAACGGGTCGGTACGCAGCCCGCGCGAGGCCAGGCTCTGGGCCGTCTCGGCGGCGGGGTCGGGTTCGGGTTCGGCGTGCGCGGCGGCGGCCGGGACGGCCACGGCGGCGCCGGCCGCTAAACCGGTGACGAGGAAATGCCGGCGGTTGAGTGACATGCGGCGCTCCTGGACGATCTCGGGTGAGGGGACGCCCCGTAGCCTGACCGAAGATCATGACTACCCGGTGAACACCACACAACACGAAAAAGGCGACATCCTTCGCGGATGTCGCCTTTTTCGGCGAAAATCGCCGTCACGTGTAGCGCCCCCGCCAGGCCGGGTCATCGTGCTCCCGGCCTGCCGTAGGTGATCGTCTCACGCGTGCGAGCCTGTGACCTGCACCGACGCGCCCGATGTCACCAGCCGCGCTCGGCCAGGCGGTGCGGCTGCGGGATCTCGTCGACGTTGATGCCGACCATGGCCTCGCCCAGGCCGCGGGAGACCTTGGCGATGACGTCGGGGTCGTCGTAGAACGTGGTGGCCTTGACGATGGCCGCGGCGCGCTTGGCCGGGTCGCCCGACTTGAAGATGCCCGAGCCCACGAAGACGCCCTCGGCGCCGAGCTGCATCATCATCGCCGCGTCGGCCGGGGTGGCGATGCCGCCGGCGGTGAACAGCACGACCGGCAGCTTGCCGGTCCGCGCGACCTCGGCGACCAGCTCGTAGGGGGCCTGCAGCTCCTTGGCGGCGACGTAGAGCTCGTCCTCAGGCAGCGAGGTCAGGCGCTTGATCTCGGCCCGGATCGTGCGCATGTGGGTGACGGCGTTGGAGACGTCGCCGGTGCCGGCCTCGCCCTTGGAGCGGATCATGGCCGCGCCCTCGGTGATGCGGCGCAGCGCCTCGCCCAGGTTGGTGGCCCCGCACACGAAGGGCACGGTGAACTGCCACTTGTCGATGTGGTTGGCGTAGTCGGCCGGGGTCAGCACCTCGGACTCGTCCACGTAGTCGACGCCGAGCGCCTGCAGCACCCTGGCCTCGACGAAGTGGCCGATGCGGGCCTTGGCCATGACGGGGATCGACACGGCGGCGATGATGCCGTCGATCATGTCGGGGTCGCTCATCCTGGACACGCCACCCTGGGCGCGGATGTCGGCGGGCACGCGCTCCAGGGCCATGACGGCGACCGCGCCGGCGTCTTCGGCGATCTTGGCCTGCTCGGGGGTGACGACGTCCATGATGACGCCGCCCTTGAGCATCTCGGCCATGCCGCGCTTGACGCGCGCGGTTCCGGTGACGGTTCCGGTGACAGGGGTGCTTTCTGGCGTGCTGCTGGACACGGTCATCCTCACGGGCTCTCACGGCGATTCGGTAAGTTCTCAACCCCATCGTAGGTCCTGGAGGACCCCTCCCCCGACATGCCAAGATGTCAGGTTTTATCGCCGTACCTATACAGGTAGACGCTAGGGGATGACGGGCTTGCGGCTGGCGAGCGCCACCCAGACCTGGCCGGGCGCGAAGTTCATCGGCTCGCCGCTCGGTGTGGTGAACGTCGTCCCGCCGTCCTCCGATTCCCGTTCCCACCTCGCCTTATAAGCTTTACCGTCGCGCAGCACGATCGCCGAGCCCTTGCCCGTGGTGTGCACGAGCGGCGTGTAGCTCTGGTTCTTGTCGTGAAACTCCGAGCGTTCGGTCTTGGTGTACTGCACCACGATCGTCGGCGCGCCGAGCTGGCCGCCCTCGGCGGCCATGTCCTTCTTCCCGTCCTGCCAGATCAGCCACTGCTTCTTCTCCGCCGACCAGGCGAAGGTGAAGCGCGCGGCGGGCCACTTGACGCTGTACGACTTGCGCTCGACCCCGCCCTCGGCCGGCGGGTCGCCGAAGGTGAATCCGATGTCCTTGGCCTTGGTCGCCTTGGGCGCCTTGGCCAGCAACTGCTTGGTGTTGGCGAAGAGGTTGTAGGGGGCGAAGCGGCCGGGCTGGCGGAAGTACGCGCCGGGGTTGCGGGTGTCGCCCACGTCGAACAGCGACGCCTCGGCGATGAACGGCAGCATCTTGGTCTGCGCGCCGGAGTAGGAGAAGGCCGGCTTGCCGAACTGGGGCGCGATGTGCAGGTCGGAGATGCGGGCGCTGCGCACCGGGCCCACCTTGGCGGGCAGCTTCGAGGAGAAGATCGCCATGAGCCGGGTCAGCCCCGCCTCGACCTGCTCGATGTAGACGATGTCCGCGCTCTTCAGCCCGAGCTGCGGTTTGCCCGCCGCGGTGTTCTCGATCTTCACCGCGAGGACCGGCCTGAGCCTCTCGTACTCCTTGCCGGTGAACGGATGGGCGTTGACCTCCTCAGGCTCCTCGCTCGGCGCCGCCGAGGCGGAGGCCTGCGGCGCCTGACCTGCGGCAGGCTCGTCGGAGGAGCAGGCCGAGACGGGCAGCAGCACGGCCGCTCCGGCCAGCCAGAACGTGATCACCCGGGGTAGCCGCACCTGTAACACTCCTCGCTTCAGCCCGAATCGGGATGAAGCTTACTGGCTTCCCCAAATTAGGTCATTCAGTTGCCATGGTCGCAGGCGGATTGTCATCAATCTCGAAGAATTGCGGGTATTCGGTGTGGCCGGCCAGGCGGAGCGTCCTGGCGAGCCAGCGGCGCTGCGCCGTCCGCGTGACACCGACGGCGTTGTTGTAGAAGCTGCGCGAGTAGACCACCTTGGCCACCGCAGCGCCGAGCTCTTCCAGCAGGTCGGGGCCGCCCGGCGCCTCGGAGAGCTTCTCCCTGAACCGCTCCTGGTCCACCGCCGCGCGCAGGGCCCGCGACAGGTCGCTCTCGGCGTGCTCGCGCTCGTCGGGACCGGCCGTCCGCGCCTCGTGCGCCGCCGCGGCCAGGACCAGGGAGGTGGCGGGGTCGAGCAGCCGGGAGCCGGCCAGCTCCAGCACCACCGCGCGGCGGCGCATCAGCGCGGCGTCCAGCGACTCCTGGGCCAGCTCCAGCCGGATGTGCAGGCGGTCGAGCCGGCCCGCCCGCCAGGAGATGTAGACGGCCGTGAGCACGACGACGATGCCCACGATCAGCACGATCATCGTGGATGTCACAGGTCGTCCTCCACCCGCCCGGCACCGCTCACGGTGAACGTCACAGGTCTTCCTCCACCCGGCCCGCGCCGCTCATGGTGACGGTCTCGTAGACGCGTACGACGTCACGCGCCACCGTGGACCAGTCGTACTTCCTCACCGCCACCAGCGCCTCGGCCGCCAGCTTGGCCCGGCGCTCGGGCGCGCCGAGCAGGGCGGCGGCCTCGCGGGCCAGCGAGGCGGGATCGCCGTTGGTGAACAGCGCGCCCGCCTGCCCCTCCCCCAGCACCCGGCGGAAGGCGGGGATGTCGCTGGCCAGCACCGTCGCCCCCGACGCCATGGCCTCGGCCAGCACGATGCCGAAGCTCTCGCCGCGCGTGTTGGGCGCGCAGAACACGTCCACGGAGTGGTAGGCGCGGATCTTGTCCGCCTCGCTCACCATGCCCAGCACCGTCACCCGGTCGTGGAAGGGCTTGCGCACCCGGTCGTAGACGTCCTTGGCGTCGCCGGGCCCGGCGATCAGCAGCTTCACCTCCGGCCGCTCCGCCGCCAGCAGGTTGAACGCGTCGAGCAGGATCGGCAGGCCCTTGCGCTCCTCGTCCATGCGGCCGAGGAAGCCGAGGGTGGTCCCGTCGGGGCCCCAGCCGTCGAGCGGCTCGGCCTCGGTGTAGCGGGAGACGGTGACGCCGTTGGGGATGAGCACCGTGTCGCCGCCGAACTGCTCGACCAGGCTCTTGCGGGCCGCGTCGGAGACCGCGATGCGCCCGCTGAGCTTCTCCAGGGCGCTGCGCAGCAGCGGCTCGGCCACCGCGATGGCCCGCGAGCGGGTGAACGAGGCGTGGAACGTGGCCACGATCGGCCCCTTGGCCGCCCAGCAGGCCAGCACGCCCAGGCTCGGGATCAGCGGCTCGTGGATGTGCAGCACGTCGAACTCGCCCGTACGGACCCACCGCCGCACCCGCGCGGCCGACAGGAAGCCGAACGACATCCTGGCCACCGACCCGTTGTACGGGACCGGGATCGCCCGGCCCGCCCCCGTCACATAGGGGGGAAGCTCGTCGTCGTCGGCCGCCGGAGCGATCACCGACACCTCGTGGCCCTGCGCGATGAGCGCCTGGGCCAGGTCGTCGATGTGCTGTTTCACCCCGCCCGGCATGTCCCACGAGTAGGGGCAGACGATGCCGACCCTCATCGCGGCTCCCGGCCGGGAGGCAGGTCGTCGAGCCAGAGGCGCTGCAGCATGTGCCAGTCCTCGGGGTGCTCGGAGATGCCCTTCTCGAACACGTCCGCCAGGTGCTGGGCCACCGCCGCGACCTTCTCCTGCCGGGTGCCCTCCTGGGGGACCGGCACCTCCTCGTGGATGTGGATGCCCCAGTCGGCGCCCACGAAGTAGACGGTGGCGGGCAGGAGCGCCGCGCCCGTCTGCACGGCCAGCAGCGGCGGGCCCGCGGGCATCTTGGTGGCCGCGCCGAAGAAGCGCACCTCCACGCCGCTCTTGGTCAGGTCGCGCTCGGCCGGCAGGCAGACCACGCCGCCCTTGCGCACCCGCGTGGCCAGGGTGCCGAAGTTGTGCCCGTCGCCGCCGGTGAGCGGCAGCACCTCCATGCCCAGGCCCTCGCGGAAGGCCACGTACCGCTTGAACAGCGACTCGGGCTTGAGCCGCTCGGCCACGGTGGTGAACGGATGACCCACGCCCACCAGCCACGCCCCCGCCTGGTCCCAGTTGCCCATGTGCGGCAGCGCTAAGACCACGCCGCGCCCGGCCGCCACGTTGTCGTGGACGTGCTCGGCCCCGATGACGTGGGTGCGGCGCACGACCTCCTCCCGCGGCATCGACGGCAGCCGGAAGATCTCGTGGAAGTAGCGGAAGTAGGAGCGCATGCCCGCCCGGCCCAGCTCGCGCAGCTCCCTGCTGCCGGGATCGAGGCCGGTCACCCGGCTCAGATTGGACTCCAGCCTGCGTACGGACTTGCCCTGCCGGGCCCAGACGCGGTCGGCCAGGAAGCGGAAGACGGCGGCGGTCGGGCGCTCGGGCAGCAGCGGCACGAGCTTCCATCCGGCCGCGAACCCGGCGGCCACCACCCGGTCGCCGAAGGACACCCGTTCGCTCATCTCTCCCCCATCTCGTCCCGGGCCGTCTCTTGATTCTCCTCGCCGGCGGGCCGCCCGGGCGTGTCGCGCGTCTGCCGGTGGACCGCCATCACGCGCTGCCCCACGGTGATCACGCTGGCCGCCGCGAGCAGCCACATGCCCGCGGGCAGGACGTACGGCACCCCGAGCCCGGCGAGGAAGGCCGCCACCAGCACCACCACCAGCCGCTCGGGCCGCTCGGCCAGCCCGACGTCGGCCGTCAGCCCGAGCCCCTCGGCCCTGGCCTTGGCATAGGAGACGATGGCCCCCGCGATCAGGCAGAGCAGCCCCACCGCGGCCATCAGGACGTCGTCGGCCGCGATGAAGTAGAGGATCAGGCCGGCGAAGATGGCCGCGTCGGCGACCCGGTCGAAGGTGGAGTCGAGGAAGGCTCCCCACGTGCTGCCCCCCTTGCCGCCGAGCCGGGCCACCACGCCGTCGAGCAGGTCGAACAGCACGAAGACGGTGATGACGAGTGCCCCCGCGGTGAGCAGTCCGAGGGGGAAGAAGAGCAGGGCCGACACGACGGTGCCGAGGGTGCCGACCGCCGTGACGGCGTTGGGGCCGATCCCGCGGCCGACGAGGGCCCTGCCCAGCGGGGTGAGTATCCGGGTCATGACCGGGCGCAGGAGTTTGAGCATCGCGGTCCGATCGTAGGCCATGACGCGCCGAAGGACTTTCTTTGCCTCGCCCCCCTTGTGATATCCGCCACACGGGTATTTGGTGAACACACCGCGTCCATGCGGTTTCGTTCACCCTCCGCGCGGGCGCGGCGTTGGCTAACGGTCCGACGACGCGGGAGGCGATGGTGGCGGAAAGACACTCAGGCGGGGCCGTGGGAGCCGCGGGCAGGGCACCCGCGGCCGACCGGGCGGACGCGATACGCAATGTCGTGCTGGTCGGCCACTCGGGAGCGGGCAAGACGACCCTCGTCGAGCAACTGCTGGCCGCGACGGGCACCGTTCAGCGCCCGGGACGCGTGGAGGACGGCAACACGGTCAGCGACTTCGACGAGGTCGAGGTCCGGCAGCAGCGCTCGGTCAACCTGTGCGTGGCGCCGCTCGTGCACAACGGCATCAAGATCAACCTCCTGGACACGCCGGGGTACGCGGACTTCGTCGGCGACCTGCGGGCCGGGCTGCGCGCGGCCGACGCCGCGCTGTTCGTGGTCTCGGCCTCCGAAGGGGTCGACGGGCTCACCCAGATGTTGTGGGACGAGTGCGCCCAGGTCGGCATGCCGCGCGCGGTCGTGATCACCAAGATCGACCACCAGCGGGCCGACTTCGACGAGGTGCTGACCACCTGCCAGGACGTCTTCGGCGACGGCGTCGCGCCGCTCTATCTCCCGGTGATCACCAACGGTCACGTCAACGGGCTGATCGGGCTGCTGACGCAGAAGTTCTACAACTACGCGACCGGCGACCGCACGGTGAAGGACCCGGGCGCGGAGTACGAGGCCCAGATCGAGGAGTACCGGGGGTCGCTGATCGAGGGCATCATCCAGGAGAGCGAGGACGAATCGCTCATGGAGCGATACCTCGAAGGTGAGCCCATCGACACCAAGGTCCTCATCGAGGACCTGGAGAAGGCCGTCGCGCGCGGCAGCTTCTACCCGGTGCTCTGCAGCGGCCTCGGCGTGGGCGCGCAGGAACTGCTCGAACTCATGGCACAGGGCTTCCCCTCCCCCCTCGAACATCCCATGCCGGAGATCACCGATCTGTCCGGCAAACCGGTCAAGGGCATCACGTGCGACCCCGACGGTCCGCTCGTGGCGGAGGTCGTCAAGACCACCAGCGACCCGTACGTGGGCCGCATCAGCCTCGTCCGCGTCTTCTCCGGCACCCTGCGCCCCGACATGACCGTGCACGTGTCCGGCCACGGCCTGGCCGAGCGCGGCCACGAGGACCACGACGTGGACGAGCGCATCGGCACCCTGACCTGCCCGCTGGGCAAGCAGCAGCGCGGCGCGGCCAAGGGCATGGCCGGCGACATCGTGGCCGTGGCCAAGCTGTCGCGGGCCGAGACCGGCGACACGCTCTCCGAGGTGGAACGCCCGCTGCTCATGACGTCCTGGGACATGCCCGACCCGCTCCTGCCCGTGGCGATCAGGGCCAGATCCAAGGCCGACGAGGACAAGCTGTCGCAGGCCCTCGGGCGGCTGGTGGCCGAGGACCCGACGCTGCGGCTGGAGAACAACGCCGAGACGCGCCAGCTCGTCCTGTGGTGCATGGGCGAGGCGCACACCGACGTGCTGCTCGACCGCCTGGCCAAGCGCCACGGCGTCGAGGTCGAGCGGATCGACCTGCGGGTGCCGCTGCGTGAGACGTTCGGCGGCAAGTGCCAGGCGATGGGCCGCAACGTCAAGCAGACCGGCGGCCACGGCCAGTACGCCATCTGCCACCTCGAGGTCGAGCCGCTGCCGTCCGGCGGGGGCTTCGAGTTCGTGGACAAGATCGTCGGTGGCGTGGTGCCGCGGCAGTTCATCCCGTCGGTGGAGAAGGGCGTACGAGCCCAGATGGAGCGCGGCGTCGTCGCCGGCTATCCGATGGTGGACGTGCGCGTCACCCTGTACGACGGCAAGGCCCACTCCGTCGACTCCTCCGACATGGCCTTCCAGATCGCGGGCCAGCTCGCGCTGAAGGAGGCCGCGTCCAAGGTCTCGACGCTGCTGCTGGAGCCCGTGGACGAGCTGTCGGTGCTGGTGGCCGACGACTACGTCGGGTCGGTGATGTCCGATCTGTCCTCGCGGCGCGGGCGCGTGCTCGGCACCGAGCCGGTCGGCACCGGCCGTACCCTCGTCAAGGCCGAGGTGCCCGAGCTGGAGATAACGCGGTACGCGATCGACCTGAGATCCATGTCACACGGCACCGGGACGTTCCACCGGACGTTCCTTCGGTACGAGCCGCTGCCGCCGAACCTCGCGAGCAAGGTGGCCACCGAGGATTGAGGCCCGTGGAGGAGCCGGGAGGGCTTCGTCCCTCCCGGCACACCAATTACCAAATGTCGCAAAAGCATCACGAGTTGATTTCGGTTTTCCGTACCGAGCACGCCTGAGCAGCTGTCACACTGGGTGGCACTATGCCAACTGGACGCCCACTCCTAGCCGCTGCTGCTCTCGCGGTGGTGACCACCGCCGCCGCCTACTACTTCGGCCCCGGTGCCGGGGCGAGTCCCGCAGCGAGCGAGAAGACGACGGCCACCGCCGCATCCGCCGCGGCCTGCACGGCCGATGCCGACCATCCCAAGCGCGAGCTGCGCGGGTTGTGGATCGCCACCACCCAGAACATCGACTGGCCCTCCAAGGCCGGTCTCAGCGCGGACCGGCAGAAGGCCGAATACGTCAAGATCCTCGACAGCGCCGCCAGACGCAACCTCAACGCGGTGTTCGTCCAGGTGCGACCGGCCTCCGACGCGCTCTACAAGTCCTCGCTGGAGCCCTGGTCGCAATACCTGACCGGCACGGCGGGCAAGGACCCGGGCTGGGATCCGCTGCCGTTCCTCATCGACGAGGCGCACAAGCGCGGCATGGAGTTCCACGCCTGGTTCAACCCCTACCGCGCCTCCTACGGCGCCAGCACCGCCGAGCTGCCCGCCGGCCATCCGGCGCGCAAGCACCCCGACTGGACGGTCAAGTACGGCGGCCGCCTCTACTACAACCCGGGCCTGCCGGCCGTGCGCGAGCACGTGACCAAGGTCATCACCGACGTGGTCGATCGCTACGACGTCGACGGCGTGCACTTCGACGACTACTTCTACCCCTACCCCGTGGCGGGGGCGAAGTTCGACGACACGGCCGCGTTCCGCAAGTACGGCAAGGGCGCCAAGCTGGCCGAATGGCGGCGCGGCAACGTCAACACGCTGGTGGCCGAGGTCGACAAGGCGGTGCACCGGGCCAAGGGGCACGTCAAGTTCGGCATCAGCCCGTTCGGCATCTGGCGTAACAAGTCCAACGACCCGACCGGCTCCAGCACGTCCGGGATGTCCGCGTACGACTCGATCTACGCCGACGCCCGCGAATGGATCAAGTCGGGCACCGTCGACTACGTGCTGCCGCAGCTCTACTGGCCGCGCGGGCACAAGCTGGCCGACTACACGACGCTGGCGCGCTGGTGGTCCGGCGAGGTCAAGGGCACCGACGTGCAGCTCTACATCGGCCACGGCCTCTACCGGGTCGGCTCCAAGGACGACAAGGCGTGGACCAAGCCGGGCGAGCTGTCCGGCCAGGTGGGCGTCAACCGCTCCAGCAAGCAGGTCGACGGCTCCGTCTACTTCAGCGCCAAGCAGCTGCTGACCAACCCGCTCAAGGCGATGGACCGGGTCGCCAAGGCCCACTACGGCCGTCCGGCGCTGCTGCCGCTGAACAAGAGCCTCGGCGGCCAGGCTCCCCCGGCTCCCGCCGGCGCCAAGGCGTCAGGCGCGCGGCTGTCCTGGACGCCGTCCGCCGGGGCCCGCGCCTACGCGGTCTACCAGGTGCCCAAGTCCGGCAAGGACTGCCACACCACCGACGCGCGCAACCTGGTGGCCGTGGTGAGCGATCCGTCGTACGCGGTCAAGTCGGCCGGGACGTATCTCGTGACGTCGCTCGACCGGCTGCACCACGAGAGCAAGGCGGTCAAGGTGAAGGTCGACGCGGTCTGAGCGTTCGCGTCCACATGCGGGGAAGGGCCGGTCCGTGACGGACCGGCCCTTCGCGCGTATCGGCGTCGGCTCCGGGCGTCGGCTCCGGGCGTCAGCCCCAGGCGTCGGCGAGGAGCCGGCGGGTGTCGCGCAGCAGCTGCGGCAGGACCTTGGTCTGGGCGACGACCGGCATGAAGTTGGTGTCGCCGCCCCACCTGGGCACCACGTGCTGGTGCAGGTGGGCGGCGATGCCCGCGCCGGCGACGTGGCCCAGGTTCATGCCGACGTTGAAGCCCTGCGCGCCGCTGGCCTTGCGCAGCGCCCGCACCGACTCCTGGGTGAAGGCGCCCAGCTCGGCCACCTCCGCCGCGTCCAGCTCGTCGTAGCCGGACACGTGCCGGTAGGGCACCACCATCAGGTGGCCCGAGTTGTACGGATAGAGGTTGAGCACGGCGTAGACCGACTCGCCCCGCTTCACGATCAGGCCGTCCTCGTCGCTCATCTTGGGGATCGCGTCGAACGGGCACCCGTCGCCGGGCTCGGTGCCGGTCGGCTTGTTCTCGCCCTTGATGTAGGCCATGCGATGCGGGGTCCACAGACGCTGGAAGTTGTCGGGGGACCCTGCCCCTGCCTGATCGTGCATAACTAGCAGCATAGGACCCCGGACAAACGAGGGGTCCTTCCGGCACAATCCTGAGCACCCCCAACAGGAGGCCGCGATGACCGAAGCCTTAGCAGAACAGTCCCTCCAGCCCGCCGAGTCCTCGGACACCCCCGCCCAGCCTTCCGACGCGTCCCCGGCCGAGTCCTCCGGCTCGCCGGCCCCGTCCTACATCGAGGCGTCCGTGACCGGCGCCACCGTGAAGGGCCGGATCAAGGTGGCCGACGAGGTCGTCGAGAAGGTCGCCTCACTGGCCGCGCTCGAAGTGCCCGGCGTCGCCGACATGGGCGGCGATCTCGCGCGGGCCTTCGAGTCCGTACGCGACCGCATCGGCATCGGCTCGCGGCGCGGCACCCAGGGCGTCAGCGCGCAGATCCAGGACCGCCAGGTGGGGGTGAGCCTGACGATCGTGGTGGAGTACGGCCACGTCGTCATGGACGTCGCCGCCGAGGTCAAGACGAACGTGGCCAAGAGCGTCAGCCGCATGCTCGGGATGCGGGTGATGGAGGTCAACGTGACCGTCGACGACGTCCGCCTCCCCGGCGAGGCCCGGCCCGCCCCGCGCGACCCCGCCGAGGACGACGTCCCCTCCTGATCCGCTGGTGTGCCGGGGGCGTCAGGACATCCGGGTCATGGTCGACTCGTAGCCGCCGCCCCCGGGGTACACCCACGCGCCGGCCACGCTCGTGCCGTCGGCGTCGAAGGTGCCCCGGAAGTAGGCCTCCGAGCCCTTCTCGTGCCCCCAGATCGTCAGGGTGTCGCCCTCGATCTCGTACACGTAGGCCAGGGTGGCGCCCTGGCTGTCGAAGTACCAGGAGTGCACGTCCTCGCTCGGCCGCTCCGCCCCGAACGGCCGCTTCCTGCCGATGAACTCCGTGCCCCGCACCCGCATGCCGCCCTGCTCCAGGTCCACGTCCTGGATGAGGAAGCACCCGCCCTCCATCCACCGGTAGGTCACGGTGCCCTCGGCCTCGCCGGTGACCTTCCAGGTGCCGACGAGCCGGTCGAGGGCCTGCAACTTGGTGTCCACGTGCTCGCTCATGACCGATTCCTTCGCTGTCGTAGCTGATGTACGGCTGTATGACGGCGCGGCGCCGGAAAAGGAATCGGTCCGGGGCGGGTTTTCCGCATCAGAGTTCGGCGGGCAGGCCGAAGACGGCGTTCAGCTCGGGGCCGAACGTGGTGATCTCGGCGATCAGGCCGTCCTCGACGCGCAGCACGTCGAGGTTGACGGCGGTGTAGGCGGACTCGCCGGGGCGGCGGACGTAGTTGGCCACGGCGGGCCGCCGGTTGGCCGTCGTCGCCAGCGCCTTCCACTCGCCCCACGCCTCGGGCCCGGCCATGACCGGCCGCCACATCTCCAGGATGGCCGTCCGCCCGGCGTACAGCAGGGACGCCGGCGGCATCGTCTGCCGCGCGTCCTCCCGCAGCAGCGCGGCGAGCTCGGACAGGTCGCCCGCCACGGAGGCGTCCATGTAGCGGCGCAGCACCGCGCGCTCCTCCTCGGTGGGTGCCGTGACGGGACCCCACTGGGAGCGGCGCGCGGGCAGGTGCAGGCGCAGCGTGGCGCGGGCCCGCTGCAACGCGCTCTTGACGGCCGGGACGCTCAGCTCCAGCGCCGCGGCGGTCTCCTCGGCCGGCCAGCCGGCCACGTCGCGCAGGATCAGCACCGCGCGCTGGCGCGGCGGCAGGTGCTGGATGGCCGCCAGATAGGCCAGCTCGATCGTCTCCCGCTCGACCGCCACCGCGTCGGGCCGCCCCTGCCCGGCCCCGGCCAGGTCGAGCAGCCGGTCGGGGTACGGCTGCAGCCACGGCACCTCGGTGAACGGCGACCGCGGCTCGCCGCCCACGCCGGCCGTCACCTCGCGGCTGCGCGCCGGGCCGGCCAGCAGGTCGAGGCAGGCGTTGGTGGCGATGCGGTAGAGCCAGGCCCGCGGCGTCGAGCGTCCCTCGAACGTCTCGCGCCGCCGCCACGCCCGCAGCAGCGTCTCCTGCACCATGTCCTCGGCATCGGTGAACGAGCCCAGCATCCGGTAACAGTGCACCTGCAACTCGTGCCGGTACGCCTCGACCGCGTCGCCGAACCCGTCCCCGGCGAAACCGCCGCCCTCCCCGCCGCTTTCCCGGCCGCTGGGGCGGGTGTCGTCCGCGGGGTCGCCGACTTGGCACATGAGCCGCACCATTCCTCTCGAATCGTCCCGGCGGGGCCTGTCAGGATGATAGCCATGACCCTTCAGCTTGAGCCCATGCCGGACGACTGGCAGCGCGCGCTGGCCATCGTCGCCCATCCCGACGACCTGGAGTACGGGTGCGCGTCCGCCGTCGCCACCTGGACGGACGCGGGACGTGAGGTCGTCTACCTGATGGCCACCCGGGGCGAGGCGGGCATCGACACGCTCGATCCCGCCACGGCGGGGCCGGTGCGCGAGCGTGAGGAACTGGCCAGCGCGGCCCTGGTCGGGGTCACCAGCGTGGAGTTCCTCGACCACGCCGACGGGGTGGTCGAGTACGGGACCGCGCTGCGCCGCGACCTGGCCGCGGCGATCCGGCGGCACCGCCCCGAGCTGCTGATCACGCTGAACTTCGACGACACCTGGGGCGGCACCCACTGGAACACGCCCGACCATCGCGCGGTGGGGCGAGCGGTGATGGACGCCGCCGGAGACGCCGGAAATCGATGGATATTTCCAGACACTGTGGCCGCGCCCTGGGACGGCGTCCGCTGGGTCGCCGTCGCCGGTGTGAACAACCCGACCCACGCGGTGGACGTCACCGACGGCCTCGAACGCGGCGTGCGCTCCCTCATGGAGCACCGCGCCTACATCCAGGCCCTCACCGACAAGGACCCGGAGCGGTACGCCCGCGACCAGATCGAGGGCTTCGCCCGCCAGGAGGCGGAACGCTTCGGCGGCCGCCCGGCGGTGACCTTCCGCCTCTACCCCCGCTGACCCGCCCGCCTGTCCGACGGCTCCGGGCGCGCCGCCTCGGGAGACGCCGGCAGCGGGCAGGGGTCCGGCGGAACGGCGCGAGCCGTTCCGCCGTTGCCCGGCTCAGACCTGGATGCGGCGTTCGACGGCGTTGACGATCTCGGCGATGGCCTCCTCGACCGGCACGCCGTTCTTCTGCTCCCCGTTGCGGTAGCGGAAGGAGACCGCGCCGTTGGCGATGTCGTCGTCGCCGGCCAGCAGCATGAACGGCACCTTGGCCTTCTGCGCGTTGCGGATCTTCTTCTGCATGCGGTCGTCGGCCGCGTCGACCTCGATCCGGACGCCGCTCGCGCGCAGCTTCTTGGCCACGTCCTGCAGGTAGGGCACATGGGCTTCGGCGATCGGGATGCCCACCACCTGCACCGGGGAGAGCCAGGGCGGGAAGGCACCCGCGTAGTGCTCGGTGAGCACGCCGAGGAAGCGCTCGACGGAGCCGAACAGCGCCCGGTGGATCATGACGGGCGTCTGCCGCGAGCCGTCGGCCGCCTGGTATTCGAGCCCGAAGCGCCGGGGCTGGTTGAGGTCGAGCTGGATGGTGGACAGCTGCCAGGTGCGGCCGATGGCGTCCTTGGCCTGCACCGAGATCTTGGGCCCGTAGAAGGCGGCGCCGCCCGGGTCGTCGACGAGCTGCAGCCCCGACTCGGTGGCCACCTGGCGCAGCGCCTCGGTGGCCTCCTCCCACTCGGCCGGGTCGCCGATGAACTTCTCGGAGTCGTCGCGGGTGGACAGCTCCAGGTAGAAGTCCTCCAGGCCGAAGTCGCGCAGCACGCTGAGCACGAACCGCAGCAGCGACTTGATCTCGTCGGCCATCTGCTCGCGGGTGGTGTAGATGTGCGCGTCGTCCTGCGTCATGCCGCGCACCCGGGTCAGCCCGTGGACCACGCCCGACTTCTCGTAGCGGTAGACCGAGCCGAACTCGCACAGCCGCAGCGGCAGCTCGCGGTAGGAGCGCCCGCGCGCCCGGTAGATCAGGTTGTGCATCGGGCAGTTCATCGGCTTGACGCGGTAGTCGATGCCCTCCAGCTCGAAGGCCGGGAACATGTCGTCGGCATACCAGGGCAGGTGGCCGGAGGTCTCGAAGAGCGAGGACTTGGTGATGTGCGGGGTGTTGACGAACTCGTAGCCCGCCTCGGCCTGCCGCCTGCGCATGTAGTCTTCCATCTCCTTGCGGATGATCCCGCCCTTGGGATGGAAGATCGGCAGGCCACTGCCCAGCTCCGGCGGGAAGCTGAACAGGTCGAGCTCGGCGCCGAGCTTGCGGTGGTCGCGCTTCTCGGCCTCCTCCAGCAGCTTGAGGTATTCGTCCTGCTTGTCGCGGGACTCCCACGCGGTGCCGTAGATGCGCTGGAGCTGCGGGTTCTTCTCACTGCCGCGCCAGTAGGCGCCGCCGGAACGCATGATCTTGAACGCGGGGATGGACCGGGTGGAGGGCACGTGCGGCCCCCGGCACAGGTCCTTCCAGCGCAGCTCGCCGCTCTTGGGGTCGAGGTTGTCGTAGATGGTGAGCTCGCCGGCCCCCACCTCGACCGACTCCTCGTCGGCCGCGCCGCCCTTGAGCCCGATCAGCTCCAGCTTGTACGGCTCCGCCGCCAGCTCCGCGCGCGCCTCGTCGTCGCCGACGGGCCGGCGGGAGAACAGCTGCCCCTGCTTGACGATCTCGCGCATGCGCTTCTCGATGCGCTTGAGGTCGTCGGGGTTGAACGCCTGCTCGACGTCGAAGTCGTAGTAGAACCCGTTGTCGACCGGCGGCCCGATGCCCAGCTTGGCCTCGGGGAACAGCTCCTGCACCGCCTGCGCCATGACGTGGGCGGTGGAGTGGCGCACGATCGCGCGCCCTTCCTCGCTGGAGACCTCGATCGGCTCGACCACGTCGCCGTCGGCCAGCACGTGGGCCAGGTCGCGCGCCTGGCCACCGACCCTGGCGGCGACGACGGTGCGGCCGTCCGCCTCGAGCGCCTCTCCGGCCGTCGTGCCGGCCGCGACCACACGCTCGGCTCCGGCGAGGGTGATGCGTAGCTCGGCTGACACGGTGACTCCTCGTGGATCGCGCTCGATGCCCGGCACCGAGGCTGGTTCGATGGTGAACCCCGATGCTATCGCGGGTCGAACCCCAGCCTGGTCAGCTCCTGCCGCGTCCCGTGGAAGACGTTGCGGTCGACGGGACTGCTGGCGTACTGGTGGATGGTCCAGTCGCGCCAGGGCCGCGGCACCGGCGGACGGCCGCGCGGGCTGTGCGGGCTGGCCAGCCAGAGCGGGTATTCGGCCAGGCCGGCGCAGTTGCCGCCGTGCGCGAACGCCTGGAAGGTGTAGATGAACGGCCGCACCCCGGTGTGCCGCTCGACGTGGTGGCACCAGCGGCGGGCGTGCCGGGCCACCCGCTCGGGGCGCAGGCCGTCGTCGTCCTCCAGATCGAGCGCGATCAGGTCGCCGCGGCGCAGCCCGCCCGCCGACCTGATCACGTTCAGGAAGTGGCGTGCCTGCTCGATGGGGTCGCCCTTCGGCCTGGCGAAGTGGTACGCGCCGCAGACGATCCAGCTTTCGCGCATGCCGTTCCAGTTGCGCGCGAACCACTTGTCGGTGTAGTCGCCGCCCTCGGTGGCCTTGGCGAAGGCGAAGGCGACGCCGGCCTCCGCGTGGCCGGCCCAGTCGACGGTGCCCTGCCAGTTCGACACATCGATGCCCTGTAGCACGCGTTTCACCTTGTCGGAGTTTATTGCGGTGTCTCCGGTTCAGCCCTTCGCCGCGCCGACCAGCAGGCTGCGCGTGCGGTCGCGGTTGGCGAAGACCGAGCCGACGAAGTCGGTCACGCCCGCCCTCCTCAGCTCGTCGAGCTTGGCCAGCACGGTGTCCTCGTCACCGACGACGGCGACGTCGCCGGGGCCGTCCGCGCCCTCCCTGTCGAGCATGGCACGGTAGGAGGGCAGCCGCCCGTACACCGAGAAGATCTCGTTGGCACGGGCGACGGTGCCGGCGGGGTCGTCGGTGACGCTGATGGGCAGCGCGCAGACGATCCTGGGCGCGGGGCGGCCCGCCTCGGCGGCGGCGGCCGTGATGGTCGGGGCGATGTGGCCGGCGATGGTCTTGGGGCCGGTCATCCAGAGCACGGTGCCGTCGGCGACGGTGCCGGCCAGCTTGAGCATGCGCGGGCCCAGCGCGGCGACCAGCACGGGGAAGCCGGCGCCGGGCGTGGTGAGCTTGATGCCGGCCTTGAGCGTCTCGCCGGCGTAGGCCACCTTCTCGCCGCGCGAGGCCGGGATGAGGATGTCGAGGTACTCCTTCATGTGCCGGCCGGGGCGCTCGAAGCTGTAGCCGAACATGTCCTCGATGACCACCTTGTGCGACAGCCCGATGCCCAGCGCGAACCGGCCGCCGAGCGCGGCGTTGGCGGTCATGGCCTGCTGGGCCAGCGCGGCCGGGTGGCGCGGGTAGGTGGGTACCACGGCGGTGCCGAGCTCGATCGGCGGCGCCTGCACGCCGGCCGCGGTCAGAGCGGTGATGGCGTCGAGGCCGAAGATGTGGGAGAGCCAGGCCGAGCTGAAGCCCTCGTCGGCCGCCTGGGTGATCTGGTCGCGCAGGCCGCCGATGGCGTCGGCCCCCTGGGGCTCGGACAGGAAGTATCCGTAACGCATGAAACAGAACTCCGTTCTGGTGACTGAGGCGAATGTATCCCCCCCGCGCCGCCCCGCGCTCACCCGCCCGGCCGGTCCTCATTTGTAAAGTGGCCTTCATGACGCACGAACGCGCGGGACAGCCCGCCGGGCCTTCCGACCTGGTCGACGTCGCCAGGCTGGTGACGTCCTACTACGCCCTGCACCCCGACCCGGACGAGGTCGGCCAGCGGGTCGCGTTCGGCACCTCGGGGCATCGCGGGTCGTCGCTGAAGACGGCGTTCAACGAGGACCACATCCTGGCCACCAGCCAGGCCATCTGCGAATACCGGCGCGCGCAGGGCACCGACGGGCCGCTGTTCCTGGGCATCGACACGCACGCGCTGTCGGAGCCCGCCCGGGTCTCGGCGCTGGAGGTGCTGGCCGCCAACGACGTCGAGGTGCTCGTCGACACCCGTGACGGCTACACGCCCACGCCCGCCGTCTCCCACGCCATCCTGCGCCACAACCAGGGCCGCACGACCGGACTCGCGGACGGCGTCGTGGTCACACCGTCGCACAACCCGCCGGCCGACGGCGGGTTCAAGTACAACCCGCCGCACGGCGGCCCGGCCGGCACCGAGGCCACCACGTGGATCCAGGACCGCGCCAACCAGCTGCTGCGCGACGGGCTCAAGGGCGTGCGCCGGGTGCCCTACCCGGCGGCGCTGAAGCGGGCCGGGCGCTACGACTTCCTCGGCGTCTACGCCGACGACCTGCCGTCGGTGGTCGACCTCGACGCGATCAGGGCGGCCGGGGTGCGGATCGGGGCCGACCCGCTGGGCGGGGCGAGCGTGGCCTACTGGGGCGAGATCGCCGAGCGGCACCGGCTGGAGCTGACCGTGGTCAATCCGCTGGTCGATCCGACATGGCGGTTCATGACGCTCGACTGGGACGGCAAGATCCGGATGGACTGCTCGTCGCCGTACGCGATGGCCTCGCTGATCGCCGGGCGCGACACGTACGACATCGCCACCGGCAACGACGCCGACGCCGACCGGCACGGGATCGTCACGCCCGACGGCGGGCTGATGAACCCCAACCACTACCTCGCCGTCGCCGTCGACTACCTCTACGGCCACCGCGCGGGCTGGCCCGCCGGGGCCGGGGTGGGCAAGACGATGGTCAGCAGCACGATCATCGACAAGGTGGCCGAGTCCTTGGGCCGGCCGCTGTACGAGGTGCCCGTGGGGTTCAAGTGGTTCGTGCCGGGGCTGCTGGACGGGTCACTGGGGTTCGGTGGCGAGGAGAGTGCGGGGGCGTCGTTCCTGCGGCGTGACGGGTCGGTCTGGTCCACCGACAAGGACGGCCTCATCCTGGCCCTGCTCGCCTCGGAGATCCTGGCCGTGACCGGCGAGTCGCCGAGCGCGCGCTACCGCGGGCTGGTCGAGCGGTTCGGCGAGCCCGCCTACGCGCGGGTCGACGCGCCCGCCACCCGCGAGGAGAAGGCCGTGCTGGGCAAGCTGTCGGCCGAGCAGGTGACGGCCTCCTCGCTGGCCGGCGAGCCGATCACGGCGGTCCAGACGGCGGCGCCGGGCAACGGCGCCGCGCTGGGCGGGGTGAAGGTCTCGACCGCGAGCGCCTGGTTCGCGGCCAGGCCGTCGGGGACCGAGGACGTGTACAAGATCTACGCCGAGTCCTTCAAGGGGCCGGAGCACCTGGCCAAGGTGCAGGAGGAGGCCCGCTCCCTGGTGTCGGCGGCCCTGGCCTGAGCGACGGCGGACGGCCGGTCAGTAGCCGAGGTGGCGGCCGCCGTCGCCGATCAGTGTCTCGCCCGTGACCAGGTCCGACTCCAGCAGCGAGGTGACCATCTGGGCCACGTGCTCGGGCTGGGCCGTGCGCCGCAGCGGCGCCTTCAGCTCCTCCTTCGCCGCCATCTCGGAGAACACCTGCTCCCCCACCCGCCCGATGTGCCAGCGGGTGGCCACGATGCCGGGCGCGACCGCGTTCACCCTGACCTCGGGCGCGAGCGCCACCGCCAGGTCGCGGGTGAGCTGGAGCAGGGCGGCCTTGCTGACCCCGTACGCGATCGAGGAGCCCGTGGCCTGCAGCCCCGCGATGGAGGCCACGTTGACGATCGCGCCGCGCGCCGCGCGCAGGTCGGGCGCGAACGCGCGGGCGCAGTAGAACGCGCCCATGAGGTTGACGCCCATCAGTTGCCGCCACACCTCGTCGGTGAGCCCTTCCAGGTCGGGGAACGGCACCCATCTGGTCGTGCCCGCGTTGCACACCAGCGCGTCCACCCGGCCGTGGGCGGCCCGCACCCGCTCGGCCATCCTGCGTACGGCGGCGTCGTCGGACACGTCGGCGGCCATCGCCTCGGCCTTGCAGCCCAGCTCCTCGATCCGGGCGACCGTGGCCCTGGCCTCGTCGGCCGAGCGCGAGTAGTTCACGATCACGGCCGCCGCCCCCTTCCTGGCCAGGCTCTCCGCGACGGCGGCGCCGATGCCGGTGCCGCCGCCGGTGATCACGACCACCGCGCCGTCGAGGTTCATGAGCTCACTCCTTCGCCGGGTCCCGCAGCGCGTCCATGGCCGCGATGTCGATGTCCTTGTTCTCGCGGGCGGCGTAGAAGGCCACGAACGAGATCACCGCCGTGCCGATCAGGAACGCCGCGACCAGCCACGGCGCCCCGCCCAGCCGGGCCGCCAGCGCCGCGCCGATCAGCGGGGAGAAGCCGGCCAGCGCCGCCCCGAGCTCACGTGAGGCGGCGAACCCCGTGTAGCGCACGCGGGCCCCGAACAGCTCGGCGTAGAACACCGGCTGCACCGCCACCTGCGGCGCGAAGCCGAAGGCCCCCATGACCATCATGGCCAGCCACACCACCCACGGGAGGCCGGTGTCGACCAGCAGGAAGTAAGGAAAGACGTACAGAGCCACGAACACCACGCCGAACAGGTTGAGCGGCCGCCGCCCGATCCGGTCAGACAGCTCGCCGTAGAACGGCTGGAGCGCGATGACGGTCAGCCCGAACAGGATCACCCCCAGCAGCGCCGTCTGACTGGTCAGGCCGAGCTGCCCGGTGGCGTAGGCGACGCTGAAGGTGGCCAGCGTGTAGACCACGGCCGTGTCGCAGATGTGCGCGCCGACGCCGACGAGGAAGTTGCGCGGGTGGCGGGCCAGCGCGTCCCTGATCGGCAGCTTGACGACGCCGCGCGTGCGCGCCATCTCGCGGAACACCGGCGACTCGGCGACGCGCAGCCGTACGTACAGCGCCACCCCGATGAGCGCGAAGCTCACCAGGAACGGCACCCGCCAGCCCCAGGCGAGCACGTCCTGCTCCGGCAGGAGCTGGATCAGCAGGAACGCCGATGTGCCGAGCACGAGCCCGATCTGCACGCCGCTCTGGGCGAAGGAGGCGTAGTAGCCGCGCCGGCCCGGCGGGGCGTGCTCGGCCAGCAGCGTGGCCGCGCCGCCGAACTCGGCGCCCGCGCCGAGGCCCTGGCAGACGCGCAGCACCGTGAGCAGGATCGGGGCCCACACGCCGATCGAGGGGTAGGTGGGCAGCAGGCCGATCAGGCCGGTCGACACCCCCATGATGACGGTGGTGATGATCAGGGTGGAGCGGCGGCCGATCCGGTCGCCCAGGTGACCGAACAGGATGCCGCCGAACGGCCGGACCACGAACCCCACGCCGAACGTGGCGAAGGCGACGATGGTGCCGGTGGCCGGGTCGGCCTGGGTGAAGAACAGGCGGTTGAAGACGAGGGCGGCGGCGGTGCCGTAGATGAAGAAGTCGTACCACTCCAGGGCGGTGCCGACGAGGGCGCCCAGGACGACGCGCCGTAACTCGGGGGTGGCGGGCGGGGTGGCGGGCATCTGACCTCCAGAGGGCGTGTCCGGCCGCCGTCAGCGGCCTGTCGCCGGCCGTGCGTTGTGCTCCGTGTCGTGCGCGCTGATCTTCTCCGTGGGTACGCCGAGGCGCGCGGCGAGGCCGCACAGCTCCTCCCAGACCGGTAAGGGCACCGGGATCCCGTCCCTCAGCCGCTCCGCACGTGCCGCGGCCTCGGGCTCACCCGGCACCACCACGCCGGGGCCGGACGCGCGCAGGGCCTCACAGAAGGACTCGACCTCGGCGACGTAGTGGTCGAGCGGGACGAACGCGGCGATGTCCACCGCGGTGATCACCGTGCCGAACGTGCCGTCGTACGCGGGCGAGCAGGCGGTGCCCGTGCCGGTGAGCAGGCCGGCGACCAGCTCGATGAGGACGCTCAGCCCGTAGCCCTTGTGGCCGCCGAACGGCAGCAGCGCGCCGCCCCGGTAGAAGTCGGCCGGATCGGTGGACGGGCGGCCCTCGGGATCGACCAGCACCCCCTCAGGGGCGGGCGACCCGGCGGAGCGGAGCAGGCCCAGCTTGCCCTCGGCCATGGCGGCGGTGGCCCAGTCCATCACCACGGCCGCGCCGCCCGCCCTGGGCACGGCCCAGGCCATGGGGTTGGTGCCGAGCATCCTGCTCCGCCCGCCGTACGGGGCCACGGTCGGGTCGGCGTTGCCGACGACCTGCGCGATCAGTCCCTGGGCCGCCAGCGTCTGCGCGTACTCGCCGAGCCTGCCGACGTGGTTGCACTCGCGGACGGCGACGACGCCGACGCCGTGCGCGCCGGCCAGGGCGGCCGCCTCGGCCACGGCCAGGCGCGCGGCGGCCTGGCCGAAACCGCGCCGCCCCGACACGACGGCGCTCGCGCCACGGCGTGAGACGACCTCGGGCCTGACTTCCGGCACGACGGCGCCCTCGGCGATCCGGTCGAGGTAGGGCTTGATCCGCCGCACGCCGTGCGAGCCGTGCCCGGCCAGGTCGGCCTCCACCAGGGACTCGGCGACGATGACCGCCGTGTCGTCGGGCACGCCGGCGGCGGTCAGGAGGTCGTGGGCGAGGTCTCGGAGGCGGCCGGCGGCGAGGACGTGCACGGAGTCGTTCACGGGGGCGTTCACGGGGGCGTTCACGGGGGCGTTCACGGTCATCTGTCTCGCTCATCTGTCTCGCATCGAGCAGGACTACGTTCCGTGGGCGCTCATATGCCCGTTTCCCGGTCCGTCAAACGGCTGTCCGGAAAGGGCTTACCCTTCGAGTTCGCGGGCCGTGGCGGTGCTCATCCCGGTGCGCCCGAGGTCGGCCCTGCGGCCTGCGGCGACCCCGTCGCGGTAGCCGGTGCCGCTGGTCCTCGGCACGCTCCTGCGGATGTCGGGATAGTGCGCGGCGACCGCCCGCTCGACCTCGGCCCTGCGGTCGGCCAGGACGAGCGCGGTCCCCGTGCCCGCCGACTCGTCCTCGGCGCGTGACTCGGCCGCGCACAGCAGCCGGTACACCTCGTCGGTGAAGCCGAGCAGCCACGACCTGCGGTAGGCCCGCACGGCGCGGACGTCGCTCGGCGGCTGGACCCGGGCCAGGCCCGAGGCCATCTGCAGCAGCAGGGAGGTGGCCAGCAGGTCGGCCCGGTCCAGGTCGGCCGCGAAGCCGAACACGTGCACCCGCTGCCCGCCCTCGCCCCGCCCGATCAGCAGCGGCCGGCACCGCACGGCCTGGGCGACCAGGCTGACGAGGCGGGCCTTCTCCCTGGCCCAGGGGGCGGGCAGGGTGACGACGCGGTCGCCGGGGGTCTGGCGGGTGCCCGCGGGGGGCAGCGCGTCGATGCCGTGCTTGGCCATGAGCGCCGACGCGGCGGCCATGAACGTGGCCCGCTCGTGCTCGTTGTCGGTGCGTTCGGCCTTGGCCAGCAGTTTCCTGACCCGTTCGAGCGTGCGCTCGCGCAACCGTGACCCCCCGCCGACTCGCTCAGGACTTGCCGGACAGCACCCGCCCCTGGTCGTCGATGGCCGGGAACGCGCCGGTGTCGACGATGCCGTGCTGCTGGTACAGCGCCTCGATGAGGGCGTGGGCGTGCGGCTCCAGCTTCCACAGAGCACGATACTCGCGTGCCGTGACCAGCGAGATGCCGATCTCCTGGGCGATGTCCACCGTGCGCGGCACGATGCCCTTGGCGATCTGCCGGTCCCAGTACTCGCGGGCGGAGCGCATGCGCGCGGCCCGCTCGGCCGTGCTGAGGACCTGCGGGGTGGTGTCGAACACCTCGATGTCCTCGTCCTCGTCGGAGACGAGCTCGGCCAGCGCGGGCGGCAGCGCCGGGCGGGCGGGGACGGGGTGGTGGTCGGCAGTGGGCTCCCAGGGCACGCGCGGGTCGGCGTCGATGAGCGCGGAGGTGTTGTAGAGGGCGGCGATCTGGGCCAGCAGCGCCTCCTGGCGCGAGGCGTCCACGGCCAGGCCGGTGTGCTCGACGGCCTGGTCCATCGCCTTGTCGAGCTTGGCCAGCGCGGCGCGCATCTTGCGCTCGGGCGCGCCGCCCTCGCGCAGCGCCTTGGCCTTCTTGGCGGCCAGCGCGACCCTGGTCAGCCGGCGGTGGGCGTCGACCTCGCTGGCGGTGCGGTCGCTGACCTCGGCCAGGCCCATCCTGACCATCAGCCGCTCGGGCGTCAGCCGCCAGTTGATCCGGCCGGTGCCGCGGATGCGGTGGCGTTCGATGGCCATGCCGCGCTCCCACAGCCAGGCGGCCACCAGCGGGGCGGCCAGGCGGAACACCGCCTCGGGCAGGCTGCGCGCGTCCATGCTGGACAGCACGGCGGTCAGGCAGGTCAGGGCCCACACGGCGATGCCGTCGATGCCGGCCGAGAAGTTCTCACGCATGTTGCGGCGCGCGCGTACGGCGGAGGTGATGATCGCGACCTCGATGAACGCGAACAGCAGTAACCGCAGCGGCCCGTCGAGGCCCAGCACGTCCCCGGAGAAGCGCCACATGCCCTGCGCGGACACACCCGTGGCGATGGAGGCGGCGACGACGGTCAGCACGTCCTCGATGGGGCGGGGGGCGATGTACCTGGTGAACAACCAGGACAGGGCGCGCCAGACGATCCTGAGCACCAGGAAGGCCAGGACCAGCCCGGCGAGGCTCAGCAGCGCGATGACGGCGGTGGCGAGCGGCTTCTCGGTTACGAAGGCTGTTATTTCCTCAAATGTCGGCATCAGTCACTATCCGTGATGGCTCAAACTCCGGCTCTATGCGACGAGATCATCGCAGAATGTCGCCATCTTGTACGCCAAACGGCATCGGCTGCACCACTTTGCCCAGGTTTCACTGCAGTTCAGGGTTCTTGACGGAGCGTGTCATCACTAGCGCCCCGCACGGCGGGGTCCGGGGTGGCCGGAGCGCGGGGGCGGGCGCACAATGGGAAGGGAGGAGGGTCGTGAACGGCCCCGTCCGCCCGAGCCGCCCGTGCGCGCCCATGACCGCGGCGAACTCCTCCCGGGGTCCGGCCGAGGCCGGGGAGCACAGGGGCCTGGGTGAGATGGAAATCGTCCTTTCGGAGGGCACCGTACGGCCTTCCAGATGGGACCATCTATGCAGGGATTTATCCCAACATGGTGTGATGTATCCCAGCAGGACGGATATCGATGTCAGCAACAGAAGAGTTCCCGCTCGTCCAGTTCATGCGTGAGGGGTTCGACCCCGTGGGCGAGCTCGCGCGTATCCGGGCGGAGCAGCCGGTCTTCCCGATGGAGATCCCGGGCGGCCAGACCGTCTACCTCGTCACCCGCTGGGAGGACGTACGCGGGGTGCTCGGCGACCATGAGCGCTTCAGCAACGACTTCGCCGGCGTCATCGGGCTCGGCTCGAACCAGGAGGACCCGGGCGGGCTCGGCTTCCGCGACCCGCCCGAGCACACGCGGCTGCGCAAGTACCTGACGCCCGAGTTCACCATGCACCGGCTGCGCAGGCTGGAGCCGCGGATCGAGGCCATGGTCGAGGAGTACCTCGACCGCATCGAGGCCAAGGGCGCCGCCGAGGGGATGCCGGTGGACCTGGTCGAGGAGTTCGCGCTGCCGATCCCCTCGCTCGTCGTGTGCGAGCTGCTCGGCGTCCCGTACGACGAGCGGGCCGGGTTCGTG
Organism: Nonomuraea fuscirosea; assembly: GCF_035917475.1. Lineage (NCBI taxonomy): Bacteria > Bacillati > Actinomycetota > Actinomycetes > Streptosporangiales > Streptosporangiaceae > Nonomuraea > Nonomuraea fuscirosea. Next base: position 2,553,598 of record NZ_CP109074.1, on the reverse strand, counting down.
AAGATCAGCAAGGACCGCTTCGACTTCACCGCCGGGCCCGAGGCGTCGCTGCAGGCCATCAACGACGCGATGACGTACCTGACGGACCTGGTGGCCAGGGAGCGGCTGGATCCGGGCGACGGGCTGCTCGGGCAGCTGCTGCGCGAGCACGGCGACGAGCTCGACGACCGCACGCTGGCCAGCATGGCCGACGGGCTGCTGACCGGCGGCCACGACACCAGCACCAGCATGCTCGCGCTCGGCACCCTGTGGCTGCTGCGCAACCCCGAGCAGGCGGCCAAGGTGCGCGAGGTGGACGGCTACGTCGTGGACGTGGTCGAGGAGCTGCTGCGCTACATGACGGTCGTGCAGGTCGCCTTCCCGCGCTTCGCCCGCGACGACCTGGAGCTGCACGGGGTGCCGATCAAGAAGGGCGAGATGGTGCTGTGCTCGCTGACCGGCGCCAACCGCGACCCCTTCCTCGGCGACGACATGAACGAGGTCAGGCCCGGCCGCGAGACGGCCGGCTCGCACCTGGCGTTCGGCCACGGCATCCACCGCTGCATCGGCGCCCCGCTGGCGCAGATGGAGATGCGCATCGCCTTCCCGGCGCTGCTGCGCCGCTTCCCCGGGCTGCGCGTCGCCGGTGAGGTGCCGTTCAGGGAACTCGCCATCGTCTACGGCGTCAAAGAGCTACCCGTCTCCTGGTAGAGCGGTTACGTTCGCTGTGTGAACGAGCCCGTCATCGACCTGACCGTGATCAGCGCCGTCGTGTTCGACACCGACGGCGTGGTCACCGACACCGCTCGGGGACACGCGGCCGCCTGGAAACACGTCTTCGACGCCTTCCTGCGCGGCCGCTCGACGCCGTTCGACATCCGCGACGACTACCTGCGCCATGTGGACGGGCGCCCGCGGCTCGACGGCATCCGCACCTTCCTGGCCGCGCGCGGCATCGAGCTGCCCGAGGGGGCGCCTGACGACGAGCCGGGCGCGCCGACCGTCCACGGGCTCGGCCTGGCCAAGGACCGCCTGTTCATGGAGCAGGTGGACAAGTACGGGGTGGCGGCGTTCCCCGCCACGGTGGCGCTGCTGCACGAGCTGCGCCGGCGCGGCGCCCGTACGGCGGCGGTCTCGGCCAGCCTGCACGCGCGCAAGCTGGTCGGCTCGGCGGGTCTCACGCACCTGTTCGACCTCATGGTGGACGGCAACGACGCGGCCCTGATGAACCTGCCGGGGCCGCCCGACCCCGCCCGCTACCTGGAGGCCGCGCGCCGCCTCGACCTGCCCCCGGCCAAGGTGGCGGTGGTGGTGTCCGCGCTGCCGGGGATCGAGGCGGGCAGGAAGGGCGGCTTCGGGCTGGTGGCCTCAGTGACGACCAACGCGGTGACGACCAACGCGGTGACGACCGGCGGCGACGGCGCCGGGGCCCACGTCGCGGTGCCCGATCTGGGGGAGCTCGGGGTCAGTGGGAGGGTTCTACCCTTGACGTCGTGACTGTTCTGATCGATCCGCCCGACTGGCCGGGGCCGCGCGGCCTGATGTGGTCGCACCTCGTCAGCGACCGCTCGCTGGATGAGCTGCACGACTTCGCGGCGCGGCTGGGGGTGCCGGTGCGGGCGTTCGACCGGGACCACTACGACGTCCCCGAGACCGTGCACGCGCGGGCGGTCGCGCTGGGGGCCGAGGCGGTCAGCTCACGGGAGCTGCTGCGCCGGCTCATCGCGGCCGGCCTGCGCCGCCGCAAGAAGCACCGCCCCGCGCCTCCCGCCTAGGCGTCCTTCCCCAGGAGGACGGTCAGTTCGGCGGTCATGTTGGCGCGGGCGCGTTCCTCCCACAGGTCGCGGGCCCTGGGTGTGCGGTAGAGGGTGGGGGTGGCGAGCAGGCGGCGCAGCACCTCGGCGCGGCCCTGGGCGAACAGCGGGCCGGGGACGTGGGCGTACTCCTCGCGGACGGCCCGTGCGTAGTCCGCGTAGCCGGGTCCGGCGAGCACGGCGAGGTCGGCGTCGCACAGGACGGCCCCGTTGCCGTCGCCCGGTCCTGTGGTGTCGTGCGCGGCCGTGAGGCGGACCAGGCGGGCGGTCTCGGCCACACGGCCGGCGGGCACGCCGCACCTCGGCAGGCGCGACTGGGCGAGCTGGGCGCTGCGTTCCTCGTCCCAGCCGGGCCGGCCGTCGTAGACCGCGTCGTGGAACCAGGCCGCCAGCCGTACCGCCGCGACGTCCCGCGCCTCGGCGGCCAGCGGCTCGACGGCGGCGAGGACGGCGGCCAGGTGGGTGCGGGTGTGGTAGCGGCGGTGCGGCTCGGCCCAGCGGGCGAGCAGCTCGGCGCGCACGGCGAGCGAGGCGGCCGACTCACCCGCGAGTGCTGCCCACCGCCCGCAGCCGGTCCAGTCGTCGCCCGCCGCCGTCTCACCGGCCGCCGCGTCTCGAACCGCCGTCTCACCGGCGGTCGGATCGTCGGGCAGGCCGTCGGGCGAGGTTCGGGCGTCGATCATCTTCTCAGCGTACGCCGTCGCGGGGTAACGTCCTGGGCATCGGCACCGCATCGGACGACCCACGGCGCCTGCCTCGCTGGCGGGAGCTGCGTGGTGTCATGCCCCGCCGGCCGCGCCTGTCCAGGGCGGCCCGGGTCCAGGCCGCGGCCGACGTGGCGGATCTGCGCCGGCTGGCCAGGAAGCGGGCGCCGCGCATGGTGTTCGACTACGTCGACGGCGCGGCCGAGGGCGAGCGGTCGATGGCCAGGGCGGTGGAGGCGTTCGACCGGGTGGAGTTCAGCCCGCGGGTGCTGCGTGACGTCTCCGAGGCGCCCACCGCGGTCGAGATCCTGGGCCGGCGGATCGCGATGCCGGTCGTGCTCGGCCCGACCGGGTTCACCCGGATGATGCACCGCGGCGGCGAGCGGGCCGTGGCGCGGGCGGCGGAGCGCGCGGGCGTCCCGTACACGCTGTCCACGATGGGCACCACGACGGCCGGTGACGTGGCCGCCGCCGCGCCCGGCGGCTGGAACTGGTTCCAGCTGTACGTGGTCCGCGACCGCGGCCGCAACGCCGAGACGCTCGCCCTGGCCGCGGACGCCGGCATGGACGTGCTGATGGTGACCGTGGACGTGCCGGTGGCCGGGGCGCGGCTGCGTGACGTGCGGCGCGGGCTGACGGTGCCGCCCTCGCTGCGCTGGAGCGGGGCGCTGGAGACGCTGCGGCATCCGGCGTGGTGGTTCGACTTCCTGACCAGCGAGCCGCTGCGGTTCGCCACCGCGGAGGGCGCGCCCGACGATCTCGCGGGCCTGACGAACCTGCTGTTCGACCCGTCGGTGACGATCGCCGACCTGGAGTGGATCCGGTCGATGTGGCCGGGCAAGCTGCTGGTCAAGGGGGTGCAGCGGGTCGACGACGCCAAGGAGCTGGCCGAGCTGGGGGTCGACGGGATCGTGGTGTCCAACCACGGCGGGCGTCAGCTCGACCGCTCCGCCACGCCGCTGGAGCTGCTGCCCGACGTCGCGCAGGCGGTGGGCGAGCGCACGCAGGTGTTCCTCGACGGCGGCGTGCGCAGCGGGGCCGACGTCGCCGCCGCGGTCGCGCTGGGCGCCAGGGCCTGCTTCGTCGGCCGCGCCTACCTCTACGGCCTGATGGCGGGGGGCGAGCCCGGCGTCACGCGGGTGCTTGACCTGCTGCGCGCCGAGCTCGTCCGTACGCTGCAACTGCTGGGTGTGGGCGGCGTCCAGGGGCTGGGCCCCGGCGTCGCGCGGCTCAGGGGTATGTGACGATCTTCACCGGGATGGTGTCGGTGCCCTGTGCGGGTCCTCCCGTGTCGTTGACGACGTGGGCGATGGTGCCGTTGCCTCCCAGGGAGACGGTGAGCAGGTCGTGGAAGCGCACGCCGGCGTTGACCGGGGTCTCGAAGCCGCGCTCGGCCACGACGCTGGGGTTGACGTTGAAGTAGCAGTACGCGCCCAGCCCCCACGCCTCGTGCGAGGTGACGGAGGCGGCGACCTTGTAGGCGGCGTAGCCGCGGGTGGAGCCGTTCATCCAGGCGGCCTGGTTGGGCGGGTCGTACGGCATCTCGTTCTGGAAGAAGATCGTCTTGCCGCGCTGCCCGTTCCAGATGACCTGGTACTTCTGATAGTGCTCGACGAACAGCCCGTACGCGGTGACGTCGTCGCCGTTGACGATCAGCCCGGTGTCGGCGGTGTTGACGGTCCAGCCGATGCCGGTGCCGTGGTCGCCGCGCCAGGCCCAGATGTGGTCGATGATCGTGTGGTCGCTGTTGACGACGAGGCTGGTCGTGGCCTTGCCCGCGTGGGCGCCGCCGACGCGGAAGAAGACGTCCTGGATGGAGATGGGGTCGGCGGCGTGCGTGGCGGACGAGCCGGACGGGCCGACCTCCATCAGGATGGGCGAGTTGACCGGGCCGGCGTCGAACAGCAGGCCGGCCACCTTGACGCCGTCCACATCGGCGATCCGCATGGGCACCACGCCGTTGTCGGGGATGACGGTGGCGTAGCCGAGCCCGAGCACGACGGTGCCCGGCCTGGTGACGTCGATGCTCTGGTTCACGTGGTAGACGCCGGGCGTGAAGAGCAGGTTGAGGCCGGCGGCGAGGGCCGCGTTGATGGTGGCCGCGGTGTCGGCCGGCTTGGCCACGTAGAACTGGCCGAGCGGGATCGAGGAGCCGGTGCCGGGCCAGTTCGCGCCGCGCGAGTTACGCCGCAGGGCCGGCACGAAGACCTGGTAGGCGCCCGCGCCGTCCACGTACAGGAAGGGCTTCTCCCTGGTCACGGGGCTGGTGTCGAGCGTCGTGTACGGCGGTTCTGGGAACGACTGGGCGGGCGCGCCGGCGACGCCGGAGAAGACCATGTTCCACACGCCGTTGAGCCAGCCGCCGATGGTGCTGTCACGGGTGAACCACTGCTGCTGCGAGTACGGCTGCACGGTCCCGTCGATCCTGCTGTCGGCGATGTAGCCGCCGCTGGCCCAGCCGTACCCGGAGGGCGCGAGGTTGAGGTTGCCCCTGACGTGCATCCGCCGGAACGGCGCCGCCTGCGAGACCGCCCACTGGTTGGTGCCGCCGGAGGGCGTGATGGACAGGTTCTCGGCCGAGCGCCAGAAGTTCTGGGTGGCGTTGCCGCCGAACCAGCCGGCGTCCACCCGTACCTGGCCGTTGATCGTGACGTCGTCGGGGTTGCGGCCCAGGCCCATGATCGAGGTGTAGAAGCCGATGTTCGCGTTGACGTTGTAGCTCCCCGGCTTGAACAGCAGGGCGTGGCGCTGGAGGCCGAACTGGTTCGACTCCATCTGGGTGAAGATCGAGTCGAGGGTGGACTGGATGCTCGCCGCCGGCATGGACGGGTCGAAGACGTGCACGTTGGGTCCGAGGTCTCCGCCGCCGCCCGGTGTGTCGGTGGTGCCGGTGCGCACGGTGAGCTCCCACAGCGAGTAGCCGTACGGGGTGGCGCGGGCGGTGCCGTGCACGCGGACGTAGCGGCCGGTTCCGGACACGTCGAGCGTCTGCGTGCCACCCGTGCCGGTCGTGGTCGCATAGACGTCGGTCCAGGAGGAGCCGTCGCCGGACACCTGGACCCGGAAGGCGGAGGCGTACGCGGCCTCCCACTGGAGCACGACCTGGCAGATCTGGTGCGAGGCGCCCAGGTCGACCTGGAGCCACTGCGGGTCGCTGAACGCGCTGGACCAGCGGGTTCCCGCGTTGCCGTCCACGGCGGCGGAGGCGGGCAGGCCGGCGTTCTCGACGGAGGAGGCGGTGGCGGGACGGCCGAGCGCGGCGTCGGCGGTGCCGCAGGCCTGCGCGCCCATGGCGGCGGAGGCGGTCGCCGGTCTGGCGGACAGGAGCGGATCGGCCGCGCGGGCCGGGCCCGCGACGAGTAAGGACAGCAGCAGGGCGGCCAATGAGGCCACGATCAGGGCGGGACGTCGGCGGGGATGCACGGCGACTCCTCACGGGAACGTACGGGAGGCAGTGGGAGAGCGCTCTCTCGTGCCGAGCGTGACTGCGGCATGCACTTGTGTCAACACTTGATTTAACTTTTAGGCAATAGTCGGGACGGATTCGGGGTACGCCGCCCCGCTCAGGAACGGCTCGACGACCAGCGTGGCCGCCCCCAGCGCCACCGCGTCTGGCCCGAGCCGCCCGAGCACCACCGTCTCCGGCTGGAACGGCTGCGCCTGCGTGTTCGCGGCTGCCGCTGCGCGGATCTCGGCCAGCAGCCGGCCGCCCAGCATCAGCCCCGCCCAGCCCCCGATCACGACCCGCTCGGGGTTGAACAGGTGGACCAGGCTCGACAGGCCCACGCCGAGCAGCTCGACACTCTCGCCGATCACCGGCGAGCCCTCCTCCAGCAGCCTGGCCAGCGCGCTCTCCTCGTCGGCCGAGTCGGCCACCACGCCCGCGCGGTCGAGGATCGCCTCCGCCCCCAAGTACGCCTCCAGGCAGCCGCGCGCCCCGCACCGGCAGGCCCGCCCGCCGGCCACGATCTTCAGATGGCCGACCTCGCCCGCGGCCATGCCCGCGCCCCGGTAGATCCGGCCGTCCGTGACCACCGTGCCGCCCACGCCCGAGCCGACCAGGAGGATGATCGCGTCGCGGGCGCCCTGCCCCGAGCCGAACCAGAGCTCGGCCTGGCCCATCGTCTTGGCGCCGTTGTCCACGTACAACGGCAGCCCGGTGCCGGCCCGCAGCAGCGCGCCGAGCGGCACCGCCTCCCAGCCGAACGTCTTGGCCCGCACCAGCGCGCCGGGGCCCGGCTCGACGATGCCCGGCACGCCGACGCCGACCCCGAGCACCTGGGCGGGCGGCACCTCACTCTCGGCGATGACCGCGTCCACGCCGGTCAGGATGTGGCGGGCGACCAGTTCGGGGTCGTGCTTGGCCGAGCGGACGGCGTAGTGGGCTCCGGCCCGCACGTTCATCGCCAGGTCGAACAGCTCCACCTTGACCTGGGTCTCGCCCACGTCCACGCCGACCGCGTAGCCGTGGGCGGGGTTGACCTTGAGCAGCACCCGGGGCCGGCCGCCGTCGGAGTCGACCTGGCCGGCCTCGACGACGACGCCGGACTCCAGCAGCCCCGCCGTCATGGTGCTGACGGTCGCCGCGCTGAGGCCGGTGGCTGCCGACAGCTCGTTGCGGCTGGCGGGCCCGCCGAAATAGAGCGCGCGCAGCAGCATCGCCCGGTTACCCCGGCGGAGATCCCGTACGGTCCTGCGCCCTGACGTGCCCATCCTCGTCCCCGTCCTGTCCGGAAAACCCGCCGCCATGTTAGTTCACGGTTCAAACGTCCACGCGGGGACGGCGCGGCCGGGCGGACGTTACCGATTCGTTTCCTGACTTTCTTCGAGTCTTAGATTATGGTCCGACCATCCCCCCGATGAGGAGTACGACAATGGGCCGAGGACTTGTGCGTGGCGCCGTCGTGGCGACGCTCGCGACCGCGCTGGCCGCATGCGGTGGTAGTGGCGGTAGTGGTGGCGGCGGGCAGGGCGATGCCAAGGAGCTGACGTTCTGGATGTACCAGGACCGCACCCCGCAGGCGGGTCAGGTCATCGAGAAGGTGCGCCAGGACTTCGAGCAGGCCAACCCGGGCGTCACGGTCAAGATCGTGAAGATCCCGAAGGACGACTACAACACCAAGCTCGGCAGCGCCGTGGCCGGCAAGAGCACCCCCGACGCGGGCATCCTCGACCAGCCGCTGGTCTCCAAGTACGCCCTCGACGGCACGATCAAGGAGGTACCGGCGGGCCTGATCGACGAGGCCGACTACTACAAGGGCGCCCTCGACACCAACCGCGCGGGCGGCAAGCTCTACGGCCTGCCGCAGGACCAGACGACCGTGGCGCTCTTCTACAACAAGAAGCTGGTGCCGGCGCCGCCCAAGACGTGGGACGACCTCAAGCGGATCTCCGCCCAGGTGCACGCCGCCGACGCGAACGTGGCCGGCATGAACGTGCCCAAGGGCGACGGCTACGGCGCCTGGATGTTCCCCGGCGTCGTGCACGGCGCGGGCGGCGAGATGGTGGACGACGCGGGCAAGAAGGTGCTGTTCGACCAGCAGCCGGCCGTGGAGGCGCTGCAGCTGTGGGTGGACCTGCAGCAGTCGTCCCCCCGTAAGATCACCGACTCCGACAAGCCGTTCGAGAACGGCCTGGCCGCCATGACGATCTCGGGGCCGTGGGACGTGCCGACGATCCGCGAGCAGTTCCCCGACCTGGACTTCGGCGTCGCGCCACTGCCGTACAAGAGCGAGCCGGCCGGCAACATCGGCGGCGAGGACTCCGTCGTCTTCTCGGCCGGCCCCAACGCCGACCTGGCCTGGAAGTGGCTGGCCTTCCTGGCCGGCGCGGAGCACAACGGCGCGGTCGCCGACGCGTTCGGCGGCTTCCCCGTGCACCTCAAGGCGCAGGTGGTCGCGGGCGGGCCCGAGCAGGCGGCCTTCCTCGACCAGCTCAAGGTGGCGCACGCGCGGCCGGCGGTGCCGCAGTGGATCCAGGTCAACGACGAGATCATCGCCCCGGCGATCGAGTCGGCGCTGACCGGCAAGGCCACCCCGCAGCAGGCGCTGAGCGACGCGGCGGGCAAGACGCGCTCCCTGCTCGGCTGGAACGGCTGACGTGGCCGCACCCGCCCTGGCGGACGAGCGGGTGGCGGCGGGCCCCGCCGGCCGGGCCCGCCGCGGGCCCGGCCGGCGCCGCGACCACCTCGTGGGCGCGCTGCTGGTGGCTCCCGCGCTCGTCTACTTCCTGGTCTTCCTGCTGTATCCGGCCCTGTCGGCGCTCTACTACAGCTTCACCGACTGGAACCTGCGCTCCGACGCGAACTGGGTCGGCCTGGCGAACTACGCGGACCTGCTCTTCGACGACGTGAAGTATCCGCACTTCTGGACGTCGGTGCGGGTCACGCTGCAGTACACGCTCATCGCGGTGCCGCTGACGCTGGTGACCGCGCTGGCGCAGGCGCTGCTGCTGAACGCGATCAGGCGCGGCGCCAACCTGTTCCGGCTGCTGCTGTTCCTGCCGGTGGTCACGGCGGAGGCGGCGGTGGGCGCGATCTGGCGCTGGCTGTACGACCCGCAGTACGGCCTGATCAACACCCTGCTCGGCCTGGTCGGCATCCCCGGGCAGAACTGGCTCAACACCCCGGAGCTGGTCATCCCGGCGCTGGCCTTCATCGCGGCCTGGCAGTGCGGCATCTCGATGATCATCTACCTGGCGGGGCTCAAGGGCATCCCCGGCACCATCCAGGAGGCGGCGGTCATCGACGGGGCCGGGCCGTGGCAGCGGTTCTGGCGGGTGACGTTCCCGATGCTCAGGCCGACCACGTTCTACCTGCTCGTGACCGGGGTGATCGCGGCGCTGCAGGTGTTCGGGCTGGTGTACGTGATCTTCTCCGGCAACGGGCGCAGCGTCACCGGCGGGCCCGAGCAGTCGGGCCTGACCTACGTGCTGCACCTGTACCTGTTCGCCTTCCGCTACGACGCGATGGGGGCGGCCTGCGCGATGTCGTTCGTGCTGCTGGTCTTCATCGTGATCGTGACGGCGCTGCAGTTCCGGTTCGTCAGGCAGGAGGCGTCATGAGGAAGGCGTCCATGTACGCGGCGCTGGTGCTGCTCGCGGCCGTGTCGGTGGTGCCGTTCCTGTGGATGCTGGCCACCTCGTTCAAGCACGGCCAGGACATCTACAGCAAGGTGCCCAGCCTGCTGCCGCTGGACAGGAAGACCGGTGAGTGGGCGGCCACGCTGGGCAACTACGACTACGTGCTCGGCGTCGGCGGGCTGGGTGGCGCCTTCGTCAACAGCGTCTGGGTGTGCGCGGTGCTGGTTCCGGCCAAGCTGCTGATCGACGCGCTGGCCGCGTACGCGTTCGCGCGGATCCCCTTCCCCGGCCGCGACCGGCTGTTCGTGATCATGCTGGGCGGCATGATGGTGCCCGCGATCACGCTGCTGGTGCCGCGCATCCACGTCACCCAGTCGCTGGGCATGTTCGACACCGGGTGGGGGCTGATCGTCCCGAACATCGCCTCGGTGCTCGACATCTTCCTGATGCGGCAGTTCTTCCTGTCGCTGCCGGCCGAGCTGGAGGAGGCCGCGCTGATCGACGGCGCGGGCCGGATGCGGATCTTCTGGACGATCGTGCTGCCGCTGTCGAAGCCCGTGCTGGCCGTGGTGACGATCACCAGCTTCCTGTTCCACTGGAACGACCTCGTCTGGCCGCTGCTGGTCACCAACGACCCCGAGCTGTACACGCTGCCGCTGGCGTTGCAGCAGCTCGTGGCCAGTCCTGACGGCGGGCGCGCGTACTACATCATGGCGGGCGCCACGCTCGCCGTCCTGCCCGTGATCGCCGTGCTGCTGGTCTTCCAGCGCCGCATCCTTGCGGGCATCGCCTTCACCGGTCTCAAAGGCTGAATCTCAACCATCAGGAGGAAACCACTGTGGCCATCGAGGTCCGCGACGGGGTCGCCGTCGTCGACGGCGTGCCGCGGGTGCTCGTCACCGCCGACTATCCGTACTATCGCGACGATCCGGCCGTCTGGGCCGATCGGCTGCGGGCCGTACGGGACGAGCTCGGGATCGAGGTGATCACCTGTTACCTGCCCTGGCGGCACCACCAGCCGGAGGCGGGCACGGCTCCCGACTTCACCGGCCGCACCCATCCGGCCAGGAACGTGACGGGCTTCCTGGCGCTCTGCCACGAGCTGGGGCTGCGGGTGATCGCCAAGCCGGGTCCGTTCGTGCACGCCGAGCTGAGCTACGGCGGGCTGCCCGACTGGGTCTGCCCGGACGCCGACCCGTCGATCGAGCCGCTGCTCGACGCCGCCGGCGCGCCCGCGTGCTGGCACGACGGCGCGGAGAAGCGCCCGCTGCCGGCGCCGTTCGGGACGGCGTTCCTGGCCATGACGACGCGGTGGCTGGCCGCCGTGGGCGAGCAGGTGCTGCCCGGCGCCGGCGCGGTGGCCGCGCTGCAGATCGCGAACGAGGGCGTCTACACCAGCGGGGCGCTGCCGCTGACGGCCTACGACTACAGCCCGTCCGGGCTCGCGTTCTACCGGGACCGGCTGCGGTCCTGGTACGGCACGCCCGAGGAGTACGACGCGGTCCACGGCACCGCGTACGGCGACTGGGCGCAGATCGAGCCGCCCGGCCCGTCCAGCGGCCCGCTGGCGCAGGCCGACTGGGGGCGCGCGCACGCCGAGTACCTGGCGCGCGTCTACCGGGTCTGGGCGCGGGCGGTCGGCTCCGATCTGCCGGTCCTGGTGAACCTGAACCCGCCGACCGTGCCCGAGCTGGACGACTGGCTGGCCAGGGTCCGGCCGGAGCTGTGGGGCGAGATCTCCTACGGGTTCACCAACTGGATGGGCGTCGTGTCCGCCGACGCCGGCGCGCAGGCCCGCTACGTGATCGCCGCCAAGCGCGCGCCCGGGCCGAACCTGGAGGAGAACTGGGGCTTCGCCGAGCTGTACGACCCGGCCTACGTCGACGGCGCCACCAGCTTCCACCAGTCGCTGCTGGCGCTGGCGGCGGGGGCGACCGGGTTCAACGTCTACACCGGGGTGGCCACGTCGGGGTGGGGGCCCGAGCTCGACGCGGCGCACGCGGGGCCGTACCCGGACTGCGCGCCCGTGGACGCGGGCGGCGCGGCCACCGGGAAGGCGCCGGTGGTGCGGGCGCTGGCGGACTTCTTCGCCGCGCACGGCACCGAGTTCCTCGAGTGCGTCCCGCGGCGGAGCGACGCGTTCGGGCTGTACCTCCCCTATGCCGGGATCGCCGCGCTTTCGGGAGAAACTGAGGGCCCCGGATGCGCGCGGGCGCTGCTGGCCTTCCACGAGCGGATGCGGGCGCGCGGGCTGGACTACGGGCTGGTCGAGCTGGAGAGCGCGACGCCGGAGGAACTGGCCGCCTACCGCTCGCTCACCGTGCCCGGCGGCCCGTTCCTGCACCGGCGCGTGCAGGAACTGCTGGCCGGGTACGCGAAGGCGGGCGGCGTGGTGCTGGTGGACGGGCCGGTGCCGGAGCTGGACGAGCGGCTGGAGCCGTGCGCGCTGCTCGCCCCCTTCGCCACTCCCCTGCCCGCCGCCCCTTCGGCTCCGGATCAGGAGAGCCTCGTCATGTACGGGGAGGCGGACGCGTTCCTGCGCAGCCACCCCGGCCGGGACGTGCACTACCTCATCGTGCTCGTCCAGACGGGCAACGAGGGGCCGATCGGCCTGCGCACCCCGTACGGGAACGTGGAGGTCGTCGCCGCGGAGGGCGGGGGTGCGGTGCTGCGCCTGGCCGGCGGCGAGATCGGCGACGTGGCGGTCAGGGGCGTCAACGCCTACCTGGACTGCGCCGTCGAGGCGAGCGTGCGGCTGGACGGCGTGCGCGCCGGCGCCGGCGGCCCCGGCGATCTGGTCAGGATCGGTGGTTCCGCTCTCTGACGAAAGTCCGTCATACCCCGGAGTAACGACGCGTATTTCGCCACCGCCGTCGTCGCTCTGCTCCTCACGCGGGGGACCCGTCCCGCACGGAGAGGAGATCGGAAAAAATGGCGACCGGAGAGTTCCAGGTGATGAAAGTGCCGGCCGAGCAACTGGCCGGCATTCTTCACGGCCAGGTTGTCGATCCCGGAGCTCAACCCACGAACACCGTTCACCGGGGCGAGGGCTGGACCGTGGACGTGAGCTGGGAGGTCACCGGTGAGCTGGTGGACTGGCTGACAGGACGCTGGCAGTTGGAGATCATCGCCGATCTGCTGGGCGGTGGTGAGACGAGGCATCCGTCGCCTCCCGTGGAGATGACCTTCACCCCTGGCTCGGGCCGCTACACCGCTTCGATCCCCATGCGCGGCCAGCTCGCCCCGGGCACGTACGACCTGGTGGTCAACCTCACCACGACGACGGCCGCCGGCACCGCGGGGGCGCTCGGCGGATTCGTGGTGATCAGCAAGATCATGGTTAAGGATTGAGCGGCGCCGCTCCGGGCCGGGCGCCCGGGGCGGCGCGCTGCAAGCTTGTCGCAAGCGGGCGCTCCTACGCTCCTGCGCGGCGGTCACGGGGCTTCGAGGCCGCCGGACTGTATCTGAGGCCACCCGGAGGCGCTCTTATCCCGATGAGCGCGCCACGGGGGCGACGGGACCAGCCGATTGGGAGACCTCATGTCCGAGCCGACCGCGGTGACCGCGGACGACGTACTGCGTATCGCGGCCTACAAGGACCGCGACGCGGCACTCGAAGCGATGGTCATCGCCTACAGCTACCACCGTGTGGCCACCGACCTCGCCGTACGCCTGGGCCGCGCGGCCAACAACTGGTACTGCTACGCCACCTGGACCTCGAAGGCCATCGGGGAGAGCCTCGACCTGGGTCCGGACTCACCGTTCATCGCGGACTTCGGCCGCCGCCTGCGCGTGCCGCAGCCGTTCAAGCGCCTGTTCCGGGCCACGCTGCTCACGCTGCTCGGGCCCAGCTACCAGCTCGGGCTGGCGCTGGCCAACCGGGCCATCTTCCTGGAGACGGCCAGCCTCGCGGTCAACCTGTGGAACGACGCCCCCGACCGCTACCTCAAGGTCAGCCCGGAGTCCGAGCTGACGCCCGAGCCGCCCGAGTTCCTGACCGGCCTGCTGTCGCCCGCCGACCCGCGGTACCTGAAGGACGCGGCGCAGCTCATGGTCGAGGCCGCGGCGACCGAGGATCCCGTGGCCAGGGGCGAGCTGATGTTCGGCGCCAACATCGCGCTGTCGGCGTACGAGCAGGCCCGCGCGCAGGCGGCGCTGGAGCTGGTGCTCTACCGGCCGGTCCGCTGGATGACCCGGCTGTCGTGGCGCTCGCTGCGCTCCCTGGTCACCCGCAGGCCCTTCCCCCGGTTCAAGCTGTACGCGGCGAGCCACGCCGACCAGCCCTGGCTGACCCGCAAGCTGGAGGACCTGTGGTCCTCGCTCTACACCCGCCACCTGTTCGCCGTCGCCACCCCGCTCAGCGACATCAAGGTCGGCCGGCCGCTGACGGCGCCGGCCGGCGTGGACATCGACCGGGCGTGGGCGCCGATCCAGAACGAGAAGGTGCGCAAGCTCGCCGAGGAGTTCATCACCGAGGACCGCGAGAGCGCCACGGCCGGGGTGCGCGACTGGGTGTCCTACCCCGACCGGATGCGCTTCATCGTCAGCTACTTCCGCGTCTACCAGAACGTGGAGGCCCTCTACGGGGTGCCGTTCGCTGAGCAGGTCGCCGAAGGGCTGGCGGAGGAGATGGCACGGGGGCTCGTGCCCGAAGCCGTCAGCGTGATGTTCGACAGCAAGCCCGGGCTGCGCCGCCGGCGCCGGTTCTACGCCTACCCGGCGGAGACCACCGATCCGGACGCGCACGAGATGGCCCACTTCGACTTCGAGCCGTTCCTGGAGGCGATCCCGCTCGACACCGTCACCGAAGAGGCCTGATCGGCCTGACCGACCAGATCCGACCGAACCCGATCGACCGAGAAGAGATCAGTCCAGGAAGTCGCGCGTGATCTCGCGGGCCTGGAGCAGCCCGCGCAGCTTCGCGAAACAGCGGGCACGGGTGGGCCCGATGCTCCCGACCGGCCTGCCCAGCCTGCGCGCCACGTCCACGTAGTGCGGCTCGGAGGTTTCCGTGAGCGCCCTGAACAGCACCCGCTGCGCCGCCGGCAGCTCCTCGACCAGCTCCGCCAGCGTCCCGGCCAGCCAGATCCTGGCCAGCTCCCTGTCGACGTCGTCGGTGCTGCCGAGCGAGTCGAGGTCCGGCGTGCAGATCTCCTTCGTCCGCCTGGTGAGCTTGAGGCACTCGCGGAAGGCGATCGTGGCCAGCCAGCCGGCCATCCGCTGGCCGTCCTCGACGCTGCGCAGGTTCTGCCAGGCCAGCAGCCATGTCGTCTGCAGCACGTCCTGGGCGTCCTCGTGGCTGAGCCGGAAACGGCGGATGCGCGCCCTCAGCATCGGGCTGAACTCCTCGACCAGCCGTTCCCAGGCCACGGTGTCGCCGTCCTGGGCGGCGGACACGAGGGCGGCGGTGTCGAGGCGTTCGATGGTGTCCAACTGCATGTCGTTCTCCCCGCCGGTCCGGTTTCTCGGGGGGCCAATTCCGGCCGGCTACCTCACCGTGCGCCGGATGATCCGAAAAGACTGTCTCGGAAGTGACAGTGCGCGTGTGGTCCTCGTCACATTCCGGAGATCGGCAACCGGAGGCTGTCCACCCGTGGAATGCGTCCTAAAGTTCTTGCATGAACGCGCGCAGCGGGCTGCCCCACGACGTCGAGCCGGTCGCCGCCGTGCTGGCGGAGATCCCGTTGTTCCGCGTGCTGGGGGAGAAGGGCATCCGGAGCACGGCCCAGGCGGGGGTGTCGCGGCGCTACCGGGCGGGGCAGATCATCTTCCACCAGGGCGATCCTGGAGAGTCGCTCTTCGTCCTGCTGGACGGGCTGGTGAAGGTGGTGTTCACCACCGAGCACGGCGACGAGATCGTGCTCAACATGCTCAGCCGCGGCGACACCTTCGGCGAGATGGCGCTGCTCGACGGCTCGCCGCGGTCGGCCTCGATCACGACCGTGCGTCCCGCCTGGGTGTTCGCGCTGCCGCGGGCCCGGCTGCTGGAGCTGATGCGCGAGCATCCCGGGCTGGCCGACGAGTTCCTGCGGCTGCTCGGCCGCATGGTCCGCCGGCTCACCGACCAGGCGGCCGACCTCGCCTTCCTCGACCTGGGCGGGCGGCTGGCCAAGCTGCTGCTGCAACTGGCCGACAAGCACGGCCACTCCGACGGGGTGGTCGACCTGCCCGGCCTGACCCAGTCCGACCTCGCCGCCCTGATCGGCGCGTCGCGGCCCGCGGTCAACCGGGCCCTGCAGTCACTCGTGTCGCGCGACCTCATCGCCGTCAAGGGGCGGACGATCACGCTGCTGAATGTCGCCGCCCTGCGGAAACGGGGCGGCCTCTGACCGAATCTGGAGTACGGGGCACATGAACGATCACGACGAGCGCTGGCCCGAGGAGAGGTTCCGGCAGTTGCGTCACCAGGCCGATCCCGACATCGACAAGGTCGTGGCCGAATACCTGGCGGCGCAGCCGGACGGGAAGAGTGCGCTCGACCTGGTGAAGGCCGTGGTCGCGGAGCTGGGCGAGGCCAAGCGGGAGGCCAGGGAGCCCTCCGGCGAGCCGCCCGCGTACGAGATCTTCGACGCGCTCGACTTCGCCAAGGAGCTGCCGGAGTGGGGGGACGACCGGGAGCTGCTGGCCAGGGGGCAGACGGTCTTCGCCGACTACGGGCTGTACCAGTCGGCGGCCCTGTTCTTCGCCTGCCTGCCGATGGCGTACGCGGAGACGTCCAGCGCGAGGGTGCTGGCGGGCGTCTCCAACCTGGCCACGCACCACATGACCCGCCGGGTGGCGGAGACCGGCCAGATGCTGGTGGACGTGATGGGACTGAAGTCCACCGACAGCCTGCAGCCGGGGAGGCCGGGACACACGACGGCGATCGGGCTGCGCATCCTGCACTCGTTCGTGCGGGCTCTGGTCGACGAACGCTACGCCGACCGGTGGGACACCGAGCGGCACGGCCCGCCGGTGAACCAGGAGCTGCTGCTCGCCACGCTCTTCGACTTCTCCGTGGTGACGTGGGAGGCGATGGAGACCATGGGGGTGACGCTGAGCGAGGAGGAGCGCGCCGCCAACCTCTACACCTGGAGCGTCTTCGGCCACCTGATGGGCATCGAGGTGTGCCGCGACGGCCCCCTCACGCTCGACGACGTCGAGCCGATCAGCGCGCGCCTGGGCCGGCTGCTCGAACCCAGCGACGAGGGCGTCAGGCTGATGGCCGTGCTGCTGAAGGAGATGGAGGCCTTCATGCCGCTGGGCTGGCGCAAGATGCCGCGCAGCCTGGTGCACTGGATCTTCCAGGACGCCGCCCACGGCGCGGACCGGGTGCCCGAGCTGCTCGACGTGCCCCCGCCGGCGTGGTGGTTCACGGCGCTGTTCCGGCTGGCCCGCGAAGCCAACAGGGGCGGGTTGCTGGCCCGCCCGGTGGACTCTGTGGTTCGCTGGCTGGTACGCAAGTCCGGGCGGCACATCGTGGTCGCCCTGATCGACCGCCATTCCGGCGGGCAGGCGGCGTTCAGGATCCCTCCGGAGCTGGCCCGCTCGTGGCGGATCAGGCGCTCCGGCGCCGCGGTGAAGACCCGCGCGATCCGCCGCACGGTCCGCCGCACGCTACGAGCGCCCGCCCAAGGGCGGAAAGGGCCGCACTAGTGACCGCCCTCCACGACCGCGCGCACGAGCCGGGCACGCTCACCACGGCGACCATCCTGTTCACCGACGTGGTCAGTTCCACCGCGTTGCGGATCAGGCTCGGCGAAGAGCGGGCCAACGTCGTCTTCCGCCGCCTGTACGAGCTGCTGCGTTCGGTGGTGACGGCCAGCGGGTCGTCGTTCACCAAGAGCCTGGGCGACGGGCTGATGGCGGTGTTCGACTCGGCCACGGCCGGGCTGGACGCGATCATCGCGGTGCAGCAGGCCGTGGCCGACGAGAACGAGCGGGCCCAGGAGAAGATCTCGATCAGGGCGGCGCTGGCCGCCGGCGACGTGTGCTGGGGTCACGACGACGTGAGCGGGCTGCCGACGGTGGAGGCGGCCCGGCTGGTCGCGGTGGCCGAGGGCGGGCAGGTGCTCTGCACCGATCTGGTGCGGCGGCTGGCCCAGGGGCGCAGCCGGCACGAGTTCAAGGATCTCGGGCGGCTGCCGGGCAAGGGGCTGCGCGAGCCGATGCACACGTACGAGCTGCACTGGCAGAGTGCCGACCATCATCTCGGCGCCGGGCTGGCGCCGTGGCTGGACGAGCGGGGGCTGCCGTTCGTGGGCCGGGAGGAGCAGCTGCGGACGCTGGACGCGGAGCTGGCGGCGGCCGAGTTCGGCGGCAATCTGGTACTGCTGCAGGGTGAGCCCGGGGTGGGCAAGACGCGGCTGGCCTCAGAGGTGGCCAGGCGGGCGCTCAAGCGGCAGTTCACGGTGCTGGCGGGGCGGTGCACCGATCCGGCGCGCAAGGCGTACGAGCCGATCGCCGGAGCCGTCGAGCGGCTGGCCCGCACCTCGCCGGCGCTGCTGCTGCGGGCGGGGATCGACCAGCAGTGCGGGCAGCTCGTGCGGCTGGCGCCGTCGCTGGCCGCGCCGCCGCTGTCGCTGGAGGTGCCGCCGGCCACCGAGCCCGTCTCCGAGCGCTACCATCTGCTGGCCGCGGCTCGCACGCTGATCGAGCGGCTGGCCACCGTGCGGCCCGTGCTGCTGATCGTGGACGACCTGCAGTGGGCCACGCTGGAGTCGCTGCAGATGCTGAACGCCCTCATGTGGGACGCCGACGCGCTGCCGCTGCTGGTGCTGGCGATGTCGCGGCCGGTGCCGGTCGAGTCGGCCATGCCGGAGCTGCACAAGCTGACCGCCGACGCCCGCGTCGTCCCGGTGCCGGCGTTCGGGCCGGACGAGGTCTCCCACGCGCTGACGGAGGCGCGCGCCGCCGGTGACGCCGCGGTGCTGCACCGGATCACCGGCGGGAACGCGTTCCTGATCAGCGAGGTGATCAGGGAGCTGACCGCGGGCAAGGACCTGGACGCGCTGGCCGTGCCCGACTCGGTCACCCGGATGGTCCTGGCCCGGCTGTCCCAGCTGCACCCCGACGCCAGAGACCTGGTCAACCTGCTGGCCGTCGGCGAGCGGATGTCCTCGGCCGAGCTGCGCCAGGGCCTCGGCCTCGACGAGGCGCGCTTCGTGGCCGCGGTCGAGGAGGCGATGGGCGCGGGCCTGGTGACGATGCTGGACAACGGGTCCTGCCACTTCTCGCACGAGCTGACCAGGAACGCCCTCTACTCCACGCTGTCGGCGCCGCGCGCCGCGCTGCTGCACGGTCGGGTGGCCGACGCGCTCTCGCTGACGGATCCGCAGGCGATGCGGTCGCGACCGTACGTGGTGGCCACGCATCTGCTGGCCGCCGCCGAGCACGGCCGCGACCCGGCCCGGGTGAGCGCGGCGGCGGACGCGGCCGTGCACGCGGCGCAGCACGCGCTGGCCGGGCTGGCGCACCGCGAGGCGGTCACCTGGTACCAGCGGGCGCTCGGCCTGCTGCACGACTCCCCCGGCGGCACCGTGGAGCGGCGGGCCGAGCTGCTGGTCGACTGCGGCCGGGCGATGTGGCTGGCCGGGCATCCCGAGGCCAGGCGGACGCTGCTCGACGCGGCGGCGATGGCCCGCGAGTGCGAGCGGCACGACCTGGTCGTCACCGCGGCGCTCGGCGGCGACCGGGGCTCCAGCATCTCGCCCGCGCCCGACCGGCAGCGGATCGAGCTGCTGACCGAGGCGCGCAAGGTGGTCGACTCCACCGACGTCAGCACCAGGGCGCTGCTGGCCGCGCAGCTCGCCTCCGAGCTCATCTGGGCGCCCGACGGGGAGCGGCGCTTCGCGCTGAGCGACGAGGCGGTCGCGCTGGCCCGTAAGTCGGGCGACCCGCGCACGCTGGCCGGCGTGCTGGGGATGCGCAGCCTGACCATCATCCCGGCCGACCCGCTGCACCAGCGGCACCGCGACGGTGACGAGATGCTGGAGGCGGCCCGCAGGACGGGCGACGACCTGGTGCTGTTCCACGCGTACATGCAGCGCACTCCCCCGGTCCTCGACGGCGGTGACGCGGTCAAGGCGGCCCTGCTGCTCGACCAGGCGGAAGAGCTGGCGCGCCGGCTCGGGCAGCCGCACCTCACCTGGCTGATCGGGTACTCCAAGGCCGGACTGACCCTGATGCAGGGCGATCTGGCCCAGGCCGAGTCGGAGGCCGAGTCGGCGCTGCGGCTGGGCTCGCAGATCGGCTACCGCCTGGACGCGATGGCCTTCTACTCCGAGCAGATCGCCGAGATCCGGCGGCTGCAGGGGCGGCTGTGGGAGCTGCGCGACCGGCTGCGCAAGGCCGGCCAGGCGCCGCGCGCCGACCCGGTGCACGCGGTGCTGCGGTACCTGTGCGAGCTCGACGACGAGGAGGCCGGTCCGCTGCTGGACCGCATCCTGGCCTACGGGGGCGCCACGCCGCCGCGCAACATCGCGCACAGGCCCGCGCTCGACAACCTCGCCGTGGCCGCCGCGCGGCTGGGCCGGGCCGACCTGGCCGCGACGCTGTACGACGCGCTGGCGGCCGAGGGCGAGACGTTCGGGCACGGCACGGTGGCCCATCACTGCGGGCACCACTACCTGGCGCACCTGTGCCTGGCGATGGGCGAGCCGGCCAGGGCGGCCGTGCACTTCGAGGCGGCGGCCGAGGTGCACGAGCGGCAGGGGGTGCCGCTCATGCTGGCCGAGTCGCTGCTCGACTGGGCTGCGCTGCTGGAGTCGGGCGAGGTGCCCGGGCCCAAGGCGGCGGATCTGCGCGGGTGGTGCCGTACGCTGCTGGCCGGGCGGGACGCGCTGCTGCTGGAACGCCGTCTCTCCGCCTGATCGCGGCTGCTGCGCGGACCCGGGTGCCAGAGGACGGGTGCCAGAGGACGGGTGCCAGAGGACGGGTGCCAGAGGACGGGTGCCAGAGGACGGGTGCCAGAGGACGGGCGTCAGGGGGCCGGGCGTCAGGGGGCCGGGCGGAGGGCCAGGGTCTGGCCGGCTTCGATGGCCTCGCGCACGCTCCTGGCCAGCGTCTGCTCCAGCGCGTCGCCGTGCGCCTCCAGGTCGCGCATCCCGTCGGCGTCGTCGGTGTGCGCCAGCAACGCCCGGTACTTGTCGTTATCGGCCAGCGCCGCCTGCGCCCGCAGCGCCGCGTCGGCTTCCTGGACGCGGCGGGCGTACCGTTCCAGACTCTCGACCCGGGCCGTCACGGACGCCACCGAGCGGCGCAGCGCCTCCTGCTGCGGCGCAAGGACGGCCCGCAGCTCGGGCGTCACGACGCCCCGCATGGCGCGGTCCTGCTCGTGCTGCAACTGGGTCTGGACCCGCAGCAGCATGGCGATCTCCCAGATCTGCCGGGGCAGCAGCACCTCGTTGGCCAGCCCGTCCAGCAGCCGCTGGTACATGACCTGCGAGGTGTAGACGGACATGACCGCTCTCCTGCCGCGTTCCAGCAGGGCTCTGGCGGGCGGCGACAGCTCCGGCACCAGCACGAACCGGTCCCGGTACGCGGCCCGCGAGGCGGCCTGCCCGAGCCTGGGGATGAAGGAGTCGATGACGGCCAGGCGCTCCTGCTCGCTCAGGGCGGGATCGGTGACCAGGTCGACGGTGCGCTTGACGTGCTCGCGTTCCCTGGCCAGCAGGACGCGTTCCTCGTCCGCCGCGGACCTGCGGCGGCGCAGGTCGTGCACGACCACGAATCCGCACAGGCCGATCACGGAGAGCAGCACGGTGGCGACCGTGGCGGCGGGGCCGCTCGTCACGTACACGAGGAGGGTGCCGGCCAGGACCACGATGACGGACACGACCGACACCAACGCGTATCCGCAACCCTTGGCCACACCGTCTCCCACCGAGCGAGTTTCCGAAGTGCCCTGAGGGTCACAATAGCCCGCTATTTCCGGCAGATCACGGCATAGCGGGATGTGATGGGATCAGCGGAGGTACGAGGCGCCGTTCAGGTCGAGCACCGTCCCGCTCGCCCATTCCGCCGCCGGGGAGGCCAGGTAGAGCACCGCCGCGGCGATCTCCTCCGGCAGCGCGACCCGGCCGAACGGGCTCTGGGCCCTGATGGCCTCCCCGCCGGGACCCTTGAGGTGCTCGCTCACCATGTCCGTCTCGACGAACCCGGGCGCCACGGTGGCCACCGCGATACCGCGCGGGGCCAGGGCGATGGCCAGCGACTGGGCCAGCGCGTTCAGGCCCGCCTTGCTCGCGCCGTACGCCGGGCTGTCCGGCTCGCCGCGGAAGGCGCCGCGCGAGGAGACGTTGACGATCCGGCCGCCCTCCCCCATGTGCCGCAGCGCGCACCAGGTCAGGTTGGCCGCGCCCACCAGGTTCACGTCCAGCGTGCGCCGCCAGGCGTCCTGCCACTCGTCGTAGGACAGCTCGGTGACGGGGTGGTGCAGGTAGACGCCCGCGTTGTTCACCAGCACGTCGATCCCTCCGCCCAGTGCCGCCGCGGCCTCGTCCGCCATGCTCCTGACGCCGCCGGGGTCGGCGAGGTCGGCCCTGACGACCACGTGCCCCTGGCCGGGCAGCTCGGCGAGCAGGCCCTCGGCCTCCTTGGCGGAGTCGCGGTGATGGATCGCGACCCGGTCTCCCGCGGCGGCGAAGGCCGTCGCGACCGCCCGGCCGATGCCTCTCGACGCTCCCGTGACAAGTACTCCACGTCCACTCATCCCCCGCACCCTAGGGGACGCGGCCGGGCGGGGGTGCGGCGGGTCCGGCGGGTCCGGCGGTGCGATAGGTCCGGCTGGTGCAAGGGCCCGGCGGTTGCGACCGTGGCGATGAGTCCCGGTAAGCCGGGCGATTGCGACCGTAGCGTCGGGTCCGGCGATCGCGGTCGTTGCGCCGTTACGGCTCTGCGGCTGTTACGGCTTCTGCGCGGCTGCGACGGTCGCGGCCTCCTCCAGGATCCGGCCCCGGCCCGCGCGCAGCCGCCGGTCCGCCCGCGCCGCCTCGACCAGGCTGCGTTCACGGTCGATCGCGGCCACCGCGCCGATCCGGTCGTACAGCTCCTCCAGCCGGTCCAGCGCGGCGCGCACCGTCTCGGTCGCCGTCGTCTCACGGCTCTTGTGGCGGCGTACGAGTTCGAACGCGCTTTCGCTCATGGACGCCTCCCCGGAGCCTGCCGCGAGCCGCCGCCACCCTACGATGGACCCCATCCCCGAACCAGGAGTCACCATGTCCAGATCCCCTGACGCGCCGACCGAAACGTGGTCCGCGGCCGTGGCGTCGGCGTACGACCTGGGCCGCCCACTGCGACCCCCGGTGTACGCGGCGCGCGGCGAGCTGGGCCGGATCTGGCGACTCGACACCGACGCCGGCACGTGGGCGGTCAAGGAGCTGCTGGTGCCCGTCGAGGAGCACGAGGTACGCGCCGACCTCGCCTTCCAGCGGGCGGCGGCGAAAGCGGGCATCCGGCTCCCGGAGCCGCGGGTGACGACGCGGGGCGCGGTGCTGCACGAGGGGTTCCGGGTGTACGCCTGGGTGGACCTGGCGGACGGGGACGTGGTCACGGGGCGGGAGCTGGGCGCGGTGACGGCCCACCTGCATCGAATCGGACACCCCGCCGAGGGCCCCGTCGTCCCCTGGTTCGCCGAACCCCTCGGCCGCACCCGCTGGGAGTCCTTGCTGAAGGCCGCCACCGACGCGGCCCGGGAAGCGGGCGCGCTGCTGACCGCAGACACGGATCTGGACACGAACACGGGTCTAGGCACAGGTACGAATGCGGGCCCAGGCACAGGTAGGGATCCGGGCTTGGGCACGGGTACGGATGCGGGCTTGGGCGCCGACGCGGGCCTGGACACGCGTGCGGAGCTGGGCACAGATGCGGGGTCGGGGGCCGATGTGAGGCTGGAGGTCGGCGGGAAGGCGGAATGGGGGTGGGCGGGTGCTTTGGGGCGGCTGCTGCCTGAGCTGATCGCGCTGGACGCCCTTGTCGTTCCGCCCGGCACGGCCTCGCTGGAGACGTGCCACCGCGACGTCAACGTGGAGAACGTGCGGCGGGCTCTGGACGGTGGTGTGGTGGTGCTGGACTGGGAGAACTGCGGGTCGGCGCGGCCGGCCTGGGAGCTGGCGAAGATCCTGGCCGATCTCCCGCTTCCCGACGCGGCACAGGCGTGGCGGGCCTACCGGGACGAGGGCGGCCCCGGTGTGCTCGCCGAGCCGGCCGACTTCTCCATGGCCATCGCGGAGCAGGGTCATCTGCTGGAGATCTACGCGAACCGGGCGATGTCGTCGCGGGAGTCCGCGGAGAACCGCTCCAGGGCCCGGTCCAGACTCCGTTCGATGCTCGCCCGTCCCCTGACCATCGCTCGCATCGACGCCCTGCTCGCCACCCGCGACACCACCTGAGCCTGTACCGGCTTCTCCCGCCTGCACCGGCTGAGGCGGCGTCGGGTTCTCCGGCGAAGATCCAGTCAACCGGACCCGCTCCTGGAACGTCCCAATACTGCCGTCTTCGAGCAGGAGCCCCGTCATGGCCTTTCCGCCCCAGCCGCCGCAAGGCCCGTACGGCCCTGCGCAACCGCCGCACGGCCCCTATGGTCCTGCGCGACCGCCGCAGAGTTCGTACGGTCCTCCGTGGCAGCAGCCCCATGGCCGTGGCGCGCCTCCGCCGCAGTACGGCCAACGGCCCCAAGCATCACCGTTTCCCCAGCCACGGCCGTTCCCTCCGCCACCGCCTCCCGGGCCGACGTCGCCGGCCTCCCAGCCTCTCCCTTCCTGGCCGGCGTCGTCTCCCCCGTCGACGTCGTCCGTTCAGCCGTCGTCGCCGCTCTCGTCCAACGTGGCGCTGATCGTGCTGCTCGCGGTGGGCGTCCCGCTGCTGCTTCTCAGCGGAGGTGCGGCCGTGGCGATGGTGCTGACGGACACCGGCGGGGGTCCGGTGGCTGATGGGGCAACCATGGTCATGCCGTCCCGTGAGCCGCTCGGGGACCCATCCGCGCAGGACCCAACCGATCCGGCCACCGGTCAGACGGGACAGGACGCGGCCGGGCAGGTCACCCAGAACCCGGACGGACAGACGGTCCAGGATCCCGCCGGGCAGATGGCGCGAGACTCGACCGGGCAGACGGTGCAGGACCCCGTAGGGCAGACCGGGCAGGATTCGACCGGCTCGGCGGGGCAGGATCCGGCTGGTCAGGCCGTACAGGACTCGACCGGGCAGACGGGGCAGGGCTCGGTCGGGCAGACGGGGCGGGGGCCGGTCGCGGTCGGTGAGGCGGTGACGTTGGCGGGACGCACGCCCGGTTTGCAGATGAGTGTGACCGTTGACCAGCTGGTCGCCGCGGCCACCCCCGCCTCCGACCTGCTCAAGCCGAAGGCGGGCGCCAAGCTGGTCGCCGTCCAGGTCACGCTCGTCAACACCAGCCAGTCCGTCTACGGGGACGCGCCGTCGAACGGCGCCTGGCTCATCGACGCCCAGGGCCAGCAGTACCGCTCCACCGTCCACGGGGTCCGCGAAGGTCAGAGCTTCGGCGGCGGCGCGACGATCAACGCGGGCGACTCGCGCCAGGGGATGATCGTGTTCGAGGTGCCGGAGGGCGCGGTGCCGGCGAAGTTCCAGTTCGCGCTGGACAGCGGGTACGCCGAGCAGAAGGGCGAGTGGACACTGTCCTGACGGGCTCCACCGCCCGGAGGTGATCGGCCGCAACGGGCGCAGGTCCCGCGAGGCCGCAACGGGCGCAGGTTCTGCGAGGCCGCGACGGGGGTTGTCAGCGGCCGCGGAGGATGAGGCGGGCCAGGCGGCGGGGGCGTTTGCGGCGGAAGGCCGCGCGTTCGTTGACCCGTGGGTACGGCTGCGCCGGCACCGGTACCCCGAGGAACGCGCACAGTGGCTCCCACCCGTCCCCCGCCTCGAACACCAGCAGTCGCTCGGCGGGGATCGCGGCCTTCACCTCGGCGATGTGCCGTTCGAACACCTCGATGACGTGGTCGCGGTCGTCGAGGCGGCCGTCGAAGACGGGGTCGATGAAGGCCGCCCTGGCCATGCGCGGGAAGAGGGCGAAGTCCGGAGCCCGCCAGGCCACCAGCCGGCGGACCAGCCGGCGGATCAGGCGGCGGTGCGGGGGCGGGCGGCGCTGTTCGAGGAAGGCGCGGAAGATGGTCTCGCTGACGCTGTCGTACCAGCGGCCGGGGTCCCGGACGGTGAGGATGACCTTGGCGTCGGGGTGGTGCGCGGCCAGTTCGCGCCAGTACGCGGCGGCGGGCCAGTCGACGGCGGACCGGAACCCGGCGAACAGCGTGTCCCAGTCGCGGGAACGGCCCTCACCGACGTCGAGCCACTGCCGCACCCGGTACGGCTCGGCGATGACGGTCGACATGTGGTAGCAGGGCCCGAGGCCCAGTAGTTCGAGCGCCGCCTGCAGGGACCTGGTGCCCGTGCGGCCGAATCCCGCGCCGATGACCTTCACGTCAGGCTCGTCTCTGATCCGCCTCTGATGTGAATCCCGTTATATGACGGCATAGGGCAATAGGCCACTGCTGTGAATGAGGAGCCGAGCATGCTCTTCCCCACCCCCCTGCTCGACGCCCTGCGCGCCGCGCCCGCGACTCCGGCGTTCGAGCACGGAGCCAGGATCGTCACGCGCGGCGAGCTGCTGGAGCTGATCCGGCGGCTGACGGACGCGCTGCGCGAGGCCGGGCTGGGCCCCGGCCGGGCGGTCGCCGTCAGGACCGAGGTGACGCCCGAGGCGTTCGCCGCCCACATGGCCGCGCACGTCCTGGGCTGCCGGGTCGTCGGCATCCGTCCCGGATATCCGCCGGGGCAGCTGGAGCATGTGCTCGGCATGGGGGTGGACGCCGTCATCGTGGATCCGGCGACGGCGACGCCACGGCTCCTCCGTGCGGGGACGCCGCTCTCGCTCGGTCCCGTGCCGGGGGCGACAGACCTTCTGGCGCGTCCGGCACGCGCGACCGGACTGCCATCAGGTCAAGCAGATCGGGCGGGCCATGCGGGTCCGGCAGGTCCGGCGGGATATACGGCATATGCGAGTGGCGACTGGTCGCCGGTCGTCGCGGCGCGGCCCGATGACGTGGCGGTGCTGACCTTCACCAGTGGCAGCACCGGCCGTCCCAAGGGCTGCGCGATCACCTACCGTGCGCTCACCGAGCACTGGGCCTGGCAGCCGCGCGTCTGGGGCCCCGTGGCGGCCGCCCTCGCGCGGGGGTTCGAGCGTTATCTCCTGTTCGGCACGCTCGCGAGCATGGTGGTGCTGGAGTTCCTGGCGCCCTGCCTGCTGGGCGGGGGCACGGCGGTGATCCCCGAGGACGACGGGCGGCCGCTGTTCCCGTACGCGATCGAGCGTCACCGGATCACCGGGTCGATCATCACCGTGCCGCGCCTGTCGGCGATGCTGGAGCGGGTGGACAAGGCGGACGTGTCGAGCCTGCGGGCGCTGATGGTGTCGGGGTCGCCGATCGGCCCGCGCCGGCTGGCGGAGGCGGCGGCGCGGCTCGGGCCGGTCGTCTACCAGGGGTACGGGCAGACCGAGGCGGGCAACGTCGCCATGCTCACCCCCGAGCACATCGCCGCCGGCGTCGTGGTCCCGGTCGGGCGTCCGCATCCGGGGGTCGAGCTGAGCGTGCGCGACGAGGACGGTCTGGAGCTGCCGCCGGGGCGGACGGGTGAGGTGCACGTACGCAGCCCGTACGTCATGGCGGGTTACTGGGGCGACGAGCGGGAGACCCACGAGACGCTGCGGGACGGCTGGCTGCGCACGCGCGACCTCGGGCACGTGGACGCGGACGGCTTCCTGCACCTGGCGGGCCGCACCCGCGACGTGATCATGGTCAACGCGATGGTGGTGTACGCGGGCCCGATCGAGCGCGTGCTGACCGGCCACCCCGGCGTGGCCGAGGCGTACGTGGCGGGCGCGCCGGACGAGGGCACCGGGGAGGCCGTGCACGCGTTCGTGGTGCCCGCGCAGGGACGGGCGCCGGACCGGGCCGCGCTGTGCGAGCTGGTACGCGCGGAGCTCGGCGAGGACAGCGTGCCCAAGACGATCACCATGGTCCCCGGCGTGCCGGTGGCCATCAGCGGCAAGCCCGACAAACGGGCCCTCCTCACCCAGTACGGCACAAGTGTGCTCTGAGCGACGTCGCGGAAGGACACGCTGCGGAACGCGCGCGGAAGGCGCTCCGGGCAAGCCCGCCGACGCGCTCTGAGCAACCTCTGATAATCACCCGCCCACACTGATGTTGCCCTTTCAATCACTTCGTCGTGACGGAGGCGTCAGTGCCGGACAACTCCCTGGACTACCTGGTGATCGGCGCCGGCCCCGCCGGCCTTCAGCTCGGCCACTTCCTGCACGAAGCGGGCCGTGACTACCTGATCCTCGAAGCGGGCGAGTCCCCTGGCCGCTTCTTCCACACCTTCCCGCGCCACCGCACGCTCATCTCGATCAACAAGAAGCACACCGGCTGGGACGACCCCGAGCTCAATCTGAGGATGGACTGGAACTCACTCCTGTCCGACGACCCCGAGCTGCTGTTCACCCGCTACAGCGACCGCTACTTCCCCGCCGCCGACGACCTGGTCCGTTACCTCGGCGACTTCGCGCGGGCGCGCGGCCTGCGCGTCTCCTACGGCTCGCGGGTCGTGCGCGTGGAGCGGCCCGAGCAGCCGGGGCCGTTCCTGGTGACGGCCGAGGACGGCACCACGTACGAGGCGGCACGCGTCATCGTGGCCACCGGCGTGACGAAGCCCAACATCCCGCCCATCCCAGGCATTGAGACGGCCGACACCTACGCGGACGCCTCGACCGACCCGGCCGACTACGTCGGTCAGCGGGTGCTCATCATCGGCAAGGGCAACTCGGGGTTCGAGACGGCCGACAACCTGATCGAGACGGCCGCGGTCATCCACGTGGCGGGCCCGCACTCGCTGCGCATGGCCTGGCGCACCCACTACGTCGGGCATCTGCGGGCGATCAACAACGGCCTCCTGGACACCTACCAGCTCAAGTCGCAGAACGCCCTGCTCGACGGTGACGTCAGGCGCGTGGAGCGGCAGGCGGACGGCACGTACCTGGTGACGGTGGCCTTCGCCAGGGCCGACGAGGTGACCAAGGACATCCCGTACGACCGGGTGATCGTGTGCACCGGCTTCCGCTTCGACGCCTCGATCTTCGCCGCGGACTGCCGTCCCGAAACGGTGATCGGCGGCAGGTTCCCGGCGCTGACGCCCGCGTACGAGTCGGCCGGCGTGCCGGACCTGTACTTCGCCGGCACCCTGACCCAGTCGCGCGACTTCCGGCGCGGCACCAGCGGCTTCATCCACGGCTTCAGGTACGGCGCCCGCGCCCTGCACCGCATCATGGAGTCCCGCTACCACGACGTCTCCTGGCCGGCCAGGGAGTTGCCCGCCGATCCGGCCGCGCTCGCGGCGGCGGTGGTCGAGCGGATCAACCGCACCTCGGCCCTGTGGCAGCAGTTCGGCCTGCTGGCCGACATGATCCTGCTGGACGGCGCGGGCGGGGCCCGCTATCTGGAGGAGGTACCGTTCGACCTGCAGGGCCCGCCGGTCGGCGACCGCGGCCACTTCGCGATCACCCTGGAGTACGGCCCCCACCACGACGCCTACGACCCGTTCGACATCGAGGTCGGCCGCATCGCCCAGAGCGACGCCGCCAGGGCGCACGAGGGTCACTACCTGCATCCGGTCGTGCGGCACCACTTCCCCGGCGAGCCCGTGGCCGCCCACCACATCACGGAGAACCTGGAGAACGAGTGGGACTCCGCCGAGGTGCACGTCGAGCCGCTGCGGGCCTTCTTCGCCCGCCGCACCGCCCCGGTCCCGAGGTGAGCCGGGTGAGCGAGGTGAAGGGCCGGCTGCCGGACCGGATCGTGGCGCTGCGCGGCCGCCTGTTCGCCCGGATCAACGGCGACGAGGGCATCCCGGTGCCGGGCGACCTGATCGGCGTGGAGCGGTTCAGGGAGGTGTACGCGCATCCGGCCGCCGGCGGGCGCAGCAAGGGCGCGGCGCTGTCGGACCTGTTCTGGTACTGGCTGGCGCCCGGCCCCGAGATGCACCAGGAGCACCTTGAGGCGGGCGAGCGGTACGAGGCCGTGGCGCGCGTCACCCGTTCCCTGCTCGCCGTGCCGCGTTCCGGGGCCGAGGAGCTGGCCCGCCGCTGCGCCGGGCGCGCGCTCGCGGACGTGCGCGGCCTGGTCCGGCTGCGGGACCTGATGATGCCGCTGTGGGCGGAGTTCGCCTACGAGCTCGTCTTCGCCGAGCCCTGCCCGCGCCAGGCCCGCGACCTGATCGCGGCCAACGCGGACGACGTCGTCAGCTCGCTCAAGTGCACGGGCCTGCGGCACATGCGCCGCCGGCTGCGCCTGACCGGCTACCTCCTCGACCGGCTCGGCCGGGTACGCCTGCCGCTCCCGGCCGGCCTGTCGCCCACGCAGCAGGCGTACTACCTGCAAGGGGCCTTCTTCAACACCGCGGTCGTGCAGTTGTCGGAGGCCATGGCGCACCTGCTGCTGGTCCTCGCCCAGCATCCGGAGGCGCAGGAGCGGGCGCGCGCGGGCGATGACGGTTACCTCGACCAGGTGATCAACGAGACGCTGCGGCTCTACCCGCTGTTCGGCATCGCCCACCGCGTCACCACCGGCGACATCGAGCTCGACGAGCGCACCACGATCCCGGCCGGCTCGGTGCTCTGCTTCGACTATCCGGCGTTCCACCGCGCCGGCTTCGCCGACCCCGACCGGTTCGATCCGGGCAGGTTCGACCCGGACCGCTCCGACCGGCCGGTCAAGGAGCTCAACCACATCCCGTTCGGCATCGCGGCCAACCGGCCGTGCCCGGCCTGGCGGCTGGCGCCGATCGTCATGCGGGTGGTGGCACGGGAGGTTCTGGACCGTTATGTGCTGGCCTCCTCCGTGTCCCACACCCGGTCCCTGCCCAGCCGCGGCCCCTGCCTGCTCACCCCGCTCGGCGCCCGGCGCCGCGCCGGTCCCGCGCTGGCGTACCTGCGCGTCCGCGACCGCTGGGAGGACGTCTGGCGCGGCCTGACGCAGCTCGTCCTCGGCGCCTGCATGGTCTGGGACGCGCGCCGGCAGCGGCTGTGCGAACGCCACTTCGCCTCTGCAGAGGAGCATCCGTATGCACGTCCTGGCCCTGACCACCGTCGCGGCTCCTGACGCGAACCTCGCGCTCGTCCTGAAGGTCATGCCCGCCCTGGTCGTCCTGCTCATCACCTCGGCGGTGTGCGGGCGGCTGGCGCTCATGGTGATGCAGCCGCGCGTGCTCGGCGAGATGGTCGCCGGCGTCCTGCTCGGGCCGACGCTGTTCGGCTGGCTGTTCCCCGAGGCCCAGGCCGCGCTCTTCCCGCCGGAGGTCCGCCCCGTCCTGTACGTGCTCAGCACGATCGGCCTGACCCTCTACATGTTCCTGGTCGGGGCCGGGATCGACCACACCGCCAGGACGCAGGGCGAGGTGCGCAAGGCGGCCGTGCTGGCCACGTCGGGGATCGTCCCCTCGCTGCTGCTCGGCTTCGGCGCCGGCCTGCTGGTGCACAGCCTGCTGTCCCGTCCCGACGTGTCGCCCTTCCAGTTCGCGCTGTTCGTCGGGGGCGCGCTGTCGCTGACCGCCTTCCCGATGCTGGCCAGGATCCTGTACGAGCGCGGCCTGGAGAACACCCCCATCGGCCGGCTCACCCTGCTGGCCGCCTCCATCGACGACGCGCTCGCCTGGTGCCTGCTGGCCGTGCTGTCGGCCATGCACCTGGGCACGGGCACCTCCAGCGCGCTGCTCACCATCGGCCTGACCGCGGCGTTCGCCGTCGTCATGCTCAAGGTGGTCGCCCCCATGCTGCGCCCCCTGGGCAGGAGCGTGACGCGCACCGGCCGGCTCGGCCCGACCGGCGTGTACGTCGTCGTCATCGTCCCGCTCACGGCCGGCTGGCTGACGGACTGGATCGGCGTGTACGCCGTCTTCGGCGGCTTCTTCGCGGGCCTGGCCATGCCGCGCGACCCCAAGTTCCGCGAGGTGCTGCACGGCCGCATGATGGAGGTCGTCTCGACCCTGCTGCTGCCTGCGTTCTTCACCTTCTCCGGGCTGAACACGCAGCTCGGCGGTATCGCGGGCGGCCCGATGCTGCTGGCGTTCGGGCTGATCCTGCTGGCCGGGTTCTGCGGGAAGTACTTCGGGTGCTCGCTGGCGATGCGCGGGATCGGGTTCGGCCGGCGGGAGGCGTACGCGGTGGGCGCGCTCATGAACGCCCGCGGCCTGATGATCCTCATCTTCATCAACATCGGCCTGGCCCAGGGCATGATCACACAGGAGCTGTTCTCCATGCTGGTGCTGGTGGCCGTGCTGACCACGGCCGGCGCGCTGCCGCTGTACAAGCTGGCCCTGCCCGAGCGCCTGGAGCGCGGCGCCAGGGCCGCGCCGCCGGTGCGGGAAGCGGCCGACGTCCGGTCCAATTCGTCGTGATCCCCGAGGTCGGAGGTCCCCTGTGGTGCGAATGATCCCAGTGGACCTGGAAAATGTCGGGCAGTGGTGAAACGGTTGTGCCGTGGCTGGGACACCGGGCGCGGCCGACCTGCCCTCCCGTCGGCTGCTGCTCGTCGAGGACGACCGCGAACTGGGAAACATGCTGGCCGGCCTGTTCACCGAGCAGGGCTACACGGTCGACGTCGCGCTGGAGGGGCAGCGAGGGCTGCATCTGGGGCTGAGCCGCGCGTACGACGTGCTCATCGTCGACCGCGGCCTGCCCGCGCTCGACGGCATCGACCTGCTGCGCCGGCTGCGGCGGCAGGCGGTCACCGCGCCGGTGCTGCTGCTGACCGCGTTCGGCTCGGTCTCCGACCGGGTCGACGGGCTGGACGCGGGGGCGGAGGACTATCTCGTCAAGCCGTTCGAGATCGACGAGTTGCTGGCCAGGGTGCGCGCGCTCAGCCGGCGCAACCTCGACCAGGCCATGCTGCTGCCGCTCGGCGCCGGCTGGCTGGACGCCGAGTCCCACATCGTCCGCCTGCCCAGCGGGGAGCAGGTGACGCTGTCGGGGCAGGAGTGCAAGCTGCTCAGCGCGCTGGCCGCCCGCCCGCGGCACGTGCACACCCGCAGGTCGCTGCGCCAGCGGGTCTTCGACGGCGCGAGCAAGGAGTCGATCGTGGACACCTACGTCTACTACCTGCGCAACAAGCTCGGCTCGGGCATCGTGCGCACCGTGCGAGGTGTGGGCTACCGCCTGGGTGACTTATGAGCGTCACCGCGCCGGGCCGCCCGCGGGCGCGCGGCGGCGGCCGGCCCAGGAGGCCCGATCCGGACCGGCGGCTGCTCGTCCGGGCTCGCCGCCGCATCACCGTGCAGGTGGCGGGCGCGATCTCCGTGGTGCTGGCGCTGGTCGGCGTGCTGGTCTACTGCGTCATGCTGCACGGCCAGAGCGCCTCGGCCGGACGCGAGCTGGCCGCCGCCGCCCGCAGCTCCCCCGTCGCGCACCCGCCGCCCTGCGTGTGGCTGTACGAACTGCGCGCCGACGGCACCGTCCTGAGCTCACCCGGCGCGCCCGCGGCCCTGCCCGCGCTGACGGCGCTCGGCCGGGTGAGCTCCGGCGGCGGGCCGGGGCTGACGCGGGTGACCGCGGGCGGGAGGGACTACCTGGTGCACACCCGCGAGCGCGGCGGCACGATCGTCCAGGCCGCCTTGGACCTGCGCTACCAGGCCGCGGAACGGCAGCGGCTGCTGCGCACGCTGCTCGGGGCCGAGGTCGCGGGCCTGCTGGCCGCGCTGCTGGTCGGCCAGGTCGTCTCCCGGCGCGCGATCGCCCCGCTGGGCGAGGCCCTGGCCCGCCAGCGGCGCTTCGCCGCCGACGTCAGCCACGAGCTGCGCTCCCCGCTGACCCGCCTGCACACCCGCGCCCAGCTGCTGTCGCGCCGCGTGCGCGGCGGCACCGACCCCATCCTGCTCATCGACGAGATGGACCAGCTCGTCGACGGCACCAGGCAGCTCGGCGAGGTGGTCGAGGACCTGCTGCGGGCGGCCAGGTTCAAGCAGCTGCGCGGCCCGTTCGGCCCGGTGGACCTGGCCGTGCTGGCCGCCGAGCTGGCCGCGGCCGAGAACGCCAGGGCCACGCTGCGGCAGGTGAGCGTCGAGGTGCGCTGCGACGGGCCCGGCGAGCCGGTCGTGCGCGGGGTGGAGTCGGCGCTGCGCCGGGTGCTGTCGGCGCTGCTGGACAACGCGCTGAGCCACACGGGACCCGGCGGGCACGTCTGGATCACCCTGTCGGGCGGCCGGGACACGGTGCTGCTCAGGGTCAGGGACGACGGCGCGGGCCTGGATCCCCGCGACGCCGAGCGGCTGTTCACCCGGTTCGAGGGCGCCCGGTTCGGGCTGGGACTGGCGCTCGTACGGGAGGTCGTGGACGGCCACGACGGCACGATCACCGCGGACGGCCGGCCGGGCGGCGGCGCCACGTTCACCGTCCGCCTGCCCGCCCACCGCCCCGCCACCGCGGGGGGACCGGAACCGGCCTGGCACAGGTATCACCCGCCACTGCCCGGGTAGCGACGGACGAATGCGCATCCAGGACTGGTTCCTCACCGGGGACGAGCGGGGCAACCCGGCGACCCGGCTCGATCCCTGGACGGAGGGCAACGACGTGCGGCCCCTCGTCCACGGCGCCACCTACTTCGCCGAGCTGCGCGCGCACCTTGGGCGGCTGGGCGCGGACGACCTGCTGCTGTTCGCCGACTGGCGGGGCGACCCCGACGAGCGGCTGACCCCCGGCGGGCCGAGCGTGGGCGAGGCGATGGCGGCCGCCGCGCGCCGCGGCGCCCTCGTCCGCGGCCTCATCTGGCGCTCCCATCTGGACCTGCTGCGCTTCAGCTCCGCCGAGAACCGCCACCTCGGCCAGGAGATCGAGGACACCGGCGGCCAGGCCCTGCTCGACACCCGCACCGCCGTGGGCGGCTCGCACCACCAGAAGTTCGTCATCCTGCGCCACGACGAAGGCCCCGAGCGGGACGTGGCCTTCGTCGGCGGCATCGACCTGTGCCACAGCCGCCGCGACGACGCCGCGCACGAGGGGGACCCGCAGCCGGCGCCGATGCCCGGCGTGTACGGCCCGCGCCCGCCCTGGCACGACGTCCAGGTCGCCATCCGGGGCCCGGCCGTGGCGCAGGTGGAGCAGGTGTTCTGCGAGCGCTGGGAGGACCCGGCCCCCGAGACCCGCGACCCGCTGCGGCGGCTGCGCGACCGGCTCGGCCGCCTCGACGACGCTCCCCCGCTGCCCCGTCCTGGGCCGCCCCCGCCGCGGGCCGGTCACCACCATGTGCAGCTGCTGCGCACCTATCCGGCCCGGCGCGGCGGCTACCCGTTCGCGCCCGAGGGCGAGCGCAGCATCGCCCACGCCTACCGCAAGGTGCTGGCCCGCGCCGGCAAGCTGATCTATCTGGAGGACCAGTACCTGTGGTCCACCGACGTGATCGAGCCGTTCGCCCGCGCGCTGGAGCGCGAGCCGGAGCTGCGCATGGTCGTGGTGGTGCCGCGCCATCCCGACCAGGACGGCTGGCTGGCCGGTCCGGCCAGCCTCATCGGCCGCGTCGACGCGCTGCGCCGCCTGCTCACGGCGGGCGGCGACCGGGTGGCCGTCTACGACCTGGAGAACCATCAGGGCACGCCGGTGTACGTGCACGCGAAGGTGTGCGTCGTGGACGACGTCTGGGCCACGGTCGGCTCCGACAACGTCAACCTGCGGTCGTGGACCTACGACTCCGAGCTGAGCTGCGCCGTCCTGGACGAGCGGGAGGACCCCCGTCCGCCCGCCGGTGGCCGGCGCTTCGCCAGGGACCTGCGGCTGTCGCTCATGGGCGAGCACCTCGACCTGCCCGCCGACCGGCTGGACGAGTTGTGCGACCCGGTGGCCGCGTTCGAGGCGTTCGCCCGCTCGGCCCGGGAGCTGGAGTCCTGGCACGAGAACGGCCGGGAGGGGTCGCGCCCTCCCGGCCGCCTGCGTCCTCATCCAGCGCCGCGCCTGTCCCACGCCCAGCAGCTCATGGCGCTGCCTCTGTACCGGCTGGCGGTGGATCCGGACGGCCGCCCGCCCGCCCTGCGGCGCACGCGCGGCTTCTGACCCTTTATCGGGCCGGCACGTACTCGTAGGCGCCGGCCTCGATGCCGCCGTCGGAGCCGATCGCGACGCCGTTCAACGCGATCTCCCCGTACGCCTGGCGGCCGAGCCCGATCGCCTTGCTGCCGGGGAGCAGCTGCAGCGGGCGGGCCGGGTCGAACCCGGGGTTGTCGAAGACGTTGCCGACGCCGTCGTCGCCCAGCTGGTACTGCTCGCCTTCCAGCACGTTGGAGGAGTTGGCGGTCCCCGTGATGCCGGGCCCGTAGGCGCTCTTCTTGGCGGCGTAGATGGTGTTCTGGGTCATGGTCAGGTGCTCGTTGGTGCAGTTCGAGTCGCAGACCACGCCTTCGGCGTCCTCGTTCGGCAGGTTGATCGAGTTGTTCCTGAAGATCGTGCGCAGCACGGGGCCGTTCACGTCCGGCGCGTGGTCCGGGGTCTCCTTGAACGGCCCCCGGGTGACGAGCCCTCCTCTGGTACGCGTGCCGTAGATCTCGTTGTACTCGAACACGTTGTCCGAGACGCCGTCCGGGTCCCTGGTCTCGCCGGTCGGCTCCCTGTCGGTGCCCAGTTCGGTGAAGGTGTCGTTGTCCACCGAGGTGTTGTGGTGCACCCAGGTGCGCGAGCCCTTGAAGATCTCGACGGCCGCGCCGTCCCAGACGTAGTCGTAGCTCTGCGCGATCGAGCCCCTGATGTCGTTCCAGGAGATCTCGGAGTCGTCGCCGTGCACCAGGATGGCGAAGGCGCCCGCGTCGTCGTCGGCGTACTCCTCCCCCATCTCCTCGGCGTCGGTGTTGACGCTCATGACGTTGTTGTCGACGAAGTCGTTGGCGTTGACCGAGGTGTAGCGGGCCTGCTCGTCGATGTAGACGGCGGCCGAGTTGCCGGTGAAGTAGTTGCCCTTGAGGAAGTTGTGGTCGCCCTCCACCGTCACCCCCGACCACAGGCAGCGCGCCGCGCCCTTGACGCCGACCTGCACGTTCAGCAGTTCGATGTAGTCGCCGGACAGCAGGACGCACGAGTAGGCGGGGCCCGCCTTGATCACGGGCCTGGCGCCGGAGCCGTAGGCGTCCACGGTGATCGGGGTGTCCTCCTCGCCCGACCTGGAGACCACCAGTTGCTCGGACCACGCTGATCCCCGGCGCAGCAGCAGCTTGGATCCGGGGGTCAGGTTGGCCGCGTTGGCCTTGGCCAGCGTGCGCCAGGCGGTCGCCTCAGAGGTGCCGTTGGCGCTGTCGCGCCCGGCGACGCTGTCGACGTAGTAGGTGGCGGGCTCGGCCGCCGCGGCCGCCGGGGTGCTCGCCACGCCCGTGGCCAGCAGCGCGGCGGCGGACACGCCCGCCGCGGACGTCCTCCAGTTGAACATTCGTCCTCCCATGTCAGGACGCGCCGTTGATCAGGGCCATGGCCAGGCCGGGGCTGAACTGGCCGGCGGGGATGGAGCCGCCGATCCCGCACTCGCCGTCGGAGTCGCCCGGCACCTTGACCCAGAACAGGTACTCGGCCCCGCTCGTCGGCCGCACCGGAGGAGTGCCGAGCTTGCGCCCCGGCGGGTTGCACCAGTTGTCACCGGGGGTGTCGTCGGTGTACGGGCCGTTGCCGTTCCTGCTCGTGTCGATCACGTACTTCTTCGCGCCCACCGTCGCGGGCAGGTGACCGTTGACCGCGACCGCGAACCGCTCGCTGTCGGCGGTGGAGAGGTAATTGGATACGTTTACCGAAAAGCCGCGCGTGTTGGCGACACCCGACTTGACCAGCGCCGTCGCCGTCCAGTCCGCCGCCCGCCAGGTGGCGTTGCCCGCGTCGAGGTACACCCACGCGTTCGGCGCCTGGGCGCGCAGCACCTGGGTGGCGTCCAGCAGGATCCGGAACTGCTCCTCGGGGTCCTCGCCGATCTCCGGCAGGCACGGGGCGGCGGCGATCGCGTCCGGCTCCAGCACCACGACGGCGTGGCGGTCGCCGATCGCCTTGGCGAAGTCGGTGATCCAGGCGTGGTAGCCGGGGGCGTCGCCCGCGCCTCCACCCGAGAGATGCGCGCACGCGTCGCGGTTGGGGATGTTGTAGGCCACCAGCATGGGCAGCTTGTCCGCGGCCTGCGCGGCGCCCACGTACGTGTCCACGGCCCGGGTGATGTCGGGGAACCAGCCGCCGAACCACTCGAAGATCGGCTTGCTGCCGATGGCGTTCATGACGGCCTGGCCCTCGGCCGTGCCGGAGTTCCTGGCGGCCCAGTCGGCCGGGTGCGACAGCGGGGAGACGTACAGGCCGGTCGGGCGGCTCGTCTGCGTCTCCATCAGCGAGACGTTGTCGAAGCGGACGACCGGCGTGCCGCCGGAACCGCCGAGCTGGAAGGTCACCTCGGCCGCGGTGGCGCCGGCCTGGGCGGCCGTGAACGGGAAGCTGTAGCGCCTGCTCGTCGCGGTCAGCGGCACGTCCGTGGCCAGCGACTGGTTGCTGCTCGGGGTGGCGGTGTACTGGACCGTGGCCTTGGCGGTGAAGGAGGTGGTGGCGTACGCGTCGAAGGAGAGGGTGTAGCTCCTGCCCGGGTTCAGGGCGGCGGTGGTGGGCGAGGCCACCATCGCGTCCCAGGGGTTGGCCACGTTCTGCCTGACCTGGACCCGCATGAGGCCCGACTCGGCCGTGACGGTGGTCTGCCCGAGGGCGGCCCAGGGGGCGGTGGTGCCGGCGAAGGTGCCGTTCGCGATGAGCTGGGCGGCGGCCGAGGCGGGGGCCGGGGCGGCGAGGACGCCGCCCGTCAAGGTGACGGCGGTCAGGGTCGCGGCCAGTGCCGCGCGTCTTGCCGATAACAAGCGCACGTGGTGCCCTTTCTGAGGGAGGTACGACTGGGCGATGATCATTGCCGACTCCCTCTGACACGGTCAAGCGACCTTGTCACGGGCACCCCGCGACCCAGGACCATCGGCCCCGGCCCCCAGGGGCGTCTCAGCCCTCCGCTTCCTCCACCGCCTTCAGCACGGCGTCCGCGATCGAGCGCGGGTCGACGCCGAAGTGCCTGCGTACGGACTCGCGCGTGCCCGACAGCCCGAAGCCGTCGGTGCCGAGCGAGGTCCATGGCCGCTGGACGAAGGGAGCGATCTGGTCGGGCACGGCCCGCATCCAGTCGCTGACCGCGATCACGGGCCCCCGCGTGCCGGCCATGGCCTGGCGCAGGTAGGGCACGCCGGTCGCGGTCATCGCGTCGCGGCGCAGCTCGCTCCACGAGGTGACCGACCAGACGTCCACGCCCAGCCCGTACTCCTCCTCCAGCAGCCGCTGCGCCTCCAGCGCCCAGTGGATCGCGGTGCCGCTGGCCAGCAGGTGGGCCTGCCCGCCGCCCTCGCGGTAGCGGTAGATGCCCTTGACGATGCCCTCCTCGACGCCTTCCGGCATCGCGGGCTGCGGCATCGGCTCGTTGTAGACGGTCAGGTAGTAGAACACGTCCTCGGCCGCCGGGCCGTACATCCGCCGCAGCCCGTCCCGTACGATCACGCCCACCTCGTACGCGAACGCCGGGTCGTAGGCCAGGCAGGCGGGGTTGACGGAGGCGAGCAGCTGGGAGTGCCCGTCCGCGTGCTGCAGCCCCTCGCCGGTCATCGTGGTGCGGCCCGCCGTAGCCCCGACCAGGAAGCCCTTGCCGAGCTGGTCGGCCAGCGCCCACATCTGGTCGCCCGTGCGCTGCCAGCCGAACATCGAGTAGAAGATGTAGAAGGGGATCATCGGCTCGCCGTGGGTGGCGTAGCTCGACGCCGCCGCGGTGAACGACGCCATCGACCCCGCCTCGGTGATGCCCTCCAGCAGGATCTGCCCGTCGGTCGCCTCCGTGTACGACAGCAGCAGCTCCCGGTCCACGGCGTCGTACCGCTGGCCGAGCGGCGAGTAGATCTTGGCCGTGGGGAAGAGCGACTCCATGCCGAACGTCCTGGCCTCGTCGGGCACGATCGGCACCCACCGCCGTCCGGTCTCCGGCTCCCGCATCAGGTCCTTGGCCAGCCGGACGAACGCCATCGTGGTGGCGACCGGCTGCGCCGAGCCCTTGACGAGCCGGCTGAAGTGCCGCTCGTCCGGATCGGGCAGCGGGTGGTGCGTGACCGTCCGGCTCGGCACGGGCCCGCCCAGGGCGCGCCGGCGTTCGAGCGCGTACTCGGCCTCCGGCGAGTCCGGGCCCGGGTGCAGGTACGGGGGCACGTCGCCGGCCAGCGCCGCGTCGCTCACCGGCAGGCCGAGCCGGTCGCGCATGGCGCGGAACTCGTCCTGGGTGAGCTTCTTCATCTGGTGGTTGGCGTTGCGCGACTCCACGCCCGCGCCGAGCGTCCAGCCCTTGACCGTCTGGACGAGGATGACCGTCGGCCCGCCCCGGTGCTCCAGGGCGCTGCGGTAGGCGGCGTACACCTTGCGCGGCTCGTGACCGGCCCGCGAACCGCTCACGATGCGGCGCAGCTCCTCGTCGGAGTGCGGCACGTCGAGCCCGTGGAACAGGTGCCGCCTGATGTAGTCACCGGGGGAGGCGGCGAGTGTCTGGAACTGCCCGTCCGGCGTCTCCGCCAGCCTGGCCACCAGCTCGTCGGAGCGGAGCAGGTCGTCCCAGTCCTGCCCCCACAGGGCCTTGACCACGTTCCAGCCCGCACCGCGGAAGACGCTTTCGAGCTCCTGCACGATGCGGGTGTTGCCGCGTACGGGGCCGTCGAGCCGCTGCAGGTTGCAGTTGATCACGAAGGTGAGGTTGTCCAGCCCTTCGCGGGCGGCCAGCGTCAGGGCGGCCGTGGACTCGGGCTCGTCCATCTCGCCGTCGCCGAGGAAGGCCCATACGTGGGAGGCCGAGGTGTCCTTGATGCCGCGGTTGTGCAGGTAGCGGTTGAACCGGGCCTGGTAGATCGCGTTGAGCGGCCCGATCCCCATGGACACGGTGGGGAACTGCCAGAAGTCCGGCAGGGCCCGCGGGTGCGGGTAGGACGGCAGGCCGCCCTCCGGCTCGCGCCGGAACAGGTCGAGCCGTTCCTCGCTCAGCCGGCCCTCCAGGAAGGCGCGGGCGTAGATGCCGGGTGAGGCGTGACCCTGGAAGTAGACCTGGTCGTGGCCGCCGTGGAAGAAGTGGTTGAAGCCGACCTCGTAGAGCCACGCGGCCGAGGCGTAGGTGGCCAGGTGACCGCCGAGGCCGAGCCTGCTCCCCCGGGTGATCATCGCGGCGGCGTTCCACCGGTCGTACGCCGCGATCCGCTGTTCCATCTCGAGGTCACCCGGGTAGGCGGGCTCGTCCTCGGTGGGAACGGTGTTGAGATAGCGGCCGCTCGTGGCCAGCCGCCGCAACAGGAACTCGGCCCGCTCGGGGCCTGCCTGGCGCCGTACGGCCTCCAGCGACTCGAGCCATTCGGCCGTCTCTTGGGGGTTCCGGTCTGTCTCCATGTATACCATTACACCCTATGATCGATCATCCGATGTGTTGCGGGGTAGGATTTCACCCGTGAAACCGGTTGTGCGGGCTCCACTCCGCGACCAGATCCGGCAGGCGGTCGTGGACGGGCTGATCAGCGGCCGTTACGCGCCGGGCGACCGCATCGTCGAGCGGCGGGTGGCCGCCGAGCTCGGCGTCAGCCAGGCCCCCGTCCGCGAGGCGCTGCGCGAGCTGGAGGCGCTGCGGCTGATCGAGTCCTCACCCAACAGGGGCGCCCAGGTGCGCGGCATCACCGAGGCCGACCTGCGCGAGGTCTACCAGGTGCGGGCGGGTCTTGAGGAGACGGCCGTCCGGCTCGGGCGTCCTGACGTGCACGCGCTGCGCCGGCACCTGCACCGCCTGCAGGAGGCCACCGCCGGCGGGTCGCTCACCGAGCAGGTGCGGCACGGGGTCGGCTTCCACCGGGAGATCGTCGCGGCGGCGGGCAACGCCGTGCTGATGTCGGTGTGGGAGTCGCTGGGCGTGGAGGTGTGGACGCATCTGTCGATCCGGCTGTTCCGGATGCGGCCGCACGAGAACGCCCGTGATCATGAGCCGCTGGTGGAGGCGTTCGAGCGGGACGATCCCCGGGCGGGCGCGATGCTGCACGACCACGTCCTCGCGTACGCGCCCGCCCAGGCGCCGACGGGGACCAACCATTGATGAGCCTCTCGTGACCCACCGTTGGGGGGCCGGCTCAATACGCTACTCAACGTGACTGACGACAGGATCCGACGCAGGCGGCAGATCAGCATCGACGGGGCGGGCATCGAAAGGCGGAGGGCGGCGATCCAGACCATCGTCGACCAGGCGCCCCCGCACCCTTCCCCGCAGGCCGAGACACCGCCCGCCGTCTCCCCCGCCGCCCAGGGCGCGGAGCGAACATCCCCGGCCTAGGGATCATCCCGAAGCGGCGGGCATCCATCGGGCCCGACGGGGTAGTGGGCGCCTATGGCAACGGTCATAGATCGGGTGCGCGCGTACCTGCGCAGCCCCAAGGGCAGACAGAACGTCGAGAAGGTCAAGCGGATGGCCCGCGACCCCCACAACCAGGAGAAGGCCCGGCGCTTCCTCAGCCGGTGGCGCTCGCGGCGCCGTTGACCCCCGGACCCCCGGGCCGCCTTCCTGGCGTCAGGTTCAGCAGATCCTGAAGGCGGCCCGCGAGGAGTTGTACGAGCAGGAGTCGATCAGCCGGCCGGACGCGTCGCGCAGGTAGCCCGCGTCCGCGGTCTGGTTCCAGATGTAGGCGAAGGTGCCCCCGCTCCTGTTCCAGTAGCGCGTGGTGCCGGTGTCCCTGCCCTTGCCGGTCCGTACGGTGACCGTCTTGCCGGCGCCGAGGGTGAACGCGCCGAAGGTGTACACGTGGTCGGGCCGCTTCGTGGCGTCCCGCAGGGTCCACCCCTTGAGGCTGACGGCCTTCTTCGTCCGGTTCTTGATCTGCGCGTACTCGCCGTTCAGGCTGCTGTTCTTACCGAAGTCCGGCGAGCCGGGCGAGTCGTAGTAGATCTTGGTGAACACGACGGCGGGCGCCGCCGCCGCGTGGGCCGGCTGGGAGACCACGGCGACGGTCAAGGCGGTGGCCGCCAGCACTGAGGGGATATGCACGACAGATCCTCCTGTGATGGGCGATATGCGGAAAACGATCTTATGGATGATCCGGCGGGCGAATGGACCGTTCCCATATCGGTTCGGTATCCGCTCGGCGCCCAGGCCCGGCCGGGCTACTGATCGATCACCGGACGCTACTGAGCGCAGCGGCGCCCCCTTTCCGGAGGCCCGCGACGGTCACGTAACCGCAACCGGATCGGGCCGCCTGCTCTACCGCCGCTTCAGGTCGTAAAGCCCGCGCGAGCCGGCCTCCCCCGCGCGCCCGCCGCCGGCGGGGGCCCGGAACCCCGCGGCCCTTTGCCGACTTCTCCTCAGGACGCGATGCATCGCGCGCCCGTCATCGGCTTTCATAGATGTACGGCGGCCGTCGTTGGCCTGCTTTTTGGTCCCGGCGATGCCGCGTCTTACGATCCTCACCACCTCGCGCCGGCCGCTCCCGCCGCCCCAAATTAGGGGGGCCGAGCCTTTGCCGCCGTGAGATCAGTCCGGCCCGGACCGCGTCCTAGCGTGGAAACCAAGTCCGGGCCGAAGAACCCGGTGTCCCATCGAGGACCCGAGTGGCCCCTCAACGCCAGCCTCAGCGGAGGTGCACTGGCATGAACAGCGCCAAGAACATCCTCGCGGCCGCCGCCATGGCGGCCTCGGCTCTCGTCGTCCCCGTGGCGGCATCGGCTCCGCCCGCGGCCGCCGAGCCCACCATGCAGCGCACGACGTCCACAGAGACCCTCACGACGCAGCATCCCTGCCGATTCCACCGGAACCCGGCCAGGTGCCGGGCCCGCGGCCACGGAGGTGGCGGCGGAGGCGGCGGCGGTGGAGGTGGAGGTGGAGGTGGCGGCGGCGGAGGCGGCGCCAACATCGACATCAACAACCAGAACATCGGTGGAGGCGGCGGAGGCGGCGGTGGTGGAGGCGGCGGCGGAGGCGGCGGAGGCGGTGGCGGCGGCGGAGGCGGCGGCGGCGGCGGTGGTGGTGGCGGAGGCGGCGGCGGAGGCCGCTGACCTGCCGGCCAACGCCGAGTAGCCGCTCCAAGCCGAACCGACGTACCGACCGAGCCGAGCCGATCAACCGAACCGAGGAACCGAAGCAACCGACCTGAGCCGAGCCGAGCCGTGTCACGGCAGTCTCGCCTCACCATATTCCGCCTGAACCGGAAGACCGAGAGGGTCGCACCAGCCGCCGGTGCGGCCCTCTCCCCATGCCGTCGGGAAGGCGGCCCATCGTCATCCCGCGAACGGCGCCCCTCGGCTTTGTGGATCGCTTGATCCAGAAAGGGTGTTACGGTGGGGGCATGGCGAGGACGCGGGAGTTCGACACCGAGGCCGCGGTGAGCCGGGCGATGGAGCTGTTCTGGACGCGCGGCTACGAGGCGACCTCGCTGCGCGACCTGACCCGGCGCCTGGGCATCGGCCAGGGCTCGCTGTACGCGGCGTTCGGCGACAAGGACGGCCTCTATCGCGCGGCACTGGAGCATTACCGCACCACCCTGGCCGCGACCGCGCTGCGCGACCTGGCCGAGGGCGCGGACGCCCGTTCCGCGATCCGCGCGATGCTCGTGGAGCGGATCCGGATAGCCGTGGGCAATGGGGGTCAGGGCTGCCTGGCGGTCAACGCCGCGTGCGAGCGCCTGCCGGAGGACCCGTCGATCCGGCGCGTCGTACGGGACATGCAGGACGCCAGCCAGGAGGCGCTGGCCGAGGTGCTGCGCGCCGCGGCGGAGCGGGGCGAGGTGGCGGCCCGCCACGACCCCGGCACGCTGGCCGCCTTCCTCGTCACCTTCCTCAACGG
This sequence comes from Nonomuraea fuscirosea, assembly GCF_035917475.1. Taxonomy (NCBI): domain Bacteria; kingdom Bacillati; phylum Actinomycetota; class Actinomycetes; order Streptosporangiales; family Streptosporangiaceae; genus Nonomuraea; species Nonomuraea fuscirosea. The sequence goes on along the minus strand of NZ_CP109074.1, from coordinate 2,509,105 downwards.
GCTGCTGGTCTCGTCGAAGATCACGCCGGACGCCGGCGCGCTCGAACCCCTCGTGGAGGTGGCGCTGACCGCCCTCGACTGATTTTTCCTGCCCTCATACTGTATCAACTGATCCAGAAAGCCCGAGTAAACCCATGATGTACGACCACGACGGCAAGCCACTCCGCACCGGCCGGGCCGCCGTCAACGGAACGAGCCTGCACTACCGGACGGCCGGTTCAGGACCGGCCGTGGTGCTGCTGCACGGCGTGCCCAAGACCGGCTACCACTGGCGTCACCTGCTCAAGAGGCTCACGCCCCACCACACCGTCGTCGTGCCGGACCTGCGCGGCCTCGGCGACTCGGCGCGCCCCGCCGACGGCTACGACTCCGTGACGATGAGCGAGGACGTCGCCGAGCTCATGGCGTACCTCGGGCACGAGAGGTACGCCGTGGCGGGCGAGGACTGGGGCGCGGTGATCGGCTACCAGCTCGCCGCCCGGCACCCGGAACACGTCCTGGCCCTGGTCTTCGCCGAGGCGCTGTTCCCCGGGTTCGGCTTCGAGGAGCGCACCGCGCTCACCCCGGAGAACGTCTCCAGCGGTCTGCACCTGTGGCATCTCGGCTTCTACTTCCAGCCCGACGTGCCCGAGATGCTGATCTCCGGCCACGAACGCGAGCTGATCACGTACATGATCAAGAACGAGCGTACCCACCCCGACTCGGCCACTCCCGACGCCGTCGAGGAGTACGTGCGCACCTACTCCATGCCCGGCGGCATCCGCGCGATGTTGTCGATCTACCGGGCGATGCTGGTGGACGCCGAGCAGAACCGGCAGGCGGCCCGGCGCAAGCTGGACCTTCCGGTCCTGGCACTGGGCGGCTCGGCCTTCATCGGCGAACGCAACGAGTCCCAGCTGCGGCTCATGGCCCACGACGTCACCGGTCACGTCTTCGACGCGGGCCACGACCTCGCCGAAGAGGTGCCCGACGAGATGGCCGACGTGATGCTGCCGTTCCTGGCCAGGAGCGCATGACGGGGTCCTGGGACCCGCGCGGCACCCGGCATCGGAGCACTGCTGCGTGTCAGACGAGAGGCTGAGGCGATCTGCGACCGTGGTCGGATGGCAACGGCGCCGGTCCCGTCTACGGTGGTAGGCGCCATGCCTGCCCCGCACCGCTCCACCGTCACCCGGCCGCCGCGTGAACCCGGCGTGGCCGCCCCCCTGCCGCGCCGCACTCACCCGGCCGCCCGGCTGCTGCGTGACACCCACCCCGCCGGGCGGCTGCTGCGTGATGCCGGGCTCGCCGTCGGGCTGGCCGTGGCGGGCGTCGTCATCCTGCCGTACCTGCCGCACGCGGCGCTCGTCGTGGCGATGTGCGTGCCGCTGGTGCTGCGCCGGGCCTGCCCGTGGGCGGCGCTGATCACCGTGACCGTCGCCGCCGCGCTGCACGTCGTCGTGCTGAAGGATCCGACGGTGTCGGTCGTGGCCGTGCCGGTCGTCGTGCACAGCCTGGCCCGCTGGTCGACGACCACGGCGGCCAGGGCCGCGCTGGCGGTGGGGCTCGCCGGAGCGGTGATCGGGCCGGCCAGGTGGCTGAGCGTCCAGCTGGAGGCGCCGTCCCTGGGGAGCTGGGTGACCTCGATCGTCGGCCACGGCGCCGTCGTCGTCGCCGCGTTCGTCGTCGGCCGGCGGGCCCGCGAGCGCGAGGAACTGCTGGTGCGGCAGGAGCGGGAACGCGCCGAGCGGCAGCGGGCCGCGCTGGCCGAGCGGGAGCGCGCGATCCGCCGGGCCGCCGACGACGAACGCCACGAGGTGGCCCGCGAGATCCACGACCTCGTGGCACACTCGCTGGCCGTCATCGCCGTGCAGGCCGAGGGCGGCCGGGCGATGGTGGCGCGTCATCCGCACCGATCGCAGGAGATCCTCACGGTGATCGCCGACACCTCCAGGGAAGCGCTCGACGAGCTGCGCCAGGTGGTGGCGATGCTGCGCCGGCACGAACCTGGACCGGCCGCCGACTACCGGCCGGCCGTCGGGCTCGACGACGTCGCCGACCTGGTGGCCCGCCTCGGCGGCCGGGCCCTGCTCCGCGTCCAGGGCGACCCGGGCGCCGTGAGCCCGCTGGCCGGGGTGACGGTGTACCGGATCGTCCAGGAGAGCCTGACGAACATGCTCCGCCACGCCGGCCCGGCCGCCCGCGCACAGGTCGCCATCACCGTCACCGGCCACGAGGTCACCGTCCGCGTGCGCGACGACGGCCGCGGCGACGCCGCCGAGTCCGACGGCCGCAGCCGCGCCGTGGAGTCCGAGGGCCGCGGCGACGCCGTGGAGCCCGGCGGCCGGGGCACCGGGCTGGTGGCGATGCGCGAACGGGTGCAGCTGCACGACGGCACCCTGACCGCGGGCCCGTGCGCCGGCGGCGGCTTCGAGGTGCACGCGGTCCTGCCGGCGCAGCGGGCGGCGGGATCGGCGGCCGGATGACGCTCAGCCTGTTCCTCGTCGACGACCAGCGGCTCGTCCGCGCCGGGCTGCGGATGATGGTCGAGTCGCAGGACGACCTGACCGTGGTGGGCGAGGCCGGTGACGGCCGGGAGGCGGTCACGAAGCTGCGCGGCCTCACCGCCGACGTGGTGCTGATGGACGTCCGGATGCCGGTCATGGACGGCGTCGAGGCGACCAGGCGGCTGACCCGGCTCGGGCATCCGGCGCGGGTGCTCATCCTGACCACGTTCGACCTGGACGAGTACGTCTTCGCGGCGCTGCGCGCGGGCGCGGCCGGCTTCATGCTCAAGGACGCCCGCCAGGAGGAACTGCTGGCGGCGGTCCGCGGCGTCGCCGCCGGCGGCTCGGTCGTCGCGCCGTCCGCGACCCGGCGGCTGATCGCCCACTTCGCCGACCGGCTGCCGGGCGGGCCGGCCGCCACCGACGAACGCCTCGCGCTGATCACGCCACGGGAGGCCGAGGTGCTCGACGCGATCGCGACCGGGGCCACCAACGCCGAGATCGCGGCCCGGCTGCACCTGGCCGAGGGCACGGTGAAGACCCACGTCGGCAACCTGCTGGCGAAACTGCGCTGCCGTGACCGGGTCGCGCTGGTCCTCTTCGCCTTCGAGACCGGCCTGGCCACCCCCGACCGCCGATAACCCCGGGCCGCGTCCTCCTGTTCGGGCGCGTCCCTCCGCGTCCCTCCGCGTCCGTCCACACTCCTCGTCGCACCCCGACGCCACCGGCCGCAGCCCGCCCTACCACCTGGGCGCTCTTGCCCTACGACCTGGACGCTTGTGCCCTACGACCACGGTCGCAGACGCCGTCCAGAAGTCCGGACCGCAGACAGATCCGCTTCCGCCCGCGGCTGCCTACGTTGGGCACCCGGCAACCGAATCACCAGCGACAGACAGGGCACCCATGACCGCACACAGCTCCGCCGTGGACCGTTCAGGGCCGCGCGACACGACCTCCGCGGCCGCCGCACGGGACCTCACGAAGACGTACGGCACCGGCGACACGGCCGTGCCCGCGCTGCGTGGGGTCACGGCCGACTTCGGGCGGGCGACGTTCACCGCCGTCATGGGCCCGTCCGGCTCCGGCAAGTCCACGTTCATGCACTGCCTGGCCGGGCTCGACCGGCCCACCGGCGGCCACGCCTACATCGGCGGCCAGGACATCTCCGCGCTCGGCGACCGGGAGCTGACCCGGGTCAGGCGGGACCGGGTCGGCTTCGTGTTCCAGTCGTTCAACCTGCTGCCGACGCTGACGGCGGAGCAGAACATCCTGCTGCCGCTGGACCTCGCGGGCCGCCGGGCGGACCCCGCCAGGCTCGCCGCCGTCGTCGGCTCGCTGGCCATCGGCGACCGGCTCGGCCACCGTCCCGCCGAGCTGTCCGGCGGGCAGCAGCAGCGGGTCGCGATCGCGCGTGCCCTGGTCACGGAGCCGGAGGTGGTCTTCGCCGACGAGCCGACCGGCGCCCTCGACTCCCACACGGCGGCGACCCTGCTGAGCTTCCTGCGCCGTTCCTGCCGTGAGCTGGGCCAGACGATCGTGATGGTCACCCACGACCCGATCGCGGCGTCGTACGCCGACCGGGCGCTGCTGCTCAGCGACGGCCTGATCGTGGACGAGCTGCGCGAGCCGACCGCGGACGCGGTCCTGGGCGCGATGCGGAGACTGGCCGCATGACCATCGGCCGTCCGACGCGCTTCCCCATGGCCCGCAACGCGCTCGCCGAGCTGCGGCACAACCCGCGCCGCGTGGTCGCCGTCATCGTCGCGATCATGATCAGCGTCGGTTACCTCACCGCCTCCGTGACCGTGCTGGCCGGCGAGACGAAGACGTTCGAGCGGAACATCATCGCCCGGGTCTCCGAGACGGACGTCGTGGTCACCGCCCGCACCGGCGACCGGGCCGCACAGGCCCGCCTGGCCGCCCGGATCGAGCAGGTGGCCGGGGTCGCCTCGGCGGACCTCAGTCTCCTGTCCCGTGGCTGGGTGAGCGGCTCCTCCGACTGGGTGCAGGTGCAGTCGCTCCCGGACAACCCGAAACTGCGCTGGACCGACCTGACCGAAGGACGCTGGCCCGGCGGGCCCGGCGACATCGTCCTCGGCGATGTCACCGCGCGGCAGCTCAACCTGAAGACCGGCGACCGGATCACGATCACCGACAGGAACACCTCCGCGACGCTGACCGTCACCGGGCTCACCCATCAGGGCGACTCGCTGCTGTCGGGGCTGACACTGCACTCCTTCGTCGCCCCCTCCTTCTACACCGCCGCGGACTCGATCCGCGTGTCGGAACAGACGGAGATCCTCGTCATCGGCGACGGCACCCTCTCGCAGGGGCGGCTCGCCGAACGGGTCGAGGCGGTGGCCGGAGGCCGCGACCGGGTGGAGACGTCCGCCGGGATGGTCCAGCGCCTCATCTCCCAGCGGACCCAGGGCGTCTACGTCTTCCAGCTGCTCCTGCTGGTGTTCGGGGCGGTCGCGCTGCTGGTCGGCGGCATCATGATCGTGAACACGTTCCTGATCCTGGTCGCGCAGCGGCGCCGGCAGATCGGGCTGCTCAGGGCGGTCGGCGGCCGGCGCGACCACATCCGGCGCGGGCTGCTCGCCGAGGCGGGCGCGATCGGCGTCATCGGGTCGCTGCTCGGCGTCGGGCTCGGCGTGGCGCTCTCGGCCGTGGTCGCGGTCGTGCTGGACCAGGCGCTCAGCGTCCCGGCCTGGCAGGTGGTCGCCGTCGCCGTCGTGGGGGTCGCGATCGCGGTGCTGTCGGTCCTGGTGCCGGCGCGGCGGGCGGCCATGATCGCGCCCCTGGAGGCGCTGCGTACCGTCGCCGGCGACGCGATCGGGCGCCGGGCCCCGCTCGTCCGCCGGGCCGGGCCGCCGGCCCTGGTCGTCCTCGGGCTGGCCGGGATCGGGCTGGGCTTCACCGACACGTTGTTCGCGCTGGCGTACTCCATCGGCGGGTCGTTCGTCTGCGCCGTCGGGCTGCTCGCCTCCGTCGGGTCGTACCTGCCGCCGCTGCTGCGCGGCCTCGGCTCCCCCCTGCGTCGCACCGGCCCGACCGCGCGGCTGGCCACCGCCAACACGCTGCGCAACCCCGGCCGGGCGGCCGCGACCGGCGCCGCGCTGATGCTCGCCGTCGGGCTCGTCGTCGCCCTCCAGGTCGGCGCGGAGAGCATGAAGGCGACGGCCGACCACAATCTCGACGCCCGCTTCCCCGTTGACGTCACCGTGTCGATGCTCACCGGGCCGCTGCCGGCCGGCACCGTCGGCGACGTCGCCGCGATCGCCGGGATCACCGACGCCAAGGGGGTGCGCACGACGCGGGTGACCATCAAGGTGCGCGGGGGCTCGAAGCGCGTCCTGGCGCAGGGTCCCGGCGCCGACGCGATGACCACTCTGTGGGCGCCGCGCCCGCCGATCGCCGCCGACGTCGTCCTCGCCGACCCGTACCTGCTCGAAGACGCCGGCATCAGGAACGGCAGCCGGCTCACCGTCACCGGCCGGTCGGGATCGGTCACCCTGCCGGTGCGGGGTGACCCGCTCGCGCCCACCGACGGCCTGGTCGTCGCGCCCCGTGTGCTCGCGGCCCTCGACGCCGGCGCTCCGCTCGGCGCGGTCTGGGCCAAGGCGCGGCCGGGGGCCGACATCACCGCGCTGCGCTCGCACCTGCGTACCGTGGCCGAGCCGATCACCGGCGCTGAGGTGGGCGGCGGGCTGACGGCGAAGCTGATCTATCACACGGCCATGGACCGGCTGCTGGCCATGTCCACCATGCTCCTGGCTGTGGCGGTGCTGATCGCGCTCGTAGGCGTGGGCAACACCCTCGGCCTGTCGGTGCTGGAACGTACCCGCGAGTCCGCGCTGCTGCGCGCCCTCGGGCTGCAACGCCGGCAGCTGCGCTGGATGCTCGCCATCGAGGCGATGCTGCTCAGCCTGGCCGGCGCGGTCGTCGGCATCGCCACAGGGGCGTTCTTCGGCTGGATCGGCGCGTACGCGGTCAGCGGCGAGCTGAACCTGGAGAACATCCAGTTCGCCATGTCGGTGCCGCAGACACTCGGGGTCACCGCCGTGGCCGTCGTCGCCGGCGTCCTCGCCTCGGTCCTGCCCGGCCGGCGCGCGGCCCGGGCCACCCCGGTGGCCGCCCTCGCCGAAACCTGACCGCCCGGGCCTCCGCCGGTTCCGACGGTGTCAGCGTGGGGTGGTGGGCTCGGCGCCTCCCTCGTGCAGGCGTTCCAGGCGCTCGCGTACGCCGGCGTCCGGTTCCGCGCGCAGGGCCGCCGCCACGGCGGTACGCGCCTCGGGCGGCAACCTGGCGTGGTCCCAGGCGGCCAGGGCGCGGACGGCCAGGTTGCGGTTGCGGACGACCGGGCTGGCCAGGCCCGCCGCGATCAGCGGCCAGCCGTGTCCCGGCCAGGCGTCCAGGCTCTGCAGGACCAGGTCGAGGGCCCGGTGGGGCTGGCGGGCGGGGCCGAGCCCGGGGTCCTGTTCCGGTCCTGAGGCGATTTCGGCCAGCGGGAGGATCTCCGCGGCCAGGGCGAGGATCTCGTCCACGTCCCGCTGTGTCGCCTGCCGCATCAGGGCGTACCAGTGCGCCGCGCCGTACGGATCGGCGCGCAGCCGGGCCCGCAGGGCGCCGGCGGTCGGAATGCCCAGCAGCTCGCACGCCCGTACGGCACGGCCGAACGCGGCGTCGTCGTCCGCCCCGGCCAGGGCGGCGGTAGCCAGCTCGGCCCAGAGCGGGCGGGCCAGGATCTCCGTGCAGCGTGGCAGCAGCTCGGGCCAGTGCTCGTCAGCGTACTCGCGCAGGGCATGAACGTACAGAAAGTGCCGCAGTTCCCCCGCACCCGGCCTCGCCGCAGAATCGTCCGCACCGGTACGGGCCTCGATGTGGCCCAGGTACAGCTCGGCCGCCCGCCTGCCCTCCTGGTAGCCGGACATGCCGGCGACCGGCCCGTCCTCGTCGGTGAGGGCCGTCAGGATCTCGCCCGCCGCCTCCAGCAGCTCGTCGTCCGGCGTACCGGCGAGCCGGCCCGCGAGGTCACCGGCCCCGGCGGCGGTCCCGGCGAGGTAGGCGGTCGCCACGTCGTTGCGGAAGCCCTCGCGGACGATCCACTCGCGCACCGCCGGATCGGCCGCCCGCGCCAGGTGTTCCACCAGGTGGATCCGCCCCCACCCGCGCACCTGCCTGGCCAGGGCCCACAGGTCGGCGGTCGCGTCCCCGCCGGTGTTGCGCAGGGCGGTCATCGCGTACAACGTGAACTCGTCGTGCCGCCCGAACGTCATGAGCTCGTCGCGGTGGTGCTCGGCGTCGAACAGCCCCAGCAGCGCGATCCCCAGCTTGACGGCCTCGCGCTCGTCCGATTCGGTGGCCAGCGCGTACGCAAGGTCGTAGACCCCTTCATGGTCCAGGCCGGCGGCGCTGACGTCCGTCAGCAGGGCGTCCACCAGCGAGATGATCCGGGCCTCGCCGATCGCCCTGCGCACGGCGGCGGGCTTGAGCGTGCCGATCGCCGTGGACAGCCGCCGCAGCTCCTCCTCGTCGGCCCGCCCGTTCCAGTGGTAGATCAGCACGCCGTCCCGCGCGCCCGGCATCCACACCGTCTCCGAGCTGCCGGGCTCGTCGAGCAGTTCCTCGGCGCCGTCACGTAACTGCTGGTAGATGGACGGACGGCCCTTCCCCTGCTTTCCTGCCATGCGCAACACTTCCTTCCTTACCGAGGTCCCCGTTCCGATGACGCGAAGATCTGCATGCTACGGCCGGTCGAGCAGGACGGTGGCGCCGGTTCGCGGCTACCCGGCGGCGCGCCGGTAGCGGCGGGCGAGGGTGCGGCAGGCGTCCTTCAGTTCGTCCGGCTCGATGGCGGTGATGTCGGCGTCGAAGGTGGCGAGCAGGCCGGCGATCCCGGCCCACGACCATGCGCCGAGGGTGATGCGGGTCCGGGTCGGGGTGACGTACTCGATGACGGAGCCGCCGGGCGCCCATCGGGCGACGACGTCGGGCGGCAGCTCCATCAGGACGGTGCCGAGGCACGGCCACGGGGCCGGGGTGTCGCCTCTGTCGTGGCTGGTCATCACGTAGTGGGCGACGTTGGGTTCGGGAGGTTCGCGGCGGCGGAACGGGGTCCCGGTGGGTGCGTAGGCGTGGATGCGGTCCACCCGGTAGACGCCCCAGGCGTCGGTGTCCGGGGTGTAGGCGACGAGGTACCAGCGGCCGGCCCACATGAGGAGGTGGTGGGGTTCGACCCGTAGCGGTGGGGTGAAGCCGGGGTCGCCCGGATCGGGGCGATGGCTGCCGGGGGTGCGGTAGTCGAAGCGCAACAGGTGCCCGTTGCGGACGGCGGAGCCCACGGCCTTGAGCGTGCCCGGGTCGACGGGTGGCGCGGGGAACTCCCAGAAGTTGCGGATGGCGGTCAGGTGCATCGCGTCGACCTCGGCCCGAAGGTGGGCGGGCATGACCTGCCTGATGCTGGTCAGGGCGCGGGCGGCGTCGTCGTCGAGGCCGGCCACGCTGGCCGGCGCGGTCTGGAGGGCGACGGCGACGGCGACCGCCTGCTCGTCGTCGAGCAGCAGCGGAGGCAGCCGGCCGCCCGTGCCGAGCCGGTAGCCGCCGTCGGGACCCATGAGGGCCTGGACCGGGTAACCCAGCTCGCGCAGGCTCTCCACGTCACGGCGCAGGGTGCGGGTGCTGATGCCGAGCCTGCCGGCCAGGTCCCGCCCGGACCAGTTCGAGCGGGCCCCGAGCAGGGACAGCAGCCTGAGCAGGCGGGCGGACGTGGTGGCCATGGGCTCCATTGTGGGCGAATGGCGGTCATCCGGTGTCCGCGACCGCTGTCACGGTGTGGCGCATGAGTTCAACCACCACTTCCGGCCCCGTCTCCCGCGGGGAGCCCCGAGCAGGTGCGCTGGCCGGCCGAGCCGCCGGGTTCGCCCTGCTCGTGGTGCTGTTCGCCTCGTTCATGGACCTGCTGGACGCCACGATCGTCACGGTCGCCGCACCGGCGATCGCGGCCGAACTGCACGCGAGCCAGGCCCAGGTGCAGTGGATGCTGGCCGGGTACGTCCTCGCGCTGGGCTCCGGTCTGATCATCGGCGGCCGGATCGGCGACGACCACGGCCGTCGGCGGATGTTTCTGGCCGGCCTGGCCGTCTTCGCCGTCGCGTCCGCGGCGTGCGCCCTGGCGACGGGCCCGTCGATGCTGATCGGCACGCGGGTGCTGCAGGGCCTGGCCGGCGGCCTGATGGTCCCGCAGGTGTTCGGGATCATCCGGTCCTCGTTCCACCCGGCGGAGCTGGCCAAGGCGTTCGGCGCGTATGGGGCCGTCCAAGGGCTGGCCGCGGTGGCCGGGCCGCTGATGGGCGGGTTCCTGGTCGACGCGGACCTGTTCGGCCTGGGCTGGCGGACCATCTTCTGGGTGAACGTGCCGATCGCGGCCCTCGCACTCGTCCTCGGCTCCCGCGTCCTGCCGGAATCCAGGAGGCGGCACCGGGCCGCGCCTGATGTCGCCGGTGCGGCGCTGCTGACGTCGAGTGTGGTGCTGGTGCTGCTGCCCCTGGTCCAGGGGCACGACTGGGGCTGGCCGTGGTGGGGCTTCGCGCTGCTGGCCGCCGGAGTGGCGGCGCTGTGCGCGTTCCTCGCCTACGAGCGAAGAGTCACGCGACGGGGCGGGCAGCCCGTGCTCGACCCGGCGCTGCTGCGGGTGCGCAGCTTCGGCGCGGGACTGACGGCCTCCCTGTTCTTCTTCGGCGCCATCGGCGCGTTCTTCCTGACGCTGTCGATCTACCTGCAGACCGGCACCGGACGCACCGCCTGGGAGACCGGTCTGGTGATCCTGCCCTACGCGATCGGGTCCATCCTCACCTCCGGCCTCGGCGTCGCCCTGGCGGCCAGGGCGGGCCGGGCGCTGCTGGTGACCGGATCGCTGGCCCTGGCCGCGTCGCAGGCGCTGTTGTGGTTCGCCGTCCGCGACGGTCAGAGCCCCGGATACTGGACGCTCGCGGCGGCACTGTTCGTCGGCGGTCTGGGGCTGGGCCTGGCGGCGCCGATCCTGGTCAACGTCATCCTGGCCGGCATCCCGGACCAGGACGCGGGCGCGGCCGGTGGGGTGCTCTCGACGGTGACCCAGATCGGCGGCGCCGCCGGCGTGGCCGCCCTGGGCACCCTCTTCTTCACCACCCTGGACGACCACGCCGCCCCGCTCCAAGGGTTCGGCGACGCGTTCGCGGCCGTGCTGCCGGTCGGGATCGTGCTCTATCTGCTGGCCGCCGCACTGATGCTGCTGCTACCTCGAACCGCGGCCACGTAACGCTCCGGCCGGCGTCAGGAGCATGGCGGTAGGGTCGCCGCCATGCAGATCATCAAAGGAGCGGGACAGTGGGCGCCGCCGGCCGCCGGGGCCGCCAACGACTGGGTCGAGCAGCTCAAGGTGCCGGACCTGTCCGTCGGTACGTACTGCGTTCCCGCGGGCGGCGTCGACACCCAGAGCCCGCACACCGAGGACGAGATCTACGTGGTGACCGCGGGCCGGGCCAGGATCACGACACCGAGCGGGGACGAGGAGGTCGGCCCCGGCGCGGTGATCTTCGTTCCGGCAGGTGAGGAACACCGCTTCACGGACATCACGGAGGATCTGGCGCTGCTGGTCGTGTTCGGCCCGGCCTACGGCTCGCGCGGAGCAGCCCCAGCGGGCGATCAGTGACGTCCAGGGGACGGGTCTCCCTCAGCCCAAGGGCTGACTCCGCGCTCGGCCGCGACGCGATGGAAGGCGGTGCCGGCGGAGGCCGGGCCTGAGGGGCCGTCGAGTGAGCTGCGGGAGATGCCGCCGAACGGGCTGCAGGGCAGGAAGGCCAGGCCCGTCTCGGTGCACAGCCGCAACTCCGGCTCGCTGTCGCGGACAGCGGGCGAGTACTGGTTCTGCACGGGGACGAGCCCGTCACCGAGGATCTGCCGCGCCTGACGGATCTGGGCGGTGGTGACGTTGGAGATGCCGGCGGCGCGGATCGTGCCGGCGTCGAGCAGTTCGCGCAGCGCGCCGACGGACTCCGCCCAGGGCACGGCGGGGTCCGGCTTGTGCCTCGCCGGCCGCGCCACGCTCGACCTGGCCGAGCTGGCCGCCGAACCCTGGGTGCTCGGCTGCCTGAAGACCGAGGCGTACCTGCGCCGCCACGCCGAGCGGGCGGGCTTCGAGCCGGACGTGCGCGGCACCACGACCGACTACTTCTTCGCCCGCTCGCTCGTCGCCGGCGCCGGCGTGGGCATCTCCCTGATCCCCTCCATCCCGCTCACCCCGGAGCTCCCCGGCCTGAGCACCGTCCCGATCAAGCCACCGGCACCGGCCCGGCACCTCGGCGTCGCCGCGATCAGGCGCGACGACCGGCCCCACGTCACGACCCTCATCCACGCCCTTCGCGAGCAGGCGCGGCGAGCCGGTCGGTAGCCGGACCACCCGGCACTCTCAGGCCTCGGTCACCACGACGTCCTCGCTCCTGACGAACATGACGCGGTGGCCGAACTGGATCTGGTGATACTCGTCGGTGCCGCGGACCACCACGTGCGGCGTGGTGTCGAAGGTGTCCGCCTTGTAGAACTCGCCGGTCGTGGTCAGGCCGATCGTGTACGACTGCCCCGCCGGGAACGTGTACTGCAGCGGGATCAGCGGCTGCACCGCCACGCCCGCCGGGTACGCCGCCGCCTCCGGGTACGCGCGGCCGTACACCGGAACGGAGTCCAGACCAGGACGGGGCGTCGCCATGCGGGCCCGGCTGGGCACGGCGGCGGGAGCGGAATCCGGGTTGTGGAACCACGCCTTCTGCCCCAGGTACCAGATGGCGGTCCAGTCGCCGCGCCGCTCGGCGACGACGTAACGCTGCCCGGTGACGGCGCGGGCGGCGTGATCATACACGCTGAACGTGGACTCTCCCGTCGGGTGCTTGCCGACGTCCTTGACGAGAGGCGCGTCCTCGCGCGGCTCGGTGTGCAGCCAGACCGAGGCCGACCCGTGGGCCGGGCAGGCGGCCGCGGGATGGTGCTCGTCGCAGCCGATGTAGTGCGGGCGGTTGCGGTCGTAGTCCGGCAGGATCATGACCGTGGCCGTGCCGGAATCGCCGTCAGCGCGTAGCGGAGCCCCCAGCAGGTCGAAGAAGTGCGCCCAGTCCCAGTACGGGCCCGGGTCCTCGTGCATGCTCGACACCTTGTCCGGCAGCAGGCCGGGCACGTTGTCATGACCGAGGATGTGGGCGCGATCCAGCGGGACGCCGAACCTGTCGGCCAGGTAACGCACGAGCTTGGCGGACGTGCGGTACATCGCCTCGGTGTACCAGGTGCCGCCGGTGGCGAGGAAGCCCTCGTGCTCCACGCCGATCGCCTTGGGGTTGAGGTACCAGTTCCTGGCGTGCCAGGCCACGTCCTTGGTGCGTACGTGCTGGGCGAGGTGACCGTCGTGCGAGCGCACCGTGTAGTGCCAGCTCGCATTGGACCCCGGATCCTGGACGATGCCGAGCGTCCCGTCGTACCGCACCTCGGTGTCGTGGATGACGATGTACCGGATCGTCTGACTGTTCGGGCGGTCGGCCTTGTCGTGATTGCCGTACTTGCCGTTCGGCAGTTCGGCGTAGGGCGCCGGGATCCACTCGCAGGAGAGTCCGGCAGGGCACTCCACGTCCTCGCTGCGGGCCAGATGCGGCAGGTTCAGCCTGGTCAGCCAGAGGCGGGACGGGCGCACCTCGGGGGAGGACGGCAGCGTCATCTCCGTGCCGGTGTCGGTCATCCGGGTGGCGCCCTCGTGGATGACCTCGTACACCTCGTCGGCGAAGCCCGCCGCGGTCTCCTCGTCCGTGGCGCCCGAGTAACGCGCCACCGCGCCGTACCAGTCGGCGGGGTCGGCGCTCGGCGGAGCGCCCAGGGCGCGCTGGTACTCCGCGAGCAGTGCCGCGCCGCCGTCGATGTTCGCGGCCGGGTCCTTGCGCAGGCGCTCGGCGCTCTGCCCGGTCAGCTCGGCGGCACGTTCCAGCGTGTGCAGGGACGTGCCGTCCGGCCCGGCCCCGGTTCCGTCGAAGGGATGGTACCTGCCCGGCGCGTCACCGTCGGTGAGGTGCATGGGGCCGAATCCGGCGGCCGTACTGGGCCTGCCGCCGTTGCAGTCCCAGCGCGACTCCATGTACGAGACGGCGAGCAGGACGTTCTCCGGTACGCCGTGTCTTCTCGCGGCCTGTTCGAACGCTTGCGGCATCGTGGTCATCACCACCACCTCCACACCTGCACCGTCGCATGGACGGCCATCCCACCGGGAGGCGATATGTCATAGCTTTTGGCTTCCTTGTGGCAGTCCAAGCCGTCGTCGACCGGCAGCCGGAGCCTCGTCCGCCCTGCGAACGTTCACAGACGCTCGCCCAGCTCGCCGACCCAGCCCAGGCTCTCGTAGGCCATCCGGAGCGACGGCGCCGATCGCCCTCGCGGACGGAACTCGTACGCGAGCAGCTCGGCCGTCGCGTCGTCCACGACCAGCCGGAACTCACCCTCGCCCTCCCCCGTCCCCTTCCTCGCCAGGGCGACGCCGGTGCGGCCGAGCGCGTCGGTGACCTTCCCGGGCGAGCTGATCCCGGGCTGCTCGGCGAGCACACGGTAGAGGGCGGAGCGGGTGGCGGGGGTGAGCGGGCCGGCCAGCAGGTCCTGCGCCGTCGACCACACATAACCGGCGAACTCCGGTTTGGCTCCCCCCCAGTCGCTCGCGGGCTCCGCGTCGTACAGCCGCCGCAGCCGGCGCTCCAGACCGTCCTTGCCGGTCGGCAGCCGCAGCAGCTCCTGAACGGTGAGACGGTGCGTGCCGATCAGGTAGAACAGCCGCATGTCGTAGTCGTTGGTCGACGGCTTCGCCGGCACCAGCTCGGGCGAGCCCATCGCCCGCCACTTCGCCTCGTCCTTCGGGGTGCGGAACGTGACCTTCGCGTCCTGGCCGGTCACGGTGCGGCTGGGCGCGTCTTTCGCACGCGCGTGCCAGGTGTCCTGGGTGGTCGCCACCGTCGCCGCGAACGGCGCCTTGCGCCGCTTCATCCTCTCGGCCGTCGGCAGGGTGCGTACCGGCTCGAAAGTGCGGTGGCGGGTGTACCAGTAGCGGCCCGTCGTGGCGGGCGCGCGGGCGGCGGTCTCGGCCGCGGCCAGCAGGACGGACCGGGCGTCGAAGGCCGGCGGGGTCGCGGAACGCGGCGCCCCGTCCGGGGTGGGAGACGCACTCGCGACCGGCACCGTACGGGCCGGCGAGACGTCAGGGCCGGTGCCGCCGACCACGAGAACGGCCGCAGCGGCCAGAGCCAGGCCCGACAGAGCGCTCACCACGGCACGGGCCCGCCTGGCCCGCCGACCGCGGCGCAGCAGCTCCAGCACCGGGGCCGGGCCGGCCGGTTCGCGGTGGGCGAGGGTCCGCAGCGCCTGGGCGAGTTCTTCCTGCTCGTGATTCATCGTGCCGCCTCCTGGTTCTCCCGCAGCGCAGCGCGCAGGCGTGCCATCGCTCTGAAGTGCTGGCTCCTGACCGTGCCGACCGAGCACCCGAGGATCGCCGCGACCGCCTTCTCCGTCAGGTCCTCGTAGTGCCGCAGGACGACGACGGCCCGCTGCCTGCGCGGCAGGTTGGCAGAACGGAGCGGAAATCCGCTGTCACGGCACACAGGGCATCCCCGATCAGTGGGCTCAGAACCGGTAGTCGAGCGCGGGTTCGCCCGACCGGAAATGCCCGGCCGGTGCGCGGGTCATCGTCAGGAAGGAGTCGCCGGGCCGGCCTGGTCTTGGCCGGTGAGACCGGTCAGGGCCGCGCTGGCCTGCCAGAGCCGTTCCTGCACGGCGATGTCGTAGGACGGTTCCGGCGTGCGGCGTGGGCGCCGGTCGGCGAAGAACGCGCCGCTCACCTGCGCGAGGCCGGGCGAGGTGGCCAGGTGTATGGCGGTGTGCGCGCCCTGGGCGGGGGTGAGCAGGAACGGCCGGGCCAGCGCGGCGACCGGTCTGAGCATGCGGGGCACGCTGTCGGCGATGATGGCGGTGGCCACGATGCCCGGGTGCAGGGCGTTGACCGTGACTCTGGTGCCGTTCAGTCGCCTGGCCAGGGCGTATCCGCACATGACCATGGCCAGCTTGGCGTTGCCGTAGGCCTGCATGGGCCGGTAGGCGCGTTCGGACTGCAGGTCGTCCAGGTCGATGACGGCGGTGCGGCGCGGGCCGATCCGGTAGGTCCTGGTGTCGGTGATGGCGTCGGAGGCCACGTTCACCACGCGCGCGGGGGCGCCGGCGATCAGCCGGTCCAGGAGCAGGTTCGTCAGCAGGAACCACGACAGGTGGTTGACCGCCAGATGCAGCTCGATGCCGTCCGTGCTGAGCCGGCGCTCGTGGAAGTGCGCTCCGGCGTTGTTGACGAGCACGTGCAGGCGCTCGTGGCGGTCACGGAAGGCCGCGGCCAGCTCGCGGATGGCCCGCTGATCGGACAGGTCGGCTGCCAGGGCGTGCACATCGGCGTTGCCGGTGGCCGCGCTGACCTGATCGCGCAGCGCGCGAGCCGCCCGCATCTCGCGGCAGACGAGCACGACGGTGGCGCCGCGGCGGGCCAGCTCGGTGACGATCACCCGTCCCATGTCACCGCCCGCACCCGTGACCAGGCACACCCTGCCCGCCAGGGGCCCCGCGGCCGGGCCGGTCATGCCGCGATCCGGGGTGCCTGGCCGACATAGACGTCCTCGGCCGCCGCGCGCAGCAGGAAGTCGGCCAGGTCCGCGCGGGAGATCCGCGAGGCCAGCGTGATCTTCAGCTCGGTGCCGACGCGATAGCGGCCGGTGCGCGGGCTGTGGGTGAGCGCGGGCGGGCGCACGATCGTCCACCGCAGGTCGTCCGCCTGGCGGATCAGCGTCTCCATCGTGTCCTTGTCGCGCATCTTGGCGCTCAGCAGGGTCCGCACGGCCATCACGTACGGCGAGTGGTCGCGGCTCTCCGCCGCGCCATGAGCGCTCACCACCAGCAGCCGGACGGCAGACGTGGCGCGCATGGCGGCCAGGATCGCGCGGACTCCGTCGGTGCAGGCAGGTTGCCTCGCCGAGCCCGCCAGCGCGCTGATCACCACATCGCGGCCGTCCACGGTGGCGTCGACGGCGCCCTGGTCGGCCAGTTCCCCGACGACCACGTGCAGCCGTTCGTGCGAGATCGGCAGGCGCGCGCTGTCGCGGACCATGGCCCGGACCTCGTGCCCCGCCTCCAGCGCCCGCACCACGACCAGGCGGCCGGTGGCGCCCGTCGCGCCGAACACGGCGATCTTCATGGCACTCTCCTCATCCCAGCGGCTGATAGTTGGACACTCCAATCGTTGAACCAAAAGCTTGGAGTTGTCAACCATTGGAGTCTCGTACTATTTTGTAGCCGTGGAGGACGCCGAATCGCCGATCTACGACCTCATCGACCTGACCATGGGCCTGGCCGAACGCACGCAGGCACTCATCGCCGAAGTCCTGGCCGAGCTCGACCTGACCCACGCCCTGGCCAACGCCGTCTGGCGGCTCGGCGGCGCGCGCACCCCGCCCTCGATGCGCGAACTGGCTCACGCTCTGCGCTGCGACCCCTCCACCGTCACCTTCCTGGCCGACCGGCTGGAACAACGGGGCCTGGTCACCAGGACCGTCGACCCCGCCAACCGCCGCGTCAAGATCCTCACCCTGACCGACACCGGCCACCTGGCCAGACGCCGCCTCGTCGAGGCCATGACCATGGGCTCCCCTCTCGCCCGCCTCTCCCCCGACGACCAGCGCACGCTGCGCACGCTGCTGTCCAAGGCGATGAGCGACAGACCGTGACGACGGACGGGAACGCTTCGCCGTGGCGATGAGTACCGGAAGATCGCGGTGCACCACGACGTTGCCCACAGACATGAGAATCGGCGACGCATCCAGAGTCAGCGGCGCGAGTGCGCGATCGTTGCGGCACTACGAGGATGCGGGCCTGATCGTCCCCGGTCGTTGCGGCAACGGGTTCCGCGACTACTGCCAGTCCACCATCGACCGGGTGCTCACGATCCGCTCGCTGCTGGAGTCCGGCCTGTCCGTACGGCTGATCCGGGAGCTCCTGCCCCGCCTCACCGATGAACCCGACGTGGGCACTGATGCGGCACGCGCGGAGTTCCTGCACGAGGTGCAGAGTTACCGCGATCGGCTCGCCGCCCGCATCTCCGTGCTCACCGATCAGCAGGCGGCACTCGACGCCTACCTGCGACAGGCCCGCCGCCCTGCTCCATGATCGCCGCTTGACCTTGACACAAGTGTCAGACTCCTACCTTCCACGCATGGAGATCGACCAGCAGCAGCAGATGACGAAGCAGACGGTACGAGCACTGGTCCAGCGATCGCACCGCGGACCGAAGGACCTGACCCTCACGACCGATCGGCGCCGCCCCACCCCGGGGGCCGGCGAATACCTGGTCCGCGTGGCCGCCGCCGGGATCAACTTCGCCGACGTCATGCAGACCTACGGAACGTACGAAGGAGGCCCGCAGGCACCCTATGTGGCGGGCTTCGAAGCCGCCGGCGAAATCGTCGGCGCCGGCCCGGACGTCGAGACCCCGCTGTCACCCGGCACCCATGTCGTCGGAGTCGGGTCGGGCGCTTTCGCGCAGTACATGACGATGCCGGCCGCGGGCGTACTTCCCGTGCCTGCTGGTTGGAGCGATGCGCAAACCCTCGGCCTGGTGCTGAACTGGGCCACCGCCCTGGCGGCACTGAAACCGCTGGGCGAGATCAAGCCGGGTGAAGTGGTGCTCGTCCATGCCGCCGCCGGCGGCGTGGGGCAGGCCGCCGTTCGCCTCGCCCACCACTACGGTGCGCGAGTGATCGCCACGGCGTCACCGGCGAAGCACAGCACCGTCAAGGCGCTGGGCGCCGAGGAAGTCCTGGACCGCACTCGTCCCGATCTGGCCGCGGAGATCACCCGCCTGACCGGCGGAGTCGACCTGACCTTGGAATCAGTGGGACAGGCCACGTTCAAGACCAGCCTGTCGGTCACCAAACCCTTCGCCGGACGCGTCGTCGTCTTCGGCGCCGCTTCCGGCGATGCCGTTCTGACCACGCACGACCTGGTCTTCACCCACCACGTCCAGATCAAGGGCCTGCACATCGGTGCCCTGGCGCTGCATCAGCCCTCCCTCTACCAGTCGTTGCTGATCGAGATCGAGGCACTCATCGCCCAAGGCGTGTACCCGCCCGGCACCCCACAGCTTCACCCCTTGGCGGACGGGCCGGCCGTCCTGCAGCAACTCGAAGCAGGCCAGACCCACGGCAAGCACGCCCTCGACCCCTGGCGCTGAGTGATGCGCAGCAGGCCGTATGCGCGCACGTACTCGACCTTGAGGGTGCTGTTGAACGCCGCGAAGGCACAGGAGGGAATCAAGACCTGCGTGGTGCGGGAGCGGAGGCCGACCAGGGCGTGAGGTCAAGTTCCGGATATCGCAGTGCCATGCCGGCCAGCGTCTGCGCAGTCCAGTAAGAATGTCCTGGCGGGGGAACCCGAAGGCTTGGAGTTGGCAAGGTGACGCGCGGTGGACGAACTCGCCCCATTCTCGTTCGAAGCTGCGCGCGCACGCTGCAAGAGCTGCGGTCGATCCTTCGTCGGGCGGTAGGACGTGCCCAGGCACGGGACAAGGTGAAGCGGAACGTTGTCCTGCTGTGCGAGCTGCCGAAGGGCAGGCCCGGCCGGCCGTCGAAGTCGCTGACCGTCGAGCAGGCTGAGGCCGTACTGGAGGCCGCCGAGAGTGCACGGCCCTGGCTCCGGGCGTACGTGGTGCTGGCGCTGCTCACCGGCGCCCGCACCGAGGAGCTTCGAGGGCTCACCTGGTCTCATGTCGTCGCCTACGACGAAGAGCATCAAAAGTGGCATCCGGTGCCGATAGCGGGCTGGAAGCACAAGGAGTTCGCCGTGT
Organism: Nonomuraea fuscirosea; assembly: GCF_035917475.1. Taxonomy (NCBI): domain Bacteria; kingdom Bacillati; phylum Actinomycetota; class Actinomycetes; order Streptosporangiales; family Streptosporangiaceae; genus Nonomuraea; species Nonomuraea fuscirosea. The sequence goes on along the minus strand of NZ_CP109074.1, from coordinate 2,489,692 downwards.
ACGTATGGAGGTCAGTGCGCGCCCACGGGGACACGAAGACCCCCAAGTCGCGGCGGACACTCAAGCTGCCCCGGCGCTGCATCGACGCCCTGACAGCGTTCTGGGGCCACCTGAGCGCAGCAGGAAATGCTCCGACCCGAGAGAACCCGGACCGTCTGGTCTTCGCCACCCGGAACGGCACCAAGATGAGCGCGGGCAACGTGCGGCGCGAGTTCCGGCGGGTGATCACGCGGGCCGGCCTGGTCGGCGCCGAGTGGACGCCGCGGGAAACCCGGCACAGCTTCGTGTCACTGCTCTCCGACAGTGGGATGGCTCTTGAGGACATCTCACGGCTGGTTGGCCACAAGGGAACGGCCGTCACCGAAGCCGTCTACCGACTGCAGATCCGACCCGTGATGGAGCACGGCGCCACCGCGATGGACGACATCTTCCCGAGCGAAGATGAGGCGTCGTCGTCAGGCAGTTAGTCAGGCACCCCCCACGGCAGGTCCCGAACATCAAAAGAGGCCACCTCCCCGACCGGGGATGTGGCCTCTGACCTGCTGCGAACGTGGTGGGCGATACTGGGATCGAACCAGTGACCTCTTCGGTGTGAACGAAGCGCTCTCCCGCTGAGCTAATCGCCCGCCCTGCCGGTGCCTTGCGGTGCCGACGTGGAAAACCATACCGCACTCCGGGGCCCACAGCGAAACCAATACGAGGGGGCGATCAAGGGGAGGAGCGAGGCGTCTCGGGGGTCGGGTCAGAGGGATTCGGGTGAAACGCGGCGGTTGCCCATCGGCACGGCGGGCGGGTGGCATACCATCGTCGTGTCCCGGAAGGCATCGGCCACGATCTTTGCTGAGAAACGTTCATGGGCGGCGCGTCCGGGGCAGGCTCCAGAGCACGCAAAACCCTTGCAAATACGACCCGATTGATGCCGTTTAGCCTGGTAGATGCCTAAATGTCCAGCTGTGATGTGCGTTACAGAAGGCCCTGGAAGCGGAATCTTTCCTACAGGTTTCTTCGTTCCGCGTCATAGCTCGCGACGAAGTCCGTCAGAGCAGTGAAAGCCCCGAAGAGGGGACCTACGACGAAAAGGTTTGGCTGACGATGAACAGCACCACCGTCTCCGCCGAGCTTGGCCTTCGGCTTGTGGTCCCCGACCGTACGACCGTCCCCCTGCTCGCCGGACTGAGTTACACAGCCGACGACCCTTATGCCATCCGCATGGCGTTCCACGTAGGGAACGACGAACCGGTCGAGTGGATCTTCGCCCGCGAGTTGCTGACCGTGGGCATCGTGAGGCGTGTCGGCGACGGCGACGTGCAGGTCTGGCCCGCACGCGCCGATGGCGAGCGCACCTTGCACATCAGCTTGACGTCCCCGTTCGGGCAGGCGCTGTTCGAGGTGCCGCTGGCCCCGCTCACGGAGTTCCTGCACCGTACGTACGAGAAGGTGCCGGCCGGGCGTGAGACCGACTACATGGATCTGGACGCTGAGCTGACCAACATGTTGTGGCCCTCCTGAGCCGACGCTAGGCGGGCAGGGAGCCCAGGACCTCGCGCATGCGGGCGATCTCGATGCTCTGGCCCGAGTAGACGTCCTTGGCCAGCAGCCGCATGCGCTGGTCGCGGCCCCCGGCCAGCTCCTCCCCCGCCATCTTCACCGCCCCCTCGTGGTGCCTGGTCATGAGCTGCAGGAACATCCGGTCGAAGACCCCTCCCTGGGCGGCGCGCAGCGCGTTCAGCTGGTCCTGGGTGGCCATGCCGTAGCCGGGGTCCGTCGTGTGCGCGTGCCCGGCGGGGGCCTCGCGGCCAAGTTCGCGCAGCCAGGTGGTCATGGCCTTGATCTCCGGGGTCTGGGCGGCGGCGATCTGGCGGGCGAACGAGCGGATGGCCGGCGTCGTCGTACGCGCCTGCACCAGTGAGGTCATCTCCAGCGCCTGCCGGTGATGCGGGATCATCCCCTCCGCGAAGCGCACGTCCGAGGCCACCGTGGCGGCCGGCGTCTGCCCGACGCGCTCCCCCGGCGTCGCCGTGCGGGCCGGAGCGCCGGGACTGCCGGGCACGATGACCGGCGCCTGCGTACCTATGGGTGACGGCCCGGCGGGCCGAGGTGGCTCCGGTGTGCACGCAGTAAGCGCAAATGTCGCCATAACTGTGATGATTACCGTACGCGGCCTCGCACCTGCTGACATAGCTTCCATAGTGAGCTACGAGACAAAGGGGATGCGCGTTGATCTCTGCCACATTGCGCGGAGCGTTGCTGTGTACGGCGCTGTTAATGGCCTCCGCCTGCGCCGCGGAGCCACCCGTGGCCGGTACGCCGACGCCCGCCGGTACGCAGGAGACCAGCGCTGCGGCCGCTACGCCGGCCGCGTCGGCCGCGGGTGACGTGAAGACGAGCCCGAACGTCGAGCACGTCGCCCACATCCCGCGGGCGGCCCCGCTCAACGGGGAGGCCGACTTCAACACCGACCTGGCCTTCCAGGGGGACTACGCCTACGTCGGGAACTTCGGCGGCTTCGCGATCTACGACATCAGCGACCCGACGAAGCCGCAGGTCGTCAGCCAGGTGTCCTGCCCGGCGCAGCAGAACGACGTGACGGTGCACGAGAACCTGCTGATCCTGTCGATCGACGAGCCGCGCGGCGGCCCGGAGTGCGACTCCGGCGAGGGCCGGCGCAGCTGGGAGGGTCTGCGGATCTTCGACATCAGCGACAAGAAGAGTCCTGAGTACGTCGGCGCGGTCCAGACCGAGTGCGGCTCCCACACCCACACGATGGTCCCCGCCGGGGAGAGCCTCTACGTGTACGTCTCGTCGCCGGGCCCGGAACCGGACTCGGAGACCTGCCCCGCCCCCCACGAACTCATCCAGATCGTGGAAGTCCCCATGAAGTCGCCGGAGAAGGCGAAGGTCGTCGCGAAGCCGGACATCTTCCCCGAGCGTCAGCACTCCGAGTTCGCCTCCGGCTGCCACGACATCACCGCGTACCCGGAGAAGAAGCTGGCGGCGGCGGCCTGCTTCGGTGACGGCGTGCTGCTCGACATCGCCGACCCGGTCAAGCCGAAGGTGCTGCAGCAGCTCACCGACACCGAGAACTTCCAGATCTGGCACTCGGCCACGTTCAACAACGACGGGACGAAGGTCGTGTTCAGCGACGAGCTGGGCGGCGGCGGCCAGGCCACCTGCGACACCAACACCCCGGCCACCAAGGGCGCGAACGCCGTGTACGACCTGGTCGGCGGCAAGCTGGAGAAGCGCGGCTACTTCAAGATCCCGCGGGTGCAGCAGGAGGAGGAGAACTGCGTGGCCCACAACGGCTCCCTGGTCCCCGTCAAGGGCAAGGACATCATGGTGCAGGCGTGGTACCAGGGCGGCGTGTCGATCTGGGACTTCACCGACTCGGCCGCGCCGAAGGAGATCGGGTTCTTCGAGCGCGGGCCGCACCCGGAGGGGGGCATCGCGGGCTCGTGGTCGGCGTACTACTACAACGGCTACATCTACTCCAGTGACATCCTGGAGGGCCTGGACGTCCTGAAGATCACTGATCCGCTGACCGATCCGGCCGGGCAGGTCAAGATGGACGACTTCAACGTTCAGACGCAGAAGTCCTACTGATCCGACGCTGAAAGCCGTGGGCCCGCAACGGGCCCACGGTGGTCGCGGGTCAGGGGTTGAGGTCGGCGGCCGAGCGCTCGGCGAAGACCTGCATGGCCTTGGTCGTGATCGGGCCGGGCGCGGCGGGCAGCTCGGTGTCGTCGACGAGCCTGATCGGCTGGACGTCGCGGGTGGTGGAGGTGAGGAACGCCTCCTCGGCCTCGTACAGGGCCTGGAGCGGCACGTCGGCCTCCTCGCCGCCGCACCATTCGAGCACCAGCGCCCGGGTGACGCCGGCCAGGCAGCCGGAGCCGAGGGTGGGCGTGAGCAGGCGGCCGTCGCGGACGATGAAGATGTTGGAGCCGGTGCCCTCGCACAGGTTGCCGGCCAGGTTGCCGAAGATGGCCTCGCCGCCGCCGCGCCGCTTCGCGTGCAGCAGCGCCTTGGCGTTGTCGCCGTAGGAGGTGCTCTTGACGCCGGACAGGGCGCCGCGCTCGTTGCGCGGCCACGGGACGACGGCGACGTTCGCCGTCTCGGGGAACGGCTTCTGCTCGTCCACGATGACGACGGAGGTGGTGCCCTGGTCGCCGCGGTCGGAGCCGAGCGGGCCCGGGCCGCTGGTGTAGGTGACGCGGATGCGTCCGAGAGACCAGGCGGGCGCGACGGCGAGGAGCCGGTCGATGCCGTCGGCGATGGCCGCGACGTCGGGGTCGGGCAGGTCCATGCGCTGGGCGGAGAGCGTGAGCCGGTCGAGGTGCCGGGTGAGCGCGAACGACTTGCCGTCAACGATCTTGATCGTCTCGAAGACGCCGTCGCCGACCATGAGCCCGTGGTCGAACACCGAGACGGTGGCCTTCCCGGGGTCGATCACTTGCCCGTTGACCCAGACAGGGATGTTCATTCAGATTCCTCCTGTGGATGCCAGCGCGATCAGCCTGGCTGCTTTGAGCTCGGTCTCGAACCACTCGCGCCCGGGGTCGCTGCCCCAGGTGATGCCCGCTCCCGTGCCGAACCGGAGCTCGTCTCGGCCGTCGGCCGAGGGCGAGATCCAGAATGTCCTGATGCCTACGGCCAGCGCCGCCCTGCCTCGGTCGGCGTCGACCCAGCCCACGGCCCCACAGTACGGGCCCCGGGGGACCGGTTCGAGCTCATTGATGATGCGCAGAGCCGACGACTTCGGCGCGCCTGTGACAGATCCGGGCGGGAAAGTCGCGGCGAAGAGCTCGGGCCAGCCCGCCCCGGGCGCGAGCCGGGCGCGGACGGTGGAGACGAGGTGGACCAGCCCCGGGTATTCCTCGGCCGCGCACAACGACGGCACCTCGACGGAGCCGACGGCCGCGACCCGGCCGAGGTCGTTGCGGACGAGGTCGACGATCATGACGTTCTCGGCGTAGTCCTTCTCCAGCAGGCCGTCCACGGTCTCGGCCGTGCCCTTGATGGGGCCCGACTCGATGACGTCGCCGTCGCGCGACAGGTACAGCTCCGGCGAGGCCGAGACCACGCTGAGGCCGGGGACCTGGATCACGGCCGCGTACGACGCCGGATGGGCCTCGGCGAGCCGGGCGGCCAGGGCGAGCGGGTCGGCGTCGGGCGGGACGGGCGCGCTCAGGACCCGGCAGAGGTTGGCCTGGTAGACCTCGCCCTGCTCGATGTAGGCCCTGATGGCGTGGACGCCGCGCTCGTAGCCGGCCCGGTCGAGGGAGCTGCGCCACTGGTCGGGCCGGGGGCCGCGCCAGGGGGCGGCGGGCGTGGGCAGGGGGGCGCGGCGCACCCGGTCGAACCGGGCGCACGTCACCTTGCCCTCGTAGTCGACGACGACGGCCCACCAGCCCTCGCTGTCGAGCGCGGCGAGGTCTGAGGTCACGTCGCGCAACCCGGTGGCGGACACGTGACCTAAGTGGGCGAAACCGTCGTACACGCCTTCCATTCTCCCAACATCTGGACCAGCTCCAGCGCGGCGGGCAGTGGCGTATCGGGCAGGGCCGCGTAGACCTTCCGTACGGGCGCCGTACCCTTCAGCGGTTTGAGCACCAGATCCGCCGGTACGGCCCGCGCCGCGAGCTCCGGCACCAGCGTCACGCCGAGCCCGGCGGCGACGAACCCGAACTTGCCCGACCATTCGGCCACCCGCAGCCCGCTGCGCGGCGTGAATCCGGCCGCCGCGCACGCCGTCACCAGCAGCGTCGGCTGACCGCGCGGGGCGGCCTCGATCCAGGTCTCGGCGGCCAGGTCGCGCAGGTCCACCTCCGGCTCGGCGGCCAGCCGGTGCCCGGCGGGCAGCGCGACGAACAGCCGGTCCTCGATCAGCGGCACGGTGCCCGCGCCGCCGCCGGGCAGGCCCGCCGGGTAGTCGCTGATGACGGCCACGTCGAGGGCGCCCGCGTGCATCCGGTCCATCAGGCGGGAGCTGAGCCCCTCCGTCAGCCGCAGCTCCACGCGCGGGTTGCGGCTCGCGAAGCGCTTGAGCGTGCCGGGCACCAGGTCGACGTTGGCCGTGGCGAACGCGCCCACCCGCAGTGTGCCGCCGCGCCCGCCGTGGATGGCGGCCAGCTCCTCCCCCGCCCGATCGAGCCGGTCGAGCACGGCCACCGCGTGCCGGTGCAGCGCGGCGCCTGCGGGCGTGAGGCGCACGCCGCGGGCCAGGCGCTCGAACAGCGGCCCGCCGGCGGCGCGCTCCAGCGCGGCCACGCGGCGGGAGACCGCGGACTGGGTGTAGCCGAGCAGCTCGGCGGCGGCGGTGAACGAGCCGCTTCTGGCGACCTCGTCGAACAGGCGCAGCGCCGCGGTGTCGAAGGCATTCGTGTCAGGCATGGCTGGTATGCAATCTAGTCGGTGGTGGAATACCTCGCGACGGGGTTCACTGAGGCACGTGATTGCATTTCTCGGACAGATTGCATTTCTCGGGCAGGGACGCATGGGCGTCCCGATGGCGCGGCGGCTCATGCTCGCCGGGCACAAGGTGACGACGTGGCGGCGCGCGGACGGCGTGGCGGTGGCCGAGGCGGTCGAAGGGGCCGAACTGGTCATCACCATGCTCAGCGATCCGGCGGCGGTGCGGGAGGTCCTGACGGCGGCGCTGCCGGGGCTGCGGCCCGGCGCGACGGTGGTCGAGATGTCCACGATCGGCCCCGAGGCGGTGCACGCGCTGCGGGCACTGCTCCCGCCGGAGGTGGGGCTGGTGGACGCGCCGGTGCTGGGCAGCGTGGGCCCGGCCGCCGAGGGCGGCCTGACGGTGCTGGCCGGCGGTGACGTGGCGGGGTGCCGCGAGGTGCTGTCGGTGTTCGGCTCCGTCCGCGAGACCGGGCCGCTGGGGTCCGGCGCGGCCATGAAGCTCGCCGTCATGAGCGCGCTCGTGCCCGCGCAGGTGCTGGTGGCGGAGACGCTCGCGTACGGGCGGGAGCACGGCGTGGACCGCGGCGCGCTGCTCGACGTGCTGGCGGGCACCCCGCTCGGCGCGGTGGCCGGGCGGCTGCGGACCCCGGCGGAGGAGACCAGGTACTCGCTCGCGCACGCCGCCAAGGACCTGGAGCTGGCGGCCTGGGAGGGCGCCTCGATGGCCGCCGCCGCCAGGGCCAGGTTGCAGCGGGCGCGGGCCGCCGGGCTGGGCGGGCGCGACCTGACGGTCATCGCGGCGCACGTCGGAGCCCCTTCTCCTGAGCGTCCGGAACGGCGGGCCGTGCCGATGAACCTGACCACGATCCCGGCCACGAACGGCTTCTACTCGCACGCCGTCCGGGCCGGCGACACCCTCTACGTCTCCGGCCAGGCGGCCTTCGACGAGCGCGGCGAGGTGGTCGGCCCCGGCTCCATGGAGGTCCAGGCCGAGCACGTCTTCCAGGTCATCGCCCGCATCCTGGCCGATCAGGGGGCGACGTTCGAGGACGTGGCCTTCATCCGGACGTACATGACGGACATGGAGGACAGGGCCGCGTACGGGCGGGTGCGCCGGAAGTACATCACCGGCACGCCGCCGGCGAGCACGACGGTGGAGGTGTCGAAGCTGTTCCTGCCCGGCCTGGTGCTGGAGGTGGACCTGATCGTGGCCCTGCCGGGCCGGTAGGGGGCGGGCTCGGCCTGCCGGGCCGACAAGGGGCGGGCCCGGCAGGCCGGCGGTGCGTCAGGCGAGCGGGCCCTGTGCCGGGACCGGTATGACAGCGTCAGGCGAGCGGGCCCGTGACCGACTCGGCCGCCGCGACGACGCCGCCCTCGGCCACCAGCCGTACGGCGGACTCGATCTCCGGGGCCAGGAACCGGTCGGGGCCCGGCGCGGGCACGGTCTCGCGCAGCGCCCTGACCACGGCCGCCGTCGCGGGCGCGGGCTCCAGCGGGGCGCGCAGGTCGAGGGCGCGGGCGGCGGTGAGCACCTCCACGGCCAGCACCCTGCTCAGCCCGTCCACGGACCTGCGCAGCTTGCGCGCGGCAGACCAGCCCATGGAGACGTGGTCCTCCTGCATGGCCGAACTGGGGATGGAGTCGACGCTGGCGGGCACGGCCAGCCGCTTCAGCTCCGAGACGATGGCCGCCTGGGTGTACTGGGCGATCATGTGGCCGGAGTCGACGCCGGGGTCGTCGGCGAGGAACGCGGGCAGCCCGTGGTTGCGGGCGACGTCCAGGAAGCGGTCCGTGCGGCGTTCCGACATGGAGGCCAGGTCGGCGGCCACGACGGCGAGGAAGTCCAGCACGTACGCGACGGGCGCGCCGTGGAAGTTGCCGTTGGACTCCACCCGCCCGTCGTCCAGCACGGCCGGGTTGTCGACGGCGCTGGCCAGCTCCCAGCCGGCCACGGTGGCGGCGTGCGCGATCGTGTCGCGGGCCGCCCCGGCGACCTGGGGGGCGCAGCGCAGCGAGTACGCGTCCTGGACGCGCGTGCAGTCGCCGGGGTCGCGGTGGCTGGCCATGACGCCCGAGTCGCGCAGGATCCTGGTCATGTTGGCGGCGGAGAGGGCGAGGCCCGGGTGCGGGCGCAGCGCCTGCAGCTCGGGGGCGAACACGCGGTCGGTGCCGAGCAGCGCCTCCACGCTCATCGCGGCGCTCACGTCGGCGGTCCTGACGAGCCTGGTGAGGTCGTCGATGGCGAGGATGAGCATGCCGAGCATGCCGTCCGTGCCGTTGATCAGCGCCAGGCCCTCCTTGGCGGCCAGCTCGACAGGGTCGATCCTGGCCTGCTTGAGCGCCTCGGCCGCGGGCCGCACGTTGCCGGAGGCGTCCCGTACGACGCCCTCGCCCATGAGGGTGAGCGCCACGTGCGCCAGCGGGGCGAGGTCGCCGGAGCAGCCGAGGCTGCCGTACTCGTGCACGATCGGCGTGATGCCCGAGCTGATCAGCGCGGCCAGGGTCCTGGCCGTGGTCGGCCTGATGCCGGTGTGCCCGGTGGCCAGGGTGTGCAGGCGCAGCAGCATGAGCGCGCGCACCACCTCGGTCTCCACCTCGGGGCCGTTGCCGGCCGCGTGCGAGCGCACCAGCGAGCGCTGCAGCTGGGCGCGCAGCGCCGGGTCGATGTGGCGGGTGGCCAGGGCTCCGAACCCGGTCGAGATGCCGTACGCGGGCGTGGGGCTCTCGGCCAGCTCGTCCACCCGCTGGCGGGCCGCCGCGACGGCGGCCACGGCGTCGTCGGTGAGCTGGACGGGGGCCCCGTGGCGGGCCACCCTGATGACGTCGTCGAAGCTCAGTGGCTCAGGACCGACGTTCACGACTCCGTTGTCGCCCATGTTGCGTCTCTCCCACTCAGGTAACCGGCGTACCCGATGTTAGCTCCTTACTTTCGAAGAGCTCCGCCAGCCCCTCCTGACCCGCGTCGGTGAGGGTCACGGCCCTCGGCACGCTGTCGCGCCGGTACCACCCGCGCTCGAACAGGACCTCCGTGATCGCCGCGCCGAGCGCCCCGCCGAGGTGCGCCCTGCGCTCGGTCCAGTCGAGGCACTCGGGTGCGAAGCGCCGCCTGGACCCGCGCGCTCCGGCCACGTCCACGCCCAGCCGCGACAGCAGCCGCTCCCCCGACTCGGTCAGGTCGCCGCCCGCGAGATGGCCGCCCCGCACGAGCCGGTCGAGCAGGCCCACGCCGGCTCTGCCCGCGAGGTGGTCGTAGCACGTACGGGCCTCCTCCAGCCGCCTGGCCTGCCGGGACTGGCGCAGCGAGCGCACCGGGGGGCGGGTGCTGATCCTGGCCAGCACCTCCAGCACCTCGGCCACCTCGTGGCCGGACAGGCGGTAGTAGCGATGACGGCCCTGGCGTACGACGTCCACCAGCCCGCCCTCCAGCAGCCTGGCGAGGTGGGCGCTGGCGGTGGCCGCGCTCACGCCGGCCATCCTGGCCAGCTCCCCCGCCGCCAGGGCGCGCCCGTCGAGCAGGGCCGTCAGGATCGCCGCCCGTGTGGGGTCGGCGATCAGCGCGGCGACGGGCGCGATGTCGGCGTCACGAACGATGTACTCCATGCTCAACACGCTAATACGTGGACATTTCGCTCAGGGTCGAAGGATGTCGTGCTGCTTCGGCCCTGGGCTGCCGTGCTGCTTCGGCTCGGTGGCCGTCAGCGTTTGCCCAGGGCCTTGCGGATCAGGTCACGCGCCCGGTCCATGATCGCGGCGGGCGGGCCCATCAGCAGGTTCCTGGTCAGGGACTCCGCGCCGGGGCGCGGGCGCGACGGCGCCAGCGACTCCGCCGCCCGTACGGCCGCCGCCATGGCCCGGCGCTCCACCACGGAGGTGTGCGCACGCAGCCGGGCGAACTCGTAGCGTTCCTCACTGCGCGCGTGCGCCGTCACGGCGGCACGCAGCTCGGCCAGGCGGTCCCAGAAGCGCGGATCGTCCACGCCGGCCCTGTGCAGAGCGACGAGCATGCGCTTGGTCTTGTTCTCCTCGGTCAGCCGGTCGGCCACGACGCCCTGGCCGTTGTCGAGCTTCCTGCGCGCGTACGGGTGGACGATCTCTTCCTCGGCCGTCTCATGAACGGACATCAGGCGCGTCAGCCGGTCGAACGCCGCACCGACCTTGTCCGCGGGCGCCCGCTCCACCTCGTCGAACAGGTCCCTGATCCGGCCGTGCTGGGCCACCAGCAGGTCGATGACATCGTGTTCAGCCACGTCCGCGCCTTACCCGGTTCGGCTCGGAGGCACGCGCGGGCATACCGAACCCAGTCCCCCGGGACACCTAACGCGGAGCCACCCCGTACGGACCCCGCCCCCGGAGCCCTGACCCGCCGACCTCGCCTGCGGACCTGCGCTTCGGCCGGCGACCCGTCACTGGCTACAGTCGGGTCTTATGACGTCGAACGTCGCGCTCGTGACCGGCGCCTCGCGTGGCCTCGGGACCGTGATCGCCCGCAGGCTGGCCGCGGACGGCTTCGCCGTCGCCGTCAACTACTCCAGGGACCGGGACGGCGCCGAGCGGGTGGCCGGCGAGATCCGCGCCGCGGGCGGCACCGCCGAGACGTTCGCCGCCGACGTCACGGACGAGTCCTCCGTGGCCGGCCTGGTCGCGGCCGTCGCCGGGCGGCTGGGCCCCGTGATGGTCCTGGTGGCCAACGCGACCGGCCCGCAGCCGTCCGTCCCGGTCACGGACCTCACCTGGCAGGACCACCTCGACCAGCTCACCTTCTTCGTCAAGAGCCCGACGCTGCTGGTCCAGGCGGTACTGCCCGGCATGAAGGAGCGCGGCGGCGGGCGCGTCATCCAGATCGGCTCCGACATCGTGAACCGCAAGCTGCCCGGCATGTCCGCCTACACCGCCGCCAAGGCCGCCCAGCACGCGATCACCGAGGTGTGGGCCAAGGAGCTGGGCCCGTACGGGATCACGGTCAACGTGGTCGCGCCCGGCTGGATCCCGGTCGAGCGGCACGCGGGGCTGGACGAGAGCGACTACGTCGCCGAGGTGCCGCTGGGCCGGATGGGCACGCCGGAGGACGTGGCCGCGGCGGTGGCGTACCTCGCCTCGGAGGACGGCGCGTTCGTCACCGGACAGCGCATCACCGTAAACGGCGGGCACACGTGACCTGGGCGCGCGTATTCCAGTTTGGGGACTGGGCCAGTTTTCGCTAGAGTTCTCTCGTCGCCCCGCGCGAAACGGGGCGAAGGCGGAAGTGGCTCAGTGGTAGAGCATCACCTTGCCAAGGTGAGGGTCGCGGGTTCGAATCCCGTCTTCCGCTCGGAGCTTCCGGCTCGGTGGCGTGGCCGAGAGGCGAGGCAGCGGCCTGCAAAGCCGTCCACACGGGTTCAAATCCCGTCGCCACCTCTGCAAGGACGATTAGCTCAGCGGGAGAGCGCTTCCCTGACACGGAAGAGGTCACTGGTTCAATCCCAGTATCGTCCACCATCTTTCAGAGCCCCGGCCGATGAGCCGGGGCTCTGTCATTTCCTCCCTTTTCTCGTGGCTTCTCTGGATTCCGCCTTCGGCCTGGGTCCGGCTTTCTCCCGGTGCTCTCGGCGCGGGCTCGGCGATAGGCGGAGGCGCTCACTTCGTAGCCACTTCCCGGTCACCGGCGTGCGCACCCGGCTCCGTGGCGGGCACATGACGGGGCGTGGCGAAGACGACCCGCACCTTCCTGCTCGCCGCCGCGGGCATCGCGCTCGGTGTCTGCGGCCTGTGCGCGCTGCCGCCCGTCGGCGGCTTCCTGCTCGGGCGGGCCGTGGCGTCCGTACTGGTCTTCCCCGGGCTGGGACAGGGGCTCGCGGCGGGCACGGCGGTGACCTTGGTGGTGTACGCGGTGCTGCTGACCTGCGGGGCGTACCTCGCCTTCCGGTGGTCGGGGTTCGGTGCGTCGCGGATCGGGCTGCTCGTGTGCTGGGGGCTGGCGGGCGGGCCCGCCGGGGTGCTGGCGGTGCTGCTGTGGACGCGGGGGCACGGCGTACCGTTCGACGGGTACGCCCGGTACGCGGCCTCGTGGGGGATGGCGACCGCCCTGCTGGCCGCGCTGCTCACGATGGCCGCCACCCGCCTCCTTCCCGCCCCGGCCGGCGACGGCCCGTCCGTTCCCGAGGACGAGCAGGACCCGGCGTCCGCCGAGAACACCACCACCCGTAAAGGGACACCCGGCAAGGAGACGCCCGCCACCCCGCGCAGGGCCACACCGGCCAAAAAGACGCCTGCCACCGGCCGTAAGGCGACTCCCGCCAAGGAACCGTCGGCCTCGGGCCGCAAAGCGACACCGGCCACCGGCCGCAAGGGAGCAGCGGCCAAAGGCTCGTCGGCCACCGGCCGCAAGAGGGCGCCCCGGGTCCGGGAGCGGTCCTCCGGGTCCGCGCGGCGGCTGGCCTTTCACCCTCGCTCCTGGGTGCTGCCGTGTCTGGTGGCCGGGTGGGCGGTGGTGTGGAGCGTGCTGGTGCGTGACCGGCAGCCCCTGATGGCCTGGCTGCCGCTGTCCCTGAGCTACTTCACCCAGGTGGCGGTGGTCCTGGCGAGCATCGCGGCCGGGTACGTGGAGGGCACGCTGCGGCGCCGCTTACCCGTGGAGGGGCGTCCTGGGCGGGCGTTCGTGCTGGCGTGGATCTCGGCGTCGGTGGCGCCCGTCGTGTACGCGGCCGTCGTCGCCATCGACCTCGGCATGCGGGAACGGCTGCTGGCCGCGCCGCTGAACCCGGCCTGGATCGCCGAGTACGCCGCCGATCTGGGCGCGGTGCTGGTGGCCGAGCCCGTCCAGGTGGCCCTGCCGCCGCTGGTGCTGGCGCTGGCCGCGGCCGGCGTGCAGGCGGTGCCGCCGCTGCGGCGGGCGCCGGCGGGCGAGCCGGATCCGGTGCGCACGGACCGGCGGTGGGCGCTGCTGGTGGCGGGGGCCGCGCTCGCGCTGACGTACTTCTGCCTGGCCGTCACGTCCCGCTTCCCGGTGCTGACGCGGCGCACGTTCGACGCCGAGACGCCCGCGATGGTGCGGGCGCTCGCACTGCTCTCCCCGCCGGATCCGGTGCTGGGCGCGACAGCGGTGGTGTGGTCGTGGGCGACGACGGCGGTGTTCGCGGTGGCGACGGCCGGGCTGGTCTACGTCGCGGTACGGGGCCAGCTCGTGCGGCTGTTTCCCGCCTCCTCCTACGTGGTGCTGGTGGGGGCACTGGCGCTGGCCACCGCACTGGCCTGGACCGTGGGCGGCGTGATCGGCCGGGCCGTGACCGGGGAGGAGCCGGTGGGGATCTCCCCCGCGGCACAGGCGACGGAGTTCGCCGCGTTCGTCGTGCCGGTGTTCGCGGCGCTGCTGTTCATCGTGCACTCACAGGTCGGGGTGTCGAGGTTCGCCAAGATCGTTGACCTGGAGAACGAGCAGACCTGGGAACAGGCGACCGAACGCTACCGGGCGTGGCGGGATCGGACGCGCGACCACGTGCCTTCCCGGCGTGAGCGCGGGGTGATCGCGGGCATGGCGACTGCGGGCGCACTGGTGCCCCTGGTGCTGGCCGGCGCGCTGATGCCGTCGGTATCCCTGATGGGGGCTGGCTCGGCGCACAGGCTCAGCACGGGCACGACACTCAGCGCAGGCAGCGAGGTCAGCACGGCCGGCGGGCTCGGCGCAGCCGGCGGGCTGGGCTTTCCGGTGCCGTCGTTGGTGGGGCCGGTGGCCGACGCTCTGACGTGCGCGGCCTACCTGGTGCTGCTCGCGGGGCTGGTCTTCGTGTCGCTGATGAGGGTGAACCTGCGGGAGCGGCGGTGGGCGGTCTGGGCGGCCGTGTGGGGCGCGTCCGTGGTCGCGGGCATGGCGGCGGGGTTGGCCACTCCGGCTGGGCTGCTGCTGGGGCTGGTGGCGGGGCTGTTCGCGGTCGCGGGGGTGGTGGCGGGGCCGCTCCTCGTGGGGCGGCGCAGGGTGCTGGTGGTTGCGGGCGCGGTGCTGCTGCTGGTGACGGCGGTGCCGCTGGTACGGAGGGCCCCGGCCGGTGTACCGCTCACGATCACGACGGCGACGTGGCGGACGCGGGCGCCGGGGCTCACGGTCGAGATCTCCTACCCGGTGGTCGCGGGCGGACCCGACGCTGCTCGGGTCGGTGCGGCCCTGGTGGCGCCGCTACGCGCGCACGTCGAGGAGTTGCTGCGGCGGCACCGGGAGGACCCCTCACGCGATCCCGCCCCAGCGACCAGCCCGGGAACCAGTGGGACAACCGACCCCAGGACTGGCCCCACCCCCGCTCCGGCAACCGGCCAAGCGGCCGGTCCAAAGGCTGGCCCGACAACCGGCACGACGGCCGACCCTACAAACGACCCCTGGACTGGCCTCACAATCGGCACGACGCCCGGCACGACGCCCGGTCCGACGCCCGGTCCGACGACTGGACTCGTGACCGGTGGTTACACGGTGGTGCGCAACGATGCCGGGGTCGTTTCCGTGCGTTATGCGTTGTCCGGTGAGGTGGGCCGGGCCGTCACCTACGGGCGGGCCGAGGGGCGGGTGCTGGAGGTGCGTGATCTGTTCGTCCCCGCCGCCTTCACCCCCGCCGGACGGCGGCAACTGGCCGGCGCGCTGCGGCCGCTGATGCCCAAGGGGCACGTGCCCAGGACCGTGAGCCTGGACAGCGACCGGCTGCTGGTCAACCTGGCCCCAGGAGCCGTGGAGTTCGCGTTCGGCCGCGACTACTTCTGTGCCCCCTGCGCCCCGGTCACGGTCCGGGTCCCGGACGCGCGGCTGACCGGCCTCAGACGCGGCTGACGAGCAGCAGGCTCAGCGACGCGTCCGGACGCCCAGGTGGCCGACCTCAGGTGCGGGTCGCGGGCCGGGTCGCCGTTAGAACATTCCGTTCGGGTTCAGGGCTTCCGCAGGGATCTCCTGCATGACGTCCCAGTGCTCGATCAGCTTGCCGTCCTCGAGCCGGAAGATGTCCATGATCGCCGTGCCCCGCTGCCCGGGCTCGCGGACCGCGTACACGTGCCCGACGACGTAATCGTCCTCGGCGAGCAGGCGTCTGACTTCGAGCCTGAGCGCCGGGAAGGTCTCCTTGAGGTGGCGCAGGCGCGCCTGGAGGCCGTCGGGGCCGTCGGCGATCTGCGGGTTGTGCTGGGTGTAGTTGTCGCCGACGAGCTCGGCGACGGTGTCGAAGTCCTTTTCGTTGAAGGCGGCCTCGTAGAAGTCGAGGACGGTCTGCTTGTTCGACGCGACGGTGGGCATGCGAGAGCTCCTATGACTGAACGACTGTAGCGCTACGACTGTAGCGCTACGAGTGTCGGGATACAATGCGGGCATGAGCACCACTGCGTCGAGCGACCGCCAGGCGCGCGGGCGCAACCGGAGAGGCCAGGGCGAGCGGCTGCGGGAGGACATCGTCGAGGCGGCCACCCGGCTGCTCGACGAGCTCGGCGACGACGAGGCCCTGTCGATGCGCGCCGTGGCCCGCGCCGTCGGCAGCGCCGCGACCTCGGTCTACCTGCACTTCGCCGACCGCGACGCCCTCGTGCTCGCCGTGCTCGACCGCTGTCACGAGGAGCTGACCCGAGCCGTCGACGACGCCGAGGCCGCCTCGGACGACCCGGTGGCCCGGCTCCGCGCCCGCACCCTGGTGCTGGGCGCCTGGGCGCACCGGCATCCCGGCCTGTACAAGGTGCTGCACGAGAGCGCGCTCAACGAGCGGGCCGAGATGCCGTTCAAGCGGCGCCTGGCCGAGCGCACCACCGCCGCCGTCCAGCGCTGCATGGACGCCGGCCGCGCCCCCGCCGACGACGCCGCCACCGTCGCGCTCGACCTGCGCGCGGCCGTACACGGAGCCGTCTCGATGCGCCTGCACCAGCCCGACCACCCGTGGCCGCCGCTGGAGGAGCAGGTCGAACGCTTCCTCGTCAAGCTCGTCGGGATCCGCCCGCCGGCTCCGTGATCCCCCATGAGAGCCCGGCGATCTGGTCATCCGGCCCGCCGGGCGCGACGATCAGCTCATGAAGACTCAGGAGATCGCCGACCGATTAGAGATCACCGGCCTGCTGGCCCGCTACACCTTCGCGATCGACTCCGGCCAGTGGGACCTGCTCGACGAGGTGTTCACGCCGGACGCGTCGATCGACTACAGCTCGTCAGGGGGCATCAAGGGCACGCGGGACGAGGTCAAGGTCTGGCTGGCCGAGGTGCTGGCGCACTGGCCGGCCCGCCTGCACCTGATCGGCGCGGCGCGGATCGACTTCCTGGACGGCGAGGCCCGGGTGAGCGCCCCGTTCACCGACACCCTGGCCCCGACGCGCGAGCTGGTCGCCGCCCGCACCGAGGGCTTCCTGCACGGCGGCGGCTACTACCACCACCGCCTGCGCCGCACCGACAGCGGCTGGCGCAGTGTCGAGCTGGTGGAGGAGCAGAGCTGGCGCACCGCCCGGTGAGCGATAGCCCATCCCGTCATCGGGGAGGTGCCGCGCGCCGCCGTACGGACCGGCGCGCGCATCTGCCCGACCCCGGATGACCTGCGCAAACGACAACAGGTACAGATTTATCGCGTTTGTGGGCAGATCGGCGAGGGCAGCGCCACAGCGGGTAGTGTCCCCCTGCCCTTCCCGGTCGAAAGGCTGTGCGGTATGGCGTTCGCATGGGCTCTTCTCGGTCATGACATAGCGGTCGATCTCGGCACGGCCAACACGCTCGTGTACGTCCGCAGGAAGGGCATCGTGCTGAACGAGCCCTCCGTCATCGCGATCAACCTGCACAAGAACACCGTCGTCGCGGTCGGCAGGCCGGCCAAGCGCATGATGGGCCGCACTCCCCCGCACATCGCCACGATCAGGCCGCTCAAGGACGGCGTGATCGCGGACCTCGACGCGGCGGAGCGGATGCTGCGCATGTTCATCCAGAAGGCGCATCCCAGCAGGTTCCTCGCCAAGCCCCGCATCGTGGTGGCGGTCCCGAGCGGCACCACCTCGATCGAGCAGCGGGCGGTCAAGGAGGCCGCGTACGAGGCGGGCGCGCGGCGGGTGCACATCATCGAGGAGCCGATGGCGGCGGCGATCGGCGCCGGGCTGAAGGTCGGCGAGGCCACCGGCAACATGGTCGTCGACATCGGCGGCGGCACCACGGAGGTGGCCATCGTCTCGATGAGCGGCGTCGTGGTGGCCAAGTCGCTGCGGGTGGGCGGCGACGAGCTGGACGAGGCGATCATCACCCACATCAAGAAGGAGCACGCGCTGCTGCTCGGCGACCGCACCGCGGAGCGGCTGAAGATCGACCTCGGCATGGCCAGGCCGGCGCCCGTGACGGCCCGCGACGCCGATCCCGAGCCGAAGGGCCGGCACCGGGTGGGGGTCTGCGAGCTGCCGGTGGACGGCCCGCCGGTCGAGGCTCCGGACGAGGAGGCCCCCGAGCCGCCCGCGCCGCGCGGCTGGAACCCGTTCCGGTCCCGTCCGAAGCCGGAGAGCGCCGCCCAGACCGCCGCGCCGCGGTCGCTGGAGCCGCGCGCCTCCGCCCCCGTACGCGGGCGCGACCTCGTCAGCGGCCTGCCGAAGACCGCGACCATCACCGCCGAGCAGATCAGCGAGGCCATCGAGGACGAGGTCCAGGCCATCATCGACGCGGTGCAGACGACGCTCGACCAGTGCCCGGCGGAGCTGGCCGGCGACCTGCTGGACAACGGCATCGTGCTGACCGGCGGCGGCGCCCTGTTACGGGGCCTGGCCGAGCGCATGGGCGAGGCCACCGGCATGCCGATCCGGGTGGTGGACAAGCCGCTGTACTCGGTCGCGCTGGGCGCGGGCCGCTGCGTCGAGCGGTTCCAGGCCATGCGTGACGTGCTGCTGCCCGACTGGTCACGCCGGTGAGGCGGACGTTCGTCCTGCTCCTGCTCGGCACCGCGGTCCTGCTGGTCGTGACCGACCGCTGGCTCCTGCCGCTGACGTCGCTGCGGGCGGCGGGCGCGGCCGTGTACGGCGCCGCGGAGAGCGCGGCCGGCACGGTGACCAGGTCGTTCGGCGGGGACGGGCGGCTGCGTGAGCTGGAGCGGGAGAACGCCGCGCTGCGCGCCGAGCTGCTGTCCACAGGCGCCCGTTCGGTGAGCGCTCCGCCGCGCGGCGTCTCCGTGTCGCGTGGGGTGGCCGCGTACGTGGTGGGGTTCGGGCGGGGGCAGCGGGTGACCGTCGACGCCGGATCGGGCTCGGGGGTCGTGCGCGACGTGACCGTGCTGAACGCCGACGGCCTGGTCGGCAAGGTCACCTGGGCCGGCGCCGGCACCGCCTCGGTCTCCCTGATCACCGACGCCGCCTCCTCCGTGGGGGTGCGGATGGCCGGGTCGGGTGAGCTGGGGGTGGTGACGGGGCTGCCGGGCGAGGGGCTGCTGCGGCTCAGCCTGTTCGATCCGGACGCGCCGCTGCGGGCCGGCGACCAGGTGGAGACGCTGGGCTCGGCGGGCGGGCGGCCGTACGTGGCCGGGGTGCCCGTGGGCGCGGTCACCACGATCGAACGGGTGCCGGGCGCGGCCACCCGCACGGCGCTCGTACGCCCCGCCGCCCGGCTCTCCGCGCTGGGCCTCGTCACGGTCCTCGTGCCGGAACCGGAGCGGTGAGCCGTGGGGCTGGTGATGTTGGTGCTGGCGGCGCCGTTGTTGCAGGTGCTGCTGGTCAATCGGTCGCCGTGGGGTGGGCCCGATCTGGTGGCGCTGGCGGTGGTGTGGCTGGCGGTGGCCCGGGGGCCGGTCTGGGGGTGCGCGGCGGGGCTGGTCGCCGGGCTGGCCGCCGACGTGACGCCGCCCGCCGACGGCACGGTGGGGCGCGCGGCGCTGGCGCTGTCGGTCACCGGGCTGCTGGTGGGGTGGTGGCGCGGGAGCAGGCCGCTGGTGGCGGCGGGGGCGGGGGCTCTGCTGGGGCCGCTGCTGCAGAGCGCCGCCGCGGTGGCGCTCGGGGACGAGCCGTGGCGGGCGGCGGTGGCGGGGCTGCCGCTGACACTGGCCTGGACGGTGGGTCTCGGCGTCGCCGTCGGTGCGGTGCTCGCGCGACGACATCCGGCCGAGACGGTGATGCGGCGTGTCTAGGGCGCGGTTGTTCGTGTTGCGGCTGGCCGTCGCGGCGATGGTGGTCACGCTGCTCGGACGGCTGTGGTTCCTGCAGGTGGTCAACGGGGAGCGGTACGTGCAGGCGGCGGCCGACGTGCGGATCAGGAGCGTGACGCTGCCGGCCGTCAGGGGGCCGATCCTCGACGTGGCCGGGCGGCCGCTGGTGACCAACAGGACCAGGCCGGTGGTCACGGTGGACGCGGTGGAGCTGGCCCACCAGCCGGACGGCGGGCGGGAGGTGCTGACCCGGCTGGGTAAGGCGCTGGGACGGTCGTACCGGCAGATCGCGGAGAAGGTGCGCTCATGCGGGCCCTCGGTGCCGCGCCCGTGCTGGCCGGGCTCGCCGTACGAGCCGATCCCCGTCGCCGAGGCCCTGAGCGTGCCGGCGGCGCTGCAGATCAGCGAGCGTCAGCAGGACTTCCCCGGCGTGCGCACGGAGCTGCGCCCGGTCAGGGCGCACCCGGCCGGCGCCTCGGCCGCCCACACCCTCGGCTACGTCCAGGGCGTGGAGGGCCGCGACGGGCTCGAAGGCGTCTACGACCGGGAGCTGGCCGGGCGGGCCGGGCGCAGGGACGTGGCCGTGGACAACACCGGCCGGGTCACGCGGACGGTCACGGAGGTGCCGCCCGTTCCCGGGAACGCGCTCGTGACCAGCATCGACTCCCGCATCCAGGCCATCGCCGAGCGGGCCCTCGGCCGGGGGCTGCGGGCCACGGGCGGCACGTCGGGCGCGGCCGTGGTGCTGGAGTCGGGGACGGGCCGGGTGGTCGCGCTGGCCGGGCGGCCCTCGTACGACCCGGGCGTGTGGACCGACGGCGTGACGGCCGCCGAGTACCGGGCGCTGCCGCTGCTGTCGCAGGCTGTGCAGGGCGAGTGGGCGCCCGGTTCGACGTGGAAGGTGGCCTCGGTGGCGGCGGCCGCGTCCGCCGGGTACGCGCTGGGCGCCACCTACGACTGCCCGGCCGGTTACCCGATCGGCGGCCGTACCTTCGGCAACTTCGGCGACGCCGACCTGGGCCGGATGACCATGCACGGCGCGCTGGTGCGGTCGTGCGACACGATCTTCTACCGGCTGGCCGACCAGCTGTGGCAGCGCCGCTCGAACGTGCCGCAGGAGACCGCCCGCGGGTTCGGCTTCGGCGCGCCGACCGGCGTGGACCTGCCAGGCGAGGCGGCGGGCGCGGTGCCGGACGCGAGGTCGAAGAAGGCGCACTGGCGGGCCACCCGCGCGGAGAGCTGCCGCCGGGCCGTCAAGGGCTACCCGGAGCTGGCCGACCGGGCGCGGGCGGCCTACCTGACCACCATCGCCGGGGAGAACTGCCGGGGCGGCGGCGTGTGGCGGGGCGGCGACGCGGCCAACTTCTCGATCGGGCAGGGCGGGGTGCTGGTCACGCCGTTGCAGCTGGCGCGGGCGTACGCGGCCGTGGCCAACGGCGGCACCCTGCACAGCCCGCGCGTCGGCCTGCGCGTCGTGCGCCCCGACGGCTCGACGGCGCGGGCGATCACGCCGCCGGTGGCGGGGCGGCTGCCCGCCTCCCCTGAGACGCTGCGCTTCATCCGGCAGGCCCTTGCCCAGGTGCCCAGAGAAGGCACGGCGGCAGGCGCCTTCAAGGGGTTCCCGTTCGGGAAGATCGCCGTGGCGGGGAAGACGGGGACGGCGGAGTCGTTCGGGCACCGGGACACCTCCTGGTTCGCCTCGTTCGCGCCCGACCCCGCGTACACGGTGGTCGTCGTGCTGTCGCAGGGCGGCAGGGGCGCGGAGGGCGCCGCCCCGGCCGCCCGCGAGGTCTGGGAGGGCATCCTCGGGCTGAGGGAGCGGCGATGATCACGATGTCCGGCAGGCGGCCGCTGGTGTGGGCGCCGTCGCTCGGCCCGCCCGACCGGGTGCTGACGCTGCTGGCGCTGGCCCTGTCCGGGACCGGGCTGCTGCTGGTGTGGTCGGCCACCCGGATGGAGGGCGACCACGGGCTGCTGGTGCGGCAGGCGGTGTCCGCCGGGGCCGGGCTGGTGCTGATGTGGCTGGTCTCGCGGGTGGACCTGCGGGTGCTGCGGGCGTACGTGCCTCTCGCGTACGTGCTGGCGCTGCTGTCGCTGGCCGGGGTGCTGAGCCCGCTGGGGGTGCGGGTCAACGGGGCCCACTCGTGGATCGTGCTGGCGCCGGGGGTGCAGTTCCAGCCGTCGGAGTTCGCCAAGGTGGCGCTGGCGCTGGCGTTCGCGGTGCCCCTGGGTGAGCTGCTGGACGGGCGGCGGCGGCCGGGGTTCGGCGGGGTGCTGCTGGCGCTGGTGCTGGCCGCGGTGCCCATCGCCCTGATCGGGTTGCAGCCGGACCTGGGCACGATGGTGGTGTTCGCGGCCATGGTGGCGGGGGCGCTGCTGGTGTCGGGGGCGCCCAAGCGGTGGCTGCTGGTGCTCGTCCTGGGGGCGGCGGGCGCGGGGGTGGCGGCGTGGCGGCTCGGGCTGGTGCGGCCGTACCAGGTGCAGCGGCTGCTCGTGCTGGCCGACCCCGGGGCCGATCCGGGCGGCGTCGGGTACAACGCGGCCCAGGCGCGCATCGCGATCGGCTCCGGCGGCCTGTACGGCAAGGGGCTGTTCAACGGCGAGCAGACGGCCGGGCATTTCGTGCCCGAGCAGCACACCGACTTCATCTTCACCGTGGCCGGCGAGGAGCTCGGCTTCGCCGGCGCGGCGCTGATCGTGCTGGCCGTGTTCGCGCTGCTGTGGCGGGGGTTGTCGATCGCGCGGCGCAGCGCGTCGCCGTACGGGACCGTGCTGGCGGGGGCGCTGGTGTCGTGGCTGGCCTGCCAGACGTTCATGAATGTGGGCATGACCCTGGGGCTCGTGCCGGTCGTGGGCGTGCCGCTGCCGTTCGTCTCCTACGGCGGCTCGGCCACGGTCGCGGGGCTGCTGGCCGTCGGGCTGCTACAGGCGGTGCACAGGACCAAGGCCATGCAGCCGTAGCAGGTTCTCACCGAGGATCTTGCGTTTGGCCTGGTCGGTGAGCTGGCGGCACGGGTCGTAGACCCCGGGCAGCGCCTGACCGGCCCACCGTGGTATCTCCGGCATGACCTCATCGTCGGACGGGTGTGCCGCCTGGGGTAGGCGTCCGTTTTTCAAATGACGAACATGCTTGGAGGATGACCGACGATGAACCCAGCGATCTGATCCGCAGCGTCTCGCGCGCCCTGCGCGTGCTGGAGGAGGTCTCGCGGGCCGACCGGCCGCTGTCGGTCAAGGTGATAGCCCGCCGGTGCGGCCTCAACCTGTCCACGTCCTACCATCTGGTCCGCACTCTCTGCTACGAGGGTTATCTGCACCGGCGGCCCGACGGCGACTACATGATCGGCTCGAAGGTGGCCGAGCGGTTCCACGAGATGCTGGAGGCGTTCGAGCGCCCGCCCCGGGCGGCGGAGGTGCTGCGGCAGCTCGCCGCCGAGTCCGGCCACACCGCCTACCTGGCGCAGCTCACCGACGCGCGGCTGGTGGTGGTGGACGTGGCGGAGGGGCCGCGCTCGCCGTGGCTGGAGGACCTCCAGGCGGGTCTGGAGACGGCCCCGCACGCCACCGCGCTCGGCAAGGCGCTGCTGCTGTCGCTGCCGCCGCGGATCCGGCAGGGCATCCTCACCGAGTACGGCCTGCGCCGCTTCACCGCCGCCACCCCCACCAGCGTCGAGGACGTCGAGGAGGAACTGGCGCGCTTGCGGCCCGGTCAGGTGGTGGAGGAGTACGGGCAGTTCAGGGAGGAGGTGGCGTGCGCGGGCGCGGTCGTGCCCGGCACGCAGTGGGCGATCGGCATCTCCGCCCGCGGCCTGTCCATCCCGGCACTGGCCCGCGCCCGGCTGCGCGAAGCGCTGCGTGACCTGACCTGATCCGGCGCCGCCTTACGCTTGCTCTGGAGAGGTGCCGAGATGCGAGTGATCTTGTTCGGGGCGACCGGGATGGTCGGGCGCGGGGTGCTCAGGGAGTGCCTGCTCGACGACCGGGTCACGGCTGTGCTCACGGTCGGCCGGGCCGTGACGGGGGTCACGCATGGCAAGCTGCGCGAGCTGCGCCACGACGACCTGCTCGACCTGTCCGCGATCGAGGACGAGCTGCGCGGTTACGACGCGTGCTTCTTCTGTCTCGGGGTCTCGTCGGCGGGCATGAAGGAGCGCGACTACCGGCGCGTCACGTACGACTTCACGCTCTCGGCCGGCCGGACGCTGGCGCGGCTCAACCCCGGCTCGACGTTCGTGTACGTGTCCGGCGTGGGCACCGACGCCCAGGGCCGGGCCATGTGGGCGCGGGTGAAGGGCGAGACCGAGAACGCCCTGCTGGAGCTGCCCCTGGAGGCGTACATGTTCCGGCCCGGCTACATCCAGCCGATGTACGGCGTCGCCTCGCGCACCCGCTTCTACCGGCTGGCCTACGTGGTGGTGCGGCCGTTCTACCCGGTGCTGCGGCGGCTGTTCGGCGCGGGGATCACCACGACCGAGCGGATCGGCCAGGCGATGATCACGGTGGCCGAACGGGGCGCCCCCAAGCGGTTCCTCGGCCCCGCCGACATCAACGCGCTCTGAGCGCGGCCGGCGCGAGGGGGACGGCGGCGAGCGAGGCGGCCGCGGCCAGGCCCCACACCGCGGCCCAGGAGGCGTGGGCGAGCACGACGGGGATGAGCAGCGGGGTGAGGAAGGCCATGGCGAACAGCGTGGTCCCGATCAGGCCCAGGGCCGTCCCCGCGCGGCCCGCGCCGGACATCGCGGCGATCTCGGTGTAGGCCACGCCGTGCCAGGCGTTGGCCAGCAGGCCGCCGAGGGCCAGGGCGGCGACGGTGAGCGGAGTGGGGGCGTCGGTGAGCACCGCCGCCCCGGCCATCGCGATCCCGGCCAGGACGCCGATGCGGCGCAGGCAGGTGCGGCGGGCGCCGCTGCTGTCCCCGGCGCGGTCGGTGCGGCGGCCGGTCCAGATGCGGGCCGCGCCGCCGCCCAGCTGGGCGATCAGCACGGTGAGACCGGCCAGGGCCGCGCCCGCGCCCTTGACGTCGTGCAGGAAGATCGCGGTGAAGGTGAGCACGGCGAACTGGGGGACGGTGAGCAGGGCGCCGGCCAGAGCGAGCCGCCACACGTCCCATCGCCGCAGCGGTGACCTCTGGACGGCGCTCTCCGTGACGACGGGGGCGGGCGGGATGGGCGGCTGCGGGGTGGGTTCGTGCAGCCAGCGCCAGGTGGCGGCGGCGGCGAGCAGGCAGAAGGCGGCGGGAACGGCGTAGACGGCGCGGAAGCCGTACGCCTGCGCCAGCCAGGGCAGCAGCGCCACCCCGACCGCGCCCCCCGCCGGGATCGCCGTCTGGCGCACGCTCATCGCGAACCCCCGCTCCCCCTCCCCGAACCAGGTCATGACCGCGCGCCCCGACGCGCCGTTGACGCTGCCGCCGAGCGCGCCCGCGATGGTCAGGCACACCGCCAGCAGCACCGTCCCCGCCCCGTCCGCCGGGGTGACGGCCGTGGCCATCACCACCAGCAGCACGCCGGTGGACGTCAGGCCGGTGAGCAGGACGCGCCGGTCGCCGAAGCGGTCGGTCAGCAGGCCCCAGACGATGTCGGAGACCGCCACGCCGAGCCCGAGACAGGCCAGCG
Source organism: Nonomuraea fuscirosea (assembly GCF_035917475.1). NCBI lineage: Bacteria > Bacillati > Actinomycetota > Actinomycetes > Streptosporangiales > Streptosporangiaceae > Nonomuraea > Nonomuraea fuscirosea. The sequence goes on along the minus strand of NZ_CP109074.1, from coordinate 2,464,584 downwards.
CCAGGCCGAGCGCGCCCGTGGACAGGTGGTAGCCCGCCCGCATCGAGACGCCGGTGACCGGGATGCCGGAGAACATCGCCGAGAAGCTGCCCTGCGCCCCGACGCCCACGGCCAGCACGACCCACCGGTGCCGGGGTCCGTACCGGCGCGGCAGCGCTCCTGCGGTCACGGTCGGTACTGCCATCACCACTGCTCCGTTCAAAGTAACCGTCATTAGCGGTTATCAACCGTGGCAGCCGCCGAAGTAACTTGTCAATCCGGTTACTATGAGGGCATGGACTTCACGTTCGTCAGCGGGAACCTCGGGCTCGACCTGGCCGGCACCGTCGGCGACCGGCGGGGCGCGCGCGTCGACCTGCTGCCGACGCCCGCGGAGCTGGCCCGCTGGACGGTCGCCGCCGGGCTGCTCGACGTACCGCCCGCGGCCGGTGACGACGACCTGGCCGGGGCGGTGGCGCTGCGTGAGGCGATCTACCGGCTGGCGTCCGCGGCCCGTACGGGGACGGCGTTCGAGGCGGCCGACCGGCGCACGCTCAACCTGGCCGCCGCGCTCGCGCCGGCGAGCGTGCTGCTCGGCGAGCACGGCGTGGAGCGTGGCGGCGACCTGGCCGCCGCGCTGTCCAGCGCCGCCCGCTCCGCCGCCGAGCTGCTGGGCGGGCCGCGGGCGGCGCTCATCAGGGAGTGCGAGGCCGCTCCCTGCACCCGGCTCTACCTCGACACCTCGCATCGGCGTACGCGCCGGTGGTGCGACATGCGCCGCTGCGGCAACCGGGCCAAGGCGACGGCCTTCCGCGCCCGCCACACCTGACCGCCCCCACCTGTTCAAGAGCCGGACGCTCGCCGCGGATCCGCCCGGCGGGGCCGGGTGTGCCCGATGATGGAATACCTGGGCGAGCCCGGGCGCTACGGTAGTCGTCAAATATTCAACAGTCATGGATGGTGACTAAAGTGCAGTTCGGCATCTTCAGCGTGGGCGACGTCACCACGGATCCCACCACCGGCAGGACCCCGACCGAGCACGAGCGGATCAAGGCGATGGTGACGATCGCGCTCAAGGCCGAAGAGGTCGGGCTCGACGTCTTCGCGACGGGCGAGCACCACAACCCGCCCTTCGTGCCGTCCTCCCCCACCACCATGCTGGGCTACATCGCGGCCAGGACCGAGCGGCTCCAGCTGTCGACCGCCACGACGCTGATCACGACCAACGACCCGGTGAAGATCGCCGAGGACTTCGCGATGCTGCAGCACCTGGCCGACGGCCGGGTGGACCTCATGCTGGGCCGGGGCAACACCGGGCCGGTCTACCCGTGGTTCGGCCAGGACATCAGGCAGGGCATCCCGCTGGCCATCGAGAACTACGCGCTGCTGCACCGGCTCTGGCGCGAGGACGTCGTGGACTGGGAGGGCCGCTTCCGCACCCCGCTGCAGGGCTTCACGAGCACGCCGCGCCCGCTGGACGGAGTGGCGCCGTTCGTCTGGCACGGCTCCATCCGCAGCCCCGAGATCGCCGAGCAGGCCGCCTACTACGGCGACGGCTTCTTCGCCAACAACATCTTCTGGCCGAAGGAGCACTTCATCCGCCTGATCAGCCTCTACCGGCAGCGGTACGCCCACTACGGGCACGGCACCCCTGAGCAGGCCGTGGTCGGGCTGGGCGGTCAGGTGTTCATCCGCAAGAACTCCCAGGACGCGGTCCGCGAGTTCCGCCCCTACTTCGACGTCGCCCCCGTGTACGGCCACGGCCCCTCGCTGGAGGAGTTCATGGCCGAGACCCCGCTCACGGTGGGCAGCCCGCAGCAGGTCATCGACAGGACGCTGGAGTTCAGGGAGTACTTCGGCGACTACCAGCGCCAGTTGTTCCTGATGGACCACGCGGGCCTGCCGCTGAAGACCGTGCTGGAGCAGCTCGACCTGCTCGGCGAGGAGGTCGTGCCCGTGCTGCGCGCGGAGTTCGCCAAGAACCGGCCGGCCGAGGTACCAGGGGCGCCGACGCACGCGTCCCTGCTCGCCGCCAAGAACGAGGCCGAGCCCGTCGGCGCCTGACAGGCCCCAGCCCGCTGAAATCCTGATTTTTCTGGAAAGGAGCCTCCATGAAGCTCGCCGTCGTCACGGCCGGGCTTACCCAGCCCTCCTCCACCCGCCTGCTCGCCGACCGCCTGGCCGAGGCGGTCACCCACCGGACGGCGACCGGGACCGGGACCCGGACGGGGACCGGGACCGGGATCGAGGTCCGCGTGATCGAGCTGCGTGACCTGGCCGTCGACATCGCCAACAACTTCGCCACCGGCTTCCCGAACGGCAGGCTGCGCGAGGCCATCGCCGCCGTGACGGAGGCCGACGGGCTCATCGCGGTCACGCCGATCTTCAGCGGCTCCTACAGCGGCCTGTTCAAGTCGTTCTTCGACGTGCTGGACAACACCGCGCTGACGGGCAAGCCGGTGCTCATCGCGGCCACCGGCGGCACCGCCCGGCACTCGCTGGCGCTGGAGCACGCGTTGCGGCCGCTGTTCGCGTACCTGCGCGCGGTGGTCGTCCCGACCGCCGTGTACGCGGCGTCGGAGGACTGGGGCGGCGGCCACGACGCGTTCACCGACGGCCTCGGCGAGCGCATCGGCCGCGCCGCCGACGAGCTGGCCGGCCTGCTCCAGCACCGCGCGCCCGCCGCGCGGCGGGACGAGGGGGACGAGGAGCAGGTCGTGCCGTTCGAACAGCAACTCGCGGCCCTGCGCCCCGTGGAGTAGTTTCTCCCCCGTGATCACCGCCGCCCTCGTGGCCCTCTCCCTCACCCTGAGCGGTGTCCCCGCCACTGCCGCCCCGGCGGCCGGCCTGGCGGGGGCGCACAAGAAGGACATCGCCATGCGGCTGGTGTCCAGCGCGGAGAACTCCTCGCTCGACTGGAAGGCCCAGTACGGCTACATCGAGGACATCAAGGACGATCGCGGCTACACGGCCGGCATCATCGGCTTCTGCTCGGGCACCGGCGACATGCTGAAACTGGTCGAGCTCTACACCAGGCGCAAACCCGGCAACGTGCTGGCGAAATACCTGCCCGCGCTGCGCAGGGTCGACGGCACCGCCTCGCTGAAGGGCCTGGCCCCGCGCTTCCCCGCCGACTGGCGCAGGGCGGCCAAGGATCCCGTCTTCCAGCGGGCCCAGAACGACGAGCGCGACCGGGTCTACTTCGGCCCGGCCGTCCGCCGGGCCAAGAAGGACGGGCTGCGGGCGCTCGGCCAGTTCGTCTACTACGACGCCATGGTCATGCACGGGCCCGGCTCCGACCGGCTCAGCTTCGGCGGCATCAGGAAGGCCGCGCTGGCCAAGGCCAGGCCGCCGGCGCGGGGCGGGAACGAGGTCACGTACCTCAACGCGTTCCTCGACGCCCGCAAGGCGGCGATGCGGGCCGAGGAGGCCCACGAGGACACGACCCGGGTCGACACGATGCAGCGGGTGTTCCTGAAGAACCGCAACCTCGACCTCAGGCCGCCGCTGACCTGGAAGGTCTACGGCGACCGCTACACGATCAAGAAGTGAGGACGCGCCCCCTCGGGAGGCGCGTCCACACCTGGAGCGGCGTCAGCGCTTGACGGCGACCACGTCGTACGGCGTGTCGGGCGTCGGGGTGGTGCTGAAGCGGGCGTTGGGCAGGTAGAGGCGGTGGCCGTGGGCGGCGACCGTGGTGGGGATGTCGAACCCGGGGTGGGTCAGGCGCTTGACGATCTTGCCTGACGAGCCGTCGCGCGACAGGCCGACGACGGCGATCGTGTTGTCGCGGTTCAGCACGGCGTACAGGGTGCGGCCGGACAGCAGCAGGCCGTCGCCGTTGACCAGCGAGTCCCCGCCCAGGTTCACCTCGGTGGTGACGCCGGAGGAGGGGTTCACCTCGAACAGCTTGCCGGTGTTGGACTGCACGATCAGCAGCGAACGCCGGTCGGGGCTGGGGGCGATGCCGTTGGCGTTGATGCCGGTCCCGTACGCGATGGCGCCGGTGAGCGGGATCGTGTCGAAGCCGTCGGGCAGCGCGCCGCCCCGGCCGAGCCGCAGCTTGTACAGCACCGCGTTGGAGGAGTCGGTGAAGTAGGCGGCGCCCCCGACGAGGACGACGTCGTTGACGAACGACGTCCCGGTGGCGAACTGGTACGACTTGAGCACCCGCCCGGTGCGCAGGTCGACCACCCGCGCGTTGCCGGCGTTGCCGCCGGCCACGAACAGCCTGCGCCCGTCGGTCTTCAGCCCGAGCGACGGCGTGCCCGGTCCCTTGCTGATGACGGACCCCTTGCCGGTACGCAGGTCGGCCCGGTAGATGTCGCCGGTGGCGCGGGAGCCGAAGTAGGCGTGGGGGCCAGGCCCGATCTCGATGCCCTCCGGCTGGAACCCGTTCGGCAGCGGGAACGTGTCGGGCTTCGAGGCGGCCTGCGCCGGCACGCTGCCGAGCAGGACCAGGATGAGGGCGCTGAGTGCGGTCTTCAGGATCGCGGATCTCATGCGGCCCACGATGCCCAAGGGGCTGGGCCCGGCAAAGACCCACGACCGGCTTCTCACACATTTCTCAGAAATGTCCGGACTCGGGACCGGTTACGGACCGGCACCCCCGCTGGAGTGACCCAGCGAGTAGGTTGGGACAGAGCCAAACAAACGGGGTGAGTCATGTCAAACGGTACCCGTCACGCTCTGGGAGTGGTCGCGGGGCTGCTCCTTCCTCCCCTGGCCGCCGCCGGCCTCTGGTACGGCATCGGCGAGCTGTCCCTCCAGCTCGCCCAGACCTTGCGGCTCTCGTGGATCGCGCTGGGGGTGCTCGTCGCGACGGGGATCCTGCTCGCCCTCCTGATCGGGTCCCGCCTGTCGCCCGTCGCCTCGCTGCTGGGCGGGCTCGCGTTCGTCGCGGTGGGCGCCCTGCCGTTCGTGGAGCTGACGACCGGCGCCCGGCTGATCCCCAGCGGCCTGCTGCCCAACCCCATGAGGTCGGGTTTCCAGACGCTGAGCTACTCGGGACTGCACCTGGTGCTCGGCGTGGCGCTGCTGGTCGCGTCGGTGTTCCCGTCGCGGTGGCGGGGACGGCACCGCCCCGAGTACCCGGCGCAGGTGGGCTACGAGGGGGCGTGGGAGCCGGCCCAGTCGCCGGCCCAGTCCCCGTACCTGCCGCCGCAGCCGCCGCATCATGGACCCGAGGACGCCACGCGGCCGATGTACCGCGAGTGAACCGCGGGCGGCCTGGCAGAATGCCGCCATGCGCGACTTGACGATCGTCGACTTCCTGTCCGAACTCGCCGACCGGGTGCCCGCGCCCGGTGGGGGCGCCACGGCGGCCCTGCACGCGGCGCAGGCCGCCGCCCTGCTCGGCATGGTGGCCCGCTACACCACCGGGGAGAAGTACACCGCCCACGCCGAGACGGTCGTCGCCGTGATCGCCGAGACCGACACCCTGCGGGCGCGGGCGCTGAAGCTCGCCGAGGAGGACGCGGCGGCGTTCACCGCGGTCACCGACGCCTACCGGCTGCCCAAGGGCGAGGAGCGCAGCGGCGCCATCGCCAGGGCCCTGGCCGGCGCCGCCGAGCCGCCCGCCCGGGTGGTCGAGGCCGCCGCGCGGGTGGTCGAGCTGTGCGAGCTGCTGCTGCCGATCTGCAACCGCAACGTGGTCACCGACATCGCCGCCGCCGCCGAGGCCGCCCGCGCCGCGCTCACCACGGGCCGGGTCAACGTGGAGGTCAACCTGGGCGGCGTACAGGACGAACGGCTACGCGCGGAGCTGAACATCCGCCTGTCCGGCGTCGACGCGGCCGTGGCCAGGGCAGACTGGGTGACCGCAGAGGTACGCGAGGAGATCAAGCCGTGAAGACGCTGACCGGCCGGGACCTGGCCGCCGCCATCAGGACCCAGACGCAGGCCGAGGCCGCATCGGGCACGCAGCCGCGGCTGGCCGTCGTGGTGGCCACCGCCGACGAGGCGAGCCTGTGGTACGTGCGCTCGATCGCCAAGGCGGCGGCCGCCGTCGGCATCGACTGCGACCTGGTCGACCTGGGCCCGCAGGCCACGCCCGAGCGGATCGGCGAGACGCTGGCCAGGCTGAGCGCCGACGCCGGCGTGCACGGCGTGATGCTGCAGACGCCGCTGCCGGCCGGCGCCTCGGCCCAGGAGCTGGCCGCGGCCATCGACCCGCGTAAAGACGTCGACGGGGCCAACCCGCTCTCGCTCGGCCGGCTGGCCGCCGGGCTGCCCGCGTTCCCGCCCGCGACGGCGGCGGCCGTGATGGCGCTGCTCGACCACCACGGGGTCGAGCTCACGGGGCGGCGGGCCGTGGTGGTCGGCCGCTCGACGGTGGTCGGCAAGCCGCTGGCGCACCTGCTGCTCGACCGGCACGCCACCGTCACCGTCTGCCACTCGCGCACCCGCGACCTGGCCTCCGTCACCGCGCAGGCCGAGGTGCTGGTCGCCGCGGTCGGCCGGGCGGGGCTGATCGGCGCCGGTCACGTCGCTCCCGGCGCGGTGGTGATCGACGTCGGCACCAACCCGACCGACGACGGCGGCCTGACCGGCGACGTCGACTTCGCCGCGGTCGCGGAGGTGGCGGGCGCGCTCACCCCCGTGCCGGGCGGGGTCGGGCCGGTGACCACCGCCCTGCTGCTGCGGCACGTGGCGCGGGCGGCCAACCTGCCATGATCATGCGCATGCCCGTTCCCGACCCTCAGGTCATCGACCATCAGGCGGAGGCCTGTCTTGGCTGACATTCTCATCGTCCAGAACAGCAGGAGCGGAGGTCCCGGCCGCGTGGGCGGCTGGCTGGAGGAGGCCGGGCACCGGCTCGACGTCGTGCTCGCCCACGACGGCGCTCCCCTGCCCCGCCGCCTGACCCACGACGCCATGATCATGCTCGGCGGCGGCTACCTGCCGGACGAGGACGACCGGGCGCCGTGGCTGCGCGACACCCGGCGGCTGATGACGCAGGCGCTGGGCGACGGTGTGCCGCTGCTGGGCATCTGCCTGGGCGGGCAGATGCTGGCCCACGTGGCCGGAGGCGAGGTGACCGGCGACACGGGCACGCCGGAGAACGGCAGCCTGCCGCTCACGATCAGGCCCGAGGCCGCCGCCGACCCGCTCTTCCACGGGCTGCCGCCGGTGGTGCCCGCCGTCGAGCACCACAAGGACGCCATCACCCGGCTGCCCGACGAAGCCGTCCACCTGGCCGAGACCGAGGCGTGCCCGTACCAGGCGTTCCGGATGGGCGAGCGGGCGTGGGGGGTGCAGTTCCATCCCGAGGTGCTGCCCGAACGCATGCGGACGTGGCAGGCCGACGGCTTCGACCCGGACGAGGTCTACGCGCGGGCGGTGGCCGACGAGCCGGTCTCCACGCCGATCTGGCACCGGGTCACCACCCGCTTCGCGGCCCTCGTCACCTCCCGCGCCCCCGCCGCCAGGGCTTCGTGACACCGTCTCCCGGCTACGCGCGTCCGGGCCGCCCGGCTTTGTGAGCCGGTGGCGGCCGGCACCTCGCCGCCGAGCCCGAGGGTCCGTCTAGGTGAGAGCGTCGGCGATGGCCTTGACGGTGGCCTGCCAGATGGGGGCGGCGGGAGTGATGACGTCGAAGTGGTCGCCCGGTTGCTCCAGGTAGGTGACGTCGTCGCCTGCCTGCCGGGCCAGGGCGGCGTGCCTGCGGGCGAAGTCGACCAGGTCGAGATCGTCGTCACGGCCCTGCACGATGAGCTGCGGGGTGCCGAGGGGGAGGCGGTGGAGGGGGGAGGAGGCGGCGTAGGGATCCTCGTCGCCGGGCTGTGCTGAGGTGGCGGAAGGGCCGGCGGGGGCCGAGGTGCGGCCGAGGGCGGCGGCGACCGCTCCCGCGCTGAGTTTGCGGCGGTCTCCCTGGACGAGGTCGAGCACGCCCGCCAGGGACACCGCCAGCGCCATCCGCGATCCGTCGGCCGCCGCCCTCAGCGCCAGCTGCCCGCCGGCCGAGTGTCCGGCGACGACGATCCGGTCCAGGTCGAGCGCGACCGGCGTCGCGGCTCCTTGGCCGGTGACGGTGGGGAGGGTGGTCAGCGTGGCCAGGCCGGTGGCGATGTCGGCGGTGGTCGCGGCCCAGCCGTGCCGGTCGGGGCGGCGGTATTCGAGATTCCACACCGCGAACCCGCGCCGGGCCAGGTCCTCGCAGAGCTCCTCCATGAGGTCGGCGGCCCAGATCGAACGCCAGTAACCCCCGTGGATCAACGCCACCACGGGCACCGCCTCGTCTGCGGCGGCGCGGGTGGGCGCGGTGGCGGTGGTGGCGATGGCGTCGGTGACGATGGCGGTGCCGGCTGTGGGGAGGTACAGGTCGGCCCACTGTTCCGGGGAAGGGCCGTAGGTGATCCGCTGGATGGCGGGGTGACGCGCGCGGTGTACGGCGTGCCGGATGCCCCAGGTCAGCCCTGCGATGCCACGCCCGTGGATGTGCGTGGCCCCGTCGACTCGGTCGATGTCCACCCAGACGACGACCGAGGGGCCGAGCGGCTGCCCGATGGACGCGCGCACGTCCTCGCCCGGCCCTGGGAGGACGACCGCCACGTCGCGTTCTGGTACCGACGAGAACAGGTGCGCGGCGTCGCGGGCGTGCACGACCGTGCCGTTCACCCCGAGACGGGTGAACTCGCGGTCGGCGATCTCCGCGAGCAGCCCCGCGTCCGCCACCAGGCCGGGGCCGACGGCCACCACGATCTCGTCTGAAGCCACCCTCATACGGAGATACCTTAGGGCGGGTGCGTGTGAATCAGCTTCACCTTTGGCCCGCGAGTGTCGCCGAGGCGGAGGCCGTCCAGGACCGGCTGCGCGGGCAGGTCGAGCTGACGGGACCCGACACCTTCGCCCTGGTGGCGGGCCTGGACGTGCACTACCACGGCGACGACGAGGTGACGGCCGCGGTGGTCGTGCTGGACGCCGTGACGCTGGAGCCGGTGGAGCAGGTGGTGGCGCACGGGAAGGCGGCCTTCCCCTACGTGCCGGGCCTGTTCGCCTTCAGGGAGCTGCCCGCGCTGGTGGAGGCGCTCGAGCGGCTCACGGTGACACCCGACCTGCTGGTCTGCGACGGGTACGGGCTGGCTCACCCGCGCGGCTTCGGCCTGGCCTGCCACCTGGGCGTGCTGACCGGGCTGCCGTCGGTGGGGGTGGGCAAGACACCGTTCGTCGGGACGCACGAGCCGCCCGGCCAGGAGCGCGGCGCCTGGACACCGATCGTCCACGAGGGCGCCGTCGTGGGGCGGGCGCTGCGCACGCGACGCGGGGTCAGGCCGGTGTACGTGTCGCAGGGGCACCGCATCTCGCTCGGCACGGCCACCGGCGAGGTGTTGCGGCTGGCGGCCCGCTTCCGCCTCCCCGAGCCGATCCGCCACGCCGACCACCTGGCCCGCCACCCGTCCTGAGCCCGGCGACGGCAGCGGGAAGCGGACCGACGCCAAGGAGTACAAGTACTACGCCGGCCCGGTGTACGTCTCGGCGCCCGGGCAGTGCGTCGACGTCGAGGGCATCGTCCCGTCGTACACGATCGTCAAGCTCAACAACGTGCACTGCGGCTGACCCTTGGCTGAGAGAGCCGGCCGCGGGACCGGCGCCCCCGCGGCCGGCCCCGGAGCCGTTCCCCTCCCGGGGCGGGGGTCAGCGGCGCAGAGCCCAGACCAGGAGCCAGACGCTCAGACCGAACAGCGTCATCCCGAGCGGCACGTGCGCCGCCAGCGCCCCCGACCCGCCCAGCATCGACTGGACGAACCCGAGCAGCAGCACCGCCAGGCTGACCAGCGCGGGCCAGCCCGGCCCCCGCGCCGGCCGCCACAGCAGCACGGCGACGACGAGCTGAGCCAGCGCCAGCGCGTGCACCGCGGTCGCGCCCATCCCGTGCGGTCCCGCCGCTCCCCCGCTCAGGAGCTGCCCGGCCGTCACGGCCTGGACCAGCACCGACAACGTGCTGAGCGCGGTGACGACCTTGAACGCGGTGGCGTACCCGCTGCCCTTGGCGACCTCGGTGACCACTGGCCTCTCCTTTGACCTAGGACGAAAGGTCTTCAGGATCCGCCCGGCGGGCGGTGGCCGCATCCGCCCGCGGTCGCGGTCCGCGCTACATCAACGGTCGTACACGATCAGGCCGGCTGGTGCTCACCGGAGGATGGCAGAGGCGGCAGGACGGCCTGGGCGTCGGCGCCGCCGAACCACAGCCCGATCATGAACGCCGCCGTCGCCTCCAGTTGCGTCGCCCGCGCCAGGCTCCCGCCGTTCACGGGGGTGCAGCCGAGGTCGGCGACCAGCGTGCGCGCGGCGTCCATGGCGGCCTGGTCGTCACCGCACAGGGGCACGGACAGCGGCCGGCCGTCGAAGACCGGCGGCGTCAGCCGCCACACGTCCACGTGACACAGGTTGAAGCCCTTCACCACATGCCCGCCGGTGATGTCGGCGATCAGGCGGGCGAGGGGACGCGTGGGGTCATACCGGTCCGGAGCGGCGGCGTTCGTCACGTCGATGAGCGGCTTGCCGCGCAGGGCCGGGCCGGCGGCACGGAGCGTGTCGGCCAGCCCCGCCTCCCTGACGGCCACCACCACGACGTCCCCGAACCCGGCCACCTCCGCGAAACTCCCGCTCCGCACCTTCGCGACACTCCCGCTCAGGACCTCCGCGACCGCCCGGGACCGCGCCTCCGCCGAAGTTCCCGCCGCTGTCGCGGGCGCGGCCGGGGCCGAGGTCCGCGCGACCGCCTGGGCGGTCATGCCGGCCGCGCGCTCCGCGCTCCTGCCCGGGTCCCGCCCGCTGACCATCACCTCGTGTCCCGCCACCGCCCACTGCGTGCCCAGCGCGTCCGCCATGTTGCCCGCGCCCAGGATCCCGATCCGCATGTTCCGTCCTCCACATGAGGGGCTTTACTTGACAGCAGGACTGTAGGAAGTCCGTCGCGCACCATTCGGTTCCTATCGGAAGGTCCCCGTTGTTCCTCGCCGACTGCCAGACCCGGCTGGCCTTCGACCTGCTCGCCAACACGTGGAACGCGGTCGTCATGTGGGCGCTGCGGCACGGCCCGCGCCGGCCGGGGCGGTTGCGTACGGAGATCGGCGGCATCAGCAGCAAGGTGCTGACCGAGACGCTGCGCCGCCTGGAGTACAACGGCCTGGTGACGCGCCACACCTACGCCGAGGCCCCGCCGAGGGTGGAGTACGAGCTGACCGACCTGGGCCGTTCACTGCTGGGCCCGATCGAGGGGTTCGGCGAGTGGGCCGCCGAGCACGCCGACGAGGTCATGGCCGCGCAGGAGCGCTGGGTCATGACGGACCCCCGTCCGATGCCGGAGAGCTTGGACTGACGCGGCTGCCCTGAAGGCTTTCTTAGACGGAGTGTTACTGATCGATTACTCTGGGTAGTTAACCGGAGGTTGTTCATCACCGTCACCCAGGAGGTCACATGCGTTTCGCCCCCCGTCGGCTCGCCGTCACCGCGCTCGTCGCCGGCGGCCTGACTCTGCTCTCCGTCCCTGCCGCACACGCCGTCGTCGATCCCGTCCTCACCCTCACCTGCCTGGCCGAGGCCCCCAACGCGGCGCTCGGCGTCATCGATCCGGCCGCCGCCATGGACCCGGCGTCCCTGCTCGCGATGCCCGAGCTCCCCGCGACGAACTGCCTGGCTCCCTGACCACGCGGGTTACCGGCACGGGACCACCCCTCGACACCGGTAACGGGCGGCGTCCGCACGCCGGACGCCGCCCGGTCCCAGCCCACCGTCCGCGTCATCAGCGGGTGCACGAAGAGCAGCAGCAAGGAGTTCCGTTGAAGGTCCGAGTCCTGACCGCCGTCGCCGCCCTGGCGCTGGCCGCCGGCCTGCCTCCGTCCATCCTCGACGAGCTCGGCAAAGGCAATCCTCCGCTCGTCGACATCCAGACCTACGTCCAGCACATCAACGTCCTGACGTCCTAGTGCGGGTAGCGCAGCTGTCCGTGGCCTCTACGCCGACCGGGCCGCGGACACCGCTCCGACGGGTCGGCTACTTCATGTTCTTCAGCCGATGGATCCAGGTGCCGCTCTACCTGGGGCTGATCGTCGCGCAGGTCGTCTACGTGTGGCGCTTCATGATGGAGCTGCTCCACCTGATCCAGCTGGGCTTCGGCGGCACGCCCGCCGAGACCACCGTCATGCTGATCGTCCTCGGGCTCGTCGACGTGGTGATGATCTCGAATCTGCTCATCATGGTCATCATCGGCGGCTACGAGACGTTCGTCTCGCGGCTGCGCATCGAAGGACATCCCGACCAGCCCCAATGGCTCTCGCACGTCAACGCCAACGTGCTGAAGGTCAAGCTGGCCATGGCGATCATCGGCATCTCCTCCATCCACCTTCTGCAGATCTTCATCAACGCCGCGAAACCCACCATCACCGACCGGGAGCTCATATGGAAAACCCTGATCCACCTGACCTTCGTCGTCTCAGCGATCGCGCTCGCCATGATCGACCGGGTGATGGAGGGCGGGCGTCCGCATCAGAGCACGGGCGACGGGGAGCAGTCCACAGGGACGTCGCAGGAACGCCTGGCCGCCTAGCCGCGCGCCCGTGGGTGTGGCGGTGCGCCTGTCGGGGGGACTGATGCGATTCACGTACGCGGTCGTGGCGGTGGTGGCGTCGGCGTTGCTCGGCTGCCCCGGCGCGTACGCCGAGGACGAGGCTCCGGCGAAGACCGGCCCGGCTCCCCTGATCGGCGACGTGATCATCTTCAACGACGAGATCGTCGAGCCGGTGTCCCTGCCGTTGAGCACGTGCGGCGGGCTGCTGCCGGTGCTCAGCCAGGCACCGTCCTCCTGTGATGGCGCTTCGCGAGTGTCGGACGACGACGCGTGAGGCCGTACGTGCCCGCCCGCGGGGGTGGGCGGGCACGACGGCGCGACCCCGGCGAACGGGCGTCAGGCGGCGCGGCCGAGCAGGTCCTCCAGCACCACGGCCACCCCGTCCTCGTCGTTCGACAGCGTCCGGTGCTCCGCGGCAGCCAGCACCATCTCGTGGGCGTTGGCCATCGCGTATCCGGCGCCCGCGTAGAGCAGCACGGCCAGGTCGTTCGGCATGTCGCCGAAGGCCACCACGTCGCCGGCCCCGACGCCCCGCTCCCGGCAGAGCCGGTCGAGCGTGGCCGCCTTGGTGACGCCGGGGGCGCTGATCTCCAGCAGCCCCTCCAGGCCCGAGTACGTCACCTCGGCCAGATCGCCGATCGTGTCCGACACCGCCGCGTACATCTCGTCCGCCGTACGGGACGGTGACAGGGCCAGCAGCTTGACGATCGGCTGGTCTGCGCCGAAGACGGAGTCGACCTCGCGGTAGAAGGCCACGTCATGCTCGATCCTGCGGGTGTAGGCGGCCTCGGTCAGCACGTTCCTGCCGGTCTCGACGGCCAGCCCGACGTCGGGCAGAGCGAGGGCGAGCGCCTCGGCGACCTTGCGCGCGGCCTGCGGGTCGAGCGGGCTGCTGGCGGTGATCTCGTCGCTGGCCAGGTCGTAGACGACGGCGCCGTTGCTGCAGATCGCGGTGCCGGTGACCCCCGCTTGGGCGGCGATCTCCTGGACACCGCGCGGGGCTCTGGCGGTGACGAAGACGATCTCGGCGCCGGCCGCGCGGGCGGCGCCCAACGCCTGCCTGGTACGCGCGCTGACGGAGCCGGTCGAGGTGAGAAGGGTGCCGTCGAGGTCGGTGGCCACGATGCGCGGGAAGGTCACGGTGCTCACCAGGCGATTATCCCGTCCGGGCGACCACGCGACCACGCGACCACGTCCGCTTCGCCACGGAGTTGTAGGCTGACGCGGCCGCCGCGGATGGGATCGACGAGCGGCCGGATCACGAAAGGGAGCTCGGGTGTCCATGCGGCCGCTGCGGCAGACCCTCCAGGCCATCCCCTATCCGGGACGGATCGTCGTGTGGGCCAGGACCCTCGATGGCGCGATGTGCGGCGGCTATGTCCTGACCGGCCGCACCCAGGCGTCGAAGGCGCGGGCTCTGCGCCTGGCCGGTCACGAACTCGTCGTCGGCCCGACCGACCCGGCCCCGGACGACCCGCTGCGCCACTACGTCGCCGCCACGCGACGTGACAGCTGGCTGGTGTTCGGGAACGGGGAACAGGTGGCGACCGTGGCCGATCGCCTGCGCGCCGGACGGCCGCCGGTCGTCGCTCTTGACGGCCTGGACTACGAACCCGATCCGCCGATCTTCACGCCGCGCGTCACCGTGGTCGTGAACGTGGACTCCCCCGGGGACGCCTGGTTCGGCGCCGCCCGTCGCAGCTCCGGCGACCGGACCTCGACCGATCGGCTGACGCTCTCCGTCCGGGAGCTCGCTCCCGGCGATGCCGTGCTGATGACCACCTACGTGTCCGACGGCCGGCACGTGGTCACCGGAGAGCCGTTCCTCGAAGCCGTGACCGAGGCGGCCGATCAGCACGCGTTCCTGGACGAGCTGTGGGAGGCGCTCGATCCGCGCTACCGGGTGGCGGCGGCGAGCTTCACGCCGCACGATCTCGCCGGCGCGGCTCTGCGCCACCAGGAGCCGTGACCCGGCGATCAGGCGGGCATGCGCAGGACGAGGCACGCGCCCTGGTGCTGCTGCAGCAGCGTCAGCCGCAGAGACGTCAGACGCGCATCTCGGACGGGAGCCGGGTGGCCGCGTCGGTGAGTTCCACGCCCAGCAGCTGGCCCGAGTCGCCGAAGTCGAGCACGACGTCCCCGGCCACGGTCTGGTCCGCCGCCTCCCCCGGGGCGATCTCGTGCTTCATCGCGATATAGGCGATGTTGCGGTCGTCGTCGACGCTCACGTACACCGTCCGCGGCCGCGGCGTCTCTGGACGGTCGTCGTCGGCCAGCAACCCCTCCCTGGCCTCGTGCGAGCCGGCCAGCGCCGCCCTGACCATGACCATCGCCAGCTCGACCGCCTCCAGCGAGTCGAGCCCGGTGACCTTCCGCTCGTGCTCCCATCCGTCGAGCCCGTCGATCCGGTACGGGCACGACCACTCGCCCGTCGCCTCCTCGTAGGGCAGGCCGAGCGTGACGAGGACGTCACGTGGCGGATCGGTACGCAGCGCCAGCACCCGATGGGCGATCTCGTACATGTCTGCTGATCTACCCGCACGACCACATGTGGAAGACTCGGCCCCGCACCGGATGGGCATCGGTGCCTCGGCACCCTAATGTCCTGGGAGTACGATTCATGCCCACGGCACCCGCGGGGCCGCCTACCCGTGGTCGTGAGGGAGCTAGTCACATGAACGATTCGTTCGGGGCGCGTCTGCGAGCCATGCTCGACGACCGGGGGCCCCTGTGCGTGGGCATCGATCCGAGCCCGGCGCTGCTCACCGCCTGGGGGCTCGACGATTCGCCCGCCGGTCTGGAGCGGTTCAGCCGCACGGTGGTCGAGAACGTCGCCGACGTGGTGGCCGCGGTCAAGCCGCAGTCGGCCTTCTTCGAGCGCTGGGGCAGCCGCGGCATCGCCGTGCTGGAACGCACCATCGCGGACCTGCGCGAGGCGGGCACGCTGGTGCTGCTCGACGTCAAGCGGGGCGACATCGACAGCACGATGGCCGCCTACGCCGAGGCCTACCTCGACCGGGGCAGCCCGCTGGCCGCCGACGCGGTGACGCTGAGCCCCTACCTGGGGTTCGGCTCGCTGGCGGGCGCGATCGCCTCGGCGGTGGCCAACGACGCGGGCGTGTTCGTGCTGGCCCGCACCTCCAACCCGGAGGCCGCCGGGCTGCAGCGGCTGGTGGCCGGTCAGGTGCTGGCCGGGGCCACCGCCGCCAACGCGGGGCATTCGCCGTTCGGGCCCGTCGGGCTGGTCATGGGCGCCACGCTGCCGGAGCTCGAAGACTCGCTGACCGACCTCAACGGCCCCATCCTGGCGCCGGGGCTGGGCGCGCAGGGCGCCACTCCGGCCGACGTGGCGCGCCTGTTCGGTCCGGTACGGCACGCGGTGCTGCCGTCGGTCTCCCGGGACGTGCTGGCCGACCCGAAGCGGGTGCGCAGCCGTACGCTGTTCTACCGCGACGAGTGCGCCGCGCACCTGTCGGGGGTCGCCGCCCCGAGCTGACCGACGCGGTGCGCGTTCAGAAGTGGGTCGCGATCCCGAACGTCTCCCGCAGCCTGGCCATGTCGTGCAGGTCGCGCTCCCTGGGCTGGTAGCCCTGGTGGAAGGTCACCTGCTGGGCGGCGGACAGGCACGGCACGTCCACGCCCTCGATCACGCCGGAGGCGAAGGCGTCCGGCGGATAGGTGAAGGCGCCGCCGTGGTCGTCGAGCCGCTGCAGCGCCGAGCCGTCGGGGCGGAAGCTCAGCGGGTGCAGGTCCAGCTCACGCCCGCCGGGATCCGCCATGACGAAACGGGCGGGCCTGCCGGGAACGACGCCTTCGTGCCGCTCGGCGTACCCGAGGGCCTCAAGGACGGCGATCACGGCGGGCTCCTGCTCCACCCGGTGGAGCAGGTCGAGGTCGGCGTGCTGCCTGGTGACGCGGCCGACGAGCGCGTCGACGCCCCAGCCGCCGGCGACCCACACCGCGCAGCCCGCCGCGCGCAGGGCCCGCAGCACCGCAAGGACGGCGCCCGCCTCGAACATCCGTATCCTCCACGATCACAGGTTCCGTGGCGGGGACCCGCCACGGAACCTGTGATCGTACGCGAGCGGTCAGCCGGTGTGCGCGGCCGGCTCGATGGCCCGGTTGACCGCGGCCAGCACGGCGCGGACCGAGGCGGTCAGGACCGAGGTGTCCGTGGCCGCGCCCCAGCGGGTGACGCCGCCCGCGCGGACCTCGACGTACGCGATGGCCCGGCCGCCCCTGCCCGGATCGAGGGCGTGCTCGGCGTAGTGCAGGATGTCCGTCTCGATCCCGTCGGCGGCCAGCGCGGCGCTCAGTGCCGACAGCGGCCCGTTGCCGGTGCCGCGCAGCGCGCGCCCGCTGGTCAGCGTCCCCTCGAACGCGTGCGCGCCCGGCCCCGTCTCCACCGTGCTCCAGCTCGCCAGCGGGGCGGCCTCCCCCGGCGCCAGGTAGGTGGCGTGGAAGAGCTCCCAGAGCTGCTCGGCGGTGATCTCCGCGCCGCTGCCGTCGGTGGCCCGCTGGACGACCCGGGAGAAGTCCATCTGCAGGCGGCGCGGCAGTTCGAGGCCGTAGCGGGTGTGCAGCAGGTACGCGACGCCGCCCTTGCCCGACTGGCTGTTGACCCGGATGACGGCCTGGTAGTCGCGGCCGACGTCGGCCGGGTCGATCGGCAGGTACGGCACCTCCCACGGCGCCCGCTCCGGCGGCACGCCCAGCTCGGCGGCCCGCTTGGCGTGGTGGGCCAGGCCCTTGCCGATGGCGTCCTGGTGGGTGCCGGAGAAGGCGGTGTAGACGAGGTCGCCCGCGTACGGGTGGCGGTCGGGCACCGACAGCCGGTTGCAGTGCTCGACCACCCGCCGCACCTCGTCGATGTCCGAGAGGTCGATCATCGGATCGACGCCCTGCGCGTGCAGGTTGAGCGCGAGCGTCACCAGGTCCACGTTGCCGGTGCGCTCGCCGTTGCCGAACAGGCAGCCCTCCACTCGCTGCGCCCCCGCCAGCAGGGCCAGCTCCGCGCAGGCGACGCCGGTGCCGCGGTCGTTGTGCGGGTGCACGGACAGGATCACCGCGTCCCTGCGGGCGAGGTTGCGGTGCATGTACTCGATCTGGTCGGCGTACACGTTGGGCGTGGCCACCTCGACCGTCGCGGGCAGGTTGAGGATCACGGGCCGGTCGGCGCAGGCGTCCCACAGGGTGGTCAGGTCGTCGCAGACCTCCAGCACGTAGTCCGGCTCGGTCAGGTTGAACACCTCCGGCGAGAACTCGAAGCGGATGTCGCGGTCGCCGGCCAGCCGGGCGACGTGCCCGGCGGCGTCCCTGATCAGGGCGCGCAACTCGCTCCTGTCGTGGCCGAGCACCACCTCGCGCCAGGTGGGGGCGGTGGCGGCGTAGAGATGCACGACCACCCGGGACATGCCCTCGACGGCGGCGAACGTGCGCTCGATCAGGTCGCGCCTGGCGGCCGTGAAGACCACCACGCTCACGTCCTCGGGCACGGCGCCCGGCGTGGCCAGGTGGCGGACGAAGTCGAAGTCGGTCTGGCTGGCCGAGGGATAGCCGACCTCGATCTCCTTGAAGCCCATGGCCGTCTGCAGGTCGAACATCCGGCGCTTGCGGGCCGGGTCCATCGGCTCGGCCAGCGCCTGGTTGCCGTCACGCAGGTCCACGGGGACCCAGAGGGGCGCTTCGGTGATGCGCCGTCCCGGCCAGGCGCGCTCGGCGGCGAGCGGCACCTCGACGCGCTCGTGGACGGGGCGGTAGCGGTGAGAGGGCATGGCGCTCGGGCGCTGCCGGTTCCAGTCGTACATGATCGTCCTTCTCGGTTCTCGGAGGGGAGACCGGCGGGGCACACCGACCGCCGCGGCGGGGTGCCGGTCCGGTCAGGCCCCGCCGCGGCGACCGAGAAGGAGGCGACCGTACGACGTCATGGGCGCTAGACTAACCACACCACAGGTCCTCAGACAACCTGAGAGGAAAAGCGATGCCCCTCGGCTCACTCCGGCCCAGCCCGCTCGTCGAGCAGGCCACCGAGCATCTGCGCGAGCAGATCACCCAGGGCGAGTGGCCGGTGGGCACCCGGCTGCCCGGGGAGAACGCGCTGGCCAAGGCGCTCGGGGTGGGGCGCTCGACGGTGCGCGAGGCGCTGCGGGCGCTGGCCGGGGCGGGGCTGGTGCAGGCCCGGCAGGGGTCGGGGGTGTTCGTGATCGCCACGGAGTCCGCCACCGGTCCGGCCGAGGGGTGGGCCGCCCGGCTGCGGCGGGCCGCCATCACCGATGTCTACGAGGTACGCGTCATCGTCGAGACGCAGGCCGCCGCGCTCGCGGCCGGGAGGCGTACCGACGAGGACGTCGCGGCCCTGGAGGCGGCGCTGGAAAGGCGGTCACGGGCGGCCGGCGCGGACGACGCCGCGTTCGTGGACGCCGACATCGCGCTGCACGCGGCGGTGGTGGCGGCGGCGGGCAACCCGGTGCTGTCCGACCTGTTCGCCGAGTTCGCACCCGCGCTGCGGGAGCGGCTGATCGACCTGGTCGAGCTGCTGGGGCTGCGGGAGCACGATCGCAATCCCGGGCACGACACGCACGCGGCGCTGGTCACGGCCATCAGGGACGGCGACGGCGCGGCGGCCGAGGAGATCCTGCGCACGGAGCTGCGCCAGACCCTGTCCCACCTGCACGCCCACTGACCGGCCGGCGTGCGGCGCGGATCGCCTCACCGCACGGGCACCTACCGGGCGGGCTGACGGGCGCACCGGCTGACGTGTCCGGGTGGGCTGAC
The DNA here is from genome assembly GCF_035917475.1 of Nonomuraea fuscirosea. Classification (NCBI taxonomy): domain Bacteria; kingdom Bacillati; phylum Actinomycetota; class Actinomycetes; order Streptosporangiales; family Streptosporangiaceae; genus Nonomuraea; species Nonomuraea fuscirosea. Next base: position 2,445,260 of record NZ_CP109074.1, on the reverse strand, counting down.
GGGCGCACGCCGGCTGACGAGTCCGGGTGGGCGGCGGGTCAGCCGGTCGGGCCGGCGTCCGGGCGGATGACGTCTTCGTCGTCGTCCGGCTCCTCCTCCGGCTCCGGCTCGTCCTGCGCGTCGGGCGGGTCGGCGGAGATCGGCCGGCGTGACCTCGGCGTGTCGCAGCCCGCGCGCTCGGCGACGACGTCGCTCTCGCCCTGCAGTCCCCGCACCGCCTCGGGCAGTTCCTTCGATGGCTTGCTCATACCTGCCACCTGCCCTGCCACAACCCGCCCAACCTGGCCGAATACCGGCCAAGAGCCGCCCGGACGCGTCAGTCGAGCGCGTCCTCGATCTGGCGGCGGGTGGGCATCGAGGTGCTGGCGCCCTCGCGCTGCACCGACAGCGCCGCCGCCACGGAGGCGAAGCGCAGGGCGCGTTCCATGGGCATCCGCTCGGTGCGCGCCACCGCCAGCGCCCCCACGAACGTGTCGCCGGCCGCCGTCGTATCCACCGCGTTCACCTTCACCGCCGGCACCCGCAGCCGCTCCCCCTCCCGCGACCCGTACAGCGCCCCTTCGGAGCCCAGCGTGATCACCGCCTCGGGAACCAGTTCGAGCAGCGCGTCCATGGCCTCGTCCGCGCCGGTCACGCCGGTGATGGCGGCGGCCTCGTGCTCGTTGGGGACGATGGTGGTGACCGCCTCCAGCAGCTCGGCGGGCAGCGGCTGGGCCGGCGCCGGGGTGAGGAAGACGGGCACGCCGGAGACGCGGGCCGCCTGCGCGGCCCGTACGACCGCCTCCATGGGCAGCTCCAGCTGCAGCAGCAGCGCCCGCGAGCCGGCGATGGCGGCCAGGTCCTCGCCGGTGGGCCCGGTGACGGTGCCGTTGGCGCCGGGGACGACGATGATCGAGTTGCCGCCGTCGTCGTCCACCACGATGTGCGCGATGCCGCTGGGGCCGGGCACCTGGCGCAGGCCGCGTACGCCCACCCCGGCCTCTGTCAGCGTGGCGCGCATCTCCGCGCCGAACCCGTCGTCGCCCACCGCCCCCAGGAACGTCACCTCGCCGCCCGCGCGGGCGGCGGCGATCGCCTGGTTGGCGCCCTTGCCGCCGGGCACGGTGCGGAACCGGTGCCCGGTGACCGTCTCACCGCGGCGCGGGGCCTGGGAGACGTACGCGACGAGATCCATGTTGGCGCTGCCGAAAACCGAGATCATGCCCTCATCATCTCCTGTGTCCGCGCCGCCAGCTCGGCCGGACTCACCCCGTCGAACCCGGTCAGGCTGCTGGCCAGCCTGTCGCGCAGCCGCCAGCGCTCCGGCACGCCGCCGTTCAGCGCGCCCGCGACGGAGCCGGCCGTGGCGCCGGCGGAGTCGGTGTCCCAGCCGCCCGCCACCGCCCCGGCGATCGTCGCGGTGAAGTCGCCGGCGCCGTGCACCAGGGTCGCCGCGACGAGGGCGGCGTTGTGGATCGTGTGCACCCAGTGCAGGTCGCCGTGGCGTTCGTGGAGCAGGTCGACGACGCGTTCGAAGTCGTCCTCGCGGGTGGCGTCCGCCACGGCCAGGCGGACCGCCGCGTACAGGCGCGAGCCGCGCGGCACCACGGACATGCCCGCCCGCACGACCTCCTCCGCCGAATCGGCCACCAGCGCGGCGGCGCACATCGCGGCCGCGAACATGGCTCCGTAGATCCCGTTCGCGGTGTGGGTGAGGCGGGCGTCGCGCCAGGCGTACTCGGCGGCCGTGGCGGGGTCGCCCGGGTTGACCCAGCCGTAGACGTCGGTCCTGATCATCGCGCCGATCCACTCGCGGAACGGGTTGCGGTAGGTGGCGGTGGCCGGCGGCTCGACGCCGTCGAGGAGGTTGCGGTACGCGACCCGCTCGGCGGTGAACGTACGGCCCGCGGGCAGCTCGTCCAGCCACAGCTTGGCCACGTCCTCGGTGCCGAAGCCGCGGCCGTGCCGCTCCAGGACCGACAGGGCCAGCAGCGGGTAGTTGAGGTCGTCGTCCTCGGGGATGCCGTCCACGTTCTCGGCCAGGGAGTTGACGGCGCTGCGCCGGTTCCACGGCCAGCGGCGGGCGACGTCGTCCGGCAGGCCCTTCGCGGTGAACCAGCCCTCGATCGGCCAGTTGCCGGTGGCCTCGGCGATCTCCCTGATGCCCGCGCGGGGGATCTTCTCGACGGGTTTGCCGAGCACGCAGCCGGCCGCGCGGCCCAGCCACGCCCCCAGCACCCGCGCGGGATCCACCTCGGCCCTGGGTCGCCGCCGCGGCCAGTCGGGGCAGGCGGCGATGATGCCGGCCAGGTCCGACGGCTCGGGCAGCGGGGAGGGGACGGCGGCCAGCTCGTCCAGCAGGTCCTCGGCCAGGCCGCGCAGCCGGACGGCCCCCGGCTCCGAGGCGCCGGCGCGGGGCGGGGCGTCGTGGCCGCCGGCCGCGTGCCAGCGGGCGGCGATGCCGCCCGCGTCGCGGCCGTCCTCGGCGGCCTGGCGCAGCTCGTGACCGACGAGGTCCTCCGGCTGCACCCAGGTGAGCCGGATCATGCGCCGTCGAGCTCGGCGAAGGCGGACTCGTGGGCGCGGCGGCGGAGCAGGTCGCCCTCGTGCACCCGGCGCGCCACGGCGGCGATGGAGCGCCCCGGAGCCACCAGGTCCGTCCTGCTGGCGGCCGCCACCTGCTCGACCCACTCCTTCGGCACGCCGCCCAGCCCGCCGAGCGCGCCCGCGATGGCCCCGCCCATGGAGGCGATCGAGTCGGCGTCGCGCCCGTAGTTGACGCCGCCCAGCACGGTGTCCCGGTAGTCGCCCTTGGCGATCACCAGGAACCCCAGCGCCAGGGGCAGCTCCTCGATGCTGTGCACCCGGCTCGGCCGCCGCGCGCCCAGGCCCTGGTCACGGTAGGTGTCGGCGACCGTGTCGTACGGCCTGACCGCCGCCCGCAGCGTCTCGAACGAGCCCTCCCAGTGCCCGAGCCCGGACGCGGCCTCGCAGACCGCCTCGATGGCGGCCCTGGTGCCGTCCTTGGCCAGGCGCAGGCAGGCGGCCACCACGGAGTCGGCGGTGGCGCCCGGCCGCATCGCCTCGGCCACGGCGGCGGCCATCACGCCCGCCGCCTCACGCCCGTAACTGGACTGGTGCGCGCCGGTCAGGTCGACGGCCTCGGCGTAGGCGGCGTCGGGGTCGGCGGCGTTGACGATGCCGACGGGGGCGACGTACATGGCGGCGCCGCAGTTCACGATGTTGCCGACGCCGGCCTCGCGCGGGTCGGCGTGGCCGTAGTGCAGCCTGGCCACGATCCACTTCTCAGCCAGGAAGATCCGCTGCAGCGGCAGCGCCTCGGCCTCCAGCTCGGGGATCCAGCGCCGCTCGCCCATCAGCTCGGGCACCAGGTGCTCGGCCATGGAGTAGGCGTCCAGGTGGCCGCCGGTCTTCTCGTACACGCGGATGAGGGCGTGCGTCATCAGGGTGTCGTCGGTGATGTGGCCGTCGCCCTTGTGGTACGGCGCGATGGGCCTGGCGTTGCGCCAGTCCTCGTTGTACGGGGGCACGACGCCTTCGACGCGGCCGCCGTACCGTTCGACGATCTGCTCGGAGGTCCAGCCCTCGGTGGCGCCGCCCAGCGCGTCACCGACCGCCGCCCCCGCCACGCAGCCGGTCGCCCTGTCCTCAAGCGGCGTCATGCGATTCCCTCCAGTAGTTCGATCAGATCTCGGCCCGCCAGGTCAGGCAGGCAACAACCGGCCAGCGTACGGGCCGGGGCGGTCCACCCCTCCGGGATCGCCCCGTACCCGCCGCAGGCCCCGGTGAGCGCGCCGGTCAGCGCGGGCGCCGAGTCGGCCAGCCGCGCCAGGCAGGCCGCGGCGGGCACGGCCCTGGTGAGCTCGCCTCCCGCCGCCTCGGCCAGCGCCAGCGCCACGGGCACCGTCTGCGCGGCGCCGACGCCGTAGCTGTAGACGTGGTCGAGCAGCGCGGCGTCCAGCGCGGGGACGGCGGCGAACGGGTCGCCCGCCTTCCGCGCGACGGACAGCGCCAGGCGGGCGTTGTGCCCGATGGCGGTGTCCGCGGGCAGCATGTCCAGTGCCGCCTCGACCGCCGCCGCCACATCCCCCGACATCGACCCTGCCGCCACAGCGGCGGCCATCGCCTGGGCGGCGAGCACTCCGTCGCCCGCGTTCGTCACCTGCGCGTCCTCGGTGGGGTCCCTCCCCAGGACCCCGAACGCGACGGCTCTGATGGCGGCGGCGTCGTCGAAATGATGGGGATTGTCATGCCCCGACGCGGGCGGCTCGACACCGTCGGCCAGGTTGTCCAGCGCGGTGGCCACGGAGATGCGCGCCCTGATCGGCGCGGGCGCCTCACCGCTCGGACCGGCGCCTGGGCGCGACGGGACGAGGTCTCTGAACGCCTCCGCCCGTGGCCGGTCGATGGTCAGCAGCGTCCAGGCCAGCCACTCGGCGTCGTCTGACGGCCCGATCCGCAGCGGCGCGACCGGCTGGTTCAGCGCGAACGGCACCGGCAGCGTGGTCACCTGATGCTCTTCGGCGAAGGCGTCCAGCTCGCGGTGCAGCCGCCGGCTCCAGGGCGCGTGCAGGGCCGCGCGGTGCCTGGCCGCGGGCCAGCCCACGGCGTCACCGACGGCGAGCCCGGCGACGGCCCCCCTGATTCTGTCCCCCGACATGGTGTTCTACAGTCCTTCCGCCAGTTCGTCGGCGACGTCCAGCACATGTCTTCCGGCCACGACGGGCAGGCACTTGCCCGTCACCGGCCCGATCCTGGCGGCCCAGCGGGCCGGCACGCCGCGCTCTCCCCGCGCGGCCCCGGCCACCGCTCCCGCGATGGCGCCGATCGTGTCGGCATCCCGGCCCAGGCTCACCCCGAACGTCACGGACGCCTCCACCTCGCCGCCCCCCGCGAGGAAGGCGGCCAGGGCCAGCGCCACGGCCTCGGGCGCGACGTCGGTCCACGGGTAGTGCCGCACGACGACGGCCCGGTGCAACGCCTCCACGAGCTCCGAGCCACCCGGGTCCGGGAAGGACGCGAGGACGTCACGTACGCGGACGACGTTCCTGGCCGTCCACGACTCTGCCGGGATCACCGCCAGCGCCGCCGCGACCACCTCGTCCGGCGTGGCCCCGCCCATGGCGGCGGCCACCGCCCCGGCGACCGCCCGGCCGCCGACGATGCCCTCGCCCGACCCGCTGACCAGTCCGTCCTGCTCGACCAGCCGGGCCGCCTCCGCCGGATCCCCCGGGCAGAAGATCCCGTACGGCGCCGCGCGCATCGCCAGCCCGTCCGACCAGCCGTGCGCGTGCACGAGCCCGGTCAGCGGCGGCTCCAGCCCCCGGCGAAGCGCTTCGACGGTGCCCAGCTCGGAGAAGCCGGCTCCGCGCATGGGCCCGCTCACCCGGGGGATGATCTCCGCCCGGTACGCGGCCGCCACATCGTGCGCGCGAAGGTCGTGCCCGTGGCGGACGAGCAACGAGGCGGCGTAGATCGCGTACTCGGTGTCGTCGGTGCCGCCGCCCTCGATCTCGGTGAGCCGCCCCCACCGCCGCCGGATCTCGGCCGGCGTGAGGTTCTCGGCCGGGGCCCCGAGGGCGTCGCCGGCCGCCAGGCCGAGCAGGCACCCCCGGGCCCTGTCCCGCAAGGAAGTCACCGCTGGTACCGCTCCAGCACCTTGTTGCCGTCCTCGACCAGCTTGGTCGCGGCCTGGTCAAGAGTGATCTTGTCGGCGAAGTACTCCTGCAGCGCGGGCGTGGCGACCTTGCTCTTCCACTCGTCGAACCCGTTCACCTTCAGGAACGGCGCCACGACGAGGTCCTTGGCGGAGGCGGTGGCCACGTCCCAGCCGTTCTCCTTCGTGGTCATGGCCGGGTCGGCGGCGGCAGTCTGGGAGGTCGGCAGCAGCCAGTCGCCCTTGGCGAGCTTGGCCTGGTTGGCGCCGTTCAGGAAGAACGAGATGAACTTCATCGCCTCGTCGGGATGCTCGCTCTCCTGCGCGATCGACAGCGTCTGCGAGACCGCGCCCTGCTGGGCGCTGGTGCCCTTGGGCGCGGGCAGCGTCACCCACTCGAACCCGTCGGGCGCCTGCTCGGCGACCTGCTGGCGCAGGTAGACGCCGGCCGGCAGCAGCGCGAACTTGCCCTTGTAGAAGGCGGGCAGCGGGTCCGCGGTGCCCTGGCCGAGCGCGGCCGGGTCGGCGGACTTGTCCTTGTAGAGCTGGTCGTGGATGCGCTGGAGCACCTCGCGCTCCTCGGGACCGACCTTGACGGTGGTCTTGCCGCCGGCGGTCTGGAAGAAGGTGCCGCCGAAGTTGAGCGCCAGGTTGAGCGTCTTGTTGACCGGCGACTTCATCGGCCAGGCGACGCCGAACGTGCCGCCCTTGGTCATCTTCTTGGCCGCCGCGGAGAACTCGTCCCACGTCCACGGGTCGCCCGCGGCGGGGACGCGCACGCCCGAGTCGTCGAGCAGCTTCTTGTTGGCGATGATGACCTGCGACTCCTGGAGGAACGGCACGCCGTACACGCCCTGCTCGCCCTTGCCGCCGTCGAAGGTGACGGTGTCCCAGGCGGCCTGCGGGATGTCGCTCTTCAGCTCGGCGGGCAGCTTGGCACCGAGGTCGAGCAGGTAGCCGTCGGAGGCGAAGCCGGCCAGGGCGGGCGAGTCGTTGTGGATGACGTCGGGCGCGGTGCCGCCGGCGAACTGGGTGACGAGCTGGTCGTTGACGTTGTCCCAGCTGCCCTGGACGTAGGTGACCTGGATGCCGGGGTTGGCCTTGTTCCACTCGTCCACGATCTGCTTGTTCGCGGCGACGGACTCCTTCTGCCAGGCCAGGCTGAGGAAGTCGAGCTTGACGGGCGCGCCGGGCGAGGACGACGACTCGCCGCCACCCCCTCCGCACGCGGCGGCGAGCGTGAGGACGGCCGCCGCCGCCAGAGCGGACTTGATTCGCATATGAGGCCTCCTAGCCCTTGACGGCGCCGGCCATCAGGCCGGACTTCAGTCGCCGCTGGATGATTGCGAAGAAGATCAGGCTGGGGATCGTCGCCATGAGCGACGCCGCGGCCAGCGGCCCGAGCCTGGCCACGCCCTCGGGGCCGGTGAACCTCACCAGCGTGAGCGGGAGCGTCATGACGTCGGGGTCCTGCAAGATCACGAGGGCGAACATGAACTCGTTCCAGGACGAGATGAACGAGAACAGCAGGGTCGCCACCACACCCGGCGCGAGCAGCGGGGCGACCACGCTGACGATCGAGCGCAAGCGGCTCGCGCCGTCCACCGACGCGGCCTCCTCCAGCTCGGGCGGCACGGCGCGGACGTACCCCTGCAACATCCACAGCGCGAACGGCAGCGTGAACGTCACGTGCACCACCACCAGGCCGGGCAGCGTGTTCACCAGGTCCAGGTCCCGCAGGATCATGAAGAGCGGGATGATGATCAGAATGAACGGGAACACCTGGCTGACCAGCACCCACCCGATCGCGATCTTGTTCACCAGCCCCCGGTAGCGGGCCATGGCGTAGGAGGCGGGCAGCGAGATCACCACGGTGATCACGCTGGCGAACAGCGCCACCACCAGGCTCCGCGCCGCCGCCCCGACCAGGTCCTGCTCCCCGAACGCGTCGGTGAAGTTGGCCAGCGTGGGCTCGCGCGGGATCCACGTCGGCTCCGTCAGTGCCATCTCCTGGGGCGTCTTCAGCGCCGTGGACAGCAGCCACAGCAGCGGGAACGCCAGGAAGACGACGTACGCGACCAGCGCCACGTACTGTGAAACGCGTTTCACCTGGCCTCCCTCATCTGCCGCCACAGGTACAGCCCGAGCACCGCGAGCACGACGATCGCCATGGCGAGGCCGAGCATCGAGGCGTAACCGGCCATGCGGTAGCGGAACGCCTCCTCGTACGCGAACAGCATCGGCAGCCGCGTGCGCCCTCCCGGCCCGCCCTGCGTGAGCACGTAGACCAGGCCGAACTGGTTGATGTTCCACACGAAGTCGAGCGAGGTGATCGCCACGATGACCGGCCTGAGCTGCGGCAGCGTGATGCTCCAGAAGCGCCGCCAGGAGCCCGCGCCGTCCATCTCACCGGCCTCGTAGAGCTCCTTGGGCACGTTCTGCAGGCCCGCGAGCAGCACGACCGTGGTCTGCGGCATGCCCGCCCAGACGCCCACCACGATGATCGCGGGCAGGGCGAGCGAGAAGTCGGCCAGCCAGTTGACGTGCGTGCCGAGCAGGTCGTTCAGTATGCCCGCGTCGGGGTGGTAGACGAGCTTCCACATCAGGCCGATGACCACCGGCGGCATCGCCCACGGCACCACCGACAGCACCCGGGCCACGGCCCGGCCGCGCAGCTTCTCGTTGAGCAGCAGCGCCAGGCCGAGCGCGGCGACGAACTGCAGCACGGTCACGGAGACGGACCAGATCGCGCCGATCCGGAACGAGGACCAGAACTCGTCGTCGGCCAGCAGCGCGGTGAAGTTCTCCAGGCCGACGAACTCGGTCTGGTGGACGCGGGTGTTGCGGGCGTCGGTGAAGGCCAGGCCGATGCCGTACAGCAGCGGGCCCATGCTGAACAGCAGCACCGGCACCATCGCCGGCAGCATCAGCAGCCACATCTCCCGCGTCTTGCGCGAGGGCCCGCGGCGTCTGGCCCGCGACCGCCGGGGCGGCGCCGCTCTCGTCTCGGTGGCCGTCACGCGCCGTCCTCCTGCCCGTCCGCGTACTTTCCTTCGGCGTACTTTCCGCCCGCGTACGCCGGGCCGGCCGTGGAGGCCCGGACCGCGAGGCGGGGCGGCACGGTGACCAGCCGGGGCTCGCGCTCGCCGCCCTGGAGCCGTTCGAGCAGCAGTTCGGCGGCGGCCTTGCCGCGTTCCGCGGACCCGAGCGAGACGCTCGTCAGCGACGGCCACGAGGCGGCGGCGAGGTCGGTGTCGTCCATGCCGACCACGGCCACGTCCTGGGGCACCCGCCGGCCCAAGGCGCGCAGCACGTCGAGCGCGCCGAGCGCGATCAGGTCGTTGGCGCACATCAGCGCGTCGATGTCGGGCCTGGCGGCGAGCAGTCCGGCCACCGCGCGGGCACCGTCGGTGCGGTAGAAGTCGCCGATGCGGACGAGGTCCTCGTCGTAGGGCAGGCCGAGGTCTCCCAGCGCCTCCCGGTACGCGGCACCGCGGGCGGCGCCGGGCACGGTGTCGAGCGGGCCGTTGACCAGGGCGATGCGGCGGCGGCCGAGCGCGTGGAGGTGGTCGAGCGCCAGCCTGACGCCGGTGCGCGAGTCGGCCCGTACGTTGTCGACGGGGGTGCCCTCGGGCACCGAGCCGATGATCACGACGGGGGCCCTGGCCGCGGCCAGCATCTGCAGATGGGCGTCGGTGACCCGCAGCGGGACCATGATCAGCCCGTCCACGTAGCGCTCGCCCAGGCTGTGCAGCACGGCGATCTCGTCCTCCACCACCGCGTCGGTCGAGTGCAGCACGAGCCGGTATCCGGCGGCCTTCAGCACCGGCTGGATCTGGCGCAGCATGGCCAGGTAGGCGGGGTTGCCGACGTCGGCCATGGCGAAGGCGACCTGGTGGGTGCGGCGTGACTTGAGGGATCTGGCCACGGCGTTGCGCACGTAACCGAGCTCGTCCGCGGCGGCCATCACCTTGCGCACGGTCTCCTGCCTGGTCGGCAGGCCGTTGAGGACCCGCGATACGGAGGCGATCGAGACACCGGCGCGCTCGGCGATCGTGTTGATCGTGGGTCCGTCGGCCAAGGCTGTCCTTCCATCGTGAGTAAACGTTTACGGCCATCCGTCTGTAAACGTTTACCGCGTGGAGGACATGAAACCTGGATGTAACTTGCAGGTCAAGTCACGATCACATAACACCAGGTCAGCGGCCATCGGCACAAGTCCCGTCACGACCGGCCGCAACCGAACCGGCCGTGACGGAAACGGATCAGTCGCGGGCGGGTTCCGGTTCCGGCTCGTGTCCTCGCTCCCCCGCCGGGCCGGCCGCCGCTTCGGGAGCGGCGTCCTGGGCGGGGGACGTCGAGAGGCGGAGCAGGGCGCGGATGGCCGGGGAGCCGGTGAGTGTCACCACCGCCGCGAGCACCGCGGGGATGAACAGGGCCACCGGCAGCGACGTCGACTCGGCCACGAACCCGAGCACGGCCGGCCCCAGCAGCAGCCCGCTGTACCCGAACGCCGTCACCATGGCCAGGGCCCGGCCGACCCGGCCGCCGGCCGCGCCGACCGCGCTGAACAGCACCGGCACCACCGTGGCCAGCCCGACGCCGACCAGCGCCCACCCGGTCCAGGCGCACGCGACCCGTACGGCCGCCCCGGTCAGCGGCGAGACGAGCACGAGGACGTACCCGGCGGTGGCGAAGAGGCCGGCGAGCTGGATGGTCCGCACGGAGCCGAGCCTGGCCCTGATCGGGTCGCCCAGCAGCCGCACGGTCGTCATGGCGACGGAGAAGATCGTGTACGCCAGCGGCGCCATGACCGGATCGGTCTCCAGCACCCAGCGGGCGTGCAGCGCGGCCCAGTCGATGGCCGCCCCCTCGCTCAGGTGCCCGGCGAACGCGGCCAGCCCGAGCAGGGCGATCAGCCCCCAGCGCAGCGACTCGCCCGGCGCACCCGGCGAGCCGGAGGACTCTGAGGCGGAGCCGTCCCCCGCCGTGCCGGGGAGCAGCAGCCGCGCGGCCGGCAGGTACAGGAACGGCACCACGATCGCCGCCACGATCAGCAGCCACTGCGCGTCCAGCCCGGCCTTGAGCACGAGGGAGGTGATCCCGCCGCCGGCGGCCCCGCCGAGGCTCCAGGTGCCGTGGAAGGCGGAGATGATCGGCCGCCGGTAGATCCGTTCGACCTCGACGGAATGGGCGTTCATGCCGACCTCGGTCACGCCGAGCCCCATGCCGAAGAGCACGGCCAGTACCGCCAGCTGCCAGTACGAGGACGCCAGCGCCGGCCCGAGCAGCACCAGGCCGGAGAAGGGCCCGCCGAACCAGCACACCCGCCGGCTCGACCACCGGTCCACCAGCGGCCCGGCCACCAGCATCGACACCAGCGCCCCGCCGGAGATCAGCAGCAGGACGCTGCCGAGCCGGGCGGGGCCGAGGTCGAGCCGGTCGTTCAGCGACGGCAGCCCGGCCGCCCACAGACCCATGACAAGACCAGCGAGAAAGAAGAATCCGAAAACTCCGACACGAGCCCGTTTTGCGTCAGTGAGGCTTTTGTTCACGGCTAGAGCATAAACTGTTCCCGTGAATGGAGCTACAACGAGTGGCGAGCTTCGCGCGCACAACCGGGTCAGGCTGCTGCGCGCCGTGCACGACTCCGGTGCCGTGCGCACCAGATCCCAGCTCACCCGCGATCTGCGGCTGGCCAGGGGCACGGCCTCGGTGCTGGTGGCCGGCCTGGCCGAGGCCGGGCTGCTGCACGAGGAGCCGGCCCCCGGCCACGCGCGGGGCCGGCCGACGCAGGTGCCCGGGCCGCATCCGCACGGCCCGGTGGCGCTGGCCGCCGACGTGCGCGAGGACGCCTGGGAGCTGGCGGCGTGCGAGCTCGGCGGCCGGGTCACGGTGCTGGACGTGCGCCCGCACGACGGCACGCCGCAGGGCACGCTCGGGCCGCTGGGCGAGGCCGTGGCGGCGCACCGGCGGCGGCTCGGCCACCGGGTCGTGGGTGTCGGCGTCGCCCTGGCCGGCCCGATCCGCCACGGCGGCCTGGTGGACATCGCCCACCTGGGCTGGCGCTCGGTCGACGTCCCTGCCCTCCTGAACCTGCCCGACGGGCCCGCCGCCCAGCCCGGCGCGCCCGCCTTCGAGCCCGGCGAAACCGGCGCCCGGCCCGGCGAGCCCCGGCCCGGCGAGCCCCTGCCCGGTACGCCCGTCATCGGCAACGACACCGTCCTCGCCGCGCTGGCCGAGGCGCGGCGCGGCCACCTGCGTGACGTCCGGGTGGGCCTGCACCTGCACGTGGACTTCGACCTGGGCGGCGTGCTGATCGTGGACGGCCGGCCGGTCCCCGGGGCGAGCGGCGCCGGCGCCGAGTTCGGCCACATGCCGCTCTCCGGCGGCGACCGTCCCTGCCCCTGCGGCGCCACCGGCTGCTGGGGCATGGACGTCGGCGCCAACGCCCTGCTGCGCGACGTCGGCCTGGCCCACGGCGGCGGCAGGGGACGCGAGCAGGCCGAGCGGGTGCTGGCGACGAACGGGGAGGCGGTGGAGGCCAACGCCAGGGCCCTGGGACGCGGTGTGGCGGCCCTGGTGAACGCGCACGACCCGGAGGTGGTGACACTGTCGGGCCACGGCGTGGAACTGCTGCAGCGGGCCGGGCAGGCCCTCATGGCGGCCTGTGAGCCCGGCCTGATGGCGATCCGCCGCGACCGGCCGCCGCGGATCGAGGGCTCGGCCCTCGGCTGGCGCGGCTCGCTCCTGGGCGCGATGGAGTCGGTCTTCGACCACTTCCTCACACCCGAGGGGCTCGAACTCTGGCGGAAAAACCACCCTGACCAGGCTCGCGACACGCCCGACCGACAAAGTGTGACGTATTCCACCCTGGCCCGGCATAAGCCCCTGTGACTCAACACCTCCGCACCCGCGTAGGCGATCTTGCACGGGCCCGGCCGGCCCGGGTACGCATGGGGAGGGCCAAGGCGCGAAAGAATCATGATCCGAGGGGCGAACCGCGTGAATCTCGAACTCGCGCTCCGCATGACGGAGGCAGCCGTCAAGCAGGCGTACCGCGAGGGCGCCCGGATCTCCGTGGCGATCGTGGACGACGGCGGAAATCTGGTGTCCTTCCAGCGTATGGACGGTGCGGAGATCTCCGGTCCTGTCCTCGCGCGGGGCAAGGCGTACACCTCGGTGGCCCTGCGCAGGCCCACCTCCGAGCTGCCCGCGCTGACCGCGGCGGACGGCGAGCTCGCGGGCCTGGCCGGAGCGGGTTTCGTCTGCTTCGGCGGCGGCCTGCCGCTCTGGTCGGGCTACGGTGAGACGGAACGCGTGGTCGGTGGCATAGGGGTCAGCGGAGGCACGATCGCGCAGGACGTGGCGTGCGCGGAAGCGGGCGCATCAGCGTGGTCCGGACGCTGACCACGCACTTTCCGCAACACGAACCGCTGGTATCCGCCATGATTAGCCACTGCACCACGGGTAACAGAACCCGAACGCTCAACTCCCCGAGGAGAGAACAGAGATGGCACTTCCCACCCTCACCCCCGAGCAGCGTCAAGCCGCTCTGGCCAAGGCAGCCGAGGCCCGTGCCGCGCGCACGGCGCTGCTGGCGAAGGTCAAGGCCGGCGAGCTGACGTTCGCTCAGCTGCTCGAGCGCGACGACGACATCGCGAAGAAGATCAAGGTGTCGCAGGCGCTCCGCGCCGTCAAGGGCGTCGGTCCGGCCAAGGCCACCGCGCTGATGGAGGAGGCGGGCGTCGACGAGAAGCGCCGCCTCGGCGGCCTGGGCGCCCAGCAGCGCAAGAAGCTGGTCGACGCGCTCGGGTAGACCCCCCCGAGCGGCCAGGTCCGCGCGTAGCGGCGCGCGGACCGGCCAGCGACCCTCTCACTGGCCAGGAGGGACCGGCGGGCGGAGCCGCCCCGCTCGACCGGCGGGCCAGCCGGGAGGTCACGTGAACGTCAGGTCAGGGCGGCCGGGAACGTGATCACGAACGCAGGTAGGTCAGGACGGCGAGCACCCGGCGATGCTGGTCACTGTCCTCCGCGTAGAGGCCGAGCTTGCTGAAGATGCTTCTGATGTGCTTCTCCACGGCCCCGTCGCTGATCACGAGCTGCCGCCCGATGGCCGGATTCGACTTCCCCTCGGCCATCAGGCCGAGCACCTCGCGCTCGCGCGGCGTGAGCTCGGCCAGCGGGTCGTCCTTGCGCCTGCGCACCATCAACTGCGACACCACCTGAGGATCGAAGACGGTTCCGCCGGCGGCCACCCGCCGCAGCCCCTCCAGGAACTCCTCCACGTCGACGACCCGGTCCTTCAGCAGGTAGCCGACCGCGCCACGGGCGTCGGCCAGCAGGTCGTCGGCATAGGAGACCTCGACGTACTGCGAGAGGATCAGCACCGGCGTGCCCGGCACCCGGCGCCGGGCCTCGACCGCCGCCTTGAGCCCCTCGTCGGTGAACGACGGCGGCATGCGTACGTCCACCACTGAGACGTCCGGTTTGTGCTCGGCCACCGCGGCGACGAGCGCGTCACCGTCACCGACCGTGGCCACCACCTCGCAGCCGAACTCCTCCAGCAACCTGACCAGGCCCTCCCTGATCAGAACCGCGTCATCGGCCACGACTACCCGCACGGCACCTCCGCCACGATCATCGTGGGCCCGCCGTCGGGCGACTGCACGGTCAGCTCCCCGTCGACGGCGCGGAGCCGGTCGGCGAGCCCGGCGAGCCCATGTCCCTTGGCGACGTGCGCGCCGCCGACCCCATCATCCCCGATCGTCAGCATGAGGACGTCACCGATGCGGACGAGCTGGATCGTGCAGACGGTGGCGCGGCTGTGCTTGGCCACGTTGGTCAGGGTCTCGGCGCAGACGAAGTAGACGGCGTTCTCCACCGCGGCCTGGTAGCGCTCGACGGTCTGCACGTCGAGGTCGACGGGGACCGTGCAGCGGCCCGCCAGGGCGGCCAGCGCGGGCGCGAGGCCGCGGTCGGACAGGATCGGCGGGGCGATGCCGCGCGAGAGGGCGCGCAGCTCGTCGAGCGTCTCGCGGGTGGCGCCGATCGCGGCGGTGAGCGTGGCCCGCGCGGCGTCGGGGTCCTTGGCCAGCTGCCGCTGCGCCCTGGACAGCTCCATGGCCAGCGACACCAGCCGCTGCTGCGGCCCGTCGTGGATGTCGCGCTCCAGCTTGCGCAGCGCGTTGGCCTCGGCGGAGACGGCGGCGGCGCGGCCCTGGGCCAGGTCGTCGATGCGCTCCTGCAGCTCGGCCACACCGGTCAGCAGGGCCCGGCCGAGGCCGGAGCGCAGCAGCGCGGCGCCGCGGACCACGAACGGCATGAGCAGCGTGAAGACCAGGCCGATCGAGACGTAGAAGAGCACGTTGACGCCGTAGGAGTCGCCCAGTCCGAGCAGCTCCGGTAGCTCGGTGTTGCCGGGGATGCGCGAGGTGACGAGCCCGTACAGGGGATAGGTGAGCCCGGCGACGGGAATCGCCCAGAACACCACGGTGAGCACGAACGCGATGATCGCGAACGGCAGGTTGAGTATGCCGTGCAGCAGGTCGAGCCAGGACTGCCCGCTGGTCAGCGGGTTGATGAGGCGGCGGAAACGGCCCGCGCCGGGCGGCGCCGGCTTGTAGCGCGGCCGTACGGGCGGCCTGCGCAGCACGTCGGAGAGCCAGCCGCGCTCGGCGTCGGCGAAGCCCCGCGCCACCATCAGCGTGCCGGCCAGCAGCGGCACGCCGATCCACACGACCGCCGTGCCCACCCCTGCCGCGAATCCCGCGATCATGAGCACGAAGCCGATGAGAGTGGTCGGGAAACCGACCAGCGTGTAGCGGGTGTCGAGAAGGACACGCCTCGTCAGTGAGCGCATGGCCACCACCGTATGTCGCGGCGGCTTCGCGGACGAGCGGGTGCGCCGGTGTATGGGGGTAGGGCCAGCCCTACCCGGCCCGGTGGTGTGATCTCGACCCCAGGACGGCGGCTCACGGCAATGTGCGCGAGCCTCCTGGGCGGGAGCCTTGAGCCATCCGCTCCCCCAGGAATCGAGGCTCCCCATGACCGCCCTGCTGGACCGCCCCACTGCCGCGCCCGCGAGGCCGCGCGGCCCGGCGGACGCGCGCCCGGCGGGCCGCGATCCCTTCATCGACCTGCTGCGGGTGGCCGGGATGGCGCTCATCGTGCTGCAGCACTGGACGATCCCGGTGCTGACGTACGAGGACGGCCGGCTGACGACGGGCAACGCGTTGTCGACCCCCGGGGTGTGGGTGGTGACCTGGATCAGCCAGGTGATGCCGCTGGTGTTCTTCGCGGGCGGTGCGGCGAACGCGATCAGCTTCGGCCGCTCGGCCAAGCCCGCGCCGCTGTGGCTGGCGGTCCGGCTGCGCCGGCTGGCCTGGCCGCTGCTGCCGCTGGCCGCGGTGTGGATCCCGCTGCCGCACGTGCTGCTCAGCTGGGGCGTGCCGGCGCAGCCGCTCGGGGTGGGCGCGCAGCTGACGGGGCAGCTGCTGTGGTTCCTGGCCGTGTACCTGATCGCCGTGACGGTCACGCCGTACGCGCTGCGGCTGCACGAGCGGTACGGCTGGCGTGTCCCCGTCGTCCTGTCGGCCGGGGCGGTGCTGACGGACGTGGTGCGCTTCTCGTCCGGGGTGGACGCCCTGGGTTACGTGAACGTGGTGTTCGTCTGGCTGGCCGTGCACCAGCTGGGCTTCTTCTACGCCGGCGGCCGGCTGCGGCACCCGTGGCTGCTGGCCGCGGGCGGCTTCGGGGCGGCGGCGCTGCTGGTGGCCCAGGGCCCCTACCCGGGCAGCATGATCGGCCTGCCGGGCGCGGAGGTGTCCAACATGGCCCCGCCCACGCTGGCCATGCTCGCCGTCGGCCTCGGGCAGATCGGCCTGGCCACGCTGCTGCGTCCCGCGCTGGTACGGCTGGCGCCGGCCCGCCTGCTGGACTGGGCGAGCCCGCGGATCATGACGGTGTACCTGTGGCACATGCCGGCCCTGTTCACGGTGACCGGGGTCGTGGTGGTGCTGCTGGGCGTGGACACGCCGCGGCCGGGCAGCGTGCTGTGGTTCCTCGGCTGGCCGATCTGGTTCGGGCTGCTCTGCCTGGTGCTGTGGCCGCTGCTGAAGGGGTTCGCCAGGTTCGAGACGCCGCCCGCGCTGCCGTTCGGCACGGCCGGCTGGCGCGGCACGCTCACGGCGGCCGGGCTGGTCGGCGCGGGGGTGCTCACGCTGACCGTGGGCGGCTTCGCTCCCGGCGGCGGCCCGTTCCTGGCGGTCTTCGCGCTCCTCGGCGGGCTGCTGCTGACCGTGCCCCGCGCACGCACCTGACGACTGCGGGCGGTGGCTCGCGGGCGCGCCCCGGACGACTGCGGGCGGTGACTCGCGGGCGCGCCCCGGACGGCCGGATATCGGCGCCGGCGGCGAGGTCGCCCGACCGAGTTGGGCGTGACCGGTTCGACCACCCGGCAAACTTCGGCAGGATAGGTGTGTGAGCCTTCTCCTTGACCGCCTGCCCGACGACATCGACGCCGATCCGGACGCCATCTTCGACGCGTTCGTCGCCTGGAACGCCGAGCGGGGGCTCACGCTCTATCCCGCCCAGGAAGAGGCCCTCATCGAGGTGGTCTCCGGCAGCAACCTGATCCTGGCCACGCCGACGGGCTCGGGCAAGTCGCTGGTCGCCGCGGGCGCCCACTTCACCGCGCTGACGCGCGACATGCGTACCTTCTACACCGCGCCGATCAAGGCGCTGGTGTCGGAGAAGTTCTTCGACCTGTGCGCCATCTTCGGCACTGAGAACGTCGGCATGATGACCGGCGACGCCAGCGTCAACCCGGGCGCGCCGATCATCTGCTGCACGGCCGAGATCCTGGCCAACGTGGCGCTGCGCGACGGGGCGGCGGCCGACATCGGCCAGGTCGTCATGGACGAGTTCCACTTCTACGCCGAGCCGGACCGGGGCTGGGCCTGGCAGGTGCCGCTGCTGGAGCTGCCGAACGTCCAGTTCGTGCTGATGTCGGCCACGCTCGGCGACGTGTCCATGTTCGAGCGCGACCTGACCAGGCGCACCGGGCGGCCGACGTCGGTGGTCAAGCACGCCGAGCGGCCGGTGCCGCTGATCTACTCCTACCGGATGACCCCGCTGCACGAGACGCTGGAGGAGATGCTCTCGACCGGTCAGGCGCCGGTCTACGTCGTCCACTTCACCCAGGCCGCGGCGATGGAGCGGGCCCAGGCGCTGATGTCGATCAACATGGCGACCAAGGCCGAGAAGGAGGCCATCGCCGCCATGATCGGCGGCTTCCGCTTCACCACCCGCTTCGGCCGGGCGCTGTCGCGGCTGGTCAAGCACGGCATCGGCGTGCACCACGCGGGCATGCTGCCGAAATACCGGCGCCTGGTCGAGCGGCTGGCCCAGGCCGGGCTGCTGAAGGTCATCTGCGGCACCGACACGCTGGGCGTCGGCGTCAACGTGCCGATCAGGACGGTGCTGTTCACGGCCCTGTCCAAGTACGACGGCAACAAGGTGCGGCGGCTGCGGGCCCGCGAGTTCCACCAGATCGCCGGCCGCGCGGGCCGGGCGGGCTTCGACACCATCGGCTACGTCGCCTGCCAGGCCCCCGAGCACGACATCGAGAACGCCAAGGCGCTGGCCAAGATCGGCGACGATCCCAAGCGGCGGCGCGGCTACGCCCGCAAGAAGCCGCCGGAGGGCTTCGTCGGCTGGAGCGAGGACACCTTCACCAAACTCCAGGAGGCCGAGCCGGAGCCGCTCAACTCCCGGTTCAAGGTCAGCAACGCCATGCTGCTCGCGGTGATCAACCGGCCGGGCGACTGCTTCCAGGCGATGAAGCACCTGCTGACCGACAACCACGAGGACCGCAAGTGGCAGCGCCGGCACATCAGCCAGGCCATCGCCATCTACCGTTCGCTGCTGGCCGGCGGCATCGTCGAGCAGTTCGCCGAGCCGGACGAGCAGGGCCGGCGGGCCCGGCTGACGATCGAGCTGCAGGAGGACTTCGCGCTCAACCAGGCGCTGTCGACGTTCGCGCTGGCCGCGTTCGACCTGCTCGACCGCGAGTCGCCGGCCTACGCGCTCGACATGGTCTCGATCGTGGAGTCCATCCTCGACGACCCGCGCCAGATCCTGTCCGCCCAGCTGAAGAAGGCCAGGGGCGAGGCCGTCGCGCAGATGAAGGCCGACGGGATCGAGTACGAAGAGCGCATGGAGCAGCTCGCCGAGGTCATGTACCCGATGCCGCTCGACGACCTGCTGCTCGGAGCGTACGAGACCTACCGGCGCGGCCACCCGTGGGTGGGCGACTACACGGTCAGCCCGAAGTCCGTGATCCGCGACATGTACGAGCGGGCGATGACGTTCGGCGAGTACATCCAGTTCTACGAGCTGGCGCGCTCCGAGGGCACGGTGCTGCGCTACCTGGCCGACGCCTACCGCACGCTGTCGCGCACGGTGCCCGAGCACCTCAAGACCGACGACCTGGTCGACCTGATCGAGTGGCTCGGCGAGCTGGTCCGCCAGGTCGACTCCTCGCTGATCGACGAGTGGGAGAAGCTCACCAACCCGGCCACGGCGCTGGAGGAGCACCAGCAGCTGGAGGCCAAGGTACGCCCGGTCACCGCCAACCCGCGGGCCTTCCGCGTGCTGGTGCGCAACGCCATGTTCCGGCTGGTCGAGCTGTGCGCGCTGGAGAAGGAGGCCGAGCTGGAGGAGCTCGCCCCCGACGTCGACTGGGGCGCGGCGCTGGACGCCTACTACGACGAGCACGAGGAGATCCACACCGACGCCGACGCGCGCGGGCCCGCGCTGCTGCGCATCGAGGAGGAGAGCGGTCTCTGGAAGGTGCGCCAGACGGTCAAGGATCCGGCCGGTGACGGCGACTGGGGCATCGACGCCCAGGTCGACCTGGCCGCCTCCGACGAGGAGGGCCGCGCGGTGCTGCACGTCCAGGGGCTCAACCGCCTGTAGGGCGACCTGGTGAGAAGAGACGACAAGCCCTGTGCCGGAACGGACTGGCAAGGGCGCTCCGGCACAGGCCTGTCGATTGATTCTCCTTCGCCGAACGTCGAGGTCGTGTCATGACCATGTCTCAAGATCGAGACATTCCCTCGTCACCGGCCCCGCCACCGGCACGTCCGCCGGCCTCGTCACCGGCCCCGATTTCAGTTCGTCCGCCGGCGTCGTCACCGGCGCGGGCGTCAGCATCCGGCGATGGCGCAGATCTTGGCGAGCATGCGCCTGGTGTCCTTCGTCTGCTGCCTGAAGTCGGCCTTGGCCGGTTTGCTCCACTCGCCGGACACGGTGTAGAGGATCAGGGCGTTGGCGCGCCGGGTCACGATCGCCCGCTCGCCGCCGATGGCCGGCTTCCCGCCCTGGTACGCCTGCCCGGTGACCGACAGCCCGGTGTCGCCGAGGGCGATCGATGCCGAGGAGTAGCGGTAGCCGGAGGTGCCGCAGGACTTCACCGCCGCCCGCAGGTCACGCAGGGCCTTGCCCGCGGCGGCCGCGGACCGGTAGAGGACGACCTGCTCCGACTTGGCGTAGTCGGGCACCGCCGTGTAGATGAGCGTCCTGGCCGAGGTCCGGCCGCGCTGGCCTAACCCGGCCTTCTGGCACGGGTTGACGACGAGCGGGGCCGTTCGCCTTCCGCCGGCCGACCAGCTCGTCTCGGGGTTGGCGTCCTTCTTGGCGGCGGCCTTCTCGTACAGAAGGAAGTTGTTCGGGACGGCGACGGCGGCTGCGAGCACCAGTGCTGTGATCATGGGACAAAATGGTACGAGTGAACGACGAAGACATCAGGCGCGTTCTCGGACTCCTCTACCAGGACGACACGCTCAAGACGTTCGCCTCCCTGGTGCTCGGAGCCACCGACGGGCTCTCCCCCAAGTGTCTGCACAAGCTGGCCAGCGGCGGCCTGGCCGAACGCGACGAGAACGGCACCTGGCGTGCCTCCCCAGAACGCTTCCGCGACCTGCTGCGGGCGCACGCCGAACCGGCCGAGGAGCTGAGCGCCGAGGAGCGGGTGCTGCGCACCTTCCTGGTGGACGGGCGGCTGACGACCACGGCGATCCGGCGGGACAAGCGGCTGGTCGTGCTGCACTACATCGCGGGGGTCTTCGAGCCTGGCGTGCGGTACGCGGAGAAGGACGTGAACGTGGCGCTGCGGGCCTTCCACGACGACTACGCGGCACTGCGCCGCTACCTGGTGGACGAGGAGCTGCTGTCCCGGGAGGGCAACGTCTACTGGCGCAGCGGCGGCCACGTGGAGATCTAGGCGGGTTCCCGGCGGGATCAGGCGGGTTCTCGCGAGGTCAGGCGGGGTTGAGTGCCGGGTCGCCCGGCTCGATCACGAAGGAGCCGGAGGTACGGGCGGGAGCGTCCGGTCGCGTCACGTAGGCCAGTGAGCGGAAGTCGACCTTCATCTCCCGCCGGCTGATCCTGGTCCTGACGTAGCCGCGGCGGCCGTTGAAGAACCGGACGTGCGGATTCTCGGCGAGCAGGTCCGGCGTGTCGGGATACTCGTCGAGGCCGTCGCCGGCGCTGGTGACCGAGGTGGTGACGAGTTCGACGGCCACGGGCTTCGAGCCGGGGTCGCGGTGGTCGCGGCTGATCTGGCCGGCCCAGTGGGAGTGCACGTCGCCGGTCAGCACGACGGCGTTGCGCCGGTGGGCGCCGACGGTGGCGGCCAGGTGGTCGCGGGAGGCGACGTAGCCGTCCCAGCCCTCGTTGGACCAGCCCCGGGCCGGGCCGCGGACCCAGTCCATCTCCATCATGAACACCTGCTGGCCGAGCAGGTCCCAGGTGGCGCGCGACTCCCTGAGCTGGGCGTCGAGCCAGGTCTGCTGCTCCTGCCCGAGGATGGTGCGGGCGGGCGCGAGGCGTTCGGCGCAGTCGGGGCCGACGGTGCCGCTGCGGCCGGCGCACGCGTACGGGTCGCGGTACTGGCGGGTGTCGAGCAGGTGCAGGTTCGCCACCGCGCCCCAGCGGATGCTGCGGTACAGCCTGAGCGCCGCCCCGACCGGCCGCTGCGCGCGGCGCAGCGGCATGTTCTCGTAGTACGCGCGGAACGCCGCCGCCCTGCGCTTCCTGGGGACGTCGCCGGCCCAGGCGTTCCGCACGTCGTGGTCGTCCCAGACCACGGCCCAGGGGGCGATGGCGTGGGCCGCGCGCAGGTCGGGGTCGGTCTTGTGCTGGGCGTGGCGCAGCCGGTAGCCGGCCAGGTCGAGGCACTCGCCGCCGGCCTGGTCGCGGACGGGGTGCTCGTAGTCGCCGTACTCGTAGATGTAGTCGCCGAGGAAGGCGATCAGGTCGGGGTGGTCCTCGGCCATCCGGCTGTAGGCGGTGAAATAGCCGCTCTGGTAGTCGGCGCAGGAGGTGAACGACAGGTTCAGCGCCCGGCTGCGGCTGCCCGGGGCGGGGGCGGTCAGGGTGCGGCCGGTCTCGGACAGCTCACCGGCGGCGCGGAACCGGTAGAAGTACTCGGCGCCGGGCTCCAGGCCTTCGAGCTCGACGTGGACGCTGTGTGCCGCCTCGGGGCGGGCGGTCTCGGTGCCGTGCCGTACGACGTGGCGGAAGTTCTCGTCCTCGGCCAGCTGCCACTCCACGGGCACCGGGCGGCGCGGCATCCCGCCCAGCCCGTCCGGCGCCGGCGGATCCGTGGCCAGGCGCGTCCACAGCACCATGCCGTCGGGCGCGGGCTCGCCGGAGGCGACGCCGAGCCGGAAGGGATCGCGCAGCGGGGCGCGCCGGGCGGCCGCGCGGACGGCCCTCGGGGCGGTCACGCCGGCAACGGCCAGGCTCGCGCTCCCGGCGAGAAGCGCACGCCGAGTGAGCATGGGGGTCCTTACATGGGAACGGGGATGCGGGCGCCGATCGCGGTGAACGCCGGGGTGGCGGGTGCCTGCGCGGACAGCCTGACGTGCGGCGGGTTGCGGAGAGCGTTCAGAAGGGGACATCTCGCTGAAGCCCGGATGAACCTTCGTCACAACTCCGGCGCGCTGGAGCCGTAGGTGCGAAGTCAACCCGCGGGGAGCGGCAACGTCGATCAGAGGGTGGGCGCACAGGGCGGGATCAGCCGCCGACTGGGAACCGGGCGAAGGCGTCTCTCAGTCGCCGGCGGGGCGGAGGCGGGCGCGGTAGTCGCGGGGTGGGAGGCCGTACTCCCGTCTGAAGGCGCGGCTGAAGTGGAACGGGCTGACGAAGCCCGAGGCCGCCGCCACCTGGCCGACGTCCATGTCCGTCACCTCCAGCAGGCTCGCCGCGTGCCGTACCCGGGCCCGGCGCACCGCCTGCATCGGCGTCTGGCCGGTCTCCTCGGCGAACAGATGGGCGAACCGGGACGGGGAGAGCGCGACCGTACGGGCGAGCGAGGCGACCGAGTGCGGCGCGCCAGGCTCGGCCGCGATCCGCGCCAGGACGCGGCGTACCCGCTCGTCCCCCTCCTCGCCCCTTCCCTCGGGCCGCGCGGACGCGGTGGCCAGCACCAGCACCTCCGCCACAGCCCCCAGGACCAGCTCCCGCGCCGCCCCGCCCACCACCACCGCCGGCACCCGCGCCCCACCGTCCGGGTCGGCCGCCGCAGTCGGATCAGGCATGCCGGCGGGGTTCGGGCCGACCGGGTCAGACCCCGCGGTGGCCGATGAGGTCATGTCCGGTGTCCAGCGGGCGTCCTGGAGGGCCCGCTGGAAGGCCAGGTCGATCCGGGGGTGCACGGCCCGGGGCACGCCGGCCACCAGGTGGCACCCGCCCTCTCTGGCGTACGGGCCCAGCCAGGCCGCCCAGCTCGCCCGGGGCTGGAAGTGCACCCACCAGAACCGCCACCGCTCCGCCCCCTGCCGGACCCGGTAGTGCTGGGCCACCCCCGACCGCAGCACCGCCAGGTCCCCCTCCCCCACCTCGAACGCCGCCCCGCCCTGCTCGACCGCTCCTGACCCGGCCTCGGTCCACAGCAGCAGCCAGCTCGGCGAGCCGCCCGGGCGGCGGGTCGCGTAGCCGGGCGCCCTGTCGTAGTGGCCCACGATCATCAGCTCGGCAGCAGGAACAGACAGGTCCTCAGCGGTCATGGGCATACCGTCGCACATCCCGGCCGCCTACCGTGAAGGGCATGAGGTACAACGATTTCCACGAGCAGGGGTACACGCTGGTGCCCGGTCTCCTCGCCCCGGAGGAGGTGGCGGAGCTGCGTGACGCGTTCATGACCATGCACGCCAAGGGCCCGATCCCGGGGCACTTCACGCCTCAGCCGCAGGAGCCGGGCCGGCCGTACGACATCCTGCGCGACTACCCCCGGATCATGCACCCGCACCAGGTGAGCGACGTGGCGCTGCGCTACCTGCTCGACGCCCGCGTCGGCGCGATCCTGCGCGAGCTGCTCGGTGAGGAGCCGATAGCAGCCCAGAGCATGTTCTACTTCAAGCCGCCGGGCGCCAGGGGGCAGGCGCTGCATCAGGACAACTTCTATCTCCGGGTCGAGCCGGGCACCTGCGTGGCAGCGTGGGTGGCGCTCGACCGGGTGGACCGGGCCAACGGCGGCCTGGAGGTCGTTCCCGGCACGCATCTGATGGATCTGTTCTGCCCGGAGGAGGCCGACCAGGGCGTCTCGTTCACCAGGGAGTACGTGCCGCCGCCGCCGGGCCTGGAGAAGGTCCCCGTGGACATGGACCCGGGCGACGTGCTGTTCTTCAACGGCAGCCTGGTGCACGGCTCGGAGCCCAACGGCACGCCGGACCGCTTCCGGCGCAGCTTCATCTGTCACTACACCGGCCGCTCGGCGGAGCGGATCGCCGAGTACTACCCGACGCTGACGATGACGGGCGAGCCCGTTCGGCTTGAACCGTCGGTCGGCGGTGGCCCCTGCGGCACGGAGATCACCGGCCCCCACTGAGCGCGCCCCAGCTCGATCGAACCCGTATCCACCCCGATGGGGCTGGACTCAGCCGCCGGAGACGTCCGACTCGTCGTCGGGGATGGGGCAGTCCCAGGGGTCGTCCAGCCACCCGTCAGGCAGCAGCACCTTGGATCGTTCGCCCGACTTGCCCCGGGGCGTGTCGGTGTTCGGCGGCCACGGCTGGTCGCGCTCCAGCTTGGCCAGCCCCTCCCGCAACCCGTCGAGCGACTCGGCCGTGGCCAGCTCACGCCGCAGCTCGCTCCCGACCGTGAACCCCTTCAGATACCACCCGACATGCTTGCGGAAGTCGGCCACCGCGTACCGCTCGATGTCGAAGCACTCGGTCAGCCCCTCGGCGTGCCTGGCCATCACGTCGGCCACCTCGCCGAGCGTCGGCCTGACCCGCTCGGAGCTGCCGTCGAAGGCGTACTGGAGGTCCTTGAACAGCCACGGCCGCCCCAGGCAGCCCCGCCCGACGACGACGCCGTCGCACCCGGTGCGCCGCACCATGGCGACGGCGTCGTCGGCGGACCAGATGTCGCCGTTGCCCAGCACGGGGATCTCGGGGACGGCCTCCTTCAGCCGGGCGATGGCCGCCCAGTCGGCCACGCCTCCGTAGTGCTGCTTCGCCGTACGGGCGTGCAGCGCGATCGCGGCGACGCCCTCCTCGGCGGCGATCCGCCCGGCGTCCAGGTAGGTCAGGTGGTCGTCGTCGATGCCCTTGCGCATCTTCATCGTCACGGGCAGCGACCCGGCGTTCGCGACCGCCTCGCGCAGGATCCGCCGCAGCAGATTCCGCTTGTACGGCAGCGCCGACCCGCCCCCGCGCCTGGTCACCTTGGGCACGGGGCAGCCGAAGTTGAGGTCGATGTGGTCGGCCAGGTCCTCTTCGGCGATCATCCGCACCGCCCGGCCCACGATGGCGGGGTCGACGCCGTACAGCTGGATGCTCCTGGGCCGCTCGGACTCGGCGAACCTGATCATCCGCAACGTCTTCGGATTGCGTTCGACGAGGGCCCTGGTCGTGATCATCTCGCACACGAACAGGCCGGCGCCCTGCTCGCGGCAGAGCACCCGGAACGGCGCGTTCGTGATGCCCGCCATCGGCGCCAGCACCACCGGCGGCCACACCCCAATCGGCCCAATCTTCACCCCGTCAGTTGTAGCGCAGGTCAGGCTGTGAACGGTATTCGGCCGATAGTCTGTGATCCGGCATCTTCGGTGAGGGGGACGGATGCTTCTTCGAGTCCGCGTCGAACTGCCCGACCGGCCCGGGTCCCTGGCCCAGGTGACCAAGGTCCTGGGGGCGGCGGGGGCCGACATCACCCAGGTGACCGTCCTCGACCGGGGCGAGGGCCGGGCCGTCGACGACATCACGGTCTGCTGCCCGGCGGGCACACCCACGCAGACCCTGGTCAGGAGCCTGCAAGGCGTCGACGGCGTGACGGCCGTCAGCGTCTGGCCCACCCGCGAGGCGCCGGGCACGTACCCGGAGCTGGAGGTCCTCAAATACCTCACCACGGCGGGAGACCGGGCGCTGACCACGCTGGTGGACTCGCTGCCGGCGCTGTTCAGCGCCGACTGGGCCGCCGCCGTCGCCGGGCGCCGCGTCGTCCACGCGAGCTGGCGCGCGCCCTGCGACCCGGCCGTCCCCCTGGAGCCGCCGGCCCGCCCCGAGGCCCTGACCCTGGACGACGGCCTGCACGCCGTGCACGCCCCGCTGCCGCCGCTGGCCCTCTCCCTGGTCCTGGCCCGCTCCGAGGGCCCGGCCTTCCACCGCATCGAGGTCCACCGGCTCACCAGGATCCTGGAGATCTTCCTCAGCCTCCCCGCCACCGAACACAGCCTGGCCCGCCGCCTCCACGCCTGACTCCTGGCCGGCGGCAGCATCCGCTCCGAAAAACCGCTAGAGTTGTGCATGCGGCAACGCGGAAGTGGCTCAGTGGTAGAGCATCACCTTGCCAAGGTGAGGGTCGCGGGTTCGAATCCCGTCTTCCGCTCGGAGATGAGGTTCGACTCGGTGGCGTGGCCGAGAGGCGAGGCAGCGGCCTGCAAAGCCGTCCACACGGGTTCGAATCCCGTCGCCACCTCCAAGGACGATTAGCTCAGCGGGAGAGCGCTTCCCTGACACGGAAGAGGTCACTGGTTCAATCCCAGTATCGTCCACCAGTTCATTCTCCGATCCTCCTGCGGGCGCGGGGCCGCTACGCTCTCGCGTATGGACGATCCGTTGGCCGAGCTCGACCAGATCGACTGGGCCGGGCTGAGACACGCCTACGGCTCGGCCGGCGACGTTCCCGGCCTGCTGCGGGCCCTCGCCTCCGACGATCCAAGCCTTCGCGCCGAGGCGCTCGGTGAGCTCTACACCAACGTCTTCCACCAGGGCAATCGTTTCCAGGCCACCCCGTACGCGGTGCCGTTCCTGGTCCGGCTGGCCGTGCGTCCCGCCGTACCCGACCGTGACCTGATCCTCTACCTCCTGGCCGCGCTCGCCCTCGGTTACGACGAGGCCTACCTGCCGGAGGGCGTCGGCATCGCGCACTGGCGGGCCGAGAGCGCGATCGTGCAGTCCAGGAGCAGGCCAGAAGCGCAGGACGCGCTCGACCGGTGGGCCGCCGACGCGGTGGGCGACGCCGAGCGGTGGGATCGCGACCACGTCCGCCGCACCTACGACCACGACCGCGAGCGCGCCGCCGCCGACGCGCAGCTGGCCTCCTACGACGCGGTACGCGCCGCCGTGCCTCAGCTGCTGCCGCTGCTCGCCGACGCCGACCCGTCCGTCAGAACCTCGGCCGCGTACCTGGTGTCGTGGTTTCCCGAGGAGGCGGCGGTCGCTCCGGCGCTCGCCGCGCTGGTCCGCGCCGACCCCGACCCGGTGTCCGTGGCGACGGCGCTGTTCGGCCTCTCACTGCTCCCCCACGACGGCGATCTCTCCCCGGACGGTCCTTCGCGCGACGACCGCCCCTCCCAGGATGGCCTCTCTCACCCCGGCGGCCTCGCCCGGCACGACGAGGTCGTGGCGGCGCGGCTCGGTGACGCCGACGAGCTGGTCCGGGCCTGTGCCGCGCTCTCCTTGGTCAACCTGCGCGGCGAAGCCGCCACCTCCGAGGCCGGGGATGAGGTGCGCCGGCTGCTCACCGTCACCGGCCCCACGCCGCTCCCGTACGGTGACGGCGACCTGGCCACCCTCGCCACCCGGGTCAGCCGCCGTCGCCTGCCCGCCGACGCCCCCGCCCGGGCCTCGGCGCTGATCGCCAGGCTGACCGGAGCCGACGGCGAGCACGCGTTCCCGATCGTCGGCGACCTCATGGACACCGTCTTCGACCGGCCCGGCGCCCCCGCCCCGCACACTCTCACCGCCTTGCAGCGGGACGCCCTGGAGGCCGTCGCCGCGCTGGGCGACGAGGCGTGGAGCTGGCTCAACCTCCTGGAGATCCTGCGGCACTGGGGCGTCCCGGACGGACGCGAGAAGCTGGCGGCCTTCCTGAGCCGCTGAACGTCACTGGCCGGCCAGGCCCGTGTGGGCCACGCCCCGGACGATCTGGCGCTGGAACAGGACGAACACGAACAGCAGCGGCAGCCCGGCCAGGACCACGGAGGCCATGATCTGCGCGTACCGGAGGCCGAACGTCCCCTGCACCACGTTCGCCAGCCCCACCGGCAGTGTCATCGTGTTCGGGTCGGTGGAGACGAGGAACGGCCAGAGGAAGTTGTTCCAGGTGTTGATGAAGGTGAAGATCGACACCGCCGCCAGCACCGGCCGCGACAGGGGCAGGACGATGGTGAAGAACACCCGCCAGCGCCCGGCCCCGTCCACGAAGGCGGCCTGTTCGAGCTCGGGCGGCACGTCCTGGAAGAACTTGAACAGGATGTAGACGATCAGCGGCGCCGCCACCTGCGGCAGGATGATCGCCCACCAGGTGTCCACCAGGCCCAGCGAGACCATCTCGGCGAACAGCGGCGCCATCAGCACCTGCGGCGGGATCATGATGCCGGCCAGGATCAGGCCGAGCAGCACCCGCTGGCCCTTGAACTGCGTGCGCGCGAACCCGTACGCGGCCATCGCCGAGAACAGCACGGTGAGGAAGGTGACGATCACGGACGTGACGGTGGAGTTGATCGCCCACTTGACGATGCCACCGGTCTCCAGGACGAGCGCGTAGGAGTCGAAGGTGAGCCGGCTGCCGATCCACTCCAGCGGCAGCTTGGTGGTCTCGGACTCGGGCTTGAGCGAGGTGGCGACGGCCCAGGCGATGGGCGCGAGCCAGATCACCGCCAGCACCAGCGCGGCCACCAGCAGGACGAGCTGGCTGAAGCTGAACCGCTTGGTCACGACGCGACCTCCTCGCGCTTGCGGAACAGCCGGAGCTGCGCCAGGGAGACGATGACGATCAGGACGAACAGGATGTACGACACGGCCGAGGCGTAGCCGATGCGGTAACCGGTGAAGCCGACGTCGTAGGCGTACTCGATGATGGGCCGGGTGGCGTCCTGCGGCCCGCCGCCGGTCATGAGGTAGATCTGGTCGAAGACCTTGAGCGAGGCGACCAGTTGCAGCACCACGATGAGCACCGTCGTGCGCCGCAGCAGCGGCAGCGTGATGGAGCGCAGCTTGTCCCAGCCCGAGGCGCCGTCGATGTCGGCGGCCTCGTACAGGTGCGTGGGGATCGACTGGAGCGCGGCGAGGTAGAGCAGGAAGTTGAAGCCGACCGTCCACCAGACGGTGGTCAGCACGATCGACCACATGGCCGTGGACGGGTCGCCCAGCCACAGGATGTCGGTGCCGAGCGTGCCGTTGAGCAGGCCGTAGTCGGGCGGGTAGATCATCTGCAGCCACAGGATGGCGATCACGGCCGACGGCAGCAGGAACGGCCCGAAGAACGACAGCCGCCACAGCCACTGCACGAAGCGCACGTTGTGCACCAGCAGCGCGAGCACCAGGCCGAGCAGGACCAGCGGGATCGTGCTCAGCACGGTGAAGACGAGCGTGTTCCACAGCGAGCGCCACATGCGCGGGTCGGCGAACGCCTCGGCGTAGTTGTCGAACCCGATGAAGTGGTTGTTGCCGCCGGCGATGTTGACGCTGGACAGGCTCATCTGGAAGCCGAGGATGGTCGGCCAGACCAGGAAGGCCAGGTAGATCAGCAGGAAGGGCCCCACGAAGAGCAGCCCGTGCTGAGTCCAGCCGCGCCGGACCTTGGCCTTGGCGACGGGGGCGGCGGTCGCGGGGGCCGCGACGGTGGTGGTCATGAGCCCTCCTTGGTCGATTCCACGGCCGGCCCGGTCATGAGCGCTCCTCGGGGAAGGGGTCCGGGGCGGACATCAGCCGGTTGAGCGACGCCTTCGCCGCGGCCAGCCCCTCCTCGGGGGTGCGCGTCCCGGCGATGACCGGGGAGAACGCCTCGCCGAACTCGATCCACATCCGCGAGGCCGACCCGGCGAACCACACCTGCGGGTCGAGCGCGACCTCGGTGATGACCGAGCGGTACTCCGACTGCGGCTGCAGCGCCAGGTAGTCGGGCTCCTCCAGCGCCGGCAGGTACGCGGGCACGTGCCCGGCCACCGCCCAGTCGGCGCTGTTCTTGACCAGGTAGGCGATGAAGCGGTAGGTGGCCCGCTCGACCTCGGGGTCGCGGGCGCGCTGGTGCGGCAGCACGAACGCGTGGCAGTCGGCCTGCGCCGCGCCGGTGCCGAAGACGGTGGGGAAGCGGGTCATGCTGAACGGTGTCCCGCGTTCCTTGAGCCCGGTGGTCTCCCAGTCGCCGTTCCACAGGAACGCCGCCTCGCCGTTGGTGAACTTGGCGACGGAGGCGCCGTAGTCGGTACGCCAGTCGCACAGCCCTTCCTTGCCGAGACGCTGCATGAGCCGCAGGGCCTCCAGCGCCTTGGCGTCGTCGATGGTGATCGTGGTGCCGTCGTCCGAGACGAGGGTGCCGCCGCTCTGCGGGTAGAGCGAATACCACACCCGCCACGGCCCGACGGTGCCCAGGCCGAGCGCGTCGAAGGCCAGCGGGGGCTTGCCGCCCATCACGTCCTTGGCCTTGGTGAGCCGGGCGATCAGCTCGTCCACGCCCTTGGTGGGCGCGAGCTTGCCGTCGGGGCCGAGCAGCCCGGCCTTCTGGCAGATGTCGGTGTTGTAGTACTCGACCATCGGGTGGGCGTCGAAGGGGATCGCGTACAGGACGCCGTCGAGGTGGGCGCGTTCCCAGATGGGCGGGCTGAAGTCGGCGCCGCGCAGCCCGGCCTCCTCCAGCAGCTTGACGTCGATCGGGTCGAGGATCTGGCCGGCGCCGATCCCGGCCAGCCGGGCCAGGTGGAAGCTGGCCAGGTCGGGCGAGCGGCCGCCCGCGCCGGCCATCGCGACCTTCGTGTAGAAGGGCTCACCCCATTGGAGGACGTTCTCCTCGACGAAGATGTCGGGATTGTCCTTCGCGAACGCCCCGACCATCTTGTTCATGATGATGCCGTCACTCGCGCCGAGGAAGTGCCAGTACTTGACGCGGGTCTGCGACGAGCCGAGCCCCATGGGGATGGCGCAGCCCGTGGCGGCGGCGCCGAGCAGGGCCAGGCTGCCGCCGAGAAGGTGCCGTCGGGTGATGTCGGGGGGACCGTGCACTGGGGGCCTCTTCCTGCACCAGCTATGTTCTCGTTGACACCGGAGGACTAAGGCAGGCGTGATCGGCGCCTCTCTCACGGAGGCGCCGGTGGGCGAGCACTCCGGGTCGCGGAGGTCGCCGCGCGGACCCCGTTGTTTCAGCGGGGTTACCCGAGTGTTAGCGGTAACAAGCAGGCTGTCAAGGGCCCGCCCGCAACCGGTTGCGGCGACCCGGAGCGCACCTCCGGCCGCTTGACCCGCGCCTGTGATAACGCTAACAATCGGGACCACGTAACGCCCGCGAAACCCCAGGAGAGGCCCTCCGTGCATCACGCCAAGCTCACCCTCGATCCCGCTTTCAAGGTCGCCCCCGTCCACCGGCGCACCTTCGGCACGTTCGTGGAACATCTCGGGCGCTGCGTGTACACCGGCATCTACGAGCCGGGCCATCCGATGGCCGACGAGGACGGTTTCCGCCGCGACGTGCTCGACCTGACCAGGGAGCTCGGCGTGTCCACCGTCCGCTACCCCGGCGGCAACTTCGTCTCCGGCTACCGGTGGGAGGACGGCGTCGGGCCGGTCGCCGAGCGCCCGCGCCGGCTCGACCTGGCCTGGCACAGCACCGAGACGAACGAGGTCGGCGTGGACGAGTTCGTCCGCTGGTGCCGCCGGGCGGGCGTGGAGCCGATGATGGCCGTCAACCTCGGCACGCGCGGCATCGCCGAGGCCCTCGACCTGCTCGAATACTGCAACCACCCGTCCGGCACCGCGCTGTCGGACCAGCGGATCGCGAACGGCGCCAAGGAGCCGCACGGCATCAGGATGTGGTGCCTGGGCAACGAGCTGGACGGCCCCTGGCAGACCGGCCACAAGACGGCCCGCGAGTACGGCCGGCTGGCCGCCGAGACCGCCCGCGCCATGCGCATGGTGGACCCGGGCCTGGAGCTGGTGGCCTGCGGCAGTTCGAGCTCCAGCATGCCCACGTTCGGCTCGTGGGAGGCCGAGGTGCTGGAGGAGACCTACGACTTGGTGGACCACATCTCCTGCCACGCCTACTACCAGGAGAAGGACGGCGATCTCGGCAGTTTCCTGGCCTGCTCGACCGACATGGACTACTTCATCGCCTCGGTCGTGGCCACCGCCGACCACGTCGGGGCCCGGCTGAAGTCCCGCAAGAAGATCAACATCTCCTTCGACGAGTGGAACGTCTGGTACCAGTCGCGCTTCCACGACACCGGCACCCCCGAGGACTGGCCGGTGGCGCCGCCGCTGCTGGAGGACCAGTACCACCTGGCCGACGCGGTGGCCTTCGGCGGCCTGCTGATCTCGCTGCTGCGCAACAGCGACCGGGTGACCGCCGCGTCGCTGGCCCAGCTGGTGAACGTGATCGCGCCGATCATGACCGAGCCGGGCGGGCGGGCGTGGCGGCAGACGACCTTCCACCCGTTCGCGCAGGCCTCCCGGTACGCGGCCGGCGACGTGCTGCGGGTGGAGCCGGTCGCGCCGGCGTACGAGACGAAGGCGTACGGCGAGGTGCCGCTGATGGACGCGGTGGCCACGCACGACGGGGAGAGCACGACGCTGTTCGCCGTCAACCGCTCGGCGGACACGCCGATGTCGCTGGAGATCGACGCGCGGGCGCTCGGCGGGGTGCGGATCGTCGAGGCCACCACGCTCACCGACCCCGACGTCTACGCCCGCAACACGGCCGACGACCCCGGCCGGATCGCGCCCAGGCCGAACCCGGACGTCGAGCACGACCCGGCGCGCGTGCTGCTGCCGCCGGTCTCGTGGAACGTGATCAGGCTGGGGTAGCGCCTGGGGTGGCGCCGGCGCTCTCGTGGTACGTGATCAGGCCGGGGTGGCGCCGGGGGCTGCGCCGGTGCTCTCGCGGACGACCAGTTCGGGCTCGATCAGCCGGCGCGCCTCGGGCTCGGCGCCCGCCATCCGGTCGAGCAGCAGGTGGAAGGCGTGCCTGCCGACCGCGCCGAAGTCCTGGCGCACGGTGGTGAGCGGCGGCCAGAAGTACGCCGACTCGGGGATGTCGTCGAAGCCCGCCACGCTCACGTCCTCGGGCACCCGCCGCCCGGCCTCGCGCAGCGCCCTCAGCACGCCGAGCGCCATCTGGTCGTTGGCCACGAACACGGCGCTGACCTCGGGGTCCCCGGCCAGGCGGCGGCCGAGCTGGTAGCCGGAGCGGGCGCTCCAGTCGCCGCGCAGCACGTCGGGCACCGGACGCCCGGCCGCCTCCAGGACGCCGCGCCAGCCCTCGATCCGGTCGTTGGCGTCGAGCCAGTCGGCGGGCCCCGCCACGTGCCAGACACTGCGGTGGCCGAGGCTGAGCAGGTGTCGCGTCACCCGGGCGGCCCCTGCGGCTTGGTCCACCTTGGCCACGGGCACGGGGATGTCGTCGCCGGCGTCCACCGCGACCACCGGCATCTCGGGCGGCAGGTGGCGCAGCCCGTCGGCGGCCGACTCGTGCGGCGCGACGATGATCACGCCGTCGACCGCCTGGGTGCGCAGCCGCTGCACGCCCTCCTCCATCGACCTGCGGTTGAGCGAGCTGAGGCTGGCGATGCTGACGTTGTAGCCGGCGTGCCTGGCGGCCTGCTCGATGCAGTAGAGGGTGGAGGCGGGGCCGTAGAGGGTGGTGTCGATGCTGACCACGCCGAGCACGCCGGAGCGTCCGGTGACGAGCTGGCGGGCGGCCTGGTTGGGCCGGTAGTCGAGCTCGCGCACGGCGGCCAGCACCCTGGCCCTGGTCTCGGCGCGGACGAGGTCGGGCGAGTTGAGCACCCGCGAGACGGTCATCGTGGAGACTCCGGCGAGTACGGCGACGTCCATGAGCACCGCCGGCCGGCCGGGTTTGGCTTTCACCGCGGCTCACCCCCTCAGCGGTAACGCTAACAGGCGGAGGGGGCTCGCGCGCGATCGAACATGCGCGGACGCGAGCGTGCGGATCTCCGCGCGGGCGTGCGCCTCGCGTGCGGAAGTCTGCGTCGTGACGAGATCAGCCCGCGTGACGAGATCAGCCCGCGTGACGAGATCAGCCCGCGTGGCGAGATCAGTCCTCGCGGCGGCTTCTCAGTCTTCGTGGACGAGGAGGACGAATGTGCGGGCGTAGGAGACGCCGTTGGCCGGGCGTGGCCAGTCGAGCTCGGCCAGCGCCCGCGAGCCCGCCTCGTGGTGCTCGCCGTTGACCCGGATCTCGGCGGTCTCGGCGCCCTCGCCGCCGCCGAAGAACGCCTTGACGCCCACGAGCTCGTCCCGTTCGAACGTGCCCTTCAGCTCCGGGGCCAGGTGCGGGAGCAGCACGTGCTGGACCGCCCAGCGCTGGACGGCGTCGTGGTCGTCGCCCGTGCCCCAGCCGGTGATGCCGCCGTGGATGGCGTGCCGGCCGGGGAAGCCGTCGGGGTCGCCGGAGGCGAAGTGGCCGGCGTGGGAGCCGTCCTGGACGAGGAGCTCCAGCAGCGCGCTGCCGGTGGTGCCCAGCCACACCTGCACGGCCCGCTCGACGGCCTCCTCGGTGGTGGCGCCGTAGCCGGCCACGCAGTCGGCGATCGTGGCGCGTTCCGGGTGCTCGACGTCGAGCACGAAGTCGAGGTCGAGGTGGCTGGGCTCGGCGGTGTGGCCGTCGCCGCCGCCGAGCCGCACCGCGACCCTGCCGGGACCCTTGGCCAGGCCGTCGCGGACCTCCCACGGCCGCCCCATGGCCGCGCTCAGGCGCGCGGCGACCATGCCGAGCACCACGTCGTCCGCCGGCCGTACGCCGTCCATGCCCCACCCCTCGGTCGCGATCCCTCGACACCTGCCAGGCTAGTCGTGTTGATCATCTCGTGTGCCTACGCCACGTGCCCGCCGGGGGCACATTCGCGTCACCGCCCCTCTCTTCGGCAAAAGATTTACCCTACGGAATTATCAGGCCATATCGGCCTTTCTGTACGATTTATCACGAAATGCCGTGCATTGTGGCAAGAGCATGCCAAGTCCGGCGGCACTCTGGGCCAATGCGTAACCGGAAAGCTTTTCTGGCTGCCATGGCAGGCGCTCTTGCCCTGGTCACAGGACTCACCGCGCCCGCGCATGCCTCGCCAACCCT
Organism: Nonomuraea fuscirosea; assembly: GCF_035917475.1. NCBI lineage: Bacteria > Bacillati > Actinomycetota > Actinomycetes > Streptosporangiales > Streptosporangiaceae > Nonomuraea > Nonomuraea fuscirosea. The sequence goes on along the minus strand of NZ_CP109074.1, from coordinate 2,410,012 downwards.
CGCCCGGGCCGTCACCGCCGACGACGCCCCCACCGTCCGCGGCAGCGCCGCGTACCTGATGGACGCCGCCTCCGGCGCCGTACTGCTGAACAAGAACGGCGGCGAACGGATGCCCATCGCCAGCCTCACCAAGACCATGACCGCTTACGTGGTGCTGAAGAACGCCAAGCCCACGGACGTCGTCCGGATCAAGCGCGAGGACGTCGCGTACGCGGAGGACGGCGGCGGCACCACCGCCGACCTGCGCCCCGGCGACCGGATCACGGTCGGCGAGCTCATGTACGGCCTGATGCTGCCCTCCGGCGCCGACGCCGCCCACGCGCTGGCCCGCACGTACGGCCCCGGCGTCAAGGGCTTCGTGGCCAAGATGAACGCCACGGCCCGCGAGCTCGGCATGAACGACACCGAGTACGTCAACGCCGACGGCCTGCCCACGCCCCGCGGCGACGGCTTCTCCACCGCCAAGGACCAGGCCGTGCTCGCGGCCGCCGCGCTGCGCGTTCCGCTGATCAAGCAGGTGGCGGGCACGCGCCGGCACGAGCTCGACGCCGGCGACGGCCATCGTTCCTACGCGTGGCGCAACACCAACCGCCTGCTCAGGACGACGCCGGGGGCGATCGGGCTCAAGACCGGGTTCACCCGGGCGGCGGGTTACTGCCTGGCGTTCGCCGGCGAGTCGGACGGCCGGACGCTGGTCGGCGTGCTGCTCGGCGAGTCCGTCTCCAGCCGGCGCTTCGACACGGCGCAGGAGCTGCTGTCCTGGGGCGCGACCGCGCGCGGGGCCGCCTGACAGGACGAATGAGGTCGATGACCCTTGATGCGGTCATTGCAGTCATGACTGCAATGACCGTAATGTGGCGATATGGCCACGGAAGCAGAGCTGGAGTTCGTCGACGACGTCGCGGTGTTCTTCGCGCGTGAGGGCATGCCGCTGATCCCCGGCCGGGTGATCGGCTGGCTGCTCATCAGCGACCCTCCGGAGCAGAGCGCCGCGCAGCTGTCCGACGTGCTGGCGGCCAGCCGCAGCTCGATCAGCAGCGCGACCCGGCTGCTGACGCCGAGCGGGCTGGTCGAGGGGGTGCGGCGGCGGGGCGAGCGGCAGGAGTACTTCCGCATCGCGGCCGACGGCTGGAGCCGGATGCTGGCCGCCCGTTACGCGAAGACGGCCGCGTTCCGGCAGATCACCGAGAACGGGCTGCGCGTGCTCGCCGGCGGCTCCCCCACCCGGCGGGAACGACTGGAGAACGTGCACGAGCTGTACCGGTTCCTGGAGGGAGAGCTGCCCGCGCTCTGGCGACGATGGGAGACCCACCGCGCCCGGCTGGGCGGGCCTGGCGCCGGAGCGGACAGCGAGCTAGGCGGCGAGCAGGAGATCGGGCCCGCTGCCGGCCTTCGGGAGGAGGACTCATGACGGGTGAGCTGCGCAGCACGTACCTGGCCAGCCCGGAAGGCCGCCTGCACGTCCACAGCGCCGGCGAGCCCGGCGCGCCGCCGGTGCTGCTGCTGAGCGGAGCCGGGGTGGACAACGCGCTGCTGAGCTGGCGGCACCTCATCCCCGTCCTGGCCGGCGGCCACCACGTGCTCGCGCTCGACTGGCCGAAACAGGGCCGGAGCCGCCCGTGGAGCGGCCGGGTCACCCACGAGCGCATGCTGCGCTGCGTCACCGACGTGCTCGACCGGTTCGGCCTGCGTTCTGCCGCCCTCGTCGGGCTCTCCCAGGGCGGCGCGCTCGCCCTGGCCACCGCCATCGAGCATCCCGGTCGGGTGGACCGGCTCGTCGCGCTCGCACCGGCCGGCATCCTGTCGTTCCCGCCCCTCGTGCACCAGGCCCTCTGGCTCACCGCGAAGCTGCCTCTGCTCAACAGCGTGCTGCCGACGGCCATGCTGGGCAGCAGGGAGCGGATCGCCGGGTTCGCCAGGAAGGCGCTGTTCGCGGGACCCGTACGGGACTTCGAGGACGTCATCGACGAGATCGAGGCGGAGGTACGAGAAGGCGGCGCGGGCTCCTCCGACTGGCAGAACGCCTCGATCGGCCCCCTGCGCATGCGCGTCGACCTGCGCCCGCGCCTGCGCGAGATCGTCTGCCCCACGCTGATCATCCAGGGCGACAAGGACGTCGGCGTTCCGCCCGCGCGGGCACGGGACGCCGCAGCGCTCATCCCCGGCGGCCGGTTCGAGCTGCTCAGAGGCGTCGGCCACTGGTCGAACCGGCAGGCGCCCGCCCAGGTCAACGCGCTCGTGGCCGGGTTCCTGCAGCCCATGGACGGCGCTGATCCTTTGGGCTAGTTTGCCCGACATGAAGCTTCGCATCGCGTTAGGCGTCCTGTCAGCGGCCCTCGTGCTCACCGCCTCGCAGCCCGCCCAGGCCGGCCCGCCCCGGCTCGGCTGGGAGCTCAAGCAGACGGGAACGACCGAGCGCCTGCGTGGCCTGTCGCCGGTCAGCGGGAACGTCGTGTGGGCCTCGGGCTCGGGCGGCGTCGTGCTCAGGACCGTGAACGGCGGGCGTACCTGGCAGAACGTCTCCCCGCCCGGCACGGAGGCGCTGCAGTTCCGCGACATCGAGGCGTTCGACGCCGACCGGGCCGTGGCGCTGTCCATCGGCGAGGGCACCGACTCGCGCGTCTACCGGACGGAGGACGGGGGCCGCACGTGGGCGGAGACGTTCAGGAACGACGAGCCCCGGGCCTTCTACGACTGCCTGGCCTTCTTCGACCGGCGCCACGGGCTGGCGATGAGCGATCCCGTGGACGGCCGGTTCCGGATCCTGGCCACGGACGACGGCGGGCGCAGCTGGCGGGTGCTGCCCGCGGACGGGATGCCCGAGGCGCTGCCCGGTGAGGCCGGGTTCGCGGCGAGCGGGCAGTGCCTGGTCGCCGCGGGCTCCCGTGACGTCTGGCTGGCCGCCGGCGGGGCGGAGCGGGCGCGGGTGTTCCACTCGGGCGACCGCGGGCGTACGTGGACGGTGGCCGACACGCCGGTCCCGGCCGGCGATCCGGCGCGCGGCGTCTTCGGGCTGGCCTTCCGCGACCGCCACCGGGGCATCGCGGTCGGCGGCGACTACCGCCCAGACCAGCAGTCGCCCAGCGCCGGGGCGGTCACCAGGGACGGCGGCCGCACCTGGCACCCGTCGTCGGCGCCGCCGCCCGCCTACCGGTCAGGGGTGGCCTGGCTGCCGCACCTGCCGTTCGCGGCCGTCGCGGTGGGGCCGTCGGGGAGCGACGTGACGTATTCGGGCGGGAGGAACTGGGAGACGTTCGACGGCGGCTCGTTCGACACGGTGTCCTGCACCCGGGACCTGACCTGCTGGGCCTCCGGCGAACAGGGCCGCGTGGGACGACTCGTGCTGAGATGACCGCGCACTGAGGCAGCTCCCGCATCGCGGCCGGGACAACCGCCCGTCCCGAGACTGCGCCCCGCATCACGCGGGGCCTCCATGCGGAGACGCCCCCGCGTGGCGGGGCCCTCGGTCAGCGGACGCCCCGTGGGCGGAACTGGATGCTGATGCGGGGGCCCGCCGGGCGGGTGGTCTTGGGGATGGCGTGCTCCCAGGTGCGCTGGCAGCTGCCGCCCATCACGATGAGATCGCCGTGCCCCAGGTCGCGCCGGATCGAGGGGCCGCCGCCGCGCGGGCGCAGCAGCAGCGAGCGGGGGGTGCCGACCGAGATGATCGCGACCATGGTGTCTTCCGTGCTGCCCCGGCCGATCGTGTCACCGTGCCAGGCCACGCTGTCGCGGCCGTCGCGGTAGAAGCAGAGCCCGGCCGTACGGAACGGCTCGCCGAGCTCCTGCCCGTAGTAGGCGTCGAGCGCGCGCCTGGCGTCGGCGAGGACGGGGTCGGGCAGGGTCTCGCCCTCGTCGTAGAACTTCAGCAGCCGCGGCACCTCCACGACCTTGTCGTACATGCGGCGCTTCTCCGCCCGCCACGGCACCCGCTCCGCCAGCCGCTCGAACAGCGCGTCGGCCCCCGTCAGCCAGCCCTGTCTCAGGTCGATCCAGGCGCCGTGAGCCAGATGGGTCCGGTGCACGGCGCCGTCGAGCGGACCGAGCCCGAGCTCGGTGTCGAGATCGAGCAAAGAAGCTTGGAACGCGGCTGTCATGGTGTCGAGTGTATGCCATTGTTCAAACATCCATTCGACTTACCGATTCTGTCGCATGGCTCGCGGCGATCGGCGGATCGTGTCACGCTGTGAAGCGCCGGATACGAGTGGCGTCGCCCCTCCGACCGCACCAGAGGTGAAGAGGCCACCCGCCGCTTCGTCACGCGAAGGAGCAGGCCATGCTCACCACCGACTTCACTCCGGGCACCCCCAGCTGGCTCGACGTCGCCGCCCCCGACGTGGAGGCGGCCGACGCCTTCTACACCGGGCTGTTCGGCTGGCGGTCCCTCTCGCTCGGGCCCGAGCACCGCGACTACCGCTTCTGCCAGGTCGACGGCCGAACGGTCGCCGGGATCAGCCCCAGCAGGGGCGCGGCCGCGTGGCTGACCTACTTCCACACGCCCGACGCCGACACCGTCGCCAAGGCCGTCGAGCAGGCGGGCGGCAAGGTGCTGGCGGCGCCGTTCGACATCCAGGGCCAGGGCCGGATGGCGGTCTTCGCCGATCCCGCCGGGGCGTCGTTCGCCGTCTGGCAGCCGGGCGCGACCCGGGGGCTCGGGCTGGTCACGGAGCCCGGCTCGCTCGGATGGGTGGAGCTGCACGTGCCCGATCCCGGCCGGGTCAGGGGCTGCTACGAGTCCGTCTTCGGCTGGCGGATCGAGGACCTGCCGATGGGCGACGCCACCTACCCCGTGATCTCGCCCGCCCAGGGAGGCGAATCCTCGGCGATGGCCGGCATCGCCACCCTGGAGCCGGGCGACGAGCCGCACTGGCTGCCGTACTTCGAGGTGACCGACTGCGACGCGACGGTGGAGCGGGCGCAGGAGCTGGGCGCCACCGTACGGGCCACACCGGCGACGACGGAGGGCGCGGGACGGATCGCGTTCCTCGCCGACCCGTTCGGCGCCCGCTTCGCGGTCATCACCAGCTCAGCCTGAGCGACGGGGCGGCACCGGCCCGAGCGGGCGGAGGATTGAGGAAGTGACCTGAGTGGGCGGGGGTGTGCGGCCGGCCTGCGCGCACGCAGCCCGCGCAGGCCGGCCTCCCCGGCGTGAGCGGTTTCCCCAGCTCAGGGAGCTTGACTGCGGGTACTCATTCCCGTGACACCCCTCCCCTAACATCGGCATGCCGGTTTCCTGTAACGTCTTGTCGGTGTTATTCCGTTACATGACCGGAGCCGTCGCCGCGCGTACCGGTGACGAGATGTCCGGGCCCGCCCTGCTCGTGATGGGCCTGGCCGTCACCGGGTCGCCGGTGCCCGCATCATGGTTGCTGGCCGGGCTCACCGTCTCGGCCGCCGCCGGAGGACCGCTGCTCGGGGTGCTGCTCGACCGGTCGCCGCGGCCGGGGCGGCTGCTGGCGTCGTGCCTGCTCGGGTACGCGGGCGGGCTGCTGCTGATCCTCGCCCTGCTGGGACGGGTACCGGACGCGGTCGTGATCGGGCTGGCGGTCGTGACCGGACTGCTGGGACCCGCGCTCACCGGCGGATGGACGGCCCAACTGCCCCTGGTGGCCGGTCCGGGACGCCTGGGCCGGGCCACGGCACTGGACTCGATGAGCTACAACCTGGCCGGCCTGGCCGGTCCGGCACTGGTCGGGGCCGTGGCTGCCTTCGGAGGGGGCGGTGCGGCGGTGCCGGTGTCCGCCGGGCTGCTGATCGCCGCACTACCGGCCGCATACGGCCTCCCCTCACGCGGCGGCCTCGCGGTTCGCGCAGGCACGGACGACGAGACCCGCACAGCCACCGGCCACAGGGTTCGTCCAGGCACCAGCCATGGGGTGCGCGGGGGTACAGGCCGGGGCGAACTGCCCGCGCGGGTCGTTCGGGCCAAGGTGAGGGCGGTGGGGGCCGAGGTGCGGGCCGGGGTCTCGGCGATCGTGCGGAACGTGGCGTTGCGGCGGGCCACGGTCGGGTCGATGGTGTCGTGCTGCGGGCTGGCCATGCTGGTCGTGTCCGCGCCTGTGCTGGGTGAGCGGCTGACCGGGCAGAGCGGCCACGGCGCGCTGCTGCTGGCCGTCACCGCCGCCGCCGGCCTCACCGCCAACGCCGTGCTCGCCGCCCTGACCCGCCCCCGGAGCCCCGCCCGAGCCGACGCGCCTCGACCGTGGGACGTGGCCGAGCAGGCTGGGGACTTGGCCGAGCGGACGGAGCGCTCAGGGAACAGGGCGGAGCGGGCGGGGAACGGTCCTGGGGCGCGGTTCTGGGATGTGGTGCAGGCGGCGGGGACTGCCGTGCTGGGGGTGGGGATGGTGGTGCTCGCCGTCTCCGGGACGTTCTGGGTGGCGGTCGTGGGGGCCGCGGTGGCAGGGCTGGGTGAGGGCCCGCAGCTCACGGCGCTCTTCGCCGTACGGCACCGCGAGGCGCCCGCGCGCCTGCGCAGCCAGGTGTTCACCACGGCGGCCAGCGTCAAGATCACCTCGTTCGCGCTCGGCTCCGCGCTGGCCGGCCCGCTGGCGGCGTACGACGTCGGCATCGCCCTGCTCGCCGGCGCGGCCCTCCAGGCGACGGCCGCCGCGATCCTGCTGCCCCGCGGCCGCTCCTCCCCCGGCAGCGGCTGAGGCGTGGCAGCGGCGAGACGCGGGCAGGCGGCGGCCGGTGGGCGCGCCGGTGGGTGGAGCCTGTGCCGGTGGCGGGGACGTAGCCGGTTGGGCTCCGGTGGCGGGCTCGTTGGGTCAGGTGGTGCGGGCTCGGTGGGCGGCGACGCGTTCGCGGGTGGCGCAGCGGGCGCTGCAGTAGCGGCGTGGGCTGCCGCCGCCCAGGTCGAGGAACGGGCGCCCGCAGCTCGCCGAGGCGCACAGCCCGCCCGGTACCCGCTGGTGATCGGCCAGCAGCACCGCCAGCGCCATCGCCGACGACGCCAGGAACCACTCACCCCATGGGGCCTCGTCGCTGCTGTCGACGTGGACGTGCCAGGTCGTCGTGCCGCCGTGGTCGGTCAGCCTGGGGGGCCTGGCCGACTCCGCGAGCAGCCGGTTGAGCAGGGCCGACGCATCGCCGGGGGTGGCCGCGCCGAGCACCTCGCGCAGCCGGGCCGCCGCCGCGCGCATCGCCCGCACGTCGTCCTCCCCCAGGCCGAGGTCCCCCGTGCAGGGAGCGCCGAGCTCGCCGTACGCCCGCAGCACCCGCGACACCGACTCGATCGACGGCTGCTCGTGCAGCAGCGCCACGCACAGGTCGACGGCCCGCGCGGCCATCGCCTTGGTCGAGTGAACCTCCACCAGCAAAGCGTATGTCCCGCCACCGGCCACCCAGCCGCCCGACCGCCGCAAGACGGTCAGCGGGCAGGGCGGTAAGGCCGCCGACCGCTCAGCCGCCGTATTCCGGTCAGCCGCCCCACCGCCGCAGACCATCCGATCGCCGCAAACCGCCCAACAGCCGCAGACCGATCAGCCGCCGCAGGCTGCGAAGATGAAGGTGTCGGGGAGGATCGTGTAGCGGTCTCTGAGCTTGACCGTGCCGGTCTCCGTGTCGATCCGGACGATCGTCATCCTGGTCCTCCCGCCCGGCTCGCTGAGCAGGTGGGCGGTCAGTTCGTGGTCGCCGGTCCAGTCGAGCATGTGGACGTGCCCGGCCGGCAGCTTGACCCGCCTGCGCTCCCCGAGCTGGTCGCCCGCCATGTCGTACGTCACCGTAAGCGCCTTCGCCCCGGCCACCAGGATCGCCGCAGTACGCCCGTCGGCCGCCAGCGCCCCCGGCAGGTTGGCCGCGATGACCTGCGGCGGCGTGGTCCGGCTCAGCTCCTCCCCGGTCTCGGAGTAGGCGACCAGCTCGGTGACGGACTCGTCGGCCTGGACGGTGGCGAGCAGTTCGTCGCCGTCGCCGCTGAAGCCGGCCACCGTCGCCTCGGGCGGAAGGACGCCGACCTGCTCACCGGTCGCCGTGTCGAAGATCCGCGCGCCGGCCGGCTTGTCGCCGCGCGGGGAGGCGGCCAGCCGGGCGCCGTCGTCGGACAGCACCAGCGTCACCTCGTACTGGGCCCGCTTCGGCAGCGCGTCCTCGGCCAGCAGGCGCACCCCGCCGCCGAGCGTCCGCACGGCCAGGCGGCCCTTCTTGGTGAAGTACGCCACCCGCCGGCCGTTCCCGCTGACCGCGATGGGGGCCGGCACGTAACGGTTGGTGGAGCCGTCGGCCTCCAGCGCGAGCGTCTGCGCGTCGGGCAGGGTGCTCCTGGCGCCGCTGTGCATGACGAGCCGCCAGGAGCCGCACGGCCGGGCGCCGCCGCCCTTGATCGGGCAGCTCTTGATGGAGGCGTAGCGGATGCTGTCGTGGTCGTGCCCGGAAACGTGGGCGTGGGCGGTCGCCGGCCAGGCCAGGGCGAGCGCCGTGGTCAGAGCTGCGATGATCTTGATGCGCATGCGGTTCACTCCCCCGCGAGGACGTAGGCGTGGTATCCGGAGTTGATCGTGTACTTGTCGGCCTGTTCGGCCGCGCCGTTCGCCGGATCCACCGTGAGCACCCTGACCACCGTCGCTCCTGATCTGTCGTCCGTCGTGATCGTAGTCGTGAGCCGGCCGCCGCTCCATCGCGCCAGGTACGGCGCCACGTCGGCGGGCAGCGGCAGGTCCGCGCCGGCGGACAGCTCGCCGCTCTCGAGGTCGTAGGTGCGCACCCGCGGCGGCTTGTCCTGGCTGGCCGTGAAGAACCCGACGGTGGTGCCGCCGGCGTCGAGGGCGTAGGTGCCGCCGTTGACCACGATCGTGGGCGGGGTGCGCTTGAGGAAGCCGCCGCCGGGGCGCAGGGCGTACAGGGCGGTGGTGTTGTCGCTCATCGTCCGGGTGGCCAGCACCTGGTCGCCGTCGGCGCTGAAGCCCTGGGTCGAGTAGACGGCGGGCAGCGTCGTGATGCCGCCGGTGGCGACGGTGATGATCTTGGTACGCAGGCGTTCCGGGTCGTCGGTGTAGTCGATCAGCACGCGGTGGCCCGAGGGCGACAGGGTGAGGGCCAGTTCGTCGCTGCCGACGCCTCGTGGCCTGGCGGAGGCGGGCAGCTCGGTGGCCGGGCCGCCGTCGGCCCGCTGGACGACCAGGCGGTGGTCACGGGCGCGTTCGTAGGCCAGCACGCGGCCGTCCGCGCTGACCGCGAACGTGGCGGGCTGCCGGGTCCTGCGGCCCTTGCCGTCGACGCCGCGCGCGGCGGCGGCCGGGACGGCGACCTGGCGGCCGTCGCGCAGCAGCAGCCGCCACGTGCCGCAGGGCCAGGACTCCTCCCGCTTCTCGTCGTAGCAGGTCTTGATCCAGGCCGCGCGTACGGCGGGACGGGCGGCCGTCGCGGAGGTGTCCGCCTGGGCCGGGACGGAGCCGAGCCCCAGCGCGCCGATGACCGCCGGCGCGAGGAGCGCCGCGGCCGCCGAGGAGAGCCTCATGGGTGTGGTCCTTTCGCTCACCCCGTTAGACACGGACGCGGCGTGTTCGGTTGATCACGGATCGGCCACACGTCGCGCCGGGCTACAGCGGGCGGCGGCCGGCGAAGCCCAGCTCGGTGCGGTGGTACCAGCCGAGCTCCCGCTCCCCCTCGATCCAGCACAGCCGGACGGAGAACCCGTCGAGCACCGAGGGGAAGTCGACGAGCACGGGCGCGATGCCCTTGACCTCGATGCCGCGCTCGTTCCACCCGCTCAGGATCTCCTCGATGCGGGCCTGCAGTCCTTTGAGCTCGGGCAGGCCGCCCAGCTCCGATCCGCCGCCGGTGCGGCGGGCGAAGTCGATCTCGGCCAGGTCGGCGCGGGCGGCGATCACCACGGCGGCCTCCTCCATCACGGCGGGGAGCAGCGCGCGGGCCTCGTCCAGGGTGAAGATCCGGTCGTCCATGGGCGGCAACGTTAGCGGTCGGGGTCGTAGGCGTGGATGAGCAGCCGCTCGGCGTGGTCGAGGTAGTCGTCCAGATAGGCGGCGGCCTGCTCGGACTCGCCCGATTCGATCAGGCCGAGCAGCGTGCGGTTGCGGTCGACGAACGGCTCGTGGAAGGCGCGCGGGTTTTCCATCACGTGGAAGACGAGCCGCAGCTCGGCGAGGAGCTGGCGCATGGCCTCGTCGATCCTCGGGCTCTGGTTGAACGAGACCAGGGCCTGGTGGAAGCGGATGTTGGCGGTGCCGACGCCCTGCCAGTCGTCCCGCGCCGCGGCCTGCTCGGCGTCGAGCACCGCCTGCTTGAGCAGCGCCAGGGCCGGCTCGGCCGGGGCCCGCCGCACGGCCGCGCCCTCCAGCACGCGGCGCACCTGGTAGAGGTCGGCGACGTCCTCGGCGGACGGGAGGCGGACGAACACGCCCCTGTTGAGCCGGTGGTCGAGCAGACCCTCGTGGCCGAGCAGGCGGAAGGCCTCGCGCAGCGTGTTGCGCGACACCTCCAGCGCCTCCGAGATGGACTCCTCCGACAACCGCTGCCCCGGCTGGAAGTAGCCCTCGCTGATGCGGCCGCGCAGGACGTCGGCCACGCGCTCCGCCGTGCTGCTGCGCCCCAGCCGCGGCCGGTCCTGAGAAAGATCGGCAACCACGTTATCCACATTTAACAGGGAATCATGGAGCAAACCTCTTGTCGAATTGTTCAACGATCCTTACGTTGATAGATATCCCCCACGATTTCAAGGAGCGATCGATGTCAGGCTCCACGCAACAGACCCGGCGGGTGATTCTCGCCAGCCTGATCGGCACGTCGCTGGAGTGGTACGACTTCTTCCTCTACACCACTGCGGCCACCCTGGTCTTCCCCAAGCTGTTCTTCCCCTCCCTCGACCCGTTCAACGCGGTCCTGGTGTCCCTGACCACCAACGCCGTCGCCTTCGTGGCCAGGCCGCTCGGCGGCATCGTGTTCGGCCACTTCGGCGACCGGGCCGGCCGCAAGACGGTGCTGGTGGTGACGCTCCTGGTGATGGGCGTCTCGACGTTCCTCATCGGCGTCCTGCCCGGGTACGCCAGCGTGGGCGTGCTGGCCCCGATTCTGCTGGCGGTGCTCCGCTTCGTGCAGGGCCTGGGCCTCGGCGGCGAGTGGGGCGGCGCGGTCATCATGTCGCTGGAGCACGGCGACGGACGGCGGCGCGGCTTCAACGCGAGCTGGCCGCAGGTCGGCGTGCCCGCCGGCTACGTGCTGGCCACGGGGCTGCTGGCGCTGATGTCGTTCGTCATGACCGACGCGGCGTTCCTGTCGTGGGGCTGGCGGGTGCCGTTCCTGCTGTCAGGGGCGCTGGTGTTCGTCGGCCTGTGGGTCCGGCTGAAGGTCACCGAGTCGCCGCTGTTCGAGGCGGTCGAGCAGCAGGGCGTCAAGGCGCGGATGCCGCTGGTCGAGGTGCTGCGCACGCACCCGCGCGCGTTGCTGTCGGCCTTCACCGCGCGGATCGGGGTGGACGTCGCCTTCTACACGTTCACCGCGTACATCATCGTCTACATCACCACCGTGCTGGAGCTGCCGCGCTCGTACGCGCTGAACTCGGTGCTCATCGGCTCGGCGCTGCAGCTGGTGCTGATCCCGCTGGCCGGCGCGCTGTCCGACCGGTACGGCCGCCGTCCCGTCTACTTCGCGGGCGTGCTCGGCGCGGCGGTGTGGGTGTTCGTCTTCTTCCCGCTGCTCGACACCAAGTCCTTCCCGCTGATCGCGCTGGCCGCGGTGGTGGCGCTGGTCACCCACGCCGCGATGTACGGCCCGCAGGCCGCCTTCATCGCCGAGCTGTTCAGCACCCGCCTGCGCTACAGCGGCGCGTCCATGGGCTACCAGGTGGCCGGCATCGTGGGCGGCGCCCTCGCGCCGGTGATCGCGCTGCAGCTGTTCGCGTCCTACCAGTCCACGATCGCGGTCTCGATCTACGTGGTGATCGCCCTGGCCGTCACGACCGTGGGCCTGGCCATCGCTCCTGAGACCCGCGACCTCGACCTGGCGGAGAGCGCCCCCGAGGCCGCGCCCAAGGCCCCGCAGGTGGGCCCGTTCGCCTGAACCGTCGTTCTTCCGACCATCGCAGGAATGCCGCGAAAGCGCGGGCGGCGGCTGCCGACGCCGCCCGCGCGGAAGGGTCCTGATGAGAATCGCACTGGCCGTGGTGGCGGCTCTGATCGTGATCCCCCTGCTCATCGGGGGCGTCGGCGGGCTGGAGAGCACCGGCGGCGGCGAGGTGGCCGTCGTCCGCGACGGCGGGGTCTTCGACGACAACAGGGTGCGCCAGGTGATCGACGCCGGCTCCGGGCTCACCTGGACGGGGATGTGGTCCTCCGTCCACCTCTATCCGGCGCAGCAGCGCTTCTACACCATCACCGCCGACGCCAAGCGGGCGACGACGCTCGGCGTGGACGTGGTGACGGTGCCGAGCAGCGACGGCGTGAACCTGGGCATCGAGGGCACCCTCTACTTCACCCTCAACCTGGACCACGAGACGCTCAAGAAGTTCGACGACAAGTACGGCACCCGTACCTTCCGCGCCCAGGACGACAGCTCGCTCTACGCGTGGGACGGCGACGAGGGCTGGAGCGCGTTCTTCGGCCAGGCCGTCCGGCCGGTGATCGACAACGCGCTGCGCGGGCAGATCGGGTCGATGCGCTGCGCGGAGCTGGTGCCGTCCTGCTCGCTGCTGGAGAGCAACGCGCTCAAGCCGCGCGACAGCAACGCCAACATCGCCGAGGTGCAGAACGCGGTCAACGCCTCGCTGGCCCGCGACCTGCCCGTCACACTGGGCGGGGACTTCCTCACCGGGCCGCGGTTCACGCTGGTCAAGGTGACGCTGCCGGGCGAGGTGCAGCAGGCGGTGGACCGCTCGCTGTCTGCCTCGGCGGCCGTCTCCGAGGCCCAGGCGCGGGTGGCCCAGGCCAAGGCCGAGGCGGAGGCCAACCGCGCCAGGCAGGACGGCTACGACAAGTGCCCGGCCTGCGCGGAGATCGAGAAGCTCAAGTCACTGCCGCAGGGGATCACGGTGTACGCGCCGGGCAACCCGCAGGCGGTGGTCGTACCGTCCCGTTAGACCTCGACCCCTTGCGGCCTGGCGGTCCGCCAGCGGCCCTTGAACGCGACCATCGAGACGAGGAAGACGACCTGGCCGGCCAGCGCCACGCTCAGCCAGAGCTGCCAGCCGCCGGCCTCCACCACCCTCGGCGAGACGATCAGCATGACCACGATCATCACCCGGACGACCATGCCCCACAGCCCCAGGGCCGAGCCCTGCAGGCGGGACTCGACGTCCTCGGCGTTCTCGGAGAAGTTGGCCATCCACGGCACGTACGCGACGCCCATGACCAGGAACAGCAGCGCGTAGACGGCGGTGACGTGCCCGGTGGAGACGCCGGGCCCGATCAGGAAGATGAAGTACGCCAGCGCGGCGGCGGTGAGCACGGTGCCCACGGCGGTGAACGGCTTGCGCAGCCGCAGCCGGTCCGACGCCCGGCCGACGATCACCACCGCCAGGGCGTTGAGCACGATGCCCAGCGCGACGACCCGGTTGGCCGTGGCCGCGTCCATGCCGAAGGCGGTGGCCAGGATGGTCTGGCCGAAGATGGTGAACGTCCAGTAGAGCACCTGCCAACCGGTGTTGCCGAGCACGTGGGCCCAGAGGTGAGGGTGCTTGAACAGCTCGCGCACCCGGCCGTGGCCGGCCTCCCCCTCGACCGCGAGCTCCTGCTCGGCCTCCATCACCTGCGCCCGCAGCGCTCCGGACGGCTCGGCGATCTTCCAGATGATCACGGCGCACATGCTCAGCGACACGACGCCCATGATGATCGCCTGCGACTGCCACGCGTTGCCGAACAGCGGCAGCGTGAACCCCGCGATGAACGAGGCCAGGAACGCCGCCCCGACCGGCCCCCACGTCCAGAACGCGAACGCCTGCGCCCGCCCCATGCGCGGCGAGAAGTCGCGGACCAGCGAGGCGGTGATCGTGATGCCCGCGCCCTCGATGAACAGCATCAGGCACCGCACCCAGAACAGCCCGGCGACGGAGTCCACGGTGGCCAGCAGGAAGTTGCAGGCGGCGGTGACGGTGAGGGTGGGCACGAGGATCGCGACCCGGCCCCACCGGTCGGACAGGATGCCGCCGAAGCCCGCCGACAGCCCGCCCACCAGCACCGACAGCGCGGCGAGCTGGCCGTAGACGGTCAGGGACATGCCGAGGTCGGTCATGAGGAGGGGCAGGATCGTGGCGAGCGTGGTCTCGAAGTTCGCCACCAGGCTGGCCAGTACGGCGACCGCCAGCAACAGGATGCGGCGGCGGCCGACCGGGTAGACACTCAGTTCGCGGACATAGAACGGCTTCATTCCCATCCTCCGGGGACGGTCCTGCGTGCTGTCGCTCTAGAACGCGTTTCTAGTGCGCCCAGGTTTTCCGTTTTGTACGGGTAAGTCAATGTGCCGCGAGATCACGATGTAATCTCGATCACACGCTCCGGGTTGTGACGCAATCGCCATCGATTCCTGGAACACCCACCGTCGATTAGGCATAAACTGCGCGCCTGTGAGCCTGCCTGTACGAGAACGTTCCCCCCGGCCGGGCGGCGGCCGACACCGCCGTCCCGTGCCCACGTCCTTGCCCCCCGACGCCCCGATGCTCGTGCTCGCCACACCGGGCGGCGTCACCGGCGTGGCCGAGGAGATAGCGGCAGTGGTCCGCGTCGACAATCCGCAGATCGAGGTGCGCCTCACGAGCGTCACCGACCTCGCGGACTCCCTGCCCTCCGGCCGCGACGCCGTCGTCGTACCCCTGCTCACCTGGGACGACCCCGTCGTGATGGCCGAGATCGGCAAGGCCGTGGCCGCCGCAGGCACGGGGGCGGTGGTGACCGAGGCGCTGGGCCCGCACCCGCTGCTGGCCGAGGTCCTGCACATTCGCCTGGCCGAGCGCGGCCTGGCGCGGGCCGACCGCGTCCGCCTGCTGAACGTCTCCAGCCCCGTCGACGGCGTCATCCTCGGCACCGTGGGCGGGATCAGGGCCGTGGGGGCCGTGCAGGCCACCGCGGTGCTCCTGGCCTCCAGGCTCACGCTGCCGGTCGTGGCCGCCTCGCTCGACAGCGACCCCGGCGTGCCGGCGGCGGCCCAGCGGCTGCGCTCGGCGGGCGCGGAACGGCTGGCCATCGCGCCCTGCATGATCGGCCACGAGGCCCCCGTGAGCGTCGTCGAACAGGCCGCGGCGGCGATCGAGGCGGGCCACGCGGAGCCCCTCGGCCCCCACAGCGCCGTCGCCGAACTTGTCGCCCGAGCTTACGGAAGTCAACTCGCGACTTGACAAGGGCTTGTAGAGATCACGGGACTCGCGTTACCTTCTGCGCATGCGCCGCGTGGTCCGCAAGGGCGATCGTCTCGGCCTCCGTGACATCACGGAGGCCGACGCTCCCGCCCTGCACGCCATCTACGGCGACCGCGTCGCCACCCAGCACATGCCGTTCCCGCCGCGCAGCCTGCGCGAGGTCGAACGGCTGGTCGACGAGGCCATCGAGGCTTCCGCGGCCGAGCCGCGCCGCCTCTACGTGCTGGCCGTCGTCGACAGCGCGCGCTGCGACATCATCGGGGTCGCGCGCCTGCTGATCGAGGCCGAGCACCCGCACAGCGCCGAGATCGGCTTCGGGCTCCACCGCGACCAGTGGGGGCGCGGGATCGGGACCGACCTCGTCCGGCTGCTGCTGTCGTTCGGGTTCAAGCAGCTCGGGCTGCACCGCATCTGGGGCGCCCGCTCCCCCGCCAACCTGCCCGCCCAGCTCGCGATGCTGACGGCCGGGATGGTCGAGGAGGGCCGCATCAGGCACCACCTGCACACGCCGGCGGGGTGGCGCGACTCGATCGTGCACTCGGCGCTGGAGGACGAGTGGACCGAACGCTGACCGCCCTCTACTACGCCTGCCAGCCCCGCAACACGCGGGCGGCGACCTCCTCGGGAGTGCCGTGCGTCCCGTCCACGGCGTAGTCGTCAACCCCGGCCGCGTCGAGGATCGACTGCAATTCCCCTGACCTTTCGAGGTGGCGGTCAAGCGCCTTGGGGTCGAGGGCGTGGCGGGAGCGCAGCCGGCGGCGTACCAATGAGAGATCCACGTGCACGCGGCAGACCGTGAGCGGGACGCCGAGCGCCTCCTCGTGGGCGAGCCGCTCCCGCCGGCTCTCGATGACGCCCGCGAGCACGAGCCGCTCGGCTCCGGCGGCCACGAAGTTCGCGGCGACGGCGCGCAGGTTGCGCAGGGTCAGGGCGCCGTTGTACGGGTCGCGCGGGGGCGCCGGCCAGGCCCGGCGGAGCCAGTCGAGGTCGATGACCGCGTTGGGCACGCCCGCCTCGATGAGCAGGTCGCCCGCGAAGTCGGCCACCGTCGTCTTGCCCGCGCCCACGGTGCCGGTGATCAGAAGAGCCGTCGCCATTCCCGCGATCCTACGCACGGCCTCGCCGGGACCTGTGCGTGGGTCTTCGCACAGCCTCTCCGGAGACCTGCATGTGGGCCTTCGCACTCCTGCGTGTGGCGAGCACCGAGATTGTCGGTGGGGCATCCTACGATGAGGCACCTCACGGAGGGATAGTCACATGCTCGACTCGCTGATCGTGCCCTTGTTCGTCACCACGGACCTGCCGCCCGAGGCGGAGCTGGCCGAGTTCGGCGAGTTGCTCGCCGGGACGGCGCGCGTGCTCGGCGACGACGGCTACGAGGCGTTCCTGGTGGGCCGGGTGTTCTGGCTGGACCGGCCCGTGCTGCCCGAGCAGAGCCCCGCCGCCGAGGGCGAGCTGCGCTTCGCCGGCATGCTCGGCTACCTCGCCGCCTCCGGCGCCGGCCACACCACGCGCGAGGTGGTCCGCGACGTGCGCCGGGCGATCGGGCAGGCGGTGACCGGCCGCTACGGCGACGTCGGGGTGGCGCCGGCCGTGTTCGCGATCCGCGACCAGGACGTGCGCGAACGCACTCCGGAGCTGGCCATCCACGTCGACACGCGCGACGCGGCGGCCGAGCTGGTGAGCGCCGCCAGGTCCTACCTGTAGTCGCCGGTGGCCGGGACGCCGTCGGGAAGGCCGACCAGCACGTACGACGCCCACAGCTCCGGTTCCGCGGGTCCGTAGAGCTCACGCAGGCCGAGTACGGCGGCGCGCAGGGCCTGGGCCGGGCCGGCGCCCGCGCGGAGGCTGGTGTGCAGGTCGCGCATGAGTGCGCGGGTGATCTCGGCGGACACCGGCCACAGCGAGAGCACCACGGCTCCGGCACCTGCGTGCAGCAACCCGTACCCGAGCCCGGCCAGACCGTCGTGCAGACCGGCCCCGTGGACCGTCTCGGGGGCGGGCTCGCGGTTCGTCCGGTGCGTGGTCTCGTGGGCGGTGACGAGGACGAGGCCGGCGTCCAGGCGCGTGCTCATGAGGTCGCGGGCGGTGCGGAGGCCGTCGGCGAGGCGGATGCCCGCGGCGAACGGGTCGGCCGGATCCTCGACGGCGCGGCAGGCCAGGTGCACCACGTGCCACGAGCCGTTCTGGGGGCTTCTGGTCAGGGCGTTCGTGGTGGCCTGGCGGTGGGTGGTGCCGAGCAGGGCGGCTGCGTCCCGCGCCTCGGACTCCACCACCGGGCGCTCGGCGGCATCCGGGGTGAAGGTGAGCACCAGAGAGTGGCCGCCACGCGACGGGGCCCTTTTCGCCAGCCTCGACAGGGCGGCGGCGGAGGGAGCGTACGCGACGGGGAACCGTTCGAGCAGCGGGCGGCCGTCCGGGGCCAGGGCGTGCAGCGGGATGCGGTGCAGAGCGGCGTGCGGGAACAGGTGGAGCAGGTCCACGTGGTCACCCAGGGCTCGGACCGCCTCTGACAGCAGGAGGTCGGCCAGGCGGCGCCAGAGGTCCGCACGGTGACGGCGGGCCTCGATGTCGAGCAGATCGGGTCGGCGGCCCTCTGCGGTGCGCAGGAATTCGGCCAGGAGGGGGCGGTCGGCCGCGGTGGGGAAGGCCCGCGGCTCGGCCCAGCCGGTGCGATGAGCCAGCACGGTCACCGTTTCCTCCCCGACATGGAATCCGAGCAGCGCCGTCACCACACCGGTCCCAGGGGCGTTGACGAGGGCGTCGAGCTCGGCGCTGCTGGGCGGAGTGCCTCGGCGCAGGGCGACGTGGTCGGGGGCCAGGGGCTCCATGCGGGTCCAGAGACCGTCCAGATCGGCTTGGGCGGCTTGGGCGCGGTGGATGAGGTGCGCGGCGCGTTCCGGGTCGCGGGTGTTGACGGCGGCCGACGTGAGCGTGCGAACGGCCTCCAGCCCTCGCCGCTCTGTTTCCAGCAGCTCGGCAGGGACGCCGTAGGGAGCCGGCCAGGCTCGGGGGCTGGAAGGGGTGGCGGGCATGCCGGGAGAAGGCGGCTGATGCTCCGGGTCGAGGTGGGTGGTGAGGGTGTGGTGTCCGGCCTGTTCGGCGTGGGTCCAGGCTGTCATGCCCTGCTTCAGGTGGGCTGCCAGGCGGATCACGCGGTCTTGGGCGGCTTCGTGACCCAGGGCGTGGGCTCGTTCGGCGTCGGCGAGGGCGGCGGGGAGGTCGCCCAGCTCTTCGGCGGCGATCGAGCGGTGGTGGCAGGCGGTGGCGAGCTCCAGGTCATGCCCCAGGTCGGCCAGCAGCTCGATCGCCGCCGACAACCGGCGGTGGGCGGCGGCGTAGGCGCGAGTGCGGGACTCGGCGTCTTCCTCCGTGTGAGTGTCGGCAGCGGCGGCGGTGTCGGCGGCGGTGTCGGCGGCGGTGTCGGCGGCGGTGTCGGCGGCGGTGTCGGCGGCGGTGTCGGCGGCGGTGTCGGCGGCGGTGTCGGCGGCGGTGTCGGCGGCGGTGCGGGCCTTGTGGACATTGTGGGCGGCGGCGAGGTCGAGGGCGCCCAGGTGGGCGAGCGCGACGGCCTCTCCGGCGCGGAAATCGATCTCCTGCGACAGGACGAGCGCTTCTTCCAGCCATGTCTGCCCAAGCTGCGCCGTCCTGGTCAGAGCCTCCCTTGAACGCGCTTCCGCGTCCCGATCCAACGCCGCTTCCGCCCCCTTGGCCGCCTCCTCAGTCCGTGCGGCGCGTTCCAGGCGGGCGAGGGCGAGAAGGGTAAGGACCGTGCTGCGGTGGCGGCCGTGTTCTCGGTCCAGAGTCAGGGCCCGGTCGGCGAAGGGGCGGCCCTGCGCGGGCTCTCCGCGCAGGTCGTGGACCAGGGCCAGGCCGGCGTAGGCGGAGGCGAGGCCGGCGGGGGCGCCCAGTTCCTCGCCGAGCGCGATGGCCTCGTGGTAGCGGGCCGCGGCTTCGTCCAGCTCGCCGAGCTTGAGGTGGAGGTCGGCGCGGCCGGTCAGCATCGGGACTCGGAGCGCGCGCCAGATGGGGGCCTCGACCAGGGCGAGACTCTCCTCGTACGCCCGCGCGGCCTCGGACCAGCGGCCCAGGTCGGCGAGGGCGGCGGCGAGAAGGCCGAGGGACTGGACGAGGTGGGCGGGGAACGCGATGCCCTCGTCGCGGGCCAGCTCGACCGCCCTGGACAGATGGGTGACCGCCTCCTCCGCCCGGCCCAGCTCGGTGGCCGCCGCGCCCATGTTCCGCAGGTGTTCGACGATCCGTTCGTCACGCAGCTCGTACCCCTGAACGGCATGGTCGTAGGCGGCGGGGAGGTCGCCCAGCTCGCGGCAGTAGAACGAGAGCCTGGCCAGGAGATGGGAACGGTCGGCGAGCTCACGGTCGCCATCTGAACCGGCCGGGCCGGGCAGACCGGTGGGCGGGCCGGGCGGAGCGGTAGTCGAGCCGGCTGGGACTGCGCCCGAGCCAGGCGAAGCGATGATCGGGCCGCGCGAAGCCCTACCTGGGTCGGGTGGGGTGGTGGGCGGGAGGTTGGTGAGGAAGGTCTGGGCGAGGGTGCGGGCCGTGGGGAGGTCGCCGGCTGATTCCGCCTCGGCCAGGCGTAGCCAGGAGCGCAGGCGTTCCGACGCCTCCGCGCGCCGGCCGCCCGTACCGAGAGAGGCCAGAGCTCTGGTCAGGGTGGCGCGGCCGCGAGTGAGGTCGCCGAGATCGAGCTGGATGCCGGCCAGGCGGGACAGGACGGCGGCGTCCAGCTCCCCCGCCATGGCCGCGATGATCTCGAACGGCGCTCCCGCCGAAGCGAGCGCGTCGTCGGCCGTCTCCAGGCCGGTGAGGCCCTCCTCCAGCGCGGCCCTGGCCCGGCGGAACTCGCCGTGCGCCTCCAAAGCAAAGCCCAGCTTGATCGAGGCGAGCGCGGCCAGCCGGTGCCGCCCCCCGTCGCGGAAGCCCGCCAGGGCCGCCTCCAGGGCCCGCGTGCGGGCTCCGAGGTCTCCGGTACGGGCGGCGAGCGCGGCCAGGCGGTCGTGGACGACGGCTTCCTTGAGCGCGTCCCCGGCGGCCAGGCCGAGCGCCGATTGCAGGCGTTCACCGGCCTCCCTGAGCTCGCCCAGCTCCACGCCCACCGCGGCGCGGCCGAGGGTGGCGATCAGCAGCGTCTCCAGGTCACCCTCGGCGGCGGCCAGCTCCAGGGCCCGTTCGAGGTCGTCCGGGGCTTCGTCGGCGCGGTCGAGGGCCGTCAGGCAGGCGGCGCGCATGCTCAGCGCCGCCGCCTCCTTCGCCCGCGACCGCAGCCCGGCGAACGCCTCCGCCGCCGCCCCGAACGCCGCCAGCGCCCGTTCCGCATCACCCTCCGCGTACGCCAGGCAGCCCAGGTTGTAGCGGACGGCCCCGGCTCCGTCGTGGTGTCCGATGGCCTCGTACTCGCGTTCGGCCAGGTCGAAGGCGACCCTGGCGCCGTCGACGTCCCCGCGGCCACGGCGGCGCTGCGCGATCCGGTACCACTCGTCGGCGGGTTCGCGCCGCCGCCCCTTGCGCCGGACGACCTCCACCAGCCTGGTCTCGCAGGCGGCGGCGTAGCCGGGATGTCCCCGCCCGGACAGCAGGACGGCGTGGGCGTCGAGCGCCGCGCACGCCTCCTCCCACGCTCCGGCGGCCTCCAGTTCGATGGCGCAGGCGGCCATGCGTTCCGCGGAGGCGGTGAGGTCGTCCTGGTCGACGGCCGCCCTGGCGGCGTGGACGAGCGCCTTGGCGGCGGCGACGCTCTCGCCGAGCGCGAGGTGGAGCGCGCGTGACCTGGCCGCGCAGGAGACGGCCTCCTCCGGATTCCCGGCGGCGAGGTGCGCCACGGCCGCGGCGTCCTGGTGCAGCGCCTCGTCCTCCGGCAGTCCGGCCTCCTCGCACCGGGCCACGGCGCGCATGTGGTGCTCCACGGCGCGGGCGGGATCGCCGGTCCTCAGGTGGAGCGCGCCCATGTGGCCGAACTGGCGCGCCTCGGCTGCGGGGTCGTCGAGGTCGTGGTAGACGGCCGCCGAGCGTTCGTACGCCTCCAGAGCACGGGACGGCTCCCCCGACGCCTCGTGACCCGCTCCCAGCCGCGACAGCGCGTAGGCCGCCCGCGACCGCAGCCCGGCCGCCTCGAAGGCCACCGCCGCCCGTTCCAGCACCACGCCCGCAGCACGCGAGCGCCCCGCCTCGGCCAGCCGCAGCGCGGTCCCCAGCAGGAATTCGCCCCGCTCCCCGCTCCCCTCGGCCCTGAGCTCGGCCAGCCGCAGCAACTTGAGCGCCAGGTCCTCGTCCGGAGAACGCATGGCCAACTCGGTGGCGGCCACCGCAAGCTGCTCATCCACGACCAACGACGGCCGCCGGTCGGGGGCATGAGTGGAAGGCGTGGAAGGCACCGGGGTGTCGGAAGCTGAGTTGTCGAGAGCTGGGGCCTCCGGGGCTGCCGCGGAGGCTGGCCGCTCCGGGACCCTGGAGGTTGGCAGCTCCGGGACCGACGTGGATGCCGGCGTCTGCGGGGCTGCCGTGCCGGCTGGCGCCTCCGGGACCGACGTGGAGGCCGGCGTCTCGGGAGCCGGCGTGACGGGCTTCGTCGGGGTGGGCCCCGAGGCGGCCGGCCCCGATGGGACCGACTCGGGTGCGACCCGCCCTGGGGGGACCGACTGTTGGGTGAGCGGCTGTCGGGTGCGCGGCCCTGAAGCGACCGGCCCAGGGGCAATGGGGGCCGGAACACCGGGGGCTGGGGGTGCGGAGGCCGAAAGGCCGGGAACCGGAGTGGCAGGATCAGCTGCGCCAGGGTCGACAACAGGGCTCGTGATCCCAGGGCCGACGCTCCCAGGAGCGCCAGTCCCAGAGCTGACGGTCCCAGGAGCGCCAGTCCCAGGGCCGACGGTCCCAGGAGCGGCAGTCCCAGGGCCGACAGCCACAGAACTGGCGGTCCCAGGGGTGGCGGTCCCAGGGGTAGCGGTCGCAGGAGGTGGTGGGGTGAGGGTGGTGTCCAGGGCCTGGGTTAGTTCGGGCAGGTCAGTGAGGTCGGCTGCGTCGGCCAGGGCCAGGGCTTCGGTGAGGTCGCGGGGGTCGCCGTAGGCCGAGTGGCGGGCCAATAACGCGCGGCACAGCTTGCGTTGGGCGGGGCTCTGGTCGTGGGAGGCCTTGGTGGCCAGCTCGACGCCCTGGCGGGCGGCCAGCACGGCTTCGCGCAGGTCGTCGGCCCGGCGCCCGCCGTCCGTCTGGGTGGCGCGCCAGCACAGGAGCTCGGACACCAGCCCGTACGCCTCCGTCCGGAACGTCAGCCGCTCCCACGCCCCCAGCGCCTCGCGCAACACGGCGAGGGCCTCGTCGGCGTTGGCCATGGTGAGGTCGAGTCTGAGGGCCTGGGCGAGCAGCAGCAGCGTCGTGGCCCTGGACGGGTCCTTCTCGTCATGGGCGGCCAGGGCGGCGCGGGCGGCGGCGATCGGTTCGGTGGGGTCGCCGCCGGTCACGACGGCCCGTCTGAGCAGCGCGTTCGCCAGGTTGGTGAGCAGCCGTGGCCGGTCGGGATGCCCGCTCGCCGACGAACCGCCCCCCAGAGGACCGCTAGCCAGAGGACCGTTTTCCAGACGGTCGCTCCCCCGGGGTCCGCTCTCCAGACGGTCGCTCTCCAGACGGTCGCTCTCCAGACGGTCGCTCTCCAGACGGTCGCTCTCCAGACGGTCGCTCTCCAGACGGTCGCTGCCCAGGGGGTCGTTCGGCTGAGCACCGCCCGGCTGGGAGCCACCCGCCCCAGAACCACCGGAACCAGGACGGCTGAGGCCGGAGTGGCCGGCGGTGGAGAGGTCGGCGGCTCGGCGCATGACGGAGATGGCCGCGTCCAGGTCGGCGGGGTCGCCGGTGACGCCGTAGCGGTGCCAGCGCCGGTCGCCGAGGAGCCCTAGCCGGACGACGGGGTCGGTGCCGAGTCCGCGCGACGTCTCGTCCGGCGTCACGTGCAGGGCGTCCAGCATCTCCAGGCCGGCCTCCAGCGAGCTCTCGTTCCCCGTCACGACGAACCACTCGATCAGCCCCGCCGCGTACGGCGCCAGCACCCCCGGATGGGCCCACGGCTCGTGCCAGAAGTCCAGCGCGCACTGCCCGACCCTGATGAACGCCAGCAGGTCCTCGTCCGCGTACGACGCCGCGGCGCGCGCCTGGGTGAGGTCGACGAGGGTCAGCAGCGCCCGTGACCTGTCCTGGCCGCCGGGCGGGGTCTCGACCGCCGCCAGGTACGCCCGGACCAGCTCGTCGTCATCGGGCGCCGCCAGGGCCAGGGCGGCGGCCAGCTCGCCCGCGGACAGGGTGTCGCCGTGGGCCCCGAGCGCGGCCCGCAGCAGCATGTGGACCGCGTCGGCGATGACGTGCCGTTCCCCGCCGCGCGTGTACTGGCGGACCAGGCCCGCGCCGACCAGCCCGAGCGCGCCCGGCGCCCAGGCGGGGTCGGCGGCGCGCATGGACTCCTGCAGCAGGAACTGGCCGAGCCGGTCGGAGACCTCCGGCACCGGGTCGGCCATGGCCCGGCGGACCAGGGCGTGGATCAGCAACCCCACGTGCCGGTAGGCGTCCGGGTCCACGTGCTGGAAGACCTCTTCCACCAGCCCGGCCCACGTGTCGGCCGACTCGCCCGGCGGCCGGGAGCCGCGCAGCTTCTCCGGCAGGCGGCCGGGATCCAGCACGGCCACGGCGGCGAAGAAGGCGCCCGCCACGGCGGCGTCCTGCGTGGTGCGCTGGTCGAGCCGGTAGCGGGCCAGGTGCAGCATGCCGATCAGCCGCCAGGCGGCGGCGTCGGTCCTGTCGCCGGCGCACGCCCGCATCGCCTGCTCGGCTTCGGCCAGCGCCGCGGGATCCCAGATCAGCTCGGGATCCGCGGCCTGCTCGAACCGCTCGATGCGGGCGGCCAGCGCCTCGGCCGGATCGGTCATTAGCACAGGCTCTCACCGGCGCGCCTCCCGCGTACAGAACCGCCGGTTCAAGGGGCCGGCGCAGGACGCCGGTGAAAGGTGGCCGGTGAAGGTGGCCAGGCTCAGGGGGTCAGTTCGAGGAAGCTCACCCCCGGCATGGGCAGGTCGAAGGTGATCGTGAACGTGGGACCGGTGACGGTGGCGGGCGGAGCCAGCTCGGCCAGCTCGTCACAAGCGCGCAGTTCCTCCCACTGCGCACCCTGCGGCCAGTCCCCGCCGCCCATCGCCTGCCAGGCCGCCTCCACGTTCGTGTGATCGGCGTCGATGCGGTGATGGGTCAGCGTGTACGAGCCCTCCAACCCCTCGACGGTGAGCGTGATCGAACGGTCAAGTTCGGCGGCCCCGGACGCCTGGGCGTTGTTGAGGGTGCCGTTCCAGACGAGCACCCCGACCCGGCCGTCGTCGTGGCGGGCCGCCCACACCTCGACGCCACCCACGTCGCCCCCGGCCTCGGCCGCCAGCTCCAGGCCGCCGAGCCGTTCGGCCAGGGCGAGGGCGTGGAAGCGGGGCTTGCGCAGGTTGCCGACGGTGAGCAGGCCGAAGCCGCCGTGGAAGAGCCTGGGCGGCCGGCCCACCTCCTCGAAGTGGTCCGAGGCCACCCAGTGCGACAGCGCCTCGATGCGGCCGGCCGCCGACTTCATGCCGTGCAGCACGAACGCCGCCCCGAACGCGCCGTCCCCGATCCCCTGGAAGTGGGTCGGGGTGGGCCCCCACTCGGTCCACCAGACGGGCACGTCGTGGCCGTGCCTGGCCAGCGTGGGCCGCCAGTCGAGCGGCGCGTTCCCGTACGTGTGCGTGGAGACGAAGTCGAGCGGCGCGCCCGATCCGGCGATGTGCGCGAGCAGTTCCTCGACCCAGCCGTTCGCGGCGGAGGAGGGGCCGCCGACGCGCAGGTCCGGGTGGACGTTCTTCACCGCGGCGGCGGTGACGTCGTAGAGCAGGAAGTACTCCTCGGGGGTGCCGGACCAGAAGACGGACAGGTTCGGCTCGTTCCAGACCTCGAAGGCCCAGTGGTCGATCAGCTCGCGGATGCCGTAGCGGGCGGCGAGGTGCTCGACGAGGGCCCTGACCAGGTCGCCCCACGCCTCGAAGTCCTTGGGGGGCGAGATGACGGCCGCGTAGTCGAAGACCGTCCTGGACGGGTCGGCGGCCAGGTCGCGGGGCATGTAGCCGAGCTCCACGATCGGCCGCAGCCCGAGCGAGACGACCTTGTCGTAGACGGCGTCCACGCCGGAGAAGTCGTACGGCTCGCCCTCCTTGTAGACGCCGAGGTCGTCGCCGAGGATGGCGTGCGCCCTGACCGTGCGCACGCCGAGCCGCTCGCGCACGAGGCGCAGCGCGTCGGCCAGCTCCTCGCCGATGGGCCGGCCGCCGCTCTCGTCGGTGCTGAGCAGGTGGGACAGGTGCTCAGAGCCCACCATGTACGCCCACGGCCGGGGCAGCTCACGCGTCACCCGCCGCGCGTCCACCTGCACAGAGACGGCGGCGGCGCCGGAGACGGGCAGCGGGGCGGCCTCGACGGGCGGGGAGAACGGCCCGGTCGCGTCCGCGCCGATGACGGCGGCCACCGTGTAGGCGGCCGCCCCGTGGCCGGTGTCCACGAACCGGCAGGACGGCACCGCGGGCACGTCCACCTCGGGCGGCACGGCGCGCACCCCGTCCCTGTGCACCAGGTAGCCGATCGCCTCGGGCACGGGATCCCAGGTGAGCGTCACGTGCCCGGCCCCCGGGACCGCGCGCAGGCCGGTGGGGGCCTCCAGCGCGGGCACGGGGACGGTCGTCTCGCCGGACGCCTGTCCGACGCGTTGCTGCCAGTCGCGGTGCGCGGCCGTACTCATCGGCGGGTGCCTCGATTCATCGCACATCCCAATCCTCGATCGCCATCACCGGCCGGAGCCGGTGCTCCACGCCGGAGCCGGCGAAGTAGCGGTGCAGGTTGCCGTTCGCGAGCACGTTGCCCAGGGCGCCCATGACCATGCCCTGGTCGAGTGCCAGATACCACTTGGACACGGCCCCCGTGCGGACCGCGACCGCGTCGTAGAAGCCGCCGGGGCCGTAGGCGTCGAAGCCGGCCCGCAGCTTGGCCAGGTTGGCCAGGGCGGCGTTCCTGGCGTACGGGAGGGCCAGGAAGCTGGCGTGCGGCGTCACCACGCCGTTCCCGAAGCTCGCCGGCTGCGGCTGGGCGGGGCGGCAGCCCTCGTAGCCGTAGTCGACGCGGGTCTCCTCCTCGTCGGAGGTGTAGCCGGGCTCGTCCATGCCGAGCGGGTCGACGCCGTAGACGCGGTAGGTGCCGTGGGGGTCGTTGGACGGGGAGAAGCCCCAGTAGCCGTAGCGGGCCTCCTTCAGGCCGTGCTCGATCTGGGCGCGGACGAAGACCGGGTGGTTGCGGCCCCAGCTCTTCGGCGCCCACTCGGCCTCGGGGACGACCAGGTCGGGCATGAGCGCCTCGAACATCGATCCGCCCCAGTTGGGGACGAAGCGCATGCCGCGGTAGCCGTAGGTGCCCTCCCAGACGTTCACGCCGAGGTAGGTCTTCCACGACCCGACCGGCTTCTGCTCCTGCCAGCCGAAGTCGCAGCCGTTGTCGGGGAAGGTGCGGTACGGGCCGAAGTAGCTCTCGCGGGGCAGCTGGCCGAGCGCGATGCCCACGTACTGGCCGATCCGGGTCTCTGCGGGGGCGCCGTAGTGGTGGCAGGTGGAGTAAACGGTCGTGCCGGTGCCGGCGTAGTCGCTCTCCACGTTGCACTCGACCGGCGGGTCGGGCCAGAAGCCGCCGCGCAGCAACCCGGTGCCGGCGTCGGGGCGGGCGGCCGGGTCGTAGTAGGCGCGGAAGTTCATGGAGTTGACCAGCCGGTCGGCGCGGGCGGCGTGCCGGGGGACGGCGTTGCGGACCATCATGAGCGCGCCGGCCAGCCAGCCGTTGTCCACGCTGGAGGCGAAGGGGCGCACGACGTCGCCGGAGTCGGGCCAGGTGGTGATGACGGCGAGGGTGGCGGGGTCGTACCAGTTGTAGTACTGGCCGGTGGGGGTGTTGCGGTGCATCCGCTCGAGCGCGGTGAGGACCCGGCCGACGCGCTCGGTGGCGTCGGCGCCGCTGATGAGGCGCAGGTCGCGGGCGGTGAGCGTGCTCCAGAGGTACGTGCCGATGTTGGTCGGCGAGGTGACCTCGGCGCGGGTTCTGAGGTCTCCGGTGACCTTGTCGGCGGGCAGGCCGGTGGCCGGCACCACCATGGCGTCCATCGAGCGCCAAGTGTCCTTCGCGTAGCGGAGCAGGACGGCGTCGGTGCCGCTGTGGACCGGCGAGGCGGCGGCGTTCGCGGCGCCGGCCGGCACGGATAAGGACAGCACGAGCAGTGCGGACAGGACCGTCTTGCGCATGGGTTGCTCCCCTACTTGAGGCCGGTGGTGGCGATGCCCTGGATGAAGAAGCGCTGCAGGAAGACGAACAGGATCAGGATCGGCGCGATCACCACGACCGATCCGGCGACCAGGAGGTTGTAGTGGGTGGCCTCGTGGCCGTTGAGGATGTTGAGCGCGACCGGCAGGGTGTACATGTCCTCGCTCTGCGCGACGACGGCCGGCCACAGGAAGTTGTTCCACGCGCCGAGGAACGTGATCAGGCCGAGCGTGGCCAGCGGCGGCCCGCACAGCGGCAGGATGATCCGGAAGAAGATGCGGAACTCCCTGGCGCCGTCGACCCGGGCCGCGTCGATCAGCTCGTCGGGCAGGTCGGAGATGAACTGCCGCATCATGAACACGCCGAGCGGCGTCACCACGGTGGGCAGGATGATCCCGATGAACGTGTTGACCAGGCCCAGCTTCGCGATCAGCACGAACTGCGGCATCATCAGCACGATCGCCGGGATCGCGAGCTGCACCAGCACCAGCGCGAAGGCCACGTTCCGGCCACGGAAGCGGAGCTTGGCGAAGGCGTAGCCGACCATGGAGCAGAACAGCAGGTTGGTGGCGACCAGCACGAGTGCGATGAACGTGCTGTTGGCGAACTCGGTGCCGATGTCGACCCGGTCGAACAGCTCGGCGAAGTTGTCCAGCGTCCAGGTCTGCGGCCAGAACGTCGGCGGGTCGCGCCTGATCTCCTGTTCCGGCTTGACCGAGCTGAGCGCCGTCCACAGGAAGGGGCCGGCGACCAGGGCCAGGCCGACGCCGAGCCCCAGGTAGACGACCGCCCGCTGGCGGCGGGTGCTCCCGTTCCTCATCGGCGCCTCCCGAGCCTGAGTTGCAGCACGGCCAGCGCCACGATGACGGTGAACAGCACCGTCGAGGCGGCTCCGGCGTAGCCGTAGTTGCCCACCCCGAACTGGCCGAAGATGGCCAGCGAGGCCGACAGGGTGGAGTTGAGCGGCCCGCCCCTGGTCATGACCAGGGGCTCCTCCATGAACTGCATGAAGCCGACCGAGCTGTAGACGGTGCAGAACAGCAGCACGGGGCGGAGTGAGGGCACGGTGACCGAGCGGAAGCGGGCCCAGCGGCCCGCGCCGTCGACCTCGGCGGCCTCGTACAGCTCCCTGGGGATGCTCTGCAGCGCGGCCAGCAGCACGATCATGTTGAAGCCGAAGCTGCGCCAGGCCGTCATCACGATGATGGACGGCAGCGCGGTGCTCTCGTTCTGCAGCCAGTTGGGGCCCTGGACGCCCACCAGCTCCAGCAGCCGGTTGACCAGCCCCGCCTCGGGCTCCAGCAGGAACTTCCAGGCCACCGCGATGCCGATGATGCTGGTGATGTTGGGCAGGTAGTAGCCGAGGCGGAAGAACGCGGCGGGCAGACGGGCGATGCCGGAGTTCAGCAGCACGGCGGCGGCCAGCCCGAGCCCGACGGCCAGCGGCAGCGTGGTGAGCACGAAGACGACGGTGTTGACGGCCGCCCTGCGCATGGCGGCGTCGTTCATGAGCCGCAGATAGTTCTCGACGCCGACCGGGTCGACGGCCAGCGGGTCGCTCACGTCGGTGCTGCGCATGTCGGTGAAGCTCATGCCGATGCCGACCAGCAGCGGCCCCAGGTAGAAGACCGCGAAGAGGACCACGAACGGCGTGATGAAGAGCCAGCCGATGCCCGACTGGCGTAACGCGCCCCTGATCCTGATCGGCGGCGGGGCGGCCGGCGCCTGCTTCGTGCGGACGGCCACGGCTCAGAGGCCGGTGCCGATGGTGGCGGCCTGGGACTGGATCGACTTGGCCGTCTGCTCGGGCGTCTGGGTGCCGCGGGCCAGCTTCTCCAGCTCGCCTTCCAGCACCCGGGCCACCTGCTCCCAGGTCGGGAACGGCGGCGGTGTCCTGGCGTCCTTGAGCTGCTCGCCGAAGACCGCGAGCTGCTTGTCCGCCTTGAGCGCGGGCTCCTGCCAGGCGGCCTGGACGGCGGGCAGCGCCTTGACCGTGGTGTACCACTTCGCCTGCACCTGGGGCTCGCTCAGCCACTTGATGAACGACCAGGCGGCGTCGCGGTTCTTCGCCTGCTTGAACACCGCCATGTCGGAGCCGCCCACGAAGCTCGTCGCCGACACCGGGCCCTTGGGGTAGGGGGCGACGTCGAACTTGTCCGAGAACCCTGAGCCGCCGTCGTTGTTCAGCACGCCGATCATCCACGGGCCGGAGAAGAAGCCGCCGATCTCGCCCTTGATGAAGCTCTGCGGGAACGCGCCCTCGGGCGTGTTGTTCGGGGCCAGCTTCTGCTCGAACATCGAGGCGTACTGCTTGAGCGCGGTCACCGCCTCGGGCGTGTCGAAGGTGTAGGCGCCGTCCTTGACGATCTCGCCGCCCGCCTGCCAGATCAGCGGCAGCACCTCCTGCCAGGAGGCGCCCTGGGTGTAGCTCTGCTGGAAGCCGTTCTTCGCGCCGCCCTTCTCCTTGAGCGCTTTGGCGAACGCGGTGAACTCCGCCCAGGTCGCCGGGGGTTTCACGCCCGCCTTTCCGGCCTGGTCGGTGCGGTAGTACAGGACGCGGGTCTCGACGTACCAGGGCACGCCGTACGCGGTGCCGTTGACGTCCACGGTCTGCCAGGCGCCGGGGAAGAAGGCGGCCTTGTCGACCAGGTTGGCGGGGGTGGGTTCGAGCGCGCCGGTCTTGGCCAGCTCGCCCGACCAGGTCGAGCCGATCATGCTGACGTCGGGCGTGGCCCCGCCGGCGATGGCCGCGGTGATCTTGTCGTGGGCCACGTCCCAGCCGATGGCCGTCACGTTGACCTTCACGCCCGGGTTGGCGCTCTCGTAGTCCTTGACGAAGGCGCCGAGCGCCTTGCCCTCCTCGCCCATCGCCCAGACCGTGACCTCCCCGGTGACCTTGCCGGTCGTGACGTCCTGCGCCTGCTCGGGCGCCTGCTGCGGGTCGCGGCCGCAACCGGCCGCCACGAGCGCGAGAGCCAGCGCGCCGACGGCGGCACGCCGGGTGGTGGTGTTCACGTTCGTACCTCCTGGGGGTGGTGACCACAGCTGGAGCGGATGACCAGCTCGGTGGTCAGGATGAGGTGCTTCGGGACGTCGCGGGTCCCGGTGATCAGTTCGTCGAGCGCGCGGGCGGCGCGGGCGCCGAGCTCGCGCATCGGCTGCCGTACGGTGGTCAGCGCCGGGCGGGCGTGCCGGGCGGCCATGATGTCGTCCCAGCCGGTGACGGCGACGTCGCCGGGCACCTCCAGGCCGAGCTCCTCGGCGGCGAGCAGCGCCCCCAGCGCCACCTCGTCGTCGGAGCAGATGATGGCCCGCGGCCGGTTCCGGCCCTTGAGCAGGGTCCTGGCCGCCTCGAAGCCGCGGTCCACGGTGTATTGACCGGTGTCCACGGCCTCGATCGCGCCGCCGAGCAGGTGTTTCACGCCCTGCCAGCGCTCGTCCACGTCGTCCCGGCTGGTCAGCGGCGCGCCGAGGAAGGCGAACCGCTCGTAGCCGTGGCCGGTCAGGTGGGCCGCCAGCGCCCGCGCGGAGGCGATGTTCTCGCTGCGCAGCGTGTCGGCGCCGGCCAGCGGGTCGCGCGAGATGAACACCAGCCGCACGCCCAGCCGGACCAGCTCGGCGGCCAGCGGCTCGGGCACGGCGTGGCCGAAGATCAGCATGCCGTCGACCCGTCCGGCGAGGTCCTTGACCAGGTCGCCGACCTTCGAGCGGCCCTTGGTGGACAGGATGACCACCGAGCGCCCCAGCTCGGAGGCGACCTCCTCGTAGCCGAGCAGGACCTCCGTGTAGTACGGGCCGGCCAGGTCGGGGAAGACGATGCCGTTGGCGGCGTGGCGGCCCTCGGCGAGGCTGACGCCCAGACGGCTGGGCGTGTAGTTGAGCTCCTCGACGGCCTTGAGCACCTTCTCCCGCGTCCTGGCGGCCACGGGGCCGGTGCCGCGCAGCGTCCTGGACACGGTCGCGATCGACACGCCCGCCCGCTTGGCGACTTCGTAGATGGTCACGTCCATGCGGCTTTCCTTTCATGTAAGCGCTTTCATAATCGCTGCTGTAAGCGCTTACACAAATGCAGTGTGCCAGCCGCGTCAACTTCCCGTACAGACCCCGGCGCGTAACGGTGAGGTCACGCCGCCCTGGGGTAGAGGGAGCCCATGCTCTACGGCAAGGAACATGTCCAGCGGTACCAGGAAACCGACGGCGCTGAGGGCCACGACTGGAACAACACCACGGTCCTGCTCCTGACCACCAAGGGGCGCAAGTCGGGCCGGCCCTACACCACGCCGCTCATCTACCAGAAGTACGGCGACGACCACCTGGTCGTGGCGTCCAAGGGCGGCGATCCCGACCATCCGCAGTGGTTCAAGAACCTGCAGGCGGAGCCGGAGCTGGAGGTGCAGGTGAAGGGCGAGAAGTTCAAGGCCCGCGCCCGCACCGCAACCCCGGAGGAACGGCCGGAGATGTGGCGCGTCATGGCCAGGACCTGGCCCGACTACGACGAGTACCAGAAGAAGACCGACCGGGAGATCCCGATCGTGGTGCTCGAACGCGTCCGCTGATCACCGCCCGACGACCACCGTCCGACGACCATCCCGCCCCGCCGGCCCGCGCCGGCGGGGCGGCCCTTTCCCGGCCGCCCGCGCCCTGTTCCGGCGGGAGGCGGGCTCAGCCCGTCAGTGACGTGTAGAGCTTCAGCGTGCGGTGGGCGATGCGCTCCCACGAGAAGTGTTCGATGGCCCGCTCACGGCCCGCCACCCCCAGGGCGCGCGCCCGCGCCGGATCGCGCAGCAGGGCGTTGACCCGCTCGGCCAGGTCGGCGGCGAAGCGCTCGGGGTCGTGCGGGGTGCCGTCGGCGGCCTGGGAGATCGGCACCAGCAGCCCGGTCTCGCCGTCGGCCACCACCTCGGGGATGCCGCCGGTCGCCGTGGCCACCACCGCCGTCTCGCAGGCCATCGCCTCCAGGTTGACGATGCCCATCGGCTCGTAGACCGACGGGCAGACGAACACGGTGGCGTGCGTCAGGAGCTGGATCACCTCGGGCTTGGGCAGCATCTCCCGGATCCAGAGCACGCCGTCGCGGTCGAGGCCGCGCACCAGCTCGGTCACCTCGGCGGCGATCTCCGGGGTGTCGGGCGCGCCCGCGCAGAGCACGAGCTGCGCCTGCGGGTCGAAGGAGCGCGCCGCGTGCAGGAGGTGGACCAGGCCCTTCTGGCGGGTGATGCGGCCGACGAAGACGACATAGGGCCGGTCGGGATCGACCCCGTGCTTGGCCAGGACGTCGGTCGCGCGGTCGGGGGCGTACTGGGCCGTGTCGATGCCGTTGTGGATCACGCTGACCCGCTCGGGCGGGATCTCCGGGTAGGCGGCGAGCACGTCGCGCCGCATGCCCTCCGACACCGCGATCACCGCGTCGGCGGCGGCCAGCGCGGTGCGCTCGGCCCAGGACGAGATCGTGTAGCCGCCGCCGAGCTGCTCGGCCTTCCACGGGCGCAGCGGCTCCAGGCTGTGCGTGGTGATCACGTGGGGCACGCCGTGCAGCATCTTCGCGACATGCCCGGCGAAGTTGGCGTACCACGTGTGGGAGTGGACGACGTCGGCGCCGGCGCAGGCGGCGGCCATCTCCAGGTCCACGCCGAGCACCTGGAGGGCGGCGTTGGCGCCCTCCAGCCCGGCCGGCACCCGGTAGGCCGAGACGCCCGCCTCGGCGCGCGCGGCCCCGAAGCAGCGCACGTGTACGTCGGCCAGCTTCCGCAGCTCCCTGGCCAGATATTCCATGTGCACCCCGGCCCCGCCGTACACCTCGGGCGGGTACTCCCGGCTGAGCAGATCAACGCGCATGAGAAGACCTTAAAGGGGGCGCGGGCAACGGGAACACATCGACAAGCCCAAGGTCGGGCACTTGGGTTCGTACATCCGTGACCAAATCAGGACACGCAGGAAGTTCACCGTGCGGGCTTTCGTCGATAGATCGGCCATTTGAGGGTAGCGTCCTGGACATGAGGTCCCGGAGGGTGCTTGCGGTCGTGCTGGCAGGTGGAGAGGGTAAGAGGCTGATGCCGCTGACGGCGGATCGGGCGAAACCGGCGGTGCCGTTCGGGGGGATGTATCGGCTCATCGATTTCGTGCTGTCCAATCTCGCGAACGGCGGATTCCTGAAGATCGTCGTACTGACGCAGTACAAGAACCACAGCCTTGACCGGCATGTCTCACGGACCTGGCGGCTGTCGGCGATGCTGGGCAACTACGTCACCCCGGTGCCGGCGCAGCAGCGGCTCGGGCCGCGCTGGTTCTCCGGCTCGGCGGACGCGCTGTTTCAGAACCTGAACCTGATCTACGACGAGATGCCCGAGCACGTGATCGTGTTCGGCGCCGACCACATCTACCGGATGGATCCGCGGCAGATGGTCGAGCAGCACGAGGACTCCGGGGCGGACGTGACGGTGGCGGCGATCAGGCAGCCGCTGTCGCTGGCCGACCAGTTCGGCGTGATCGAGACCGACCCCGAGGGCCGCCGGATCGTCGCGTTCAGGGAGAAACCGAAGGACGCGGTCGGGCTGGCCGACTCCCCCGACGAGGTGTACGCCTCGATGGGCAACTACGTGTTCAAGACGCAGTCGATGATCGACGCGCTGCGAGAGGACGCGCTCGACCCGACCAGCAAGCACGACCTGGGCGGAAACATCATCCCGATGCTGGTCAAGTCGGGCGGCGCCGACGTCTACGACTTCGCCAACAACATCGTCCCCGGCTCCAGCGAGCGCGACCGCGGCTACTGGCGCGACGTCGGCACCCTCGACGCCTACTACGAGGCCCACATGGACCTCATCTCGGCGCATCCGGTGTTCAACCTCTACAACGACAAGTGGCCGATCTTCACCGGGCACGATCCGCTGCCGCCGGCCAAGTTCGTGCACAACGACGGCGACCGGGTCGGGCGGGCGATCGACTCGCTGGTCTCCCCCGGCGTGATCGTCTCCGGCGGCACGGCGATCAGGTCGATCCTGTCGCCCAAGGTCGTGCTCCACTCGCACTCGCTGGTGGAGGACTCCGTGCTGATGGAGAACGTCAAGGTCGGGCGGGGCGCGATCGTGCGCAAGGCGATCATCGACAAGAACGTGGTGATCCCGGACGGCGCCCGGATCGGCTTCGACCTCGACTACGACCGCACCCGGTTCGCGCTGACCAGGGGCGGGGTCGTGGTCATCGGCAAGAACGAGATCGTCGACCGCTGAGTCAGAGGGCGGGCCCCGCGGGGCGCACCGGCGCCCCGCCCTCGGGGATGCGGGCGCGGTCGCACGTGGTGACGCCGTGATGGTGGCCCGGGAGACGGTGGCGCCGTGATGGTGGCGCCGTGATGGTGGCGCCGTGATGGTGGCGCCGTGGCGGTGGCGCGGTGAGGGTGACGTCGCGAGGGCAGCGCGGGCGGGGACGTGCGCGGGCCCGCGAGCGTGGCGGGCGCCTGGGGGTCGTCGTGCTGGGGTGGGGCGAGGGAGAGACCATGAGGTCCCGGGTCACATGGCAGTGTCCCGGGACCGAACCGGAATGACCTTCACAACCGGCTCTGACCGGCCTTGGGTCCGGTGTTAGAAGCGGGCGTACCAGCCGGGCCAGCCGTAGCCCTGCCAGCCGCGCGGGGCCCAGACACCGCGCAGGTCCCAGCCGTGGTCGTGGCCGTGGCCACGGTCCCAGCCGCCGTTCCAGCGGCCGTCCCAGCCGCCGTCCCAGTGACCGCGGTCCCCGTCCCAGTGACTGCGGTCCCCGTCCCAGTGACTGCGGTCCCCGTCCCAGTGATCGTTGTGGCGCCAGTCGCCCTGGTTCCACTGGTCACGGTTCCAGGAGCCGTTGTCCTGCCAGTCACCGGCCTCTTCGTCGTAGCGGGCGTCCTCGTGAGTGACGTCCTCGTGCGTGTCCTCGTGCGCTTCCTCGTGCCGAACGTTCTCGTGCTGCGCCTCGTCGGTCTCCGCGTCCTCGTACGCGACGTCCTCGTACTGGTCGACCTCGGGCTTCGCGGCGTCGTGCTCGACGGCCTCGTGCTTGACCTCTTCCTGCTTGCTGCTGCAGGCCGAGGCGTCGCGGCGGCCCGCGTAGACGCCCCATGCGTCGATGCGCAGCGAGTGATGCGCATCGGCCACGCTCAGGTCGCAGACGACCGGCTGCGCACTGGCCGGCGTGGCCATGCCGATGAGCGCGGCGGCGGTGACGAACGCGCCACCTGCCGCTATGAACTTACCTTTCATGATCTCCCCCTGTAGTTACCCTGTGGCAACGCTTCCTCACTCTACGTAGTCAATCCTGTTAGGTCGCGTAACGCCACGCGTGGACAACTCGTCACGTTGACCACCTGTCTGAGCCGATCCCGAGCAGGCCCGAGAAGCCGCGACACCGGGCAATTGGGTCTTGTGATGACCGCCCTTCGGGATCACCCTGAACGGCAGGAGGCACTGACATGTCGCACCCACTCGGAGTCAGCCGTCCCGACCTCGAAGTCACCGATCTGCCGACCCCCGAAGAGGTCTTCAAAGTCCCCCGGCTCGGCATCAAGGAACTGTTCAAGTACGCCGTCGGTCCGAGCCTGATCGCGCTGGGCATCTCGATCGGCAGCGGCGAGTGGCTGCTCGGCCCCCTCAGCGTGGGGCAGTACGGATTCGTCGGCGTCGGCTGGGTCATCGTGGTGTCGGCCCTGCTGCAGACGTTCTACAACGTCGAGTGCTCGCGCTACGTCCTCGCGACCGGCGAGACGCCGGTGGTCGGGTGGGGACGGGTGCCGCCGGGCTGGCCCCTGTGGGTGCCCCTGTCGGTGCTCATCGTGATCTTCGCCTTCATCGCGGGCGGGTGGGCCGCGTCGGCGGGACAGGGCGTGTTCGCGCTGATCCACGGCGTCGCCCCGGGAGCGGACGACGCCGAGCCGCGGCTGTACGCCATCGGCCTGCTCGTGCTGGTGTTCCTCATCACCGCCGCCGCCCGCCGGATCAGCCGCGCGCTGGAGCTGGCCAACTGGATCATGGTCGGCACCATCCTGATCGCCCTGCTCGCGGTCGACCTGCTCGTGGTGCCGTTCAGCCAGTGGTGGGAGGGCATCCGCGGGTTCCTCACCCCGGCCGCCCCGCCCGCCGGGATCACCGCCACCCAGCTCGGCGGCCTCGCCGGCTTCACCGCCCTGGCCTCGGGCCTGAACTGGTACGTCATGGGCCACTACCGGGACAAGGGCTACGGCATGGGCTACCGGGTCGGCTACATCTCCGGCCTGCGCGGCGACCGCAAGCCGATCCTGGCCAGCGGCGTCACCTTCCCCGACGACGACCGCAACCGGGGCCTGTGGCGGCGCTGGTACCGGCTGCTCATGGTGGACATGTGGGGCGTGTTCTTCGTCGGCGCCATCCTCGGCATGCTGCTGCCCACCCTGCTCATGTCGCAGGCGGTCGCGATGTCGGGCGAGAAGCCGACCCGGGCGAACGTGCCCACGTTCGTGGCCACCGCGCTGGGCGACCAGTACGGGCAGGTGGTCTTCTACATCTCGCTCCTGGTGGGCGTGCTGATCCTGTTCTCCACCCAGCTCGGCATCTTCGAGGCGATGGTGCGGGTGACCACCGACGCGGCCAACGCGACGAGCCCGCGTCTGCGCCGGCTGATCGAGGGCGACCCGCGGCGCTTCTACTACCCGTTCATGCTCCTGCTGCTGGTGATCATCTCGATCGTCATCTTCCAGTCGCTGCCCGTGGGGCTCGTGGAGTGGTCGGCGAACATGTCGAACCTCGGCGCGCTGGTGTATCCGTTCCTGCTGATGTACCTCAACAGCAAGCTGCCGCGCCCGGCGCGCCCGCGGCCCTGGCACTACGTCATCCTCGTCCTCAACTTCCTGTTCTTCGGGTTCTTCTTCGTCAACTTCATCGCCGACTTCATCGGCGATCCGCTGGTGACGTTCTGACCGGGAACTGCTCACGTTCGTCGAAGTGATCCGAAGGGCTGTTCGGTCGCCGGCTTGACCGGCGTGCCGAACAGCCCTTCGGTGACCCCTTCTCGCGGGTCAGCCGCGGTGGAACAGCTCCAGCAGCTCCTCCGCGCGGCGGGTGCGCCCCACCCACACCTCCCGGCCGCGCCGCTCCCTGGTGATGAGCCGCGCGGCGCGCAGCCGGTCACAGTGGTAGGTGATGCTGCTGGGCGCGACCTGCAGATCCATCGCCAGCATGCTCATCGTCATCGGCCGGCCGATCTTGCACAGCAGGTCCGCGCGTACCGGGCCCATCAGCGCCGACAGCTCGTCGCGCAGCGGGGCCGCGGGCCGGCGCCACATGCTCTCCGCGCCGGGCACCGGGTACGCGATCCACACGGCCTCCTCGTGGTCCAGGCTGACGATGACGGCGTCCTTGCCGGCCAGCATCGGCACCAGGACGATCTTCCTGTTGCCGAGGTCGAAGCGGCTGGACTCGACGTCGGAGATGAGCAGGCCGCGCTCGCCGTACGCGATGCGGTGGTTCAGCGAGCCCAGCAGCGGCTCGACACCGCCACGGACGGCGGCCAGGCCGACCCGGCCGACCTCCCTGTCGAGGAGGGGGCGGGCGCGCTGCCAGAGGGGTTCGACGGTGTTCCAGACCTCGGACAGGGCGCTGGCGTAGCCGTGCAGCCAGGCCCCGGGGTGTTCGGCGGCGGAGCGCCAGTGCGCGGGCAGCGGCCCGTCGCTGAACGCCTGCTCCAGGTCGGTGATCAGGCGGTCGGGCGGCAGTTCGCGCAGGGCGGCGGCCTGCACGGGGACGTCTCCGCTCGCGGGGGTGCTGGGGACGATGCAGTCGGGGACGACGGAGTATCCGGGGGCGGCGAGCGGGCGTACCGCCTGGTGTCCTGGCCGGCCGACGCGGGACCTGAGCGCCTGGCGCCAGAGGTCCGGCAGGCCGCGGTGGCGGCCCGCGAGGGCGTCGCTGATCATGGCCACGGCCGTGAGGTGCGGAGAGATCGAGACGGACAGCTGAGGAGTGGCGGTCATGCGCAGCTCACTCCACACGGTCATGCTGGTTACGTCGGCTCCTCGGGGGTTGACTGGATCGGGCAGTGAGTCAACTTATTGCGGCCACTTTCTCCGGACTTACAACCCGATTGCAGACAGCGCGGCGCCGAGCGCCGCCCGCTGCAAGGACACTTCTGACGCTATAAGACCGAGGGCCACACCTTCCCCCAAAATATCGACCTATATGGTCATGTACGTGCTGTGCGTTATAACGAGGCGGAACCGGCTGCCCGATGTCTGAGCCGTCGCGGCGGGCGCTCGGCGTGCTGCTGGCCCACGCGGTGACCACGCAGGTGGTCACGTTCGTGCTGCGGCCGACGATGGCGTACCGGGCGATCGAGCTGGACGTGCCGTCGGCGTGGCTGGGCGTGCTCGGCGCCAGCTTCGCCATCGCCCCGCTGCTGCTGGCCCTGCCTGCCGGGCACGCGGCCGACCGGTACGGCGAGCGGCGCATGGCGGTGGCCGGGGCGCTGACCCTGGTCGCGGCGGGGATCGCGTTCCTGACGCTCGGGGACACCGTGGC
The DNA here is from genome assembly GCF_035917475.1 of Nonomuraea fuscirosea. Lineage (NCBI taxonomy): Bacteria > Bacillati > Actinomycetota > Actinomycetes > Streptosporangiales > Streptosporangiaceae > Nonomuraea > Nonomuraea fuscirosea. The sequence goes on along the minus strand of NZ_CP109074.1, from coordinate 2,370,823 downwards.
CGGCCTGGTCGCGGCCGGGATCCTGCTCGGGACCGGCCACCTCGGCTGCGTCATCGCCCAGCAGGCGCTGGTGGCCAACACCACCCGCAGCGGCGGCCACGACGCCGCGTTCGGCCGCTACACGTTCGCCGCCTCGCTGGGCCAGGCGGCCGGGCCGGTGCTGATCTCGGTGTTCGGCGGCGAGCAGGCCATCCCCGACACCGGCGCCATCTTCCTGTGGTCCTGCGGCCTGGCCGTGCTGCTCGTCGTGCTGTCGGCGCTGCTGGCCCGCAGCCCGCGCCCGGAGGCCGGGGACCGGGACGACGGCGGCGGCGTGCGCTCCCTGCTGCGCCGCCCAGGGCTCGCGTACGCCCTGATCACGAGCTGCGTCGTGCTGGCCGCCGTGGACATCACGCTCGTCTACCTGCCGGCCCTGGGCACCGAGCAGGGGCTCACCGCCGGCACGATCGGCCTGCTGCTGACCGTCCGCGGCCTGGCCTCCATGGCCTCCCGGTTCTTCCTCGGCCGCCTGTCCCAGGCCGCCGGGCGGCGCAGGCTCCTGGTCACCAGCACGGTCGCGGCGGCGGTGGCCATGCTGCTCACTCCCCTGCCGATGCCGCTGTGGCTGCTGCTGGGCGTCCTGCTCGTGCTGGGCTTCGGGCTCGGCGTGGGGCAGCCGCTGACCATGTCGTGGCTGGCCGAGTCGGCGCCGCCCGGCCTGCGCGGGCGGGCGATGTCGCTGCGGCTGGTCGGCAACCGGACCGGGCAGATCCTGCTGCCGGGGGCGGCGGGGCTGGTCGCGGCCGGGCTGGGGGCCGGGGGCGTCCTCATGGTCACGGCGCTCGGCCTCGGCTGGGCCGGCGTGGCCGCGCGACGACTCCCCGCGGACGGCGGGGAACACGGCGGGAAACTCTGAGGACCGGTCGTACGTTGACGCGGTGACGGGAGATCGCCGGCCTTCTTCGGAGGCGCAGCATGGAAATCACCGGAATCATCTCCGGCCTCATCGTCGGCATCGTGATCGGCGTCCTGGGACGGCTCGTCGTTCCCGGCCGCCAGCGCATCCCGATCTGGCTCACCATCGTGATCGGCGTGGTCGCCGCCCTGATCGGCACCGCGATCGCCGCCGGGCTGGGCGTGGCCGACACGGGAGGCGTCGACTGGATCGAGCTGGTCATCCAGATAGCGCTCGCCGCGCTGGGGGTCTCGCTGACGGCGGGAATGTACGTCAAGCGCCGCGAGTGATCCCGGCCACGGGCGGCGGCCACCGGGCTGGGTGGGGCCGCCGCCCGTGATCGGTACCGCGCGGTCAGGGGCGCGTGGCGGGCCGGTCAGGTGACGCGGACGTCGCCGGGCACCCCTCCGTCACCAGTCGCCGCCCTCTTCGTCCCCCTCGAAGAACTCCTCCACGACCTCCTCGACGACCTCACCGGCGACGAGCCCGCCGACCACCCCGGCCGCGCCGGCGGCGGCCACCATGCCGAGGCCGGGACCGCCGTGGTGGCCGTGGTGCCCATGGTCGTGGTGCCCGTGATCGTGGTCGTGGTGACCGTGGTGGCCGTACGAGGAACCCGGGTGGCCGTACTGGGAGAGGCCGTCGAGCCAGCGGCCGAGCTCGCCGGCCCAGTCCGTGCTCAGGGCGTCCTCATGACTGACGTGGAAGCGGCCGACGGCGTCGCTGGACGAGTAGCGCCCGCTGCGCTTGTCGGCCTCCAGGACGACGTCAAGACCGGCCGGGTTCGCCACGAAGGACACCTCGACCTCGCCGACGACGCCCGCGTACTGCCCTGACGGGTAGAACTCGATCTCCTGGTAGAACGGCAGCTCCTGGTGCACCCCGTACAGCCGCCCCGCCTCCAGGTCGGCCGACTTGAAGGCGAAGCCGAGCCCGAGGAACGCCTCCAGGATGCGCAGCTGCGACGGCAGCGGCTCGACCGCCACCATGTCGAGGTCGCCCTTGTCGACGGCCTTGGCGATGGCCAGCTCGGTGCGCACGCCGACCGCCATGCCGGTGAGCGGCTGCCCGCCGATCTCGCTGATCGGCGCCTCCCACGGGACCGGCAGGCTGAAGCCGATCACGCGGTCCTCGCCCTTGCGCAGCGTGAAGGGTCCGGACACCTGGGCGCGGGAGAACTCGCCGAGCCCGGCCGCCTCGCCGTCGCCGTGCTCGATCTCGACCCTGGCCACCAGGCCGAGGGTGACGTGCTCGATCTCGGCGTCGAAGTCACCGCCCTTGAGCCGGACCTCACCCTCCAGCGTGCCGCCCGGCTGGGTCCGCGGCGTGGACAGCACGGTGTCCACCGAGGGCGCGCCGACGCCGAACGCGCCCAGCATCCTTTTGAAGACCAAGGCTCTGTACTCCCTGTCGAAGATCGTTTGTCTGCCGCCGCGTCAACGATCGGCATGAGGCCGGAGTTCCGGCCCTCCCCGACAGGTCAGCGGCCGCTCCACTTGATCTCGTACGCCTTGAGCGCGAACTCCTTGCCGTCCACGGTCGTGCTGACCGCCTTGCCGGTCGTGTTGACCAGCAGCAGCTGCTCCGGCTGGGCCAGCACCCTGACCGCGGGGTCGGAGGAGTCCACGGATTCGATCCGCGCCCCGGCCGGGAACCACTTGGCGAAGCCGGTCATGAGCCGGCCGGTCGGCGTCAGCGCGCCGCCGCGCGGCTCCCACATGCAGCCCTGGCACGGGCCCTGCTTGGCCTGCGGGTTCCAGTAGAGCGCGGTGGCGGCGCCGCTGCGGGCGAACTCCATCATGGACGCCGCCTGCACGGCCAGCCGCTTGGGCTCGTCCCAGCTGGTGCCGTCCTCGGGCACGAAGTACCACTCCGACCACCAGACCGGCAGGTCGTCGGTCTTCTCGCGCAGCCACTTGGTGACCGCGCTGAACTTGCTCAGCGCCCCGAACTCGTCGGGCAGCAGCTCGTGCGCGTCGGTGACCGAGGCGCCGTCGACCACGATGAAGTCGGCGCCCTTCTTGTGCTCGTACCAGTAGTCGAAGGCGTCGAGGACGTTCTGGTTGACCACGCCCCAGTCGCCGCGCAGCTCGGAGTCGCCGCCGTTGTTGCTGTCGAAGCCGATGTACGGGCCGCCGACCTGCGCGTCGGGACGGGCGGCCTTCACCGCGTCGTAGACCTTGTTGTACATCTGGGTGTAGCCCTTGTAGTCCGCGGGCTTGGCGTGGTCCTTCCAGAAGCCCTTGAACTCGTTCCACACCATGAAGTACTTGACGTCCTTGTACCGGGTGGCGACCGCGGCCGAGAGCTTGGCGAAGTCGTCGAAGTGCTCGGGGTAGGGGGCGTCCTCCAGGTGCTCGCCCCAGGCCGACTCCTCCGTGGGGCCTTCAGGGCCGCCCTTCATCCAGTCGGGCGCGCAGCAGAGCGTGATGACCGGGGTGGCCCGCGACTGCCGCATGACGCTGATCCGGCTGTCGAGGTCCTCCCAGTAGTACTGACCGGGATACGGCTCGGGGTTGAGCGCGCCGAAGCCCATGATGTGCTGGTTCTGCAGCATCGGCGTACCGGCGAGGGCGCCCGCGACGGCCTGCTCGAACTCACGCGTGACGTTGTTGGCGCTGGTGCCCGTGTGGGTGAAGCCCCAGCGGGGCCAGCCCTCCTCCACCGACGGCGCCTTGGCCGCCGGGCTCGCGCTCTCCGTCTCGGGCGCGTCGGCGCTCTCCGTCGCCGGCGGCGGGGCCCCCTGCTCCGCCTGACCTGTCGCGCCGCAGCTCGCCACGACGACGGCCAGGGCGCTCGCCCCGGCCGCACAGGCGGTGGCCCTGCCAAACCGCCGCCACCACGATCCCCCGGTTGTCCGTGCCACCCGATTCTCACCTGATCCCAACGCTGAACATGCCGCTCGTAGCGTTCCATGGCGGGACCGACAGGGGCACATCGGGGGTAAAGACTCACAGCTAATCGTTATGTACGGGCGGTTGCGGATCAGCGGAACAAGGCGTCCGGGACGGCGTCGGCGAGGGCCTGGTAGCCGGCGGGGTTCAGGTGCAGGTGGTCGCCCCCGTCGTACGCCGCGGCGAGCCGTTCATGACGGGCCGGGTCGCGGACCGCGCGGTCGAAGTCGATCACCGCGTCGAAGCGCCCCGACGTGCGGATCCACGCGTTGACCGTCTGACGGGCCGCCTCCCGGTGGCCGAGCGGGTCGTCGTAGGGGTCGTGGCCGCCGAAGGGCGTGAGCGTGGCCCCGTAGACCAGCAGGCCGCACGCGTGGGCGCGCAGGACGATCTGGTCGAAGGCGGCGATCAGGTCCGCGGCCGTCCCGGCCTGGGCGGCGGCGGTGGGTTCCGCGGTGCCGAGGTCGTTGACGCCCTCGAAGACCACCAGCCGGCGGGCCCCGCTCTGGGCCAGCACGTCCCGGTCCAGGCGGGCCAGGGCGCTGGGGCCGAGGCCGTCGTCGAGCACGCGGTTGCCGCCCGCCGCCTGGTTCGCCACGGCCACGTCCGGCCCGAGGCGGGCGGAGAGCCGGTCGGGCCAGCGGTCGTCGCCGTTGGTGGTGGAGCCTCTGCCGTCGGTCAGCGAGTCGCCGAGCAGGACGACCGTGGCCGTGCCTGGGCCGGCCCACGTCTCGACGCCGCTGATCAGGTACCAGTGGTCGACGGCGGTGGCGGCGGGCAGGAAGGCGGCGTCCACGTGGTCGCCGGTGGCCAGGTGGGAGGTGGTGCGCGATCCGGGGTGGGAGGTCAGGGCCGAGGAGCGCTGACCTTCTGCCAGGTGGACGGTGACGGTGAGGACGGATCCCGGCGCCAGGTCGGCCGCCACCGGGTCGGACACGACGTGGGCGCCCATCGGGACGACGGCGGACGCGCGGCCGGAGAAGGTGACCGGGTGGGAGGAGCCCGGCCGGATGCCGTTCACGCCCGACGCCCCGTCGAGGGGCAGCGCCACCGCCACGCGGGTGAGGGGCAGGGGCGCACCGCCGAAGGCGTTGGACAGGCGCAGCCGGAAGCGCGGGCCGCCCGCCGAGACCCGTACGGTCTGGCGCAGGGTCGTGTCCGCCAGGACCAGGTCCTCCTTGGCGTACGGTGGCGGCGGCATGTTGCCGGGCTCGGTGAGCTGCGGCATCGCCGTCCAGGTCGTCACCCAGTGCCCGTTCGAGGTCATGTGCGGCGGCTCCTCCATCGGTTTCCGGCACGATACCGAACGGGTGCCGCTCGCTTTTTACCCGTGCTTGTCGATCAAGTCATAGGTTCGGCGGCGCACCCCGCTTAGGGTCGCGTCCATGGACTCTCCTCCAGAAGGCGGTGAGCGGCAGCTGATCCTGCGGGTGGCCACCAGGCTCTACTCCGCGCTCGGCTATGACAACACCTCCGTCGAGCAGATCGCCGACGCCGCCGGAGTGGACCCGGCGGACGTCAACGCGTGCTTCGCCAGCAAGCAGCAGCTCTATCTGGAGGTCATGGAGCAGGTCCGCGAACTGGTCACGACGGCCCTCCGGGCGCGGACGGACGAACTGGCGGCCGCGCCGCCCGAGGGCCGGGGAGAGGCGTTGCACCGGTTCATCGACGCCTACATCGACATGTGCGTGGCCCATCCCGAGATTCCGGCGCTGTGGATGCACCGCTGGTTGTCGGACGCCAGCGACATCTCCGAGGTGGAGGCGAGGGACGCCCAGCCGCTGACGCGGTTCATCGTGAACAGCGTGACCAGGCTGGCCGAGCCGGTGCGGGCGGACCCGCTGCACCTCACGTACACGATGATCTGGTGTGTGCACGGCTTCGTGCTCAGCGGGGTGCTCGACGGCCGCGGGATCAGGATCGGCATCGACGATCCCGCCCAGCTGGGACGCTTCCGCGCGCACATGCACCAGCTCTTCGGCCGGGCGCTCGGCCTGCCCCGCTCTCCGGCGAGGTCTCCGGGGCCACATGATCGGCCGCATGTGCCTTATGCGTGTATTCTGCCCGTATGGGGGGTTTGAGGGGACCGTCCGGCGCCTGCCGCGTGAGCGGGGACTGGTGAGACGGTGCCGGCGAGCGAGGTTGCGGCCCACGGCGCGGCGAGCGACTCGTCCCGCCTCGACGAGTTGCTGATCGGCTCCGTCACCGGCACCGGCGCCCACGTCGGCGCCGTCTACGTCCTCGACAGGAGCGGCAACCTGCTGCGCATGGTCACCGAGGTCGGCCTGCCCAGCCCGATCGCGCGGTCGTTCGCCCGGATCAGGATGACCGAGGCGATGCCGATCTCCGTCGCGGTCCGGGAGCAGCGCTTCATCTGGATCACCGGCCGCGAGCACCTGGCCCGCGAGTTCCCCGGCGTGGCGCTGTCGCTTCCGTATCAGTTCGCGGCGGCCCTGGCTCCGGTCTGCGCCGGCGACACCGTCGTCGGCGGGTTCTTCCTGCTCTGGCCGGCCGGCCGGGTCACCGAGCTCGATCCCGGCCAGATCGCCGTCATCAGCGACACCTGCGCCCGGCTCGGCGAGCTGATCAAGCGGGCGGCGGAACGCGGCCGGCCCATCACCGCCGGGGCCCAGCCGCGGGTCCTCGGGCCGCGCCCCGCCCTGGAGGCGGACCCGAGGGCCGACCTGGTCGCGCTGGAGCTGGTCAACCGGCTGCCCGAGGGGTTCTGCGGGCTGGACGTGGACGGCTGTGTGACCCTGATCAGCGCGCAGGCCTCCGACCTGCTCGACCTGCGCCCGTCCGACGTGGTCGGCAAACGGCTGTGGGAGGTGCTGCCGTGGCTGGGCGATCCCGCGTACGAGGACCGCTACCGCGCCGCGGTCGTGGGCCGCCGGACCACCCGCTTCGTCGCCCGCGACCCGGAAGGGCGGCGGCTGACGTTCGAGCTGTGTCCAGGGCTGTCCGGCCTCACCGTACGCATCACTCCGGCCGCGGTGTCGGGCGGCTCCGAGTTCGCACCCGCGGAGGGCGTGCCCCCGCCCCGGATGATCGCCGTGCACGACATCCTGCGGCTGGCCACCTCCCTCGCCCGGGCGATGACCGCCCAGGAGGTGATCGACCAGGTCGCCGACCACATCATGCCCGTCTACGACATCCAGGCCCTGGCCATCCTCACCGGCAAGGGCGGACGGCTGCGGGTGGTCGCCTCGCGCGGTTACAGCCGGCGCGCGGTCGAGGAGTTCGACGAGCGCCGCGCGATCCCGCCGGCCCACGGGGACACGCTGACGCCGGCGTTCTTCCGCAGCTGGGAGGAGCTGCGCGAGACCTACCCCGACGCCGTCCGCTCCGACGACATGGGCGCGTGGGCGTTCCTGCCGCTGATCACGTCGAGCCGGCCCATCGGCACGTGCGTCCTGGCCTACGACCGGCCGCACGAGTTCAGCATCGACGAGCGGGCCTCGCTCACCGCCCTCGCCGGGCTGATCGCCCAGGCGTTCGAACGTGCCCGCCTCTACGACGTCAAGCACCAGCTCGCGCAGTGCCTGCAGTCGAGCCTGCTGCCGCGCACGCTGCCCCGCCTGCCCGGCCTGGACGTGGCGGCCAGGTACGTGCCCGCCACCCCCGGCATGGACATCGGCGGCGACTTCTACGACCTGGTCCGCCTCAGCGACACCAAGGTCGCCGCCGTCATCGGCGACGTGCAGGGCCACGACGTGACCGCGGCGGCCCTCATGGGACAGGTGCGCACCGCCGTCCGCGCCCACGCGACCGCCGGCGCCAGCCCCGGCGAGGTGCTCGCGCACACCAACAGGCTGCTCACCGAGCTGGCCCCCGACCGCTTCACCAGCTGCCTGTACGTCGCCTTCGACCTGGACCGGCACACGGCGTGCCTGGCCAGCGCGGGCCACCCGCCACCCGTGCTGGGCCGCCCCGGCGTCCCCGGGCAGGTCGTCGAGACCTCGCCCGGGCTGCTGCTCGGCATCGACCCGGACGCCGAGTACGTCACCGCGGACGTGCCGATGCCGCCGGACTCCGTCATGATCCTCTACACCGACGGGCTCATCGAGGAGCCCGGCCTCGACCTGGGCGACTGCATCGCCGCCCTGGCCGCCGGCTTCACGCCGTCGCCGCGCCGCCCGCTGCACGCGCTGGCCGACTCGCTCATCGCGCAGGCCGGGGTCGAGCGGCGCACGGACGACATCGCGCTGCTGCTCGTCCGGGACGACCTCGCGCGGGGGTGACCACCGTACGGGCGGGACGACCTCGCGCGGAGGTGGTTACCGCACGGGCGACAGACGGAGCACCGCCTTGCTGCCCGACAGCGACAGGATGCGCACGCCGATGCCGTTGACCGAGCCGGTGGAGCCGCGGCCGAGCACCGCCTGCGACGACACGTACGCCCCCGTGCCGCGCACCTTGACCGTGCTGGAGTTGAACGCGATGGCCAGCCTGGTGATGCCGAAGCGGGAGCTGACCCGGAACGAGACGCTCTTGGTGAGGGTGAGCTTGCACTTGCCGTCGTAGCAGGCGCGGAGGTTCGGCTTGGCTGTCGCGGAGGCGGCGGTCGCGGTCGCGTGGGCCGCGACCGGGGTGAGGACGAGGGACGCGGCCACGGCGAGCGCGGTGCTGATCTTGACGGGCATGATCCTCCTTGCTGTCCGGAAATGTCATGAGGAATTACGGAAATCGGTAACCCTGGTCAATGGTGCGGCGATCCCTCCGGGACCGGTCCCGGCAAAACCCAGCGTGATCGATCTCTCACTCGTTAGCCTCTTTTCGTGCGCTTGATGCAGGGGCGGTCCGGAGCGGGGAAGCTCACGGCACGCCGGGGCACGACCGTGGACGGACGTTACCGGCTGACGCGGCCCCTCGCCCGCGGACTCGGCGGCGAGGTCTGGCTCGCCCGGGATCTGGAGCTGGGCCGCGACGTCGCGCTCAAACGGGTTGCTGTGGAGGAGGCGGCCGGCCTCGACCGGCTGTGGGCCGAGGCGCGGGCGCTGGCCAGGTTCAGCCATCCCCACGTGGTCACCCTCCATCACGCCGTGCGCGCGGGCGGGCGGCGCGGGCTCGCGCTGTGGCTGGTGATGGAGCACGTGCCCGGCGGCAGCCTGGAGGGGCGGGGGCCGCTGCCGGTGGGGGTGGCGGCGCGGATCGGGGCCCAGATCGCGGGCGCGCTGGCGGCCCTGCACGCGGAGGGCATCGTCCACTGCGACATCAAGCCGGGCAACGTGGTCGTCACCGGTGACGGCACGGCCAAGGTGGCCGACTTCGGGGCCGCGTACCGGGTGGGGGGCGCTGAGACGATCACCCCGAACAGCGCCGTCAGCTACACGCCCGACTACGCCGCGCCCGAGGTGGTGCGAGGGCGGCCGGAGCCGAAGTCGGACGTCTTCTCCCTCGGCGCCACGGTGTACGCCCTGGCCACCGGCCACCCACCCCGCCGCGGCGCCCCGCCGAGCGACACCACACCACCCGCCGACCCGCCCAGCGACGTGCCCGATGAGCCGCCCAGCAGTCCCTCCGGCAACCCACCCGATGAGCAGGCCGGCAGCCCCTCCAGCAACCCACCCCATGATCCGCCCAGCAGTCCCTCCGGCAACCCGTCTGATCAGCCGTCCAGCAGGCCGCGCGACCCCGCCGGGGCGCTCATCGCGGCGCGTCAGGCGGCCAGGGGCGCCGTCTTCATGGACGCCGACGCCGGGGCGCTGACCGGCGTACTGGCCGAGATGCTCCGGCGCGGCCCCGGCGACCGCCCGGACGCGGACGAGGCCCGGCGGCGGCTGGAGGAACTGGCCGACCCGGCGGCTCCGCTCCCCGCCCTCGGCGCCGAACCGGCGCGGTCCCGGTCACCGGCTCTCGGGTTCGGACGAAGCCCGCACCCGCACGCGACCGGCCGCGAGCGGATCGGACGCGGCCGGCACCGGCGAAGGGCGGCCGTGCTCGCGATGGTGATCGCCGGGATCACCGTGGCGGCATGGGCCTGGTGGTCGTGGACCCCGGGCTCTCCCCCGAGCCCCGCGGCCCGTACACGGGACACGCGGCAACCCCTCCACAGCACGAGCCCTGCCGGCGGGAATGTCATCGGCGACCCCCGCACCGCCGACCCGTGCGCTCTGCTCGACCCCGCCTCCCTCGGCCGCTTCGGCGACACCGAGCTCGACTCCGACTACGGCAACTTCGACCGCTGCGACGTCCTCATCGAGCCCGGCGGCGACAGCGTCGTGGACGTCCGGGTGGACTTCAACCTCGATCCCCCGCCGGAACGGGCGGCCGCGACCGCGAAGACCGGCATCGTCGCGGTCGTGAAAGAGCCGGGCGGCAGCGACTCGTGCGAACGCTCGCTGGCGCTCTCCGGAGTCACCGACACCACCATCACCGTCACGGCGAAACGGGACGACAAGGGCAAGGCGCCGCTGTGCGCCATCGCCGACGTCGCCACGGCGGACGCCGTCGAGGCACTCAACCGGGGCCCGATGCCCCGCCGCTCCCCCGCCCTGCCCCCGGAATCCCTGGCCGGCCTGGACGCCTGCACGCTGCTGCACGCGCGGGACCTCGAGATCATCCCCGGGGTCGACGCCGCCGACCCCGACCACGGCTTCGGCGGCTGGGACTGCGACTGGGCAAGCACCACCAGCGACCTCGGGCTCGACCTGCGCTTCGACCGGGGCCCCGAGCCGGACGCGGCCGGCGGCACGGCCACCCGCCTCAACGGCCGGCCCGCCTTCGTCAAACCGGAGGACGAGGGCGACGAGACCTGCCTGGTCCTGATCGTCCACCGCACCTACGCCGACCCGCACGGCCGCACCGCCGCCGAGACGGTACGCCTGCTGGTGCACGGCTCCCGTCCGGTGCCCCGGCTCTGCGCGATGGCCACCGACCTGGCCAGAGCCGTCTCGACCCGGCTGCCGCGCACGTGACTCCCCACGGGCTCGGGAGGTGAAGGGTCCGGGAGATGTTCAGGGAAAGAGCCCGGCCCCGCGAGCTCGCAAGGCGAAGGTCGGGGAGACGTTCAGGGAAGGGTCCCGGAGGCGTTCGGGCAGGCTTGAGGGAGCGACGAAGGAAGGCGGGCGAACATGAGCGCACCTGACAGCCTGGCGCGCGGCGTCGCGCCGGCCCCGCCGGGCACCCTGCACGCGCGTACGGTGCACGGCGGTGTGGAGGTGCCGCCCAGGGCCGGTCTCACCGTCAGGTTCGGCCGGGGCGAGGAGCCCGACGTGGACGTCTGCGTCGGTGAGGACGATCTGTGGGTGAGCCGCAAGCACGGCGAGCTGACCTTCCGCGAGCGCCGGTGGTGGCTGCGCAACACCGGCCGGCAACTGCTCCGGCTGCCCAAGGGGCGGCTGATGCACGCCACGACCGAGGCCGTGCCGCTGGCCGAGGGGTACACGCCGGTGTTCGTGCGCGGGTCGAGCTACCGCGAGCACCTGGTCGAGCTGTACGTCTCCGGCCACGACGAGGAACGCTCCCCGCGCCGCCGGGCCGAGACGCTGCCGCCGAAGCGGTGGTCGCTCGACGACGACGAACGCCTGCTGCTGGTCGTGCTGGGCCAGCGTTACCTGCTGTACGAGGAGGGCCCGCGGCCCCTGTCGTACCGGCAGGCGGCCGAGCAGCTGGCCTACCTTCGGCCCGGCGCCGACTGGCGGGAGCGCAGGATCGAGAACCGGATCGAGGCCGTACGCAAGCGGCTGCACGCGGGCGGCTTTCCCTACCCGCTGACGCACGACAGGACGGCCGGCGGGCCGTCGGACAACCTGCTGCACAACCTGCTGCGGGGGCTGGTGGACTCCACCACGCTGGTGCCGCCCGACCTGGACCTGCTGGAGGACGACGGGTGATCGTCGTCGGTCAGCGGGGCGGCTCGCGCAGGACGAAACCGGCGCCGCCGGCGGAGTGGAGCATGCGCGGGTGACCGTCCGACTCCAGCTTGCGCCGCAGCCCGCCGACGAACGCGTCCACCGGGCTGCCCGTGACCTCGAAGTCGTAGCCCCAGACGCGTTCGAGCAGCAGTTTGCGGGACATCGCCAGGCCGGCGTTGCGCGCCAGCACCTCCAGCAGGCCGAACTCGCGCCGCGTCACCCGCACCTCGCGGCCCTCCAGCGTGACCCGGCGGGCGGCGGGGTCGAGGGTCAGCGGGCCGACCTCGACGGTGACGGCGGGCGCGGGGGCGATGTGGCGCAGCAGCGCGCGCAGGCGCAGAACCAGCTCGTACAGGTCGAACGGTTTGATCACGCAGTCGTCGGCGCCGGCGGCCAGCCCGGCTGCCCGCTCCTCGACCTCGTCCCGTTCGGCGAGGATCAGCACCGGCGCGTGCGTCCCGGCCTCGCGTAATCGGGTACACACCTCGATGCCCGACATGCCGGGCATGGTGACGTCCAGCAGGATCGCGTCAGGAGGAGCGGCTCTGACGCTGTCCAGGGCGAGCGGCCCCGAGTCGACGGTGTCGACGGCGAAGCCCTCCATGCGCAGGCCGCGCCAGAGCGCGCGCTGCAGGGTCTGGTCGTCGTCCACGGCGAGAATCCGGTAGGCGGTCATGCGCGTGCTCCTCGTGGTGCTCGCGGCCCCGGAGTCAGCGGGCGTCGCGCCGCAACGGGTGGTCGGCCGGGACCTGCACCAGAACGATACGGTGACCGTCGGGATCGGCGATCCACAACTCGATCAACCCCCAAGGCTCGGTACGGGCCTCGCGCAGCACGGTGACGCCGGCCCGCCGCAGGCGTTCCTCCTCGCGGGTGACGTCGCGTACCTGCATCCACAGCGACACGCCGGGCCCGGCGCCGTCCGGCGAGCTGCCCGACAGCTCCAGCAGCCCCTGGCCCAGGAAGAAGACCACGCCGGGGTGGTCCGGCGGGCCGAACTCGCGGTAGACGGCCAGGCCGAGCGTCTCGGCGTAGAACCGGCGGCTGCGGGCCGGGTCGCGGGGACGCAACAGCACACGACTGCTCAGCACCTCCATGCCGGACCCCTTCCCCGCTCGCCCCGGCCCTTCCCCCTCGCCTGGACACCTTCCCCGCGTCCGGCCGGCCGTCACCTCGCCCGACCGGCCGGACGCCACCTCAGCGACTCATGACGCCGCCGCCGTCACAGCACCGCCCCCGATCCCGTACGGACCTTGCGCTCGCGCGGGGCGGCAGGTTGCGGCGGCGGGCGGCGGTCGAAGCGGCCGAGCAGGATCGCCGCGGGCCCGGCCACGAAGGCCGACGAGAGCGTGCCCGTCACGATCCCGGCCACCAGCGCCACGGCGAAGTCCCGCAGCGAGTCGCCGCCGAAGAACATGAGCGCGACCAGGATGAACAGCGCCCCGAGGCCGGTGTTGACGGTGCGCGGCATGGTCTGCAGGATCGCGCCGTTCACGGCCGACGCGAACGGCTCACCGCGCCGGGCCGTCCACAACTCCCTGACCCGGTCGAACACCACCACCTTGTCGTTGACCGAGTAGCCGACGACCGTCAGCATCGCGGCCAGGAACACGCCGTCGATCGGCTTGCCCAGCCAGGCGAACAGCCCGGCCACCACGATCACGTCCGCCACCAGCGCCAGCACGGCCGCCGCGCCGAACGTCCACCGGAAGCGCGCGGCCAGGTACACGAGTTGCATGGCCACCGCCACGCCGAGCGCGATCAGGGCGTTGCGCCGCAGTTCCTCGCCCAGGCTGGGGCCGATGAACTCCTCGCGGGTCTTGGTCACCTCGCCTGCCTGGCTCTCCAGGGCCTGTTCGATCCTGGCGGCCTCCTCGATGCCGAGGTTCGCGGCGCGTACGGAGACGCCGTCGTCGTTGACCTGCACCACCGCCGCGGGGAACCCGGCCCGCGACACCGCCTGCCCGGCGGCCTCGGCCGAGATCGGCCTGGACGTGGCGAACTCGACGAGCCGGCCGCCGGTGAACTCGACGCCGAAGTTCAGCCCGCGCGCGGCCAGCCCGGCGACGGCCACCGCCGCGACCGTGCCCGCGATCGCCAGCCACACCTTTCCCGCCCGCATGAGCTGCGGATTCCTGCGCGTCAGCCAGGTCCTGACGGCTCCGGGCGAGCCCAGTCCGGACAGGCGCGGCCCGATCCGGCCGATGACGGCGTGCGCGAGCACGCGGGTGATGAGCATGGCCGAGACGAGCGAGGCCAGCACACCGACGGCCAGCGTGACGCCGAAGCCCTTCACCGGTCCTGAGGCGAGCCAGAACAGCAGCCCGGCGGCGATCAGGGTGGTGACGTTGGAGTCGGCGATGGCGCTCCAGGCGTTCCTGAACCCCCGGTCGAGTGCGCTGCGCAGCCCGCGGCGCGGCGACTGCTGGTACTCCTCCCTGGCCCGCTCGAAGACCAGCACGTTGGCGTCGATGGCCATGCCGATGGCCAGCACGAACCCGGCCAGCCCCGGCAGGGTGAACGTCGCCCCCATCGCGACCAGCGCCGCGTACGAGATGGCGCCGTAGCAGAGCAGCGCGATCACCGACAGCAGCCCGGCCAGGCGGTAGACGGCCACGATGAACACGGCTGTGAGGATCAGCCCCGCGACCGCCGCCTCGGCGCTGGCCTTGATGGCCGCCTCACCGAGCGTCGGGCCGACCGTCCGCTGCTCGACCAGGTCGAGCGGGACCGGCAGGGCGCCGCCCTTGATGAGCACGGCCAGGTCGCGCGCCTCCTCGTGGGTGAACGAGCCGGTGATGTCGGCGCGCCCGCCCGGGATGCCGGCGCCGCAGGGCACGGACGGATCCATCGGCGGCGAGGAGATGATCTCCTTGTCCAGCACGATGGCCACCCGGCGCTGCGGATCGCCCTGCGGATGGCAGGCCGCCTCGCCGGTCAGCTTCTGCCAGGACGCGGCGTCGCGGAAGTCGAGGCTCACCCACCAGCCGGGGCCGCGCTGAGGGTCGCTGCTCTCGGCCGCGTCGCTCACCCCGTCGCCGGTGATGGCGGCGGGTCCCAGCTTGAGCGGCTGGCCGTTCTCGTCGCGCACCGCCGTGCCGTCGCCCTGTTCGGCGGCGCCGAGCACCGGGTGGAACGCCAGTTGCGCGGTACGGCCGATGACCTCGGCCGCCTGTCTCGGATCGAGCACTCCTGGCAGCTCGACGATGATCCGCTTCTCTCCTGAGCGGACCAGGGTGGGATCGACCACGCCGAGCGCGTCGGCGCGCTGGCGCAGCACGTTGATCGCGCGGTCGGTGGCGGCCGCGTCGGCCTCGACGGTGGGCGAGTCTTTCGTCTCGAAGACGAGCTGGGTGCCGCCGCGCAGGTCAAGGCCCAGACGTGGCGCGGCGTTGAAGGTGACGACCAAGGAGATCGCGATGACGGCACACGCCGCCACCGCACGCCAGAACGGCGCACGGAACATGAAAGCCTCCACAGGCTCGGACGTGCGAAAAGAAGGAGAATCCTCAGCGCACTGTGGAGGGAGGCGCCCGCGCGGCCGCCGCGAGCGGGCGGCGGGCCACCGGGGCGCGATCGGCCGGGGAGGCGACGACGACGGCCCACGGGGCGTGGAACGCCGGGAGTCCGGCCGCGAGCGCGGCCGTGGTGCCGGTCGCGCTGCCGGGGCCCGCCCATGCTCTTACCGCCGGGGCCGGTGGCGGAAGCTGCCGTACCCCGGAGTGGTGCTGGTCGGGCCGCCACGCCTGGGCCTGCGCGACGGTGATCTGCTGAACGGCCTGCGCGTGGGCGGCGGGCGGGAGGAACCAGGAGAGGAGGAGCAGGAAAGCGGCCGACAGCCGAGTACGCATAGCTCCTCCCTCCTCCGACGATTCACCCTAGCCGCAGGCGTACGAAAGCGGCGCATCCTCCCAAGAGAGACGAACAGCCGTCACCGCGACACGTCCGGAGCGACCGTCACCCCGGCACGGCGGCGGCCCGGTGCCGGAGACCGGACGGCCGTCACTCCGGCAGGTTCGGGGGTGTGGGCTGGGCACCGGAGGCCAGCCATCGGGCGCGCCGCTCGATCTCGCCGTCCCACCCGTCGGGCACCACCGTGAAGCGGCCGGCCCGGACCGCGGCCAGCATCCTGGGCACGAACGCCCGCAAGCCGTTGCTCACGCCACCGGCGTTGACCGCGAACACCCGCGCCCAGTCCTCGGCGCGGCCCGCGACGTGCAGGCGGGCCATCGTGTAGCTCTCGCCCGTCTTGGCCATCCGCGCCCGGACACGCGCCTTGAGCTGCTTCTTGCTGGTCATGAACGACTCTCCCCGCGGCCGTCGCCAGGACCCGGCCCACGCCCGCGGCCCGTGGCGGCCACGAAAGATCGCCGGCCGGTCGGAGCGCGGCTCCCGAGGCTCCTCGTGTCCCCTTTGCCTCCGCGTCGGGCGGGCCGCGTGGGAGCCCGCTCTGGAGGTTCGGCGGGAGAGTGCCGCCGTCCCGTCGGATGCTAGTACAGGACGGCGCGTGCCCGCACCTAGCCCTTAGGGCCGTAGGTCAGGACGACGACGCCCGAGGTGAACGGGGTCGTCCGCAGCAGCCGGAGGTGGGTGAGGTCGATCAGGCCGCTGAGCAGCCGGTCGCCGCCGCCCGCGAGGACGGGGAACATCCAGAAGTGGAACTCGTCGACCAGCCCGTGCTCGATGAGGGTGCGGTCGAGCGCGCCGGTGCCGTACTTCAGGATGTTCTGGCCGGGCAACCGCTTCAGCTCCGCGACGGCCTCGGCGACGTCGCCCTCGATCAGGTTGCCGTTCCAGGCCTCGGCGCTCTTCAGCGTGGTGGAGGCGACGTACTTCGGCATGCTGTTCATCTTGTCGGTGTACGCGTCACCGGAGCGGCCCGCCCACGCCTCGGCGAACCCCTCGTACGTCTCCCGGCCCAGCAGCAGCGTGTCCGCCTCGAACAGCAGCTTCGAGCCGTACTCCTGGTGGTCCTCGTCCCAGTAGGGGGCGCCCCAGACGTGCGGGTCGCCGATGACGCCGTCGAGCGTCACGAACGTCGATTCGACGAGCTTCCTCATCGCGGTCTCCTTCGTCAGTGCCTCGCTGTCGAGATCACCCTTCCGTACGGCACTTACCGAATCCTTAAGGTCGGGCTCAACGGCCTGCGCCACCGCTCGTGGGTGCCGCCGCGGTCCGCGCGCGGCAGGCGACGCCCCACGTCAGCGGTTCCATGAGGTCCTCCAGGTTCCACCGCCCTCGCTGGTAGGCGTGGTTGCTGGCCCAGAAGACCATGACGTCGTCGTCCAGGGACCGCGCGAGGTTCGCCAGCGACCAGGAGTTGCCGCCGTCGTGCCAGGCGATCCGGCCGGCGTCCGTGTCGGAGATCACCCAGCCGTATCCGTAGGAGTCCTGGGAGTCGGGCATGCGTACCTGCGGGCTGAACATCTTCCGCTTGGCCGTCGCCGACAGCACGCCGGTGCCGGACAGGGCGCGGTGCCAGCGGAGCAGGTCGCGGGCTGTGGAGAGCATGCCGCCGTTGCCGTGCAGGTTCCAGTAGGGGCCGTCCTGCGCCCACGGGTGGGCGATCGGCCTGCCGTGGGCGGCTCCCTCGTCGTCGTACTCCACCGCGATCCGGCCCGGCTCCCACGTCGGCAGCACGTACCCGGTCCTGGTCATGCCCGCGGGGGCGAACAGGTGCTCGGCCAGGAAGTTCTCGTAGCCGAGCCCGGAGACCTTCTCGACGATCGCGGCGAGCAGCCCGTAGCCCATGTTCGAGTAGTGGAACGTCGTGCCGGGAGCCGACAGCGGCTTCGAGGCGAGCGCCCTGGTCAGGAAGTCGTCGCGGGCCAGGACGTCGTAGTCGTCGCCGAGCCCTTCGGCCAGTCCGGCCGTGTGCGTCAGGAGCTGGTGCAGGGTGATCGGCCGTTTGTCCGCGGGAACCTGGCCGAGATGGCGGCCGATCGGGTCGGTCACGCGCAGCTTGCCCATCATCTCCAGCTTGAGGATCGCGGCCGCGGTGAACTGCTTGGTGATCGACATCACGTCGTACACCGTGTCGCAGCTCGCCCGGACGCCGGCCGCACGGTCCGCCAGGCCGAAGCCCTCGCAGTACACGATCCGGCCGCCGCGGGCGGCCATGACGGTCCCGCTGCCCTCCTTGGGCATCGTGTCGGCGACGAACACGCCGATCGGGCCCGGGTCCGGCGGGCAGGGAACGTCGCCGTTCCCGCACGCGGTCAGCGCGGTCATGGCGGCGAGGAGCACGCCGCCCACGCGAAGCCACCTCATTCGGCCTCCTGAGCGTCGAGGGGGCCACCACCTTGACCACCGGGTCGGGCTCTGATCAACATGTCGGGGTGTCCGAGGTTGTGCGAGACACCGTACGGCCAGCTCGGAGCATCACCGGAGGATGATCATGACCACCGCACCCGCACCGCAACCCCCACCGTCACCAGCCGGGGCCGCCGATGCCGCCGCCTTCATGGCCGAGCTGCGGCGGCTGAAGACGTGGTCGGGGCTGAGCTTCCGGCAGCTGGACCGGCGCGCCGCCGCGGCGGGTGACACCCTGCCCTACTCCACCGCCTCGACCATGCTGGGCAAGGACCGGCTGCCGCGCCCTGAGCTGCTCGTCGCGTTCGTCAAGGCGTGCGGGGTGGAGGGTGACGAGCTGCGGGTCTGGCAGACCTGCCACGCCGAGATCACCGCGCACCAGGCCGGCCTGTCACGCCCGCCTGCCTCGGACGCCCCTGCTGTCGCCTTCCCGGCCGCGCTCCCGCCGGCCGCGCGGCGCTCGATCAGACCCGGGACGGTCATCGCGGCGGCGGCCCTGGTCATCGCGTCGCTGGCCGGAGCCGGCCTCGCCGGTGTACTGAGCGGCACCTCCGACACCGAGGTGCACGTGCTCGTCGACTCCGCCGGCGGCGCGCTTCGTTGACCCCGGGTATACGATGTACACATCACCTTGTTTACTGTGTATACGGGGCGCTCCATCCCGGCGGCCGCAGCGGACTGGAGGAGGACACCGTGCGGCGCTCGTGCGAGCGCACGGTGAGGAGGATCTTCGATGGCGTCCGGCAGCGAGCGGCGGCCCCGGTGGAGACGACGGGCCTGGACCGCGGGCGTGACCGTGCTCCTGATCCTCGTCGCGGCGGCGGGCGCCGGGGCCTGGTACGGCAGCGACCAGGGGATCAAGGTCGTCCACTACGGCACGAGCAACACCAGGGTGCTGGCCGTGGAAGGCGATCTGGTGACGCTGGAGCGGACTCCGGAGACCGGCAAGCCCGGCACGTACTGGCTGGAGTGGACCGGCGCCTTCTCGATGCTCGGCGACGTCGTCTCCCGCGCTCCGGACCGGGTGACCCGCAAGGTGCTGCGCGGCCCGGCCCCCTCCGTCGGCACTCCCGGCTACTTCGGCAACGTTCCGCCCGGCGACCCCCAGGTCGCCTGGGGGATCGGCCACACCGAGATCATGGTGCCCACCGAACTCGGGCCCGCACCGGCCTGGTACGTGCCCGGCGGCAGCGACACGTGGGTCGTGGCCGTCCACGGGCAGAACGGGCGGCGCAAGGCGGAGCTGAAGATCCTGCCCGTCGTGCACCGGCTCGGGCTGCCCTTCATGGCCATCAGCTATCGCAACGACGAGGGGGCGCCGCCCTCACCCGACGGGCTGCTGCACCTGGGGGACTCGGAGTGGCGCGACCTCGAGGCCGCCCTGCGTCAGGCGCGGACGATGGGGGCACGACGCTTCATCCTGTACGGCACCTCGATGGGCGGCCAGATCGTCGGGCAGTTCCTGGCCAGGTCGCCGCTCGCCGGCCTGGTCGACCGGGTCGTCATGGACGCACCCATGATCGACGTGCGGATGACCGCGGAACAGGGCGCCAGGAAGAACCATCTGCCTTCTTTCGTGGCGGGGCTGTCGACCCTGGTCACCGAGTGGCGGACCGGGATCGACACCGATCGGCTCAGCCTGATCCGCCACCCGCCGAAGATCAGGCCGCCGCTCCTGCTGATCCACACCGTTCCCGACGCCGACCACGTGCTCCAGGAGGCACGCGACCTCGTCACCGCCGGCCGCGACCTGGGCTGGCAGATCCAGTTCGAGCCGTTCGCGCAGGGCGGGCACACGGAGGCGTGGAACGTGGACCGCGCCCGCTACGACCGGCTCGTGCGTGATTTCCTGACCCCGGCCGGGAGCGGCCCGTAGATCTGCCGGAGGCGGCGGTCGCACGGGATCCACACGTGACGCACGCACGAGGCCATCGGCGTGATCGCCGGGGCTGCGGCGTGCGCCGGCGGACTCCACCCGGCTTCGGGCGAGACCCTCACTCTTCGGGGCGGCGGGCGAAGAACACGAACTCCCGGCCCGGCCGGTCGGGAGCGTCCCTGACCTCCTCCATGACGTATCCGGCGGACGCCAGGCCCGCCTCGACCTCCTCCCGCTCGCGGAAGCGCAGCGTGGAGCCGGAGGTCAGCACCGCTCCGTCGGAGGCGAACACGCACGTCCACCGGAACGTCACCAGCGGGCCGCTGACGTCGACCAGGTCGAGCCACGACTCCACGACGCCGGTCCCCGGCACGTCGGTGACCTGGTGTGACTCCTCCCGGTTCCAGTGTTCCCAGGCGCGTCTGGCCGGATCGCGGGTCTCGAACACCAGGTGGCCGCCCGGCCGCAGTGCCTCCCGGGCTCCGGTCAGCGTGCCGTGCCAGGCGTCCGGCTCGACGACGGCCTGCGCCACGTTCGCCGTCATCGTGGCGAGGTCGGCCCGCATCGGCGGCAGGGCCGTGGCGTCGCCGTGGATCCAGCGCACGCGGCCGGCGCCCGGCTTGCCCCTGGCGACGTCGAGCGAGGCCGCGGCCGGGTCGACGCCGGTCACCTCGATCCCGCGGGCGGCCAGCATCAGCGCGAACGTGCCGGTGCCGCAGCCGATGTCGAGCACGGTACGCGCGCCCAGCTCGGCCGCGACGGCCACGTAGACGTCGAGGTCGCTCCTGTCGGGGTCGAGCGGGTCGTACAGGGCGGCCAGCCGGGGATGCTCGAAGATCGCGTCAGCCATCGGACGAACATAGCGGCCCGTCGCCTGCCACCTGCGACGGGTCTCCCGGGAATCGGCCCTCTGCCCTCAGCCCTCCGCCCTCTGCCCTCCGCCCGGAAGGATTCGCCGTCCGCGACGAGGCAGCCGGTGGAGGTCCGTCGTGAACGGCGGGCGAGCGCGGCTCGTCAGCCGCCTGGGCGGTGCTCGTTCCCCGACACCCAGAGCGCGAGCTGGGTGCGGTCGCGCAGGCCGAGTTTGCGCAGGCAGCTGGAGATGTGGTTCTTGGCGGTGCCCTCGGTGATGTGCAGCCGCCGGGCGATCTCGCGGTTGGCCGCGCCGGCGGCGACGAGCCGGGCGATCTCGTACTCGCGCTCGGACAGGCCGCCGGGCGGCCCGTCCGGCTCCGCCGCCGGCGCGGGTGTCTCGCGTAGCGCGCTGACCAGCCGTTCGCCGGCCACCCCGCCCAGCACGGTCTCGCCGCGCGCCGCCCGCCTGATAGCCGCCACGAGCTCGTCCGGCGGTACGTCCTTGAGCAGGTATCCCTTCGCTCCCGCCCGCAGGCCGCCGAAGATGTAGTCGTCGTCGTCGAACGTCGTCAGGATCACCGGCGCGACCTCGGGGAACTCGGCCCGCAGCCGGGCGACCAGCTCCACGCCGTCCATGCCCGGCATGCGGGCGTCCACGAGCGCGACCTGCGGCCGTTCGCCGTCCGGGATCCGCGCCAGCAGGCTCAGCGCCTCCTCGCCGCCGCCGGCGGTGGCGGCGATCTCGATGCCCTCCTCGATCTCCAGGAGCTTGCGCAGCCCCTCGCGCATGAGGATGTGATCGTCCACGAGCAGGACACGAACGACGCCGCCCATCAGAGTGGCACCGTCGCCTTGAGGGTGAAGCCTTCGCCCGCGTGGCCGGCGACGTCGAGTGCGCCGCCGACGCCGTGCAGACGTTCGCGCAGGCCGCGCAGGCCGAACCCGTTCTCGGTCGCGCCGGGCGCGGCTCCCCTGCCGTCGTCGGTGACGGTCACCTCGACCCGGTCCCGCGTGCAGTCGAGCGCGACCTCGATCCGGCGGGCCCGGGAGTGGCGCAGGGCGTTGGTCAGGCCCTCCTGGACGACCCGGTAGCAGACCAGCTCGCGGTTCTCGTCCACGTCGGGCCAGGTGCCGGTCATGGTGAAGGCGACGCCGGTGTCGTCCGAGCCGAACGACTCGGTCAGGACCCGCAGGGCGGCGGGCCCGTGGAGGCCGTCCATACGCAGCGGTTTGAGCGCGCGTACCCAGCGGCGGGTGTCGGTCAGCGCCTCCAGCGTCAGCTCGCGCGCCTGGCTCACCTCGTCCCAGGCGGCCTCCGGGCGTACGGTGCGGTAGCGCTGGGCGTTCTGCAGGCCCACGTTGATGACGGTCAGGTAGTGGCCGACCGAGTCGTGCATGTCCCGCGCCATCCGCGCCCGCTCCTCCGCCACGGCCAGTTCCCGCGAGCGCGCCGCGTGCCGTTCGAGCTCGGCGTGGGCGTGTCCGAGCTCCCCGTGGGCGCGTTCCAGGTCGGCGTGGGCCTGTTCGAGGTCGCTGTGGGCTTGTTCGAGGTCGCTGTGGGCTTGTTCGAGGTCGGACAGGAGGCGGCGGGTCTCCTCCGCGCGGCTGTGCGACTGGAACATCGCGATCACGACCAGGAGCAGCACCAGGCACAGCAGCAGCATGAGCGTGCCGTTGACGGCCGCGCCGACGAGGGTCTGACGCGGGTTGACCGCGCTGATGCCGAAGCCGAGCAGCCCGGCGACGGCGGTGTAGGTGAGCGCACCGCGCAGGCCGAAGACGACCAGGGCGTTGCCGACCGCCAAGCCCACGATGATCGGGGCGCTGGCCCCGCCGGGCGACAGCAGCGGCAGCGACACGACCAGGAACGCCACGCTCGCCGCCCGGCGTGCCACCGGCGCCCCCCTGCGCCAGGGCAGCAGCGGCCACAGAACGGCCGCGAGCAGGAGTGCCCCGGCCCCCGTCCAGGAGATCACCGCGTACAGCGCGCGGTCGCCCGGCGGCACCTGGTCGATCATCGGCAGGGCGCCGGCCAGGACCACCGCGCAGATGCCGGCCGCGGCCCAGAACAGGACGCTGAACACGATGGGCGCGCGCCCGTCGGAGAACCCGACCCAGCGCTCCAGCTCCCGCATCGATCTCGGCTGCCGCATAGCCGCAGCATAATCGCCGCGATCGTGCGGAAAGGAGTGCCGATGGTCATGTTCCGGCGGGTGCCGATCGGCATGGTACGGACGTGACCGGCAGGTGCCCGATGACGGATGTTCCGCCCTGATCACCGAAACCTACGATCGCAGCACTTCGAGCGATTGGGGACGGTATGAGCGTCGATGCACAGGCCGGCGGAGCCGGACGGGACGGATGGGACGGATGGGACGGGCAAAACGGACGCGACGAGCCGGCGAGGCGAGCGCCTTGGGCGGGTGTCGTGGTGACCGTGCTCAGTCTGCTCGCCATGGCCGCCATCGCGTGGGCGCTGTGGGACTCGCTGCCGGAACTGGTGACGACGCAGGAAGCCAGGGGGCGCCGTGGCCGTATCCAGGTGCCGCGGATCGTCCTCGCGGGGGTGCTGCCGGCGGCCGTGGTCGCCCTGGCCGTGATCATGGCGGCCGCCTCCGTGGTCGCCGGCCGCCTGCGGGCCTGGTTGCCGCCCGCGCTCGTCTCCTCGCCACGCGCCCAGGCCGCGTCGACGAACGCCGTCTTCGTGCTGCTGCCGCCGTTCATCACCGTGCTGCACGCCGGGCTGCTGCTGGAGACCGCCGGTCACCACGTTCCCCTGCCGCAGCTGGTGACCGCCGCGTTCGGGCTGCTGATCGCCGGCCTCGGCGGCGTCCTGCCGCGGCTGCGCCCCGCGCACCCCGACCCCGCCGGGGACCGGGTGCGGCGCACGGGCGCCGTGGCCATGATGCTGCTGGGCGCCGGCTGCGTGGCCGGCGCCTTCCTCCTCCCCGCGCTGCCCGTCGCGGTGGCCGCGGCGTACGCGGGCGGGGGGATCACCGGGCTGACGATCCTCATCCCGCGGCTGTGGCCGCGCCGCCGCTGACCCCGGGCCTGCGGGCGCGGTTCAGCCGACGATGACGCGTTCCTCGGGCAGTTCATAGCGGCGGGTCCGTTGCTTCAGCGCGAGCGCCGAGCCCAGCGTGAGCGGCCCGATGCGGCCGATGAACATCAGCACGCTGAGCAGCACGTGCCCGGCCAGCCCCGTGGCCGCGGTGATGCCTGTGGACAGGCCGTTGGTGGCGAAGGCCGAGATGATCTCGAAGAGCACGCGGTCGAAGCCGTACGGCGTGATGGTGAGCATGAGCCAGGTCGCGAACGTCACCAGGACGACGCCGAGCATGCTGATGGACAGCGCCTGCCGCTGGGTCGCGGCGGGCAGGCGGCGATGGCCGATGTTGACGTGGCTCTCGCCGCGCAGCTCGGACCAGACCATGAACAGCAGGAAGCCGAGCGTGGTCACCTTGATGCCGCCGGCCGTGCCCGCGCTGCCGCCGCCGACGAACATCAGCACGTCGGTGAGCAGCCACGACGACGGGTTCATCTGGGCGATGTCGAGGGTGTTGAAGCCCCCGGAGCGCGGCATGACGGCGGTGAAGAAGGCCGCCAGCACCTTGTCGCCGTCGTTCAGCGGGCCCATCGTGGCGGGGTTGCGCCACTCGGTCATCAGGAACGCCAGCGTGCCGCCCGCGATCAGCACCGTGCTCAGGCCCACGGTGATGCGGGTCAGCAGGGACCAGCGGCGGGGACGGCGCCAGGCGCGCAGCAGTTCGAAGACGACGGGGAAGCCGAGCCCGCCGACGATCACGGCCAGCGCGATCGTGACGCAGATCCACGGGTCGGTGACGTACCGCATCAGGTTGTCCGGCCACAGGGCGAAGCCGGCGTTGTTGAACGCCGACACCGCGTGGAAGGCGCCCAGGTAGGCCGCCCGGCCGAGCGGCTCGCCGTAGCCGACGGCGAAGCGGCCGGCCAGCACCACGGCGATGACGGCCTCGCAGGTCAGGCTGAACACCACCACTTTGCGCAGCACGTGCCCCAGGTCGGAGGCGACCACGGACTTGGTCTCCAGCTGTGCGGACAGGCGGGCCCGCAGGCCCAGCCGGCCGGAGACGATGACCGTGATCACGGTGGCGAGCGTCATGATGCCCAGGCCGCCGACCTGGATGAGCAGGGCGATGACGACTTCGCCGAAGACCGACCAGTGGGTCTCGGTGTCGACCACGACCAGGCCCGTCACGCAGACGGCGGACGTGGCGGTGAACAACGCGGTGAGCCAGTGGGACGCGTCGCCCTCGGCGGTGGCCTGCGGGGTGGCGAGCAGGAGCGTGCCCACGAGCACGGCGACGCCGAACCCGGCGGCGATGACCACCGTGGGATGCCCGCCGCGTCCCGCCAGGGCGGGGCGGCGCGTCATCGCACCTCCCGCCGGCCGCACCGGCCGTCGTCGTCCATCGCAGAGCCTCCGTCGGGCTACCCGGCCAAGGACGCCGCCG
The DNA here is from genome assembly GCF_035917475.1 of Nonomuraea fuscirosea. Classification (NCBI taxonomy): domain Bacteria; kingdom Bacillati; phylum Actinomycetota; class Actinomycetes; order Streptosporangiales; family Streptosporangiaceae; genus Nonomuraea; species Nonomuraea fuscirosea. Next base: position 2,345,603 of record NZ_CP109074.1, on the reverse strand, counting down.
ACCAGCCTTCCCGGCACACCGGGCCATACCGTAGCGCAGGCTCGGGAGCCGCCGCCAGCGGTACCACCCCGGTGACCGGCCGAGGGTGTGACCTGGGGTGACGGAAGCAGGCGGGCGGATGGCAGAAGCTTGAGGTGTCCCTGCGGGCGGCGCCCCAGCGTGCTGAGCTGAAATGGGACCATGTCTGATCTGCTCGACTCGGACCGGCTCCGCCCTGACCGGCCCGGCTCCGACCGGCCCCGCTCCGATCTGCTCGGCTCTGATCTGCTCGGCTCTGATCTGCTCGGCTCTGATCTGCTCGGACGGGCCCGGGCCGAGCGCGCGGCTCCCGGCGCCGCGCTGGCACAGGACGCGGCGGAGATCGTACGGGCGGCGCAGGCCATGGCCGGGCGCTTCGGGCGCGGCGGCCGGCTGCTCGCCTTCGGCGCCCCGGCGGACGCGGCGCACGTGGCGGTGGAGTTCACCCATCCGGTGATCGTGGGCAAGCGCGCGCTGCCTGCGCTCGCGGTGGACGCCGTGCTGCTCCGCACCCTGGGCCGGCCCGAGGACATCGCGCTCGGCATCGGCCCGCGTCTCGACGGCGGAACGGTGCTCGACCGTGGAACGGTGCTCGACGGCGGAACGGTGCTCGACAGCGGCGATCCGGAGGGCGGCGGACGTGGGCCGGGTGGTTCGGCGCTGGAGGTGGCGCGTGGGCTGGGGATGTTGACGGTCGTGCTCACCGGCCCCTCCGGCGGCGTCGCGGCCGATCACGTGCTGCTCGCGCGTGCCGAGGATCCCCTGATCGCCAGGGAACTGCACGTCACCACCTATCACCTGCTCTGGGAGCTGGTCCACGTGTTCCTGGAGGCGTCGTGAACGTCCCCGACGATCCCATCGACGCCTGCGAGAGCTGCGTGACCTGCGGCGACGTCGCCGTGCCCGTACGGATCGCGCGGCTGCTGCCCGGCGGGCTGGCGCTGGCCGACACCGGCGACGGCATCGAGGAGATCAGCGTGGCGCTCGTCGCGGCGCGACCGGGCGACACCGTGCTCGTGCATGCCAAGGAGGCGATCGCGGTGGTGGCGCGATGACCGGCACTCTGTACCCGTTCCTGCGCCGCGAGTCTCTGGACCTGACCGCGTCCACGGCGGCCAAGGCGCGCGAGAGCCTGGAGCTGCGGCTGCGTGTCCTGGACGAGCTCGGCCCCGGCCTGGCGGCGTGCGCGTCGGCCGTGGCGGCGGCGCTGGGCGGAGGCGGGCGGGTGTTCGCCTTCGGCAACGGCGGGAGCGGCACCGACGCCGAGTCCGTGGCGGGGCTGTTCGTCGAACGGGGTCTGCCCGCGATCTCGCTGGCCTGCGACTGCGCGCTGGTGACGGCGCTCGGCAACGACGTCGGCTTCGAGGTGGTCTTCGCCCGCCAGCTCGCCGCGCTCGGCGGGCCCGGCGATGTGGCGCTGGCGCTGTCCACCAGTGGCGGCTCGGCCAACGTGCTGCGCGGGCTGGCCGAGGCCGGCCGGCTGGGCATGGTGACGATCGGGTTCGCCGGCTCGGGCGGCGGACGGCTGGCCGCGGAAGGGCTGGCCGAGCACCTGTTCGTGGTGCCGTCGTCGTCGGTGCACCGCATCCAGGAGGCCCAGGCGACGCTGTACCACCTGCTCGCCGAACTGGTCGCGGCGCAGACACCGTGACGAGGGTCGCCTGGCACGCGGCCGGCAGCCGGTCGCGCCGCCCCGTCTCCAGCGAACGGGGGACGGCCGGCCGCCCGAGTTCCACGGACGCGCGGTGGTGAATCGCCCGGTGGAAGGTCAGCAGATGCGCGGCAGCGGGTCGCCGACCAGGACCTCGACGACGCGGGTGCCGCCGACGGCGGTGCGGAGCAGGACCATGGCGGCGGGCTCCGGGGCTACGGTGCCGATGATCGCGGCCTGCTCGCCCAGCGGGTGGGCGCGCAGGGCGTCCAGGGCGCGGGTGGCGTGGTCGCCGTCCACGACGGCCACGAAACGGCCCTCACAGGCCACGTAGAGCGGGTCGAGGCCGAGCAGCTCGCAGACGCCGGTCACCTCCGGGCGTACGGGGATCGCCGCCTCCTCCAGCACCACGGCCACGTTCGAGGCGGCGGCGACCTCGTTCAGCACCGTGGCCACTCCGCCGCGCGTGGCGTCGCGCAGGGTCCTGACCCGCCCGCCGGGCAGGGCGTCCAGCAGCCCGGCGACGACGCCGTGCAGCGGCGCGGTGTCGGAGACGATCGCGGCCTCGATGTCGAAGTCGCCCCTGGCCAGCATGACGGCGGCGCCGTGGGCGCCGATCGGGCCGGAGACGAGGACCGCGTCGCCGGGCCGGGCGGCGGCGGAGGAGAGCGTGACGGGCCGTTCGATGATGCCGACGCCGGTGGTGGTGATGTAGCAGCCGTCGGCGCGGCCCCGCTGGACGACCTTGGTGTCGCCGGTGACGATCTCCACCTCGGCGGCGGCAGCGGCGGCGGCCATGGAGGCGGCGATCCTGCGCAGGTCCTCGACCGGCAGGCCCTCCTCCAGGATGAACCCGGCCGACAGGTAACGCGGGCGGGCGCCGCACATGGCCAGGTCGTTCACGGTGCCGTTGACGGCCAGGTCGCCGATGTCGCCTCCGGGGAAGAACAGCGGGGAGACGACGTACGAGTCGGTGGTGAAGGCGAGGTTGACCCGCACGCCCTCCTCGCCCACGCCGAGCCGCAGGGTGGCGCCGTCCTCCAGCGGTTCGAGCAGCGGGTTGCGGAACGCGTCCAGGAAGACGGCCTGCACCAGCGTCTGCGTGGCCCGGCCTCCCGAGCCGTGGGCGAGCGTGATGCGCTCCTCCCTGACGACCGGCCGGCGCCGCCTGGCCCGCTCGATCCGATCGAGCACCTGCTGTTCCGTGCTCACGCGCGGCTCACCCTTCCCTCGCTGCCGGCCACCTGCCGTTCTGCGGTCACGCGCGGCTCACCTCTCGCTCGCCGGCCGGGCCGCGCGTCCTGTCGCGGGTGAAGCGGCCGAAGTTGTAGTACGCGGCGCAGGCGCCCTCCGAGGAGACCATGCACGTCCCGATCGGCGTCTCCGGCGTGCAGGCGGTGCCGAACACCTTGCACTCCCAGGGCTTGAGCACGCCCTTCAGCACCTCGCCGCACTGGCACGAGCGCGGGTCGGCGACGCGTATCCCGGGCAGGTCGAAGACGCGCTCGGCGTCGAAGGCCGCGTACTCCTCGGCCATGGCCAGCGCCGAGTGGGCGATGAAGCCCAGCCCGCGCCACTCGAAGTGCGGCCGCAGCCGCATCACCCGCCCGATCGCCTCCAGCGCGACCGGGTTGCCCTGCCAGGGCACCACCCGCGCGTACTGGTTCTCCACCTCGCACCGCCCCTCGGCCAGCTGGCCGAGCAGCATGTGCACCGAGGTCAGGATGTCCACCGGCTCGAAACCCGCCACGACCAGCGGCTTGCGGTAGTCGCGGGCGATGAACGCGTACGGCTCGCAGCCGATCACCGCCGACACGTGGCCGGGGCCGATGAAGCCGTCCAGCCGCAGGTCCGGCGAGTCGAGGATGGCCTTGATCGCCGGAATGATCATGACGTGGTTGCAGAAGACGGAGAAGTTCGCCACGCCTTCCGCCGCCGCCCGCAGCACGGTCATCGCGGTGGACGGCGCGGTGGTCTCGAAGCCGATGGCCATGAAGACGACCCGGCGGTCCGGGTTCTCCTTGGCTATCTTGAGCGCGTCGAGCGGCGAGTACACCATCCGGATGTCCGCCCCCGCCGCCTTGGCGTCCAGGAATGATCCGGTGCCGCCGGGCACGCGCAGCAGGTCGCCGAACGAGGTCATGATCACGCCGGGCTGCCCGGCGATGTGGATGGCGTCGTCCACCCGGCCCATCGGGATCACGCACACAGGGCAGCCGGGCCCGTGGACCAGCGACACCTCCGGCGGCAGGTGGTCCTCCAGCCCGTGCTTGTAGATGGTGTGCGTGTGGCCGCCGCACACCTCCATGAACGCGTACGTCCGTCCTGGACGGCACCGTGCCGCGATCCCGGCGGCCAGGGCGCGCGCCCGGTCCGCGTCGCGGTACTCATCGACGAAGCGCATGTGCCCCCCTCAGGTGATGTCCGACGCGCGCAACGCGTCGATCTCGTCCTCGTACGGCTGCCCGAGCCCTTCCAGGTACGCCAGCACGGCCTGCGCCTCGTCCTCGGAGATCTTGGACAGCGCGAACCCCACGTGCACGAGGACCCAGTCGCCCGGGTTCAGCTCCTGGCCTTCGAGCAGCCCGATGTTGACCCGCCGCCGTACCCCGCTGACCTCGACCAGGGCCAGGTCGTCGTGCCCGCCGGCCGGGCCGACCAGCTCACCGGGAATGCCCAGGCACATCGGCCGCCGTCCCCTCGCCGCCGAACCAGACCGACTCCAGCACCAGCTCGTCCCCGCCGCTGACGCTCACGTCGCCGCTGCCGCAGGCCGGGCACGCGGCCAGCGTGTCCATCGACTCCGAGCGCCCGCCGCAGGCCACGCACTCGATCGTGGCCGGCACGATGATCAGATCGATCACCGCGTCCTGCGCGGACGTTCCCGCGGCGGCCATGGTGAACGCCTGCCCGAACGCCTCCTCCACGACCGCGTGCCTGGCTCCCACGCGTACCCGGGCCGAGGCCACCGGCCGGCCCGCCGCCTGGCTGTGGATCAGATCGACGAGTCCCTCGCACAGCCCGATCTCGTGCACCTACATCCGCTCCATCCTGATGTACCGGCGGATCTCCGGCCACTGGTGGACCACGATCGCCGCCAGCCCGCAGAGCAGGAGCAACCGCACCATCCGCGACTTCCACATGCCACGTCACCTCATCCGTGAGCACGATCGCGGCAGCCCCGTCCGGCGCTTTCCGCAATCATTTCCATAACCAGGGCATTCACCAGGCTCGCCGCCTCCGGGACGGCGGCCTGGACGGGGGCACTCAGCTCGTACAGCGCCTCGGCCGCGCTCTCCGGCTCGCAGCACACGATCCGGATCAGGCGGGGCACCGGGCCCAGCTCCGCGGCCAGCCGCAGCACCTTGACCGGGTCCATGCCGTGCGTCTCCAGCGGCTGCCCGCCGCCGCCGGCGGGCGCTCCCGACGCTTCCCGCTGTCCGGGGCCCGCGTGCTCTGCCGGCTCTGCGGGCTCTGTGGGGTCGAGGACGGTGAGCGTGCCCGGCGGCTCACCGCGCGGGGACGCGTCGACGAGGATCACGGCGTCGTAGTCGCGTTGCAGCGCGTAGACCAGGTCCATGCCGCGGATGCCGAAGTCCACGACGTCGACGCCGGGCGTGCGGGGCGCGGCCGACAGGTGGCGGGCCACCTCGACGCCGAAGCCGTCGTCGCCCAGGAAGACGTTGCCGATCCCGGCCACCAGGACGCGGAACGCCCGCTCGCCGAGCGGCTCGATCTCGTCGGCCGCGTAGAAGAAGCGGTGGCCGGGAAGCCGGGCCTCGCCCAGGTCCCTGCCGGGGTCGTCGTCCACGGTGACGGCGAAGTGGAACGCGCCCTCCTCGTCCTGCTCGACCGCCTCCACCACGCCCTCCTTGCCCGTCAGGACCAGGTCGAGCACGTCGGCGGTGCCCCTCGGGCGCAGCCGTACCCGGCTGCCCGCGCGCACCTCGACACCGCCCACGACCACCTCGGCGGGGCCGCGCCCCTCCATCCGGGTCCAGAAGTCACCCATGTGTCCCTCCCCTTCCACCGGCCGGCCGCTCATCCCGCCGGGCCTCTGCCGCGCCAGGCGCCGCTCAGGCGCATGAGCTCCTCCTGGGTGAGCGCCGCGCAGCGGTCGAGGATCTCGCGGGCGCGCGGGTCGCCGGCCCGGATCTCCTCCCGTTCCCCGTCGCTCAGCGCCAGCACGCAGAGGGTGAGGAGCTGGTCGATCTCGGTCGCGTCGAACAGGTCACCGGGGCTCTCCGGCGCGATCTGCGGCTGGTCGTACAGGATGATCGGCGCCGACAGCACGGTGCGCAGGTCCTCCCCCGCCAGCACCGGCCACAGGCCGTCGTTGCGGCAGGTTTCGGCGTGCTCGCGCAGGTCCGGCGGCGGGTCCGTCTGGGAGACGAAACGCCCCTCAGGCGCGTGCAGGACGACGTGCGCGGACACCAGCGTGCGGGCCATCGTCTCCTCCCGCGTCCCGCCCGGCTGCCACGGCGTGGTGTTGACGACGTCGGCCGTCACCCGGAAGAGCCGCGGCCCCAGCCGCTCGGCACGCACCTCGACCTGCCCGCGCAACGCCTCCCACCGGCGCAGCACCCCTGCCCCGAGCTCCTGTCCCGCCTCGCGGTCCTGCGCGTCAGCGCGGTCCTCGCCCACCGTGCGTTCCTCGCCCGCCGCGATGTCGATGCGGGCCAGGGCCGGGCCGCCGCCGAGCGTGAGCTCCGGTACGCGTACCTCGCGTTCGCGCGCCTCCTCGCCCCGACCGGCCGCGCCGATCCTGGCCACGACGTGCAGGAACCGCACGGACACCGCGACGGCGGCGCCGGGATCGGCCTCGACCAGGCACTCGGTACGGATCCGCGACCGGTCGCCGCACCCCTCCGGATGGACGCCGCCGATCGTCCAGCGGTGCCGGTTCTTCAGCGAGGACTCGCGGTAGGGCCACAACAGGTAACCCTCGTAGAGCACCGCCCGCGCGATCCGCCCGACGTGCTCCAACTCGCCGTCCGTCAAGACATCAGCCCTTCGCCAGCAGTGAGCGGATCACGTCGTCCCAGCCGGGAAGCGTGTGCCGCACCTTGTACGCGTACAGCCGGTCGAACTCCTCCCGGCCCAGCCGGACCCAGGCCCCGCCGGGGAAGTGGCGTTCCATCAGCTCCCGCCACACCCGCACCGGCATCGAGAAGGCCGCCTCCGCCCGTCTGGGCAGGTGCGCGGCCTGCAGCCGGTCGCCGTCCAGGTAGAAGACGGTGCCGGTGAACAGGAAGTCCAGTGGCGCCTCGCCGTCCTCCAGGCCGTGGAAGTACTTGGCGGCGGCCACCTCGAAGTCGTACGTGCACGGCACGGTGATCCGGGCCTTCGTGCTTCCGGTGAAGGCGGGCACCTGGGTGACGGTCTGCGTCCACAGCAGGCTGGACAGGTTGCGCGACCACTCGTCCGGCGGGCCGAACAGCTCGGCCAGCCGTTCCTTGTCGCGCTCGCCGTAGCCGCGCCGGGTGGCGTCGATGCGGATCTGGGTGGCGAGCGTGAGCGAGCGGACCTCGTGCCCGCCGGCGGCGCGCAGGGTCAGCGTGAAGTCGAGCGCGGGCACGGCGGCGGGCGCGGCCGGCTCGACGCCCTCGACCTCGATGCTCAGCTCGGGTGGCGCGGAGGGCATGTCAGGCGGGCGACAGGTTCGGCATGCCCGGGTCGATCGGGTCGTGTTTGCCGGGGTTGATGCCGGTCGAGCGCCTGGCCGTGGAGCGGCCGTCGGGCAGGTGACCGTCCTGCTTGTCGTAGTTGCCGGTGGAGTTGCCCTCCTTGACGCCCTTGACGTGGGAGGGAGCGTCGGGCTTGACGTCCGGCCTGCCGGTCCTGATGGGTTTGCGCGCGCTCATGCCGGGCTCCTGTCGTCGCTGAGGTCGGTGAAGAAACGGGCGATCCGCTCGCGTACGTCCGGGCCGCCGGTCAGGCCGCGCCAGTGGGAGCGGACCAGGCCGACGAGCCGGTAGCAGTCGTCGAGCGGGACGATCCAGGCGCCGTGGTCGCGGTCGAGCAGCAGCGCCTCGACGTCGGGCTCCAGCAGCGCCATGAGCGGGTCGTCCCAGGCCGGGCCCGCCACGGCGCCCGCCGGGCTGGGGTAGTACATGACGCTGCGGCCCGCGCCCGAGTCGCGTACCAGGAAGACGGTGCGGACGGGCGCGCCCAGGCCGGACCAGGTGAACCCGTCCTGCCGCTCGCGCCGCCGGGGCACCAGACGGTATTGGGCGCCGCCCGCCGCGGCGTGGTCGAAGAGCACCTGGCAGGCGCGGCAGGCACAGCACAGCTCGCGGGTGGTCAGGTCGAGCAGGTGCCGATGCCCCTCGGGCACCAGTTCCCCGCACAACTCACACCGCTCCTCCGAGACCGGCTGATCGGCGTTCCCGGAGGAGGCGGTGGCGGGTGTGGTGGTGCGCCGGCGGCGGGTGAGGTCGTGCAGGCGCAGGCGGCCGCTCACGGTGCCGCCATCACGCGTCGTGCCGTTCACGGTGCCGCCTCCCGCTGTATCGGTCACTTCGTCGCCGCCCCGCGTCGTACGGTGAGGCTTTCGACGGGGATCACCGGCCGCTCGTCCAGCTCGACCTCGACCCGTTCCACCTCGGGAGCCGCCGCGCGCACTGCCCGTTCCACCCCCGCCGTGGCCGAGGAGCGGCAACCGGAGGCGCGGACGCGCAGCCTGGCCACGCCGTCCTCCAGGGTCAGCAGCTCGGCCCCCGCCCCGGCCGCCGCCGCCTCCGCGCGGGCCCTGGCGGGCAGCGGGTGCAGGTCGTGCAGCACGAGCAGGTGGGAGACCAGCTCGTCGCCGGCCAGCTCCGCCGCCAGCGGCTCGCCCGCCAGCGCCATCACCCGCGCCAGCCCGTCGCCGTACAGCTCCAGGAGCTCTCCGACCAGCTCGATCGCGGCCGGCTCGGCCTCGTCGAGCAGGGCCTCGATGCGCTCGATCCGCTCCGTCATCGCCCCGCCGCCTATCCGGCCGCGCCGAACGTCGGCGAGTGCACCTGTTGGAGCACCTTCCCGTCACCCAGGTACATGTGCACCCCGCACGGCAGGCACGGGTCGAAGCTGCGCACGGTGCGCATGATGTCGATGCCCTTGAACGAGTCGGGCCCGTTCTCCTCGAAGATCGGCAGCCCCTGGACGGCGTCCTCGTACGGGCCTGGCGTGCCGAAGCTGTCACGCGGGCTGGCGTTCCACGGCGTCGGCGGGTACGGATGGTAGTTCGCGATCTTGCCGTCCCTGATGACCATGTGGTGCGACAGCACCCCGCGCACGGCCTCGTGGAACCCGCAGCCGATCGCCTCGTCGGGCACGTCGAAGTCGCTGAACACCTGGGTCCGCCCGGCCCTGACCTCGCCCATCGCCTGCTCGACGAAGTAACACGCCATCGCCGCCGCGTACGCGACGAAGTAGACCCGGGCCCGGTTGCGCTCGATGGTGTTGGCCCAGCGCGGCACCTTCCACTCGAAGCTCATCTCCGGCAGGGCCCTGCTCTTGGGCAGGTTGATCTCCACGGAGCCGCCCGTGGCGCGTACGGTGCCGGTGTCGACCAGCCCGGCGAGCGCGGTCGCCCAGAGCCTGGCCAGCGGGCCGCCGCCGGTGTCGAGCGCGAGGTGGTCGCCGGTGCGGTCGTCGTACCAGCGGGGGCTCATCACCCAGCTGTAGTTGCCGCCTTCCAGGTCGCGCTTCTGCGGCTTGGGCAGCGTGGTCTGGTTCCACGGGTGACGCTGGTCGACCGGGTTGCCGAGCGGGTCGTGGGTGACGAACGTCTCCTCGGACTGCCAGTCGTCGTAGTACGAGCTGCCGAGCAGGATGCGGATACCGAGGTTGATGTCGACCAGGTTCGTGGTGAGCAGTTCGCCGTCGAGGACGATCCCGGGCGTGACGAACATCTTGCGGCCCCAGTCGGCCATGTTCCGGTAGTCGTAGTCGACGGCGGCGGGGTCCTGGAAGGCGCCCCAGCAGCCGAGCATCACCCGGCGCCGGCCGACCTCCTCGTAGCCGGGCAGCGCCTCGTAGAAGAAGTCGAAGAGGTCGTCGTTCATGGGGACGGCCTTCTTGACGAAGTCGAGCACGCGCAGCAGCCTGGCCAGGTAGTCGGTGAACACCTGGGGTGTCGCGACGGTGCCGACGCCGCCCGGATAGAGCGTGGACGGGTGCACGTGGCGCCCCTCCATCAGGCAGCACATCTCCCTGGTGACCCGGCTGACCTGCAGCGCCTCGCGGTAGACGTCCCCCTCGAACGGGTTGAACGCGCGCATGACGTCGGCGATCGTGCGGTAGCCGTGGATGCGGGCGTTCGGCGCCTCGGTGGTCTCGGCGCGCCGCAGCAGGCTCGGGTTGGTCTGCTTGACCATCTGCTCGCAGTAGTCGACGAAGACCAGGTTGTCCTGGAAGAGGGTGTGGTCGAACATGTACTCGGCGGCCTCGCCGAGGTTGATGATCCACTCGGCCAGCGGCGGCGGTTTGACGCCGTATGCCATGTTCTGCGCGTAGATCGAGCAGGTCGCGTGGTTGTCACCGCAGATGCCGCAGATGCGGCTGGTGATGAAGTGCGCGTCGCGCGGGTCCTTGCCCTTCATGAACACGCTGTAGCCGCGGAACAGCGACGAGGTGCTCCTGCACTCGACGACCTCGCGGTTGTTGAAGTCGATCTTGGTGTAGATGCCGAGGTTGCCGATGATCCTGGTGATCGGATCCCAGGACATCTCGACCAGTTCGCGCTCGGTACCGGTCGCCTGGCCGCGTCCCGCGGTACGGGTTGTCACCTTGCCGTTCCCCCTAGTTGCCCCAGCGGGGGTCGTACCCGCTGGTCAGCTTGCGCCCGTTGTGCCGCCACTTCGGCTCCTTGTTGGCCGAGCGGTTGGTGATGGAGCGGAGCCTGCGGATCAGCGAGCCGTACGTGCCGCTCACCGCCGCCGACACCGATCCGCCGGGGGGTTCGTCCATGAAGGGCATGAACTTGTCGGGGAAGCCGGGCATCGTGCAGGCGATGCAGACGCCGCCCACGTTGGGGCAGCCCCCGACGCCGTCCATCCAGCCGCGCTTGGTGACGTTGCAGTTGACCACCGGGCCCCAGCAGCCGACCCGCACCAGGCATTTGGGCGAGTTGTAGTCGTGCGCGAAGTCGCCCTGCTCGTAGTAGCCGGCCCGGTCGCAGCCCTCGTGCACGGTCTTGCCGAACAGCCAGGTGGGACGGAGCATCTCGTCCAGCGGGATCGTCGGCGCCAGGCCGGCCGCCTGGTAGAGCAGCCAGGTGAGGGTCTCCATGAAGTTGTCGGGCTGCACCGGGCAGCCGGGCACGTTCACGATCGGCAGGCCGCCCGCGGAGCGGAAGCCGGAGCCCAGGTAGTCGCCCAGGCCCATGGCGCCGGTGGGGTTGCCGGCCATGGCGTGGATGCCCCCGTAGGCGGCGCAGGTGCCGATCGCGACGACGGCCCACGCCTTGGGCGCCAGCCGGTCGATCCACTCGTTGACGGTGATCGGCTCACCGGTCACCGGGTCGTTGCCCATGGACGTCCAGAAGCCGTCGCCGTTGATCCGCTCGTTCGGGATCGACCCCTCGACGACCAGGATGAACGGCCCCAGCTCGTCTCGGGCGGCCTGGTGGAAGGCGGCCATGAAGGCGTCGCCGACCTCGGTGGCCAGGACCTTGTTGTGCAGGTGCACCTTGGGCAGGCCGGGCACGAGGCCGAGCAGCACGTCCTCGATGCTGGGCAGCGTGGCGGCGGTGACGGACACGGTGTCGCCGTCGCAGCTCAGCCCCTCCGAGGTCCACAGAATGTGCACCTCGTCGAGCGCGGTGGATGTCGTCATGGCCCAACCCCCCGATCGGCCACTCCAGGTGATGCTCCATCACCTCTCCGTAGCGCACATACCGCTCAGAACGCGCCCGCAAACCCGGAGCCATAACATGACGCAAGGTGAGCATTCTGTAGCGCACCGTGTCATAACCTGCGCTTGGCGAGAAGGCGGGTGCGGGCGGACACTCGAAGTGACCGCCTCATCGCCCGACCGAGGAGGCTCCTCGTGCGCGACGGGTTCGAGTCCCGAGAGTCCTGGCCCTTCGAGTGCCTGCGCTGCCTGTATGTCTGGGAGGAGGACTACCTTGTCCGTCACGTGACCGACGACCACGGCAACGAGGTCGAGGTCTGGCTCAGCTCCGGAGTGACCGTGCAGCCCCCCTGGTCGGGGATGGCCTGCCCGGCGTGCGGCGCCTACCGCCTGACCTCGTTCCCCGCCCACTACCTCAGCCGGCATCCCGAGCTGACGGCGGCGCCCGATCCCGCGCCGCTCGCCAGAGCGCCGGTCGTCCCCGTCGGGGACGCGGAGCCGTCGATGACCGCGCCGGTCGTCCGGGTGCCGCTGCCGCGCCGGATGCTCATCGCACTCGGCGTGCCGGTGATCGCCTTCGCCGGCTACGAGTTCTACCGGTACGTCTTAGCCCCCGTCGGCCATCACTAGCGCCGGTACGTCTTAGCCCCCGTCGGCCATCGCCAGCTCCGGTACGTCTCAGGCCCCCGCCGGCGCGGATCAGCCCTCGCCGGGCGGCACCGGCCCGCTTCGGCTGCTCAGCGGCCGGGCAGCCCGCGCAGCGAGCGCAGCGGCGAGGCCAGCCCGATCGCGGTGCCGGCCAGCATCAGGCAGGACGTGACGACCAGCGTGGCCCGCAGGCCGAGCGCCGCGCCCGCCGCACCGCCGAGCAGCGCGCCGAGCGCCTGACCGCCGTAGGCCAGGAACCGCCAGGTGGCGTTGGCCCGGGAGAGCAGCTCGGGCGCGATCAGGGCCTGGCGGAGGGTCTGCTGGTTGACCCCGTACAGGCTGGGGCCGCTGCCGCGCAGGACCTGCGACACGACCAGGACGGCCACCGTCACGGCGAACGGGCCGGCCGCGGCGGCGAGCACCAGCCCAGCGGCGGAGGCCAGGCCCATGCCGGCGATGAACGTCGGCCCGGGACCGAAGCGATGGGTGACGCGGGTGGCCACCAGCGCCCCGGCGACGGAGGCCACGCCGCCGACCGCGACGAGGACACCGATCAGGCCCGCCGACAGTCCCAGGTCGTGGACCAGATAGAGCACGAGCACGACCGCCTGCGCCTGGCCGGCGAACGCGCCCACGGTCGCGGCCAGGATCACCGCCCGCATGACACGGTCGGCGAACACCGCGCGCAGCCCTTCGGCGATGTCGGCGCGCAGGCGCACGGGGCTCCGCTCCCCCGCCACCCGTGGCCGGCCGGCCACGCCGATGCGAGTCTTGAGCAGAGCGGAGATCGCGAACGAGACCGCGTCGACGGCGATGGCGACCGGAGCGGTCAGCGCCGACACCAGCAGGCCGCCCACCGCCGAACCGGTGGTGTTCACCGTGGCGTTGCTCAGCATGAGCGTGCTGTTGGCGGCGAGCAGCCGCTCACGCGGGACCAGCAAAGGGGTGAAGGACTGCGCCGCCACCGACTCGAAGAGCCCGGCCACCCCGGCCAGCGCCACCACCGCGTACAGGTGCCACATCCGCAGCAGGCCCAGGGCGGCCAGCACGGGCAGCGCCCCGAGCAGCAGCACCCTGACCGCGTCGGCCAGCACGATCGTGCGCCGGTACGGCAGGCGGTCGACCCACACACCGGCGGGCAGCCCCAGAACGAGGTGCGGTAAGAGGCCCACGGCGCCGAGCACGCCCATCTCCGTGGCCGAGGCGTCCAGGTGCAGCACCGCCGTCAGGGGCAGCGCGACCGTCGTGACGCTCGACCCCAGCAGCGACACGGAGTTGCCCAGGAACAGCCGGCGGAAGTCGGCGTGCGCGGCCAGCAGCGCCCCGGGCCGGCTCAGGAGATGCCCAGCCGGTCGAAGTCCACCAGCAGGTCGGCGGCGTCGCGGGTGGCGCGGATGGCCGCGGCGTTCGGCTCGTCCACCTCGGCGACCCAGCGCACGGCCTCCTCCGGGGTCTTGCCGAACCGGACGTGCCTGCTGGTCAGGCGTTCGAGGCGGATCCGGTCGTCGAGGTCGGCGTACCAGACCTCGGTCATCGCCTCCTTCACCCGCGGCCACGGCTCGCCGGGCAGGAGGAGGTAGTTGCCCTCGCTGACGACGACCCGCGCCCGCGGCGGGACGGGGATGGCGCCGGCGATCGGCTGCTCGATCTCGCGGTCGAACGAGGGGGCGTAGACGACGTCGCCGGTCTCGGCGCGCAGGCGGCGCAGCAGCGCCAGGTAGCCGTGGCCGTCGAACGTGTCCACGGCGCCCTTGCGGCCCCGCCGGCCGAGCCGTTCGAGCTCGACGTCGGCCAGGTGGTAGCCGTCCATCGGCACCCAGACGGCCGGCAGCCCGGCGCCGGTCAGCGCGCCGGCCAGCCAGCCCGCCAGCGTCGACTTGCCCGCGCCCGGGCAGCCGGCGATGCCGATCAGCACCCGCCCGCCGCCGCGCGCCAGCGCGCGCACCCGGTCGAGCAGCCAGGCAGCACTCCCGTCGGATCCGGCCGGACGGCTCAAGGCGCTCTGGTCGGGTCCGGCCGGACGGCTGGTGGCGCTCCCGTCGGGTTCCGCTGAACGGGTCAAGGCGCTTCCTCGGATCGGGGCCGGGGGTCGGGATCATTATCGCGTGCCCGCGCCGATCCCGATCCGCTCCGCTCACCAGGTGACGGGCAGCTCGTATACCCCGTAGACCTGGCCGTCGTGCTTGAACGGGATCTCCTCGATCGGGGCCGCCGGCGCCAGGGTCGGGATGCGCCGGTAGAGGGTGCCGTAGACGACCTGCAGTTCCAGCCTGGCCAGCGGCTGGCCGAGGCACTGGTGCACGCCGAAGCCGAAGGCCACGTGCCGGCGGGCGTCGCGGCTGACGTCCAGCTCGTCGGGGTCGGGGAACACCTCGGGGTCGCGGTTGCCGATGTCGTTGGGCATGATGATGCCCTCGCCCGCCCTGATGACCTGGCCGGCGATCTCGATGTCCGCCGTCGCGACCCGGCGCCGGCCGCTGTGGGTGATGTTGAGGTAGCGCAGCAGCTCCTCCACCGCGCCCGCGACCAGCTTGGGGTCCTCGCTCTCGCGCAGCACCGCCAGCTGTCCTGGATGCCGCAGCAGCGCGAGGGTGCCGAGCGCGATCATGTTGGCGGTGGTCTCGTGTCCGGCGATCAGCAGCAGCACGCCCATCTGGGCCGCTTCCTGGCGGGTCAGCTCGCCGGAGCCGACCCGGGCGGCCACCTTGGACAGCAGGTCGTCGGCCGGGTGCTCGATCTTCTTGCCGACGAGCCCGTCCAAGTACTCGAACAGGCTCCCGAACGCGACCGCGCGCTCCTCAGGGGTGGCGCTGCGCTTGATGACGGTCTTGCTGTTGTCCTGGAAGAAGCCGTGGTCCGCGTACGGGACCCCGAGCAGCTCGCAGATCACCAGCGACGGCACCGGCAGCGCGAACGCCTCCACCAGGTCCACCGGCTTCGGCCCCGCCAGCAGCTCGTCGATCAGCCGGTCCACGATCCGCTGCACGGCCGGCCGCATGCCCTCGACCCGCCTGACCGTGAACGCGCCCTGCACCATGCGGCGCAGCCGGGCGTGCTCGGGGTCGTCCATGAGGATGAAGCTGAGCGAGCCCCCGCCGGTGCCGGCGGTGTGGATCGGATAGCCGGGCCGGGTGACGTCGGCACTGACCTGCGGATGGCCGAGCAGCGTCTTCTGCTCGGCGTGCGTGGTGACGAACCACGGCGTGCTGCCGTCCCACAGCCGCACCTTGGCCAGCGGCCCGTGGCGGCGCAGCTCCCGCAGCTCGGGGGGCGGGTCGAACGGGCACGCGGCCGCCCTGACCCCGGGGAACTCCGGAACCGCCTCGTCCACGGTGACCTTCATCGGTGCCCTTCCTTGACCCTCGGCCTGTCTCGCAGTGACGCCATCTGTCATCTGAGGCGATATCAGCCAACCAAGCAGGCCGGACACAGTCAAGCAAGTGACTTAAAGTTTGCCTCCCAGCCACCCCCGCGCACCGGCGACGCGGCCCGAGGGGTGGCGCCCCTCCCGGACGAGACCTTCGACACACCGGCCCGGTTTCTTCGCCGACCTCATTGAATGGTCATGCAGTCGTATGTATATACTTCTACTCGTGTCCAAGATGCTCACCTCTCTCCCAGTAGGCGAACGGGTCGGGATCGCCTTCTCCGGCGGCCTCGACACCTCCGTGGCGGTCGCGTGGATGCGCGAGAAGGGTGCGGTGCCCTGTACTTACACCGCCGACATCGGCCAGTACGACGAGCCCGACATCGGCTCGGTGCCCGGTCGCGCCAGCGCGTACGGCGCCGAGATCGCCCGGCTGGTCGACTGCCGGGCGGCCCTGGTGGAGGAGGGTCTCGCGGCGCTGTCCTGCGGGGCGTTCCACATCCGCTCCGGTGGCCGCACCTACTTCAACACCACTCCGCTCGGCCGGGCCGTCACCGGCACCCTGCTGGTGCGCGCGATGCTCGACGACGGCGTGCTGATCTGGGGAGACGGCTCCACCTTCAAGGGCAACGACATCGAGCGGTTCTACCGCTACGGCCTGCTCGCCAACCCGTCGCTGCGCATCTACAAGCCGTGGCTGGACGCCGACTTCGTGCACGAGCTCGGCGGGCGCACGGAGATGTCGGAGTGGCTGCTCGCCCGCGACCTGCCCTACCGGGCCAGCACGGAGAAGGCATACTCGACGGACGCCAACATCTGGGGCGCGACCCACGAGGCCAAGGCCCTTGAGCACCTCGACGCCGGCATCGAGCTGGTCGAGCCGATCATGGGCGTGCGGTTCTGGGACCCCGAGGTGGAGATCCCGGCCGAGGACGTCACCATCGGCTTCGAGCGCGGCCGGCCGGTGACCATCAACGGCAAGGAGTTCCCCACCCCCGTCGACCTGGTGCTGGAGGCCAACGCCATCGGCGGCCGGCATGGGCTGGGCATGTCCGACCAGATCGAGAACCGGGTGATCGAGGCCAAGAGCCGGGGCATCTACGAGGCTCCCGGCATGGCGCTGCTGCACGCCGCCTACGAGCGGCTGGTCAACGCCATCCACAACGAGGACACCCTGGCCAGCTACCACAGCGAGGGCCGCAAGCTGGGCCGGCTGCTCTACGAGGGCCGCTGGCTGGACCCGCAGTCGCTGATGCTGCGCGAGTCGCTGCAGCGCTGGGTCGGCACGGCGGTCACCGGCGAGGTGACGCTGCGGCTGCGGCGCGGCGAGGACTACTCCGTCCTGGAGACCTCCGGCCCCGCGTTCAGCTACCACCCCGACAAGCTGTCCATGGAGCGCACCGAGGACGCCGCGTTCGGGCCGCTCGACCGCATCGGCCAGCTGACCATGCGCAACCTCGACATCGCCGACTCGCGCGCCAAGCTGGAGCAGTACGCCGTGCTCGGCATGGTCGGCAGCCCGCACGAGACGCTGCTGGGCGCCACGCAGGTGGCCGCGACCGACCTGATCGGCGCGATGCCCGAGGGCGGCGCCGAGGCCATCGCCGCCCGTGGCGAGGTGCCGTCGGCCGGCGACCTGCCCGACGACGAGGAACTGCTCGACCAGGCCGCGATGGAGCTCGGCACCGACTGAGTCCACCACCGCCTTCCTGGAACCGCGCCCCGGCCGCCCCGGGGCGCGGTTCTTCTCATCCCGAGGCCCGCAGACCGCCGCGAGGCCGCGGCGTCGTCCGCCGGGAGGGCGGGGGTTTCGGCGCCGTGCCGGATCGAGGCGACCGGCGGCGCGATGGCCGGATTCCGCCGCCACGCGGAGCGGTAACGATCTTCAGCGCGCGGAACGGCTTCCGTCCCGCTCGATCCTTGGAACGATCTTCAACCGGCCGGAAAAGGCCGCCGGCAAGCGATCAGAGATCGCCATTCTGCCGCCGAACAACCCTTCTGACCTGGTACGAGACCGGCAGTCAGCTGTCGTTCCCCGGCGAATTCGATCAACGCCGGACAGATGGCCCCAGACGCGGATCCTTCCCACGATGATTCTGGTAACAAACATTTCCCAAGATAACCGGTCTATCGTGTTGTCATTCACTGGAATTGTTGGAACATATGGTTCGAGTCATCGAGTGAGGTCCATAGATCGCATACCGGAAAAAGGGTAGCGGCGAGGGGAAAGGGGCAACGCTCATGCATCAGCGTGCTGTCCGAAACTTGGCCAAGCTCGAAACCACGCAGGCCAGGATCACCCGCCTTTTCGACGCGGCGGCCGGCGGGAAGAACAACTTCCTGGCCGACAAGGACACGGTGCGCCATTTCGATCAAGCCACCCCCGCCCTGACGAACGCGGCCCGCGCGGTGCTCGAGTTTCTGTCCCGGATGATTCGCCATCTTGCCACCGTCGAGGGCATCGACCAATTCATGATCGTCGGCAGTGGCATCCCCAGTGGCCTTCCGGCTGGAAATCGGTTACATGATCTGGCCCGCCGTACCGCCGTCTCGGATCCGCGCGTCCTGTACGTCGAGAACAATCCGATGGTCGTCGCCATGGCTCAGGCCACCATCGAACCGTTCACCGATCTGGTGCGCGTGGTGGAGGGCGACGCCAGGGAGATCGACGACGTGCTGCGCGACCACGTGGTGCAGACCTTCCTCGACTGGGACCGCCCCATGGCCGTGCTGCTGCTGTCGGCCTACAGCCTCGACGACGACGAGCACGCCCACTACGTGATCAAGCGCCTGCGGCACACCGCTCCCGCCGAGAGCTTCCTCGGCCTGCTGCACACCACGTTCGACGGCATCCCGCCGGAACTGCTGCCCGCCATCCGCGACATGCTCACGATGACGCTGCCCCATCTCGCCATCCGTTCCCGCGAGGAGGTGGCGGCCCTGCTGGAGGGGCTCGACCTGGTGGAGCCCGGTCTGGTGTGGGTGCCCGAGTGGCGTCCAGGCGACGGCGACCTCGCCTGCCGCGACGAGCCCAGCTCGTCCGGCAACTTCGGCGCCGTGGCCCGCATCCCCTGAGAATCCCCCCTTCCCGGAGAATCTTCCCCTCACGCATTCACAAGAGCGAAGGTGAGCGATTATCGTGGAATTGGGAGCGCTCCCAAAAAGCCGAGAGATGTGATGCGTATGGCCCTCCAGCCAGGGTCCCTGTCCGCCCCGCCGGTCCGCACGGTGGAATACCTGCTGCCGTCCGTGCCCGCGGGTGTGGGCGAGGCCCGCTCCCTCGTCCGCTCCGACCTGACCCATTGGGGCCTCACGCACATCATCGACGACTGCCTGCTCATCGTGAGCGAGCTGGTCACCAACGCCGTCCGCCACGGCGGCTCCGCCTACGCCCTGCGCCTGGAGACCCGTGCGGGCCGGCTCTACGGCGAGGTCTTCGACCCCGGCGAGGGCATCCCCGCCCAGCGCTCCCCCGGCGTGGACTCGCTCTCGGGCCGGGGGCTGCAGATCGTCGCCGCGATCGCGGACGAGTGGGGGGTCACCGCGGCCAACGACGGCAAGGTCGTCTGGTTCTCGGTGGACTGCGCCGCCTGACGTCACAAGCCGCTTCCGACTCCCTTGACGCGCTCTCCTCTCTTCTGGCGTCACAAGTCCGCCGAAAACCGCCACCTCTGCGTCGTCCCGCCCGCACGACCCCTCCGACCTGGTACATCCCACAGGCAATCTCCAGGTAAGCCGGGTAATCTCCCTCGGCATGAAGTGGCAGCGCACAATAAACGGCGCGCTGGCCAGGTACACAGGATTCCAGGTCAACCGAGTAGGTAAAGCAGGGCAAGCGGCGGCAACCCCGGCGAAGGTCCCGGCCAAGCGGCCGGAGACGCCGTTCCGTCCGCCGGCGGATCCCGAGACCGACCGCCTGCTGCGGGCACCGGTGTTCATCATCTCCCCGGTCCGGTCAGGCTCCACGCTGCTGCGGGCGATGCTCAACGCGCACCCCGACCTGCACGCTCCCCATGAGCTGCACGTACGCCGGTTGCGGGTGGAATTCGATACCTCGCTGGCCGAGAGGGCGATGTCCGCCCTCGGACACACCAAGGCCGATCTGGAGCATCTGCTCTGGGATCGGGTGCTCCACCGCGAGCTCGTACGCAGCGGCAAACGTTTCATCGTCGAGAAGACCCCGGCCAACGCGTTCGCCTACGAACGCCTGTCCGCCTGCTGGCCGGACGCCCGGTTCGTCTTCCTGCTGCGTCACCCCGCCTCGATCGCGACCTCCTGGCACGAGGCCAGCCCCGACAAGCGCACCCCGGAGGAGGCCGCGGCGGACGCGCTGCGTTACATGAAGGCCGTGCAGCGGGCCCGCACCGCGCTGCCCGGCCTGACCGTGCGCTACGAGGAACTGACCGCGGAACCGGAACGGATCTCCCGCGGCATCTGCGACTTCCTCGGCCTGCCCTGGGCTCCCGAGCTGCTGTCCTACGGCAGGCCCGAGGTGGTGACCAAGGGTCTGGGCGACTGGAAGGACAAGATCCAGTCGGGCACCGTGCAACGGGGCCGCGAGCTGCCCCGGGCGGAGGAGATCCCCGACGGGCTCAAGGCCATGTGCCGGACCTGGGAGTACCTCTCGTGAAGATCCGCTACATGCTGCTGCACGCGTACGGGATGGGCGGCACCATCCGCACCGTGGTCAACCAGGCGCATGCCATGGCCGAGGCGGGCCACGACGTGGAGATCGTCAGCGTGGTCCGCCGCCGCGACGAGCCGCAGTTCGCCATCGACCCGCGGGTCCGGCTGTCGGCGCTGGTGGACCAGCGCGACGGCGTCGTCCAGGACTCGCTGGCCAGGAAGGTGTGGCGGCGCGCCCGCGGCAAGATCGTCCCGTACGGCGAGTTCGCCGCCGAGTACTTCACCGAGCGCGTGGAGGGTGCGGTCATCGACTACGTCTCCTCCCTCGGCGACGGCGTCCTCGTCACCACGCGCCCGGCGCTCAACCTGATCTCGGCCCGCCGCACGCCGGCGAGCGTGATCCGGGTCGCCCAGGAGCACATGAACCTGGCCTCCTACCACGAGGCCGTGCGCGAGCAGATCGCCCGCCACTACGGCCGCTTCGACACCATCGCCGTGCTGACCGAGACCAGCCGCAAGGAGTACACCGGCCTCCTCCCCGGAACGCCGGTGGTGCGCATCCCGAACGCGGTGCACATGGACGACCGCGAGCACAGCCGGCAGCAGAACCCCGTCGTGATCGCCGTCGGCAGGTTGGTGCCCCAGAAGGGCTTCGACATGCTGATCACCGCCTTCGAGACGGTCGCCCGCGAACATCCCGGGTGGAAGCTGCACATCTTCGGCACCGGCCCGTCGAAGGAGCGGTTGCAGGCCCGCATCGACGAGGCCGGGCTGGGGAAACGCGTCCGGCTGATGGGCCGCAGCAACCACATCCACGACGAGCTGGCCAAGGCGTCCGTCTACGCGCTCAGCTCGCGGATCGAGGGGCTGCCGATGGCGATGATCGAGGCCATGGGTCACGCCCTGCCGATCGTCGCCTTCGACTGCCCGACCGGGCCGGCCGACGTGCTGACTCCTGGCAAGGATGGGGTGCTGGTGCCGCCGCGCGACACCGACGCCCTGGCCGCCGCGCTCGGCGACGTGATCGCCGACCGTGACCTGCGGGTGCGGATGGGGGCCGCCGCCGCGGAGACGGCCTTCTCCTACACCCCCCAGGTCGTGATGCCGCTCTGGGAGGAGCTGTTCGCGTCGCTGGAGCACGGGCGCGCGAACGGCTCCAAGGCGGGCTGACCTCGGCTGAACCGGCCGGTTCAGCCGGCCGGTTCAGCGCTCGGCGCGTTCGACGAGGTCCGCGTACTCCGCCTCGGAGGTGGCGTACTTCAGGGCGCCGGTCTTCGGATCGACGGCGACGAAGTACAGCCAGGGCCCCTGGGCGGGGTGCAGGGCCGCTTTGAGCGCCGCCGTCCCGGGAGACAGAATCGGGCCGGGAGGCAGGCCGCGATGCCGGTAGGTGTTGTACGGCGTCCGCTGCTTGACGTCCTTCATGGTCGCCCGGGTGCCGTACTCGCCGAGCCCGTACAGGAGCGGGCTGTCGATCTGCAGATACATGCCGCGATCCAGGCGGTTGCGGATGACGCGCGCCACCTTGGGCATGTCGGCCTCGGTGGGCGACTCCGCCTGCACGATGCTGGCGATGACGACGAGGTCGAGGGGCGCGGGCCGGGCGTCCAGGCCGAGCCTGGCGGACTCCGTGCGGAAGCGGGCCACCATCGCGGCGAGGAGCTGCTCGGGGGTGGTGGCGTCGGTGTACTCGTACGTGCCCGGATGGGCGAAGCCCTCCAGCCGGCCCTCGGCGTAGGCGGGCAGGCCCAGCGCCCGGCCGTCCCGCGCGGCCCGTTCGAAGGACTCGCGTGGTCTGCCGGTCACCCGGGCGAGCCGGCCGAGCAGGTCGGCGAGGCGGATCCCCTCCTGGACGGTGAACCGGTCCGGCCGCGGTTGCGGCTGCCCGGCCGCCGGCGGGGCCGGCCGGTCCGGCTCCGACAGGGTCCGGACCGCGACGGTGCCGCCCGCCGCCAGCACCACGACGGTGGCCGCGGCGGCCAGGGCGACGCCCCGCCGGTGCGCGCGGGGCGGGGGCAGCGTGCGCAGGAACCGTTCGGGGTGCGGTGGCCGCTCCTCGTCCGCCAGTTCGGCGAGGGTCTCGCGGAGCAGGTCCTCGACGTTCATCGCAACTCCCTCATAGTGCTCAGCTCGGGGGCGGACTGCTTCAGCCGCTCCAGCGAGCGGTAGATCTGGCTGCGG
This sequence comes from Nonomuraea fuscirosea, assembly GCF_035917475.1. Taxonomy (NCBI): domain Bacteria; kingdom Bacillati; phylum Actinomycetota; class Actinomycetes; order Streptosporangiales; family Streptosporangiaceae; genus Nonomuraea; species Nonomuraea fuscirosea. Next base: position 2,323,275 of record NZ_CP109074.1, on the reverse strand, counting down.
ACCGAGCCCACCCGCACACCCAGCAGGCGGGCGATCTCGGTCTCCGACATGTCCTCGAAGTAGCGCAGCACGAGCATGGTCCGCTGCCGCGGCGTCAGCCTGGCCAGCGCCGCCCTCATGGTCAGGCGCAGGTCGGCGCTGTCGGCGTGCCCGTCGCGCGGCACGTCGGGCTGCTCGGCGGTGCTCAGCTCGACGATCTTGGCGCGCCGCCGCCACCGGCTCACTTGTTCGTGGTACATGGCGCGCCGGACGTAACCCTCGATGGCCGCCGGGTCCCGCAGGCCGCGCCAGCGCGCGGCCGTCCTGGCCAGAGCCGACTGCACCAGGTCCTCGGCGGCGTGCCGGTCGCCGGTCAGCAGGTACGCGGTACGGAACAGCGCCCCCGACCTGTCGATGATGAACTGCCGGAAGTGCGCCGCAAATCCTGGATCCACCCGGTCCTCCTCACGATGTCACCGGCAAGGACGCGGCTGAACGGCGAAACTATGCCTCCTGCGGGATATGTCCGCTCACGCGAGCTCGGTCAACCGGCCCTCCGACAGCCGCAGCCGCCGCTCGACCCCGATCCCGGCCAGGAACCGCTCGTCGTGGCTGACCACGATGAACGCCCCCTCGTACGCGTTGAGCGCGCTCTCCAGTTGCCCCACGCTGACCAGGTCGAGGTTGTTGGTGGGCTCGTCGAGCAGCAGCAGCTGGGGCGCGGGCTCGGCGCACAGGACGCAGGCCAGGGTGGCGCGCAGCCGTTCGCCGCCCGAGAGCACCCCCACGGGCAGGTGCGCCTTGGCGCCCCGGAACAGGAAGCGGGCCAGCAGGTTCATCCGGTCGGCCTGGGGCAGCTCGGGGGCGGACGCGGCGAAGTTCTCCGCCACGGTGCGGTCGACGTCGAGCAGGTCGAGCCGCTGCGACAGGTAGGCGATCCGGCCGTCCGCCCGCCTGATCAGGCCGCTCTCCGGATCGAGGCCGCCCTCGACCAGGCGCAGCAGAGTGGACTTGCCGGCGCCGTTGGGGCCGGTCAGCGCGATGCGCTCGGGGCCGCGCACGGTCAGGTCCAGCCCCTCGCCGGCGTAGAGCGTCCGTCCGTCGTGTCCCGCCCGCAGCCGTTCGCCGTGGAAGAGCGTGCGGCCGGCCGGGACGCGTGTTCCCGGCAGCTCCAGCACCAGCTTCTGGTCGTCGCGTACGGCGCGCTCCGCCTCGTCGAGCCTGGCCTTGGCGTCGCCGACGCGCGCGGCGTGGGTCTGGCCCGCCTTGCCCGCCGCCTCCTGGGCGCCGCGTTTCATGTTCCCGGCGAAGATGCGGGGCAGGCCGGCGTTCTTGAGGTTGCGGGCGGCGTTGCTGGCGCGGCGCTCGGCCCGCTCCCTGGCCTGCTGCAGCTCCCGCTTCTCGCGCTTGAGCTCCTGCTCGGCGTTGCGCACGTTCTTCTCGGCGGCCTCCTGCTCGGCGTGCACGGCCTCCTCGTACGCGGTGAAGTTCCCCCCGTACGAACGCAGCTCGCCCTCGTGCAGCTCGGCGATGCGGTCCATCCGGTCGAGCAGCGCCCGGTCGTGGCTGACCAGCAGCAGGCAGCCGTTCCACGTCTCCAGCACGCCGTACAGGCGCTGCCGGGCGTCGAGGTCGAGGTTGTTGGTCGGCTCGTCGAGCAGCAGCACGTCGGGACGCCTGAGCAGCTGCGCGGCCAGGCCGAGCGAGATGACCTGGCCGCCGCTGAGCGTGTCGAGGGTACGGCCGAAGCCGAGCTCGCCGAGGCCGAGGCGGTCGAGCTGGGCCCTGGTGCGCTCCTCGATGTCCCAGTCGTTGCCGATCGTGGTGAAGTGCTCCTCGCTCGCGTCGCCGGCCTCGATGGCGTCCAGCGCCGCGATCACGGGCGCGATGCCCAGCACCTCGGCCACGGTGAGCCCGCCGGACCCCGGCCCGGCCGAGAAGGGCAGGGTCTGCGGCAGGTAGCCGAGCGTGCCCTGGACGGACGCCGAGCCGGCGGCCGGCCGGTACTCGCCGGCGATCAGCTTGAGCAGCGTGCTCTTGCCCGCGCCGTTGGGGGCCACGAGCCCCGTGCGGCCGGCGCCGACGGTGAAGGACAGGTTCTGGAAGACCGGCACGTCGCCGGGCCAGGAGAAGGACAGACCGGAACAGACGATGAAGGCATCGGACATGGCGAGAGACCTCGTACGGGTACGCGGGCGCGCGACGGCGATCGCCCGGTGACGGAACCCCGATGAGCGGGGGCGGGGACGGTGGAACGACGGCATGGCCCGCGCGGCGGCGGCATGAATGCGCCCGCCGGGGCCGGTCATCTTCCGGTATCACCCGGAGATGTCGTCGTCACCTGCCATGTCGGCTCTCCCGTGTACGTGATCAGAGGCGCTCGACCGAGACGTGCGCAAGCGCGGCAACGGCACTCGATCAAAAGCGCATACCACCATAGCAGCCGCATTCGCCCCACCCCTCCCGTTAACGGGATGGCAGGACCTTAAAGGTTCGGTAAATTGCCGGGGTGACCCCCGCTGCGCACGATTCCTCACTCGCGTCTGCCCGCCCGCGCCTGGCCTGGCTGGACGCCCTGCGGGGGATCGGGGCGCTCGCGGTGCTCGCCGAGCACCTGTTACAGGCCGTCATGCCCTCGCTGCGCCCCTACTGGTGCAATCTGGGCATCTACGGCGTGCTGGTGTTCTTCCTGGTCAGCGGGTACATCATTCCTTTCTCGCTGGAGCGGCGGGGTGATCTGCGGGCGTTCTGGATATCCCGCGCCTTCCGCCTGTATCCGCTCTATCTGGCGGTCATCGTCCTGACCCTCGCGCTGTCGTGGTGGATCCCGGTGCGGGAGGCCGTCCCCCGGGATCTGACGGCCGTGGCCGCGCATCTCACCATGCTGACCGACGTGGTGGGCGTGGCCGCGGTGGTCGATCCGATGTGGACGCTGTCGTACGAGATGGTGTTCTACCTCGTGGCCGCCGCCATGTACGCGGCCGGCGTGCACGCGCGGGGCGGGGTGGCCGCGCTGCTGTTCGCCGCCGGCGCGATGGTGGCGGGGCTGGTGCTGTCGGGCCCGCCGATGGCCGGCGACTGGCCCGTGTGGGTGTCGAGCGCCGGCTTCGCCGCCGGCCTGGCCTGCGTGCTCGCGCGGCGGGCCGCGATGGCCGCGACGTGCGCGCTGGCCGCGGGGGCGGTCGTGCTGCTGTTCGTCAGCGGGCGCACGCCCTGGTTCGGCGCGGCCATGCTGGCGGTCATGTTCATCGGGAACGCGGTCAACCGGTGGGAACGCGGCACGGGACGGCTCTGGCCCGTCGTACCCGCCGCCGTCCTGGTCGCGGTGGCGCCGGTGTGGGCGCCGCAGGCCGGATGGTGGTGGGTGCAGCCCAGCGTGTGGATCACCACGCTCACGCTCACGGCGCTCACCTTCGCCGCCGGCATGGCGCTGCGGGACCGGCGGGTGCCGCGGGCGCTGGCGTGGCTGGGGCTCGTCAGCTACTCGCTCTACCTGACGCACGTCCCCCTGCTGAAGGTGCTCATCGCGGTGGCCGGCGACCTGCGCGCCGCCTCCCTGCCCGTCCAGGCGATCGCCACGGTGCTCGTCACCGGGGCCGTGCTGGCCGTCAGCTGGGCCACCTACCGGCTCGTCGAGGTGCCCGCGCAGCGGCTGGGCCGCGCGCTGCTGAGCAGGCGGGAACCGGTCGTCCGCGCGTCCGCGCCGGTCGCGGCGGGGCCCGGATGTTAGCGTCCGCCTATGGTTGTCCCTCCGCCCGACGACGAGTGCTCGGGGCGGGCCACGCGGCCCACGCTGGGGCGCCGCGTGCTGCTGGTCGTGGGCGCGGTGCTGCTGGTGCTGCTGTCGGTCGCGATGGGGGCCGCCTCGTTCCTGCTGTCCATCAGAGGAGTGCGGTGAACGGGGCCGGGGCGCGGCCGTACACCGAGATCCCGTAGGAACGGCCGTTCCCGCGTACGACCAGCTCCTCGATCGGGCGCAGCGGCCCCGCCGCGGAGAAGTGGCGGTGCAGCCGCCTGGACTCGGGGAACGGGTGGGAGGCCACCAGCACGCCGCCGGGCTCCAGCAGGCCCGCCAGCCGCCTCGAGACCAGGCGCAGGCTGCGTGAGCCGCCCACGTAGTAGAGCATCTCGGTGCAGACCACCAGGTCGAACGCGCCCTGCGGGGCGTTCCTGCGGATGTCCAGGCAGGCGAACCGGGCGGCCGACGCGGCCCGGCCCTCGGCGCTGCGGACGGCCTGCGCCGAGATGTCCACGCCCAGCGTCTCCGCCGCCGGGTGGGCCTTGGACAGCAGGTCCGTGAAGACGCCCTCGCTGCAGCCGACGTCGAGGATGCGGGCGTAGTCGCGCCGGGGCAGGCAGCCCAGCAGCGCCGCGTGCCGGTCCAGCTCGTAGCTGTCGCTGGTGTAGCGCCAGGGGTCGGGCCTGCGGTGCCACCAGTCGAAGTAACGGCGTAGCGACTCCTGCGCGCCCGCGGCGGGCAGGCGGGACAGCAGGCCGAAGAATGCGCGGTGAAGGGCGTCGCCCGCCTTGGCCATGTCACTCCTTGGGTCGATTTTGGGGCACTCCTTTTCTTCTACGACAAATGTCGTAGCTGCGCGCGGCCTGGTGTGCGACTGCCCGAAGATGCGCAGGGCCTGTCGCGTGACTGCCTGGAGACGCCCACGGCCCGCCACCGGCCTGCCACCGGCCTGCCACCGGCCTGCCACCCGATGGAGGATGGGATACGGTTCCGGCAGAGTGGCCGGCGGTGGCGATGGAGGTGCGGTTCGATGTCGCGGCGCAAGCTCGGGCAGCTGGAGGCCGAGGTGCTCGCCGTGCTGGCCGGGGCGGACGGGTTCCTGTCGCCCAACGACATCGGTGACCGGCTGGCCGGCGGGGCCGCGTACACGACGGTGAACACGATCCTGTTCCGCCTGCTGGACAAGAACATGGTCGACCGCGAGAAGCGGGGGCGGGCCTACGTCTACCGGCTGACCGCCGACGAGCCCGGCCTGGCCGCCGAGCGGATGTTCGGCCACCTGCGGCTGGCGCACAACCCGTCGGCGGTGCTCAGCCAGTTCGTCCACGGCCTCAACCCCAAGGAGGAGGAGGCCCTGCGCGCGCTGCTCGACGAGACGGAAGGGCAGCGGTGAACCTGGAGATCTACCTGCCCACCGCGCTGCTGGCGCTGAGCACCCTGGTCGTCGCGTGGCGGCAGCCCCGCATGCATCCCGCCTGGACGGCGCGGATCCTGATCCTGTTCATCGGCGGCTCCGCGCTGGCCGTGCTCGGCCTGCTGGCCTTCCTCGTCGTGATGGCCACCGGCGTCTGGACTCCGGCCAAGGCCGCGCTGGCGGGCGGCCTGCTGGCCGACAACGGCCGGGTGCCCCTGCCCGTGGGGGTGGCGGCGGGGGCGCTGCTGGTCCTCATCGCCGTGGCCGTGACCTGCTCAGCGCTGCGCTGGCGGCGGGAGCTGCGCGAGGCCAGGGCCGTGGGCACGGGCGTCGTCGCCGACGAACGGCCGTACGCGATGGCCGTGCCGGGGCACGACGGCGGGGTGATCCTCTCCAGCGGCCTGGTCGGGATGCTGTCCCGGCGCGAGCTCGAGGTCGTGTTCCGCCACGAGGCCGCCCACCTTGAGCACCGCCACCACCTCTACCTCATGGCCGGCTCCGTCTTCACCCGCGTCTTCCCCTGCCTGGCCTATCCGTACCGGGCGCTGCGTTACGCACTCGAACGCTGGGCCGACGAGGAGGCCGCCGTCGCGGTCGGCGACCGCGTCCTGACCGCGCGGACCATCGCCCGGGTCGCCCTGGCCCAGCCTCCCGCCGCCCCGGGCCGGCTCGCCCTCACCGGCTCCCATGTCACGCGCAGGGTCACCGCGCTGCTCGGACGCACCCCGCCCGACAGCCGCATCACCGGGCCCGTGCTGTTCGGCGGCGCGTGGATGGCCGCCGGCAGCGCCATCTCCCCCACCGTCACCCATCACGTCAACCTCGTCCTGGTGCTGCTGTGACGTCTCCGCTCCTGGTCGGAAAATCGCTGTCTCAGCGGTGGAGGCAGCGAGTACGGTGTCGCCGTGGCCGCTGATCGCGTGCGGCGACGGCTCACGGACACGGACGCGAAGGAGCCCATGGTGCCAGGCGCTGTGCTGCGAGGCGTGACTCTCGACTGTGCCGACCCGCGGACGCTGGCGGGCTTCTACGGTGCGCTGACCGGGATGCGGGAACTCTTCGCCGCGGACGAGTTCGTCGCCCTGACGAGCGGCTCCGGCTGTGATCTGGGGTTTCAGAAGGTCGACGGATACCGGGCGCCGCAATGGCCTGGCCAGGACGTGCCGCAACAGTTCCACCTGGACTTCCGCGCCGACGACCTCGACGCGATGGAAAAGCGCGCGCTGGAACTCGGCGCGACCAAACCGGACCATCAGCCCGGCGACGGACGCTGGCGCGTCCTCCTGGATCCGGCCGGCCACCCCTTCTGCCTGACGCCTTCCTGACATCACCGGCGTTGACGGCCTCAGGCCGCGCCCTGCCACTCGCCTCGCAGGATCTCCTCGTAGAGCGTGGTCAAGGCCGGACTCGGGTCCAGGCCCAGGCGCGAACGCCACCACCTCGTCGAGTCACGCGAGCGCCTCGGCATGCCGGCCCTGCCCCGCGAGCGCTTGGACGTCGATCCGCAGGCTCGGCACGCCCAGCGCCGGATCCCCTCCGCGAACCCCTTCGCCCGCCGCCCCCGCCGGATCGACCCCCCGATCAACCGGCGGCGACGGGCAGGCTGAGGGTCATGGTGAGCCCTCCCCCTGGCGTCTCCTCGGGGACGAGGGCGCCCCCCATCGCCTCCGTGAGCCCGCGCGACAGGGCCAGGCCGAGCCCCACCCCCGCATGGTTGTCCCGGTCCCCGAGCCGCTGGAACGGCTGGAAGACCCGGTCGTACGCCTCGGGTGGCAGACCGGGCCCGCGATCGGCGACGCGTACCTCGACCCGCGCCCCGTGCCGCCCGGCCGTGACGCTCACCCTCTCCCCCGGCGGGCTGTAGCGGACGGCGTTGGACATGAGGTTGACCAGGACCCGCTCCAGCAGCACCGGGTCGGCCAGGACGTCCGGCAGCCCGGCGGGGACGTCCCACTCGACGCGGTCGCGCACGGGACCCAGGTCGTCGGCGGCCCGTGGGACGATCTCGTCCAGGGCGACGGGCTCGGACGTGACACCGAGCACGCCGGCCTGCAGGCGGCTCATGTCGAGCAGGTTCGTGACGAGGCGGTCGAGTTTGTCCAGGGATTCGGCGGCGGTGGCGAGCAGTTCGGCGCGGTCCTGCGGCGACCAGGCGATCTCGGTGCCGCTCAGGCTCTCGACGGCGGCCTTGGCCGAGGCGAGCGGGGTGCGCAGGTCGTGGCTGACGGCGGCGAGCAGCGCGGTGCGCATCCGGTCGGCCTCGGCCAGCGGGCGGGCCCGTTCCGCCTCCTCCCGCAGGCGTTCCTGGCGCAGGGCGACGGCGGCCTCGGCGGCGAATGCCTCCAGCACCGTACGGTCGGCGGCCTCCAGCGGCCCGCCCTTGGCGGCCATGATCATGTCGTCGTCGATGACCACGTCGGTGTCGGACCGGCCGGGACAGGTCGCGGGCTCGCCGCCGGAGGTGGCCACGATCCGCCAGGCGCCGGGGTCGGCCCGGACGTCCGGGGTGCGGGCGGCCTCCGGCCGGCGTTCCAGCAGCGTGACCGAGTCCAGGCCGAACGTCTCACGCATGCGCGCCAACAGGGACGGCACGGCGGCCTGACCGCGCAGCACGTGCCCGGCCAGGGTGGACAGCAACTCGGCGTCGGCCCCGGCGCGGGCCGCCTGGCGGGTGCGGCGGGCGGCGAGGTCCACGATCGTGCTCACCGCCGCCGCCACCGCGACGAACACGACCAGCGCGAACAGGCTCTCCGGGTCGCTGATCGTGAACTCGCCGAGCGGCGGGGTGAAGTACCAGTTGAGCAGCAGCGACCCGCCCACGGCCGCGGTGATGGCCGGCCACATGCCGCCGGCCAGCGCGACCCCGATGGTCAGGCAGAGGAAGAGCAGGATCTCGCTGGGCAGCGACAGCACGTCGCGAAACGGCGACAACACCAGTGTCAGCAGCGGCATCCCGGCCACCGCAAGCACCCAGCCGCACAGCCGCCGCGTGCGGGTGAGCGCGGCCCGTGAGCCGGCCCGCCGGCGCCGCCCCTGCCTGGCCTCCTCGTGGCTGATCAGGTGGACGTCGATGGAGCCGGAACGGGCGGTGGTCTCCACCCCGACGCCGCGTGAGAGGATCTGCGCGAAGCGGCCCCTGCGGGAGGCGCCGAGGACGAGCTGGGTGGCGTTGACGCCGCGGGCGAAGTCGAGCAGCGCCCGGGGGACGTCGTCGCCGACGACCTGGTGGTAGCTGCCGCCCAGGTTCTCCACCAGGGTGCGCTGTCGGGCCAGGCTGGCCGGGTCGGCCCCGGCGAGCCCGTCGGCGCTGGTGACGTGGACGGCCAGCAGGTCGGCCCCCTTGGTCCGCGCCGCGATGCGGGCGGCCCTGCGGACCAGGGTGTCGCCCTCGGGCCCGCCGGTCAGGGCGACCACCACGCGCTCGCGGGTCTCCCAGGTTGTGGCGATGCCGTGGTCGGCGCGGTAGCGGTCGAGCTGGTTGTCCACCTCGCCGGCGACCCACAGCAGGGCCAGCTCGCGCAGCGCGGTCAGATTGCCGACGCGGAAGTAGTTCGCCAGGGCGGCGTCCACCTTCACGGAGGCGTACACGTTCCCATGCGCCATGCGGCGGCGCAGCGCTTCAGGCGACATGTCCACCAGCTCGACCTGGTCGGCCCCGCGCACCACCTCGTCCGGCACGGTCTCGCGCTGCGGCACGCCCGTGATCTGCTCGACGACGTCGTTGACCGACTCCAGGTGCTGGATGTTGACCGTGGAGACGACGTCGATGCCGGCGTCGAGGATCTCCTCGACGTCCTGCCAGCGCTTGGCGTTCTTCGAGCCGGGCACGTTGGTGTGGGCCAGCTCGTCGATCAGCGCCACCCGGGGCCTGCGGGCGATCACCGCCTCGGCGTCCAGTTCGGTGAACGCCACGCCCCGGTGCGTCACCGTCCGGCGCGGGATCACCTCCAGACCGTCCAGCAGGGCGGCGGTACGGGGGCGGCCGTGGGTCTCGACGAGCCCCACGACCACGTCCCGGCCTCGTTCGACGGCTCTGCGGCCCTCGCCGAGCATCGCGTACGTCTTGCCGACCCCCGGGGCCGCCCCGAGGTAGACGCGCAGGCGGCCCCGGCTCATGACCGGTCGAGCGCCAGGTTGAGTTCGAGCACGTTGACGGCGGGCTCGCCGATGAACCCGAGCACGCGGCCCGCGGTGTGCTCGGCGACCAGCGTCCGCACCCGTTCGAGGGCGATGCCGCGTTCCCTGGCCACGCGGGGCGCCTGGAGGTCGGCGTAGGCCACGGAGATGTGCGGGTCCAGGCCCGAGCCGCTCGCCGTCACCGCGTCGGCGGGGACGGCGGGCGCGCCGGCGTCGCCGCGCACGGGGACGGTCCGGCCGGCCGCGTAGTCCACGCCTGGCCGGCCGCACTCGACCCGCAGCCCCTGGTAGGTGGCGACGAAGGGGATGGTGGGACAGGGCTGGTTGACGCTGACCGCGTGGCCGGGGAAGACCTTCAGCACCGCGCCGGTCCCGCCGGGCGTGCAGTACGGACGGGCGCCGCTGACGCCCTCCAGCTCCCCGGCCGCCTTGGAGCGGGCGCAGACCCGGGTGAGCAGCGACTGCCTGCCCGGCTCCCCCGGCCTGGGCAGGGTGTCCACGACGTCCTCTGGACCGAGATTGGAGGCGCCGGTGGCGGTCGGGTCGTAGCCGTCGCCGGCGGCCGAGGGACGGGACTGGAAATACTTCCCGACCGGCACGCCGCGGGCGTCGGTGAAGGACTGGCCGATGAGGGCGCTGCCGGCGTCCCCGCCGACGAGCGAGCCGTTGGCGGACCCGTGGAACAGCACCTGGGCCAGGCCGGTGACGGTCAGCGGATAGATCAGGCCGAGCAGCACCGTCAGTACGGCCACCGCGCGGATCGCGGCGAGGTGCGGGCGCAGCCAGGCAGGCAGACGTTGCATTCAGCTCATCCCCGGAAGGAACTGGACCAGAAGGTCGATGATCTTGATGCCGGCGAACGGCGCGACGAGGCCGCCGAGGCCGTAGACGTACAGGTTGCGGCTGAGCAGCCGGGACGCGCTGGCCGGCCGGTAACGGACGCCGCGCAGCGCCAGCGGGATCAACGCGACGATGACCAGCGCGTTGAAGACGACCGCGGCCAGGATCGCGGACTGCGGGCTGGACAGGCGCATGACGTTGAGCGCGTCCAGGCCCGGATAGACGGCCGCGAACATGGCCGGGATGATCGCGAAGTATTTCGCGAGGTCGTTCGCGATCGAGAACGTGGTCAGCGCGCCGCGCGTGATGAGCAGTTGCTTGCCGATCTCCACGATCTCGATCAGCTTGGTCGGGTCGGAGTCGAGGTCCACCATGTTCCCGGCCTCCTTGGCGGCGCTCGTGCCCGTGTTCATGGCCACGCCGACGTCCGACTGCGCCAGGGCGGGCGCGTCGTTGGTGCCGTCGCCGGTCATCGCGACCAGCCGGCCGCCCTCCTGCTCCTTCCTGATGAGCGCGAGCTTGTCCTCGGGGGTGGCCTCGGCCAGGAAGTCGTCCACGCCGGCCTCGTCGGCGATGGCCTTGGCGGTGAGCGGGTTGTCGCCGGTGATCATGACGGTACGGATGCCCATCCGGCGCATCTCGTCGAACCGTTCCCGCATGCCCCGCTTGACCACGTCCTTGAGGTGGATCACGCCGAGCACCCGGTTCCGCTCGGCCACGACCAGCGGGGTGCCGCCGGAGGCCGAGATGCCGTCCACGAGCCGGCCGATCTCATCGGCAGGCCGGCCGCCGGCCTCGCGGACCCACGCCAGCACGGCGGACGCGGCCCCCTTGCGGATCTGCCTGCCCTCGATGTTCACGCCCGACATGCGGGTCTGTGCCGTGAAGTGCACCCATTCGGCGCCGTGGAGGTCCCGTTCGCGCAGGCCGTAGCGTTCCTTGGCGTGGACGACGATCGAGCGGCCCTCGGGCGTCTCGTCGGCCAGGCTGGACAGCTGCGCCGCGGCGGCGAGTTCGCCTTCGCCGACCCCGGCCACCGGGACGAACTCCGACGCCTGCCGGTTGCCCAGAGTGATCGTGCCGGTCTTGTCCAGCAGCAGCGTGGACACGTCACCCGCCGCCTCGACGGCGCGCCCCGACATCGCCAGGACGTTGCGCTGCACCAGGCGGTCCATGCCGGCGATGCCGATGGCCGACAGCAGCGCGCCGATGGTGGTGGGGATCAGGCAGACCAGCAGGGACACCAGCACGACGCCGGTGACGCCGTTCGCGTCCAGGGCCGGGGAGTCGGGCACGCCCGGGTTGACCAGCTTGGAGTAGGCGGCCAGCGGCTGCATGGTCGCGGTGGCGACCAGGAAGACGATCGTCAGCGCGGCGAGCAGGATGTTGAGCGCGATCTCGTTCGGCGTCTTCTGCCGGTTCGCGCCCTCGACCAGGGCGATCATGCGGTCGATGAAGCTCTCGCCCGGCTCCTGCGTGACGCGGACGACGATCCGGTCCGACAGCACCCTGGTGCCTCCGGTCACGGCGCTGCGGTCGCCGCCGGACTCGCGGATGACGGGGGCGGACTCGCCGGTGATGGCCGATTCGTCCACCGAGGCGATGCCCCGCACCACGTCGCCGTCGCCCGGGATGATCTCTCCCGCCTCGACGACCACGAGGTCGCCCGGCCTGAGCTCGGACGCGCCGATCTCGTCCCACTCCGCCGCATCCCCGCTCCTCAGACGTCTGGCTCTGGTGCCGGTCCTGGCCCGGCGCAGCGTGGCCGCCTGCGCCTTGCCGCGTCCCTCGGCGACGGCCTCGGCCAGGTTCGCGAAGATCGCGGTAAGCCACAGCCACACCATGACGGCCCAGGCGAAGAACGACGGCCGCAGGACGGCCAGGACAGTGGTGAACGCCGCGCCGATCTCCACGACGAACATGACCGGGTTGCGCCACAGCGTGGCGGGATTGAGCTTCTTCAGCGCGTCGGGCAGCGCCACGAGCAGGTGCCGGGGGTCGAGCAGGCCGCCTGCCCGGCCGGTCCGCGCCAGGGGTTTCTCCAGTACGGGGGCTGACATGTCAGGACAGTCCTTCCGCGATCGGGCCGAGCGCGAGCGCCGGCAGGAAGGTCAGGGCGACGAGGACGACGGTGACGCCGACTACCAGGCCGACGAACTGCGGCCGGTGCGTGGGCAGCGTGCCCGCGCCCTCGGGGACGGGCGCCTGGCGGGCCAGCGAGCCGGCCAGCGCCAGGACCAGGATGATCGGCAGAAACCGGCCGAAGACCATGCACAGGCCGAGCGCCACGTCGTACCACGGGGTGTTGACCGTGAGGCCGGCGAAGGCTGAGCCGTTGTTGTTGGCGGCGCTGGTGAAGGCGTACAGGACCTCGGACAGGCCGTGCGGGCCCGAGTTGAGCATGCTCGCGCGATGCTCCGGCGAGCCCATCGCGAACGCCGTGCCGATCAGCACCAGCGCCGGGGTGGTCAGGAAGTAGAGCGAGGCCAGCTTGATCTGGCGGGGGCCGATCTTCTTGCCCAGGTACTCGGGGGTGCGCCCGACCATCAGCCCGGCCACGAAGACCGTGATGACGGCCAGGACGAGCATGCCGTACAGGCCCGCGCCGACACCGCCCGGGGCGATCTCGCCGAGCATCATGTTCGCCATGGTCATCATGCCGCCGAACGGCGTGTAGGAGTCGTGGAAGCTGTTCACCGCGCCGGTGCTGGTGAGCGTGGTCACCGCGCCGAAGGTGGCGGAGTCGGAGACACCGAAGCGGACCTCCTTGCCCTCCATGGCCGCGCCGACCGCCCGCGGCACGGTCGCGTGGCCGCCGAGTTCGAAGGCGTTGGTGAGCAGCACGGAGGCCAGCGCCAGCACGCCCATCACGGCGAGGATGGCGTGCCCCTGACGGACCTGCCCGACCATCCGGCCGAACGTCCGCGGCAGCGCGAACGGGATCGCCAGGATCAGCAGCAGCTCGAACCAGTTGGTCCAGGTGGCCGGATTCTCGAACGGGTGGGCGGAGTTGGCGTTGTAGAAGCCGCCGCCGTTGGTGCCCAGCAGCTTGATGACCTCCTGGGAGGCGACCGGGCCGCCGGTGATCGCCTGCGTGCCGCCGGCCAGGGTGCCGACCTCGTGCGTACCCGACAGGTTCTGGATCACCCCGCCCGCGACCAGCACCAGCGCGCCGATGAACGCGATCGGCAGCAGCACCCGGACCGTGCCGCGGACCAGGTCCACCCAGAAGTTGCCGATCGCGCCCGACCGGCTGCGGGCGAAGCCGCGCACCAGCGCGATCGCCACCGCCATGCCGACCGCGGCCGAGACGAAGTTCTGCACGGCCAGGGCGGCCATCTGGGTCAGGTGGCCCATCGTGGACTCGCCGGAGTAGGACTGCCAGTTGGTGTTGGTGACGAAGCTGACGGCGGTGTTCCAGGCGATGTGACCGGTGACCGGGGGCATGCCCGCGCTCAGCGGGAGCCGGTCCTGGAGGCGCTGGAGTCCGTACACGGCCAGGACGGAGATCACCGAGAACGCGAGCAGGCCGCGCGCGTAGACCGGCCAGCTCTGCTCGGTGTCGGCCCGCACGCCGAGCAGCCGGTAGAGGCCGCGCTCGGCGGCGTTGTGCCTGGCGCTCGTGTAAACCCGGTACAGGTGGTCGCCGAGCGGTCTGTGCAGCAGGGCCACGGCGATGACGAGGGAGGCGACGAAGAGCGCCCCCGCGGCCGTGGCGCTCATCGGAACCGCTCGGGGAACAGCAGGGCCGCGACCATGAACGCCGTCAGGGCGACGACGATCATCAGGCCGGTGGCGTTGACCGCGCTCACAGGCGCTCCACCGCCTTCACGACGAGCCCGAAGATCACGAAGATCGCGATCGTCAGAGCGACGAAGATGACGTCGGCCATCTCCACTCCTCGGTTCTGGGAACAGGTGGTCTCCGCTCGGACGAGCGGGCCAGAAATCCAGCAAAGCCGGGAAATAGCCCTGTTTCACATTCCTTGACGGGTTTCATACGGTCGTGTGGGGATTCTTGACGCCATCCGGACAGGGCTTCACCGGCTGAATGTCCGGTGAATGCCCGCCTGCGTTCCTGTCCCCGCCCGCCGCCGGAGGCGACCATGGACCGCCATGACAGGCAAAAACTGGCTCCAGCACACTCATCTCGACAAGCTGTACGGCTACCTGCCCGGCATGGCCGACGCGCTGCCGACGATCTTCCGGCTGAGCCGCGACGAGTACGCCGAGGTCATCGCCGAGTACGACGCCCGCGCCGGTGAGGCCGCCGAGACTCTGCTCGCCGACGGGGAGTTCGCCGCCCGCCTGGCCGCGCTGCCCGTACCCGCCGGGCGGACGATCCTGGCGATCGGCGACAGCATCACCGACGACCTGCAGTCCTGGGCCGAGATCCTGCGCCATCTGCTCGGCCCGCGCGGCGTGCGCGTGGTGAACGGCGGCCTGTCCGCGCACACGACCGCCATGCTGCTGCGGCGCTGGCCGGCCACGCTGGCCGCGGTCCGTCCCGACTGGGTGATCTGCGCGCTCGGCGGCAACGACGTCACCCGCATCGGCCCCGAGGCGGCCAAACCCCAGGTCAGCCTGCCCGAAAGCGTGGCCAACCTGCGGGAGCTGCGGCGCATCGGCGGCGCGGTGGAGACGTGGGTGTGGCTGACTCCCGTGCCGGTGCGCGAGGAACGGGTCAGTGCCACTCCCGCGTTCGGGTTCAGCCAGGTCGGCTGGCGCAACGCCGACATCGTGGCGCTGGCCGGGGAGGTGCTGGGCTTCCCCGAGCCGGCCGTGGACCTCACCGTCGCCTTCGGCGTTCCGGCCCGGTCTGACCTGCAAGGGGAGGATGGAGTACATCCGTCCCTGGACGGGCAGATGGCCATCGTACGGGCACTGGTGGAACGCCTGACGGAGCACCGGCCGCGCACCTGACCCCCGCCGGACGCCCGCGTGATCCCTCGCCGGACCTCCGGGCCTGGCGGGCTGAACGCACGGTCCGAAGTTGGCGGGCAGACGCGGGACGAGGTCGGCAGGCCGGACGCGCGGTCCGAGGTCTGCGGGCCGGACGCGCGGTCAGGAGGTCGGTGGGAGGCGGGTCTGGGCGGTCGTGGTGGTGAGGAGTTCGGGGAGGGTGCCCTCGAAGCCGTTCAGGAGTCTGAGCAGGACCGTCCAGAAGCCGGCGGGAGCGGCGCGTGCGGCGGTTTCGACCTCGCGCACGACCAGCTCGCGCAGCCGGGCCCGGCGCCCGGTGAGCTCACATGAGTACCAGGTCAGATAGCGGATGAGCCGGCCGGCGGGACGGCATTCCGACAGGATCTCCTCGTCGCTCAGCACCTCCCCGCGGTGGATCCGCCGCAGCAAGAAGGCGCTCCAGCTCGGCCACCCGTGCCTCCGGCATCTCCAGCACCATCCGCGCTGTTCACACCGTCTTCTCGCATCATCTGCACCACCTACGCCTTCCACGCCATACACGCCCTCCACGCCCTCCACGCCCTCCACGTCGTCGGTACCCTCCGTACCTGCACGCCATCGGTGTCGCCGGTCCGTAGATGCCGGAGGGTCACCGTCTCCCCGGCCCGGTTTCGCGGGGCGAATCATGGGCATCGAGCGCCCAGGACTCCGGGAGGGCAAGACACCGGGAAGGCAAGGCTCCAGGAGGGCAGGACACTGACAGGGCAGGGATCGGGGAGGGCAGGCGCGATGGCTCGCAGGTTGCTGGTGATGGGCAATCCGGCCGCGGGCGGAGCCGGCGAGGAGCGGCGCAAGGCGGTGCTGGACGTCCTCGGCGGCGGGGCCGACGTCGTGGAGCGGGTGACGGAACGGCCGGAGGACATCGGCCGGGCGCTGGCCGAGCACGCCGATCGGGTGCCGGTCGTCCTCGGCGGCGACGGCAGCCTGCACACGCTCGTTGCGGAGCTGCTGGCCCGTGGCGAGCTGGCCGAGCGCCCGGTGGGGCTGATCCCGATGGGCACCGGCAACGACCTTGCGCGTTCGCTGGGCATCCCACTCGACCCACGCGAGGCCGCCGAGGTGGTGCTGCGGGGCCGGGAGCGTCCGATGGACCTGCTCGTGGCCGGCGACGGCGCGATCGTGGTGAACGCCGTGCACGTCGGCGTCGGCGCGCTGGCCGCCGAGGAGGCGACACCGCTCAAGCCGTGGCTGAGCCGGGTCGCCTACGCGGCGGGCGCGCTGCTGGCCGGCGTACGCGCGAAGGGCTGGCACCTGCGGGTGCGCGCGGACGGCAGGACCGTCGCCGACGGCCGGCGGCGGATCCTCATGGTGGGCGTCGGCAACGGCACCTCGATCGGCGGCGGCACCCCGCTCACCCCGCAGGCCCGGCCGGACGACGGCCTGGCGGACGTGGTCGTCTCCTTCGCCGTGTCGCCCCTGGCCCGGCTGACCTTCGGGCTGCTGCTGCGGCTCGGCAGACAGCGCCGGCATGACGACGTCGTGACCCTCAGAGCGCGCGCCGTCGCCATCGACGGCGAGCCGGTTCCGGCCAACGCCGACGGCGAACTCTGCCAGGCCGGCCCTTCCTACGCCTGGACAGTGCATCCCGCGGCCTGGCGCATCCTCGCCCCCGCGGACGGTTCACCGGAGCAGAACCGATGACCACGGAAACGGCCGACCCGGAGAAACCTGGGCCGGTACCGGCGACCGGCTGGAGGAGCCTGGGACGGCACAGGGGCCCAGACCGAAGGCTGAGGCAGCACCGGCGTCCGACCTGCAAGAGCCAGGAACGGCACGGACGCCCGGACCAGAAGTCGGCGTGGCACCGACGTCCGGACCAGGGGCTGGGGCGGCGCGGGTGTCCGGGCTGGAGGAGCCGATGACGCCTGGGGCGGGACGGATGGCCGATCTGAACGACTATGCCATCGACCCGGTCAGGGGATTCGTCCCCGGCGACGACCCCGTGAACGCGCTGCCGCCGTACTACCGCCCCTGGGAACGGACCGCACGCGACATATCAGCCCTGATCATGACGGGTCGCCTGCGCGACGCCATCGCGTCGCTGCCCGTGCTCACGCCCGCCAAGCTGAGCTCGCCCGGGGAGCGGGAACGGGCCATGCTGCTGCTGACCTGCCTGGCGAACGCGTACGTATGGGGATCAGAAACCCCCGCCCGCACCCTTCCCGCCCCCGTCGCCCGCCCCCTCGACGACCTGGCCCGCCAACTGGACCGGCCGCCGATCATCGCCCACGCCTCCATCGTCCTGAACAACTGGCGGCGCATCGACAGGACGGAGCCGCTGAGCACGTCCAACATCGACACCCAGGTGACGTTCGTCGGCGGCGTGGACGAGAAGTGGTTCTACCTCGCCACCCTGGGCGTCGAACTGGCCGGAGCGCCCGGGTTGCCGCTGCTCGTGCGCGCCCGCGACGCCGTGGCCGGCGACGACCCCGACCGGCTCACGGAGGCGTTGGCCGGCGTGCGGAAGGTGCTCGGCCGCACGGTGGAGGCGCTGCTCGACATCGAACGCTGGTGCGACCCGCACGTCTTCTACCACCGGATCAGACCGTTCCTCACGGGCTGGCCCGAACCCGGGCTGATCTTCGAGGGAGTGGATCGCGGACCAGTCGTGCTGGCCGGCGGCAGCGCCGCACAGAGCTCCCTGATCCAGTCGTTCGACGCCGGGCTCGGCGTCCGCCATGACGACGAGATGACCGCCGCGTTCCTCACCGGTATGCGCGCATACATGCCGACCCCGCACCGCCGCTTCCTCACCGATCTGGAGACCGGCCTCTCGGTACGCGACTACGTGTCGAACCGGCGCGCCGACCGGCCACGGCTGGCGGAGGCGTACAACGGGGCCGTGGACGTGCTGGCCCGGCTCAGGGCCCAGCACATCGGCATCACCGGCCGCTACATCCAGCGCTTCGAACGCGACGGCACCGCCAAGGGCACCGGCGGCAGCGACTACTCCGGTTTCCTCCGCCGCGCCCGCGAGGAGACCGTGGGCCACCTGCTGCCCTGAACCCGCATCACCGACAGCCCTCATGAACGGTGACGTCACTTTGCCACACATGACGCCACCATGGCACCATCAATAGGACCCACTCGACTTGCCATGACGTCATCATGATGCCATAGTGACGTCATGGACCTGGCTCCGTACGTTGACAACCTCAGGCGTGAGCTCGCCATCGCCGCCGCGGCGGGCGGCGAGGAGGCGCGGGCGCTGGCCGAGCGCCTGGCCGCGACGCTCGAGTCCGCCACCCGGCTCGCCCTGCTGGAGGCCCTGTCCGCCGCCGCGGACGAGATCACCCGCGACCTCGCCCCCGGCTCGGTCGAGGTCCGGCTGCGTGGCCGCGATCCCGGTTTCGTGGTGACGCCACCGCTGGTCCCCGCCTCGTTCGAGGAGGAGAGCGGGCGGCACGGCCCGCCCGCTCCGCCACCTCCACCGCCCCTGCCGCCGGACGCCGACGACGGCGGCACGTCCCGGATCTCGCTGCGCGTCCCCGAGCACCTCAAGCCGCGCATCGAGGAGGCCGCCGCCCGCGACGGCCTGTCCGTGAACGCCTGGCTGGTACGCGCCGTCTCCGCCGCCCTCGACCCCGGCCAGGACGCCCGGCGTTCCGGCAAGGGCGCGCCGCGGCAGTCCGGCAACCGCTACAGCGGCTGGGTGCGCTGATGACCACGTCAACCCGCGACGACTGGATCGCCATGCCGACCTTCGAGACTCCCGAGCCCGTCCTCGTCATCATCGACCTGCCGACGGCCACCTTAAGGATCAACGCGAGCGAGCGCGCCGACACCGTCGTGGAGGTGCGCCCGAGCGACGAGTTCAACGAATCCGACGTCGAGGCCGCCCGGCAGGCGCAGGTCGACCTCGCCGACGGCAGGTTGCTGCTGCGGGTGGAGGGCTCCGGGCCCGCCACGTCGCTCGGCTGGGGCCTGTCGTTCGACAAACTGGTCGAGTCGCCCACGTCCTGGGCACGCTCGCTGCTGCTCGGCCACAGCGGCTCGATCGAGGTGACGATCGACCTGCCCGCGGGCTCCCGCGTGGACGCCAAGGCGGCGACGGGCCTGCACTGCCGGGGGCCGCTCGGCGAGGTGGCGTTCACCACCTCCTACGGCGACGTCAGCGTGGAGGAGGCCGGCCGGCTGCGGCTGAAGACCACCTACGGCGACATCTCGGTCACCCGCTCGTCCGGCCACGCCGAGGTCACCACGACCCACGGCGACATCCGGATCGGCGCGATCGACGGCACGGCGGCGCTGAAGAACTCCCACGGCGACCTGCGCCTCGGCGAGATCACCGGCGAGCTGCGGCTGCAGACCTCTCATGGTGACATCACCGTCGACCGCGCCCTGTCCGGCGTCGCCATCAAGACCTCGTACGGCAGCGCGCGCATCGGCGAGGTGGTGTCCGGCTCGGTCGTCATGGAGACCACCGGCGGCGGCCTCGACCTCGGCATCCGTGAGGGCAGCGCGGCCTGGCTGGACCTCAGTTCCAAGTACGGCACCGTAGACGTCGAGCTGGAGTCCAGCGACGGCCCCGGCCACACCGACGACGTCGTCGAAGTGAGCGCGCACACCGCGCACGGCGACATCGCCATCCACCGATCCTGACGAACAAGGAGACTTCCATGCCTGACGCGATCATGGCCGAGGGGCTGGTCAAGAGATACGGCGACGTGACCGCCCTCGACGGGATGGACCTGGCCGTCCCCGAGGGCACGGTGTTCGGGCTGCTCGGCCCGAACGGCGCCGGCAAGACCACCACCGTCCGCATCCTGACGACGTTACTGCGCCCGGACGCCGGGCACGCCACGGTGGCCGGGTTCGACGTCGTCCGCGACGCACGAGCTCTGCGCGCCCACATCGGCGCCTCCGGCCAGTACGCGGCCGTGGACGACCACCTCACCGGCGCCGAGAACCTGGAGATGGTCGGCCGCCTCTACCACCTGGGCGTGCAGCGCAGCCGGCAGCGCGCCCGCGAGCTGCTGGAGCGCTTCGAGCTCACGCAGGCCGCTGACCGTCCGGTGCAGGGCTACTCGGGCGGCATGCGGCGGCGGCTCGACCTGGCCGGGGCGCTGGTCGCCAACCCGCCGGTGCTGTTCCTCGACGAGCCCACCACCGGCCTGGACCCGCGGGCCAGGGCGAGCCTGTGGGACGTCATCTCCGAGCTGGTCGCGGAGGGCACCACGGTCCTGCTCACCACTCAATACATGGAGGAGGCCGACCGGCTGGCCGACCGCATCGCGGTGGTCGACCACGGGCGCGTGATCGCGCTCGGCACCTCCGACGAGCTCAAGAGGCAGGTCGGCGGCGACCGGGTCGAGGTGTGGCTGACGAGCGCGGCGGACCTGGAGGCCGCGGAGCGGGCCCTCGCGCCGCTGGCCGTGGGAGAGCCGCAGCGTGATCCGCACATCCTGCGGGTGACGGTCCCGGTCAGCGGCGGCGTGACCGCGCTGACCGCCGCGCTCGGCCGCCTGGCCGCCGAACGGGTCACCGTACGCGACGCCGGGCTGCGCCGGCCGACCCTGGACGACGTGTTCCTCACCCTCACGGGACACGAGGCCGACGAGAAGGTCAAGGAGACCGTGTGATGAACGCCCTCAACCTGGCCGTCGCCGACGGCATGACGATCGCCAAACGCAACGCGCTGAAGATCCGCCGCGCCCCCGACCTGCTGGGCGGCGTGGTCATGCTGCCGATCGTGTTCGTGCTGCTGTTCACCTACGTCTTCGGCAGCATGATCAGCCTGCCCGGCATGTCGTACGGCGAATACCTGCTCCCCGGGATCTTCGTCCTCACCATCGTCACCAGCGCGCAGATCACCGGCTACACCCTGACGCAGGACCTGCAGCGGGGCATCTTCGACCGGTTCCGCACGCTGCCGATGTCCCCGTCGGCGGTGCTGACCGGTCAGACCATCGCCGACGTGATCATGAACCTGACCAGCATGGTCACCATGGCCGTGGTCGGCCTGCTCGTCGGATGGCGGATCAACTCCTCGCCGCCGCAGGCCGCGCTCGGCTTCCTGATGCTGCTGCTGTTCTCGTACGCCTTCTCCTGGGTGACGGCGACGGTCGCGCTGGCCCTGCGCACGCCCGAGGTGTTCAACAACGTGGCCACGATCCTGTCGTTCCCGATGGTGTTCCTGTCCAACGCCTTCGTCGACAGCGCCCGCCTGCCGGGCCCGCTCAAGCCGATCGCCGAATGGAACCCCGTCTCCACGCTCGTCCAGGCCGCACGCGAACTGTTCGGCAACACCAGCCCGGCCCTGCCCACGCCCGCCGCGTGGCCGCTCCAGCACGCGGTGCCGGTGTCGCTGGCGTGGTCGGTGGTGCTCCTGGCCGTGTTCGTGCCGCTGGCCACGCGGCTGTACAAGAGAGCCGTCAGCCGGTGAACCCCGCGACGGCACGGGTCTCCGACGGGGACCGCGACAGGGTGGTGGAGCTGGTGCAGCAGGCGTACGCCGACGGGCGGCTCGACCAGGAGGAGCTGGAGCGGCGGCTCGAACGCGCGCTCACCTCCGTCTCGCTCCAGGAGCTCGACCTCGTCACCGCCGACCTGCCACATCACGACGAGGTGGTCAAACTCCAGTCGATCGGCGGAGGCCTCAAGCGGTCGGGCGACTGGAACGTCCCCCGCCGGCTGCACATCGAGTCCGCGTACGGCAGGGTGCGGCTGGACCTGTCGCGGGCCGTCATCCGGCACACGCAGGTGGACATCGCGCTCTACCTCGCCTACGGCCACGCCACGATCATCGTGCCCGCCGGCGCGAGCGCGAACACCGACGGTGTACGGTCCGCCTGGGGCCGAGTGTCCTGCAAGGCACCCGGCCGCCGCCGCCCCGGCGAACTCCACGTCCAGGTAACCGGCGAACTCCCCTACGGCCACCTCCTCATCCGCCCCACCCGCACCTGACGGGCGCAACCCGCAAGGGCCCCGGAAACCCGCAGACCCGGAAACCCGCAGACCCGCAGACCCGCAGACCCGCAGACCCGGAGACCCGCAGACCCGGAGACCCGCAGACCCGGAGACCCGCAGACCCGGAGACCCGGAGACGAGCTTCCCTGCAGCCGACCATCTCGCGGGCACGACTCCCCACAACCGAGCCACCCACCAGCACGACCCCCACAGCCGACCCATCCGCGATCCAGGCTCAGCCACCGCCCGAATATTGACGTTTTATTGACGGCGCGATCACGCTGGCACCCCTACTTGCCTCACTAGTGTCTTCGTCCTGACGTCTCCTTGACGACGGAAGGATCCAGGTGACCGAGGTGGACCAGCGTGCGGCCGTGCCCGACACGCCGCTGCGGCGGTGGCTGCTCAAGGGCCTGCCCACCCCCGAGACCCCGGTGAACCGTCCCGCCGAGGAGCCCGCCGGGCACCGGCACCGGTGGTGGCAGGTGATGTGCCTGACCGGCGTCGACTACTTCTCCACCCTCGGCTACCAGCCGGGCATCGCCGCGCTGGCCGCCGGCGCGCTCAGCCCCGTGGCGACGCTGCTGCTGGTGGCGTTGACGCTGCTGGGCGCGCTGCCGGTCTACCGGAAGGTGGCCGCCGACAGCCCCAACGGGCTGGGCTCGCTGTCGATGCTGGAACGGCTGCTGCCCGGCTGGCGCGGCAAGCTGCTGGTGCTGTTCCTGCTCGGGTTCGTGGCGACCGCGTTCGTCATCACCATCACGCTGTCGGCGGCGGACGCGACCGCGCACATCCTGCACAATCCCTTCGTCCCGCACTCCTGGGCGGGCTGGCAGGTGCCGGTCACCCTGGCCCTGATCGCCGCGCTCGGCGGGGTGTTCCTGACCGGCTTCAGCGAGGCCATCTCCATCGCGGTCGTCCTCGTCGCCGTCTACCTGCTGCTCAACCTGGTCGTCGTGGGCACCGCCGTCCAGCGGGTGCTGACCCGGCCCGAGCAGGTGGCCGGCTGGCGGGACGTCCTCGCCTCCGACTACTCCAGCCCGATCGCGATGGTGGCCGTCGCCCTGTACGTGATGCCGAAGCTGGCCCTCGGCCTGTCCGGCTTCGAGACGGGCGTGGCCGTCATGCCCCTGGTCAAGGGCGAGCTGGCGGAACGGATCAGGGGCGCGCGCAAGTTGCTGACCACCGCCGCCGTCATCATGAGCGTCTTCCTGATCACCTCCAGCGTGGCCACCACCGTGCTCATCCCGGCGGCGGAGTTCGCGGAGGGCGGTTCGGCCAACGGCCGCGCCCTGGCCTACCTGGCCCACCTCTACCTGGGCGACTGGTTCGGCACCGCGTACGACCTGTCCACCATCGCGATCCTGTGGTTCGCGGGGGCCTCCGCCCTGGCCGGGCTGCTCAACATCGTCCCGCGTTACCTGCCGCGCTACGGCATGGCCCCCGACTGGACCCGCGCCACCCGGCCCATGGTGCTGGTCTTCACCGGCATCGCGTTCCTCATCACGCTGGTCTTCGGCGCCGAGGTGGAGGCTCAGGGCGGCGCGTACGCCACCGGGGTGCTGGCCCTGATCCTGTCGGCCGGCGTCGCCGTCACCCTGGCCGCCTGGACCGGGCGCCGGCTCAAGGCCGCCGCCTTCTTCGGGCTCATCAGCCTGATCTTCGCCTACGCCACCGTCGCCAACATCATCGAACGGCCTGACGGCCTGGTCATCGCCCTGCTGTTCGTCCTGGCGATCGTGGTCATCTCGCTCGTCTCCCGTGCCACCCGTTCCACCGAGCTGCGCGTCACCACCATCAGCCTGGACGACTGCGCCCGCCGCTTCATCAACGAGGCCGGCGAGATCTACCTGATCGCCAACGAGCCGCACACCCGCGACGCCAAGGAGTACGTGGACAAGGCCCGCGAGGCGTGGGAGCTGCACCGCCTGCGTACCAGTGAGGGCCTGCTGTTCCTGGAGGTGACCATCCCGGACGCCTCGGAGTTCGCCGGCGAGCTGCGCGTGGTCGGCGAGGAGCGGCACGGCTTCCGCGTCCTGCGCATGCAGAGCACCACCGTGGCCAACTCCATCGCCGCCCTGCTGCTGCACCTGCGCGACAGGTACGGCAAGACGCCGCACGTCTACTTCCACTGGGCCGTCGAGGGCAACCCCATCGGGGCCCTGCTGCGCTACCTGGTCTTCGGCGGCGGCGACGTGCCGCCCCTGACCCGCGAGGTGCTCCGCCAGGCCGAGCCGGACCCCGCCCGCCGCCCGCTCGTCCACGTCGGCTGACCACCTGTTTGAAGCTTTCAACGCCACGACCACGGGAGCATCGGCCAAAGTTCTCATCGAAAGTTCAACGATACCGTTGAAGGTATGGACATCGGCCTCATCGAAGAATCCGCCCATGCCGTCGAAGCCGCCACCGTCGCCAGACTCCTGCCGGTCCGGCCGCGCCTGCTCGCCCTCGGCGAACCCACCCACCGAGAGGAGCTCCTGCTCGACGTACGCAACGACCTCTTCCGGCAGCTCGTCGAGCAGGACGGCTACCGGATCATCGCCCTTGAGAGCGACTGCCTGACGGGCCTGGCCGTGGACGACTACGTCACTTCGGGCACGGGCACGCTCGACGAGGTCGTGGCGCGCGGCATCAGCCACGGATGGGGCGCGTCCCCGGGCAACCGCGAGCTCGTGCGCTGGATGCGCGCGTACAACGACGGCAGGCCCGCCTCCGAGCAGCTGCGTTTCGCCGGCTTCGACGGCCCGCTGGAGATCGAGGCCGGGGCGAGCCCCCGGCAGGTCCTCACCGCCCTGCACGGCTACCTCGCCGCCCGCGTCGAGCCGGCCCTGCTCCCCTGCGCGGCCGGCACCCTCGACCAGCTGATCGGCGCCGACGAGCGCTGGACCGACCCCGCCGCCGCCTGGGAACCGTCCCGGTCCGTAGGCCGTTCCGACGACGCCAAGCAGCTGCGGCTGCTCGCCGACGACCTGGTGGCGCTGTTCGACGCGTCCCTGCCGCACCTGATCGCGACCTCAACCCCTGAAGAGCTCGAACGGGCCCGCCTGTACGGCCGCAGCGCCACCGGCCTGCTGCGTTACCACTACGGGATGGCCGACACGTCACCGGCCCGCTGGGCCCGGCTGGCGAGCGTGCGCGACACGATGATGGCCGAGAACCTCCTCGCCCTGGCCGAACGAGGCCCGACCCTGGTCTACGCCCACAACACCCACCTCCAGCGCGACAAGGGCACGCTGACGATGAACGACCAGCCGTTCGACTGGTGGGGCGCCGGCGCGCTGGTGAGCCCCCGCCTCGGGGACGACTACGCCTTCCTGGCCACCGACGTCGGCACCATCAGCCACCACGACGTCCCCGCCCCACCTCCCGACACCTTGCAGGGCCTCCTCCACCAGCTCCCCGGCGACCGCCACCTCATCGACACCCGCCACCTCACCACCACCCTCCCCGCCACCCCGGCCCCCCGCGAATCCCCGTACTACGGCTACATCCCCCTGAACCCCACCCACCTGCCCACGTACGACGGCCTCCTCTACATCAAGGACCTGCCGGCAGCCTGAGCACGAGCAGCGGAGTCAACGGGGACTCAACGGGGGCTCAACATCGGCGTGTCTATCTTCGGGGCGACCACACGGAGAGGGAGACGAAATGAGCCAGCATCCGCTTCTCGTCAGAACGCTGAAGATCGCCGGGGTCGCCGTCGCCGCCGGGGTCGTCGCCTCCAGCGCGATTCCGGCCCAGGCTGCCGTCGGCAGTTCCGCCGCGGTCGAGGCGTACATGGCGGCCTTCCCGAACGGGACCAAGGTGAGCAACAACGAGATCTCCTATGAGAGCGGCGCGGTCAGCGTGCTGCTTTCGGCCACGGCGAAGGACTGCAAGGCCGGGTACTACTGCGTCTACACGGACTCGAACTGGCGCGGCGCGATGGCCCAGTGGAAGGCATCCGCGTCCAAGTGCAAGAAGTACGAGTTCACCAAATGGTGGCGTGACAAGATCTCCTCGTTCTGGGCTCGCGGTAAGTGTCCGTCCGACAACTACTTCCTCAAGAACAAGAAGAAGTGGCAGCCCGATCAGTTCCAGCCCTTCGAGGGGAAGAAGGCGTACGTCCGGTACAACGACGCCTACGACTACGCGGCACGCGGCTACACCAGCTGATCGCCCGTTCATAGGTCCGCGTGGTGTCGCTTGACTTCATGTTGACCTTAACTTGCAGACTTGCCTCCGTTCGGGACGTGCGAACTCATGGAGGCAACGATGTACGACGTCGTCATCGCCGGCGGAGGTCCGGCCGGTCTGGCCGCGGCGCTCATGCTGGGACGGGTGCACCGCACCGTGCTGCTGGTCGACGCCGGGGAGGGGCGCAACGCCCGGGCCGAGACCGTGCACAACTTTCTGACCAGGGATGGGATCCCGCCGGACGAGCTGCGTGCGCTCGGCCGGCGGGAGCTGGCCGGATATCCGGCAATCCGGACGCTGGCGGGGACGGTCGCCACGGCGGAGGCGGTGGGGAGGGGCTCCGGCTCGGTGGCCGTGGGGACGGTCACCGCTGACGAGGTGGAGGCCGTTCCGGCCGCCGGCGCGGTAGGCGGTGGGTTTCGGGTGGGGTTGTCCGGGGGTGGGGCGGTCGAGGGGCGGCGGGTGCTGCTGGCCACCGGGCTGGCGGACGAGCTGTCCGGGCCGCGTGGAGTGGCCGAGCTGTGGGGGCGTTCGGCCTTCCACTGCCCCTACTGCCACGGCTACGAGTGCACCGGCCTGCCGGTCGCGGTGCTCGGCGCCGGGCCCGCCCGCGTACGGCTGGCGCTGCAGCTGAGCCGGTTCGCCGCGAGCGTCGTGCTCTGCACCGGTGGCGAGCCGCTCGCCCAGGACGCGCGGGAGACCCTGAGCGCGTACGGCGTGGCGGTGCGGTGCGAACCCGTCACCCGGCTGGAGGGGGCGGACGGACGGCTGGAACGGATCGTGTTCGAGGGCGGCCCGCCGCTGGAACGGGCGGCGGTGTTCGTCGCGAACGTGCCGCGGCAACGCTCCGATCTGGCCGCCCGCCTGGGCTGCGCGGCCTTCGCCGACGGGTGCGTGGAGATCGACGAGTTCGGCCGGACGAGCGTGCCCGGCGTGTACGCGGCCGGCGACATGGCCCGGCGGCGCACCGTTCCCGTGCCGCTGGCCGCGGTGATCGCCGCAGCGGCGAGCGGCACCCTGGCCGGCGGGGCCATCGACCAGGACCTGCTCGGCGAGGACTTCGGCCTGCCCGACCCGTTCGCGCGGCGGGAGGGCTGAGACCGTGTCCTCCCGGAACGGCAACGTCCCCCTCGCCACCGCAGGGCTGCTGATCGGCATGCTGCTGTCGGTGCTCGACCAGACGGTGGTGGCCATCGCGCTGCCCGACATCGCCGCCGACCTCGGCGGTATGGACGCGATCGGCTGGGTCGTCACCTCGTACGTGCTGGCCTCGACCGCGACCGGCGCGCTCTACGGCCGGGTCAGCGACAGGTTCGGGCGGCGCACCGTGTTCATCACGGCGGTCGCCGTGTTCGCCGCGGGCTCGGCGCTGTGCGGCCTGGCGCAGTCGATGCCGCAGCTGATCGCCGCCAGGACGCTGCAGGGCGTCGGCGCCGGCGGGCTGTTCGTGCTGCCTACGATCGCGTTGTCGGAGCTGTACCCGCCACGGCTGCGCAGCCGGGTGCAGGGGTTCACCGGTGGCGTGTTCGCGCTGGCCAGCGTGGGCGGCCCGCTCGCCGGTGGCGCCATCACCGACGCCTGGGGCTGGCGCTGGATCTTCTACGTCAATCTGCCGCTCGCGGTGCTCGCCGTGGCCCTGACCGCGTACGCGCTGCGGCTGCCCACCCCCGGCGCGCACGGCCGGGCCGACCTGGCCGGGGCCGCGCTGCTCGCGGGCGCCATGGTGAGTCTCCTGCTGGTGACCGAGTGGGGCGGACGCACCTACGCCTGGACATCCGGCACGATCCTCGGGCTGGTGGGCGCGCTGGTGCTGCTGGCGGTGCTGTTCGTCCGGCGGGAGCGGCGGGCGGCCGACCCGCTGCTGCCGCTCCGGCTGTTCGCCCACCCCGCCCTGCGGGCCGCCCTGCCCGCCACCGCGCTGCTGGGCGCGCTGCTCGGCGGCTCGATCGTCTACCTGCCCACGTATCTGCAGGCCGGGTACGGCATGGGGGCGACGCAGGCGGGGCTGGCGCTGAACCCGTACGTGCTGACGTTCATGGCGGTCTCCTCCCTGGCCGGGGCCCGCATCGGCGCGAGCGGGCGGTTCCGGCCCTACCTGATGGCCGGTGCGGCCATCGCGGCGCTGGGCTTCGCGGTGCTGGGCCGGCTCACTCCCGGCGCCCCTTACCCGCTGTTCGCGGCGGGGATCGCGGTGCTGGGCGTCGGGTTCGGGCTGCTCATGCAGAACCTGGTCGTCGTCGCGCAGAACGCGGCCCCTCCCGCCGACCTGGCCGCCACCACCTCGGCCGTGGTGTCCGTACGCGGGCTCGGGCTGTCGCTCGGCGTGGCGGTCTTCGGCAGTCTGCTCACCCGCGAACTCCAGGGGCGCGCGCCCGGCCCGGCGGCGACCGCGGCGGCCATCCCCGACGTGCTGGCCTGGGGCGTTCCGGCCGCCGCCGTGCTGCTCGGGCTGGTCGCCCTGCTGCCGCGGACCGTCCGCGCCGCGAGCGCTCCGTCGTAGAAATCGACCGATCTTCGAACCGTTGACCCGCATGAGCCGTCTTCTATGAACGGGCACTTTGTGTCGGAGCGAAGGGCGGGGGCTCAGCAACATGATCAGTCCGGATACCGTGCTGGCGAATCGCTACCGCCTCGTGTCACGGCTCGGCGGCGGCGGTCACGGCGAGGTGTGGCGGGCGCACGACCTCCTGCTCGACCGGGTCGTCGCGGTGAAGACCATCCGCGCGGGGCTGGCCGACGACCCCGAGTTCGCGGCCCGGTTCCATGCCGAGGCGCGGTCCATGGCCACGATCGACCATCCCGGCGTGGTGGCCGTGTTCGACTTCGGCATCGCCGAGTTGTCCGGCCGGCGCACCCCGTACCTGGTCATGCAGTATCTGGACGGGGAGCCGCTGCACCTGCTGCTGTCCCGCGGCGGGCGGATCCCGGCCGGCGCGGCGATGGACCTGGTCGCGCAGACCGCCGGGGCGTTGCAGGCCGCGCACGACGCCGGCGTGGTGCACCGGGACGTCAAACCGGGCAACCTCGTGATCCGGCCGGACGGCAGCGTCGTGCTGACCGACTTCGGCATCGCCCGCTCGGCGGGCGACGGCAAGCTGACCGCCACCGGCATCGTGCTCGGCACCGTCGTCTACTGCGCTCCCGAACAGGCCGAGGGCGCCGCGCCCAGCACGGCGATGGACGTGTACGCGCTGGGCGTGGTCGCCTACGAGTGCCTGACGGGGCAGGTGCCGTTCCAGGGCGAGAACGCGGTCGCGATCGCGCTCAAGCACGTGAACGAGGCGCCGGCGCCGCTGCCCGCGCACGTGCCGGCGGCGGTGGGCGAGGTGGTCATGCGGGCTCTGGCCAAGGATCCGGCGGATCGCTGGCCCAGCGCCGGAGCCCTGGCCGCGGCGGCCCGCGCGCGCACGGATCGCGCGGCCCCAGGTACGTCGCTCGCAGATCGCGCGGCCCCAGGTACGTCGCTCGCGGACCGCGCGGCCCCCGGCCCGTGGCTCGCGGACCGATCGGCCTCAGGTCGGTCACTCGCGGACCGATCGGCCTCGGGTCCGTCATTCGACGGCGTGCCCGATTCGTCGGACCGTTCGGCCGTCGGGGATCACCAGGACCTTACGCACCTTTCCGACCGGCGGGACCGCTCGGCGACCGGCTCTTCGCCGATGGCGGGGCGGTCCGGCTCGGGTGGGCGGGCGCCGGTCGGCGGGCGTGCCACGGCTGGTGGTGCGGCGGTCTCTGGGACGGGTACGGACCGCGCCACCCTCCCCGCGCCGGCCGGTGGGCGGCGGGTACGGCGGTGGACGCTGAGCGTGGGAGCCGGGTTCGTCGCCACGGCCATCGCGGCCGCGGCGGCCTGGAACCTGCTGGGCACCGACCACCCGGAGTCGCCGGCGTCCCAGGCGCAGGCAGGACCGACCCCGCCGATCGCCACCGACCCGTCGCCCGACCTCCTCACCCACACGCGGGACGACGACGACAAGCCCCGCGAGCGGCCGACGACCCCCGCTCCCGTCGAGACCACCCCGGAGACCGGCCCCTCCAAGGACCCCTCTCCCCCGGCCCCGGCCGAGGGGATGCTGGTCGGCGGCATCGTGCACAGCGGCGGGCCGTCCTCCGGCGACCCGGAGCAGGACGGATACCAGCCCGGACAGGTCGACGTCTTCACCGGCAAGGGCAAGCGGGTGGCGAGCCGGCGCGCGGACCGCCGCGGGTTCCGCTTCTCGCTGCCCCGGGGCGGTTACCGGCTCCAGACGGCTGTGGCCGGCAAGACATGTTCGACGACGGCCCGGGTCACGCCGGACCGGACCACGCGGGCCGACCTCACGTGCTCGATCCCCGAGCCGGGCTTCCGCAGCGCGGCGGTGAAGGACGTACCCGGGGACGTGAAGGGCGGGCCGGATTCGGGTGAGACGCCCCCGTACGCGGACCTGCTGGTGGCGGCGGCGAACGGCGGCCAGGACGGCGTCACGCTGGCGTTCGTCACCGGCGGTCCCATCCCGGGGAAGGCTCCGTCCGGGAAGAGCCAGAGCCGGTGGGCGGTCTCCATCGAGCAGGACGGCAAGACCTTCGTGCTGTCGTTCACCGGCCGCGACGGCGCGTGGAGCGCCGCATGGACGCCGGCGACCGGCCCGGTCGCGGCCAAGCCGGTGATCTCGGGGACGAGCATCTCCGTCGCCTTCGACCGCGCCCAGCTGAAGACGGCCCCGGTCGACTTCACCCAGCCGTACCGGATCAGCCATGCGGACGCGAACGTGACCATCGACACGCACACCTGGACCGACTCCACGCCCTGACCGGCTGCGCCGGCAGGCACGCTCCCGCCATCGGGACGAAACGACACCAACCAGGCGACACGGTTTCCCGGCGCACGACATCCGCGCCCGGCGCACGCATTCGGCGTCCGGCGCACACCGCACGGTGCACGGCGTCTGGCGCACGGCATCCGGCCCGCAGCGCCCGGTGCCCGGCGCACGGCCCACAGCGCACGGCCCACAGCGCACGGCCCACGGCATCCGGCGCATGGCGTCTGGCGCATGGCGTCTGAGGCTTAGCGTCCGGGGCTGCGGTGGGGATCGGGTGGTGCTGTCGGAGGGGCGGCGGCCTGCGGGGATGGGCGGTCTATACGGTTTCGGGTATCGGTCGTGGCGCGTACCGATATTGGACCGGCCGGATCCGTCTCTGGTGTGCTCACTCCCGTGACCGTCACCGCTCCCGCCTCTCCCCCGCCCGTCCAGGACGTCTCCGGCCGCCGGGTGGTCGTCACGGTGGTGGTGATCCAGCTCTCCTCCTGCCTGGGCTTCTTCTCGGTGATGGCGCACCTGGTCGCGCACCTCCGGCACGATCTCGGCCTGCTGGCCGGCACGGTGGGGCTGGTGCTCGGGGTGCGTACCGGCCTGCAGTTCGCGCTCCTGCTGCCGATCGGGGTGCTCACCGACCGGCTGGGAGCGCGCCGTACCGGGGTGATCGCGTGCCTGCTGCGCGCGCTGGGCTTCGCGCTGCTCGGTACGGCGGGCGAGGTGAGCACGTTGCTGTGCGCGGCCGTCGTGATCGCGGTGGGCGGCGCGCTCTACAACCCGGCGGCCCAGACGCTGCTGGCCGGCGCCGGGCCGGCGCACCGGGCCGGGGGCTTCGCCGCGTACGTGACCGCGCAGCACGTCGCGACGGTCGCGGGCCCGCCCGTGGGGCTGCTGCTGCTCGCCGCGGGGCCCGGGTTCGCGCTGCTGGCCGGGGCCGCCGCCGCCATGTGGACGATCTCCTGCGGGCTGTTCCTGCTGCTGCCCAAGGGCCGGCGCGAACCCGCACCGGCGCCGTTCAGCGGGGTGGCCGCCGGGGTGCGGGCGGTGCTCGGCGACCGCTCGTTCCTGCTCTTCGCGCTACTGACCGCGCCCACGACGCTGCTGGCCAACCACATCATGACCGCCGTGCCGCTGCTCGGCTTCGCGCCCGGCGCGGCGACGCTCTGCTTCTGCGTCCTGGCCGCCGTCGCCGCCGCGGCGCAGCCGTTCGTGGCGGCGGGCCGACGGGGCGAACGTCCGTGGGTGCTGCGCGCCGGTCTGTGCTGCGCGGCGGCGGCGTTCTTCGTGCTGGCCACGCTGGACGGTACGCAGCCGGGGCCGCTCATGATCGCCGCAGTGCTGAACGGCGTGGCGAACGGGCTCATCCAGCCGTCGATCTTCCAGCGCGTCACCCGGCACGCCCCGGCCGAGCGGTTCGGCTCGTACTACGGGGTGCTGGCGTTCTGCGCCGGCATGTTCTCCTTCGCCGGCGAACTGGTGATCGGCCAGCTCTTCGACCTGGGCCCGGCGGGCGCGACCGCCGCACTGACCGGCGTCGGCGCGTCCGCCCTGGTGGCGGCGATCGCCCTGCGCGACCGGCGACACGGCTCGGACCTCGACGGCGACCAGGGAGGGCGTGAGCAGCTCGGTCGCCAGGCTGCGCTGTGAGCTTCAGTAGTATTTCCGCCTGTTCGCTGCCGAATGAGGAGAGGTGCGCCCGTGCGGCGTCTGAGTGTGCCGGGGCACGTACCTCCGCCGCTGGAAGGGCGGCTGCGGCTCGGCGATCCGCCCGATCGGCCTGACGCGATCACGGTGAACTCGCGCCATCTGAGCCGGGCGGGCCGGCCGTGGTTCCCCGTGATGGGTGAGTTCCACTACGGCCGCTACCCCGCCGCCGAGTGGCGCGAGGAGCTGCTGAAGGTACGGGCCGGCGGCGTGAACGTGGTCGCCGCGTACGTCTTCTGGAACCTGCACGAGGAGCGCCGCGGCGTCTTCGACTGGAGCGGCGACCGCGACCTGCGGCGCTTCGTCACCACCTGCGCCGAGCTGGGCCTCGACGTGGTGGTGCGGATCGGGCCGTGGGGGCACGGGGAGTCGCGCAACGGCGGTTTCCCCGACTGGGTGCTCGCGGCGGACTGCGTGCCACGTACCGACGATCCTCGCTACCTCGCGCTGGTGCGGCCGCTGTTCGAGCAGATCGGCGCGCAGCTCTCCGGGCTGACCCGGGCGGACGGGGGCCCGGTGGTGGCGGTGCAGGTCGAGAACGAGCTGCACGACCAGCCCGGGCACCTTCTCACGCTCAAACGCCTGGCCAGGGCGGCGGGCATCGACGCGCCGCTGTGGACGGCCACCGGCTGGGGGCACGCGCGGCTTCCCGCGGACGAGCTGATCCCGCTGTTCGGCGGCTATCCCGAGGCCGCCTGGGACACCGCCCACGACGGCTGGCCGCGCCAGAGCCGGGCCCACTACTTCTTCGGCCCCGGCCGCGACGACGACTCCATCGGCGCGGACCTGCGCACCACCGAGGCGGCCGGCTCGGACGAGAGCCACCTGGCGCGCTACCCGTTCGCCACCTGCGAGCTGGGCGGCGGCATGTACACCTCCTACCACCGCCGTCCCATCGTGACGGCGGCCGACATCGCCGCGCTCGCGCTGGTCAAGCTGGGCAGCGGGTCGGTGTGGCAGGGCTACTACATGTACCACGGCGCCTCGCAGCAGATCGGCGAGCTGTCCACCCTCCAGGAGTCGCACGCCACCGGCTACCCCAACGACTGCCCAGTGATCAACTACGACTTCCAGGCGCCGCTCGGCGAATACGGCCAGTTCCGCGAGTCCTACCGCCACCTGCGGCTGCAGCACCTGTGGCTGGCCACGGACGGGCCCGACCTGGCGACGATGACGCTCACCATGCCGCCCGGCGCGCCGGCCGACACCGCCGACCGGGAGACGCTGCGCTGGTGCGTGCGCTCCGACGGTCGTTCCGGCTTCCTGTTCGTCAACAACCATCAGCCCGTCGAGACGCTGCCCGCTCATGACGGCGTCCGGTTCGCCGTCGAGCTGGACGGCCGCGAGCTCGTCGTCCCGAGCGAGCCCGTGACGGTTCCGTCAGGTGCGTATTTCGCCTGGCCGCTCGCCCGCCCCGTGGGACGGAGCCTGCTGCTGACGGCCAGCGCGCAGCCCATGTGCGTGATCGACGCCGAGGACCCGGTGCACGTGTTCACGCAGACGGCCGGGATCCCGGTCGAGCTGGTCTTCGACGCCACGACGGTGACCGCGATCGAGGGTCCCGCGGCAATGACCGGGGACGAGAATCCCGCGACCGCGACCGCGACCGGGACCGGGACCAGGACCAGGACCGGGTCCGGGACCGGGACCGGTGACGAGGGCTCTGTGACCGTGCGCCGGGAAGGTGACCGGCTCTTGGTCACGGGGCTGCGGCCGGGGCCCGGGTGCCTGGTTCGGGTGAGCGACGCCTCTGGGGGCCGGGCGGCCGTTCTCGTGCTGGACGCCGCGAGCGCCCTGACCGCGACCCGTGGCCGCCTCTGGGACGCCGATCGGCTCGTGCTGAGCGACGGACCGGCCGTCATCGACGACGGACGCCTGACCTGCTACGGCCGGACCGACCTGATCAGGATCTTCCCCGCGCCCGAGTTCGCCACCAGCACCGACGGCGTGTTCGGGCTCCTGCCGCTGCCCGCTCCCCCGCCCGGCCCGCCGCCGCAGGCGGGGGTGGAGCTGGTCGCACCGCCCGGCCCGGCCCGGCGGCCGGTCGTCGACGCCACCTCCGGGCGGGCCTCCGCGCCCACCGACGCCGACTTCGACCAGGCCGCCGTCTACCGGATCACCATCCCCGAGGAGTTGTTCGCGCGGAACGTCCCAGCGGACTCCGGCGAAGCGGACGAGGTGCTGCTGCGGCTGGACTGGGTCGGCGACGTCGGCCGGGCCTACATCGGCGGCCGTCTCGTGGCCGACCAGTTCTGGTACGGCCCCGTCTGGGAGATCGGCCTGCGCAGGTTCCGCGACCTGCTCAGGAAGCACGGCGGCCTGGAGCTGCGGCTGCTGCCGCTGCGCGCGGACGCCCCCGTGTACGTCTCGCCCCAGGCACGCCCCACGTCCTACCCGGGCGGCAGTGTGCTGGACCTGCGCTCCGTCACCCTTGTTCGCCTGTCGCGAGCCCTGCTCCCGCCCATGTCGCCCCCCGGGCAGGTACGCGGCTGGTAAAAGGCTGGGCGAGAATTCGCCTGGAGGGGGCTGCGGGGGGAAGCATCGTTATAGGGGGCTGGTTGGCACAGGTGTCGACAACGAAGCAGTACCGGTTCGTAAGAGGGATCGGCACATGATCCATTCGGGGGAATGTCATGTCGTTGCTACATTATCTGGGATTGACAAGCGTGCAGCAGTCACGCAAGCCCTACCCGATTCCGGGTGGCGGCAGCGGAGAATCCGACACCAGCAGGAGTGCGCGTCGCAGGCGCCGCCGCCGCTGAGCGGGGATTATCGGACCACATGCGAGACGCTGAGTCAGCGAAAAGGGCCCACCGGCAGACGCCGGTGGGCCCTTTGATGCGCGGTTTTCAGCCCTTCTTGTGGCAGTGCCACTTGTAGTACGTGTGGTAGTGGCCCTTCTTGTGGTAGTGGCCCTTCCACCAGTGGCCCTTCTTGTACCACTTCTTGTAGTAGTGCTTGTGCCAGTAGTAGCCGTGCTGGCAGCCGGCGCTGTCACTGGCCGTGGTGACCCCGGCCGTGGTGGTGGTGCTCGCCTGGGCGGGGGCCGCGGTGGCAAGACCGGAGAGTGCCAAAGAAGCGGCGAGGACGCCGCCCGCGAGGATCTTTCGCATGACCTCTTCCTTTCGTGGATTGATGCTCACGATAGGAAGCCGGTTAATTCCGCTCTATGTACTTGTACGCGCTCGGCGCATCGATTTCCGGCTGAATATCATCGATCTACAAATCGAGCCGGCAAATGAGGACACCTCACATTTCCCGGGGAAGACGCCCCAGAGAACAAGAATGTCTCTTCACGACGTCGATCGTTTCGGCTCCTTGACGTACGATCCCCCGGCGTCCTATTTCGTGACCGCCTCGCGTACGGCTGGGGCGATCTCCTGGGCCCAGCGGGCCAGCACGGTGTCGTCGGCGGCGCCGTGGTCGGTGGAGAAGAGCGTGAAGCCCGACGCGCCGTGCTCCAGCACCGCTCCGGTCAATTCCTCGATCCACTGGGCGGCCGAGCCGCCGAGCCAGCGGCCGTCGCCGTCGCGGGTGGCGGGCAGCGGCCGGTCGGTGATGCGGCCGGGAAGGTTGTAGATCGTACGGATCTCGCCCGGATCGCGGCCGGCCGACGCCGCGGCCTCGTCGATGATCGGCCGGGAGGTGCGGTAACGCTCGCTGAGCCAGTCGGCGGCATGACCGGGAATCCAGCCGTCGGCCACCCGGCCGGTGGCGGCCAGCGACTTGGGGCCGACGGACCCGGTCCACACGGGCGGCGCGGCGACGGGGGCGGGCTCGATCTGGCGCACCTGGTAGTGGGCGCCTTCGAAGGTGACCGGCGGGCCGCCGCCCGACAGCAGTTTGACCAGGGTGATCGCCTCCTCGAACGCGTCCACGGCGGCACCGGGCGAGAGCCGGGGCACGCCCATGTCGGCGATGCGGTCCCACAGCCCGCCCGCACCCACGCCCAGCACGACGCGGCCGCCCGACAGCGCCGACAGCGACGTCACCGTCCTGGCCAGCATGGCCGGCGGCCGGGTCGGCACGTTGGTGACGTTGACAAGGCCGGCGATGTGCCGCGTGCTCCCGAGGACGAAGCCGAGCGTGGCGTAGGCGTCGAGGCGCCCGCCGAGGTAGGGGTGGTCGGACAGGCTGAAGTGGTCGAGCCCGTCCCGGTCGCCCTGCTGGACTGTGCGCAGCAGCCCGGGTATGTCGTCGATGCCGGGATGCGTGCCGAAACCGAAGACGACGTCATGTGCGGACAATGTTCTCTCCCCCGTGCGCGACCGTAGGCCGACAATCGCTGGTGACACTTTGAGTTCGTATCACGAACCATATTGATTCGTGATACGAACTGCAAGTCAGCCGGCCCGGTCCGGCTCCAGGAAGACCGTGGGCACCTTGTTCTCCGCCACGACCCGGCCGAGCAGGGCGGCGAGCGTGTCGTGCTCCGCCGGTCCGAACTCCGAGATCAGCTCCTCGACCCGGCGGCAGGTCTCGGCGTGGAAGCCGTCGGCCACCTTGGCGCCCCGCCGGGTGAGCGCCACCCGCACCGCGCGGGAGTCCTGCGGGTCCGGTCTGCGCTGGACCAGGCCGTTGCGTTCGCTGCGGTCGACCAGTCCGGTCAGGCTCGACTTCGCCAGGCCGAGCACCGCGCCGAGCTCGCTCATCCCGTACGGCTGCGCCATCAGGACGCACAGCAGCTGCCCCTGCTGGGAAGTGAGGCCGTATTCACGGGCGGAGGCCGCGTACACGGCGTTCACCAGGAACGTGGCCCGCACCAGCGCGCTCACCGGCCCGATCGGGCCACCCTCGTTCTCGTCCACCGGCCCAGAATAGCGAATTCGCGGCACGAACTATCATCACCGCAGAATGCGGATCGGCCGATGCCGCGATGTCAGCGCTCCGCCGTACCGCGGCGGGAGGCTCCAGGAGCGCTCGGAAAGGCGGCGCGCACTCCGCCCCACGGACGACGAGGGCGAGCAGGATGACCGCCCGCACCCACATGAACGCGCTTACCTCCGCCCCGCCGGCCGGCAGCGCGGCGACCGTCGCGAGGGTGACGGCGCTCATCACCCCGTAGATCACGACACACTTGCGGGCCGGCTCGAACGCCTCCCGGTGCGGGAATCGTCCAGGCCGGGCGCGGTGACCTCACCGATGTTCGTCATGTCCTTCTCCTCCGTCTCGTCGGTGCTGCCGACGCTACGGAGGAGAAGGACGGCCCGGTATGGGCCTGTACGTACGGGCGGGTGGGGCTGGATCCACTCCCGCTCAGCCGCGCACGGCGTCGGCGGTGTCGGCCGCATCCGTGATGGCGGGGTCGTCGAGCTCGTCGTCGATCAGGAAGCCGCCCGACTGGTGCCGCCAGAGCCGGGCGTAGGGGCCGTCGGCCTCCAGCAGCTCACTGTGCGTGCCCTGCTCCACGACCCGCCCCCGGTTGAGCACGATCAGCCGGTCCATCCGGA
This sequence comes from Nonomuraea fuscirosea, assembly GCF_035917475.1. Classification (NCBI taxonomy): domain Bacteria; kingdom Bacillati; phylum Actinomycetota; class Actinomycetes; order Streptosporangiales; family Streptosporangiaceae; genus Nonomuraea; species Nonomuraea fuscirosea. The sequence goes on along the minus strand of NZ_CP109074.1, from coordinate 2,285,173 downwards.
CGACGGTGCTCAGCCGGTGGGCGACGACGAGCGCGGTCCGGTCGCGCATGAGGTGCCACAGCGCCTCCTGGACCAGAACCTCGCTCTCGGAGTCGAGCGCGCTGGTCGCCTCGTCCAGCAGCAGGACCGGCGCCTCGCGCAGGATGGCCCGGGCGAGGGCGAGCCGTTGCCGCTGGCCGCCGGAGAGCTTCACGCCGCGCTCGCCGACCAGGGTGTCGAAGCCGTCGGGCAGGGACTCGGCGAACTCGGTGACGTGCGCCGCCCGCGCCGCCCGCAGGATCTCGGCCTCGGTGGCCTCCGGCCGGGCGAAGCCGATGTTGTCGCGGATCGACCGGTGAAACATGGCCGGCTCCTGCGGCACGTACGCGATCAGGCTGCGCAGGTCGGCCTGACGCAGGCGGGCGATGTCCTGGCCGCCGATCAGGATCCGGCCCCCGTCGATGTCCATCAGGCGCAGCAGCAGCCGGGTCAGGGTGCTCTTGCCGCCGCCCGACTGGCCGACCAGCCCGATCTTGGTGCCGCTGGGGATGTCGAGGTCGAGGCCGTCGAAGAGCGGCGGGCCGTCGCCGTAGCCGAATCGCACCCGCTCGAAGCGGATGGCCGCGTCGGCCGGGCGCAGCGGCTGCGGGTCGGCGGGGTCGACCACGGTCGGCGGCTCCAGCAGCAACTCGGTGAACTGGGCCGCCTCGGTGAGCGTGCTCTCCAGCCGCCGGTAGATCTGGTTGAACTCGAACATGATGTTGATCGTGTTCGTGTAGTACGTGAACGTCACCACGATGGCCTCCACGCCCAGGCCACCCCGGAGCGCCACGGCAAGCAGCAGGCCGACGGCGCTGGTGAGGACCGCCAGCGGGGCCACGACGGTGTCGACCCGCAGGTTGCCGTAGTCCCATGAGCGCAGCGACAGCCGGCGCTGCTCGGCGATCCGCTCCCGGTGCTCGCGCGCCTCGCGGCCCTCGGCGGCGAACGCGCGCACGGTGTCCATGTTGGACAGCACGTCGGCGACGTGACCCGACACGCGGACCTTGGCGGCCTCGCGCTGATCCACCAGCGCCTGGCGGCGGCGGATGAGCGGGGCGACGAGGAAGGCGGTGAGCAGGATGAGGCCGAGGAGCACGACGACCAGCAGCGGGTGGTAACGCCACAGCACCACCGAGGCGAAGATCAGCGGCACCAGCTTGGCCATGATCGAGAACGTGAGCGTGTCGACGAAGTCCTCGAACCTGCTGGAGTAGCCGAGCACCCGTTTCGTCAGCGAGCCGGCGAAGTTGTCGTGGAAGAACGCGGTGTCCTTGACCAGCAGCTCGTCCATGCCGATCACGCCGAGCCGCTCGATGCCGCGGGCGTCGGTGCGGTTGAGGAAGTGCAGACCCACCCGCCACAGCACCTCGCCGGCCAGCAGCAGGCCGCCGAAGCCGAGCACGTACGGCAGCAGCGCCCCGATCGAGCCGTCGCCGCCGGCGGCCAGATGCCCGATGAGCCCGGCCACCGCGAGCGGCGCCAGATAGGCGAGGCAGACGTTGCCCAGCGCCGGCAGCGCCAGCGCGGGCACCGAGACGCGCCACTGACGCCGGAGCTCTCCGCCGTAGTGGCGCAGGACCAGCATCACCGCTGATTTCCTTACGGACGGGCCGTCTTTCGCGCCCTCCCCTGATTCGAGCTGAGACATCGGCCCTCCCGAACGCCGCGACCCACCGTGGCCATGCTGCCGCAGCGAGTGCCCGGACAGCCAATGATTTTCCGCCGCGCGCACACGCGGGCGGCAGGCCCCGAGCGGCCGGGCGGCGGGCGGGCTCAGCCGGCGGTGTCGCCCGCGAACGCGGTGACGAGCTCCCCGGTGGTGAGGATGGCGTGCGCGAAGGTGGGGCCGTTCAGGTGGTGCGCGGCGTGCATCATCTCGGGCTGGAACGCGGCGGTGGCGTCGCGGACCAGCGTCACGTGGTAGCCGAGCTCCATGGCGAAGCGGCCGGTGGACTCCAGGCAGGTGTTGGCCAGCACGCCGATGAGCACCACGTGCGTGACGTGGTGCTGCTTGAGCTGGAAGTCCAGGTCGGTGTTGGCGAAGCCGCTCTGCGCCCAGTGCTCGTGGATGACGATGTCCTCCGGGTGCGGCTGGAGGTCCTGGTGGAACTCCCCGCCCCAGGTGCCGTACTCGAAGGAGTGCCGTTCCTGGATGCCGCGCTGGGTCGGGTTCGGATGGTCCCAGGTGTCGTAGTCGCCCGGCCGCCAGCGGCGGTGCGGGACGTACAGCACCCGCATGCCGGCGCCGCGCGCGGTGGCGACCACGGCGCGGAGGTGGTCCACCAGCCCGACCGCCTCCGCCACGGGCCGCAGCCGGGGCCAGAGCTTGCCGCCCTCGGAGATGAAGTCGTTGTAGGGGTCGACCAGCAGCACCGCCGTGCTGCCTGGGCCGTAGGCGCGGGTCATGACGTTCTCCCTCAGGTCCGGGTGACGAAGCGGAAGATCCGCCCGTACGGGATCCGCTCCTGCCGATATACCCACCTTCACCCCTCGTGACCTGGCGAAACGGGCGATCAGGAGAGGCGAGGCCGGACGCGGCGGCGCGCCCTTTCTGTGAGTTATGGGATAATTACTCCAGATGCGGCACGCGCACCATCCGGCGCTGACGATCCCGTCCCCGCATGACGAAAGCCAGGTCTGTGACCACTCCGCACGCCGACCGTCCCGATCTTCCCGACGCCGACCGTCCTGACATGCCCGTTCCCGGCCGTCTCGCCCTTCCCGCCGCCGTCCAGCTGACCGACCTCGGACTCGTCCTGCGTGAATGGGACGACGACGACGTGCCCGTGATGGCCGAGCTGTTCGACGAGCCGGACGTCGCCCGCTGGACGCCGCTCAGCGCGCCCTTCGACCAGGCGGCCGCCCGGACGTACCTCGACCAGGCCCGCCGCCGTCGCGCCGCCGGGACGTCGCTCCAGCTCGCCGTCACCGTCGACGGCCTGCGGCCGCTCGGCGAGATCCTGCTGTTCGCCACCGGCAGCGCAGGCGAGGTGGAGCTGGCCTACGCCATCGGCGCCGCGCACCGCAGGCAGGGGCTGGCCCGCCGGTCCGTCCAGCTGATCACCGGATACGCCTACGACCCGCTGGCCGCCACCCGCGTGCTCCTGCGCATCGCCGAGGACAACACCGCCAGCGCGGCGGCGGCCCGCTCCGCCGGCTTCGTGCTCACCCAGGAACCGCCCATCAGCCGGGCGGGCGCGCGCGACCCGCTGCGCACCTGGCTCCACCAGGGCTGAACTGGCGGGATGACGCGCATCCCCGCCACACGCGCCCGATCGGCGATCGCACGCATAGCGGACGAAGTCCCGGGCAGTGTCGGCAACAAGCGACTTGGCCCACAGTGACGTTGGAAGGTTCATTGGAATGCTGGCCGTCCTGGCTCTCCCCTTGCTCATCCTGGCCGGACTGATGCTCATGCAGCGACTGGAGGAGGTGCTGCTGCCCGCGGCCCCGTCCCAGCCGCACGTACCCGCTCCGGAGTCCGTCGAGCTCCGGATCGAGCCGGCGCTCGCCGTACCCGGCGAGCAGCCCCGACCGGCCGCGCAGCCGGTGGTCCTCGCGGCCGGGGCCCCCAAGACCCGCGGCCGTACCGGCGCGGCGCCGTCCTGCCCGCATCGCCGCCACCCGCACCAGCGGCGGCACCCGGCGAAGGCGGCGTGACTCCGGCCGGGCGCTACCGGCGATCCTGAGGTCGAGAGTCGTCACACCACTCTCTTGTCGCCATTCTTTCTTGCACAGAGCAAGCGTCTGCTACCGTCGGGCTTGAGCAGATCCACCGCTCCAGCGGTCGACCGCAGCGGCCGGAGAGCCGGTCAGGGCAGCGTTCGGCGCGATCGCCCGCGCTGCGCGTGTCGGCATGGCCACGCGCTGAGGCAGGGATGCCATGAGCCAATCGTCCGAGACCTCTCCGGCCTCGCCGGGACCAGCCGCGTTCCGTTTCGAACGGTGGCTGTGCGGGCCTGTGACGGTCGTGAGCATGATCGGCTCCTTCGACCGGCCGGCCGTGGGGCAGGTGTACCCGGTGCTGGTTCAGGCGCTGGTCGCACGCCTGCCGCCGTACCTCGTCCTGGATCTGCGCCGGCTAACCGAGCTGACCCTGTGCGGCTGTCTCATGTTGCTGCTCGCCGAACGGCACGCCAAGGAGGCGAGCGGCCGGATGATCGCGGTCTGCGACAAGGAGCGGCTCGCCTGGGCTCCCGCCCTCGCCAGGGCCGCCACCATCGAGCAGGCCCTGGCCGAGCTGGCCGCCCGCGACCGCGACTACCGGCTGAGCGTGCTGCACCGCAGGAAGGACCGCGCGGCACCCGCGGCGAGGCCCGGCGGCATCATCCTTCCGCGAGGTCCGCGAACGTGGCCGTCGGCCCCCCGACCCCCCGAACAGGAGCCGTGAGCCCCGCGGCTCACTTCCGGCGGGCTTCGAGCCCGTCGAGGATCAGGTCCAGGCCCCAGCCGAACTCGTCGCCGTAGTCGTAGCCGGGCCGCAGGGCGTGATCGACGATCATCTCCGCGAGGTACGGCAGCTCTTCCACCGGCAGCTCGGCGAGGATGTCGCCGGCCACGTCCTGGACCTCGTCGGGCGTGCTCAGCGGCAGGTTGGCCTCCTGCAGCACGTATCCGGCCACGTAGCTGTCGACGAGCGAGATGGCGTGCGCGGCCATCGGCAGGCTGAACCCCGCTTCGCGCAGGACCCCGAGCACGGCGTTGTGATGCCGCAGCGTCGCCAGGCCCGGGTTGCGCCGCGAGTCCATGAGCCCGAGCGCCCAGGTGTGCCGCGCCAGGACCGCGCGCGCCGAGCCGGCGCGGGCGCGGATCGCGTCGCGCCAGTCGGCGCACCCGGCGGCGGGCAGCTCGATCTCGGTGAAGACCACGTCGACGACGCCGTCGAGGATGGCGTCCTTGTTCGGCACGTGGTGGTAGAGCGACATCGCCTCCACGCCCAGCTCTTGCGCCACCCGCCGCATGGTCACGGCCTCGATGCCGCCGCGATCGGCGACCTGGACCGCGGCCTCCAGGACGAGGTCCCTGCTGAGCGGCCGGGCTGGTGACACGGAGAACTCCGGAGCTGATGACGGGTTGACAACCTTACAAGTGTAAGCGAGCCTTACGGTAGTAAGGCACCTTACAAGCGTAAGCCTCCGTGCCACGGCACGCCAGAGGAGAGGGGCCCGCGATGCCGATGCCGTTATGGTGGGGCCAGATCAACAAGCGGGTGTTCAACCCGCTCACGCTCGCCCAGGGGAAGTCGCCCGTGCTGACGCACGTCGGCCGCGCCTCCGGCCGCGCCTTCCACACGCCGCTCGACGCCTTTCCCGTCGCGGGCGGCTACCTGTTCATCCTCGTGTACGGCTCGCGCTCCGACTGGGTGCGCAACATCCTGGCGGCAGGCAGCGCCCGGCTCCTGGTCGACGGCAAGGAGGTGGAGCTCACCGCTCCCCGCGTCGTCGGCAGGGACGAGGCGTTCGAGGCGCTGCCCACCAAGTCGCGCCGCCCGGTGCGGGTGCTGCGCATCACGGAGTTCCTGCGGATGGACCTGGCCGCCGACTGAAGTCCCGACGCCCGGCCGCGACCTCCGGCGGCAGCCCGAGCCGGGCGGTCGGCACCCGGTACGTCTCCCGCCCGGTCGCGACCGCGGCCACGTTGACCAGGCACAGCACCGCCGTGATGATCGACACGCCGAGCCAGCTCTCGGGGCCGGTGCCCGCCACGGCGGTGGCCACGGTGGGCCCGAACCCGGCGATGGCGAAGCCGATCTGCGTGCCGATCGCCATGCCCGACAGGCGTACCCGGGTGGTGAACATCTCCCCGTAGAACGACGGCCAGACCGCGTTGACGGCGCTGTAGACGATGCCGAACAGCGCGATGCCCACGGCGAAGATGAGCAGGAAGTCGCCGGTGTAGATCGACCACAGGTAGCCGAGCATCAGCACCGCGCTGCCCAGCGAGCCGCCGATGAGGACCGGCTTGCGGCCCACCCGGTCCGACAGCCTGCCCCACAGCGGGATGGAGATCAGCGCGGCGATGTTGGCCAGCACTCCCACCCACAACATCGGCGTGCGTTCCAGGCCCATGGTGTTGACCGCGTACGACAGGGCGTGCACGGTGAAGATCGTGCTCACGGAGGCGATCACCGCGGCGACGACGACGCGCAGCACGTCCCGCCACTGCTCGCGGAAGAGCACCGCCAGCGGCATCTTCGCCACGGTGTCGGTGGCGACCTCGCGCTCGAACTCGGGCGTCTCCTCCAGCGTGCGCCTGATGATCACGCCGGCCGCCGCGACCACCACGCTCAGCCAGAACGGCACCCGCCAGCCCCAGCTCAGCAGCTGCTCCTCGGGCAGGGCGGCGACCGGCAGGAAGATCGCGGTGGCGATGATCTGGCCGGCCTGCGTGCCGTTCAGGGTGAAGCTGGTGTAGTAGCCCCGGCGGTCCTCCGGCGCGTGCTCCAGCGTCATCGCGTTCGCGCCCGCCTGCTCGCCGGAGACGGAGAAGCCCTGCAGCAGGCGGAGCAGCACGAGCAGAATCGGCGCCGCCACCCCGATCTCGTCGTACGTGGGCAGGCAGCCGACCAGGAACGTGGACGCGCCCATCATCACCAGCGTGGTGACCAGCACCCGTTTGCGGCCGAACCTGTCCCCGATGTGCCCGAGCACGAAGGCGCCGACGGGCCTGGCCAGGTAGCCGACGCCGAAGGTGGCCAGGGCGAGCAGGGTTCCCGTGGCGGGCGAGGAGGAGGGGAAGAAGATCCGGTTGAAGACGAGCGCGGCGGCGGTGCCGTAGATGAAGAAGTCGTAGTACTCCAGCGCGCTGCCGATCCAGGCGGCGACGGCCGCTTTCCGTGGTTTGCCGGGCACGGTCACGATGGGCTCCTCACAGGGGCGTTCGAGGGGGGTGATGCGCTTCCAGGAAACTAACTCACTGGTTCGTACGTTACAAGGGTGCAGGCGTCACGCCGGCCGGACGGGGTCCTGGCCGCACGCCCTGGCGATGTCCCGCGTGCTGAGCCGCCAGCCGGACGGCGGCGTTGCCGGCGCCGTACCCCTGGTAGCCGCCGATCCGCTGGACCAGCTCGAAGAAGACCCGGCCCACGGTGACGGTGTAGAGGTGCAGGAACTCGCCGCCGTGCTCGTCCCGGTCGTAGAGGACGCCGAGGCCGCGCAGCTCGGGATCGACCTCGTGGCGGGCGTCCAGGTCGTCGTAGTAGTTGCCGGGAATCGGCAGCAGCAGCCCGGGATGCTCCTTCCGCAGCCTGCGGGCGACGGCCACCACGTCGTCGCAGGCCAGCGCCACGTGCTGCCAGGGGAGGTGGTCGGCGCCGACCTGGGCGACGTTCACCACGACGCGGACCGCGCCGCCGGGGCCCGACATCGCCTTGCTGCGCAGCAGGCCGTACGGGTCGGGCACCTCCAGGCTCTCCTGCGGCCGGAGCCCGAGCACGCTGCGGTAGAACAGCGCCGCCTCGTCGAAGTGGTGCCGCGGCTGGGTGAGGGCGACGTGGTCGATGCCCGTGATGAGGCCCGGCTGCGTCCCGGGCGGCCGGGAGGGGGTGAAGTCGGCGAGCCAGCCGTCGTCGCAGAAGAAGATCTCGGTGCCGTCCGGCGCGGCCACCGCGTTCAGCTCCGCCTCCTCGGGGGTACGCGCGCGGGGCAGGATCGGCGACAGCAGTTCCTCGGCGTGCCCGGCCGCCCCGGCGGGGTCGGGGCTGTCCAGGCCGACGGCGATCAGGGCGGGGTCCGCCCCGGTGGCGTTGACCAGCAACCGCGCTCCGCCTTGCTCCCACAGCTCCACCGGTTTGCCGGGGTGCGTCCCCGTACGCGTGAAGCCGAGCGCCGCCGGGATCCCACCGAGCCCGCCGGGGCCGGCCAGTTCGGCGAAGGCGAACCCGGTGGGCACCGCCGGATGCGCCGTGCCCGCCACCTCCCGCTCCAGGGCGATGAGCGAGCGCATGCCGTCCAGCGCGGTGCGTTCCGCCGACGCCTGGCGGAAGACGTCGTTGAACACCTCCAGCGACAGCGGCCCGGCATACCCCGCGCGCCCCACGCCGGCCAGCAGCCCGGCCAGGTCGAACGTGCCCTGGCCGGGGAAGCAGCGGTAGTGGCGGCTCCACGGCAGCACGTCCATGGCCAGGCGTGGCGCGTCGGCGAGCTGCAGGAAGAAGATCTTCTCGCCCGGGATGGCCTCGATGCCGATCGGGTCGGAGCCCCGCGACAGGATGTGGAAACTGTCCAGGCACACGCCCAGAGCGGGGTGGTCGGCCAGCCGGACGAGCCGCCAGGCGTGCAGGTACTCGTTGACGTGCCGGCCCCAGGCCAATGCCTCGTAGGCGACGCGGACGCCGTGCTCGGCGGCCCGCTCGGCCAGCAGCCGCAGGTGCCCGGCCGCCACGTCGTCGCCGGGGACGGCCGCGGGCGAGACGTTCGAGCAGAGCAGCAGCAGGTCGGCGCCGAGGCGCTCCATGAGCCGGAACTTGTGCTCGGCCCGGCGCAGGTTGCCCGCCAGCAGCTCGGCGGGCGCGCCTTCGAAGTCGCGGAAGGGCTGGTAGAGGTCGATGCCGAGACCGAGATCGGCCGCGCGGGCGCGGATCTCCTCCGGCGGCAGCGGGCAGGCCAGCAGGTCGTTCTCGAAGATCTCCACGCCGTCGAACCCCGCGGCCGCGATGGCCTCCAGCTTCTCCGCCAGGGTGCCGCTGACCGACACGGTGGCGATGGACTTGCGCACGCTTTCCTCCTTTTCCTCCCCGAACGGGCGTCGCCCCCCGAACGGGGGGCTCAGACGGTGATCAGATCCGTGAGGTGCGCGAGCATCCGCTCGGCGTCCGGTTCCCGGCCGGTGAACAGCCGGAACGCGTGCACGGCCTGGAAGACGACCATGCCGCCGCCGTCCAGCGTCCGGCAGCCGGCGGCCCGCGCGTGCCGCAGCAGCTCGGTCTCCAGCGGCCGGTAGACGATGTCGGCCACCCACAGGCCGGGGTGCAGGAGCGCGGCGGGCAGCGGCATCCCCGGATGCTGAGCCATGCCGGTCGGCGTCGCGTGCACCAGCCCGTCGGCCCGCTCCATGAGCCGCGGCAGCTCGGCCACGGGCTCCGGGCGGGCCCGTCCGGAGCCGAAGCGGGCGGTCAGCTCCCCGGTGAGCGTGCGGGCCCGCGCCGGGTCGGAGTCGACCACGGTGATCCGGTCGGCGCCCATCGTGAGCAGCGCGTGCGCGACCGCGGCCCCCGCTCCCCCGGCGCCGAGCTGGACGATCCGGCGGGCGGGCGCGTCGGGCAGTCCGCGCGCGAACGACTCGGCGAAGCCCGTCCAGTCGGTGTTGTGCCCGATCGCCCGATCGCCGTCGAACACCACGGTGTTGACCGCGCCGAGCATGCGGGCGTCCGGTGACAGCTCGGCCAGGTGCGGGATGACGTCCTGTTTGCAGGGATGGGTGACGTTGAGCCCGTCGTAGCCGAACCGGCGGGCCGTGCGGATCAGCTCGCCCACGTCGCCGCCCACCCGATCGGTGTCGAGCAGCCGGTAGACGTAGTGCAGCCTGTGGTGCGCGGCTTCCCGCTCGTGCAGGGGCGGGCTCAAGGAGGGGCCGATCCCCGAGCCGATCAGTCCGATCAGGAACGAATCCATCACTTCTCCCTTTCCAGCGGGGTACGACCGCGCAATGTCCTCCTAATGTACGTACTAGTGAGTTACATGACCAGACGGAAACGTTCGGCACCGGCGAGCGGAGCGGCCCCCAGCGCGAGGGGGCCGCAGCTCAGCGGCGGTCAGGTCGCGGTGGAGACCACCACGCGCCGGTTCTTCGCGCGGCCCGCCGGGTTGTCCGAGCCGTCCGCCTTGGCGTTCGGCGCGATCGGCTTGCTCTCCCCGTATCCGCGCGCCTTCAGCCGCGACCGGTCCAGGCCGCCCTCGTCCGCCAGCCACTCGACGACCGCCCGCGCCCGCCGCTCCGACAACGGCTGGTTGTGCGCGTCCTCGCCCTTGCCGTCGGTGTGCCCGTCCACGTCGATCCGCGCGTCCGGCCCCGCCTTCTTCCCGATCTCGCGGGCGACGCGCCTGAGCTCGGCGGCGGCCTCGGGCTTGACGGTGGCGCTGTCGAAGTCGAACAGCACGTCGGCCCTGATGCTGAACGCGATCGAGTCCTCTCCTTCCAGCACCTCGCTCTCGCCCACCTCGTACCCCTTCAGCTCCGCGCCCGGGATCTCCACGCCCGGCACCTCGACGCCGGGCACCTCCACCGCGGGCACCTCGACGGCGGGCAGGCACTCGTTCTGCTCGTTGCAGGCGCTGGGACGGATGATGGACGACCTGATCACGAAGGATCTGATGATGAACGGCCGGATGATGAAGGGCCGGATCACGAACGGGACGATGCCCCCGTTCTTCGGCTTGACCTGACACACCTCGGGCGTCGAGACGCCTTCGGCGTGCTTGCCCTCCGCCCGCCTGCCCTCGGCCCTGACCGGGTCGAGCTTGATGCCGCCCGCGTTCACGCCGGGGATCTCCACCGGCGGGATCTCCACGGCCGGGATCGACACCGGCGGGATCGACGCGGCGCCGAGGCAGCCGCCGGGAGCAGGGGCGATCTCGGTGCACTGGGCGGGGATGTGCAGGGCGGGGATGTCCACCCCGGGGATGGTGACGGCCGGGATGGTCGTGCCGCCCAGCTTGGCCTCCGGGATGACCACCGGGTCGGCGTGCACGGCCGGGCTGTCCACCGCGGCGATGAGCTCGCCGTTCGGGCAGTGCGACGGCTCAGGGCCGGTCGGCGACGCCGAAGCGGCCGGACTGCCCGTCGTCCCGGCTGTTCGCGCCGGGCTCGCCGTCGTCCGGCCCACCGCCGTACCCGTCGCGGCCGGCGTCTGGCGCTCCTCCCCGCCCCCACCGGTCGCGCCCACGCCACACGCGGCCAGCACCATCGCGAGCAGCGGTGTCACGAGCAGGGTTCTCGACATGATGCATCTCCCACAGGATCGCGTAGACCTACGACGGTAGGACATCCACCTTCAGGATCCGCATAGAGCCGGCAGAGGACCGCTCCCCCCGCGAGGCTTGAGTTCCCGGAGCGCGAGAGGTCCACTGGGGAGTGAGGACGCGACCTCCTGCGGGCGCTGAGCCGCAGCCGCGAGCTGGCCGCCGACCACGACGCGGCGCCTGACCTGAGACGGAGGCCTGAGCCCGCCCGACCCCGACCACCCCGACCGAGGATGTCGCCGGCAGGTCTCACAGGGGGATCCGCCAGCACAGCCGGGTCCCGCCCTCCTCCGCGGACTCCAGCTCCACCGACCCGCCCAGCCGCCCGGCCCGTTCCTCGATGTTGCGCAGCCCGCTGCGCCGGCCGCCCTCGCCCAGGCCCACGCCGTCGTCGGAGACCAGCAGGGTGAGCCCGCCCGCCACGACCTCGACGGACACCTCGGCCCGGGTCGCGTGCGAGTGCCGTACGACATTGGACAGCGCCTCGCGCAGCACCGCCACCACGTGCTCGGCGGCGGTCTCCGGCACCTCGGTGTCGAGCCGTCCCTCCATCCGCAGGCCGGGCATGAACCCCAGGTGGCTGCCCGCGCCCTCCACCAGCTCCACGATCTGCCGGCGCAGGCTCGGCGGAGCGTCGGTGTGCGAGCCCTGCAGAGCGAAGATGGACGAGCGGATCTGCCGGATCGTCTCATCCAGCTCGTCGATCGCGTACTGCACCTTCTTGGCCGCCTCGGGCCGCTCCACCAGCCGCAGCGTGCTCATCAGCGTCATCGCGGTCGCGAACAGCCGCTGGATGACCACGTCGTGCAGGTCCCGCGCGATCCGGTCCCGGTCCTCCAGCAACCCCAGCCGCTCGGCGTCGCGCCGCGCCTCGGCCAGCTCCAGCGCGACCGCCGCCTGACCGGCGAACGCCCGCAACATCTGCTCGGCCGCGCCGCTGAACGGCAGCCGCCCGCTCCGCTTGGCCAGCATCAGCAGCCCGCGCACGGAGGGCGCGTCGCCCAGCGGGACGACGAGCGCGGGGCCGTAGCCGAGCCGCCGCAGCGGCGAGTTCGGGAAGGGGGCGCTCTGCAGGTCTGCGCTGGACACCACCTCCCCCCGGGTGAAGGCGTCGCCCGCGAGCGTGCTCGACAGCTCGATCGAGGTGCCCTCCAGCTCCTCCGCGCCCTCCCCCTCGACGACCTCCACCACGAGCGTCTCCCGCGACGCGTCGGGCAGCAGCATCAGGACGACGTCGGCGTCGCTCATCCGGTGGGCGCGGGCGGCCACCACCGACAGCACCTGGCGCGGGTCGGCGCCCGACAGCAGGCTCGTGGTCACCTCCGAGGACGCCTGCAGCCAGGTCTCGCGGCTGCGCGACTCCTCGTACAGGCGGGCGTTCTCGACCGCGACGCCGGCCGCCGTGGCCAGCGCGATCACCACCGCCTCGTCCTCCTCGTCGAACTCGCCGCCACCGCGCTTCTCGGTCAGGTACAGGTTGCCGAACACCTCGTCCCGCACCCGGATCGGCACGCCGAGGAAGGTGCCCATGGGCGGATGACCGGGCGGGAACCCGTAGGACTCGGGATGGTCGGAGATGCGCCGTAGCCGCAGCGGCCTGGCGTCCTTGATCAGCAGGCCGAGCAGGCCGAGCCCGTGCGGCCAGTGCTCGATCCTGGCGATCTCCTCCTCACTGAGCCCGACCGGGATGAACTGCAGCAGCGTGTGCTCCTGCCCGACCACGCCGAGCGCCCCGTAGCTCGCGTCCACCAGCGTGGTCGCGGTCTCCACGATACGGCGCAGCACCGTCTCCAGGTCGAGATCGCTGCCCACGGAGACGACGGCCTCCAGCAACGCGTGCACGCGGTCGCGGGTGGCCAGCACGGCGGTCAGCCGGACCTGCAGCTCCGCGAGCAGCTCGTCGAGCCGCATTTGCGGGATCAGCGGATTGTGCTCAGCCTCCACGCCGAACAGTGTCGCATCGGATCAGGCCGGTGCCCAGCGCGACCTCGGGCTCCGCGCCGCCCGGTCCGAACGCGGTCATCGGCTCCGGCCGGCTCGGGGAGCGCACGGGCGTGGCCGCTCGCGGTCAGCGGGTCACCTCGTAGCGGAGGTGAGTCACGCCGGGGGCCTGGACGACCTCCAGCGGCCGCAGCCGTACGTGCTCGGGCAGCGACCGGAAGAAGGGCCGGCCGCCGCCGAGCAGGATCGGCACCTGGTGCAGGATCACCTCGTCGACGAGCCCCGCCTTGAGCGCCTCGGTGAGGAGCCCGCCGCCCATGAGACCGACGTCCTTGCCGCCGGCCGCCTGCCGGGCCGCGGCGATCGCGTCCTCGACGCCGGTGGTGACGAGGGTCTGCCGCGCACCGAGCTCGGGTGCGGGCCGGTGGCTGAGGACGAACAGCGGCACCCTCGGGTGGGGGCTGCCGCCGCCGAAACGGTCGGAGTGCTCGTAGGTGTCGCGTCCGGCCACGATCGCGCCGAGGCGGGCGGAGGCGGCGTCGAAGAAGCGGGCGCTGGGCTGGCTCAGCTTGAATCCGTCGAACTCCCGGCTGGGGGTGTCGCCGTCGAAGTACCAGTCGAAGAGCGTCCCGCCGTCGCCGAGGCCGTGCCCGGGGCGGGGGTCGAGGCCGGTGATGTAGCCGTCGACCGACACGGCGTGGGCGCTGATGACCTTGCTCATCTGCTCGAACCTTTCCGGAGTTCCTTGAAGAGACTCCGTAACCGTAGCAGGCAAAGTTCCTTCAGGGAACTCCGATGGGTAGACTGGTGTCATGCAACGCACGAACTTCAGTGAGATGGCGTGCTCGATCGCGCGCACGCTCGACGTCATCGGAGAGCCCTGGTCGCCGCTGATCCTCCGGGACGTGTACGTGGGGATCAGCCGGTTCGAGCAGATCCAGGCGGACCTCGGCATCTCCCGCAAGGTGCTGACCGAGCGGCTCAACCACCTCGTCGACCAGGGCGTGGTCGAACGCCGCCCCTACGACAACCGGCCGCGCTACGACTACCACCTGACGGCCAAGGGGGCCGAGCTGGTCGACCTGCTCATGGTCATGACCGCCTGGGGCGACAAGTGGCTCGCCGGCGAGGCCGGTCCGCCGGTGCTCTACCGGCATCACGCGTGCGGCGAGATCAGCCACGTCGACCTGCGCTGCGCCCACTGCGGTGAGCCGATGCACGCCTACGACGTCGATCCCCTGCCCGGCCCCGGCTCGGCCGCGTAGGTCCGCCCGCCCCTGGCACGAGGCCCGAATGCCGGCGGCGGGATCAGCCGGTCGGGTCGAGGTCGAGGACGGCCTTGCCGGCGATGCGGCGGTCCAGCAGCGCCTGGGCTGCCTCGGCGACGCGGCGCCACGAGCCACGCCAGTCCACCTCGGGCGAGAGCCGCCCCCCGGCCACGAGGTCCAGCAGGGTCGCCAGGTCGGGGCCGACGTCGCGCACGTCCCCGTACGTGCTCATCGTCTTGGGCGGGCCGATGGACAGCAGCGAGTACGGCGCGAAGACGGCCGGCTCGCCCGAGGCCCAGCCGATGTTCCGCACCTCTCCGCCCGGCGCGAGCAGTTCCCAGGCCGCGACCAGTTGCGGCCCGCCCACGTTGTCGAGGATGAGGTCGACCGGCCGGTCGATGCCCTCCACTCCGACCACCACCTCGTGCGCGCCCAGCGCGGCCAGGCCGACGCCGCGCCCGGCCGATCCCACCGAGGCGATGACGTGCGCGCCGCCCAGCGCCGCCAGCTGGACGGCGTACCGCCCGACGCCGCCGGCGGCGCCCGTGACCAGGACCCGCCGTCCCAGGATGGGCCGGGAACGCAGCGTGCGCAGCGCGGTGACGCCGGCCATCGGCAGCGCGGCGGCGTCGGCGAGCTCGACCCGCGCCGGAACCTCGGCCACGGCGGTGGTGTCCACGGCCATCCGCTCGGCCCACGCGCCGGCGCCGAAGGCCGCGACTCTGGCGCCGACGGCTGGTCCCGTGCCGTCCTGCGCCGCCCGCACGACGACACCGGCGGCGTCGTAACCGTGGACGGTGCCGGCCGGGCGGCTGCCGGCGAACACCACCTCGCCGCGGTTGAGCGAGATGTGCCGTACGTCGATCACGGCCTGGCCGGGGGCGGGGCGAGGTTCGGCGGCCGTCCCGAGTCTCAGGGATCCGGGCGCGCCGGGATCGACGACGAGTGCGCGCATGTCCATCGGAAGCTCCTCATGAGGTTTTAATCGGACTCCTGGTCCGCTTGAGCGACACGGTAACATAAGCGGACTGACAGTCCATCTCGTCGAGGAGCGCGCATGGCCGAGCCCCGCACCGAACGCGCCGACGCGGCCCGCAACCGCCGCGCGGTGCTGCGGGCGACCGAGCAGTTGCTGCACGAGGGCGGCGGGGAGCACGTCTCGATCGACCGCGTCGCCGCGCTCGCCGGGGTCGGGAAGGGCACGGTGTTCCGCCGCTTCGGCAGCCGCGCGGGCCTGCTCCAGGCGTTGCTGGAGGAGCGGTCGCGCGACCTGCGTGACGGGATCGCGGACGGTCCTCCCCCGCTGGGGCCCGGCGCTCCCGTACGGGATCGGCTGCTCGCCTTCCTCGACGGGCTCGGCGCGATCGCCGAGGGCAACGCGGTGCTGCTGTCGGCGCACGAGCAGGCGTGCGCCGAGGACAAGTACGGCGACCCCAGCTACCGTTCGTGGCACGGCCATCTGCGCGGCCTGATCGGCGAGGCGCGCCCCGACCTCGACGCCGGCTTCCTGGCCCACGCCCTGCTCGCCGTCTTCGACGGTGATCTAATCCGGCACATGACGCCGCCCGGCGACCCGCGCCGCTTCACCCGCTCGGTCCAGCAGATGGCCACGGCCCTGCTCGACGGCGCCGCCCGTCCCTGACGGCGGGCGGCGTCGCATGCCGGCCCTCTGCCGGGGCAGGAGCGACGTCTCGGCAGTACGGCGCGACGGGAGGGCCGGTGGAGCCGGTCCCTCCCGCCTGACCGCTCGGGGAAGCTTCCGCGTGAACGGTCAGGGGAGCTTCCGCAACGCCCGGCGGGCCGTCTCGATCGCGGGTGAGTGCACGGGAGCCTGGAAGGACGCGCTATCGATCCCTTGCAGAGCTGATTCACCCGGAGAAGCCCGGAGCGCAGGACGGCAATTATTTCCCCCTATTTCTGGTTGCCTTGGACAGGATCAAGGAGGAGGAACCACCGTGCCGCTGCCCACCCGCCCCCTGCGCAAGCTGGGTTTCCTGACCATCGGACTGTTCGACGGGGACGACCCGCGCCCGGGACACGAATCGACGCTGCGGATCATCGAGCTGGGCGAGCGGCTCGGCTTCGACAGCGCCTGGGTACGCCACCGCCACCTGCAGTACGGCATCTCCTCCCCCGTCGCCGTCCTGGCCGCCGCCTCCCAGCGCACCACCCGCATCGAGCTGGGCACCGCCGTCACCCCTCTGGCCTGGGAGAACCCGCTGCGCCTCGCCGAGGATCTGGCCACCGTGGACATCCTGTCCGGCGGCCGGCTCAACGCGGGCATCAGCGTCGGCCCGCCGTTCCACTTCGACCAGATCAAGGACGCGCTCTACCCCGGCACCGCCGACCTCCAGGACTTCGGTTACGAGCGGGTGAGCCGGCTGCTGTCCTTCGTCCGCGGCGAACCCGCCACCGACTTCAGCGGCACCGAGGGCTTCGAGGTCTTCTCCGACCGCGTCCAGCCGCACTCGCCCGGCCTGGGCTCCCGCCTCTGGTACGGCGGCGGCAGTCTCCGCTCGGCCCGATGGGCGGGCGAGCACGGCATGAACCTGCTGACCAGCAGCGTCGTCAAGGCGGAAGATTCGGTGGACTTCGCCGACATCCAGCTCTCCCACGTACGGGCGTTCAGGGCCGAGCACCCCGACGGTGAGCGGGCCCGCGTCTCCCAGGGCCTGGTCGTCATACCCACGGACTCGGCCACGCCGGAGCAGCGGGTCAGGTACGAGGAGTACGCCGCCAAGCGCCTGCCGCGCACCGCGGAACCGCAGGGCCCGGGCCGGTTGTTGTTCGCGCCCGACCTCGTGGGCAGCTCCGCCGAGATCGCCGGGCGGCTGTACGCGCACGCCGCCTTCCGCGAGATCGACGAGGTCGCGTTCGCGCTGCCGTTCACCTTCGAGCACGAGGACTACGTGCAGATCCTCACCGACATCGCCACGAAGCTGGGTCCCGAGCTCGGCTGGAGCCCCACGGAGCAGCCGGGCGACGCGGCTCTCCACGCCGCCGGCTGAGCACGAGCTGCGGCGGTTACTTCGGGTCGAGCACGAAGACCGGGATCTGCCGGTCGGTCTTCTGCTGGTATTCGCCGTAGGACGGGAAGGCCGCGACCGCCCGCTCCCACCACTCCGCCCGCTCGGCGCCCTCGGCCTCGTGCGCGACGTAGTCACGGGTGACGGTCCCGTCCTGCAAGGTGATCTCGGGATACGCCTTGATGTTGTAATACCAGGTGGGGTGCTCGGGAGCGCCGCCCTTGGACGCCACGACCGCGTAGCTGCCCTCGTGCTCCACCCGCATCACCGGGGTGTGCCGCAGTTTGCCGGTCTTCGCGCCCCGCACGGTCAGCAGCACGATCGGCGTGCCGAGGATCAGGATGCCCTCGGTGGTCCCGGTCTCGCGGATCCTCGTCGTCTGCTCGCGTACCCACTCGGTGGGGCTGAGCTCTACGGTGTCGTCTGACATGGCTCTCATCAACCTTCCTACCCGTAAGTCCGATTCCCGTCGTACCCGGTTCCGTGACCGCTGTCACGGCTATAGCGATCTTCACACGAGCGCCGCCGCCGCGCGTACGGTGACGCCCAGCCCCACGAGCAGGACGAGCGCGGCGGTCATGACGGCGCTGTACGGGCGCAGCCGCCGCATCCGCCCCGCGACGGTGAGGCCGCCCAGCCTGCGCAGGGCGAGCGCCGTGACCAGCAGCGTCGCCGCCATGCCGAGCCCGTAGCAGACGACGGTCAGGACGCCGAACGCGGTGCGGCCCAGCGCCATCGCGCCGAGCAGGACCACCAGTGCGGACGGGCTGGGCACCAGCCCACCGGCCACCGCCAGCCCCACCACCCCACTGCCCGGCCGCCTCCCAGGACCATGCCCGTTCTCCTGCTGCCGATGGCCGCTCTCCTCCCCGTGCCCGTGCCCATGTCCGTGCCCGTGGCCTGGCCGGTGGTGGCGGGCGGAGCGGAGGAGGGCGGCGCCGATCGCGGTGATGAGGAGGCCGCTCGCCACCCCGAGCCAGCTCAGCACCACGTCCCCGGCGATCGCGCCGGCGGCCGTGACCAGAACGCCCAGGACCAGCACGCCCGCCGTGTGCGTGACGGTGACCGTGGCCGCGACGGTGACGGCGTCCCGGAGCCGTCGTTCCCGTCCGGCGAGGTAGGCGGCCATGACGGTCTTGCCGTGGCCGGGCATCGCCGCGTGCACGGCGCCCAGCGCCACCGACACCAGCAGGGCCAGCATCCCGAGCGGCACCGTCAGCCGGTCGGCGCCGATCAGCGCGTTGAGCCGGTCGGCCAGCAGACCGGTGTAGCGGGTGACGACGTCCACGCCCGGCATGGCTGCCGGCGCCACGGACCCGCCGTCGCCCGGCTCCGCCGTCATCCTGGCCGCGCGTACGTCGAGCGGCGAGCTGAGCAGGTCGGCGGGATAGTCGCGCAGCTCGCCCGACACGCTCCCGGCGGGGACGGTCGAGTCGCGCAGGCGCACGCCCTGCCCCTTGGCCGTGATCTCCCGCCAGCCCACCCCGTCGGGACGGTAGGCGTTCGCGAAGGTCAGGGCCACCGGCCGGTCGACCCGCACGGGCGCGGTCAGCCGGCAGGTGAGCCGGCTCGTGCGCAGCCCGGCCGCGCCCGGCCGGTAGACGAACGAGGCGCCGGTGACCCGCCAGCTCAGCGGCCGCCCGCCGGCGTCGGCCCGCACGGCCTCCCGCAGGTCGGCGCAGGCGCGGCGGGCGTGGGCGTCCGGAGGTCCGGTCGGCGGCTGTTGCAGGGTGGGGATCTCGGCGAGATCCACGACGGCCAGGTGCTCGATCCGGTCGGGGTGGATGGTCAGCCCGTCGTAGTGGTTGACGCTGAAGTTCCCCAGAGGATGCACGGCCGATCTCACCGCGGCGGCCGGAGTCACGGCGGCGGCGAGCGCCGTGGTGGCGGCGAGCGTCGCGGCGGCGGGCAGCGCGGCGATCACGTCGTCTCCGCCAGGAGTTCGCGGGCTCGCGCCGCCCCGGCCGGCGAGAAGTGCGGGTTGATGGACAACGCCCTGGTCAGGTGGGTACGGGCGGCGCCGGTGTGCCCGAGCGCGTGCTCGATCTCGCCCCGGTGATAGGCGAACGACGCGTTACGCCCCCCGAGCGCGTCGGCGCGGACGGCGTACGCGGCGGCCTCGGTGTGGCGGCCGGCCCGGTGCAGCGCCCAGCCGAGCGCGTCGGCGACCTCGACGCTGTGCCGTCGCGCCCACTCGGCCCGCAGGTGCCGGACCGCGGTGCCCGGATCGCCATGGTTCGCCGCGAACGTGCCCGCGGCCAGGCCGTCGACACCGCCGCTCGCGGCCAGGAGCCGCTGCTGGGCGGCGAAGACGGCGTACTGCCGCCTGGCTCCCTCCGCGTCACCGAGGTGTTCGAGCAGTTCCCCGTACTCGACGACGTACGCGGGGGAGCGGATGACGGCGGTGGCGTAGTCGCGCAGGGCCTGCTCGGTGCGGCCGAGCGCGGCCTCGGCGCGGGCCTTGCCGGCCCGGGCGGGCGCGTGTCCCGGATCGGCGGCCAGCGCCTGGGTGTAGGCGGCACGGGCGGTACGGGGGTCGCCGGTGCTCCAGGCCAGCTCGCCGAGCTGCCACTGGCAGAAGGCGTACTCGGCCGGGTCGCCGGGGATCGCGCAGGCACGGCGCAGCAGGTCGCGGGCGGGGCCCGGCCTGCCGCGCAGCTGTTCCAGGCGGGCGGCCCTGGTGAAGGAGGCGAGGTCGGGGTGACCGTCGAGCATGCGGCGCAGCGCGGTCTCGGCCCGTTCGTAGTGGCCGAGTTCGAGGTGGGCGTCGGTGAGCACGCCGTACAGGGCCCACCGGAACGGCGCGGCCTTGCGGGCGCGCTCGGCCCAGCGCACCGCGCCGGCGAAGTCGTGCCGCGCGTTGGCCAGCGCGCCCATGCCGATCACGGCGTCGATGTACGGCTCCCCGTCGCCGGTCGGCCGGCGCAGCGAGCGTTCGAACGCGCCCTGGGCCTTGGCGTAGTAGGCGGTGTCCGCGGTGCGGCGGGCCTGCTTCAGGTACATGTCGCCGAGGCTCGCCCAGGCGGCCGCGTCGTCGGGGTGACGACGCAGGCGCACCTGGACGGCCTGGATCGATCCGGCCAGGTCGTACGGTGACCAGCCCGCCGGCGCGGGAGGCGGCTCGTCCCTGCGCAGCAGCCCGCCGGGGGCGAACAGGGTCACCAGGACGCAGCCCAGCAGCACGCATCCCAGCAGGGGCGGCAATCGCCGTAGGCGACTCATCTGATCGGAGGTCCTCGGAGGTGGGGTCAGCCGGCGGCGGTGACGGGCAGGGCCAGGTAGGGGAAGCTGTCGGTGATCGGTTTGAGGAGGAACGCCGGGTTGTCCTCGGCGATGAGGCCGGGCGCGCCGCGGCCGGCGGGTTCGCCCAGGAGCATGCGCAGATTTATGGTCACGACGTCGTCGATGAGGCGGCGGCCGTTCGGGTAGCCCTGGGCGTCGCCCTTGAGGATGCCGTACTTGTCGGGTGCGGCGGCGACGGGGGTGCTCAGGTTGAGCCGCAGTTCCTCCGCCTTCGCGGTGCGCGGGGCGTCCTGGTTGAGCCGGTGGGAGTTGAGGTCCTGCTTGATCGGCCCGCCCGTCCTGGCGAGGCCGGTGAGGTAGATCTGCTCCAGGTCCTCACGTGGCGCGGGCGGCGCCGTGACGTTCGCCTGCTTGGCGACGACCTCGGCCTGGTCGGGGTCGAGGGTGGAGGGCACCACGAGGCCGCCGCTCTCGTCACCGTCCGGCCGCAGCGTGTTGAAGTGGTCGCGCCGCTTGAGCGGGATGATCACTTCGTTGAAGTTGGGGTTGCCCAGCCGCGAGACCTGCGTGTAGCCGGCCGCGCCGGAGCCGAGCAGGGCGCTCGACCTGCGGGACGCCGTGGTCCAGACGCCGATGACCGGGTTGCGGGCCGGGTCGCCGCCGAGCGCCAGCTCCGACTTGGGCAGTTGCAGGGCCAGCGCGCTGACGTTCATCGGCACGCCGGTCTTGACGGGGAAGAACGGCAGCCCGAAGCGCAGCAGGTTGACCGCGCGGTTGTCGGAGTAGAACGGGTCGGCGGCGGTGCCGGTGAAGACCTTGCCGCCGCCCGGCAGGTCGCGCACGGCCTTGCGGCGGGTCGCGGCGTAGCCGGGGCCGCCGAGGTCGGTGGGGGCCGCATACCCGTCGCGGACGAGGATCTCGGACTTGCCGTCGCGCAGCCTGGTCAGCGTGTAGCTCTGCTCGACCAGGGAGTCGAGCGGGCCGGCCTGGTGCTCGGGGCCGGCCTGCCGCTCGCGGGCGCGGACGAAGGAGGGCGCGGGCAGGGCCTTGTCGGCGAACGTCCAGCGGTAGGTGACGGCGGCCCGGCCGGTGCCGGTGTTGTCGATGTGCACCTCGTAGCGGGCGTCGGTGTCGAACTGGTACGGCTTGTGCGGCGCCTGGAACGGGATGTAGTCGGCCACGATCGTGACCGTGTCCTGCCGTTCCGGGCTGGTGAAGGCGTACAGGTCGGTGGCGTCGATCTGCTTGTTCACGGTGGTGGCGGGGGCGTCCCAGTGGCTGGTGGCGGTGCTCGGGCGCATCGCGGGGCCGAGGAGCACCGTGGCCGCCAGGACGGCGATGGCGGCGGCGGCGGTCCACGTCCACCGGTTGCCGGCGTGGGTCAGTCGCATCGTGTCGTCTCTCGATTCGCGAGTGCCGGGCCGCGCCCCGTGGCACGGCCCGGCGGGGCTCAGGTCAGGGGGTCGCGCCTACGGCACGTACTGGACGACCGCGTCGAGGTTGGCCAGGTAGTCGCCCTCGTCCAGCGGCAGGCCGGTCAGGTCCCTGACGGTCCGGCTGAGGTACGCGCTGACGTAGAACGGCCAGTAGCGGGGGCCGACGCCGCCTTCGAGCGGGCGCGGCGTGGGCACGCCGGCGGCGAACTCGTGCAGCTTGTACGTGGCCACCAGCCGCTCGCCCTGCGGCTCCCCGTCGATGGACACCTGCGCGTGGGCCCCGTCGGGGCGCAGGTAGATGTCGTGGATGGCGGCCTCGTGACCGCTCCTGACGTCGTGGAGGACGAAGCCGCCGGGGTAGTAGACGCCGTTGCACGGGTCGATGTGATCCCGCTTCCAGCCGATGGGCATGTAGACGCCCCGGTTGGCGGGCTTGGCCTCGATGGGCGCGATGCCCCGTACGCGGACGCCGCGCTCGTCCAGGAGCCGGACGATCTCGCGGCCGAAGTCGAAGTTCGCGTGCCCCTTCGGGCCGAAGTACGGGAACTGGAAGCACGAGGCGGTGGGCGGCTGGACGGACGGGGCGCCGGGGACCGCGCGGAGGGGGCCGGCATGGGCGGGGACCGCCGAGCCCGCGAGGACCGCGGCGCCGATCACGATCGTCCGGGCGACGCGAACAAGAGCACGCACAACATGACCTTTCCTTGGCTGAAGGCAGAACAGTGCCTCTGACATGCGATGACATGCTCAACGTAGTTATAAGGTAACGCTCTGTAAAGGCCAGTGCCCAAGGATGGCATGGCAAAGAAAAAACGTCCCGCACCCCTCGTCACCGGTGCGGAACCGGTGACGAGGGGTGCGGGACGCTCTCAGCGCAGGCGGGCCCGCCCGGCCGTCAGAAGTCGTCGGCGGTGCGGATCCGGTCGCGGATCCAGACCCCGGCCTCCTTCAGGTTGCCCGTTCCGGCGAACGAGCCGTTCGGGCAGGTCCCGGTCCTGAAGACGGCGCCCGTACGGAAGTCGTCGGAGTAGTTCCAGTTGACCCAGCTGATCTTCTTCTGGGCCAGCAGGTCGAGGTACTGCTGCGACCTGCTGAAGTTGTTGGCTCCATCACCGGACGCGCTCTGGGTGCCGAACTCGGTGACGAAGATCGGCAGCCGGTCGGCGGCCCGGGAGAGCGTGTTCAGGTATTCGCTGCCGTGCGAGGCCGCGTAGAAGTGGAACGTGTACATGATGTTGGCCGCGTTGACCGGATTGCTGACGATCTCGGCCTCGCTGCCGCCGCCGGAGACGCCGAGGGAGGACCAGGCGCGGGTGCCGACCAGGATCGGGGCGTCGGGGTCGTGCTGCCGGATCACCGGGATGAGCTGGTGCGCGTAGTCGCGGATGACCGGCCAGGTGACGGCGTCGCCGTTCGGCTCGTTGGCGATCTCGTACAGGACGTTCTTCTTGGCGTTGTGCCGCTGGGCGATCTCGGTGAAGAACGTCTTGGCCCGGGCGAGGTTGTACATCGGGTCGCCGGGGTCCAGCATGTGCCAGTCGACGATGGCGTACATGCCGCGGGCGGTGGCCAGCTCGATCAGGGAGTGCACGCGGTCGGTGAACAGCCGCGGGTTCGTCTCGTAGCCGTCCTCCTGGATGTACATCGAGATGCGCAGGACGTCGGCCTTCCAGTCGTCGGCCAGCGCGTCGAGGGAGGCGGTGTTGAGGCACTGGCTGTACCACTGGATGCCGTGGCTGCTCATGCCGCGCAGCTGGATCTGCTTGCCGTTCTCGTTGCAGAGCTTGATACCGCACACCCGGAGCTGCCCGTTGGCCTGCACCGGGGTGCCGCCGCCTCCGCCGCCGACGGGCGTTCCGTAGACCTCCAGCTCCCACAGGGAGTAGCCGTACGGGGTGCCGCGCTGGGTTCCGTGCACCCGTACGTACCGGCCCTGGCCGCTGACGGTGAGGTCGTCGATCGCGCCGTCGCCGGCGGTGGTGGAGTAGACGTCGTTCCAGGTGGAGCCGTCGGCCGAGGTCTGCACCCGGTAGGCGGTGGCGTACGCGGCCTCCCAGGCGAGCCGGACCCGGGAGACGTTGTGCGCCGAGCCGAGGTCCACCCGGATCCACTGCGGATCCACCCCTTCGGCGCTGGCCCAGCGCGTGGACGTGCTGCCGTCGACCGCCTGGCCCGGCTCCAGGCCGGCGGCCTCGACCGAGGAGGCCGTCACGGTCCTGCCCTGGGACACCAGCGGGTCGGCCGCCGCCGACCGGGCCGTGACCGCGCCGGCGCCGGACGGCACCACCAGCGGCAGGGCCATCGCGGCCACGACGGCTAAGATCCTCGCTACTGCGCTACGCCTCACGAAAGACTCCGATTCTCCGGGAACAGTCAACGGGCGGATCGGCACGACCGCCGCACCTCCGTCACCGGGAAGCCGTCGCCACCGCCTCCCCGGTTAGGAAAGTTTCTTAACTTGCGGCGCAGCATAAGTTGACATCGAACCTTGACGCAAGGCCCAATGTCACAGACAGACCCGGGGCGCGGTGCGACCTCAGCAGGCCCGCACGGAGTTGTAGGCGATCTCCGGGTTGAGGTTCTCCTTGTGGCCCGGCGGGACGGTGGCGTTGTGCACCACGTAACCGGGAGAGGCGTACAGGCAGTAGGAGCGGCCGGTCCGGTTCCACGCGGAGCGGGCGTCCTTGACCCCGAAGGGCTCCAGGTTCGGCGCGCCGGCCCGGAACCAGGCGATGGTGCCGCTCCCCTCGAAGTCGCGGAACAGGCACAGGTGACCGTCCGGACATCTCCCGAAACCGTCGGCGGCGCCCGCCGGTCCGGCGAGCGTGAGCGCGAGAGTGAGAGCCAGCAGGGACGCGCGAATGCCGAACATGTTGTCACTCCATGGGTTGAAGCCATCGCTTTCCGTAACCATCATGCGGTCGCGGGTAGCGGGGCGCCATCCAATTACCGCCGCCCGTCCAGGCCCTGGGCGTGCCCGAGTCGTGATCCGCCTACGGCAAGATCACGACGTATGAAAAGAACGATGATCACGGCTCTGGTGGCCTGCGGCTGCCTGCTGACCACGACCCTGCCTGCCCAGGCCACCACCGCCACCGCCGCCACCGCCGCCCCGAAGGATCCCGTACGCGCGCTCAAGGGCAAGCTCGCTCCCGGGCGCGGCGTACGGTTCACCGAGACGACCACGCTGTCGGGCGAAGAAAAGGTCAAACTGCAGAGCCGCAAGGGGACGTTCCAGTTCAACGCCAAGGGCGTGGCGGCCTCGGACATCACCGCCATCGCCAAGAGCCGGCCCAAGGAACGCACGATCAGCATCGGCAACGTGAGCTACATCTCGGGCGGCATGCGGGAGGAGCAGTTACCGGCGGGCAAGTCCTGGCTCAAGGGCAAGGGCCTGCCGGGCGGCGGCAGCGGCTTCTACGGGCAGGTGATCAACCCCGTCGAGCCGAAGACGCTGGCGGCGCTGGTCAAGAAGGGCAGGCTGCGCGGGAGCACGCTCACGGGCACCATCACGTTCAAGGAATTGGAGAAGGTCTCGCGCTGGTTCGACGCGTCGATCCCGCTGCGCATGCACAACGACACGAAGGTGTCCTACACGCTCACGCTGACCTCCGCCGGGCTGGTGAGCAGGGTGCGGTCGTCGTACGCGGCCACCGGCGTGTTCGACACCAGCGCGTTCGACGGCAAGACGATCACCATCGACAGCCGTTTCACCGGGTGGGGCGCCAAGGTGTCCGTCAAGGCGCCGAACCCCGCGTCGGTGACCGTCGACGCGGAGGACTGACCGCCCGCCGCGGGTCTGGGACGACGGAAGGCCCCCGCTCCGCTCCCCGGATCGAAGCGGGGGCCTTCGTGTTGTCCGCGGTGCCCGTCAGTAGTCCCCGTGCACCACGTTGGACGTGAGTCTCACCGAGGACGGCGGCCCGATGTCCACCTTGGCGAAGACCTCGTCACCGCCCCAGTCCTCGTCGAGCGTGTTGCCGTCCAGGTAGAACGAGATGCTGATGCGGCCGGGCGACGGGTTGCTCAGCGTCTGGCCGCACGCGACGCCGAAGCCGCCGAACAGGTGGTGGTCGAGGTAGTCGTCGCCGTACAGGTTGACGCAGACGCCCTGCCCGGCGGTGGCGACGGGCGCGAAGCCGGTGACGCTGACGAAGTAGGCCCGGTATCCGCCCTGCCCGGTGGCCTCGATCGCGAGGTGCACCGAGCCGGCGGCGGCGGTCGCGGGGGCCGCCCCCACTGTCGTCGCCAGCGCACCGGCCAGCATCAGCCCCGCCAGGGCACGTCGTATGTTCATGGTTCCCCCCGTGGGTGGTTGTTCGATGCGAACACCAGGGAAGGCGTTCCACGACGTTCCATGCCGTTCCGGGCGCGGCGAGGGCCCTGCCTCCGTGCCGGTTGAATGGGACGATGGGACTTCACGATCAGTACGGCCTGACGCCGGTCGTCAACGCGCGCGGGACGTTCACCCCGCTCGGCGTCTCCCGGAGCACGGACCAGGTCGCGGCGGCCACGGCCGAGGCCCTGTCCGGCTTCTTCGTCATGGAAGAGCTGAAGGACCTCGCCGGCCGCACCATCGTCGAGGTCCTGGGCGGGGAGGCCGGCACGGTCGTGCACTGCGCGTCGGCGGCCCTCACCCTGGCCGTCGCGGCGACGATGACGGGCACGTCGCAGGCGCGGATCGCGGCCCTGCCCGACGCCGCGGGGATGCCCAGGACGGTCCTGCTCCCGGCCGGGCACGCCGTCGACTACGGGCATCCGATCGTGCAGGACATCCGGCTGGCCGGAGCCACTCCGGTGCTGGCCGGCTCGGACGCCGGCTGCTCCCTCGGCGAGCTGGAGGAGCACCTCGCCCGCCCGGACGTGGCGTGCCTGCTGCTCGTGTCCTCCCGGCTGACCCGGGGCCAGGACGTTCCGTTGACGGAGGCGGTGGCGGCGGCGCACCGGCGGCAGGTTCCGGTGATCATCGACGGCGCGGGCCAGGACCTCAGGATCGACGAGCTGCTGGGCACCGGCGCCGACCTGGTGATCGTCAGCGCCCAGAAGTATCTGGCCTCGCCCACCGCCGGTCTGGTCATCGGCCGGGCCGGCCTGGTCCGGGCCGTCCGGGCCCAGGAGAAGGGGATCGGCCGGGCGATGAAGCCGAGCAAGGAGGCGATCTTCGGGGTGGTCGCCGCGCTCCGGGCCCGGCGGGAGATGGACCGGCCGGCCTGGCGGCGGGAGCAGGACGCCAAGGTCGCCCGCTTCACCGCGCGGGCCGGCCGCCTGCCCGGCATCAGCGCCGCGAGCGTCCAGGACCCGACCGGCCTGCCGTTCTCCCGCGTCCGCCTCGGCGTCGATCCCGCCCGCGCGGGACTGACCGCCGCCGGCCTGGCGCTCGCGCTGCGGAACGGCTCTCCGCAGATCTGGGTCATGGACCATGACCAGGACCAGGGCGACCTGACCCTCGAACTCGTGCCGCTCACCGACGCCGAACTCGACCTGATCCTCGGCAGGCTGGCGGAGTCGCTTCCGGGTCGCTGACGGCCTTCGCGCCGCGCGGCGCGGCCTCGGCAGATCGTCAACAGAATCTCAACACGCCCCGGCTAACGTCCTGCCGTACCGGCGGAAAGGGAAAGGGCGCTCATGGGTGGGGTTTCACGGCTGGCGAGGACGCTCGGGCTGGTCACGGCGGGCGCGGCGGTGGGCGGCGTGCTCGCCGGGGGCGGGTTCGCGGCGGCGCGCCAGTTCGGCTGGACGGGCGCCGCGGTCACCGTCGTCACGGAGAGCAGAAGCCTGTCCCCCGGCGTGCTCAGCACGAACGTGGTCTGCCCGCGCGGGCACCGGGCCGTCGGCGGCGGCTACGCCTACCACGGCGACCACAACCGGGAGGAGCCCGTGATCGTCGAGGTGAACGCGCCCCAGGACATCAGCGACCCGCCGGACGGGGTGTCCGAGGCGTGGAGCCTCGTCTTCCTCAGCTCCAAGAAGAAGCGGGCCACGGTCGAGGTGCACGCAGTCTGCACCTCCCGCTGAACCGGCGCCCGCCACCTGCGCGGGAGGAGTATCAGCAGGTCCGCCCGCGACAGGCGGGCATGCGGGTAATTCGGGTGCTTGTGCCTGCGAAAGGCCGCACAATCGACGCGTGGACGTGGACGGTTTCATGCGCGACGGCTACGTGGTCGTCCGGGGCGCCTTCGGCGCGGACACGGCCGCGGCGTGCCGGGAGATCATCTGGGAGTCGCTGGCCGGGCACGGCGTCCGCCGGGACGACCCCGCCACCTGGCGGCCGAGCGTGGACGTCCCCTGTCCTTCCGGCGCCCCGTTCACCGAGGCGGCCACGTCGCCGGCGCTGGCCGCCGCGTACGACGAGCTGATCGGGCCGGGCCGGTGGACCCGTCGCACCGAGGTGGGCGGCCTGATCCCCGTCCGATTCCCGTCGGAGGACTATCCGGGGATGGGGTCCGGCTACCACATCGAAGGCAGCTACGACGGCCCTGACGGGGGTTACCGGGTCAACGTGCGCTCGCGCGGGAGAGGGCTGCTCGCGCTGTTCCTGTTCTCCGACACCGGCCCCGATGACGCGCCGACCCGGCTCGTCAAAGGCTCACACCTGCACATCCCGCCGATCCTGCGGCCGTACGGGGAGAGCGGGATCAACGGCGCGGAGGTGGGCGCGAAGTGGCGGCCGTCGGTGCTGTGCCGGGCCACCGCGCACGCGACCGGCCGGGCGGGCGACGTCTACCTGTGCCATCCGTTCGTCATTCACACCGCCACCTGGCCGCACCGCGGCCCGGCCCCGCGCATGATGGCCCAGCCCGCGGTGCACGTACCGGACGGCTTCGCCCTGGACGGCTCGGACCCCTCCCCCGTGGCCCGGGCCATCATGACCGGACTGGCGACACCCGCCTGACCCGCGCCGCCGCCCCGTGCCGGCGGCGGGCGTCCCGCATACCGGCGGCATACCGCCGTTCCCTACGGTCGGCTCCGTGACAAGGCCACGGCTCGATCCGCGCCGGACCCTTGGACCGCCCTGACGTCCCCGTCCGGCCCGGCCGCGAGCAGCGGGCTCCTCGCCGGAAACCCAGGAGGAACAGTGTCCCGATCGGCCCTCTTACGATCCGTCGTCGCCACGACGCTCGCCGCCACCTTCACCGCCGCCTTCACCGTCGCCGGCGCATCGAGCGGCCAGGCGATGGCGGCCCCCGATCTCCAGCTCCCGTTCCCCTGCGGCCAGAAGTGGCAGCTGAACACGTGGGGCCACGCCCCGGCCCTGGACATGGTGAAGGAGCCCGACCAGCACGGCACCGAGGGGGCCACCCTGATCGCCCCGGCCGCGGGCAGGGTGAACCAGTCCTTCAAGCACGGCAACGCCGGCAACATGATCCAGATCGATCACGGCGGCGGCTACTTCACCACGTACCTCCATCTGAAGTCCCGCGGCGTGTCAGTCGGCGACAAGGTGCGGCGGGGGACGGTGATCGGCCAGGTCGGCAAGGACGGCGAGACCGCGAACGGCCACCCGCACCTGCACTTCGAGCTCGGGCGCGACTCCGACGGCAACGGGTCGGCCTCCTGGGGGTTCGAGGGCTCCGAACGGATCAGGCCCGCCTTCGACGGCGTCACCTACGGCCAGTCGGACAACCGCGCCTGGAACGACGTCACCAGCCGCAACTGCGCCACGGCCGCCCCCAAGGGCCGCGTCTCGGTGTACGGGGTGCTGCCCGACGGGCAGCTGACCTACACGGCCATCGACGCCGCCACCGGCAAGCGCACCCACGGCGCGGTCGTCTCCACCGCCAAGCTCGGCTTCACCCCCAAGGCGATGGCCACGCTCGACTACAACACGATCCTGCTCACCAAGGCCGGCTCCGACGGCATGCTCTACCGCGTCGACGTCCGCACCAACGGCGACACCCTGGAGTTCGAGCCGCCCGTCCACCTCGGCAACGGCTACACCCACGACCACCTCGCCTACGACGGCGACGGCCACCTCTACGGCATCGCCGCCGGCACACTGCGCCGCTACACGATCACCACGGCGAAACCCGTACTGGCCGACATCACGAACAACACCCTCATCGGCGACGGATTCACCCTCAAGACCCTCACCACCGCCGGACCCGACTGGCTGCTCGGCACCACCGCCAACGGGCAGCTGCTCTCCTACCGCGTCAACGGCGCCGGCGACTGGAAACGCCACCAGCTCCGTGACGCCACCTGGCAGAACTTCACTCACCTCCTCTCACCGGGCGCGGGCGTCTACTACGGCCACCACCCCGCCGGCGCCCTCTACCGCTATCACGACGCCGATCCCTACGACGGCAAGGGCGACGACCTCACCGGCCACGGCACCGTCGACGCCACCGGCTGGACCCAGAGCCTCCTGTCCGCCCAGCCGGGCAGCGCCACCCTCTCCTGAACGAGCGCCTGTGACCGGGGGTCACGTCAGGTGCGCGGGCCCAGGAACAGGCCGCCGCTGGCGTCGATGACCTGGCCGGTGACCCAGCGGGCGGCGTCGGAGGCGAGGAACACGACCACGTCGGCGACGTCGTCGGCGCCGCCGAGGCGATCGAGCGCCGTCGATCCCGCGATGAACCCGGCCAGGCCCGGCGCCTCGAAGACGGAGGCGTTGGCGGGCGTGCGGGTGGCGCCGGGGGCGACCGCGTTGACCGTGATGCCCCTGGCGCCGAGTTCGTTGGCCAGGGTGAGGCTCATCGTCTCGATCGCGCCCTTGGTCATGGCGAAGGAGGTCTGTGCGGGGTTGGCCATCCGGGTCGCGACGGACGAGATCGTGACGATCCGGCCGCCGTCGCGCATCAGGTCCAGCGCGCGCTGGATGATGAAGTACGGCGCCCGTACGTTCACCGCGAACAGGTGGTCGAACTCGGCGCTGGTCGTGCTGCCGAGCGGGCCGGCGGGCGGGGCCGCCGCGTTGTTGACCAGGATGTCGAGCGGCCGCCCTGCCAGGCCCTGCTCCATCCCGGCGAAGAGCGTCTCGACGTCGCCGTCCACGCCGAGCCGCGCCCGGACGGCGAAGGCGTTCCCGCCGCCGCGTTCGATCTCGCCCACGGTCGCCGCCGCGCCCTCCTCGTCCGCGCCGTAGTGCACGATCACCGTCGCTCCCCCGGCCGCCAGCCGGATGGCGATCGCCTGGCCGATGCCACGGGACGCTCCGGTGACCAGGGCGGTCCTGCCGCTCAGATCGTTCATGTCCGCCACTCCTTAGTGTTAGCTTCTACCAAGTTGGTAGTGACTATCATGACGGTAGTGTCTAACACGTGATCGACCAGAACTCAACTCTGCGAGCGCGACGAAGGGCCCAGACGCGGCGCACGATCCAGACGCACGCGGTACGGCTGTTCAGCGAGCGCGGCTACGACGCCACGACCATGAACGACGTCGCCGAGGCGGCCGGCGTGTCACCCATGACCGTCTACCGGCACTTCGCCACCAAGGAGGACCTCGTCCTGGTCGACCAGCACGGCGAACTCGTCGCCGAGCGGATCGTCGCCTCGCCCGCCGGAGGGCCTCTGGTCCGTCGCATCGGCGGCGCGCTGATCGACGCGGCCACGGTCCTGACCGGCGACGCGGACCGTCGGCTCCTGCTCGCCCGCCTCCAGCTGATGATCTCCACGCCTGCGCTGCGGGCCAGGCACCTGGACAACCAGTACGCCCTCCAGCAGGCCATCATCGGCGCCCTGGGCGACGACGGCGCCGATCCCGACACGGCGTTCCAGGCGCAGGCGGCGGCCAGCGCCTGCCTGGCCGCCCTGCACACGGCGCTGGTGCGCTGGGCCGAGGACGACGGGCGCACCGACCTGCCCCACCTGATCGGCAAGGCACTCGCCGCCGTCTTCGGCGACGACGCCATCGGCCCCGCACGGTGACGCCGCCGGCCGACCGCATCGTACCCGCGCCTGGTCGGGCGGCACGTCCACGGTGGTGATCTCACGTCCGAGCACGCGCGCCAGGCAGGCGACCTGGTCGGGGCCGCTCAACGGCTCCGGGCCCGTCAGGGAACGCGGGTCGTCGTGGTCGCCCTCGACGATGTCGACGAGCGGATGCGCGCGGCGTCGCGGCGTTTCCGGCGAGGGCGCGGGCGGGCACGCCACGCTTTCTCATGACCGCGAGGATCGCGCCGCCGACGGTGCCCGTCGCGCCGGTGATGAGGATCTCGGATCGGGCACGGAACGGGCACCTCACTGTGCCGGCGGACGCGGCGCGCTCCCGCTTCGGGCCGCGTTCGCGTGACGGTTGCGAGGTTCACGCGCGGGGTGGAAGACCGCGCGCAGGCCGCGGGAGACGAGGAGCGCCTGGCACGGCGCTGTCCAGGTTGCTGACCTCGACGTCGAACCTGGCCGCGGACCAGGCGGTGGCCAGCACGAGCTGCGTCATCCCAAGCTGGCTGCCCAGGCAGATCCGCGGTCCCGCGCCGAAGGGGAAGTAGGCGTACCGGCTGTGCGGCGCGTCGCCGCCGAGCCAGCGTGCGGGCAGGAACTCCTCCGGGTCCGTCCACCATCGGGAGCCCGGTGGACCAGATAGGCTTCACCGCCGCCTCTCGATTGATGGCGGGGGGTTTCCTTTTCTCGGGAGACGAATTAGGCGGGGACGAGGCCGAAACGAGGCGATGGAATGATTCGCCGATTCCGCCGCCACCGGCAACAGTCATTCTGGGGCGCCGCGCCGACCCCCTCCCCTCCTCACCGTCCGGCGGACGGGAAGTACCCCAGGACGAACTCGGCGTTCACCTTCGACGTCGGCGGCTTCGACTCGCAGTCGGAGCGGACGGACACGAAGTGGCTCTTCGTGTGCGGGACGTAGCAGCGGTACAGGGGCCGCCTGCCCGCGCCCGGGCTCGTGTAGAGGAACCCCTCCCGGCGCAGCAACGTGTTCTTCCCGGCATTGCCCGGCCTGTTCTCACAGTCGGCCGTGGCGGACAGGAACTGGTCACGCGGGGCGTGGCCGGCGAGGCAGCCGTAGATCGCCCTCGTGCCCGGGGCGTTCCTGGTCAGAATGGGAAACCGGCCTTCTTCGCGGTAGTTCGGGCCGGGCCGCGGGCCGCTGGTCACATAATGCTTCAAACCGTCGAAGTAGCGTACCAGCGGAATGCTTCGCGGCCCGGCCTCGGCGTGGGCCGTGGTGACTACGGAACCGGCGGTGACAATGGCTGCGGCCAGCGTACCGATGATGGCGAATCTCGGATTCATGTCGTTTTCCTTTCCTGCGGATCGCCCCATCGCCGACACAAGCGGAGCCCTCTGTCGTGTCGCACGCGATCCGCTATTCCGGCAGCCACTTTATCCATGCCGGACTGCCGTCGATCTGCGCAATTCCCCTTACGACCGGTATTCGGCGGCAAATGTCCGGCGAATGTCCGCCATAAGTCCGGCCACGCCGGCGCCGTTTATCCGGCCGACGCCGGAAATATCCAGACCTACGCCGCATTCCTCGCCTCAGGACGTCCCTCTCCTCGATCCGCATCTGGCGCCGGGCACGTCCTTCGGTCAGGATGGCGGTGCGTTGATCATCGGAGAAGGGGACTCATGCGGATCTCACCCGTGCCCGATCTCGCCCGCCGGCTGCTGACGGTCGCCGCGATCCTCGTCGCCACCGTCGCCCTGCCGGCCGGTCCCGCGCCCGCCGCCACTGCGAACGCGACCGTGACGTACAAGATCTGGCACTGGAACATGGCCGGCCACCACCAGCACCTGGGTTCGACGACGAACGGCGTCATCCAGGCGATCGCCGGCTCGATCAGCTACCGCCGGCCGGACCTCGTCTCCGTCAACGAGATCTGCCGCAACCAGTACGGCGCCGTGATCGACGCCCTGCAACGCATGGGCTGGCCGCGCGACCTCGGGAACTTCGCCCGCTACGAGCCGATGACGGAGGCGGGCGACCCCGGCTACTGCGCCGGGCACGGCATCGGCGTCGCCCTCTTCAGCCGCTTCCCGCTGGGCGGCACGCTCCGGCAGACCCTGCCCGACGACGGATCGGGCAGGCAGCGCAAACTCCTCTGCGCGCCCGTCACGGCGCAGCCCATGACCGTCAGGTTCTGCACCACCCACCTGACCACCGTCGCCGCCCACCGGGCCGCCCAGCTCGGCCGGGTGCACGAGGTCCTGGAGTCCTACCGCTCCCGGGGCGAGGTCCCGATCATCGCCGGCGACTTCAACGTCCAGCCGCACTCAGCCCTGCTCGACCCCTGGTACGACACCTCGATCGACACCGACGCCAACCGCGCCAACACCGGCCGCTACCACGAGCTCGACGACCGCGAGACCGTCTGCCCCGGCTGGGGCGAGCAGACCACCGAGAGCAACCGGCTGGGCGCCTGCGACCAGTCGGGCAAGGTCGATCTGATCTTCGCCCCCGCCGCCCGGCTGACCACCTACACCGCCGACGCCCACCCCATCGGCCACGTCTGCGGCGCCAACCGCGACAAGCCCTGCTCCGACCACCGCATCGTCGACGCCACCCTCACGGTCACGACCGGCGAATGACGTCCCCTGACGCCGCCGCCCTCGTATCGCCGGCATCTGGTGACGAACGTGCCGGGCTCGTCACCCGGCCGGGTTCCGCACGCCCGTGACCGCGCCGGATGCGTCGGTGACGTACGTCCCCTTCGACAGATCGATCAGGACCAGTTCGTTGCCGAAGGGGTCGGCCACGACCGCGAGGCGGCCGACGGGCACATCCACGGGCTCGGCGACCATGCGACCGCCGGCCCGTACCACCTGGGCGGTGGCGTCGTCCGCCGAGTCCACCAGCCACGCCGGCACCAGGCCGGGCCTGGTGGTCAGCACCATCTCGGTGTCGGTGTCGGGCAGCGCGAGGCCCGCCTGTCCCAGTTCGTCGTCGCGCCACAGCAACTGGTGGCCGAGACGGTCGCGGTAGAAACGCAGGCCGCTGCCGAGGTCCGGGACCGGGACCATGACCGCGTCGACCTTCCTGATGGCGGGCGACGCCCGGTGAGGCACCATGTCCCCAAGCTATCCCGGCATGGATGATCAGGAGAGCGGGGCTCAGAGGTCGTTGCCGGCGTAGGACAGATTGAAGCTCTTGTTGACCAGCGGGAAGTCCGGGACGATCGCGCTCCCCAGCGCCACGGGGAGGGCGGGCCAGTTGAAGAAGGACGGGTCGACGATCTTGACGCGGGTGAGGGTGCCGTCGGGAGCGAGTTCGACGCGGTGCGCGATGGTGCCGCGCCAGCCCTCGACGAGGCCCACGCCCGAGGACGACCTCTCCTCCGGGCGCGCCGGCTCCGCCGCCCGGGGGCCGTCGACCAGGTGGGTGATCAGCGCGATGGAGGCGGCGATCTCCTCGGCCCGGATCTGGAAGCGGGCGAGCACGTCCCCGCCGGTGCGGCGGGCTGGGGTGAAGTCGCCGAGGCCGGTGAACGGGTGGTCGCGGCGGGCGTCGGTGCCGAGGCCGCTGGCCCTGGCCACGTAGCCGAGGGTGCCGAGGTCGCGGGCGGCGTCGGCGGACAGGACGGCGGTGCCGGTGAAGCGGTCGGCGACCACGGTGTGCCGCAGGGCGAGCGCGGCCAGTTCGGCCACGTCCGCGCCGATGGCGCGCAGCCGGTCTGGATCGGGCAGCGCCTTCAGGCCGGCTCCGCCGAGGCGGACGCCGCCGCGCAGCAGCCGGTGCCCGGTGACCTCGTCGTTGACGCGCAGCAGTTGCTCGCGGATCCGCCCGGTCTGGGCGTGCATGATGCCGAAGGCGACGTCGTTGCAGAGCGCGCCCAGGTCGGTGACGTGGTTGTAGAGGCGTTCCAGCTCCAGCAGCACGGCCCGCTCCCGCTGCGCACGCTCGCTCACCTGAGCCCGGGTGGCCTCCTCCACGGCGAGGCAGTACGCGAGCGCGTGACCGACGCTGGTGTCGCCGCTGACGCGTTCGGCCAGCTCCAGCCCGTCCTCGGGGCGACGGCCCTCGAACAGCTTCTCGATGCCCTTGTGCACGAACCAGAGCCGGGCCTTGAGCTTGATGATGGTCTCGCCGACCACGGAGAAGCGGAAGTGGCCGGGCTCGATGAGGCCCGCGTGGACGGGTCCGACGGGGATCTCGTAGACGCCCTGACCCTCCACGGTGAGGAACGGGTAGGGGCCTTCCGGGTCGCCGAAGGCGGGGGGCGGGCCGGCGTCGGCGCGCATCGGGTACCAGCCGCGCGGCCAGTGGTGGTGGCGCACCAGGCGGCGTGGCAGCGGGTGGTCCAGCGGGGTGATGCCGTACAGGTCGCGGATCTCGCGTTCGAACCGGCCGGCGGGGAAGGACAGGCGGGCCAGGCTCGGCACGGCCGGTCGCGCGGCGGGCAGGCGCAGGCGCAGCTCGGTGCGGCGGTCTGGGCCGCCGGCGACGAACAGGTACACCAGGGCGAACTCCTCCGCCTCCTGACGGGCGGAGATCATGGCCAGCCGGTGGCCGCCGGCCAGCAGCCGGGCCGCGTGCTCGGTCAGCTCGCCGGGGCTGATGTCGGCGATGGTACGGATGCTCATGGGGTCGCTCCGGCGATCATGGCGGCGGCGCGCAGCAGGGAGTGCAGCGGCCCGAGGGTGAGGCCCAGGACGGCACAGGCGGCCAGACCCGCGACCAGCGGCACCGCCAGGCTGCGCGGCAGCGTGACGGCTCCACCCGCCGCCGCGCCCGGTCCGTCCGCTGGGGCGCCGCCTGCCCCGTCTGACGGCACGGGCCTGGCGTCCGGCCCGTCCTCCGGTCTGATGCCCGGCCCGTCGCCGAGGAGCATGTGGCGGGTGTGCCGGGTGACGGCCGCGACGATGACCAGCATGAGCACCAGTGCCGCCGCCACCGGCCAGCCCAGCCCGGCGGCGAAGCCCGCTCGCGCGAGGCCCAGTTCGCTGGCGAACAGGCTGAACGGCGGCATCCCGAGCAGGGCCAGCAGCCCCAGCGCGAAGGTCCCGGCCAGCAGCGGCGCCCGGCCCGCCAGGCCCCGCACCGCGCCGATCCGGCTGCTGCCGTACGTCTGGTGCAGCCGGCCCGCCGAAAGGAACAGCACCGACTTGCCGAGCCCGTGCCCGAGGATGTGCAGCAGGACCGCGACCAGGGCGAGGCTGGTGCCGATCGCCGCGCCGAGGGCGAGCAGCCCCATGTGCTCGATGCTGGAGTAGGCCAGCAGCCGCTTGTAGTCGCGCTGCCCGAGCAGCAGCAGCGCGGCCACCGTCAGGGAGGCGAGCGCCACGATGATCAGCAGCGTCCGGACGAATCCGGCGCCGAGCGCCACGTCGGCGATGACCTTGACCCGCAGGATGGCGTAGAAGGCCACCGACAGCAGCACCCCGGACATCAGCGCGGAGACGGGGGCCGGGGCCTGGCTGTGCGCGTCGGGCAGCCAGGCGTGCATCGGCGCCAGCCCGGCCTTGGTGCCGAACCCGAGCACCAGCAGCATGACCGCGACGCGCATCACGCCGGGGTCGAGCCGGCTCGCGCCCTCGGCCAGCGGCGCCCAGTCCAGGGAGGTCACGCCGGCGTGTGTGCCGGCGTAGTGCACCATGACGATGCCGAGCAGGGCGAGCGCGATGCCGACCGAGCAGATGACCACGTACTTCCACGCGGCCTCCGTGGCCGTCCGGGTGCGCCGGTGCCCGACCAGGAACGCGGTCACGATGGTGGTCGCCTCGATGGCGACCCACAGCAGGCCCAGCCCCGAGGCCAGGACGGCGAGCGCCATCGCGGCGATGAACGCCTGCGTCAGCACGCCGTAGCGGCGCATCGCGTGCGGGTCCGTGTGCCCGGCGGCGAGTTCGGCGGCCAGGTACGCGGGGCTCGCGGCCATCGCCAGCAGCGCGACCACGCCGATCACGATCAGCATGAACGCGCTCAGCGCGTCGGCGAAGAGCAGCCCGCCGAGCACCTCACGCGGACCCGCCGTGGACGAGCCCGTTGCAGAACCCGTGGACGACACCGTGGACGACACCGCGGACGAAGCCATGGACAGGGCGACCGCGCAGGCCAGCAGTCCGGCCGCGGAGAGCGTGCCGAGCCAGGCGGTGACCCGGTTCCAGCCGAGCACGGCGTACAGGCACGCGGCGGCGGCGGGCACCGCGACCGGTGCGAGCACCAGCAGGCTTTCCATCAGTCGTGCAACTCCCGCAGCTCGTCGAGGTCGGTGCCGCCGAACGCGGCCCGCATCCGGGTGGTCAGCACCTGCAGCACCAGCACGGCCAGCAGGACGTCCAGGGAGATGCCGAGCTCGACCACCAGCGGGACGCCGCTGGTGGTGAGGAACGCGGCGGCGGTGATGGCGTTGTCCATCAGCAGGAAGCCGACCACGTGCGACAGCGCCCTCTTGCGGGTCACCAGGACGAAGAAGCCGATCAGCAGCACGGTCAGCGCGACGGGCACCGCCTGCGTGGCCGGCGTGGGCGACAGCCGGATCAGCGGCTGGGAGACCGCGTACGCCAGCATCGCCAGCACCGCCGCCACCAGCAGCGAGGTCGCCACGTTGACCAGCGGCTGCGTCTCACGACCCGCGCCGCCCGCCACCAGCGCGCGGCGCATCAGGTACGGCAGCAGCCCGGCACGCAGAGCGCCCACCCCGGCGCCGACCAGGACCAGCTCCAGCTCGCCCTGCCAGAGGCCGAGGACGACGACGAGCGCGGTCAGTGCCACCCCTTGCAGGGTGAACAGCCGTACGATCGCCGACAGCTCGCGCCGCCACAGCACCAGCACGCCGGTCAGCAGGAACGCGCCGCACGCCAGGTAGAGAGCCTGGACGTACAGGGCATCGGTCATGTGTCTCGCCCCCGTTCAGGCCAGGAAGAAGGACGCGGCCACGGCCAGCAGCGCCAGCAGGAACGAACCGGCCAGCAGCTCGGGCACACGGAAGAGCCGCAGCTTGGCCATGAAGACCTCGCCGGCCGCCAGCAGCACGCCCAGCAGCGCCACCTTGACCACGATCGCGATCACGGCCGCCGCCAGCCCGAGCACGCCCGCGTCCGCGCCCGCGATGCCGAGCGGGAAGAACAGGCTCGCCAGCAGGCCCAGCAGCACCGACAGCCGCATCGCCGACGCCCACTCGATCAGCGCCAGGTCCGGGCCGGCGTACTCCAGCACCATCGCCTCGTGGATCATCGTGAGCTCCAGGTGCGTGGACGGATTGTCCACCGGGATGCGGCCGGTCTCCGCGATCGTGACGATCGCCAGCGCGACCGCGGCCAGCGCGCTCACCGGCGAGATCACCGACAGCGGATCCCGCGCCGTCGCGGTGACGATCGAGCCCAGGCTGGTGGAGCCGACCCTGATCGACAGCGCGAACACCGACACCAGGATCGTCGGCTCGACCAGCGCCAGCACGGTCATCTCGCGGCTGGCGCCCATCCCGCCGAACGCCGTCCCGGTGTCCAGTGCGCCGAGCGCCAGCGCCACCGAGCCCACGGCGAGCAGCGCCGTCACCGCGAACAGGTCGGCGACGCCGTCCAGCGGCGAGGCCGTGGTCACCAGCGGCACGACCGCGGCGGCCACCAGCGCCGTGCCGGCCAGCAGGAGCGGCGCGAGGCGGAACACCCAGCCGGTGCCGTGCGGCGAGATCGCCTGCTTGCGCAGCAGTTTGCGCAGGTCCCGCCACGGTTGCGCGATCCCGGCTCCGGCGCGGCCCTCCAGCCGGGCGCGGACCTGCCGCATCACCCCCACTAACAGTGGGGAGCCGACCGCGATGAGGAGGACCTGGAGCACCGCTCCGACCGTGCCGGTCACCACAGCGCCACCAGGACGATCAGCGCGCCGGTCAGCGCCCAGAAGCCGTAGCCGAGGTAGCGGTGCACGCTGCCGGTGGCCAGGGCGCGCGCCCTGTTCCCGACGGCCGCCGCCGCGGCGATGAGCGGATCGTAGAGCCGGTGCTCGATGCGATCGGGCACCCGTGCCTGGAAACGTACGCGTTCCACCAGATAGGCCGATTCCTTCATCGGGGTGACGTCCACGTCGCTCTCCGGGGCCAGGACGTCGTCGAAGACCCGTTGCAGCGGCTCGGCGAACGAGGTGGCGGTGTACTCCATCCGGGCCGACATGGGCCCGGCGCCGCAGTCCCACAGCCGGGCGGCGCGCCGGGCCCGCCGGGCGGCGGTCAGCCGTACCAGGCCGAGCACGGCCACGACGGCGATCACGAGGGCGGCGGCGATGAGCAGCGGCGAGATCATCCCCGAGACGCCCGCCAGCCGCAGCGTCAGCTCCCCGCTGACGACGTCGCGCCCGGGGAGGACCACGCCGACGGCGCGGCCGAGCGCGGGCACGACCAGCGTGGGGGCCAGCGCCAGGACCACGCAGCCCACCGCCGCGAACGTCATCGCGGCCAGCATCGACGGCGGGCTCTCGCGCGCCCGCTCGGCCTCGGCGCTGCGCGGCCGGGCCAGGAAGCCCACCCCGAACGCCTTGACGAACGTCGCCACGGCCAGCCCGGCCGACAACGCGATCACCCCGACGGCCAGCGGCATCGTCACCGCGCCCGCCACCCCGGCGCCGGGCAGGGCGTGGATCAGGCTCTGCAGCAGCAGCCACTCGCTGACGAAGCCGTTGCCCGGCGGCAGCGCCGAGGCGCACAGCGCGCCGACGGCGAACACGGCCGTGGTGTAGGGCAGCCGCGTGCGCAGCCCGCCCAGCGCGTCGAGGTCTCGGGTGCCGGTGGCGTGCAGCACCGAGCCGGCCGACAGGAACAGCACCGTCTTGAACGCGGCGTGGTTGACCACGTGGAGCAGGGCCGCGGCCAGCGCCAGCGCGGCCGGCACGGGCAGGCCGGAGACGGCGAAGAAGCCCGCCGCGCC
Source organism: Nonomuraea fuscirosea (assembly GCF_035917475.1). Lineage (NCBI taxonomy): Bacteria > Bacillati > Actinomycetota > Actinomycetes > Streptosporangiales > Streptosporangiaceae > Nonomuraea > Nonomuraea fuscirosea. Next base: position 2,244,528 of record NZ_CP109074.1, on the reverse strand, counting down.
CACGCCGACCAGCACCAGGCCCAGGTTCTCCGTCGTGGAGTAGCCGAGCAGCCGCTTCAGGTCGGAGGTGACCGCCGCCTGGAGGATGCCGTACAGCGCCGACAGCGCGCCCGCCGCCAGCACCAGCAGCCACCACCAGGCCGGCCCGCCGCCCAGCAGGTCCAGCCCGACCCTGATGATCCCGTACGCGCCCAGGTTCACCATCGCCGCGCTCATCAGCGCCGAGACGTGACTCGGCGCCTCCGGATGCGCCCGGGGCAGCCAGACGTGCAGCGGCACGATGCCGGCCTTGGAGGCGAATCCGGCCGCCGTCGCCAGGAACACGACGGTCGCGGCGCCCGGCGGCAGCTCGGCGGCGCGCAGCTCGGCGAAGCTCTCCCCTGCGGCTCCGGCGGCGAACGCCACCAGCCCGGTCAGGATCGCCACCAGGCCGAGGTGCGTCATGACCGCGTACCACAGCCCGGCCCGGCCCACCTCCGCCCGCCGCCGGTGCTCGGCCAGCACCAGGAGCAGCGACGTCACCGCCATCAGCTCCCAGGCGAGCAGGAACGTGCTCACGCTCGCCGCGGCGGGCACCAGCAGCAGGGCCGCCACGAACAGCGGCAGCACGGCTTGGAACAGGCGCCCGTTCAGTCCGTGCGCGCAGTAGCCGATGCCGTAGATCGCCGCGCACACCGTCACCAGCCCGGTGACCGCGACGAACACCCCGCCCAAGGGGTCGATCGCGAGCCGCACCCCGGCCAACGGCAGCAGGTCCGGCAGCCAGGCCGACCAGCTCGGGCCGGAACCGCCGGCCGGACCACTCAGAGACGCACCAGCGGAAACACCGCCTGAGACGCCGCCTGAGACGCCGCCTGAAAGGGCGGCCACTCCCGCCGCCGCTCCCGCGGCCCCCGCGACGGCGGTGCACCAGCCGGTCAGCGGCTGCCGCGCCCGCGCCGGAGCCGTCAGGGCGGCCAGCGCGGCGACCGCGCAGCCGGCCAGGGCCGTCACGTACAGGGTGCCGACGAGGTTCATCGGCCGGTCAGCCCGCGCAACGCCGCCACGATCGCCTCGGGACGCGGCGGGCAGCCCGGCACCTCCACGTCCACGTCCACCACGTCACGCACCGCCCCGGCCACGCCGTACGCGCCGGCGAACACGCCACAGTCGCGGGCGCAGTCGCCCAGCGCGATCACCAGCCGCGGCTCGGAGACGGCGTCGTGGGTACGGCGCAGCGCCATCTCCATGTTGCGCGTCACCGGCCCCGTCACCATCAGCGCGTCGGCGTGCCGTGGGGAGGCCACCAGCCGCGCGCCGTACCGCTCGGCGTCGTAGACCGGGCCGAACGCGGAGGCGATCTCCACCTCGCAGCCGTTGCACGACCCCGCGTCCACGTGCCTGATCTGCACCGATCCGGCGAGCTCCGCGGCCTTCTCCGGCACCTCGCCGTCCGGGCGCTCCGGGGCGGGCTCGGCCACCCGCCCCGTTCTAACGATCTTGCGCCACATCGTCGTCGTCGCCCTCCAGCAGCTCGTTGAGCAGCTCGTTCTGGCCGGACAACTTCTCGGCCAGGAGCTCGCGGGCCGCGCGCAGCAGACCGGCCACCCGGCCGCCGGCCAGCGCGTAGACCACGGTGGTCCCCTCCCGCTGCGCGGTGACCAGGCCGGAGCGGCGCAGCACCGCCAGATGTTGCGACAGCCCGGTGGGCTCCACCTCGATCGCGGCCAGCAGCTCGCGGACCGGCTTCGGGCCGTCCTGCAGCAGCTCCAGCACCCGGATCCGGACCGGATGGCCCAGGAGGCGGAACAGCTCGGCCTTGGCCTCGTACAGCGGCACCGACATCACGGGCCCTCCGCCTCATCCCGCCGTCTCTCCGACACAACCATCCTCACGCCACAATTCATTAATTACGAATCTTCGCAATTACGATAGCGCACCCACGTAGTGGTCCCGCCCCCTCGCACGCCGTTCGGCGGCGTGACCAAGGGATATGCCCCCTCTCATGGGGTAGCCGTCGGTCAGAGCGAGGTGACAACCATGGCCGAAACCCGCAGCGTGGTCGTCGGCTACGACGGCTCCGACTTCTCGGTCCAGGCTCTGGACTGGGCGCTCGACGAGTGCGAGCTGAGGGGCCTGCCGCTGACGCTGACGCACGCCTGGCGCTGGCCGTACGGCGAGGCGGCCGAGGAGGCCAAGCTGCATCTGCGCAAGGCGGCCGAGCACGTGCTCGCCCATGGCGCCGAATGCGCGCGCTCCACCAGCGCCGTATACCACGTCATGACCGATCTGTACGAGGGATCCCCCGCCGAGCGCATCGTCGAGCTGTCGGCCGGCGCGGACCTCGTCGTCGTCGGCTCCCGGGGCCTGGGCGCCCTGGCGAGGTCGCTGGTCGGCTCGGTCGCCGGCTACGTCGCCGCCCACGCGCACTCTCCGGTGATCGTCGTACGCGGCCCCGGCCCGATCCCGGCGTCGTCCAGCCCCGGCCCCGTGCTCCTGGCCCTCAGCCCCGCCACGCCGGACGCGGCCCTGCAGTTCGCCTTCGACGAAGCGACCCTGCGCCGGCTTCCGCTCGTGGCCGTGCACGCCGTGCACCTGCAGACCATGGCCTGGGGTGTGGCGATGGCGCCCGTGCCGGACGTCGAGGCCGCCGCCGGGACCGGGCGCGAGCGGATGGAGGAACGCCTGGCCCCCTGGCGCGTCCGGCACACGGAGGTGCGGGTGGAGGGGCACGCCGTCACCGCGCCGGCGAAGGAGGCCCTGCGCACCGCGTCCTGCCGGGCCGGCCTGCTCGTCGTGGGCGCGGAACGGACCCGCCACCACGGCCGGCTGAGCACGGTCGTCAGGGCGATGATCGAGCACGCCGCCTGCCCCGTCGCCGTCGTCCCCGGCGACCCCCAGGACGGGTGAGAGCGACCCGGCGACTGCACCGGCGACGCCTGGACGGGTGACGGCGCTCCCGCTCAGGACATGGGGCTCACGCGCCGGGCCGGATCAGGCCGCTCTCGTACGCCAGGATGACGAGCTGCACCCGGTCGCGCACGTTCAGCTTGGCGATGGCCCTGGAGATGTGGGTCTTGGCGGTGAGCGGGCTGATGACGAGGCGCTCGGCGATCTCGTGGTTGGACAGGCCGAGCGCCACGAGCCTGACCGTCTCCCGTTCCCGGGAGGTGAGCGCGGCCAGCCGCTCCCCCGCAGCGGGCGTGAGGTCCTGCCGGTAAGCGAACTGCTCGATGACGCGCCGGGTCACCCCCGGCGACAGGAGCGCGTCCCCGCCGGCCACGGCGGCGACCGCGCGGCGGAGCTCGGCCGGCTCGACCTCCTTGGTGAGGAAGCCGCTGGCTCCGGCGCGCAGGGCGGCGAAGACGTGCTCGTCGGTGTCGAACGTGGTGAGGATGATGACGCGGCTGCTGCGCGTGGCCGGGTCGGTGACGATACGGCGCGTCGCGGCGATCCCGTCGGTGCCGGGCATGCGGATGTCCATGAGGATCACGTCGGGGCGGGTGCTCGATGCCAGCCGTACGGCCTCGTCGCCGTCCTGGGCCTCGCCGACGACCGTGATGTCCCGTGAACGGGCCAGCAGGCTGCGGAAGCCGGCCCGGACGAGTGCCTGGTCGTCGGCGAGGAGCACCGTGATCGTCATGCCGACGAGCCTCCTGCCACAGGGATCTCGGCCCGAACGGCGAAGCCGCCGCCGGGTGCGGGCCCGGCGGTGAACGCGCCCCCGAGTGCGCTCACCCGTTCCCGCATGCCGGCCAGGCCGTGGCCCGCGGTGCCCTCGCCTGCACCTGAGGCGCCTCGGCCGTCGTCGGTGATCTCGACGACGATCGAGCGGGGCCCGTAGCCGATCGTCACCGTGACCTCGCTCGCCTCGGCGTGCTTGAGCGTGTTGGCGAGGGACTCCTGGACGACCCGGTGCACGGCGATGGCGGGAATGGCGGTGACGGCGGCCCGGTCGCCGTGCTCCTCGAAGGTCACCTCGAGGCCGGCGGCGCGGGCGTCGGCGACGAGCGTGTCCAGGGAGGCCAGGTCGGCCTGGGGCGCGGTGCCCTCCGGGCCGTCGCGCAGGATCGCGATGAGGGAGCGGAGGTCGGCCATCGCCCGGTTCCTGACGTCCTTGGCCAGGCTCAGCGCGGCGGCGGCCGCGGCCGGATCCTCCTCCAGGGTGTCGGCGGCGACGTTGAGCTGCACGCCGACGACGGCCAGCGTGTGCGCGATGACGTCGTGCACCTCGTGCGAGACGCGCAGCCGTTCCTCGGCGACGCGGGCCCGGTCGTCCGCTTCGCGCAGTTGTTCGCGGCGGCGCAGCGCGACGGCATAGCTGCGGCCCGCGACGATCAGGATCGCGAGGAGCAGCCATTCCCCGGCGACGTGGACCAGGTAGCGGCTGGGATTGAGGTCCAGGATCAGGCGGAAGTCGATCGCGGAGTAGACCAGCTGGGCCAGGCCGGCGGCGGCCGCCCAGCGCACGTGTGGCGTGGTGGCGGCGGTGAAGTAGGCGACCGCGGCCGGCCAGATCCACCCGGCGGGAGACCAGTGCCCGGTCAGGTGGTAGACGATGACGCCGCCGATCGACAGCAGCAGCACGGTCATCGGCCATCGGCGTCTGACCAGGAGCAGCGCTCCGAGGAACAGCCCGAGGGGGATCGGGCCCGACCAGGGGTTGCGCACCCCGGTCGCGAGGGCCACGGCGACGAAGAAGACCAGGGTGAGGACGGCGAGCGCGAGGTCGGTGATCCGGGCGAGGTGCCGGGCCGGAACGGCTTCGCGGCGTGGAGGTGATTCGGCCATGCGTACGGAGGCCTTTTCTCAAGAATGGAGGCGGGGCGAATTCGGGGAGGTGACGGGGCCGGGCCGCGTCGCCCAGATGGCCTGTTGGACGACGCGGCCCGCGACCACGGTTCCCGGAGCCGCGTCAGCCCCGTGAGCCGGCGGGCTCGATGGACCGCGGCGGCTTCGGCAGGCCCGGATCAGACGTGGGTGACGAGCAGGGTCACTCCCGCCTCGCCGCCGCAGTCGACGAAGACGGGACCGACGCCGTTCCCGATCTCGGGTGCGAGGGTCGCCTTCGCCACGAACCCCTTCGCGTCGTCCTTGACGATGCGGATGTCCCGCAGCACGGGGTGCTTCCTGTCCACCCCGGCCAGCACGGCCTTGAGCCCCTTACCGCCGCCGCAGTGGCCGGTGATCGTCACCTTCTGGCCGCGCCTGGTGGTGGGATTGGGGCTCACCTGGACCACCGCCCTGGCGCCCTTCGGCGGCTTCGGCGCGGCCACCTCGGCGGTGCCGGCCTGGACGGATGACGCGCCGGCCTGGGCCCCCGCCGGCGCGCCGGCCGCGACCAGCAGCCCGGCCGTCACGCTCAGCCCGGCGATCGCGGTCATCACTTTCCTGCTCATGGCGACTCCTTCGGTTCTCGTCCGGCTTGTCTCGGGGAGAAACGTTAGGCCGGGCCGAGGCGGGAGCGCGTCGTCCGTTGATCGTCACCTGCCCTTGCTTCGATCGCCGTACGAACTACACCGAACGGAGTAGAACGGTCACCAGGCGCTGGCCTCCACGGTGACGGCCGGCCGCAGCTCCTCGCGCACGGCCTCCAGGAACGTGACCACCTCGGCGGCCACCGAGCGGTGCTGCAGGTCGTTGAGCACGTCGTGGTGGGCGCCGCGCACGACGCCGAGCCGTGCCTGGGGCAGCGTCTTGGCCGCCCGCGCGCTCGCGTCCCGGTCCGCCAGCGGGTCGGCGTCCCCGACGAGCAGCAGGTGCGGCACGTCGGCGGTGCTCGCGTACGCCGCGTCCAGCAGGTCCTGCGGCACGGGGCCGGCCAGCGCGCCGCGTTCCACGGCGGTGTCGCCGGTCAGCACGCCGCGGTGGGTCGGGCAGGCGGTCCTGACGTCGAGCTCGTCCTCCCACCCGCCGCCGGCCTGCGTCCCGCCGCCGGGCAGCCCGGCCAGTACGACCGCCTGCGGCCACCACACCGCCGAAGGGGAGGCCGTGGCGAGCAGGGCGGCGATTCCAGCCGCGCCCAGGTCTGACCCCACCAGCACCAGCGGGCGCGGCAGCCCGTCCGCCGTCTCGGCCCTGAGGTCCCCGACGGCCTCGGACAGCCCCCGGGCAAGAGCGTCCAGGAAGGGAGCGACGCGAGCCGGAGCTGCAGGCGCGCCGGCGGCCGTGCCGGTGACCGGGTCGGTAGTCGGCAGGTTCACGATGCGGACCCGGTAGGCGTCGTAGGCGAGCCGCGCCCCGAGCCGCCCGTACGTCGCGGGTGTCTCGCCGCGGCCCGGCACGACGAGGATCGTGCCTCTGGTCCGCAGCCCGGCGGGAGCGTGGAAGTCGGTGGTCTGCGTCATGTCGTGCTCCAGGGTTCAGGGGTGGGCGGTGAGGCCGCGTACTTCGGCGCGCAGGGCCCGGCGCAGCTCGGGGTCGGGCGGCTCGGCGTCCCCGATCGACGGCACGGACGTCACGAGCAGCCGGGTGTACGGGTGCCGCGGTGCCAGGAAGATCTCCTCCGTGGTCCCCGTCTCCACCACCTGCCCGTGGTACAGCACGACGACCCGATCGGCCACGCCGCCGAGCGAGCCGAGGTCGTGCGTGATCAGCAGCACGCCGAGGTCGCGGGTCTCGCGCAGGCGGAGCAGGAGTTCGAGGATCGTGATGCGGGTCGAGGCGTCGAGCGCGCTGACGGGCTCGTCGCAGATGAGCAGCCGCGGATCGACGGCGACGGCGCGGGCGATGGCCACGCGCTGCCGCTGGCCGCCCGACAGCTCGCCGGGATGCCGGGGCAGCAGGTCGGGCGGCAGGGAGACGAGCCGGGCGACCTCTCGCGCGGCCTCGCGCAGCTCGGCGCGGGAGTGCCCGCCGCGCACGGCGAGGCCCTCGATCAGCGTGTCGAACACGGTGCGTTCGGGGTCGAGGCTGCGCAGCGGGTCCTGGAAGACGTACTGGGCGGCGCCGCCGCGGCGGAAGGCCCGCAGCGCGCTCCCGCGCAGCCCGCTCACCTCGCGCCCGTCGATCGTGATCGAGCCGCTGTGGGCCCGCACCAGCCCGAGCACGGCGCGGGCGAGCGTGGTCTTCCCCGAGCCGGTCTCGCCGATCAGGCCGACGATCTCGCCCGGCGCCACCGTGAGGTCGACGCCGTGCAGGATCTCGGTCCGCCCGCGGCCGCGCCCGAGCGCGACGTGCAGTCCGGTGACGTCGAGCAGCGCGGTCATCGGCGGCTCCCCTGTTCACGCACCCGGTCGATGCCGAAGCGCTCGTGGTCGCGGATCAGCTCGCGCGTGTACGGATGGCGCGGCCCGCGCAGCACCCGCCGGGTGGGTCCCGCCTCGACCACGGCGCCGTCGCGGAAGACGTACACGGTCTCGCACAGCTGCGCGATCACGGCCAGGTCGTGCGAGACGACCATGAGCGTGAGGCCACGGTCGCGGCGCAGTTCGACCAGGAGCTCCAGCACCTCGGCCTGCACGGTCACGTCGAGGGCTGTGGTCGCCTCGTCGGCGATCAGCAGTTCCGGCTCGGTGCTGATCGCCATCGCGATCAGCACCCGCTGCAACATCCCGCCCGACAGCTCGAACGGGTACTGCGCGTAGACGTGCTCGGGGCGGCGCAGCCCCATGGCGTGCAGCAGTTCGACGGCCCGTTCCCGCGCCGCCCGGCGGGCCAGCCCGGCCTTGACCCGGAGCACCTCGGTGAGCTGCGCCCCGACGGTGATCGACGGGTTGAGGTAGGAGGCGGGGTCCTGGAAGACGGCCGCGAGGTGGGTGCCGCGCAGGCGCGCTCGCCTGGCCGCCGGCAACGCGGTCAGCTCGGTGTCCCCGAGGCTGATCCGGCCGCCGGTGACCTCGACGCCGGCGGGCAGCAGGCCCAGGACGGCGCGGCAGGTCAGCGTCTTGCCGCTGCCGGACTCGCCGACCAGCCCGACAGCCGAGCCGCGGGGCACGTCCAGGTCCACGCCGCGGACGACCTCGGTGCCGTCGGCGACGCCGACGCGCAGCCCGCGTACCGACAGCAGGGGCTCGCTCACGGAGTCCGCGACCGTGCGGACCGCCGTCGCGGAGTCAGGTGAGACGGACACGGGCGGCTCCTCCTCTCCCGCGCGTCCGCGCGCGGCCGTGGTCGCCGCCGGCGTCCCTGATCGCGTCGGCGAGCAGGTTGAGCGCGCCGACGGTGGCCATGATGAACAGGGACGGGAACACCGGCCCGTACGGCCGCTGCGTGAGGTAGCCGAGGTCGCTGGCGACGATGCCGCCCCAGGTGGGCTCGGGCGGCACGACGCCGATGCCGAGGAAGGTCAGCGACGAGACGATCAGCAGGCCGCCCGCGGTGGCGTTCGCGGTGCTCACGACGAGCGTGGGCAGGATCTTCGACCACACGTGCGTGCGCAGCACCCGCCAGGTGGAGGCGCCGAACAGCTGCGCGGCGGTCACGTACTGCGCGTTCGCGTGGCTGAGGGCGGCGGCTCTGGTGATGCGGTAGAACGACGGCGCGAGCAGGATCCCGACGGCGATCATCGCCTGGTGGACGGCGTTGCCGAGCAGCGCGGCCACCGCGATGGCGAAGATCAGGAAGGGCAGCGCGATGAGCCCGTCCATGACCCGCAGCGTGATCCACTCGTAGGCACGCCCCAGGTGGACGGAGGTGATGCCGGGGACGACGCCGATGACGAGCCCGATGCCGACGGCCTCGAAGGCGGTGAGCACCGATGCGGGCGCGCCGGCCAGGACCCGGCTGAGCACGTCACGGCCGAGGTAGTCGGTGCCGAACCAGTGCGCCGCGCTCGGCGGCATGAGGATGTCGGCGCCGTTGCGCAGCGGGTCGTACGGCGCGAGGAAGGGCCCGATCGCGGCGAGCAGGAGCACGGCCGCCAGCACGGCCGCGGCGATGGCGCCCGCGCGGGTACGCAGGGCGTCGGTGACGGTCCTCATATCTCCCTCCGTGCGGCGGGGCGCAGCTTGACCAGCAGGACGTTGACGAGCGCGGACGAGATCAGCACGACGCCGATCGTGACGAGCAGGGCTCCCTGCACGACGGGCACGTCACCTCCGAGCGCCGCGGTCTTGGTGAGCTCGCCGATGCCGGGCAGCGCGAACACGGTCTCGACGATGACGGCTCCGCCGATGAGCCGGGGCACGTGCATGCCGAGCACGGCGACCGCGGGTCCCGCGCCGTTGCGCAGGGCGTGGACCAGCACGATGCGCCATCCCGGCAGGCCGCGCACCCGCGCCCCGACGACGTAGTTCTCGTGCAGGGTGTCGGCCAGCCCGGTCCGCAGCTGGCGGGCGACGTCGGCGGCGGCGTCCAGGCTCAGCGCCACGCACGGCAGCACGAGGAAGCTCGCCCAGGTCGGCAACCCGTCGGAGGCGGGCGCCCAGCCGCCCGACGGCAGCACGGGCACCAGCAGCGAGAACACCGTGATGAGGGCGATGGCGGCGACGAACCCGGGCACGGTCGCCAGCACGGAGGTGACGACCGTGACGGCGCGGTCAAGCCGGCCGCCCTGCCTGACGGCGGCGAGGACGCCGAAGACGCCGCCGAGCACGACGGCGATGAGCAGCGCCCCGGCGGCCACGGACAGGCTCACCGGCAGCCGCTCGGCGATGCTCCGCGCCACGGGGATCTTGGTGAACCAGGAGGCGCCGAGGTCGCCGTGCAGGGCGTCCCACAACCACAGCGCGTAGCGCGCGAGCAGTGGCCGGTCCAGCCCGAAGACCTCGCGCATCCGCGCCACGTCGGCCGGAGTGGCCGAGTCGCCGAGCACGACCGAGGCGGGGTCCTGATCCGTCAGCCCGCCGAGCATGAAGGTGATGAAGGTGGACACGAGCAGCACGGGGACCGCGATCAGCAGCGCCCGGCCGAGGGCGGCGGCGCTCCGCGCGACGGCGGTCAGCACGGCGCCGGGGACGGACGCTCCCAGCCTGGCCTTCCGCGTGGCTTTCTGGGTGGCTTTCTGAGCGGCTTTCTGGGTGGCGTCGGCGCTCGTCGTCCGGCCGGGCGCGTCGCGCACGTTCAGCGTGGTCACTTCTCCACCCAGACGCCCTCGAAGCGCTGGATGTCCACCCAGTTCCGCAGGCCGTGCACCTTGGGGCTGTGCGCGGCGAAGCGCGTCACCGTGAACAGGAACACGTTCGGCATGTTCGTCACCGCGATCTTGGTGGCCTGCTGGATCGCCGCCGGGTAGGCGGGGTCGGTCAGCGGGTGACCGCTCGCCTTGGCGACCGCGCCGGACAGCGCCTCGGGGGTGCTCTTGCCCAGGTTCATCAGCCCCTGCGCGCCGAACAGCACCTGCAGCGCCTGCACCGGCGACTGGCGGGCGTTGAACTGGTCGAGCACGAACGGGTACCTGCGGGTGATGTAATTGTTGACCCCCGGCGTCTGGACGGTGAGCGTCGTGCGGATGCCGGCGGCGTTCAGCTGCTGCTGGATCAGCTCGCCGACCGGGTCGTCCGCCCTGCCCAGCGCGAGCTGGACGTCCACGCCGTCCGGGTATCCCGCCTCGGCCAGCAGCCGCTTCGCGGCGGCCACGTCGTGCGGGTGCAGGTTGTCGAGCTCCGGGTTGTGGGCCACGTAACCCTTGGGGAACGGCTGCCAGACCGGCTGGCCGTAGCCGAAGTTGGCCGCCTTGACCAGCGCCTGCCGGTCGATCGCCGTACTGATCGCCTGGACGACCTTGGGGTGGTCGAACGGCTTGACGGTGTTGTTCACGTCGAGGACCCGCACCGGCAGCACGTCGGTCGCCTCGACCGGGAAGCCGGCCGCCTCGACCCCGCCGACCTGCGACGCGGTGAGGTCGGCGACGTCGAACTGCCCCGAGTTGAGCCCCGCCACCGCGACGGACGGGTCGGGCGTCGGCTTGAGGACGAAGTTCGTGACGAGGATCTCGTCCGCGTTCCAGAACGCCGGGTTCCGCACCAGCGTCGCCTGAGACCCGGGCACATAGCTCTTCAGGATGAACGGGCCGGCGCCGACGGGCTGGACGGCCAGCTTGGCCGGGTCCTTCGCCGCCGCCGGGCTGACGATCTGCCCGGTCTTGCCGGACAGCAGCAGCGGGATCTGGTAGTCCACCTGGGTGAGGTGCAGCGTCACGTCGGTGGCGCCGTCGGCGGTGATGCGCTCGACCGTGACCAGTTGCGGCGCGATCGTCGAGTCCTTCGCGGTCTTTCCGCGCTCCAGGCTGGCCTTGACGGCGGCGGCGTCGAGCTTCGTGCCGTCGGAGAAGGTCAGGCCGGGGCGGAGGTGGAAGGTGACCGAGCGGCCGTCCTCCGCGTACGTCCACGACTCGGCCAGGCCGGGCTTGGCCTCGCCCTTCTCGTCCACCTCGGTGACCCCCTCGTAGACGAGGGTGAGGGCGTGGACGTCGTTGCCGACCGCGGAGGTCACCGGGTCCCAGGTCGAAGGCAGCGACCAGCCCCAGGTCAGGGTGTCGCCGCGCTGGCCGGCGGCGGCCACCGCGGTGCCGTCGGAGGAGGCCGCGCCGCCGACGGACGCCCGGGAGGCGCAGCCGGCCAGCAGCAGCACCGCCAGGCCGGCGACGCCGGCGGCCCTGACCGCCTCGCCCACCCTCATCGGCCTCGCCCCGCGGCGACGGGGCTCTCCTCGCGGGCCGCGGCGCCGGCGCGCAGCAGCGGGACGAGCTCCCTGCCCCACTCGCGCACGTCCGCCAGCGGGTCGAAGCCGCGGATGAGGAAGGTGCGGACGCCCAGGTCGTAGTACTTCAGCAGCGCGTCGGCGACCTGCTGGGGTGTGCCGACGAGGGCGGTGGAGTTGCCGCCGCCGTCGGTCAGCCGGGTGACGCCGAACCAGAGCCGCTCGTCGTGCACAAGCTTCTCGGCCGCCTCGTCCTTCAGCCGCTTCGCGCCGACCGCGGTGTTCTCGCCGCGCCCGATCCGCCACGCCGCGTTGCCCTTGCCGGTGAGGTTGTCCTCGAAGGCGCGGCGGATGCCGTCGGCCTTCTCCCAGGCCGCGTCCTCCGTCTCGGCCACGATCGGGCGCACGGACAGGGAGAAGCCGATCTCGCGGCCGTGCCGCGCGGCCTCGGCGCGGATCACCTCGATGCGTTCGCGCGTCTGCGCCAGGGGCTCGCCCCACAGGGCGTAGACGTCGGCCCATCGGCCGCCCACCCTGATCGCGTCGTCGGACTGCCCGCCGAAGAAGATCGGCACCTCCCCCCGGGGCTTGACCGAGCTGAACGCGCCCTCGAAGCGGTAGAACTCGCCCTCGTGGTCGAACGGCTCGCCGGAGGTGAGGGTGCGCCTGAGCACGTCGATGAACTCCGCGGTGCGCCGGTAGCGGGCCCGCTTGTCCGCGAAGTCCCCGTCGCGCCGCTGGTCGGTGTCGCTGCCGCCGGTGATGTGGTGGATGGCCACGCGGCCCGCGCCGGTGAGGTTGTCCAGCGTGGCCAGCTTGCGCGCGGTCAGGGTGGGCTGGATGAATCCGGGCCGCTGGGCGATGAGCACGCCCAGGCGCTCGGTGCTGTAGAGCACGTGGGCGGCCGCGGCGAAGCCCTCGGGCGAGCTGGCGCTGTGGGCGATGAGCGCGCGGTCGAAACCGGCCTCTTCGTGGGCGCGGGCGAAGTCGGCGAGGTAGCCGGGGTCGACGACGGGTCCCCGCCAACCGGCGCTTTCCGAGCCGTAGGCGGTCGAGACCATCCCCAGGATCTGGATCGACAAGGTGCGAACCTTTCAACGTGTGGACTGAGGCCGCGTCGGCCGCTTTCGGTGAGTGCTTTCGGTGGGCGCTCTCGGCAGACGCCTTCGGCAGGCGCCTTCGGCAGGCGCTCTCGGTGAGCGTTGAGGTCACGCCGCTGCCGACGGCCGGCCGGTGCACACTCGTCAGCCTGCGGTGCCACCCGCCGGACTGTCCAACGACGCTTTCTAATCACGGCTCATCACGTCACGTGATAAATACCCTTACATCAGGTAGGAATAATAGGTATACTCCAGGACATGAACCGTACGCTGGACATCGCTCCGTTGCGCAGCTTCGTCGCTGTCGCCGACGCCGGCGGCTTCCAGCGCGCCGCCGACGCCCTGCACCTCAGCCAGGGTGCGGTGAGCCAGCACGTCCGCCGGCTGGAGTCCGCGATCGGCCGCCCGCTGGTGGAGCGGCGCGGCCGCGGCTCCCGGTTCACCGCCGACGGCGAGAAGCTGCTCGGCCTGGCGCGCAACCTCCTGGCGCTGCACGACGAAGGGCTGCGCAGCTTCGACCACGAGGCCCGCGGGACGATCGTCATCGGCTCTACCGAGCACGCCGCCGCCCAGCTGCTGCCGCACCTGGCCACCGCGCTCGACGCGCCGGCGCCCCGCTACGGGGTCAAGTTCCGGATCGACCGCGGCACCAAGCTCCGTGAGAGCTTCGCGACAGGACGCATCGACCTGGCCCTGCTCATCGGCCCCGCCGACGACCCGCGCGCCACCGCGGTCGGCGACCTGATGCTCACCTGGTACTCCGCTCCCGGATGGACGGCGCCGAGGCGGGGCGAGCCGCTGCCCGTCGTCGCCTTCGACGATCCCTGCGCCCTGCGCGACCGGGCCCTCGTGACCCTGGCGCACCACTCGATCCCGGCCGCCATCGCCGCCGAGGCCAACCAGCTGGCCGGCGTGCAGGCCGCCGTCAGCGCGGGCGCGGGCGTGGCGCTGCTGGCGACGCTCGGGCAGACCCCTGTGGGCCTCGTTCCTCGCGACGACCTGCCGCGGCCGAGCCCGCTGCCGCTGGCGTTGTGGACCCGGCAGGGTGTCGCGCCGACGGTCGCCGGCCGCGTGTCGGACACGCTGCGCGCCCTGCTGTCGGCACCGGTCCTGACCAAGGTGCCGGCCCACGACTTCGCCCTCGCCAAAGGAGCATGATGCCCGTTCACCCGTCCGACCCGACCGGCCCCGGCCTGGTCCGAGACCCGTCCGACGCGACCGGCGCCCGCCTGGTCCGCACGCCCAGCGGTGTGCTCGTGCCCGCCGGCATCGACCCGTTCCACCGCACCCTGCACCACGTCGCGCCGAGCGGCCTGATCGGGCGGACCTCGCAGACCTCGGGGATGACGCGGGTCGAGGCGATCAGCGGCAAGACGGTCGGCGCCAGGAACCTCTGGATGGGACAGACGCACGTCGCCGCGGCCACGGCGTCGGGAGACCACCACCACGGGGCGTCCGAGACCGCGATCTACGTCGTGTCCGGGCATCCCGTCTTCGTCTTCCTCGACGTGGAGGCCGACGAGCCGGTGGAGCACCGGATCGAGACCGGTCCCGGCGACTACGTCTTCGTGCCGCCGTTCGTCCCGCACCGCGAGGAGAACCCCGACCCGGACACCGAGGCCGTCGTCGTCATCGCCCGCACGACCCAGGAGGCGATCGTGGTCAACCTCGACGGGCTCGACTGGTCCGGCGTCGAGCTCCGCTGAGCCGGGCAATGTCCGCTCAGCCGGCCGCCGTCACCGCCGCGCAGGTCTGCGCGCTGCTGCTGCGCCGCGACGAGGTCGTCATCGCCGACGTACGCGAAGAGGCCCTGTACGCGCGGGGGCATCCGCTGTGGGCGGCGAACTTCCCCCTCTCGCTGCTGGAGCTGGACGCCTGGCGGCGCATCCCCCGCCTGGACACCCCCGTCGTCGTCTACGGCGACACGGACGCGCCCGCGCGGCAGGCCATCGACGTCCTGCGCCGGCTCGGCTACTCCGACGTGCGCCCGCTGCTGGACGGGCTCGACGGCTGGACCGCGTCGGGCGGCGAGCTCTTCCAGGACGTCAACGCGCCCAGCAAGGCGTTCGGCGAGCTGGTCGAGTCGGTCAACCGCACCCCGTCGCTGACCGCCGAGCACGTGGGAGCCCTGATCGAGGCCGGCACGCCGCCCGTGATCGTGGACGCGCGCCGGTTCGACGAGTTCCGCACCATGAGCATCCCGACCGCCACCAGTGTGCCCGGCGCCGAGCTGGTGCTGCGCATCCGCGAACTCGCCCCCGATCCCGCCACTCCCGTCGTGGTGAACTGCGCGGGGCGCACGCGGAGCATCATCGGCGCGCAGTCCCTGATCAACGCCGGTCTGCCCAACCCCGTGGCGGCGCTACGCAACGGCACCATCGGCTGGACGCTGGCCGGGCAGTGGCTCGACCACGGGGCGACCGGCACGGCTCCGCCCGGCGTGTCTGAGTCCCACCACGCACTCGCCCGCTCCGGCGCGCGCGCCGTCGCCCGGCGGGCCGGCGTCCGATTCATCCGTACGAGCGAGCTGCCCGGCCTGTACGATCCCCGCCGCTCCACGTACCTCTTCGACGTGCGGTCCGCGGCCGAGTTCGCCGCCGGTCACCTCGACGGCTCCCTCCACGCTCCCGGCGGGCAGCTCGTCCAGGAGACCGACCACTACGCGCCGGTGCGCGGCGCCCGGATCGTCCTCGTGGACGACGACGGGGTCCGCGCCGCGATGACCGGGTCGTGGCTGGCCCAGATGGGGTGGGAGACGTGGGCGATCAGCCCCGCCGATCCAGGGGACCTGGTCCTGCGGGGCGCGGAACCCGGTCCCGTCCCTGATCCGCCGCAGGTCGAGACGGTGGACGCGGCCACTCTTCGCACCTGGCTCGGCGCCTGCGAGGAGGCCACGGCCGTGATCGACCGGCTCGGCACCGACCACCTCGACCGGCTCGATGCCGTTCGGGCGGCCACGGTCGTCATCGACGTCGGGCCCAGCCGGGACTACGCCGCCGGGCACGTCCCCGGCGCCTGGCACGCCGCAAGGGCCCGGCTGCCCGCCGCGCTCGGCAGGATCGACGCCGCCGCCCGGCACACCACCGGGCACACCGCCGGCGGGCACATCGTCACCAGGTACGTGGTCACGTCACCGACCGGCCGGCTGGCCCGCTTCGCCGCCGCCGACCTCAGCCGGCTCACGTCCGCACCGGTGTTCAGCCTGGACGGCGGCACGGCGGCCTGGGGCACGGGCGCGCCGCTGGAGTCGGAGCCGGCGCGGTACGCGGTCCCTCCCGCTGATCGGTACCGCCGCCCGTACGAGGGCACGGACAACGGCCGGGCGGCCATGGAGGCGTACCTGGAGTGGGAGTTCGGCCTGGTCGAGCAGCTGAAGCGGGACGGCACCCACCACTTCCGCGTGCTCCGCTGACATCCGCGCGCAACCCCTTGGGGACCAACAGCTTGCCCCAGCTCAACGTCAAGGGCGCGGAGGCGGCCAACGCATCATGGACTTCGGCACCATCGCGGCCACCCGCGCGGCCAGGACGGCCTGAGCCCCGGCCACCGGACAGGAACGCACGTTTCGCCGGGAAGCGGCCCACGGCGGGCGGGAAGGCACTAAGCTCCCCGGCGTTGAACGGGAGGTTATCCGTGCGCGCGATCCGAGGTGCCGCTGCCGTCATGGCCGCCGCCGTGCTCGTCGGCTGCGGCGCGGTCAACCCGCCCACTCCGGACGACAGCCCGCCCCCGTCGAAGACCGCGGCCACACGGCGGGCGTCTCCGAGCCCGGCGAGCGCTTTCACCGGCGAGGGGCTGGCCGGGTACGACGTGCCCGCCCCCTTCCGGGTGGAGGTCGAGGCGGTGGAACGCCACGCCGGCCTCACCGCGATGAAGATGGTGATCACGACCACTGCCGGCAGGCCGATCACCGGTGACTTCGGATACGACGGCCTGCGCGGGCAGAGCGTGAGCTTCGGCAGGTTCCGGCTGCTGGACCCGGTCGCGGGGAAGGTGTACTTCACGCTGCGGGAGAACGACGTCAACGGGATCGCGTTCGGCACCCGGCACTCCATGACCTCGGGGATCCTGCCCGACGAGTTCCGGCCGGGGGTGCGCTACCCGGTCGAGGTGTATTTCCCGCCGCTGCCCGCCGGCGTCGCGCGCGTGTCGATGGTGCCCGACCTGCCGATGGCGCCCATGACGGGCCTTCCGGTCACCGAAGGCGCCGGTACGCCCGCCGCCAAGGCGCGCGGCCAGGGCGCGGAGCCGTCGCCCGGCACGGAGTTCCAGTGGCCGGTGGTGCCGCCCTCCGGTGCGATCTGGTCCGGGGTCTCCGACGTGAACGAGCTGGTGGAGGCGCCGCAGCGGACGAAACGCAGGCAGGGCGGCAAGGAGACGGTAGGACTGCGTACCGACGTGCTGTTCGCCTTCGACAAGGCCGCGCTCTCCGCCAAGGCCACCGCCGTGCTCGACGACGCCGTACGCGAGACCCGCGAGCGAGCCGACCCCGCCAAACCGCCGATCACCGTCGAGGGACACACCGACAGCAAGGGCGACGACGCCTACAACCAGAACCTGTCGGTCTGGCGCGCCGAGGCGGTGCGTGACTATCTCGCGGGCAAGCTCGGCTCCGGCTACACCTTCCAGGCCACGGGCAAGGGCGAGAGCGAGCCCATCGCCAAGAACGAGAAGCCGGGCGGCGGTGACAACCCCGAGGGGCGGGCCCGTAACCGGCGGGTGGAGATCTCCTACCAGATCAAGCAGGACAAGCCGGATGTCACGGTCACCACCGGGCCGCCGTCGGACATCAGGGGATCCACCCGCCCGCCGGCGCCGTTCCACCAGGCCGGGCCGGTGGCGGGTTCGCTCGGCTGGCAGCGCGGCCAGGACCGCCTGCGCGTGGACTTCCACCCCTTCCACCGCGACGGCGCCTACCTGCTCGCCACGTTCGACGTCGTCTCGGAAGGCGCCTCCCGGTTCATCCCCGTTCCCGCCCCGTTCACGGGCTGGGACAGCACCTTCTCCGCGGCGGCGGACTTCGGCGCGTTCATCCTGGTCGACCCGGCGACGAAGACGCGCTACCACCCGCTGAAGATGTACACGGAGTTCGTCGAGAACTGGGTGCCGGCCCTCGATGCCGGGATGACCGGCCGGGGGTACGTCTACTATCCGGCGCCCGCCGACACCGTCTCCTCCGTCACGCTGGAAGCGGAGAACCTCGGCCGGGTTCCGGACATCCCGATCTCCTGACGACGCGCCCGGCATCAACCGATCGGTTGATGCCGGAATCAACCGTCCCGTTGCCCGCCCGGACGATCCGCCGCCCTCGCTCCCGCGCGATTCTCAAGACATGCCCACACACCGGGAGCCCGCCCTCCGCGTCGCCGGACTGCGTAAAGCCTTCGGCGACCACGTCGCCGCCGACGACATCCAGCTCACCGTGCCCGCCGGGTCCTGCTACGGCCTGGTCGGCCCCAACGGCGCCGGCAAGACCACCACCCTGGCCATGGCCGTCGGCCTGCTGCGCCCCGACGCCGGCCGCGCCGAGATCTTCGGCGTGGACGTCTGGAGCGACCCCGTCCGGGCCAAGGGCCTGATCGGGGTGCTGCCCGACGGCAACGCCATGCCGGAACGCCTCACCGGCCGCGAGGTCCTCACCTACCTCGGCCTGCTGCGCGGCCTGCCCCACGAGGTCGTCGCCGAGCGCACCGGCGAACTCCTCCAGGTCCTCGAACTCGACTCCGCCGAGCGGACGCTGGTCATCGAGTACTCCACCGGCATGCGCAAGAAGATCGGCCTGGCCGTCGCCCTCCTGCACGCGCCGCGCCTGCTCGTCCTGGACGAGCCGTTCGAGGCCGTCGATCCCGTCTCGGCGGCCACGATCAGGGCGATCCTGCGCGGATTCGTCGGCGGCGGCGGCTCGGTGATCATCTCCAGCCACGTCATGCCCCTGGTCGAGCAGATCTGCGACCACGTGGGCGTCATCTCCGACGGCCGTGTCGTGGCCGCCGGGCCGCTGGCCGACGTACGCGGCGCCGCGACCCTGGAGGACACGTTCGTCGACCTGGTCGGCGCCCGCCCCCGAGCGACGGAGGGACTGGCATGGCTCAGCTCCTGACCCCAGGTCGAGCCGTCACGGCTCCGCGCCCGCCCGCACTGGCCCGGCACATGGTCGGCATGCGGCTGGCGCTCATGCGCAACTCCCTGCGCGGCGACAACGTCACCAACCTCTACACCGGCGCCGCGCTCGGGCTGATCCTGGCCCTGGGGACGATCGCCGTCGCCGTCCTGTGGCCCGTCTATCTGCCCCTCTGCCTGGCCGTCTGGCTCTCCGGCTGGATCTTCGGCCCGCTCCTGATCGGCGGCGGCAGCGAGGCGCTGCGCCCCGAGTACTTCTCCCTGCTCCCGGTCACGCCGGGCCGGATCGCAGCGGCGCTGCTCGCCGGAGCCTTCGCCGGCCCCGCGCCCCTGATCACCCTCATCGCCCTGCTGTCCCTGCCCGTGTACGGCTGGCGGTTCGGCCCCGGCGGAGTGCTCATCGGCCTGGTGGCAGCCGTCACCACGCTCGTCACCCTGGTGATGATCTCCCGGGTCATCGTGGCGACCATCGGCCTGTTCGTCAGGTCCCGCGCCACCGCGGCGGCCGTCGGCGTCGTGACCGGCACCGCCATCGCCCTGTGCAGCAACGGCTGGGCACCCCTCGTCGCCCTGGGCGGCACCGACAGCGCGGCCTGGTCCCATGTCCTCGTCCGCGTCCTGCCCTCGGGATGGGGCGTGGCCGCCGTCGAGGCCCCCTGGCCCCTCGCCGTCGCCATCCTCGTGGCCGCCGCCGGCGTGATCGCCCTCCTGCTGACCGCGTGGGCGAGCCTGCTGTCGCGGCGCGTCGTCTCGGCCGCGCGCGGTGGTGTGCCGCCCCGCCGCGGCGCGCCCCGCCCCTTCCCCGCCGCCGGCGGCGCCCGCGCCGCCGCCGCCAAGGAGCTGCGTACCTGGTGGCGCGACCTCGTCAGGATCCAGCTCCTCGTCACCGCCTTCTCCTACGCCGTCGTCTCTCCCCTGCTGCTCGTCACCATCGGCGCCTGGACGGTGGTCCCGTTCACCGGACTCATCGCGATCGTGATGGCCGCCGCGTCCTCGGCCAACCTCTACGGCGCCGACGGGACCGCCCTCTGGCTCACCCTCATGACCCCCGGCGCGGAACGTGCCGACGTACGCGGCCGCCAGCTGGCCTGGCTGCTCGTCGTCGGCCCGGCCGCCGTCGTGCTCTCCCTGACCGGCCTGCTGGTCAGCGGCCAGAGCTGGGCCTGGCCGTGGGTGCTCGGCCTGCTCCCCGCCCTCCTCGGCGGCGGCGCCGGGGTCGTCGTCCTGCTCGCCGTCACCTCGCTCGTGCCCGGCACCGACCCCCACAAGCGCGGCGGCAACCCGCTCAGCACCGGCGCCGACGAGAGCGCCGAGACCGGCCTCGCCTGGCTCGTGCTCATCACCGTGCCCGCCACCGCCCTGCCCGCGGCCGGCGCCGTCCTCCTCCATCCGTGGGCCGGCCTCGCCGTCGGCGTGCTGACCGGCGCCCTCAGCGCCTGGGGACTCGGGTGGATCGCCCGCCGCAGGCTGGAGAAGCGCGGGATCGAGCTGCTCAACCTCATGAAGCACGGTCCCGCGCCCCAGCCCGGCAAGCCCGTCACCGCCGATCTTCCGCTCCGCCACCGCATCGGGGTCACGATCTGCCACACCATCGCCTGGCTCCCCCTGTTCCCGCAGGGGCTCGTGCCCCTGGTGATGAAGATCTTCGGGATCGAGGACCCGGTCTGGTTCCTCGCTCTGCATCTCCCGCCGCTCTGGCAATGGCCGACGATCATCTTCATGATCGCCACAGGACTGCTCATGTACGGATACGCCTTCCTGATCCCCATGCGCCTAAGCTCGTCCTCACCGGCCACCACCACCGAGTGAGACCCGTCCGCGCCCGAGAGAAGGGGAACCCGGGATGAACGACCCCTTCCCGCCCTCCACCTGGGAACGACGCTTCCTGGGCATCGCCGAGACCGTCCCCTACATCACCCTCGCCGCCTCGCTCGTCATCAGCCTGGCCACCCCCGTCCAGCCGCCGGGCGCGATCCCCCGCACCCTGCTTCTCACCGGTCTGGCCCTCGCCTGGCTGCTCGGCGCGCGGACCCTGCTGCCCGCCGAGGTGCGCGGGCGGCGGGTCGCCATCACCGTCCACTTCGCCGGCCTGCTGGTCACCGTCGCGCTGCTGACCGCCCACGACCCGATCTTCATCATCTACTCCATCTCCGGCTTCTTCCTGGCGGCCAACTTCGCTCCCTCGAAGTGGACGTTCGCCGCCGTGGCCGCCACCTCCGTCGTCCTGTACCAGTCGGCGATCGACTGGGCCCACGCCGACCTCCAGCTCATCGCCTTCCACCTGGCGATCGTCGCCGTGCAGACCGTCGCCATCGGCGGCGGCCACATCGCCGGCGTCAAGATCGAGGAGCGGCAGCGTAAATACCGCAAGGCGGTCAGCGACCTTCAGGCCGCCCTGGAGGAGAACGCCGACCTGCACGCCCAGCTCCTCACCCAGGCCCACCAGGCCGGCATCCTCGACGAACGCCAGCGCATGGCCCGCGAGATCCACGACACCCTCGCCCAGGGCCTCACCGGCATCATCACCCAGTTACGCGCCGCCCAGCGCGTCGAGGACGCCGGCACCCACGTCGGGCTCGCGCTCGACCTCGCCCAGGACAGCCTCACCGAAGCCCGCCGCTCCGTCGCCGCCCTCCAGCCGCACCAGCTGGAGGACGCCCACCTGCCAGAGGCCATGACCGTTCTGGCCCGCAACTGGGCCCAGACCACCAGCGTCGACCTCCACGTCGAGGTGACCGGCGACCGCGTCCCGCTCAGCCCCGCCATCGAGGTCACCCTCTTCCGCGTCGCGCAGGAAGCTCTCGCCAACGTCGCCAAGCACGCGGGCGCCACCCGGGCCGGCCTCACCCTGTCCTACACCGGCGCCGTCGTCCTGCTCGACATCCGCGACAACGGCACCGGCTTCCGCGAGCCCGGCGGGCAGGGATTCGGCCTCAGCAGCATGAGACAACGCCTACGCGGCGTCGGCGGGTCCCTCGAGATCGAGAGCACGCCCGGTGAGGGCACCGCCGTCAGCGCCACCGTCCCCGCCCTCCAAGGAAGCCCCCGGTGATCCGTCTCCTCATCGTCGACGACCATCCCATCGTCCGCAACGGCCTGCGCGCCGCGTTCGAGGCCGAGCCCGACATCCACGTCGCCGGCGAGGCCGCCAACGGCCGCGAGGGCGTCGAGCGCGCCGCCGCGCTGGAGGTCGACGTCGTGCTCATGGACCTGCGCATGCCCGAGATGGACGGTGTCACCGCCATCACGGCCCTGCGCCGCTCCCACCCCCGGATCAAGACCCTCGTCCTGACCACCTTCGACGGCGACTCCGACGTCCTGCCCGCGATCGAGGCCGGCGCCACCGGCTACCTGCTCAAGGACGCCCCCACCGACGAGCTCCTGCGCGCCGTCCGCGCCGCGGCCGCCGACGAGCCGGTGCTGTCGCCGTCCGTCGCGGGCCGGCTGATGGGCCAGGTACGCAAACCGGTCAGGGCCCCCCTCACCGACCGCGAGCTCCAGGTCCTCGCCCTCGTCGCCGACGGCGCCTCCAACCGCCGGGCGGCCGCCAAGCTCTTCATCAGCGAGGCCAGCATCAAGACCCACCTGCTGCACATCTACGACAAACTTGGCGTCCGCGACCGTGCCGCAGCCGTCGGCGAGGCCTATCGGCGAGGTCTGCTGAGCTGACCGGCCGGCGCCCTTGCCGCCGCGCTGACCAACGACCGTCCCGTTCGGGACCTTCGCCTCTGAACGCCGCCGCCTTCCCGAGGTGTGATGAAGGCAACCGGCAAGGAGGATGTCATGCGCAGGACCGTCGCGGACGTGATGACGGACAAGGTCGTCGCCGTATCCGCCACAACCCCGAGGGCGACACCGCCGCCGAGCTGATGACCACCCCGGCCGTCACCGTCTCGCCGAAGGCGTCCGCCGTCGCGGCCGCCCGCCTCATGGACGGCCACGGCGTCAAGCGGCTCGCGGTCGTCGACCACGACGGCCGCCTGGTCGGCATCGTCAGCCGCCGTGACCTGGTCAAACTCTTCCTGCGCGGCGACGAGGCGATCGCCGCCGAGGTGCGCGACGATGTTCTCGACCGCAGCCTGTGGGTCGACACCGGCGACGTCCGCGTGGACGTCCGCCAGGGCGTCGTGACGCTGTCCGGCCGGATGGAGCGCCGCACCGAGGCCGCGATCGCCGTACGCATGGTCGGCCGGGTCAACGGCGTGGTCGGCGTCGGCGACCGGCTCACCTGGAAGACCGACGATTCGAAGTGGGAAGGCAGGTAACCATGTCCGTGCAGAAGGTCGAGAACGTCATGACCACCGACGTAGCCGCCGTCAACGAGAACGCCTCCTTCCACACCGTGGCCGAACTGCTCATCAGCCGGGGCATCAGTGGCGTACCGGTGCTGGACGACGACAACCGCGTGCTCGGCGTGGTCTCCGAGGCCGATCTGCTGGCCAAGGAGGAGTTCAAGGAGCGCTACTACGGCGACGACTACCGGCCGCCGCTGCGCGCCCGCATCCGGCACAGCGCGGGCAGCGAGGGCAGCGGCTACCGCAAGTCGCTCGGCGAGACCGCCGGCGCTCTCATGACCAGCCCCGCCCGCGTCACCACGCCCGACGCGGCCGTCGTGACGGCCGCGCGGCTGATGGACCGCTACGGCGTCAAGCGCCTGCCGGTCGTGGACGCCGGCGGCCGCCTCGTCGGCATCGTCAGCCGCCGCGACCTCATCAAGGTCTTCCTGCGCCTGGACGAGGAGATCGAACGCGACGTCCGCGAGGCCCTGCGCGGCAGGGCCGACGTCACCGTGAACGACGCCGTCGTCACCCTGACCGGGACCTACACCGAGCGGAGCCAGGCCGTCACCGCCGTGCACCTGGCCGAGAACATCGACGGCGTGGTGGCCGTGCACGACGAGCTGAGCTGGAAGCACGACGACATCGCCGACCTGCCGGTCTGGGGCGGCGCCTGACCCCGGGACCTCATGGTTCTGACGGGTACAGGTCCGCGTCCAGGGCCACCGTGCCGTCCCGCTGGGCGCGGCGGAGGAGAGCGGCGGCCGGCTCCCTGCGGGGCAAAATGTAGTCCTTCGGGTAGATCGGTGCCGGGGTCGCGCGGGCGCCCTCGTCCTCGGGGGGCCGTCATCCGAGTGCCCCGTCCAGCCAGCGGCCGAACTCGGCCGGGCCACCTCTGCAGGCCAGATGCCCGTCCGGGCGGACGAGCAGCGCCGGCCCCGCGGTGTCGGGGGCGTGCAGCCGGACGACGCGGTCGCCGAGCCGCCGCCGGGCGGCCTCGAAGGCGGCGTCCGCGCCGAGCACCGCCCAGGCGCCGCGCAGCTCGGCGTGCAACCGGGTGCGGGTGCCGTCGTCGCGTGCACAGGCCAGGTCGGGCACACGGTCGCCGGGACGGGGCCGGCCGCCCCGGCCCCCGAGCGGGCCGCGGCGGTAGCTCACCCACAGTTGCGAGGTCGTGTAGGTGATCCACCGCTGGATCCACGCCTGGCTGAAGACGCGCAGCAGGATCTGGTCCCGCAGGAACCGGCCGATCGGGCCGCCGGCGATGTTGACCCTGGTGGCCGCGGTGCTGCCGCGCAGCACCGCGGTGGCCAGCGGGCGGCGTTCGGCCTGGTAGGTGTCGAGCAGCCGCTCCCCTGCCGAGCCGCGTACGACGAGGGCCAGCTTCCAGGCGAGGTTCTCGGCGTCGCCGAGGCCGGTCAGCATGCCCTGACCGCCGAACGGGGCGTGCACGTGCGCGGCGTCGCCGGCCAGCAGGACGCGCCCGGCGCGGTAGCCGTCGGCCAGGCGCCGGTGCACGCTGAACAACGACGCCCAGGTGACCTCGCCCAGCCGCAGGCCGGGCAGGCCGCTACGGGCGGGCAGGATGTGCCGCATCCGGTCGGCGATCTGCTCCTCACCGGGCTTCTCCTCGACGAAGGCGGGGTCGTAGGCGAGCAGCCGCCACTGCCCGCCGGGCATCGGCATCGCGCCCAGCATGCCCTCACGGTGCACCCAGCCGCTGGTGCCCGATCGGTCCAGCGCGGGCTCGCCCTCCACGCTGCCGTCCACGAGCAGGAAGCGTTCGCTGACCTTGACGCCGGGGAAGCCGATGCCGGCCAGCTTGCGCACCGTGCTGCCGGCGCCGTCGCAGCCGGCCAGCCAGCCGGCCCGTACGGTGCCGCCGTCGGCGAGCACCGCGGTGACGCCGGTCGCGTCCTGGGCGATCTCGACCACGCCGTTGCCCCATTCCGGGCGCACCCCGAGCTCGGCCAGCCGCTCGCGCAGCCGCGCCTCGACCCGCGCCTGCGAGATCACCATGGGCGCGGCGGCGGTGCCGAGCCCTGGGTCGCCGAACCGGATGCGCATCATCGGGCGGTCACCGGCGTACGTGGTGATCGTCATGGCCCGCACCGACTCCTGAGGCAGTTCGCCCAGGGCGTCGAGGCGGTCGAGCACCTCCGAGCCGCGGGCGTGCACGAAGTTCGCCCGCGAGGTGGTCGCCGGGCCGGCCGCCTTGTCGATCACCCGTACCGCGACACCGTGTTGGCGCAGCCCGCAGGCCAGCGCGAGACCGACCGGTCCCGCGCCGACCACCAGCACCTCCGTGTCCATCGCCATCACCTCACCATTTTATTTACGAAACGGTCCCGTAAAATAAATGGTGCCCGCGATGAGCCGATCTGTCCAGCCGACGGGGGCCGGATCAACGGGTGATCCTGGCCACGGCGAGCGGGCACGGGGCCTGGTGCAGCAGCGCGTGGCTGACCGAGCCCAGCAGCATCCCGGCGAACGTGCCGTACCCGTGCGAGCCCACCACCAGCAGCTCGGCGTCCCGGGTGGCCTCGATCAGCGCGGTCCGCGGGTCGTCAGGCAGGAACGTCGTCCGTACGCTGATCTTCGGCTGGTCGCCGCGGACGCGTTCCTCCGCCGCCGCCAGCACGCCCGCAACGCCCTCGTCCGCAAGCTCCCCGCAGTGGAGACCCTCGGCTCGGTCACGGCCCTCGCCACCGACAAAACCGGCACCCTGACCGAAGGCACCATGGTGGCCCGCCACCTGTGGACCCCGACGGCCCAAGCCACGATCAATCGACGGCACCGGGCACCGACGGACCGGCGGCACCAGACTCCACCGAATCGACGCGAGCACCGGGCACCGGCGGGTCGGCGGCACCGGGCATCGGCGAATGGGTGGCGCTGGGTGACCCCACTGAGGCGGCGCTGCTCGCCGCCGCCGCCAAGCTCGGCCTCGACCGTCAGGCCGTGCAGGCCCGTTTTCCCCGCCTGGCCGAGCTGCCCTTCGACAGTGACCGCAAGCGTATGAGCACCCTGCACCACCTGCCCGGCGGCGGCGTCCGGCTCGTCTGCAAGGGCGCGCCGGAGGCCCTGCTGCACCACCCCGCCCTGATCGACGAACCGGACCTGCTCGCCCGCGCCGCCGCACAGGCCGACCGGTTCGCCCAGGACGGTTACCGGGTCCTGGCGGTGGCGAGCACCGACCTCGGCGACGTACCGGACACGATCCAGGAGTGCGGCCTGTCGCTGCTCGGCCTGATCGCGATCCTGGACCCCCGCGCCCGCCCCGGCCAGCCCGCGAACGATCGGCCGCTGAGAGAAAACCGCGTCCGACGCTGGAAGGTGACCGCGACCGGCCACTGACAGCGGACCGCGTCCGGCCGCTGAGAGGAGACCGTGACCGTCCGCTGAGAAGTGACCGCGCCTCCCACGCCCTCCGCCAGTGGCTCTCTTCGCCAAACTCCGGGCGCGGCAAGCAAGACATGGTCAGGCCTTTGCGCGCGTACGGGCCTTGTCCCCATGGTCCGGGGAAAGTCCATCCGATCAGGAGCAGACAGATCAGCCCAGCAGCAGACGGATCCGCTCATGAGCAACGGATCCGCTCAGGAAGAGCAGACGGTTCCGCTCAGGGAGGCGGCGAGATGAGCGATGGCCTGGCCGACCGGCCCGTCCTGGTCGGCTACGACGACTCGCCCGAGAGCCGGCACGCGCTGATCTGGGCGGTCGAGGAAGCGCGGCTGCGCGGTCTCCCCGTGCTGGTCTGCCACGCCCTGCACTGGCCGTACGCCCTCAAGCCCCTCTCCGACGAGCTCATGGCGCAAATCGACCAGGTGGCCCAGGAGGTCGTGGACGATGGCGTCCGCCGGGCCCGTGAGCTCGCCCCCGACGTGGACGTCCGGCGCATCCTCGGCCGGGGCTCACCCTCCGCGATGCTCCTGGAGGTCGGGCGGGCGGCGGAGCTGACGGTGCTGGGGCTGCGCGGGCAGGGCGGGTTCGACGGCCTGGAGGTGGGATCGGCCGCGGTCCAGGTGGCCGCGCACTGCTCAGGCCCGGTCGTCGTCGTACGCCCGGAGCTCCAGCCACGGACCGGCCCGGACGCCAGGATCGTGGTCGGCCTGGACGGCTCACCCGCCGGCCTCGCCGCCCTCGATCTCGCCCTGGACGAGGCCGCGCTGCGCCTCGGCACCGTGACGGCGCTGTGCTGCTGGGCCGACTGCGGATCGTCGTCCTGGCCGGAACCGCTCCCGTTCGTGGACTCCCGCGCACTGCGCCGGGGAGCCGAGGCCCGCTTCCGCGAGGTCACCGCACACCTGGCCCAGAGGCGCCCCGACGTACCGGTGATCACCGAGTTCGTCACCGAACGCCCCCAACGCGCCCTGCTCGACGCAGCCAGAGACGCCACCCTCCTCGTACTCGGCAACCGCGGCAACGAATCTTCCCCCACCCTGCTCCTGGGCCCGGTCACCCAGACCGCACTACTCGAAGCCTGGTGCCCGGTCGCGGTAACCCCCGCAGCCATCAAGAAACCCAGAATCCCACCAGGCTGAACCCCGCACGACGCCCAGATCAGACCAGCGTCGGCCTATGCGGAGCCAGCTGGCGCGGTGCCAGGTGGCGGCGGCAAGTGCGTGGTGGCAGGTGCGCGGTGCCAGGTGACGCGAAGGCAGGTGTGTGGTGCCAGGTGCGCAATGCAGACGTTGACCATCACTTCGACGGCGCCACCAGACCCGCCTCGTAGGCGAGGATGACGAGCTGAACCCGATCACGCGCATCGAGCTTGGTCAGCAGCCGTCCCACGTACGCCTTGACGGTGGCGACACTGATGACCAGGTCGGCGGCTATCTCGCTATTGGTCAGTCCGCGCGCGATCAACGTGAGCACCTCACGTTCACGCTCCGTGACCCCCTCCAACTCCCCCGATGCGCGATCGGACGCTCGATGCGGCGCAGAACCCGACACAGGACCCGATCTGGAACTCGACACGGGACCCGATCTGGGATCGGGTCCGGGATGTTGGGCGCGATCGGGTGCGGGATGGTTGGCGAACGTCTCGATCAGTCTCCGGGTGACGCCCGGCGCGATCAGGGCGTCGCCGGCGGCCACGACCCGGATCGCGGTGAGGATGTCGTCCAGGGCCATGTCCTTGACCAGGAACCCTGACGCGCCCGCCCGGAGCGCGCCGTAGACGTAGTCGTCCTCGTCGAACGTGGTCAGGACGATGACGCTGGCCCCACTGGAGCCCTGGGCGATCAGCCGGGTGGCCTCGATGCCGTCCATGACGGGCATGCGGATGTCCATCACCACGACATCAGGGTCCAGCTCCCCGACCAGTTGGACGGCGTCGAGCCCGGTCGCGGCCTCGCCGACGAGTTCGAGGTCGGCGGCGTCGGAGATGACCATCTGCAGGGCCGCCCGGATCAGCGGCTGGTCGTCGGCCAGGACGACGCGGACGGTCATCGCACCTCCGCGCTCAGGGGCAGGCTGGCCGCGACCAGGAAGCCGCCCTCGGCACGCGGTCCCGCGGAGAAGCTCCCCCGCAGCAGGTTGGCCCGCTCCCGCATCCCGACCAGGCCGTAACCGCCCTCCGGCCTGCGACGGGGGCCGCGTCCCTCGTCGAGGATCTCGACGGCCAGCTCGTCGTCCCGGTAGTCGATCGACACCCGGCACCGGCTCGTGTCGGCGTGCCGCACGACGTTGGTGATCGCCTCCTGAATGATGCGGTAGGCCGAGACGTCGATCTCCGGCGGCAGCGGACGCCGTTCGCCCAGCCGACGCACCTCGACGTGCACACCAGCGTCCGTCGTCATCGCCACGAGCCGATCAAGTTCCGACAGACCAGGCGCCCCACCAGCCAACTGCCCCTGCACCCCGTAACGCTGCCCGCCTTGTTCCTGCTCGCCGTAACGCGGCACGCCGTGGTCCTGCACGCCTTGGCCCTGCACGCCTTGGTCCTGCTCTCCTTGGTCCTGGTCACCCTCACTCGGCACCCCGTGACCCTTTACACCGTAGCCCTGCACGCCGTCGCGCTGTACGCCGTGGCTCGGCACCCCGCGATCCTGCACGCCTTGGCCACGCACTCCCTGGCCCTGGCCCTGTGCTCCCTGGCCTTGGCCCTGCTCGCTTTGGCGCAGGACGCCGAGCATGTGCCGCAGGCCGGACAGTGTCTCCCGGCCGACTGTCTCGATGTCTCCGAGCGCCTGGCCGGCCCGGGCCGGTTGGGTGTCGATGACGCGCCGGGCGGCGCCGGCCTGCAGGGCGATGACGCCGATGCTGTGAGCGACCGTGTCGTGCAGTTCGCGCGAGATGCGCAGGCGTTCGTCGGTGACGGCCTGGGCGGTGGCGGTGGCGATGAGCGTGGCGGCGTGCTCGCGGGCCTGGCGGACCGAGTGGCCGACCAGCCAGGCGATGACCGCCGTCATGGCCACGGCCAGCTCCGCCGAGGTGCCGGCGGGCCAGCCGAACAGCAGCCGGGTGGTCAGATAGCCGGCCAGCACGGTGAGCGCGCCGAGCAGGGCGAGGATCCCGGTACGGCGCGCGCGTTCGGCCGCGATGAAGGACAGCGCGACGTCGGCCGCCAGGAACTGCGCCAAGGGGATCTCGCTCACGCCCAGAGGCACACACGCGAAGACCGCGGCGACGAGCAGCAGCCCCATCGCCCTCAGCGGCCGCCGGCGCAGGTGGGCACCGGCGAGGTGGGTCAGCACGGTCGACACCACCAGCCAGGCCAGTCCGTCCCAGCTGAAGAAGAACGGCCCGGCCAGTTCGGCCGGCCCGGACTCGCCGGGGAGCCCGATCCGGATGAGGAACGTGAACACCAGGCCCGCCCACCAGGCGAGAACCGTCCAGACGCCGGGCGGAACCCGCTTCAGCGGCGGCAGAGGCGGGATCACGTGCATGCTCGCGATCGTAACGGCGCGGCCGGAACCGCCGCATCGGACCACGGGTGTAAGACCACGGGCTATCGGCATCCCCGAAAATGTGGACGACGATCCGATGCGGCACCGGCACCGCCTGCGGCACCGTCGATCGGGTGATCCACGCCAACGTGTCCCGGCTGCGCCGCACCCTGCTGGCCGCGACGATCGCCGCCTCGGTGGCGGTGCCGCTGAGCGAGGCAGCGCGCCCATCGGCCGTCCCCGCCCCCGTCCCCACCGCCTCGGCCTCACCGCTCAGCGAAACGGCACGTCCCTCGACCGTCCCCACTCCCGTACCCACCACCCCGGGCGCAGCGCTCGGCGAAACGGCACGTTCGTCGTCCGTCCCTGCGGTCTCGGCCTCGCCGCTCAGCCGAGCGGCACGTCCGTCGGCCGTCTCCGGCTCCGTACCCGCCGCCTCGGCCTCGCCACTGAGCGAAACTGCACGCCCGCCGGCCGTCCCCGCCGTCTCGGCCTCGCCGCGTACGGCGGCCGCAGCGGGTCTGGCCGTGCGCTACGCGGCCGTTCGCGGTGACATCGTGGCCGCCGAGCGGATGGCCGCCGGCTACGGCCACCGACGGCGGGCCGCGTTGCTGCGGGCGATGGCCGACCCGGCGCGCCGGTTCCTGTCCTTCGACGGCCGTGACGGCGGCCGGGCCGCCGAGGTCTTCGGCGACCTCGCGGCGGCCGAGCATCTGGCCGTGCTGGTGCCCGGTGGCGACACCCACCTCGACAAGTACGGGCTTCTGCGCGGCAGCGCGCTGAGGCTGAGCCAGACGCTCGGCGGCCGGTCCGCGGTCGTCGCCTGGCTCGGTTACCGCACTCCCGACACGGTGAGCCTGGCGTCCCTCACCACCGGCCGCGCCGACGAGGCCGCGCCGGCGTTGCGCGCCTTCGTCCGGGAGGTGAGCGAGCTCAACCCGGCCGCCCGGATCACCCTGGTATGCCACTCGTACGGCAGCGTGGTCTGCGCCCGGGCGGCCCCCGGGCTGGACGTCGCCGGCATCGTGCTGATCGGCAGCCCCGGCGTCACCGCCGGCGACGTGGCCGCGTTACGCACCCCGGCGACCGTCTGGGCCGGCCGGGGAAGCCGTGACTGGATCGCCCGGGTGCCGCACACCCGGCTCCGCCTGCCGTACGTCACGGTCGGGTTCGGCACCGACCCGGTCGCCGCCGGGTTCGGCGCCCGGGTCTTCGTGGCCGGCGGCGGCGGGCACAGCGACTACTTCAAGGCCGGATCCCCGTCACTGACGAACATCGCCCGCATCGTCTCAGGACAACCCCCCGCCGAGGCGCGCGGTGGTCACTGAGCTCGTCCGGCGCGTCGAGGCGGCGACCCCCGCCGGCCGCGACCGCGCCCTCGACGCGCTGCGTGCCCTGGCCATCGGCGGCGTGGTGCTCGGCCACTGGCTGGTGACCGCGCTGGTCGCCGACAGCGGCACCGTACGCGTGGCCAGCCCGTTGCGGCAGATGCCCTACCTCGCCCCCGCCTCCTGGATCTTCCAGACCATGGCGCTCTTCTTCCTGGTGGGCGGGCAGTCGGCCGCCACGAGTTACGCCCGCGTCCGAGCCGCGAACGTCACCTACGGGCGATGGCTGGGCACGCGGCTGGCCCGGCTGTTCCGTCCGGTCGCCGCCGTGCTCGCGGTCTGGACGACGGCAGCGGTCGTGCCGCTCGCCCTCGGGGCGGACCTCGCGACCGTGTACGCGCTGGCCAAGCTGGTGTGGTCGCCGCTGTGGTTCCTGCTGGTCTTCGCCGCCTTGACAGCGCTCACCCCATTGGCGGCCCGGCTGCACCCGGCGTGGCCGCTCGCCACGGTCGCCCTCGTCGATCTGACCCGGTTCGGCATGGGCGGGCCCGCCTGGATCGGCTGGGTCAACCTGGCGGCTGGGTGGCTGGTGCCGTACTGCCTGGGCGCGGCCTGGGCCCGCGACCGCCTGCGCACCCGGACGACCGGCTGGGCGTTGCTGCTCGGCGGCGCCGCCGCCACGACCGCACTCGTGCTGTGGGCCGGCTACCCGGCCTCCATGGTGGGAGTCCCCGGCGCCCCGATCTCGAACCAGTCCCCGCCCACGCTCGCGGCCGTCGCCTTCGGCCTCGCCCAGTGCGGAGCGGCGCTGCTGCTGCTCGCCCCCTTACGGCGGATGCTGTCGCGGCCCGCCGTCTGGGCGTTCGTGGCGCTGGCGAACCTCTCCGCGATGACGATCTTCCTCTGGCACCAGACCGCCATGATCGCGGTCACCACGCTCGGCCTGCTCACCGGCCACATCCTGCCGGGTCTGCACACCGCCCCCGACGACCCGGCCTGGGTCCCGGCCCGGCTGGCCTGGCTGCCGGCCTTCGCGCTGGCCCTGCTCGCGTGCCGAGCCGCCTTCCCCGCCCACCAACCTCGACGGCACGTACGCCCCGGGCACGACCACGCCCGGACCGTCGAGTCCTAGGTGATCGTCTTAGCCGTGCCCAACGGGTCGGTGCCACGGTCGCCTAGGGCGAGGAGACGCAGGTACGCACGTTCCCGCCGCTCCTGGCGCTCCCGGAGACGGAGGCCGACCGGGAGGAGATGCCCTGGCTCATGGGGCAGGACGTCGGCCTGATCCACGACATCAAGCCAGTCGCGCGGACATCGTCACCGACATGATGGAGCAGGCCGAACAGGTGCCGACCGGATTCGGGAGCCGCGACTCGCGACCGGAGCCCGTCCTGAGGGCGCGAGCGGCGCCGCACCTTCCTTGTCGCCGAAGTGGGGATCCCAGGAGGCGACGGTCACCGATGCGCCGGCTTTGGACAGAGCCCGGATACTTTCCAGCCCGAGCCCGGCCGAAGCCGGGCATGCAAGCCTTCCCCGCCGGCAACGCACTCATCGTGCGTGCTCAGCGCCATTCGATGAAGGCGGCGGTGTCGCCGAGCGTGGAGAACTTCCCGGTTCGCTCGACCTTCTGAGGTGTTGATCCCGGCTTGGTGTCGCAGAGGTAGTAATCCAGCGCGGCCCCCTTCTGGGAGAGGAACGCGAACCTCCCGCCGTCCGGGGAGATCACCATGGCGCTGTTGCGGTGGTCGTTGCTGGGGAGTATGGGCGGCCCGGGCTTCGCCCCAGGGGCGATGTCGAGCGCGGCGTACCTGCCGTTCTCACCGCACAGCACCGTGTCGTCGTCGAGCCAGCCGTAATCACAGGCGAGGTATCTGCCCTTCTCCACGAGGTCCGGGCCCACCCCTTGGGCCTGCGCCGGAACGTCCAGCACGTAACCTTCGGCCAGCAGGTGTCGGCCGTCCGGCGAGAGGAAGGCGCTGTTGGCCATCACCGCCTGGCTCGGCGTACTCCCCACCATGACGAGGTTCTGGGCCGTGCTGACCTCGAACCGGTCGACCAGCCTGTGGTCCCCGGCGAGCGCGCGGCTCGCGATCCGGTCCTTGGTCGAGGTCCCGGGCTCGTCGGTCACCTCGTACGTGAACCAGACCGCGCTCCCGTCCCGGGCGAAGGCCGCGTTGTGCTCGTGCGGGGTGTTGCCGAAGTCCTGATTCCCCGTCAGATCAGTAAATTTGCCCGTACGGTCGACATAACCGACATGAGTGGCTCCGGTCCGCTGATCCTCGGTGACCACGGCCATCTTCGTGAAGTCCTGGTCGAAGAGCGATCGGACGACTGTCACATCCCCGGCGTCAGTGGGCAGCTCATCGGGCTCGCACAGCCGCCTCACGGCGGTGTTGGGCTCCGATGAGTCGTGCTCGGCAACCGCCGTGTCCGGCAGCCGGAACTCCGCGTGCGCCAGGTGTTTCCAGCTTCGCGGGTGCCAGCCGTCGAGGGTGACGACGCTGCCGTTCCCTCGCGAACAGACAGCCGTGATGATCATGTCCCGCTGGGTGAAGTCCGCACTGATCGCGGTCTCCGAAGCTCGCCGACCGGCGGCTTCGCCCACCCCGCGCTCCTCGGCGGCCGAGGCGCAGCCGGCGAGGCTCGCCGCCAGGACCAGCGAGAGAAGGGACGCTGTCGCTCTCGGCCTGTCCACCACTCGTCTCTCCCCCATCTGACGTCGACTGGCGATCCCTAGAGTGCGCCGGGGGTGTTGAGAACGTGTTGAGCCCGCGTTGAGCGGGCGAGCAGCGTCAGTGCCCAGACGCCGAGTGCCGCTCCGAGGGCGCGCAGAAGACCCTGAACAATCCCGAACGACCCGACCGCAGGCGATGGGACGGGGAGGTCACGGGGTGGCCCTGAGGCCGGGGACAACGCGGATCTGCGGGACACCGGTGCTGGGATGGCGGGCCACCTCGGCGTCCACGTGGTAGACCTCGGCGAGCAGGGCGGGGGTGAGCACCTGGGCGGGTGGCCCGTCGGTGACGCCCCGGCCGTTCGCCATGACGTGGATCCGGTCGCAGAACGAGGCGGCAGGCGGCCAAAGCCATCGCCCGTACGGACGTGTTCTTCCCCGTTGACAAGGGCGAGGTGAAAGACGAGCTGGTACGGCTCCGGCAGGACCTGATCGCCGAGTACGGCCGCCCGCGGTACCGGATCGCCGAGGCTTGTCGCGGCCATCGTCGGCGCCGGCCAGGGTGCCTGCCGACCGGCCTTCCAGGCGCTCACCGCCGAGGTCGTCGAGAGCGAGCGCCGTCAGCAGGCCGACGCCGCCATCACCCTGGCCGTTCGCGTCACCACCCTGCGCGCCCCGTCGGCGACCACGCTGCTCGCGACCGTGCTGGACGCCTGGATGCTGCTGATCGGCGCCGGCCTGCTCTGGCTCCTCGCCGCGATCCTGCCCCCGCGCGGGCGGCGCGCGCCGGAGACCGGCGGTACTGTCGCGTTCTTCAAGGAGTTCGGCGAGGGCGTACGCGAGGCGCGCCGGCATCCGTGGTTCCTCGCCGGCCTGGGAGCACTGACGGCCGTCATCTGCACCGGCTACTCGGCCACGGGGTGGCGCTCCCGCTGATCAGAAGGGATCGGTGCGGCACCGAGGTCGTGCTCGCCGGGGCGCTCACCGTGCACAACGTCGGCGCCTTGGCCGGAACCGTCCTCATGGCCCCGACGCCCCCGCGCACAGGGCGCGGCCGCGCGGACGGGGCTGGCTGGCCTGCTACGGCTTCGCACCGCTCGCACTGCTGGTGCCCGTGCACCCTGCGGTGGTGTTCGCCGCTCATGCGATCGCCGGTCTGGGCATCGATCTGTTCAACGTGCCCGGTTCACCGCCACGCAGCGCGAGGTCGAGCCGCGCCTGCCGGCCCGGGTGTCCTCGCTGGACTTCCTGGTCTCCTACGGTCTGGCCCCGGCCGGCCTGGCCTTTCTGGCCCCGCCGTCGAGACCTTCGGCTGGCGACCGGTGCTGGCCGTTTGCGCGCTCGTGTGTTTCGTGGCTCCCGCCGCAGCCGCCCTGATCCCCACCACTCGCCACTTATCCCGCCACCCGGACACGGCCGCGCAGAAACTGAACCATCGAAGCGGTGGACCGGTCGGGCCGGGCCGCGTAACAAGATCATGATGTCGGCGATCTGGATGGTGGCGCGGTAGCGGCAGGCGATGCCCGGGCTGCGCCGTCAGTGGCTGCCGGTCGCCGCACTCGCCAAGACCTCAGTCGGCGTCGGCCGGCCGCAGACCGGTGAACAACATGCCGGGGCGGCGAAGTTCAAACGCGGCGACGAAGCCACCAAGGTCGAACAGCAGATCTACCGAAGCGCACGCGAACGTCTCCACGGCGGCTCGAGCCGACCGATCCGTACCGCGCAGCCGCCGGGCACGCGCGCCGGCCACGAGACCCAGGGCCATCGGCACCGCAAGTAGGCTGCGACCCCCGGTGCGCGGAACGAGCACAATTCCAACCGCTGCGGCCGCCGTCGCCAGAGTGAAGGCGTTCAACACGGGGCGCCTGTGGCTCGGGTGGATCGTGCACAGCCATTGTTCGGAGCGCCCGTAGGTGAAGAGTCGTCGGCACGCCGTGGCGAGGGAGTCTGTGCTGGCGTGGTCGTGGATGACCACCGTCTCCGGGTCACACACGGTTGTGTAGCCGGCATCGGACATCTTGATGCCGAGGTCGACGTCCTCACCACCGACAATCGTGAGACTTTCCGACGGAAAGCCACCAACCTCTTCGAATGCCTTCCGGCGCACCGCCAGGTTGGTCGTCGTCGCCCAGGTGACCGTCGCCCGCCGCCGAGGACGTTCCAGGTCGTCGTTGAGCAACTTGGACCAGCGCATGAACCGGTACGTCGGCGCCTCACTGTGCTCCACGAAGGTCGGACCCGCGACACCACCTACGGAGGGGTCCGCGCCGCGCAGCGTCTTCACGTGGCGTTCAAGAATCTCCGGGGGAACCCTGCAGTCGGAATCTGTGAACAGAATAAGGTCGTATCGGGCCTGCGCGACGCCTAGGTTGCGTTTCGCGCCGACGTGGCGGGGACCGGTCACGTACCTCGCGCCGAACTCCCGGCAGTTGAGCTGGTGACCCGCAGCATCGGCCGGTTCGGAGTCGTCGACGACGAGCACCTCCGCGGGCTCGGGACTGCGATCCATGGCCGCGCGCAGCGAGGCCAGCTGCGCACGCATCTGCGGTACCCGGCCCTTGACGGGGACGACGACCGAGATCCCGCGTTCATGCTCTACTGTGGACACACATCCTCCTGAAGTCGACGTTTCTCGGACAGCTGGCGTGGGCTGCGATGCCCGACCCCCATGTAGTGCAGGACGTTGCGGGTCAATGTCTGGATGCCGGGATCGGCAGCGAGCGCTCCGGGGTAGTTGGTGGCTCCGGCGTTGAAGACGATTCCTCCGGCTGGGCGTTCCCACAGGATCAGGTCGGCTCCGTAACCGGCCTGCACGCCCCAATGGGCAACGAAGCGTGGGCCATGGTCGGCGTGCCCAAGAATGGTGAGCCCTTCGGGATCGAGGGCCGGTTTGCCCAGTGCCTGCGGCAGCCCGTCCATTTCGTAGCCACTGACCGCCGGCCCGTCGTGCGACCGGGTGCCGATGAACGCACCATCCTCCAGCGGAACCTTTTCCGGTTCCTGCATGAGGAAGTGGTCGGGCGCACAGATGGTGAAGGGTGCGTAGGCCGTCTCGTCGCCGCTGTCGATCCACCCGAGCGACTCCAGCCCGAGCAGTTCGCTCGCCGGTCGGCCCAGGTGGGACCACTGGCCGCCGGGGTGACCGTCGGTATGCCAGCGTTCTGCCCACCGTTCGGGTGGCAGCCAGGCATCGTCCAGGCCATCGCCCAGGGAGGTCTTGCGGGTCTCGAGGACCCTCGTCCGCGGGTCGTAACTGACCCGCCAGAAGGCCGTGTTGCCGCTGAGACTGAGCACCTTTCCGCCGCCACGCAAGTAGGTTTCGACACCGTCGCGCATGCGATCGGTCCAGTATTCGTTATGGCCGACGATCATCAGAGCCGCGAACCGGTCGAGCAGGGCCGGCTCGGCGTCGAGCTCGGCGTCGGTGATGCATTCATAGGCGTACCCCTGCTCGGCGAGCCAGGCCTCGGTCTGGCGCTCCGGCCGCACCAGGTGCTGGTGCAGCGTTGCGTCGCGCAAATGCGTCCGGTGCCGGAACGGCTGGACGCGCGGAAGCGGCATTCGCATACCAAGGTTGAAGAACAACCGTCCGCCTACGTTCCGGGTGTATGCCGAGGACATGAGCCCCGGGACATGTACGCCGTCGGTGGCTCGGCGGGCGTAGGCGGTCCACGTGAACGTCGCGAAGAGCAGGGCTACCGACCGGGGGCGTCGCGGCGTCGGCCGCACCACGACGAACGGCAGCTCCACCGGATCGTCGGCGCCGGCCAAGGTCACCCTGACGTAGTAGGTACCACTGTCCGCATCGTCCGGGACGACGAGTTCGGCTGCCGCGGGCCACTCGCAGTCGACCAAGTCGTCGGAGGAGAACCGGATACAGCCGCCACGCCGGGGATCGGCGTCTGGGTCGTAGCCGGCCCGGCCTGCGGCGGGAGAGGAAGGCGGACCGGGGAGATTGAGGACGGGTGCGTTGACCAGGACGCCGGTGAGGCCGTTCCCGCCGACGTCCTGGATGTGCGTGCCCCTCCTTTCGCGGAGCGGCCAATGGGCGACCAGCGACTCCCGCCCCACTTCGACGAGGGGAGCCGCCGCGCGATTCTTCGTCAGCGCCAAGACTTCGTCAGCGTTCAGAGGCCGGGAGAACAGCGCCACATCGCTCACGTCACCATCGAGGAGGTGATCCGCTACGCCGCTCTCGCCCGCGGCGCCGATCCGCAGGGGCTGACCGGTGGCTCCGCCCTGCCGCGCCGGACGGGCGGCGCGGCCTTCGCCAGCGACAGTACCGTCCACCCACAGGCGGACCCGGTCGTCGTCGATCGTCGCGGTGAGGTGGACCCACTCGTCCAACCGTCGCCGCAAACTCACCTCGGCGAAACACCAGAAGACGCGGTCATGACGAGCCCCGTCACCCGCGTAACAGCGGGGCCTGCCGTCGGCGTCGACCCCCAAGGCCCAGCTGCACCGGTCTGGGTAGTCCATCTGGCTGATGATCGCGGCCCAGCTGGATGTCTCCGTTGTGGCGGGCAGACCGCCGAGCCGGACCCACGCGGAGATCGTGGCCGGTCGGTCGATGCCGGGATCGTCCATCCGCGCGTACGACCCTGGATAGACGTCGTGCCGGGCGGCGCCGGCCGAGGCGAGCGACGCCAGCCACCGCACGTCCGCGCGGTCGCCGTCGTCGTCCGGCTCCGGCTGTACCAGTGCCTTGTGGCCTAGCTTACCCACAGCGATCTTGTATGCCGCCGGTGCGTTCAGATGGATACGCAAGACCTGTCCCGGTCGCACGCCAAGCGGATCGACGTATCCGGCCAGACCCGCAACCCGAACGGGGCGATGAGCCGGACGCTCCACCACGGACGCCGCAGCGGCACGGAGGTTCCACGCGTTACCCGTCGCGGCGGACGGGTGTGTGCCTGCTGCCATGGCTCTTCCCTCTTGATTCGGATAACGGCACGGTCGGCGTCACCGTCGGGACCGCGAACTGAGCACTGCCGCGTCACTGATGTCCCGCAGTACCTGGGCAATCGCCACGGCGAGATCAAATTCGTCCGGGTCCTTGCCGCCCGGACCTCCCCGGACCAGGGCGACGAACTGCCGGACCTGCCGGTCCAGCGGCAACTCATCGGACACCTCGACCGGTACGCCGTCAACTCGCAGCCGATGGCCGGAGAAGTCGTCATACACGAGAGAATCTCCGTCGGCGGTGGTGACCGACAGCCGATGTGTCTTCTCCTCTACCGTGTTGGAAAGTTCGAGGCGCACCGCGGTGGCGCCCGCACGAAGGTCAGCGGTCCATTCCTCACCGCCCGGCCCGTGAACCCGGCATTGTGCGTGCTGGACCGTCATCGGGGCGGCACGCACGAGATCGAGCACCATGGCGAGGTCGTGGGGGCCGTAGTCCCACAGCGCGTTGCAGTCGGCGCGGATCGGGCCGTTCCCGCCGGCAACACAACGGATCTCTTTGATGGCACGACCGCGGATGAGTCGGCGGAGCTCCTGATATGCCGGGGCACGCAGGTGCTGATGACCGACGAGCATGGGTGTGCCGCTGCGCCGGGCGTGGGAGCACAGACGTACCGTGCCGAGCAGGTCGGCCGTCAATGGCTTCTCCACCAGGACCGGGATTCCCCGGTTCAGGATGCCGGTCACAACGGGCTCATGGGTCGAGGCCGGCGAGGCCACGATGATGCCGTCCACTCGAGCCGATGTCACCAGTGCCGCCGGAGTCGGCCACCGCACCGGGCCGGGTGGTCCTGGTCCGCCGCGGCCCGCCGTGTCAGAGACCATCACTTCCGATTCCGGCCACAGTCGGCCAATAGTGGCGAGGTACCGCGATCCCCACCGTCCGGTGCCGATCAAGCCGATCCGGAGCTGCTCGGCAGCGTTCACCGGTAGGTGTCCTGCGCCCAGCCGAAGAATCTGCGCAGTCCGTCGGTGAATTCGACGTATGGCTCATATCCCAGATGCTGATAGGCCTTGGTCAGGTCGGGGCAGCGCCGCATCGGCTCGCTGGCCGGGTAAGAGTGCGGGTAGTCGACGATCTGGTACCGCAGGCCGGACATCGGGATCTGCTCGCGCACCGCGGCGACCAGATCGACCATCGAAATTTCCGGCGTCGCCGAGCCGACGTTGTACGCCTCGCCCGAGCGGCCGTGCAGCAGCGCCAAAAGCACACCTCTGATGGCGTCGGTGACATAACAAAAGGTGCGTGTCTGGCGGCCGGTGCCGTAGATGTTGACCACCCGACCGGCCACCAAGCATTCGGCGATGTTCGGCATGACCCGATAGTCGGTGCGCTGCAAACCCGGTCCGTAGATGTTGAACGGCCGCACGATGACGGCCTCCACGCCATAGTTCTCGTGGAAGACTCGCAGCAGCGTTTCCCCAAAACGCTTGGATTCGTCGTAGCAGCTTCGCGGGCCGAGGCAGGAGACGTTGCCGTTGTAGTCCTCGCCGGTCGGGACGTGCTGCGCGTCCGGGTCGCCGTAAATTTCGGAGGACGACATGAAAAGCAGTTTCGCCCCGTGAACCTGCGCCAGCTCCAACATCGTACGGAGCCCTCGGCTGGAGACGTCCATGGTCTCCAACGGGAACTTGCGGTAGTAGTGGGGACTCGCGATGCCGGCTGCGTGGACGATGTAGTCAACGCCGCCGGACAACTCGAAGGGTTCAGACACATCATGCTCGACGAAGGTGATGTACGGGTCATCCTGCATCTCGTCCGGCCTCTTGCCGGAGGTCAGGCAGTTGTCCAGAGCTGTCACCTGGCAGGGTCCCGCAAGGGTCGTGGTGTTCAGGTGGCGGAAGAACGCGACGAGGTAGCGGCCCAGGAAACCGTTCGCCCCGGTGATCAGCACCCGACGTCCGGTGAACAGATGCACGTTGTCACCCAGTGCCGAAACAAGTTCCCGGATGTCGTCCTCAAGTAAGTATGCCATCGGTTGCCACTCCTGTGCTCGTCAGCCGGTGAGTGCACGGACCTGGGGGTTGATCCAATTGCCCGCCCAGTCGCTGTGGCGGGCCACAATCGAGTCGTAGAAGTTCCACGCGAACACGACGCACCAGAATCCCTTGCCGGACACCGCCGCCAAGTGGTCGGAACCGACGACGGGAATGTGGGTGCCGGGGGTGTACAACCCGCGCTTGAGAGGACTGTCATCGACGACGAACTCGACGTCGTCGCGGTCCAGTTCGAGGGCGTACATCATCGTGGTGAGTTTCGCTGGAGCTCCGTACCCGCAGAAGCGAGCTCCTTCGCTACGCAGGGCGGCCAGGTGCGCACGGAGTTCGGAGGCGCGCGCGGCGATTTGTTTCCGGAGGACGGAGTAGGTCTCGGGAAGGAAAAGTCCTGCCGAGATTTCCAACTCCACCAGTTCCGCGACCCGGGCACTTACGGGTCGTGACTCGGCTGAAACGTACACCCTGATCGATCCGCCGTGAGCGCGAACCCGCTGTACATCGAACAGGGTCATACCCAGGCGGGCGAAGAATCCGATGAGAGGACGAACAGCATGGTAGGAGAGGTGCTCGTGGTAGATGGTGTCGAACAATCCCTGCTCCACGACGTCGAGAAGGTAGGACACCTCGAAAATGAAGACGCCGTGCGGTGCGAGCAGATCACCGACGCTCAGAGCCGTGTGCTCCAGATCCGCGATATGGGCGAAGACGTTGTTCGCCGTCACGAGTTGAGCCGGACCGAGCTCGGCACGCAGCGCCTGAGCAACCCGCCGGTCGAAGTAAGCGTTGGTCGTGGGAATGCCGCGGGCGACCGCGGCGGCGGCGATCCTGCCGGCCGGTTCCACGCCATGGACCCGGGTCATGCCATTCTCGAGAAATCGGGCCAGAAGCGTGCCGTCGTTGGAGCCGATGTCGACGACGAGTGAGCCCGGGCCCAATCCTGCCGTCTCTGCCGCCTGGCGGGCGTATTCCGCGAAGTGGGCCACGAAGACAGGCGAGGTCCCGGAGACGTAGACGTAGTCGTCGAACAGGCGCGTCGGGTCGACGACCGCCTCGAGTTGCAGGTGCCCGCAGTCGGCGGCGGCACAGAGTTGCAGGTCGAGCGGGAAGACGTCCTGCCGGGCGGGCCGCTCGAGGAATTCGTTGGCACAGGGTGTCGGCGGCAGGGACAAGGCGATCTTGTCGGCGGTGTCGCTCCCGCACAGGGCGCAGACCCGGCGATGGGCAATCACACTCATGAAAGCGGGCCCCCGGCGGGCGAGGACCGCCGATCGGGACCGTTGATCTTGTAGGTGAACGTACCTGCTGTTTCCGACCACACCACCGAGAAGAGCGGGTCGACCCGCACCACATCACTCTCGTGGGACACGTGGTCCCGCAGATTGCGCGCGAAAGTCATGAAGGTCGTCGGTACCGGGAAGTACATGACATGCTCGACCAGCGGCGGCGTGAAGAACAACTGCCCGGCGTGGAACTCGGACACCTCTGGCAGCGCGGTGCTGCCGGACGGCCGCCACCCGTACACCACGGTGCCGGAGGCGACGAACGAATAATGCCAGTCGGTCTTGTGGTAATGGTTTGCCCGTAGAGAACCGGCGTTGCTCTCGATCCAGGCCGCCGAGGTGAATCTTTTAAGAAGGACGTTCAAGATCCTCCCCGAAGAATTGACGAAGGGTTCGTCGAGCGGGACCAAAGGGGTATCCGGGTATTTCTCCTCGTCGACAAGCCTGGTGTACTCGGCATGCGTGAAGCCTGATGTCGGTCGACCCATTGCATCTCCTTCTTGCGTGTCGCATTTGTCGCAGCCCTGACGCTCGATCCGGCGTTTCGCGCCATCGGAAACTCCGCCACCGTGATCCGCATCGCGTTGATCGACCACCTCACCCGACGAACCACCTCAACCTGGCGAGACACCTGAACCGCCATGCCCTCTCAGGACTCCGCCAGCTTCCTCAGTCTCAGCTCGGTCTCGGCCCGCAGGGACAGCGCCTCGTCCGGGCTTTCGGCCACACAGACCACGTATATCCGGCCGCGGAAAGGCCCTTCGGCGACGGCCGCCGCGTTGAGCGTGGCGAAGTTGTTGACCAGCACGCCCGAGGTCCCGCT
This sequence comes from Nonomuraea fuscirosea, assembly GCF_035917475.1. NCBI lineage: Bacteria > Bacillati > Actinomycetota > Actinomycetes > Streptosporangiales > Streptosporangiaceae > Nonomuraea > Nonomuraea fuscirosea. The sequence goes on along the minus strand of NZ_CP109074.1, from coordinate 2,201,517 downwards.
ACCGTCGAAGAGCACATCCCCCAGGGCGTCGGCGATCTCGCCGAAGCCATGGACCCGGGACGGTCTCAGCTCGATCGTCGCCGCGATCCCATGCCGCCCCTCGGGGATGAACCGCTCGGCGATACGGTTCTGGTAGGTCGACATGTTGAAACGGGCGTTGATCTCCAGGCAGGGGTACAGGGTGCCGTCTGGGCCGAGCAGGGCGTCCACACCGACCAGTCCGGCATACCCGTCGGCGTGCAGCTGCCGGCCGATCAGCCCCGCGGCTCGGTGGAGTTCGGCCGTCGTCGCCGCGGGCAGGTCCACCGGGAAGCGGTGGCCCTGGTGCACCCCGTTCCGCAGCACCGCGGCCTTCACCGTCTCGAACCGGACGTCACCCGATCTACTCACGATGAACTGGTAGTTGAGGTCCTCCGCGCGCTCGATCCAGGACTCGACCACGAAGTCGGCCCGGCTCTGCTCGCCGCGTCGGCCGAGCCGGCGCACCAGTCGTGCCGCCGCCCGCTCGTCCGGTACCAGGATCATGCCGCGACCGGATACCCCGTACGATTCCTTCACCACCGCCCGGCCGGCACTGGCGAGTTGCCGCGCGAGGGCGCCGGACAGCTCGCCGACGGTCTCGCAGACCTCGCCCGGCACGACGGTCAGTCCGGCGGCATCGGCCAGCCGGCGGCTGTAGACCTTGCCGTTGAGCGCCTTGCAGACCTCCGCGCCCGGGCCGGCCAAGGGCAGTCCGGTGCGCACCGCCAGGCGCTCCTCGGCGGGCGAGACCCCAAGCGGCATCAGATAGGTGTTCCCGTCCGCGAGACCCCGGAGCGTCTTGATCAGCTGCGGGGACGCCAGCGCGTCCTCGGTGACGGTACGCGTAGGCTCGCTGCTCTCCGCCCACACCACCTGCCCGACGGCCGCGCCGACCCTGGACAGATAGGCGGCGTACTCCTGGTCCATGGGTGCCTTGAGGACGACCGTGTCCTCCGCCTCGGCGAGCAGGACCCCCATCTCCTCCATCCGGTTGACCGTGACACCGGCGAAGGCGATGCCGGCCCCTGGCAGCTTGGGTTCACCGACGGACCAGCTGCGCTCCACCTCGAAGTTGTTCAGATAGACGAAACGCGCTTCGGCGCGGCCGACCAGGTCTCGCTTGAGCCGTCCCGCGAAATCCATCCTGTCCCTCTTTCGGTCCTGGCCAGCGGCGCGCGCGGAGCATGGGCAACGATGCCGCTGGACGCCCTGGCCCGCCAAGGCGCGGATGGGCGCCCAGGAGGCTGTACCAACGGCCATACCGCAAAGTGGGGCTGCCCGCCGGACCGGACTTGACCAAGACTCGAAACCGGCCGCCCGGCTGTGTACCGGTCTCCCCGGCTGCGCACCGGTCTCCCCGGCTGCGCACCGGTCTCCCGGCTGTGCACCGGTCTAGGCACCACCGGTACCGAGGCGAAGCAGGGAGGTAGTCGTGGACGTCGGCATGACCATCGGTGGTCGGGTCACCCGCGGGGCGGCGACGCTGCCTGTCGAGAACCCGGCCCGGGCGAAGGTGTTCGCGCGCGCGCCGGCCGCCTCGACGCAGGACGTCGATCGTGCGGTGGACGCAGCCGTCGCCGCCTTCCCCGGCTGGTCGGCCCTGTCGTTCGCCGAGCGGGCCCAGCTGCTGCGGGACTGCCGCACGCTGCTGCACCGGCACGTCGACGAGCTCGCCCGGCTGCTGACGCTCGAACAGGGCAAGCCGCTCGCCGACGCGCGCGGCGAGGCCACTCTGGCCGCCGACTGGTTCGGACACACCGCCGCCCTCGCGCTGCCCAGCGAGGACCTGGTCAACGAGCCCGGAGCCCTGGTATCCATGGAGCACGTCCCTTACGGGGCGGTCGCGGCGGTGGCGCCGTCGAATTTTCCGCTGATCCTGGCGGTCACCAAGGTCGCTCCGGCTCTGCTGGCCGGCAACGCCGTCGTCCTGAAGCCCTCCGAGGTCACGCCGCTGGCCAGCCTGCGGATGACGGAGCTGCTCGGCGAGGTGCTCCCCGCCGGGGTCTGCAACTCGGTCTGCGGCGGTCCTGCCACCGGGGCGGCACTGACCGAACATCCGGAGATCGGCCTGGTCTCGTTCACCGGGTCGGTGCCGGCCGGCCGGGCGATCGCACGCTCCGCCGCGGACAGCTTCAAGCGCGTCGTCCTTGAGCTCGGTGGCAATGACGCCTGCCTCGTCCTTCCGGACGCCGACGTCACCGCGCTCGCGCCCCGCATCTTCGCCGCCGCCATGGTGAACAACGGCCAATTCTGCGCCGCGATCAAACGGATCTACGTCCCCGCGCCCGATGCCGATCAGCTCACCTCGGCCCTGGCCGATCTGGCGGCCGCCGCCCGGCTGGGCGACGGGCTGCTAGCGGGCACCGAGTACGGCCCGCTGGTCAGCCGGGCCCAGCTCGATCGGGCGACGGCCCTGGTCGCGGAGGCCCGTGCCGCCGGCGCGCGGGTCTTCCCAGGCTCCCGGACACCGGACCTGCCCGGCCACTTCCTTACGCCGACGGTGGTGACCGGTCTGCCCCGCGGCACCCGGCTGGAAGCGGAGGAGCAGTTCGCCCCCGTGCTGCCGGTGTTCGCCTACGACACGGTGGAGGAGGCCGTGGGCCGGGCCAACGGCACCGAGTTCGGCCTCGGCGGCTCGGTCTGGGGCGACGAGGAGCACGCCGTGTCGGTGGCCACAGGGCTCGACTGCGGGACGGTCTGGATCAACACCCATGGAGCGCTGCGGGCCGAGGCGCCGTTCGGCGGTTACCGGTCCTCCGGCATGGGCACGGAGTACGGCTACTGGGGGCTCCTCGAATACTCCCGCATCAAGGTCCGCAATATCGCCAGGCCGTAGTGTGCCGCCCACCCTCCGGCGATCCCGGACTCCCGGAAGAACAGTCTGTTGTGCGGTCGAGATGTCATTCGGCCTCGGAGCCGCCGTCGCGGCACTGGAACCGCGCCGCCCGACCTCTTGGTCAGCGGCTCCTGCGCGGACAAGTCGGAATACATGATCACGGAAGGAATCGGGACGGCCCGTGTTCGAGCGTAGTGTCGTTGTGGGTGACGAACCCATTCCCTATTATTACGGTTTCGGCTGTGCGGATGATCTCGTCAACGCACTCGCCGCCGAGTTCAAGAACGCTGACGCGGGCCTGCTGATAGCCGACCGGGCGGTGGCGAAGTTCGCCGAGGACATCGTCGACCGGCTTGCCGAGTACATGACCATGCACGTGTACTTCCTCGACGCCGAGGAGCGTAACAAGACACTCGGTGCCGTGCAGTCCGTGATCGATTTCGCGGTCGACCGGCGACTCACACGGGAATCCTTCTTCCTCGCGATGGGTGGTGGACTGACCGGGAACATCGCCGGCCTCGCCGCCTCCCTTATCTACCGGGGAGTCCGCTTCGCCCACCTGCCCACGACATCCGTGGCCGCCTTCGACTCGGTGCTGTCGCTCAAGCAAGCGGTCAACCTGCGCCGGGGAAAGAACCTCTGTGGCTGCTATGCACGCCCGACCGCCATCGCATGCGATCTCGAATGGCTGACGACGGGACCACGTAGCGGCTTGGTCAACGGGCTGGCCGAAATGGTGAAGAACGTCCTGATCGCCACCCCTGAGCACGAGACCTTGCTGCTGCGCTCCCTCGGCCGGCTCGGCGAAGAAGCCGCGCCGGACGCGCTGTTGAGCCTCATGCGAATCGGGATCGACACCAAGGAGCCGCTGCTGCGCGCCGATCCGAAGGAACGTAAGGAAGCGCTCATTTTCGAGTACGGGCATACAGCGGGCCACACCGTCGAGTTCGTCTCCAAGGGAGTCATCCGCCACGGCGAAGCGGTGGCCTGGGGGATGCTCGTCGCGGCGGAGGTCAGCAGATCGCTCGGGTACATGGACGAGGCCGAGGTGGCCCATCACCGCGAGATCGTGTCCCACCTGGGGCTGCCGGACCCCCGCTCGCGGCTGGGCGGCTTGGACTTCGCGCGAATGCGCCAGGTGCTCGCAGCGGACAACAAGCGGGGATATGTTCAGTGCGCCCCCGACGAGGTGCCGATGGTGCTGCTGAAGGGCGTCGCCGAACCGGTCCTGGCCGCCAGCGGTCATCCCCTGGTGGCTGTTCCCCTGGACACCGTGATGACAGCCCTGAGCACGGTGGCCGCACCCTGATCCTTTCGGGATCCGACCGGAGGAAACACGATGCAGGAAGAATCTGTGCGCTCCGACACGGAGTTGCTTCCACTCGCTCCGAGCCAGGAAGCGATCTGGGAATTCATCCACTACTTCTCGCCCGACGATCCAGGTGCCGAGCGGTTCAACGTCTGCGACTTCAGGTTGCTGAAGGGGCAGGTCCACCTGGAGTCGTTGTACGACGCCATCGACGATGTCACGGGGCGACACGATGCTCTCCGGATCGAGTGCGCCGAACTGGGCCGGGACCCGCTCCTGCGGATCCGGCACGATGTGCGGCCGGTGGTGTCGTTCGTCGACCTCTCGGATCTCTCGGAGGAGAAGCAGCTGGGACCGGTCGCGCGGTTGATACGGGAATCATCCGCGCAGGTCTTCGATTTCGGCAAGGCGCCACTGTGGTCCGTCCGCCTCGTGCGCCTCGCGCCGGAACGGCACCTTGTCGTGGCCGGCTTCTCTCACCTCGTCTGCGACGGGCGGTCCCTCAGCGTCTTCTTCAGCGACCTGATGAGGAGTTACAGCATCCGGCGAGGCGACCTTTCCCAGACGGCCCGGACAGGCCCGGCCACTCCAGAAGTCTCCACGGCAGTCACGTTCCGCGAGCTGGCGGAGCTTCAACGCATCGCGCAGGATTCCACCACAGGAGACCGCCGGACGGCGGACCTGGGTCTGGCTCGCCCCGGAATTCTGTTTCCCACCAGGGCACAGCGCGGCGAACGTTCCGGTGCCGACATGGTCGCGGAGACCTCGTATGCCTTTTCCTTCGAGGACGGCATCTCCACCGGAGTACGGCGCCTGGCCTGGCAGTTGAGAACCACCCCGTTCGTCGTGCTTCTCGCCGCCTATCAAGTTTGTCTGCGGCTGCGCACGGGCCTCGACGGCCTGCGCATCGGCACCGTCACCCTGGCCAGGGGAAAGATGGACGGGGCCGCCCAGTCCATGGGGCAGTTCACCACCAATGTGTACCTCCTGTCCGCAGCGCGGGCGGACGTTCCCTTGCGTGACGTCGTGACGGAAACCCATGCGCGCCTCAAGCGCGAGACGGCCAGAGGGTGGTCCTTCAAACGCATCGCGCGCGCCGTCCACCCGGATTTCGAGAAGGAGCGGCCCTGGCCGTTCCTCCACCTCTTCGACTCCTGGTTCCAGGCGGACCCGCCGAGGTTCCAGGAGGACGACCGGGTCGGCGATCTCTCCATCAGCCGTCCGGACATGTTCTGCCCCACTGGCGTCACTGCGAACGGTCCTCTCATGCCCCCGGCCGGCGACCTGGAGCTGTGGATGAAGCGTGGGGCGCCCTCCATCTCGGTGAACCGCGCACGGACCGGCGGTACGGTCACCTACAACCCCTGCTTCTTCGAAGCGGACGTGGCTGCCGGTCTCGCCCGGGACTATCTCCAGACCGTGGGACACATCGTGGAGCGCCCGGACCTGCCCGTCGGCCGAATACAGCTCCACCAGAACTGATCCAGCACGACACCGACCTCGCACCGGACGATGCGCACGGCCCGCCGGATCACTGGTACGCGATCAAGACCTTCGCCACCGCGTCGGCGATGTCGGCCATGTCGCGCTCGTCCCCCAGGAAGCTGCTGTGATGGGCGAGCACGGTGTGTGCGACCAGGTGTTCGGCGTGCGGATACGTTCGGGCACGGTGCTCGGCGACGAAGCGCCCGGCGAGGTGCGCGAGGCTCGGCTTCGTCCACGGCCGCAGCAGCGTGCTGCGGTTGAGGGGCGCCCGCGGAGGATAGAAACGCGTGTGCAGCTCGGCGGTGAGCGCGTCGGCGATCTGCTGCGCCGTCACCCCATCCGGCAGCGGATCGAAGATCAGCGGTACCTCGTAGAGGGAGAGCCGGGTCTGTTCCTCGCGGTGGTTCAGCAGCCGCACACCGGGCACGTCCGCGAGCAGCTTCCCGAGCAGGAGGTAATTGGCGTTGCGTATCGCGTGCTGCTCGTCGAGAATGCCGAGCTGGGCGCACAGGACCGCCGCGCCGAACTCACTGAGACAGAAGTTGGCTCCCATCAGGGTCGCGCTCTCCACGAGGTCGAGGCCCATGGCCGTCGACTGACCGTCGGCGTACCGCCGGGAGTCCGCGCGCAATTCCTCAAGGAGCGCGGCCAGCGCGTCGTCATCGGTGACCACGGCGCCACCCTCGCCCGCGGTGAGCACTTTCGAGTGCTGCATGCTGAAGCAGCCGATCCGGCCCAGCGATCCGGCCTGCTTCCCGAGCCACTGGGCGCCGTGCGCCTGGGCCGCATCCTCGATGACGGTGATGCCCAGGGGATCGGTGATCTCGCGAATCCCTGGGATGTCCGCCATGGCGCAGGCCCAGTGAACGGCGATCAGGGCGCCCGTATCCGCTTCCGGTGCGATGTTGTCCGGGCCGACACAGCCCGTCTCGGGGTCGACGTCGACCAGTATCGGCACGAGGCCGGCACGGAAGACCGCGCTGGCGCTCGCGACCCAGGTGAGCGCCGGTACGAGGACCGTGGACCCGTAGGGCAGCCGGAGAGTTTCCAGCGCGGTGACCAGAGCGCTGGAGCCATGGTCCACCGGTACGCAGTGGCGCGTGCCCACGTACTCGGCGAACCTGCGGCCGAAAGCACGTTCGTAGGGTTCGCTGCCCGTGGCCGGTCCGCTGATCGCCCAGCGGCCGCCGGCGAGCACGGAGGCCAACAGATCTGGGGCGTTCTCGGCGGGCTGCGGCCATCTGGGCCACGGTCGGTCCGGTGGACGGACGGGGGAACTCCCCGCAATCGCCAGCGTGTCCGGCGCCGGACGGGCGGGCGCAAGGTGTACTTCGTCTGGCATTATGTTTTCCATTCCCAAGCGTGAGCCCTGCGTTTCACCCCGACGTGTCCTCACCGCACTCCTAGGCGTAAATACGAACCAAGGGTGCGATACGCGGAAGTCAGTGGTTCGGAATGTCACTCACGGAATTCTGATCCAGCACATGACCCGGCCTCTGGAGAAGTGCCTGCAACAGCTGTCGCCCGCCGATGCGGTATTTCAGGCTGGGGTCCTGCCGCAGGCTTGCAAGGATGGCGTCCGCCTCCGCTTCTGCTTTTCCATGCTGTCGAGACGCTGCTGCCTGCGCATCCCGTCGATGACGCGCAACGTGGTCTTCTGCAGCGGGAACGACTCGTGCCGGCAGAGTCTCGACGTCCACGAGAAGGGCTTGCCCGTAGCCGACACTTGTCCTTGCCCCTGCTGCATGGCGACTCACCTCCGTCAGTGTGTGAACACCATGGCTGAATAGGTGCCGCCGAGGCCGGCGGCGGCCATGACGTACCGATCGCCGTAATTCAGGCGTCCACCGTCACGAGCGTCCAGATAATTCAAGAAGGCGTCCGCGCAGAAGCTGTGTCCCATGGTCGGCACGTTGTCGAGGAAGACTCGGTCGAGCGGTATGCCGAGGAGCGCGCAGACCTTTTTCCAGGTGAACCGGTTGACATTGTGCGGCAATATTAAGGCGATGTCTTCCAATGTCAGTTTCGCCGAATCGACCGCATCCAGAATGATCTGCGCCAGTGCGGGAACGTAGTCACTGCGTCGTCCGTAGATCTTGGTGGCGGACCCGATCAGACTGTCGTGGTCGGCGGAGGACGCGATCAGTGCCGCCGCCGTGCCCTCGCTGTTGATGGTGATGTCCGACAGGAGCTGAACCGTCGGCGAGAACGCCTTCTCGCCCGTGAGGACCAGCGCGAGCGCCCGGGGATCCGGGTCGGCGGCCAGCAGCCGTCCGGCGAGTGACACGGCGAGCAGGCCGGTCGCGCAGGAATGCTGCGTCACCGTGAATGCCGTCGCGTGTTCCAGGGACAGCGACCGCACGACCTCCTGCACATGCATCAACGGGTACGGGGAGGCGAACTCGATCGCACGCCCCAGGACGACATAGTGAATGTCCTTCTCCCGCTCGCGGAGCTGGGTCAGGCCCGACGCCGACGCCAGCATGAGGTCCGTTGCGGTGGAGCCAGTTTCGTAGGGAAACCACTTGAGTCCGAACAGGCGTTCGTAGAGGCGTACGCGCGACGGCGTCAGGCCCAGTCGGGCCCCCAGCTCCTCGATTCCGATCCGCTGCCGGGGAACATGTCTCGACACCTCGACGATGGCGGTCAGGACGACCCCCTCGCGGTGGCCGAGGCATGCTCGGGATCCGCATCGGTCGTCACCTGTTGTCCCTCCGCTCCTGCCGCCGGCGTGCCGGGCTACCGGGCCCGATTTTTCAGCCGCCTGGGCGCTGTTGGGAATCTGGCATTAACCCCTGGCCCTTCGGGCAGGTCCGTGGAGCGCCCGCCCAAGCCTTGTCCCCGAGGGGGAGCGGACCGAGCATGACCGTAGTCGCGGCCCCTGCCGGGCGGCACGAGTCCACCGACCTGAGAGCCTATGAACATCCAGGGAATCGAATACACGGAGCTGGTCGAACGCTTCGGCACGCCGCTCTACGTCTACGACGGCGATGTCCTGCTGCGCACCCTTTCCGCCCTGTCCGGGGCGCTGCACCCCGCCCTTGAAGCCTTCTTCTCGCTCAAATCGAACCCGAACATCAGCGTGTTCGCCACACTCCTCGAGGGCGGCGCGCGGGCCGAGGTGTCGTCGCTGGTCGAACTGCGCACCGCGCTCCTAGCCGGCGCCGAAGCGCGAGATATCGTCTTCCTCGGCCCCGGCAAGAGCGACGACGAGCTGGCCGCCTGCCTGGAGGCCGGCGTCTACGCCATCGTCGCCGAGTCCTTCGACGAAGTGGACCGGATCGACCGGCTCGCCGACGAGCGCGGAGTCCGTCAGCGCGTCCTGCTGCGGATCAATCCGGCCTTCACGGTCCGCGGATCGCGCCTGACCATGGGCGGGCGGCCGCTGCAGTTCGGGATCGACGAAGCGCTGGTGCTCGCGGCCGGAGACCTGTCGTCGCGCTGGCGGAACGCCGAACCGGCGGGCATCCACGTGTACATGGGCACCCGGATCCTCGATGCCGACATCATCGGGAGGAACACCCGCTACATCCTGGAGCTGGCGGACCGGGTGGCAGCCGCCACAGGGATCCCGCTGGAGGCCGTGGACATCGGCGGCGGACTGGGCGTCGCCTACTTCGACGGTGAGGAGGACCTCGACGAAAAGCGGGTGGCCGAGTGCATCAACCCCCTGATCGAGGAGTTCGCGCGCACCCACCCCGGTACGCGCCTGCTGATGGAATCGGGGCGCTTCCTGACCGCGCGCGCCGGTGTCTACGTGGTGTCGGTGCGTTATGTGAAGGAGTCCATGGGCAAATGGTTCGCCGTCGCGGACGGCGGCACCAACCATCACATGGCCGCGGTGGGCATCGGCTCGTACACCAAGCGGAACTTCCCGGTGGCCCTGCTCAACCGTCCGCACGACGACAGCGCGCCTCGGCCCTGGACTATCACCGGTCCGCTCTGCACGCCTAACGACACCCTGCTCAAGGGTGCCGTCCTGCCGCCGCTCCGGGAAGGTGACCTGCTGGGCGTCACCAGATCCGGCGCCTACGGCCCTTCGGCCTCGCCTGGCCGGTTCCTGAGCCACGGCTTCCCCGCGGAGGTACTCGTCCGGGACGGCGCGGCTCATCTCGTGCGCAGCCGCGATCTGCCGGATGACCTGTTGCGCCAGCAGCACCTGTACGCCCGGACCCCGGCACCGACGAGCACGAGAGATGAGGGCTGATGAACCGCGAGCAGACCGTCGAGCACATCCGCGTCGCACTCTCCGTCGTACTCGACCGGGAGATCCCCGAACTCGACGCGGACGCCCGCCTCGTGGAGGACCTCGGTCTGGATTCCACCAACGTCGTCGAGCTGATGATGGCCCTGGAGGACAGCATCGGCCTGGAAGTCGACCTGGACGAACTGGAACCCGAGGTCTTCAGCACCGTCGCCACCCTGGCCGACTTCGTGGGAGCCGAGGCTCTGGGTGCGGTGTCCTGAAGGCGCCCTAGGAGGGATCTGGTGTGCGGACAGGTGTCGATCTGCTGGCCATCCATCGATTCGCGCCCATAGCGCGGCGCGGCCGCTACTGCTCCCTGCTCTTCACCGAGGGCGAGCTCGCCCAGACCGTGGGGCTTCGGCCGGAGCGCCGGGTGGAGCGCCTCGCAGGGCGTTTCTGCGCCAAGGAGGCGACGTGCAAGGTCCTCGGCCGGGGGTTCGGGCAGGGCATTCACTGGCGGGACATCGAAGTGCTCGGTGACCCCTGGGGAAGACCCGTCGTCACGTTGCACCGAGGCGCCCGGACGATCGCCGATGCGCTGGAGCTGGACGAGGTGGTGGTGAGCCTCACCCATCAGGCGGATCTCGTGGTGGCCTTCGCGGTCGCCGAAACGCGGAAATGAACGGAGGGCCATCGGATGGCCGGTAACACGTCGCCCGCCGGCATGAGCAGCGCGGAATTCATCGCGGGCCATCTCGCCGCGAATCAGCCTCTCGTCAGCAGGGGCTGGTGCCGGCAGTGGTGGCCGCAGCCCCCGCCGTGGGACCTGGGCGAGCTGGCCCGGCGCTTCGGGGCCTGCCGCGTTCCGGTCTTCGACTCCCTGTTCGAGATGCAGCGGGTCGTGCGCTTCGAGGAGTACATCTCCGCGATGGCGGACGGCGTGGCCGACGGCGAGCCGGTCCCGTACATGCGTTGGTACGCGAGGCAGCGCAACTTCCAGATGATCTGCGCGGACGACGCGTTCGCGGAACTGAAGGGCGACTGGGCGGCACCTTCCTGGCTGCCGTCGGACGACTACGTATTCCCGGCCATCAAGGAGAACGCCGATCCGACGAAGGACAGCTTCCCGGCCAAGGGACTCTTCCTCTGCGCGGCCGGCGGGCGGACTCGCCTGCACGTGGACCCATGGGCCAGCGACGCCTGCCTCTGCCAGATCACCGGCGAGAAGCGTTTCGTGCTCTACCCCCCGGCAGCGGGGAAGGCGCTGAGCGACGGCGCGGGCGTCGTCGACCTCGACCGGCCGGACACCGCCCGGTTCCCGCTGTGGAACTCCGTCGAACCCGCGCTGGACGTGACACTTCAGCCGGGCGACGCCATCTTCATCCCCGCCGGCTGGTACCACACGGCCGTCGCCCTATCCGCCAGCGTCTCCGTGACCTGGAATTTCGTACACGCGGTGAACGCCGACCGGTTCGCGAAGTATCTGGACTCCGGCGGTTCGGCGGATCCAACCGTCAAGTACTTCCGCAGACAGCATCGTTCAGAGGGGTACGCATGATGCCGGGTCCAGAGTCGGAACGTGTCGAAAGCCCCTTGGACATCGCTGTGGTCGGTGTCGGCGGCTACTACCCCGGCTCGACCGACATGGCCGGCCTGTGGGAGACGCTGCGCACGGGCGCCGATCGCGTGGTCGAGATACCTGAGGAACGATGGAACTGGCGCACCCACCATGACGAGCGCCGCGGGCGCGACCAGAAAAGCTATGGCAAGTGGGGTGCTTTCCTGGACGATGTCGCGGGGTTCGACGCCGCGTTCTTCGACGTCCTGCCGAGCGATGCCGAGATCATGGACCCGCAGGAACGCCTCTTCCTCGAGGTGGTCTGGAGCCTGCTTGAGGAGACCGGCTACCTGGGGACGGCCACCCACGAGAGATCGACCGGGGTGTTCGTCGGCCTCATGTACGAGACGTACGGCCGGATCGCTGCCACGGGCTGGAACACAGGGCAGTTGACCAGCGCCGATTCAACAGCGTGGCGACTGGCCAACATGGTCTCGTACCACTGCGACTTCCAGGGGCCGAGTTACGCGGTCGGCTCCGCCTGCTCCTCCTCGCTCACCGCCGTGCACCTGGCCTGTCAGAGCATCCGTAACGGTGAATGCCGGATGGCCATCGCGGGCGGGGCCAACCTCATCCTGCATCCCGCTCACCTGGCCGGACTGGCCTCCAGGAGCATGCTCTCACCCGAGGGGCGGTGCCGGGCGTTCGACGCCGGGGCCAACGGCTTCGTGCCCGGCGAAGGAGTGGGCGCCGTTCTCCTGAAGTCACTCGCGGACGCCGAGGCCGACAACGACGAGATATGGGGCGTGATCAAGGCGAGTTTCGTCAACTCCGCGGGCCGCCGCTCCGGTTTCACTGTCCCGAACCCCACGGCACAGGCCGATCTCATCACCGAGGCGATACGCCGGGCGGGGATGGCGCCGCAGTCCATCGGCTACATCGAAGCGCACGGCACGGGCACCAAGCTGGGTGACCCCCTCGAAACGGCAGGGCTCAACGCCGCGCTCACTCCTCGCGCCGACGGCACGGAGAACGGCATCGCAGGACGCCCACGATGCGCCGTCGGCTCGGTGAAGGCGAACATCGGGCACCTCGAAGGCGCCGCGGGAATCGCCGGCCTGACCAAACTCCTACTTCAGCTCCGGCACCGTCAGATCGCCCCCTGCGTCCATCTCGACAAGGTCAACCCGATGATCGACACCGAATCAGGTCGTTTCTACTTCCCCACCGAGCTGACCGACTGGCGCAGCGAGCCGGGCACACCCCGGCGCGGGGGTGTCAGCTCGTTCGGGTCCGGCGGAGCCGGCGCCCACGTCATCGTCGAGGAGTACCCGGACGAACGCCGCCGCTCCGGAGCGACCGCGGACGCCGACGGCAAGGAGGACGTGTTTCTGCTCTCGGCCCGGACCCTCCCGCAACTGCGCATCATCGCCGAGCGCACCGCGGAGCTGCTGGCCCGCGCCGACGCGCCCGGACTACGCGCGCTCACGTACATGGCCGCGCTGCGCCGCAAGGAGATGCCGGTGCGCCTGGCGGTCCTGGCGAGGAGCACTGAGGAGGTGCTGGCCGGGCTGCGTTCCTTCGTGCGCGGCGACGACGTGCCCCGGGTCTGCCACGGCACAGCCGTGCCGCACCGTGCCGACGGCGGGAATGCCGAGCCGGTCGTCGCCCGGACCCGCGAGTACCGGGAGCTGGCGCACCTGGCGCGGCTGTGGACGCATGGCTCGGTCGTCGACTGGAGCCCCCTGTGGCCAGGCCCGCGACCCTTCCCGGTGACGCTGCCGCGCTATCCCTTCGAGAAGAAGCGGTACTGGCTCCCGTTCGCGCAGGACCCGGATCCGGTACCGTCACCGTCCGTGACGATGGCATCGGGCGTCGCTCCGTCTGACCGCGCGCCGACGGAGGAACCGGCCCCGTCACGGCTCGCGATCGAGCGTGAACTGCGCGGCCTCGCCACCCGCTTCCTCCGGGTCCCGGAGCGGGAGATCGATGTCGACGTGGACCTGGTCACGCTCGGCTTCGACTCGATCTCCCTGGTCCAGCTCGTCGGCGACCTGCTGCACACGTACGAGATCGACCTCGACGAGGCCGTGGACGCCGTCCTGTCCGACCATCTGTCGCTGGCGGGCCTGGCCGACCACGTCGAGCGGGCGACGGCCGCCGGACGCGTTCCGGCGACGACACCGGAGCTGGGTGAACGGTGACGGACCAGGCCATGCGGGAGGTCGCCGCGCTACTGAGCTGGGAGGACGCACGGGCCACTGAACGCCCTGTGCTCGGTGAGCTGACCGCGGAGGGGACAGCGACGACGTCGGGCGCCGAGCTGCGGGCCGAGGTCATGCGGGTGGCGCGTCACGCGGAGCGCCTGCGGCCGGCCGTGATCGCCGTACTGGACGGCAGCCGCAGCAGCATCGCCGTACTGCTCGGCCTCCTCGCGGCGGCGGTCGACGTCGTCGTGGTCGAGGCGGGCAATTCGCATTTGCGCGACGAGCGGTCGGTGATCTGGTCCGCCGGTGCGCGGACCCTGATCAGACCGGAGTCGTCGGCGGTGCCCGCGCCGATGGGTCCGACGGGTCCGACAGAGCTGACCTATGACGACCTGCTCGCACCCGGCCCCGCGACGTCGCGGACCCCGCCCGCTGGATCCGGCCCGGCGAGCCCCGACCTCCTGCTGCTGACCTCCGGTTCGACGTCCGAGCCGCGGCTCGCACGGCAGCCGATGCGGGCCGCGGTCAGGGGAGGCGAGCTTTACCGGAGCATCCATGGGTACTGCCCGGCGGACCGAATCCTGCTGCCCGTCCCTGTAGCGCACTCGTTCGGGCTCATCGGGGGTCTCTTCGCCGGGCTGAGAGCCGGCGCTCAAGTCCTGACCATGCCGAAGTTCTCGGTCGGCCGGCTCGTGCGAGCTCTGGCCGACGGTGCGTCCGTGGTGCTCGGCACGCCTCTGCTGTACTCGATGCTGGTCCGCGCCTGGGGAACCGAGGCGCACGCGCCGGGGCTGCGGCTCCTGCTGTCGTCGGGCGGCCCACTGCCGCAAGAGACGGCAGATGCCGTGCGGCGGCTGTGCGGAGTGCCGGTGTACCAGGTCTACGGAAGCACCGAGACCGGGCTCGTCGCCTGCCAGGACGGCAGCAGAGAGACCTGGCAGCCGAGATCGGTGGGGGTGTTCGCGCCGGGCGTGCAATGGGAGTTGCTGCCGGACACGCTCGGGGAGGAATCCGGCGGATCCGGTCATCGGCTCGCGGTCCGAACCTCGACGATGTTCACCGGATACTCCGACGGGGACCCGGGACCCGGCCCCGGTCTCTACGAAACCGGCGACCTGGTGCGTATCTCGGACACGTCCGAGGTATTCCTGCTGGGCCGCAAGCAGACCTTCATCAACGTGGGCGGCAAGAAGGTCAACCCGCAGTGGGTCGCGCGCCTTGTCGGCGACCACCCCGACGTGGCCGACGTGCACGTCTTCGGTGTCGAGGAGCGTGGCGAGCAGACGGTCCACGCCGCCGTCGTGGCCGGGCCCCGGGGCGGTGCCGGACTGGCCGGCGAGGTGATCGCACTGTGCCGCGAGCGGCTTGCCGCCCACGAGGTGCCCCACCACGTTCATCTCCTGCGGGCTCTCCCCCGCTCCGCGCTGGGAAAGGTCGACATCTCCGCTCTTCAGGCTGCCGTCGGTGCCAAGGAGGACGAAGCATGAGCCGGGTCCTCACCGTCTTCGGCGGCTACGCGAACAGTGAGACCACCGGTGGCCTGCGGATGGCCTGGCGCACCGCCGCCGCGCTCGTCCGACGCGGGCACGAGGTGGCGGTTCTCACCGATTCCGCGCGCCCGCCCGGACCGTCCGACGATCTGCCGGTCCGGTTCCTGACCCGAGAGCAGCTCGGCGTGAGCCCGGACTGGCGGCGTCCCGATGTGGTGCACGTGTACGACCTCGCGTCGGCGGAATACGCCGCCCTCGGGTACGAGCTGGCCCGCGAGAGCGGGGCGGAGTTCTTGCTGACACCCGCCTCCGCCCCCTGTACCTGGCCGGATCACCGGCTGGGGCGCCGATTGTGCGGTGCGGCCCGTGCCGTGTTCACTCTGACCCCGTCGGAGGCGGCGCTCCTGGCCGACTTCAGCGTGCCCGCCTCGCGTATCCGCCACATCCCGCAGGCACCGGATCTGATCGGGGCCGGTGACGGCGCGGCGTTCCGGGACCGGCACTCGGTGACCGGGCCGCTGGTGCTGTTCCTGGGGCGCAGGGTTCCGTCAAAGGGGTATCACCTCCTGCTCGAAGCAGCCCCATTGATCTGGCGAGTACTTCCGGAGACGGTTCTCGCCTTCGGTGGGCCGTCGGGCGGGAGGGCGGACCAAAGCGTCTTCGCCCGCCACCGGGACGAGCGGATCCTCGACCTCGGCCTGCTCGACGAGAGCGGCAAACACGACGCGCTGGCCGCCTGCGACCTGCTCTGCCTGCCCTCCTGCGCAGATGTCTTCCCGCTGGTGTTCGCGGAGGCATGGTCCTGTGGCAAGCCGGTGGTGTCCGGGCGATTCGCCGGGGTGGAGGACGTGGTGCGAGCCGACGTCGACGGGCTGGTGTGCGACCTGACAGCCGGCGATGTCGCGGCCGCGGTCCTGCGGTTACTGCACAGCGAGGACCTGCGTACGAACCTCGGTGCGGCCGGACTGACCCGGATACGGGACGGAATGAACTGGCCGCACGTGGCAGCCGTGGTCGAAAACGCGTTTCCCGGGTCCCGCGACGGCCGGGCACAGCGAGGCGAACGGTGACATCCCTCGAAGCCGTCGCGGTCCATCTGCCCCGGCACAGCGAACCGGTCGCCGGACGCTTGCGTGCGTTTGGACACAGCGACCAGGAAATCAAGCAATACCGTCTGTACTACGGGTTCTCCGAGATCCGGGTGGATCATGACCGGAGCATGGCGGAGCACCTCATCGCCGCTGGGCGGGGGTTGACGGAGCTGCGCGGCCAGGAGCACCTGGTGCGCTACGTGCTCCAGGCGAAGACCATGCCGGTGTCCGCACCGTACCCGGTCAACCCGCTGCACGAGGCCCGCGCGGCTCTCGGCCTGACGCACGCGCCGGCGTTCTCCGTCAGCCAGCAGGCCTGCGCCTCCGTACTGGTCTGCGTCGAACTGGCGGGGCGGATGCTCGCGCAGGACGGTGATCCGGACGCTCTTGCCCTGGTCTTCGCCGGGGAGAAGACCTTCACCGACGACGCGCGCGTCCTCGGGGCGACGGCCGTGATGGGCGAGGGCGTAGTGGCGCTCCTGGTCCGGGCGGGCGACACCGGCAGGGACCGGATGCTCGGTTACGCCTCCCGCATCTGCGGCGAGTTCTACCGCGGCTCCCGGATGACGGACGAGGATCACGAGAGATGGGCGGTGCGTTACCCCGACGTGCTCGTCGAGGTCATCACCGCCGCCCTCGGCCACGCGGGCCTGACGATCGACGACATCCGCCTCATTCTGCCGCACCACGTCAATCAGCTGTCCTGGCGCAAGGTGATCAAGGGCCTGGGACTCAAGAACCTTGACCGCCTCTACCTGGACAACCTCTCCAAAGTCGGGCACTGCTTCGGCGCCGACGCCTTCATCAACTACTGCTCGGCCCGCGCGGACGGCAGGCTCACGCCCGGCGACCGCTACCTGATGACCGCGGTCGGCCTGGGCGCCACATTCTCGGCCATGGTCTTCGAGCACTGAACCGGAAGGAAGGCCACGCGGTGTACATCGGACCGAAGCCGGACGGCATCGGGGCGGACCTGCGCCTTGCCCACATCGACCACTGCGCCTTCGACGGGCTGAGCGCCTTCAACGATCTGGACCGCACCTATTTCGGCCATCTGTGGGAGCTGTTCGGGCTCCCGTGGGAGGACGCGTACCTCGCGGGTCGCCGGACCACCTTCCACGACATGACCGGGCCGATGCTCGGCCGGCTCGGGCCGCTTGCCGAAGGGTTCGACGCGGCGGTGCTCGCCAGCTCCACTCCTGACGCGGAGCCCGGCTTTCCCATGCCGTTCCTGGAGCATGTGCTCGACGGCATCGACACGGTGTTCGCGATCTCCGACCAAGGCGCCGCAGGCGCGTTCACCGCGCTCCGGCTCACCGCGACCACCCTGCCCCCGGGTTCCCACGGACGTGCGCTCGTCCTCGTCATGGACCAGGCGACCGTATGGCAGGGGCCGCCGATCCCCGAGGACATCCGTCCCACCCGCGACATGGCCGTGGCGCTCGTCCTCGACCGCGACGGCGCACTCGGCGCCCCCAGGGTCCGTCAGC
Source organism: Nonomuraea fuscirosea (assembly GCF_035917475.1). Taxonomy (NCBI): domain Bacteria; kingdom Bacillati; phylum Actinomycetota; class Actinomycetes; order Streptosporangiales; family Streptosporangiaceae; genus Nonomuraea; species Nonomuraea fuscirosea. Next base: position 2,183,844 of record NZ_CP109074.1, on the reverse strand, counting down.
ACGCCGGGGTGTCGGCATCCGATGTCGTCACCCTGCTGCGGACTGAGGTGGAGGAAGCCGGAGCGGTCACCGCGATCTGCCGACCGGCCTTCGCCCCGTACTGGGCGAAGGCCGGTGTCAGCGCGGACGTTCTGCGCGTCCCTGCCGGACTGCCGTGCACCGGGCTGTGGGTCACGCTCTCGGAGCACTGCGCCGACCTCCCGGAGACGTCGGACCGGAAGATCGTCCTGGCGGACTACGACCCGCACCTCGGATACCTGAGCCTGTGCCGGCTCGACACGGCAGCGGCCTGAATCAGGCGCTTCCCATGGTCATTCCTCGGTGAATGTTGCTAGCGTCCCGTGAGTCCTTTTCACACCCCGCCGTCGCACTCCTGGAGGCTCGTATGTTCTCCTTAACCACGCAGGAGAGAAGGGACGTGTGGCGCACCATTTCGGGCCTCGCAGTCCCGCTCTTCGTGGCTGAGTCCCTTAATTTCGCCGTCCAGCTCGGCATCGTGGCCATCCTGGGGCGTATGGGGGGCGACGTCATCTATATCCGCTCCCTGTATCAGCCGGTCAGCCTCGTCATCCTCGCCGTGACCGTGGGCTTCGCGGTCGCCAACCAGGTGGCCGCCGCGATCGGCAAGGGGGCCGGGCGTCCGCGGGACGTCATGGCGAACGCCGCCAGCCTGGCCAGGGTCTGGCTCGGGCTCGGCGCCGCCCTGTTTCTGGTTCTCATGATCGCTGCTCCCCTACTGGCCGGGTTCTTCCAGGTGGACGCCGAGCAGCGGGACGCGTTCGTCTCCTTCCTGCGCTGGACCAGCGCCGCCGGGCTGCTGACCATCGGGCCGGAACTCTGCGCGTCGAGCCTGCGCGGCTACGGGTATGTGCGGCACGCTACCCTGCTGGTCGTCTTCACGGCGGGCGTACGGATCGGCCTCGTGGCCGGTCTCGGGCTCGGCACCGACATCGGGATCGCGGCGGTCCCGATAGCCGAGGCGACGGCGGGTGTGGCCGGCCTGGCCATGGGGTTGGTCCTGCTGCGCCGCACCGAACTGTGGCATCCGCCGGCCGCCCTGGTCTGGCGGCGCGAAGTCCTCACCGACCTGCGCCGCATCGGCGTGCCCATCGCGATGTCGTTCTTCGTGATCTCCGCGTACAACCTCGCGGTCATCGGCGTCCTCGGGAACTACGGGCCGGACGCCGTGGCCGGTTTCACGGTCGTGTCCACCATGCAGAACCTCGTGCTGCTGCCGGGAATGGTCCTCGGCACGGCCACCGCGATCACCATCAACCAGCAGCGCGGGTCGGGCGACTGGCCGCGCATACGTGCGTCGATGCGCGGCGGCATCGAGGTCACCGTCATGGCCTACGTGGTGATCGCGTTGCTGGTGTGGTCGGTGCACGAGCAACTGGCAGGGCTGATCAGCGGTGACGCCGGGGTGGCCGTGGCCGCCGGCAGCTACCTGGGCGCCGTGGCGCTCACCTACGCCGTCCAGGGCCCGGTACTCATGTCGCTGACCGTCATGGAGGAAACCGGCGGCGGCCTCCGGGCGATCGTGCTCAACGCCATCTACTTCGGCCTGATCGTCGCGGTCAGCACCGCCGCGACCCACGCCACCGGCACGGTGGACAGCTTCTACGCCTCGGTGGCCTACTGCAACCTGATCGGTGTGAGCGTGCCGGTCGTCGCCCTACGGCACATTCGGAAACTGTCAGCCGAGGGAAGCGCACGGACGGCTGCCACTTGATCCGAGGTTGCAGGTTCACGTCCTGCGCGACGCACCGTTGTGATGTGGACTTCCCCGTTTCGACGGAGCGGCCAGTTCTGGTGTCTGCCCGCGCGGCCGGCTGGTTGTGACCGGTCGGCCGGAGCGGTCGCGGCTGGTCACGGTGAACTCGACCAGCCGGGCGGGCAGGCTCTTGGCGCCGTTCTTGACCCGCCACACCAGGTGCGCCCCGGTCGCGGACGCGCGGATCCGCCGGTCCATCGAGAAGAATCCCCGATCGGCCAGGTTGACGGCCCGAACGCGCACGATTCGGCCCCCACCGGCGGCACGTCGGCCGCAGTGGCGACGAACAGCCGTTCCCACACCGCGGAACCCATGGACGGCCGGATTCCCGTTGTCCTGCAGGCGTTGCGAGAAACGGAAACTCGTGTGTAGATGCCGTATGCAAGGGCGTTGCTGCGGGTCCTGCCTGGCCGCCCCACCGCGCCGGCCACGACGCAGGAACGCCCCGCGCCGGTCCTGGCCCGCGATCAGCCGCTCGACGCGTTGACGACCGACGCGGATCCCATCACGGCGCAGCTGCCGATGCACGCGATCGGCGCCGTAGGCGAACCCGAACATCTCCCGGATCTCATCGATCCAGTTGCGCAGCGCGTCGTGATTCACGTTCAACTGCTCGGCCAGCCGCCGGATCGTCGGCTTCGGGTCCGACTCGCGATACAGGCGTACGGCACGCGCCCTGATTCTGCACCTCGGCGAGGCCTCGCCAGGGTCACACTTCGGACGGAGCGAGGACGACCTTGAAGGCTTCGCGGCGGTCGAACAGGTCGTAGGCGTCGGCGGCCGCGGACAGCGGCAGCCGGTGACTGATCAGCTCGGACGGGTCCAGGCGCTTGTGGCGCAGCAGCGCGAGCACCGGCTCGCGGATGTCGATCGGGTCGCCTACGACGAAGCGTACCGTCAGCTCCCGGGCGAAGGCGGTGCCCGCGGGGAAAGAGGCGTCGGCATGGTGCACGCCGACCGCGGCGATGGTGGCCCGTGGGGCCGCGGCCCCGACGGCGGTGGACAGGGCAGCCGGTGCCCCCACGGCCTCGATCACGGCATGCGCTCCCCAGCCTCCGGTCAACTCAGCCGTCAAAAGGGCGAGTTGCGTGGGGGCGACGATCCGTCCGGGACCGGTGAAGCCTGCGCGCCGCCCGGCGTCGCTGTCGGCCAGGACGACTTCGGCGGCCCCGGCGAGCCGGGCGCAGGCCGCCGCGAGGACGCCGACCGGTCCCGCCCCGACCACCGCCACGACGTCGCCCGGTCGCACCCGCGCGCCCATCACCGCCGCGTACGCCGTGCTCAGGACGTCTCCGACGAACAGTGCCTGCTCGTCGGAGACACCGTCAGGCGTGGCGCACAGAACGACGTCCGCGAACGGGACGCGGACGTATTCGGCCTGGCCACCCGCGATCGCGGGACCCACCAGGGTGGAGGAACCGAACAGGCCGACCGACACGCATTGGTAGTGCATGCCGTGCGCGCAGGGCGCACACGAACCGCAGGCGACTATGTCGGAGGCGAACACCCGCTGTCCGGGCGCGAACGGTACCAGTGGGCCCGCCTCGGCGACCGTGCCGGCGAACTCGTGCCCGAGCACCGTGCCGGACGCGAACGAGGGTGTCTCGCCCCGGTAGGGGTGCAGGTCGGTGCCGCACAGAGCCGTGCGGTGCACTTTGACGATCGCGTCCCGGGGCCCGGCGAGCCGGGGTTGTGGCAGCTCTTCGACTGCGACCTTCCCGGGCCCGTGGTAGACGACTGCCTTCACAACGCGGACTCCCTTCCGTGACTCGGGAGCCGTCGGCCCAGGACGGTCCATTCCTTGGCTCCGAGCGAGACGGCGTGGCGTGTGCCGGCGGTCGACAGCTGCGCCGAGATGGGGTGTTCACCATGGTTGACGACGACGAGCCCGCCGTCGCGGCCGCTCACGATCTCCAGGTCGGGCTCCTCGCAGCGCACCGCGGGCCGCACGTGGGCGATCGCGGCGATGCGTGCGTAGAAGAGGTGCCATCCGCTCGACGTGAGCAGTCCGGGTGCGCCGAACTGGCACTCCAGCGGTGCGTTGGTGAACAGCACGCGGCCCCGGCCGACGGCCTGCTCGACGAGGGCGGGCGACCCGTCGGGGTAACTCGCGAAGACCCGGCCGGTGGTGGCGACCATGGTGGTGGGTTTCATCGCCGCGGGATCCCATCGAAGTGGCCATCGCGCGTCGTCCCAGCAAAGCGCGCTCTTACCGTCGTCCCCGAGCCGGAAGTCGACGATCTCGGCCCCGACGAGGTCGGCTCCGGGCAGCCCGTGCAGATGGTCGCCGAGGGAGAGGTAGACGGTGGCGCCGCGCTCGGCGTGGGCCCGCAGCGCGTCGAGGTCGTCGAGGGTGAGCCGGTCCGCGGCCGGGCACATGACGAGGTCGTGCCGGTCGTGGTCGAGTCCCGCGGAGGTGACCACGTCGGCGTCCACGTGGGCCCGCTTGAGCAGGAGATAGGAGTGGAAGGCGGCGACCGCGCTGCCCGCACCGTCCAGGTACGAGGTGCCCTGGCCGCGCAGACGGTGCGGCAGCACGAGGGCGGCGGAGGCGGGCGCACGCGCGGCCGTGAGAACGCTGGCGTGGTCGAGGACCTGTCGGTAGGTGCCCATGGTGGGTTTCGGGGTGCCCTCCAGGGTGTGCAGCCCGACATATCGCTCGGCCGGGCGTTCCCGGTACGGCTCCGCCGCCGACGCGATGTCCTGCCAGCACCAGACGAAGACTCCGGCGGCGCCGTTGGCGAGGACCGACGCGGTGGCCGCCGAGAGGAAGGACGCGGCGGTGCCGGTGTGCACGCCGTAGCTGCCCAGTTCGTCGATGAGCACCGGGCCGTAGGCCGAGCCGACGGCGGCCAGGAACGACGGCAGGTTCGTCGCCTTGTACGACAGAGTCGACTCGATCCCGCCGGGGGCCCACGGTGGGAACCCGTGCAGGGCGATCAGATCGAGCTCCCGCTGGTTGTCGCAGCCGTACGGGCCGCCGCCGAACACCGCCGACGGGTCGTTGGCCTGCATGACGAGTGCGCCGGGCGCCTCCTCGCGAAGGGCGTCGGCGAGCCGCCGGTACCAGCCGGCGACCTCTTCCTTGGTCAGGGAGAGCGCGTCGGCCTCGTCGATGTTCCACAACTCGTCGCCGAGGTCGTAGGCGAGGACATTGCCGTGGGCGTGCGCGGTCTTGGCCACGGCTCGCGCGTACGCCTCCTCGGCGGCGAGCAGGTCCGGATCGCGCCACACACTGCGCCCCCGCCGCCAGGGCAGGTCGAGGCGCTGGCCGTTCATCCATATGGTCAGAAGCGACAGAACGCAGGACAGACCCGCCTCTCCGGCCGCGCGGACGGCGGTGTCCAGACGGTTGAGCATCTCGGAGTCCACCGCGTGCTCCGTGGGCATGAAGTCGCGCCAGAACAGGAAGAGCCGCACCGAGTTCAGACCCGCTTCGGCCATGCGCCCGAAGTCGGCCCGAAGGGCGTCCTCGTCCCAGTCCACCCACCAGCGGCAGCCGGCGGCCGAGGGGTGATGGTCCACACCGAGCGCCACGAAGGGAAGCCCGGCGCGGTGAAGGCGGCGGTCGGTCGTGGTGATCTCCACTGTGGCTCACTCCCCCGCGAGAACGTCGGCCAACCGGTCCACGACGTACGCCACGTCGTCGTCGCCGAGACGGGCGTGCAGCGGCAGCGACAGCAGCCTGCGTGCGACCGACTCGGTACGTACGAGCCGTTCGCGCGGGATGGCGTCGGCACGCAGGCCGTCCGGGTCGTCCTGGTAGTACGCCATCAGATGCGTCGGCGGATAGTGCACGGAAGTGGGTACTCCCGCCGCGCGCAGCCGCCGCCTGATCCGTTCCCGGTCGCTGCCCTCGGGCAGGAGTACGGGCAGCAGATGGTGAGCCGAGGCGCCCTGGTGCCCGGCGAACGGCACGTCCAGCCCGCTGATCCCGGCCAGACCGCCGTGGTACAGGGAGACCAGGTCGCTGCGGCGGGACCGGTCGCCGTCGAGCCTGCCGAGCTGTACCGAGCCGAGGGCGGCGGCCATCTCGGTGGGCCGGTAGTTGAGGCCGACGCCGGTGACGTCGTATCCGGCGGAACCGCTCGCCGTACGGCTTCGGGAGGAGCCGTCGATGCAGTGCGAGCGCAACGACCGTACGCGGGCCAGCAGTTCGGCGTCCCGGGCGAGGATCATGCCGCCCTCGCCGGTGGTCAGATTCTTGGTGGCGAAAAAGCTGAAGCAGCCGATGTCGCCGACCGTGCCGAGTACGCCGTCGGGCGTGGAGACGACCGGACTGTGCGCGGCATCCTCGACGAGGGGGAGCCCGTGCCGGTCGGCGAGGGCCCTGACCTGTGCGACGGAGGCCGGATATCCCCCGTAGTGCATGACCACGATGGCCCTGGTGCGCTCGGTGATCAGCCGCTCGATGTCGGCGGGGTCCACCGTGAGGTCCCGTGCGCCGTGGATGTCGGCCAGGACCGGTACGACTCCGTGCAGGGCGCAGCACGCCGCTCCCGCCACGAAGGTCAGCGACGGCATGATGACCTCGTCCCCCGGCCGCAGGCCGAGCGCGAGCACCGCCAGGTGCAGCGCCGCGGTGCCGCTGCTGACGAAGACCGCGTCCCGCGCCCCGGCAGCGGCCGCGAACTCCTCCTCGAAGACGCGGGTCCGCCGGTCGGCGGAGAGCCAACCGGAGGTGAGGACGTCCGTCACGGCGTCGATCTCGGGCCGGCCGATCGTGTTGTCGGAGAAGGCGATCTCGCGCCGCGTCTCACTGACTGCCATGCGGGACTCCTTCGGCGGACGGGCCGCGACGCTCCCCCTTGTACCAGTCGAGCATTTGCCGCAGGCCGCTCTCCAGGGGCACGGAAGTGCGCCCGGGCAGGAGCCGGCGCAGCCTGGACAGGTCCGGCAGGCGGCGGGCCGGCGAGTTTGCGGGGGCGCCGAGGAACTCGAGACGCGGAGAGACCCCGGCAACCTGCAACAGCAGCCGGGCCAGTTCCGCGATCCGGATCTCCTGTGTGTCGTCGCCGATGTTGGCGATCACCGGTCCGGGGTCCGGCAGCCGGGTCAGGGCGACGGTGGCCGCCACCGCGTCGTCGACATGGCAGAAGGCGCGGGTCTGCTCGCCCCCGTAGACCCGGAACGGGTCCTCGCCGTCCAGGACGCGGCCAACGAACTGCGGGATGACGTGGGAGTGGCCCATGCGCGGTCCGTAGACATTGAAGTAGCGCCCGATACGTACGCGCAGCCGGTCGGCGCGGTACAGCAGCATGCTCTCGGCGACGGCCTTGCTCAGCGCGTAGCTGGACCGCGGCGCATGCGGCTCGGTCAGCACGAACGGCACTTTCTCGGATGTCGGGAAGGTGGCCGCCCCCAGGTGTGCGGCGCCGTCCGCGAATTCGCTGGTGGAGCTGAGGAACACGGTGTCGGGACGGGTCAGGTCGCACCAATCGAACAGGTGGGTCGCGGCCAGCACATTGGTGCGCAGGACCCGCCCGGGGTCGTCTTGGGTACGCTGGACGCCGACGACGGCGGCCAGGTGGTAGACGGTGTCCACACGTGTCGGGAACGCCTCGGCCGGGATCGGCCGGGTCAGGTCGTGGCGGACGAGCCGGGCACGGCGTTCAAGATCGGCGAAGGTGGCGTCGCTCTGCCCTCGGGAGAAGTCGTCGACCAGGGTGACCTCGGCACCCTCGTCGAGCAGCCTGCGCGCCAGATGAGCGCCGATGAACCCGGCGCCGCCGGTGATGAGTGCGTGTTCAGCCACGGCCCAGCCTCATGTACGCGATGTCGGCCGCATCGGTGAGCGGCTCCTGCCAGAGCCCCCACATGTCGAAGACCACCGGGGCCGAGGTCAGCGCTGCCGCGATGTCGTCGCGAACGTATCGCGGGTGGTCGCTCAGGAGCAGCACCACGTCCGCCTTGCGCAGCCCATCCATCAGGGGGGTGGGGTGCAGCCCCATGGCGGCGATCCGCTCGGGCGCGACGACGAAGTCGTGGCCGAGCAGCCGCGCCACCCGGCCGGTCAGCTGGGCCTGGACGACGGCGGCGGCGGAGCCGCGTACGTCGTCGGTCTCGGGCCGTCCTTTGTAGGCGATGCCACACACCAGGACGGTGGCATCGGCGAGGGGGCGCCCGCGGCGCTCGAGCTCGGTGACGGCCCTGGCGACCACGTGCCGCGGCACCAGTTCGTTGATCTCCCGGGCCGCGGCCACCATCGGGGCGTGGTGGCCGGCCTGCCGGGCCGCCCGCATCAGCATGTACGGATCCTTGACGAGGCAGCTTCCGCCGACGTAGCCGGGCCGGGAGATGTCCGGGCGTGGATAGCGCAGGTTGGCGGCGTCGATCACCTCGTTGGCGTCGAGCGCGTGGCCCTCCGCGATCAGGGCGATCTCGTTGCCGAAGCCGTAGATGAGGTCGGTGTGCGCGTTGCACACCAGCTTCACCAGCTCGGCGGCCTCCAGGCTGGAGACGGTGACCCGGTCCGGCATGACGGGAGCGAGCAACTCGCTCGCCGCTTTGACGGACCGCTCGTCGAGGCCGCCGACGATCTGCGGCAGCGTGTGCAGTTCCGCGAGCGAGGTTCCCTGAATGGTGCGCTCGGGGCAGAACGCGAGCAGTGGCCTCGGTGTGTGCGCCCGCAGCCGGGGCAGCACGACCTCGCGGCAGGTGCCGACCGGCACGGTGCTGCGGACGATCACGACGCAGTCGTCGGTGACGGACGGCGCGATCATGTCGATGGCTGCTTCCACATGCCGCAGGTTGGGCTGGTCGCTCTCGGTGTCCGGCGAGGTACCGACGCACACGATGACGGCTTGGGGCGGCTCGTCAGGCAACTTCTCGCGGAAGGTGAGCTGTCTTTCGTCCAAACCGGCGAGCAGCCGGGGTATGCCCGGCTCCCGCAGGAGGGGCCGGCCGGCTCGGGCGGCGTCACGTACGCGGGGGTCAGTGTCGATCCCGACCACCCGGATGCCGGCCGCGGCGAGCGACGCGGCGAGCGGCAGGCCCACGTATCCCAGGCCGATCACCGCCACGTACGCGGAGTCCTCATCAGGTTCGACGACCACTATGTCCTCGCCTTCATGTTCTCGCAGCTGAGTGGAGAAGAAATGAGCAGGTGATCCGCTTACGGCTGCGGGGTTGCGATCTTCGGCACGAGGTAGGCGGTGGGGTCGGCGGCGAAGTCCCGTTGCGCGGCCTGGTAGCCCGCAGGGGTGCCGATGTCGTGCCAGACATCGGTGAACGAACTCGCCTGGACGGAGTGTCCCTCCTCGAGCAGGGCACGCATCAAGGCGGGCATGTCCGTCGGCTCCCGCATCGGTATCAGGTCTTTGGCCTTCGGGTCGACGACGTAGATGCCCGCAGAGACATCGAAGGGCAGCGACGGCTTCTCCCTGATGGCTCGCACCTCGTGGCCGGTCTCGGCGAACTCGATCACACCGAACGGGACGACCACGTGGCGGCGTTGGGTCGCGACCGTCATCCTCGCCCCGGAGTCGACGTGCAGCCTGTACAGGCGGCCGAAGTCGAGAGCCGTGAGGATGTCGCAGTTCATCACCAGTGCCGGCTCGTCCCAGTGCGGTACCTGCCGCAACGGACCCGCGGTGCCCAGCGGAATCGGGTCGTGGCAGTACTCGATGGCGATCTCCAGTGCGTCGCCCGAACCGATCACCTGCCTTATCATCTCGCCGAGGTGGGAGACACAGAGGGTGACCCGGTCGGCACCGGCCTCCCGCAGACGGAGCAGCGTTATCTCCAGCAGGGTGAATTCGCCGAACCTCATCAACGCCTTAGGGGTCTCGGCTGTCAAAGGCCCTAGCCGGGTGCCTTTCCCACCGGCGATGACGATTGCGTGCATGGATGGTCCTCCGATCCAGCCATTCACATTCGGGGGAGTGGATTGACTTGGGAACAATCTGGCGTGGCGCCGCGGTCATGGCTAACTCCAGGTGCCCGCCCGACAGAGCTGGCTGAATTGCCATGCCGGACCCGTGGGGGCCCGAGAGGTTCGAGCAGTTCGTACAGCCGCTGAGCGAGCGACAGCGGCGTACGGTCCTCCAGGTAGGGGCCGACGACCGCGATGCCGATGGGCAGGCCGCGACTGTCGCGGCGCACAGGGACGACCGTGGTCGGAAGGCCGGCCAGGCCCGTCAGATTGGCCCACACCATCTGGTCCCAGTACGGGCGTGGAGCACCGTCGACCGTCAGGGTCCGCTCGGCGAACGGGCGGGCGTCGTGGGGGCCGACCAAGGAGGGGACGACGGGTAGGAGCAGAGCGTCGAAGTGCGTGAAGAACAACTGCCACCGCGCCCGCAGCCGCTCGCGCCTGGCGTGCGCCTGCATCCAGTCCCGGTAGCTCTGTGCGACGTACTGCGCGCCGAGGCCGTCACCCGGCGCGCGGTCAGCAGAGTTGATGGCGGCGATGTCCGCGGCACTGTAGTCCTTCAGCGCCACGGAGGCGAGTAGCCTGCGGCCCACCTCGTCGCTCTCGTCCAGCCGGATGCCGGACGGCCGGGTCTGCTCGACAGGCACGCCGTCGGCTTCCAGCACCCAGGCCACGTGTCCCAGTGCGCCGCGAATCTCGGCGTCGACCGGGCAGTACGGATCGTCCGGCCAGATCGCCACCCGCCGTACGGTCCTGGCGGGCGGCAGCTCCACCCGCCAGGCCGGTCTGTCCGCCTGGCTCGGGCCGACCAAAAGGTCGAGGAGCACGGAGAGGTCGCCGGGCGTGGACGCCAGCGGACCCGCCACCGCGAGATCCGGTTCGATCGGCTGGTATGGGGGGTGGTGACCGCGGATCGGCACGATGCCGTAGCTCGGCCGGTGCCCGTAGACCCCGCAGGCGGCGGCCGGGATCCTGATCGATCCCGCGATGTCGGAACCCAGGTCGGCGGCACAGAACCGGGCGGCGACCGCTCCGGCGGAGCCGCCGGAGGAACCGCCGGTGGTGTACCGCGGATCCCAGGGGTTGGCAGCCGCCCCGAATAGGGGGTTCGCAGATTGAAGGTCACCGCAGTTCTCCGCCAGGTTGGTCTTGGCGAACACGATGCAGCCGGCCGCTCTGAGCGCGGCCACGGCGTCCGCGTCACGGCTGGGGATGTTGCCGGCGAGGGCGCGGGACCCCGCGGTGGTGCGCAGACCCTGCGTGGAGAAGCTGTCCTTCACTGTCATCGGAACGCCGTGCAGCGGACCGAGCGACTCACCGCGCAGTACGGCCTCGTCGGCTTCGCGCGCCCACCGCTCGGCCCGTTCGTCGATGGTGACGACCAGGCGTAACTCCTTGTTGCGGCAGTCAATACGGGTGAGGGCCTCCGCGAGAATCTCCGTCGCGGAGACCCGGCGGGCGGCCACGGCGTCGGCGATCTCCCGGACCGACCAACCGGAACCGGTCATAGAGGTCGCCCTCCCGTTCAGAGGTGCTCACGCACGACCGCGGCCAGCGCCTCCGGTGTCGCGTCCTCGAACACGGCGAGCAGGAGTGCCGAACACAGGCGGGCGCTGGCCTCTTCCGTACCGTCGCTGAAGCGCTCGCCAAGGCGCGTGATCAACTCCACGGCGCGCACCGAGTCGCCCCCGGCGAGGAAGAAGTCCCGGTGGAGGTCCAGCGGTTCGCCGGACAGGACGCGCCCCATCTCCTGGGCGATCACCGTTGGTACGTCGTCCACCGTTCGCGGCTGCATCACGCGTCCTCTTCTCTCGAATCCTGCTGGCGTTGCCAGCTTCTGTCGGGCGCATAGCGGCAGGCCAGTCCCCATTGGGCGTCCCAAAGGCCCTGCCGGATCAGGTATGCCGGAGTATGGAGATTCTGCCGCTGCCAGCCGGTCGTTACATTGCTTGCCCATGGGCGAAGACAAGATGAACGGAGTCGGCGAGACCGCACGGTGGACGGCTGCTGCCAGAGCCCGTGAGAGTGCACGCCCCGACCGGCTGTTCGACGATCCCTACGCCTCGTTGCTCGCCGGACCGGAAGGCGCCGAACTCCTTCGGCATTTCCACACCTCACGAGCCTCCGACGAGGGCAATCCCTTCCTGCCGATCCGCACGCGCTGGTTCGACGACACCATCGCGAAAGGTCTGGCCGCGGGCCTGGTGCAGGTGGTTGGGCTCGGCGCGGGTCTCGACACCCGCGCCTACCGCCTCGCGTGGCCGGTCGGGACCACCGTGTACGAGGTGGACCAGCCGACTGTCCTGTCCTACAAGCTAGCCGTCCTCGACACGGCTGACGCCGTACCGCAGTGCGACCTGCGGACGGTTCCGGTGGACCTCGGCGACGACTGGGACGCGGCTCTGGCGGCGGCGGGCCACGACCCCCAGGTGCCGACGCTGTGGTTCACCGAGGGGGTGCTGTTCTACCTGCCGGAAAAAGTGGCCGGCGACGTGGTGCGCCGCGCCGCGAAGCTCTCCGCGCCCGGCAGCCGCCTGTGCGTCGATCTGATCGGGACCGGTATCTACCGCTTCCCGTACATGAAATCCTTCCTGCGCAAGCTCGAAGACGCGAGCAGTCCTTGGCGGTTCGGCACGGACGACCCGGGGAGCTTCCTGTCGGACAACGGCTGGACCGTGGACGTCGTGACCGAGCCCGGCCGGCCGGGCGCCGAGTACGGCCGCTGGTCCTCAGCCGCCAACCCGGCCAACCTGCCGGATCTGCCCCGTAGTTACCTGGTCGCGGGACACGTGTGAACGGCGTGAAGGCGCTACGGCACGATCATCGACGCCACACCGAGTTGATCCAGCATCGGGTCGTATTCCATGACGAGGACGGGCCCGGAATACCCGCCGTCGCCGCCGTCGCCGTCGTCGCCTCGCAGACTCCGGTCGAGCGTTTCCCACACTCCGGTGCAAACACGGCCGGCTTCCGCCCGATGGACACGGGACGAAAAGGAAGCGGCCTCGCCTCTCGGTATGCGCTCGCCGATGACGATGAGGGGGTCGCCGTCCAGTTTTGCTGTCACGATCCGCAACATCTCTCTCACTAGCGGACCGAGTTCCGCCTGCCCGCCGACCTTTCGCAGAGCAACGCTCGGCATTTCAGTACTAGTGGCAGATATATCTCGTGACAGAAGGATCGCCGCGGCAGCATCCACTTCAGGCTTGCCCGCGTCGTGGTCGTCGACGAGAGGCACGGCGCGCTGCTCGATCGCGACGACGGCCGCTCTTTCGCACTCTTCCTCTTGGAGGTGACACTGCGCGAGTTTCAGCGCGGTGAACGGGGCCAGCTTTCCCTGTTCCGTGACGGCGTAGACCATCTTCGCCGACGGAAATTCCTCGGCCAGGAACGAGCCGGCGCCTTTCGGGATGAAGAACTCGGTGTTCGCGTAGGCGAGGATGATCACATCGACGTGGTCGGATCCCGCACCACACCCTTCGAGGGCCCTGGCCGCCATTTCTCCGTACGAGCGCGATGTCACAGTGGAGAGAACAGCGGATTCATCGAGACCGTGCACGTCCGCCAGGTCGTTGAGGTATTCGTCTTCGCGCGATTGCGCGACCGTTTCAGCCGGAGCCACCGTATCCTCGCGCGGCTCGCCGGTGAACACGGTGCTGAACGTTTCAAGGACGGATGTCTGGATGGCCATCACACCTTAAGAGATGAAAGGAGCGGCGCGGTGACGGACCGGGATCCGGACCGTCACTTCATTGGTTCCGGCTATCCCAAATCCCCGGCCGACCGCTCCGGGACGAGGCCAGAGTCGATCGCCTGCACCGCCGCCGCGGTCCTGTTCGGTACACCCATTTTTAGCAGTATCGCAGTGACCAGCCGCTTTGCCCCGTGTGTGGAAATGCCGAGACCTCGGGCGATCTGTTTGTTGCTCATCCCTTTCACGAGCAGCGCCAGCGTCTGTTTCTCCCGGGCGGTGAGTTCCACATGAGCGCGCCTCCGGCGGGTCACCACCGGATACGCCTCGTTCAACAGCCTGTAGGCCAATTCGGAGGGTAGGGGGACTTCCCCGTTCACCAGTCGGCTGAGCGTGTCGTTGAGACGTTCCGCTGAGATGTACTCGAGAGCGAGGAACCCGTCCACGGGGAGAGAACTGAAGGACTCTATCTCCCGGGTGTGCAGATCGCTGCCGGTGACAAGAATTTTGGTGCGGTGGGCGGTGGGGTCCCAGATCCCCTCGAGGTCGGACCACAGATCGAAGGAGACGACCAGGACATCTATCTCGTCGTCCTCGATGAGGCCGGGCAGCGAGCGAAGATCCACACGCTGCACGGAGCGGACACCCGCGATCTGCTGCAGGACGGCCTCAAGACCATGCGCGATGACGTCGCTTCCGATGTGAAGCGCGACACTAAGGGAGGCATTTCCGTTGATGGGGGACGATGTCACCGTTTCCGGCACAAGTCTCTCCGCTCTCGATGGTTCACGGACAGCTGGAGAACTTCCCAAAATCTGTTTGAATTGTGTTTCGGTACGGGCCGTCGCTCGGAAGACTTCCAGTAGTTTGGCGACGGTGCGTAGCACTGCGGGATTTCCTCCGGTGAACGCAGGAAGCCGTTTTTGAGAACCTTCCAGCATTTCAGGTGGGCAATGGCCCGCTCGACGGCGGCCCGGATGCGGTTCAGTGCGGTATTGCAGGACTTGCGGGCTGGGGTGAGATCCCGGCCGGGTGGCTTCTTGTGCCGGGGCGTGGATCCCGGTGCCCTGTACTACATTCGTAGATCTTGATTCACGTTGCCGATCGGGTACGGAGAGTGATGTGAAGGTCTTCGGGTGGCCTTTGCCCTCACCTACGATCTGGTCGTGTCCTGGGATGCCGAGTTGTCTGCGTTGCCCGAGCGGATCGCCGGTCCGTTGTTCACCCGGTCCGAGCCGCGGGCGACGTTCGCTGACCTGGTTCGCGGTCTTTTGGCCGATGTACCGCGCAAGAACTCCTGGCAGCTGGCCGACCATGTCGGGCATGGCACGGCCTATCGGCTGGAATGGCTGTTGGTGATGGCGATGCTGGAGGAGGAACTGGCGGCCGGGACCCCGTTTCGGTACTTCACCGCCCATCCCGGATACGGGCGCGACCCCGGCTTGCGGGCCTTCTTCCATATCCGTCAGATGCCCTACGTGATGGCCGTCCCGGTGAATCTGCCCCTGCTCGATGTCCGGAGCGGGGCGCGTCGTCCGGACCAGGTGTTCACAGAGTTGGGGGTGGCCGCCTGGGAGCGCCGCTCGTGCGGTGCGGTCAGCCAGTACCAAGTCCGCGAATGGACCCCCTGGCACCGTCACGTCACCACCTGCATGCTCGCGCTGGCCTTCCTGTCCGTCGCCCGGGAGCGGGCCTGCTGACCCCGCCCCGGCTGATCCGGCCCTCTGCCTCCGAGATCCGCCGCGTCTTCGCCCGCCTCTTCATCCCCGCCGTCCGCCTCGCCCACCACGTTCTGGCCTGGTCATATTTCCGGCTAGTCCACCAAACCCGGGCGATGATCAGCCACTACAGACGGCGAGGAGACCCTCTCCCCCAAGATCTGCGATGTAGCACCCGCACGTCCGTCTTGCCCGGCGACGGCTCGTTCAGGAGGTCGACGACGGTCCTGCGCTCTGGCCGAGTAGACCTCTGAGCGCGTCCGCCGTCTCATTGCGGTAGGTCAGAGCGGGCTGGTTGCGTGAGACCAAGATCAGCCATTGCTCCCCTCGCCCCACGCCCAGTCGCTACCGTTGAGTAGTGGCGTCATCCGTGCACCACCGATTTCTGAGTGGGATTTGGGAGCACTGTGGCAATTGCGCGCATGGATCGCGCATGGATCTTGCATGGGGAGCCGGATGAGGAATTCGTCGCCTGACATACGGTTTCTTCTTCTCGGACCTCTGGAGATCGCCGTGGACGGCCGGGCCGCGCAACCGACCGGCAGGCAGCGGTCGCTGCTCGCGGCCCTGCTTCTCGACGCCGGTCGAGTGGTGTCGGTGGGGCGCCTGGCTGACCACATCTGGGGCGATGACCTGCCGCCCTCCGCCCCGGCACGGCTGCGCGCCCTGATCGCGGAGCTCCGGCGGGCGCTCGGGCCCCATGGGCGGGACGTCATCCTCACCCGAAGCCCGGGATACCTCCTTGACACTAGGGCGGCCGCGGTGGACGCCGACCAGTTCGTCTCTCTGGTGGAAGAAGCGCGCCGGGCGATGGAGGACGGCCTGCACCCGGAGGCGACGGACCTGTACGACCAGGCTCTCGCGTTATGGCGAGGCAGCCCCTTCGACGATCTGAGCTCCCCGGCCGCCCACGCGGAGCGATACCGGCTCGAGGAGCTCAAGTACGAGGCGGTCGAGGGGCGGGCAGCGGCGCTGCTAGCGATGGGGCAGGGCCGGTCGGTCATCCCGGCGCTCACCCAGTTCGTCGCCGAGCAACCGTTGCGGGAGAGGCCACACGCCCTGCTCATGCAGGCGCTCTTCGGCGACGGACGTGTCAGCGACGCCCTGTCGGTGTACCAGGGACTCCGAACCGCGCTCGTACGCGATCTCGGTGTGGATCCGAGCGATGAGCTGCAGCGGCTTCAGCAGCTGATACTCGAGGGGAGACCTCCGGCCAAGACTGCCAAGCCGGCGCTGGTCCCACGCCAGTTGCCACCCGCGAGCGGCCGCTTCGTCGGCCGCGCGGCGGCGCTGCGGCGTTTGGACGCTGGCCGGGTGAACCTCGTGGTCGGTCCCGCTGGCGTGGGCAAGACCGCGCTGGTGATCCACTGGGCTCATTCCGCGAGCCAACGCTTTCCCGACGGGCAGTTGTTCCTCAACATGCGGGGCTTCGACCAGCGGGAGCCGATGTCGTTGTCCGAGTCCCTGCTACTGCTGTTGCAGGGACTCGGTGTGGCGGCGAAGGACATTCCATTAGAGCTGGACGCGCAAGTCGCACTTTATCGCTCGCTCCTGGCAGGACGGCGGGTGCTGGTGATCCTTGACGACGTCGCCGACCCGGAACAGATGCGCGCGTTGTTGCCCGGCGACCCGGGATGCCATGCCGTCATCACAAGCCGTCACCGGCTAGCGAGCCTGGCGGCCCTGGACGGAGTCGAGCGCCTCACGCTGGATGTGCTGGACCGCGAGGAGACGCAGCGGCTACTCGCCAGAAGCATCGGTAAGGATCGCCTGCTACGGGAGCCGGAGGCCGCCGAAGAACTCATGGCGCTCTGTGGCCGGCTGCCGTTGGCGCTGTCCATCGCCGTGTCCTGGATCGGCGATCACGAACACCGGTTGATCGCCCACTACGTCGACCAACTTGCTGAACAGGGACGGCTGGTGCGTCTCCGCGTGGAGGGCCACGAAAGAGTCGCCGTGCAGGCAGCCCTCGATCTGTCGTACAAGGCACTGATGCCGGCGGCACAGCGGATGTTCCGCCTGCTCAGCCTGGCGGGTGGCGGCGAGATCTCCGTCGCGGCGGCGGCCGCTCTGACGAGAACGAGCCACGAGCGGGCGGTGGGCCTGCTCGGTGCCGTGGCGCGGATCCACCTCATCAAGGAGATCGGCCCACTGCGTTTCGCCGCCCACGATCTGGTGCTCGAGTACGCCGCGCAACGATGCACCGAAGAGGACCCCGCCGTCGAGCGGGAGTCCGCTGTCCGCCGGCTTCTCGACTATTACCTGTGTACGGTCATCGGCGCGATTGAAGCGGCCGGTATCGAGGTCCCCGATCTCGCCTATGATCACGCTCGGCCGGAGGTGACTCCCACACCCTTCGCTACCAAGCGGGAAGCACTCGACTGGCTCGACATCGAGTGGGACAACCTCGTGGTGGCCGTGTCGCGCGCGGCCACGCACGGGCCTCGGCCGTACGCATGGCTCCTGATCGAGGCCATGCATGACGTCCTGCAGCACCGGCGTGCACACGGAGACTGGCTCCGTATCGCGGAGATCGCGCTGATCGCCGCCGAGAGAGAGCAAGACCCCAGGGGGCAGGCCGCGATGTGCCGCCTGATCGGTCTGGTCCAATGGCGCATTGCCGATCTCAAGAGCGCCATGGACTATTTCGAGCGCGCGCTGGAACTGTCCCGCCAGGCGTCATGGCCGCAGGGTGAGGCCGTGGCGCTGCAGGGCTGTGGTGTGGTGTTCAAACAGCTGGGAGAGCCGCACAGAGCGATTCCCCTGTACCAGCGGGCCGTGGAGATCCATCACGCGCTGGGATCCAGGCGTGGTGAAGCACGTGGACTGAATAACCTGGCTTCGGCCCACCTCATGCTCGCCCAGCTCGCCCGCGCCGAGGAATGCCTGCAGGCGTGTCTCCCGCTGACCGACGAGTCTGGTGACACGCACATCCAGACACTGGCCCTGGTCAACCTCGCCCTAGTACGCCGGAATCAGGCCCGCCTCCCCGAGGCGCTGGAGGCTCTTGACGAGGCGCTGGCCGTGGCCCAGGCCGTTGGTCTGCGCTACGCCGAGGCGGTGACGTACGAGACGTTCGGCTGGACACATCGTGACGTGGGCCGTTACGAGCAGGCGATTGACTTCTTCGGCCGCGGCTTGGCCATCGCCGAGGAAGTCGAGAACAAACGGTGTCAGATCGCTTCGCTGGTCGGCATCGCGGAAGCGGAATCAGAACTCGGTAGAGCAGACGTCGCGCTCACGCGCCTTGACGCCGCGCTGGAACTCAGCGAACACACGGGGACATACCTTGATCAGGTGCTGATGGTCCGCGCGGAGTTCTACCACCGCCAAGGCCGGCCCAGAGACGCGCGTGTCACGATAGACCGATTGCTGCAGCCGGCGTTCACCGTCAATCCGCTGAATCTGCCACGCTTGCATGGCCTGCTCGCCACCATCCACCTGGAGGAGGGCGACAATGAGCGGTGCATCCAAGTGTGCGAGGACGCGCTGGAGATCACGCGGCGATCCGGGCAGCGGCTGGAATCCGCACGCCTCCTGATGACGCTCGGTCATGCCAGGAAAAACGCGACAAAGGAGGAGGCGCAGAGCCACTGGGAACAAGCCCACGCGTTGTTCACGGCCATCGGCGCCCCCGAACGGTCGAAAACCGCGGCACTGCTGGGACAAGCCTTGTGAATGCAGGTACAGAGCGCGGCTCCAGGGCCTTGGGGAGGCCCGTGAACGCCAGGGAAGGCGATGGTCGCAGCCACCTTTACGGTGCCCGTTCGCATGGTGCCCCCTGCGGGGGAGCGGACAAATGGGCAACGGAACGAACTGCGGGAACGGAAGACGGCCGTGGTGGTCACGGATCGCATACAGCGGGATGCTGCGCAAGCTCAGCACGGCTCTGAGTCGCCGCACGGCCTCGATCTTCGCCTGTCGCCTCCGGGTGCGCTCTGCAACGGCAGGCAAGCCTTGTTCAGTGGGCATCTCGACGTGTCCCCTTCTTCTGGGTCCCTCGCAGGGGGACGCAGAAGTTCAGGGTCTTCTCGGTGCCGCTCCAGGGATTCGAACCCTGAACCTCCGCCTCCTGAAGACGGCGCCTCTGCCAGTTGGGCCAGAGCGGCTGGGCCCCGGGCCTGGCTGGCGTGGGCCGTGCCCGGGGCGAGGGCCCGGTCCGGCCGAGGGGCGCCATTCCCATCGGCCAGGCCGTGGCCCGCGGCCCTTTCCTTTCAGGGCCGTGGTCCGAGCGGCAGGATTCGAACCTGCGATTCTCCTGCTCCCAGGGCAGGCGGGCTGACCAAACTGCCCCACGCTCGGAATGAAAAACAATCAGCCGCCCCGGACTTTCGTCCGGGACGGCTTTCCGGCGAACCCGTCGGGGGGTTATCCGGAAAGCCTCCGCCGCGGCGCGCACAGGGCGGGCGCGAGCGGCCGGTAGCTGGTCAGGACGGTCAGGTCGGTCACTTCTCGCTCTCCCTTCGTTCTCGCCGGCGGACGTTGTCCACGGTAAAGGGACGGTCGGGCGGCGTGCCACTTATTTATCGTCGACCTGTTCGCGGTGCCAGCCCGCGCTCACCTGGGTCTCGGGGAAGTCGACGCGGAATCGGGGCAGGGCGTCCGGGTAATTCTCCCGGACGAAGTTCACCAGGAATTCGCGGACGTCGCATTTGAGGTCCCATGAGGACGGCGAGTCGGCGGCGCTCATCAGGGCCCGCAGCTCCACCAGCCCGTTCGGCAGCACGTCGGTGACCTGGAGCGTCCAGTCCTTCTGGTCCCACAGCGGGTTCCCCTGGAGGAACTCGTACAGGGCGTCGCGGAGTTTCGGGACGGGGACGGCCCAGTCCACTCGCAGGTAGACCACGGCCAGGACGCGGCTGCCGTGGCGGGTCCAGTTCTCGAACGGGTTCTGGGTGAAGTACGACACCGGCAGCACGAGCCGCCGCTCGTCCCAGAGGCGCAGCACCACGTACGTGAGGGTGAGCTCCTCGATCCGTCCCCACTCCTTCTCGACCACGACCACGTCGTCGAGGCGGAGCGCGTCGCTGAAGGCGAGTTGCAGGCCGGCCAGCACGTTGCCGATGGTCGGCTGGGCGGCGATGCCGACGACGGCGCCCGCGATGCCGGCGGAGGCGAGCAGGCCGGCGCCGAGCGCGCGGACCTGCGGGAAGGAGAAGAGCATCGCGCCGACCGCGACCACGATGATGACCGCGGCGGCGATCCGGCGGACCAGCGCGATCTGCGTCATGATCCGCCGGGCCCGCCGGTTGCGCTCGCCTTCGACCAGCACCAGCCGATCGAGGACGACGTCCGTCAGCGCGTACGTGGCCTGCACGATCAGCCAGGTGACCGCCGCGATCGTGACCAGGCCGAGCACCCGCTCCACCGTGCCGGCCAGGCCCCGCTCGGCCGGGGAGTCGCCGAACATCCCCGGCCCGAACGCCGCGTTGGCGGCCACCGCGGCGGCCATCAGGAAGGCGGGCCACGTGCAGTGCTCCACAAGATGGCGGGCGAGCGCCCATTTAAGCCCGGCGCGGTTCAGCACCCGCCGGAGCACTTCCACCAGGAGGATCGATCCGACCACCGCGATGAGCAGGATCGGCCAGTCCGCCGGAGACTGCACGTTCATACCCCCAATGTCTTAAAACGTCTCGTCAAAGCTCACATTGCCCTCAACCGCCACTTGGTAAGCAGAGACACGCCGTTCGAAGAAGTTGGCCAGCTCCTGCACGTCCTGCAGCTCCATGAACGCGAAGGGGTTGGCCGAGCCGTAGCGCGGGGGCAGGCCCAGCCGGGTCAGCCGCTGGTCGGCGACGTATTCGAGGTACTGGCGCATCTGCTCGACACCCATGCCGGGCATGCCGTCGCCGCAGAGGTCCGCGGCGAAGGCGAGTTCGGCGGCGACCGCCTCCTCCAGCATGAGCGTGACCTGCTTGCCCAGCTCGTCGTCGAACAGCGACGGCTCCTCGGCGCGCACGGTGTCCACGACGCTGAACGCGAACTCCATGTGCATGGACTCGTCGCGGAAGACCCAGTTCGTTCCGGTGGCCAGGCCGCTGAGCAGGCCGCGGGAGCGGAACCAGTAGACGTAGGCGAACGCGCCGTAGAAGAACAGTCCCTCGATGCAGGCGGCGAAGCAGATGAGGTTCAGCAGGAACTGGCGGCGTTCCGCGGCGCTCTCCAGGCGGCGCAGGCCGTCGATGGAGTCGATCCACCGGAAGCAGAACTCGGCCTTGTCGCGGATCGAGGGGATGTGCTCGATCGCGGCGAACGCCTTGACCCGCTCGTCCGGGTCGGGCAGGTAGGTGTCGAGGAGGGTCAGGTAGAACTGCACGTGCACCGCCTCCTCGTAGAGCTGCCTGCTCAGGTAGAGGCGCGCCTCCGGGGCGTTGACGTGCTGGTAGAGGTTGAGCACGAGGTTGTTGGCCACGATCGAGTCGCCGGTGGCGAAGAAGGCGACCAGGCGGTTGATCAGGTGGCGTTCCTGCGGGGTCATCCTGGCCAGGTCGGCGAGGTCGTTGTGCAGGTCGACCTCCTCGACGGTCCAGGTGTTGCGGATGGCCGCGCGGAAGCGCTCGTAGAAGTCGGGGTAGCGCATGGGACGCAGGGTGAGGTCCATGCCGGGGTCGAGCAGCACGAAAGGGGCTCCTTACTGGCAGGCTTCGCAGGTTTCCGGGTTCTCCAGCGAGCACGCGACCGCCTCGGCCGGCAGAGCGGCCGAGGTGGCCGTCACCGTGGTCTGGGCGATGCGGGTCGCGGGGCGGGAACGCAGGTAGTACGTGGTCTTCAGGCCGCGCTTCCAGGCGTAGGCGTACATCGAGGAGAGCTTGCCGATGGTCGGGCTGGCCATGAACAAGTTGAGCGACTGCGACTGGTCGATGTACGGCTGGCGCGCGGCGGCCAGGTCGATCAGCGCCTTCTGCGGCAGCTCCCAGGCGGTGCGGTAGAGCACCTTGAGGTCCTCGGGGATGCCGGGCACCGCCTGCACCGAGCCGTCGGCCCGCTTGAGGTCGTCGCGCAGTTGCTGCGTCCACAGCCCGCGCGCCTGGAGGTCGGCCACCAGATACCGGTTGACCTGGAGGAACTCACCCGACAGGGTCTCGCGCTTGAACACGTTGGAGACCTGGGGCTCGATGCACTCGTAGCAGCCGGCGATGGAGGCGATGGTCGCGGTGGGCGCGATGGCGATCATCAGCGAGTTGCGCAGGCCGGTACGCGCGATCTTGTCCCGCAACGCGTCCCAGCGCGCCGAGCCGGCCGCCGCGTAGTGGTCGGGGTGCAGGACTCCGGCGGCGGCGCGCGTGTCGGCGTACGACGGGTGCCGGCCGCGTTCCGCCGCGAGGTCGGCCGAGGTGTCGTACGCGGCCAGCGCGATCTCCTCGGCGATCCTGGTGGACAGCTCCAGCGCGCGCGGCGAGTCGAACGGCAGCCGCAGCGTGAAGAACACGTCGGCCAGCCCCATGACGCCGAGCCCGATCGGCCGCCACCGCCGGTTGGCCGCTCCGGCCTCGGGCGTCGGGTAGAAGCCGAGGTCGATGGTGCGGTCGAGGAAGCGCACGGCCGTGCGCACGGTGCCGCGCAGCCGCTCCCAGTCCACGTCCCCGCCGGTCAGGTGGGCCGCCAGGTTGACCGAGCCGAGGTTGCACACCGCCGTCTCCGCGTCGCTGGTGACCTCCAGGATCTCGGTGCACAGGTTCGACAGGTGGATGACATTCCCGGGGCGGGCGGTCTGGTTGGAGGTGCGGTTGGCGGCGTCCTTGAAGGTCATCCAGCCGTTGCCGGTCTGGGCGAGGGTGCGCATCATCCGGCCGTAGAGGGTACGCGCCGGGATTTGCCTGACATATCGCCCGGCGGCCTCATAGGCGCGATATTTCGCGTCGAACTCCGCCCCGTACAGGTCCGTGAGGTCGGGCACCTCCTTCGGGTCGAACAGCGACCACACCTCGTCGGCCTCGACCCGCCGCATGAACTCGTCCGGCACCCAGTTGGCCAGGTTGAGGTTGTGGGTACGGCGGGCGTCCTCGCCGGTGTTGTCGCGCAGTTCGAGGAACTCCTCGATGTCGGCGTGCCAGGTCTCCAGGTAGACGCAGGCCGCGCCCTTGCGCCGCCCGCCCTGGTTGACCGCCGCCACGGAGGAGTCGAGCGTACGCAGCCAGGGGACGATGCCGTTGGAGTGACCGTTCGTGCCCCTGATGAGGGAGCCGCGCGAGCGCACCCGGGTCCACGAGACGCCGATGCCGCCCGCGTACTTGGACAGCCTGGCCACCTGCCCGTACCGGTCGTAGATGGCTTCGAGCTCGTCGCGCGGCGAGTCGAGCAGGAAGCAGGACGACAGCTGCGGGCGGCGCGCGCCGGAGTTGAACAGGGTCGGCGAGCTGGGCAGGTACGACAGCGTCGACATCAACCCGTACAGCTCGGCCGCCTCGGCGACGCTCTCCGACAGCCCGCAGGCCACTCGGAGCAGGAAGTGCTGGGGTCGCTCCAGCACCGCCCGGCTCTCGGGATGGCGCAGCAGGTAGCGGTCGTAGACCGTGCGCAGCCCGAAGTACTCGAAGCGGTCGTCCGCGTCGTCCGGCACCAGCGCGTCCAGCTCGGCGGCGTGCGCGGCGACGAAGTCGGCCAGCCCGTCCTGGACGAGCCCGGCCGCGTGGGTGGCGGCGATCGACTCGGAGAACGACCGCACCCCCTGCCCGGCGGCCTCGTCGGCGATCTCCTCGGCCAGCAGCCGGGCGGCGACCCGGGAGTTGGCCGGGTCGGCGATCACCCGGGCGGCGGCCTCCTCGATGGCCAGGCGGCGGTCAACCTCAACGATCTGAGTCACGTG
Organism: Nonomuraea fuscirosea; assembly: GCF_035917475.1. Lineage (NCBI taxonomy): Bacteria > Bacillati > Actinomycetota > Actinomycetes > Streptosporangiales > Streptosporangiaceae > Nonomuraea > Nonomuraea fuscirosea. Next base: position 2,159,982 of record NZ_CP109074.1, on the reverse strand, counting down.
CTCTCTCTCCTCGCGAGCTCATCCCCGTGAGGGCACGCGAGAGCACGACGGCCAGGAGTCTCCCCCGCCGCGGCGCGCTCCGGCCCGCCCTCGAGGCCCTGAACACTTCACACCGCTGGCAGGTCTTCGGGCTCGCGGGCGTGCTCGATGGCTCCTACTGGCCGTCGCTTCCCGGATCTCTCCAGTGCGTATGACGGCGGTCGTTCCCGCTCACCGCTGCGGGGCAGCCCCGGAATTGCACCGGGTTCCCTTTTGCTCCGCCTCAGGAGAGGCGAACCAGCGACGACCAGGATCCTACATCTAGTGGCCGTTCCCGCAACTACCCCAGCATGTTGTGGCTTTGGTGGCGTCGATCAGGCCGAGGTCGCGTAGTGTCGCGCGGGTGCGGGCGATCTCCGTGCCGAGCCAGAGCGCGAAGTCGTCGCCCGCCAGCGGGATCGCCAGCCACCCCGCGGTCCGGCAGGCGGCCTCCCACGCCCTCGATCCCAGCACTTCGTCGCACATGCGCACGGCCGCCTCGCGCCGCTCGGCGGGCATGTCGTCGGGCCCGAACGCGGCCACCCAGTCGGCGAAGTCCACCCGTACGCCGCATTCGAGCAGCGTCGGCGCGTCGAGGTCGGGCACGCGCCGGGCCGAGGACACCGCGAGCGCCCTGACCCGGCCGCGGCCGATGCCGGTGCGCCAGTTGGACAGGGGGCCGGCGGCGGCGGTGGCCCGGCCGGCCAGCAGTGCGGCGACGGCCTCCCCGCTGCTCGGATAGCCGGTGTAGTCGACCTTCCTGGTGTCGGCGCCGAGAGCCTTGGCGATCAGGCCGAACAGCAGGTGGTCGGGCTCGCCCTGCGGGCCGCCGGTCAGCAGGGTCCGGCCGGGGCCGGCCAGCAGCCGGGCGCTGAAGTCGTCGAAGTCGCGCAGCGGCGAGCCGTCGGGCACGACCACCACCTCGGCCTCGCCGCTGAGCCTGGCCAGCGGGGTGCCGGTGTCGAGCAGGCTCTGGCCGTTGTTCAGCTCGGCCGCGGTGAGCGCGGGCAGGCCGGTCACGGTGATCATCGAGCCGGCGCCCAGGCCGGTGCCCGCCTCGAACCCGGCCGCGCGGGCCGCGCCGGCGAACGCCTGCCCGACGCGGGCCCAGCGCCGCCGGTCGGAGTTGATCGAGAATCCGGTACGCGGTGCGGCCAGGCGCTCACCGGCGCGCTCGACGCCGCACCCGGCGGCGCAGGCCGCCAGGCCGAGGCCCCAGGCGATGAACCCCCGGCGGCGCATGAACGTGCTGCCCGAATCCCCCATTACTCTATGTTATTAACCCATTACGAGCGGCCATACACCGGGGTCTTGACCACACGCAAAATCACTATTTTTGCCGCTTTTTCATGATTTTTGGGCTTATCTGACTTTCTTTCCGACTCCCGCCATGAGGGACGACGGCAGCGACCAGTCACCCACCAGTTTGGGCCGGTCGGGACGCCAGTCGGTGGCCTGCACGAGCCCCGGCGGCTCCAGCGGGAAATCGCCGAAGAACGCCCGGATCTGCGCCGGGGTGCGGTCGGCCCCGTTGCGGCCCGACGACCCCCGCTGAACGCTCCTGGCCCGCTCCTCGTCCCCGATGCGCCCGAGCGTCGTGGCGTGCGAGATCACCAGATGACTGCCCGGCGCCATCCGTTCGCGCAGGGCGGCCACCGCCCGCTGCGGGTCCCGTTCGTCCGGCAGGAAGTGCAGGATCGACACCATCAGCACGGCCACCGGCCGGTCGAGGTCGAGGAACTCACCCGCCCCCGCCAGCACCGCGTCGGGATCGAGCAGGTCGGCCTGGACGAAACAGGCCCTGCCCGGCGAGCGCCGGAGCAGGACCGTGGCGTGGGCGGCGACGACGGGATCGCGGTCGACGTAGACGACCCTGGCCTCCGGCGCCACCTCGTGCGCGCTGCCCTGGGTCGGCAGCCCGCTGCCGAGGTCGATGAACTGGGTGACCCCGGCACGGGCCACATAACGTACGGCACGCTGGAGGAAGGCCCGGTTCGCCCGGGCCAGCGGGACCGCCTCCGGGATCAGCTCCGCCAGGTGATCGATGGCCTGGCGGTCGACCGCGTAGTTGTCCTTCCCACCGAGCATGTAGTCGTACATGCGTGCGGGATGGGGCCGGTGTTGGTCGAACTGCCGCACAGTTTGAATTTATGCCGTCCGCAGCGAGATAACGATAGTTTGGCCCGAATTAGACTCTTACTCGACCGTAACGCTCTTGGCGAGATTGCGTGGCTTGTCCACGTCGCGGCCGAGCGCGACGGCGGCGTAATAGGCGAGGAGCTGCAGCGGGATCGTCAGCAGGATGGGGTCGAGCTCGATCTCGTTCTTCGGGATGACGATGACGTCGTCGGCCAGCTTGGCGTCGGGCGCGCGGTGGCCGACCATGAGCACCCGGCCGCCGCGGGCGCGGATCTCGCCGAGCGTGGTGAGGTTCTTGTCGAGCAGCTCGTCGTCGGGCACGATCGCCACCGTCGGCATCTCGGGGCCGATCAGGGCGAGCGGGCCGTGCTTGAGCTCGCTGGCCGGGTAGGCCTCGGCGTGCACGTACGAGATCTCCTTGAGCTTCTGCGCGCCCTCACGGGCCACCGGGTAGCCCCGCACGCGGCCGACGAACATCATGCTCGGGTGCGGCGCGTACTTCTTGGCCAGCTCCGCGATCTCCTCGCCCTGGGCGAGGATCTGCTCGATCTGGCCGGGCAGCCGGCGCAACCCGTCCACGATGCGCCGCCCGTCGGCGGGCGACAGGTCGCGCACCCGGCCCAGGTGCAGCGCCAGCAGCGCGAACGCCACCGAGGTCGAGGTGAACGCCTTGGTCGAGGCCACCGACACCTCGGGGCCCGCGTGCAGGTAGATGCCGCCGTCGACCTCGCGGGCGATGGCGCTGCCCACGGCGTTGACGATGCCGATGACCCGGCCGCCCTTGCGCTTGAGCTCCTGTACGGCGGCGAGCGTGTCGTAGGTCTCCCCCGACTGGCTGATCGCGACGTAGAGCGTGTCGGGGTCGACGACCGGGTTGCGGTAGCGGAACTCGCTGGCCGGCTCGGCGTCGGCCGGGATGCGGGCCAGCTCCTCGATGAGCTGCGCCCCGATCTGCCCCGAGTAGTACGCCGACCCGCAGCCGATGATCTTCACCTGGCGGAAGCCGCGCGTCTCGCGGGCGTCCATGTTGAGCCCGCCCAGGTGGGCGACGTGGAAGCGCTCGTCGAGCCGCCCGCTCATGGTGCGGGTGATCGTCTCGGGCTGCTCGGAGATCTCCTTGAGCAGGTAGTGCTCGTAGCCGCCGGTGTCGTAGTGGCCGGCGTCCCAGTCGACGGTCAGCGGTTCCTTGGCCGTCTCGCGGGCGTCGCTGGCGAAGGTGTGGAAGCCGTCGGCCTTGAGCACGGCCAGCTCGCCGTCCTCCAGGTGGACGACCTGACGGGTGTAGCGGACCAGCGCGGCCACGTCGGAGGCGGCGAACATCTCCTTCTCGCCGATGCCCAGCACGATCGGGCTGCCGTTGCGGGCCACGACCACCTCGCCGGGCCGCTGGGAGTCGATCACGGCGATGCCGTACGTGCCCACGACGCTCTTGAGCGTCTTCCTGACCGCCTCCTCCAGCGACTCGTTCTCGTCGGCGGCGTGCGCGATCAGGTGCGCGAGCACCTCGGTGTCCGTCTCGGAGGCGAACACCACGCCGTCGGCCTCCAGCTTGGCGCGCAACTCTCCGGCGTTCTCGATGATGCCGTTGTGCACGACCGCGATGCGCTCGTCCGCGGACAGGTGCGGATGCGCGTTGACGTCACTCGGCACGCCGTGCGTGGCCCAGCGGGTGTGCCCGATGCCGAGGCCGCCCTTGAACCTGGCCGGCACGACCTTGGCCAGGTCGGCCACCCGGCCCTTGACCTTGCGCACCTTGAGGCCCTTGTTGGACACGACGACCCCCGCCGAGTCGTAGCCCCGGTATTCGAGCCGCTGCAAGCCCTCCAGCAGGATGGGCGCGGCGTCCTTGGGGCCGACGTAGGCCACGATTCCGCACATCGAGGTCTCCTCTATCCGTAAACGATCCTGCGAAGCTGCCGCAGCGACAGCTCCGGCGCCGCCACCCGGCGGCCGTGTAACTCGCCGGCGATCCTGGGGAAGATCTCGTCGTTGGTGAATCCCCTGGCCTTCAGCTCCCCGTGACGGCGGCGGACGAACTCCTCGGCCGATTCGGAGAAGTAGGACAGCACGTCGGCGACCACGCGGGCCGCCTCGCCAGGACCGAGCGGGCTCGTCCTCGTGAGGTGGGCGATGAGATCTTCGTACGGATGCCGTGTCGTGGACACAGACGAGGACACTACGGCTCTGGAGTGAGACACGCCAACATCCTGCCCGATATCGGGCAGGAATTAACGCCAGACGACCCCGGAACGTCCTCAGCCCTCGGCCGAAGCGGACGTCAGAGGGTCGCGGAACGGCCCCAGCCCCGGCTGAAGCGGCGGCAGGCGAAGGCTCCGGCGGCCACGCCGAGCCCGGCGAGCACCGCGGCCGGACCTGCCGTGCCCGCCACGTCACCCCTGACGGCGGCCTGCAGCATGGTCGTGGCCCAGTAGCCGGGCGAGACGGGCGCGACGGCCTGCGCCCAGGCGGGCATCAGCGCGTACGGGACCAGCGCCCCGCCCAGCGCGCTGACCGACAGGGCGGCGATGTTGCACAACGTGCTCAGCTCGCCCTGGCTGCGCACGACGCCGGCCACGGCCGTGCCCAGGCACAGCAGCGCGAAGCACCACGCGGCCACGGCGAGCGCCAGCGGCCAGAGCGGCCCTGCCGGGCGCATGCCGACCACGAGCACCCCGTACGCCAGCAGCACGGCCTGCTGGACGACGAGCACGCCGAAGACCGGCAGCGCCTTGCCGATCATGATCTCGGGGATCCTGGCGCGGGTGGCGCGCAGGCGGTCCCAGGTGTGCCAGGTGCGCTCCGTGAGGGTGGCGGTGGCGACGTCGGCCATCGACAGCACCGAGAACATCACCAGCAGCCCGGTCACCGCCTGGGTGGCCTCGCCGAGCATGCCCTTGAAGACGAGCATGAGCACCATCGGCATGACGAGGTAGCTGACGAAGTGGGCGGGATCGCGCCGGCGCAGCAGCACGTTGTGCCCGGCCAGCACGGCGATCCGGCGCAGCGACGCTCGCAGGGCCACCGGCCGGCCGCCTCCGGCGATGCGGCTCGGCGCGGCCGGGTGGCGGCTCGGGGCTTCAGGTGGCATGTGACAGCTCCCGGTAGAGGTCGTCGAGGGATGGCCGGCGGATGTCGATGCCGAGCACCGGCCGGTCGAGGTCGCGCAGCAGCTCGACGAGGGTGGCGGTGGGATCGGTGGTCGCCACGGCGATCTCCGCCGCGCCCTCCACGGTCACCCTGACCTCGCCCGGCAGGTCCCGCAGCAGGTCGGCGGCGGCGCCTCTGGCGATCACCCGCCCGTTCCCGGCCACCGCGACCGTGGCCGCCAGCTCGGTCAGCTCCGGCAGGTAGTGGGTGCAGTAGACGACGGCGGCCCCGCCCTGCGCCCGGCGGCGTACGGCGGCGAGCAGCGCGGCGCGCGTCTCCGGGTCGGCGCCCGCGGTGGGCTCGTCGAGGAGCAGCACCTCCGGCTCCGGCAGGAGGGCGGTGGCGGCCTGGGTGCGGCGCTGCTGGCCGCCGGAGAGCACGCCGACCCGCCGGTCGAGCACCTCGGTGAGGGCCAGCTCCTCCGCCGTGCTCTCCACGGCCGCGGTCAGGGCCCGGCCGCGCAGCCCGGCCAGGCCGCCGAAGAGCCGCAGCGTCTCGCGTACGGTGACGCTCGGGTAGAGCGCGAGGTGCTGCGGGGCCATCCCCACGTCGCCCTCGACCCGCACCCGCCCCGCGTCCGGCGTGGTGAGGCCGGCGGCGATCTCGAAGAACGTCGTCTTGCCCGCCCCGTTGTGCCCGACCAGGCCCGCGATCTCACCGGGCCGCACCCGCAGGTCGAAGCCGTCGAGTGCGACGACCCCGCCGTAGCGCTTGACCAGTCCTTCGGCTGCCAGCATGACGACCCGCCCTTCTCGGTCTACGTCGTAGACTGATTGCTCTACACTGTAGACTGCGGTCGTGCGGAAGCTCAAGACCTCGCGGCAGCCGGAGATCCTCGACGCGGCGCTCGCCATCGCCGACGAGCGCGGGCTCGAGGCCCTGTCCATGCGGGCCGTGGCGGAGCGGGTCGGGGTGACGCCCATGGCCCTCTACGGCTATTTCCGCAACAAGGACGAGCTGCTCGACGCCCTGGTGGGGCGGCTGCTCACCGGGCTGACCCCGTCCGAGGCGGCGGGCACGGGGCAGGAGCGGCTGTCCGAGATCGCGTGGGCGACCCGGCGGCTGGCCAGGGAGCATCCCGCGGTCTTCCCGCTGCTGCTCTTCCGGGCCTCGGTGACGTCCGACGGGGTGCGCGTGGTGGATCTGATCTACCAGGCGCTGCTCGACGCGGGGGTGCCGGAGGCGGACGTGCCCAGGATCGAGCGACTGGTGAGCACGTTCGTGCTGGGGTTCGCGATCTCCGAGGTGAACGGGCGCTTCTCCAGCGCCTCGGACGAGTCGCGGACGCGGCGGGGGGCCGATCTGCCCGCGCATCGGCGCTTGGCGGGGCATCTGGCGGCCGATGACTGGGATGCCGAGTTCGCAGCGGATCTGGCAGATCTCATGCGTATCATCCGACCCGTCTGACACATCCCTTTCCGGGGCATGGTTACGGTGAGTAGTCGTTCCGTGACATTCCTGGGGAGATGTTCATGCACCTCTGGCTGGCCGCCGCCCTGGCCGCAGGCACCCTCACCACACCCACCGCCCTCCCGCCCTTGGAGCGGCCGCTCACCGGGACGGCCTTCGGGACGACGGCTTCGGGAACGACCGCCTACGGGACGGTGGCCTCAGGGCGGCAGGCCGATTTCGCCGCCGCCGCGCGGGAGTTCGGGGTGCCGGAGAGCGTGCTGCTCGGGGTGGCCTACCTGGAGTCGCGGTGGGACGCGAACGGCGGGCGGCCCAGCACGTCGGGCGGCTACGGGCCGATGCACCTGATCGACGCCTTCCCCGCCGACGCGCTCGGGCACGGCCACCTGATCGGGGACGCCCTCGGTGACCCCCGGGGAGACGACGCCAGGCCCATGTCCCGTACGCTCGCCGATCACGGCGCGCTGCGCACAGCCCCTGGCCCCGCCCCCTTGACGACCCTGCCCGAGGCCGGTCGCCTCGCGGGCGTGCAGCCCGCCCGGCTGCGGACCGACCCGGCCGCCAACATCCGCGCCGGCGCCGCGCTGCTCGCCTCCTACCAGGACCGGCCCAGCTCCGATCCGGCCGACTGGTACGAGGCCGTGGCCAAGTACGCGGGCACGGATGACGCCGTGGCGGCGGGGGCGTTCGCGGACGAGGTGTTCGCGGTGATGCGGGAAGGGGTGCGGCGGCGTACCGATGACGGATATTTCGTCCGGCTCGACCCCGTGGACGTGGCACCGGGCGGGAAGTCGGCGGCGGGCGAACGCGCCGGGACCGCCGTACAGGCGGCCCCGGACGCCCCTGATGCCCTGAACGCCCCGAACGTCCTGCATGCCCCTCCTGCCACTGACGCCCACAGCAACGCCGACACTTCCGGCACTTCGGCGGATTCGGATATGCCGGAAACGGAGAGCGACGACTTCGGTGACGACGAGCCCTTGGACTTCGACCTGGACCCGGAGCTGAGCTGGGACGGAGAGGCCGAGCCCGAGTTGTCCGCCCTGCCGAAGCAGCAGAAGCCGGGCCAGGCCGAGTGCCCGTCCACGCTCACCTGCGAATGGATGCCGGCCGCGTACAAGCGCTTCGGCAAGAAGAAGGACCGCGACTACGGCAACCACGACCGCCTGGCCCGCACCCGCGCGGTCGACTACATCGTCATCCACGACACCGAGGGCTCCTACGCGGGCATCCCCTCCATGATCCGTAACCCCAAGTACGTGAGCTGGCACTACACGATCCGCTCCCGTGACGGACACGTCGCCCAGCACGTGAAGACGAACGACATCGCCTGGCACGCGGGCAACTGGGACGTCAACACCCGCTCGATCGGCATCGAGCACGAGGGTTACCTGGCCAAGGGCGGCGCCTGGTACACCGAGGCGATGTACCGCTCGTCGGCCAGGCTGGTCAAACACCTGGCGGCCAAGTACCACATCCCGCTCAACCGGGCTCACATCCTCGGCCACGACAACGTTCCGGGCACGACCCCGCAGACGGTGGCCGGCATGCACGAGGACCCCGGCCCCTACTGGGACTGGGCCCACTACTTCGCCCTCATGGGCAAGCCCTTCAAGGCCGCGAAGGACGGCGACTCGGTGATCATCCGGCCGTCGTACACCACCAACCGGCCCCGCTTCACCGGCTGCGTGACCACGAAGCCCGAGCAGGCCTGCCCCGCCCACGGCGCCGCCACCGTCTGGCTGCACAAGTCGCCCAGCCACACCGCTCCCCTCGTCACCGACCTGGGCAAACACCCGGGCAAGCCGAGCACGTACAGCGTGTACGACCACAGCGCCCGCGCCTCCACCGGGCAGCGCTTCGCCGTCGCGGCCCGGCAGGGCGACTGGACGGCCATCTGGTACCTGGGGCAGAAGGCGTGGTTCCACAATCCGGCCTCCGCACCGACCGCCGTCCCCGCCAAGGGGCCCATGGTGACGCCGACGTCGGGGCGGGTGAAGGTGTACGGGCGGGCATATCCGGAGAAGTCGGCCTACAAGAGCGCGGCCTACCAGGCTCTGACACCGCTCAAGTACACGATCGAGCCGGGCCAGACGTACACGGTGGGCGACACGGTCACCGGCTCGTACTATGCCGCGAACGCCTTCCGCGCGTCCAAACACGTCACCACCACCGGCAAGACGCGGTACTACCAGATCCAGCTGGGTCATCGGGTGATGTTCGTGATGACCGGCGACGTCCGTCTGATCAGCTGAATTCCCGGCCACGGCCCTGACGGTGCGCACGGGCACTCCGCGGAGACGATATGGTTTTCCCGTGGCCCGGCGCACGTCGCCGGAGATTCACGCGGAAGTGGCTCAGTGGTAGAGCATCACCTTGCCAAGGTGAGGGTCGCGGGTTCGAATCCCGTCTTCCGCTCGGAGCAAGACTCCTGGTGGAGTGGCCGAGAGGCGAGGCAGCGGCCTGCAAAGCCGTCTACACGGGTTCAAATCCCGTCTCCACCTCGATGACCGGCGGACCCTCCGGGATCCGGTAAAGTAAAAGACGCGTCATCACGCGGAAGTGGCTCAGTGGTAGAGCATCACCTTGCCAAGGTGAGGGTCGCGGGTTCGAATCCCGTCTTCCGCTCTGAGTTCCAACTCAATACGGACGATTAGCTCAGCGGGAGAGCGCTTCCCTGACACGGAAGAGGTCACTGGTTCAATCCCAGTATCGTCCACCTGACTCCACCGGCCGGATGTGATTTCGGCCGACCGGAGCTACCAGCCCCAGCTCATGGCCTGTGCCGAGAGTCTGGGGCTTCTTGTTGTTCCGGTCGATCACGAATACGGCACTTCCCCCGAGGAGCGGCTCGAACGTGGAGAGAGCTCTTGATGAGTGACGAGTTCCGGTCGCTGTGGCTCAAGACGCCGGCGGGCCTTCCGCCTGGAGATGAGCGATTCCTCTGGTGTCGAGGACGAAGCGGGGCCGTTTCGCCGGTGGCTCCTGGGCGAGCCGGACGACCAAGCGTGGCCGGCTTCACGAGCCCGCGACGACGACCGTTCTGACCCCTCTCACGGTGAACGGCTGAAGTGACTCCTCCGTGGCAGCCGCGTCCGTGACCAGGGTCCAGGCGCCGGGGGCGGCCGGCATGCGGGCCCAGGCGTGGAACGGGCGGCGGCCCAGCTTGGCGGCGTGGACGAGCAGGTAGACGTGGCGTGAGCGCTCCATCATCAGCTCCTTGAACCGGGTCTGCTGGAGGCTCGCCTCGCAGATCCCCTCCTCCGCCGTCACCCCGTCGGCGCCCAGGAACACGCGGTCGAACGTCATCCGGCTCAGCGCCGCCTCCGCCAGGGGGCCCACGAAGCCCTGGCTGACGTGGCGGAGCGTGCCGCCGAGGCATTCGACGTGCACGCCCGTCGCCCCGGCCAGCTCCTGCAGGGCGTTCAGGCCGGTGGTGGCGACCGTCAGGTCCACCGCGTGGCGCAGCTCGTGCGCCAGGGCGCCCGTGGTCGAGCCGGAGTCGAGCAGGACGGTCTCACCGGGACGGATCTGGGCGGCGGCCCAGGCGGCGATGGCGCGCTTGGCCTCGAACGCCTCCCCGATGCGCTGCCGCAGCGACGCCTCCGGGTGGGTGACCACCGCCATCGCGCCGCCGTAGGTGCGCGCCAGCAGGCCCGCCGCCTTCAGGTGGGCCAGGTCACGGCGGATGGTGGAGGCCGTCACGCCCAGCTGGGCCGACAGCTCCTCGACGCTGGCCAGCCCGGTGGTGGTGGCCAGGCGGACGATCTCGTCGCGTCTGGCCTGCGCCGCACGGCCCATCGGTGACGGTCCTCTCCCTCACAACCCTGCGCGTCCTTCGCAACTGTTGCGCGCCCTTCACGACCCCTGCGCGCGCCTCACGACCCCCTGCGCGTGCCTCACATCGCGTGTGCGTCACAGCCCCTGCGCGGACGACAGCTCGGCGGCCTGCCGGAGGGCCTCGATCATGCTACCGGCGTCCGCGACGCCCTTCCCGGCGATGTCGAACGCGGTCCCGTGGTCGACCGAGGTCCTGATCACGGGCAGGCCGACGGTGATGTTGACGCCCGCCTCCAGGCCGAGGATCTTGACGGGGCCGTGGCCCTGGTCGTGGTACATGGCCACGATGAGGTCGTAGTCGCCCCGGCCGGCCAGGAAGAACGCGGTGTCGGCGGGCAGCGGGCCGTGCACGTCCATGCCCTCGGCGCGCAGCCGTTCGACGGCGGGGACGATCTTCTCCTCCTCCTCGCCGTACCCGAACAGGCCGTTCTCACCCGCATGGGGGTTTATCCCGCAGACGCCGATCTTGGGACGTTCGAGACCGGAACCGCGCATGGCGGCCTCGCCGCGCCGGATCGTCCGCTCGACCAGGCCGGGCTCGATGCGGGCGACGGCGTCGATCAGGCCGATGTGGGTGGTCACGTGGATGACCTTGACCTTGGCCGTCGAGAGCATCATCGACACCTCCTCGGTGCCGGTGAGGTGGGCGAGCAGCTCGGTGTGGCCCGGGTAGAGATGGCCGGCGGCGTGCAGGGCCTCCTTGTTGAGCGGGGCCGTGCAGATCGCGCGTACCTGGCCGGACATCGCCAGTTCGCTGGCCAGCCGTACGTACTCGTACGCCGCGCCGCCCGCGACCGCCGACACCTTCCCCCACGGCAGGTCGTCGGGGAGCAGGCCCGGGTCGATGACGTTGACGCGGCCCGGCTCGAACACCGCGTCGGCGACACCGTCGACCGTGACCACCTCGGGGCTCGCGCCGAGGAACCCGGCGGCCTTGCGCAGGCGCCGGGCGTCGCCGATGACGACCGGGCGGCAGAACGCGTACGTCTCGGGGGCGAGCAGCGCGCCGACGATGACCTCGGGGCCGACGCCGGAGCCGTCCCCCATGGTGAGGGCGATCAGAGGTGTGCTCATGTCAGCCTTTCTGCGGAGGTGAAGTGGTGGGGGGCGAGCTGTGCGGCTATGCGGAGGAGGCTGTCACGCTCGCCGAAGCTGCCCGGCCTGGTGACCACGTGATGCCCTTGGGGGCTGCGGCTGAGCACCGCGCCGTGGTGGATCTGGCCCAGCGGGGTCAGCTCGGTGACGCCGAGCGCGTCGAGGACCCGCCTCGCGGTCTCCCCACCGGTGAGAACGAGCCCGGCGGGCCGGTCGTCGAGGGCGCGGGCGACGATCCCACCCAGGATGCCGGTCAAGGCGGGCGGTGCGGAACCCACCACGGTCAGCACGACCGGCCCGTCCAGTGCGTTCCGCACCCGGCGCGCGGCCGCCTCGGGCTCGCCCAGTTCGGCGGCGGTGAGCGGGATGGGGGTGGCGCCGTGCCCGACGAGCAACGCCGCCTGCTCGACCGCCCCGGGCTCGGCGGTCCCGACGACGACCAGCAGCGGTGCCGCGCTGGGACGCGAAGGCGGGGGGTCGGGTGGCGGGTCGAGGGAGAGGGTGCGGCCGAGGGCTGCGGCCAGGCCGCCGGCGCCGATCAGGTGGGTGGACGGGTCGGCGTCGAGTGCGGCGGCGACGATCGCGTCGAGGTCGCCGTCGGTCTCCGCGTCACACACCGCCACCCGGCCGCCCGCCCGCCCGATGGCCGCCGTCAGGGCCCGATGACCGGCGCGGACGGTGCTCAACGGCACGAGAACGGACGGCACCGCGCCGAGCGCATCCGCCACGGTGGCGGGCCCGGCAAGTCCGTCACCACGGGCCGCAGGCGTGCCCGCAGTCGTGGCAGAGGCAGACTTCGGCGGGAATGTGCGCGCAGTGAGCGTGGGGACCGCGCGCCAGGCGCGTGTTTCGCGCAGCAGCGTTCCTCGTACGTACGGGACTCCGTCCGTCACCGTGCGTCCGGCGGACGGGAGGGAAGGGGCGAGCACCACAGGGGCGGTGGCGAGGCAGGCGGCGACCGTGGCGGCGACGTTGCCGCGCAGGAGAGAGTCGATCTTGACGAAGACGCGGCGGTCCCCGGCGTTCCTGAGCGCCCCCCGTACCAGGTCGAAGGTCTGTGGGTGGTGCCGGCTGTCGAGGTCGGCCACCAGCACGGGTGCCTGTGCCGGATACGGCGGGCCGGACAGGGCGATGAGCGCGGAGCCGGCGCGGGACATGAGCACGGCCGCCGTCTCGGCCGCCCCCGACAGGTCGTCGGCCAGGACGAGCACGGACGCCGGGCCGGCGCTCACGTCTCCCCCGGCCACCGCATTGCGCGAATCACGCATTGAGCATTGCACAGAGTGCGCAAACATGCCACAGTTGCCACAACGTGACGCGGACGCACTTTCCGCACTCCGCCGCGTCGTCCCTACCCGTGCGGCGTTTCGTGGTCGCGGCTCTCGCGTGGCGGGCTCCCGGTACGGGTTCTGCGGATGCGGGGGTCGATAGCATGCGGGGATACAAGCTAGGCGACGTCCACCCGGCGGCGAAAGGACCTGCTCGATGAACCCCGAGCCCGTGCTCGGAACCATGACCTTCGGCGACACCGTGGACGCGGACACGGCCGGGAAGATGCTCGATCTGGCCCTCGACGCCGGCGTCACCGGTGTCGACACGGCCAACGGCTACGCGGGCGGCGCCGCCGAGGAGATTCTCGGCAGGCTTCTGCGCGGTCGGCGCGATCAGGTCGTGCTGGCGACCAAGGCGGGCATGCCTCATCCGGACGCCGGCGGATACACGCCGCTGTCGCCGCGCGGGCTGCGCAACGCGTTGACGGCCAGCCTGCGGCGGCTCCGCGTGACCCATGTCGACCTGTTCTACCTGCACCAGCCCGACCGGGCCACGCCGCTGGAGGAGACCCTGGCCACGGTCGCCGACCTGAAGCGGGAAGGCAAGATCGGCGAGCTGGGCGTGTCCAACTACGCCGCCTGGCAGATCGCCCGGATCGATCCTCCGCCCGTGGTGGCTCAGCAGCTGTACAACCTGGTGGCCAGGCGGATCGAGGACGAATACGCCGAGTTCGCCCAGACCAGCGGCCTGCGCACGATGGTCTACAACCCGCTCGGCGGCGGCCTGCTGACCGGCCGGCACCGCTTCGACCGCACGCCGGAGAGCGGCCGGTTCGGTGACTCCCGGCTGGCCGGGATGTACCGGGAGCGGTACTGGGACCCGCGCCTCTTCGAGGCCGTCGCAACGCTCGACGACATCGCCAGGCGGGCCGGGATGCCGCTCGCCGAGCTGACGCTGCGGTGGCTGGCGGGCCGGCCCGTGGTGAACGCCGTCCTGCTCGGCGCCTCCGGCCCCGACCAGTTGCGGGCCAACCTGGAGGCGCTGGCCGCCGGGCCGCTGCCGTCCGACGTGGCCGCCGCCTGCGACGCCGTGGGCGCGTCACTGCACGGCCCGATGCCCGCCTACAACCGTTGAGCTGTACACCCGATGCCGGCGGGCGACCGTACTTGCCGTAGAGGAGATTGATTTCGTATGACCGCAGCCGAGTTCGCCAGGAAGATCCGCAATCGGGAACAGTGCGTCGGCTACTGGGTGGTTCTCGACGCGCCCGTCGCCACCGAGCGCCTGGCCCGGCTGGGGTACGACTACGTGACGCTGGACGGCCAGCACGGGCTCATCGGCCACGCGGGGCTGCTGAGCAACCTCATGGCCATCGACGCGGGCGGGCGTTCGGCCGGCATCGTCCGGGTGGAGTCCGGCGACCCCGCGGTGATCGGCCGGGCGCTCGACTACGGAGCGGGCGGCGTGATCGTGCCGCTGGTCGACACGGCCGCGGACGCCGCCGATGCCGTCTCCGCGGCCCGCTATCCCGCCGGCGGGCGTCGCTCGTACGGGCCCATGCGCTCTTCGCTGCGGATCGGGCCCACGCCGGCGGAGGCGGATGAGACCGTGGTGGTCCTGGCGATGATCGAGACGGCCGGCGGCCTCGCTAACATCGACGAGATCTGCGCCACGCCGGGCCTGGACGGCATCTACGTCGGCCCCTCCGACCTGTGCCTGGCCGTGGGCGGGCGCTACCCCAACGACCCTGCGGTGGCCGACGTCTTCGAGGCGGCGCTGGAGCGGATCCGTACGGCCGCCGCGGCGGCGGGGATCGCGGTCGGCATCCACAATCCGGGCGGGGAGCAGGCCGCCCGGCGGCTGGCGGAGGGGTTCACGTTCGCGACCGTGGCCTCCGACCTCGTCCACCTGGAGCAGGCCGCGGCGGCACACCTGAAGGCCGCGAAGGGCGACTGACCCTTCGACCGGGCTCCAACAGCCCGCCATCCCGCCCGCCGACCGGCATTGCGCTGGCATTGCTCCCGTATGCCCCCGAGTAGGGAGGCATATCGCCTTGTGCGAACTTTTGGTAGCTCTGCGTGTATATACCGTTTCAGCGCGGGTAGCGCCGATGCATTGGCTCCTCAGAGGAGGAAACTATGGACATCGACATAGGCCAAGGCATATCGGATGCCTGGCGGCAGATAGCCACGTTCGTTCCGCGGCTGATCGCGTTCCTGGTGATTCTCATCATCGGGTGGATCGTGGCCAAAGCCCTGGAGAAGATCGTCGACAAGGTGCTTGAGCGGGTCGGCTTCGACCGGGCGGTGGAGCGCAGCGGCGTGCGGCGCTGGCTGGAACGCAGCAAGTACGACGCCAGCAGCCTGCTCGCGAAGATCGTCTTCTACGCGATCCTGCTGATCACGCTGCAGATCGCCTTCAACGTGTTCGGGCCCAACCCGGTCTCGGCGCTGCTGGCCGGCGTGGTCGCCTGGCTGCCGCAGGCGATCGTGGCCATCGTGATCATCGTGGTGGCCGGGGCGGTGGCCAAGGCCGTCAGGGACATCCTGTCCGGGGCGCTCGGCGGCCTGTCCTACGGCCGCTTCCTGGCGACCGTGGCCGCGGTGTTCATCTGGGCGCTGGGCATCATCGCGGCGCTCAACCAGATCGGCGTGGCCACGGCGGTCACGACCCCGGTCCTGATCACGGTGCTGGCCACCATCGGGGCGATCGCGGCGATCGGCGTCGGCGGCGGGCTCGTCCGGCCCATGCAGCAGCGCTGGGAGCGCTGGCTGGGCCGCATCGAGCAGGAGGCCCCGCAGGCCAGGGCGCACGCGGAGGCGTACCAGCGCGGACGTGAGGACGCCCGGTCGATGACGGAGGAGACGGCTCCGATCAGGTCGACGCCGCAGGGCGGAGCCCACCGCTCCGACATGCCCCCCGGCTGACCGCCGCCCGCCCGGCCGGCCGCGTCACCGGGCCACCGTCACCACGGATGAGGCGCCGTCAGGCCGGGGGCGGCGCCGTCTCGCTGGACCCTGCGCGTCGCGCCGTCAGGCCGGGGCGGCGCCGTCCAGGAGGTCGAGTTCGCGGGTGAGCCAGCACACCGCCGTCAGCCGCAGCGACGGCGCGTCCGGCTCGCCGGTGAAGGCCCAGCCCCGGTGCCGCAGCTCGTCGAGGAAGCCGAGCAGATAGTCGCCCAGCGTCTCCCGGTCGAGCGGGATCGCGTCGCGCAGCACCGCCGCGTGCTGGTCGACCGCCGCGACCATGCCGGGGTTCTCGACCATCATGGCGAGCTGGGCGTCGCCCAGGGCGTTCATGAGCCAGCGCAGGGGCGAAGCCGCCCATCCGTCCTCAAAGACCACCGAAACACTGTAAAGCATTTCCCAAGGTCAGGGGCCATCACGGCAGCCCGACGTAGTTCTCCGCCAGCGTCGTGGCCGCCGCCTCCGAGGTGGTCACGTAGTCCAGGTACGACAGCTGCAGCCGCCGCGCGTACGGGTCGTCGTCCTCGAACGTGTGCAGCAGCGTCGTCATCCACCACGAGAAGTGCTGGGCCCGCCACACCCGCTTGAGACACGCCTGCGAGTAGCCGTCGAGCAGTTCGTCCGAGCCGCCGGTGAAGTACGCCTCCAGCGCCTCGGTGAGCACCCTGACGTCGGCCACGGCCAGGTTGAGCCCCTTCGCGCCGGTCGGCGGCACGATGTGGGCGGCGTCCCCGGCCAGGTAGAGCCGCCCGTACTGCATCGGCTCGGCCACGAACGCCCGCATGGGCGTGATGCCCCGCTCCATGATCTCGCCGGTGGTCAGCTCGAAGCCGGGCACGGTCTCCAGCCGGGCCTTGAGCTCGGCCCAGATGCGCTCGTCCGGCCACTCCCCCAGCTCGGCGTCGGCGGGAACCTGCAGGTAGAAGCGGCTGACCGTGGGCGAGCGCATGCTGTGCAGGGCGAAGCCGCGCTCGTTCCTGGCGTAGATCAGCTCGTCCGAGGAGGGCGCGACGCGGGCCAGGATGCCGAGCCAGGCGAACGGATATTCCCGCTCGAAGACGCTCAGGACGCCCTCGGGGATGGACGGCCTGGACACGCCGTGGAAGCCGTCGCAGCCGGCGATCACGTCGCAGTCGAGCCGCTCGCCGCCGAAGGTCACGTACGGCTCCGACTCCAGCCCGTGCACGGCCACGTCCTCGACCTCGAACCGCACGTCGCCGCCCGCCGCGAGCCTGGCCGCGATCAGGTCCTTGACCACCTCCTGCTGCCCGTACACGGTGATGGCCCGGCCCGGCACGAGCTTGTCGAACGCGATGCGGTGACCCTGGCCTCCGTACCTGAGCTCGATGCCGTGGTGCGGCAGCCCCTCGCGCAGCATGCGCTCGCCTACGCCCGCCGCCACCAGCGTGTCGACCGTGCCCTGCTCCAGCACGCCGGCGCGGACGCGGCGCTCGACGTAGTCGCGGCTGCGTTTCTCCAGCACCACGGAGGAGATGCCGCGCAGGTGGAGCAAGTGGGACAGAAGCAGACCAGCGGGGCCAGCCCCGATGATCCCGACCTGAGTTCGCATGAGGGAAGCATCCTGCCTAAAGCGGCGTATCGCCGAGAGGACGCTTCCACTGAGTGGAAGAATGGCGCCCATGTCAGGCGGATCCCGCGAGCCGGGACGGTCGGTGACGTCCAAGGTGCTGGCCATCCTGGGCGCGTTCGACGCCGCGCATCCGCAGCTCACGCTCACCGAGCTGGCCGCGCGCAGCGGGGTGCCGCTGAGCACGGCGCACCGGCTGGTGGCCGAGCTGGAGGAGTGGCGGGCGCTCGGCCGCACCCCCGACGGGCGGCTGCGGGTGGGGCAGCGGCTGTGGGAGCTGGGCCAGCTCGCGCCCAACCGGCTGCGCGAGCTGGCGCATCCGTGGCTGCAGGAGCTGTTCGGCTCGACCGGCGAGAACGTGCACCTCGCGATCAGGGACGGCGTCGAGGTCCTGTTCGTGGACAAGGTGCACGGCAGGCGGGCGGTGCCGATCGTGTCGCGGATCGGGGCCAGGCTGCCGATGCATCCCACCGGGGTGGGCAAGGCGCTGCTGGCGTACGAGCCCGACTGGTTCGTCACGTCCTACCTGGCCCGCGCGCTCGAACGCCCGACGCCCCGCACGATCACCGAGCCGGGGCGGCTGGCCAGGGAGCTGTCGGCGGTGCGGGCGCAGGGGTACGCGCTGACGTACGAGGAGATGACGCCCGGCTCGTGCTCGGCGGCGGCGCCGGTCCTGGTGGACGGGCGGCCGGTGGCGGCGCTGGGCCTCGTGGTGTCCTCGCGGCGCGCCCGCGAGCTGCCCCGGCTGGTCGAGCCCCTGCGCGCCGCCGCCGCCGGGATAGCGCGCGCGTACGGATGATCGCGCGGGCCTTGGGGGTGATCGTGCGGGCCCAGGCGCCTGCAGGTGATCAGTCACCCAGCTTCTGGATGCGGTCCTTGAACAGCGTGGTGGCGATGGCGGCCTTGTGCGGCTGCCCCTTGAGGAACGCCTGCGCGAAGCTCTTCGCCTGGTCATAGGTGACCTTGCCCGGCATGGGCGGCTCGTTCGGGTTGACGTCGATGTCCACCAGCGCCGGCCCGTCGTGGGCCAGCGCCTGCCCGATGGCCGTCGCCACGTCGCCCGACTTGGTGACCTTGGCCCCGAACCCGCCGCACGACCTGGCCCAGGCCGAGAAGTCGGCCTCGGGCATGGCATAGCGCACGCCGTGCTCGGGGTAGCCGAGCACCATCTGCTCCCACAGGATCTGGCCGAGCGAGTTGTTGTTGTTGATGATCACCTTGACCGGCAGCCGGTGCTGCACGGCGGTGAGGAACTCGGCCATGAGCATGGAGAAGCCGCCGTCGCCGACGTACGCGATGACCTGCCGCCCGGGATGGGCGTGCTGCATGGCGATGGCGTACGGGAGCCCCGGCGCCATCGAGGCCAGCGTGCCGGACAGGTAGAACTCGCGCTCGCCCCTGATCGTCCAGTGCCGCGCCGCCCAGGTGGCGATGGTGCCGCTGTCGCAGGTCAGGATGGCGTCGTCGGAGGCGAGGTCGTCGAGGACGGAGACGGCGTACTGCGGGGCGATGGGGTCTCTGTCCGGGTTCTCCAGCGCGTCCATGTCCGAGCGCCACTTCGCCATCATCTTCTGATATTTCGCTAGATGAGCGTTGCCGTTCCGTGCGGTCAGCAGCGGCAGCAGCGCCCGCAGCCCCTCCTTCGCGTCGCACACCACCGGTACGTCGGTCGCGATACGCGCCCCCGCCCTGGTCGGATCGGCCTCGAACTGCACCACCCGCGTGTCCCGCACCTCCGGCAGGAACTGGGAGTAGGGGAAGTTCGTGCCGACCATGAACAGCACGTCGGCCTCTTCCATCAGTTCCTCGCTCGGCCGGGTGCCGAGCAGCCCGAGCCCGCCCGTCGTGTACGGGGAGTCGTCCGGCACCACCGCCTTGCCCGGCAGCGTCTTGACCACCGGCGCCCCCAGTGCCTCGGCCACCGCCAGCACCTCCTGCCTGGCGTGCAGCGCCCCCTGCCCGACCAGCATGGCGGGCCGCTCGGCCCGGTTGAGCACCTCGGCCGCCCACTCGACGTCCTCCTGCCGGGGCAGCCCGGCCGGCGGCAGGTAGACGGGCGCGGTCTCGGGCGAGCGCGCCGGGGCCACGTGCCGGTACGGATCCGCGCCGGCGTCCGCCACCTGGATGTCGTTGGGCAGCGTGAGGTGGGAGACCCCGCGCCGCGCGTAGGAGGTCCTGACGGCCTGGTCCACCAGCGAGGGCAGCTGCGCCGGGTTGGTGATCATCATGTTGTACTCGGCCACGTCGGCGAACAGCTTGTCCAGGTGCACCTCCTGCTGGTAGCCGGTGCCCAGCACGGACGTCTCCTGCATGCCCGTGATGGCCAGCACGGGCACGTGGTCGAGCTTGGCGTCGTAGAGGCCGTTGAGCAGGTGGATGCCGCCGGGGCCCGAGGTCGCCAGGCACACGCCGATCCGCCCGGTGGCCTTGGCGTAGCCGGTGGCCATGAAGGCGGCGGCCTCCTCGTGGTGCACCAGGACGAAGCGCACCCGGTCACGATGGCGCCGCAGCCCCTCCATGATGCCGTTGATGCCGTCACCCGGCAGGCCGAAGACGGTGTCCACGCCCCAAGCCGCGAGCCGTTCGATCAGGACTTCCGATGCGATGCGAGCCATAGGAGCGGCACTACCCCGCTCCGCCCGGGCCAGACGCCGGGCTGTGCTTCATGGACATTTCTGGATTGTGGCGGGTAGGGGTCCCGGCATGCGCATTCTGGTCACGGGAGCCACCGGCACGCTGGGCGGCGCACTGGTACCCGCCCTGCTCAAGGCGGGTCACGAGGTGCGGGCGCTGAGCCGGGCCAAGCGGGAGGACCGCGGGAACGTCGAGTGGATTTGGGGCGACCTCATCTCCGGCAAGGGCGTCGAGGAGGCCGTACGGGACGTGGACGCGATCGCGCACCTGGCCACCAGCGGCCGCAAGGGGCGCGGCGCGGTGGACGTGCCGGGCACCAGGACCCTGCTCCTGCTGGCCAGGCAGGCCGGGCGGCCGCACGTGCTGTTCACCTCCATGGTCGGGGCCGACCGGGCCGCCCACGGCTACCTGCGCCACAAGCTGGAGGCCGAACGCCTGGTCACGGAGTGCGGCCTGGACTGGACGATCCTCCGGCTCACCCCGTTCCACCAGTGGCTGCACCGCCGGCTCGGCGGTTTCGCGTCGCTGCCGGCGCTGCCCGTGGATCGTTCGTTGCCCTGGCAGCCGGTGCACACGGGTGAGGTCGCCGCGCGCGCCGCCGCGCTGCTCAGCGCCGGGCCCGAGGGCAGGGAGATCGAGTTCGGCGGCCCCGAGGTGATCGACACCGAGGCGCTGGTCCAGACCTGGTTGCGGGCCGCGGGCCTGCGCCGGCCCTGCATGCCCGTCCGCTATCCCGGCCGCCTGTACGCCGCCCAGCGCGCGGGCCTGCTGCTCACCGACGCCCTGCCCCAGGGCGAGATCACCTGGCACGACTATCTGCTGCCGCCCGAGGCGATCCTCTCCGACGACTTCGCCTCCGAGCACACCGCCTCCCCCACCAGCCCGGCCACCCAGCCGGAGCAGGATCCTGACCTGCGCGTATACGGAGGGGACGAGGGGTATGAACGCCCGACACGAAGCTAGCCAGGCACCCGGTTTCATTACACTTCGCCGACTTGTCGGCCGCTGAGCTGTTACTAGACAATGTGTTCGGTGATGAAAGGCATCCCGCTGACCAAGGACTTCGCCAACGGCGGCGTCTCCTTCTGGTATCGGCAGATCGGCCTGCCCGCGCGGCGGCCGGCGCTGCCGGGGCCGCGTGACTACGACGTCGCCATCGTCGGCGGCGGCTACACCGGCCTGTGGACCGCGTACTACCTGAAGCGGGCCGAGCCCGGCCTGCGGATCGCGATCCTGGAGAAGGAGTTCGCCGGGTTCGGGGCGTCGGGCCGCAACGGCGGGTGGCTGTCGGCCGAGTTCGCCGGGTCACGCAAGCGGCATGCCAGGGCGCGCGGGCGGCAGGCCATGATCGACCTGCAGCGGGCCATGTTCCGGTCGGTGAACGAGGTCATCGAGGTGGCCCGCGCGGAGGGCATCGACGCCGACGTGCACAAGGGCGGGCTGATCCACGTCGCGACCAACCCGGCCCAGCGGCGGCGGCTGCGGGCCGGCGTCGCCGACCTGCGCGCGTGGGGGTACGGCGCGGACGACGTGCGGCTGATGGAACGTGACGAGGCGCGCGAGCGGCTGCAGGTGGCGGGGGCACTGGAGGCGTCGTACTCGCCGCACTGTGCCCGCATCCAGCCGGCCAAGCTCGCCGTCGGACTGGCCGGCGTGGTGGAACAGCTGGGGGTGGACATCTTCGAGGACACCACCGTCACCGAGATCCTGCCCCGGGGAGCCGGCGGACCCGGCGGACAGAACGACCATGGCGGGCGCGGGGGTAAGGCCGCCGCGGTCACCACGCGCGGCGTCGTCACGGCCGACTACGTCATCCGCGCGACCGAGGGCTTCACCGCGAGCCTGACCGGCCAGCACCGCCAGTGGCTGCCGATGAACAGCTCCATGATCGTCACCGAGCCGCTTCCGCCGGACGTCTGGAAGCACATCGGCTGGCACGGCAGCGAACTGCTGGAGGACGAGGCGCACGCCTACGTCTACGCGCAGCGCACGGCCGACGACCGGATCGCGATCGGCGGGCGCGGGGTGCCGTACCGGTACGGCTCGCGTACCGACCACCGGGGAGCCACCCAGGCGCAGACGGTCGCGCTGCTCTGGCGGATGCTGGTCAAGCTCTTCCCCGCCGCGGCCGACGCGCGGATCGCGCACGCCTGGTGCGGCGTGCTCGGGGTGCCGCGCGACTGGTGCTCGACGGTGCATCTGGACCACGCGAGCGGCCTTGGCTGGGCCGGCGGGTACGTGGGCAGCGGCGTCACCACGGCGAACCTGGCCGGCCGCACGCTGCGCGACCTGGTGCTCGCCCGCGACACCGCGCTGACGAGCCTGCCCTGGGTGGGGCGTCAGGTGCGGCAGTGGGAGCCCGAGCCGCTGCGGTGGACCGGGGTGCAGCTCATCTACACCCTGTTCAGGGCCGCCGACCGGCACGAGAACGAACGCGGCACGACCACCTCGGCCTACGCCCACCTGGCCAACCTGATCTCCGGCCGCTGAACGCCACGCTTCCGGGCGGTCTGACGGCTGCCCCGCCCCTCGCCCGCGATCCGACCCAGTCCGGGCCTCGCCCGCGACCGGCGGGGGGCGGCGCTCAGTCCGCCGGGCCGGCGCCGCCCTTCCACGGGTCGTAGTCGACCTCCAGCGCCTCCTGCTCCGGCCGCTCGTCCTCGGGCACGTGCTGCAGGTTGACCCGGATCCGGTACCACACGCTGCTGCGCCCGCGCATCCCGTCGACCAGCACGTCGGCGGGCTCCAGCCGGGCCGCGACCTCGAAGTGGCGGGCCTTCCACCGCTCGAACCCGGCCATCGCCTCGTCCTTGTGCTCGGCCCTGGCGATCTCGATCACCGGCATCGTCTGCCGCCTGCGCCCGCTGCCCTTGGGCGGCTTGGGCGCGGGCCCGAGCTCCTCGGCCAGCTCCAGCAGCCCGTCGAGCGAGCCGGGATGCAGGTCGAGGTCCTCCCAGGGGTCGCCGAGCTCGGCCAGCCGCTCGGGCACGGTGTCGATGGTGAACTCCTCAGGCCGGCACCCCGGCACCTCGTCCCAGGTCAGCGGGGTGGACACGCGGGCGTCAGGCACCGCGCGCACCGAGTAGGCGGAGGCCACCGTGCGGTCGTAGGCGTTCTGGTTGAAGTCGACGAACACGCCGTGCCGCTCCTCCTTCCACCAGCGGCTGGTGGCCAGGCCGGGGGCGCGCCGCTCGACCTCGCGGGCCACCGTCTCGGCGGCCTTGCGCACCTTCGCGAACGGCCAGCGCCGCTCGATCCTGGCGTAGACGTGGAACCCGCGCGAGCCGGACGTCTTGGGCCAGGCGACCAGCCCGTGATCGGCCAGCACCTCACGCGCCACCTGCGCCGTGGCCAGCACGTCGGACCAGGCGACGCCGGGCACGGGATCGAGGTCGATGCGCAGCTCGTCGGGCCTGGACAGGTCGTCGGCGCGTACCGGATGGGGGTTGAGATCGACGCAGCCCAGGTTGACCACCCACAGGAGCTGCGCCAGGTCGGTGCAGACGACCTCTTCCGCGCTGAGCCCCGACCGGTATTTGAGCTCGGCCACCTCGATCCAGTCGGGCCGCTTGGCCGGCGCCCGCTTCTGGAAGAACGCCTCCTGCTCGATGCCGTGCACGAACCGCTTGAGCACCATCGGCCGCCCGTGGACGCCGCGCAGCGCCGCCTCGCCCACGCTCCGGTAGAACCGGAGCAGGTCGAGCTTGGTGTGGCCGGACTGCGGGAAGACCACCTTGCCGGGGCTGGTGATGCGGACCTCGCGCCCGGCGACCTCGATGATGTCAGGCATACGGTCACGATACGCGCGGCCACCGACAATCTCGGGGAGCCGTACGCCGAGGTCAGGGCTCACCCTCCCGAGGTCAGGGGCTCTGGAAGGAGCCGTGCCGGCCGGCGCCCCCGGCGAAGCGGGCGGCCCCCTCGGAGGCGTCGGGCAGCGACACCAGCCCGTGCCGCAGCTCGTTCCGCATCGCCTCCGCCTCGTCCATCCCGTCCTGCTCCAGCGCCGACATCCGGTCGCCGCGCAGGCACGCCTGCGGGAACGCGGCGATCCGCGCGGCCAGCTCCTCGGCCTGGGCGCGGGCGGTGCCGGTGGGGACGAGCCGGTTGGCCAGCCCCCACGCGTACGCCTCGGGTCCTTCGACGGGCCGCCCCGTGAGGATCATGTCCATGGCGCGGGACGAGCCGATGAGGCGCGGCAGCCGTACGGTGCCGCCGTCGATCAGCGGCACTCCCCAGCGCCGGCAGAACACCCCGAACACGGCGTCCTCCTCGGCCACTCGCAGATCGCACCAGAGCGCCAGCTCCAGCCCGCCGGCCACGGCGTGCCCGGCGACCGCGGCGACGACCGGCTTGCTCAGCCGCATGCGGGTCGGGCCCATCGGCCCGTCGCCCTCCTCGCCGACGTGGTTGTCCAGCGCCTTGAGGTCGGCGCCGGCGCAGAACGTGCCGCCCTCGCCCCACAGCACCGCCACGTCGGCGCCTGAGTCCTCGAAGTCGACGAACGCGCCGGTCAGCGCGTCGGCGGTCTTGCGATCGACGGCGTTGCGCGCCTCCGGCCTGCTGAGCACCACCGTGGTGACGGGGCCGCGGCGTTCCACGCGTACGGTCATGCGATCCTCCTCGGGGGAAAGTGCGGGTTTCTCCTCGGGGAACCTGCCGAGCGTACGCTCTCGCCCTGTCTCCGGCCAGCGGCGCCGTTCAGAGGCTCACCGCGCCCCGTACCAGCTCGTCGAACGGGTCCTCCGCCGGGCGGTCGATCCCGCGCAGCGGGCCCTGGTCGGCGAGATGGGCCTCGGCGTACAGGCGAGCCACCAGGGACTTGCGCCCGTCGTCCAGCCCCCACGTCGCCTGGTCCTCCAGCAGCGCGGCGGCGTACACGTCGGCCATGAACTGCGCCAGCGGATAGAGCCGCTCCTCCGCCACCGAGTGCTCCAGCGCGGACCACGCCTCGATCGCCTTGGTCAGGTCGTCGACGCGCCCGCGGACCAGGTCGGAGGTGGCCAGCGTGCGCAGGTGGTCGAGGAAGGGCAGGTGGGCGCGTTCCTTGAGCATGGCCCGGCGCACGTCCAGGCAGAGGATGTTGTCGCCGCCCTCCCAGATCGGGTTGACCTGGGCGTCGCGCAGCAGCCGGGCCACCGGCCACTGCTCGATGTAGCCGTTGCCCCCGTGCACCTCGATCGCGTCGCTGGCCGCGGTCACGCCGAGCCGGGCGGTGCGCAGCTTGATCAGTGCGGGGGCCAGGCGCAGCCGGGGCCCGACGTGGCCGTCGAACACCAGCGCCTGCGCCGCCTCGACCTCGACGATCAGCTCGCCCAGGCGGCGGCGCATGAGCGGCTGCTCGATGAGCGGCCGGCCGAACGCCTCGCGCGAGCGGGCGTAGCAGAGCGCCTCGACCAGGGCGCGCCTGGCCACGCCGAGGCCCATCATGGCCACGCCGAGCCGGGAGGCGTTGGTGAGCTTCATCATGGTGCCGAGGCCGGAGCTCTCGCCCGAGCCGGTTCCGGCCAGCAGGAACGCCTCCGCCCGTTCGAACTCGACCTCGGCGGAGGCGACCGACCTGGTGCCGAGCTTGTCCTTGAGCCGGCGGATGCGCACGCCGTTGCGGCTGCCGTCGCGCCGCTCCCACAGGACGAGGAACGGCGCCACGGCCCCTTCCGGCATCCTGGCCAGCACCACGAACGCCGAGCCGCCCGCGTTGGAGGCGAACCACTTGAACCCGGACAGCAGCCACGCGTCGCCCTCGGGCACCGCCTCGGTCTCCAGCGCGGCCAGGTCGGACCCGCCGCTGCGCTCGGTGAACATCTGAGCGGCCTCGCCGGAGTAGTAGCCGTCGGCGAAGATCTCCCGTACCCGATCGCGTACGTCCTCGGGCGCGTGTTTCTCGGCGAGGGAGACCACCATGTCCCCGCCCGTGCCGAGCGCGCAGCCCATCCCGATGTCGGCCTGATCGAGCAGGTACGTCCACGCGGCGCCGAGCGCGGCCGGATCGGCCCCGTTCGCCCTGGCCTGC
This sequence comes from Nonomuraea fuscirosea, assembly GCF_035917475.1. Classification (NCBI taxonomy): domain Bacteria; kingdom Bacillati; phylum Actinomycetota; class Actinomycetes; order Streptosporangiales; family Streptosporangiaceae; genus Nonomuraea; species Nonomuraea fuscirosea. Next base: position 2,133,860 of record NZ_CP109074.1, on the reverse strand, counting down.
GCGGCGAACGAGGGCGAGGTGAAGTTCTCGCCCATGAGGGCCTGCCGGGCGGTGTGGAACGACGGCGGCATGACGACCTGACTGATGTCTCTGCCCCACTTGTCGTACTTCTCCAGCCGCGGCGGGTTCCTGTCGGTCTCCTCGGCGCACTCGGCGACGAGCCCGCCCATCAGCTCGCCCAGCGCGTCGAGGTGCGGCTCGGCCCAGGCGAGCCCGTCGCCCAGGTGACGCCGCATGAGCAGGCGCAGGGTGGGGTCGCCGCGCCACCAGTTGCGACCGGCCGCGCCCTGGTAGCGCTCGGTGGCGTAGCGGTCGCTGCGCTCGCCGCGGTCGAAAGCTTCGATGAGGTACCGGCCCATACCGTGAGTGTTACATATACTCGACACGCGATGGAAGAGCGTAATACCACGTTGAGCGCGCGTTCCGCGGTCCTGAGCGCGCTGCTCGGCAGTCACCCGCCCCGACTGCCGGCCCGCCACCTGGTGCGCATCGGCGCGCTGTTCGGGATCGCCGAGGGCACGGTCAGGGTCGCGCTGTCGCGGATGCTGGCGGCCGGCGACCTGCTCCAGTCCGACGGCCAGTACACGTTGTCGCGGCGGCTGGTCGAGCGTCAGGCCAGGCAGGACGAGAGCCGCGACCCGCATCCGAAGCCGTGGGACGGCACGTGGGAGGTGGCCGTGGTCACCGCGGAGCGGCGGGCTCCGGCCGAGCGGGCCGCGTTCCGGCACGCGATGCTCGCGCTGCGCCTGGCCGAGCTGCGCGAGGGCACGTGGATGCGGCCGGCGAACCTGGCGCGGGCCTGGCCGGAGATCGTCACGGCGCAGTGCACGCTGATCGACGGCCGCCCGCACGGCGACCCCACACCGCTGCTGTGGGATTTGGACGGCTGGGCGTCGGAGGCGCGCCGGCTGGAGCGCTCACTGGGCCGGGCCGAGGGGCTGGCCGAGGGCTTCCTCGTCTCGGCCGCGGTGCTGCGCCACCTGCTGGCCGACCCGCTGCTGCCGCCAGAACTGCTGCCGGCCGGCTGGCCGGGGGCCGAGTTGCGGGCGGTCTACGACGACTTCGACCGCCGCTACCGCGAGGTCCTGCGTCATCACCTCGACGGCTGAAGGACTCAGAGGCCGACGCCGAAGATCGTGCGCTTGTTCCTGAACTCGGTGACGCTCCACAGCTTGCCGTCCTGCACGGTCAGGTCTTCGGGCCCGATCGGGAACGGCCTGGTGCTCAGGGTCTGGCCCTCGTAGACCAGCAGTTTGCCGTTGGTGGTGGCGTTGGCCGCCTGGCTCAGGTACCACTTCCCGCCCTGCGACGTGGCTCCCTGGATCTTGGGGTGACCCATGACGAACGCGTCGACCGGCTGGCCGCCGGCCAGGTCGAGGTCCCAGCGCCCGACCCAGCCGCCGGGGTCGTTCTCCCGGTATTCGCCGGTGATGAGGCGCGGCGTGGCGCCGCTGCGGTCGATCGAGACGAACGAGAAGCGCGGCCCGGCCTGCGCCACCTTCCAGAAGTCGGTCTGGGGGATGACGTAGCGGTAGCCGAAGGCGTGCAGCTTGCCCGCGTGCCTGCCGACCCGCTGCGGGTCGCCCAGGTCGTTCTGGACGGTACGCAGGTCGAGCACGTTGTTCAGGTCGAAGACGCGCAGGCCGCGTACGGTGTCGGCGACGTAGAGCAGGTCGCCGTGGCAGGCGATGCCGCCCGCGTGGATGTCGATCGGCCCGTACGCCCCGTCCGGCTTGGCCTGCACCAGCAGCGCGTGCCGGTACTTGAGCGTGCGGGGGCTGACGAACGACAGCCTGATGCCCCGTTCGCCGGCCTCCGGCCTGAAGTACCAGCTCACCAGGAACGACGGCACCCCGATCCCGCCGGAGTCGTCGCTGCCGCTCAGGCCCTGCGGGTACCAGTCGGCGCTCTGCTGGTCGCCGTCGTCGAAGGAGTACCACTCGGCCGGCCTGGGGTTCATCGAGCCCATCGTGGCGCTCGCGCCCTTGCGTCTCATCGCCCGGTTGGCCGCCGCGAGCACCGCTTCGACGGAGGTGCTCCCGATGTCGCTCGCCAGCTTGGCCGCCCCATCCGCCAGGTCGCCCGTCGCCCGATTCAGCACAAAAGCCGACTTATCGGTAGGAACCATGCCCGATGCCGCCATATCTTCCTCACCTTTTTCCGTCTCTTGACCAGTCTGACGGATAAAGGGCGACCAAGGTTTGCGATCACTTCCACAAATGCACAGGCGTTCCTGTCAGAGCCAGCTCCCGATAGCGCCGTACGAGCCGGCGCCGGTCGCCGCCGAAGCGCTCCAGCGTCTCCCGCTGCCAGACCGACCCGGTCCGCCGCGACCTGGTCCGCTGCGCGATCACGCCCAGCGCCCGGTCCGCGTCGCCCGGCGTCACCCCGGCTCCGAGCAGCCCTTCCCGCGCCTCGGGCAGCAGCGACAGCACCAGCTCCGCCGCGTCGAACTCGCCCTCCCTGCCCGGCCAGGCCAGCTTGGCGTCCAGTCCGTGCATGGCCGCGCGATAGAAGTTCTGGTACGCCTGTGCGAACTGGTAGCCGGTCAGGTCCCGCTCCGCCTGCGACAACGTCAGCCCCAGCAGGAAGGCCGTGTTCGCCGCCATGTCCGCGCACGAGGGCCCCGCGGGCAGCGCCCGCATCTCGACCCGCAGGTGACCGCCGTCCGCCGGGTCGTAGACGGGGCGGTTCCACTGCCAGATCGTGCCCTGGTGCAGCCGCAGCTCCGGCACCTCGTGCCGCTGCGCGCCCTCGCTGAGGTCGGGCAGGATCGGGTCGTAGTCCTTCACGTAGCGCTCGAACAACTCGTGGGCGCCCTCGTACACCCAGTCGGAGCCGAACGTCACCCGCCCGTCCCTGCGTTCCAGCCGCTGCACGTCGCGGTCGTCGGCGGCCTCCTCCATCAGCGCGATCCGCGTCTCCTCCCACAACTGCCTGCCCAGGAAGAACGGCGAGTTGCCGCACGCCGCCAGCACCGGCCCGATGGCCAGTTGCGCGGCGTTGAACACCCGGGCGAAACGCTCAGGAGGCGTGCGGATGTGCACCTGCCACGAGGTGTTGGCGCTCTCGAGGATCACGTCCTCCACCGACAGCTCCAGATCCTCGATCTTGACCAGGAACGGCTCCAGCCGCAGCCGCCTGAGGCCCCTGCTCATGGCCCGGTAGCGGTTCTGGTCGCTCATCGCGCCCAGCGTGAAGTCCTCGGTGTCGAGCGTGGGCAGGATGCCGATGGGCACCGCTCCCCCGCCCTCCACCGCCGCGTCCACCTTGGCGATCGTCTCCTGCACCTCGCCGCTCAGCGTCTCGAAGGGCCTGCCCGCAAGGGGTGTGGGGGTCAGGTTCACCTCGATGTTGAAGCGGCCCAGCTCCAGCACGACGCGGGGGTCGCCGAGCGACTCCTGCACCTGGCTGTTGCGCGGCAGGGGCCGGCCCTCCTCGTCGACCAGGAACAGTTCGAGCTCGGCCCCGATCGTGGTCGGCCCCTGGCCGAAGCCCGGGGTGTCGAGCAGCTCGCGCAGCACGCCGAGCTGCTCGCGGATGCGTTCACCGAACTGAGCGTATTCCGCCTCGGTGAAGCGCTCCTTGTCCAAATCTCTTCCCATCACCCCCCTCTGTCCTTTTTCCCGTTCTTGACACATCACCAGGCGATCACACCCTCCTCGTCCAGGTAGGCCCCGGTGGGTCCGTCCGCATCGATCGTCGCGAGCCGTACGGCGACCGCCGCACCCTGCTCCGGCGTGCGCAGGCCCATGTTCTCGTTCAGGTCGGTGGCGCAGTAACCGGGGCTGACGGCGTTCACCTTGATCGGGGTGTCCTCCAGCTCCTTGGCGTAGCAGACGGTGATCATGTTGAGCGCGGTCTTGGAGGAGTTGTAGGGCAGGTGGTTGAACGGCCGGAAGGGAGAGGCCGGGTCCAGCGCCATACCCAGTGAGCCGAGCTCGCTCGACAGGTTCACGATCCGGCCGGCCTCCGACCGGCGCAGCAGCGGCAGCATGGCGTTGGTCACGGTGACGACGCCGAACACGTTCGTCTCATAGACCTCCCTGACCTGCACGGCCGTGAGCGCGCTGGGCTGGAGTGCGGTCATCCCGCCGCTGATCCCGGCGTTGTTGACCAGGATGTCGAGCCGGCCGTACTCGGCCTCGACCCACTTCGCGGCGGCGCCCACGCTCGCCTCGTCGGTCACGTCCAGCCGGACGAACGGCAGCCCGAGCCGCCCGGCCGCGGCCCGCCCGCGTTCCTCGTCGCGCGCCGCCACGATCGCGGTGACGCCCTGCCCGGCCAGCAGCCGCGCGATCTCGTAGCCGATTCCCTTGTTGGCACCCGTGATGAGGGCGATCTTCGTCATGTGTCCACGTTCGCCCAGGTCAAGCCGGCGCCGGGAGAGACCTGAGAAGGCTGGTACCAACGATGCCACCCACGCGGACGTCCCACCACGGAGGATGGGGGGATGAACCGCGACGAACTGGCCGATTTCCTGCGCGCCCGGCGCGCCCGCGTCACCCCCGCCGAGGTGGGCCTGCCGGGCGGCGGCCGCCGCCGCACGCCCGGTCTGCGCCGGCAGGAGGTCGCGCAGCTCGCGGGCATGTCGATCGACTACTACATCCGCCTGGAACAGGGCAGAGGGCCGCACCCGTCACGGCAGGTGCTCGGCGCGCTGGCCAGGGCGCTGCTGCTGACCCAGGACGAACGCACGCACCTGTTCCACCTGGCGGGCCAGCCGCTCGACCCTCCGCGCATCAGGGAGGACGTGCCGGCGAGCCTGCTGCACCTGATCACGTTCCTGGAGGAGGTGCCCGCGTATGTCGTGAACGCCCGCGGCGACCTGCGCGCCTGGAACCCCATGGCCGACGCCCTCATGGGCGGGCTGAGCACCCTGCCGCCCGAGCGGCTCAACGTGATCCGCTGGGTCTTCCTGTCGCCCCAGATCGCCGAGCACCTGAGCGACGAGGAGAAGGGCCGCTTCGCCCGCGCCTCGGTCGCCGACCTGCGCGTCTCCGCCGGCCGCTACCCGGAAGACCGTGCCCTCCAGGCGCTGGTGGCCGAGATGCTCGCGCTCAGCCCGGAGTTCGCGGAGCTGTGGGCCCAGCACGACGTGGAGATCCGCCGCGAACAGCGCAAGCAGGTCGTCCATCCGGCGGTCGGCGTCATCGACACGATCTGCCAGGTCATGCCGGTGCCCGACCGCGACGACCTGCGCCTGGTGCTCTACACCACCGAACCCGGCTCGCCGTCGCACCGGGCCTTGCGCGAGCTGCGGCAATTGACTCTAAGCTCATGAGATGCGAGCGGTTGCCTTTGACATCTTCGGTGGAGAGCTCGACGTGCGCGAGCTGCCCGACCCTTCCCCGTCCGCGCACGGGGCGGTGATCAGAGTCGAGGCGACCGGTTTGTGCCGCTCCGACTGGCACGGCTGGCAGGGCCACGACTCCGACATCAAGGTCCTGCCGCACGTTCCCGGGCACGAGCTGGCCGGCGTGGTCGAGGCGGTCGGCTCCGACGTACGCGGGTGGCTGCCGGGGGCGCGCGTGACGGTGCCGTTCATCTGCGCCTGCGGCACCTGCGCCTCCTGCGCGACCGGCGAGCAGCAGGTGTGCGAGCGGCAGACGCAGCCCGGCTTCACCCACTGGGGCTCCTTCGCCGAGTACGTCGCCATCGACCACGCCGACGTCAACCTGATCGCCGTCCCCGAGGACATGGCGTACGCCACCGCCGCCGGGCTCGGCTGCCGCTTCGCCACCGCCTTCCGCGCCGTGGCGCAGGTGGGCGAGGTGCGTCCCGGCGAATGGGTGGCCGTGCACGGGTGCGGCGGCGTGGGCCTGTCGGCGGTCATGATCGCCACGGCGGCCGGCGCGCGGGTGGTCGCGGTCGACATCAGCACCGACGCGCTCCACCTGGCCGAGCTGGCCGGCGCCACCCACTTCGTCAACGGCTCGGCCGGCGACGCCGCCGCCCAGGTCAGAGAGCTGACCAGGGGCGGGGCCCACGTGTCGATCGACGCGCTGGGCAGCCCGCAGACCTGCGCGGCCTCCGTCGAGAGCCTGCGCCGCCGGGGCCGGCACGTACAGGTCGGGCTGCTGCCCGGCGGCGCGACACCGGTGCCGATGGAACGGGTGATCGGCCACGAGCTGCGGCTGCTGGGCAGCCACGGCATGGCCGCGCACGCCTACCCGCCGATGCTGGAGCTGATCAGAGCCGGCATCCTCCACCCCGACCAGCTCGTCACCCGCACGATCGGGCTCGCCGACGCCGGCAAGGCACTGGCCTCGATCGGCTCGGTGCCGGGCGTCACGATGATCACTCCTCGGTCCGCACCCGGAGCGTCCTGACCACCAGCGCCAGTGCGGCGTGGTGGGCCACCAGCAGCACCAGCTCGATCCGGCCCGCCTCGTCGTAGCGGTCGCACAGCGCCGCCCACGTCGCGTCGGTCAGGTCGCCTGCGTAGTGCAGGTCGTCGGCCACCTGGAGCACGAGCTGGTCCTCGACCGACCACAGCGCGTCGGGCCTGCGTACCAGCTCGATCTCCTGGGCCGGCAGGCCTTTCTCGCGGGCCCGCCTGGCCTGGCGGGCCCACTCGTACGCGCTGCCGGAGTGGTGCGCCGTGCGCAGGGTGGCCAGCGCGCGGTCGCGGGCGGGCAGCGTGCCGTCCTGGAGGGCGGCGTCGAAGCGCCGCCAGGCTTCGTACAGGAGCGGGTGCCTGGCCAGGGTGGCGAACACGTTGTACGGGCTGGACTTGGTGAAGTCGTCCCATTCCCCTCGGGGAAGGGGCCGCACGCGGGGCTTCATGGTCGCCAGCATCTCCCGTGCGGACGCCCCAGGCCAGCCGCCGGATTCATCCTCATAAAGTGTGCACCATGGATTACACGCGACTCGGTGACACAGGTTTGAAGGTCTCGCGGATCTGCCTCGGCATGATGAGCTACGGCGACCCCGCGAAACAGGACTGGGCGCTGCCCCGGCAGGACGCCGAGCCCCTCGTCCGCAGGGCGGCCGAGGCCGGCGTGACGTTCTTCGACACCGCCGACGTCTACAGCGCGGGCGCGAGCGAGGTCGTGACCGGCGAGGTGTTGCGCGCGATCTTCCCGCGCCGCGAGGACTACGTGCTGGCCACCAAGGTGTACTTCCCGATGGGCCGGGGCGCCAACGACCGGGGGCTGTCGCGCAAGCACATCCACGCGGCCATCGACGCCTCGCTCGAGCGGCTGGGCACCGACTACGTGGACCTCTACCAGATCCACCGCTGGGACGACGACACGCCCATCGAGGAGACCATGGAGGCGCTGCACGACGTGGTCAGGGCCGGCAAGGCCCGTTACCTGGGCGCCTCGAGCATGTGGGGCTGGCAGTTCGCCAAGGCGCAGCACGTGGCGCAGGTCAACGGCTGGACCGGATTCGTCTCGATGCAGCCCCACTACAACCTGCTCTACCGCGAGGAGGAGCGCGAGATGCTGCCGCTCTGCGCCGACCAGGGCGTGGGCGTGATCCCGTGGAGCCCGCTGGCGCGCGGCGTGCTCGCCAGGGCGGGCAGCTCCTCCGCCACGACGGCCAGGACGGGGTCGGACGGGCGCATCGACTACCTGTACGACCCGGAGAACGACAAGCAGATCGTCGACCGCGTCGCCGAGGTGGCCGCCGGCCGGGACCTGCCCGCCGCCCAGATCGCGCTGGCCTGGGTGCTGGGGCGGCCCGGCATCACGGCGCCGATCGTGGGGGCCACGAAGGAACGGCACGTGGACGACGCGGTGGCGGCCGTCTCCGTGTCGCTGTCGCAGGAGGAGATCTCCTTCCTGGAGGCGCCGTACCGGGCTCGCGAGGTGCGCTTCTGACCCGGGCCCGTCAGGGATTGTTTGTCGGACCGGCACCCTAAGGTATGGGTCATGCGGGCAAATGAGGAGGCGGCGGCGGCGCTGCAGGAATACGCGGAGCTGTTCGCGCTCTGCGGCGGCGACGCCTTCCGGGTGCGGAGCTACCAGAAGGCGGCCAAGGCGATCGCCGGGTTCCCCGACGACATCTCGGTCGTCGACGTGCGCGGCGTCCCAGGGGTGGGCGAGGCGATCGCCAAGAAGATGGAGGAGTTCCTGCAGCGCGGGAGCTTCCGCCAGCTCGACGACCTGCGCGGCCGCGTGCCCGACGGGGTGCGGCGGCTGACCAGGGTGCCCTCACTCGGCCCCAAGACGGCCATCATGCTGTTCGAGGACTACGGCATCGACTCGTCCGCGGCGCTGAGCGAGGCGATCACCTCCGGTCGCCTCGACGGGGTCAAGGGTCTCGGCCCGAAGACCCTGGCCAACCTGCTCAAGGGCATCGAGCAGCTGGAGCAGTCGGGGCGCCGGGTGCACATCGGCGTCGCCATGTCGCTGGCCGAGCAGGTGATGGGGTCGCTGAAGGCCGAGCGCATCGCGTACGCGGGCTCGCTGCGGCGGATGAAGGACACGATCGGCGACATCGACATCCTCGCCGTGGCGCCCGAGTCCATCATGGACGACTTCCGCGCCCAGCCCTACGTCGCCGAGGTCATCGCCTCCGGCGACAAGAAGACCTCGATCCGCACCACGTCCGGCATCCAGGTCGACCTGCGCGTGGTGCCCGCCGGTTCGTGGGGCGCGGCCATGCAGTACTTCACCGGCTCCAAGGAGCACAACGTCGCCATCAGGGAGATGGCGGTCAAGAAGGGCTGGAAGCTGTCCGAGTACGGGCTCTTCGAGGGCGACCGGGTGATCGCCGCCGAGTCCGAGGAGGACATCTACGAGGCGCTCGGCATGCGGTTCGTGCCGCCGCCGATGCGCGAGGACGGCGGCGAGGTCAAGGCAGCGCTGGCCGGCGAGCTGCCCGTGCTGGTGGAGCTGGCCGACCTCAAGGGCGACCTGCACACCCACACCGACCTGACCGACGGCATCGCCACACTGGAGGACATGGTCGCCGCCGGTCACGCCCGCGGCTACTCCTACTACGCGGTCACCGACCACGCGCCCGACCTGGCCATGCAGCGGATGACCCTGGACAAGGCGCTGGAGCAGCGGGCCAGGGTGGCCGAGCTGCAGGCGCGCTATCCCGGCATGCGCCTGCTGCACGGCAGCGAGCTCAACATCGCCCCCGACGGCTCGGTCGACTGGCCGGGCGAGATCCTGCGGGAGTTCGACGTGTGCGTGGCCTCGGTCCACTCCCACTTCGGCATGCCGCGCGACGAGATGACCCGCCGCTTCATCGCCGCCTGCGAAAACCCGTACGTCGACATCATCGGCCACCCCACCACCCGCAAGATCGGCAAGCGCGAGCCGGTGGACGCCGACTGGGAGGCCGTCTTCCGCGCCGCCGCCAGGACCGGCACCGCCATGGAGATCGACTCCTACCCCGACCGCTCCGACCTGCCCGCCGACCTGGTGCGGCTGGCCAGGCACCACGGGGTGAAGTTCTCGATCGACAGCGACTCCCACGCGATCCCGCACCTGGCGAACCAGCGGTACGGGGTGGGGATCGCGCAACGGGCCTGGCTGACCACGGACGACGTGATCAACACCTGGCCGCTGGAGCGCCTACTCGCCTTCTTCGGCCGCTGACGCCCTGCGGCCGGGGGCCGCTCCGTCGCTGATGTCCGATCATGAGGGACTTCTCCGTCGCCGACGTCCGTCGCGGGGGCCTCTGGACCGTCCTTCATCATGGGGGCTTCTAGACCGTCCTTCGTCATGGGGCCTCTGGACCGTTGACGGCCGTCGCAGCTCACCGGGCGGTGGCGTCCGTCACGGGGCCCTCTCCCGCATTGACGTCGTCCGCCGCAGGAGCCGCCGGGTGGTGGCGAGGCGTGCTGGTTCAGCCGCTCCAGGGGTGGAGGCGGTCGCGCCAGACCCAGAGGCCTTTGTGCTCGCCTTCCTTGAGCCGTACCCAGTGGTCGCGTCCACGCCCCCTGGCGGCGCAGGTGGCACGGACGGGCTCCTTCGACGGGGCCAGCTCGGCGCGCTTCCGGTACTTCTTGCCCGGCCCCTTCCTGACAGGTGCCGATTTGTCCGTCGCCGACACGTAACGACAGGTGGGAGATCCATGGCCGTATCCCGCTGAGGCGGACCAGGCGAGCCCCGCGAGCGTCGCCGTCCCGACAGGGCGAGCGAGCCCATCAAGCCCCGGCATCCAGACCGGCCGAGCAAGCCCACCGCGCCCCACCGTCTCCTCCGGCCCGACCTCCGCCATCTCCCCAGCGGTCACGCCCTCCGACCAGGCGGGCCGGGCAAGCCCATGGGACCCGACCGTCCCCTCCGCCAGCACCCCCGCGGTCACGCTCCCCGTCCAGGCATACGCGGCGAGATCCGCCATCCCCGTCCGGGCGGCGGGGTGCGCCGACGGTCTGACCGCGCTCGCCGAGCTCATGGTGGCACTCGCGGTCGCCGTACACGCTGAGGTGACGGGAGTGAGGGCGAGCGCGGCTCCGACGACGACATGGGTGGCGGCGGCTCTCATGCGGCGATCCCCCTTCCGACGGACGCGGGTCCGAACGGATCTCCGTCCGAACGGATCTCCTTCACCTCACCAGCGACTTAATGCCACAGAAGTCAACATTTTGCCCGGGCATGGAGGAGTGAGCCGCCGGGACGCCCGGTGCCGCTACGGGAGGCGTTTGTGCAGGCCCGTGAGCCGTACCAGGGCCGCGAGCCCGTCCGCGCTCCCCGGCCAATGACGTTCCACCACCGCCGGCCCCGCCCTCCGCACCACCGACCGCAGCACGGCGGCGACCACGATGGCGTCGTCGGCGTACCCGAGGACGGGGATGAAGTCCGGGATCAGGTCGATCGGAAACGCGAGGTAGGCCAGCAGCAGCCACAGCCGGACCCGTACGCCGCGAGGCAGGTCCCGATCGGCGGCCAGCCGCCGGACGAGCCGCAACATGTCGGGCAGAAGCCGCAGCGACTCCCGCAACAGACCGCCACGGGGCCGTACGACGACGAGCGCGACCACCAGTGCCGCCCACGTCACGATCACCGCGACCGCCGCGCCGATCACCAGCTCCCACCACGTCCCGATCACGTTCCTCCTCGCGCGAACAGCAGCTTCGACGCCCAGAGACAGGGGTCGCTCGTCAACCGCCAGCATGACAACCCGTGGGCTGATGCGCCCAGCCCCGCCATACGAAAGAGTGTTCCCACCACTCCCCCACCCAAGGAGACCCCGAGGAAGATGCAGCCCATGCGGAAGAAGTCGCACAAGCTGTGGGCGCGGCTGCTCGCGATTCTGACAGCGCTGCTGGTGGCCGCCGGCGCCGGGGTGGCCCTGGCCTACCCGTCCCTGGGTTCGACGTTCTGCCCCGGCTGCTACGGCCTGACGGAGCTGGAGGAGTCCGTCCACACCGAGGACGGCCTGTCCGGCGCCCAACAGGAGCGGGTGAGACAGACGGTCCGGCAGGCCCGCCGCCTCGTCCACGACTTCTACGGCACCTGGCGAAGCTCCCCCACCGTTCTGGCCTGCCTGACCGAGCGCTGCTACGAGCGCATCGGCGGCGGCAAGGAACGCGGCATAGCGGTGCTCAACCGGTCGGTGATGCTCTCCCCCAGGGGCATCGATCCGGTGATCGCCGCGCACGAGATGTCCCACGTCGAGCTGCACACCCGGCTCACGTCCGGAGCCGAGGTGCCGCAGTGGTTCGACGAGGGCCTCGCGGTGGTGGTCGCCGACGATCCCCGCTACCTCGCGCCGAAGACGGCCGCGGACCGCTGCCTGGTGACACCGTCGGGGCCGCTGCCCGCGACCCTCGACGAGTGGCTGAACGCCGCGTCCAAGGACGTGACGACGTACGCGAAATCCGCCTGCCAGGTGAGCCGGTGGCTGGCGGCCAACGACGGCCGCACCGGCCTCCTCGCGCTGATCGACGATCTCAACGCCGGCCACCCGTTCCCCTTATCCGCGCACCCGGCCTGACCCCGCCGTCAACCGTGGGCGGGTTGGCTCGGGCCCGGAGCCGGGTAGATGGTGCGAGGCAGAGACTGGAACGTTCCCGTACAGCTGAGACAGGTTTCGGCAATGGGGTCGCCACCAGACAGGGCGAGGAGATTAAATGGTTTCCAGGTAGGAAATAGGTATAACGAGGTGATGCTCTCATGAAGCAAGCCACGGCGGCGATCGCCAAGCCGCTGCCCGACCACCTGTTCCGGGTGCACGGCAACAGCGCGGAGATGCGCTGGGAGTCCATGGCGGGGCTCGGGTACCACACCCCGAACGACCGCTTCTTCGTGCGCAATCACACCTTCACCCCGCTCATCGACGCCACCACCTGGCGGCTGAACGTCCATGGGGCGGGCGTGCGCCGGCCCCGTGAGTTCAGCTACGACGAGTTGCGGGCGATGCCGTCGCGCACGTACGACGTGGCGATCGAGTGCGCGGGCAACGGGCGGCGCTTCTACCGGACGCAGCAGCACGACGGAGCGCCCGGCACGCAGTGGGGGCTCGGGGCGATCGGGGTCGCGCGGTGGCGGGGCGTACCGCTGCGCCATCTCCTCAACGAGGTGGGCGTGCTGCCCGGCGCGGTCGACGTGCTGCCCACCGGACTCGACGCGCCGTTCGAGGACCACGGGCACGTACGCAGGCCGCTGCCCGTCGACAAGGCCATGGACGACGTGCTCGTCGCCTATGAGATGAACGGCGGACCGCTGCCGCCCGACCATGGATTTCCGGTGCGGCTGGTGGTGCCGGGATGGGTGGGAATAGCGTCGATAAAATGGCTCGGCGACATAGAAGTTTCAACAACAGAGCTCTTCACGCCATGGAACACGGTCTTTTACCGGGACGTCACCACACAGCCGGTGAAGAGCGCATTCGAGCTCGAATGGAATGCGCGCGTGCCCCTCGGGAGCCCGCGCGTCCTGCGCGGCCGCTCCTGGTCGGGACACGGCCGGATCGTCCGGGTGGAGGTCAGTCTCGACGGCGGACTGACCTGGCGCCAGGCGGAGCACCACGGACAACACCTGGTCAGCGCCTGGCTGCCCTGGCACATCGAATGGGCTCCGCAGCGCACGGGCACGCGGCTGCTCATGGCGCGCGCCACCGACGAGACGGGCGCCACCCAGCCCCTCACCATCCCGCGCCATCCGTTCGGCTATCACTTCGACGCCGTCGTCCAACATCCCATTCACGTCGTCAATGGATAGGAGATTGTCACCCATGCGGACTGAGCTGGCGATTCTCGAAAGGCAGGTTCGGCTCACCTGAATTCATCTGAAAGACTCGCGCAGAAACCTTTCGGAAATCCCCTCGTGTGAGGCTGCCCACACCAAGGGAAAAGGAGAGCCGATGCGCCAGCTGACCGCACTCGACGCCCAGTTCCTCAATGTCGAGACGACCACGACCGCCGCACACGTGGCCGGTCTCGCGCTGCTCGACTCGGCTGACGGCTCGGTCAACAGAGCCGCCCTGGCGGAGCTGCTGCTGGATCGCCTCCACCTCTCCCCTGCACTCAGCCTGCGCCTGGTGGAGGTGCCGCTGGGGCTCGACCATCCCTACTGGGCGGCCGATCCCGACTTCGACATCGCCAACCACCTCTTCGAAAGGGAGCTGCCCGAGCCTGGTGACGACTGGCAACTCGCCGAGACCGTGGCCCAGCTCCACGCCTGCCGTCTCGACCGTGCGCATCCGCTGTGGGAGATGCACCTGATCACCGGCCTGACCGGTGGAAAGGTAGCCGTCTACACCAAGGTGCACCACGCCGCCATCGACGGCGTCTCAGGCGCCGAAACCCTCGCCACCCTCCTCGACCTGACCCCCGACGGCCGCCTCACCCGCAGAGGCATCCCCCCGACAACAACCCCCACCACCACCAAACCCCCCACCGGCCCCCGTCCCACACCCCTCGCCACCGCACCCACCGAGACGGAAGACGCGTCCGACGGCTCGATGCCCAGCCCCACGCCCACCGAGACGGGGCACGCGGTCAGCAAGTCGAACCCCAGCTCCGCGCCCGCCACGGCCAACGGATCGAAGCCCAGCCCTACGCCCGCCAAGACAGAGCACGCGGCCGACAGATCGAAGCCCAGCCCTACGCCCGCCAAGACAGAGCACGCGGCCGACGGATCGATGCCTAGCCCTGCGCCCGCCGAGACGAAGGACGCGGGCGGCGGGCCGATGCTTAGCCCCACTCCCGCCGAAACCGAGCACGCGAGTGGCGGGGCGATGCCCGGCTCTCCGGCGCCGGATGACGATACGCCGGGGATGATCCGTATGCTGGCCGGAGCCGCCGTCCGTGGCGTGACCCATCCCGTACGCGCCCTCCAGTCGGCTGTCAGGGCGGCGGAGGACCTGGACGCCATCCCCGTGGTCGCGGGCCTGCCCGGCGCGAAGCTGATCGCCAAGGCCGCGCGAGTGGTGTCCGGCGACGGGCACCACCGTCCCGGCCTGCCCAGCCTCGCCGTCCCGCGGACCCCGTTCAACGGCCCCATCAGCGCCCGCCGCCACCTCTCCTTCGGCTCGCTGTCGCTCAAGGACGTCAAGAACGTCGCCAAGGCCAACGGCATCAGCGTCAACGACGTCGTCATGACGTTGTGCACGTCGGCCCTGCGCTCATGGCTGCGCGAACGGAACGCGCTGCCCGAGGCGCCGCTGATCGTGGCCGTCCCGGTGGCGGTACGGCGGGCCGAGGCGAAAGACCTGGTCGGCAACCAGATCTCCGCGATGGTGGCACCCCTGCCCACGAACGTCGCCGACGCCAGAGAGCGGTTGCAGGCCGTCGGAAACGCCATGAGTCAGGCCAAACGGCGATTCGCCCGGGCTCCGGCGACCTGGCTGAGCGAACTGTGCTCGATGCTGCCCGCCCCGGTCACCAGCCTGGCCACACCGGCGATCTTCCGGCTGGCCGGGATGGCGTTCCCGCCGATCAACCTCATCATCAGCAACGTCCCCGGCCCGCAGTTCCCGCTCTATCTGTGCGGCGGCCGGGTCCTGTCCTACTACCCGCTGTCGGTGCTGACCGACATGAGCGGCGGCCTCAACATCACCTGCTTCTCGTACGACGGCATGCTCGACTTCGGCATCGTGGCCTGCCCCGAACGCGTGGACGACGTGTGGAGCCTGCTGGCCCACCTGCGTACGGCGCTCGACGAACTCCTGGACGACCAAGTGGACGACGAGTTCCGCAACGGCGCCGAGGCCGACCTGGTAACCGGTCAACCGGCATAGGCCCAGGCGGTGATGCAGAACGACGGCACAGGATCGCGGTAGAACGCGGCGTCTGAGGCCACGGGCGGCCATCCGGCCGGCATCTGAGGTCACGGGCGACCATCCCCGCCGGCGTCCGAGGTCACGGGCGACCATCCCGGCCAACCTCCCGACCACCGCCACCTTCCAACCTGATGCCCATACCACCGAGCGTTCCCGCTGACGCCCCCGCCCACAGCGAACGCCACAACCGGGTTCGCGCTCTTCAGCTGAACGAGGCCAACCCTGCCCTGAAGGAGGCTCGCACTGTTCTGAGCGGCCTGCCCTGGGAGGGCCCGCACTGGAACCCCAGGGAAGGGCAAAAACTCGGGCGAGGGCGAGAGCGAGGGCGAGGGCGAGAGCGGGAGCGCGGGCGGGAGCGCGGGCGGGAGCGCGGGCGGGAGCGCGGGCGGGAGCGCGGGCGGGAGCGCGGGCGGGAGCTCGAGAAGAAGGCCGGACACCGGAGAAGAGCCGGATATCGGGACAGGACGTCGACGGAAGCGGAACCTCAGGCGACAGGGCGGGAGGTCGAACCAGGGCGGGATATCGGGGTCAATGGGAGAAGCCAGGCCCGACCGAGACGCCAGACCGGGCCAGACGCCAAGCCGAGCCAGACCCCAAGCCGAGCCAGACGGCAGGCCGCGCCCAGACGCCAAATCGGGCGCAGATACTAAGCCCGGCCGAGACGCCAGGCCAAGCCCGGACATCAAGTCCAGCCGAGACACCACGCCAGACCAGACACCAAAGCAGGACCGGGTTATCCGCCCGGACCGGGTTATCCGGCCAGGCGGCGGGTTAGTGTTCTGGGCCGGCTACCTGGTCGGCTACGCGGCCGATTCGGGCGAGGCGGGCCAGGGCTGGGCGGGAGAGGACTTCGCCGATGTCATGCAGGGCGATGATCAGCTCCTCCACCCCGTCGAGCGGCATGTCCGGCTCTCTGCTCAGCAGGATCCCCCGATAGTCCTCACGGGAGACGGCGCCGCCGGGCAGTTCGATGCCGTCGTCCTCGGCGCGGAACAGCACCTGGACCGAGGTGTCGAGGACCAGGGCGAGGGCGGTCAGCTCGGCCGCCGTGAAGGCCCGTTGCCCACGCTCGGCCTGGTGAACGGCCTGGCGGCTCCACGGTCTGTCCAGGTAACGGCCCAGCGCCTCCCCCAGCTCGGTCAGCGACATCCGGCGCTCCGCCCGCAGCCGTGCGAGCTGCCGCCCGATCGCCTCTTCTACCCGCATCCCCTCGTCCCTTCACGCCTGTCTGTCATTCTGCACGATGACACCGACAGCCGGTCATTGACGGAAGGGTGCTCGCGACAGTACTGTAAATCTACAGAGTTCCCCGTCAATGTAGTCAATGACACGACTGATGGTGAGGCGAGACATGCAGGACATCGTCATCGAGGTGGTCGGACCGGTCGGCGACTGCGCCGTGCTCAAGATCGCCGGCGAGGTCGACGTGTTCACTGCTCCCAAGCTGCGCGAGCAGGTGGTGGACCTGGCGGGTAAGGGCATCGTGCACCTCGTCGCCGATCTCAGCGCGGTGGAGTTCCTCGACTCGACCGGCCTCGGGGTTCTCGTCGGCGGCCTCAAGCGGCTGCGTACGCACGACGGGTCGCTGTCGCTCGTCATGACCACGGACCGCATCTCCCGCATCTTCAAGATCACCGGCCTCACGGCGGTGTTCGCCTCCCACAGCTCGGTGCAGGAGGCGATCGCGGCCGACGCGCACTGGACGCGGATCACCGAGCGCGAGGCAGGCAGCGTCGACGAGTGGTGCCGCCGACACAGCCTCGCCACCGCCTGACCTTCACGGCCGCCGGCCTGGCTCATCAACGCTGGTGACACCGGTTCGTCCACGTTCTCAACGCTCCAGATGGTGGCGGCAGGCGTTCGCCCGCGGCCGAGGCGAGTGTCAGGGGCGGGAGGCCTCGTCGAGGAGGGTGAGTTCCTCTTCGCTCAGCGTCTGTGCCGCCGCCTCCATCAGTGGTCGCAACTGCTCCACGTTGCGTGCGCTCGCGAGCGGTGTCGTGATCGTCGGCTGGGCGGCGAGCCAGGCCAGTGCCACCGAGGCCGGCGCGGCCCCGCGTTCCTGCGCGACCCGGGTGAGGGCCTGCAGCGTCCTGGGGCCGTGCTCGGTCTCCAGGTAGCGGGCCGCCGCTCCCGCTCGCGGGCTGTCCACGTCCGCGCCCGGCGTGTACTTGCCGGTCAGGAAGCCGCGGGCCAGCCCGGAGTACGGCGTGCTGGCCAGGCCCTCGGCGGTCACGACCTCACGCAGGTCGCCCTCGTAGGCGCGTTCGACCAGGTTGTACGGCTGCTGCAACGCCACATAGCGGGCCAGCCCCTCCTCGTCGGAGGTCTTGAGGGCCTCGGCCAGCCGTGGCGCGTCGTAGTTGGAGGCGCCCACGTAGCGCACCTTGCCCTCACGGATCAGCGTGTCGAACGTGGACAGCGTCTCCACCAGCGGCGTGTCACGGTCGTCCACGTGCGCCCAGTAGAGGTCGATGTAGTCGGTACGCAGCCGCCGCAGCGAGTCCTCGACCGCCGTTCTGATCGTGGCCGGCGCCAGCCCCTTGTGCCCCTCCAACATGCCGACCTTGGTGGCCAGCACGATGGAGTCGCGGTTGCGGCGCGCGGCCAGCCACTCACCGATGATCGTCTCGGAGGTGGACTCCCCCGTCGCCCAGTACGGGTAGACGTCCGCCGTGTCGAGGAAGTTGCCGCCACCTTCGACGTAGGCGTCGAGGACGGCGAACGAGGTCTCCTTGTCGGCGGTCCAGCCGAAGACATTGGTGCCGAGCGATATCGGGAAAACGGACAGACCGGTAGTGCCCAGTGATCTCATCCCGCCATTATCCGCACACCCTGCTGGAGAGACTCGAAGCGCCCCCGCTGATGTGGATACCTGGTCAGCGCGGTCGTCGCCGACGGCCTGTCCCTGGTGAACGTGGCACCCTTCCGGCCGGACCCGGACGGGGACTGGGACCGGGTGTCAGTTGACGCGGTGGACCAGGGAGTTGCACAGTGCGCGGAGTTCGGTGGCGGCCGGGAGGTGTTCGTCGATGACGCTCAGCGCGGTTTCCACGTACCGGTCGGCCAGGGCCTGGGACTTCTCCCGGCCTCCTGCCTCCTCCACGAGGTGGGCGGCGTGTCGTACGGACTCCTCGTCCGTCGTTCCGGCCGCCAGGAGGGCGGACAGTTCGCGGGCGGCGGAACCGCCGTCGGCGAGGGCGGCCAGGACGGGGAGCGTCTTCTTCTCGTGCCGCAGGTCGCTGTAAATGGGTTTGCCCGTCACGCGTGGGTCGCCCCAGATGCCGAGCATGTCGTCCACGATCTGGAAGGCCACCCCGAGGTCGCGGCCCATGGCCCACATGGGGTCGGCCAGTTCCGGCGCCCCACCGAGGGCGACGCCGGCGGCGGCCGCCGCGCCCAGCAGGCTGCCGGTCTTGCCCGCGGCCATCTCGGCGTACTCGTCGATGCCGACCTCGCCCGGCCCCTTCCACGGGCGGTTCTCGAACGCCATGTCGGCGCTCTGCCCCTGGACCAGCTCGATCAGGGCGGCGGACAGGTACGGCATCGCCTCCGGCCGGCCGGCCAGCTGGCTGACGGCCAGGGCCAGCAGCGCGTCACCGGTGAGCAGCGCCGGGCCCACGCCGTACGCCTTCCACAGGGCGGCGCGGTGCCTGCGCAGCTCGTCGCGGTCGATGATGTCGTCGTGCGCCAGGGAGAAGGCGTGCACCAGCTCCACCGCCACCGCGCCGGGCAGCGCTGACTCGGCGGGAGCGCCGACGGCCTCGGCGCTCAGCAGGGCGAGGGCGGGCCGCACCCCCTTGCCGCCGTCACCCCTGGATATCCCGTCGGTTCCGCTACCGGCTCCTCTGTCCGTTGTTCCCCCACCGGTTGCTCTATCGGCGCCACCGCCGACGCCCCCAAAGCCCCCGCCGACGCCGGCGCCGCTGTGCGGGCCGCCGTCCGTGTCGGACCAGCCCAAAGCGAACACGGCCATGCGCTCCCCCCAGGGGTCGAGCACCGAGACGGCGTCCCTGAGGGCCGGGTCGAGGAGGCCTCGAAAGCGGGCCAAAGTGGCCCCGCTCAACGGATGGCTGAGATTCAACTGGCGCTCCTACCCCGGGTACGATCTTGAATCTACATGCACAAGCATGTGATACTCCACCAGACGGTTGACTTTTGTCAGGAGATGTCCGTGATGTGAGACGGGCACCGTAAGCGATGGAGGGATCACAAGTGGCGTTCGGGGCTCCTGCGATCAGGGCGTCCGCAAAGGCGCCCGCTGAGCCGGCCACAGCCACTCGAGCCGCCCCGCGACTCGCACTTCCTCCCATCTGATCACACGCCGCCTCTCACCCATCAGACACGCAGGCAGCACGGACGCCGACGCCGCTCGGCTCTCGTGTGCCATCGCATCCGGATCGGGGATCACTGTCATGCCGCACGCCAAGGGAACCCGCACCACCAGACCTCATGTCGTTCCCACCCACCACGCCATACCCAGACTCGTGAGCGACCCGGTCACCGAGCTGGCCAGGATGGGCACCGACGCCGCCGGGCGGGTCGTCCGGCTCCACCTCGGGCCGTTCCGCCCGTACCTCATCTCGCATCCCGACCACGTGCAGCAGGTGCTCAAGACGGACTGGACCAACTTCGTCCGCGCGGGTGTGTTCTGGCGGCCGCTGCAGCGCCTGATCGGGCACAGCATCCTCGGCGAGGGCGAGAGCTGGGCGTCCGCGAGGAAGATCCTCCAGCCGCTCTTCACCGCCCGCTACACCGCCTCGCTGGCCGAGGACATGGCCGACACCATCGCCGCGCGCATCTCCGAGCTGGACGACTTCTCGCGTACGGGGCGACCGATCGACCTTGAGCACCAGATGACCTCGATCGTCAACGAGACCGTGATCAAGGTGCTGTTCGGCGGCCGGATCTCCCGTGACACCGCGGAACGGCTGGCGCCCGAGTTCGCCACGTGCGCGACCTCGATCGGCTTCCGCATGCTGCTCCCCTTCGCCCCGTACTCGATCAGAGTTCCCGGCGACCGCGCCTTCCTGCGGTCGGCGAAGAAGATCGACGAGATCGTCTACCCCCTCATCGAGCAGGCGCGGCACGAGAAGGCCCGGAGCAAGGAGGTCGTCTCGGCGCTGCTCGCGGCCAGGCTGGAGAAGGAGGGCGAGGCGGACCTGCGGCAGGTGCGCGACGACCTGGTGAACATCTACGGCGCCGCCTCCGAGACCACGGCCATGTCGCTCATCTGGCTGTGGCAGGTGCTGCACGACCACCCCGGCGTGCGCGACCGGCTGCAGGAGGAGGTCGACCGGGTGGTGGGCGGCGATCCGGTACGTCCTTCGCACGTCGCCCGGATGCCCTACCTCCGCATGGTGCTCCAGGAACTGCTGCGGGTCTATCCGAACGCCTGGGTCGTCCCGCGCCAGACGGTGGCGGACACGGAGATCGGCGGCGTGCCGATCAAGGCGGGCTCGCAGGTGCTGATCAGCCCGTACACGACCCACCGGCTGGAGGAGTTCTGGCCCCGGCCGCTGGAGTTCGACCCGGAGCGGTGGGCCGACGAGAAGGCCGCGCTGGCGCACCGCTACGCGTTCGTGCCGTTCGGCGTGGGCCCGCACGTCTGCCTCGGCCAGCACCTGTTCTACATCGAGGCGTCCCTGGTGATCGCGAACGTGATGAGCAGGTTCCGGCCGGTCGTGGCCAACCCGCAGCAACTGAAGCCCGTACCCGGGGGAGCCACCCTGAGACCCAAACAGAAGCTGTTCCTCCAGCTGCACCCGGCCGGACGGACGCGTGCCGCGTGAGCATCGGCGAAGCCGCGGACACCACCGCGGGAACGGACATCACCGCGGAAGCGGGCGAACTGGTCACGAGCCTCATGCTGCGGCCGTGGGGCCAGGTCTCGACCTCGGTCTACGAGACCGGCCGGCTCGTGTCCCTGGCCCCCTGGCTGACCGGGCACCGGGAACGCATCGACTACCTGATCCGCACGCAACGGCAGGACGGCGCCTGGGGCGCGCCCGACGGCTACGGCGTCGTGCCGACCCTGAGCGCCACCGAGGGCATCCTGGCGGCGCTGACGCGCGGAGACCCGGACACCGATCGCGCGAGACTGGCCGGCGCGGCGGAACGCGGCCTTCGGGTGCTCACCACCTGGCTGAGCGGCCCGCTCGACCTGCCCGACATGCCGGCGATCGAGCACATCGTCCCCTCGTTGGTGGCCCGGATCAACCAGCGCGTCGAGGACTTACCCGGTCAGGCGCCGATCCCGCTGCCCGCGGCCATGAGCTATGACGCCCTCCACATCGTCAGGTCGCGGGTCAGGTCCGGCATGGAGGTGCCGGAGAAGCTGCTGCACGCCCTGGAGATCGCCTCCGACGCCGCCGCCGGAGCGCCCGGCATCCGGCCCACGCCGATCGGCAGCGTCGGCGCCTCGCCCGCGGCGACCGCCGCCTGGCTGGGTGAACACGGGGAACGCGGGGAACGCGACGCGCATGATCCGGCCCGCGGGCACCTGGAGGCGGTGGTCCGGCTGTACGGAGGGCCCGTTCCCGTGGGGCTGCCCATCACCGTGTTCGAGCGCGGCTGGGTGCTGAGCTGGCTGCTGCGCGCGGGCGTGGACATCGAGGTGCCGCCGGAGATGGTGGCCGACATCAGGACGGCGATCGGCCCGGCCGGCACGCCCGCCGGTCCCGGGCTGCCCGCAGACGCCGACACGACGTCCGTGGCGCTGTACGCGCTGGCGCTGCTGGACGCGCCGTACGAGCCGGACAGCCTGTGGGGGTTCCGCGCCGGCACGCACTTCTCCACCTGGCCCGGCGAGCAGGGCGTCTCGGTCAGTGTGAACGCGCACATCCTGGACGCCTTCGGCGAGTACGTCCGCCGCGTGCCCGCCGCCGCGCCGCGTTACGACGAGGCCGTCGCCGAGCTGGCCGGATGGATCCGCGACCGTCAGCAGCCGGACGGGAGCTGGACGGACCGGTGGCACGCCTCCCCGTACTACGCCACCGTGAGCTGCGCGCTGGCGCTGGACGCCTTCGGCGGGGAATCCGCGCGGGACGCGGTGCGCGCGGCGGCCGAGTGGACGCTGCGGACCCAGCGGCAGGACGGCTCGTGGGGCCGCTGGGAGGGCACGGCGGAGGAGACCGCGTACGCGATCCAGATCCTGCTGCTGACCACGGGACACGACGACCCGCGGCGGCTGGAGGCGGCGGAGCGGGGTCACGCGCACGTGGCCGGCCGGGCCGGCGGCGACCATCCGCCGCTCTGGCACGACAAGGACCTGTACGTGCCCACCGCCGTGGCCCGCGCCGCGGTGATCGCGTCGTCGTACCTCGTCCGGCGGGCACGGGCGGTTCAGCCGCGATGAGCGTCCGCATCCGCGGCGAGGTCACGGACGGTGTACGCGTGCGTGTCCCTGGCCATGTACCAGCCGCCGCTGAAGAACACGCACCTGCGCTGCCCGTCGGCGACCCACTCCAGGCCGGCGGGCAGGCCGGTGAGCGCCCGGGTGAAGTCCGCGTTGAGCTCGCGGATGTGCGCCGACACCTGCTCGACGGCCGCCTCGGTACGCAGGCCCGCGCGTTCGAGGATGAGGACCGCGTTCGGCTTGCCCTCGCTCCGCTCCCGCTGGAACGTCCTGACGTCGTTGGCCAGCCGCAGGCAGGCGGCCCCGAGCTCGGTGACCTGCCCGACGGACTCCCAGACGGCGGCGTCCGCGGGGCTCGGGCCGCAGATCCCGAGCGCCGCCAGCCACCACGTGTGGTAGAGGAACGTGACGGTGGCGTTGGGCAGGTACTCCTCATAGGTGGGCCACGGCTCGCCGCCGGTCGCCCAGACGCGTTCCTGCGCCATGGCGGCGCCGGTGAGCTCCAGCTGCTCCGCCAGGAGCGGCGCGTACGCGGCGGCGGCGCCGTACCCGCGGAAGCGGTCGCACCACGTCTGCCAGGCGTGCAGGGCCTGATCCATGGGCCGGGTCCCCGGCCCCGCCTCGATCCGCTCACCGGCCAGGACGGAGGACAGCCGCCGGAAAAGGGCCGTGACGTCCCGGTCGGTCCACTCCCCCGCGACGTTGTCGGTGATGTCGTCGACGCCGAACAGGATCGTGCTCAGGGCGCCGAGGTCGGCCGTCTGCTCGCGCCGCGCCCCCGGGAACGTGGCCGCGGCCGACAGGCAGCTGAAGGCCAGCCGGCTGCCGGCGCTGTCTCCGTCTGCGAAAAGGACGGTGTACGGGCTCAGCAGGCGGGCCACGTCAGGGGCCGAGTCGAGCGCTGTTCGCAGGATGCCGCCACGGTCCTCCGGTGGCACGCCGGCCAGTTGATGTGACTGCCGAAGGAGCTGGTCAGCGAGGTCATTGTGGATGCGGAAATAAACGGAGGCAGCGTCGGTCACTTGCCGACAATATCGTTTCTGACCCATTTTGGGGGGAATTTGACTATATTGTGTCAATAGCCGGACAAGTGTGATTACTGTTGCTTGAGAGGCGCTTTGCCGGTGCGCTAGAGTCCCTTGATCGATATGATGGCCACCGTCACCGCACGTCAGGTGACTGGCGTACAACATGTGACTTTCACCGGGTGGATATAATGCGCTTCCGCAAGACGCGGCTGCGGACCAAGATCACGGCCATGCTGCTCTCCCTGGCGGCCTTGTGGGTCTTCGCCGCGTGGGTCACCCTCCGTGAGGGAGTCAACCTCCTCTGGGTCTCCCAACTCGACAGCGCTGTGTCGGCCCCGAGCGACCCATTGCTCTTCGCGCTGCAAAAAGAGCGCCGGATTTCGATGGTGAGACTGAGCGAGAAGACCGCCCAATCTCGCAAAGAACTGGAAACTCAGCGTAAGCAGACCGACCGTTTCCACGCGGCCTTCCGCGAGTCGGCAGCTTCCAGCGTGGTGGACCTGGCTCTGGACGACCAGGGCGACGAGCGGCTCGCCGAGATGCTCAAGCGGCTGGAATCACTGAAGGACGTCCGCAAGGGCATCGACGCCGGCCGGTTCGACCAGACGCGCACGTCCGACGCCTACGCCGACGTCATCGACCCCATCTACGGCCTCTACGGCTCGCTGGCGACGCTCGACGACAAGGAACTGGCCAAGGACGTCCGCTCGCTGCTCGCCCTTAGCCGCGCCAGAGAGCTGCTGACCAGGGAGGACGCGCTGCTGGCCGGCGCGCTCGCCGACGGGCGGCTGACCCCCGACACCCTGGCCGGCTTCTCCCAGGCGGTGGGCTCCTGGCGGATCACCGCCGAACAGGCCGCGACCGACCTGCCCGACTTCGACCGGGCCGCCTACGACAAGCTGATCAAGGGGCAGTCCGCCGTCCGGCTGCAGGGCCTGGAGAAGCGGGTCATGGCCTACGACCAGAGCGCCCTGAGCCTGCCGTTCACCGCCGCGGAGTGGAGGTCGGCCACCGAGCGCTTCCTGACCGACTTCAACACGATGGTGCTCGACGCCGGTGACCGCGTGGTCGACCGGACGGTGCCGGTCGCCGTCAACGTGATCGTCCGGCTGGTCCTGGCCGGCGGCCTCGGCCTGCTCGCGGTCATCGCCTCGATCATGCTCTCCATCACCACGGCCCGCTCCCTGTTCGCCCAGCTGCAGAAGCTGCGCGACGCCGCCCACGAGCTGTCCGACGACCGCCTGCCCGGCATCGTCGAGCGCATCGGCCAGGGCGAGGAGGTCGACGTCGCCAAGGAGGCGCCCGCGCTCGACTTCGGTGACGACGAGATCGGCCAGGTGGGCCAGGCGTTCAACACGGTCCAGCGCACCGCCATCGGCGTCGCCGCCGAGCAGGCCGAGCTGCGCCGCAGCATCCGCGACATCCTGCTCAGCCTGGCCCGCAGGACGCAGGGCCTGGTGCACCGCCAGCTGACCGTCCTCGACGTGATGGAGCGCCGCGAGACCGACCCCGAGGAGCTGAAGGAGCTCTTCCGGCTCGACCACCTCGCCATCCGGATGCGGCGCAACGCGGAGAACCTCATCGTCCTGTCCGGCTCCGCGCCCGCCCGTACGTGGCGGCGCTCGGTCCCGATGGTGGACGTGGTCCGCGGCGCGCTGGCCGAGGTCGAGGACTACACCCGGGTCTCGCTCATGCCGATGGGCGACGTGGTGCTCGTCGGCCGGGCCGTCGGTGACGTCATCCACCTGCTCGCCGAGCTGATCGAGAACGCCGTGTCGTTCTCGCCTCCTTACACGAACGTGCAGGTCAGCGGGCAGCTCGTGGCCAACGGGTACGTGATCGAGATCGAGGACCGCGGCCTCGGCATGAAGCCCGAGGACCTCGAGGCCGCCAACGAGCGCATCGCGGACCCGCCCGAGTTCCGCATCACCGGCACCGCCCGGCTCGGGCTCTACGTGGTCAGCCAGCTCGCCAGGCGGCACGAGATCCAGGTCGTGCTGAAGTCGTCCCCGTACGGTGGCACGACAGTCGTCGTCCTGCTGCCGCAGGAGCTCGTCCAGCTCGACCCCACGCCCGAGCCGCACGACGGCGAAGGGCGCGACCGGCTGCCGCGCAGGCAGCCGGCGGTGGCGGCGGCGAGCCGGCCGGCCTCGGCCGAGAACGTGCGCACGCTCAAGCCCGGCCGGCCCACGGCCGTCCCGCGTCCCGCGGCCACGCCGGAGAACGGGCCCGGGACCAGGCCCTCGACCAGGCCGGAGCCCCGGCCGGTGTCGCGTCCCACCCCCGTGCCCGACCCGGAGCCGGCCCCGGCCCCCGCGCCCGCCGGCACCCCCGCACCCGCCCCAGAAACGGCGACCGAGAAGCCGGCCGACCCGGAGCAGCAACCTGTGGCCGAGTTCACCCCATCGGGGCTACCGTTGCGCGTGCCCCAGGCCAACCTGGCGCCAGCGCTGCGTGACGACACACCCACGCAGCCCGACCTCGAGGAGGACGATGACGAGCGCTCGCCGGAGGAGATCCGCGCGATGATGGGATCTCTGCAGTCAGGCACCCGTCTCGGCCGCACCCGCGCGGCCGAGATGATGGACGAGCAGCCCGGAGGTGAAGCATGACCCCGTCGACGGGAACCGACCTCAACTGGCTGCTCGACGACCTGGTCGGCCGGATCAAGGAGACCGAGCACGCCATCGTGCTGTCGTCGGACGGGCTGCTCATGGCCTCCTCGGCCGACCTGCAACGGACCGACGGCGAGCACCTGTCCGCCGTGGCCTCCGGGCTGCAGAGCCTGGCCAAGGGAGTCTCCGACCACATCTCCGGCGGCGAGGTGCGGCAGACGGTCGTCGAGTGGAAGAACCAGTTCCTCATCGTGACCACCGCGGGCGAGCGGGCCTGCCTGGCCGTGCTGTGCGCGCAGAACGCCGACATCGGGCTGGTCGCGTACGAGATGGCGATGCTGGTGGCCCGGGTGGGCCAATACCTGACCTCGGGGGCCCGCAACGCCGAGGCCATCGCCAGGAGCGACCGGTGAGAGGCGCCGACGATCCCACGGACGAGCACTGGGTGGATCCGGAGATCATCCGGCCCTATGTCGTCACGCGCGGCCGTACCCAGCCTGCCCACGGCAGGTTCGACCTGATCTCCATGGCGCTGGCGGTGGGCCCTCCCCCCGGGCCCGACGCGGGGCTCGATCCGGAGCACCTGCGGATCATCCAGCTCTGCCGCGAGCCCAAGTCCGTCGCCGAGATAGCCGCCTACCTGGACCTGCCGGCCGGCACGATCCGGGTGCTGCTCGGCGACCTGTTCGACCGTGAACTCGTCTCCGCGCAGGAACCACGATCCGAGGTGGACATGCACGACATGAAGATGTACAGGGCGGTGCTCGATGGTCTTCGCTCGCTCTGAGCGTCCGCGCCTGCCGACGGCGATCAAGATCCTGGTCGCGGGCGGGTTCGGCGCGGGCAAGACGACCATGGTGGGCGCCGTCTCCGAGACCCGGCCGCTGCGCACCGAGGAGGTGCTGACCGACCGCGGCATCGGCGTGGACGACCTCACGTCCGTCGAGGCCAAGCGGACCACCACCGTGGCGATGGACTTCGGCCGCATCACGCTGGGCAGCGACTACGTCCTGTACCTGTTCGGCACGCCCGGGCAGGAACGCTTCTGGTTCGTGTGGGACGAGCTGGCCGAGGGCTCCCTGGGCGCGGTCATCCTGGCCGACACCCGGCGGCTGGCCGACTGCTTCCCGTCGGTCGACTACTTCGAGCGGCGCGGGACGCCGTTCGTGGTGGCGGTCAACTGCTTCGAGGGGGCGCCGACGTTCGAGCTGGACGAGGTGCGCCTGGCGCTGCAGCTCAACCCGTCCGTTCCGATCATCATGTGTGACGCGAGGAAGCGCGAGTCGAGCCGTGAGGTGCTGATCGCGCTGGTCAAGCACTCGGCGCGGCTGCGCGCCGAACCGGTCGGCAGCTGACCGCCCAGAGGTCTGGGAGCGCTCGGCGAAGGCTCCCAGATCTCTTTCGTACGGGCCGCGACGCGGACCGAAGGTCAGGCGATGACGGCGAGCAGTGCCGTCATCGCGGCGGTGAGCTCGGGGTCGCCGCTCGACGTGGAGCGCTCGCGCGCCTCCGCCACGGTGATGCCCCTGCTCGCCAGCCGCCAGAACACGTCCTGGTCCATCGAGACCCGCGCGGCCGGCTCGCCCGCGGCCTCCGCCAGGCGCCAGCGGCCGTCGCGCCGTACCGCGCTCCACCGTCCACCGGCCGGCCCGAGCACCTCCAGCTCGGCCGACGTCCCCTCGGTCCGCTCGATCGTGCGCAGGGTGTGCGGCAGAGCTCGGGCGAAGAGGTACGGCACCGGCGCCATGAGCTCCGGCTGGGTGGCTCCCGGCATGGCCACGGCGTCGCGGATCTGCTGCTGGTGGACCCAGAACTCGGTGTACTCGCGGCCGATGTCGAGCCACGCGGGACTGTCGACGTCGGTGGCCGCCCAGGACACGTTCAGACCGGCCGGCGCCTCCAGGTCGTGCGCCGCCCAGACGGCGTCGAGCCGCGGCCCGAGGTGCTCCAGCAGCTCGATCAGCACCCGCGGGCTGAGCTGGCGGGTGGCCGCGACGAACTCCCCGTTGGTGCGCGCGAGGTAGGCGGGCAGTGTCTCGTCGTCGGCGAAGATGGCGCCCGGGTAGCCGTCGCGGCTGCCCGACAGGCGCCGCAGGTAGTCGTTGAGCACGTGTCCGGCGATGTCGTGCACGTCCCAGCCCGGGCAGATCGTCTCCTTCGACCAGTCCCCCGGGCCGAGGGCGCGCAGCAGGTCGAGCAGGGCCTGTCGTTCGCGCGGGAACAGGGGGCGGACGTCGATGGCGGGACCGAAGATCGTCATTTCGCAGGTTCTCCCGGGTGACGGTGCTAGTAACGCACGGTGATGCGGCCGGCTGGGGCGTCGACGGCGACGACGCCGCCGTACGGGATGACCAGCTGCGGATCCGTGTGCCCGATGTCCACCTGGAAAACGAGCGGAATGTCCGGGTTGTACTCGGTGAACGCCTTGAGCACGGCCTCCTGCTGGGCGGCGGTGTACGCGGCCTTGCGCTCGGGCGTGAGCCGGTTGTCCAGCGACCACGCCTTGGGGCGGCCGACGATGGCGGCGCCGAAGCGCTGGAGCAGGCCGCGCTCGCCCATGGCCATGAGCACGCGGTAGACGTACGCGGCGTCGGGAAGCTCCTCGGAGGTCTCCAGGAACAGCACGCAGCCGTCGTACGTGGCGGGCTGCCTGATGTGGGTGCCGACGCGCAGGTTCAGGTCGACGATCTCCAGGCAGCCGCCCCACGAAGGGCCGGTCACCGCGCGGCTCGGGCCGTGCCACCGCCAGCCGCCCCCGGGGAACGGCTCGGGCTCGCTCGCCAGCGTCGCCGGGTCGCCCCAGTCGCGGTCGACGTCGCTGTAGGCCGGCGCGGGACGCAGTTCGTACTCGTCGTGCGTGAACAGCGCGGCCCGCAGGGCCTCGGCGGTCTGCGCCTCCATCGCGCCGCCGCGGCCGAAGGCGGTCATGATCGCGCCGCCGTAGTAGGAGACGACGCCGAGGTTCCACAGGTAGTTGCACAGGTTGGTGTTGTCGCTGAGGCCGAAGAACGGCTTCGGGTTCGCGCGCAGGACGTCGGGGTCGAGGTGACGCAGCACCTTGACCTGGTCCTCGCCGCCGATGGAGGTCAGCACGGCCTTGATCGACGGATCGGCGAAGGCCGCGTTGACGTCGGCGGCACGGGCGGCCGGGGACGCGCCGAGCACGCGGGTGGTCGGGTATTCGACCGGGACCAGCCCGAACTCCTTCTCCAGGCGGGACAGGCCCAGCTCGTACGGGGCGGGGAAGATGGCGGGAAGCCCGGCGGCCGGTGACAGGATGGCGACTCTGTCACCGGGCTGCGGCTTGTCAGGGTAGGCCGGCATGCGGAGCAAGTTACCCGAGCCCTCTGACACCGGCCACGGCTTTTCTGCCCGGGGGTGTCAGAGCGGCGCTGCCGCCGGGACCGGACTTGCCGGCGTCAGACGGCGTCGATGCCGGAGGGCCCGGGCTCAGCCGCCGTTCGCGGACGACAGATTGGCGTTGATGTGGGCGATCCGCCCCAGCCCGTCGAAGTCCACCACCGCCGAAAGGCCGGGCCCGGAGAGCGTGGCCTGGTCACCGTCGAACTTCACACCGAGGCCCCGGTGTTTGGCGTAGCTGTACACCACCCGCCGGTGGTCCGACAGGCGCAGGCCGGCGAGCGCCTGCTGCATGACCCGCATGACGCGGACCGAATCGATCGGCGGCAGGTGGAAGTCGGGGTGCTCCACCAGGAAGGCCGCGCGCGTGCCGCCGCCCGCGTCGCCGTTGTACGAGGTCCAGAGGCCGGTCACCGCCTTGGCCGCCTCGGTCATCAGCCCGGCGACGAGATGCGGCTCCGTGGGCGAACCCGGCAGCGCGCTGAACGGGACCTCCGCCGAGGCCAGCTCCTGGATGCCGTGCTGGAGACCGAAGTCGCGCAACCTCGCGGCCGTCGCCGCCACCTCGGCCGGGAAGCCGGACGGGTTCGCCCAGGCCCACAACCACGAGGCCGGGCCGGGGGCGGCGCTGCCGAGCAGGTGGAAGGCGGTGCACGTGCGCGGCTGCGCGCCGGTGAACTCGAAACGCCGCGCCTGGAGGTCCACATGCCAGCTGTGCTCGGCGAGGACTTCTTCCAGGTGTAGCTGGTGTTCCAGGGAGATCAGGGCGGCGTCGTCGAGAAGGTTGGTGAAAGTCAGCGAATTCTGCACCCCCGGCACACTATTAGGTCACGTCCGAATCCAATGCCGTCTTTCGTGAAATATCCGGATTGGATGGAGTTCGGGCGGTCCCTGACCCGCGCGGTTCGAGCTTGCGCGGGAACCTGATGACGAGCGCCGAGGAAATGCGATAGACGCTGGTGGCGACAGCGACAGCGACAGCGACAGCGACAGCGACAGCGACAGCGACAGCGACAGCGACGGGCGCGCGGATGCGGGTGCGAGTTGAGGAGGAGCGATGGTGGAACGGCGTGGCGCGGGCGAGAGGGCGAGGGCTGGGGGACGGACTGCGGCGGGTGACAGTGAGCGGGTGATGGCGTACCGGGCTGGGGATACGGCGCTCGTGGTGACGGTGCCAGAGGCGGAGTCGCTGGTGGGGCGGTGGCGGGAGCGTGAGGACGGCATCCCGGCGCATGTGACGGTGCTGGTGCCGTTCCTGCCCATCAGCCGGATCGACGACACCGTACGGGCTGAGTTGCGAGCGCTGTTCCAGCAGCATCCCGCTGTGGATGTCGGCTTTCGCCGGGTCGGACGCTTTCCCGAGGTGGTCTACCTGGCGCCGGAACCCGCCGAGGCGTTCGTACGGCTGACGGAGTCGGTCGTGGCGCGCTGGCCGGAGACGCCTCCGTACGGCGGGGCACACGACACGATCATCCCGCACCTCACACTTGGGCGCGCCGACGTGGTGGAGGAGTCGGCCCTGGACGGCGAGCTGCCGCTGACATCCCGAGCCCGGGCCGTGACGCTGCTGGTCTGTGTGGACGGCGAGCGCTGGACCGAGAGCGAGACGTTCCCACTCACCTGACTCCAGCTCCCAGGGCGACCGCGGATCAGGCTGTGCGCGTCACGCTCGCCGCCGCGCACGCCGGCGTCCTGCGGCCGGCGCGCGATGGCGAGCCGGCTACCGGATGAGGCCCCTGGGGCAGCAGCGCGCCGCAAGGGCATCGCGTACTCGTCGGCTGGTGCGGTGCGGAGATGCTCAGACGAAGTCGCGCCAGAACGGCACCGTAGCTTGAGGGGCCCAGCTCTCGGGGTGCTCGGGTCTGGGTTCTTCGAACTCTTGGGTGATGTAGTCGAGCAGGTCGGCGCCGTAGTAGATGATGTCGCTGCCCCACATCGACAGCACCGGGTGGCCGAAGGTGCCGTGTCCTGCGGGCAGGAACCTGTGCCCATAGACGGGAACCATTCTCGGCACGCCGTCCAGCTGCGACCGTGCCAGGTCCACGGCCGCTTCGCTGGAATCCGGCCGCTCGCCCCAGGCGGGTTGCCAGTACCCATGCTGGACGTCCTGGAGCAGGCAGCCGATCAGCCGATCGAGGTGCCGGCGGAGTTCGCCGGGATCGCCGTTGCGCCAATCCGGCCACGGCCTTTCCCACGCATGGTAGGTGCCTGGTTCCTCTTCCCGTGGTTCGTGAACCGGCAGTCCGGCGGCGAGGAAGGCCCGATGGTCGTCGGCGAACTCGAAGCCGTACTCGCGCTCGATGCGGGTGAATTCGGCGTCTGTCAGCCCTTCCTCCATCTGACAACAGGCGAGCTGCGCCAGCCGCCGCGCAGCCTGTGTACCCAGCCGGAAACCCACCTCATTGATCACCATGAAACCGTAGCGCCTCAGCTTTTGGCGCCGGGGCGATCGATTGTTTCGGCTGCTGGCTGGCCTTGACGCCCCGGCCTACTCTGGTCCGTCCTCGCTACTCCGGTTCGCTTCGGTCGGCTGCCGGGGTGCGGGCGATCAGGTAGGTGTGTAGTTCGGCGGCGGCGTGCAGCATCGCGCGGCCGCGGGACGACAGGCGGGCGTGCCAGTCGTTCAACGCGCTTTCCAGGGGCGCGAGGCCGCCCGCCGCGCGGACCTGGGTGAGCAGCAGGGCGATCTGTTCCAGCGGGTATCCGCCCCTCCTGAGCTGGTGCGCGAGCTGCGCGTCCCGGACGTCGGCGGCGGAGTAGACGCGGTATCCGGTCTGCGGGTCGCGGCGGGGGGTGACCAGCCCGGCACGTTCCCACTTGCGCAGGGTCGCGGGCCGGATGCCGAGGCGGACGGCCAGCGGGCCGATGAACGTACCGGTGGGGTGGGCGGTCGGTGTGGGGTCCGGTGGTTCGAGGGCACGCAGGGCCTGTTCGACGGCTCGGAGGGTGCGGCGGTCGTCGAGCAGCTGGGTGTGGCTCTCGTCGATCAGTCGCAGCGCCTCGTCCTCCGCGTCCCGGTGCACGGCGCACATGATCGACGTGGCGGTCCTGTGTCCGTGGGCGGGCACCAGGGCGAGGAACGCGCCCAGGGCCCGGGCGTGCAGGCGGGTGTAGGTGCGGTAGCCGTACTCGGTGCGGGCGGCGGGCGGGAGGATGCCCGCTTCCTCGTAGTTGCGGACCGCCTGTGTCGACAGGCCGTGCTCACGCGCCAGATCCACCGGCCGGAGTCGCGCACCGGGCATCGAGCGCCTTTCCGTGTTGACGGGTTGCTCAGATTATCCAATTCGCGGTTGCTCGGTTGCCTGGTCCCCCGGGTCCCCGATCGCCCGATCGCCCGATCCCCGATCCCCCGGTTCCGCGATCGCCTGGTCGGTCGCGGGCGAAGGGCTCACCCGTGGTCGCGGGCCGCCACGGACGACTGGGCGAGGATCTGCTCGCAGGCCAGCAGGAGCACTCCCGCGCTCCAGGCGTGCGACAGCGTCAGGTACATGCCCTTCGGCTGGAAGCAGTCCGTCTGGTAGTAGCGTTCGGTGATCATGCCGCGGTAGGCGTTGAGGTCGCCGTCGGCGGCCGGCAGGAGCTGGCGGAAGCAGTCGAGCGTCTCGTGCGCCCGCTCCGCGTAGTACGGGTCGCCCAGCGCCCGCGAGAGCTCGATCAGCTCGGCGGTGCACACCAGCCCGTACGCGTGCAGGTGCTGGTTGGACGGTGACGCCTGGTCCGCGCCCCTGGTGGCGAAGCCGTACACGCCGAGGGGGGTGCGCGGACCGAAGCGCACGTTGTAGGTGTAGCGGAAGGTGAGCGTCCAGTCGGCGGCCCGGCGGGCCAGGTCCAGCCAGCGGTCCGCGCCCGTGCTGCGGTACAGCGCCATGTAGGCCAGCACGGCGGCGTACCCGTCCTCCGAGGTGGGCGCCAGGTCCACGTCCTCGGGTGCGCCGTAGATGAACTCGTCGTCCACGAACGACGCGTAGTACTCCCCGGCCAGCTCGGCGGCCCGCAGGTCGGCGGGCTCCCCCGACTCGGCCAGCGCAGCCACCCAGGTCAGGCCGGAGGCGCCCGACCAGGACAGCACCTCGCCGGTGGCGGCGTGGTGGAGGGCGCCGAGGTTGCCGTCGGGGCGCTGGCGGGCGAGCATCGCGTCCAGGTTGGAGCGGGCCGCGGCCGCCCAGGCGGGGTCGGGCCGCAGCCGCAGCGCGCGCAGCAGGAACAGCGTGGCCTCACCCAGCGTGCGCGCGTGCAGGGCGTCCTTGACGTGGCTCCAGCTCTGCGACCAGCCGGACTTTCGGTACCAGGTGCCCCAGAACGTGCCGGACGGTGACAGGTTTTCGCAGATGAAGCCGATCACCCGTTCGGCGGCGGCGACGTGCTCGGGCCGTCCTGTCCGCAGTCCGTGTTCCAGGAGCGCGGCCGCCCACGGGATGCCGCTGACCCAGCCGACGTGCATGGCCTGCCGGTCCACCCGCTCGCCGTCGCCGCCGCTGATCTCCCGGTCGAATCCGACCGTCTCCAGCAGCACGCCGGGGTCGGGGTCGTAGTGCCAGCGGTACAGGCCCTCGGCCGCGATGCCGGCCGACTCGGCCACGTCTTCCCAGGGTTCGACGGGCGCGGCCGGCAGGCGCAGATCGCGGTCCTCGCGCAGCAGCGGCGCGTACGCGTGCCGGTCGGCGGGCAGCGCGCACGTGGCGACGGTCAGGACGTGCGACTCCCCCGGCCGCCACACGTGCGCGGCGGCCCCGGCGGGCCGGGCCAGGGCGGATCCGTAGTAGGTGACCGGATACTCCTGGTACGGGAACAGCAGCGAGACCGTCGCCGTCCCCTCCGCATGAGCGATGGCCAGGCCGGTCGGGCCCAGTGGGGACTCCTCGTCCGCGATCAGCGCGGCGCCGCCCCCATCGCCCCAGACCAGGACGGCGGGCGTGGCGGCGCGGTCGGCGCGGAAGCCCCAGCGGGCCGAGACCATCTCCTCGGGCCGGTCGGCCCCGGTCTCGAAGCGGGGGAAGATCCGCCGGCAGGCGGCGGGCCGGTTCTCGCCGTAGAACAGGCCGGGGATCAGCCACCAGGGGTCTCGGGCGGCCACGGACCTGCTCACGCGCACGGTCCCCGCGGCCGGCTCGGCGCCGTCGTACCGGAGGTCGAGGCTCAGGTCGCGGCGGCCGGTCGGGAGCCGTTCGCCCCAGCGCCAGGCGACCCTCCACGTGCCCTCGCCCAGCACCTCCACGGTCACCGAGCCCCCGTCGGGGTCGGTGATCGCCAGCGGCTCGCCGCCGCCCGCGATCACCACGGTTCCACCGTGAACGCGCCCTTGCGCTCGTTCAGCTCGATCAGGTCGGTCTCGACGGCCGAGAGCGGGTCGGCGAGCGGGATCCGGAACGTGCGGATCTGGCTCGGCCCGAAGTCGGCCGTCAGCCGGATGCCGGCCATCGGGATGTTCAGCGTCGCGACCGCGGCCGCGCCGGTGCTCTCGACGGCCCGCACCACGAGGTCGCCGGGCGCGTCCTCGTGCAGCTTGACCGCCGTGACCATGACCTGGCCGCCGCCGTCGTCGAGGTAGCCGCGCGAGCCGGGCAGCGGGCCGTCGTGGAAGCTCTCCAGCATCGCCCGCACCGGCGCGCCGAGCAGGGCGGCGCGCCGGGTGAGCCCGGCCGCGCGCCAGTCGCCCGCGTGCGGCACCAGCAGGTACGAGAACCGCTGCGTCCCCTGGTCCTGGTAGGAGTAGTAGCCGTCGGGGTCGAGCAGCCTGGGGTCGTGCCAGGCGTAGACGGGGCTGCGCACGGCGGTGATCCCGATGCTGTGACTACGGCCGTGGCCGGGCGGGGAGACGTCGTAGCCGTGCTTGGCGTTGTTCACCACGGCCAGCCCAGCGCGCCCGCCGGCCACGCCGCCCGACAGGTCCACCCACGACTGCGCGGGCTCCTCCGCCCCGTCGATCGGCCGGTTGAGGTGCGCGAACGGGATCTCGTACGTGGCCACGGGGCTCTCCAGCCCGACGGGGAAGCGCAGTTTCATCAGGTGCGCCTGCTCCCGCCAGTCGAGCGTGACCCGCACCTCGACGGCGTCGTCGTCACCCGCGCCCAGGATGAACTCCTCGGCCATGGTGGAGCGGCCCCACTCGCGCTCGACGCGGATGCGGGCGCGCAGCGGGCCCTCCTCGCGCAGCACGATGTCGGTCGTGGTCATCGCCTCGCCGGGCCAGTCGTAGGAGATGACGCGGTGGCCCCACGTGTCGGTCGGGTCGGCGCAGATCTGCGTGTGCTCGCCCGCCGCCCCGGCCACCAGGTCCACGCCGGTGCGCTTGTCGACCAGGCTGGACAGCCAGCCCGTGAGCGGGTCGAGCTCCAGGCGCAGGACGTCGTTCTCCAGGTGGTGCCGCGAGGCGGACAGCGTGCCGGTGGCGTGGGCGGCCGGGCCCTGGCGCAGCCGGTAGAGGCGGTAGCCCAGGGCGGGCAGCTCGGCCTGGAAGACGGTGGCGCCGCGGCCCTTGTCGTCGGTGGTGGCGACCGACTGGGTGCGCTGGCAGGGCACGTCGGCGCCGTCGGCGTCCACGACGTGCACGCCGTTGGGGGCCAGGCCGTACTGCAGCTCGACCCTGGTGCTGACCGGCCACGGGTGCGGGTTGAAGACGATGACCGGCTGGGTGCCGCTCTCCTCGGGCACGCGCACGTCGCGGGCGATCACGTTGTGCGCCCTGGTGATGATCCGCTTGGAGATCGCCACCGCCTCGCCGAGCTGGTCGCGGGCGTCGTCGTAGGCGGGCTCGATGGCCGAGCCCGGCAGCACGTCGTGGAACTGGTTGAACAGCACCTGCTTCCACGCCTGTTCCAGGTCGGCGCGGGCGTCGTGGCCGGCGATCGCGGCCCAGCGCTCGGCCGACAGCACCGCCGCCTGCGCCCTGCGCTGCCAGGCCTTGATGCCCGAGTGCGATGAGTAGCAGCCGGCCGCGTGGTGCTGCAGGTCGTCGCGCCACACCGGCAGCTCGGCCAGGCCCTGCTCGCCGAGGCGCTTGACCATCTCGTCGAAGTAGCGGCGCGGGGAGGACATCGTCAGCTCCCCGAACGTGCCCATGCGGTCGTAGCGGTGGATGGACTCGATGTTGGCCTTGGTGGGGCCGCCGCCGTGGTTGCCGACGCCGTAGAAGACCATCAGGTCGCCGAGCGAGCGGTCGAGCTGGCCGAGCGCCTTCTCGGTCTGTCCGGCGACCTCGCCGGGCGGGCTGCAGTACTCGAACGGGATCCGGTAGGCCAGCACCCGGCTGCCGTCCGGCGACTCCCACCAGAACATCGTGCCGGGCAGGTCGCTCTCGTGCGGTCCAGGGCGCAGGAAGCAGTAGGAGTCCATGCCCTGGCCGCGCAGAATGGCGGGGAGCATGGCGTTGTGGCCGAACGGGTCCACGTTCATGCCGACCGAGGCCGTGACGCCGAACTTCTCCTTGAGGTAGCGCTGGCCGTACAGGCCCTGCCGGACGAACGACTCCCCCGACGGCATGTTGCAGTCGGGCTCCACCCACCAGCCGCCGGTCATGACCCAGCGGCCCTCGGCCACCCGCTCCCTGATCCGGGCGAACAGCTCGGGGTCGGCCTCCTCCACCCACGAAAGCAGCACGACCTGGTCGCAGGTGAAGACGAAGTCGGGGTATTCGTCCATGCGGTGGATCGCCGACCAGAACGTGGCCCGCGCCTCCTGGTAGCCCTCCTGCCACGGCCACAGCCACACCGGGTCGAGGTGGGCGTTGCCGATCATGTGCAGGGTGCGGCCGGGGCTGGCCGCGGGGCGGGGGGCCGGCGGGAGACCGGGGGGCTGGCTGCCGGAGGGGGCGTTCGACATGGGAGCGGGGCGCCTGGTCATGCTGCCGCCCAGACGTCGAGCTTCTCGCTGATCATGTGCAGCATCAGTGTGTGGATCTCCTGGATGCGCGGGGTCTCTGAGCTGGGGGCGAGGAGGAGGTGGTCGGCGTACTTGGCGGCGGCGCCACCGTCGCCGCCGCCGAACAGTACCGTCACCGCGCCATTGCTCTGTGCGGCGTCGAGGGCGGTGACCACGTTGGGCGAGTTTCCGCTGGTGGTGAAGGCGGCCACGACGTCGCCCCGGCGGGCCAGCGCCTGGACCTGCCGGGCGAAGACGTCCTCGTAGGCGTAGTCGTTGGCGATGCACGTCATGACCGTGGCGTCGGTCGTGAGCGTCACCGCGGGCAGCGGGCGGCGGTCGCGCTTGTAGTGGCCGACCAGCTCGCCGGTGAGGTGCTGGGCGTCGGCCGCGCTGCCGCCGTTGCCCAGCGTGTACAGGGTGCCGCCGCGGGTGAAGGCGTCGATGAGCAGGTCCGCCGCCGCCTCGACGGCGGGCGTGAGCGCCGCCATGCCGCGGGCGGCGGCGAGGTGGCCTTCGACGTGGCCGGCGAGCAGCTCGGACATCGGGGGAAGTTCAGGCATGGATCTTTCCTGAGAGAAGTGCGGGTCTCAGCCCGAGGTTCCTGGGACGGCGTCTGTGACCGTTTCTGGGACGGCATCTGGGACGTCTGCCGGGACCGCTTCTGGGACGGTTTGTGAGACGGCTTCTGAGCCGGTTGCCGGGACGGCTTTCCTGATGGTTCCGGCGACGAGGTCGTGCGCGACGGCGCCGGCGCCCACGACGCACACGCCCGCGCCGAGCGCGGCCGGCACGATGCGCGCGGCACGGGCCGCGGGCGGCATGGCGTCACGGGCGACGGCGGCGGCGACGGGGGCGAAGAGCCGCTCGCCGGAACGGGTGACGCCGCCGCCGAGGACGACGAGCTCCGGCTCGAACGCGTTCACCAGGTCGGTGATCGCGCTGCCGAGCGCCCATGTGGTCTCGTCCCAGATCGCGACGGCGAGCGGGTCGCCGGCCGCCGCGGCGCGGGAGACGTCCTCGGCGGTCGGGCGGTCGAGGGCGGACAGCGACGAGGGGCGGCCCGCGGCGATGGCCTCCTGGGCGCGCTCGGCGATGGCGGTTCCGGACGCGTACGCCTCCAGGCAGCCCAGACGGCCGCACGAGCACCTGCGCCCGCCCGGCCGCACCATGACGTGGCCCAGTTCGCCGCCGTTGCCCGCGGCGCCCCGGTGCAGGCGTCCGCCGATGACCGAGCCGCCGCCGACGCCGGTGGAGACGGTGAGGTAGAGCATGGTGCTGGTGCCGCGCCCCGAGCCGTACCGGAACTCGCCCAGCGCGGCGGCCGTGGCATCGTTCTCAAGGGCGGACGGCACGCCGAACGCCTCGGCGGCCATCGCCCCGATGGGGACGTCGATCCAGCCGGGCAGGTGCGGCGGGCACTCCAGCACGCCGGTCCTGGTGTCCAGCGGGCCGCCGCAGGAGATGCCGACCGCGGCCACCTCGGGCAGGCCGGCCTCCGCGATCGCCTTCCTGCCCAGGTCGAACAGCCGGTCCAGGACGCGCCGCGGGCCCTCGTCCCTGCGGGTGGGTGCGACCTGCCAGCCGTGGATGAGGCCGTCGCCGGTGACCACGCCGACGGCGAGTTTGGTGCCGCCGATGTCGAGCGACAGGACGGGGGGACGATCGTGCTCCATGGAACCTCCGGCGGGACCTCCGACGGGAACGGCCGCCACACCGCTGTGACATCGTTCCCACACGGATCCTAGGTGGAGTTTTCCCCATGGGTCAACGCGCGATCCGCCGGAGCGGTCAGAGCGCGGTCAGAGCGCGGGCGGCGGCGCGGTGGATTCGCGCTGGAGGAGCCGCACGTTGAGCACGGTCGTGACGGAGTCGGACTCGGGGCGCTCGATGCGCTCGTCGAGCCGGCGTACTGAGGTCGCGCCCAGGTTGAAGGTGTCCTGTGAGACCGCGCTGACCGTGGGCGAGACCATGCTCATCCACGGCGAGTCGTCGAACGCGACGAGGCTGATGTCGCCGGGCACGCTCAGCCCGAGCTCGCCGATCGCCCGCCAGACGCCCTCGGCGAGCACGTTGTTGGCGGCGAAGACGGCGGTCGGGCGGTCGGGGCCGCGCAGCATGTCGAGGGCCCGGCGGCGGGAGTCGGCGACGTCCCAGCCGGAGGAGACGACGAGTTCGGGATCGACCTTGATGTCGCCGGCCGACAGCGCCTCCAGGTAGCCCTGGTAGCGCTCGTAGCCCGTGGTCCAGTCGGTCTCGTCGATGAACAGCGCGATCCTGCGGTGGCCCAGCCCGACCAGGTGGGCGGTGGCGGTGCGGGCGCCGACGCGGTTGCCGACCACCACGCCGTCGGTGGAGCCGGCCGCGAACTGCCGGTCCACCTCGACGACCGGGATGCCGTGTGAGGACAGGTAGGTGGACACGGCGGAGGAGTTGGGCGTCACGATCACACCGGCCACCCGGAGCGCGACGAGCGCCTCGGCGGCCTCGCTCTCGGCCTGCGCCGACAGGCTGGTGTCGAACAGCACCATGGTGTAGCCGCGTTCGCGGGCCTCGCTGCTGGCCCCGGCGGCCAGTTCCGCGTAGAACGGGTTGCGCAGGTCGCTCACCAGGATCCCGACCGACCGGCTGACCTGCTGCTTGAGCGTACGGGCCATGACGTCGGGCACGTAGCCCAGCTCGGCGGCGGCGCGCAGGACGCGCTCGCGCACGTCGCTGGCGGCGTAGCCGCGCCCGGTCAGCGCCCGCGAGACGGTGGAGCGTGAGACGCCGGCCGCCTCGGCCACGTCCTTGATCGTGGGACGGCGGGAACGGCTGAGGGGGGTGCTGCGCCGTTCTACGGTCATCTGTTCCCTTCCGGTACCACGTCGACCAGCGCCTCGGCGTGCTGTCCGAGCCGCAGGTCGCCGATGGTCAGGTCGACTGTGAGGCGAACGCGGCGTCGCGGCACGGTGTCGGCGCCAAGTCGGAGATGCACCTGCTCCATACCCCCTGCGGGCAGCCTTAGCGTCAGTGATCCCCGTTCGCGCCTCCAGCCGGCCGGAACCACCGGTTCGATGGTCGCGACGGCCTTGTCCGGCCACGGGTTGCGCACGGTGGCCGTCAGCACGATCTCGCCGCCCGCGGGGACGCTCGTATAGTACGGCGTCAGGCGGCACAGCACCCCGTCGGCGCCGAGGTCGAGCCGGTCCAGCGGGAGCAGGTCGTGGTGCAGCGCCACCAGCTCCTCCCCTCGTCCGGTCAGCAGGTGCAGGTAGTCGTCGTCCACCCAGCGGGGCCGCCAGTGGCCGCTGACCATGAGGTCGGGGCGCAGGCGCCGGTAGAGCGCGGCGCTCTTCCGGTAGTCCTCGATCTGGAACCTATTCTTGTACTGAAAATTCAGGATCTCCTGGCGTTCTTCCGGAATGCCCATTCCGTCCTGCTGGTCGCCGGTCACCAGCACCCGGTGCCCGTCCACCTCGAACTCGTACGCCGCCGCGAACAACGTGTGCCCCGGCAGGTCGTGCACCGTGATCTCGTACTCGCGCCAGCGCACCGTCTCCCCCAGCCCGAGCACCCGGTCGGCGGGGATGGGATCGAACCACTGGCACGGCAGGTCGTGGTGCAGCGGCGTGGCCAGGATGGGCGCGATGTGGGACGGCGCCCAGATCTCGGTGCCCTCGACGTCGCGCAGCAGCGGCATGCCCGCCACGTGGTCGTCGTGGTAGTGGGTGGGCACGGCCACCTCGACGTCGGTGACGCCGTAGTGCTCGCGCAGCGCGGGCAGGGAGGCCAGCCACGGCCGCCTGGCCTCGCGGGCGGTGCTCTTGACCAGGCCCGTGGACATGTCGTAGCCGAAGTCGAACACCATCGCCGCGCCGGACTCCGACAGCAGCACGTAGCTGTAGGACTGGCTGCTCCTGTTCATCAGCAGGTGCGGCGTGACCTGGATGAACGGGTTCTCCAGCAGGCCGCGCACGTCCCAGGGGTGGGGGCGGCGGAAGTCCACGTAGCGCTGCATCGCCGACGAGAGCCGGGCGAGCGCGTCCTTCGGCTCCGTCATCGGGTCGCCGTGGGAGGGCAGCAGCACGTCGAGCTCCTCCCGCTGGAGCAGCTCGGCGCTGATGACGACCATGGCCGGGCCCTCGTTCTCGGTGTAGGACCACTGGGTGGCGGCCAGGGACCACACCTTGCCGGGGGCGTAGATCAGGTCGCCGGTGAAGGCGGTCCGGCCG
The DNA here is from genome assembly GCF_035917475.1 of Nonomuraea fuscirosea. Lineage (NCBI taxonomy): Bacteria > Bacillati > Actinomycetota > Actinomycetes > Streptosporangiales > Streptosporangiaceae > Nonomuraea > Nonomuraea fuscirosea. The sequence continues at coordinate 2,092,240 of NZ_CP109074.1, read as the reverse complement.
ACCACGTACGTGACCGAGCCCGGCGTGTGCCCCGGCGTGGGCAGGACGCGGACGTCGACCCCGCCGTAACGGGCCGTCCGATACTCGGGGACGACACCGGTCACCGGCACGGGGTCGAGCAGCGAGAACCGGTCGTCGCGCAGATCGTAGTCGTTGAGGATCTGGCGGCCCTGCCACATCTCGCCGACCTGGTCGAACAGGTCGCGCTCGACCGGCGGCACGTGGATGGCGACGCCCGCCGCGGCCGCCCGGTGCAGGCCCTGTGCCTGGTCGCGGTGGTGGTGGGTCATCAGCACGTCGGTGATGCGGTCGAGGCCGAGCTCGTCGAGCAGGTCGAGCACGCGCCCGGAACCGAAGTCGATCGCGATGCCGGTACGCTCCTCCCCCGGCCGGTCGGGAGCCTTGATGACATAGACGTGGCAGGTGTCCTCGACGCGGAGCACCCCGGGCGAAACTTCGGCGACTTCCATACCCACGACGCCGCATCCTATCCGGTATCGTTCCCACAATGGATGCCTGGGAGTGGATTGTCCCCTGTCCGAAAAAGGCCTCTTCGGGTGCGTCGCATGTCGATCTCAGCGCCTGCGCCGTCCAGGGCGACGCCACGGCTCATCGTGCGGTCGCCGCCCTGCGCGACCGTTTCGGCCCTCAGGACGCCACCTCCGCCGCTGTTGTCGAGGTACGGATCCGGGTGGACGCCGGGGCCGGGCTGCCGGCCGAGGGCTACACGCTGAGCGCGGGCCCCACCGGCGTGCTGATCATCGGGGCCGACGCGGCCGGGGCCTTCTACGGCGCGCAGACCCTGCTCGCCCTGGCCGGGGCGCCCTGCTCCGAGCACTCCGCCTGCGTGCCCGAGTCCGAGGTGAGCGACTGGCCCGACCTGCCGTTGCGGGGCACCATCGAGGGCTTCTACGGCCCGCCGTGGACCCACGCCGACCGCATGGACCACCTGCGTTTCTCCGCCCGGCACAAGCTCAACGCCTACGTGTACGCGCCCAAGGACGACCCGTTCCACCGGGAGCGGTGGCGGGAGCCGTACCCGGAGGAGGAGCTGGCCCGGCTGGGCGAGCTGGTCGCGGAGGCGGAGAGACAGCACGTCAGGTTCGTGTTCGCGCTCAGCCCCGGCCTGTCGATGGTGTACGCCGACCCGGCCGAACGGGCGGCGCTACGGGCCAAGGCGGAGCAGGTGTGGGACGCGGGCGTCAGGGAGTACGCGCTGCTCTTCGACGACATCCCGCCCGAGCTGAGCCACGCCCGCGACCGGGAGACGTTCGGCACGGCGGACGGGGCGAGCGCGAGCGCGCACGCGGCGGTCTGCCGCGACTTCGCCGAGGAGTTCCTGCTTCCCCGGGGCGCGTCGCGGCCGCTGACCATGGTGCCGACGGACTACGCGGGTACTGGGCGCACGGCGTACCGGGACCGGCTGGCGGCCGAGCTGCCGGCGGACGTGCTGGTCTGGTGGACCGGGTCCGACGTGGTCGTGGGCGAGATCACGACCGAGGACGTGACGGCCGCGGCCGGCTCCTACGGGCACCGGCTGGCGTTGTGGGACAACTTCCCGGTCAACGACTTCGACTTCGACCGCGTCTTCCTCGGCCCGCTGGCCGGACGCACCACCGCCCCGAACGGCGCGCTCCCGGAGGGCGCGGCGCTGGAGGGGATCACGGCCAACCCGATGGTGCAGGCGGCGGCGTCGCGGATCGCCTTGACGACGGTGGCCGACTACGCCTGGAACCTGGCCGCCTACGACCCGGCCCGCTCACACGCCAGGGCCGTGCGCCTGGTGCCGGGCGCGACCGAGCTGCTGCCGCTGGTGCAGGCGTGCTCGGCCTGGCCTCCCGGCGCCGACCAGAGCCCCGCCCTCACCGCCCTGTGCACCGCCGCCCTCGACGACGGCTCCCGGTCCGGACAGCGGGCCGAATCCCAGGCTGAGCTGCGGGCGGAGCTGACGCGATTGGCCGAGCTGCCGGCGGACGTGCCGGGCAGGCTCGCCACGGAGCTGGCCCGCTGGGTGGCCGCCGCCAGGGACATGGGCGCGGCCGGTCTGGCGGCACTCGACCTGCTGGCGACCGCACCCGAAACCCCTGATGCCCCGCCGAGCCCGGACGCGGTGGAGAAGGCGCTGGCCAGGGCCGAGGAGCACCAGGCGAACGTCCTGCGCCGGGTGATCCCGCCGTTCGTGCGGCAGGTCCTCGACCGCGCGGCCACCTGATCGCGCGCACGCCAGGGAGGGCCGGCCGTGCGAGCGCGGCTCGCCCGGGGGCCGGCCGGTGTCAGAGGGACAGCACCTGGCCGGCCGCCGCCAGTTCCTCCTGCAGCCCCCGCACGTCCACGTCCTGCACCGCCTTCCCGCTCGCCGCGGACAGCGCCGCGGCGAGGCCGGCGGCGTGGCCGAGCATCTGGTACTGGACCTCCATCCGGATGGAGGAGAAGGCCACGTGGGAGGCCGACACGCACACCGGCACGACCAGGTTCGCGCACTCCTCCCGCCTGGGCACGAGCGCCCCGTACGGGATCTGGTACGGCGCCACCCCCACCGACAGGTACCCCTCGGTCACCACCATCGGCACCGGATCGGGATGCTCGTGGACGTGCCGCCAGGTCCGCTGCACCTCCCGGACGTCCAGGTGGTAGGAGCCCATCGCGACCACGTCCTCGTGCCGCCGGCCCTGGACCAGGTCGTGCTCGGTGAGGTGTTTCTCCCCCAGCATCCGCCGCGCCTCACGCACGTACAGCTGGTGCGGCAGGTGGCCGGTGCCGGTGAACTCGTCGGCCGGCAGCCCCCACCGTCCCAGCTCGGCCCGCACGCTCGCGGGCACCTCGGGGTCGTGGGAGAGGAAGTACAGCAGGTCCTGGGCGTGGTGCAGGTGGTGCAGGCGGATGCGTTCGCGTTCGGAGGGGCCGGCGTCGGGATAGGCCCAGGCCGAGCGGTCGAGCACGCTCAGCGAGAACGGCCCGAGCGAGTTGCCGTCGCACTTGCCGTGGGGCAGGTTCGGCTCAAGACCGACGAGCTTGCCGGCCCGGGGTTCGATCCCCTCGTCACGCCAGTGGCGGAACAGCCGCCGGCCCAGCTCCCAGTGCTCCTCGTCGTAGCCGGGCCGCCGTTCGAACGGGACGCGGTCGGGCGCGGTGGTCATGCAGACGCGGTAGCCGTACGACATGACGCCGCCGTCCCCCGCGCCCACCTCGGCCATGGGGCCGTCGGCGACCTGCGGCAGCAGTGTGCCGTCGGCGCGGAACGGCGAGATCCACGGCGGGAAGTTGTGCATGCCGGGCACCACCTCGCGCCGCCCGGCGAAGCGCTCCCCGTGCAGGGAGCGGTCCTCCCTGCCGACGCGGTAGCCCACCCCGGCGGCGGCCAGCAGGTCGCCCTCGTAGCCGGCGTCCACGAAGGCGCCGGCCGCGTAGTCGCCCGCGTGCGTGGCGACGGAGAAGATCAGGTCGCCCGAGGTGATCACCGTGCGCAGCCCGGCCCCGAAGACGACCTCGACCCCGGCCGACTCCAGCCAGGACAGGAAGATCTGCTCGGCCACACGCGGCTCGGGCCCGGCGTAGTGGCCGGGCGCGACCCCGTAGGCGGCGGCCACGGCGCGGCGGAACTCGGCGGCCATCCCGCCCAGCACGCGCCTGTCGCCGAGGTCGGTGTAGCCGAGCCCGCCCGAGGTCATGCCGCCGACGTGCCGGCCGGGTTCGAGCAGCACCGTGTCCAGGCCGCGCCGGGCGGCGGCGACGGCGGCGCACACGCCGGCCGACGTGGCGCCGTACACGACGACCTCGGCCCGCCTCATCGCCGCCACCACTCCGCGATCTGGCGCAGGTCGGCGCCGGTGATCGGCTCGCGGGTGTTGTCGATGGAGTCCACGTAGTAGAGGGCGGGAACGCCCAGCTCGGGCTGGGCCTCGGCGTACGCGAGCCAGTCGGCGCGGCTCGGCATGGGCCACTGGTCGGTGTCGATGAGGTGGCCCGGCATGGCGCGCGTGGCCACGGCGTGGCGGTAGCGGAGCTGGTCGACGGCGGGGACGAGGTCGCCGGCGGCGTCGTACTCCAGCACGTCGTTGAGCCTGATCATGTCGCTGACGTCGGCGAAGGCCGGGTGCGGGGTGTGCGTGATCATGAGGGCGTCTGGTTTGACGGCCTTGGCGGCGTCGTACAGGGTGGCGAGCAGTTCGTGCAGGAGTGCCGGGCCCCAGGCGGTGCCGTACGCCTTCAGGTGCGAGCCGCTGGGCGACCACTGCGTGAAGTCGACCTTGAAGCCGTCGGCGCCGAGGTCGCCCAGGAGACGTTCCATGACGGCCCTGATCCGCCGCCGGTAGGCCGGGTTCGACGGGTCGGCGGCCACGGCGCGCCCGCCGGCGTCGGTCACGCACTCCTGCGCCGGCAGCCCCTCGGGCGACCAGGCCCGCCACCACAGCAGCACCCGCTGGCCGCGCGCGTGCCTGGCGGCGATCCACTCGCGCAGCGCGGGCCACTTGGCCTCGTCCGGCTCGGGGTCGCCGTAGGTGAGCTGCCAGCGGTCGTCGATGACGATCGTGCCGGGCACGATGCCGTGCTCCTCGATCCTGGCCAGCCACTCGTCGTACAGATCCTGCCGGGACAGCTCGACCGGCGAGCGGCCGTCGGCCCTGGCGCACTGGGCGCCCCAGCCGCAGAAGAGGGGCTCGCTCCACCACGCGTGCCGCTCCCGCACGGGCCCTTCCGGGGCCAGGCCGTGGGTGACGAGGTCGTCGCGATGGTGGGAGATCGCCTCCCAGGGCGAGGAGGCGGCCCGGAACACGACGGCCGGCGAGGTCCACTCCCCGCGCACCTCGGTGTGGCCCTCGTAGTCGAAACGCAGCAGCGCGCCGCCGTCCAACGGCTCGTACGCGAGCTCGGTGAAGGTCAGGTCGGCGATCCCGGCGCGTACGGAGGCGCCCAGCCAGTCGCCATCCGGAACGTCGGTGGCGCCGCCCGGAGATTGACCGGGTGCCTCTTTACCGAAGGCCAGCACGAGCGGCGGCGGGGAGAAGACGGCGTGCAGCCGGCCCGGCGAGGCGTCGCCGACGACGGTGAGCGCGACCGGGACGGAGACCGGCCGCACCACCTGGATCGGGTGCGCGGGCGTGGGGCTGAAGACGCCGCGCGCGTGCAGGCCCGTTCTGAACGTGCCCGACGCCCGGGTGTTGAGCACGGCCCGGCCGCCCATCAGGGTCACGTCGCTGAGCACGCCGTTCCCCTCGACCCGCACCTGCAGCGCGATGGTCTCGGGGGTGCAGGTCAGCCGGACCGTCTTGGCCTCCCACCCGGTCGTACGCTGCGGGAAGTCGAAGACGACCGTGCCGTCGCGCCGGTCGAGCACGGGCGGCAGCGTCTCGTACGTCTCGTCGCGCCCGGCCGCGGTGTTGACCGAGGCGAGCAGGTTGAGCGTCATCCAGCCTTCGAGCTCGGCGCTGGGATCGGTGCGGGAGACGGTCAGCCGGTAGTGGCCGGTCTCCAGGTAGTGGGCCGTGTCAGTGGTCGTGATGCGCATGAGTTGGCGGGATGCCTCGATCCTCGGCGGGGAGGGGGCCGTGCCGCCCCCGATGGTGAGCCGGGCGCGGTGGCGCCCGGAGTGGTCGCGGCCGCTCATCCCTTGCTGCCGGTGGTGGCGATGCCGCGGACGAAGTGCTTCTGGCCCAGGAAGAACAGGATGATCATGGGGATGGTGGTGATCACGCTGGCCGTCATGACGATCTCCCAGTGCCACTCGCCGCCGAACCCGAACTGGTCGAGCAGCGCCTTCAGCCCGCGCGGGACGGTGAACGTGCTGGAGTCGCGCAGGTAGATGAGCGGGCGCATGAGGTCGGTCCAGGCGGCCTGGAACTCGAACAGCAGCGTCACGACGACCGCCGGCTTGCACAGGGGCAGGGCGATGCGCAGGAAGATCTTCCAGTTGTTCGCCCCGTCGATCTTGGCCGCCTCGAACGGCTCGCGCGGCAGGCCCATGAAGAACTGCCGCAGCAGGAAGATGTAGAAGGCGCTGCCGAACAGGTTCTGGGCCCACAGCGGGGTCAGCGTGCCGACCATGCCGAGCGAGTTCCAGATGAGGAACACCGGGATCATGGTGACCGCGCCCGGCAGCATCATCGTCGCCAGGACCACGCCGAACAGCGCGTTCCTGCCGGGGAAGCGGAAGTAGGCGAACCCCCAGGCGACCATCGCGCTGGTGATCGTCACAGCCACCGCCGCCAGCACCGTCACCAGCAGCGTGTTGGCCATCCACAGGCCGAGCGGGGCCTCGTGCCACACCCGGATGTAGTTCTCCAGGGTGAAGGTCTCGGGGATGATCCGGTTGTCGAAGACCTCGCCGCGCGGCTTGAAGGAGGCGCTGAGCAGCCAGATGAACGGGTAGACGAACGCGATGGTGAACGCGCTCAGCGCGACCCAGGTCAGGATCTTCGCGGCGCGCCTCATGGGTTACCCCCCTCGTAGTGGACGAAGCGCCTGGTCACCACGAACTGCACGCCGGTGATCGCCATGATCACGATGAACAGCAGCCAGGCGAGCGCGGAGGCGTACCCCATGTGCAGGAACTCGAAGGCCTGCTGGAACAGGTAGATCGCGTAGAACAGCGCGGCGTCGTTGCTGTAGGTGGTGTTGCCCGCGCCGAAGAAGGCGGTGTACGCCTCGGTGAACGACTGCAGGGCGTTGATGCTGTCCACGATGAACAGGAAGAACAGCGTGGGGCTGATCATCGGCACGGTGATCCGCAGGGTGCGCTTCCACCAGCCTGCGCCGTCCACGAGTGCGGAGTCGTACAGCTCCTGCGGGACGCCGCGCAGGGCGGCCAGGATGATGACCACGGAGGAGCCGACCGTCCACAGGTTCATCAGCACCAGGGCCGGCTTGACCCAGTTCGGGTCGGTGGTCCACGCCGGGCCGTCGATGCCGAAGACGCCGAGGAAGGCGTTGATCAGGCCGTCCTGGCCGTTGAACAGCAGCAGCAGGAGGATGCCGATCGCGACCGGCGGCGTCATCTTCGGCAGGAAGAAGGCGGTGCGGAAGAAGCCGGTGGCCTTGCTGGCGCCGTTGAGCAGCAACGCCAGCCCGAGCGCCACCACCAGGTGGGCCGGCACCGACAGCACGGCGAACACGAAGGTGTTCCACAGCGCCAGGCCCACCTTGGGGTCCTCGAAGAGCTGCACGTAGTTGTCGAAGCCGACGTACGAGGGGTCGTTGATGACGTCGTAGTCGGTCAGCGACAGGTAGGCGCTGTTGATGACGGGCCACGCGGTGAAGACGAGGAAACCGATGATCCAGGGGCTGATGAACAGCAGCGCCGCCCGGGTCTCGATGAACCGCGTGGTCCGTCGTCGTGGTGCTCGGGTACGGGAAGGGGACATCTCAGTTCGTACGCTTCGTCCAGCCGGCCCATGCCTCGTCCAGCGCCTTCTGGGCGTCCTGCTGGGCCTTGTCGAGCGCGGCCTGCGGCTTGTCCTGGCCGTTGAGCACCCGGTTCACCGCGCCCTGCCAGGCGTCCTTGAACTCCTTGTCGGCCGGGTTGGCGGGGAGGCTGAAGGTGTTCTTGTTGGCCTCGTAGAACGCCTTGACGCCGGAGTCCCAGGGCTCGCCGCCGGAGGTGAGCATCTGCTCGATCTCGGCGTCGGCCTTGACGTTGCCGGTGAGGATGCCGGTGAACGGCTTGTTGTCCGCCTTGCGCTTGTCCAGCCGGGCCTGGGCGGCGGCCTTCCACGTGTCGACCAGGGTCATGGTCTTGGCGAAGCGGCAGGCGGCGCCGGGGTTCTTCGCGCCCTTGGGGATGGCCCAGGACGAGCCGGAGGAGTAGGCCAGCGGCTTGCCCTCGGGCGTGCGGAAGGTGTCGAAGGCCAGGGGCGCCTTGGGCGAGACGTCGTTGAGCACGTTGACGTACCACTGCTCCATGGGCATCGCGCCGAGGGCGTTCTTGGCGTACTGGTTGCCCTTGCCGAAGAAGTCGGCCGAGTCGCGCACGGCCTTGACCTTGGCGAAGCCGCCCTGCGCGTCGTAGATGGAGACGGCGAACTCCAGCGCCTTGACCACCTGCGGGGAGTTGAGCTGCGCGGTCTTCCCGTCGGCGGAGAGCAGGTCGGCGCCGAGGGACTTGGCCCACAGCGGCAGGAACTCCGGCAGCTTGCTGTCATAGCCGATCACCTGGAGCTTGCCGCCCGGCGCCTTGAGCATCTTCTTCGCCGCGGCGGTGATCTTGTCCCAGCTGGATCCGTTGACGTCCTCGATGCTCAGGCCGGCGTCCTTGAGCAGATCGGCGTTGGCCATGGTGATCTGAACCTGGTTGAACTCGGGGATGGCCCACACCTCGCCGCCGAACGTCACCTGGCTCAGCGCGTCCTTGTTGTACATCGAGGTGTCGATCTGCTCACCCTGGACGCACGCTGTCAGCGGGGTGATCGCGCCGCGCGAGGCGAAGGTGCCGATCTGGTCGCGGTTGGCGTAGATGAGGTCCGGCGGGTCGCCGGCCGCCACCGACGACAGGAACTGCTGGATGTCGAGGTCGCCCTCGACGAGCTTCACGTCCGCGCCGCCGAGCGACTTCTTGGCCAGGTCGACGCGGGTGCTCCCGATCTCGTCGGTCGCGCCGAAGCCCATCGCGGAGATGGTGCCCGAGTAGGTCGCGCCGGGGTTGAACTGGCCGGCCGTGGGGGTCGGGGCCGACGCTCCACCGGTGCCCTTGGCACAGGAGGTGAGCGCCAGCGCCAGCGACACCGACAGCACGGACCAGCGGACGAGCGGGGTTCTCATTGGGGGTTTCGCCTCCACACTGATCAAGCGGGGCATCAGGCATGCTGATGACGGCCACGTGGCGCCAAGCCAGTGTGGCAACGTTCACACATCTGAGAACGTACCCATACCGCTGAAAGCCCGTCAACCACTCCTTTCACTGCGTTTCCGTGTCGTTAAGGAGGTGCGGCGATGTGGGACGGCCACGGGATCGCGCGCATCTCCTGCCCTGCGGGCGATCCCGTACACGCGAGCCGGGCGAGCGGGCCCGGACACGCGAGAGGGCCCGGCCGGTGATTCCGGCCGGGCCCTCATCGGGCGGGCGCCCCAGGGGCAGGGGTTCGGGCGCCCTGTTGGTCAGCCCTTGTTGATCATGACATGTTGATCATGACCTGCTGATCGAGCGGGGTCAGTGCTTCGTGGCCTTCTCCGCGCCGACGCCGGTGAGCGAGCGGACCTCGATCTCGGCGTACTTGGCCGCGTTGTACTCCTTGCTGAGCACGGTGCCGATCCAGCCGCACAGGAAGCCCAGCGGGATGGAGACGATGCCGGGGTTGCTCAGCGGGAAGATGACGAAGTCGGCCGTCTTGAACAGCGCCGTCGGCCCGCCCGACACCACCGGCGAGAAGATCACCAGCAGCAGGGCGGAGACCAGGCCGCCGTAGATGGCCGAGACCGCGCCGACCGTGTTGAACCTCTTCCAGAACAGGCTGTAGAGGATCGCCGGCAGGTTGCCCGAGGCCGCCACCGCGAACGCCAGCGCCACCAGGAACGCCACGTTCTGGCCCTGGGCGAGGATGCCCAGGCCGATCGAGGCGGCGCCGATGACGAGGGCGGAGATGCGGGCCACCACGACCTCCTGGCGCTCGGTGACCTGGCCGCGCTTGAAGACGTGCGCGTACAGGTCGTGCGAGAAGCTGGAGGAGGAGGCCAGTGTGAGCCCGGCGACCACGGCCAGGATCGTGGCGAAGGCCACGGATCCGATCAGCGCCAGCAGGACCGTGCCGCCGAACGAGCCGAAGATCTCCTCACCGATCCGTTGCGCCAGCATCGGCGCCGCGGTGTTGCCCGCCGCGTCTCCCTCGGCGATCGCCGTCTTGCCGACCAGGGCCGCCGCGCCGAAGCCGAGGACCAGGGTCAGGAGGTAGAAGACGCCGATGATGCCGATGCCCCACAGAACCGACTTGCGGGCGTCCTTCGCGGTGGGAACGGTGTAGAAGCGGATGAGGATGTGCGGCAGGCCCGCCGTGCCCAGCACCAGGGCCAGGCCCAGGCTGATCAGGTCGATCTTGCCCGCCAGGCCCTGCGCCTCGGTGCCGTACTTCAGGCCCGGGCTGAGGAAGGCCCCGGGGTTGGCCTTGGGGCCGCTGACCGTGGCGGCCTGGCCGAGCAGGGCCGACAGGTTGAAGCCGAACTTGCCCAGCACCAGCAGCGTCACCAGGGCGGCGCCGCTCATGAGCAGCACGGCCTTGACGATCTGCACCCAGGTGGTGCCCTTCATGCCGCCGAAGACCACATACACGATCATGAGGGCGCCGACGCCGACGATCGTCCAGGCCTTGCCGGCCGGGCTGTGGATGCCGAGCAGCAGGCCGACCAGCGCGCCCGCGCCCACCATCTGCGCCAGCAGGTAGAAGATGCTGACCACGATCGTGGACACGCCGGCCGCCGTGCGGACCGGGCGCGGGCTCATCCGGAACGCCAGCACGTCGGCCATGGTGAACTTGCCGGAGTTCCGCATCAGCTCGGCCACCAGCAGCAGCGCCACCAGCCAGGCGACCAAGAACCCGATGGAGTACAGGAACCCGTCGTAGCCGGACAGCGCGATGATGCCCGCGATGCCGAGGAAGGACGCGGCCGACATGTAGTCGCCGCCGATCGCCAGGCCGTTCTGCACGCCGCTGAACGACCGGCCGCCCGCGTAGTAGTCGGCGGCCGTCTTGGTCTGACGGCTCGCCCAGAAGGTGATCGCCAGGGTGGCGGCCACGAAGGTGAGGAAGAGGATCATCCCCAGGGTCGTCGAGGTCACTGGGTCTTCTCCTCCACCTCGTGGCGCAGCTTGTCGGCGATCGGGTCGAGCACCTTCTCCGCGTGCCTGGCGTACGCCCACGCGATGAGGAACGTCGAGACGAACTGCAGCAGCCCGAAGATGAGCCCGACGTTGATCTCACCGAACAGCTCGATGGCCATGAACCCGCGCGCCCAGCCCGACAGCACCACGTAGAGCAGGTACCACACGAGGAACGCCACGGTCATGGGAAAAGTCCAGCGGCGGAAACGCCGTTTCAGTTCCTGGAACTCACTGCTCTCCTGCATTTGCTCATAGACCGATGCGTCATGTTCTTGTGTCGTCACGAGACCTCCACTGTGATGCGGATCACGCCCAACGTAAGAGCGCAACCTACCTGTCGTGGAGATCCGAAGGAGGGTTGTTCGCCGAGCCGCTGCGGGCGGGCGATTAGTTGGGGATGGCCTGCGGTGAAAGGTCTGTATGGCGCGATGAGCGGTCGGTCATCCCAATCACCCCTTTACAGCTCCCGCCGTCAGTCCCTCGACGATGTAGCGCCGGATCGCGGCGAAGAGCACCAGCGTGGGCACCACCGACACGACCGTGGCGGCGGCCATCGAGCCCCAGTCGATGTCGTACTGGGTGATGAAGGAGTTCATGGCCACGGGGATCGTCTTGGCGTCCTCGCTGTCGATGAACGTGATCGCCAGGAACAGCTCGTTCCAGCACTGCACGAACGCGAAGATGAACGTGGCCGCGATCCCCGGCAGCATCACCGGGATGACCACCCGCACCATCGCCACCAGCCGGGAGGCGCCGTCCACCTGGGCGGCCTCCTCCAGCGCCACCGGCACCCGCTCGTAGAAGCCGCGCATGATGATCGTGGCGAACGGCACCAGCATGGCCACGTACACCAGCATCAGCCCCGACAGGCGGTTGAGCAGGTCGAGGTCGGACATCAGCAGGTAGAGCGGCCCGAGCGCGATGAACAGCGGGATCATCTGGGTGACCAGGAACGCCAGCATCAGCAAGCCGCGCCCGGGGAAGGCGAAGCGGGCCAGCGTGTAGCCGCCCAGCACGCCGATCGCGGTCACCGCCGCGGCCGCGGCGAGCGAGACGAGCAGGGAGTTGAGCAGGTACGCGCCGAAGTCGGCGAACGAGAACAGCTCCGCGTAGTGCTCGAAGGTCGGGTTCGCCGGCCAGTACCGCAGCGGCACCGAGAAGATCTCCGGCTTGGGCTTCAGCGAGGTGACGACGATCCAGTACAGCGGGAACAGGGTGATGAGCAGCCAGGCGCCGAGCACGACGACCTTGGCCGCGAGCGCGAGCCGCCTCATCGGGCCTTCTCGAATCTCGTGGCGTTCAGGTAGAAGACGCTGAAGGCCAGCAGCAGGCCCAGGATGAGCAGGCCGACCGCGCCCGCCCGGCCGTAGTCGCCGCCGATGACCTGCTGGATGAGGAACGTGGTGATGATGTCGGTGCTGCCGGCCGGGCCGCCGCCGGTCATGGAGTAGATCAGGTCGGGGAAGTTGAGGATCCAGATGATCCGCAGCAGCACGATCAGCGCCAGGGTGGGCCTGATGTGCGGCAGCGTGACGTGCCAGAACTGGCGCAGCCGGGAGGCCCCGTCGACGGACGCGGCCTCGTAGAGCTCCTTGGGGACCGACTGCAGCGCGGCCATGATCATGATGGCGAAGAACGTGACGCCGTACCAGATGTTGGCCACGATCACCGAGGTCATCGCCCAGCCCGGCGTGGCCAGGAAGCCGATGCGCCCGTCGATGATCCCCGCCTTGAGCAGCAGGTCGTTGATCACGCCGAACTGGCCGTTGAACATCCACCGCCACAGCAGCCCGATCAGGAACCCCGACATCGCCCAGGGGAAGAAGACCCACGCCTGGTACAGCCCCCGGCCCCGGAAGTGGCGCCGCAGCAGCAGCGCCAGCCCGAAGCCGAGGAAGAACTGAAAGAACAGCGACACCGCGACCCACGTGCCGGTGTTGCGCAGCGCCGTCCAGAACCGGTCCTCCCCCAGGACGGCCCGGAAGTTCTCCAGGCCGACGAAGGGCGTCGAGGTCAGGTCGAACAGGTTGTAGCGCTGGAACGCGATCACCGCGCCGCGGATCACCGGGTAGTACGTGAACAGGACCACGAACACCACGCCGGGCAGCAGGCACAGCGCGATGAACCGGGCCCTGCGGACGGTGAAGGTGCGGTTCACGACACCTTCTTGGCCTGGTCCGCCCAGAAGGCGTCCCACGCCTTCAGCACCTCGGCGGTGCTCTTCTTACCGGTGATCAGGGCCTGCACGTCACGGTCGGAGTCCACCAGGAACTGGCTCCAGCCGGGGTAGTCGACCGGCCTGATCGTGATCACCTGCTTGGGGTCCTGCTGCGCCTCCAGGTACGCCTTCCACGCGCCCTGCGAGAACTGCGGGTCGCTCTGCGCCTGCTTGGAGATCGGGATGAGCGAGTTGCCCTTGGCGAAGGCGATGCTCTGCTTGGCCTCCGACAGGAACTGCACCAGCTTGACCGCCTCCTTCGGGTGCTTGGTGAAGGAGGTCGCGCCCCAGCCGGCGTAGCCGACGGGCTGGAAGGCGTACCCGCTCGGGCCCTTGGGGATGGGGGCGGTGGACCAGGCCGTGACGCCGCTCTCCTCGACCGTCTTGATCACTTCGGGGTCCTGGATGAGCATGCCGGTGACGCCCGAGGTGAAGCCCTGGACCATCTCCGGGTAGCCCCAGGAGACGGAGTCGGGCGGTGATGCCTCCTTGAAGATCTTCACGTAGAGGTCGAGGGCCTGGGTGGCCTCCGGGGTCGAGAAGATCGTCCGCTTGTCCTTCAGATAGAAGGATTTTTCAGGATCCAGGGCCTCACCGTTGTACGCGCTGATCATCATCACCGCGTAGTCGGCCCCGCCCTTGCCGCCCCGGAACGAGTAGCCGAAGCGGTCGGCCGAGGTCATCCGCTTGCCCGCCTCGTACAGCTCCTGCCAGGTGGCCGGGGGCTTGGTCATGCCGTAGTCGGTCCGGTAGAACAGGGTCCGCTGGTAGAACCCGTACGGGATCAGGTAGGGCTTCCCGCCGACCTCCACCGCCTTCGTCCGGGCCAGCTCGGTCAGGTCCGACCAGCCGGGCCAGTCCGTGGTGGGCAGCTCGGCCAGCCAGCCGTTGTTGGAGAAGGACTTGGCCGTGTGGTCGCGCACCTCCAGCACGTCCAGGTCCTTCTTGGTCTGCAGGATCTGGGTGATCTTCTGGTCGGCGCTGTCGAGGGGCGGCGAGACGAGTTCGACGCTGACGCCGGGATTGGCCTTCTCGAAGTCGGCGATCAGGGACTTGATGAGTTTCGTACGTTCCGGGCTGGTCAGGCTCTCGATCATCCGCAGCCGTACCTCGCCCGAGGACGACGAACCGGAGCCGCCGCACGCGGCGGACACCAGCGTCACGGCGACCACGGCCGCCAGGAGGAGGGGGTTTCTCACGACGAGCCTCCCGCGATGGTTCAGACAGCGCTGTCAGTCACGCGCTGCCATCACGCTAGGCGACCAGCCCCTCGAGCGCCAGACCGAGATCCTTGATCAAAGTGTCCGCGGGCTCCAGGCCGACCGAGAGCCGCACCAGACCGACGGGGATGCCCATCGTGGCCCGCACACTCTCCTCGGTGGACAGCGCGGGTGCGTTCACCAGGCTCTCGAACCCACCCCACGACACCCCGATCCTGAAATATCGCAATTTATCGAGAAAAGCTGCGACCTTCTCCCGCGACTCCGTGTCGAGCTCCACGCTGAACAGGCTGGAGAACCCCGACATCTGCCGCAGCGCGACCGCGTGCCCCGGATGCGACGGCAGCCCCGGATGGTTCACCGCCCGCACCCCCGGATGATCGTTCAGGAAGGCCGCCACCGCCAGGCCGCGCTCCTGGTGCGCCGCCATCCGCACCGGCAGCGTGCGCAGGCCCTTGATCACCTTGGCCGCGTCGTGCGGCGACATCGCGGCGCCGTAGAGCTGGTACTCGGTCAGCGCCAGCGGCCTGACCAGCCGGGCCGGGCCCACCACGACGCCGCCGACCAGGTCGCTGTGCCCGCCGATGTACTTCGACAGCGAGTGCACGACGAGGTCCACCCCCATCGTCAGCGGCTTCTGGAACAGCGGCGTGGACCAGGTGTTGTCCATCACCGTCACCAGCCCGTGCTCCCGCGCCCACGCGGTGATCCCGGCGATGTCCACGACCTGGTAGGCCATGTAGGAAGGGGACTCGAAGTAGAGTAGGCGGGTGCTCCCCCTGATTGCGCTGTCACATTGCGCGAGGTCCTCGACATGTGTGTGCGTGACCCCGAACTTCTCCAGATAGCGCAGGAACTGGGTGGTGGGTCCGTAGACGGCGCCCAGCACCAGCACGTGGTCCCCGGCCGACACGAGGGAGGAGATGGTCGCCGAGATGGCGCCCATGCCCGAGCCGAAACACTTCGCCCGCTCTCCCCGCTCGAGCGCCGCGAGCTTACGCTGGGCGAGGTCGACCGTCGGGTTGGTCCCCCGCCAGTAGACGTAGCGCTCGTCCTCGTTCTTGATCGCCTCGCCGAGTTCCTCCGCGGTCTCGAACGTGAACACCGAGTTCTCGTACACCGGCGGGTTGACCGCGCCCAGCACCCACGGCTCGTCCTCGCCCAACCGGCCACAGATCCAATCGTCATCCATGGGGGCAGACTATGACAGCTCGCACGCCTAAGCCGACGATGGCCGACGTGGCCAGGCACGCGGGCGTGAGTCTCAAGACCGTCTCCCGGGTGGTCAACCAGGAGCCGCACGTCCGGACGTCCCTGCAGCAGCGCGTGCAGGCGGCGATCAGCGCGCTCGGCTACCGCCGCAACGAGGCCGCCGCCCGGCTGGCCAGGGGCGCGACCATGCTGACGCTGGGGCTGGTCATGGAGAACATCTCCAACGAGTTCTACTCCCGCCTCGCCGCCGCCGTCGAGGCCGCCTCCGCCGAGCACGAGGCCCTCGTCGTGTTCGGCTCGTACGAGGAGAGCGCCGCCAAGGAGCGCATGCTCATCGAGACCATGTACGCGCGGGGCGTCGACTCCCTCATCATCGTCCCCTCGGCGGCCGACCACAGCTGGCTGGCCGAGCACGCCGGTCTCACCACCGTGTTCGTGGACCGGGTGCCGTCCGGGCTGAGCGCGGCCGACGTCGTCCTGCTCGACGACGTGTGGGGCGGCCGGGCCGCCACCGAGCACCTGCTGGCCCACGGGCACCGCCGCATCGCGCTGATCTCCGACGACGACGGGCTGAGCTCGGTGCACGATCGGGCCATCGGCTACCGTACGGCGCTGGCCGCGGCCGGTGTCCCCGCCGACGACGAACTCGTGGTGCGCGGGGTGTTCGAGCCGGCCCGGGTCGCCTGCGAGGTCGGCCGGCTGCTCGGCCTGCCCGCCCCGCCGACCGCGTTCTTCGCCACCAACAACCGGGCCGCGATCGGGATCCTGCAGGCTCTGCGGGAGCGGCCCGAGCGGCCGGCGTACGTGGGGTTCGACGACTTCGCCCTCGCCGACGTGTTCAACCCCGGCGTCACCGTGGTCCGCTACGACGTCGCCCGCCTGGCCCGCAGCGCGGTCGACCTCCTGCTCAACCCCTCACGGACGGCGCGGCGGGTGAAGGTCCCGGTCGAGCTCGTGACGCGCGGCTCGGGAGAGATCCCGGCCTGACTCCAAGAGGGGGTCAGGTCTCGGCATGCCCCCGTCTGAGCCCGCCTTCGGGCGGGTGATCACCCGGCTGTACGACTTCGGGGCCGGCTCTAGGAGAAGAGCGATGTCCGAGAGCGACGATGCCGAGGCCTCCTGGGAGGTCGCCGATCCGGACGTCTACCTGGACGTGCCCATGGTCAAGGTCGAGGAGATCACCCTCGACGTGCAGGACCTGCGGGCCAAGGTGTCGCTGCAGGCCGAGGTGCTGGACCTGCTCCGGCTGAGCCTACCCGGCCCGCACCTGAACCCCGGCCCGAATAGCGAGCCGGCCCGCACCCGCACCCGACCACCAGCCTCCGGCCGAACTCTAGGTCGGGGTGCCTGGACCGGCGGGAGTCGTGCGGCCGGTTTCGTAGGCGTCGTGGAGGACCGAGGCCAGTTCGTCGGCCAGTTCCGGGCTGGCCGCGACCACGCCGCTCCAGCGCCTGGTCAGGTCGGTGTCCAGGCCGATCGGGCGGCCGAACACATCCCTGACCGCCCCGCCGCCCGCCTCGGCCAGCACCACGGAGGCGGCGAGGTCCACCAGCCGGTGCGTGTCGGTGGCGGCGTCGGCGAAGGCGTCCGTCGCCCCCTGGGCCACCAGGGCGCCCTCCAGGCAGCTCGTGGACAGGATCCGCACGCGGCCGGCCCGGCGCGCCACCTCCCACCACGCCGAGGCCGCCCCCGGGTTCGCGGGATGGGGGCGCAGCAGGGAGACGGCCGCCCCGGGCAGGGACGTGCGGCCGGTGGTGCGCAGCGGGGACGGCGTGCCCGCCTTCGCCCACCAGCTCCGCCCGGTCTCCAGCCAGACGGTCAGCGCCTCGATGAACACCCCGTCCACGGCCACGGCGGCCGAGAACGCGGACAGGGGCACGCCGGCGGCGGCGTTGGCGGACCCGTCCACGGGGTCCATGACCAGGGTCAGCGCCGAGCCGTTGTCGACCCAGCCGGTCTCCTCGGTCAGCACGTTGACCGAGTGGCGGGACAGCGCGTTCAGGATGGCGTTCTCCACCAGCACGTCGATACGCATGGTGGGAGTGCCGTCGGCACCGTCCCCCACGACCTCGGCCAGGGCGGCGCGGTCATGCTCCGCGGTGGCGACGCTGTACGCCTCCAACGCGGCGGACGCGGCCGCCGCCAGCGCGGGCTGAGCCTCCCCGGGCACCCCGACCACCCACCCATGACCTCGCGCCACAGATGAGCCGACTCGCCGAGATGCGGCGGGGCCGCCGGCGCGCGACACGGGCGAACCGCCGGCGCGCGGCGCGGAGGAATCGCGTTCCCGTGCCGCTGGGGCGGGGCTGGGATCGTCGGGTCGTTCGGGCCCGTCCGTTGCCGGCATCGCCGTCCTCCCTCTCCGGAAGTCCGCGTCCCGGGAAGTTCGCTGCCGAAGCTCGCTCCCAGAGATCCGCCAGGTGAAGTCCCGTTGGGCGGACGCGTCCCCGACCTCGTCATACCCCTGCGGCCGGGGAAGCCTCACTCACCGTGACGGTCGTGTGTACGGCCGGGCACACGAACCGGGCGGCGGAGCGTCAGCCGCCGCACTACAGTCGGATCGTGGCTCTTCTCCCCCCGGCGCTGACCCAGATCCTCCGCAACAGGCCCGAGCTCGCCGGGGCGCCCTCCGTGGACATGCTCGAACGGCTGCTGGACCGGCCCGAGCTGGCCATCCCCGTTCTGCTCGACCTCGACGCCGACTGCCACGTCGTCAGCCAGGCCATCCAGGCGGCGGGCGGCGCCACCACCCGTGAGGCGCTGGCCGGTCTGCTGCACGACCCGCTCGACCGGCTCGGCGAGGTGCTGGACACCATGGCCGGACACGGCCTGATCACGCTCGACAGCGGTCCCGGCGGAGGCGGCGGCTCAAGCGGCGGCTCAGGTCGCGGCCCCGACGGCGGCTCCGACGGCGGCGGCCCCGACGGCGGCATCGTGCGTTCGCGGCACCCCGCCGGGCTCTGGCAGCATCCGTTCGGGCTGGGCAGGCCGCTGCGGGAGTTCGGGAAGACGGTCACGGCCGAGACGCTGAAGACGATCGTCAGGACGTTCGGCGGGCAGCCGGCCGGGCGCAAGGCCGACCTGGTGCGGCAGGCCGAGGAGCTGCTGGCCGACGGCGCGGCGGTGCGGGCCCGCGCGGCCGGGCTGCCGGCGCAGGCGCGGGCCCTGCTGGAGTCGATGGCCGCCGGGTCTCCCGTGCTGGCCGGCACGCAGTTCGGCTACGGTCCCGTCCCCCGTACGCAACCCGTCCAGCGCCTGGCGGACGCCGGGTTCGTGATCCGCGACGGCTGGGAGTACGAGCTGCCCAAGGAGATCGCGCTGGCCCTGCGCGGCGACGCCTGGAAGCCGGCGCTGACCGGGCAGCCCGAAGTGCCGGTTGGCCCCGTCCCCGAGAGCGACGGCGTGGACGTGGCGCTGGCCGCGATCGAGCGGGCGCGGGCGCTGGCGGAGCTGGCCGCGACGGAGTCCGTGGCCGAGCTGAAGTCCGGCGGTGTGGGCGTGCGTGAGATCAGGCGGGTGGCCAAGGCGCTCGGCCTGCCGGAGCGGGAGGCCGTGCTCTGGCTGGACGTCGTCTTCGCGGCCGACCTGATCGGCTCCGAACAGGGCGAGCGGCTGATCGCCACCACGCTCGTGGACGACTGGCTGGAGCGTCCGGCGGGCCGGAGGTGGCGGGCGCTGGCCGAGAGCTGGCTGGGGCTGCCGCAGGCGCCCACGCACCGCGTCGTGGGGTGCTGCGAGGAGCACATGACGCCACTGCCGCCGCCGTACGAGTTCGCGTGCGAGGCGGGCCGGATCCGGCGCGCGGTGCTCCAGACGTTGCGTACGCTGCCCCCTGGCATGGGCGCGGAAGCGGACAAGATGGGCGAGGCGGTGGCCTGGCGCACGCGGGCGATGGCGGAGGCGCCGGAGGCGTCCGCCGAGTTCGTCGCCGCGGCCCTGCGCGAGGCCGAATGGCTCGGCGTCGTGGCCGGCGGGGCCCTCACAACGCTTGGACGGGCTCTGCTCGACTCCGGCGACGTGGACGGCCTCTTCCCCGCCCCGGTGACGACCGTGACCCTGCAGAACGACCTGACCGCCGTCGTCACCGGCGTCCCCTCCCCCGAGCTGGCCGCCTTCCTCGACCTGGCCGCCGACCTCGAATCGCGCGACCGGGCGAGCGTGTGGCGCTTCTCGGAGGCGAGCGTGCGCAGGGCGCTCGACCAGGGCACGGACGCCGAGACGCTGCTGTCAGGGCTGGACCGCTTCTCCGCCAAGGCGATCCCGCAGCCGCTGAGTTACCTGGTCACCGACACGGCCCGCAGGCACGGCACGGTCAAGGTCGCCGCGGCCCCATCTGTCGTGATCGCCGACGACCCCGCCGTCATCACCGAGTTGTGCGCCGCGAAGGCGCTGCGCAAGCTGGGCCTGCGGCGGATCGCGCCGACGGTCGCGCTCGGCCCGCTGCCTCCCGGCGAGACGCTGCGGCTGCTGCGGCAGGCCGGTCACACCCCGGTCGGTGTGACCGCCGACGGGACGATCCAGGCCGAACGTCCCCAGCGCCGGCGTCTCCCGGTCGAGCCGAGCCCCGACGAGGCGGGCTTCGACGCGGAGGCCGCGGCCCGGGTCATGTTCGGGGGTCCCGCCCGGCCCGCGCCCGGCTCGGCCGAGCAGGCGCTCCAGGACGCGGCCGTGACCGGCGAGCCGATCGTGATCGTCTGGCGGCGGGGCGAACACTACATGGACGGCCTGGAGTTCGGGCCGGGCACGGTCATCGGCTACTGCCACGACTGCGACGACATCCACCGGATCGAGCGGGCCAAGATCAAGAAGGCGCACCCCCTGTGACACGCCCTACGACGAGCGGGGCCGCCAGTCGCCGCGGTCGAGGTCGAGGTTCTCCGGGGTGTGCAGCCTGACCATGGTCCTGGCCGTGCCGGGCGGCACCCGGTGCGGCGTCAGGAACGACACGGCCACCATCACCGCGAACGCGATCGGCACCGTCCACGCCGCCGGCTGGGCGAGCAGGGCGCCCGCCAGGCCCGACGCCGGGCCGCCGACGATCGTCACCAGGACCGCCGCGCAGGCCAGCCCGCCCCCGACGAACAGCCCGGCCACGGCCCCCGTCGTGGACAGCCGCCGCCACCAGATGCCGAGGACGAGCAGCGGGCAGAACGACGAGGCCGCCACGGCGAAGGCCAGGCCCACCACGTCCGCCACCGGCAGCGCCCGCGCCCACAGCGCCAGGGCCAGCGGCACCGCCACCGCCATCAGGGTGGCGATCCTGAACGAGCGCACCCCGCCCTTGAGCAGGTCCTGGGCGATCACCCCCGCGACGGACACGGTCAGCCCCGAGGACGTGGACAGGAACGCGGCGAACGCGCCCGCGGTGACCAGGGCGGTGAGCAGGTCGCCGAGGGTGCCGCCGATCATGCGGGCGGGCAGCGTGAGCACGACCGTGTCCGTGCGGACCAGGTCGGGGGCGTACATGCGGCCCAGCCAGCCGTACACGGTGGGCAGCAGGTAGAACGCGCCGAGCAGCGAGAGCACGACCAGCGTCGTCCGGCGCGCGGCCCGCCCGTCGGGGTTGGTGTAGAAGCGGACGAGCACGTGCGGCAGCCCCATGGTGCCCAGGAACGTGGCCAGGATCAGCGAGTACGTCGAGTAGAGCCCGTACTCCCTGACCCCGCCGAGCGGCGTCTGCCAGGTGAGCGCGTCGGCGGCGCTCACGGCGGGCGCGCCGTCGGCCCGCCAGGCGAGCAGCAGGAACACCAGCGGCACGGCCAGCGCGGTCAGCTTCAGCCAGTACTGGAACGCCTGCACGAACGTGATCGAACGCATGCCGCCCGACAGCACGTTCACCGCCACGACGACGGCGACGAGCAGCCCGCCGACCCAGACGGGCGCGCCGGTGATCGTGCGCAGCACGAGCCCGGCGCTCTGGAACTGCGGCATCAGGTAGAGCCCGCCGATGAGCACGACGAGCACGCTCGCCGTGCGGCGCACGGTCATCGACTCCAGCCTGGCCTCGGCGAAGTCGGGCAGCGTGTACGCCCCCGACCGCCGCAGCGGCGCCGACACCAGCACCAGCAGCACGAGGTAACCGCCGGTCCAGCCGACGGGCAGCCACAGCATGTCCACGCCGAAGGACAGGATGAGCCCGGCGATGCCCAGGAAGGAGGCCGCCGACAGGTACTCGCCGCCGATGGCGGAGGCGTTCCAGAGCGGGCTGACCGTGCGCGAGGCGACGTAGAAGTCGGATGTGGTGCGGGAGAACCTGATGCCGAACGCGCCGATGAGCACGGCCGCCAGCATGACCACGAGCACCGCCGTCAGGCTCATCGGCGCTCGACCAGCTCGGCGAAGTGCCGCTCGTTGCGCTCGGCCTGGCGGACGTAGAGCCAGGCGCCGATGACGAAGGCGGGATAGATGAGCCCGCCCAGCACCGCCCACGGGAGCGGCACGCCGAGCAGGTGCACCTCGCGCAGGTCGGGCAGGAGCAGGAACAGCAGCGGCAGGCCGCCGATCACGCAGGCCAGCACCGTGCAGACGAACAGGGCCAGCCGGAACTGGGTGCGCAGGAGCGAGTGCATGTAGACCTCGCCCAGCCTGGTCTGCTCGTCGATCTCGCGCAGGGCCGGGTAGCGGGGCCGGCGGGCGGCGGCCGTCCTGGGGCTGGTGACGGTGACGCGGCGGGGCACGTCGGAGCGCCGGCCGGGACGCGGTACCTGGCTCATTCCTGCCTGCCCTTCCTGGCCCGCCGCACCAGCAGGTCGCGCAGCTCGCGGGTGTGCCGCCGGCTGACCGGCAGCTCGGTCTCGCCCACGCGCACGGTGCACCGGCCCGAGTCGATGTGCAGCTCCTCGATGTGTTTGACGGCCACCAGGTGGCTGCGGTGCACGCGGATGAAGCCCGCGGAGGCCCACCGTTCCTCCAGGGTGGCCAGCGGGATGCGGACGAGGTGGCTGCCGGCGGCGGTGTGCAGCCGCGCGTAGTCGCCGTGGGCCTCCACGTAGATGACGTCGGCGCTGGAGACGAAGCGGGTCACGCCGCCCAGTTCGACCGGGATCGTGTCGCTCTCGCCGCCTTCCACGGGCACGTCGGCCGAGACCGCCACCCGCCTGATCGCCTCGGCCAGCCGCTCCGGCCGGACCGGCTTGAGCAGGTAGTCCTCGGCCTTGATCTCGAAGGCGTCCACCGCGTGCTCCTCGTACGCGGTCACGAACACCACCCGGGGCGGGTTGGCGAACTGCGACAGCAGCCGGCCGAGCACCACGCCGTCCAGGCCGCGCATCCTGATGTCGAGGAACACGGCGTCGATCGGCCGCCCGTCCGCGATGGCGCGGTCCAGCAGCCGCAGCGCGGCCGCGCCGTCCCTGGCCGTGGCCACCTCGCCGATGCGGGGATCGGCGCGCAGCAGGTACGACAGGTCTTCGAGGGCCGGCAATTCATCGTCGACCGCCAGTACCCGGAGTTGTGCCATAGACAGTGACTAAACCGACAACAAAGATCGAGGTCAACGGGCGGAGACGCCTGGGTGATATTTCGGCAACCGGATGTTGACCTTGGTGCCCGCGCCGCCGGCCGTTTCGACGACCAGACCGTACTCGTCGCCGTACACCTGACGCAGCCGCTCGTCCACGTTCGCCAGGCCGACGCCGCCCGCTGGAGCGATGTCACCTGCGAGAATGCGGCGCAGTCGCTCGGGGTCCATGCCGAGCCCGTCGTCCTCGACGCTGATGCGGCACTCCGCGCCCGCGTCCTCGGCGATGATCGTGATCCGGCCGACACCGTTCTTGCTCTCCAGGCCGTGCCGGACGGCGTTCTCGACCAGCGGCTGCAGGCACAGGAACGGCACCGCCACCGGCAGCACCTCCGGCGCGATGCGCAGCGTCACCTGAAGCTGGTCGCCGAACCTGGCCCGCTCCAGGATCAGGTAGCGGTCGATCGAGCGCAGCTCCTCGGCCAGGGTGGTGAACTCGCCGTGCCTGCGGAAGGAGTAGCGGGTGAAGTCGGCGAACTCCAGCAGCAGCTCCCTGGCCCGCTCGGGGTCGGTGCGGACGAAGGAGGCGATCGTGGTGAGGGAGTTGTAGATGAAGTGCGGGGAGATCTGCGCGCGCAGCGCCCGCACCTCGGCCTCCATCAGTAAAGTGCGCGAGCGGTCGAGCTCGGCCAGCTCCAGCTGCGAGTCCACCCATCCGGCGACCTCCTGCGCGGCCCTGACGAGACCGGCCGAGGCGTTCTGCCCGTAGGCGGCCAGCGCACCGACCACGCGGTCGTCGGTGGTCAGGGGCACGACCACGGCGTGCCTGACGGGGCATTCGAGCAGGTCGCAGTCGATGGTCAGGACCTGGGTGCGGCCGTCCTTGAGCGTCGCCGCCGCGTGCTCGAACGCCTGGTCGGCGTGGTGGTCGTCGCCGGCGCCGTCGTAGACGAGCAGGCGTTCGCCGTCGGTGATGGCGACGGCGGCCGAGCCGAGCAGGGCGCGCAGGTGCCGCGAGGCGCGCTCGGCGCCGTCGGCGGTCAGGCCCGCCCGCAGCGGCGGTCCGGCCATCGAGGCGGTGTGCAGGGTCTCGAACGTGGCCCGCTCCGCCGGGCTGGTGCCCAGCTCCCTGCGGCCGCGCATGACCCGCCACAGCACGATCGACGGCACGCCGACGAGCACCGCCACGACGACCACGTCGACCAGGTATTCCACGCCGCCTGAGCCTAGTGCCTGACGGTGGGCGGGCGGCGGGCCCGGCGGCTCAGAGTGCCGCGCGGACGCGGGCGGCGAAGGACTCGGCCTCCTCGGCGGAGTCGTACTTGGTGCGCGGCCAGAAGAAGCCGCGCAGCCCGTCCTTCTTCTGCCGGGGCACCACGTGCACGTGCAGGTGGGCCACGCTCTGGCTGACCCGGTTGTTCATCGCGACGAACGTGCCGCCGGCCTCCAGGCCCTCCTCCACGGCCCGGGCCATGGTCTGGACCCGCTCGAAGAACGGGCCCACCTCGCCGAGGTCGGTGAGCGTCTCGACGTGCACGCGCGGCACGACCAGCACGTGACCCTTGAAGACCGGCCGGACGTCGAGGAAGGAGACGGCGACCTCGTCGGAGCTCACCACGTGGGCGGGCCGCCGGCCGGCGATGATCTCGCAGAACAGGTCGTCGCTCACCGGCCCACCTCACGGGTGGTGCCGTCGCCGAAGGCGGTGAGGTCGTCGCCGAAGGCGGTGGGGGCGTCGCCGGTGCCGGTGGGGGCGTCCCTGAAGGCGGTCCAGCTCGTCACGTTGGGCGCCGACCAGCGTGCCGGCGCGTGCAGGAAGTGCTCGCCGACCCGTTCGCGCAGCCGCTCGGGCACCTCGGCCACCTTGGCGCCCCTGCAGTGGTAGACGAGCCCGCCGCCGCGCTGCGCCATCGCCATCCACGGCAACCACGGCGAGACCCGGCACCAGGAGAACACGCACGGGACGTCCGGCACGCCGGACTCCAGGTCGGCGGCCGAGACGAAGAACTGGAACAGCTCCAGCGCCCGGTACGTGTCACTGGCCGAGTTGTCCGGATAGTCGGCGACCTTGAGCGGCGAGGGGTAGGCCAGCCGCACGTCCACGTTGTAGACGACCTGGCCGCCGAGCCGCGTCTCCGGCACCGGGTAGGCGCCGAGCCGCTGGTTGACCGGGTCGTTGAAGACGTGACGCACCTCGACCGCGCGGCCGGTGAACGGGTTGTCCCAGGTGTCGAGCACCTGCCTGGTCACCGGATCGAGGTAGAGCGCGGCCTCCCTGGTCAGGAGCTGCCAGCCGGTGCCGGTCTCGACCGCCCTGGCCACGTTGAGCCCCTCGAACCCGAACAGGTGGTGCGGCCCGTCGTCGTCCTGGACGCCGTAGACGTCACCGGTCCAGTACGAGATCACCTCCGCGCCGTCGGACGAGGCGCGGACCCGGATGAAGTCCATGATCTGCAGACTAGCCGACCACTTAGCGACACCCTGTTGCTATGTTGGGGACATGGTGTCGCAAACAGGGCGGAGCCGGCGGCAGAGCTGGCTCCCCCTCTTCGTCCTGGGCGCCGGCATGTCGATGATCGTCATCGACGCGACGATCGTGAACGTGGCCGTGCCGGCCATCATGGGTGACCTCAAGCTCTCGGCCACGGACGTCGAATGGGTCAACTCGATCTACTCGCTGACGTTCGCCGCCCTGCTCATCCCGCTCGGCCGGATGGGCGACGTGCGCGGCAGGCGCAGGACGTTCGCGCTCGGGCTGGCGGTGTTCCTGGTGGCGAGCCTGCTGGCCGCGGCGGCGGGCAACGCCGCGCTGCTGATCGGCGCGCGCGTGCTCCAGGGCGCCGGCGCGTCCATGGTGGTGCCGATGACGCTCGCCGTCGTCAACGCCACCTACACCGGCAGGCGCAGGACCATCGCGTTCGCCGTCTGGGGCTCCATCATCGGCGGCATGGCGGCGCTCGGGCCGCTGCTCGGCGGCTGGGTGGTGACGGACTTCGGCTGGCGGTGGGCGTTCTGGGTGAACCTGCCGATCGGCCTGCTGGTCCTGCTCGGCACGCTCAAGGTGCCCGAGTCGCGCGACCCGGCGGCCGGCGGGTCCGACGTGCCCGGCGTGCTGCTGTCGGTGACCGGCACGTCGGCGCTGGTGTTCGGGCTGATCGAGGGCCAGCGGTACGGCTTCTTCGGCTGGACGCCGATCCCGTTCGCGTTCGCGCTGGCCGTGCTCGCGCTGACGGGCCTCGTCCTGGTCGAGCGTTCCAGGGCACGGGCGGGCCTGCCGGTCGTCCTGGACCTGTCCCTGTTCAGCATTCCCTCCTTCCGGTACGGCGGCGCCGCCGCGATGATCGTCTCGCTCGGCGAGTTCGGCCTGATCCTCGTGCTGCCCCTGTTCCTGCAGTCGGCCATCGGGTTCACCGCGTTCACGACCGGCCTGATCATCGCCTCGCTCGCGGGCGGCACGTTCCTGGCCGGCGGCCTGGTGCCCAGGCTGCCGGCGACGCCGCGGGTCATCGTCAGGATCGGGCTCGCCATCGAGGCCACCGCGGCCGTCGCGATCGGCCTGTCCGTCTCGCCCTCGCTCGGCCCGTGGACGCTGGTGCCCTGGCTGGTCCTGTACGGGATCGGCATCGGCTTCGCCTCCGCCCAGTTGCCGAACGTGATGCTGGCCGGCGTACCCGCCAGGCAGTCCGGCGCCGCCTCCGGCCTGCAGAGCACGATCCGCCAGTTCGGCGCGGCCGTCGGCATCGCGCTGCTCGGCACCGTGCTGGTCACCGGCCTCGAATCGGCCATGGCCAGCCGGCTGCCGGACCAGCCGCAACTGGCCAGGGCCTTACGCGAGAGCGCCGGGGCGGCCGTCGCCTCCATCAGGGACCCCGCGCGGCACGCCGCGGCCGTCGCGGCCGCCGCCGAGGCCACCCGGCGGGTCACCGTCGCCACGGGGCTCGTGCTGCTCCTCGGGGTCGGGGCGACGCTGCTGCTGCCCGATACTGGAGGCAGGCGACCCGAGGAGGAGTGAGGCGGTGCCGAGGATCAGCGCGGCCACGGTGGCCGACCACCGTGCCGGCCGGCACGCGGCCCTGCTGGCGGCCGCGCTGGAGATCCTGGTCGCCGAGGGCACGGCCGGGCTCACCCCGGCCGCCGTCGGGGCGCGCGTGGGGCTGGCCCGCTCCAGCGTCTACCGCTACTTCTCCTCCACCGCCGACATCCTGGCCCAGCTCGTCGAGGACGCCGTCCCGCGCTGGCGGGCCCGCCTGGCGGGCGTCACGTCGGGGCCCGGCGACCTGCGCGAGCGGGTGCGCGAGTTCGGGGCGGTGACGCTGTCGTTCGTGTCCAGCCCCGACTACGCGGTGCTGCGCGCGGTGGTCTCGGCCGAGCTGCCGCCCGGCTGCCGGGTCCGGCTCGACGAGCTGCACGAGACGATGATCGCCCCGCTCCGCGACGTCCTGGCCGAGGCCGGCCACGAACATCCCGACCTGGTCGCCCACCTGGGGTGGAGCATCCTGGGCGAGGGGCGGCGGCGGCTCGCGGCGGGCGCCGATCCCGAGGTGGTCAGGGAGACGACGCTCGACGTGCTCTGCCGCGCGATGGCGGTCTGAGACCTGCCGTCACGGGGCCTGCCGTCACGGGGCCTGCCGTCACGGGGCCTGCCGTCACGGGGCCTGCCGTCACGATCCGGGGCGCGGGCGCTCGTCGCGCGTCCGGGGGCTCATTCCGCCACGGTGACGGCGAAGATCGCCTCGCCTGACTGCTGTCTGCTGTCCTCCGTGGACGGCGTCCTGGCCTGGCCGCACCGCCAGCAGTCGAACAAGCGCACCTCGGTCGTGCCCGGCCGCTTGCCGTTGAAGACGAAGTAGCTGGTGCCGCCCGAGCCCGGCGCGTCGCTCTCGCTCTCGCGCTCCTTGCTGATGAACGAGGCCACCTTCGCGTCCGGCACCTCCGCCAGCTCCCAGCTGTCGCCCACCGACGGGTTGTCGGGGACGGCCAGCGAGAACCGCTGCCCCGGGCGCACCCGTACCTGCACGGTCGCGCCCTTCGAGCCCTTGATCACCTTGCCGTAGTCGCTCACCGCGGACCCGGCGCCGCACGCCGTCAGCGGCGCCACCAGGGCCATCAGCAGGGCCGGCAGGACGGCGGCCGTTGCACGCATCACCCGGGCAGGTTATCGGCCTTCGGCGGATCGCGCGGCACCGCGTACGGCTCGCGCTCCACGGGCTCCCCCGCGGCGACCCGCCGCGCCCTGACCAGTTCGGCGTCCAGCTCGGCACCGAGCAGCAGCGCCATGTTCGACAGCCATAGCCAGATCAGGAACACCACGACCGCCGCCAGCGCCCCGTACGTGCGGTCGTAGGAGGAGAAGCGGGCGACGTACAGGGCGAAACCGCCGGAGACGACCAGCCAGAGCACCACCGCGAGCAGGCCACCCGGCGTGATCCAGCGCATGCCCGGCTGGCGCACGTTGGGCGCCGCCCAGTACAGCACCATGATCAGCCCGGCGGCGGCGAGCGCGAGCACCGGCCACTTGAGCACGTTCCAGACGGTCACGATGGCGTCGTCCAGGCCCAGCGCCTCGCCCGCGACGGCGGCCAGTTCGCCGGTCAGTGTCACCGCGACGGCGCCGACCGTGAGCAGCACGGTGGTCAGCACCGTCAGGCCCAGCCGCAACGGGGTGGTCTTCCAGAACGGCCGGCCCTCCCTGATGTCGTAGATCGCGTTGGCCGCCCTGATGAAGGCCGCCACGTAGCTGGAGGCCGACCAGAGGGCGACCAGCAGCCCGATCACCGCGACGGCGCTCGCCGCGCCCGCGCTGCCCTCGACCGCACGCACGCCGCCGACGATCAGCTCGCGCACCTCGGCCGGCGCCACCGCCACCAGGCTGCCCACCACGGCCTGCGCGTCCTGCCGGCCCAGCAGGCGGAACAGCGACACCAGCACGATCAGCGCGGGGAAGATGGACAGGACGGCGTAGTACGTGAGCCCGGCCGCGAGGTCCTGGACCCGGTCGTTGCCGAACTCGGCGACCGTGCGCCGCAGCACGGCCCACCACGCCCTGCGCGGTAACTCGCCCGGCCGCTCGGGAACGTTCCCGGAGCTGCTCCGGGAGTCGTTCCCCGAGCCGGCCGGGGGGTCGTTCAGGGGGTCGGACCCGGAGTTGTTCCGGAAGTCCTTCCCGGGGTTCGTGTCGGGGGACATCGGCGGTTACTTGGCGCGCCGGCGCCTCATCATGCGCCGCACCACGAACGCGACCACCACGCCCGCCAGCGCGACCAGCATCACGGGCCGCTTCCTCGCCTCGGCCGCCACGTCCTTGACCTGGTCGGGCGTGCCCGCCTTGACCTTCTCCGCCACGTCCGCGGCCCTGTCCCTGACCACGTCGGCCGCGCCGGCGGCCCGGTCCCTGGCCAGCTCCGCGGCGTGCCCTGCCTTGTCCTTGGCCAGCTCGGCCGCGTGCCCTGCCTTGTCCTTGGCCAGCTCGGCCGCGTGTCCCGCCTTGTCCTTGGCCAGCTCGGCCGCGTGCCCGGCCCGGTCCTTGGCGACCTCGGCCGCGTGCCCCGCCCGGCCCTTCACGTCCGTCTTGGCCGCCAGCGCGCTGACGGTCTCGCCCAGCTCCTGCCGGGTCTTCTCGATATCTCTGCGCACGTCGTCCTCATCCTCCTGGTCGTCGTCCTCCCCGCGGGCCCCGCCCATGGACTCCTCTTCGGTCCGATGGCTCCCGGCGGCCTCGGACCGTTCGTCCGGGATGGGGGTTTCGGGAATGAACGTCTCGTGTTCCTGCCGGGCCACCTCGGCCCGATGCGCGTTCTCCGCCGCGCCCGGTCTGGTCGGGGGTACGTTGATCGACTCGTGCTCGGTCGGCATGCCCACGGTCGCTCTGCGGGCGCCGACGTTGCCGGCGTGCTGCTCGCTGTATCCGGGGTCCGTCTCGCTCATCGCCGTGCCCTCTCCTTGACCATGTCGATGTCGGCCTTGACGCTCGCGATGGTCTCTCGGGGGACCGGCGGCTTGGCCTGCTTGACCTCGTTCTTGCCGAAGAGCCCGAGGAGGGCGGCGACGATGAACAGCACCACCGCCACGATGGCGGCGGCCGCCCAGCCGGGCAGCACGAGTGCGAAGAGCATGACGACGGCGGCCACGAGGGTCGCACCGCCGAAGAACGCGGCCGCACCGGCCGCGCCGAACAGGCCCGCGCCGAATCCGGCGCGCTTGCCCTTCTCCGCCATTTCCAGCTTGGCCAGGCGGAGCTCGTCCTTAACGAGCCGGGAGACCTGCTCGGAAAGGTCGTTGACCAGTTTGTGGGTGTCGTTCACGTCGATCGCCTCCTCCGCTGAGGAAGGCGACTACCCAGACGACCGGCCTTATATCACGGGCCGTTCAGCGCTTGGCGGCCCTGATCAGGAACTTGAGGACGGACGTGACGGGGTCCTTCTCGGTCCCGCACCAGTTGTCGGGCTGCTTCGGCCTGCTCCACGGGGACGGGAGCTCGCACGAGGGAGCCTGCGGCTTCGGCCGCTCACACCACGATCCCGGAGTGTTCATACCTCTATGGTACGACTTCGCGGGCCGCCGAGCCGGGCTTCGCCGCCGTCCGCTCCGCCTGTCCCGCTCACCCGCTCCTGACCTGGCAGATCAGATGGGTCAGGGCCGCCACCCGGCGGTAGGGGTCGGTCCTGCCCGCCTGTTCCTCGGCCGCCAGCAGGTCGTAGAGGTCGTCGGGCACGGGCTCGTCCTTCGGCACGGCGTCGCTGAACACGCGCACGCCGTACCACCGCCGGACCTCCAGCCCCTGGGCCGCCAGCCGCCCCGTCAGCTCGTCGAGCCGGTCGGCCCTGGCGTCCACGCCGAGCCTGTTGCGATAGCCCGTGCCCTCGAACGCCCGCACCGCACCCGTCCAGTCGCGCATCAGGCCCGGCCGCATGGCCAGGGCGTCGCCGTTGCGCACCAGCAGCGACAGCAGGCCGCCGGGGGCGAGCTGGCGGGCCATGGCCGCGATGAGGGGGTCAGGGTCGTCGAAGTACATCAGCACGCCGTGGCAGAGCACCGCGTCGAAGCCGCCCGGCTCGAACAGCTCGCCCAGCCGCTCGGCCTCGGCGTGCACGGTCCTGACCCGCATGCCCGGCTGGATGCCGGCCTCCAGCAGGCCGAGCAGCTCGCGCGAGGCGTCGAGCGCGGTGACGTGGTGGCCTCTGGCGGCCATCCTGAGCGCCTGCGTGCCCTGGCCGGAGCCGACGTCGAGGATCCGGCAGGGGGTCGCGGGAAGGTGCCCGGCGAGCTGCCGGGTGACGAGCTCCTGGCGGACGACGTCCCGCAGGGTGCCCAGTCCCTCGCGCCACCTGTCCTCGGCCCCCGAGAATCTCATAGCCGGATCCTACGGGAAACGATCTCCGCGTCTTCGTGGCGGTCCCCGATCTTCCGCCGCCGGCGGTAGCCTGCCCGGGTGCTGGTACATGGGGTTTGGACGAGGGACGGCCTCGCCTTCTGGGCGGAGACCACTGACCCCGGACCCGTTGCCGCGGTCTCGTCGCGGGGGGCCGGTGCGGTGCGGGCCCATCCCTTCGCGGCGCCTTCGGCGGATGTCGCCGCCGTGCTCGGTCTGGGCGACGCCGGAGCCCGGACGCTGGAGCTGCTGCTGCCAGGGTCGGCCAAGGGGCCGCTGCCGTCGCCGGAGACCGGGCGGCTGGCGGGGGTGTCCCGGCCGAGGCTGCGGCTGTGGCGGGTGCCCGCCGTGGCCCCCGCCGTCCCCGGCGCGCTCGACGCGCTGGCCGGCCACACCGGCACCGCGACGATGCGCCACTGGGCCACCGTCGCCGCCTTCGCCCGCGACCTGGTACGCCGGGGTCGCGTCCTCCCCCGCCTGATCCGCCCCGACCAGGCAGGGGAGGACGCGGCTGCCCACGACGGCGAGCGCCCGACGACCGGCAGCACGACGACCGGCAGCACGACGACCGGAAACACAGCGGCCGGGAGCGATGCCGACGGCATGAGCATGTGGGCCGTCGCGCCGGACGACGCCAGGGCCGGATGGCGGCCGGTGCTCACCGGGGCCGACGCCGCCTACTTCCGCGAGCTGGCCCTGGCCATGCCGCCGGCCTGCCGTACCGCCGCCACGG
This sequence comes from Nonomuraea fuscirosea, assembly GCF_035917475.1. Taxonomy (NCBI): domain Bacteria; kingdom Bacillati; phylum Actinomycetota; class Actinomycetes; order Streptosporangiales; family Streptosporangiaceae; genus Nonomuraea; species Nonomuraea fuscirosea. Next base: position 2,060,229 of record NZ_CP109074.1, on the reverse strand, counting down.
AACGCCCCTCCGCCGAAGTGCTCGAACAGGCCCTGGAGGCGTTCACCGACGCCGTGGCGCGCACGACGCCGACGGCCCCGCTGATCTCCAGAAAGCCGAGGACCACCCGGGAACGCTGGCTGGCCGCCCTCTCCGGCGACGCCCCCGCCTGCCCCGACGACCCCGAGCTGCACGGCGAGCTGGAACGCTGGCACGACTCGGTGGTGACCGCCGAGGGCGCGACGCGCGTGTGCTTCCGGCTGCTGGAGCCGGCCGACACCGACGACTGGCGGGTCGAGCTGGCGTTGCAGGCCACCGACGACCCCAGCCTGTACGTCCCGGCAGCCGCGCTCTGGGACGGCGTGACAGGACTGCCCGGAAGACCGGAACGCGACCTGCTGACCGGACTGGGCCGCGCGGTCAGGCTCTACCCCGAGCTCGACCGCGCCCTGCGCGTCCCCGAGCCGAGCACGCTCGATCTGGACACGGCGGGCGCGTTCGGCTTCCTGCGCACGGCCGCGCCGCTGCTCCAGGCGGCCGGGTTCGGGGTGCAGCTGCCGCGCTGGGCCGGCCGCACCCGGCTGGGGCTGAAGCTGACCACCAGGACCAAGACACAGTCGGCCGCCGCCGGCCAGGGCTTCGGCATGGCTGAGCTGCTGGACTTCCGCGTCGACCTGGCGGTGGGCGAGGAGACGATCAGCGAGGAGGAGCTGGCCGAGCTGGCCAGGCTCAAGGTGCCGCTGGTCAGGGTGCGCGGCCAGTGGGTGGAGCTGGACGACAGGCAGCTCAAGGCGGCGTTGCGGGCCGTCGAGGGCGGCCGTACGGGCGAGGCGAGCGCCGCCGACCTGCTGCGCGAGATCGTCCAGAACGACGACGAGCCGCCGCTGCTGGCGGTGGACGCCGACGGCGCGCTCGGCGACCTGCTGTCCGGGCAGGCCGAGCGGCGGCTGACCCCGCTGGCCACGCCGCCGGGCCTGGACGCCGCGCTGCGGCCGTACCAGGAACGGGGGCTGGCCTGGCTGAGCTTCCTGTCCGGGCTGGGCCTCGGCGGGGTGCTCGCCGACGACATGGGGCTGGGCAAGACGATCACCACGCTGGCGCTGCTCGTGCACGAGGGACCCGGCGCGCCGACGCTGCTGGTGTGCCCGATGTCGCTGGTGGGCAACTGGCAGCGGGAGGCGGCCAGGTTCGCGCCGGGCCTGCGGGTGTACGTGCACCACGGCAGCGGCAGGGACGCGGCCGAGATCGACGGCGCCGACCTGGTGATCACCACGTACGGCACCGCCCAGCGCGACCTGGAGACGCTCAAGGAGCACACCTGGCGCAGGGTCGTGTGCGACGAGGCCCAGGCGATCAAGAACAGCGGCACGCTCCAGGCCAGAGCGGTGCGCTCGATCCCCACGGGGACCAGGCTCGCGCTGACGGGCACCCCGGTGGAGAACCACCTGGCCGAGCTCTGGTCGATCATGGAGTTCGCCAACCCGGGGCTGCTCGGGCCGCGCTCGCGGTTCAGGACCCGGTTCCAGGAGCCGATCGAGGCCCGCCAGGACGAGCAGGCGGCCAGGGCGCTGCGGCAGGCGACGGGCCCGTTCATCCTGCGCCGCCTCAAGACCGACAAGTCCATCATCTCCGACCTGCCGGAGAAGCTGGAGGTCAAGGAGTGGTGCCCGCTCACCACCGAGCAGGCCACGCTCTACCAGGCCGTCGTGGACGACATGCTGGCCAAGATCGACGACAGCGAGGGCATCGAGCGGCGCGGCCTGGTGCTGTCGGCCATGGCCCGGCTCAAGCAGGTCTGCAACCATCCCGCCCACCTGCTCAAGGACGGCTCCGTGCTGGCGGGCAGGTCGGGCAAGCTGGCCCGGCTGGAGCAGCTGGCCGAGGAGATCCTGGCGGAGGGCGAGAAGGCGCTGCTGTTCACCCAGTACGCGGAGTTCGGCACGATGCTCCAGCCCTACCTCGCCCAGCGGCTGGAGCGGCCGGTCCTGTGGCTGCACGGCGGCCTGCCGAAGAAGACCCGCGACCGCCTGGTGGACCGGTTCCAGCACGACGACGAGCCGACGCTGTTCGTGCTCTCGCTCAAGGCGGCCGGCGTCGGGCTCAACCTGACGGCCGCCAGCCACGTCATCCACGTGGACCGCTGGTGGAACCCGGCCGTCGAGGACCAGGCGACCGACCGCGCGTTCCGGATCGGCCAGCGCAAGAACGTGCAGGTACGCAAGCTCATCTGCGCCGGCACCCTGGAAGAGCGGGTGGACGAGATGATCGAGCGGAAGAAGGCCCTGGCCGAGCGGGTCGTCGGCACCGGCGAGGAGTGGCTGACCGACCTGTCGACCGAGGAGCTGCGCGAGGTGTTCGCGCTGACCGCCGAAGGGGTGAGCTGATGTCCGGCTGGTACGACGGCGGCGGCCCGATCAAGGTCGAGAACGGGCTCAAGGCCCGCACCCGGCGTGGCAGCATCGGCTCCACCTGGTGGTCGCGCCGGTTCATCGACATCCTGGAGCGCATCTGCGACAAGGGCCGCCTGTCGCGCGGCCGCGCCTACGCCCGGCAGGGCCAGGTGCTGTCGATCGACCTGTCCGCCGGCGAGGTCAGGGCCGCCGTGCAGGGGTCGCGGCGCACGCCGTACGAGGTAGTGGTGCGGATCGAGGCGTACGACGAACGGCGCTGGACGGCGGTGGAGGAGTCGATCGCGGCGCAGGCCGTCTACCGGGCCAAGCTGCTGGCGGGCGAGATGCCGCCGGAGATCGAGGAACTGTTCGCCGCGATGGGGCTCGACCTGTTCCCGCGCGACCTCGACATGGACTGCTCGTGCCCCGACTGGGGGTTCCCCTGCAAGCACCTGTCGGCGGTGCTCTACCTGCTGGCCGAGTCGTTCGACGACGATCCGTTCCTGGTGCTGGCCTGGCGCGGCCGGACGCGCGAGCAACTGCTCGGCTCACTGGCCGACGAGCCGGCGGCCGACGTGCTCTCGGTTCCGGACGTGCCGTTCGCCGACCGCCTGGCCGACTTCTACGCTCCCGGGGCCACGGCGCACCGCCCGGAGCGGCGGACCGCGACGGCCGCCCCCGACCTGCTGCTGCGCGTCTTCCCGCCGCCCGGCGACCTGGCGCGCCCGCTCACGAAGGCCTACCAGGGCTTCGCCGACGCCTGAAGCAGGTTCCCTGGGGGCTCAGCGGTCGTCGAAGGCGGCGGGCACCATGACGCGCACCCCGTTCGGCACCACGCGCAGCCTGATCGGCGTGCGCAGCCGCACCTCGCCGTCCACGTCGGCGGCCATCGGCGGGTCGGTCTCCAGCAGCATCTCGCGCCCCGTCACGAACGGCCCGCCCGCGAGGCTGCGCCAGCGGCCGGTGGTCGCCCGCAGCAGCGTCTCGCCGAGCAGGCGCAGCTTCTTGCCCGAGCCGAGCTGGTAGGCGACCAGCATGCCGTTGTCGATGCTGATGTCTCTCGCCACCTGCCAGCCGCCGTGGAAGCGGCCGTTGGCGATGTTGAGCTGGTGGGTGAGCAGTTCGTGGCGCTGGCCCTCGACCGTGATGTAGGCGCGGAACGGCGTGTGGCCCGGCAGGATCGTCAGCGCCGTGAGCGGGTAGGCGGGGCGGCCCACGATGCGCTTGAGCCACGGCTTGACCTTGCCCGCCACCTCGACGGAGACGCCGAAGCTGGCCAGGTTGGCGAACGGCCGGTCGTCGGCCATGCCGAGGTCGATGTCGGCCACCTTGCCCTCGGCGAACACCTTGATCGCGCCGGCCAGGTCGAGCGGCAGGCCGAGGCTGCGGGCGAAGTTGTTGGTGGTGCCGAGCGGCAGCACGCCGAGGGCGACGTCGCGGTGGGCGACGTGGCGTACGGCGGAGGACAGGGTGCCGTCGCCACCGCCGACGATGAGCAGGTCGGGGTCGGTGGCGAGGGCGGTGTCGAGCAGGTCGCGCAGCCGCTTGGGGTTGTAGACCGACAGCTCGGCCAGCGGCTCGAACCCGAGGTTGTGGATCTGCTCGATCACCTCGAAGTAGTGGCGGCGCCCGCGCCGCGAGCGAGTGTTCACCACCACCGCCACCCGGCGATCGCGCTGGATCGCCTGGGTGTGCTCGTCTTTGGTGCGCAATTCGCTCATGGTCATCAATGTTAGGGCCGCCGGGATGGCCCGGCGGCCCCTTGATTCACTTCTTCGGCGGGACCACGTGGACGATCGCGCCGAGGTTGCCCGGCAGCGGGCTCACCAGCTTGAACTGCACGCCCAGCGCCTTGCCCTCGTCACCGGGATTGCCGGTGCCGAGCGTCGAGCCGGCGGCCACCTGGCCGTACAGCTCCGTGGCGGGGGTGCCGTCCTGGTGCACCACGCGGGTGGAGTAGCGCTGGTCGCCCTTGGAGGGCACGACCACCGAGGCGTCGACGTCCCGGTAGTACAGGCCGGTGCCGATCTGCTCGATGCCCGGGTACCAGGTCTTGGCGTCGGTGAAGGTGGACACGCCCTTCTGCGCGGGGAAGTCCGTGCAGTAGGCGCTGTACGGCTCGTCCGCCGCCTCCAGGCACTCCTTGAACGGGTACGTCTTGCCGAACCCGAACGCGGCGTTGGAGGTCTGGACGCGGCCCTGCAGGTTCTTGTTGAGCGACGGGTCCTTCGTGGCCGCGGCGCCGGTGCGGCGGAGCGGCTCGAAGTGGGAGTCGACGACCAGCAGGCTGCCCTTGGGGCCGACGCTCGGCGACTGGGTGACGGTCGATCCGATGTTGTTGTTGATGAACGTCGAGTCGCGGTACCACACCAGCAGGCCAGGGGCGTTGTACTTCACCTTCTGCACCTTCCACGCCCCGTCACGGAGGTAGTCGGTGTCGTAGGTGTACTGCAGGCCCTTGTCGAAGCCGTCGAAGTTGCGCCACTCGGCGAGGTAGAAGCGGGAGATCTCGCGCTCGCCGTTGTTGCGGGTCCAGCCGGAGCCGCTGGTGTTGGTGAACGTGCCGCCGACGGGCTTCCAGCCGGTGTCGCTCTCGACGTCGTCACTCCACACGGAGGTGGCGCCGTTGGTGAGCTCGAAGTCGTCGGCGTGCCAGCCGCGCTCCTGGAAGGCGGCGTCGGAGTTGAACGTCAGCCGCAGCTTGACGTCCTGCCCGGCGAACGGCGTCAGGTTGACGTAGTCGTGCCGCCAGCCGCCGCTGTCACCGGTGAGGCCGTACTTCTTGTCGCCGAACGTCTTGAGGTTCTTGTTCGGGTCCGGGTAGTCGTCGGCCGTGCTGACCTCGTTGCCGGCCTCGTCGAAGACCTTCTGCTGGGTCCACGTCTCGCCGCCGTCGGTGGAGACCTCGACGAAGCCGAAGTCCCAGTCCTGCTCGATGACGTAGTTGTTCCACATCCAGAACTTCACGTCGGTGCCGGCGGGCACGGGCACGTCGCGGGTCAGGGTGAGGTTCGCCCAGTCCTGGTCGAGGCCGCTCCACCAGGCGTTGGAGCCGCTGTGCACGTCGATCATCTTCAGCGGCGTGGAGGCCAGGTTGACCCGGACGCCGTCCTCGGTGAGCTTGGGCGTGCGCGAGGACTGGCCGACCGTGACGAGCTTGGCTTTGTCACCCGGGTTGAACGTCTTCGGGTTGGCCCAGCCGAGCACCCACTTGTCCCACAGGCCCATGTGCGTCGGCATCGACTGGAAGATCGGGCCAGAGTGGGAGCCGCTGGACATGAGGTCCCAGAAGTCCACCGCGGAGCTGGCCGCGCCGGAGGTGTCGTACAGGTCGGGCAGGCCGAGGTCGTGGCCGTACTCGTGGGCGAAGACGCCGACGCCGGAGTCCTCGGGCTGCACGATGTAGTTCGAGATCTTCTTGTCGGTGCCGGGGATCTTGTAGCCGCCCGCGACCGCGCTGGAGTGCGCCCAGATCGCGTACGTGCCCTCGGCGCCGCCGTCGGAGGACTTGTCCTTGCCGGCGTGCACCAGCACCAGGTGGTCGATGACGCCGTCGGGCTCGTTGAAGTTGCCGTCGCTGTCGGCGTCGGAGATGTCCTCGACGTCGTAGTCGGCCCACGGGAAGTCGGGCTGCGCGGCGGCCAGGGCCTCGACCGTGTCGATCGGCAGCTGCTGGGCGCCGAGCGGGTTGTCCGGGTGGCCGGACATGTCCTGCGGCGCGCCGCCGCAGGCCGCGGCGCCGTAGTACGCCTCGGAGTGGGGCACCTTGATCCAGCCGACCGCGGAACCGGTGACGGAGTAGGCCCCCTTCGACATCTCCTCGTACATGTTCTTCATGGTCTGGCCGGAGATGTCGATGCCGCGCCTGCCGTCGCGCGGGTCCTTCAGGTCCGGGCGCACGCGCTCGGTGATGCCCTTGTCCGTGTAGAGCATCTTGTTGAAGTGCGCGGTGCTGAAGTCCTTGACCCAGAAGGAGTTGTTGTCCTTGTGCGGCAGCGTCGCCGGGTCGGGGATGTTGTTGTGCAGCGGGCCGTTGAGCAGCGTGCCGGCCGGCTCGACGGCGCAGTCGTTCGGCGCGCTGTTGACCGTGCGCAGCCGGTTGAAGCCGGAGAAGTCGTCGTTGGCCTGATCGTTGAACTCGACGAGCACGGTGAGGAGCTTGGCCGTGCGGGTCTGCTTGGAGTTCTTGAAGATCCATTCAGCGGGGTTGCGGCCGGACTTGACGGCCTGTCGCTCGCGGGCGGCGAGAATGCGACCGGCGGCCGGGTTCCCGCTGCTGAACTTGCGGTCGAACTTCTGTGCGGGAGTGAGGGAACGGGCCCGCTGATCGACGACCGCGGGGTCCTTGACGTCCTTCTCCACCTGCGGAGGGGCGTAATTGATGTAGAAGTCCGAGGCCGTGGGGTCGTAGACCGCGACGGAGCTCGCCTGCGCGGCGGGCACGGACAGCGCGGCGGCGAGAAGGGCCACCGCGGGAAGTGTTGCTAACAGGCGCTTTGTGCTGGGCACCAGGAACCCTCTCTGCCCGGGATCGCCGGGCGCATGGCCATAGGGTGTGCAATGCCGGACGTTAGAGGGTAGGTCAACCAGTCGTAAAGTACGTTGTTGAAACGTGATAAAACTACGACATTTGCCCCATCAATACGGCGGCGACGACCCCGCCCGCGACGGCTCCGCCGTAACAGAGCAGCGCGATCACCACGTCGAATCTGGCGATGCCGAACAGCTCCTCGCTGGTGTGCCGGACGCGGTGCGCGGCGTGGAAGAGACACAGCACGACGACCACGACCAGCGCCACCCGGACCGGCGGACTGTCCAGCAGCGCCCGCAGGTGCTCGGCGGCGGGCCAGTCCACGACCCCGAGCGGCATGAGCACCCCGAACAGCAGCACCAGCACGGGCAGCAGCAGCGCCGCCACCACTCCCCCGCCGCTGAACAGCAGCCACAGGTACGGCTCCGGCGTGCGCCTCACTGGAACCCCCTCAGCACGAAGAACGCGACGACCGCCGACACCGCCAGCCACAACGAGTGGTTGCCGCCCTGGATCAGCCACGCGGGCAGCCGGTAGCCGTCCAGGCGCACCACGGTGGCCCTGGGCGCGAGGTTGAGGAACGTGATCGCGTGGAAGCAGGTCGCGGCCAGGGCCAGCACGTTGAGCGCGATCATCCACGGCCGGGCGGCCAGCGCCGCGAACTCCGGCAGGCTCCCGCCCAGCACCGCGTCCACCAGCAGCAGCAGGAAGACGACCGTCCAGGCCACGAAGACGCTGGTCAGCTCGCGCAGCACGAAGACGGTGTAGGCGCGGCTGCGGGCGAACCAGAAGGCGTCGCGGCGCGGCCGGTAGCCGCCGGGGGTGACGTCGTCGCGGGTCTTCATCGCCGGCTCCACGGCAGCACCGAGCGCAGGGCCGCGGTCAGCTTGTAGCGCTGGATGGCCTCGGCCGGATCCACGTGCTTGGGGCAGGCGCTGGTGCACTCGCCGACGAACGTGCAGCCCCACACCGAGTCCTCCAGGTTGAGCACGTCGAACCGGTCGCCCATGTCCCGCGAGTCCAGGTTGTAGCGCTGGGCGAGCGCGATGGCGGCCGGGCCGAGGAAGTCGGGGTCGAGCACGTAGACGGGGCAGGCCGAGTAACACAGCAGGCAGTTGATGCACATGCTGTACTGCTTGTACGCCTCCAGCTGCTCGGGCGTCTGGGCGTACTCGGCCGTCAGCGGCGGCTCCTCCCCCTCCCTGATCAGCCACGGCCGCACGGACGACAGCTTGGCCAGGAAGTCGTCGATGTCCACGACCAGGTCCCTGATCACGGGGAAGCCCTTGAGCGGCTCGATCCTGACCGGCCCCTCGCCGTACTCGGACAGGAAGGTGCCGCAGGTCAGCCGGGGCTCGCCGTTGACGTTCATGCCGCACGAGCCGCATACGCCCATCCGGCACGACCAGCGGAAGGACAGGCTGCCGTCGAGCCGGTCCTTGATGTAGTTGAGCCCGTCCAGCACGGCCCAGTCGGCCATGAGCGGCACCTCGTACTCCTGGAACACCGGCTCCGCGTCCTCGCCCGGCCGGTAGCGGGAGACCTCCACGCGGATCGTGCGCGTGCTCGCCCGCCGTACCGCTTCGGTGGTGTCAGTCACGGCCGTAGACCCTTTCTCCCGGAGGCCAGCGGGTGATCGTCACGGGCAGCAGCCCGACGGACGGGGAGCCGTCGGGCGCGCGGTGCACGAGCGAATGGGCCAGGTACGTCTCGTCGTCCCTGGCGGTGAAGTCGGTGCGCTGGTGCGCGCCGCGCGACTCCTGCCTGTTCAGCGCGCAGGCCACCACGGTCCGCGCGATCTCCAGCATGGCGTGCAGCTCCTGCAGGCTGATCAGCTCGGTGTTGAAGGCGGTGCTGCTGTCGTCGACGCGCGCCTCCTGGGCCCGCTCGCCCAGGTCCGCGAGCGTGTCGACGGCCTTGGTCAGCACGTCTCCCGCGCGGTAGATGCCGGCGGCTCCCTCCAGCGTGTGCTGCATCCGCTCGCGCAGGTCGGCGATCCGCTCACCGTGCCCGCCGCCCCCGCGCACGCGTTCCAGCCGCCGCCGCTCGTCCTCGCCCTGGGCGCGTACGGCGGACGCCTCCGCCTGCCCGGCGTGCGACCTGGCGAACGCGGCGGCGGCGATCCCGGCCCGGCGGCCGAAGACGAGGATCTCGGGCAGCGAGTTGGAGCCGAGCCGGTTGGCGCCGTTGATGCTCACGCACGCCGTCTCCCCGGCCGCGAACAGGCCGGCGATCGGGGTGGCGCCGTCGATGTCGGTGTGGACGCCGCCCATCATGTAGTGCGCGACGGGCCGCACGGGGATGAGGTCGGTGGCCGGGTCGAGGTTCTGGTAACTGCGGCACAGCTCGCGCACGAACGGGATGCGGGCGTCGATCTTCGACTCGCCGAGGTGGCGCAGGTCGAGGTAGACGACGGGCCCGTACGGGGTGTCCACCGTGCGGCCCTTCTCCTGCTCGTGCACGAACGCCTGCGACAGCCGGTCGCGCGGCCCGAGCTCCATGCTGCGCAGCTTCGGCGTGGGCGTGGGGCTGCCGAGGTCGTAGTCCTGGAGGTAGCGGTAGCCGTCCTTGTTGATCAGCCAGCCGCCCTCCGCCCTGGCCGCCTCGGTGATGAGGATGCCGGTGAAGGGCAGGCCGGTGGGGTGGTACTGGACGAACTCCATGTCCTTCAGCGGCGCGCCCTCGCGGTAGGCCAGGGCCATGCCGTCGCCCGTCTTGATGGCGGCGTTCGTGGTGAAGGGGAAGACCTTGCCGCAGCCGCCGGTGGCCAGGACGACCGTTCTGGCGGGGATGGTCTCGATCCTGCCGGTCCTGATCTCGACGGCCACGACGCCGTGGACCCGGCCGTCGTCGACGACGAGCTTGGTGACGTACCACTCGTCGTACCTGATGATGTCCTGATATTTCAGGGTGGTCTGGAAGAGCGTGTGCAGCAGGTGGAAGCCGGTCTTGTCGGCGGCGTACCAGGTGCGCATCTTCTTCATCCCGCCGAACGGGCGCACCGCGACCCGGCCGTCGCTCTCCCGGCTCCACGGGCAGCCCCAGTGCTCCAGCTGGATCAGCTCCTTGGGCGCCTCCGACACGAACGCCTCCACCGCGTCCTGGTCGCAGAGCCAGTCGCCGCCCGAGATCGTGTCGTAGCAGTGCTCGTCGAGCGTGTCGCCGGCACCGATCACGGCCGCGGCGCCGCCCTCGGCGGAGACGGTGTGGCTGCGCATCGGATAGACCTTCGACACGACCGCCACCCTGAGCGAGGGGTCGGTCTCGGCGACCGCGATCGCCGCCCGCAGCCCCGCTCCGCCTCCCCCGACGATGAGCACATCGATCATTGGGGTCACACTCCGTGGTCCGGCTGGATCGGGTCCTTCACGCGCTTGCCGTCGTGGCGGATGGCGGACAGGTGGATGCTGCCGTCGTGGTACTCGTGGCGGATCCTGCGGCAGCCGCAGTCGAAGAGCTGATCCCGGATGACCAGGCCGTAACCGTCGTCGTCGAGAAGACGTTCACCGCCCGATCTCCTCCCGCAGGGGGCAGTCTCAGGATCGAAGGGAGTCTTCGTGCCGGTCATCGCCGATCTCCTTAGATGGGCGAAACATGGGGGGTCAGCCAGGCTCGTCCTGCTTCTCGTGCGGGTAGTGCAGGTCGAACGCGGGCCGTTCGGAGCGGATGCTCGGCATGCTGGTGAAGTTGTGTCGTGGCGGCGGGCAGCTCGTGGCCCATTCCAGGGACCCGCCGTAGCCCCACGGGTCGTCGAGGGTGACCTTGGGCGCGTGCCTGGCGGTCTTCCAGACGTTGTAGAGGAACGGCAGCGTCGAGGCGCCCAGCAGGAACGCGCCGACCGAGGAGATCTGGTTGAGCGTCGTGAAGCCGTCGCCCGGGCTGTAGTCGGCGTAACGCCTGGGCATCCCGGCCTGGCCGAGCCAGTGCTGGATGAGGAACGTGGTGTGGAAGCCGAGGAACAGCGTCCAGAAGTGCACCTTGCCCAGCCGGTCGTCGAGCATCCGGCCGGTCATCTTGGGCCACCAGAAGTAGAACCCGGCGAACATGGCGAACACCACCGTGCCGAAGACCACGTAGTGGAAGTGGGCGACGACGAAGTAGGTGTCGCTGATGTGGAAGTCGAGCGGCGGCGAGGCCAGGATGACGCCCGTCAGGCCCCCCAGGAGGAACGTGACGAGGAAGCCCACCGCGAACAACATGGGCGGCTCGAAGCTCAGATGGCCCCGCCACATCGTGCCGATCCAGTTGAAGAACTTCACGCCCGTCGGCACCGCGATGAGGAACGTCATGAACGAGAAGAAGGGCAGCAGCACCTGCCCGGTCGGGAACATGTGGTGCGCCCAGACGGTCATCGACAGCCCGGCGATGGCGATGGTGGCGCCGACCAGGCTCATGTAGCCGAAGATCGGCTTGCGGCTGAAGACCGGGATGACCTCGGTGACGATGCCGAAGAAGGGCAGCGCGATGATGTAGACCTCGGGGTGGCCGAAGAACCAGAACAGGTGCTGCCAGAGCAGCGGCCCGCCGTTGCCGGCCACGAAGACCTGCGTGCCGAGCTTGCGGTCCGACTCCAGCACCAGCAGCGCCGCCGCCAGCACGGGGAAGGCCATCAGCACGAGCATGCTGGTCAGCAGCACGTTCCAGGTGAAGATGGGCATCCGGAACATGGTCATCCCGGGCGCGCGCATGCCGATGATCGTGGTGATGAAGTTCACCGCGCCGAGGATCGTGCCGAGGCCGGACAGCGCCAGGCCCATGATCCACAGGTCCGCGCCGACCTGCGGCGAGTACACCGAGTCCGACAGCGGCGTGTAGGCGAACCAGCCGAAGTCGGCCGCGCCGCCCGGCGTGAAGAACCCGGCCACCACCATGAGCCCGCCGAACAGGAACAGCCAGTACGCCACCGCGTTGAGCCGCGGGAAGGCCACGTCCGGCGCGCCGATCTGCAGCGGCATGACCACGTTGGCGAACCCGGCGAACAGCGGCGTGGCGAACAGCAGCAGCATCACCGTGCCGTGAATGGTGAACAGCTGGTTGTACTGCTGCTGGCCGACGAGTTGCATGCCGGGCGCGGCCAGCTCGGCCCGGATGATCATGGCCATGATGCCGGCCACGAGGAAGAACCCGAACGAGGTGATCAGGTAGAGGTACCCGATGACCTTGTGGTCGGTCGTCGACATCCAGGAGGCGATGACGGTCCCGGTGCGGCGGCGCCTGACCTGCTCGATCGAGGTCTCGCGAACAGTCGTCACGGGTGCTCCCTCCGACGCGGAGTTGTGCCTGCCCCGATCTACCCATTCCACGCCAACGATCGCCGCTCGGGAAGTCGTTCTTTGACATTCGCCACCGAAACCTTTGGCGATCACCTCCGAAGGACCCGTCCGGCGCCCTTTCCGTGCCGTCCACATGGCGGATATCGAGCGGTCCACCCGGCGGCGTCTTCTATCCTTCGATAAGCCGAACCGAGGAGAGAACATCGTGACCGCTCAGCGTGACTACGCCGCCCTCGTCCAGCGGGGGCTCTCGCTCGACCTGACCCGGGGCAAGCCGTCGCCGCGCCAGCTCGATCTCTCCAACGCCATGCTCACGCTGCCGGCGTCGTACCGGGCGGCCGACGGCACGGACGGCCGCAACTACGGCAACCTGCAGGGGCTGGCCGAGCTGCGCGAGCTGTTCGCGCCGCTGATCCAGGTGCCGGCCGGTCAGCTCGTCGTCGGCGGCAACGCCAGCCTGGCCCTGATGCACGACACGATCGTGCACGCGCTGCTGAGCCCGGTGCCCGGGGCCGCGCGCCGGTGGATCGAGGAGCCGGAGATCACGTTCCTGTGCCCGGTCCCCGGCTATGACCGGCATTTCACCATCTGTGAGCGGTTCGGCATCAAGATGGTCAGCGTCCCGATGAACGCCGACGGCCCCGACATGGACGTCGTCGAGCGCCTGGTCGCCGCCGACGCGAGCGTCAAGGGCATGTGGTGCGTGCCGAAGTACAGCAACCCGACCGGCGTCACCTACAGCGACGAGACCGTGCGCCGGCTGGCCGCCATGACCACCGCCGCCCCCGACTTCCGCCTCTTCTGGGACAACGCCTACGCCGTCCACCACCTCACCGACACCCCCGCCGAGCTGGCCGACCTGCTCACGCTCAGCGCGGAGCACGGCCACCCCGACCGCGTGTTCGTCTACGCCTCGACCTCCAAGGTGACGCTGGCCGGCGCGGGCGTGTCCTTCTTCGGCTCCTCGCCGGAGAACGTGAAGTGGTTCCTGCACAACACCTCGAAGCAGTCCATCGGCCCCGACAAGATCAACCAGCTCCGCCACGTGGAGTTCCTGCGTGACGGCGCCGGCGTGGCCGCGCACATGCGGCGGCACGCCGAGCTGGTCGGGCAGAAGTTCGAGCTGGTGGACAAGATGCTGACCGAGCGGCTCGGCGGCCTGGCCACCTGGACCAGCCCGAAGGGCGGCTACTTCGTCAGCCTGGAGGTGCCGCACGCCGCCGAGGTGGTGGCGAAGGCCAAGGCGGCCGGGATCGCGCTGACGCCCGCGGGCGCCACGCACCCGTACGGGAAGGACCCCGAGGACCGCACGATCAGGATCGCGCCGACCTTCCCCGAGCTGGACGAGCTGGAGCAGGCCATCGACGGGCTGGCGACCTGCGTGCGGCTGGTCGCCGACGAGCGGGGCTGAGCCCGCCCGCGGTCATCTGGGGGCGCCGCCGTTCCTGAAGCCGAAGATGTACTCGCGCGTCTCGCTCGGATGGAACGGGACGCCGACCTCCGGCTCGAAGGCGACGTTGTCGCGGGGGCAGTAGTAGAGGCGTTCCCAGACGGTCAGGGCCTTCTCCCTGGCCGGGGCCTCCTGCGTGTCGCGCTTGCGGGCGCCGTACGAGCCGAGCACGTTGAGCAGCCCCAGCCCCCAGAACAGGCCCGTCAGGCAGAACGGCGCCAGCAGTACTTCGCCCCAGCGCGGGTCCTGCCCCATGGCGATCACCAGCGACACGACCAGATGCACCAGGGCCGCCACCAGCAGCAGCACGTAGCCCTGGTTCCTGGCCCACGGCGTGTAGTGGCGGGCGGGGAACGACAGCCAGACGGCGAGCTGCGTCCGGCTCATGACGTGCTTCGACGCGCCGAGCGAGGCCGCCGTCGGCAGATCGGCGATCTCACGCGTCCCCGGTAACCTGACCCGCCCGATTCTGTACGTGGTACCGGCGGCGACCGCCCCGGGAACCGCTACGACCTGGCCGGTCTCCGAGCACACCGGGCACCTGACTTCCACCCGGGCAGTCTGGCCTTAAGGAACGCACTGCGCAAACCGTCCGTCACCCCTGGCGGCCGGGCCGTCCCGACCTGGCGCTTCCCCGCGCCGGGCGTGCGCCTAGGGTGCATAGTGTGAGACCGATCGATGCCCTGGTGAAGTCCCTGCCCGAAGCCCGCGTCATCACCGACCCCGACGTGATCGACTCCTATGCCCGTGACCGCACGTTCCTGGAGCCCGGCAAGCCGGTCGGCGTGGTGCTCGCCGCCTCGCGCGACGACGTGGTGACCACCCTGCGCTGGGCCACCGAGCACCGGGTGCCGGTGGTGCCCAGGGGCGGGGGCACCGGCCTGGCCGGCGCCTCGGTCGCCGGCGACGGCTCGATCGTGCTGTCGCTGGCCAGGATGACGGCGATCAGGGAGCTGTCGCCGGCCGACGAGATCGCCGTGGTCGAGCCCGGTGTCATCACCGCCGACCTCGACCGGGCCGCGAGGGAGCACGGGCTCATGTACGCGCCCGACCCGTCCTCGTACGAGATCTCCACCATCGGCGGCAACCTGGCCACCAACGCCGGCGGGCTGCGCTGCGTGAAGTACGGCGTGACCAGGGACTCGGCGCTCGGCCTTGAGGTCGTGCTGGCCGACGGCCGGGTGCTGAACACCGGCCGGCGCACGATGAAGGGCGTCACCGGCTACGACCTGACCGGCCTGTTCGTCGGCTCGGAAGGCACGCTCGGCGTGATCACCGCCGCCACCGTGCGGCTGCGCCGCGCGCCGGCCGCGCCGCCCGCGACGTTCGCCGCCGAGTTCGGCTCGCTGCGCGACGCGGGCGCGGCCGTCTCGGCGATCATGGCGGCCGGTTGCCAGCCGTCGCTCATGGAGCTGCTCGACCGGGCCACGCTGGAGGCCATCGACGAGTGGCGCAACATCGGGCTCGAACCCGGCACGCAGGCCATGCTGATCGGCCAGTCCGACGCCGCCGACAGCCAGGTCATGGCCGGGCGCATGGAGGCGATCTGCACCGAGAACGGCGCCTCGTTCGTGGCCGTGTCCTCCAGTCCGGAGGAGGCCGACGAGCTGATCGGGCTGCGCCGGCTGGCGTACGGGGCCAAGGAGCGGCAGGGGGCGTGCCTGGTCGAGGACGTGTGCGTGCCCCGGTCGGCACTGCCCGACATGATCACCGCGATCGAGGCGGCGGCGGTCAGGCACGGCGTGCGGATCGCCACGGTGGCGCACGCGGGCGACGGCAACGTGCATCCGGTCTTCATCTTCGAGCACGGGTCGGTGGAGCCGCCGCCCGAGGTGTGGGCCGCGGCGGACGAGGTGTTCAAGCGGGCGCTGGAGTTCGGCGGCACGCTCACCGGGGAGCACGGGGTGGGGTTGCTGAAGCGGCGCTGGCTGGGGCTGGAGGCCGGGCCGGTGGCGGAGGAGGTGCAGCGGGGGATCAAGGCCGTCTTCGACCCGCTCGGCATCCTCAACCCCGGCAAGGCGATCTGACGCCCTCCGACCCGCTCGGCCCCCGCCGCCCTCGGCGAATCCGACCGCTCGGTGATCGCGGCCGCGGCGAGGCGATCTGACGTGCGCGGTAAATCGATCTTGCCTTGACCAAGCCGTGACTTCGGTCACGGAAGCGCACTCGACCTGCACGAAACGCTGACTTTGCTCGTCAAAACATGAAACTTCTGACAGGTCCGGCAGACGCCCCGTCTGTCGCGCTGGTAGCGTTTTGCCTCATCTATTGGGTGGTAATGGGGGTCCGACGTGAATCAGTTCCAGCCGTTGGCGGCGGACGACCCGCGGCGGCTGGGGGCGTTCGACATCGTCGCCCGGCTCGGCGAGGGCGGCCAGGGCGTTGTCTATCTCGGCAAGAGCGACTCCGGTGAGCAGGTCGCGGTCAAGCTGCTGCACCACGCTCTGGTGGCCGACACCGACGCCAGGACGCGATTCCTGCGCGAGGTGGCGGTGGCCCAGCGGGTGGCCAGGTTCTGCACCGCTCCAGTACTGCACGCCGACCTCGACGGGAGCCGGCCGTACATCGTGAGCGAGTACGTCCCGGGGCCGTCGCTGCGGGAGCTCGTGATCAACGAGGGGCCGCGGCGGGGCGCGGCGCTCGAACGCCTGGCGATCAGTACGGCCACCGCGCTCGCGGCCATCCACCGCGCCGGGATCCTGCACCGCGACTTCAAGCCCGCCAACGTCCTCATGGGGCCCGAGGGTCCCGTCGTGATCGACTTCGGCATCGCCCGCGCCCTCGACTCCCCCGGCGCGACCGCCACCGGCATGGCCATGGGGACGCCTTCGTACCTGGCGCCCGAGCAGCTCAGCGGGGCGGCGGTGTCCGAGGCGGCCGACGTCTTCGCGTGGGGCGTCACGATGGTGTTCGCCGCGACGGGCAAGCCCGCGTTCGGCGCCGACTCCATCCCCGTCGTGATGAACCGGATCCTCAACGAGGAGCCGGAGCTGGAGCAGATGGAGGGCGGGGTCCTCGGGGACCTGGTGGCCGCCTGTCTGTCGAAGGACCCGGCCCAGCGGCCCAGCGCCGACGAGCTGATCGTGCACCTGACCGGCCAGCCGGCCCCCAACGCGGCCGTCGAGCCGATCACGGGCCGGCAGAAGACGGCCGGCGCAGCCGCGGCGGGTGCCGCCGCGGCTCACGCGGGCGGTGGCGCGGGTGGAGCCGGCGGCCCGAAGGGCGCCGGCGGCAGCGGTGGTGCGGCCGGCTCCGCGCAGGACAACTACCCCGGTCCCTGGCACCAGCCGACCGGCCCCGTCGCGGTGGGCGGACCGCAGCAGACGGGTCCGCAGTCCGTGGCGCCGCCGCAGACGGGCGACTACGGCCACGCGGCCGCCGCCGCGCAGGGCGGTCCCGCAGGGCACGCGCCCCAGGCCGGAGCTCAGGCGGGCGCGCCGCACGGCGGCCAGGGCGCTCCCCTGGCCGGTGCGCCGCAGACCGGGCCGCTTGGCACGCCGCCGGCCGGACCGCATGGCGCGGCTCAGGCCGGACCGCAGGGCGGGCCGCATGGCGCGGCTCAGGGCGGACCCCAGGCGGGCATGGCGCCCGGAGCGCAGGCGGGCATGGGGCAGGGCGGTCAGGCCGGTGGGGCGTTCGGGGCACAGCAGCCCGGCGGCTTCCCGCCCGGCGCTCCGCAGCCGCCGCACGGTCCCGCCCAGGGCGGGATCGGGATGCAGGCGTCCGGGATGCCGCACGGCCCCGGCGTTCCGCCCGGCGGCCCCTTCCCCGGCGGGCCCGGCCACCCCGGTGGACCCGGCGCCGGTCATGGCGCGGGCGGTCCTAGTGCCGGTAGTCCTGCGGTCGGTGGTCCAGGGGCCGGTGGTCCTGGTTCGGGTGGTCCTGGCGCCGGTCATGGTGCCGGTGGGCAGTCCGGTGACGGGGTGCCCGCCAAGCAGCGTCGTACGCTGACCCTCGCTCTCTCCGGCGCCGCCGCGGCCGCGCTGCTCGTCGTGGCCGGCGCGGTCGTCGTCCAGGCGAACAGCGGCAAGGAGGTCCCGGTCGTCGCCGTGGGCAACACCAGCGAGCCCGACGGCGGCTCCGGCGCGGGACAGCCGGGCGAGCCGCCCGAGTCCGTGCCGATCCCGACGGACAGCACGCCTCCTGTCCCCACCCTGGACATCGAGGAGAAGAAGACGCGCAAGCCCACCAGGGAGCCCGTCGCCCAGGTGCCCAACCCGGCCACGCAGGCTCCCCGGCCGCAGACCACCACGAGCCGGCCGCAGGCCACGCCGACCAAGAAGAAGAGCAGGAACATGGTCGAGCCGGATCCCGATCCGTCGACCCGGCCGTTCGACGAGCAAGGGAAGGCCACCGACCAGCCGGCCAAGCCGTCGCAGCCGCCGCTGAAGCCCAACACGGCCACGCCGGTCGGGGTGTGCGGCGCCGGATACAAGGTGATCAACTCGCACAAGCTGGGCGAGGGCGCCACGACGTACCTGCTCTACCACGCCGGCGCGGGCAAGAACTGCGTGGTCACCATCTCGCGCATGGTGATCCCCGGCAAGGTGAACATGAACGCGATCC
Source organism: Nonomuraea fuscirosea (assembly GCF_035917475.1). Taxonomy (NCBI): domain Bacteria; kingdom Bacillati; phylum Actinomycetota; class Actinomycetes; order Streptosporangiales; family Streptosporangiaceae; genus Nonomuraea; species Nonomuraea fuscirosea. Next base: position 2,042,040 of record NZ_CP109074.1, on the reverse strand, counting down.
TCCAGGTCAAGGGCGGCTCCAGCGGGAGCAACCCGGGCAAGTTCACCTCGTACGCCGGTCCCGTCCGTCTGGCCGCCAAGAAGAAGTGCGTCATCTGGGGCGGCACGTGGCACAAGACCTCGTGGAAGTCCGGCTGGAGCCACTGCACCTGACCTCGGGCATCCCTGCCCTCGGGCACCTGACCCCGGGCACCCCTGGCCTTCGGCATCCCTGGTCTCGGGCACCTGATCCTGGGAGCCCGGGTCCTGGGCGGCCGAGTCATGGGAGCCCGGGTCCTGAGCGGCCCGATCCGTGCGTCCGAGCGGGACGAGTGGTGTCCCGTTCACGAGCCGTCGCCCGTCATCGGGCGGCGGCTCGGTCTGTGCCGGGGGCACCGGGCTGCGCTAGCGTGCTCACCACATGATCGTCGGCTCTGCCGGAGGAGTGCGCGTGATCAGGAGCAGGCTCGACACGGACAGCGAGGACTACCGGCTGCGCCGTGAGGCGATGCTGACCAGGCTGGCCGAGCTCGACGCCGAGCAGTCCAAGGCGGTGGCCGGCGGCGGCCAGAAGTACGTCGAGCGCCATCGTGCCCGCGGCAAGCTGCTGGCCAGGGAGCGGATCGAGCTGCTCGTCGACCCCGACTCCCCCTTCCTTGAGCTGTCGCCGCTGGCGGCGTGGGGCAGCGAGTTCCCCGTCGGGGCGAGCGTGGTGTCCGGGATCGGGGTGATCGAGGACGTCGAGTGCGTGATCACCGCGAACGACCCCACGGTCCGCGGCGGCGCCTCCAACCCGTGGACGCTGAAGAAGTCGCTGCGCGCGGCGGAGATCGCACTGCGCAACCGGCTCCCGTACGTCAATCTCGTCGAGAGCGGCGGCGCGGACCTGCCCACGCAGAAGGAGATCTTCATCCCCGGCGGCCAGATCTTCCGCGACCTGACCCGGCTGTCGGCGGCCGGGGTGCCGACGGTCGCGCTGGTCTTCGGCAACTCCACGGCCGGCGGGGCCTACGTGCCCGGGATGAGCGACCACGTGGTGATGGTGCGGGAGCGGGCCAAGGTGTTCCTCGGCGGGCCGCCGCTGGTCAAGATGGCGACCGGCGAGGAGTCCGACGACGAGTCACTAGGCGGCGCGGAGATGCACGCCAGGATCAGCGGGCTGGCCGACCACCTGGCCGTGGACGAGCTCGACGCGCTGCGGATCGGGCGGCGGATCATCGCCTCGCTCGGCTGGCGCAAGCGCGGCTTCGTGCCGGACGGGCCGGTGCGGGAGCCGGTGTACGCGGCCGACGAGCTGCTCGGGATCGTGCCTGAGGATCTCAAGGTGCCGTTCGACCCGCGCGAGGTGATCGCCAGGGTGGCCGACGGGAGCGAGTTCGACGAGTTCAAGCCGCTGTACGGGGCCTCGCTGGTGACCGGGTGGGCGAAGATCCACGGTTATCCGGTGGGCGTGCTGGCCAACGCGCGCGGCGTGCTGTTCAGCGAGGAGTCGCAGAAGGCCGCGCAGTTCATCCAGCTGGCGAACCAGTCGCGCACGCCGCTGCTCTTCCTGCAGAACACGACCGGCTACATGGTCGGCAAGGACTACGAGCAGGGCGGCATCATCAAGCACGGCGCGATGATGATCAACGCGGTGTCCAACTCGACGGTGCCGCATCTGACGGTCGTGATGGGCGCCTCGTACGGGGCGGGGAACTACGGGATGTGCGGGCGGGCCTACGATCCCCGCTTCCTGTTCAGCTGGCCCAGCGCCAAATCGGCGGTGATGGGGCCGGCGCAGCTGGCCGGGGTGATGTCCATCGTGGGACGGGCCTCGGCGCTGGCGAAGGGCCAGGTCTACGACGAGGAGGCGGACGCCGCGATGCGGGCGATGGTGGAGGAACGGATCGAGGCCGAGTCGCTGGCCTTCTTCCTGTCTGGGCGCCTGTACGACGACGGGGTGATCGACCCGCGCGACACGCGTACCGTGCTGGGCCTGTGCCTGTCGGCGATCAACAGCGCGCCGGAGCCGGAGCCGGCCGGGTTCGGGGTGTTCCGCCCGTGATCAACCGCCTGCTCGTCGCGAACCGGGGGGAGATCGCCCGCCGGATCTTCCGTACCTGCCGGGAGCTCGGCGTCTCGACGGTCGCGCTCTTCTCCGACCCCGACGCGGACGCGCCTCACGTGGCCGAGGCGGACCTGGCGGTACGTCTGCCCGGCGCGCACCCGGCGGACACCTATCTGGACGCAGCGGCGATCCTGGCGGCCTGTACGGCCACCGGAGCGGACGCGGTCCACCCCGGATACGGCTTTCTGTCGGAGAACGCCGACTTCGCCCGGGCCGTCATCGATGCCGGGCTGGTGTGGATCGGCCCGCCGCCCGAGGCCATCGCGGCCATGGGCGTCAAGATCGGGGCCAAGCGGCTGATGGCGGCGGCCGGGGTGCCCGTGCTGCCCTCGTACGACCTGTCCGAGCCCGCCGCCGTGACCGTGCCCGATCCCGCGTCCGCTCCGGCGTCCGATGCCCCGACCGACCCGACGTCCGACCCGATGTCCGACCCGGCGCCCGATCCGGCGTCCGACCCGGCGTCCGTGCCCGTGGAGTTTCCGCTGCTGGTGAAGGCGTCCGCGGGCGGGGGCGGGCGCGGGATGCGCGTCGTGCGGGCGGCGGGTGAGCTGGCGCGGGAGGTGGAGTCGGCGCGGCGGGAGGCGGCGGCCGCCTTCGGCGACGGCACGGTCTTCGCCGAGCCGCTGCTGGAGCGGGCCAGGCACGTCGAGGTCCAGGTGCTGGCCGATCAGCACGGGACCGTGTGGGCGCTGGGCGAGCGCGAGTGCAGCGTGCAGCGGCGGCACCAGAAGGTGATCGAGGAGTGCCCCGCTCCCGGCATCTCCCCCGGCACACGCGAGCTGCTGCACGACGCCGCCGTCCGCGCCGCCCGCGAGATCGGCTACGTGGGCGCGGGCACGGTGGAGTTCCTGGTCGACGGGGAACGGGTGGCGTTCCTGGAGATGAACACCCGGCTCCAGGTCGAGCATCCGGTGACCGAGCTGGTGCACGGGGTCGATCTGGTGCGGCTGCAGCTGGAGGTGGCCGAGGGGGCGGCGCTGCCGTCCGTCCCGCCGGAGCCGGCCGGGTGGGCGGTCGAGGCGCGGCTGTACGCCGAGGACTCCGCGTACGTGCCGCAGTCGGGTGTGTTGCGGCGGTTCGAGATCGCCGGCGACGTACGGGTGGATTCCGGGGTGGAGTCCGGGTCCGTGGTGTCGCCCTACTACGACGCGATGCTGGCCAAGGTGATCGCGCACGGGGCCACGCGGGAGCAGGCGGTGCGGAAACTGGTGACGGCGCTGCGCGGGGCGCGACTGCACGGCCTCACCACCAATCGGGATTTACTGGTAAATATCCTGACGAATCGGGAGTTCTTGGCCGGCGACACGCACACCGCCTTCCTCGCCCCCGGCGGCCCCCTTCACCCCAGCCCCACGCCCGGCAACCCCACCTCTGACGGCCCTGCCGCCGACGGCGGTGCCGGCCCGGACGGCGATGGCGAGCTGAGCAGCGGTGCCGGACTGAGCAGCGATGCCGCGTCGGGCGGTGGTGCTGGTCCCATGGGCGGGGCGGAGGAGCTGGCGGTGCTGGCGGCTGCTCTGGCCGTCGCCGCGGGCAACCGGCGCAGGGCCAGGGTGCTCGGTGGGCTGCCCGGCGGGTGGCGCAACGTCCGTTCCCAGCCCCGCCGTACCCGCTTCGCCGAGATCGAGGAGGACGTCGTCTACGACCCGCTGCCCCCGGGCGTCACGGTCGTCCGGGCGGAGCCGGACGGGGTGGTGCTGGAGCGGGACCGCGTCCGGCACGCCTTCGACGTGGCGCGCTACCCCGACGGGAAGGTCTGCGTCGACCACGCCGGCGGCCACGCCGAGCTGACCCCGCTCCCCCGCCTGCCCGAACCCGCCGACCAGGTCGCCCCCGGCTCACTCCTGGCTCCCATGCCGGGTAGCGTGCTGCGGGTCGAGGTGGAGCCGGGCGACCGGGTGACCAAGGGCCAGGAGGTCCTCGTCCTTGAGGCGATGAAGATGGAGCATCGGATCGCCGCGCCGGCCGACGGCGTGGTGGCCGCCGTACACGTGGAGAAGGGCCGCCAGGTCGACGCGGGAGCGGTGCTGGCGGTCATCGAAGAGGGGGACTCATGACGGACCTGGTGCACAAGGACCTGGCGGGGGGCGTCGCGACGATCACGCTGGACTCGCCGCCCAACCGCAACGCCCTGTCCTCGCGCCTGCTCGCCCAGCTGTCGGACCGGCTGAGCTGGGCGCTGTCCGAGCCCGAGGTCAGGGTGATCGTGCTGACGGCCACCGGCAAGGTGTTCTGCTCGGGGGCCGACCTCAAGGAGCAGCGCGCGGCGGAGGGAAGCCCCGACGCGCCGGTGACGGCGTCGTTCCCCGAGGTCCTCGAACTGATCTGGGACAGCCCCAAGCCGGTCGTCTGCCGGCTCAACGGCACCGCGCGGGCCGGGGGCCTGGGGCTGGTGGCCGCCTGCGACTTCGCCGTCGCGCCGCTGACGGCGTCGTTCGCGTTCACCGAGGTACGGCTCGGGGTCGCGCCGGCCATGATCGCCGTGCCCGTGCTCAGGAGGCTGAACGCCCGCGCGGCGGCCGAGTACTTCCTGACCGGCGAGGTGTTCGACGCGGCGCGGGCGGCGGAGATCGGCCTGCTGTCGCGCGCCGTCCCCGAGGACGAATTGGACTCGGCCGTCGCCCACTACACCGGGATGCTGATCAAGGGTGGCCCCGAGGCGCTGGCGATCACCAAGCGGCTGGTCAGGGAGGTGCCCGCGATGTCGTTCCGCGACGGGCTGGGCCGGATGACCGAGCTGTCGGCCGAGCGCTTCACCTCGGACGAGGGCCAGGAGGGCATCGCCGCGTTCATGGACAAGAGGGCCCCCAAGTGGGTCCCGCCGCAGGGCTGAGCATGGTGCTGCGCATCGCGAACTGCAGCGGCTTCTACGGCGACCGCCTCTCCGCGGCCAGGGAGATGGTCGAGGGCGGGCCGATCGACGTGCTGACCGGCGACTGGCTGGCCGAGCTGACAATGCTCATCCTGGCCGGGAACCGGCTCAAAGGCCGTCCCGGCTACGCGCCGACGTTCCTGCGCCAGCTCGAAGAGGTGCTCGGCACCTGCCTCGACCGGGGCATCAAGATCGTGACGAACGCGGGCGGGCTGGACCCGGCGGGCTGCGCGCGGGCCGTGCACGAGCTGGCCGGACGCCTCGGCCTGTCCCTCTCCGTGGCGCACGTGACCGGCGACGACCTCACCGGCCGGCCGCTCGACCTGGTCAACGCCGACACCGGCGAACGCCTGGAGGCCACGCCGCTGACCGCCAACGCCTACCTCGGCGGCCGGCCGATCGCCGCCGCACTGTCGGCGGGGGCGGACGTGGTCGTGACGGGCCGGGTGACGGACGCGGCACTGGTGACGGGGCCGGGCATCTGGCGGTACGGGTGGGGTCCCGACGACCTCGATCCGCTGGCCGGGTCGGTGGTGGCGGGGCACGTGATCGAGTGCGGCTGCCAGGCCACGGGCGGCAACTACGCCTTCTTCCAGGACGTACCCGACCTCGCGCACTGCGGGTTCCCGCTGGCCGAGCTGCGGCCCGACGGCTCCAGCGTGATCACCAAGCATCCCGGCACGGGCGGGCTCGTCTCGGTCGGCACGGTCACGGCGCAGCTCGTGTACGAACTGGGCGGCCCCCGCTACCTGGGCCCCGACGTGACGGCCAGGTTCGACACGATCAGGCTCTCGGGCGACGGGCCCGACCGGGTGCTGATCTCCGGCGTCTGCGGCGAGCCGCCGCCCGGCACGCTCAAGGTGGCCGTCAACTACCTCGGCGGCTACCGCAACACGATGACGCTCGTGCTGACGGGTCTCGACCTGCCGGCCAAGGCGCGGGTGGCGGAGGAGGCCCTGTGGGCGCGGATCCCGCGGGAGTCGTTCGACGAGGTGGACGTGACGCTGACGGACTCGGGGCTGCTGCGGATCACGGTGATGTCCGCCGACGAGCGCACGGCGGGCCGGGCCTTCTCCTCGGCCGTGGTGGAGACGGGGCTGGCCAGCTATCCGGGCTTCTACGGGCTGACTCCGCCGGGGAACGCGTCGGCGTACGGGGTGTACTGGCCGGTGCTGGTGCCGACGTCGGAGGTGCGGGCGCGGGTGTTCGTGGACGGGGAGGAACTGCCGTCCACACCACCGGAGACGCCAGAAACGCCGCAGACGGCAGGAACGGCGATGTCGGCGGAACCGCCACCGGAGACACCGGAACCTCAAGCCACGCCGGCCACCGTCGAATCCGAGCCTTCGTCGGCGGCGGAGCCCGCCGGCGACACGGAGACCGTGCGGATCCCGCTGGGCCGGGTGGCCGGTGCGCGGTCGGGGGACAAGGGCGGCAACGCCAACCTGGGCGTATGGGCCGACACCCACGAGCGTTACGCGTGGCTGGCGGGTCACCTGACGGTCGAACGGCTCAAGGAGCTGCTGCCCGGCCTGGCGCCGTACCGGATCGACCGTCATCCGCTGCCCAACGTCAACGCGCTCAACTTCGTCGTCCACGGGCTGCTCGGCCGCGGCGTGGCGGCGAGCCCGCGGATGGACCCGCAGGCGAAGGCCCTGGGCGAGGAGTTGCGCGCCTGTCCTGCGGACGTTCCCGTCACGCTGGTGTGAGGCCGGAATCCGGGTTGACCGTGCGAGCGGCGCTCTCTAGGGTCGAGGCGCAGAACATCGTTCTGGTGAGAAGGGCGGTCCATGACCTCCACCCACATCGACGTCGCCACCGTGGACTTCGACGCGCTCGGCGCGTGGATGGACGCCCAGGGGCTCCCCGGCGGCCCGATCACGGGCGCGGCGCCGGTCCTGGGCGGCACGCAGAACGTCATGATCCGCTTCGAGCGCGGCGGCCGCCCGTACATCCTGCGCCGCCCGCCCGTGCACGCCCGCCGCAAGAGCAACGAGGTGCTGCGCCGCGAGTCGCGGGTGCTGGCGGCGCTGCGCGGCACGCAGGTCCCCGCGCCCCGGCTGGTGGCCGCGCAGACCGAGCGGGAGCCGGTGTTCTACCTGATGGAGCCGGTGGACGGGTTCAACCCCTCGACCGGGCTGCCCGAGCCGCACGCGTCGGACCCCGCGATCAGGCACCGCATGGGGCTGGAGGCCGCGGCGGCGCTGGCCGAGCTGGGGCGGGTGGATCCGGCGGTGCTGCCGGGCTTCGGCCGGCCCGAGGGCTTCCTCGAACGGCAGGTGCCGCGCTGGCTCAAGGAGCTCGACTCGTACGGCGAGCTCGACGGCTATCCGGGCCCCGACATCCCCGGACTGCGCGAGACGGCCGACTGGCTCACCCGGCACCTGCCGCGCACGTTCACGCCGGGCATCATGCACGGCGACTACCACTTCGCGAACCTCATGTTCGCCTGCGACGGCCCCCGCGTGGCCGCGATCGTGGACTGGGAGATGTGCACGATCGGCGACCCGCTGCTCGACCTGGGCTGGCTGCTGGCCACGTGGCCGAGCAACAACGGTCACGTGCCGGGGCTGCCGGCGCCGCGGGAGATCATCGCGTACTACACGGCGCTGTCGGAGCGCGACCTGTCGGCCGTCGGCTGGTACGCGGTGATGGCCTGCTTCAAGCTCGGCATCGTGCTGGAGGGCACCCACGCGCGGGCGTTCGCCGGCAAGGCGCCCAAGGACATCGGCGACCTGTTGCACGCGACGACGCTGAGCCTGTTCGAGCGGGCGGGGCAGTTCATGGCCGGCGCCCTCGACTGAACCGGACACCACCCAGCGAACCGCTCATTTCTTCCGATTATCCGGCAATGTCAACTCGGACTTATGTCGTGATTTCTGGAAAAACGATCACACCTCACCTTTCGGGACGTACAATTGCGCGCAATTGCACCTGATATCGGGGAAGGATCGTCATGCGCATGCGGTTCCTCGGCTCCACCTCGGAGGCGGGCGCCTGCCCCACCCTGTACGAGACCGACCGCGGCACCATCGTCGTCCAAGGTCTGCAAGTCACCGACACGGAGGCGCTCGCCGACCTCCGCGACGTCCTCGACGGCGAGGCCGCGGTGGAGGTCCCCCGGGAACTCCTCACCGAGATCGCCCGCCGCGTCCTGCCCGAGTACGCGGCAAACGCTTTCCCGACCAGCGGAAGAACACCCACGGCAACCGGTTGATCACAATTGCGGCAGGCCCTGGCATGATCGGCGCAAGCGGGGCTAGCCTCTTGCGGCGTGACGTCCTTTCAGCAGGCGCGCATCGACCTCGGCAGCCAGCTACGTCAGCTGCGCGAGGCCGCCCATCTGTCGGGCAAGGAGCTGGCGGAGCGCCTGCGCTGGCAGCCCTCCAAGGTCAGCAGGCTGGAGAACGCCAGGCAGACGGCGACCGAGGATGACGTGGTCGTGTGGGCGCAGGCGGTCGGCGCCTCGCCCGACACGACGGACGGCCTGCTCAGGCAGTCGATCGCGCTGCTGGAGCGGCACGACGACTGGAAACAGCGCCACCGCAGCGGCCTGGCCGCGCTCCAGGAGGACGTCCGCGACCTCGAATCGCGCACCAAGCTCTTCCGCGTCTTCGAGCCCGGCATCATCGTGGGCCTGCTGCAGACCTCCGAATACGCCCGGCACGTCTTCCAGAAGGTCAAACGCCTCTACAGCGCCGCCGACCAGATCGACGCGGCCGTGCGGGTGCGCATGCAACGCCAGGAGATCCTGTACGACCGCACGCGGACGTTCAGGTTCGTGGTGAGCGAGGCCGCGCTGCGCACCGCACTCGCGCCGCCCGAGGTCATGCGCGGCCAGCTCGACCGCCTGCTCGCGGTCAGCACACTGCCGAACGTGGAGTTCGGCGTGATCCCCTTCGGCACCGAGCTGCCGGCCAACCCGGTCAACGGCTTCTGGATCTACAACGAGGCCCTGGTCGCCGTCGCCACCATGACGAAGGATCTGATCCTGCGCGACCCCGACGACATCGCCTTCTACGTCCGGGCCTTCGACGATTACGCGAAGGTGGCGGAGTTCGAGGAATCCGGACGGGAGGTCATCATGGCGATTCTTCACGAATATCGGAAACAAAGTCCACATTAACCGCAGCAATTGCTTGCCTCCCACCCCAAGATCGTGCAATTCTGTCGCGAGACGTTGCGGAGGTGACGCATGATGCTCGATACCGCGCTCTGCCTCGAGCGGTTCGCCTGGCACGCCGGGCGCCACGCCGACCTGGCCGTCCAGAGCCTCGCGTTGGCCAGTGATCCGGCGTACGTGTCGGTCCGCAACCGTTTCTCGGCCACCCTCGCAGAGACCGTGACCTGCTCCGACGAGGGAGCCTTCATCACCTCGTGGGGCTACCGCCTGGGCACGACGGCGGACGTCGAGTCCGCCGCCGCCCGCCTCGCCTTCCTCCTGGCCGCTCTCCCCGCCTGAGCCCGCACCTCCGCCCGGCCCAGGCCCGGCCCGCCCTGAACGGCCGCGCCCGAGCCCGCTTTGAACGGATGGGCCCGAGCCCGCCCTGAGCGGTCGCCCCTGGCGCCGGTTCAGCAGCCGGCCTTGTAGAGCACCTTCTGCACCTCGGGCTGGTCCACGTTCTCCGCCGTCACGATCGTGGCGTCGGTCGGGATCGACGGCGTGACCTGCTGCCCCTTGACCGCCGCGACCGCCTGCTCGACCCCCTTGGCCCCGATCTCACCGGGAAGCTGCGCGATCAGCGCCTGGACGACGCCGTCCTTGAGCTGCTTGACCTGGGCCGGACCCGCGTCGAAGCCCACCATCTTGACCTCACCCAGCTTGCCCGCCTGCTGCAGGGCCGACCCGGCGCCGGTGGCCGAGTTGAGGTTGGCCGCGAAGATGCCCGCCAGGTCGGGGTCCTTGGCCAGGGCCGCGTTCACGATCCTGGACGCCTCGCTCACGTCGTTGTGCGAGTACTGCACGCCGAGGTAGCCGATCCCCGCGTGGTTCGCCTTGATCTCGTCCTCGAAGCCCTTGATCCGCGCGTCCACGGTGCTCACGCCCGGATCGGTCGAGATCACCAGCACCTTCCCCTTGCCGCCGATCTGCTCCGACAGCGCCTTGGCCGCCGCCGCGCCGCCCTTGACGTTGTCCGTGCTGATCCGCGACAGCCCGATGCTCTGGTCCTCGACCACCGTGTCCACCAGGATGATCTTGATGTCCTGCTGCTTGGCCTGGGTCAGCGGCGCGATCATCGCCTTGACGTCGGTCGGCGCGATCAGCAGGGCGTCCGGTTTGCCCGCGACGACCGAGTTCACGATCGGCGTCTGCAGGGTGGGATCGAACTTCTGCGGCCCCTGCACGTCCAGCGTCACCCCGAGCTCCTGGGCCTTGGCCTTCGCCCCGCACGCCATGGTCTCGTAGAACTCCTCCCCGGCCAGGCCCTGCACGAGCGTCACCCTGACCTGGTCGGTGCCGCCACCACCGCCTCCGCCACACGCGGTGATCAACATGAGCGTCCCGAGTACGGCCATCGCCTTGCGCATGGTGGTGCCTCCTGTCGCCTTCCTACTGATCGCGGGCCCTGCGTCGCCACTGGTCCACGTACACGGCGGCGACGAGCACGGCGCCCACCACCACCTGCTGCCAGAACGGCCGCACGCCGAGGATCTGGAACCCGTTCTGCAGCACGACGGGGATGAACACCCCGATGACCGTCCCCGCCACCGTGCCGACCCCGCCGAACAGCGACGTGCCGCCGATCACCACCGCGGCGATGGCCTGGAGGTTGTCGGTGGAGTGCGCGGACACGCCGGTGATGCCGTACTTGGCCAGCGACAGGTAGCCCGCCAGCCCGGCCAGCAGCCCGGCCAGCCCGTACACCTTGATCAGATGCCCGCCCACGGCCACGCCGCCGCGCCGGGACGCCTCGGCGTTGGAGCCGATGGCGTACGTGTGCCGCCCGAACCGCGTCCACGCGAGCACCACCCCCGCGACGGCGGTGATGGCGGCGCAGATCCACACGATCAACGGCACCCCGAGCCAGCGCGCCAGGCCCAGCCCCAGGTTCAGCTCGGCCGGCGCGCGCAGGTCCACGCCGCCGGTCAGCAGCAGCGCCCCGCCCAGCGACATGCCGAGCGTCCCCAGCGTGACGATCAGCGCGGGGATCCGCCCGAGCGCGACGAGCACACCGTTCAGCAGCCCCCACCCCAGCCCGGTGACCAACCCGGCCACCGCCCCGAGCGTCAGCGACCCCGTCCCCTCGATGACCTTGGCCGCCACGACGGCGGAGAAGACCAGCACGCCGCCCACCGACAGGTCGATCCCCGCCGTGACGATCACGAACGTCATCCCCGTGGCCAGCAGCAGCAGGATGGCCGCGTCGCTCACCAGGTTGAGCAGGTTGAACGAGGTCGGGAACGAACCGGGGGCGAGCACGGAGAAGGCCACGAGCAGCCCGGCCAGCACCAGCCCGATCCACACGATCTGCAACCGGCCCAGCTCCCGCACCACCTTCACGCCCGCCCCCTTCACCGCTCGCCCGGTCCGGCCTGCTCGCCCGGCCCGGCCGCCGCGTCCCGTCCGGCCTCGTCCCGTCCAGCCGCGTCCCGTCCGGCCGCCTCATCCTGCCCGTTACGCCCGTTTTGCCCGTTCCGCCCGTTCTGCTCGTCCTGTTCCATGGCGCCGGTCATGGCGCCGACGAGTTCCTCCATCGACACGCGGCCGGTCTCGAAGCCGGCCACCCGCCGTCCCAGCCGCAGCACCTCGACCCGGTCGGACACCGCCATCACGTCCTGCATGTTGTGGCTGATCAGCACGACGGACACACCCGCGTCGCGGACGCTCCTGATCAGGTCGAGCACCCGCCGCGTCTGCAGCACGCCCAGCGCCGCGGTGGGCTCGTCCATGAACACCACCCGCCGCGCCCATGTCGCGGCCCTGGCGACGGCCACCCCCTGCCGCTGCCCGCCGGACAGCGCCGACACCGGCGCGCTCATCGACGCCAGCCGCACCCCGAGCCGCTCGCAGGCCTCCCGCGTCTCCCGCCGCATCCGGGCGTTGTCCAGCACACCGAGCAGCCCGAGCAGCCCCGGGCGGAGCCGTTCCCTGCCGAGGAAGAAGTTGGCCGCGGGGCTGAGGTCGGCGCACAGCGCGAGGTCCTGATAGACGGTCTCGATCCCGGCCGCCCTGGCCTCCTCCACGGTCCCGAAGGCGACGCTCTCACCGTCGAGCGAGATCGTCCCGCCGTCGGGCCGCTCGACCCCGGAAAGGATCTTCGCCAGCGTGGACTTGCCGGCTCCGTTGTCGCCGATGAGCGCGACGACCTCGCCACCGCGCAGGCTGAAGTCCGCTCCCCGCAACGCCTCGACCTGCCCGTAGCTCTTCACGATCCCGCGGGCGTCGATCAGCGGTACGGCCATATGACCATCAAGAAACGCATTGACATCGTTGTCAACCCCACCCGTGCCGAAAAGGCACGCCACACCCAGAAGATCCGCTACGACTCCGCGCGGCGGTCCGGGCTTCCCGGCAGGTCCACGGTCGCGATCGCCCCGCCGCCGGGCGCGTTGGCCAGGCGTACCTCGCCACCCGTCTCGGCGACGGCCTGGGCCACGATCGCCAGCCCCAGCCCCGACCCCGGCAACCCGCGAGCGGACGGGGAGCGCCAGAAGCGCTCGAAGACGTGCGGGAGCTCGTCTTCCGGCAGTCCTGGGCCGTGGTCGCGGACGGTCAGGCAGCCGTCGCGCAGCTTCACCTCGACCTGGCCGCCGGGGCTGAACTTGGCGGCGTTGTCGATGAGGTTGAGCGCGGCGCGTTCGAGCGAAGAGGCGCTGCCCACGACATACCACGGCCGCAGGTCGGTGGTGACCTCGGCGCCGCGCAGCCTGGCGCGTTCCACGGCGGCGGTGACCACCTCGTGCAGGCCCAGCTCGACGTGCGGCTCGTGGTCGCTGTCGCCCCTGGCGAGCTGGAGCAGGTCGGCCACGAGCGTGGACAGCTCGGCGAACTGCGCCTTGACGTTGATCAGCAGGCGCTCCTTGGCGCCGGGGTCGAGGCTGCGGCCGGTCTGCTCGCTGCGCAGGAGCAGGTCGATGTTGGTGCGCAGCGTCGTGAGCGGGGTGCGCAGCTCGTGGCCGGCGTCGGCGACCAGCTGTTTCTGGCGTTCCCTCGATCCGGCCAGGGCGGCGGTCATGGCGTTGAACGAGGAGGACAGGCGGGCGATCTCGTCGGTGCCCGTGACGGGGATGCGGGTGCCGAGGTCTTCGGTCTGCGCGATGTGCTCGACCGCCCGGGTCAGATTCCCGACCGGGCGCAGCGCGGCACGGGAGATGGCGAGCCCGGCCCAGGCCGCGCCGAGCACGCCCAGCGCGGTTATGCCGCCGAGGGTGAGCGCGGCGATCCGCTTCGTCCGCTCGATGTGCCCGTACGGTCTGGCCTCCATGACCGCGACGCCGGGTTTGAAGTGGACCGTCACCACCCGGACCCGTTTGCCGTCACGCGTCTCGCCGTAGCGGTAGACGGGTTCGCACGGCTGGAAGGCCTCCTTGTCCTGCTCGAAGTCGGCCAGGATGGGCGAGGGCCCGACCGAGCAGGTCCTGCCGTCGGTGAACAGCAGCGTGGCCAGACCGTCGGCGAACGGGCCCGGGGTGCCGTCGGACGAGCAGTGCTCCATCAGCCACTTCTTGTCGCCCTGATTCACCGACTCCAGGATGGTCATGTCGAGGTTGCCGCGCAGCCGGTCCGCCAGGATGACGTACGACAGGGCCGCGCACATCGCGATGGCCACCGCCACGGCCACCGTGACCAGGAGCGTCAGGCGGGTGCGCAGGCTGCCGCGGGTGGCCAGGCCGGCCACCCGCTCGCGGAGGCGGCCGGCTCTCACGCCGTGGCCCGCAGCACGTAACCCACCCCGCGCACGGTGTGGATCACCCGTGGCTCGCCACCGGCCTCGGTCTTGCGGCGCAGGTACATCACATAGACGTCGAGGGAGTTGGACGTCGGCTCGAAGTCGAAGCCCCACACCTCGCTGAGGATCTGGTCGCGGGTCAGCACCTGGCGCGGATGGGCGAGGAACAGCTCCATCAGCAGGTATTCGGTCCTGGTCAGGTCGAGCCTGCGCTCGCCGCGGGTGACCTCCCTGGTCGACGGGTCCATCCGCAGGTCGCCGTAGGACAGCGAGTCGCCCTCGGGTGTGCCCGCGCTGAGCGCGCCCCGCCGCAGCAGGGCGCGCACCCGGGCCAGCAGCTCGTCCAGCTCGAACGGCTTGACGAGGTAGTCGTCGGCGCCCGCGTCGAGCCCCGACACCCGGTCGCCGACCGCGTCGCGGGCGGTGAGCATGAGCACGGGGATGTGGTTGCCGGACGCGCGCAGCCTGCGGCACGCGGTCAGCCCGTCGAGCCTGGGCATCATCACGTCGAGCAGCACCGCGTCGTAGGAGTCTGTGGCGACGGCGTCGAGCGCCTCCTGCCCGTCGACGGCGGTGACGACCTTGTAGCCCTCGAACTCCAGGCTCGACTGCAGGGCCTCGCGCAGGGCGGGCTCGTCGTCCACTACCAGCAACCGTGCGGGCTCGTTCATAGAAGAAAACTAAGGGGTCATCATGAGAACGCGATGAAGGATCTCACACCGGCTTCATGAGGAGTTGATGAGGGATTCCCCGACAGGTCACCACGTGACGGGCATCGCCGTGAGACCGAAGATGGCTCCATCGTACTTGGCCGGCAGCTCCTCGTCGGACATCGTCACCCGCAGCCCGGGCACGCGCTCGAACAACGTGCGCAGGGCGATCTCCAGCTCGGCCCTGGCCAGGTTCTGACCCAGGCACTGGTGCACGCCGTACCCGAAGGCCACGTGGTGGTTGGCGCCGCGCCCGGGGTCGAACGCGTCGGGCCGCTCGAACGCCCGCTCGTCATGGTTGGCGCTGGCGCCGAGCACGTAGATGCCGTCGCCCTTCCGCACCTGCTGCCCGCCGATCTCCTGGTCCTCGGTGCTGACGCGGTCGAACGCCACCCAGTCCACGATCGACAGGTAACGCAGCAGCTCGTCCACCGCCGCCGGCCAGCCGGACGGGTCGGCGCGCAGCACGGCGAGCTGTTCGGGATGGCGCAGCAGGGTGAGCGCGGACAGCGGGATCATGTTCGCGGTGGTCTCGTGACCGGCGACGAGCAGCAGGAACGCCACGCCCACGAGCTCGTCGTGGCTGAGCGCGCCCCCGGCGATCAGCCGCCCGAACAGGTCGTCTCCCGGCCGCTCGGCCATGGAGGTGATCAGGGCGTCGAGGTAGTCGTGGATCTCCATCGCCGCCGCCATGCGGACCTGCGGATCGTCCATGGAGGAGATCATCGTGCGGGTCCGCGACTGGAAGAGTTCGTGGTCGGCGTACGGGACGCCGAGCAGCTGGCAGATGACGAGGGACGGCAGCGCCAGCCCGTACGCCTCCACCAGGTCGGCGTCGGGACCCTTGGCGAGCATGTCGTCGAGGAGCTCGTCCGCGAGCCGCTGGATGCCGGGCCGCAGCTCCTTCATCCGCCTGACGGTGAACTCGGGGATGAGCAGGCGCCGGAACCTGCCGTGCTCCGGCGGGTCGAGGTCGATGAAGTGGCCGGCGGTGAACTTGTCCCGCGCCGCCCGCTCCTCCGGCGTCACCTGCTCGTCGTCGGGCGGGGCGCTGGGATGACCGGGGGTGGCCGGGTTGGTGCTGATGCCGGAGCCGGCCAGGACCTGTTTGGCCTCGGCGTGCCGGGTGACGAGCCACACGTCTTTGCCGGAGAGGGTGCCCTTGACGAGAGGAGCCTGCTCGCGCATCCGCTCGTACTCGGGCGGCGGCGCGAACGGGCACGTGCGCTGGACAGGGAAGGGCTGAGCCATAGTCTGCTCCCTACAAGCCGGACCGCATTGCTTACTTACGCGAAAGTAAGCAATGTTGGGCCGGTCGTCAAGCGAGGGAGCGGAATGGCTGGGCGGCGGACGGACACACGAGAGCGGATCCAGCAGGTCGCGCTGGAACTGTTCGCCGAGCGCGGATACGACAAGACCACGCTGCAGGAGGTGGCGGAGCGGCTGGACATCACCAGGCCGGCCCTCTACTACCACTTCCGGACGAAGGAGGCGATCCTCGCCAGCGTGGTGGACCGGCTGACGGAGTCCATGGATGAGCTGGTGGCCTGGGCCAAGGAGCAGCCGGCGACGGCCGCGGCGCGGCTGGAGATCCTGCGGCGCATCGCCGGGCTGCTGGAGGACCAGTGGCGGCCGCTGTTCAGGTTCGCGCAGGTGAACCAGGGGGCCCTGCGGGAGAGCGCGGCCGGCGAACGGCTGCAGACCGGGGTGATCAGCATGCTGTCCCTGCTGTCCTCGCCGCAGGACGGCCCGGTCAGGCAGTTCGAGGCCAGGCTGGCGGTCTTCGCGGTGATCCTCGGGAACGTGCCGTTCCTGTCGGACATGGGGCTGGAGGAGTCGGAGCGCACGGCCGTGGCCCTGGAGGTGGCCGCCAAGCTCATCGCGGACGACTAGGCACCCGGGCGACGCGGCGCTCACCGGCACCCCGGCGGCACGGGTGCACCAGCGGCGCGGTGTTCACCGGCACCCCAGGCGGCGCGGGTGTGCGCCGGTGACCCGCCGCTGGCCGGCGCGATGTTCACCGGCGCCTCGGCGGCGGGTGGTTCGCTAGCGCCCCAGCAGGGCCATCGCGGCGTTGTGGCCGCCGATGCCGCTCACCGCGCCGCCCCTGCGGGCGCCGGCGCCGCACATGAGGATCCGCTCGTGCTCGGTCTCCACGCCCCAGCCGCCCTCCTCCGCGTACGGCCAGCTCAGGTCGGTGTGGAAGATGTGGCCGCCGGGCAGGCCCGCGTCGCGTTCGAGGTCGACCGGTGACTTGGCCTCGACGCACAGGGTGCCGTCGGGGGCGCGGAGCAGGCAGTCCTCGATGGGCTCGGCCAGGACCGTGTTGATGGAGGCGAAGGTGGCGTCCAGGGCCATCTTCCGCGCTTTTTCAGGATTTTTCCGGAAAAGGCGGGCGGGCATGTGCAGCCCGAACAGCGTCATCGTCTCCGCGCGGCCGCGCAGCTCAGGACCGAGGATCGACGGGTCCGTCAGCGAATGGCAGTAGACCTCGGCCGGCGGCAGCTCAGGGATCTCCCCGCGGGCCGCCTGCGCGTACGCGGCGTCGAGCTGGCCGCGTCCCTCGTTGATGTGGAACGTCCCGCTGAAGGCCGCCCGCGGGTCCACCGAGGCGTCCTTGAGCCTGGGCAGCCGCGTGAGCACCATGTTGACCTTGAGCTGCGCGCCCTCGGGCACCGTCACGGGGCGGCCGAGCAGCCGGTCGAGCACGGCGGGCGGCAGGTTGACCAGGACGTGGCCGCCGTTCACCGTGTGCTCGCCGTCCTCGGCCACGTAGGTGACCTCGCCCGTCGGCGCGATGCCGACGATCTCGGCGCCGGTCCTGATCTCGGCGCCCGCCCGCCTGGCCGCCGCCTCCAGCGCGCCGGAGACCGCGCCCATGCCGCCGACGGGGACGTTCCACTCGCCGGTGCCGTCGCCGATCACGTGGTAGAGGAAGCACCGGTTGGCCAGCACGTCGGTGTCCGGATCGGCGAACGTGCCGATCAGCGCGTCGGTGAGCACGACCCCGCGCACGGTGTCGTCGCCGAACCGCTCGTTCACCGTCCGGCCGATCGGCTCGGCGAACAGGTCGCGCCACGCCTCGGGGCCGACCAGGCGCTCGATCTCGGCCTGGGGTCGCAGCGGTTCGAGCAGGGTGGGGGCCAGGGTCCGCGCCACCTCGCCGACCATGCCGTAGAAGCGCCGCCACGCCTCGTGGTCGGCCTCGCCGCCGGTGACGCCCCTGAACGAGGCCGCCGTACGCAGGTCGTCCTCGTTGTCCACGAGCAGGCCGCGCTCGCCCCTGGGCGTGTAGGAGGCGTAACGGCGGCGGCGCAGCTCCAGGTCGAGCCCCAGGTCCCGGACGATGCCCGAGGGCAGCAGGCTGACCAGGTAGGAGTAACGCGACAGGAGCACGTCGACGCCGGGAAAGGCGCGCGTGGAGATCGCCAGCCCGCCCACGTGGTCGTAGCGCTCCAGCACCAGCACCCTGCGTCCGGCCCCGGCGAGATAGGCGGCCGCGACCAGCCCGTTGTGCCCGCCGCCCGCGATGACCACGTCGAACGTCCTCATCGTCGCACCATACGACCCACCCCGCACCCTTCGTCAACGCCACGAACGGCGTCACCGACCGCCATCACCGGCCGACGTCAGGAACCGGCGTCGGACCGGGGTAAGGGGACCGAGATCAGAAGGCCCGAGTCGGGGGTCGGGGACGAGGGGTGGGGCCGGCGGGCGGGGCCGGCGGGCAAGGTCAGGGGCGGGGTCGGGGTTGGGGCGGCGTCATGGGCGGCTGGCGATCGACAGGAGGGTGGCGGCCGGGCCGGTCAGGGCGCGGCCGCGCCGCCATACCGCGCGCAGGCTCCTGACCAGGTTGATGCCCGCCAGCGGAACCTCCACCAGCCGCCCGGTGTCCACGTCGGCCTCCACCGCGTACCGGCTCAGCACCGCCGGCGCCGCCCCCGCCTGGGCCGCCCCCTTGACCGCCGAGTTGGACCCCAGTTCCAGCCGCGGGCTGGCGCGGTGCAGGCCGCCGAAGGCGACGTCCAGCGTCTCGCGGGTACCCGAGCCTGGCTCGCGTACCACGAGGGGCGTGGCGGCCAGCTCAGGACCTCTCAGCGCGGTACGGCGGCGCGCCCACGGATGCCCCGGCGCCACCACGACCACCAGCCGGTCGGTCCCCACGACCCGCCCGGCCAGCCCGTCGGCCACGCTGGGCCCCTCCACGAACCCCAGCTCCACCTCCCCGGCCAGCACCCGCGCCGCCACGTCGGCGGAGTTGACCACGTCCAGCCCCACCTGCACGTCGGGCTCCCGGTTCTGCAACTCGCCGAGCCAGCGCGGCACCAGGTACTCGGCCACCGTCATGCTGGCCGCCACCCGCAGATGGGCGGCCTCGCCGTGCCGCACGGCCTGGACGGCCCGCATGAGCTCCTGCGCGGCGGCGAGCACCTGCGCGGCCCAGCCGGCCACCATCTTGCCCTCGGCGGTGAGCGCGGATCCGCGCGGCGTGCGTTCGATCAGGGGCAGGCCGAGGCGGCGTTCGAGCTGCGCGACCCGCTTGCTGGCGGACGGCTGCGCGATCCCGGCGGCCCTGGCGGCGCGCCCGAGGCTGCCCAGCTCGCCGACGTCGACGAGGAGCTTCAGCGAGTCGAGATCGGGCAGCGCACTCATAGCCACAGGCTATGACCTCCCAGGCAAGGTGTGGCTACCGGGCGTTCCCGCCGTTCAGAAGACTGAGATCGTGCCCGCCACCGCGCAGGATCCCGCCGTCCGCCCCACCCGGAAGGACGCCCAGAGAATCACCCGGACAACCGCCCGGGAAAGCGCCCGTCTCCTGTGGCCAGGACTCCTCGTGGCGGCCGTCGCGACGGCGCTGTCGATGATCGTCAACCGGTACGTCCCCACGCTCAGCCCCGCCGTCGTCGCCGTACTCGCGGGCGCCGTGACGGCGAACCTGACGGGCGTGGCCGGGCGCCTCCGCCCCGGGCTCGCGTTCGTCTCCAGGCGGGTGCTGCGCGTCGCGATCGCCCTGCTCGGCCTGCAGATCGCCCTGCCCGAGGTGCTCGGGCTCGGCTGGCGGACGCTGGCGATCATCACGGTCGCGACGGGGCTCACGTTCGTCACGACCCAGGTGATCGGGCGCGCACTCGGCCTGAGCCCCGGCACGTCGCTGCTCATCGCGACGGGCGTGTCCATCTGCGGCGCCGCGGCCATCGCCGCCATGCGCGAGAGCGCCGGGCTGGCCGACGACGACGAGGCCGCGGCGAGCGCGCTCGGTGTCGTGGTCCTGTACGGGACCGCGGCCATCCCCCTCGTGCCCCTCCTGGGCTCGCTCCTGGGCCTGTCGGCGGCGCAGCTCGGCGTGTGGACGGGCGCCGCCGTGCACGAGGTGGCGCAGGTGGCCGCGGTGGGCGCCGCCACGGGAGTGCTGGCCGCCGCCGTGACGGTCAAACTGGGCCGGGTCGTGCTGCTGGCCCCGATCGTGGCCCTGACATCCTATCGCCGGCGCGGGGCGCACGAGCGGAAGACGGGGCCGAGGCCGCCGATCGTGCCGCTGTTCGTGGCCGCGTTCCTCGCGATGGTGCTGCTGCGCGGCACCGGGCTGGTCCCCCAGGCCGTCACGGCGGCCGTCCCCGCGCTCACGAACGTGCTCATGGCCGCCGCCCTGTTCGGCCTCGGCACCGGCATCGACCTGCGGAAACTGGCCAGAGGTGGCCGGGCGGCGCTGCTCGGCGGGATCGCCACCGCGATCATCGCGGCCACGTCCCTGGCGGGCGTCGCGTTTCTCGTGTGATCCTCGGGTGGACGGCCGCGCCGGGGGCCCGTAGGCTGCTCGGTTTGGAACAAATCCCGTGAAAACGGCCGTTCCTCCTATGTCAGGGCCAAGGACCACACGAGGAGCACGAAACTCACCATGCGCAGCACCACCGACTCCCTTCTGCGGCCGTCCGACGAGGTCGCCGAGGCCTTGGCAACCGGCGCGCCGGTCGTGGCGCTGGAGTCCACGATCATCTCCCACGGGCTGCCGCAGCCGCGCAACCTGGAGGTGGCGCGGGAGCTGGAGGGTGTCGTGCGTGCGGCGGGCGCCGTGCCGGCCACGATCGCCGTGCTCGACGGCGTGCCCCGCATCGGCCTGAACGAGGTCGAGCTGGAGCGCATCGCGACCGAGTCGGGGCTGCGCAAGCTGGGCCAGCGCGACCTGCCCGTGGCGGCGGCACTGAAGGCCAGCGGCGCCACCACCGTGTCGGCCACGTCCTTCCTGGCCGCCCGCGCCGGCATCCGCGTCTTCGCGACCGGCGGGCTCGGCGGCGTGCACCGCGGCTGGACCGAGGACCAGGACGAGTCCGCCGACCTCGGCACGCTCGCGGCCACCCGCATCACCGTCGTCTGCGCCGGGGTGAAGTCGATCCTCGACGTGCCGGCCACGCTGCAACGGCTGGAGACGCGGGGCGTGAGCGTGGTGGGCTACCGTACCGACCACTTCCCCGGCTTCTACCTGCACTCCTCCGGCCAGCCGATCGAATGGCGGATCGAGTCGCCCGAGGACGCGGCGGCCGTCATGCGCGGCCAGGACGCGCTCGGCGGCGCCGACAGCGCCCTCATCGTGGCCAACCCGGTCCCCGAGGACGCCCAGCTCGATCCGGAGCTGCACGACCGCGTGCTCGGCGAGGCGCTGGCCGCCGCCGAGCGCGAGGGCGTCAAGGGACAGGCGATCACCCCGTTCCTGCTCGGCTATCTGGTGGACGGCACCGGCGGCGCCTCCCTGGAGGCCAACCTCGCCGCCGTACGCGGGAACACCGCCCTGGCCGCCCGGATCGCCCTGGCCTGGGCCCGATCGTGACGGACGGCGCCCTGCTCGTCATCGGCGACGTGGTCACCGATGTCGTGGCCCGGCACGGCTCACCCGTCACGGCCGGCACGGACACGGCCGCCGACATCGTGCTGCGTCCCGGCGGCTCCGGCGCGAACACCGCCGCCTGGGCCGCCTCCCTGGGCGCCGAGGTCCACCTGCTGGCCAGGCTCGGCTACGACAGCAGCGAGTGGCACGCCACCGAGCTGATCAAGACGGGCGTCAATCCGCACTTCTCCGTGGACCCCGCGCACCCCACGGCGGTGGTGATCGCGATGGTGGACAAGAGCGGCGAGCGCTCGATGCTCACCAACCGCGGCGCCGGCGGCCTGATCTCCGAGGCCGACTGGGACCCGGCTCTGCTCGACGGCGTCGCCATGCTGCATCTTTCCGGGTACGTGCTGTTCGCCGAGGCGGGGCTGCGGCTGGCCCGGCGGGCGATGGCGGACGCGGCGGCGGCGGGCGTGGCGATCAGCGTCGATCCGGCCTCCACGGGCCCGCTGCGTGACTTCGGCGTCGAACGTTTCATCCGCGAGACGGCGGCGGCCGGGCTGGTCATCCCCAATCTCGACGAGGCCCTTTTGCTCAGTGGGGCGGCGACGGCCACGCGGGCGGCCGTACTCTTGAGTGAGACATACGGCACAGCGGTCGTGAAGCTCGGCGCCGGTGGAGCGCTGGCGGCCGTCGACGGAGAGGTGGTGGCGACCGCGGAAGGTGTGTCCGCCGAGGTCGTGGACTCGACGGGGGCGGGTGACGCCTTCGCCGCCGGGTTCCTCGCCGCCACTCTGCTCGGCTCCGCCAAACAGGCCGCGCTGGAGGCCGGCTGCCGTGCCGGTGCCGCATGTGTGGCCCAGGTGGGGGGCCGTCCACGGTACGGTTTGGATCTGAACCGTCTTTACCCTATTCACACTGATTGATAGCTTGCCGCGTAGGCTTGCACCATTAGCCACATGCGTTACGGGCAGCACCACGCGGCTCACTGGGGAGGATAAGGTCCGCCGATGGAAGTCGAGTCATCGATCTGCCTGAGCGACCTCATCCCTGCGCTGCGCTGGAGCCGCCCTCAGCAGGTGGCCGAGGCGTTGGGCGATCCGCGCCTACCGGCGGGGTGGTGGTCCTCCCTGCCGCTGTCGAAAGCGCTCGGCACCGCCGGGCTCGACTGGATCTGTGACCGCCTGGCCAAGCTGGCCGTCGCCCGCTGGGACCACCTGCCGCTGGCCGATCTGCTGCCCGCGCTGACGGTTCACCCCATCGACCCCGCGCTGCCCGGCTGGTCCGAGGCCACCCGCACCGCCGTCACCGGCCTCGGCGGCTGGCAGCGGCTGCGCCGCCTGTCGCCCAGCGACCTGAGCACGCCGTCGGCCACGCCCGAGGTCGTGATCGGCTCGGTCCTGCGCGAGATCCTGGGCCGCATCCCCGCCCATCGCGAAATTCCCGTCGCCGCGGGCCACCCCGAGGTCACACGCCCGCTCCAGCGGGACCAGATGCCCGTCTCCGCCCGTGGCACCGGCACTTTTCCCGCGGTCGGGCCCGACGGCACGCCACAGTCGCGCAGCGCCTTCACCCCGTCCGAGGCCAACCCAAGCGGCCCCCAGCCGACCGGCCCGTTCGCCGGGCAGGGGCAGGGGCAGGGCGATCTGCGCCGGCCCGCGCCCGGCCAGAGCGGCGCCTTCCCCGTGCCGTCGGCGGCCGACGGCGGTCCCCGCTCCACCGGCTCCTTCCCCGCGCCGCCGTCCTCCGAGAGCAACCCGCGCCAGCCGGGCGTCTTCCCCGCGCCGACCTCCACCGACAGCCCCTCGCGCTCGACCGGGTCGTTCCCCGCCGCCGAGGGCGGCCCGCGCCAGACGGGCTCGTTCCCCGCCGTACCCGGCCAGGACAACGATCCGCGCCAGTCCGGCGCCTTTCCCGCGCCGCCGTCCGCGCAGGGCAACCAGCGTCAGACGGGCTCCTTCCCCGCCGTGCCCTCCTCGGAGAGCAGCCCGCGCCAGAGCCTCTTCCCCGCTCCGCCGCCCTCGGCGGGCAACCAGCGCCACACCGGCTCCTTCCCGGCCGTACCGCCTGCGGAGGGCAACTCGCGTCAGACGGGTTCCTTCCCGGCCGTGCCCTCCTCGGAGGGCAACGCCCGCCAGAGCGGCGCCTTCCCCGGGCCGTCCTCCCCTGAGCGTTCGACCGGCTCGTTCTCCGGACAGCCCCAGACGGGCTCGTTCTCGGCGCAGCCGCAGAGCGGCGCGAATCCGCGTCAGGGGCTCGCGGGTGAGGGCGGCCTGCCGCAGCGCCCCGCATCCGGCCAGTCGGAACGCCTTCCGCAACGCCCCACGGGCCCGCAGTCCGGCCGCCAGGACGCCGGAGGCCCTTCCGCCAACGGCCCGCACCCTGGGAGCGGCGGCCCGCACACCGGCTCGATCCCGCCCATTCCCGGTACACCGCCCTCCCAGAGCGCTCCTGGCGCCCCCGGAGCCCCTGGCACCGGAGCCCCGGGCACCGGAACCCCGGGCACCGGGATCCCTGGCGCCGGGGCCCCCGCCGCTGGGACTCCCGGAGCCCCCGGAACGCCTGGCGCCGCAGGCCCCGGCGCGGGAACGCCCGGATCCGCCAACCCCGCCGGCCTCCCAGGAGCCGCGAACCCTGCCCCCGGCCTCCCAGGAGCTGCCAATCCCGCCGCCGGCCTCGCCGGGGCCGGAAACCCGGTCGCCGGACTTCCCGCGGCCGGAACGCCCGGAGCCGGCATCCCCGGATCAGCCGCCCGCGCGGCCGCAGGCACCCCGGCCGGCCCCTCGGGAGCCCCCTCCGCCCCCGCCCCTTCGTCGCCACCCTCCGCCTCCGGCTCCACCCCCAGCTACCCGGCCGGCACCAGCCCGGTTCCCTCCGACACCGACCACGCGATGGTCCGCGTCGTGGACAACCTGTTCCGCAGTCTGGACAAGCTGGAGCTTTCGGTGGCCGTGCACCGGCTGTTCGCCGAGGACCCGGTCAGTCTCCGTACGCTCGCCCACAAGATGCTCGTCGAGCGTGACGCGCTCTCGCAGGCCCAGCGCACCGCCGAGGAGCGCGTCCTGCACTGGCTGCGCTCCTCCGAGTCCGCGCCGGTCACCGGCCACATGTTCCGCCTGACCGAATGGCTCGGCGCGGCGGCCACCGAGGACCAGCTCATCGGCGCCGACCCGGCGCACCCCGTGACGGTCCCGTCGCTGCGCACGCCGCTCTGGCGCGTCCTGGTGACGCTCATGCCGGACCGCCGTTTCCAGGACGGCTGGCTCGTCGTGGGCGACCTGCACGGCCTGCAGAGCCGTACCAGGCAGCTCCTGGCCTCCAGCCCGCCCGACACCGACCTCGTGGAACTCATGGGCGAACTGGGCATCCGCGCCCATTCCGCCAAGGCCTGGCTCGACGCGCTACCCCCTGAGACCGGCCCCGACCCGGTGGCCGCCGCCTCGTCCCCGGCCCAGCCTCTCCCCCGCCGTACCCCGGGGGCCAACGGCCACCACCACCGGGGGGGCCAGCCCATCCCGTCGGCGACGGCCGGAGCCATCGACCCCTCCGCCGCGCTGGCCACCCTGTCGGCGCTCTCGGGCGGCCGCTCCCCCATGCTCCCCGGCCTGGCGGGCGCCCCCGCCACCCCGCCGCCACCGCTGCCCGGCCCGAACTCGGACCCGCGCCGCTGGCAGCGCATCGAGGTCACCCCCGAACACCTCAGGGGCGGCCCGGTGCCGGTGCCCGAGGGGTACGCGGCCCAGCTGGGCATGCGCCCCGGCACCCTGCTGTCGGTGACCGGCCCCGGCGACAACGCCATCGTCCTGGTCTGGCAGGGCCACCAGCCCGTCTTCGACTCACTGCAGCCGGTCCTCATGCGCCTGAACGCCCGCCCGGGCGACCAGGTCTACGTCACCGTGGACGGCTACCGCCTCGAAGCCCAGCTGACCGGCTGACCCCACCTCGCCGGCCCTTACCGGCGGGCAACGGCCTCCACAGCGAGGAGCCGCCCGCCCCGCGACCGACGGCGCCTTCTGGCTGCTCGGGCGTGCACCAGCCGTCACGGTGAACCGGACGCCGCCACACCCACGCCGGCCGGAACATGGTGCGGCACCCTGGTCGGGCGGACGGTGCCCCGGCATCACCATCAGGAGCCGACGCTGACCACCAGCCAGACCTGGGAACGATCGCAACCCTCCGGGGCCGAGGTGATGACCTCCGCCCGCGCGGTTCCCCCGCCGAGTTCCACGGTCTGCCCGAGTACCGCGGTGCGCCCGTCCATGGTCAGGGTCCGCGCCGCCGCGTCCCACTCGGTGCCCGCGGCGGGGAAGACCGGCAGCCACCGTCGCCCCTCGCTGTCGGCGTAGAGGCAGCCCCGGTCCAGGACGAGTCTCGCGGTCAGCAGGGCGGCGTCGCCCACTCCAGGTTCGGAGCGGTCGTAGGCGGCGAAAGGGGCCGCCGCCGGCGTCTCCACTGAGCTCTCCACTGGGCTCCCCACCGGGCTCTCCATTGGGGTCTGTCCG
This sequence comes from Nonomuraea fuscirosea, assembly GCF_035917475.1. NCBI lineage: Bacteria > Bacillati > Actinomycetota > Actinomycetes > Streptosporangiales > Streptosporangiaceae > Nonomuraea > Nonomuraea fuscirosea. Next base: position 2,016,157 of record NZ_CP109074.1, on the reverse strand, counting down.
CCGGTCGTACAGGCGGCGATCGCGAGGGACAGGATGACGAGGCCGGTCGCGGCCCTGATCGCGTGCATGGCTGCTCCGGTCGGTCGGGTGTCTCCTCTTTCGACGCACATCCGTGGGCATGCGTCGCGGCGCATGCCCACGGATGTCACCTCGACCCTGTCACCCGTACAGACGGGAGACGTTGATGTTGGAGATGTAGTTGATCGCCATGTAGACGGCCCAGTTGCAACCGGCGGTCCCGGTTCCGGTGGACGACTGGCCCTTGTAGATGGAGTGCGATCAGCACTCCCGGCACACGCTTACTGATCCTCATCTTCGCCCTTTCTCGTCCGCTCGCGGGCTGCCCGCCCGTTCCTCGTGATCATCGTTGGACGAGATCAATCGGGCAATGCCTGATCAGCTTCCGCCGGGGCGGCGAAAAGGGACCTAGTCCTGGTCGAACAGGCGGAGGCGGTGGGCGGTGGCGGCGGCTTCGCCTCGGGTGGCCACGCCCAGTTTGGCCAGGATGTTGGAAACGTGCACGCTGACCGTCTTCACCGAGATGAACAGCGCCTCCGCGATCTCCCGGTTGCTGCGGCCGCTGGTCACCTCCCGCAGCACCTCCAGCTCCCGCGCCGTCAGCCCGAGCGGCTGCCCGTCGTTCACGTCGTCGGTGCCCCCGAGCCGGGCTCGCCGGCCGAAGACGTCCAGCTGTTCCAGCAGCGGTGTGGCGCCGAGCTCTCTGGCCAGCTCTCGCGACCGGGTCAGCCGGGCGGCCGCCTCCTGCCGGTCTCCCGCCGCCAGCGCCGCCTGCGCCGCGCCCACCAGGCACTGCGCCTCCGGGTACGGCTCCCGCAGGTCGGCCCAGGCCCGCACCGCCTGGTCCCACGCCTTGAACTGCCAGGAGGCCGCGTCGCTCACGTACGCGGACGTCGGCCCCGGCCCGGTCAGGGCCGTGAAGGTGAGCCGGTGGGCCTGCTGCGACTCCCCCATGGTGTCGAGCCGCAACGCGAGCGCCCTGATCTTCGGCAGCAACGACAACGCGAGCCGCGCGAGCGCCCCCAGCCCCGCGCCCGCACCGGACGACATCTCGACGGCGGCCGCCCCGTCACCGGATCTCCCCCCGGTGGGCAGGACGTCACCGGCGCCACCTCCGGAGGGCTCCTCCGCTCCGGATCCCTCCGCGGCGGGCCGGTCGCCGACGGGTGGAGGAGCCTGCATCATGGCGTCGATGAGCTGCTTGGACGGCACCACGGCCCAGATGAGCCGCGCGATGGTCACCAGCACCGGCCACGAGTAGCGCGGGCTGCTCATCAGGTCGTGCTCCTCCAGCGCCCTGGCCGCCGCCTCCACCGCCTGCTCCATCTCCCCTCGCGCCGACAGCAGCTGCACCTCCCTGCGCAGGTGCGGCAGCGTCACCTGGTCGCGGAAGGTGCCGCGCGACAGGATCTGGCGGGAGGAGGCCATCAGGGTCTCGGCCCGGTCGAGCTGCCCCCGCGCGAGCGCGATGTCGGCGGCGAGCCCCTGGAGGCTGGCCCGGTAGGGGGCGGGCGGCGCGAGGTCGAGGGCGTGCTCCACCACCCGCAGCGCCTCGTCCCAGCGCCCGAGCGACAGCAGCGGCTCGGCCAGGTTGATCGACAGGAACGTGCCGGACGTGCGGGCCAGCCCGTATTGGGCGGCGTCGTCGACCCCGCGCCTGGCGACCTGGGTGGCCAGCTCGTGCCAGCCCGCGCCCTCGAAGGCGTCGGACTCGGAGACCGCGCAGCGCAGCAGGGCGTTGTACGCCCCGTCGCGCTGGGCGATGCGGCGCGCCTCGGCGAACGTCTCGATCTGCAGCTCCATGTCGGTGTAGCACGCCTTGCCCCAGTTGAAGCTGATCATCGCGTGCGCCTCGACGTTGGCGTCGCCGATCTCATGGCCCAGCTCGATCGCGCGCTGGGCCGTGTCGAGCCGTTCCTGGAGTTCGTCCGGGTGGGTGAGCATCCGCGCGAACGTCTCCAGCACCTGGCCGAGCAGCCTGGGCTGGTCGGCGGGCACGAGGGCGGCGGCCTTGCGCAGGTCGTCGAGGAAGCCGGGACGGCCGAGATCCCAGCTGGTCAGGCCGCGCTGGCGCAGCACCATGGCCGTACGCGCCGGGTCGGCGTCGTGGTCGAGCTCGTCGAGGGCGGCGCTGCCGAAGGCGATGCCGCGTTCGTACTCGCCGGCCAGGTGGGCGACCGTGGCCGTCCGCCTGAGCACGTCGATCCGGTCGGCGCCGACGCGCTCGGCCGCGTCGGGCACCTGGTCCCACAGCTCCAGCACCCTGGACAGCATCCGCAGCTGCACGTCGTAGGCGGTGGAGGTGCGGGCCGCGTCCGCCGCGCGCCAGGCGCTGACCAGCGCCCAGGCGTAGTCGGCGGACTGCCTGGTGTGGTGGGCCAGCTCGATCGCGCCGCGCGGGGCGGGCAGGATCGACGGGTCGCGCTCCAGGGCCTCGGCGTAGCGGGTGTGCAGGCGGATGTGCTCGCCGGGCAGCAGGTCGTCGTCGAGCGCCTCGCGGATGAGCGCGTGGCGGAAGGAGTAGCCCTCGCCGTCGACCACGAGCACGTTGCCCGCCACGGCGGGGCGCAGGGCGCGCGACAGCGTGTCCTCGTCGAGGCCGGCGACGGCGGTGAGCAGGTCGTGCTCGATGCGCTGACCGCCGACGCTGGCCACCCGCAGCAGCTCCTGCGTCTCCGCCGGCAGCCGCTCGACGCTGGCCAGCAGCAGGTCGCGCAGCGACTCGGGCAGCGCCTCCTGTCCGTCGGCCTCGCTGAGCAGCGCCTCCACGAACAGCGGGTTGCCCTCGCTGCGCGCGTAGATGAGGTCCATGTCGCCGGCGGACGGCTCGCGCTCCAGGATCCCGGCGGCCAGCGCGACGGCCTCCCTGCGGGTGAGCCGGCGCAGCTCGGTCCTGGTCACCCACTCCACCCGGCCCAGCTCGGCGAGCAGCGGCCGCAGCGGGTGGGAGCGGTGCAGCTCGTCGGTGCGGTAGGTCACGACGAGGAGCAGCCGGGCGGCGGTGCGCTGATAGCGGACGAGGAACGTCAGCAGGTCACGGGTGGCGCGGTCGGCCCAGTGGGCGTCTTCCACGATCAGCACCACGGGACGGTCCTCCGCGAGCCGCTCCAGCAGCCCGAGCACCTGCTCGAACAGCCTGGCCCTGGCCTCCGCCCCCTCCTCGCCCGGCTCGCCGAACTCGGGCAGCAGCCGGGCCAGCCCGCGCGTGTCGCCGCCGGGCACCAGCGCGGCGACGCCGTCGCGGCCGAGCTCGCGCACGAGCCCGCGCAGCACGGCGGTGAACGGCGCGAACGGCAGGCCCTCCGTGCCCAGCTCCAGGCAGCCGCCGACGAGCACCCTGGCGTCGTCGGCGCGCCGGGCGGTGAACTCCCTGATCAGGCGCGTCTTGCCGACCCCCGCCTCGCCGCCGACGAGCACGGTGGACGACGCGCCCGCGCGGGCCCGGCCCAGGGCGTCGCCGAGGGCTGCGAGCTCGCGGGCACGCCCGATGAACAAGGGGCTCACGGCGTGGATACTCACGCCCCCAGGATGCCATCCAGCGGTGACAGAAAACGTCGGCCGCCCCCACCTTCGCGGGGAGCGTACGAAAGCCCGAGCAACGGAAGCCCGAGCACGGAAGCCCGAGTGCAGCGGCCCGAGGTCAGCGCACGACCTCGCGGAAGCCGGAAGTCCTCAGCGCAGCACCTTGCGGAAGAACGTGGCCGACGCCTCGTAACCCAGCGCGTGGTAGAACTCCGGCGCCCGCCGCGTGGCCATCGCCACGTAGCCGGCCTCCCGTGTGCGGGCCCACCGCTCGAACTCCTCCAGCAGTGTCCGCCCGATCCCCTGCCGCCGCGATCCGGACTGGACCATGGCCTCCTCCACCCAGGCCACCGGCCCGTTGGCGAAGAGCGTCAGGTGCACGAACCCCAGCAGGTAACCCTGCACCCGGCCGTTCACGACGGCCACGAGCAGGAGGGCGTCGTCGTTGGCGAGGAGTTGGGGAAGCGCCGCGTCGAAGGCCTCGCGCTCGGGCCTGAAGGTCAGACCGAACTCGCGGGCCAGCGCGAACACCTCGTCCGCGTCCGCCTTCTCCGCCTTCCTGATGAGAAGATCGTCAGCCGTCATGACCATCGACCCTAGATCGTGCACCGTCGCCTCCGCAAACATCGTTCACAGGTCACCGAGCCCGAGCTGGCGGGCGATGAGCATGCGCTGCACCTCGCTCGTGCCCTCCCCGATCTCCAGCACCTTCGCGTCGCGGTAGAAACGCGCGACGGGGAACTCGTTCATGAAGCCGTAGCCGCCGAACACCTGGGTCGCGTCCCGCGCGTTGTCCATCGCCGCGTTGGAGGCGACCAGCTTGGCGATCGCCGCTTCCTTCTTGAACGGTACCCCGGCCAGCATCTTCTCGGCCGCGTGGTAGTAGGCCAGGCGCGCGGTGTGGGCGCGGACCTCCATGTCGGCGATCTTGAACTGGATGGACTGGTAGTGGCCGATCGGATGGCCGAACGCCCTGCGGTCCCGTACGTACGTCAGGCACTCGTCCACGCACCCCTGCGCCAGCCCGACGCTGAGGGCCGCGAGCGCGATCCTGCCCTCGTCGAGCGTCTGCAGGAACTGGGCGTAACCCCGGCCGCGCTCGCCCAGCAGGTTCTCGGCGGGCACGCGGCAGTCGGTGAAGGCCAGCTCGCGGGTGTCGGAGGCGTTCCAGCCGACCTTGGAGTACTTCTTCGAGACCGTGAACCCGGGCGTGCCGCTGGGCACGAGGATCGTGGAGATCTCGCGTTCGCCGGTGAGCGCGGCCACGCCGACGACGCCGGTGATGTCGGTGCCGGAGTTCGTGATGAACGCCTTCGTCCCGTTGATCACCCATTCGCCGCCGTCCAGGACGGCGGTGCTGCGCATCCCGCCGGGCACGTCGGACCCGCCGCCGGGCTCGGTCAGGCCGAACGCGCCGAGCATCTCCCCCGAGGTGAGCCGGGGCAGCCAGGTGCCGCGCTGCTCGTCGGTGCCGAAGCGGTAGATCGGCATCGCGCCGAGCGACACCGCCGCCTCCAGCGTGATCGCCACGCTGGAGTCGACCCTGGCCAGCTCCTCCAGGGTCAGGCAGAGGGCGAAGTAGTCGCCGCCCATCCCGCCGTACTCCTCGGGGATGGGCAGCCCGAACAGCCCCATCGCGCCCATCTGCCGCACGATGTCGTACGGGAACTCCTCGCGCTCGTAGAAGTCCCCGATCACGGGGGCGACCACCTCGCGGGCGAAAGACTCGACGGTCTTGCGCAGCTCTTCGTACTCGTCCTTGAGCATGTCTCAGCCTTTCGACAGCGCCTGTACGACGCGAGAGGGGCTGGGCCGGCCGAGCAGCTCCGCCAGCCAGGTGCTGGTGGACACGAGCTTGCCCAGATCGAGCCCGGTTTCGATGCCGAGTCCGCGCAACATCCAGACGAGGTCCTCGGTGGCGAGGTTGCCGGTGGCGGACTCGGCGTAGGGACAGCCCCCGATGCCGCCCGTGGAGGCGTCGACCGTCGTGACGCCCGCCCTGAGGGCGGCGAGGGTGTTGGCGAGGGCCTGGCCGTAGGTGTCGTGGAAGTGCACGGCGAGGCGTTCGGGCCGGCGGAACGCGTCGATCAGGGCCGTGACGTGGCCCGGCGTGCCGACGCCGATGGTGTCGCCGAGCGAGAGCTGGTAGCAGCCGAGCCCGAGCAGCCGCTCGCCGACCGCGACCACCTGCCCGATGGGCGTGGGACCCTCCCAGGGGTCGCCGAAGCACATCGACACGTACGCGCGCACCTTGATCCCGTTGTCCAGCGCCCTGGCCACGACCGGCTCGAACATCTCGAACTGGCTCTCCAGGCTGCGGTTCAGGTTCTTCGCGGCGAAGGTCTCGGTCGCGCTGGCGAAGACGGCGATCTCGTCCACGCCGAGGTCGAGCGCGCGGTCGAGGCCGCGTTCGTTCGGCACGAGGACGGGGTAGCGCACGCCCGGCCTCCTGTGCAGCCGCTCCAGCAGCTCACCTGCGTCGGCGAGCTGCGGCACCCACTTCGGATGCACGAAGCTGGTCGCCTCGATCACCTTGTGTCCCGCGTCCGCGAGCCGGTCGATGAACTCGGCCTTGACCTCGACGGGCACGATCGCGGACTCGTTCTGCAGCCCGTCGCGCGGGCCGACCTCGTAGATCGTGACCTGGTGCGGCAGGCCTTCCTCCGGGTACGGCATCACGTCGCCTCCTCAGCGGTGATCACGGCCAGGACGGCGTCCATGTCGACGGGACGGCCCGCCCGCGCGGTCAGCTCGGAGACGATCCCGTCGCGCGGGGCCGTGACCGTGTGCTCCATCTTCATCGCCTCCACCACGATCAGCGGCTGCCCCTCGCTCACCCGGTCTCCCGGCTCGGCCTTGACGAGCAGGACCGTGCCGGGCATGGGGCTCCTGACCACGCCGTCGCCCGCCGCCGCGGCGCCGGGGCGGTCGCCGGGGTCGCCGATGCGGTGCCTGGTCAGCTGCCAGGACGCGCCGTCGCGGCCGAGCCACAGCGTGTCGGCGCGGCGTACAAACAGGTAATTCTCGGTACGCCCGCCGATGGTGACGCCGAGCGAGCGTTCGCCGGGAACGCCGCGCCGGGTACGGATCCTGGCCGGCCGCGGGCGCCCGTCGTCGTCCAGGACCTCGGCGGCCTCCTCCGGCAGGCCGCGCACCCGGACCTCGTGCACGCCGTCCCGCGACTCCAGCCGCCACGTCGTCCACGCCGGCGCGCCGACGCGCCAGCCGTCGGTGACCTCCCACGGGTCGTCGCCCTGCGGCAGGGCGTGGAAGACGAGAGCCGCCGCGGCGAGCACGTCCCACGGGACGCCGTCGTCCCCCACCAGCTCGGGCAGCACCCGTTCGACCAGGCCCGTGTCCAGATCGCCCGCGCGTACGGCCGGGTGGGCGACCAGAGTTCGCAGGAACGGCACGTTGGTGACCACGCCCAGGACGGCCGTGTCGGCCAGCGCCCGGTCGAGCGCGCGCAGGGCCGCGTCGCGGTCCGGGGCCCAGGCGATGACCTTGGACAGCATGGGGTCGTACGCGCTGCCGACCGTCCCGCCCTCGGCCAGCCCGGAGTCCACCCGGACGACCGCGCGCCCGCCGTGCGGTCGCGCCGCTGTCAGGGGTCCTGGCGTCGCTCCCGTGTCGTCGCCGGGCTCGCGCAGGACGAGCACGCGCCCGCCCGTCGGCAGGAAGCCGCGCGCCGGGTCCTCGGCGTACACGCGCGCCTCGACCGCGTGCCCGCCGAGCCGCACGTCGTCCTGCCCGAACGGGAGCCGTTCGCCGGCCGCCACCCTGAGCTGCAGCTCGACCAGGTCCAGCCCGGTGACCAGCTCGGTGACGGGGTGCTCGACCTGGAGCCGGGTGTTCATCTCCATGAAGTGGTAGGCCCCGGTCGTGCCGTCCACGATGAACTCGACCGTGCCCGCGCCCACGTAGCCCACCGCGCGCGCGGCCTCCACGGCCGCCGCGCCCATCCCGGCGCGCGTCTCGGGGGTGACGAACGGCGACGGCGCCTCCTCGATGATCTTCTGGTGCCTGCGCTGGAGGCTGCACTCGCGCTCGCCCAGGTGCACGACGCCGCCGTGGGCGTCGGCCATGACCTGGATCTCGATGTGGCGCGGGCGCTCGACGTAACGCTCGATCAGCAGCGTGCCGTCGCCGAACGCCGCCAGCGCCGTACGGCGGGCCGACTCGATCGCGCCGGGCAGCTCGGCGGCCGAGCGCACCAGCACCATGCCCTTGCCGCCGCCACCGGCGGACGGCTTGATCAGAGCGGGGAAGTCGGTCCACGCCTCCAGGCCCGGCTCTGTCGCGCCCGGCACCACGGACACGCCGGCGGCCGACACGGTGGCCTTGGCCCGGATCTTGTCGCCCATGGCCTCGATGGCCGCGGCCGGCGGGCCGACGAACACGAGCCCGGCGGCCACGCAGCGGCGGGCGAACTCGGGGTTCTCGGCCAGGAAGCCGTAGCCGGGGTGCACGGCCTGCGCTCCCGCCGCGCGGGCCGCCCCAATAATCGCCTCAATATCCAGATATTTCGGCACCTGGAGGGCTATGTCGGCTTCGCGGACGTGCCTGGCCTCCGCGTCGGACGGCGTGTGCACGGCCACGGACGTGATGCCGAGGGCGCGCAGCGTGCGCGCGATCCGTACGGCGATCTCGCCCCTGTTGGCGATCAGAACACGGTCGAACACCATCGCGTCACATCCGGAAGACGCCGTAACCGGCGGGCTCGAGCGGGGCGTTGGCCGCCGCGGACAGTGCCAGGCCCAGGACGGTACGGGTGTCGAGCGGGTCGATCACCCCGTCGTCCCACAGCCTGGCCGTGGAGTAGTAGGGGTTGCCCTGGTGCTCGTACTGGGCCCTGATCGCGTCGGGGTCGGCGTCGCCGACGGTGGTGAGCACGTTCGCGGCCTGCTCGCCGCCCATGACCGAGATGCGGGCGTTCGGCCACATCCACAGGAATCTGGGCGAGTACGCCCGCCCCGCCATCGCGTAGTTCCCCGCCCCGAACGAGCCGCCGATCACCACCGTGAACTTGGGCACCCGCGCGCACGCCACGGCCGTCACCATCTTGGCGCCGTGCTTGGCGATGCCGCCCGCCTCGTAGGCCTTGCCGACCATGAAGCCGCTGATGTTCTGCAGGAACAGCAGGGGGATGCGGCGCTGGTCGCACAACTCGATGAAGTGGGCGCCCTTCATGGCCGACTCGCTGAACAGGATGCCGTTGTTGGCCACGATGCCGACCGGGTGGCCGTGCACGTGGGCGAACCCGGTCACGAGGGTCGATCCGTATTCGGCCTTGAACTCCAGGAAGCGCGAGCCGTCCGCGATCCTGGCGATCACCTCGCGCACGTCGTAGGGCTGACGTGTGTCGGCGGGGACGATCCCGTACAGGTCGCGGGGGTCGTGCACGGGCGGCTCCGGCGCGATCGTGTCCCACGGGCGGGCGGCGCGCGGGGCCAGCGTGGAGACGATGTCGCGGACGATGGCCAGCGCGTGCGCGTCGTCCTCGGCCAGGTGGTCGGTGACGCCGCTGACGCGTGCGTGCAGGTCGCCGCCGCCCAGCTCCTCCGCCGTGACCTCCTCGCCGGTGGCCGCCTTCACCAGCGGCGGGCCGCCCAGGAAGATCGTGCCCTGGCCGCGGACGATGACCGCCTCGTCGCTCATGGCAGGCACGTACGCGCCGCCGGCCGTGCACGAGCCGAGCACGGCGGCGATCTGCGGGATGCCCCGGGCCGACATCGTGGCCTGGTTGTAGAAGATGCGGCCGAAGTGCTCGCGATCGGGGAACACCTCGTCCTGCCTGGGCAGGAACGCCCCGCCCGAGTCGACGAGATAGACGCACGGCAGGTGGTTGTGCAGGGCCACCTCCTGCGCGCGCAGGTGCTTCTTGACCGTGATCGGGTAGTACGTGCCGCCCTTCACGGTGGCGTCGTTGGCCACGATCACGCACTCGCGGCCCGACACCCGGCCGACGCCGGTGATGATGCCGGCCGCGGGCGCCTGGTCGTCGTAGAGACCGCCGGCGGCCAGCGGCGACAGCTCCAGGAAGCGCGAGCCCGGGTCGAGCAGGCCGTCCACGCGGTCGCGCGGCAGCAGCTTGCCGCGCTCGACGTGGCGCCGCCGCGACCGCTCAGGCCCGCCGAGCGCGGCGGTCGCGAGCCGTTCGAGCAGCTCGGCGGCCAGCCGCTCGTTGAGCTCGGCGTTGTGCTTGTACGCCTCGCTCCCGGGCACGGCGGCCGATCTCAGCACCGGCCAGTCACTGCTCATGAGTCCCCTCTCATGGCACGGATGTTAGTCATCATTAACGTCATCGTCTAGCATGTGAGACGTGGCCACCGTCTCCAGCACCACCTCCGGCACCGCTTCAGGCACTCCTACCCGTGGTCGGCGCAACAGGCGCGGGGAAATCCTGGAGGCGGCCGCCCGGCTGTTCGCGGCGCGCGGCTTCCACGGCGTCTCGATCGAGGACATCGGCGGCGCGGTCGGGGTCTCAGGCCCCGCGCTCTACCGCCACTTCGACGGCAAGGACGCGCTGCTGTCGGAGATGCTGCTGGACATCAGCTCACGGCTGCGCGAGTCGGCGGTCGCGGCCGTCACGACCTCCCCCGACCCTAGGGCCACGCTGGACGCGCTGCTCGACGCGCAGATCACGTTCGCGATCGAACAGCCGGCGCTGATCACGGTGCACGACAGGGAGCTGGGCAACGTGCCGGAGCCCGCCCGCCGGCAGATCAGACGGCTGCAGCGGCTCTACGTCGAGGAGTGGGTGACGGTGCTGGCCGAGCTCCACCCCGCCTGCCCGGCGGCCCGGCTGCGCGCGGCCACGCACGCGGTCTTCGGCCTGCTCAACTCCACCCCGCACAGCGCCGGCGAACTACCGGCCCAGGACATGCGCCCGCTCCTGCACACGATGGCCCACGCCGCCATCACCGCCGCCGTTAAGGCTCGCTAACTTCTCCGGGGTCACTCAGATCGAACAGGAGTGAATCTCGCATCTTTCTGCGCATGATCTTGTACGGAGGGTAACTTTCCCGATGCAGCCGCGCGGCTCATCCCCTTCTCCCTCCGAAGCAAGGAGCACATCCGAGATGTTCGAACTTCGAACGAAGTGCCGCGACCTGGAAGTCAGGGTCGCCAGGCTGGAGCAGACTACTGTGAGTGGTGTGCCAGGAAACAGCATCGCAGACCGGCTCGATACGCTCCACGAGCGTGTGGACGCCGTCGGGGAGAACCTTCTCGAGAAGATCGACAAGAGGTTCGACGAGGCCACACAGAAGATGCAGAAGGGGTTCAGCGACGTCACGCGCGAACTCAACAGCACGAACGAGCGCATCACCAAGCTGACGTCGTCGACGGCGGAACGTCTGGGCCGCATCGACACCGACATCTCCCGCGTCGAGCTGCGGATCGACCAGGTCAACAACCGGCTCGATCAGCACGACGCACGTTTCGACAGCCTCAAGTCCCTCATCGAGCAGCAAGCCGGTGAGACCGAACGGCAGTTCAAAGCCATCGACGGACGCTTCGAAGCCATCGACAGGCGCTTCGAAGCCATGGACGGACGCTTCGAGGTCATCGACAAGCGCTTCGAAGCCATGGACGGACGCTTCGAGGCCATCGACAAGCGCTTCGAGGGTGTGGACGGGGAGATCGCCGACATCAAGGCGATGCTGACTCGCGTCCACGACAAGATCGTCACCTGAGCCGGCGAATGGGCGAGGCCCGAGGTGGTGCCCCCGGGCCTCGTTCGTTCAGTGGTGGGTGATCAGCGTCGCACGCGGACGTAGTCCCTGCGGCTGTCGTCGCCGTAGGCGTCCTCGTCGCCGCCGAAGACGAACTTCCAGTAGCCCGACCGCCAGGCCTTGGCCCTGGTGTAGAGGCGGCCGCTCTCGCTGGACCAGGTCGTCTTCACGTACTGCCACTTCTTCGAGCCGAGCGGCTTGAAGTACAGCCCGACCTTGCCCTCGTAGCCTTCCCAGGTGCCCTCGTCGTCGATCTGCAGCTTGCCCTTGAACTTCAGGTACCGGCCGCGCTTGACCGGCTCCGGGTAGGCGTTGAACTTGGTCAGCCGCGTGTCGGCCCTCGACGGCTCGGGCTCGGGCTCGGGGGCGGGCTGGTTGACCCGCACCCAGTCGGCGCCGCTGGTCGAGCCGTCGACGCCGCGCGTGCCCGCGTACTGGGCGCGCCACCAGCCGGAGGTCTGCGCCCGCGTCGTGGCCCAGAAGCGGCCGTGCCTGCTGGTCACGTCGCTGGTGACGTACTCCCACCTGCGCGACCCGTCGGCCTTGAAGAAGACGCTGACGCGCTGGCCGTCCAGGCCGCCGCGGCCGTCGACGCGCAGGGAGCCGGTGAAGGCGAGCCGGTCGCCCTTGTCCACCGGTTCCGGCCGGGCGTCGAAGCCGACGAGGTGGCTGGCGAGGTCGGCACGCTTGACGTCCACCCGGTCGGACTCGCTGACCGAGCCCTTGGCGGTGCCGGAGGCGCTGAACGAGGCCCGCCACCAGCCGGTGGCCTCGGCCTTGACGCGGGTGCCGAACCAGCCGCCGCGGCCGGAGGTCACCTTGGCGACCTCGCGGTAGTCGTTCGAGCCGCGGGCGCGGAAGGCGATGGAGACGGACTGGCCGCCGAATCCTCTGCCGTCGGCCAGCAGCCGGCCGGTGACCCTGATGTCGTCACCCTTGTCGACCAGGTCAGGGCTGGCGTCGAAGTCGCCGAACGAGGTGGTCACGGCCTTGGTGACGATGAACGAGCCGGACTTGACCGCGGGCGGCGTGCCCTGGGCGGTGGCGGCGTAGTCGTACCTGCCGGGGCCGAGGGACTTGGTGCCCGTCCACTTCAGGCCGCCGCCGGCCGGCGAGGAGGAGACGTTGACCGTCTGTCCGTTGAGCTTGAGGCCGGCGTCGGTCGCGTCGGTGGTGGTGAAGGTGAACGTGACGTTGACCGGCGAGTCGAAGACGACCGGAGCGGCCGGGCTGACCGCCACGTCACTGATGGCTGGGGCGGTGGCCGCCGTCGCCGCCGCGGTGGGAGCCAGGGTGAGCGTCCCTGCTCCGAGCACGACTGCGAGGGCGGCGACACGAATGCGTTGTAACATGCGGGTTCCTTTCTGGAGACCCCATTGGTCCAACGCGGCATTGAGGGTGCCACGTGTGTCATATAAGTAGACGTACGCGCGGGCGACAGGGTTGAGTATTCTGACAAACCGTAATAATTGCGGGTCAAACGGACCGGTCCACAACATGTCACCGGTGTCCGGCAGACGTCAGCGCCGATCAGAGACATAATCGATGCTGTGGCGCGGGACACAGTTGAGACTCACTTCATCCAGGCGGTTGCGACGCTCAAGACGGGCCCCGAGCGAGATCCGGGGCAGCCGATCCTTGAGGGCACGTCCCTGACCGGCGAGCGGGCGAGGACGTTGTTCCTGCGCCAGCTCGACAGCAGGCTGCTCGACATCGCCGCCCGCTGGCTGCGCGGGCAGGACGAGGGTTACTACACGATCGGCTCCGCCGGTCACGAGGGCAACGCGGCCGTCGCCGCCGCCCTGCGGCCCGACGACCCGGCGCTGCTCCACTACCGCTCGGGCGCGTTCTACCTGACCCGGTCCGAGCAGGCCGGGCGGCTGCCCGAGCAGGGCATCCGCGACGTGCTGATGGGCCTGACCGCCGCGGCGGACGAGCCCATCGCGGGCGGCCGGCACAAGGTGTTCGGCCACCCCGACCTGGCGGTCATCCCGCAGACCTCGACCATCGCCAGCCATCTGCCCAGGGCCGTGGGCGTGGCGTTCGCCATCGAGCGGGCCCGCGCGCTCGGGGTGCGGGCCGCCTGGCCCGGCGACGCCATCGCGGTGTGCAGCTTCGGTGACGCCTCGGTCAACCACGCCAGCGCCCTGTCGGGCTTCAACACCGCCTCCTACGCCACCTACCAGGGGCAGGCGCTGCCGCTGCTGTTCGTGTGCGAGGACAACGGCATCGGCATCAGCGTCCGCACGCCCCAGGGCTGGGTGGAGGCGGCCGCGCGCCGTCCCGGCATCGAATACTTCGCCGCCGACGGCTGCGACCTGACCGCCGCGTACGACGCCGCCGCCCGCGCCGCCGAGCACGTGCGCGAGCGCCGCTCCCCCGCCTTCCTCCACCTGTCCACGGTGCGGCTCATGGGCCACGCCGGGTCCGACGTCGAGTCGGCGTACCGTACCCAGCGCGAGATCAGGGCCGACCTCGAACGCGACCCGCTGCTGCGTACCGCCGCCCTGCTCATCGAGGCGGGGCTGGAGACGCCGGAGGATCTGCTCACCCTGTACGAGTCCGCCCGCGAGCACGTGCTGCGGATCGCTCTGGAGACGACCCGCAGCCCGCGGCTCGGCTCGGCCGAGGAGGTCATGGAGCCGATCGCGCCGCGCCGGCCCGAGCTGATCGCCAAGATCAGCCCGATGGCGGCCTCCGCCGCGGTCAGGGAGAAGGCGTTCGCCGGGGCGCTGCCCGAGAACGACAAGGCGATGACGCTGTCGCAGTCCATCAACCGCACGCTCGCCGACGCGCTGGCCGTCTATCCGGAGATGACGGTGTTCGGCGAGGACGTTGCCAAGAAGGGCGGCGTCTACGGCGTGACCAGGGGGCTGCAGAAGCGGTTCGGGGCGGGGCGGGTGTTCGACACGCTGCTCGACGAGCAGGCCGTGCTGGGGCTGGCGCTCGGCCAGGGCGTGTCGAAGCTGCTGCCCGTACCCGAGATCCAATATCTGGCTTACCTGCACAACGCGCTCGACCAGATCCGCGGCGAGGCGGCCACGCTGTCGTTCTTCTCGCGTCACCAGTACACCAACCCGATGGTGGTGCGGGTGGCCGGATTCTCCTACCAGAAGGGGTTCGGCGGCCACTTCCACAACGACAACGCGGTGGCCGCGCTGCGGGACATCCCCGGGCTGGTCATCGCCTCACCGGCGCGGCCCGACGACGCCTCCGCCATGCTGCGCACGTGCCTGGCGGCGGCCCGTACGTCCGGCTCGGTCTGCGTGTTCCTGGAGCCGATCGCGCTCTACCACACGCGCGACCTGTTCGACGAGGGCGACGGCGGCTGGCTGGCGCCCTACGCGCCCCCCGGGCGCTGGCCGGAGACGCACGTGCCGATCGGGCGGGCGCGCTCCTACGGCGACGGCCGCGACCTGACCATCGTCACGTTCGGCAACGGGCTGCGGATGAGCCTGCGGGCCGCGGTGCGACTGACCCAGGAGGGGTACGGCTGCCGCGTCCTCGACCTGCGCTGGCTGTCCCCGCTGCCGGTCGAGGACCTGCTGCGGGCGGCCGAGCTGACCGGCAACGTGCTGATCGCCGACGAGACCCGCCGCTCCGGCGGCGTCTCCGAGGGCATCGTGGCCGAGCTGCTCGACGCCGGCTTCACCGGCACCGTCGCCCGGGTCACCTCCTCCGACAGCTTCATCCCGCTCGGCGGCGCCGCCGATCACGTGCTGCTGTCGGAGGACGAGATCGAGCAGGCGGCGCGCAAGCTCCTCGGCTGATCTCCCCTGGTCACTGACCTTGTTTGGCGCGTGCGCCCCTGATGCAGTACGGCGCCGACCAGGCCACCGTGGAGTTCTCCGAGATCCGCAGCGGCACGCCGACCAGGAAGCAGTAGCCGCGGTTCGGATCGAGGCCGGCTACCCGGGCCGAAGTGGCGCCCGTGCTCAGCGCGGTGATCGCCTGCTCGCCCTCCTTGATCGGAGAGCGCTGCAGGACCACCGGATAGTCGCGGGCGCCGGCGGGCAGGGTCCAGCGCAGCTCCACCAGCGCTCCCTGGTCGGCCGCCGCCTTCACCTGGCGCGGCGCCAGGGCCGCCACCTCGCTCTTGTCGATGGAGGTCTGGTTCTCGGGCTGCTGCCGGGGCGCGGCCGTGCTGGTGGCCGGGGTCGTCCGGGGGTCGGAGGGCGGCTGGAGCGACAGGTAGACCGCCAGCACGGTGCCGCCGGTGACGGCCACCGCCACCGCGCCGCCGACCAGGATGCCGTTCCTGACGCGGGTGGCGCTCTCCGAACCGGCCGGCTTCCGGTGCCCGGCGCCCGGCTGGACCGGATTCTGCGGGGTTGTGGGGGGCTGAGCCGGGGGGTAGGTGGGCTGTTGCGCGTGCTGGGCCTGGGCGGAGCCGAACTGCGCCGCGGAGTGGGGGTGTACGGGGCCCGGCTGGGCTTGGTTGGGCTGGGCTGGACCGGGCTGCGTCGAGCCGGGCTGGGCTTGACGGGAGGCTGAGTACTCCGGGCTCCACCGCAGGTCGTTCTGCCGGCCCGGCGCCGTGTACGCCTGCGCCGACGCGGCGGCGGCCGTGTCGGGCGTCGCCTCGCTCTGGCCGGTGGCCTGCCGCGGGAAGGGCGGCAACTGGCTGCCCGTGGCGGGGAAAGCGCCGCTTCCCTGTGTCGGATGGTTGCCCGTAGCGAGAAAGGCGTCCCCTCCCTGTGGCGGGTGCTGGCCGGGCACGGGTTGAGCACCACCGCCCTGCGGCGCATGCTGACCTGTGGTGGGGAGGGCGCCGCCCTGCGGCAGGTGGTGACCCGTGGAGGGGAGGGCGCTGCCCTGCGGCAGGTGGTGGCCTGTGGAGGGTGGGCCGCCGCCGGTCTGGGACGGGTGGCCGCCGGTGGCGGCAGCGGGGCCGGAGTCCTGGCCGAGCAGGTCGGTGACCGGGAGGCCCAGGTCCGCCTGCACCGCCTGGAGGCGCCTGGCCAGCTCGCGCGCGGAGCCGTACCGGGACTCGGGCTGCTTGGACATCGCCCGTACGACGGTCTCGAAGACCGCCCGCGGCACGTCCGGGCGGTTGATCGGCGGCGGTTCGACGCTGAGCACGCGGTACATCAGCGGCGCGATCGACGGGTCGGCCGGGTTGTGGAAGGCTGGCCGGCCGGCCAGCAGGTGGTAGAGGGTCGAGCCGAGCGAGTAGATGTCGGTCGAGGCCGAGTGGGGCTGTCCGGTGAGCACCTCGGGCGCGGCGTGCAGCGGGGTGAACGCCTGCGAGGTGGCCGAGATCTCCGAGGAGTCCACGACCCTGGCCACGCCGAAGTCGGCGATCGCGAGCTCGCCGTACCGGGAGATGAGGATGTTCTGCGGCTTGATGTCGCCGTGCAGCACCCCGGCCTCGTGTACGGCGGCCAGCGCGCCGGCGAGCTTGACGCCCGCCCGCAGCACCTCGGACACCGGCAGCGGCCCCTCCTTGCGGACCTTGTCGCGCAGGGAGCCGTTCTCGAAGAAGTCCATCGCGATGTACGGCTTGCCCGAGCTGGTCACGCCCGTGTCGAAGACGGTGACGACGTTCGGATGCCCGGTGAGCCGGCCGGTGAGCTGCAGTTCGCGCTGGAACCTGCGCATCGTGCGCTGGTCGACCCGATCGACGGACAGCACCTTGAGCGCCACGACGCGGTCGAGGCGCTCCTGGTAGGCGCGGTACACGACGGCGAATCCGCCCTGACCCGCCTGATCGAGTACCCGGTAGCCCGGGGCGTCCTCGACTGGCAGCACGTCATCTCCCCCTGTTGCTGTGGAGTTTAGTGCGAAATAGCGGGATCAGAGGGGGTTCATGAGGTATGCGCCGAAGAGCACGGACACCACCGCGACCAGCAGGAAGAAGAACACGTAGAACCCGCCGGGCAGGAACGTCAGCCGGGCGAGCTGGTCGGCGTCGGAGTCTCTGGCCTGCCGCCTGCGCCGCTTGTGCTGCAGCTCGATGATCGGCCGGATGCCGCCGAAGAGCAGGAACCAGGCCGCCACCATGGCCACGACCTGCTGCACGTCGGCCGGCGCGTACATGATCAGCGCGAACACCGCGCCGCCGGTCACCAGGAGGATCAGCGCGCCGTACAGGTTGCGGATCAGCAGCAGCATGCAGACCAGGAGCAGCAGCACGCCCCAGATCAGCAGCGTGATGCGCCCCTGCTCGGTCATCCACGCGGCGCCCAGCCCGAGGAACGGCGGCGCGAGGTAGCCCGCGAGCGCGGTCAGCACCATGCCGGGACCGGTGGGCCGGCCCCTGGTCAGGGTCACACCCGAGGTGTCGGAGTGCAGCCGGATGCCTTCGAGCTTGCGCCTGGTGAGCAGGGCCATCAGGGCGTGACCGCCCTCGTGGGCGATCGTGATCAGGCCGCGCGACACCTGCCAGGGCATGCGGAAGCCGACGATCAGCAGGGCGGCCAGCGCCGAGACGCCCACCACCCAGGGATCGGGGTTGGGCTGAACCGCGATCAGGTGGGCCCAGAACTTGTCCATCGAGGAGAAACCCTAACCGCTCGGCCTGCTCCCCGGAGCCCGTGAAGCCAGGGATTTCCGGCCGGCATGAACCGATCGGCGGAGATCGGCGGGCCACCGGTGGACGACCCTGTGGGGATGACCACCGGCGGGGGCCGGAGAGTGGCGGCCTGCCGGTCGCGGGAGCCCGTCGGTAGGGTCGGCACCGTGCCCGAAGAAGCCACACCCTCAGCCGCACCCTCGGCTACGCCCTCAGCTGCGCGCGGGCCCTTGCCCGGAGTCACGCCCCCGGCTACGCCGGAAGAGAACGCACCGGACGGGACCTCCTTCGACGAGCCCGAATCCGACGCGCGGGTGCCCGGCTGGTGGAGCGAGCTGGGGCTGCCCGGCCTGATCGACCTGCACGTGCACTTCCTGCCCGAACGCATGGAGCGCCGGGTGTGGCACCACTTCGCCCACGGCGGGCCGCTCATGGGCGACGGCTGGCACATCGCCTACCGGTGGCCGGTCGAGCGCCGGGTCGAGCGGCTGCGGATGATGGGCGTGCGCACGTTCCCCGCCCTCGCGTACGCGCACAAACCCGGCATGGCCTCCGACCTGAACGTCTGGACGCTGGAGTTCGCCCGGCGTACACCCGGCTGTCTTCCGTCGGCGACCTTCTACCCCGAGCCTGGGGTCGACGGATACGTGCGGCGGTCGCTGGCGGACGGGGTCAAGATCTTCAAGGTGCATCTGCAGGTGGGCGGATTCGATCCGCGTGCCCCTGAACTGGACGGGGTGTGGGGGCTGCTGGCCGAGGCCGGGGTGCCGGCGGTGGTGCACGCGAGCTCCGTACCCGTGCCGGGCGGTTACGTCGGGGCGGAGCCGATCGGCGAGGTGCTGCGCCGGCATCCGGCGCTGCGCGTGGTGATCGCTCATCTCGGGATGCCCGAGTACGACCCGTTCTTCGACCTCGCCGCCCGCCACGAGCGGGTGATGCTGGACACGACGATGGCGTTCACCGAGTTCAGCGAGCTGGGCATGCCGTTCCCCGATCGGCTGCGGCCCGCGCTGCTTGATCTGGGTCTGGCGGGGAAGGTGGTGCTCGGCAGCGACTTCCCGACCATTCCGTACCCCTATGTCCATCAGCTCGACGCCCTGGAACGCCTTGATCTCGGGGATGCCTGGTTGCGGGCTGTGTGCTGGGACAACGGTGCGGCCGTGATTCGATAGAGGGGTGAACGATCGGCACGTGGCGCTCATCAGCGCTTTCTACGACGCTCTGGGGCGCGCGGACTACGCGGCCATGGAGCGCTGCTACCACCCTGAGGTCAGCTTCGGCGATCCCATCTTCCAGGAGGTCGAAGGGCGGGACCGGGTGATGAGGATGTGGCGGCTGCAGCTCGGCGTTCGTGACGGGCTGAAGTCGGAATACCGGGATGTCACCGCCGACGACCGTAGCGGCACCGCTCACTGGACCGCCCGCTACACCTTCTCCAGCACCGGGCGTGAGGTCGTCAACGAGATCGACGCGCTGTTCAGGTTCGAGGACGACCTGATCGTGCGCCACCACGACGAGTTCGACTTCAAGCGGTGGTCGAAGATGGCGCTGGGCAGACCCCACGGGCTGCTCTTCGGCTGGACGCCGATGTGGCGCAAGACCATCAGAGACCGCGCCACCCAGCAGCTCGACGAGTTCCGTCCGTCATAGTCACAGTCGTCAGGGAGGCTTCATGGCCAGGGTGAAGGGGTTCAGGCGCGGCGCGGACGTACGCGAGGAAGCGCCGGAACACTCGATGGACCCGCGGGCCGGCGACGAGCCCCCCTACCGTCCCACCGTCATCGACAACGCGATCTACCAGAACGGCGAGCGGGTCGACAACCCCGGCTCGCTCGCCGACGCCTTCGACCGCCTCAAGCAGATGCCCGACGCCATGGCCTGGATCGGGCTCTACCGGCCGAAGGAGTGGGAGCTGGTCAAGCTCGGCGAGGAGTTCGAGCTGCACGAGCTGGCGCTCGAAGACGCCATCGTCGGCTCCCAGCGGCCCAAGGCCGACCGCTACGGCGACACGCTGTTCGTCGTGCTGCGCGCCGCGCGCTACCTGGACGCGGCCGAGGAGGTCGCGTTCGGCGAACTGCACATCTTCGTCGGCCCCAACTTCGTCATCACCGTACGCCACGCGGAGGCCCCCGACCTCGTGGCCGTGCGCCGGCGCATGGAATCCGACCCCGACCTGCTCCGCCAGGGCCCGCAGGCCGTCCTGTACGCGCTCCTCGACGCCGTCGTCGACGGATTCGCGCCGGTGGTCGCCGGGCTGCAGAAGGACATCGAGGAGATCGAGGCCGAGGTCTTCAGCGGCGACCCGTCGGTGTCGCGGCGCGTGTACGAGCTCTCCGGCGAGGTCATCGAGTTCCAGCGGGCCACGGCGCCCCTGACCGACATGATCAACGGCTTCATCGCGGGGGCGCGGAAATACGGGGTGGCCGAAGAACTCCAGAGCTACCTGCGCGACGTCACCGACCACGCGATCACCGTGACCGAGCGCATCTCCTCGTTCCGGCAGATGCTGCAGAACATCCTGATCGTCAACTCCACCCTGGTGACCCAGGCCCAGAACGCGGAGATGGCCCGCATGACGGAGGCCAGCATCCAGCAGGGCGAGGAGGTCAAGCGCATTTCCGCCTGGGCCGCCATCCTCTTCGCCCCCACTTTGGTCGGCACCATCTACGGGATGAACTTCGACTTCATGCCGGAGACGCACTGGGTGTTCGGTTACCCGTTCGCCATCGTCCTGATGGGTGCCGTCTGCCTGATCCTCCACAGGGTCTTCAAACGCCGCAACTGGCTGTAGATTCTCCCCGATTTAGCATTTGCCACGCTATAACACCTGAAACCCATAAACAGACACGCCCGCCCGACAAGCGGCACCTCCCCGATGGCTCTTTCTCTGCAATCCCCTGATCCACTCCACTCCGCGGCCGGCCTCCGGTTACCATTCCATCGGCTCGGCGTGCCCGTTCCACAGGACGAATGAGATCAGGCGATGATGGCGACGCGGGAACAGATCGACGCCGCCCGGCGGCACATTGAGGAATTGCGCGATTATCACGTGAATGACGTGACCGCGCTCATCCGCCTGGTGGACGACGGCGCGCTCAAAGGCGCGTCCGGAGACCGGCTCGCCGCCGAACTGCGCGCCTGGGACCGCGGCTTCAGAGACCGCTTCACCCGCGCCCTGTCCCTCCTGGACTCACTCCAGCCGAGCGACCAGGGCGCCGCGGGAGTTCCTCGATGAGCCCCATGGTCGGCATCGATCCCGCGCTGATGACCCGCCTGATCGACGGCATGAAGCGGGTCAGCGGCATGATCCCGGACGTCGACCGCCAGGTGGAGCGGGCGCTGACGTCCCTGGGCATCCACCTGTGGGGCCCGTCGCCGCTGCGCGACATCGGCCGTCAGATGAGCGACCTGATCCCCTCGCTCCAAGGCCGCCTCGACCTCATCCTCGCCGAACCGGACCGCACCTCCGGCACGGGCGGCACCCTCTGGGCCGACGAATCACCCTGGCTGTCGAGCTCACCCGCCGAGGGCGCGGCCTCCGCCAAGACCCTGGCCACTCAGCTACGGGACCAGGTCACGAGCCATTCCCTCGATCCGCACCTGGTGGCCGAGATCGAGCGGCACAAGAACGACCCGTACTTCGCCACGGCCTTCGCCACGGAGATACCGCCGCGCGAACTGAAGGCGTTGATCAACGCCCTCTACGGGGCCGGCCTCTCCGCCTCGGCCCGCCCGCTCCAGCGCGACGTCATCACCCAGGACAGGCTCCTCACCATGCTCAGCACCATCCTCGGCACCGCCTCACGGGGCGCGGGCCGGATGAGACTGCCGGACGGCTACGCCGACCAACTGGTCGACGGGATCGAGAACGGGCAGGACGCGTTCGCGGTGAAGAGGCTGCTCCAGGACGCGGAGTTCGACCACACGTTCCTGCTCACGGTGGTCCAGAAACTGTACGACAAGGACCTGGCCCACCCACCGGACCCGAGCCTCCCACGAGACCCCTGGGCACTGCCCGGCCCGAGAGACGCGGCACCCGGCGACCTCAGCCCCATGGGCGCCGCCCTGACCGCCCTCGCCCACCATCCCACCGTC
Source organism: Nonomuraea fuscirosea (assembly GCF_035917475.1). Lineage (NCBI taxonomy): Bacteria > Bacillati > Actinomycetota > Actinomycetes > Streptosporangiales > Streptosporangiaceae > Nonomuraea > Nonomuraea fuscirosea. The sequence goes on along the minus strand of NZ_CP109074.1, from coordinate 1,994,272 downwards.
GCCCAGGACTTCTTCACCGACCCGCAGCGGCGTCCGCTGGCGTACCTGATGCGCAAACACCACTGGGACAGCGACGCCGACACGGAACTCGGCTGGGCCATCGAGGCGGCCGGCACGGAATTCCGCGATCACGACCTGCCACCGGGGGATTCACGCGGCTACAAGTCCGCACTGATCGCCTCATGGGCGGTCCACTTCTGGAGCGACCCGAAAGTCCAGCAGAACCTCCCGACCACCCGCGGCCACCTCGCGTCAGTGCTCGCCCAGTACACGGGAGACGTGCATCGCGACACGCGCGCCTTCACACAGAAGATGCCGGGAGTCGTGACAGGCCCGGACGCCGACAAGAATTTGATCGGGTCTGAACCCTACGGAGCCAAGTTCAACTCCGTGAATCTGAAGCAGGCCATGACGTGGGCATTCGAAGACCCGGACGCCTTCAAGACGGTGATCGCCGCACACGGACAGTACTCCACCGATGTACTGGACCAACTGGGCGCCGAGATCGCACAGAAGGTAGCGGCCGACTTTGAATCTTGGCATAAAGCCCATCCGGACGCCACAAACCAGCATAGCGCCGCCATACGACAGACGCTGCTCGAATCTCGTATGAGCGGTAGCGATGGTGGAGAATTCACCCAAGCAGTGCGAAACCTTAGCATGACAACATATGCGCTCACCGATGCAGCCAACATCGCCAGCATCGAGGCGGCGAAACGAGATGATGCTCGTTTCGCCATATTCAAGGAGGTGAGTGAGAAAGTGGTCGGCCTGGCGCCAGGTCCGCAGGGAAAGTTCATCGGACTCTTGGTCGACGAAGCCAGAGGGAAGATCTTCGGGAAGATCAAGTCCACTAACGAGGGACGAGCACGCACAGATGCGGACACCGCCCTCGGAGCCGCAAAGCACATGTTCACCGATCTCACCATCGCCGCGATGCTGCGCCATCGCCTATTCGGCGACGAAAAAGAACCGCCGGAGATGCACCCTTACTTCCACCAGGATTTCCTTCCCGGCGCTGAGGGTCATTTTCTAGCCGATGGAAAACTCATCCCATGGGCGGAGATGAACGACAGCCAGCGAGAGAACTACGAGGAATGGCTGACCTTGGATGACATCGGCCGCGTCTTCAGCCAACCATACGGCGCCATCGCGGACGGTTTCAACGCCGCCAAGGATCACTATTCCGGGAGTAGTGCATGAAAATGCTGCTCCTTACGATCGTTATCGCCATCCCCACTGGAGCAGGCACGGCATGTTCCGCTCCTCTCGTAGTTCCTCCCGACACCCGCCCGCTAGGAGATGTCACTGCCGCGCCGCGCGAGTGCGACCTGATCTCAGCGAACGCCATCAAAATTGCCACGGGCCTTAGTCGCTACAAGGCTTCCATCACCAAGCTGGGTTCCAGTCAGCATTTCACATCGTGCACAGTCAGCGATGATGGAATCTCCGCAGGCGAGCGAGGACTTCTGATCGAGCTCCTCGATCCATCAGAGAACGACGCGGAGGACCTCGAGAACACCAGGCTGGCCACTCAAGCTCAACAGCTACCTGACGGGATGGGGCCGGGATTCGCCGGACGACGAAAGAATGCCCAGAACGAGACCGTAGCATTCGTCTACGGATGGACGTCAGATTACCATCGCCTGCTCATCGTCAGCATTATGCAAAGCACGCAGAACAGAGACTCGCTGGCGGACGCTACTGAATTCTTCCGGCAACTCAAGCCCGTCTTGCTGGATGAGCATGAGTGAGCTATTTCGGGCTTTCGGCCGATGTCCAGTGCCCGTTCAGAGCTCGGGATCGACGAGGTCGTGTGGCCGTACAAACTGAAAAGCCGGTCCGGCGACTCTGCGTGCCTGCTCTTTTGAGCACGCCTGCGGCACGATCACCGTCAGGACGCTCTGTGCCTCCGGCGACAGGACGGTGATGTTCTCAGCGGTGCGGAGGTAACCGGTGGAGACCAGCCCGGGCCGTATCGACTCTCCCTTTCCCGGGAAATGCAGGAGGGTGACGCGGAAGCCTGTGTCGTCGCCCAATACCACCGCCCCGTCGCCCCGGGACAGAAGCTTGAGGGAAGGGTCGAGGTGGAAGGTGGTGCGTAGGGTGCCTGAGTCGGCGGTGTCGTGTACTGCCAGCCAATCCGTTCCGTGGTTGATCACGATGTGGCGGGTTCTGCGGATGCCGTAGGCGTCGTCGGTGAGGGTGAAGGACTGGGTGGCCGGGGTGATGGAGGAGGAGAGGAGGTGGGTGGGAGTGCCGGGGCGGAAGGTGCCGGTGGTGGGGATGGGGACGTTGTGGGCTTCGGGTGAGCGGGTCCAGTCGACGTAGCCGGTGCGTTCGTAGGAGTGGAAGCCGGCCTCCACCAGGATGCGGCGGCCTCGGGCGGCGTAGGTGAGGCCGAGGTGGTCCTCGTGGCCGTGCAGGCGGCGGCCGGGGCCGAATCGGATCGAGTAGTACGCGGAGTGCGGGTCGTCCCAGGCGGTCCGGCCGAAGACGTAACCTCCGTCGAAAACCCGCACCGTGGGGCCCTCGTGGGGGAAGCCGTCCGCGCGGGTGTCGGCGGGGCTGTCGCCGATGGGGACGAGGTGGCCGTCGGGCTGGGTGGCGTGGGCCACGTAGGTCTCCAGGGCGCGCCGTCTGGCCAGCAGCCGTTCGGGGGGCTCGGTGCCGCTCTCGCGGATGGCACGCAGGGCGACGCCGAGGCGGCGGTAGACGTAGAGGCCGTAGCGGGGGGCCTGTTCGTGCAGGACGCCCTGGGCGTCGATGGCGCGTTCCGCGGAGCCGGTCATCCTGCGTACGGCCAGGTCACGCCAGCGGGCCCGGCCCAGGCGGCAGCCCACGACCAGGAGGGCGATGTCCTGGTCCAGGCCGTGGTTGTGGCCTTCGCGGTAGAGCGCCGGGGCGGCCAGGACCTCCCCGTGCTCGGCCAGGGAGTCCCACAGGGCGGGTGTCCGGACGTGTTCGCTGAGGCACACCAGGGCGGGGGCGCGCAGCGCGACGGCGTGCTCGGCCCAGGCCCACGGGCTGACGCCGACGCCGCCTCTCGGGTTGGCGCGCAGCCACTGGGTGGTGATGTCGGCGGCGCGGTCGAGGCGGGCTCGATCACCGCTCTGCTCGTACGCGCCGACCAGCCGCCCCATCCAGCGCAGCGTGTGCAGGTTGAGCGCCCAGGAACGGTTGCCGTGCGGGTTCGCGGTCCAGTCGATCTCGCCGGTGCCGAGTTCTACCGGTGGCAGGCCGACGAAGGTCACCTGGCCGCGCATCACCTCCTCCACCTTGATTCCGGGGAACTGATCGCTCAGGCAGATGGCCTTGCCTGAGGTCGAGCGGGCACGCCAGAACACGTCGTCATGCTCCAAAGGGTGAATTGACCGGCATATGCCTCAGGCCCAGTGCGAGGCCGCCACCCCTATGGCCGGGCCGGCGCCACACACGCTGAAGTCACACGTGCGTGGCGGGTGAGGAGGCGCGGGTCAGGGGAGGTTCGGAGGGGCCTGGTCGGTCCATCCGGCGGTCAGGATGAGTTCCGAGCGGCCGCCCTGACCGCTGTCGACGCTGGACAGCACCTGCGAGGAGGCTGGGTCGATGATCAACGTGCGCCGCACGCCGGAGGGCAGCCCGTAGGCGAACGCCTCCCCGCCGCGCCCCCGCGGGTCCGTGGCGGCCCCCAGGTAGCGGACCTCGGGCAGGTCGGCCAGGGCCCGGTACGCGGCCGCGCGCACGCCGGGGGCCGACGGCTTGGTCCACAGCAGGCCGCTGAGCGCGTCGGCGAGCAGCCCGCGTGAGCCGTCGGGCAACAGGGCGGCCACCTGGTCGCGCAGCGCGCCCGCCTCCGCGGGCAGGGCCCGGATCTGTTCGTACGTCATGCCGCGCCCGGCCAGGCTGAACGGCGGCCGGCCGGTGACGCGGCTGACCCGCCCGCGTTCGGCGGTCCACGCCCGGCCTTGGGCGTTCACCCAGAGCTCGGTCTCAGGGCCGCCGTCGCGCTGCTTCCTGACGTGCCAGTACGCGCCCGCGGATCCGCTGGACGCGGCGGAGGCGGCGGCCGTCAGCAGGATCGAGCGGCCGGGGACCGGCGGCGGATCGGTGGCGGGGAGGACGGTCAGCAGGATCGCCGTCAGCGCCGCGGTGAAGGGGATCGTCATCCAGGTCAGCCGCGCGCGCCGGCGTCTGGCCGTCACCTTGCGCCACACCCGCTGCCGGGCCCGCGGGTCCTCGCGCGGCGTCCCGTACAGGTCGCGGATCAGCTCATCCATGGACGGCCACCTCCCCGAGCAGCGCCCGCAGTTTCCTTCTGGCCCGGTTCAGGCGGGAGCAGACGGTGCCGTACGGGATGCCGAGCACCGTGGCGATCTCGTCGTGGCCGAGTCCGGCCAGCGCGACCAGCAGCAGGACGTCGCGGTCGCCCCGGTTCAGCCCGGCCAGGGCGGCGGCCAGTTCCGGCCGCAGGCTCTGGGCGCTGACCCGTACGGCGACCGTCTCCTCGTGTCCCGGCGCGTCGGTGTCGGGGGCGCAGCGGGCGAGCGCGCGCAGGGTGCGCGCCTCCAGGCGGCGGTGTTTGCCGACGAGGTTCGTGGCGATGCCGTACAGCCAGGCCCGCACCCCGGCGCGGGACGGGTCGTACTGGGCGCGCTTCCTGAACGCGGTGAGGAAGGTCTCGGCCACGATGTCCTCGGCGTGGTCGGGGCCGACGCGCTGGGCGACGTAGGCGTGGATCTCGCCGAAGTGCGCGTCGAACGCCGCCTCGAACGCCGCCTCGTCCGCGAGCGTTCCCGGCGCGCGGGCCGCCCAGGGCATCATGGCCGCGATGCTCTCCCCTGTCATGTGCAACCCTCCGGTGGATCGGTGCTCATGACTAATCACCCGATAGGCCGATTCGGCTTCACGCCCGCGTCTCCACGCTGAGGAAGCGGTGGACGTCGGTGATCTCCGCGTCGAGCATCTCCCCGGGAAGGTCGCCGAACGGTTCCACGCTCGCGCGCGGGCCCTTCCGCGTCCACACGCCCTGGATCACGCCGTTCACCAGCACGACGGGCCGCAGGATGCCGCCTCCTGGGAAGACTTTCCGCGCGTGGTCGGCGGCCAGGATCGGCGTCCGGTCGCGCCAGCCCATCAGGTATTCGTCGAAGGCGGGGGCGAGCCGGACGAAAGGGGCCGTACGTGGCACAGGCGCGGGGGCGGCGCTCATGGCCCAGGCGCGGCGGGCCTGTCCGAGCGGGAGGCCGGACCAGGCGGTCAGGTCCTCGGGGTCGGCGGGGTGGTGGGCGCGGCGGTAGCGGACGGCCAGTTCCTTCAGTGCGCGGTCGCGGTCGGGCTCGGGCGTGATGGGCGCGCCGAGCCAGTCGGCGGCGTGGACGTACGTGGGCTTGCCCGCGCGGGACGGCCCGAGTACGGCCAGGCCGTGGTGGGCGGCCAGCGCCACCAGGTGCACGACGCCCTGACCGCGGGCCCGGCCCGCGAGACGTTCCTCCAGTTCGGCCTTGGTGAGCGGGCCCTGGCCCGCGAGGGCGCGGTCGATGAGGGCGAGCAGGTCGTCGCCGGTGACGCCCTCTTGGGCCAGGCGGCGCCGGGCGTTCGTGGCGCTGCTGGTGAGGGCGTGGATCCAGGGGAGGTCGTCGGCGTGCACGAGGTGGAGGGTGCCGCGCGGGCCCCACGTCCTGACGAGCTCGCGGGCCTGCCCGGCGGCCTCGACGTCGGCCCTGGTGAGGGTGGCGGAGCGGGCGCGGAAGGCGAGCAGGGCGGAGGGCACGTCCTGGGCCTGGACGGCCGTCAGGCACCGGACGATCTCGCCCGCCGTCAGGCCGGGAGGGCGGTGCAGGAGTTGCGCCTCGACGCTTCTCATCGGTTATCGCAGCAGCAGACGGTCGCGCAGGCGGATGGTAAAGGGGGTGCGGGCGTGGACGATCCGGCGGATGGCGTCGCTGTGGTGCCAGGCTTCTGTGGCCGCCGTGTCGGTGCCGGCTTCGGGGGCGTACCGGACGAAGTTCGAAATTTCGGCCAACGGCCGGAGATGCGGTGAGATGTCGACGGGCTGGCGGGACAGCACGTCCTCCGCCGTCAGCGCGGGCTCACCCCGCAGCCCCAGGTCGTCGCACGTCTGCCGCCACGCCCCGAGCACCCGCCGCTCCGGGCCCGGCGCCAGACGGCGGCCGCGCCTGCGCCGCCACGGCACCACCACGATCACGACGCCGTACGCCACCAGCAGGCCGCCCGCCGCCACCGCCGCGACCACCCAGACCGGCGGGCCGGAGCCGTCCTGCTCGCCGTTCCCCGTGGCCTGCGGTTTTGACTGCCGTGACCGGTCGCTGCCGCCCTTGGCGAACTCCCCCTCCAGTTCCTCGCTCTCCTCGATCGCCGACGAGACGACCTCGTGGTCGTCCTTGGCCCCGCTGCGTCCCGGCGTCGGATAGAACGGCCGCCAGCCCAGCCCCTCGAACTCGATCTCCGCCCACGCCATCACATGTCCCGACTTGACGTGATAAGCCCCGCCGGACGCCTGCCCCGGCCGGAACCCCACGACCACCCGTGACGGCAGCCCGAGGGTTCTGGCCATGAGCGCGAACGTGGCCGCGAACTGCTCCGACGTCCCCCGGTGGGTGGTCTGCAGGAAGAACTCCAGCCCCTTGAGCGAGTGCCCCGGAGGGGCGGTGACGTCGTAACTGGCGTTGGTGCGCAGGTAACTCTGCAGGCGGTAGGCCTGCTTGATCGGCGCGTCGGCGCCCTTGACGGCCTGCTGGGCGAGCCGGCGGAACAGCCGTTCCTGCGGGCCGGCGGGGAACGCGGTCAGGGCGGGGTCGCGTACGGGCGTGGCGGCGAGCAGGTCCTCCTTGGACGGTTTGGGCACACGCGAGGTCACCTGGTAACCGAATCCCTTGCCCGGTTTACCGCCGGTGGTGAGCAGGGCCCCGCTGCCCGGGTCCACCGCCAGGCCGCGTACGCCGGTGACGTTCTCGGGGCGTTCGGCGGCGGGCAGCCAGGTGCCGGGCAGGCCGCCGAACGTCACCTTCTGGTGGACGACGTCCGCCGCGCCCGTCCACTCGCCCTCGGGGACCCGGCCGCCGGTGGGCTGGAAGCGGGCGCCCGAGGTCCAGCGGACGCCGTCGTACCGGTCGAGCACGGCCAGCCGCCAGTTCTGCGGCTTGTCGGCCCTGACGGTGAACAGGTCGCGGTCGGGGATCTGCAGCCACGCGGAGACGCGGTCGAGCGGGCTGACGCTGTCCACGCGGGCCGGCGGGGGCAGTTCGACGTCGTTCCTGGGGTTGTACGGCTGCGCCGCCATCGGCAGCAGCGGGCCCGCCACCAGCGCCAGCGCGGCCAGGGCGGCCGCCGCGGGAAGGCCGGTGAGCAGCCAGACGGGCGAGCGGCCGTCGCGCAGGAGGGCGAGGGCGGCGATCAGCACGAAGAGCGCGGCGGCGACCGGGAGGTTGGAGCCCTCGCCGTCCACGCCGAGCAGCAGCGCCACGCCGTAGACGGCGAGGGCGGGCAGGGCGGCCACGATCTTGGTTCTGGTACGGGTCAGGGTCTCCGCGCCGATGGTGGCGGCGGCCCAGACCAGGGTGTGCACGAGGACCAGCAGCCGGGGTTCCGGCTGGGCGGGCAGGAGGGTGGTGAGCAGGGCGTGCCAGGCGTTGCCCACGTCGGCCAGGACCGTGGGGGTGAGTGCCTGGTAGAGGGGGACGGTGCCGGCCAGCCAGAGCAGCACGTCCAGGGCCAGGGCCAGCCAGAGCGGGCGGCGGCGGACGAGCGCGGCGACGACGGCGGGGGCCACGGCCGCGGGGACGACGGCCAGGAGCAGCCCGTCCGACGGGAAGACCCGGTGGAACCCGCATCCGGCCACGGCCGCGGTCGCCGCCACGACCCCCAGCCCGGCCGCCCACCGCCACCCGGGCCCGTCCGCCCCGCGCCCCCGCCACTCGCCGCCCTCCCGAGTGTCCGCGCGCCGGTCGCCGCCGTCCTGGGTGTCCGCGCGCCGGTCGCCGCCGGTCGCGGCCCGCCGGGCGCGCCCACGGGACCCGGCACGGTCGTGCCGGGACGACCGCGAGCCCGCCGCCCGCTCGCCGCCGGACGCCGCGCCGCCGCCGGATCCACCGGCTGGCGCCGCCCCGGGTCCGTGCCCGCCCGAGCCGGGCGCCCCCATCGGCGTCGCCTCATGAGCGGGTACGCCGCCCACCGGCCCGTGCCCAGGGGCGGCACCAGGCGGAGGACCGTACCCGGGCGGCGGTACGGGGCCGGATGGGCCGCCGAGGGTCTGGTCGGTCATCGGGCGCCCCAGGCCACCGGCAGTTCCTCCAGTGACGAGACGCGTACCACCGACACCCCGGGCGGCGCGGCAGGAGCGGGGCCGGCGCCGACGTACACGCAGATGACCCGGTCGAAGCGGCGCCGCACTCCCGCGGCCCGCCCCACCTCAGCCGGGTCCGCCGTCACCAGCACCAGCGATCCCCCGCCCCGCGCCGTCCGCAGCGCCTCCGTGACTCCCGAAGCGCCGGCGGCTCCCGACGTGCGCGCCTGGACCAGGGCGAGCCGGTCCAGGACCGCCTCCGCGTCCGACTTGCTGTCGGGCAGGGGCCCGGCGTCGGTGAGGAGCCGTACCGGGAAGCCGGCCCGGGCGGCGGCCACCGCGACCGAGGCGGCCGCGTCCACCGCCGGCTCCGTCAGGCCCCGCGTGTCGAGCAGGACCGTCGTCGTCGGCAGGCTGGCGTCGATGAGCTGGCGCACCATCAGCGTCCCCGTGCGGGCGCTCGACCGCCAGTGGACGTGACGCAGGTCGTCGCCCACCACGTACTCGCGCAGGGTGTGGAAGGTGACCGTGCCGCTCGGCGCGTTGTCGCTGGTGGGGCCCTCCAGGTGGTGGGCCTTGCCGGACGGCGGGACGGACAGGGGGACCGTGCGGGGCCGGACGAGCAGGGTGACGGGCCGGCCGTACTCGCGCACGCGGCGCGTCAGCCCGAACGGGTCGGCGCGCACGAGCGCGAGCGGCCCCACCGGGATCTCCCCCCGGGTGCCGGTCGGCAGCGGGTACGACACCGTCCGCGTCGCCCCCTTGGGCAGCCTGGGCAGGTCGACGGTGTGCTCGTCGGCCCCGATCCGGTCCTGGGCGCGCAGCCCGGACAGACCGCGGCCGCCGAGGTTGGCCACGTTCAGCACGGCCACCGCGGCCTCGCCGCGCGGCACCTTGACCGGCGTGACCTCCCTGAGCACCTCCAGCCGCGGCTTCGGCGCGGTCCAGGCCAGCGCGGCGGCCAGCGCGAGCAGGGCGCCCGTGGCGAGCACGACGGGCTCGGGGTAGCCGAGCGCGAACCCGGCCGCGTACAGGACGACGGCGCCGGCCAGCGTGCCGCGCCCGAGCGGCGTCAGCACCGCCATGAGCCGCACCCTACGCCGCCTGCGGCACCGGCATCCCGGCGAGGATCTCGCCGAGCGCGGCGGCGGCGGTGACCTCGCGCAGCTCGGCCTCCGGGGTGAGGATCAGGCGGTGCGCCAGGACGGGCACGGCCAGCGCCTTGACGTCTTCGGGCACGACGAAGTGCCGTCCGGCCGCGGCGGCCTTGACCCTGGCCGCGCGCAGCAGCGCCAGGCTGCCGCGCGGGCTGGCGCCCAGCCGCAGATGGGGGCTGGTACGGGTGGCGCCGCAGAGCGCCACGATGTAGTCGTAGACCGGGTCGGCGACGTGGATCCGCGAGGCGAAGTCGATCATCCCGGCCACGTCGGAGGCGCGCGCCACCACCGGCAGCCGCTCGACCTGCGGCCCCGTCGGCATGCCCTTGAGCACCTCGACCTCCGACACGTGGTCCGGGTAGCCGACAGAAATCTTCATCAGGAACCGGTCGAGCTGGGCCTCGGGCAGCGGGTACGTGCCGTCCATGTCGACCGGGTTCTGCGTGGCGACCACGAGGAAGGGCCTGGGCACCGGATGCGGCTCGGCGTCCACCGTGACCCGGCGCTCCTCCATGACCTCCAGCAGCGCGGCCTGCGTCTTCGGCGAGGCGCGGTTGATCTCGTCGGCGAGCACGATGTTGGCGAAGACGGGCCCCTGGTGGAACTCGAACTTCTGGTGCGCCTGGTTGAAGATGGACACGCCGGTGATGTCGCTGGGCAGCAGGTCGGGCGTGAACTGGATGCGCCGCCACTCCGCGTCCACGCTGGCCGCGACGGAGCGGGCGAGCGTGGTCTTGCCGGTGCCGGGCACGTCCTCGACCAGCAGGTGCCCCTCGGCGAACAGGCAGATCAGCGCCAGCTCGATGGCCTCGTGCTTGCCGCGGATGATGCGTTCGATGTTGCTCGCCAGCAGCTGGAACCGCTGGGCGAACTGGCCGGCCAGCTGCGCGGGCTGCTGGGCGACCTGCTGCTGCGGCACCTGCGGCTGCTGCTGGTACGGCTGTGCGGTCTGCTCGAACTGGTCCCCGTAGTTGTACTGGTTCAACTGAGTTCCCCTTCTCAGTCGGTGCACTCGAACAGCGGCCCCTCGGGGAAGCCTCCGTCCGGAGTCGCCACCAGGGTGTCGTTCAGGTAGCCGTTGCCGTACTGGCTCTCGATCCGGTTCCAGATGTCGCTGGTCTTGCCGGTGGACGAGTCGGTGTACGAGGCTCCCTTCACCTGGCAGATCACGGTCAGGGTGATGTACTCCCCCTTCGGGATCGTTCCGGCCTTGTCACCGGCCGACGGGCCGGTCCTGATGATCGTGTTGGTGTCGTCGTTGCTGGCGTTCTTGTACTGCTGCTTCGGGTAGGCCAGGTCCACCTCGGCGGTGGCCACGTCGGGGCTCTCTCCCGCCGCGTTCCTGGCCTTGAGCTTGAACGAGTGCTTCTGGTTGTTCTTCAGGCCCTCGACGGTGAACGTGGTGCCCTTGATCGCGTCGTTGGTCGCGGCGCCGGTCAGCTCGTACGTGGTGGCGTCGTCGGCGCCCTCGGGGGCGTTCCAGGTGAGCTCGGCGCCGCGATTCCTGGCCTTGGCCGCGAATCCGGTCGGCGAGCCCGGCGCCACGCAGGGCTTGGCCCCCGCGCTCGGCTCGGACTCGACCTCGCCGCCCTGCCAGTGCGCGACCACGGTGAACGTGTACTCGCCGCTGCAACTGCCGCCGGTGAACTCGAACCGGAACGGCCCGTCGGCGTCCACCGACTGCGGCACGGACCTGCCGTCGCCGGAGGACTTGAGCGTGTACCGCTCGACCTTGCCGCCGGCGGACGGGCTGAAGGTGACGGTCACCTTGCCCGGCCCCGACCTGGCGGTGACGCCGCCGGGCGGCGCCGGCGCGCTCGGCGTGGGTGTGGGTGTGGGTGTGGGTGTGGGTGTGGGTGTGGGGGTCGAGGACGGGGTCCGCGTCGGTGTCCGCGTCGGCTGCCCAGTGGATTCGCGCGTGGGGTCGCGTGTCGGCGGGACCGGGGCCCGCGTGGTGGTCTCGACGGGGTCCGGCTGCGGCGGGGTGTCGGTCCGCGTCGGGTCGGAGCGCGGCGTCTGCTTGGGCTTGGGGGTGCTGGTCGGCCCCGGTACGTCGGAGTCGTCCTTGTCGACGTCGTGCTTGCGGCCTTCCGGGTCGATGACGATGGCCTTGTCGCCGTTCTCGTCGTTCGCCCACAGCAGTCCGTCCTTGACGAACACGTCCACCGGGCCCGGCTCCTGGGCCACCCTGAGCGTGGTGGGGCGGCCACCGTCCGCGCTGTCCCAGACGATCAGCGAGCCGGCGGCCTGGTCGGGCACGTACACCTTGGAGCCGAGCACCTGCGGCGTGCCGAGCGCGGCCGGGTCGCCGGTGCCGAGCTTGGTGCTGAGCACGGCATTGGAGGCGGTGTCGATCACCACGAGCAGTCCGGAGTCGCCGGGCGTCAGGATCGGCACGAGCGAGCCCTCGGTGGCGGCGGGGGTGAGCGCGCCGCCCCTGGCGGCCTGGGAGACGCCCTTGGGCAGGGTGATCTGGCCGACGCCGCCGTCGGACCCGATGACGGTGGCGGTGGCCGCGCGGCTGTTGACGACGACGGGCAGGCCGCCGGCGATCGTGACCGACAGCTCCTCGCCGGGCTCTCCGACCTTGACCGGGGCCGCCGCCGTGCCCTCGGCCACCGGGACGACCTCGCCCCTGGCGGTGACGGGCACCCACAGGCGGCCGCCGCCGTCGATGCGGGCCGCGCCGAGCGGGGCGGGCAGGGTGAGCGCGGTGCCGACGGTGTCGAGCGTGGCGGGGTTGATCTGCTGGATCTTGCCGCTCGCGGGATCGACCGCGTACGCCGTGCCGCCGGACACGGCCAGCTGCAGCCCGGCCGCGCCGAAGTCGCGGGTCTCGGCCACGCTGAGCTGGCTCGGCTCGACCCGGCTGACGTAGCCGGTCGTGTCGTCGACGAGCAGCACGTCGCCGCCGTCCTGCACCACCCGCAGCTGACGGCCCGCCTTGTCGTTGAGGTAGCCGTCCACCTCGCCCGACAGGCCGTTGACGTGCACGATCTTGCCTCTGGCCTTGGTCCAGAGCCAGGCGCCGACGTCGGCCAGCTTGGGGTTGGCGCTCGACACGCCCACGCCCAGCCACGCCGCCACGGCGACCAGGATCGCGGCCACCGCGGCGGCGATCAGTGCCGTTGCTCGATCGCCTCGGAGCATGCGCACTCGTCACTCACCCCGGTTTGTACGATTACTTAGCGTTTCGCCCCCGTGTTATCGGGCATCACCCTAGCGCCCAGGCGTCCCGTACGCGTACGTACTGGCTGGTATACCTGGGGTTCTCCTGAGCTCCTTCGGGGCTCTCGGTGCGAGCGTGCCAAGAGTGTCGGTGTGAAGCCGTACCTTAGTGCCCGTGTCCGAACAGCCCCTGACCCTCGACTCCGTCCTCACCGACGAGGCGGTCCTGTCGACCTACCGCCGCATGTTCGCCGCGCTGGCCCGCGACAGCGGGGCGGTGGTCGACGATCCCGCCCTGGTCGACATCGCCGAGACGCTGTTCGCGGCGTTCGCGGAGGCCGGCGAGGAGTGGCTGACCCACGAGCAGATGCGCTTCGCCTGCCGGGCCCATCCCGCCGACCAGTTCGACAACCGGCTGCGCGTGCTCAAGGGGCTCGGCGCGATCCGCGAGGTGTTCCCCAAGCCCAACCAGCTGCGTTACCGCGCCTCGTTCACCAGTGTGGTGGGGCTGATGTTCATCCGGCGGATGATGGACGACGGCGGGCAGTCGGAGATGCACCGGCTGCTCGCGCTCGAAGACCTCAACGTCGCCGATCCGCGCACCACGATGGAGGAGGCCAGGCAGAGCGCGCTCAACCTGGCGCGGGCGTTCCGGCTGTGGGCGCTCGAGCTGATCACGCTCACCACGGGCACGATCGAGGAGCTGCGCGAGCAGGCGCCCAAGCTGTGGGGCACCGAGGAGATCGCGCGCCGGGCGCAGAGCCTGCACGGCACGATCCTGACCCGATGGCCGGAGCTCGACCGGACCTGCACCGACCTGCGGGCGGCCATCTACGCCTACAGCGACGCCTCCCGCCGCGCCGCCGGGCGCCTGGCCGACTCGGCGGGCACCACGCGCAACCTGACCCTGCTGCCGACGGAGACGTGGCGGACGTTCGCGCAGACGGCGTCCAGGGAGCGGCTGGCGGCGGTGCTCGACGGGTTCGTCTTCGACGCGCCCGCGCCGTGGCACGATCCGGCCGCCGTCGCCCGCGCCGTCGACGAGGCCCCGCGCCCGGCCCCTGCCCAGCCCACTCCCCCGCGCTCCAACCTGCCCGACCCCGGGCCCGAGTCCTCGCTCGACTCCTCGCCCGGCGCGGCGCTCGAACGGCTGACCCTGATGGCCGAGTCGCTGCTGGGCGAGGCCGACCGGATCGCGCTGGCCGACGTGCTCGGCTCCGACTGGCCCTCCGCGCGGCGCGTGCTGGCCGACCTCACCACCGTCGATCTGCGGCCCGAGCTGCCCTACCGGCTGGCCTGGTCCGACGGGCTGAGCGTCGATCCCGAGCGCGAGCCCGCGTGGCTCTCCCACGGCTACCTGGAGCGGGTCTCATGAGCGTCGATCGGCAGGCTCACGCGCTCGCCCACGCGCGGGTGCGGGCGGCCGGGCCGGCCCGGCTCGGTGCCGGGGTGGCTGCGGCTCCCGGCATGCTGCGGCTGACCCGGCCCGACTCCACCGGCGAGGCCGTGCCCGTGTGGCCCGACGGGGTGACTCCGTCGCTCCTCGACGAGCACCAGGTGCCGCCCGTCTCCGTGGAGCGGTCGGGGGAGACCAGGCGGGTGCTGGCGGCGGTGCTCAAGTGCTGCTGGCGCGACCTGTCGGTGGATCCGTGGCCGGGCGAGCCCGCCTCCGTGGAGCTGGTGCTCGACACCTACCGCGAGCTGATCGGCCGCACCGACGACCTGATGCGCAACTGGGCGCGCGGCGCGCTGCGGCGGCTGCACGACTCCGCCTGGGTGGTCGTCGACGACGGCGTGGTGCTGCTCGGGCCGCGGTGCGCGCTGTGGCCGGTGGAGTCGCACGCGCAGTTGCAGGAGCTCGTACGCCGGCTGCCCGAGCCCGAGCGGCCCGAGCTGACCGTGGTCGGCGACGCCGACATCGTGGCCGTGGCGGGCCCGCATCCTCCGGCGCCCGCCGGGGCCGGGGGCCGGGCCGAGGGCGGGGCGGCCGAGTTCGACGACCTGCTCAGCGGTTACGACGAGCGGCGGCGGGCCGAGCTCGTGGCGGCGTTCATGGTGGTCGAGCACGCGGCGGAGCCGGTGCCTGAGGTGCGGTTCGCGGCCCTGCGCGATCCGGCGCTGCGCCACACGCTGGGCGAGATGCTGGCCAGGCGCGGCCGTACGCTGATCCAGCACCGTGAGCGCTGGACCTCCGGCTACGACGACGCGGTCGCCGCCGAGCTGGGCGGCCCCGAGGGCACCAGGCTGGGCGTGAGCGAGCGGGCGGTGCTGACGCTCGTGCTCGTGCACTCCGTCGCCATCCCGCGCGCCGAGGGCCTGCTGCCTGAGGACTCGTGGCTGTCGCCGCACCCGACCCCGGTCGACGAGCTGCGCCGCCACACCCAGCTGCCGATCGGCGAGCTGGAGGCGGCGTTGCGCTCGCTGCGGCACGCCGGGCTGATCGGGCAGGTCAAGGCGGGCGAGGAGGCGGGCGGCTACGTGCCGGGGCCGCAGTTCCACCGGCTCACGCCGGCGGCCAGGCGGCGGTTGCAGGAGGAGCTGATCCTGGCGGCGGGGCCCAACACGCCGCTGGCGGCGGCCGTACTCGCGCGTAGATCGGCGAAGTGACGGGGACGGGCCGCTTCGCAGCGGCCCGGTAGTGGCTTTCAACACGGATGGAAGGACAACGGGGGTTTCAGGTGTCGCAGGTGGAGAACGTCGTCGGAGACCGGGTGCTGATCGCCGTGCAGGCGGTCAACATCTCGCGGCTGTCGACCCATCCGGTGCCGACGGTCCCCGGCACGCTCATCGTGGTGGCGGGCGCGGGGCCGAAGGACTCCAACGGGGCGGGCAAGTCGTCGTTCATCGCCTCGATCACGGCGCTGCTGGGTGACGAGCAGTGGCGCTTCGCCTCCGGCGCCAAGGCGGTGTCGGAGCTGCTCTTCAACGCCGAGCTGGCCAGCGGCGCCGGGGCCCGGCAGTGGGCCAGCGCCGATCACGGATACATCGTGGGCGTCTTCGGGCCGCCCGGCATGGAGGGCTTCGGCGACGCGACGGCCTCCCCTCCCCCGGCTTCTTCCGTGGCTGGCAGCGGCCCGGCCGCTGCTGTGGACGTGGTCGGCTCGGCTGACGGAGAGCTGTTCGAGGAGGCCGGCTCGGCTGACGGGGAGCTGTTCGAGGTGCCCGACACCTCCGGCGGGGCCATGACCGTCTGGCTGAAGGTCAACCAGGAGGCGCCGCACCTGGAGATCCGCTGGCGGGAGGGCGTGCACCTGGCGGCGTCGCCGTCCGAGGCCGAGCGGGTGGCCCGGGCCGACGAGATCTGGGCGTCGCTGCCGAAGTCGGCCGGGCGGCGCGACGTCGTGGCCCGCGACCTGACCAAGGTGCTCTACGGCGACCGGGTCAGGTGCGTGTCGTTCCTGTCCACGTCCGTACGCAGCAAGGTCGCCACCAACCTGCTCTCCCAGCCGCTCAACGAGATCTCGCCCGAGCGGGTCTTCGAGGCCATCGCCGCGCTCACCGGCCTGGACGCCGAGCTGGAGCAGGAGCGCGAGGCCCGCCGCGACGAGCACGCCAAGCGGGTGCGGGCGGCGCAGGCGGGCGAGCGGCTGGCGGAGTTCGAGGCGGAGTCGAAGGCGCTGCTGAGCACGTTCGACCGCCGGGATCAGGCCAGGATCCGGCTGGCCGACGCGCTGCGGTGCTGGCGCGGGCGGCAGGCGCGCCGGCTGGCCGACGCGGCCGGCAAGGACGAGGCGCTGGTCGCCGACCTCGACCGGCACCGCGCCGCGGGCGAGGCGGCCGCCGAGTCGATCGCCATGGTCAAGGCCGAGATCGCCACCCTGCGCGAGGACACCCTCGACCGGCAGGTGTCGCAGGCCCGTAAGGAGCTGGCGGCGATGCAGGCGCGGGCGGCCAAGCTCGAAGCCGACCGCGCCGTGGCGGAGAACTCCGCCGACGAGCTGCGCGGGCTGATCCCCGCTCTGGAGGAGACGCGCCGCTTCGCCGACGGGCGCGACGTGCCGGCGGCCGAGCGGGAGCTGGGCGAGGTGCGGCTACGGCTCAACGAGGCGCTCAAGGCGCTCGGCGTGGCCGACCGGGAGGTGTCCTCGGCCCAGGCGGCGCTCGACGACGCCGAGGGCGGCCCGGCGGCGGCCCAGCTCAACGCGCTGGCGGCGGCCGGCATCGGCGCCACCGGCCTGCTCGACGCCCTCGACGTGGCCGAACAGGCCCGGGACGCCGCCCACACGCCGCAGGGAGCCGGCCACGCCGGTCGTGGCGCCGATGCCGATGCCGGTGGCGGTGAGGGGAGGGCGCTCGGGGAGGCGCTCAAGGCGCGTTACGGCAAGTCGCAGGGGCAGGCCGGGACCACGGCCGGGGCGCTGGGCGAGTTGCGTGGCTGGCCCAACGAGCACGCCGTGATCGTGGATGCCGCCCAGCTCGACGCCGCCGCCGCGGCGCTGGCCGCGCTGCCCGGGTCCGTGCTGGTCAGCGCGGCCGGGGTGAGCGTCGTCGGGGCGTTCGACGGGGTCGCGACCGGGCGGGAGGCCCGGATCAAGGCGGCGGAGCAGCGGCTCAACCGGGCCAGAGACGTACAGGAGAGCGCCGCCCAGGCCGTGCACGACGGGGAGGAGTCGGTCGCGCGGGCGCAGCGGCGGCTGGAGGGCGCAAGGGCCGGGGTGCGGCTGGCCGAGCTGGAGGCCAAGCTCGGCGAGCGGCGGGCCAGGCTGGGCGAGCTGAACGCGGCCGTCGAGGAGCTGGCGCCGAAGGTGGCCGAGGCCGAACGGCAGGCGGGCTCGCTCGACTTCCGCGCCCGTACCAGGGACATGGAGATCGAGCGGCTGGAGGGCCGCAGGCAGCGGCACGAGGCCGAGCGGGCGCAGGCGCGCGGGCTGGAGGCGAAGGTCGGCGCGGAGCGGGAGACGCTCAAGCTGGCGGCGCTGGCCGCCGACTGGGGCGGCACGATCGAGACCGCCCGCGAGTGGCTGGCGGCGCTGCCTGAGGAGGAGCGGCCGCGCGCCGCCGAGGAGTGGTGGCGGGTCGCCGAACGCCACCTCGACCAGGCGTTGCGCGACACGTTCCCCGAGGAGGAGGCGGAGATCCCGGAGGAGCTGCGCTTCCTGCTGAGCGAGCGGGAGGGCAGCACGGCTCGCGAGCAGGCGACGTTCGCGGGCGTGTGCGGGGCGCTGGCGTCCTACCTGCGGGGGCAGGAGGAGTACGAACGCCACCAGCGGCGCCAGATCGAGGCGCAGCTCGGCTCCCGCCAGCGTGACCTGGCGGCGGCGGCCAGGGGCGCGGAGGAGGCGGCCCAGTCGACGGCCGTGCACCGGGCGGCGCTGACGGCGGCGATCAAGGCGCGGCTCACGCGGGTGGCCGAGGAGTTCGACAAACTCGACACCTCCTACGGCGGCTACGGCGCGACCCTGGAGTTCCCGGTGCCACCCGCTCCCGCCGATCCCGAGCAGCGCTGGCAGTGGCGGGTGACGCCGAAGTGGCGGCGGGGCGAGGGGCAGGGGTTCGTCCCCTACAACCGGCGGGCCAACACGGCGCTCATGGACGAGAAGGCCGTCAAACTGGTGTGTTCGGCGGCCATCGCCTCCTCCGGGGGCGGGCACCTGTGCCTCGTCCTCGACGAGCTGGGCCGCAACCTGGGCAAGGAGCACCGGAGGGAGGCGGTGGCGCTGTTCAGGAGGATCGGGGAGACGTACGGGATCACGGTGATCGGGGCGTTGCAGGATGACATGGAGCCGTACGCGATCGACGCCTGCGGGCAGTACATCAAGCTGCGTCGCTCCTCGGACGCGATGCCGTACAACGAGCCCCCGGTGATCGTCGGCCACGACCAGCACGCCGAACGAGTCCGCGCCCTGTCCTCGTACGTGGACCGCAGCACCCCGACCCCGGCATAGCCGCCCGCGCCCTTGCTTCCCCGGGTCGCGGAGCGGCTACGAGCACGGTGGGTGAGGACCGTGGGGGGCCGCGAGTGACCGGGGATTCCGGAGCGCGTGCAGGCCCCTGAGCGGTCGAGGTCGTTGGTGGCTGAGAGGCTCGGTGGGTGAGGATCGCGGCAGCGTGAGTGACCGAGGGCATGAAGAGGTCGAAGGTCGTGGAGCGGTCGAAGGTCGTGGAGCGGCTGCGGGCAGCGTGTGGTGAGGCGCACGTGTGGGCGGGGCTACGGGTGATCGCGAGTAACCGAGGATCGCAGATGGCCAGGGTCGTGAGGGGCCGAGCGTCGCGGATGGTTGAGGCCGCAGATGTGAGCTAGGGGCCATGATGTGGTCGCGGGGGCGCACGGTGCGGCGCTGGCGGCGAGCGGCACTGGGCGTGCGCTGCTGAGGTGTGCGGCGTTGATGGTGTGCGGCGTTGGCGGCATGCCGCGTTGATGGTGTGCGGCGTTGGGGGCGTTTACTTGGTGGGTGGGCCGGTGTAGGAGGCGCGGAGGCGGAGGAGGGAGCCGCGGTGGTACTCCTCCATCGCGTGGGCCAGCCAGCCCGCTGCTCTGGCGACCGCGAAGATCGCCTCGCCGGCGCCGCTCACCATGCCGGTGACCGCGGTGAGGACGGCGAGGGCGAAGTCGATGTTGCGGTCGGGGAGGCGGCGCCGGCGCATCTCCGCCAGCAGGGCGTCTCCGGCGGCGATGCGCTCATGGCCTGGGGCGGCGGTTCTGACCAGGTCGAGCAGCAGGGCGCCGCGGGCGTCGCCGTTCTTGTAGACACTGTGGCCGAAGCCGGGGATGCGCTCGCCGCGCCGTACCCGCTCGGTGACGACGCGGGCGGCCTGGTGTGGCGCGGCGATCTCGGCGAGCAGGCGTTCGGCGCCGTACGACGCTCCTCCGTGCAGCGGGCCGCCCAGTACGCCGAGGCCGGTCAGCACCACGGCGTACGGATCCGCCTTGGCGGAGGCGGCGACCCGGGCGGCCAGCGTGGAGGCGGCCAGTTCGTGGTCGGCGAGCAGGACCAGGGCACCTTCGAGAGCGGTGAGCAGGGCGGGGGTGGCGGGTGCCGGGCACAGGCGGGACCACAGGCGCGCGGCGATCGAGTCGCCATTGGGCTCGCTGAGCTGGGGCAGCGCGTCCACCAGGCCGGCGATCATGCGGCGGCCGGTTTCGGTGACGGAGGCGGGGTCGAGCTGATGGCGGAGGGAGTCGGACGCGCCGAGGACCGTGGTGATCACCTGCAGCCGGTCGAGCGGCAGCAGGTCGGCGGGCAGTCCGCGTTGAGCGGCGACGGCCGCCTCCAGCGCCTCAGGCTCACACCGCCAGGCCGCGGGTGCCGCCATCCTGCGCCGCCCACCGACCTCGGGCCCACGTCCCCGGCGGGCACCATGCTCACCAGCGACCGACACCTCGCCCTCAACGCCGACACCGCCTTCGTAGCCGGCCGGCCGTCCCTGCGTAACGCGCGCGCCTGGGGCGGAATGTTCATGCGGAGTTGACGCACCGGCGACCGACGCCCCACCCTCAACGTCGGCATCGTCTCCGGAGACGGCCGGACGCCCCTGCGGATCGTTCGTGCGCGCGAGTGAAGGTTCATGCGGAGCGGACGCGTCGGCGGCCAGACGTTCCCGCGGCGGAACGTGCGCTCTGGCGGCCGACACCCCGTCCGGAACGTCAACGCTGCCGGTGAAACTGGCTGTTTCGCGAGAGATGCCCGCGTCGCTCGTGGAAACGACCGGGGTGCCCAAGTCGCCGGACGAAGCACCCGAGTCGCCCGGAAGGCCAGGGTCGGCGTTGGAGGTGCTGGGAGCGGCGTTGGAGGCATTCGGATCGGTGGTGGAGGCGTTCGGAGTGTTCAGGGGGGTCGGTCGGGTGGGGGGCCAGACGGTGGGGTTGCCGGTCCAGAGCCATTCCGCGACCGTTTCGAACGGGGCCATGCCCGCCAGGCTGAGTACGTCGAGGCCTCGGTAGTAGGGGCGGTCGACGCCGAGTGCGGTGATGGCCGATTCGATGACCAGTTCCGGGCGCTGGTTGCGGGGGCGGCCGCGGCGGGCCAGGCGTTCGATCTCCTCGGCGGAGAAGAGGCTGCGGCGCCCGTCCTCCCCGTGCCGCCGCTGCAGCACTCCCCTGCTCACGTACGCGTACAGCGTCGCGGGTTTGACGCCCAGCCGTTCCGACGCCGTGGCCGCGTCGATCCACTCCGCCACCGAACACCCTCCGAAGTTGACGATAATCAATATTGATCCATGTCGAACGAGCATGTCAACGTGGGAGCATGCCCAACGTTCACTTCCTCGACGTGACCAACCGGGACGGCGTGCAGACCGCGCGCACCGGCCTGTCGAAGTTCGGCAAGACCATGGTCAACTTCTATCTGGCCAGGCTCGGGGTGGCGCAGTCCGAGATCGGGTTCCCGTTCCTCTTCCATGAGGCGCCTTACGTCAGGGCGCAGGTGGCGCTGGCCGAGGCGGGTGTGTTCGGGGAGCTGCGGCTGTCGGGGTGGTGCCGGGGCGTGCCGCAGGACGTGGAGCGGGCGGCGCCGCTCGGGCTGAAGCACTACAACCTGTCCATCTCGACCTCCGACTACATGATCCAGAACAAGTTCCGCGGCCGGCTGGGCCGGGAGGAGATCATCAGGGAGATGACGGCCGCGGTCCGCGTGGCCAAGGGCGCGGGGGCGCTGACGGTCGGGGTGAACGCCGAGGACGGTTCGCGTACCGACGACGGGTTCCTGCTGGAGTTCGCGCTGGCGGCCAAGGAGGCGGGCGCCGACCGCGTACGCTACTGCGACACCATCGGCGGCGACACGCCCGGCCGGATCCGTGAGCGGTTCGCCAGGCTGGCCTCGGGCGCCGCGATGCCGGTCGAGACGCACTGCCACAACGACCTGGGCATGGCGGTGGCCAACTCGGTGTCGGGCGCGCTCGGCGACCTCGACGCCGGGCAGGACGCGTGGATCAACACGTGCGTCAACGGCGTCGGCGAGCGCTCGGGCAACGCCGACCTGCTGTCCACCGTGCTGGCGTTCCGGCACGGCTTCGGCCTCGACGCGAAGATCGGCGACCCGCTGGATCTGTCGTGGGCGCGCCGGTTCGCGTTGTGGGCGAGTTACGCGCTGGGGCAGCCGCTGCCGTACAACCAGGTGGGGGTGGGGCGCAACGCGTTCGCGCACGAGTCGGGCATCCACGCCGACGGGGCGCTGAAAGATCACGGCAACTACGAGTTGTACGACGAGGCGACGCTGGGCCCGTTCCCCGACGACCGGCACGCGCGGGCGGGCCGGGTGGTGCTGACCGGCGAGTACGGCGGCAAGGCCGGCTTCCGGCACGTCATGGACGGGCTCGGCACCGAGGTGGCCGACGAGGACCTGTCGTTCCGCGTGGTCCAGCTCTGCAACGCGATGACGGGCAGGCCGCTCACCGACGATGAACTACGTCTGATCGCGGCCCATCCGCGCGAGTTGTCCCTGTTGTTTCCCGGTTACTAGGCCCGGTCGGCGCAGGGTGCTGTTCCCAGGCCGTCGAGGTCCCGTCAGCGCAAAGTGCTGTCGCCGGTTTCCGGCAGGGCGAGCAGGCAGAGCAGGCTCAGCAGGGCCATCGCGGCGACGTACCCGCCGACCGCCAGCGCGCCCAGCCCACTGGCCTGCATGGCGGTGGCGACCAGCGGCGGCACCGCGCCGCCGAGCACGCCGCCGAGGCTGTAGGCGGTGGACGCGCCGCTGTAGCGGAACTCGGTCCTGAACAGCTCCGGCAGGTACGCGCCCATCGGCCCGAAGACCAGCCCCATGAGCGCGAGCGCCCCGGCCAGCGCCACCCCGACCAGGAGCACCGAGCGCGTCTCCATCAGCGGGAACATCACCAGCCCCCACACCACGGCCGCGATCGTGCCCGTGATCAGGGTGCGGCGGCGGCCCACCCGGTCGGACACCACGGCGGAGACGACCGTGCCGGCCGCCATGAACACCACCCCGACCATGGTCAGCGCGAGCATGGTGGTCCTGGGGATCTGCAGTGTGTCGGTGCCGTAGGCCAGGCAGTAGGTGGTGGCGGTGTAGAAGAGCGTGTAGGCGATCGTCATGGCGCCGGCGCCGAGCAGCACGCGCCGCCACTGGTGCCGCATGAGGCCGGCGAACGGCACCTTGGCGATCCGGCGCTCGTCCATGGCCTGCTGGAAGACGGGCGTCTCGGAGATCTTCAGCCGTACGTACAGGCCGACGATCACCAGCAGCAGGCTCGCCACGAACGGCAGCCGCCAGCCCCAGCTGTCGAACTGCCCCTCGCTCAGCGTCTCCCCGAGGACGAGGAACAGCCCGTTCGCCACGATGAACCCGGCCGACGGGCCGAGCTGCGGGAACATCGCGTACAGGCCGCGCTTGCCCGGCGGGGCGTGCTCGGTGGCCAGCAGCGCCGCGCCGCCCCACTCGCCGCCGAGGCCGATGCCCTGCGTGAAGCGCAGCAGCACCAGCAGGACGGGCGCGAGCACGCCGATCGAGGCGTAGCCGGGCAGCAGCCCGATCACCACCGTCGAGAGCCCCATCACCAGCAGGGACACGACCAGCATGGACTTGCGGCCGATCCGGTCGCCCCAGTGACCGAACACGGCCGAGCCGAGCGGCCGCGAGATGAACGCCACCGCGAACGTCGAGAACGCCGCGAGGTTGCCCGCCACCTGGTCCATCTCGGGGAAGAAGGCGGTGTTGAGCACCAGGGCCGCGGCGGTGCCGTAAATGTAGAAATCATAGAATTCGATCGCGGTGCCGATCAGGCTGGCGGTCGCGATCCTGGACCGGCTCGGCGCCGACGTCTGGGGGGATGTCGTCATTCTGTCTCACCATGCGGACTAGCGTCTTGTGAAGTGGTACGGGAACGCTACCACCTGCGCGATGTTACGTTTCAAGCAATGCTGACTCGGGGAAAGGGAAACAGTTTGGCTGTCGAGCTGGTCATCTTCGACTGCGACGGGACGCTGGTGGACAGCGAGCCGATCTCCGTACGCGTGGGCACCGCCGCGCTGCGCCGCCTGGGCTGGACGATCGACGAGGCCGAGTACGCCGAACGCTTCGTCGGCTGCACGAACGACTACTGGCTGGAGCAGATCGGCCGGACCCCTCCCGGCTGGCGCGAGCAGCTCAACGCCGACTACGTGGCCGCCGTCAAGGCCGAGCTACGCACGATCGAGGGCATCGAGGAGGCACTCGAGCGGCTCACCATCCCCTGCTGCGTGGCCTCGAACGGCCGTCACGCCACCATCCGCCGCAGCCTCGAACTGACCGGCCTGGCCGACCGGTTCGACGGGGCGGTGTTCAGCGTCGAGGACGTGACGCGGGGCAAGCCGGCACCCGACCTGTTCCTGCACGCCGCCGCCGTCATGGGGGCCGAGCCCGAGCGGTGCGTGGTGGTGGAGGACAGCCCGTTCGGGGTGACGGCGGCGGTGAGCGCGGGCATGCGCTGCCTGGCCTTCGCCGGCGGTGTCACGCCCGTTTCGCGGCTGGAGGGGCTGGGGGCGACCCTCTTCCACGACCCCGCCGAACTCCCCGACCTGATCGCCGCCCTCGACTGACCCGGCTCTCCCCCCAGGGTGCGGGAAACGGTCGGTCACGCCTCCTTGCGGGTGCGGCCGTTCTCGTCGAGGTAGTCGCGCCACGACCGCTTCGGGGTCCAGCCCAGCAGGCGGTGGGCCTTGGCGCAGGAGATGCCCGACGCGTCCGGCCTGGCCAGCGCCCGCAGCTCGACCCGGTCACCATGAGAGCGCCGCAGCGAGGCCGCGAAGTCGTGCCCGCCCGCGTTGTCCGGCGAGGCGATGTAGAACACCTCGTGCCCGGGCAATTCGGACTCCGCGGCCAGCACGATCGCGTCGGCGAGGTCGTACACGTCGATGTAGCTCAACAGCCCCGCCCCCACCACGGAGGCGTCGCGCACCTGCGGCCCGAGATTGCGCTCGTAGTTGCCCTCGTGCTGCACCCAGCTCGGCCGCAGCGAGATGCACCTGATGTCCGACCGGCGCACGGCCGCGTCCATGAGCTGCTCGCCGAAGTGCTTGGCCAGCGCGTACGGGTCCTGCGGCCGGATCGGGTGCTCCTCGTCCACCGGCGCGTAGTCGGGCAGGAACGGCCGCTCGGGGAAGAAGAAGCCGGGCACGGTCTCGCTGGAGATGTTCACGAACCGCCGGACGCCGAACCGCACCGCCGCCTCGATCATGTTGAACGTGGACATCAGGTTGTTCTGGAACACCACGTGCGCCGGGTTGGAGGTGGGATCCGGGATCGCCGCCGCGTGCACCACCGCCTCGGCCCCGTGCGTCACCGCGAACGCCTGCCCGGCGTCGGTCAGGTCGGCCTGCACGTAGCGGGGGGTGTCGGGGTCGTGGCGCTCCCAGACCGGGCGGGTGAGGTCGGTGGCGGTCACCTCGTGACCCGCCTCGGCCAGGGCCTTGACGGCCGCTCTGCCCACCTTGCCGTGGGCTCCCGTGACGACGACGCGCATGATGACCGCTCCCTTGGTATCTCGGCCCGGCCCAGCGTAGTGCGCACCCGCCGCCAAGGTCATCTCCCCGGAACGGCCGCGTCACCCGCGCCCGGAGCGAAGGTCATGTCGCCGTACCTCAGGGCCTCAGCGCAACCCCACCGCCCGCAGTGTGGAGCCGGTGCGGGTCTTGGTGACCTTGAGCTGGGCGGTGATCCTGGTACGCAGCTCGGCCACGTGGCTGACGATGCCCACCGCCCGCCCGCCGTCGCGCAGCCCGTCCAGGATGTCGAGCACGCTGTCGAGCGTGTCCTCGTCGAGCGTGCCGAACCCCTCGTCCACGAACAGCGTGCCCAGCTCCGCGCCGCCCGCCTCGGCCGTGACGACGTCGGCCAGCCCCAGCGCCAGGGCCAGGGAGGTGATGAAGCTCTCGCCGCCGGACAAGGTGGCCGGGTCGCGGTCGACGCCGGTCCAGCCGTCGGCCACACGCAGCCCCAGCCCGCCGCCCGCGCGAGTGCGGGAGCCGGCCGTCTTCCGCAGGTCGTGCCGCAGCAGGTAGCGGCCGCCCGACATGTGGTCGAGCCGTTCGTTCGCGGCG
This sequence comes from Nonomuraea fuscirosea, assembly GCF_035917475.1. Lineage (NCBI taxonomy): Bacteria > Bacillati > Actinomycetota > Actinomycetes > Streptosporangiales > Streptosporangiaceae > Nonomuraea > Nonomuraea fuscirosea. The sequence goes on along the minus strand of NZ_CP109074.1, from coordinate 1,968,693 downwards.
TCCACGACCTGGCGCAGCCGCTCCCCCAGCACGTAGGAGGACAGGCTCATGCTCCACTGGTTGTCGCCGGAGGTGCCGCTGGCCAGGGCCGCCATCCGCTCGGCCAGCCGGTGCCGCTCGGCGGCCGGTCGCCAATGCTCGATGCGTTCCGACAGCTCGGCGTGCAGCTCCTCCAGCCGCCGCGCCCTGGCCCGCGCCCGGTCGAGGGCGCTGGACAGCCTGGTGTACGCCGCCTCCAGCTCGTCGCGCCCGGCCCCGATCGCGGCCAGGTCCGGTGCGGGTTCGGCCGCCGCCGCCACCAGCTCGGGATCGGCCAGCACGCCGCTCACGGCGGCATGCTCGTCGTCCAGCCGGCGCAGCAGCTCCGCCTTGCTCTCCCGTTCCGCCGGGCTCCGGTACGCGGCCTCCGCCTCCCCCACGTCCCCGAACCCCGCTTCGAGTGCCGCCTGCTCGGCCGCCCGCCGGGCCGCGTCGCGCTCGGCGCGGGCCGTCACCGCCGACTGCGTGGCCTCCAGCGCCTCGCGCAGCAGCTCGGCCTCGTCGTTGAGCCGGGACAGGCGGGCGGAGAGGGTGGCGTCGCCGCCGCGTGCCGCGTCCAGCCGCGCGCTCAACCGGCCGGCGTCGCCGCTCAGCTCCTCGTGCCTGGTGCGGCAGGCGGCCAGCCGCGCGGCCACCCGCCGTCCGCGTTCCTCCTGCTCCAGCCGGTCCCGGTTGAGCCCCTCCGTCTCCTGCGCCAGCGCGGCCTCCTGCGCCGCCGACGCCTCCAGCCTGCGCAGCTCACGCTCGGCGGCGGCGAGCACCGCGCCCCCATCGGCCACGGCGTCACCTTGTCCGCCCGCGTCACCGGCCGCGACCCGCTCGGATCCGGTGCCGCCACCGGACGTGGCCGCCTCCGGCCAAGCGGACGGCGGAGCGGTGTGCGGGCCTGCCTGGGGTGCGGTGGTCTGGGCGAGCTGGGCCTGGACGCGGGCCCGTTCGGCGGTCAGTTGCTTTCTGTGGGCGCGGTGGGCGGCGAGGGCTTCGGCGATCTCCCTGGCCTGGTCGCGGACGCGTTCGCGTTCGGTTTCGATGCGTTCGAGCGTGGCGGCCAGGGCGGGCTCGCGGTCGGCCACCGATCGCAGGCGGGCGACCTCCTGCGCGGCCTGTTCCACCTGTTCGGCGGCTGTGTCGACGTCGAGGCCGGCGGTGGCTTCGACGGCGTCGGCGTGGCGGGAACCGATGGCGGCGAGAGTGCGCTCGGCTTCCTCCCGGCTCGCGAGAGCCGCCTCGTGGGCGGACTCGGCCTCGTGTTCGTCGTCGGCCGAAGGTGCGCTCTCGGCGGGAGAGGCCGGATGAGGGTGGTGCTCGGAGCCGCAGACCGCGCACGGCCGCCCGTCGGCCAGATCGCGGGCCAGCTCGGCGGCCATGCCGTCGATGCGGGCCTGGCGCAGGTCGAGCCACCGTTCGCGCAGGGCTTGCGCCTGGTCGACGAGCACCTGATGCCGGGCGGCGGCGGACTCCAGCTCGCCCGCGAGGGCTTCGCGGCGGTGGGTGGCCTCCAGCGCCGCCCTGGCCGCGTCGAGGGCCGCGCTCGCCGCCGGGACGGCCGCCGCCTGCGCGCGTACGTCCGCGAGGGCCGCGTTCGCGTCGGCCAGCCGTTCGGGCAGCTCAGCCTCGGCGGCGGCCACCTCGGCCTCGCGCTGCGCCAGCGTGTCGAGCTCCGCCGCCAGCCTGGACAGCTCGCCGTCGATCTCGATCAGGTGGGCGGCGGCATCGCGGACGGCCCGCGCCGCGGGCACCCTGGCGGCGTCAACCCGGGCCGCGGCGAGCCTGGCCTCCGCCCGTTCGATGAGCTCGGGGAGCCTGGCCAGCCGGGCCGCCACGTCCTCGTCGGCCCTGACCAGCCCGGCCAGCTCCTCCTCCACCCGCAGCAGGTCGCGGCGGACCACCGACAGCCTGGCCTCCTCGGTGAGGAGCTCCTGGAGGCGGGCGATCTCGTCCTGCCGCCGCCGTTCCAGCGCCGCCAGCTCGGCCACGGACGGCGAACCAGCCGCGTTGAGAGCGTCCGAAGTGGCCGGGGCGTCATAAGTGGCCGCGACGTTCGAAGCGGCCGGGGGGTTCGCACCAGTCGGGGCGTTCGCACCGGCCGGAGCGGTCCAAGGAGTCGGATCAGCCGGGGCGTTCGCGGCGGCCGAAGCGGTCCGAGGCGTCGGAGCGGGCGGGGGTGCGGGAGTCCGGCCCCGGTGTGCGATGGCTTCGGCGGCGGACAGCAGGGGGCGGGCTCGGGCTAGGGCGTCGGCGGCCATCGTGCGGGCCTTGGTGGCGGCCTCGGCGCGCTGTCCGGCGACGGTGATGAGCGGGCGCACCCGATCCGCCCTGGCGGCGTCATCGAGGATGGCCTGCAGGTCGGCGCGTTCGTCGGCGCGCTCGTCGAGGGTACGGCGCAGCGTGAGGGCCTCGGCGTGGCGGCGCTGCCGGTCGGCGAGCGCCGCGGCCTGGTCGAATCGCGTCCGCGCCGCTCGAACCGCGTGCCCGGCGGTGGCGAGCTCGCCGTCGGCCCGCCGCACGACGGCCCGCGCGGCATCGAGCAGCGCCCCGGCCCACCGCAGCGGATCATCCTCCGGCGCCGGCACCTCGTCCCCGCCCGACTCCCCCTCGGCCGCGTCTCCCCCGCCGTTGTTCTCCTCGGCTTTGTCCTCCTTGGGCGTGTCTGCCGCCGCCTCGTCTCCCCCGGTCGTGCCCTCGGCGGCGGCATCGGACGGTGCTGAGGAGGCGGGCCAGTCGAAGAGCGACGGCTCGGAGACGCTCCCCTCAGCCGGCGCCACAGCGGGCACCGACGCGGCGAGGGGGCGGGCGGTGAGGAGGGCCGGGAGGTCGTCGCCGGCTACTTCCTCGACGCGCTTGACCGCGTAGTCCACCTGCTGCCGGAGCTCCTGCGCCTCACGCCAGGCCAGTTTGCGGTGTTCGGCCAGCCACGACTCCGCCGCCGTGAAGATCTTGACCGTGAAGAGCCGTTCGAGCAGCTTCGAGCGCTCGTCGCCGTCGGCGCGCAGGAACCTGGCGAAGTCGCCCTGCGGCAGCATCGCCACCTGGCAGAACTGGCCGGCGTTCATGCCGAGCAGCCCGCTCACCAGGTCGCCGGCCTCGTCGAGGCGGGTGGTCAGGCCGTGCCAGTCGGCGCCCTGCCACTCCGACAGGACGACCTTGGACTTCTCCTCGGTGAACCCCGTGCCCCGCAGCTTGGGCCGCTGCCAGGCCGGGGAGCGCTGGATGCGCAGTAACCGGCCGCGGAGCGTCACCTCCAGCGTGACCGACGGCCCCACCGTGGGCGGGGCGTGGTCGCAGCGCAGGCTGCGGGCGCTGTTGCGCTGCCCGGGCACCTGGCCGTAGAGGGCGAAGCACAGCGCGTCGAGGATCGTGGTCTTGCCCGCGCCGGTGGGACCGTGGACGAGGAAGAGGCCCGCCTCGGCCAGGGCGTCGAAGTCGACCGTCTCCGTGCCGGGAAACGACCCGAACGCCGTCAGCGAGAGCCTGTGCGGCCGCACTACGCCATCGTCTCCTTCACCCTCGACGCCTCGATGGCCTGTCTTAGCAGGTCTTCCTCCTCGGGTGCGGCAGGCTCGCCGCGCACCTCCCTGACGAAGTCGAGGGCGACCTCCGCCTCCGGCCGCCCGTTGAGGCGCACGGGCTGGGCGGCGGGCGCGCCGCCGGCCGGGTCGAAGGACAGGGCGAGGGTGTGCGGGAAGCGGGCGCGCAGCCGGTCCATCGCCGATTTCGGGCGTACGGGGTCGGTCAGCACGATCTGCAGCCAGTGGTCCTCGTAGGCGGCGTAACGCGGGGCGCTCAGCAGGTCGTCGAGCTCGCCGCGCAGCCGGCCGACCGGCCGGGGCACGGGGGCGGGCACGAACTCCGTCTCCTCCCCCAGCGTGACCAGCCACGACCCCTTGACGTGGCCCACCTCGGAGAAGGAGTAGGCCAGCGGCGAGCCGGAGTAGCGGACGGTCTCCGACATGCGCTGCCGGCCGTGCAGGTGGCCGAGCGCCACGTAGTCGACGCCGTCGAACGCGCTCAGCGGCACGTGGGCGACGCCGCCGACGCTGATGTCGCGTTCGCTGTCGCTGGCCTGCCCGCCGGTCACGAAGCAGTGGGACAGCACGACCGAGGCGCGGTGGCGCGGGGCGTCGGCCCTGATGTGTCTCATCGCGTGCGCGATGGCGGCGGTGTGGCTGCGGTCGGGCAGCTCCCAGTCGGCCCTGACCAGCTCGGGCTCCAGGTAGGGGATGCCGTAGAAGGCCACGTCGCCGACCAGCACCGGCTCCCACGACTGGCCGGGCCAGGTGCGTACGTGGACGCCCGCGGGCTCGAACAGCGCCGAGCCGAACCGCAGCCGCAGCGCCGAGTCGTGGTTGCCGCTGATCAGCACCACCCGAGCGCCGGCCGCGCGCAGCCGGCCGAGCGCCTCGTCGAGCAGGGCCACGGCGTCGACCGGGGGCAGCGCCCTGTCGTAGACGTCGCCGGCGATCGCCACCACGTCGACCCGCTCGGCCCGCACCGTCTCCACCAGGTGGTCGACGAACGCGGCCTGCCCGGAGAGCAGGCTCTCGCGGTGGAAGGAGCGCCCGAGGTGCCAGTCGGAGGTGTGCAGGATCCGCATGTCGCAGGAAGCTAACAGTTCTCACCGACAAATGCGGTCTCTCCTGTCCCACACGCCAGGAGTAGTCTGAAAGATCAGCGGAAAACAATGCCTTTGGGGAGGCCGATGCGCACTGGCCGTGGCACTTTAAGCGTGGCCGCCGGCCTGGTGCTGGTGGTCCTCGCTTCGGTCGGATACGTGCTGCCGCCCGCGTTCGACCCGCCACCGCTCAAGACGGACGCGGCCTTCCGGTCCATCCCGGCGCAGCCGGCCGACGAGCTGAAGCCCGTCGTGGCCGCCGATCCGATCCGCAGGGAGGCGATCTCGCTGCCGGCGGAGGCCCAGCGTCTCGACGGCACGTTGCGGGTGCCGCTCACCCCGGGCCGGCATCCGGCGATGGTGTTCGTCTCGGGGTCGGGCAACGGCTCGCGGGAGGAGTTCACGCCGCAGGCGGAGTTCCTGGCCAAGGCGGGCGTGGTGACGATCGCGTTCGACAAGCGCACGATCGGCTACAACTTCCGCGACCGCGACTTCGGGCTGCTCGCCGACGACGCGCTGCGGATGGTCGAATACCTGCGCACGCGGCCCGAGGTCGATCCGGCCCGGGTGGGCATCTGGGGCGTGTCGGAGGGCGGCTGGGTGGTGCCGATCGCGGCGGCCAAGAGCACCGCGGTGGGTTTCATGGTGCTGGTGTCCTCGCCCAACGTCTCGCCGCTGCGCCAGGTGGCCTGGGCCTTGAACGAGCAGCTGCTGCGGCTGCGCGCCCCCATCGGCGCGCGTGACCTGCTGACCAGGGCGATGGGCGGCGTCGGGTTCGACTTCCTGCGCTATGACGCGATGCCCGCGCTGAGCCGGGTCAAGCAGCCGGTGCTGGCCTTCTACGGCACCACCGACCCGTCGATCCCCTTCGTCGAGTCCACCAAGGCGCTGGTCAAGGCGCTCAACACGGCCGGCAACGACGACTACACGATCCGGTTCATGGCCAAGGGCGACCACGCCATGCGGGTCAACGGCGGCGACTTCACCGCCGGTTACCTGGAGACCCTGGCCAACTGGATCAAGGGCCTGCCGGGCACGGCCCGGCCCGCGGTGCACATGGCGGGCGCGACGCCGGTCCAGCGGTTCGAGGCCAGCGACGTGCCGGCGGCCCCGTGGTACGCGGGCGGCACGATGCTCGGGCTGACGATCTGCCTGGCCGCCGTCGGTTACGTGGCGGGCCCGGTCGCGGCCATGCTCGTCCGCCTGCGGCACCGCAACCAGACCCCCGTCGAGGCCAACGCCAGGCTGTGGCCGCCGATCAGGCGCCGGCTGAGCCGGATGGCGTGGACCGGGCTGGGCCTGCTGGCCTCGGTGGTGGCGTTCATCACGCTGCTGGTGCTGTTCTCGGTGAACCAGGCGGGCGCCTGGCCCGCCGTGCTGGCGGGCTGGCTGGTCGTCCGCCTGCTGGCGGTGCTGATGCTGATCCAGGAGGTCACGGCGGTGGCGGCGTTCGTGTCGGCGCTGCGTGAGGGGCTGCGGCCGAGCCGGTGGCAGCACGTGGCGGTCGCGGGCGTGCTGGGCGGCACGGGGCTGCTGCTGGTGGCCGCCGCCTACTACGGGCTGTTCTCCTTCCCCTGGTGAGCCTGGTCAGCCGGGGCCTCGCTCTGGTGGATGTAGGTGTTCATCCAGCGGTCGAGCTCGGAGAAGACCTGCTTGCGGGCCGGCTCGGCCGACAGGACCAGGTCGTGCACGCCGTCGGGGATGCGGACGCAGGTCACGTGGGGGCCGATCGCGGTGGACCAGCGGGCGATGTGCCGGGGGTCGAGCACGATGTCGGCCGAGCGCGCCTCCGGGACGAAGTCGCGTACGCGCAGGCCGGTGGTGGAGGCGAGGACGAGGACGGGCACGTCCACGGACAGGCCCGCGTGCAGCCGCCGCTGCGCCCGCCGGATCGCGGCCAGCCACATGGCGTGCACCGAGAAGCCGCCCAGCGGCTTGAGCTCCAGGTCGTAGTCCCATTCGCCCTGCTCGCTGCGGTGCAGCGTGCGCCCGTAGACGGTGCTGGAGCCCAGCGGCAGCGCCCTGCGCGTGTACGACAGCGGCGTCCTGAGCAGGTCGGCGGCCAGCCGCAGCGGCGTGGGCACGTTGAGGTCGAAGAACGGGCTGTTGAGCACGAGCCCCTGCACCAGGCCCCGGCCGCGGACCCGGTCGGCCCACAGGGGCGCGATCAGGCCGCCGGTGGAGTGGGCGTTGACGGTCAGCTCGTCGTGGTCGCGCCGGATGACGCGGACGGCCTCGTCGATCTCGGGGAAGTATTCCGTGATGCTCCTGACCAGGCCCCTGGTCTGGTGCGACAGCAGTGACCGGCCGTATTTGCGCAGGTCGAGCGCGTAGAAGTCGATGCCGCGCTGGACGTAGTGCTCGGCCAGGTGGTCCTGGAAGAAGTAGTCGGTGAACCCATGGAGATAGAGCACGGCCCGGCGGGAGGGGGTCTCGGCCCTCCTGGACACCAGCGTCGCCACGACCTCGCCCTCGAAGTCGTCGGGCATGGGCAGCACGGTGATCTCGTACATGCTAGACACGATAGGGATCGTCGGGCCATGAGGGCACACCGGGCGGCAGGTCCTGGCTGACCTTCATCGGGAAGGCGGCCGGCCTCTTCTCCATGAACGCCGTGACGCCCTCCACCGAGTCGGGCGCGCCGCCGAGCTCGGCCATGAGGCGCGAGTCGGCCGCGTGCGCCTCCCAGGGTGAGGCGGCCGACAGGCCCGACCACATCAGCCGGCGGACGGCGGCGACGGAGACGGCCGAGGTGTTGTCGGCGATCTCGCGGGCCAGCGCGTACGCCGCAGGCAGCAGTTCGTCCGCCGGGTACACGCGCGAGACCAGCCGTCCTTCGAGCGCCTCGGCGGCGGGGAAGACGCGGCCGGTCGCGGCCCACTCCATGGCCTGGGCGATGCCGACGATCCTGGGCAGGAACCAGCTGGAGGCGGCCTCGGTGACGATGCCGCGCCGGGCGAACACGAACCCGAAGCGGGCCGTCTCCGAGGCGAGCCGGACGTCCATGGGCAGCGTCATCGTCACGCCGACGCCCACGGCGGGGCCGTTGATCGCGCCGATGACGGGCTTGAGCGAGCGGGCGATCCGCAGCGCGACCGTGCCGCCGCCGTCGCGCGGCACGCCATCGACGGTCTCGCCGTCCGAGGTCTCGCCCTTCGAGGTCTCGCCGTCCGAGGTCTGGTCCCTGCGGGCGAACGTGCCTCCCCCGCCGCCGAGGTCGGCCCCGGCGCAGAAGGCCCGTCCGGCCCCGGTGACCACCACCGCGCGGACGTCGTCGTCGGCGTCGGCCAGGTCGAAAGCCTCGATCAACTCTCCGCGCATCGTAAAGGTGAAGGCGTTCAGCCGTTCAGGACGCTTCAATGTGACGGTGGCGACGTGATCGGTCACTTCGTACGCGATCTCAGAGAAGGCCATGTCCCGAATCTTATTCGGTTACTGATGTTCACCCTTCGATAGACAGATATTTCGTATCCGATCGGTAGGCTGCCGCCGCTACGGGAGCCTGAGGCGACCGCGACCGCGTGGTTCACCGCAGGTTGCGGACTTTGCGCTTATGGTGGAATTCGCGGGGAAACGGGGAAGGCGTGCGGCAGGCTGACAAACCGAAGAGCGCCGGAGCGGTCCTCGGGTGGCTGGTGCTCTCGGCACTCGCCCCCGGGTCCGCCCATTTGCGCGCCGGATGGCGCAGGACCGGCCTCGTTCTCCTGTCCTGCTACGCCGCCCTGCTGCTGGCGCTGCTCGCCTTCGTCCTGTCCAACGACCTCGGCACCCTGGCCGGCTCGGCGACCCAGGACTCCTGGCTCACCGCCATCATGGTCGGCGGGATCGTGCTGGGCCTGGCCTGGTTCGCGCTGATCGTCCACTCGTTCGTGGTGCTGCGGCCCGGCCGTCTGGCGCAGTCGGGACAGGCCCTCACCGGCACGGTGGCGGGCCTGCTCGCCATCGCGGTGGTGGTGCCGTTCGGGTACGCCGCCCAGTCCGCCGGCACCTCGCGCCAGACCCTCGACCGGATCTTCACCGCCCCCGAGAACGAGGGCGAGCCGCCCCCGCCGGAACCCGAGCCCGAGGACCCCTGGGCCGGCCGGGAGCGCGTCAACATCCTGCTCCTCGGCGGCGACGCCGACGACAACAGGACCGGCGTGCGCACCGACAGCATGAACCTGGCCAGCGTCGACGTGAAGACCGGCAACACCGTGCTGTTCAGCCTGCCGCGCAACCTGGAGGACGTCCGCTTCCGCCCGGACACGCCGATGGCCCGCCGCTTCCCCGGCGGCTTCGACCTGCCGAAGGACGCCAACGGCGGCAGCAGCGACCTGCTCAACAGCGTCTGGGAGTACGCCGACGCCCACCCCGAGATCTTCGGCGGCAAGCAGCACCAGGGCCCGAAGGTGCTGATGGACACCATCGGCTACACCCTCGGGATCGAGGTCGACTGGTACGCCCTGGTCAACATGTGGGGCTTCGCCCGCCTCATCGACGCCATCGGCGGCGTGCGGATCAGCGTCGAGCAGGACGTCGTCTTCGGCAAGTACAACGAGGGCCTGGTCAAGGCCGGCACCCGCAGGCTCAAGGGCGCCGACGCCATGTGGTACGCCCGCTCGCGCACCAACTCCGACGACTACACCCGCATGCGCCGCCAGCGGTGCGTGCTCGGCGCCCTCCTCGACCAGGCCGACCCGGCCACGGTGCTGACCAGGTTCAACCAGATCGCGCTGGCCACCAAGGAGCTGATCAGGACCGACATCCCGCGGCCGATGCTGAGGCACCTGGTGCCGCTGGCGCTCAAGGTCAAGGACGCCGAGGTGTCCAGCGTGCAGTTCGTGCCGCCGCTGATCAACACCGGCTACCCCGACTGGGACAAGATCCGCGACATCGCGGAGAAGGCGCTGCGCGCGTCCAGCCGCGCACAGGCGCCCGTGGCGGCGTCGGCCTCCCCCGCAGCCACGCCCACGTCCACGCCGAGCCCCAGGAAGACCCCGAAGAAGCCGCAGGCCAAGGACGGCCAGGACCCGGCGCAGGGCCTCACGGAAGGCTGCGGCGGCTCATCCGCCAAGGGCTGAGGCCACCCGAGGGCTGGCGGGCCTCCAGCGTGCGGGCCAGCTTCGACAGCGACGCGTTGACCACCAGGTAGATCAGCGCGACGACCAGGTACGTCTGGATGAGCAGGCCGTTGTAGGCGGCCAGGACCTTGCCGCTGTAGAGCAGCTCCCCGTAGCTGACCACGAAGCCGAGCGAGGTGTCCTTCAGCAGCCCCACCGACTGGCTGACGATCGACGGCAGCACCCGCCGGGCCGCCTGCGGCAGCACGACCAGACGCATCGCCTGGAACCTGGTCAGGCCGACGGCCAGGCCCGCCTCGGTCTGCCCGCGCTCGATCGACACGATGCCGGCGCGGAAGATCTCCGCGTACGCGGCCGCGTTCGACACCGTCAGCGGCACGGTCAGCTTCCAGAACAGCGGCAGGTCCAGCCCGTACCGGGGCAGCGCGAACAGGACCACGTACACCAGCAGCAGCGCCGGGATCACCCGGACCACCTCGACGTAGGCGGCGGCGGGAGCGCGCACCCACGACCGGTGCGACAGCCGCCCCAGTGCCAGGACCAGGCCGAGCGCCATGGCCAGCGCCACGAGCGCCACCGCCGCCAGCGCGCCCGCGACGGTCGCCACCTTGATCCGCCGGCGGGCCTTCGGCCCCGGCTCGTCGAACAGCGCGGTGCTCATCGCAGGATCACCAGCCTGCGCTCCAGCCGGCCCGTGACGAACCCGGCCACCGACGCGATCAGGGCGTAGGCCACGCCCGCGCCCACGAAGATCGGGATGGGCCGCGCCTCCACCAGGTTCACCCGGTGCGCCGCCGCCGTCAGGTCCACCACCCCGACCGCCGCCGCCAGCGCCGTGTTCATCGCGGTCGCGATGACGATGATCACCGTCGCCAGCGGCGGCGCCTGCAACCCGATCTCCGGCAGCCCGAAGAAGGTCAGGACCAGCAGCACCAGCAGCGGCAGGTTCTGGAACGTCTCCACGTACGCCGTGCCGATCGCGCGCAGCACCCCCACCGGGCTCACCCGCAGGGCGCACACCAGCACGCCCAGCACCGCCGCGCCGGCGAACGACGTGACGGTGAGGTGGACCGTCACGATCAGCCCCTGCCACAGCTCGGGCAGGTGCTCGAAGAGGACCGGTATCAGGACCCCGGCACGGAGCCGATCCCCGGCGGCTGGGGAGCCTCACCGGTCACCACGGTGCCGATGGAGTTCTTCCAGATCCCCTGCCAGACGCCCGCGTCCTGGATCTTCTTCAGCCAGTCGTTGACGAACTTCTTGAACTGATCGTCGCCGTGCTTGAGGCCGATCCCGTAGGGGTCCTCGGTGAACGGCTTCGTCACGATCTCGATCGACGGGTCCTTCTTCGCGTCCGCGATGAGGATCGCCTCGTCCTGCACGTACGCCACGCCCCGGTCCTGCTTGAGCGCCTGGATGCACTCGGGGTCGCTGCCGAACGTGAGGATCTCCGCCTGCGGCGCCAGCTTCTTGATCGCCGGGATCGCCGGGGTGTTCGCGCCCGCCAGGACCTTCTTGCCGTTCAGGTCCTCCGGCTTGGCGATGCCCGTCGTGCCCTTCTTCACCGCGATCGTCAGGCCCGAGGTGTAGTACGGGCCCGCGAACGCCACCTGCTTCGCCCGCTCCTCGGTGATCGTGTACGTCTGGAAGACGGTGCCGTTGGCGAGCAGCGCCTCCCGGGTCTCCGACGCCGAGTTGACGATCTTCACCTTGGGCTCGCCCAGGATGTACGTGGCCAGCGCCTTGCCCATCTCCGCGTCGAACCCCTCGACCTCACCCGAGACGGGGTTCTGCTGCGAGAGCAGCGGCGCGTCCAGCGAGCCGCCCACGATGAGCTCGCCGCGCTGCTTGATCTTCTCCATGGTCGAACCGGCCGAGTCACGCGCCGAGCTGTCCCGCTTATCCGGCCCGGCCGCCTCCAGCGTCTCACTCCGCGTCGAGGAGCTCATCGACGCCGGCCTGCTCGCCGAATTCGACGAGCTCCTGACCGAGCACGTGCCCGCCGGCGTCCCCCTGCGCGGCGTCGGCACCGGCGTCCCCTGCCCCGTCGACCCTGTGACCCTGCGCGTCGTCACGCCGTCGCGCATGCCCGGCTGGAACGGCTTCCCCGTCGCCGAGCACCTCGCCACCCGCTACGACCTGCCCGTCCTGGTCGAGAACGACGCCAACCTGATGGCCGCCGGCGAGGCCAGATGGTGGCCGGGCACCGAGAACCTCATGGTCGTCAAGGCCGGCACCGGCATCGGCTGCGGCGTCATCGCGGGCGGCCGCCTGCACCGGGGCCGGGGCGCGGCCGGCGACATCAGTCACGTCCGCGTCCGCTCCGGCTCCTCGACCGTGTGCGCCTGCGGCCACCCCGACTGCCTGGAGGCGTACGCGAGCGGGGCCGCGCTGATGACCGCGCTCGCCGAGGCCGGCGTCACGGTGACCCGCCCGGCCGACATCGTCACGCTGGTCAACGACGCCGTCCCCGAGGCCACCAGCCTGGTGCGCCACGCGGGCCGGCGCATCGGCGAGGTGCTGACGGTGCTGGTGAACTTCTTCAATCCGGACGTGGTGGCGGTCGGGGGCAGCCTGTCGGCGGCCGAGCCGCTGCTGACCTCGATCAGGGCGGCGGTCTGGGAGCGCTGCCTGCCGCTGGCGACCAGGGATCTGGAGATCGCGCCGGCGCGGGCGGGCCGGGACGCGGCGTTGCGGGGGGCGCTGCTCCTGGAGGCCGCCCTTACATTGTAGATTTTTTATCGGCTTATATCGGTAGATAGAGGGTGACGTCGCCGTACAGACTGGGGCTCATGACGGGAGAGGACCTGGTGACGGCGGTGACGTGCGGCGAGAACGAGGAGGCCGGGCGGCTGCTGGAGTCCCGCCTCCCCGGCCCGCCGGACGGCCATCCCGCGAGTTGAGCCACCCCGCGAGCTGAGCCACCCCGCGGGTTGACCCGCCCGACCTTCGGCGAACGGCCTCCCGGGCCTGGTCAGGCCACGCGGAGGTCGTCTAGGGCGTTCCTGTCCCAGGCGATCCCCAGGCCGGGCTCGTCGGGCGCGACGGCGTGCCCGTCCTCGATCGGCAGCTCCGTGCGGGTGACGGCGCGCAACTGCGGGATGTGCTCCACGTACGTGCCCGCCGGCACCGCCGCCACCAGGCTGACGTGCAGCTCCATCAGGAAGTGCGGGCACACGGCCACGTTGAACGCCTCCGCCAGGTGGGCCACCTTGAGCCACGGCGTGATCCCGCCCACCCTGGCCACGTCCGCCTGCACCACCGAGGCCGCGCCGCGCGCCAGGTAGTCGCGGAACTGGCCGACCGAGTACAGCGACTCCCCCACCGCCACCGGGATCGAGGTCGACCTGGCCAGCTCCCTGTGCCCCTGGACGTCGTCGGCGGGCAGCGGCTCCTCGAAGAAGCCCACCTGGTACGGCTCCAGCGCGTACGCCCGCCGCCTGGCCTCCGCGTACGTCATGGACTGGTTCGCGTCGACCATGATGTCCATCCCCGGGCCCACGGCGGCGCGGACGGCGGCCACCCGCTCGGCGTCCTCCTCGGCCCTGGGGCGGCCGATCTTGAGCTTGACGCCGCGCAGGCCGGTCTCCTTGGCCGCGAGCGCGCCCCGTACCAGCTCCTCGGTGGACAGGTGCAGCCAGCCGCCCTCGGTGTCGTACACGGGGACGGCCCGGCGGAAGCCGCCGGCCAGGCGCCACAGCGGCTCGCCCGCGCGCAGGCAGCGCAGGTCCCACAGGGCGGTGTCCACGGCGGCCAGGGCCAGGGAGGTGATCGCGCCGACCGTGGTGGCGCGGGTGACCGCGAACAGCTCGCGCCAGGCCGCCTCCACGTCCCGCGCGTCGCGGCCCTCCAGCAGCGGCAGCAGGTGGTCGCGGAGCATGGACAGCACGGCCCGGCCGCCGGTGCCGATCGTGTAGGAGTAGCCGGTGCCGTCGAGGCCGTCGTCCGTGCGCAGGTCCACGACGATGGTCTCCTGCTTGACGAACGCCTGCACGGCGTCCGTCCTGACGGTCTCCACGGGCAGGTCGACCAGGGCGGCCGAGGCGTTGACGATCTTCGTCATGTCGATGGTCCCATCCGGAGGAAGCGGTCGCGGGCGGCGCCGAGGTGGTCGCGCATCGCCTGCTCGGCCGCCTCGGGGCCGCCCGCCGTGACGGCCTCGGCGATGCGGGCGTGCTCGGCCAGCGTGGGCTCGCCGCTGCGCCTGCCCTCGTACTCGATGCGGAACAGATGCAGGTGGCAGTGCGTGCGCTGGAGCGACTCGCGCAGCGCGGGGCTGCCGGACAGCTCGGCCACCAGGTCGTGGAAGCGCGCGTCGTGGGCGGCGATGGCGTGGTAGTCCTCGTACCGGGTGCCCTGCGGCGCCTGCGGGACGCTGTCCAGCTCGGCGCGCAGGCGGGCGGCGGCGCCGGGGCCGATCCGCTCGGCGGCCCTGCCGGCGGCCCACGGCTCCAGCAGCAGCCTGAGCTGATACAGGTCGGCGACCTGGGCCGGGTTGAGCACGGGCGCCACCGAATAGCCGCGCAGCGCCTCCTTGGTCAGCAGGCCCTCCGACTCCAGGGCCGAGAGAACCTCCCGCACCGGCGTCTGGGAGACGTCGAGGAGCCTGGCCACCGCGTAGATGTTGACCCGGGCGCCGGGCTCGAGCTCACCGTTCATGATCAGGCTCTTGACGCGCTCGTACACGTCCTCGGTGAGGACGCTGCGGCGGGCGGCGCGTACCGGCCCCTTCAGCTCACTGCCTGCCATCTCTCTCCTGTGACTCCACTTGACGTCCGTGGTGAACTCTAGGCAACATGTCCGAATTATCCAATAGGAAATTGTACTGAGGATCGCCATGGCCACAACTTCCCGGAGCACCGTCCACGGCCGGCTGCGCTGGTACATGATCAGTTACGTCTTCGCCGGGCTCGTCATCAACTACCTGGACCGGGCCAGCCTGGGCGTCGCGCTGCCGTTCATGGGCGAGACCTTCCACCTCAGCAAGACCGAGGAGGGCATGATCCTGGCGGCGTTCTTCTGGTCGTACGACTTCTTCCAGCTGGCCGCCGGCTGGTTCGTCGACCGGTACGGGCCGCGCAGGACGTTCACCTTCGCCGCCGTGTGGTGGTCGCTGTTCACCTCGCTGACGGCGCTGGCCACCAGCTTCGCCTCACTCTTCGGCGTACGGCTGCTGCTCGGCGTCGGGGAGAGCCCGGCCGCCACGACGAGCGCCAAGGTCGTCGGCCGCTGGTTCCCCAAGCACGAACGGGCCCTGGCCACCGGGATCTGGGACTCCGGCTCCCGGGTGGGCGGCGTCATCGCGCTGCCCATCGTGACGACGCTGATCGCCTGGCTGGGGTGGCGGTGGACGTTCGCGATCATCGGCGTGGCGGGGCTGCTGTGGGCGGTCGGCTGGTGGCGGGCCTACCGGGACCCGCAGGAGCACCCGAAGATCACCCAGGAGGAGCTGGACTACCTGCGTGAGGGCGGGGCCCGGGGGTTCGAGGGCGACGAGGAGGAGGACGGGATCCGGTGGCGGGACCTGTTCCGCTATCGCACGATATGGGCGATGATGCTGGGCTTCTTCTGCCTCAACATGGTCGTCTACTTCTTCCTCACCTTCTTCCCGACGTACCTGGTGGAGGAGCGGCACTTCAGCCTGCTCACGCTGGGCATCTTCGGGGCGCTGCCCGGGCTGGTGGCGATCGGCGGCGAGTGGCTGGGCGGCTGGCTGGCCGACCGCCGCATCTCGGCCGGCGACTCGGTGACGAAAGTCAGGAAGACGTTCATCGCCGGTGGTTTCCTGGTCTCGACCGTGATCGGGATCGCCGTGTGGGTGCCGGAGGCGTGGATGGCGCTGGCGTTGCTGTCGGTCGCGTACGCGGGCTCGACGTTCGCCGCCGCCAACATCTGGTCGCTGCCGGCCGACGTGGCGCCCGCCGACCGGCACGTGGCCTCGATCGGCGGCATCCAGAACTTCGCCTCGAACTTCGCCGGCATCATCAGCCCCATCATGATCGGCGTCCTGGTGGACCGGACGTCGTCGTTCACCGTGCCGCTGATGGTGATCTCCGCCGTGGCGCTGCTGGGCGCGTTCACGTACGCGGTGATCCTGAAGCGCGTCGAGCCCCTCGGCCTCCCCTCCACCGAACACACCTGACCGGCACGCCCGACCAAGGCGCCTGGTCGACGCGCTTGCTCGACGACGCACGTACATCTTCCGTGTCCGCCACCGTCAGGCGTTTCGGCCCTTCAGTGCGCCTGCGTCAGGCGGGGCGGTGGAAGATGGCCCGCCACCGGTGCCGCTCCCCTCCCCGCAGGTCCTCGATCTTGTCCGCCTCAAGCCCTTCACCGGCGAACGCCCTGATCTCGGACGGCGTCAGCGGCCACGGCGGCGCGAACACCGGCCCGTCTTCCTCCCGCCCGGTCGCGATCACCACCAACGTGCCGCCCGGCCGCACGAACCCGGCCACCGCCGCGATGGCCCGCCCGTGCAGCGGCTCCGGCAGTGACTGCACGGTCATGACCTCGACGACCAGGTCGAAGGCCCGGTGCCACTCCTTCGGCGGATCCAGCAGGTCGGCGACCTGGTAGCGCACCCGGCTGCCGGGGAAGCGCTCGCGGGCGAGCCGGACCGCCGACTCGCTCACGTCGAACGCCTCCGTCTGAAATCCGAGCCCCGCCACATATTCGGCGTCGTCGCCCAGCCCGGCCCCCACGACCAGCGCCCGCCCACGCGAACCCCCGGCACCCCCGCCGGGCACGCCGAACTGCTGGTCGCCCCACTCCGTCAGCAGGTAGTGGGGTGAGCGCGAGTCCCATGGGACGAGCGCGTCGCCGGTCGCCGACTCGGCGTAGAGCCGCTCGAACCAGCCGGTCGCGTCACCGGCCGCCAGCGACTCGCCGGCCAGCCGGATGGCGTCGGCCTCAGGATCGTCTCCGGTCATCGGCCCTCCGAGCATGAGCCCCCACGGCTCGCCTGACTCCGTCTTCCTGGACAGTTCTACCAGGTCCACCCGGTCCCCGGTCGGCCCGACGAGCACGCGCTGAGCGAACACGTGTTCGTGCGTGTAGCCCCGGCGGCGCAGCGCCACGTCGAACAGCGGCATGAGGGCGCAGACGCCGGGTGTGGGATGCGGGCACGAGCCCTTCTTGCCCCACCACTCCAGCTCGCCGGCGCGCCCCGCGACCACCAGCTCGACGACGTCCAGGTTCGTGGCGGGCCGGCCGAGGAGCCGGGTGGCGGCGTCGAGCACGGCCACGCGCCGTATCACCATGGGCGCGGTCCATTCGTGCGCGGGAAGCTCACTCAGCCGGTACGGCCTGGCGAACAGCGACAGGCTCACACCGCCTGCCACCCGGTAGGCCAGCACCTTGTTCAGCCGGAGGTCGAGCGCGGCCCCCACGCTCTCCAGAACGCCGCCGACCGAGGTGGGCGACCATTCGTCATCGCCCATGAGTCGTTCGCCACCACGAGAGTCGGCACCGGGCTCATCGCCGGACCCATCACCGCCGTGCTCATCACCGCCGTGCTCATCAGCGCCGTGCTCATCAGCGCCGTGCTCATCAGCGCGTGCACCGCCGCGCTCGTCAACGCGTTCATCGCCGTGCTCGTCAACGCGTTCATCGCCGTGCTCGTCAGCACGCTCACCGCCACGCCCGCCGCCGAGCTGAGCATCGGTCTCATCACCGGTCCGGGCGGGATAGCCGCCGCACTCGAGTTCGACCGCGTCGGAGAGGGCGCGGGAGAGTTCCTCGGCTTGCGGCCGGACCCGGGTCATCAGGTCGTCTTCCTGGATCTTCCACCGGAAGCTCTCATACAGGTCGGTCGGCCATCCTTTGCCCGCGAAGCTGGCCGCGTACCGGGTCAGATGCCACTGGAACGCCTGCCGTGCGACCAGTTCGGCACGCGTGGCGGCGAAGACGGCCTTCCAGCCGACGAGGGCGGCGGTCTCGGCCGTGAGGGCGTGCCGCATCGGCGCGCAGGCCGCGGCCAGCCACTCCCAGTCGCGATGGGCGCGCAGCAGGGTGACGGCCCACCGCTCGTGCCAGGACCACCGCTGGGCACTGATCAGCTCGCGCAGGATGAACGTGCGCAGTTCCTCCGCTCGCATCCCCAAGAGCAGGTAAGCGGCGATCATCAGTTCCACCCGCCCGTCCCTCTTGACGCGGACCCACACCCCCCGGTCGGCCGTCAGCCGCACCATCGGCAGTCCGTCGAGCCCGGCCAGCCGCCCGGCGTCCTCGATCACGGCGCGTAATCGCGGCTGGTCGTCCAGGGGAAGCCGCGGGCAGCTCCACTCATACGTACGCGGCACCCGGGCGGCCAGAAACGCCCACAGCACGGCGACCCACACCGCCACGATCATCAGGAGCCCGAAGCCGCCCAGGGCGGCGGCGGGCACAGTGAAGGCGGCTGCGACGGCGCAGATCACGACCGTGCCGATGACGATCTTCAGCGGCTCCGGAACCAGCCAGGCCGGATGCCTGGTCAGGAGAATGCGTAAGATCCGCTCCCTGGTCAGCTCCACCACATCCCCCTCGATATCCCGAAATTTCGGGACAACGGTAGGGGAACGTGATCACGCCGACGTCACACCCCCACCACACCCGGACGTCCGGCGGCCCCGACCTGGTGAAGGAGACGACTCCACCAGCATGCGGCGGGTCCGGGCCGCACCCGCGAAACGACTCCTCCGCGACCCGCCCGAGCACGGGCCGCACCCGCGGAACGACTCCTCCGCGATCCGCGGTGTCACACGCGGAAGGATTCCTTGGCCATCCGGTGCAGCCGGGTCTCGTCGATGTCGTGCCCCAGCCCCGGCTGGGTCAGCGGGACCGCGATCACCCCGGCGTTCGCGCCCACGATCGGCGTGACGATCTGGTTCTGGCGCGGCGGCTGCGTGACGTCGCACGGCAGGGTGCAGCCGGGCAGGCTGGCCACCGCCACCGTCGCCGCCCTGGCCAGACCGGCCCCCTGGCCGCCCGTGCACTGGATGTCCCAGCCGGCCGCGGCCGCGCGGTCGTGCGCGCGGCGTACCTGTGACAGCGAGGGGAAGGCGGAGGGCCGCAGCAGCAGGACGCGCGCGGCCCGCAGGGTCAGGTAGTCGTCCAGCTCGGCGGAGGAGCCCACCTCGACCGCGACCGAGGCGGTCACCTGGTCCTGGAGCGAGGCGTGCGAGTAGGTGTCGGCGACCGCGAACGGCCGTTCGATGACTTCAAGGCCGTAGGAGTCGAGCGCGAGCAGCTGGTCGAGGTCGGTGTAGGCGTTGCCGCAGTCGACGGCCAGGGTGAGCGCCGGGTACGCCTGCCGCACCGCGCGGATGGGCTCGACGTCCCAGCCGGGCCTGACGTCCACCGTGACGTGCCCGTATCCGGCGCAGACCTGCTGGTTGACCCGGGAGACCAGGCTCTCGACGGACGAGTCGGGGGTCAGCCGCACGGTCGCCATGAGCGAGGTGCGGGTGCCGCCGATCGCCTCGGCGAGCGGCACCCCGCGCATCCTGGTCCACAGGTCCCAGCAGGCCATGTCGACGGCCGGCTCGCCGGTCGGCACGGTGTCGGGATGCTCCCAGTCGATGCCGATCAGCTGGGCGGCCAGCGTCTCCTCCAGCTTGGCCCAGGTCTTGGCCGGAGGCGAGGTGGCCTCGCCCCACCCGGTCATGCCGCCGTGGTCGGTGAGCTTGACGAGCAGGGTCTCCGACTTCCTGCCGTACGGCAGCAGCAGCCGGAAGACCTCGAGCTCCCGCACTCGCGGCATGAACCCCCCTTTTATGACGCGGCTTCCTCCATAGTGCCCGGTGCCGAGGAGTGCACGAAACGCGGGGCCAGCACTACGGCCACGACGGCCAGCGCGACGGCGAAGGCGAGACCGGCCGCGTAGTTCTGGGCGGCGGCGGTGAACAGGGCGCCGCTGACCGCGACGGCCATGACGGTGAACACCGACTCCCCCACGCCCACGGCGGCGGAGTTGTCGCCCTCCTCACCCTCCTTGGACATCTCCAGCACCAGGACCGACACCGTCGGGTGCAGCGCGCCGATACCGAGCCCGACCAGGGCCATCGCCACGTACGCGACCGCGAGCGGCACCTGGTCGACGAGCACGAGGCTCACCATCGCGATGCCGGCCGCGATCAGGGCGGCGCCGCCGCGGATGGCCGTCAGGTTGCCGATCATGCCGCGACCCTTGATCCACGAGCCGGTGGACCAGCCGAGCGCCCCGACCGTGAGCACCACGCCCGCGCCGGTGGCGGTCAGGCCCCGCTCGTTCATGAGCATGAGCGGGATGAGCACCTCGGCCGCCGTGTACGAGCCGAAGGCCAGGCCGCGCAGGACGGGCCCCGTCGGCAGGCCGCGGGCGGCCCGCAGCGAGCCGGGCAGCAGCAGCTTCGGCAGGGAGATCACCAGCAGCGCCACGCCGATGGCGAGCAGGGGCAGGCCGGCCAGCTTGAGCGCGCTGCCGTACTGGATCAACGCGGCGGCGATGGCGGTCAGCGTGGCGTAGACGAGCTTGCGTCCGAGGCCGGAGGCGGGCTCGGTGGTGACGCCGGCGGCGATCTTGCCCGCGGTGCCGCGCCAGAGCAGCAGCGCGGCGGGGATCACGATGACCGTGACGCCGAGGAAGATCAGCCTCCAGTCGAGGTTCTCCACCACGAAGCCGGCGATGGCGGGGCCGACCATGGAGGGCACCACCCACGCCGCCGAGAACAGGGCGAAGACCCGTGGATGCATCGCCGGCGGGTAGACCCGGGCGACCAGGACGTACAAGGCGACCTGCGTGAATCCCATCCCGATGCCCTGCACGAACCGGCCCGCCACGAACAGCTCCATCGTCGGCGCCAGCCCGGCCAGCAACAGCCCCGCCACGAACGCCGCCACACCCGTCGCGATCGGCGGGAGCGGCCCGCGCACGTCACTCCACCGTCCGCCCAGCACCGTGGCGATCACGCTGGCGGCCAGCGTGGCGCTGAAGGCCAGGTTGTACAGGTGCATGCCGCCAAGATCACGCGCCACCACGGGCATGGCCGTGGCCACCGCCATGGCCTCGAACGCCTGCAACATCACCAGGGCGACCAGCCCGACGCTCAGCGCCCGGTATTGAGGGGCCACCACGCTGGGGGCCGCCGCCGCCGTCTTCTCCATCGTCGTCGTCATACCGGAAAGCTATGGCCAGACCCCTGACCGCACATCGGGCCCGGGGCCTAGGCAATTCGGCCTAAGGCGCCCGCGCCCGCCGCCCGCGCCCGGCCGTCAGGGGTCGCGCGGCATGCGGGCCTCGATGCCGTCGAGGATCAGGTCGAGGCCGTAGCGGAAGCGCTGCTCGCCGTCGTCGGCGATCAGGTCGTCCACGTGTTTGACCAGGTACGGGAAGCGCTCCGGCGGGATCGCCCGGTAGTAGCCGGCGATCTGGGCGACGAACGCCTCGAAGTACTCCTCGGGATCGTCCATCCCGGCCGCCCGCATCCGCGCGTAGTGCAGGGATGCCTCGTAGGCGTCGCCGGTGATGTAGAGGGAGAGGCGGTCCATCGCCACGGCGGCCTCCCGGGGCGCCATCCCTGCCTCGACGAGCAGCCCGAAGAGGAACTCGCCCGCGCGGATCGAGTGCTCGCCCGTCGGGATGGTGGCCAGGGCGGCCCTGGCCACGTCGGCGTGCGCGCCCAGCACGCGGTGCACCTCCAGGGCGTACGCCCGCAACTGCTCCTTCCATCGGGCGGGGTCGCGCGCGGGCAGCCTGATCTCGCTGAGCACCCGGTCGTAGATCAGCTCGAGCAGCTCCTCCTTGCCGGCCACATGCGCGTACAGCGAGGCGGGGCCGGTGTCGAGCTCCTGGGCCACCCGTCTCATGCTGAGCGCGTCGAGGCCCTCGACGTCGAGGATGCGCAGGCCGGTATCGATGATCAAATCCTGGCTGAGCTGCCGTCTCGGCTGCGCCGGCTTGCGCGACCTGCGCCACGGGGGCGCCGGGACCTCGCCCTCGCCACGTTCCTTCCGATCCACCATGCACTCACTCTACCGCGAACGCCGTACTTGACACGAACGGTGTTCGCGCTTAAAACGGTGTTCGTAACGAACAACGTTCGTCCGACACGAACACCGTTTCAAGGAGTCCCTCATGACCGTCATCGCCTCAGCGGAGGCCACCGGTGTCCAGCCCTATCGCTGGCGCTGGGCCGCGCTGTTCGTCATCCTGGCCGCCGAGGTCATGGACCTGCTCGACGCCCTCGTGACCGTGATCGCCGCCCCTACGATCCGCAGGGAGCTGGGCGGCAGCGAGAGCCTGGTGCAGTGGCTCGGCGCGGGCTACACCCTGGCCATGGCCGTGGGCCTGATCACCGGTGGCCGGCTCGGCGACCTCTACGGCAGGAAGCGCATGTTCGTGATCGGCGCCTTCGGCTTCACCGCCGCCTCACTGCTGTGCGGCGTCTCCGGCAGCCCTGAGCTGCTGATCGCGGGACGCGTGGTGCAGGGCCTGTTCGGCGCCGTGATGCTCCCGCAGGGGCTGGGGCTGATCAAGGAGATGTTCCCGCCGGAGGAGCTGGGCAAGGCCTTCGGCATGTTCGGCCCGGTCATGACCATCTCCTCCGTCGGCGGCCCGGTGCTGGCCGGCTGGCTGGTGGACGCCGACCTCTTCGGCACCGGCTGGCGCATGATCTTCCTGATCAACCTGCCGCTCGGCCTGGCCGCCGTCGTGGCCGCGCTGCGCTTCCTGCCGGAATATCGCCTCTCGAACGCCACCCGGCTCGACCTGCCCGGCGTCGCGCTCGTCTCGGCCGCCGCGTTCCTGCTCATCTTCCCGCTCATCCAGGGCCGCGAGTCGGGCTGGCCGGCCTGGACGTTCGTCTCGATGGCCGCCTCCGTCGTGCTCTTCGCCCTCTTCGGCCGGTACGAGTCCCGCCGCGCCAGGTCCGGCCGGGACCCGCTGATCACCCCCAGCCTGTTCCGCAAGCGCTCCTTCAGCAGCGGCCTCGTGGCCGGGCTCGCCTTCTTCTCCGGGATGATCGGCTTCGGCCTGGTCTTCAGCCTCTACACGCAGCTGGGCCTCGGCTTCACCCCGCTCCAGGCGGGCCTGGCCGCCCTGCCCCAGGCGCTCGGCGGCGTGGCCGGCTTCGGTCTGGCGATGTCCGGGCTGCAGACGAAGCTCGGGCGCGGCCTGATGCAGATCGGCACCCTCGTGATGGCGGCGGGCGCGGCCGTGCTCGCCCTCACCATCCACCTCACCGGGGTCGACGTCTCCACCTGGCAGCTCTCCCCAGGTCTGGCCCTGGTCGGGATCGGCATGGGGCTGACCATGGCGCCGTTCTTCGACATCGTGCTGGCCGGGGTCGAGCCGCACGAGACCGGCTCCGCCTCCGGGGCGCTGACCGGCATCCAGCAGCTCGGCGGCGCGGTGGGCACCGCCGTGCTGGGGACGCTCTTCTTCGACCTGCTGGCCTCCGGCTGGGGGTTCGGCGCCTCCATGCAGGCGACGGTGTGGGTGGAGGTGGGGTTGCTGGCGCTGACGTTGGCGCTGACGTACCTGCTGCCCCGCCACGCCCGCCCGGAGTCCGAGCCCGCGTGACGGCGCTCAGAGGGTGGTGTGGCGTTCGGCCCACTGGGTGATGTCGCGCCGCTCGATCGCGGCCGCCATCAGGTCGGGGAAGGCGTCGGGCGTGCACGCGAACGCGGGCACGCCCATCGCGGCCAGCGCGGCGGCGTTCTCGTGGTCGTAGAACGGCGCCCCCTCGTCGGACAGCGCCAGCAGCACGATCACCTGGACGCCGGCCTGCGTCATCGCCGCCACCCTGCGCAGCATCTCCTCCCTGACGCCGCCCTCGTACAGGTCGCTGATCAGGATGAAGATCGAGTTTGCCGGCCGGGTGATCAGTCCTTGTCCGTACGCGATCGCCCGGTTGATGTCGGTGCCGCCGCCGAGCTGGGTGCCGAACAGCAGCTCCACCGGATCATGCAGCCGGTCGGTGAGGTCTGCCACCGCCGTGTCGAACACCACGAGCGACGTCTTCAGCGCCCGCATCGAGGCCAGCACCGCCCCGAACACGCTCGAATACACCACCGAGGCCGCCATCGACCCGCTCTGGTCGATGCACAGCACCACCTCGCGCTGCACCGACCGCTGCCTGCGGGCGTAGCCGACGAGGCGGGAGGGGACGACGGTGTTCCGCTCCGGCAGGTAGTTCTTGAGGTTCGCCCTGATCGTCCGGTCCCAGTCGATGTCGGCCACCCGCTTGGGGCGGTGGGTCCTGGCCGACCGGTCGAGCGCCCCGCTGACCGCCGCCCTCGTCTTCTGCGCCAGCTTGCGCTCCAGCTCCGTCACCACCTTGCGCACGAGGGCCCTGGCGGACTCGCGGGCCTGGTCGGGCATGACCTTGTTGAGCGCCAGCAGGGTGCCGACCAGGTGGACGTCCGGTTCCACGGCTTCGAGCATCTCGGGTTCGAGGAGGAGCCTGGTGAGGTTGAGCCGCTCGATCGCGTCCTTCTGCATGACCTGGACGACGGTGGAGGGGAAGTAGGTGCGGATGTCGCCGAGCCAGCGGGCCACCCGGGGCGCCGACGCGCCGAGCCCGCCCTCCCTGCCTCCCGGCGCTCCGTCCTCCCGGCCGCCCCGGTCGTAGACGGCGGCCAGCGCCGCGTCCATCTGCGCGTCCACGCCGTCCAGCCCGAGCCCGGTGCCGTCGGCCGCCCCGCCCCCGAGCACCAGCCGCCACCGCCGCAGCCGCTCATCCGCCGCGTCCATCCGTCCATCTGCCGCGTTCATCGGTCCATCCGTCCGCCTGCCGCGTCCATCCGTCCGTCCATCCGTTCGTATGCCACGTCCATCGGTGCGTTCATCCGTCCGTCCCTCCGATGATCGACAGGACGGTGGCGACGGCGGCCGCGGCGCGGTGCTCGTCCACGTCCTGCTCCCGGTCGGCGTCGTCGCGGCCGGCCGAGCGGAGCCGTTCGCCGATGGATCTGCGTTCCGGCGCGGCGAATCCGCCGAACGTACGGCGCAGCAGCGGCAGCACGTCGATGAACTGCTCGCCGGACAGCCCCGTCAGCCAGTCGTCCACCAGGCCGAGCAGGCGCGGATCATGCACCAGCAACAGCCCTCCCCCGGACAGGAACCCCTCCACCCACGCCGCCGCCCGCGCCGGAGCCTGCCCCCGGGACATCGCCCTGGACATGCGGTCACCGGCGTCGTCGAGCTCACCCGAGTCGAGCAGGATCCTGGTGAGCCGGCCCTCGATCAGCCCGTGCAGATCCTGCCGGTCACTGATGCCGCGCAAGGTGCCCATCCACCGGCCACGCGGCGACACCGCCGAACCGGCCTCCTCGACCACATCGGAGCGTGCGACTCCCGATGGCGGCGCACCAGAAGCCGCCCTCTCTTCCGGCCCCGCGCCCTCGGGAGCCGCCGTCTCCTCCGACGGCGCGGTCTCGGGAGCCGTCGTTCTCCGCGGTGACGTGTTCTCGGGAGGGTCGGTGAGGAGGGCGACGGCCGAGTGGACCGCGTCCACGTGTTTGAGCAGGTCGGCCGCCGCGTCGTCGTCCAGGCCCGTCACCGCCACCGGCAGCCCGACGCAGATGCGTTCCAGCATCGAGCGGACGATCACCGCCAGCCCGTCGGCCGAGGTGCCGCGTACGTCGCCGTAGCGGTGGGCGCGCACCATCGCGGGCAGTGCCGCCATCAGGTGCGTGACGTCCGTGTCGAGCGCCGCCTTGGCCGACAGGGCCGCCAGCACGCCGGGCAGCGCCTGCGGCAGGTCGGCCAGCAGGCACTGTTCGACCAGCGAGGTCAGGTCGGCCAGCGTCGCCGACGGCGCCCCGGCCAGGTCGCGGGCCCGCTGGGCGGCGGCGGACGGCACGGTGGTGCCCAGGGCGGCGTGCTCGATGAGGGCGAGGTCGTGCTCGGGCCGCCACTGGAGCGTCCACGTCTCCCTGAACGTCCCCTTGCCGCGCGCCCGCACCGGCGTGCCCCAGCCCACCCCGAGCAGCCGCAGCCGGTGCAGCAGGTGGCTGCGGTCGAGGTCGAGGGGCTTGCGCAGGTCGAGGTCGATCTCGCGGTCGAGCGCCTCCGGCCTGAGCTTCAGCCGCCGCTGCCGTTCGCGCAGGTCGCGCTGGAGCGGCACCATCGGGGTGCCGTCGGAGACGTGGCCGAGCCGGTCGCCGACGACCATGCGCCGCTGGATCAGCTCCACGGCCAGGTCGTCGCCCTCGCACAACACCGCCCTGGCCGCCTCGGTGACCTCGCCGAGCCCCGCGAGTGGCCGGCCGCGCAGGGCGGCCAGGCTGCCGGCCAGGCGTACGGACTCGATGACGTGCGCGGACGAGACCGCCAGCCCCTCGTCACGCAGCACCGCCGCGGCCGCGGCCAGCCACCGCTCCACGGGCCGGTCGGGGGTGTCGAACAGGTGGTGGTACCAGCCAGGCGAGGTGATCCCCGCGCCGTAGCCGCTCCAGGAGGCGAGCCTGCCGTACGTCCACGGCACCCAGGTCAGCTCGGCCTTCACCTTCGGCAGGCCGCGCAGAACGGCGTTGTCCGCGGTCACGGACGGCAGCGGGCCGGTCAGCGCGGGCACGTGCCAGGCGCCGCAGACCACCGCGATCCGGCCGAAACCCTGCTTGATCGCCGCGCGGAGCGTCTTGCGCATGTACGCCTCGCGCCTGGCCTCCCGCTCGTCCGGCCGGTATCCCTCGCGTACGGCGGCCATGGCCTCGGCGATGACCTCGAACGGCGTGTCACCGCCCCGGTGCTCGACGACGTCTTCCCACCAGCGCTCGGGATCGTCGTACCCGGCCGCGCCGGCCAGCGCCCCGATGGGATCCCCCCGCATCCCGGTCACCGCCGCCCCGTCAGGCCCCGCTGCCTCTCCCTCGGGTGCCGCCGTGCCGGGCGGCTCCGTTCCGGGCTCAGGGCCGCCGGGGTCGGCGTCGGGCGGAGCGTCGGCCAGGGAGTGGGCGGCGGGCAGGTCGCAGAAGCGTACGGGGACACCCGCCGACGTGCCGTACCGGATCGCCTGCCACTCCGGCGAGAACTCCGCGAACGGCCAGAACGCCGCCCGGGCCGGCGCCCCCGGCACGTGCGCGAGCAGCGCGACCGGCGGCTCCAGACCGGGCGCGTGCGTGACCAGGGCGTCGGCCTCGGGCGGGCCCTCGATGAGGATGACGTCGGGGCGCAGGCGCTCGAGCTCGCGCCGCACGGCCCGCGCCGAGCCGGGCCCGTGGTGGCGTACGCCCAGGACGGAGACGCTCATGAAGTCTCGCGGCACGCGCGGTAGAAGTCGCGCCAGTCGGAGCGTTCGCGCACCACCGTCTCCAGGTATTCGCGCCACACCACCCGGTCCGACACGGGTTCCTGCACCACCGCGCCGACGATCCCCGCGGCCACGTCGGACGGCCGCAGCACCCCGTCGCCGAAGTGGGCGGCCAGCGCGATGCCGCTGGTCAGCACGGAGATGGCCTCGGCCGTGGACAGGGTGCCGCTGGGCGACTTGAGCTTGGTGCGGCCGTCCTCGGTCACGCCGGCGCGCAGCTCTCTGAACACCGTCACCACCCGCCGGATCTCCGCCAGCCCCGTCGTCGTCTCCGGCAGCTCCAGCGAGCGGCCGAGCTGGGCGACGCGGCGGGCGACGATGTCGACCTCCTCCTCGGCGGTGGCCGGGACCGGCAGCACGACGGTGTTGAAGCGGCGGCGCAGCGCGCTGGACAGCTCGTTGACGCCGCGGTCGCGGTCGTTGGCCGTGGCGATCACATTGAAGCCGCGCTCGGCCTGGACCTCGCGGTTGAGCTCGGGGATCGGCAGCGTCTTCTCCGACAGGACGGTGATCAGGGCGTCCTGGACGTCGGACGGCATGCGGGTCAGCTCCTCGACCCGGGCGACGCGGCCCTCGGCCATGGCACGCATCACCGGCGACGGGGTCAGCGCCTCGATGGAGGGGCCCTCGGCCAGGAGTCTGGCGTAGTTCCAGCCGTACCTGATGGCCTCCTCGGCGGTGCCGGCGGTGCCCTGCACGAGCAGCGTCGAGTCGCCGCTGACGGCGGCGGCCAGGTGCTCGGACAGCCACGTCTTCGCGGTGCCGGGCACGCCGAGCAGCAGCAGCGCGCGGTCGGTCGCGAGCGTGGCGACGGCCACCTCGACGATGCGCCGCGCGCCCACGTATTTGGGGGTGACGCGGTCGCCGTCGCCCAGGATGTACGTGGTGACGGCCCACGGCGAAAGCTTCCAGCCGGGTGGCCTCGGACGGTCGTCGTCCTTGGCCAGGAAGGCCAGCTCCTCGGCGTACTGGTCTTCCGCGTGCGGGCGCAGAACGGTCATATGGGGAGCTCCTTGTACATGTCAGCGCGGAACCGTAGCAGGGCGGCGACCTGCTGGATGGGCTCCGCGGGTGAGAAGTCCTCGGCCAGCTCGTACAGGGCCGGGTCGATGTGCTCGCCCGCCAGCTTGACCAGCTCGCCGAGGTTCCACGGCTGGGTGGCGGCGACTTTCACGATCTTGCGCAGCACCGCCGTGGCCAGGCCCTCGCCCCAGAGGGACGACACCCCGCCGAGCACCATGATCAGCTGGCTGTCCAGGTCGTGGTTGTGCACGAACCGGGCGGCCAGCTCCTGCTGCTCCACCGGCGGAAGGGATTCGAGCAGGTCGGCGATCGGGTCCCAGCCGAACATCGCCCGCGCCCACTCGGGGTTTCGCTGCAGCACCGCGGCGCGCACCCAGGCCGCCTTCACCTCGGCGTCCCAGTCGGGGATCCGCATCGCGAGCAGTTCGGCCGGCGGCCGGTCCCAGAGCGCCAGCGGGGCGCGGGCGATGACCTGCTGCAGCCACCAGGCGCGCTCGCCGATGCCCCTGGGCGGCTTCTGGCGCACGCCGTCGCGCTCCATCGCCTTGTCGCAGACCGTGGGTGCCTCCACGGCGATGACCTCACCGCCGCCGCTCTCTCGCCGGATCGTCACGCAGGCGCGCACCCGCTCGGCCATGCGCCGGGACATGCGCGAATCGGGCAGGCGGGTCAGCAGGTTGGCCGCGGCCTGGCGCACCTCCCTGCGCCGGTCGTCCAGCGCCTGCTCAAGGAACGGCTCGTCCTCCATGCTCAGCCCCTCGGCCAGCACCTCCACGAACCCGGCCCGGTCGTCGGGGGTCTCGCGCTCCCACGAGCTCTCCAGCAGCCGCCTGGCCCCGGCCGGATCGGCCGCCCTGAGCGTGCTCAGGTGAGCCCGCCGGTCGGCGGCGCCGCCCAGCTCCCACGTCTCGCCCGTGGGCTCCTCCAGCAGGTAGTCCCAGGCGGGGTTGAGCCCGGCCAGCCAGCGTCCGCGCCGTCCCGCGAGCACGCCGAGGTGCACCCTGATCGAACGGTCGCGCCGGCCGCGGTCGAGCAGGTCGGGCAGCGCGTACGCGGGCACCCTGCGGCCGGTCGCGGCGGCCGCGGCCAGCCACTCCGGCAGCAGCCGCTCGTGCTCGCCACTCAGGATGCGGACGAGCCGTTCGGCCGCGCGCCTGCCGACCGCCTCCCGCTCCTCCTCGGGCGCTCGCTCCAGCCGCCCGGTCTCGCCCGCGCGCCGCCCGGCCCGCTGCCGCGCCACTTCGACGGCCGCGGCTTCGAGCAGGTCTCCGGGGTACGGCCGGCGGTCGGTGCCCACGAGCGCCGTGGAGGTCAGCTGCTCCCAGCCCGTCATGCCAAAATCACCGCCCTTCCCTCGTCGTCCCAGGTGGTCAGGGGTCTCAGGCCCTGCGGCGTCCATTCGACGGCCACGGTGAGCGGCCGCCCGCCGGACACGGCGATCAGCCGCCAGGGGTCGCGGGAACGCGGGTGCCAGGGCAGGCCACCGATCTCGGTCCGGCCGGGAACGGCTCCGGCCAGGACGAGCGGCCAGGACTCGGTCCACGGATCTTCGGCCAGCGCCCGCGCCACCTCGTCCAGCGCCTCGTCCACCGCCACCCCCGGCGGCACGGCCCAGAGCCCCGCATTTCCGGACGATTCGGCCTGCGACGGTGTGGCCTCCAACGCTGTGGCCCTGGAGGTTGGGCGGAGGGAGGGGGTGGTGTCGGGTGTCGGGGTGTCCGGGAGAGGTGGGGTGAGGATGGCGTGGCGGGTGGCGACCAGGGCTCGCAGGGGGGCGGCGCCCGGGTAGTAGGTCAGGTCGGCGTCGATCGTGGTGCCCGTCACCAGGGAGGCGTCCAGCGCCTGGCCCTGGGGGGCGAACGACAGGATGAGGGCGGGGCGGCCGGTGCGGCGGCCCCGTAGCCAGACGCGGCGTGCCGTCAGCCGGTCCTGTTGCTCGTCACGCCGTCCCAGGACGTCCCAGTGGTCGCGGACCACGGGGCCGGCCAGCACCTCTTCCCTGGTGACGGGGAAACCGGTGCGGATCAGCACGGTCTCGGCGAGCGGCCCCGGCAGGGCGGCCCGCCGGCGGTAGGCGACGGCGAGCAGGTCGATCAGCGCGTATTCCTCCAGCAGCCGCCCCGGCCAGCCCTCCTCGGCCCGTACCCGGGCAAGGCGGGAGACGACGCCCGCCACACCGGGGGCCTGGGCGTCGATGAGCCGCTTGGCCAGCCCCTCCCAGTCGTGCTCGGCGGCTCCGGCCAGCCCTTGACGCACCTGATCGGCCAGCCACCGCTCCAGCTCGCCGAGCCCAGCGGCAACCCGCCCATGCCGCACGCTCTCCGCCCGCCCGGCCCCACCACCCCCAGCCCTCTCCACGCCCGAAGCCGCCCCACCGGATCCAGGCCCTTCTGTGCCGGGCCGAACCACCTCACCGGTTCCAGGCCCCTCCATGCCTGACCGCGCAACTCCGCTGGTTCCAGGACCTTCCGCGCCTGGCCGGGCCGCCTCACCGGCTCCAGAGCCTCCCCGGCCAGGCCGGGCCGTTCCAGCGGCGGCCGATCCCTCCGTGTCGGGTGGAACGTCGTCGGTGGGGCTGGCTGACACCCCGTCGGTGGCGTCAGCGCGGGTTTCGGCGCGGGCGGCTTCGAGGCGGGCGGTGGACTTGGCGGCGCGGGCGGCCCTCCCCTCCATCCACTCCGTCACCCACTGCGGGGCCGCCGCCAGCTCGGGGACCCCGTCGGCGGACCAGAGGAGCAGCAGCCCGAGGGCGTGCTTGCAGGGGAACTTCCGGCTCGGGCAACTGCACCGGTAGGCGGGCTCGGTGAGGTCGACGCATGCCAGGTAGGGCCTGGACCCGCTGCCCCGGCACTCCCCGAACACGACCAGGCCCGTCGTGCCGTTGGACGACCATCTGCCCGGCGCCGACACCCCCTGCGCCGCCTTGCGGGACGGCGCGTCGGGGGCGAGGGCGAGGACCTGATCCCGGCTCCACCGCTGCATCACCTGCCGCAGACTAGCCAGCCTGACCGACATTTAGCAGCCCTGGCCGCAAGACGGTCCCACGCTCGGCACTGGCCCGGCGTCGGCTCGACCGTGGCTCGGTCCTGGCTCGGCCCGTGGTCAGCCCGAGGTCACGCCGGGGCCGTTATCCACCCGCGCTCGGCCCGTGGGTCAGCCCGTGGTCAGCCCGTGCTCACGTCCGCCGCCGACAGGTACGAGCCGCCGCTCTCCCGCGTTTCTTCCAGCCGGACGTAACGAGCCTCCACGGCCGCGAACCCCGCCGTCTTCAGCCGGGCGTCCAGCTCCGTGCACGTCTCCGTGACCGTGACCGGCACCTCGATGGGCTCGTCCCCGACCGTCACCGTGACGCGGTGCTCGCCGGGCGGCGTGTCCCTGGGCGCGATGATCCGGACGGCCGCGGTGACGCCCTGATGGGCGGGGACGTCCAGGCACGAGGTGGCGGGGGTGGCGGTGAGCGGCGCGTCCGCGGTCACCGTGAGCGGCCGGGTGAGCGGGTCGCCGGTGTTGTCGACGACCCGCGCGACCACGTCCGCTGTCCGGAACGTCCCTAGACTCGTCCCGTGGAGTTGCGGATCTATCCCGACGGCCCAGCCGTCCAGGTGGCCGACGAGGCCGAAGCCCTGACCAGCCCGCTCGACGGACAGCTCGTCCTCGACGGCGACCGGTTCCTGCGCAGGGACGTCACGGGCGCCCCCGTCGCGTTCGTGCCGCGCCCGCCCGTCGCCGCGGCCCTCGACCTGCTGCCCCATCCTGAGGGCGGCTGGTTCCGCGAGACGTGGCGCTCGCCGGTGACATTCGAGCCGGAGGGCTATCAGGGGGCGCGGGCCAGCGCCACCGCCATCTACTTCCTGCTGCATCCGGGCGAGGAGTCGGTGCCGCACGTGGTGAGGTCGGCCGAGATCTGGCTGTGGCACCGCGGCGGCCCGCTCAGCCTGACGATCGGGGACGTGGACGTGCTGCTGGGGCCCGACGTGGAGCACGGGCAGGTGCCGCAGGCGGTCGTGCCCGGCGGGGTGTGGCAGTCGGCGCGGCCGGCCGGCGCGGAGGCGGTGCTGGTGAGCTGCCTGGTCTCCCCCGGCTTCGACTTCGCCGACTTCACCGCCTGACGTCACGCCCGGCTCGGCGGGCATCGTACGGGAGGATCCCTTGGTTGAGTGCCTTCCGCGCGGGCAGCAGCCCGCTGGAAGAGGGAGGTGTGGTCATGAGGACCAAGGAATGGGCCGTGCGGATCGAGCTCGCCGAGGACGGCGACGACACCACGGCACGCGCGACGCTCACCGCGCCCGCCGGGCACGACACCACGGAGACCGGCCACGACACCGCAGTGGCCGGACGCGACGGGACAGACGCCGGACCCGCCACGACGGAGGCGGGGCGGGCCCTGACGGGGGTCGGGCGGGCGCGGCGCAATCCCGCGGACGCGCGCGTGGCCGGGATCGGCGACGAGCTGGCCGCCTCCCGCGCGCTGGCCGACCTGGCCGAGCAGCTCGCCGTCATCACGAACCGCGACATCGCCGAGTCGTCCGCCGAGTCCCCCGCCCCGAGCCGATCGTGGTGAACGACTCACCGCACGTGACCTGTAGCAGCCGCACCACACAAGGAGTGACGTATGGTCCGTAAAGCCGTGATCCCGGTGGCCGGTCTGGGCACCCGGCTGCTGCCCCTCACCAAGGCGCTGCCGAAGGAGATGCTGCCGATCGGCGACAAGCCCGTCATCGAGCACACCATCCGCGAGCTCGTCGACTCCGGCATCGACGAGATCACCATCGTCACCTCGGCCCGCAAGGACCTGGTGCAGCGGCACTTCGCCCCGGACGCCGACCTGGAGCGGCAGCTGCGCGAGGCGGGCAAGGACGACCTGGCCGCCGCGGTGGCCGAGCTGTCGTCGCTGGCGCACATCACGTACCTGTACCAGAACGGCCCGTACGGCAACGGCACCCCCGTGCTGAACGCCGCCCGCGTCATCGGCGACGAGCCGTTCATGGTGCTGTGGGCCGACGACGTGTTCGTGGCGGAGGTGCCGCGCGCCCGGCAGCTCAAGGCGGCCTACGAGGCGACGGGGGCGCCGGTGCTGGCGCTGATGCCGATGGAGGTCGAGGACGCCTCCCGCTACGGCGTGCCGATCGTCGAGGAGGATCTCGGCGGCGGCCGGCTGCGCGTCTCCGGCCTGGTGGAGAAGCCGCGCCCGGAGGAGGCTCCGTCCCGGTACGCGGCCATCGGCGGTTACGTCGTCACCCCCGGCGTCGTCGCCGAGCTGGAGGCGGCCACGCGCCGCTGGCACGAGGACCCGCAGGGCGAGATCTACCTCACCGACGCGCTGCACCGCCACGCCGCCGCGCACCCGGTGTACGGGCAGGTCATCGACGGCACCTGGTACGACACCGGCTCACCGCTCAACTATCTGCGGGCGCAGTTCGCCGCCGCGCTGGCCGATCCGGCGCACGGGCCGGAGCTGCGCAAACTGGCCCTGGAGAGCTAGCGTCTACCGGAGAACTTACGGAGGAGGGCCCCGGTGAGCCGAAACATCGTTTCCATCGTGGGCGGCAAGGACGCCGCCGCAGCGACCACGTACGACTCGACCAACCCCGCCCGCACGAGCGAGGTCGTGGCTCGGGTCGGGCTGGCCGACGCGGACACGTTCGCCGCCGCCTGCCGCACCGCCAAGGAGGCGCAGCGCGAGTGGGCCAGGGTGCCCGCGCCGGTGCGCGGCAGGGTGATCGCCTCGATCGGGCGGCTGGTGGAGGAGAACGCCGAGGCGCTGGCGCGGCTGGTGACCGAGGAGATCGGCAAGCCGTACGCGGAGGCTCTGGGCGAGGTCAGGGAGATCGTCGACACGTGTGACTTCTTCCTGGGCGAGGGCCGCAGGTTGTACGGGCAGACGGTGCCGTCCGAGATGCCGGACAAGAACCTGTTCACCTTCCGCAACCCGATCGGCGTGGCGGCGGTCGTCACGGCGGGCAACTTCCCGGTGGCGGTCCCGTCGTGGTACCTGGTGCCGGCCCTGCTGTGCGGCAACGCCGTCGTCTGGAAGCCCGCCGAGTACGCCGCCGCCTCCGCGCACGCGATGTTCCGGCTGTTCACGGCGGCGGGCCTGCCCGACGGAGTGCTGAACATCGTCTTCGCCGACGGCGCCGACACCTTCCGCGGCCTGGAGCTGGCCCTGGAGGAGGGCAGCGTGCAGAAGGTGGGCTTCACCGGCTCCAGCGAGGTG
Organism: Nonomuraea fuscirosea; assembly: GCF_035917475.1. Lineage (NCBI taxonomy): Bacteria > Bacillati > Actinomycetota > Actinomycetes > Streptosporangiales > Streptosporangiaceae > Nonomuraea > Nonomuraea fuscirosea. Next base: position 1,934,472 of record NZ_CP109074.1, on the reverse strand, counting down.
GGCAGGAAGGTCGGCGAGCTGACCGGGCGGCACCTGCAGTCCGCCTGCCTGGAACTGGGCGGCAAGAACCCCATGGTGATCATGCCGGACGCCGACCTCGACCTGGCCGTGGAGGGCGCGCTGTTCTCCGGCTTCGGCACCGCGGGCCAGCGGTGCACGAGTCTCGGCACGGTCATCGTGCACGAGAGCGTGCACGACGCGTTCGTCGAACGGTTCGCGCGGGCCGTAGGCGAGGCCGAGATCGGCGACCCGGCCGGCGACGTGCTGGCGGGGCCGCTGCTCGACCAGAAGTTCGCCGACCGCTACGAGGAGTACCTGACCTGGATCCAGCCCCACCACCAGGTCGTCACGGGTCCCACGGGCCGCGTCACCGGCGGCAACCCGCGCGGCGGCTTCGACGGCGCCGGCGGCCTCTACTACCACCCGGTCGTGGTGGACGGCGTACGGCCGGGCGACCGGCTGTTCATGGAGGAGACGTTCGGCCCGATCGTGGGCGTCACCACGTTCGCCACCCTGGACGAGGCGGTCGAGCTGGCCAACCTGCCCGGCTACGGGCTGTCGAGCTCCATCTACACCACCGACCCGAAGCACGCCTTCCGCTTCCGCGAGGGCATCTCGGCCGGCATGGTCAGCGTCAACAACTCCACCTCGGGGGCCGAGGCGCACCTGCCGTTCGGCGGCAACGGCAAGTCGGGCAACGGCAGCCGCCAGTCCGGCATGTGGGTGCTCGACCAGTTCACCCGCTGGCAGGCGATGAACTGGGACCACTCAGGGCGCCTGCAGAAGGCCCAGATGGACGTGGCCGAGATCGTCCCCGATCTGGGCTTCCGCCTGGCATGAGAAACGGGGGCCCCGATCGGGGCCCCCGTCACTCGTCGGTCGGTCAGACCTGGCCGGCCTTCTCCAGGGCCGAGCAGCAGGTGTTCACCAGCAGGCGGGTGACCACGTACGGGTCGATGTTGGCGTTGGGGCGGCGGTCCTCGATGTAGCCCTTCTTGTCCACCTCGACCTGCCACGGGATGCGCACCGAGGCGCCGCGGTTGGAGACGCCGTAGGTGTACTTGTTCCACGGGGCGGTCTCGTGGTGGCCGGTGAGGCGGGACTCGATGTCGGCGCCGTACTGGCTGACGTGCTCCATCGGCTTGTCGCCCTCGCCGAGCGACTCGCAGGCGGTGATGATGGCCTCGTAGCCCTCACGCATGGCCTTGGTGGAGAAGTTGGTGTGCGCGCCGGCGCCGTTCCAGTCGCCGCGGGCGGGCTTGGCGTCGAGGGTGGCCTCCACGCCGTGCTCCTCGGCGGTCCGGTAGAGCAGGTAACGGGCGATCCACAGGTGGTCGGCGACCTCGATCGGACCGGCCGGGCCGACCTGGAACTCCCACTGGCCCGGCATGACCTCGGCGTTGATGCCGGAGATCTTCAGGCCGGCGGCGAGGCAGCGGTCGAGGTGGAGCTCGACGATCTCGCGGCCGAACACGGCCTCGGCGCCCACGCCGCAGTAGTAGTGGCCCTGCGGGGCGGGGAAGCCGCCCTCGGGGAAGCCGAGCGGGCGGCTGCCCTTGAAGAACGTGTACTCCTGCTCGATGCCGAACCAGGACTCCTGCGCCGCGAACTGCTCGGCGACCGGGCGCAGCAGCGCACGCGTGTTGCTGGCGTGCGGCTCGCCGTCGATCTCCTCGACCTCGCACAGGACGAGCTTGTGCTCGCCGCCGCGGATCGGGTCGGGGCAGGTGAACACCGGGCGGAGCACGCGGTCCGACGAGTGACCCTCGGCCTGGTTGGTGCTGGAGCCGTCGAAGCCCCAGACCGGAGGCTCGGCTCCGTCGGCCAGGATCTTCGTCTTCGAGCGCAGCAGAGCCGTGGGCTCGGTGCCGTCGATCCAGATGTACTCAGCCTTGTAGCTCACGGCGGTCCTTTCGGGGTTTCTCTCAGCCACGCCGAGTCTTACGGATGGCCGTTTCCCGCTTTTTGCCCGAATGTGAACGGCGTGTTAATCAGGGACCGCTCCGCACCGTGCCGTCACCCGCGACGGTGAGCACCGCCTGCGGGCCCGCCTTGCCGCAGTCGGGGCCGTTGGGGTACAGGCCGCGCGGCGTGGCCTCGATCGTACGCTCCAGCACCGGCTCGGATCCGCCGCCCCGCAGCGTCAGGCGCACCCGCACCGGCCGTTCCGGCAGCCCCTGGACGTCGCCGAACCCGTTCTTGTCCCCTGTGGGCACGGCCTGCACGGCGCAGGTGTCGCCCGAGCAGGTCTCCCGGCCGGGCCGCGAGGACGGGTGCAGCGGGGCCCGCGCCTGCCGGCAGGAGCCGTCCCAGCACACGTCCAGCTCCACTGACTCGGTCCTGGCGGCGAGCGGTTCCCGTACGTGCACCGACACTCCGGCGGCGGCGCCGATCAGCGTGCAGGGGACGTCGTCCGAGCAGCCCGCGGTGAGCAGGAGGGCGCAGGCGAGCAGGACGGAGGCGGGGGAGGCGAGTCGCGGCACACCCCTAAGACGCGGGCTGGTCGCGTCCGGTTCGACGGGCTTTCGCGTGATACGAGCGGGACGAGGGCCGGCGGGGCGGGCATGAGGGCGGGTGATCGGGGTAACACCTGCCACGACAACCCCGCAAAGGCCGCCTTTCCCCACGGCGGCCCGCACCTCTGGAGCCTTGAGTGGACGTTTCCGCCGGCGTGTGGTGGCTCACGATCGTGGGGATCGCCGGGCTGCTGCTGTTCGACTTCGTCTTCCACGTCCGCAAGGCTCACGTCCCCACCCTGCGCGAGGCCTCGATCTGGTCGTCCCTGTACGTGGGCGTCGCGCTGCTGTTCGGCGCCGGCGTCTGGCTCTTCGGCGGCGCCGATCCCGGTGCCGAGTACTTCGCCGGCTACGTGACGGAGAAGGCGCTGTCGGTCGACAACCTCTTCGTCTTCCTCGTCATCATGGGCAGCTTCAAGGTGCCCCGCGCCGACCAGCAGAAGGCGCTGCTGTTCGGCATCGTCTTCTCGCTCGTCGCGCGCACCGGTTTCATCCTGCTGGGCGCGGCGCTGATCAACACGTTCGCCTGGGTGTTCTACCTGTTCGGCCTGATCCTGCTGCTCACGGCGGGCAACCTGCTCAAGCCGGAGGGCGGTGACGGCCGCTCCCCCGACAACCTCATGGTCCGGGTCGCGCGCCGGCTGCTGCACACGAGCGACACCTACGACGGCGACCGGCTCTTCACCGTCCAGGACGGCAAGCGGGTCATGACGCCGATGTTGCTGGTCATGATCGCCATCGGCGGGACCGACGTGCTGTTCGCCCTCGACTCGATCCCGGCCATCTTCGGCCTCACCCAGAACGTCTACCTCGTCTTCACCGCGACCGCGTTCTCCCTGCTGGGGCTGCGCCAGCTGTACTTCCTCATCGACGGACTGCTCGACCGGCTCATCTACCTGGCCTACGGGCTGGCCGCGATCCTGGCCTTCATCGGGGTCAAGCTGGTCCTGCACGCGCTGCACGAGAACAACGTGCCGTTCATCAACGAGGGCGAGCCGGTGCCGGTCGTGGAGATCAGCACGGGGCTGTCCCTGTCGGTGATCGTCGGGGTGCTGCTGGTCACGGTGGTGGCCTCGCTGGCCAGCCCGAAGGGCCGGGCCCAGAACACGGTGTCGGGGGTACGCCGGTACGCGGAGGCGTACCTGGACGTCGAGCACGACCCGGTGGTGCGCGAGGAGTTCTTCGACCGGCTGCTCGTGAAGGAGGAGCAGCTGCGGCAGCTGCCGGAGCGATACCGCCGGGAGATCCGCGACGAGGACCGCCTGCCGGCCCTGCTGCGCCGCGCCCACGAGGAACACGACCGGGCCGGACCATCCGCCGGGCGGCCGGTGTGACCGCAGGCCGGGCTTGTCCGGACAGCAGGCCGGGCGGCCGGTGGTGCCGACCGCCCGGGACGCGCGGGCGCGGTCAGCCGCCGCGCCGGTCGGTGCCGTTGCCGTTGCCGTCGTAGCCGAGCAACCGCATGGCCGTGTCCGGGTCCATCGCCGCGGCCAGCAGCTGCGCTCTGGCGTGGGCCTGGTCGCGTTCCTGCTCGGCCTTCACCTGCGCCGCGCGGACGCCCTTGATCGCCACGAACGCCAGCCCGGCGCCCACGATGACCGCGACGACCACGACGAACAGCAGGAGCAGCAGCCCTGGCGAGGCCACCGAGGGAGCGGCGGCCGAGCCGGCGGCGTTCCCGCCGCCGAGCACGCCCGTCACGGCGAGCGCGGCGATGACGGAGATGACCACGAGGGCGAGCAGGCTGGCGACGACGAGCCAGATGCGGCCGGCCCGGCGGCGCCGCTGCGGCGACGGCGTGCTCGCCGCGGGCGTGCCCACGACGACCGGCACCGGCGCCGAGGCCGCTGAGACCCCCGAGGCAGGGCCGTTGGCGGGACCGGCGCCCGGCTGGGTGCCGGCCCAGGGCACGAACTCGGGCCGGTCGGCCGGCTCGCGCTGCGGATCCTGACCGACCTGAACGGGCGGCCCCGTGGGAGGCGGCGCCTGGATCCCCGGCGGGCGCCCAGCAGGAGACCCAGCAGGAGACCCGGCAGGAGGTGCTGCCGTGGCCGGTCCGGGTGGGGGCAGCACCTGGATCCCGGTGGGCGGGGCCGCGAAGGGCGGCGCGGGCACGCCCGTCCCCGGCGCGGCGGAGCCGACCGTCACGACCGGAGCCTCCTCCACGTGCCCGGGCAGCGCGCGGTCGATGTGACTGTGCTCCTTGTGCGCCCTGGCCGCGTCGTGGTGGTACTCCTCCAGTTCCTGGTAGAGCTCGTCGGAGGCGTAGATGGTGCCGTCGACGAGCGGCCCCGGCTCCCTGCGGATGACGGCGACCACGTCGTCGCCGTTGAGGGTCTTGTGCGTCTCCAGCGCGTGCGCCAGGCACAGCACGTCCCTGCGGTGCTCCTCCAGCAGTCGCTCGGTCCGCTCCAGCAGCCGCACCAGGTTGAACTCGATGCGCTCGCCGAGCACGTCGGGCGCGAGGTCGGGCTGGCGCCTGGCCGGCTCCCGCTCGGTGATGCCGATGCCGGCGCCGGGCCCGCGCTTGCGCATGGCCTTGCCACCCATGATCTCCAGCTCCTGGAGCGCGGGCAGCGAGGTGACGCCGGAGCCCATCCCCCAGTACGACTCCATCATCGCGGTCAGGTAGGTGGCCGAGTAGAGGTCGCCGGAGACGCCGGAGGAGTTGTCCTCGCCGAAGAACATGCGCTCGCCGGCCAGCGAGGCCAGGGAGACCATGATGTCGGCCTCGTGCTCCGACTTCCACCGGGTGAACTGGTCCTCGGGCTTGATCGAGGCGACCATGCCCAGGTAGTCGGCGCCCTTCTCGATGGTGGCGATGTCGATCTCGAGGTGGAAGCGGGTCACGTACGCGACGACGGCGTGGCAGGCCTCGTGCACGGCCACGGCGTGCCGTTCGCGCTCGATGTACTCGACGTCCTCGGGCGGCCCGAGCTGCTTGAGCCGCTTGGCGCGCAGCACGTCCGACCAGGTGATGACCTCGCGGCCGTCCCTGATGGCCGTGATGAGCGACTCGTTGACCAGGTCCTTGATGGTGGCGCCGGTCGCGTACGGGGTGATCGTGGCGAGCTTGTCGATCTGCTCGGGCGTGAGCTCGTGCCACACCTTGTCGAAATAGCCCTGGTACGTGCGCACCCGCCCCGCCTTGGACGGATAGCCGACCTTGTAGATGCGGTCGATGCGGCCGGGCCGCAGCAGCGCCTCGTCCAGCGCGTCGGGCCGGTTGGTGGCCATCATGACGAGGATGCGGTATTTGGGCGGGGGCTTGGGCCGCATGCCGAGCAGCCGGCGGACGAGCCGGTTGAAGAAGCCGCGCGGCTTCTTCAACCCGGACAGCTCGGTGAGCAGCGCCTGCAGCGTGCCGGTGTCGCCGCCGCCGCCGTTCATGCCGCCGCCCATGAAGAAGCGGTTGCGCCGGCCCGGCTCCTCCTCCCCCCGGCCACCGCCACTGAAGGCGAGCAGCTGGCGGGTGGCCTCGGACATGTAGTTCGCGCCGTGGCAGCCGGCGACGCCCGACAGGCCGGAGAAGCCGCCGCCCTGTCCCGGCGGGCCCTGCTGGGCCAGGCGGCCGCGCTTGCCGAGGGAGTCGGCCTCGTCGAAGAAGACGATGACTCCGCCGTACCGGAGGGCCAGTTTGCGCAGTTTCCTGAACAGCGACTTGACCTTGAGGATGCCGATGCCCATGAACATGTTCGTGAACGCGCCCGGATCCACGAACACGTACGGCTTGCCGGTCTCTCCGGCCACGGCCTCGGCCATGAGGGTCTTGCCGGTGCCCGGCGGCCCCCACAGCAGCAGGCCGCTGGGGACGTATCCGCCGCGCCGCTCGATCTCGTCCGGCCGCTCCAGGAAGACGATGTTCTCCCTGACGCGCTCGACCACGTGATCCTGCCCCCACACGTCGTGGAAGCGGGTCTTGATGTCGTCGGGGAAGTACGTCTCGACGCCGCCCCTGGACAGGAACCAGAACAGGCCGACGAACTGGATGATGACGAAGAAGAACAGGAAGACGATCTGCAGGAAGAACGGCAGCGCCTGCCAGATCAGCGCCGGGGCCTGGAGCAGCGCGGCGAACGGGCTGATGTCCAACACCGCCCCCAGCACCAGGGCGATCAGGGTGATGAAGAAGGCGATCTTGAGCGCCCTGGCGAGGCGGAAGCGGGTCCAGTCGTCGAAGCGGCGGTGGGTCCAGCGTTCGAAGCCGCCGAAGACCTTCTGGCTCCAGAAGCGGTGGTAGGCAGACCAGTGCTCGCTGACGAAGAAGTGCAGCTGCCTGATCGCCTCGGCGCCGAGCAGCCAGAAGATCCACTGGTATTCGACGGCGATCTTCTGCGCGGCCTCGGGGAAGGTCATGATGCCTTCGAAGTCGGCCATCACCTTCCACGTGAGGATCAGATAGGCCAGCACCAGGACGATGAGGAATTTGCTCCGGTCCCAGAACTGCATTTTCTTCCTGGTCACGGATTCGGGGTCGGAAGGCCCGCTGCCGGGGGCGCGCAGCCCTTCGTGGTGAATGGTCGTGGTCAATGGTGCTCCCTCATCCGGGCAGCCGGAGCAGCTTGAACGAATTCGCGATCTTGTCGAACTCGGCGCCGCGCTTCTGGAAGCAGACCGACTGGCAGCCGATGAGCATGACGGAGACCGTGGCGCCCTTCTCGTCGAGGATCGCCGTGTGGTCGAAGGTCTGGACGTCGGCGCCGATCTGGTAGTTGAAGCGCACGTGGACGCCTCTCGCGCCGCCGTCCAGGCTGAGCACCTCGTCGCTGATGGGTTCGAAGCGGTTGAACATCGGCGGCTGGTTCGCGGTCACGGCCTGCTGCTGGTAGAGCAGGCGCACCTGCTCGGTCACCGGCAGGATGAAGTCGCGCAGTCTGTTGAGGGAGATCGTGTCGCGCTGCTCTTCGGTGAGCTGGTGCACGGCGGCGTAGACGAACGGGTCCGCCGAGCCGAGCAGGTGGTTGACCGAAGGCTTGGCCGACTGGTCGAAGGCCGTCGACCAGACCCGCTGCGCCCGCAGCGCCGCGGCCTGCGAGCTCGGGTGGTCACCGGACAGGTACAGTTCGATGGGATAGGCGTCGAGCTGCGTGAACGAGGCGGGCACCTTGAAGTACGTCGTTCCGGCCTTGTCACGGACGTAGGTGAACTCCGGCTGCCCGCACGCGGACAGCGTCAGGACCGCGACCATGAGCGCGATCAAACCCCGTGCTTTTTTCACCAGGGCTTACCTCCGCTTTACGGACCAACGGAGTTGTTGTGCCCGCTTTCAGCAGTGATGAGCCCAGATGACGCTGGAAAATCTTGACCAAATCTTGCCCGTCTATTGGCTTTACTTGTTACAGATCAAAACGCCCTCCGTGCTGGGGCTGCGGCGCTCCGCTACGTTCATGCAACCCCCCATTGGTTCCCCTCGGGAAGTAGCGAAAGATATGAGGATCCCTTCCGACACCTCCGGAGCGAACAATGACTGAACCCACCACGGAGACCGTGGACTCCTTCGGCATGAACGCCGAGCGCCAGTTCGCCGACGTGTGGTCGCGTTCGGTCCTGTCGGACAGGGAACGCCGCCTGCTCCTGCTCGGGCTGCTCGTCGGCGAGGGAATGCCCGAGATGACCGGCGCGCATCTCGACGTGGCCCTGCGCGCGGGAGAGCTGAGCGAGGTCGAACTGCGCGAGGTGGTGGTCGTCCTGACGCACTACGCGGGCTGGATCAGGGGGGCGAAGCTGAACGACCAGGTGGAGGAGCTGATCGAGCGGGTCAGGCGGGAACGATCCGGTAGATCGGGCCCCGCAGACTGAGTGCGTACAGCTCCCCGTCGGGGCCCTGGCCGAACGACGACAGCTGCTCGACCTCGCCGACCTCGGCGGCCTCTCCCAGCTCGTCCATCGGCGCGGCCTTGATCCAGCCGGCGCAGAAGTCGCCGTACAGGAACTGTCCCTGCAGCCAGGGGTTCTTCTCGCCCCGGTAGACGTAGCCCGCGATGACGGAGCAGTTGCCGCCTTCGCCCAGTGGGTAGACGATCACCGGCTCGACCAGGTCACGGGGGTTGGCCCGGCCGCGGAAGGGCCGGTCGCCCTCGCGCAGGTTCCAGCCGTAGTTCTCGCCGCCCTCGGAGCCGGCCGGCTGGTAGTTGACCTCCTCCAGCTCGTTCTGGCCGACGTCGCCGATCCACAGGTCGCCGGTGTCGCGGTCGAAGGTGAAGCGCCAGGGGTTGCGCAGGCCGTAGGCCCAGATCTCGGGCCGCGCGCCCTCCTTGCCGACGAACGGGTTGTCGCGCGGGATCGTGTACGGCTTGCCGCGCGGGTCGATGCGCAGGATCTTGCCGAGCAGCGTGCCGAGGTTCTGGCCGTTGCCCTGCGGGTCGCCCGCGCTGCCCCCGTCGCCGAAGGCGATGTAGAGCAGGCCGTCGGGGCCGAAGGCGAGCTGGCCGCCGTTGTGGTTGGCGAACGGCTGCTTCTGGGTGAGCACGTCGCGCCTGGCCGTGGCCCTGGTGCCGTCGTAGGCCCACTCGGTGATGTGGGTGGTGCCCCGCGCGTCGGTCCAGTCGAGGTAGACCCAGCGGCCGGTGGGGTGGAAGGCCACGCCGAGCAGCCCCTGCTCGTTGCCCGTGCTCACCTCGCGGGACAGGTCGATGACGGTCTCACCGGCGGTGGTGCGCAGCCGGCCGGTCTGCTCGGCGACGTAGAGCCGGTCGTCGCCGGTGCGCACAGCGAAGGCCACCGGCTGCTCCAGGGTGGCGATCTTGTCGAAGCGCAGCTTGCCCCGCGCGGGCGGCGGCGTGGTCTCGGGAGGCGTCGTCTCGGGCGTCGGCGTCGGGACGGCCGAGGTCACCGGGGCGGAGCTCGCCTGCCCCGAATCCGTGGACGGCCCGGAAGCCGGCACAGACGACGGGCCGGAGGTACACGCGGTGAGGGCCACGAGCAGGAGCACGGCCACGACGAGGCGCACGTGTTCATCCTGCCATGCCGGAGAGCGGGGACGTTAAGGTTCAGGCATGCCTACCGCATTGATCACCGGCGCGACCGCCGGCATCGGCGCCGCCTTCGCGCGGCGCCTGGCCGCCGACGCCTATTCGCTCGTCCTCGTGGCCAGGGACGAGCTCCGCCTGACCCAGGCCGCCGACCAGCTCAAGCTCAGGTACGGCGTGAACGTCGAGGTGCTGCCCGCCGACCTGGGCACCGACGAGGGTTTGGCCAAGGTCGAGTCGCGGCTGCGCGGCGGGGTCGACCTGCTGGTCAACAACGCCGGGTTCGGCAACGCGGGCCACTTCCCGCACGTGCCGGTCGAGGACGAGGTGCGCATGCTCAAGGTGCACTGCGAGGCCGTCCTGAGATTGACGCTGGCGGCGCTGCCCGGCATGACGGAGCGTGACCGGGGCGCGATCGTGAACGTGGCGTCCGTGGCGGCGTTCTTCACCCGCGGCACCTACAGCGCGTCGAAGGCGTGGGTGGTGAACTTCAGCGAGTCGGCCGCCAACGAGGTGGCCAACCCGCGCATCCGCATCATGGCGTTGTGCCCCGGTTTCGTGCGCACCGAGTTCCACCGGCGCGCCTCCATGGACGACTCGTCCATTCCGGGCTTCCTGTGGCTGAAGGCCGACGACGTGGTCCGCGAGGCGATGCGCGACCTGGCCTTGGGGCGGCGGGTGTCGGTCCCCGACCTGCGTTACAAGGCCATCGTGGCGGTCGGCCGGCTGGTGCCGCGCCGCCTGCAGGCCATGGTGTCGCAGCGGATCGGCCGCTGACCCCGTACCCGATCGTTCGTGCGGGTAAGAAAAGGGCCCCCGCCGCGGGAGGGGGTCGCGGTGGGGGCCCGGGCGACCGCGGGCGAGCCCGCGGCCGGGAACCAGGTGTCAGCGGCGAGGACTCAGCGGTTGGCCTCGTGACCGATGGACAGACCCGAGGTCGGGTCGAAGAAGTGCAGGTTGTGCGTGTCGACGACCAGGTCGATGTTCTGGCCGGGGCGCACGTGGCTGCGGGCGTTGACGCGGGCGGTCCACAGGGACTTGTCGCCCGTCAGCGGCAGCGCGGCCTCCTCGTCGTCACCGGTGTCGGCGGCGGCGACGGTGTCCTTGTGCTCGACCGGCGGGGCGTCGATGAGGAACAGCACGTTGATCTCGGAGCCCAGCTCCTCGGTGACCTCCGCCTTGACCGGCAGCGTGGCCCAGCCGTTGGCGTGGTTGCCGGCGGAGGCGGCGTCCTCGAAGTCCGACGGGCGGATGCCGAGGATGATCTTCTTGCCGATGTACTGGTCGAGGCCCGGCTTGTCGGAGAAGGTCGACTCGGGGATCGTCAGCTTGATGTCGGCGAACGTCACGGCGGGGCCGCCGTCGCCGCGGACCAGCTCGGCGGTGACGAAGTTCATCGAGGGCGAGCCCATGAAGCCGGCGACGAACAGGTTGACCGGCTTGTCGAACAGGTTCTGCGGGGTGTCGACCTGCTGGAGCAGGCCGTCGCGCAGGACGCAGACGCGGTCGCCGAGGGTCATGGCCTCGACCTGGTCGTGGGTGACGTAGACGGTGGTGACGCCGAGGCGCTCGTGCATCTGGTTGAGCGAGGCGCGCATGGAGACGCGGAGCTTGGCGTCCAGGTTGGACAGCGGCTCGTCCATGAGGAAGGCCTGCGGCTCACGGACGATGGCGCGGCCCATGGCGACTCGCTGGCGCTGACCACCGGAGAGCGCGGCCGGCTTGCGCTTGAGGTAGGTCTCGAGGCCGAGCATCTTGGCGGCGTCGTTGACCCGCTTCTGGATCTCCGGCTTGGGCATCTTGCGCAGCTTGAGACCGAAGGCGAGGTTCTCCTCGACCGTCATGTGGGGGTAGAGCGCGTAGTTCTGGAAGACCATCGCGATGTCGCGGTCCTTCGGCGGCAGGTGGTTGACCACCTTCTCGCCGATGGCGATCTCGCCGCCGCTGATGTCCTCCAGGCCGGCGATCATCCGCAGCGCGGTCGACTTACCGCAACCGGAGGGACCGACCAGCACCATGAACTCGCCATCCTTGATCTCAAGGTTGAGCCCGTTCACGGCCTTTACGCCACCGGCGTAGATCTTGTCGACGTTCGTCAGAACGATGGATGCCATGACATTCCTTCGCGCTCCAGGGCGGTAGCCCGGATGTTGTTACCGTGTCCCCACCAACGTGGATACGTTTTCAAGCATCTCACCCGAAACGGACATCGGTGTCAAGGGTTACAGCGTGACCAGCCTTTGTCGGCCCTGGCGGCTTCCCGTTTCCGTGGAAGCATGATGGAATCGTTTCCATGGACAAGCGCGCGACGATCAAAGATGTGGCCGAGGCGGCCGGTGTGGGCGTCGCGACCGTGTCCCGCGTGCTGTCGGGCGGCTCGGCCAGCCCGCGCACGCGAGAGCGCGTCCTGGCCGTCGCCGCCCAGCTCGACTACCGCCCCAGCGCACTCGGCCGCAACCTGCGCCAGCGCCGTACCGGAGGCATGGGCCTGCTCGTCCCCGACCTCACCGACACCTTCCACGCCCAGCTCGCCGAGGGCGTGCTGGCCTGCGCCCGCGCGGCCGGCGAGCCGGTCGTGCTCGGCTCCACGGCCGGCGACCCCGAGCAGGAGTCCGAGCTGATCGGGATGCTGCTGGAGCAGAGCGTCGACCGGCTCATCGCCGTGCCGTCGGGTGACGAGGACACCTGGGCGCCCGCGATCCGCGCGGGCATGACGGTGGTCTTCGCCGACCGCCTGCCCGCCCGCCCCTCCTCCGACGAGGACGACGACCCCGCCACCACGGCCGTCAACGACCTCATGCTGCTCGACGGCGTGTCCTCCGGCTCCCGGCCGCGCCCGCTCGACGCGCCGTCCGTGGTGGCCGACGACCGGGCGGGCATCCGTACGGCGGTCCGCTACCTGCGCGGCCTCGGCCACCGGCGCATCGCCTTCCTCGGCGGCCCAGGGCACGACCGGCGGGCGGCGGCGTTCGGGGCCGCCGTGGGCGCGCCCGTGGACGAGGAACTGGTCGTCTTCGCCACCGGCAGCCGCGACTCCGCCTACGCCGCCGCCTCCGGCCTGTTCCAGAGCCGCCCCGACCTGTCGGCGGTCGTCGCCGGGGGCAACGTCCTCGGGGAGGCGGCGGTGCTGGCCGCCAGGGAGCTCGACCTCCGGGTGCCGCGCGACATCTCACTCGTCATGTACGACGACGTGCCCTGGGCCGAGCTGTGCTCCCCGCCCCTGACGGTGATCGCCCAGCCGGGCCGCGACATGGGCTACCGGGCCGCCGAGCTGGTACTGCGCTCAGGGGGGCGCAGGCCGCGCGGGGTGATGCTGCCCACGGAGCTCATCATCAGGGGCAGCTGCGGCCCGCACCGCCAGTGAGCCCTCATCGCGCGCCGGAGTAGCGGCGCGGCAGGATCATCACGGGGTTGTCGTCGAGGATCACCTCCGGCGGGCCGAACCGCGCCGCCACCTCCCTGATCTCCGGCTCGTCCAGCATCAGCAGCCGCCCCTCCTCGACGAACACCTCACCGTCCACCACCACGGTCGGCCGGTCCACCTGGCAGTCGCAGTGGGCGAAACCGGGCCCCGTGGTGACCGGCACCCCGTCGGTCAGGCCGTCGAGGCCGCAGTAGAAGGCCCCCGCGTGCTTCTCCCGCTCGAACTGCGTGCCGCCGGCCAGCCGGACCTTCGGGTTCAGCCCGAACAGGCCGTGCCGCATGTAGAAGCCGCCCGGCGCGTACCTGCGCAGCTGCTCGGCGGCGGCACCGCCTTCGATCTTGCGGACCAGGTTGCCCTCCAGCGTGACGCGCAGCGGCTCCTCGGGCACGCCGGTGACGGTGGAGTCCTCGACGACCAGCACGCCCTCGGTCTCGGTCGGCCAGAAGTTGGCGCCGCCGTACGGGAAGGGCCGCCAGTCGCCCGGCCGCAGCGCGCCGGGGTCGGGGTCGAAGGTCAGCCCGGAGAACGTCACGTCCGTCCCGCGCGGCGACGTCACCCGGATCGAGGAGGCGCGGGACAACTGGCGCAGGGCCCGCCGCAACAGCGCGTAGAAGACCTCGGCGGGCAGCCGGCCGCCGGTCATCAGCGCGCCGGCCGTGGCGGTCATGTGCAGGGACAGGAAGCGGGCGGAGCGGGACTTGATCTGGTCGAAGAACAGCGGCGCCGTGTGCACCTCGCCCCACCAGGTGCCGCTGATCACGACGTCGGCCTCGCGGAAGGCGGCCGTCTCGATGCCCAGCCACGCCTCCCTGTCCCATCCGCCCGGGGTGAACGGCGGCACCGACAGGATGCGCACGTCGGCGTCGCGCAGGGCCGCCGCGGCGGCGATGGCCTGCACGACGACGGGGTCGACGGTGTGCTCCATCATCAGCAGCACGCGCTCGCCCGGCTCCAGCCGGACGTATTCGCACAAGTTGCGCACGCCGGGCATCAGCTCCACGATCGCGTACGGCGACACGGGGGGTTCCGCGACGTAGCTGAAGGGCGATCCGGCGTAAGGATTGGTCGTCATAGCGCGCTCCCTGCGGGACGTGAGTCTCGATGCGGTGCCATCCGCAACCTCGTTTCGATACCCAGCCGATAAGGTGGCGTACCGCGTTCGTACCACTACTGTGCGGAGTAGATGTCTAGACAGGGATACAGTCGGCCATTGTGCTTTTCGGCAGATCGGCGGAGATCGCCGCCATCGACGACCTGCTCGGCCGGGCTCGCGGGGGTGCGGGCGGGGCTCTGGTGCTGCGCGGCGACGCGGGCGTAGGCAAAACGGCCCTGCTCGACCTGGCGGCCACGCGGACCGGCTCGATGCGCGTGCTCCGGGCAACCGGCGCCGAACCCGAATCCGACCTCGCCTTCGCCACCCTGCACCAACTCCTGCGCCCGGTGACGATCCCGGCGGGCGGGCTGCTGGACGCGCTGCCGGAGCCGCAGCGGGAGGCGGTGCGCGGGGCGCTCGGACTGGCCGGGGCCGCTTCTGGTGACCGGTTCCTGCTGGCGGCCGGAGTGCTGTCGCTGCTGGCGGAGGCGTCCGTACCGGACGGGCTGGTCTGCGTGGTGGACGACTTCCAGTGGGTGGACCGAGCCTCCGCCGACGCACTGCTCTTCGCCGCCAGACGCCTGAGCACGGAACGCATCGCGATGCTGCTGTCCGTACGAGGCGCCCTGCCGGTCAAGGGCCTGCCATCCCTGACTCTCGGCGGCCTCCCACCCGACGCAGCCACCGCCCTCATGAACGCCGACATCACATCCGCGACAACGCGCTCGGGCGCCAGTGCGGGTGCCGGCGTTGGGGTCGAAGCTGGGGTCGTGCGGGAACTGGTGAGGCTGACCGGTGGGAACCCGCTGGCCTTGCGTGAGATCGTGCGGCTGCTGAGCCCCGCCCAGCTGGCCGGCCGCGAACCACTGCCGGATCCGCTGCCCGGCGGTGCCCAGCTCTTCGGCGAGCAGGTGGCCGCACTGTCCCCCCAGGCTCGTCAGGTCGCCCTGCTGGCGGCCGTCGAAGGCGATCTGGATCTGGTACTCCGCGCCGCCGCCACGCTGACCCCCTCGCCGGGCGTGACGGCGTCCCCTCGGACAGACGCGGGCCGGGCTGCCTTGCATGAGCTGGAGGCGGCTGGGCTGGTGTCGGTGTCCGGTGCGGGCGTGCGGTTTCGGCATCCGTTGATCCGGTCGGCTGTGCACGAGGCGGCGGCACCCGCTGACCGGCGTGCGGTGCACGCGGTGCTGGGCGGGCTGTGCGAGGGTGATCGGCGTGCCTGGCATCTGGCGGCGGCTGCGCTCGGACAGGACGAGGAGGTGGCCGCGGCGCTGGCTGCGACTGCTGCTCGGGCTCGCGAGCGGGGCGGCTACGGTGATGCGGCCACGGCACTGGTGCGGGCTGCCGAGCTGACCCCCGACCCGGTGAGCAGGGCGGCCAGGCTGAAGGACGCCGCCGTGGCGGCCTGGCTCGGTGGTCGTCCTGGGCAGGCCGAGTCGCTGCTGGCCGAGGCTCGGGAACGGGCCGGCTCCGATCCCGTGACGGCGGCCGAGATCGACCAGTTGCGCGGCAGGTTCGAGCTGAACTCCGGCAGCGCCGCCGAGGCCGTGCGAATTCTGTCCGCGGGTGAAAGCCTGAGCATGCTGGCCGACGCGATGGAGGCCGCCTCGTACGTCGGCGACACCGAGGCCATGATCCGGTTCGGCGGCCGGGCGGCGGCCCATCCGGAGGGTTTCCTGCGTGACGTCCTCGTGGGCATCGGCCTGATGTTGTCCGGCGAGGGGGCTGACGGCGGTGGGCACGGGCTGCTTGTCCGGGCGTTGGGGCGGGTCGGGGAGTTGACGGAGGCGGCTGAGTTTCTGTGGGCTACGGCGGCGGCCAGTCAGTTGGGTGAGGCGGACCTGTCGGCCGAGCTGGCCGGGCGGGCCGGGCGGGTGGCCAGGGTGTCGGGGATGGCCGGGCAACTGCCGGTGGTGCTGGAGTTCGTGGCCACCGGCGAGCGGATCTCCGGGCGGCTGGCGGAGAGTCAGGCCATTTCGGAGGAGGGGCTGGAGCTGGCCCGCGAGGCCGGTTACGGCAACACGGTGGCCGCGCACCTGGCCAACCTGGCGGTGCTGGCGGCGCTGCGCGGTGAGGAGGAGACCTGCGGGCGGCTGGCGCGGGAGGCGCTGGCCATCGCCGTGCCGCACCGGGTGGGGCTGCGCGTCGGGGTGGCCGCGTACGCGCTGGCCATGCTGGAGCTGGGGCTGGGCCGGTTCGCCGCGGCGCACGACCGGTTCACCGCGATGGCGCAGGCGGGTCCGGGCGCCGGGCACCCGGCGGTGGTGTGGCGGTCGGCGCCGGACCGGATCGAGGCCGCCGTGGGCGCGGGCGACACGCGGGCCGCGCGGGCGGCGCTGGAGGTGTACGGGCGACGGTCGGCGCACGCCCGCACCGACGAGTCGCGCGCGCTGCTGGCCCGCTGTCACGCCCTGGTCGAGGACGACGCCGGCGGGTTCGAGGAGGCGCTGCGGCTGCACGCCAACCCGTTCGAGGCGGCCAGGACCGGGTTGCTGCTGGGCGAGCGGCTGCGCCGGGCGTACCGTCCAGGCGAGGCGCGGCCCCGGCTGAGGGCGGCGATGGAGACGTTCGAGGCGGCGGGGGCGCGACCGTGGGCGCGGCGCGCGCAGGGTGAGCTGCGCGCGGCGGGCGAGAGCGCCGAACCCGCGCCGGGGCCGCTGCTCGACGCGCTGACGCCGCAGGAGCTGCGCATCGCCGGGCTGGTCGCCGACGGCCTGTCCAGCAAGGAGATCGCCGCGCGGCTGTTCCTCAGCCCGCGCACGGTCGAGTACCACCTGTACAAGATCTATCCGAAGCTGGGCATCACCACCCGTACGGAACTGGCGCGGCTGGTAGTTCTACGGAAGGCGGGCACGGCCCGGCAGGACATGCTTTGAGCATGCATGTCGATATCTGGAGTGAAGAGTTCGGCGCCGCCACCGACGCGCCGATCCTGCTGATCATGGGGTCGATGTCGCAGGGGATCCTGTGGCCGGACGAGTTCGTCGGCAGGCTGACCGCGGGCGGGCGCCGGGTGATCCGGTACGACCACCGCGACACCGGCCGGTCCGGCACCGTCGACTTCACCGCGCACCCGTACACGTGGGAGGACATCAAGGACGACGTGCTGCGAGTGATGGACGCGCACGGGCTGGAGAGCGCGCACCTGGTCTGTCACTCGGCGGGCGGGCTGCTCGGCCAGCTGATCGCGGTGGAGCGGCCGCAACGGGTGCGGACGCTCACCGTCATCGGCTCCTCACCGCTCGGCGGCGGCGAGGGCATGGTGATCATGCGCGCGCTGATGGGGCAGCCGCAGCCGGAGGGCAGCCTGCCCGAGCCCGCGCCGGAGTTCACCGCCTTCTTCCGCGAACTGATCGCCGCGCCGCCGCCTCAGGACCGCAGGGAGCGGATCGAGGTCATGATCGCCGAGCAGCGGGTGCTGCACGGCACGGCGCTGCCGTTCGACGAGGACGCCGCCCGCCGGCTCCAGGAACGGATCTACGACCGGGCCCGCGACCTGGACGCCGTGGCCAACCATCGCCTGGCGGCGGCGGCCAGGCCGGACTTCGAGCCGGTGGGCGTGCTGGGCCGGATCAAGGCGCCCACGCTGGTCGTCGAGGGCACCCACGAGCCGGCCAAGCCGGGCCACGGCGCGCTCATCGCGAAGGAGATCCCGGGGGCGCGGCTGCTGATGATCGACGGCATGGGGCACACGCTGCCCCCGGAGGTGCACGAGGAACTGGCCACGGCCGTCCTCGCGCACACCGCCGGGTAGCGGCGCCGGCCGGCGCGTCCGACGCGCGTCAGAGGAGCTTTTCGATGGCTCCGGTGACCGCGGGGTCCTCGGGGGTGGTGCGGGGGCGGAAGCGGGCCACGACCCGGCCGTCGCCGTCCACCAGGAACTTCTCGAAGTTCCACTGGATGTCGCCGGCCTCGCCCTGCTCGTCGGCGGCCTGGGTCAGCTCGGCGTAGAGCGCGTGCCGGCCGGGCCCGTTGACCTCGGCCTTCTCCAGGAGCGGGAAGTCCACGCCGTACGTGGTGGCGCAGAACTGCTCGATCTCCTCGGCCGAGCCCGGCTCCTGGCCGGCGAACTGGTTGCACGGCATGCCGATGACGGTGAAGCCGCGGGGGCCGTACTGCCGCTGGAGCTGCACCAGCCCGCCGTACTGGGGCGTGAGGCCGCATTTCGAGGCCACGTTGACGATCAGGGCGGGCTTGCCGCCCGTCAGTTCCGCCAACGTCGTTGGGGCGTCCGCGAGGGTGCGGAGCGGGATGTCGCTGAGGCTCATGATGTGACCCTACAGAACGAGTCAGGACGATAAATGTGACGCAGTCCTCAATCTCGCCACCAACCCCCAGTAAAAGGTATATATCGAGATCTTTACTGACGATCCGCCTTTTCATCGTCAATTCGCTGTAAAGGGAACCAGTCGGGCACTGTGCTGCGGTCCATGAACCCCCTCGAAAGGGAACCCGCATGCCCATGCTCCGCCGTACCGGCGTCCTGGTCCTGACCGCCACCCTGGTGGCGGCGGGCGGCGCCTCGGCCGCACAGGCGCAGAGCTCCCAGACCAGCGGCAAGAACAAGTCCATCGCCCGGCCCCTGGTGGCCGCGCGCGGCTGGAACCTGGCCCAGTTCGGATGCCTGGTGAGCCTCTGGCACAGAGAGAGCGGATGGAACCACCGCGCCGGCAACCGCTCGTCGGGCGCCTACGGCATCCCGCAGGCGCTCCCCGGGCACAAGATGGCCTCGGCCGGCAGCGACTGGCGGACCAACCCCCGCACCCAGATCAAGTGGGGCCTGTCCTACATCAAGCAGCGTTACTCCTCGCCGTGTCGCGCCTGGGGGCACTTCCAATCCCACGGTTGGTACTGACCCAAACCCCAGGTTTGATCGCGTTTTCCGGCAAGGCCCGCCCAGGCAGGCGGCGAACCGGGCAATCCCGCTCCAGCGAGAGGACCTTTTATCCGCAACGATCACACAAACACCTGTCCTTCGCGTGTCCCCATCCGTGAACCGCGGTGACAGCGCGTAATAGGAATCGTGCTAGAGGACACGTCGCGGTGCCCTCCGGGCCGCCCAGCGAGATCGGGCGGTAACGGAAATCCCGGAGGGCCACGCGGACCCTCCGCGCCCGAGCCACGGGCGCGGACCGGCAGGGCGCCGGCTGACGGCGCCCGTCCGCACGCGACCCGACAGTGAGGATTCCCGTGGACAAGCGAGCCCTGAGCGGCACACTCATCTCCGTCACCGCGATCACCGCGTTCGGCACCGCCCTACCGGCCCTGGCCGAGTCCCGGCCACCGGTCAGGACCGGTGTCTGGACCACGTCGGCGCAACCGAAGATGGCGGCCGTGCGGCCGTCGACCCGGAACAAGAAGATCGCCCTCGACCACGTCGTCCAGCGCTCCTGGAACGCCCGGGAGTTCCACTGCCTGGACAACCTGTGGACCCGCGAGAGCGGATGGAACCACAAGGCGCTCAACCGCTCGTCGGGCGCGTACGGCATCCCGCAGGCCCTTCCCGCCGGCAAGATGAGCGGTGCCGGCCGCGACTGGAAGTCGAACCCGGAGACGCAGATCCGGTGGGGCCTGGCCTACATCAAGGGGAGGTACGGCAGGCCTTGCGGCGCCTGGGGGCACTGGAGATCACACAACTGGTACTAGCCCGTTCCGGAGGGCATCCGGAGCAGCTCACCGGGTGCCCTCCCGACGGCCCGCGTGCGCCTCGATCGCCTTGATCAGCAGTTCGAGCCCGAACTCGAACTCGGCCTCGTGGTCGCACTCGGCCAGCAGCTCCGCCAGCGAGCTCACCTCGGGGAACAGCGCGGGATCGACGCCGTCCGCCGTGATCGTCCTGGTCTGCTCGGGCGCGAACGCGGGCGTCACCCCGACCTCGCGCAGCAGCGAGCCGACGATGTAGGCGATGAACATGCGCAGCATCCGCACCGCGTCCGCCCCGTCGAACCCGGCGCCGCGCAGCGTGGCCAGCGCCCGCTCGACGGGCAGCAGCCCGGCGGCCGAGTGGAGCTGGCGGCTGACGACCAGCATGGTCGAGCGCGGATGGTGGTGGGCGATCTGCCGGAAGGCCCGCGCCTGCGCGCGCACCCGGTCGGTCCAGTGGGCGTCGGGGTCGTCGGTGAACTCGATCCGGCTCAGCACCGCCTCGGCCACCCCGTTGAGCAGGGCGTCCTTGTTGGGCACGTGGTTGTAGAGCGACATCACCCCCACACCGAGCTCGGCCGCGATGCGCCGCATGGAGACCGCGTCGGCGCCCTCGCGCTCGATGAGGTCGATGGCCGCGGCGACGATGCGTCCCCGGGAGAGGCGCTCGATGCTCATAGCTCATTCTACGGACCGCGACGATCTACGGACCCCGATGATCCGATCGCGGTGATCCACCGGCCGCAGCGATCCACCGACCGTGGCTATCCACCGACCGCGGCGATCCACCGACCGCGGCGATCGCGCCCGGCGCGGGCGAAGATCCGGCAGACTGGGCCTGATGCGGCGGATAGTGACCTATCGCGACGCCGTGGCGCTGCTCGGCGGCCCGAGCGCGATCACGGACGTCCTCGACAAGGCCTCGTCCATGGCCCTGTTCGGGCTGGGCGCGATCGACCTGTTCGACGCGCGGGCCGAGGCCGTACGGCTCGGCGACGCGTTCCTCCGCCGGCTGCGCGACCAGGTCAAGGGCCTGAGCCGGTACGACACCACCCAGCGGCTGGCCGCGGCGCACTCGGTCATCGTGGTCACCGCCTACCTCGACGCGCTCGCCGAGGTGGACGTGCTGCGCGAGCTCACGCCGGACGACCAGCGCAGGATCACCGGCGCGGAGGAGGTCGGGCGGTCGCTGATCTCGTGCCGGGCGCCGCTGCCCTCCCCCGCCGTCCCGTTCGAGAAGGTGCTGAGGAGCGTCGAGGAGACCTACGCGGACTACACCGTCTCGCTGACCGGTTTCCTGTCCGGGCTGGCATGCTGGGACCGCTGGGACGAGACCACCAGGGCCGGGCTCGCCGGCGACCTGCCGCCGCGCGCGAGACGCCGTTACGAGGAGCTGTTCCACCGGCTCGCGGCCGACTTCCCCGAGGTGGCGTGCTGGGCCGACCGCGTCGACCACCAGGCCACCCGGGTGGAGGTCAGAGACCTGGCGCGCGGCCTCGACGGCATCAGGGAGCAGCTCGCCGCGATCCCGGTGACGCGCACCCCGTCCGACCGGCTGGCGGCGCTGATCAGGTCGAACCGGGCCGTGCTCGCCCGCCCGTCCGTGTCCTCCGCCCAGACGCCGCCGGGGATGCGGATCCCCTCGCTGGAGCAGGGGTACGTCGATCCCGGCTACCGGCTGCTCCCCCCGCCGACGGCGAGACGTCCGGTCACCGCGGAGGAGGAGTGGGCGCCGCTGCCCCGCCGGCACGACCTGGCCTCTTTCCTGGCCGGCCATCTCACGCTGCCCGAGGCCACGCACGCGCCCCTCCTCGTGCTCGGCCAGCCGGGCGCGGGCAAGTCGGTGCTGACCCGGGTGCTGGCCGCCCGGCTGCCCGACAGCGAGTTCCTGCCGCTCCGCGTCGAGCTGCGCGACCTCCCCGCCGACAGCGACGTGCTGGCGCAGATCGAGCACGGCATCAGGTCCGCGCTGGACGAGACGATGTCGTGGCCGGAGTTCGTGCACGCGGGCGGCGGGGCGCTGCCCGTCGTCCTGCTGGACGGCTTCGACGAGCTGCTCCAGGCGACCGGCGTGAACCAGAGCGACTACCTGGAGCGGGTGGCCCGCTTCCAGCAGGCCCAGGCCGAGCGGGGCCGGGCGCTGGCGGTCGTCGTCACCTCCAGGACGGCGGTGGCCGACCGGGCGCGGATCCCGCCGGAGACGTCCGTCATCCGGCTGGAGCCGTTCGACGACGACCAGATCCGCCGGTGGGTCACCACCTGGAACGACGGCAACGACGGCTACTTCCGCGAGCGCGGCCTCCAGCCCCTGCCCGTGGAGCGGGTGCTGGCCGTGCGCAACCTCGCCGAGCAGCCCCTGCTGCTGCTCATGCTCGCCCTGTACGACGCCGACGCGAACGCGCTGCGCCTCATGCGCGAGGACCTGCACGAGGCCGAGTTGTACGAACGCCTGCTGCAGGGCTTCGCCGCCCGCGAGATCGGCAAGGCGCAGGCGGACCTCACGGACGAGGAGCTGGCACGGGCCGTGGAGGACGCGCTGCTGCGCCTGTCGATCACCGCGTTCGCGATGTTCAACCGGGGCCGGCAGTGGGTCGCCGAGCCCGACCTGGACGCCGACCTGCGGGCGCTGCTGCCGGAGGAGACCTCCCCCGCCCAGAGCCAGGGCCTGCGCCGTTCGCTGACCCCGGCCGAGAGCGTCATCGGCGGCTTCTTCTTCGTGCACACCACCCAGGCGCTCCGCGACGACCAGCGGCTCAAGACCTACGAGTTCCTGCACGCCACGTTCGGCGAGTACCTGGTCGCCCGGCTGGTCGTCAGGGAGCTGGCCGACCTGGCGGAGGAGCTCGCGTTCGCCACGTCCCGCCGCCGCCCCGCCCGTCCGGACGACGCCTTCATGCACGCGCTGCTGTCGTTCGCGGCCCTCACCGTCCGCGCCCCCACCGTGGACTTCCTCGGGTACGGCCTGGCGGCCGTCCCGCCCGACCGGCGCGCGCTGCTGACCCGGCACCTGTGCGAGCTGTTCGCCGGTTCGCTGATGGAGCGGCCCGGCTCCCCGTACGACGCCTACCAGCCGGTACGGGCGGAGGCCACCGTCCGGTACGCCGCCTACAGCGCCAACCTGCTGCTGCTCGCCGTGCTGTCGGCGGACGAGCCGATCGCGAGCACGGACCTGCTCGGCACCGACCAGCCCGAGCCGGCGAACGAGCTGTGGCGCCGGATCTCCCGGCTGTGGCACGCGCAGCTCAGCAGGGCGGAGTGGGACTCGCTCACCCGCACCGTCAGGATCCGCCACTCCGTGAGCGGCAGGAGCAGGATGATGACGGCCGGGTTCGAGCGGGACCCGGTCATCGATCTCCGTGAACTGGCCTTCTTCACCTGGCCGGGCGAGGGTGAAGGGACTCAGAGTCCGTACCGGATGCGGTCGAGGCGCGTGCCCTGGATGCGCGAGATCGCCTTCCGCGACGACACCACGCTCGCCCACCTCTTCGTCGACCTGCTCCCCTACCTGACGGAGATCGACGAAACCCTCGACGCCCACCCCCACAGCCCCGTCGCCGATCTGCTCGCCGTCCTGCTGAGCCGCACCCCCGACATCCGCGCCTACGCGCGGGCGCTGGACCGGCCGCCGACGTGGGAGTACGTGGATCGGGTGCTGAAGCAGTTGGAGGTGGACGCCCGCCATCTGCCCGACGCCGACGTGCTGCACATCGTCACCGTCGCCTGCCTCTGGTGGCGGGGCCCCGACCGGCTGGAGAACGTCCTGCGTGTCCTGCGCGACCGACCGGACACCAGCCCTGACGTGCTGGCGGCGGTGGAGCGGCTAGTCCGCGGGAAGGCACAGGACGAGCCGGGTTTCCGGTCCTTCCCCGATCCTGAGGTCTCCCCCGTGGGCCCTGGCGATGTCGCGGGCGATGGGCAGGCCGAGCCCGCTCCCCCCGGTGTCGCGTGACCTGGTCGTGTCCAGCCGGGTGAAGCGCTCGAACACGGTCTCCCGCAAGGGCTCGGGAATGCCCGGCCCGTCGTCCGACACCTCCAGCAGCGCCTCCTCGCCCCGCCGGCACACCGAGACCCGCACCCGCGTGTCGCCGTACCGGTCGGCGTTGGACAGCAGATTGGTGAACAGCCGGGCCAGCCGCAGCCGGTTCCCCCTGACGAACACGCACGGTTCGAGGCTCAGGGTGACCGGCAGCCGGCCGAGACGGCGCCCGGCCTCCTCCTCGACCAGCCGTCCCAGGTCGACGCGCTCCTGCCGGATGTCGGCGCCGGCGTCGAGGCGCGCCATCAGCAGCAGGTCCTGCACGATGTCGGACAATCGCCGGACGTCGTTCAGCGCGGCCCGCCAGTCCTCCCCGGTACGCTCCTCCAGTCCGGCCTCCAGCCGTACCATCAGCGCCGTGATCGGGGTGCGCAGCTCGTGCGAGGCGTCGGAGACGAACCGCCGGTGCCTGGCCACGGCGTCCTCCAGCCGGGCCAGCGTGTCGTTGACGGTCGTGGCCAGCTCGGCCACCTCGTCCTGGGTACCGGGCACCTCGATGCGCCGGCTGAGGTCCTCGGCGCTGATCCGCTCCAGCCCGCGCCTGATGCGCTCGACGGGGGCCAGCACGTGGCCGACGCCGTACCAGGCGCCCCAGCCCATCAGTGCCAGGAGCACGCCGGAGGCGCCGAAGAGGATGGCGGCGACGTAGGACGCTTCGAGCTGGAACGGCTCACGGATCGCGGCGTAGGCCACGACCGACCCGTAGGCGGTGGAGCGGTTGCTGGTGCCCACGACCACCAGGCAGCCCTCGGGCAGGCACACCCGGGAGCTGACCCGCGAGTCGCCGCCCGCGGGCCGCTCCAGGGTGAGCGGCGGCCGGCCTTGGAGCCCCGCGCTGGCCGCCACGACCTCGCCGTCCAGGTTGACGACCTGCAGCAGGCCCACACCGGCCTGCGGCGGGATCGGGCCGGGGAACTTACGGTCGTCGATGAGCGTGGTGATGCGCCGGCTGGCCTCGTCGGCCTGATCGACGATCCTGTCCCTGACCCGCGACGGGTACAGGAGTGAGATCACCGACGCCCCGCTCAGCAGCAGGATGCCGAACACGACCACCGTCGCGATCGTCATCCTGCACCTGATGGACCGACAGTGCGCCATGCGTCACACTGTGCCACTTACATGACAAAACGCAGGTCAAACGCACACCCACCGTCATTCGTGGTAGCGGCGGTGCAGCTCGTGGACCTCCTCCGCCAGCTCGGGCACCGGCCCCTCGACGACGACCCCGGGGGCGACCTCGTTGACCGGCAGCGGGCGGACGGGCGCGGCGGGCACGCCCAGCTCGCTCAGCCAGCCGTCGAGCTGGACCGAGGAGGAGGCGTAGACGATGCGGCCCAGCCCGACCCAGGCGTGCGCGGCGGCGCACATCGGGCAGTGCTCGCCCGAGGTGTAGACGGTGGCCGCGGCCCGCTGCTCGGGTGTCAGGTGCTCGGCCGCCCAGCGGGCGAGCGCGAACTCCGGATGCCGGGTGCGGTCTCCCGACGCCACCCGGTTGTGGTCCTCGGCCAGGGCGGCGCCGTCGCCCGAAACCAGCACCGAGCCGAACGGTTCGTCGCCCAGCTCCAGGGCCCGGGTGGCCAGCTCGACGCAGCGGCGCAGATGCGGCAGCTCGGATTGCTCGATCATGATTCACCATCTCAGACGTGAGTGCGACCGCCGCGCGAGCGGGTAACGGTCCGCCGGAAGTGCACGATCTTTCACGTTTGCGCACGTCACATACGGAAACCCCACCGTGAGGCCACAGAAAATCGGTTGATCCCACGTATTAGCCTAGAAGGGATGCCTCCCGATACGCACAAACCTCGCCGTCCCCTGCTCTCCTCCAACTCACTGTGGCGGATGAAGTCCTACCTCCGCCCCTACGTCACCAGACTGATCATCATCTGGCTGACGGCGATCGCCGGAATCGCCACCGTCATCGCGTTCCCTCTCATCATCGAGAGAGTCATCGACGGGCCCGTGCACCACGGTGACGCCGGCGGGCTGCTACCCCTCGGGCTGCTGGCGATCGGCGTCGGCGCCCTGGAGGCGCTGCTGATCCTGTTCCGGCGCTACATGCAGGTCCGGCCGGTGCTCGGCCTGGAGACCGCACTCCGCGACGACCTCTACGAGCACCTGCAGCGCCTGCCCATGGGGTTCCACGGAGACTGGCAGTCCGGGCAGCTGTTATCACGGGCGACCACCGACCTGTCGACGATCCGCCGCTTCCTCGGCTTCGGCATGCTCTTCCTGGTCATGAACGTGCTCCAGGTCGGCGCGGTCACCGTGCTGCTGCTGAACAAGTACTGGCCGCTCGGGCTGCTGGTGCTGGCCTCGGTCGTGCCGATCGTGTGGACGTCGCTGCGCTTCGAGAAGCGCTACATCAGGATCTCCCGCCAGGTCCAGGACGAGCAGGGCGACCTCGCCACGCTCGTCGAGGAGTCCGCGATCGGCATCCGCACGATCAAGGCGTTCGGCCGCCGCCACCACGTCTACGACCGGTACGACGACGCCGCCCGCAAGGTGTACGGCTCGTCGATGGACAAGGTACGCCTGTCGGCCAAATTCTTCTCCTTCCTGGAGATCATCCCCAACATCACGCTGGCCCTGGTGGTGCTGCTCGGCGCGCTGGCGGTCGGCGAGGGCGCGCTGACGCTGGGCGCGCTGGTCGCCTTCACCACGCTGATGCTGCAGCTCGTCTGGCCCGTGGCCAGCCTGGGCTACCTGCTGGCGATGGCCCAGGAGGCGATGACCTCGGCCGACCGGCTCATGGAGGTGATGGACACCGTCCCGGCCATCGAGGGCGGCACCGGCACCATCGAGGAGCCGCGCGGCCACCTGCGCTTCGAGGGCGTCGGCTTCCGCTTCGCCGACTCCGAGGAGCCGGTGCTGCGTGACGTCTGGCTGGAGGTGCGGCCGGGCGAGACCGTGGCCATCGTGGGCGCGACCGGGGCGGGCAAGACCACCCTGACCGCGCTGGTGCCGCGCCTGATCGACCCCACCTCCGGCCGGGTCACGATCGACGGTCACGACGTACGCGACCTCGACCTGAAGACGCTGCGCTCGGTGGTGGCGACGGCGTTCGAGGAGCCCACGCTGTTCTCGATGAGCGTGCGCGAGAACCTCATGCTCGGCCGGCTCGACGCGACCGAGGATGAGCTGGCGCAGGCCATCCAGACCGCGCAGGCCATGTTCGTCTACGACCTGCCGTGGGGGCTCGACACCCGGATCGGCGAGCAGGGGCTGTCGCTGTCCGGCGGCCAGCGGCAGCGGCTCGCCCTGGCCAGGGCGGTGCTGAGCAAGCCGCGCGTCCTCGTGCTCGACGACACGCTGTCGGCGCTCGACGCCGAGACCGAGGCCCTGGTGGAGGAGGCGCTGCGGCACGTGCTGCGCGAGGCGACCGGCATCGTGGTCGCCCACCGG
This sequence comes from Nonomuraea fuscirosea, assembly GCF_035917475.1. Taxonomy (NCBI): domain Bacteria; kingdom Bacillati; phylum Actinomycetota; class Actinomycetes; order Streptosporangiales; family Streptosporangiaceae; genus Nonomuraea; species Nonomuraea fuscirosea. The sequence continues at coordinate 1,907,390 of NZ_CP109074.1, read as the reverse complement.
GCCTCCACCGTGCTGCTGGCCGACAAGGTCGCGCTGCTGCGCGACGGCACCATCACCCACGTCGGGCAGCACCGCGAACTGCTGGCCCAGGTGCCCGAATACCGGGAGCTGCTGGCCCAGGACGCCGACTTCGACGACGCCTCGGAAGGAGCGCTGCGATGACCACCCCCGCCACCATGACGACGGCTCCCGAGAAGAGCGGCGACTGGCGCGGCGTCGCCTCGGAGGATCAGGACGAGCTGCCGGACAAGGTGTCCGTGCTGCTGCGCTCGCGCTCGCGGCGGCTGCTCGGTGACCTGCTGCGGCCGTACCGGAAGAAGATCGCGCTGCTCGTCCTGATCATCGTGACCTCCAACGCGGCCGGGCTGTCCATCCCGTTCCTGGTCTCGGTGGGGATCGACGAGGGCATCCCGCCGATCGTGTCCGGGTCGGGCGCCACGGTCCTGGTCACGGTGGTCGGGGTGATCCTGGCCGCCGCGATCATCCAGGCGTTCACCCGGCAGGCGTTCCTGGGGCTGATGGGCTCGATCGGCCAGAACATCCTGCTGGAACTGCGCAGAAGGGTGTTCGACCACTTCCAGCGGCTGTCGCTGAGCTTCCACGAGGGCTACACCTCCGGCCGGGTCATCTCCCGGCTGACCTCCGACATCGAGGCCATCGCCGAGCTGGTGCAGTCGGGGTTCGACGCGCTGGTCAAGGCGGTGCTGACGCTGGTCGGCACGGCGGTGCTGCTGCTCATCCTGGACGTGCACCTGGGCCTGGTGGCGCTGGTCCCGCTGCCGCTGCTGCTGCTGTTCACCAAGTGGTTCCAGCGGCAGTCGGCCATCGTCTACCGGCGCACCCGCGAGGCGGTCGCCCTGGTGATCGTGCACTTCGTGGAGTCGATGATCGGCATCCGCGCGGTGCAGGCGTTCCGCAGGGAGCCGCGCAACCAGGAGATCTTCAAGCAGCTCAACGACGACTACCGGGCCGCGAACGCGCGCAGCATGTACCTCGGCGCGACGTTCATGACCGGCGTCAGGCTGATCGGCAACATGACGATCGGCGCCGTGCTGCTCTACGGCGGCTACCTGGCCCTGCACGGCGAGGTCAACATCGGCGTGCTGGCCGCGTTCCTGCTGTACCTGCGCCAGTTCTACGAGCCGATGCAGGAGATCAGCCAGTTCTACAACACGCTGCAGTCGGCCGGCGCGGCGCTGGAGAAGCTGTCGGGCGTGCTGGAGGAGGAGCCCTCGGTGCCCGAGCCGCGCGAGCCGGCGTCGCTGCCGCAGGGCAGGGCGCGCGGCAAGGTGCGCTTCGACGGGGTCGAGTTCGCCTACGTCAAGGAGATGCCGATCCTGCCCCGCCTCGATCTGACGATCCCGGCGGGTCAGAGCGTGGCGCTGGTCGGCGCGACGGGCGCGGGCAAGACCACGCTGGCCAAGCTGATCTCCCGCTTCTACGACCCGACCGAGGGCGCCGTGCTGCTCGACGGCGCCGATCTGCGCACGCTCGACGAGCCGACGCTGCGTCAGGCCGTGGTCATGGTGACGCAGGAGAACTTCCTGTTCAGCGGTACGGTCGCGGACAACATCAGGTTCGGCCGCCCCGACGCCGGCGACCACCAGATCCGTGAGGCGGCCAAGGCCATCGGCGCCCACGAGTTCATCGCGGGCCTGCCCGACGGCTACGACACCGAGGTGGGCAAGCGCGGCGGCCGCATGTCGGCCGGGCAGCGGCAGCTCGTCGCGTTCGCCAGGGCGTTCCTGGCCGATCCGGCGGTGCTCATCCTCGACGAGGCGACCTCCAGCCTCGACGTGCCGAGCGAGCGGCTGGTGCAGCGGGCGCTGCGGACGATCCTGGCCGACCGGACGGCGCTGATCATCGCGCACCGGCTGTCGACGGTGGAGATAGCCGACCGGGTGCTGGTGATGGAGCACGGCCGGATCGTCGAGGACGGCCCGCCCGACCAGCTCATCGCCGCCTCCGGGCGCTTCGCCGGGCTGCACCGGGCCTGGCTGGAGAGCCTGAGCTAGCGTCCTGCGTCGCGGCGGCCGGACTCGGTCGGAGAGCCTGAGCCCGCGTCGCCGTGAGCGGCCGCGCGGGCGTGCCCGTCAGGAGCGGGCACGCCCGGCGGCTGTCAGTACAGCGGTTTGCGCACCGGGGTGAGCAGCGGCGTCGGGTCGGGCGCGGCCGGCTCGGCCGGTGGGATCAGCTCCGGATGGCGCGACAGGTAGCCGTCCGGGAACATCGTGGCGTCCTGACAGCCGCACGACGGGCAGCTGACGCCCGCCGACGGCGGCGCGGCGGGAAGGCCGGCCCGCAGCCAGATCTCCCCGGCGTTTCCGTGGTCGTCCTCGAAGTGCCTGACGACGTAGTCCTCATGCCAGACGTGCCAGCAGTGGCGGCACTCGAAAGGCACGTTCCTGTGTACTTCTTCCACGAGGTCACCCCCTGCTTCGAGTGTCCGCCCCCTTCCCGGCTTCCCGCAAGCGGCCTTACCGAACGCTGACGACGAAGGCGACGGCGCCCGCCACCACGCTCAGCGTGCCGAGCCAGGCGAAGACCGCGTCGAGTCCCGCGTCCAGCGGCGTTCCCGCGTGCAAAGCCGCCTGCACCCGGCGGAAGCGCACCCGCGTCCTGATCAGCAGCACGCCGCCGCAGAGCGCGGCCAGCGCGAAGCCCGCGATCACGTACGCGGGCAGGGCGTGCCGCAGGGCCAGCCCGGTCGCCGCCAGGCCGCCGGTGGACAGGGCCACGGCCGTACGCACCCAGGCCAGCCGGGTGCGCTCGCTCTGCAGGCCCTCGTCCCAGATCTCCTCACTTCCCGGCATCGGTCAGATGGAGGCGATGATGAGGACCAGGGCGACCACGGCCACGGCCGCGACGCCGTAGCCGAAGACGGCCGCGAGCGCGGGCGGAGGCAGCGGCGCCTGCTGGCGCAGCGCGCGCTGGATGTTGCGCCAGCGGGGGTAGGCCATGCCCGCCGCCAGCGCGGAGAGGGTGACCAGCACGACGGCCAGCGCCGTGCGGATCCACGGGACGAACACGTCGGGAGGCAGCGCCGCCATGGCCACCCCGCCCGCGCTGAGCGCCAGCGCCGTGCTCAGCCAGGTGAGGAAGGTGCGTTCGTTGGCCAAGGTGAAACGCGGGTCGGGTTCCATAGGAAAAACGGTAATTCGTCACCATTTCCCCTAGAGAAGGCGGGATTCTCCCCAGCGGCGGCCGGGTCAGCTGCAGGCTTGGGCGATCTTCTCCACGTACGCGGCCCCGTCGGTGCCGACCTTCTGCACCGCCTCGACGGCGTCGTTGGCGTCCTTGACGGTGATGCCGGTCAGCGTGGTGGCCAGATTGTCGGAGGCTTCCTTGATCGTGGTGTTGGCGGCCTCGTCGGCGACGCCGTTGAGCTTGGTCGCCGCGTCGTCCAGGGCCTTGTCCAGGGCCTGCGGGTCGTTGGTCAGCTTGGAGACCTCCGCGATGAGATCGGTGACGATCTTGGGAGCCTCCAGGCAGGCCTGGGCCTTGTCGATGGTGCTGTTGACCTCGCTGCAACCGGCGGCGAGAACACACGAGGCGAAGAGGGCCAGGGGCACGAACCGGCGTCCGAAGTGAGGCATGACTCGACCCTACCCAAGAGTACGGCCCCGTGCTGTGCACGCACCGTGCACGATCGGCTCACGACAGCGACCGTAGCCATCCGGTGAGGAGCCGGTTGACCTCGTCCGGGCGTTCCTGCTGCACCCAGTGGCCGCAGCCGTCGAGGAGGTGCGCGCCGGCCAGGCCCGGCAGCGTCCTGGGCAGGGCCTCGACGGCGCGGCCCATCCAGGACGTGGTGGGGTCGAGCTCCCCGCCGACGAACAGCGCGGGCTGGGTGATGGCCGCGCCGTCCCACGCGGCCAGGTCCTCCCAGTCGCGGTCCATGTTGCGGTAGCGGTTGAGCGCCCCGGTCAGGCCCGTACGCTCGAACTCCCCCGCGTAGACGTCGAGGTCGGCCTCGGTGAGCCAGGCCGGCCTGACACCCTCGGGGAAACGGTCGCGCAGCCGCCCGCCGGGCCGGACCAGCCAGGCGCTCTCCCCCATCGTGTCGCCCGACAGGCTGGCGTAACAGCCGGCCAGCCAGCCGCGCACGTCGGGCTCGATCTCGGCCTCGGCCCGCCCGGGTGTCTGGAAGTAGCTGACGTAGAACTCCTCCTCGCCGCCCATCCTGGCGAACCCGTCGGTGGGACGGTGCGGGCCGCGCGGCGCGTACGGGACGCTCAGCAGGCCGACCGCGCGGAAGAGGTCGGGCCGCAGCAGCGCGGAGTTCGCCGCGATCGGCGAGCCCCAGTCGTGCCCGACGATCACCGCGGAGCGCTCGCCCAGCGCCCGGACGACAGCGGCGTTGTCGGCGACGCAGGCCAGCATCCGGTAGTCGGCGACGCCGGCCGGCTTCGACGAGCGGCCGTAGCCGCGCACGTCGACGGCCGCCGCCCGGAACCCGGCCGCGGCGAGCGCGGGGAGCTGGTGACGCCAGGAGTACCACGACTCGGGGAAGCCGTGCACCAGCAGCACCAGCGGGCCGCTGCCCTGCTCGGCCACGTGGATCCGGCCTCCCGGCACCTCGACGAGCCGATGCGTGATCTCGGACATCTCACCTCTCCTTGCCTCTCCCCGCCGCACCGCGGCACCAGGCACTATGGCGCGATCCCGGCGGACGGAGCGAATCCCGTTGCCGTTACGGCAAAGAAGTCCGCTGATCCAGGTTGACCTGCGGTCATTCCGGATCCGATATGAGTTCTTTCGCGATATCGCTATTAGACATCGGCCGAGCGCATCTGCTTTGCTCCTGCCCTCCGGACCCCGATCGACGAAAGCAAGGACTACGCATGCGCAACCTCCGCTGCCCCGCCGCCCTGCGGGCGACCGCGCTGACGGTCTCCCTCCTGGCGGGCGCCGCCCTCACCGCCGCCCCGGCCACGGCCGCGACGGCGCCCGCCGCGCGGGTGGCCCTGTCGGGCGAAGCTCAGGTCAAGAAGGAGTTGCGGGCGCTCGAAGCGTCGTTCAAGGGCCGCATCGGCGCGTACGCCATCGACACCGCCGGCGGCAGGACCCTGGCCTACCGGTCGGGCGAGCGTTTCCCGCTGCTGTCCACGTTCAAGGCGATGGCCTGCGCGGCGGCGCTGCACCGGGCCCGCACCAGCGAGCCCGGCCTGATGGACAAGGTGGTCAAGTGGACCGCCGCGGACCTCAAGCCCAACTCGCCGACCACGGAGAAGCACGTCAAGGACGGCCTGACGGTCGCCAAGCTGTGCCGGGCGGCGATCACCCTGAGCGACAACACCGCGGGCAACATGGTGCTCAAGCAGATCGGCGGGCCCGCCGGGCTGACGCGGTACTTCCGTACGCTCAAGGACCCGGTCTCCCGCCTCGACCGCTGGGAGACCGAGCTCAACGACTGGGCGCCCAAGGACAGGCGCGACACCACCACGCCCGCCGCCATCGCCCGCGACCTGCGCGCGGTCACGACCGGCGGCGCGCTGAGCGCCAAGGACCGCGAGCGGCTCAACGGCTGGCTGATCGCGACCGAGACCGGCGGCGCCCGCATCCGCGCCGGCCTGCCGAAGAGCTGGACGGTCGGCGACAAGACCGGCACGAACACCGAGATCGGCGCGGGCAACGACATCGCCGTCGCCTGGCCGGCCGGCCGCAAGGCCGCTCCGATCATCCTGGCCGTCTACACCAACCGCGAGGGCTCCGGCGCCGTCACGAACGACGCGGCCATCGCGCGTGCCGCCACCATCCTCGCCCGCGGGCTCGGCAGGCTCTGATGTGGCGACGGGGGACGAAGATCGCCCGCCTGGCCGCGGCGGGGGCCGCGGCCGGCGTGCTGGTGGCCGCCATCGCGATCCCGGCCGTCGGGGGCGCGGGCGCCGGGTTCGTGGCCGCGGCCGAGGAGGTGAACCTCGCGCCCGCCGACCTGACCGAGCCGCCGCCGGCCGAGGTGACGATCGTGCGGGACGCCATGGGCGGTGAGATCGCCCGGTTCTACGAGGAGTACCGCGAGGTCGTCGGCTTCGACGAGATCTCGCCGGAGATGAAGACGGCGATCGTGTCGATCGAGGACTTCCGCTTCTACCAGCACGGGGCGATCGACATCGAGGGCACGCTGCGCGCGCTCGCCACGAACCTGCGCTCCGGCGGGGTGAGCCAGGGCGGGTCCAGCATCACCCAGCAGTACGTCAAGCAGGTGCTGTTCAACGCGGCCACCACGGACGAGGATCGCCACGCGGCCCTGGAGGCGAGTTACGCGCGCAAGCTGAACGAGCTGCGGTACGCGATGGGCATCGAGGAGAAGTACACCAAGGACCAGATTCTTGAGAAATATCTGAACATCGCGTACTTCGGTGCCAGCGCGTACGGGGTGGAGGCGGCGGCCAAGCGTTTCTTCGGCACGCACGCGGCCGACCTGACCCTGCCGCAGGCGGCGACGCTGGCCGGCGCCGTCCAGGACCCGAACGCCACGGACCCCAACCTGGGCCGGGCGCAGCGCGACCGCCTGCTCAAGCGCCGCAACGTCGTCCTGGACCGGATGGCCGAGCTGGGCGAGATCACCGCGGATCAGGCGGACCGGGCCAAGGCCGCCAAGCTGGGGTACAAGGGCACCCGCCTACCCGGCGGCTGCGAATCCAGCAAATATCCCTATTTCTGCCTCTATGTACGCCAGGAGGTCCTCAACAATCCCGACTTCGGCCCCACCGCGAAGGCCCGGCTGGCCAGGCTCAACCGCGGCGGCCTGACCATCACGACCACGCTCGACCCCGGCATGCAGGCCGCCGCCGAGCGGGCCGTCGCCCGCTACGTGCACCCCTCGGACGCGCCCGTGGCGGCCCAGGCCCTGGTCCAGCCCGGTACGGGGGCGATCAGGGCGATGGCCGCCAGCCGGCGGTACGGGACGAAGGCGGCCAGGAACGAGATCTCGTACAACGTGGTCGCCGACACCGCGCACGGCGGCGGCATCGGGTTCCAGCCGGGCTCGACGATGAAGACGTTCACCCTGATCACCGCGCTGAAGCAGGGCATGAAGCTGGACGACGGGCTGGCCGCGGGGGCGGGCTACCGGGCGCCGTCGTACGCGACGTTCAAGAACTGCGCCGGCCAGAGCATCGGCGACCCCGGCCACACCGTCACCAACGACGAGGGCTCCCCCGGCTGGAAGACGCTGCGCAGCGGCACCTGGAACTCGGTGAACACGTTCTTCATGGAACTGGAGGAGCGGGTCGGCCTCTGCGACACGGTCAAGACGGCCAAGTCCCTCGGCGTGCGGCGGGCCGACGGGAAGAAGCTGCAGGAGTACGAGACGTTCACGCTCGGCATCAACGAGAGCGACCCGGTCACCATCGCGACCGCGTACGCGGCCATCGCGGCCAGGGGCGAGTACTGCGCGCCCATGGCCGTCACCCGGATCACCGGCCGCGACGGCGAGAACACCCGCTACCGGCCCAAGTGCCGCCAGGCCCTCGACCCGGCCGTCGCGGACGCCACCGCCGAGGTCCTGTCGGGCGTGTTCACCAAGGGCACCATGCGCGGGGTCGGCGGCCTGGGCCGGGACGCGGCCGGCAAGACGGGCACCACGGACGACTACGCCTCGGCCTGGTTCGCCGGCTTCACCCCCGACCTGGCCGGCGCGGTCAGCCTCGGCGATCCCCGGGGCTCGCAGCGCTACAAGCTGACCGGGGTGACGATCGGCGGCCGGTACTACGGGTCGGTGCAGGGGGCGAGCATCCCCGGCCCGATCTGGCGGGACACGATGCTGTCGGCGCTGCGCGGGGTGCCTCCCACGGCGTTCACCCCGGTGGACACGGCCCGCTTCGGCGGCTGCGCCGAGAACTGCCGCCCGGAGGAGAAGGACCCGGAACCGACCGCCACCGGGATCCCCGAGACGCCCGCCACGGGCAGCCCCGTCACGGAGACGACGGCCCCCGCGGCGGAGACCCCGGAGGTGACCCTCGACCCGGGCGACCTCCTCGACTGACCGGGACCGCCGTGCCGGGACGGGGCGGCCGACCCGGCCGGGCCGCTCGCGTCAGGGCCTGCGATCGACGCGGCCAGCGGGCCACTCGTGCCGGGGCGGGCGATCGGTCCGCTCCGGACCGGTGCTCCTGAGCGGGTGTCGTGCGGGGCGCGTATCGTACAGCGTGACCTTCATCCTGCTCGTCGAGGACGACGACGTCATCCGCAAGACCGTCTCCCTGGCACTCGGACGCTACGGCTACCGGCTCGACACCGCCGCCGACGGGCTGAGCGGGCTGGAGGCGTTCCGGCACGGCGGGCACGATCTGCTCGTGCTCGACGTGATGCTGCCCGAGCTGGACGGCATCAGCCTGTGCCGCCGGGTCAGGGAGTCCAGCCAGGTGCCGATCCTGATGATGTCGGCGCGGGGCGACTCCCTCGACGTGGTGTCCGGGCTGGAGGCGGGGGCCGACGACTATGTGGTCAAACCGGTCGACATCCCGGTGCTGGTGGCCCGGATCAGGTCGGTGCTGCGCCGCGTCGGCGCCCCGGCGGAGCCGTCCCCGTCCGGTGTGCTGAGGTTCGGCGAGCTGAGCGTGGATCCGGCCGCGCTGGAGGTGCGGCTCGGCGGGCGGCCGGTCGAGCTGGCCCCGACCGAGATGCGGCTGCTGCTGGAGTTCGCCGCGCATCCGGGCATCGTGCTGGAGCGGGCCACGCTGCTGCGCGAGGTGTGGGACTACGGCTGGGACGGTGACAGCCGCGTCGTGGACCTGTGCGTCCAGCGGCTGCGCAAGAAGATCGGCGCCGACCTGATCGAGACCGTGCGCGGATTCGGCTACAAGCTGCGCAAGCCATGAGACGGCGAGCCGTGCGGGCCGTGAGACCGGGGTCGTTGCCGGGGTCGTTGCGGTGGAAGGTGGCGGCGCTGATCACGCTGGCCTGCTGCGCCGTCGCCGCCGTGGTCGGGGTGCTGGTGCACCGGACGACGCTGGAACGCACGATGCGGCTGGGCGAAGCGCGGGCGTTGACGGAGGCGGCCACGGTCGCGGACCGGTACCGGGCGGGCACCGCTCCCGAACCGCCCACCCCGTGGACCGACTGGATCAAGGATCCGGCCGACCTGCCCACGGCCCTGCGCGCACGGCTGCCCACCGAGTCGCCCACCAAATCACCCGCTGAATTGCCCGCCGAATCGCGCACCGCGTCGTCCATCGCGTCGCCCGCCGCGTCACCCACGGAACGGCCCGCTGCGTCGTCCGCCGAATCGCCCCTCGGGTCCCCCGCCGGATCGCCGGCCGGATCGCCGGCCGGATCGCCCGACGGGTCGCCCGACGGGTCGCCCGACGGGTCCGCCGTCACCTGGTACGACGACCAGAAGCCGGACCAGCCGTGGATGTGGGCGGCGCAGCGGATGCGCGGCGGGTTCGTGGCCACGTCCAAGATCGACATGAGCTCGGACCTCGCGAGCCTGCGCGCGCTCGACCGCGCCATGGTGCTGGCCGCACTCACCGCACTAGCCGTGGTGGTACCGCTCTCGGCGCTCCTGGCCGAACCGGCCAACCGGCGGCTCCGCCGGGTCGCCGACACCGCCCGCCGCATCGCGGACCCCGGTCACCAGGGCGGGACCGCGGCGAAGAAGGGGCGCGGCCGGCGGGACGAGATCGCCGACATCGCCGTCGCCGTGGACTCGATGGCGGCGAGCCTGCAGCACCGGTTGCTGGTCGAGCAGCGGTTCACCGCCGACGTCGCGCACGACCTGCGCACCCCGCTCATGGGCCTGGTCGCCGCCGTCGAGCTGCTGGAGGAGGGCGAGGCGACCGAGCTGGTACGCGACCGCGTCCGGCTGCTGCGTTCCCTGGTCGAGGACCTGCTGGAAGTGTCCAGGCTGGACGCGGGCGCCGAGGTGGCCGACCGCGTACGGGTGCCGCTGGCCGAGCTGGCCCGGCAGTCCGCGGCCCGGGTGGGCGTCGAGGCACGGGTGCGGACGCCGGACGCCGGCGAGCCGGTCGCCGAGACCGATCCGCGCCGCCTGGACCGGATCGTGGCCAACCTCGTGCTGAACGCCCGGCGCCACGGCGAGCCCCCGGTGCTGATCACCGTAAGGGACCACCTGGTCGAGATCCGCGACCACGGCCCGGGTTACCCGCCGGAGCTGCTGGCCGAGGGCCCGCGCCGCTTCCGCACCGGCGCCGCGGAACGCGGCCGGGGCCACGGTCTCGGGCTCACGATCGCGCTGGGCCAGGCCGGCGTCATCGGCGCGGAGCTGACCCTGGCCAACGCCGAGGAAGGCGGCGCGCTCGCCACCCTCCGCCTTCCCCGCCGCCGGGATCAGGACGTGCTGATACAGGGTTGATACACGATCAAGCCACCGCGGAGACACGGTCACGACGGGACGAACACATCGGCGGCGCAGCATGGCCGCCATGTCACGTTCCTCCAGGTTCCTTCTGCCGGTCCTGACCGTCGTCCTGCTCGCGGTGAGCGGCCTGTCCGGCTGCGCGGCCGCGCCGAGCGTCGCCGGGGCCACCGTCACCGGCGTGCCCCTGCCGTGGCCGGGCGAGGGGCAGGTGGCGGTCGAGGTGGAGGGGCTGGGCAGCCTGGGCGTCAGCGGCGAGGCGGAGCCGGTGCCGATCGCCAGCGTGACGAAGGTCATGACCGCGTACGTGATCCTGCGCCGGCACCCGCTGCGGCCCGGCGAGGACGGTCCGCTGATCGAGGTGGACCGGACCGCCGCCGACGAGTCGTACTCGGGGCTGGAGTCCACCGTGCCGCTCCTGGAGGGCCGGCGGATCCGGCTGCGCCGCCTGCTGGAGCTGATGCTGGTGCCGTCGGGCAACAACGTGGCCCGCCTGCTGGCCCGCTGGGACGCCGGTTCGGAGGAGCGTTTCGCCACGCGGATGAACGCCGCCGCCCGCCGCCTGGGCATGGCCGCCACCACGTACACGGGGGCCAGCGGCAACGAGGACAGCACCGTCAGCACCGCCGCCGACCAGCTCGTGCTGGCGAAGGCGGCGATGCGCGACCCGGTGTTCCGCGCGATGGTGGCGCGGGGCGACACCGCCGTGCCGGGCGACGTCAGGAGGTTGTCCAACACGAACACGCTGCTGAACCGGCACGGCGTCGTCGGCATCAAGACCGGCTCCGGCACGGCCGCGGGCGGCAACCTGATGTGGGCGTCCCGGGTGCGCGGCCGCCTGGTGCTGGGCGTGATCCTGGGCCAGGCGGCCGGCAGCGACCCGGTCACCGGCAAGGCGGCCGCGCTGGAGGCGGGGGCGAGGATGAGCGCGGCGGTCGAGCACTGGCTGCTCAGCACGACGGCGACCCGCCCCGACGCGGGGGCGGGCGCGGCGACGGCCCACCCGCCTCGCGGGTGAGCGCGCCGCCGGTATAGCCGGCCGCCGGTCGGCTACAGCTTGGTGTAGCAGGGACCGTCGAACGTGTACGCCTGCGCCGTCGGCCCGACGAAGAAGTCCTTGGCGATCGTCACCCCGGTCGTCGCCTTGTCGTCCACCTTGTTGATCAGCGTCTGCCGGAACACGGAGGCGCCGCTGGCGTCGGCGTAGTTCCCCGCCTCCGGCGGCAGCATGCCCTCGTAGTCCACGCTGGTCAGCGTCTTCACCGCGGCGAGCAGCCCCTTCCTGCTGACGTCCCCGCCGCTCACCATCTTGTCCAGGGCGGCCTTCATCGGGTACGCCCACGCCCACCCCGAGGTGTAGCCGTCGTTCGGGGTCACGCCCGGCAGGGCCTCGCGCATCGCCTTGTGGCCGGGGGTGTCGGCGTCCCAGGGCTTGCCGGGGGCCGACTGCTCGTACAGGGCCTTCAGCGCGGGGGCGGCCGGCGACTGGAGGAGCGCGGGGTTCCAGGTGGGGCCGGTGCCGATGAAGCGGCCCTTGTAGCCGGCCGCCGCCGTCTGGCCGACGATCGTGGCGGCGTCCGCCGGGCCGGTGGTCAGGATGACCAGGTCGGGCTTGTTCTTGGTGATCTCCGTGATGGCCCGGCCCTGCTCGGTCGCGCCCGACGGCGTCTCGACGTTGGTGAACGTCAGCTTGTTGCGCTCGGCGGCCACCTTGGCGCCGGCCGCGGCGTCCGCGCCGTAGTCGCCGGCCAGGTGCACGGCCATGACCGACTTCGGTTTGTAGGTCTCCACCGCGTAGTCCACCGAGTTCATCGCCTCCACGCAGTAGTTGGAGCCGGTCTCGATGATGACGTCCTCGAACTCCCAGGCCGAGGTCCATGAGGCGGGGGCGGCCACGATGGAGTTCGCCTTGAGGTCGCCGATGATGGCGGCCGTGGTGGGCGAGCCGAGCGTCTGGGCCAGGCCCAGCACCTGGTCCTTGATCTCGTTGTAGACCTGCCGGTGCACCTCCGGGTTGTACTTGTTGTCCTTGACGTACTTGGTGACGTCCACCTCGTACCGGCCGCCGATGCCGCCCGCCTTGTTGACCCGGGCCCAGAACGCCTTCTGGGCGTCGGTGATCGGCACGGCCAGCGCGGCGAAGGGGCCGGAGGTGAGGTCGGAGACCGTGCCGAGGTAGATGCAGCCCTTCTTGGTGTCGACCGCGGACGGGCACGGTTCGGTGGTGACGCCCGGAGCCTGGGCGCCGCCCTTGCTGCCCTCGTCGTCCCCCCGGATGACGCCGCACGCGGACAGAAGGGCCACTATGGCGATGCTCACCAGCGCATAGCGACTCTTCATCGGGAATCCCTTCTGATCAGTACGAGAAAGGCCAGGACTTCCAGTAGTTGCGGACCCGGATCCACAGGCCGAACAGGCCCCGGGGCTCGAAGATGAGGAACAGCACGATCAGCAGCCCGTACAGGACGGTCTCGACCTGGAACACGTTCGGCGTCTGCGTGGTGTCGCCGCTGATGAACGGGACCAGCGCGGGCAGCGACCTGGTGACCGGCTGCAGCAGCGAGATGAACAGGGCGCCCGCGATGGCTCCCGACACCGTCGCCACGCCGCCGATCAGCACCATCGCGATGAACTGCACCGACAGCAGCAGGTTGAACGACCCCGGCTCGACGTAGCCGGAGATCGTGTAGAGCAGGCCGCCCGCGCAGCCCGCGTAGAAGGAGGAGATGCCGAAGGCGAGCACCTTGTACCGGGTCAGCGGCACCCCGATCACCGCGGCCGCGATGTCGCGGTCGCGGATGGCGGCGAAGGCGCGGCCGACGCGCGAGCGGGCCAGGTTGCGGGCGGCCACGGCGAAGACGATCAGCAGCGCCAGCATGAGCGTGTAGAGGACCTGCTCCTTGGTGCCGAAGGGCCCGTCCTGGTCGAGGCGGACGCCGAACAGCTCGGGCACCGCCGCCTCCCGGCCGACGCCGGGACCGCCGGTCAGCTCCTTCCACTCCTTGAAGACGTGCTCGCCGAGGAAGACCAGCCCGAGCGTGACGACGGCCAGGTAGAGCCCGCGCAGCCGGCCGGCCAGCGGCGCCACCAGCACCCCGGCCGCGGCGGCGACCAGGCCGGCGGCGGGCAGCCAGAGCCACACCTCCGCGATGCCGAAGCCGATGTTCTCGCCGTCCACGGGGCCGGAGAGCGCGGCGGCGGTGTAGGCGCCGATGGCCACGAAGAAGGCGTGCCCGAGCGAGACCTGACCGGCGTACCCGGTGACGATGTTGAGCCCGATCGCGCCGATGGCCAGCACGTACGCCCCGGCCAGCACCTCCAGCGACCGGTCCTGCAGCAGCACCGACAGCCCGAACGCCAGCGCCACCAGCAGCAGCGTCCACAGCCGCTTGGCGGGGGTGTCGAGCAGCGCCATGTCCTGGGCGTAGGAGGTGTAGAGCAGCGGCCGGCCGCGCACCCGCCGAGACCGGCCGGTCGGTATGTCGGGCGCGACGGGTGCGGCCTCTTCACGCGTCTCGGTCATACCCGCTCGACCTCCCGGGTCCCGAACAGCCCGTACGGTTTCACCAGCAGGACGATCAGCATCACCACGTACGGCGACACGATCGCGAAGTTCTGCCCCAGCCAGGGCGCGAACTCCCCCTGGTAGGACTGGAACAGCGACTCCACCACCCCGACGACCAGCCCGCCGGCCACCGCGCCGCCGAGCGAGTCGAGCCCGCCCACGATGATCGCCGGCAGCGCCTTCAGCGCGATCACCCAGGTCATCTGCTCGATCCCCTGGCCGGTGCCGACGAACATGCCGGCGATCGCGGCCAGGAAGCCGGCGAGGCCCCACGACAGCGCGAAGACCGCGCCCACGGAGACGCCCTGCGCCAGCGCGGTCTCCTGGTCGAAGGCCGCCGCCCGCATCGCCAGCCCGTACCGGGTGTGGCGGAAGAAGGCGAACAGCAGCGTCACCAGCACGGCGGTGACCAGCAGCATGGCCAGCCAGCGCGACTGCACGACCAGCGGCCCGAGCGACACCTGGGTGAACCCCCACGGGTCGCCGACCTGGCGCACGTCCCTGCCGATGAAGCCGTTCACCACCACCCGCACGACCACGTCGATGCCGAGCGTGATGATCGCCACGACGAAGACCGGCCGGCCCACCATCGGCCTGATCGCCACCCGTTCGATCGCCAGCGCGACGCCGGCGATGAGCAGCGCCGACAGCAGCACGGCCAGGTAGAAGCCGGTCACTCCGGCCAGGTAGCTGACGGCGACGGCGCCGGCCAGCATGAGGGCGGGCTGGGCGAAGCTGATCACCCGGGTGGCCTTGTAGATGATCACGAAGCCGAGCGCGAGCAGCGCGTACACCGACCCGTTCCCGAGGCCCCTGATCACCGTCTCCAGCAGGCCCTTCACCGGGCGTACATCCCTTCGACCAGGTCCTCGAAGAGCTTGGCCACGGCCGAGCGCTTGACCTTCTGGGTGGCGGTCAGCTCACCGTCCTCGTGGTCGAGCTCCTTCGGCAGGAACGCGAACCGCTTGATCTGCTCGACGTGGGCGAAGCGGGTGTTCACCTCGGTGACGAGCCCCTGGACGAGCTCGCGCACCTCCGGCTTCTCCGACAGATCCCGATACGTCGTGTACGGCAGCCCGCGCCGCCGTGCCCACTCCCCCACCGTGTCGGCCTCGATCCCGATCAGCGCCACCAGGTACGGCCGCTGGTCCCCCACGACCACGGCCTCCTTCAGGTACGGCGACGCCTTCAGCGCGTTCTCGATCTCGCTCGGCGCGATGTTCTTGCCGCCGGCCGTGATGATGATGTCCTTCATCCGGTCGGTGATCCTGACGTGCGTGCCCTCGGTCCATTCGCCCACGTCGCCGGTGTGCAGCCAGCCGTCCTCGTCCAGCACGTCGGCCGTGGCGCGCGGGTTGCGCCAGTAGCCGGCGAAGTTGCCCGGATGCCTGGTCAGGATCTCGCCGGTGGCCTCGTCGATCTTCAGCTCGGCGCCGGGGTGCGGCTCGCCGACCGTGCCCAGGCGGACCCGCCCGGGGCGGTTGGCGGTGGCGATGGCGGTGTTCTCGCTCATGCCGTACACCTCGTGCATGGGCAGGCCGATCCCCATGTAGAACTTGAGCACGGCGGGCGCGATCGGCGCGGCGCCGGAGGCGGCGTAGCGCACGCGCCGCATGCCGAGCCGCTCGCGCAGCGCGCGGTAGCAGAGCAGCCAGCCCGCCCCGTACGCGGCCCGCGTCCAGAACGTGTGCCGGCCGCCCGTGCGGACCAGCGTGTCGCCTATGCGGTCGGCCACCCGCAGCCAGAACCGGGTCAGCGCCCGCTTGACCGGCGAGGCCGACTCCAGCCTGATGTCCACCTGGGCCAGCACCTTCTCCCAGATGCGCGGCACCCCGAACAGGATCGTCGGCTGCACCTCGCGCAGGTTGGACTGGACGGTGTCGATGGACTCGGCGAAGTTCACCTGCACGCCGGCCGCCGCGTTGAACCAGACCGTGAACGCGCGCTCGGCCACGTGGCACAGCGGCAGGTACGACAGGATGAGGTCGCGTTCCGACGGCGGCGGCGAGGCGAAACCCCCGCCCTCGACCAGGACCCGCACGGCGAACTCGACGTTCGCGACGGTCAGCATCACGCCCTTGGGCGGCCCGGTGGTGCCGGAGGTGTAGATGAGCGTCATCACGTCCGGCCGCCTGGCCTCCTCCATCCGGCGGGCGACGGCTCCGGGATGCGCGGCCCGGTGCCCGGCCCCGAGGGCGAGCAGTTCGGGCCAGGACATCAGCACGTCGTCGTCGTAGCGCCCGCGGATGCCGCGCGGCTCCAGGTAGACGACGCGGCGCAGCTCGGGGCACTCGTCGAGGACGGACAGCGCCTTGTCCACCTGCTCCTGGTCCTCGGCGATGAGGATCTTCGCGCCGGAGTCGGCCAGCAGGTAGGCGACCTCGGCGGGCGGGTTGGTCGGGTAGAGGCCGACCGTGACGGCCCGCACGGCGACCGTGCCGAGATCGGCGTACAACCATTCGGGGCGGTTCTCCGCGTGCACGGCCACCCGGTCGCCCGGCTCGACGCCGAGCGCGAGCAGGGCGTGCGCGACCAGCTCCACCTGCGTCCAGTACGCGCCCCAGCTGACCTCCTGCCAGATGCCGAGGTCCTTGTGCCGCATGGCGACGGCCCCGGGATCGCGCGTGGCGCGCTCGCGGACCCTCGTGACGATGGTCGCCGTGGCCGGGGCCTCGGTCCGCACGCTCATGCCGTTCCTCCCAGGTACGCCTCGATGACCGCCGGGTCCCGCTGCACCTCCGCCGGGGCGCCGAGCGCGACCTGGCGGCCGAAGTCGAGCACGAGCACCCGGTCGGCCAGGTCCATGACGAGCGCCATGTCGTGGTCCACGAGCACGACGGGGATGCCCAGCTCGTCGCGGATGTCCATGACGAACCTGGCCATGTCCTCGGTCTCCTCCAGGTTCATGCCGGCCACCGGCTCGTCCAGCAGGAGCAGCTTCGGCTCCATCGCCAGCGCGCGGCCCAGTTCCACCCGCTTCTGCACCCCGTACGGGAGCAGCCGCACGGGATGGCGGCGCCACGGCTCCAGTTCGAGGAAGTCGATGATGTCCTCGACCTTCGCGCGGGCGGCCAGCTCGGCCCGGCGGGCGCGGCCGTACCAGAGCAGGGCCGGCAGCGCGCCGTAGCGGAAGTGGTGGTGGCGGCCGAGCATCAGGTTGTCCAGGACGGTCAGGTTGTGGAACAGCTCCACGTTCTGAAACGTCCTGGCCATCCCCATGGCGGCGATCTCGTGCGGGCGGCGGGCCAGCAGGTCCTCGCCCAGGAACGTGACCCGGCCGCGCTGCGGCCGGTAGACGCCGGACAGCACGTTGAAGATCGAGGTCTTGCCGGCGCCGTTCGGCCCGATGATCGCCAGCAGCTCCGCCTGGCGCACCTCGAAGGAGACCCCGTCGACGGCCTTGACGCCGGCGAAGCTCAGGTGCACGTCCTCGAACGTCAGGAGAGCCATCGCTTCCTCCGCCTGTAGTGCTTGACCTCGCGGAAGGACCGGACGGCCCCCAGGTAGAACTCCTTGATGTCCTCGTCGGCGAGCAGTTCCCCGGCCGGCTTGTCCATGACGATCTTTCCGGTCTCCATGACGTAGCCGTGGGAGGCGATGGACAGGGCCATGGTGGCGTTCTGCTCGACCAGCAGGACCGTGGTGCCCTGGCGGTTGATCTCCACGATGAGGTCACGGACCTGGCCGACCAGCGACGGCGCCAGGCCGAGACTGGGCTCGTCCAGCAGCAGGTACTTGGGGCCCGCCATGAGCGCGCGGCCGACGGCCAGCATCTGCTGCTCGCCGCCCGACAGGTAGCCCGACACGCTCCTGCGCCGCTCGCGCAGCAGCGGGAAGAGGCCGTAGACGCGGTCCAGGTAGGACTCCGCGGCGGTGTGGCCGCCGACCCTGAGGTTCTCCTCGACGGTCAGCTCGGCCAGGATGCGGCGGCCCTCCATCACCTGGCTCACCCCGCGGCGGACGATCTGCGCCGGCCGCAGGTGGTGGACGGGCTCGCCCTCCAGCGTGACGGCGCCCTTGGTGATCTCGCCGTCGTGCACGCCGAGCAGGCCCGACAGGGCTCGCAGCAGGGTGGTCTTGCCCGCGCCGTTCGCGCCGAGCAGGGCCACGATGGAGCCCGGGGGGACGCGGATGCTCACGCCCCGCAGCACGAGCATCACGTCGTCGTAGACGACCTCGAGGTTGCGTACCTCAAGCACGCGCGGCTCCTCGGAGTTGTGTGGCCTGTGTCACTCCCCCCGTTGAGCTCAATGTCCACGTTCGCCCGCCGAGCGACAAGGGCCCCGGCCGAAATTCGAACGGCACTCTCGTCCTAGGATTTCGGGTATGGCAATTTGTGAGCATCTTTCCCAGGCCGCCGACCCCGCCGCCAGGACGCCCGACGGGTGCGAGGAGTGCCTGGCCCATGACGGCCGGTGGGTCCACCTGCGCCGGTGCCTGGAGTGCGGTCACATCGGGTGCTGCGACTCCTCGCCGGCCAAGCACGCCACGGCCCACTTCCACGAGAGCGGCCATCCGGTCGTGCAGTCCTACGAGCGCGGCGAGAACTGGCGGTGGTGCTTCGTCGACAGCCAGATGGGCTGACGCGCCCGGCCGGCTGAGCCCGCGCCCCTGGCCGGGGCGGCCGGGTCCTCAGGTCGCGTGCGTCAGCGTTCGAGGATGGCCTCTTCGAAGTCGAGCTGGGCCATCACCTCTCTGAGCACCTCGTCGTCGAGGCGGCGTTCGTCGCGCAGCCGGACGAAGACCTGGCGCTCGGCCTGCAGCATGTCGCGGCGCAGGCGGCGGTAGAGCGCGCTCGGCGTCTCCGCGCCGCCGGGGCCGGTGCCGCCGCCGAGGCGTTCCCACGCCGTCAGGGAGCGCCGCCACGACTTCTCCCTGAGCTGGTCGATGACCTGTTTCTGGATCTGGTCGGGCTCGCCCTCCTGCTCGCCGACCAGCCGGTCGAGCTCCGCCAGCCCCGCTTCGAGCGCCGCCTGCTGGGCCGCGGCCTCTGCCAGGCGGTCCTCGTAGCGCTCCTGCTCGCTGGACACACGCAGCCGCCTGATCAGCGCGGGGAACGTGGTGCCCTGGATGAGCAGCGTGCCGATCACCGTGGTGAACGTCAGGAACAGCAGCAGCGCCCGGTCCCGCGCCGGCACCTCGGGCGGGATGGCGAACGCCGCCGCCAGCGACACCACGCCGCGCATGCCCGCCCAGCCGAGGATCACCGTCTCCGCCGCCGTCGGCCGGGTGCGGCCGAGGACCTTGAGCACAAAGGTGCGGCCGAACATCCAGGCGAACCTGGCCGCGATCGAGACCGCCAGCACCGCCGCGGCGTAACCCGCCACCTCCCAGGGGCCGTAGCCGGCGATGCCCTTGACCACGGTCACGAGCTGCAGCCCGATGAGTGCGAAGACGACCGCTTCGAGGAAGAAGTCGGTGACCTTCCACACCGCGTCGGACACCAGCCGGGTGCCGAACCCGCGCAGATGCATGCGGTTGCCCAGGTAGAGGCCGACGACCACGACCGCGATCACGCCCGAGGCGTGCACGGACTCCGCCGCCAGGTAGGCGGCGAACGGGATCAGCAGCATCAGCGTGTTCTCCACCAGCGAGTCGCGGGTGCGCTGGAACAGCCACGCCAGCGCGACCGCCAGCACCAGCCCGATCACCACCCCGCCGGCGGCGGCGAACACGAACTCGCCCAGCCCCTCCCACACGCTGACCGCGCCGCCCAGCGCCGCCCCGATGGCCACCCGGTAGAGGGTGAGCGCGGTGGCGTCGTTGAACAGGCTCTCGCCGATGAGGATCGTCAGCGCCCGGCGCGGCAGCCCCAGCCGCCGGCCGACCGCGACGGCGGCCACCGCGTCGGGCGGGGCGATGACGGCGCCGAGCGCGAACGCCAGCGCCAGCGGCAGGTCCGGCAGCATCAGGTGGACCAGCAGCCCGACCACGGCCGTGGTGAACAGCACCAGCCCGACCGACAGCAGCCCCACGGCCTGCCTGACGTCACGCAGGCGCAGGTAGGAGCTGTCGAGCGCGGCGGAGTAGAGCAGCGGCGGCAGGAACACGTAGAGCACCAGCTCCGGCTCCAGCGGCACCTCCGGCACCATGGGCGAGACCAGCAGCCCCGCGGCCACCAGCAGCAGCGGGGCCGGCCAGCCCCTGCGCCTGGCGACGGCCGCCACGGCGATGGCGCCGGCGGCCACCAGCAGCAGTTGCAGGCCCATGATCGGTGTCACCGCCGCGCCCCTCCCCCGCCCAGCCCGATGGGGTCGGGACCGCCCGCCGGAGCCTCGGCCGCGCGGGCTCGCTCCTCGATGACGCGCGATCGGCCGCCGGGACTAGCCGTGGCTCGATCGTCTCGCGGTGAGCGTACCCGGTGGGACGGAGTGGGCCGTCACCACTCCCTGCGGTCGCTTCTCTCGTGGTAGTCGGGCTGGTCGGGACGCAGGCGCTCGCCCGTGGAGAACATGGGGTCCCCGACGTAGGGGCGGGACAGGTCCTCCTGGCCGGGATGCTGCCCGGACGCGGGCGGGTACTGCTGGTCGGGCCGGCCGAGGGTCATCAGCGGGTCCACCGGGTTGGGCTGCTGCGGGTTCTGGTAGGAGCCGTAGTCGTCGTGGACGGGGGCCGGCTGCGGCGGCTGCGGGGCGCCGCGGCGGCGGCCCGCTCCGGGGATGCCGTGCATGGGCGTGCCAAGGCCCGCCGTGCTCGGCTGCGCCGGTGCCTGGGGCTGGGCGACCTGCGGGGGCTGCTGCTGGTAGGCGTCGGGGCGGCGGCCGCCGTACGGGTCGGAGGGATAGTCGCCGGCCGCCTGGTAGCGGTCGGCCGCCTGCGAGGGGAAGCCGAGCGGGTCGGTGCTCAGCGGCGCCTGGCGGCGCTGGTCGGAGCCGGGCATCTGGTAGACGGGCTCGTTGTCGACGTACTGAGGGCCGGTGAACGGCTCCGGCTGGACCTGCTGGGCGTAGGAGTGGGGGCCGCTGAGCGGGTCCTGGCCGTACTGGTGGGGTCCGCTGAGCGGGTCGGAGGCGTACTGCGGGCCGCTGTAGGGGTCGCCGGTGTACTTCTGCTGGGGGCCGGTGGAGTCGACGTACTGGGGGCCGGTGAAGAGGTTGCGCGGCTCGCCGTACGCGGGGGTGCTGTCCCTGGCGGGGTCGGCGTAGTCGCCGCGGCCGGCGGCGGGCTCGGCGTAACCGGGGTCGCGGGGAGCCGTCGTCTCGCCGTAGGAGGCCACCAGCTTGTCCTGGTGCGCGGCCGGAGTGCCCCTCGCCACGAGGACGTCGCTGGGCGACAGCGCCGCCGTGGGCCGCTCGTCGAGCTGCGGCCGGCCCGGCAGCTGGGGCTGCTGCGCGCCGGTCTGCGGCGCGTGCTGCCGGCCCGGTTGCTGGCCGTGCTGGCCCGGGCGGTGATAGGTTCCGGTGCCCGGCATCACCTCGGTGCCGGGCTCGGGCGCGGGCACGGCGGGCTGCTCGCCCGTGGCCTCCGCGAAGCCCTCGTCGAGAGTGTCGAGCAGCCGCCCGACGTCCTCCATCGGCATGCGGAAGCTCGCGGTGCACATCTCGCCGCGCCACAGGCTGAGGACCAGCGTGCCCTCATGCCACGTGACCCGGAGGCACCGCTCCTGACCTCGTGCATCGAAGAAGACTTCGCCGAACGACGGCAACGGGACAACTTCCGACATGGCAGACATACTGCTTTAACCAGCCTTTATTCGTCCACTCAACCCCGGAAAACCCTGTGGAACCGGCTCTCCCATCTACACCCGGAACCCCTGTGGTCACAACCCGTGAGCACCTATCGTCACCGGTTGGAGTTCCGATCGCCCAGTGTGCCACGCAACCCGGCGGGAGTATTCGCGAACGCCAGGATGCGTCTGGCCGATCACACGGCGTTCGGCGCGGCGGCCCCGGATTGCGGGTAGCGTTTACTGCCGTGCCGGACTCCCATCTCCCGTCAGTGGACGAACTGCTCAGCATCGCGGTCAACGCTCTCGGAGGGAGCGAACGTCAGGGCCAGATCACCATGGTCCAGGCGGTGCAGAAGGCCATCGACAGCGAGGAGCATCTGGCCGTCCAGGCTGGCACGGGCACCGGCAAGTCGCTGGCCTACCTGGTGCCCTCCATCCGCCACGCGATGGACAGCGACACCCCCGTGGTCATCTCCACGGCCACCATCGCCCTGCAGCGCCAGCTCGTCGACCGCGACCTGCCCCGGCTGTCGGAGGCGCTGGCCAAGGAGCTGCCGCACGAGCCGACGTTCGCCATCCTCAAGGGCCGCCGCAACTACCTGTGCCGCTACAAGGCCACGGCGGGCTGGCCCGAGGAGGACGAGCAGGACCAGCTGTTCGATCCGCGCGAGGTGAGCGCGACCGGCCGCATGGTGCAGCGCATCCAGGAGTGGGCCGAGGAGACCGAGACCGGCGACCGCGACGAGCTGGTGCCCGGTGTGAGCGAGCAGGCGTGGCGGCAGTTCTCCGTGAGCGCGCAGGAGTGCCTCGGCGCGAGCCGCTGCCCCTCGGGGCCCGAGTGCTTCGCCGAGCTGGCCAGGGCGCGGGCCGGCGAGGTCGACGTGGTGGTGACCAACCACGCGCTGATGGCCATCGACGCCATGGGCGAGCTGCCGGTGCTGCCCGAGCACGAGGTCGTGGTGGTCGACGAGGCTCACGAGCTGGTCGACCGGGTGACCTCCGTGGTGACCGGCGAGCTGTCGGAGTCGTCGGTGATGCTGGCGGTGCGCCGGGTCGGCCGGCTGATCGACCAGCCCCTCGCCGACCAGCTCATGGAGGCCGGCGAAGACCTCAAGGCGCTGCTGGCCGCCGCTCCGCCCGGCCGCATCGACGAGCTGCCCCAGGTGCTCGGGCTGACCCTGCAGCTCATCCGCGACACGTCCTGGCGCTGCGTCACCGCCATGGGCCCGCGCAACGCCGACAAGGACGACCCCGACAAGGCGGGGCAGCGCAAGGCGGCCTTCACCGCCCTGGACGAGGTGCACGACACGGCGGTGCGGATGCTGGAGGCGTACGGTCACGACTCCGAGTCCGACCGCGCCGAGGTGGTCTGGCTCGACGCCGGCACCGACCGGCGCCCGCCGGCGCTGCGCGTCGCGCCGCTGAGCGTGAGCGGCATGTTGCGCGACAAGCTGTTCGGCGAGCGGACGGTCGTGCTCACCTCGGCCACGCTGGCGCTCGGCGGCACGTTCGACGCGCTGGCCGCTCAGTGGGGGCTCGGCGACGGCAAGGGCTGGCAGGGCATCGACGTCGGCTCACCGTTCGACCACCCGCGCGCGGGCATCCTCTACGTCGCCAAGCACCTGCCCCAGCCCGGCCGCGACGGGCTGCCGCAGCAGTACCTCGACGAGATCACCGAACTGATCGAGGCGGCGGGAGGGCGCACTCTGGGCCTGTTCTCCTCGATGCGCGCGGCCAAGGCGGCCACCGAGGCGCTGCGCGACCGGCTGGACGTCCCGCTGCTGTGCCAGGGCGACGACTCGACCATGCTGCTGGTCAAGCAGTTCGCGGAGGACGAGCCGACCTGCCTGTTCGGCACCCTGTCGCTGTGGCAGGGCGTCGACGTTCCCGGGCCCTCGCTGCGGCTGGTCATCATCGACCGGGTGCCGTTCCCGCGCCCCGACGACCCGCTCACCTCGGCCAGGCAACGGCACGTCGCGGCCAGGGGCGGCAACGGGTTCATGGCGGTGGCGGCCAACCACGCGGCGCTGCTGCTGGCCCAGGGGGTCGGGCGGCTGCTGCGCTCGCAGGACGACAAGGGCGTGATCGCGGTGCTGGATCCCCGGCTGGCGACCGCCCGCTACAGCGGTTTCCTGCTGGGCTCGCTGCCGCCGTTCTGGCGGACGACCGACCCGGCGATCCCCCGGGCCGCCCTCAAGCGCCTGGCCACCGAGACCGCCTGACCACGGAGACCGCCTGACCGGCCCCGCCACGGACCCCGGTGACCTGAGCGAACTCGGCCGGCCGGGGCCGGGAGGAAGGGCCGGAAGGTCAGGACCAGGGGGCGAGGTCGGGACGCTTGGGCAGGATGCCGTCACCGGACGACACGCCGCGCAGGCGGCGCGACATCCACGGCACCAGGTGCTCGCGCATCCACTGCGCGTCCTCGCGGCGCCGGGCCCGCGGGTCGACGGAGCGCTCGGGCCAGTCCTTGCGCCAGTCCTCGAACGGCACGCCGAGCACGTCGAGCACCCGGGCCGCGACCAGGCGGTGACCGTCCTCGTTCATGTGCAGCCGGTCGGCGCTCCAGGCCCGCCAGTCGCGCAGCCCCTGCATGGACCACTGGTCGACGAGGCGGCACCCGTACAGGTCGGCGATCGAGCGCAGGTGCAGGTAGTAGATGGCGAAGCGGCCGCGCAGGCGCCGCATCAGCGGCGTGTCGCGCGGGTCCACGCCGGTGAACAGCAGCACGTCGGCCCCGCCCGCGCGCAGGTCGCGCACGGCCCGGGCGAGCGTCTTGGCCATCACGTCGGGGTCGCTGCCCGGCCTGAGCAGGTCGTTGCCCCCGGCGCAGAAGCTGACCAGGTCGGCCCCCATCTCCACGGCGACCGGCACCTGCTCGGCCGCGACCTGGTCGAGGAGCTTGCCCCTGACGGCCAGGTTGGCGTAGCGGAAGGAGGGGTCGTCGGCGGCGAGCCGCTCTGCCACCCGGTCGGCCCAGCCTCGGTAGTGGCCGTCGGGACCGGGATCGTTCAGCCCTTCCGTGAAGCTGTCGCCGAGGGCGACGAAGGACTTGTAGTGCCTCATGAGGTGGTGTTCATCTCCGCGATAGCGTGCAGCGCAAGGACGTACGACTGTAGACCGAAGCCCGCGATGGTGCCCGTCGCCACCCCGGCCACGACGGAGGTATGACGAAACTCTTCCCTGGAGGCGGGATTGGAGATGTGCACCTCGATGAGCGGGGCGGTGCGCTGGGCGACGGCGTCGCGCACGGCGTAGGAGTAGTGGGTGAAGGCGGCCGGGTTGAGCACCACCGGGATGCGCCCGTCGCAGGCCTCGTGGATCCAGCCGATGAGCTCGGCCTCGGAGTCGGTCTGGCGCACGTCGACGTCGTGGCCGAGCTTGCCCGCGGTCTCGCGGCAGAGCTGGACGAGGTCCTCGTAGGTGGAGGCGCCGTAGACGCCGGGCTCACGCTTGCCGAGCCGGCCGAGGTTGGGCCCGTTGAGGACGAGGATCATTCGGCGATCTCCTTGTAGGCGGCTTCGAGCAGCTCTTCGGCGGGGCCTTCGAGGCGGCCGGGCGCGGCCAGGCCGTCGAGCACGACGAAGCGCTGCTTGGCGCCGCGGTTCTTCTTGTCCAGGCGCATGTGGTCGCGCAGGCGCGGCCAGGCGTCGGCGCGGTAGGAGACGGGCAGGCCGACGCCGGTCAGGACGGCGCGGGTGCGCTCGACCAGGTCGGCGCGGCCGGCCAGCCTGGACAGCTCGGCGGCGTAGACCATGCCGATGGCCACGGCCTCGCCGTGGCGGATGCCGTAGTGCTCGTCGCGCTCGATGGCGTGGCCGAGTGTGTGGCCGTAGTTGAGGATCTCGCGCAGCCCGGCCTCGCGCAGGTCGGCGCCCACGACGTCGGCCTTCACCCGGATCTTGCGCTCGATCAGCTCGCGGGTGTGCGGCCCGCCGGGGCGGGTGGCCGCCTCCGGGTCGGACTCGACCAGCCGCAGGATCTCCGGGTCGGCGATGAAGCCGCCCTTGATCACCTCGGCCAGGCCCGCCACGTAGTCACGCCTCGGCATGCTGTCGAGCGTGGACAGCTCGCACAGCACGCCCGCGGGCGGCAGGAACGTGCCCACGAGGTTTTTGCCCTCGGCCGTGTCGATGCCGTTCTTGCCGCCGACCGCCGCGTCGACCATGGCCAGCAGCGTCGTCGGCACCAGCACGACCTGCACGCCGCGCAGCCACGTGGCGGCCACGAATCCGGCCAGGTCGGTCGTCGCTCCGCCGCCCACGCCGACCACGGCGTCGGACCGGGTCACGCCGTGCCGGCCCAGCTCGGACCAGAGCCGCGCGGCCACCTCGACGCTCTTGGCCTGCTCGCCGTCGGGCACGGTCAGCTCGACCACGTGGTAGCCGGCCTCGGCCAGCGCCGCGCGGACCGGCCGGGAGATCTCCGGCAGGGTCTGCGGGCTGATCACGGCGACGGTGCGCACGCCGGGCTTGAGCAGCGTGGCCAGCTCGGCCAGCACGCCGGTGCCGACGACGACGTCGTACGGGCTGTCGCCGCGCACGTGGATCCGCGTCGCGCTCACCGGAGCACCACCTTCGCGGTCGCGCTCACGGAGGCACCGCCCTCGCCGCGGGGGCCCGCGCACGGTCTCGTCATGCGCTCAGCCCCTTGACGATCTCGTCGGCCAGCTCGTCCGGCTCGCGCTTGTCGGTGACCACCGTCATGACGGCCAGCCGCTCGTAGACCGGGCGCCGCTCCTCCATCAGCTTCTTCAGCTGACTGCGCGGGTTGAGCACCAGCAGCGGCCTGGCGGAGCCGAGCCCCACCCGCTGGATCGCGTCGGACAGCCCGACCTGGAGGTAGACCACGTGCTGGCCCTGCAGCAGGGTCTGCGTCTCGGCGTGCAGCACGGCGCCGCCGCCGAGCGACAGGACGCCGTCGTGCTCGGCCAGCGCCCGGCGCACGGCCTCGTGCTCCAGCTCGCGGAAGCGCTCCTCGCCGTCCTCGACGAAGATGTCGGAGACGGGCTTGCCCGCCACGGCCTCGATGTCGGCGTCGGTGTCGCGGAACCCGACGCCGAGGCGCTCGGCCAGCAGCCGCCCGAGCGTGGTCTTGCCGGATCCGGGCGGCCCGATCAGCACAACCCTGCTCATATGTCGCTCACCATTCTCATCCGCACCATGCTCACTTGATCACCATGGAGGAGAGGTAGCCGGACAGGTTGCGGGCGACCTCCTCCACGGAGTCGCCGCCGAACTTCTCGATCGCCGCGTCGGCCAGCACCAGCGCCACCATCGCCTCGGCCACGATGCCGGCGGCGGGGACGGCGCACACGTCGGAGCGCTCGTGGTGGGCCTTGGCCGCCTCGCCGGTCTTGACGTCGATCGTGGCCAGCGCCCTCGGCACCGTCGAGATGGGCTTCATGGCGGCGCTCACCCGCAGGATCTCGCCGTTGCTCATGCCGCCCTCGACGCCGCCCGCGCGGTTGGTGATGCGGCGGACCCCGTCGTCGGTGGTGTATTCGATCTCGTCGTGCGCCTGGGAACCCGGACGGCGCGCCGTCTCGAAGCCGTCGCCGACCGCCACGCCCTTGATCGCCTGGATGCTCATGAGCGCGCCGGCCAGCCGGGAGTCGAGCCTGCGGTCCCAGTGGGTGTAGCTGCCCAGGCCCGGCGGCAGGCCGTAGGCGAGGACCTCGACGACACCGCCGAGCGTGTCGCCGTCCTTGTGCGCCTTGTCGATCACGGCGACCATCGCGGCGCTGCCCTCGGCGTCGGAGCAGCGCACCGGGTCGGCGTCGATCCTGGCCAGGTCGCCCGGGCCGGGCAGCACCGGGGACGGGGTGCGCGCGCCGCCGATCTCGGTCACGTGGCTGACGATGTCGACGCCGAGCGCCTGCTTGAGGAAGCGCCTGGCGACCTCGCCGAGCGCCACCCTGGCGGCGGTCTCGCGGGCGCTGGCCCGGTCGAGCACGTTGCGGGCGTCGTCGAAGCCGTATTTCTGCATGCCCGCCAGGTCGGCGTGGCCGGGGCGGGGACGCGACCTGGGCGCGTTGCGGGCCAGGCCCTCCAGCTCGGCCGAGTCGACCGGGTCGGCCGCCATGACCTTCTCCCACTTCGGCCACTCGGTGTTGCCGACACGGACGGCGACCGGGCTGCCCATGGTGCGGCCGTGGCGGACGCCTCCGGCGACCGTCACCTGGTCCTGCTCGAACTTCATCCGCGCCCCGCGGCCATAGCCGAGCCTGCGGCGGCGCAGGGCCTCGTCGATGGCGGACGTGCTCACCTCGACCCCGGCCGGCAGGCCTTCGAGGATGGCGACGAGTTCGGGGCCGTGGGACTCTCCGGCGGTCAACCAGCGCAACATGCGTACAAGTCTTCCACGTACCGCCTAGTGAGATGTCCCTCCGGTCACCATGCGAGACAGAGTGTCGTGAGCGCCCCCAGCAGCATGAAGGGGCCGAAGGGGAACTGCGTGTGCCGCGTGCCGCGGCCGCTCACCAGCAGGGTCAGCCCGTAGAGCGCGCCGAGCAGCTGCCCGCAGAAGGCGGCCGCCACCACGGCCTGCCAGCCGAGCGCGCCGGCGGCCAGGCCGATGAGCCCGGCCAGCTTGACGTCGCCGAACCCCATGGCCTGCGGCCGGACGAACCAGAGCAGCCCGTACGCGGCGGCCAGAGCCGCCCCGCCGGCCAGCGCCCTGGGCAGCTCGCCGGTCGGCAGCAGCGCGAGCGCGGTGATCGGGTACGCCGGCAGCGTGATCGCGTCGGGCAGCGTGCTGGTACGCCAGTCGATCACGGCCAGGGCGACGCCGATCACGGCGAAGCACACGTAAGGAAGACCCGCCCGCCACGCGACCAGCGCGGCCACCCCGGCGCACACCGGCTCCAGGGCCGGCCAGGAGGGGGCCCAGGAGAGGGCGGGGGCGGGGGCGGGGGCGGGCAGGTCGTCGTAGGAGCGGGCCAGCGCCCTGATGCGGTCTCCGCAGAACAGGCCGATCAGCGCCATGAGTGCGACCACGCCGCCGACCTTAACCCGCGCGTCCCCTTACCCGCGGGTCACCGCACAGACTGGGCATGACGCCGTCCCGTTCCACCGGCGCATCCCCGACGTCCGCGTCCCGGCGCCGGTCCGTCACCGCACGCGGAGGGCGCCGACCGTCTCAGCCGTGCTTTCTGGAGAACCAGCGGCGCCGGCGCGGGGTGGCCGGCTGCACCTTGGCCACCGTCACGCCGCCGAGCTCACCCACGGTGCCGGACTCGACCGCGGCCAGCGCCGCCAGCACCTCGCCCTCGATCACGAACTGCACGGGCCCGGCCACGTCGACCACGACCGCCGCCGCCCGCTCCTGCACGGCGGCCTGGCAGACCTGCAGCGCGCTGGCCTGGATCGGCCGGGCGTCGGACCGCCACCTGGTCAGCGCGTCCGTGCCGGTGAACGCGAGCACCGCCTGCCTGCCGTCCTGCCCGACGAGCTTGGGCAGCGCCATCTCGCTCTCCTTCTCCTGCGCGAGGCCGTGCGCGCCGACCTCGGCCTCGGTCAGGAGCGCGACCACGGGCACGAGCAGCCGCGCGCCGGCCAGCGCGTTGAGCACCTCGGCGGCACCGGCCGTGCCCGATTCGTAAGCGGACAGGGCGGCGGCCACGGCGGGCGCGGCGGCGCCGTCGTCGTGGGGATCGAGGGGCTGCGGGATGCTCGGCACAACCTCCGAGACTACCGCTCCCCCAGGTCGGCGATGGCAGCCACCGGCCCGCCGCCGGAAGGCCCCTGGTGCACGGCGGCCACCGAGACGAACACCGCCGGGTCGCCCGTGACCGAGGCCGCCACGCCGCCCACCGCCGCCTTGATCTGCCGGTGCCAGTGCACGTCGGAGTCGTCCAGCATGATGTTGCGCCGTCCGCGCACCTGCCCCGACGGGTCGGCCTCGCACTTCATGAACACGTTGACCAGCCGCCCGCCGAGGTCCGACGGGTGCGGGCGGTCGGGCAGCGCGAGCCCCGCGTCTTTGATGGCCTCCCAGATGCCGTCGGCGTCGAGGGCGTCCTTCATCACGCTGTGCCCGATGCGGTAGCGTCCGCCGATCCCGCGCACGTTCCCCACCAGCACGATCTGCGCCCGGTCCAGCTCCACGCCCGACGAGCACGAGGCGACGGAGGAGTAGAGCGACAGATCCTTGTGGATCTGGTCGGCGCCCGGCATCTCGATCTCGCCGAGCGCGACGGCGATGCCGAGCGCGGTGGTGGAGTTGGACAGGTCCATGGAGGGGCCGGTCTCCTCGATGGCGGTGTCCTGGCCGCGGTTCTTGGCGTCGGTGATGGTGGCGAGGGTGAGCAGGGGCGTCTTGGTCTGTACGTAGTGCACGTCGCGCGGGTCGTCGATGCCGGCGATCTTCATGGCCTCCCTGACCCCCGCGGCGACCTTCTCCACCATGGCGGGCCGGCCGATGTCCTCGGGCAGGATGACCTCGCTCATCGCCACCCCGACCGACAGCCGCGGCTCGTCGGTGGCGGGGGCGTCGGCGGTGGTGGCGAAGATGGTGGCGTGCGGGCTCAGGATGCCGTCGGTGCCGCCCGACCACACCAGCGGCACGCTCTCCGGCGCCGGATGCCCGTGCTCGGCCAGCACCTCGCGGAACGCGCGGTCGGCCAGGATGCGGGTGTAGTCGTTGACGCCGCCGTTGCCCTCGGTCTTGCCGACCACGGCCAGTACCCGGTCCGCCTCGATCACCCCGTCGGCGATGAGCCGCGACAGCCCAGAGGCGTCGGTGACGCTCTCGATCGGCACTTTGCGCACTTCGATGGGGTCCGGCATGCGTAGCCCTTTCTCCTGGCGGCGGTCACCCACGCTACCGAGGCCGGTCGGCGGGGTTCATGGTCAATGTGTGCCCACGTACCCCGCCGGTGATGTCAACGTGCGCTCAGTGCCCGGCCGGCTGCGGGGAGCCGGGCGGCGACGCCCGCCCGAGGTCCGGGGGTAGGGTCGCGGACGTGATTCGCGACGCGCACGTCAACGGGATCAAGCTCGTCTACCGGGAGGAAGGCGACCCCGCCGCTCCCCCGCTCCTGCTGCTCCACGGCCGGACCGCCGACCACAACGACTGGAACGGCATCACGCAGCGGTTCGCGGCCCGGCGTCATGTGTTCGTGCCCGACCTGAGGGGTCACGGGGCCAGCGACAGGCCGGGCGCGTACCCGCTGCCCGAGATGGCCGAGGACGTCGCCGCGCTGCTCGACCACGTGGGCGCCGCGCGGGCGGCGGTGGTGGGGCACTCGCTCGGCGGCGTGATCGCCTGCCACCTCGCCATGCGGCATCCGGACCGGGTCGCGCGGCTCGTGCTGGAGGACCCGCCGCCCGCGCACCCGCTCACCGGCCGGCCGCCGCTCGTGGAGGACGAATCCACCGGGTTCGACTGGCGGATGATGCACGACACGGAGCGGCAGCTGCTCAACCCCGATCCGGCGTGGGCCGAGGGTCTCACCCGGATCACCGTGCCGACGCTGGCGCTGTCGGGGACGCAGAGCCCGTTCGAGCCCGACGTGGCGGCCCGCATCCCGGGCGCGCGGCTGGTCCGGATCGAGGCCGGCCACCTGATCCACATGGACGCCCGCAAGGAGTTCCTGCAGGTGGTGGAGGAGTTCCTCGACGAGTGAGGGAGCGTACGCCCGGCCGGACGAAAAGGACTTAAAGGGCGCTAATGTGACCTTACTGTCATAATGATCAGGCATCGTGGAATGGTGCGAACCCGGCTCAGCGACCTCGTCAAGGAACGGCTGGGCACGTTCGGCCTGGTGGCTCCCTCCATCGCGCAGTGCGCGGTCGGCTCCGCCCTGGCCTGGATCATCGCCATCCAGCTGCTCGGCCACCCCCGCCCGTTCTTCGCCCCCATCTCCGTGCTCATCTGCGTGGGCGTCGGCCTCGGCCGGCGGCTGCGGCGGCTCGTCGAGCTGGTCGTCGGAGTCAGCCTGGGCGTCGGCGTGGGCGACCTGCTGGTGTCGTGGATCGGCTCGGGCGCCTGGCAGCTCGGGCTCGTGGTGGCGCTGGCCATGGCGGTCGCGGTGCTGCTGAACAGCGGCGCGCTGTTCGTCGCCCAGGCGGGCTCGTCGGCCGTGCTGGTGGCCGCCCTGCTGCCCGGCGAGGACGCGGGCGGCCTGGACCGGATGGCCGACGCTCTCACCGGCGGCATCATCGGCATCGTGGCGGTGGCGCTGCTGCCCGCGAGCCCGTTCGCGATCGCCGCCAAGCACCTGTCGGGGGTGCTCGACGCGCTGTCCACGGTGATGGAACGGGCGGCGGAGGCGATCGAGAAGCGGGACGCGGACCTGGCCGCCGAGGCGCTGGACGAGGCGCGGGCGACGCAGGCGGCGGTGGAGGAGTTCGAGGCGGCGCTGGCGACCAGCAAGGAGATCGCGATGATCTCCCCGCTGCACTGGCACCGTCGGGCCCGCCTGGCCCGTTACGAGACGGCCGCGCTGCCGGTGGACCTGGCGCTGCGCAACGCGCGGGTGCTGAGCAGGCGCACGCTGGCCTCGCTCGGGGAGGCCAGCCCGCCGCCGGCCGCGCTGGCGGAGGCGATGCGCGAGGTCTCGGAGGCGGCGCTGCTGCTGCAGCTCGAACTCAGCGCCGGCCGAGAGCCGACGCTGGCCCAGCAGGCGCTGCTGGCGGTGGCGGCCCGGGAGCGGCCGGACGGGCTGGGCTTCTCGGCGCACGTCATCATCGCGCAGCTGCGTTCGGTGGTCGTGGACCTGTTGCAGGCGACGGGGATGGGGCACGAGGAGGCGACGGCCGCGCTGACCCCCCTGGACGGGCCGAACGGCGCGAACGCCAAGAACGAGGCGAACGAAGCGAACGACGAGGCGGCGCAGCGGCGCTGAGCGCCACCCGGGAGGGGCCTCATCCGGCTGAGCGAGGCCCCGCGTGGGCTGAGCATCATCCGCAGATGGCCTTACACGAAGGTGCGCAGGACGTCGGCGATCTCGTCCAGATCGGTCATCTTGCCCGAAGCCACTGCGATCACCAGGTCGTAGGCGGAGTCGTCGTCGGTGTCGAGTTCCACGCCGTTGTACCGCAGGAACACGTCTGTCACCAGCCACGACAGCCGCTTGTTGCCGTCGATGAGCGGATGGTTGACCGCCAGCGACTGCAGCAGCGCGGCCGCCTTGGTGATCAGGTCGGGGTAGGCCTCCTGTCCGAACATGGACGAGGCCGGCCGATGCACCGCCGAGTCGAGCAGCCCGAGGTCCCTGACGACGAGGACATCGCCCAGCTCGGCCTCCGCCAGCTCGAGAACCTGCTCCAAGGTGAGATAGCGGGTCATTCGCCCAACCGATCGAGGACTGTCCGCCAGCGCTCCCTGGACTTCGCGCCGAGACGGCGCACCTCCTCATCGGCGCCATGCCGCGCGAGGTATTCCTCGACCGCCGCAACCACGATCTGCTGCATGCTCCGCCCTTCGGCCTCCGCGCGCTTACGGAGGGCCTCGGTCTGCTCGTCGCTCAAGCGAAGGGTCATAGCCATGCCCCCATCGTAGACACGAGGTGGTATCACGGCGATACCACGACAGAGAGTTTACCCTCTGTCACGGTGCGTCGCGTCCGGAGCCCCTCAGGAGGACAGGCGCTTCAGCCGGGTCACTGCCTCGTCGATGACCTCGTCCTTCTTGCAGAAGGCGAACCGGACGAAGTGCCGCCCCCGTTCCTGATGGTCGTAGAAGACCTGGGTCGGGATGGCCACCACCCCGGCCAGCTCGGGCAGCCGGCGGCTGAGCTCCAGCCCGTCCGAGAAGCCCAGCGGCCGGATGTCCGTCTGCACGAAGTACGTCCCCGCCGGCCGCAGCACCGAGAAGCCCGCCGCCGACAGCCCCTCCATCAGCCGGTCCCGTTTGTCCTGCAGCCCGGCCCTGAGCGCGGCCACCCACTCCAGCTCGTGCCGCAGCCCGTAGGCGACGGCGAGCTGCCAGGGCGCGTTCGCGGTGAACGTGAGGAACTGCTTGACCGTCTGCACGGCGGTGACCAGCTCGGGCGGGGCGCACACCCAGCCGGTCTTCCAGCCGGTGACGGAGAACGTCTTGCCGGCCGAGGAGATCATCACCGTGCGCTCCCGCATGCCGGGCAGCGTGGCCATCGGGATGTGCTCGACCCCGTCGAAGGTCAGGTGCTCGTACACCTCGTCGGTGATGGCGATCAGCCCGTGCTCCTGGCAGAGCTCCGCGATGGCGGTCAGCTCCTCGCGGGTGAAGACGGTGCCGGTCGGGTTGTGCGGCGAGTTGACAAGCACGGCCCTGGTGCGGGGGGTGACGGCGGCGCGCAGCTCGGCCGGGTCGAAGGTGAAGCGGCCCTGGTCGGGGCGGAGCGTCACCGGCACCAGGCGGGCCTGGGCCAGCGCGATCGAGGCGGCGTAGGAGTCGTAGTAGGGCTCGAACGCGATCACCTCGTCGCCCGGCTCGCACAGCGCCAGCACCGTGGCCGCCACGGCCTCGGTGGCGCCCACCGTGACCAGGATCTCGCCCACGGGATCGTAGGAGAGCCCGTAGTGGGCGGCCCGGTGCTCCGAGACCGCCTGCCGGAGCTCCAGCACCCCCGGGCCCGGCGGATACTGGTTCGCGCCCGCCCCGATGGCCTGGACGGCGCGGTCGAGCATCGCCGCCGGCCCGTCGGTGTCGGGGAAGCCCTGGCCGAGGTTGATCGATCCGGTCTGGACGGCCAGCGCGCTCATCTCCGCGAAAATCGTCGTGCCGAAGGCGCGCATCCTGGCAACAAGTGGTTCGGTCACGGCTCCACACTATTAGTCTCGTCCCGTGATCATTCGGGTCGTGCTCGCTCTCGCCCTGTCCGCGCCTCCCGTCATGACCCCCGCGGGGCCCGCTCCGAGCGCCTGCCCGGTCCCCGTGCCCGCCCGGACGAGCTGCGCCTTCCTGGAGGTTCCCGAGCGCAGGGACGCCCCCGAACGCAAGATCCAGGTCGGGTACGCCGTGCACATGTCGGACGCGCCGGGCCGCAGACCCGACCCGATCGTCTACATGAGCGGCGGCCCCGGCTCGGCCTCGGCGCAGCTCATCGGCTTCCTCGGGCAGATGTTCCCCGACCGCGACGTGGTGACGATCGAGCAGCGCGGCAGCCGGTACTCGCGGCCCGTGCTGGCCTGCCCCGAGACCGCGCAGGCGCTGCTCGGCCGGCTGCGTCGGCCGCCCGCCGACGTCGGCGCCGCCGCGGCGCGGTGCCGCGAGCGGCTCGGCGAGCAGGGCGTCGACCTGCGCGGCTACAACACGAAGGAGATCGCCGCCGACGTGGCCGCGCTGCGGCGGGAACTGGGCTACGACACGTGGAACCTGTTCGGCGTCAGCTACTCCACCCGGGTCATGCTGGACGCCGCCGCGGCCGACCCCGACGGGGTGCGCTCGCTGGTGCTCGACTCCTTCCTGCCCGAGGGCGTCGCCTGGTACGACGACCGGGACAGGAACCTGACCGACACCATGCGCCGTCTGGGCGTCGCCGACCGCTTCGCCGCCGTGCGGGAGCGGCTGAACCGCTCGCCCGCCCTGGTCCCGACCACGGATCCGCTGCTCGGCAGGGAGTTCACGGCGCGGATGAGCGGTGACGACGTGGCCGCGATCCTGGCCGAGGCGGTGCAGGAGAGCGACGTCGCGGCGGTGGCGCCCGCGCTGGTGCGCGCGCTGGCGCAGGGCCGCGACGAGCTGCTGACGCCACTGGCCGACGCGGCGGGCGGGGGGCTGACGTCGCACGAGTTCGGGCTGTATCACGCGGTGCAGTGCCAGGACGAGGTCCCGTTCAACACCTTCACCCCCGCGTCCCGGCTTTTCACGCTGAACGCCGACAAGGCGGTATGTGATGCCTGGCAGCTGCCCAAGGCCACACCCGTGAACGCCACCACCAGGGCCCCCGTCTACGTGCTCGGCGGCTCCGACGACCCGACCACCCCGCCCAGGACGGCGCGGCCCGTCGCCGAGGCCCTGCCCGCGGCCCGGTTCCAGGAGTTCGGCGGCGTCTCCCACGCCGTCTTCCTGGCCAGCGCGTGCGCCCGCGCCCGGATCGTCGCGTTCGTCGCCGACCCCGCGTCGTACGCGGTCACCGCCTGCCCCGAGGACCCGCCGGTCGTCCGGACGGGTGACCTGCACGTGACGGCGGCGCCGTACCGGATCTCGCGCTCGCCCTGGCTGGCCGCGCCGTTCGCCCTGTTCGCCCTCGTCTCCCTGGCGCAGCTCGTCTCGGGCGCGCTCAGAGGCAGGTCGCTGCGAGCCTTCGGAGGCCTGGCCGGAGTGGCGTTCACCGGGCTGATCACCGAATCGGTGCTCACGCTGGCGGCGCGCAACGAGACCGCGCTCGCCGTCGGGCTCCCCGGCCTGACGGGACCGTACACGTGGATCGCCGTCGCCTCGGTGATCCTCAGCGCCGCCGCGTTCCTCCACGAGCGCAAAGGGCGGCTCCTCGCGGCGGCGGTCGCCGGCGCCGGATTCCTCGTATGGTGGTTCACCTGGGTCCTCTGACGCGCATCCGTGAGCTCGACGCCCTCCGCGGTTTCGCGGTGGGCGGCATCATGCTGGTCAACACCTGGCAGCACACCGAGAGGAAGCCGTCCGTCCCGCTCGACTGGACGATCGAGGCGCTGTTCCAGAGCCGCTTCTACCCGATCTTCTCGATGTTGTTCGGCATCAGCTTCCTGCTGTTCCTGCGCGGCCACAGCCGCTGGACACTGCTGAGCAGGCTCGTCTGGCTGTTCCTCATCGGCAAGCTGCAGCACCTGTTCTACGCGGGCGAGGTGCTCACCGACTACGCCTTCTACGGGGCCCTGGTGCTGCTGCCCGCCTCGTTCCTGCCGGGGGCGCTGCCGGTGCTGCTGCTGGGCGGGGTGGTGACGGCGTGGGCGCTGCTGCCCGCCGTGGGCGGCGGCGTGCTGCTGATCCCGGGGCTGTTCCTGCTCGGCATGGGGCTGTGGCGGCTGCGGCCGGGAAGGACGCTGCTGCTGCCGGGGTTCGCCACGGCCGCGGTGGCCTCGGCGCTGCTGAGCGTGGCGTGGGTACTGACGGACGAGTGGACCGTCTACAGCCTCGCGGCGCTGGCGGGGGCGGCGGCGTACTCGCTGGGGCTGCTGCTCGTGCTGGGCCCGCGCCTGTCGGCGGTGCTGGAGCCGCTGGGCAAGATGGCGCTGACCAACTACGTCTCGGGCACGGCGGTGATCGTGCTGGCGAAACCGCTGCTGGACGCCGACCCGACCCGATGGGCGGTGGTCGCGCTGGCGGCGGTCACGATCGCCGCGCAGATCCTCTTCAGCCGATGGTGGCTCGGACGCTACAGGTACGGCCCCCTGGAGTGGGTGTGGCGGTGCCTGACCTTGTTCCGGCTCATGCCCAACCGGCTAGAGTCGGCGTGTGACCAGAATCGCCCTCTGCCAGATCCCGGTGTCTCCTGACCCATCGGCCAACCTCAAGAGGGCCAGAGAGGCGATCGCCGCGGCCGGCGACGCCGAGCTGGCGATCTTCCCCGAAGCCACGCTGACCCGCTACGGCAGGCGGATCACCGACCTGGCCGAGCCGCTGGACGGGCCGTTCGTGGCGGGGCTGGCCGAGGCCGCCCGCGAGCACGGCATCGCGGTGATCGCGGGCGTGTTCGAGCCGGGCGACGGGCGGGTGCACAACACCGCCGTGGCCATCGACGCCCAGGGCGAGATGCGGGCCGCGTACCGGAAGATCCACCTGTTCGACTCGTTCGGCGCGAAGGAGTCCGACCTGGTCGTGCCCGGCGCCGAGCCGGTCGTGGTGGAGCTGGCCGGCGTCAGGGTCGGGCTGGTCACCTGCTACGACATCCGCTTCCCCGAGCTGACCAGGGCGCTGGTCGACCAGGGGGCCGAGCTGTTCGCGGTGATCGCGGCGTGGGGCTCGGGCCCGCTCAAGGAGGACCACTGGGTGACCCTGGTCAGGGCCAGGGCGCTGGAGAACACCATGTGGACCGCGGCCGTCGGCCAGGCGCCCAATCCGGCCGAGTCGTCCGACGGTTACGGCGTCGGACGCAGCATGCTGGTCGACCCGATGGGCGTGGTCCGCGCCGACCTCGGCACCGGCCCCGGCGTGCGGGTCGTGGAGGTCGACCACGAGTGGACGGCCACCGCCCGCGCGACGCTTCCGTGCCTGGAACACCGCGTGCTGTAGGCCCTGGCGGTCCACCGGGGGGTAAAGCGATCGTAAAGTAGTAGCGTGAGCGGAACGCAGATGCAGAAGGTGGTCCCGCCGCGTCTGCTCGTGCCATATCTGTCGGGCAAGCGCACGGTCATCTCAGGCTACGTCTACCGGGTGCAGGACTGTGTCCGGCTGACCACCCCCGAGGCCCTCTACCACGGGCTCGACCTGGCCTTCGATGGATCGGAGCTGTTTCCCGAGGTGCCGGAGATCTATCTCATGCGCTGGCATGCCCGTGACATCGACACCTACGCGGTGCCGTACGGACCCCACATGGGGGGTGACTGGAGCGACGCGCCGCCCTTCGCCGGCAACGGGTTCACCACCTCGTCCGAGCACGTGGTGCCGCAGTTCCACACGGTCCCGATGCCGATCCCGGCGAGGGCCGAGATCATCCACGTCACCGGCGACGGCGAGCGGCCGTTCGCCGGCTACGACGGGCTGACCTGGCGGCCCTCCGCATGAGCGACGAGATCACGCCGGTCGCCTCCGGCTTCGTGGCCCGCTTCGGCGAGCGCACCCTGCCCGCCGCCCTCGGCCCCGACAACGACGTGGTGCTGTTCAGCGAGGAGAAGCTCGACGGGTTCGAGCCCGCCTCCGGCTACTGGCGCCGGGTCGTGCCCAGGGCGCAGGTCGAGTGGCTGGTGCTGATCCGCACCGTGGGCGCGTTCGGCGGCGAGCCGTGCATCGTGCTCGACGAGGACGATGACGGGCTGCACATCGCCTACACCGGCCACAGCG
Organism: Nonomuraea fuscirosea; assembly: GCF_035917475.1. NCBI lineage: Bacteria > Bacillati > Actinomycetota > Actinomycetes > Streptosporangiales > Streptosporangiaceae > Nonomuraea > Nonomuraea fuscirosea. The sequence goes on along the minus strand of NZ_CP109074.1, from coordinate 1,868,927 downwards.
GCATGAAGGCCGAGGCGCTCGGCTACTGGATGGTCGACCACGGCGCCTACGAGGTCGTGGTGCCCCGCGAGGAGGTCTTCTCGATCCGGGTCGAACGGATTCCGGTCCCCTAGTCAACCGAGTTCCGGCCCGGGTGTCTCTGAGGTGTGATCGAAACTGCGACCGTGACGCAGCCGTCGTTCGCCGAGCTGTTCGCCGCCCACCACCACTCGCTGGTACGCCTAGCCGGGCTGCTCGGCGCGGACGACCCCGAGGACATCGCCCAGGAGGCGTTCTCCCGGCTGCGCACCAGACGCCTGCGCGACGACGGGGCCGCCCTGGCCTACCTGCGCTCGACCGTCTGCGACCTGACCCGTAACCGCCTGCGCCACCTGCGCCTCGTCCGGCTGCGCCGCCCGGACCCGCCGGAGCCCGTACGCAGCAGCGAGCACGCCGTCCTGGTCTCCGAGGAGCACAGGGAACTGCTCGCGGCCGTGGACCGCCCGCCGCGCCGCCAGCGCGAGGCACTCGTCCTGCGTTACCGGCTGGACCTGTCGGAACGCGAGAACGTGATCATGGGCATCGCGCGCGCGGACGTCGCCAGGGTCACCTTCGCCTTCCCCGGCGGCGGCAAACCGTCGCCGTCGCTGCCTGGTCCGCTGCCCGGCGAGAGGCTGAGCGACCTGCTCACCGCCGAACGGCCGGTGCGCTGGTCCACCGGCGCCTCCACCGGCGCCACCGCCTGGTACGGCTACGGCCCCGCCGGCCCGGCCAGGGTCGAGCTGCGCACCTCGAACGACCTCACCGTGACCATGGACGCCGTGCCCGACCAGTGGGACCAGGGCGTCACGCTGTTCGCGGCGCCGATCCCGAAGGGCGCCGAGTTCTCGGCGGGCATGTCCATCACGGGCTACGACGCCGCCGGCGCGAAGCTGTGGCAGGACGGCCCCAGGACACCGGACACCCCCGGGAGCACGCCCTCCTGACCCCGAGGGCCGCGGCCTGACCGAGGCGGGAGACGCGCCCGGCGGGCCGCAGCCTGGCCTCAGGCCGAGGCTCAGCCGAGGTTGCGGAAGCGGGCCTGGCGGGCCGTGAAGCGGTCCGCCGGGCTCACCCGCAGCAGCTGCGCGATCTCGTACTCCAGCGCCCGCCCCACGCGCTCGCAGAACTGCCTGGGCTCGTAGGCGGCGTCGGGCACCTCGGGGATGACCCGGTCCACGATGCCGTCGCGGCGCAGGTCGGTGGCGCGGATGCGCTGCGCCTGGGCGATCTCGGGGGCGAAGTCGACCGAGCGGTAGAGGATGGCGGAGGCGCCCTCGGGCGGCAGCGGCGACAGCCAGGCGTGCTGCGCGCACAGCACCCGGTCGGCCGGCAGCAGGGCCAGCGCGGCGCCGCCGGCACCCTCGCCGAGCAGCAGGCAGACGGTCGGCGCGTCGAGCATGACCAGCTCGGCCAGGCAGCGGGCGATCTCGGCGGCCAGCCCGCCCTCCTCGGCCGCCTTGGACAGGTCGGCCCCCGCCGTGTCGATCACGGTGACCAGGGGCAGCCCGAGCTCGGCGGCCAGCCGCATGCCGCGCCTGGCCACCCGCAGCCCGGCGGGGCCGAGCGGTGAGTTGGCACGCTGGAGCCGCCGGTCCTGGCCGAGCACCACGGCCGGCGCGGTGCCGAATTTGGCCAGCGCGAGCAGCAGCCCCGGCTCGTTCTCGCCCTCGCCGGTGCCGCTGAGCGGGGTCACGTCGGAGGCGGCGAGCTTGAGCAGCGTGCGCACGCCCGGCCGGTCGTCGCGGCGGGAGCGGGTGATCGCCTCCCACGCCTCCACCGGCCGCAGGTCCTCCTCGGGCGGCTCGCCCGCGACGATGCCGGACCTGTCGGCGGCGAGCACGGCCAGCGCCCTGATGGCCACCTCCCGCGCGTCGCCGGCCGAGACCACCGCGTCGAGCAGGCCCTTGCGGTGCAGGTTCTCCGAGACCTGGACGCCCTCGGGGAAGGCGTAGCCGTGCAGCGACTCGAACACCCTCGGCCCGAGGAACCCGATCAGCGCCTCCGGCTCGGCCGCCGTGACGTGCCCGAGCGAGCCCCAGGACGCGAACACCCCGCCGGTCGTCGGATGGCGCAGGTAGACCAGGTAGGGCAGACCGACCGCCCGGTGCGCCTGGATCGCCACGGTGATCTTCACCATCTGGACGAACGCGAGCGCGCCCTCCTGCATGCGGGTCCCGCCCGAGGCCGGCGCGGCCAGCAGCGGCAGTCCTTCGCGGGTGGCCCGCTCGACCGCCGCGGTGAACCGCTCGGCCGCGGCGACCCCGATCGAGCCCGCCATGAACGAGAACTCGCACGCGGCGACGGCCACCCTGCGGCCGTCGAGCAGCCCCTCACCGGTGATCACGGCCTCGTCGTAGCCGGACTTGACGCGGGCCGCGGCCAGCTCGTCGGCGTAGGAGGAGCCTGGCTCGGCCGGATCGGCGGGCGGCACATCCCATGACTTCCACGACCCCCGGTCGAGGACCGTTTCGATCAGTGTGCGCGCGTCCGGACGGCTCACTATCGCTCCCTAGTTGTCGGTCGACGCTGACATGTTGACGCACGAGCGCCCTCGACGGTGCCGCCGAATTCCGATCATCTTTCACGTTCCTCCAGCCAGGCGAGCACCGCGTCGCCGTCCTGGCCGAGCATGGGCGGCGCGGTGTGCTCCACTCCGGTCAGGCCGTCGAACCGCAGCGGCGGTCCCGGCAGCTCGATCGTCCCCAGTACGGGGTGCTCCACCTCGACGAGCAGGCCCTGCGAGCGGGTCTGGTCCCAGGTGTAGACCTCGTCGAGCGACCTGATCGCGCCCGCGGGCACGCCCGCCTCGCCGAGCTCGGCCAGCCAGTGGGCGCGGGGGTGGGCCGACAGCGCCTTCTCCATGTCGGCGACGAGCTCGTCGCGGTGCTCGAACCGGTCCCTGTTGGTGGCGTAACGCGCCTGGGCCGGGTCGATGCCGAGGAGCGCGGCCACCTTGCGCCACTGGCCCTCGTTCGCGGCGGCGATCTGCAACATGCCGTCGGCGCAGCGGAAGGCGCCGTAGGGGGTGATGGAGGCGTGGTGGTTGCCGCTCGCGGCGGGCACCTTGCCGCCGACCGTCCAGGCGGTGCCGTGGTAGGAGTGGACGCCCGTGATCGCGGCGAGCAGCGAGGTGCGCACCACCCTGCCTCTGCCGGTGCGCTCACGCTCGTAGAGGGCGCCTGCCACGCCGTACGCGCCGTGGATGCCGGCCAGCAGGTCGGCCACGGAGGCGCCGACGCGGTAGGGCTCGTCGGCCGAGGGGCCGGTCAGCGACATCAGGCCGCCCTCCCCCTGGGCGATCTGGTCGTAGCCGGGGCGGCCCCCTTCCGGGCCGTCGTGGCCGAAGCCGGTGATCGACAGGACGACCAGGCGCGGGTTGAGCTCGTGCAGGCGCTCGACGGAGAAGCCGAGGCGGTCGAGGACGCCGGTACGGAAGTTCTCGACGAGGACGTCGCTCTGGCGGACGAGGCGCTCGATGAGCTCTTTGCCCTCGGCGGACTTCAGATCGACGGCGATGGACTGCTTGTTGCGGTTGGCCGCCAGGAAATAAGTGGAAATATCGCCATCAGGCCCGACGAACGGCGGTCCCCAGCCGCGTGACTCGTCGCCCCCGTCCGGATGCTCTACCTTGATCACCCGAGCGCCCAGGTCACCGAGCATCTGCGCGGCGTGCGGCCCGGCCAGGGCCCTGGACAGATCGAGCACGACGATGTCGCCGAGGGGTCCGAGCAAGATCCAGCCTCCTCCTCGCGTTCAGGGTGAAAGAACATTCTCTCAGGAGGCCGCCCCGCGTCACCTACCCTGGGTCGGTGATTGAGCCCGCCGAACGGATCAGGCGCCTGCCGCCTTCGTGCGGCCCCGTGCGGCTGGTGGCCGTGGACGGGCCGGCGGGGGCGGGCAAGACGACGTACGCGAACCGGCTGGCGGCGGACCTGGGCTGCCAGGTCGTGCACAGCGACGACTTCCCCGTGCCGTGGGAGGAGGGTCCGGGCGCCTGGTTCCACGCCCTGGAGACTCAGGTGCTGGAGCCGCTGCGGAACGGCCTGCCCGGCGGTTTCCGCAGGTACGACTGGGTGCGCGGGACGTACGCCGAGGAGGTGACCGTGCCCGTGGCGCCCTTTCTGGTCGTCGAGGGCGTCGGCACGGCGCGGGCGTCGGTGGCGGAGCTGCTGGCGTACGTCGTCTGGGTGGAGGCCGGCGAGGCGGTGCGGCTGCGGCGCGTGCTGGAGCGGGACGGGCCGGAGCTGGAGCCCCGGTGGCGCGAGTGGTTCGCGGCCGAGCGGGCGTGGTTCGCCGCCGATCGCACCCGCGAACGCGCCGATCTCGTCGTCGAAACGTGACCTTCCTCCGTCGAGCACGTGCCGCCTCCCGTGAGGACGCGGCGGCGGTCCCGGAGACGCGGCATCCCCGGGAACACGTGTCGCCGGCCCGCGCCGTCAGGGGGCGAGGTGGGTGACGTCGTTGAAGGTGACGAGCTCGAACCCGGCGCCGCCGGTGTGCCAGATCGAGACGGACGCGTTCAGGACGGGCGCGAACTCCAGCACCGCCGCGAGCTCGGCGTCGGGACCCCCGGCGATGACGTGACGCAGCCCGAGCACCACCGAGTCGTGCGCGACGATCAGCACCCGCCGCCCGCCGGCCCGCCCGTCGAGGTCGTGCGCGAAGGCGCGGAGCCGGACCACGACGTCGGCCAGCGACTCGCCGCCCGGCGGCCGGTAGGAGTATTCGCCCTCGGACCGCATGCGGGCCAGCTCCCCGGGGAAACGTTCGCCGATCGCGGCCAGGTTGTAGGGCGCGAGCACCCCCGCCTCCTGGTCCCTGAGCCGTTCGTCCAGGGTGACGGGAAGCGGCGGCGCGCCCCACGACGCCAGGGCCAGCTCCCAGGTGTCGAGCGCGCGCCGGTAGGGCGAGCACCAGACCAGCTCGGGCGCCTCGCCGGCGGGCAGGACGGCGAGCAGCCGGCCGAGCGCCGCCGCCTGGGCCCGGCCCAGCCCGGTCAGGCCCACCTCGTCGTCGCCGCGCTCGTAGACCAGCGGGGTGTCGCCGGCCCGCCGATAGGCCAGGTTGGCCTCGCTCTCCCCGTGCCGTACCGCCATGATCCGCGCGACGCCCATGCTCTCATCCTCACACGCCGCTCACCCCCTGCCGGAGCGCGCCGGGACGCCCGGCATATCGTGATCACATGACTGTTGTCGCGGTACTCGGAGCCGGGATCATGGGGCTGCCCATGGCCCGCAATCTGGCCGGGGCGGGCCTGCGCGTACGCGCGTGGAACCGTACCAGGGACAAGGCCCTGCCGCTGGAGGCCGACGGCGTGGCGGTCGCCGACGCGCCGGCCGGGGCGGTCGAGGGCGCGGACGTCATCGTCACGATGCTGAGCGACGGTGACGCCGTGCACGACGCGATCTCCGCCGCCGCGCCGGGGTTGCGGCCCGGGCAGGTGTGGGCGCAGATGAGCACGGTCGGCGTGGACGCGGTCGGTCGGCTGGCCGCGCTGGCCGGGGAACATGGGCTGACGTTCGTGGACGCGCCGGTGCAGGGCACCAGGCAGCCGGCCGAGCAGGGCACGCTGGTCATCCTCGCGGCCGGGCCGCAGGCGGCCAGGCAGGCGCTGGAGCCGGTGTTCGCGGCGCTCGGGCAGCGCACGCTCTGGCTCGGCGAGGACGGCGCCGGCGGCGCGGCCACCAGGCTGAAGATGGCCACGGTCAGTTTCAGCATCTCGATGACCGCCGTGGTCGCCGAGGCGCTCTCCCTGGCCGAGGGGCTCGGGCTCGATCCCGGCCTGGTGCGGCAGGTGATCGCCGGCGGGCCGCTGGACAGCGCGTACTTCCAGGCCAAGTCGCAGGCCATCCTGGAGGGCGACTTCACGCCCAGCTTCTCGGTGCGCAACGCCGAGAAGGACACCCGCCTCATCACCAGCGCGGGCGAGACGGCCGGGGTCAGGCTCGACCTGGTGGCCGCCGCGGGCGAGCGCTTCCGCCGGGCCGAGGCGGCCGGGCACGGCGACGAGGACATGGCGGCGACGTACTTCGCCTCCTTCGGCCCCGGCCGGGACTCGCGCCGAGACGGGACGTGAGACCGGACCGCCGGCGACCGGCCCGATGATCGGGACCGCGCCGAACGGGCGTGCCCGCGCGGCGCGGGCACGCCCTCAGAGCTCGTCCACGTCCGCGTGCGGCCGGCCGCCGGAGAGCTTGGCGTAGCCGGGGCCGCGGTCGAAGAAGCGGTCGGCCGGGGGCCGCAGGCGGGCGCGGAGTTCGGCCGTGCCCTGCTCGTCGATGCGGTCGCCGTCCAGCACCACGCCGTAGTCGCCCAGGGCGCCGGCGATGGACACCTTGCCGTCGCGCACGTCGGCCGCCACCGCGCGGGGGTCGCGGTCGTACGGGGATCCCCAGCCGCCACCGCCGGTGGTGCGGATCCTGATCAGCTCGCCCGCCTGCACCTGGTGGTCGTCGACCAGCCCCTCCATCTCCTTGCCCGCGATCTCGACCCGGAACGGCCGCCCGGCCAGGCCACCGTTGACGCCCCAGCAGGACAGGATCGAGCGGTCGGCGATCGACATGTACGAGGCGTCGCGCAACATCCGGATGTGCTTGTCGTAGCCGAGCCCGCCCCGGTACATCCCCGGCCCGCCCGAGTCGCAGGCCAGCGCCAGCCGCTCCACCCGGAACGGCCACCTGGCCTCGGCGAACTCGACCGGGATGTTGCGCGAGTCGGGCACCACGTGGATGGTGTCCTCACCGTCGGCGTACCAGCGCCCGCCCGAGCCGCCGCCCAGGACCTCCCGCATCAGGTACGGGGCCCCTTCTGCGTCGACGCCGTGGACGCCGGTGTAGCGGATGGTCTCCTGGTCGGCCGGCATGCGCCCGCCGGTCGCCTTGGCCAGCACGCCCGCCAGCACGCCGAGCAGGCGCAGGATGACGAACGTGCGGGCGTTGGTGGGCGCGGGGAAGATCGGCGTGAGCAGCGTGCCCTTCTCCGGGAAGATCATCTTGATCAGCGGCACGACGCCCTCGTTGACGTCCAGCTCCGCCATGCGTTCGGGCGTGTCGGCCAGGTTGCGCAGCACCGGGGCCAGCCACTTCTTCAGGAACACCCCGTCGGCGTAGTCGCCCGCGTGGTTGATCGGCCCCTTGGCCTGCGGCGAGGTGCCGGTGAAGTCGATGGTCAGGGGCGCGTCGGCGGCGTGGTCGACGGTGAGCGTGACGCGCTGGGCGTGCAGGCGGGGCTCGTCCACGCCGTCGTGCTCGGCGTAGTCCTCCCACACGTACGTCCCCTCGGGGATCTTGGCCAGCAGCTCCCTGCGGAACGTCTCGGTGGTCTTGTCGATGACGGCGTCGAAGCACTCCTGGACGGCCTGCTTGCCGTAGCGTTCGAACAGCTCGCCGAGCCGCCGCGCGCCCATCAGGCAGGCCGAGCACTCCGCGTCGAGGTCGCCGGCCAGCGAGTCGGGCATGCGGGAGTTGCGGGTCATGATGCGCAGCGCGGCCTCGTTGGGCTCACCCGCGTCCCACAGTTTGATCGGCGGGACCATCAGGCCCTCTTCGTAGACCGATCGGGCATGGGAGGGCATGGAGCCGGGGACCGCGCCGCCGATGTCGTCGTGGTGACCGAACGCCTGCACGAAGGCGACGACCTCGTCCTCGTGGAAGACGGGCACGGTGACGCACAGGTCGGGCAGATGGCCGATGCCGCCTTCCGACAGGTAGACGTCGTTGTGGAAGTAGACGTCGCCCGGCTTCATCGTCTCGATCGGGAAGTCGCGCACGATGGGCTGGACGAGCGCGCTGTAGGAGCGGCCGGTGAGCTTGCGCAGGCGCGCGTCGTGGATGCCCGCGCGGAAGTCGTGGGCGTCGCGGATCATCGGCGAGCGGGCCGTGCGCGCGATCGCGGTCTCGACCTCCTTCTCGACGGAGGCCAGCGTGCCTTCCACGATCTCCACCAGGATGGGATCAGTCACGACTTATCTCCACATTTCCGTAATCGTCCACCTTTGCCGTGAAGCCCGGATGGATCGGGATCGTCGAGCCGTACTCCTCGATCACCGCGGGCCCCTGCACCGTGGCGCCGGGCCCGAGCGCCGCGCGCTGGTGGATCGGGGTGTCGCGGGTCTCGTCGAAGTGCACGGGACGCACCGAGGTGGCCCCGTCGCCCGCCTTCTCCAGCCGCCTGATGACCGGGCGGGTGATGGGGCCGATGCCGGAGACGCGCAGGTTGACCCATTCGACGCCGTGGCGCGGGTCGTCGCGGTAGGCGTAGCCGTAGAGCTTCTCGTGGGCCTGGTGGAAGCGGGAGACCACCTCGGCCTGCCACTCCTCGTCGATCTCGCCGGCGGGGGCGGGCACCCGGACCTCGTACGCCTGGCCGTAGTACCGCAGATCCGCGCTGCGCTGGTAGACCGGGTCGGCGAAGCCCTCGCGGTCGAGGGCCTCGCCCGCCTGATGCTCCAGGTCGTGGAAGATCTCGACGGCCTTGCCGAGCGAGAGGTCGCGGGTGACGTACGTACGGACGTAGTCGTTCTTGACGTCCACCGTGAGCAGCCCGAACGCCGAGACGTTGCCCGGATCGCGCGGGACGATCACGGACGGCAGGCCCAGGATGTCGATCAGCCGGCACGCCAGCAGCGGCCCCGACCCGCCGAACGTCACCAGCGGGAAGTCCCGCACGTCCAGCCCGCGCTTGACGGTGAGCTGCCTGATGGCGTTGCTCTGGTTGAACGCGCTGATCTCCAGGATCCCGGTCGCCGTGCGCTCGGGGGCGAGGCCGAGCTTGTCGGCCAGCGCCTCGACGCCGGTGCGCGCGGCCTCGGCGTCCAGCGGGATCTCCCCGCCGAGCAGGTGGGGCGGGACCCGGCCGAGGAACACGTGCGCGTCCGTCACCGTCACCTCGGTGCCGCCCTTGCCGTAGCAGAGCGGGCCGGGGTCGGCGCCCGCGGACCTGGGCCCGACCTTGAGCGTGCCCTCGGGCGAGATCCAGGCGATCGAGCCGCCGCCCGCGCCCACCGTGATGATGTCGATCATCGGGATCTTGCACGGGTAGCGGCCGACGGAGCCCTCGGTGGTGATGGACGGCTCGCCGTCGATCACCACGGCCACGTCGGTCGAGGTGCCGCCGCCGTCCAGGGTGATCACCGACTCGTGCCCGGCCGTCGAGGCGATGAGCGCCGCGCCGAGCGCGCCGGCCGCCGGGCCCGACAGGACCGTGGTGATGGGCTGGTTGACGACCTCGCGGGCGGACAGGATGCCGCCGTTGGACTTCATCACCGAGAACGGCTTGCCGAGCCGGTTGGACAGGTTCGCGATGTAGCCGCGCATGGCCGGTTTGACCGCGGCGTCGACGAGGGTGGTGACCGAGCGCTCGTACTCGCGGTATTCGCGCAGCACGTCGCTCGACAGTGAGATCACCGCCTCCGGGTGCTCGCGCCACAGCACCTCGCGCATGCGGCGCTCGTGCTCGGGGTTGGCGTAGGAGTGCAGGAAGCAGACCCCGATCGCGGTGATGCCCTTGGCCCGGAACCAGCGGGCCACCTCCACGGCCTGCTCCTCCGAGAACGGCCACACCTCATCGCCGCGGTGGTCGAGCCGCCCGCCGACGGTCTTGACCAGGTGCACGGGAACGATCCTGGGCGGCTTGACCCAGAAGTAGGAGTTGCCGTAACCGTCGGGCACGCTCTGCCTGGCGATCTCCAGGACGAACTCGAAGCCCTCGGTCGTGATGAACCCGAGGCTTTCGATCCGGTCCTCCAGCAGCCGGTTCGTGGCCACGGTTGTGCCGTGCACGATGGCGCCGGCGTCGTGCCGGCCCAGCTTCTCGATGCCCGCGAGAAACCCGTCGGCCGGGTTCGCGGGGGTCGAGGGGGTCTTCGTGGTGAGGATCTCACCGGTCTCCTCGTCCACCGCCACGACGTCGGTGAACGTGCCTCCGGTGTCCACTCCGATACGGACGCTACGCATGACTCCTCAGCTTCGGCGTCGGCCGAGCACTTCGTCGATGACTCGGGGCGCGTTCTGTGTGCCGACGTAGGCCGCCAGCCTGACCACCATCTCCTGGGACCGGGCCAGCTCGGCCTCCACTCTCGCCTTTCCGGACTGACCCGCCTGAACGCCGAAGTAAGCCCCGATAATGGTACCGACCACCCCCGCGACTCCCGCGAAGAGCGCGGCGAACTCCCCGGTGGCGAACACGGCGGCGCCGAACGCGACCAGGATCGCGACGATACCGGCCACGACCACGAGGAAGCCGTACCGCCATCGGGTGGCATCCGCCTGGGCGGCCGTGAGGTCGTCCGGGGTCATCATCGCGTCGAGCGACGACGGTTTGGACGGGGAATTATCGGTGACCACTGATTCCTCCTGATACTCAGGGGACAAAATGTCCCACGAGGTCATGGGACAAGCCAAGCCACTAAGCTGGCGGCCCGTGACTGAACTGTCTGCCTTGTCTGCCGTGCCCTCTGGAGCCAGGGATGCCGTACTGAAGTTCTACTTCGGCCCCATGGACTGCGGGAAGTCCACCCTTGCGCTCCAGATGAACTACAACCACGGACGGCAGGGCCGGCGCGGCCTGGTGCTGACCAAGCACGACCGCTCGGGCGGCCCCAAGGTGACCAGCAGGATAGGGCTCGGGCTTGAGGCCATCGAGGTCGAGGACTCCGTGGACCTGGTCCGGCTGGTGACCGCGCACGACCGCATCGACTACCTCATCTGCGACGAGGCCTGCTTCTACACCGTCGAGCAGATCGAGCAGCTGGCCGACCTGGTGGACGGTCACGGCGTGGACGTCTACGCCTTCGGGCTGGCCTCGGACTTCAGGTCGGTGATGTTCCCTGCGGCGCAGCGGCTGTTCGAGCTGGCCGACGAGGTGTGCCGGCTGCAGGTCGAGGTGCTGTGCTGGTGCGGGCGGCCCGGCCAGCTCAACGCCAGGATCGTGGGCGGGGCGATGGCGCGCACCGGCGAGCAGGTGGTGATCGGCGACACCGCCGCCGCGCACGTGCGCTATCAGGTGTTGTGCCGCCGCCACCACCGGGCCGGCCAGCTCGGGGAGGGCGCGCTCAGCCCGCTGGAGGCGGGACCAGGCGCTCCAGGACGTCTCTGAGGAGCCCGGCGTCGCCGCCGGACAATGCGGACAGGAACTCCTCCTCCGCCGCGTCCACGGCGATCCTGGCCCCGCCCAGGGTCCGGTGCCCGCGCTCGGTCGGCTCGACCACGTTCTTGCGCCGGTCGTCGGGATGCGGCCGGCGGCGGACGAGGTCCTTGCGCTCCAGCGCGTCGACCATGGCCACCATCGTCGTGCGGTCGATCCCGAGCCGCCTGGCCGCGTCGAGCTGCGACATGGGCACGGGCGAGTCGAGCAGCGCGAGCACCGCGAACTCACGCCCGTCGATCCCGTACGGCGCCAGCGCCGCGCCCACCAGCTCGGACAGACGCAGGTTGGCGTGCTTGAGCAGATAACCAAGGCGACGTCTCGACACCCTGCGATTCTCCCACCCGCCGGTGGCCCCGGAGCCGCTCAGACCGCGCAGACGCCGTCGTCGTCGCACCCCTCGGCCGGGGCGGCGAGCTGGGTGATCGGCGTCTGGCCGGTGCGCTCGGCCACCTCGTCGATCGCGGCGGCGAAGGTGTCGACCGGCTGCGCGCCCGAGACGGCGTACTTGCCCTCGAACAGGAAGAGCGGCACCCCGCTGATGCCGAGCGAGCGGGCCCTGGCCAGCTGCTCACGCACCTCCTCGGTCCCCTCCCCCGTGTCGGTCACGCCCACCTCGGCGGCCAGCTCGGCCAGCACGCCTGCGTCGGACACGTCGCGGCCCTCGGCGAAGTAGGCGCGGAAGAGCCGCCCGGCCATCTCCTCGCCGAGCCCCTGCCGCCCGGCCACCTCGATGAGGCGGTGCGCCGCCAGGGTGGTGGCGTTGAGCGCCCGGTCGTAGTCGAGCTCCAGGCCCTCCTCGGCGGCGGTGCCGACGACCCGATCGATCATCTGGCGGGCGTTGGGCCCGAACTTGCGCTCCATCGACGGGATCAGCGGCTCGCCCTTGGCCGGGGCGTCCGGATCGAGCTGGAACGGCCGCATCGTCACCTCGATCGAGCCGCCCTTGCCGCGGAACCGCTCGGCGGCCTTGGCGAACCTGGCGTGGCCGATGTAACACCACGGGCACACGACGTCAGAGAAAATCTCCACCTTCATGTCGGCCTCAACCGCCACCGCCCGCCGTTGATTCCTATCCCGCGGCCAGTTCCTCCAGCCGGTACGGCAGGTACGCGGAATCGTCGACCAGCGCCGAGGCCCCGCGCCACCAGCCGAACCACTCGCCGCTGCGCCACATCCAGTCCACCCGCTCGATGGCGGCCACCACGTCGCCCACGGTCCGCCAGCTCTCGCCGAGCTGCTCACGGGTGGCGCCGTGGCGCATCGCCCACGCCCGCAGCACGTCGGCGGCGCCGGCGGGCACCTCGCGCGCGTAGGGGTCGGGGCTCTCCCCCGGCAGCCGGTGCGGCCCGAGCCCGGCCGCCACGCCCCAGCTCCACTGGGCCTCGGCCGGGCGGGAGTAACGCAGCGAATGGAAGTCCAGGTTGGAGCCGAGCTCCTCGTCGGCCCTGCGGGCGACGACCGCGTCGAGCCTGCCGCCGGCGTCGAAGTGCACGACGAGCCGCTGGCCGGGCCTGACGTCCGGCGGCAGGTCGAAGCGGTCCTCGGCCTGCCAGGAGTTGAGGTCGACCTGCGCGACGGGCGCGCCCCAGAGCTGGTCGGCGGCGTCGTCGGCGATCCAGGCGGCGAGCATCTCCAGCGCGGTCAGATCGGTCCAGGGCTCGATCGCGACGGCCGTGCGCACCACCTCGTCGGGCGGGGGCAGCTTGCCGCCCCTGGACCTGCCCCACCACTGCTCGCCCAGCTCGCGGGTGCCGACCAGCAGCGCGGCGATGGCGGCCAGCTCCGCCGAGCGCCTGGTGAGCTGGGCGCCGAGGGCCAGGTCGAGCGTGCGCCCGGTGCGGTCGTCGCCGAGCACGGGGCGCACGTCGCCGATCAGCGTCTCGGCCGTCGGGCGCTCCTCGCCCAGCAGGTCGCGTACGACTCGCCTGGCCTCGGTCCGTGCGTCTTCAGCGTGTGCCTGCCGCATACCGCCACGCTACGCCCGGAGATCCTTTTCCGCGAGAGTCACGACGCCGCCGGCCTCAGGCGCCGCGCCGCCACCCGCGCCCGAACAGCCAGCCCACCGCCGCTCCGGCGAGCGCGACGCCCGCGCCCATGCCGAAGGAGGCCAGCATCACCCACGGGCGGGTCTCGGTGTGCCGCGCGGCGGGCCGCTCGTAGACCGTTCCGCCCGCTCGGGGCGCCTGCGCGGGCTGAACGGCCTGGACGGCTCCGGCGGCTCCGGCGGCTTGGGCGGCTTGGGCGGCGGATCCGGAGGACTGAACGGCTCCGGTGGGCTGAACGGCTCCGGTGGGCTGGGCGAGCTCGCCGGGCGCGGCGGCGTAGGGCACGACCTCGCAGATCTCGGCGGGCGCGCGCAGGTGCTCGTCCACGGCCGAGAAGAACTCCGCCGCCGTCCGCCTGGCCGCCGCTCCCAGCATCCGCTGCCCGACCCCGCCGATCATGCCGCCGATCACGGCCTCGGCGTCGTAGTCGACCCGCGTCCCGCCGTCGACCTCGCTCAGCCGGACCTGTACGGTCGCGTCCACGGTCCCCGGCGCGCCCTGCCCGCACGCCCGCAGCGTGAAGCTCTCCGGCGCCAGCGGGTCGCCCAGCGACACCTCTCCCTGGTAGACGCCCTTGATGGAGGCCACCCCCGCGTTGACCGTCATCCGGTACGTGTCCGGCCCCGTCTCCTCCAGCCGCTCGCATCCCGGAATGGTGCGCACCAGCACCTCCGGATCCCGCAGCGCCGTCCACGCCTGGTCCCTGTGCACGCCGATCACGGCGCTGCCCGCCACCTTCATGCAGACACTTTAGGCAGACGCGGACGGCCCGATAAGGGCAACACCTGCCAGAGGCGGGCATGGCGCGGTGATCAAGACTGGCAAGATGGTGCCCCATGCGCAGGGGGCGGAGGACGTACGGGACGGGCGCCGGGGTGATCGGCGGGGTGATCGGCGGGCCGATCGGCGCGGCCGCCGGGCGGGCGGCCGCCGGGGCGTGTGTGGTGATGCTGGCGGCGTGCGCGCCGGCCGGGACCGGCACCGGAGCCGCCGGATCGGCGACCCCGGCGGCGTCACGGACGGCGCCCTCGAAGGCCCCCTCGACAGCGCCCCCGGCCGGCCCGCCCGGCGTGAAGCCCAGGACCGGTGAGGTGCGCCCGATCGGGCGCACCGGCGGCCTTCCGCCCGTGATCAGCTCCATCCCCACCAAGCGCAAGGTCGTCTTCCTCACCATCGACGACGGCTGGGAGCAGGACCCCGGCTTCGCCGCGCAGATCCGCGACCAGCGCATCCCGGTCACCGCCTTCGCCATGCGCGACGCGGTCGAGGCCAAGGGCACCCCGGACGAGGCGGGCGGCCGGGCCCGCTACGTCGGCGCCGGCAAGTGGGGATATTTCCGGCAATTGCGGGATGCCGGAGTGCCCGTCGAGAACCACACCCTCACCCATCCGGACCTGCGCCTGCTGGGCCGCGACGCCCAGCGCAGGGAGATCTGCGGCGCGGCCAAGCTCATCGGCAAGCAGGTCGGCGCGCGGCCCACGCTGTTCCGGCCGCCGTTCGGCGTCTACAACACCGACACGCTCACGGCCGCCAAGAACTGCGGCATGACGGCCGTGCTCCTCTGGACCGCGACCGTGCAGCCGGGCGGGAAGATCGCCTACCAGGTGCCCGACAAGCGGCTGCGCCCCGGCGACATCCTGCTGATGCACTTCCGCCCCAACCTGGCCAGGGACTTCCGCGTCCTGGTCGAGAAGATCCGGCGGCGCGGCTACGAGCTGGGGAACCTCCAGGCGTACCTGGCCGCCGCCCGCGTCCGCTGAGGTCCGCCGCGCGGCGTACCCGCTTGTCAGCCCGGCGGGGGACGCGCGGACGAGCCCGCCCGCGCCATGCTCGATGACCGTCGGAAGTCCAGCGAAGGGGATGTGACCAAGAACGCATCTCATTGCTCTACAGCTTGTAGTACTACTGTTGGTAGATGTACTACAGCGTGTAGAGCTCAGGGAGTCGGCGGGGAGAATGGACGCACTAGACCTTGCGCGGTGGCAGTTCGGGGTGACCACCGTCTACCACTTTCTGTTCGTGCCCTTGACCATCGGTCTCGGGATCTTCGTGGCCGGCCTGCAGACGGCCTGGCACCGCACGGGCAAGGAGCAGTACCTGACGCTGACGAAGTTCTTCGGGAAGCTGTTCCTGATCAACTTCGCCATGGGCGTGGTCACCGGCATCGTGCAGGAGTTCCAGTTCGGGATGAACTGGAGCGAGTACTCCGTCTTCGTGGGCGACGTCTTCGGGGCGCCGCTGGCCATGGAGGCGCTGCTGGCGTTCTTCATGGAGTCCACGTTCCTGGGCCTGTGGATCTTCGGCTGGGACCGGCTGCCGAAGCGGGCGCACCTGGCCTGCATCTGGGCGGCGGCCGTCGGCTCCAACGTGTCGGCCTACTTCATCCTCGCGGCCAACGCCTGGATGAAGCATCCCGTGGGCTACGAGGTCGTGGACGGCCGGGCCAGGATGACCGACCTGTGGGCGGTGCTGACCAACCCCACCGCGCTGGCCCAGGTCCCGCACGTGATCGGGGCGGCATTCATCGTGGCGGGCGGGTTCGTGCTGGCGGTGTGCGGCTACTGGATGCTGCGCACGCGCCGGACCGGCGACGGCGGCATGTGGCGTGGTGCGGCCCGCGCGGCGCTGGTGATGACGGCCCTCGCGGGCGTGCTCGTCGCGGCCACCGGCGACACCTCCGCCAAGCTCATGTACGAGCAGCAGCCGATGAAGCTGGCCTCGGCCGAGGGCCTCGAACGCGACACCGCCGCGGCCCCGTTCAGCCTCGTCCCAGGCGTCGAGATCCCCGCCGTGCTGAGCTTCCTGGCCACGAACGACCCGGGCGCCACCGTCCAGGGCACCGAGGACCTGCAACGGCGCTTCGAGCGGCAGTTCGGCCCCGGCGACTACCGGCCGGACCAGACGATCGTGTTCTGGTCGTTCCGGGTGATGATCGTGTTCGGGCTGTCCACCGTGGGCCTGTCGGTGCTCGGGCTCTGGCTGACCCGCCGCCGGCGTCCCTTCCCCGCGTGGCTCTCGCGGGCGCTGCTGCTGTCGCTGCCGCTGCCGCTGGTCGCGGTGACCGCCGGCTGGCTGCTCAGCGAGATCGGCCGCCAGCCGTGGACGGTCGCCGGCGAGCTGCTCACGGCCTCCAGTGTGTCGCCGGGGGTGTCGCTGGCCGAGGTGGCCACCTCGCTGACCCTCTTCACCCTCCTGTACGGCGCGCTGGCGGTGGCCGAGACCGTGCTGCTGACCAGGCACGTGCGCAAGGGCACGGAGGAACGGGCGCCGCTGCCCGCGGCCGAGCGGCGTGAGCCGTCCCTGATGTACTGAGGAGCTGACCAATGATCGAGTTGTGGTTCGCCGTCATCGCCTTCCTCTGGACCGGCTACTTCGTCCTTGAGGGCTTCGACTTCGGCGTCGGCATGCTGGCGCCGCTGGTGAGCAGGAACGCCGCCGAGCAGCGGGCCGGCCTGGAGACCATCGGCCCGGTGTGGGACGGCAACGAGGTGTGGCTGATCACCGCGGTCGGGGCCATGTTCGCCGCCTTCCCCGCCTGGTACGCGGGCCTGTTCAGCACCTTCTACCTGCCCGTGGTGCTGGTCCTGGCCGGGCTGATCGTGCGCGGCGTCGGGCTGGAGTGGCGCGGCAAGGTGACGAACCCGCTCTGGTGCGACCTCGGCATCGTGGTGGGCAGCGCGATCCCGGCGTTCCTGTGGGGCGCGATCTTCGCCAGCCTGCTGTTCGGCGGCGTCGCCCCGGCGCTGCTCGGCGGCGCGTTCTCGCTGGCCGTGTGCGCCCTGCACGGCGCGGTCTTCCTGGCGCTGCGCACCACGGGCCCGGTGCGCCGCCGGGCCAGGACCGTCGCCCTGGCCGCCGGCGGCGTGACGATCCCGGTCGCCGTCTTCGCCCTGTCGGGCCTGGGCACGGCTCCCGCCTTGGCCGCGATGGCGGCGCTGGCCGCGGCCACGGCGCTGATCTGGCGGCGCAGGGAGGGCTGGGCGTTCACGGCCACGGCGGGCGCGATCGTGCTGACCACGCTGGCGGTCTTCATGGAGCTGCGGGTACGGCCGCTGCCGGGGCTCACCCTGGCCGAGGCGGCCTCCGGCCCGTACACGCTGACCATGCTGACCTGGATCGGGCTGATCACGCTGCCGTTCATCCTGGTCTACCAGGGGTGGACGTACTGGGTGTTCAGGAAGCGGATCAAGGTGCCCGTCTGACGGACGACGCGCTCAGCACGGACGGCGCGCTCAGCCGGCGGGGGCGCCGCCCAGGTAGAGGCGGCCCAGCCGGGGGTCGGCGGCCAGCTCGCGGGCCGGGCCGCTGATGTGCACCCGGCCGAGGTCCAGCACGCAGCCGAGGTCGGCCGTTTCCAGGGCCCTGCGCGCGTTCTGCTCCACCAGCAACACCGCCACGCCGGTCCTGCGCATGAGGTCGATCTGGTCGAAGACCACCTGGGTGTTGCGCGGGTCGAGGCCCATCGAGGGCTCGTCGAGCAGCACCACGGACGGCTCCAGCATCAGCGCGCGGGCGAACTCGACCTGCTTCTGCTGCCCGCCGGACAGCAGCCCCGCCATGCTGCCCCACCGTTCGCGCACCACGGGGAACAGGTCCTTGACCACCTCGATCCGCTCCTTCAGCCGGGCCTGGTCGCGGACGGTGAAGCCGCCGAGCCGCACGTTCTCGGCCACCGTCATCTCGCGGAACACGCTGTGCCCCTGCAGCACGTGGGCCAGGCCGAGCCCGAGCAGCCGCTGCGGCGACACGCCCGTCACGTCCCGCCCGGCCAGCAGCACCCGGCCCGACCTGGGCGCGAGCAGGCCACTGGCCACCTTGAGCGCGGTGGACTTGCCCGCGCCGTTGGGGCCGACCAGGCAGACGACCTCGCCGGCGCCCACGGTCACGGTCAGGCCGCGCAGCACGGGCGCGGCCCTGCCGTACCCGGCCACCACGTCCTCCAAAGACAGCACCGTCTCAGACACCGAGATACGCCTCCAGCACCCGCGGGTCCGCCCGGACCGCCGACGGCGGCCCCTCGGCGATGGGCGCGCCGCGGTCGAAGACGATCACGTGGTCGCACATGCCCATCACCATGTCCATGTTGTGCTCGACGACCAGGAAGGTGCGGCCCTCCGCGTTGAGGTCGCGGACGAGGCCGGTGATCCGGTCGATCAGCGCCGGGTTGACCCCGCCCGCGGGCTCGTCGAGCAGCACCAGGTCCGGCTCGGCCATGAGGACGGCGGCCAGTTCGAGCAGTTTCTGCTGGCCGTAGGACAGGTCGCGGGCCTCGGCCTCCTCCAGGTGCTCGATGCCCATGCGGCGCAGCCAGTGGCGGGCCCGTTCCGTCTCGCCCGCGTCGCGCAGACCGGCCATCAACTCGCGCAGCCGGGTGCGGCGGACCGCGACCAGCATGTTCTCCAGCACGGTCAGGCGGGGGAAGACGCGGCAGAGCTGGAAGGTGCGGCCGATGCCGGCGTGCGCGATCCGATGCGGCGCGTGCCGGGTGATCTCCCTGTCGCGGTAGAGCACCCGGCCGGAGTCCGGCCTGATCATGCCGGTGACGATGTTGAAGAACGTCGTCTTGCCCGAGCCGTTCGGCCCGATCAGGCCGTTGATCGCGCCGTCGCGCAGCTCGACGGTGACGCCGTCCACGGCCAGCACGCCGCCGAACGACTTCGTCAGCCCCTCTGTCCGCAGCGAGCTCATGAGGACGCCCCCTGCAGCCGCTGGTCGGCGCTCTCGTCGGGGATGGACGGACCCGCCCGCCGCCTGGCGAACCCGGCCAGGATCCCCTCCGGCATGAACAGCACGACCAGCACCAGCACCAGCCCCGTCGCGGTCAGGTGGATCTGCGTCTCGCCCAGCGCGATCAGGAAGTACTCCCCCGCCGGGGCCACGATGAGCGCGCCGAGCAGCGGCCCGAGCAGGTGCCTGACGCCGCCGAGCAGGCTCATGAGCACCATGGACGAGCCGATCAGGATGGAGAAGACGAAGATCGGATCGAGGCTGCCGAACCAGAGCGCGTACAGGCCGCCGGCCAGCGCGACGAACAGGGCGGACAGGGCGAAGGCCGCCACCTTGTACGCCGCCGTCGGCACCCCCAGCGACTCGGCCTTGTCCTCGTCCTCCCTGATGGCCCGCAGCCCCGCGCCGAAGCGGGAGCGGGAGATCTGCCACCAGGCCAGCAGCGCGACCCCCAGCAGCACCAGGAACAGGTAGAAGAACACCAGATGGGTCTGGCCCCTGTGCAGCCCGGGGAAGGGCGAGGGCACCTGGAGCCCGGTGGAGCCGCCGGTCAGCGAGCGCCAGCCCTGCACGACGAGGTTCATCATCGACACGAGCGCGATGGAGACGATCACGAACGAGGCGCCGCGCACGCGTACCGCCGCGATGCCGACGCCGGTCGCGAACAGCGTGACCAGCAGCGCCGAGACCGGCAGGGCGACGAGCCAGGGCACGTCCAGGCGCACGACCAGCAGCCCGGTGCCGTACGCGCCCAGCCCGAAGAAGGCCGAGTGGCCGAGCGAGACGTAGCCGGTGAAGCCGCCGAGCAGGTTCCAGGAGGTGGACATGGCGGCGTACATGACGGTCAGCGCGCCCGCGTACACCAGGTAGTAGTTGGGCACCAGCCACGGGTAGGCGATCGCGAGCGCGCCGGCCAGCAGCGGCAATCCTCTAGAAACGGTGCGCAAGCCGGCCTCCGAAGAACCCCTGGGGGCGGACGAGCAGGGCCAGGAAGAGGAAGACGTAGAACATCATGGTGGCCCAGGTCGCGTCCACGGTCACCAGCACGACGCCCTCGACCACGCCGAGGAGCACGGCCGCGAGGGCGGCGCCGGTCACGCTGCCCAGGCCGCCGACCACGATGACGGCCATGAGCTTGCCGATCCACACCCAGTGGGAGGCGGGGAAGAACGGCGTGATCAGCGCCAGCACCGTGCCGCCTGCGGCGGCCGTGGCCAGGCCCACGCCGAAGCCGTGGCCGGCCACGCGTTCGGTCGGGATCCCGACCAGCCTGGCCGCCTCGCGGTGCTGGATCGTGGCCCGCAGCGCCTGCCCGAACCTGCTTTTGACCAGCACCGCGAACAGCACGCCGAGGGTGAGCGCGGCCACGAGGAAGGCGATGATCTTGTCGTACGGGAGGTGCACGCCGGCCACGGTCAGCGACCGGGTGGCGTAGTCCATGCTGATCGACTTGTACGAGCCGGTGTAGAACGTGCCGAGCAGCCCCTCGATGGTCAGCGCCAGCCCGAAGGTCAGCAGCACCGACATCATCGCCACGTTCTCCGGCGCCAGCCGGGCGATGAGCAGCCGCTGCACCGCCACGCCCAGCGCGAAGAACAGCGGCACGGTCACCGGCAGCGCCAGGAACGGGTCCACGCCGAACACGGTGTGCGCGGTGTAGGTCAGGTAGGCGGCCAGGAAGAGGAACGCCGGGTGCGCCACCATGACCACCCGCATCACGCCGAAGTACAGCGACAGGCCGGAGGCGAGCAGCGCGTACAGGCCGCCGGTCAGCACGCCCAGGGCCAGGCCCTGCGCGAGCAGGCTCACCACGGCTTCTTCGGGTAGACGATGCCGGCGGTCTTGGCCTGCTCGGGCAGCACGATCTCGACCTTGCCGTTCACGTACTGCTGGATCATGTGCGCCTGCTCGGGCCGGCCCTTGTCGTCGAACGACAGCGGCCCCACGACGGTGTCGAACGTGGCTTGCCCGATGTGCGCGGTCAGTTTGTCCTGGCACTCCTTGGACGGGTCCGCGCATTGGGCCGCGGTCACGGCCGCCTCGACGATCTGGCCGACGGTGTAGCCGTTGGCCGCGTCCTCGTTGGCGTCGCCGCCGAACATCTCCTTGTACCGCTTGACCAGGTCCTGGTTGCCGGTGAACGTGGCGGTGGCCGACCAGCCGACGGGCGAGATGACGTGCTCGGCCGCCCCCTTCACCGCGGCGGGAAACTCCGCCAGCGTCGGCCCGGTCGAGAAGGCCGCCAGCTTCGGCTGCACCTTGAGCTCCTGCAGCGCCCGCACGAGGCCGACCGAGTCCTCGAACTGCGTGCCGCCCACGATCAGGTCGGGCTTGGCAGCCGCGATCTTGGCGGCGATGGGGGCGAAGTCGGTGGTCTCCGGCGGGTAGACCTCGTCCACGACGGTCTTGATCCCGGCCGCGGCCAGCTTGTCGCGCAGCCCGTACGCGGTGCCCTGGGCGAAGGGGTCGTCCAGGCTCGCGTACGCCGCCGTCTTCGGCCGCTGGTCGGCGGGCAACTGGGTGAGGTAGTCGGACAGGTAGTCGTAGTGGTCGCCGGCGATGGCGGGGGCGGCGTAGAAGAGCCGCTTGAAGCCCTGCTCGAAGACCTCGGCGGCGGCGCCGGCCGGCTCCACGAAGAGCATCCCGTACGACTCGGCGACCTTCGCCGCCGGGATGACCAGGCGCGAGGAGAACGGCCCGAAGACCAGGTCCACCTTGTCCTGGGTGATGAGCGACTCGTAGTCGGAGCTGACCCGGTTGGGGTCGGAGGCGTCGTCACGGAAGATCAGCTCGACCTTCCTGCCGAGCAGGCCGCCCTTGGCGTTCACCCGGTCGGCCCAGACCTGGTAACCCTCCTGGATGCCCTTGCCCGGCTCGGAGAAGTCGCCGGTGAGCGGTAAGGAGACGCCGATCCGCACCGGCCCCCGCTGCTGTCCGGGCGACGGCGCCGCGCCGGGTTCGTCGGTCTTCGCGCAGGCGGTGAGCGCCAGTGCGCAGAGGGAGATGATCGCCAGGCCCTTGCTTACTCTTGCCATCGAGGAGACCCCCGTCAGAAGAGGCGAGCGAAAGCGCTTTCGTAAGCGCTTTCGGTTACGATTACACGGGATTTCGCCCCATACAAGGGGGTACGCACCGCATGGCAGAACGCCCCTCCCCGCGGCCTTACCCACCCAGCGCCCCACCCGGCGCCTCACCTGGCGCCCTTCCCGACGCCCGCGCGGGCACCCTGGGCGGCGCTCCTCCCGGTGCTCCTCCCGGCGAGCCGCCCGGTCCGCCGCGCCTGATCGACGTGGCCAGGGCGGCCGGGGTGTCGCTGGCCACCGCCTCGCGGGCGATGACCGGCAGCGCCGGGGTGAGCCCCCGGGTCGCCGCGCACGTGCGGGCCATCGCCGCGCAGGTGGGGTACGTGCCCAACAGCCACGCGCGGGCGCTGGCCGGCGGGCAGGCGTCCATGGTCGGACTGATCGTGCACGACGTGGGCGACCCGTACTTCGGCGAGATCGCGCGGGGCGTGCTGCGTGAGACGGACAGCCGCGGCTACCTGGCGCTGATCAGCCAGACCGAGCGCGACCCGCGCGCCGAGCTGGCCAGGATCCGCGCGCTGCGGGCGCACCGGGTGACCTCGATCGTGCTGGCCGGCTCTGGCTACGTGGACGCGCGTACCGAGACCGACATCGCGGCCGAGCTGCGCTCGTTCACCGCGGCGGGCGGGCGGGTCGCGGTGATCGGCCGGCACCACCTGCCGGTGGACGCGGTGCTGCCCGACAACGCCGCCGGCGGCGCGACCCTCATGCGCCACCTGCTCGACCTGGGTCACCGCCGGCTCGGCGTGCTCGGCGGCCCGGCCAACCTGACCACCGTCGAGGACCGGCTGGCCGGGCTGCGCACCGCGTACGGGGCGGCCGGGCTCGACTGGGCGTCGGTGCCGGTCGTGCACGGGGACTTCACCCGCGAGGGCGGCGCGGCGGCCACGGCCCGGCTGGTACGCGCCCATCCGGAGCTGACGGCGGTGGTCGCGCTCAACGACCCGATGGCGGTGGGGGCGCTGTCGTGGCTGCTCAACCACGGGCGGCGGGTGCCGGAGGAGATCTCGGTGGCCGGGTTCGACGACGTGCCGGTGGCCAGGGACGTCTATCCGGCGCTGACCACGGTCAGACTGCCCATGGTCGGCATGGGCAGGCAGGCCCTGGAGCTGGTGCTCAAACCGCCCGCCACGCGCCCGCGCCGCCGCCGTACCCGGCACGAGCTGGTCGTCAGAGCCTCCACGGCCGCACCCCGCCCCTGAGCGGGGATCGAATGCGGTACGGGAGACGCGCCGGCCACCGTTTCACGGCCGGTGGCCGGAAGCGTGCGTCAGCCGACGACCTTCATCTGCTTGGTGCGGTGGTCGGTGAGGTGCAGGTCGCCGCCGAGCCGTTCCTTGAGCAGGTCGAGCACCTTGCGGCTGGACAGGACCGTCCAGAGGTTGCCCACCAGGTGCGGGTTGTACTCGGGAGCGGCGTCCATCCAGGCGTCCTTGCCGGTCTGGCTGGCGAACGTCGTGACGAAGAACTCGCCGTCCGGTGTCCGGCAGAAGCCCGTGCGTATCTCCGCGGCGTCGACCTGCATGCGAGGCGTGCATCCGACCTTGGCGGAGATCTGCTCGACCGTGAGCGGCGCGGCGCCGGCCAGCTTGCCGGCGGACGCGACGTAGCCGCCGCCGCTCCCCGAGGAGCAGCCGGCGACCAGCGCCGCCAGCAGCGCGACAGCGGTCAGGCGGGGAATTGTCGTCATGTGCGAGGGTACGCGGCCCTTCCTACCTCGGTTCAGACTCATACCGTCCGGCTATTTGGGCGCAGGCGTCATGGAGACCCGGTGGTCGGTCAGGTGCAGGTCGCCGTTGAGCGGTCCCCTGATCGTCTCAAGCACCTTCAACGGCCCCAGCACGGTCCACTTGGGTCCGACCAGATGGGGGTTGTACTCGGGGGCCCGGTCCATCCACTCGTCCTTGAGCTTCTCCGTCTTGAACGTGTTGACGAAGAACTCACCGTCCTGGGTCTTGCAGTACGCCGTACGGACCTCGTCGGCGTCGACCTGCATCTTCGGCTTGCAGCCGACCTTCTCGGAGATCTGCTCGACCGTGAGCGGGGCGGGGTTGGGGGGCTGGTTCTTGCCTGCTGCGACGTAGTCGCTCCAGCCGCCCCCTGAGGAGCAGCCGGCGACCAGTCCGGCCAGCAGCGCGAAAGCGGCCAGACGTGGAAATGTCGTCATGTGCGAGGGTACGCAGGCCCGCCCGGCGCGGTTCACCGCCGGACGACTCCGGTTCGCGGTGGGGTGCTCCCGGTTTCACCTCAGCACGACGCACCCGCGCGCTTCGAGCCGGGCCAGCACCCGCGGCTCACCGTCCAGCTTGTTCCAGCGCAGATCGAGTTTCTCCAGGTCGGGCAGGGTGTCCGGCAGGTCGCGCA
Organism: Nonomuraea fuscirosea; assembly: GCF_035917475.1. Lineage (NCBI taxonomy): Bacteria > Bacillati > Actinomycetota > Actinomycetes > Streptosporangiales > Streptosporangiaceae > Nonomuraea > Nonomuraea fuscirosea. The sequence continues at coordinate 1,844,542 of NZ_CP109074.1, read as the reverse complement.
GCCGGTTGTCACGCAGGTCGAGCTGCTTCAGCCCGGCGGGCAGCGACTCCGGCAGCCGGCCGAGCCGGTTGTCGCGGAGATCCAGCACCTTCAGCTTCTCCGGCAGCCGCCCGGGCAGCTCCCGCAGCCGGTTGCCCTGGAGGTGCAGCTCGCGCAGCCGGGGCAGGTCGCCGATCGTCTCCGGCAGCGACTCCAGCCGGTTGCCGTAGAGCCGCAGCTCCACCAGCGCCGTCATGGAGCCGAGCGAGGCGGGCAGGCGGGTGATCCGGTTGTCGGTCAGGTTGAGGTAGGCCAGCCGGTCGAGCCGCCCGATCGACTCCGGCACCTCGGTGAAGAGGTTGTCGCTGAGGTAGAGGTAGTCGGTCAGCGGCAGGTCGCCGAGTTCGGGCGGGATCTCGGTGAGCCGGTTGTGGCCCAGGTCGAGCATGCGCAGCCGGGACAGCGCGCCGATGCCCGCGGGGAGCTCCGTGAGCGCGTTCTGGGCCACGTTGAGCGATTCGAGGCCGGTCAGCTTCCAGAGCGTGTCCGGGAGCGCGGTGAGGCCGTTCGCGCCCGCGGCCAGGTGCCTGAGCGTGTGCGGCAGGCGGCCGGGGAGCTCGGCGAGGCGGTTGCCGTACAGGAAGAGGCTCTCCAGGCCGGGCGGGCAGGCGGGGAAGGACGTCAGCGCGTTGCCGTCGAGGTGCAGCGCGCGCAGCGCGGTCAGCCCGGACAGGTCGGGCAGCGTGCGCAGGCCGTTGCCGTCGAGGCGCAGCTCCTCCAGCGCGGTGAGGTCGGCCACCCACCCGGGCACCTCGGCGATCTCGTTCCAGGCCAGGTCGATCAGGCGGACGTCGCCGGGCACGTCGGGAAAGGCGGTCAGACCGGAGTCGGGGGCACGCATGGCGCCGATCATCCCACCCCGGTCACCCGCGGTTGCGCCGCCTCGCCTCGAACAGCTCGGACGGAGAAATGGGCATGCGGTCGACCGCGAAGCCCTCGGCGTCCTCGACGGCCGAGGCGATCACGGCCGAGACGGGGATCACGCCGGCCTCGCCCGCGCCCTTGATGCCGAGCGGGTTGAGCGGCGAGGGCGTCTCCAGGTGATCGGTCTCGACGTGCGGGACCTCGGTGGCGTACGGCATCAGGAAGTCCATGAAGGAGGCGTTGACGAGCTGGCCGTGCTGGTCGTAGACCATGCGCTCGTACAGGGCGCCACCGATGCCCTGGGCGACGCCGCCGTGGATCTGCCCCTCGACGATCATGGGGTTGATCAGCCGGCCGCAGTCGTGCACGACCGCGTACCGGACGACCTTGATCTCGGCGGTGTCCGGGTCGGTCTCGACGACGGCGGCGTGCATGCCGGCCGCGAACGTGGACCTGATCGGCGAGTAGTAGTCGCGCCCCTCCAGCCCCGGCTCCTCGCCCTCGGCCACCGGCGGCCGGTCGGGCGAGGCGGTGCCGGAGAACTGGGTGGCCTTGGCCGCCTCCTCGTCGAAGGCGTACCGCAGCGGGTTGGCCAGCACCGCGACCGTGGACAGCGGGATGGACGCGGACGGGGTGCCGGCCACGTGCACGAGGCCGTCGGCGATGTCGAGGTCGGCCGGGTCGGCCTCCAGGGCGTCGGCGGCGATGCGCAGCGCCTTCTCGCGCACCTTGCGGCAGGCCAGGGCGATGGCGTTGCCGCTGACCACGGCGGCGCGGGAGGCGAACGTGCCGACCGCGTAGGCGAACCTGCGGGTGTCGCCGGTGACCACGCTGACGCGCTCGATGGGCACGCCCAGCTCGGCCGCGGCGATCTGGGCGAAGGCCGTCTCGTGGCCCTGCCCCTGCGAGGTGAGACCGGTGGAGACGTGCACCCGGCCGTCGGAGGTGATCTGCACGTGGCCGCCCTCGTACGGGCCGACGCCGGTGCCCTCGACGTAGCAGCCGATCCCGATGCCCCGGCCGGGACGCCGTTCGAAGGAGTCCCAGCCGATCAGCTCCTTGATCATGCGGAGCATCTCGGGGTAGTCGCCGCTGTCGTAGATGAGCGGCCGCCCGTCCTGGAAGATCATCCCCTGGTCGTACGGGAACTCCTCGGGGCGGATGAAGTTGGCCTCCCTGACGGCGGTGCGGTCCTTGCCCAGGTATCGCGCGATCTTGTCCATCGTGCGTTCCATGCAGAACACGCCCTGCGGCCGCCCGGCCCCCCGATAAGGGGTCACCTGCACGGTGTTGGTGTAGACGGCGGTGAACTCGACCCGGTAGGCGCCCACCCGGTACGGCCCCAGCAGCTGCGTGGAGGTGACGATCGGCACGATGATCCCGTACGGCGTGTAGGCGCCGTGATCGTGCAGGATCGAGACGTCAAGCCCCAGAACGCGCCCTTCGTCGTCGAACCCCACCCGCACGTGCTGCACCTGCGCCCGCTCGTGCGCGGAGGAGATGAAGTGCTCGCGCCGGTCCTCGGCCCACTTGACCTCGCGCCCGAGCGTCATCGCGGCCCAGGGGACGAGCACCTCCTCCGGCCACGGGTGCACGATCTTGACGCCGAAGCCGCCGCCCACGTCGGGCGCGATCACCTCGACCTGGGGCAGCGGCAGGCCGAGCGCGGCGGCCACCGCCATGCGGACGCTGGTGGAGGTCTGGGTGCTGGAGTAGACGCGCAGGTCGCGGCCGTCCCAGCGGGCGTACACGCCGCGGCCCTCCAGCGGCATGCTGGCGCTGCGCTCGATGTCGAGCCGGAAGTCCAGCCTGTGCGGCGCGGCCTCGATCGCCTCCCCGGCGCCGTGCCCGCCGGGCGCCGGGACCTCCTGGACGAGGTGCGCGCCGACGTTGCCGGGCACGTCCTCGTGCACGAGCTGGGCGCCGTGCACGGCCTCCTCCAGGCCGACGACCGGCTTGCGCAGCTCGTAGTCGACCTCGATGAGCGCGCAGGCGTCCTCGGCGGCGTACCGGTCGGTGGCCACCACCATGACCACCGGCTCGCCGACGTGCCTGACGACCTCCCTGGCCAGGGGGTACGCGGTGCGCCCGTGAGTCAGCGCGGGGTGCGGGATGAGCAGCGGCAGCGCCCGGCCGACCCGTTCCGGCAGGTCCTCCCAGGTGTAGACGGCGACGAGCCCCTCCACGTCGAGTGCGGGGCCGACGTCGATGTCGCGGATGCGGGCGTGGGCGTGCGGCGAGCGTACGAACGCCGCCGCCAGCGCCTCCCTGCCCAGGTCGTCGAGGTAGCGCCCCTGCCCGGTGAGCAGCCGCGGATCCTCGCGCCGCTGCACGGGCTCGCCGAACAGCTTCGTCGTCATGTCTCCTCCGCCTGCAGCTCGGCGGCCCGGTGCACGGCCTTGACGATGTTCTGGTAGCCGGTGCAGCGGCACAGGTTGCCCGAGATCCCCTCGATCACCTCGTCGTCCGTGGGGACCGGGTTGTCGGCCAGCAGGGCCGTCACCGTGCACAGGAAGCCCGGCGTGCAGAACCCGCACTGCAGCCCGTGGCACTCGGCGAAGGCCCGCTGCACCGCCGACAGCCGGCCGTCGCTCCCGGCCAGGCCCTCGACGGTGGTGATCTCGGCCCCGTCCACGGTCACGGCGAACGTCAGGCACGAGCGCACCGGCCGTCCTTCGAGCAGCACCGTGCAGCAGCCGCAGACGCCGTGCTCGCAGCCCACGTGGGTGCCGGTCAGGCCGAGGTCGTGGCGCAGGCAGTCGGACAGCAGGCGGCGCGCGGGGACGCGGACCCGTCTGACGGTGCCGTTCACGACGAGGGTGATCTCATGCTCCACGGGCCGCCGCCCCTTCCCGCGCCGCGTTCCGCAGCGCCCGCTCGGCCAGCACGCCCACCAGGTGACGGCGGTAGGCGGCGGTGGCGTGGATGTCCTCTTCCGGATCGGTCGCCTCGCGTACGAGAGCCGCCGCCGCCTTCCAGCCGGCCCGCTGCACCGGCCCCAGCTCGCCCAGGTCGACAACGACGGGCCCGGCGCCGACCCCGACGCACGCGGCCCGCGCGCGGGCCGCGCCGCCGGCGCCGACCGTGACCACCGCGCACACGCCCGCCAGCGCGTAGTCGCCGTGCCTGCGGCTCACCTCCTCGAACGCGGCCCCGCTCCCCTCCGGCAGCGCCGGGAAGAACGCCGACACGGCCAGCTCGTCCGGGCCGAGCGCCGACTCCATGGGGCCGACGAAGAACTCCTCCGCCGGCACCTCCCGCAGCACGGGCCCGCCGCCGGCGGTGTCCCAGCGGGCCGCGCGCACGCTCCCGCCCAGCACGGCCAGCACGGCGGGCAGCTCGGCCGCCGGGTCGGCGTGCACCAGGCTGCCCACCACCGTCCCCCTGTTGCGGATCACGGGGTGGGCGACCAGCTTGAGCGCGCGGGTGAGCAGTGGATGCGCCGCGGCCCGCTCCACCTCGGCGTGCCGGGCCAGCGCGCCCACCCGCACCCCCTCGGGGGTGACCTCGGTCGCGCCGAGCCCGTCGACCCGGTTGATGTCCACGAGATGGGCGGGCGCCGCCAGCCGCATGTTGAGCATCGGGATGAGGCTCTGGCCGCCGGCCAGCACCTTGCCGTCCACCTCGGCGAGGGTCCGCAGCGCCGCGCCGAGGTCGCGCGGCGCGTGGTACTCGAAGGGCGGCGGCTTCACCCGGCCTCGCTCCTGGCGGGCACGGGAGTGCGGCCGGCGATGGCGCGCAGCAGGTGGTATCCGCCCAGCACCACGATCGTGCCGAGCGCGATGCCCTCAAGGGTGAAGTCTCCGCCGATGAAGTGGCTCACGGGTCCGATGGCCAGGATGATGCCCGCTCCGGTCGGAACCATGTTCACCGGATCGGCGAAGTCCACCTTGTTCTCGATCCAGATCTTCGCGCCGAGCAGCCCGATCATGCCGTACAGGATCACGGTCACCCCGCCGAGCACACCGCCGGGGGTGGCCGCGACCAGCGCCCCGAACTTCGGGCACAGGCCGAACAGGATCGCGATGACGCCGGCGATGTAGTACGCGGCCGTCGAGTAGACCTTGGTGGCCGCCATCACGCCGATGTTCTCGGCGTACGTGGTCGTCGGCGACCCGCCGACGGCGCTGGTCAGCACGGTCGCGACGCCGTCGGCCGTGACCGCCCGCCCCACGTACGGGTCCAGGTCCGTGCCGGTCATCTCCCCCACGGCCTTCACATGCCCGATGTTCTCCGCGATCAACGCGATCACGGCGGGCAGCACCAGCAGCACGGCCGAGGTCTTGAAGTCGGGCGCGTGGAAGCTGGGCAGCCCGAACCAGGGCGCGGAGGACACGGCGTCGAAGCTGACCCGGTCGTGCGGGAAGGCCGTCGCCACGCAGTACGTCCCCTCGGCCGGGCAGGCCGCACCCGCGGCGTCCCGCAGGTTGGCGCCCGGCAGCACCGACGTGACGGGACCCGCGGTCAGGTCCAGCACCCACGACAGCACGAACCCGGACACCAGCCCGATCAGCACGCCGACGCGCCCGATGAACCCCTTGAACGCGACGATCACCACGAACGTGATGACCATCGTGACCAGGGCCATCCAGTGGTCCTGCGGCCAGTAGACGTCCGCCACCACGAACGCCAGCCCGAACCCGATCAGCATCACCACCGCGCCGGTGACCACGGGCGGGAAGACGCGGTGGATGATGTCCACGCCGAGGAAGTGGATGGCCAGCCCGGCCAGCGCAAGCACGAACCCGGCGACCAGGATCGCGCCGGTCACGACGGCGTCCGCGCCCGCCGTGTCGCCGCCGGCGGCGGCCCTGATGGCGAACACGCCGCCCACGAAGGACGCGCTGGTGCCCAGGTAGCTGGGCACCTTGCCCTTCACGATCAGCAGGAACAGGATCGTCGCGACGCCCGACATCATCACCGCGACGTTCGGGTCCAGCCCCATCACCAGGGGGAACACGAACGTCGCGCCGAACATCGCGATCACGTGCTGCGCCCCGAACCCCACCATCCGGGGCCAGCTCAGCCTCTCGTCGGGTCTGACCACCTCGCCGGGTGCCAGATGTCTGCCGTCACCGTGTTTGGTCCATCCCACAACCATGCGAGCCCCTCTTGTACTGGGCGGCTGGGCCGGCGGCACGCTCCGCTTTGCGGGCACATTAGGCCCGACGGCACGCACCTACACGGGCATGATCTGCCAAATCTGACCGGCAGACCAGGGTGAACCTCGCGCACATGAAAAGTGGCGGCGTGTGAAGGGCTCGCGCGGGATCGACCGGGCCCGCGTCCGGGGGGCTATCGGCGGGTGACGCGCAGCAGGTGGTAGCCGGCCAGCAGCACGATGGTGCCCAGCGCGATCCCGCTCAGCGCGAACGTGCCGGTGATCGGCAACGCGACGGGCCCGATGGCGCAGATGATCCCGGCCCCGACGGGCACCAGGTTGACCGGGTCCGACAGGTTCACCCGGTTCTCGATCCAGATCTTGGCGCCGAGCAGGCCGATCATGCCGTACAGGATGGTCGTCACCCCGCCCAGCACGCCGCCGGGCGTGGCCGCGACGAGCGCCCCGAATTTGGGGCAGAGCCCGAACAGGATCGCGATGACGGCCGCGATGTAGTAAGCGGCGGTCGAGTACACCCGGGTGGCCGCCATGACCCCGATGTTCTCGGCGTACGTCGTGGTGGCCGGCCCGCCGACGGACGTGGCCACGACCGTGCCGACGCCGTCGGCCAGCACCGCCCGCCCCATGTAGGCGTCCACGTCGGCCCCGGTCATCTCCCCCACGGCCTTGACGTGCCCCACGTTCTCGGCGATCAGCGCGATCACCACGGGCAGCACCAGCACGATCGCCGACACCTCGAACACCGGCCCGTGCAGCGACGGCAGCCCGATCCAGTCGGCCTGCGCCACGGCGTCCAGGTTCACCCGGAAGTGCTCGGTGACCCGCCCGCTGTCGTCCGGCGCCAGGATCCGCCCGCCGACGAGGTCCCATCCCCACGACAGCAGGAACCCGAACACGAGCCCGAGCAGCACCCCGATCCGGCCCAGGAACCCGCGGAACACCCCGACGAACACGAACGTGGCCGCCATCGTCAGCAGCGCCACCCACGGGTCCTTGGGCCAGTAGACGTCCGCCGCCACGTACGCCATCCCGAACCCGATCAGCATCACCACGCCGCCGGTGACGATCGGCGGGAAGACCCGGTGGATCACGCCCACGCCCAGCCGGTGGATCGCGTACCCGCACCCGGCCAGCACGACGCCCACGACCAGCAGCGCCCCGGTGACGGTCGCGTCGCCGCCCCCGGCCGCCCTGATCGCCACCACGGCCCCGACGAAGGACGCGCTCGACCCCACGTAGCTCGGGATCCGGCCCTTCACGATCAGCAGGAACAGGATCGTCGCCACGCCGGACATCATCACGGCCAGGTTGGCGTCGAGCCCCATGACGAGCGGGAACACGAAGGTCGCGCCGAACATGGCGATGACGTGCTGCGCCCCGATCCCGACCATCCTGGGCCAGCTCAGCCGCTCGTCCGGCTTGACCACCTCACCCGGCGTCAGGCGCTTCCCATCGCCGTGCACCTTCCACCCGAACGCCACGCCCGCACCTCGATCTCCCGCCTGACCAGCGGATTCGTCTCCCCGACTTGTGTCGGAGAGCACAATAGAGGGTGAGCTTCAGTTCCAGTACGCCGGGCGTCGGTAAACGTGCCCACCGGCGCCGCGCACAATGGCGGGCAGTTGCGACTGGCGGATCACGGCGTCGCCCAGCGGGAACCAGGCGTCACTGACGACGCGCAAGCTGTCGGATCGGCGGCGAGGCGGGAACACCGTGATCACCCTTGTCTTCGTCGCGCGCTCCGAGTCGATCCTCCTGATGGTGCGCACGGCGGCGCAGAGGTCGGAATCGGCCGACACGAGCATGACCACATCGACCTTGCCGCACGCCACGTCCGCCACCATCGTCGTGCCGATCGCCACATCGGACTGCTTCTCCGCGTAGACCAGCCGCGTGTGGCCACACGCGCGGCAGCGCACCTGCTGCTCCTGGAATCTGCCCAGGACAACTGTCACACCGACGCTCTCCAGTGCGGCCAGGTATACCTCCTGCCGCGCGATGGCCGGCGGGTCGTTGCGAATCGCGGCGGTGAAGTAGTTGAGAGTTTCGAGCCTCTGGTGGGGCCGCAGGACACGCGTGATCATGGAGCGGAGGTCCAGCCACAGGAGGCGCCGCCTGCCTAGCTCCCGCAGGCCGTGATACAGGTTAAACCCGTCGACATAGACACCTACCCGCTTGATTTCAAGATTCGACTTGTCGCGCACTGCCACCACGCCCTAACATGAAGTCACCCGCCCGGGGCTACGATCCCGGGTACTACGGCCCCCGTCAGGGGGCCGTTTCTTTTTCCGGCGGGCCCGATGCTAGTAAACAACGCGTAATGACGTGGTGACTTTTCGTAGATGTCCGCCGCGCTCACTCCACCCGGATCGAGAAGCCCTCCCCGCTCACGACCTGCCCCGATCGGATCTTGGCCCGCTTGCGCAGCTCGATCTCGCCGTCCACCGAGACCATCCCCTCGGCGATGAGGTGCTTGGCCATGCCGCCGGTCTCCGTGATCCCGCAGTACTTCAGCAGGTCGCACAGCGGGATGTAGTCAGAGCGCAGTTCGAAGTCCACGACGTCCAAGCCTAGGGGCAGGCTAGATGCCTCGCATGCGCAGCACGTGCAGGGCCAGGGTCAGGTTGAGCCGCAGGTGGGGGTCGTCGGTGAAGTTGCCGAGCAGGCGTTCCAGCTTCCCGATCCGGTAACGCAGCGTGTTGTAGTGGAAGTGCAGCCGCCGCGCCGTCTCCGCCACGTTCAGATTGGTCTCCAGCAGCACCTGGAGGGTGCGCCGCAGGTCGGCGTTCTCAGCGTCGTCGTCGGAGGCCAGCGGCCCGAGCGTCTCCCGGACGAACGCGTGCAGTTCGTCGGTGTCGTTGACCAGCGACAGCAACCGGTACACGCCGAGCTGGTCGAAGTGGGCCACCGCCCCGGGCCCGTGCAGCTGCCGGCCGACCCTGGCCGCCTTGAGCGCCTGCGAGTACGCCTCCGGCAGCGTCGCCGCCCCGGGGCTGGGCCGGGAGGTGCCGGTGGAGAAGGTGGCGGGCGGCACGTCGGCGAAGGCCGAGGCGGCGTCCTTGGCCACCCTGGCGGCGTCGAGCGCGGCGTCCACCACGGCCACCACCTCGTGGGAGAACCCGGCCACCGCGCCGCGCGGGTCGTGCCGCCTGATCGCGGCCGTCCAGCAGGCCACCAGCCGGTCCTGGGCGCTGCGCTCGTCGCCGTCCGGGTCCAGCTCGGCCACCAGGACGGTCACCGTCCGCGCCAGGTCCCAGCCGAACGCCCTGGCCCTGGCCGTGATCCGCTCGGCGGTGCCGGCCCGGCCGGTGAGCACGTCGCGCAGGAAGTCGGCCCGGTACTTGCTCTCGACGGCGTTGACCGCCTCCTGCCGGGTGACGACGAGCGCGGCGACGGTGGCGGCACGTTCCAGGATGCCGACGTCGGCGTTGCCGATCGCCCCCGACGGGCTGTAGGCGACGATCCTGCCGTGGTGGTGGCCGCCGGCCAGGACGGGCACGGAGGCGAACGAGCGCACGCGGCCGGTGGCCGGCGAGAGCGGCGGGCCCTCGCGGGAGATCGACTCGCGCAGCACCTTCACGTGCTCGGCGGCGCCGGCGGTGGCCAGCACGCCGCCCGAGCCGTCCACGGCCGCCACCGACACGTCGAGCAGCTGGGCCACCTCGGCGGCGACCTCGTTCAGCCCGCCTCCGGCCAGCACCACCTGCACCAGCGCCCGGTGGGCCTCTTCCGCCCTGGCCAGCACGGCGGCCTGGCGGTTGAGGATGTCGGTCAGCACCTGGTTGAGGATGTCGTCGAAGCCGACGTCGTTCGGCAGCAGGATGAGGGGGAAGCCGAGCCGGTCCGCCTGCTCGACCATCTCGCCGGGCAGCTCGTCCACGTACCGGCCGAGTTTGATCGCCAGCGCGGCCAGGCCGCGCTCGTCCAGGTCGGCCACCAGCCGCCCGAGCGACTGGGGCGTGTTGCGCAGCGGATAGCCGGTGGTGAGCAGCAGCTCGTGCGGTTTGACCCAGGCCAGGATGTCGGGCACTTCCATGACGTTGAGCCGCTGCACGATGCGGCCCAGCCCGCTCTCCCCCGCGATCAGCCGGGCGTCGGCGAGGGTGGACACGCCGAGCACCTCACCGACGGACACGCCGTGGATGATCGTGCCGGTGCTGGCGAGACGGACGGGGGGCTCCATGAGGAAATTGTGAACCCAGAAGCGGTCTGTCAGGAAGAGCCAACCTTCCCGCTGACTGTTGGCAAATTTACCCGTACGGAGGGTTCACCGGCCGTTCTACGGTCAGGACCAAGGTCGGTTGGGAGGTCTGGTGACCGTCAGTACTCATGCTCGGCGTACCCGCGCTCACGTGTCCGGCGCGGCCAGTACGGCGGTGCGCCCCGTCCTGGAGTCCCAGCGACGCCCGGCCCGGGTGCTGGCCGCGTTCCCCGCGGGCGTGTACCTGGAGGTCAGGACCGATCTGGAGCCGTCCGTGATCGCCGTCATCACCGGCGACGCCACCCGGCTGCCCAACTCGGTGCTGCTGTCCACGCCGCTGCCCCAGCTCACGGTGGGTGACGAGGCGACGGTGGGCGACCGGACGATCGATCTGGGGCCGCTGAGCCTGAGCGTACGGCGATGGTGGGATCCCGCGCCGCCGCTGGGACGGCTCGATCCGGCCCGCCTGGCGGAGGCGGAGGCCGCTCTGGCCGATCCGCCGGGGGCCGGGCTGGCCGGCGACGAAGCCGTGGAGCAACTGGCCGACAGCTGCGCCAGGGGCTGGCTGCTGGGTGCGGTGACGGCGGCGGAGCGGCTGGTGGGGCTGGGCCCCGGGCTGACGCCGAGCGGTGACGACGTGCTGGCGGGGCTGCTGGTGACGCTGCGGCACCTGGGCCGGGCGGCGCGGGCGGAGCGGCCGCAGTGGCTGGCCGGCTGGCTGGCGGCGACCGTCACGTTCGACGCGCGGACGCGGACGACGCCGTTGTCCGCCACGCTGCTGCACTGCGCGGCCAGGGGCGAGGCCAGCCCCGAGGTGATCGCGGTGCTGCGCGGCATCGCGGGCAGGCAGGCGCTCGAACCGGCCCTGCGCCGGCTGCACCGGCTCGGCCACACCTCGGGCGCCGACCTGGCCCAGGGTGTCGCGATCGGGGTACGGGCCGTCCGCTCGCTGAGCGGGGCCCGATGAAGGGTCTGCCCCAGGCGGTGCTCGTACGGAGAGGGACCTACCACGACTCGGTGACGCTGATGCGGGTCAGCCGGGCGCTGTCGGAGCTGCCCGGCGTGCACGCGGCCATGGTCGCCATGGCGACCGAGCTCAACGTGTCGATCCTGCGGGAGATGGGCTTCGGCGTGCCGGAGACCGACCCGGGCGACCTCGTGATCGCCGTACGGGCACGTGACACGGACGCGGCGGTCGAGGAGGCCGACCGGCAGCTGACCGCGGCGCCCAGGCCGGAGGAGTTCTCCGGCGAGCAGCCGCCGCTGACCACCCGCTCGGCCGCCGCGCGCGGTCCCGCCGATCTCGTCCTGGTCTCGACCCCGGGCGAGTACGCCTTCTTCGAGGCCCTGGACGCCGTCGAGGCCGGACTCAACGTGATGATCTTCAGCGACGGCGTCACCGTCGAGCGGGAGCGCCTGCTCAAGGAGCGGGCCGAGGCGCGGGACGTCCTGGTCATGGGCCCCGACTGCGGCACCGCGGTCATCGCGGGCGCGGGCCTGGGCTTCGCGAACGTGCTGACGCCCGGCCCCGTCGGCGTGGTCGCCGCGTCCGGCACCGGCGCGCAGCAGGTGACGTGCCTGCTCGACCGGGCCGACACCGGCGTGAGCCACGTGCTCGGCGTGGGCGGCAGGGACCTGTCGGCCGAGGTGGGCGGGCTGTCGGCGCGGCGGGCGCTGCGCATGCTGGACGACGACCCGGGCACCGAGCTGATCGTGCTGATCTCCAAGCCGCCGGCCCCCGAGGTGGCGCGGGCCATCGAGGCGCTGCCGCTGCGCACGCCCGTGGTGCGGGCCCTGCTCGGGCCGGGCGCGCCCGATCTGACGGAGGCGGCCGAGCAGGCGCTGCGGGCTCTCGGCAGGTCCGTCCCCGAGTGGCCGTCCTGGCCCGCGTGGCGCGGCGGCCGGGCCACGCCGGAACGGATCAAGGGCCTGTACGCGGGCGGCACCCTGAGCGTGGAGGCCGCCGCGGTGGCCGGCGCCGGGGAGTTCACCGACTTCGGTGACGACGCCTACACCAGGGGCAGGGCGCATCCGATGATCGATCCGGCGCTGCGCGTGGAGGCGCTGGGGCGGGCCGCGGAGACGGACGTGGTGCTCATGGACGTCGTCCTGGGGCACGGCGCCGACCCCGATCCGGCCGCCTCGCTCGCCCATCCGATCGCGCGCAGCCCCGCCACCGTCGTGGTCGCCCTGATCGGCACCGAGGGCGACCCGCAGGATCTGCACCGCCAGGCGGGGGCCTTCCGCGAGGCGGGCGCGGCCGTCTTCCTGTCCAACGCCCAGGCCGCCCGCCACGCCAGGAGCCTCCTGTGACCTCTTTGCTCGACGCACCGCCCCGGGTGATCACCGTCGGCGCGGGGCTGCTGGACGAGGCGCTGCGGGCGCAGGCCGTGCCGACGACGCCGGTCGCCTGGCGGCCGCCGCTGCCCGGCACCGCCGAGGACCTGGCCAGAGTGCTGGCCGACCCGCGCCGGCACGAGGCGAACGAGCGGGCCGTGGCCCGGCTGGTGTCCGCCCGGCCGCACCTGGTGGGCGTGCGGCGGGCGTCCGAGGTGCTCGGGCCCGGCGTGTTCCTGCACGCGGGCCCGCCGATCACCTGGGAGCGCGCCTCGGGCCCGATGCGCGGCGCGCTGATCGGCGCGATGCTGCTGGAGGACCTGGCGGCCGACGAGCACGACGCCGCCGACCGGCTCGCGGCGGGCGCGGTCGCGCTCCGCCCGTGCCACGAGCAGGCGACCGTCGGTCCGATGGCGGGCGTGGTGAGCCCGTCCATGTGGCTGTTCGAGGTACGCGACGACGAGCACGGCGGCACCGCGTACTGCTCCCTGAACGAGGGCCTGGGCAAGGTGCTGCGCTACGGCGCGTACGGGCCCGAGGTGCTGGAGCGGCTGCGCTGGATGGACGGGGTGCTCGGCCCGGCCCTGGCGGGCGCGCTGGAGCGTACGGGCCCGATCGACCTGCGCTGGCTGATGGCACAGGCGCTGCAGATGGGCGACGAGCTGCACAACCGCAACCGCGCCGCCACCTCGCTGCTGCTGCGCGAGCTGGCTCCCGCCGTGGTCGAGGCCGCCCCCTCCGACGCGGCGGCGGTGCTGCGCTTCATCCACGGCAACGACCACTTCTTCCTCAACGCGGGCATGGCCGCCGCCAAGGCGGCCACGGACGCGGCCCGCGACGTCCCCGGCTCGTCCCTGGTCGTCGCGATGGCGCGGAACGGCACCGACTTCGGCATCCAGGTCTCAGGACTGGGCGGGCGCTGGTTCACCGGCCCCGCGGGCGTGCCCGACGGGCTCTACCTCGGCTCGTACGGCCCCGCCGACGCCAACCCCGACATCGGCGACTCCACGATCACGGAGACGTCGGGGGTGGGCGGGTTCGTGATGGCGGCGTCGCCGGCGATCGTGCGGTTCGTCGGCGGCGAGGTGGCGGACGCGGTGCGGGCCACCCGCTCGATGTACGAGATCACGCTGGCCGAGCATCCGGCCTTCCAGATCCCCGGCCTCGGTTTCCGCGGCACGCCGGTCGGCATCGACGTCACGCTCGTGGTGCGGACGGGCCTGCTGCCGGTGGTCAACACCGGGATCGCGGGCCGGGTCGCCGGAACGGGGCAGGTGGGGGCGGGGCTGGTCGAGCCGCCGGTCGAGGCGTTCACCGGCGCGCTGCGCGCTCTCGCCGAGGCGATTAAGTGATCCATTTTGAATTCCGACATATCCCCACGTCGGAACTTATGTAAGGCAACATCACCTTCCCTTGCGCATTCGCCGCCGATATCGTAACGATCCTCATAATCTGCAAGTAGCGTGGAAACGCACGTGACGGATGAGGCGAGATGGGGGCGGAACATGGCAGCCGACCGCTTGCTCAGCGGGCCCGGCTCAGAGGAAGGTGCCACGGGGGGCGCTTCACAGAGCCAGGGACGCCTGATCGGCAGGCGCTACCGACTGATGTCGCCCGTCGGCAGGGGCGGCATGGGCATGGTGTGGCACGCGCATGACGTGCTGCTCGACCGGGACGTCGCGGTCAAGGAGCTGATCCTCCCCTACGGCCTCGACCACGCCGGCAAGCAGGTCGCCCACCGGCGCATGCTGCGCGAGGCCAGGTCGGCCGCGCGGCTGACGCATCCCGGCATCGTGACCGTGCACGACGTCGTCGAGGAGGACGGCCGCCCCTGGATCGTGATGGAGCTGGTCCGGGCCTGGTCCCTGGAGCAGGCCGTGCGCCAGAGCGGGCCGCTGCCGGTGATCCAGGCCGCCGAGATCGGCATCCGGGTGCTCGACGCGGTGCGGCACGCGCACGCCGCCGGGATCCTGCACCGCGACATCAAGCCGGGCAACGTGCTGCTCACCTCGGACCGGGTGGTGCTGACCGACTTCGGCATCGCGGCCATCGAGGGCGACGTCACGATCACGCAGACCGGGCTGCTCATGGGCTCCCCCGCGTACATCCCGCCGGAGCGACTGTCCGGCCAGCCGATCACGCAGGCGGCCGACCTGTGGTCGTTCGGCGCCACCCTGTACGCCGCGGTAGAGGGCCGCCCGCCGTACGAGGGGCCCGACCCGGTCGCGGTGCTCGGCTCCGTGCTCACCCAGGACCCGATCACGCCGCAGCGGGCCGGCTCGCTGCTGCCGGTGATCGAGGGGCTGCTGCTCAAGGATCCGGCGCGGCGGCTGACCTCGACCCAGGTCATCGAGATGCTGGAGGCGGTGCTGCGCGCGCACGGCGCGCCCCGCCCGCGCACGCCCGAGGCGCTGCCCAGCCAGTCCGACCCCACGCCCGCGGGGCTGCTGCCGCCGCTGGACACCCCGTCGGGGCCGATGCCCTCACGGATCGTGGAGACGCCCTCAGGTCCGGTACGGGTGCCGTACGACCCGCAGGGCAACCCGTCCGGCGGCTACTCGATGCCGCCCTACGACGGTCTGACGAGCCCGTCGGCCGGCCACCGCACCGACCAGCTGCCGCAGTTGCCGCGTATGCCCGGCGCCCCTTCCGGCCCGCGTCCCGGCACGTACGACTCCCTGGCGAGCTCCTCGGGTCCGTACGACTCGCTCGCGAGCAATTCGGGCGGGTACGACTCCCGGGGCGGCTCCTCCGGCCCCTACGACTCCCTGGCCGGTTCCTCCGGCCCGTACGACTCGCTCGCGAGCAGTTCGGGCCCGTACGACTCCCTGGCGAGCGGTTCGGGCCCGTACAACTCCCGGCCCGGCTCCTCCGGTCCCTACGACTCCCTGGCCGGTTCCTCCGGCCCGTACGACTCGCTCGCGAGCAGTTCGGGCCCGGCCGGGATGCCCTTCGGCGCTCCTCCCGGCCCCAGGACGGGCCGGCACCCGGACGACGACCTGGACAGCCCGGCCTGGCCGCGTCCCCAGCCGATCCTGCCGCTGACCACCGACAGCCGTGCCTCCGCCGCCACCCCCTGGCCGCTGGCCTCGCCCGACGACCTGCGCGAGCAGTCGCGCGGCCTGTCGCGCGACATCGGCCGCGACCGCCTGACCACGCTGCCCAGCGCCACTCCCCGCGCGGGCAAGAGCCGGCGCAGGAGCGAGGAGGACGACGGCCCCTGGGTCCGCGACGGCCGGCCCACGCCCCTGACGATCATCAGCTCCCTGCTGGCGCTGACCGTCGTGACGGGCGCCGTGCTGATCATCCTGACCGGCGGATCGCCGGGGACGCCGCCCACCGCGGCGACCGCCGTCGCCACGGGAGCCGCCACGCCGGGCGTCTCGCCGCTGAAGGCGGACGACGGGCCGTCCAGCGCGCCCGAGGGTTACACGATGCGCACGGGCGCGGGTTTCGCCGCCGCCGCGCCCGCGAGCTGGAAGCCGGGTGACGACGGCGACAGGTCCACCTTCAGCGGGCCGAAGGACTCCGGGATGCGGATCGTCGTGGAGCGGGCCACCCCGCAGTCCGACGGCGGGCTGACCGCGCTGGGCCGGCAGGAGGCGGACGGCGGGCTGGAGAGCTACATCCAGGTGCAGCTGCAGAGCGTGGACTACCGCGACTGGCAGGCCGCCGACTGGGAGTACACCTACACCACCCCCAACGGCGTCCCCATGCACGCTTTGACCAGGTACGTCTCGATCGACAAGAAGGCCGCGTTCAAGATCACGTTCGATCTGCCCGAGCTCAAATGGGACGACCAGGCCGGCACCCGCGAGGTGTTCCTGAACACGTTCCGGCAGGCCTGACATATTGCACTGACCATTCCAAAACGGGTAGCGTGCCTCTCGTGGCACGACCGAGGAAGTTCGAGGAGACGCGGGCGGTCGAGGCGGCCATGCGCGCGTTCTGGGACGCGGGCTACGAGGCCACCTCGACACAGGACCTGTGCGCCGCGACCGGCCTCGGGCGCAGCAGCATCTACAACACCTTCGTCAGCAAGCACGATCTGTTCGAGAAGGCGCTGCTGCACTACACGGCCTGGCGCAACGCGCAGTTCACCGAGCTGATGACGGGCGAGGGGCCGGTCAAGGAGAAGATCAGGACGCTGCTGTGGTGGTCGGTCGACCCCGAACCCGCCGATCCGGCCGGCTGCCTGGTGATCAACACGCTGGTCGAGCTGGCCCCGCACGACCAGGGCGTCGCAGAGCTGCTGCGCCGCGACACCGACCTGCGGGTCCAGGTCATCAGGTCCGCCCTCGAGACCGCCCGGCTGCGCGGCGAGATCGGCGCGGACAAGGACCCGCTGGCCCTGGCCCACTTCGTCACCGCCACGATCAACGGCCTGGGGGTGGCCGCCAGGGGCGGGACGAGCCGGGCCGCGCTCGAGTCGATCGCGAAAGTCGCGCTGGACGCGATCTGATCTTTTGCTGCCCTTGTTTTGTACTGATCAATCTAAAATTGAGGAGGTCGCCATGCCGTTGGCGGTCTACATCCTGGGGCTCTCCATCTTCGCCCAGGGCACGTCCGAGCTGATGCTGGCCGGGCTGATCCCGGTGATGTCCGCCGATCTGGGCGTCTCCGTGCCGGAGGCGGGCCTGCTGATCTCGGCGTTCGCGATGGGGATGCTGGTGGGCGCGCCGGTGCTGGCCATCGTCACCTCGCGCTGGCCACGCCGTACGGTGCTGCTGGCGTTCACCGCGATCTTCGTGCTGACCCACGTCGTCGCCGCGCTGACGTCGAGCTACGGCGTGCTGTTCGCCACCCGCGTGGCGGGAGCCTTCGTGTACGCGGGCTTCTGGGCCGTGGCGGCGAGCACCGCGATCGGCCTGGTGCCCGTCAACGCCCGGGCCAAGGCGATGAGCGTGCTGGCCGGCGGGCTGACGGTGGCGACCGTGCTCGGCCTGTCCGCCGGGACGATGATCGGCCAGCACCTCGGCTGGCGGGCGGCCTTCTGGACGGTCGCCGCGATGTCGGCACTGGCCGGAATCGGCGTCTTCGTCACCATCCCTGGCGGCCGCCCGCAGCGGGCCACGACCCCGGCCCCGGCCTCGAACACGGCTTCCGGCACGGTTTCCGACCCCACTGACAACCAGGCGTCCGACTCCGCTACCGACGTCTCCTCGGGCCCGGCCTCCGGAGTCGTCGCCGAGTTGCGCGCGCTGGCCCGGCCCGCGCTCTGGCTGGCGTACGCGACCACCGCCCTGACCACGGCCGCGCTCCTGGCCTCCTTCAGCTACCTGAGCGCCCTGCTGATCGGCACCACCGGCCTGGACGCCGCCTGGGTGCCCGCCGTCCTCGCCCTCTACGGCGTGGGCTCGCTGATCGGCATCACCATCGGCGGCAGGATCGCCGACGCGCGCCCCTTCCCCCTCCTGTACGCCGGCGTCACCGGCGTCATCCTGACCTCGGCCGCCCTGGCCGCCTCCGCGACCACGGCGCTGCTCGCCATCCCGCTGATCTTCCTGCTCGGCGCGTTCGGCTTCGGCACCAACCCCGCGCTGAACGCCCGCCCGTTCGCCCTGGCCAGGAACGCGCCCACGCTGGCCGCGGCGGTGAACGTCTCCGCCTTCAACGTCGGCATCACCGTGGGCCCCTGGCTGGGCGGCCTGGCCATCGGGGCGGGCCTCGGCTACGCCTCGGTCGCCTGGATCGGCGCGGCGATCGGGGTGGTGGCCCTGGCCGCCGTGGTGCTCGCCGCGGCCCTGCACCGCCGGGTTCCGGTCATGCCGGAAACCGCGAGCACGAGTCCGGTACGGTCGGCCGTATGAGGCTGGCGAGCATCTCCTTCTATCCCGTCAAGTCCACGGCGGGACACGAGGTCACCGCGGCCGAGGTGGAGCCGTGGGGCCTGGCGGGCGACCGCCGCTACCTGGTCACCGGCGCGGACGGCGAGGTGCTCACCGCCCGTGTGGAGCCGCGCCTGCTGGCCTGCGTCGCCCGGCTCGACGGCGGCGCGCTCACCCTGACGGGGCCGCACGCGCCGCCGCTGCCGGTCTCGCCCGCCGGGTGGCGCTCCACGGTCACCGTGTGGGGCACCCCGGTCGAGCTGACCGACTGCGGCGACGCGGCGGCGGAGTGGCTGAGCGCGCTGGTGGGGCGGCCGGTCCGGCTCAAGTGGCTGGACGACCCGGCGCGGCGCCCGGTCGATCCCGCCCACGGCCGCCCCGGCGACCGGGTGAGCCTGGCCGACGGCTACCCGCTGCTGCTCACCTCGGCCGCCTCGCTCGCCCGGCTCGACGACTGGATCGCGGAGACGGCCCTGGAACGCGGCGAGGAGCCGCCCGCGCCGCTGCCCATGCGCAGGTTCCGGCCGAACGTGGTGATCGACGGGGTGGCGGAGCCGTTCGCCGAGGACGAGTGGAAGCGGCTGCGCATCGGCGAGGTGGAGTTCCGGGTGAGCAAGCGGTGCGACCGCTGCGTGCTGACCACGGTCGACCCGGACACGTACACGAAGGGCCCCGAGCCCATCAGGACGCTGGCCCGGTTTCGCAAATGGGACGGGAAGGTGTGGTTCGGCATCAACCTGATCCCGGACGAACCCGGACGGCTCGCCACAGGTGACCCCGTCACCGTTTTCTAATGAAAAATGCCGCTTTCCCGATCAAAATTTATTCACCGTCCTTTTTGGGGCGAAGTTAGGGGTTATGCGAGACTTCACGGGTGACGAGTGCCCCCACGAAGCCCGCGGTCTCCCCCTCTGACCGGATCTCCCGCGTCCAGCGCCGCACCCTGGTGGTGCTCTCCGCAGCTCAGATCGTGGGCGGGGTGGGGGTGGCCGTCGGTCTCGCGCTCAGCTCGGTCGTCGTCGACGAACTGTCCGGCTCGACGGTGATCAGCGGCTTCGCCGGCACCGCCACCGTGCTCGGCGCGGCGCTGCTGGCCCTGCCCACGGCCAAGGCGTCGGGCCAGGGCGGGCGCCGGGCCGGGCTGTCGCTGGCGTACCTGGCGGCCCTGGCCGGATGCGCCATCTCGGTGCTGGCGATCAGCCTGCGCTCCTGGCCGCTGCTGCTGGCCGGGCTGGTCCTGGTGGGCGGCGGCAGCGCGGCCAGCCTGGCGTCCCGCTACTCCGCCACGGACCTGTCGCCCAAGGGCCGCGCGGCCCGGCACCTGTCGCTGGTCGTCTGGGCCTCCACGATCGGCTCCGTGGCCGGCCCGAACCTGGCCAAGCCCGCCGACCAGATCGGCATGCGGCTCGGGCTGGTGGAGAAGGCGGGGCCGTTCGCGTTCGCGGCGCTCGCCTTCGCGCTGGCGCTGATCGTCGTCATCGGTTTCCTCCGCCCCGACCCGCTCACGCTGGCTCGCGAGGTGAACGGCAGCAAAGACCCCGGCCCCGGACGCAACCGGACGATCAGGACCGCGTGGCTCACCCTGCGCACGACCCCGATGGCCCGCCGCGCCCTGGTCATGATCGCGGTCAGCCACACGGCGATGGTCTCCGTCATGTCGATGACTCCGGTCAAACTGCACCACGACGGCTCGAACCTGGACGTCATCGGCCTCGTGATCAGCCTGCACATCGCCGGCATGTACGTGCTGTCGCCCGTCGTGGGCTGGCTGGCCGACAAGGCGGGCAAGGTGCCGGTGCTGGTGCTCGGCATGGCGCTGCTGCTGAGCGCCGCCGCCCTCGCCGGCACGGCTGGGCACCGGGTGTGGCAGGTCACGGCGGCCCTCGTGCTGCTCGGCCTGGGCTGGTCCTGCGGCCTGGTGGCCGGCTCCGCGCTCGTCTCGGAGTCGGTCCCGCTGGAGGGCCGCCCCGCCGTCCAGGGCCTGTCGGACCTGATCATGAACGTCTGCGGCGCCACCGGGACGATCGTCGCCGGGGCCATCGTCGGCATGCTGGGCTACGGCATGCTCGGTCTGGTCGTGGGCATCATGGTCGCCGCCGCCGGCCTGTGGCTCGTCGCCGTCCGCCGCCACCCCACCCCCGACCACCCCTGACCCAGCCGCCGCCCCACCCCCGACCCAGCCCCCGGCCCTTGGCGCGCCACCCTCGACCGCCGGCCCCGCGCGCCCGGCATCGGCTCTGGGCGGAGCGGCCGGTCCGCGTCCGGGTCAGCTGCCAGGGGTCACTTGGCGTCGGCGTAGGAGGAGACCGCGACCGCCTCCATCGGGAACCGTACCGGCGTCTGCCCGAACAGCAGCCGGCTCGCCTCGGCGGCCGACTCTGTCACCGCCGCCATCACCTCCCCCGCCTGCTCCGCCGGGCAGTGCACCATCACCTCGTCGTGCTGGAAGAACACCAGCCGGGCCGGCTCGGGCAGCCGCCCGCGCAGCACCGCCAGCAGCGCCAGCGCCCACTCCGCCGCCGTGCCCTGCACCACGAAGTTGCGGGTGAAGCGGCCCCGGTCCCTGGCCGCGCGCGCACCCTCGGGCCCGGACACCAGCTCCTTCCATTTCGCCGACGGCGGCGGGCTGGTGCGGCCCAGCCAGGAGCGGACGATCCGGCCCTCCTCCCCAGCCTTGGCCGCGTCCTCGACGAACTGGTAGGCCTTCGGGAAGCGCTGGCGCATCACGGCCAGCAGTTTGGCGGCGTCGCCACTGGTGCCGCCGTACATGGCGGACAGCATCGCGATCTTGGCGTGGTCGCGCTCGCCCCCGAACGCCTGCGCCAGCGCGGAGTAGAGGTCGATCTCCCCGGCCGCCCTGGCCAGCCCCCCGTCGCCGGCCATCGCGGCGAGCACCCTGGGCTCCAGCTGCGCCGCGTCGGCGACGACCAGCACCCATCCGTCGTCGGCCATCACCACGCGCCGCATCACCTTGGGGATCTGCAGCGCCCCTCCCCCGCTGGTGGCCCACCGCCCGGACACGACCCCGCCCACCACGTATTCGGGCCTGAACCGCCCGCCGCGCACCCACTGGTCGGCCCACGCCCACCCGTGCGCGCTGAACAGCCGGGCCAGCTCCTTGTAGGCGAGCAGCGGCGCGACCGCCGGATGGTCGATCCGCTTCAGCTCCCACGACCGGGTCGTCTTCAGCGCCACCCCCGCGCCCTTGAACGCCTTGACCAGCTGCTGCACCGAGTCGGGGTTGACCGGATGACCGAACGCCGCCGCCACCTCGTCGGCCAGCGCCTGCAGCTTGGCCGGGCGCATGCCGTGGACGGGACGCGGCCCGAGCAGCTCGGTCAGCAGCGCGTCGTGCACGTCACGGCGCCAGGGCATGCCCGCCTGCGACATCTCGGCCGCCACCAGCGCGCCCGCCGACTCGGCCGCCACCAGCAGCCGGAACCTGCCCGGCTCGGGCAGCGCGGCGATCCGCCCGAGCTGGTCGGCCAGCACCTCGGCGACCGCCTCCGCGCCGAGCGGCTCGGGCGCGAACAGCGTGCCGGGCGCGTCCGGCTGATCGTCCGGCACGGGCAGGCCGTGCAGCCTGGCGTGGGCGGCCCTGGCCGAGCGGGGCTCGCCGTAGCGGCCCTCGAAGGCCAGCAGCAGCCCCTCGGTGAGCGCGAGGTCGTGGCAGCGCGCCACCCGCACACCGCGCTCCAGCAGCGGCGGGTACGCCTCGCGCGTGTCGGCCCACACCCACCGGGGCCCCCGCGCCGCCTCGACCTCCCGCACGACCCCGGCCATCCCATCCGGACCGCCGGCGGGCACCTCGGCGAGATCACCGGCCCGGCCACCCGCGGAATCACCGTCGGGAACGCCGGCCCGGCCACCGGCGGGACCGGCCGCGGGAGGACCCGGCGTCTCCCCGACCGGCAGCAGCCTCTCCCCCGCGACCACGACGTACACGAGGTCAAGAGTGCCAAACGCCTCCGACAGAACGGCCGCCAGGTGGCCGTCAGACGGTCAGCGGGATGCGCACTTCGTCCTCCAGCGGCGGCTCCAGCTCCTGCGCCAGGCACCCCGTGGCCCCGAAGCAGCGCAGGGTGAGCGCGTCGGAGGTGACCGTGACGTGCAGGAACTGCTTGAAGAACGGCGGCGTGTCCCAGTCGGACAGCTCGGACAGGAACCGGTGGAACACCTTGTCCACCGGCAGCCGCAGCGGCCACGGCCAGGCCCCCAGCAGCCGGGCCGCCCACCGCATCCGCCGGGTGATCCGCACGGGCCCTGCCATGGTCCTGACCGGCTCGTTCCTGATGCGCTCCGACATGATGCAGGCCGCCTCGGACGGCGTCAGGTAGAGCCATCTCATCCGCAGCCGCTTGGCGTAGAGCTGGCTGTAGAAGGACAGGGAGTCGCCGCGCAGCGGGTAGCACCTGAAGTCGTCCTCGTGGACGCCGGCCACGTCGACCCGGTCGATGATGTGGGTGGCGTGCATGAACGCGCCGCCGCCTCCGGTCACGACGTACTGGATCATCCTGCCGTCGTCCAGCCTGACCGGATAGCGCTGGTAGTTGTGCACGTCGCCGCCGATGGCCGCGACGTACCGGTGCGCCGGGTCGCGCACGATGTCGTCGATCGTCCCGCCGCCCTCCAGCCGCGACGGCTTGTACACGTTGCCGGTGTAGATCGGCTTGCCGGTGACGAGGATCTTCGGCCTCGGGTCGCGGGAGACGCGGCGCAGCCACTCGGTCTGGGCCCGGTCGATCTCGTTGCGGATGCCGGTGTCGACGCCCACGATCAGCAGGCTGTCGCTCTCGATCGCCCAGTACGGCCCCGGCTGCGCCGCCGGCGGGCCCGCCTGCTGCGACGTCTTGCCCCGCAGCTTGCGCGCCTCGGCCAGCGCGGCCTCGTCGATCGTCTCCGGCTTGCGCCACAGCACGCCGCGCAGCCCCCGGTCCGGCTTCGGCTTCAGCGGCGGCGCGTCGCAGAAGACGCGCATGAAGCCGCCGAGGCCGTCGTACCAGTCGTGGTTGCCGGGGATGGCGTAGATCGGGGCGTCATAGTCCTGGTACGGGCGGAAGAACTTGTCGCCGTATTCGTTGCCCGATCCCGTCGGATAGATCACGTCGCTGGCGATGACCGCGAAGGACGTCTTTTCCCCTATTTTCAGCAGGCCCGGAACAACGGAGTACTGCGACGCGTCTCCCTCACCCGTATCGCCCAGCAACAGGAAAGTGAAATCTCCCCCTACCGGCGGCTTGATGCGAAATTCCTGGTCAATCCCCCGCGCTTCCTGCGCCTCCACCCAGCGCGCCCGGACCTGTCCGGAAGGATCACCGAACAATCCCGCGAGGATCTCGTTGCGCGAGCGCCAGAGCGTCCCTAAATTGAGCCAGGAGAAACCACGGCGATCCGGTCTGAGCTGCGCGAACGTCCCCGTCTGCGCACAGGCCCAGCCGGCCCCCTCCTCGGAGATCCGGGACGACGACTGCTTTCCGCGTTCGGCCGCAACTTCCACCATGACCACATCTTTACGGTGATCTACCATTCGCGCATCCTGAACGCTCCGTACCGTAAGGAACACACAAGGTGCGCAATGGTGTAGCCTCACCCCCCAAGCAAGCGGTTGGGACCGCCCAGGGAGGCTCCCATGACGCGTAACGGCCCGGACGACGCGACCCGGAAGGGCACTTCGGAAATGGACGCCATCGTCGGCCTGCTCGCCTTCGCCCAGACCCGGCCGCGCTGGAGCGGCAGCACCGCCCTGGACAGCGCGAGCCAGGCGATCGCGAGGAGCAGGGCGCTGGCCAGGAAGTCCCCCGGCGAGTACACCGAACTGCTCGCCCGCTGCCTGCGCACGACCGCCAAGCTGCAACTGCGGTGGGGCCGGGCGACCGAGGCGCTGCCGCTCGCGCAGGAGGCGGTGGCCGTCGCCCGCCCGATCGGCGGCGGCCCCCTGGTGCTCTCGCTGGTCTGCCTGGCCACGGCGCTTGAGGCCCTGCACCGCTACAGCGAGGCCGCCGCCACCATGGCCGAGGCCGAACAGGTCCCCAGGACCGACTGAACCGCCCAGGAGACCTGGTGGAGAACTACGGCGGGGGGATGAGGGCGCCGGGGTTGAGGATGCCGGCCGGGTCGAGCTCGGCCTTGACCGCGCGCAGGACCGCCGCGCCGAGCGGACCGATCTCGGCGCCGTACGCGTCGCGGTGGTCGCGGCCCACCCCGTGGTGGTGGGTGATGGTGCCGCCCGCCTCGACGATGGCCGCGTTCACCGCCGTCTTGGCCCGCTCCCACTGCGCGACGGGGTCGGAGCCCTGCGGGGTGACGACGGTGAAGTACAGCGAGGCGCCGGTCTCGTACACGTGCGAGATGTGGCACATGACGAGCGGCGGGTGCGCCGGATCCAGCGCGCCGAGCAGCGCGAGCCTGACCGCGTCGTAGAGCCGGGGCAGGTTCGCCCAGAACCCGGCCGTCTCCAGCGTCTCCACGGTGGCTCCGGCCGCGAGCAGGGAGTCGCGCAGGTACGGCGCGGAGAAGCGGCCGTGCTCCCACGCCCGCCCAGGCTCGGGCCCGAGCGGCTCCCCGCCCATCCGCGCCAGCACGGCCGAGGCGGCGGCGTGCCGCTGCCCGATCGCTGCCCCTTCATACCCGGCGATCAGCAGACACCCGGAACCGCCCGATCCACCCGATCCACCCGGACCGCCGGGATCATCCGACCCACCCGAGCCGCCCGAGCCCTCCGAAGGGCCGGAGCCGCCCGAGGCGCCGGAGCCGCCTGAGCCGATCGAGTCGGGCTTGGCCAGGCCGATCAGGGTCTCGGTCTCGTCCGAGAGCCGGAGCACCGCCGGCAGCGGCCCCTCCTGGGCGAGCGCCCGCACGGCGGCGGAGCCGGCCGTGAAGGACGGGAACCGCCAGCCCTCGTAGCGGCGCTCGGCCGGCGACCGCCGCACGCGCAGCCGCAGCGACGTGATGACCCCGAAGGCGCCCTCCGAGCCGAGCACGAGCTGGCGCAGGTCGGGCCCGGCCGCCGACTTGGGCGCCCGGCCGAGGTCGAGGGTGCCCGACGGGGTGGCCAGGGTGAGGCCGACGACCATGTCGTCGAAGCGCCCGTAGCCGGCGGAGGCCTGGCCGCTGGAGCGGGCCGCGGCGAAGCCGCCGAGCGTGGCGTACTCGTACGACTGGGGGAAGTGACCGAGGGTCAGCCCGTGCCCGGCCAGCAGCCGCTCGGCGTCGGGAGCCCGCACTCCCGGCTCGAACTCGGCCACCATCGACTCGGTGTCCACCGACCGCAGCCGGTCGAGCCGGCCGAGGTCGAGCGCGATCACCCCGGTGAAGCCGGAACGCGCGGCGGCGAGCCCGCCGACGACCGAGGTGCCGCCGCCGAAGGGCACGACCGCGATCCGCTCCCGCGAGCAGAGCCGCAGCAGCTCGGCCACCTCCTCGTGCGAGCCGGGCAGCACGACCGCGTCGGGCGCGGCCGAGCCGTCGCCGGCGCGCATGAGCAGCAGGTCGGGGGTGGACTTGCCGCGCGTGTGCCGGACGCGGTCCTCGTGCCCGGTCCGCACGTGCCCGGCTCCGGCGATCTCGGCGAGCGCGCCGAGCAGCGGCTCGGGCAGGGCGACCGGCGCGAGCCGCACCGACTCCAGGCCGGCGGCGGGCGTGGCGGGCGCGCGCACGCCGAGCAGGTCGCGCAGCAGCCCGCGGACGCTCTCCGGAAGCTCGCGCGCCTGGGCGGGGTCGCCCCAGCCGGACCACAGCATCGGTTCTCCAGTCACGCATACACTGTGACACATGACGTCGATTCGTCACAACGACGAGGTTCTGGACGCGGCCCGCGACTGCGTGCTCGCCTACGGGGTGCGCAGGACGACGCTCACGGACGTGGCGCGCAGGGCGGGGGTGTCGCGGATGACGCTCTACCGCCGCTGGCCCGACGTGCGCACGCTGGTGGCCGACGTGATGACCAGGGAGTGGGTACGGGTGGTGGAGGGGCTGGACACCTCCGACCCGGTACGCGCGGTCGTGTCGGGCGTCAGAGGGCTGCGCGGTCACCCGCTGTGGCGCAAGATCGTGGAGGCGGACCCTGAACTGCTCGTGCCGTACCTGCTCGACCGGCGCGGCGCCACCCACGAGGCGGTGCTGGAGGTGCTGGAGCCGGTGGTCGGCGACGCGCGCAGGGCCAGGGCGGTGCTGCTGGTCGCCCAGTCGTTCCTGCTGTCCGCCCCGACCATGCTCGACCCCGTGACGCTCGACGAGCTCGACGACGAGCTCGCCGCCCTGCTGGAGGCCTACCTTGGATAGCTCGCTGAACGCCGCAAGAAGGTCCCTGGAGCTGCGCCGGGTGGCCGGCGAACGGGTGGACGTGCTGGTGGTGGGGCTGGGCGCGACGGGCGCGGGCGCCGCGCTCGATGCCGCCTCACGAGGGCTGAGCGTAGCGGCGATCGACGCGCACGACCTGGCGTTCGGCACGTCCAGGTGGAGCTCCAAGATGGCGCACGGCGGGCTGCGCTATCTGGCCAAGGGGCAGGTGGACGTCGCGTACGAGAGCGCGGTCGAGCGCGGGATCCTGCTCCGCAGGACGGCTCCGCACCTGGTGAAGGCGCATCCGTACCTGCTGCCGCTGACCCGGGCGGTGTCGCGCAGGCAGGCGGCGCTGGTGATGGCCGGCTACCGGCTCGGCGACGGGCTGCGGGCCGCCGCGCGCACCTCCCGCCGCCTCCTGCCGGGCCCGTCCCGGCTGAGCGCGGCCCGCGCCCACACGCTGTCGCCCGTGCTGGCCGTGGACGGGCTGCGCGGCGCGCTGCTGTCGTGGGACGGGCGGCTGCTCGACGACGCCCGCCTCGTGGTGGCCCTGGCGCGGACCGCCGCCGGGCACGGCGCCCGCGTGCTGACCAGGTGCCGCGCGCTGCGGCTGACCGGCGGGGGCGCGGACGTGCGCGACGAGCTGACCGGCGAGGAGTTCACGATCCGCGCCAGGGTGGTGATCAACGCCACCGGGGTGTGGGCGGGCACGCTCGACCCGGCGGTGGAGCTGCGCCCGTCCCGCGGCACGCACCTGGTGCTCGGACCCGGCACGCTGCCGGGGCAGATCGCGGGCATGCACCTGCCGATCCCCGGCGAGACCAACCGGTTCGCGCTCGTGCTGCCGCAGCGCGACGGCCGCGTCCACGTCGGGCTGACGGACGAGCCGGTGGAGGGACCGGTCCCCGATGTGCCCGAGGCGCCCGAGAAGGACGTCAGAGCGCTTCTGGAGGTGTTGAACGGGGTTCTTGAGGTTCCGGTGACCAGAGAGGCGGTCGCGGGCGTCTACGCGGGCCTCAGGCCCCTTCTGGCGGCCGACGGGAGGACGGCCGACCTGTCCAGGAGGCACGCGGTGCTCACGGACGGCGGCGTGGTGACCGTCGTGGGAGGCAAGCTGACGACATATCGGCGCATGGCCGAGGACGCGGTGGATCGAGCGATCTCGTACGGGAACCTCCGGGCCGGACGGTGCCGCACCCGAAAGATCCCGCTCGTGGGAGCGGGCCCGGTGCCGTCAGGGGTGCCGGCGAGCCTGGCCGAGCGCTACGGCGCGGAGGCCGGAGCCGTGCACGAGCTCGTCAAGAGACACCCGGAGGAGGTCGGGCTCGGCCTCACCGAGGGCGACCTGCTCTGGTCCCTGCTGCACGAGGGGGCGCTCGACGAGGGCGACCTGCTGGACCGGCGGACCAGGATCGGCCTGGTCGGGCGGGACAGGGACCGTGCCCTGCCCGCGACACGGGCCGTGCTCGACCGGATCTCGTCCGCCTGACCCATCCGATCCGTTAGGTTAGTCTTACCTAAGTCGGATCGGGGAGAGGGCAGGCACGTTGGCGAGGGGCTGCGAACATCCCGCGGGATGTCACACAGGGGAGGTGCCCACGCTGGCCAGCGCCACCGTGGGAGCCAGGCTGTGGCTGCTCATCGAATACACCGGAGCCTGGCCTTCGCGCCTGGAAACGCTCGAACTTCCGGGAAAAATCTCAGAACTCGTCCGCCGGGCCCTCGAACGCGGTATCAGGCCCCAGCTGATCCGCCGTCCAGGCAGGCGAACCCGCCCGCAGGAGCAGGGGATCCGTGTGCTAGTGGGCTACGCGGCGGGGCCGAACCCCTGGTTGGCCTCGGGTGTCGTCGCAGGTCCCGACGATCTTGACCTGGACGCGCTGGTGGCCGGAGTGGTCCCGGAGTCCTGCATACTTGAAGACGAGCCGGTATTTCTGGTCTGCACGCACGCCAAGCGCAATGTGTGCTGCGCCCGCATTGGACTACCCCTCGCTCGGTCGCTGGCGGAAAACCTGCCGGACAGAGTATGGGAAACGTCACACGTTGGCGGCGATCGGTACGCCGCCAACCTCGTGTGCTTGCCACACGGAATTTTCTACGGCAGCATGTCTCAGGCTGCTGCGTTGGCAGCGGCTAACGCGTACCGGTCGGGCGAGGTCATTCTCGACCGCTACCGGGGACGCGCAGGCATCCCTGAGCCATTGCAGGCCGTCGAGCACTTCGCCCGAGCCCATACGGGAGAGTGCTCCGTCGGCGCGGTGGCCGTGGAATCCTCCAGGACGGACGGCGACGTCACCGAAGCCATTGTGCGCATCGGGGACGTCCGGCTCCAGGTTGTGGTCGAGCCATCGGCGTTCACGGCGCCGTGTGGCACCGCTTCGGCTTGCGCCGAGACGATCACCACCTACCGGCTGGTTTCGCTGGACAGGCTCACGCCTGTGCGGTACGCCACGCCCGCTCTCGCCTGAGCAGGGAACATCACGGCCCTACGTTGCGTTGGAACAGTGACGCCAAAAGCGTCCAATGCGGCTCAATTACCGAAATACCTCTCACGAAGGTGGTTTTCTCATGTCTCAGGTACGTCGGCAGCTCGCCCGCCCGCGCCCCAGCTGGGGTTGGCAGGATGATGCCGCGTGCCGGGGTGAGGACCTCGTGCTCTTCTTCGGCCCCGACGGGGAGCGGCAGCCCGAGCGTGACGTACGAGAGCGGAAGGCCAAGGCGATCTGCGCCCAGTGCCCTGTCCGCAACGAGTGCCTAGATTACGCGCTCTCGCGGCCCGAGAAGTACGGCACGTGGGGCGGTCTCAACGAGGACGAGCGGGCGAGCGAGCGTCGCCGTCGCATGCGCCGCGCGGCCAGCGCCGGCATCTCCGCCGCCTGACACACCCGGCAGCGTCACCATCGCGTGATCACGCAGTTGTCCCGATGAACCAGAGCCTGGCCAGCCAAGCACAGGCTCTGGCGAACCCGGTCGGGACAACTGCCTGATCAGGCGACCACAATCATCAACCCCCCGCTTCACGTGCCGAATCGGCGGCGAGCGGGAGGGAGCACATGAATCGGACCGCGGGCGCCAGCCGCGGTCCGAAGTCATTTCCAGGGTCGTCTCCGGCGAGCACGACCGGCTCCGGCGCGGCGGGGCAGGCGGCTAGGGTTCCTGGCATGCCGGCATCAGATACCGCATCCGTGACCGCGGACGACCTGGACGAGATCGTGCGTCTGGCCGTCGAGCTCCTCGCGGACACCACAGAACCCGCCTGGAACGCCAAGGCGGGCGACCTCGAATGGACCTGCTGGGAGACCGCCGAGCACCTGGCCGACGACCTGTTCGCCTACGCGGTCCAGCTCGGCCTCAGCACGGGGCCGCTGGACGTCTACGTCCCCTTCGCCGCCGAGAGCCGCCGGCCCGGCGGACCGCGCAACTCCGTGCACGCCGACCGGGCCTCGGGTGTCAGCGGGCTGATGCAGGTGCTGCAGGCGAGCGGCGCGCTGCTGAGCGCGATGGTGCGCACGGCCCCTCCGCACGCGCGCGCCCATCACACCTTCGGGCCGGCGGACGCGGCGTCCTCGGCCGCGATGGGCCTGGTGGAGACCCTGGTGCACACGCACGACCTGGCGCGGGGGCTGGGGCTCGACTGGGATCCGCCCGCGGAGATCTGCGCGAGGGTGCTGAACAGGCTCTTCCCCGACGCTCCGCGCGGCACCGAGCCATGGGCCACGCTGCTGTGGGTCACGGGCCGCGCCGAGCTGCCCGGGCGTCCGCGCCTGACACGGTGGCGCTGGTACAACGAGCCGCCGTCACAGACTCCGTGACCGAAACCCGCCGCCGGTACGACCGTAACCGGGCGACGGCGTTGCTCCGTCAGACGATGAGATCGTCGAACTCGCCGTCCTTGGCTCCCAGGACGAACGCGGTGATCTCGGCCTGGGTGTAGACCAGGGCGGGCCCTTCGGGGAAGCGCGAGTTGCGCATGGCGATCTCCCCGGTGGGCAGGTTCGCGACCTCGACGCAGTTCCCGTTGGGATTGCTCCGCTTGCTCTTGCGCCAGACGACGGGAAGGCGGCCGGCGGACGTTCCGTTGTGGAACTCATGCATGGGGACGGCTCCTCGCGATCTTACGGATGCACGTGCATCCGCGTTTGCGAGCTGACAATACGGCAGCACGGAGAGCTCCATATACCGGACGACCAAAAATCACGGTATGGAGTGGATCACAGGGATATCCAGGACCTCATCCAGATATGAGCCGCTCCAGGAAGCGCCTGGTCGCCTTCGGCTCCTCCGCCTGGATGCTGAGCCGGTCCATGACCTCCATGTACTGGTCAGAGTCGGCGGGTTTGTCCAGGTAGAGGGCGCTGGTGAGCTGCTCCATGTAGACGACGTCGGGCAGCTCGCGCTCGGGGAAGCGCAGGATGCTGAACGGCCCGCCGGCCGCCGCGTGACCACCGCGCTCGAACGGCATGATCTGCACGGTGATGTTCCGCTCGGCCGTCATGTCGAGCAGATGGGCGATCTGCCCCCGCATCGTCTCCGAGCCGCCCAGGGTCCGGCGCACGACGGCCTCGTCGATCACCGCCCAGATCGTCAGGCCGCTCTCCAGCCGCTTCTGCCGCGTCGTGCGCAGCGTCACCCGGCGGTCCAGCTCGGCTCTGGACGCCTTCTCGTGGGCCAGCTCGATCACCGCCCTGGCGTAGGCGGGCGTCTGCAGCAGGCCGGGCACGAACTGGTTCTCATACGTACGGATGCTCGACGCGGCCCCCTCCAGGCCGATGTAGACCTCGAACCAGGAGGGCAGCAGGTCGCCGTACTGGTGCCACCAGCCGGGGGCGTTGGCCTGCTTGGCCAGGGCGAGCAGGGGCTCACGCTCGGCCGGGTCGGTGACGCCGTAGAGGGTCAGCAGGTCGGCCACGTCGCGCTGCTTGAAGCTGACCTGGCCGAGCTCCAGCCGGCTGATCTTCGCGTGAGATGCGCGAATCGAGTATCCGGCGTCCTCCCGCGAGATACCCTGCTCCGTACGGAGCCTGCGCAGTTGGGTCCCGAGCAGGATCCGCAGCACTGTCGGGCTTCCCGGCGAATGGCGGAGAAGCTGCCCTTCCGCGCTCTGTGCGCTCACTGCACCGCTCCTAGGTCATCTGCACGTGCAGATGCGATTCGCATCCGTAAACGATGAAAAGTCTTGCATCGGTAAGCGCTCCCCGTAAAGATGGGCATTGGATCACCAGACCGCGCTTCGGGGGCCAGAATGACGACTTTCGACGCTCGGCCGCAAGCCGCCACCGGCACCCGGCCACCCGTGTGGCTTACGCCCATCCTGGTGGAAGGGCGTGCCGGGGAGTGTGATGCCGTCTTCCCCTTCCACCAGCGCACCGCTCTCGAACCCGCCTGCGTGGCCATGGCGCGGCGCTTCGTCGACCAGACGCTCGGCTCCTGGGGGGCGCTCGAGCTGGCCTTCGATACCCAGCTGGTGGTCTCCGAGCTGGTCACCAACGCGATGCGGCACGGCGGCGGCGCCGCGCAGTTACGGCTGGTCTCGCACGAGGCGCAGCTCGCATGCGTGGTGAACGACCACAGCAGGACCGTCCCCGTGACCTCGGCGCCCGACGTGTTCTCCGAGTACGGACGCGGCCTGCGGCTGGTGGACGCCCTCTGCACGACGTGGGGGTGGCTCTCCCCCGGCGGCTCCGGCAAACTCGTCTGGGCGGTCATCGCCGGCTGACCGGCACGAAAGGACTGAGCGCCGAAGGACCCGGTCTGAAAGGGCCTCAGTCCGTACTGCCTCGGTCCGGACGGCCCCGGTCCAGGCGTTCAGCAGGTCTCAGGCCCGGTCCAGCAGGCGCAGGACGTCGGCGTCGGTGAGCTGTTCGAAGTGCTCGTACCACTGGCCGACCGCCCTGAAGTCGATGGGCGTGAGCAGCACCACCACCTCGTCGGCCTCCGCGCGCAGCGACTCGACGGTCTCCGTGGCCCCGACGGGGACGGCCAGCGTCACCTTCGCCGGCCGGGCCCCGGCGACCGCTCTGAGCGCCGCCCGCGCGGTGCTGCCGGTGGCCAGGCCGTCGTCGACCACGATCACCTCCCGGCCTTCGAGCGCGGGCAGCGGCCGGTCGCCGCGGTAGGCGCGGACGCGGCGGGCCAGCTCGCGCCGTTCGTCCTCCACCACGTGGGCGACGGACTCGGGCGTCAGGCCCAGGCGGCTCAGCAGCGTCAGGTCGAACACCGGCTCGCCGCCCTCGGCTATCGCCCCGACGCCCAGCTCGGGCGTCGGGGGATAGCCGATCTTCCTGGTCACCAGCACGTCGAGCGGCGCGCCGAGGGCCCGCGCGATGGGCGCGGCCACCGCCACGCCGCCGCGCGGCAGGGCCAGGATCACCGGGTCGTGCGCGTCCTGCAAGCGTTCGGCCAGCAGGGCTCCCGCCTCGGCCCGGTCCGCGAAGTACTCCATCAAACTCTCCCGAGGGGACTATCGCCTTCAGGCGACGGGGGAATCGGAAGCGGGAGGGCCGTCAAGCTCCGAGCGTGCAGTGACTTGTCAGGTCTGCGCATCAGAGATCTCCGTTCATTAGATGGATGGCGCTGTCATAGTGATCGTGTGACTCGCCAGGTGTGCACTTCCCCGGGCGTGGCGTACGACCTCGGATATCACGTGGTGTGGTGCCCGAAGTACCGCCGCCCGGTCCTTGAGGGGCGGGTGAAGGACCGCCTGGAGGAGTTGATCCGGGCCAAGGCCGACGAACCCGGGTGGGAGATCGTGGCGCTCGAGGTGATGCCGGAGCACGTGCATCTGTTCGTCAAGTCCCACCCGAAGAACTCGCCGTCGTACGTGGCCAACCAGTTCAAGGGGTTCACCTCCCACCACCTGCGTGCCGAATTCCCTCACCTGCGTTCCCCGTTGCCCACCCTGTGGTCACGGTCCTACTTCGTGGCCACGGTCGGCGCGGTGCCGGCCGAGACGGTCCAGCGCTACATCGACACGCAGGACGAGCGGCCCTCCAAGGGCGGTGGCCGTGCGTAGGTCGTACACGTTCCTGCTGCGTCCCACCGCACGTCAGGCGGCGGCGCTCGCGGCATGCCTCGAGGACCACCGGCAGCTCTACAACGCCGCTCTGGAGCACCGGCGCACCGCCTACGCCAAGGCGGGCGCGAGCGTCCGATACGGAGACCAGTCGGCCGACCTCAAGCACATCCGCGCCGACGACCCGGACGGCCAAGGCCGCTGGTCGTTTTCCTCGCAGCAGGCCACGCTGCGGCGACTTGACAAGGCGTTCCGCGCGTTCTTCGACCGCGTCAAGGCGGGCCGCACGCCGGGCTACCCCCGCTTCAAAGGGCGTGGCTGGTTCGACAGCGTGGAGTGGCCCAAGGACGGCGACGGCTGCCGGTGGGACTCCCAGCCCGAGCACCCCGCCGCGACCTACGTCCGGTTGCAGGGCATCGGGCACGTCCGTGTCCACCAGCACCGCCCCGAACACGGAAGAGTGAAGACGATCAGCGTCAAGCGCGAGGGCCGCCGCTGGTACGTGCTCGTGTCGTGCCAGGACGTACCCGCTCAGCCCCTGCCCGCGACAGGTGCGGTCACCGGTATCGACATGGGCGTGGCGTCGCTGGTCACCACCTCCGACGGCGAACACGTGCTCAACCCGCGTCACCTGGCGGCGACCGCTGACCGTCTCACCGTCGCGCAGCGGGACCTGGCCCGCAAGCAACGCGGATCCAAGCGCCGCCGTAAGGCCGTCGCCCAGGTCGCCGCCCTGCACGCCAAGGCCCGCCGCCAGCGGCTCGACGGGGCACACAAGACCGCGCTGGCGCTGATCCGCAACTACGACGTGATCGTGCACGAGGACCTGCGGATCACCAACATGACCCGCTCGGCGTCCGGCACGATCGAGGCCCCCGGCCGCAACGTCGCCGCCAAGGCCGGTCTCAACCGGAGCATCCTGGACGCGGGTTGGGGGGTGTTCCTGACGATCCTCGCGCACAAGGCTGAAAGCGCCGGTCGAGAGCTGATCGCGGTGAACCCCGCCGGCACCTCCCGCACCTGTGCCCGATGCGGGCACTGCGCGAAAGAGAACCGCGTCACCCAAGCGGAGTTCGCCTGTACGGCGTGCGGGCATGCCGCGCACGCCGACGTGAACGCGGCGGTCAACATCCTCAGGGCAGGGCTTGCCCTTCGCCGGGCTGCGGAAGCGGCTTAGCGAGAAGCCGCTCCCTTCAGGGAACGGAGGAGTCACGACCTGTGCTTACCCGCTGACAGCCGCTCCTCGCCTCCCCCCGGGCCAGCGATCGGCAATCCCTTTCACGGCATCGGTGAAGACGCCGTGAAAGGGAAATACCGTGCCAGCGCCGGACAGCGTCCTGTCGGGGTCGTGACAGAGCACCCTGTCTGAAGCGCCATTTCCGGCCGCCACGCCAGAGAGCGCTCTTTCAGCCCTTCAAGGCGCCTCCTCAGCGGGCTGTCATGGGCGGTTGCGGCCTGAGCGGCGCATCTCCTTGGTGATCACCTTCCACTTGTTCTGCTGCTCCTTACGCAGCCGCGCGTCGGTCCTGGAGGCCATCCAGGCGGCCTCCCGCTGGAGCTTGCGCCAGCTCTCCAGCCGCCGCTCCGGCAGCTCGCCGCTCTCCAGGGCGGCCAGCACCGCGCAGCCGGGCTCGCCGTTGTGGCCGCAGTCGCCGAACCTGCACCGCTCGGCCAGCGCCTCGATGTCGGCGAAGACGAGGTCGACGCCCTGGCCGATGTCGTAGAGGCCCACCCGGCGGATGCCGGGCGTGTCGATGATCAGCCCGCCGCCGGGCAGCGGGATCAGCTCGCGGTGCACCGTGGTGTGCCGGCCGCGCCCGTCGGCCGCGCGTACGTGCTGGGTCTCCATGACGCCGTCGCCGGCCAGCGCGTTGACGAGGGTGGACTTGCCCGCCCCCGACGGGCCCAGGATGACGGCGGTGCGCGAGCCGCCGAGGTAGGAGGCGGCCAGCTCGACGCCGTCGCCGAGCAGCGAGGAGACGGCGTGCACGTCGACGCCTGGAGCGGCGACGCGGACGTCGTCGAGCAGGCCGTCGAGGCCGTCCTCGAACAGGTCGGACTTGGTGATGAGCACGACGGGCGTGCCGCCGGACTCCCAGGCCAGGGCGACCAGGCGCTCGATGCGGCCGAGGTCGGCGAAGTCGGTCGAGTGCATCGACGGCTCGGCCACGAAGACGACGTCGACGTTGGCCGCGAGCACCTGGCCCTGGCCGTCGCCGGACAGACCCCCGACGGAGTCGCGGCTGACGCCGCCGCGGACGAAGGCGGTGGTCCTCGGCAGGACCTCGTCGAGCTCGTAGCGGCCCTCGGGCAGCCATCGGAGCGCGACCCAGTCGCCGACGCACGGCAGTGCGACCGGGTCGGCGGCGGAGGCGCGGCGAACGCGGGCGCCGTATCTGGCGTGATGCTGGCCGTCCGCGGCGATCACCTCGGCGGCGCCGCGGTCGATGCGGGCCACGCGGGCGGGCACGGTTTCGGCCGGCAGCTCGGCGGCGCGCAGGTCGCTCCAGCCGAGCAGGGAAAGGTCGTGAGACAACGCAGTGAACCTTTGTTTCGAGAACGAAGAGGAAAGAAAGGGCTGCTCAGGTGAGCGCCCGGAGGTGGACTGACGGCACGCTGAAAACGGCGACCCGCATAGGTCCTCACCTCCTCGATCTCGAACTGTCGTCGGGGCGACTCTACGCAGACTGCCGCCGCCGATGCAATCGCATTAACTTCGGCGATTCGTTGAACCGCGGCCTGGCCACTGGCCGTACCACCTCCCGACGGACTGAGAAAGGGGAATGATGCGAATCAGCACGTATCCCCCGCCCTCGGCCGAGGAAGCCGCCCCGATGGGGAAGCCGCGCCTACGACACTGGATCCGGCGCGTACGCCCGGACGACGAGGTGGTCGTGTCCGCGCTCTACCGGGAATATCACAGGCCCCTGCTGGCATTCGTGATCCGGCTGACCGCGGGCGATCGGCAGTGG
Organism: Nonomuraea fuscirosea; assembly: GCF_035917475.1. Lineage (NCBI taxonomy): Bacteria > Bacillati > Actinomycetota > Actinomycetes > Streptosporangiales > Streptosporangiaceae > Nonomuraea > Nonomuraea fuscirosea. Next base: position 1,807,887 of record NZ_CP109074.1, on the reverse strand, counting down.
GCGGAAGACGTGGTGCAGGAGACCATGATCAGAGCGTGGCGCAGTGCGGAGCGGCTCGACCCCGATTCCGTCTCGCTGATGCCCTGGCTCGCCACGGTCGCCAGACGTATCGTGATCGATGACCGGCGACGCCGGGATGCCCGGCCGCGGGAGTCGGGCGACGGACCGCTGGAGAGCATGCCCGTGCCGGACGAGATGGAAGGACTGCTGCACCAGGTGGTCGTGTCCGAGGCGCTGAAGGCGTTGTCGCCGGCCCACCGCGAGATCCTCAACGAGACGATCCTGCGGGACCGGTCGGTCAACGACGCCGCCAAGGCGCTCGGCATCCCGGTGGGCACCGTGAAGTCCCGGGTTTACTACGCCGTACGCGCGTTGCGGATCGCACTTGAGGAGAGGGGGGTGACGGCGTGAGTTCGAGAGTCGAGCACACGGATGTGGGGGCGTACGCGCTCGGACTGCTGGACGAGGACGACAGGCTGGCCTTCGAGGCCCACCTCCTCGGCTGCTCGCAGTGCCGGTACGAACTGTCCGACTTGGCCGGCGTGGCCAACGTGCTGCACGGGATCGGGCCGGTCCATGATCTCGGCCCCCCTACCGTTGACCTCCCCTCCGGCGGGGAGGACGACGTGGTCGGCCTGCTCCGGCGCAAGAAGGCGGCCGACAGGCGGACGCGCAGGGGGACGTTCGTGATCGGGATGGCGGCCGCGGTCACGCTGGTGGCGGGCGGCCTGACGATCGGCACGCAGCTCGACGCGGGTGAGGCGGCGCCGGTCGCGCAGGGCCACGGCGGCCACATGGGCACCGACATGGGCCCGGCCGAGCAGTTCTACACCGAGGGCCGGCCCATCGAGGGCAAGGGCGTCGACGGGGTCACCGGCGGGCTCGTCGTGGAGTCCAAGGGGTGGGGCACGCACGCGGCGCTCAAGCTCTCCGGGGTGAAGGGGCCGCTGGAGTGCGAGCTGATCTCCGTCGGCAAGTCGGGTGAGCGCCGGGTGATGACCGGGTGGTCCGTACCTCCAGCCGGGTACGGAGTGCCGGGATCGCCCACGCCGCTCTACATGCACGGCGGCAGCGCGACGCCGCTGAAGGACATCGACCACTTCGAGGTGGTCACCTCGGCCGGTAAGAAGTTGCTCACCGTCCAGGCCTGACCGGTTCTCGGGAAGCCCTTCCACCGCTGGTGGGAGGGCTTTCTCGATTTATCGGCAGAAATCGCGAAATATCCGCTCGACGGGGTGAACCTTCCCGGCTTCGGGCGCGTACTGCCTGCCGTACTGACCGGAATATCAGAGTCCTTGACGAGGTGCCGTAATGTCCAAGCGAAGAATCCTGGTTCCCGCGCTGCTGGCGGCGGGAGCGCTGCTCACGGGGCCCGTGAGCCCGGCGCAGGCCGCCGACGACGTCTATCTCGCGGCCGGCCTGCGTGGCGCGAGCGAGGTCGGAGCCCCCGGCGACGCGGACGGCTCCTCGACGGTCGTGCTCAAGGTCAGCGGGAACCAGGTGACGTTCGCGGCCCGGTGGAACGGGATCGGCGTGCCCACCGCGGGCCGCGTGCACGCGGGCGCCAAGGGCACGGAGGGCGACGTCCGGCTCGACTTACTTCCCGGTTCACTGCCCGCCTCCGCGCTGGGCGTGACCGGCACCGTCACCGCGAGCGCCGACGTGGTGGACGCGCTCGTCGGGAACCCGGGCGGCTTCTACGCCAACCTGTCCGACGCCGCCCACCCCAAGGGCGCCGTACGCGACCAGTTCCACCGTCTCAGCAGGCCGATCGACCTCAACGGCGTCCTGCACGGCGGCGACCAGGCCACGATCTCCGCGAGCACCGGCACCCAGGCGGGCGGCCGGGCGACCTGGTGGCTGCGTCCCGGCGGCTCCTCGATCGCCTACACCGTCACCTGGTCGGGCCTCGGCCGGGTGACGGCCGGGCACCTGCACAAGGGCGCGCCGGGACGGCACGGCGCCGTGGCGGCGGAGCTGTTCACCGTCCCCCGGGGCCTGCCCGCGAACGTGACCGGCGTCACCGGGGAGACGCCGGTCGCCCCGAAGGTGGCCAAGCACATCGCCGCCGGACCCGGCGGGTACCACGCCGACCTGCGTACCGCCGAATCCGGCGACGGCGGGGCGGCGGCCCGGCTGTCGGGCGCGGCCTTCACCCATCCGCGCGGATTCACCGCCGAGGTGCTGCGCGGCAGCCAGATCTACGCCTGCACGGAGCTTCCTGCGGGCGGCTACGGCTTCACCCAGCTCGGCGTGACGGCCACGCTCAAGCGCGGCATCGAGCACACGTTCGTCACACCCGCCTCCGGGCCGCCGCAGTGGGTCGCCCCCGACGGCAGCGCGGTGCGCGGCGCGGTGTTCTCCAGGACGCCGAACGGCGCGCACATTCCCGAGCTGGTCCTCGACGCCACGCAGGCGGGCGCGGGCGCCGGGCTGCTGGCGCAGGCCACGCAGATCCTGCGGCTGAACACCACGGGCGGCGTCGCCCCCGCCGGCACCTGCGAGCCGGGCGCCGAGGTGAGCGTCCCGTACGGGGCCGACTACGTCTTCCTCGGCTGAGTCGAGGCCGTGGCGGGGACGGTTCTGTCCCGTGCCCGCCGACGGCCGTTCCGGCCGAACCGGCCTGGTCAGCCGGTCGGCCGCCGCGACGGGGTGACTCCGGCCAAACCCCGGTCGCGACCAGCGCCCCGCCGCACACGGAGCCCGTGCGGCGGGGCGCTCCGCCGTTCCAGGGCCGGAATTCCCGGCGCAGGGTCAGACGAGGCCCGGAGATCCGGCGCCGGGCCGGACCAGGCCGGAGGTCCGGCGCCGGGTCAGACCAGGGCGGAGGCGTCCGCGACCGGGAAGAGGCAGGCGGCCGTGTGGCCGGGGTCCTCCTGGGCGGCCAGCGGCGGGCGGGTGTGCGCGCACTCGTCGCGGGCCGCCGGGCACCGGGTGCGGAAGCTGCATCCCGACGGCGGGTCGGCGGGCGACGGCGGGTCGCCCCTGAGCACGATGCGCCGCCGCGTCCGCTCCACCTGGGGATCGGCGACGGGCGCCGCCGACAGCAGACTGTGCGTGTACGGGTGCCGCGGCGCGGTGAACAGCGTCTCGGTGTCGGCCAGCTCGACGATCCGGCCCAGGTTCATCACGGCGACGCGGGTGGCGATCTGCCGCATGATCGACAGGTCGTGGGAGACGAACAGGTACGTCAGCCCCCGCTCGGCCTGCAGCCGCTTCATCAGGTTGACGATCTGCGCCTGGATGGAGACGTCGAGCGCGCTGACCGGCTCGTCGCAGATGACCAGCTTGGGCTCCAGCGCGAGAGCTCTGGCGATGCCGATGCGCTGCCGCTGCCCGCCGGAGAACTCGTGCGGGAACCGGTCCTGGCTGCCCGCCTCCAGCCCGACGGCGTCGAGCAGCTCGGCCACGCGGTCGCGGGCGGCGGCCGAGCGGCGGCGCACCCGGCCGTGGGTGATCAGGGGCTCGGCGACGATGTCGCCCACGCGCATGCGGGGGTTCAGGCTGGCGTACGGGTCCTGGAGGACGATCTGCATGTCCTCGCGCACGGACAGCAGCTCCCGCTGCCGCAGCCCGAGCAGTTCCTTGCCGTCGAACCAGATCTCGCCCCCGCTGGCCTCGACCAGCCGCAGGATGAGCCGGGTCAGCGTGGTCTTGCCGCAGCCCGACTCGCCGACCAGCCCGAGCGTCTCGCCGGGGCGCACGTCGAACGAGACGTCGTCCACGGCGACCACCTTCGAGCGGAACTCCTTGCGCACGCCGCGCAGCGACAGCAGCGGCGGCGGCAGTGGCGGCAGTGGCGGCAGTGGCTCTGCCATTCAGAGACTCCCTTCCAGCAGGCAGGCGGCGCTGTGCCCCGGGGCCCGCTCGGTCAGCGGCGGCACCGTCGAAGAGCACTCGGGCAGGGCCAGCGCGCACCGGGGATGGAACGCGCAGCCGCCCGGCGGCGAGAACAGGTTCGGCGGGCTGCCGGGGATCGGGTCGAGCGGGGCTCCGCCGGGGACGTCGGAGCGGGGCATGGAACGCAGCAGCGCCCTCGTGTACGGCATCCGGGGCGCCGCGAACACCTCGTCCACGGCGGCCAGCTCGACCGGGCGCCCGCCGTACATGACCAGGACGCGGTCCGCGCAGCGGGCCACCACGCCGAGGTCGTGCGTGATGAGCACGATCGCCATCCCGAACCGCTCCTGCAGCCCGGCGAGCAGCTCCATGATCTGCGCCTGGACGGTCACGTCGAGCGCGGTCGTGGGCTCGTCGGCGATCAGCACCTTGGGCCGGCAGGCCAGCGCGATCGCGATCATCACGCGCTGCCGCATGCCGCCGGAGAACTGGTGCGGGTACTCCCCCGCCCGCTGCTCGGGGTTGGGGATGCCGACCTCGCGCAGCGCCTGGACGGCCTGGACGCGGGCCTGCGACCTGGACAGGCCCTGGTGCAGGCGGAGCGACTCGGCGATCTGCGCCCCCACGCTCTTGAGGGGGTTGAGGCTGGTCATCGGGTCCTGGAAGACCATGGCGATCTCGTTGCCGCGGATCGCGCGCATCTCCCGCTCCGGCAGCTTCAGCAGGTCCCGGCCGCCGGCCAGGATCTCGCCGCCGGTGTAGTGGCAGGGCGGGGTGGGGTGCAGGCGCAGGATCGACAGGGCGGTCGCGGTCTTGCCGCTGCCCGACTCGCCGACGACGGCCAGGGTCTCCCCCGCCTCGACCGACAGCGACACGCCGTTGACCGGCTTGACCGTGCCGGCGTCCAGGCGGAACTCGACGTGCAGGTCGTTGATCTCCAGCACGCTGCTCATGCGATCATCGCCTCCGGGCTCGGACGGGACGCGCCGCTCATACCAGGCCCTCCCTGAAGATGCGCAGCAGCTCGGCCGGGTCGGCCTGGACGGTGCCGGCCGGCGGGCGGGCCGCCTGGGCGAGGGCGGAGGGCTGCTTGAGCGCGCCGCCCGTCACCACGCTGACCACCGTGTCGCTCTCCGATACCCAGCCCTGGGCGCGGGCGCGCAGCAGGGCGGCGGTGGAGGCGGCGGCGGACGGCTCGGCCGACACGCCCTCCTCGCCGAGCAGCCGCATGGCCTCGAACAGGTCGTTGTCGTCCACGGCGACCACCCGGCCGCCGGATTCGTACACGGCGCGCAGCACGCGCGAGCCGCCCTGGATGGGGGCGTCGCCGGCGATGCTCTGGGCGACGGTCTTGTTCGCGTCGCCGTGGCGTCCCGCGGCCGTCTTGCCCTCGGCGAACGCGCGCACCAGCGGGGCCGAGGCGGCGGGCTGGACGCCGACCATCTTCGGCAGCCGGTCGATCAGGCCCAGCGCGCGCAGTTCGCGAAAGCCCTTCCAGGCGCCGTAGAGGCCGCCGCCGGTGCCGACGGGGTGCACCATCACGTCGGGCGCGCGCCAGCCGAGCGCCTCGCAGATCTCGTACGCGTACGTCTTCATCCCCTCGTGCCGCACGGGATTGATGAAGTTGACGAAGCAGTAGAAACCCGCCTCCGACAGGGCGCTCACCCCGGCGAAGATCTCCAGGCTGGAGCGGTAGCGCAGCCGCAGCACGCGCGCGCCGGTGAGGCTGATGGCGGCGATCTTGGACTCGTTGGCCACGTCCTCGACCAGGACCGTGGCCTCGATGCCGGCTCTGGCGGCGTAGGCGGCGAAGGAGGCGCCGGCGTTGCCCGAGCTGTAGGTGAACGCCTGCTTGACGTCCAGCGCCCGGGCGAAGCCGACGGCGACGGAGAAGCCGCGGTCCTTGAAGCTGCCCGTGGGCATGAGGGTGTCGTTCTTGATCAGCAGGTTGGGCAGGCCCACGTGGCGGCCGAGCCTCCTGGTGGGCATCAGCGGGGTGTCGCCCTCGCCAAGGTGGAGGGGCTCGGCGCCGCGCGGCAGCGGGAGCAGGTCCGCCCACCGCCACAGGCCGAGGTCGCGGCGGGCGGCGGCCCGGTCCGTGATCCGGCGGGCGTCGGCGGAGCCGAGGTCGTAGCCGATCTCCAGCAGGCCGCCGCACGCCTCGCAGAGGAGGGCGGGCTTGTCCAGCGAGAAGGTGGCGTGGCAGTCGTCGCACTTGTAGTGGGTGGCGAGGTTCATCGGTGGTATGCCTTCGGGTCGGCGACGTCGCGGAGCAGGTCGCCGGTGACGTTGATCGCGAGTGTGGTCATCATGATGGCAGCGCCGCTGAAGACCGCGATCCACCAGGCCCCGCGCAGATAGAGCTGGCCGTCGGCGAGCATGCTGCCCCATGTGGGGACGCTGGGCGGCACGCCGAGCCCCAGATAGCTGAGCGACGCCTCCGCGACGATCATCGCGGCCACCTGGAGGGTGCCGATGGTGGCCAGGGGGGCGACGATGTTCGGCAGGAGGTGACGCACCATGATCTGCGGGCCGGTGTCGCCGATCGCCCTGGCCGCGGTGACGAACTCGCGTTCCCTGAGCGAGAGCACCTCGGCGCGGACCACGCGGGCGTACGACACCCAGCCGGTCAGGCCGAGCACCAGGATGAGGAAGAGCAGGCTCGGGCCGAGCACCGCGATAATGGCCAGGGCCAGCAGGATCGAGGGGAAGGCGAGCTGCACGTCCGCCAGGCGCATGAAGACTTGCTCGCGCCACCCCCGGTAGTAGCCGCTGACGACCCCGACGGCCGCGCCGACCACGCCCGACAGCAGCGTGGCGGCCAGGCCGACGAGGAGGGAGACGCGGGTGCCGTACATGACCCGGCTGAGCACGTCGCGGCCGAGCTTGTCGGTGCCGAGCAGGTAGCCGGGCTCGCTGCCGTCCATCCAGAACGGCGGGCGCAGCTTCAGCTGCAGGTTCTGCAGGTTCGGGTCGTGCGGCGCGATCAGCGGCGCGAAGACCCCGACCAGGACGACGAGCGCGATGACGCCCACGGCGACCTTGGCGGCGTGGTTGCGGCGCAGGGCGCGCAGGGTTGCGGTGAGCATCAGGACAGCCTCACGCGGGGGTCGAGCAGGGCGTAGGACAGGTCCACGATCAGGTTCACGATGACGAACACGGCCGCCAGGAACAGCACCGTGGCCTGCATGAGCGGATAGTCGCGGTAGGTGATCGCCTCGACGGTCAGCCGGCCGATGCCCGGCCAGGAGAAGACCTGCTCGGTCAGGATGGCGCCGCCGAGCAGGCTGCCGACCTCCAGGCCGACCACGGTGACGACCGGCAGCGAGGCGTTGCGCAGCCCGTGCGCGGTGACCGCCTTGACGCCGGACAGGCCCTTGGCCCTGGCGGTGCGGATGTAGTCCTCCCCGAGCACGTCGATCAGCGACGAGCGGAGCAGCCGGGCGATCATCGCGGCCGAGTAGAGGCCGAGCGTGATCGCGGGCAGCACCAGGTGGGCCGGCGAGCCGGTGCCCGAGGCGGGCAGCCACTGCAGGTTCACCGCGAAGATCAGGATGAGCAGGATGCCGACCCAGAACGCCGGGGTGGACTGGCCGACCAGGACCGAGGCCATGACCGAGGTGTCGGTCGCGCTGCCCCTCCTGACCGCGGCCACGATCCCGGCCGGGATCGAGACGATCAGGGTGAACGCCATCGCGGCCACGGCCAGGTCGATCGTGAGCGGCAGGCGCTCCATGATCACCTCGAACGCGGGGCGGTGGAAGAACACCGACTGGCCGAAGTCCAGGCCGAGCAGGCCGGTCATGTACGAGACGTACTGGTCGAGCAGCGGCCGGTCGAAGCCCAGGCTCGCCCTCAGCGCGCGCTCCTGCTCGATGGTGGCCTCGGGCGGCAGCATCTGCTGCACCGGGTCGCCGGCCAGCCGGACGATGAAGAACGCCACCGTGGCCACGCAGAACAGCACGAGCAGGGTGTGGCCGACCCTCTTGGCGATGAATCCGATCATGAGCCGGCGAGCTTGGCGGTCGCCATGGCGAGGGTGCCGTTGGCGTTCGTCTTCCACTGGACCCGGTCGCTGACGGCGTACAGGATGCTCGCCTGATACAGGTAGAGGAACGGCGACTCCTCGATCATCAGCTTCTGCAACGCGGTGAACGCCTCCTGCCGGGTGTCCGGGTCGACCGACTGCTCTTCGGTGTCGATGAGCTTGTCGGCTTCCGGGTTGTTCCAGCGGCTCTGGCGGCGGTCGTGGCGGACGAACGACTGCAGGTTGCTGGAGGCGTCCATGGTCCAGCCGGAGTTGCCGACGAAGTACATCTCGCCCAGCGCCTTACGGTTGTCCGAAACCAGGCGGCCCTTGAACGTGGCCGGGTCGAGCAGCGACACCTCCGCCTTGACGCCCACCTCGGCGAGCTGGCCGGAGATGGCCTGCGCGATGTCCTTGTCGGCGGTGGAGGACGACAGCTTGAGGGCGAAGCCGCCCGCGTGTCCCGCCTCGGCGAGCAGGCTCTTGGCCTTGGCCACGTCGTGCTGGAACGGCTGCACGGAGGCGTCGAAGCCGAAGGCCTGCTTCGGGATGAGCGTAGGGGTGCGCTCGGCGGCGCCGTTGAGCACCGACTTGATCAGCGTGTCCACGTCGAGGGCGTGGTTGAGCGCCTGCCGCACCCGCTTGTCCTTCAGCGGGCCCTCTTCGGTGTCGAGCGAGACGAAGAACGTGCGCACGCCGGGCGAGGTGACGACCTTGAACCCGGGCGCGTCGCCGAGCTGCTGCGCGGCGTCGGGGGTCAGGCCGGTCACCACGTCCAGCTCCCCTGACTGCAGCGCGGCCAGCGACGACGACGGGTCCGGCATGACCTTGAAGGTGAGCTGCTCGACGGAGGGCTTGCCGTTCCAGTACTTGGGGTTGGCCTTGAGCGTGATCTGGCTGTCGCGCTGCCACTGCTCGAACGTGAACGGCCCGGTACCGACCGGGTGCTCGGCGAAGAACTCGTCGCCCTTGTCCTTGATGTACTTCGGCGGCACGATCACCCCGCCGAACAGCGACAGCTTGGCCGGCAGGATCGGGTCGGGCTCCTTGGTGACCAGGTCCACGGTGTGCGGGTCGATCACCTTCGCGCCGGTGACCAGGCGCAGCTCCACGATCGGGGACTGCGTGGCGGGGTCGATGAGGCGTTCGATGCTGTAGGCCACGGCGGCGGCGTCGCACGGCTCGCCGTTGTGGAAGGTCACGTTCTCGCGCAGGTGGAAGCGCCAGGTCTTGTCGTCCTTCGACTCCCAGCGCTCGGCCAGGCCGCCGACGAGCTGGTCGCTCGTGTCCCTGACGGTGAGCGTGTCGAAGACGTTGATCAGCACGTTCATGGAGGGCAGGTCGCCCTGCTTGTGCGGGTCGAGGGTGGTGGCGTCCGAGGCCAGCGAGACCCGCAGCGCGGTCGCGGCGGCGCCCTGACCGCCGGTCGACGGCTTGGTGCTGGCGCAGGCTCCGAGGGAGAGCGCCGCCGCGGCGAGGCCGCCGAGCTTGAACAGATCCCGGCGGGTCGGCAATTCGCGGACGGACATGAGGTCCCGCCTCCCTTTCGTACGTTTCACATGGTGAAATCTCGTATCACGTGGTTGAATATGGCTCGTTTCGGATATGTCCGTCAAGGCTTTTGGGTCAGGTGACAATGAACTCGGTGGAGAAGACCCTGGTCGTGCTGGGGGCGCTGGCCGGGCACGATCAGCCCCGCCGCCTGGCCGACATCGCCCTGCGGACCGGCATCAACAAGACGACCGTGCACCGGATCCTGCAGATCTTCATCGCGCAGGGGTACGCCGTCTCGCACGGCGACGGCACCTACGCCTCGGGACCGGCCATCCTCGCGCTGGCCGGTGCGGCGCTCACCGATCGCGACATGACCACGCTGGTCCGGCCGATCCTGGAGAACCTGCAGCGCAACACCACGCACACGGTGCACTTCGCGATCCGCAGCGGCTCGTCGGCCGTCTATCTGGCCAAGGTGGAGTCGCAGCAGCCGTACCGGATGGCCTCGCGGGTCGGGACGCAGATCGCGCTGCACTGCACGGCGATCGGCAAGGCGATCCTGGCGCACCTGCCCGAGGAGCAGGTGCGCGCCGTGCTGGCGGCCACCGCGCCGCTGATCAGCAACACGCCGAAGACGATCGTGGACCCCGACCTGCTGATGGCCGAGCTGGAACGGGTGCGTCAACGCGGGTACGCGGTCGACGACGAGGAGAACGAGACCAACGTGCGGTGCGTCGGGGCGGTCGTCCACGACGCGGCCGGCACGGCGGTGGGCGCGGTCAGCGTGGCGGGGCTGACCCTCAACCTGAACGAGGACGACGTGCCGCTGCTCGGCCCGCTGGTGGTGGCCGCCGCCGCCCGGGTCTCGGCGGCGCTGGGGAGGAACACATGACGGTGCCGCGATCCGCAAGCCCGGCGGCAGGAGGTCCATCGCCGGGCCCGGCGCTGAGCACGGCGACGGACTCGACGCCTGGCGCGGGCAATCCGGCCGGCGGGGCGGGGCGGGTGCTGGCGCGGGCGCGGGAGGCGGGCGTGTTCTCGGGGGCCGCGTGGGCGTGGGGCCGTTCGGGCGGTCCGGTCGAGCTCGGCACCCTCGGCACGCTGAGCTGGGACGGCGACCCGGTCGGCGCGGACACCCTGTGGGACCTCGCCTCGGTCACCAAGCCGATCGTCGGCCTCGCGGTCATGGCCCTGGTGGAGTCGGGCGAGCTGACCCTGGACGACCGGGTGGCGCACCACCTGCCGCGCTACGAAGGCACTGACAAGGCGGACATCACCGTGTCCGAACTGCTCACTCACACCTCGCGCATCCCGGGCCGGCAGCCCCTCTACCGCCGCTTCCCGACCCGGGAGGAACTACTGGACGCCCTGGTCGACCTGCCGCTGCGCGCGGAGCCGGGGATGGAGTACAGCTCCCAGGGTTTCATGATTCTCGGGCTGATCGCGGAGAGCGCCTCGGGGACGTCCCTCGACCGGCTCGTACGGGACCGGATCACCGCGCCCCTGGCCATGGACGCCACCACCTTCGTGCTGCCGGAGCGGGACCGGGCCAGGGCGGCGGCCACCGAGGACTGCCCGTGGCGCGGCCGGGTCGTCCAGGGGACGGTGCACGACGAGAACGCCGAGGTGCTCGGCGGCGTGGCCGGTCACGCGGGGATGTTCGGCACGGTGTCCGACCTGGCCCGGCTGGGCCGCTGGCTGTGCCGGGGCGGCGGCGGCCCGCTCGCGCCGCGCACGCTGAGCGTGATGACCGGCACCCGGGTGCTCGGCCGCACGCTGGCCTGGCAGGCGCACGAGCCCCCGCTGAGCAGCGGCGGCGACCTGCTCACCACGGCGGCCTACGGGCACAACGGGTTCACCGGGACGAGCCTGTGGGTGGACCCCGAGCTGGACTTCTTCGCCGTGCTGCTGACCAACCGGGTGCACCCGGCGCGCACCTCGGACGCGATCGGCCGCGTCCGCAGAACCTTCCACAACGCCGCCGTCACGGAGGCACTGTCATGACCCGGGACCGCAACCCGACCGAGGACCTGACGACCACACCCCTGCGCGTGATCGGCTCCCCGTCCCCGGCCCGCCTGACGATCTCCGACGGCACAGCACGCCTGACCCCGCTGCCCGAAGCAGGCGACCGACCGCGCACAGAGCAGGCCGAGGAACGGTGGACCGGGGAACCGTGGGCCGCCGGTCAGGCCCGGGACCAGGACCGGCAGGCCGGGGAGCTGTGGGCCGGGCCGGGATGGGTGGATCTGCACGCGCACGTCTACGACGCGATGACCGAGATCAGCCTGCCGCCCGACCGGGTCGGCCTGGACGCGGGCGTGCACGTGCTGGCCGACGCGGGCAGCGCCGGTCAGGCGACCATCGACGGCCTGGTCCGTTACGTCCTGCCCACGGCCAGGACCCGGGTGCGGGCCTGGCTGAACATCGGCTCCCACGGCCTGGTGCACCTGCGGGAGACCGCCGACCCGTCGTTCATCGACGTGGACGCCACCCTGGCCGCGATCGAGCGGCACCGGGACGTGGTGTGCGGGGTGAAGGTGCGTTCCAGCGGCGCGATCGTGGGCGCGATGGGCCTGCAGCCGCTCCAGCTCGGCCGCCTGGTCGCCAGGGAGGCGGGCCTGCCGCTGCTGGTGCACGTGGGTGAGGCGCCGCCGCTGATCGGCGACGTGCTCGACCTGCTGGAGGCCGGCGACGTGGTCACCCACTGCTACCACGGCAAGACCGGCACGCCGTGGACCTCCGGCGGCGCTCCGGCCCCGGCGCTGGCCCGCGCCCTCGACCGGGGTGTGCTGCTGGACGTGGGGCACGGGGCGGCCAGTTTCAGCTTCGAGGTGGCGGCCCGCGCGCTCGCGGCCGGCTTCCCGCCGCACACGATCAGCACGGACATCCACGTACGCAACGTCGGCGGCCCGGTGCACGACCTCGCCACCACGATCACGAAGCTGCTGGCCTGCGGGATGCCCCTGGAGGACGCGATCGACGCGGTCACGACGCGACCGCGCGACATCCTGCGGATGCCGGAACCCTGGCTGAGCGCCGACGGCACGATCCACCACGCCACGCTCTTCCGCGTCACCACCACCGCCCCGGAGCACCGCGTCTACCGGGACGCCAAGGGCGACACCCTCACCCCGAAACAGCACGTCATCCCGGTAGCCACGATCAGAAACGGCACCCTCACCAGGACCTCACCGGCGCCCGGGGGGTGAACCACCGTCACGGCCCGCTTTGCGCCGTGACGGCGGCCGACCACGTGCGGGTCAGAGGGCGTCACCCTGGAGGCCCTCAGCCCCGTGCGGCGGGCGGCGCCAGGCCGGCACCGCCGTAACAGATGAAGCTCTTGACCTTAAAGACCCGGCGCGGGGAACTGCGCGGTGAGCTCGCTGACCTCGTGGTGGACGCGCGTGATGACGGACTCGGCATCCCCCTTGGCCAGGGCGGTGACGACCTCGTCCATCCAGGCGCCGATCTGCCGCATCTCGGCCTCGCCCATGCCGCGCGAGGTCACCGACGGCGTGCCGATGCGGATGCCGGACGGGTCGAACGGCTTGCGCGTGTCGAACGGCACCGTGTTGTAGTTGGTCTCCAGGCCCGCGCGGTCGAGCGCCTGGGCGGCCGGCTTGCCGCCGATGCCCTTGGGCGTGAGGTCGAGCAGGATGAGGTGGTTGTCGGTGCCGCCGGAGACCAGGTCGAACCCGCGCGAGGCGAGCTCGTCGGCCAGGGTCTTGGCGTTGGCGACCACCTGGTGGGCGTAGTCGCGGAACGACGGCTGGGCGGCCTCGTGCAGCGCGACCGCGATGGCGGCGGTGGTGTGGTTGTGCGGGCCGCCCTGCAGGCCGGGGAAGACGGCCTTCCTGAGCGCGGTGGCGTGCTCGTCGCTGTCGGCCATGAGCATGGCACCGCGCGGGCCGCGCAGCGTCTTGTGCGTGGTCGTGGAGATGACGTCGGCGTGCCCGACCGGCGACGGGTGGGCGCCGCCCGCGACCAGGCCGGCGATGTGGGCGATGTCGGCGGCCAGCACGGCGCCGACCTCGCGGGCGATCGAGGCGAAGCCTTCGAAGTCGATCGTGCGCGGGATCGCGGTGCCACCGCAGAAGATCAGCTTGGGCCGGTGCTCCAGCGCGAGCTGCCGGACCTCGTCGAGGTCGATGCGGCCGGTGTCCTGGCGCACGCCGTAGCGGACCGGGTTGAACCACTTGCCGGTGGCCGAGACGGACCAGCCGTGGGTGAGGTGGCCGCCGAACGGCAGGCCCATGCCCATCACGGTGTCGCCGGGCGCCAGGAAGGCCATGTAGACGGCGAGGTTGGCGGGCGAGCCGGAGTAGGGCTGCACGTTGGCGTGGTTGACGCCGAACAGGGACTTGGCCCGCTCGATGGCCACGGTCTCGATCTGGTCGATGACCTGCTGGCCCTCGTAGTAGCGCTTGCCCGCGTAGCCCTCGGAGTATTTGTTGGTCAGCACGGTGCCGGTGGCCTCGAGGACGGCCTTCGACACGTAGTTCTCGGACGCGATCAGCTTGACGGTGTCGGACTGACGACGCTCTTCCGCCTTGATGAGCTCGGCGATCTGCGGGTCGACGCTAGCGAGAGAACTCATGACTCTCCTGTCATCGTTGACGAGTTGCGAAGACCCAGGCGCACGGCCTCCGCTCCTTTCGCTCCCCGGTGGTCGATCCCACCCAATGCGCCAGTCGCGTCACGCCCTAGACGATAGCGGATGCGAGCAGGCGCTCATTTCGTGGTGATCAGGAAGTTCTCGAAGCGACCGAGGTTCTTCGAGGTCCAGGTCGACCGTGGTCGCCGTCTTGGGGACGCCGCCGAAGACGGCGAAGAAACGCCGTGTCCGACCGGCCGCCTCCCGGCGGCCGGCTATTTGGCGCGGCCCACGCCCGGCCAGAGCCGGTCGACCTCCGCGTTCAGGATCGCCCCGATGAGCACGGCCAGCGCGGTGATGTAGAGCCACAGCAGCAGCGCGATGGGCGCGGCCAGCGACCCGTACACCGAGACGGGCGAGAACCAGGCGGCCAGGACCGCGCGCAGCACCGCCGCGCAGAGGATCCACAGGAACAGCGCCAGGATGGCCCCGGGCAGCTCGCGGTACCACTTGGTGCGGACGGGCACGCTCACGTGGTAGAGCACGGTGAGGAACAGCACCGAGCCGATGATGACGACCGGCCAGTAGAGCAGGTCGATGAGGCTGCCGTAGTCGGCCGGCAGGGCGTCCTTGATCAGGGTCGGGCCGACGACCAGGATCGGCATGACGATGATCCCGATGATCAGCCCGATGACGTAGAGGCCGAAGGACATCAGCCGGGTGCGGATGATGCCGCGCTCCTCCCCCAGCCCGTAGGCGACGGAGATGAGGTCGACGTAGACGTAGAGCGCCCTGGAGCCGGACCAGAGCGACAGCAGGAAGCCCAGCGAGATGATCGACACCTTGCCGGCGTCGTCGCTCAGCACGTCGGTGATGAGCGGATTGATCACCTTGTCGAGGGCGTCGTCGGTGAACAGCAGCCCGGCCTGGTCGATCACCCAGGTCTTCACCTGGGTGACCACCGTGGGGCCCAGCCAGGTGCCGAGCTTGCCCAGCACGCCGATCAGGCCCAGCACGAACGGCGGCAGCGACAGCAGCGCGAAGAACGCGGCCTCGCCGGCCAGGCCGGTCACCCGGTAGGTGACGCCGGCGTTGGTGGACGCGCGCACGATCGCCCACGACTTGGTGTCGAGCACCCAGTTGAGCCGCGCGCGGGCATGGGAGACCAGGCCGCGCTTGGGCCGGGAAGGCGCATCGGTGGACGTCATGGCACCCAACGGTTATTCGCAGTGACTCTTCGGCACAGCTTACGTCCCCCGGGCCACCTCTAGCCGTCCGGTCGCCGCCGGTCGTGCTCAGTCGTTGTCGACGATGCGCGCGCCCAGGGGCAGGAGGGAGACCGGGATGAGCTTGATGTTGGCCACGCCCATGGGGATGCCGATGATGGAGACGAACAGCGGGATCGAGGTGACGACGTGCCCGATGGCCAGCCAGATGCCGGCCACCACGCACCAGATGATGTTGCCCAGCAGCGAGAAGACGCCCGCGTCGGGGTCGCGCACGACCGTCCGGCCGAACGGCCACAGCGCGTACGCCGCGATCCTGAACGAGGCGATCCCGAACGGGATCGTCACGATGAGGATGCAGCAGATGACGCCGGCCAGGGCGTAGCCCATCGCCAGCCAGACGCCCGCGAACACCAGCCAGATGACGTTGAGGATTGTGCGCATGCTCACAGCATGTCACCGATCATGAGACCGGCGTCATCCGGCGGAACCCTGGCCTCACCCCGACTTGGGCGCCCGGCCCTTGCCAGGGCCGCCGGCGAACGCCTGGGCGATCTCCATCCAGGCCCGCGCCGGGCCGGGGGTGGTCTCCAGGCCGGTGTCCGACAGGTGGATGCGCTGGGTCACGACCAGGCAGAAGTCGAGGATCGTGCCGCGGACGAGGCCGGTGGCCTCCTCCGGCCCCGCCGTCCAGGTGCCGCCGCCCGGCAGGCTCAGCTCCACCCGTACGGGCTCCTCGGGGACGGGCAGCGCGCGTACGGCGAAACTGTAGGGCCGGGCCCTGAACCCGATCGTGGCCACGTGCCTCAGCCGCTCCGTCGGCTCCCTGACCACGCCGAGCGCGTCGGCGACGTCCTGACCGTGCGCCCACGTCTCCATGAGCCGCGCGGTCACGAACGAGGCCGCCGACATAGGCGGCCCGAACCACGGCAGCCGGTCACGGGCGTCCAGCGTCCCGAACACCTCAAGGGAGCGGGCCCTGGAGGCGTCGAACCAGGCGCGCAACTCGCCCGGCGGCATCCCCCGCATCGCCTCGGCCACGTCGTCGACGGAGCCGAACCGGCCGAGCAGCGCCTCGTAGCCGCCCGGGTCGGTGGCGGCGAGCACGGCCGCGTCGTCGAACCAGGCAAGATGGCTCACCTGGTCACGGATCGCCCAGCCCTCGGCGGGGGTGGGCCGCTCCCAGTCGTCGTCCCGCAGGGGCTGGAGCAGTTGTTCGAAGGAGGCGGTCTCGGCGCGCAGGTCGCCGAGCAGCTCGGCCATGAGGTCCATAATGCAAGCGTGATCTGCGAGAGCTGCAAGGACAAGCGTCACGAGGACTGCCGCGGCGGCTCATGGTGCGACTGCCAGCACAAGACCGAGGAGCAGCCTCAGGAGTCGGACCTGGACTGGCCACGTCAGGGGTGAACCATCCCACACTCTGGACCCCGTCTTGGACATCCCGGACAGCCAGAGTAATCTCGAATCATGCCAGCGGACCCCATGCTCGTCGGTCGACGCCACGTCGATCTTCAGCGTGTCCGCAGTGCCATCTGTTGCGACGCCCGCTAACTCACTTGTTTCTCTACCGCTGAGCGCGTCGCACTCTTCCTCTCCAGCCCTGCCCTCGATGACGAGGCCAGGTGGGAACACTGCAGCGCGCCCATGAATCGAAGGACGCGCAATGAGCACCCCTGCCAGCCGCACTCCTGCCAGCCGGCACCACAAACGCCCGCGCGGCGAAGGCCAGTGGGCCCTCGGCTACCGCGAGCCGCTCAACAAGAACGAAGAGAACAAGAAGAACGACGACGGCCTCAACGTCCGCCAACGGATCATCGACATCTACGCCAAGCGGGGCTTCGACTCGATCGACCCGGCCGACCTGCGCGGACGCATGCGCTGGTACGGCCTCTACACCCAGCGCAGGCCCGGCATCGACGGCGGCAAGACCGCCATCCTTGAGCCTGAAGAGCTCGACGACCGCTACTTCATGTTGCGCGTGCGCATCGACGGCGGCCAGCTCGACCTGGCCCAGCTGCGCACGATCGCCGACATCTCCAACGAGTACGCCCGCGGCACCGCCGACATCACCGACCGCCAGAACATCCAGCTGCACTGGATCGAGATCGAGTCGGTGCCCGACATCTGGGAGCGGCTGGAGGCCGTCGGCCTGTCCACCACGGAGGCGTGCGGCGACACACCGCGCGTGATCATGGGGTGCCCGCTCGCCGGGATCGACACCGGCGAGGTGCTCGACGCCTCCGAGCAGATCACGGAGATCTACGACCGGGTCGTCGGCAACCCCGCCTACTCCAACCTGCCGCGCAAGTTCAAGACGGCGCTGAGCGGCTGCCCGGCGCACTGCACGGTGCACGAGATCAACGACGTCGCGTTCGTCGGCGTGGTCAACGAGCGGGGCGAGGCCGGCTTCGACCTGTGGGTCGGCGGCGGGCTGTCCACCAACCCGATGCTGGCCAAGCGGCTCGGCGTGTTCGTCAGCCCGGACAAGGCCGCGGACGTGCACGAGGGCGTCGTCGGGATCTTCCGCGACTACGGCTACCGGCGGCTGCGTCACCGGGCCCGGATCAAGTTCCTGGTCAACGACTGGGGTCCGGAGAAGTTCCGCGACGTCCTGGAGACCGAATACCTCAAGGAGCGGCTGCCCGACGGGCCCGCGCCCGAGCTGCCCCGCGACAACCGGCGCGACCACGTGGGCGTCTACCCGCAGAAGGACGGCAACTTCTACGTCGGCTTCGCGCCCAAAGTGGGCCGGGTCGACGGCGACACCCTGCACCGGATCGCCGACATCGCCGAACGGCACGGCTCCGACCGGGTCCGCACCACCGTCGAGCAGAAGATGGTCGTCCTCGACATCGCGCCCGACCGGGTCGAGTCCGTCGTGGCCGAGCTGGAGGCGGCCGACCTCCAGGTCAACCCGTCCACCTTCCGCCGCCAGACGATGGCCTGCACCGGCATCGAATACTGCAAGCTCGCCATCGTCGAGACCAAGGCCACCGCGATGGACCTGATCGACGAGCTGGAGCGGCGCCTGCCCGACTTCCAGGAGCCGCTGACCATCAACGTCAACGGCTGCCCCAACTCCTGCGCCCGCATCCAGGTGGCCGACATCGGCCTGAAGGGGCAGCTCGTCGTCGACGAGAACGGCGACCAGGTCGAGGGCTACCAGATCCACCTCGGCGGCTCGCTCGGCGTCAACGCCGGGTTCGGCAGGAAGGTCCGCGGCCTCAAGACCACCGCCAAGGCACTGCCCGACTACGTGTCGCGCGTCGTGTCCAACTACGACAGCCAGAAGAAGGAAGGCGAATCGTTCGCCGACTGGGTCCAGCGAGCGGACGAGGCCGACCTGAAATGACCACACGAGCGGTCCCCTTCCACTGCCCCTACTGCGGCGACGAGGACCTTGAGCCCTACCAGGGCGACGGCGGCTGGTACTGCCGCGCCTGCGCTCGTGCCTTCAAGCTGAAATTCCTGGGAATCGGAGTGAAGATATGACGCTGGTCGACATCGAGGTCGGTTTGAGAGAGCAGCGCGACGCGCTCGACCTTCAGGACATCGTCGAGTCCGCCGCGCTGTTCCTGGAGGACGCCCCCGCCCGCGAGATCATCCGCTGGGCGGCGGCCACGTTCGGCGACCGGCTGTGCCTGACCTCCTCGATGAGCGACGCGCTCCTCATCGACCTGGTGAGCAGGGTCAAACCCGGGGTGGACGTGTTGTTCATCGACACCGGCTACCACTTCGCCGAGACGGTCGGCACGCGGGACGCCGTGCGGCAGGTCTATGACGTCAACGTGATCGACGTCAAGCCGTCGCGGACGGTCGAGGAGCAGGACCGCGACCTCGGCCCGCGCCTGTTCGGCCGCAACCCCGACCTGTGCTGCTACCTGCGCAAGGTGGAGCCGCTGAACCGGGCGCTGGAGCCGTACCTGGCCTGGATCTCCGGCATCCGCCGCGACGAGGCGACCAGCAGGACCGACACCAGGGTCGTGGAGTGGGACGCCAAGCGGCAGATGGTGAAGGTCAACCCGATCGCCTCCTGGACGCAGGAGGACGTCGACAACTACATCGCCGACAACGGGGTGCTCATCAACCCGTTGCACTACGACAACTACCCGTCGATCGGCTGCGCCCCGTGCACGCGGCAGGTCGCCGAGGGTGCGGATCCGCGCAGCGGTCGCTGGGCGGGCCTGGGGAAGGTCGAATGCGGCATTCACCTGTGATCCCCAGTGGGGGACCCGTCCCGTTGGCAGGCGGGACGGCCCCCGGCGGCGTGCCACTGGTGGCGGTGGCCCACGGGTCGCGAGACCCGCGCGCCGCCGCCACCGTGGCCGCGTTGCTCGGCCAGGTGCCGCTGGACGTCCGGGTCGCCTATCTCGACCACAGCGCTCCCACGCTCGGCCAGGCGCTGCGCGGCCTGGACCGGGCCGTGGTGCTGCCGCTGCTGCTCACCGAGGCCTACCACAGCCGGGTGGACCTGCCGGCCGCGCTGAACGAGGTGCGCGCCCGCGAGCCGCGCCTGCTCGTCCACTACGGCCGCACGCTCGGGCCGCATCCCGCGCTGCGCCGCGCGCTCGAACGGCGGCTGAGCGAGGCGGGCGTGACCGTGGGCGACCCTGACACGGCGGTGGTGCTGGTCTCGGCGGGTTCCAGCGACGCCAGGGCGAACGGGGTCGTCGCCGCGCTGGCGCGGGGCTGGCGGCGTTCCGGCTGGTGGACCGTCACGGCCGCGTACGCCTCCGCCGCCCGCCCCTCTCCCGCCGAGGCCGTGGCCGCGCTGCGGCGGGCGGGAGCGCCGAGGGTGGTCGTCGCGCCGTACCTGCTGGCTCCCGGTTACTTCGCCGACAAAGTGCGGCGGGAGACGCTGGAGGCGGGCGCCGAGGTGGTGGCGGACGTGCTCGGGCCCGCGCCCGAGCTGGTGGACGTGCTGCTGGAACGGTACGAGGCGGCTCAGCGGCAGCCAGTGCCCCTGGCGGGCTGACTCAGTAGCCTCGGCCCAGGTCGCGGTGGGCGTCGCGGATCTGCCGGTTCAGCTCGCGGGTGTCGGCGCGCAACTGGCGGCTCAGCTCGCGCCAGTCCTCGCCGTGCAGCCGCCGCCAGTGCTCGCGCCAGGCGGTGATGCGGCGCTGCAGCGGCTGGGCGTGCGAGTCGCCGACCACCTTGACGTCACCCATGATCGCGTACGCCTGCACCCGCACCACCGGCACGTTCATGCCGGGAGGCGCCTGGTCGACTTTGACCTTCTTGTCGCCCATGATCGCCATGCCGTCGAGGTCCACGTTCACCCCGTCGGGGACGATGATCTTGACGTCGCCCATCACGGAGACCGCCAGGATCTCCACCCGGTCGGTGCGCACCTCGGCCTCGCGCAGGTCCAGCACGACGTCGCCCATCACCGCGACGGCGCCGAGCTCCTGGTCGATGCGCCACGTGCCGCGCCGCTTGGAGTCGCCCATGACGCCGACGAACCAGCGCCGCTTCCTGCCCTCCGCGGGGGCGGCGGGGACGGGCGCCCGCGTGCCGCCCGCGGGCAGGTCCTGGGTGAGCATGGCCAGCTCGGCGTGGGTGGTGGCGGTGTAGGCCGCCTCCGTCCTGTCCGTCAGCTCGACGAGCGAGAGCCGGCCCTCGACCGAGGCCACCCGGAGCTGCTCGACGACGGCCTCGCGCTCGGCGTCCGACGCGCGGACGTCACCGGGATCAGTCATACTCGCAACATATCGCGTTTCGAGCGCCTTGAAGCTCCTACTTTGGTAGGAAACGCGACATCCAGCGAAGTATGCAGGTTCGGCATCGCGATTGAACCCCGGCGGGGGCCGCGTGCGTACCACGCCATGACACGGGGCCCTGGCTTGGTCCGGGGCGCGGCCGGACCAGGCTAGGGTCCCTGTCATGCATGAGGAACAGCTCTACCGCGCGGCGATGAACGGCGAGATCGAGACCGTCGGCAAGCTGCTCGCCTCCGGCGTCGATCCCAACACGCCCAGCGAGGGCGAGGAGGGCGGGCTGCCGCTGTGCGCGGCCGCCGCCAGGGACCGCACAGAGGTGGCCAGGGCGCTGCTGGAAGCCGGCGCCCAGGTCGACGGCCGGGAGGACGGCGGCTGGACGGCCCTGCTCTGGGCCGCCACCAACGGACAGGCCGCGGTCGCCCAGGTGCTGATCGAGGCGGGCGCCGACGTGGACGTCACCAACGACGACGGCGACACCCCGCTCACCCTGGCCGCCAGGCGGGGCGCGCTGGGCGTGGTGCAGGCGCTGCTGGAGGCCGGGGCCGACCACCAGAAGTACGACGGCGAGGGCGACTCACCGCTGGAGATCGCCGGCGCGTGGGTGGGCGTGCACCTGGAGAGCGCGCTGATGGACCAGTTCGAGCAGGACGACTGGGAATACGTGGTGGCCCGCCAGTACGCCAAGGACGGCACCGAGCTGATCACCGTGGCGGGACGCTCGGCCGACGGCTCCGAGAGCGACCAGGTGCAGGCCCAGCGGGGCCACGCGGCCGTCGCGACGCTCCTGGAGGAGGCGGCGGGCGTCCACACCCCGGTCGAGCGGCTCGTGGCGCGGGCGCTGGCCCACCGCGACATCGACGAGGACGCCGAGACCTGGTGGATCGTGGCCGACACGCTGAACAGGCGGGACGACGAGGAGACGTACGACGCGCTGACCCGGCTGTGCCTGAGCGAGGACGCCAGGGAGCGGGAGTTCGGTGTCGACGCCATCGCCCAGTTCGGGTTCACCGAGGACGGGGAGAAGCCGTACCTCGACCGGACCCTGCCGCTGCTGCAGAAGATGGTCACCACGGAGAGCAACCCGCAGGTGCTGCGCTCGGTGCTCGCCGGGCTGGGGCATCAGGGCGATCCGCGGGCGCTGCCGTACGTGCTCGACGTCATCGGGCGGCCCGGTCACCAGCGCACGATGACCGACCCGATCGCGCTGGCCGACGTGCTGCCGCCGGACGACGAGGAAGCGCTGGCGCTGCTCATCTCGATGACCGAGGACGACGACTCCGAGATCCGCGACTGGGCCACCGCCGGCGTCGCCGGGCTGGCCGCCGACACGCCCGGGATCAGGGAGGCGCTGGCCGCCCGGCTGACCGACACCGACCTGCGCACGGTGGCCGAGGCGACCCGCGGGCTGGCCCTGCGCGGCGACGAACGGGCCGCGC
This sequence comes from Nonomuraea fuscirosea, assembly GCF_035917475.1. NCBI lineage: Bacteria > Bacillati > Actinomycetota > Actinomycetes > Streptosporangiales > Streptosporangiaceae > Nonomuraea > Nonomuraea fuscirosea. Next base: position 1,785,547 of record NZ_CP109074.1, on the reverse strand, counting down.
GGGGGGCCGAGCGGGTGCTGGCGGAGAGCGACGACGAGTACGCCAGAGAGCTCGTCACCCGCCCCGCCGGCGAATAAGCCCGGCCGCCGCCGGTACGGCCTGTCAGCGCGCCCCTGGCGCCGCCCGCCCGGTCCTCCACCGGCGAGCCCTGGCGCCGCCTGCCGGGGCCCGTACGGGGGCCGTCGCGTCAGTCGCCGTTGAGCACGCGGACCACCCAGTCGAGGGTCCCCGTGCTCAACGCCTCCTCGGCCAGCCGCTTGCCCGTCGTGGTCGTGAGGGCGGCCAGGGAGCTGTCGATCCACCCCTGCACGTTCTGGTGCCCCTGCTCCCGGTATTCGACGGCCTGGATGAGGCACTCCAGCTTGTCGGCGTCGCGCGCGCAGACGGCCTCCAGGCTGGCCTTCTCCTCGTACTCGCCGACCGCGTCGCCGACCATCTCGGCCACCTCCGCGGGCACGCCCCGCATCTGGTCCGCGGTGACGTCCTCGTTGGAGGGCGGCTTGAGGTAGCGCTTGCCGATGTACGGGATGTCGGTGATGCGGGTTTCCTGCGTGTCGTGGAACAGGCTCATGAACGCGGCCCGCTCCGGGTCGGCCCCTTCGAGCCTGGCGATCACGCTGGCGATGACGGCGGCGCGGAAGGAGTGCTCGGCGATGCTCTCGGGGTCGCGTACGCCCGCCACCAGCCAACCGGTCCGCTTGTAGCGCTTGAGCAGCCCGAACTCGTACAGCAGGCCCGCAAGACCCGTCACTTCGTCCGTCACGAGGACCCCCCTCTCGTCATGGGCCGAGCCTAGACGACGACCTCCACGATCGCCGCGACACGCGTGCTCCCGGCCGGCCTTCGTTCATCCCTCGTCGTCGGCGCCGAAGGGCAGCCAGTCGCCCCAGTCGTCCCGGTCGTCCTTGTCCGGGTTCTCGGGCTTGACCGGCTTGATCGGCCTGACCCGGTCCTCCTTGACCGGCCGCTCGGGCTCCATCCGCACCGGCTCCTCGCGCACGGGCTCCCGGCGTACGGGCTCGCGCCGGTCGACGTGGTGGTGCCTGTTGTGCGACTCGAAGTCGTGGTGGTGGCGGTAGCCGTGGTGGTGGTGATGCCGGTGGCATCTGCCGCCGCACCAGCGGGGACCCCAGTCGCGGCGGCCGCACCAGTGGCCGTACCCGCACAGCACCGGCTTCTCGCCCGAGACCCATCCGACCGCGCTCGGGACCGCGGCCGTGCTCGCGCCGGCGACCCCCTGGCCGACGGGGAGGAGCATGAGTCCGGCGACGGCGCCGGCCGCGGCCAGTGCCGCGATACGCCCGCGGCGCGAGTTATTCGAATAAACGTGCATTTTTTCCGCCCTGGGTAGATCGACCCGGAGTCCTGGAACGCGCATTTCTCGGCGTACTCGGACATGGGTCGGCATACCCAGACGCAGAATCTCCTTTACCTCTACGAACTCCAACAACCCGTCAAATCATCGCCGTTCACCAGGAAGTCGCGATATTCGGAAATCCTGGTTTTGTGGGAAATACGGTAATTGGCGTAGCGGCAATTCGTCCCTTTTGTAGGGTTAAGGGCCGGAAAGGGCGGGGGCCGCATGGAGGATGTCCCTGGCCAGGGGAAGGTCTCCGTCCAGCTCGGCGGGGAACTCCCCCGGATCCCCCCTGCCGCCGAGCAGGAAGCAGAACTTCACCACGTCCGCCGTGATGCGCACGTCCGGTTCGCCCGGTGCCGTGTCGCCGACGCCCAGGGCGACCCGCCACTCGCCGCCACCCTCGCCCGTCAGCGTCACGTGCGCCGTGCGGCCGGTGCCGTCCAGACCGGACAGGAACATCGTGAGAGGCAGCAGGCGGGCGCAGAGGTCGGCCTGGAGGTGGATGTGACCGGCGATGGGGTCGGGCAGCCGGATCTCGGCCATCTGGGCCGCGTCGACCGTGTGGATCCACGTCTCCAGGCTCCTGGCCAGGATGTGGTCGCTCGCCACCACCTCCAGGCCGTCCAGCGTGGTCGGGGTGGCGGGCGGCAGCTCGGCCAGGTGGCGGCAGAGGGCGTCGGCCTGGGCGCGCCAGTCCCGCCTGGTCTGCTCGGGGCTGCGGGCACGTTCGTAGGCCTGGAGGTCGTCCGTCCGGCTCGCCGAGTCGGCCGCGCCGATCGGCGGGCCCAGCACGGGGGCTCCGACAGCGGCGGCCAGCAGGCCGTCCTTGGCGGCCAGGTGGGCGACGAGCTCCTGCAACGTCCAGCCCTCGACGATGACGCGGGACCAGTCGTCCTCCGCGGCCGAGGCCAGCAGGGCGTCCATGGCGGCCACGCGGCCGGCGTACGGCTCGGCCCAGGCGGCGGTGGGGGCCGCGGGCCTGCGCCGGGCCCTGGCCCCGGACAGGAGCTGGGGTCGCAACGAGTGGGCCGGCACCGCCGGGTCCTCCATCATCGCGTCCAGATAGAGACGCTCGACGGGGTCCATCACACCTCTTCCTGCGCGTGCGTGGACGCTGGGCACGTGCGCGGCGGCCCTGCGTCCGTAAGACTGCTTCCCGCGTGCGCGAACACCGGGCTCGCGAACACCGGGCTCGCGTGCGCCGGTCCAGCGTGCGCCGACCGCGCGTGCGGCGGGCCCGCGTCCGGCGTGCCGCTCGCGTGCGCGAACGCCCGCCCGGCGGGCGGCGGCGCGGTGGTCATCACACTTCCTCCTCGGCGAGCGCGTCCGCCAGGCGCCGCAGCGCCAGCCGGATGCGCGATTTGGCCGTGCCCTCCGGCACGCCCAGTTCCTCCCCGACCTGCCGGTAGGTCCTGCCGCCGAAGTACGCCAGCTCGACCGCTTCCCGCAGGCCGTCGGGTAACGACGTGACCGCCTGCCGGACCCGTTCCGCCTCGTCGGCGGCGAGCACGGTGTCCTCCAGCCGCACGGGCTCGCGCTCGAACAGCCGCGGGCCGAGCGCCGAGACCCTCCTGCGCTCCTCGGCGCGTACGTGGTCCACCGCGCGCCGGTGGGCGATCGTGGCCAGCCAGGCGCGCAGCGTGCCCCGCTCCGGGTCGTAGGCCAGCGGGCGCTCCCAGAAGACGAGGAACACCTCCTGTGTGATGTCCTCGGCGATCACCCGGTCCCTGGTGACCCGCAGGGAGAGACCGAAGATCAGCGAGGAGAGCCGATCGTAGACCTCACCCAGAGCGGACTCATCGCCGCCGACCACGCGCTGATGCAGCAGGCGGTCGTCGTACGGTGCCTCCACTGGCACCACACTCCCGTTTGATCCGGACCAAGGCGGCGGGTGCGCCGCGACCCGAGCATGTCATTATTCGCGGCAAATGTGCAGCCGGATGACGGTCGGCGGGCCTGTTTCGCCACGCGATAAGGTCGGAAGTCCATACAGGAGGGAGCACAACGCCATGGCCACCACACGCACCGCGACCACGCAGTGGAAAGGCGCCTTGCTCGACGGTTCGGGCACGGTCTCGCTCGACACCTCGGGAGTCGGCACGTTCGAGGTTTCCTGGCCGTCGAGGGCCGAGGCGGCCAACGGCAAGACCTCGCCGGAGGAGCTGATCGCCGCCGCCCACTCGTCCTGCTTCTCGATGGCGCTGTCCCACGGGCTGGCCGGGGCCGGCACGCCGCCCGAGTCGCTGCGGACGAGTGCCGACGTCACGTTCCAGCCGGGTGAGGGCATCACGGGCATCGTGCTCACGGTGCAGGGTCACGTGCCCGGCCTGACCGCCGAGCAGTTCCAGGAGGCCGCCGAGACGGCCAAGGCCAACTGCCCGGTGAGCAAGGCCCTGGCCGGCACGACGATCACGCTCAAGGCCGAGCTGCTCTAGTCTCCCGTCCGCCACGGAGCCCCTGCCGACGTGGGGTTCCGTGGCCCGGGAGCAGAGCGTTCTCTCCATGACACGACCAAGACCGCTTCAGCGTGCGACAATTGGGCCACATGCGTGAGGTCTGGCCGGGCGAGCCCTATCCACTCGGCGGCACCTGGGATGGCGTGGGCACCAGTTTCTCGGTGTTCTCCGAGGTCGCCGAGCGGGTCGAGCTGTGCCTTTTCCACGATGACGGCTCCGAGGAGCGCGTCGAACTGCCCGAGGTCGACGGGTTCGTCTGGCATGGCTATCTGCCGGGCATCCAGCCGGGCCAGCGCTACGGCTACCGCGTCCACGGGCCCAACGAGCCGTCCCACGGCCACCGGTGCAACCCGGCCAAGCTGCTGCTCGACCCCTACGCCAAGGCCATCGACGGTGAGCTGACCTGGAACCAGGCGCTGTTCCCCTACTACTTCACCGATCCGACCCGGCGTAACACCGAGGACAGCGCGCCCTACATGCCGAAGAACGTGGTGATCAACCCGTTCTTCGAGTGGGGCAACGACCGGTCGCCGCGCATTCCGTACCACGAGACCGTGATCTACGAGGCCCACGTGCGCGGGCTCACCATGCGGCACCCCGACGTGCCGCCCGACCTGCGCGGCACGTACGCCGGCATCGGGCATCCCGCGATCATCGAGCACCTGTTGTCGATCGGGGTCACGGCGGTCGAGCTGATGCCGGTGCACCACTACGTCCCCGAGCACTTCCTGGTGGCGCGCGGGCTGACGAACTACTGGGGCTACAACACCATGGCCTACCTGGCGCCCCACGGCCGCTACTCCAGCTCGGGGACACGGGGGCAGCAGGTGCTGGAGTTCAAGGCCATGGTGCGGGCGCTGCACGAGGCAGGCATCGAGGTCATCCTCGACGTGGTCTACAACCACACGGCCGAGGGCGACCACATGGGGCCCACGCTGGGCTTCAGGGGCATCGACAACGCCGCCTACTACCGGCTGCACGACGGCGACCGGCGCTACTACCTCGACTACACGGGGTGCGGCAACTCGCTCAACGTGCGCTCGCCGCACGCGCTGCAGCTCATCATGGACTCCCTGCGTTACTGGGTGCTGGAGATGCACGTCGACGGGTTCCGCTTCGACCTGGCCTCGGCGCTGGCCAGGGAGTTGCACGACGTCGACCGGCTCAGCGCGTTCTTCGACCTGATCCAGCAGGATCCGGTGATCTCGCAGGTCAAGCTGATCGCCGAGCCGTGGGACGTCGGTCCCGGCGGCTACCAGGTGGGGAACTTCCCGCCCCTGTGGACGGAGTGGAACGGCAAATATCGCGACATCGTACGAGATTTCTGGCGGGGCACTCACTCGGCCCTGCCCGAGTTCGCCTCCCGCCTGACCGGCTCCGCCGACCTGTACGAGTCCTCCGGCCGCCGTCCCGTCGCCTCGATCAACTTCGTCACCTGCCACGACGGCTTCACCCTCGCCGACCTGGTCTCCTACGACCACAAGCACAACGAGGACAACGGCGAGGACAACCGCGACGGCACCAACGACAACCGCTCCTGGAACTGCGGCGCGGAGGGCCCGGTCGAGGACCCGCAGATCGTCACGCTGCGCCGCCGCCAGCGCCGCAACTTCCTGGCCACGCTGTTCCTGTCGCAGGGCGTGCCCATGCTGTCCCACGGCGACGAGATCGGCCGCACCCAGCGCGGCAACAACAACGCCTACTGCCAGGACAACGAGCTGGCCTGGGTGGACTGGTCGATGGTGCGGGCCGAGTCCGACCTGCTCGACTTCGTCCGCGTGCTGTCCAAGCTGCGCCGCGAGCATCCCGTCTTCCAGCGCCGCCGCTTCTTCCACGGCCGCCACCCCGACGACGGCAAGCGGGACCTGGTCTGGCTCACGCCCGGCGGGCGCGAGATGACGGCGAGCGACTGGCACATCAGCTACGCCAAGTCGCTGATGGTCTATCTGAACGGCGAGGCGATCACCGAGCCGGGACCGCGCGGCGAGAAGATCGTCGACGACTCCTTCCTGCTGCTGATCAACGCCCACCACGAGAACATGCCGTTCACGCTGCCGGGCGAGGAGTTCGGCGCGGCGTGGCTGCCGGTGCTCGACACCAACCACGACACGGTGGAGGACGCGTTCCTGGACGAGCGCTGGCTGCCGAACGCCGTGGTGGCCGTCACGGCCCGCTCGCTCCAGGTCCTGCGCCAGCCCCGTCAGTCGAAGCCCTAGCCCAGCCCTGGATCGGCCCTGGATCGGCCCTGGACCAGCCCTTGGCCGGCTCTGGGCTACGGGATCCGCGCCCCCGCAAATCCCTGCGACCGATTGTCGGTGTCGTGTGCCAAGGTAGAGGAGTGCGGCGCATCTATCCCGACATACAGGACAACCCGGACATCGTGCAGGCGTACGCCTATCCCGAGGGCCGTCCGTGGCTGCGGCTCAACATGGTGTCCAGCGCCGACGGCGCGGCCTGGCTCGACGGGCGCTCCGGCGGGCTGTCCAGCAAGGGCGACAAGCGCATCTTCCAGACCCTGCGCGGCCTGGCCGACGTCATCGTCGCGGGCGCCGCGACCGTGCGCAAGGAGCGGTACGGCCCGGTCCCGCCGCGCGAGGCGTGGGCGGAGATCAGGCAGGGCCGGCCCGAGGTGCCGCCGATCGCCGTGATCACCCGCAGCCTCGACCTCGACCTCGACGGCGAGCTGTTCACCGGCGCCCCCAGCCGGACCATCGTGATCACCTGCGAGGCCGCGCCCGGCGACCGGCGCAAGACGGCGGCCGAGCGGTCCGACCTGATCGTGGCCGGCGAGGACGGCGTCGACCTGCGGGCGGCCGTGGCCGCGCTGCACGACCGGGGCCTGACCAGGGTGCTGTGCGAGGGCGGTCCCCGGGTCAACGCCCAGCTGTCCGCCGACGGCCTGGTCGACGAGCTGTGCCTGTCGATCAGCCCGCTGCTGGTCGGAGGCGGCGCCGCGCGCATCCAGAACGGCGAGCCGGCCCAGACGGCACTTGAACTGAGCCAGGTGCTGGAAGAGGCGGGGGTCCTCTTCTGCAAGTACACGAGGGAGCAGAGCCATGACCGAGCCGACGCCTGAGCCTGAAGCGGCCAAGACGCCCGAGCCTGAGCCTGGAGCGGCAGCGAAGCCCGAACCGGAGCCTGAGCCGGAGCCGGTGCCCCATCTGCCGGTGCGGCCGCCGGTGCCGCCGATGCTGGCCAAGCCGGTCAAGGCCATGCCCAAGCAGGACGGCACACTGTTCTACGAGCCGAAGTGGGACGGCTTCCGCTGCATCGTCTTCCGCGACGGCGACGAGGTCTATCTGGGCAGCCGCAACGAGCGGCCGTTCACCCGCTACTTCCCCGAGCTGGTCGAGGCGGTGCGGGCCGAGCTGCCCGACAGGGTCGTCGTGGACGGCGAGATCGTGCTGCCCATGGGGACCCAGCTCGACTTCGACGCGCTGCAGCAGCGCATCCATCCGGCCAAGTCGCGGGTGAGCATGCTGTCGGAGCGGACGCCGGCCCAGTTCATCGCGTTCGACCTGCTGGCGGTGGGCGACGAGTCGCTGCTGGAGGCGCCGTTCGCGGAGCGGCGGGCCCGGCTGGAGAAGCTCTTCCCCGAGGAGAAGGTCGGCTCCGTCCGGCTGACGCCGGTCACGACCAGCGAGGAGCAGGCGGGCGAGTGGTTCGAGATGTTCGAGGGGGCGGGCCTCGACGGCATCATCGTCAAGCCGGGTGACCAGCCGTACGTGCCCGACAAGCGGACGATGTTCAAGGTCAAGCACGAACGTACCGCCGACGTCGTCATCTGCGGCTATCGGGAGCACAAGACGGGGCCGATCGTGGGCTCCCTGCTGCTCGGCCTCTACGGCGACGACGGGCGGCTGCACCACGTGGGGGTGGCGGCCTCGTTCCCGATGAAGCGCAGGGCGGAGCTGGTCGAGGAGATCAGGCCGTACCTCGCGGAGCTGAGCGAGCATCCCTGGGGCCACTGGGCCGAGCAGGCGGCGGCCAACGCCGGCCAGCCTGCCGCCGGGCCCGCGACGGGCGGGCAGCGGGTGCCGGGGGCGGTGTCGCGGTGGAACGCCAAGAAGGACCTGTCGTTCATCCCGCTGCGGCCGGAGCTGGTGATCGAGGTGGCCTACGACCAGATGGAGGGCGACCGGTTCCGGCACACCGCGCAGTTCCGCCGGTGGCGGCCCGACCGCACGCCCGAATCGTGCACTTATGAGCAGTTGGAGCGTCCAGTCAGTTACAACCTCGATGACATCCTTGCCCGATAGCCCATAATCCCGTTATATCTCGACATATGACCACTGGAGATGAACTACGAGCCGCCGTGTCCGCGCGTCGCGACCTCGGGCCGGAGTTCGAGGACGCGGTCGTGGAGTCGTTCCTCGACCGGGTGGGCACCGAGATCGAGCGCCGGGTGGACGAACGCGTCGCCCAGATCACCCCGGAGCAGCCCGCCAAGGTGGCCCGCCCGGGACCGACGGAGGCCCAGCGCCTGGCCCTGGCCATCGTCTCGATGGCCCTGGGCACCATCATGACCCTGGTCCTCGTGTTCGCGGATCGGGCGTACGGGCTCATCTGGATCTGGCTCGGGATCATCGTGGTGAACTCGATCTACAACTCCAACAAGAAGAGCTGACCCGCCACCGGCACCCGGCCCACACGGCCTCAGGTGCCCTCCCGGCCGGCCGTTCTCACGTGGCCGGGCCGGCTCGCTGATCCGGCCGACCGACTCGCCCGGGATGACCGGACACGGACCAATGACAGGACGCACCGGGCAACCGGCCCGTTCCAGCGGCCGGGTCGGGCCGGATGATCCCAGGCGGCTTTCAGCTTGTCGAGTGCGCGCGCGGCCTGGCTGCGCACCGTGCCCCTGGACACCCCCAGCGCTTCGGCGATCTCCTCGTCGGAAAGATCGCAGTAGTGGCACAAGACGATGACCGCGCGCCGGCGCGGGGGCAGTCGCGTCACCAGGCGCCACAGCCCCGGTTCGCCGTCGAAGCGGGCGATGTCCGCGTCGGCGCTACCCTCTTCCGGAATGCTGACGACCAGACGTTCACGCTTGATCCGGCGCCAGGCGCTGATGTGCAGCCGTGCCATGGTGATGCGGACGAAACCCTAGGGGTCGTGCTTCTTCCGCACCCTCGACCAGGAACCGCTGAGCTTCAGCAGCGCCTCCTGGGCGAGGTCGGCGGCGTCGTGCGGGTTTCCGGTGAGCACGAGCGCGCAGCGCAGCAGAGCCGGCCCGCGGATCCGCACGTCGGGTGCGGGCTGGTCAGGCGTCGAGCCAGATGAGACCGGCGAAGCGGCCGCCGGGGTGTTCGCGGCGGTGGGAGTAGAGCTCCTGCGACTCGATCGTGCAGCGGGCGTCGTGGCGTACGTCGGGGACGCCAGCCGCCCGGAGCTGGGACTCGATGCCGGCCCGCAGGTCGAGTGCGGGCGTCTCCCAGGAGGTGGTGGACCAGGTGGCGGGCACCTTCGCGGCGACCTGGTCGCGCAGGTCGGCGGGCACCTCGTAGCAGCGGCCGCACGCGCCCGGGCCGATCAGGGCGGCCATCCTGCCGGGCTCCGCGCCCTTGGCCGCCATCGCCTCCACCAGGGCCGTGGCGATGCCGGCCTCGGTGCCGGGGCGGCCGGAGTGGGCGGCGCCGATCATCCGCGTCACGGGGTCGGCCACCAGCACGGCCGGGCAGTCGGCCCCGAGCGAGGCCAGCGCCAGGCGGGGCTCGGTGGTGAAGACGCCGTCCAGCATGGGCGGGTCGTCGCCGAACGGCTCGCTCACGTAGGCGACGTCGGCGCTGTGGACCTGGCGCATGAAGACGATGGCGCGCACCCCCAGCTCGGCCGCCACGCCCTCGCGGTTGGCCCGCACGGCGGCCGGGTCGTCGCCGACCATGCCGCCGAGGTTGCGCGTGCCGTAGGGAGGAGCGCTGACTCCTCCGTCGCGGTCGGTGATGGCGACGTGGACACCGGGGGCGAGCTGCATGCCTCCGATCTTAGGCCGAGCACAGGGCACGGACCCGCCCCACCGCCCGCGAACCGGCGCGACCCTCCACGGGCCGGGGCGGGCGGTCAGCGGCCCTGCCAGGTGGGCTGCTGCTTGATGAGGAAGGCGGGGACGGCGGTGTGGAAGTCGTCGCTGCCGAAGACCGTGGCCACGAAGCCGGCGGAGTGGGCCTCCTCGGCGGTGAACATGCGGGCCCGGAGCAGCATGTCCAGGGTTCTGGCGGGGCCGAGGTGGTGGACGAGCAGCGAGTACGTGTTCGTGACTCCTCCGTTCCCTGAAGGGAGCGGCTTCTCGCCAAGCCGCTTGCGCAGCCCGGCGAAGGGCAAGCCCTGCCCTGAGGACGTTGACCGCCGCGTTCACGTCGGCGTGCGCGGCATGCCCGCACGCCGTACAGATGAACTCGGCCTGGGTGACGCGGTTCTCTTTCGCGCAGTGCCCGCACCGGGCACAGGTGCGGGAGGTGCCGGCGGGGTTCACCGCGATCAGCTCTCGACCGGCGCTTTCAGCCTTGTGCGCGAGGATCGTCAGGAACACCCCCCAGCCCGCGTCCAGGATGCTCCGATTCAAGCCGGACTTCTGCGCGACGTTCCGGCCGGGGGCCTCGATCGTGCCGGACGCGCTGCGGGTCATGTTCGTGATCCGCAGGTCCTCGTGCACGATCACGTCGTAGTTGCGGATCAGCGCCAGCGCGGTCTTGTGTGCCCCGTCGAGCCGCTGGCGGCGCACCTTGCCGTGCAGCGCGGCAACGCGGGCCACCGCCTTGCGCCGCCGCTTGGAGCCCCGTTTCTTGCGGGCGAGGTCGCGCTGCGCCGTCGCGAGACGTTCGGCGGTTGCGGCCAGGTGGCCGGGGTTGGCCAGGTGTTCCCCGCCGGAAGTGGTGACCAGCCAGGCCACACCCATGTCGATCCCGGCTACCGCGCCCGTGGCGGGAAGCGGCTCGGCGGGCACCTCGTCACACGACAGGACCACATACCAGCGGTTGCCTTCCCGCTTGACCACGATCGTCTTCACCCGGCCCTTGACCGGCCGGTGCTGATGCACCCGGACGTGCCCGACGCCCTGCAACCGGACGTAGGTCGCGGCGGGGTGCTCAGGCTGGGAATCCCACCGGCAGCCGTCGCCGTCCTTCGGCCACTCCACGCTGTCGAACCAGCCCCGGCCCTTGAACCGGGGGTAGCCCGGGGTGCGCCCGGCCTTGACCCGGTCGAAGAACACGCGGAACGCCTTATCCAAGCGGCGCAACGTGGCCTGCTGGGAAGAGAACGACCACCGGCCCTGCCCACCGGGGTCATCGCCGCGGATGTGCTTCAACTCGGCCGACTGGTCTGCGTATCGGACACTCACGCCCGCCCTGGCGTAGGCGGTGCGCCGGTGCTCCAGCGCGGCGTTGTACAACTGCCGGTGCTCCTCCACACACTGCGCGAGCGCGGCGGCCTGCTTGCTGGTGGCGCGCAGCAGGAACTTGAACGACCGGCGCACCCCCACCCCTCACGTTCGGTAACGAGACAACCACGCTATCGCCTTGCACCGACAAAACCCGGAAGGAAATCTGTGATGCGCGGACCTGGCAGGTCAAGGCACACTCGGACCTTGACGGCCCTCCCGCCCCCGATTCCCCCGTCGCCTCAAGGCGACGGCCCCCTCGGGAGGGGCTGATGGACAGGCAGTTGCCGAGCGTCCTCGCGATAGGGACGCCGAAGCTCGATCCCGATACGGCCAGGCGCAGGTCGCAGGCGGCGGCCACGATGAGGCCCGCGCCCACGTAGTAGGCCCTGGACGACGGCCACGGTGGGCCGGACCGCCACGCCTTCGGCGAGCGTCTCGCCGGTGGCGAAATGCTGGCCCGCCTCCCGGATGGCCGACACTTCACTTAAGTCGGGTTTGCTCCATTGTGTACCGAAGCATGGCAGCTGGGTGGTGCGCATGTCGGTGGGCGGGGTGGAGCTGGGATGGTGGGGTGAGGACGACACCGGCCGGCGCACCATGCTCGGCCGCGCTGACGTGATCTATGACGAGGAGGCTCTCTGATGACCACCCTGGCCGAGCTCCACGCGTTGATGGAGCGCCTGGGACACCCGGTGGTGCCCGCGCAGGCGCCCGCCGTTCCGGTAGCGTCCCGGTTCGCGGACGGGGCTCCGTACCGGTTCGAGATTCCCAGCGTCGAGGGACCGGACGTGCTGGAGGCCGTGGTCGCCGAGGCCGACCGGCTCGGCGTGCCGGTCGCGAGGACCTCGCAGGGCAGCGGCGTGATGATGCTGACCGACGACGAGATCGGGCGGATGGCCAGGCTCGGGGCCGAGCGGGGCATCGAGGTCAACCTGTTCCTGGGGCCGAGGGCCGCCTGGGACACCGGTGGCCAGGCCAAGCTCACCCAGGCCGTGGGCGCGGCGGCGCGCGGGAACGCGATGGTCGCGGCCTGCCTGGCGGACGCGCTGCGGGCCTGTTCGCTGGGCATCCGCAGCCTGCTCGTGGGCGATCTCGGCACGCTGGACGTGCTGCGGGAGCTCAAGGCGGACGGGACGCTGCCGCCGAACCTGGTGCTGAAGACGTCCGTGCTGATGCCGCTGACGAACGGGCCGACCGCCGCCGTCTACGAACGGCTCGGCGCGACCACGGTCAACGTGGGCACCGACCTGACCGTGCCGCACCTGGCCGAGATCCGCGCGGCGACCCGGTTGCCGATCGATCTCTATCTGGAGGTGCCGGATGATCAGGGTGGGTTCGTCCGCTTCTATGAGGCGGTGGAGATCGTGCGGGCCGCCGCTCCCGTCTACCTGAAGATGGGGCTGCGTAACGCGCCCAACATCTACCCCTCCGGCGGGCATCTCGGGGTGGTGCCGAAGGAGCTCGGCCGCGAGCGGGTCCGGCGGGCGGCGCTGGTGCAGCGGCTGATCGAGCAGCTCGATCCCGAGCTGGCCAAGCCGTCCCAGACCTCCGACCTCGGGGTGCCGGAGCTGTAGCCGCGTCCCGGCCTCGGCGTGCCGGGACCGTAGGCGCCTCTCCGGCCTCGGCGTGCCGGGACCGTAACCGTCCCCGACCGCGGACCCGGGCGTGCCGGGTCCGCGGCCCGGCACGGCTCAGTCGTGCAGGCGGTGGATCGTGAGGGGGCCGCCTTCCCAGCGGCCGATGGCCTCCTCGTCGGCGAAGGCCAGCACGCGCATCATATTGCCGCCGTCGCTCGCCTCCACGCTGCGCCGCAGCCGGGCGGCGAGGGCGGGCGACAGTTTGGTGGTGCCGGCCTCGACCGTGTCGCCGTAGTGGTGGCTGAAGGCGACGCCGGCGAACCCGGCGCGGGCCAGCAGCGTGCGTACGGTCTGCGAGGAGTAGAACATCAGGTGGTTCTTGGTGAAGCCGCTCCACTTCGACCCGTACGCCTTGAGCAACAGCGAGCGGGCGTTCACCGTCAGGACGAGCAGCACCCCGCCGGGCGCCAGCAGGCTCCTGAACAGCTGGAAGTCCTCCAGCGGCCGGGGCAGATGCGCGAGCACCGACCACAGCGTGATCACGTCGAACCCGCCGGCGGCGATCTCCGGCACGTCCCCCGGCGCGCCGAAGTAGGTGCGGGCCCGGCTCAGCCGTTCGTTGGCCTGGGCCACCGACTCGGGCGACAGGTCCACGCCGTAGGCGTCGAAGCCGCGCCGCTCGGCCAGTTCGAGGAAGAGCCCGACGCCCGAGCCGAAGTCGAGCAGCCGCCGCTCCTTGCCCTCGTCGAACACGGGCGCCAGCGCCTTCATGGTCAGGTCGTAGCGGCGCTGCCGGTTGGCGGCGTACTTGCCGGTCAGGAAGGTGCTGTAGCCGGTGGAGTACAGGTCGCCGAGGCGTTCGGGGCGGACGTTGGGGTTGCGGTAGAGGAAGCCGCAGGAGGGGCAGCGGACGACGTGGTAGCGCCAGCCCTTGCCGCCGGTCGGCTCGAAGAGCGGCTGCTGGCGCGACTCCCCGCACATCATGCAGTCGAGGAACTCCTCGATCTCGCCCAGCGGGCGCAGCCGTTCGTAGGCGGCGCGCGACATGATCGGCGCGCGGGCGATCAGCCGGCGCCACTGCGCCTCGCGGATGAGCCGCTCTCCCGGCCGCACGTAGACCCGCTGTTCCCAGGGGACGCGGTCGTAACGGGAGCCGTACACCAGTCTGGCCAGGATTCTGTTGGTCATCGCCACCACCCTTCGTGCGGTTGTGCCCGAGCCGTCCCCGTCTAAGCGTCCGCGTTCGGCCGCTTTACGTGATCTTTCAGGCTTTCTCCGGCCTGGCCCCTCGAAACGAGCAAGCATATGCTTGGTCGCGTGCCTGACTACCGCAACCTGATCGGCGGCGAGCTCGTCCCCGCCGCACGCCAGATGGACACCGTCAACCCCGCCACCGGCGAGCCCTGGGCGCGCATCCCGGCCGGCGGGGCCGCCGAGGCCGAGGCGGCCGTCGCCGCGGCCACCCGCGCCTTCCCCGCCTGGTCGGCACTGCCCGCGGCGGCCAGGGCGCACGTCCTGCGCAAGGTGTCGGAGCTGTTCGGCCGGCACGCCAAGGAGCTGGCCGAGCTGGAGACGCGCGACAACGGCCGGATCCTGCGCGACACGCTGAAGCGGGACCTGCCGGGCATGGCGTACCTGTGGCAGCTGGCCGCCGGGCAGTGCCTCGACGCGGTCAAGGGCGACACGGTCGTGCTGGGGCCGGACGCCCTCGGGCTGACGCGGCGCGAGCCGTACGGGGTGGCGGTCTGCATCATCCCGTGGAACTCCCCCATCTCGACCTTCTCGGCCAAGGCCGCGTACGCGCTGGCCGCCGGGAACACGGTGATCGTCAAGCCGGCCGAACAGGCGAGCGCGTCGGTGCTGCGGCTGGGCGAGCTGCTCGCCGACGTCTTCCCGCCCGGCGTGCTGAACATCGTCAGCGGCCTGGGCGAGGAGGTCGGCGACGCCCTCGTCCGCCACCGCGGCGTGCACAAGGTCAGCCTCACCGGCTCGACCGAGACCGGCCAGGCCATCACCAGGGCCTCGGCCGACGCGCTGAAGCCGCTGACGTTCGAGCTGGGCGGCAAGTCCCCCAACATCGTCTTCCCCGACGCCGACCTGGACGCCGCCACCCTGGGCGTCACGGTGAACTCCGTCTACACGGGCAACGCCGGACAGGTGTGCGTGGCGGGCTCACGCATCCTCATCCACCGCTCGATCTGGTCGGAGATGCTCGGCCGGATCGAGCGCGCCTGCGCGGACCTGGTCCTCGGCGACCCGCTGGACCTGGCGACGACGATGGGACCGATCGTGTCGGCGGGGCAGTACGAGCGGGTGACGTCGTACCTGGAGCTGGCCGAGAAGGAGGGCGCGCGGCTCGTCTTCGGCGGGCGGAGCGGCGCCGAGGTGGTGCCGGCGCTGCCCGGCGGCTACTGGGTGGCGCCCACGCTCTACACGGCCGAGGACAACGCGCTGCGGGTGTGCCAGGAGGAGATCTTCGGGCCGGTGGCGGTGGCGCTGCCGTTCTCGACCGACGAGGAGGCGCTGGCGATCGCGAACGACTCCCCGTACGGGCTGGCGGCCGGTGTCTGGACCCGCGACCTGGGCCGGGCCCACCGGTTCGTCCGCGATCTTCGCAGCGGCACGGTGTGGGTGAACACCTTCCGCCAGATGCCTCCGGGGCTGCCGTTCGGCGGGGTCAAGGACAGCGGGTACGGCCACGATTCGGTCCTGGAGTACACCCGGGAAAAGGCAGCCATTATCCAGATCTAGTCGGATACATTTACCCCTCATGAGCGAGGGGATCAAGGACACGTCAGGGCTGTCGGAAGCCGCCGCGCAGTCCCGGGCATCGGTGCTGCGCAGCCGGGCCGAATCGTACATCGCCCTGTCACGGCACGACGCCGCGATCGCGGATCTGACCGAGTCGATCGCGCTGGTGCCGGACAACGCGAGGGCCTGGCGGCTGCGCGGGGAGAGCCATCGGGTGATCGAACGGTACGACACCGCGCTCGACGACTTCGACGAGGCGCTGAAGCTGGAGCCGGACAGCGCGTACGCCCTCGGCTCGCGCGGCCAGACCTACGCCGCCATGGGCCGCCTGGAGGAGGCGATGGCCGACTTCGAGCACGCGCTCACCCTGTCGCCCGACTCCCTGTGGATCCTGGAGGCGAAGGCGGACGCCCTGGTGGACCTGGACCGGCTGGACGAGGCCCTGACCGAGCACGGCAAGATCATCGCGTTGAACGAGGAGCTGGCGTACTCGTGGGTCGCCCGCGGCGACCTCTACCAGCGGATGAACTTCTACCCGGAGGCGATCGACGACTACACCAAGGCCCTGGAGGCCGACCCGGACTACGTGCGGGCGCTGAGCCGCAGGGGCGAGGCGCTGCGCATGGCCGACCGCTACGAGGAGGCGCTCGCCGACCTCAACCGGGCGCTGGAGCTGGAGCCCGGCAACGACCGGGCGCTCGGGAGCCGGGGCGCGGTGCTGAGCGAGCTGGGCGACAACGAGGCGGCGCTGAAGGACCTCGACGCCGCGATCGAGCTGGATCCCGACTACATCTGGGCGTACCGGGTGCGGGGCGAGATCTTCCAGGAGCTGGACCGGCACGAGGAGGCGGTGGCCGACTTCACCCGGGCCCTGCACCTCGAAGCCGAGGAGTGACCCGGGCCGCTTCTGACCCGGGGCGCTTTTGACCCGGGCCGCTTCTGACCCCGGCCGCTTCTGACCCGGGCCGCTTTCGCAGAGATTCCCGTACCCGCCGGCGCCGCGGGCGTACCGCGGCTCCGGCGGGGCGGGATCACAGGGCCAGCAGGGCGCTGACCGGCAGGCGGGTGTCCGACAGCGGACGCATGGCGATGCGCAGCAGCGCCAGCGCGTTGTCGTCGCCCGCGATCCGGTTGGCGCTGAGCCCGCCGCACGACTGGCAGGAGTGGATGATCAGCCACTCGCCGTCCCCGCGCACGGACACGCTCAGCGCCGTCATCCTGCCCCGGCACTCCGCCCGCCGATCCCCCGGGATCCGGTGATCGACGTGCAGGCTGGTCAGGCAGTTCGGGCAGTGGTTGCGGTGCGCGGTGCCGGGCGCGAGCATCGGCACGTCCAGCCGGCACCCGACGCAGCGGAACGCGTCCGCGTGGAAGAGCTCTTTACGTCGCTGGGGCCGTTCCCGGCCCGGGTTCCTCCTGGGCATGTCACAGATCACCGAACGCCTCTAGCGGGAACGGCGGCTGCGCCAGCGGCCTGACGGCCATGCGCATGAGGATGAGCTGGTTGTCGTCCCCGCAGATGGGGTTGGACGTCAGCTCACCGCACCGGGTGCAGCGATGGATGACCATCCATTCGCCGGTGCGCAGGACGGCGATCGAGATCGGGAGCATGCGTGATCTGCACTCGTCGCGCAGGTGCAGCGAGTGCAGGCAGCTCGGGCAGTGGTTGCGGCGGGCGCCGTCGGGTGCGACCGCGGCGACCGTCAGGCCGCAACGTACGCACGGGAATGTCTCGGTGTTCGCGAGCGAACGAGGTTTTCCGTCGGTGGACAACCTGGGTACTCCTTGCCGGAATGTCATCTTCGAGAGAGTTCGAGAAGATTCGCGAGAGGTTCGCGAAAAGCAGCAAGGAAGCGCCCGAGCGGGCCTCGCGGGGCACGCCGGTGGATGGGCGGACGGGTGTGGTGACGCCTTACGGGGTCGGGATCCGCCCGTGGGTACGGCGAGGCGCGCTGGGCGCGGTGCCGGGCATAGACCCCTCCCCTGCGGGCGTGACTGCCCGGAAGCTCCACTGAACGGACACGGCGAGCGTAACGAGGCGCGATGCCCGGTCGCCAGCCATTTTTCTGGAGCTGGGCGGAATGATGTTCTAGATTCGGCCCATGGGTATCGGGCTGACCGAGGAGCATGTCGAGCTGGCCGCCTCCGTACGCGGGCTGGCCGGGCGAGATCGCGGGCACGCGGCTCTGGCCGGGCAGGGGCTGCTGGGGCTGCATCTGGACGAGGAGTGCGGCGGGCAGGGGTACGGCCTGCTGGAGCTCTGCGTGGCGCTGGAGGCGCTGGCCGAGCAGCGGGTCGGCGGGGCGTACCTGCCGTCGGTGCTGACGTCGGCGGCGCTGGCCTGGGAGGGCGGCGCGCGTCCCCTGATCGGCGACGCGCGGGTCCTGATCAGCGGCCTCGCCGACGGCACCCTGACCGCCGCCGTAGCCCTCGGCCCACCCGCGGACCAGGGCGTTCGCGCGCTCGGGACGGACGGCGAGTCGTCCGGACCCGCGCCCGGCGCGGGCGGGCGGGGCCTTCTCGCGCTCGGGTCGATGGAAGCCGACCTGTTCCTCGTTCCGGTCGGCGGCGGGGCGTGGGCGGTGCTCGATCGCGGCGACGCCACCGCCGGGCCCGCCGACGGCGTCGATCAGGACCGGCCGCTCTGCTCGGTCTCCGCGCGGACCGTACCCGCCGGCCGGGTGCTCGGCGACGTCCCGGTACGGGAGCTCGCGGCCGTCCTGCTCGGCGCGGACGCGTGCGGCGTGGCGGCGTGGGCCGTGGCGACGGCGGCCGGGCACGCCAGGACCCGCGAGCAGTTCGGACGGCCGATCGGGCAGTTCCAGGGCGTCAAGCACCGGGTGGCCGACGCCCTGGTAGCACTCGAACAGGCCAGGGCCGCCGTATGGGACGCCGCCAGAGCCCTGGACGAGACCCGCGACCCGGACCACGCCGAGGACGGCGACCCGGGCGACGGCACGGACGGCGACCCGGTCCGGTCCGGCGGTGGCCGGGAGGACGGGCTGGGGGGTGAGGCGCGGCTGGCCGTGACGGTGGCGGCGGTGCTCGCGCCCGATGCCGCGGTCCGGTGCGCGGCGGACGCGATCCAGGTGCTCGGCGGCATGGGGTACACGTTCGAGCACGACGCCCACCGCTACTACCGCAGAGCGCTGTCCGACCGCATGCTCGCCGGCGACCCCGGCCCGTGGGCGGAGGAGACGGCGCGGCTGGCGGTCTCGGGCGTACGGCGGCGGATGGAGCCGGATCTGCCGGAGGAGACCGCCGCCCTCAGGGACCGCGTCAGGGCCGAGGCGGCGTCGCTGCGCGCCGAGGAGCCGACGGCCAGGCGCGGGCGGTTCGCGCGCGAGGGCTGGCTGATGCCGTACCTTCCGCGTCCCTGGGGCCGGGACGCCTCGCCGCTCGAACAGGTGATCATCCACCAGGAGTTCCGCGACCTGCGCCGCCCGAACCTGGGCATCGCCGCCTGGGCGGTCCCGTCCATCGTCCGGTACGGCACCCGCGAGCAGCAGGAACGTTTCCTGCCGGGCACGTTCGCCGGCGAGATCGTGTGGTGCCAGCTCTTCAGCGAGCCCGGGGCGGGCTCCGACCTGGCGGGACTGTCGACGAAGGCGGAACGGGTGGAGGGCGGCTGGTCGCTGACCGGCCAGAAGATCTGGACGTCCCTGGCGCAGTACGCGCACTGGGGCATCTGCCTCGCCCGCACCTCCCCCGACCGGCCCAAGCACGACGGCATCTCCTACTTCCTGGTGGACATGGCCTCCCCCGGCGTCACCGTCAAACCCCTCAAGGAGATCAACGGGGACGAGATCTTCAACGAGGTCTTCCTCGACGCCGTCTTCGTACCAGACGACCTGGTGGTGGGTGCGGTGAACGACGGCTGGCGGGTGGCCCGCGACACGCTCTCCCACGAACGCGTCGCGCTCGGCGACTCCTGGGGCCCCGGATCGCGGCACACGGACATGGCCGCGCTCATCGCCCGCCTGCCCGGGCTCCGGCCGGCGCAGCGCGAGCACGCGGGCCGGTTGTGGGCCGAGGGGCAGGCCATCTCTGCGCTCGGCCTGCGCGTGACCCTCTCCCAGCTGTCGGACGCCCAGCCGCCAGGTTCCCGGTCGTCGTCGGGCGCGGGGGGCCGGGGCACCGCGTCCAGCGTCCGCAAGCTGCTCGGCATGCGGCACTCCCAGGAGATCTCGGAGTTCTGCTGGTCGCTCGCACCCGCCGACCCGCACTGGAACCGGATGATCCTCACCACCCGCGCGTTCACGATCGGCGGCGGCACGACGGAGGTCCAGCTCAACATCATCGCCGAACGCGCCCTGGGCCTGCCGCGGGATCCGTGATCAGTCCTTGAGCCGGTACGGGGCCGCGAGGTGGGCGTACACGATCGTGTTGTCCGCGTAGCTGTGCGCCCGCCGGTCGAACGTGCCGCCGCAGGTCACCAGCCGCAGCCCCGGGTAGGCGAGCTTGCCGTAGACCTTCTTGGCGGGGAACGTGCGCTTCGGGGTGTGCTCGACCTTGTCCACGACGAAGACGGCCACCGAGCGGTCGGCGCGCAGCACCTGCACCTGGTCGCCGCGCCTGACCTCCTTGAGCCGGGCGAAGACGGCCGGGCCCGAGCGCGTGTCCAGGTGGCCGGTGATCACGGCGGCGCCGCGCTGGCCGGGGACGGGGCCGTAGCGATACCAGCCGGCCAGGTCGGGCGGGTCGAACGGCGGGTTCTCGATGGCGCCCCGCGCGTCCAGGCCCAGCTCCATGAGCGGCGCGGCCACGCCGATGGAGGGGATGTAGACGGCGGTGGGCCGGGCGGCCTGCATCGGCCCGGCCACCTTCGACAGCGGCACGTCCACGATCGGCAGGTCGCTCACCGCCGGTCCGGGGGCCTTGCCCTGCCGGGCGACCGGCGCGGGGTCCGTACCGCCGTCCAGCACGCCGGCGATCCCCAGCCCGATCAGCGCCACCCCGGCCAGCGACACGGCCGCCGCCACACCCGCGATCAGCCGAGCTCCCGCCGCCCGCCGGACCCGCGTCCCGGCGGCCGGCCCGGATGCCGGCCCGGCATCCGGCCCGGCATCCGGCGCTGCTTTCGACCCGCGGCGCCGGGCGGGCTCCGGTGGCGGGAACGGCGGCGGGGGCATGCTAGTCGCCGGCGGTCCGGCCGGCGCCGTCGCGCTCGCGTCTTACGGCGAGGCGCCGGCGTTGCCCTTCGTGCACGTCGGCCACCCACTCCCAGCCGGGCCGGGCCGACGGGCCGATCCGCGGGTCGCTCGGCTCCCGGCCTTCGCGCAGGGCGCGCACGTACGCCCGGTCCAGCTCGATCCGCGTACGAACCTGACCGGGTCCGCCGACCGATCCGTGGCCGGGGACGACGAACTCGACGTCGTCCGCCACCTCCTCCAGCAGCCGCAGCGCGGACAGGTAGTCCTCGATCGGGTCGGCCCCGCCTTCCAGGTCGAGCATGGGGACCAGGACGTCGGACAGCATGTCGCCGGCGACGAGGACGCCGCGTTCCTCGACGAGCAGCGCCGCGTGGCCGGGGGCGTGCGCCTGATGCTCGATGATCCGGGTGCGGGGGCCGTCCCAGGGCACCTGCTCCGTCCCCTCGGGCAGGGCGGTGATGTCACCGAGCAGGTCCGTCGGGACCTGCCCGGCGATCTCCGTTTCGAGCAGGTGTTCGGTGACGAGGGCCTTGCCCTCAGGACCGGACAGCTGCTCGCGTGCGGTCTCCGCGCAGCGCGCCGTGCCGTGACGAGGGGCCGGGCCGAGCCGGGGGTGCCAGAGGACGTGATCCCAGTCCGGGTGCGTCGCGAAGCCCGCCACGACGCTCCGCCCCGCGCCGGACAGGTCGTCGGCGAGGCAGGCCAGCTCGTGGTGCTGGATGCCGGGGTCGATGAGCAGCACACCGTCCCGGCCGTGCACGACGACCCCGTTGGTCTGGACGAACTCGCTCGTGTGGACCAGCACACCCGCTGCGACCTGCCTCAGCACGGAGGCTCCTTCCCTGGTGAACGGCAACCGCTCTACCACCCCTTGTGGACGGCGACCGCTCCGCTGCCGAGACCGTAGTGATCGGCGGCGACGGATGGCAAGCCGGAGGAGCGAGGCGAATGAGCCGCGACCGGAGCGCGCCGCGCCGTCCGCACCATGCCTGAGCCGCGCCATCCGGAAACCGCGCCACGCCTGAGCCGCGCCATCAGGAACCGCGCTATTCGGGTGCCGCGGGCCGTCTCGTGCGGCGGGCGGCGAGGCCGGCCAGGCCGGCACCGGTCAGGAGGGCCGCGCCGCCGACGGCGAACGGCCACACCGGCCCGCCGGCGGCGAGCGCTCCCCCGCCCGTCTCGGGATGACCCCTGGGCACCCTGTGCTCGTCCTCGCCCGCCGGCCGCCACGGCCGCCCGGTCTCCCGCGTGCCCGGCTCGGAGCCCTCCCGCGTGGGCGGCTCCGACCAGGACTCCTCGTGGTGCGGATCGCTCGGCCCGGCGTCCGTGGGGTGGTCCTGAGGGGAGTCCGGCGCGCCGGTCGGCTCGTCGCAGAGGAGCGGCAGCGGAAGCAGGCAGAGCGCCTCCGTGCCGGGCACCCGATGGCCTGGATCGTCGGAGTCGGAGGCCCTGGAGACGGAGGCTCCAGAGACGGAGGAGGTACGGGAAACGGAGGCAGCGGAGGCTGTGCCCAGACCCGCCGCGAGGCTCACTCCCGCGACCGCGAAGGCGGTCGCCGCTCCAGCCGCTGTGAGACGTCGCGCTCTTGCCATGAGAAGGCTCCAGACTCGGTTGTCGCCCCCCGATGCACATGAGAGCCTGGCGAATTATTAGACCGCCAGTCAAGTAATGTGACCGAAGTGAAACCAGCCGGACACGGAGTGTTTGGCGGCGGCAGATCGTGGCAGAGGAACCCCGACAAAGGGGGCAAAAGCCGTGACAGGGAGTTTGCAGTTCATCGGCAACGCGACCACGCTGATCCGCTACAACGGGCTCACGCTGCTGACGGATCCCAATTTCCTGCACCGTGGCCAGCGGGCGTACCTGGGTCACGGCCTCAGCTCACGCCGCCTCCTCGACCCGGCCGTGCGGATCGAGGACCTGCCGACGATCGACGCCGTCCTGCTGTCCCACCTGCACGGCGACCACTGGGACCGGGTGACGCACAGAAACCTGCCCAAGGAGACGCCGGTCATCACGACCACGGCGGCCGCCCGCCGGCTGCGCCGCCGCGGCTTCCGCCGCAGCGTGGGACTGCGCCCGTGGCAGCAGTACGTGCTGCGCGGCCCAGGCGGCACCGTACGGATCACGGCGCTGCCGGCCAAGCACGCGCCCGGCCCCGCAGAGGCGCTGCTGCCGCCCGTGATCGGCACGATGCTGGAGTTCTGCAACCAGGACGAACGGGTCGAGCTGCGCCTGCACATCAGCGGCGACACCCTGCTCGACCGGCGCCTCGACGCCATCCCGCGCCGCTTCCCCGACATCGACCTGGCCCTCGTCCACCTGGGCGGCACCAAACTGCTCGGCACCATGCTGGTGACCATGGACGGCGCGCAGGGGGCCGCCTGGGTCGGCCTGATCCACCCGCACGCGGTCATCCCGGTCCACTATGACGACTACACCGTCTTCAGTTCGCCGCTGGACGACTTCAAGCACCACATCGAGCAGGCCGGGCTGGCGGACCTGGTCGTCTACCTGGAACGAGGTGAGACGCGCGAACTCGCGCCCCACCGCCTCGTCCGCCACTGAGCCCCGCCGCCCGTCTCTCAGGTGTCGGACCGGGCCTTGCTGGGCTGCACCCGCTTCGGCTCCCCAGGCATCTTCGGATAGTTCGGCGGATAAGGCATGTCGCCGCGATCGTCCTCGGCGTACAGCTCCAGGAGACGCTCGATCGAGTACGCCTGATCGTCGATGGCCGCGTGCACGTCGCCCACCTTCGCGAAGCGGGCCGGCACCGTGCGCAGGTCGAAGTCGCGCGGGTCGGCGTCCTCCAGCTCCTCCCAGGTCAGCGGAGTCGAGACGGGGGCGTGCGGCTGCGCCCTGACCGAGTACGCGCTGGCCACCGTGCGATCCCTGGCGTTCTGGTTGAAGTCGATGAACACCCGCTCGCCGCGCTCCTCCTTCCACCACGCCGTGGTGACCAGGCTCGGGTCACGCGCCTCGACGGCTCTGGCCAGGGCGATGCCGGCGTGACGTACCTGGACGAAGTCCCAGCGCGGCTCGATCCGCACGGCGATGTGCACGCCGCGGTTGCCCGAGGTCTTCACGAACCCGGTGATGCCCAGCTCGTCGAGCACGTCCCTGGTCAGGAACGCCGCCCGGCGCGCCGCGTCGAACTCCAGGCCCGGCTGCGGGTCCAGGTCGACGCGCAGCTCGTCGGGGTGCTCGACGTCGGCCGCGCGCACCTGCCACGGGTGGAAGTCGATGGTGCCGAGGTTGGCGCAGTAGGCGATGGCCGCCACCTCGGTGACCCGCAGGGACTGTGCCGTACGGCCGCTGGGGAAGGTCACGGTCACGGACTGGAGCCAGTCGGGATGCTTGGGAGGCATCCGCTTCTGGTAGATCGCCTCCGTCTGTACGCCGTCGGGGTGGCGCTTGATGTTGGTGGGCCGGTCCTTGAGCGCCCGCAGGGCCCCCTCGCCGACGCTCACGTAGTACTCGACCAGTTCCCGCTTGGTCGCGCCGATCTCAGGAAAGTAGACCTTGTCGGGATTGGTGACCTTGACGGTCCTCTCCCCCACCTCGAGCTCTATGTACGGCGATGCCATGCCACCGAACCTACCCTGCCCACGCCCTCCGCTCGGCGAAGAAACGGCCACCGGGTCCGCGGGGTGAGCCCGTCCCAGGTCCGCGGGGTGGGCCCGTCCCGGAGCCGCCTCGGTGGCGGGACCGGGGGCTCGACGGGACGGGCCGCTGAGAGCGTCCGCCGCCGTTCCGGGCGCTGGCGCGCCACCCGGCCGGCCGTTCCGATCCCCAGCGGCGCCAGCACGGGCGTGGGCTGTGCCGCTCGGCGGGATCTGCGGACGATCTCACCCCTTCACAGGAGGCGATGACACCCCCATGCCTACAAAGACGCGAATTCGCCCCAGAACGGATGCTTCACCCTCTGGAGATCTCTTTTTGCCCGATCTCGTATCCTGAACTCATGGACAAGGTGGTCAAGAGCGAGGCCGAGTGGCGGTCCGAACTGTCGCCCGAGGAGTTCCACGTCCTCAGGGAGGCCGGGACCGAGCGCCCGTTCACGGGGGAGTACGTCGACACCAAGACCGAGGGGGTCTACTCGTGCCGCGCCTGCGGTGCCGAGTTGTTCCGATCGGACACGAAGTTCGAGTCGCACTGCGGCTGGCCGAGTTTCTTCGAGCCGTCCGAATCCGAGTCGGTGCGGCTGATCGAGGATCGCAGTCTCGGCATGGTGCGCACCGAGGTGCGGTGCGCGCGATGCGACTCGCATCTGGGGCACGTCTTCCACGGCGAGGGCTACCCGACGCCGACGGACGACCGCTACTGCATCAACTCCGTCTCGCTCCGCCTCGAACCCAAACAGTGATCACGTAGCGACAGCGCGTATCGATCGTCTCTCACGGGTACGAGTGCCGCGTGCGGTTTGTACATCTTCGCCACCGCTGGGTGACGATCGAGACCATCGGTCGGATCGTCACTCAGCGGTGTGACGTCTGCTCGAAAACCCGCGTCCGCGTCCGATGACCGGTCCCTCGGCGCCGGGAGGACGAACGCGGCGGCCCAGCTGACCTCGGTGCCGGACCGGTGACGATTCCGCCGACCGGTCATCCCGGCGCCGGGTGGGTGACGCGGCAGCTGCGGTCGGAGCGGCCCAGGATGTTGGCGAGCACCGGGTTGCCGTTCCCGCCGAACTCCGCCTGGACGAACACGACCGGGTCGGCCACCCCGCGGTCGTGCATGTAGGCCAGGCCGCGCTCGCACAGGGTGATCGCGGTCAGCGAATTGTTCGCAGTTTCCGGCAGGTCCGTATAAATGCGCAAATATCCGCCGACTGTGCGAATGTCTCTGAGGCGTTTCGCCGCCTTGTCGCCCGGCCCCCAGTTGGCCCGGAAATACCGCGCCGCCTCCTGATCGGTGTGCCGGGACGGCCCGTCGGCCTTGTAGCCCTCCCCGTCGGCGGGGTCCGGCCCTCCGGCCAGAACGTCGTCCGCCGTCGTGGTGCCCGCGACCATCCCCGGCTCAGCGGCCCCGCCCTCTCTCGTGGCGCCATCCTGCCCGGTGCCCCCCTGAACCGGCCCCGACTGCACGGTGGGCGCCTGGGACCTGGGCGCCTGCCGCGTCTCGGCCCCCGCACTCGCCACACCCCTGCCGGGCTCCCCTGGTGATCCCCCACCGCCGCCCGTCGTGGGCGTGCCACCTCCGCCCGTCGCACCGTCGCCCCCGCCCGACGCCTCACGTTCCCGCGTCACCGCCCCAGGCGACCCGTCCCCGGAACCGGAGGCCACGGGCACCCCACCACCCCCTCCGCCTGACGCACCGGCGAACACCCCGTTCGCGCCGAGCAGCCCGGCGACCCCACCCACCAGCACCAGCACCCCCGCCACCAGTCGCAACGGCCTCCGGCCACGACCTCGCGCCCGATGCGCCCGCCGCGCCCGCACATGACGGCCCGCCGCGTGCCGACCGGCCGGTCGTCGTTCTCGTCTTGCCGGCTCTGCCACCCCGTCCTCCGGTTCCCGTTGGAACGTGCCACCCCGCGCACGTCCAGCGACCAAGAGATTTCCCCTGATTGTGACAAAGGGGATAGATCAATTCCGTGGGATCGCCAATATGGGTCTTGCTGGGTACGGATCCGGCCCACCAGACTGCGATTGTGTCGACGGACGAGATCCTGAAATGTCGCAGTCTGCGGAAGACGTTCGGTGATCTCGTCGCCGTGGACGACGTCAGCTTCACCATCACGGCGGGCGAGACCTACGGCCTGCTCGGCCCCAACGGCGCCGGCAAGACCACCACGATCTCCATGATCGCCGGCATCCTGGCCCGCGACGGCGGCGACGTGTCCGTCTGCGGCCGCCCTCACGGCACCTCCAGCGCCTGGGGCAAGCGCCGCATCGGCTACGTCCCCCAGGACCTGGCCCTCTATCCCGACCTCAGCGCCCGCGAGAACCTGCGCTTCTTCGCCCGCCTGTACGCGCTCGGCCGCGCCGAGGCCCGCACCAGGATCGAGGAGGTGCTGGAAGTCGTCGGCCTGACCGATCGTGCGAAAGACCCGGTCAAGGACTATTCGGGCGGCATGAAGCGGCGGCTCAACATCGGCGTGGGCCTGCTGCACCGCCCTCCCCTGCTGATCCTCGACGAGCCCACCGCCGGTGTCGATCCGCAGAGCCGCAACGCGATCCTGGAGCGCGTCGCCCCGCTGACCGGCGAGGGCGTCGCGGGGTCCTCTACACCACGCACTACGTGACTCCTCCGCTCCCTGAAGGGAGCGGCTTCTCGCTAAGCCGCTTGCGCAGCCCGGCGAAGGGCAAGCCCTGCCCTGAGGACGTTGACCGCCGCGTTCACGTCGGCGTGCGCGGCATGCCCGCACGCCGTACAGGCGAACTCGGCCTGGGTGACGCGGTTCTCTTTCGCGCAGTGCCCGCAGCGGGCACAGGTGCGGGAGGTGCCGGCGGGGTTCACCGCGATCAGCTCTCGACCGGCGCTTTCAGCCTTGTGCGCGAGGATCGTCAGGAACACCCCCCAGCCCGCGTCCAGGATGCTCCGATTCAAGCCGGACTTCTGCGCGACGTTCCGGCCGGGGGCCTCGATCGTGCCGGACGCGCTGCGGGTCATGTTCGTGATCGACAGGTCCTCGTGCACGATCAGGTCGTAGTTGCGGATCAGCGCGAGCGCGGTCTTGTGTGCCCCGTCGAGCCGCTGGCGGCGCACCTTGCCGTGCAGCGCGGCAACGCGGGCCACCGCCTTGCGCCGCCGCTTGGAGCCCCGTTTCTTGCGGGCGAGGTCGCGCTGCGCCGTCGCGAGACGTTCGGCGGTTGCGGCCAGGTGGCGGGGATTGGCCAGGTGTTCCCCGCCGGAAGTGGTGACCAGCCAGGCCACACCCATGTCGATCCCGGCTACCGCCCCGGTGGCGGGAAGCGGCTCGGCGGGCACCTCGTCACACGACAGGACCACATACCAGCGGTTGCCTTCCCGCTTGACCACGATCGTCTTCACCCGGCCCTTGACCGGCCGGTGCTGATGCACCCGGACGTGCCCGACGCCCTGCAACCGGACGTAGGTCGCGGCGGGGTGCTCAGGCTGGGAATCCCACCGGCAGCCGTCGCCGTCCTTCGGCCACTCCACGCTGTCGAACCAGCCCCGGCCCTTGAACCGGGGGTAGCCCGGGGTGCGCCCGGCCTTGACCCGGTCGAAGAACGCGCGGAACGCCTTATCCAAGCGGCGCAACGTGGCCTGCTGGGAAGAGAACGACCACCGGCCCTGCCCACCGGGGTCATCGCCGCGGATGTGCTTCAACTCGGCCGACTGGTCTGCGTATCGGACACTCACGCCCGCCCTGGCGTAGGCGGTGCGCCGGTGCTCCAGCGCGGCGTTGTACAACTGCCGGTGCTCCTCCACACACTGCGCGAGCGCGGCGGCCTGCTTGCTAGTGGGGCGCAGCAGGAACTTGAACGACCGGCGCACCCCCACCCCTCACGTTCGGTAACGAGACAACCACGCTATCGCCTTGCACCGACAAAACCCGGGAGGAAATCTGTGATGCGCGGACCTGGCAGGTCAAGGCACACTCGGGCCTTGACGGCCCTCCCGCTCCCGATTCCCCCGTCGCCTCAAGGCGACGGTCCTCTCGGGAGGGGCTGATGGAGCAGGCCGAACGGCTCTGCGACCGCATCGGCATCGTCGACCTGGGCCGGATCAGGGCCGAGGGCACCCGGAGGGAGCTGGTCGGCCTGGTGGGCGAGCTGGACCGGATCACGCTGACGGCCGACGGGACGCGACCCGTACCGGAGCTGGAGGCCCTGCCCGGGATGCTGCTTGGGGCGGCGATGCGCACCGAGCAGCAGGCGCTCTCCCTCGGCCTGCTGCTCGGCCTGGGACTGGGCGCGATCGGCGGCGCCATGGTGCCGCTCGACCTGCTGCCCGCCACGATGCGGCAGGTCGCGCACCTCACCCCGCACGCCTGGGCCATGGACGGCTTCGCCGAGCTGCTGGGCCGGAACGGCACGATCGCGGCCATCCTGGCGCAGCTCGGCGTGCTGGCCGGGTACGCGGCCGCCCTGTTCGCGCTCGGCACGTGGCGGCTGCGCGCCGCGCTGACCCGGTAGACCCGCCGAGGCGGCTCGTCAGGGCAGGGCGGCGACGAGCTCCTGCACCGGCTTGCGGGCGCCGGTGTAGAACGGGATCTCCACGCGGGTGTGCCGGCGCGCCTTGGCCGCCCGCAGCGTACGCATGAGGTCGACGATCCGGTGCAGCTCGTCGGCCTCGAACGCGAGCATCCACTCGTAGTCGTTGAGCGAGAAGCAGGCCACCGTGTTGGCCCGCACGTCGGGGTAGTCGCGCGCCATCCTGCCGTGCTCGGCCAGCATCGCCCGGCGCTCGGAGTCCTCCAGCAGATACCACTCGTAGGAGCGGACGAACGGGTAGACGCTCACGTAGGCGCGCGGCTCCTCCTCGGCGAGGAAGGCCGGGACGTGCGACTTGTTGAACTCGGCCGGACGGTGCAGCGCCATCGCCGACCAGGCGGGCCTGGTCCGCCGGCCCAGCTCCGTGCGCCGGAACCTGGAGTAGACGTCCTGGAGGTCCTCGGGCGTGGGCGCGTGCCACCAGAACATGAAGTCGGCGTCGGCCCTGAAGCCGGCGACGTCGTAGACCCCCCTGGTCACGACGTCCTTGCCGGCGGCCTGGTCGAGCAGCTCCTGGACCTCCGCCGCGAGGTTGTCGCGGTTGCCTGGACACGGCTCGGTCATCTGGAAGACCGACCACATCGTGTAACGGATCACCTGGTTGAGATCGCGGGCCTTCGGCCGCGGAGCGCCCTCTGTCATGGCTCCTATTCTCCTCCGCCGGCCAGGTGGTCCAGAATCCGGGCGGCGGCCGTACGCGCGGTGCCGATGCACGCGGGGATGCCGATGCCGTCGTAGGCGGCGCCGCACACGGCCAGCCCCGGCTGCACGGCCACCGCGGCGCGCACCCTGGCCACCCGGTCGAGGTGGCCCACGTTGTACTGCGGCAGCCCGCCGCCCCAGCGCGTCACCCTGCTGTCGAGGGGCAGGCCGCGCACCCCCATCACGTCGGCCATCTCGGCCGTGGCGAGGGAGACCAGCTCCGTGTCCTCGCGCTGGAGCAGGTGCTCCTCGCCGACCCGGCCGATCGAGCAGCGCAGGAGCACCAGGTCCTTGGCCAGATGAGGCCACTTCACCGAGCTGAACGTGACCGCCTTGACCGGCCGCCGCTCCACCGGCGGGACCAGGTAGCCGCTGCTCGCGGGCGGCTCGGGGAAGGCTTCCACGGGGTAGGCCAGCGTCACCACGGCCATGCTCGCGTACTGGATGCGGGCCAGCTCGGACGACGCCTTCGGTGCCTCGGTCTTGAGCAGCCTGGCCGCCGCGGGCCCCGGCGTGGCCACGATCACCGCGTCGGCCTCGATGATCTCCGGTCGCGGCACCGGGCCCGTCACCAGCCGCCAGCCGGTCTCGGTCCTGTGCAGCTCGCGTACGGTCACCCCGGTCCTGACCTCGGCCTCCGACGCCTTGGCGACCGCCTCCGGCAGGGTGCCGACGCCGTTCTTCAGCGACGTGAAGACGGGGCCGGCGTCCTTGGGCGCCTCCTCGACGAGCTGCCTGGCCGCGGTCAGCAGCGAGCGCTCGGACCGGGCCACCGCCGCCACCCGCGGCATCGTGGCCTCCAGCGAGAGCATGTCGGCGCGGCCCGCGTAGACGCCGCCGAGCAGCGGCTCGACCAGCCGGTCGACCACCTCGGCGCCCATTCTGGCGCGGATGTAGGCGGCCACGGACACGTCGGTGCGGACGAGGGTCGCGGGCAGGATCTGGTCGAGCGGCACGCGTACGAGGCCGCCGGGCGAGACGATGCCCGACTTCGCCAGCTCGGTCAGGTCGGACGGCACGCCCATGACCTGGCCCTTCGGCAGATAGCGGAGCGTGCCCCTGGTGTAGACGGCCGAGCGCGTGGTGCCAGGGAGCACCAGATCGTCACCGAGCCCGACCGCCCTGGCCAGCTCTTTCCCCTCGGGACGCCGGGCCAGCATGGCTTCGGCGCCGGCGTCGACGCTCACCCCGGCGACCTCCGAGGCGTACAGTTTGCCGCCGATGCGCGGGGAGCCCTCCAGGACCGTCACCTTGATCCGGTCGCCGGCGCCCTGACGCAGATACCACGCGGCGGCCAGCCCGGAGATCCCCGCGCCGATGACGACCACATGCGCCCGTTTCCCATCCACGCCTCCCGACGCTACCGCCTCACCCCCACGCTCAGCGCTTCGGGCCTGTGGCGAGGGAGTGCCGTCGCTTGGGAGGAGCGGAGGGAGCGCAGCGACCGGAGCGGGGGGAAAGCGACGGCATCTGGCGACCGAGCCCGCCTTCACGGAGTGAAGGCCATCAAACGCGAGGGAGTGCCGGCGCTTGGGAGGAGCGGAGGGAGCGCAGCGACCGGAGCGGGGGGAAAGCGACGGCATCTGGCGACCGAGCCCGCCTTCACGGAGTGAAGGCCATCAAACACAGTGACCGGAATGTGATGGTCCCGGTCAAACCGGCGCGGTGCAACGCTCGTCATTAGGGCATGAGACGAATCCGGTACGGCATCGCGTTATCGGCGGCCTGCGCGGCCCTGGCCTTGAGCGGGTGCGGGGGCGGGGGCGGCGAGTCCAGCTCGGCCGGCGCGCCTTCCAGGGAGTTCGTCCGGTCCCAGGCCGCTCCCCAGGACGCCGGCGCCCAGGACGGCGGCGTCCAGGAGGATGCGGGACGGCGGCAGGAGGGGCAGGCAGGCGCGGCCGGCGACGTCAAGGTGACCCGGCAGGACCGGCAGGTCATCTACACGGGGAACATGACCGTACGGGCCAAGCAGGTGAGCACGGCCGTCCAGCAGGCCAAGCAGATCGTCACCGCCGCCGGCGGCTACCTGTCGCAGGAGCAGACGAGCTCGGCCAGCGAGACCGAGGACTCCGCCACGCTGGAGTTCAAGGTCCCGCCGGCGAAGTACGCCGAGGTCGTGGGCCGGTTCGGCAAGGAGCTGGGCAAGCAGCTGTCGATGCACCAGGGCACCGAGGACGTCACGCTGAAGGTGGCCGACGTCGAGAGCCGGCTGAAGTCGGCGAGCGAGTCCCTGGAGTCGCTGCGCACGCTGCTGAAGAAGGCGGACACGATCGGCCAGGTGCTGCAGGTCGAGCGGGAGATCGCCACGCGCGAGGCCGACCTGGAGTCGTTGCAGGCGCAGCAGAAGGAGCTGGCCGCGCAGGTCTCGATGGCCACGCTCAGCCTGCAGCTGGTGGGCCCGGTGGCCGAGGTGGTGGATCCGGCGGAGGAGCCGGCCGGGTTCCTCGGCGGGCTGAAGTCCGGGTGGGACGCGCTGGTGTCGTTCACGAAGGTCGCGCTGACCGTGATCGGGGCGCTGCTGCCGTGGCTGCTCTTCTCGTCGCCGCTGATCGCGCTGCTGGTCTGGCGCATACGGCGTGACCGCGCCCGGCGCCCAGCTCCCCCGGCCGGCCCGGCGTCATCCTCCTACGCGGGCCGCCCGACGGGCCCCGCTCCGGCAGGCCCCGCTCCAGGAGGGTCAGCTCCCACAGCGTCCACTCCTACCGGGCCCGCTCCCGCGAACCCGGGCCCTGGCGAAACCGGATCGGGCAAGGAAGCCGTCGAGGCCTGACCGGCCTGGGGGACGCTCAGCCGGTGGGGGTGTACTCGTGGACGAGGTCGGTGAGGCGCTTGAGCTGGTCGGGATCGGTCGAGGGCAGCACGCCGTGGCCCAGGTTGAACACGTGCCCCTCGGCCGCCTCGCCCCGCCGCAGCACCTCGCGCGCCTTGCGCTCGACCACCTCCCACGGCGCCAGCAGGATCGCCGGGTCCAGGTTGCCCTGCAGCGCCTTGCCCGGCCCCACCCGGCGGGCGGCCTCGTCGAGCGGCACCCGCCAGTCGACGCCCACGACGTCGGGCCCGGCCTCGCCGAGCACGCCGAGCAGCTCGCCCGTGCCCACGCCGAAGTGGATCCGCGGCACGCCGGTGACGCCCTCGAAGATGCGCCGGGTGTAGGGCAGGATGAACTCGCGGTAGTCGTCGGGCGCGACCGCCCCCACCCAGGAGTCGAAGAGCTGCACGGCCGAGGCTCCGGCGGCGACCTGGATGCGCAGGTGTTCGAGGACGATGCCGGTCAGCCGGTCCATGAGCGCGTGCCACAGCTCGGGGGCGCCGTACATCATGGCCTTGGTGCGGTCGTGGTTCTTGGAGGGGCCGCCCTCGATCAGATAGGAGCCGAGCGTGAACGGGGCGCCGGCGAAGCCGATGAGCGGGGTGGCGCCGAGCTCGCCGGTCAGCGCCTGGACGGCCTCGGTGACGTAGGGGACGTCGCCGGGCTCCAGCGGGCGCAGCGCGTCGATGCCCTTGGCGTCGCGGATCGGGTCGGCCACGACCGGGCCGACGCCCGGCTTGATGTCGAGGTCGATGCCGATGGCCTTGAGCGGCACCACGATGTCACTGAAGAAGACGGCCGCGTCGACGCCGAGGCGGCGGACCGGCTGCATGGTGATCTCGACGATGAGGTCGGGCGTCGCGCACGCGGTGAGCATCGGGACGCCCGCGCGGACCTTGTGGTATTCCGGCAGCGACCGCCCGGCCTGACGCATGTACCAGACAGGGGTGTGGGGGACGGGCCGGCGGTGGCAGGCACGCAGGAAGGCGGAGTCGGCGAGGTTCACCAGACAAGGGTGCCATGCGCGGTGGCCGGTCACGACACCAGCGCGAGGTGTCGGAAAAAGATGCATTGGACACCCCAAATCATGATCAGATAGTCAGATGAAGGTTTACCGGTCTGCTCGGCATCGGCAGCGCACACGGGTCGAACACACCCCATGCCCGCCCAGAGAGCCGGTCTCGACTGGGCCAAATGTTGCCCAAGCCACCGCGCGGCACCGATTCAGCGACCACTTTCGGGACACGCCGAGCGCGTTGCGGGGAATTGTCAGCGGCTCGTGCCAACGTCGGAGCCACGACCCGAAGAAAGGCCCCGGTTCGATGACTCATGCGATGACCGCGTTGTGGAGTTCCCCAGAGCGCCGCAGTGAACGCTGCCCCGCCTGCGCCGACGAGCGGCCTTTCGAGCAGCCGCCGTGCCTCGACGGTCACGAGCCCGGCGAGTGCCCCGAGTGGGCGTGCCTCGACTGCGGCCACGCGATCACGCTCGGCACCGTGGAGTCCACCCGCCCGGCACGCCAGCTGGTTACGGCAGCGGCTTGATCACGAAGGATGAGCACCCCCGTGGTCCCCTTCCGTCCGTCTTCGACCTACGCTTCGGCTATGACGCTCGGTGACCAGCCGCCGCCGCCCGCCGCGTTCTCGCGCGCCGCGGCGAGCCTGCGGCAGGCCGAGGTGCGGCCGGAGATCGAGCTGGAGGACCTGCCCGCGCCGCAGCGGCTGGCCCCCTACTCAGCGGCCATCGGCGCGTCGGTCTACCGCGACGACGACGAGCTCGCGGTCGGCCGGCTGATCCTGCTCTACGACCCCGACGGCCAGCGCGGATGGGAGGGGCCGTTCCGGCTGGTGGCCTACGTCAGGGCCGACATGGAGCCGGAGATCACCTCCGACCCGCTGCTCGGGCCGGTCGCGTGGAGCTGGCTGACCGAAGCTCTCGACGCGCATCAAGCCGACTACTCCGCCGCTGGCGGTACGGTGACAAGAGCCGTTTCCGAGGGGTTCGGCAACAAGGCCGAGGACCCGGTCACGACCGAGCTTGAGCTGCGGGCGTCGTGGTCACCCGCGCAGGAGGATCTGTCCGGCCACGTCGCCGCCTGGTGCGACCTCATGTGCGTGGCCGCGGGCATGCCGCCGCTCCCGCCCGACGTGGCCGCCCTGCCCCGCCGACGTGATGATCCGGAGAGTGACCGAACGAAGTGAGGGCACCAGTCAAGACAGCACCCGCGTCATGAGGTCGGTGAGCTCATGACAGAAGAACGCACAGTAGAGCCACTGCTGGAGCCGCGCGAGGGCATCCCCCCCGTCGTCGCCGACGCCGCCGGGCTGGACGAGGTCGTGGCGCGCTTCGCCGCGGGCACCGGCCCGGTCGCGGTCGACGCCGAGCGCGCCTCCGGCTACCGCTACGGCAACCGCGCCTACCTCGTGCAGCTGCGCCGTTCCGGCGCCGGCACCGCGCTCATCGACCCGATCGGCTGCCCCGACCTGTCGGCGCTCGATCAGGCGGTGGCGGAGGCCGAGATCGTGCTGCACGCCGCGTCGCAGGACCTGCCCTGCCTGATGGAGGTGGGGTTCAAACCGCGCGAGATGTTCGACACCGAGCTCGCGGGCCGGCTGCTCGGCTACGAGCGGGTCGGCCTCGGCACGATGGTCGAGACCGTGCTCGGGCTGCGGCTGGAGAAGGGCCACTCGGCGGCCGACTGGTCCACCAGGCCGCTGCCCGAAGACTGGCTGCGCTACGCGGCACTCGACGTGGAAGTGCTGGTCGAGCTGCGCGACGTGCTCCACGGGGAGCTGGCGGAGTCGGGCAAGCTGGAGTGGGCGCGCGAGGAGTTCGCCGCCGTGCTCGACACCCCGCCGCCGGTGCCCCGCTCAGACCCGTGGCGGCGCACGTCGGGCATCCACAAGGTACGCAACGTCCGGGCTCTGGCCATCGTGCGGGAGTTGTGGACCATGCGCGACCAGATCGCCCGCGAGGCCGACCTGGCGCCGGGCCGGGTGCTGCCGGACTCCGCGATCGTCGCCGCCGCGCTGGAGGGCCCGCGGACAAAGAAGGCATTGACCGAAATTTCAGCATTCACCGGGCGAAGTGCCCGCCGGCACATGAACGACTGGCTGGCCGCCGTGGCCAGAGCCAGAAACCTGCCCGACCACCAGCTCCCCCAGCCCAGCACGCCCGGCGACGGCCCGCCCCCGCCCAACCGCTGGGCCGACCGCGACCCGGCCGCCGCCAAGCGCCTGGCCGCGGCCCGCGCGGTGGTCTCGGCGCTGGCCGACGAGCACCACATGCCCACGGAGAACCTGCTGCAGCCCGACGCCGTCCGCAGGCTCACCTGGGAGCCGCCCGCCGACATCACCGACGAGAGCGTGACCGCCCGGCTGCGCGAGCTCGGCGCCCGCGAGTGGCAGCTCTCCCTCGCCGCCCACCCCATCGCCAAGGCCCTGGCCAGGCTGGAGGTACGCGGCGGATCCTAAGCTCGGCATCGGGTGCACTCACCCGCGGTCGAGGTCCACCTGAGGTTCGCGCCACTTGACGCCCTCGGTGGCCCGGCCGTACCGTTCGGGAAAGCGCTTTCCATGTGAAGGGAACCTCATGAGCGTGCGCACCATCGGGGTCGTGATGAACGGCGTCACCGGGCGGATGGGCTACCGCCAGCATCTGGTCCGTTCGGTCCTGGCCATCAACGAGCAGGGCGGCGTCACGCTCTCGGACGGTTCCAGGGTCAAGCTCAGGCCCGTACTGGTCGGCCGCAATGCCGACAAGCTTTCTGATATCGCTACAAAGCATGACATTGCGGATTTCACCACTGACCTCGACGCGGCCCTCGCCGCCGACGACAACCTGATCTACTTCGACGCCCAGGTCACCAGCGCCCGGGTGAAGTCCGTGCTGAAGGCCATCGAGGCGGGCAAGCACATCTACGCCGAGAAGCCGACGGCCGAGTCGACGCAGGAGGCGCTCGCGCTGGCCGAGGCCGCCGCGGCCAAGGGCGTCAAGAACGGCGTGGTGCAGGACAAGCTCTTCCTCCCCGGCCTGCTCAAGCTGAAGCGGCTGATCGACGGCGGCTTCTTCGGCCGGATCCTGTCGGTGCGCGGCGAGTTCGGCTACTGGGTGTTCGAGGGCGACTGGCAGGAGGCCCAGCGCCCGTCCTGGAACTACCGCGCGGAGGACGGCGGCGGCATCGTGCTCGACATGTTCCCGCACTGGCACTACGTGCTGGAGAACCTGTTCGGCCGGGTCAGGTCCGTCTACGCCCAGGCCGTGACGCACATCCCGGAGCGAGTGGACGAGCAGGGCGTCACCTACCAGGCGACCGCGGACGACGCCGCGTACGGGATCTTCGACCTCGAGGGCGGCATCGTCGCCCAGATCAACTCCTCCTGGGCGGTTCGCGTCAACCGCGACGAGCTGGTCGAGTTCCAGGTGGACGGGACGCACGGCAGCGCGGTGGCGGGCCTGCGCAACTGCCGCGCCCAGCACCGCTCGGCCACCCCGAAGCCCGTCTGGAACCCCGACCTGCCGGCCACGGCCCGCTTCCGGGACGGCTGGCAGGAGGTGCCGGACAACGCCGAGTTCGACAACGGTTTCAAGATCCAGTGGGAGGCGTTCATCCGCCACGTGCTGGAGGACGCGCCCTTCCCGAACGACTTCGCCTCGGGCGCCCGCGGGGTGCAGCTCGCCGAGCTGGGCCTGCGTTCGAACGCCGAGGGCCGCAGGATCGAGGTGCCGCAGCTGTGAGGATCGACCTGCCTGACGTCGGCGCGTACACGCTGAGAGAG
Source organism: Nonomuraea fuscirosea (assembly GCF_035917475.1). Lineage (NCBI taxonomy): Bacteria > Bacillati > Actinomycetota > Actinomycetes > Streptosporangiales > Streptosporangiaceae > Nonomuraea > Nonomuraea fuscirosea. The sequence continues at coordinate 1,748,397 of NZ_CP109074.1, read as the reverse complement.
CCGGTGAGCTGGCCGGTCGTCGCGACGCCTGCCTCCAGCCGCATCGTGTACGCCGCCGCCCACGTCGTGGCCGACCCGCTGGGCGACAACACGCCCGGCTCCCCCGCGGCCGTGGACTGGGAGGCGACGCTGCGCTTCCGCCGCCACCTGTGGTCGCACGGCCTGCGCGTCGCCGACGCCATGGACACCGCCCAGCGCAACATGGGCCTGGACTGGGCGGCCACCAAGGAGCTCATCAGGCGCAGCGCCGAGGAGGCCCGCGCGTACGGCGACCCGGCGGCGCTGGTGTCCTGCGGTGCGGGCACCGACCACGCGCCCGGCGCGGCCGACCTGAACACCATCACCGCCGCGTACGCCGAGCAGATCGAGACCGTGCAGTCGGCGGGCGCCGGCGTGATCGTCATGGCCTCCCGCCAGCTCGCACGGGCGGCCTCGGGCCCGGCCGACTACCACCAGGTGTACGGCAAGCTGTTCGGCCTGACCGATCGGCCGGTGATCCTGCACTGGCTGGGCGAGATGTTCGATCCGAACCTGGCCGGCTACTGGGGCTCGCGCGACGTGGCGGCGGCCACGGACGCGTTCCTCGAACTGATCCACGCCCACGCCGCGATGGTGGACGGCGTGAAGGTGTCGCTGCTGGACGAGGAGCAAGAGATCGGGCTGCGCGCCGCGCTGCCCGAGGGCGTCAAGCTGTACACGGGCGACGACTTCAACTACCCGTCACTGATCAGGTCGGGCTCGCACGCGCTGCTCGGCATCTTCGACGCCATCGCCCCGGCCGCGGCGGCGGCGCTGCGGGAGCTCGACTCGGCGCAGGCCGGTGACGAGGCGGAGCGGGAACGGGCGCTGGCCGCGTACGAGGAGATCCTCGCGCCGACGGTGCCGCTGTCGCGCAAGATCTTCGAGGCTCCCACGTACAACTACAAGACCGGCATCGTCTTCCTGGCCTGGCTGAACGGCCACCAGGACGCGTTCGCCATGGTGAACGGCGCCCAGTCGGCCCGCTCGCTGCGGCACCTGTCGGAGGTGTTCCGCCTGGCCGACCAGGCCGGGCTGCTGACCGACCAGGAGCTCGCCGTGCGCCGGATGAAGGCGCTGCTGGAGGTGAACGGCCTGTGAGCCTGTCGCTGAACCAGTGGACGACCAGGCGCTGGTCCTTGGCCGAGGCCGTGGACGGGTGCGTGCGGCACAGCCTTCCCGCGATCGGGCTGTGGCGGGAGAAGGTCGCCGAGCAGGGCCTTTCGGAGAGCGTCAAACTGCTCCGCTCGGCCGGGCTGCGGGTCTCGTCGCTGTGCCGTGGTGGCTTTCTCACCGGGGGCGGACTGCCCGGTGAGGAGGGAAAGAGGGCTTTCGCCCGGGCGCTGGAGGACAACCGGCGGGCCGTCGACGAGGCGGCGGAGCTCGGGGCGTCCTGTCTCGTGCTGGTGGTGGGCGGTCTGCCGGGAGTGCGACCGGGCGAGGCGCTGCCCGCGACCGGGTTCACCCGCGATCTGGCCGGGGCCAGGGAGCGGGTGGCCGAGGCGCTGGCGGAGCTGGCCCCCTACGCGGGTGAGCGCGGGGTCAGGCTGGCCCTGGAACCGCTGCATCCGATCTACTGCCCGGACCGCGCCGTGCTGTCCACGCTGGGTCAGGCGCTGGAGCTCAGCCTGCCTTTCCCCGAGGAGCAGGTCGGCGTGGTGGTGGACACCTTCCACGTGTGGTGGGACCCGAGGCTGTTCGAGGACATCGCCCGGGCCGGTCGCCGGATCGCCGGTTACCAGGTATGCGACTACCTGCATCCGCTGCCCGAGGACGTGCTGCTCGGCCGGGGCATGATGGGTGACGGCGTGATCGACTTCCGGCCGATCACGGAGGCGGTGCTGGCCGCCGGATACACCGGCGACGTCGAGGTGGAGATCTTCAACGCCGACATCTGGGCGGCCGACCCCGACGAGGTCGTGGCCACGATGAAGACCCGCTACACGGACGTCGTGCTCCCCTGACCCCCGTCACTCCGGTGCGGTACGCGAGCGGGACCGTCCCGGCGACGGGCGGGGCCGTCGCGGGCGCCCCAGGCCGGTCGCCAGGCCGGCCGTCAGGCCGGTCGCCAGGCCGGTCGCCAGGCCGGTCGCCAGGCCGGTCGCCAGGTCGTCGCCGGGATGGTCGCCAGGCCGGTCGCTAGGACGGGAGTGTGACCGTGCCGGCGGCGCCGTCGACGGTGATCTCCTGGCCCGAGGTGATGCGGTGGGTGGCGTCGGCCACGCCGACGACGGCCGGGATGCCGTACTCCCTGGCCACCACCGACCCGTGCGACATCGCGCCGCCCATCTCCATCACCAGGCCGCCCGCGGTCAGGAACAGCGGGGTCCAGCCGGGGTCCGTCGAGGGGCAGACCAGGATCTCGCCCGGCTCCAGGTGCGCGCCGATCGGGTCGAGCACGACCCTGGCCACGCCGGTGACCGTGCCCGCCGAGGCGGGCGTGCCGGTCAGCGCGCCGTCCGCGGCGGGCTGGGCCAGGCTCTCGGGTTCCGTGCCGTCGGACAGCAGCACCCGGGGCACGTGCCGGCGCCGCCGCTCCCGCTCGTACGTCTCCCGCCGCCGCGCCACCAGCTCCCGCAGGTCGGCGGACGAGCTCAGCGCGGCCCGCGTCTCGCGCAGGTCGAGGAAGAACACGTCGCCGGCCGCCTCCAGCACCCCGCGCGCCACCAGGTGCTCCCCGACCACGAGCAGGCTGCGCCGGATCGCCGCCAGGGTCTTGACCAGGTAGAACTTGGGCAGCTCGCGCAACCCGGCGTACCTGCGGGTGCGTCCGAGGCCGAAGCGCACGACGGCGGCGCGCCAGCGTCCCTTGAGCCGCGCCCGCGCCGCCACGTGGGCGATGGCCGCGCGCGCCTCCCGCTCGCCCCTGGCGAACTGCGCGGCGGGCGCGAGGTCGGGGTCGCCGTCCATGCGCAGGTAGTTGGCCAGCACGCCGAGGATGTGGGCGGGCTCCTCCGACCATCGCGGCACGCCCAGGTCGATCTCGGCGACGCCGCGGTGGCCGTACGTGGCGAGGAAGGCGGTGATCTCGCGCTGGGCGACCGGCGGCAGGCGTTCCTCCTGGTAGCGGCGGACCAGCTCGGCCACCGTCAGCTCCTTGAACGGCTCCGGCTCGACCCGCGTGGCCAGTCGCCACAGTTCGAGGTCCATCTCCGTGGTCGGGTTGTGCGGCACGCTGCGCAGGACGTCGCCCATCTCGTTGATCGGCACGCCGGACAGCTTGGACGCCAGCGCGAACAGGCCGTACCCGGTGATCGCGAGCGGCATGACCGAGATGATCAGCGGGAACGTGCGGACGAGCACGCGTTCGGTGTGGTCGAGGCGCTGTGCCGGGGTGGCGGAGGCGGGCACCCCCAGCCGCCGGTCGAGCTCCTCACCGAGCCGGACCGTCAGGGCCAGTGCCCGCCTGGGGCTGGTGAGCGCGGTCAGGACGCGGGACGGCAGGCGCACGTTCCTGATGAAACGGGCCAGACCGCGCAGGAAGGGGCGGCGGGAGGAGTCCGCCAGGGACAGGCGCGGGTCCTCGAACAGCCGCTCCATCACGGGCACCGCGCGGGCCTCCCCCAGCGTCAGCGCGCGGGGCAGGATGGCGCGGCCGTTGCGGGAGCGTACGGCGGTGGTGAGGTCGATCCACATGCGCTCCCCCGAGCTAGTCATGAAGGCGGCGCCGTCGAGGGGGTCGGCGGGCGCGTGCCCGGCCAGGCCCGCGCCACCCGCGCTGATCACCCGGAACGCGGCCTGCCCCATCGGGGTGAGCGGGCCCATGACGCCCTGGGCGACGTTGACGGAGAAGTAGACCCGCAGGCCCGGCCGGGGCCGCTCGGGCAGCGGGTAGAGCGTGGTGATGGGCCTGGCCTGGGTGAGCCAGAGCCGGCCGTCGTCGTCCAGGGCCCACTCGGTGTCCTGCGGCGAGCCGTAGTGCTTCTCGACGCGGTTGCCCAGCTCGGCGAGCCGGAGCACCTCGTCGTCGGTGAGGCAGAGCCCGTCGTACGCGGTCTCGACCCGCTCGGTGCCGCCGCCCGGCAGGGAGCGGATGGCCAGCCGCTTGTCCCCCGCGTGGCGTTCGAGGATCCGCCCGTCGAAGACGAGGAAGCGGTCGGGGTTGACGGCGCCGGAGACGACGGCCTCGCCGAGTCCAGGGCTGGCGTCGATCACGGCCTCGTGCCTCCGGCCCGTGACCGGGTTGGCGGTGAACATCACGCCCGCCACCCGCGCGTCCACCATCACCTGGACGACCACCGCGAGCCGGACGGCGGCGTGGTCGATGCCGTTGGACTCGCGGTAGGCCACCGCGCGGTCGGTCCACAGCGAGGCCCAGCAGCGGCGGACGGCGTCCACCACCGCCTCCTCTCCCACCACGTTGAGGAAGGTGTCCTGCTGGCCGGCGAAGCTGGCGAACGGCAGGTCCTCGGCGGTGGCGGAGGAGCGCACCGCCACGGGCACGTCGTCGCCGAGCGCGGCGTAGGCCTTGAGGATCTCCTCGCGCACGTCGTCCGGGACCGGCGCCTGGAGGAGGTGCCGCCTGGCCCGCGCGGCCAGGTCCTCGCCGCTGGTCTCGAGGTCCAGCGCGACCTGCCGGTACGCCTCCGTCGTCAGCACCCAGCCGGGCGGCACGGGCAGCCCCGCCCTGGTCAGCTCGCCGAGGTTGGCCGCCTTGCCGCCCACCTCGGCGAGCATGCCCGCGTGGATCTCGGAGAAGTCCAGAGCCGTCTTCATCGAATGCTCCCTGCCGGTTCTGCGTCGGTTGTGTCCAGTGTCGCCCAGCCCGGCAGAGAATTCAACACTTGATGAATCACACGTCCAAAGGCGAGCCGTCCAGATCCCATGCCGGGTCGAGGACCACGCCGAGTGCCGCGAGGACCGTCGGGGTCACGTCCACCAGCCGCGGCTGCCGCAGCGGGCTTCCGCCCAGGTCCTCGCCCAGCCGGTTGGCGATCACGAAGACCGTGCGCTCCTCGTCGGAGGTGCCGCCGTGGCCGCCCGCGTCCACGTGCCCGTGGTCGGTGGTGACCAGCACGGTCCAGCGCTCGTCCGGGTACGACGGCCGCGCCCGGATCGCGGCGAGCAGGCGGGCCAGGTAGGCGTCCTGGGCCTCCAGCGCGGCGGCGTACTCGGGGCAGTGGGGGCCGAGGTCGTGGGCCACCTCGTCGGTGTCGCCGAGGTAGACGAACATGGCGTCCGGGTCACCGGTGTTCAGCAGGCGTTCGGCGGCCTCGGTGACCTGTTTGTCGGCCAGGGCCCAGCCGATGGCGTACCCGTCGAGGGCCAGGCGATGATCGATGGCCGGGCCGAAGGCGCCGTGCTCGGCGAGGGCGGCCCAGGAGAAGAGGGCGGCGGTGGTGAGGGTGGGGCGGGCCAGCTTCCCCCGAGTCAAGAAGTCCGGATATTTCGTGAACTGGGGGCTTGCGAAGCCGTTGTCCACGACGCCGTGTTTGTCGGGCCAGACGCCGGTGGCGATGGACGACCAGCCGGGGCCCGAGTCGGTACGCGACCGGATCACCCGCCCGCCGTCACCCGGCTCGGGGGCCTTGGGCACGACCTCGCCGGGCGATTCGGTGCGCGGTGTGCCGGCCTCGCCGTAGGGGAGGAGGCTGGTGCCGTACGCACCGGTGGACATGAGTGCCTTCAGGGTGGGCGCGGGCAGCTCCATGAGCCGGTCGTAGCGGAGACCGTCCATGCCGACGACGAGCACCTTGCCAGAGAATGGGGACATAACCCCATCTAAGCGCCCATTCCCCTCAAAATAGATGCGCCCCGCACCGAACGGCGGCCTCCGACAGCGGTGCGCTGCGGAGAAGCGCGGAAGTCAGGGGCGATGCGACATACCCACTCGGCCTTCAGGAGGTGAAGCGACGTACCCATTCCGCGGCGCCCGGCAGGATCTCCTCGACCGGCGCGACCTGCGGATACCACGTCCGCTCCCACTCCAGCGACACCCAGCCGTCGAAGCCGGCCTCGCGCAGGAGGGCGCCCGCCTCGTCCAGCGGCACCGACCCGGTCCACAGGGGCACCGGCGTGGTGTCCCGCGCCGAGACGGCGTCCTTGATCTGCACGTACGACAGGTACGGCGCCAGCTCGGCCAGCGACCGGGCCGGCGGCTCGCCGTTCCGCCACGGGTGGAGCAGATCCCAGAGCGCTCCGGTGGTTCCGGGACAGTCCGCCGCGGCGAGCAACCCGGCCACGGCGGCGCCGGTCGCCATGCTGTCGTGCGTCTCGACGAGCACACGGCGGCCCAGGTCGCCGGCGGGTCCCGCGACCGCCTTGAGCCGCCGGGCGCCGACGGCCGGATCGTCGCCGCGCGGGAACACCCGCACACCGGGCGCGCCGAGGTCGGCGGCCAGCCTCAGATCGGCGAGGAGCGCCTCGATCACCGGCTCGTCCGGCCCTGGCTCACAGATGCCGACATATCCGGCCAGTGCGGAGATCTCCAGCCCCGCCGCCTCGACCCGTTCCCGTACCGAGGCCCGCTCCCCTGGGCCGAGCCCCGCGTGCACGCCGGTGTCGGGATGCAGCCGCAGCTCCAGCCCCTGACAGCCGTGCCCGGTCGCGATCTCGATCGCCCGGTCCAGCCCTTCGCCGGGCATCCCCAGCGTGCTGACCGCCAGCCTCACAACATCCTCCCCATCACGCCACCCGGCGACCGCAGGATGATCGCCGGGCTCAGGTCATCCTCCGGACGCTCTCCCGCAGGACGACCTCGCCGGCGACCTGCTCGACCACGACCGGGTCGTCCTCGTTCAGCGCCAGGACCAGTGCCCGCGCGCCCATGTCCTTCAGCGGCAGCCGTACGGTCGTCAGCGCCGGTACGTGATCACGGAGAGTGACGATGTCGTCGAACCCCGCCACCGAGAGGTCCTCCGGCACCCTGATCCCGCGCTCGCGGCAGGCCGCCAGCGCCCCCACCGCCATCACGTCGTTGACCGCGAACACGCAGGTCGCGTCCCCGACCTGCTGCGCCGCCGCGTATCCGCCGTCGCGGTCGAAGGGCCCGTGGATCACCTGCGGGGCGGGCAGCCCCAGCTCGCCGAGCGCGTCCGCGAAGCCGGCGCACCGGTCGGCCGCCGTCACCAGGTGCGGCGGCCCGGCCAGCACCGCGAACTTCGTGTGGCCCAGCCCCGCCAGCGCCCTGGCCAGCTCGGCCGCGCCCTGCCGGTTGGCGGGGGCGACGGTGTCGACGCCGAGCAGGTCCTGGCCGACGCAGGCCGCCCGGCCGCCGCCCGCCTGGTAGCGGGCGAGTTCGTCGCGCAGCCGCCCGGTGACGGCGGGATCGGCGACGCGCGAGCCGACCAGCAGGACCGCGCGCACGCGCTGGGCGTGCAGCGTCGCCACGTAGGCGATCTCCTGCTCGGGGTCACGATGCGTCGTGCCCACCATGACCAGCAGCCCTTCGGTGGCCGCCGCCCGCATGGCGCCGTCGGCCAGGGCCGCGAAGTAGGGGTCGGTCAGGTCGTGGACGACGATGCCGATGACGTTGCTCGCCCCGCGGGCCAGCGTCTGGGCGGCGATGTTGGCCCGGTAGCCGAGTTCGTCCGCGGCCTGCTCGACGCGCGCCCGCAGAGCCGCGCCCACCTGGCGGGTGCTGCCGTTGAGCACCCGCGAGGCGGTCGCGAGCGAGACGCCCGCCTGCTTGGCGACGTCTTCCAGCGTGACCACGAGACCTCCCGGAAAGCGGTTTCCAAGTCTGCCAGACCGGCATCTGGATCCGCATCCTGCCACGCCCCGGCCCCCGTACGACAGGATGCCGCACCCCGAGGAGACATCCTGTCGTACGGGGCCCGGGAAAGGATGCGGCCGGCCGCGCCCGTGCGGGACGCGGCCGGCCTCACGTCGTCAGGTCAGGCCCAGGGGAACAGGATGTCGAGCAGCCCCTTGCGCTCCTCCTGCGTCGGCTGCGGCACGGGCGCCTGGGTCGTCCCGGAGTCCGTCTCGGTCGGCGTCTGGCTGTCGTTGTCCGACTGCTTGTCCGAGGTCTCGGTCTCGACCCCGTCGCCCCGGCCGTTGCCCCGGTCGTCGGTCTCGTTCATCTGACCCTGTGGCTCACGGGTGGGCTTGCTCGTGGCCTTCGTGGTCGGCTTCGGCTCGCGGGTGGCCGTCGGGCGCGCCGAGGGCTCCCGCGTCGCGGGCTGACGGACCCGCTGCTGCGGCGTCGCCGGCACCGAGGCCCTGGGCTGGTCCGGCTCGTCGGTGGTCGTGTCCACGGGCTCTTCGTCGACCGGCTCCTCGGTCTCGTCCTCGATCGGCTCCTCCTCGGGGAGCGCCGACTCGGACGGGGTGTTCACCTCGCCCGCGCTGGCGCACTGGGCGCCCGCGCACGGGTCGTCGGAGGACGTTCCGGTGAGCATCCAGCCGGCGCCCACGCCGACGATCACGACCGCGACGGCCGCCACCAGCAGCACCCGTGTGCGGCGGCGCACCTCGCCTTCGCCCTTCGCGCGCCCGCCGTAGGAGTCCTTGCCGTCGGCGTCGTCGGTCCAGCCCGAGCCGAGGAAGCCGCGCTTGGGGCGGTCGTCGGCGTCGTCGTCGCGGTCGCCGTCGTAGCCGCGGTCCAGCGGGAGGTACGGGTTGTCGCTGTCCACCCGGTGCGGCCCGCTGTGCTCGTCGTCCAGGTCGTGCGCCCCGCTGGGTCCGCCGAAGTCGTGCGCGCCGCTGGGCCCGCCGAAGTCGTGCGCGCCGCTGGGCCCGCCGAAGTCGTGGGCGCCGCTCGGGCCACCGAGGTCGTAGCCTCCGGACGCACCCAGCACGTCATGCGGACCGCTCGCGCCTCCCAGCGCGTCGCGGGAACCACCCGGTCCGTCCAGCACGTCATGCGGCCCGCCGAGCACGTCGTGCGGGTCAGGGGCGAGCAATCCCCGCGGCGGGGGGTCGTCGAGCACGTCACGCGGCCCGTCGATCGGTTGCGAGCCCTTGTCAAGAGGCAGGATGTAGGTCTCGTTGCCGACCACCTGGATGGCGGGTTGCTCGTCGGTGTCCTCGGTGCTCCACCGGGGGGACAGCACGTCACCCGTCATCAACTCCGGGTTTAACGGCCTACCCTGCCCATCCTCGTATGGCCTGTCGTTCTCGTCGCGCGCCACGGTGGAACCTCTCTAGTTCGAAATCAGACCGCGCCCCTTCCTACCACTACTTGTCGGGATATTTCACTTGTTTCGCTCAAATTACTCTCCGTAACATTCGCCCCAATCGCGTTTCCCGTCACGCCGGTCCGGGTAGGTAGCCCTTTCACCCGGCGCGTCAGTACGAGGTCACTTGCAGGGGTTCGTGGTGCTGTCGACGACCTTGTCCTTGAGCGAGTCGGGGATCGCCGAGACGACCCGCACACCGGGCCAGTCCTTGCCGATGACGAGCTGGATGATCGGCCCGCCGGGCGCCGCGGCCTTCACCTTCCCCTGGTACGGCTGCGCCGTCAGCGGCCTGACCTTGCCCGCGACGGGCGTGCGCTTGTCCTTCGACAGCCGCGCGGCCACCGCGTCACCGTAGGCGGGGCCCTGCTCGGCGTCCTTCTTGGCGTACCGGACGGCGGTGGCGGGAGTGAGGGCGGCGTTGCCCACCTGCGTGACCACGAACCCCTGGGCGGCCAGCTCGTCGGCCACCTGGAGCGCCTTGCCCTCCTCGCCGGTGGCGTTGAGCACCTGGAGGCGCACCTGCTTGTTCTCGATCTTCGGCGTGGACGGCTTACCCGGGGTGGGGGCGGCGGTGACCTCGACGTCGTTGCGCACGCTCTCGAAGAAGTTGCTCGCCGCCGGCTCGGAGAACTGCACCCGGGCCTTGTTCTGCGGGTACTCCTCGATCGGCACCGTGATGCCCTTGAGCTCCTTGGCGGTCAGGCCCTTGACGCTGTTGGCGATCTCCAGCATCCGGTCGAGCGACAGGCCCTCGTCCACGGTGACGGCCTTGATACCGGCCTGGAGGAAGTCGTTCATCTTGGCCGGGTCGGTGAGCAGGCCACCGCTGGTGACCTCCTTCAGCACCTGGGTGAGGAAGATCTGCTGGCGGGTGATCCGGCTCAGGTCGCTGCCGTCGCCCAGGGCGTACCGGGTGCGCACGTACCCCAGCGCCTGCTCGCCCTTCACCCGGTGCTTGCCGGCGCTGAGCACGAGCTTGGACTTCGGGTCGTTGACCGCCTTGGGCAGGCAGATCTCGATGCCGCCGATGGCGTCGATGATGCCCTTGAAGCCGGTGAAGTCCACCTTCACGAAGTGGTTGATCTTGATGTTGGTGAGAGATTCGAGGGTCCTGATCGTGCAGTTGATGCCGCCGTCGTTGAAGGCGGAGTTGATCTGGCGGATGCCGGGGGCGAGCGCGGTGCCGTTCCTGGCCTTGCACGAGGGGATCAGCACCATGGAGTCGCGCGGGAAGCTGATCATCGTGGCGCTGTCGCGGTTGGGGGCGATGTGCAGGAGCATGATCGTGTCCGTGCGCTCCCCCGCGCCCACGGTCGTGGCGCCGTACTTCTGGTTGTTGCCGTCGCGGGAGTCGGAGCCGACGAGCAGGACGTTGAGCGCGCCGGTGTCCGGCGGCCGGCTGGGGCCGACGTCGATGCGGTCGCGGTCGATCAGGCCTTCGAGGTAGCGGTAGTAGCCGTAGCCGCCGAGCACCGAGGCCACCAGCACGATGGTCAGCCCCACGGCCACCCAGCCGAGCGGCGTCAGCGGGTTGCGCCGCGGCTCGGAACGGCGTCTTCTCTGGTCCGGCGGAGGTGGGGGTGGAGCGACCCTGCGGCCAAGAACCGCCTCGTCCTGCTGCTCCCTCATGCGGTTCACCCCTCGCACCATGATCGCGAAGCATAGTCACAAACAGGACCTCAGGAGGACAAGTCCCTGCATCTCGCGCCTACTTCGCTCCTCCATGATGGAGCAGACCTGGCGTCCTGGGTACTCATGCGTCACCTCCATCGAGGGCTCCATCCAAACCACGCGAATGCGGGGCGTCATGACGCATGGTGCCGTCATCATGACGTTCATGCTGTTGACCGAGATGGCTTCTCCCCCCGGCGCCGAGGAGATGGCGGGGCTGCGCGACAGCGCCAGAACCGCCCGGCGCGGCGCGCTCGTGGCGCTGATCGCCTCGATCTCGCTGCTGGCCACCGCGCAGTTGCTCGCCGACAGGGCCACGACCAGGGAGCAGGCGCTGCCGCTGGCCGTACTGTCCCTCGGCGTCTTCGCCGTCGCCGTGCCCGCGCTGGCGATCACCCAGTACGCCTGGGGCGCGCGCGCCCGCATGGTGCGGCGGCGCGAGCGGGAACTGTACGCCTTCGCCCGCTCCGGCCCGGCCCGCCCGCTGACCCGGCTGGCCCTGGCCGCCGGCTGGACGGTGACGCTGCTGCTCGGCTGGACCGTCCCGCGCTTCTTCCGCGAGGCCGCCTGGTACTCCTTCGCCGACGCCCTGGCCTGGGCCGTCGAGGTCCTGTCGGTGGTCAGCGTGGCCGCGGGGGTGTTGTTCCTGCTGTGGTGGGCACGCGATGTGGCGGGGACCGTGGCGCGTGCCCTGCGCTCGGGCGGATCACCTGGCGATCCCTGGGATCCCGGTCGCGGCGCGCGCCCGCGGGAGGGCGCGGCGCTCTGGACGGGCGCGGCCGTGGCGGTCGTGGCCCTACTCGGGGCCCGCGCCCATCTGTGGGAGCCGGCCACCGGCGTCGTCTACGTGCTGCTCACCGCCGCGCTCGTCTGCGGAGTAGTTACTGACGAGTAGCATAGGCACGGAACCCCTGCTAACAACGAGGAGCGAATCCGTGCCTTCCTCTCGTGACGTCGTGTTCGTCGACGGCGTGCGCACACCTTTCGGCAGGTCGGGGCCGAAGGGGCTGTACGCGGAGACCCGCGCCGACGACCTGGTCGTCCGCGTCATCCGCGAGCTCATCAGGCGTAACCCCAACCTGCCCCCCGAGCGCGTGGACGAGGTCGCCATCGCCGCGACCACCCAGATCGGCGACCAGGGCCTGACCATCGGGCGGTCGGCGGCCGTGCTGGCCGGGCTGCCCAAGACGGTGCCCGGTTACGCGATCGACCGCATGTGCGCGGGCGCGATGACCGCGGTGACCACGGTCGCGGGCGGCATCGCGTTCGGCGCGTACGACGTCGCCGTCGCCGGCGGCGTCGAGCACATGGGCCGCCACCCCATGGGCGAGGGCGTCGACCCCAACCCGCGGTTCCTGTCGGAGCGGCTGGTCGACCCGAGCGCCCTGGTCATGGGCATGACGGCGGAGAACCTGCACGACCGCTACCCCACCATCACCAAGGAGCGCGCGGACGCGTACGCGGTGCTGTCGCAGGAGAAGGCGGCCAAGGCGTACGCCGACGACAAGATCCAGCCCGACCTGGTGCCGACCGCGATCAGGACCGCGGAGCGGGGCTGGGGCCTGGCCGTCGAGGACGAGGCCCCGAGGCCGGGCACCACGATGGAGGCGCTGGGCGGGCTCAAGACGCCGTTCCGGCCGCACGGCCACGTCACGGCCGGCAACTCCTCCGGCATCAACGACGGCGCCACCGGCTGCGTCGTGGCCGCCGCGGACGTCGCGGAGGAGCTGGAGTTGGGGCCGAAGATGCGGCTGGTGTCGTACGCGTTCGCCGGCGTGGACCCCGAGGTGATGGGCGTGGGGCCGATCCCGTCCACCGAGCGGGCGCTGCGGCTGGCCGATCTCGACATCTCCGACATCGGGCTGTTCGAGATCAACGAGGCGTTCGCCGTCCAGGTGCTCGCGTTCCTGGAGCACTTCGGCATCGCCGACGACGATCCCCGCGTGAACGCCTACGGTGGCGCGATCGCCTACGGCCACCCGCTCGCCTCCTCGGGCGTGCGGCTGATGACGCAGCTCGCCCGGCAGTTCGGCGAGCGTCCCGACGTGCGTTACGGCATCACCACGATGTGCGTCGGCATGGGCATGGGCGGCACCGTGATCTGGGAGAACCTGGCATGACGAACAGCATGGACACCTGGCGGTCGCTGCTCAGCGAGCGCAACAGCGACGAGGTCGTCACCAAGGCGCTCGTGCGCGACGTACGGCTGCCGTACGGGGCCGGCACGATGGCGCTGATCACGCTGGACAACGGCTTCGACCACACCAAGCCGAGCACGTTCGGGCCGCACGGGCTGTTCGCGCTGAACGGCGCGCTGTCGGAGATCGCCCAGCGCACCGACCTGGCGGCGGTGGGCGTCACCGGCAAGCCGTTCGTGTTCGCCGTGGGCGCCGACCTCAAGGGCGCGGCGGGCCTGGCCACGCGGGAGGAGGCGCTGGCCATCGGCGCGCTCGGCCACCACGTCTTCCGGCGGCTGGGCGAGCTGGCGATCCCGTCGTTCGCGTTCGTCAACGGCGCGGCCATGGGCGGCGGGCTGGAGATCGCGCTGCACTGCAGATACCGGACGATCTCGGCGGGCGTGCCCGCGGTGGCGCTGCCGGAGTGCTTCCTCGGCCTGGTGCCGGGGTGGGGCGGCACGCAGCTGCTCCCCCGCCTGATCGGCCCGGCGAACGCGATCAAGCTGATCATCGAGAACCCGCTGTCGCAGAACCGCATGATCAAGGGCGCGGACGCGTACAAGATGGGCGTCGCCGACGCGATGTTCGAGCCCGCCGACTTCCTGGAGGAGTCGCTGCGCTGGGCCGCCCGGGTGGTCAAGGGCGAGGTCACCGTGGAGCGGCCGGCCCGTGCCGACGACTGGGCCAAGGCCGTCGGCGACGCGCGCTTCCTGGTGGACATGAAGCTGCGCGGCGCCTCGCCCGCCCCTTACCGGGCGCTCGACCTGATCGCCCTGGCCGAGACCGCCACCCGGGACGAGGGCTTCGCCGCCGAGGACGAGGCGCTGGCCGACCTGCTCATGAGCGACGAGCTGCGGGCCGGGCTCTACTCCTTCGACCTGGTGCAGCGCCGGGCCAAGCGGCCCGCGGGGGCGCCGGACGCCGCGCTGGCGCGCAAGGTCACCAAGGTCGGCGTGGTCGGTGCGGGGCTCATGGCCTCGCAGATGGCGCTGCTGTTCGCCCGCCGCCTGGAGGTGCCGGTCGTCCTGACCGACCTCGACCAGGCCAGGCTGGACAAGGGCGTCGGCTACGTGCACGGCGAGGTGGACAAGCTGCTCGGCAAGGGGCGCGTCTCGCAGGACCAGGCCAACCGGCTGAAGTCGCTGGTGAGCGGCTCGCTGACCAAGGACGCCTTCGCCGACGCCGACTTCGTGATCGAGGCCGTGTTCGAGGACCTGGCGGTCAAGAAGCAGGTGTTCGCCGAGGTCGAGGCCGTCGTGCCGGCGGAGTGCGTGCTGGCCACCAACACCTCCTCGTTGTCGCTGACGGAGATGGGCGCAGGGCTGGCACATCCGGAGCGGCTGGTCGGCTTCCACTTCTTCAACCCGGTCGCGGTCATGCCGCTGCTGGAGATCATCAGGGGCGCGGCGACGGACGACGCCACGCTGGCCACCGCGTTCGCCGTGGGCAAGGCGCTGAAGAAGTCGTCGGTGCTGGTCAAGGACGCTCCGGCGTTCGTGGTCAACCGGCTGCTGACCTGCTTCATGGGCGAGGTCGTCGCGGCCGTGGACGAGGGCACCCCGCTGGAGACGGCCGAGCACGCGCTCGACGGGCTCGGGCTGCCGATGACGCCGTTCGCGCTGCTGCAGCTCGTCGGGCCCGCGGTCGGCCTGCACGTGGCCGAGACGCTGCACGAGGCGTTCCCCGACCGCTTCGGCGTCTCGGAGAACATGGCCAAGCTGGTCGCCTCGGGCAAGCCGGGCGTCTACCGGCCGGACTTCACCCTCGACCCGGAGGCGGTGGCGCTGTTCGCGGGCGGCTCGTCGCCGTCCACGGCCGAGGAGGTGCGCGCGCGGGTGCTCGCCGCGCTGGCCCGGGAGATCCGCGTCATGCTGGACGAGGGCGTCGTGGCCGCCGCCCAGGACATCGACCTGTGCATGATCCTCGGCGCCGGCTGGCCGTTCCACCTGGGCGGGATCACGCCGTACCTCGACCGGAGCGGCGTCGCCGAGCCGCGCTTCCTCGCGCCCGGCGTGGCCTCGCTGCCGGCCTGATTTTAAGGGCCTTTGAGGAGGCTCGCACGCGGGCCTCCTCACCTCGGCCCCAACTCCGTCGTAGCGTATGGTGCCGTCCTACGAACGGAGAGTAACCATGATGAGAGCAGCAGGCACCCTCGCGCTCTGCGGCACCCTCCTGGCGGGCGCGTCGTCCCCCGCCCTGGCCGTCGCCCCGCCCCCCAAGGTGCAGCTCAAGATCGTCGACGCGGCCAAGAGCGGAGTGACGAAGACCGTCTGGCTCCACTGCGCGCCCGCCGGCGGCACCCACCCCAACGCCCGCGCGGCCTGCCGCCAGCTGGAGCGGGTCGGCGGCAAGCCGGCCGACCTCAACGTGCACCCCAACGCCGCCTGCACCAAGGAGCTCGCACCGCACGCCGTCGTGGTCGTGGGCCGCTGGTACAGCTCGCGCGTGCAGTGGGCCAAGGTCTTCGCCAACGGCTGCCTGGTCCGCGCGGCCACCGGGGCGGTCGTCTCGCTCTGAGCACCGGCTGACGGCCCGCCCCTGTGACCGCTGGAAGAGGCCTCAGTGGCGGGCCTGCTGCCAGGGCGTCGCGGTACGGCTGTGCCAGTAGCCGTAGCCGAAGTAGAGCACCACGCCGATGACCATCCAGATCAGGAAGCGCAGCCAGGTCTGCACCGGCAGGTTCAGCATCAGGTAGAGGCAGGCCAGCACGGACAGGGCCGGCAGCACCGGCACCAGCGGCGCCTTGAACGCCCGCGGCAGGTCCGGCCTGGTCCTGCGCAGGACGACCACGCCGATCGACACCACCACGAACGCGAACAGGGTGCCGATGTTCACCAGCTCGGCCAGCTCGCCGAAGGACACGAAGCCGGCCAGCGCCATCGTCACCACCCCGATGAGCATCGTGAGCCGGGCCGGGGTGCCGAACCGGGGGTGCACCTTGGCCATGGAGCGCGGCAGCAGCCCGTCGCGGCACATCGCGAACAGCACCCGGGTCTGGCCCATCAGCAGCACCAGCACCACGGTCGTCAGGCCGGCGATGGCGCCCACGCCGATGATCGAGGCCAGCCAGGGCTGCCCGACCGCGGTGAAGGCTCCCGACAGGGGCGCGTCGGTGCTCAGCTGGGTGTAGTGCTGCATGCCGACGACGACGAGCGAGACGGCGACGTACAGGATCGTGCAGATCACCAGCGAGCCGATGATGCCGCGTGGCACGTCGCGCTGCGGATCGACGGTCTCCTCCGCGGCGGTGGCGACGATGTCGAAGCCGATGAAGGCGAAGAACACGATCGCCGCGGCGGAGAAGATGCCGATCACGCCGAACGCCACCGGTGTGATGCCGAACAGCACCTGGAAGAGCGGCGCCTCCAGCCCCTCCACCCGCTCGGTGGGGACCGCCTCGGGGATGAACGGCGTGTAGTTGGCGCTCTTGATGAAGAACAGGCCGGCCACGATGACCAGCAGCACCACCGCGACCTTGGTGATCACCAGGATCAGGTTGACCCGCGAGGACAGCTTGATCCCGGCCACCAGGACCGCGGTCAGGAGCGCCACGATGGCGATCGCCGGGACGTTCACGACCGGATCCGCGCCGGCGATCGAGGGGGGCAGGTTCAGCCCGAACGTCGACAGCAGGGAGGCGAAGTACCCCGACCAGCCGACCGCCACCACGGCCGCGGCCAGCGCCAGCTCCAGGATCAGGTCCCAGCCGATCACCCAGGCGGGGAACTCGCCCAGGGTGGCGAAGGAGAAGGTGTAGGCGGACCCGGCGACCGGGATGGTGGAGGCGAACTCGGCGTAGCACAGGGCCGCGAGTGCGCACACGATGCCGGCGACGACGAACGAGACGGCCACGGCGGGCCCGGCCGTCTCCTTGGCGACCTGTCCGGTCAGCACGAAGATCCCGGTGCCGACGATCACGCCGATGCCGAAGACCGTGAGGTCCGTGGCGGTCAGGCGCTTTCGCAGCTGGTGTTCGGGGGCTTCGGTGTCCCGGATCGACTGCTCGACAGTCTTCGTGCGAAAGATGTCCACGATCTGCGATATTTCCCACACCCAGGGTGATCATGCCCGTAGCCGGGTACGGGCTTGGATCACCGCGGGCGCGCGCGTGGACACACGCGGGCTGCCGCAGCCGGGCGCCGGCCGCGGCGGGCCGCCGCGGCCTGGTGCCCGGGTGTCAGCGGCGGACGGGCTCCTCGGCGGAGCTGCGCCGGGCCACCGCCTCGGTGATCTGGCGGGCCAGGTCCTGGCCGGTCAGGCCGACCCGGCCGAGGATCACGGCCCGCTTGGCGTGGTCGAGGAACTGCTGCGGGATGCCGTAGGTGCGTACGGGGACGTCGACGTCGGCGTCGCGCAGCAGGCGGGCCACGGCGTCGCCCACGCCGCCGACGCGCCCGTTGTCCTCGGCGACCGCGACCAGCTTGTGCGCGCCGGCGGCCAGGACGAGCGCCTCGTCGAGCGGCTTGACCCAGCGCGGGTCGACCACGGTGGCCGAGATGCCCTGGGCGTCGAGCAGGACCGCGGCGTCCATGCAGACCTGCGCCATGGGGCCCACGCCGACCAGCAGCACGTCAGGCTCGGCCGCGGCGGCCCTGAGCAGGTCCATCTCGCCCAGCTTGCCCACCGCCTCGATCGGCTCGGCGACCGGGCCCTTGGGGAAGCGCAGCACGGTGGGGCCGTCGGTGACCTCGACGGCCTCGCGCAGCAGCTCGCTCAGGCGGTCGCCGTCGCGCGGCACCGCGACCCGCAGCCCGGGCACGACCTGGAGGATCGACAGGTCCCACATGCCGTTGTGACTGGCCCCGTCGTCGCCGGTGACGCCCGCCCGGTCGAGCACGACCGTGACCGGCAGCCGGTGCAGCGCGACGTCCATGAGGAGCTGGTCGAAGGCGCGGTTGAGGAAGGTGGCGTAGACGGCCACGACCGGGTGCAGCCCGCCGAGCGCGAGCCCGGCGGCGCTGGTCAGCGCGTGCTGCTCGGCGATGCCGACGTCGTAGATGCGGTCGGGGTAGGCCTCGGCGAAGGCGTTGAGCCCGGTCGGGTGCAGCATGGCGGCGGTGATCGCGACCAGGTCGTCGCGCTCCTTGCCGAGCCGGACGAGCTCCTCGCTGAAGACGTTGGTCCAGATGCGGCCCTTGGGCTTCTCCGCGCCGGTGGCGCGGTCGAAGGCGCCCGGCGAGTGGAACTGGTCCTCGTCGTGGTTCTCCGCCGGGGTGTAGCCGCGGCCCTTCTGGGTGAGGGCGTGCACGATGACGGGGCCGCGGAAGTCGCGGGCCTGGCGCAGCGCCGCCTCCATGGCCTGCTCGTCGTGCCCGTCGATGGGGCCGACGTATTTGAGGCCGAGGTCCTCGAACATCACCTGCGGCGCCAGGACGTCCTTCACGCCCTTCTTGAAGCCGTGCAGGGCGTCGTAGAGGACGGGAACGTTGCCGATCTTGTCCTTGACGTATTCGAGGACGTCCTCGTAGCGGCGGTTGACCCGCAGCGAGGACAGGTGGGAGGCCAGGCCGCCGATCGTGGGCGAGTAGGAGCGGCCGTTGTCGTTGACCACGATCACGACCGGCAGGTCCTTGATCGCGGCGATGTTGTTGAGCGCCTCCCACGCCATGCCGCCGGTCAGCGCGCCGTCGCCGATCACCGCGACGGCCGTGCGGCCGGGGTCGCCGGAGGCGTCCCGGTCGCCCTGACGGTCGCCCTGACGATCTCTGTGCAGCTTGAACGCCTTGGCCAGGCCGTCGGCGTAGGACAGCGCGGTCGAGGCGTGGGAGTTCTCCACGAAGTCGTGCTCGGACTCGGCCTGGCTGGGATAGCCGGACAGGCCGCCCTCCTGCTTGAGCGCCTCGAAGCCGGCGGCCCTGCCGGTGAGCAGTTTATGCACGTAGGACTGATGGCCGGTGTCCCAGATGATGGGGTCGCGGGGTGAGTCGAACACGCGGTGGAGGGCGATGGTGAGCTCCACCACGCCGAGGTTGGGGCCCAGGTGACCGCCGAACCTGGCGCAGGCGTCGACGAGGACATCACGGATCTCCCCCGCGAGCCGCGGTAGCTCCTCGACAGTGAGCCGTCTGACGTCCTGCGGTCCCTCGATCGAGCCCAGCAACCCGCTCACGGATCCGACCCCCTCTGCTCTTTTGCGCCGATCCCCAAGAGTCTAGTTCGCGGATGCCTCACTGACTCCATCGAGTCAAATCCACCCACATATGTCCGATCTTGACCTAGTCTTTCGGTACCTATGAACTCCGTCCCCAAAAGCAGACTCGCGACACTTGTGGCCGCCATGATGGCACTCGTCCTGGCAGCGGCAGCTCTGGTGCTCGTCCTGGCGGACGTGGCCACGACGTCGGCGGACCCCGTCAACGAGGGCCAGCAGCTCGCCTCACCGCCCGCCAAGCTGGCCGCCGACCGGAGACAGGGGGCCGGAACGGCCGGCCGGTCCCGGGCGACGGCCAATCCCCTCTACAAGACCGGACGCCTCGCCGACGTGAACTGCGCCCCCGGGGCGCTGCCCGCCGGGAGCATGGTGGCCTACCGGCGCTTCCTCACCCGCGTGACCGCCTGCCTGAACAAGGCGTGGGCGGCGCAGTTCCGCAAGGCGAAGATGCCCTTCGCCAAGCCGCGGCTGCGCATCATCACCAGGAAGATCAAGACGCCCTGCGGCGCGTGGAACACCGGCGCCGACGGCGTCTACTGCTCCACCGACCGCACCATGTACCTGATGATCAGCAAGTCCCAGCTGCGCAACCCGTTCCCACTCGGCATCACGCGCCTGATCGCGCACGAGTACGGCCACCACGTGCAGCAGGTCTCCGGCATCTGGACCTACTACTGGTCCGCGCGGTCGGTCGCCGGCAAGGCCAAGCGCCTGCAGCTCTCGCGCAACTCCGAACTGCAGGCCGAGTGCTTCTCCGCGGTCTTCATGAGCACGATGCGCGGCACCCCGCTCGTCACCGACGCCGACTGGGCCTACACCGTGGGCTGGTTCAGGAAGAACGGGGCCAAGGGCTGGCCGCAGAACGACCACGGCAGAGGACCGACGCAGGCGGCGTGGATGACGCGCGGGTTCAACCGGGGCACCCCCGGCTCGTGCAACACCTGGGCGGCCAATCCCCGAAATGTCACCTGACGGCGCCCTTTGATCGTCTTTACCTGGAACTCCTTCTTTCACTAGGGTTCCGTCTCATGCGTATCCCCTTAACGGCGCTGCTGGCGGGTGCCCTGGCGAGCGTGCTGCTCGCCGGCACCGCCCACGCCGCCACCTCCTCCTCCTCGGCCCCCGCCTTCAAGGCGGCCCTGGCGAAGAACCCGATCTACAAGACGGGCAAGCTCGGCTACGACACGTGCGACGAGCAGGACGTCCAGAGCGCCGACGTGGACGAGGTCAGGGTCTACCTGGAGGGCGTGCTCGACTGCCTCGACGCCGCCTGGAAGCCCGTGGTCAAGCGCGCGGGCTTCACCTTCAGCAAGCCGACCCTGCGGCTGATCACCAAGCCGGGCGCTCCGACGGGGTGCGGCGACAAGTTCCCCGCCGCCGCGCAGGCGGTCTACTGCTCGAAGAACAAGCGGATCACCTACCTGGTCAACTCGGCCGTGGTGCAGGAGCCGAACGACCTCATGCTGATGGCCGTGCTGGCCCACGAGTACGGTCACCACATCCAGCGGCTCACCGGCATGTTCGGGGCGCTGACGCCGTACAAGAGGAAGAACATCGCGCGGGTGCTGGACGAGTCGCGCCGGCTCGAACTGCAGGCGGAGTGCCTGGCGGGCACGTTCATCGGCAGCGTGTGGCACTCGCTCGGCCGCAAGGAGACGGACTTCACCTACATCGCCGGCAGCGGCGGCAGCGGATCCGTCCTGTCCCTGCTCGGCATCAAGGGCGAGGACCAGGCCCAGCAGACGCACGGCAGCGCCAAGAACATCGGCGCCTGGCTCAAGCGGGGATACGACACCGAGTCGGCCGGCGGCTGCAACACCTTCAAGGCGCCTAAGTCCCAGGTGTCCTGAGTCTCCTTCACCGGGATCCGCGATCATGCGCGTCTTCCTCGTAGCGCCGGCCGCGTGCGTGGTCGCGGGGCTGCTGCTGCCCGCGCCCGCGCAGGCCGCGTCGAGGATCGGCCAGGGCGGGCTGCTGGGCTCGGCGGGCGGGGCGGTGGTGGCGCAGAAGTGCGCGGTCCCCGAGATCCGGCCGGGCAGCACGGCCTCGCTCCGGGCCTTCCACCGGGCGATGGCGCGCTGCGCCGACCGCTTCTGGGCGGCCAGGTTCGCCGCCGCCGGGCTGGCGTACAGTTCTCCCGAGGTCACGATCACCACGGGCGGCGACTCGGTCTGCGGGGCGATCGCCGGCAGCGGGGCGCAGTACTGTCCCGAGCAGCGCACGATCGTGGTCCGGATCACGAAGGGCGACCTGCGGGATCCGTTCCGGATGAACCTGGCGCACTCCGTCGCGCACGAGTGGGGACATCACGTGCAGCAGCTCATCGGGGTGCTGAACGCGCAGGCCGCCCTGTACGCGCCCGCCTCGAAGAGCGCGCGCAGGCTGCTCAGCCACCGGCTCGAGATGCAGGCCGAGTGCTTCGCCGGGGTCTTCTACAGCGCCGCGCTCAAGTCGATCGGGCCGGACATCGGCTGGAAGGACTGGCTGGCGGCGGTGCGCTCGGCGGACGAGAGCGACGTCCACGGCAAACCGCGCAACCTGGCGTCCTGGCAGGACCGCGGTTATCGGGGCGGGACCGCCGGGTTCTGCAACACCTGGACGGCCGGCAAACACAAGGTCACCTGAACCCGCGCGGCCCGACGTCCGCCCGATCCGGGCATTTCACCGCAGGTCAGGCGAGGGGCGTTCTCGCGGGTCAGGCGGTCACGCGGGCCAGGACCTCTAAGGGGTCGGCCAGGACGTGGGCGAAGGCCAGTTCGGCGGCCCCCACCAGGGTGGCCGCGTCGCCCAGCGCCGAGGTGCGCAGCCGCAGCCGCTCGCGCTGCGGCGCCATCGCGTGCAGGGCGAGCTGGGTACGCACCTGCGCGGCGGACCCGAGATAGATGTCACGCAGAATGCCGCCGAAGACCACGATCTCCGGATTGAAGATGTTCACCAGGTTAGCCACGCCGAGCCCGAGCCAGTCGCCGACCCGGCTGAGCGCCTCCTGGGCCACGATGTCGCCCCGGTCGGCCGCCGCCACCACGGTGCGCACCGCGTCGCGGCCGTGCTGCCCGGCCGCCACCCGGCCGGCCGACTCCAGCAGCGCCCGCTCCCCCACCTCGGCTTCGAGGCATCCGTGCGAGCCGCAGCCGCAGGCGCGCCCGCCGGGGTTGACGACCATGTGGCCGACCTCGCCGCCGTAGCCGTCGTGGCCGCCGAGCAGGTGGCCGCCCGCGATGATGCCGCCGCCGATGCCGACGTCGCCGTGCAGGAAGATGAGGTCTCTGACGGCCGCCCCGACGCCGCGGCTGTGCTCGGCGAGCGCGGCCAGGTTGGCGTCGTTGCCCACGCTGACGGGCAAACCGAGGCCGAGCCTGCGGGCCAGCTCGTCGCCGAACGGCACCTCGTCGGCCATCAGGTTGGGCCCGAACTTGATCACGCCGTCGCCCTTGCGCACGCCGCCGGAGACCGCCGCCGCCGCGCCGACGCAGACCGTGTCCTCCCTGGTCTTGCGCCGCATCTGCCGGGCGAACCCGGACAGTGTGCCGGTCAGCTCGTCCAGTTCGAACCGGTCGCGGTCGCGTACGCACTCCTTGCGGTCGAGGATCACCCCGCCCAGCCCCACGCGGGCCACGGCCAGCCGGTCGGGGCCCACGTCGAAGGCGAACACGTACACCTTGGCCGACTCGGGGCGTACCACGAGCGAGGGCCGGCCGGCCCGGCCCGTCTCTCGCGGCAGCTCCTCCCGCACCAGCCCCGCGGCGGTGAGGTCGGAGGTCAGGGCCATGATCGTGCTGCGGTTGAGCCCCATCTTCGCGGTCAGCTCGGCGCGTGAGATCGGCCCGCCCAGATGGACGTGGCGGAGCAGCGCGCCGAGGTTGTGGCGTCTGATGTCCTCTTGGGAGGGGCCGGCACGCATGGTCTGGGGTTCCTTCAGGGGCTGTGAGTCGCTGATCACCTTAGACCAGCGGCCGCCGCCCGCTTGCGCGCGAGGGCGTCGACTCCCGCCGCGAGCAGCAGCACAGACCCGGTGACCAGGTACTTCACGCTGGCACCGTAGCCCATCAGGCCCATCCCGTTCTCGATCACCGCCACCACGGCGCCGCCGAGCACGGCGTCGAGCACTCTGCCCTTACCGCCGAACAGGCTGGTGCCGCCGATGACCGCCGCGCCGACCGCGTACAGCAGGACGGAGCTGCCGCCCGTGTTCGGGTCGACGGAGCTGGCCCTGGAGGCGGCCACGATGCCGCCGATCGCGGCCATCGAGGAGCAGATCACGAACGCGCTGATCTTGATCCGGTCGACCGGAATGCCGGCTCGCCTGGCCGCCTCGGTGTTGCCGCCGACCGCGTACAGGTGCCGGCCGAACCCGGTGCGGCGCAGCACCAGCGTCCACACGACCAGCAG
Source organism: Nonomuraea fuscirosea (assembly GCF_035917475.1). NCBI lineage: Bacteria > Bacillati > Actinomycetota > Actinomycetes > Streptosporangiales > Streptosporangiaceae > Nonomuraea > Nonomuraea fuscirosea. The sequence goes on along the minus strand of NZ_CP109074.1, from coordinate 1,724,869 downwards.
CACCAGGATGATCGGCACCACGATGGGCACGCCGGTGAGCGAGACGATCGCCGCGTTGCGGCTGCGTTCGAGGTTGAGCGCGGCCACCGCGAGGCCGGCGAAGAGCGCCAGTATGCCGACGCGGAAGGCGATCAGCGACAGCGGGTCGGCGACCAGGCCGCGGCCGGCCCGCTTCCTGGCCCGCCTGAGCTGCACGCCGGCGAAGATCGCCACGCAGGCCGCGTAGACGGCCCAGCCGAGCCAGGGCGGCAGGTTCTTGTTGGCGATGGCGACGATCACCTCGTCGCGGACGGAGATGTTCGTGCCCTCGTCCACCAGCACCAGGACCAGGCCCTGGAAGGCGAGGAAGGCGGCCAGGGTGACCACGAACGACGGGATGCCGACCTTGGCGACCAGCGAGCCCAGCACGGTGCCGATGAGCACACCGGTGAGGATGGCCGCCGCGACGCAGACGTACCAGGGCAGGCCCGCGCTCGCCAGGGTGACGGCGAGCACCGCCGCGCAGACGCCGCTGGCGAAGCCCGCGGACAGGTCGATCTCGCCGAGCAGCAGCACGAACACCAGGCCCATGGCGATGAGCGTGACGGCGGCGCCCTGCGTGAACAGGTTGGCGAAGTTGATCGCCGTGACGAAGGAGGGACGGGCGGCGGCGAAGACCGCGCAGAGCACGACCAGGCCGAGCACGGCCGGCAGCGCTCCCATGTCGCCGCCGCGCACCCGCTGGATGTAGGCGAGGAAGCTGTTCCTGATCGAGGGGGCCTCCGCCGCCGTGACGATGGCCTCCCCCGGCAGTTCTTTGACCTTGTTCATGGGGTGACCCCGTTCTTGAGGCCCAGTTCGCCGCTGCGGCCTGAGGTGATCAGTTCGACGACCTGGGCGTGCGTCACGTCGGAGGTCTTGACCTGGGCGGCCATCCTGCCGAGGTAGAGGGCCGCGATGCGGTCGGAGACGGCGAACACGTCGTTCATGTTGTGCGAGATGAGCACGACGGCCAGGCCGGTGTCGGCCAGCCTGCGCACCAGCTCCAGCACCTGCGCGGTCTGGGCCACGCCCAGCGCCGCGGTGGGCTCGTCCAGGATGACGACCTTGCTGTTCCACAGCACGGCCTTGGCGATGGCCACGGTCTGGCGCTGGCCTCCGGACAGGCTGGAGACCTGCTGCCTGATCGACTTCACCGTCCGGACGGACAGGCCGCTCAGGGTCTTCTCGGCCAGTTCCTCCATGCTGTCCTCGTCCAGCAGGAGACCGTTCTTGCGCTCCCTGCCGAGGAACATGTTCTGGACGATGTCGAGGTTGTCGCAGAGGGCGAGGTCCTGGTAGACGATCTCGATGCCCAGCTCGCCCGCGTCGCGGGGGCTGTGCACGTGGACCTCGGCGCCGTCGAAGAGGACCTGGCCCCCGTCGATCGGGTAGATCCCGCCGATGCACTTGACCAGGGTGGACTTTCCCGCGCCGTTGTCACCGACGAGGGCGGTGACCTGGCCGGGGTAGGCGGCGAACGCGACGTCGTGCAGGACCTTCACCGGACCGAAGCTCTTGTCGAGCCCGCGCACTTCGAGGAGGGGGTTCATGTGGCTCCCTAAACGGGGGTACGGCGCCGCGCTCGTGGCGCGGGCCGTACCCCTGGGTGTTATTGAATGCCTGCCTCGGTGCACTTCTCGGCGAAGTCACCCTTGCAGAGTTCCTCCTTGGTGACGTAACCGTCGGCCACCACGTCCTTGACGTTGTCGGCGTAGATGGCCTGCGGCTCCATCAGCTCGGCGGGCACGTCCTGGTTCGTCTCCGGGTCCTTGACGCTGCCGCTGGCCGTGGGCTTCTCACCCTTGGCCAGTGCCACCGCGAGCTTGGCCGCGGCGTCGGCCTCCTTCTTGACCGCCTTGTAGACGGTCATGCACTGGTCGCCGGCCAGGATGTTCTGCAGACCCTGGACGGTGGCGTCCTGCCCCGTGACCGGGACCTTGCCGTTGAGGTTGTTCTTCTTCAGCACCGTGATGGCGGCGTTGCCGAGGCCGTCGTTGGCGGCCAGGACACCGGCGATCTTCGGCTGCTCGGTCAGCATCTGCTCGAAGAGCGTGCCGGCCTGGGTGTTGTCCCAGTCGGGCACCGACTGCTCGGGGCCCTTGACGTAGTCGCCGGAGTCGAACTTCGGCTTCAGCACGCCGTCGTAGCCCTCCTTGAACAGGGTGGCGTTGTTGTCCGTCGGCGACCCGTTCAGGTAGGCGACGATGGGCTTGTCCGCCTTCTTGTCGGTCAGGCACTTGCTCAGGCCTTCGCCCTGGAGCGTGCCGACCTTGGTGTTGTCGAAGCTGACGTAGTAGGCGGCGCCACCACCGAGCGTCAGGCGGTCATAGTCGATGGTGGGCACGCCCTGCGACTTGGCCTTCTCGATCACCGTCTTGCCGGTGCCGCTGTCCAGGTTCACGATCATCAGGACGGTGGCGCCGTTGGTGATCATCTGGTCGGCGATGGTCTGGAACGCGGTCTTGTCGTTCTGCGCGTTCTGGATGTCGTACTCGACACCCGCGGCCTTGAACGCCTCTTCGAGGTACTTGCGGTCAGCCGTCTCCCACCGGGCCGAGGACTTGCTGTCCGGCAGGATGACACCGACCTTGCCGGCCTTGGCGGCCGAGGAGGCCGGGGCGGACGAGGTCGACGTAGTGGTCTGTCCGCCGTCGCCCCCGCAGGCGGTGAGACCTAGTGCGAGCGCGGCTGCCGCGGCGGTCATGCTGAGGATCCCCTTGCGCATGGTGCAGGGTCCTTTCTTCCGGAGGGGCCCGGATGAATGTTGTTTGCGGCAACGTATTCCGGGAGCGAGCGCATGGGAAGGGGGTCAAGGCGGCTAGTTTGTTGTTTCCGGTAACAATCCAGAAACGTCACCTCAATCCGGCCGACGCATCCCGGCAACGTCCGGGGGCGACCCGGCCTGGCGGCGGCGATACGGTACGACGGCGCTGCCCGCGGTCGTCGCCCTCCTCGACGGCGAGCGGGCGGGAGTCGCCACCTATCGGATCACCGGCCGGGAGTGCGAGCTCGTGACGCTCGGCTCCGTACGCGACGGCGCGGGTGTCGGCACCGCCCTCGTCGACGCCGTGGCGCAGGCGGCGCGTGCCGAGGGCGCCGAGCGGCTGTGGCTGATCACCGCCAACGACAGTCTGCGGGCGCTGCGCTTCCACCAGCGCTACGGCTTCGACCTCGTCGCCGTGCGGCGCCGGGGCCGAGCGCCGCCGCCTGATCCGTGGGACGGGTCAGGAGAGCCAGCCCTGGGTGAGGGCGTTCTGCACGATGAGGGCCAGGGCGGAGGCCGCGGCCACCACCAGCACCGCCGTCCGCGCCCGGCCGCCGTCGAGGTAGCGGCGCAGCCGTCCCGAGACCAGGAAGCCGAGCACCATCGGCACGATCAGCACCGCCCCCGTCAGCAGCGCGCGGGCGGGCAGTTCGTCCACGTACGCGAGGACGAGCAGCGACTGGGCGGCGCTCAGGAAGAAGAACATGGCCAGCGTCGCCCGGATCTGCGGCCCCTTGGCGCTCTGATAGACGAGCCCGATCGGCGGCCCGCCGATGCCCGTCGCGGTGCCGGTCACGCCGGACACGAAACCGGCCGAGGTGATCGTGAGCCCGTTGCGCGGCACGCTCAACGCCCGCGCGGTCAGCGCCACGGCGAGCAGCACCATGACCGCCACGAACAGGCTCCTGGCCTGCACGGTGAAGAAGACGACGACGGCGCCCCCGATCACGCTGCCGGGCAGCCTGCCGAGCACCGCGAACACCAGGCCGCGCCAGTCCACCTTCCGCCATTCGACGGCCAGGGTGAACAGCGGCAGGACCAGGTTGACCACCTGCGCGGCGCCGGGCATGAGGTCCGGGACCAGCATGGTCAGCACCGGGACCGCGACCAGCCCGAGCCCGAACCCCACCCCGCCCTGCACGATCGCGCCCGCGAAGACCGCCAGCCCCCCGACCACCAGGACCAACGCCGTATCACCCATGCGGCAGAGTCAACCATCCCCGCCCTCGGCACCTTCCGCCGCGTTCCGGGTGCACGCCGTGCGATCGCGGGCGTCCTTCGGAGGGTGGCGGGCTGTTCTGGCCGCTCATGGGCGCGCCTTCCGACCGTGCCGGGCCCTGGAAGCCTCCCCGTGCCCCGTGCGCGGCCGAGAGACGCCTGTACGACGCCGTACGCGCCGCCGGGGCCCTGGGCGCGCCGTACCGGCTCAAGTGCGGTCAGAGAGCCGGCTCACCGCCGCCGGCCTCCAACGGGCCGGCCGACGTGCGACGGCGGGGATGGAGAAAGCCGCCTCGCGGGGGTTGCCCGCGGGGCGGCTCTCAGGTGTCGGGTGGTTCCCCCGATACGGGCGCGTGAGGATCACGCCCAACCCCCGGCGCGCAGGCCAAGGGCTCCCTGCTCCCGCCCGGCTCATGACCGGGCGGAAGGCGGGAAGACTCGGCTCACTTGGCGAGCAGCGAGCGCAGCACGTACTGCATGATGCCGCCGTGCCGGTAGTAGTCGGCCTCGCCGGGGGTGTCGATGCGGACGACCGCGTCGAACTCGACGTCGCCCGCCTTGACGTGCACCGTCCGCGGGATGCCGCCCTGGTTGAGCTCCTCGACGCCGGTGATGTCGAACGTCTCCTCGCCGGTCAGCCCCAGCGACTCGGCCGAGCCGCCCTCGGGGAACTGCAGCGGCAGCACGCCCATGCCGATCAGGTTGGAGCGGTGGATGCGCTCGTAGGACTCGGCGATGACCGCGCGCACGCCGAGCAGCGCCGTGCCCTTGGCCGCCCAGTCGCGCGAGGAGCCCGAGCCGTATTCCTTGCCCGCCAGCACCACCAGCGGGGTGCCGGCCGCGGCGTAGTTGACGGAGGCGTCGTAGATGAACGACACCGGCGTGTCGGGCTGGGTGAAGTCGCGGGTGTAGCCGCCCTCGGTGCCGGGCGCGATCTGGTTGCGCAGCCGGATGTTGGCGAACGTGCCCCTGATCATCACCTCGTGGTTGCCGCGCCGCGAGCCGTAGGAGTTGAAGTCCTTGACCTCGACGCCGTTGCCGCGCAGGTATTCGGCGGCGGGGGTGCCGGGCTTGATGGAGCCCGCCGGGGAGATGTGGTCGGTGGTGACCGAGTCGCCGACCTTGACCAGGACGCGGGCGCCCGAGATGTCGGTCACCGGCTCCGGCTTCTCCGGCATGCCGTCGAAGTAGGGGGCCTTGCGCACGTAGGTCGAGTCGGGGTCCCACTCGAAGGTGTCGCCGGTCGGGATCGGCAGCGAGCGCCAGTGGTCGTCGCCCTTGAACACGTCGGCGTAGTCGCGCTCGAACATGTCGCGGCCGATCGAGGAATTGACCACCGCCGCGATCTCCTCGGGCGAGGGCCAGATGTCGCGCAGGTAGACGGGCTCGCCGTCGGAGCCGCGGCCGAGCGGCTCGGTGTCGAGGTCGAGGTCCATGGTGCCGGCCAGCGCGTACGCCACGACGAGCGGCGGCGAGGCCAGGTAGTTCATCTTGACGTCGGGGTTGATCCGGCCCTCGAAGTTGCGGTTGCCGGACAGCACGGCGGTGACCGCGAGGTCGTTGGCCTGGATGGCGTCGGAGATCTCCGGCAGCAGCGGGCCGGAGTTGCCGATGCAGGTGGTGCAGCCGTAGCCGACGAGGTTGAAGCCGATCTTGTCGAGGTACGGCTGCAGGCCGGAGCGCTCGAAGTAGCCGGTGACCACCTGCGAGCCGGGGGCGAGCGACGTCTTGACCCACGGCTTGCGGGTGAGCCCCTTGTCGACGGCGTTGCGGGCGAGCAGGGCCGCGCCGAGCATGACGTAGGGGTTGGAGGTGTTGGTGCAGGAGGTGATCGCGGCGATGGAGACGATGCCGTGGTCGATCTCGAACGTGGTGCCGTCGGCCAGCGTGACGGGGACCGGCTTGTGCGGCCGGCCGCCGTTGGCGGTGGCGTTGGAGGCGGGCGAGTCGGAGGCCGGGAAGCTCTCCTCGACGGCCTCGTCCACGCCGTCGCTCACGTAGTTCTGCACGTCGTGGCGCCAGGCCCGCTTGGCGTCGGACAGCGCGATGCGGTCCTGCGGGCGCTTGGGGCCGGCGATCGACGGGACGACGGTGGCCAGGTCGAGCTCGATGTACTCGGAGAACTCCGGCTCGGCCGAGGACGGGTCGAGCCAGAGGCCCTGCTCCTTGGCGTAGGCCTCGACGAGGGCGATCTGCTCCTCGGAGCGGCCGGTCAGGCGCAGGTAGTCGACGGTCTGGCCGTCGATCGGGAAGATCGCGCAGGTGGAGCCGAACTCGGGGCTCATGTTGCCGATCGTGGCCCGGTCGGCCAGCGGCACGGAGGAGACGCCCTCGCCGTAGAACTCGACGAACTTGCCGACCACGCCGTGCTTGCGCAGGATCTCGGTGATCGTCAGGACCAGGTCGGTGGCGGTGGCCCCGGCGGGCAGCTTGCCGCTGAGCTTGAAGCCGACCACGCGCGGGATGAGCATGGAGATCGGCTGGCCGAGCATCGCGGCCTCGGCCTCGATGCCGCCGACGCCCCAGCCGAGGACGCCGATGCCGTTCTCCATCGTGGTGTGGGAGTCGGTGCCGACGCAGGTGTCGGGGTAGGCCCTGGTGACGCCGTCGGCGCCGCGGGTCATGACCACGCGGGCCAGGTGCTCGATGTTGACCTGGTGCACGATGCCGGTGCCGGGCGGGACGACCTTGAACTCGTCGAAGGCCGTCTGGCCCCAGCGCAGGAACTGGTAGCGCTCGCGGTTGCGCTCGTATTCGCGCTCGACGTTGCGCTGGAAGGCGTCGGGGTGACCGAAGTAGTCGACGATGACCGAGTGGTCGATGACCATCTCGGCCGGCGCGAGCGGGTTGATCCGGGCGGCGTCGCCGCCGAGGTCGCGCACGGCCTCGCGCATGGTGGCCAGGTCGACCACGCAGGGCACGCCGGTGAAGTCCTGCATGATGACGCGGCCGGGCGTGAACTGGATCTCCACGCTGGGCGCCGCCTTGGGGTCCCAGCCGCCCAGCGCACGGATGTGGTCGGCCGTGACGTTGGCGCCGTCCTCGGTGCGGAGGAGGTTTTCCAGCAGGATCTTCAGGCTGTACGGGAGGCGTGCGGCGCCTTCTACGGCATCCAGCCGGAAGATCTCGTATGCCGCGTCGCCGACGCGTAGCGTGTCACGGCTGCCGAAGCTGTTCGCGGACACGGTGATTCGCCTCCTCCATCAGACATGTGTTCAAACAGAATCCTGCCGCACTCCCTGACCAACAAGTACGTTAGGTAAACCTAACTCGCAGGTGGCGGCGGATCTCTCGACGTCAAGATATCTCTAGAGTATCTCGACATCAAGTTAAACCGGCGTCAGCCGCCAGAAGAGCAGTCCGATGATCGCCACGGACAGGATCGGGGCCAGGATCTTCTGCTCGAACGTCCGCCCCGTCTTGATGCCGATCTTCCACGGCAGCACGAACTTGGCCCCCAGCGGCCAGAGCACCGGACAGCCCCGCTCGGTCATGCAGTCGCCGACCACGTGGATGAAGCAGCCGACCCCCACCGCCAGCCCCAGCCAGGCGTAGCCCACGTCGAGGGAGCGGAAGACGGCGTACAGCCCGGCGGTCATGCCGACGTTGATCATGGCCGAGCCCATCTTGTTGCCCGGGATCCCCACGCCGACCGCCCGCAGAGCCAGGCCGATGAGCAGCACGACCATGATGTCGCGCCCTAAGGGATAGGCGCCGGCCAGCCAGTGCGCGCCGAACCCGAGCGCCACCGCGAAGAGCAGTGAGTGGGTGGCCCCGCGATGGCCGCCGGCCAGCCAGGACACGGCCTTGCTGAGCGCCCACGTGACGGGCCCGAACGTCTGCGCGATCGTCGCGCTCGGATGGTCGAGGTCGGGCAGCATCGCGGCGCCCGCGCAGATGATCGCCCCGGCGATCAGCTCGGCGGGAGTGAGCGCGGTGGCCATGATCCCGGTTTCGATGAATCGTGACGACTCGTTGACCAGTGGCAGCGCGGCGAGAGGCGGAGCCAGCCCCAGCCAGGCGATGGCCCCGGTCATCGCGTGAGAGTGCCCCATCATGATCGGGACTGTACGGCAAAGAAGCTTTTGACGCGGCGCGGGCGGGCCGGAACGCTCCACGGCCGCCAGGGAAATGTGCCGCAAACGCAGACGAGGTCGTCTCCGCGGCGACAGCACCCCCCAGCCCTGCCGACGCGGAACGACCTCGTCTGCTCTGAACAACGAGAGCCGTCCCCATCCTGTTCCCGGATTCCGCAACTTTTTCGTGATCTGGCTCACGTCCGCGCTTTGCTTGCCAACGACATACTATCGATATATCTTTGACACATCGAGAATAGATCGCGATATAGGAGGAAGTAATGGTTCATCACATGGCAGCAGGGTCACCCTGGCCCGGCGCACATGACTACAAGCGCGCGGCCCGCGAGGCGATTCAGGCCATGGCCGACGCCTTCGAGCAGTTCGGCGGCCACCACCACGGCGGTCCGCACGGCGGGCCCCACGAGCGCCGCCAGCGCGGCAGGAGAGGCGGGCCCGGCCCGTTCGACTTCGGGCGCGGCGGTCCGTTCGGGCCGGGCGGCCCGTTCGGTCCCGGCGGCGGCCCGTGGAGCGGCGGCCACCGAGGCTGGGGCGGCAGAGGCCGCAAGGCCAAGCGGGGCGACGTGCGCGCCGCGATCCTGGCCCTGCTCTCCGAGCAGCCGCGCAACGGCTACCAGATCATCCAGGAGATCGCCGAGCGCAGCGAGGGCGGCTGGAAGCCCAGCCCCGGCGCCGTCTACCCGGCGCTCCAGCAGCTCACGGACGAGGGCCTGGTCATCTCGGAGGAGAACGAGGGCCGCAAGACCTTCCGCCTGACCGAGGAGGGCCGCAACTACATCGAGGCGCACGCCGACGAGGTCCGCGCCCCCTGGGACGAGATGCGTCCGGACATCGACGACAACACTGCCGATCTATGGCATATCGCTCGACAATCGGCATTCGCCATGATGCAGGTTCTTCAGACCGGAAACGACGCACAAATCCGCGAAGCGCGTAAGACTCTGGTAGAGACCCGGCGCAAGCTCTACCAGATCCTGGCCGACGGCGACCCGGGCGAGGAGTGAGCGACCGCACGGGAGGACGAGGAGCCTAGGCATGGACAGCAGCGAACTCCGCATCGGCGACGCCGAGCGCGAGCAGACCATGGCGGCCCTGCGTGAGCACTTCGCGCAGGGCCGCCTGACCCACGAAGAACTCGACGAGCGCCTCGACCGGTCGCTGGCCGCCAAGACGGCCGGCGACCTGGCCCAGGTGACCGCCGACCTGCCGGGCCATCAGCCCGCCTACCGCGAGCAGGCGGCCCCGTACGAGACGCCGGGCTCCCCCTACGGGCCGGGCGACTGGCGGGCGGCGATGCACGCCCACCGGCAGCAGATGCGGTCCATGCACGACACGCACCGCGAGATGCACCGTGCCGCCTGGCAGGCCCGGCGCGAGATGCGCTGGCGCGGCCCAATGCGCGGCCCGATGCGCGGCCCGATGCAGGGGCCCATGAGAAGAGGACACGGACCCCACCCGCTGGTGCCCGTGCTGTTCGTGCTCATGGTGCTCGGGCTGATCTTCGGCGGCTTCGGGGTGTTCAAGGCACTGCTGGTGGTGTGGCTGGGGGCGCTGCTGTTCTCCCTGGTGCGCCGTCGTTTCCACCATCGCGGCTGACGACCCTCCCCCCGATCGTTTTGGGCCTTGACCCGGTCAAAGGCGCACCTGATGATCTGGGCGGGTCTTCAACGCGAAGGGGAAATCCGCATGACCGAGCAGGGCACTCCGGTCCGCCAGACGAATCCGTTCGCCGCCGTCGCGGACGCCGACGGCCTCGTCCTGGACGTGCCGGAGTACCAGGCCCGGTTCGAACGCGACCACGCGGCCTGCACGGAGCCGATGTGGAAGCTGGAGCGCGCGCAGGTCTTCTACGAGCCCGACGTGGCGAGCTGGCGGGCCATGATGGACGGCGACTGGGGGCGGTCGCTGGCGCTGATCGAGCGGGTGGCCGGGCCGCTGGCCGACTACTTCCGGCACCGCCAGCCGGTCAGACGGGTACGCGTGGTGGAGTTACCCGTCACCGCCTACCTGCAGTGGGAGATGCACATCCTGGCGCTGCGCGCGCGGGCGGGCTCCCCCTGCCGGACGGTGCCGGCCGAGCGGGTCGCCGCCCTCGATCCCCTGCCCGAGCTGGTGATCTTCTCTCCGTCCCTCATGTACGAGGTCCTCTACGACCGGCACGGCGGAGGCAGCGGCGGCCGGCGGATCACCGACGCGGAGGTCGTCGGCCCCTGCCTGCGGGCCGTGCGGGGGCTGTTCGACGAGGGCGAGGAGGTGGACGCCTTCCACGAGCGCGAGGTCGTGCCGCTGCCCCCACCGGTGATCACCGACGAGATGCGGGCGGCGCTGCCCGCCTACGCGCACCGTACCGAGGAGTTCAGGGTCTGACCGCGTGACCGCCGATGAGGGGGCGCTCCCGACAGGAGCGCCCCCTCATCGGCGTTGACACGGTTCGGTCATGGTGGCATCCGTTGACCCAGATGTTGCAGTGTGACATTGTACTGCTTCAAGACAGCACGTCACCTGCGGAAACATACGCACCATGAGATAGAGGTGCCTGTGAAATCACTGTCCACACCCCGCCGGAATCTGGTGATCGCCGCCGCCGCGCTCCTGAGTCTCACGCTCGCGGGCTGCAACTCCGACGTCTCCCAGGTCTACTCCTCCAGCGCCCCGCCCAGCGGCAAGACGGGCCCGGTGCGCATCGCCCTGCTGGCCTCCTCCAGCCAGAACGGCTTCAACAAGGCCGTGTACGACGGCGCCGTGGCCAGGGCCAAGGAGTACGGCGACGTCGAGGTGACCATCTTCGACGGCAAGTTCGACAGCCAGACCCAGTTCAACCAGGTCCAGAACGTCGCCAGTCAGGGCACCTACGACGGCATCGTGCTGGTGCCCAACGACAACGTCGGCATCGCGGCCGCGATCCCGGCCGCGGCCCGCGCCAAGATCCCGGTCGCCACCACGCTCTTCCCCGTCGGACCCAAGCTGACGGAGCTGAAGCCCCAGGTCGAGGGCATCGTTTCCACGGTCGCTGCGGACACGGAGGCCAACTCCGAGAAGCTCGCGGAAGGCGCGGTGAAGTACTGCGAGGGCAAGGACCCGTGCCGGGTCGCGATCCTCATCGGCCAGCTCCAGTTCCCGTTCGACAACCTGCGCAACAAGGCCTACCGCTCGGTCCTGGACGGGCACCCCAACATCAAGGTGGTGGCCACGGGCCAGGGCAACTACGACCGCGACACCTCGCTGAAGGCCATGCAGAACATCCTCCAGGCCAACCCGAAGCTCGACGTGCTGCTGTCCAACGCCGACCAGCAGACCATCGGCGCCCAGGTGGCGCTGGAAAGCGCCGGCGTCGACCTGACCAAGATGTACGTGACGGGCGGCGGCGGCAACCAGGAGGCCATCAAGCAGGTCCGCGCCGGCAAGTGGGCGGCCGACCAGGTGGACTTCCCCAACAGCATGGGCAAGGCCGCGCTCGAGCAGGTGGTCAACGCGGTGCGCGGCCAGCCGGTCACGCCGGTCATCGACGCCAACACGCTGGGCCCCGTACCGGTGATCGTCACGAAGGAGATCCTCGGCGAGCACCCCGACTTCACGGGCGAGTGGGCCGATTGATGGAGGGCGCGACCCCGGCGGCGGCCGTCACCGTCCGCGACCTGTCCGTCCGCTTCGGCTCCACCCAGGCGCTCGACTCGGTGTCGCTGTCCCTCGCCGAGGGCGAGGTGCACGGCCTGGTCGGCGAGAACGGCGCCGGCAAGTCCACGCTCGGCAAGGTCGTCGGCGGGCTCTACCAGCCGGACTCCGGCGAGCTCCAGGTGTTCGGCCGGCCGGTGCACCGCTGGGACACCAGGCGGGCCCAGGACGCCGGCGTCGTGATCATCGCCCAGGAGCTGTGCCTGGTCCCGGCCCTGACCGTGGCGGAGAACGTGTTCCTCGGCCGGGAGAGCCGCACGTTCGGCGTGCTGCACGCGGACCTGCGCGCCCGCTACCGGAAGCTGGAGGAGATCTGCGGCTTCGGGCTCCCGCCCGACGCGCCGGTCGAGACGCTGCCGATCGCCGATCAGCAGAAGGTCGAGATCATGCGGGCCCTGGCCCGCGAGGCGCGCGTCATCGTGATGGACGAGCCGACGTCGTCGCTGACCGCCGACGAGAGCGAACGCCTGCACGAGATCATGCGCTGGCTGCGCGAGCGCGGCACCACCGTCGTCTACGTCACCCACTTCCTGGACGACGTGCTCGCCAACTGCGACCGCGTCACGGTCATGCGGGACGGCCGGGTGATCAGGACCGCCGAGGCCGCCGCGGAGACCAAGACCGGCCTGGTCGAGGCGATGCTCGGCGAGCCCGTCGACATGCTCCTGCCCGATCTGCCCCCGGCGCCGCCCCCGGACACGAAGCCGGTGGCCGAGATGCGCGACGTCCGCGGCGACGCCGTCAGGGGCGTCTCCCTGCGGGTCCGCCCAGGAGAGATCGTCGGGCTGGCCGGCCTGGTCGGCAGCGGGCGCACGGAGATCGCCAGAGCCCTGTTCGGCTGCGACCGGATCGAGTCGGGGCAGGTGCTGTTCCGCGGCGAGCCGGTCACGGACGCCTCGCCGCGGGCATCGATCGCCCGCGGCATGGCCATGATCCCCGAGGACCGCCGCGCCCAGGGCCTGGTGCTGCAGCGCCCGGTCCTGGAGAACGTCACCCTGCCGCACCTGGGCCGCTTCTCCCGCTCCGGGGTGCTGTCGCGCGGGAGCGAGCGCGCCGCGGTGCGCGAACTGGTCGAACGCCTCGGCGTCCGCCCGGCCGCGCTCGACGGCGACGTGTCGGTCTACTCCGGCGGCAACCAGCAGAAGGTGCTGTTCGCCAAATGGCTGCTGGGCCGGCCGGAGTTCCTCATCCTCGACGAGCCCACCAGGGGCGTGGACGTGGGCGCCAAGTCCCGCATCTACCAGCTCATCGTGGAGGTCGCCGCGGCCGGCACCGGCATCCTGCTCATCTCCTCCGAGTTGGAGGAGGTGATCGGCCTCAGCCACCGGGTGCACCTCGTCCGCGGCGGCGCGGTCGTCGGCGAGGTGCCGGGGCCCGGCACGTCCGTGGACGAGATCCTGCAGCGCCTCTTCGAGGTCGAGCAGCCCCAGCAGTCACCGTCAGCCGACGAAACGGAAACCGGAGGAAGGCCATGACCGCCACCGCATCGGCGCGAGCGGGATCCGGCGTCAACGTGCCGGCCCTGGTCCGCCACTACGCCGTCCTGATCATGCTCGTGGCGCTGTTCGTGGTGCTGAGCGTGTCGACGTCGTCGTTCCTCACTCTCACGAACCTGCTCAACATCCTCAACCAGAACGCCCCGCTGGCGATCATCGCGGTGGCCGGGACGCTGGTCGTCATCTGCGGCGGCTTCGACCTGTCCACCGGGGCGATCTTCAGCGTGGCGAACGTGGTGGCCGCCTGGGTGGCGCTGCACCTGAACAGCCCGGTGCTCGGCCTGATCGCCGCGCCGCTGGCCGGCGCCGCGCTGGGCCTGGTGAACGGGGTGGCGATCACCCGGTTGCGGATCCACTCGTTCCTCGCGACGCTCGCCTCCAGCCTCGTGTACGCCGGGCTGGCGGTGCTCATCACCGGCGGGTTCCTGATCAGCGTCCAGGCCACCGGCTTCACCGCCCTCGGGCGCGGCGGGATCGGCCCGGTCTACTACGCGATCGTCATCCTGGCCCTCTTCGCCCTGCTGTCCGGATTCCTGCTGAACCGCACGGCGTTCGGCAGGTACGTCCTGTCCGTCGGCGGCAACGCCGAAGCCGCCGAGCTGTCCGGCATCCGGGTGAACCGGATCAAGCTCTACACGTTCCTCTACAGCGGCCTGGCCGCCGGCATCGCGGCCGCCATCGGGGTGTCGCGGATCGGCACCGGGCAGCCCCAGGCCGGCGACGGCATGCAACTGCTCGCCATCGCGGCGGTCATCCTCGGCGGCACGAGCATCTACGGCGGCGTCGGCGCGATCTGGCGCTCGGTCTGCGGCGTGTACCTGCTGGCGCTGATCGACAACGGGTTCGACATCCTCAACGCGAACCCGTTCTTCAAGGACCTGACGACCGGCGTGGTCATCCTGGCCGCGGTCGCCCTCAGCGTGGCGAGCAAGCGCCGATGATCGAGCTGTCGGTCCTGGTGCTGCCCGACCGCGATCCCGCCGCCTTCGTCGCCGACGTACGGGCCGCGGAGGCGCTGGGCGTGCGCACCGTGTGGACCTATGACCATCTGACCTGGACCCCGCTGAAGGACCGGCCCTGGCACGCGGCCGTGCCGATGCTGGCGGCGGCGGCCGTGGCCACCTCCCGGGTACGCCTGGGCACGCAGGTGGCCACGCCCAACTACCGCCATCCGGTCACGTTCGCCAAGGAGATCATGACGCTCGACCACCTGAGCGGCGGCCGGCTGGAGATCGGCGTCGGAGCCGGCGCGGAGGGCGCGGACGCCGCCGTGCTCGGCGACCCGCCGCGCTCGCCGGCGGAGCGGGCCGGCCGCTTCGCGGAGTGGCTGGGGCTGCTCGACCACCTGCTCACCCACGACGTCAGCACCGTACGCGGCCCGCGTTACAGCGCCGTCGAGGCCCGGCAGATGCCCGGCTGCCTCCAGCGCCCGCGCGTGCCGCTGACCGTGGCCGCGACAGGACCCCGCGCGATGGCGCTGGCCGCCCGGCACGGCCAGGCCTGGGTGACCTACGGCGCCTACCGCCGGCAGGACGAGCCGGAGGACTGGTTCGCCGCGCTGGAGGAGCAGGGGCGCAGGCTGGACGCGGCGCTCGACGCCGCCGGCCGGCCGCGCGCGGCGCCGCGCCGGATCGCGCAGGTGGCGCTGGACATGACCTGGCCGTTCGAGAGCCCGGACCGCTACGCCGACTTCACCGGCCGGCTGCGTGACGCGGGCTTCCACGAGCTCACCCTGCACTGGCCGCGCCCGGACGACGCGAGGGGGATGCCGTCCGGAGCTCTGGACCTCGTCGCGGCCACGCACCAATCATCCAGAAGGGCATCCAGGAAGGCGGAACGATGAGCAGGCTTGCGATCGACGTCGGCGGAACGTTCACCGACGTGGTGGAGCTGAACCCCGGGACGGGCGCGCTCAGCTTCGGCAAGGTCCCCACCACGCCGGACGCGCCGGCCCGCGGCGTCATGGACGCCTTCGGCCTGGCCGGGTCCGGCACGCCGGCCATCACGATGTTCACGCACGGCACCACGCTGGGGCTGAACGCGCTGCTCACCAGGGCAGGAGCGCGCACCGCCGTCATCGGGACGAAGGGGTTCCGTGACGTCTACCTGCTCGGGCGCACCGACCGCAGGACGAACTACGACATCACCTACAGGAAACCGCCCGCGCTGCTGGACCGCTACGACACCTTCGAGGTGAACGAGCGGTGCCGGTTCGACGGGAGCGTGCACACGCCGTTCGACACCGAGGACGCCCGCCGGGTGGCCGCCGTCGTCGCCGAACGCGGGTACGGCTCGGTCGCGGTGGCGTTCCTGCACGCGTACGCCAACCCGGAGCACGAGCTGCGCATGCGCGAGGTGCTGGCCGAGGTCGCGCCCGAGGTGGCGGTCACGCTGTCGCACGAGCTGTCCAGGGAGTACCGCGAGTACGAGCGGACCAGCACCGCCGTGCTGGACGCGTACGTCAAGCCGATCGTGCACCGCTACCTGCGCGAGCTGGAGGGCGAGCTGGCCGCCGGCGGCTTTCGCGGGCGGTTCCTGATGACCCGCTCCGGCGGCGGCGCGATGACCGCGCAGGCGGCCCGCGAGCAGCCGGTGAGCCTCATCCTGTCCGGCCCGGCGGGCGGCGTGATCGGCGCGGCGGCGCTGTCCAGACTGCTGGACGAGCCCAACCTGATCACCATCGACATGGGCGGCACCAGCCTCGACGCCTCGCTGATCCTCGACCACGAGCCGGTGCTCTACCAGGGCGCGGAGTTCGAGGGGCTGCCGATCAACACCCCGTCGCTCTACATCCACACCATCGGCGCCGGCGGCGGATCGATCGCCTGGCTGGACGAGGCGGACGCGCTGCAGGTCGGCCCGCAGAGCGCGGGCGCGGCGCCGGGACCGGCCTCGTACGGCAGGGGCGGCACCGCGCCGACGTTCACCGACGCCGCCCTCGTGCTGGGTCATCTCGGCTCGGACAGCCCGCTGGGCGGCAAGCTCGCCCTGGACCGCGAGCTGGCCGACAAGGCGCTGCAGCCCATCGCCACCCGGCTCGGCCTGGCCACCGAGGCGCTGGCCCGCGGCGTCGTGCAGATCTCCACGATGAAGATCATGGGCGCCGTGCGCGCGATCACGGTGGAGCTCGGGCGCGACCCGAAGGACTTCGCGCTGCTGTCCTTCGGCGGCGGAGGCGGCCTGGTGGCCGTCGAGGTGGCCAGGGAGCTGGGCATCTCGACCGTGATCGTGCCGCCGGGGCAGGGCGCGTTCTCCGCGTTCGGCATGCTGCTGGCGGACGTGCAGCACGACTTCGCCCGCACCGCCGTCACGCCGCTGGCCACGCTCGACGCGGCCGACGCCGACGCCGTCTACCGGGAGATGGAGGCGGCGGCGGTCGAGCAGCTGGAGTCGGAGGGCTTCGGGCCGGACCGGCGCGCGCTGACGCGCACGCTCGACGTGCGCTACCAGGGGCAGGAGCACTCGGTCACGGTCGCCTTCCCCGGCGACCCGGCCACGTTCGCCGCCGCCGTGGCCTCCGCCTTCGCCGAGCTGCACGAGCGGCAGTACGGCCACACGATGGACGACCCGGTCGAGGTCACGACCCTGCGGCTGCGCGCCACCGGCACGGTCGACAAACCGGAGCTGCCGACCGTGGCGGAACGATCGTCCGGCGAGCCGCGGCCGGCCGGAACCCGGCGGGTCTACCTGTCACCGGACGAGCCGGCCGTCGAGTACCGCGTCCACACGCGCGAGGAGCTGCTGGCGGGCGACCGCGTCGCGGGACCGGCGGTGATCACCGAGCACACGGCCACGTCCGTCATCCACGCCGGCGACAGCCTGCGCGTCGGCCGGTACGGCGAACTGGTCATTTCCGTGAACGACAGGACCGGGGGACAGCAGTGAGCGGCACCACGCACTCCACCAGCACCGACTCGATCACCACCGACTCCATCACGACCGAGATCATCCGGCACGGCCTGCTCGCCGCCGCCGACGAGATGGCCCGCAACCTGTGCCGCACCGCCTACAACACGGTGGTGTACGAGATCCACGACTACGGCATCGGCATCCACGACGCCCAGGGCGACGTGGTGGCCGACGCGCCGGGCATCGCGGTGTTCACCCGCGGCAACGACCACGGCATCAAGCGGGCGATCGAGTTCCTCGGCCGCGACGCGCTGGAGCCCGGCGACGTCTTCATCCTCAACTATCCGTACTGGGCCTCGGCCCACACCCTGGATCCGCTGGTCTTCGCGCCCATCCACCACGAGGACGAGCTCATCGGGTTCGCCTCCTGCCGGATCCACGTGCTGGACCTGAAGCAGAAGGACCCCGGATACGTCCTGGACTCCACCGACATGTACCAGGAGGGCCTGTTCTTCCCCTGCTCCCGGCTCTACCGGCGCGGGGTGCAGAACGACGACGTGTTCAACATCGTCCGGTTCAACAGCCGGATGCCCGAGCGCACGATCGGCGACATCCAGGCGCAGGTCTCCGCGTGCGTGACCGGCGTGCGGCGGACTCAGCAGATCGCCGCCAAGTACGGCGCCGGCGTGCTGGGCGCCGCGATGGACGCCATCAACGACCACGGCGAGCGGCTGGCCCGGCTGGCCCTGGCCAAGCTGCCGAAGGGCACCTGGTCGGCGCACGACTTCGTGGACAGCGACGGCGTGGACGCCGACCGCCTGATCAAGATGAACGTCACGGTGACCATCGGCGACGACGAGATGGTGATCGACTGGACCGGCAGCGAGCGCGACGTCAAAGGGCCGATCAACCTGCCCGTCGGCCAGACCGAGGCGTTCTGCAGCCTCGTCTTCAAGGCGCTGACCACGCCGGACACCCCCGTCGTGGCGGGCAACTTCCGCCCGCTGCGGGTGGTCACCGAACCGGGGTCCGTGATGCACGCCGTGCCGCCGATGCCGACGTTCACGCTGTGGACCGGCCTACTCGGCGGCGAGGTCGTGCTGAAGGCGCTGGCCCAGGGCATGCCCGACCGCGTGCCCGCCTGCTCGGGCGGCGACGTGTGCTCGATGATGGGCCTCGGCGTCAACCCGCGCACCGGCGAGGCGTGGCTGGAGGCCACCAACGAGGCCGTCGGCTTCGGCGGGCACGCGGGCGGCGACGGCGAGGACGGCATCATGCACCTGTCGGAGCCCGGCTGCCGCAACAACCCGGTGGAGGTGCTGGAGACCAAGTCGCCGATGTTCATCGAGTCGTACGGCTACCGCCCCGACAGCGGCGGCCCCGGCCGGCATCGAGGCGGCGTCGGCGTCGGCCGTACGTACCGCTTCACCGCTCCCTCGACCGGCATCTGCCTGGTCTACAAGACCAGGACCCGGCCGTGGGCCATCGGCGACGGGATGCCCGGCGAGAGCAACCACGTCATCCTCAACCCCGGCACCGGCCGCGAGGTGGTGCAGGGCGGCAGCTACAACCGGCTGGACGCGGACGAGGTACTGGTCAACAACACCGGCGGCGGGGGCGGCTACGGCGACCCGTTCGAACGCGAGCCGGTCCGGGTGGCCGCGGACGTGCGCAACGGGTTCGTCAGCGTGGCGGCGGCGGCCCGCGACTACGGCGTCTCGGTGGACCCGGTCACGTTCGAGGTGGACGCGGAGGCCACCGAGCGGCTGCGCGCGAGCCGCTGAGGGCACGCGCGGGCGCGAGAGGCGGGCCGGTCACTGGGGGCGTCCCAGGACCGGCCCGCCTCAGCAGGTCTCCAGCTGGGCGCAGGCGACGAAGTGGCCAGGATCGGCCTCGGCCAGGCCGCCCGTGCCGCCCTTCAGGTGGTAGAGGCAGGTCTCCACGGGCACGGCGTCGTCCCAGGTCTCGTGCAGGCGGGGCACGGCCGACAGCAGCTCGCGCGTGTAGGGGTGCAGCGGGTCGCCGAAGACGCGCTCGGTCGGCCCCATCTCCGCCACGCTCCCCCGGCGCAGCACCACCGTGCGCTCGGCCAGGTAGTTGCCGAGGGACAGGTCGTGCGTGATGTAGAGCACGCTCAGGCCCCTGACCTTCAGCTCGGCCAGCAGGTTGAGCACGTCGATGCGGGTGGAGGCGTCGAGCATGCTGGTGATCTCATCGGCGACCAGCAGCTTGATGTCCAGCAGCAGCGCGCGGGCGATGAGCAGGCGCTGGAGCTGGCCGCCGCTGAGCTGGTGCGGATACTTGCCGAGCACCTGCCCGGGGTTGAGCCGCACGTCGCGCAGCGACTCCTCGACCTTGGCCGCCCACTCCGGCCCGGGGACGGACGGGTAGTACGCCTCCTTGATCATGGTGAACACCCGGTCCGCCTTGAACACGGGGTTGAAGGAGCTGAACGGGTCCTGGAAGATGCCCTGGACCCGCCGGTAGTACTCCTTGCCCGCGCGCACGGGCAGCCCGTCGAAGGTGATGGAGCCGCTGGTGACCGGGTTCAGGCCGAGGATCATCCGGCCGATCGTGCTCTTGCCGCTGCCGCTCTCGCCGATCAGGGAGACGACCTCGCCGGGGACGACCTCGAAGCTCACCCCCCGCACGGCCGCGACGCTCTTGCCGCCGAAGGCGCCGATCCGGAATTCCTTGGTGACGTCGTCGAGTCTCAGCATCAGGCCTTCCAGCAGGCTACGTGGTGGTCGGGGGCGAGCTCGGCCACCGGCGGCTCCTGCGCGCACTCCTCGCCCGCGATCGGGCAGCGGTCGCGGAACCGGCAGCCGGCGGGCGGGTCGAGCAGCGACGGCGGGCTGCCGGCGATGCCTTCCAGCCTGCGCTCGGTGTAGCGGACGCCGACCTCGGGCAGGGATTCGAGCAGCAGCCGCGTGTACGGGTGCCGCGGCGCCTTGACGATCACGTCGGCCGGGGCCTTCTCGGCGAGCTTGCCCGCGTACATGACCATGATCGAGTCGGCGATGTGGTGGGTGAGCGCGAGGTCGTGGGTGACGAAGATCATGCTCTTGACGTAGCCGCTGTCGCGGAAGCCGAGCAGGGCGCGGGCCACGGCCTTCTGGGTGGAGACGTCGAGCGCGGAGGTGACCTCGTCGGCGATCAGCAGGGACGGGTCGAGCAGGGTGGAGATGACCATCACCATGCGCTGCTTCATCCCGCCCGACAGCTCGATCGGGTAGCGGTCGAGCACCTCGCGGCGCAGGCCGACCTGGTCCATCCGGCGCTCCAGCACGGCCGTGTCCAGGGTGGTGCCCCGCGACCTGAGCAGCTCGGTGACCATCCTGCGGATCTTGCGGGTGGGGTTGAGCGCGCTCATGGCGTACTGCGGGATGAGGGAGACCTCGCGGAAGCGGAAGTCGTTCATCCGGCGGTCGTCGTCGATCGGCAACTCGTGGCCGTCGAGCGTGACCGTGCCGCCCACGCGGCGCATGCGCCCGTCCATGCGGATGAGCGACTTGCCCAGCGTGCTCTTGCCGCAGCCGGACTCGCCGACCAGGCCGAGTATCTCGCCGTCGCGGAGCTCGAAGCTCATGCCGTCGAGGGCGCGCACATCCCCCTTGAGCGTCCTGTAGTACACCCTCAGCTCGTTGACCTGCAGACTCATGTCTCCCTCAGTTTCGGGTTGAAGACCTCGTCGAGCCCGACGTTGGCCACGTAAAGGGCGCCCACGATGGCGGTGATGGCGGCTCCCGGCGGCACGAACCACCACCACATGCCGAGCTGGAGCGCGCTCCACTGGTTGGCGTTCTGCAACATCAGGCCGAGCGAGACCCCCTCGGTGGGGCCGAGGCCGATGAAGTCCAGCGAGGAGGCGATGAGCACGGACCCGCCGAACAGCAGGATGAAGGTCATGAACAGGTAGGAGCTCATGTTCGGCGCGATCTCCCTGGCGATGATCTTGCCGGTGCCGGAGCCGCTCATCCTGGCCAGGTCCACGAACTCACGCGTACGCAGCGAGAACGTCTGCGCCCTGATCGCCCGCGCCGCCCACGGCCACTGCATCAGCCCGATGAACAGGCCCTGCACGGCCACGCTGCGGATGCCCAGGTAGGCGTTGATGATCAGCAGCACGGCCAGCGTCGGGATGACCAGGATGACGTTGGTCAGCATGTTGAGCACCTCGTCCACGATCCCGCCGCGGTAGCCGGCCACGAAGCCGACGAACATGCCGATGACCGCCGCGATGCCGCCGCCGATCACGCCCACCACGAACGTGCTGCGCAGCCCGTGCACGAACTGCAGGAACACGTCCTGGCCGAACGTGGTGGTGCCGAACCAGTGCTCGCCCGAAGGCGGGCTCATCGGCCGGGTGCCGTAGTCGTTGGGCACGCCCGCGAACAGCAGCGGGCCGAACAGGCCGAGCAGGAGCAGCACGAGCACGATCCCGAACCCGGCCATCAGCTTGCCGTTGCGCACCGCGAAGTAGAGCGCCTCGCGGCGCACCCCCGCCGGCTCGCGCGGGGCGGCTTCCTGGATCGTGGTCATGCCTGCGCACCCGCCATTCCCGCCCTGGTCCGCGGATCGACCACGACGTAGACGATGTCGATGATGAAGTTGGCGATCAGCACGCCGAGCACGATGAACAGGAACGTGCCCTGCAACAGGAAGAAGTCCTTGTTCTGGATGGCCTTGAGGATCAGGCTGCCGAGACCCGGATAGGCGAAGACGATCTCGGTGACCAGCGCCCCCGCGACCAGCACGCCCAGTTGCAGGGCCAGGCCGGTGATCTGGGGCAGGACGGCGTTGCGGAAGGCGTACCTGCGGATGAGCCGGCTCGGCGCGCCGAGCGCGGACAGGTAGCTGGAGTAGTCCGACTCCAGCTCATAGATGATCATGTTCCGCATGCCGATGGCCCAGCCGCCCAGCGCCACCAGGAACAGCGACAGGAACGGCAGCGCCCAGTGGTGCAGCAGGTCCAGCACGAACGTCCACGACCAGTTGGGCCGCATCGAGAAGCTGTAGCCGCCGGCCACCGGGAACCAGCCGAGGAGCACGCCGAACCCCCAGGCCAGCAGCACGGCCAGCCACATGTACGGCATCGCCGTCAGCACGTAGCCCACCGGCAGGACGGTGTTGTCGAGCAGCTTGCGGCGCGCGGCGTACGCGCCGAACTGGTTGCCCACCACCCAGCTCAGCAGCACCGAGGGGATGATCAGCGCCAGCGTGTACGGCACCGCCTGGGTGATCACGTCGGCGACCGGCGTCGGGAAGAGCCAGATGCTGATCCCGAAGTCCCCGTGCGCGAGCGCGCCCCAGAAGTTGACGTACTGCTGCCACAGCGGCTGGTCCAGGCCGAACAGGTTGCTGTAGTAGGCCCGCATGGCCTCGACGGCCTGCGCGTTGGTGACGTTGGCCCGCGCGACCATGCTGGCGATCGGGTCGCCCGGCATGAAGCGCGGGATCATCCAGTTGACCGTGACGGCGACGAAGAAGGTCAGCCCATAGATGAGGAGTTTTCTACCGAAATAACGACGCACGTGTCTCTGTCTCCGGGAGGGGCCCTCCGCCCCGGATCCCAGTGGCGGGTCCCAGTGGCGGGCCCCAGCGGCGGGCCAGGGGCGGAGGGCCGGAGGGTTCGTCCGGTCAGGTCGTCACGAGCCGGAGGGCTGCAGTTGGGTGAGCGTCTCGAATCCGCCCAGTTCCAGCCAGTTGCGCCACATCACGGCACCGGTCTTGGGCGCGCCGCCTTCGGCGGACGGCCAGTTCTTCCACACGCTGGTGCTGGACTGGGCCCACAGGCCGTTGTACCAGAGCGGGATGATCGGCATGTCGTCGAGATGGATCTGCTGGAGCTCGGAGATGATCTTCTGCATGCCGGCGGTGTCGTCGGTCTTGACCTGGTCGAGCTGCTCGACGAGGTCCCACGCCTTCTTGTTCTCGTAGCGGGCGAAGTTGACCGTGTTCTGCTGCTTCTGGATCGGCAGCTGGAACATGTACTCGTAGTAGGTGTACGGGGAGTTCGACAGCTGCCGCTCGTTGTTGATCAGCAGGTCGAAGTCACCCTTGGCACGCCGCTCGACCAGCGCGTTGAAGTCGGGGAAGTCGGGCGTGATCTGGATGCCGACGGTCTTGGCGCCGGCGGAGATCGACCGGGCCGACTCCATCCAGTCGGTCCAGCCCGACGGGACGATGAGGCTCAGGCTGATCTTGGAGCCGTCCTTGTTCTCGACGTACCCGTCGCCGTCGCCGTCCTTGTAGCCCGCCTCCGCCAGCAGCTTCTTGGCCTTGGCCGCGTCGAAGGTGAAGCCGGACGAGGAGACCACGCTCTGGTCCACGTACTTGTCCCACTGGGGCAGCAGGCCGGTCGGGCTGGCCGCCTTGACCAGGTTGCCGTACACGCCTTCGACGATCTTCTTGACGTCCACGGACGCGGCCAGCGCCTTGCGGAAGGCCGGGTCGTCCATCGGCTTCTTGGTGGTGTTGGGCACCAGCCAGGCGGTGTTGGCCGAGAGCATGTAAGGCGGCTCGTTGTAGTACGTGGTCAGCCCGAAGTTGCCCTGCACCAGGTTGGCCACGCCGGGCAGGAAGTTGTTGCTGAGGTCGAGCCCCTTCTGCAGCAGCATGCCCATCGCGACCTCGTTGCTCGGGGTGGCGATGTCGACGATGTAGCGCGGCTTGGGCTCCATGCCGAGCGTCGTCTTGCCCCACCAGTCGTCGCGCCGCTGCAGCACCACGCGGTCCTGGTCCTTGCTGAGGAACTTGTACGAGCCCGTGCCCACCGGGTTCTCGTTGATGCCGTCGAGCACCTCCTTCTCCGAACGGCCCTTCCAGATGTGCTCGGGGACGATGGAGCGGCTGTAGAGCATGAAGTCCCACTGCTGGTAGTTCGCCGTGGAGAAGGTGAACTTCACCGTCTGGTCGTCGGTGGCCTCGACCGACTTCAGCCAGTTCCACAGGTGGTGGTACGGGATCGTCTCCATCTTGCCGAGCTCGAAGGAGAAGGCGACGTCCTTGGCGGTGAAGGGCTGGCCGTCGGACCATTTGATCCCCGGCCGGAGCTTGACCTCGTACGTGGTGTCGTCGGTCCAGGCGCCGCTTGCCGCCAGCCACGGGCTCAGCTTGGCCGCGGTGGTGTCGTAGTGGAACAGCGTCTCGTACACCAGGCCCTTGGTGCCGACGGCCGAGTCCCATTCCCTGATGGGGTTGAAGTTGGGCGGCGGCCCCCACTGCGTGCCCGTGGTGTAGAGCGTCTCGTTGCGCGGCAGCTGGTCGGGGTTGGTCACCGCGCCCTGGCTGCTCTGCGGCTGGGAGGCCGGCGGGGTCGGCGTGGATCCGCCGCCGGTGCAGCCCGCGGCGAGCAGGCCCGCCGCCACGAGCGGAATCAAGATCCGAGCCCGGTTACGCATCGCTTCTCTCCTTCCTCCGCGCACGGCGCGAAGGTTCGCACGTCTGGCCAGACACCCCGATGGGACGACCTCCGCCGGCCACCCTGGGAGCGCTCCCAAGGCTGAGGCGAAAGCCGGTGAGCGATCATTTCTCGGTCGATGGATGAGGACTGAGGGATCCGCTGAACCGGATAAGTACCGCGAACGTAAATTCCCCGTGACCACGCCGTCAAGAGCCGTGACGTTTTCGAGACGTGCTCCCGCAAACGCTCTCACCGGCCGGGATCCCCTCTGTACAGGCACGATGCGGAACAGCCCGATTGACCGGTTCAACTCTTGGCGATCTTGCCAACCGCGCGCGGGGGTCCGCCGTCCTACTTCTGTCACATTCGCCAGAAAGGACTCAATGGTGAGACTTGTCCCCACAGCCGTCGCCACGCTCGTGGCGATGGCGACGCTCGGCGCCGCGCCCGCCCAGGCCGCGGCCCCCCGCCTGAAGATCGCTGAGATCTTCTACGACTCCCCGGGGGCCGACAGCCGCTCCACCGGCTCGCTGAACGCCGAGTACGTCACCCTGCTCAACACCACCAAGAGGACACTGAAGCTCAAGGGGTGGAGCGTGCGGGACAAGACGGGTTCCACCTACACGTTCATGACCGGCGTCGTTCTGAAGGCCAGGAAGCGGATCACCCTCCGCTCCGGCCGGGGCACGGACGGGAGCGGCCCGGGCGGCCGCATCGTGCACTGGAACCGCGACCGGTACGTGTGGAACAACGACCAGGACACCGCCTACGTCCGCGACCCCAAGGGCAGGCTCGTCGACTCGTGCTCCTACAAGGCCAGCACCGGGTCCGCCTCCGTCGGCTGCTGACCACACCGCCGCCCGCGGGACTTCCGCGGGCGGCGGCCGGCTGCGGCGAAGCGGTCACACCAACCGGGTGACCTTGCCGGTGTCGAGCGAGTAGTACCCGCCCACGATCTTGAGTTTCCGGCGGGCGACGCGCGGGGCGAGCAGTTCGCCGGCCTTGAGGTCGGCCACGACCATGGTGGTGTTGATCCGGATCATCCGGTCCACGTCTCCGCGGGCGCGCTCATAGGCTGGTCGCAGGTCGTCGACGATGCGTTGCAGGTGGCCGGGAAGCTTGGCGCCCTTCTTGAGGGCATGAGCGGCGGCGGTGACCGCGCCGCAGCGCTGGTGGCCGAGCACCATGATCAGAGGTGTGTCCAGTTCGGCGGGGCCGTACTCGACGGCGCCGGCGACGAGGGGGTCGATGGTCTGGGCGGCGCTGCGTACGGCGAGGATGTCACCGATCCCCACGTCGAAGACGATCTCCGGGGGGACGCGGGAGTCGATGCAGGAGACGACCACCGCGTACGGTTCCTGCTTCCTGGCGGCCTCCGCGCGCCGGCCGAGGTCCTGGTGGGGGTGGGTGGAGGCGTCGGCGGCCCAGCGGCGGTTGCCCTCGCGCAGCTTCGCCCACGCCTCGTCGGGGGTGGCGGGCCGGCGCGCGGAGGGTCGTGCGAGGCCGCGCGCCGGCCCGCCGTCTAACAGGACCCCTCCGGCGACCAGTCCAGCGGCGAGCAGTACTGCCCGGCGGTCAACGATCTTCTTAGACATGGGATCCAGTATGCCGTATACCAGATGGGGCCTTGATCGCCGGGGTGCCTCATCGATCCGCGTCCTGGGGGAGTCCTCGCGGGCGGCGGTCGTTCCGGTTCCCTGCCTGCGCGACCGAGATGCCGTCGGACGCGGCGCCCAAGACGATCTGCAGCACCCCGCCCGACACGCTCACCGGCCACCGCCATCAGCGCGGCGGTCAGCGCCGCGCCCGCGGTGAGCTGGAGAGGGCGTCAGAGCCAGCCCATGCGCTGGGCCGTGCGGATGGCCTCCAGCCGGTTCTGGGCGTTGAGCTTGGTCATGGCGCTGGACAGGTAGTTGCGCACGGTGCCCTCG
Organism: Nonomuraea fuscirosea; assembly: GCF_035917475.1. Taxonomy (NCBI): domain Bacteria; kingdom Bacillati; phylum Actinomycetota; class Actinomycetes; order Streptosporangiales; family Streptosporangiaceae; genus Nonomuraea; species Nonomuraea fuscirosea. Next base: position 1,698,416 of record NZ_CP109074.1, on the reverse strand, counting down.
GTCAGGTGCAGCTCGGCGGCGATCCTGGAGATCGCGGCCCCGTCGCCGGCCAGGCGCAGCGCGTCGCGCTCGCGCTCGGTCAGCGGGCTGTCGCCGGCCGCCATCGCGGCGGCGGCCAGCTCCGCGTCCAGGTAACGGCCGCCCGCCTGGACCTTGCGGATGGCCATCGCCAGCTCCTCCGCCGAGGCGTCCTTGCCGAGGAAGCCGCTGACGCCCGCCGCCATGGCCCGGCGCAGGTAACCGGGGCGGCCCAGGCTCGTCAGGATGACGATCTTGCACTGGGAGCTGATCCGCTCGGCCGCGCTGAGCCCGTCCATGCCCGGCATCTCGATGTCGAGCACGGCCACGTCGGGCCGGTGTTCCGCGACGGCGGCCACGACCTCGTCGCCCCGGCCCACCTGGGCCACGACCTCGATGCCGTCCTCCAGGTCGAGCAGGGCGGCGATGGCCCCGCGGATCAGGTGCTCGTCGTCGGCCAGCAGCACGCGCGTGGTCATGCCGGCACCGCCGCCCTGAGCCGGTAACGGCCGTCCGCGGTCGGCTCGGCCTCCAGGGTGCCGCCCGCCGCGCGTATCCGCTGCGCCAGCCCGGCCAGGCCGTTGGGCGCGTGTTCGCCCGCGGGCCCGCTCACGCCGTCGTTCGACATCTCCAGCACCCCATCCTCGATCGTGATCGTGCAGCGTTCTGCCCTGCTGTGCTTGAGGACGTTGGTCACGCCCTCGCGGACGACGGTGGCCAGCAGCGTCCGCGTCTCCGGCGGCAGTTCGCCGGTGTCGGCGCGCACGGTGCAGCGCACGTCTGCCGCCTCCAGCACCGCGCGCACGCTGGCCAGGACCTCGTCCAGGTCGATGGCCCGGTAGTTCTGCACGACGGCGCGCACCTCGCGCAGGGACCGCCTGGCCAGGTCGCGCACCTCGAACATCTCGGCCGCGGCCGCCTCGCGGTCGGTGGCGAGCGCCCTTTCCGCCCGCTCGGTCCGCTGGGCGACGTCGGTGAGGCTCTGGCCGAGCAGGTCGTTGAGGTCGCGGGCGAAGCGCAGCCGCTCCTCCGAGACCGCCAGCCTGGCCAGCGCCTCCTCGCCCTCATGCGCCTCGGTGGTCAGGCGCCAGAGCGCCAGGTTGCCCCACACCACGGCCAGGCAGATCGCGGTGAGCACGGCCTGGACCAGCATCAGCAGGGAGATGATCCACCCGCCGATCCACCACACGAACAGGTTGGCCACCGCGATCGAGGCGAGCGCCACGACGAGGGTCACGCGCTTGCGGACGAAGGGCGCGAGCAGCGCCACCCAGGTGGGGATCGCCCAGATCTGCGCGAAGACGGTCAGCAGCACCAGAGCGAGCACCCCGGTGGCCGCCAGCACGACGGTGGGCCGCCTGCCGCCCCGCACCGCGACGCGGAACGGCCGGGTGCTGAGCACGTTGAAGGCGAGCAGCACGGCGACGCCGGCCAGCACGGCGAGCGGCGGCGTGCCCTGCTGCCAGTTGAGGTAGAAGCCGTAGTAGCCGAGCAGGGGGAAGATCAGGATGACGTCCGTGCAGTAAACGATCAGCCAGCGGACCCTGGTCAGCTTGGACGGGTTCCTGATCCGGTCCCACGCCTTCACGCCGGCACCTCCGCGCGCAGCAGGAACTCCCCGTCCCGCGTGGGTTCGGCGAAGAACGAGCCGCCGGCCGTGACCAGCCGCTCGGACAGGCCGCGCAGGCCGTTGCCGGGCGTGGCGGGCCGCTCCCCCACCCCGTCGTTGACCATCTCCAGCACGCCTCCGTCGATCCTGATCGCGCACCGCGTGGCCGCGCTGTGCTTGAGGACGTTCGTGCCGCCCTCGCGCACCGCCCACGCCAGCAGCGTCCTGGCGTCCGGCGACAGGCCGTCGAGGCGGGTCTCGATCACGCAGCTCGCGCCCGCCGCCTCCAGCGCGGTGCGCACGCCCGCGAGCTCCTCCTCCAGGTCGAGCGTCCGGTAGTCGTGCACCGCCTGTTGCACCTCGAACAGCGACCGGCCGGCCAGCCGGCGCACCATGGCCATCTCGGCCGCGGCGCGGTCGACAGCCTCGGCGGCGTCCTTGGTGGCGAGCTTGGCGGCCAGTTCGCTCTTCAGCGTGATGACCGACAGGCTGCGCCCGAGCAGGTCGTGCAGGTCACGGGCGAAGCGCAGCCGCTCTTCGGCCACGGCCAGCCTGGCCGTGGCCTCCCGGCTCTTGTGCGCGTCCCTGATCACCCACCAGAGCCAGCGCCACACCAGCATGCCGAGGACCATGATCGTGCAGTTGAAGACCTCGACGGCCAGCACGCCCGGCCACGCCTGCCGGCTCTGCGCGACGTAGGAGGACATGAGCAGGACCACGGTCACCGCGAGCAGCGCCGTCGGCCACGGCCGCAGATAGAGCGCGGCCAGCGTCACCCACAGCAGCGGCACGTCCACCCACGTCGTCGTCACGTCGCCCGAGTGCGGCAGCAGCGGCACCAGGCCGAACGCGCACGCCGCGCTGACGAGCAGCAGCGGCGACGGCTTGGGCCTGTGCTCGAAGGCCCGCCGCATCAGGAGGGGGAAGAGGCCGAAGAAGCCGGCCAGCAGGAGGATGGCGAACGCCGTCTTCAGCGGCGGCAGCTCTCCCTGGACGGTCGCCAGGACGCTCCAGGTCGTGTACATGAGGAACACCAACGCCATCGAGGCGTCCATCCAGTACAGCAGGAGCTTCTTCGCGGTCTCCGGACGTGTCGCCATCACGCCCTCCCCGCCGCCTGAAACCTTCCCGGTCAGCGGAATCCTATCTATAGGACGAGGTACGCCAAAGAATGCGTGACACGTCCGGATCCGGGGTGACCCCGCGCAGCGAGAGCCAGGCCAGCCCGTGGTGGGTGGCGTAGGCGGCCAGCTTGCGGGCGTCGAGTTCGCTCAGGTCTGCCCGGCCCGCCAGCACGGGTGTCAGCGCGATGCGCGGCCAGGCATGACCGGGCTGCGCCAGGCCCTGGGCCCGCGCGATCTGCGCCCCGGCCGCCCGTACGGCGGTGGCCACCCGGCCCAGGCGGGCGCCCCGGGCGGTGCGCGGCTCGATCGGGGCCAGCAGGTTGACGGTGGCGACCTCCGCGCCGGCCTGGCGGGTGGCGCGCAACATGGCGACGTCGCCGGGGGTGAGCCCGTCGTGCCGCAGCGGCAGCGTGAAGCTGACCCGGAGCCGCCGTTCGCGCTGCACGGCCTGGATGGCGCGGGCCCGGCGCAGCACGGCGGCCCTGTCGGCGCTGTCGCGGACCTCGAAGACGATCTCGGCGGCGTCGAAGGCGCCGACCACCCGGCGATAGGCGGCGCTCAGGCCGCCCGGCCTGGTGCAGGTGGCGGCCAGTTCGCGGCCCTCCGGGCCGCCGAGCACGGGGGCCGCGTCGCCGCCCATGGCCCTCAGCCTGGCGATCCGGCCCGCCATCGGGCTCCTGCGCGGGCCGGCCGCGCCGCTCCAGCGGGGCGTGCAGCCGTCGCCGCCGGCGACGAGGTGGCCGAGCGCGTACCGGCGGACCCCGGTGCGGCGGGACTCGGCGGGCAGGTCGAACGCGGGCTGCCTGGTCAGGTCCACAAAGCCGACGAACCCCACGAACGCGGCGGGAGGCTCGTCGGCCTGGGCCGGTAACGGCGCCGGCGTGGCGGGCGGGCGCGCGGCGGGCGGGCGGGACGGCGAGGCCGCGCCCGCCGGGAGCATCCTGATCGCCACAGCGGTGGCGGTGGCGAGCAGAAGGGCCCCGAGCAGGGCGAGCGGGCGGGGGAGCGTGCCCGGCTCCCTCTTGTGCCGAGACATGTGGCCACCCCAGGTGGTCGATCGGCTACGGAACGGCGCTGGCGGGTGGAACGCTAGCAACCCCGCGTGGCGACGCGCGGGGCTTTTCCGGTACGCGTCCGTTGTGTGCGGATAATGTGCACATGAAGTTGCGGATCTTCACCGAACCTCAGCAGGGCGCCACGTACGACGACCTGCTCTCCGTCGCCCAGGCCACCGAACGGCTTGGTTTCGACGCCTTCTTCCGTTCTGACCACTATGCGCGCATCGGCGCCGGCGACCCCGGTGCCGGCTCGTCGGACGCCTGGATCACCCTGGCCGGCCTGGCCCGCGAGACGTCCAGGATCCGCCTGGGCACGCTGGTGACGCCGGCCACCTTCCGGCTGCCCGGACCGCTGGCGATCAGCGTGGCCGGGGTGGACCGGATGAGCGGCGGCCGGGTGGAGCTGGGCCTCGGCACCGGCTGGTTCGACGCCGAGCACGCGGCGTACGGCATCCCGTTCCCGCCGGTGGGCGAGCGGTTCGGCCGGTTCGAGGAGCAGCTGGAGATCATCACCGGGCTGTGGACGGCCGAGAAGCACTACTCCTTCGAGGGCAGGTACTACCGGCTGGCCGACTCGCCCGCGCTGCCCAAGCCGGCGCAGTCGCCGCGCCCGCCGATCATCATCGGGGGGTTCGGGGCCAAGCGCACGCCCCGGCTGGCGGCCACGTACGCGGACGAGTACAACCTGCCGTTCCACGGCCTGGCCGACACCGGCGCGGCGTTCGACCGGGTGCGCGCGGCGTGCGAGAGCACCGGGCGCACGCTGACGCTGTCGGTGGCGCAGACCACCGTGGTCGGGGCCGACGACGCGGAGGTCGAGCGGCGGGCCGCCGCCATCGGCGAGGACGCGGGCCGGCTGCGCGAGAGCGGCCTGGCGGGCACTCCCGCCGAGGTGCTGGAGAAGATCGGGAAGTTCGCCGAGCTCGGAGCGGAGCGGGTCTACCTGCAGATTCTCGACCTGAGTGACCTGGAGCACCTGGAGCTGATCGCCGCCGAGGTGCTCGCGCACCTGTAGTAATCGGTTGGACACTTCGTGGCATTACGGCAGACTTGGCCCGTGCTGCTGACGATCACGACCACCGCCAGGCCCGCGACCGACCTCGGATTCCTCCTGCACAAGCATCCCGAGCGCGTGCAGGAGTTCGGCCAGTCGTTCGGCACGGCCACGGTGTTCTATCCCGAGGCGGGCGACGAGCGCTGCACGGCCGCGCTCATGCTGGAGGTCGACCCGATCGCGCTGGTCAGGTCGCGCGGCAAGAACTCGCCCGACTTCAGCCTGTCACAGTACGTCAACGACCGCCCCTACGCGGCCTCCTCGTTGCTGTCCGTGGCGCTGGCCGACGTGTTCAGGACGGCTCGGGCGGGCCGCTGCAAGGCCCGGCCCGAGCTGCCCGGCAGGCCGCTGCCGCTGGAGCTGCGCCTGCCCGCGCTGCCCTGCCGGGGCGGCCCCGACCTGGCGCGGCGGCTGTTCGAGCCGCTCGGCTGGGAGGTGGAGGCCCGGCCCGTGCCGCTGGACGAGGGCTTCCCCGAATGGGGCGAATCCCGCTATGTCGGGCTGACCCTGCGCGGCACCGCGCTTCTGTCCGACGCGCTCAACCACCTCTATGTGCTGCTGCCGGTCCTCGACGACGCCAAGCACTACTGGATCGCGCAGGACGAGGTCGACAAGCTGATCAGGGCGGGCGAGGGCTGGCTGCACGGCCATCCCGAGCGCGGCCTGATCTCCCGGCGCTACCTCGGCCGGCGCTGGGCCCTGGCGCGTACGGCGCTGTCGCGGCTGGCCGAGCTGGGCGACGAGACGGAGGAGGAGCTGGAGCCCGCGGTCGAGGAGGACGCCCCGGCCGGAGCCACCGCCTCCGACGAGGCGGCCGCCGCCGAAGCCGAAGCCGCCGCCACGGACGCCGACACCGCCGCCGCGCGGGCCGGGTCCGGGAGTGCGGAGACCGCCGGGGCGGAGGGCGAGGGCGCCGCCGGACCGGAAGGTGAGACCGGGGCCAGGCCGAAGCCGCTCAACCTCAAGCGGCGCGAGGCCGTGCTGACCAAACTGGAGGAGCTCGGCGCGTCCAGCGTGATCGACCTCGGCTGCGGCCAGGGCGAGCTGGTCGGCGCGCTGCTGTCCCGGCCCAGGTTCACCAAGGTCAGCGGCATGGACGTCTCGCCGATGGCGCTCACCATCGCCGCCCGCAAGCTGCGCCTGGAGCGCATGCCGGACGCCAAGCGCGCCCGGCTCACGCTGTTCCAGGGTGCGCTCACGTACGCCGACAAACGGATGACCGGCTACGACGCCGCCGTCCTGATGGAGGTGATCGAGCACGTCGACCCGCCGCGCCTGCCCGCGCTCGAACGGGTCGTGTTCGGCCGCGCCAAACCCCTGCACGTGATCGTCACCACCCCCAACATCGAGCACAACGTCCGCTACGAGTTCCTGACCGGCCTGCGCCACCCCGACCACCGCTTCGAGTGGACCAGGGCCGAGTTCGCCGCCTGGGCCGCCCGGGTCGCGGACCGGTACGGCTACCAGGTCGCCCTCGAACCGGTCGGCGACGACGACCCCGAGGTCGGCCCGCCCACCCAGATGGGAGTGTTCACCCGTGATCAGCGTTCCTGAGCTCTCCCTCGTGGTGCTCGTCGGCGTGTCCGGCAGCGGCAAGTCCACGTTCGCGAGCAGGCACTTCAAGCCCACCCAGATCATCTCCTCCGACTACTGCCGCGGCCTGGTCTCCGACGACGTCAACGACCAGTCGGCCACCCCGGCGGCGTTCGACCTGCTGCACCACATCGTCGGCGTGCGCCTGGCCAGGGGCCTGTTCACGGTGGTCGACGCGACCAACGTCCAGTACCAGGCCCGCAAGAGCCTCATCGACCTGGCCAGGAGCCACGACGTGCTGGCCGACGCGATCGTCCTCGACGTGCCCGAGGAGGTGGCGATCGAGCGCAACGCCGGCCGTCCCGACCGCGACTTCGGCCGCGGCGTGGTGATCAGGCAGCGCAAGGACCTGCGCCGCTCGCTCGGCAAGATCCAGCGGGACGGGTTCCGCCGGGTGCACGTGCTGCGGGGCCCCGAGGAGATCGACCAGGCGGTGATCACGTACGAGAAGGCGTGGTCCGACCGGACGGAGCTGACCGGCCCGTTCGACATCATCGGCGACGTGCACGGCTGCCGCTCGGAGCTGGAGACGCTGCTGCGCGAGCTGGGCTGGCGCTTCGACGAGCCGCTGCCGCGCCATCCCGAGGGCCGCACGGCCGTGTTCGTCGGCGACCTGGTGGACCGGGGCCCCGACTCGCCGGGCGTGCTGCGCCTGGTCATGGACATGGTCGAGGCCGGCACCGCGATCTGCGTGTCGGGCAACCACGAGCAGAAGCTGGTGCGCGCGCTCAACGGCCGCAAGGTCAACGTCACGCACGGATTGCGGGAGTCGCTCGACCAGCTCGCCGCGCAGCCGCCCGAGTTCGTGGAGCGGGCCAGGACGTTCATGGACGGCCTGCTCAGCCACTACCGGCTGGACGGCGGCCGGCTGGTGGTCGCGCACGCGGGCCTGAAGGAGGCCTACCACGGCCGCGCCTCCGGCCGGGTGCGCGCGTTCGCCCTGTACGGCGACACGACCGGCGAGACCGACGAGTACGGCCTGCCGGTGCGCTACCCGTGGGCCGACGAATACCGGGGCCGGGCCATGGTCGTCTACGGGCACACGCCCACGACCAGGCCGGAGTGGGTCAACAACACGATCTGCCTCGACACCGGCGCCGTGTTCGGCGGCCACCTGACCGCGCTGCGCTACCCCGAGCGCGAGATCGTCCAGGTTCCCGCCGAGAAGGTGTGGTACGAGCCGGCCAAGCCGCTCGGCGACGCGACTCGCGACCCCGGCATGCTCGACATCGGCGACGTGATCGGCACCCGGCACGTGGAGACCCGGTTCGGCGCCACGGTCAAGGTCATGGAGCAGAACTCCGCCGCCGCGCTGGAGGTCATGAGCCGCTTCGCGGTGGACCCGCGCTGGCTGGTCTACCTGCCGCCGACCATGGCCCCGCCGGAGACCTCCCGGCTCGACGGCTACCTGGAGCACCCGCACGAGGCGTTCGAGGAGCTCGCCGCCGCCGGGGTGGGCGAGGTCGTGTGCGAGGAGAAGCACATGGGCTCGCGGGCCGTGGCCGTGCTGTGCCGCACCCCCGAGGTGGCGCGCGACAGGTTCGGGGTGGCCGACGGCAGCACGGGCGCCCTCTACACCCGTACCGGGCGGCCGTTCTTCGCCGACACCGGGCCGCTGGTCGAGCGGCTGCGCGAGGCGTGCGAGCCGCTCTGGGCGGAGCTGGGCTCCGACTGGGTGGTGCTCGACTGCGAGCTGCTGCCCTGGTCGGCGAAGGCGGGCGAACTGATCAGGTCGCAGTACGCCTCCGTCGCGGCGGCCGCCCGCGCCGCGCTGCCCGAGGCGGTCGCCGCGCTGGAGGCGGCGGCCGGGCGCGGCCTGGGTGTGAGCGAGCTGCTCGACCGCACCCGGCGCCGGTCCTCCAACGCTGCCCTGTTCCGCGACGCCTACGCGCGTTACTGCTGGCCGGTCGACGGCCTGGAGGGGATCCGGGTGGCGCCGTTCCAGATCCTGGCCTGCGAAGGGCGGGCCACGGCGCTGGAGCCGCACGCCTGGCACCTGTCCACGCTGGCGCTGCTCGACTCGCCGCTGATCACCCCGACCCGGCACGTCTTCGTCACCCTCGACTCCCCCGAGTCGCGCGCGGAGGCGACCGCCTGGTGGGAGGCGCTGACGGCGGCCGGCGGCGAGGGCATGGTGGTCAAACCCGCCGTGCCCGCACCGGGCCGGGTGCAGCCGGGGGTGAAGGTGCGCGGGCGCGAATACCTGCGCATCATCTACGGCCCCGACTACACCGAGTCGCTCGACGTGCTGCGCCGGCGTTTCCTCGGCAAGAAGCGCTCCCTGGCGCTGCGCGAGTACGCGCTCGGCCTGGAGGCGCTGACCCGGCTGGCGGACGGCGAGGCGGGCTGGCGGGTGCACGAGCCGGTCTTCGCCGTGCTGGCGCTGGAATCGGAGCCGGTCGACCCGCGGCTGTGACGGGAATACGAGGGTGATCGCAGGGTAGTTCCCCGACCATTCAGGGGAAGGACCGGCATGGCTACTCAGTACACCCACAACGAGCATCTCGGCCACGTCGTGTTCATCACGGCGGCGGCCGCGATCGGCGGGTTCCTGTTCGGCTACGACAGCTCCGTCATCAACGGTGCGGTGGTCGGGATCCAGCAGCACTTCCGGGTGGGCGCGGTCGAGATCGGGTTCGTGGTGGCCATCGCGCTGCTGGGCTCGGCCCTGGGCGCCTGGGCCGGCGGCGGGCTGGCCGACCGGTGGGGGCGTACCCGCTCGATGCAGGTGGCGGCGATCCTGTTCGCGGTCAGCTCGATCGGGCAGATGCTGCCGTTCGCGGTCTGGGACCTGGCGTTCTGGCGGGTGGTCGCGGGCTTCGCGATCGGCATGGCGTCGGTGCTCGGGCCCGCCTACATCGCCGAGGTGGCGCCGCCCGCCTACCGGGGGCGGCTGGGATCGTTCCAGCAGCTCGCCATCGTGCTCGGGATCGCGGTGTCGCAGCTGGTCAACTATGTGATCGCGCAGCTGGCCGGGGGCAAGGTCAACAACGTGCTGCTCGGGCTTGAGGCCTGGCAGTGGATGCTGGGCGCCTGCGTCGTACCGGCCCTGCTGTATCTGCTGTTCGCCCTGAACATCCCCGAGTCGCCGCGCTACCTGATCATGGCGGGCCGCACCCAGCAGGCGCGCCAGGTGCTGACCGAGGTCGAGGGCGACGACGTGGACCTCGACTCCCGCATCTCGGAGATCCAGAACGTGCTGCGCACCGAACGGGTCCCCGGGCTGAAGGACCTGCGCGGCAGCGCGCTGGGGCTGCTGCCGATCGTGTGGATCGGCATCGTGCTCTCGGCCTTCCAGCAGTTCGTCGGCATCAACGTGATCTTCTACTACTCGTCCGTGTTGTGGCAGTCGGTCGGCATCAACCAGAGCGACTCGCTGCTGATCAGCTTCTCCAGCTCGATCATCAACATCATCGGCACGTTCATCGCGATCGCGCTGGTGGACCGGATCGGGCGCAAGCCGCTGCTGCTGATCGGCTCGGCCGGCATGGCGATCTCGCTGGCCACCGCGGCGTGGGCGTTCAGCTTCGCCGGGGGCGCGGGCGAGCCGGTCACCCTCCCCGGCCCGCAGGGTGCCGTAGCCCTCATCGCCGCGAACCTGTTCGTGCTGTTCTTCGCGCTGTCGTGGGGCGTAGTGGTCTGGGTGCTGCTCGGCGAGATGTTCCCCAACCGCATCCGCGCCGCCGCCCTGGGCGTCGCGGCGGCGGCCCAGTGGATCGCCAACTGGCTGATCACCGTGTCGTTCCCGGCCATGTCGGAGTGGAACCTGCCGCTCACGTATGCCATCTACGCCCTGTTCGCCCTGCTGTCGTTCCTCTTCGTGAGCAAGTGGGTCAAGGAGACGAAGGGCCGCAAACTGGAGGACATGGGCTAGTCTCCGGCACGTGCTCGACGACGTTCTCGGCCCTTCACCCGACGTGCTGTTCTGCGGCATCAACCCCGGCCTGATGTCCGAGGCCACCGGCCACCACTTCGCCCGGCCGGGCAACCGCTTCTGGCCGGCGCTGCACCTGTCCGGCTTCACGCCGCGCCTGCTCGCCCCGGCCGAGCAGCACCTCTTGCCCTCGTACGGGCTGGGCATCACCAACATCGTGCCCCGGGCCAGCGCCAGGGCCTCGGAGCTGACCAGGGCGGAACTGGCGCGCGGCGGGGCGGACCTGGCTGCCAAGGTGGCCCGGGTGCGCCCGAAGGTGCTGGCCGTCCTCGGCATCTCGGCCTACCGCACGGCCTTCGCCCGCCCCAAGTCGGTCATCGGGCCGCAGGACGAGCTCGTCGGCGGGGTCCGGGTCTGGGTGCTGCCCAACCCGAGCGGCCTCAACGCCCACTGGACGGTCACCACGATCGCCGGGGAGATGGCCCGCCTGCGCGCCTCCCTGTGACTCACCTGGCGGGTCTTCACGTGACGGCGCGGGCTCGCCGGCGGGGGTCAGGGGGAGGGTGCTGCCTCGTTCCGGCGGGTTGTGCGCCCGCCGGGTCCTGTCCGCGCTCGCCGGTGAGCCCGGCCGTCCGCGCGCGTCCACATGAAGGACGGGCGCGGCGTGCGTCCCCTGTGCGTCAGCGGGCGGCGAAGTCCTGGGTCCAGTAGATCTTGCCCTTGCCGTCCTTCACCGCGCCGACCCCGATGAGGTTGTACTTGCAGTTCATGATGTTCGCCTTGTGGCCGGAGCTGTTCATCCAGGCCTGGACGACCGAGGCGGGGCTCGGCTGTCCCGCGGCGATGTTCTCGGCCCAGCCGGAGCCGCCGGTGAAGCCCGCGCCCTTGATCCGGTCGAGGAAGCTGCGCCCGTCCTGCGAGGTGTGGCTGAAGTAGTTCTTGGCCGCCATGTCGGCGGAGTGCCCGTGGGCCGCGGCACGCAACTGCGGGTCGTGCTTGAGCGCCGAGCAGCCGCCCTTGGCGCGCTCGGCGTTGGTCAGCCGGACGACCTCGTTCTCCTCGGCCGAGCCGACGCCGCCGGACGCCGGGGGCGGGGTGGTGGGCGTGCGGGTGGGCGTGGGGGTCGCCGTGCGGGTCGGCGTGGGAACGGGCGTCCCGGGCGACGTCGCGCTCGGGGAGGGCGTCGGTACGCCGCTGCCCGGCGTGCAGGCCAGCCTGACGGCCCTCGACTTGACGGTGCGGCCGCGGTAGTCGGTGGCGGTCGCGTAGTAGGTGCCGGGGACGCAGGGAAGCGCCAGCGTGAGCCGGCCCTTCCTGGTGGCGCCGCTCTTGACGACCCGGTCGGGACCGGGGACGGCCCGGTTGATGCGAATGCGCAGCAGCGCCGGGGTGAAGCAGCCACGGCGGGCGGCCGAAGTCTGGATCTTCATGGTGTCGCTGACGCTCGGCTTGAGCACGCTGACGCGACACCGAGCCGCCTCCGTCGCCGCTGCGGCCTCGGCCGCACTGACGGGTGCGGCGATCGCGGCCAGGCTGACGGCTGCGGCGAGTACCCCAAGGGGTCTACGCATAGGGGTCTTCCTCCAGTTGCGGTAGACGCTGGATGGCACCGCATTCTGTCGGGACCGATACTGATTTGTCATCAAAACTGGGACATTTTCCTAAGGCGGAAGTAAACCCGAGTGACGCCTGAGACGTCTGCGCAGGCCACAGGGCGTGGACCGGAACCCCGGCGGGCACGCGTGAAACGGCCCCCGCACCGGAGGTACGGAGGCCGGGGTCACGCCGCGATCACGTGAGCCGAATCACTCGCGGTCGAGCAGCGCCACGCACTCCACGTGATGGGTCATCGGGAAGGCGTCGAAGGCCCGCAGGTCGGACAGGGCGTAGCCGCGCTCGCCCAGCCAGGCCAGGTCGCGGGCCAGCGTGGCCGGGTCGCAGGAGACGTACACGATGCGCAGGGCCTCCAGCGAGGCGATCCGGTCGACCACGTCGCGGCCCAGCCCGGACCTCGGCGGGTCGACCACGACGAGGTCGGCCCGCTCGATCTGGAAGCGGTCGAGCGCCTCCTCCACGCGCCCCCGCTCGACCGTGGCCTGCGGCAGGTCGCGCAGGTTGGCCCGGGCGTCGCGGACGGCCGCCGCCTCCGACTCCAGCCCGAACACCGCCCCCTCGGGCCCCACGGCCTCGGCCAGCCCGGCCGCGAACAGCCCGACCCCGCAGTAGAGGTCGAGCGCCCACTCCCCCGGCTCCGGGGCCGCGTACGCCAGCACCGCGTCCAGCAGCGTCTCTGCGGCCCCCGGATGCACCTGCCAGAAGCCGCTGCCCGCGACCCGGAACTCCCGGTCGCCCACCTGCTCGTGCAGCACCCCGGAGCCGCGCCGTGGCACCGTGCGTCCCTTGCCCTGGTCGAGCAGGATCGAGGCGGGCGCCTCCAGGTCGGGCACGGTCACGCTGCGCCGGGGCCTGGGCGCGACCACCACGGCCCGGTCGCCGCCCGAGGAGGCGATGACCTCGACCCCGGCGGCCCCCGGCCACAGGTGCTCCTCCACACCGACCGCCTCGACCTCGGGGTGGGCGATCAGGCAGGCGTCCACGACCTCGACGTCGTGCGAACGGTGCCGGCGGAAGCCCAGCTCGCCCCCGGCCGTGGCGGCGAACTGCACCCGCGTGCGCCAGCCGAGCCCGTCCTTCGCGCCCGGCACCTCCTCGACCACGACCTCGCGCTCGATGCCCGCGAGCCGGCGCAGCTGCTCGGCCACGACCTGCGCCTTCAGCCGCCGCTGCGCCTCCGGGGTGGCGTGCTGCCAGTCGCAGCCGCCGCAGCGCCCAGGCCCCGCGTACGGGCACGGCGGCACCACCCGGTCGGGCGAGGCCTCCAGGATCTCCACGGCGTCGGCCCGCAGGAAGCGGGTGGTCTCCTCGGTCACCTCGGCGATCACCCGCTCGCCCGGCAGGGCATGCCGGACGAACACCACCCGCCCTTCGTGGCGCGCCACACACCAGCCGCCATGGGCGACCGGACCTACCGTCAGCTCGAGAGATGCCTGTTCCACACCCGACACCCTAGCGTCCACCCGCTATGGCCACTTATCCGACTTGGTCCACTACTCTAGGTGACCGTGGACAGGTCGAGGGTGGTACGGCGGCGGCTCGGCTTCGGCGGCACGCTGCTGGCCACGCTGTTCGCCTGCGCCTCGCTGACGCCGTCGCTGCTGCCGCGCACCTGGCTCTACCAGGGCGTCATGGGGGCGGTGACCGGCATCCTCGGCTACGCGGCCGGGGCGGGGCTGGGGGCGCTGGGGCGGGCCGTGATCCCGTACCGGCTGCCCGCGCGGTGGCGGCGGATCGCCTGGCAGGTCCTGCTCGGCGTGTGCGCGGGGCTGGTGGTGGTGACGCTGTCGTACAGCCTCGACTGGCAGCGCGACCTGCGGGCGCTCATGGGCATGGACACGGAGATCGCCTGGTTCCCGCCGCTGATCCTGGGCGTGACGATGGCGCTGTTCGCCGCGGCCCTGCTGGCCGCCCGCATGATCCGGCTGGGCGGGCGGCGGCTGAACGCCTGGCTCGACCGGTACGTCCCCGTCTACGTCGGCCACGCCATCGGCGTGCTCGTCATCGGCCTGCTGGTGGCGGTCGTGGCCAACGACGTGCTGTTCAACGGGTTCGTGGCCAGGATGAGCGACATCTCGTCCGTGGCCAACGAGGGCACCCATCCCGGCGTGCGCCGGCCCGTGTCGGCGTACGTGTCGGGCGGGCCCGGCTCGCTCGTCAGCTGGGAGTCGCTCGGCAGGGAGGGCCGCCGCTTCACCGGCACCGCCGCGACGCCGGCCCGGCTCGCCGCCTTCTCCGGGCGGCCCGCCGCCGAGCCCATCCGGGTTTACATCGGGCTTGACAGCACCGGCTCGCCGCGGGCCCAGGCGGCGCTCGCGGTGCGCGAGCTGGAACGTACCGGAGCCTTCGGCCGCCCGGTGCTGGCCGTGCTGGGCACCACGGGCACCGGCTGGGTGGATCCGCGCATGGCCGACAGCCTGGAGTACCTGTACAACGGGCGCTCGGCCATGGTCGCGCTGCAGTACTCGTACCTGCCGAGCTGGGTGTCGTTCCTGGTCGACCGGGACAAGGCGGCGGCTGCCGGGCGGGCGCTGTTCGAGGCCGTACGCGAGCGGTGGGCCCGGCTGCCCGCCGGGTCGCGGCCGAAGCTGCTGCTGTCGGGCGAGAGCCTGGGGTCGTTCCAGATGGAGAAGTCCTTCCGCGACCTGCGTGACCTGGTGTCCAGGGCGGACGGCGCGGTCTTCGCGGGCCCGCCGAACGCCAACCCCATCTGGAGTCACCTCACCGCCGACCGCGACCCCGGCAGCCCGGTCTGGCGGCCCGTCTACCGGCGCGGCAGGACGGCGAGGTTCGCCCAGTATCCGGCGGATCTGTCCAGGCCGGGCGGTCCGTGGCCGCGGCCGCGCGTGGTCTACCTGCAGAACGCCTCCGACCCCGTGGTGTGGTGGTCGCCGCGGCTGATCTACCGCAGGCCGGCCTGGCTGGAGGGCCCGCGCGGGCCGGGCGTCAACCCGCAGATGAACTGGTTCCCGCTGGTCACGTTCTGGCAGGTGCTGGTGGACATGACCGCCGCCCTGGACGTGCCGCCGGGGCACGGCCACCGCTACGGCGCCAACATCGTGGACGGCTGGGCCGCCGTCGCCGCGCCGCCGGACTGGAACTCCGGCGACACGAGACGCCTGCGCGCGCTGATCAGCACGCGGTGATGTGACCGCCTGGGCGCGCCGATCAGCGGGAGCTGATCTGACCGTCGTCCTTGACAGTCTGCTGCCACGGACGGCGTACGGCCCCCGGCGCGAACGGCTCGGGCCGGCCGAGGAGCCGGTCGGAGGAGTGCAGCTGCCACGGCACGCTGGTCACCATGACCCCCGGCTTGAACAGCAGCCGCGCCTTCAGCCGCAGCGCGCTCTGGTTGTGCAGCAGGTGCTCCCACCAGTGGCCGACCACGTACTCGGGGATGAAGACGGTCACCACGTCGCGCGGTGAGCGCCTGCGCAGGGTCTTGACGTAGTCGATGATCGGCTGCGTGATCTCGCGGTAGGGGGAGTCGAGCATCTTGAGCTGCACCGGGATCCCGCGCCGCTCCCACTCCTCCTGCAGCTTGCGGGCCTCCTCGCCCTCGACGCCGACGGTGATCGCCTCCAGCGTGGAGGGCCGGGTGGCGCGGGCGTACGCGAGCGCGCGCATGGTCGGCTTGTGGATCTTCGAGACCAGCACGATCGCGTGGTTGCGCGCGGGCAGCATGGCCGGCTCGTAGTCCTCGGTGAGCTCCAGCTCGGCCGCCACGTTGTCGTAGTGACGCCTGATGCCCTTCATCATGAGGAACAGGATCGGCATCGCGATCACCACGATCCACGCCCCGACCAGGAACTTCGTCAGCAGCACGACGATCAGCACCAGCCCCGTCATGACGCCGCCGAAGAAGTTGATCACGCGCGAGCGGTGCATCTGGTGCCGCGCCTTCGGGTCGGTCTCGGTCTTCAGGTGACGGGTCCAGTGGATGACCATGCCGGTCTGGCTGAGCGTGAAGGAGACGAAGACGCCGACGATGTAGAGGTTCAGCAGCCGGCTGACGTCGGCGTCGAACCCCCACAGCAGCAGGCAGGCGGCCAGGGCCAGGATGATGATGCCGTTGGAGAAGGCCAGCCGGTCGCCGCGCGTGTGCAGCTGGCGCGGCAGATAGCGGTCCTGGGCCAGGATCGAGCCGAGCACGGGGAAGCCGTTGAAGGCCGTGTTGGCGGCCAGGAAGAGGATCAGCGCCGTCACCGCCGAGATGAACACGAACGGCAGCGACCCGCCCCCGAACACCGCGTCGGCCACCTGGGAGATGATCGGCTGCTGGTAGTAGCCGGGCCCGACGGGCGTGCCGTCCGGCCGCAGCAGGTCCTCGGCGACCACGGACGGCTCGGCCACCTTCACCCCGGAGGCCAGGCCGAGCGCGGTGATGCCGCCGAACATGGTGATCGCGACCAGGCCCATCATGAGCAGCGTGGTGGCGGCGTTCTTGCTCTTGGGCTTCCTGAACGCGGGCACGCCGTTGCTGATGGCCTCGACCCCGGTCAGCGCGGCGCACCCGGAGGAGAACGCCCGCAGCACCAGGAAGGCCGCGGCGAAGGCCGTCAGATTGGTCTGCTCGGGCGCGATGCTGAAGTGGGCGCTCGGCGCCCGGATCTCCTCCCCCAGCGCCAGCAGCCGGAAGCCGCCCCAGGCGATGAGGAACAGCACGGAGATCATGAACGCGTACGTGGGGATGGCGAAGGCGGCGCCGGACTCGCGGATGCCGCGCAGGTTGACCACCGTGAGCAGGACGACGATGGCGATGGCGACGACCGGCTTGTGCTGGCCCACGAACGGGATCGTGGCGCCGACGTAGTCGACGCCGTTGGCGACCGACACCGCGACGGTCAGCACGTAGTCGACCATGAGGGCGCTGGCGACGGTGAGCCCGGCGTTCTTGCCCAGGTTGGTGGTGGCGACCTCGTAGTCGCCGCCGCCGCTGGGGTAGGCGTGCACGTTCTGCCGGTACGACGCCACCACGGTGAGCATCACGACCACGACGGCGACCGCGACCCAGGTGCTGAAGGTGTAGAAGGACACGCCGGCGAGCGACAGGATGATGAGGATCTCCTGCGGGGCATAGGCCACGGAGGAGAGCGCGTCGCTGGCGAAGACCGGCAGGGCGATCCGTTTGGGGAGGAGTTGCTCGTGGAGCTGCCCGCTGCGCAGGGCGCGCCCCACGAGCAAGCGTTTGACAAGATCTGTTACCTTCGCCACGTAACCAGATGCTAGCCCCACGCCGACGACCTAAACGAGGCGCTCCCCCATCGGTCCATACTGGTGTCGAGCAACCGGCCGACCGCGGAAGTGCGGGGGGAAATGCATATAGTGATCATGGGGTGTGGCCGGGTCGGATCGACCCTCGCGCACATCCTCGAAGACAGCGGACATTCCGTCGCCATCATCGACCGCGACCCGCAGGCGTTCCGCCGTCTGCGCGCCGGTTTCCGGGGTCGGCGGGTGACCGGCGTGGGCTTCGATCGCGACGTGCTCATCGAGGCCGGCATCGAGTCCGCCACCGCCTACGTGGCCGTCTCCAGCGGCGACAACTCCAACATCATCTCCGCCCGGGTGGCCCGCGAGACGTTCGGCGTCGACAACGTGGTGGCCCGCATCTACGACCCCCGCCGGGCCGAGGTCTACCAGCGGCTGGGCATCCCCACTGTGGCCACCGTGCGCTGGACCGCCGACCAGATCATGCGCCGCATCTCACCCGAGGGCGCCGAGCCGCTCTGGCGCGACCCCACCGGCACCGTCGTGCTGGCCGAGGTCACCGTCCACCCGTCCTGGATCGGCACCCGCGTGCACGACCTCGAAGCGAGCGCCAGGACGCGCGCCGCCTTCGTCAACCGCATCGGCGAGGCCGTGACCATCGCGGACGACACCGTGGTGCAGGAGGGCGACGTGCTGCACGTCATCGCCGCCGAGAACGACATGGACCGGATCAACAAGGTGCTCGCCGCGGCACCGGAGGAGGACGACTGATGCGCGTCGCCATCGCCGGAGCCGGCGCCGTGGGCCGCTCCATCGCGGCCGAGCTGCTGGAGAACGGCCACGAGGTCCTGCTCATCGACGTCGACCCCCGGGCCATCAAGATCGACAGCGTGCCGCGGGCCGAGTGGCTGCTGGCCGACGCCTGCGAGATCGCCTCGCTCGACGAGGCCGGCCTGAACAACTGCCACGTCGTCGTCGCCTCCTCCGGCGACGACAAGGTCAACCTGGTCGTCTCCCTGCTGGCCAAGACCGAGTACGGCGTGCCGCGCGTGGTCGCCCGGATCAACCACCCCAACAACGAGTGGCTGTTCAACGAGTCGTGGGGCGTCGACGTCGCCGTCTCCACGCCGCGCCTGCTGAGCGCGCTGGTCGAGGAGGCAGTGAGCGTCGGCGACCTGGTCCGCCTGATGACGTTCCGCCAGGGCCAGGCCAACCTGGTGGAGCTGACGCTGGCGGACGACGCGCCGGTGGTGGGGCAGCGGGCGGGCTCGGTGCCGTGGCCGGTCGACTCGGCGCTCGTGGCCATCCTGCGGGAGGGCCGGGTGCTGGTGCCGACGGCGGACGATCCGCTGGAGGCCGGGGACGAACTGCTCTTCGTCGCCAACCAGGAGGTGGAGCAGGAGCTGGCCCACCTGCTCTCCCAGCACTGAGAGAGCCCGGCTCCCACCGCTGGAGGAGCACTGTGGTGGTCCACCGGGCGCCACCGCCACCACCGCCCTTGTCATGACCGCGGACGTCCTCAGAGCCCTCTCAGAGGTCGAAGAACTGGGTGATGAGATCCGCTGTGTCGAGTTGATGGCTGGTCTTGCCGATGATCATCGGGGCGGAGGAGGAGGGACCGGGAACGGTGTGGCCGCCGCCGTGGACGGTGTAGAGGACCACCGAGGGGAGACCGCTCGCCTCGTACGTCGTCCGCTCGACTTCGGTGGGGTCGGCCGTGGTCTTCTTCGGCAGGCGGGTGGTCGTGGGCTCGGTGGTGATCCCGTTGCGCTCGGCGAAGTAGCGAGCCGTGCGACCGGCCGACCAGGTCGGGCCGCCTGCCTTGAAGATGGTGCGCAGGGCCCAGTTCATGGTGCCGCCCTGGTAGGAGACGATGGGGTCCTTGGTGCCGTGGATCAACAAGACCGGCAACGGCCCCGGAGGCGCCTGCCCGGCGAGGAAGTTCTCCGGTGCGGGCATGGTGGCGGCGATCACCGTCGCACCCGCCAGCAGGCCGGGGGTCTCGTGAGCGAGGCGGATGACCATCTGGCCACCGTTGGAGTACCCGACGGCGTAGACCCGGCTGGGGTCGGCGCGCCGGTCCGCCGCGAACGCGGCGATGACCGCACGCGCGAAGCCGACGTCGTCGATGCCGGCTTGGCGGGCCGGAAAGCGGCTTTCGCGGCGGGCGTCGTTCCAGTTGCCGCGATAGCCGTCGAGGTAGGCGACCAGCGCGCCGCGGGCGGCGAGCGCGTCGAAGACGCCGCCGGTGAAGGCACGATGCTTGTCACCGGTCTGGCCGGAACCGTGGAACACGAGAATCAGTGGCCGGGCATCACCCGGCGCTGCGGTGCCGACCAGGGTGAAGGTGCGGGCGGCCCCGGCGACGGTCACACTGCCGCGGGTGGCTTCGAGGAGGCTGGACATGGTGTTCTCCTCGGTTCAGGCGAAGAAGTCGATCAAGGTACGGGTCATCCATTCGGGCGCTTCCTCAGGCAGGAAGTGCGCCGCACCTGGTGCGACCGCGCCGCTGGCGTTCGAGGCGACCTGCCGCACCGCCTGCTCAACGCCCTTGCCCATGCCGTGTTCGCCCCCGATGGCCAGAACCGGAATGTCCAGCGGCCCCTCGGCAGCCAGCGCGACCACCTGGTCCCCGGACTCTCCCGCGCGGTAGAACTCGAAGCTCGCGTGCAGGGCGGCGGGGTCGCGCAGGGCATCGACGTAGACGTCGACCGCGGCTTGAGGGATGGCCTCGGGAGATGCGGCTTTGGTGGCGAACTGGTAGCCGAAGTAGATCTCCTCGCGGCCGGACACCATGCGCTCGTTGATGTCGGCCAGCCGGTTGAAGACGAAGTGCCAGGCCAGCTCGTTGACCTCGGGAGGCATGAGCAGCGGGGGCATCGGGGTGAAGCCGGCGAGGACGGCTTCGGCCAGCACGAGCTTGCGCACCCGGTCGCGATGGCGAGCGGCGAGCACGTAGCCGACCATCATCCCCATGTCGTAGCCCGCGACGTGGTAACTGTCGTGGCCCAAGGAGGTCATCAGGCCGGCCATGTCATCGGCCAGGGTGACCGCGTCGTACCCGCTGGCGGGCTTGCTGCTGGCGCCCATGCCGCGCATGTCGGCGGCCACGACCGTGAAGTGCTCGGCGAGAGCGGGCATCACCAGCCGCCAGCCGTACCAGAACTGCGGCCAGGCCGGCAGTAGCAGCAGCGCCGGGCCGGACCCGCCGACCACGGCGTGCAGTTCGACGCCGTTGATGTCAACGGTGCGGCTGGTGAAGGTGTCGCCGAATCCGGCGGGAAGGTGTGGGACGGCGTCTGTGGTGAAAGGCATAGGTGTCTCCTCGTACCGGACCCAGCCCTAAGTGGATGAGTCATCCGGTTCAACGTAACATAACCGGATACGGTATCTGGTTATGCTGTGGGGCATGAGCACCCCGCCGTTGCGCAAGGACGCCGCCCGGAACTGGCGCCACATCGTCGAGATCGCCCGGCAGTATGTCGATGACGGCAGATCTCTGCAGCTCAACGATGTGGCGCGGACCGCATCCATCGGCGTGGCCACCGTCTACCGGCACTTTCCAACGCCGGAAGCACTGCTGGAGACGGTCGCGCTGCCTGCCATCGAGAAGCTGCTGCGGCGAGCCGAGCATGCCTTGGCCGAGGATGACCCGTGGACGGCGTTGCGTGACTTCCTCGCCGCGGCGATCGAAGTCCTGCTGTCCGACCGGGCGGTCCCTCCTGTGTTCGCCGCGGCCACCGACACCCTGGAGCACACCGGCGACCTCAAACGAAGGCTCGCCACAGCCTTCGCCGAGCTGCTGGCCCGCGCGCACGCGGCGGGAGTCATCGATCCCGGCGTCACCGAGTCGGACATGACCCCGCTGATGTGCGGCATCGCCTACGCCGCGAACATCCAGAGCGCCCTCGACCCGGCCGAACGAGCCACGCTCGGCCTGCGCTACCTCGACCTGCTCCTCACCGGCCTGCACCGCCCCTGATCACGACAGCTTTCGGCATGCGCTTCTGCGGGCCGGCCCGCCGCCATGGAGCCCGGCCTCAGGCGTGCGGGTCCTCCTTGCCGAGCGACAGGCCGTGCTCGTTCGCGAAGACCCGGCGGCACAGGCCGTGGCAGAACCCGTACAGGGTGCCCTCGTGAACGAGCGTCAGGGCGGAGTCGTCGAGATCGACGCCCATGCCGCAGATCGGGTCGATCGCCCTGCCGGGCGGCGCTTCCGGCGCGGGGGCGCGCCACATGGCGCCGTCGCGGTAGGGGCGTGAGACGAACTCCGTGAGGTCCATGGTGCTCATGACCCGGCCGAAGAACCCGATGCCGCCCTCGGTGACCCCGTCCGTGAGGATGATCGCGTGCGGTTCGCGCCGCACCCGGTCCGGATCGCGACCGGCGGCGCGTTCGGTCTCGGCGAGCACGTCCGTGACGGCGCCCACGACGTGCTCGCACACGTCCTTGCGCCACGAGGCGGGAACGGTCACGCGGACCAGGTAACGCGGCGGGTCCGCGGGGTCCGCCGCCGGCCGATCCCCGAGCACCCAGGTGGCCGGCTCGTGCAGGAGCACCTGCGTGATCGTGCGCTGGGCATCGATGATCTCGATGGCGTGGCTGTCGTCCTCGACCATCAGCCGGTCGATGAGCCCACGCCCCAGCGCCTGGCGTTCGTCCTCGCTCAGCGCGTTCCTCGGCACGAAGACCTCGATGAGCAGCATCGCGCGGTCAACCCCTTTCACCGGACGTCCGGACGGACCTCCAGCGTGCCCCGGAGGGGTATACGACGGCATCACACAGCAGATGCATTGATTTTGTACTGCGAGCGAAGTAGTCACAGCCCGGTCCGCGTCCTCTCCGTGTCGGATCTACCCTTCATACAAGCAGATACGACTAGTAGACGTGTGCAATCGACAACGTCTAGTATTCCCCATGTGACGCTGCGTCGCTGATCGATCGCGAATCACTCATCACCCTCACCGCATCCCCGCTTCCCCAGCGGTCGGCGGAGCGGGGCCCACGGCCGGGCGCCCCTCCCCCCTGCCGACCGCCGTCCCACCACGCCCTGCGGGGCATCCCCCTGCCCGCGGCACGAACGATCTTGGAGGTCGGCATCGTCATGGAGGAGTACCACGGACTGCACCCCGAACCGCCGAAGAAGGAGGTCCGGAAGATCGCCTGGTATCACGTCCAGGCCAGGCACCCCGCCGTCAGGGTCAAGGCGCACACGTGCGAGGGCGAGCCGGTGGTGTACGAGCTGTGCGCGGCGGCCGGCCTGATGCACATCCGCCAGACCAGGCGCGAGGGCGACCAGACCGTGATCGTGGAGACCGCCTGGGTCCGGGCGTCCGAGGCGTTCGAGATGTGGGCCGCCATCCTTCAGGGAGAGGCCCGCTGACCGGCGTCCGGTCAGACCCGCGGGCCCTCGCGGCGGTGTCCGGTCCGGTCAGACCCGCAAGCCCTCGCGGCGGTGTCCGGTCCGGTCAGACCCGCAGGCTCCCGCGGCGGTCACCGACGATCGCGGGGACCGCGGCCAGCAGCAGGGCGGCGGCGGTCATGGCGAAGGCAGCGATGGCGCTTCTCAACATGGTGGGCCTCGATGTGAGCTGAAGTGACCGTGCACCAGCCGTCCTACCCGCGCGAACGGCTGGGGACGGCAACGCCCGGCCCCGGAGCTCTTTACCGCCGCCCGCACTCTCTCCGGGGTCCTCGCCACAGCCCGTCCGGCTCGGGACCCTTCACCGCCGCCCCCGCTCCCTCCGGAGCTCGCTATCGCAGGCCCCACTCGGCCCGCAGTCCTGCCAGGGCCTCGTGGAAGCCGGGGAACGTCTTCTTCACGCATCCCGGGTCGTCCAGGGTGATCCCCGGGGTGCGCAGCCCCGCCACGGCGAACGACATCGCGATGCGGTGGTCGCCGTGGCAGGCGATCTCGGCCGGCCGGGGCGTTCCCGGCCGGATCTCGATCCAGTCGCGGCCCGTGCCCACCTCGATGCCGAGGCGGCGCAGGTTCTCGGCGCACGCCTCCAGCCGGTCGCACTCCTTGACCCTGATGTTGTGGACGTCCTCGATCCGTACGGGGCCGTCGGCGAACGGGGCGATGGCGGCCAGCGTCGGGACGGTGTCGGAGATGTCGCGCATGTTGACCGTCAGCCCCCGCAACGTACCCGTACCGGTGACCGTCACCGCGTCGTGCGACAGGTCGACGTCCGCGCCCATCCGCCGCAGGACCTCGGCGAAGCGCACGTCGCCCTGCATCGCGCCGGAGCCCAGCCCGGGGATGGTGACGCCGTTGCCGGTGAGCGCGGCGGCGGCGAGCGGGTAGCTCGCGGTGGAGGCGTCCGGTTCGACCGCGTAGCCGGCCACCGCCGTGTACGGCCGCGCGGGCACGACGAACGTGTCACCCTCACGCCGCACCTCGACCCCGAAGCTGCGCATCATCGCCAGGGTGATCTCCACGTACGGCGCCGACACCAGGTCGGTCACCGTGATCTCCAGCCCTTCGGAGGTGAGCGGCCCGACGAGCAGCAACGCGGTCAGGAACTGCGACGACAACCCCGCGTCCAGCGTGATCCGGCCACCCTTGATCCCGCCGGCCCGCACGGTCAGCGGATGGTGACCCTCCTCGCCCTCGTGCGTCAGATCCACCCCGAGCTCGCGCAGCGCCCGCGTGAGGGGCCCGAGCGGGCGGCGCCGCATCTGGGCGGAGGCGTCGAAACGGAAGACGCCTCGGCCGGCCGCGACGAGCGCGGGCAGGAACCGTGCGGTGGTGGCGCCGTCGCGGCAGAACACCTCCGCCTCCGCCACCGCCGGCCCCACGGGACGCCCCTCGATCGTCCACGCCTCCGGCCCGCGCTCCACGCGGTAGCCGAGCGCGATCAAGCCCTCCGCGAAGCCTTCCGTGTCGTCGGAGACCAGCGGCCGGCGCAGCACGGTCGTGCCGCCGGCGGCGGCGGCGAGGAACAGAGCACGGGCGGTGACGGACTTCGAGCCGGGAACGTGCATGATGGTCATGACAGAAAGCCTAGGACCCGCCCAGTTTTGGGCCGGACCCGCCGCCTGGGAGCCGCCCGGCCTTGGGCCGTCCCCGCCGCCTGGGACCCGCTCGATCCTGGGCCCGACACGAAGCCCAGGACCCGCTCGATCCTGGGCTGCCGCCGGTCAAAGTTCGCCTCGCATTCACCCGCGCGACCGGATCCCCCACTCCTGCCGGGTAGGGCAGGATCATGCGCTACAACGTGCTGGCCTGCGACTACGACGAGACCCTGGCGAAGGGCGGCGAGGTCGCGGAGGAGACGATCAAGGCGCTGGAGCGGCTGTCCCGCGCCGGGTTCAAGCTGCTGCTCGTCACCGGGCGCCAGCTCGACGACCTCCTGTCCGTCTTCCCGCATCCCGCCCTGTTCGACCTGATCGTGGCCGAGAACGGCGGCCTGCTGTACGACCCGCGCCAGCGCACCTGCGACGCCCTGGCCGCTCCCCCGCCGGCCGAGCTGGCCGACCGACTGCGCGAGCAGGGTGTGCGTCCGCTCGGGGTCGGTCAGGTGCTGATCGCCACGCGCGAGCCGCACGACGTCCCGGTCCTGGCGGCGATCCGCGAGCTGGGCCTGGAACGGCAGGTCATCTACAACAAGGGCGCCGTCATGGTGCTGCCTCCCGGCGTGAACAAGGCCAGCGGCCTGACCGCCGCCCTCGACCGGCTGTCCCTGTCGCGGCACGGCGTGGTCGCGGTCGGCGACGGCGAGAACGACCACGCCTTCCTGGCCGCCGCCGAGTGCGGGGCCACCGTCGCCAACGCGCTGCCCGCCCTCAAGGACGCCTGCGACCTCGCCCTCGACGAACCCGACGGGCACGGCGTCGGTCAACTGGCCGGCCGGCTGCTGGCGGGCGACCTGGACGCGATGGAGATCCCGCGCCATCACGTCCTGCTCGGGCACGCGGACGGCGAGGAGGTGCGGCTGCCCACGTACGGGATGGGACTGCTGGTGGCGGGGCCGTCCGGCAGCGGCAAGTCCACGGTCACCACGGCGCTGCTCGAACGGCTCGTCGGCGACGGTTACCAGTGCGTCATCGTGGACCCGGAGGGCGACTACGCGGAGCATCCGGGCGTCACCGTGCTCGGCGACCCGGACCGGGTGCCCGGCATGGAGGAGGTGCTGCACGTGCTAGAACAGCCCGATCACAGCGTCGTCGTCAACCTGATCGGGCAGCAGCTGCGCGACCGGCCGGCGTACTTCGCCGAGTTGCTCCCCCGCCTGACCGGGCTGCGGGCCAAGCTGGGGCATCCGCACTGGCTGGTGCTCGACGAGGCGCACCACCTGATGCCCGCCGAGGTACGCGACGTACCGCTGCGGCATCCCGGCGACCTCGGCGCGCTGCTGATGATCACCGTGCATCCCGACGCGCTCAGCCCCGACGCGCTCCGGCTGGTGACCAGCACGGTCGCGGTGGGCAAGGAGCCGCGGAACACCCTGGCCGCGTTCGCCACGGCCCGCGGCCGCGACGTCCCCTCGCTGCCCGCGTCACCGGAGGGCGAGCAGGCGGGCGACATCGCGCTCTGGCACGACGCCGACGGGCACGCGCGCCGGCTCACGCTCGCGCCCGCCCGCGCCAAGCGGACCCGGCACCGGCGCAAGTACGCGGCGGGCACCATGGCCAAGGACAAGAGCTTCTACTTCACCGGACCCGAGGACCGGCTGCGGCTGCGTGCCAGGAACCTGCACACGTTCGTCGAACTCGCCGACGGGGTGGACGACGACACCTGGCTGCATCATCTGCGGCGCTGCGACTGCTCGGCGTGGATCCGCGAGAGCCTGGGGGACGCCGAACTGGCGGAGGAGGTGGCGGCGGTGGAACGTGAGGCGGACGGCCTGGAACCACGCGAAAGCCGCCGCCGCGTCGCCGACCTCATCAGCGAGCGCTACACCCTGCCGGCGGAACCCACCGCCTTCGACCCCGACCACCAGGACCGCTGACCCACAGACTCCGACCCACGACCTTCGACCGCGGGGGGCCGGGTGTGGTGTGGTGTCAGGCGGGTGCGACCGGAGGCTTGATCGGGGTGCGGCCCCGGCCGAGCAGCCACAGCATGGCGCCCAGCGCGGCCACCTGGAGCGGCCAGCCCATCACGATCTTGGCGAACCCGAGCGCCGCCACCGCCTCGTCACCGCCGCCGAACAGGTAGACCGGCCCCTGCACCGCCACCCGCACCGCGCACGGCAGCATGAGCAGCCAGGTCAGCCGCGTGCACAGCCGCACGATGCCGGGGTCCTTGTGCCAGGCGGTCGGGTCACCGGTGACCGAGCCGATCAGGAAGCCCACGACCGGCCACCGGGCGACGACCGAGATGAGCATTCCCACCATGTACGCGGCATTCCACAGGATGCCGGGCAGGAAGTAGTCTTTCGCGTCACCAGTGCGGCTGGCGAAGAACGCCCCGATCGCGATGCCGATCAGGCTGTTGATCACGAACTGCGGCGTGGACCGCTGGATGATCCGTACGAGCAGCAGCAGCACCGACAGGGTGACGCTGATGATGAGCGACAGCTTCAGGTCCTCGGACAGGATCCACGACAGCGTGAAGGCGATCGTCGGGACCGCCGCCTCGATGATGCCGCGCACCCCGCCGAAGGCCTTGGCGAGCTGAGCTCGCACCGCCGCCTCGACGGTGTCGTGGGCGACCTCTTCAGCCTCAGCACTCACCTGATCAACTCCCTGGGCGCAGCTCGTAACGCGGATTGAACATCACCTTGCGCCCGTCCTGCATGCTGACCAGGCCCTCGGCCTTGACCGTGCGGCCGGGCTCGATGCCGGCGATCTTGCGGCGGCCGAGCCAGACCAGGTCGATCACGTCCGACCCGTCGTAGAGCTCCGCCTCCAGAGCCGGGGCGCCGCCCCTCGGGCGCAATGTCACCGTACGTAGCGTACCCGCCACACAGAAGCGGCGACGCCCGCCACACGAGACGATCGGGGTGGCGCCGACCTCGTCGGCGTCCTCCCGCAGCTCCTGGGCCTCGATCTCGGACTGACTGGTGGCCAGCCGACTGAAGAACCCACGCAATCCCCCGCGTTTGGGGGGCTCTGCCGTACTCATGATGGTTCAGCCTATGTGATATCAGCCCTCAGCGAATCTCACTGATTTCAGGTCCTCGTTTGAACGGGTTGAGCCCCGGCCGCTCGTCGCCCTCGCCGCCCTGCTGCTCGTTGGGCCGGCGCAGCGGAATCGGCTCCTCACGCGCCATCGGCTCGTCCCCGCGCACGACCACGACGTCCTTGATGAAGTCGATGTACGCCTCGGCGACGCTCTCGTCGACCGCCGCCTTGCCGGCGATCACCGCCAGCAGGAACCAGCGCGGGCCGTCGACGCCGAGATAGCGGGCCGGCCGGGTCTCGCCGTCGGTCCGCAGCTCGCCGACCAGCTCGCTGCCGAACGGCCCCTCCCGCTCCTCCAGGTCCTTGACCTGGGTCTGGATCTTCGTCTTGATCTCGTCCCACAGGCCGGAGCTGCGCGGCGCGGCCAGCGCCTGCAGCTGCAGCGAGCTGTCCTCGTACAGGACGACCACGCCGACGTGCTGGTCTCCCACGGAGGCCAGCCGCACGTCGAAGTCCGCGTTGTGCGGCAGCCGGAGACCGCCCAGATCGATCCGGTCGGACTCCGGGTGGGGCTCGTCGGCGTCCCACGGGCCGGACTCGCGCGTGGGGGCGGCCGACTCCTGCTCGCCCACCTGCTCCGGCTGCTCACGACGACGACGTCGGAACACGTTCCTCACTCTCCCTGCTCATCGGACCGGCTCCCCGGTCCTCATGTCCGTACGGCCGGTCACCCGGCCTCATGTCCGTACGACCGGTCACCCGGCCTGATGTCCGTACCGCCGGTTCCCCGGCCCGTGCCTGCCGAGCGCCCGGCCCCTATGCCTGCCGGGCCGCCCGGCCGGCCCTCACCGTCATCCGGCCCGCTGTGGCCGGAAGCCGTCCACGTCGGGACCTGCCCTCCACCGCGACCCGGAACCGGCGTGCCACTTCTTCCTCAGCGTCCTGTCGAGCCGAAGCCGTTGGCGCCGCGCGCGGACGGCGGGAGGCGCTCGGTCTCGGTGAAGGCCGCGTGTTCCACCCGCTGGATCACGAGCTGCGCCACCCGGTCCCCGCGCCGCAGGCTGAACGGCTCCTTGGCGTCGGTGTTGATCACCGTCACCTTGACCTCGCCCCGGTATCCGGCGTCGACCGTGCCGGGGGCGTTGACCAGCGTGACGCCGTGCCGCGCCGCCAGCCCGGAACGCGGATGCACGAACGCGGCATACCCCTCGGGCAGGGCGATCGCCACCCCGGTGCCGACGACGGCCCGCTCACCGGGCATCAGCTCCACGTCCTCGGCCGCGCAGAGGTCGGCGCCGGCGTCTCCCGGATGGGCGTACGACGGCGGCGGCAGCCCGGGGTCGAGCCGCTGGATGAGGACCTCTACGTCGCTCAAGGGTTCACCTCGTAGTCCTGATGGTCGGCGGCGGTGGCGGCCAGGTCGGCGTGCTTGGCGAAGTGTTCCATGTTCACCTCGATGAACAGCGCTGCCGCGCGGACGGCGACCGGTCCGTCTGGAGCGCCGATGCGCCCCTCAGCCTCAAGGTACGCCTTTCTGCCCGCGATGCCGTTGCACCAGGCGCGCAGGTGGAGTGTCGTGCCCACGGGAACAGGGAGGAGGTAGTCGGTCTCCAGCCGTCCCGTCACATAGGGCTTGTGCAGCAGGTAGACGGACATTCCGATGACTTCGTCCATGGCGGTGGCCAGCACCCCGCCGTGTGCCAGCCTGGGCGCGCCCTGGTGCGCCTCGCCCACGGTGAACTCCGCCTCGACGGTGGCGCCGTCGGGCGTCCTCGCCGTCAGATGCAGCCCCGTGGGGTGCGCGGGCCCGCAGGCGAAGCACTGGTCGTAGTGGGAGACCAGAGTGCTGCCCGGCGACGGCGCGCCAGGCTGCGCCTCCGGCAGGTTCGCGCCCGGCGGCGGGGTGGTGAGGGAGGAACGCGTCACGGGTGACGAGGTTACTCCGTGTCGCCCCACCCTCCGTCCACAGTCGCCACCCCACGCGTACCGATGGCCGGATTCTGAGCAGCAGTACTTACGCGGGCACTTCGAGATCCT
Organism: Nonomuraea fuscirosea; assembly: GCF_035917475.1. Classification (NCBI taxonomy): domain Bacteria; kingdom Bacillati; phylum Actinomycetota; class Actinomycetes; order Streptosporangiales; family Streptosporangiaceae; genus Nonomuraea; species Nonomuraea fuscirosea. The sequence goes on along the minus strand of NZ_CP109074.1, from coordinate 1,669,153 downwards.
CGCGGTTGAGCAGCGACAGGAGCCGGATCCCGTTCGCGGCCAGTGCCTCGGCACCGCCTTCCTGACGATCGATGACGCACAACGCGTGGTCGATCCGAGCCCCTAGATCACGCAATTGACCGGTGGAGGTCGCGATCTGCCCGCCCGAGGTCACCACGTCCTCGACGACCAGGACGCGCCGCCCCTCGACGTCGGCCCCCTCGGCCAGCCGGGCGGTGCCGTAGGACTTCGCCGCCTTACGTACGAACGCGCAGGGCAGGCCGGTGCGCCGCCCCAGCGCCGTGACCACCGCGATGCCGCCCATCTCCAGGCCGGCCAGCACCTCCGTCCCTTCGGGAACCAGTGGCACCATCCCCGCTGCCAGCTCATCGAGAAGGGCCGGATCGGCCTCGAACCGGTACTTGTCGAAATACTCCTCGGCCACTCGTCCCGAACGCAACACGAACCGGCCACTCAACCGGCAACGGTCACGAACCCGGCGGGCGAGATCCACATCAGTCACGACCCGAGCATGGCAGACCGGCCGCCCGTCACCCAGCGGCAGCCGGCCCCTGCGCTACGGGGCCCCGTCGTCGCGTGCCGGTGGTTCTTCCTCTCGTGGCGGGCGGTCGTCAGCCGGCGGAGCGCTGTGGTCGGTGCGCCACGGGCGTTCCTCGCCGTGAAGATCTGGGCCGTCGTCCGGAGGGCCGGGTGGTGGTGGGCGGCCGTCCGGAGGGTGGTCGTCGGGGCCGGGGGGCAGGGCGCGGGGTTTGTGTCTCAGTTCGGGGATCGCTCGGTAGATGACCGCCGCCACCGGGACGGCCACGGCGGCTCCCGCGATGCCGGCCAGGATGCCGCCCACCGCCAGGACCAGGATGATGGCCAGCGGATGGAAGTTGAGCGCCCGCCCGACGATCAGCGGCTGCAGCACGTGGTTTTCCAGTTGCTGCTCCACGACGAGGATGCCGAGGAAGATCAGCGCGTAGACGAGGCCCTTGGCGCCCAGGGTGACCAGGGTCGCGACCGTGCCGGCGAAGAAGATGCCGACGATGGGGATGAAACTGGCGAAGAAGATCAGCACGGCCAGGGGCGCCCACAGCGGGACCCCCATGCCGGCCAGCACGATGCCCATGATCAGACCGTGCACGGCCGCGACCGCCACAGTGCCCTGGACGTAGTGGGAGAGCGTGGTCCACGCGGCCCGGCCGGCCCGGTCGACGCGCGGTGCGACCCCGCCGAACGCGCGCAGGAACCATGACCAGATCCGGTCGCCGTCCTTGAGCAGGAAGAACGTCACGAACAGGAGCAGCACGATCGACGCCAGCACCTCGACGGCCACGGCGCCGGCGGACAGCACGGTGCCGGTGATGGCCGTGCGCTGGGCGTTGACCAGGGCCGCGATCTCGTCGACGTAGTCGGTGATCTGCGCTTCGCGCAGGTGCAGCGGCCCCGTGATCAGCCACTCCTGCACGGTCCGCGCGGTCTGCTGGACCTGTCTGACCAGGTTGGGGAACTCCTCGCTGGCCCGCGCCCCGACGAGCCAGCCCGTGCCGGTGAGCACGGCCAAGGCCACCAGCATGGTGATCCAGGTCGCGTAGATGGGGCGCATGCCCGTGTCGCGCAGGCTTCTCGTCAGCGGGAACAGCAGGGCCGTGAGCAGGAGCGCGATCGCCACCGGCAGGGCCACGAAGGAGAGGGCGGCGATGGCCTGGACGAAGTAGTTGACGACCACGCCGATGAGGATCAGGCATGCGCACCACGCGGCCGTCCTGGCCAGGACGGGTGGCACGAGCTTGGTCGGTGGGTCGGGCAGCACGTGTTCAAGACTGGCATGTTCGGGGGCCGGATGCGCGCGGATAACGGGCCGGGCAGCTCAGAGCGTAACCAGGGCAACCCGGTTCCGCCTGTTCGTCCGGCTGAGATCGGGCCTGGGCAAGGGGTGGGGCGCGCGTGACACCGTCGTGCTCTTGACATCCTCCCCTCGTAAACTTCAGGCCAGGGGTGAAGCGGACCGTCTCGCGTAGTGGGGCAGGAACAGCCGATTCGCCGTCAGGCGAAGCGGCGTGCACTCTGATCGGATCGGCTGGTTCTGCTGCTCGATGTACTGTTTGACCATGGTCAGCGGGGCTCCGCCGACCGAGCCGGCGAAGTAGGAGCCGGACCAGAAGTGGTCACCCCACAGGTGCTTGCGAACGTGGGTGCTGAACTCCTTGCGCAGTATCCGAGCTGAAACCCCCTTCAGTGAGTTGACCAGCTTGGACAAGGCGATCTTGGGCGGATAGTGGACCAGTAGGTGGACGTGACGCGGGCGCATGTGGCCCGCCTGGAGTTGAGCGCGGCCCAGGCGGCGGTGCTGGACGGCCAGGCGCACACCGCCCGCGCGCTGTGGAACCTGCTGCACGAGTACTTCACCTTTCGGCAGGGCCGGTTCGCGTCGTTGAAGGAGTGTGACGAGGCGATCCGGGCAGCCCGCCGTGAGATCGATTGGATGGCGCAGCTACCCGCTCAGGCGGTGCTGAAGACGTATCGGCAGGCGTGGGCGAATTTCTTCAACCCTGATCACCCCGCCCAGCGCCCGACGTTCAAGGCCCGGTTACGATCCCGGCCGGCCGTGGACATTCCGCAGGCCCGCGACCTGCAGATCAAGCGGGTCAACCGGCGGTGGGACGCGGTCAGCGTGCCCAAACTCGGGCGGATACGGTTTCGGTGGACCAAGGACCTGCCCGGCCTCACCAAAGGCGGCCCGGCCGGGCGGATCACCGGAGCCCGGCTGGTCAAGGACGCCTTCGGCTGGCAGATCGTGTTCCGGACCCAGACCATGGCCGCTCCGGTTCCAGACGCCCCTCCTGGTCCGGCCGTGGGGATCGACCGGGGGATCACCGTCGCCTTGGCCCTGTCGGATGGCACCATGCGTCAGCACGGGCCCTGGCTGCGCGACGGCGAGAGAGAGCACCTGCGCCGGCTGGAGGAGAAGTCGGCCCGCCAGCGGCGCACCCGGCATCGTGGCGGGCAGGCCTCGCATCGGCTGGCCCGCACCTACGACAAGATCGCCCGGCTCCGCGCGACAGCCAAGCGCCGAGCCCTTGACTGGCAGCACCAGACCACCACCGAACTGGCCCGCACGTTCGGCATCGTCGTGGTGGAGGATTTGACGATCACGAACATGGTCCGTTCGGCCACCGGCACGGTCGCCGGCCCCGGCGTGAACGTCGCGCAGAAGACCGGGCTGAACCGCTCGATCGCCGGGCAAGCGTGGGGCCGGACGGTCACCCTGCTGGAATACAAGACCATCGACCGGGGCGGCCACGTCGTGAAGGTCCCCGCACGAGGGACCTCACAGACCTGTCACCAATGCGGCCACCGTGACCCGGCGGCCCGGGACGGGATCAGGTTCTCCTGCGCTGACCCCACGTGCGGCTGGACCGGCCACGCCGACACCAATGCCGCGATCAACATTCGCAACGCCGCAGGAACTGTGGTGTCAGGACGTGGAGACCTCGTGGCTGCCCGGTCCGCGAAGCGTCAACCCCCGCGCGCCGCTTAACCACTACGCGACGGGAGAATCCCCGGCCTTCAGTCCTCAGGCCGGGGAGGAGTTCAAAAGTACCGCCTGCAGCCGGTCGACCGCGCCGTCGCGCGCGGCCTGTACGGCTCCTGGCGGCCCACGGCCGACCAGCGGGCCCGCCTGAAGCAGATCTTCCCGACGGGGGTGTGCGACTACTAGAAGACACGACGGGGACGGAACGGGCTCCTGCCCACGACCGGTCGGGATCCCGAACGCGATCGGGCCGGCTCCGGAACGCGATCGGGCCGGCTCCGGCGTGGCGTGTGCGGTGACCTGCGGATGTGCCGGCCGAGTCCCGTTCGCCACTGATCGGTAGGAATCGACCGGTTATAGGGTGACCTGCCATGGGCACCCACCGCCGCCCCGCCACCGAGGCAGAGGCCCGCGCGCTGGCCTCCTCCGTACGGTTGCGCATCCTGCGGCTCTGCCTCGACCGAGCACTCACGAACAAGGAGATCGCCGGCCTGCTGGACGCCAACCCCGCCACGACCCTGCACCACGTACGCAAGCTGGTCGAGACCGGCTTCCTGGCGGCCGAGCCGAGCCGCCCCGGCCCGCGCGGCTCCACCGAGATCCCTTACCGGGCCACCGGCAAGTCGTGGGAGATGGACGTCCGCGACAGCGGTGTCACGGGCGCGAACGCCGAGCTCCTGGACGCCTTCGTGGCGCAGACGAGACGGTCGGAGCACGTCGAGGAGGGCGACTTCGACCGGCTGGCGCTCAGGCTCACGCCCGAGGGGCACGCCGAGCTGCGCCGGCGGCTGCGGGAGGTGCTGGACGACTTCCGCGCCCGCGTGCCGGCACCGGACGGGCACGCGTACGCGCTGCTCGTGGCCCTGCACCGCACCGAAGAACCCTGACGCCCGGCCGGGCGAACCCCGCTGAGGAGGCCCGGCCGGGCGCATCGGTCAGCCCAGGTGGACCTCGACCTTGAACGTGTCACCCTGCTCCAGGACGAACTCCTCGACGTTCCCCGCCGCGCACAGATCGTCCTGCGCCTGCCGCACCAGCTCGGCGTCCGGAGCCCACACGGTCAGCCGCGAGACCTCGGCCCGCATCGACAGCTTGGCCTCCGACTTGGCCTTGCGCACCTGCCCGAGCACCTCGGAGGCCACGCTCAGCACCGCCGGGTCGCCGGTGCCGCGTTCCACGGCCGGCCAGGAGGCGTGGTGGACGGAGCCGTCGCGCCACCACGACCACACCTCTTCGGTCACGAACGGCAGGAACGGCGCGAACAGCCGCAGCAGCACGTCGAGGGCCTGCCGCAGCGCCGCGTGGGCCGAGGCGGAGGCGGGGCCGGACTCGTACGCCCGCGCCTTGACCAGCTCCAGGTAGTCGTCGCAGAACGCCCAGAAGAAGCGCTCGACGGCCTCGATCGCCCGGGTGTGGTCGTAACCCTCGAACGCCTCCGTCGCCTCCTTGACGACGTCGGCCAGCGCCGCCAGCATCGCCCGGTCGAGCGCCTCGGTGACCACGGCAGCGCCGCCGTCCGAAGCTGAAGCGCCGTCCGAGGCGCCGTCGGCGGCCAGCCCCAGCACGAACTTCGACGCGTTGAGGATCTTGATGGCCAGCCGCCGCCCGACCTTGAGCTGCCCGGTGTCGAAGGTGGTGTCGACGCCGTAGCGCCCGTTGGCCGCCCAGTAGCGCACGGCGTCGGAGCCGTGCTGCTCCAGCAGGTCGATCGGGGTGACCACGTTGCCCTTGGACTTGGACATCTTCTTGCGGTCGGGGTCGAGGATCCACCCCGAGATGGCCACGTCGCTCCACGGCAGCGAGCCGAACTCGTAGTGAGCCCGCACCACGGTCGAGAACAGCCAGGTGCGGATGATCTCGTGGGCCTGCGGCCGCAGGTCGGCGGGGAAGACCCGCCGGAACAGGTCGTCGTCGCTGCCCCAGCGGCCCGCGATCTGCGGGGTCAGCGACGAGGTGGCCCAGGTGTCCATGACGTCCGGGTCGGCCATGAAGCCGCCGGGCACGCCGCGCTGGTCCTCGGTGTAGCCGGGGGGCACGTCGGAGGACGGCTCCACGGGCAGCATGTCCTCGGTGGGCAGGATCGGCGCGTCGTGGACGGGCTGCCCCGACTCGTCGATCGGATACCACACCGGGAACGGCACGCCGAAGAAGCGCTGGCGGGAGATGAGCCAGTCGCCGGTGAGCCCTTCGACCCAGTTGTCGTAGCGGACCCGCATGTGCGGCGGGTGCCAGGTCAGCTCGCGCCCGCGCTCCAGCAACCGCCTGCGCAGCTCCTCGTCCCGCCCGCCGTTGCGGATGTACCACTGGCGGGTGGTGACGATCTCCAGCGGTTTGTCGCCCTTTTCGTAAAATTTCACCGTGCGCTGCACGGGCCGGGGCTCGCCTTCGAGGTCGCCGGACTCGCGCAGCAGCTCCACGATGCGCTCGCGCGCGCTGTGGACCGTCTTGCCGGCCAGCTCCTTGTACGGCTCCGCCTCCACGCCGTCCGGCGGCTCGGGCAGCAGCCGCCCGTCCCAGCCGATGACCGGCCGGGTCGGCAGGTGCAGCTCACGCCACCAGGTGACGTCGGTGATGTCGCCGAAGGTGCAGATCATCGCGATGCCGGTGCCCTTGTCGGGCTCGGCCAGGCGGTGGGCCAGCACCGGCACCTCGACCCCGAACAGCGGCGTCAGCACCGAGGTGCCGAACAGCTCCTGGTAGCGCTCGTCGTCGGGATGTGCGACCAGCGCCACGCAGGCGGGGATGAGCTCGGGCCTGGTGGTCTCGATGTAGACCGGGCCCTTCTCACCGTAGAAGGAGATCTTGTGGAAGGCGCCGGGCCACTCGCGGTCCTCCAGCTCGGCCTGGGCCACGGCGGTGCGGAAGCTGACGTCCCACAGGGTCGGCGCCTCGGCGAGGTAGGCCTCGCCGCGCAGCAGGTTGCGCAGGAACGCCCGCTGGGAGACCGCCCGCGACTCGTCGCTGATCGTGGTGTAGAGCAGCGACCAGTCGACCGACAGCCCGACCCGCCGCCAGACCTCCTCGAAGGCCTGCTCGTCGATGGCGGTCAGCTGCTGGCACAGCTCGACGAAGTTGCGCCGCGAGATGGAGATGTCTCGCTTGCCGGGCTTGTCGGGCGGTGTGAAGCCGGGGTCGTAGGGCAGCGAGGGATCGCAGCGCACGCCGTAGACGTTTTGCACGCGGCGCTCGGTGGGCAGGCCGTTGTCGTCCCAGCCGATGGGGTAGAAGACGGCTTTGCCGATCATCCGCTGGTAGCGGGCCATGATGTCGGTGTGGGTGAAGGAGAAGACGTGACCGACGTGCAGCGAGCCGGAGACCGTCGGCGGCGGCGTGTCGATGGCGTAGACCTGCTCGCGCGGCCTGGACCGGTCGAAGCGGTAGGTGCCCTCTTCCTCCCAGCGAGCTACCCATACCTGCTCCAGGCCGTCGAGAGTCGGCTTCTGGGGCATGGAGGGACGGCGTAGTCGCTGTTGAGTCATGCCTCCTTATGGTACGGCTTCGCGGGCGCGCCAAGCGGTACAGACTAGGGTTCGTTACAAAGGGGAAGGGAGATCGACATGGCGGAGGACAAGCCCGATATCGCCTGGCGTGTCGTGGGCGGCCTGGTGGGGCTGGTGACCGCTTGGGGGGCGCGGAAGATCCTCGCGTTCGCCTGGAAGAAGGCGACCGGCAAGGAGCCGCCCATCGACACGGAATCGCCCGAGGTCAGCATGGGCGAGGCGATCGGTTACGCCGTCGTCATGGGGGTGGGCATGTCGGTGGCGCAGATCGTGGTCAACCGGACCGCCAAGAAGCGCTACGACGCGTGGAAGGCTCTGCGGCAGGTGACTCCAGGGCAGTGAGAAACTCGCTCGCCCAGCGGTCCACGTCGTAGGTGGCGACCCGGCGGCGCATCGTGCGCATGCGCCGGGCCAGCTCGTGCGGCGTGGCCCGCATCGCCGTCAGCATCTGGCGTTTGACGTCCTCCACGTCGTAAGGATTGACCAGGTAGGCCTGCCGCAGCTCGTCGGCGGCCCCGGTGAACTCGCTGAGCACCAGCCCGCCGTGCAGGTCGTGGTGGCAGGAGACGTACTCCTTGGCCACCAGGTTCATCCCGTCGCGCAGCGGCGTGACGACCATGACGTCGGCGGCGAGGTAGAGCGCGGCCAGCTCCTCGTGGTTGTAGGACTGGTGGAAGTACCACACCGGCTGGTAGCCGAGCTGGGCGTGCTCGCCGTTGATCCGGCCCACCTGCAGCTCGATGTCGTCGCGCAGCCGCCGGTACTCGTCCACCCGCTCCCTGCTGGGCGTCGCGATCTGCACGAACACGGCCTCGCCGGGCCGCAGCCGCCCGTCGTTGAGCAGCTCGCCGAACGCCTCCAGCCGCTGCCCGATGCCCTTGGTGTAGTCGAGCCGGTCCACGCCGAGCAGCACGTGCTCGGGGTCGCCGAGCTCCATCCTGATCTCCTTGGCCCGCGCCACGATGTTCGGCTCGCGGACGAGGGAGTCGAGCTGCGCGAAGTCCACGGAGATCGGGAACGCCTGCGTGGTCACGATCCGGTCGTCGAGGAAGATCTCGTTCCCCTTGTACGGCAGCCCGAGCAGCCGGCGGCACAGCCGGCGGAAGTTGGACGCGCCGCCGGGCAGCTGGAAGCCGACGAGGTCGGCGCCGAGCAGCCCTTCGACCAGCTCCTTGCGCCACGGCAGCCGCCAGAACAGCTCCGTCGGCGGGAACGGGATGTGCAGGAAGAACCCGATCCGCAGGTCGGGCCGCAGCCTGCGGAGCATGGCGGGCACGAGCTGGAGCTGGTAGTCCTGCACCCACACGACCGCGCCCTCGTCGGCCGCCTCCGCGGCGGCCTCGGCGAAGCGCTGGTTGACCATCCGGTAGGCGTCCCACATCTTCCTGTCGAACACCGGCGTGGCCACCACGTCGTGGTAGAGCGGCCACAGGGTGGCGTTGGAGAAGCCCTCGTAGTAGAGCTCCACCTCACTGGCCGACAGCGGCACCGGGATGAGGCTCATGCCGTTCTGCTCGAACGGCGCGAGCTTCTCGTCGGGCGCTCCGTGCCAGCCGGCCCAGGCTCCGTGACGGCGCTGCATCACCGGGGCTATCGCGGTGACGAGTCCTCCGGGGCTCCTGCGCCACGAGGCCGTTCCGTCAGGCTCGAGCGTCCGGTCGACGGGCAACCGGTTCGCCACGATCAGAAACGAGCTACGGCCACTCACGCAGTCCTCCTCTTGGGGGTCACATGTCAGGTGAGCCGCCGATCGCGCGGCTCATGGCGACCGCCACCGGCTCAGGCCCCGCATGGGGGATGATCGCGGCGATATGGGAGTCGGGCCTGATGAGCCATGCCTCATCGGGCCCCGCGCCGAGCCTCTCAGCGAGCGAGCCTGTCCCGTCCATCTCCGCGAGCCCGCGTACGGCGAGCGGCGCCCTCATGACCTTGCCCAGGACCTGCACAAACAAACTCGAATCGCACATATCACCCAATAGCACGAGAAATCCATCCCGTGTGAACTGCCGCAACCTCCCCCCGGGCACCAGGACGTCGGGCAGGATGACGCCCGGCGCGGGCGGGCACAGCGCGCCCTTCGGCGGCCGGCCCAGGAAGGGCCGCGACGGCTCGGGCGTGGTGAGCGGCGAGTCGGCGTACCAGAAGGGCTCGGCGAAGCGGCCCGAGTCGACCTCGGCCACCCGCCCGCCCTCCAGCGCGGCCCGCCGCCGCATGCGCTCCTCCACGCTCGCCGGCGCGAGGAAGCGCATGGTCGCGGTCGTCACCTCCAGGTTCTCCAGCGCCGCCGCGTGCCGTTCCGCGTGGTACGACTCCAGCAGCTCCTCCCCCGCCCACCCGTTGAGCACGAAGGCCAGCTTCCAGGCCGCGTTCTCGGCGTCGGGCACGCCGGAGTTGAGCCCCCGCGCCCCGAACGGCGCCACCAGGTGGGCGCAGTCGCCCGCCAGCAGCACCCGGCCGACGCGCATCCGGGAGGCGACCCGCGAGTGGAAGCGGTAGGTGCTGTGCCACAGCAGCTCGTACGGCCGGTCCCCGACGACCTGCCGGACCTTGCGCGCGATGTCGGCGTCGGCCGGGATGAAGTCGGGCGCGATCTGCCAGTCGATCCGGTACGTGCCGCCGGGGCACGGATGGATGAGCACCTGCCTGCCCGGGTTCCAGATCGGGTCGAAGTAGAAGCGCCGCTCGTTCTCCCAGCCCGGCAGGTCGGCCTTGATGTCGCAGATGAGGAACTGGTCCTCGTACGTCTCCCCGGTGAAGGCGACCCCGAGCGCGCCCCGCACCGCCTGCGCCCTGGCCCCCGCGCAGGCCAGCACGTAGGGGGCGCGCAGCAGCCGCTGCCCGCAGCGCACGGTGACGCCGGTGGCGTCCTGGGTCAGGCCGGTCACCTCGTGCTCCCAGCGCACCTCGATGAGCGGCTGGGCGGCGATGGCCTCGTCGAGGATCTGCTCGGTGCGGGTCTGGGAGATGTTCACGCAGGCCGGCAGCGGCCCCTCGCGCTCGAACGTCCAGGAGAACAGCTCGCGGTCGCGGTAGTAGGTGCGGGCCGTGGTCCAGGCCAGCCCCTCCTCGGCCACCTTGCCCGCCCCGGCGGCGGCCCAGATGTCGAGCACGTCGCGCTGCTGGCAGATGGACTTCGAGCCGCCGCGGGCCCGGCCCGGCCGCTGGTCGAGCACCAGCACCTGAATGCCCCAGCGGGCCAGCAGCAGCGCGGCGCTCTGCCCGACCGGGCCCGCGCCGATGACGATGACCTGCGCCTCGTCCTTCATCAGAAACCTCCGAGGAAACCGTCGCCTTCAGGCAGGGGAGGAATCGGACCCCTGCGGAGCAGGACAGGGGCAGGCGATGCGCCGCCAGGCGGACCGCCGTCACAACGCGGCGCGATGCCGCGAAGGTCGATAGTGTGTTCCACGGCGGCGATGACCAAGCCTCCGGAATACTGATCGGACATACCTTCGCCGCCGGGCTGGCGGAGAGGTGAAACGCCTGTGGAGCTGGTGTAAGACCTCAACGAGAGATCCCTTCTCGGGCGGGCGACCGGCGATGAAGCAGGAAACCTCACGGGCGACCGTGGGAATCCCCCTCCTCCAGGAGGGGGAGGATGTCAAGACTGCAGCTCGTCCCACACCTGCCGGTCGCGCTCCGCGGTCCAGATCCGCGGCCGCTCGACGCCGTGCAGCTCGTCCCAGAGTCTGGAGACGTTGAACGGCAGGCAGTGCTCGAAGATCGGCCACTTGCCGTAACGGGGCTCCAGGGCCCGGTGGGTGCGCTCGAACGCCTCCTTCAGCGACCCGGCGGCGCGGGTCTCGTGCAGCATCACGGTGAGGAAGTCGCGGGTCTGCCCGATGGCCGCGGCCACGCCCGCCTCACCCCTCGCCACCGCGCCCCTGCCGCCGACCAGCGTCTCCGCGCCGAAGGAGGCCACCCGGTCGAGCGTCGAGGAGGCCCAGTCGCGGTGGAAGGCGTCGCCGGTGTAGAGGGCGGCCTGCGACTCGACCAGGTCGCCGGCGAACATGATCCGCTGCTGCGGCAGCCAGGCCACCAGGTCGCCCTCGGTGTGCCCGCGCCCGCAGTACTGCAGCACCAGGTCGCCGCGCCCGCCGCCGAGGTCGATGGTGAACCGGTCGCTGAACGTCACCGTCGGCCAGGTCAGGCCGGGGATCGAGTCCGGCTCCTGGAACAGGCGGGGCATCCTGGCGTACTCGCTGGCCCAGTCCTGCTCGCCGCGCTCGGCGATCAGCCCGCGGGTCCTCTCGTGCGTCACGATCAGGTCGGCGCCGAACGCCGAGGCGCCGAGCACCCTGACCGCGTGATAGTGCGACAGCACCAGGTAGCGGACCGGCTTGTCAGTGTGCTCGCGCAGCCGGGCCAGCCAGGCGCGGGCGGCCACCGGCGTGGCCAGCGCCTCGAAGCAGACGAGGAAGTCCTCGCCCTCGATCGCGCCCACGTTGGGGTCGCCCTCGGCCGTGAGCGCGTACACGCCCGGGGCGAGCACCTCCAGGGACTGCCTCTTCTCGCCGAGGTCCGCCGACGAGGCGAACGGCTTGGCCATCGCTTCTCCTCCCGCTCGGGCGTGACGCGGCCACGCGCGACCCGGACCAGGGTCAGCTCGTCGGGGACGCGGTCACCATTCGTAGAACCCCTTCCCGCTCTTGCGGCCCAGCTCACCGGCGGCGACCTTGTCGCGCAGCAGCGCGGGCGGCTCGAAGCGCGGCCCGAGCCTGGCGTGCAGGTATTCGGCGATGGCCAGCCGCACGTCCAGACCGACCAGGTCGGTGAGCCTGAGCGGCCCCATGGGATGGCCGTAGCCGAGCGTCATGGCCGTGTCGATGTCGTCAGCAGTGGCCACGCCCTCCGCCATCATCCGGATGGCCTCAAGGCCGAGCAGCACGCCCAGCCGGCTGGTGGCGAACCCCGGCGAGTCGTTCACCACGACGCTCGTCTTGCCGATGCCCGCCACGATGCCCCTGGCCCGCTCCAGGACCTCGCCCGGCGTGGCCTTGGTGACGACGATCTCGACCAGGCGCTGCACCGGGACGGGGTTGAAGAAGTGCAGGCCGACCAGGCGTTCGGGACGGTCGAGCACGGTGGCCAGCTCGGCGATGGACAGCGAGCTGGTGTTGGTGGCCAGCAGCGCCCCCTCCTGGACGGCCGACTCGGCCTCGGCCAGCACCTCGGCCTTCAGCGCCGCGTCCTCGGGCACCGCCTCGACGACCAGGTCGGCGTCCCCTGGCACGGGGCCCATGGTGAGCCTGGCCAGCGCCTCGGCCTTGTCGACCGCGCCCTTGGACTCGGCGATGGCCAGCCCTTCCGCGATGCGCCATCTGGCGGCCTCGGCCTGCGGCTCCTGCACGGTGACGCGCTCGCCCGCGGCCAGGAAGACCTGCGCGATCCCGGCGCCCATGCGCCCTCCGCCGATCACCGCCACCCTCATGGATTCACCCTCTTGACATGGAAGTCCCGACGATGATTTGTTTACCGAACATTCGGTCAGTTGACAAGGGAGACCTTCCTTGGAGAGCGCGCGTCGCATGATGGACGCCGACACCGCCTCCGCCGCCCTGGGCATCGAGCTGACGGAGCTGGGCGCGGGCCGGGCGGTGTGCCGCATGACCGTGACCGAGCTGATGATCAACGGTCACGGTCTCTGCCACGGCGGTTACGTGTTCCTGCTCGCCGACACGGCGTTCGCGTGCGCGTGCAACTCGCACGGCCCCGTCACGGTCGCGGCCGGGGCGGAGATCACGTTCGTCTCCCCCGCCCACGCGGGCGACGTGCTGGTGGCCGAGGCGGCCGAGCGCACCCGTTTCGGCCGCAGCGGCATCTACGACATCACCGTGCGCCGACCCGACGGTCACGTGGTCGCGGAGTTCCGCGGCCGGAGCCGGGAGCTGAAGTGAGACTTGGCGATCCCCCCGCACCCCACGAGCTCGACCCGATCGAGCGGGTGTCCCGCGACGAGTTGCAGGCGCTCCAGCTGGAACGCCTGCGCCGCACCCTCGACCACGCCTACCGCGACGTCCCCCTCTACCGGGACAAGTTCGACCGGGCCGGGGTGCACCCGAACGACTGCAAAGAGCTCGACGACCTGGCGAAGTTCCCGTTCACCACGAAGCAGGACCTGCGCGACAGCTACCCGTTCGGCATGTTCGCCGTCCCCCGCGAGCGGGTGGCCCGGGTGCACGCCTCCAGCGGCACCACCGGCCGGCCGACCGTGGTCGGCTACACGCAGGGCGACCTGGACGTCTGGGCGGAGGTCATGGCCCGCTCGATCCGCGCCTCCGGCGGGCGGCCCGGCGACATCGTGCACGTGGCGTACGGGTACGGCCTGTTCACCGGCGGGCTGGGCGCCCACTACGGGGCCGAGCGGCTGGGCTGCACGGTGGTGCCCGTCTCCGGCGGCATGACCCAGCGGCAGGTGATGCTGATCGAGGACTTCAGGCCCGACATCGTCATGATGACGCCGTCGTACATGCTGGCGCTGCTGGACGAGTTCACCGCCAGGGGCCTGGATCCGCGGGCCTCCTCGCCGCGGATCGGGATCTTCGGCGCCGAGCCGTGGACCGAGCCGATGCGCCTGGAGATCGAGGACCGCTTCGACCTGCACGCCGTCGACATCTACGGCCTGTCCGAGGTGATGGGCCCCGGCGTGGCCAACGAGTGCGTCGAGAGCAAGGACGGCCTGCACGTCTGGGAGGACCACTTCTACCCCGAGACCGTCGACCCCTTCACCGGTGAGCCGGCGGAGGTGGGCGAGCTGGTCTTCACCAGCCTGACCAAGGAGGCCATGCCGGTCATCCGCTACCGCACGCGCGACCTGACCCGGCTGCTGCCCGGCACCGCCAGGCCAGCCTTCCGGCGGATGGAGAAGGTCACCGGGCGTACCGACGACATGATCATCCTGCGGGGCGTGAACGTGTTCCCGACCCAGATCGAGGAGGTCGTGCTGGGTGTGGCGGGCCTGTCGCCGCACTTCCAGCTGCACCTCACCCGCCCCGGGCGGCTCGACGTGATGACGGTCAGGGTCGAGGCGCGCCCCGGGCTCGGCGACGGGCGGGACGAGGCGGGCGAACGGCTGCGCCAGGCGGTCAAGGACACCGTCGGGGTGAGCGTGGAGGTCGAGGTGGTGGACCCCGAGACGCTGGAGCGGTCGGTCGGCAAGCTCAGACGAGTCATCGACAAGCGGGATACTTAGCCATATGGCCACTCCGACCCCCACCCGGCAGCGCAGGCGGGGCCACGATCCCGAGTCCGTGCTGGCCACGGCCGTGGGCGTGTTCAACGAGCGCGGCTACGACGGCACCAGCATGGAAGACCTGGCCAGGGCGCTGGGCGTGACCAAGTCGGCCATCTACTACCACGTGCCGGGCAAGGAGCAGCTGCTGTCGCGGGCGCTGGACCGGGCGCTCGACGGGCTGTTCGAGATGGTGGCCGACGAGCGCGCGTCCTCGGGGGCGGCGATCGAGCGGCTGGAATGGGTCGTACGCCAGAGCGTGCGCCTGCTCATCGACCGGCTGCCGTACGTGACGCTGCTGCTGCGGGTGCGCGGCAACAGCGGGACGGAGCTGGCGGCGCTGGAGCGGCGGCGGGAGTTCGACCGGTTCATCAGCCGCCTGGTCACGGAGGCGGCGACGGAGGGCAGCATCAGGGCGGACGTGGATCCGGGGCTGGTGACGCGGCTGCTGTTCGGCTCCGTCAACTCGATCACCGAGTGGTACCAGCCGGCCCGCGGCGCCTCGGCGGACGATCTGGCCGACGCACTGCTCAAGATGACCTTCGGCGGCCTGCGCGTCGATCCGGCCGCCTGACGGCCGGCTGCCGAGCCGCGCGCTCAGGCGTCGAGCTGGTCCTGGGGCGTCGCGGAGCCGACCGCGCCGGACGCATCGCCGGAGGGCAGCTTGACGCGCAGGTCCGCGCGGATGGCCTCGCCCAGTTTCTTCGTGGCCATGCGGTTGAGCGCGCCGCCCGCGACCGCGCCGGTCAGGAAGGGCCCGAAGGTGGTCAGGTGGCGGCCCAGCGTCCGCATGAGCCGGTTGCGCAGGGCGGTCTTGGTGGCGGCACCGAGCGCCAGGGAGACGGACGCGGGGGCCAGCGGGTCGACGCCGCGCTGTTTGGCCCAGGCGGCCGTGAACGCGACCGCGCGCTGGGTGCCGGTGCCCTGGACGCGGACGCCGTAGACCTCGTGCAGCTCGGCCAGCAGCTTGACCTCGATGGCCGCGACGACGATGGTCTCCGCGACGAGCTGGGCGGGGGCGGAGAGCAGGAGGGGTGGTGCGGCGAACTCGGCCGCTGCCAGTGCTCCGCCGATGGCGCCGACCGTCATCGTGGCCTTCTGGGCGGTGCGCACCAGGTCGTCGGCGAGCTCCTCGCCGGTCAGGCCGTGATGATGTTCGGCGAGGGTGTGCAGGTCCCGGATCGGGATGCGCGGCGCGATGTTGAGGAAGACGTCCGCCAGCCAGCGGCCACGGCCCGCGCCGGTCTCCCGGGCCTTCCTGGCCCCGGTGGACAGCGCCCGGGCTAGTCGGCCGAGCAGCCTGCGCCGCTCGGCCGGCTCGAGCTCACCTGGCGCGGTGAGCCTGCCTACGAGCTCGCCGACCTCGTTCTCGGGGTCGGCGACCTCACTGCCTGGTTGACGGTCTTTCTCCGGTACGGCCACGCGATGCCTCCATGTCTCTTGGTCGCGATCGCTCAGGGATGAACCGATGCCGGTCCTCGCCATCTCCCCGAGCCTGCTCGCTCCAGATGATCAGGCGGCGCACTCCCGGCAGACCTGCTGGCCGTTCCTCTCGGAGGCCAGCTGGCTACGGTGATGCACCAGGAAGCAGCGTGAGCAGGTGAACTCGTCGGCCTGACGGGGGATCACCCGCAGGGACAGCTCTTCGTTGGACAGGTCGGCGCCGGGCAGTTCGAGCGACTCGGCCAGATCGGTCTCGTCGATGTCGATACTGCCGGACGACTTGTCCGTGCGCCGCGCCTGAAGTTCCTGAAGGCTGTCCTCCCCCAGGTCGTCATCTGTCTTGCGCGGGCTGTCGTAGTCGGTAGCCATTGTGCTTACTCCATCCCCCTCAGCTATATGTCTTCGCGCTCATCGCGCGTCTTCTAACGTCCGGGAAGCCCATCTTGTGCCCGTTCCGTCGGGGAGATTTCCCATCGGTACCCCGCGGAAACGAACAACGAACCTCCCAACACGTCAGGGCCTGCTGCCGACGGCAATGGTTAGCCAAATATGGCGAAACCCACAGCCTTGGCGTCATGCACCACCGTGTTCGACGGCACATCCAACCACATGTGCGGCGCGAATGAGACGCCCCCCGTGCCTCAACACGCGCATCAACATGCGGACGAACGCGCCGGAACGCCACGAGTGTCAGCGCCTCGGCAGTCTGACGGTCACGACAAGGCCTCCACCTTCGCGTGGCACGGCGGTCACATTTCCGCCGTGCGCCTGTACCACCGCACGGACGATGGACAGCCCGAGCCCTGATCCCTTGGCCGATTCGACGCGGTCCGCATGGAGCCTCCTGAAGGGCTCGAACAGGCTGTTCACCTCGTACGCCGGGACGTGCTGCCCCGTGTTGGCCACCTGAACAACCAAGGCACCGTCCGCCATTCCCGTCCGGATCCATACTTTTCCGTTTTCGGGAACGTTGTACTTGACCGC
The DNA here is from genome assembly GCF_035917475.1 of Nonomuraea fuscirosea. Classification (NCBI taxonomy): domain Bacteria; kingdom Bacillati; phylum Actinomycetota; class Actinomycetes; order Streptosporangiales; family Streptosporangiaceae; genus Nonomuraea; species Nonomuraea fuscirosea. Next base: position 1,652,478 of record NZ_CP109074.1, on the reverse strand, counting down.
GTTCTCCAGCAGGTTGCTCACGGAGCGCTCCAGGAGCACCGGATCGCCTACGGTAGGCGCGCTGACCAGTTCGGTGGTGACGGTTACGCCGTGCTCCTCGGCGAAGGGCGTGACCTGTTCCACGGCCGTCTGCGCGACTTCCTGAACGTCGAGCGGTTTACGCACCGCGAGTTCGCGTTCGCTCCTGGCGAGCAGCAGCAGCCCCTCGATCAGCTTCTCGTTGCGCGCGTTGACTTCGAGCAGGGTACGCCCGAGCGCCTTCAGGTCCTCGGACGCCTCGGGATCGGACAGGGCGATCTCCAGGACCGTCCTGTTGATGGTCAGCGGCGTACGCAACTCGTGCGAGGCGTTGGCCACGAACCTGCGCTGCGTGTCGAAGGCGACGTTGAGCCGGGCGAGCATGGCGTCGAAGGTGTCGGCCAGCTCCTTCAGCTCATCGCCCGGGCCCTCCAGGGCGATGCGCTGGTGGGCGAGCGTGCTCTCCGAGAGCTTCTTGGCGGTCGCGGTCATCTGCGCGACGGGCTTGAGCGCCCGGTCGGCCACGAAGTAGCCGATGATGAGCGCCAGGATCCCCACGCCCACCAGGGCCAAGGGGGCGCTGCCGAGCAGCCCGTCACGGGCGTTGGCGATGGCCAGCTCCTGGAACTGGCGCCAGCGGTTCTGCAACTGCTCGTTCTCGTAGGGGCCCAGGCCCAGATCGATCGTCGGCCAGGCCGTGCTGATGGCCGTGCCGACGATGGCGTAGACCGAGATGAGCAGCACCGCCCCGGCCCCGAACACGAGCGTGCCGTAGGTGAGTGTCAGCCGCCACCGGATGCTGACCTTGGCGGGGAGCTCCTTCACACGTTCCATGGTGGAGCGCTGAACGGGCTGCCGCGCAGGCGGAGGGGGGCCGTCCCATGCGGGCGGCCCCGTCGGCGGCGGCGGCGCCTCCTGCACCCGCGTCGTCTTCCGCGCCGAATGCGGGCTGATCATGGGGTGCGTCGGCCCAGCCTCGCGTTCTGGCCTTTCAGTCACAACTTGTACCCAACTCCGGGCACGGTCTCGATCACCTGAGGCTCGCCCAGCTTCTTCCGCAGCGTCATCATGGTCACGCGGACCACGTTGGTGAAGGGATCGATGTTCTCGTCCCAGGCCTTGTCCAGCAGGTCCTCCTGGCTGACGACGGCGCCCTCGGCCCGCATCAGCTCTTCGAGCACCGCGAACTCCTTCTTCGTCAGCACGACCTCCTTGCCGTCGCGCTCCACCAGCCGCTTGCCCGGGTCGAGCCGGATGCCGCCGCGCTCCAGCACGGGCGGCAGGGCGGGGGCCGAACGGCGGCCGAGCGCGCGGACCCGGGCGACCAGCTCGACGAAGACGAACGGCTTGGCGAGGTAGTCGTCGGCCCCGAGGCCGAGCCCCTCCACCTTGTCGTCCACGTCGCCGGACGCGGTCAGCATGAGGATCCGTGAGGCCGTACGCTGCTCGACCAGCCGCCGGCACACCTCGTCGCCGTGGACGACGGGCAGGTCGCGGTCGAGCACGATGACGTCGTAGTCGATGTAGGAGGTCCGTTCGAGCGCGCCGCCGCCGTCGTAGGCGACGTCGACCGCCATCGCCTCGCGCCGCAGCCCCGTCGCGATCGCGTCGGCGAGCACCCGCTCATCCTCAACCACCAGCACTCGCACGCCTGGCACACCTCTTTCCCGATTCTGGGCCCTCATTGTGCCCACCACCTCGATAAGCGCACGGTAAGGCATGTTCGGGACGAGCTGACCCCGGGAGAGACGGCGCCAGGAGAATTTCATGTTTCGGAAGGCGACAACCTGGGGTATGCCTGCGGGACACCCATTGCCCAGTCTTCATCCGGCAATGGGGTAACTTCGCCCCCCACACGGATCGAACCCCCAGAGAGTAGGTGAGATGGGCGAGTTCACGACCACGATCGAACACCGCCTCGACCAGGCTTACAAGGGCCTTCGGGAGGCCCGCAGCGTCGGCGACGACTACCTCGCCGACACCCTCACCGCCGAGATCGAGGACCTGCGACGACTGGCCGACGATCACGGCATCCCGTTGCCCCGCTAGCTGACGCGAAACGGCCGGAGCCAGGCTCCGGCCGTTTCGCTCCCGACACCTTCGTCAGGCGTCACGTTCGGGGTTCAGCCCTGCCAGCAGATCGTGCAGCTCCTCGAACAGTCCCGGGGCCGCGCACAGCGCGAAGTCGGGGCTGACCGGCCTGCCGTGCAGCCCGCCCAGCCTGGCGCCCGCCTCGGTGGCCACCAGCCCGGCCGCCGCGAAGTCCCACTGGTTGACCCCGCGCTCGTAGTAGGCGTCCACCCGGCCCGCCGCCAGCGAGCACATGTCGATGGCGCACGAGCCGCCGCGCCGGATGTCACGCACGCGCGGCACGACCTGCGCCACCACCTCGCCCTGGACGGCCCGCCGCTCCTTGAAGTACCCGAACCCGGTGGCGACCAGTGCCTGCGCCAGCGGCACGCCGGTGTTGCAGCGCAGCCGCTCGTGCCCGAGCCAGGCGCCCTGGCCGAGCGCCGCGGTGTAGACCTCGCCGCGGGCCGGCACGTTGACGACGCCCGCCACGACCTGGCCCTCGACCTCCACGGCGATCGACACGGCCCAGTCGGGCAGGCCGTACAGGAAGTTGACCGTGCCGTCGATCGGGTCGACGATCCAGCGCACGTCGGACTCGCCGGGCGCCTCGCCGCCCTCCTCGCCGAGGATCCTGTCGCCGGGCCTGGCCGACAGGATGCGGTCGCGGATCAGCTCCTCCGACGCCTTGTCCAGCGTGGTGACGACGTCGGTGGGGCTGGACTTGGTCTCGATCTCGGCCGACATGGTCGGCCGCTTGGCCAGGATCATCTCCCCCGCCTCGCGGGCGATGTCCTCGGCAAGTCTCAGGAAGTCCGTCATCACGCCACCGAGTCCGGACGCTTCCACTCCTGGCCGAGCACGTGCTGGGCGAGGAAGGCGAGCACGGTCTCGTACCAGGCGACGGCGTTGCCCGGCTTGAGGATCCAGTGGTTCTCGTCGGGGAAGTAGAGGAACTTCGAGTCCACCTCCGTGCGGCGCAGGTCCCACCACAGCCGCAGGCCCTCGCCGATCGGCACCCGGTAGTCCTTGTCGCCGTGGATGACGAGCAGCGGGGTGGTGATCTTGTCGAGCGAGTGGTGCGGCGACAGCAGCTGGTAGCGCTCGCCGCCGGGTACGCCGAACTCGCGCTGCCAGTACATGGCCGCGTCGGTGGTTCCGGCGAACTGGTCGAGGTGCCACAGCGAGGCGTGGGTGACGATGGCCTGGTAGCGGTCGGTGTGGCCGGCGAGCCAGTTGGCCATGTAGCCGCCGAACGAGCCGCCCAGCGCGGCGACGCGCTCGCTGTCGATGTCGTCCCTGGCCAGGGCCACGTCCACGATCGCGTCGAGGTCGGCCTGGGTGCGCGGGCCCCAGTTGCCCCAGCCGCGGTCGATCATCTCCTGGCCGTAGCCGGTGGACAGGCAGGGGTCGGGCAGCAGGACGGCGTACCCGTGCTGGGCCATGATCCACGCCTGCCAGCGCCACTGCCAGTCGTTCCAGGAGGCCACCGGGCCGCCGTGGATGAACAGCAGGAACGGCGCGGGGTCGGCGGCGGAGGCGCCCTCGGGCAGGACGAGCCAGCCGCGGACGGTGGCGCCGTCGTCGGCGGTGGCGGAGATCTCGGTCAGCGTGCCGGGCACCTCGGGGCGCGGCGCGGGCGTGGGCAGGTCGGCGATGTCGCCGGTGGCGGCGTCGATCCTGGCCGGCCCCGGCGCGAGGTTGACGGCGCTGCGCAGCGCGTAGACGAACCGGCCGTCGGGGGACGGGCTGAGCCCGAGGTAGGCCGCGTCGTCCTGGGTCAGCCTCTCCGCGTCGCCGTCGAGCGGGACGCGGAAGATCGGGCGGCGGCCCTGGTGGTCGGCCACGAGGTAGACGGCGGAGCTGTCCGGCGCCCATTCGAGGTCCATCGGGAACAGGTCGGGCGCGTACGCGCGGCCCTCGCCGGTGGCGAGGTCGGCAATCCACAGCTCGCTGCGGGCCGAGACGTCGAAGCCGGTGTGCCGATCGCGCGAGCAGGCGATCCTGCTCCCGTCGGGAGAGACCGCCAGCGGGCCGGTGAAGTCGTGGGCGTCGTCGCTGAGCAGCGGCCGCCGCTCGCCGCTGGCCACGTCGATGGCCACCAGGTCGGTGCGCCACTGGCCGTTCGGCAGGTATTCGCGCCAGGTGGTGATCACGGTGGCGCCGTCGGGGGTCAGCTCGAACCCGCCCTCGCGCAGCGCCTCGCCCGCGTCGGGGGTCAGGTCGCGTACGTCCTCCAGGCGGTCCGCGCCGAGCCTGGCCGCGAACAGCCGGGGCCGGCCGGGCCCGAGGTCGTGGTCCCAGAACCGGACGGGGTAGCCCTCGTGCAGGATGGCGCTGATCCCGGCGTCCTTGCGGGCCTTGCGCTTGTCCTGTTCGGCCGCCTCCTCCCCGTCGAGCACGTCGGAGGAGAACACGACCACGTCGCCGGCCGTGCGCACGGCGCCGATGCCGCCGGGCCTGGCGGCCACCTGGCGGGCCTCACCGCCCGCGCGGGGCAGCAGCCACAGCGACGGCACCTCGTCGGTGGAGTCCTTGACGGTCACGTCGGGCCGCGCCGAGGTGAACAGCACGTCCCCGGCCGCGGTGAAGACGGCGGCGGACTCACCCTTGGCCGAGCGCGTCAGCCGGTACGGCTCGCCGTCCACGGGAATGGCCCAGAGCGCGGTGCCGAACGACTTGCCGTCAGGGTTGAGGGACTGGACGGTGGAGACGAGCCTGGAGCCGTCGGGCGATAGCCGCAGCGACAGAACCCGGGGGATGGCCACATAGTCACGTATGTCGTTGAATGCGCTCACCCGATCGAACCTACCTCGCGGAGGAGACCGGAGGCACTCCCGCATAGGGTTGTCACGTGGGAATTTACGACGCCTTGCTGGTCCTGTCGTTCGGCGGTCCCGAGGGGCCCGACGACGTGATGCCGTTCCTGGAGAACGTCGTGCGCGGGCGGGGCGTGCCCCGCGAGCGGCTGCTCGAAGTGGCCGAGCACTACCAGAGCTTCGGCGGGGTCAGCCCGATCAACGAGCAGAACCGCGCGCTGGTCGAGGCGCTGCGCCCGGTCGCCGGAGTGCCGGTCTACTGGGGCAACCGCAACTGGCACCCGTTCGGCGAGGACACCGTGCGCCGGATGAAGGACGACGGCGTCAGGAAGGCGGCCGTGTTCGCCACCTCCGCGTTCGCCGGCTACTCCAGTTGCCGGCAGTACTACGAGGACATCGACCGGATCTCCGTCGAGGGCGGCCCCGAGCTGGTCAAGATGCGCCACTACGGCGAGCACCCCGGGTTCGTGGCCGCGATGGCCGACCGCGTCCGCGCGGCGCTCGACCGGCTCGGGCGCGACGACGCGCGGCTCGTCTTCACCGCCCACAGCATCCCCGTCTCGATGGCCGAGACGGCCGGGCCGTCCGGCGGGCTCTACGAGGCGCAGCTGCGCAGGAGCGCCGAGCTGGTCAGCCGGGCGCTCGGCCGCGACCAGCCGTGGGACCTGGTGTGGCAGTCGCGCAGCGGCCCGCCGCAGGTGCCGTGGCTGGAGCCGGACGTGTGCGACCATCTGCGCAAGATCGACGCCGGATCCGTGGTGCTGGTGCCGATCGGGTTCGTCTCCGACCACATGGAGGTCGTCTACGACCTCGACACCGAGGCGAAGGCGGTGGCGGCGGAGCTGGGCCTGCCGATGGAGCGCGCCGCGACGGCGGGCACCCATCCGCGGTTCGTCCAGATGGTGCGCGAGCTGCTGGAGGAGCCGGAGCCGACGCCGTGCCCGCTCACCTGCTGCCCGCCCCCGCGCCGCCGGCCCCAAACGGCCGCCGCCGCTCAGGCGTAGGCGCGGGCGTACGGCACGGCTCAGGCGTAGGTGCGGGCGTACGCCTCGGCGATGCCCATGACCTTGTTCACGTAGTCCCACGAGTGGTTGTAGAACCAGATCGCCTTACGCAGCCGCTCGCCGCCCTGGCCGGCCTTGTTCGCGCACAGGTAGTTGGCCGCGCCGGGCACGGCGTCGTACGGACTCCAGATGTCCTTCTTGCCGTCACCGTCGCCGTCGACCCCGTAGTGCTTCCAGGTGGCGGGCATGAACTGCATCGGCCCGAGAGCGCCCGCGCTCGAAGGGCCGTTGTTGCGCCCGTGGCTGCTCTCCACCTGCCCGATCGCGGCCAGCACCGTCCAGGACAGGCCGGGGCAGCGGGTGGCCGAGGCCTTGTAGAGCTCCAGGTAGCTGCCGGGGCGGCCGACCGTGACCTGCTGCGGCTGACCCTGCTGCGGCTGATCCTGGGACGGCTGGTCCTGGGACGGCTGCCGCTGCTTGGGGACACGGGCGGAGGCGTCCAGCATGACGATCTGGGCGCCCTTGCCGAGCAGCCGGCGTACGCCCGACTCGCGGATCCTGCCCTCCTTGCCGTGCAGCAGCACCGCCACGCCCTGCGCGAACCCCAGCGTCCGGCCCAGGTCCGCGCTGACGAGCCCGTCCACGCCGTGCAGCCCGAGCGGGGCCGAGGCCGCGACGCGCAGCCGGGGCCCGCCGTCCACCTGGTACATGGCGCCCAGAATCATGCCGAACTTGCGCATCGCGGCGGCGTCGGCCACCAGCTCGCCCCTGGCCAGCGCCTGCCACACGGCGGGCTGGTCGGCGACGGGCTGCGGCGTCCAGGAGCGGAAGTCCGCCGGGTCCACCGCCAGCAGGTTGATCGTGGTGCCCGACACCTTGACCGCGCCCGCGTCCACCACGGTCGCCTTCCGCACACTGGCGAGCTCGCCGAGGCGGAACCTGGTCTGCTTGGGCACGGTGCCGGGGGCGATGGCCAGCACGCGCGGCGGCGTCGCGGTGACCTTGGCGCCTGATCGCGCGAGGTCCTTGACCGGCTGCTTGACCGGCTCCTTGATCGGGGCCGCCGTGGGCACCAGCTCGTCGAGGCGCGGCGCGGGCGACTGGGGCGGGCTGGGCTGCCTGCGTACGGGCGGCTCCTGGGCGGTGGTGACCACGTCGTCGCCCACGAGCACGACGACCCCGCCGGCCGCCGCCGTGGCGGCGAGCACGGCGATGACCATGAGCATGACCGCACGGAACGAGGGAAGACCCGACACCCGGGACACGTTAACTCACCCCGCCCGAAACCGACTTGCCATCCGGACATACGGTGCGCAATGGTTAGCTGCTTGCGTAAGGGGGAAACAGCGTGGTCGGGCCTTACCGGGGATTGTTCGACAGGCCCGGCGTCAAAGCGTTCGTGCTGGCCGGTCTCATCGGCCGGATGCCGATGTCGATGCTCGGCATCGGCATCATCCTGCTGATCTCCACCTTGACCGGCTCCTACGCCACCGCCGGGGCGGTCGCCGCCACCACCAACGTCGCCTTCGCCGTCGCCGCGCCGTTGTCGGGCCGGCTGGTGGACAGGTTCGGGCAAGGGCGGGTGATCCCGCCCTTCGCCGTCGTCAACGCGGTCGCGCTGGCGGCCCTCATGGTCGCCGCCCAGTGGGGGCTGTCCGACTGGACGTTCTACGCCAGCGGGCTCATCGTGGGCGCCACCTCACTGTCCATCGGCTCGATGGTGCGGGCCCGCTGGTCGGTCATCTACGGCGGCTCCGGCAGGCTGCACACCGCGTTCGCGTTCGAGTCGGTGGCCGACGAAGTCGTCTTCGTCACCGGGCCCGCGCTGGTCACGGTGCTGGCGACCAGCGTGAACCCGTACGCGGGGCTGATCGTGGCGCTGTTGTGCATGCTGGGCGGCAGCCTGGCGCTGGCCACGCAGCACGACACCCAGCCGCCCGTGCAGGGGGTCAGGTCGTCGGCGGGCTCGCCCATCCTGATTCCCGGCATCGCCCTGCTGGCCTGCGTCTCCCTGGCGCTGGGCGCGATCTTCGGCTCGGTCGACCTGATCACGGTGGCCTTCGCCGACGAGCACGGCGCGAAGGGGGCCGCCGGGTTCCTGCTGGCCGCGTTCGCGGGCGGGTCGATGGTCTCGGGGCTGTGGTTCGGCTCGCGGAACTGGCGGATCCCGCTGCGCAAGCGGTTCGTCAGGGCGCTCGGGCTGTTCGTGGTGGGGCTGGTGCCGATCATGTTCATCGGCAGTCCGTGGATCATGGCGGGGGCGCTGTTCCTGGCCGGGTTCGCCATCTCCCCGACGCTCATCACGGTCTTCTCGATCACCGAGCGGATGGTGCCGCAGTCGCTGCTCACCGAGGGCATGGCCTGGATCTCGACCGCGATCGGGTTCGGGGTGGCGCTGGGCTCGTGGGCGGGCGGGGCGCTCACCGAGTCGTACGGCGCGTCCAGCGCGTACGTCTTCTCCGTCTGCGCCGCCGCCCTGGCCGTGGCGGTGGGAATCGGAGGTTCGGGTTTGCTGAGACTTCCCGAGGCTCCTTCACCGTCGCAGGCGTGATCCGCTACCGTCGGGACATCCCTCGCAACACCCATCACACCGGAAGCTTTTGTTATGTCCCGACGAATCACATCACTTCTAGCAATCGCGGCTGTCTGCGTCGCTGTCGCCCCGGCGCCGGCGTCCGCTCAGGCGCCCAAGAAGGAGCCCATCGACTGTTCGCAGGTCAAGTGCATCGCGCTGACCTTCGACGACGGACCGGGCAAGTACGCCGGCACGCTGCTCGACACGCTCAAGAAGAACGGCGCCAAGGCGACGTTCTTCCTTGAGGGCCAATACGTGAAGAGCCGCCCCTCCTACGTCAAGCGCATGGTCGCCGAGGGCCACGAGCTCGGCAACCACAGCTACAGCCACCCCGACTTCACCAAGAGCGAGGCCGGGACCATCAAGAGCGAGATCCAGAAGACCCAGGACGCGGTGAAGAAGGCGGCGGGCGTCGAGCCCAAGCTGCTGCGCCCGCCGTACGGGCTGGCCGACCTCCAGGTCTCCGACATCGCCGCCGAGTTCGGCATGCCGATGATCCTGTGGACCGCCGGCTCCCAGGACTGGAGCTCCAAGAATGTCAAGGCCATCCAGAAGCAGACGCTGGCCGTGGCCAAGCCCAACGGCATCATCCTGATGCACGACTGGGTCAAGCAGACCGTGGACGGCATGCCGTCGCTCATCAAGACGCTGAAGAACAAGGGCTATCACCTGGTGACGGTCTCCGACGTGATCAAGAGCCAGAACCTCGAGCCCGGCGACATCTACCCCGTTCCGGAGGGCTGGGAGAAGTGAGTATCGTTCGCGTCTAACGCAACGATGCTCTTTTCCAAGGGGTGCTCGTGACCTTCGTGAACTGGGCCCGCAACCAGTCGGGCACCCCCGCCGAGGTGCGTACCCCCGCCTCCGTCGAGGACGTCGTACGCGCCGTCCGGGACGCCGCCGCCTCAGGGCGGCGCGTCCGCATGATCGGGACGGGCCACTCCTTCACCGGAGTGGCCCTGACCGACGGCATCATGCTCCGCCCCGGCGCGCTGACCGGGATCAGGTCGTACGGGGACGGCCTCGTCACCGTGGCGGCCGGCACCCCGCTGCGCGCGCTCAACGAACTGCTCGCCGAACGCGGCCTGGCCCTGGCGAACATGGGCGACATCACCGAGCAGACCGTCGCCGGCGCCATCCAGACCGGCACCCACGGCACCGGCCGCGACAGCGGCGGCCTCGCCGACCAGGTCGCCGAGCTGGAACTCGTCCTCGCCGACGGCTCCGTGACCACCGCCGCACCGGGCGAGGACCTCTTCGACGCGGCCCGCGTGGGGCTCGGCGCCCTCGGGATCCTGACGGCCGTGACGTTCCGGGTCGAACCCGCGTTCCTGCTGCACAACCGGCGGCGCAAGCTCGCGCTCAGCGACATCCTGCGCTCGCTCGACGACCTGACCGCGGCGAACGAGCACCTCGACTTCTTCTGGCTGCCGCACACCGACGCCTGCCTGGTCAAGACCAACAACCGCAGCCCGGGCCCGGCCCGGCCGCCCGGCGCGGTGCGGCACTGGCTGGACAACGTGTTCCTGGAGAACACCCTCTTCGGCGCCGCCTGCGCGCTCGGCGCCCGCTCCCCCGGGTTCATCCCGAAGATCAACGCCGTCAGCGCGGCGGCGCTGGGCGACTCGGAGTCGGTGGACGCGTCGTACAAGGTGTTCACGGCGCGGCGGGACGTGCGCTTCCTGGAGATGGAGTACGCCGTCCCGCGCGAGCGCCTGGCCCAGGCCCTGCGCGAGACCGGGGACCTGATCGGGCGCATGGACTGGAAGATCACCTTTCCGGTGGAGGTGCGGGTGACGCCGCCCAGCGACGCGTGGCTGTCCACGGCGTACGGGCGGTCGACGGCGTACGTCGCCTGCCACATCTATCGGCCGACGCCGAACCCCGCCTACTTCGCGGGCGTCGAGGAGATCATGACCCGCCTGGACGGGCGTCCCCACTGGGGCAAGCTGCACACGCGCGAAGCCGCCTACCTGGCCAAGGTGTACCCGCGCCACGCCGACTTCGCCGCCCTGCGCGACCGCCTCGATCCGGGGCGCCTGTTCACCAACGACTACCTGGACACCGTGCTCGGCTGACCCCGCTCAGCCCGCCGACCCGCCATCCCGCCGCTGAGCGAGTCGTCAGGGGACGCTCCGGCCGGACAGCCGGTCGTCACCACTCGTCACCACGGACCGTCGCCGGCCGGACAGCCGGCCACCACGGACCACACCCCGGCCGGACGACAGGTCACCAGAGGCCGTCCCGGCCGGCGGGATGGTCTTCCGAGTCGTCCTGGCCCGCGGGCGGAGACGGCTCCTCGGTGGCCGACGGCGCCTCGTCGGTCCCGTCCGGCTGCTCGGGCTGTTCCTGCGGCGGCGCGTCCGTCGTTCCCTGTGACGGCTCCACCGGCTCCGACCGCGTGGGCGTCGGCGTGGGCGTGGGCGTGGGACGCGCGTCCGGCGTCCTGCTCGGGGTCGGCGTCGGGGTCGGCGTGGGCGTCGGGGTCGGGGTGGCGGGCTCGTGGGTGAGGGTGTGCGGCGGGTACGCGGGCGCCCGGTTCTCCGGCTCGCGGGTGACCGGCGTCCTGTGTTCGCGCGCCTTCACCGGCGCCTTCCCGGTGACCTGCTCGTGCACCGTCCGCTCGGCCACCGCCTGGTAGACCAGGATGCTCCCCATGCTGACCGCGAACACCGTCGCCGCCGCCACGCCGACCTTCATCCACGGCAGCCCACGCCCCGGCCCGTGTACGGCCGGCATCACCAGCGTGCTCCCAGCGTCACCCGAGGCCGTGTGCGGGGTCGTCTCCCGGTCGGCCGGGGTCGCGTGCGCGGCGGCGGCCAGCAGGCCGCCCTGCTCGGGGTCGCGTCCCCCCTTCGGGACCAGGGTGTGGTGTTTGACCCGTTCTCCGGTGCGCTTGAGGTAGTGCGTGTAGATCGCCGTCGCGACCGAACTGGCGACGCTGACGACCGCCGCCCCGATCACCGTGCCCGCCACGCCCAGGTACGACGCGGCCACCGCGGCCGTCACCGCGGCCAGGGCACTGCCCAGGATCTGTGGGACGCTCAGCTCGAACCTCCGCTGCCCGTCACTCATCCCCCGGTTCAGTCCTTCCTCGTCATGCGTTCGGTATTGGTAAAGAGCTGTCTCGTGAATAGACGCGAGTGCGTGTCCTGTTGTTCCTGTGACCTGCGCGACAGGCACCCTTATAGCTCGTGCCCCGACGACTCGGCCTGCCCTCCGTTTACCTCGCCGCGGCCGTGGCCACGGCCGCCGCGACCGCCGTACCCTCCGCCATGACGCCCGCCTCGGGTCTCGCCCTGCGTCCCTCGCTGTCCGAGCCCGCCCGCCCGTACATCGTCATCGCCCGCAGCCGGGTGGCCGCCCGCGACCTCGTCGGCGAGGTGCGCTGGCGGGTGCGCCGCTACTACACCTCGGCGCTGCCCGGCTTCGCCACCTTCCTCACCGCCGCCGAGCTGGACGACCTGCGCGCCGACCGGCGGGTGCGCTCGATCGAGCCCGACCGCCAGATCCGCCCCATGACCGGCGCCAGACCCTCCCGCCCCTACGCCGTGGAGGCCGAGGGCTCGGGCGTCACCGTGTACGTCGTGGACAGCGGCGTCGAGACGGGCACGGAGACCGGGGGCCGACGGATCTTCGGTGACCGGGCCTGGCGGGCCTTCGACGCCACCGGCGGCACCGGACGCGACTGCGGCGGCCACGGCACGCAGTCCGCCTCCCGTACGCACGGCGTCGCGCCGGAGGCCGGCCTCGCCTCCGTCCGGGTGCTCGGCTGCGGCGGCTCGGGCACGCTGTCGGACGTCCTGGCCGGGCTGGACTGGATCCGCAGGCACGCCAGAGGACCCGCCGTGACGAGCATGGCGATCGACGGCGCCGGCTCCCCCGCCCTCGACCGCGCCGCACGGTCGCTGGTACGTAAAGGCGTGTTCGTGGTCGGAGCCTCATCCACCGGCACATGTCACGTCACTCCGGACGGCCGGGCATACTCTCCGCACACCCCGTATCTCGCCGGAGCCGCCGCCCGTCACCTGGAACTTCACCCCGAAGCCGGCCCCGCCGCGCTCGCCACGTGGCTGAAGTGCGCACCCACCCGTGCCGCGATTCGCCAGAACCCGTCGAGGGCATCTAACCTCCTCATGCGCGATGGCGGGCTCTAGAGTGATGGATTCCACAAATGTGACCGGCGTCACAACGCCTGCGGGCTATCCCAGGAAGGCGATGTTCGGACATGCCGGGTACGGTGCTGGCAGGCAACCGGCACACGCGAGAGACTCAAGGGTCCGGGGGAAGAATGGCGACGCTGACGAAGGGACTCGCATGCAGGAGCTCCGACTCGTCGCGGTAAGTGAGGACGGCACCTACCTCGTGCTGGCTACTGCCGGACGGGGTACGCGCTTCACGCTTCCCGTGGACGACCGGCTCCGTGCTGCCGTCCGCGGCAACTTCTCCCGTCTCGGCCAGTACGAGATCGAAGTGGAGAGTCCGTTGCGCCCCAAGGAGATCCAGGCCCGCATCCGAGCCGGAGAGACGGCGGAGGAGATCGCGGCGACCGCCGGGATCCCCGTCGAGCGCGTCCGCTGGTTCGAGGGGCCGGTGCTGCAGGAGCGGGAGTACGTCGCCCAGCAGGCGCAACGTGTGGCCGTACGGATGCCGGGCGAGTCCGCTCCCGGGCCGACGCTCGGCGACCTCGTCGCGGAGCGGCTGACCAGGCGCGGCGTGCCCACCGACGAGATCGACTGGGACTCCGCCAAGCGCGACGACGGCCTGTGGCGGGTCAAGCTCGGCTACGTGTGGAACGGTCACACGCGCCACGCCGAGTGGCTCTTCGACCCGCGCAAGCGGCACGTGACACCCCACGACGACGAGGCCCTGCGGCTGTCGTCCGCCGACTTCGACCCCGATCCCGCCGTGGTGGAGGACACCACGGTGATGCCGTTCGCGCCGCGGGTGGCCAAGCTGCAGCCGGTGCCGCCGCTCGCCTCCGACGCGCTGCCGTTCCCGTCGGTGGTACGCCGCGAGCCGGAGGAGCCGGCCGTCGGCTACACCCCGCCGGTCCGGTCGCCGGAGACCGCCTACACCCGGCCGCCCGAGACGCCGCCGCGCGAGGCGCCCTTCGCCCCCGGCCCGCGCCAGGACTACGACCAGGGCGAGGAACCGGCCGCCCACTACGACACTCCGGCCAGGGACTCCGGCCACCGCGCCGACCCCGGCCACCGGCAGGACTCCGTACGCGAGCCCTACCGGCCCGAACCGCCCGCCCGCGAAACCGGCCACACCCGCCCCGGCGACACCTCGTCCCGCCGCGGCGGGTCTTCGCCGTGGCTGCCCGACTTCGGCGCGGGACGCTCCGGCGACCGCGAGACCGACTCGATCTACGCCCCGGCCGCCCCGTCATCCTCCCGCCCCACGCCCTGGCCGCCCACCGACGACACCCCGTCCCACACCGACCAGCACTTCACTCCGTCCGACGACCACCGCCCCTCGCACCGTCCCTCGCCCACCCAGGACCACCGCCCCAACGGGCCGACGTCCGCCCAGGACCAGCGCACCACGAACGGGCCGGCATCCGCCGAGGACCAGCGCACCGCACCCAGGCCCGCTCTCGCCGACGACCAGCGGCCGAACGGGCCCGCTTCCGTCGAGAACCGACCCAGCACGCAGAGCCCCGCCTCTGACGCCCGGCCGGACGGCTTCACGCCCGTCCAGGACCAGCAGACGGCACGGCCGCAAGCACCCGCCGACGCGCTCTCCCCCGCCCAGGCCCAGCCGGTCGCCGACCTGCGCAACACGACGGCCACCCAGTCCGAGCCGCCATCCGCCCAGCCCGCGCCCCCGGCCCGCCAGACGGAACCGGCCGCCCACGCTGAGACGGCCACCACACAGCCCGAGACTCAGGCCGTCCAGCCCACGCCGCCGACCCACCAAACGGGACCGGCCGCCCAGGCGGAGACGGTCACCGCGCGACCCGAGGCTCAGGCTGGCCAGCCCACGTCTTCGGCCGTCCACCCGGAGTCGGGCACCCAGGCCGGGTCGGGCACCCAGGCCGAGCCGAGCGCCCAGGTTGAGCCGGCCTCTCAGGCTGAGACCGCCGTCGTCCGGGCGGACGCGCCGCCCACCACGGCTCCGTCCGCCGTCACGACGGCCGAGCTCGCGGAGAAGGCCGTCGCCGAGACCGCCGCCGACGCGCAGACCTCTGCCAGGACCGAGTCCGGGGCTGCGGCGAGCCAGGCCGGCACCGGCGCATCCGTTCCCACGGCGGAGGACACCTCGCGGACCGCCACGGAAGCGGCCACCGCATCCGTTGCGCCGGCCGCCTCCACGGACGTCACGGTGGAAGTGGTCGGGCAAGCCACCACCGCAGAGCCCGCTGCCACGGCCACCTCGGAGACGACACCCGCTCCCGCCGCGAAGGCCGTGACTCCCGCGACCGAGGCCCAGCCCGAGCTCGCGTCCGGATCCGCACCGGCCCAGCCCGTCGAGAGCAGCGAGACCGCCGCCGAGGCCACCAGCACAAAGGCCGTCGAAGCCGACAACACGGCCACTACCGCCGAGCCCACCAAGAGCGACACGACCACCACGGCCGGAGCCCCGGAGGCTGCAACCACCGCCGATCAGCCGGTCGCCACCGAGCAGCCGGCCAACAGCGAGAAGCCGCTCGTCAGCGAAGTGACCACCGCGTCCCAGACTGCGGCGTCCCAGACTGCGACATCCCAGACTGCGGCGTCCCAGGCGCCCTCGTCCCAGACGACGACCGCCTCGAATACGGCAACCGCGTCCGACTCCACGGCCGAGAGCACGGCCAAGGACACGACCGAGACGACAGACACGGCGAAGGACACGGCCGAGACGACGGGCACGGCTAAGGACACGGCTCCGGCCCGGACCACGTCCGCTCCCGGCTCCACCGTCACCGCCGAAACCGCCGCCAACCCCGGGGCCGCATCAGAGACCCCGGTCGCGGCCGGGACAACGCCAGCTACTGAGACCGCTGCCGCTGCCGAGACCACGGCGACTGCCGACTCCACGGCTGCAGGCTCCACGGCTGCAGGCTCCACGGCTGCCGAGTCCACCGCTACCGACTCCACGACTGCCGCCGAATCCACGGTCGCTGCCGAGGCTACGGTCACTCCCGAGACGGTTGCTTCCGAGACCACGGCGACTTCCGAGACGACGGCCGCCGCTGCATCGGCCGCCACCGCCGAGCCGTCCACGAGCGACGAGACGAAGTCGGCCGCCGAGGTCGCCGCCGCCGCCGAGACGACGCCGGCTCCCGACGCGACGCCCGTCCCCGAGGCCGCTGCCGCTCCTGAGGCGACGCCCGTTTCTGAGACGGTCTCCGTTCCCGAACCGACGCCCGCTCCCGAACGGGCAGCCGCTTCCCCGGCGGCGGCCGTTCAGGAAGAGACGCCCGCCTCCGAAGACGCTCCTGCGGCGGCGACCGAATCTGAGACGCCGACCCCGGCGAAGCTGGCGGCGCAGAAGAAGACGGGGCGGCCCGCGCCCGAGCAGCCGGCTCGGGAGAGCAAGCCCCCGGCGCCCAAGCCGAAGCCCGCTCCTGCGGTTCCGGCGGCGCGCGCGGCCAAGGACGAGCCGAAGGAGGATCCGGCCGTGCCCGTGCCCTCTCCGCCGCCCGCTCCGGCCGCCCGTCAGGCGCGCAAGGGTTCGAGGGGCCGCCGGGCCTCCGTGCCGACCTGGGACGAGATCATGTTCGGCGCCCGCCGCCAGGACTGATCAGAACGACCCAAGCCTGACCAGCACGGGCCCCGAACCGACCGGGCTGAGCCCGGACTGACCGGGTTCAGGCCAGGACCGCCCGGGCGAACCCGAACTGTCCCGGCCGGACCAGGACTGACCGAGGGCAGATCGCAGGAGGCCGGGCGACGGGCGACGGTGGCGGAACCCAGGACACCCGTCCACGCGCCCATGTCACCGCGCCCACCAGCAGGCCCACAGGTCTACCGGGCCCACCAGATCCACCACGTTCATGGATCCACGGGTCCACCGCGTCACCGCGTCCGTCAGCTCCGCCGATTTCACGAGTCCACCAGCGTCCATGGAACCAGGTCCACGGGCTCACGGGTTCGTGAGATCCACGGTCCACCAGAACCACAGGGTCACCAGATTCACCGGGTCACCGGGTGAGTCCTCGGTCAGGGCTCGTGGTGTTCCAGGAAAGGTGTGAGCCACTCCGGGGTCACCTCGGTGGGGAAGCCGACCGCCTGTGGCAGGGACACGTCGATGGCCGAGTAACCCCCCTTGCCGGCCCCGACCCCGGCGATGAGTGTGAGGACCCCGGCCTGTCGCTGGAACCATGTCTGCCGCAGCCGCCAGCCCACCACGGCCCGGCGTTCGACCACGGCCTGGGCGCGGCGCAGTGAGCCCGACCGTACCGACAGGCGTACCCCGTCGTAGCCGTGGCCCAGGGAGGCGTAGCGGTCGAGTCCGAGCGGCACCCCGATGCCGGCCATGGCCAGCAGCAGCACCAGCAGGACCCACCACAGCACCGCCCCGGTGAGCGCCGCCGCGACGGCGGCGAGCAGGGCGGCGAGGAGCCAGGGGAAGACGGCGCGGAACAGCCGCCGCCGGCGCGCCACCGGCGGATGGGGCCTGAGCTCACCGCGGTAGGGGCCGATCGCGTCGCCGGTCACCTGGAAGGCCACGTCGCGGGGCACGTCGGGCAGCAGTTGCCCCCGCGTCTCCGAGTCGCCGAGCCCGGTGACGATGGCCCAGACGCGGGTGACGCCCGCCCACCGTTCGGCCAGGCCGTCCACGATCTCGTAGCCGCGTACCCGCTGCGACTCCAGCGACACGCTGCGCCGGTTGATCAGCCCGCGTTCGGCCACGAGGTAGCCGTCGCGGCGCTTGAGTGTGAAGTCCCAGTTGAAGATCGCGTACATCAGACCGCCCGCGAACGGCATCGCCACCACCAGCAGCACCGCCAGCGCCAGCAGCAGATAGGGGTGCTCCCAGAGCCACTCGCCCGCGTTCCAGGCGGTGTCCCGGCTGAACCCCAGCTCGTCGCCCCATTGGAACGCCAGCCCCACCAGGCCGCCGGCGAAGGCGAAGGGGGTCAGCAGGTACGCGCCCGAGAGCGGCCCGTACAGCAGCCACCTGCGCGGCACGGCGATGATCGGGCGCTCCCTGGGCCCGCCGGCCGGCGCCGCCTCGCCGGGGGTGTGCGGCTCGGGCTCGGCGGTGCGGCGCAGGAGCACCGCCTTGAGGCGTTCGGCCTCCTCCGGCGTGACGCCGGCCAGCTTCGCCTCCTCCTCGCCGCCGCTCGCCCCGGTGTCGATCTTGAGGATGGTCAGGCCGAGCAGCCGGTGCATGGGCGGGGTGGAGACGTCGACGCCGCGGATGCGTTCCAGGGGGATGGTACGGACGGAGCGGCTGATCAGCGAGCGCTTGGTCTCCAGGCGGTCGCCGACGATCTCGTACGTGAACGTGGCCCAGCGGATGATCGCGAACACCACGGCGCCGATGACGCCCGCGGCGGCGTAGCCGTACGACCTGGCCGAGAAACCGCCCACGAACAGGACGCCGACCAGGGGAAGGAGCAGTGAGGGGAGCATGCGCACCGGGTCGATGAGCAGCACCTTGGGGCTGAGCCGCTGCGGCACCCGTACGGCGGGCCCGGGAAACGGTCCAGGCCCCGGCCCCGTACCGGGATGACCCGGCAGAGGCGGGACGTGTCCGCCTTCCCTGGCGTCCGGGGGCGGCCCGGCCGGCGGCGACCATCCGCCGCCCTGAGGAGGCACCGGCACGGGAGGCCGCCCGTCACGCGGTGGCGGCGGGTCGCTGGACCGCGACGGGTCGACGGGTCCGGACGGGTCGGTGGATCGGAACGGGTCGGTGGGTCCGGACGGGTCTGACGAAGGGGGCGGGTCGTCCGGGTGAGGGCCGGTCACGTCGCGTCGTCCCTCAGTTGTTCGGCACGGTGGGCCAATTCCTCGGCCAGCCCGGCCGCCACCCGGTAGTCGAGCCCCTTGATCGTGGACGAGCCCGCGTGCGACGCCGTGCGGATCTCCAGGGTGGCCAGACCGAGCATCCGCTCGAACCACCCTTGCCCCTTGTCGACCGTCTGGATGCGGCTCACAGGCACGAACACCCACTCCCTGGTCAGGAAGCCCGACCTGGCGAAGACGACGTCTCCTGACAGCTCCCAGCGATGCACGGCGTACCGTACGAACGGCTCGGCCGCGAGGAACGGCAGCGTCGCCACCACGACCGCGGCGGGCAGCAGCCACGGGTCACGGGCGAACCACTCGGGCACCCAGGACCATCCGCCGGCCCACCGCGAGAGCAGCAGCGAGATGCCGGCGAAGAACACGAAGGCGATCAGCGACTCCAGCAACCACAGCCGTACGGCCTTGGGCGAGACGCGGTTCGCCGGATCGCGCAGCGGGCCATTTGACGTCACAAAGCCAGCTTAGGGTGCGAACCGCCGGGGTGATCTGCCAGCGGGGCGGTAAAGATCCGCCGGACGCTCCGGCGTGTCTGCCACCCGGGGACTTCACGCGGGTGCATGCTCGTTGGCGGCCCGGCCGCAGGCTGTCGAGCTTGGCCACGTCGGCGGCGCCACGTTCGTGCCAGCCAGGCTCGGGCGGCGCGGGGACCGCACCACAGCGCGAGCGCCTAACGCAACGTGGCAGCCGCCGTCCGCGCCCTCGCCCGCGAACGCCGCCCGCCGCAGCCGACAGGCGCTCCCGCACACGAACGCCGCCCGCCGCAGCCGACAAGCGCCCTCGAACCCGAACGCCGCAGCCGGCAGGCCCCCCCCGTACGCGAACGCCGCCCCATCGGGCGAGCCCCTTTAGCCGAACGGCGCGACCTGGCGCACCCGATTTTTCGTCCGGACCCGTTAATGGAACGATGGCCCCGTCAGCCACGGCCAAGGGCCCGCACCGCCTCCATGTGCGGCCGCGGCGAACGCGCAGCCCAGAAATGGTCCGCCGGCATGTCCGGATCGTCCCCCGACCTGGCGCTCCTACCGTCTCCGATGTGGCCAAGTTCACTACGCGGATGCCGTCATTCCGGCAGTTTTCGGATCCTTTACCTACCACCGACCATCGAGAAACGGTCTGCGCACCGCCGAGACCCGCGTAGCATCATCCGGCATGGGGCTGTGTAACACGGCATCACGCATGCGACGCATCACTGTCAGTGTGACAGTGGTGGCACTCGCGTTCGCGCTGGCGGGTTGTGGCAGCTTTTTCGGCAGGTCAGAGGCGAAGGACATCGCGGAGATCAACGTCGCGAGCCCCGAGCTGCGCGACGGCGAGCCGCTGCCGCGCGAATACTCCTGCCGGGGCGATCAGGGCAGTCCGCCGCTGCGCTGGTCGAGCCAGCCCCTGTCCGAGGCGGAGTCGATCGCCATCGTGGTCGACAGCCACACGTCATCCGAGTCGGCCGTGCACTGGGTGCTGTACAACATCCCGGCCACCACGACCGAGCTCGGCCCCGATGCCGCCGCCGATCCCCCCGAGGGATCCGGGCAGGCGAAGGTGACCAGCGGGAAGGTGGGCTACGAGCCCCCCTGCCAGGACCGGGCCAGCTACCGGTTCACGGTCTACACGTTGGACGGCAAGGTCGATCTGCCGGGAGGCTCCGAGCTTCCCGAGGTTCTGAAGAAGATCGCGGATCAGACCATCGCCCGCGGCAGGCTCACCGCGGTGAACATTGAGTGAGCAGTCAAATACGACATGTAGTACCGGTGTACCAATTCTTCACGTAGGGTGTGACAACTCTCATAGTGGTCCGACACAATCAGATCCAATCGTTAGGCACTGGTGATCAAAGGGGGCAGGTCGCGTCGATGGCCGCGCGATCTCATCGGTGCCAGAGGGAGGCCATGACTTTGAGGGTGGTGCAATGATCGCGGTCGTCATCAGCTTGGTCGCTGTCGTGCTCGCCGTGCTCGCTGTCGTGGCACTGGGCATGCGCTCCATGAACCGCAGGGAGAGCTCGCTACCTCCGGAACGGCTGAAGGAGATGGCCGAGAAGGAGGAGAACACGCTCACGCGCTCGACGGACCAGTTCGCGGCGCACGAGCCGCGCATGGCCAACTTCAGCCCCGACTTCAGCCCGATCGACGAGCCGAAACCGAAGCCGGTCCGTACCGGTCAGCGGGGCAGGCGCGGCGTCGACGAGTGGGGCAACCCGAGCACGGACGACGACGACGAGGAGTTCTGGGCCAACATCCGCAGCGACGCGGAGGAGGGCGGCTTCGGCGCCGGCGGCACCGTCGCCGCGCGCAAGGGCGCCTCCCGTCCCGTCGAGCGTGAGCGGCCCGCCGCCGAGCGTCCGGCCCAGCGTGAGCGTCCTGCCGAGCGTGAGCGTACGGCCGAGCGCGAGCGGCCCGCGGAACGCGAGCGCACCGCTCCGCGTGAGCGGCCCGCCGAGCGCCGTTCCGAGCGGCCCGCCAAACGGTCCAGCCGTTCCGCCAAGCCGCAGCCCGCGACCGCCGGCGCCGATCCCAACGCCGCCACCGTCCAGGCCCCCCTCCCCCAGCGTCAGCCCGCGGCCGCCAACCTGGCCGACCTGGTCGAGCCGCAGAAGCGCGCCGCTCCCTCGCAGTCCGAGCTGGCCGACCAGCGCACCGTCACCTTCGCGGCCCCGACGGCCGACGTGATGAGCATCCTCGGCGCGGGCGCCCAGCCGGTGCCCGCCCCCACCCGTCCCGAGTCGTCGCCCGTGAGCCGGCCCGCGCGGGCCGAGCGCCCGGCGGCCAGGCCCGCCCCGGTGGCCTCCAACGGGGTCTCCTCCAACGCCTATCCGGCGAGCGGCGGCAGCGGCTCGTTCCCGGCCCAGCCCTCGGTGAGCGGCAGCGGCTCGTTCCCCGCGGTGAGCAACCCGGCGAGCCCGGTGAGCAACCCCGTGAACCCCGCCTCCAGCGGCAGCTTCCCCGCCGTCCCCGCCGCGCCCATCCACGGCGCGCCGACGAGCGACCCGTTCCCCGCGTACGGCGGCGCCGACGCCCTGGAGACCACCTACCCGCCCGCGGCGGCGAGCTCGTCCGGCTCCTGGCCCGCCTCTCCCGACATCTTCGACGACCCCGCCCCCGCGGCCGCCGCCTATCCCGGCGCGAGCTCGTGGCCGGCGTTCGAGCAGCCCGCCGAGCGTTCCTCCTATCCCGCCTCCTACGAGGTACGGGCCGGCTGGGCCGTGGCCGACGACTCCGACCCGCTCACCGCCCCCTCCCCTGCGACCGGCACCCCGACCGCGCCCGCCCGCGCGGTCTCCAACTACGACGACGTGCTCTCGGCCCCGAAGCCGCCGCAGTCGCCGTTCGGGCCGGGCGCCTACGAGACGGGCGACATCACCACCGCCCCCGCCGCCGCCTGGCCCGACCCTCCGGCCGCGGGCAACGGCGCTCAGGGCACCTGGCCCGGGTACACCGGGCAGCCTCCGGCGCAGGACAACGGCCGTGGCAACCACCGCCGGGGCCCGGAGCAGGACTATCCGAACGACTACTACCGATGATCTTCAGCGCCTATCAGGGGCTTCCCGAGGGCAACTGTCGCCTTCGGGCGACGGAGGAATCGGGAGCGGGAGGATCACCAAGGCGGCCCGAGCGTGCATTGACCTTTCAGATCTGCACATCAGAGATCTCCGTTCATCGCGCATCAGATGGATAGCGCTGTTATAACGATCGTGTGACTCGTCAGGTGCGCACTTCCCCGGGCGCGGCGTACGACCTCGGGCACCACGTCGTGTGGTGCCCGAACGAGCGGCCGAAAGGCGGTGGCCGTGCGTAGATCGTTCAAGTTCCTGCTGCGTCCCACCGCACGTCAGGCGGCGGCGCTTGCGGCGTGCCTGGAGGACCACCGGCAGCTCTACAACGCCGCTCTGGAGCACCGGCGCACCGCCTACGCCAAGGCGGGCGCGAGCGTCCGATACGGAGACCAGTCGGCCGACCTCAAGCACATCCGCGCCGACGACCCGGACGGCCAAGGCCGCTGGTCGTTTTCCTCGCAGCAGGCCACCCTGCGGCGACTTGACAAGGCGTTCCGCGCGTTCTTCGACCGCGTCGAAGCGGGCCGCACGCCGGGCTACCCCCGCTTCAAAGGGCGTGGCTGGTTCGACAGCGTGGAGTGGCCCAAGGACGGCGACGGCTGCCGGTGGGACTCCCAGCCCGAGCACCCCGCCGCGATCTACGTCCGGTTGCAGGGCATCGGGCACGTCCGTGTCCACCGGCACCGCCCCGTACACGGAAGAGTGAAGACGATCAGCGTCAAGCGCGAGGGCCGCCGCTGGTACGTGCTCGTGTCGTGCCAGGACGTACCCGCTCAGCCCCTGCCCGCGACAGGTGCGGTCACCGGTATCGACCTGGGCGTGGCGTCGCTGGTCACCACCTCCGACGGCGAACACGTGCTCAACCCGCGTCACCTGGCGGCGACCGCTGACCGTCTCGCCGTCGCGCAGCGGGACCTGGCCCGCAAGCAACGCGGATCCAAGCGCCGTCGCAAGGCCGTCGCCCAGGTCGCCGCCCTGCACGCCAAGGTCCGCCGCCAGCGGCTCGACGGGGCACACAAGACCGCGCTGGCGCTGGTCCGCAACTACGACGTGATCGTGCACGAGGACCTGCGGATCACGAACATGACCCGCTCGGCGTCCGGCACGATCGACAACCCGGGCCGCAACGTCGCCGCCAAGGCCGGGCTGACCCGCTCGATCCTCGACGCGGGTTGGGGGGTGTTCCTGACGATCCTCGCGCACAAGGCTGAAAGCGCCGGTCGAGAGCTGATCGCGGTGAACCCTGCCGGCACCTCCCGCACCTGCGCCCGATGCGGGCACTGCGCGAAGGACAACCGCCTCACCCAGGCGGAGTTCGCCTGCACGGCGTGCGGGCATGCCGCACACGCCGACGTCAACGCGGCGATCAACATCTTGAGGGCAGGGCTTGCCCTTCGCCGGGCTGCGGAAGCGGCTTAGCGAGAAGCCGCTCCTTTCAGGGAGCGGAGGAGTCACTAATGCGTAAAACCCGCGTGACGCCCACCCAAAGCGGGGTCGACGGAGCAATAGGGTTTGCTCCATGTTCCGCGACACGCAGAGTAGCTGGCTGAGCACCCTCCGGCATGACGTGCCAGCCTCGCTCGTGGTTTCCCTCGTCGCGGTGCCCCTTTCCCTGGGCATCGCGATGGCCTCCGGCGCGCCGCTGACAGCCGGGCTCATCGCCGCCGTGGTGGGCGGCATCGTGGCGGGCGCGCTGGGCGGTTCCGCCGTCCAGGTGAGCGGTCCCGCCGCCGGTCTCTCGCTGGTGGTCGTGGACCTGGTGCACACGTACGGATGGCGTGCCACCTGCATGATCACCCTGCTGGCCGGGGCCGTACAACTCGTCCTCGGAGTGTTCAAGGCGGCCAGGGCCGCGCTGGCGGTGTCACCCGCCGTGCTGCACGGCATGCTGGCCGCGGTCGGCGTCATCATCGCCCTCTCCCAGCTCCACATCGTGCTGGGCGGCAGCTCGCAGCGCTCCGCCATCGCGAACCTCGTCGAGCTGCCCGGGCAGATCCTGCACCTGCACGGCCACAAGGTCGCCGTGGGCGTGCTCACGATCACCGTGCTGGTGCTGTGGACGCGCCTGCCCCGGCGGATCAAGGCGGTGCCCGCGCCACTGGTGGCGCTGCTCACGGCGGCGGTGACGGCGTGGGCGTTCGGCTGGGACGTCACCCGGGTGGACCTGTCGGGCGGCTTCACCGACTGGGCCTTCCCCGTGCTGCCGCAGGGCGACTGGCATCTCGTGGTGGCCTCCGTGCTGCTGGTGGCGCTGCTGGCCGGGTGCGAGTCGCTGCTGTGCTCGGTCGCGGTGGACGGCATGCACGGCGGCCGCCGCGCCGACCTCGATCAGGAGCTGACCGGCCAGGGCGTGGCCAACATGGTCAGCGGCGCGCTCGGCGGCCTGCCGCTGGCCGGGGTGATCGTGCGCAGCACCGCGAATGTGGCGGCGGGCGGGCGTACCCGCTGGTCGACGATCCTGCACGGGGTGTGGGTGCTGGTGTTCGCGACCGGGTTCGGCTGGTCGATCACACTGATCCCGCTGGAGGCGCTGGCGGCGCTGCTGGTGTTCATCGGCATGCAGATGGTGAACCTGGGCCACATCAGGAAGGTGCACGGGCACGGCGAGGTGCCGGTGTACGTCGTCACGCTCGTCACCGTGATCCTGCTCGGCCTCGCCGAGGGTGTGCTGGCGGGTCTGGCCCTGGCCGCGCTGCTCGCGCTGCGCCGCCTGACCTGGGTGACCGTGCTCAAGCGGGCGGAGGGCGACGGGCGGCTGCATGTGACGATCTCGGGGTCGCTGACGTTCCTCGGGGTGCCGCGGCTGACGCGCGAGCTGCGCACGATCCCCGCGGGCACGCCCGTCGACCTCGACCTGAACATCGACTTCATGGACAACGGCGCCTTCGAGGCCATCCACTCCTGGCGGCTCGACCACGAGCGCATGGGCGGCACGGTCGACATCGACGAACTGCACGACGAGTGGTACGCGCTGGCGGCCAGCGGCGCCCACATGCTGCCGGTGAAGTCGCCGCCGAAGGCGCCGGACCGCTGGTGGCTGCCGTGGGCGCAGCGGCGGCGGCGTCCCGAGCCGGTCCCGCTGGACGGCGCCGTCGCGGGCGCGCAGGAGTGCCTGCTCACGGCCGGGGCGCGCGAGTACCACCGCAGTACGGCGCCGCTCGTCCGTCCGATCTTCACCGAGCTGGCCCGCAAGCAGCAGCCGACCCACCTGTTCATCACCTGCGCCGACTCCCGGATCATGCCCAGCCTGATCACCGCCAGCGGTCCCGGCGACCTGTTCACCGTGCGCAACATCGGCAACCTGGTGCCGCGCCGGGGCTCCGAGCCGCACGACGACTCGATGGTGGCGGCCATCGAGTACGCCACGCAGGTGCTGGGCGTGCACACGATCACGGTGTGCGGCCACTCGGGCTGCGGCGCGATGGCCGGGGTGCTGAGCGGCGGGGTGCAGGCGGGCAGCCTGCCCGGCCTGCGCAGGTGGCTGCGGCACGGTGACCACAGTCTGGCCACGTTCATCGACACCGAGGGCGACCGGCTGCACAGCGGGGCGCTGGACGTGCTGTGCCGGGTGAACGTGCAGCAGCAGCTGGAGAACCTGCGCACCTACCGCAAGGTCGACGAGCAGGTCAGGGCGGGCAAGCTGGAGCTGGTGGGGCTGTTCTTCGACATCGGCTCGGCGCGGGTGCACATGGTGCCGCCGCTGCGCCCCTCGAACGCGCCCAGGACGTTCGACCATCCGGTGGCCGCGGGCGAGGAGTAGATCCCGCCCGTTCTGCGTAATCCTCCGCAGAACGGGCGGGGAAGCCGGGTTAGGGTCGCGGTGCCAGCGAGGTGCTCCCGTTGCCCACGGCGCCCCTCGCGACGCCGGTCCTCACTCCCAGGGGCCGGAGGGGCGGAGGCGCGCGCCGTTCGAGCTGTGCCCCCTCTCGGGGCCGCCGATGGTAGCCGGACGGAGCGCGACCCACCTCCGCCCCTCACCGGCCGGAACGCGTTGAGCCGGGCATTCTGGTAGAAACAGAACCCGGGGGACGCCATGACATCAGACTTCCAGAATCCGCGCTTCGCGCAGGCGTACGCACGGATGAGCGTGCTCACCGACCAGCGCGGCGCGTACGAGCACCGGCGGCGGCTGCTGGCGGGCGCCGAGGGCCGGGTGATCGAGATCGGCGCCGGCAACGGCCGCAACTTCCCGCACTATCCGAAGGCTGTGACGGAGGTCGTGGCCGTGGAGCCGGACGACACGCTGCGCGGCCTGGCCACCGCCGCGGCCAGGTCGGCCCCGGTGCCCGTCTCCGTGATGGCCGGCCACGCCGAGGCCCTGCCCGGCCCGGAGAACGACTTCGACACGGCGGTGGTGTCGCTGGTGCTGTGCTCGGTGCCGTCACAGCAGCGGGCGCTGGCGGAGATCGCGCGCGTGCTCGTCCCGGGCGGGCGGCTGTGCTTCTACGAGCACGTACGCTCGGCGAACCCGCTGTTCGCCCTGCTGGAGGACGCCATCACCCCGGCCTGGCGCCGAGCGGCGGGCGGCTGCCACCCGAACCGCGACACCCTGCGGGCGATCGAACGAGCGGGCTTCGAGGTGACCGAATCCGACCGGTTCACCTTCTCCCCCCAGCCCCTCGTCCCCCGCACCGCCCACATCCTGGGCCACGCCCGTACGACGAAACCCTGAGGGTGCCCCGCCTCCTACCGGCCGATGACGGCCTTCCAACGGCCGCGCCGAAGCGTGATCACCCCGTCGTGGCCGATCGTCGCCCGGGCGCCACGAAACGGCAGCTCGCCATGGCGGATCCAATGGTCGCGCACGTCGTCGAGGTGGTCCCACAGGCGGCGCGGCCCACCCTGATGCACGGTGACGTCACCCTCGCGCTCCTCGGCGCGGGCCCACGAGCCGTCCTCGTGCGTCATGACCGCGACGCGGAGGTCGCCTTTCTCCAGGTAGTGGTGCTCGATGCCGGGCGCGAGTATCTCCAGCATGGTGCGGACGTCCCACGCCTCGACCACGTCCAGCACCGGATAACGGCCGCGCGTGACGTACTCGCCCGCCGCCGTTTCGGCTAGCTCGCACAGCGCCGGATCATACGGCGGGTAGTCGTCGCCGGTCCTGGCGTGCATGAACATGGCCTGGTCACGCTCGATCCTGCCGGCCGCGGTGCCGTCCTCCCGTTTCTCGGCGGTGAGAACGAGCCCCATGTCGGCGAGCGTGGTGACCAACCGGCCGCCGACGTGCAGCGCCTCCAGCCATGAGGGCGGGACGGTCCGCACCGACACCATCGCGACGACGCGGTCCCACCGCCCGGGCAGTGGGCCCTGGGCGTCGGTGGTGATGAGCTCCGGCTGGTGACCGAGCTCGTCCAGCCGGTCTCGGGCCGCGCTGTTGAGGTACGGGTCCACGTCGACGGCGCTGACGCGAGCCGCTCCGAGCCGGGCGCAGAGTACGGCGGTGCCGTACCCGCTGCCGGTCCCGACGTCCAGCACGGTGCATCGGTCGCCGATCGAGGCGTGCCGGTACATCTGCACCACCAGCCCCGGCAGGGTGGACGACGAGGTGGGCAGACCGGCCGGAACCGCACCCGGCCCGGCGTGATCCGCGTGCAGGGCGCCGACCCGGGTCACAAGCGTCTGGTCGCTGTACGCCGCCTCCAACCACATGCGGTGATCGGACGTACCGTCGCGAAGCTCCCAGCCGCTGGAGGCGTACTCCCACCACCGAGGAACGAACGCGTGCCGCGGTACGGACTCGACGGCGCCGCGCCAGCTGGAGCCGAGCGGGGTGGCGACCGCGGCCAGGGCCCGCGCGTGCTTCCTCCATTCCATCGCAGAGCGCTCACCGACGCCGGTCACCGACCGCCTCCTGTCTCCGGGCGAATCTCGCGTGCGGAAATCCGCGGCAGAACAAGTGCGTCGCCCTCGCAGATGGTCTCGGCCGGTTTACAGTCACCGCCGTCCTGGTTCGGCTTGCAGGGGGTGTTCGGCTTGCAGTCGCCGTCTCGCGGCTGAGGCCGGCGAGGCACCTGCGCGAGCAGCTCGTACCAGGCGGCGCTGCCGAAGATGTCGGCCAGCCGAGTGGTGCGGACGTTGCCGGCCGAAGGCAGGAATCGGGACAGGACACACATCCGGACGTCGCCGTTCCAGGAGACGGCAGCACGACCGTCACCGCACTGGCCACACAACTCGTTCACGTTCGACTGCACACCCATGGTGCGGGCGGCGCGGCCGACCGCACGTATCCGGTCGGGAGCCCCGACATGAGCAGCGCCCATGCTGATCATCTCCTCACGAGCTTCGTCAGCACGCTGACCAGGCCCACCGAGGTCAACGATGCCGACTTTGAGCGCGATGCCGCGTTCGATCGCCCGCAGGATGTTGGCACGGGTCCTGGCATGGCTGCCTCGGCGGTCGGTGATCCTGTCATGCTCGGCGGCGACGTCGCTGTAATAGGACGTCGCCAGCGTCACGTCCGGATGGGAGTACAGCTCCCACAACGGGGCGGTGACGCGGTACAGGTTGGAATACACCTGCACGCGCAGCCCCACCCCGAGAGCGTGCTCGGCCAGGCGCGAGAAGTCCGGGTGAACGGTCGGCTCGCCACCGATGAGCTGGACCGTCGTGATGCCGGCGGCGGGAGCGGTGTCGAGGAGCCGTTCCCAGTCGGCGCAGGTCATCTGCCCATGACCCTTGGTAGGGCCGGCGTCGGCGTAGCAGAGGCTCGGGCACCGCAACTGGCACCGCTGGGTGAGCTCCAGCTCCAGGAACCACACCGAGGCGAGGGCGGGTCGGGCCCCGGAAGCCGGAGTGGCGAATGCTGGTTCAGCCGTCATGATGATCGACTTTCTTGAGGCGGGTCTGTTCTGGCGCCGAGGGGTGAGCCGGCATCAGAAACGCTGCGGGCCGCGCTGAGGTGACCAGCGGCTCGCAGGTTATCCCTTCCATGGTTCAGGCGGCGGCGGTTCAGGTAACGGCGGGCAACCGCCCGCGGCCGCTGTGTGACAGCCGACGCGAACAAAAGCCGCCGAAATGGGCGCTGACCGACGTTGCTCCTCCGAAACGCCGGCTGACCTCCTTCCTCCCCGGTCTCAGCCCTCCGCCCGCGGGCGTCGGCGGAGATCGCGCGTGCTCGGGTCGCCGGGGGACGGCATTCGGGTCGGGGACGAGCCCCGCCTGACGGAGCAACCCGTACACATCGGTCTCGCCCCAGAACTCGACGATCTTGCCATCATGCAGTCGGTACGACTTGATCCCTGTCATGGTCAGATCTCTGCCCGTGCGGTCGTGCGCATAGGTCAGCGTGAAGGCCGCAGTGACCCGGTCCCCGGCCGCGAAGAGGTCGTCGATGCGCACGCGCAGTTCGACAATCCGGGCGTCAAGATCGACGCTTCGACATGGTGCCGCCCTCGCACGTGCTGGCCCGCGCCATGGATGAGCACATCCTCGGCCATTAGGCCCTCTAGGTCAGTTGTCCGACGGTCCTCGAAGATCCGCAAGTAGCGGCGGACGACTTCGGCATGACGCTGGGCGATGGATTTCGTCACGTCCGGCATGCACAACCCTCGCAATCGCGCGGCCACTGACCAAATATCGGAGCTCAGGAGATCGTGTCTCCGCCTTCACCGATCAGGCGGTCATCTCTTGTTTCAGCGAGGTATTCGTTCACCTGGCGCGGGTTGCAGCCGCGCCACGCTGTCACGAAATGAGCTTTCCTGCTTGTGGGAGAAGCGTCATCATGCGGCCGCTCCAGCGACGCTATGTAGCTGTCCACGTCGTGCCGGCGGTAACCGCGCATCGTGATCTCGAAGCGAGGATTCCCGTGGGTTTGCCGGGTCCTCGTGCGTAGAAATCACGCATCGTACTCGCGCAAAGCACGACGCCCAAGAGTACGAGGGCCAGGAGTGTCGCGAATTCGAAGCCGGAAGGCCGGACGATGACCAGTCTCGTCAGGCCGAAAATCACGATGATCGGCGGAGCGGTGAGCGCGATGATTTCTGTGTGACGGGGAGGCCGTTCCACCAGGGCCTGCGGTCCGCCGGGCTCATGGGCTCGATATGTCAGAGCGCGGCCTGCCGGTACATGTCTCCAGGGCGTCAAGGAGCAGACGCTTCGACGAAGGTCATGCGGCTACAGACTTCGCCGCACGGCTCGGCCGCCAAGGTGCGAGCTGAAGCACTCCGAACGTCACCTCGACCACGAGGAACAGCCACAACACCCGCGTGACGCCCTGGCTCAACGCATAGGCCTGCCAGATCGCGAAAAGCGTGCGTGCGGCGCCGTCGAACAGTCCGTGCACCGGCAGTGGTCTGACGATGCGCAGAACGGCCCAGACGACGACCACCGAACCCATCAGATTCGCGTACAGAATCTGCAGGGGATCGAGGGACGGCAGGACGCCCAGTCCGAGGGTGGCGCCCAATGACGAGAGGGCGCCGTGGACGAGGGCGTAGGTCCACGGCGTCACGAATCCGGCCGTGACGACGAGGTCGTACCAGGCGCTCGCACGCACGACGTGCAGATAGGAGGGACGGGAAGGGGTGAAACGGCGGATCACGGTGGACCTCCTGCGGTTGCTCAGCGGGAGTGCCACGCTAAAGGGTGGAGTAGGCTCCAAGGTCAAGTCCGGAGCCGACGGAGGATCATGCGCATCGGAGAACTGGCCGCCCAGGCGGGCATGACCAAGGACACCATTCGGTTCTACGAAAAGGTCGGCCTCGTCGCAGGCCATCGGCTGGCCAACGGCTATCGCGATTTCCCTCCCGAGACAGTGGTCTGGCTGCATTACGTACGCACGGCGCAGAAGCTCGGTTTCTCGCTGGCGGAGATCGCACGGCATGGCGAGGAGCTGCGCGACGCACCGGACAGCGCGGAGGCCCTGTCCGCGCTGTTCCAAGAGAAGATCCAGGTCATCGATGAGCGCATGGCCGAACTCGGTGCCCTGCGAGCCGAACTCACCGCACGTGTCGGCACCGGGTGCCCGTTGCGGGCGAGCTGAAGGTGCGCAGCGCCCATCGCCATCTCGGGTTGATGGCCTCTTCTCGCTGGTCAGAGCAGCATGATCTTTTCTTTCACATGTGGCACGAAGGCTGATCTTCATAGCGACTTGCCCGGCAGTGCGACCGCGCGGACGACGGCAAGCGAGCTGGTCCGGCTCGTTGGTGCTGCTCGTCATCCGTGCTGATCGGCGAGGCCGCAGTTCGCGTAAGGAGTAGTCGCAGGCAGTCCGGTAACCGGTGCGAGGCAGCACGTCAATCCAGTCGAGGTCACGGACAGGGATGGCATACCGCTCGACTTCATGATCCACGTGCCGAGGCCACGACTCGCCGATAGGCAGTGTCTGGCCCGCCGGCGGCCGGGGTCGTGCAGGAAAGCCGCTCGTGCTGGCCGAGCGACTGACGGCCGCCTCCCCTCGCGAAGCCGCCCCTCACCCAGTACATTTTTCTTCGTCGCGTCCGGGCTCGGTGTCTCCTCGCTAGTTTCTCTGGGTGAACGGGATGGTGGCATGGATTTCCAGCTTGCCGTGGTCGCCGACCATGTCGTCTGCGTGACCAGCATCCTCATGCTCGTCCTGTCGGCGGCATTCCTCGCCTTCTCCGCGTTCAAACGCGACGCTGCGGAAAATGCCGGAAAGGGAGGGCATGTGTTATCTGCCGGCGCCCTCACTCTCATGGGCAGCCTTCTGGCCAGCGCCACCTGCCTGCCGACCTGGTTCGGTGTTTCCTACGAGGACTCCAGCAAAATCCTGCAAGCGATCGGCGGCATCTCGGCGGTGACGGGCGCGACGATGGCGATCAGGTCGCTGCCCGGATTCATGCGCTTCATCCGTCCCGTGCTCCGCCTCCTCCAGGCCCTGGGCGCCCTCGTGGTCTTTCTCGCCGTGATCATGGGCATAGCCACGATCCCTAGGGCGGCCACCGGGTATATGGACATCGAATACCTGAAGGGCGACAAACCGGCCAGAAGTCGCGAATGTCAGCCAATTCTAGGCTTCGCCTATTGCACCGACCATTACACCCTACGACTCCCCAGCCGCTCCCAAACGGACACGACATACCGGGTCAATTGTTTGGCCTACTGCGGTGGAAACACCATCATCCGCCTTCAGGTGGCCGGATGCCCAGAAACGAAGTCCAGCTACGAAATCACCGGAATCGTTCCTGCTCTCCGAGGCGAACTCAACTCCGCCGACTCACCCCTCCAGATCAAGACGGACGATATGTCCCCCGGTCAGGGCCTCCGGATCCACCTCCGCAGAACCGACCCGGCCACTTGCCCCGCCGATTTCATCCTGATTTCCGGCAAGCTGATGTAATGGGCACGAACGAAAGCAGATCGTCGAGGATCTCGCGGGAGTGTGTCAATGGATTCGTGCATCAAGGCAACCGGAAAGTGATGGGGTGACGAGTCGGCCTGTAGGCCGGGTTCTGTCCTTCTGATGAAGGGGCGACCATCCATCTAGGGCCGCCGTTGCCGGCGGTCTCAAGCGGTCTACCCGCGCGGCTCGGGCGGGCAGCCCTCGAACGTCGCGCGCGGAACGCTCCGGAGAGCGTCCCTTCTTGACCTTGCTCCGGGTGGGGTTTACCTAGCCGCCCACGTCGCCGTGGGCGCTGGTGGTCTCTTACACCACCCTTTCACCCTCACCTCCCGGCCAGGCCGGAAGGCGGTCTGCTTTCTGTGGCACTTTCCCGCGGGTCACCCCGGGTCGGCGTTACCGACCACCCTGCCCTGTGGAGCCCGGACCTTCCTCGGCGGGCCTGATGAGGCCCGACGCGGTCGCCCGGCCGACTCGTCTGCGGAAGGCTATCAAACTTCACGTCGTTTCCCACTCAAGCGCAAGATCGGACGGCTGGAATGAGGTGGTCATCGCCTGAGGGGGGTGGTGGCGAAGTCGGCGGCCGTGCCGGGTGACACAGTCCCGGCACGGCCCCGGTCAGCGCAGGTGGGAGGTGTCGTTGAACGACTTCACCACGGACGGGCCGTCCGCGTAGTACTCGATCAGCGACAGGCAGGCCAGGTCGAGGTGCATGCGGTAGAGCGACTCCAGCGGCGCCATCAGGGCCTGCCTGAGGAGCAGCTTGATGGGCGTCACGTGCGAGACCGCCAGCACCGTCTTGCCCTCGTGCCGTTCCGCCAGCCGTTCCCTGGCCGCCTCGACGCGGCGGGCGGTGGTGGCGAAGCTCTCGCCGCCCGGTGGGGCGACCTCGGGGTCGGCGAGCCAGGCCGCGAGCTCGGCGGGCCAGCGGCGCTGCACCTCCGTGAACGTGTGGCCCTCCCAGGCGCCGAAATCGGCCTCTCTGAGGTCTTCGCACATCTCCACGTCGAGGCCGGTGCGGGCGGCGACCGCCTGCGCGGTCTGGCGGGCGCGGGTGAGCGGGGAGGTGACGATCACGTCCAGCCGGTACGGCTCCCGCGACAGCCGCTCCGCCGCCGCCGACGCCTGGGCCAGGCCGGCGGCCGTGAGCTCGGCGTCGCCCCGGCCCGAGAACCGGCGTTCGACGGACAGTTCGGTCTCGCCGTGGCGGAGGAGGAGCAGGGAGGTGGCGACGCGGGTAGGCGGGGCCCAGCCGGTGCCGGTGGCCGTGCCCGCGGGTCTGGCTGTCTGCTGGGCGGTGGCGAGGGAGGCGGTGGGGCCGGACAGTTCGGAGATGTCGCCCGCGTCGAGGAGGTCGGTCTGCCCCGTGGCCGCCGGCTTCTTCGTTGCCTTGGTGGCCGTTCGGCGGCCGGCCTCGGGGGTTCCGTCATCCCCGCGCGTGCCGGTCGCGGGCCCGGCTTCGGTGGCCGTGCCGCCCGCCGTCCAGGTGAGGCCCTTGGCGGCGGCGTCCATGGCCTCGTTGGCCAGGCGGTCGGCGTGCTTGTTGCGTTCGCGCGGAATCCACGTCCACTCGGTCACGCGCAGCCGCCTGACCAGCGAGCCGGCCTGCGCCGCCAGCGGGCGCAGGCCCTCGTTCTTGATCTTCCAGCGGCCGGCCATCTGCTCGACGACCAGCTTCGAGTCCATCCGCACGGCCACGGCCGAGCCGTCGCCGCCCAGGTCGAGCACCGCCTGCAGGCCCGCGATCAGGCCGCGGTATTCGGCGACGTTGTTGGTGGTGACGCCGATCGCCTCGGCCGCCTCCGCCAGCACCTGGCCGTCGGCGGCGTCCTTGACGACCGCGCCGTAGCCGGCCGGCCCCGGGTTGCCCCGCGAGCCGCCGTCGGCCTCGATGACGTAGGAGGTCACAGGCCTGACTCTGCCGTACGGACGAGGATGCGGCGGCACTCCTCACACCGGAGCACCTCGTCGTGGGGAGCGGCCTTGATGCGGTTCATCTCGGCGATGGACAGGGCCACCTTGCAGCCCTGGCACCGGCCGCCGTGCAGCATGGCGGCGCCGACGCCGTACTGCTCCCTGAGCTTCTCGTAGAGCTTGAGCAGGTCGGCGGGGATCTCACCGGCGACGCCCGTGCGGCGGCCCTGGACCTCGGCCGACTCCTTCTCGATCTCACCGAACGCGGCGTCACGGCGGTCCTCGGCCGCCGAGAGCTCGGCGCGGACCTCGTCGCGCTTCGTCACCAGGTCGGTCACCTTGGTGTCGGCGGCCTCCCGGCGCTCCATGATCTCCAGCACGACCTCTTCCAGATCGCCCTGGCGCTTGTGCAGCGAGACGATCTCGGACTGGAGGCTCGCCAGGTCGCGGGGCGAGGTCACGGCGCCGGAGTCGAGGCGCTTCTGGTCACGGTCGGCCCTGGTGCGCACGGCTTCGA
Organism: Nonomuraea fuscirosea; assembly: GCF_035917475.1. Lineage (NCBI taxonomy): Bacteria > Bacillati > Actinomycetota > Actinomycetes > Streptosporangiales > Streptosporangiaceae > Nonomuraea > Nonomuraea fuscirosea. The sequence goes on along the minus strand of NZ_CP109074.1, from coordinate 1,617,749 downwards.
CGTCACTCTCGGCCTTGCTCTGCTCACGCGCCAGGTCGCCCGACTCGGTCTCGGCCTCGATCACCTGGGTAGCGAGCCTGGCGTGCAGCTTGGACCGCTCGTCGATCACGGCCAGCTCGGGAAGGGTGCGGCGGCGGTGGGCCAGCCGGTCAATCACGGAGTCGAGCTCTGCCAGGTCGAGCAGTCGCTTCTGGGCCTCGGGGGCTGCTTTCATGATCAATATCCTCTTGTCCAAGCATCGGTGACCGTGGCGGAGACACGCGTCTCAACGGTAACGCCACTGGCGTGCAGGATGGACGCCGCGCTGTCGAGCCACGGCCACTCCGTCGCCCAGTGGGCGGCGTCGATCAGCGCGGGGCCGCCGGACTCCACGAACTCGCTGGCCGGATGGTGCCGCAGATCGGCGGTCAGGAAGACGTCGACGCCCGCGGCGGCGGCCGTGGCGAGCAGCGAGTCGCCCGCGCCGCCGCTGACCGCCACCCGCGCGACCGGGCGGGACGGGTCGCCCGCCACGCGGATGCCCGCGGACGTCCGCGGCAGGCCCTTGGCCGCCTGCTCGGCGAACTCCTCCAGCGTCATGCCCGCCGCCACCTCCCCGATGCGGCCCAGCCCGCGCCACGGGTCGTCCGCGAACGGTTTGAGCGGCACCAGGTCGCCCACCAGCCCGACAGCCCTGGCCAGGGCGTCGGAGACCCCCGGATTGGCGACGTCGGCGTTGGTGTGGGCGGTGTAGAGGGCTATGTCGTTCTTGATCAGGGTGCGGATCAGCCGGCCCTTCGGCGTGGTGGCCGCGACGGTCGTGGTGCCGCGCAGGTAGAGCGGGTGATGGGTGACGATCAGGTCGGCCCCCCAGTCGAGCGCCTCCTCGGCCACGGCGGCGACCGGGTCGACCGCGAGCAGCACCCGGCGCACCTCCTGGGCCGGATCTCCGCTGACCAGCCCCACCGCGTCCCACGACTCCGCCCTGGCGGGCGGGTAGGCCGCCTCCAGCACCTCGATCACGTTCGTCAACGTCACAGCAGCCACCTGCGCAGACTACCGGTCCGCCGGGTTCGCGGGGTGTCTTCGGAACGGGGTTCGGCGTAACGTAAGTGGATCCTGACTTCGAGGCGGGAGGGACGGCATGGCACCAAGCGTGGCGATCGTCGGTGCGGGGTTCGGTGGGCTGTGCATGGCGATCCGGCTCGAACGCGCCGGCATCCGGTCGTACACGGTCTTCGAGAAGGCCGGTGATCTCGGCGGCACCTGGCGGGACAACAGCTATCCCGGGGCCGGGTGCGACATTCCCTCGCATCTGTACTCGTACTCATTCGAGAAGTACTCAAGCTGGACACGGCGGTACCCCGAGCAGCCCGAGATTCTCGGCTATCTCGCCCACTGCGCGGACAAGTACCACGTCAGGGGAAAAATCCGGTTCCGTACGGAGGTCAGGCGCGCGGTGTTCGACGGCTCGGCCTGGCAGGTGACCACGGTTTCGGCGGACGGCGCGGAGCGTACGGAGCGGTTCGACGTGGTGGTCATGGGGGTGGGGCAGCTCAATCGGCCTCGGTTGCCAGACATTCCCGGCATGTCGGATTTCAAGGGCGTCTCGTTCCACTCCTCCCGCTGGAACCACGAGCACGACCTCACCGGCAGGCGCGTCGCGGTGATCGGGAACGGATCGTCGGCGGCCCAGTTCATCCCGCGTGTCGCCGAACGGGCGGGGCACCTCAGCGTCTTCCAGCGCACGCCCAACTGGGTCATCCCCAAGCCGGACGCCACGTTCGGGCCGCTGGTCAGGCTCGCCTTCCACTACGTGCCTGGGCTGCAGCGCGCCTACCGCGAATGGATCTACCGGTACGCGGAGGGCACCCTCTACCCCGCGCTCGCCCAGGGCTGGAGCGAGGGCATGCTCAAGCAGCGGGCGCTGCGCCACCTGCGCGACCAGGTGCCCGACCCCGAGCTGCGGGCCAGGCTCACGCCCGACTATCCGCCCGGCTGCAAGAGAGTCGTCATCGACAGCTCCTTCTACCCGGCCCTCACCAGACCCGATGTGTCACTGGTCACCGACAAGATCGTCCGGATCACGCCCAAGGGCGTCGAGACCACCGAAGGCTCGTACGAGGTCGACACCATCGTCTACGGCACCGGTTTCCGGAGCACCGAGTTCCTCGCGCCGATGGAGGTGATCGGCCGCGACGGGCTCTCCCTGGAGCAGCGGTGGAAGGACGGCGCCGAGGCCTACCTGGGCATCTCGCTGCCGGCCTTCCCCAACCTGTTCATGTTGTACGGGCCCAACACCAACCTCGGGCACAACTCCATCATCTTCATGATCGAATGCCAGGTGAACCATGTCATGGCGTGCCTGCCGTACCTGGCCGGGCAGGGGCCCATCGAGGTGCGGCCCGAGGCGATGGCGGCCTGGCGGCGCCAGCTCGCCGCGGCCATGGCGCGGATGGTGTGGGGTGAGGGCTGTCGGAGCTGGTACAAGACGGCCGACGGGCGCGTCACGAACAACTGGCCGGGGCCGACGACGCTCTACCGCCGGCTCACGGCCCGGCCGCCACGACCGGCGTACCGCAGCGCCGGCGCCACCTGAAGGGGCCACCTGACAGGGCCACCTGAAGGGGCCACCTGAGGAGGCCCGCCCTCGCCAGGTCCAGCGATTCTCCCTGGTGGCACATGTATCCGCCTGGGGTGAAAAACCGGAGTGCTTTGTGGAGCTGGAACGAGGCCCGCGATACCGTCCGTCCCATGACGAACTCCCTGCACGAGCGCGCGATCGTGGCCGACACCCACAACGATCTCCTCATGGCCGTCTCGGCCAGGCCGCCACGTCAGTGGGCCTCGTTCTTCCGTGAGAGATGGCTGCCCCAGTTGCGTGACGGCGGCGTGAACCTCCAGGTGCTGCCCGTCTTCATCGACGACCAGTACCGGCCTGAGGGCGCGCTGCGGCAGACGTTGCGCATGATCGAGTGTGCTCACGTGCTGGCCGAGGGGAACGCCGAACACGTACGGCTCTGCCTCGACGCCGCCGACATCGACGAGGCGCTCGCCGACGGCAGGATCGCCCTGGTGCTGGCCATGGAGAGCATGCCGGGCCTCGACGCGAGCGTCGAGCTGATCTCGACCGTGCACCGGCTGGGCGTACGGGTGGCCTCGATCGCCCACTTCGGCCGCACGCCGCTGGCCGACGGCAGCGGCGAGGACGCGACCGGCAGCGGCCTGACCACGGACGGCGTCGCCGCGCTGGCCGAGATGGAACGGCTCGGCATCGTCTTCGACGTCTCCCACCTGGGCGCCTCCGGCGTCGAGCACGTGCTGGAGCTGGCCACCAAGCCGGTCATGGCCACCCACTCCTCCGCCCGCGCCCTGCGCGACCACCACCGCAACCTCACCGACGACCAGCTCCGCGCCGTCGCCGCCACCGGGGGCGTGATCTGCGTCAACTTCTTCGCCCCCTTCCTGGCGGAGGACGCGCGCGACATGACGCTCGACCGCCTGCTCGACCACATCGAGCACATCGTGTCCGTCGCGGGCGTCGACCACGTGGGGCTCGGCCCCGACTTCATCCGCGAGGTGATGGACGACCTGACGCCGCCGTGCTGCGAGGACGTCTACGCCAGAGGCGTGGACCCGAAGCGGGCCGTCCCAGGGCTGGAGGGCCCGGCCGGGCTGCCCATGGTGACCGAGGGACTGCTGGCGCGCGGCCTGCCGGAGAAGGACGTCATGGCGATCATCGGCGGGAACGTGCACCGCTTCCTCGGGGAGCGGCTGGCGTGAACGACACCGCGAGCATGATCGAGGACCTCGAAGAGCTGGTCCGCTGCGAATCGTTCTCCAGCGACCTGGAGGCCGTGGCCCGCAGCGCGAAGGTCGTCGCCGCGATGGGGACCCGCTACCTGGGCACGGCCCCGGAAGTGCTGATGATCGACGGCGTCACGCATCTGCGCTGGTCGTTCGGCACGCCCAGGGTCCTGCTGCTCGGCCACCACGACACCGTCTGGCCGATCGGCAGCCTCGCCACCCACCCCTGGTCCGTGGTGGACGGCGTGGCCAGGGGGCCGGGGGTGTTCGACATGAAGGCGGGGCTGGTGCAGACCTTCCACGCCCTGGCCGGGCTCGACTCGCTCGACGGCGTCACGCTGCTGGTCACCGGCGACGAGGAGGTCGGCTCGATCAGCTCGGCCCCGCTGATCCAGGAGACCGCGCGCGGGCTGGCCGCCGCCTTCGTGATGGAGGCCAGCGCCGACGGCGGCGCGCTGAAGACGGCCCGCAAGGGCACCTCGCTCTACCACGTCAACGTGCACGGCAAGGCGGCCCACTCCGGCCTCGAACCGGAGAAGGGGGCGAACGCCGGAATCGAGCTGGCCCACCAGATCCTGGCCATCGCGGCCCTGGGGGCGGGCGCGACCACCGTCACCCCGACGGCCCTGTCGGGCGGCACCACGCTCAACACGGTTCCCGCTGCGGCCACGGTGGGCGTGGACGTGCGGGCGGCGGAGGTGGCCGAGCAGACCAGGGTGGACGCGGCGATGCACGCCCTGCGGCCGGTGCTGCCGGGCACCCGGCTGGAGATCCTCGGCGGCCCCAACCGGCGGCCGCTGGAGACCTCGATGTCGGCCGGCCTCTTCGCGAGGGCGCGGGAGCTGGCGGCCGGGCTGGGGCTGGAGCCGCTGACCTCGGCCTCGGTGGGCGGCGCCTCCGACGGCAACTTCACCGCCGGCGTCGGCTGCCCGACACTCGACGGGCTGGGCGGGGTGGGCGGCGGGGCGCACGCCGACCACGAGCACGTCATCGTGGCCGAGATGCCCGGCCGCACCGCCCTGCTGCGGGCGCTGATCGAGGCCGTCCGCTAGCTGATCGGCTCGGCCGGCTGGTGTCAGGGGGCCGGCCGAGCCGGCCCTCTGACGCCTCGGTCAGACGAGCGGGCCGAGCCTGCGGTCCATGTCGCAGCGGTTGCTGAACGTCTCGTGGAACGACGTCGGCCGGCCGTACCAGTGGCCCTTCACCTCGACCTCCACCGGGTCGAAGATCAGCGGGCAGGGCCCCGGGTCGACGTTCAGATCGTGGACGTGCCCGTCCACCCCGTGCAATGCGTCGCAGGCGGCCCGCGGATGTGGGTGGACCCCGCCGTCCGGGTCGCACGTCAGGCGGGTGGCGTAGGCGCCGCCCGCGCGCGGGGTGACCGTGATGAAGAGCTCGGCTCCCGCGGCGGCCTGGGCGGGAAGCGCCGTGAACGGCACGGCGAACGTGGCGGCCACGCAGAGTCCGAGCGCGGCCAGCCTGCGGGCCGCGGTCAGCACGAGCGTCATGAGAACCTCCCTGGTCAGCGGTGTCCCGGAGCGGGACGGCGCACCCGTCATGACTACCGTGTGTAATCGCAGCGCCACCAGCGATCACAAGGGCATCTGATCGTGTTCGATCGGACACAGAATGGTGTCTTCGCTGGTCATAGGCAGGCCTGCCGTGGTGGCAGGCGAGCCCGGGCCCATGAGCCGGACGCTGGGCGGAGCCAGGGAAGCGGGCGGCCACGGCGTGGGCTTCACGGATCAGGGGGAATATGCGGCGATGATTAACTGGCTATTCCACTCACCATTTGGGTCTCTGTAATGTGACGTCCAGGTAAGTCCGAACAAGGAGATCCGCATGGCGGAGTTCACCCCCACCGTTCCTGCGCGAGTCCTGCCCGCCGTCGCCGTCCGCGACCTTCCCGAACCACCCCGATCAACCTGGCGCATCATCGGCCCCGGCCTGGTCGGCGCCGGTGTGGGCCTGGCCTCGGGAGAATTCATCCTCTGGCCGTACATCGCCTCACAAGTCGGCCTGGTCTTCATCTGGGGAGCCGCGATCGGCATCATCACCCAGTGGTTTCTCAACATGGAGATCGAGCGTTACACCCTGGCCACCGGCGAAACCGCGCTGACCGGTTTCAGCCGGATGTGGAAACACTGGGGTCTGGTCTTCGTCCTGATGGCCCTGGCCTCGAATCTCTGGCCGGGGTGGGTGACCACGTCGGCGACCATGGTGACGTACCTGACCGGGTCGGGCGAGGGCTCGGTGCGGTGGATCGCGATCGGCATGCTGATCGTGATCGCGCTCGGCCTGACACTGGCGCCGGTGATCTACACCGCGCTGGAAAAGGTGATCTTCGTGAAGATCGCCCTGGTGGCCATCCTCGCCGTGGTCGCGGTCGTCTTCGCGATCAACGCCGAGAGCTGGGTGGAGCTGGGCAAGGGCCTGTCCGTCGGCGCCCAGTTCCCCGTGCCGCCGCTGGACTTCGCGGTGCTCATGGGCGCCATCGCGTACGCCGGAGCGGGCGGCGGCCAGAACCTGTGCCAGAGCAACTGGATCCGCGACAAGGGCTTCGGCATGGGCCAGTACGTGCCACGCCTGGTCAGCCCGGTCACCGGCCACGAGGAGGCGGCCGCCTCGACCGGCTTCCAGTTCGCCCCGACGAAGGAGAACCTGGAGCGCTGGAAGCAGTGGTGGCGCTTCGCGAACGTGGAGCAGGCGTGGACGTTCGCCATGGTGTCGTTCGTGACCATCGCGCTCATGTCGATGCTGGCCTACTCCACGGTCTTCGGCCGTGAGGGGCTGGAGAACAGCATCGCCTTCCTCGAGGTCGAGGGCCAGGTGCTGCAGGACGTCGTCGGGCCCTGGTTCGGGGTGCTGTTCTGGCTGATCGGAGCGCTGGCCCTGTTCGCCTCGGCGATGGGCATCGTCGACTACACCTCGCGGCTGGCCTCCGACACGATCAAGACGGTCTACCTGCGCGACAAGGCCGTCTCGGTGAACCGGGTCTACTTCATCGTGGTCTGGGCGATGGCGGTGATCGGCACCGGGATCCTGCTGGCGGGCCTGGACCAGCCGCTGATCCTGCTGGTGTTCTCGGCGTGCTTCGCGGCCGTGATGATGTTCGTCTACTCCATCCTGCTGATCATCCTCAACCGGCGGGCGCTGCCCGAGGCCATCAAGGTGCGGTCGTACCGGCTGGGCGCGCTGGTCTGGTCGGTGGCGTTCTTCGGCACGCTGACCGTGATCGTGGTGTTCCAGCAGGCGCAGCGGTTGTTCGGCTGATCGCCTGAGCGCACGGCGGGGAGCGGGCGGCCGGTACGGGCCGCCCGCTTCCCCGCCGGTTGACCTCAAGCGCACCTGAGGTTGCAGACTCGGCCGCATGAACGTGGTCGAGGTGACGAAGTACGGTGGCCCCGAGGTGCTCGTGGCGGGGCGGGCACCGGATCCCGTAGCCCAGGCGGGACAGCTGGTGATCGGCGTGTCGGTGGCGGACGTCATGTCCATCGACGCGCAGTTGCGTTCCGGGTGGGGGCGCGAGTGGTTCCCGGGCGAGCCGCCGTACGTGCCGGGCAGCGGAGTGGCCGGGCGGGTCCTGTCGGTGGGCGACGGGGTGGACGCCGGCTGGATCGGGCGGCGGGTCGCCGCGCTGGTTCCCGGCGGCGGGTACGCCGAGCGGGTCGCGGCGGACGCGGAGACGGTCGTGACGGTGCCGGACGAGGTTCCCCTCTGGCGGGCGGCGGCGCTGGTCCAGGTGGGTCCCGCGGCGTTGAGTCTGATACGGGCGGCCGGCCTGGAGCCGGGGACACGGGTGCTGGTCACCGGAGCCGGCGGGGCGCTGGGGCTGGCGCTCGTCGGGCTGGCGACCGCGGCCGGGGCCCGGGTCACGGCGGCGGCGCACGGCCCGGCCAAACAGCGGGCGGCCCTGGAGGCGGGCGCGGCGACGGTCGTCGACTATCCGCGGCTCGAAGACCCGGACGCCCTGACCGAACCGGGCGACTCGACCGGCCTGTCCCGTCCGCACGACCCGGGCGACTCGACCGACTTGTCCCGGCCAGACGACCGCACCGGCGCGGGCGGCTTGACCGGCTTGTCCCGGCCGGACGACCGCACCGACGCGGACGGCCCGGCTGCGCCGGGCGGTGGCGGGCGGTTCGAGGTCGTGTTCGACGGGGTCGGCGGTGAGGTCGGCGGGAGCGCGTTCCGGCTGCTGGGGCGGGGCGGGCGGTTCTTCGCGTACGGGGTGCCGAGCGGGGCCACCGCCGCGATCGATCCGGCGGAGGCGGACCGGCGCGGGGTGCGGGTGACCGGCATGGAGCAGGTCCAGTTCGCACCCGCCGAGTTCAGCAGGCTCGCGGAGGAGACCATGCGGGAGATCGCGGCGGGCCGGCTGGCGACCGTCGTGGGCCTGGCCGTACCCCTGGAACGGGCGCGAGAGGCGCACGCGGCGCTGGAGGCCCGCGAGCTGGTCGGCAAGGCCGTCCTGCTCGTCACCGCCCAGGCCGTCCGCTACCGCGAGCACGGCGGGCCCGAGGTGCTGGAGCTGGAGGAGGTCCCGATGCCCCGGCCGGGGCCGGGCCAGGTGCGGGTGGCGGTCAGGGCGGCGGGTGTGAACCCCATCGACAGGAAGATCCGGGCCGGTTTCCCCGGCGCCACGATCGACGGCCCCCAGGGGACGGGGATCGAGCTGGCCGGCACGGTCGACGCGCTCGGCCCTGGGGTGACCGGATGGCGGCTGGGCGACGCGGTCTTCGGCCAGGTGGCCTCGGGGGCGCTGGCCACGCACGCGATCGCCGAGGCGGACCGGCTGGTGGGCAAGCCGGCGGAGCTTTCGTACGCGGAGGCGGCGGCGCTGCCCGTCGCCGTCGGGACGGCCGTCAGGACCCTGCGCGAGCTGGGCGCCGGCCCGGGGCTGACGCTGCTGATCCACGCGGTGGCGGGCGGCGTCGGCCTGGCCGCCGCGCAACTGGCCCGCGCGCTCGGCGCCCGCGTGATCGGCACCGCCAGTGAGCGCCACCACGAAGTCCTGCGCGGCCTCGGCGTCCACCCCGTCACGTACGGGGACGGCCTGGAGGAGCGCCTGCCCGGCCGCGTGGACCGGGTGCTGGACGCCTCGGGCAGGGGCGTGCTGAAGCTGTCGGTCGAGCTGACCGGCGATCCCGCCAAGGTGATCACGATCGCGGACATGGCCGACGCGGGCGAGTTCGGCGTGCGCTTCTCCTCGGGCCGGGGCGCGAGCGCCGAGGACGACGTACGGGCCCTGCGCGACCCGCTCACGGCGGCCGGCGGCGACCGAGACAGCGCGGAAGATCCCAAGGTGGTGGTACGGGTGCCGGTCGCCGAGGTGTTCCCGCTGGAGCGGGCCGCCGAGGCCCATCGTCGCAGCGAGGACGGCCACTTCCTGGGCAAGCTGATCATCAACGCGGAAGACGCCTTTCCGCGTTAGCGGGCACACTGGTGCGCATGCTCGACACCTCGGCCCGCCTGCTCAAGCTGCTGTCCCTGTTCCAGACGCGGCGCGACTGGCCGGGCCCCGAGCTGTCCGCCCGGCTCGGCGTCTCGACCAGGACGATCCGCAACGACGTCGAGCGCCTGCGCGCGCTCGGCTACCCGGTGCACGCCACCCCCGGCGTGGCGGGCGGCTACCGGCTGGGGGCGGGGGCGGCGCTGCCTCCGCTGCTGCTCGACGACGAGGAGGCCGTCGCGGTCGCGGTCGGGCTCGGGCGTGCCGCCGGGGGCGGGGTCGAAGGGATCGAGGAGTCCTCCTTACGGGCGCTGGCCAAGCTGGAGCAGGTGCTGCCGTCCCGGCTGCGGCGGCGGGTCAGCGCGCTGAACGCCTACACCGTGCAGATCCCGGGCACCGCCCCTTCCGTCGCGCCGGACGTGCTGACCACGATCGCGAACGCGGCCCGCGACCACGAGGTGCTTCGTTTCGACTACACGGGCCACGACGGCGCGGCCGCCCTGCGGACCGCGGAGCCGTACCGGCTGGCGCACCGGCGCGGGCGCTGGTACCTGGTGGGCTACGACCTCGACCGTCGGGACTGGCGCACGTTCCGGGTGGACAGGCTGAGCCCGCGGACGCCGCCCGGCCCCCGCTTCACGCCGCGCGAGCTGCCGCAGGGCGGCGACGTGGCCGCGTACGTGGAGAAGGGCGTCAGCACGGCGATGTGGCGTCATCACGCCACGGTGCTGCTGCACGCGCCGGCGGAGCGGATCAGGGCGGTGTCGCCGAACCAGGACGTGGAGCCGGTGGACGAGTCGACCTGCCTGCTCCGGCTGGGCGGCGACGACGTGAACGGGATGGCGGTGTGGATCGGCTTCCTCGGCGTCGACTTCGAGGTGCTCGACCCGCCGGAGCTGGCCGAGCACGTCCTGCGCCTCTCCGAACGCTACCGGCGCGCGGTCAGCGGCCGGTAAGGGGGTGGTCAGCGGGGTCCGGCAGGGTCGGCGGCATGAAGAATTTGACACATGTCGCGGGCGGCAAGAACGACTTCCAGCTGGTCCGCCACCTGACGCTGGCCGGCGGCCAGGTCGAGATCGGCCGGGCGCTGGCCGAGGAGGCCAGGCGGCTCGGCTGGGCGCCCACGCCGATCGACCCGGTCGTGGGCCGGGCACGCAGGACCTGGTTCGAGCGGCACTGGCCACAGCACCACGCGCGCATGGACGGCGCGGCGGCGGCGCTCGGCCTCGATCCCGACCAGGACGAGCTGGCCCTGGACGCGCTCGCCTTGGTCCCCGAGGGCTCCGGCTGCTCGGCGATGTGGATCCCGCCGTCGGCCGCCGCCGACGGGCACGGCAGGGCAGGGCGCAATTACGACTTCTTCCCGACGACGACCAGCGAGATCATGGGCGGCACCCCGGGGCCTGGCGAGCTGCCCATGGCGTCGCGCCCGTACGTGATCACGACACTGCCCGACGAGGGGCTCGCCTCGGTCGTGCTCACCATGAACGAGCTCGACGGCTGCATGGACGGCATCAACGCGGCGGGCCTGGCGGTCATGCTGCTGGTCGCCGACTTCGAGCACGCGGAACCGCCGAAGGGCCCGGCCACGCCGCAGGTGGGCCTGGCGAGTGTGCAGCTGCCCAGGTTCCTCGTCGACACCTGCGCGAACGCCGACCAGGCCAAGCAGGCGCTGCTGGGCGCCAAGCACTACGACTTCGGCGTGGCGCTGCACTACCTGGTGGCCGACGCGTACGGGCAGGCGTTCGTGTGGGAGCGGGGCACGGACGGCAGTGAGCACGTCATCGACCTCGGCGACGCCCCGCTCTGCGTCACCAACCACCTGCTGCACCGCCATCCGGACCCGGCCAGGCTGCCCGCGGACGGCCCGCACAGCTTCGGCACGTTCGGACGCCTGCGCACCCTGTACGACCGCGCCAGGAGCGGGATGACGGCCGCGGACGTGCGGGACGGCATGGACGCGGTCCGCCAGCCGGAGACCGGCGACCTGCCGTTCCGCACGTTGTGGACGACGGTCTTCGACACCGCCGCCCGTACCCTGTCGGCCCGCTTCTACCTGGGCGACGGCGGCCGTTACAGCGAGGAGCTGGTGTTCTCGGCCGACGGGTCCGCCAGGTAGTCGGCGCGGACCTTCGAGCGCGACAGCTTGCCGGTCGGCGTGCGCGGCAGTCTCTCGCGGTAGGCGATCAGCTTCGGCTGCTTGAACCTGGCGATGCGCGGCCCGCAGTGCTCCAGCAGCTCGGTGGTCAGCTCGGGGCCCGGCGGGTGGCCGGGGGCGGGCTGCACGAGCGCGACCACGTTGTGGCCCCACTCCTCGTCGGGCACCCCGATGACGGCCACGTCGGCGACGGCGGGATGTTCGAGCAGGGCGGCCTCGATCTCGGCGGGGTAGATGTTCACCCCGCCGGAGACGATGAGGTCGGTGCGCCGGTCGCACAGGAACAGGTATCCGTCGGCGTCGAGGTAGCCGATGTCGCCGGGCGCGTACCACTCGCCACGCATGCTGGCGGCGGTCTTGCCAGGGTCCTTGCGGTACTCGAAGGTGCCCATGCTGGACTTGACGTAGATCAGGCCGGGCTCGCCGGGCGGCAGCTCCTGGCCGGCCTCGTCGAGGATCCTGGCCTCGAACGTGGGCGCGGGCCGGCCCACGGTGCCGGGCCTGGCCAGCCATTCGTCCGGCTTGACGGCGAAGGCGATGGTGGACTCGGTGGAGCCGTAGTACTCGTACAGGACCGGCCCCCACCAGTCCATGATCTGCTGCTTGACCGCGACCGGGCAGGCGGCGGCGGTGTGGATGACCTGGCGCAGGCTCGACACGTCGAACTTGCCCCTGACGTCCTCGGGCAGCTGCAGCATCCGGTGGAACATGGTCGGCACCATCATCGCGTTGGACACCCGGTACCGTTCGACCAGCTCCAGGATGTTCACCGGGTCGAACCTGGGCGTGATCACCACGGTGTGGCCGAGGTGCAGCGCGAACTGGGCGTGCGCGCACGGCGCGGAGTGGTACATCGGCGAGGTGACCAGGTGCACCTCGTCGCCCGCCTTGAGGTCCACGACCTGCCCGAAGAACCACGTGTAGAGCGGCACGAGCTGCTCCGGCTCGGCGCCGGCCAGCGGGCGCTGGACGCCCTTGGGGAAGCCGGTGGTGCCGGAGGTGTACCACATGACGGCTCCGGCGGTGCGGTCGGCGGGCGCGCTCGCCGGCTGCCCCGCGGCCAGGCCGTCCGTCCCGATCTCACCGCCCGGCACGGCGTGCTCGGCGCTGGTGACGACCACCTTGGCGTCGCAGTCGCCCAGGATGTACGCCACCTCGGCGGCGGTCAGGTGCCAGTTGATCGGCACGTAGTAGAGCCCGATCTGCCCGGTGGCCATGACCAGGACGAGGGCGTCGACCCCGTTGGGCAGCACGCCCGCGACGACGTCACCGGTGCCGAGCCCGCGCGCCCGCAGGCCGTGCGACACCTGGTTGACCCGGGCGAGCAGGTCGCCGTAGGAGGTCTCCGAGCCGTCGGTGTCGATCACGGCGCGGCGGCCGGGATCGGCGGCGGCGATGGCGTAGAAGCCGGGGAGGTCGCTGACGTCCATTTACAGCTCCAGCAGGTGCGCGAGTCTGGCACGGTGGATCCTCGGGGGGCCCAGCAGCACCTCGTCCGCCTTGGCCCTTTTGTAGAACAGGTGCGCGTCGTGTTCCCAGGTATAGCCGATGCCGCCGTGCAGCAGCAGGTGGTCGCGGGCCACCTCGAAGCAGGCGCGGCCGACGTACGCCTGCGCGAGCGCGGCGGCCTCGGGCAGCTCGCCGGGCGACTCGTCGGCGGCCCAGGCGGCGTAGCGGACGATGGACTCGGCCTGTTCGAGCTTGCCGTGCATGTCGGCGAGCTTGTGCTTGACCCCCTGGTAGGAGCCGATGTAGCGGCCGAAGGCCACGCGGACCTTGGCGTAGGCCACGATCGACTCCAGCGCCGCCCGCATCACGCCGAGCTGCTCGGCGGCCAGCGCCACGCACAGCCGGTCGCCGACGCCGGTCTTCGGGGCCGGCCCGAGCACGCGCGCGGGCGCGCCCTCCAGCACCACCTCGGCCAGGCCGCGGGTGAGGTCGAGCGGCTCCAGCGCGGTCCTGCGCACGCCGGGCCCGGCCAGCTCGACGGCCAGCAGGACCTTCCCGCCCCCGTCGCCACCGCCGTCGCCGCCGCCGTCGCCGCTGGGGGCGGGCGCCACGAGCACGTCGGCCTCCATGCCGGTGAGCACGCGCGGCAGGGTGCCGCTCGCGGCCGAGCCGTCGAAGGAGAGCTCGCCCTGGTCGAGCGTGGCGGCGACGCGGCCCTCGGCGATGCCGGTCAGCAGCTCCTTGTCGGGGGTCCCGGTCAGCGCGAGTGCGGTGAACGCGGTGGCCAGGAAGGGGCCGGGCAGCAGGGCCGCGCCGGTCTCCTCCAGCACGACGGCCAGCTCGGACAGGCCGGCTCCGGCGCCGCCGTACTCCTCGGGGACGATCAGGCCGGACAGGCCCAGCTCGCCGTTGAGGCGCGCGTACACCTGCGGGTCGTAGCCGTCGCGGACCTTGGGCAGGGGCGAGGCGGCGCGCAGGAAGCCGCGTACGGCCTCGCGCAGTTCGCGCTGTTCCTCGCTGAGTACGAGCTTCACGCCTGCGTCCCCACCTTCAGGTCCTTGAACGGCACCGTCTTGTCCACCCGGGGCTCGGGCGGCAGGCCGAGCACGCGGTCGCCGACGATGTTGCGCATGATCTCGTTGGTGCCGCCGCCCAGCGCCATGCCGGGGGCCGTCGAGATCGCGCGGGCGAGGGGATGGCCGGCCAGCATCGCCTCGGGCCCGACGAGCCGGGTGGCGAGGTCGGCCTCGAACTGGGTCAGCTCGGCCAGCAGCAGCTTGGCGGCGCTGCCCCGGGCGCCGGGGAAGATCCCGGCCCTGGTCTCCTGGGCCAGCCGCTGGTTGAACAGCGCCAGCGCGCGGGTGCGGATGTGCAGCTCGACGAGTTCGTCGCGGACCAGCGGGTCGTCGGTGTCGACGACCCGGCGCAGCGCCTCGACGGAGGCGGGGTTGTCCTTCTGCCCGCCCATGCCGACGCCCGCCGAGATCGACAGCCGCTCGTGCAGGAGCGTCGTGACGGCCACGCTCCAGCCGTCGTTGACCTCGCCGACGCGGTGCTCGTCGGGAACGGGGACGTTGTCGAAGAAGATCTCGTTGAAGTTGGCCCTGCCGGACATGTCCTTCAGCGGCCTGACCGTCACGCCGGGGTGGTGCATGTCCACCACGAACATGGTCAGGCCCTTGTGCTTGGGCACGTCCACGTCGGTGCGGGCGAGGAGCAGCCCCCAGTCGGCGTGGTGTGCGACGGAGGTCCACACCTTCTGGCCGTTGACGATCCAGTGGTCGCCGTCGCGCTCGGCCCTGGTCTGCAGGCTGGCCACGTCGCTGCCGGCGCCCGGCTCGGAGAAGAGCTGGCACCAGATCTCCTCGCCGCGCAGCAGCGGCCGGACGAACCGCTCGCGCTGGGCGTCGGTGCCCCGGTCGACGAGCGTGGGCCCGGTCATGCCCAGGCCGATCATGAAGACGTAGGTGGGCAGGGTGTAGTCGCGGGCCGCCTCGGCGAAGGCGCGTTCCTCGGCCTGGGTCAGCCCCTGACCGCCCCACCGCTCCGGCCAGGTGATGCCGGAGTAGCCGGCGTCGTAGAGCTTGGCCATGAAGTCCTTGGCGCGGGCGATCCCGTCGGCCTCCGGATGGTCGTCGGATGGAGCGTTGTCCCGCAGCCAGGCTCCGGCCGCACGCCGATAATCAGCAAGGTTCACATCGACTCCTCGGCATCAGTGCTCACTTACTCTAGTCAGGTCGCCCTGGCCCGCATAGAGCATTGCTCTGGAGGTCTTTCCCGCGCGGCTCGCCCGGCCACGCCCTGAAGGGCCGCCCGTTTCATCACATGCGTGGCGAAATAGGCGACTGAGCCGCTTTTGTGACCCCCCGCCGAAGGACGTTCGGTCCTTACCGGTTACCATGATCAACATGACTGTCGGCGAATGAGGCCGCCGTACCGTACCGGGATATCTCAGGCCAGAGACACTGACGCCCGGTTTGTCCTATAAATACTAGTGATCAGAAGTTAGAGTTACTCGCTGTGACAACAGGTTTCAGCCGATTACGGCGCGAGGATCTACTGAAGACGGCCTGCGAGGTGATCGCGGAGCGGGGATTCGGGCACGCCAGGACCCTGGACATCGCCAGGGCGGCCGGCGTCAGCCAGGCGCTGCTCTTCTACCACTTCGAGACCAAGGAACGGCTGCTCGCCCAGGCCTTCGCGTACGCGGCCCGCCTGCATCTCGACGCCCTGGCCGACGTGGAACGTTCGACGGGCACGCCCCTCGACCGCCTGCGCTCGCTGCTGCGGCTCTGCTCGCCCGCGATCCCCACCGAGGGCTGGCGGTTGTGGATCGACGCCTGGTCCGAGGCCATGCGCAGCACGGAGCTCGAAGAGACCTCGCGGCGCATCGACGCCAGGGGGCGCACGCTCATGCGCTCGATCATCGAGGCCGGCGTGGCGGGCGGCGAGTTCGCCTGCCCGGACCCCGACGGGACGACGTGGCGGCTCTTCGCACTGATCGACGGGCTGGCTGTCCAGACGCACACCCATCCCAAGGTGTTGTCACGACGCCGGGTCAACGTGCTGATCCGTACGGCGGCGGCGATCGAACTGGGGGTTCCCCAAGAAAAACTGTGACTCGGAAAGCTGTGATCCTCCCCTTTCCCGCCTTATTGGATTCTCCGTACAATTAGCGGGCGAGGAGAGGAGTGCACGCGATGACGAAGGCACCGAGCTCTACCACCGCCAGGGAACGCGACGAGCAGGTCGCGAGCGGAAGCGCCTACCGAGCGGTCATCGAACGCCTCTCGAAGGCGTCGGTCGACAAGCACTGGGAGCCGTACCGGGACATCCCCTGGGACGACCCGGAGTTCCTGGTGGACCCGGAGGATCCGCGCTGGGAGCTGCCCGAGGTCGACCGGCTGGGCGGCCATCCGTGGTACCGGGGCCGCTCCCCCGAGGAGCGCGCGCGGATCGGGCTGTGGCGGGTGGCCACGGCGATGAAGATCGGGCTGCAGTTCGAGAACCTGCTCAAGCGCGGGCTGCTCAACTACGCCTACCGCTTACCGAACGGATCCCCCGAGTTCCGGTACGTCTACCACGAGACCATCGAAGAGGGACATCACGGGATGATGTTCCAGGAGTTCGTGAACCGTACCGGGATGCCGATCCGCGGCATGCCGCGACCGCTGTCCGTGATCGCCCAGGTCGCGCCCTGGATCCCGCTCATCTCGACCGAGCTGTTCTTCGTCTTCGTGCTGGGCGGCGAGGACCCGATCGACCACGTCCAGCGCCGGGTACTCAAGGACGGCCGGGCGCACCACCCGCTGGAAGAGACGATCATGCGCATCCACATCGCGGAGGAGGCCAGGCACATCTCCTTCGCCCGGCACTACCTGCGCAACCGCGTCCCCAGGATGCCCGCGCACCGGCGGCTCCTGCTCGGCCTCGTCTCGCCGGTCATCCTCGGCGTCATGGCCCGCATCATGCTGGCCCCGCCGGGAGCGATGATCCGGCGCTTCAGGATCCCGGCGAGCGTCGTGGCCGAGGTCTATCTCCGCGATCCCGGCGCCCGGCAGGACATCCGCGACTCGATCGGCAAGACGCGCGAGCTGTGCGCCGAGATCGGGCTGATCAACGCGGTGACCCGGCGCGTCTGGCGGGTCATGGGGATCTGGGAGGCCCCGAAGCGCGGCGGGCGACCAGCACCTCGGTGACCGTCACCAGCTCCCACCTGCCCGCCGGGCACGACGCGAGCAGCGCCCGCCTGGCCGCCTCCCTGAAGGCGTCCAGCCGGTCGCCGAGGCGGGCCGGGGCGGTGTAGGAGTAGGACAGCTGCAGGCCGATCACCGCCTCCAGGTCGTAGCCGATCCGCACCTCGTAGTGGGCCCGGTCGAGGTCGCTGAACGGCGAGCGGGCCAGCACGTCGTCATGGTGCTCGCCGGTGGCCTGGTAGGAGTTGCTCGCGGTGAAGGTGTTGACGCCGAACGCGTCGCGCACCCGCCGCATGGCCGGCTCCCACGGCTGCTCCTCGCCCGCGCGGGTGGGGCCGACCAGCGCCACCACGCCGCCAGGGGGCAGCAGCCGGTCCAGCTCCGCCAGCACCGCGCGCCGGTCCATCCAGTGGAACGACCGTCCCATGACCACGTGGTCGAACGGGGGCAGCCGGTCGATCGTGGTCGAGTCGCCCCGCAGCCAGCGGATGTTCTCCGCCCGCGCGGCCAGGCGCCGGCCCTCGGCGAGCATCTCGGCGTCCGGGTCGACGGCCAGCACCTCGCGGACGCGCCGGGCCAGCGGGATGGCCACCGTGCCGGGCCCGCAGCCCAGGTCCAGCGCCGTCGCCCCGGCGCCGAACGTCATGGCCAGGTGCTCGATCGCCGGGTCGCCGTGCCCGGAGCGGTATTTCGCGTAGTAGGGAGCCGCGCCGCCGAACAGGTCCTCCATGGATGGGACCATATACGGGTTCGCGAATTGTCCGATGGAAGGTTTCATCTGTGAGGCGGCTACTCACGGTCCTGCTGCTCGCCTTCGCCGCCGTGGGCGTGGCCGGCGCCCCGGCCCAGGCGCACAACGTGCTCATCTCCAGCGACCCGCGCGACGGGTCCACGCTGGCGGCCTCGCCCGAACGGGTCACCCTGGTCTTCGACCAGGCGGTACGGCAGGGATACGCGCAGGTGGGCGTGACCGGGGCCGACGGGTCCTCGTGGGCCGACGGGAGCGCCGAGGTCGCGGCCGAGCGGGTCTCGGTGAAGGTGCGGCCGCTGCCGGCCGGAGGGTCGTACACGGTGGGCTACCGGATCCTGTCGGCCGACGGGCACCCCGTCACCGGGAAGATCAGCTTCACCCTGGCCGCCGGCGCCTCGGGCGCCCCCGCCGGCCAGACCGCCCCCGCCGGCCAGACGGCGCCGGCCGACAGCGCCGCGGCCGCCGAGGCGGCGGCCAACGGCGGGGCGGGGATGGCCGTGGTGTGGATCGTGGGGGCCCTGCTGGTGCTCGCCGCGGGCACCGCCGTCGCCCTGCGCCGCTCGGGCCCCCCGCGCGCTGAAGAGACGCGCTCGTGACCACCGTCGCCGCTCCCCCCGTGGCCGAGCAGCGGATCGGCGGGCGGCTGGTGGCGGGCGCGTTCGGCGTGTGCGCGGTCGTCGCGGCCGTGGCGGCCAGCTCGCTCACCGCTCAGCAGGCCGTCCCCGGCATCCCCATGCCGGGCCCCGTCGTCTCGGTCGGCCTGCCGATCATCCGCGCGCTGCTCGACGTGGCCGCCGTGGCGCTGGTCGGGCTCAGCCTGCTGCCCAAGCTGCTCGGCTTCAGGAACCCTGAGCGCTCGGAGCCGGTCCTGCTCAAGGTGCGCCCGCTGGCCGTGATGGCCGCGTGGGCGTGGGCGATCTGCGCGCTGGTCACGATCGTCTTCCAGACCGCCGAGCTCAACCCCGGCGCCGTGCCCACGTTCGGGATGATCGCCGATTACGTGCAGAGCGTCGGCACCGGCCAGGGGCTGCTGTTCAGCGCGGCGTGCGCGCTGGCGGCGGCCGGCATCGGGCTGATGGCGGTGCGGTTCGGCGAGAAGGTGCCGGCCGAGCTGCGGGTGATCGTGGCGCTGTTCGGGCTGCTGCCGATCCCGGTCACCGGGCACGCGGTGAACTCGGTCTGGCACGACCCCATCATGATCTCGATGGAGATCCACGTCATGGGGGCGGCGGCGTGGACCGGCGGGCTGGCGGCCACGGTCGTCTTCCTGGCCCCGCACCGCGACCTGCTGGCCGCCGTGCTGCCGAAGTTCTCCCGGATGGCGACCGTCTGCCTGCTGCTGGTGGCGCTGTCCGGGCTGGTCACGGGGCTGGGCACGATGGCGCTCACCCCCGGCGTGGTCCTGCCCGAGGCCATCGTGACCAGTCACTACGGGCTGCTGGTCGTGACCAAGACGGCGCTCGTGGCGCTGCTGGTGCCGCTGGCCGCCAACATCCGCTTCCGGCTGATGCCCGCCGTACGCCAGGGCCGGGCCACCGCCCTGGTCGGGTGGGCGGCGGCCGAGGTGGGAATCATGGGGCTGGCGTACGGGGTGGCGGTGGCGATCACCCGGGCCTCGATCGCCTAGAGACTCGATCGCCTGGAACCAGGGCGGCCGGCGGAACCGGCCTCGGGCCGCATCCGCCGACCGCGACAGGGGCGGCCGTTCAGGGGGTCGCGGGCGCGGTGACCGTGGGCGTCGTCGCCGGTGGCGGCGCGGGCACCTCCCGGGGCCTGCGCCCACGAGCGAACCACTCGATGGCCACCCAGGCGACCAGCAGCCCGAGCCCGGCCCACCCGGCCGACACCAGCACCAGCGGCGGCGAGCCCATCAGCTCCCGCTGGCCCTTGAGCGCGCCGTACACCGGGCCCATGACCGCGTTCTGGGCCGTCAGCGCCCCGTACGCGCCCGCCGTGACGACGGCCGTGCCGAGCACCGCGCGTACGGCGGGGATCCGCACCAGGAACGCGAGGTCCACCAGCAGCGCGCCCACGACCAGGAAGAACGGCAGCGCCGACGGCGGGAAGCCGGTGTAGGTGAGCATCGGCCAGATCAGCGTCCTGAACCCCACGTAGCTCGCCGCGACGAGGGTGGCGGCGCCGAACCTGCCGATCAGCATCCTGGCCGCCACCAGCACCGACAGCCCGGCGACCACGGCGTAGACCGGATAGAGGTAGTCGGGCACGGGCAGCGTGAACCCGGTGACCATCGTCCGGTCCACCGGCCGCCCCATCTGGTCGGCGGCGAACTGGAGCAGGATCTTCTCGGCGTAGACGACCCCGTTGTCCCAGGCGCCGAGCGACAGGATGCCGTATTCCTGGTGCTGCTCGGGGAAGTGCACGTTCTCCAGGAAGAACGCGAAGAACGCGCCGAGCACGACCGTCCGCTCACGCCCGGGGGGCGCGCCCATGAACCAGCCCCGGAGCACGCCGGCGATCATGAAGAACGTGCCGGCGTAGAGCATGATGTGGGACGGGCTCCACGAGGTGATGTCGAGCCCGTTGACGCGGTGGTTGATCAGGTCGAGCGGCACCGCGACGAGGAAGATCCCGGTGCCCCACTGGATGAGCCTGAGCGCGGCCTTGTCGACGCCGTAACCGGTGTAGCCGTGGATCATGACGAGGGCGACGACCAGGGCCGTGCCGGCGGAGTTGAGCAGGTGGGGCGGGGCGAGGTCGTCGCGCAGCCACCTGAAGTGCCACGAGACGTCCCACGCCGAGCCGAGCACCTTGAGCGTGAACGCCACCAGCCACCCGTAGTAGAGAACCCTGAACAGGTCATGCGGCGTCTCGCGGCCCGCTTCGCCGCGAGTCCAGTAGGGCAGGGCCCACTCGGCGGCCCTCTTGAACGATGCTGGAGACTTCACGGGACTGAATCTTACGGTCATCGGTCGCACTGGCCCACGATGAGTCGTTCGACCTGTTTCGTGATCTTCGTTCGGCGGGCTACGACCTGGCGTCGGCGGGCAGCGACGCCCGCAGGGAGAACATGAGCGGCGTCCTCGGCTCGCCCGCCGGACGGCGGTAGTCGTCCCCGTCCCCGACCAGGGTGCCGAAGCGGCGGAACAGGGTGTGGTCGTGCTCGTGCAGGAACTCCACCCGCAGCCCGGCCGCCGCGACCGCGCTGACGATCTCGCCGAGGCCGTGCCGGAACTGCACGGTGGTCTGGTGCTCCAGGATCTCGGGGCCGGTGTAGGTGTGGGGGTACTCCCAGACGTGGGGGCCGCGGTCGAAGTAGTCCTCGGTGACCTTGGTGCCGCTCTCGTCGTCGAGGACGTCCACGAACGGGTGGAACTCGGCGACGTACAGGAACCCGCCCGGCCTGAGCAGTTCCCTGACCGTGCGTGCCCAGCGGGTGAGGTCGGGCAGCCAGACCAGGGCGCCGATGCCGGTGTAGACGATGTCGTACGTCTCGCCCAGCGCCCGCGCCGCGTCGTAGACGTCGGCGGTGACGAACCTGGCCGGCAGGCCGCACTCCGCGGCGATCCGCCCGGCCTGCTCGATGGCGGCCTCGGAGAAGTCGAGGCCGGTCACCTCGGCGCCCGCCCTGGCCCAGGAGAGGGTGTCGAGGCCGAAGTGGCACTGCAGGTGGACCAGGCTGCGGCCGGCGACCTCGCCCACCTCGTCGAGTTCGAAGGGCCGCAGCGCGTTCCTGCCCGCCTTGAAGCCCTCGACGTCGTAGAAGGCGCTGCCGACGTGAACGGGGACGCGCGCGTTCCAGTTGGCCCGGTTGACCTGCAGATAGTCGTCCATGATCACGATGCTAGCGGCGGCGCAGGCGGACCGGGAGGTGCTTGAGCCCGTTCTGGAAGTTCGAGGTGAGCCGGCGGGGCGGGCCGGCCAGCTCGACGTCCCAGGCGAGCAGTTCCCGCAGCACCGAGCGGAACTGGGCGCGGGCCAGGTGGGCGCCGAGGCAGAAATGCGGGCCGAAGCCGAAGCTGACGTGGTCGTTCGGCGTGCGGGCGACGTCGAACCGGTCCGGGTCCGCGAAGACGGACGGGTCGCGGTTGGCGGAGGCGTGGTAGACGACCACCTTGTCGCCCTTCCGGATCGGCCGTCCCGCGAGGGTGAGGTCGCGGGTGGCGGTCCGCCTGAAGTGCATGACCGGCGGCCAGAACCGGAGCATCTCCTCCACGGCCGGGCCGAGCAGGGAGGGGTCGGCGCGCAGGCGGGCCAGCTCGGCGGGGTGCTGGAGCAGCGTGAGCACGCCGCCGGGGCTGCCGTTGCGCAGGGTCTCGTTCCCGGCGACGGCGAAAAGAAAGAACATGTTCTCGAACTCGGCCTCGGTCAGGCCGCCCTTCAGCATCGCCGACATGACCGACTCGCCGTCCACGGGGCTCTCGGCCAGGGCGTGGGCGTAGGCGAACATGTCGCTGAGCGCCGCCCTGGAGCGCGGATTGACCCCGGGACGCGGCTCGGGCCTGGCCGCGACGGCGAGCCGGCCGATCGGGGTGAGCGCCCGCGCGTCGGCCGTGGACAGGCCCGCGTAGTCGTCGTCCTGGTAGCCGATCACGCGCGAGGCCCAGTCGTACAGCAGCCGCCTGTCCTGCGCGGGAACCCCCATGACGTGGGCCAGCGTCCACACCGGCAGGTCGGCGGCCACCTCCACGAAGTCGCATTCCCCCGCCTCGAACAGCGCCGCCGCCCGGGCCGCGATCGCCTGCTCCAGCGCGCGCACGGCCCTCGGGGTGAACGCCGCCGCCACGATCCGGCGCAGCCTGGAGTGGTCCGGCGGGTCCATGTTCAGCATCTGCGCCTGGACGAAGCGCAGGTCGGCCGGGGTGTCGGGGTCGCGGATCTGGGTGGCGCCGAGGTGGGAGGAGAAGTCATGCGCGTCGCGCAGCACGTGTTTGACGTCGGCGTGCCGGAACACCGCCCAGTAACCGGGGCCCTCGCGCCAGGGGCCCAGGGCGGGCTCGGGGATCCAGCAGACGGGAGACTCCTCCCTGAGGGTGGCGAACAGGTCGTACGGGACGGCCGTCTCGTACGTGGACGGCTGGAACACCTCGACCGCTGACCTCATCTCCCCACGATGCGCTCCGCCCCGGCGCCCCGGCAACTCGCCCCGCCCCCGCCGGTAACGTCCGCGCGTCCGGTGGGGATGACGGTCACGTGACTCCGGAAAACGCAGAGGCGATTCTGCGGCAGTACTTCGCCCCCTGGATCCAGCGGCTCGGACTGCGCGTGGAGGAGGTGGGCGAGCGCCACGCCGTCGTACGGCTGCCGTGGTCCGACGACCTGGCCAGGGAGGGCGGCGGGCTGAGCGGGCAGGCGATGATGGCGGCGGCCGACACCGCGACCGTCGTCGCCATCTCCTCGGCGCGGGGCGGGTTCGTGCCGATGACCACGGTCCAGCAGTCGACGACGTTCCAGCGTCCGGTGGTGGGCAAGGACGTCCTGCTCGACGTGCGGATCACCAAGCTGGGCCGGACGCTGGCCTTCACCGAGATCACCCTGACGGCCGAGGGCGGCGACGAGGTCGTGGCGCGGGCGAGCACGGTCTACGCCCTCCTGGGATGAGCGCGGTAGGCGGCGCCCTTACGTCCGAGGTAATCGCGGTGCCGCGGGAACGAGAGGAGAGTGTGTGACGGCACCACTGAAACCGGACTTGAAGGACAGATCATGACGACTCGCGACACCGTTCAGGAACTGCTGCGCCGGATCGGCGAAGGGGACGCCGAGCGCACCGCCGGGCTGTTCGCCGAGAGCTGCGACTGGAAGTACAGCTGGCCGGAGGAAGGTCACCCGGCGGTGCCGTGGATCAGGCCGCGGTCGAGCCGCGACGACGCAGCGGAGCTCTTCCGCGCGCTGGCCACGTACCACGTGCCCGAGCTGAACGGCACCTCGGTGGCGCGCATCCTGGTGGACGGGGACGACGCCGTCGTGCTCGGGGACATCGTCCAGACGGTCGAGGCCACCGGCGAGGCGTACACGTCCCCGTTCGCCCTGCACCTCACGGTCGAGGACGGGCGCATCACCCGCTACCACATCTACGAGGACAGCCTGACCGTGGCCACGGCGCACTCCGCCCGCCGACGCGCTTCATGATCGTCGTCTCAGGGATCTCTCAGGTGCGGAAAGTAGGCTCACCGCATGAAGCGTGTGGCCGCTTGGACAGCGGCGCTCGCCCTCATCGGGGTGACGACGTGGCTCGTGTGGCCGTCGGCTCCCGAGGTGCGGGGCCAAGATCAGACAATAACCGTCGTCGACGGACCGGCCGACGACGAGAAGGTCGAGCTC
Organism: Nonomuraea fuscirosea; assembly: GCF_035917475.1. Taxonomy (NCBI): domain Bacteria; kingdom Bacillati; phylum Actinomycetota; class Actinomycetes; order Streptosporangiales; family Streptosporangiaceae; genus Nonomuraea; species Nonomuraea fuscirosea. Next base: position 1,593,678 of record NZ_CP109074.1, on the reverse strand, counting down.
GACACGACCTATTTCGCGCCACCCGGCGGCGGGAAGGCGCCGGCCGTGCTGCTCGCGCACGGGTTCGGCGGCAGCAAGCGGAGCATGCGGGACCAGGCGGTACGGCTCGCCCAGCAGGGCTACGCCGTCATGACGTGGTCGGCGCGCGGATTCGGCAGCTCGGGCGGCCAGATCGCGCTCAACTCGCCCGACTACGAGGTCAAGGACGTCAAGCAGCTCATCGACTGGCTGGCCCGGCGTCCTGAGGTCCAGCTCGACGCCTCGGGCGACCCGCGCGTCGGCATCGCGGGCGGCTCGTACGGCGGCGCCATCGCGCTGATGACCGCCGCCTACGACCGGCGGGTGGACGCGATCGTCCCCCAGATCACCTGGTCCGACCTGGCCGACGCGCTCTTCCCCAACGCCGCTCAGCCCGCCGCGCCGTCCACCGCCGCCCGGACCTCCGACCCCGTCGAGCCTTCGGACCCGGTGGGCGGGGTCTTCAAGCGCATGTGGGCCGGCATCTTCTTCGGCCAGGGTGTCTCGCTGGACCCCACGTCACTGCTGGGCCGGCGCGAGGCCGCCCCGCCGCTGACGCCCGAGCAGGCGCGGTGCGGCCGCTTCCTGCCCGCGATCTGCGCGGTCTACCAGCAGGTCGCCGAGACCGGCCGGGCCACCCCCGAGGCCGTCGAGCTGCTGCGCAAGTCCAGCCCGATCACCGTGGCCGGGCAGATCAAGGCCCCGACCCTGCTCATCCAGGGTCAGCGCGACTCGTTGTTCCCGCTCGGCCACGCCGACGCCAACGCCAGGGCGATCGCCGCCGGGGGCACCCCGGTGAGCCTGGCCTGGTTCGACGGCGGGCACGACGGGGGCAACGGCGAGGCCGACTGGCTGTTCGACCAGTCGGCGGCCTGGTTCGCCCGCTACCTGAAGGGCGACGACTCGGCGCCCCGGGTGAGCGCGTTCACGGTGACGCGTGACGGCGGCCGCGACCCCGGCACCCGCCAGCGCATCAGGCTGCACCCGGAGGCCGGCGCGTATCCCGGCCTGGCGGGCACCGGCACCACCGACGTCCGGCTGAGCGGCCCCGCGCAGAACATCGTCAACCCGCCGGGCGGCGCCCCGGCGGCGATCTCCACCGTGCCGGGCATCGGCGGCCTGCTGGCCGGCCAGAACACCGGCGGCGTCTCGCTCGACATGCCAGGACAGTCGGCCGCGTTCGAGTCGGCACCGCTCACCGCCCCGCTCCAGCTCACCGGCAGCCCTGCGGTCAGGATCAGGGTGTCGGGCGAGGGCGAGGCCACGCTGTTCGTGAAGCTGTACGACGTGGCGGACAGCATCCAGCCACCTGCCCTGCCGGCCGGCCTGGTCGCGCCGGTCCGGGTGAGCATCCCCGAGGGCGCCGGCAGCGCGGAGGCCACCGTCGCCCTGCCCGCCGTGGACCACAACTTCGCGGTCGGTCACCGGCTGCGCCTGGTCGTGGCAACGACCGACATGGGGTTCGCGACCCCCGCCCAGCCGGCCGCGTACCAGGTGGAGCTGGCCTCCCCCGCGCTCGCCGTCCCGACGGTCGGCACGCTGGCCGCCGCGCCGACCGGGATCGCGTGGTGGGTGTGGGCGATGCCGCTGGCCGCCGTGGTGGTCGCCGGCGTCCTGCTGGCCACCGGCCGCACCCCGTCCCGCTCCCGCCGCCGCGCCGCCGCCGTCGCCGTGACACCGGCCGCGAAGACCGGCGACGGGACGCCGGCCGCGGAGAGCGGCGACGGGGCACCGGCCGCGGAGAGCCGCGAGGCTGTCGCCGCCGCCAACGGGCGGACGGCCGGCCAGAAGGGTGACGCGGACGTGCCGCTGGGCCGTCAGGAGGGCGACGCGGACGTGCCGCTGGAGATCAGCGGGCTGACGAAGGCGTACCGCAACGGTGAGCTGGCCGTGGACGGCCTGTCGTTCCGGGTCGAACGGGGCCAGGTGCTCGGGCTGCTCGGCCCGAACGGCGCGGGCAAGACGACGACCATGCGGATGATGATGGGCCTGATCCAGCCGGACGCCGGCGAGATCCGCATCTTCGGCGAGCCGGTGGCCCCCGGCGCCCCCGTGCTGTCGCGGCTCGGGTCGTTCGTGGAGGGCCCCGGGTTCCTGCCGCACCTGTCCGGCCGCGACAACATCGCCCTCTACTGGGCCGCCACCGGCCGGCCCGCCGCCGACGCGCACTTCGAGGAGGCGCTGGAGATCGCGGGCCTGGGCAAGGCGCTCGACCGGGCCGTACGCACCTACTCCCAGGGCATGCGCCAGCGGCTGGCCATCGCCCAGGCCATGCTCGGCCTGCCCGACCTGCTCGTGCTGGACGAGCCCACGAACGGCCTCGACCCGCCCCAGATCCGCGAGATGCGCGAGGTGCTCAAGCGCTACGCCCGCGACGGCCGTACCGTGATCGTCTCCAGCCACATGCTGGCCGAGGTGGAGCAGACCTGCAGCCACGTCGTGGTCATGCGGCGCGGACGGCTGGTCTCGACCGGCCCGGTGTCGCAGCTGCTCGGCTCGGCCACCCGGTCCAACGGGCACGGGCCGCGCCTGGAAGACGTGTTCCTCGACCTCATCGGAGACAACGCATGACCGCCGCGACCGGCTACGCGCCGAACCGCACGCTGCCGCTGCGGGTGGAGATCGTCAGGCAGTTCAAGCGCAGGCGCACGATCGTCGCGTTCGGGCTGCTGCTGGCGCTGCCGTGGATCCTCGTGATCGCGTTCCAGTTCGGGCCGCAGTCGAACGCGCAGGGCCAGTCGGCGCTGCGCATCTCCGACCTGGCCACCGCGAGCGGCCTGAACTTCGCCGCCTTCGCCCTGTCGGTGTCGGCCAGCTTCCTGCTGGTGGTGGCGGTCGCGCTGTTCTGCGGCGACACGGTCTCCAGCGAGGCCAACTGGTCGTCGCTGCGCTACCTGCTGGCGGCGCCGGTCCCGCGCGACCGGCTGCTGCGGCAGAAGCTGATCGTGGCGCTCGGCTACTCGGCGGCGGCGGTGATCTGCCTGCCGCTGATGGCGCTGCTCGCGGGGACGCTGGCGTTCGGCTGGGACGACATCCAGGTGCCCGGCACGGGTGAGACCATCCCGGCGTTCGACGTGCTGCCGCGCTTCGGCATCGTGATCGCGTACGCGCTGGTCAGCCAGCTCGTGGTGGCGGCCGTGGCCTTCCTCGTCTCGACCATGACCGACTCCCCGCTGGGTGCCGTGGGCGGGGCGGTCGGCCTGTGGATCGTGTGCACCATCCTGCAGGCCGTGGAGGCGCTGGGGGTGCTGCGCGAGTTCCTGCCCACGTTCTGGAACAACGCCTGGCTGGACGCCCTGGCTCCCGAGCTGGACTGGAGCGGCATGGCGAAGGGGGCCTCGATCTCGATCACGTACGCGGCCATCCTGATCGCGGTGGCGTTCCGGCGCTTCCGCCGCAAGGACGTGGTCAGCTGACCGGGCCTCGGGCGGTCACCCGGCCCAGTCGAGGGCCCGGGTGACCGCCTTCTTCCAGCCCGCGTAGCCCTCCTCGCGCTGGTCCTCGCTCCACCGGGGCTCCCAGCGCCGGTCCTCGGCCCAGTGGGCGCGCAGCTCAGCGGTGTCGGCCCAGTAGCCGAAGGCCAGGCCGGCGGCGTACGCGGCCCCGAGCGCGGTGGTCTCGGCCACGGTCGGCCGGCAGACGGGCACGCCCAGGATGTCGGACTGGAGCTGCATGCACAGGTCGTTGGCCGTCACGCCGCCGTCCACCTTGAGCACGTCGAGCACCACCCCTGAGTCGCGCTGCATCGCCTCGACGACGTCGCGGCTCTGGTAGCAGATGGCCTCCAGCGCGGCCCTGGCGAGGTGGGCGTCGGTGTGGAAGCGCGACAGGCCGACGATGGCGCCGCGGGCGTCGGCGCGCCAGTAGGGGGCGAACAGGCCGGAGAAGGCCGGGACGAAGTACATCCCGCCGTTGTCGTCCACCTGCCGCGCCAGCGTCTCGCTCTGGGCCGCCGAGGTGATGATGTGCAGCTGGTCGCGCAGCCACTGCACGGCCGAGCCCGTCACCGCGATCGAGCCCTCCAGCGCGAAGATCGTGGGATCCGCACCGAACTTGTAGGCCGGGGTGGTGAGCAGGCCGCTCTCGGAGCGCACCGGGCCTGGCCCTGTGTTGAGCAGCAGGAAGTTGCCGGTGCCGTAGGTGTTCTTGGCCTCGCCCGGTGCGAAGCAGACCTGGCCGACGGTGGCGGCCTGCTGGTCGCCCAGGATCGCGGTGATCGGCACTTCGCCGGCCATGGGCCCCTGCCTGACCGTGGCGCCGTAGCCGGTCGGGTCGGCGGACGGGCGGATCTCGGGCAGCATCGCGCGCGGGATGCCGAAGAACGACAGCAGCTCGTCGTCCCAGTCGAGGGTGGTCAGGTCCATCAGCATGGTGCGGCTGGCGTTGGTCACGTCGGTGATGTGCACGCCGCCGTTGACGCCCCCGGTGAGGTTCCACAGCGTCCAGGTGTCGGTGGTGCCGAAGATCGCCTCACCGCGCTCGGCGTCCGCGCGCACGCCGTCGACGTTCTCCAGGATCCACTGGATCTTGCCGCCGGAGAAGTACGCCTCCGGCCGCAGCCCGGTGCGGTCGCGGATGACCTGGCCGCGGCCGTCGCGCTGGAGCTCGGCGGCGATCCGGTCGGTGCGGGTGTCCTGCCAGACGATCGCGTTGTAGTAGGGACGCCCGGTGCGGGCGTTCCACACGACCGTGGTCTCGCGCTGGTTGGTCAGCCCGATGGTGACGAGGTCGCCGTCGTGCAGGCCGGCCCGCTGCATCGTCGACTGGATCACGGCGGCGGTCCTGGTCCAGATCTCGATCGGGTTGTGCTCGACCCACCCTGACCTGGGCAGGATCTGCTCGTGTTCGAGCTGGTACTTGGCCACCTCGGCGCCGTCGTGATCGAAGATCATGAAGCGGGTGCTGGTGGTGCCCTGGTCGACGGCGCCCACGAACTCGGGCATGCGGTTCTCCCCCGGTCTGTCTCAGTCGGACGGCTTCACGGTGTCGCGGTCCTCGCCCTGGGGGAGATAGCGGGCGATGCACGCCTGATACAGGCCGGCCCCGATGACGCCGCCGATCAGCGGGCCGACGATCGGGACCCAGAAGTAGAGGTCGCCGTACTGGTCGCGCCACGCGCCGCCGTATCCGGTGAGAAAGCTGGCCAGGCGCGGCCCGAAGTCGCGGGCCGGGTTGATGGCGTAGCCGGCGTCGGCGCCGAAGGACATGCCGATCCCGACGATGAGCAACCCGATCACGAACGGCCCCATGTTCGCGCTCGGCGCCATGTTGGCCGTGTCGGACAGGGCGAAGATGACGAAGAGCAGGATCGCGGTGCCGATGATCTGGTCGCGCAGCCCGCCCCACAGGCCCACGGGCAGGGTGCCGTTGCCGGGCAGGGTGGAGAAGACGATCTGGGTCTTGATCGTGTGCCCGGGGTCGAACATGGTCAGTATTTCGGTGTAGTTCCAGCGCACGATGAGGGCGGCGAGGAAGGCCCCCGCCGTCTGCGCGACCACGTACGGGAGCACCTTGGGCCACGGGAAGCCGCGGAACAGCGCGAACCCGAGCGTCACGGCGGGGTTGAGGTGCGCGCCCGTCGTGCGCCCCGCTACGTAGACGCCCAGCATCACGCCGATGCCCCACGCCCACGCGATGCTGTCGTGGTCGCCGAGCCCGCCCGCCACCACCTGCGCGACCACTCCTGCGCCGAACAGGATGAGCACCGCGGTCCCCGCGAACTCCGCGATGAGCTCGCCTCTGTGCCCCATCCGGTTGAGCCGTCCGGCCACCGGTCACCTCCCTCGCACCGCTGTGTGCCATTCCCGATTTCAGCGGATGCATACGGAAGGTACGTGACGCGTTGCGGAAAGTAACGGCCAAGCGTCCCCGCGAGCCGCCTCAGATCGTGCGGGAGAAGGTGATCGCGTCCTTGCCCGGCCCGTTGTAGCCGGTCACCGGGCCGGTGACGTCGAAGCCCATCCGGCGGTGGAAGGCGACGGAGCCCGTGTTGACCGGCGAGGTGATCGCCCTGACGACGTGGCGGCCGTGCTCGCGGGCCAGGTCGAAGAAGCGTTCGTACAGGACGCGGGCCAGCCCGCTCTTCCGCGCGTCCGGCGCGACGCCGACGAAGTGGATGTAGGCCTCGTCCGGCTGGGACGGGGACGGGAAGCCGACGAGGAAGCCCGCCAGCGCGCCCGTGTCCTCGGCGATCAGGGACGTGCGGTGGAAGTGGTCGAGGAACACCCTGGGCAGGGCGGGCAGGATCGGCCGGCCCCACCAGCCGTCGACCACGGCCGCGATGGCGTCGTAGTCGCCGGGCGCGGCCTGTCGCAGGGTCGGGCGCGGGGTCGGGGTCATGCCGGGTCAGCCCCAGTGGGGTGGCCGGTTCTCCAGGTAGAAGGCGTCGGTGTCGCGCTCGCGCCAGTCGCCCCACGCGAGGTCGGTGTCGTCGGCCGTCTGCTCAGGTAGGAAATCTTCCACGCCGAACATACTACTCGGGCTTACAAACCCATACCGAGCGTGTCCGCAGGTCCAAGGACATGCGGCGATCGCGGCGGTACGATGGCGGTGCAGGTGTCGCCGATCCCCCCGTGAGGCTGCGCATGGCCACCCCGACAGGCTGGCGGCGAGAAGGCAATCTGCCGGCGGAGCTGACCAGCTTCGTGGGCCGGACCCGCCTCCTCGCCAACCTCAAACGGCACCTCGGCGAATCCCGCCTGGTGACCGTCACCGGCATCGGTGGTGTGGGCAAGTCCCGCACGGTGCTGCGGCTGGCCCATCAGGTGCGTCCCCACTACCCCGACGGCGTCTGGTTCGCCGACCTCGCCCGGCTGCAGGACGCGGGCATGGTCAGGCACACCATCGCCTCCGCGCTCGGCATCGCCGACCAGTCCTCGCGGGAGGCCTCGGAGTCGCTGTCGGAGTGGGTGGGCGAGCGCGACATGCTGCTCATCATCGACACCTGCGAGCACCTGGTGCAGGGCTGCGCCGAGCTGATCCACGAGCTGCTCGAGGCCGCGCCCAACCTGAAGGTGCTGGCCACCAGCCGCCAGTCGCTGCACCTGCCCTACGAGCACGTCGTGCCGGTGCCGCCGCTGCAGGTGCCCGGCGACGATCCGGCCGAGAGCCTGTTCACCAACGAGTCCGTGCAGCTCTTCGCGGCCAGGGCCGGGGCGAGCGTGCCCGACTTCGTGCTCGACGAGGACAACATCGCCCCGGTGGCCGAGCTGTGCCGCCGTCTCGACGGCATCCCGCTGGCCATCGAGCTGGCCGCGGTGCGGCTGCGGGCGCTGTCGGTGGAGCAGATCCTCGGGCTGCTGGCCGACCGGTTCAGCCTGCTGGCCGGCGCCAGCCGTACGGCGCTGCCCCGGCACCAGACGCTGCGCGCGGCCATCGGCTGGAGCCACGAGCTGTGCGAGCCGGCCGAGCGGCTGCTGTGGGCGCGGCTGTCGGTGTTCGCCGGCGACTTCGAGCTCGACGCGGCCCGGTTCGTCTGCTCCGACGGGCGGCTGCCGTCAGAAGACATCACCGACCTGGTGACCGGGCTGGTGGAGAAGTCGATCCTGCTGATCAGGAGCAACCACGCCGGTGTGCGCTACAAGCTGATCGACACCCTGGCCGAATACGGCGAGGAGTGGCTGGAGAAGCTCGGCCAGAAGGAGCAGATGCGCCAGCGGCATCTGGAGTACTACCTGAGCCTGGCCCAGCGCAGCGAGGACGCCTGGTCGGGGCCGCGGCAGATCTACTGGTTCGTCCGGATGCGCCAGGAGCACGACAACGTCCGCGTCGCGCTGGAGCACGCGCTCAGGCCGTCGGGCAGGTCCCAGCTCGCGCTGACCCTGCTGTCGTCGCTGTGGTTCATGTGGGTGTGCTGCGGGTTCGCCCGCGAGGGCCGCCTCTACCTGGAGCGGGCCCTTGAGGCCAACCCCACCGTGAGCAAGGAGCGGTGCAAGGCCCTCTGGGTGCTCTCCTACACCAAGAGCGCCCAGGGCGACAGCGCGGGCGCGCTGACGGCGGCCGAGACGTGCAGCACCGAGGCGGTGCGCGTGGGCGACTCCCGCGCGGTGATCCTGGCCTCCAAGATGCAGGGCACGGCGGCGCTGCTCCAGGGCGACCTGCAGAAGGCCAGCGCGCTGCTGGGCGTGGCGATCGAGTTCAACACCGACAACAAGGAGCTCAACCCGGGCCTGCTGCCCGCCATCGTCGAGCTGTCCATCGTGCTGACCACGCAGGGCGAGCTCTACGAGGCCGAGTCGCTGCTGCAGGACTGCCTGCAGGTGTGCAAGGAACGCGGCGAGCTGTGGGTCAGCTCCCACGCGCAGTGGGCGCTGGCCAGCACCAGGCTGGCCACCGGCCGCACCGGTGAGGCGCTGCAGAACGTCAGGGAGGCGCTGCGGATCAAGCGCCACTTCCACGACACGCTCGGCACCCTGATGGCGCTGGAGACCGCGGCGCGCATCTTCGCCGCCGCCGCGCAGCCGCCGGTGGCCGCCAGGCTGCTCGGGGCGTTGCAGCAGAACTGGCGCACGGCCGGCCTGCCGCAGCTGGGCGCGCCGTGGATGACCGACGATCACGACCGGTGCGTACGCGAGTGCAAGCAGGTCATGGGCGAGCTCGCCTACAAGAACGCGTTCGAGGAAGGCGCCAGGCTCGATCTCGATGAGGCGTCCGGGCTCGCGCTGGAGGATCCGGACGCCCCCGAAGAGAGCTGAAACGGGACCTAGACGGCCTGCGGCCAGCGGGTGCCGTCAGGCCAGGCGTGCACGTAACGCGCACTGCCGAGCGAGAACTCGATGTGGCCCCGTACCCAGTGTTCGAGGCCGCGGACGTACTTGCGCACCGGCAGCGGAGCCCACTGCTCCAGTGCGGCGCGCCGGTGGACGAACGCCGCGATGGCGTCGTTGTGCATCTGCGCGACCTCGCGCAGCGCGTCCTGCAGGGTGAGGGACTTGTGCGTGGCCAGCACGGTCACGAGATTGTGCCTGGCCTTGTCGTTGCCGCGCTCCTTCGCGTACGACAGGAGGTCGTTGTCCCAGCCGATGAGGTCGCACGCCAGGTCGGAGAGCGTGCGCACGTCGGGGTGGTGCCATTCCTCGGCTTCCAGCCGGTAGCCGCCACCGGCGTCGATGAGCGCGAAGCAGGTGTAGGTGGCCCCCGTGATGCGGCGCATCAGGACGTAGTCCTCGGGGGTGGGGATGAGGTCGACCTCGCGGTTGGCTGCCTCCCAGATCTGGGCGAACAGGTACTCCTTCACCGTGATCCGCCACCGGTCCACCTGTGCGGGGGTGGCGGCTTCGGTGATGCGGCGGAGGAGCTCGTTGAGTGCGAGGCCGAAGGGGTCGCCGGCGTCCGGCTCCCGTCGCCGGTCGAGGATCTCGAGCAGCGGCGGAAGGGCCCGCGCCAGCGCGGAGGCCCGGTGCCCCATCAGCTCGCCTTCGCAGAAGGCGTCGTCGAAGGCGAAGAGCCAGTTGTACCAGTCGTTGATCAGCCTGAGGCTTTCGCGCGGCACGGTGGGGTTGGTACGTGCCGCGAGCAGGCCGATCTGTGAGCGCCGGAAGTGATCGATGGTCTCGGCGCCGCTGAGCATTCTTGAGGCGGCCAGCCATGCGTGGCTCTCCGCGTCGACCTCCGAGGCATGCACGTTGATCTCGTTCGGGAACGGACATGGCAGCGGAGGGATGTGGAGCGGTCGCCTACTGAAGGAGTGCGCAGAAGTAGCCACGTCTCCCAGCATGACTAGGGAGTGTTCGAAAGGCCACACTCAGCAACTTCAGGCCCTTTAGTGCTTATTTCATACTATGAATCGCTTTGCGAGAACCATTGGATAAACTGGTCATTCGCGAACATTAGCGCCGTCTCACGCGCGGACGGCCGCCCGGCGTCGGGATCGGCTCCCCCGTCCAGCAAGGCCCTGACCACAGCCGATTCCTTCTTGAAGACCGCACCGGCGAGCGGGGTCTGCCCGCGGTCGTTGGCCCGGTCGACGTCGGCGCCGCTTGTGACAAGCATGCGTACGGTCTCGGCGTGACCGTAATAAGCCGCCAGCATCAGCAAAGTGTCACCTTTGTCGTTGGCCAGGTTGACCGGCAGCCCGGCCCCGACGTATGCGCGCAGCGCCTCGGTGTCGCCCGCCCTGGCCAGGCCGAACATCCTGGTGGCGAACTCCTCCAGCTCCGGGTCCTCGTCCATGCGTCCCCTTTTCCATCGATAGGGTGCCGTGCACGGAATCGTTCCGGCGCGCCGTAGGTTCTGGTGAAGAGTACCTAGGGAAAGGCTGTCCAACCGTGTTCGACCCGAAGGATCTCTACAAGCTCGCAGACGATGCGCCCGAGCTGACCGATCCGGTGTTGCTGTACCACTTCGACGGCTTCGTCGACGCGGGCGGTGCCGGACGCCTCGCGCTCGGCCACCTGCTGGCCGAGCTGGAGCACCGGGTCGTGGCGACGTTCGACGTGGACCGGCTGCTCGACTACCGGTCGCGGCGGCCCATCATGACGTTCGACACCGACCGGTGGGTGGAGTGCGAGAACCCCGAGCTGGCCGTCCATGTGGCCGAGGACTCGACGGGCACTCCGTTCCTGGTGATGAGCGGGCCCGAGCCCGACCGGGAGTGGGAGCTGTTCACCCAGGCTGTGCGGGCGCTGGTCCGGCAGCTGAAGGTGAGCAAGATGGTGACTTTGCACGGCATCCCGATGGCGGTCCCGCACACCCGGCCGCTCGGCCTCACCATGCACGCCAGCAGGCCCGAGCTGATCAACGCGCAGACCAGCGCGTTCGGCCGGGTCCAGGTGCCCGGCAGCGTGGCCGCGCTGCTGGAGCTGCGGCTCGGCGCGCAGGGCCACGACGCGGTGGGCTACGCGGTGCACGTGCCGCACTACCTGTCGCAGGCCGAATACCCGACCGCCGCCGTGACGGCCCTGGAGGCCGTGACGCGGGGCACGGGGCTCGTCTTCCCGATGGACGCCCTGCGTGACGCCGCCCGGCGCACCACGACGGAGATCGAGGACCAGATCCGCGCCTCGGCCGAGCTGTCCACCGCCATCTCGGGGCTGGAGCAGCAGTACGACGCGTTCGCCGGCGGGGCCGAACGCGAGAACCTGATGGCCGAGACGACGCCCATGCCCACGGGTGACGAACTGGCCGCCCAGTTCGAGCGCTTCCTGGCCGAACGCGACGACGAGTGACCCGCCGGCCTCGCCTCGGCCGGGTGACCGGCGAACCCTCCCCCGGCCGAGTGGCCGGAGGGCCTCGCCCGGGGCGGGATAGCCTGGCCGGATGAGCGAGATCCGCGTCGGGCTGGTCGGCTACGGCACCGCAGGGGCGTACTTCCACGCCCCGCTCGTCCACGCCACCCCAGGCCTGTCCCTGGCGGCCGTGGTGACCGGGAATCCCGATCGCCGGGCCGAGGTGGCCGCGCGGTACTCCGCGGTCGCCGTCGCCGACGTACGGGACCTGTGGGAGCGGTGCGACCTCGTCGTGGTCGCCTCGCCCAACAGGACCCACGTGAGCACCGCCGCCGCGGCCCTCGATCACGGCCTGCCCGTCGTCGTGGACAAGCCGCTGGCGGGCAGCGCCGCGGAGGGGCGTGACCTGGTACGGCTGGCCGAGGAGCGCGGGCTCATGCTGACCGTCTTCCACAACCGGCGCTGGGACGGCGACTTCCGCACCGTGCTGCGCCTGGCCGGCGAGGGCCGGCTGGGCGAGGTGCGCCGGTTCGAGTCGCGGTTCGAGCGCTGGCGCCCGGTGCCCAAGGGCGGCTGGCGCGAGACCGGCGGCCCCGAGGAGATCGGCGGCCTGCTGTACGACCTGGGCAGCCACCTCGTCGACCAGGCCGTGCGGCTGCTCGGGCCGGTGCGTGAGGTCTACTGCGAGAGCGACGTCAGGCGGGAGGGGGTCGCCTCCGACGACGACACGTTCATCGCGCTGACCCACACCGGCGGGCCCACCGACGGGCCCACCGACGGGGCTCGCTCGCACCTGTGGGTCAGCTCGGTGGCCGCGCGGCTCGGGCCGAGGTTCCGGGTGCTCGGGTCGCGGGCCGGGTTCGTGAAGTACGGGATGGACGTGCAGGAGGAGCGGCTGCGGGCCGGGATCTCGCCCGGCTCGCCCGGCTTCGGGGACGACGAGGAGGAGCGCTGGGGCGTGCTCGGCACCGAGGAGGCGCGGGAGGTCGTCCGCACCGAGGCGGGGTCATACCTGGACTTCTACCGGGGCGTGGCGGCGGCGCTGCGGGAGGGCGCGGCGCCGCCGGTGGATCCGCGCGAGGCGGTCGACGTGCTGACGGTCATCGAGGCGGCCCGCCTGTCGGCCGGCAAGCGAACCGTCGTCCACCTGGACTGACCTCCGGCACCCCGCCTCCGGCGTCACGGGGGCCCGGCGTCGCTGTCAGTCGCGCAGACGGGCGCGCATGGTCTCCGTGTCGGCGTCCGTCCAGCCGTTGCCGCCGAGCCATCCCAGCACCCCGCCGAAGCGGTCGTCGAGCACGCCGAGGAACTGCTCGATGTTCCCCGCCTTGGGCAGGTGGTAGTCGGCGGGCCTGGCGTCCAGGTCGTCCCGGTACGTCGCGCTGGCGCGCAGCCGCTTGAGCACCCGCTCCAGCCGCTCCCCCGTGACCAGGTAGTCCTCGACGATCGCCGCCCTGGTCACTCCGGCGATCTCCAGCGCCATCGCCGACAGGACGCCCGTACGGTCCTTGCCGGCCGCGCAGTGCACCACGGAGGCCCCGTCGTTCAGCGCCATCGCCCGCAGCGCCGCCACCACGGCGTCCGGCCGGTCACGCAGGTAGCCGTAGTAGAAGCCGGTGACGCGCAGCTCCTCGTCCAGCACCCGCTCGGCCCAGGGCAGCACCCGGTCGGCGTCGATGACGTCGGCGTCCACGTCGGCGTCCACGTCGGTGTGCCGCCCGCCCTCGGCGAACAGCGTCAGGTGGTGGTGGCTGACCTCGGGCACCCGGGTCAGCGGGCCCGGGCCCTCCAGGCGCACCTCGGGGGTCGACCGGAGGTCCACCACGTGCCGCAGGTTCAGCTCGCCCACCAGCAGGGACACGTCGGCGGGGGTGAGCCCCTGCAGGTTGTCGGAGCGGAAGATCCGCCCGTGACGGGTGCGGCCACCGTCACGAGTGGGCAATCCGCCCAGGTCACGCGCGTTGACCGCGCCTTCCAGGTCGATCCACCTTGTCGTCTCGCTCATTATTGCGACCCTATATGTCCGCCAAATATGAGCGGATTCGAGGTTCATAACGCAGCATGAACGTATGGATCCACGAGCTCTGCCTCCACGGCTGGTGATCGATCCATCGCTGCACCCGGAGATCTCGGTCGAGCTGCGCTCGAGTCCCCACCTTCTCCGCATGGCTCGATCGGGCGCGCGAATGGACACCACGCACAACCCCGCCATGCTCTTCGTGCTGCCCGCCTTCCTGCTCCTGATCTTCATGGTGACCGGCAGCGAGGGCCTGTTCGTCGCGGGCCTGGGAGTCGGCATGATCGTACTGATCAGGTGGATGGCGATGGACAGCACCTATCGCTCCACCCGGCGAAGACTCCGCCTCGCGCAGGCGCACGCCGAGCGGTACATCCTGCCGGAAGACCTTGACTATCCCTGTCAGATGTTGTTGCGCCGGGCGCAGAACGCCGTCGAGGCGATCATGAACTCGAAGGTGCACAAGGCCGGGCTGATCGACACCATCGAGAACCGGGTGTCGCTGCCCGAGGAGGTCTGGCAGATCGGCGAGCGGCTGCGGCGGCTGTCGTCCATGCACGCCGAGCACGGCAAGCTCATCCCGCGTGAGCTGCCGCCGGGTATGGAGGACGCGTTCAAGCCGTACACGAGCGCGCTCGACGCCGCCTGGACGTCGCTGTCCCAGCGCGTACGCCACCTGGAGAAGTACGCCAAGCAGGTGCTCAAGGCGGACAAGGTCTACCACGCGCACCAGCGCCTGGAACGGCTGGCCGCCAAGACGCCCGAGTACCAGCAACTGCTCGCCGAGACCGTACGCGACGAGATGGCCCACGAGCGGATCAGGGAGCTGTCCGACCAGGCGGCCCACGTGCGCAAGCTGTTCGAGGAGAGCATCCTGCAGGCCCGGCAGGCGGCGGGAGAGCTGCTACGGTCCCCGCTCACGTGAAGGACCCCGCGACGAGGCGGCGCCGTCACGGTTCCTGTTCGTCCGAGGGGACGGCGCGGCGGAGCAGTTCCAGGGTCCTGCGCGTGCCGGCCTCGTTGCCGAGGCTGCGGTAGATGTCCCTGGCCTGCTCCAGCGGCTCCACCGCGGCCCCGGGGCCGCCCCCGTTCAGGTGCGCCTCGCCGAGGTAGCGCAGGCTCTCGGCCATCCACCACCGGTCCCTCAGCTCCTCGAACTCCCGCACCGCCCGGCGCAGCTCGCCCTCGGAGTCCTCGATGCGGCCCAGCCTGGCCAGCGCCAGCCCGGCGGAGACGGCGTTGCGGGCCACTCCCCAGGAGTCGCCGAGCGCGGCCAGGATGTCGTCGGCCCGGCGCACGTGGTCCAGCTCGCGCAGCCCGTTGTCGGGGTCGCCGACCTCGCCGGCCGCCCGCAGGCAGCGCGCCTCCTCCCACAGCTCCCCGCGCTGCCTGAACATCTCCGCGGCCCGGTCGAGGCTGTAGCCGGCCCTGGTGAACAGCTCGGCCGCGCGCCGGTGGTCCCCCGCCCGGCGCTCACCGCGCGCCTGCGCCGCCAGCACCTCGCCGTAGACGCGCAGGGTCTGGGCCTCCGAATAACGGTTGCCGTCCCGCTTGAAGATCTCCAGGGCGTCCTCAAGCAGTTCCCTGGCCTCCTCCGGCCGCCGCTCCGCCATCCGCATCTCGGCCAGGTTGCGCTGGGTGCGGGCCATCCACCACAGGTCCTCCTCGCCCTTGAACGCGGTGATGGCCCCGATGAGGAAGTCCTGGGCCCGGTCGAGGTGGCCGTCGCTGAACAGCGTCATGCCGACCGTGCGCATGGCCCTGGCCCTCCACCAGGACTCGCCCAGGTCGGTGAAGATCGCCAGAGCCCCCTCGGCCTCCTCCCGCCCCCGATCGCGCAGCCCCATGCCGCCGTGCACGGAGGCGGCGTCGAGCAGCGCGATGGCCAGCGAGCGCCGGTCCCCGGTCGCGGCGGCCGCCTCGCAGCCCAGCTCCGCGACGGCCGCCCAGTCGGCCCAGTACGCGCGCAGCGAGTGGCACAGCGAGCAGAACGCCCTGGACAGCCCCCAGGTCAGCTCCCAGAGCCGGAGCTGGTGGGCCTGGTGGATCATGGCGATGAGCGAGAGCCGCTCGGCGTTGAGCCAGTCGCCGGCCCGGCCCTGCCCGCCTGCGCTCGGCCGCCTGCCGCTCCTGCTCCAGTCCTGCGGCCAGCGGTTCTGGGCTGCCTCCTCGGCGCGGCGGCGGTAGGCGTGCAGGACGCGCTCGATCGCCGCGGTGACGCGGTCCTCCTCGTCCTGTCCCACCAGCTCGGCGGCGAACACCCGGACCAGGTCGTGCAGCCGGTAGCGCATGGCGCCGGTCTGGTCGGTGCCCGAGCACTCGGCGAGTTCCGCGTCGATCAGCGCCTCCAGCTGGTCGGCGCCGTCCAGCCCGGAGACGTCGAGCAGCTCGCCGGCCACCCAGCCCGGCACGTCGGGCGAGTGCAGCGCGCTGAGCAGGCGCAGCAGGCGGCGCTGCACGCCGGTGCAGTCGTCGTAGCTGAGCTGGACGGAGGCGCGCACGCTCTTGTCCACCGTGGGCGCCACTTCCAGCTGGTCGAGCCGGCGGCGGCGGTCGGCCAGCCGGTTGGCCATCTCGCGCATGGTCCACTGCTCGCGGGTGGCCAGCCGGCCGCCGCAGATGTTGATCGCCAGCGGCAGGTAGTCGCACAGCCGCACGACCTCCTTGGCCGCCTCCAGGTCGTCCACGATCCGCGCGCCGCCCGCCAGCCTGGCCAGCAGCTCCACGCCCTGCGGCTCGCTGAACTCGCCGAGCCGCGTGTCGTGCGTGCCGTTCAGGAACAGCGGCGAGCGGGAGGTGACCAGCACCGCGCAGCCGGGTTCGGCCGGGATCAGCGGTGCGACCTGGGCGGCGTCGTGGGCGTTGTCCAGGCCGATGAGGATCCTGCGGCCCCTGGTCCAGGTCAGCCAGAGCCTGCGCAGCTCCTCCAGCCCTCCCGGATCGGTGGTCAGGCGGACGTCCAGCGCGCGCAGGAACCCGATCAGCACCTCCTCGGGCCGCACGGGGGCGTCCACGCCGCCGCGCAGGTCGGCGTACAGGCGGCCGTCGGGGTAGCGGTCGGCGACCTCCTGCCCGAACCTGGCCATGAGCGCCGACTTGCCCACGCCGCCGCGGCCGTACACGGAGACGACCAGCGGCGGGGCGAGGTCGGACGAGCGCCTGCGGGCGGCGAACACCTCGCGCAGCTCGGCCAGCGCCTCGGTGCGGCCGGTGAAGTGCTCGGGCACGGGCGGCCACTGTTCGGGCGCGAACACTCCCGGCTCCAGCGGCACGCGGCGCCTGGTGCCGCGGGCGTCAGTGGTGGCCCAGGTGGTCAGGCCGACGAGCACGGCCGCCCCCAGCGTCACGCCGATCTTGGCGACGGGCGGGATCTCCCACTCCACCGACGCGGCGAGCACGCTCGCGGCCGCGGCGGCCAGCCCCGCGGAGACGGGCGCCGCCCACGGCCTCTTCCGCCGGCGCGGTTTGTCCGGCAGTAAGTCCCCGGTCAACGAACACCCCCTTGGGGGTGATTCAAACGGATGGGGTACGCCCTACGCCAGACGTACCCCATCGTTCACTCAAATGCCGATCACGTGACAGGTGGCCGTCATCGTCTTGGACGGATCGCTCTCCGAGGTGGCGGTGAGCTTGACCCTGGCCAGCCGGTCGCCGCCGGAGGCGCGCACGGCGTTGACGCTCACGAGCGCCTGCCTGCCGAACGCGACGGAGGCCAGGGCGTTGGGCACCTCGGCGGTCCAGCCCTTGCCCTGTACCTCGGCCTTGAGCCTGTAGAGGTCGTGGTCGAGGTAGGCGCTGACGTTCTCCGGGTGCTGCCCCTGCGCGGGAGCGGCCTTGCCGGTGTTGAACAGCGGGAACTTGCAGGTGGACAGGTTCTTGCCGGCGGGGATGCCGGCCGCGGGCAGCAGCTTGACGCCGCGGCGCTGCGGGCCGGAGCCGTCGAGCGAGCGGACGGCGACGGTGTAGGACAGCTCGCCGGCGCGGTCACGCTTGAGGTCGGTGACGTAGAAGTGCAGGCGGTTGGCCTCGTCGACGTACTCGTACTCGCTGCCGGAGTCGGTGCCGGCGTGGAAGAGGGCGTCGGAGAGCTGGCGGTAGTCGCCGATCGTGATCGGCACCTCGGTCCCGTCGGGCAGGACGTAGTCGGTCATGCCGATGTCGGCCGGGTTGGCGTCGATCACCCACTCGAACGGGGCCCTGTCCTCGTTCTTGGTCTTGGCCAGCAGCACGCCGGAGTCGGGGGTGAAGGAGTCGCTGCCCATGCGGTCCACGACCTCGATCGTGTAGTTCTCGTAGCCGCCGCGGTCGCAGAGCGGGTCGGAGGTCTGGCAGGAGCTCTTGTCCCCGGTGTCGAAGGAGACGTTGACGCCCGACAACTCGTTCTTGCCGGGCTGCGCCACGCGGGCCAGGACCGTGGCCGTGACCAGGCCGGACTCGTCGAGCGCGTCACGGGAGAGCCGCAGGACGTTCTGCTCGTCCACCATGTTGAGCTTGATCTTGTTGCGCAGCATGTGCTGGGCGCCCATGGACGCGCCGCCGGTGGGCGGGATCAGCCAGCGGGAGTGCGGGCCGCCGGGGCCGTTGAAGCTGCCGCGGCTGAGCATCTCCCAGATGCCGGTGTACGCCCTGCGCGGCGGTTCCGCGTAGGGATTGTTGTAGTTGTCGGCGATGCCCATGATGTGGCTCAGCTCGTGGGCGTAGACCGCCATGCCGGAGCTCTCGGCCTGCACGGAGTCGACGCCGAAGCGGGCGTTGGGCCAGAAGGTGGAGCCGGCCTGCCAGGACGTCCATTCGACGTAGCGGGTGTCGACCCAGTTGGTCAGCGCGGGGTCGGGCGGCCCCCACTCGTCGGGCACGTCCTCCTTCGTCGGGAACTTCATCATCCCGAACTCCTGCCAGGTGGACGACTCGTCCTGGCCGGCGCTCAGGTAGAAGACGAAGTCGAACTGCGCGGCCGTCTCCTGGCCGACGTCGGCGAGCCAGGCGGCGTTGCCCTCGGTGCGCAGGTTCTTCGTGCACGTGTCGCCGGCCGGGCAGCCGTTGCCCGCCTGGAACTCCATGGCGTACTCGTGGTCCTTGCCGGTCATCTGGTACGGCCCGAACCCGGTCAGCTCCACGCCCAGCCGGCCGCCGGAGTCCTCCATCCAGTACTCGTGGATGGTGTGCCCCTTGTTCAGGGCGTTCGGGGTGTTGAGGAAGTCCTGGTAGAACGTGGCCACCTGGTCGCGCGGCACGTCATGGGCCTCGGCGCTCGGGTTGGCGAAGATCGTCGAGCCCTGGGGCTGGGTCACCACGAACGGCTGGTTGGGATAGTCGAGCAGCACCAGCGCGCCCTTGAAGGTGCGCTGCGACCCCTTCACGGCGGGGTCGTTCCACTTGGTGCCGGGCGGCTTCTTGTAGTCCGCCCACGTCATGTGGTCGGGGTTCTCCCAGTTCTGCGGGTCGATGGGCTTGACGCCCCCTGGGGGACGGGTGCGCAGGGCCTGCTCACCGGCCGGCGAGCCGGCGGGTGCGTCGCGTTGCCAGGGCTGCGTCTGCGGCCAGTGGTTCTGCCGCCACGGGTGCTCGGGATCTGTGGGGGGTGCTGCGGAAGCGGGGGTCGCGATCAGGCTCACCGGGATCAGCACGATGGCCGCCAGCAGACCCTTCAGCAGCTTCTTCGGGGCATTCACGGATTGACGGTATAGACGTTGTTGACGGAGATCACCGCGCAGTTGTAGGGAAGACCTGTAGGGCTGTTTCCGTCAATTGTCGAAATATCCAGGTAAAGGCGGCGCTGTGGCGGATCTCCAGCGGGTCGTGGACGAGCTCGCCGCCCGTCTCGACCGCCCTCTGCTGCTTGAGGACCGCGTCCAGAAGGTCGTGGTCTACAGCGAGCAGAGCGGCGCCATGGACGACGTCCGCCGCGACTCGATCCTGCGCCGCCGTACCTCGCCCGAGGTGCGGGGCTGGCTGCGCGACGCGGGCATCCACGAGGCCGCCCGGCCGCTGCGCATCCCCGGGGCGGCGCACCTGGGGCTGCTGCCGCGCGTCTGCGTCCCCGTACGGCACGCCGACGGCCTGCTCGGTTTCCTGTGGTTCATCGACGCCGAGCCGCCCATGCCGAAGAGCCGCGTCGCCGAGGCCGCGGCGGCCGCCCCCGCCCTGGCGCTGGCCCTGTTCCACGAGAGCCTGGCCAGCGGGCTCGCCTCGCACCGGGAGCTGGAGGCCGTCACGGGGCTGCTGCTCGGCGAGCCGGACGCCGCCAGGCAGCTCATCGAGGCGGGCGCGTTCCCGCAGGCGCGGCCGGTGACGGTGCAGGTGGCCAGGCCGGTCGCGGCCGAGCCCGACGACGCCCTCAGGCTGGCGCTGGAGCAGGGGCTGCTGGCGCTGCGGCGGCGGCTGGGCGGGCACCATCCGCTGCACCTGGTGCGCTACGACCACGCGGTGCTGCTCACCGCGGGCCAGCCGGTCCCCGGCGACGAGCTGCACGCGGCGCTGCCGGTGCCGGTGGTGGTCGGGGTCGGGCGGCCCAGGGACACGCTGGCGGGGGCGGCGGAGTCGTACCGGGAGGCGCTGCACGCCGCCGAGGTGACCGCGCGGGTGCCGGGGCTCGGGCGCACGGCCGAGTGGGCCCGGCTGGGCGTCTACCGGGTGCTCACCCAGCTGCCCGACCAGGAGCTGCATCCGGGTCTCGAAGGGCTGATCGGGGACGCCCAGCACCTGACGCTGCTGGAGACGCTGGAGACCTACCTGGACCTGGCGGGCAGCGCCGTGGCCACCTCGCGGGCGCTGCGGCTGCACCGTACCTCGCTGTACTACCGGCTGCAGCGGGTGGAGGAGCTGGCGCGTACGGACCTGAAGGACGGCGGCGAGCGGCTGGCCCTGCACCTCAGCCTGAAACTGGCCAGGCTGTCCGGGCGCTACTCCCCCAGGGACTCGCCCGCTTCGTCGTCCTGAAGCCGGCCCCTGCGGCGGTCAGCCGAACTGGCTCTCCACCAGGGCCAGCAGCCCGGCGAGCTGCTCGCGCTGCTCCTCCGACAGGACCGCGAACAGCTCCTGCCCCGCCTCCCTGCGCGCCTCGCGGGCCTTGTCGGCCATGGCCCGCCCCTCGGCGGTGATCACGACGAGGGTCGAGCGGCGGTTGGCCGGATCGACCTCCCTGCGCACCAGCCCCGCCTCCTCCAGCGCGTCCACGACCGGCGTGAGCGAGCGCGGCACGATGTGCAGCCGGTCGGCCAGCCAGACCATCCGCGGCGGCCGCTCGGCCTCGGCGATGACCCGCAGCGCCCGCGCCTGGCCGGGGTTGAGCCCGAGCGGCTCCAGCCGGCGGGAGTAGCCGTGGCGCAGTCGCCGTCCGGCCAGGAACAAGAGCTCCGAGAGCTCCTTCTCTGCCATGGAGGTAAGTTTAGCCGGAACAAATATGAGTTAACCTCTGTTTGGGTCCGCATCAGGAAGTCCGCATCCACAAGGGGGGCTCCACTTGGAGGAGGAACCACGCGCGCCGCTGGGGCGCATCATCAGACTCTTCGGCGCCTACCGCGGCCGGCTGGCCGTCGTGGGCGCGCTCATCGTCCTGTCCTCACTGGTGTCGCTGGCCTCGCCGTTCCTGCTGCGCGAGGTGCTGGACGTGGCCATCCCGGCCAGGGACGCCGGCCTGCTCACGCTGCTCGCCCTCGGCATGGTCCTCGTGGCCGTCGTCACGACCGTGTTCGACACGCTGCAGACGCTCGTCTCCACCACCGTCGGCCAGCGGGTCATGCACGACCTGCGCATCGCCGTCTACGGCCGCCTGCAGCGCATGTCACTGGCCTTCTTCACCAGGACGCGGACCGGCGAGGTGCAGTCGCGCATCGCCAACGACATCGGCGGCATGCAGGCGGTCGTCACCTCCACGGCCGCCTCCATCGTCTCCAACCTCACCACCGTGATCGCCACGATCGTGGCCATGGTCGCGCTCGACTGGCGGCTGACGGTGGTCTCGCTCGCGCTGCTGCCGGTGTTCGTGTGGATCAGCCGCAAGGTCGGCTCCGAGCGCAAGCGCATCACCGCCGAGCGGCAGCGCAAGCTGGCCGGCATCGCCTCCATGGTGCAGGAGTCGCTGTCGATCAGCGGGATCCTGCTGGGCCGGACGATGGGCCGCTCCGCCGAGCTGACCGAGCGCTTCGGCCGCGCCTCCGACGAGCTGGCCGAGCTGGGGGTGCGGACCAGCATGGCCGGGCGGTGGCGCCAGTCGTCGATCCAGCTCGTCATGGCCGCGATGCCGGCGATGATCTACTGGGCCGTCGGCCACACGGGCGCCGTCTCCGTCGGCACGCTGGTGGCGTTCACCACGTTGCAGACCGGGCTGTTCCGGCCGATGGTCTCGCTGCTGCGGCTCGGGGTCGAGGTGCAGACGTCGCTGGCGCTGTTCGGGCGGATCTTCGAGTATCTCGACCTGCCGGTGGACATCCGTCCCGGCACGCGCGAGCTGACCGGCGTACGCGGCGAGGTCCGGTTCGAGCGGGTCGACTTCTCCTACGGCGACGCCCCCACGCTCACCGGCGTGAACCTCACCGTACCCGCGGGCTCCAGCCTGGCCGTCGTGGGCGAGACCGGCTCCGGCAAGACCACACTGAGCTACCTGCCGCCCCGCCTGTACGACGTCACCGGCGGCCGGGTCACGATCGACGGGGTGGACGTGCGGGAGCTGACCTTCGACACGCTGAGCGACGCCGTCGGGGTGGTCTCGCAGGAGACGTACCTCTTCCACGCCTCGATCGCCGACAACCTGCGTTTCGCCCGGCCCTCGGCCACGGACGAGGAGCTCGTGGCGGCGGCGCGGGCCGCGCGCATCCACGACCACATCGCCGCGCTGCCCGACGGCTACGACACCGTGGTGGGCGAGCGCGGCTACCGCTTCTCCGGGGGCGAGAAGCAGCGCCTGGCCATCGCCCGCACGCTGCTGCGCGACCCGCCGGTGCTGATCCTCGACGAGGCGACCAGCGCCCTGGACACCCAGACGGAGAAGGCGGTGCAGGAGGCCCTCGACACGCTGGCCAGGGGCCGTACCACGATCACGATCGCCCATCGCCTGTCCACCGTCCGCGACGCGGACCAGATCGTGGTGCTCGACCACGGGCGGATCGTCGAACGCGGCACCCACGCCGAACTGATGGCCCGCGGCGGCCACTACGCGGCGCTGGTGAGCCGCGACCAGCCGCTCGAACTCGTCTGAATTCCCGCCAAACGTGCATTGCCTCACATTCCGGTCAGGCCGGAATCTTGCTCGCGGAGGAGCGTGTTCATCCCCGCGTCGCGCTCCCAAGGCAAGGACGCGTTTTGTCTCCCACTTCCTCCACGTTCAGAGCCCTGCGTCACCACAATTACCGGCTCTGGGCGGGAGCTGACATCGTCTCCGTCACCGGCACCTGGATGCAGGTGCTCGGCGTCAACTGGCTCATCCTCACCCTGACCGGCTCGGCGACCAGCGTCGGGCTGAGCCTCGTCATGCAGGCGCTGCCCACGCTGGTGCTGGGCATGTGGGGCGGCGCGCTGGCCGACCGCCTGCCCGGCCGGCCCGTCGTCGTCGCCGCGCCTTCTTCGTGGTGATCGCGGCCGTGGCGGCGATGCGACCGGCGGAGTTCCACGCCCTCGCCGCCGAGGAGCGGCAGCCGGGCGCCGTGCTCGGCGGCCTGCGCTACGTCCTGCGCACGCCGTGGCTGCTGGTGATCCTCGCGCTGTGGTTCGTCTCGGGCAGCCTCGGGCGCAACTACCAGGTCACCATGGCCGCCATGAGCGCGGGCCCGCTGGAGTCGGGCTCGGGCGGCTACGGCCTGCTCCCCACCGTCTTCGCCGCCGGCACCGTGCTGGGCGGCTTCCTGGCCGCGACCCGGCCGAACCTGACCGTCCGGCCGCTGCTGGTCATGACGTTCGCGACGGGGGTGGCGCAGGCGCTGAGCGGGCTGATGCCGTCGCTGTGGACGTTCGCGGCCGTGCTGCTGCCGATCGCGGCGGGCGCGGTGGCGCTCGACACCACCGTCTCGGCCAGGGCGCAGATCGACAGCCCCGAGGCGATGCGCGGCCGGGTGATCGCGGCCCTGTCCATCGTCAGCGCCGGGGCGGGCGCGCTCGGCGGGCCGCTGCTCGGCCGGCTGAGCGACACGTTCGGGCCTCGGGTCGCGCTGGAGATCGGCGGCGTGGCCTGCGTGGCGGCGTCCCTGCTCGCGGCCGTGGGCCTGGCCAGGCTGTCCGGGCGGACGGTCAAGCAGGCGATCCGGGTACGCCCCCGGCTGGAGAACGTCTGACTCCACGGACCGCTTGTCCACACTCAGAGATGGAGGTAACCTGTAACTGAAATTGGAGGTTACCTCCGAAGCCGACGACAAGGAGGGTGGAAAAATGCTGCTGACCTCGATCGACCCCTTCTTCCAGGAGTTCGAGCGGCAGTTCGACCGGCTGACCCGGCAGGCCTTCGACCACGGCTCCGCCGCGATGCCGATGGACGGGCTCCGGCGCGCGGACGACGTGCTGCTGCGCTTCGACCTCCCCGGCATCGACCCCGACTCCATCGAGGTCACCGTCGACCGCGGCGTCCTCAGCGTCAGCGCCCGCCGCGAGGAGGAGATCGCCGACGACGAGCGCCTGTTCGTGCGCGAGCGCACGATGGGCACCTTCACCCGTCGCGTCTACCTGTCCGAGCACCTCGACAGCGACAAGATCGACGCGGGTTACGCCAACGGCGTGCTCACCGTCCGCATCCCCGTCCTCGAGCGGGCCAAGCCGCGCAAGGTCGAGATCCAGCGCGGGGAGACCAGGGCCATCAAGGCCTGAGCGACGGCACCGGGGGCGGGCCACGGCCCGCCCCCGCGCCATGAGGAGAGCACGACATGCCCGACCTGCCCATCGACAACGAGCACGCCCCCCTCTACTCCCTCGGGCAGGTGGCGGAGATGCTGCAGGTTCAGCACGCCTTCCTGCGGCGGCTCGACCAGCACGACGTCATCAGGCCGAGCCGGTCCAGCGGCGGGCAGCGGCGTTACTCGCGTCACGACATCGTCATCGTGCGGCACGTCTCCCGGATGGCCGAGGAGGGGATGACGCTCATCGCCATCCGCCGCATCCTGGAGCTGGAGCAGGAGGTGGCCGCGCTGCGCCGCCAGCTCGACGAGGCCCGCGCCAGGCTGGGCGAGCAGGGGTGATCCTGAACCCGCGCCGATGCGCGGGCTCAGGCGGCTCCGCCGGCGGGCGTCCGGCGGCGGGCGCGCGGGCGCGTACGCTCTTGAACGTGCACAACACCAGATACGCGCCCTCCGGCATGGTGTGCAGCGTCGATCACCTGGCCTCTGCGGCCGGGCTGTCGATGCTGGAGCGCGGAGGGTCGGCCGCGGACGCGGCCATCGCGGCGAACGCCGTCCTGTCCGTCGTCGCCCCCCACATGTGCGGCCTGGGCGGCGACCTGTTCGCCCTCGTCCACGACGGCGGGGTGAGCGCGCTCAACGCCTCGGGCCGGGCGGGGTCGGGGGCCGATCCGGCCCGGCTGCGCGCCGAGGGCCACCGGCGCATGCCTCACCTGCACGACGTCAGATCGGTCCCGGTGCCCGGCTGCGTGGACGGCTGGGCCGCGCTGCACCAGCGCCACGCCCGCCTGCCCATGGCCGACCTGCTCGCCCCGGCGATCCGGCTGGCCGACGGCGGCTTCCCCGCCTCGCCGCTGATGGTGGCGGGCGCGCTCAACGCGGCCAGGCGGCCGGGCGGCTCCGACTTCGCCGGCGTCCGCGCCGCGGGCGACCGGGTGACCAGGCCGGGCGTGGCCCGCGCGCTGCGGGCGGTGGCCGAGCGCGGCCGCGACGGCTTCTACCTGGGCGAGTTCGGGCAGGGCCTGATCGGCCTGGGCGCGGGCGAATACACCGAGGCCGACCTGGCCACGCCGGGCGCCGACTGGGTCGAGCCGCTGAAGACGCGCGCGTACGGTCACGACGTCTGGTCGATGCCGCCCAACTCCCAGGGCTACCTGCTGCTGATGTCGCTGGCCATCGCCGACGGCCTCGACCTGCCCGCATCGCCGCACCACCCCGCCTGGGCGCACCTGCTCGCCGAGGCCGCCAGGGTGGCCGGCCACGACCGGCTCGACCTGCTGCACGAGGGCGCCAAGGACCTGCTCGACCGGGACGAGATCGCCCGGCGGCGGGCGCTCATCGACCCCCGTTCCCGGCTGCGCCTGCGTGCCCCCGCCGAGCAGGGCGACACCACCTACCTGTGCGCGGTCGACGGCGACGGCATGGGCGTGTCGCTGATCCAGTCGAACGCGTCGGGGTTCGGCAGCATGGTGTTCGAACCCCGTACCGGGATCAATCTCCACAACCGCGGCATCGGCTTCTCGCTCAAGCCCGGCCACCCCGCCGAGTACGGGCCCGGCCGGCGCCCGCCCCACACGCTCACCCCCGCGCTGATCACCCGCCGCGACGGCACGCTCAGAGCGGTCGCCGGCACGATGGGCGGCGACGCCCAGCCGCAGATCCTGCTGCAGGTCATCACCCGCCTGCTGCGGCACGGCGAGCAGCCGGGCCCGGCGCTGGCCGCACCGCGCTGGCGGCTCGGCACCGGCGGCACCGGGTTCGACACCTGGGAGGCGCCCGACGACGCCCTGCTCGACCTGGAGGAGGGCGGGAGCTGGGCCGACGGCCTCGGGGCGCTCGGGCACCGGGTGGCGGCGCTGCCCTACGGAAGTTCGTTCGGCCACGCCCACGTGATCGACGTGCGCCCCGACGGCATGCTGGCCGGGGCCGCCGACCCCCGTTCGCTCGTCGGTTCCGCGATTGGACGCTGAACGCCGGGGTAGCGGGCGACACCATGGCTACGGACGTCATCACTCTCATCACGCAGGACCACAGGGTCGTGGAAGGCCTGTTCGAGCGGCTCAAGAAGAAGGAGGGCGACCAGAAGGCCATGGTCGCCGAGCTGCGCGCCCTCCTGATCGCGCACGCGCGGGCCGAGGAGGACCGGGTCTATCCGGGCATCGACGCCCACCACAGCGTCGAGGAGCACAAGGAGGCCGAGATCCTGCTCGACTCCCTCGTCCGGGCCCGGCCCGGCACGGCGGAATTCGACCAGGCGCTCGACGACCTCATCGAGTCCATCAACCACCACGTCGAGGAGGAGGAGACCAAGCTCCTGCCCGCGCTGAAGAGCTCGGCCGACGCCAAGGAGCTGGAGCGGCTCGGCACGGCGTTCAAGCAGCGCAGGGCCGAGGAACTGGCCGCGCTCGGCTCCCCCGCCGAGCCCTCCAAGGCCGAGCTGTACGAGCAGGCGCAGCGGGCCGACATCCCCGGCCGGTCGCAGATGGACAAGGAAGAGCTGTCCCAGGCGCTGGGAGAGAACAAGTTCTAGGATTCCGGACCGTACCCAGGGTAGGGATCACGTATGACCGAACTACCTCCGAACCGGTACGGAATGAGCGACGAGCAGGAGATCGAGGTCTCGGAGTGGACCGACGATCTCGGCCAGCGCCACGAGATCGTCGAGGACGACCCGCAGCGCCGGGACACCCTCGACGAGCGCCTGCGGCGTGAGGCCCCGGAACGGCTGCACGAGCCCCGCCCCAAGCACCGGCTGACCCAGCCGGACGAGGGGCTCGAACCGGACACGGAAGACGAGGAGATCGGGGAGGACGTGAACGGCGACGCCGACGACCTGTCGGCAGAGGAGCGCGCCGTCCGGATCGACCCCGACGACACCCTCACATGAGCCGCAGGGCGGGCAGGATCGCGTGCAGGTCGTCGACGATCACGTCGGCGGCCTGCGCCCGCGGCCGCTCCGCGTGCAGATGACCCCAGGGCCCGCGGCGCAGCAGCGCGGTCCGCATGCCCGCCGCGGCGGCCGGCAGCACGTCGTTGTCCAGGCGGTCGCCCACGTAGAGGATCTCGCCCGGCTCACGCCCCGCCACCGCCGCCACCTTGGCGAAGAAGCCGGGATCCGGCTTCTGGACGCCCCACCCGTCGGAGGTGTGCACCGAGTCGGCCGGCAGGTCCATGGCCACCAGCGCGTCATAGGCGCGGCGCGGCTGGTTGCCGGCGATGATCACCTGGTATCCGGCCGCGCGGATGGCGGCCAGCGCCTCGCGTACGTCGGGATAGAGGTCGTCGGCGTCGAAGTGGTTGCGCAGCCCGCCGGGGTCGTCCCGCTCCCAAGCGGCCTCCTCGGCCACGAGGTCCACGCCGGGGCGGACGAGGTGGAAGGCGTCGCTGTGCGGGCGGTCCAGCGCGGCCATGCCGCCGAGCGCGCCCATCAGCAGGAAGTGGCTGACGCCGAGCCGCTCGGCCCAGCGTGACCAGATGCGCGTCTCACTGATCAACGTCTCGCCGACGTCGAACACCACTGCCTTGACCATCGTTCCCCCTGATTCCTTCACCGGACAAGTCCGGCAATACCTCCAAGCAGGATCATTTCACGCGGCCGGAGCACGATGCGAAGGCCGGTTCGAGTCGCACGATCCGGCCCTTGGTGGAATACTTAGCGTGCCTGTTCGAACACGAAGGGATAGTTCGATGGTAGCCATGATGATCGAATCTCCGGCAACCCAGCCCGAGGAGAGCAGCGAGCACATGCCACAAACCTCAGAGAACACGCCAGGAACCGCAAGAGAGTTGTTCGATGCCCTACCCCCCCTCCCCGGCTTCCGGGTCGAGGTCATCGAAGGGAAACTGATCGTGAGCCCGCTCGGCAGCCCGGAGCACCACTGGTCCTCAGCAGATCTGCACGATGCTTTCTATCCACTGCGCAAGGAACGTGGCTGGGTCGGATCACCACAGGGGCCAGGAATCTGTATCGAAGGCCCGCGAGACTCGCTTTCGCCCGACTACGTGCTAACACACGAGAAATGCGAACGATGGGGCAATGAGCTGCTCTCTTCTGGAGTTCTCCTGGTAGCCGAGGTCGTTTCACCAAGCAGCGTCTACGCTGATCGCGAGGAGAAGCTCCGTCTCTACGCGCTCGGCAAGATCCCGGTCTACCTTCTCATCGACCCCATCGCTCAATCGCCCACGGTCACCGTCTACAGCGACGTCAGCAACGGAAAGTATCGCCTCGCCCTGACCGAATCCATGGGAAAAGTGGTCATGCTGCCCACTCCCATTAACTTCGAGCTCGACACCTCCATGATCAGGGTGTGAGTTTCTCCATCGCCTTCGCGATCCGCTTCTCCGACACGGGGGTCGGGGTGCCGAGCGTCTGGGCGAAGAAGCTCACCCGCAACTCCTCGATCATCCACCGGATCTCCACCACGTCCGGATCCGTCCGCCGCGCCGGATGCAGTTTGTCCAGCACGTCCTGATAGTCGTCCTCGACCTTGTGCACCCGGTCCATCCACTCCTGGTCCCGCCACGGCTCCTCGGGGAGCTTGGACAGGCGGCGGTCGACGGCCCGCAGATAGCGCAGGATGTCCGGCAGCCGGCGGCTGCCCGTCGCCGTGACGAAACCGGCGAACACGAGCCTGCCGAGCTGGTCGCGTACGTCGTCGGTGGCCGCGCTCTGCCGCAGCGCGTCGAGGCGGGCGCCCGCCTCGTGCCAGACGCTGAGAATCTGCTCCACCCTGGCCAGCACGTCGCGTGCCGTGTCGTAGAGGTGGGCGCGTACGTGCTGGTAGAGGCGGTCGAAGCCGACCGGGTCCCAGGCGGGGCCGCCCACGTCCAGCATCAGCTTGTCGACGGCCGCGTCGACCACGTCGTCGAACAGCGCCACCGCGCCGCCGTGCGGGCTGCGTGACAGCGCCAGCTTGGCCTGGTTGGACAGGCCGCCGAGCAGGGACTTGGCCGGGTTGGTGACGTTGAGCATGAGCAGCCGGCGCACGCCGGGCCAGTGGGAGCGGCGCTGCTCGGCCTGCGTCTCGAAGATCTTGATGGAGACCGAGTCGCCCGCGTCCACCAGCGCCGGATAACCCTTCATCCGGCCCTGTTCGAACACCTTGGGCAGGGTGCCGAAGCTCCACGTGTGCAGGCCGGTCTGCTCCAGGTCGTCGCCGGCCTGGGAGAGCGTCTGACGCAGGCGCGGCGCGAGCCGCCGCTTGAGCGCGTCGAGGTCCTTGTCCTCGGCCACGGTGCGCTTGCGCTCGTCGATCACCCGGTACGTGATCCGCAGGTGATCGGGCACCTGGTCGAGCTGCCAGGCCTCGCGCGGCACGCGGATGCCGGTGAGCCGCAGCAGCTCGCGCTCCACGGCCGCCAGCAGCGGCTCCCCGCCCTGCGCGACCCCGGCGAGCACCTGCTTGGCGTAGTTGGGGGCGGGGACGAAGTTGCGGCGCAGGTGCTTGGGCAGCGACCGGATGAGCGCGGTGATGAGCTCTTCGCGCAGCCCGGGGATCTGCCAGTCGAAGCCGTCGGCGTTGACCTGGTTGAGCACCTGGAGCGGCACGTGGACGGTGACGCCGTCGGCGTCGGCCCCCGGCTCGAACTGGTAGGTCAGCTTCATCCGCTGGCCGAGCTGTTTCCAGGTGTCGGGGTAGTCGCGGGCGCTGATGTCGGCGCCCTCGTTGACCAGCATCTCGGGCGAGAACGCGAGCAGGTCGGGCTGCTCCTTGCCGGCCTTCTTCCACCAGGAGTCGAAGTGGCGGGCGGAGACCACGTCGGCCGGCACCCGCTGGTCGTAGAAGTCGTAGAGCGCCTCGTCGTCGACCATGATGTCGCGGCGGCGGGCGCGGTTCTCCAGCTCCTCGACCTCGCCGAGCAGCCGGCGGTTGTCCTTGAGGAACCTGTGGTGGGTGTCCCAGTCGCCTTCGACCAGCGCGTGCCTGATGAACAGCTCACGCGACAGGTCGGGGTCGATCCGGCCGTAGTTGACCTTGCGCCCGACCACGAGCGGCACGCCGTAGAGGGTGACCTTCTCCAGGGCGATCACCGCGCCCTGGTTCTTCTCCCAGTGCGGCTCGGAGTAGGTGCGTTTGACCAGGTGCTGGGCCAGCGGCTCGACCCAGTCGGGCTCGATCTTGGCGTTGACCCTGGCCCAGAGGCGCGAGGTCTCGACCAGCTCGGCCGACATGAGCCACTGCGGCTGTTTCCTGGCCAGCGTCGAGCCGGGGAAGACGGCGAAGCGGGCGTTGCGGGCGCCGAGGTATTCCTGGATCGGCCTGCGGCCGTCCTGGCCGCGCTGTTTGTCGATGACGTCCTTGACGCCGATGTGCGACAGGAGCCCGACGAGCAGCGACACGTGCACGTGGTACGGCTGCGCGGGCTGGCTGTTGGGCTGGGCCCCGAGCGACTGGCGTACCTGGCTGTAGATGTCCTGCCACTCGCGGACGCGCAGGTAGTTGAGGAACTCGGCCTTGCACAGCCGCCGGAACGCGCTGGACGACAGCTCCTTCTGCTTGTCGCGCAGGTAGTTCCACAGGTTGAGGTAGGCCATGAAGTCGGAGTCGGGGTCGGCGAAGCGGCGGTGCTTCTCGTCGGCCTGCTGCTGCTTCTCGGCGGGCCGCTCGCGCGGATCCTGGATGGACAGCGCGGCGGCGATCACCATGACCTCGCGCAGGCAGCCGTTCTTCTCCGCTTCTAGCACCATGCGGCCCAGGCGCGGGTCCACCGGGAGCTGGGCCAGCTTGCGGCCGACGCCGGTGAGGTTGCCGTGGGCGTCGAACGCGCCCAGCTCGTGCAGCAGGTTGACGCCGTCCTTCACCTGGCGGCGGTCCGGCGGCTCGACGAACGGGAACGCCTCGATGTCGCCGAGCCCGATCGAGGTCATCTGCAGGATGACGGAGGCCAGGTTGGTGCGCAGGATCTCGGGGTCGGTGAACTCCGGCCGGTTGAGGAAGTCCTCCTCCTCGTAGAGCCGGACGCAGATGCCGTCGGAGGTGCGGCCCGAGCGGCCCTTGCGCTGGTTGGCGCTGGCCTGCGAGATCGGCTCGATGGGCAGGCGCTGCACCTTGGTGCGGTGGCTGTAGCGGGAGATGCGGGCGAAGCCGGGGTCGACGACGTATTTGATGCCGGGGACGGTGAGCGAGGTCTCGGCCACGTTGGTGGCCAGCACGACGCGGCGCCCGGTGTGGCGCTGGAAGACGCGGTGCTGCTCGGCGGCGCTGAGCCGGGCGTAGAGCGGCAGCACCTCGGTGTTGCGCAGCTGCGCCTTGCCCAGCGCGTCGGCGGCGTCGCGGATCTCCCGCTCGCCCGACAGGAACACCAGGATGTCGCCGGGGCCCTCGCTGATCAGCTCGCGGCAGGCGTCGACGATGCCCTGCGTCTGGTCGTCGTCGTCGGCCAGCGGGCGGTAGCGCACCTCGACCGGGTAGGTGCGGCCGGACACCTCGATGATCGGCGCGTCGTCGAAGTGGCGGGAGAAGCGCTCGGGGTCGATGGTCGCGCTGGTGATGATGACCTTGAGGTCGGGGCGCCTGGGCAGCAGCTGCTTGACGTAGCCGAGGATGAAGTCGATGTTGAGGCTGCGCTCGTGGGCCTCGTCGATGATCAGCGTGTCGTACTGATCGAGCATGCGGTCGTTCTGCAGCTCGGCCAGCAGGATGCCGTCGGTCATGAGCTTGACCAGGGTGCGCTCGCTCGCCTGGTCGGTGAAGCGGACCTTGTAGCCGACCACCTCGCCGAGGCCGGTGCCGAGCTCCTCGGCGATGCGCTCGGCGACCGTGCGGGCGGCGATGCGGCGGGGCTGGGTGTGGCCGATCAGCCCGCGCACGCCCCGGCCCAGCTCCAGGCAGATCTTGGGGATCTGGGTGGTCTTGCCCGAGCCCGTCTCACCGGCGATGATCACGACCTGGTGGTCGCGGATGGCCGCCAGGATGTCGTCCTTGCGCTGCGATACGGGCAGGTTTTCCGGATAGGTCACGGTCGGCACGGCCGCGCGGCGCCGTACCAGCCGCTGTTCGGCCCGCTCCACGTCGGCGAGGATCTCCGCGACGATCTTGTCCCGGGTGTCCCGGGAGCGGACCCGGCGCATGCCGTCGAGCCTGCGCCGCAGGCGCCGCTGGTCGCGGGGCATGAGGTCGGGCAGGCGGGACTGGAGCTCGGCTATCGGAGAGGACAACGAAGGAGTTCCCATACTGCTTTCAGGATATTTGAGCTCCGCGTCCCCGGAGCCAACCGCCCATGGTGCCCCACGGGACCGGCCGCTCGCACCTCAATATCGCCGAGTCTAGCGATCGTGAATGGTGATCACGTAGCCGTCGGGGTCGGCGAGGCTGAACGTACGCCCGAAGGGGCTGTCGGCGGGCGCTGCCACGATCGGCACGCCGTCCGCCTTGAGGTCGTCGTGCAGGCGCTGCGCGTCCCCGGCCGCGGCCGTCGCGAGCCAGAGCACCACGCCCGTGCCGGGGCGCTCCGGCAGCTCCACGCCCGGGAGCGGTTCGCGGACGGCGAAGGCGATGGGCTCGGTGGCGAAGACGACGGCGTTCGGCGGGCCGCCGGGGGCCCGCTTCAGGCCGAGGCGCTTCTCGTAGAACTCGGCGGACCTGGCGAGGTCGCGCACTTGCAGGGCGACGAAGTCGATTCCGGTGACGGACATGGCACTCCCCTTGAATGTCAGGACTTTGACATCCAGAAGCTTATGTCAGAATGCTGACATGATGCAACAAGACCTGGGCCGCAGCATCGGCTACCAGCTCAAACGGGCGCAGGCCGCCCTGCGGGCGACCATGGACGGCGCGCTGCGCCCGCACGGGCTCACCACGCCGCAGTACTCGTGCCTGGAGCAGCTGCGGCTGCGGCCGGGGCTGTCGAACGCGGAGCTGGCGCGCGGGGTGTTCGTGACCCGGCAGTCGATGAACGTGCTGCTGCGCGGCCTGGAGGAGGCGGGGCTGGTGGAGCGGCCCGCGACGGCTCCTTCTGGACGCGCGCTGCCCACGCGCCTGACGGAGGCGGGGGCGCGGGCCCTGGCGGCGGCCAAGGCCGACGTGTCGGCGATCGAACGCCGCATGACGGCGGTCATGGACCCGGCCCAGGCGCAGGCGTTCGTGACCCAGCTCGCCGCGATGGCCGACGCCCTGTCGACGCCCCCTTGAGCCGGGTCGCCCGCCTCTCAGGCCCGGCTTGACGTCCTCGTACGACCGGGTGTCTTCGCGGGGGTGGCGGCGGCGTGGGCGGCGCCGATGATGCCGGCCTCGTTCTGCAGCCCCGCGGGCACCACCGGCGTGTCGAGGCGCACGTGCGGCAGGAACTTGTCGGCCTTCTTGCTGACCCCGCCCCCGATCACGATCAGCGACGGCGAGAAGAGCATCTCGACGTGCCGCAGGTATTCCTGCACCCGCCCGGCCCACTTCTCCCAGCTCAGGTCGTGCTCCTCCCGGGCCCGCGCGGACGCCCGGTGCTCGGCGTCCCTGCCGTGCACTTCGAGGTGCCCGAGCTCGGTGTTGGGCACCAGCACGCCGTCCACGAACAACGCGCTGCCGATGCCCGTGCCGAACGTCAGCACCAGCACGACCCCGCGCCGGTCCCGCCCCTCCCCGAACCGCATTTCGGCCAGGCCCGCGGCGTCGGCGTCGTTGAGCACCGTGGCGCCGCCGAACAGCCGGGCGGCGTCCACGCCGATCCACGAGCGGTCCACGTTCGCGGCGGACTTGATCACGCCGTCCGCCACGACTCCGGGAAAGGTCACCCCGACCCGGCCCTTCCAGCCGAAATGCTCGACGATCGAGGCCACGACACGGGCCACGGCGTCGGGCGACGACGGCTCTGGGGTCGGGATGCGCAGCCGGTCTTCCAGCAGCTCACCGGCTTTCGTGTCGACCGGCGCCCCCTTGATGCCGGAGCCGCCGATGTCGATGCCGAGGACGTTCATGGTTGTGCATCTCCCCCGCCTGGCGCGGAACACTCCCGTCCGGCCAATTCCGGCCCCGGCTGAACCCGCCTCCGGCCCGCCGCGTATCACCCGTCACAAGCGCTAACTAGGAGGCTCGGATGCGGCCACGCATCATCACACTCTGCGCTGTTGCGGTCGTCTTGGGAGCGACTCTCACCACTCCCGCACACGCCACCACCAGGACGCGATTCGACGTCATCAACCTTGTGTCGGACGTCAAGGGCAAAGCCCCTGTCACCGACCCCAAGGTCGTCAACCCTTGGGGCCTGGCCATGGGCAAGACACTCTGGGTGTCGAACACCGGCACCGGAAGCGCCACCGTCTACTCCGGCACGGGCCGGAAGGAGAAGACGGAGGTGGCCATTCCGGGCGGGGCCCCGACGGGCCAGGTGTTCAACCCGGGCGACGGCTTCACCGTCAAGGGCAAGCCCGCCTCGTTCATCTTCTCCAGCCCGAGCGGCGCCATCTCCGGATGGAACGCGGAGGTCGACCCGGCGAACGCGATCATCGCGGCCTTCACCCGGGGCGCCGACTACAAGGGGCTGGAGCTCGTCCAGACCGAGGACGACGAGGCCTTCCTGCTGGCCGCGGACTTCGCCGGCGGACGCATCCACGCCTTCGACGAGGACTTCGAGCGCATCCGCCTGGCCAGCTGGCAGTTCAGGGACCGGGCACTGCCCGAGGGCTACAACGCCTACAACGTCGCAGTGGCCAACGGCAGCGTCTGGGTGTCCTACGCCCTGCGTGACCCGGCCACCGGCAAGCCGGTCTTCGGCAAGGGCAAGGGCTTCGTCAGCCGCTTCAACGCCACCGGCCGCCTGACCGGGCGCATCTCCAGGGTGGGGCTCAACGCCCCCTGGGGCATCACCGCCGCGCCCAAGGGCTGGCGTCAGTACGACGGCGCGCTGCTGATCGGCAACTTCGGCGACGGGACCGTGCACGCCTACAAGCGCAACCGGCACCTCGGCGCGATCGCCGGCTCGGACGGCAGGGCGATCGTGCTGCCCGGCCTGTGGGACCTCGAACCCGGCACCGCGGCCACCGGCGGCGAGAGCTCGCTGTGGTTCTCCGCCGGCATCGACGGCACCAAGCACGGCCTGATCGGCGTGATCGCGCCGCAGGGCACAAAGGTGAGCTCCAACGGGGCGGCGGGCACGCCGTCCAGCAGACCGACGCATCCGTCGGGCCATCGGACGAGCGCTCCCAAGACCCCGTCGTCCTCCCAGAATCCGTACGGCGGGTACTGACAGGGCGCTCGGTCGCCGCCGCCCTCGGCCAGGCGAGAAGCGCAGCTCGCCGTAGTACGGCGGGGGCGGCGGTCACTCGGGGTTTCCGGCGCGGCCGGCGCGAGCCGCGCCGGAAACGACCCCGGCGAACGCGAGTTACAGTCGGGGCCGTGAGTGAGCGAATGTTCAGCGAGTGGCTCAGGCGACAGTGCGAGGCCGAGTGGACGGCGGTGGTGACCCACCCGTTCGCGACGGCGATCAACGAGGGAACGGTGCCCGACGACGCGTTGCGGCGCTATCTGGAGCAGGACTTCCAGTTCGTCGACTCCTTCACGGCGCTGCTCGGGGCGGCCGTGGCCGCCGCCGACACGTTCGAGGCCCGGGTGCCGTACGGGAAGTTCCTCGGGCAGGTGGCGACCACCGAGGAGAAGACGTACTTCCACCGGGCGCTGGCCGAGCTGGGCGGGCGCACCGACGCCCCGCTCGAACCGGTGACGGCGGCGTTCAGAGGACTGATGGACGAGGTACGCGCCTCTCAGGACTACCTGCTCGTCGCCGCGGTGTTGTGCGTGGCCGAGTGGTGTTACCTGGGCTGGGCCTCGCGGGCCCGTGAGCCGCTGCCCGAGCGCTTCGTGCACCGGGAGTGGATCGAGCTGCACGAGGGCGCGGAGTTCCGCGCCTGGGTGGGCTTCCTGCGCGGCGAGCTCGACCGGCTGGGCGAGGGCCTGGCGGAGGAGCGGCGCCAGGAGGTGCTCGGCGTGTTCCGCCGGGCCGTCGAGCTGGAACGCGCCTTCTTCGACATGGCCGCCGATCACGCGGGCTGACCGGCCGCGGCATGACCGTGGGCGGCGTGGCCCGGAACGTGACGCCGCCCACGCGGGCTGACCGGCGAACATGGCCGCGCGGTGCGGTCAGGAAGGTGACCGCGGCCGTGCGGTCAGCCGAGGACCGCCGCCAGGTCGTGGAATGACCGATAGTGGACGCCGGTCATTCCGAGCGTCCTGGCGGCTTCCACGTTCGGCAGCCGGTCGTCGACGAACAGGCAGCGCTCGGGCGCGACCCCCGCCCGCTCGGCCGCGATCTCGTAGATGCGCGGGTCGGGCTTGGCCACGCCGACCCTGGCGCTGCTGACCACGTCGTCGGCGAAGTAGGTGAGCCCCAGCCGGTCGAGGTGCTGCTCCAGGGTGTCCATGGCATTGGTCACGATGATCACCGGCACGCGCCGCTGCGCCCTGGCCAGCAGCTCCCTGACCTGCTCGTCCACCCAGAACTCGACCCGCATGAACTCCGCCACCGCCGCGCGGGCCCGCTCGTCCCCGCCGAGCGCCACGGCGATCGACTCGGCCCACTGCTCCTCGGTGACCTGGCCGAGCGTGGGCGGCATGATCAGCTCGGGGTCGAAGGCCGTCTTCATCAGCGGCAGGCCGTAACGGGCCTCGATGTCGGCCTGGGCCGTGTGGTCGAAGTGGCGGAGCACACCGTCGAGGTCCGAGAGGACCGCGTCAAAGGGGAACACAGCTCACCATTCTGCCCCGTAAGGGGAGTGATGGGGCCCGTCACAGGTGCTGAGGCGACCGTCGGCACTACCATCTCCGAGACAGGGTTCGGTATCGGAACGGTAGGGCATGAGCGATCTCCGGCTGCCACGTGAGCTGTGCCAGCTGTTCGCCGACGGAGGCAAGGGGCGGCGGCTGCCCGTGGAGCTGCCTCCCGGTGACGTCGTCTGGCCTGACCCCGGCTACACCGGGCACGGGGAGGCGTCGCGGCCGGCGTTCTGGATGAGCGACGAGCCGATCAGTGCCGCCGCGTGGTCGCTGATACGGGAGTGGCATCCGCACAGCGGCCTGTGGCCGCTGCTGCTGGACGAGTCGGCGCAGCCGTGGGGGGTCGGGCAGATCATCCCGGACGATCCCCGTCAGATCGAGCACTTCACCGCCGAGGGGTTCATGACCGAGGTGTGGCAGGAGTGGGTGTCCCAGATGCCGCAGGACGCGCTGGAGGAGCTGGAGCCGTACGGCGCGATCTGCCCGGGACCGGCGGCCCCCGGCGTGCTGAAGGCGGACCCCGAGGCGGTCGCGGACTGGCTGGCGGGCGAGCTGGCGGTCAAGGGGATGCCGCTCGGCCTGGTCGCCGCGGGCAGGAGCGCGGACGCGCTGACGATCATGGGCTGGCAGGGGGCGCTGCACCACAACGAGTGGATGGTGCCGATGGCGGCCGTGGTGCGCAGCTGGGAGGACCGGTTCGGGGCGCGGGTGGTGGGCGTCGGGTTCAACACCCTCGATCTGAGCGTTGCGGCGCCGCCGGTCGATGCCGAGCACGCGTTACAGGTGGCGGCCGAGCACTGGACGTTCTGCCCGGACAACGTCGTTCAGGGACCCGGCGACCTGCAGAGTTACGCCGAGCAGATCATCGGGGCGCACGCCTGGTCGTTCTGGTGGGACTGAACGTCCCACGACTGAGCGTCCTACGACCGGGCGTCCCACGGCTGAGCCTCCTACGACCGGGCGTCCCACGGCTGAGCCTCCTACGACCGGGCTTCCCGCGACCGGGCGTCCCGTGTCCGGCGCGCCGGACGACCGTGCCGAGCCGGCCGGGCCGGCCCTCGCGCGGCGGGCTCAGGGAATCCGCGCCACGGCGCCGTAGCCGCCGGACGCGCCCGGTTGTTCCGCACCTTCGACGTCCTGGCCGTCGGGCCGCCAATCCGGAATCCACACCAACCCCGGATCCACCAGCACGAGACCGTGGAGCAGCGCCTCCACCTCCTCCCTGGTACGAATCGCGTGACCGGGAAGCGTCATCGCCAGCAGATCGTGCACGGCGGACAGCAGTTCCGGCGGAATGGCGTCGAACGTGGTCTGCAGCAACGACAGGTAACTGCCTTCCCGCACGGCCTGCCTGATCCGTTTGATCACGTAATGGAAGTACTCGTCGTCGTTCAGGCTGTGCGTCGAGAGCAGCAGGACGGCCACGGGCCGGTCCCAGTCGAGGAACGTCTGCAGGACCCGGTCGTCGAGCAATTCGTCGATCGCACGGATGTCGCCCTCGACGACACGTACGAGATCGGTGATCGGCTCGATCGTCGCCCGCGCTCCGGCCAGCACCATCGGGTCGTTCTCCACATAGACCACGCGGGGCGCCGAGACGCGCAGCGCGTCACGGGCCACGTCGTGCAACTGCCCGCCCGGTGGCAGGCCGCTCGGGACGCCACTCCCGACGATGACGAACTGGTCCACACCTTCGCCCGCCAGATGACGGACCACACGGCACAGATAATGGAGCACGGCCCGTGCGGCCGTCGTCGTGACGGGTGCGGCCAGGTCGTAACGGCGCACGGCGTCTCGATCCGCCGTGAAATGGTTCTTCCCACCTGCGGCGGCGTCGAGAATCCTGGTGATCCTCGCTTGGGTCATGTCCAGCTTCGCCAAGTTTCGGATGGCACGCTGACGCATTGAGTGTTGCCCCTTTCCCCTCGCCCACTATCTCGGGAAAAGTTGTCCTTTCGGACCCCACTCGATGACCCAGACCATATGATCCTCGCTACACGGGGAAAGACAACCGGAAAAGCCATTAGTTTTGGGTATATGTGCGTCACCATTCCGACGCATAAATGATCTCCCAAGCGGGAAGCAGATCATTTCCCCAGTGAACGCGAAAGCCTTTCGCGATGGTGGTTGAGCATCTCGAACGTCTCGTCGCGGGTGGTCGTCGTCACCGACAGCTTGGTGAAGGCCTGGTGGTAGGCCTCGACCGCGGCCGAGTCCGTGAGCAGCGTGTCGGACTCGATGCCGTGGGCGCAGGCGACGTCGGGCTCGAACGCCTCGGCGAAGCGCCAGAGGGTGAACGGGCCGGTGCGCGGCACGTACGCGGGATCCTCCATCGGCACCACGTGCAGCGAGACGTTGGGCCTCTTGGCGTGCTCGATCAGCACCTCCAGCTGGCGCAGCTGGACGTGCAGCCCGACGATCGAGCGCGTCAGCACGCTCTCGTCGATCACCGCCCACACCACCACGCCGCTGTCGCGGGCCACGGCCTCCTGGCGGGCCAGCACGAGGGCGAGCGCCTCTTCGACCGTCTGCTGCCCGAGCGTCGCAGGGCCGGCCACGGTGATGGCGGCCCTGGCGTACTCCTCGGTCTGCAGCAGCGGCGGGACGAACTGGCTGTGGTAGGTGCGGATCACGGTGGCCCGCTGTTCGAGCGCGTAGCCGGTGGCCAGCCAGACCGGCACCGACTGGGCGTCGTACCAGGCGGCCTCGCGCTCGCCCCTGGCCAGGGCGAGCACGTATTCGCGGATGGGCGGGACGGAGACGCCGTAGACGGTCAGCAGGCGCTCGACGGTGATCGGCGCGGGCGCGATGCGGCCCTCCTCGATGGCGGGGATCGCCGCCGCGCCCTTGCCGACCGCGGTCTCCACCTGCTCGACGGAGAGCCCGGCGGTCAGGCGCAGGCCGTGCAGCCGCTTGCCGAGAGCCCGGCGCTGCGGCCCGCTCAGCGGCGCGACCGCCTCGGGGATGTCGGAGGTGGGCTCGGGCTCCTCGGGCAGCCCCTCGGCCTTGCGGGCCAGCTCGACCACGCCGCGCAGCACGGCGAGTGAGCCCTCCGACAGGCCGGAGGCGGACAGGCCGATGGTCGCGGCGCGCAGTTGCAGGTCCTCGACCGAGCCCGACTCGAGGAAGTCGTCGCCGACCAGCCAGCCGACGCTCACCTGAAGGCAGGTGGCCAGGGCTCGCAGCACCTGCAGCGTCGGGTTGGTCTGCTTGCCCGTGCGCAGCTGGCTGACGTAGGCGCGGGTGATCGGGATGCCTGCCTCCGTCAGGGCGGAGGCCACCTGCGCGCCGGTGAAGCCGCGCTTGGTCAGCGCGAGATCGAGCCGCTCGGCGAAGTTCGCCACGGCACACCTCCTACCGCCCGTGAACGTTCTCAGCGTAAGGGACGCGAGCCCCAGTGTCCCCTGCCATGCGGGCAAGCTCTGCCACGCGAGCAGGTAGCAACATATACGCAAACTGTCAGTTGACATACTCGCACACATAAGCGGACTATCGGAGCACGTGGTAACTGAGGCTTAACAGCCAAAGGGTTCTGAAGAGATCCCCGGCAAGGAGGTGGCCAGACGTGACCATGGATACCCCGGACGCTTCCCGGTTCACGGAAGATCCGGTCTCCCCTGGGCAGGAGCTCGTCGTCCAGCGCATCTGCGCCCGGGTCGCCGGGCCGCTGGCCGGCGACGGCGTGCGCGTCGCGAGCCTGCCGCTGGGCGGGGTCCAGGTCTGGCTGGACGACCCACGCCACCGCTGGCGCTTCTACCACCGGATGGCCCGCGAGCTGCGGCTGTCCGGCTGGCACACGGAGACCGGCCCTGACCGGCTGCTGTTGCTCGGGTGGAGTGCGGTCTGCCTGAGCCACCGCGTCAGGATGCTGGGCGCCGCGCTCAAGGGCCGGCTGGCCGACTTCGACAAGACGGCGTTCACCGCCGTCATGGTCGCCACCCGGCTGCGTCACGACGGGTTCCCCGCCGAGGACCTGCCGGCCGAGGTGGAGGCGCGCTGCGCGGACTCACTGCGCTGGCCCGCCCGCCTGGCCGATCTCGACGGCCTGGAACGACGGTCGTCGCTCGAGCCCCTGCGACTCAGGCTCGCCCAGGTGGCCGGCCTGGAGGTCAAGGTGAGCCGCCGCTGCGGCGAGCATCTCACGCTCGCCACCAAGGTCGCACGTACGGTGTCCGGTGGTGCGGGGCCGGCCCGTCCGCGTGCGGCGGGACCACGAGCGGGACTGACTGAACGCATGGTCTGCGTCAGCGTGCCGAACGTGGCGGGAAGCGCGGTGACGGCGCGATGACGTTGACGCCCCTGCGCGAGCACCCGGTCGCCCCGGTCCCGACGGCCGCGACGCGGCCCCGGCGACCGGCCCAGGCGACCGTGGCGCGCCGGGGGCGTCCGGCCGGCTCCCCCGGCCGGCCGAGCGTGCTCGCGCTCGGCCCGGCCCTGAACTGCCCGGACGCGCCGGCGGTCATCACGGCCGCGTCCCGGCAGGCGCCGCGGGGAGAACGGCCGGTTCAGCTGAACACCCCGGTTCGGGACGTTCCTCTGCGGAACGCACCGGTTCGGGACGTTCCTCTGCGGAACGCACCGGTTCGGGACATTTCTCTGCGGAACGCACCGGTTCGGGACGTGCCGATGAGGAACATGCCGATTCGGAACACACCGGTGCGTGACGTACCGGTGCGGGACTCAGGCGGCGCGACATCGTTCGCCGCCTCGCTCGCCGCCATCGCGGGAATGGCGGCGGCGCCCTCAGCGCCGGCCCCGGCGCTATCCCACCCCCCCGGCACCGTGAAGCACGTGCCCGACCTGGTCGGCACGGTGCTGATGGCCAGCGCGGTAGCGGCTGGCGTGCTGGCCATCTCAAGGGATAGCACCTGGGGTCGGCTTTTCTCCCGCCCGCCCGGCCGGGCGGGCACGTCCGCGGGACCGCCGCCGGGATCCCCTGAGATCCCGCGGCGGCACCGCGCGGGCGGCTCCCGGCCGGGGCAGGCCGTGCCGCCGGCCGCCGTTCCACTCGCCGCCACGGCGCAGGTGCGGGTCGCCGTGGCGTCGGGACGTGAGCAGCGGCCGGCCGGCTTCGAGCACCTCTCCCGTTCATCCGCGACCATGAGGAGCGATCATGCTCACCGATGAAGTGCCCAGGTCACGACCACACGAAGTGCACGCACGGGGCGTACGGCCCGGCGCGCCACCACCGGCCTGGAGCGATGACCAGGTCGCCGATCCGCCGCCGCCGGCCCCGGCGCGCACCGTGCACCGGCTGCGCCGCATCCGGCAGGTGTCCGTCGAGGCCATCACCGAGATCGACCAGGCGCTGCGGCACCGCGCGTCCTGACCTTGCTCTCCTTCCCGCACCGCTCGCCTTCCCGCACAGGAGGACATCCATGCGCACCCGTCCGGGGCATCCCGTGAGCCGCGGCAGGGTCGGCGTCGTCGTGGCGCCGGCGAACCCGTCAGCGGAACCCGAGCTGACCCGTCTGCTCGGCTCACGTGCGGACATGCACGTCGCCCGCTTCCCCGTACGGCCAGGGCTGCCCATGGCAGACCGGCTCGAAAGCTACAACGCGGACCTGCCCGCCATGGTCAACGCCTTCGACGGCCTGCGGCTGGACGCGATGGTCATGGCCTGCAGCGAGCCCCGATACCTGCTCGGCCCCG
The DNA here is from genome assembly GCF_035917475.1 of Nonomuraea fuscirosea. NCBI lineage: Bacteria > Bacillati > Actinomycetota > Actinomycetes > Streptosporangiales > Streptosporangiaceae > Nonomuraea > Nonomuraea fuscirosea. The sequence goes on along the minus strand of NZ_CP109074.1, from coordinate 1,551,311 downwards.
ACGGGGACAAGGAGCAGTGCGAGCGGCTGACGGCGGCGACCGGGGTGCCGTTCGCCTCGGCCACGCTGGCCACGCGCGAGGCGATGGAACACGTGATGGTCAGCGACATCGTGCTGATCTCGCCGCACGAACCGTGGGTGACGGAGCTGGCCGAACGGTTCTGGAAGACGGCCGGCATGAACGTCACCCAGATCGTCCAGATACGCGCCCGCGAGGGCTACTCCTCCTACGCGGTCACCCCCCAGGAACTGATCACCCAGGTCGAGCTGGCCGAACCGCCGCCCGACGCGGCGCTGCTGTTCACCGGCACCGGACTGGGCACCCTTTCCGTGCTCGGCCCGCTGGCCGACGGCAACGACCGGACCCTGCTCACCTCCAACCTGTGCACCGCCTGGTGGGCCCTGTCCCACGCGGTCGGCCGGCACGTGAAGCTCAGCCGGGTGCCCTACCGCCGTCCCATGGCTTCGCAGGGGAGGCGCACGGCATGAACGGCGTCATCGTGGCCGGAGCCGGTCCCGCCGGGCTGACGGCCGCGCTCTCCCTGGCCAGGGCCGGGATCCCGGTCACCGTGCTGGAGCGGGAGAACGAACTGCCCAGGCAGGCGCGCTCGTGCACGTTTCACCCCGCCACCCTAGACCTGCTCGACTCCCTCGGCGTGGCCTCCCGGCTGGTGGCCGGCGGGCGCGTCGTGGACCGGGTGCAGTGGCGCGACCGGTCCGGGATCGTGCTCGCCGAGATGGGCATGAACCGGCTGGACGGCCTGACCCGGCATCCGTTCAGGATCCACGCCGACCAGTCCGCGCTCACCGCGCTGCTGCTTGAGGCCCTGAACGTCTACCCGGACGTGGACGTGCGGTTCGGCACCCACGTGGACGGCGTCGCCGAGGGCGGCACCGGCATCCGGGTCCGCGTCGGCCACACCTGGACGCGGGCCCGGTACATGATCGCCGCCGACGGCGCCCACAGCACCGTGCGCGGCTCGCTGGGGCTGTCCTTTCCCCGCTCCGCCTGTCCTGCGCAGGCGCTGCGGGTGTTCACCGACTCGCCGCTGGACCGGCTGCTGCCGAGCCTGGCGCCGCTGACGTACGTACGGGATGTGCAGCAGTCGTGCACCCTGCTCGGCCTGCCGGACCACTGGCGGATCATCTTCAAGATCCCCTGCGAGGCGCACGAGCCGCTGTCCCCGTCGAACCTGTCCCTGCTGGTCCGCCGGGCCCTGCCGGGCGCCAGCGAGCCGATCAGGGTGACCGGTGCCGACCGGTTCGGGCTGTCGAGGGGGGTGCTGCCCTCGTACCGGTGCGGGCGGGTGCTGTTCGTGGGCGACGCCGCGCACCTGACGTCCACGATCGGCGGGCTGAACATGAACGCCGGCATCCACGACGCCGCCGAGGCCGGCCAGGTCATCGCGGCGGTGATCGGCGGCTACGCCCAACCGGCCGCGCTGGAGGCGTGGGCCTGGCGGCGGCGCTCGGTGCTGCTGCACCGGGTGGTCCCGCGCGGCGAGACGCGGCCGGCGGGCGTGCGCGAGCACGACAGCGCCAGGCTCGCGGCGGCCATGGCCGGGCTGCGCGCCATCGCCGGCGATCCCGACGCCACCCGCGCCTACCTGGCGCAGGCGTCACTCCTGGACATCGCGCCGAAACCGGCCGGGAGGACCTGACGACCACGAGCACGCACCAGTCCGCGTACCGAGAGGAGGAGGTGACACCGGATGTGGCGAACCCTGTCCGACGACGCCCGCCAGGCCATCCGTGACCTGTGCGACAAGCACGGAGCCCGCCTCTACGACTACTGCCGCACCGAACTCGCCGCCGGCGACGCCGAGCAGGCGGTGGCGGGCGCCGTCATGACGGCGCACCTGTACGCGGACCGGGTGGTCGATCCGGCCCTGCGCCGGCCCTGGCTGTACGCGGTGGCCAGAGCCCACCGGGCGGTCGTGGCCAAACCGGCCAGCATCGGCTCGTGGTCGCGTCCAGGCCGCATGTCGGAACTGCTGCCCGAGGCGCTGCTGTCCCTGGACCGGCCACAGCGCGAACTGCTCGACCTGTCCGTCCGGCACGGCCTGGCCGACCCGGAGCTCAGCGCGCTCTTCGAGCTGCCCGAGGCCGAGGTGCGGGCCATCATCGAGCGGGCCGCCGCCGGCCTGGAGGAGTGGTTCGCCGCGATCGTCGCGGCGCGCTCCCGCGACGGCTGCCCCGACCTGACGGCACGGGTGGGTGAGTGGGTCACCGCCCCCGGCCGGCGGGCCAGGGCCAGGATCGGCCGCCACATCCAGTCCTGCGCGACCTGCCGGGCCGCGCCCAGGACCATGACGGCGGGCGCGCTGCTGCGCCGCCTGCCGATCGCGGCACTGCCCGGCACACTGCCCAACCGGCTGGCGTCAGCGCAGCCTCTGCCCGGAGAGGGACCACTCTGGCGGGCGGACGGCTTTCCTGTGCAGGCCCGCACACTGGTCGAGACCGGCTCCTCGTCGCCGGCTCCCCCGGTCGCTGACGTCACGCCACCTACCCCGGTCGCCGACCCCACGGCGGCGACCTCGGGAAAGCCCTGGTCGGCGGCGGGCGCGGCCGCCGCCGACCAGGAGCACCCCGTCGCACCCGCCGTGCGCGGGCGGCACCCGTTCACGCCGCCGAGCCGGACCCGGGCCTTTCGCGGCGGCGCGAACGGCGACAAGCTCGTCTACACCGCCGTCGTCAAGGGCGAGAGCAACGGCGTGCACCACGACGACGCGGTCATCCGCTACGGCGGCATCACCCTGTCCGGCGCGGAACGGTTCACGGGCGGCGGGGGCTCGGGAGGCGATCCCGGGCAGTGGCAGGAGTACTGGCGGGACAAGCCCGAGGACGACGATCCCGATCAGGGCACGCCGATCAGGGCGGTGGCCAGGCTGGGGCTGATCCTCGGCGTGGGCCTGCTGGCGGCGGGCCTGATCTGGGCCGTCATGAACGCCCGCGAGCATCCGGCCACGCTCACCAAGGCCGCGGCGCAGACGAGCGTGCTGCTGGAGCAGCCCTCCCGGTGGGTGGCCGAGGTCACCACCGGCACCACCGGCACCACCGGCACCACCGGCACCACGGCCGGCGGCTCGGAGGAGAGCACCGCCGGGTCGGCGCTGAAGGCCGTGCCCAGGACGTCCGCGCTGCCCAGGCCGGAGCCGCCGGCGGCCCGGCTGTCCCCGGCGTCGGTGTCGCTGGGACAGGGGCGTACCGGATCGTTCGCGCTGTCGTGCACCGGCCGATGCGAGGTCGTGTCTGCCTCGGGCACGGACGGCATCGCCGTGTCGGGGAACCGCTTCCGGATCAAGGAGACGGCGCGGTCGGGGCGCTGCGACGACGAGCCGGTCGTACGGCGCGGGGAGATCGCCGTCAGGTGGGCGGGCAGGACCAGCGGCGACGGCCACCACACCGGCGGCACGACCGCCGGCGGGGGCACGCTGCGCCTGAAGGTGTCCTGGACGGTCGAGCGCGGTGACGGCGTGCTGACGCTCGACGCCCGCGACGGGACCCACTGGCGCGACTGCTGAGACGGCCCGCTCGGGCAGGGAACCCACGGCCCTGCCCGAGCGGGGTCCGTGTTTTAGAAGAAGTGGAACCCGGGCTCGGGCTCGGGCAGGTCCAGCTTCTCCGGCCCGCGGAACCTGGAGGTGTCCTTCGGCACGTCGGGCAGCGGGGTGCCGAGCACGAACGGCACGGTCACACTGCTCCTGGCCAGGTCGACGGTGACGTTCGCCCCGGTGCCGGTCTCCGAGGTGTACGTCGAGTCGGTGCCGGCCACCACCAGGCCGATCCGGTGACCCTTCTTGAAGGTGTAGTCCTGCGGCAGGGTCAGCCACTTGACGGTGCCGTACGTGCCAGGGGGCAGCGGCTTGCCCTGGCTGAGCGAGTCGCGGTTGCGCACGTCGATCCAGCCGCGGGCGACGATCTCCAGCGGACGGGTGGCCACGTTGGTGACGACCTTGCGGTAGCAGGCGTCGTCGTCCGCGGTGCTCTCCCCGTGGCAGTCCTCCTCGGTGAGCGTGGTGATGCCCTGGCCGCGGCGCCAGTCGACGCGGGTGTCGTCACCGAAGTCCACCAGGAGCGCGGTCAGGTTGGCGGCCGGCTTGTCCAGCTTGACCCGCAGGTCGGCGGTCGGCGTGCCGGACAGGCGCAGGCTCAGCGGCAGCTCACCGGTGGTGAACGCCACCCGCCCCGGGTTCGGCTGACCCACCTCGGCCACCATGTCGGTCTCGCTCATGGCGACGTCGGTGAACGTCGCGGTGCTGTTGCGCGCGGCGGGCCGCAGGCCGAGCGAGCCGTCGGCGGAGGGGCGCAGCGACGCCTTGAGCGCGTACGGGGCCGGCCAGTCGCGCTGCGTGATCCACCGCGCCGGGCCGATCTCGACGTCGGCGCGCGGCTCGTTCGTGATGCCGTTGCGCACGCCGTGCAGCCAGTGGTCGAACCAGCGGTGCAGCGTGTCCACCCACAGGTCCCTGCGGCCCTCGAAGTCGAACGGGTCCACGTGCTGGGTCTGGCCGACCCAGATCTTGCGCGGCACGTTCCTGTCGGCCAGGGCCTTCCACCAGGCGGAGAAGTTGTCCGGCTTGACGTTGAGGTCGTTGACCGTGTGGATGACGAAGACGCTGGCCCTGACCTTGGAGACGTCGCCGAGCAGGCCCTTGATGTAGTCGCGCTCGGCCCAGAACCCGTTGTAGTCGCCGGTGTCGTCGCCGTCCTCGGCGTCCATCTTGTCGCGTACCGGCCGGCACTTGTCCTCGGGGTCGGTGTCGACGTAGTTCGCCAGCCAGGAGGCGTAGTCGTAGTTGTACACGACGCCGTTGGCGCGCTGGTACTTGTACCAGGAGCTGATCGCCGAGATCGGGACGATCGTCTCCAGGCCCTTGACGCCGGTGGCGGCGACGGCGTTGGCCAGGGTGCCGTCGTAGGACTTGCCGATCATCGCGGACTTGCCGGTGGTCCAGTCGGCCACGGCCGGGGTGCCGTCCGGCTTGACCGCCTTGGCGCGGCCGTTCAGCCAGTCGATGACGGCCTTGCCGCCCAGCACGTCGGCCTTGCCGCCGATGTCGGGGCAACCCTCCGACCTGGTCGTGCCGAGCATGTCGACGTTGAGGACGGCGTAGCCGCGCGGGACGAAGTAGTTGTCATAGAAGAGCGGAAATTTCGTGACATTTCCGGCGGCGTCGTAGACCTTACGCTCGCCCTCGTTCCCACGACCCGAATTGTCGTAGTACGGGCTCTCGTCGATGATCACCGGCACCCTGAGCCTGGGGCCGGACTCCTTGGGCCGGATGATGTCCACCCTGACCTTGTCGAGGTTGCCGTCGAGGTCGCTGTCGACGGTCGACTCGACGTACACGTGCTCGCGGACGGCGTCCGCGTAGGAGAAGACCGGCTGGGTCCGGCCGTTCTCGACGGTGATCGCGGGAGCGGCGGCGGCCTGGGCCGGCGTCGCTATCGCGAGGGTGAGCGCGACGGCGAAGAGGGCCGGGCGTAATTGTGACACGCGTGACCTCCGGGACGGTGTGCTGGAGCCAGAACGCAATCTCTCAGACGGCCTGACAGGTGGCAAGAGCACCAGTCGGTGCGCCCTGGTAATCAGCCCGGTAGTGAGCCCGCGCGGACAGGCCGATGGAGTGCCCCGTGGAGTGCCCCGTGGAGTGCCCGTGGAGTGGTTGCGGGGAATGGTGCGTGAACTGCCGCTTGCGGTGCCGCGCCACGGGGCTCCCCGCCCCACCCGCCTGAACGTCTAGGGTGGATGTCCGTCAGCACGTTGAGGAGAGGGTGCATGCGTAACGTCGCTCGGACCTCGCTCGTGGACGCCGCCATCGCCGAGCTCCGCAGGGAGATCGCCGAAGGAGTGTGGCCGGTCGGCACCAAGATCCCCTCCGAGAGCCGGCTCGCGGAGAGCCTGGGCATGAGCAGGCTGTCGGTACGCGAGGCGGTGCGGGTCCTCGCCCACGCGGGCCTGCTGCACACCCGGCAGGGCGACGGCACCTACGTGACGGCGACCGACGAGTCCCAAGTCGCGCTGCGCCGCCGGCTCGACACCGCCGCCGCCATGGACATCATCGACGTCCGCCGCGGCCTCGACCTCGTCGCCGCCAGGCTGGCGGCCGGCCGGCGCACCGAGGACGACCTGACCGCGATGCGCGCAGCCCTGGCCCGCAGAGACGCGGCCGGCCGCGCGGGTGACCTCGACGGCTTCGCCGACGCGGACGTGGACTTCCACCTGCTGGTGGCGGACGCGGCGCACAACGCGCTGCTCAGGGACCTCTACCGGAGCATGAGCGACGCGCTGCGCGACAGCGTGAGGGACCAGGAGCAGGCGGCCCTGGAGCCCGACCCCTCACACGAGGCACTGCTCCGCGCGATCGAGGAGTCGGACGCGGCCCAGGCGATCGCCGTCTCGGTCGCCATCCTGGACCAGCAGGAACGCGACCTCTGACCCCGTCCCGCTGAGGTGAGCCGGGATGCGCCCGGAGGGGTGCTGCTCGGGGCGCATCCCGGTCGTCCGGGGGTTATCCGGGGATGGCGATGGTGTCCGCCTCGTCGTTCACCGGTGGGTCGGGGTCTGGTTTCGGGCGTCTCCGGAGGAGGGCCGGGAGGCGTAGGGCGGTCAGGGTCAGCAGGGCGCCGGCGGCCGCGGCGAGGAGCAGGGTCCAGGCGGGGACGGCGCCGCTCTCGCCGCCGGGCGGGGGTGTGGCGGGCTTCTTGGCGAGGGCGGCGGGCGGTGCGTCGCCGAAGATCGGGGCCGGGGGTCGGATGGTGTCCCAGTACTTGTCGGCTTCGGTGCCCACGCTGTCCACCAGGTCCTTCGGCACGGGGTTGATCCGCAGGGGGCCGGGCACCGTCAGGGATCCCACCTCGTACGGCTGGAAGGGCCCCTGGACGGCCTCCACCTTCCAGGTGCCCTCCGGCAGCGCCACGGCCGTCGCGTAGTGTGCCGCCTCCGGCAGGGCCTTGCCGTCGAAGGTCAGGCTCGTGCCGTCGGCGCCGGTGAAGCGGAGCGCGACGGGGTTCATGAGCCCCTGGAACGGGTGCGTGCCGTGTTGCAGCACCCAGAACCCCAGCGTGTACGAATCGCCGCCCTCGAAGCGGGGCGGGGACGGATCCAGGTACGTCACCGCCCATGCGCCGGCCACCGAGGCCGGAACGCTCTCACCGGCCGCCGTGGCCGGCACAGTCTCCTCGGCCGCCGCGGCCGGCACTCCCCCGGCCGCCAGTGCCGTGACCATGGCCAGCGCCATCAGTGCCCTTCTCATGGGACCACCTCCGGTCTGCATACACCGCAGGCGGCCCCGAGGTTCCCGCGCTCCGGCGAACGCCCGGCCCCCGAAAGGAAAGTGCGACATTTCCCGATAGGGCGCGCACAATGGAAAGAGAAAGGCGAGAATTCGGCGAGGAGCGAGGAGGCTTGCGCCGTGCCCGCCGCCGGACGCGAATATCTGACCGCGATGCTCGACGTGCTCGTCTACGAGAACCTCTTGGTCGCCTGGCGCAGGATGCCGCTCGGCGGGTACATGATCGTCTCGCACGAGGGCGAGGAGATCAGGCTGACGGCGCAGCAGGCGGACATGTGGACACGGGGCGCCTTCGCCGTCTATCTGGCGCTGGTGGATCAGCGCCGCATCCGTCCCCGCATCCCCGGCGACACCGCCCAGAATTGATCCCCCGTGGCACCGCCGGAATTGGCCCGTTCTGCTGCCCGCGTACCCTTCTTGAATGCGGCTTTCTGACCCGTCGTTATACCTCCGGTCAGGCGACGCGGTTTTGCGCGGCGCGCCGGAACGCCAGGAAGCGGGTCAGGACGCCTGGTTGTTCATGAACTGCGAGATCTTCCACTCCTCGCCGTCCTTGGTGAGCAGGAACAGCTCCCGGTAATCGTCGTCGCCCTGCTTGCTCGTCGAGCGGACGAAGGCGTCCTGGTCACCGGCCGTACGCGACTCGTCGATCGTGTGCTTGGCCTGCTTCATGTCGTTCGAGCCCTGCAGCTTCTGGAACAGGGTGCGGATGGCGTCGCTGCCCTCCGCCGTGGCCTGCCCGTCCACCGCGACCACCGCGTCGTCGCTGAAGGAGCTGACGACCTGGTCGAGGTTGCCCGCCTTGAGGGCGTTGAAGTAGCCCTGGACGGCCGACTCCGCCTGGCTGCCGCCGGCGGTGCCGGACGGCGAGGCCTCGCCGGTGGCGGTGCCGGTCGTGCCGGGCGACATGGAGTCCATGTCGGTGGGCGTGCCGGGACTGGCCGCCCCCTTCATCGCCTGGTTGTTCGCGGAACATCCCGCGAGCAGGAGTGCGGGCACGATCGCGGCCAGCAGGAGTGCCCGGTGCTGAGGAATCTTGGTCATGGCCGCTTGATGCCCCCGCCGGTCAGCGGCGAATGCGCGGTTTAGCCACTTCGCACGCCCTCTTTACCGGGTCCGGGTATTACTCACGGTAACGCTTCACCGGAATTGAAGAGACCGGTCAGTGCCGCGATCGTTGCCACCTTGATACCCAGTGGGCATGGGAGCGCCGATAGCGTCCATCCAGTGCCGCGAACCCAGGCGAACCCCGAGCCTCTCCCCCAGCGCGACGACGCCGAACGCTGTGACAACGTCGAGTCAGGGCGGCGCTGCGTGCTTCCAGCGGCCCACCGAAGCGCACATGTCTACCCCCCGGTAGAGGTGGGCGCCGTGGAGACCAGAGCCTAGCCAGCCGCCCGCCCCCACCGCAGTCGAAACAGCGGAACACAGAAACGCCGCATCACGCCCGGACCGTCGAGACGGCCGGGCGCGATGCGGCGTTTCGCCGTGCGTCCCCGCGAAGGTTCCCCTAGACGCCGGCCTCCACGAGCTGACGCACAGTGACCTCGACGTACCGGCCTTCCGCCCGTACGGCGTAGACCGGCACCGACACGCTCTCGTCGTCCAGGCAGAGCCCCGTCACGAGCGAGAACACCTGCTTGTGCAGCGGCGAGGCGACCGTCGGCTCACCGCGCCTGGTGCCCACGATGCCGCGGGAGAGCACGTACGCCCCGCTGAACGGGTCGAGGTTGGACAGCGCGTACAGCTCGCCCTCGTACGTACGGAAGAGCGCCACCTGGACGCCGTCCACCAGGGCGCAGACGCCGCGCTCCGGCAGCAGGGCGTCGTAGGCGCAGATCGAGGTCCAGCTCATGGGGCCATCACCGGCCTGATCTGGCCGCGCTCGCTGCCGAACACGATCGACGGGTCGGGCACGCCGGGGGCGTTGACGAAGCTGACGAACCGGCTGAGCTTCTCCGGGTCGTCGAGCGTGGCCTGCCATTCGTCGGCGTACGTGGCGACGTGGTGGTCCATCTGCGCGTCCAGGTCGGCGCAGATGCCGAGTGAATCGTTCATGATCACCTCACGGAGGTAGTCGAGGCCGCCGTCCAGCGACTCGATCCAGGTGGCCGTGCGTTGCAGGCGGTCCGCGGTGCGGATGTAGAACATCAGGAACCGGTCGATGGTCCTGATCAGCTCGTCGGTGGTCAGGTCGGTGGCGAGCAGGTCGGCGTGGCGGGGCTTGAAGCCGCCGTTGCCGCCGACGTAGAGGTTCCAGCCCTGCTCGGTGGCGATGATGCCGAAGTCCTTCGAGCGGGCCTCGGCGCACTCGCGGGCGCAGCCGGAGACGGCCGACTTCAGCTTGTGCGGCGAGCGCAGGCCGCGGTAGCGCAGCTCCAGCCCGATGGCCATGCCCACGGAGTCCTGTACGCCGTAGCGGCACCAGGTGGAGCCCACGCAGGACTTGACCGTGCGCAGCGCCTTGCCGTACGCGTGCCCCGACTCGAACCCGGCGTCGACCAGCCGCCGCCAGATCTCCGGCAGCTGCTCGACCCTGGCGCCGAACAGGTCGATCCGCTGCCCGCCGGTGATCTTGGTGTAGAGGCCGAAGTCGCGGGCCACCTCGCCGATCACGATCAGCTTGTCGGGCGTGATCTCGCCGCCGGGGATGCGCGGGACGACCGAGTACGTGCCGTTCTTCTGGATGTTGGCGAGGAAGGCGTCGTTGGTGTCCTGGAGCGCGGCCCGCTCCCCCTCCAGCACGTGCCCGTTGTGCAGCGAGGCCAGGATCGAGGCCACGGCCGGCTTGCAGATGTCGCAGCCGCGGCCCTGCCCGTGCTGCCCGATGAGCTCGGAGAAGGTGGTGATGCCGCGCACCCGTACGATGTCGAACAGCTCGGCCCGCGAGTACGTGAAGTGCTCGCACAGCGCCTTGCTGACCTCGACGCCCGACTTCTCCAGCAGCTGCTTGAGCATCGGCACGCAGCTGCCGCAGGTCGTCCCGGCCCGCGTGCAGGCCTTGACGCCGGGCACGTCGGTGACGCCCTTGTCGGCGATCGCCGAGCGGATGTCGCCCGCGCACACGTTGTTGCACGAGCAGACCTGCGCCTCGTCCGGCAGGTCGAGGCTCGCGCCGGCCCCGCTGAACAACAGGTCGGACGGCGCGGCGGGCAGTTCCTTGCCGACGAACGGCCGCAGCGAGGTGTACGGCGAGGCGTCGCCCACGCAGATGCCGCCGAGCAGTGTCCGCGCGTCGTCGCTGATGAACAGCTTCTTGTACACGCCGCCCACCGGGTCCATGTAGGTGACGTCGAGCGCCCCCTCCATCGCCCCGAACTGGGCCACCTCCACGCCCAGCAGCTTGAGCTTGGTGGACAGGTCGGCGCCCTCGAACGCGGCCGAGCCGCCCATGATGCGGTCGGCGGCCACCTCGGCCATCGTGTTGCACGGCCCGACGAGCCCGTACACCATGCCGCCGGACAGCGCGCACTCGCCGACCGCGTAGATGGACGGGTCGGAGGTCCGCATGGCGGAGTCGACCACGATGCCGCCGCGCGGGCCGACGTCGAGCCCCGAGGACCTGGCCAGCTCGTCGCGCGGCCTGATCCCGGCCGAGAAGACGACGACCTGCGCCTGCACCAGGCTGCCGTCCGGCTTGCGCAGCCCGGTGACCTGGCCCTCCTCGTCGGCGACGATCTCCTGCACCCCGGCTCCGGCGTGCACGCTGAGCCCGAGCCCCTCGATGTGCGACTTGAGCACCGAGCCGCCGCCCTCGTCCACCTGGCGCGGCATCAGCCAGGGGCTCATCTCGACGATGTGCGCCTTGAGCCCGAGCGCCCGCAGCGCGTCGGCGGCCTCCAGGCCGAGCAGGCCGCCGCCGACGACGACGCCCTCCACGGCGTCCTTGGCGGCCACCCTGATCGCGTCGAGGTCCTCGATCGTGCGGTAGACGAAGGCGTGCTCGGCGCCCGGCACCGGCGGCACGAACGGCGCGGAGCCGGTGGCCAGCACGAGCACGTCGTAGGGCTCGGCGCCGCCGTCCGCCAGGACGACCCGGCGGGCGTCCCTGTCGATGCCGGTGACGCGGGTGTTCAGCCTGGTCACGACGCCCGCGGGCACGTCGTAGGTGAGGTCTTCGACGGTGGTGCCGGACAGGTAGGAGGTCAGCGCCACCCGGTCGTAGGCGGGGCGCGGCTCCTCACCGATCACGGTCACGGTGCCGGCGAAGCCCCTGCTCGTGAGCGTCTCGACGAGCCGGTGCGCGGTCGGGCCGTACCCGACGACGACGATCCTGTTCACACGGAGATCCCTTCCTGCTCGCACAGCCAGCCGACGATGCCCTCCACGGCGTCGCGGCAGGTACCGCATCCGGTCGTGGCCCTGGTCGCGGCCGCCACTCCGGCCACGTCCCGCGCCCCGGCCTCCCAGCACGCCCTGATCTGGCCCTTGGTCACGTTGTTGCACCGGCAGATCGTGGCCGCGTCGGGCATGAGCGTCGGGCTGTCGGTCACGGGCGCCGACGACAGCCCGGGGAACAGCAGCCCGGCCCGGTCGCCCGGCACCGGACCGCCACGGTCGAAGAGCTGGGTGAGCGTGCCGACGGCGTCGCTCTCGCCCAGCAGGATCGCGCCGACCAGGCGGCCGTCGCGGATGACGAGCTTGCGGTAGGTGCCGCGGGCCCGGTGGCTGAAGCGCACCACCTCGGCGTGCTCCTCGCCGAGATGCGTCTCGCCCATCGCGGCCAGCTCGACGCTCTTGGCCTTGAGCCGGGTGACCAGCCGGGAGCCCCGGTAGCGGGCCTTGCCGCCGGTGATGACCTCGGCAGCCACCACGGCCTGCTCCCAGGCGGGGGCGACCAGGCCGTACACCGTGCCGTCGTGCTCGGCGCACTCGCCGATGGCGAAGATCGACGGGTCGTCGGTGCGCATCTCGTCGTCCACGACGACGCCGCGCCGCACCTCCAGCCCGGCGTCGGCGGCCTGTTTCGTGACGGGGCGCACGCCGCAGGCGAGCACGACCAGGTCGGCCTCGACCAGCTCGCCGTCGTCGAGCCGGACGCCGCCCTCCTCCACCTGGGAGGCGCTGACGCCGGTACGGATCCCCACACCGAGCCCGGCCAGCGTCTCCCCCAGCACGACGCCGGCCTCGCTGTCGAGCTGGCGTTCCATGAGGTGCCCGGCCAGGTGCAGCAGCGTGACGGGCAGACCGCGCCCGGCCAGGCCGCGGGCGGCCTCGATGCCGAGCAGGCCGCCGCCGACGACCACGGCCCCGCGGGCGTGCTCGGCCGCGGCCATGATCCGCTCGCAGTCCTCCAGCGTGCGGAACGGGATCGCCCGCTCCACGCCGGGGATCGGCGGCACGATGGCGTCGCTGCCGGTGGCCAGGACCAGCAGGTCGTACGGCTCGCGCCGGCCGTCCTCGGTCACGACGTGCCTGGTCTCCCTGTCGATCCAGGCGACCGCGCTGCCGAAGGCGGCCTCCACGTCGTGGGCCTCGTACCAGGCGGGGTCGACCAGCCGGACCTGCTCCGGCCTGGAGCTGCCGGCCAGCACGTTCGACAGCAGAATGCGGTTGTAGGGCCGGCACGTCTCCGCGCCGAACACGGTGATCTTCATGTGCGGGTCTCGGGCGCGTACCTCGCTGATCAGCCGCGACCCGGCCATCCCGTTGCCCACGACGACGAGCCTCATGAGTCCCTCTCCACCCTGACGGCGCTGACCTTGAACTCCGGCATCCTCGACGTCGGGTCCAGGGCCGGATTGGTGAGCCGGTTGGCGCCCTCCCAGTGGAAGGGCATGAACACGGTGTCCCTCCTGATCGCGTCGCTGATCCTGGCCACGGCCTTGGCCTCGCCGCGCCTGCTGCTGACGCGCACGACGTCGCCGGGGCCGATGCCGAGCTGCTCGGCCAGGTCGGGGTGCAGCTCGACGTACGGCTCCGGCGCGGCCCGGACGAGCGGCGCGATCCTGCGGGTCTGCGCGCCGCTCTGGTAGTGGGCCAGCACCCGGCCGGTGCTCAGGTAGAGGGGGTAGTCCGCGTCGATCTCCTCGGCGGGCGGCCGGTGCTGGACGGGCACGAACCTGGCCCGGCCGTCCGGGGTGGCGAAGGAGTCGAGGAACGGCCGCGGCGTGCCCGGGTGATCCAGAGTGGGACAGGGCCAGAAGACGCCGGTCTCGGCCGTGATGCGCTCGTACGTGATGCCGGAGTAGTCGGCCGGGCCGCCGGCGCTGGCGCGGCGCAGCTCGTCGAAGACCTTGACCGGCTCGGTCTCGAAGCGGTGGCCGAGCCGTGCGGCGAGGGCGGAGATGACGTCCAGGTCGCTCCTGACGCCCTCGGGCGGCGCGACCGCCCGCTGCCGCAGCAGGACGCGGCCCTCCAGGTTCGTCATGGTGCCGCCCTCCTCCGCCCACTGGGTCACGGGGAAGACCACGTCGGCCAGCGCCGCGGTCTCCGACATGACGAAGTCGCAGGTCACCAGCAGGTCGAGGGCGGCGATGCGCTCGGCCACGTGCTCGGAGGCAGGCGCGGAGATGATCGGGTTCGATCCGAACAGCAGCAGCGCGCGCGGCCCCTCCCTGGTGCCGAGGGCGTCGAGCAGCTCGTACGCCGACCGCCCGGGCCCCGGGATGTCCTCGGCCGCGATCCCCCACACCTCGGCCATGTGCGCCCTGGCGGCCGGGTCGTCGATCTTGCGATAGCCGGGCAGCTGGTCGGCCTTCTGCCCGTGCTCCCTGCCGCCCTGCCCGTTGCCCTGCCCGGTCACGCACCCGTACCCGGAGCCGGGCCGGCCGGGCAGCCCGAGCGCGAGGGCCAGGTTGATGTACGCGGTGACGGTGTCGGTGCCCTTGGCGTGCTGCTCGGCGCCGCGCCCGGTCAGGATGTACGCCTTGTCCACCGCCGCCATGGCCCTGACCGCCTGCCGCATCTGGTGCACGGGCACGCCGGTGATCCGCTCGACCCGCTCGGGCCACCAGGCGGACAGCGAGGTGCGCACCTCCTCGAACCCGGAGGTCCTGGCGCCGACATACGCCTCGTCCACCAGGTCGTCGGCGACGGCCAGGTGCAGCAGGCCCAGGGCCAGCGCCAGATCGGTGCCGGGAGCGGGCTGCAGGTGCAGCCAGGCCAGCTTGGCGGTCTGGGTGCGGCGCGGGTCGATGACGATCACCCGCGGGCCGGTCACGTGACGGACGAAGGGCGGCATGGTCTCGGCCACGTTCGCCCCGGCCAGCAGGACGACGTCGGCCTCGGCCAGGTCGGTGATCGGGAACGGCATTCCCCGGTCCATGCCGAACGCCCTGATGGAGGCGGCGGCGGCCGAGGACATGCAGAACCGGCCGTTGTAGTCGATCTGGCTGGTGCCGAGCGCGACCCGGGCGAACTTGCCCAGCGAGTACGCCTTCTCGTTCGTCAGCCCGCCCCCGCCGAACACGGCCACGGCGTCGGGGCCGTGTTCGGTGCGGATGGCGGACAGCCGGTCCGCCACGTAGTCGAGGGCGACGTCCCAGGCCACCGGCTCGCCGTGCAGAAGGGGCGTGGTCAGGCGCTCGCCGTTGGTGAGCAGCTCGCCCGCCGTCCACCCCTTCTGGCACAGCGCGCCCGAGGCGTTGGCCGGAATGTCGGTCCTGGGGGTGATGGCCACCCCCGGGCCGATCTCCATGCCGCACTGCAGCGCGCAGTACGGGCAGTGGGTCGCCGTCACGTCAGACCCTGGCATGGGCGAGGCTCGCCACCACGTTGACGCCGACCTTGCGGGTGTAGCACCACCAGGTCAGGGCGAAGCAGGACACGTAGAAGACGCCGAAGGCGAGGAAGGCGGGGGCCGGGGTGCCGGCCGCGGCGAACGCCATCCCGAACGCCCGGTTGATCAGGAACCCGCCGAGGGCTCCGACCGCCGAGATGATGCCGATGGCGGCCGAGGCCTGGCGCTTGCCGTACAGCAGCGCCTCCTCGCCCTCGCCGCGTTCGGCCACCGCCTTGGCCTGGAAGATCGCCGGGATCATCCGGTACGTGGAGCCGTTCCCGATGCCGGAGGTGAGGAAGAGCACCTGGAAGGCCAGGAAGAACAGCCAGAAGTTGCCCGACGTGCTGGCCGCCCAGACCAGCAGCACGCCGCCGCCCATCGCGGCGAAGTTCCACAGCGTGACGGGCGCGCCGCCGAGCCGGTCGGCCAGCCAGCCGCCGACGGGCCTGATCAGCGAGCCGATCAGCGGTCCTGCGAAGGCCACCGCGGCGAACGGCGCGCCGGGGAACAGGCTCGCGCTGAGCAGCGGGAAGGCGGTGGAGTAGCCGATGAACGAGCCGAAGGTGCCGATGTAGAGGAACGACATGATCCAGGTCTGGGCCTTGCCCGCGACCGAGAGCTGTTCGCGCGGGTCGGCCTTGGCGCTGGTCAGGTTGTCCATGAAGAACCAGGCGCAGATCGCGGCCACGAGGACGAACGGCACCCAGAACCAGCCGGCCGCGGCCAGCCCGAGCGAGCCGATCACCAGCGGCATGACGAGCTGGACCGAGCTGACGCCGATGTTGCCGCCGGCCGCGTTCAGCCCGAGCGCGACGCCCTGCTTGCCGCGCGGGTAGAAGTAGGTGATGTTGGCCATGCTGGAGGCGAAGTTCCCGCCGCCGAACCCGGCCAGCGCCGCGATCACCAGGAACAGCCAGTACGGCGTGCCCGGGTTCCCCACCGCCACGCCGAGCAGCACGGCGGGGATGAGCAGCAGCAGGGCGCTGACCACGGTGAAGTTCCGGCCGCCGAACCTGGCCGGGCCGAAGGTGTAGGGGACCCGCAGCACCGAGCCGATCAGGTTGGGCAGGGCGACCAGCCAGAAGAGCTGGTCGGTGGTGAACTCGTACGACCCCAGCTTGGTCGCCACGATGCTCCACAGGGTCCACACGGTGAAGCCGAGGTGTTCGGCAACGATGGAGAAGATCAGGTTGCGCCGTGCCACGCGCTTGCCTGAACTCTCCCAGAAGGCTGGGTCATCGGGATGCCACTCGGCGATCCAGCGCGCCATCGACCTCTCCTACGCTCGGCGTCCGGATTCACCACTGTAGGAAGGGCTCGTTACGCACTTTGACCCTGCGTGGCCGTGAGTTCGTTACGGGTGATTCACCGCGGTAACAAGCTCCGCACAAGCGTCACGTACGAAACATGCCGGTAATGATCGGTTACCTGGCCCTGCCTGGGGTAACAGCACTCACAGCAAGGGGGGAAACATGATCAAAAAGCTGCATCAGATGGGCGTGCGATCCGGACACATGTACACCGCGGGGCTGGCGTCCATCGCTCTGTCCTTCGGAACCTGGTTCATGTCCAAGAACACCGAGCGGGCCGGGCTCGACCGGGCCGACCGCTGGGGGATCTTCATCGGGGAGTGGGCGCCCACGTTCTTCGCCCTCGGCGTCGCGCTGCGGATCGAGGAGACGCATCGCGACATGCAGGAAGGCGAGATGGGCGTGTTCGAGCAGGCTGAGAGCACGCGGAGCCGGTCCCACGCCGGCGTTTGAGCGGACGCGTCACGCGGGCCACGCCGTCATGCGTGACCCGCGTGACGCGCGTCCGGGCGTGAAGCCGGACGCGCGTCTGTACGGAAGTCTCAGTCGCGGAGAGTGGCGAGGCGGCGCAGCGGCTCGTCGGTCAGCCGGTAGCGGTACCAGTCGTCCTGGTTGACCGCGCCGAGCTTCTCGTAGAAGCCGATGGCCGGGTTCCAGTCCAGCACCGACCACTCCAGCCGCTGGTAGCCGCGCTCGGCGCAGATCTCGGCAAGACGCCGCATGAGGGCGACGCCGTGGCCGCCGCCCCGGCGCTCGGGGCGTACGTACAGATCCTCCATGTAGATGCCGTGCACGCCGCGCCAGGTGGAGTAGGTGAGGAACCACAGCGTGAAGCCGGCCACCTCGCCGTCCTGCTCGGCGATGTGGGCGAAGGCGGCGGGATTGTCGCGGAAGAGCGTGTCGCGCAGTTGCTCCTCGGTCACGCGCACCTCGTGGGCGGCCTTCTCGTAGGTGGCTAGCTCCCGGATCATGCTGATGATCTCGGGGACGTCGGCGGGTGTGGCAGGACGAATCATGACGTTCAGCGTACGGGCCCTCGAAACGTGCACGGTTTCTTAGAACAGTATTCGGCGGGCCATGCCGACGCTCAATAAGGATGACCGACAGGGGAGCGGAATCGTGAGCGTTGCGGAAGGGCTTGGCGTGCGCCCGCCTTCGAGTGCGGAGCTCAGGCTGTCCCTCGTGCTGGGCGAGCGGGCGTTGTACGTGAACGGGGACCTGCGCACCGCGCGGCGCTGGTTCGACGCGGCCTACCGGCAGGCGCAGGCGTGCGGGGACCCGCCCGCGCTGGCCCGGGCGGCACTGGGGCTGGGCGGGATCTGGGTGCGCGAGCACCGGACGGCGGCCGAGTCGGAGATGGTGCGCGCCCGACAGCGGCACGCGCTGTCGCTGATCGACCCCGGATCCACGCTCGCGCTGCGGCTGCGGGTACGGATGTGCGGCGAGGACGACTACCGCGGCGGCGCCCACGACGAGATCCTGCGCCTGCTGGAGCAGGCCAGGGGCGCGGGAGACGCGGAGATGCTGGCCGAGGCGCTGAGCCTGGCGCACCACTGCCTGCTGGGCCCCGAGCACGGGCGGCTGCGCAAGGAGCTGGCCGCCGAGCTGATCGGCCAGGCCGCCGTCACCCGGCGCAGGGGCGACCTGCTGATGGGGCTCATGTGGCGCACGGCCGATCTGTACCTGGCCGCCGACCCGCACGCGGAGCGCTGCCTGGAGGAGCTGCGCGGCCTGCTGGAGGAGCAGCCGCACCTGGCGGTCGGCTACGTGGCCGCCGCGATGCGGGTCATGCTCGCCATCAGGGCGGGCCGCTTCGAGGAGGCGGAGCGGCTGGCCGGCGAGTGCTACGAGCTCGGCGAGACGGCCGGCGACATGGACGCGACCGGCTGGTACGGCGGCCAGCTCGCCGCCGTCCGCTGGTACCAGGGCCGCGTCGCCGAGCTGCTGCCCGCCATGAACGACCTGGTCAGCTCCCCCACGCTCAGCCCCATCGACAACTCCTACCTGGCCGGGCTGGCGCTGGCCGCGGCCGTCTCCGGCGACCGCCGCCAGGCGGCCGGCCACCTCGCCCGGCTGCGCGGCCGGGATCTGGGCGACCTGCCGAGCTCCAGCACGTGGCTGCTGTCGATGTACTGCGTCGTCGAGACCGCGCACCTGCTCGGGGACGCCGGCACGGCCGCCCGCGCGTACACGCTGCTGAGCCCGTACGCGCACCTGCCGATGGTGGCCAGCCTCGGCGTGGCCTGCTTCGGCTCGACGCAGCACTCGCTGGGCATGGCCGCGCTCACCCAGGGCGACCTCGACCTCGCCGTACGGCACCTGCGCGCGGCCGTGCACGACAATCTGGCGCTGAGCCACTGGCCGGCCGCCACGCTGTCGCGCTGCCGGCTCGGGCAGACGCTGGCCCTGCGTGACGGCCCCGCGAGCGAGGCGGCTCGGGCGGAGCAGGCGGCCGCCGCGCGGGAGGCCAGGGAGCTGGGCATGGTGCTGCCCGCCGCCGGGCGGGCGGGCGGCGCAGGCGGCCCGTGCCGGTTACGCCGTCACGGACGGCACTGGCAGGTCGAGCTGGGCGGACGGATGGCGCTCGTCGAGCACAGCGTCGGCATGGGATACCTGGCCACGCTGGCCGGCAACCCCGGGCGCGAGATCCCGGCCGCCGACCTGGCGGCGGGCGCGTGCCGGCCGGCCGGCCAGGGCGATTCGGCCCAGCCGATGCTCGACGACCTGGCCAGGGACACCTACCGGCAGCGGCTGGCCGGGCTGCAGGCCGAGATCGACGAGCTGGAGTCCATGCACGACCTCGAACGCGCGGCGGCGGTGCGGCTGGAGCGCGAGTGGCTGATCAGCGAGCTGGCGGCGGCGACCGGCATCGGCGGGCGGGCGCGGCCGTTCGCGGACGGCGACGAGCGCGCCAGGATCGCCGTCGGCAAGGCGATCAGGCGGGCGCTGGCCCGGATCGAGGCCGTGGACGCGGTGCTCGGCGAGGAGCTGCGCGCCTGCGTGCAGACGGGGGTGCGCTGCTCGTACCGGCCGCGGTGATCCCCCGGCCGCATCGCGGATGGAACGCCGGTGGAACGGGATGGCACGCCTGAGGGGAGGGGCCACGTTCCGACACTCACTGGGGGATCATCCATGCGTCATCCGCAAGGGCTCAATGTCGCGATCACGCTCGACCGCGACCTGCCGGAGCCGCTGCAGGAGCAGCTCGCCGCCCAGCTCCGCGCGGCCATCCAGCACGGGCGGCTGGCCGCCGGCGCCCGGCTGCCGTCCACCCGCACCCTGGCCGCCGTACTCGGGACCTCGCGCGGCGTGGCCCTGACGGCGTACCAGAGACTGCTGGCCGAGGGGTACGTGAGCGGCCGCCACGGCTCCGGCACCTACGTCTCGCGCCCCACCGGCCGCCCGCCGGTCCGCGAGCCCGAGCGTTCCACCGAGACGGCCATCGACCTGCGCGCCGGCCTGCCCAGCACGCAGGGTTTCCCGCTGGCGGAGTGGCGGGCGGCCTGGCGGCGGGCCGGTGAGCGCGCCCCGCACCTCGGCGAGCCGCCCGCCGCCGGGCTGCCCGCGCTGCGCGCCGCGATCGGCGCCCACCTGCGCGACACGCGCGGCCTGGTGCTCGACGGCCACGACGTGATCGTCACCGCCGGGGCCGCCGACGCGCTCGCGCTGGCCGTACGCGCGCGGGGCGGGCCCGATCCCGTCATCGCCCTGGAGGATCCCGCGCCGCCCTGGCTCAGGGCCGAGCTCGCCCGGCTCGGCACCGTGCTGCCCCTTCCCGCGGACGGCTCCGGCGCCCGCCCCGACCTGATTCCGCGCTCCTGCGACGTCGTGGTGGTCCTGCCGGACCGGGGCGTCCCGTACGGCACCCGCCTGCCGCTCGAACGCCGCCGCGCCCTGGCCGGGTGGGCCCGCGACAGCGGCGGGCTGGTGCTGGAGCCGGCCTTCGACGGCCGGTTCGCCGGCGGGCCGGCGCTCGGGGATCCGTGGTCGACCACCATGACGGGCTCGTTCCGCGATCTCCTCCCGCCGGCGCTGCGGCTGTCGTTCGCGGTGCTGCCGCGCCGGCCGGCCGGAGAGGTGGAGCGGGACCTGAGCGCGGTGCGTTCGCGGCGGCCGGCGGTCACGTGCCAGCTCGCGCTCACGGAGCTGCTGGTTTCGGGCTTCGTTGCCAGGCGGGCGGAGCAGCTGTCCCTCCTGTACGGCGCCAAGCGGGCGCTCGTCCGGCAGGCGCTCGGGGCGTACCCGGGCACCCGCCTGCTGGGCACGCACTCCGGCGCCTCGGCCGCGCTCCTGCTGCCGTCCGCCGTCCCGGCCGAGTCGGTGGTCCGGCTGCTGCGGGCGCGCCGGGTCCACGTGGCCGAGCTGGCCGCGTTCCATCATCCCGGCCGCGTGCCCCGCAACGGGATCGCCTTCTGGTTCGGGCACCTGGACGGTGTCACGCTGCGCCGGGCCGTGCACACGATCGCGCGCACGCTCGACGATCATCGGCTGGCCCGCCGCACCGCCGCCTGACCGCGTCCTGGTCGGCCCGGGTACGTGGCAGCGCCCGCGATCCGCGACACTGGTGCTGCTCACGTACGAGAAAGGGTGACGACCATGGAACAGCGCGTGTTGGGACGTACCGGACGCCAGGTCGGCGTGGTCGGCCTCGGCGCCTGGCAGCTGGGCGCGGACTGGGGCCAGATGACCGAGGACGAGGCGCTCGCCACGCTCGAGACGGCGGTGGACGGGGGCGTCACCCTCATCGACACCGCCGACGTGTACGGCGACGGACGCAGTGAGCGCCTCATCGGCCGCTTCATCGAGGACCGGCAGGGACTGTTCGTGGCCACCAAGATGGGCCGCAGGATGGACCAGGTTCCGGAGAACTATGTGCTGGCCAACTTCCGGGCCTGGAACGAGCGTTCCCGCCGCAACCTGGGCATGGACACGCTCGACCTGGTCCAGCTGCACTGCCCGCCGAGCTCCGTGTTCTCCTCCGACGAGGTCTACGACGCCCTGGACACGCTGGTGTCGGAGAAGAAGATCGCCGCGTACGGCGTGAGCGTGGAGACCTGCGAGGAGGCGCTGACCGCCATCGCCCGGCCCGGAGTGGCGACGGTGCAGATCATCCTCAACGCGTTCCGACTCAAGCCGCTGGAGCGGGTCATCCCGGCCGCGCGGGCCGCCGGGGTGGGCATCATCGCCCGCGTTCCGCTGGCCAGCGGGCTGCTGTCGGGCAAGTACGACGAGCACACCACGTTCGCCGACAACGACCACCGCACCTACAACCGGCACGGCGAGGCGTTCGACGTCGGGGAGACCTTCTCCGGCGTCGACTTCGCCACCGGCCTGGAGGCGGTGCGCCGGCTGGCGCCGCTGGTGCCCGAGGGCCTCACGATGGCCCAGTTCGCGCTGCGCTGGGTGCTCGACCAGGAGGGCGTCTCGGTGGTGATCCCCGGCGCGCGCAACCGGGGCCAGGCCGCCGGCAACACCTCGGCCGCCTCGGTGCCGCCGCTGGACGCCGCCACGCTCGACGCGGTGCGCGACGTCTACGACGAGCTCATCCGGCCGCAGGTGCACGACCGCTGGTAGCCCATTGACGCCGCCGCCCACTTTTAGGAAACTTTCCTAAGCATTCTCGCTCGCTCCACCCATCCCCCATGAGGAGCCACCATGCACGCGAGAAGAAGGTGGGCGGCCGGCGCCGCCTCGGCCACCCTGACCACCGCCCTGCTCATCGCGGCCTCCCCCGCCGCCTCCGCCACCCCCACCGGATGCACGGCCCAGTTCGCCACCGAGACGCGCGGGGCGTACAGCCTGTGCACCTCGGGCACCGGCGAGCACCGGATCCGCGTCCTGCAGCGCCACTTCCTGCCGGAGGTCGGGCTCATCCCGATCGAGGGCCCGTGGCAGCCCGTCGGCACGGTGTCCTACACGGGCATCACGCCGCACACGACGGTCAGCATGTGGGTGGAGACCCGGGGCTGACCCGCACTGATCAAGATCCGGCCGCACTGATCGAGATCCGGCCGCACTGATTGAGATCCGGCCCGGACCAGCAGAGGCACCGTCAAGCGGCGGCAGGTCTGGTGGCCTCTCGGCCACCGCCACCCATCTCGCTGTCCGGGCCGGACCGTCCACCGGGGATCGCGACCCCCGGGGATGCGTACCTCCACATTCGCCTTACTGGCGCGCTCAGGCAAGAGGGAACAGGGGTCGCTGCACGGCGGGGTCGGTCGTTCACGGCGGAGGTCTCGTGCGGCGGAGGTCTCGTGCGGCGAAGGTCGCTTTACGGAAGTGCCCGCCGCGCTCATGATGAGGCCACGCGCGCGTCCTGGGGCACTTCCATGGTGGATGCGCCGCGCAACGGGTTCCTCTTCGCGGGCGTGCACAGCGCGCGTCCGCCCCTTTCCGAGGAGAAGCATGTTACGCATCCCGCGCCACGGCCGCGCGGCCATCGCCGCCGCCATCGCCGCCCTCGCCGCCCTCACCCTGACCGCCGCAGTCCCCGCCTCCGCCGCGGCGCCTCCCGGGGAGTTCACGCTCTACTCCAGCACCACCTACACCAACCCGGTCAAGCAGATCGTGTACGACGAGTGCGCACCGTTCATCGGCTCACTCCTCGGCCGGACCGTGGGCTCCTTCACCAACGCCCCGCTGCCGGACTGCCAGATCGTGCTGCACGCGCTGAACGGCGACTTCGTGCTCTGCGCGGGCCGGGGCGTGGTGCCGCCCGGGTTGCGGCAGGTGTACCTGTACTCGATCCGCTCGGGCACCTCCGTGGCCTGTCCGGTCTAGCGGCGGCGGGCGTTCCCTGCGATTCTGCAACCGGTTGCCGGCCGTTTCCTGGGTGGATGTACGACATGCACCTAGATCACTGCAACGGGTTGGCTTATGCTCCGGGTGTTCCGAGCCGGTAGGGAGCCCTTCGTGTCCGACCCCTCCACGCCCGACCCGCCTTCGCACCCACCTCCTCCAGCAGAGCCGCCTCCATTCTGGGCACCCGGGATCAGTCGCCGTGACGCCATGCGCACCGTGGCCGGCTCCGCCTTCGCCACTCCGCTCCTCTTCACTGGGGCCGCACCTGCCATCGCTCCCGACCCCTGGGCCCGCGCCAACCGGATAGCCGCCCGCGTACGAGGCCCGAAGTTCCCCCACCGTCGTTTCGACATCAGGAGCTACGGCGCCGTCGGGGACGGGGTGACGGACTGCACGGCGGCCATCCGTACCGCGATCAGAGCCTGCCACCAGGCGGGCGGCGGCCACGTGGACGTGCCGGAGGGACGCTTCCGCACCGGTGCCGTCCACCTGCTGAGCAACGTGGACCTGCACGTCACCGCCGGGGCCACGCTGCTGTTCAGCACCGATCCGAAGGCGTACCTGCCGCTGGTCCTGACCAGGTTCGAGGGCGTCGAACTGCTCAACTACTCCTCGCTGATCTACGCGTACGGTCAGCGGAACATCGCCGTGACCGGGTCGGGTGTGCTCGACGGGCAGGCCGGCCCCGACCACTGGTGGCCGTGGAAGGGCTCAAGCGACTACGGCTGGGAGCCCGGCGAACCACGCCAGGCGGAGGCGAGAGCGGCCCTGTTCGCCCAGGCCGAGCAGGGGGTGCCGGTTGCGCGGCGGACGTACGGGGAGGGCGGCTGTCTGCGCCCGTCCTTCATCCAGCCCTACCGCTGCCGGAACGTGCTCATCGACGGCGTCACGATCATCAACTCACCGATGTGGGAGATCCATCCGACCCTGTCGGAGAACGTCCTGGTACGGAACGTCACGGTCTCCAGCCACGGCCCCAACAACGACGGCTGCAACCCCGAGTCCAGCCGGCTGGTCGTCGTGCGCGGCTGCACGTTCGACACCGGCGACGACTGCATCGCGATCAAGTCGGGCCGCAACGCCGACGGCCGCCGGGTGAACGTGCCCAGCGAGCACATCCTGGTCGAGAACTGCACCTTCCGCGACGGGCACGGCGGGATGACGATCGGCAGCGAGATGTCCGGCGGCGTACGCGAGGTCTTCATCAGGGACTGCGCGATGTCCAGCCCGAATCTCGACATCGCGCTGCGCTTCAAGACGAACTCCGTGCGCGGCGGCTTCGTCGAGGGCTTCCACGCCAGGGACCTGGAGATCGGCGAGGTCGGCGGCGCGGTCATCGACATCGACTACTACTACGAAGAGGGGCCTGGACACGGGTTCAACCCGACGGTGAGCGGCATCGACGTACGAAATGTGACCGTACGCACCGCCAAACGCGCACTCAACCTGCGCGGCTACCCGGAGGCGCCGATCCGCGACATCACCCTTACCGACGTGGACTTCGGCACCACCGCCACCGCGAACGTCATCGAGAACGTCGAGAACCTCATCCTCAAGAACGTCACCGCCAACGGCGCCCCCGTCACAACCTGACGCCGCCCCCGTCACGACCTGACGCCCGCCCCGGTCACGACCTGACACCCGTTCCCGTCACGTCCTGACGCCCGCCCTGTCCCGATCTGCCCCCGCCGCCATCCCTACAACCCTACAATCCGTACAATCCGGAGGTCCCTACCCGCACGACGAAAGCGACCTCCAGCATGGCCGTCATCCACCACACGACCCTCACCCCGACCAAGCTGGAACTGCTCACCACCTGGCTCCCCACCCGGCCGTGGTACCGCGGCGGCCCGGCCGGCCCCGAGTTGGCCAAGGGCGGCGGCTTCCGGCTGGACGACCCCGAGGGCGCGGTCGGCATCGAGTTCATGGTGGTCAACGACGTCTCGGACGGGCGGGCGACGGCGTACCTGGTGCCGCTCACGTACCGCGGGGCTCCGCTCGACGAGGCCGGCCACGCGCTCATCGGCACCGCCGAGCACGGGGTGCTGGGCCGGCGCTGGATCTACGACGGCTGCCACGACCCCGTGCTGATCGCCGAACTGACGGCCCTGATCGAAGGCCGCGCCCAACCCCAGGACCAGAACACCACCGACGCCCCCGCCCCCCACATCACCCGCTCCTACACCGCCACCTCGACAGCAGCTCAGCCGAGCGACCCCACCACAGAAGCTCAGGCGAGCGCCACCACGGCACAGACCCCGGCGAACAGCACCTCAACACACGCCTCCGCGAGCGGCACCACAACACAGGTCCCGGCGAGCGGCACCACGGACGACGCGGAGGGCACCATCCTCCCCGGCCCGCCCGGCACAACCCTCCGCCTGCACCGCGTCCTCCACGCCGCCACCCCTCTCCCACCGGAAGCGACCGGCCACGTCTCCGGCGCCTGGTCGAAGCCGGACGGCACCCAGACCCACGGCCCGTTCCTCACCGTGCACCCACACGCCTGACCCCGGCGGCACCGCCGGCGAAACGGGGCGACTCCGGGAACGATCCCGCGCCCTGCACCGTCGAACAGGCCCCCGCCCTCGGCAGCGAGCCCACCACCGGAAAGACCTTGCGCAGACCCAGGGCGGACCTAGGGAAGACAGACCTAGCGCTGCTTGAGGCGGGCGGCTTCCTTGCGGGCCTCGGCCTGGATGCCCCGCTCACGCTCCAGCCATTCCGGCTGCTCCGCCTTCAACTGCTCGATCTCGGCGGTGGTGAGCGGCTCGGTGATTCCACCCCTGGCCAGTCCGGAGATGGAGACACCCAGCTTCGCGGCGACGACCTGCTTGGGGTGCGGGCCGTTGCGGCGCAGGTCGGCGAGCCAGGAGGGCGGCGCCGACTGCAACGCGTTCAGCTCGTCCCTGGAGACGACACCCGCCCGGAACTCCTCGGGAGTGGCGGCCAGCAGCACCCCCAGCTTCTTGGCCGCGGTCTCGGGCTTCATCGTCTGGACGGTCTTCGGCTTGGACGAGGTCATGGCGTCGAGGGTAGCCAGTCAGAAGGGGTTTCATGACATCGATACCCTGACCCCATGACTGATGGGGAGACCGGCACCGAGTTCCGCCTGGCCTACGCGCCCGGGGTGACCCCCGCGAAATGGGTCAACGTCTGGACCGAGCGGATACCCGACATCCCCCTCACTCTCACCACGGCCCCCGCCGCCGACCTGGTACCCCTCCTGCGCGAGGGTGCCGCCGACGCCGCCTTCGTCCGCCTCCCGATCGACCGCGACGGCCTGAGCGTCATCCCCCTGTACGTGGAGACCACGGTGGTCGTCGTCCCCAAGGACCACGCGATAGCCGCCGTAGACGAGCTCACCCTCGCCGACCTGGCCGACGAAGACATCTTCCACCCCCTGGACGACACCCTGGAATGGCCGTCGTTCCCAGGCCACCCCGCCTTCACCCGCCCACCCACCACAGCCAACGCCATCGAACTGGTGGCCTCCGGCACCGGCCTCCTCCTGGTCCCCCAATCCCTGGGCCGCCTCCACCACCGCCGCGACCTCACATACCGCCCCGTCCAGGACGCCCCCCAATCCCAGATAGCCCTGGCCTGGCCCGCAGAAGCCACCACCGACCAGGTGGAAGACTTCATCGGCATAGTCCGAGGCCGAACCCCCAACAGCTCCCGAGGCCGAACCCAACCCACCCCCAAGACCAACACCAAAACCCCCAAACCCCAACAGGCCACCCGCAAGCCCACTCCCCGCCGCACCCCACCCCCTCGCCACAACCGCAAGGGCCGCCAGGGCCGCTGACCCACTTCCCTCCCCCGCGACGACCACCGGAGCAAACCACCGAGCAACAGAACACCACAACACGGACGGCAGAACGCTCACACCACGTGCGGCAGACTGCTCACGAAAGCAGCGGCAAACCGCTCACAAACCGCCCTCGACCCGCGAATACCCGCGGCCTCGTGACGCAGACTCCTCAGCCTCGTGTCGATGTCAGTAGCAGCGCCAGTCCCAGTCCCAGTTGTGAGAGTCGTACGCCTCAACGATGACCCGGCGCCCACCAGCAGAGTTCACCTCTCCGAAATACACCGAGATCATCGCCTTATGCTCGGCCCCAGCAATCGCGGCACCCCGATAATGGCGACGGAATTCCTCCGGCGAGAGCGAGGTCTCCAGCGTGATACGAACCCGATAGTCGCAATAGGAGCCGCTACCTCCCACAAGGTTCTTCCCAAAGGTCACATCCCGATCCTGCAGAAACGCTTCCCGGCTACCAGGCGGAAGCGGATAGGCGGCCACCCGCTCGTAAAAGGCCTCCAGCCGGGCGTCATCACGCCACACCGGATTCATGACCAGCACAAACAACCCGACCAGCGGAATGACCACCAACACGGCCACCACCACCCACACGACCCGCACCACGCCTCCTGCCGCATCAGAACGCTCTTCCGCATGACCCCACCCTTCGGCTACCGCTTCTCCGCCCTGTGGCGTTTGAGCAGCGTCGTGAGTCTGCCGGGATCACGTGCGCCGTTCAGCTCGTCGAGCACTTCGTCCGGGCACAACTCGTAGAGGTCACCCCACCAGCGGCGCGCCTTGTTGTCCCAGATCCGGTATCCACCGGAAACACCCCTGGCGACATAGCGCCTTCTCCCCATAACCCGGCACCGTGCCAGCTACCAGATCAAAGCGCAAGAACGAAGATCAGCCGCGCTGCTCGGTGGGCCGGAGTGAGAAAGACGCCTTGAACCTGCGACCGCCCCTGACCACGTTCGATCGGCCGCCACACCGTGCTTCACCGCCTGCGGCATCACCGTACGCCGGGTCCCGCCGACAACGGCAGCTGCTACCGCTCCCACCTACGGCGCGACACGCCGCACACAGCCGGCATCACCCCCCAAGCGCACCCGCCCCTACCGCCCCCAGACCAACGACAAGGTCGAACGCTTCCACCGCACCCTGACCGAGGAATGGGCCTACGCCCGCCCATATGCCTCAGAAGCCGAACGTCACGCCGCCTTGCCGGCCTGGCCGCACCTGTACAACCATCACTGCGGACACACCGCCCTGGTCGGCCAACCACCCGCCAACCGCGTCACCAACCTCACGGGACAGAACAGCTAGGCGATGGGGAGGCTGCGTCCGCACGAGGCGCGGCGCTGAGGCCGGCGAGTTCCCCCTGGCATGTTGGCAGCGACGGTCGGAGCCTCACGGCCCGTGCTGCCGCCGCCTAGGACCGGCCCCCATATCGCAAAGCAATGTTCGATGAGGCCCATCCCGAAGTGGGCAAACGGCGTGCCGCTGCAGACCCCTACCGCAAATGTAACCAGGATGCAGGCAAATGTAACCGGCTCGTGGTTACATTTGCTCATGAGCCAGCACTGAGCGAATTGGTGGCACGTCTCCGAACGTCCGGGGGCGATGACGACGACGTCGAGGTCAAGTCGGCAGCAGGAGGACTGCCACAGTCGCTGGGCTCGACGCTGAGTGCGCTCGCGAACCATCCAGGCGGTGGGACGATCATCCTCGGCCTCGATGAAGCCACCGGCTTCCGTCCAGTGCACTTGCCAGACCCGCAAGCTCTCAAGCAAGGCCTTGCTCACAAGGCTCGCTCGTTCTCACCTCCTGTCCAGCTCACGATCAGTGACGCTGAAGTGGACGAGATACCGGTCATCGTCGCCAGAGTTCATGAATGTGATCCGTCGGCCAAGCCGTGTCGGATCACAGCCTCGGGCACGGCGTACATGCGGGGGTACGACGGAGATTTCCCGCTATCGGACCTGGAAGAGCAGGCATTCCTTGCCGCCCGGAAGCCGCCGCTCTTCGACCGGCAGCCCGTCACTGGCGCGACCCGCGAGGACCTGGACAACGACCTCGTCACAACGTACCTACGTTCGGTCCGCGAACAGGATCCCCATGGACTGGGCCGTTTCCTTGACGATGCAGAGCTGCTCCGGCGCGCCGGAGTGACTCAGCCGGACGGCACTCCAACCGTCGCGGGGCTGTTGGCTCTGGGGGTTCATCCGC
Source organism: Nonomuraea fuscirosea (assembly GCF_035917475.1). NCBI lineage: Bacteria > Bacillati > Actinomycetota > Actinomycetes > Streptosporangiales > Streptosporangiaceae > Nonomuraea > Nonomuraea fuscirosea. The sequence continues at coordinate 1,522,146 of NZ_CP109074.1, read as the reverse complement.
AAGAGTGGTTTCCACGCTTCGTCATCCAGGCTTCGGCCGAGCCGTTGCCGACCGATCCCGCGGGATCGCGGGCTCGGAACCAGACTACGATCACGGGCGCGATTCCACGGATGTTGGAGGAGGCCCTGAGCTGGGCCCATCGAACCTTTGACACCAGTGTCGTATCAGCACCGGACGGTACCGTTCGTGATCAACCGGCCTTTCCATACATCGCATTTCGCGAAATCATCGCGAACGCTCTCCTCCATCGCGATCTCGATCATTGGTCGGCAGGTATGGCAGTCGAGGTGCGGCTCCGGCGTGATCGGCTGATCGTTTCCAACCCGGGCGGCCTGTACGGCATCACGGTCGATCGGCTCGGCCGGGATGCCGTCACCTCCGCTCGTAACGCGCGGCTTATCGCGATCTGCCAACACGCCCGCACACCGGGAACAGGCGCGCGAGTGGTCGAGGCGTTGGCGACCGGCATCCCAATCGTCAGCGATGCGCTGGCCGAGGCCGGACTTCCCCCCGCGCACTACATCGACGCCGCCATCCGGTTCACCGTCGTTCTCAGGCAGCAGGCGGTTGCCGTCATCCACTCGGGCGATGATCTGAACGAGACGGAACTACGCGTCTACGATGCCTTGGCCACCGGCACCCGCACTGTCGCGGAACTGAAGCAAGAACTACAGCTGTCCGCACCCAACATTCGATAGGCACTCCGCGAACTGAGATCGAGAAGGCTCGTCGAGCAACTAGGAGGCAGGGGACGGCCGACGACCTACCGGAAACTCTCGGAGTGACCAGAAGGCGGGGCCTGCGAGCCGGAGGGAGCCCCGAAGCTTCTGGACGCGTACGTCGCCAGGTGATGACCGGGGCAGCGATAATGTCTTGGCGTCACCCACTCTCGCGGGCATCATGGCGCCATGCCGGTGTTCATCGACCCGAGCAGCACATTGCTGACGTCGTTCCTGGCCGCGGTGGCCGAGTTTCGCGCCGACCAGGACTATCCGGTTCCCTGGTTCGTCGACGACGTCGACCCGAAGGCCCTGGTGGATCCGGCGGTCTTCGAGGCGTACACCGCGCGCGTGGTCGACGAGCGGAACCCATCGGGTACGCGCCCCGGATTCGTGCCGATGACCACCCTGTGGTGGGTCGACGGCGAGCGATTCCTGGGCAGACTGGCCATCCGTCACCGGCTCACGCCGGCGCTGGAGCGGTTCGGCGGCCACATCGGCTATGACGTCCGCCCCGGCGCCCGCCGCCAGGGCCACGCGACGGCCATGCTCGCCGCCGCGCTACCGATCGCCCGGTCCCTGGGCATCTCCGAGGCTTTGGTCATGTGCGACAGGACCAACATCGCCTCCCAACGAGTCATCGAAGCCAACGGCGGGCAGTTGCTGGACGTCACCGAGCAGAAACGTCGCTATCGGGTTGCGACCACGAGGTCCGATCCTCACCACCCCCGCTAAGGGCGCGGGATCGGCTGTGAGCTCCACTAACGTACCCGTTCAGATACTCATAGTCATGGCGTGCAGGCGCAGACTAGGGCTCGCGCGGAACGCATCGGGGGCCGAGGACTGCGCCGCGCATGATGAGGAGGTACGCAGATGAGCGATGCCGAAGTCGCGCGCGAAGTGCTGGGCGTCTATAAGGACTTACAGGTCGCCAACCCCCACCTCGGCCAATCGTCACACAGAACTTGAACCGGCCGCTGACAAGACTCGGGGATCGTCCAGCAGGCGGAGTCCGCCAGCGTCGTCCTCTGCCAGCCGCTCAACGCTGAAGCGCCGGCCGCGCAGTTCGCTGGCGGGCAGCCCGGCCGGCTGGGCGATCCGAGCCGCGGGCACATGTGGGCACATTCAACAGCGCCATGGCCGGGTGCAACGGTGTGACGAGCACGGCGAGGTCGCCGACGGTGATGATGACGCAAGCCCCGGGCCTGGTTTCCGCCCACAAGGGCGACCTCCAGCATGACGCCTCACTGCGACGAGGTCGCTGCACAGCGCACGGGCGGGTGTGTCATGGTCCCGGCCAGCGCCGCCGGTGACCGTCGCGACACACGTAGGTCTGACCGTTGGAAGCGATGCCGGCGGTTGTCTCGACCTCGACGATGATGGATAAGGAGGGTGGGATCACGGGATTCTGATGCTCCGAGACGTATCCGGGAGCGGTTCCATACCCACCCTCCCTGAGTTGCGGGCACTGACGGCTCTCCGACCAACTCCAACAACCCAAAGGTTAGATCTTGTGACTTCAGCGCCACAAGAGACGCGCACTGGCCTGCCCCGTTTCCATGATCGGAGACGGGGCCGATGTCGCAGGTGGGCGGTACTGGGTTCGAACCAGTGACCCCTCGCTTGTAAGGCGAGTGCTCTACCGCTGAGCTAACCGCCCCTGATCGGCACTACACCTTACGACACCAACGGCCTCGACCGCACATCCACGACCCAGCCGGGTCCCAGCTCAGGCCGTCCCGCGGCGCGCCAGCCCAGGAGGGCCGCCCCGAGCATGCCGGCGTCCACCCCGAGGGCGGCGGGGATCAGCGGGGGTGCGTCGCGGAAGGCGAGGCGTTTGATCAGGCGGGTGCGTACCGGGTCGAAGAGGGCCGGGCCGGCTTCGGCGAGGCCGCCGCCGAGGACGATGACCGACGGGTCCAGCAGCAGTGTGTACGTGGCCAGCGCCAGTGACAGGGCCTCCACGGCCTCGTCCCAGACCTCTATGGCGATCGGGTCGTCCGAGGAGACCACCTCTTCGGCCTTCACGCCCTCCAGGCCGGCTCGCTGGCTGTAGCGGCGTCCTACCGAGGCCGCCGACGCGTACGTCTCCAGGCAGCCGAACTGGCCGCACGCGCACTCTTCCCCGTCCGGGAAGACCGGGGTGTGGCCGATTTCGCCGGCCCAGCCCGAGGAGCCGCCGTACGGTTCGCCGTTGATGATCGTGGCGCCGGCGATGCCCGTTCCGATGGGCAGGAAGAGGAAGTCGGACAGGCCGCGGCCCGCGCCGAGGATGCTTTCCGCGAGTCCGCCCGTGCGTACGTCGTGGCCGAGCATCACCGGGATGTCCAGGGCGGTGAAGTCGGTGGCGGGGACGTCGCGCCAGCCCAGGTTGGCCGCGTACAGGGCGGCGTTCTCCGACACCAGGCCGGGCACGGCCAGCCCGACGCCGGCCGGGATGCCGTCGCCCGAGTCGGCGAGGTGGCCGATGAAGTCGGAGATGGCGGTGACGACCGCCTCAGGGCCCTCCGTCCGGGGGGTGGGGCGCCGCTCGCTCAGCAGCACCGCGCCGGACTCGCTGACCAGGCCGCCCTTCATGGACGTGCCACCGACGTCGAGCGCGACGACGAACGAACTCATTGCGGACACGAAAGACGACGATAGCGCAGCTCAGTAAATGTCCGGGAAAGGGTGGTGGCTGGGTTCACGTCCAGGTTCAGCGTCATGAGGTCCTCGGCAGGGTTCAGGGTGCATGTTCCGGGTGCCCGTGCGCGGGTTCTCGTCCCGGATGCACGCAGGCGGATCTCAGGTCTCCGTACGTGCGTAGGTCCCGGATGCCTGCTTGTGCGTAGCCGACGCATCGCCCGCTGTCGCGCGCTCCCGTACCCACATGCCCCCAGTCGCCCTCACAGCGCCGCACGGCCCGCGTGAGGCAGGCAAAGGCCGGGAGTGGGTCGCAGGACCCCTAGGCCCGTCCCAGGACCCGGTTGAGCGCTGCCTCGACCTCCGCCGAGAGTCCCGGCGGCGCCGTCACCGGAGCAGGACCGAGGGTTTCCGAGGAGCGCGCCATCCGCACCGCCCCGCAGGAGCGGCATTCCACCTCTCCCAGCCGGCAGATGAGCGCCGTGGACCCGCACGTGGAGCAGGTGTCGAGGTCGAGGTCGTGCAGCCGTTGACAGTCCGGGCAGATCAGCACCTGAGACTCGTGGCGCACCCCGCGCTGCCACGGGCTGGCGCCGCGCACCGGGTCCGTCTGCCTGGCCCCGCAGCGGTAGCAGGGCATCCTTCCCTCCGAGGTCAAGAAATGTCGGCGAGTGCCTTGATGTAGTCGGCGACGTCACGTGCCGCGGAGATCGGATTGACCACCGACCACCGGATCACGCCCTCGCCGTCGATGATGAAGGTCCCCCGGCGAGCGAGCCCCTTCGCCTCATCGAACACACCGTACGCCCGCGCGACCTGTCCGTGTGGCCAGAAATCGGAGAGCAGCGCGAAGGTGTAACCCTCGCGATCCGCCCAGGCACGATGCGTGAAGACGGAGTCGACGGACACGGTGAGCACCCGCGCCCCGGCGATCGGCTGATCGCGCAGGGCGGACAGCTCACCGTGACAGATCCCGCTGAATGCGAGCGGGTAGAAGACCAGCACGACGTTTTCGTCCCGGAACTGAGACAGGCTCACCGGGGTGCCGTGCTGGTCCTGCAGCTCGAAATCCGGAGCGAGGGCGCCGACCTCGGCAGGATGCGCGTTCACAGGCACCATCCTGCCGTACGGCGGGCGCCTCGGGCTCCTACCGGCGGCTGCCCTTCGGCGGGACGAGCCTGGTCCCTGACCAGTCGGGTGCGGCGGAGATGCTGCTGGTCTGCGAGAGACCCGCGGTCGTGGAATCCTCCCCGATGTCGCTCGGCTCCACGTGACCGTCGCGACCGGCCTTGGGAGTCAGCAGCCAGATCTGGCCACCGTCGGCGAGTACTCGCATGGCGCTGGTGAGGACGTCGAACAGGTCCCCGTCGCCGTCGCGCCACCACAGCAGCACGGCGTCGACGACGTCGTAGCTGTCCTCATCCAGCAGCTCGTTGCCGGTCAGGGTCTCGATCGACGAACGAAGCTCGTCGTCGACGTCCTCGTCCCAACCGATCTCCTGCACCACCTGACCCGGCTTGAGGCCGAGTCGTTCGGCCAGGCCGCGCTCGCCCTGCGCCTGACCCGCGGTCGCGCTCACGTTTATCCCTCCTGCTTGAGTGGCCCCGCTTATGCGGTTTATCGCTTCGGCACAGTCCACACGCTGTGACCCTCAGTCGTCAACGGTCGCCACGGGTACGGCCGTAGTCGGCCAGAATCAATCAGACAAAAACGACAGGCGAACCTGGCGTTGCGGGTTGTCGACGTTCAGGTCGACGAGTGCGACGGATTGCCATGTGCCCAGTGCCATTCGCCCGCCCAGCACGGGGATCGTGGCGTACGGCGGGATCACCGCGGGCATCACGTGCGACCTTCCGTGGCCGCGCGAACCGTGGGCGTGAGCCCAGCGATCGTCGGCGGGAAGAAGGTCACGCAGCGCCGCCAGCAGATCGTCGTCGCTGCCCGAGCCCAGTTCGAGCAGGGCCACGCCGGCCGTGGCGTGCGGCACGAAGACGTGCAGCAATCCGTCCTCGCCCTGGGCGCGGACGAATTCCTCGCATTGTGGCGTGATGTTGTGCACCGTCTCTCGTGAACCGGTGGTCACGGAGATGATTTCTGATCTCACGGGCAAATCCTACTGAGGCATGACCACGGCATCAGGGCCTGGAAACACCAGCCCCGTGTGCCCGTCGTCGAACCGCACCACGTATGGAGGCCCGCCGTCCGTGCCCTGGACCTCCGTGATTACTCCGCTCCGGTCCCTTTCGCCGACGGCATTGCCATGCATCAGGAGCCGGTCGCCTACCGTCGCATTCATATCTCCCACATTGGTACGCCGAAGGCCGGAGGAAAAGAGGACAGCACAAGTTTTGCCCCCGCCGGAGGAGAAGGGGAAAAGATGGCCGGATCGTTACGCTGCCCGGAGGTCACGTTTCGGCCGCGGGGCAGGAGACGGCGGCCGGCCGGGTACGTGCCCGGTCCGCGCCCCGGAAGCCGGGAGAGCGTGAGAGCGCGAGACGGGTGGCGACGACACCGGAGCGCTCGCCCGGGAAGCGGTGCGGGTGTCCGTCGTGCGGCCGAGAGCCGGCCGGTGACACTGCTGGAGGCGGCCGAGCAGGCCATCCGGGCTCGTACGGCGCGGCACGTCATCGGGCGTGACAGCAGGACATGACAGGAGGACGTGACAGGAGGCGGCAGGATGGCGGGGTCGCACCCTCTCCCACATCCCGGCCGGCGTCGGCGTGGCAGGCAGGAAACCACGCTCCACAGCGGAGTCCAGGGCCCGTTCGACCAGGCCCGACAGGCCCGCGCAGCCTGGGCGCGGGACAGGGCGGCTAGACTCGCCCGCCGCGGGTGAGAACCATCGTCCGCGCGGAGATCAAGGCTACGGAGGATACATCTCGGACGGCATGCGGATATGAGCGAAATTTCGTTCGTTTTCCCGTCTTGTTAAATTGCTCCCGCGATGTAACCTTTGGTGGCGATTCGTCCTACCATCGGTGGTCTAGGCCATCGGTACGCCCCCTGCCAGCAGGGACACTCTGGTTACCGGCTAGTAGAGATGCGTTTTCTACGGCTAGCGACCAGGATGGAAGACGACCCAGACCAGACATCAGTCCATCTCGGAAGGCGAGACCCAGTGGCTTCCGGACGCCAGCGATTCTCGATCATCAGCGACGGCCTACCCAGCCAGCTGCCTGATGTCGACCCCAGCGAGACCAACGAGTGGCTCGAGTCTCTCGACAACGTCGTCAAGACCGAGGGCCGCACCAGAGCCCGCTACCTCATGCTGCGCATGCTGGAGCGGGCCCGCGAGCACCAGGTCGGCGTGCCGGGCCTGCGCAGCACCGACTACATCAACACGATCCCGCCGGAGCGCGAGCCCTGGTTCCCCGGTGACGAGCACGTCGAACGCCGCATCCGCGCCTACATCCGCTGGAACGCGGCCATCATGGTGTCCCGGGCCAACGCCCGCACCAACGTCGGCGGCCACATCGCGACCTACGCCTCGGCCGCCTCGCTCTACGAGGTGGGCTTCAACCACTTCTTCCGCGGCAAGGACCACGGCGAGTCGGGCGACCAGGTCTTCTTCCAGGGCCACGCGGCCCCGGGCATCTACGCGCGCGCCTTCCTGGAGGGCCGGCTCAACGAGGCCCAGCTCGACGCGTTCCGGCAGGAGCTGTCGCAGGGCTTCCACGGCCTGCCCTCCTACCCGCACCCGCGGCTCATGCCCGACTTCTGGGAGTTCCCGACGGTCTCCATGGGCCTGGGCCCCATTGGCGCGATCTACCAGGCGCGGTTCAACCGTTATCTGCTCAACCGGCAGATCAAGGACACGAGCCGCAGCCACGTGTGGGCCTTCCTCGGCGACGGCGAGATGGACGAGCCCGAGTCGCTCGGCGCGATCGGCCTGGCCGCCCGCGAGGAGCTCGACAACCTGACGTTCGTGATCAACTGCAACCTGCAGCGGCTGGACGGCCCGGTACGCGGCAACGGCAAGATCATCCAGGAGCTGGAGTCGTACTTCCGCGGCGCCGGCTGGAACGTGATCAAGGTCGTGTGGGGCCGCGACTGGGACCCGCTGCTCGCGGCCGACGTCGACGGCGTGCTCGTCAACCAGATGAACACGACGCCCGACGGCCAGTTCCAGACCTACTCGGTCGAGTCCGGCGGCTACATCCGCGACAACTTCTTCGGCGGCGACCCACGCCTGCGCAAGATGGTCGAGCACCTCACCGACGACGACATCCGCAAGCTGTCGCGCGGCGGCCACGACTACCGCAAGGTCTACGCGGCCTTCAAGGCGGCCCGCGAGCACGTCGGCCAGCCGACGGTGATCCTCGCCCAGACCATCAAGGGCTGGACGCTGGGCAAGGACTTCGAGGCGCGCAACGCCACGCACCAGATGAAGAAGCTGACCAAGGCCGAGCTCAAGGAGTTCCGCGACCGGCTCTACCTGCCGATCCCGGACTCGGCGCTCGAAGGCGACCTGCCGCCGTACTTCCACCCGGGCGAGAACGACCCCGAGATCCAGTACATGAAGGAGCGCCGCGCCGCTCTCGGCGGCGTGCTGCCCAAGCGTGTCCTTCGCGCCAAGCCGGTCAAACTGCCCGGCGACGAGGTCTACGGCACCTTCAGCAAGGGCTCGGGCAAGCAGCAGGTCGCCACCACCATGGCGTTCGTCCGGCTGCTGAAGGACCTCATGCGCGACAAGGAGATCGGCCACCGGTTCGTGCCGATCATCCCCGACGAGGCGCGCACGTTCGGTCTCGACGCCATGTTCCCGACGGCCAAGATCTACTCGCCCCACGGGCAGACGTACGAGGCCGTCGACAGGGAGCTGCTGCTGTCGTACAAGGAGGCCACGCAGGGGCAGATCCTGCACGAGGGCATCAGCGAGTCGGGCTCGATGGCCTCGACGATCGCGGCCGGCACCTCCTACGCCACGCACGGCGAGCACATGATCCCGATCTACATCTTCTACTCGATGTTCGGGTGGCAGCGCACCGGCGACCAGATGTGGCAGATGGGCGACCAGATGGGGCGCGGCTTCCTGCTGGGCGCCACCGCGGGCCGCACCACGCTCAACGGCGAGGGCCTGCAGCACGAGGACGGTCACACGCCGCTCATCGCCTCGACCAACCCGGCGGCGGTCTCCTACGACCCGTCCTGGGCCTTCGAGGTCGCCCATATCGTCAAGGACGGTCTGCGCCGGATGTACGGCGACCGGCCCGAGGACGTCTTCTACTACCTGACCGTCTACAACGAGCCCTACCTGCAGCCGGCCCAGCCAGCGGACATCGATGTGCAGGGCCTGCTCAAGGGCCTGTACAAGTTCGCCGACGGCCCCGAGACGCAGGGCCCGAAGGCCAACATCCTGTCCTCCGGCGTGGCGGGCCCGTGGGCCATGGAGGCGCAGCGGCTGCTGGCGGAAGACTGGGGCGTCTCGGCCGACGTCTGGTCGGCGACGTCGTGGTCGGAGCTGCGCCGCGACGCCCTGGCGGCGGAGGAGTACAACCTGCTCAACCCCGACGCCGAGCGGCGCGTGCCCTACGTGACCGAGGTGCTGTCCGGGGCGCGGGGCCCGTTCGTGGGCGTCAGCGACTACATGAAGGCGGTCCAGGACCAGATCGCGCAGTGGGTGCCGGGTGACTGGTCCTCGCTGGGCACCGACGGTTTCGGTCTGTCCGACACGCGTTCGGCGCTGCGCCGCCACTTCCACGTGGACGCGGCCTCGATCACGCTGGCCGTGCTGACCAGCCTGGTCAAGCGGGGCGAGCTCGACGGCGAGGTGCTGCGCGAGGCCATCGCCCGCTACCACCTCAAGAACGGCGTCACCGAGGCGGGCGGCGCCGAGAGCAACGACACCCAGTCGATGGGGATCTGAGTCGTCCGCCGACGGCGCTCCCGCGAATTTCTTCGCGGGAGCGCCGTCATATTCGGCCGTCCGCGCCGTTGGGCCTGTGAGGCGGCACGTTCAGGAGGGGTACGTGCCGCCTCACCCCTATATGGTGCGGGGTCACGTATTGTGGGCACTACTTCCCCCTGAAGACTTGTGAGGGGAAGTTCGTCATGCGTCGCGTCATAGCCGCCACCCTGCTTCTGGCGGCCGCCGGCTGCTCCACCGCACCGGCCGAGCCCGCCACCGACTCCACGGCGGATCCCAGCAAGATCAGCTGGGGGCCCTGTACCGACATCCAGCGCCCGGACGGCGAGCCGCCGGCCAAGCAGGACGCCTCCGTACGGTGCGGCAAGCTCGCGGTCCCCCTCGACTACGCCAAGCCCGACGGCGAGAAGATCGACCTGGCGCTCATCAAGCTGCCGGCCACCGGCAAGGAGAAGAAGCTGGGCTCGGTGGTGTTCAACTTCGGCGGTCCGGGCGCCTCCGGCGTCGACACGCTGGACCAGGCCGCCAAGGCCCTCACCGTGCTGCGCGCCCGCTACGACCTGGTCAGCTTCGACCCGCGCGGCGTCGAGCGCAGCTCCGGCGTGCGCTGCGGCGACGGCGCCGAGATGGACCGCTTCACCTCGCTCGACACACTGCCGCCGAACGAGACCACGCACAAGGCTCTGGAGGCGGCCAACAAGCAGTTCGCCGACCTCTGCCAGCGCGAGTCCGGCAAGATCCTGCCCTACATCGGCACCGCGAACGCCTCGCGCGACATGGACCGCATCCGCGCCGCCCTGGGCGAGCCCAAGCTCAACTACGTCGGCATGTCGTACGGCACCCAGCTCGGCGGCGTCTACGCCACCCAGTTCCCCAAGAACGTGGGCCGCATGGTGCTCGACGCGCCGCTCGACCCCACGGTGACGTTCGAGCAGCGCACGATCGCGCAGACGCGCGGGTTCCAGAAGGCGTACGAGAGCTTCCTGCGCTCCTGCGTCAAGAACACCTGCGACCTCGGCAAGGACCAGGCCGCCGCGGACGCGAACGTCGGCAGGCTGATGAACCAGCTCACCACCAAGCCGCTGCAGGTCAACGGCCGCGAGCTCACCCAGGGCCTGGCCGCGACCGGCGTGGCCGCCGCGCTCTACTCCGAGCTGACCTGGCCGTTCCTGGAGCAGGCGCTCAGTGAGGCGCTGCAGGGCCGGGGCGAGGCCCTGATGTACCTGGCCGACTCCTACACCGGGCGCGCCCAGGACGGCACCTACTCCACGCAGATGACCAGCTTCCCTGCCATCACCTGCGTGGACTCCGCCGAGCGCCCCGACCCGGCCGCGCTGCGGCGCACCGAGGCGGCCGCGCTGAAGATCTCGCCGCTGTTCGGCAGCGAGGGCTCGGGCGGGCTGTGCCGGGTCTGGCCGGCCAAGGGCAGCGACGAGGCCAGGCACGTCGACGCCACCGGGTCCGCGCCGATCCTGGTCGTGGGCGGCAAGGGCGACCCGGCCACGCCGTACGAGTGGGCGCCGAAGCTGACGGCCCAGCTCAAGACCGCGACGCTGGTCACGTACGAGGGCGAGGGGCACGGGGCGTACCTGTCGGGCAGCAAGTGCATCCAGGGGCTGGTGGACTCGTTCCTGATCGACGGCAAGGTCCCGAGCAAGGGCACGAGCTGCCCGGCGGCCTAGTCTTGGCCGGGTGACGGACTACAGAGCACAGATCCAGTCGGAGACCGAGCGCCTCGCGTCCCTGGCCGGCGACCTGTCCGTCCCGGTGCCCACGTGCCCGGGATGGACGCTCGCCGAGCTGGTCACGCACGTCGGGCAGCTGCATCGCTGGGCCACGCACGTGCTGCGTGACCAGGTGCGGGAGCGCATCTGGTCGCGGCAGGTGCCCAGCGGGCTGGCCGAGGGCGCCAGCGGCGACGCGGCCTGGCTCACGGTCGGCGCCGCCGAGTTGCTGAGGACGCTGGAGAGCACCGACCCGGCCACCGAGGTGTGGTCGTGGGGGCCGGAGCAGCGGGCGTCGTGGTGGCCGCGCCGGATGTTCTTCGAGCTGGTGGTGCACCGGGCCGACGCCGAGCTCGCGCTCGGCATCGACCCGGAGATCCCGGCGGGAACCGCGGTCGACGGCGTCGAGGAACTCCTGCACAACCTGTCGTACGCCGCGTGGGTCACCCGGCGACTGGCCGGGACCGGCCTGGAGGGGGCCACGATCCACCTCCATGCCGACGACGTGGACGGCGAGTGGACCATCACGCAGGGTCCCGCCGGGAAGATCGAGTGGGCGCGCGGGCACGCCAAGGGTGACACCGCCGTCCGGGGGCCGGTGCGCGACCTGCTGCTCCTGCTCTACGGCCGCCGCTCCCCCGACGCCCTCACCGTGTACGGGGACCGCGAGCTCCTGGAGCGCTGGCTGTCCGCGGCCGCCCTCTGACCGCACCCTCGCTCCACGCCGCCCTGAATCACGCGCATCACGTCACTGCCCCAGATCACCGCCTCCACATCGCCGGCCCAGATCGCCGGCGCGATCCGGCCCAGATAGTCGGCTCGCGCCGGCGCGATCCGGTGAGGCCCTGGACGCGCCGCCGCTCGGCGATCGGCGGCGTGTCCAGGGCGCGGGTGAGCCACCTCCGGGACGTGATCCCGGACGCGGCCCTCTCGCCTGCCGGGGTGTTCGCGGGGAAGGCGCCAGTTCCCGGCCGGCGAGACAGGTCGTTCACCTGCGGCAGAAGACTCCGATGCCGCCGCGTGGCAAGTCGGCCGGGCGGCCGGTGCCGGCTCCGTCGTCGAGCACCGTATGGTCCATCGTCGTCTCCTCATTTCTCGAACAAGTCAACGATCTAACGCGTTGGCGACAACCCTATGTCGGTGTTTTCGAATCTTTAATCGAGCATCGTGCCGTGCACGACCATCTCGGGCACCTCGGCGGCGAAGCCTTCGAGCGGCCGGTCGGGGCAGCGTTCGGCGGTGACGGTGGCGGCGGCGATGCGATCGAGCCGGAAGACGCGGACGTCGTCGCGCAGCCGGCACCACGCCACGAGATACCAGAACCCGCCCCGGCCGCCCAGGAACACCCCCGGCTCCACGTCGCGCGAGGTCAGCGCGCCCTTGGCGTCGGCGTAGTCGAGCCTGAGCACCCGGCGGCGCAGCAGCGCCTCCTCGATGGCGCGCGAGATGCCCTCGCCGCCCAGCGGCCTGATCTGGTCGGCGCCCTGCTCGGGCACCAGCTTGACCAGTTGCACCCGCCGGGCCAGCTCTCTGGCCAGATCTCCCTCGGGGCCCGGCATCGCGGCCACCACCTTGCGTAACGCGCTGCGCGCCTGCCGGCCGAACGGCTGGTCGCCGGCCCGGCTGAGCGCCACCGCGATGGCCACCGCCTCGGCCGGGCTGAAGTTGAGCGGCGGAAGCGACATCTTCTTGTCGATCGCGTATCCGCCCTTGCGCCCCGGCTCGGCGTAGATGGGCACGCCCGACTCCTGCAACGCGGTGATGTCGCGCTCGATCGTGCGCACGCTCACCTCGAACCGCGCGGCGAGCTCGCGGGCGGAGCGGTGGCGGGGCGCGATGGCGCGCAGGTCCTCGACGAGCGCGTAGAGCCGGTCGGTACGGTTCACAGCCGAGACGCTACGCGGCGCCACCGACAATCGCGGGCCGCCCGGCACCCCGGGAACAGCCCCGTAACCCCGTGGCCACAGGGATCTCACGCTCCGGCGAGCGCTCAGAGCCGCTTTCTGGAGCGCGCGATCCGCCCCGCCTTTCCCTCAGCGCAACGACGGCCCATTTTTCCACGCGAACAGGAGCCTGGCCGGTCAGCCCGCCTCGCCCTTCCCCGTCCACCTGACCAGCCGGTCGAGCGGCCAGGTGTTGACGATCCGGTCCGCCTCGATGCCGCACCGGGCGGCCCGCTCGCACCCGTACCGCTGCCAGTCGAGCTGCCCGGGCGCGTGCGCGTCGGAGTCGATCGCGAACACGCACCCCATCTCGTACGCCAGCCGCATCAGCCGCTTGGGCGGGTCCAGCCGGTCCGGCCTGGAGTTGATCTCGACCGCGACCCCGAACCGCCGGCACGCCTCGAAGACCAGCTCCGCCTCGAACTCCGACTCAGGCCGCTTCGTGCCCCGCTTCCCCCCGGCCTGCACGACCCGCCCGGTGCAGTGCCCCAGCACGTCGACCAGGGGGTTCGCCACGGCGGTGACCATCCGCCTGGTCATCTCCTCGCCGCCCATCCGCAGCTTGGAGTGCACGCTGGCCACCACCACGTCGAGCCGTTCCAGCAGGTCGGGCCGCTGGTCCAGCGAGCCGTCCAGGTTGACGTCCACCTCGATCCCGGTGAGGATCCGGAACGGCGCCAGCCGTTCGTTCAGTTTGGCCACCACGTCGAGCTGCCGTTCCAACCGCTCGGCCGGCAGGCCCCTGGCCACGGTCAGGCGCGGCGAATGGTCGGTCAGCGCCCAGTACTCGTGCCCGAGCGCCATCGCCGCCTCGGCCATCTCCTCGATCGGCGAGCCTCCGTCGGACCAGTCGGAGTGGCTGTGCAGGTCGCCCTTGAGCGCGGTACGCAGCGCCGCCGTCTCCTCGTCCAGCTCCACCCCGGAGGTGGCCCGCATACGCCGCAAATACGTTGGAACCTCACCGGCGAGAGCTTCGTTGACCACCAGTGCGGTGACCTTGCCGATGCCCGGGAGGTCGCCGAGCCCGCCCGTGCGGGCCAGCCGCCCGAGCTCGTCCTCAGGCAGGTCGGCGACGACCGCCGCGGCCCGGCGGAAGGCACGCACGCGATAACCGGGCTCTCCGGCGCGCTCCAGCAGGAAGGCGATCTCGCGCAGGGCATCAACCGGATCCATGCGCTGATTCTTACCCAAACCGATGACAACAGGCAGGCAGTACGGATTGAACGCGTACGAGAGCCCCCGATAGGCTGTTCGGCCGACGAAAGCAGGAGCTAGATGGCACCACCGCCCCGCGAAGAGGCGTCCCCGCGTAAATCGTCCAAGGCCGTTCCGCTGGCCGTGCTCGGCGTCCTCTCCCTGACGCTGGTCGGCATCTGGGCGATCTCCGAGTCCGACGACGACGAGGTCACCGCGGACTGCGTCATGCTCGTAGACGACGACTTCTCCACGACCACGACCCCCACTCCCACGCCGACCCCCGCCCTGACCGCCACCGGATCCCCGACCGAATCCCCGACCGGCACCCCCACGCCGACCGCCACCACCTCCGCGCCCCCGTCCGGCAGCTACCAGGTCGTCGACGACGACTACTGCGACGACGACTCCCATCGCTACTACGGCGGTGGCCACTCCCGCGGCGCGTACGTCTGGTACTACGGCGGCACGAGGATCGGCAACCGCGTCCACCGCGGCACCACCTTCCGCCCGTCCGACGTCAACATCAGCAGCCGCACGGGCAAGTCCATCCAGCGCGGCGGGTTCGGCAGCCGCACGAGCAGCGGGAGCTGACGTGCGCCGCGAGCACCACCCGGCCAGGGACGACTGGGAGAAGACGATCGAGGGCCAGGGCCTGGCCTACCACCGGGCCGCCCATCCCGCCGGGCTGAGCCGGCCCTACTGGGACGAGTCCGTGCACTACGTCTTCTCGATGGAGGAGGTCGAGTCGCTGGAGGAGCAGGTCGAGGAGCTCCACCGCATGTGTCTCGACACCGTCGAGCACGTCGTCTCCACCGGGCGCTTCGCCGACTTCGCCCTGCCCGAATGGGTGTGGGAGGACGTGACGCGCTCGTGGGAGCGCCGCGACCCCCACGTCTACGCCCGCTTCGACCTGCGCTACGACGGCACGGGCCCGGCCAAGCTGCTGGAGTACAACGCCGACACGCCGACGGCGCTGGTGGAGTCGTCCGTCGTGCAGTGGTTCTGGCTGCAGGACGTCTTCCCCGGCGGCGACCAGTGGAACTCGGTGCACGAACGCCTCGTCGACCGCTGGCGCGCGCTGTCCCTGCCGTCCGGCCCGACCTATTTCGCCTTCACCAACATGGACGAGACGGGCGAGGAGGCCATGACGGTCGCCTACCTCCAGGAGACCGCCGAGCAGGCCGGCCTGCCGACGATGGCCATCGCCATGGAGGACATCGGCTGGGACTCGCTCAACCGCCGCTTCGCCGACCTCGGCGGGCAGATGATCCGCTCGGTGTTCAAGCTCTATCCGTGGGAGTGGATGCTGGACGACGACTTCGGCCGCCACGCCGTACGCCACTCCACCTGGATCGAGCCCCTCTGGAAGACGCTGCTGTCCAACAAGGCGCTGCTGGCGATCCTGTGGGAGCGCAACCCGGGTCATCCCAACCTGCTGCCCGCCTACCTCAACGGTCCGCGCGAGCTGACCTCCTACATCGCCAAGCCGCTGCTCGGCAGGGAGGGCGCCTCGATGCGCATCGTCACTCCGGACTCGACGCACCAGACGCCCGGCTCCTACGGTCAGGAGGGCTACGTGTTCCAGGGGTTCGAGGCCCTGCCCGTGTTCGAGGGGCAGCGGCCGGTGCTCGGCGCCTGGGTGGTCGCCGACGAGTCCGCCGGGCTCGGCATCAGGGAGACCACCGGGCTCATCACCGACGACACCTCCTCCTTCGTCCCCCATCGCATCGCCGACTGACGTCCACCCCCATGCTCACCTCCCGTGATTGGAACCCGACGTGACCCTTCTCGAAACCCTCGCCCGCGGCGCGGGAGCCATCGCCGCCTACGCCGCCGTCGGCGTGATCCTGATGATCGTCGGCTTCTACGTGATCGACTGGGCGACGCCCGGCAAGCTGAGCGAGGTCATCCGCACCGAGCGCAACCCCAACGCCACCCTGCTGGCCACCTCCGCCCTGGCCGCCGTGGGCCTGATCGTGGCCGCCTCCATCTGGGCCTCGGGCGGCCGGCTGGCCGAGGGCCTGGCGGGCACCGCGGTGTTCGGCCTGGTCGGCATCGTCGTCCAGACGGTGGCGATGCTGCTGTTCGACCGGGTCGTCGGCATCTCCGTACGCGATCTGGTCCAGGAGCGTGAGCTGCAGCCGGGCGCCCGGCTGCTGGCGGTGACCCATGTCGCGATCGGCCTGATCACCGCCGTGGCCGTGATCTAGCCCTGATCCAGACCGGCGATAACCGCCGTTCCGGTCAGCCTGAGGGACCTGGCACTCTAGAGGGCGTGACAGACCGGACCAGGGAGGACACCACGCGCAGGCTCGAGCGGGCCATGGGCTCGCTCGGCACGGCGGCAATGGCCCGCATGGACGAGCAGCTGCCGTGGTTCCGCGCCCTCAGCGCCGAGGACCGGTCGTGGGTGGGGCTCGTGGCGCAGGCCGGGATCGCCGCGTTCGTCGAGTGGTTCCAGCAGGCGGGCAAGGACACCCCCAGCATCGAGTTCTTCGGCACCGCGCCGCGTGAGCTCAAGCGGTCGATCTCGCTGCAGCAAACCGTGGACATCGTCAGGGTCGTCGTCGAGGTGGTCGAGGCGCAGGCTCACGAGCTGGCCGCCCCCGGCGGCGAGGAGCAGCTGCAGCAGGCCATGTTGCGCTACACGCGTGACGTGGCCTTCGCCGCCGCCCACGTCTACGCCCGCGAGGCCGAGGCCAGAGGCTCGTGGGACGCCCGGCTGGAGGCGCTGATCGTGGACGCCCTCGTCCGCGGCGAGGTGGACGACGGGCTGCACTCCTGGGCCGCCGCGCTCGGCTGGACCTCCTCCCCCGTGGTCGTCATCGCCGGCCACGCCCCCGACGACGACCCTCGCGCGGTCATCGACGGGCTGCGCGAGAAGGGCCGCCGTATCGGCATGGACCTGCTGGCGGGGGTGCAGGCCGACCGGCTGATCGTGATCGTCGGCGGCGCCGGCAGCGTCAACGACGCGGCCAGGCAGGTCGTGGCCCGCTTCGGCGTCGGGCCGATCGTGATCGGTCCCGAGGTGCCCGACCTGCACGCCGCCGCCAGGTCGGCCAGGGCCGCGCTCGCCGGGCTCAAGGCGTCCTGCGGCTGGCCGGACGCGCCCAGGCCGGTGCACGCCGAGGACCTGCTGGCCGAACGGGCGCTCGACGGCGACCTCGACGCCAGGGAGCAGCTCATCGAGAACGTCTACCTGCCGCTGGCGGGCACGCCGCTGCTCGACACGCTGGCCACGTACCTGGAGCAGGGCACCTCGCTGGAGGCGACGGCGCGGCTGTTGTTCGTGCACCCCAACACCGTGCGCTACCGGCTCAAGAAGATCACCGAGCTGACCGGCTACCAGCCGACCGAGGGCAGGTCCGCCTTCACCCTGCAGGTGGGCCTCATCCTGGGCCGGCTCTCGGAAAGTGCCGTAACCTGGCGTGCTCTAACGTAATGCCGCCGAAATCCCCACTGTAGGGTTCCTACAAATCACCCCGGACAAAGTTCGTACGGATCTCCATCCGCGTGTCGGAGTTCTACAGGGCAAGGTGGATTTTGTGCTTGTACTCGTCGCCCCGGGCCAAGGTGCCCAAACACCGGGCTTCCTGACACCCTGGCTTGAGCTGCCCGGTCTGGCCGACAGACTCGGCGCCTGGTCGGAGGTCGTCGGGCTCGATCTGGTCTCCTACGGCACCACGGCCGACGCCGACGAGATCCGCGACACCGCCGTCGCGCAGCCCCTGCTCGTGGCCGCCGCGCTGGCCTCCGCGGAGGCCCTCGGCGCGGCCCCCGACGTGCTGGCCGGCCACAGCGTCGGCGAGTTCGCCGCCGCCGCCCTGGCCGGTGTGATCACGCCGGAGCAGGCGCTCGGCCTGGTCCGCGACCGCGCCCAGGCCATGGCCAAGGCCGCCGCCGTCACCGAGACCGGGATGACCGCCGTGCTCGGCGGCGTCGAGGAAGAGGTGCTGGCCGCCCTGGACAAGCACGGCCTGACCCCCGCCAACATCAACGGCGCCGGTCAGATCGTGGCGGGCGGCACGCTGGAGCAGCTGGCGGCGTTCAAGGAAGAACCGCCCGCCCGCGCCCGCCTCATCCCGCTGTCCGTCGCGGGCGCCTTCCACACCTCCCACATGGCTCCGGCCGTGGAGAGCCTGCGCGAGGCCGCCGCCGGCGTCGTGCCCGCCGACCCGGCGATCACGCTGCTGTCCAATGCCGACGGGCAGGCGGTCGCCGCCGGCGCCGACTTCGTCCAGCGGCTGGTCAAGCAGGTCAGCAGCCCCGTCCGGTGGGACGCCTGCATGGAGACCATGGCCGGGCTCGGCGTCACGAGGATGATCGAGCTGCTGCCCGGCGGCACGCTGACCGGTCTGGCCAGGCGCGGTCTGCGCGGGGTCCAGACCGTGGCGCTGAAGACCCCAGACGACCTCGACGCGGCCAGGGAGCTGATCAAGTGAAGATGCCCGACATCGCCCCCGGCAGCAAGGTGCTGGCCCTCGGCCACTACCAGCCCGCCAACGTGGTCACCAACGACGACCTGGCCAAGACCATCGACACCAACGACGAGTGGATCCAGTCACGGGTCGGCATCAAGGAGCGCCGGATCGCCCCCGACGGCGAGTCGGTCGAGGACATGGCCGCCATCGCCGGAGGCAAGGCGCTGGCCGCCAGCGGCCTGTCCCCCGACGACATCGACCTGGTCATCGTGGCCACCTGCACGCTCGAGACGCAGATCCCCAACGCCGCCGCCGTCGTGGCGCACCGCATGGGCATCAACTCCCCCGGCGCGTTCGACGTCAACGCGGCCTGCGCCGGGTTCTGCTACGCCCTCGGCACCGCCAACGCGGCCGTGCGCGCGGGAGCGGCCAGAAACGCGCTGGTCATCGGCGCGGAGAAGCTGTCGCAGTGGATCGACTGGACCGACAGGTCGACCGCGGTGATCTTCGCCGACGGCGCCGGAGCCGCCGTGGTCGGCCCGTCCGATACGCCCGGCATCGGCCCCGTGGTCTGGGGCAGTTCCGGTGACAAGGCCGACGCGATCAGCATCAAGGACCGCAACGACCACCTCTACCAGGAGGGCCAGACGGTCTTCCGGTGGGCGACCACCGCGCTGCACCCGGTGGCGCTCGAAGCCTGCTCCAGGGCGGGCGTCGACCCGGCCGAGCTGGCCGCCTTCGTGCCGCACCAGGCCAACCTGCGCATCATCGAGTCCATCGCCCGTAAACTGGGCGCCGACAAGGCCGTCATCGCCCGTGACATCGTCACCGCGGGCAACACCTCGGCCGCCTCCATCCCGCTGGCGCTCTCGCGCATGCTGGAGCGTGGCGAGGTTCGCTCGGGTGACCTGGCACTGGTGCTCGGTTTCGGCGCGGGTCTGACCTACGCCGGTCAAGTGATCGAGATTCCCTAGAATCCGCTCGCTTCTTCATGCTTGCGCGGCGCCGTCCGCGCAGAACCCAGAAAACCAAAGGAGAACTAGCGACATGGCTGCCACCGAGCAGGACATCCTCGAGGGCCTCGGCAAGATCATCAACGAGATCACGGGCATTCCGGCCTCCGAGGTGACCCCCGAGAAGAACTTCGTGGACGACCTCGACATCGACTCCCTGTCCATGGTCGAGATCGCCGTGGCCGCCCAGGACGAGTTCGGCGTCGAGATCCCCGACGACCAGCTCAAGAACCTGAAGACGGTCAAGGACGTCCTCACCTACATCCAGAACTGAGCGACGCGGGTCCCGTCCACCACAACTGACCATCTAGCAAGGAGCGCGAAAACGTGAGTGCGAACCGGGTACGTGTCGTCGTCACCGGGCTTGGCGCGACGACGCCCGTCGGTGGAGACGTCACCTCGACCTGGACGGCGCTCCTAGCCGGTCAGTCGGGTGTCGAGACCCTCACCACGGACTGGATCGACACCGTCCCCGTGAAGTTCGCGGGGACGGCCGCGGTCGATCCGGCCGGGGTGTTGCCCCGGCCCGAGGCCCGCCGGCTCGACCGCAGCGAACAGTTCGCCCTGGTCGCCTCCAGGGAGGCCTGGCAGGACGCCGGCGCCCCCGAGGTGGCGCCGGAGCGGCTGGGCGTCGTGGTCTCCAGCGGCATCGGCGGCATCTCGACGACGCTCACGGCGTACGACACCTATCGCGAGCGCGGCTGGAACCGGCTCTCGCCCTTCACCGTGCCGATGCTCATGCCCAACGGCCCGGCCGCCTGGATCGGTCTCGACCTGGGCGCCCAGGCGGGTGTGCACGCCACGGTGTCGGCGTGCGCGTCCGGCGCCGAGGCCATCGGCTACGCGATGGACATGATCAGGGCCGGTCGCGCCGACGTCGTCGTCGCCGGCGGCACCGAGGCCGCCATCCACGGCCTCAACATGGCGGCCTTCGCCGCCGCGCGGGCCATGTCGCAGCGCAACGACGACCCGCAGGGCGCCTCACGCCCGTGGGACCGCGACCGCGACGGCTTCGTCCTCGGCGAGGGCGCCGGCATCGTGGTCCTGGAGTCGGAAGAGCACGCCAGGGCGCGCGGCGCGCGCGTCTACGCCTACTGCTCGGGCATCGGCTACTCCGCCGACGCCCACCACATCACCCAGCCCGAGCCCGAGGGCCGGGGCCAGATCATGGCGATGACGCAGGCGCTCACCGACGCCGACATCACCGGGCTCGACGTCAAGCACGTCAACGCGCACGCCACCTCGACTCCCGCCGGTGACGTCGGCGAGGTGCAGGCGGTGGCCAAGGCCATCGGCAACCACCCGCTGGTCACCTCGACCAAGTCCATGACCGGCCACCTGCTCGGCGGCGCGGGCGGCATCGAGTCCGTCTTCACGATCAAGGCTCTGCAGGAGCGGATCGTCCCGCGCACGATCAACATCGACAACCTCGACGACGGCATCGACGTGGACCTCGTCTACGGCGCGAACCGCACGCTGCCGGCGGGCGATATCGCCGCGGTCAACAACTCGTTCGGATTCGGCGGGCACAACGTGGCCGTCGTGTTTAAGGGGGCATGAATGACCGTGCTCGACAATCGGGTGGTGAGCGACGGCTCCGAACAGGAGCCCCTCGATCCCCGGCATCCAGTCGTCCGCATGACGGCGCTCCTCGACGAGGGCTCGCTGCGGCTGATCACTCCTGAGGACAAGAGCGGCGTCATGGCCGCCATGGGCCGGGTCGAGGGCGTTCCCGTCGTCGTCTTCTGCAGCGACGCCCGCTTCCAGGGCGGCGCGATGGGCAGCGAGGGCTGCGAGCACATCGTGCACGCCTACGACGTGGCGGTCCGCGAGCGGGTGCCGGTCATCGGCATCTGGCACTCCGGCGGCGCGCGCATCCCCGAGGGCGTCGAGTCGCTGCACGCGGTCGGCCGCGTCTTCGCCGCCATGACCAAGGCGTCCGGCGTGGTGCCGCAGATCTCCGTGGTCGTCGGCCCCGCCGCCGGCGGCGCCGCCTACGGGCCCGCGCTCACCGACCTGGTCATCCTGGCCGACTCCGGCCGCATCTTCGTCACCGGTCCCGACGTCGTGCGCAGCGTCACCGGCGAGAACGTCGACAGCGCCTCCCTGGGCGGCCCCGAGCCGCACAGCAAGCGCAGCGGCGTCGTGCACATCGTGACCAAGTCCGAGACCGACGCCTTCGTCCGGGCCCGCCAGCTCGCCACGCTGCTCGGCCACCAGGGCCGGGTGCGCACGGGCAAGGTGGAGGAGGTCGACTTCTCCACTCTGCTGCCCGAGTCCGCGCGCCGGGCATACGACGTCAAGCCGCTGGTCAACGGCCTGCTCGACGAGCCCGGTCTTGAGCTGCACCCCAAGTGGGCGCCCAACATCGTGACCACGCTCGGCCGTCTCGGCGGCCGGACGGTCGGCGTCATCGCCAACAACCCGATGCGACTGGGCGGCTGCCTCGACGCCACGTCCGCCGAGAAAGCTGCCCGCTTCGTACGTATGTGTGACGCTTTCGGGGTGCCGTTGGTTGTCCTGGTGGACGTTCCCGGTTATCTGCCGGGCGTCGGGCAGGAGCACGACGGCGTGGTCCGGCGCGGGGCCAAGCTGCTGCACGCCTTCGCCGAGGCGTCGGTGCCGCGGGTCACGCTGGTCACGCGCAAGGCGTACGGCGGGGCGTACATCGCGATGAACTCCCGCGCCCTCGGCGCGACCAAGGTGTTCGCCTGGCCGACCACCGAGGTGGCGGTCATGGGCGCGGTGGCCGCGGTGCGCATCCTCAAGCGGCGCGAACTCGCCGCCGCGTCCGAGGACGAGCGGGCCGAACTGGAGCAGCGCCTGGCCGAGGAGCACACCAAGCTCGCCGGCGGCCTGGAGCGGGCGCAGGAGCTGGGGGTCATCGACGAGGTGATCAAGCCCGCGGAGACCCGCGGCGCCATCGCCAAGGTCCTCGCCCAGGCCACCCCCGCCAGGGGCGCCCACGGGAACATCCCGCTGTAACACGTCTTACACCGCTCGGGCCCGCACCTGTTCACCAGGTGCGGGCCCTTCGGCTGTCGGGGCACGGTCTTTCGGGCGTGGACGGTCGGACTCGGGAGGTCGGGGACGGTCCAGTGGGCGGCCGGGTGCCACGCGGCGCGGCGGCCTCGACCGGGACGCCCAGCGTGGAGCAGCGGCCTCGACCGGGACGCCCGGCGTGGAGCGGCGGCAGGCCAGGTCAGACGGCCGCGTGCAGCCAGCGGACCGGTGCGCCGTCGCCGGCGTACCGGAACGGCTCAAGCTCCTCGTCCCATGGTCTGCCGAGCATCTTGTCCAGCTCGTCCTCCAGCACGCACCGCCCCTGCGCCGCCGTCATCATCGCGGCGCGGAGCCGGTCCTCGGGGATCATGATGTCGCCGGCGACGCCGATGACCGCCGTGAAGGCGCCGAGCGTCGGCGTGTAGGCATGCCGGGAGCCGTCGACGCCCGGTGAGGCGTCCTCGGTGATCTCGAATCTCAGGCGCTGCCAGCCCATGAGGGAGGAGGCGATGGCCGCCGCGATGCCGGCGCGCCCCTCCCACTCCGCCTGTGCGCGCACGACGTTGGGCGCGGCGGGCTGCGGAGTCCACGTCAGGTCTACGGGCACGCCAAGGACACCCGCGACTGCCCATTCGATGTGAGGGCACAGCGCGGGCTGAGCCGAGTGGACGTAAAGGACGCCACGAGCAGACACCGGACCTCCCGTTTCGGTACGAGGTGCGCCTTCCCCAACGGCCTCGTATCGGGATGATCACAAGTGACTAGGGAGAGACTACCGTCGGTCGCAATCCGACACCAGAGGGGGGCCATACCAAGTTGGTGCGGGAGTGGCGGGTGACAGTTCGCCCACGGCGGAAAGATACCCGCTCATGGAAATCCAATCTGTCGGCGAGGCGTACATCCGCCCAGGTCAGGTCCTGACCGACCGGACCTCCCTCGCCGCCGTGTCCCGCTGGACCCAGGCGGTCTCGGAGGCGGACGGAGTCTGCGTCGTCCATCTGACTCCCGGCGCCGACCCCTGCGAGGTCACCGCCGAACTCCGCGACCAGGGCCTGCGGGCCTCCCCCAACCACGTCCTGCGCGGCCAGCCCCTGTTCTTCGGCGGCCCCGCGTCCCGGCCCTTCCCCACCGAGCCGATCGGCCACAGACGGGCCAGATCCCGCTCCGACGTCGTCGTGGGCCTGCTGGACACCGGCGTGGCCAAGCATCCGTGGTGGTCCGGCAGCGACTGGTACGCCCGCCTCTCCCCCGAGGACGCGGACGCCGCCGAGGGCTCGCAGGCGGGACACGGCACGTTTCTCGCGGGCCTGCTGACCCGCCTGGCGCCCGGCGCGTCGCTGAGCGTGCGCCGGGTGCTGGACAGCGACGGCCTCGGCGACGAGGCGAGCATCGTGCGCGCCCTCAACCGCCTGCGTGAGCGCCCCCCGCAGGTGCTCAACCTCTCCTTCGGCGGCCACACCTTCGACGACCGGCCGCCGCCCCTCCTGTCGGACGCCATCGCCGGCCTGACGAACACGGTGACCGTGGCCTGCGCCGGCAACACCGCCTCCGACCGGCCGTTCTGGCCCGCCGCGCTGCCGTTCGTGGTCGGCGTGGCGGCCGTGGACGCCGGCGAACGGCACCGGGCGCCCTACTCCGGGTACGGCACCTGGGTGGACGCGTGCGCCAGGGGCGACTGGCTGACCAGCAGCTTCCTGGACACCGGCGAGTACGGCGGTTACGCGGCGTGGAGCGGCACGTCGTTCGCCACGGCGCTGGTCGCCGGGACCATCGCCGACGCCGCCGCCCGCGAGCCCGCCAAGGAGTGGATCAGGCGTGTCCTCGACTCCGGGGAGACCCGCGAAATTGCCGATCTGGGGGTTCTCTTCCCGGCGAGTCTGTAGAGTTTACGCACAGTCCCCGGTCAATCACGAGGAGGCATGATCGCCTTTCCGTGCCGGTGGAAAGGAGGCCGTATGCGTGATCCCCGCGAGCCGGCGGAGCTGCTGACGGCCGCCGCCGACGGCGACAGTTCGGCCTGGGACGAGCTCGAACACCGCTTCGGGCCACGCATGTGGGCGGTGGCCCGCGCGTGCGGCCTGGGCCCGGCGGACGCGGCGGACGCCGTCCAGGGCGCCTGGCTCCGCCTGCTCCAGCATCTCCACGACCTGCGGGATCCGGCGAGGGTGGGCGGCTGGCTCGCCACGACCGTGCGCCGCGAGGCCCTGCTGATGCTGCGCAAGGAACGGCTGGGCGCCTCGTCGTTCGAGGTCGCCGACGATCCCGACCCCGCCGCGGCCGTCCTGGAGGCGGACGGCCGCCGCACGCTCTGGCAGTCGGTCTCCGCGCTGCACGAACCCTGCCGCTCCCTCCTCCAGCTGGTCGCCATCGATCTGGGAAACCAGCAGGTGGCGGCCCGGCTCGGACTGCCCACGGGCAGCGTCGGCCCGACCAAGGCCCGTTGCCTGGAAAAACTGCGCACCCTGCTCTCACTACAGGAGACAGCGCAATGATCAACGACGAATACTTTCTCGCGGCCCTCCGGCTGAGCTCGGGCAACGACCCGATCCCCGGCCAGGTGTCCGCGGCCGCCCGCGACGCCTATCGGCTCCGGGTCCCGCGGGCGGTGACCGCCGCCTACGCCGAGTCCGCCACGATCCGCAGCGTCCGCGACGACGACAGCTCCCATCTGGTGCGCTTCGTCGCGGCCGGGCTCACCTTCGACCTGGAGGTGACCGAGGGCGACGGGCTCATCGACGTGGCCGGGCACATCTCCCCCTACCCGGGAGAGGGGGCGCTCGTCGACGTGAGATCACCGCACATGACCCTCACCCGGCGCATCGGCGACACCGGCCACTTCGTCGCCACCGGGCTGCCGCCCGGCTGGCTCAGCATCGTGTGCCACCGGCCCGGTCACGCGCCCATCCAGACGGCCTGGGTACGCATCCGTCCCTGCCCCTGATCCGTTGATCCATCGCCGTACGGCCGGGGAGGCCGCGCCCCTTCTCCCGGTCGTCTTCCGACCGAGACCGACATGAGCGCGTCACGGCACGAACAGGCCCCGTCAGGCGACCTCCCTCCGCTCGTCACGGCGGCGGAGGCCGCGATGACGCGGTCGCTGGTCGATCCCGACCACGCCCTGCGCGCGGCCCGCGTCGTCCTGGCGGCCGCCCGCCGTACCGGATGTGCGGAGGCGGTGGCCGTGGCCCTGCGGGCGATGGCGCTGGCCTCCCGCGAGCTGGGCGACCTCGCCGCCGCCGAGCAGCACCTCCGCGCGGCCATCGGCACCCGCGGCGCCCCGCCGCACCGGATCGCGCAGGCCCGGCTGTCCCTCGTCACCGTACGCACCGAGCGCGGCCATCCGCTGCAGGCCCTCCGTGTGGCCGCCCTGGCCTGGGCCTACCTGCCCCCGCTGGATCGGGCCAAGCTGGACACCCAGCGCGCCGTGGCCCTCGGGCACCTCGGCCGCCACGAGGAGGCCATCGCCGCCTGCGACCGCGCGCTGCGCGCCCTCGTGGACGCGCCCGGCACGATCGACGACCGCAGGTTCCTGGCGGGCGGGCTGCTCAACCGCGGGCTCATCCACTCCTACCGGGGCGACTGGGACGCCGCCCTGCGTGACCTGTCCGCCTGCCTGCGCATCGCCCACCAGGCCGGGCTGGCGCACCTGGCCCGCCTGTCCGCGGCCAACCTGCCCTTCCTCGCGGTCCGCCGGGGCGACCTGGCGGCGGCGTTCAAGCACTACCGCGAGGCCGAGGACACCCTGCTCGGCTTCCCCGAGCGGCTGGCCACCATGCGGGCCGACTTCGCCGGGGCATTGCTCGCCGCGCACCTGCCGGGCGAGGCCAGGGCCATGCTGAGCCTGGCCGTACCCGACCTGGAGGCGTCGGACGCCCACGTGGCGCTGGCCGAGGCGCGGCTGAAGCTGGCCCAGGTGGAGCTGCTGACCGGAGACCCGCACCGGGCCAGGCAGGTGGCCGAGCAGGCCGCCCGCGAGCTGGCCGGCCAGGAGCGGACGTCGTGGCTGCCGCTGGCCGCCGAGGTCGTCCTGCGCGCCCGGCTGGCTCTCGAACCCGTCACCCCCGAGCTGGTCGCCGAGCTGATCGCGTGCGCGGACGAGCAGGAGGCAGGGCTCACCCACCGGGCCGGAGCGGCGGCGCTGCGGCTGGCGGCGGCCGAGGCGGCGCTCACCGTCGGCGACCAGGTGACGGCCCGCGCGCAGCTGGACCGGCTCACGCGCGACGCCGTGCGCGAGCGCCGGACGCCCGCCGGCAGCCGGCCGGCCTCGCTCGCGTCCGAGCCGGAGGCGCGGCGGCTCGGGCAGGCGGCGCAGATCCCCGTCCAGGTGCGCCAGCACGCGCTCGCCCTGCGGGCGGCGCTGCGGGAGGACGTCGCCGGGGCCTTCCGGGCGGTCCGCGACGGGCTGGCGGAGGTGAGCGGGCGGGTGGAGGCGTTCGAGGACCCGTCGCTGCGCGCCCATGCGGCCAGGGCCGGGGAGCGGCTGGCGGCCTACGGGCTGGAGCTGGCGGTCCGCGACGGGTGCGCCGAGGAGGTGTTCGAGTGGGCCGAGCGGTGGCGGGCCGTGGCCGCTCCCGCGCACGCCCGCGCCCTGACCGACCCCGGCCTCGTCCGCGCCGAGCTGGGGGACGGCGCCCTGGTCGAGTACGTGGCCGACCGGGACGCGCTGCTGGCCGTGGTCGTGACCGCCGAACGCCTGGCGCTGCGCCGGCTGGGCGGCGTGCACCAGGTCAAGGAGGCGATCGTGCGGTTGCGCTACGCCCTGCGCCGGCATGGCTGCCCCGGCGACGTGGAGGCCGCGGCCACGGAGCTCGAACGGCTGGTGCTGCTGCCTCTGGCGGCCGAGCTGGGTGACCGGCCGCTGGTGGTGGTGCCGGTGGGCGCGCTGCACACACTGCCGTGGGCCGCGCTGCCCTGCCTGCGTGAGCGGCCGGTCAACGTGGCGTCCGGGGCGACCGCCTGGCTGCGGGCCCGCTGGTCGCGCGGCCCGCGCCCGGACGCCTCGCCGCTGGTGTCGGCCGCGGCCGGGCCCGCGCTGGCCCACGCGCAGGGCGAGGTCGCGCACGTGCTGGGCTGCCATCCCCGCGCTCGGCAGGTGCCGGGACGCGTCGCGCCGGTGCTGGAGGCGCTGGCGACTGCCGACGTGGTGCACCTGGCGGCGCACGGCATGTTCCACGCGCGCAGCCCGCTGGTGTCGGGGATCACCCTGGAGGACGGGTCACTGATGGCGTACGACCTGCTGGACCTCACGCGCTCGGCCGGGCTCGTGGTGCTGTCGGCCTGCAACTCCGGGATGTCGCGTACGCCGATGGAGGGGACGCCGCTCGGGTTGCCCGGGACGTTCCTAGCCAAAGGGGCGTCCTGTGTGATCGCCGGGATGGTGCCCGTGGGGGACGAGACGGCCAGGGCGATGATGAGCGCGTTCCACGAGCTGCTGGCGGCGGGGCAGCCGCCGGACGCGGCACTGGCGTGCGCGGCGGCGAAGACCGGCGAGTACGGCTTCACCTGCTTCGGCGCCGGCGACCAGCCCCTCTACTGAGGATCGCGGTGGGAGTGGTCAGCCGGTGGCGACGGGGCGGGTGGGGTCGGCTACCCAGTTGGACCACGAGCCCACGTACAGGGCCGCGGGCAGCCCCGCCACCTCCATCGCGAGCACCTCGTGCGCGGCGGTCACCCCGGAGCCGCAGTAGGCCCCGGCCTCGACGCCCGCCTCGGCACCCAGCGCGGCGAAGCGGGCCCTGAGCGACTCGGGGTCGAGGAAGCGGCCGTCGGGGCCGACGTTGTCCGTGGTGGGGGCGCTGACCGCGCCGGGGACGTGGCCGGCGACCGGATCGACCGGCTCCACCTCGCCCCGGTAACGCTCGCCTGCCCTGGCGTCCAGCAGCACACCCCGCCGGGCCAGCGCCGACGCCTCGTCGGCCGTCAGTGCCGGCATGCCTCCCGGCCGCGCGGTGAAGTCGCCCTCCTCCGGCTGCGGGATCTCCTTCGTGACCGGCAGCCCGGCCTCGATCCAGGCGGGCAGGCCGCCGTCGAGCACGCGTACGTCCGAGTGCCCGAAGTAACGCAGCGCCCACCAGGCCCTGGCCGCGACGGCGGAGCCTGCGTCGTCGTACACCACGACCGGCCGCCCGTCCGAGACGCCCAGCCGCCGCATCGCGCGCTGGAACGCGGCCGCCCCCGGCAGCGGGTGCCGCCCGCCGGGCCCGGGAGGGGCGGCGAGGTCGGTGTCGAGGTCGCAGTAGACGGCGCCGTCGATGTGACCCTCACGGTAGAACTGCTCCCCGGGCGGGCCGCCGAGCCGCCAGCGGACGTCGAGCACCGTCGCGCCGTCGAGCGCGGCGAGTCCGGCCGGGGTGATCAGCGGGCTGGTCACGTGCGTACCTCCAGGAGCGGGACGTGCTGTTCGGCCGCCGTCAGCGAGCCGTGGTAACCGGTGAACAGGGCCTCGAAGGGGTGGGCCGCGGGAGCGGTGAGCGCCAGGCCGCCGTAGGGCACGGCCACGACGTCGCCGATGCGTCCGAGCCACGCCTCGTGCACGCGGGGCCCGAACCAGCCCGACTCGACCGCCTCCTGCCTGGACACCACCCATGCCTTGCCGCCCAGGATCTCACGCCAGGCCTCCAGCACCCGTGCGGCGGCGCCCTGGTGGGTGTAGACGTGTCGCGCCCTGGCCTCGCCGCCGAGCATCGTCACGCCCTCGGCCAGCTCGGGGGTGCCCTCCACGTCGATCTTCTCGGTGGCGTTGACCATGCCGTGGTCGGCGGTGACGTAGAGGGTGGCGCCCGGCGGGAGCCCTTCGGCCAGGCGCCGCGCCATGTCGTCGACGATTTCGAGCTGGCGCAGCCACTCCTCGCCGCCCCACCCGACCATGTGGCCGGTGGCGTCGAGGTCTCCGTAGTAGACGGTGACGTGTGCGGGGCGCCGCTCGCGCAGCGCCTCCAGGGTGCGGGCGACGCGGTCGTCCACGGAGTCGGCGGCCAGGTAGCGTACGCCGCGGAAGACGGCGCCGGTCAGGCCGGTGCGCTCGTACTCGGCGGGGGCGACATAGGCGGGCTCGACCCCGGCCCTGGCGGCGCGCTGGTAGATCGTCGTCGCCGGCTGCCACTCCTCCGGGTCCATGACCAGGCCGTCGGGCAGCTTCCAGCGCAGGCAGTTGAACAGGTGGCCCGCGCCCGGCACCGCCAGCAGCATCCCCACCATGCCGTGCTCACCCGGCGTCAGCCCCGTGCCCAGGGTGCACAGGCTCGTGACGGTCGTGGCGGGGAAACCGGCGGTCAGCGTCCTGCTCGGCAGGCCGGACAGGAACGGCGCGGTCTCGGGGTGGGCCTGGAGCAGCTCGGCTCCCAGGCCGTCGACCAGGAACAGGCACACCCGGTCGGTGGGCTCCAGGGCCAGCGCGTTGCGCTCGCGCAGACCGAGAGCGGCCATCAGCGAGCCCGGCACATCCGCCAGCGACCCGCCGCCGTAACCCGGCACCAGCATGCCCCTCAGCATAGCCCTCCGTGATCGCCACCCCACCGCCGCGATCGTCGGGGTGCGGCCCGCTCCCGGCCGGGCCCGCGCGGGTGCATGCGGCAGGCGCGCCGCACATGGCTCCCCGTGCCGTCAGCAGCACGGAGCCACAGCAGGTCCACGCCGCGATCACCGCTCCGGGCAGCGCGTCACAGTCTCCGGGACGTCGTATGGCGGGATGCCGAGCGTGGGACGTCGTCGTCAGGCCCCTCGTCAGGCCAGGGCGGATGCCCCGGGGCGTCGCGGGCATCGGACAAGCGGCGGCGCAGGTGCGGGCATCCAGTCGGAACGGTCCCGGCGTGTCGCGGGCATAGGGGCGGGGCGGCCCTGAACGTCGCAGGACGTCGGACGGTCCGGGCAGCGGCTGGGGTGCGGGTTGCGGGGCTCGGGTGGGTGGCCGTTCGTCGCGGGTGCGGGCGGGGTACGCGGCGGCGCGGGCGGTCGTGGCGGGGTGGCGGGCGGGCCTCAAGGGCGGTGGCCGCGTCCGGGGAGAGAGGGAGGGGGCTGGGGTCAGGAGGCGGCGCGGGCGGTGGCCTCGGACAGGGCCTTGGCGAAGGCGAGGACGTGGGTGACCGCCTCGGGGCCGTCGGCCGCCTCGCTGACCCTGAGCGACAGGTCGTCGGCGGTGATGGCGCCCGTGTAGCCGTGGTCGGCCTCGCAGTTTTCGTCGCCGCACGTGGCCGGCTCGAGGTCCACGTGGGAGATGGCGCCCCAGCCGATGGTGAGCGTCACCTCCGTGGGAGGGACGCCGGGGACGTAGGAGGCGGGGTCGGGCACGACGCGGGTGACGGCGACCGACTGGACGCGGCTCAGCCGCACGGCCTCGGTGGTGGTGGAGGCGTGGGAGGCCGAGACGCCCTCGACCGCCGGGTGCTCGTCGGTGTGGCAGACCAGCAGCCGGGTCGCCGTCAGCACCAGCACGGTGACGTGCCGGCGCACCTCCATCGCGGGATCGAAGGTCGCCTCGTGGTGCACCACGAACGCCGTCACGGCCTCCTTGCCCAGCGCGGATTCGACCGCATCGGTGACGAGGTCGGGGTAGTAGCCGCTGCGCTCTATCGCTTCACGCAGGCCCGCGGCTGAGACTCGGGTTTCCCTCATGGGTCCATCCTGCCAGGGCCGGGCAGCACACTCACCCGCCGGACATAACGCTCTATAACACCTTCTGCCGGTGCATCACCGGGCACAGGGTCACCGTCATTCGCTGAGGCAGCCGGGGCATTCGCTGAGGGCGAATCAGGAGAGCCTGCGGGGGCCGCCGTCCAGCCGGGGGCCCGCCGGGGTGCGCAGGGTGGCGCGGGCGCCGAGGATCATGGCGTCCGACTCGCCCACGAGCACCTGGTCCAGGTCGAGGCGGGACACCTCGGGCAGGTCGTGGGCCAGGCGGCCGACGCGTACGAGGACCTCTTCAAGGGCGTCCACGGCCACGGGCGGGTAGCCGTACTCGCCGAACAGCAGCGGCGCGGCGCGTACGGACCGGACCAGCGCGGAGGCGTCCTCGCCGGTCAGCGGGGCCAGCCGGAAGCCCTGGTCGAGCAGGAGCCGCGCGGTCACCTCGCCGAGCCCGAACGACACCACGGGCCCGAACGCGGGATCCTCGATCATGCCCACCACCGTCGGCACGGCGGGCTGCGGCGCCATCCGCTGGACGGCCAGCTCCACCCGCTCGCCGGACAGCTCGGCGTAGGCGTGGCGCACCATCTCGGGGCCGGTCAGCCCCAGGCGCACGGTCCCGGCCCGGCGCGAGGCCCCTGGATCGGCCACCTTGACCACCACGGGCCAGCCCAGGCGTTCGGCGGCGGCCACCGCCTCCTCCGGCGAGCCCACCACCTCGGCGGGCCACACGGTCAGGCCGTAGCAGGACAGCAGCTCGGCGGCGTCGACCTCGACGGGCGGCCCGGCCTCCGCGAACCCGCCGGAGACGACCTCGTTCCCGGCCGGGTCGCCGGCGGACAGGGCCTGGTGGACCAGGGCCTTGGCGCGGGCCGTGTCGATCCCGTCCAGCTCGGGCGGCGGCGCCGCGGGCTGGGCGCGCCACGTCGCGTAGCGGACCACGTACGCCAGGGCTCTGACGGCCTCCTCCGGCGCCGCGTACGACGGGATGGAGCCCCGTGCGGGCGTGGACCCCGTACCGGAGGCTCCTGACACGCGCAGGGCCGGATGCATCCCCAGATGACCCCTGAACGTGGTGAGCACCGGTTTGCCCGCGTCCTCGGCGGCCCGCAGCAGCTCGGCCGCCACCGCCTCGGCCCGGCCGGGGATGGGCGGCATGTCGATCACGACGGCCGCGTCCACGTCGGGCGAGGCCAGCTCACCGGCCAGCGCCGCGCCGAACTCGGCCGGCCCGGCGGCGGGCCCCAGGTTGACCGGCGGGCGCGGTTCGAGTCCTGCGGCCAGGCAGGCGTCGGCGGCCAGCAGGCCGAGCGCGTCGGAGTTGGTGACGAGCGCGACCCTCGGCCCCGCGGGCAGCGGCTGGTAGGCCAGCAGCTGACCCACGTCGAAGAGCTGGATGAGGTCGTCCACCCTGATCAGCCCCGCCTGGTCGAACAGCGAGCCGACCGCGGAGTCCGGCAGGCCGAGCTCCTCGGCCGAGTGACCGGAGGGGGTGCCGCCGCTCTTGACCACCACGACGGGCTTGCGGCGGGAGATGCGCCTGGCCAGCCGGGTGAACTTGCGCGGGTTTCCGAGCGACTCCAGGTAGAGCAGGATGACCTCGGTGGAGTCGTCCTCCTCCCAGTACTGCAGCAGGTCGTTGCCCGAGACGTCGGCCCTGTTGCCGGCCGAGACGAACGTCGAGATGCCCATGCCGCGCTGCGCCACCCGCTGCAGGAGCGCGGTGCCGAGCGCGCCGGACTGGCTGAAGAAGCCCACCCTGCCCCGGCCCGGCACGGTGGCGGCGAGGGTGGCGTTGAGCCGGACGGACGGGTCGGTGTTGGCGATGCCGAGGCAGTTGGGGCCCACGACGCGCAGGCCGTAGGAGCGGGCGATGCGGGCCAGTTCGTCCTGGCGGGCGCGTCCTCGCGCGCCCGTCTCGCCGAACCCGGAGGAGACCACGACCAGGCCGTGCACGCCCTTCTCCGCGCACTCCTTGACGACGTCGATCACGCCTTCGGCGGGCACCGCGACGACGGCCAGGTCGACCTCGCCGTCGATGGCGCCCACGCTCGGGTACGCCCGGACGCCCGCCACCGCCCGCACCTGCCGGTGCACGGGGTAGACGGGGCCGGTGAAGTCGGCGGCCAGGAGGTTGCGCAGCACGGTCTGGCCCACGCCGCCCGGCTCGCGCGAGGCGCCGATGACCGCGACCGAGCCTGGGGTGAGCAGCCTGGCGATCGAACGGGACTCGGCCCGGTGCTCGCGCGCGGTCGTCACCTCGGCGGAGGTGTCGGTGGGGGTCAGGTCGAGCGTCATGCGGACGACGCCGTCCTCGAACTGGCTCTGGGCCGTGTAGCCGGCCTGGCGCAGCAGCCCCGTCATGCGCATGTTGGCGGGCAGCACGTCGGCGACGAAGCGCTCGATGCCGCGCTCGCGGGCCGTGGCGGCCAGGTGTTCGAGCAGGACGGAGGCCACTCCCCTGCCCTGGTGGGCGTCCTCGACGAGGAAGGCCACCTCGGCCTCGCCGGGGCCGGTCCTGTCGTAGCGGATCACGGCCACCATCTCGGTGCCGAGCGTGGCGATCAGCGCGACCCGGTTGACGTAGTCGACGTTCGTGAAGCGCTCGACTTCCCTGTCGGACAGCCGGGGCCTGGGCCCGAAGAAGCGAAAATAGATCGACTCGTCCGACAGTCTGGAGTAGAACGAGCGGAGACGGTCGGCGTCGGCGGGCCTGATCGGGCGGACATGCGCGGTGCCGCCGTCCGCGAGAACGACGTCGGCTTCCCAGTGGGCCGGATATTGTGCCTCCACAACCACGAGCGTAAACCTGCATCCCACATGACAAGACCGGGGGCGCGGTTGGGCAACGCTTGTGCATCGAAGGCGACCCCGTGTCAGGCGTACGCCCCACGGGCAGCCCGGAAGCTGTTAGTTTTGCCGTGGCGTTTCAGCCGTTGGCCAGGCTCGTTCCGAAGGCAGCAAGGTGGTGACATCATGACGCGGGTCGTCGTGGTGGGCGATCTCATGACCGACGCGGTCGCTCGCGCCCGTTATGCACTCGCCCGGGCGAGCGACACCCCGGCGATCGTGACGATGCACGGCGGCGGCTCAGGGGCGAACATCTCGTCCTGGCTCGCCGTGGAGGGCGCCGAGGTGGCCTTCATCGGCCGCAGGGGCGCCGACATCACGGGTCGTAACCGCGACATGGAGCTGATGGGCTACGGCGTCGACGCCCGGCTCGTCATGGATCCTGAGCGTCCGACCGGCACCTGCGTGGTGCTCGTCACGCACAAGGGTGAGCGCACCATGCTGTCCGACCCCGGTGCCAACGCCGCCCTGTCGCCCGAGGACCTGCCGCGTGACCTGTTCACGCAGGGCACCCATCTGCATCTGTCGGGCTACACGCTGATCAACGAGGGCTCGCGTGACGCCGGTCTCGCCGCGCTCGACATGGCCAGGCACAGCGGCATGTCGATCTCGGTCGACTGCGCCTCGTCCGCGCCGCTGGACCGTACGGGGGCCGAGCCGTTCCTCGAATGGACCAACGGGGCCAAGCTGCTGTTCGCCAACATCGACCAGGCGAAGGTGCTGACCGGCCGCGACGACGCCGAGTCGGCCGCCAAGGTGCTCACCGCGTGGTTCCCACAGGTCGTGATCAAGATGACCGCCGAGGGCGCGTTGTGGTACAGCAACGGCCGCCCCGACCCGGTGCGGGTGGCCGCCGAGCCGGTCGACAAGATCGTCGACGGCACGGGCGCGGGTGACGCGTTCTGCGCCGGCTTCCTGCCGCCGTGGCTGGAGGGCAAGCCACCGCACGAGGCGCTGGCCTCCGGCAACCGGCTCGCGGCCAAGGCGATCATGCATCTGGGCGCTCGACCGCCGTTCTGACGGTCTTCGCCGGCGCTGTCGTGGAGAGACATCCGCATAGCGTGTAGACGAGGAGCGTGACAACCGGCGTGCGTCCGTTACGTACCGGCGATCCGTCTTCCATCGGGCCCTACCGGCTGACCGGCTTCCTCGGCGAAGGCGGGCAGGGCAGCGTCTACCTGGCCACCTCGCCGACGTCCGGCGAGCCGGTCGCGGTCAAGCTGCTGCACGCCAGGTTCACCGAGGACGAGCGGGCGGTGCGCCGCTTCCTGCGCGAGGCCGACTCGGTGCGGCGGGTGGCCGAGTTCTGCACGGCGCGGGTGCTGGACGTGGCGGAGGCCGACGGGCAGCCGTACATCGTCGGTGAATACGTGGACGGGCCCTCCCTGCAGCGCCAGGTGAGCAAAGAAGGGCCCCTGCGCGGGCAGGCGCTGATCCGGCTGGCCGTCGCGACCGCCACCGCGCTGACCGCGATCCACCGGGCCGGGGTGGTGCACCGCGACTTCAAACCGGGCAACGTGCTGCTCGGGCCCGACGGGCCCCGGGTGATCGACTTCGGCATCGCGCGGGCGCTGGACGTGAGCCAGAGCATGACGACGAGCGTGGTCGGGACGCCGGCGTTCATGGCGCCCGAGCAGTTCCTCGGGGACGCTCAGCCGGCCAGCGACGTGTTCGCGTGGGCGGGGACGATGGTGTTCGCGGCGACGGGGCGGGGGGCGTTCGGGTTCGGGGCGCTGCCCGTGGTGATGCACCGGATCCTGAACGGGGAGCCCGACCTGTCGGGGGTGCCCGAGGCGCTGGCGCCGTTGTTGTGGGCGTGTCTGGCCAAGGATCATCATCGGCGGCCTACGGCCGATCAGCTCATGCGCGAGCTCATCCGCTCCTCCGGCGGGTCACCGGACGTCCACGGCTCCGGTGGGGTGCCGGGCGCCCACGGCTTCGATGGGTTGCCGGGCTCCCACGCGCCGGCGCCGCCGGGTGGGGCGGCGGGCAGCGGTTTCGCCACGCCCGGGGGGACGCGGCGGCTCGCCGATCCCACCGCCTTCACGGCCGTCCCCTTACCCGGCCAGGACTTACCCGGTCAGAACATACCTGGTCAGGCCTCACCAAGCCGGGACTCACCGCACCAAGGCTTACCGGGTCAGGGACTACCCGGCCAGGGCTCACCGGCCGACGGTGGCGTACCCGACCGGGGAGGAGAGGCGCCGGGACAGGGCGACGCCTCGTTCAGCGGGCCGGGGCAGGGATGGGCGGGACCTGGTTCCGGTGGTGGGCCGGGGCAAGGGTCGGCGGTGCCTGGTTCCGGTGGCGGGCCGGGGCAGGGGTGGGCGGATGCTGGTTTCGGTGGTGGGGCGGGGCGGGAGTGGACGGGGCCTACCGCACCGGGTTGGCGGGGGCGGCGGGGGTTGCTGATCACGGCCGGGGCGGCGGCGACGGCGGTCGTGGTGGGGCTCGTCGCCTGGATGGTCGTGCAGTTCAACGACCGGACCGCCGTCACAGCGACGACGACGCCCGCCCCGGTCGCCTACGGGAGCGCGCTCACCTCCGTCGTACGCCCGTCCGGCAAGAAGGGCGGCACCGTGCGCCTGGCGTCGGCGGCCGGCCTGGACTCCACGGACCCGGCCGACATGTACACGACGCAGGCGTGGAACATGGTCCGCCTCTACGGCCGCGCGCTGACGATGTTCAAACCGGTCCCGGGCGCGGCGGGGACGCAGATCGTGCCCGACCTGGCCGAATCGCTGGGCAAGCCGAGTGACGGCGGCAAGACCTGGACCTACACGCTCCGGCGGGGCCTGAAGTTCGCGGACGGGACGCCGATCACCTCGGCCGACGTCGCGTACGCGGTGCTGCGCAGCATGGACTCCGGTTTCGAGCAGGGCACCAGCTACTTCGACCTCATGCTCGACCTGCCCGCCGGCTACGAGGGCCCCTACAAGTCGCCTGCCGCCGTCACCACGTCCGCGATCGAGACGCCGGACGATCGCACGATCATTTTCCATCTGAAGGAGCCGTTCGCCACGTTCGACCACGTCGTCCAATTGCCCGAGACGATCCCGGTGCCGAAGGCGAAGGACACGCGCGGCGGTTACGCGCTCAACGTGGTCGCGTCGGGCCCGTACCGGTTCGCCCGGGTCGCGGAGAACTCCGTCGTCCTGGAGCGCAATCCCCACTGGTCAGCCGACACCGATCCCAACCGCACGGCGCTGCCCGACCGCTTCGAGCTCACGTACGGGATGGACGCGGCCCAGGCGGCCGGCCGGCTCAAGGCGGGAGAGGCCGAGGTGGGGCCGGTCCTGCCGGACGGCGAGATCGCGGCGGTGCTCGGCGACCCCGCGCGCAAGGCCCAGGCCGACGCGCCGATCACGACCGTGCGCGTGCTGGCGATCAACCCCCAGGTGCCGCCGTTCGACCGGCCCGACTGCCGTCGCGCGGTGGTGCGCGCGCTGGATCTGAAGGCCGTGCGGGCGGCCGACCTGCCGCTGACGGACGAGGTGCCCACGTCGCTGGTGCCGCCCACCGTGCCGGGGCAGCACGCCGCCGTCCCCGGGCTGACGCCGGACGGCGACCCCGCCGCCGCCCGTCAGGACCTGGCGAAGTGCGGCAGACCCGGCGGATTCCCGGCCAAGTACGTCTACCGCGATCTGCCCCAGGAGGCGGCGGTGGCGCAGGCGGTCAGGACCGCGCTGGGCGAGGTGGGCATCGACGTGTCGGTGGAGGCGGCGCCGGTCCCCGAGTTCCACCAGTCCAAGGGCGGCAGCCCGGAGTACCTGAGGAAGAATCAGGTGGGGCTCATCGCCAAGTCGTGGATCTACGACTGGCCCGACCCGTACTCGTTCCTGCCCGAGATGGTGGACAGCAGGCGGATCAGGGAGAAGGACTACTCGTTCAACGTCAGCGTCCGGCTGCCGACCGTGGACGCGGTCCTGGACCGGGCGACGAGCCGGCTCGACCCGAGGATCAGGGCCGCGCTGTGGGCGGAGGCCGAGCGGCGGGTGGCCGGTGAGGCGGTGCTGGCGCCGCTGACCTGGCGCCGATCGCTGCTCCTGCGCGGCGCCGGAGCCACCGACCTCCACGTCAGCCCGATCTACGCCGACTACGACCTGACCACCATCGGCGTCACCACCGGCTCCTGACGCCCAGCCCCGCACAGCGCCCGGGACCGCACGACGCTCAGCGCGGCACGTGACGCCGCGGCGCTCAGCGCGGCACGTGACGCCGCGATGCCCGCCCGCCGTGGGACGGCGCGCCGTGGGACGAGGTCAGCTGGTGACCGCGAGCGCCAGGGGCAGGACGGCGGGGGCGCCGGCGTGCCGGACGAGGGCCGCCGCCAGTGTCATCGTCCAGCCTGTGTCGACCCGGTCGTCCACCAGCAGGACCGGCCCGCCGCAACCGGCGATCGCCGCGCTCAGGTCCTTCGGCATGGCCAGCGTGCCCCTGATCGCCTGCACCCGCTTGGCGCTGTTGAACTGCTGCCCCGGCGACCCGGCCCGGTAGCCCAGCTCGCCCAGGTAGGTCAGCCGCCCGACCTGCGCCAGCCGCTCGGCGAACCCGCGCACGAGCTTCGGCCGCGTCGCCGACGGCACGTTGACCACGGCGACCGGGCGCTCCCGCCAGTCCCAGGCCGACAGGACCTTGATCACGGCGGCGAACATGTCGTCGCCCACCGGCTGGTCCTCCCCGCCGAACAGCTCCCGCAGCCGGTTGCCCCACCCGATGTCGGTCAGCCGCCCGAGCGCCCTGCCGGGCTCCGCGCCCAGCTCGGGCTTGATCCGCCCGGACAGGTCGGACAGCCCGGTCGGCCACTGCCTGCGGGCCTCGATCTCGACGCCGGGCCTGCTCAGGCGTTCGCGGGCGGTCTCGACGGCCTGGGCGGCGATCTCCGGGGAGCGGTGACGGCCGGTGCAGTTGTCGCAGCGCCCGCACGGTGTCGCGCTGTCGTCGTCGAGATGCCGGCGCAGGTACTGCTCCCGGCACTCGGTCGTGGTCAGGTAGGCGAGCATGGCCTGCTGCTCGGCCCCGCGCTCGGCGGCGATGCGGGCGTAGCGCTCGCCGTCGTAGGCCCACTCCTGCCCGGTGGCCTCCCAGCCGCCCTTGACCCGGCGGACGGCGCCGTCGACGTCGAGCACCTTGAGCATCATCTCCAGGCGGCTGCGGCTCAGGTCGACGGCGGTTTCGAGGGCGGGGGTGGACATGACGCCACGCTCTTCGAGGGTCTGCAACGTGGTGCGGACGACGGCCTCGGGCGGGAACGCGAGCGAGGCGAAATAGGCCCAGATGTCGCGGTCTTCGGTGCCGGGCAGCAGGATCACCTCGGCCCGTTCGACGCCGCGCCCGGCCCGGCCGACCTGCTGGTAGTAGGCGACGGGCGACTGCGGCGCGCCCACGTGGATCACGAAGCCCAGGTCGGGCTTGTCGAAGCCCATCCCGAGCGCGCTCGTGGCCACCAGCGCCTTGATCCGGTTGCCGAGCAGCGCGTCCTCGGCGGCCAGCCGCTCGGCCGGCTCGGTCTGGCCGGAGTAGGCGGCCACCTCGAGCCCCTGATCACGCAGGTAGCCGGCGATCTCGTGGGCCGCCGCGACGGTGAGGGTGTAGACGATGCCGGAGCCGGGCAGCTCGCGCAGCGTCTGGGCCAGCCAGGCCAGCCGCTGCTCGGCGCTCGGCAGGCGGACGACGCTCAGGTGCAGGCTCTCGCGCTCCAGCGGCCCGCGCAGGACGAGCGTGTCGTCGCCGTCGGGCCGCAGCTCGGCGGGCAGGCGCAGCTGCTCGGCGACGTCGCGGGTGACGCGCGCGTTGGCGGTGGCGGTGGTGGCCAGCACCGGGATGCCCGGCGGCAGGTCCGCGAACAGCGTGGACAGCCTGCGGTAGTCGGGCCGGAAGTCGTGACCCCAGTCGGAGATGCAGTGGGCCTCGTCGACCACGACGAGCCCGGCGCTCTCGGCCAGCTCGGGCAGGACGTTGTCACGGAAGTCGGGGTTGTTGAGCCGCTCGGGGCTGACCAGCAGCACGTCGACCATGCCCTCGGCGACCTGGCCGTAGATCTCCTCCCAGGCCTCGGGATTGGCGGAGTTGATCGTGACGGCGCTGATGCCGGCCCGCTCGGCGGCGGCGATCTGGTTGCGCATGAGCGCCAGCAGCGGCGAGACGATGACCGTGGGACCCTCGCCGAGCTCGCGCAGGAGCGCGGTGGCGACGAAGTAGACGGCCGACTTGCCCCAGCCGGTGCGCTGCACGACGAGCACCCTGCGGCGGCCGAGCACGAGGGCCTCGATGGCGGCCCACTGGTCGTCGCGGAGGACGGCGTGCTCACCGGCCAGCGCCCGCAGGCGCTCCTCGGCCTCTTCCCGCAGCATCGCGGCATCGGGGGCTTCAATCATGCCCTCTTTGTTACCAGCTCCCCCCGACCAAATGCTCCTCAACTGATGTCGCCGTCGCAGCTTTCTCTCCGCGATGGCGGCTACGACCACCTTCATCCTTTACGGCTGCGCGGCCCCGGCCCCACCCGCCGCCCGTGGCCGGGCCCCGTCCAGGGGAACGCTCCTCCGGTTCACGGGGCGGGCCGCCGTGACGTGCGCCCTGTGGGCCTCCCGCGTGGTGAACCGACGGCCACGCGCACAGGCAGCCATGCGCACGGCGTCCGCGTGGTGACCTGGTCACCACGCGGATGGTCCACGTTGCGCACGTGACGGCGGCCCGCCCTGTGCGGGGTCAGCGGGCGTTCTCCTGGAGGTCCTCAGCCACGTGCGGTGGGTGGCGGTGCCGCCGGCGTGCCGTAAAAGATGATGGTTTGTTCAGATCTTGTCGGCATGCTCAGGGAAAGCGTTGATCGTCACCCTGTGCATGCGGCGGCGCTCGGTGTAGTCCGCGACCGCGTAGTGCTGGGTGGGCCGGTTGTCCCAGAAGGCGAGCGTTCCCGGACGCCAGCGCAGCCGGAGCTGGAACTCGGGCGAGCGGATGTGGTCGATCAGGAACGGCAGCAGCGCCTCGTTCTCCCGGTCGCTCAGCCCGACGAGGCGGGTCGTGGAGGCGCGGTTGACGAACAGCGCCTTGCGGCCGGTCTCGGCGTGCACCCGCACCACGGGACGGACGATGGGCGGCCATTTCGCCTGGATCTCGGCCAGATCGAACGGATGCCCCTTCGAGATCGCCTTCTTCATCGACATCGTGATGTCGTGCTCGGCCGTCAGTTCGTCGCACAGCCGCTGGATGGGCGGCGAGAGCGTCTCGTAGGCCAGGTGGGTGTTGGCCCAGCACGTGTCACCGCCCACAGAGGGCAGCTGGACGCAGCGCAGCAGCGAGCCCATCGGCGGCGTCGGCTCGAAGGTGTTGTCGCTGTGCCATTCGTCCCCGCCCTCACCCTTCGGGGAGGTCTGGTCGAGGACGTGGATGGGGCTGTTCGAGTCCTTCTTGAAGGCCGGGTGGTTCAGCGTGCCGAAGTTGAGGGCGAACTGCAGGTGCTGCTCGTCGTCGATGTGCTGGTCGCGGAAGAACAGCACGTGGTGCTTGAGCCACCCCTCCCGCAGGGTGACGACCTCCTCCTGCGACAGCGGCTTGCGCAGATCGACCCCGGTGACCTCGGCGCCGATGTGCTTGGTCACGGGATGGAACTCGATCATGACGCCTCCGTAATCAGGGGGATCCCATGAGCAGAACGGTAAGACCAAGCAATTGCTTGGTCAAGCTCACCGCGCCGGATCGAACACGTTTGCGATAAACGGCGGATGGCCGCTAGGATCCGTACGTGACCAGCGGGCCGTATCCTTCAAGACAGACAGATCGTTACGGTTCTCCCCGTCTCAGCCGGCCGAGGCGTGAGCGACACTGTGGATACGCCACTGGAGCCCTGGCTCGTGCCATCATCTCCAGGGGCGGACACGTCGCGATCCCTGCCGGTCCGTGGCCGCACGCGCTTCTGTCGACGCCCCACACGCCGATCTGACGCTTGTCCAGCGGGCTGACGGCTACGGTTACTGCTCGAGTACAGAAGGAGGATGCGCTTCCCCTCGGCGCGACGGCCGAGGCAGCCGCGCAGCACAAGATGGCCCGACGCACGACTGCACCCCCACCTGAGGATTTCGAGGAGCGGATCGTCGACATCGACGTCTCCTCCGAGATGCGCGCGAGCTACCTCGAGTACGCCTACTCGGTGATCTATCAGCGCGCCCTGCCCGACGCGCGCGACGGCCTCAAGCCGGTGCAGCGGCGCA
Organism: Nonomuraea fuscirosea; assembly: GCF_035917475.1. Classification (NCBI taxonomy): domain Bacteria; kingdom Bacillati; phylum Actinomycetota; class Actinomycetes; order Streptosporangiales; family Streptosporangiaceae; genus Nonomuraea; species Nonomuraea fuscirosea. The sequence continues at coordinate 1,479,959 of NZ_CP109074.1, read as the reverse complement.
TCCTCTACTCGATGAGTGAGATGGGCCTGCGCCCCGACCGCGGCCACGTCAAGTCCTCACGCGTCGTCGGCGACGTGATGGGCAAGCTGCATCCCCACGGCGACAGCGCGATCTACGACGCCCTGGTGCGCCTGGCGCAGCCGTTCTCGATGCGCCTGCCGCTGGTCGACGGCCACGGCAACTTCGGCTCGCCCGACGACCTGCCCGCCGCCATGCGTTACACCGAGGCCAGGCTGGCCCCGGCGGCGATGCTCATGGTCGACTCGCTCGACGAGGACACCGTCGACTTCAAGCCCAACTACGACGGCCAGGAGACCGAGCCGGTCGTCATGCCGTCGGCGTTCCCCAACCTGCTGGTCAACGGCACCAGCGGCATCGCGGTCGGCATGGCCACCAATATGGCGCCGCACAACCTCACCGAGGTCGTGGCCGCCGCCCGCCACCTGATCAAGAAGCCGGACGCCACGCTCGACGAGCTGATGAAATACGTCCCCGGCCCCGACCTGCCCACGGGCGGCTCGATCATCGGGCTGCAGGGGGTGCGCGACGCCTACGAGAGCGGGCGTGGCACGTTCCGCATGCGCGCCAAGTGCGAGGTCGAGCAGATCACGCCGCGGCGCAAGGGCATCATCGTCACCGAGCTCCCCTACAACGTCGGCCCCGAGCGCGTGGTCACCAAGATCAAGGAGCTGGTGACCAGCAAGAAGCTCCAGGGCATCGCCGACCTCAAGGACCTCACCGACCGGCACAAGGGCCTGCGGCTGGTCATCGAGATCAAGAACGGCTTCATCCCCGAGGCGGTGCTGGAGGAGCTCTACCGGCTGACGCCGATGGAGGAGACGTTCGGCATCAACAACGTCACCCTGGTCGACGGCGAGCCGCGCACGCTCGGGCTGCGCGAGCTGCTGCAGGTCTACGTGGACCACCGGCTGGAGGTCGTGCGCCGCAGGTCGGAGTTCCGGCGCCGCAAGCGCGAGGAGCGCCTGCACCTGGTCGACGGCCTGATCATCGCGCTGCTCAACATCGACGAGGTCATCCAGGTCATCCGTTCCTCCGACGACTCCGCGCAGGCGCGGGGCCGGCTGATGGAGGTGTTCGACCTGACCGACATCCAGGCCGCCTACATCCTCGACACGCCGCTGCGCCGCCTGACCCGCTTCGACAAGCTGGAGCTCGACCGTGAGAAGGAGACGCTGAGCGACGAGATCGCCAAGCTCACCGAGATCCTCTCCTCCGAGACCAAGCTGCGCTCGGTCGTCTCGGGCGAGCTGGCCGAGGTGGCCAAGAAGTACGGCACGCCGCGCCGCACCGTCCTGCTGGAGGCGCCCGGCATCGCCCGCACCCCGGTGACGTCGCTGCAGGTGGCCGACGACCCGTGCCTGGCCATGCTCTCCTCCACCGGGCTGCTGGCCCGCACCCCCGACGCCACCCCGCTGCCCGGCGAGGGCGACAGGACCGCCCACGACGTGCTGGTCAGCGTCGTGCGCACGTCCGTGCGCGGGGAGGTCGGCGTGGTCACCTCGCAGGGCCGGCTGATCCGCGTCCAGGTCGTCGACCTGCCGACGCTGCCGCCCTCGGCCAATCCGCCGTCGTTGTCGGGCGGGCATCCGGTGTCCGAATACGTCTCCCTGCAGCCCGACGAGAAGGTCATCGGGCTAGGCTCCCTCGATCCCGACGGGCCCGGCCTGGCGCTCGGCACCGCGCAGGGCGTGGTCAAACGGGTGGTGCCCGACTATCCGGCCAACCGCGACGACTTCGAGGTGATCACCCTCAAGGAGGGCGACAGCGTGGTGGGGGCCGTCGAGCTGGTGTCCGAGGCCCACGACCTGGTGTTCATCTCCTCCGACGCCCAGCTGCTGCGCTTCTCCGCCGCCGTCGTACGACCCCAGGGCCGGCCCGCGGGCGGCATGGCCGGCATCCGGCTCGACGACGGCGCCCGGGTGATCTGGTTCGGCGTGGTCGACCCTGAGCAGCCCGCGCAGGTGGTCACCGTCGCCGGCTCCTCCACGGCGCTGCCCGGCACCCAGGTGGGCGGCGGCAAGGTGTCCGACTACGCCGAGTTCCCCGCCAAGGGGCGGGCCACCGGCGGCGTCCGGGCCCAGCGCTTCCTCAAGGGCGAGGACGAGCTGCTGCTGGCCTGGGCCGGCCCGGCTCCGGCCAAGGCGGTCTCGGCGGTGGGGAAGCCGGTGCCGCTGCCGGAGGAGATCGGCCGCCGCGACGGCTCCGGCGTCCGGCTCACCCACACCATCGGCGCGATCGGCGGCGCCCTCGCCTCCGGCCCCGAAGCCCTGCCCGGCGGGGCGTCGCCGGAGGTGACCGGCGCGGACGAGTCATCCGGCGACGAATGACCTTCCCCGCCGACCACGGCATCGACAACTGACCACGCCTACCCGCGGGTCCGGCGCGAACCCATCAGGCGCCCGGACCCGCACGAGGTCGAACTGAAAAGTCCTGATCCGCAGGCGGCTGTACCCGAACGTTTCAGGACCGTAGCCGGCGGGACTCGACAGGACCCCGCCGAGTCGTCGCACCCGACGGACCGCACTCACTGACCGGCGGGTAGTCCCCACTCCAGGTGGCTCATCGAGCGATGGCCGACCCCGCGCGAAGGCGGGGCCGGCCACTCCCCCGGGCCAGGAGCAGTCCCCTTCGCCCAGCCCGGTGGTCCAGGTCAGATCGGTCCGGCGCCCCGGAGCAGGCCGGCCGAAGAGCCCGCTCGGACCAGCCCGGTGGTCCAGGTCGAACCGGTCCCGTGGTGCGGGTCAGTCCCGGCAGAGGCAGAACGGGTGGCCGGCCGGGTCGAGGAAGACGCGGAAGTCGTCATCCTCGCTGGGCTGGTGCGCGTGCTTGGTCGCGCCGATCTTGATCACCTGAGCCTCGGCCTCGTCCAGGTCGTCGACCGTCACGTCGAGGTGGAACTGCTGCGGGCGGTCCGGGTCCGGCCAGGCGGGCGGCTGGTGGTCGGGCGCGAGCTGGAAGGCCAGCCGCTTGGGCGGGCCGCCGTCGCTGACCACGACCCAGTCGTCCTCCACCGAGGTGACCGGCCAGCCCAGCAAGGTGGCGTAGAACTCCGCCAGAGCCCGTGGATCCGGACAGTCCACCACGACCGTTCGGAACTCCGCGATACCGCCCATTACCGTGAACCTCTCTCAGACGAGAATGGATGCCATGGCTGCCAACTCGTTCATGGTCCCGCTCGGCACTCCCGCGCCCGCCTTCGACCTGACCGCCATCAACGGCGGCAGTGTCTCGCTCGAAGACCTCAAGGGTTCTCCCGCCACGCTCGTGGCGTTCCTGTCGAACCACTGCCCGTATGTGCGGCACATCGAAGCCGGCCTCGGCGCGCTGGCCGGCGACTACGGCGCCAGATTGTCGATCGTGGCCATCTGCAGCAATGACAGCGTGAACTACCCCGATGACGACCCGACACACCTGGCCGAGCAGGCGGCACGGGCGGGCTTCTCCTTCCCGTATCTGCTGGACGACACCCAGGACGTGGCCAAGGCCTACCGGGCGGCCTGCACACCCGACTTCTTCCTCTACGACGGGTTCTTCCGGCTCGCCTACCGCGGCGAGTTCGACGGCTCCAGGCCGGGCAACGACGTGCCGGTGACCGGCGAGTCGCTGCGGGCCGCCATCGACGCCCTGCTCAACGGCGAGCCGATGCCGGAGCGGCAGCGCCCGTCCCTCGGCTGCGGCATCAAGTGGAAGCCGGGTAACGAACCCAGCTGAATCGGTGATCTCCATTCACCTCATCACGCACCGCCACGTTCCCTATGATCATGGAGACGAGTCCCGGGCTGGTCGCCGACGACGCGAATGGAGACCGAGATGGTCGCACGATGGACCGCGTTACCCGCCCTGGCCGCGGTGAGCCTGCTCGCCGCCGACTGCGTCAATCCAGGCGCGGAGGGTCCCTCGTCGAGCGCCTCGGCCGCCGCGACTTCGCCGGAGGCGTCCGCCGCGGCCAAGCGGATCGGCTTCTTCGGCTTCGCCAAGGCCAACTCCTTCTCGGCCGCCACGTTCGCCGGCGTCGAGGAGTACGCGAAGGCGAACGGCGCCACCGCGGAGTTCCTCGACCCGAACTTCGACGCCCAGGCCCAGGTCCGCCAGCTCCAGGACGCCGTGACGGCCAAGCGGTTCGAGGTGTTCGTCGTCCAGGCCAACGACGGGGCGGCCGTGGTGCCGGCGATCCGCTCCGCCGTGCAGGCCGGGATCACCGTCGTCGTGCACTTCACCCCCGTCGGCACCCGCTACGACACCGCCGATCCCCAGGTGGACGGCACGATCACGCTCATCGACGTGCCCACGCTGAACGGCGAGGGCCTGGCCGAGCTGGCGATCCAGGCGTGCGCGAGCAAGAAACTGGATCCCTGCGAGGTCGGCTACCTGGAGGGGCTCAAGGCGCTGCCGCTGGACAACGCCCGCACCCAGGCCGCCGTGGCCAAGCTCAAGGCCGCGCCGGGCGTCGAGCTCAAGGCCCAGCTCGAAGGCGGTTACACGCAGGAGAGCGGGCGCAAGGCGATGCAGGACGTGCTGCAGAAGAACCCCGGCATCGACGTGATCATCGGCGCTTCGCAGGCCGTTCTCGGGGCCGAGGCGGTGGCGAAGGGCAAGGACATCTCGTACGTCGCCAACGGCGCCTCCCGCCAGACCGTCAAGGCGGTGCAGGAGGGGCGCTGGTTCGGCGCGTACTACCTGCCGGTGAAGACCCTCGGCGCCAAGGCCGCGGAGCTGGGGCTCCGTAAGGCGCGCGGCGAGCAGGTCCCCGGCACGAACCTCGCGACGGACGTCCAGCCCGGCACCAGCATGGGGACCAAGGACGCGCTGGCCCAGGTGAGCGGCGAATACGACGAATGACGGCCAGGTCGCTGCGGGACCACGGGATCGTCCTGGCGGTCGCGGTCCTGGTGGTGGCGCTCTCCCTGGCCACCGACACGTTCCTGAGCCCGGGGAACCTGGTCAACCTGCTGGATCAGGCCGTGGTCGTCGGCCTGCTGGCGTGCGGGATGACGGTGTGCGTGATCTGCGGCGTCTTCGACCTGTCCGCCAGTGCCGTGCTCGCCGTGAGCGCCATCGTGGCGGTGCTCGTCACCGAGCGGGCCGGCGTGCCCGCCGGGTACGCCGCCGCCGTGGTGACCGGCGGCCTGCTCGGCACCCTGAACGGCGTGGTCGTGGTGCTGTCACGGGTGCACTCGTTCATCGCCACGCTCGCGCTCAGCATCGTGCACCGCGGCCTGGCGCTCGTCATCACCGGCGGCGCGATCGTCTATCCGGGCGCGGCGCGGCTGGAGTCGTTTCAGTCGCTGAGCTGGCCCACCGTGCTGGGCGGCATCACCGCCTCCTCCCTGCTGCTGGTGACGGTGGCCGTGGTCACGTCGCTGCTGCTGGCCCGCACCACGTTCGGCCGCCGCGTGTACGCCGTGGGCGGCAACCCCACGGCGGCCTGGCTGTCGGGGATCGGCGTGCGTTCGGTCCAGGTGGGCGCGTTCGCGATCAGCGGCCTGTGCGCCGGGCTGGCGGGGCTGGTGCTGGCGGCGCGCGGCGGCTCGGCGCAGCCGGACATGGGCACGCTGCTGGAGCTGACGGCCATCGCGGCGACGGTGATCGGCGGCACGAGCATCCTCGGCGGGCAGGGGGCGATCTGGCGCGGCATGGTGGGCGTGCTGATCCTCACGTTGATCGGCAACGGCTTCAACCTGCTCGGCTGGAACTCCACCTACCGGCCGGTCGTCGAGGGCCTGCTCATCCTGGCCGCCGTGAGCGTCGATCATGCTCTGCGAGCTCGCCGATCTTAACGAAAGATCGAAAACTGGGTCACATGAGCGTTACGATCTGTTCTGAGCAGTTTGCGGTGTGGATCTGAAGGGCCGGCATGACCAACCCCTCGCGCGTTCCCGTGGGCATCAACCCCAGTGTTCCCAACGCGGCGCGCATGTACGACTACTACCTCGGCGGCAAGGACAATTTCGCGGCCGACCGCGAGGCAGCCGAGAAGATCATGGCCTTGGGCCCCAGCAGGGACATCTGCCTGGCCAACCGGCGCTTTCTGGGCCGGGCCGTCCGCCACATCGCCGGACTGGGCATCGACCAGTTCATCGACCTCGGCACCGGCCTGCCCAACCAGAACAACGTGCACGAGGTCGCCCGCACCGTCCACCCCGACGCGCACGTCCTGTATGTGGACTACGACCCGGTGGTGATCGTCCACGGCCGCGCCCTGCTGGCCGGCACGGACGCGAACATCACCATGCTGGGCGCCGACGTACGCAAACCCGGCTCGATCCTCGACGCCCCCGAGACCAAGCGGCTGATCGACTTCACCCGGCCGGTCGGCGTGGTCTTCCTCGGGGTGCTGCACTGCCTGACCGACCGCGAGGACCCGTGGGACGTGGTGGCGACCTTCCGCGAACGCCTGGCCCCCGGCAGCGCCCTGATCGTCTCCCACCTCACCGACGACGCCCACCCAGAAGTGGGAGAGGCGGCGCGGAAGGTGTACGACGACGTGGACGCGCCCCTGATCCACCGCGGCCGGGAGCAGGTCGCCCGCATGTTCGACGGCTTCGACCTGGTGGAGCCGGGCGTGACGCACGTGGCCGACTGGCGCCCCGAGGAGGCGTGGGAGAAGGAGCTCGCGGGCAGCGAGTGGTGGTACGTGGGCGTCGGCCTCAAACCGTAGAACCCCGGCCGGAGCGCCCTGGCGCCTCCGTAGGGGCTTTCGAGGATCGCCCGAGCTCAGGTCGCGGCGGTGATGGCGGCGGGCAGGGCGAGCAGCAGTTCGTGCGGCTCGCCACCCTCCCAGAGCCGGATCAGCTTGGTCCCGGCCTCCCCCGGATCGAACTGCTCGCACCCCAGCGGACCGAAGCAACCGGCCTCGTCCAGCATGAGGATCAGCGGATCGTCGTCGGGGAGGCTCGCCGCGTAGGCGGCGGTGTCGAGCAGTGCCAGGGCGCACTTGGCGTTGCGGCCGTCGTCCCTGGACTCCACACGGTCGAGGCGGCGCCGGGCCTGGCCCCGGAGATACGCGGCTAGCGATTCTGACCTGCTCACGACTAACCTTCTCTGGTCACGTACATACGGCTACGACATCATCACTCATGGTGAGTGCTTATCGGGGGACGTTCGCGAAGTTCAGCCAGTCGCCACCCCGGAAGGGGCCGACTACGAGCCGTACGGGAGTATTTGTGCCATGAGTGCGTTCGACGACGTGTACAGCGCAAACGCGAAGTTCGCCGAGAGTTTCGGGAGCTCTGGTCTCACCGGCCGTGCGGCACGCGGATTGGCCGTCGTGACCTGCATGGACTCACGCATCGACCCCCTGGGCCTGCTCGGCCTGCGGCCCGGGGACGCCAAGATCCTGCGCAACGCCGGTGCGAGGGTGACGGACGACGTGCTGCGCACCCTGGTGCTCGCCGTCTACGTGCTCGGGGTGAACCGGGTGCTCATCATGCCGCACACGGACTGCGGCATGACCAAGGTGACGGATTCGGAGGTGCACGCGCTGACCCGCGACCACGGGGTGGACACCAGGAGCCTGGAGTTCCACACGGTGCCCGACCAGAACGAGGCGCTGAAGCACGACCTCACCCGCATCCGCACCACCCCGTTCCTGCCCCCGGGCATGCCGGTGGCCGGCGGCATCTACGACGTCCACACCGGCCGCCTGACCCCGTCCCCCCACTGACCGCGCCCGACCGCGCGGACTCGCGGACTCGCGGACTCGCGGACTCGCGGACTCGCGGACTCGCGGACTCGCGGACTCGCGGACTCGCGGACTCGCGGACTCGCGGACTCGCGGACTCGCGGACTCGCGGACTCGCGGACTCGCGGCTGAGGATGCCAGGCGGCTCCGCCCCTCGCGCAGGGCCGTTCCCTCGCCCGTACAGGCGCTTCCGTCCACCACCCCGGCGGCCGATCCGGCCGCCGGGGCCACTGAAGCCAGGACGCGCACCCCAACAAGGTCAGATGCACCCCAGAAGGCCCTCAAAGCCCACAGGAGAGCCCGGGAGGCCCTGGACCGCCCCAGAACTCCCTCCAGCCCCGACCGGCCGCCTGAGCCCCGCCAGGGGCGCATCTCCTGAGAACACGCCCGAACGACCCGGCGACGAGCCCGCAGCCAGGAGCGGCTCAGGCATCCGACGCCGATCATCGGACACCTGGCGGAGACGAAATACGCCGCGCACCCCGCCGGGTGTCAGACGCCCGAGCAGCAGAGGTCAGGCGTCGATGTGGTCGCGGTCCACCTCGGCCGCGCTGTTGACGATGAACTCCCTGCGCGGCGCGACCTCGCTGCCCATCAGCAGGCTGAAGATGCCCTCGGCCCCTTCGGCGTCCTCGATCCTGACCCGGCGCAGGATGCGGTGGCGCGGGTCCATGGTCGTCTCGGCCAGCTGGTCGGCGTCCATCTCGCCCAGACCCTTGTAACGCTGCACCGGGTCCTTCCACCGCTTGCCGCGCCGTTCGAGATCCCGCAGCGTCTTGTGCAGCTCGGCGTCGGAGTAGCAGTAGATGTACTTCTCCTTGCCCCGCCCCGGGTTGGTCAGCTCGATCCGGTGCAGCGGCGGCACGGCCGCGAACACCCGCCCGGCCTCGACCATCGGCCGCATGTAGCGGTGGAAGAGGGTCAGCAGCAGGCAGCGGATGTGGGCGCCGTCGACGTCGGCGTCGGCCATCAGGATGACCTTGCCGTAGCGAGCCGAATCGATGTCGAACGAGCGCCCCGACCCGGCTCCGACCACCTGGATGATGGCGGCGCACTCGGCGTTCTTGAGCATGTCGCTCACGGACGCCTTCTGGACGTTGAGGATCTTGCCGCGGATCGGCAGCAGGGCCTGGAACTCCGAGTCGCGGGCCAGCTTGGCCGTGCCGAGCGCGGAGTCGCCCTCGACGATGAACAGCTCACTGCGGTCGACGCCGTCGCTGCGGCAGTCGACCAGCTTGGCCGGCAGCGCCGAGCTCTCCAGAGCGGTCTTGCGGCGCTGGTTGTCGCGGTGCTCGCGGGCCGCGATGCGGGCCTTCGCGGCGGCCACGATCTTCTCCAGCACGGCGCGCAGCGGCTGCTTGTAGCCGCGCGGCGGGTTGGCGAACAGCTCCTTGAGCTCGCGCGAGACCACGTGGGAGACAATGCGGGTGGCCGCGGAGGTGCCGAGCACCTCCTTGGTCTGGCCCTCGAACTGCGGCTCAGGCACCCTGACCGTCACGACGCCGGTCAGGCCCTCGGAGATGTCGTCCTTGGTGACGGGGTCGTCACCGTTTTTCAGCAGGCGGGTCTCACGCAGCAGCTCGTTGATCGTACGGACGAGACCGCGCTCGAAACCGGTCAGGTGGGTGCCGCCCTTGTGCGTGGCGATGACGTTGACGAACGAGCGCACGGTGGACTCGTAGCCCTTGCCCCAGCGCACCGCCACGTCGACGCTCAGCTCGCGCTCGACCTCGGTGGGCGTCATGTGGCCCTGGTCGTCGAGGACGGGCACGGTCTCGCGGAAGTGACCGAGGCCCTGCAGCCGCAGCACGTCGCAGACCGGCTCGTCGCGGGCCAGGAACTCGGTGAACTCGGAGATGCCGCCGTCGAAGCGGAACTCCTCCTCGATGCGCTCCTCGTGCCGGCTGTCGACGACCGCCAGGGTCAAGCCGGGCACCAGGAAGGCCGTCTGCCGCAGGCGCACGTGGATCTCGTCGAGCGAGACCTCGGCGTCGGGCAGGAAGATCTGCCGGTCGGCCCAGAACCGCACCCGCGTGCCGGTGGGGTTGGCAGGGCGCTTGGCGCCGATGCGCAGGCCGGACTTCTTCTTGAACTTGGCCGTGGGCCCCTCGCCGTCGAAGATCCCGGGGACGCCGCGGCGGAAGCTCATCTCGTGGACCACGCCGTCGCGGTCGACCTCGACGTCGACCCTGGCGGACAGGGCGTTGACCACGGAGGCGCCCACGCCGTGCAGGCCGCCGGAGGCGCCGTAGGAGCCGCCGCCGAACTTGCCGCCCGCGTGCAGCTTCGTGTAGACGAGCTCGACGCCCGCCAGACCGGACTTCGGCTCGATGTCGACGGGAATGCCCCGCCCGTTGTCGCGCACCTCGATGGACCCGTCGGCGTAGAGCTCGACCTCGATCCTGTCGCAGTGCCCCGCGAGCGCCTCGTCGACGCCGTTGTCCACGATCTCCCAGAGGCAGTGCATGAGCCCGCGACTGTCGGTGGACCCGATGTACATGCCGGGTCGCTTGCGAACGGCCTCGAGGCCCTCAAGCACCGACAGGTGACGAGCCGTGTAACCCGCCTCCACTAGCGTCACTCCAGCTCCTCCGGTCTAGGCATCGAACATGTGTGCGTAGCCTACCGTTCTTCCCCTACGCGCGCGTACAAGCTTGCCACGGTGGCACGTTTGGTGTTACCAACCGGCTGATCGTCATTACTTTCGGACACATTCTGCTCTGGGCGTAGCGAGGGGGCGGTTGGGAACGTCCACGTCCGGTTAGATGTTGTTCCAAGTGACTGACGCCAGATCCTCGCTTCGGCGGGGGTGACCCGAAAGGCGATACGTGACTGGAGCTCTCGCCCCCGTTAAGCCGCTGACGGCCCTCGACCGCTGCGACCGCTGCGGCGCCCAGGCCTACATTCGCGCAACCCTACCCGTGGGTGGGGAGTTGCTGTTCTGCGCTCACCATGGGCGTCAGCACATCGCAGCGTTGCGTGAAAAGGGCGCCGACATCCTGGACGAGTCGGCTCGACTCAGCGAAACCCCTTCAATTGCCCCCAGCGACGAGCGCTGACAACGCCCGTCGTGTGAGATAACCACATATCGCGTGACAGAACGGCGACCCCGGCACGTCCGGGGTCGCCGTTCTGCGTTCAAACCCCTGGTGGCGCCGGCGGTTTCCTAGACCTGGGACGCCGTACGGGCTCTTCCCAGGCATGGGACGCCGTGCGGGACTCTTCCTAGACCTGGGACGCCGTACGGGCTCTTCCCAGGCATGGGACGCCGTGCGGGCTCGCTGCCGCCTGCCCCATGCGGGTCGTCGGCCGGATCCGTGAGAGGGCGCGGACCAGGGCCAATAAGCTAGTGAGCTGTGCTGATCCTGCTGCCGCCGTCCGAAGGCAAGGCGTCCGAGGGCTCCGGCCCGCCCGTCGGCGAGCTGTCCTTCCCCGCCCTCGACCGGTCCCGCCGGCGGGTGATGAACGCGCTCGTCCGCGCCTCCAAGCGCCGCGACGCCCTCGACGTGCTGGGGCTGACCCCCGGGCTGGCCGGCGAACTGGCCAGGAACGTCGGCCTGAAGACCGCCCCGACACTGCCCGCGGCCGAGCTCTACACCGGCGTGCTCTACGACAACCTCGCCTTGGCCACCCTCTCCTCGGACGCCAGAAGACGGGCGGAGGAGTCGCTGGTGATCTTCTCCGGTCTGTGGGGTGTGGTGAAGATCACAGATCTCATTCCGCCGTACCGGCTCTCGATGGGCGTCAATCTGCCGCCTCTGGGCGGACTCGCGGCCTTCTGGCGCCCGCAGGTGACCAAGCAACTCGACCGCGTCCCCGGCCTGGTGGTGGATCTCCGGTCGAGCACGTACGCGGGAGCCTGGCAGCCCGGTGACCGTTCTGTGACGGTACGAGTGTTCCGCGACGGCAAGGTCATCAGCCACATGGCCAAGGCGACCCGGGGCGAGATCGCCCGAGCGCTGCTTTCCCAGGACACAGACCCCACCACGCCGGAAGACCTCACCAAACTCCTCGACGACCTCGGCCACACCGTCACCCTCACCACCCCCACCCGCCCAACCCGCCCCTGGACCCTCGACGTCCACCTCTCCCCCTGACCAGCGGGAAGCCAAGGTCCAGAGACGCGGGGGCCGGAAGGGCCGGGCGGGGTCGTGAGGGGTGCGAGCAGCGCGACGGAGACCACGCATCCGGTGACAGGATGCCGAGTACGGCAGGTCCTTGGACGGCCCTCGGTGGAGCGGCGCGGTTCCCGATCCGTTCGGTGCGGTTCACCCAGGTCGGCGATAGGCGGCACCTTCGGCGTGCCGCTGCTCGACGGGACATCCCCCTGCTGAATGAGAGGCCGAGCGCGCACGGCGAAGGGTCGGCCGCACTGAGGCGCAACCCGCGATCGCCGTGACGTGGGACTTTCGCACGGCCGTGCGCGGAAGCGGAAAGACGAACGCCCCGCCGGGAAGGATCCCGGCGGGGCGTGCCGTTGCGTGCAGGTCAGCCAGAAGCCGACCGGTGACCGTGTCTCAGTCCAGGTAGTCGCGCAGGACCTGGGACCGGGACGGGTGGCGCAGCTTGGACATGGTCTTCGACTCGATCTGGCGGATGCGCTCACGGGTCACCCCGTAAACCTTGCCGATCTCGTCGAGCGTCTTCGGCTGGCCGTCGGTGAGTCCGAAGCGCATCGACACGACGCCCGCCTCCCGCTCCGACAAGGTGTCGAGAACGGAGTGCAGCTGCTCCTGGAGCAGCGTGAAGCTGACGGCGTCGGCCGGGACGATGGCCTCGGAGTCCTCGATGAGGTCGCCGAACTCGCTGTCGCCCTCCTCACCCAGCGGGGTGTGCAGGGAGATGGGCTCGCGCCCGTACTTCTGGACCTCGACGACCTTCTCGGGCGTCATGTCCAGCTCGCGGGCCAGCTCTTCCGGCGTGGGCTCGCGGCCCAGGTCCTGCAGCATCTGCCGCTGGACGCGGGCCAGCTTGTTGATCACTTCGACCATGTGGACCGGGATGCGGATGGTCCGCGCCTGGTCGGCCATGGCGCGGGTGATCGCCTGCCGGATCCACCACGTGGCGTAGGTGGAGAACTTGTAACCCTTGGTGTAGTCGAACTTCTCCACGGCCCTGATGAGGCCCAGGTTGCCTTCCTGGATCAGGTCGAGGAAGAGCATGCCGCGGCCGGTGTAGCGCTTGGCCAGCGAGACCACGAGCCGGAGGTTGGCCTCCAGCAGGTGGTTCTTGGCGCGCCGGCCGTCTTCGGCGATCCATTCGAGCTCGGCCTTGACGTCGACGGGCAGCCCGTCGGTCTCGCCGCCGCCCAGCTGCTCCTCGGCGAACAGGCCCGCCTCGATGCGCTTGGCGAGCTCGACCTCCTGCTCGGCGTTGAGCAGGGGGACCTTGCCGATCTGCTTGAGGTAGTCCTTGACCGGGTCGGCGGTGGCACCGGCGGCGGCGACCTGCGCGACCGGGGCGTCATCGTCGTCGTCGGAGAGGATGAGGACCTCGTCCTCGGTCTTCTCCTTCGTGACGGCCTCGGCGGCGACCTTGGGCTCGTCGGTCTCGGTCTCGGTGTCGTCGTCGGAGTCACCCTCGGAGTCGGCCTCGGCGACGATCTCCTCGTCGTCGACCTCGATGTCCTCGAGGTCCTCCAGCTCCACGTCGCCGTCGAGCTCGAGATCCTCGTCGTCGTCCGACTCGCCCCGCGGGGCGTCGGGTGCCTTCTTGGTCTCGGCAGGCCCAGCGTTCTTCTGCTCGGCCTTCTTGGCGGCGGCGGGTGCCGCGGCCTTCTTGGCCGCGGGGGCGGCCTTCTTGGCAGGGGCCGCCTTCTTGGCGGCCGGCTCGGCTTCAGCGGTGCCCACGACCGCGGTCACGGTCTCGGGCTGCTGCTCTTTGGCGGCCGCCGCCGTCTTGGTCTTGACGGGGGCGGCGGTGCGGCGCTTTGCTGGACCACGAGACTTCTTCGGCGCAGCCGAATCCGCGGCGGTCACCACCACGGTCACGCCCTCTTTGCTGAGGTTCCGCAAGAACGCGGCGGCGTGCGACATGGGGATGTCCGCCTCCTCGAAGGCCTGACGAACATCCTCAGACTCGAGGAAACCCTGCGAGCGCCCACGCTCGAGCAGTCGCTGAATGACGGGCTCGTTCAGCTCTTGTGGCTTCGAGCGAGTCGAACTTGCAGGCGACACGAACACCTCTCGAACGAACGCGTGGCGACAATGGACCCAGATGCCCGCTGGGGGGCTGTTGCCTCTCTCGGAGATCGGTGAGGCCGTGCGGACCGCGACGGACCTGCACAGCATTGTGGCACGACCCCGCACTCCATACGGCCACCTCCCGGCGGTTGAACTCCACCCTAGGCCGACCGAGACAGTAGTGCGTACGTAAGCGGGGCACTGATACCCGAAAGCAACCGTTATGACTGTTTCATTCAGTCACTCTTCGTGGCTGGTGGGACGTGGATTGCGAGCGCGGTAACGTCATCATCCTGTTCATATCCAGACAACATCCGGTCAACCAGGAAATCCAGCAGCATGTGCGGACTACTGACGACCTCAGGCGGCGCTTCGGTCACAACACTGCATATCTCTGCGAGACCGGCATCCAGCCCGCGCTTCCTGTTCTCCACGAGCCCGTCGGAGTAGAGCACGGCGGTATGGCCGGGCGGCACCACGAACCGGAACTGCCTGCGGCTGGTCGGCCAGCCTAGCGGAGTGCCCGGCTCGGCGTCGCACAGGATCGCCGTGCCCTGGGGCGAAACCAGCACGGGTGGCGGATGGCCGGCCATGGCCAGCGTGCCCTCACCGGTGACGGGCTCGACGACCATGTAGGCCAGGGTCGTGACCTGCTCTTCCTCTTCCGTGGCCTCGAAGACCCGGTCGAGGCCGGTGAGCACGGCCGCGGGCGGCGGGTTGGTCAGCGCCAGCGCCCGCATGGCGTTGCGGATGCGGCCCATGCCGGCGGCGGCCTTGACGCCCTTGCCCATGACGTCGCCGACGACGGCCGCGACCCGCCCGTCCTGGAGCACGAACGCGTCGTACCAGTCGCCGCCGACCTGGACGTGGCGGCTGCCCGAGCGGAAGCGCTGGGCCAGCACCAGGCCCTTGACCACCGGCAGGCGGTCGGGCAGCAGGCTGCGCTGCAGCGTCTCGGCCGTGCGGTGCTCACGCTCGAACAGGGTGGCCCGCTCGACCGCCAGCGCGCACTGGCCGGCCAGCGCCTCCAGGAAGACGCCGTCCTCCTGGGAGATCTTCTGCGGGCGCGTGAAGGAGAACCGCAGCGCTCCCAGGGCGCGTCCCGCGGCGAGCAGCGGCAGGCCCACCCAGGCGCGCTCGTCGCCGTGGGCCAGGAACCCGGCCAGGACCTCCTCGTCGCCGCCCGCTTCGAGCAGCTGGGCCTTCAGCGACTCGGGGGACTCGGCGAACACGGGCCGGCGGCTGTTGACCGCCATGGTCATCACGTTGGAGTGGGACAGCGGGATCTCGTCGCCGGTGGCGCCGGACGCCTCCAGGATGCCCTCGCCGTTGATCAGCTTGAGCGCGGCGCGGTCGGTGTCGAGCAGCGCGACCGCCGAGCGGTCGGCGGCCAGGGCGGTGCGGCCGACATCGATGATCACCTGCACCACCTGCTCGACCGTGAGCGCCTCGGCCAGCATGGCGGTGGCGCCCTGGAGCCGGGCGGTGCGCAGGGCGGCGGCGCCGAGCTGGTCGGTCAGCCTGCCGCGCATCTCCTCGGCCTCGCGCTGCGGGGTCACGTCGGTGTTGGCGCCGACCCACTCGACCACCCGGCCGTGGCGGATGATCGGCACCGCGCGCACCTCGAAGTGGCGGTAACCGCTGGCACGGGTGCGCACGCGGTAGTTCCACTCGAACATGGTGCGGCCGCGCAGCGCCTCGCGCCACGCCTCCTCGGTCTGCTGGCGCTCCTCGGGGTGGACGACCTCCAGCCAGCCGCTGGCCAGGTATTCCTCCAGGCCCTGGCCGGTGATGGCACGCCACTGCGGGGCGTCCTCGACGACCGCTCCGGTGGGCGAGGTGATCCAGACGAGCTGGGACTGCGCCTCCACCAGCGAGCGGTAGCGCTCCTCGCTGCGGCGCAGCGCCTCTTCGGTCTGACGGCTCTCGGTCACGTCAAGTCCCACCAAGGCGATGGCGCGCAGCTCGCCGGCATCGTCGTGAACCGGCGAGAACGACAGCGACCAGTGCCGGGTGTCGCCCTCCGCGGACCGGACGCGCACGCGGCCCTCGGTGACCGGCGCGTCGCTCTCGATGACGGCCTGCACGGCGTGAGTGATGATCTGGCTGAGGTCGGCGGCCAGCACCTCGACGGGCGGCCGGCCGACCATGCGGTCCGCGGGCACGTTGACGACATCGCTGAACACGTCGTTGACCCGCTGGATGCGGCTGTCGGCGTCGAAGAAGGCGAAGGCGAACTCCGCCTCCGACAGCATGCCCTTGAAGAGGGCGGAGTCCGAGACGTCCACATCCGACTCCCGGGGACGGGGAACGGAGGTCTCGGCGCTCATGGTCCGCACCTCCGTCGCGTGCCAGGGTCTCCCACGCGGCACATCTCCATAACTGTGTATCGGCGTAGCGCAGCTCCGGGCGACCGGATTCTGCAGTACATCATCGACGATGGGCATGTACGGACGGAAGCCCCCGCCGCGGCCCGGTCGCCTTTAGGGTCTACGCATCCTGTCAAAGTCGCTCCACATTGCGCAGCAAGATCAGGTTACAGCGCCCAATTGCCGGGCCCGTTTCCCGGGCCGCGGGGGCGGCCCCCGGCACGGCTACTGGGCCTTGGCGGTGCGCTTGGCCTCCTGTTTGGCCTCCCGCACGCGGGCCAGGGAGTCGCCGTCGACCACGTCGGCGACCGATCGGTGTGAGCCCTCCTCGCCATAGGCTCCCGCCGCCTCACGCCAGCCTGACGGCTGGACCCCCAACTGCTTGCCCAGCAATGCCAAAAAGATCTGGGCCTTCTGCTCACCGTATCCCGGCAGGGCCCTGAGTCGTTTCAACAACTCTTGACCGTCAGCGGCATCGTTCCATATCCGCTCGGGACGCCCGTCATAGTGTTCGACGAGATGGGCCGCGAGCTGCTGCACCCGGCCGGCCATGGACTTGGGGTAGCGGTGCACGGCCGGCTTGTCGGCCAGGAGGGCGACGAACGCCTCGGGATCGTAGGAGGCGATCTCCTCGGCCGTGAGGTCGTGGCCGAGCCGCTGGGAGATGGTGTAAGGCCCCGTGAACGCCCATTCCATGGGGATCTGCTGATCGAGCAGCATGCCGACGAGCAGGGCGAGCGGGCTGCGGCCGAGGAGCTCGTCTGCCTCGCTCCGCTGGGCGAGCTGGATGCGCATGGAGACAGCTTCGCATGAAAGGGCGCCGGGTGAAGTGAACACAGTCGTCGCGGAGCCTTGACACACGGCGGCAAAAAGGTGGAATGAGAGCGCAAGTCGCCCTGCATGCATTCCTGGGGGTTTGCCCCCCGGTCTCCAGAGGAATCTCACATCTATGCTCGCTCTGGCCACACGGTTCCTGCGGGAACCGGTCAGTCTCAGGCTGGCCGAAGAGTTCCTTACCGTACCCGTGGACACGATCGACCGCTGTGTGGCCGACGTGTGCGCGTGCGCGCAGCATCTGGGCATCTCAGCGACGCCCGAGATCGTGGAACGCATCGCCCGCGAGCACCTGCTCGCGATCGTGAACTCCGCGCCTCCGCCCCGGGGCATCCGCTAGCGCGCCCGGGGAGGTCAGGCCGGCGGCGTACGGAGCGCCCATACCGGCCTGCCCCGGCGAAAACGCCGCTCCCGATAACATCGGGGTCACCGGGCCGAGTTCTACGCACCGTTTGCGCCTGGAATACGAGAGAGTGAGGGTGTGCGCCGACACCGACGAGATCCCCGGGAGAGCACCCCGCCAGACGACGTGTTCAAGGAGATGGTGCAGGCGGCCCGCGAACTGCTGGCCGTACGCACCCCGCTCGACGCGGAGCTGATGGTCTCCGACATGATCGGGGCCTGGTGGGGCAGGCGGGTCCGCGGCGGCGACGTCGAGCAGGTGCTCGGGGAGGGGCTGGTCGACTACGCGGCCAAGGCCGGCACGCCGGCCTCGCTGACGCTGCTGATCTGCCTGGCGTATCTGGGCAACGCCCGCCAGGGCGCCAAGGCCGAGGGCGCGGCGCTGGCCATGATGGAGTCGGGGGTGGCGCGGCCGGGCTGGGCCGACCGGGTGGGCGCGGTGAAGCCGGCCGGCTGCTACGTCTCCCGCGACGCCTACGGCGACGAGGACACGGTGATCTGCACCTTCGCCTACCGCTGGAACGACAGCGAGCAGCCGATCGACCGGCACGCGCTGGTGATGGTGGTCGACTACAACATGAGCGGCATGGCGCGCGACGCCTGGGTGTCCTCCCACGTCGACAAGCTGCTGGAGCAGGCCAGGGCCGAGGCGGCGGGCAACCCGCTGCTGCTGTTCGAGGAGATCCAGCCCGAGCAGGCCAGGGCGCTGCTGGAGTCGGCGATGAAGGCCACCAGGGAGCCGAAGACGCCGCCGCCGGTGAGCGACAGCTACAGCGCCTACCACGCCTTCGCACGTTCCAGGCTCAAGGCGCTGCCTCCCGGCCGCAAGCGGCCGGCGCCGCTGCACATCGAGGCCCCCTACAGCAGGGAGCGGCGGGCCATGCTGGCGGCGGAGTTCCTCGCCTCCGACGCGGCCGAGCACCTGTCCGACCCGTCGGCGGCCTCGCGCTGCGCCGACCACATCATCGACTACGGCTGCGAGCAGGACTTCAACCGCCCGCTGCGGGTGAGCCCGACCAAGTGCCGCACGTTCCTGCTCGACTGGCTGCCGCGCAAGGTGATGCTGAGCGTGGCCGAGCAGGAGGCGATGCCGCACGCGCTGTCGGCGTGGGTACGCTTCGCCGCGGCCCGCACGCAGCTGCCCGAGCAGGGGCTCAAGGCCACGCTGGACGCGGTGTGGGAGGCGATCGGGAAGTTCCCCGAGGCGTACCGGGATCCGACGTCGTTCGGGCTCGACCGGCCGCTGCTGGAGCGGCTGCTGCCGGACGGCGACCTGTCGGCGCTGGCCAGGCGGGCCTTCGCCTTCCCCTATCTCCAGGGCACGCACAACGGGATCGAGCTCGACCGGCTCAACCCGGCCGACCAGGCCGACCGGCGTACGTTACTCGAGATCGACCACGGCGGGGCGATCGACCAGGAGCACCTCGCCTGGCACGAGGAGATCGCCACCCGCCTGTGGGACGGCGATCCGCCGCAGCTCTGGGAGGCCGCGCAGCGCCTGCTCGACCTCGGGCACGACCGTCACGACGTGCTCCACGTGCTGATCGAGATCGCGGAGCGGATCGGCGGCGACCCCGAGGAGCTGGCGGCGGCGCTGGACGACATCGCCGACATCCCCGACGAGATCTGACGGCGGAGCCGCGAGCACGAGGGAAAACGTTCCATGTCGATGTACAGCAGGACCGGGCGGGGCCGTTATCTGGCGTCGGAGCACACGCAGGGCCCGTGGGACCCGCGCACCCAGCACATGGGGCCCGTCACCGCCCTGATCGCGCACGAGCTGGAGCAGACCGCCCCGCGACCGGGGCTGGAACCGTCCAGGCTGGTGGTGGACGTGTTCGCGCCGGTGCCCGTGGCCGAACTGGAGGTCACGACCGGCGTGGTGCGCGACGGCAAGCGGGTGCAGTGCCTGTCGGCGAGCGTGTCGTCGGGCGGGCGCGAGTACGTCAGGGCGAGCGCGTGGCGCATCCGCGCGGCCGAGACGTCGTCCACGCCGGTCCAGGCTCCGCCCGCGCCGGTGCCGCCCCCGTCCGCCGAGCACGCCGGCTCCTGGCTCGGCTCCGGCTTCGGCTACGGCAGGGCGATGGACTGGCGTTTCGTCGCCGGCGGCCCGATGGCGCCCGGGCCGGCCACGGTGTGGGGCAGGCTGACGATGCCGCTGGTCGAGGGCGAGGAGCCGACGCCGGTCGAGCGGGTGGCGGTGTTCGCCGACAGCGGCAACGGCGTCAGCATGGCCCTCGACTTCGGCACCCACCTGTTCGTGAACGTGGACCTGACGATCTCGCTGTTCCGCGCGCCGGCCGGTGAGTGGGTGTGCATGGACGCCGCCACCGTGATCGGCCCGTCGGGCCGCGGGCTGACCCGGTCCACCCTGTACGACGCCGGCGGCGAGATCGGCACCGCCACGCAGACGCTCTTCGTCGCGCCGAGGTAGCCGATGGCGCCATGATGGTGCCATGGTGATCGACCTCAACGCGGACCTGGGCGAGGGTTTCGGCATCTGGCGGCTCGGCGACGACCTCGCGCTGCTCGACATCGTCACGAGCGCCAACGTGGCCTGCGGCTTCCACGCGGGCGACCCCGTGACCATCAGGCGCACGTGCGCGGCGGCCGTCGACCGCGGCGTGGCCATCGGGGCGCAGGTGTCCTATCGCGACCTGGCCCACTTCGGGCGCAGGGAGATGGACGTCGAGGAGGAGGAGCTGTGCGCCGAGGTGCTCTATCAGCTCGCCGCCGTGGACGGCATCGCCAGGGCGATGGGCGGGCGGGTCTCCTACGTCAAGCCCCACGGCGCGCTCTACAACCGGATCTGCCGTGACGAGGCGCAGGCGGCGGCGGTGATCGACGCGGTGGCCGACTACGACCCCTCGCTGCCGGTGCTGACGCTGCCGGGGTCGGTGGTGCACAAGGTGGCGGCGGCCGAGGGCGTGCCGACGGTGAGCGAGGCGTTCGCCGACCGGGCCTACACGCCCCGGGGCGCTCTGGTGCCGCGGCGCGAGCCGGGCGCGGTCGTCCACGACGCCGCCGCGGTGGCCGCCAGGGCGCGTCAGATGGTCGTGGAGGGCTCTGTGACGGCCGCTGACGGCAGTTCCGTCCCGATTTCTGCCCGTTCCATCTGCGTGCACGGCGACACGCCTGACGCGGTCAGGCTGGCGCAGGGGGTACGGGACGAACTGCTCGCGGCCGGAGTGGTTCTGCAGGCGTTCACGTGATCCGCGCGGCCGGCGAGCACGGGCTGCTCGTGGAGACCGGCTCGCTGGAGCTGTCGCACCGGCTCGACGCGGCGCTGCGGGCGGAGCGGCCCGAGGGCGTGGTGGAGATCGTTCCAGGCCCCGAGACGGTGCTCGTGGTGGCTCCCGGGGTGGATCAGGCCAGGTTGCTGGCGCGGGTGGAGGAGCTCGCGGGGCGGGAACGGGCCAAGGCGGCCGGCGGCGCGGACGAGGAGCAGCCGCTGGTCACGATTCCCGTGGTCTATGACGGAGCGGATCTCGATTCCGTGGCGGCGCTGGCGGGTATCTCCGCCGACGAGGTGGTGGCCCGGCACACCGGGCGGGAGCTGGTGGTGGGGTGGCTCGGGTTCGCGCCGGGGTTCGCCTATCTCACCGGGCTGGATCCGGTGCTGGAGACGCCCAGGCTGGACACGCCGCGCACGTCGGTGCCCGCCGGGTCGGTGGCGGTGGCGGG
This sequence comes from Nonomuraea fuscirosea, assembly GCF_035917475.1. Classification (NCBI taxonomy): domain Bacteria; kingdom Bacillati; phylum Actinomycetota; class Actinomycetes; order Streptosporangiales; family Streptosporangiaceae; genus Nonomuraea; species Nonomuraea fuscirosea. The sequence goes on along the minus strand of NZ_CP109074.1, from coordinate 1,458,786 downwards.
GCCGTACTCCGCGGTCTACCCGTCGGCCTCCCCCGGCGGATGGCGGCTGCTCGGGCGCACCGCCACACGGGTGTGGGACGTCACGGCCGCGCCGCCCTCACTGTTCCAGCCGGGCATGCGCGTGCGGTTCGAGCCGGCATGATCGAGGTTTTGGCGCCCGGCCCGTACGCGACCGTGCAGGATCTCGGCCGGCCCGGGCTCGCCCACCTGGGGGTGCCGTGCTCGGGAGCGGCCGACGCGCCGAGCCTGCGGCTGGCCAACCGGCTGGTCGGCAACCCCGAGGGGCTGGCGGCGATCGAGCTGACGTTCGGCGCGGCGCGCCTGCGGTTCCTGGACGCGGCGTGGGTGGCGCTGGCGGGGGCGCCGCTGGTGTCGGGGGCGGACCTGGGCGTGCCGATCTGGGTGCCTGCGGGCGGCGAGCTGCGGCTGGGCCCGACCGCGTGGGGGTTGCGCACGTATCTGGCGGTACGCGGCGGCATCGTGGTGAAACCGGTGCTGGGCAGCCGGTCCACCGACTCGCTGTCGGGGCTGGGGCCCGAGCCGCTGCGGGCGGGCACGCTGCTGCCGGTCGGACCGCCGTCCGGGGTCATCTCCGTGGACCTCGCGCCGCCGCCGGGGCCGCGGCCCGCCGTGCTGCGGGTGCTGCCTGGGCCGCGCGAGGACTGGTTCGCGCCGGAGGCGGTGGCCGCGCTGTGCGGGGGGACGTACACGGTGAGCCAGGACAGCAACCGCGTCGGCGTGCGCCTGCGCGGGCCCGAGCTGGTCCGGGTCAGGGAGGGCGAGCTGCCCAGCGAGGGGATGGTGACGGGGGCCGTGCAGGTGCCGCCGAGCGGGCAGCCGATCGTCTTCCTCGCCGACCATCCCCCGACGGGCGGCTATCCGGTGATCGCCGTGGTGCGCGGCGCCGACCTGCCCGTCGCCGCCCAGCTGCGGCCGGGCGACGAGGTGCGGTTCACAGCTCGAACAGGCCGGTGACGCGGGTGCGGTTCACGGTTCGACCTGGCCGCCGACGCAGGCGGGGTTCACAGCTCGACCTGGCCGCTGACGCAGGTGCGGACGTCGCCGCCGACCCACACCTCGCCCTCGTCGTCGGCGGAGACGCGGACGCGGCCGGCCCGGCCGATCACGGTGCCCTGGGCCGCGAGGTACGGCGCCTCGGCCCGGCCGGTACGCAGCAGCCACTGCGCCAGCGAGGCGTTCAGGCTGCCCGTCACCGGGTCCTCCACCATGCTGCCCTGAGCGGGGAAGAACGCCCGCACCTCGAACGCGACCGGCGAGCCCGCCGGGTACGGCCCCACCACGCCCACGTCGTGCGGCACCGTCTCCGGGCGCAGCGCCAGCACCTGTTCGGCGTCCTTGAGCAGCAGCCCGACCCAGCCGGGCCCGTTGTCGGCCCATTCCGCCGCCACGACGTCGTCGCGCGTGATCCCGAGCGAGGCGACGATCCGGTCCAGGAACTCCTCCTCCACCGGGCCCGAGCGGATCAGCGGCGGTGCCTGGAAGGCGAGCCCCGCGTCCGTGGCCGCGATCCGGACGAGCCCGGCACCGCACTCCTGCACGACCCGGCCCTCGGTGCGCGGCCGGCCGCCGGACTCCAGCCAGGCGTGACAGGAGCCCAGCGTCGGGTGTCCGGCGAAGGGCAGCTCGGCCTCGACGGTGAAGATCCGCACGCGGTAGTCGGCCTCCGGCGTGGCCGGCGGCAGCAGGAAGGTGGTCTCGGACAGGTTCGTCCAGCGGGCGAAGCGCCGCATCTCCTCCGTGCTCAGCCCTTCGCCGTCCACCACGACCGCGAGCGGGTTGCCGGTGTACGGGCCCGAGGCGAACACATCGACTTGCGTGAATCTGCGCAACATACCCAGGAGTCTCCCAGGAAGGTCTTTTCCCGGTGACATGCCGCCCCCAGACTGGTCGGTGTGGCGGATTTCGATGTGGTGGTCCTGGGTTCCGGACCAGGTGGGCAGAAGGCGGCCATCGCGGCCGCGAAACTTGGCCGGCGCGTGGCGGTCATCGAGAAACGGAACATGATCGGCGGCGTCTGCATCAACACGGGCACGATCCCGTCGAAGACGCTGCGTGAGGCGGTCCTGTATCTCACGGGGCTGAACCAGCGGGAGCTGTACGGCGCCAGCTACCGCGTCAAGGACGAGATCACGGTCACCGACCTGGGGATGCGCACCCAGCACGTGATCGGCCGGGAGATCCAGGTCATCCGCAGCCAGCTCGCCCGCAACCACGTGACGGTGCTGCAGGGCACCGGCCGCTTCCTGGACCCGCACACCATCGGGATCATCCACGACGAGGGCAAGACCGAGGAAACGAAGATCACCGCCGAGAAGGTCGTGATCGCCACGGGCACGTCGCCCGCGCGGCCGTCCAGCGTCGAGTTCGACGACAGGACCGTGATCGACTCCGACGCCATCCTGCACCTCGACCGCGTCCCCGAGACGATGGTCGTGGTGGGGGCCGGGGTCATCGGCATCGAGTACGCCTCCATGTTCGCCGCCCTCGGCACCAAGGTGACGGTGGTGGAGCGGCGCGACCGCATGCTCGAGTTCTGCGACCTGGAGATCGTGGAGGCGCTGAAGTACCACCTGCGCGACCTCGCGGTGACCTTCAGGTTCGGCGAGAACGTGGCGGCCGTCGAGCGCCGCCCGCGCGGGGCGCTGACCCTGCTGGAGAGCGGCAAGAAGATCCCCGCCGACTGCGTCATGTACTCGGCCGGCCGCCAGGGCAAGACCTCCGAGCTGTGCCTGGACGCGGCCGGCCTGGCCGCCGACGACCGGGGCCGGATCAAGGTGGACGAGAACTACGCCACCGAGGTGCCGCACATCTACGCCGTCGGCGACGTGATCGGCTTCCCCGCGCTGGCGGCCACGTCGATGGAGCAGGGGCGGCTGGCCGCCCAGCACGCGTGCGGCGAGCCGGGCGGCGACCTGAACGAGCTGCCGCCCATCGGCATCTACACGATTCCCGAGATCAGCTTCGTCGGCCGGTCCGAGGACGAGCTGACCAGGGACAAGGTGCCGTTCGAGGTGGGCATCTCGCGTTACCGGGAGCTGGCCAGGGGGCAGATCATCGGCGACTCGTACGGGATGCTCAAGCTCCTGGTGTGCTCGGAGACGCGGCGGCTGCTCGGCGTGCACGTGTTCGGGACGGGGGCGACGGAGCTGGTGCACATCGGGCAGACCGTCATGGGGTGCGGGGGGACGGTCGACTACCTGGTCAACGCGGTGTTCAACTATCCGACGCTGGCGGAGTCGTACAAGGTGGCGGCGCTGGACGCGATGAACAAGATGCGGACGATCGCCCGGCTCACCGCGGAGATGTGAGCCGGGCGGTTCACCTCAGGTGAGCGTCCACTTCTGGTTGGCGGCGCCCGTGCAGGTCCAGAGCTGCAGGCGGGTGCCGTCGGCGGAGGTGTTGCCGGTGACGTCGGCGCACTTGCCCGCGGCCGGGTTGACCAGGTCGCGGCCGGCGGTGGCGGTCCACTGCTGGTTGGGCGCGCCCGTGCAGGACCACAGTTGCAGCCGGCTGCCGTCGGCGGTGCCGTGGTCGACGACGTCGAGGCACTTGCCCAGGGCGCGCAGCGTGCCGTCGCCGGGGCGGGTCCAGCGCTGGGCGGCGGTCCCGTTGCAGGTGTAGAGCTGTACGGCGGCGCCGTCGGCGCTGCTGCCGCCGGCCACGTCCATGCACTTGCCGGCCAGCCCGGTCACCTGGCCGCCGCCCCCGCCGGGGTTCTCGCCCGGCGTGCCGTTCCAGGCGAAGGTGGCGGTGGTGCGGGCGGGCAGCGCGTACGTGAAGGACTGGCCGCCCCAGTTCACCCGGACGGACTGGGCCGAGCCGCCGCCGTTGTGGGCGATGAGGGCCTTGGAGCCGTCGGGGTTGCGGTAGGCCACGTTCTGGACGGTCGCGTTGGCGGTCGAGCCGATCCGGTACGCCCCCGGCCGGACGAACTTGGTCAGGTGGCCGGTCGTGTAGTACTCGATCGTGTAGTCCACCTGACCGGCCCGCGGCCCGCCCTCCTGCACGGTGATCAGGCCGGTGCAGGTGCCGCAGCCGCCGTTGTGCGGGCCCATGTTCTGGTTGAGCGCGAGGCTCCACTTGACCAGGCTGCCGCTCCAGTTGCGGGCGTAGGACACGATGTCGGCCATGTCGTCGTTGTGCTGGTTGCCGACCCAGGTGCCGCCCGAGTGCTCGGTGCTGAACTGGCGTACCGACGGGTACTGGTCGTGCACCTGCGTGCCGACGGCCGGGTCACCGAAGTAGCCGTGCCAGGCGATGCCGCCGAACAGCGGATCGTTCCGCACCGCCGGGTCGGCCAGGATCGGGCCGCCGATCTGGGCGTAGTCGCCGTAGTTCCAGTCGTGGACGAGCACCTTGGTGGTGATCCCGGCCGCGCGGAAGGCCGGGTAGACGAAGTTCTTGGTGAGCTCGATCAGGCCGGAGGCGTTCCACGACATGCCGGGGTAGTTCATCGCGGGCGGGTTGGCGGCCTGGCAGCAGTTGGGCTCGTTCTGCAGCGAGACGTAGTCGACCTTGACGCCGGCGGCCTGGTAGCTCTGCACGTACTTGACCAGGTACTGGGCGTACGTGCCGTAGTGCTCGAACTTCAGCCAGCCCATCTGGTCCATCCGGCCGTTGTCCTTCATCCAGCCGGGCGCGCTCCACGGCACGCCCTTGACCCGCAGCGCCGGGTTGAGCTGCTTGGCCTGGACGGTGAGCAGGCGGACGCCGGTGTCGTAGCCGTTGGCGCCGAAGTCATCGAGGTCGCAGCAGGTGTCGTCGAGGGAGACCATGCCGGGCCTGGACAGGTCGGAGGCGCCGATCGGGTTCCGGACGAAGGACAGGCCGATGCCGTCCGCGGGCGAGAACAGCCTGCGCATCACCTCGTCCCTGGTGGCCGCGCTGATCGCGCCGCCGCGCAGCAGGTGCGCGGTCGTGTCCGTGATCGACGCCCCACCGCCCTCGAACTGCTGGTACGTGCTGCTCTCGTCGACGGTGACGCTGTGCCCCGAGCCGCCCGGCGGCCCGAAGGCGATCGGGGACTGCTGCTGGAGGCCACGGGTGACGGCCCGGCCGCCGGAGTCGGAGGTGGTGGTGAGCCAGACGTTCACGGGTTCGCCCGCGGCGAGTGCCGGAGCGGGCGCCGCCAGGCACAGGGCGGCGGCGCAGGCGAGCGCGAGGAGGATCCTGGACACGGCGAGTCCCTTCAGGGCGGGGGGTGATGCCCTTGAAACAAATGAAACAAACTCGTAAAGCGGCTTGCACTGAGCAGAAGAGCACGAGTCAGATCGGCCAGTCAACCGATGTAACAGATGAAACAGATCAGCCGCGGACCGGCCCCGTCGAGCCCCTGACGACCAGCTCGGCGCCGAGCGAGACGTGCAACGCCTCCAGCGTGTGCCTGCTGAGCAGCCTCATCAGCAGCGTGACTCCCATCCGGCCCATCTCCTGCAGCGGCTGGCGCACCGTGGTCAGGGCCGGCGAGGTCGCCCGGCTGACGTCGATGTCGTCGAAGCCCGCCACCGACAGGTCCCCCGGCACGCTCAGCCCGCGCTCGGCCGCCGCCCGCAGCGCGCCGACCGCCGTCTTGTCGTTGAACGCCACCAGCGCCGTCGGCCGCTCGGGCAGGTCGAGCAGCTCGCCGGCCGCCAGGTGACCCTGCTCGATGTTCGGCTCCGGCACGTGGCGCAGCAGCTCGGGGGCCTGCAGCACGCCCGCGTCGGCCAGGGAGGCGGTGTAGCCGGCCAGCCTGGCCTCGCTGGGCAGCCACGTCACCGGGCCGCCGATGATCCCGATCCGGCGGTGGCCCAGCCCCGTCACGTGGGCCATCAGCTTGCGCCCGCCGGCGAAGTGGGCGGCCGACACGGCGGCGATGTCTCTGGGCGGCGGGGTCCGCGGGTCGATCACGACGAAGGGGAAGCCGCGGTCGCGCAGGCGGACGAGGGCGTCGCCGGGCTCGGGCGGCAGGATCAGGATCGCTCCCGCGACGCCAGGCCGGTCGGGCAGGCCGGGCAGCACCGCGCTCTCCTGCGCCGCCTCCCCCGCGCCCAGGATCATCTCCCTGCCGTGCAACTCGATGGTCTCGCCCACCGAGGAGACGATCAGCCCGAAATAGTCGGTCAGCACGTACGGGCAGCGTACGTAGACGGCGCCGCCGTGGACCGGGCCGTGGGCGTCCGGCGCCGCGCGCGGCCGAGGCGCCTGGTCCCCCAGACGGCCGACGGCGCGCAGCACCAGCTCGCGGGTGTGCGGCGCCACGTTGGCCTGGCCGTTGAGCACGCGCGAGACGGTGGCGATGGACAGGCCGGTCTCGGCGGCGACGTCACGCACCGTCGCGCGCGCCCTGCCTTCCCTGGCCGCCATGCACGCTCCCCGCTCGGCTGTGCGGCCAGGATATTCACCGGGCCGAGCCGATCTCCACCCCGCGATGCCGCCGCCGGCCGCGCGGGCCGGCGGATCGCCTGAGCGCACCACCCGCCGGCTCCCGGCGGGAATCGGCGGGAGTCCGGCGCGGTCAGTCGGCGGTGGTGCGGCGGCCGCGGGCCGGGGGTTTCTTGCGGCCCGCCACCAGCGTGTCGCCGGGCGCGGGCGACGGCGACGACGACGGCGACGGCTCCTCGCCGCGCTTGGTGTCCGCCGATCGCGCACGGGGCCGGGGATGCGGGGCCGTGTCCTCGGACGCCTTGGACGCCTTGGACGACTCGGTCTCCTTGCTTGAGGACTCGGACGCGGGGCTCGCGGCCTCGGCCTTCTCGGAGGAGTCGCCGGGTTTGTCGGGGTCGCGCAGTGAGGCGATGACCTGGTCGGCCTCCGAGTCGGCGGCGAACTCGTCCGCCGCCTCCGATTCCCTCCGCCGGATCACCACCATGTGATCGACCGAGACCCGCCCCGCGCCGACCACGGCGAGCAGCAGGGACGCGGCGCCGAGCAGGATGAGCTCGTTCAGGCTGATGGGGTTGAGCGGCGGGGCCACCACGAAGACCGCCAGCGCCTCGGCGAAGAGGATCAGCCCGGTGACGGAGACGGCCAGCCCGGCGATGAGCAGCGCGCCGCCGATGAGCTCGGTGAGCATGGTGACCGTGGCCCACGCGCCGGGGGCGGGGGCACCCTGCTGCGAGAACTTCGCGCCGGTGGTGATGAGACCGTCTTCGAGCTTGGTCCAGCCGTTGGCGAAGAAGATACCGCCCACACCGATGCGGGCGACTAAAGCGGCAAGATCACGAAGGACCTGTTTCACGGTAGTTGTCTGCCCTAATCGGGACATGGCACACCTCAATCACGGCTGAGCAGCATGGCCACCGCGACGGCGGTCAGGCTGAGCAGGACGACGCTCACGACCACTGTCGTGTGCAGGGCGTTGACGAAGGCCCACCGGGCGGCGTCGAGCAGCGCGCCGCCCGCGTTGCCGCCGATCTGGTCCGCGACGTGGGCGGCCGAGGCCAGCGACTGCCTGGCCTGGTCCATGCCGCCCTCTGAGACGCCGGGTACGGCGGGCAGGCCGGGCGCGTACACGATCGTGGTGATGGTGCCGAGCACGGCGACGCCCAGGCCGGCACCCAGTTCGTACGCGGTCTCCTCGATGGCCGCGGCCCCGCCCGCCTGGGCCTCGGGAGCCGAGGCCATGATCGTGTCGGAGGCGGCGAGCAAGGCCACCTGGACCCCGAAGCCGATCCCGACGAAGCAGACCGCCAGCATCACCGGATGCCCCTCGACCCCCCAGGTCAGGGTGGGCGTCAGGGCGAGCGCGACGAGCGCGAGGCCGCCGCTCATGGTGGCCCGCATGCCGACCCTGGGCAGGATGTGGGCGGCGGCGAGGCCGCCGGAGACGGCGGAGATGACCAGGGGCAACATCCGCAGCGCGGCCCGCACGGGGCTGTCGCCTAGGACGAGTTGCAGGTATTGGGCGAGCATGAGCTGCAGCCCCACCAGCGCGAACACGCCGAGCAGCACGCCCGCGACCCCGGTCGTGAACTCGCGCCGCCGGAAGAGCCCGATCTCCAGGAACGGCGCGGGCAGCCGGGTCTGCCGCCGGACGAAGGCGACCAGCAGCCCCAGCCCGCCCGCGAAGACCAGCACCGAGGCCCAGAGCGGCAGCAGGCTGCCCGAGCCCGCCTCCTTGAGGCCGAAGGCCAGCGCCAGGATGCCGAACACCGACAGCGCGGCGCTGACCGCGTCCCACGGCCGGTCGCGGCGTCCGCGCGACTCGGGCAGCAGGCGTCTGGCCGCGGGCAGCAGCACGAGCAGGATCGGCACGTTGATCAGGAAGACCGCGCCCCACCAGAAGCCGACGAGCACGCCGCCGACGAGCGGCCCGATCGCCGCGCCGGCCGCCGCGACCGCGCTCCAGACGCCCAGGGCGATGGCCCGCTCGCGTCTGTCGGTGAACACCTGGCGGATCAGCGAGAGGGTGGCGGGCATGATCATCGCGCCGCCGACGCCGAGCAGGGCCCTGGCCAGGATCAGCGTCAGCGGGGTCGGGGCGCACGCGGCGGCGGCCGAGGCCACGCCGAACAGCACGAAGCCCCACAGGACCAGGCGTTTTCGCCCGTATCTGTCGCCGAGCGTGCCGAACATGATCAGCAGCGGCGCGACCACCAGCGAGTAGATGTCGATGATCCAGAGCAGTTGCACCGCGGAGGGCTCCAGCGCCGCCGTGAGCGCGGGCACCGCGATGTGCAGGACTGTGGCGTCGACCGTGATCAGCAGCAGCGCCAGGCAGAGCAGCACGAGGATGGACCAGCGGCGGTCCTGGTGCTGTCGGTCTGCGGTCCGTACGAGGGGTGCGGCCTGCGTGACGGTCATGGCCCTCCTTGCAGGCCGATCCGTTGTCCAGGGCCCGCACGTGCTGTGGTCGGTGGCGTCGGAAGCCGCGGCTCGGCGCCCGCTCCTCCCGAGCTCTGCCGCCTGACTCCGGCGCTCCGGCTTGCGTGGCAGCTTAGGCCATGCCAGGGACTTGTCATAGCGGTATCGGTCGATCCACGGTCCCCCGCACCTCTCTAGAGAGATACAGCCATATGTCGGTATCTATCCAACGATCACGCGCCAGCCGATCATGGGACGTGTGGGGACCGACGCACGCGGCACCAAAGGCGATCTTCCCGACCGGTCCTCACGCGAATGGTGCGACGAGGCCCTGACCAGGCTCGACGCCGGGCGTCCCGAGTCCGCGCTGGAGGCGGCGCGGCGGGCGGCCGAGCTCGACCCGGTCGCCGAGTGGCCGCAGCGGCTGATCAGCCTGGCCCACGAGCGGCTGGGCCGCGACGCCGACGCGGTGCCCGCAGCCGAGCGGGCCGTGGACCTGGCCGGCGGCTCATGGCCCGCCCGGCTGCGGCTGGCGGGGGCGCTGCGCCGCGTGCCCGGCCGGTGGAGGGAGGCGGCCGGGCACGCGGCGCTGGCCAGGAAGTTCGCGCCGGAACGGGCCGGGCCCCAGGTCATGCTGGGCGACCTGGCCCTGCTGCGGGGCGAGCACGGGGCGGCCGAGCGGGCCTACCGGGCCGCGCTCGCCATCGACCCCGACGATCCGCAGGCCCGCGTCAACCTCGCGCTGGCGCTGCTGCGCTTCGACCCGCCGCGGCCGCATCACGACCCGGCCTGGCCCGTCGACCCGCGCGAGACGGGGCGGGCCAGGCGCGCGCTCGAGGTCTGGTCGCGTCAGGTCCGCCTGCTGGTTGCCGTGGCCACGATCGTGATCGCCGGGGCCGCGCTGCTGCTCGACCGGGGCGCGCAGGCGCGGCTCTGCGGCCTCGCCGTGCTCGTGCTGCTGGTGCCGCTGACGGTCAGGCAGGCGCGGCGGGTGGGTCTGTGGGCGTACGCGGGGGCGATGCTCGGGCGGGACCCGTGGCTTGGCGCCTCCGTGGCATCGGCCGCGCTGTCGGCACTGGCCTTCGCCGGCTGGCTGCTGCTGGGTTCCGTGCACGTGCTGCCGGCCTCGCTCGACCCGGTCTGGGCCGGGCTCGCGGGCATCGCCGTGCTCGGCTGGCCCGCGCTGACCGCGCTGCGCGCCCTGGCCGAGGCCTGGCGCGGCCACCCCCTGCGCGCGCTCGCGGAGACCGAGCGTGCGGGGGAGACGTCGCGGGAGGCGTCGCGGGAGGCGGGGCGGGAGGCCGAGCGGGTGGCGGGGCGGGTGGCGGGGCGGAACGCCGGGGTGGCGTTGTGGCTCGTGCTCGGCAGGACGTGGTCGGTGCTGGTGGCGCTGCTGGCCGTGGCGCTCGCGGTGCGGCCGGGTCTGGCGGTGGCCGCCGTGGTGCTGCCGTACCCGCTGGTGCGCGGCTACCTGCGCGCTCGCAGGCGCGGCGATCGGTGGCTGGCCGCCGCGACCTGGCTCGTCGTGCTGGCGGCCGGCGCGGGCGCGGCCGGCGGGCTGCTCGGGTCGGCCTGGGCCTGGCGGGCCGGTACGGCAGCGCTCGGGGCGGCGGCGGTGGTGTTCGTCGCGCGGGCCCTGCACGCGTGGTGGCGCGGCGGCCCGGGCCCGTGGCGTTCGTCGCTGCTCATGTGCGACCTGCCCATGGGCGCGGAGCCGTCGGTCGCGCTGGACTCTGAGGTGCGCCAGACCTTCTCCTACGCCCGCAGCATCGTCCTGGCCTACGGCGACGCGTACGGCCCCCGCGTCGCCGGGGCGGTGGCCTCGGTGACCTCGTCGGGCGAGCTGCGCCTGATCGCCGAGACCGAGGCGTGGCAGGCCATCGAGGACGACCCCCGGGTGGCGGTGTTCGCCTCCGACCCGCTGCAGCGGCGGTTCTGGGTCGAGGTGCGCGGGATCGCCCTGGCCGACTCCGACGTCATGCGCGTCACGCCGAAGCAGGTGCTGGTGGGCGAGTTCCCCGGCCGCCACCAACGCCGCTGACGGGCCGGAGTCCGCGGACCCGTCACTGGACGCGGCCTCATCCCCCGGTAGAACATTGTTCTATGGACATCCTGCGCACACCGGAAGAGCGCTTCGCGGACCTGCCCGGCTTCCCCTACGAACCCCGCCACGCCGAGGTCGCCGGCGGCCTGCGCATGGCGTACGTGGAGGCGGGCCCCCAGGACGGCCCGCCCGTCGTGCTGCTGCACGGCGAGCCGAGCTGGTCGTTCCTCTACCGGCACGTCATGAGCGAGCTGGCCGCGGCCGGGCTGCGCGCGATCGCGCCCGACCTGATCGGCTTCGGCCGCTCGGACAAACCCGCCGACCAGGCCGCGCACACCTACGGCGCGCACGTCGAGTGGACCCGTTCCCTGCTCTTCGACGCGCTCGGGCTGAAGGACGTGACCATGGTCGGCCAGGACTGGGGCGGCCTCATCGGGCTGCGGATCGCCGCCGAGCACCCCGCGAACATCGCCAGGATCGTGGCCGCCAACACGGGCTTGCCGACGGGTGACATTCCCATGCCCGACGTCTGGCACCGGTTCAGGGACACGGTGCGCAAGGCGCCGGCGCTGGACGTCGCCCGGCTGGTCCAGGCCGGCTGCCGGGCGAAGCTGCCGCCCGAGGTGCTGGCGGCCTACGACGCGCCGTTCCCGGACGAGTCGTACAAGGCGGGACCGCGCGCCATGCCGGGCCTCGTGCCGACCACGCCCGACGACCCGGCCGCGCCCGCCAACCGCGCTGCCTGGACGATCCTCACCACACTCGACCGGCCGTTCCTGGTGGCTTTCTCCGACGGAGATCCGATCACGGGAGGCATGGGGCCCGTTCTGCGGAAGAACATGCGCGGGGCGGCTGGCCTGCGACATCCCGTGATCAAGGGCGCCGGCCACTTCCTCCAGGAGGACGCGGGCGCGGAACTCGGCCGTCAGATAGCCGTTTTCGTGACCTCCGCCTAGCGTGTCAGGACCGCCCAATAGTCGGTCTGGTGCGGTATAACCGGGGGCGGACCGGGGAGGCGTGATGCGTGAGTCCGACAGGGCCCAGGCCGCGGGGCGGGCCGCGGTGCGGGATCTGTTCGAGAAGGTTCGGCAGCGTTATTTCCAGATTCCCCCGGCCGCGCGCCGGGTGCTCTACGTGGTCGCGCTCGTGGCCGCCATGGGCCTGGGCGCAGCACTCGGGTGGGACCTGCTCCAGACCTTCCCCCTCGTGCTGCTGCTGCTCGCGTTCGTCGCGCTGACCATGCGCTATCCCAGGGCCGCCGCCACCGCGCTGGTGGTGGCGGGCTGGGCGGTGCTGGCGCTGATCACGTTCAGCGCGCTGTTCCTCCCCGGCGCGCCGACCGTGCACCTCATGGTCTTCCTCGCCCTGCCCGTCGCCGGGGCGGCCCACCTCATCCGCTGGGTGACGCCGTGGGTGACCACGCTGATGGCGCTGGCCCCGGCCGGGCTGCTGGCCGCCGCACTCTCGCAGGTCTCCGACCGCATCGCCGTCTGGGTGGCCGTCGCCGCCGCCGCGGCCGTCCTCGTCCACCGTTTCCTGCTCGCCCGCAGGGTCAAGGCCGCCAGCGCCGCGGCCGAGGCGCAGCAGGTGCGGGTCAGGGTGCGCGAGGGCAGGCCCGACGCGCCCGGCGACAAGCAGGGCGCGCCGCCGCAGATCTCGGTCGAGGAGGCGCTCGCCGAGCTGGAGGCCATGATCGGGCTGGTGCCGGTCAAGGAGCAGGTGCGCTCCATCGCCGCCTCCATCGAGGCCGGCCGGCTGCGCGCCGAGGCCGGCTACACCACCGGCAGGCCCACCAGGCACTTCGTCTTCGTCGGCCCGCCCGGCACCGGCAAGACCAGCGTGGCCCGCGCGCTGGCCAAGATCTTCTACGCGTTCGGCCTGCTGGAGACCCCCTATGTGGTCGAGGCGCAGCGGGCCGACCTGGTGGGCGAGTTCCTGGGCGCGACCGCGATCAAGACCAACGAGCTGGTGGACCGGGCGCTCGGCGGCGTGCTCTTCATCGACGAGGCGTACGGGCTGGTCAACTCCTCCGACGGGCAGCCCGACCGGTTCGGCGCCGAGGCCGTGCAGACCCTGCTCAAGCGGGCCGAGGACGACCGCGACCGGGTCATCATCATCCTGGCCGGCTACGAGCAGGAGATGGGCGCGTTCCTGTCCAGCAACCCCGGCCTGGCCAGCAGGTTCGCCACCCGGGTGCGCTTTCCCGGCTACTCCCCCGCCGAGCTGGTCGAGGTCACCGAGCTGCTGCAGCGGCGCAGGGGCGACACGATGGACGCCGAGACCAAGCGGGTGCTGCTCGGCCTCTTCGACGACGTGCACCGCCGCGGCCTGATCGACGAGCTGGGCAACGCCCGGTTCGCCCGCAGCCTGGTCGAGGCCGCCGCGCAGGCCCGCGACGTGCGCGTGGTGGGCGCGGGCGGCACGCCGAGCACGCACGACCTGGTGACGACCACCACGCCCGACGTGACCAAGGCGTTCGACGAGCTGACCGCCCGCTTCCGCGGCTACGTGGCCACGCCCACGCTGGAGGAGGCGCTGGCCGACCTGGACAAGATGGCCGGCCTGGCGCCGGTCAAGCGGCAGGTGCACGCCATCGCCGCCCAGCTCCAGGTGGCCAGGATGCGGCAGGAGCGCGGGCTGCCCACCCCGCAGCAGATGCGCCACTTCGTCTTCCTCGGCCCGCCCGGCACCGGCAAGACCACGGTGGCCCGGGTGCTCGGCCGCATCTTCGCCGCGCTCGGCCTGCTGGCCAGGCCCGACGTGGTCGAGGCGCACCGGGCCGACCTGGTCGGCCAGCATCTCGGCTCGACCGCGATCAAGACCAACGAGCTGGTGGACCGGGCGCTCGGCGGCGTGCTCTTCATCGACGAGGCCTACAGCCTGGTCAACCCCGGCTACCAGGGCGGCGACGCGTTCGGCGCCGAGGCCGTGCAGACCCTGCTCAAGCGGGCCGAGGACGACCGCGACCGGCTCGTCATCGTGCTGGCCGGATACGAGCGCGAGATGGACGCGTTCCTGTCCAGCAACCCCGGCCTGGCCAGCCGGTTCAACCAGCGGGTGGGCTTCCCCAGCTACTCGCCCGGCGAGCTGTCGCAGATCGCGGTGCTGCTGGCGGAGAAGGCCGGCGACACCTTCGACGACGAGGCGCTGCGGCGCCTGGACGAGGTCTTCACCTGGGTCTGCGACGACCGGCTGATCGACGGCCTGGGCAACGGCCGCTTCGCCAGGTCCCTGTTCGAGCGGGCTGCCATGCGGCGTGACGTGCGCCTGGCCGCCCACGCCTCGCGCGGCGGGTCCGCCAGCTCGGCCGACCTGACCACGATCACCAGCGAGGACGTGCGCACCGCCGTGGACGAGCTGTCCGGCCGCTGACCTTCTTTGCCGCTTCCGTGCGCGGAGGCGCTCGCCTGGTGTAGCTATATGACTACGATAAGCCACGGGACGGTGGCGGTCGGTGTAGCCGCGCTGCGTACGTGCGGGGTGCGCGCAGGAGGTGGGGCGATGGCGGGGTTCCTGGCCCGCAGACTGCTCAACTACGCCGTGCTCGTCGTGCTGGCGGCCAGCCTCGCCTACCTGGTGGCGGCTACGGCTCTCGACCCGCGCTCCAACTACGCCGACCGCACGCCGAAGCCGCCGCCCGCCGCGGTCGACGCCCAGCTCGACGCGCTCAACCTCAACGACAGGACGCCGCTGCTGCAGCGGTACGCCACCTGGGCCGGCGGCGTGCTGCGCGGCGACTTCGGCAAGACGGTCGCGGGCGCGCCGGTCGACGAGGAGCTCAAGCGCCGGATGGGCGTGACGTTCCGGCTGGTCATCCTGGGCCTGCTCTGCGGCAGCCTGCTGGGCGTGTTCGTGGGGGCGCTGGCGGCGGTGCGGCAGTACGGCTGGTTCGACCGGCTCTCGGCCGGGCTGTCGTTCCTGGTGCTGGCCGTGCCGGTGGTCGTGCTGGCCAACATGCTGATCCTGCTGGCGGCGTGGGCCAACCAGAACGTGTTCGGCCGCCAGCTGCTGCTGGTCAGCGGCGAGTACAGCGACGGGCTGGCCACCGGATGGTGGGGCCAGGTGGTGGACCGGCTGCAACACCTCGTGCTGCCGACGATCTCGCTGTCGGTGGGGCTGATCGCGGTCTTCAGCCGCTACCAGCGCAACATGATGCTCGACGTGCTCGGGGCCGACTTCGTCCGCACGGCCAGGGCCAAGGGGCTCAGCCGGCGCCGGGCGCTGACCCGGCACGCGCTGCGCACCGCGATGATCCCGGTCGTCACCTACTTCGCGTTCACGTTCGGGGCGCTGCTGACCGGGGCGACGTTCACGGAGAAGATCTTCGGCTGGCACGGCCTGGGCGAGCAGCTGATCGACTCGATCTTCGGCAACGACGTCAACACCGTCGCCGCCATCTCCCTGCTGGCCGCCGTCGCCGTGCTGCTCGCCGCGCTGGCCGCCGACCTGCTGCACGCCGCGCTCGACCCGAGGGTCCGGGCCTGATGACGCTGTCCGAGGAGGAGCTGGCCGAGGACCTGTCCACCGGCGCGCCGGTCAGGGCGCCGTCGCGGGCTCGGACGGTGGCCGGGCGCTTCTTCCGCTCCCCGCAGGGGGTGATCGGGTTCGCGGTGCTCGCGCTGATGTTCCTGCTGGCCTTCGCGGGGCCGCTGGTCAGCCCGTGGACCTACACCGACAAGGACTTCACCGCGTTCATGCGGCCGCCGTCGTCGCGGCACTGGTTCGGAACGCTCCAAACGGGCTCCGACGTCTTCGCGGTGACGCTGCGCGGCATGCAGAAGTCGCTGGTCGTCGGGCTGCTGGCGGCGCTGGTGTCCACCGCGCTGGCGGCGGTCGTGGGGGCGTTCGCCGGCTACTTCCTGGGCTGGACCGACCGGGTGCTGAGCTGGGTGACGGACCTGCTGCTGGTGCTGCCGGCGTTCCTGGTCCTGGCGATCCTGTCGCCGCTGTTCGGCTCGGGGCAGTGGCCGCTGTTCGTGATCATGCTGGCGCTGTTCCTGTGGATGGTCACCTCCAAGATCGTGCGGGGGATGGCGATCTCGCTGCGCGAGCGGGAGTTCGTGCAGGCCGCCCGCTACATGGGCGTGCCGCCGGTGCGGATCGTCTTCCGCCACGTGATCCCCAACCTGTCGTCGCTGCTGATCGTGGACGCCACGCTCAACGTCAGCAGCGCGATCCTGACCGAGACCTCGCTGTCGTACTTCGGGTTCGGCATCCAGCCGCCCGACGTGTCGTTCGGGACGCTGATCGCCGAGGGCTCGATGACGGCCGTGTACGCGCCGTGGACGTTCTGGTTCGTGGCCGGGCTGCTGGTGATCACCGTGCTCGCGGTCAACCTCGTCGGCGACGCGCTGCGGGACGCTTTCGACCCGACCTCGGCGAGGGGGTCGCGATGAGCCCGGCCCGCGGGGCCGCGGCGAGGCCGGTCCGCGGTGAAGGAGACGTGGCCGGCCCGGTGCTCGAGGTCAGCGACCTGACCGTGTCGTTCGGCGGCGTACGCGCGGTGCGCGGGGTGAGCTATTCCGTACGTCCCGGCGAGGTCCTCGGCATCGTCGGCGAGTCGGGCTCCGGCAAGTCGGTCACCTCGGCCGCCGTGATGGGGCTGCTGCCGCCGGGGGCGCGCGTCACCGGCTCGGTGCGCCTGCACGGCCAGGAGCTGATCGGTGCCCCCGACCGGCGGCTGAACGCCGTCCGCGGCAAGTCGATGTCGATGGTGTTCCAGGACCCGCTCTCGGCGCTCACCCCCGTCTACCGGGTGGGCGACCAGATCGCCGAGGCCGTCCGCGTGCACCAGCGGATCAGCAGGGAGAACGCCCTGGTCAAGGCCGTCGAGCTGCTCGACCTCGTCGGCATCCCCCACCCCTCCGAGCGGGCGCTGGCCTTCCCGCACGAGTTCTCCGGCGGCATGCGCCAGCGCGTGGTGATCGCGATGGCCATCGCCAACGACCCCGACGTGATCATCTGTGACGAGCCGACCACGGCGCTCGACGTCACCATCCAGGCGCAGGTGCTGGAGGTGCTGAAGCGGGCGCAGGCCAAGACCGGGGCGGCGATCATCATGATCACGCACGATCTCGGCGTGGTGGCCGGGTTCGCGGACCGGGTGCTGGTGATGTACGCCGGCCGGCCGGTCGAGGTGGGCGACGTGGACGACATCTACTACCGGACACGGATGCCGTACACGGTGGGCCTGCTCGGCTCGATCCCGCGGGTCGACCGGGGCGCGCGGCAGCCGCTCGAACCCATCGAGGGCAACCCGCCCTCGCCCGCCGCGCTGCCGCCCGGGTGCCCGTTCGCGCCACGCTGCCCGATGCGGATCGACCCGTGCGAAGCGGCCGAGCCGCCGCTGGCGGAGGTCGGCGGCGGGCATCGGGCCGCGTGCATCCGCTGGGAGGAGGTGCGGCCGCGCGGTCCTGCCGTGCCTGAGGATCCCGGCGGGCTTCCGCCCCTGCGGGTGCGCGGTGAGCGGACGGTGCTGGAGGTCAGCAACCTCGTCAAGGAATATCCGCTGCTCAGGGGCGCGGTGTTCAAGCGCAGGGTCGGCACCGTGCACGCGGTGGCCGGCGTCAGCTTCGACCTGCGGCAGGGCGAGACGCTGGGGCTGGTCGGCGAGTCGGGCAGCGGCAAGACGACCACGCTGACGCAGATCCTGGAGCTGACCGCGCCGCAGGGGGGCAGCGTCGTCGTGCTCGGCCACGACACCGCCCGCCTGCGCCGCTCCGAGCGCACGGAGATCAGGCGCGACATGCAGGTCGTCTTCCAGGACCCGCTCGCGGCGCTCGACCCGCGGATGACCGTGCACGACATCCTGGCCGAGCCGCTGCGCACGCACGGACGGCCCGGCTCCGCGCGGCGGGTGCGCGAGCTGCTCGCCCTGGTCGGGCTCGACCCCTCCCACGCCGCCCGCTATCCGCAGGACTTCTCCGGCGGGCAGCGGCAGCGCATCGGCATCGCGCGGGCGCTCGCGCTGGAGCCCAGGCTGCTGGTGCTGGACGAGCCGGTCTCGGCGCTCGACGTGTCGATCCAGGCCGGGGTGATCAACCTGCTCGACGCGCTCAGGGCCAGGCTGGGGCTGTCCTACCTGTTCGTGGCGCACGACCTGGCCGTGGTCCGGCACATCGCCGACCGGGTGGCGGTCATGTACCTGGGCAGGATCGCCGAGATCGGCCAGGTCGACGCCGTCTACGGCGCCCCCGCGCATCCGTACACGCAGGCGCTGCTGTCGGCGATCCCGCTGCCCGATCCGGTACGCGAGCGCTCCCGCGCGCGGATCCTGCTCGAAGGCGACCTGCCCAGCCCGGCCCACCCTCCGACGGGCTGCCGATTCCGCACCCGATGCCCCAAGTTCCGTGCCGAGCTCACCGACGCCGAACGCGAGCTGTGCGTCGGCGTCGAGCCCGAGGTGCGGCCGCTGGGGGCGGACCAGGGGGCGGCCTGCCACTACGCAGACAGGCGCGAAGTCGTCTAGACCTCGCTCGATCCAGGAGGAAATCCGCTCGATGAAAGCATCACGTCTAGTCGTGTCCGCCGCGGTGACGGGCTCGCTGCTGCTGGCGGGCTGCGGGAACGTCCGGGGAGGCGATTCCGGGCTCCGGGACAGCCCTGGGGACGAGCGTACGATCAGGGCCTTCGACATCAACCCGCAGCCGCGCGAGAACGTCAAGGACGGCGGGACGCTGCGCTGGGGCATCAACGAGTTCCCCACGCAGTGGAACAGGAACCAGGTCGACGGCAACCTGGCGATGGCGGCCGTGATCAGCAACGCGCTGCTGCCCGCGCCGTTCGTGTCCAACGAGAAGGCCGAGATCTCGATCGACCGCGACTACGTGCTCAGCGCCGAGGTGAGCGACCAGCGGCCCAAGCAGGTGGTGACGTACACGCTCAACCCGAAGGCGAAGTGGTCGGACGGGAAGCCGATCACGTGGGCCGACTACGAGGCGCAGTGGCGGGCGCTGAACGGGCGCGATCCGGCCTTCCGCATCGCCTCCTCCACCGGCTACCAGGACATCGAGAAGGTGGCGCGGGGCAAGGACGACTTCGAGGTGGTGGTGACGTTCGGCAAGCCGTTCGGTGACTGGCAGGCGCTGTTCGGGCCGCTGCTGCCGGCCGCGACCAACCGCAGCGCGCAGGCATTCAACAACGCCTGGGTGAACAAGATCCCGATCACGGCGGGGCCGTTCAAGTTCGGCGGCTTCGACCAGACGGCCAAGACGATCACGCTGGTACGGGACGACGCCTGGTGGGGTAACCGCGCCAAACTGGACAAGATCATCTATCGCGCGTCGGAGCAGGACTCGCTGATCGGCGCGTTCGGCAACGGCGAGCTCGACATCATCGACGTGGGCCCGTCCGCGCCCGGTTACGCCCGCGCCAAGTCCACCGTGGGCGCCCAGGTGCGTCAGGCCGCCGGGCCCGACTTCCGCCACTTCACCTTCAACGGCGCCAGTGAGCTGCTCAAGGACCGCAACGTCCGCCAGGCCGTGCAGCTCGGCATCAACCGCCAGGCCATCGCCCAGTCCGACCTCCAGGGCCTCGACTGGCCGATCGCGCTGCTGAACAACCACTTCTTCATGAACACCCAGGAGGGCTACCAGGACAACGCCGGAGCCCTCGGCGCCTACAACCCCGAGCGGGCCAAGCAGCTGCTGGACGCGGCCGGCTGGAAGCTCAGCGGAACCGTCAGGCAGAAGCACGGCAAGCCGCTCGACCTGCGCTTCGTGGTGCCGTCGGGGGTGCAGATCAGCAAGGCCGAGGGTGAGCTGGCGCAGAGCATGCTCGCCCAGATCGGGGTCAAGCTCACCATCAAGGCCGTGCCCAGCGACGACTTCTTCAGCAAGTACGTCATCCCCGGCAACTTCGACATCACGCCCTTCGCCTACATCGGCACGCCCTTCCCCGTGTCCAGCAGCTACGCGATCTACGCCAACGCGGAGGACGGCAAGTCCTGGAACGCGAACTTCGGCCGTACCGGCTCGGCCGAGATCGACCAGGCCATGAGCCGGGCCGCGCAGAGCCTCGACCCCGTCAGGGCCCGCGCGGCGACGAACGCGGCCGACGCGCTGATCTGGAAGGAGGTCAACGTGCTCCCGCTGTACCAGCGGCCGCAGAACGTGGCCGTACGGGAGACGCTGGCCAACGTGGGCGCCCGCGGCTTCTTCGACCTCCAGTACGAGGACATCGGCTTCACCGGCTGAGCGCCGGGCGGGAGGCGGCAGGCGGGGTGTCAGGACGGGGTGCCGGCCATGATGCGGTCGACGAGGCCGCTGTCGCCTTCCTGGCGGGCGCAGTGCGCGCAGCAGTACCAGTGCTCGCCCGCCTGCACGCCGTGCCCGATGACCTTCGTGCCGCAGTGCTCGCAGATGGGCGCCATGGCCTCGATCGCGCACTGGAAGCAGTCGAAGGTGTGCACCGCTCCCTGCGCGTGCACCTCGAACGCCATGTCATAGTCGTTGCCGCAGGTCTCGCAGACAGCCATGATGATCCCCTCACACAGTCGATCCGCCCGAGGGGATACCCGATTCCGGGGTTGTTTTGCCCCAAGAAAGGTCCATTTTCCGCCACCTGTCCGGGTCAGCGGCGCTCGACGGCGGAGCGGGCCGCCAGCGGCAGGCCCAGGAGGCCAAGCGCGGCCAGCGCGGCGGGCAGGCCGAGTACGCCGCTCAGCCCGGCCACGAGCAGCGGGCTGAGCACGAAACCCGTGTAGGAGAGGGTGGACACCCCCCACACCATCGTGCCGCTGGGGTCGTCGGCCGCGGCGCGGCTGAGCAGGGCGGGGACCATCGGGCCGAGGGCCAGCCCGGTCAGCGCGAACCCGGCCAGCGAGACCGCGACACCACCGCCGAGCCCCGCCAGGGCGATCCCGGTGCCGCCCCCGAGCCCGGCCACCAGGCAGAGCACCCTGAGCGACGTCCTGGGCAGCGCCTGGACGATCAGCCGGCCCGCCGTCAGCGCCGCCATGTAGACCGAGGGGGCGGCGCTGGCGACCAGCGGCGTGGCGCCCCGGTGCTCCTCCAGGAGCAGGACCGACCACTGCTCGACCGAGTTCTCGATGATCAGGACGCAGGCGGCCAGCGCCCCCAGCACGATGACCGCGCCCCACAGTTTCCGCCGCTCCGTCCCGGTAGCGGATGGTTCCGGCAGGCCGCGGCCCAGGGGCAGCGCGAGCGGGGTCAGCGCGGTGGCGGCCACCAGCAGGGCGACGACGACCAGCACCGTGCCGACGCCGAGGCCGTACGAGCGGGCCAGGCCGGTGAGCGGGGCCGCCGCGATGACCGCGACCGGGAAGGCGGCGTGCACCGGCTGGAAGAGCCGGCGGCCGCTCTCCCGCTCGGTGCGGCCCGTGGCCAGGTTCAGCGCGATGTCGAGGGCGCCGCTGAACGCTCCGACCAGCAGCAGCGCCAGCGCGAGCTGCCAGGCGGTGCCGGCCAGGCCGATGGCGGCGACGGCGAGCGCGAACAGGCCCGTGGCCGTCATCAGGGCGACCCGTTCCCTGCCTCTGGCCAGCCGACCGGTCAGCGCCATCGCGGGCAGGGCCCCGACCGGCACGGCGCTGAGCGCCAGCCCCAGCTCGCCCGCCGAGATCCCCAGCTCCAGCTTGACGGCGGGCAGCAGGGCCGACCACGACCCCCAGAACACCCCCCACACCGCACAGACCGCGATCAGCGGCATTTACCCGCACCCCTTGATATTTCGGTCAAGTCGCAGTAAAGATCGTCCTTGCCCTTATTACCCCCTTTGAAGGGACGCTCGTGCTCCTCCGTACGGTCATCGCGGCCAGCCTGGTCGCCGCCGGGATCGCCGCCACCCCCTCCGCCGCGTACGCCGCCTCGGCCGCGTACAGCCCGGAAAGGGTCTGTGGCAAGGGCTTCCACCGGGTCAAGGACGGCCACCGGGCGATGCGGACCTCCAGAGGGGCCGTGTTCGGGCACGTGTACCTGATGTACAGCAAGCGCAGCGGCAAGAACTGCGTCGCCGCGATCAAGACGAGGTACACCGGCACCCGTACCCTCACCGGCGCCTCCATAGAGGTCAGGGGCGGCGGCCGGAGCGAGGACCAGCAGAGGTACCGCTACTACGCCGAGACCGGGCACATCCAGGGCGCCTGGAAGTGCGTGCGCTACGCCGGCTGGACCCGCGATCCGCGTGGCCGCGTCGAGGCGTCGGGCGGGCGCGCGAACTGGGGCAACTGCCGAGGCTGATCAGGGGTAGGGGTCTTGGGACGAACCTTTTTCGCCGGAGCCGTCACAACGGGACGCGCTGCTTTGTCCTAGCTGGCATCGACGAGAATACGGAGGTTCCCATGAGTCAGAGGCTCGACGTCTCCAAGCACGTTCCCGAGATCTACCGCCACTTCTTCGCGGTGGAGAAGCTGCTGCACGACAGCGAGGTGCCCGCCGCCACCCTGGGGCTGGTCAAGCTGCGGGCCAGCCAGATCAACGGCTGCGCCTACTGCGTCGACATGCACAGCAAGGACATGAAGAAGGCCGGCGAGAGCGACGAGCGGCTGTGGATGGTGGCGGCGTGGCGGGAGGCCACGGTGTTCACCCCGGCCGAGCGCGCCGCGCTGGCGCTGACGGAGGAGGCGACCAGGATCGCCGACCGTGCCCTCGTGCCGGACGACGTCTGGCGCCGCGCGGCCGAGTTCTACAGCGAGGAGCAGCTCGCGGTGCTGGTCGTGGCCATCGCGATGATCAACACGTGGAACCGGATCAACGTGACCGCGCGGGTCTCGCCGCCGGTGTGAACCTCACCGAGTCCGCAGAAATACATTGAGTGGACGCCCGGGCCCGGTTAGGTTGACGCGCATGGCGGGTGCCGACCGCCCGCCATGCCGTCGCCCGGACGGCGCGCCGAGAAGGGCGCGGTGCGGAAGGGGGAATCCACATGAAGCGCGTCAGAATCAGGAAGTCGGCCGCGAGACGGCGGCATCGGCTGACGGTCGAGCTGGATCTGCGTTCGCCGTCGGGCCGCAGACTTCCCTACTGAGGTGCTCCTTACACCGAACTTACGGGGGTATCTGTAGATAACATAGGTAACAAGAACATCACGGGGGCGCACGATGAAGAGGCTTGTGGCAGTGCCGCCACACATCGCCAGGCACAAGATCCGCGACATCCGCTCAGTGGATCGCCGCAGGCAACCCGCCGATCCCGCGACGGCCGAGCCGGTGGTCGATCTGCGCGCCTACGCGGGCAGGAACGTCATCCGCTTCCCCGGCGGCCCCACTCCGGCCGCCTGAGGACGCGCCGAAGCAGCAGGCGGGGTCAGCGGTACAGGCGCTTGCCGTACGCCTCGCCGTAGTAGGTTTCGAGCTCTTCGAGGCTCTCTTCCACCTTCTGCACTTCCTTGATCAGCTTGGCCTGGGACGGCAGCGTGTCGGTGGTCCAGCTGTCCGGCTTCCACAGGGACGAGCGCAGGAACGCCTTGGCGCAGTGGAAGAAGATCTGCTCGATCTCGACCACCAGCGCCAGGTGCGGCCGGTGCCCCTTGACGATCATCTCGTCGAAGAACGGCGCCTCGCGCACGAGCCGGGCCCGGCCGTTGACGCGCAGCGTCTCGTTGCGGCCGGGAATCAGAAAGATCACCCCGACGTGCGGGTTCTTCAGCACGTTGACGAATCCGTCCGCCCTGCGGTTGCCGGGACGGTCCGGGATCGCGATCGTGGTGTCATCGATGACGTGCACGAACCCGGCCGGGTCACCCTTGGGCGAGACGTCGCAGGAGCCGTCGGCGCCGGACGTGGCGATGAGGCAGAACGGCGAGGCCGCCAGCCACTCACGGTCGCGCTCGTGCAGGCGGGGCCGATCCTTCGTCGCGGCCCTCGGCATGACCTCGCCGAGCAGCTCGCGCAACTCGGCCTCCGACTCGATCTCCGCCCAGCTCATGCGATCTCCATTCGGGGTGTTTCACCTATCTTGTCAGGATCGGAGCCAGCAGCCGATGGGGTTTTCGCAGGGCGAGACTCACCTGGTCCCGCCGCGTGTCGTCGCACAGCCCGGGGCCGGGACGCACCTCGACCTCCTCGATCGGCACGCTCCTGCGGCAGGTGGCGCAGAACGACACGGCGTCGAGCCTGGTGTCGCAGGGCGCGTGGTGGAACAGCCGGCGCGGGCCCTTCCCGGCGAGGTGACGTTCGCCCCACTGGCCCAGTGACAGCACGGGGATCCAGAGCTCGCGGCCGACCGGCGTCAGCACATATTCGTCGCGCGGGGGCGCGTCCTGGTAGCGGCGTCGTTCGAGCAGGCCGGCCGCGACGAGCGCCGACAGCCGCTGGGACAGGACGGCCTTGGGGATGTCGAGGTGGGCCTGGAAGTCGGCGAAGCGGCGCACGCCGTACATGGCGTCGCGGACCACCAGCAGCGTCCACCGCTCGCCGATCACTTCCAGGGCACTGGCCAGTGAGCAGTCCTGGCCGTCGTAGTTCTTGCCGAGCGCCATGGACCCCATGCTAGTTCATTCATTGAACCGTGGTAGCGTGCGCGGCATGAGTTCAATGACCGAACCGACGACGGCGCCCGCGCGCACGCTAGCCGTGGCCTCGTCGGCGCCGCTGCTGGTGCTGACCTGTTTCACGCTGCCGATGGTGACGCTGCCGCAGATCTCCCGCTCGCTCGGTGCCGGTCCGACGGGTCCCGTGTGGATCCTGGGCTCGATCGCGCTCGGGCTCTCCTCGCTGCTGTTGGTCGCCGGCGGTCTGGCCGACGACTACGGGCGCAGGCGGGTGCTGCTGGCGGGCACGGGCGTGCTGGCCGCCGCGAGCGTGGCGGCGGCGTTGAGCGCGAACGTCGCCGTGTTCGTGGCGGCCAGGCTGGTGCAGGGCGGGGCGAGCGCGGCGATGCTGGCCGCCAGCCTCGGGATCGTGGGGCACGCCTATCCGGCGGGGCCCGAACGGGTGCGGGCCACCGGGCGGTACGGGGCCATGATCGGGCTCGGCACGCTGGCCGGGCCGCTGGTGGCGGGGCTGGGGGCCTCGGTGATGAGCTGGCGGGCGACGTACTGGCTGATGGGGTTGTGCGCGCTGCTGCTGGCGCTCGCCTCGGCGCGGGTGCTGGAGGAGTCGGGCTCGGCGGCGCCGCGCCGGTTCGACCTGCCGGGGGTGGTGCTGCTCAGCCTGGGCGTGGCGGCGCTGGTCGCGGGGGTGACCGAGGGACGGACGGGGTGGTCGCGGCCGGTCGTGCTGGGGGCGTTCGTCCTGGCCGCGGCGCTGCTCGCGGCCTTCGTGGCGGTGGAACGGCGGCGGCCGGAGCCGCTGCTCGACCTGCGGCTGTTCGGGCGGCCGGAGTTCCTGGTGGCGACCGGGGGCGCGCTGGTCGTGGGGGCGGCCGTGGTCGGGCTGCTCGGCTACCTGCCGACCGTGCTGGAGGCGGCCCACGGGCTGACGCCGCTGGAGACGGGGCTGCTGCTGGGTGTCTGGGCGGCGGTGTCGTTCGTGTCGTCGCTGCTGACCAGGCACGTACGGCTGGGCACGGCCACGCGGCTGGCCCTCGGGCTCGGGCTCAGCGCGGCCGGGTTCACCGGGCTGGTGGCGACCGGCGCGTCACTGTCACTGCCGCCGGTCGTCGCCGGGCTGGTGGTGAGCGGCGTGGGGTCGGGGCTGATCAACTCCTCGATCACGCATCTGGCCATCGAGAGCGTGCCCGCGCACCGGGTCTCCATGGGGTCGGGGGCGAACAACACCGCCCGGTACGTCGGCTCCTCACTGGGGGCGGCCGGGGTGGCGGCGGTCGTCGGGGGCTTTGGGCTGGCGCAGGGCACGGCCATCGCGGTGGCGGCCTGCGCGACGCTCACAGCCGTAGCGGCCCTCGCCGCCCTGCTCGTCCGTTCCCAGGGCTAGGGCCGGTACGGAGTTGAGATCAGAGGATTCTCCCGCGCTACGGTTTCAGTCCTGACAAGCCGACCCTGGATCCCTGACGTGTGTCTTTATCCTTGAGGGGAACTCTGAGCAGCTTCTGAAGACCGAGGAGATCTACCGGCTGCTCCAGTTCCCAGTCGTCGTCGGGGCTGGGAAGCGCCTGTTCCCGGACGGATCGACGCCCGCGACGTTCACGACCGTGGACGAGAATGCGCGCGTGCTGCCCGGCGGCGTCGTCTCGCTGACCTCAAGCCCGCAAGTCTCGGGGCGATCTCCGCGGGTGCTTACACCGTGGACGAGGGGCGCTCGGCGACGGTCCTCGGCTGACACCGGTGTCCGCCCGGCTTCGGGATGCTGATCGCCGGCCAGAGCGAAGGGCTACCAGGGCCGGAACCCCCGTGTAGCCGGATCCCCTTGGATCTCGACTCCGTACCGGCCCGGGGCCCTCACCAGCGGCGGGACTGGGCCATCGCGCCGAGGAGGGCGTCGCGTTCCAGCGCGAACTTGCGCGGATCCATCCCCTGACGCTCGGCCCGCAGGTGCAGCAGGGTCAGCTCGGTCGCCGCCTGCTGGTAGTCGCCCATCGCCCGGCCGAGCCCCACTCCCCTGGCCCACTTGCGGGCCGCCTTGCGCGCGGGCAGCGTGGTCAGCATCCGGACGTCGGCGTCGGTGACCAGCCCGGTCTGCTGGTAGGCGGGCAGGTAGTAGGCCATCCTGGCGACGAGGTGACGGCGTTCGACGACGGTCACCACGATCAGCAGCACCAGCGCCGCCATGATCACCAGGTAGGCGCCACCCAGCCAGGACAGCGAGTTGGTGGTGGCGGCGCCGTTCCACAGCCCGTGCAGGAAGACCGCGCCGCAGTAACCGAGCGGGATCGCGGCGTACCTGAACGCCGTGCGCCGGGTCAGCGCGTACGCGACGCCGAGCCCGATCATGGAGGTGTAGATCGGATGGCCGAGCGGGTCGATCAGCCCGCGCAGCACGAAGAGCTGGACCGCGCCGCTCGCGCCGTCCTCCCCGAACGCGAGCAGGTAGTAGCCCACGTTCTCCACGGCCGCGAAGCCGAGGCCGGCCATGGAGGCGTAGACGATGCCGTCGGTCAGGCCGTCGATCTCGATCCGGCGGCGGAGCAGGAGCAGCAGGGCCGAGCCCTTCAGCGCCTCCTCGATCACCGGCGCCAGCACGACGGTGCCGATGTTCTCGACCGCGGACGACGCGTAGCCGGCCCGCAGGAACAACTGCTGGCCGGCCAGCGTCAGCGCGATCCCCGCCACGATGGCCACCCCCGCGCCCCACGCGAAGGCGAAGGCGAGGTTGAGCTTCGGCTCGGGTTCGAGCCGGTCGAGCGAGAGCACGGCCGCGAGCAGCACCGGCAGGGGCGCCACGGCCAGCAACGCGGACAGGCCGAACCCGACGGGACCCCCGGCGAGCAACATGACGGCCAGCACGATCAGGGCGAGGACGCCGGAGACGACCAGTCCGATCAGCAGGGCTTTACTGGGACGCTGGACGAGCAACGGAGCAGTCATGGTGGTGCCTCTTTTCCCCTTGGCTCCGCCCACTATGCGTGCCGCGCATCTACAGCCGCTTAACGATCGCTTGATTCGCGGTAGTACGGATCCGCCACCACGGGCTCACCCTCGGTGTAGGCGTAGACCTCCCGGCCGGAGACGAACACCTTCAGCGCCCGGCTCATGACGTCCAGCGGATCGCCGGACCAGATGACCACGTCACCGTCGAGCCCCGGCCGCAGCGCGCCGACCCGGTCGTCCAGGCCCATGATCCGGGCCGGGTTCACGGTGATCGAGCGCAGGGCCTCGTCGCGGTCGAGCCCCTCCTTGACCGCGAGCGTGGCCTGGTGGACGAGGAAGTGGATGGGCACCACGGGATGGTCGGTGGTGATCGCCAGCTCGACCCCGGCACGCGCCAGGATGCCCGGGTTGCGCAGGCTGCGCTGCCGCAGCTCCACCTTCGACCGGCTGGTGAACAGCGGGCCGATGATCACCGGAATGTTCCGCTCGGCCAGCGTGTCGGCCAGCAGGTGCCCCTCCGTGCCGTGGTTGATCACCAGGCGGTAGCCGAACTCGCCGGCCAGCCTGAGCGCGGTGGCGATGTCGTCGGCGCGGTGGGTGTGCTGGCACCACGGCAGCTCGCCGTCCAGCACGCGGACCAGGACCTCCAGCGTGCCGTCACGGTCGAACGGCTTGCCCTCGGACTCGGCGGCCGACCTCTTCGCCTTGTAGTCCTGCGCCTTCATGAACGCGTCGCGGATCACGGCGGCCACGCCCTGGCGGGTGGAGGGCAGCTTCTTCTGGTCACCGTACACGCGCTTGGGGTTCTCGCCGAGCGCGCTCTTGACGCTCACCGGCTCGCGCAGCAGCATCTCGTCCACGGACCTGCCCCAGCACTTGATCGCGACCGTCTGGCCGCCGATCGGGTTGCCGGAGCCCGGTTTGATCACGGCGGTCGTCACGCCGCCCGAGAGCGCGTCGCCGAAGGCCAGGTCGGCCGGGTTGATGGCGTCCAGCGCGCGCAGGCGGGCGCCGTTGGGGTCGGTCATCTCGTTGGTGTCCTGGCCGGCCCAGCCCTCGGCCTCCTCGTAGACGCCGAGGTGGCCGTGGGCCTCGACGAAGCCGGGCAGCACCCAGCCGCCCGCGGCGTCGACGACCGTGGTTCCCTCGGGGACGGCCACGTCCCGGCCGACCGCGGTGATCTTCCCGTCCTGGATGAGGACGGTCCCGCCGTCGATGGGGTCGCCGTCGACGGGTACGACATATCCGCTGGTAATGGCAAGATTCATGACTCGTAACCTATCGGGGAGCGGGTAGCGGCCTACCATGACCTCACATCTGTACCGCCGATGGCTGCTCGAACTCTGGAACGGCGACTTCGGCCTGGCCCGCGAACTGGTCACCCCGTCCTTCGCCGGCCACTGGCCCGGCATGGAGGTGTCCGGGCCGGAAGGGCTGGTCGAGGCGCTGGAGCAGGCGCACGCGCCGTTCACCGACGTCAAGGTCAGCCTGGACGTGGGACCGATCGTGGACGGCGACCTGGTGTCGGCGCGGTGGACCTTCGCGGGGACGTACCGGGGCGGTCTGCCCGGGGCCACGGCGGCGGAGGGGACCAGGATCGCGTTCAGCGGTCACGACATCCTGCGGGCCGAGGACGGCAGGTTCGCCGAGTACTGGGTGATCTCCGATGCCCAGACCTTCATGCGACAGCTCGGTATAGGTTGATATTTCCTGATTTCTGAGCACGAGGGTGGTGCATGTCCTCCGAGATCCACGGCCCCGGCGCGGGCCCGGCCTCACGACCGCTGGGGGACGGGGAGCTGACGGGCCTGCTGGCCAAGCAGCAGTTCGGCGCGCTGTCCACCAACAAGGGCGGCGGGGACCCGCAGCTGTCCACCGTGCTCTACACCTGGGACCCCGAGCAGCGCGTCGTGCGGATCTCCACCATGGCCGACCGGCTCAAAGTCCGCCAGTTGCACGAGGACCCGCGTTGCGCGCTCTACGTGGCCAGCGACGACTTCTGGTCGTACGCCGTGGCGGAGGGCCTGGCGGAGCTGTCGCCGGTGACCGCCGAACCGGGTGACGAGGTGGGCCTCGAACTGCTGTCCATGCGGCCGTCCTTCGCCGCGCCCGCCGACGCGCAGACGTTCCTGCGGCAGATGGTGGCGGACCGGCGGCTGGTGATCAGGCTCCGAGTCTCGAACCTGTACGGCACCGCTCTGTCCGGCCTGCCCGATCAGCCCGGCCTGCCCGACCTTCCTGGCCTGTCGGGCTTTTCCGGCGGGTGAGGCCGCGGCGGGCGCCGTCGTCCGCCTGATCACCGGCTTTCCACCTCGGCCCGGCGGCGGCGCCGCGTGTCGAATGCTCACCCGCACGGCATCCCAGGGCTACTCTTCTCTCAACTTCACGTCACGAGACGGTGTCATCGTCGAGTCGTTGTCTCTCCCCAGTTGAGGAGACCCATGTTCAGGCGACTCGCCGTCACCGTCTCGACCTGCCTCGCCCTGCTGACCACCGCCACCGCCCTGCCCGCCCAGGCGGACACCACCACGGGCGCCCCCGTCGTCGTGGCCCACCGCGGCGCGTCGGCCTACGCCCCCGAGAACACCATCGCCGCCTTCGAGCTGGCCGCCGAGATGGGCGCCGACATGTTCGAGCTCGACGTCCAGGAGACCAAGGACCACGAGCTGGTCCTGATGCACGACACGACCCTGACCAGGACGACCGACGCCGAACAGGTCTTCCCCGGCTCCTCCCCCTGGAACGTCGGCGACCTCACCCTCGCCCAGATCCGCCGCCTGGACGCCGGTTCGTGGCGGTCCAGCGAGTACGACGGCGAGCGCGTCCCCACCCTCGCCGAGGCCCTGCGCGCGATGAGCGGCTCCGGGCTGGGGCTGCTGCTCGAAGTCAAGTCACCCGGGCTCTACCCCGGCATCGAGGCCCGCATCGCCGACGAACTGCGGCGTTCCCCCTGGTGGCTGGAGCCGGGCCGGCTGGTGGTGCAGTCGTTCGACTGGGACGCGATGCGCACCTTCGCCCGGCTGCTGCCCGAGGCGCCGATCGGGCTGCTCGGCACGCCGTCCGCCGGGCAACTGCCCGCCCTGGCGACGTTCGCCGACCACATCCACCCGCCGTACGCCACACTCACGGCCGCGTACGTGCGCCGCGTCCACTCCCTCGGCATGAACGTCCTCACCTGGACCGTCGACAACCCCGCGGCCATGCGCCTCATGCTCTCCCACGGGGTGGACGGCATCATCACCAACAAGCCGGACGTCCTCTACGACCTGATCAGCGCCTGACCCGGCCTGGCCCGGTCCCACGCCTGCCGCAGCGCCACCCAGAACACCACCGCGTACCCGGCGAACATCCCCAGCAGCAGCACCATCAACGCCCGTTCCGGCAGCCCGGTCGCATCCATGGCGTAGTCGATCACGGCCACGTAGTCGCGTTCGGTCCAGTGCCAGATCACGTACACGAAGAGCTGCGACAACGGGCTCACCGCGAACGCGGTCACGGCCACCGTCACGAGCAGCCGGACCCGATCACCTCCGCGCCGGAGCGCCAGCAGCCCGATCGCCGTCCACGCCACGACCTGGGTGGCCAGCACACCGGAGACGGCGACCAGCACGTTGCCCCACGGGTCCGGCGCGTTCCTGTGGTAGTCGACGCAGCAGTCCAGCCCGACGATCATGTCCTCGTCGCCGATCAGCCAGGCCACCGCCACCATCGCCAGCCGGTGCACCCCGTACAGCAGCGCTCAGGACAGCACGGCGTACACCGCGATTCGCCTCATGAACCGGAGCATGACCCGGCACGCTCCTCCCGATCCACCCACTGTCCGCTCCCGGACATCCCCCTCATCCCGCAACACCCGAACGGCTCCCAGCGCCGGCCGCCATGTACGCCCGAGTCGCCTGGCGCGATGATCATGTCCGATTTCCGCCAGCCACGACGACCTGCCACCGGCGATGCTGGCCTGATAGGGAAAGAATCAGGCCCTCACCTCGCGGAACGAAAGGAGGCGGCACGATGACCCTGACCGGACACAGGACGCACACGGTGGTGGACAGCCCCGTCGGCCCGCTCACCCTCGTCGCGGTCGACGGCACCCTCTCGGGCCTCTACATGCGCCGCCAGCGCCACCGCCCGCCCGAGGAGACCTTCGGCGTACCGGACCCGGAGCCGTTCACCGAGGTCGCGGCCCAGCTCCGGGCCTACTTCGACGGCCGCCTGACCAGCTTCGACCTGCCCCTGGTCTTCGCCGGCACCCCGTTCCAGCGCCAGGTCTGGACGGCCCTGCGGGACATCCCGTACGGCGAGACGATCAGCTACGCCGAACTCGCCACCCGAATCGGCCGCCCGACCGCGTCCCGCGCCGTGGGCCTGGCCAACGGCAAGAACCCGATCGGCATCATCGTCCCCTGCCACCGCGTCATCGGCTCCACCGGCGACCTCACCGGCTACGGCGGCGGCCTCCCGACCAAACGCCACCTCCTCACCTTCGAAGCCGCCACCCTCGGCTCCGCCCTCTTCTGAGCTACCCCTCCTGAACCGCCCAGCCATTCGCGCAGCTGATCGTCATCACTGAGGCTGATCAGCTGCACGAGCCCCCAGTTCTCGCGGTGATGGGGAACGTCGAGCAATACTCGGTGGCTGCGGGATTCGGCGTCGTTGATCGGGTGCCGGCACGCAGTGCGAGGGCGGTGGCTCGGTTCGCGGGGAAGTACGCCTCGACTGCGATCTCTTCGAGTGTGACGTCGAAGGCGGCGCCGAAGGTGGTGATCGTGTTGAAGAAGCTCAGCTCGGCCCCGCCATGGCGGATCCGGATGGGCAGGGCGATGTCAGCCGGATCCGGCGGCTCGACCGTGTGCGGAGCACCGTAGGAGACCAGTTCCGCGTACAGATCGCTCAGCTGGGGATTCCCGGTCCGCTGCACCTGCCGTGCCAGCCGTGGCAGCAGGAATCCGCGCACCTGTTCCAGGTTGAGCAGACGGGACGCGAACCCGTCGGGGTGCAGGCCCAGGCGCATCATGTTGACCGGTGGTTCGAGCAGTTCGGGGGCGACACCGTCCAGGAACACGTCCGCGGCGGAGTTGGCGAGGAGCAGATTCCAGCAGTGATCCACCACCAGGGCCGGATTCGGCTCGTGCCCCCGCAGGATCTGCTGGAGGGCTTCGCGCGCCGCGGTCAGATCGGGGTCGTCCAGCGGGCGCGTCCGGAAGACCGGCGCGTGCCCGGCGGCGACCAGGAGCCGGTTGCGCTCTCGCAGCGGCACCTGCAGGTGCTCCGCCAGGTGCAATACCATGGGCCGGCTGGGAATCGTCCGCCCGGTCTCGACGAAGCTGACGTGCCGGCTGGAGATCCCCGCCTGGATGGCCAGATCGAGCTGGCTCAACTGCCGTCGATGACGCCATTCGCGGAGAAGCTCACCGACGGGCCGATCTGCTGACATGGAACGGTTCTATCCCCGCCCGGAGTCCCGTGGCGATTACAGGGCAGGTAATCGACGGCGGCAACCCGGACGTGCGACGGTCGCCGACATGACAGACACCAACGAGACGGAACGCAACAGAAGGCGCGTTCTCGACGGCTTCACCGAGTTCGCCAACGGCAATGTCGACATTCTGCGCACCCTGCTGCGGGAGGACTTCATCGAGCACAGCCCAGGCAACCCCTCCGGCCGGGACGCGTTCGTCGGCTTCATCGCGCACGCCCCGCTCGCGTCCGCGAGGCTGGAGCTCAAGCGCGTGATCGCCGACGGACCGTACGTGGTCCTGCACTACCTCATGGCCCTGCCGGGCGACGAGCGGGGGACCGCTGTCGTCGACATCTGGCGGCTGGAGGACGGACTGATCGCCGAGCACTGGGACGTCGTCCAGCCCGTGCCGGACGCCGCGGAGATCCCCCACGGGATGTTCTGAACCCGGCCCAACGCCGCCGGGCCAAGTCGTCCTTTAAGCGAGGTCCGCACGAGGGCGTAGTCCGTCGAGGATGACGTCGAGCAGGTGGCGGGCTCTGGCGTCCCACTCGTCCTGCTCCAGGCGGGTCAGATAGCCGAGGAGCAGAATGACGTCACGGGCGTCGGCGTCGGAGCGGACGACCCCACCGCCCTTGCCGGCGTCGAGGAGCAGGGTCAGCGCGTCACCGATGGGGCCGAGGCTGTGCGCGGACAGGTCGCGCCAGACTGAGGCCTCGATCGCGGCGAAGACCCCGCGTTTGATCCGCGCGTACTCGACCACCCGGTCGAACCAGCGGGCCAGCGCGGTGAGCGGATCATGCTCGGCGAGCAGCGCAGGAGCCGCCGCCACGAGCTCACCGACGTCCTCTCGGTAGACCTCGACGAGGAGATCCTCGCGGGTCGGGAAGTGACGGTAGAGCGTGCCCTGGCCGACTCCCGCCTGTTTGGCGATCGCGTTGAGCTTGATCTCGTCCGCGTCCGCGATGGCCGCTCGTGCGGCTTGGATGATCCGCGCGCGGTTGTCGGCGGCGTCGGCGCGGCGGCGGGTGGAGTCCATGTTTCCTCTGCTCGTTCCTCTATGCGGACACGTGTCCGGTAAGCTGCCAAGCATGCGGACACGTGTCCACTTTAATGGAGGGATTCCCATGACAGCCATCGACGGCAAGGTCGTCGCCATCACCGGAGCGAGCAGCGGCATCGGCGAAGCCACCGCGCGCCTGCTCGCCGAGCGAGGTGCGGCCGTCGTCCTCGGCGCCCGGCGGACCCAGCGCCTCGACGAGCTCGCCCAGGACATCCGCGAGCGCGGCGGACGCGCCATCGGCTGTGCCACGGACGTCCTCCGGCGGCAGGACCTCGAACGACTCGTCGGCGCGGCCGTGGCGGAGTTCGGCCGGCTCGACGTGCTGGTGGGCAACGCGGGCATCGCCAAGATCGGGCCCGTGGCCGACCTCGACGTCGACGGCTGGTCGGCCATGATCGACGTCAATCTCCGCGGCGTGCTCAACGGCATCGCCGCCGCCCTGCCGGTGTTCCGCCGCCAGGGCCACGGCCATCTGGTGACCACGGTGTCGACCGCCGGTCTGACGATCACTCCCACGATGGCGATCTACGCCGCGACCAAGAACGCCGTCCGTACCCTGCTGGAGGGTCTGCGGCAGGAATCGACCGACGGTGTGCTGCGCACCACGGCCGTGTCGCCGGGCTTCGTCCGCACCGAACTCGCCGGCTCGATCGACGACGCTCAGGTCCGCGAGCAGATCGTGCGCAACATGGGGGAGATCGGCATCGCGCCGGAGGCCGTCGCCCGCGCCATCGCCTTCGCCGTCGAACAGCCCCACGACGTCGAGATCGGCGACATCACCATCCGCCCGACCGTCCAGAACTGACCATGACGAGAGCGGCGGTGCCGATCCACTCGGCCCCGCCGCTCTCAACAGCTCTCGACAGCTCTCGACAGCTCTCGACAGCTCTCAACAGCAGAGACTCACACCTGAAAGGCGCTCAGCCTCAGCTGCAGCCGCTGGTCGAGCCGCAGCCCTCGCAGACGTAGCAGCTGCCGGCCGGTCGCATCTTCGTGCCGCACGTCATGCACAGCGGCGCGTCCGCCGTGAAGCGCTGGTGGCTCTCCAGGGTCAGCTCCTTGACCGGCTGCTCCTCCGTCTTCGGCTGGGCGGCCTCGATCGGCGCCGACTGGGCCAGGGTCTCCCGGTCCATCGTCTCCTGCAGCGCCGCCGGGTCCTCGCCGCGCTGCTGCGCGGCGCGTTCGGCCGCCGAGAAGATGCCCAGCGCCGCCCGCTCGTCGTAGGGCAGGTGGTCGAGCGCCAGGCGGCGGAAGATGTAGTCCATCACCGAGGTGGCCATCCGGATGTCCGGGTCGTCGGTCATCCCGGCCGGCTCGAAGCGCATGTTGACGAACTTGCTCATGTACGTCTCCAGCGGCACCCCGTACTGGAGCCCTATCGAGATCGCCACCGAGAAGGCGTCCATGACGCCCGCGAGCGTCGAGCCCTGCTTGGACATCTTGAGGAAGACCTCACCGAGCCCGTCGTCGGGGTAGGACGAGGCGGTCATGTAGCCCTTGGCGCCGCCGACCGTGAAGCGGGTGGTCATGCTCGGCCGCTGGTTGGGCATGCGCCGCCGGGTCGGCCGGTTGACCTCGATGACCTTGACCTCGGGCTCCTGCGCCTGCTTGGCCTCCTGCTTCTTGGAGCCGTCGCCGGCCGACAGGGGCTGGCCCACCTTGCAGTTGTCGCGGTAGACGGCCAGCGCCTTGAGGCCGAGCTTCCAGCCCTCCAGGTAGACCTGCTCGATGTCGTCGATGGTGGCCGACTCGGGCAGGTTGACCGTCTTGGAGATGGCCCCGGACAGGAACGGCTGCGTGGCCGCCATCATGCGCACGTGGCCCATGGGCGCGATGGCCCGCTCGCCCATCGCGCAGTCGAACACCTCGTAGTGCTCCCTGCGCAGGCCGGGCGCGTCGACGACGTGGCTGTGCTCGCCGATGTACTCGACGACGGCCTCGATCTGCTCCTGCTGGTAGCCGAGCTGCTTGAGCGCGCGCGGGATCGTCTGGTTGACGATCTGCATGGACCCGCCGCCGACGAGCTTCTTGAACTTGACCAGCGCCAGGTCCGGCTCGATGCCGGTGGTGTCGCAGTCCATCATCAGGCCGATCGTGCCGGTGGGCGCGAGCAGGCTGGCCTGGGCGTTGCGGTAGCCGTTCTTCTCGCCCAGCTTGAGGCACTCCGACCACTGCCGCGACGCCTCGTTGTGGATCTTCGCGTCCATGGTGCCGACCGTGCGCAGGTCGTCGTTGGCCGCGGCGTGCTTGCGCATGACGCGCTTGTGCGGCTCGGCGTTCCTGGCATATCCGTCGTACGGGCCCACGACCGCGGCCAGCTCGGCGCTGCGCCGGTAGGACACACCGGTCATCAGGGACGTGATCGCCGCCGCGACGGCCCGGCCGCCGTCGGAGTCGTACGCGTGCCCGGTCGCCATGAGCAGCGCGCCCAGGTTCGCGTAGCCGATGCCGAGCTGCCGGTACGCCCGCGACGTCTCACCGATCTTCTCGGTCGGGAAGTCGGCGAACGTGATCGAGATGTCCATCGCGGTGATGATCAGCTCGGTCAGCTTGACGAAGTCGGCGACGTTGAAGGTGTTGTCGTCCTTGAGGAACTTCAGCAGGTTGATGCTGGCCAGGTTGCAGGAGGAGTTGTCCAGATGGACGTACTCGCTGCACGGGTTGCTGGCCGTGATCCGCCCCGTCTCGGGGGTGGTGTGCCAGTCGTTGATCGTGTCGTCGTACTGGACACCCGGGTCGGCGCACTCCCAGGCGGCCTTGGCCATCTTGCGGAACAGGTCCTTGGCGTCGACCTTCTCGATGACCTCGCCGGTCAGGCGGGCCCGCAGGCCGAAGTCGCCGCCCTGCTCCACCGCGCGCATGAACTCGTCGGACACGCGGACGGAGTTGTTGGCGTTCTGGTACTGGACGCTGACGATGTCCTTGCCGCCGAGGTCCATGTCGAACCCGGCGTCCCGCAGCGCGCGGACCTTGTCCTCCTCGCGCGCCTTGGTCTCGATGAACTCCTCGATGTCGGGGTGGTCGACGTCGAGCACGACCATCTTGGCCGCCCGGCGCGTGGCGCCGCCCGACTTGATCGTCCCGGCCGAGGCGTCGGCGCCGCGCATGAACGACACCGGCCCGCTGGCCGTGCCGCCGCTGCTGAGCAACTCCTTCGACGAACGGATCCGCGACAGGTTGACCCCCGACCCGGAGCCGCCCTTGAAGATCACGCCCTCTTCCTTGTACCACTCCAGGATCGACTCCATCTGGTCGTCCACGGAGAGGATGAAACACGCGCTGACCTGCTGCGGCGACTGCGTGCCCACGTTGAACCAGACCGGCGAGTTGAACGCGAACACCTGGTGCGCCAGCGCGTACTTCAACTCGTGGTCGAAGATCTCGGCATCCTCGTCACCGGCGAAGTAGCCGTTCTCGACGCCGGTCCTGGTGTAGACGCCGACGACCCGGTCGATCAGCTGCTTCAGGCTCCACTCGCGCTGCGGCGTGCCCACGGCGCCGCGGAAGTACTTGGTCGTCACGATGTTGGCCGCGTTGACCGACCAGGACTCGGGGAACTCGACACCCCGCTGCTCAAAGTTGACCGACCCGTCGCGCCAGTTCGTCATGACGACGTCGCGGCGCTCCCACTGGATCTCGTCATACGGGTGCACACCGGGCTTGGTGAAGATCCTCTTCATCTTCAGTCCCTTACGCGGACGCTTACCCCCGCGCGCGACTGAACCGCTGGCCGTCTCCGTCATGACTCCCCCTTCTCCGCCTTCAACTGTGAGATCTCGGCCTCGAAGTCCGCCAGGCTCTCGAAACCGCGATATACCGATGCGAACCGCAGGTAGGCCACCTCGTCCAGCTCCCGCAGCGGGCCCAGGATGGCCAGGCCCACCTCGTTGGAGGGGATCTCGGCCGCGCCCTTGGCCCTGATGGCCTCCTCCACCCGCTGCCCGAGCTGCGCCAGCGAATCCTCGCTGACCGGCCTGCCCTGGCACGCCCGCCGCACGCCCGCGACGACCTTGTCCCGCGAGAACGGTTCCGTGACTCCGCTGCGCTTGCTCACCATGAGCAGTACGGTCTCCTGCGTGGTGAACCTGCGCCCGCATTCGGGACAGGTGCGCCTACGCCGGATGGCCGCGCCGTCGTCCGTGGAGCGGCTGTCGATGACCCTGGTGTCAGGGTGGCGACAGAACGGACAGTGCACGCTTTTCGCCTCCAAGACCTGCGGCCACCACCCGCGCCCTCACCCGCCATGACGGGACGCTCGCGCACACTCCACGGGTGCCCATGGAGCGGTCACAGAAACACAAGGTGTGGTGAACTACATCGGTGTAACTACTAGATGTTGTGGTCCAACCGTAGAAGCGAGCGACCATGAACGCAAGTTGAGCCGGCCCTTCCCGCCGAAGTCGCTGATCAGCCCACTGACCCCATCCGCCCCGGGCGTGTCGGCCGGCCGTAGGTGATCTTCTCGCAGGTGAGGCGTCACATCGGTTGCTCCGGGCCTCGTTCGTGAACAAACCTCACAACGGTACCGAACGACACCTCCACCGCTTCCGCCCCGCCTCATGAGCCTCCCTCACACTTCTCTCCCGTACGTACGCGCGCCACGCCCCGCGTCCCGCGCCGGACGGGCCTTACGTACAACCCCTCCCACCTGCGCTCTCATCCCTCCGCCGGCCGCATTCCTCAGGCCTTCTCCAGCCACTCCCAGAGCATTCGTTCGCGGTCGGCGTCGTACGACTCCGCGGACGAGCGCATGACCCTGGTGCGGTGGACGTAGGAGCCGGTGGACGCCTTCGTCACCCCGAGCACGACGTCGGCCAGCTTGCGCCCCGCGACCGGCCGGGTGTCGACGAGGGGCGTCACTTCGAGGACCGGGATGAGCCACTTCATCACGAACTGCAGCGAACCGCCTGCCTCCCGGGCGAGCCCCGTACCCGTCACGAGGCTCGGGTTGTAGGCCACGATGTCGACGCCCTCGGGGAGCCGCCTGGCCCACTCGTGCACGAGATGGATGCCGCCGAGCTTGCTGGTCGTGTACGCCCGGCGGCCACCGGAACGAACCCGCTCAGAACGGCCGAACGCGCCGGGCCGGGAGAGGATCGCCGGGTCCTGCCAGTGGGGCGCGGGCATGGTGGCGCCGGTGTGCCGGAGGTCGCCGTAGTGGGCGTCGCTGACGGAGACCACGATGCGCGCGGGCGCCTGGAGATGCGGGTGCAGCCGCCTGAGCAGCAGGTGGGTGGCGAGGACGTTGACGGCGAAGGTCAGCTCGTACCCGTCGGCGCTGGTGTGCAGGGCGTCGGACAGGTGCACGCCGGCGTTGCACACGACGCCCCGCAGCGGGGGGAGCGCGCCCGCGTCCACGAGGTCCTCCACCTGCGCGGCGGCGGCCTCGACACTCGCCTTGGCGGCGAGGTCCACGTGGATCGCGGAGACGTGCGGGGAGACGGCCCGCAGCCATGGCAGTACGTGGGCGGCTGAGGCTTCCCTGGCGAGCACCACCAGGTGCGTCTCCGGGCTGCGGCGCAGGATCTCCGCTGCCGCTTCGAGGCCGATGCCTCTGGTCGCGCCGGTCATGACTATGGTGCGGGTGGCTGTGGTCATGTGCTGACTCCATGGTCGTACGAAGGCCGAAATATCGGCACTCGCACGACTCTGCGAGGCCCCGTACGGGCGGGGAAGACCTCGCCGTGCCTGGTACCGGGAGGGCCACGCAGGCGAGCCCGCACGGTCGGCGCCCCACGGCACAATGGTGGACATGCCGCACACCGCCCGGCCCGAACTCGGGGAGTATCTGCGTCGCCGGCGCGCGGCGCTGACGCCCCCCGACCGGCCGGGCATCGCGCGCACCTCACACCGGCGCGTCCCGGGGCTACGCCGCCAGGAGTTGTCCGAGATCGCGGGGATCTCGGTCGAGTACTACACCCGCCTCGAACAGGGCCGAGCACCGCGCCCGTCGCGCGAGGTCCTCACGGCACTCGCGCGAGCGTTCACGCTGACCGACGCCGAACGCGCCCACCTGTTCCGGCTCGCCGGCGAACTGCCTCCAGAACCCCTCTCCCCGGACAGCGAGATCCGCCCCGGGCTCCTCCGCCTGCTGCGCACCCTCGACGACACCATGCCCATCACCGTCCATGACGGACGCCTGGACCTGCTCGCCCACAACGCCGCCGCCGCCGACCTCCTCGGGCCGCTCTCCTGCACCGGTCGCTACGGACGCAACATCGTCTACCAGTGCTTCACGGCCCCGGCGGTCCCCGACGTGCTCGGCGACGACGGTGCCGGGCAACTCGCCCGTGCGGCCACCGCTGAGCTCCGTGCCGCGCTCAGCCGCTACCCGGGCGATGAGTACCTCCAGTCCCTGCACGCGGAACTGTCCGAGACCAGTGCGGCCTTCCGCGATCACTGGGAACGAGGCGAAGTCGGATCATTCCGCTCCCTGACCAAACGCCTCCACCATCCGGCCCGTGGCTGGCTGACCTTCGACAGCGAAGTCCTCCACGACCCGGAAAGAGACCACTGGATCATGCTCTACACACCCCGCGAACCCGCCTGACCTCACCCGACGCATCCGATCCCCAGCCGTGACCAGGTCGCGCAACCCAGACCACCAGACCACCGGGATCAAGCGACCAGGCGACCAGGCGACCAGGCGACCAGGCGCAGGTAATCGGAGGTCAGCCCGCGCTGCCGCGACTGCCCAGATCAGTCGGCCGGATCAGACCACCGGTCTGAGAGCGCCCGGAGTCAGGTGCTCGGATCAGCCGGACGAGGACCAGGCCGCCAGGCTGAGGCCACTCAGAGTCAGGCGGCCGCGATCGGACGGTCGCGACAAGTCATCAGGCTGGAAGCCACCCCGGCTCGGGGCCGCGCACTGCCGCGATCACCGCAATGACCGCAATCCGCGCAAGGCCACAATCCGAGCATTCCGTGCGATGCCTGCGATGCCTGCGATGCCTGCGATGCCTGCGATGCCTGCGATGCCTGCGATGCCTGCGATGCCTGCGATGCCTGCGATGCCTGCGATGCCTGCGATGCCTGCGATGCCTGCGATGCCTGCGATCGTGACCATACCCGTGAGTGCGTAGTGTCTGCGATCCTGGCCATACCCTGTGCCGCGGTGATGCCCGCGATCACCGTAAGGCGGCGGTGTCGTTCGGGACGTACAGCCGGCTGCCGGGTCGGATGAGGGAGTCGGGCAGGCCGTTCAGCCGCTTGATCTCCTCCACCAGGGCGGTGGGAGCGTCCCCCTCGGAGAGTGCGTCAGCGATTTCCCCCAAAGTGTCCCCCTCGTGAACCTCCACCCACGGCAGCCCGGCCTGCCCGGTCACCACGACCTGGACGTCCGCGTGCCCCACCGCCCGCGTACCTAGCCAGAACCCCCCGAGCGCCAGCAGCGCCACCACGATCACCAGCACGACCCGCCCCCGCCGCGTCAACCGCACAGGAGCAGCACCGTTCCGAGTCGGCGGCACAGGAGCAGCACCGTTTCGCGTCGGCCGCGCCGGCACAGCACCGATCCGGCGCAACCGCACCGTGGCAGCACCATCCCGGTTCGGCCGAAGAGACCCCCGGCCCTCGCCACCACGCCCCTCGGCACCCTGCCCCTCGGCACCCTGCCCCTCGGCACCGCGCCACCCGGAAACACTGCGCAGCCCTCCGTTGTCGCGCCGCCTCCCCTCGGCGCCGGGCTTCCTCCCGCCGATGCGCCGCACTTCGGCACCGGCAGGCCGACCGGAAGGGCCGTTCGGACGCGATGCGTCGCCCACCCGGGAGGACGCGCCTCTCCGCCGCAGGAGACGACCACCCGCCCGGAAGAGCAGGCCACCCCGTGCAGCGGCGGCCTCGTCCTGCCGTGAGGTCGAGCCGGTCCGCCACCGTCCACCGGCAGCCGGTGATCGCTTCGTGGCGGATGGCTGCTTGCCGCTGATCGTGGATCTGCTCCCCTCGACAGCGACCGGACCGCGCCCCACCCCTCGTTTACGCCCTACCGCCGATTTACGCCCCACCGCTGGTTCGCGCCCCATCCCAGGCTCGTCGGCTTCCCCCTGCCTGCGGGCAGCACCAAGCTTGTCGGCTCCCCCTTGCTTGCGGGCAGTCCCGGACTTGCGCCCCGCCCCCAACCAGCGGGCCGTCCTAGAGTCGCGGGCCGTCTCAGACCCACCGGCCGTCTCAGACTCGCGAACCACCCCTGGCCCGCGGGCCATCCCCGGCTTTCGTACTGCATCAGACTTTCGGGCTGCCTCAGACTTTCGGACCGCTTCAGGCTTGCGGGTCGACACGGTGTCGTCCGTGCCGTCCGGCGTGTCGCTCCCCCGCCCCCTTCGCGTCCTGACACTCACGGGCGGCACCGTGTCGTCGGAGTCGCCCCCTGTACGCGGAGGCGGGACGAGGCGCAAATGGGATCTTCCCCCACCAGTCGCGCGGGGCCCCAACCTCTTACCGGAATTCGCTCGGACACCGGCCTTCACCCGCGTATTGTCTCCCCGTCGATCCTTACTCTGCGTGGCATCGGCTATCAGTG
Source organism: Nonomuraea fuscirosea (assembly GCF_035917475.1). NCBI lineage: Bacteria > Bacillati > Actinomycetota > Actinomycetes > Streptosporangiales > Streptosporangiaceae > Nonomuraea > Nonomuraea fuscirosea. The sequence continues at coordinate 1,416,512 of NZ_CP109074.1, read as the reverse complement.
TGAGCTGGTTGGCATCTTCGCTGGTCGTGTCCGTATTCGTGGGCGTTCGCATGGATGACCTCCTGCCGTGTGGCCTGAGGAAAAGGCCAAATAAAGATCAGCAAATCGAACACGGTGTCGATCGAACTCCCGTACGATGTTGTACACCACACTGGCGACTTTTTCGAGGAAGACTCGAACAATTGTTTGAAGATGATCTTCAACAGCGATACGGTCGCTGTGTGCGACATCAGGACCACGGACCGGGAGGTTCGCCGGTAAGGCGGGCCACCAGGCGAGGAGGAGGAAGAGCATGACCGAGCGGGATGGCACAAACGGGGTCAGCGACCTCGCGGTGCGCCGGCGAGACTCCCTGGGGCTGACCCCCAGGCAGCGCAAGATCCTGGAAGTGATCCGAGACTCGGTGCAGCAGCGCGGATATCCGCCGTCCATGCGCGAGATCGGCGAGGCGGTGCAGCTGACGAGCACGTCCAGCGTGTCGCACCAGCTGACGGCGTTGCAGCGCAAGGGTTACCTGCGGCGCGACCCGCACCGGCCGCGCGCGCTGGAGGTCCGCCTGCCGGGCGAGCCCGTGCTGTGGGTCGACCCCGACGCCGGCGACGAGGAGCCGACGGTCAACCGCCCCACCGCCGCCTATGTCCCGCTCGTGGGCCGTATCGCCGCCGGTGGGCCGATCCTGGCCGAGGAGAGCGTCGAAGACGTCTTCGCGCTGCCGAAGCAGCTCGTCGGCGAGGGCACGCTGTTCCTGCTGCAGGTCACGGGTGACTCGATGATCGAGGCCGCCATCGCCGACGGCGACTGGGTGGTGGTCCGGCAGCAGCCGGTGGCCGAGAGCGGCGACATCGTGGCGGCCATGATCGAGGGCGAGGCCACGGTCAAGACCTTCAAGCGCAAGGACGGGCACGTCTGGCTCGTCCCCCACAACCCCAACTACGAGCCGATCCCGGGCGACGAGGCCAGCGTCCTGGGCAAGGTCGTAGCGGTCCTGCGCCGGCTCTAGCCAGCTAGTGAGGCGTGGCCGGGCGAGTGTCTCGTTCGTTCCACGTCACACCGCCTGGGCTCCGGGATCCGCAGGCTGAAAGGCATGCGTCCCGTTCGTCCCAGGTCAGGCTCCTGAGGTTCAGAGCCACTGGCCGAAGGGCGCAAGTGTCCTGTTCTTCCTGTGTCGCACCGCCTGCGGCGGCAGAAGTCGCAGGCCGCAAGACGTGCGTCCCGTCGCCGCCACCGCGCCGACGGTCGCACCGCATGATTGATCGATGAGGTACGCCGCATCCGCGCCTCCAGGGGCGTTCGGTGCTGCTTGCCTGGTCACCGGCTGACGGGTCCGTCGCCGCTCCTACGCCGACAGCCACGGCGTGGGGGCGGCAGGCCATCTGTCTCGGGCATCCCCGACATACGACCGTAGATCGCTCCCGACGTCCTCCTCCTCCCGGCGAGCGGCAGGGTCACCTCGGGGTGCCCGGCGACAGCGCGTAACGAAAATGGCCGGAATGACGGTGGCCAACGGTGCTGCCCGGACCGGCGCCGGGGCAAGGCAGGGGACGGGCCGCCCCACGCACCGCCAAGGCCCTCCGGATGATCAGCCGCAGCTGCTCGCACCCAAGGACGCGCATCGCCGACGAGGTGCGCGCGGCTCTCGACGGCAAAGGGTCTACGCGTCCGAAGGACGTCGCTGGGTGCGACTGTCCACCTGTTCGACATCCGGGGTGCTCGTGGCCGGGGCGCCAGCCGATGCGGCTGATCATCCGGAGGACCTTGGCGGTGCAGGTAGCCCGTTCCCCGTGCCGGCGGATGTGGCTGCTCATTCGTAGAGCATCGGGAAGTTGAGCTGCGCGTCGCAAGGAGACCAGTCCGTGCGACTGATTGCCCCAAGGCTTCGGCGATGGGGCCGGGCTCTAGGCGCAAGTGGGTGTGGTCGCTCGTTCAGAGGACCGTCGGCGGGGTGGGGCGGCCCGTCACCTCGGGGCCCGTGGATACGGCTGCTTAGCGTAGAGCAGCGGTACGTTGAGTGCGCGTCGCAGGCGGGCCAGTCCAAGGCGACTGATCGTCCGTGAAGCGGTGGCGGGGTGGGGCGCTGTCTTGGTGCAGTGGGGGTGGAGTGGTGTCTGGGTGCGTGTTGGGGTTGGTGCTTGTTTGGGTGGGTCAGGGGGTGCGGTAGAGCTTGTGGGCTGCGGTGATGGTGTGGTCGGCGAAGGTCAGGACGTCTTTTCTGCGTTCGAACGGGGAGCCGTACAGCGAGCGGCGCGGGGTGCCGAAGTGGTCGCCGAGGCCGGCGACTACGCTCGCCACGGTCGGCGTTGCCGTGTCTTCCTCGCGGAGGCGTAGTGCCTCGTTCAGCACGCGGTGCCAGCGTTCTGGGAAGACTTGCAGGGCGTGGCGGCCGGCCTCCGTTTTCGAGGTGATTTCGCCGGTCGCCAGCGTGTAGTGCAGGCGGGATACGCCGGTTACCATCCAGACGGTGCCGTAGCCGCCGAGGCAGGTGAGGCCCCACGGGGAGAGGGGGCGGGCGGCGCGGGTGACCAGGCGGCGCCAGTAGAGGTCGAGGTTGCGGTCGGTCCAGGCGGCCAGGGCGCTGGGATCGTTCCAGATCTTCAGTTCCTCCGGCTTGGGGCCCCGGCAGGTCAGGCCGTGGCGGGCGAGGGTGTGCCAGGTGACGGGGTTGGGGGTGCCTCGCCGGTCGAGCCGCCCAGCGCGGGCCTGGGGGCGTTCACCCAGGTCGGAGGGGTTGTGGCCGAGGTCGTCCCAGGTGAGGTAGACGCCTTCGAGGGGGTGGGCGCCGAGTTTGGTGTGGATGCGCTCCAGCACCCCGGCCGGTGGCGGGTCGGCCGTCACCGCCACGAAGTCGACGTCGCTCGTGCCGGGCCGGTAGTCGCCCAGCGCCGCCGAGCCCTCCAGATAGAGGCCCTCCACCAGACCGGGAGCCTCCGCGTCGGCCAAGATGAGATACGTCTCAACTATCGCGTCGATCTTCGGGTGGGGCATCATGGCCGCCCAGCCTGCCACAATCCGCCGCACCGCCTCATCACAATCACGAATCCTAGAATGGCTGAGTGAAGGACGTATATCCCCCCATAGACCTTAAATCCACTCATGATGGTCTTAAGTGGTCGGCGGTCGAGCCTGGAGTGATCCCTGCCTGGGTCGCCGACATGGACCTGCCCACCGCCCCCGCCGTCACCGAGGCCCTGCTGCGCCGCGCCGCCGGCGACCTCGGCTATCCGAGCTGGCTGGTGGACCCGAACGCCGGCCCGCTGGCCGAGGCCTTCGCCGAGCGCATGGCCGCCCGCTACGACTGGCGTCCGGACACCGCCCACGTACGTCCGTTCAGCGACCTCAACCAGGCCGTCCAGGCGATCCTGCAGGTCTGGACCAAGCCGGGAGACGGGGTCGCCGTGCACGCCCCGCTCTACCATCCGTTCCTGGACACGCTGCAGATCATGGAACGCCCGCTGCGCCCGATCCAGATGGAGCCGGACGGCGCCACGTGGCGCTTCGAGCTGCCCGACCTGTCGGACTGCCGGGTGCTGCTGCTGGTGAACCCGCACAACCCCACCGGCCGGGTGTTCACCCACGCTGAGCTGACCGCGCTGGCCGAGAGCGCCGAACGCCACGACCTGCTCGTCATCGCGGACGAGATCCACGCCGACCTGGTCTACGAACCGCACCGGCACATCCCGTTCGCCATGATCCTGCCCGAGCGCACCGTCACGCTCACCTCCGCCACGAAGGCGTTCAACCTGGGCGGCATCCGATGCTCGGTGGCCCACCTCGGGCATCCTGGCCTGCGCGCGGCCATGGACGCGCAGCCCCCGTTCGTGTACGGCTCCCCGAGCGTCTTCGGCGTCGAGGCGACGGTGGCGGCCTGGCGGCACGGGGACGACTGGCTGGCCGAGACCGTGGCCCTGCTCGACCGGCACCGGCACACCCTCGCACGGCGCCTGCCCGCCGCGTTCGGCTACCGCGTCCCGGAGGCGACGTACCTGGCCTGGCTGGAGGTGGGGCGGCCGGGCATGGCGGAAGTGATCGAGCGAGAGGCCAGGGTCCGGCTGAACGACGGCGCGCCGTTCGGCCCCGGTGGCGAGCACTGTGTACGGCTCAACTTCGCCACCACCGAGGCCATCCTGGACGAGATCCTCAACCGGTTGACCCACATCGGCTGATCCGCGTCATTCGACCGTCAGCATCGCCCGGCAGGCATCGTCTGATCCGCATCCTCGGGCGCGCATGGCCTGATCCGCATCCTCGGGTGCGCGTTGCCTGACGCGCATGGCCTGACGCGCATGGCCTGACGCGCGTCGCCTGATGCCTGGCCCTGGCGATCCGGGCCGGTCCGGGACCCGCCCGGCCCGGTTCGTTCGGGTCCGGGCGGGTCTGCGGCCGACGCGGGGTCAGGTCAGTGGAGGCAGGTCCGGCGGGGTGGCCGCCGGGTGTTCGTCGAGGGCCGCGAGCGCGAGCTCGATCGCCTTGTCGAGCTGCGGGTCCCGCTCCGCCACCCGGTCCTGCGGCGTCATCACCACCTCGACGTCGGGATCGACGCCGTGGTTCTCCACGCCCCAGCCGGGCCCTTCGAGCCAGAACGAGTACCGCGGCTGGGTGACCACGGTCCCGTCCACCAGCGTGTACCGGTTGTCGATGCCGATCACGCCGCCCCACGTCCGTACGCCGACCAGCGGCCCGATCCCGCGATTCTTGATGCCGGCGCTGACGATGTCGCCGTCGGAGCCCGCGAACTCGTCGGCGATCGTCACCACCGGCCCGCGCGGCGAGTCCTCCGGGTAGCGCATCGGCTTGTATCCGCGCGGCAGCGCCCAGCCGGTGACCCGGCGGGACAGTTTCTCCAGCACCAGCTCGGACAGGTGCCCGCCGCCGTTCTCGCGCACGTCCACGACGAGCCCTTCGCAGGCCATCTCGGTACGCAGGTCGCGGTGGAACTGCGCCCACCCGCTGGCCACCATGTCCGGAACGTGCAGATATCCCAGCCGGCCGCCCGACGCCTGCCTGACGTGGGCCCGCCGGCCCTCCACCCACTCGTGGTAACGCAGCTGCGACTCGTCGGCGATCGGGGTGACGACGACGCGGCGCACGTCACCGCCGGAGCCGGGCCGGACGGTCAGCTCGGTGGGCCGGTCCGCGGTGCCGGCCAGCTGGGCCAGCGGCCCGCGTACCGGATCGACCGGGCGGCCGCCGACCGCGATGATCGCGTCGCCGGGGCGGACGGCGACGCCGGGGGCGAGCAGCGGCGAGCGGGCGGCGTGGTCGGACGACTCGCCCGGCAGGATGCGGGCGACGCGCCAGACGCCGTCGTCGTCCCTGGCCAGGTCGGCACCGAGGAGACCCTGGCGGCGTCTCGGGTCGGAGCCGCCACCGGTGGCGTACGCGTAGGCGTGGGAGGTGCCGAGTTCGCCCTGCGCCTCCCAGAGCAGGTCGATCAGCTCGGCGCGGGAGCCGATGCGCTCGACCATCGGCTCGTAGCGGTCGAGCACGGCCTGCCAGTCGACGCCGTTCATGTCGGCGCGCCAGTAGTGGTCGCGCATGAGCCGGCCCGCCTCGCGGTAGGCCTGCCGCCACTCGGCCACGGGCTCGATCCGCACGGCGATGCGGTCGAGGTCGATGGTGACGACGTCGTCGCCCTCGCTCGCGGGCCGGGTCTGCAGGCCGTTCTTGCCGTGGGTGACGAGCCTGGAGCCGTCGCCGCTGACCTCGAACGAGCGCACCTCCTTGCCCAGCTCGGACTTGGAGCGCTTCTTGAGGTCGTAGCGTTCGAGGACGATGTCGGGGCTCTGCTCGCTGCCGTCGCCGAGGCGCCCGGCGATCGGGAAACGCAGCCAGAGCAGCGCGTCCTTCGCCGCGCGCAGGTTGCCGTAGTGGCCGGCCTGCACGGGCACGGGCACCACGCGCGCGAAGATCCCGTCGGGGTCGACCTCGGTGCGCGGCGGCTCGTCGTCCTTCTTCTCCCCCTTCGCGGGCTTGTCGTCCTCACCGTTGAACCCGCGCCCCTGGAGCGAGGGGTCGAACGGGGACGGCGTGGCGGCCTGCAGCGGCACGATGTACGGCTTGTCCCCGTATGCGAAGGCCAGGTCGAAGGCGTGCGCGTCGTAGACGGGATCGAACGTCCGCACCGACAGGAAGGCCAGGTGCTTGCCGTCCTTGGTGAAGACGGGGTCGTGGTCCACGAAGCGGGGCGGGGTCACCTCGATCACCGAGGTGCCGTCCACCCGTCCCATCTTGATCTGCGTCAGGCGTACGTCGTGCGGATGTTCCCAGGCCAGCCAGCCGGAGTCGGGCGAGAACGTCAGGCCGCCCACGTCGCCCTGCTCGGTCCTGTCCAGCTCGCGGATGTTCTCGCTGTCCAGGTCGATGACGAGCAGCCGCCCGTCGTGCGTGGCGGCGGCCACGTGCTTGCCGTCGGGGGCGGCGGCCAGTTCCAGCACCCGCCCGAGCCGGCCGGCGGCCAGCGTGCGGACCTCGCCGCCCGGGGTGCCGATCTCCAGGCCGTCCTCGCCGGTGGCGTCGGACACCCACACGGCCTTGCCGTCGGCGTCGAGCACCTGCGGCAGCCGTACGCGCACGCCCGGCTCGGCCCGCAGCGCACCCGCGGGCCCGTCGCGGTGGGTGACCCAGTGCACGGTGCCGCGGATCTCCACGGCGCTGGCGCGCCCGGTCGCGTCCGGCGCGTACGCCCCCACCCGCAGCGGCGCCGGCCGCCTGGCGCGTCCCGGCCGCGGCCCGCCGAGCGTCACGTCCAGCCGGTACGGCTCCGCGTCCAGGCTCTCCATCAGCCACAGGTCGCCAGCGTGACTGTAGACGACCCGCTCGCCGTCGCTGGTGGCGTGCCTGGCGTAGAACTCCTCGTGGGAGCTGTGCCGGCGCACGTCGGACCCGTCGGGCAGGCAGGAGTAGACGTTGCCGACGCCGTCCACGTCGGACAGGTAGACGATCCGGTCGCCCGACCAGCTCACCGACCAGTACTGCGCCGCGCTGTCGGCGAACAGGCGGGTGAACTCGCCGTCCCCTTCAGCGTCCACCCAGATCTTGGCGGCCGTGCCGCCCCGGTACCGCTTCCACTGCGAGGGCTCGCGCCAGATCGACGACACGGTGACGACCCGCGCACCGCCACCGGCCTCGCTCGCGGTGCCACTCCCGGTCCCGGCCCCAGCTCCGGCACCGTCGATGGGCCCGTCGATGGGCCCGTCGATGCTCACGTCGCTCACCCACCCGTACGGCAACCGCGTGGCGGGCCCGCCGTCGAGCGGCACCGCGTACGCCCACCGCCGGGTGTCGGAGCTCTGCCCGGTCGCGCTGACGGCGAGCACCCGCCCGTCCGCCGTCCATCCGCGGACCGAGGTCGAGCCGCCGCCCCAGTGCGTCAGCCGCTCGCCCTCCCCGCCGTCGATCTCGGCCGCGAACACCTCGGCGGCGCCCTCCCTGGAACCGGTCCACGCGATGCGCGCGCCGTCGGGCGAGAACCTCGGGTACGACACGGAGACGCGGTCGGCGGTGAAGCGCCACGCTCTTCCTCCGGTCAGCGGGGCGAGCCAGACGTCGTCGTCGGCGACGAAAGTGACCAGGTCACCGTGCAGGTGTGGGTATCTCAGGTATGCGCCATTTGTCACAGCTGCACACTAGTGCGCGCGGTCAAGCCCGGCCTATGAATTCTTCCGCCAGCGGACGTCCCCCGCACCTGGAAGCAGCACATCGGAGGTATGGAGTGGTATGTGATTGGATGCCGGATTTTCGGAGAGAGGAGGAACCATGAGGATCTTCGCTCGCGCCCACCAGCTGCCGCCGCGTCTGGCCGCCGCGGCCATCATCCTGGACTCCGGCCTGGGCAAGGCCCACGCGGACGAGCAGGGCGCCGCGGCCACGCACGGCATGGCGACGACCACGTATCCCTTCCTCGGCCGCATGGAGCCGGCCGCGTTCGTCCGGCTGCTGTCGAGGTCCGAGATCGCCCTCGGCGTGGCGCTGGCGACGCCGTTCGTGCCGTCGCTGCTGGCCGGGGCGGCGCTGACCGGCTTCGCGGCGGGACTGCTCGGCCTCTATCTGCGGACGCCGGGGATGCGACAGGAGGGCAGCCTGCGCCCGGCCCCGCAGGGCCTGGCCGTCGCCAAGGACGTCTGGCTGCTCGGCATCGGCCTCGGCCTGGTGATCGAGGAGCTGCGCGAGCGCGACCATCATTGATCTCCGGTCCCTCGACGCTAGTCCACACAAACCCTGGGTAGCCGGGACCCATGGTACAAATCGGCTACACCTTGATGTCCGAGCAGACCCCGGCCCGCGAGCTGGTCGACTACGCCGCCGCGGCCGAACGGACCGGCTTCGACTACGCGGTCATCTCCGACCACTACTTTCCCTGGCTGGAGGAGATGGGGCACTCGCCCTACTGCTGGTCGGTGCTGGGCGCCGCGGCGCAGGTGACTGAGCGGCTGCCGCTCATGACGTACGTGACCTGCCCCATCATGCGTTACCACCCGGCCGTGGTGGCGCAGAAGGCGGCCACGATGGGGGTGCTCAGCAAGGGCAGGTTCACCCTGGGGCTGGGCGCGGGCGAGAACCTCAACGAGCACGTCATCGGCGAGGGCTGGCCGCCCGTGGACACGCGGCACCGGATGTTCGCCGAGGCGGTGCAGATCATCAGGGAGCTGTTCAGCGGCGAGTACATCACCCGGCAGGGCGAGTTCTACGACGTGGACTCGGCCAAGCTGTACGACCTGCCGGAGCGGCCCGTGCCCATCGGCATCGCCGCCTCCGGCGGGCAGTCGGCCGAGCTGGCCGCCGAGTTCGGGGACGTGCTGGTCGTCAACGAGCCGATGCCGGCGGTGGTGCGGCAGTTCAAGGCGGCCGGCGGGGAGGGCAAGCCGATCTACGGGCAGCTGCCGATCGCGTACGACACCGACCGAGACGCCGCAGTGCGGCGCGCCCACGAGCTGTGGCGCTGGTCGGCCGTCGGCGGCTGGAAGGTGATGGCGGAGCTGCCAGGACCGGTGAACTTCGCCGCGGCCGCCGGCACCGTCCGCCCCGAGGACGTGGCGGAGAGCGTACCGTGCGGCGACGACGTGAGCGCCGTGGTGGAGGGCGTCAGGAAGTTCGCCGATGCGGGTTACACGCACGTGGCGCTGGTGCAGATCGGGCACGACCAGCAGCAGCCGTTCTTCGACTGGGCGGAGAAGGAGCTGCTGCCGGCCCTGCGCGAGCTGTGACCGGCCCGACGACCAGGGCCGGCGTACCGGGCCGCCGTCCCGGACGGACGTCCCGGACGGACGACCCGGACGGGTGACTAGGGGACGATGTTGACCAGCTTGGGCGCGCGGACGATCACCTTGCGCGGCATGCCGGTCAGGTAGGGCGAGACCTTGTCCGAGGCCAGCGCCAGCGCGCGCAGCTCGTCCTCGGCGATGCCGGGCGGCACCTCCAGGCGGTCGCGCACCTTGCCCGCCACCTGCACCACGCAGGTGACCGACTCCTGCACCAGCAGCGCGGGGTCGGCCACCGGCCAGCCGCCGAAGGCGACGGGCCCGGTGCGGCCCAGCCGCTCCCAGCCCTCCTCGGCGGTGTAGGGGGCCACCAGCGACAGCATGATCGCCAGCGCCTCGGCGGCCTCGCGCACCGCCGGGTCGGCCGGGCCGGGGCCCGAGTCGATGGCCTTGCGCGCGGCCGAGGTCAGCTCCATCATGCGGGCCACCGCCACGTTGAAGCGGTAGGAGTCGACCAGCTTGGTGACCTCGTCGATGGTGTGGTGGGTCACCTTGCGCAGCTCGGTGTCGCCGCTCTCGAACGCCACCCCGGGCTCGCTGGCGACCTCGGACATCACCCGCAGCGCGCGGGCCAGGAACTTCTGCGAGGCGGCCGGCGACAGGTCGGCCCAGTCGATGTCGTCCTCCGGCGGCCCGGCGAAGATCATGGTCAGCCGGACGGCGTCGACGCCGAAGTCGTCGATCTGCCGGCCCAGGTCCACGCCGTTGCCCAGGGACTTCGACATGGCCTTGCCGCCGTTGATCACCTGGCCCTGGTTGAGCATGCGCACGAACGGCTCGGTGAAGTCCACCATGCCCATGTCGTGCAGGACCTTGGTGAAGAAGCGGGAGTAGAGCAGGTGCAGCACCGCGTGCTCGATGCCGCCGACGTACTGGTCGATCGGGCCCCACTTGCGCACCTGCTCGGGGTCGAACGGGCCATCGGTGTAGCCGGGCGAGCAGTAACGCAGGAAGTACCAGGACGAGTCGACGAACGTGTCCATCGTGTCGGTGTCGCGCCTGGCCGGGCCGGAGCACTTGGGGCACGCGACGTTGACCCAGTCGGTGGCGCTGGCCAGCGGGGAGACGCCCTTCGGCGCCAGCGCCTCGCCGCGCATGTCGGGCAGCGTGACCGGCAGCTGCTCGTCGGGTACGGGCACCTCGCCGCAGTCGGGGCAGTGGATGATCGGGATCGGCGTGCCCCAGAAACGCTGGCGGGACAGCAGCCAGTCGCGCAGCCGGAAGTTCACCGCGCCGGTGCCCCTGCCGTCGACCTCCAGCACCTCGATGATCTTCGCGATCGCCTCGGTCTTGGTCAGGCCGTCCAGCGGCCCGGAGTTGACCAGCGTGCCCTCGCCCGGCGTGGCCTCGCCGGTCTCACCGGGGTCGGCCAGGCCGGTGTGCACGACGACCTTGACCGGCAGGTCGAACTTGCGGGCGAAGTCGAGGTCGCGCTGGTCGTGGGCGGGCACGGCCATGATGGCGCCGTGGCCGTAGTCGGACAGCACGTAGTCGGCGGCCCAGACCTGGATGCGCTCGCCGTTGACCGGGTTGATCGCCCACCGGCCCAGGAAGACGCCGGTCTTCTCCTTGTCGGTGGCCAGCCGCTCGATGTCGCTCAGCTTGGCGACCTCGGCGCGGTAGGCCTCGAACGCCGGGCGCTGCTCGTCGGTGACGATCTCGTCGGCCAGCGCGGCGTCGGCGGCGACGACGAAGAACGTGGCGCCGTAGAGCGTGTCGGGGCGCGTGGTGTAGACGTGGACCGGCTCGTCGCGGCCCTCGATCTCGAACAGCACGTCGGCGCCCTCGGAGCGGCCGATCCAGTTGCGCTGCATGGTCAGCAGCCGCTCGGGCCAGGCGTCCAGCTGGCTCATGTCGTCCAGCAGCCGCTGCGCGTAGTCAGTGATCTTGAAATACCACTGCGTCAGCTCGCGGCGGACGACGTCGGCGCCGCAGCGCTCGCACTTGCCCGCCACGACCTGCTCGTTGGCCAGCACGGTCTGGTCGTTGGGGCACCAGTTGACCAGGCCGCCCTTGCGGTAGGCCAGCCCCCGCTCGAAGAAGCGGATGAACAGCCACTGGTTCCAGCGGTAGTAGTCGGGGTCGCTGGTGTGCAGGCGGCGCGACCAGTCGAAGGCGATGCCGTAGCGGCGGAAGGAGTTGGCCTGCGTCTCGATGTTGGCGTAGGTCCACTCGGCCGGATGGGCGTTGCGCTTGATCGCGGCATTCTCGGCGGGCAGGCCGAAGGAGTCCCAGCCGATCGGGTGCAGGACGTTGTAGCCCTTCTGCATCCAGTAGCGCGCGACGACGTCGCCGATGGCGAACACCTCGCCATGGCCCATGTGCAGGTCGCCGGACGGGTAGGGGAACATGTCGAGCATGTAGCGGCGCTCGCGGAGGTCCGCGGCGTCCTCGCTCGCCCGGTAGGGTTCCTGCTCCTCCCATCGCTGCTGCCACTTGGCCTGCAGCGCCTGCGGGTCGTACTCACTCACGGCTAGTGTCCTTCTGGCTTGACTCGGACCCAATAAGAAAACCCCCCGTGCACACAACGAGGGGTGGAGCCGCGACGGCGGACTCTTCTAGGGCCGTCGCGGCCCGCTAAGAAGCAGGGTCGCGGAACGCACGTGTCAAGCCTAGCGCACCTCTTCGGCTGAATGCAGACACTCGATCGAGGTCCCGGGGCACAATGGATCCTTCAGGCCCGGCGAGACCTGATGGTGATGTATCCGTTGTGACCTCATTCGTCCCAGAAGAATAGCCTTGTCGAAGTGGTGTACCCAGCTGAGCCCCATGGACCGGACGGCGACCTGCCGATGCAGGATCCGCCGACCGATCCTCATGGCTTCGCTCGTTTCGCTGCGGAACCACCTTCATCTCCTGGAAAATCCCATGAGATCATGCGTGAGACGTCAAATCCGGATATAACGGGACATCCGGACACAACCTCGGGAGGGCCGGCAGTAATGGCAACGGAGAATTCCGGACCTCACCTGCCATCCTCCTGGCCTGAGGCACCACGCCGTGAGGCGTCCTCCTGGCCCGAGTCCCCCTCCGAGGTGCCGGCGTCCTGGCCCGACAGTTCGCGGGCCGGCCATCCCGAGCCGTCCTGGCCGGAGCCGCCGCGCAAGGACGCGTCCTGGCCCGACCCGCCCGGCGCCGGGCGCGGGGAGCAGGCCGGCGGGCCGCCGTCGTGGCAGGACTCCCCGAACGGAACGGCGCCCTCCTGGCCCGAACCGCCCCGCCAGGACACCGGCCGCGCTCCCCTCCCGTACGAGCCGGGCCGGCACGAGGGCTCCCAGCAGGACGTGCCGATGTCGTGGCCGGAGGCGTCCCCGCAGGACGCGCCCGGCTCCTGGTCGGGCAACTCCTCGCCGGACGTACGAAGCTCCTGGCCGGACGCGCCGCCGCAGAGCACGGCGGGCCCGGCCGCCTGGCCCGAGGTGTCGTCGAAGGGCATGCCGTCGCCCTCGTCCCCGCCCGGCGGTCCGGCGGTCCCCGACCCGGTGCCCGCGTGGGCGCAGCCGCCCACCCCCTCCCCCGACGCCTGGTCGAACCTGTCCAGCCCCGCCCCGTGGCCGGCCGAGCGCTCCGCGCCCGCCGCCGAGCGCACGACGCAGTACGGCTCCCAGAACGGCCCGGCCGACGCGCCGCCCCGGCCGCAGGTGCATCCGGCCGACGAGCGCACGGTCACCTACGGCCAGCACACGGAGAACCTGCTGAACGAGCGCGCCGTGCCGTCCGCCCCCGGCGACCGCGTGGTCCACCCGGCCTCCCCCGGCGACCGGGTCGTCCACCCCGCCCCGTCCCATCCCGGCGGCGGCCAGCCCGGTGGTCAACACGGTGGTCAACACGGCGGCCAACACGGCGGCGGCCAGAACGGCGGCGGCCCCGGTGGAAATCATCAGGGCGGAAACCACCAAGGCGGTGGCCAGCACGGCCCAGGTCAGCACGGCCCGGGTCAGCACGGCGGCGGTCAGCACGGCGGTGGCCGTGGCGAAGGGCCTCCCGGCGAGGACCAGTCCGCCCGTCCCGGTCACAAGCTCAGCCGCGACCCCTCCGACCCCGAGAACCGCTTCGTCACGGCCGGCCAGATCAGCGGCTCGCGCACCCCTCCGCCCGAGCGCCAGCAGGAGCTCTGGAACACCGTCTTCGGCGACAACTACCAGGCCATGGGCGAGCACGACGCGCTGGACGACGAGGACGCGGGCCGGCCGGTCTGGGTCTTCGCGCTCGGTGGCTCGGTGGCGGTGGCGCTGGTGGTCGCGCTGCTGTGGGCGTTCCTGTGGGGCCCGCTGGCCGGCGAGGACGCCTCCAGCGCCGGCGTGGCCCAGAAGCCGACGGCCGCCCCGAGCAGCCCCAAGAGCACCAAGACCTCGTCCTCGATCGGCGCGCTGCCGAAGTACCCGGGCAAGGCCTCCCCGGTGATCGGCCGCGTCCCCGACGCGGCGGCCGGGATCTCGATGCCGCGCCTGGGCGGCACCTGGCAGCTGGACCAGCGCGCGACGGTCAAGGCCACCTACGGCTTCGACACCCGCCAGTACGTCCAGGTCGCCCCCGAGCGGTACGCCACGGTCATGTCGGGCCCGCTGTCGGCGCGGATGGCCTCGTACTACGAGCGGGACAACCTGGAGCCGGCCATCAGGCAGGTCGTGCTGAACGCGCGCAAGCGCTTCTTCCCGGCGGACAACAAGGTGCGCAAGATCGCCCAGCAGGCGATCAAGGTGGGCGACCAGACGGGCCGGCTGATCGCCTACCAGCTGACGTCGGGCACGGAGAAGGCCACACTTGTGACGATCGCCGTGAACACCGGCGCGGACGTCCCCGCGATCGTCTACATGTCGATCCCGTCGACCAGCAAGCAGCTGCTGCCCGACATCCGCACGGTGATGAACCAGATCAGGCTGAACACGCAGTCGTGACCCGCTGACGGGTGCTCAGAAGGTGCACTCCATGTGCTTGATCCCGTTGATGAAGCTGGAGTGCAGCCGGTCGGGCTTGCCGCCTTCGACGTTGGGGACGCGGCGCAGCAGCTCGCGGAACATCACCGTGATCTCCCTCCGGGCCAGGTGGGCGCCCAGGCAGAAGTGGGGCCCGGGGCCGCCGTAGCCGACGTGCGGGTTGGGGTGGCGGGTGATGTCGAAGCGCAGCGGGTCGTCGAACACGGCGGCGTCCCTGTTGGCCGCCCAGTAGAACAGCACGGCCTTCTGGCCCTTGCGGTAGAGGTGGCCGTTCATCTCGAAGTCCCTGGTGAGCTTGCGGCGCATGAAGTTCACCGGGGAGGCCAGCCGGACGATCTCCTCGACCGCGCCGGGCGCGCGGCCGTCGAGGTCCTCCAGCCACAGGGCGCGCTGGTCGGGGTTCTTGGTGAGCAGGCGCAGGCCGTAGGAGATGGCGTTCCTGGTGGTCTCGTTGCCGGCCACGACGAGCAGGATGAAGAACGAGCCCAGCTCCTGCATGGTCAGCCGCTCGCCGTCGATGTTGGCGTTGACCAGGGACGACGTCAGGTCGGTGGTGGGGTGGTCGGCGCGGTGGGCGGCCAGGTCCTGGACCAGCTGCTGCAGCTCCACGCCCGCGTTGAGCAGGCGCTCGGCGATCTGGTCGAGGTCGCCGCCGGTGTACTCGGGGTCGAAGCCGCCGAGGATGATGTTGGAGCGGTCGAAGACGTAGCCGTAGTCGCGCTCGGAGATGCCCATCATGTCGCAGATGATCTTCAGGGGCAGACGGGCTGCCACCTCGGTGACGAAGTCGCAGCCGGGCCCCTTGGCCAGCAGGTCGTCCACGATGGTGACGGCCGCGGCCTCGACGTCCGCCTCGAACTGTTTGATCATCTTGGGGGTGAAGGCCCTGGAGACGATCCGGCGCAGCCGGGCGTGACGGGGGTCGTCCATGTTGATCATCGAGCCGAAGTACTCGGCGAACTCCGCGGGCATGTCGGGGATGTTCGTCGCCCCGCCGTCGCCCGAGCAGAACACCTCGGGGTTGCGGCTGGCTTCGAGGATGTCGGCATGCCTGACCAAGGCGTAGTAGCCGGGGCCCTTGGGCGCGTACGACATCTCCATCTCCTCGAAGAAGGCGGGGGTGTCGCGGGCGCGCAGCCGCTCGAACGCGTCCTCGCGCTCGCTCATGGGCTTGGCCCAGAAGTCGCGGTCCGACAGGTCGAAGTCCAGGACGCTCATGTGCCAATCATGGGAAAAGCGGGCACTTACGTCAATGGTTTTGACGTACACCGTACGTACGCGGCCGGGAAGGGTACGACTCCCGGCCGCGCGAGCGGCGTACGAGAAAGGGCGGGTCAGGCCGCCGGGCCGAGCCAGTCGAGGATGAGTCGGTTGACCTCGCGCGGTCGTTCCAGCTGCAGGAAGTGCCCGGCGCCCGGCACCACCTCGGTCCGCGAGCCTTCGGGCAGGTGGCTCAGCGCGTCCTTGGTCAGGTCGGCGCTCAGGCAGCCGTCATCGGCGCCGTGCAGGTAGAGGACGGGCCCGGCGACCCCGCCCTCGACGGCCGGATAGCGGCCCGAGGGCGGCGTGGTGCCGAGCATGGCCCGGTAGTAGCCGATGGCCGCGGCGAGGTTCGCGGGGGCGCCGATGCTGCGGCGGACGAACTCCAGGTCCTCGCTCGCGTCGTACCCCGGCGACCAGTCGCGCCACAGGTTGTCGATGAAGCCGGGGGCCGCGGCGGCCGACTCGGCCAGCGCCGTCTGGAAGAGGAAGATGTAGAACGAGCGCTTGAGCTGCTCGTACTCGAAGAAGCCACTCGCCAGCGAGCCCGGCGGCGGCACCGCGAGCGTCACGGCGCGGCGGAAGCGGCCGGCGGTGGCGTAGGTGGGGAAGGCGCCCCAGTCGTGGCCGATGACGACGGCGTCGTCGCCGCCGCCCAGCTCCTCGTGCAGCGCGCGTACGTCGGCGACCAGCGCCGCGTCCTCGTAGGCGCCGTCGGCCGGGACTTCGGTGGGAGCGTAACCCCGCATGAAGGGCGCGACCGCGCGATAGCCGTGCTCGGCCAGGGCGGGCATCAGGTGCCGCCAGGTGTGCGCGGTGTCGGGAAAGCCGTGCAGGCACAGCGCCAGCGGCCCCTCGCCCAAAGACAGATACGCGAACTCCACACCATTGGCGTGGATAGTCCTGATCTCCATGACTGCGAAACCTAGCACGACGGCCGCGCTCCGACCGGGCGCTCAGAAGGTGTAACGCAGGTGCTTGATCCCGTTGATGAAGTTGGACAGCAGGAACTCGGGCTCCCCCACGGCCCTGATGCCGGGCAGGCGGGTGAACAGCTCGCGGAACATCACGGTCATCTCCCTGCGCGCCAGGTGGGCGCCCAGGCAGTAGTGGGGCCCTGGGCCGCCGAAGCCGACGTGCGGGTTGGGGTCGCGGGTGATGTCGAAGCGCTCGGGGTCGGTGAACACCGCCTCGTCGCGGTTGGCCGAGTTGTAGAAGAGCAGCACCTTGTCGCCCTTCCTGTACGCGGTGCCGTTCAGCTCGTGGTCGCGGGTCAGCGTACGGCGGAACTGGATCACCGGCGTGGCGTAGCGGACGATCTCGTCGCAGGCCCCGACGATGCGGCCGTCGAAGTCGGCCAGCAGCAGCTCGCGCTGGCCGGGATGGTCGGTGAGCAGCTTGAGCCCGTGCGCGATCGCGTTGCGGGTCGTCTCGCTGCCCGCCACCACCAGCAGGATGAAAAACGAGCCGAGCTCCTGGGACGACAGCCGCTCCTCGCCGTTGACCAGGAGGCTGACCAGGTCGCCGGTGGGCCTGCGGCGCCGTTCGTCGCCCAGGCGGGCGGCCAGGCGGTTGAGCGAGAAGCCGGCGTGCAGCAGCTTGGCCAGGCCGCGGGCGACGTTGACGCGGCTGAAGTCGGGCGACAGGCCGGTGTACTCGGGGTCGGCGTTGCCGAGGATGACGTTGGTCCGCCGCAACACCATGTCATGAAATTTCGCAGGAATGCCCATCATGTCGCAGATGACCCGTACCGGCAGCCGCGCCGCCACCTGCGTGACGAAGTCGCCTGGACCCTCGGCGGCCGCCCGGTCCACGATCTCGGCGGCGGCCCGCGCCAGGTCCTCCTCCATCTTCGACAGGACCCGCGGCGTGAACGCGCGCGAGACGATCCGGCGCAGCCGCGCGTGCCTTGGGTCGTCCATGTTGATCATCGACCCGAAGTAGACGCTCAGCCAGCGCGGCATGTCGGGGATGCTGTTGGAGCACGGCTCGCTGCTGAACACGGCCGCGTTCCTGCTGGCCTCGGTCACGTCGGCGTGGCGGACCAGGGCGTAGTAGCCCGGCCCGCCGCCGACGAACGGCACGGCCTGCTCCGGCACGAAGGCCGGGCGCTCCAGCTCGCGCAGCTTGCGGAAGGCCTCCATGCGCTCGGCCTGCGGCCGTCCCCAGAACGGGATCTGCGACAGGTCGAGGTCCACGGGCAGCGTCATACCGTCGAGCCTACGCAAGTGACCACTTACGTCAAGCGTCGCCACCCTTGATCAGGTCGGCTCCCTTCTCGCCGATCATGACGGCGGGGGCGTGGGTGTGGCCGCGGTTCAGGGTCGGCATGACGGAGGCGTCCACGACCCTGAGCCCCTCGACGCCGCGCACACGCAGCGCCGGGTCCACCACGGAGCCGTCGTCTGTGCCCATCCGGCAGGTGCCGACCGGGTGGTACAGGGTCTCGCCGCGCTCGCGTACCCACCGGGCCAGCTCCTCGTCGGTCTCCGGCGCCCAGTAGGGCGCCATCGGCCCGCCCGCGAACGGCTTCATCGCCTCGGTGGCGAACACCCGCTTGGCCGTCTTCAGCCCCGCGACCAGCCGTCTGACGTCGGCCTCCGCGCCGAGGTAGGCGGGGTCGATGACCACGTCCGCGCCGTTCAGCCCGACCCGGCCGCGGCTCTCCGGCTGCAGCAGCACCACCCCGACGGTGAGCCCGTGACCGGACGGAGGCGTGAGCCCGTGGTCGATGAACGGCCCCGGCGCGAAGATCAGCTCGATGTCGGGAGCGGGCTCGCCGTCCGAGGTCCTGATGAACGCCACCGCCTCGCCCACGTTCGTGGTCAGCATGCCGGAGCGGGTGACGAGGTAACGCAGCAGGTTGCCGATCGACTCGGCCCCGGTCAGGGTCACCGGTCTGGCGCACTCGACGAACACGCCGCTGGACAGGTGGTCCTGGAGGTTCTTGCCGACCTCGGGCAGCTCGTGCACGAGCGGCACCCCGGCGTCGCGCAACTCGTCGGCCGCGCCCACGCCCGAGCGCATCAGCAGGTACGGCGAGCCGATCGCGCCCGCGGCCAGGACGACCTCCCGCCTGGCTCTGACCTGGGTGCCGCCGCCGTACTCGATGCCCGTCGCCCGCCTGCCGTCGAACGTCACCCGGTCCACCGCGGCGCCGGTGAGGACGGTCAGGTTGGGCCGCGAGGCGGCCGGGCGCAGGTAGGCGTCGGCCGAGCTCCATCTCCTGCCGCGGTTCTGGGTGACGGGGGTCGGGCAGTAACCCTCGTTCGAGCGGCCGTTCAGCTCGCCCAGGCGGGTCATCCCCAGCTCCGCGCACGCCTGGAGGAAGGCGGCCGTCGTGACGTTGGGGCTGCGCAGCTCGGAGACGTAGACGGGGCCGTCGGTGCCGTAGACGCCCCCCTCGTTGCTGCCGACGCGGCGCTCGGCCCTGGTGAAGTAGGGCAGGACGTCGTCGTAGGCCCAGCCGGGGATGTCCCACTGGTCGTAGTCGAGCTGGCAGCCGCGTACGTACATCTGGGCATTGAGCGACGACGAGCCGCCGAGCACGCGACCTCGGGGCCAGTAGAGCTCGCGCCCGGACATCTCGCCCTGCTTGGCGGTGGTGAAGTCCCAGTCGTACTCGGTCTTGAACAGCTTGGCGAAACCGGCCGGCATGCGGATCTCGAGCTTGTCGTCCTTGCCGCCGGCCTCGACCAGGGCCACCGAAACACCGGGATCCTCCGACAGCCGGGCGGCCAGCACACAGCCGGCCGACCCCGCCCCGACGATCACGTAGTCGTACTCCATGACCCCTCCTGGGGAAGTAACGTCCCCCTTGCTTACAAGAAGGCCGCACGCGCGTCCATATCCAGTTGTGACCTGAGTTACCTACCAGTCGGTATGTCCCGCCTGCGAAGATGGCGCCGAAGCCGTTCTAGAGGGAGGAAGGCGTCATGCTGAATCTGTCGATCGTCCTGGAGGACAGCGCCAGAAACACCCCCGACCGCACCGCCGTCGCCTTCGGCGACATGCGGCTGCCGTACTCCATGATCGACGCTGTCGCCAACCAGGTCGCCAGCCTGCTGATCTCGCGCGGGATCACCAAGGGGGACAAGGTCGCGCTGGCCTGCCCCAACCTGCCCTACTTCCCGTTCGTCTACTTCGGCATCCTGAAGGCCGGGGCCACGGTGGTGCCGCTCAACGTGCTGCTGCAGTCACGCGAGATCGCCTACCACCTCGACGACAGCGACGCCAAGGCGCTGTTCTGCTTCGAGGGCACGCCGGAACTGCCGCTCGGCGAGCGGGGCCGGGCGGGCTTCGAGGCGGCGGAGGGGTGCGAGCACTTCTTCGTGCTGCCCGCGACGCCGCTGGCCACCGAGTCCGAGCACGGCGAGTCGATCTGGGCCGCCCTGGGCGGCATGCCGGCGGAGTTCGAGACCGTGCAGACGGCCCCCGACGACACCGCGGTCATCCTCTACACCTCGGGCACCACGGGCCAGCCCAAGGGCGCCGAGCTGAGCCACCAGAACATGCTGCTCAACGCCATGGCCAGCGACAAGATGTTCCCCTCGGACGAGGAGCAGGGCGACACCTACCTCGCGGTGCTGCCGCTGTTCCACTCCTTCGGCCAGACCGTCGTGATGAACACCGGCTTCCTGCGCGGCGCCACGGTGGTGCTGATGCCGCGCTTCGACCCGGGCGAGGCGCTGGCGCTCATGGTCAAGGAGAAGGTGACGTTCTTCGCCGGGGTGCCCACGATGTACTGGGGCATGCTCACCAAGATCCACGCGGACGGCGCGGAGGTGCCCACGTCGCTGCGGGTGGCGGTGGCCGGTGGCGCGTCCTCGCCGGTCGAGGTGCTCAAGGACTTCGAGAAGACCTTCGGCATCGGCATCCTGGAGGGGTACGGGCTCTCCGAGACCGCGCCTGTCGCCAGCTTCAACCAGCTCGGCCGGCCCACCAAGCCCGGCACCATCGGCACGCCGATCTGGGGCGTGGAGATGAAGCTGGTCGACGGCGACTGGAAGACCGTCGAGGGCGAGGGACCCGGCGAGATCGCCATCAGGGGTCACAACATCATGAAGGGCTACTACGGCCGCGCCGAGGCGACGGCCGAGGTGATGAAGGACGGCTGGTTCCGTACGGGCGACATCGCCACGCGCGACGCCGACGGCTACTACTCCATCGTCGACCGGGCCAAGGACATGATCATCCGGGGCGGGTTCAACGTCTACCCGCGCGAGATCGAAGAGGTCCTGATCAGCCACGAAGCCGTGTCGCTCGCCGCCGTCGTCGGCGTCGCGCACGAGTCGCACGGCGAGGAGGTCAAGGCGTACGTCATCCGCACGCCCGGCTCCACGATCACCGAGGACGAGCTGATCGCCTGGGCCAAGGAGAACATGGCGGCCTACAAGTACCCGCGGGTGATCGAGTTCCGCGACTCCCTGCCGATGACCGCCACCGGCAAGATCCTCAAGCGCGAGCTGCGGTAGCCGTCCCGCACCCGAGGCGCGGACCTCTCCGCGCCTCGGCGTGCCTCCAGGCCGGCCCCGTTTGTCGGCGTGCTCGGCCGGGCCGTGGTTCGGTAGCTTGGCTTCCATGCGGGATCGGCCGGACGACTTCGACGAGGGGCTGCTGCGGCCCGCGCTGGCCGCGTGGGGCATCGAGGCCGCCACGCTCGACTACGCGCCGGTCGGGTTCGGCGACTTCCACTGGATCGCGGGCGGCCGGGGCGGGCGGCGCTGGTTCGTCACGGTCGCGGACGTGCGGCGGCAGACCTTCGACGGGCTGCGCCTGGCCATGGAGACGGCGGCCGCGCTGCGCGAGGAGGCGGGGCTCGGGTTCGTGGTGGCGCCGCTGCGCGCCGGTGACGGCACCACTCTGCGCCGGCTCGACGCCCGCCGCTACGCGATGAGCGTGTTCCCGTACGAGGAGGGCCAGGCGGGCGACTTCGGCGACGAGCCGCCGGCCGACGAACGCGCGCTGATCATCGACCTGCTGGCGGAGCTGCACCGCACGCCGCCGCCGCTGCCGACCCCGGCCCGCCCGCTGGAGCCGGCCGGGCGGGCCGCGCTGGAGCAGGCGCTCGGCGACCCGTCCCTGCCCTGGCTGGGCGGCCCGTACGCGCGCCCGGCCCAGGAGCTGATCGCCGAGTACGCGGCCGTGCTGCGGCGCAGGCTGGCGGAGTTCGACCGCAGGGCGGCCGAGCCGGGCGAGCCGGTGGTGACGCACGGGGAGCCGCATCCCGGCAACCTGCTGCGGGCGCCGGGCGAGCGGCTGCTGCTGGTCGACTGGGACACGGTCGGGATGGCCCCGCCGGAGCGTGACCTGTGGCTGGTGGCCAGGGACGCGAGTGACCTGGCCCGCTACGCCGACGCGACCGGCCGCCGCCCCGACGCCGGCGCCCTCGCGCTCTACCGGCTGCGCTGGGCGCTCGACGACGTGGCCGAGTTCGTGGAGTGGTTCCGCTCGCCGCACGCGCGCACTCCGGACGCCGAGCAGTCCTGGGCCGCCCTGACCGGAACGCTCAAGCAGCTCGCGGACGACGACGCGGCCGGGCCGTGACGGCCGCCTCCCGCCTCGGTCAGCCGGAAACTTTCATTCCTGATCGCCGCGTCACGGCAGCTCACGACCGCCCGGCCGGTCCCCCCGCTCACGCGACATTGCGGTCCCGAAATTTTCGCTGGACACTCGCAATATTTCGGCCGCCGAGCGAGAGGACCTCGATGAAGCTGAGAGCACGCATCGCGAGCGCGGTGATCGCCGCCGCGGCGCTCGTGACCGCCGGCCTGATCACCGCGACCCCGGCCGCGTCGGCCCAGCTCACGGAGGTGACCGGCTTCGGCGCCAACCCCACGGGCCTGCGCATGCACCTGTACGTCCCCGACGGCGTCCCCGCCCGCCCGGCGCTGCTGGTGGCCGTCCACTACTGCACCGGCTCCGGCCCCGCCTTCTACTCGGGCACGGAGTTCGCCTCGCTCGCCGACCGGCACAAGTTCGTCGTCATCTACCCGTCCGCGACCAGGAGCGGCTCCTGCTACGACGTCTCCTCGCCGCAGGCGCTGCGGCACGACGGCGGCAGCGACCCGGTGGGGATCGTCTCCATGGTCAGGTACGTGCAGGAGCGCTACAACGCCGACCCCGCCCGCACGTTCGTGACCGGGGCCTCCTCCGGCGGCATGATGACCAACGTCCTGGTGGGCGCCTACCCCGACGTGTTCAAGGCCGGGGCGGCGTTCATGGGCGTGCCCTTCGCCTGCTTCGCCACCACCGACGGCTCCAGCTGGAACAGCGCCTGCGCGAACGGCCAGATCGTCAGGACCCCGCAGCAGTGGGGCGACCTCGTACGAGCGGCGTACCCCGGCTACGGCGGCGCCCGCCCGCGCATGCAGATCTGGCACGGCACCGAGGACGCCACGCTGCGCTACCCGAACTTCCAGGAGCAGATCAAGCAGTGGACGAACGTCCACGGCGTGAGCCAGACCCCCAGCCTCAGCGACCAGCCGCGGGCCGGCTGGGCCAGGACCCGCTACGGCGGCACGGGGACGATGGCCCCGGTCGAGGCGATCAGCCTGGCGGGCGTGGGGCACAGCCTGCCGCAGGGCGGCATGGCCGCCGCGGTCATCGACTTCTTCGGCCTGTCGGACGGCGGCTCCGACCCCACCACGTCACCGACCGTCACGCCGACGCAGCCGGTGGGACAGTGCGCGGTCACGTACACGATGAACACCTGGAACACCGGCTTCACCGCCGAGGTCAAGATCGTGAACACCGGCACGGCCCCGCTCTCCTCGTGGAACCTGGCCTTCACCCTGCCGGCCGGCCAGACCGTCACCTCGGCCTGGAACGCCACGCTGTCACCGTCCAGCGGCCAGGTGACGGCGCGCAACGCCCCCTACAACGGCTCCGTCGCGCCGGGGGCGTCGGCCTCGTTCGGCTTCCAGGCCACCCACGGCGGAGGCACCGGCAAGCCGGCCGCCTTCACCCTGAACGGCACCGCCTGCACCACGACCTGACCGCACGCGGCCCGGCGCCGTCACCCGCAGGGCCGCGTCCGGAAGAGGACTCACCTTTCCCCGCCGGCCGAGAAGGGCTGAGCCGCCGGGGCGGCGGCGCCGGTTCTCCGCGGTCAGCAGGGGCTCTCGTAGAAGTCCTGGTAGCCGCTGCGGACGCCCCACATGTCCACCGACCCGTCGCAGCCCTCGTACTTCTCCCCGACCACGGTGGTGCGGGTGGAGTCGCTGTAGAAGACGGTGGCGCAGGCGTGGTTGTGCTTGCAGGCGCGGGCGTCGGCGGGACCTGTGGTGACGACGGTGACGGCGGCCACGGCGAGGACGGTGGCGGGCAGGAGGCGGCGGATCATGGGTTCCTCCGGAGGGGGGTGAGGAGCGTTGCTCCGATCGTCTGCTCCCGCGGCCGATCGATCAAGAGCCGTGCGAGGGGCCTGGCCGGGCCAGGCCCCTCGCGCACCTCAGGAGGTGACAGGTTCGATCCACACGTTGCGGAAGCGCGGGTTCTCCCCCGGGTCGCCGTGGTCCTGGAGGCGGATGCCGGCGGACGCCGCGTTCTCCGGGATGCTGTCGCCGGTGCCGCCGTCGACGGCGACGTCGTCGTGCACCACCGTCCCGTTCCAGACGACCGTCACCCTGGCGTCGTCGACCTTGACGCCCGCGCTGGTGAACCGGGCCGCGCGGAAGGTGATGTCGTACGTCTGCCAGGTGCCCGGCGCGGTGGCCATGTTGCGGTCGGGCGCGCGCTTGGAGTAGATCGAGCCCGCCTCGTCGGCCGCCGGCGTGGTGTCACCGTGCGACTCCAGCACCTGGACCTCGTAGCGTTCCTGCAGGAAGACGCCGCTGTTGCCGCGCTGCTGGCCGGTCACCTCGGGCGGGTAGTCCGGCTCGTACCACTCGGCGTGCAGGGTGAAGTCGCCGAACGTGCGCCTGGTGCGGATGTCGCCGCCGTACGACTCCATCGAGCCGTTCGCGACCGGCCACGCCGCCGCCCCGCCGGCCCGTCTCTCCCACGCCGCCAGGCTGGAGCCGTCGAACAGGGTGATCCGCTCCCCCTTCGACACCGTGAGGTGGTCGAGCCCGACGTCGCCTCCGTCGCCGGAGTCGTAGCGGTAGACGACGGTGTTCGTCCCGCGCTTCAACGGCAGCGCCTCGGTCTGCACCTCCCAGGCGTCCCGGCCGCCGGTGGCCGCCAGCCGTACCTGCCTGATCTTCTTGCCGTTGACGTGCACGCTCACCGACGTGCCCGCCTCGGCCGCGTAACGCAGGCCGGCGTTGTACGTGCCGGCCGAGCCGGTCCGGACGGAGAACGACGTGCTCGCGCCCTCCTTGGTGTACCCGTCCACGAAGCCCGTGCCGGTGAAGCCCCGGTGGGCGGTGCTGACCGCGGCGCCGCCGCGCAGCGTGGCCCGCTCCGCCTCCAGCACCGGGCTCGCGGCCACGGTGATCGCGTCCAGGTTGACGTTGCCCGTGTCGCCGGTGTCGTAGCGGTAGGCGACGGTGTTGACGCCCGCCTTCAGCACCAGCGGCTCGACCCGGGTGGCCCACAGGTCCCACGTGCCCGTCGACGGCAGCGCCACCTGCCTGACCTTGGCGCCGTTGACGTACACGCTCAGCGACTTGGTGCCGGGCGCGGGGTCGGGGCCGTTGGAGTAACGCAGGCCCACGGGGTACGTGCCGGCCTGCTCCACCTGTACGGCGAACCGTGTCGTGGCGCCCGCGTTCCAGTAGCCGTCCACGAAACCGGACCCCGAGTACGTGGGGTGGTCGGTGTTCAGCTTCGCGCCGCCGCTCTGCGCCGCGCTCTCCGCCTCGTACACGGTGTCGGTGATCTCGCCACCGGGCAGCGAGTTGAGCGTGTACCACGCCTCCGTGCTCCACAGCGGCTCCCCTGAGGCCGAGCTGAACGGGCGCGGCGAGCGCAGGTGCACCACCCGCCCCGGCTTCAGGCCGGCCACCTTCAGCGTGACCTTGCGGCCGGACGCCTTCGCCGAGGTGACGGTCAGCGGCTCCTCGTCCACCTTCGGACCGCCGTACGTGACGGCCGGGACGTAGCGCCACTGGGTGAGCTGGTAGCGGCCGGCCAGCGACGCGATCGTCTCCGCCGACAGCGGCTGGGTGTACTCCAGCTCGAAGCCGCCCTCGATCGCCCGCATCTTCAGGAAGTCGAACGCCTTCTCCTCGCCGGGCGTCAGCTTCTGCAGGCCGTAGGTGAGCTTGCCCGGCTGGCCCCAGTTGCCGCCCGCGCCGAGGCCGCCGGCGTAGATGGCGCCGTCGGGGCCCAGGCTGATCCGGTTGACGCCCGCCTCAAGGCCCTGGGTGAACCGGAACACCGCGCCCTGGTAGGCGCCGTTCACCTTCTCCAGGTAGGCCCGCTGGATCCCGCCGTACGTGACGTCGCCGAACAGGAGTTGCCCCGCGAACCTGCCCTGCTTCATCAGCAGCGGCGTGCTGGGCGAGTTGGCGATCTCGTTGTGCGGCAGCCACAACACCGGCGGGGTCACCACGCCGGCGTCGAACGGGCCCTCCGGCGTCGTGTAGTGGTTGAAGAAGCGGCCCTGCTCGACGTGCACCAGTTTCGAGGCCGGCAGCCAGCCGCCCTGGTTGTCCAGCACGAACAGGTCGTCGTCCGGCCCCCAGCCGATGCCGTTCGGCGTGCGCAGGCCGCCCGCGAGATACTCGACCTTCCCGGTCGCCTTGCTGACCTTGACGGTCACGCCCCGGTCGCGGGCCGGCTGCGGGACGGTGGTGGCGCCGCCGTAGTCGATGGCCACCGACAGGTTGAGGTAGAAGTGGCCGCCCCGGTAGAGCAGGCCGAAGGCGAACTCGTGGAAGTTGCCGCCGAAGGGCCAGGTCGCGACCGTTCTGAGGGAGTCGGTGACCTCGTCGCCGTTCGTGTCGTTCAGCTCCACCAGGCGGGACTTCTCCGACACGTACAGCTTGCCGTCCACGTACGCGATGCCCATGGGCTCCTGCAGCCCTTCGGCGATCTTCTTGGCGGTCACCTTCGCCGGGGAGGTCGTGCCGGTCACGCCGCTCAGCAGGTACACCTCGCCGAGCCGGTTCTCCGAGCCGCCCCAGGTGGTGACCGCCAGCCGGCCGCCGGGCAGCCAGGCCATCGCGGTCACCTGCGGCTCGAACCCGGCCGGCCGCAGGTCGGTGAGGGTGTAGTCGGGGTGCACCGCCTGCAGCGGCAGGCCGTCGCCCGGGGAGTCGGCGCCGCTCTCGCACTCCTTGCGGCCGGGGGCGGTCACCCGCACGACGTCCGCGTCCGTGCTCAGCGCCTCGGTCGGCACGAGCGTGAACGCCTGGGCGCCGGGCGGTTTCCACTCCAGCCTGAGCTGCTGGCCGTACAGGTGCTCGAAGTGGTCGATGCGCAGAGCGTGGTAACCGGCGGTCAGCGTGATCGTGCCGTCCACCGCGATCGGCCCGTGCCGGCCGTCGTTGACGATCACGACGGTGTCGCCGATCCGCAGCCGGGAGCCGTCGTCGCTGATGAGCCGGAACTCGTAGGTGCCGGCGGCGGGGACGGAGAGGTTGCCGGTGACCTCGGTGACGAACAGGTCGGTGAGGCCGAAGTCGGCGTCGGACGTCCAGTCGATGGCGGGCATCAGCTTGTCCACGTTGGGCGTCTGTCCCGGCTTGAGCGTGCACATCGTGGACAGCTCGACCTGGACGTCGTACGTGCGCAGGGTGACGCCCGGCACCTGCGGCGGCACGTCGGCGTGCGCGCGGGCGGGGACGGTCAGGAAGGAGAGTGCGATGATCAGCGACGCGGATAAGAGGGGTAATCTCCGCATGACTAAGCCCATCTCGGTGCGGGCGCCCTGGTGCGGCGCGGGTGGGGGGGCGGCATCGCCGGGCCGGCCGTCGGCGGATGCCGGGTCACATGAGTCGGAGAGCAAGGGGGTAACGCTGCTCTGCGCCGTAATATAAGGCGAAATTTCCGACTTGCCCATACCCTTTCGCCGAAAATCGATGAAAGTCAGGATGCGCCAGGGCGGAAGGCGAGCAGCGCCGGCGGAGAGCGCCGTCGCACGAAAGTACGCGCGGGCCCGCACAAAGCAGACGGCGCGGCGGGCGGGGGCGAACCCCCTTGCCTGCCGCGCCGTGCCGGATCCGTCAGGGCCAGTCGATCGAAGGCCGCAGCGGGACGCCGGAGCGCCCGTTCTGGTCGAGCTTGACGCCCAGCACCTGGTGCAGCTGGACCTTGTTGCGCTCGAAGCCGACGATGCAGCCGGCCATGTAGAGGGCCCACACGCGGGCCGTGCCCATGCCGACCTCCTGCACCGCGTCGTCCCAGTTGGCGTCGAGGTTGTCGCACCAGTGGCGCAGCGTCCTGGCGTAGTGCTCGCGCAGGTTCTCCTCGTGGCGGATCTCGAAGCCGAGGTCCTCCATCTGCCTGATCAGGTAACCCACCGACTCGAGCTCCCCGTCGGGGAAGACGTAGCGGTTGATGAAGCCGCCCTTGTTGAACGTCTTCTCCTTGCCCGTCGGACGGGTGATGCAGTGGTTGAGCAGGCGCCCGCCGGTCTTGAGCTTGCCGTACAGGAACTCGAAGTACGACGGCAGGTTGTCCTTGCCGATGTGCTCGGTCAGGCCGATGGAGCTGACCGCGTCGAAGCCGCTCTCCTGGACGTCGCGGTAGTCCATGAACCGGACCTCGGCCAGGTCCTGCAGGCCCGCGTCGGCGATGGCCTTCTGCGCCCACTCCGCCTGCTGGCGGCTCAAGGTGACGCCGAGGGCCTTGACGCCGTAGTGCTGCGCCGCGTGCATGACCATGCCGCCCCAGCCGCAGCCCACGTCGAGCAGGCGCATGCCGGGCTCCAGGCCGAGCTTGCGCGCCACCAGGTCGAACTTGGCGAACTGGGCCTCTTCCAGGGTGGCGTCCTCGCCCGGGTAGCAGGCGCACGTGTAGGCCATCGACGGGCCGAGCACCCACCGGTAGAAGCGGTTGGAGACGTCGTAGTGGTGGTGGATGGCCTCGGCGTCGCGCTGCTTGGCGTGCCTGGAGCCCAGCCGGGCCAGCGCGCTCTGGCGCATCTCCTGCGGGGGCGGCGGCACGCGCATGAGCAGCGGCTTGACGCCCAGCGCACGGACCGCGGCCACCTTCTCGGAGGTGGTCAGGTCGTTGGTGGTGATGTTCCACATGCGGTCCAGCAGCGTGTACAGGTCGCCCTGGACGTCGAGGTGGCCGGACACGTACGCCCTGGCCAGGCCGAGCTCACCCGGTGCGTGGGCCAGGTAGGCCACCGCTATCGGGGACTTGACCTCGATCCCCAGGTCGGCGCCGTCCGGCCCCGCCTTGCTCCCGTCGTAGGCCGTGAACGCGATGTTCGCGTCGCGGCCGACGATCTTTTCAAAGATGGATGCCAGAGCCATCTGCTCACCTTCCCCGTACACACTTTTCGTACAGGTCCAGCAGGCGACCGTTCGGGTCGTAATCCCGCTTGACCGGCCAATAGGCGTCGCCGTTGTACAGCTGCCAGAACCGCTCACGGGCGTAGAACGAGGTCGAGTAGAGCGACTTGTGGCCGTCGAGCTCGTGCACGGAGTGCTCGATCAGCCGGTTGTAATACCCGTCGAACTGCCCCCGTGGCAGCGGCACCATTCCCCAGAAACCGAAATTGACGTAGAGCTTGCCCGGCTCCAGCGGGTAGAGCGGCCACCGGGTGGCCGCCCGCAGCGGGCACATCCACACCGGGGTCATGCCCACCTTGTCGTGGAAGAACTCCAGGAACTCCGCCCCGCGTTCGACCGGGACCTCCACGTCCTGGATCACCGACTCGCTCACCGGCAGGCCGCGCCACCGGTCGACGCGGGCAGTCAGGCCGTGCTTGCGGTCGAGCGCCACCAGGCGGCGGTAGACGTCGGAGCGCATCCAGCGGCGCGGCATGAGCGAGCGCACCACCGGCTGCTGCACCCCGAACGCGCGCGAGCACCAGAACCAGTCGGTGTCCCAGCGCCACAGGTAGTCGCGCACGGTCAGCCAGTCGCGGCTGCGCTGCCTGATCGACTGGTAGTAGATCCGCATCCCGGTGTAGTCGGAGACGTAGGGAGCGCGGTCGGCGAAGCGGCCGAGCGTGATGTACATCTCGCCCGGCTCGAAGAAGACGCCGTCGATGAAGTCGACGCTCTCCCCGTCGTGGACCATGCTGTCGCTGATCTCCTGCATGGCCAGCATGCACTTGCCCGCGTCGGTGAACTTCAGGTGGGTCACGTGCACGTACGGCTGGACCTTGCGCAGTTTGATCCTGATCCGCAGGGCGTAGCCGAGCGTGCCGTAGGAGTTGGGGAACGCGCGGAACAGCTCGCGGTGCTCGTTGTCCGCACGGGCCACCACCACGCGCCCGTCGCCGGTGAGGATCTCGAGTTCCTCCACCGACTCGTGCGGCAGCCCGTCCCTGAAGCTGGTGGACTCGATGCCGAGCCCGGTCACCGCGCCGCCCAGCGTGATCGTCTTGAGCTGCGGCACCACGTACGGCATGAGCCCGTGCGGCAGCGTGGCGTCCACCAGGTGCTCGTACGTGGTCATGCCCTGGACCTCGGCCGTCATGGTCTCAGGGTCGACGCTGATGACCTCGTCGAGGTCTCTGGCCGAGAGCTTGGCCGTCCTGCCGCCGTCGCGGAACCTGAACAGGTTGGACGTGGACTTGGCCAGGCGGGGCGCGGCGTCGCCGGGAATCTCGGCGTACGACTGCCGGATCTGCTCTACTGCCCGTCGGTGTGTCGACATCTTCGTCGTCACGAGAGCACCCCCTTGAGCTGGTAGAGATCGTCCGTAAGACGGTATCTCCCAAGGCCGGATCGGGCCAGACCGGGGTCGTTAAAGACACGAAAACTGTTCATCGTGCCAGGTGAATCCCCTACGTAACAGGCGATTGGGTAAACTTTCTCAAGATCACCGGCGTTACGCCGTTGACCACGCTGTCCACCTCGCGCCCTTCGACCGCGGCGGCCAGGTTCTCCACGGTGACGGTGAGCAGCCGGCCGCTGGCCTCGGGGGTGACGCCCGCCGCGTGCGGGGAGAGCAGGACGTTCGGCAGGTCGCGCAGCGGATCGCCGGCCGGCAGCGGCTCCACGTCGAACACGTCGAGGGCGGCCCCGTCCAGATGACCCTCGCGCAGAGCCGTGACGAGCGCGCCCTGGTCCACCACGCCGCCCCTGGCCGCGTTGACGAGCAGGGCGCCCCGCTTCATGCGCGCGGGGTCGACCAGCCCTCTGGTCTCGTCCGACAGCGCGATCACGACGACCACGACGTCACTGCCGGCGACGAGCGTGTCCAGGTCGGTGTAGCCGGGGTCCGCGCGCGGGGTGCGCGTCCAGTAGGAGACCTCGCAGCCGAGCGCGCGGAACAGCCGGGCGCAGCTGACGCCGATCGGGCCGTAGCCGACGATCCCGACCCGCCGCCCGTGCAGCTCGCGCGGCTGCAGCCCCTGCTGCGGCCATTCCCCCGCGCGTACGGCCGCGTCCGCGACCCCCAGCTTGCGCGCCAGCGACATGGCGGCGGCCAGGCACCACTCGGAGACGGCCACCGCGCTGACCCCCGGCGTGTTGGCCAGGGGCACGCCCGCGGCGGTCAGGGCGGCGAGGTCGTGGCCGTCCACGCCCACCGACGGCTGCTGCACGAACGCCAGCCGGGGCGCCGCCCCGACCGCCTCGGCGTCCAGGACGAGCGTGCCCGTCCAGTCGCCGAGCACGATCTCGGCCTCCGGCAGCGCCGCGAGGAGCGCCGCACGGTCACGGGCGGCCGGCACGCGTACGGCCACCCGGTCGCCGAGCGGGGCCAGCAGCCGGCGGATGAGCTCCTCGGGGAGGGGCGGCAGGGCGAGCAGGTTCCAGGGACTCATGCCCTCACAGTAAAGCTGGCGATCACCTGGCGCATCAGGGCCCTGCTGCGCACCCACTGCCCCTCGGCGACCGTCCACGACAGCAGGTAGGCGGCGTCCCCCGTCGAGACGACCCGCCGGATCTCGTGGTAGCGGGTGCCGGGCCGGGCCCAGCGCGCGTCGCTCGTCTCGCCCGCGATCCAGGTGAACTCCCACTCCACGGCCTTGACGCCCTGGTGCGAGACGTACCTGCGGCCGCGGTTGATCACGGTCTGGGCCTCGGCCTTGAGCCGCTCCTCCGAGTCGCGCATGACCTGGTTGGCGTCGCGGTTGGCGTAGAAGGCCTCGACCCCGAAGTGGGCGTTGCCGTCTCTGCGGGTCCATCCGGTGTAGCCCTCGCCGAGCGCTCCGCGCCAGCCGATCGGCCGCATGATCGACCAGCCGTCCCTGGACCGCCACGCCCGCACGGCCGGGGCGAGCCTGGTCACGCTCGGCGACGGGGTCGCGGACGGCGTCGCGCTCGGCGTCGGCGCCGCGGTGGGCGTGAGCGGGCTGGTCGCCGCGGCCGGCTGCGTGGTGGCGCGCGGCGCGCCCTCGGCGGGCGAGGCGGTCCTGAAGTAGGCCACCGTGCCGCCGGTGACGACGAGCACCACCGTGGCGGCCGCCGCGAGCAGCGCCCGGCCGGGGCCGGAGCCCTTCTTGCGCTCCCTGGGCGAGTCGAGGTCGGCGCTGGCGGGCTTGGCGGCGAGGATGGCCGCGAGCAGCCGGTCCGCCTCCTCGGCGCCCACCCGGTCCTGGGGCTCCTTGCGGAGCAGGCCCTTCAGGATCGGGTGCATGATCGGCGGGATCCTGCGGTAGTCGGGCTCCTCGGTGAGCAGCGCGTTGAGCGTGGCCATGGCGTCACCGCGCTCGAACGGGGACCGGCCGACCATGCACGCGTACAGCGTGGCGCCCAGCGACCACAGGTCGGACTCGGGGCCGGCGTTCTCGGCGCGGACCCGTTCCGGCGCCAGGAAGCTCGGCGAGCCCGTGACCATGCCGGTCCTCGTCAGCGACGCGTCACCCTCGACGGTGGCGATGCCGAAGTCCATGAGCACGGCCCGGCCGTCGTCGGACAGCAGGATGTTGCTCGGCTTCACGTCGCGGTGCAGGATGCCGGCCTCGTGGGCGGCCCGCAGCGCGGACAGCACCTGCCGGCCCACGCTCGCCGCCTCGCGCACCGGCAGCGCTCCGGTCGTCAGCACGACCTGCTCGACCGAGGGGTGGCTCACCAGCTCCATCACGATCCACGGCCGGCCGCCCTCCTCGACGACGTCGTAGACCGCCACGACCGACGGGTGATTGAGCTTCGCCGCGGTGCGCGCCTCGCGGGCGGTGCGCAGCAGGTGACGCTCCTGGTCGCCCGGCGACAGCCCGTCGGGCAGCAGCACCTCCTTGATCGCCACCTGCCGGTTCAGCAGTGTGTCGCGGCCTTCCCAGACCACGCCCATCCCCCCGCGACCCAGTTCGCGCAGTAACTGGTAGCGCCCTGCGATGAGCCGGTTGCCATCCGAAACCATGTCCTACCCCTGTAGCGGCGCACGCGCCTGCTGCAGACGGACGCTGAACGCGACCGCCTGTAGACCACCCGAACAGTGGGCAAGTTTCCCATACCTCCCGGGACTTCGCGGGAAGGTCGGAAAGGCCGCTTGCACCAGATCACCGAATGTTGTTCTACTGAGGCAGGGTCTGCAACGAGGAGAGTCCGATGCCTGAGGTTCGCCAGGGTCCCCTGTCCGGTGTGCGAGTGCTGGAGCTCGCCGGGCTCGCTCCTGGGCCGTTCGCGGGGATGATGCTAGCCGATCACGGCGCCGAAGTCCTGCGAGTCGACCGGGTCGGAGCGGTTTCCGACCGCCCTCGCGCCGACGTCATGGACCGCGGCAAGCACACGATCGGACTGGATCTGAAGTCCCCCGAGGGCGTGGCCGCGCTCAAGGAGCTGGCCCGCCACGCCGACGTGGTGATCGAGGTGTTCCGGCCCGGGGTGGCGGAACGGCTCGGCATCGGGCCCGCCGACCTGCACGCGGTGAACGAACGGCTCGTCTACGGCCGGATGACCGGCTGGGGCCAGGACGGCCCGCTCGCCTCGACGGCCGGGCACGACATCGACTACATCGCCGTCTCCGGCGTGCTGTCCATGCTGGGGCACGAGGGCGAGCGGCCGACGCCGCCGATGAACATCCTCGGCGACTTCGCCGGCGGCGGGCTCATGCTCGCGTACGGGGTGCTGCTCGCCCTGTTCGAACGGGAGCGCACCGGCGTCGGACGGGTGATCGACGCGGCCATGGTGGACGGGGCGGCGATCCTGTTCTCCATGTTCTACCAGGCGGTGCAGAGCGGCCACTGGGGCCCGCGCGGCACGAACCTGCTCGACACCGGCGCGCCGCAGTACGACACGTACGAGACGGCCGACGGCGAGCACATGGCCGTGGGCGCGCTGGAGCCGCAGTTCTGGGAGGCGATGGTCGGCCTGATGGGCCTGACCGATCTGCCCGACAGGAACGACCGGGCCCAGTGGCCGGCACTGCGGGCACGCCTGACCGAGGAGTTCAGGAAGCGCACGCGGGCCGAGTGGGAGGCCCTCTTCGACGGCTCGGACGCCTGCGTCTCGCCCGTGCTGTCCATGGCCGAGGCCGCCGCCCATCCGCACAACGTCGCCCGGGGCTCGTTCGTCCAGGTGGGCGGCGTGACCCATCCGGTGCCCGCGCCGCGGCTGCTCGGGACGCCCGGCCAGGACCTCTCCCCCGCCACCCGCCTGACCGACCTGTCGGACTGGGGTCTGCCTCGGGAGGAGGCGGACAAACTCCGCGACATGGGGGTGCTCGCCTGAGCCGCCTCCGGTCAGGGCGTGATGCCTGGTCGGCTTCGCGGGCCTTCGTCAGGGGCGCGGCGCCGCGCCCCGTAGCGCCGGGTAGTCCTTGAGCACGATCGAGTCGTGCAGGCGCACACCCTTGCTCGTCGCCTGCACCATGGCCCTGGTCAGGGCGACCGGCAGGCGGTTGACCAGCCGTACGCCCCGGTTGAGCGCCCACAGCTCGAAGCGCCCGCCGGGCACGAGGCGGCGCGCGGCGTTGACCGCGAACGTCCGGCTGCGGCGCACGTACTCGCCGAGCTCGGCCTCGTAGGCGGGAAAGGCCCGCGTGTGGTCGCCGTCGTAGGCGGCCAGCTCGCCCGCCAGCACGTACGCCCCCACCACCGCCAGGCTCGTGCTGCCCCCGACCGCGGGCCCCGGGCAGTAACCGGCGTCGCCCACCAGCGTCACCCGGCCCCGTGACCAGGTGTCGAGGTGGAGCTGGGTGATCGAGTCGAAGTAGAAGGCGGGCGAGCGGTCCAGCTCGGCCAGGATCCTGGGCACCTCCCAGCCGGCGTCGCCGAAGTGCTCGCGCAGCAGCTCCTTCTGCCTGGCGACGTCCCTGTGGTGGTAGTCGAGCGGGCGCGGCGTCCGGAACAGGAACACCGCCCGCGCGTCGTCCAGGTGCCCCGCCCCGTATATGGCGGCCGTCCTGTCCACTCCCATGACGCCCTCGACCCTGCCGTCCAGCCCCAGATGGTTGGGCACCGACGCGACGGCCAGGTAGGCGCCGATCCAGGTGGTGAAGTCCGACTCGGGGCCGAACACCAGGCGGCGCACGTTGGAGTGCAGGCCGTCGGCGCCGATCACCAGGTCGTAGGCGGCCGGCGCGGCGCGTTCGAACATCACCTCGCCCTCCGGCGTGATCGAGGTGATCGAGTCGCCGAAGACGTAGTGGACGTCGTCGCGGGTGAGGTCGTGGAAGATCTCGCTCAGGTCGTCGCGCATGATCTCGACGTGCCGGTCGGAGACGGCCCCCATGATCCGCCTGAACTCCAGCTCGGCCGGTCGCGCGCCGCTCTCGGTGTGCATGGTGAGCGTGTGCGTGCCGGTCGCCCCCGCCATGATCGGCTCCAGCACGCCCATCCGTTCCACGATGTCCATCGCCGGCCGGAACAGGTCGACCGCGTGCCCGCCCGTCTTGCGCGGGGCGGGCGCGCGCTCGACGACGGTGACGTCGAAGCCGGCCCGTACGAGCCAGTACGCCAGCACCGGCCCCGCCACGCTCGCTCCCGAGATCAGGATCCTCATCACCCCTCCTTACCTACCGTTAAGTAAGACGGTAGCACGCGTGCTTACTTAACGGAAGGTAAGCACTAAGGTGGGCTGCATGCCCGGTGACACCAAGGGCCGCATCCTGGCGGTCGCCCGCGAACTGTTCGTCGAGCAGGGCGTGCAGAACACCAGCCTGCGTCAGATCTCCGAACGGCTGGGCATCACCAAGCCCGCGCTCTACTACCACTTCGCCTCACGCGACGACCTGGTGCGCAGCATCGTGCAGCCGCTGATCGAGGACATCGAACGGTTCGTCCGCGGCCGCGAGCCGGCCGGCGATCCCCGGGAGTTGCTCGGCGACTACTTCGACCTGATGTGGCGGCACCGCGAGGTGATCGTCATGATGGTGCGCGACCTGTCCACGCTGAGCCACCTCGACCTGGGCGCGCGCATGTTCGCGTGGCGCCGGCAGATCGTCGCCCTGCTGCTCGGGCCCGACCTCACGCGGGAGCAGCACATCAGGGCGACGGTGGCGCTGGGCGGCATGTCGGACTGCGCGGCTGAATACGCGGAACTGCCGCTGGAGGAGGTCAAGCCGACGGCCGTCGAAGCGGCGGCCGTCGCTCTCGGCATCTGACCGGGTCCGGCACCCGGCCGGCCCGGCCGCCGGCCGGCTCTCCCGGCCGGCCGGCGGGGCTCTCGGTCAGACGGCGATGTAGAGGTCGACGCCGTCGCGGTGGTGCACTTCGAGGTCGGTCGTGAACGCGCGCGAGGGCGTCCCGCCCGACTCGGTGTGCTTCCACACCTGCTGCCACGACTCGACCAGCGCCTGCGGCATCGGGCCGCGCACCTCCAGCTTCAGCACCTGGCCGGCCGGCACCCGCACGGCCACCATGCCCTCGGGCAGCCGCGGCGCCGTGCGCACGCCCGTGCCGACGATCTGCGTGTACGAGCCGTGGTGATCGCTCTCGTAGTCGGTCAGCACCGCGTAGAGGTTCTCGTCCACGCGTCCTGGCACGTGAGCGAAGGCCCCCGGCACCCCCGCGCGCTGCCAGAGCCCGGGCAGCCTGGCCCGGGCCGGATCCATCTCGTCGGCGTTGCTCGTCCGTACAGCGAAGCCGACCACGATCAGTTCGGCCCGTTCGGTGACGTTCACAGACCCTCCCCCTCCCCCAAAAGTGTCCCGGCCGATCATAAGCCCCCGAGAAAGGGGGAAACCCCTTGTTGACCTGTCCGCACATAAGATGGATGAACGTGAAATTTCTCAACGACCTAGAGCCGCAATACGACCTGACCTACAGCGACGTGTTCATGGTTCCTTCACGTTCGGCGGTGGGTTCCCGGCTCGCAGTCGACCTGTCGACGAACGACGGCACCGGCACCACCATCCCCCTCGTCGTGGCCAACATGACCGCCGTGGCCGGCCGCCGCATGGCCGAGACCGTGGCGCGCCGCGGCGGCATCACCGTGATCCCCCAGGACATCCCCCTGGACGTCGTGGCCGACGTCGTCGACTGGGTCAAGAAGCGCGACCTCGTCCACGACACGCCGCTCACCCTGACCCCGCACGACACCGTCGGCGAGGCCCTGCAACTGCTGCCCAAGCGCGCCCACAACGCGATCATCGTGGTCGACTGGGAGAACCGGCCGGTGGGCGTCGTGACCGAGGCCGACTGCCAGGGCGTCGACATGTACACCCAGCTCGCGCAGGTCATGTCCAGCGAGCTGCTCACGCTGCCCGCCGGGCTCGACCCGCGCGGGGCCTTCGACCGCCTGCACGAGGGCCGGCACCGGCTGGCGCCCATCGTGGACGAGGAGGGGCGGCTGGTCGGGATCCTCACCCGTACCGGCGCCCTGCGCGCCACCCTCTACCAGCCCGCCCTGGACGCCCAGGGACGCCTGCGCATCGCCGCCGCCGTCGGCGTGAACGGCGACGTGGCCGCCAAGGCCAAGGAACTCCTCGAAGCGGGCGTCGACTGCCTGGTCGTCGACACCGCGCACGGCCACCAGGAGAAGATGATCAGCGCCCTGCGCGCCGTCACCGCCCTGGACCCCGGCGTGCCCGTCGCGGCCGGCAACGTGGTCACCGCCTCCGGCGTGCGCGACCTGGTCGACGCCGGGGCCGACATCCTCAAGGTCGGCGTCGGGCCCGGTGCCATGTGCACCACCCGGATGATGACCGGCGTCGGGCGTCCCCAGTTCTCGGCCGTGCTGGAGTGCGCCGCCGAGGCCCGCCGCCTGGGCCGGCACGCGTGGGCGGACGGCGGCGTGCGCCATCCGCGCGACGTGGCCCTCGCCCTGGCCGCCGGGGCCTCCAACGTGATGATCGGCTCGTGGTTCGCGGGCACGTACGAGTCGCCTGGCGACACCCACACCGACGCCTCGGGGCGCAAGTACAAGGAGAACTTCGGCATGGCCTCGGCGCGGGCCGTGCGGCTGCGGACGGCCGAGGACTCGGCGTTCGAGCGGGCCAGGAAGGCGCTGTTCGAGGAGGGCATCTCGACGTCCAGGATGTATCTCGACCCGAAGCGGCCCAGCGTGGAGGACCAGATCGACGCCATCGTGGCCGGGCTGCGGTCGTCGTGCACGTACGCCGGGGCGTCGAACCTGGAGGAGTTCCACGCGCAGGCGGTCGTGGGGATCCAGAGCTCGTCGGGCTACACGGAGGGCATGCCGCTGCACCAGAGCTGGTGACCGGACCGCCTGCCCTGGGGACCGCCGGCCTTGGGGACCGCCTGCCCTCGGAACCGCGGGCCTGGGGCGGCGCGGGCCGGCCGGGCGGGGCTCGCGGCCGGTCTCATGCGCGGCGGGCTCGGGTCAGGTTCTGCGCCAGCCGCCCGCCGCGTTGATGCCGCCGTCCACGTGCAGCGTCGTCCCCGTCACGAACCTGGCCAGGTCGCCGGCCAGGAACACGGCCGCCGCCGCGGCGTCGCCGGGATCGCCCAGGTGGCCCAGCGGCGGCACGCGTACCGGCTCGAAAGGCAGCGAGCCGGCCAGCATGCGCGCCCGCACGCCCGACTCCCCCTCCGTCCGGATCGCGTCGGGCGCGATCGCGTTCACCCTGATGCCCCTGGGGGCCAGCTCCAGCGCCAGCGACTTCGTCAGGCTCTCCAGACCGGCCTTCATCGCCGCGTACACCGCGAACCCCGGCGCCGCCTGGTGCGCCTCGCTCGACGTCACGTTGATGATCGACGCGCCCGGCGGCATCAACGGCAGCAACCGCCGGATCATGCCGGTGACCTGGGTGAAGTTCTCCTCGATCAGGATCTGCTCGCCGCGCGCCGAGGTCTCGGCGAAGCCGGCGTGGAAGGTGCCGCCCGCGTTGTTGACCAGCACGTCCACGCGGCCCCAGCGCTCGCGTACGGCCTGGGCGAAGACCTCCACCGCCACGTGGTCGCGCACGTCGAGCGTCATGGCCAGCTCGGCCTCCGGCTTGTCGCGGTCGCAGACCGCGACGTGGGCGCCGAGAGCCGCGAACGCCCTCGCCGTCGCCAGCCCGATGCCTCTGGCCGCTCCGGTGACGACGGCCACGCGGCCGGTGAGCAGGATCGTGTCGGGCGAAAGGGCGGCCATGAACGACGACCATATCCCGACCGCATAGAGTCGTCGGGTCCGTTCTCATCGACAACAATCGTCAACAGGAGCACTTCGTGGCACTCGAAAAGCCCGAGATCGACTTCCCGGGGGGCAACCCGCCCGCCGACCTGGAGATCGAGGACCTGACCGTGGGCGACGGCGCCGAGGCCAAGCCCGGTCAGACCGTCCGCGTCCATTACGTGGGCGTCTCGTTCTCGTCCGGGGAGGAGTTCGACGCGTCGTGGAACCGCGGCCAGCCGTTCGAATTCCAGCTGGGCGCCGGACGCGTCATCGGGGGCTGGGACAAGGGCGTCGCGGGCATGAAGGTCGGCGGCCGGCGCAAGCTCGTCATCCCGCCGCACCTCGGCTACGGCACCCGTGGCGCCCCGCCGCGCATCAAGCCGAACGAGACGCTCATCTTCGTCGTCGACCTGCTCGGCCTGAGCTGACGCCCCGTTCGCCACAGGCGGTGTGACGTCCGACCGACGTTGCATCGCTGCACGCGGCGCGACGTGAACCGGCGTTTCATCGCTCCACGCGGCGCGACGTGAACCGGAGTTCCGTCGCCCTGTGCGGTGCGGCGTGCCCGGCGCCGGTCGGTCTCCACGATCCGGCGCCGGCGCGGCCGATCACCCAGCTTGCTTCGCGCCCGATTTCGCCCGCTGGTTCGAGACACTCCGCGGGTATGCCGATATCGGGTAGGGAAATGTCACCTGCGTGAGGCACCATAGGCGTGTGCTTCTGATCGACGTGGTGCGGGTTTCGGAGGCGGTGACGCGCACGTCCGCCAGGCTCGGCAAGATCGGCCACCTGGCGGAGCTGCTGGGCAGAGTCGGCCCTGACGAGGCGGAGATCGCCATCTCCTACCTTTCGGGCGAGCTGCCGCAGCGGCAGGTCGGTGTGGGCTGGCGCACGCTGGAGGACATCCCCCAGCCCAAGCTGGCCGCCACCGCCACGCTCACGGCGGTCGACGAGCTGCTCAGCCGGATCAAAGCCGTCTCAGGCCAGGGCTCGCAGGCGGCCCGCAAGGCCCTGGTGGCCGAGCTGTTCGCCGGCCTCACCAGCCAGGAGCAGCAGTTCATGCGCCGGCTGCTGCACGGCGAGCTGCGGCAGGGCGCGCTCGACGGCGTCATGATCGAGGCCGTGGCCAAGGCGTCCGGCGCGCCGTCCGCCGACGTGCGGCGGGCGCTCACCCTGCGCGGCTGGCTCCCGGCCGTGGGGGCGGCGGCGCTGGGCGGCGGCGTCGAGGCGCTGCGCGCGTTCCGGCTGGAGGTGGGGCGGGCGGTCTCGCCGATGCTGGCGGGCAGCGCGCCCAACGTGGCCGCCGCCCTGGAGAAGGCCGGCCCGCCGGCGGCGCTGGAGTGGAAGCTCGACGGCGTACGCGTGCAGGCCCACCGCTGCGGCCCTTCGACCGTGACGGTCTTCACCCGTACGCTCGACGACATCACCGCGCAGGTCCCCGAGCTGGTCGAGGCGGTGCTCGCCATGCCCTCCGACGATCTGGTCCTCGACGGCGAGGTGATCGCGCTGCGGCCCGACGGCCGGCCGCACCCGTTCCAGGTGACGGCGAGCCGCGTCTCCAGCAAGACCGGCGTCGAGCGGCTGCGCGAGCGGACGCCGCTCAGCGTGTTCTTCTTCGACGCGCTGCGCGTCGACGGGGCCGACCTGCTCGACCTGCCCTACTCTCAGCGCCAGGAGGCCCTGGCCGGCGCGGTCCCGCCGGGTCTGCTGACGCCGCGGCTGGTGACGGGGGACGTGGCGGAGGCGGAGAAGTTCTTCACCGACGTGGTCAGGGCGGGCCACGAGGGCCTGGTCGTCAAGTCCCTCGCCTCCCCCTACGCGGCCGGGCGGCGGGGAGCGGGCTGGATCAAGGTCAAGCCGCGCCACACGCTCGACCTCGTGGTCCTGGCCGCCGAATGGGGCCACGGCCGGCGCGAGGGCAAGCTGTCCAACCTGCATCTGGGCGCGCGCGACCCTGAGGGCGGGTTCGTGATGCTCGGCAAGACCTTCAAGGGCCTGACGGACGAGCTGCTGGCCTGGCAGACCGAGCGCTTCCTCGAGCTCGCCGAGGGCCCGACGGACGAGTGGACGGTCACCCTGCGGCCCGAGCTCGTCGTGGAGATCGCCTTCGACGGGGTGCAACGCTCGCCCCGCTATCCGGGCGGCATGGCTCTGCGCTTCGCCCGCGTGCTCCGCTACCGGCCTGACAAGCGCGTCGAGGACGCCGACACGGTCGACACGGTGCGCTCCCTCATGCTGTAACCGGCGACCGCCTGTCACGGGCCGCCACTTCCGCTCCCCCACGTCCCCGCCTCTGCCGCGTGCACCGAGTTGTGGTGTTCTCCTGATGCGCGAAGATCCTTGGCCTACGCTTGGCGATCTGGGCACTCTTATGGCATAAGTGAGATATTTCACGGAACATCCCATTAAGTTGCCTTTACCTGGCGTTTGTCGCATATGTTCGTGCTCGCCGCGCGGGGCCTCGCCCCGCCGATGGATCGGCCGCCGCGACGCCCTCGCTCCCCCACGGTCCGGCCTTTCCTCGTCCTTTCCCCTACCTAGGACCGTGGTTTACCTTGGGCCAGCACTCCCGCACGCCGTCCCCCGACGCCCGCAAGCCGTCCGCGAGCAAGCGCCGCTGGACCACCGTCGCGGTCGGCGCCGCCGTCGTGGCGGCCGCCTCGACCACCGCCTGGGCGGCCATCGGCGACGACGACTCCGCCAAGCGGGCGGCGACGACCCCGAACCCGCCCTCCGCCGCCCCCAGCAGCACCAAGGCGGACTCCGTACCCAAGCCGGCGAACCAGGGCTCTCCGCACCAGCCGCCGGCCACGTCGCGGCCGAAGAGCACCCGTTCCCCGCGACCGGCTGAGACCCCGCGCGCGACCGGACCCTCGGCCTCGGCGCGGGGGACGGGCGCTCGGGAGCGGACGGCCAAGACCGTCGAGAACGAGGCGAAGAAGCCGAAGTTCCGCGTGCTCTCGTCCGGCAGGTGCGGCGCCTCGTACTACGGCGACCCTCAAATGACGGCGAGCGGCGAGCGCTTCAACCCCGCCGCCATGACCGCCGCGCACAAGACGCTGCCGCTGGGCAGCAAGGTACGCGTCACGAACCCGCACAGCGGCGAATCGGTGACCGTGCGCATCAACGACCGGGGCCCGTACGTCGGCGGTCGCTGCCTCGACCTGTCCAGGGCCGCGTTCGCCGCCATCGGCAACGTCAGCTCCGGGGTCATGCGGGTGAAGTACGAGGTCCTGGCCCACTGACGGCCCGACAGGCGACCCCTCCTCACCGACATATGCGGCACCACCGCCGCCAGGGTCGTCTCAGCAGCGGCCTGCTTCTGCGGCCTGCTTCTGCGGCCTGCTTCGCTCAGGGCCGATCGGGGCTGCCGGCTTCGGCTCGGGTCAGATCGAAGCGGCCGGCTTCGATGAAGGCTTGGGCGAACGCCGACGGGGCCTCCTGCGGCAGGTTGTGGCCGACGTGCCCACTTCGTGGGAAACGCGCTTCGGGCGGCAATGGGTGGTACATGTTCTACTTCGGCACCGAGCGCGGCAGGAACACCATGGAGGACAGGACCAGGCGCGACGACCTGGCGCGCCACCTCTGGCATCCCGTCTCGCCGACCTGGGACTTCGACGACGCCACCTTCGAGCGCACCGCCGCCGCCTTCGACAACCCCGACCACGTCGCCGTCGTGCTGCACTACTACCGCCGGCGGCTGAGCCTCGCCGACGGCGAACGCTGGTATGACCGGTACGAGGAACTGCTCGCCGCACGTCCGGTCGTCACCGTTCCGACCATCGCCCTGGACGGAGGGAGCGACCCGTTCACGG
Organism: Nonomuraea fuscirosea; assembly: GCF_035917475.1. Classification (NCBI taxonomy): domain Bacteria; kingdom Bacillati; phylum Actinomycetota; class Actinomycetes; order Streptosporangiales; family Streptosporangiaceae; genus Nonomuraea; species Nonomuraea fuscirosea. The sequence continues at coordinate 1,373,724 of NZ_CP109074.1, read as the reverse complement.
ACCCGCCCGGCGACGGCTCCGCGTGGCGGGACGGAATCACCGGCGAGTACGAGCACCGTCTGCTGAAGGACGCCTCGCCCGGAGCGTGGTTCCGTGGAGTGAGCGTGCTCTGCCCGTGCCGCGACCCCGCCAAGGGTGTGCACGCCCTTCCCGGGTGCCTCTGTCCCCCGCACTGCCGTTCTGCACGGCCGATCCGTACTAGGGGGCCGTGCGCACCTACGGGCGCAGTGCCTACGCGGTGGGCGTGGCCGTCGTGAGCGGTGCCGTGTCGAGCAGGACGGAGGCGGCGGCGCGGGCGGTGGTGGCGGCCGAGGGATCGTGGTCCAGACTCGCGGACTGCGCCGCGCCGTCGTACAGCAGGAGGAGCTGGCGGGCCAGTGTGTCGGGGTCGGCGTATCCGGCCGCGGTGAGCAGCCCGGCGAACAGGTCACGGAGCCAGGCGCGGTAGTCCTCGGCGACCTTGCGGACGGCGCTGTTCTCCGGCGCCTCCGAGGTCGCCCGCGCGAAGGCGCAGCCGTTGTACCGAGAGTCCGTGAAGGTCTGGCCCAGCGCGTCGAAGACGCCGAGCACCTGCTCGCGCGGGGCACGGAAGCGTGTCAGCGTACGGGCGACCCGGGCCCCCGAATACGGCCGTACGGGCTCATGCGGGCGAAGACACCCGCGACATGAGCCCGTACGGCATGCGTCGTAGCCGGCCTGGGCTCGCTCCTCAACCGGTTCGACCAGGTATCTCAACCGGCCCGGCCGTGCGCCTCCACCGACAGGTCCCTCGTACGCTGGGCCGCCGGCCAAAGGATCCCTGTCACGACCTGCACCACCGCACCGTCGCTATGCCTGTCACGACGCGCACCACCGCACCGCCGCCTCGCGTGGTCGTGCCGGCGCGCCGCAGGGCGGTGCGACTTGCGGCACAGCCGAGAGGAAGCCATCTCCCGGCCAGGACCCCGCGGTGAGCGTCCGCTCAACCGGGGACCCGCTGCACCTGGTAGTGATCAGCCGCCGCTGAAGGCGAATGCGTTGTCGTCGGCCCAGTCGGCGAAGGTGAGTGCGGGGCGGCCGAGAAGGTCCTGCACGGTCGTGGTGGTGGGCCCGGAACGGGCGGCGTAGTCGGCCAGGGAGCCGAGCAGGCGGGCCGGAACCTCCTCGGGCAGCCCTTGCGCGAGCATGCCCTGCCGTACCTGCTCGGGCGGAAGCTCCTGGAAAGACAGCGTCCTTCCCGTGGCGGCGCCGATGAGGCGTACCTTCTCGTACTGGTCGAGCGACTGGGGTCCGGTCAGCGTGTACACCTTTCCCGCGTGAGCGCTGCTGCGGAGTGCCTGCACGGCGACCGCCGCGATGTCGGTTTCGTGGATCGGGGACGTGGCCGCTTTGCCGTACGCGCCGCGTACCACGTCACCGGCCCTGAGCTGGGGCGCCCAGGCCAGAGCGTTGGCGGCGAAGTCGGCCAGGCGCAGCACCGTCCAGTCGAGGCCGGAACCGGTGACGAGGTCCTCGGCGAGCTTGAACTGGGCGGCGAAGCGGGCCTCCCCGGCCGGATGCTCCACAGTGGTGGCCGACAGCAGCACCACGCGCCGCACACCCTGCCCGGCGGCCAGCTTCAGCAGGTCGCCGAGGCCGGGCCCGGTGGCGCGCGGGCTGATCTGGACGGCTTCCACACCTTCCAGCGCCGCCTCGATCCACTGAGGACGGAACAGGTCTCCGCTGACGGCTTTCACACCCTCAGGGAACCGGGACTCGGCGCCACCGCGGGTGACCGCGGCGACGGGGACGCCGTCGTCGAGCAGTTGCTTCATCACCTGGCGTCCCACGACGCCGTTGGCTCCGGTGATCAGGATCATGGCGATTGTCACTTTCAGTCGATAGGTAAACACAGCACCAGGTCGGCGGCCCTGGACACAGAAGAAGACTCATGACCGCAGCTGCAGACCGTCCGCCCGACGGCCCCGGCAGGAGCGGAATCTTAAGCCGTCCTCGGATCGGAAGACGGTCCCATCACTGCAGATACAGGCCGACCATCCGAACGTCCCGACCACCCCCGGCAGAACCCGAACGGCCTGACCACCCTGCACCCGGAAGACGACCCTATGCCCGCAGATGCAGACCCGGCCATCCGGTGGCCCTGCCGATCGCCGGCAAGACCGGAATGACCTTGCCCCCCGTACACGCACAAGACGACCCCATCCCTGCCGGCGCAGACCGGCCATCCGGCGAGTCCGCCGATCGCCAGCAGGACAGAAGCGGTCCTGCCGTCCCGGGCAGCGAGCCCGGTACCCATGTCGTCGATCGCGGGCCGGAGGGCGCACCGTGACGGAGCGGTTGCCTGCGGAACCACCGGTGAGACACTCGCTCGAACCCCACAGATCTCCCCACCATCTTGGCGACGACCCGTACACGGCCGATCCCTGCCACCGGCGGCAGTGGCCCGGTGAGCAACCAGGTGGTCCCTCACCCCGCTGGCGCTGTGGAACGCACGCGCCGCGGGCCACGACGCCGAGCAGGTCATCCCGTGAGCTCGTCGCACATCGTCACCGGCGAACCCACCCTCGACGATCACGACTCGCGTTCGGTGCGTCATGGTCTTTCTCCTCGTCCGTTTTCAACGGCACTCCATATGGTGGCTTTGCCACCAATCCGGATCAACGAGGCATTTCGCATTGCTGCGGTAAGCGCGACTTACCGGTAGAAGGCGGACGTGGAACTTTCGCGACATCGAGATCTTCCTGACGCTCGCCGAAGAACTGCACTTCGGGCGAACCGCCGAGCGGCTGCCCCTCACTCACGCGCGAGTGAGCCAAGTGATCAAGAAGCAGGAACGGGCGATCGGCTCCGACCTCTTCTACCGGACCAGCCGCAGGGTACGACTGACGCCGATCGGCGAGCAGCTGGGAACGATCTCCGGCCGGTCTACCGGGAACTGCACGAGAGCCTGCGGCGAGCCGGCCTCGCCGTCAAGGGTTCTCCGCGACGGTACGGCGGACGTCCTGGTCGCCTGGCTGCCCGTCGAGGAGCCCGATCTCATCGTGGGGCCGGTCCTGTTCACCGACCCCCGGGTGCTCGCCGTCTCCGTGGACCACGAACTGGCCACCCGCCCGGCCGCCTCGATCGAGATGCTCGCCGACTTCCAGCACACCGACGCGCCGCAGGTGCCCGACTACTGGGCGGACGGGTTCGTTCCCCCACACACCCCGCGCGGCCACCGGATCGTCCGCGGCCCGCTCGTCACCCACATGGAAGACCTGCTCTCCCTGGTCAGCCTCGGTGAGGTGGTCAACGCCCTGCCCGCCCACTCGGCCCGCTACTGGAACCGCCCGGACATCACCTGGTTGCCCTTCGCCGACTTCGAACCTCTGTCCCATGGTCTGCTGTGGCGCGCCGAGAGCGAGAACGCCGCCATCCGCGCACTCGCCCAGACCGTACGAGACTTCGGCCCGCTCCACCTGTGACCATCACCCGACCAGGCGACACGCTCGAAGGCGAACCATGCCTAGGGCGGGCACGGGACATGGACGGCGCCGAGGCCGACCGTCTCGGTACCGAGGTGGCCTGCAAGACGACGCGCTGGGATGAGCCGGAGCCCAGAGCTGCTCTCAGCCGGCCTGGCCCAAGACCACGGTGCGGGACCCGGAAGTGAAGTCGCCGAAGGACTGTCGCCAGAACTCCCCAGGCCAGTAGTACGTCACCCGGCCCTCGACAGGCCGATAGCAGGCCGTGTAGAGCGTTCTCGACCCTTGCTCGTCGACGGGTCGATACAGCGGCGGCTTCAGCATCGCCGCCACGTCCGCCCCCGCGGCGCGAACGGCGCGCAGCCGCTCCCGCGTCCGCATGGCCCGCTCCTGCTCGTCGGTCACCGGCAGGTGCTGGTGATTGGCGGCGCAGGCATCCGGCGCCAGCGTCGGCGACATGTCCGGCCCGACGAACACCGTCACCGCCTTCGCGGGGTCGACCAGGGTGAGGTTCTGGGGTACGGCGACCGGCAGGGCCCGCAGCCTGCCGACCGCCTCATCAACGGTGTCGCCCGTCTCCAGCAGGTAGCGCACCACGATCAGAATGGCGAAGCCACGTCCGTAGACGGAACGTCCGCCCCAGGTGAGCGAGACCGCGAGACCGGCGTCGTTCATCCCGTCCAGCAAGCCCCACAGCATGTCCTGCATCCCGATCACGGGCCGCAGGAAGCGGGAGGACACGATGGTGCCCTCGCACTGATCGGGCGGGAAATCATAGTTGCGGAGCAGAGTGCCATTCCTGCCGATCTGAGTGCAGGCCGGGGAAAACGGCCGCAGCGCCGCGTGAGTGAGAAACGCTTCCGGCCCGGGCCGATCGAGTTGCCCGGCCAGACGCTCCAGAACCGGGACCAGCTCCGGCATATGCGCACGAAACAACGCCCGAACGCGCTCCGCGCCCTCTGAAGTCCGACCCTCCGCAGTCAGTAAACCCTCCAGGTCCTGCCACAGAGCCCGCGCGTGAGCAGCCCACCGCCCGTCGCCACCATCGCCGACCTCGATCGCCTGAAACGTCTTACGCTGTTGCCGCACGACTGCCACTCCTTGCGAGAATCAGACGAAGTGACGGCAACCTAGCCAATTGTGCAGAAGATTCACCAGGTGACCACGCCCTCAACGACGCAATTGGCGACCAACCCACATCACCCCAGACCCACCTTGATCAACAGCTGATCCGCGTCACCCCAGAGCCGCCACCACCGGTCAACACCGATCCGCATCATCCCCGATCCATCACCGGAACTCGTCATCGCCATCCACCCGCATCCATATGCGGCGCGGACGACGCTCTGCCACCCGAACGTGGGTCGATGTCCCACGACCGACCAGCGCCCGGTAAGAGGAGCAGCCTTGAGGTGGCGCGGCGAAGCGTGAAGAAGGGGTTGCGCCGCGGAACCGCTCGCAACCCCCTCTCCGCCGGGTCAGGTCACTTCACGAGGCGGATCGTCATCGGGTAGCGGTAGTTGCCGTCCGAGAGGGCCGAGACGCCGGCGACGACCGAGAGCACGACGGCCACGACCCAGATGACCGGAACGAGCAGGGTTCCGATGATGGTCAACGGCAGCAGGATCGAAGCGCCGACGACCGTGATCTGGAAGTTGAGCGCCTCGACAGCCTGCGCGCGGATGTACGGCGAGGTCTTGCCGCCGGTGAGCATCAGGAGCAGCGGCCCGAGAATCGGGAAGCCGACGATGGGCAGCATGTGCGCCAGAGCGGCGCCGAGACGCTCGTTGCTCTCCGTCGTACCCTGAGGCCGGGTCGGGGTCGGCGCCGGAGCGACCCGGGGAACGGGCGCCGTGCCGTACAACTCCTTCATGATGGGCATCAGGTCACCGTGAGTGCGCGCGGTCATGGCGCGCTCCAACCGGTCGTCGAACTCGAGCTCGTCGAGGCGGCCCTCCGCGTAGGCGGTCTTGACGTGCTCGACCACGTGTTCACGGTCCTGGTGGGTGACGCGCAGATGAGCTGGCGGCACCTGTCCCGGCCCGGGGGTCTTGGGTACCCCAGCCATAATCGCCATGCCTCTCCTTAGAGAATCGAGCTGTCTCCTCACATACTGCGTCCGCCGAACCTTCGATGCCATCAGGAGAATCCCCGATCTGTCCCCTAGATCATCCCCGACGCGAGGGCTCCAGACGGTATAAAAAGGATTCATGAGATGGCGAGACCGCTACGGCATTCGTCGACTGCGCGGCCGCAAGATCGCGAAGTTCGACCGCGAGGCGACAGACGCCGACATCGAGGCTCTCATCGCCTTCGCCCGTTCGCGGCGTGGTGTCGAGTTTTATGTCGAGCCAGAAACTTTCGCCACCGACACGACCGCTGTGGCGGTGGCCGACGACGGCGAGTGGACCCGGCGCAGGGTGGGTTCGCCCGCAGTGATTCGCAAGGTGGCCCGCGACCTTGCCCTTCCGGTGTACGACGTGCAGCTCACGGGTTACCCGCAGCGCATGCGCGCCTACAACGAACGCCGTAAGAAGGAAGAAGGCAGTCTCTAGGCGGCTCCTTTTCTCTCTTCGGCGTACGTGAGCCGGTCTGGGTGAGGTCGTCAGCACAGGGGTGCCCCAACCCCTGTGCTTCCTTCGTTCTCTTCCTCCCTCGGCTCCAGCTCCGCTCCTCGCTCACCCTGTGACGTCGAAGCCTGCGCCGATTAGCGACTCACTTCGGCCTGTGGTGGGACGCGGCCTTCTCCTGACTCTGCGTTGCGCTCCGGCGATGCGGAGATCTACGCCGGTCAACACCTCGTCCTCGTTCCGTCGTGGCCGCGGCCTCCCCTCAGCTCTGGCCTCCGCTTCGGCGATGCGGAGGTCCTGGCCGGTCAGCACCTCCTCTGCGTTCCGTTGCGTGCTCGGCCTCTCCTCGGCTTCGCTCTTCGCTTCGGTGGTGCGGAGTCGCTCCTTCCTGGGCCTGTGCGGGTGGAGAGGGCCGGCGTTGGACCGGGTGGGCTATTGGAGGGTGGTGGGGGGTGGGTCCTCGTCGTCCAGGAGGTTGACCAGGGGGAGCAACCAGACGGCGGTGGCGGGGCCCATGGTGGCGTCGAGTTCTGCCGGGGTCGGGAGGCGGCCTCGGAGGATGGCCGGGGAGAGCAGGTTCTGCAGGGCGTGCATGAGCAGGTTGGCCATCGAGTAGGTCGGGTCGCAGGCGAGGGCGCGTTCGAGGGCGATGGTGGCCTGAACGTTGTTACCCTCCCGCCAGGCCGCTATGGCCAGCAGGGACGCGGCCGGTGGCACGAAGCGGGGCTCCAGCCGGCGGGTCAGGTCTTTCCAGAGCGGGGCGTGGGAGTCCTCCATGAGGGTCCAGCCCTCATCGCGCACCCGCATGATGACCAGGTCCAGGCCGAGTTTCGCCGCCTCCACATCGTCCAGACGGCCGCCCTCGGTGTGGGTCTTCAGCGCGGCCCGGACCCGTGCCAGGCCGTCGGAGACGAACTGCCCGGCGAAGGCGTCCAGGTCGGTGGCGGCCATCAACCGGGCACGGAAGTCCGCGATCGCTTCGGCCGTGGCCCGGCGCATCGCCATCCGTACCGGACCGGTGATGGGAGCCAGGGTGCGTTCCAGGGATTCGCGGTCCGGGAGGGCGACCAGGCCGCGGACGGTGGCTTCGGCCGCTATCTGGCTGGTGGAGGGGTCGTACGGGGTGCCTTCCGCCGGGCAGCACGTCGCCAGGTCGCAGACGTACGACCAATAGCGGCCCTCGTGGGCTCGCAGCGCCTCGCCCACCCGCACCCCTGACTTGGCCGCGAGCAGCCTGGCTTCGTCGGCAGCCGGGGTGACCAGCTCCCCCGGGCCGTAGCCGATCACGACGATCTCCGTGACGCCCTCGCGTTCGAAGAGGGGTGCCATGGCGTCGAGAGTTCCCGGCGGGAACGGCAGGCCCCACCTGGCCACCATCTTGGCCTGACCGCGTGCGAGGCCCACGACGATGAGACTGCTGGTGGGGTGGAAGCCGACCAGGTAGGGCACGGCGGCCAGGACGTCGGTCGGGCTTCTCAGGGTGAGACAGGCTTCGGTGTCGAAGGTCGAGAAGTCGTGTGGGAGATCGGGAGCGGGATTTGTGTCAGGGGTGAAGGGGTGTGGGTCCTTGCGATGGCGCCCGGGCTGATGGAGATGGTGATGCTGGTGGTGGTCGATGGCAGGCCCGTTGTCGGGATCACCTCCCGGGTTGGCACCATGGCTGCGGCTTCCTAGGGGGTAGGGGGCACCGGCAGTGTTGCCTTGAGTGCCCCGGCCGAGTTCACCACCGGTTCCGCTCTGAGCGAGAGGAGCGGAGCCGGCGGTACGGCTGCCTTGGGCGACAGGACTGGGGCCACCGGGACTACCGCCCTGGGCGACTGGACCAAGGTCGCTGACGGTATCGCCGCGAGCGACAAGGTTGGTGCGGTGGTCGGCAGTTCCGCCATGGGCGAGAGGGCTGGGGCCGCCGACTGGGCTGCCGTCGACGTCGGCCGCCGGGTTGGCGACAGGGCTGGGGGTGGCACTGCGGGCACTGGGGCGGGGACCGCTCTCAAGATCCGGGTTGCCCGTGGGACTGCGGTCGTCGACAGAACCTTTCGGGGTGATGAAGCTGGGGTTGTCGACAGGGCCGCCATAAGCGGTTGAGCCGATCGTGGATACGGAGCCGCCATGGACGGAGCTGCTGCCATGTGCGGGGGCGCCATGGATGGGGCCGCTATGGACGGGGTTGCCATGGACGGGGTTGCCATGGACGGGGTTGCCATGGACGGGGTTGCCATGGACGGAACTGCTATGGACGGAACTGCTATGGACGGAACTGCTATGGACGGGGTTGGTCCTGGAGACGGGACTTATGGGGGCCGGGACGGGCGCAGGTGTGCAGGCGTGGGTTGGGGTGAGGGCTGGGTGGTTGGTCGTCATGGGCCCTGAGGATGCCGTGGATGGGTTGGACGGCGATGGGCCGAACGCGGTTCTGTGGATGACGGAGGGCTGTCCACAGCCGACATGTGCTCATCGTTACGACTCGACCGATGGAGGGCACCAGATGGGCCTCCCCTGAGCCGGATTGGGCCGGTTCAAGCCGGGCCGGTTCAAGCCGGGCCAGTCCAAGCCGGGCCAGTCCAAGCCGGGCCAGTCCAAGCCAGGCCAGTCCAAGCCAGGCCAGTTCAAGCGAGCCCGTTTCAGGCCAGCCCCGGGTGGGTGGGTTCGGGGCGGATCGGTGGGGGCGGGGGTGGGGTGAGGCGGGTTCGTACGAGGAGGGCGGCGCCTGCTACGGCGGCCGGCATGGCTATGACGGCCACGAACGGCACCAGGAACAGCAGGAACACCGCCACCCCGAACCCCAGCGCACTGGCCTTGTTCCTCCTCAGGAGCGCGAAGCGTTGTTTGCGGGCCAGGCCGCGGCGTTCCATGGCCAGCGTGGTGAGCTCGACCGTCAGGAAGAAGCCGGACACGGCGGCCCCGAGCACCGGCACCACCGTCTGTCCCACCACCGGGACGAATCCCAGCAGGAACAGCGGAATGGTGAACATCAGCACGTAGAGGAGCGTGACCAGGCTGTCTCTGATCGAGCGCGGCAGCGTACGCCACCACGGCAGGTCGTCCTCCGTCTCCAGCGGATCCACCGCGGCCGACAGCTTCTCGTAGAACGGCTCTCCGATCGCCAGCGTGAGCGCCGCGAACGTGATCACCGCCAGCGCCAGCCCGCCGAGGAAGAGCAGGATGCCCACCAGCGTGCGGAACAGGTCGCGCCAGCCCCACGTGTCCGCGAACGGCGTCAGGAACTCGGCCAGGTCGGACGCGTTGGTGCCGAGGAAGATCAGCGCCACCACGTAGACGGCGAACGCGATCAACGCCGGAATCAGCCCGAACAGCCACCACCGGGTGTTCTTGGCGACCCACCCGACCCCTTGGAGGAAGAAGCCGATGCCGGCCGTGAAGTCCCGCACTGATCGCATGACCGGCAGGCTAGCGCCAGAACGACGTCACCGCGTAGCCCAGTTCGGCGAACAGATCGCGCACCAGGGGAAGCGAGATGCCGAGCACGTTTCCGTGGTCGCCCTCGATGCCCTCGACGAACCAGCCGCCCCGCCCATCGATGCTGAACGCCCCGGCCAGGTTGAGCGGCTCGTCGCTGGCGACGTAGGCCGCGATCTCGTCCTCGGACGGCTGGCCGAAGTGCACGACCGTGGTGGCCACCTCGGCCACCTGCCGCCCGCCTGGCACGTCGATCACGCAGTGGCCGGTGACGAGGCGGCCCGTGCGGCCGCGCATCAGCCGCCAGCGCTCCACGGCCTCCTCGCGGGTGCCTGGCTTGCCGTACGGGCGCCCGTCGAGCTCCAGGATCGAGTCGCAGCCGATGACCAGCCCCTCTTCGAGCCCGCTCGCGACCGCCTCCGCCTTGGCCTTGGCCAGCACCAGGCTGAGCGCGGCGGGAGAATGGGCGGAGAAGGAGTCCTCGTCGACCCCGCTGACGATCACCTTCGGGTCGAGACCGGCGCTGCGGAGGAGGGCCAGGCGGGCGGAGGAAGCTGAGGCCAGAACGATCACCGGCACAGCCTACCGGTCACCAGTCGGGGCTCGCCGTGCCCGGTGCCGCCCCACGCTCGCCTCCGCCGGCGGCAGGTGTCACGCCGTGCCCGGTCCCGGAGGTTCTGGAGGTGCGGCTGGGGGGTGGTACTTCATGTTCCGTCCTGTACGGCTCGTACGGACCCGCCTGCCGGGGCACACCCCCGCCCAAGATGTCGCCCAGGAGCCCGTCCAGCAGTTCGCCCAGCCCGCCGGGCACCGAGGACCGTTCGCGGTCGAGGTCGTCGGCCAGGGCGACGGGGTCCATGTCGCGGCCGGCGGCGCGACCGGCCAGCAGCGACATGATCATGGGGGCGATGAGGGGCATGAGCTTCATGATGGTCCCCGAGTCGACCCCGGCCAGCCGGGCGAGCCCGGACGCGGCCTGCTCGGTCCCCTGACCGCCCAGTACGTGGCCGAGGATGCTGTGCCCGTCTCTCGTCAGCGAGGCCACGTCACCGTTGAAGGGGTCGGCGTCCATGTGGTCGTCCAGCGCCCCGAGCAGCGCGTCGGCCCCGTCCGGATGCTCGGCGTTGCGGGCCAGGCCGCCGACGATCGTGCCCGACACGGCCTCGATGACCTTGCGGGCCGTGAGGGTGTCGGAGCCGAGCATCCCGGCGATCTGTTCCAGTCCTGAGTCCCCGAGTCCGGCGAGAAGCTCGTCATACAGTGTCACGACGGTCCCCCGATCACAGTTGTCTCGGGTGACCTGCCCCTGGAGGACCACGACCAACGTCCGGATTGTCCTAATTCTCGGAAAAGCCGCGGCCCTGACCGCCGGAAGCGTCCGACGGCCAGGGCCAGGGATCGAGGTGGATCGGGTGGGTTGGGCCGGCTGGGCTGAGGGTCAGCGCTGGTGCTGGGGCTGAGGTCCGGTGGAGGGCCGCTGCCCGGCCTCCGCCGACGGCCCGGAATCGGACGACTCAGACAGCCCGGAGGACGGCCCGGAGGACTGCTCAGAGGACGGCTCAGACAGCCCGGAGGAAGGCTCAGGCTCAGCCGGCCCGGACGCTCCTGAAGGTGACTCGGGCTCAGCCGCAGCAGAGCCCACCGAAGCGACCGGCTCCGACTCCAGGGTCGTCGCCGGGACGCCGTCGATCGGCGCGGCCGGGTGAGCCTGGGTGAAGGCCGTCGGGCGGGCCTCGACGGCCGCCGGCCGCCGGTCGACGGAGCCGCTGGAGCCGGCCGGCGTGGCCAGCCCGGCCGCCGCGTACGCCCCCGCCTCGTCCAGCGTCTCGTGCTCCAGCAGCGCCGCCACGATCGCGTCCAGCTTGTCGCGGTTGTCGCCGAGGACCTGGAGCGCGCGCTCGTAGCACTCGTCCACGATCCGCCGCGCCTCCTCGTCGACCGTGGCGAGCGTGGCGGGCGAGGCCTGCGGCTGCTGGCCGTCGTTGGGCAGGATGGTCAGCGGGCCGACCTTCTCCGACATGCCCCACCGGCCGACCATGCCGCGGGCGATCATGGTGACCTGTTCGAGGTCGTTCTCGGCGCCGGTGGTGATGACGCCGAAGACGACCTGCTCGGCCGCCATGCCGCCGAGCGCGCCGGTGATGCGGCCGCGCAGATACTGCTCGTCGTAGGCGTAGCGGTCGGTGTCGGGGGTGGAGAGGGTGACGCCGAGTGCCCGGCCGCGCGGGATGATGGAGATCTTCCTGACCGGGTCGGCGCCGGGCTGGAGCATGCCGAGCAGCGCGTGGCCGGCCTCGTGGAAGGCGGTGCGGGTGCGCTCCTCCTCCGGCATGACGATGCTGCGGGCCGCGCCGAGCTGCAACTTCTCCAGCGCGTCGGCGAAGTCGGCCATCGTGACCTTCTCCTTGCCGCGCTTGGCGGCGAGGAGGGCGGCCTCGTTGACCAGGTTGGCCAGGTCGGCGCCGGTCATGCCGGGTGTGGTCTTGGCGAGCTGGTCGAGGCTGACCTTGTCGTCCATGGGCACGCCGCGCGTGTGGACGGCCAGGATCGCCGTACGGCCGGCCGCGTCGGGCAGGCCCACCTGGACAGTGCGGTCGAAGCGGCCGGGACGCAGCAGTGCGGGGTCGAGGATCTCGGGCCGGTTGGTGGCCCCGATGACGATCACGCCCTCGGCGCCGGAGAAGCCGTCCATCTCGGTGAGGATCTGGTTGAGCGTCTGCTCGCGCTCGTCGTGGCCGCCGATGCCGCCCGCGCCGCCGCGGGCCCGGCCGATGGCGTCGATCTCGTCGATGAAGACGATCGACGGCGCCACCTTGCGCGCCTCCTCGAACAGGTCGCGCACCCGTGAGGCGCCGACGCCCACGATCATCTCGATGAACTCGGAGGCGCTGGCCGAGAAGTAGGGCACCTTGGCCTCACCGGCGACCGCCCTGGCCAGCAGCGTCTTGCCGGTGCCGGGAGGGCCGGCGAGCAGCACGCCCTTGGGCAGCTTGGCGCCGAGCCTGCGGTATTTGTCGGGGTCCTTGAGGTAGTCGACGATCTCGACGAGCTCGTTCTCGACCTCGTCGATGCCGGCGACGTCCTCGAACGTGACCCGCACCTGCCCGGCCTCGACCGGCTTGGCCGCCTTGGACTTGCCGAGCCCGCCGAGGCCGCCGCCCATCATGCTGGCGCCACGGCGCATGATCCAGATCCACAGACCGGCCAGCAGCAGCACGGGCAGCAGCGACAGCAGCAGGTTGGAGAAGAAGCCGCGGGTGATCGGCTTGCTGGTGATCACGACCTGGCCGGTGGACAGCTGCTGGTCGAGCTGGTCGGTGTTGGCGAAGGCGGGGATCTCGGTGGCGAAGCGCGTGTAGGAGGCGCCTCCGTCGGGGTTCTTCACCGCCGAACGCAGGTCGCCCTCGACCGACAGGCCCTCGGCGTAGATGTCCTTGACGTTCTTGGCGTTCACCTGGTGGGTGAACTCGGTGTACGAGATCGTCTCGACCGATCCGCTGTCGACGAACGACGACACGATGAAGAAGCCCGCGTACACCACGAGCAACGTGACGACGAAGCGCCACCAGTTGATCTTCGGCCGGCCACCGGGCGTGCCCGGCAGCCCTTCGGAGCGCCAGGGCGGCTTGCCTTTGCCCTTGTCCTTCTCCGGAGCCTGCGGCGGTCCAGAGCGTTCCACGGCGTCACTCCCCCACATCGCCGCATACATGATCTTCTAGCCTAGAACACGTACCCCTGAGGCCACGCGGCCGATGTCGCCCCACTGCTTTCGCTGCGCATCCGGCACTGTGACGAACGCAAGTCCCGGCTTGCTCATTCCCCCATCCATGATCACGACGGCGGCGCGCGAGCTGTGCTTCCCGTACGTGACGCGGTAGAGGAGCATCCAGCCGCGCTTGACCGGCTGCGAGGCCAGCCAGGTGATCTTCGAGCCGTGGGGGTGGTGGTTGAGCGTCCAGCGGGCGGCCAGCAGGGCGGTGTCGCGCGGGGACTTCTGCTCCAGGATCGGCAGCGGGCAGGTGACGAGCATGCCGCGCATGTCCGCGCCGCGCTTCCTGGGCAGCACCTGCTTGGTGGTGAACGGCGCCGCCCCGTGCGCCTTCCACGGGCCGGACAGCCGCGGCACCGCGAGCCCGGTCCGCGCGTCCTTGACGAAGCGCTTGCCCGGGGAGCGCAGGGGGATGCGCTTGACGCCGCGGGTGAGCTTGGGGACGCGGGGGTCGGCGTACAGGGCCTCCATGGCCGTGTAACCGGGCGCCAGCGACGCGCCGGGGGACGGCGTCGGCTGCTGCCGCGCGGGAGCGGCGCTGGGAGACGGCCCCGCCGACGGTTCCGCGATCGGTTCCGCCGAAGGCTCGGAAGAGGGTCCCGCGGACGGTTCCTGCGACGGTGCGGAGCCGGACGAGGGCGGTGCGGCCGGCGGCGCGGTGACCGGCCCCGCCGCGACCTCGTCCGGCTCCGACGGGAGCACCATGACCAGCGCAGCGACTACCGCCGCTACGGCGGTGGCCATGGCCAGCCCCCGGTACACGTCCCGCATCCGCAGATCGCCGATGCGGGAGCGTTTGGGCGGAGAGGCAGGGATCCCATGCCTTGCGGCCGTTGTCACTCCGGAACCCTTGATCTCATCTTCCCCATGGAGCACGACGGGAGCGTACGACATATCCCGCCATCGCGTCCGGGAAGCGACCGAAGTGCAATCATGGCGTGGTGGAACAGGTGGAGTTGCGATTCGACCATGCTTCGCAAGTGGCCCAAACGCACACGAATCTCTCAGCGATCCGCCAGAGTTCCACCGGACTCTGGGTCGCCGGCGACGAGACGGCCACCTTCGAACACCTCACGTGGACCGGCGACCACTACGGCGCCCAGCGCACGTTCCGCCTGGCCGACTACGTCAGCCTGCCCGCCGGTCCCGAGGACGAGGCCGACATCGAGGGCCTGGCCAGGGCGGACGGCCATCTGTGGCTGGCCGGATCGCACAGCCTCAAGCGCAGGCGGGTCAAGTCGAAGGACCCGGCCAAGGCCGCCGACCGGCTCGCCACCGTGATCCGCGAGGAGAACCGCTTCATCCTCGTCCGCCTGCCGCTGGACGAGAGCACCGGGACGCCCCTGCCCGGCGCGATCCTCTCCGGCCGGGACAACCTCGCCGAGGCGCTCCGGGACGATCGGCACCTCGCGCCGTTCCTGGCGCTGCCGGGCAAGGACAACGGCCTCGACGTCGAGGGCATCGCCGTCATGGGAGACCGCGTCTATCTCGGGCTGCGGGGTCCGGTGCTGCGGGGCTGGGCGGTGGTGCTGGAGCTGCGGATCGAGGACGCGGCCAGGGGACGGCTGCGGCTGCGCGAGCCGTACCGCAAGCACTTCCTGGACCTGGGCGGGCTGGGCGTGCGGGACATGTGCCCGGACGGGGAGTCGCTGCTGCTGCTCGCCGGGCCCACCATGAACCTCGACGGGCCGGTACGCGTCGTACGGTGGCGGCCGGACGACGCACAGGACGACGCACAGGACGACCGGCGGAAGGACGGGCGGCGGGGCGGCGAACGGACGGGCGTGGTGCCGGAGGGCGAGCTGGAGGCCGTCGCCGACCTCCCCTACGGCGCCGGCTGCGACCACCCCGAGGGGCTGGTGCGGCTGGCGGACGGGCGGCTCATGGTCGTGTACGACAGCCCGTCGCCCGCGCGGATCACCCCGGCGGGCGGCGTGCTGGCCGACGTCTTCACCCTGCGCCCGTAGCGCCGGGATCGCGTCGCTCAAGACGCTCCCGTACGGCCGCGTTCATTCCGCTTGAGACGGGCCGGCAGGCCGCGTTCAGGCGCCGCCGCTGGAGACGCGGCCGTAGAGCCAGGGCCCGTCCGCGACGAACGTGCACGAACCCGGCTCGATCTCCGTGAACCCGGCGTCGCGCACCACCGGTAGCCCCGCCGCCACCAGGGAGTCGAAGTCCTCCTGTGTGCCGGCCGTGCGCACGGACACCGCCAGCCCGCGCTCGCGCCACGCGGCCCGCTCGCCCGCGTCGCTGGCCCACCAGGCGAGCTGGGCGGCGTGCCCGGCCTGGGCCATGGCCTTGCCCGCGGACATCTCCAGCGCCGGGTTGGCCCACAGGATCGGCGGCTCGGCGGGCCCGGGCGCGGCGGTGTCGGTCAGCTCGGTGCCGGAGACCTGCAGCCTGGCCAGGTCGCGCGGCCAGTCGTCGAGCGGCACGGGCGGGTGCACGCGCACCTCGGCCGTACGGTGCTCGATCGTGCGGCCGGGCAGCGCGAGCGCCCTGCGCCACTCGGCGCCCCTGGCCCGGCGCACGACCTTGCGGATCTTGCCGGTGGACTGCCAGGCGTGCAGCTCACCGGTCCACTCCCCCGAGTCGTCGAGGAGGCTCAGCACGGCCATGGCGGCGGCCTCCAGCGCGTCGGTGCGCTCCGGCGGGCCCTGGCGCGGCCCGACGCGCGGTCCCGTCGCGAGGCCGGTGTCCGGTCCCGGGGTCAGGCCGGCGTTCGGGTCGGTGTCGGGTGACGTGTGGCGTGCGGCGCGCTCGATCCTGACGACGAGGGGCAGCACGTAGAGCTCGGCGTTCATCGTCTCCTAGCATGCCCGATGGCCAGGGACATGCCGGCGGCGAGGAGGCAGAGGGCGCCGGAGACGTACCAGGCGAGGTCGTACGCGCCCAGGTGATCGCGGGTGAGCCCGGCGCCGACGGCGGCGAAGGCGGCCCCGACCTGGTGCGAGCCGAACACCCAGCCGAACACCACGGCCCCGTCGGCCCCGTAGATCCGCCGGCACAGCGCCACGGTGGGCGGCACGGTGGCCACCCAGTCCAGGCCGTAGAAGATGATGAAGATCAGCATGCTGGGCTCGGCGGTGGCCGCGAACAGGCCGGGCAGCACCATCAGCGACAGCCCGCGCAGGCCGTAGTAGACGCCGAGGAGCACCTTCGGGTCGATCCTGTCGCTCAGCCAGCCGGACGCGACCGTGCCCGCGATGTCGAAGATGCCGATCACGGCCAGCAGCCCCGCGGCGACGGGCTCGGTCATGCCGTGGTCGTGGGCGGCGGGGATGAAGTGGGTGCCGACGAGGCCGTTCGTACTGGCTCCGCAGATCGCGAAGCCGCCCGCAAGCAGCCAGAACGGGCGCGTCCGCGCGGCGGAGACGAGCACGGAGACGGCCCGCACCGCCGCGTTGACCTTCGCGGGCGGCTCGGCGCGCACCGCGTCGGGATCGGCGCCGAGCGCCGTCGTGCCGACGTCCTCGGGCCGGTCGCGCAGCAGCCACCACACGAACGGCACCACGGCCAGCGCCGCGGCGGCCACGGTGAGCGAGGCGAAGCGCCAGCCGGGACCCTGCGCGAGCTGGGCCAGCACGGGCAGGAAGACGAGCTGCCCGGTGGCGCCGGCCGCGGTGAGCACGCCGGTGACGAGGCCGCGGTGGCGGACGAACCAGCGGTCCACCACCGTCGCGGCGAACACCAGCGCCATCGACCCCGTGCCGAGCCCCACCAGCACGCCCCAGAAGAGCAGCAGCTGCCAGCTCGCCGTCATCAGCACCGTCAGCCCGCTGCCCGCGGCGATCAGCAGCAGGGCCACGGCGACCACGCGGCGCATGCCGAAGCGGTCCATGAGCGCGGCGGCGAAGGGGGCGGTCAGGCCGTAGAGCACCAGGTTGATCGAGACGGCGAGGGAGATCGTCCCCGCCGTCCAGCCGAACTCCTCCTGCAGCGGCGTGATCAGCACGCCCGGCGTGGCGCGGAATCCGGCGGAGCCCAGGATGGCCACGAAGGCGACGGCGGCCACGTACCAGGCTCGGTGGAGACGCCGCGTGGGGGTGGTGCTCAGGGTCATCCGTCAATCCTGAGATATCCCCCTATGGGGCCACGAGTGGCCGGAAAGCCAATATGTGCAACAATCCGGCCATGGTGCATCGCGTCGCGGTCGTCGTGCTCAACCATTTCGCCCCGCTCGACCTCGGCGTGCCCGGCCAGGTGTTCTGGGCGGCGGAGACGGCGTCGGGCGAGAAGCTGTACGAGGTGGTGACGTGCTCGGAGGGCCGCGTGCCGGTCCGGTGCGGCGCGGGCTACAGCGTGCTGCCCGACCACGACCTCGACGTCCTCGACAGCGCGGACACGGTCCTCGTGCCCGGCATCCACGCCGGCCGGGCGCTGCGCGACGGCACGATCTCGGACACGCTGCGGCGGGCGCTGCAGGGGCGGCCGCGGACGATGTCGATCTGCACGGGCTCGTACGTGCTGGCGGCGGCGGGCCTGCTCGACGGCCGCCCGGCCACCACGCACTGGCGCGAGGCGGCTCGCTTCGCCCGCCTGTTCCCCCAGGTCAAGCTGGATCCCGACGTGCTGTTCGTGGACGACGGCGACGTGCTGACCTCGGCGGGCGTCGCCTCCGGCATGGACCTGTGCCTGCACGTGATCAGGCGCGACCACGGCAGCGAGGTGGCCAACAGGACGGCGCGGCGCTGCGTGATGCCGCCGTGGCGGGAGGGCGGCCAGGCCCAGTACATCGACCGGCCGCTCCCGTACGGCGACGGCGGCGGCACGGCGGCCACCCGCGACTGGATGCTCGCCCACCTCGACACCCCGCTCGACCTCAACGCGCTGGCCGGGCACGCCAGGATGAGCGTGCGCACGTTCACCAGGCGCTTTCGCGAGGAGACCGGCATGAGCCCGGCCAGGTGGCTGAACGGGCAGCGGGTGCAGCACGCCAGACGGCTGCTGGAGACGACGGACCTCGGCGTGGAGGAGGTGTCCAGGCGGGCGGGCTTCCGCTCGGCGGTCTCGCTGCGCCAGCACCTGCACGCGGCCGTCGGGGTGGCGCCGCTCGCCTACCGCCATACCTTCCGGCGCACCTGATCGGCCGCTCACCGCATGACCCCCCGGCGCCCTCCGGCGCGGCTCGTAGACTTCGCGAAGGCAGAGCCACCGGGAGGGCGGCAGATGACCGAGGCGGACCGCGCACCAGACGGGATCGACCCCACCGTGCCCAGCGTCGCCCGCATGTACGACTACTACCTCGGCGGCCGGGACAACTTCGCGGCCGACCGCAGCGCCGCCGAGCAGATGATCGAGCTCGGCCGCAGGATGGGCAACGACACCCGGCGGATCGCCCTGGCCAACCGCGCCTTCCTCGGCCGCGCGGTGCGTTCGATCGCCGAGACGGGCGTGCGCCAGTTCATCGACATCGGCGCCGGGCTGCCCACCCAGGACAACGTGCACCAGGTGGCCGCGCGGCACCTCCCCGGCTCCCGCGTCGTCTACGTGGACAACGACACGATCGTGCTCGCCCACGCCCGCGCACTGCTGGCCAGGCAGCCGGACGTCATCGCGCTGGAGGGCGACCTGAGGGACCCCGACGCGATCTTCGACGATCCGCTCGTCACGGGGCATCTCGACCTGTCCGAGCCGTACGCGGTCCTCATGGTGGCGGTGCTGCACTTCGTCACCGACGACGCCGAGGCGGCCAGGATCGTCGCCCGCGTGCGCAAGCGGCTGCCGCCGGGCTCCTACCTGGTGCTCTCCCATCTCTACGCGGGTGACGTGACCGAGGAGGAGGTGCGGGCGGGCCAGCAGGTGTACGCCGCCACCGACTCGGGCGGGCTGGCCAGGCGCGGTTACGACACGATCGCGTCCTACTTCGGGGAGCTGGAGCTGGTCGGGCCCGGCGTCGTGCCGGTGGCCGACTGGACGCCGGACGGCCCGCCCGGCAAGGCGTACAACCTGGTCAGATCGGGCATCCTCGCCGGAGTCGCCCGCGTCTGACCGCTCCTCGCCCGGGTGGCCCGCTCACGCAGGTTCGAGCGCCTCGCCGAACCAGGTGCGCAGGGCCTCCTCCAGCGTCTCGTCCGGCCGGCCCGCCCAGGCCACATAACCGTCGGGCCGCACCAGCACCGCCTCGGCCGCGCCGGCCGGCGCGGAATCCAACGCGTCGCCCCGCACAGGGTCCGGGACGACGTCGACGCGGCCGTGGCGGACGCGCAGGCCGCCGGTCGCGTCGAGCAGCACCGGCCGCGCCCGCTCGGCGGCGCCGGCGGGCAGGTCGGCCAGGAACCGTCCCACCAGCGGATGCGACGGCGCCGGCATCGGATAGACCAGATCGGCGCCGGCCATCAGCGCGGCGAGCCGGCGACGGGCGGGCTCGTCCTCCAGCAGCTCGCCGAACACCTCCCGCAGCGCCGTGATCTCCGGCCCGGGCGCGGTCAGCGCGAGCTGGGCCTGGGAGTGCGTGGCGACCCGCAGCGCGGCCGGCCGGCGTTCGGCGTCGTAGGTGTCCAGCAGACCGTCGGGCGCCCACCCGCGTACGGCGGCGGCCAGCTTCCAGCCCAGGTTGGCGGCGTCCTGCATACCCAGGTTGAGGCCCGGCGCGCCCATGGCCGAGTGCACGTGGGCGGCGTCGCCGGCCACGAACACCCGGCCGGCCCGGTAGCGGTCGGCCACCCGGGTCTCGCGGCCGTTCAGCCGGCGCAGCAGGTGCGGCCCCGGCCCCCGAGGCAGCGCCAGCGGCAGGTCCGCGCCGATCACGCGGGCGAGGCTCTCGCGCAGCTCCGCGACCGTCATCGGGGTCTCGTCGCCGGGCGCGCCGGTGTCGCGCTCCATCGAGGCGATCGTCAGCACACCGTCCCCGGCCGGCATCATCACGTACGCGCCGCGCTCGGTCCTGTGCCAGGCGTACAGGACGAACGTGCCCGCGCCCGGGACCTCCAGCTCCACCCCCTCGGCGCTGATCGTCGCGCCCGGGACGGTGACGTGCCCGGTGCGGCTGACGACGTCGTTCGCGCTCACGCCGGGGAAGCCGATGCCGGCGTGCTTCCTGACCATGCTGTGCGCGCCGTCGCAGCCCACCAGGTAGCGGGTGCGCAGCTCGTAGGGCCCGTCCGGCCCGGTCAGCGCCACGGTCACACCGTCGCCGTCCTGGCCGAAGCCGGTCAGCTCGTGGCCGCGCCTGATCTCGGCCCCCAGCTCCAGCGCCCGCCGTTCGAGCAGTTCCTCCAGGGCGGGCTGCTTGATGCCCATCGCGTGCAGCGGGTTGTCGTCGAGCCCGGTCAGGTCGAGCGGCATCGCGCCGAAGACGAACCTCGGCACGGGCGACTCCTGGTCGGTCAGGCCGCGGCCGCGCAGCAGCCGGACGACCTGGCCGACGATGCCGTTGGCCCTGGGCCGGTCGCTGCGGGCCGGCAGGCGTTCGATCACCAGGGGCCGCACTCCGGCCAGGCTCAGCTCGCAGGCCAGCATCAGGCCGTTGGGGCCTGCGCCGGCGATCACGACGTCCATGAATCGTCTCCTTCTCGGGTGGGGTCGGGCAGCCCTGAGGCCAGGGCGCGCAGGCAGTCGCGCAGCAGCGGAACCAGCGGCACCGGCGGGTCAGAGCGCAGCCAGTGGGCCACGCCGGCCTGCACGGCGGCGGCCGCGGTGACGGCGACCAGGGACGGATAAAGATCGCGGCCGGGATCGATGCCGGTGCGCTCGCCGACGGCCGCGGCCAGCTCGCCGCTGACCGCGAACGCCACCCGCACCGACTCCGCGCGCAGCGCCGGCTCGTCGTTGAGCATGCGGATGGCGGCCAGCAGCTCGGGCGACGGGGGCGTGTCCGTGGTGCCCGCGTGCTCGGCCCACGGCCGCACCATGGCCTCCGTCAGCGCGTCCCACAGCGGCTCGTCCGGCGGTCGGGCACGCAGCGCGGCCACGGAGGCGCGGACGCGGTCGGTGTGGCGGGCGGTGATGGCCTCGTACTTGCTGGCGAAGTAGTTGTTGTACGTCCTGGGCGAGACCCCGGCCGCGGCCGCGATGTCCTCGACCCGCACGTTCTCCAGCCCTCGCTCCAGGGCCAGCCGGAGCGCGGCCGTCATCAGCGCGTCACGGGTGGCCCGTTTCTTGCGCTCCCTCAGTCCGGTCACGGCCCGAGCCTACCGCTAAAGTTGCGTGTCACGCAATTTTTCGGACCACGCAGTATTTTCTCACGGCAGGAGGTCTGGTCAGGCGTTAGGTTGAAGGGGTGTCCCATCTCAGCCTGGATTTCGTCAGCACGGTCAGGGCCGACCGTTCCGGCCTGGTCGACCTCCTGTCGGACGCGGCCGGCCTGACGGCCTGGGCCCGCGAGCACGCGGCCGAGCTGGGCCTGGAGCCCGGCTTCACCGCCTCGGACGAGCTGCGGGACCAGGTCGTACGCCTGCGTCAGGCCGTCCGCGCCCTGTTCGCCAGGGCCGTGACCCCGGAGCCGCCGAGCCGGGCGGACGCGCCGGAGCTGCCCGGGTTCGAGGAGTCGCTGACCCTGGTCAACGCCACCGCCCTGGCGGCCCCCACGGCCGCGCAACTGTTTTGGAACGGAGCACCTTCCCTCGTCGTCACCTCCGCCCCGGGCACGGACGAGCCGGCCCGCCTGCGCGGACGGCTGGCCACGGCGGCCGTGGAGTTCCTCGCCGGCCCGGACCGGGCCCTGCTGCGCACCTGCCGCGCGCCGCGTTGCGTGCTGTATTTCGTCAAGGAGCATCCGCGCCAGGAGTGGTGCTCGACGGCCTGCGGCAACCGCGCCCGCGCGGCCCGGCACTACCGGGAGCACCGAAGCTAACCCCCTTCTAACGCCATAGACGCATTTTTGCCGTTATAGTCCTTCTAACGGCAAAACAGCGCTGCATGCGTTAGAGAGGTGGATTATGTCCTTCCAGACCGGGCATATCGGGCTCAACGTCACCGACGTCGAGGCGTCCACGGAGTTCTACCGGCGCGTCTTCGGGTTCACGGTCGCCCGCGAGTCCGAGGAGGACGGCCGCCGCTACGCGTTCCTGGCCCAGGACGGCACGCTGACGCTGACCCTGTGGCAGCAGAGCGAGGGCCGCTTCGCCACCGCCCGCCCGGGGCTGCACCACCTGTCGTTCCAGGTGGCGGACCTGGAGGCGGTCCGGCGGGCCGAGCAGGTGCTCAGGGAACTGGGCGCGGTCGTGCACCACGGAGGCGTCGTGCCGCACGGAGAGGGCACTGCCTCGGGCGGCGTCTTCTTCGAGGACCCCGACGGCATCCGGCTGGAGATCTTCGCCCCGGACGGCGCCGGCGACCGTCCCGCGCCCACGACCGGCGCGCCGACCTGCGGATTCTTCTAATGCGCGAACACCCGGGCGAGGTCGCGGTGCAGCGGCGCAACGGCGTCGCGCACGATCGCGGCAGTTCGCGGACCAGGCCGGAGGTCCCCGAGGTCGCGGCCGCGTTCCTGAGGCGGCAGCGCATGATCGTGCTCGGCGCCGCCGACGATCTCGGGCGGCCGTGGGCGGGCGTGCTGACGGGCCCCGCCGGGTTCGCCACGGCCGAGGGCGACCGCACGATCGTGCTGCGCGCCCTGCCCGGCGCGGGCGATCCCCTGCACGGGCTGTTCGAAGCCGAGCGCGATGTCGGCCTGCTGGCCATCGAGCCGCACACGCGGCGCAGGATGCGGGTGAACGGCGTCGCCGTACGGGCCGGGGACACGCTCGTCGTCCGGACCGAGCAGGTCTACGCCAACTGCCCGAAGTACATCCAGACCCGCGAACCCACCTCGCCTCCGGGCACGCCGGTCATCCTCGGTCACGGCACCTCCCTCGACCAGAGGCACTCGGACCTGATCGCGGCGGCCGACACGTTCTTCATCGCCACGCGCGCCGAGGGCTTCGGCGCGGACGTGTCACACCGGGGCGGCGGCCCCGGCTTCGTCCGGGTCACCGGACCGCGCTCGCTGGAGTTCCCCGACTATCCGGGCAACAACATGTACATGACTCTGGGCAACCTGGAGCTGGATCCGGCGGCCGGGCTGCTCTTCCCCGACTGGGAGCGCGGCGGGACGCTGCAGCTCACCGGGCGGGCGCGGGTGGAATGGGGCCCGCGGCCGGTGGTGCGGTTCGAGCTGGACGCGTACGCCCATCGCGAGGGGACCCTGCCCGCCGGCTGGACCGCCCCCGGCTACCACCGCTTCAACCCGGCCGTCTAGCGCGGCAGGTGCTTCTCGAACCAGTGATGGGCGTACGGCTCATCATTGAACGCCGCCACCTCCTCGTAACCGGCCGCCCGGTAGAGGGCGACGGCCTCGGTGAGCGCGCGGTTGGTCTCCAGCCGCACCGTACGCGCGCCGTGGCCGGCCGCCCGCGCCTCCGCCTCCGCCAGCAGGCGCCGCCCGAGACCGAGCCTGCGGGCCGTCGGATCCACCCACATCCGCTTGATCTCCGCCCACCCCGAGCCGGCGCCGGCGGCAGGGTGCAGCTTCACTGCGACGCACCCGACCGGCTCGGCGTGCAGCATGGCGACCAGGAACATCCCGGCGGGCAGCCGCATCTCCTCGTCACCGGCCGGGATGCCGCGCGCGGGATCGAAACCGTCGTCGAAGCGGCGGGCCAGCTCGGCGAAGTAGGCCCGCAGGCAGTGACGGGAGTGGGGATGACGGGGGTCGAGCACCTTCACCTCGACCATGGAGGCGACCAGCAGCCGCTCGACCTCCGACATCGCGGCCACCAGCCGCTCGCGCTGGTGGCCGGACAGGGGCCGCAGGATCGACGCGGCCGCCTCGTCGGAGCGCCGGTCGAGCTCGGCCCGCTCGGCGTGCCCGGCGGCGGTGAGGCGGGCCGTGCGGACGCGCCCGTCGGGGCCCGCACTGTCGACCACCACCAGCCCGTCGGCCTCCAGCGAGCGCAGCAGCCGGCTCATGTATCCCGAGTCGAGCTCCAGCCGGGCCCGCAGCGCGCGGATCTCGCTGCCTTCCGCCCCGATCTCCCACAACACCCGTGCCTGGCCGAGGGCCCGCCCCCTGGCCAGGAATCCGTCGTTGAGCGCCCCTATCCGCTGGGTCACGGTCCGCTGGAAGCGGCGGACCCGTCCGATCGCCGTGTCGTCCATTATCTGACCCTAGTCAGTCGGCTGGTTCACAGGAGCGGATCCGCGACGGGGACCGCGCTGTAGTCCTCGCCCGCGACGGGGCGGATCTCCTTCCAGTGCACCCAGCGCGCGCTCGCGTCGTGCCGGGCCCGCGGCGGCCACAGCAGGTATCCCCACCGCGCCCCCTGGGCGTCGTCGCCCCAGGCGAGCAGGTAGCGCTCCGCGCCGTCGCGGATCGCCGGGGCGTGCTCGACGACGGGCGGGCGCCAGATCTCGGGCAGTTCCACAGGGTTCATGCCTTCTATTATACGAACAAAGGTTCGAGAGATCCATCATCTCGGGAGATCCGTCGGGTCTCCGGACACGCGAAAGGCCGCCCCCACCTGGTGGGAGCGGCCTTCGCCGAGAGAGTGGAGCTATGGGGATTCGAACCCCAGACCTCCTCCATGCCATGGAGGCGCGCTACCAACTGCGCCATAGCCCCTCGTGCCTGTCAAAAGTGTAGCCGACTCCGGGACTCCCGGCGCACACTCGCGGATCGGGCTCCGGCCGGCGAAGCGCGGCCCGCGCGGCGGTCAGGACCGACGGGCGCCGGCGCGGCGGACGGGACGGGCGCGCGGCCCGGTCCGGGCCGCGCGCTCCCCTCAGCGGATCGACTTCGCCCGGTCGATCAGCGTGGCCAGTTCCGCCACCATCGGGTCCTCCGACGTGGCGGCCAGCCGGGTGGCGTGCTCGCCGAGCGCGGACAGGTCCATGCCGAACGCCTCCTTGTCGCGCATGTAGCCGGCGAACGCGGCCACCACCACGTCGACCTGCAGCCGTACCGGCGCCTTGTCCCAGACGGAGGCGGCCAGGTCTCCCGAGCGCAGCGACTCGCTCGCCTCGGAGGCGGCCCTGGTGTCGGGGTCCTGCCAGCGCACGGTGGCCTGGGCGAGCTGGCCGTCGGCGCCGGGCTTGAGCTTGAGCGCGTAGAGGGCGGTGACGGAGTGGCCGGGGCCGATCTCGCCGCCGTCGCGGCTGTCGTCGCGGAACTCCTCCGCCGACAGCGCCCGGTTCTCGTAGCCGACGAGCCGGTAGCTCTCCACCACGGCCTGGTTGAAGACCACCTGGGCCTTCGCGTCGCGTGCCCGGAGTTCGATGTTCGCGGGCAGCTGGGTGGTGAAGATCTTCTCGGCCTCCTCCTCGGAACTGACGTACACGGCCATGCCGTCGCCGTTGTCGGCGAGCTGCTCCATCAGCTCGTCGCCGTACTCCCGGCCGACGCCGACCGTCAGCAGCGTGACCTGCTTGGCCGCGTGCTCCTTGACCCGGTCGAGCAGGGCCTGCCACTGGGTGCTGCCCTGGTTGGCCAGGCCGTCGGAGAGCACGATCACCCGGTTGGTGGCGGCCGTCCTGAACGCCTTGGCCGCCTCCTGGTAGCCGGTGACCAGGCCGGCCTCCAAATTGGTGCCGCCGGCCACGGCGAGCTCGTTCACCGCGCGGCGCAGCTCGTCCCTGGCGGTCAGCGGCGTCATCGAGGCCAGCAGGCTCGCCTCGTCGCTGAAGGAGACGATCGAGACCTGGTCGCCGGGCGCGAGCTGGTCGAGCAGCTTCAGCAGGGCGGACTTGACCAGGTCGAGCCGGCCGGCCTCGGCCATCGAGCCGGAGACGTCCACCACGAACGTGAGGTTGGCGGGCCGCCGCTCGGCCGCCTGGCTCGCGCGGGTCTGCAGCCCGACCCGCAGGACGGCCTCGTCACGTGAGGGCAGCCTGGCGCCGTCGACGTGCACGGTGAACCCGTCGTCGGGCGGCTGCGCGTAGTCCTGCCTGAAGGCGTTGACCCATTCCTCGGGGCGGATCTCGGCGGGCGCGGGCCAGCGTCCCTCCTTGAGGGTACGGCGGGCGTAGCCGTACGAGGCGGTGTCCACGTCCAGGGCGAACGTGGAGATCTGCGCCGCGGTCGTGTCCTTCTCGGAGTCCTCCCGCGCGGCCTGGTCCTGCTGCTCCTGCCGCGATGAGGCGCTGGGCACGGAACGCCGCCTCTCGTCGGCCTGGGCGGGAGCGGCCTCTCCGCTGGTGCTGCCCGCGCCGCCACCGCAGGCCGCCAGACCGAGCAGGGCGACCAGGCCGGCGCCGACCATCAATGGGCGAAATCTCATGTCAACCACCTCCGAGTCGTACGACGGAATGGGGTTCGAGGTGGCCGGGTCGGTGACATAAGCGAGCACAAACCGCGATCAACGCGTGATCACTTGTGACAAATGGGGCAATTGGGATAAGCATCTCTATGTGCGTGTCTATCTCGGGCTGGCCGCGAAAGGGGGGGAAATCCCCGCGGGCGTTTTGGACCGGGCCCGTTCCTTGATCGAATTCGCTTTTCCGGTGCCGCCCGAAGTCATCCGCGGGCGTGAATGGCACGGCCGCGGCGTCTCCTTGTTCGCCTGGACCAACGAGCCGGACGACTCCCGGCGGCCGCCGCTGCTCACCGAGCACGACGGCCGGATCATCGGGCTGAACGGCCACCTGGCCGGCCCCGCCGACGTGACCCGGCTGCCCGATGACTCGGTGGGCGGCTGCTTCTCGGCCTGGACCGCCCGCGACGGCGAGCTGTCGGCGAGCACCGCGATCAACCGGGTCTGTCCCGTCTTCCACACCGATACCCCCGACCTGCACGTGGCCGGCAGCCGGGCCCTGCTCGTGCACCTGGCGGCCCGGGAGGACGACCGGGTGGAGCACGACGTGCTCGCCCTCCAGACGATGGTCAGGCAGGGGTTCTTCCTGTCGGACGAGACGCCGTACAAGGGGGTCTCGGCGCTGCGGCCGAGCTCACGCCTGCTGGTACGGGACGGCGCCCGCACCGTCACCGAGACCCCGCTGCCCCGGGCGGAGCCCGTGCCCGCGTCGGCGCGGCGCAGGCGGGCGGCGATCGGCGAGCTGGCCGAGGCGCTGCTGGCCACCGTGGAGCCGCTGCGCGACCTGGCCGAGCCGGTGAACCTGGCGCTGACCGGCGGGCGCGACACCCGGGTGCTGGCGGCGCTGCTGCACGCGGCGCGGGTGCCGTTCCGGGTGACGACCAACGGGCTCGACACGCATCCCGACGTGATCATCGCACGCATGATCGCGGCCAGGCTGGGCGTGGAGCACACGGTCATCGCACCGCCGCAGACCGCGGCGAAGGACGCGGTGCTGGTGGAGCATCCGCTGAGCCGGGCGTGGGAGACGCTGCGCACGTGTGAGGGGATGACCTCGGCGTACGAGACGATCGTGAGTTATCTCCCCTACTCCGGCAAGCCCACCATGTCGGGGCAGAGCGGCGAGACGTTGCGGGCCGGCAGCCTGAACCTGCTGCAGACCGACCTCGGCGACCAGGCACTGCGGCGGCGCATCGAGACGACCTTCGGCAAGGACGCCAAGCTCTTCACCCCCGAGGCCAACGAGCACGCCCGTGAGCTCGCCCGGCCGTGGCTGGCCCGTACGGACCGGCTGGAGGCGCTTGATCACCTTTACATCTGGTACAAAGTCGGCCGCTGGCAGGCGAGCGCGCGGGCGGGTTCGCTGCGGCGCGGTGATCCGGTGCGGCCGTTCCTGGACAATCGGGTGGTGCGTGCGGCGCTGAGCCTTGATCAAGGCTGGCGGCTCTCCGAAGAAGTGATTTATACCCTCATATTGCGGCTGGCCCCGAAATTGCGGGACGTGCCGATCGAGGGAAAACCGTGGCGATTCGCCGCGCAGCGGGCCCCCTCGCGGTGGCGGAGACGCCTGCCCGAGCACCTGCCCACCGCCAGGACCGCGGGCGGGTGGAGCTGGCGGACCAGCCCCGGCCCCGCGCTCACGGACCTGCTGCGCGAGCAGGTGCTCGGCAGTCTCGACGCGCTCGCGCCGATCGTGAACCCCGACGAGGTGCGCGCGCTGTTCGCCGGCCCGGTCGTGGCCAAACCCGCCCTGGCCTGGCATCTCTACACGGTCAGCACGCTGCTGACCGGCCTCTATCCGGGCAAGCCGCCCGAGAACCTGCCGCGGATCACGGTTTCCAGGCCGGATCCCGCCCGATGAGCCCCAGGAACCGGTCCAGCGGGGGTGCGTCGTCCGGCACCGCCACCTCCGCGCCGAACGCGCCGCGCTCGCGGCCCGTGGGCGCCATCCGCGCGGAGAAGGCGAGCACCACGGCGGCCGTCTCCTCGTCCACCGCGTACGGCAGCCCGGTCGCCCGGGACAGGTCCCAGCCGTGCGCGACGAGGTCGGTCAGCGCCATGTTCGCGAGCACGACCTTCGGCAGCCCGCCCATGGCCTCGCTCGTGCCCTCCCAGGCCTCGGGGCGCTCGTAGACGGCCAGCATGCGCTCGACCCGCTCGGGGAAGTCCCCGGTGTACTCCTTCGGCGGCGTGAACGGGCCGCCGGCCGCCACGGACTCGAACAGGGAGGCGCCCCACTCCAGGTGGTTGAGCAGGTCCTTGACGTCGTATTCGGCGCAGGGCGTGGGCAGCCCCAGGTGCTCGTCGCCGACCTTGCGTACGAGTGCGGAGGTGCGGCCGGCCGCCTGTCTCATGAGGGGGAGGATGTCGGTCATGGCCCTAGCCTGCCAGGGCCGCGTTCTCCACGCGTACGCGGACGGAGAGCAGCGCCGCGTTCGCCGCCGTGAACGCGAGCGCGGTCAGCCAGGCCGAGTGCACCAGGGGCAGCGCGATCCCCTCCGCGACCACGGCCACGTAGTTGGGATGCCGCAGCCACCGGTACGGCCCCCGGTCCACCAGCGGCAGCCCCGGCACCACGACCACGCGCGTGTTCCACTGCCTGCCCAGCGTGCCGATGCACCACCAGCGCAGGCCCTGGGCGAGCACGACGACGGCGAGCATGGGCCAGCCGAGCGCGGGCACGAAGGGACGCCCGAGCAGCCACACCTCGGCCGGTGCGGCGATGAGCAGCGCCACGTGGGCCGCGACGATCCAGGGATAGTGCCGCCCGCCGTGCTCGACGCCGCCCCTGGCCTTCGCCCAGGCCAGGTTGCGCCGGGCCACGACCAGCTCGGCCAGCCGTTCGAGCACGACCGCGCCGATCAGGACCAGGTAGGCCGTCACCAGTGCAGCAGGAGCAGTTCGGCGGAGAACCCGGGCCCCAGCGCCATCAGCAGGGCGGGGGTGCCGGGCCGGCCCCGCGTCTCCTGGAGGACGTGCAGCACCGAGACCGAGGACAGGTTGCCGTGCTCGCGCAGCGAGCGCCAGGTGACGTCCAGGGCCTTGGGCTCCAGGTTCAGCGTCTGGAGGATCTTGTCGATGACCTTCGGGCCGCCGGGGTGACAGACCCAGCTCGCGACCTGCTCGGGGGTCAGGCCGTAGTCGGCCAGGAAGGCCTTGATGTCGGCGGCCAGCACCTGCTCCACGAAGTCGGTCAGGTCCGCGTCGAGCACGATGCGGAAGCCGTGGTCGCCGACCTCCCAGCCCATGAGGTGCTCGGTGCCGGGATAGAGGCGGCTGCGGGTGGCCACGACCTCGGGGCCGCGCCCGCGCCCGGTCGCCACGACGGCCGCCGCGCCGTCGCCGAACAGGCCGCTGGCCACCAGGTTGGCGATCGAGGTGTCGTCGCGCTGGATCGTCAGCGAGCACAGCTCCACGCACACCAGCACGGCGACGTGGTCGGGCCAGCCGCGCAGGTAGTCGTGCAGCCGGGCCAGCCCGGACGCGCCCGCCGCGCAGCCCAGCCCGAAGACCGGCACCCGTTTCACGTCGGGCCGCAGTCCCATCCGCTGGGCCAGCCTGGCGTCGAGCGAGGGCGTGGCCAGGCCGGTGGTGGAGCAGAACAGCAGGTGATCAACCTTTTCCGGAGCGATGTCCGCCTTGCGCAGCGCGCCCGCCATGGCCTGCTCGCCGAGTTCCAGGGCCAGCTCGACGTAGGTGTCGTTGGCCCGGCCGAAGGAGTCGAGCTTGGCGTAGTCGGCCAGCGGCAGCGCCAGGTTGCGGCCCTCCACCCCGGTGGCCGCGTGGAAGCGCCGCAGCAGTTCCTCGTCACAGCTGGTCAGCCGGGAGAACGCCTCGGTGATCTCCGCCTGCTCATAGCGGTGATCAGGCAAAACGGTCTGTACTCCCGAGATATGCATACTCCTCTCCTGCCGCTGAGAGGGCCCGGCTAACCTGCGTGCGCGCCGCCGCCCTGTCCGGCCAGGCCACACCGTGCCACCGCGTCGTTCTCGTGGCGGCGGCAGGGCTTCAGCGGGTGAGCCGCCAGAGCGAGGTCACCTCGGCGGCGCGGGCCGCGTGCAGCGGGTCGGCCGTGTCGGCGGGCCGGTTGTGCCGCGGGGCGACGTCCAGGCGGGCGGCCACTCGCAGCCCCGCCCGGTCGAACTCCGCCAGCAGCTCCGCCCGGGTGCGCAGCCCGAGATGCTCGGCCAGGTCGGACAGGATCAGCCAGCCCTCGCCGGCCGGCTCCAGGTGCTCGGCCAGCCCGCCCAGGAAGCCGCGCAACATCCGCCCGCCGGGGTCGTAGACGGCGTGGTCGAGGGGTGAGGCGGGCTTGGCGGGCAGCCAGGGCGGGTTGCACACGACGAGCGGTGCGCGTCCCGGCGGGAACAGGTCGGCCCGCACGACCTCCACCTGCTCGGTGAGCCCCAGCCGGGCGACGTTGTCACCCGCGCACGCGACGGCACGGGGGTCGAGATCGGTGGCCACGACGTGGCGGACGCCGCGCCCGGCCAGCACGGCCGCCAGCACGCCGGTGCCGGTGCCGACGTCGAAGGCCAGCCGGTCGTCCTCCGGCAGCGGCGCCTGGGCGACCAGATCGACGTATTCGCCCCTGATCGGGGAGAAGACTCCGTGGTGGGGGTGGATGCGGGCGCCCAGCGCGGGAACGGGCACGCCCTTCCTGCGCCACTCGTGCGCGCCGATCAGGCCGAGCAGCTCGCGGAGCTGGCCGGCTCCCGGCGGGGCGCCGGGGCCGTACACCTCGGCGCAGGCCGCGCGGACGTCGGGCGCCCTGCGCAACGGCACGACGTTGTCCTCGGCGTAGGGGATGAGCAGCATGCCGAGCGTGCGGGCGCGCTGGGACCTGGCGTGGCGGTGGGCGGGGAAGCCGCCGGCGGGATCGGCCGGCTTGCAGCGGCGGCCCATGGCGCTCAGCAGCCGGCGGGCGTTGTGGAAATCTCCGCGCCACAGCAGCGCGGTGCCCTCGCAGGCGAGCCGGTAGGCGGTGGCGGCGCGCATCCGGTCGTCGGCCACGACGACGCGCCCGGGAGGGGCGACCCCCGACGCCGTACGCCAGACCGCCGACCGTTCCTGCCCCGCCTCGCTCCACCGGATCATGGCAACCGACCGTTTCACGGGCCGCGCGGTCGCGGCCACCTCTTTTACGGTAGGAGCCCCGCGGCCAGCGCGCGAATGCCCTTGGCGTACGTGTCGCGGCCGGTCAGCTCCTCCCACCGGCCGCCCACCTGGCCCAGCCGGGGGAACCGCCCGGCGTCGATCTCGGTGAACACCCGCTGCCTGAAGGTGCTCCCGCCCTGCTCGCGCCGCTTGCGCGCGGCCGCCCGCGCGCCGATCTCGCCGCTTGTGTAGTGCCAGACGATCCGGTACGCGTCCACCGCGTCCTCGAGCGTCAGCCCGCCGCGCATCGCCGCGTCGATGATCTGGTCCGGGTACCACAGCGCCCCGACCGCGAGCAGGTCGTCGGCCCGTAGCACGTCCACGGCCCACGGATGGCGGGCCAGCGCGTCACGCATGGCCGTGGCCGCGGTCACCAGGCGCTCGCCCGGGTCGTCGGGCAGCTCGGGCCGGGGGGTGGCGGCGGCGTGGTCGTCGAGCAGCAGCACGAGCAGCTCGTCCTTGTCGCGGACGTGGTGGTAGATCGCCATGGCCGTGGTGCCGAGTTCTCCGGCCAGCCGGCGCATGGTCAGCGCGTCCACCCCGTCCGCCTCGATCACCCGCAGCGCGGCGGCCACGATGTCGGCCCTGGTGATCTTCGGCGGTCGTCCCGTTCGCGTCGGCATCCTGCCATGCTACTTTTTATACATGTATAAAAACTCATGGGTCGTGGCGGTCCTCGCGTTCGCGGTGGCCGTGGGTTCCCTTCAGATGACCGTGGTCGTGCCGCTGCTGCCGGGTCTCGAACAGCAGTGGCACCTCTCGTCCACCACCGCCTCCTGGGCGCTCACCGCCGGGTTGCTGTCCGGAGCCGTGTCCATCCCGCTGCTGTCGCGACTCGGCGACATGTACGGCAGGCGCGCCGTCTCGCTGGTCGCCCTCGGCCTGCTCGTCGTGGGATCGGTGCTCAGCGCCGTGGCCGGCACGCTGCCCCTGCTCATCGCCGGCCGGGTGCTCCAGGGCGCCGCCGCTCCCCTGCTCGCCCTGGCCATCGGCCTGGTCAGGCAGATCGTGCCCGCGCACCGCCTGCCGGGCGCCATCGGCGTGCTCAGCGCGACCATCGGCGTCGGCAGCGGCGGTGGCGTCATCCTGGCGGGCCTGGTCGACGGCGACCACCGGGCGGTGTTCTGGCTGCTGACCGGGCTCGGGCTGCTGAGCTTCGCCCTGGTCGCGGTCGTCGTGCGGGAGGAGCCCGCGCGCGGGGCCGGGCGGCCCGACCTGGCGGGTGCGGCGCTGGTCACGGTGTGGCTGGTCTGCCTGCTGCTCGCGATCAGCAAGGGCGCGGCCTGGGGCTGGACGTCGCCGCTGACGCTGGGCCTGTTCGCCGCGGCCGCGCTGGTCGCCGCTCTGTGGGTGGTGACGGCCCGGCGCACCGCGGCGCCGCTGATCGAGATCCCCATGCTGCTGCACCGGGGGACGGTGGGGGCGACCGTGGCGTCGTTCCTGCTGGGGTTCGCCCTGTTCGCGGCGCTCACCACGGTCTCGGCGCTGGCCCAGGGCGCGCTCGGGGCCTCGGTGCTGCAGGTCGGGATCTACCTGCTGCCGACGACGGTGCTGATGCTCGTGGTCTCGCTGCTGGCGGGCCCGCTGATGCGCCGGTTCACCGCCTCCGCCCTCGTCGCGGGCGGCTCGGCGCTGGTGGCGGCCGCCGCGCTGTGGCTGGCGCTGTCCGGCCCCTCCAGCCCCGCCCTGTACGGCGCCGCTACCGTACTCGGCCTGGGCATGGGCCTCGGCTACGCGGCGCTCGGCACGATGGCCGTCGAACACGTGGAACCCGCCAAGACCGCCGCGGCCGGCGGCGTGAACGCCCTGGTCAGGGTGATGGGCGGCAGCGTGGCCGGCGCCGTGGGCGCGATGGTCCTGTCGACCGGCGGCGCCGGCTGGAGCTTCGCCGTCGCCGCGGCGGCGGCCCTGCTGGCGGCCCTCTTCGCCGCCGTCTACGGACGACTCTCCAGAAAGGCACTGGCATGACCGGCCGGACGCGCACCCTTCCCGAGAACGTGGAGGCGCGCGAGCGGCCCCGGTGGGTCGTACGGTGGCCTTCATGACCTTCGCCGGCACCCCCCGCCCGCGCCCGCGCTGGTACCACGCGGCCACCGACCTCGACGACTTCGCCATCGTCAGCTACCGGGTGGACGCCGCCGCCCTGGCCGCACACCTGCCGAGGGGGTTCGAGCCGATGGAGATGACCTTCGCGGACGGACCCGGCGCCCTGGTCTCGGCCGTGGCCTTCACCGACCGCGACTTCCACTTCCGGTTCCTGCCCCAGGTGGGCATCGACTGCGGGCAGATCAACTACCGGGCCTACGTCACGGCGTTCGGCCGGCCCGGCGTCTGGTTCTTCGGCACGGCGCTCGACCATCCCGTGGTGGCGATCCCCCAGCACCTGTGGGGCATGCCGTGGCGCCGCGACCGCATCCGCGTCGAGGCCGACTGGGACGCCGCACCCGCACGGTGGCGGCTGACGGCCGGCGACGCCCGCTGCGCGGCGACCGAATCGCCGGAACCAGTCCTGCTCGACGGGTTCACCGGCGAGCAGGACTGGCTCGAACGGCTCACCCACCCCACCCTGGGCTGGTACCGGCGCAGGGACGGGCTGGTCGGCACCTACAGCATCTGGCACCCGGTGATGCGGCCGCGCCACCTGACGGCGACGGAGGCGAGGTTCCCCGTCTTCGAGCGCCTCGGCCTGATCACCGAGGACAGCCGGCCGCACTCGGTGCTGGCCCAGCCCAGCCTGCGGTTCGACATCCACACCCCGCCGCGCCGCTTCCGCCCTCAGATGAGCACCCCCGGGTTCAGCACGCCCTGAGGATCGAGCGCGGTCTTGGCCGCCTTGAGCGCCAGCGCGAACGGGTCGGGCCGCTGCCGGTCGTAGAAGGGCCGGTGGTCGCGGCCCACCGCGTGGTGGTGGGTGATCGTGCCGCCCATGCGCAGCACCGTCTCGGAGACGCGGCGCTTGAGGTCGTCCCACTGCTCCAGCTCGGCGCCCTTCTCCGCGGGCACGATGATCGTGTAGTACGGCGCGGGCCCGTCGGGGTAGGCGAAGGCCAGCCGGCAGGTCGTGGTCCCGGCCTCGCCCTCCGCCATGACGGCCTCGTGCAGGGCGGGGAAGCGGTCCCAGGTGACGGCCGTCTCGATGGTCTCGGCGATCACGCCGAGGCCCGGATAGGCGTTGCGCAGGTACGGCATCCGGGTGAAGGCCCCCTTCCACACCTGGTCCTGGCTCTGGTCCTGACGTGCCGCCCCGACCACGCCACCGTGCCACGAGACGATCTCCAGCGCCCGCGACATCCAGGCGTCCACGGGATGCACGGCCGATTCGAAGCCGACGATGAGCAGGGCGTGCCGTCCGTCGCCGCCGGAGGTCAGCGCGGCCTCGCGGGCGTCGAGCAACCGGCAGTTGGCGGGGTGCAGGCCCGACTGGGCGAGGTCGTGCACGGCCGCCACCCCCGCCACCCACTCGGCGAAGCGCACCGGCACCGAGACCTTGTGCACCGGCCGCCGGTGGACGCGGACCCAGGCGCGGGTGATCACGCCGAGCGCGCCCTCCGAGCCGAGCAGCCAGCGGTCGGGCGACGGGCCCGCTCCCGAGCCGGGCAGCCGGCGCGACTCCCACATCCCGGCGGGGGTGCTGGCCCGGATGGACTCGACCAGGTCGTCGATGTGGGTGTGCAGCGTGGCGAAGTGGCCGCCGGCCCTGGTCGCGATCCAGCCGCCCAGCGTGGAGAACTCGTACGACTGCGGGAAGAAGCGCAGTTGCAGCCCGTCGGGCAGCCCCGCGTTGATCTCCGGCCCGGTCGCGCCCGCCTCCACCAGGGCCGCCTGGGAGTCGCGGTCCACCTCCAGGACGCGGTTCATCCGGCCGAGGTCCAGGCAGAGCGAGGGGCCGTCGAAGCGCGCCTCGACGCCGCCGACGACGCTCGTGCCGCCGCCCCTGGGCACGACGGCCACGCCCTGGCCGCTGGCCCATTCCAGGAGCCGCGCGATCTCGTCCTCGTCGCGCGGCAGCGCCACCAGGTCGGGGGCATTGGCGAAGTCGCCCCGGTAGGCGCGGATCAGGTCGCGGTAGGCCTGACCGTAGGTGCGCACGGCCCGCTCGTACGGATCGGCCGTGCAGAACGGCAGCGCGGGCACCGGCACCCGGGAGGCGGGCACGAGCCCCGGCGAGAACGGCACGGGCGGCTCCCACGCGCCCGGTTCCCCCAGGCCGGTGTGCTCGGTGAACAGCCGGGCGATCTCCCGTAATTCGGGCTCGGCGGGCTCGGGCCCCCATGCCCAGTGACTCTTCGGCATAGGAGGATTGTCGTCCTCCGGGCCACCCCGCGTCAGAGGGTGTAGTCGAAGGTGTAGGAGTGACCTCCGTCGGGGGCGACGACGATGCCGATCTCACCCCTGAGACCGCGTAGCTCCCCCGTCGCCGAGTCGGCGACCACCCGGATGCGCAGCGACCGCTCCCCCTCGTCGGCCGTGGCGTCGTGCTGGACGACGAAGCTGCCCCTGCGCCCGTCGAGGGTTCCTTCGACGCGCTCGATCGCCACGTAGGAGCGTGACTCCTCGACCGGGGTGGTGGCGATCAGCATGGTGACGACGCTGGTGCCGGTCAGGTCGCCGTGCCAGGTCTTGTCCAGGGTCACGAGCCCGAGGGTGACGCCGTCGCGGTCGTCGAAGGGCGGCTGGGGCGTCCAGTTGGCGGTGTCGAAGGTTCCCTTGGCGGTCATGGGACCAGCGTGGCAGCCGTACCTGTCAGAGTGTGTCAGGTACCGGCGAGCCGTTCCACGACGGGCGCGAAGTCCTCCAGGAACTGCGCGTTCACCGAGACGTAGGAGATGCCCAGCCGGTCCCTGCGCCGCCGCAGCGTGTCGGCCATCTCCTCGGGGGTGCCGGTGAGGATCCCGGTGCCGGTGCGGCCGAACCTGCGCAGCGCCCACTCGGGCGGCGCGGTCGCGGCGCAGGCCAGGTTCATGCCGAGCTCCAGGTCGTGGAAGCGGTCGCCGGCCAGTTCGTACAGCTCGTCCACCTTGGCCGCGACCTGCTCCTCGGTGTACTGCGGCGGCACGCCGAGCGCGACCGTGTCGGCCCTGCGCGCGGCCAGCCGCAGCAGCCTGGTGCCGGAGGCGGCCACCAGGATCGGCACGTCCTCGACCGCGTCGATGGTCGCGGCGAGCCGCTCGACGCGCTGGCCGGGGGTGCCGAAGCGGACGCCCAGCGTGGCCGCGTCACGCTCGGCGTCCGGCCGCCCGGCGCCGAGGCCCAGCTCGAACCGGCCGCCGGTGAGCGTGTGCAGGGTGGCGCACTCCCACGCCACGGCGGCGGGGGTGCGGTTGGGGGCGCTCAGCACGTACGTGCCGACGCGCAGGGTCGTCGTGGCCGTGGCGGCGACGGCCGCGGCCGTGAACGGCGACAGCGTGCCCAGCGTGTCGGGCACCAGCAGGGTCGCGTAGCCGAGGCTCTCGGCCCGGCGGGCCAGGCCGGTCCACGCGCCGGCGTCGGGGGCTTGTCCGGCGACCGCGCCGAACCTGAACGGGTGATCGGTCATGCCCTACACGATCGCCGACGGGCGGGCCCGGCACATCGTCCCCCGGACCGGTGAGCGGCTACGCCGGGGGGAGCAAGCCCCTGGCCGCGCCCTACTCCCCCAGCAGTACCCGGGTGAACTCGCCGCCGAACTTGCCCGCCGGGTCGAGGCGGCGCACCAGCGCGCGGAAGTCGTCCGGGCACTCGGGCCAGCGGGTGAACAGCTTGCCCCAGTGCGGCCGCGGATCGAACGGCGCCAGCGTCCGCTCCACCAGGTCCAGCACCGGCAGCACGGCGACGACGTCCTTGACCCAGGTGAAGTGCACGGCCACGCTGTCGCGGCCCCTGAAGGGGCTGAGCCACAGGTCGTCGGCGGCGACCGTGCGGATCTCGGAGATCTGCAGCACCGGGCGGATCCGATCACCGATCGCCCACAGCTCGCGCAGCGCCTTGACCGCGTGCTCCCTGGGCAGCAGCAGCTCGGACTGCAGCTCGTCGCCGGCGCCGCTGGGCGGGAAGTCGGCGCGGAAGTGCGGCAGCCGCTCGTACCAGGGGCCCGGCACCCCCAGCTGCGCGGTGCAGCTGTCGGCCGGCATGTCCGGGAGCGGGTGCTGGGGGGCCTCGGCCGGGGTGGTGCCGTACCAGCCGGGGTCGGTCAGCTCGTCCTCGCGCTTCAGCCAGACGCGGGTGTCGCGGAAGTCGGTGAAGAGGCTGACGCTGTAGCCGCTCGACATGATCGTCTCGAACTCGTCGAGGGCGTCGGCTGACAGGCCCACGCGGACGTACTGGCGCAGGTCGAAGGCGGGCACCAGGTCGAGCGTGAGCGACGTGACGACGCCGAGCGCGCCGACGGCCACCACCGCGCCGGCGAAGTCGGCGTCCTCGCGGGTGAGCGACAGCGTCGAGCCGTCGGCGGTGACCAGGTCGATCCCGGACACGGCGGCGGCCAGGCCGGGGATGGCCGGCCCCGAGCCGTGCGTGCCGGTCGCGACGGAGCCGGCCACGGAGATGTGCGGCAGCGAGGCCATGTTCGCCAGCGCGAAGCCGGCCTCGTGCAGCAGCGGCGCGAGCCGCGCGTACGTCATGCGCGCCCCGACCCGCACCGTGGCCGCCGCGCCGTCGATCTCCACCAGGTCCGGCATCCGGTCGAGCACGACGAGGTCGCCGGTGGTGTCGGCGACGTGGTTGAAGGAGTGTCCGCTTCCCAGCGCCCGCACCCGGGGACTGGCGGCGACGAGTCGCCGAAGCTCGTCGAGCGAGGTCGGATGGTGGACTTCACGTGCCTGAAATGTGGTGTTTCCAGCCCAGTTCGTCAGCGTCACGGCTTTACCTTTTCACAACCTCGCCCCCCGGCCCGCCCGGGGGGCGGACCGGGGACGGTTCCAGAAGCCCTGCTCTAGAAGCCCTGCGCCAGGCGGTAGTACGCCTGGTTCCAGCGCAGCTCCTTGGCGAAGCGCTCGGTCGTGGTGGCCGAGTCGATGACCACCAGCTCCACGCCCAGCATGTCGGCCAGGTCGGTCAGCTCGTCCCGGCCGACGGCCTTGGACAGCACCGTGTGGTGCGGGGCCCCGGCGGTCAGCCACGACTCGGTGGAGGTGCGCAGGTTGGGGCGCGGCCGCCACACCGCGCGGGCCACCGGCAGCTTGGGCAGCGGCTGCGGCGGCGTCACCACGTCGATCTCGTTGGCGACGAGCCGGAACCGGTCGCCCATGTCGGCCAGGCCGACCACGACGCCGGGGCCCGGCTCGGCGTCGAACACGAGCCGGACCGGGTCCTCCCTGCCGCCGATGCCGAGGGGGTGGATCTCGCACGACGGCGTGCCGGACGCGATGGACGGGCACACCTCCAGCATGTGGGCGCCGAGGATGAGCTCCTGGCCCGGCGTCATGTCGTAGGTGTAGTCCTCCATGAACGAGGTGCCGCCGTCGGCCCCAGTGTCAGGCATGGCCTTCAGAGTGCGCAACAGCACCGACGTCTTCCAGTCGCCCTCGCCGCCGAAGCCGTAGCCGTCGGCCATGAGCCGCTGCACGGCCAGGCCGGGCAGCTGGCGCAGCCCGCCGAGGTCCTCGAAGTTCGTGGTGAACGCCTTGAAGCCGCCCGCCTCCAGGAACGCGCGCAGGCCCAGCTCGATCCTGGCCGCGTAGCGCAGCGAGTCGTTGCGCTCACCGAGCAGCTCGGGAGCCACGGTGTACTGCTCGGCGTACTCCTTGACCAGCGCCGTCACGTCGGCGTCCGAGGCCGCGTCCACCGCCTCGACCAGGTCGTTGACGCCGTAGGTGTTGACCGAGACGCCGAAGCGCAGCTGCGCCTCCACCTTGTCGCCCTCGGTGACCGCCACGTCGCGCATGTTGTCGCCGAAGCGGGCCAGCTTGAGCGTGCGCACCTCCGCCAGCCCCTTGGCCGCGCGCAGCCAGGTCAGGATGCGCTCGCCCACGGCCGGGTCGCTCACGTGCCCGGCCACGGTCTTGCGCGGCACGCCGAGCCGGGTCTGGATGTGCCCGAACTCGCGGTCGCCGTGCGCGGCCTGGTTCAGGTTCATGAAGTCCATGTCGATGCTGGCCCACGGGAGCTCGACGTTGGCCTGCGTGTGCAGGTGCAGCAGCGGCTTGCGCAGCGCGTCGAGCCCGGCGATCCACATCTTGGCCGGGGAGAAGGTGTGCATCCACGCGATCACGCCGGCGCACTCGTCGTCCGCGTTGGCTTCGAGCATGATCCGCCGGATGGCCGCGGCGTCGGTCAGGACGGGCTTCCACTCCACCGGCATGGGCAGCTGCTCGGCGATGCGCCGCGACTGCTCGGCCACCTGGCGCAGCGTGTCCTCGCCGTACAGTCCCTGGCTGCCGGTCAGAAACCAGATGTTCAACGCGGGCTCCTCTGTCCGTAGACGTTCTGATAGCGGTCGTACAGGCGGTCGATGTCGTCCTGCGGGATGGGCAGCGGCTCGCCGAGCTGACGGGCCACGTGCACCGTACGCGCCACGTCCTCGCACATCACGGCGGCCTTGACCGCCGCCCTGGCGTCCTTGCCGATGCTGAACACCCCGTGGTTCTGCATCAGCACGGCCTTGGAGCGGTGGCCCTTGAGCGTCTCGACGATGCCCTGCCCGATCGAGTCGTCGCCGATGAGGGCGAAGGGCCCGATCGGGATCTCACCGCCGAACTCGTCGGCCATCGCGGTCAGCACGCACGGGATGGCCTCGCCGCGGGCGGCCCAGGCCGAGGCGTAGGTGGAGTGGGTGTGCACGACGCCGCCCACGTCGGGCATGTTGCGGTAGACGTAGGCGTGCGCGGCGGTGTCGCTGGACGGCGAGTGCTCGCCCTCCACCAGATTGCCGTCGAGGTCGCACACGACCATGTTCGCGGGCGTCAGCTCGTCGTAGGAGACTCCCGACGGCTTGATGACGAACAGGTCCTCGCCGGGGATCCGCCCGGAGACGTTGCCCGCCGTCCAGGCCACCAGGTTGTAGCGGACCAGCTCCGCGTGCAGGCCGGCGACGATCTCTCTCATGGTCATGACGTGTGTGCCTCGTTCCTGATCGCGCGCAGCGCGTGCAGCAT
Source organism: Nonomuraea fuscirosea (assembly GCF_035917475.1). Taxonomy (NCBI): domain Bacteria; kingdom Bacillati; phylum Actinomycetota; class Actinomycetes; order Streptosporangiales; family Streptosporangiaceae; genus Nonomuraea; species Nonomuraea fuscirosea. The sequence continues at coordinate 1,333,068 of NZ_CP109074.1, read as the reverse complement.
CTTTCCGTCTCCGAAGAAGTCGTGGAGCCTGCGGTACTCGGCGTAGAGCCGGTCGTAGGCGTCGGCGCGGGCCTCGTCCGGCACGTACGCGTTCTCGGTGCGCTTGCCCATCGCCGCGGCGGCCTCCTCGATGGAGGAGTAGGCCCCGGCGGCCACGGCGGCGTGGATGGCCGAGCCGAGCGCGGGCCCCTGGTCCGAGCCGATGACCGACAGCGGCCGGCGCAGCACGTCGGCGTAGACCTGCATGAGGAAGGGGTTCTTCAGCAGCCCCCCGGCGACGACGAACTCCTCGACCGGCACGCCCGACTTCTCGAACGTCTCCACGATCATGCGCGCGCCGTACGCCGTGGACTCGATGAGCGCCCGGTAGACGTCCTCGGGCCTGGTCTGCAGGGTCTGGCCGACGATCACGCCGGACAGGTTGTGGTCGACCAGCACCGAGCGGTTGCCGCCGAACCAGTCGAGCGCGACCAGGCCGTGCCCGCCCACGGGCTGCTTCTCGGCCAGCGCGGTGAGCCGCTCGTGGCCGTCGGCGCCGAAGTTGTCGACGTACCAGGCGAAGATATCGCCGACCGCGGACTGCCCGGCCTCGTAGCCCCAAAGGCCCGGCACGATGCCGTCGCGGACCACGCCGCACATGCCGGGCACCTCGGCGAGCTGGTCGCTGGGCATGATGTGGCAGGTGGAGGTGCCCATGATGGCCACCATCTGGCCGGGCCTGACGGCGTCCGCGGCGGCGGCCGTGACGTGCGCGTCCACGTTGCCGACGGCGACGGCGACGCCCTCGGGCAGGCCGGTCCAGGCGGCCGCCCGCGCGGTCAGGCGCCCGGCCAGGTCGCCGAGCGCGGCCAGCCGGACGCCGCCGGCCTCGTCGCCGACCTGGCCGGTGGCCAGCTTGCCGACGAAACCGGCGAAGCCGGGGTTCAGCTCGGCCAGGAACTCCTCCGACGGGTAACTCCCGTCCTGGAAGACGCCCTTGTAGCCGACGGTGCAGATGTTGCGGCTCTCGACGCCGGTGAGCTGCCAGATGATCCAGTCGGCGGCCTCGATCCAGCGCTCGGCCCTGGCGTACACCTCGGGGGCCTCCTCCAGCAGCTGAAGACCCTTGGCGAACTCCCACTCGGAGGAGATCTTGCCGCCGTAGCGCGGCAGCCAGCTCTCGCCCCTGCGCGCGGCCAGCTCGTTGATCCGGTCGGCGTGCGGCTGGGCGGCGTGGTGCTTCCACAACTTGGGCCAGGCGTGCGGCTCGCCGGGCGTCTCGTCGCTCAGCGGCGTGCCGTCGGCCCTGGTCGGCATGACGGTGCAGGCGGTGAAGTCGGTGCCGATGCCGACCACCTCCTCCGGCCGCACGCCCGCGGCGGCGACAGCCTCGGGGACGGCGGTCCGCAGCACGTCGATCCAGTCCTGGGGCGACTGCAGCGCCCAGTCGGGGCCGAGCCGCTCGCCGGTGGGGAGCGTCTGCTCCATGACGCGGTGCGCGTACTCGTGGACGGCACTGCCCAGCTCGGCGCCGTCGCTCACGCGGACGACGACGGCCCGCCCTGAGAGCGTGCCGAAGTCCACTCCGACCACGTAGGTGTTAGCGTTCACATTGAACTCCAGGGTTGTCCGGGGGCATGCCCATCATCTACTGACCGCGGCGGTGCTCGACCGCACCACGAAGCTGGGCCGCACGACCAGCCGCTCGTACGCGGTGGGCCCCACGTCGATCTGCCGCAGCAGCACCTCGATGCAGTGCCGGCCCACCACGTCGAAATCCTGCCTGACCGTGGTCAGCGGCGGCGAGAAGAACTCCGACTCGGGGATGTCGTCGAAACCGACCACGCTGATCCGCCCGGGAACGGGCACGCCCTTCTCCGACAGGGCCCGCAGCACGCCCAGCGCCATCTGGTCGTTGGCCGCGAAGACGGCCGTGACGTCGTCCATCGCGGCCAGGCTCATGCCGGCCTCGTAACCGGCCCGCGGGCTCCAGTCACCGGCCAGCGGCTCGGGCACCGGCCGGCCCGCCTCGATCAGCGCCGCGCGCCAGCCCTCCAGCCGGCCCTCGGTCTCCAGCCAGTCGGCCGGGCCGCTGACGTGCCAGACCGTCTCGTGGCCCTGGTCGAGCAGGTGCCGTACGGCCAGCCTGGCGCCCTCCATCTGGTCGATGCACACCACGGACACGTCGGCGCGGTGCGTGCCCTCGACCGCCACGGCCGGCATGCCGACGGGCAGGTTCTCCAGGGCGCGCCCGGCCGAGCGCTGCGGCGCGACCACCACCACGCCGTCCACCCCCTGCTCGGCGAGGTAGTCGATGGCGTCGCGCACGCTGTTCGTGTCGAGCGACTTCAGGCTGACGATGCTGACGAAGTAGCCCGCGGTCCTGGCCGCCTGCTCGATGCCGTAGATGGTGCTGGCGGGGCCGTACAGCGTGGTGTCGAAGCTGACCACGCCGAGCGTCCTGGAGCGCTTGGTGACCAGGGCGCGGGCTACCAGGTTGCGCCGGTAGCCCAGCCGGGAGATCGCCGCCTCCACCCTGGCGCGGGTGTCGGCCCTGACGTTCGGGTGGTCGTTGAGCACCCGGGAGACCGTCTGATGCGACACGCCCGCCTCCTTGGCCACGTCGGCCATGACCGGCAGGCGGCGCTTGGGGGTCGTCACGGTCTCTCCTTTCGCTGGAGCTCCCGATCACCGGAGCTTCCGGGATCCTACCTAGCGGGCGGCGCCTGCCCTGCGCTTGGTCCACACGTCGAACGCGACCGCCGCCAGCAGCACCGCGCCCTTGACGAGCATGACCCGCTCGCTGGGCGAGCCGATCAGGGACATGCCGTTGTTGATGACCGCCATGATCAGACCACCGGTGATGGCGCCCACGACCTTGCCGACGCCGCCCTGCACGGCCGCGCCGCCGATGAAGGCCGCCGCGATGGCGTCCAGCTCGAACGCGTTACCCGCCGTCGGGCCCGCCTGGTTGAGCCGGCCGGCGAAGATGATGCCGGCGATGGCCGACAGCACGCCCATGTTGACGAAGATCCAGAAGACCACCGACTTGACCTTCACGCCGGACATGACCGCCGCCTGGAGGTTGCCGCCGATGGCGTAGATCTGCCGGCCGAAGACCGTGCGGTTGGCCATCAGCGAGTACGCCAGCACGAGGATCGCCAGCAGCACCAGCACCCACGGCAGGTTCTTGAACCGGGCCAGCTGCACGACCAGGAAGAGGATCAGCGCGGCACCGGCCGCCATCTTCAGCACGAACAGCGCCATCGGCTCGACCGACTGGCCGTAGCCCTTGCGGGCACCCCTGGTGCGCCACTGGGCCGCGACCATGCCGGCGATGGCGACGACGCCGATCAGCAGGCTGAACAGGTCGGCGCCGCCGAGCGCGCCGAGGCCGACGTTGCCGAGATAGCCGTTGGTGAAGCCGTTGGCCAGCGTACGGACCTGGTCCGGGAACGGGCCGATGCCCTGGTTGCCCAGGACGGTGAGGGTCAGCGCGCGGAACAGCAGCATGCCGGCCAGCGTCACGATGAAGGCCGGGATGCCGAAGTAGGCGATCCAGTAGCCCTGCCAGGCCCCGATCAGGGCGCCGGCCACCAGCGTGGCGAGCAGGGCCAGCGGCCACGGCCAGCCCATGTTGACCATGAGCACCGCGGCCAGCGCTCCCGTGACCGCCACCACCGAGCCGACCGACAGGTCGATGTGCCCGGCGATGATGATCAGGATCATCCCGATCGCGAGGATCAGGACGTAGGAGTTCTGGACGATGATGTTCGAGATGTTCTGCGGCGTGAGCAGCGCGCCGTCCGTCAGCACCGAGAACAGCACGATGATCAGCGCGAAGGCGATGTAGATGCCGCTGGATCGCAGGTTGAGCGAGACGCCGCCCAGAGACACCCGGCCCGGCTGCCGCGGCCCTCCTCCGTCGCCCGTGGTGCCGACTTTGACGTCGGCGGGCGTGATGCTGCTCATCGAAGCTACTCCTGTCCCTTGGTCATGAGATGCATGAGGCTTTCCTGGGTGGCCTCCTGGCGGGGAACCTCGCCGGTGATGCGACCTTCCGAGAGCGTGTAGATGCGGTCGCACAGGCCGAGCAGCTCAGGCAGCTCGGAAGAGATCACCAGTACGGCCTTGCCCTGGTCGGCCAGCCGGTTGATGATCGTGTAGATCTCGTATTTGGCGCCGACGTCGATGCCGCGCGTGGGCTCGTCGAGGATGAGGACGTCCGGCTCGGTGAGGATCCACTTCGACAGCACGACCTTCTGCTGGTTGCCGCCGCTCAGCTTGCCGACGACGCTGTCCACGCTGGGAGCCTTGATGTTCATGCTCTTGTGGAACTGCTCGGCGACCCGGTATTCCTCGTTCTCGTTGACCCAGCCGCGCTTGGACAGGCCGGTCAGCCCGGCCGCGCTGATGTTGCGCTTGATGTCCTCGATGAGGTTGAGCCCGTAGCGTTTGCGGTCCTCGGTGGCGTACGCGATGCCGTGCCTGATCGCGTCCTGCACGTTGCGGACGTCGATCGGCTTGCCGTCCTTGAAGAGCTTGCCGGAGATGTGCACGCCCCACGCGCGGCCGAAGACGCTCATGGCCAGCTCGGTGCGCCCGGCGCCCATCAGCCCCGCCAGTCCGACGATCTCGCCGCGCCGCAGCGTGAGCGAGGCGTTGTCGACGACCTTGCGGCCGGGCTGGCTAGGGCTGTAGACGGTCCAGTCCTCGATCCGCAGCGCCTCGTCGCCGATGGTCGGCTCGTGCGGCGGGAAGCGGTTGTCGAGGGCGCGGCCGACCATGCCGGAGATGATGCGGTCCTCCGTGACGTGGTCGCCGGCCATGTCCAGCGTCTCGATCGTGCGGCCGTCACGGATGATCGTGACGGAGTCGGCGATGGCGATCACCTCGTTGAGCTTGTGCGAGATGATCACGCAGGTGATGCCCTCGTCACGCAGCCCGCGCAGCAGGTCGAGCAGGTGCGCCGAGTCGTCGTCGTTGAGCGCGGCCGTCGGCTCGTCGAGGATGAGCAGCCGCACCTCCTTCGACAGCGCCTTGGCGATCTCGACGAGCTGCTGCTTGCCCACGCCGATGTCGGCGATCGTGGTCGTCGGGTTCTCCTGCAGCCCCACCCGCTTCATCAGCGCGGCGGCCTCGTAGTTGGTGCGGTTCCAGTCGATGACGCCGCGCCTGGCGCGCTCGTTGCCGAGGAAGATGTTCTCCGCGATCGACAGCTGCGGGCTGAGCGCCAGCTCCTGGTGGATGATGACGATGCCGGCGTGCTCGCTGTCGCGGATGCCGCCGAACTCGCAGCGCTTGCCCTCGAAAAGGATCTCGCCCTCGTAGTCGCCGTGCGGGTAGACCCCGGACAGCACCTTCATCAGCGTCGACTTGCCGGCGCCGTTCTCGCCGCAGATGGCGTGGATCTCACCGCGCCGGACCGACAGGTTGACGTCCTGCAGCGCCTTGACGCCGGGGAACGTCTTCGTGATCCCGCTCATCCGCAAGATGTGCTCGGTCATATGCCCCTCGCTCAGGGAGAACCCCGGGAACGCGGTCTGCGTCCCCGGGGCGGGCCCTTACTTGAGCTGGTCCTCGGTGTAGTAGTTGCCGCCGATGATGACGTCCTTGTAGTTGCTCTTGTCCACGATCACCGGGTCGAGCAGGTACGAGGGGACGACCTTGTTGCCGTTCTCGTAGTCCTTGGTGTTGTTCACCTCGGGCTGGCCGCCCTTGAGCACGGCGTCGGCCATCTTCACCGTCTGCTCGGCGAGCTTGCGGGTGTCCTTGAAGATGGTGGAGTACTGCTCGTCGGAGATGATCGACTTCACCGACTGCAGCTCGGCGTCCTGGCCGGTCACGATCGGGTACGGCTTGCCGTAGCCGGAGCTCTTCAGCGCCGACAGGATGCCGATGGACAGGCCGTCGTACGGCGACAGCACGCCGTCGACCTTGGTGCTGCCGGTGTAGGTCTTGGTGATGATGTCCTCCATGCGCTTCTGCGCGGTGGCGGGGTCCCACCGGAGGATGGCGGCCTGCTTGAAGTCGGTCTGGCCGCTCTTGATCACCAGGGTGCCGTCGTCGATCTTCGGCTGGAGGACCGACATGGCGCCGTTCCAGAAGAAGGTGGCGTTGTTGTCGTCGGGCGAGCCGCCGAACAGCTCGACGTTGAACGGGCCCTTCTTGCCGTCATCGACGCCGAGGCCCTTGAGCAGCGAGCTGGCCTGCTGCACGCCGACCTTGAAGTTGTCGAAGGTGGCGTAGTAGTCGACGTTCGGGCTGTTGCGGATCAGCCGGTCGTAGGCGATGACCGGGATCTTGGCGTCGGCGGCCTGCTGCAGCTGCGAGGTGATCGCGGTGCCGTCGATCGAGGCGATGATCAGGAGCTTGGCGCCCTTGGTGATCTGGTTCTCGATCTGGTTGGCCTGCGTCGGGATGTCGTTCTCCGCGTACTGGAGGTCGACCTTGTAACCGAGCTGCTCCAGCTGCTTCTTGACGTTGTCGCCGTCGTGGATCCAGCGCTCGGAGGACTTCGTGGGCATCGTGACGCCGATCAGAGCCCCCGCGTTGCCTGCGGCGGCCGAGCTCGAAGCCTCGGCGTCCACGGTCTTGGTGCTGGAGCCACAGGCCGTCATGGTCGCGGCGAGCGCGATGGCTGACACCACGCCCCCGATCCGTCCCAACCTCATGTGCATCCCTTTCCATGGGGGTCGCGGCGGCGCTGGACGTGGCGCCTGCCGGTATAGCGAAGGATTTTCGATCACAGAACGTGACGAATCAGAACAAAGTTCACACCCGGTTCAGGCTGATTGTTATCGCTAACAACGACTGTGTCAACGTTCAACCATAACCCGACGGAAACTTTCAAGTAACTTTCGCGCAGGTCAGCGCCGTGAACGGGCAGAGAACAGGCGCTGCAGCAGGATGAAGACGAACAACAACATTCCGATGAAGATCTTGGTCCACCAAGACAGGAGTGTCCCTTCGAAGATGATAATCGTCTGGATCAGACCGAGCACGAGCACGCCGAGCACGGTCCCGAACAGGAAGCCGCTGCCGCCGGTCAGCAGGGTCCCGCCGATGACCACCGCCGCGATCGCGTCCAGCTCCATGCCCGCGGCGTGCAGCCCGTAACCGGAGAGCATGTAGAACGACAGCAGCACCCCGCCGAGCGCCGAGCAGAACCCGCTCACCGTGTAGACGGTGATCTTGGTCCGGCCCACGGGCAGCCCCATGAGCAACGCCGACTGCTCGCTGCCGCCGGCCGCGTAGACCGAGCGGCCGAAGCGGGTGTAGTGCAGCACGTACGCCGCCACCACCACGACCACCACCGCGATGACCACGCTCGGGGAGATCCACAGATCGGCGAACAGATCGATCCTGGTCTGCGCGAACGCCGTGAACGTCGGGTCGTGGATCGGGATCGAGTCGGTGCCGATCGTGTAGCACAGCCCCCGCGCCAGGAACATCCCCGCCAGCGTCACGATGAACGGCTGGATGTCGAAGGCGTGCACGATGTAACCCATCACCAGCCCCAGCCCCGACCCGATGGCCAGCACCAGCGGGATCACCAGGTACGGCGGCCACCCCGGCCCCTCCATCAGGCTGGCCGAGATCATGGTGGACAGCGCCACCACCGACCCCACCGACAGGTCGATGCCGCCGGTCAGGATCACGAACGTCATCCCGACCGCCACCACCAGCAGGAAGGCGTTGTCGATGAAGACGTTGAGGATCACCTGCCCGCTGGCGAACCCCTCGTAGCGGAACCCGCCGACGGCGAACATGGCCACGAACAGGCAGCCGGTCACCAGCACCGGCAGATACTTGGCCGGCACCGCCGTCCGGCCGCCCAGTGTCAGCGTGCTCACAGGCTCACCCGCACCTTCTCCTCGGACGCCGGGCCCGGCACGGCGGCCCGGCCCCTCCTTCGCAACGCCTTCGCGCGGAAGGACGGGGACTGGATGAGGCACACCGCCGTGACCACCAGCGCCTTGAACAGCAGCGTGGTCTCCGGCGGCACGCCGATCGAGTAGATCGTCGTGGTCAGGGTCTGGATGATGAGCGCGCCCAGCACCGTTCCGCCGAGCGAGAACCGCCCGCCGGACAGCGCCGTGCCGCCGATCACCACGGCCAGGATCGCGTCCAGCTCGATCCACAGGCCGGCGTTGTTGCCGTCGGCGCTGGAGACGTTCGAGCTGATCATCAACCCGGCCACGCCCGCGCACAGCGCGGCGAACGCGTACACCATGATGATGATCCCGCGCGCCCTGATGCCGGCCAGCCGGCTCGCCTCGGCGTTGCCGCCGACCGACTCGATCAGCATGCCCAGCGCCAGCCGCCTGGTCAGGAACGCGGTGACGGCCAGCACCGCCAGCACGATCAGGATGCCGAACGGCACGGTCAGCCAGTAGCCGCCGCCGATCACCTTGTACGCCGGGCTGTTGACGGTGATGATCTGGCCGTCGGTGATGAGCTGCGCCAGCCCGCGGCCGGCCACCATGAGGATGAGGGTGGCGATGATCGGCTGGATCCCGATGCCGGCGACCAGGAACCCGTTCCACGCCCCCAGCACCAGGCTCAGGCCGAGCGCCAGCGCCACGGCGGTGAACAGGCTGGCGTCCTGGCTGATCTGCAGGCACGCCAGCGCGCCCGAGATCGCCACCACCGATCCCACCGACAGGTCGATGCCCCCGGTCGCGATGACCAGCGTCATCCCGAGCGAGACCAGGATCAGCGGGGCGCCGAAGCGCAGGATGTCGATCAGGCTGCCGTACAGGTGCCCGTCGCGCACCTGGATCGAGAAGAAGCCGGGTGAGAAGAACACGTTCAGGGCCAGCAACAGGACCAGCACCACCACCGGCCACAGCAGACGCCTCATGAGGCACGCCCTCCGCTCGCCGTCATTCCGCCCGACCTCCGCTCGCGATCGTCTCCATCAGCACGTCGCTGGTCAGCGCCTCGTCGTTGGGCAGTTCGGCGACGAGCCGCCGGTCGCGCAGCACCTCGACCTTGTGGCTGAGCCGCAGCACCTCCTCCAGCTCGGCGGAGATGAACAGCACCGCCACGCCGCCGTCCGACAGCTCCGCCACCAGCCGCTGGATCTCCGTCTTCGCCCCGACGTCGATGCCCCGGGTGGGCTCGTCGAGGATGAGCAGCCTGGGCTCCAGGATCAGCCACCTGGCCAGCACCACCTTCTGCTGGTTGCCGCCGCTCAGGTTGCGCACCAGGTGCTCGGGGTTGGGCGGGCTGATCTTCAGCGCCTTGATGTAGCGGCCGACCAGCTCGTCCTGCTGCTCGCGCGGAACCGGCCTGGTCCAGCCTCTGGTGGCCTGGAGGGCCAGGATGATGTTCTCGCGCACGGTCAGGTCAGGGATGAGCCCGTCCTCCTTACGGTTCTCCGAGCAGAACGCGATCTTGTGCGTCATGGCCGCGCGCGGCGTGCGTAACGACGCCGGCGAACCGCTCACCGTGATCTCGCCCGTGCCGGCGTGGTCGGCGCCGAACAACAACCGCGCGATCTCCGTACGGCCCGAGCCCAGCAGTCCCGCCAGGCCCACCACCTCGCCCTCGTGCACGGTCAGGCTGAACGGCTCGATCGCACCGGCCCGGCCGAGGCCGCGCGCCTCGATCAGCGGCCGGTCGAACACCTTGGCCTCGCCGTGCAGCCGTTCCAGCGCCGCCAGCTCCTGGCCGATCATCTTGGCGACCAGCTCGACCTGCGGCAGCCGCTCCGTCATGAACTCGCCCACAAGACGGCCGTTGCGCAGGATCGTCATCCGGTCGGAGATCTCGTACACCTGGTCGAGGAAGTGCGAGACGAACAGGATCGCGATGCCCTCCTCCTTCAGCCGCCGCATCACCCGGAACAGCTGCAGCACCTCGTCGGCGTCCAGGCTGGAGGTCGGCTCGTCCAGGATCAGCACCCGCGCGTCCACGTCGATCGCCCGCGCGATGGCCACCATCTGCTGGATGGCCAGCGAGTACGTCGACAGCGGCGCGGACACGTCCAGGCTCAGCTCCAGCCGCGACAGCAGCTCGCCCGCCCTGGCCCGCATCCGCTTCCAGTCGATCCGCCCCCAGCGGCGCGGCTCGCGGCCGAGCAGGATGTTCTCCGCCACCGAGAGGTTCGTGCAGAGATTGACCTCCTGGTAGACGGTGCTGATCCCGGCCTGCTGCGCCTCCAGCGGGCTGCCGAACGCGACCGGCGCGCCGGCCAGCTCGATCGTGCCCGCGTCGGCCGGGTGCACGCCGGTGAGCACCTTGATGAGGGTGGACTTGCCCGCGCCGTTCTCTCCCATGAGCGCGTGCACCTCACCGGGCAGCAGCCGCAGGTCCACACCGTCCAGGGCCTTCACGCCCGGAAACTGTTTACCGATCCCCCGCATGGTCAAGACCGGCACAGGCATATCCATTCGCTATCCCTATCTACTTGCCGCACTTCGTGCGGCGGGCTCGGTCGCCAGATGCCGCCGCCTTCCCCCACTCCGGTCGCTGCGCTCCCTCCGCTCCTCCAGGCGACGGCACTCCCTCGCGAAAAACTCAGTACTGGCGGCTGGGGAGGGCCTGCTTGGCCTGGTCCTGGGTGAACGTGGTCTCCTCGGTCACCACGCGGGCCGGCACCTCCTCGCCCTTGACGACCTTCTTGGCCAGGTCCATGAGCTGCGGGCCGAGCAGCGGGGAGCACTCGACGATGAAGTTGATCTTCCCGTCGGCGAGCGCCTGCATGCCGTCCTTGACCGCGTCCACCGTGATGATCTTGATGTCCTTGCCGGGCACCTTGCCCGCGCCCTCGATGGCCTCGATCGCGCCCAGGCCCATGTCGTCGTTGTGCGCGTAGAGCACGTCGATGTCCGGGGTCGACTTCAGGAACGCCTCCATGACCTCCTTGCCCTTGGCCCGGGTGAAGTCACCGGTCTGCGTGGCGACGATCTGGAACTTCGTGTCCGCCCCGATGACCTCCTGGAAGCCGGCCTTGCGGTCGTTGGCGGGAGCCGAGCCCGTGGTGCCCTGGAGTTCGACGATGTTCACCTTGTCCGTCGAGTCCTTGTACTCCTCGACCAGCCACTGACCGGCCTTCTTGCCCTCCTCGATGAAGTCGGAGCCGAGGAAGGTCTTGTAGAGGGTCGTGTCCTTGGAGTCCACCGCGCGGTCGGTCAGGATGACCGGGATCTTCGCGTTCTGGGCCTCCTTGAGCACCGGGTCCCAGCCCGACTCCACCACCGGTGAGAAGGCGATGACGTCCACCCGCTGCTGGATGAAGGAGCGGATGGCCTTGATCTGGTTCTCCTGCTTCTGCTGGGCGTCGGAGAACTTGAGTGTGATGCCCGCGGTCTTGGCCGACTCCTGCACGGACTTGGTGTTCGCGGTCCGCCAGCCGCTCTCCGCGCCGACCTGGGAGAAGCCCATCGTGACCGTGCTGTCGCCGCCACCGCTGCTCGCGCTCGTGGTACCGCCACTGCCACTGCCACAGGACGTCACCGCCAGGGCGGTGAGCCCGGCCAGCACCAACGCCGAGATCCTCTTTAACACGTGGGGGGTTCCTCTCTGGGTGTGAACGCTAACAACCCTGGTCGGGCGCCAGCGCGTCCTGCCTTCCGTTACGGCGTCAGGCCCGGGCCGTGCTGGCCCTGGCGACGAACACCGGCGGCACCACGAGTCGCTCCCGCTCCTGCGGACCGCCTTCGAGCTGCCGTACGAGAACCTCGATGCTGTGTCTGCCCACCGCGCCGAAGTCCTGTCTGATGGTCGTGAGCGGCGGCGAGAAGAACTCCGACTCGGGGATGTCGTCGAAACCGACCACACTCACCCGCTCGGGCACTCTCACCCCCTGCTCGGTGAACGCCCGCAGTACGCCGAGCGCCATCTGGTCGTTGGCGACGAAGACCGCGGTGACGTTCCTCATGCTCGCCAGGCTGCGCCCCGCCTCGTATCCGGAACGAGGGCTCCAGTCCCCGGCGAGCGGGCGCGGGGCCTCGCGGCCCGCCTGCTCCAGCGCGGCCCGCCAGCCGGCCACGCGACCTTCGGCCTCCAGCCAGTCGGAGGGACCGCTGACGTGCCAGACCGTCTCGTGGCCGAGCGAGAGCAGGTGCTCGGTGGCGAGCCTGCCTCCCTCGACCTGGTCCACGCTGACCACCGGCACCCCGCCCGCCTCCCCGCCCTCGACGGCCACCGTCGGGACGCCGAGCGGCAGGTCGTCGAGGGCACAGGCGGCCGAGCGCTGCGGCGCGACCACCACGATGCCGTCCACGCCCTGGTCGGCCAGGTAGTCGAGGGCGTCGCGCACGCCCGCCCTGTCGATCGACTTGAGGCTGACGATGCTGACGAAGTAGCCGGCCGCCCTGGCCGCCTGCTCGATGCCGTAGACGGTGCTGGCCGGGCCGTACAGCGTGGTGTCGAAGCTGACCACGCCGAGCGTCCTGGAGTGCTTGGTGACCAGGGCGCGGGCGACGAGGTTACGGCGGTAGCCGAGCTTGTCGATCGCCTGGAGCACCCGGGTGCGGGTCTCGCTGCGTACGTTCGGATGATCGTTGAGCACGCGTGAAACCGTCTGATGCGACACGCCGGCCTCCTTGGCCACATCGGCCATGACCGGCAGGCGGCGCCCCAGGGTGGATCCCACGGCCATGCTCCCTTCCTGGCTTGGCCCCGACTGTGAACGCTAACAACCCGTCCCGTCAAGGGTCCGCCGGATTACGGTCGGGTTACACGGAGGGCCCCTTGACGGGGCCCGCGCGTGGTCCTTAACTTGTCGCGAATCGCCGTTGTTAACGCTCACTTATTTGTTAACGCTAACAACAGTTGAGGAGCCCCCCACTCATGTCGCGAATCGTCCTGTCCGCGCTGCTCGTCGCGGGGTCACTGGTGGCGCCGCCATCCCCGCCGCCATCCCCGCCGCCATCCCCGCCGGCCTCGGCCCCGGCTTCCGCTGTGGCGTCCGCGCTCGCGGAGCCGATCCCGGACGGCGCCGTCGTCGACCAGTTCGACGGCTCCACGCTCGGCGCGGACTGGACGGTGCTCTCGCCGGACGATTCCCGCTACAGCCTGTCGGACGGCGCGTTGCGGCTCGACACGCTGACCGGCGACACCCACCAGGGCACCAACAACGCCAGGAACCTCTTCCTCGTGGACGTGCCCGACGGCGACTTCGAGATCGTCACCAAGCTCAGCGCGCCGGTCGCGCTCGACTTCCAGAGCGCGGGACTGCTGGCCTGGCAGGACTGGGACAACTACGTCCGGGCGGGGCCGGCCCACGTCGGGTTCGCCGGGGGGCCGGTGATCGAGACGGCCACCGAGGTCGGCGCGGCCTTCACCTCGGCCTTCGCGGCCAGGCCCGGCTCCGCCGCCGAGATCGTCAAGCTGGCCAGGACCGGCGACGAGTTCGTCTCCTCCTACTGGGACGGCTCGGCGTGGGCGCAGGCGTCCAGGATGACCGCCCGGCTCACGGTGGGGCAGGTCGGGCTCTACGGGCTGTCGGCGCAGAACGGGACGTCCATGCGGGTCGCGTTCGACTACCTCGCGATCAAGGCGGCCGAGGGCGGGCCCGTGGTGCCGGAGGGCACGTTCACGCTGCGGGCGGCGGCGCGGCCGTACCTGTCCGCCGACCGTTCCTGGACGGTGCGGGCCTCGGCCGAGGCGCCGATGACCGGCCTGGCCCTCACGGCCGAGCCCAGCGGCGCGGGGGTCAAGCTCAAGGACGTGACCAGCGGCAGATACCTGGAGGCGTCGGCCACGGTCCGGCTGAGCGCGCGCGGCTCGATCTTCCAGCTCAAGGACGCCGGCGGCGGCAAGGTCACCGTGTCCTCGGGCGGCGGGAACGTCTCGGTCTCCGGCGGGAGACTCGTCATGGGGACGGACGCGGCCAAGTTCCGGATCGAGGGCTACACCGCGGGCGAGCTGACCGTGGACACGCGGGCGAAGGGCACGAAGGTCAGCCCCGACCTGTACGGCGTCTTCTACGAGGACATCAACCACGCCGCCGACGGCGGGCTCTACGCCGAGCTGGTGCAGAACCGCTCGTTCGAGTTCAACGCCACCGACGAGAGCTCCTACACCGGGCTGACCGCGTGGACCAAGGTCGAGCGCGGCGCCACCGCGGCCCTGACCGTCACCGGCGAGCAACCGCTGAACGCCGCCAACCGCAACTACCTGCGGCTGGACGTGACCGGCGAGGGCACGGCCGGGGCCGCCAACGCCGGCTTCAACCGCGGCCTGCCGCTGAAGAAGGGCGCGCGCTACGACCTGTCGCTGTGGGCCAGGCGGGCCCAGGCCGCCACGCTGACGGTCACGGTCGAGGACGGCGGCACGGTGCTCGGCCGGGCCACACTGCGGGTCAGGGCCGGCGGCTGGGCCAGGTACCGGGCGTCGTTCACCGCCTCGGGCGGCACCGACGCCGGCCGGCTGGTCGTGCGGGCGCCCGCCGGGCGGACGGACCTCGACATGGTCTCGCTGTTCCCCCGTGACACCTTCAAGGGGCACGGCATGCGGACCGACCTGGCCACGATGATCGCCGAGCTGGAGCCGCGGTTCCTGCGCTTCCCCGGCGGCTGCGTGACCAACGTCGGCACGTACGAGCCGTACTCCGCGAACCAGGACCGACGCCGCATCTACCAGTGGAAGGAGACGATCGGCCCGGTCGAGGAGCGGCCGGCGAACTTCAACTTCTGGGGCTACAACCAGAGCTACGGCATCGGCTACTACGAGTACTTCCAGTTCGCCGAGGACATCGGCGCCAAGGCGCTGCCGGTGCTGTCGGTGGGCGTGAACGGGTGCGGCGAGAACCGGCCACTGACCGACGAGGCGAAGCTGGCCCGATGGGTACAGGACACGCTGGACCTGATCGAGTTCGCCAACGGGCCGGTCACCTCCGTCTGGGGCGGGAAGCGGGCGGAGCTCGGGCATCCGAAGCCGTTCGGGCTGGAGTACATCGGGCTCGGGAACGAAGAGATCTATCCGGAGTTCTTCGCGAACTATCCCAAGTTCGCCGACGCGATCAGGGCCAGGTATCCGAAGGTAAAGATCATCAGCAACTCGGGGCAGACGTCGCAGGGCGCCTGGTTCGACCGGATGTGGCAGTTCGCCCGCGACCAGAAGGCCGACCTGGTCGACGAGCACTACTACAACAACACCGACTGGTTCCTGTCCAACACCCGCCGCTACGACTCCTACGACCGCGAAGGGCCCCAGGTGTTCGTGGGCGAGTACGCCTCCAGGGGCAACACGTTCTTCAACGCGCTGTCCGAGGCCGCGTACATGACGGGGCTGGAGCGCAACTCCGACGTGGTGCGGCTGGCGTCGTACGCGCCGCTGCTGGCCAACGTCGACTACGTGGACTGGACGCCGGACCTGATCTGGTTCGACAACGACCAGGCGTACGGCTCGCCGAGCTACCACGTCCAGCGCCTGTTCGCCACGAACGCCGGCGAGCGGGTGGTGCCGAGCACGTTCGAGGGCGAGGTCAGGCCGGTCGACGACATCAGCGGCGGCGTCGGGCTGGGCGCGTGGAACACCACGGTCCGCTACGACGACGTCAAGGTGACCGCGGCGGACGGGACCGTGCTGCTGTCCGAGGACTTCTCCGCCGGAGCCGCCGGCTGGACGCCCGGCCTGGGCACCTGGGCCGTGCGGGACGGCGGCTACGAGCAGAGCGCCCAGATCGAGGACGCCAGATCGACGGCGGGCGAGGCCGGCTGGTCGGACTACACGATGGAGGTGACCGCCCGCAAGACGGCCGGCGCGGAGGGCTTCCTGGTGATGTTCGGGGTGCGCGGCACCGGCGACTTCTACTGGTGGAACGTGGGCGGCTGGGGCAACACGCAATCCGCCGTCGAGAAGGCGGTCAACGGCGGCAAGGCCTCCATCGCCACCTCTTCCCACACCGTCGAGACGGGCCGCGACTACCGCCTGAAGGTCCAGGTCAGCGGGCGCACGATCACGACCTGGCTGGACGGGGAGAAGGTCAACGAGTTCGTGGACAGCTCACGGGTGGAGCCGCTGTACCAGGTGGTGTCCAGGGACGGCCGGAACGTGACGGTCAAGGTCGTCAACGCGCAGGACACGGCGGTGCGCGCCCGGGTGAACCTCGGCTCCGCGCGGTTCCGGCCGGCCGCCACGGTGACCTCGCTGACCGGCTCGCCGTCGGACATGAACTCGATCGCCGAGCCGGAACGGGTCGCGCCGCGGCGGCGGCAGGTGGACGGCTTCTCCTCGGCCTTCAGCTACGACTTCCCGGCGTACTCGGTGACGTTCATCGAGCTCACCGAACGCTGACGACGCCCGGGGCGGGCCCTTCACCGAGCCCGCCCCGGACACCGATATGGCTAGGGAACGACGCGGTAGTGGGTGGTCAGCCGGCCGTCGTCGTCGAGCACGTGGAAGGCGAGCATCGGCGGCTGGTCGTAGGAGATGCCGGTGGCGAAGCTGACGGCGCCCTCCCACGGCAGCTTCAGCGTGGACACCACACCCCCGCCCACCAGCAGCGGCCGGCCGGCGAACGTGGTGGCGGCGGCCATGTGGGAGTGGCCCACCAGCACGGCGGGCACACCGGCGCGACCGGCCAGCAGCCGTTCGAGCCGCCCGGTCTCGTGCAGCCTGATGGCGTCGATCGGCGGGCTCTGCAGCGTCACCGGCGGATGGTGGAAGGCCACGAACACCGGCAGGTCCGCGCCGTCCAGCACGCCTTCCAGCCAGTCGAGGGTCTCGTCGTCGAGGTGACCGTCGTCGCGGCCGGGGATGGACGAGTCGCACATCGCGTAGACCGCCCTGCCGGTGTGCAGCACCTGGTTGACCGGTCCTTCCGCCGGACCCCCCGCAGGCTCCTCGCCGAGCAGGAAGCGGCGGAACTCCGGCCTGCGGTCGTGGTTGCCGGGACCGATCACGATCGGATGGCGCGAAGTGAGCAGTTTGGCGGCGGCCTCGTACTCGGCGGGCAGCCCGTGGTCGGCGATGTCGCCGGTGACGAGGACCGCGTCCAGGTCGCCGGGCAGCGCGTCCAGATACCGCATGACGGCGTCGCAACGCCCGGCGCTCTCAGCTGTGGCGCCGATGTGGACGTCGCTCAGATGCGCGATCACGATCATCAGATGGGTCCCTCCTGTCCAGACTGCCCACCACCGTACGCCGGGAGTCCCAACCGCATGTGAGATCGCCGGGCGCCGGGCCCCGACGGCGTGTCACCGGCGCCGGGAACCCGGCCGTCGTCCCGGACGTTCTTCCCGATGAGCGTACGCATGGCGGAGGAGCGACATGGGCTGGCACTACCGCAAGTCAATCAAGGTCGGGCCGTTCCGGATCAACCTGTCGCGGCACGGTGTCGGCTCCAGCTTCGGCAACCGGCGCTTCCACGTCTCGGCCACCCCCGACGGCCGCCGCCACGTGACCGTGCGGCTGCCGGGCGGCTTCCACGTGGGTAAGACCTTCGGCTCCCGCCGGTATCACGGACCTTACTGAATCGCGAGAAAAACGGTAGCCGCGCCGTCTCCGGGGTAGCGGGACCTCCTCGCGATCTCTGGAGGAAAGCGATGGGTTGGAGCTATCGCAAGTCGATCAAGGTCGGTCCGTTACGGCTGAACCTGTCGCGCCGCGGTGTCGGACACAGCTGGGGCAACCGGCTGTTCCGGGTGACGCGGGCGGCGGACGGGCGGCGGACCTTGACGGTCAACCTGCCCGGCGGCTTCCACTGGCGCAGGACCCTCGGCGGTCGCTGACCGCTTGAGATAGAACGGGCCGGAGGGGAAACCCTCCGGCCCGTCCCCTTTCACCCGCCCGAGTCGTCTCGGGGGCGGTTGCGCTCGACCAGTTCGGCGCCGATCCTGGCCAGCTCGGCCCGGACCGTCTCCGGCTCCACGACCTCGACCCGCGCGCCCCACCCGGCCAGCTGCTCGGCGATCGTCAGCGGCATGGGGGCGGCCACCCGCACCCTGACCCGGCCGTCCGCCTCCTCCCCGACGACCTCGCAGTGACGCCCGAAGTGGTGGCTCAGGACGGGCAGGAACCTGGCGGAGATGAGCACGGTCGCCGAGACCGTCGAACGCCGCCGCTCCATCTCGGCGACGACCTCCTCCCACTCCCGCGCGAGGGCGAAGTCGTCCGGCCGCTCGAACTCCAGCTCCGTCACCACGGCCCCGCCGATCCGGTCCACCCGGAACGTACGCCGGCCGCGCTCGGTCCCGGCCAGCAGATACCAGACCTCGTCCTTGGCCACGAGCCCCCACGGCTCGACCAGCCACTCGGTCCGCTCCCGGCTCCCGGCCGCACCCGAGGACCCGTTCCCGGACCGGCCCTCTTGCGTGCCCCCGTTCCCGCCCCGGGACCCTCCCCCCGACCGGCCCTCGTACGCGAGCCTGACCTTGCGCCGCCGTACCACCGCGTCCTGGAGGACGCGCACCAGCGCGGGCCGTTCCTTCTCCGGCTCGCCCCAGCGCACGGGATCGACGACGACCGCCCCCGCCGCGGCCTCGGCGTCCGCCCTGAACGTCTGGGGCAGCGCGCGCAGCAGTTTGCGCAGCGCGGACCTGACCTCGGGGGCGGCGGGCGCGGCCGGTCCTGCGAGCAGGAACAGCGCCTGCGCCTCGTGCGCGGTGAGCCCGCTGAGGTCGGTCCGCGCGCCGCCCAGCAGCGACCAGCCACCGCCCCTGCCCGCCTGCGGATAGACGGGGATGCCAGCCGTGGACAGCGCTTCGAGGTCGCGGCGCGCGGTCGCGACGGACACCTCCAGCTCCTCGGCCAGCTCCGCCGCGGTCACCCGGCCGCGCGCCTGCATGAGCAGCAGGGCGGCCACCAGTCGATCGGCTCGCATGCCCGCCATTCTCCCGGAAAAAGTAGTCATTCGATGAGCACTTTGAAGGCGCATCATCGTCTCGAACCACCGGACAGACCGCCGGACGAGAGGAAACCGAGATGCTCCGCGGATTCGCCACCCTGACCTTCTGGGCCGCCGACCTGGAGGCCGCCACGGCCTGGTACACCGAGTTCCTCGGCGTCGAGCCCTACTACCGCAAGCCCGGCTACGCCGAGTTCCGCCTGGGCGACTACCAGCACGAGTTCGGCCTGATCGACAGCCGGTACGCCCCGCCCGGCACCACGGACCGGCCCGCGGGCGCGGTCATGCACTGGCACGTGGACGACCTCGACGCCACCTTCGAGCGGCTGCTGAGCATGGGCGCGAAGGAGTATCAGCCGATCACGCACCAGGGCGACGGCGAGGGTTTCGTCACGGCGTCGGTGGTGGACCCGTTCGGGAACGTCCTCGGGATCATGCGCAACCCGCACTACCTGGCCGTCCTCGGCGAGTGAGGCGCCAACGCGAAACGGCGGCGCCCCGGGATGGGCACCGCCGTCATATGAAGGGGAGTGGAGCTATGGGGATTCGAACCCCAGACCTCCTCCATGCCATGGAGGCGCGCTACCAACTGCGCCATAGCCCCTTGCGATCAACAAGTGTAACGGAGATCGGCACCGCTCGTGTCACGCCGAAAGCCGCATGATACGTCTTAGGAGTTATGCCGACCTTTGACGACCATCGAAGCCTGCTGACCGGAGTCGCCTACCGCATCCTCGGCAGCGTCGCCGACGCCGAGGACGTGGTGCAGGAGGCGTGGTTGCGCTGGTCGAAGGTGGACGAGGCGGGCGTCGACGATCCCAAGGCGTACCTGATCAGGGTGACCTCGCGGCTGGCCATCGACCGGCTGCGCTGGGCCAGGTCGCGGCGCGAATCGTACGTGGGGCCGTGGCTGCCCGAGCCCATCGGCACCACCCCCGACGCCGCCGAGCACGCCGAGCTGGCCGACTCCGTCGAGATGGCGCTGATGGTGGTGCTGGAGACGTTGTCGCCGCTCGAACGGGCGGTGTTCGTGCTGCGGGAGGCGTTCGACCTGCCGTTCGCCGAGATCGCGGAGATCATCGGACGGGCCGAGCCGGCCACCAGGCAGCTCGCGCGGCGGGCGCGCGACCACGTGCGCGACAAGCGGCCCCGCTTCGAGGTGGACCAGGAGGAGCGGCGGCGGATCACCGAGCGGTTCATCAGGGCCGCCACCGTCGGCGACGTCGACGGGCTGATCGAGCTGCTGTCCGACCAGGTGAACATCATCTCCGACGGCGGCGGCAAGGCCAGGGCGGCGCTGCGGGTCATCACCGGCTCCGACAACGTCAGCCGCTACCTGATGTCGATCAGTTCCCCGGTGAACATCGCCCGTTTCATGACCTCGATCGGCATGGCGGACATCCACGATCTGTCGTTCGGGGTGGCGATGCTGAACAACGCGCCCTCCCTGACCGTCTCGGCCGGCGGGCGCGTGGTCACCGTCATGACGCTGCTGGTGGTGGACGGCAGGATCGAGACGATCTACCTGATCGCCAACCCGGAGAAGATCGCCCACCTGCAACCGGTCCCGCCCGGCGACGACCCGTCCGCCTAGGCGGCGCGGTGGGTGGGGATCTGGGCCTCGCGGGCCAGTTCCCGCAGGTCCACGCCGGTGTCGTGGAGGATCCGGGCGGCGCCGTTGCGGTGGTCGGCCAGCAGGCCCCACAGCAGCCGCTCTCCCGTGACCGGCCCCGGCCGCCACTGCGCCACCTCGATCACCTTCCTGGCGTGCATGGCGAGCGGGATCTCCCCCAGCGGCCCGTACAGGGTGACGCGGAGGGGACGCAGGGCCGAGCGGCGCAGGGTCCACCGTCCGGGGTCGTCCGTGCCGGCCCCGGTGCGGCGGCGTACCTCGTCGAGGTCGATGCCCAGCGTGGCGAGCAGGGCCCGCGCGTCGCCGAGGCCGACGCGTTCGCGCACGCCGTCCGCCGTGGCGGTGAAGGAACTCAGCGAGAACGGCCGGGTCTCGGCCACCCCCAGCAGCATCAGACCGGCGTCGAGCGCGGGCCGCCCGGCGTCGAGGGCGTGGATCCCGGCCCTGACCACGGCCCGGCGAGCGTCCTGGGTGAACCTGGCGAACATGCTCCTACCTCCCCGTCCGCCGGGCGTGCTTGCGGTGCGCCGACTGGCGGCGCACCCCGAGCGCGTCGGCGATCTGCTCCCACGACCAGCCCTGGGCGCGGGCGCTGGACACGTGCACCGCCTCCAGCTCCTCCAGCAGGGCCCTGAGCGCGGCCACCGCCGCCAGACCCGTGCCGGGATCGCTTCCCGCCGCCGCCTCGGCCAGCTCCGTGACTTCCATGGTGTCAGCATGTGCTGACAAGCACCCGCTTGTCAACAGATGCTGACAGAGCGATCAGCTCAGGCGCGTACGGTGGTCCGCATGGTGAGGGCCGACTCCTCCGGCGCGTACGAGAAGGAGACCTCGACCCCGGCCAGCTCTGACGTCCGGCTCACATGGGTGCCGCCGCACGGGATGGACGCCTCGCCCTCCGGCAGAGCGCAGTGCCAGGTCCTGCGGGCCGTGAGCTCGGGCCCCGGCACCTCCAGCCGGACCGGCGCACCGGCCGCCACCCACGCCTGCAACCGCTCGTTGACCTGGCCGGCGACCTCGGCGGGATCGAGGTCCTCGGCCGAGAAGCCCTTTTTACGCAGCGACTTGCCCAGGCGATAGACGTCGACGCTGCCGCCGGGCACGATCCGCGAGGAGGTGATCGCGGCCTGGTCGAAGTCGGGACGGCCGAGCGAGTCGGGCCGCACCTCCTTGCGCCAGCGGCCGGCCAGCGCGGCGTTGAGCGCGAGCGCCGCCAAATGGCAGGCGGTGTGACCCGCCGAGAGCGCCGCCCGGTAGGCCGGGTCCACGGCCAGGTCCGCCTCCGCCCCTTCGGGCAGCGGCTCCTCGCTCACGTGGACGACCAGCCACGCCCAGCCCTCGGCGCCTCTCCGTACCGGAATGTCGGCGCCGAGGAAGACCTCGCCGGTGTTCGACTGGGCCCCTGTCACGCAGTCGACGACCGGCAGGCCCCCGATCGTGCCCCGGTCTGCGGGCTGGTCGGGCCAGGTGTGGTCGAGGGGATGGAACGGCGTCTCGGCGACGACGAGACCGTGCCGGTCCCCCACCGGCACGATCCCGGCGATCGTGGAGCGGCCGCTGGTCAGGCCGCTGGGGAAGGTGACGACGGTGGATTTCACCCGGTCATTGTTCCAGCCGGTCTCCGTTCGTCCTCCAGGTAGCGGTCGCGGCCCGCGTACAGGCCGGTGAGGAGCTGCGCGACCAGCACGACGAAGATCATCGCGTACGGCACCGCCCAACCGCCGGTCGCCTCCCGCAGCACGCCGACCAGCAGCGGCCCCGCGCCCGAGATGAGGTAACCGGCGCTCTGGCCGAACGCCGACAGTGCCGCCGTGGCCTCCGGCGTACGGGTGCGCAGCGCCAGCATCATCAGCGCCAGCGGGAACGAGCCCATCCCGATGGCCACGAACACCACCCAGACCATCGCCGTGGAGGCCGGGGCGAACCACAGCCCGGCGAAGCCGACCGCGTAGAACGCGACGAGCCCCACCACGGCGGGACGCTGATCGCGGAAGCGCGAGGCGACCAGCGGCACGAGGATCGAGACGGGAATGCTCAGCGCGGTGAACACGCCGAGGATCAGCCCGGCCTGCGAGGTGCTGTAGCCGTTGTCGGTGAGGATCGAGGCGAGCCAGCCGAACATGATGTACGCGATCATCGACTGCGTGCCGAAGTAGATCGCCACCATCCAGGCGAGCCTGCTCCCGACCATCCGGCGCATGCCCACGTTCCGGCCGCCTCTGTCCCGCTCCGGCTCACTGCGCAGCAGCGCAAGCCACGGAATGACGGCGACGGCGGCCAGCGCCGCCCACACGCCGAGCGCGATGTGCCAGTCCCCCGACGCGCGCTCGATCGGCACGGTCGCGGCGGCGGCCAGCATGGTGCCCGCCGCCAGGGCCGTGGTGTAGACGGTGGTCATGATCCCGGTACGGGCCGGGAAGTGGCGCTTGATGAGCGTCGGGATGAGCACGTTGCCGACGGCCCCGCCGGACAGCGCGACCGCGCTGCTCAGCAGGAACACCGGGGCCGAGCCGACCATCGACCTGACCAGCAGGCCCACGCCCAGCGTGACCAGGGCCAGCAGCAGCAGACGGTGCTCGCCGAGCCGCCTGGCCAGGCTCGGGGTGATGGCCCCGACACTGGCGAAGGCCAGCACGGGTAGTGTGGTGAGAAGTCCCGTGCCGACGCTCGACATGCCGAGCGCGCCGGCGAGCTGATCGAGCAGCGGGCCGACGCTGGTGACGGCGGTGCGCAGGTTGAGCGCGGCGAGCACGATTCCCAGCACGAGCAGCCAGGCCAAAGGGGCGGTTCTGCCTCGGGACTCTTGGGCGAGCACGGTCATGCTGGGAAGGTCCTCCACTCATCAAGTCATGGGATGAATAACCACCTTAACAGGACCGAAATACGCGTTTATTCCTGGTCATGGCATGAAAAGACCCCCGGATCGCGTTCCGGGGGTCTTCCACGGTCCCGCGACGCCCGCTCGGGACACCGCGGAACCCGTGGCCGGCAGCCCTGCAGGATGGGCCTGCAGGACGGGTCTACAAGGCGGGCCCGCATGAGGAGCCCGCATAAGGAGCCCGCACGAGAGCCCTCGACGACGGGCCCCATGAGGGGCCCGCATGTCGGGAGCTACATGACGGGGCGGGGGCCCTCCGGCGGCTGGCCGCCAGGAGGCACGGACCCGGGAGCGCCGGGGGCCGCCGGGCCGGGGGTGCCGGGAACCGCGGGCCCGGGAGGCGGAAGCGTTCCGCCGGGCCGGGGGTCGCCGCCGCCCACGGTGCCGGGCGGCACGGGCCTGTCGCCCTCGCCGAGGCCGGAGCCGTGCTGATGCGAGCCCTGCTGGTGCGAGCCCTGCTGGTGCGAGCCCTCCTGGTGCGGGCCGGGCACGTCGCCGCGCCAGGCGCCGCTCTCGCCGCCCCGCGACTCGATGAACGTCTTGAACCGCTTGAGGTCACCGACGACCCGCATGCGGACGAGCTGCAGCCAGTCGCCCGCCGTCTCGATGAAGCCGTCCGGGTCGTACTCCATCTGGAGCGTGACCCTGGTCGTGTTCTCGTCGAGGCGGTGGAAGGTCACCACGCCCGCGTGATGCGGCTTGTCGTTGCTGCGCCAGGCGACCCGCTCGTCGGGGTGCTGCTCGGTGATCTCGGCCTCGAATTCGCGGCGCACACCCGCGATCTCCGCCACCCATGCCGTACGGGTGTCACTGATCTGTTTGACCGACTCCACTCCCTCCATGAACTCGGGGAAGCCCTCGAACTGCGTCCACTGGTTGTAGGCGACGCGAACGGGGACATTGACATCTTCGGAGTGTTCGATCGTGCTCATGGGTTCAGTCACTGCCCATGCGGATGGCGCGTTAACGCCTGCGCCACAGCCAGTACAGGCCCACGAGCGGCAGGACGAGGGGGATGAACAGGTAACCCTTGCCGTACGCCGACCACACGGTTTCGTCGGGAAAAGCGGCCGGATCCACCAGGCTGGCCGTACCGATG
The DNA here is from genome assembly GCF_035917475.1 of Nonomuraea fuscirosea. Lineage (NCBI taxonomy): Bacteria > Bacillati > Actinomycetota > Actinomycetes > Streptosporangiales > Streptosporangiaceae > Nonomuraea > Nonomuraea fuscirosea. The sequence goes on along the minus strand of NZ_CP109074.1, from coordinate 1,308,674 downwards.
AGGAGAACCCCGCCCAGTTCGACGCCGAGCGACATCAGCGCGAGCCGGCGCGCCCCGCGCCAGAGCGCGACCGTGAGCAGGATGTAGACGATCGCCGCGAACGCCGACAGCGAGTACGCCAGCGGCGCCTCGCCGAACCTGCTCGCGATCTGCACGGCCGCCCGCGCCCCGGCCGCCAGGGCGAACAGCCCGTAGACCGCGATCAGCGCCCGTCCGGGCCCGGTGCCGATCGAACCCGTCACGCCGTCCCCTGCCAGATCTGCAGCAGCCGGGCCGTCATCACCGCGATGGCGAACCCGGCCACGGTCAGGATCGCGGGCCCCCACCTGCTCCGCTCGGCCAGGGCCAGGAACACCCCCGCGGGCGGGATCAGCACCTGGCCGCCGATGTATCCGAACAGGGTGGCCTTGTCGTCCGGCCCCGCGCCGCCTGCCACGGCCGCGATCACGAAGCCCGCCTGCACCAGGACGGCCACCTCCAGCAGGGCGAAGCCGACCAGCAGCACCATGCCCATCGGCCGGTTGCGGATCGCGACGATCAGGCTCGCCAGCATCAGCAGCAGCGCGCCGGCGATGACGATCGTGGAGACGGTGGTGTTCATCGGGGGTAAGGCTATCGCCCACCCCCGCCGCCTCCGGGAAAGGCCGCCGCCGAACGCGGCCGCCCTCAAGGACCGCCACCTCCGAGGACCGCCGCCCCCGAGGACTGCCACCTCGAAGCCTCAACCCACGGCGGTCACCCGTGCAGGTGGCGCTCGATCCCGTCCAGCACCCAGCCCAGCCCGCGCTCGAAGTTGTCGTCCGCCCCCGGCACGCCCTGCTCGATCATCGGCGCCAGCCGCGCCAGCTCACCACCGTCGACCAGCTCCCTGATGTACGGCTCCGCCACCGCGGCCCGCTCGGCGTCGTCGATCCCCTGCTCCCTCGGCGCCGCCCGCTCCACCGCCTCCCTGATCACGAACCCCGTCATGTAGTCGTTGAACACGGCCAGGAACCGCCACGCCGTCAGCCGGTCGATCTTCAGCCCGTCGAACGCCGCCAGCTTCTGCTCCACGTGCCGCAGCCCGTTGGGGCCCACGGCCACCCGCTGGTGCACCAGGTCCACCCGCCAGGGATGCCGCCGGACCAGCTCGCGCTCCCGCCGGGCGAGCAGCAGCAGCGCCTCCCGCCAGTCCGCCGGCAGCGGCTCGGCGACCAGCACCTCGGCGCTGATCTCGTCGAGCATCAGGGCCAGCAGGTCCTCTTTGCGCTCGATGTAGGAGTACAGCGTCATCGCCCGCGCGCCCAGTTCGGCCGCCACGCGCCTGATGGAGACCGCGTCCAGCCCTTCCGCGTCGGCCAGGGCGACGGCGGCGGCCACGATCGCCTCCCTGGTCAGGACCGGGCGGCGGGGCGGCGAGGGCCGCGACCAGATGGAGCTCACAGCCCCGAGTCTAGACAGCGTACGAAAGTGATACGGTGTACGACATGCGAGACAGCGTACGAACCCCACTCTGGGCCACGAGCCTCGTCGTCCTCCTGGGCGTCGTGATGACGATGCTCGACACCACGATCGTCAACGTCGCCCTGAGCACCCTGGCCCGCGACTTCGGCACCACGCTCGCGACCATGCAGTGGGCGGTCACCGGCTACCTGCTGGCGCTGTCGATGACGGTCCCGGTCACCGGATGGGCCATGGGCAGGTTCGGCACGAGGAAGGTCTGGCTGGTCTCGCTCGTGCTGTTCATCGCCGGCTCCGCGCTCGCCGCCGCGTCGTGGTCGGTCTGGAGCCTGGTCGTCTTCCGCGCCGTGCAGGGGCTGGGCGGGGGCCTGCTGCTGCCGGTCGGCCAGGCGATGCTGGCCCAGGCGGCGGGCAAGGAGCGGATGGGCCGGGCGATGGCGATGATCTCCATGCCGGCGATGCTGGTGCCGGTGCTGGGGCCGCCGCTCGGCGGGCTGATCGTGGCCGGTCTCGGCTGGCGGTGGCTGTTCCTGGTCAACGTCCCGGTCTGCGCGGTGGCGCTGGTGGCCGCCTTCGTCCTGCTGCCCCGCGATCAGGGCGCGAGCGCGCGGGGGCTCGACGTGCTCGGCCTGGCGCTGCTCTCCCCCGGGCTGGCCGGTCTGGTCTACGGGCTGTCGGAGGTGGGCAACGGGGCCTCGGTCCTGCATCCGGCGCTCTGGCTCGGGGCGGCGCTGACGGTGGTGTTCACGGTGCGGACGCTGCGCGGCCGGGGGACGCTGTTGGACCTGCGGCTGTTCGGCGACCGCACGTTCGCGGCGGCGGTCGGCGCGCTCGTGTGCTACTCGGCCGCGCTGTTCGGCTTCACCGTGCTCGTGCCGCTCTACAGCCAACTCGCCCAGGGCGGGACCGCGCTGGACGCCGGGCTGCTGCTGGCGCCGATGGGGATCGGCGCGGCGATCACGATGCCGCTCGCGGGCAAGCTGAGCGACAGCAGGGGGCCGCGCGGCGCGGGGGCGGCCGGCGTGGTCGCCGCGGTGGCGGGCATCGTGGCGTTCGTGCTGCTCGGCGGGGGGCCGGCGCCGATGTTCGTGCTCGGGCTGGGGCACGGGCTGGTGTCCACGTCGCTGATGACGGCGGCGTTCAGAACGCTGGAACGTGACGCGATCCCGGCCGCCACCACGCTGAGCACGATCGCGGTCCGCCTGGCCTCGCCCTTCGGGGTGGCGGTGCTGGCCGGGCTGCTGCAACTGCTCACCACGGCGGGGGTGGCCCGGCCGTTCGCGTACGCGTTCTGGGTGGTGGCGGCGCTGACCGCCGTCTCACTGCTGCCGATCGCGCTCATAGGATCGAAGACGTGCAGAGAATCCTCGTCAGCGCCTGTCTGATGGGTCGCAAGGTGCGTTACGACGGCCGCGCCAAGACCAGCTCCGACGCCTGGCTCGCCACGTGGCGGGAGGAGGGGCGGCTGGTGCCGTACTGCCCGGAGGTGGAGGGCGGGCTGCCGATCCCCCGGCCCGCCGCCGAGATCGAGGGCGGGGCGGGCGGGGCGGCCGTCCTGTCCGGCGCCGCCCGGGTGCTGGCGAGCGACAGGTCCGACGTGACGGCCGCGTTCGTGTCGGGCGCGCGCGGAGCGCTCGCCGTCGCCCGCTCCCACGGCGTGCGGATGGCGGTGCTGAAGGAGGGCAGCCCCTCGTGCGGCGCGTCGTCGATCTACGACGGCTCCTTCCAGGGGCGGCGGACGCCTGGTCAGGGCGTCACGACGGCGCTGCTGGAGCAGCACGGCATCCGCGTCTTCACCGAGGACCGGCTCACCGAGGCCGCCGCCTACCTGCGCACCCTGGAGACGTAGAACGCGCCCGCCAGACCGGCCGTCAGCGCGAGCGCCATCGTGCTGTGATACCAGGTGAGCAGCGTCGTCCCGCCGCCCGGGCCGAACGCCTGCGCCAGCATGCCCAGCAGCACCCCGCCCAGCGCCGTCGCGTGGGCGTAGAGCAGCCGGTCCCACGCCGCCGGCCGGCCGGCCAGCGCGCCGTACGCACCGGCGAGCATGGCCGCGGCGCACAGGGTCTCGACGATCGCGGCCGGCACGATCACCGGCTCGCGCAGGGGGCCGAGCCCGATCCCGGCGTGCAGCAGCGCGAACGTGGCGAAGGTCAGCGCGTACAGCAGCGAGAGCCCGCCCAGCGCCCTGCGGAGTGCGTCCATGCCCCCACGGTCGCATCCCGCGCGGGCCGGGGAATCAGCTCTGGGGAGACGCCCCGCCTACATCGGGAGACGTAGGCAGCAGCCGTCTCACCAGCCGGATCGCCTCGTCGATGGTGACCTCGGCGTCGTGCTCCGACTCGCACGCCGCCACTTCGCGGCCCGCCTCGGCCATCATCGTGGTCAGCAGGACGACGAGCACGTGGCTCTCCCGCGTGTCCGCCAGGCCGAGCAGCCGCTTGTTGCCGCCGATCCAGTTACAGCCGCGCTGCCTGCGCAGGACGGTGAACTCGGCCGGCCCGTCGCTCTCCAGGAACAGCCTGGCCACCTCGCGCTGCTCCCACGAGCCCTCCAGGTAGGCCCTGGCCCCCGCCAGGAAGCGCTCTCCCGCGTCCTGCGCCGCCTTGGCCGCCCGGGAGGTGCGTTCCTCCTGGCCGCGCATGAACTGCTCCCACAACGCCAGGAAGAGTCCCGGTTTGCCGCCGAAGTGGTGGTAGAGGCTGCCGACGCTGATCCCGGACGCCGCCACGATGTCGGCGACCGTGGCCTCGGCGTACCCCTTGGCCAGGAAGACGTCCCTGGCCGCGCGCAGGAGCGTGTCCTGGGTGCCGCTCGACCGGCTCCAGCGCCTGCTCCGCATCAGTACTCCCAGGTGTCGGTGCGCTGTTCGTGGCTGATGCAGAACACGCCGGTGCCGTGCTCGCCCTTGGCCAGGTCCACCCGGATCCAGCCCTCGGCGCGGGCCACCTTGGCGGTGTAGCCGCTGACGGGGGTGGCCGAGACCAGGCGGCAGCCCTCGGGGCCGAGCGTGAACGCCACCTCGCCGCCCTTCACTTTCACCACCCTGAGGTCCTCACCGGCGGTCGGCGTGGGGCTGGGAGCGGAAGTGCGCACCGGTTTCGGCGGCGTCGTGCTCCGCTTCGCGGAAGGCGTAGCAGCAGGGGTCGGCGCCCGGGTTTCCGTGGGAGGCGACGCGGAGTCTGTTCTGGGGGATTTCGTCGGAGTCGGTTTCTTCGTCGTACGACGAAGAGCCGGCGATGAATCGTCCTTGTCCGCCGCGAGCGTCTGGGCGAGAAACGGCTCGACGTTCACCTCGTCCGCGAACTCATTACGCAGCACACCCCGCACGCCGAACCACGAGACCGACACCGCGACCGCGGTGGCACCGCACCAGATAGCGGCATATCTCATTGCTCGACGCATGAGACGCATTATGTACGGCCCCAGTACGGTTGGTGCGCATGGCGACGGTTCTCGTAGTCGAAGACGATGAATTCGTCAGATCGGCGATGATTCACGAGCTCGGCCGGCGGCAGCACGTCGTCCGCAGCGCGGGATGCGCACTCGACGCGCTCAGGGAGATCTCGCAGGCTCCCCCTGACGCCGTCATCCTGGACCTGGGCCTGCCGGACCTGGACGGCTCCGAGGCGCTGCGCATGGTGCGCGGCATCTCCGACGTCCCGGTCATCGTGGCCACCGCCCGCGACGACGAGAGCGAGATCGTCCGGCTGCTGCGCGCGGGCGCCGACGACTACCTCGTCAAGCCGTTCTCCGGCGACCACCTCAGCGCCCGGCTGGACGCCGTGCTGCGCCGGGCCAGGTCCGCGCCCGAGCCGCGCACGCTCCAGGTCGGCGGCCTGGTGGTGGACGTGGACCGGCGCGCGGCCGCGCTCGACGGCGGCCCGCTCGCGCTGACCAGGCGCGAGTTCGACCTGCTCGCCTACCTGGCCGCCCGCGCCGACCGGGTCGTCACCCGCAAGGAGCTGCTGGCCGAGGTCTGGCAGCTGACCTACGGCGACGACCAGACGATCGACGTGCACCTGTCGTGGCTGCGGCGCAAGCTCGGCGAGAGCGCCGCGCGGCCCCGCTACCTGCACACCGTGCGCGGGGTCGGCTTCATGCTGTCGGCGCCCCGGTGAAGGGCGCCGCCCCCGTGGGAGGACACAGGCGAGGGGTTCGATGAGACGGACGCTGGCGGTGCTCATGGTGGCCGTCACCTCGATGGTCGCGCTGGCCTTCCTGGTGCCGCTGGCCCTGATCGTCAGGGAGACCGCGCAGAGCAGGGCCGTGGCCGCCGCCGAGCGGCAGGTGTCCGCGCTGGTGCCGGTGCTGGCGCTGACGACCAGGAGCGACGACCTCGCGCACGCGATGGCGCGCACCGATGCGGGCCGGCGCGGCCTGCTCGCCGTCCACGTCGTGGGCGGCGCCACGGTGGGCCCGACCAGGGCGCCGGCCGCGCAGGTGGCCGAGGCCGCCGCGGGGAGCAGGGCGAGCACGGCGGAGCTGGCCGGCGGCTACGTGCTGCTGCGCCCTGTGGTGCTGGACGGCGACCGGGGCGCGGTGATCGAGGTGTTCGTGCCCGCCGACGACCTCGACCGGGGCGTCTACGCCTCGTGGGCGGTGCTGACCGGGGTGGCCGTGGTGCTGGTGCTCGGCTCGGTGCTGGTCGGCGACCGGCTCGGGGCCAGGGTCGTCCGCGCCGCGCGCCGCCTGGGCACCGCCGCCACCGCGCTCGGCGACGGCGACCTGAGCGAGCGCATCTACCCCGACGGCCCGCCCGAGCTCAAGGCGGCGGCCACCGCGTTCAACGCCATGGCCAACCGGGTCACCCACCTGCTCGCGGCCGAGCGGGAGCTGGCCGCCGACCTGTCGCACCGGCTGCGTACGCCGCTGACCGCGCTCAAGCTCAGCCTGGACCAGCTCGGGCCGCAGGCGGAGCCGAGCAGGCAGGCGCTGGCCCGGCTGGAGGGCGAGGTGACCACGATCATCTCGGCGGCCAGGCGGCCCAAGCGCGCGGCCCGCTCGTGCGACGCCGCCGAGGTGCTGCGCGAGCGGCTGGCGTTCTGGTCGGCGCTGGCCGAGGACCAGGGGCGGCCGTGGCAGCTCGCCGGGGCCACGCTGCCGGTGCGGGCGCCCGTACCGGCGGGCGAGCTGACGGCGGCGGTGGACGCGCTGCTCGGGAACGTGTTCCGGCACACGCCGGAGGGAACGGCGTTCGGCGTCACACTGCACGAGGGCCGGGACGCGATCGCCGTCCTGGTCGCCGACGCGGGGCCGGGCATCGCGGACCCGGAGACGGCGCTGGAGCGGGGCGCCAGCGGGAGCGGGTCCACCGGGCTGGGCCTGGACATCGCGCGGCGGCTGGCGGAGTCGACCGGCGGGGCGCTGCGGCTGGACCGTTCGCCGATGGGCGGGGCCGAGGTGCAGGTGTGGCTGCGTACCGCCGCCCACACTGAAAAGCTCTCTAAGTCAGCCTTAAAGGAGGCTTAACCCCGATATTTCGGGGTTTCTCGTGTTCCAAGGTGATCTGCATGCAGATCAACCGCAAGGCGCTCGCTGCCGCCACCCTGGCCGCCCCCACGCTCCTCGTGCTCGCCGTCGCCCCCGGCACGGCCTCCGCCCACGGCACCATGAGCAACCCGCCCAGCCGCACCATGGTCTGCTACAGCGAGGGCCCGGAGAACCCGAAGTCGGCCGCCTGCAAGCAGGCCGTGGCGATCGGCGGCACGCAGCCCCTCTACGACTGGAACGAGGTCAACATCGCCGACGCGGCAGGACGGCACCGCCAGATCATCCCGGACGGCAAGCTGTGCAGCGCGGGCCGCGACAAGTACCGCGGCTTCGACCAGGCGCGGGCCGACTGGCCGGCGACGAGCATGACCGCCGGCGCCACGCACACCTTCAGGTACCGCGCCACCGCCCCGCACAAGGGCTCCTTCGAGCTGTACATGACCAGGGACGGCTACGACCCGTCCGCCCCGCTGAAGTGGTCGGACCTGGAGGCCAAGCCGTTCCACGTCGCGAACCCCACGGTCGTCGACGGCTTCTACACCATGACGGCCAAGCTCCCCTCCCGGCAGGGACGCCACCTGATCTACGCGATCTGGCAGCGCGGCGACAGCCCCGAGGCGTTCTACTCCTGCTCGGACGTGGTCTTCGGGCAGAGCAACCCCTCCCCCGCGCCCACGCCGACCGGCACCCCGACCGCCACCCCCAAGCCGACGCCCACGACCACCCCCACCGGCAGGCCCACCACGCGTCCCACCACTGGGCCCACCACTGGGCCCACTACTGGGCCCACTACTGGGCCCAGCTCCCCCGGTCCCGGCGGCGGCACGTCCCCCGTCGCGATCAACGCGGGCGTCGGCCTCACCCCCGCCACGGCCAGGGCCGGTGCGCGGGTGCGGGTAATGGCCGTGTGCGGCGGCTCCCAGGTGCGGAACGTCTCCTCGAACGCCTTCTCCCCCGTCGCCTACCGGCCCGCCGCGGCCACCGCCTCCTGGTCGGCGAACGTGCGGGTGCGGCGCCCCGGCACCCACGCCGTGACCGTACGCTGCGCGAACGGCGGAGTGGCGCGTACCGCGTTCACCGTCCGCTGAACGGGAAATCAGGCTGACCGGATGCCGGGAAACTTTCCCGCCCGCTCACGAGTCGTACAGAGTGGGCGCGTCGAATCGACGGAAATGTGTATTCTCCGTGACGCGTAAGGGGGCCCGATTTCTAACGGGAAACGGGGAAAGGACACGGCAGTGCCTGTCGACCTGAACAATGAACGACCCCTGGCCTGGGAATCGGCCACGCTCGACGCGGACACCAAGGCGATGCTCGACAATCTGCAGCCGAACATCCTGCGCGCGCATGTGCGCGAGCACATGACCCTGCTGTTCGTCCGGTTCAACGACGTGGCCGAGGGCAGGGCCTTTCTTCGCGGCATCGCGACCACGAAGATGAAGTCGGCACGCCGGCATCTGGAAGAGGTGCGCGATTTCGCCGCCGGCCGCGGCCGCGGCACCCCGTACGTGGGGATCGGCATCAGCAAGGCCGGCTACCGCGACCTCGGCCACTCGGTCGAGGACGTGCGCAGGTTCGACGACGAGGTCTTCCGCGACGGCATGAAGCGGCGGATCGCGCGGGCCGGCGACCCGCCGGTGGAGGAGTGGGAGCGCGCCTACCAGCGGGAGATCCACGCCGTCGTCCTGATCGGCGACGCCGAGCCCGAGCCGGTGGCCAGGCTGCGCGCCGAGATCCTGGGCGAGCTGCCGAGCAGCGCCAGGCTGCTCGGCGAGGAGAGCGGTCACGGCATGCGCAACCCTGCCGGCGACGGCATCGAGCACTTCGGCTACGTGGACGGCCGCAGCCAGCCGCTGTTCCTGAAGGACGAGGTGGACAGGGAGCCGAAGCAGCACTGGGACCCGGCGTTCCCGCTGAGCAACGTCCTGGTGCCGGACCCGTTCGCGCCGGACCCGTCCCGGCACCACGGCAGCTACCTGGTCTTCAGGAAGCTGGAGCAGAACGTGCGGGCGTTCAAGGAGATCGAGCGGGACCTGGCCGACAGCCTCGGGCTGAAGGGCGCCGACCGCGACCGGGCGGGCGCCATGCTCGTCGGCCGCTTCAAGGACGGCACTCCGCTGACGCTCAAGCCCAGCGGGAGCGGCGGGCCGGTGGTCAACGACTTCACCTTCGACGCCGACGACGGCTCCAAGTGCCCGTTCAGCGGTCACGTCAGGAAGACCAACCCGCGCTCGTTCGGGCGTGAGGTGATCATGGCCAGGCGCGGGCAGACGTACGGCGACCGCGCCGACGACCCGTCGGACGACTCGCCGCCGGAGGTGCGCCCGACCGGTGAGGTGGGCCTGCTGTTCATGGCGTTCAACAGCAGCCTGCTCAGCCAGTTCGAGTTCACCCAGGAGTCCTGGGCCGACTCCCCCGACTTCGAGATCCCGGGGACCGGCCACGATCCGGTCATCGGTCAGGGTGTCCGGGACCTGAAGGTCACCTTCCCCAAGGTGTGGGGCAAGCCGGAGATGTCGCCCCCGCACGCTCAGGTGGCCCAGACGGTCACGATGAAGGGCGGCGAGTACTTCTTCGCGCCGTCACTGGCCTACCTGCGCAGTCTGTAGCACCGCCCGCGAGGGTGAGCAGAAGGATGTACGCCCGGTTCAGCCCGCCGGAGGAGGCGGGCGCGGGCCCGCGTTCAGCATGATTTCCCCATGACGATCGCACTCCTGCTCACCCTCGCGGCGCTGGCGGTGGTCGACAGCACCAGCTTCGGCACCCTCGGCATCCCCGTCTACCTGCTGCTGGCCGCGGACAGGTCGCGGGGATCCCGGTTGCTGACCTACCTGGCCACCGTGGTGGTCTTCTACTTCCTGGTGGGCGTGGCGCTCATGCTGGGGCTGACCGCGGCCATGGACGCCTTCGGCGACCTGCTGGACAGCCGGCCGGTGCGGGTGGTGGAGCTCGCCGCCGGGGTGGGGCTGTTCGCGCTCAGCTACCGGTTCGATCCGAAGTGGCGGGCCAAGCGGGGCCGGCCGGTGCGCACGTTCGAGCCCCGCGTCGGCGGGCCGCGGACGATGGTGCTGCTGGGGCTGACCGCCGGGGTGCTGGAGGTGGCCACGATGGTGCCGTACCTGGCGGCGATCGGCCTCATGACGACCTCCGGGCTGACGACGGCCCAGTGGGTGCCGGTGCTGGCGGCGTACGTGCTGGTCATGATCGTGCCGACGCTCGTGCTCATGGCGCTGCGCGGGATGGCCGGTGGCCGGCTGGAGCCCAAGCTGGAGCGGCTGCGGGCCTGGCTCACCAAGCACTCGGCCTCGATGGTGAGCTGGGGAATGGCGATCGTCGGGTTCCTGCTGGCGAGAGACGCGGCCGTCCATCTGTTTTTCAGCTGACGGATTGATCAATACTTGGGTGCATGCCCCGGTCGCTCCTGGTCGTCCTGCTCGCCTTGACGCCCCTGATCCTTCCTCCGGCCGCGCTCGCCCGCGCTGCTCCCGTCGGCATCCCCGTGACCGGCGGCGCCGACCGGGAGTCCGCCCCGGTGCTCAAGCCCGGCGCCTACCTGGACACGATGCCGCCGGGGCCGGACGTCAAGCGGCACTACGCCTTCGACCTGCCCGCCGGCGCCACCGCGTACGCCGGGATGCGGATCGGCGCGACGGCCCCGGCGGGCGCCAGAGCGGTCATCGGCGCGGGCCTGGTGCTCTGGCCGGCCGGCGGCTCCTCCCCTTGCGACAGCCACGACCTCATCAGCGAACTGCCCACCGGGGGCAGCGCCTTCGTGGTGGGACAGACCCAGATCACCGAAGGCTCCGGCCCGTGCGCGGCGGCCGGCCGCTTCGTGATCGAGGTGAGCAACAAGGGCGACCAGGTCCGCCGCTCCGCCGCGCCGCTGGAGCTGAACCTGGTCATCGAGCCGCCCGTCACGGACGTCGCCGCGCTGCCGGCACCGGCCGATGGCGTGCCGGCCGGGGAACCCCGGGTGGAGGCGGGCGAGCCGGTCGGCGTGGCCGGCAGCGGGTCCTATGGTGACGGGCCGGTGCTGGCCGACGGCCGCTACACCGACACGATGACGCCCGGCGAGGAGGCGTACTTCCGGGTGCCGCTCAACTACGGGCAGCGGCTGTCGTACCGGATCGAGGTGCCGGCGCTGTCGGAGGCCGACCGCAAGGCGCTGGGCGACGCCCGGCTCAACGTGTCGAGCTCCATCCTCAGCCCCGAGAACCCGCGGGTGCTCGGCGGCGTCCGCGACTACGCCTGGAAGGCGGCGCTCGGGGACCGGCCGCAGTCGTACACCGGCACGTCGGTGCCCGTCGCCTACCGCAACAGGGAGTCGGGCGAGGACTACATACGGGACACGACGCTGCCCGGCTACTACAAGGTGTGGGTGCGCCTGTTCACCGACCGGGGCTCCGCCGACGTCGAGGTGCCGGTCACGCTCACCGTGGACGTGCAGGGCGAGCCCGCCGGTGTGCCCACATACCGCGATGTCATGGGCTACGGGCCGCCCGACCGGCAGCAGGGCCTGACCCTCACGCCAGGGGCCGGTCTGGAGCCGCCCGTGCCCCCTGCCACCGCCGGCTCCGCTCCGTCCGCCGCGCCCGTGACGACGGCCGCCGCGGCCGGCACCACGGGGTCCGGCGGCCCGCTCCCGTTGTTGCTGGCCCTGAGCACGGCGGCACTGGCCCTGGTGACGGCGTTCGCGATCTGGATGGTCCGGCGCACCGGGCGATCAGGGGGACGCCCCGACGGACAAGTGCCTGACCAGCCGTAATATCGACACCTTAGGGGGAGAGCTGTCATGTTGCGGGCGTTCCTGAGGACCGAGGCCGGCAGCACGAGCGTCCTGCTCGTGGCGACCGTGCTGGCACTGCTGTGGGCCAACTCGCCGTGGAGCGAGACCTACGAGGCGTTCTGGCACACCCCCATGGGGATCTCCTTCGGCGACGCGTCGTTCTCGCTGGACCTGCGGCACTGGGTCAACGACGGCCTCATGTCCGTGTTCTTCTTCCTCATCGGGCTGGAGGTCTCCTACGAGGTGCGGCTCGGCCAGCTCAGGGACCGGCGGCTGATCGCGGTGCCGGCCGTGGCGGCCTTCGGCGGCATGCTGGTGCCGGCCGGCGTCTACCTGCTGCTGAACTTCGGCGGTCCCGGGGCCGGCGGGTGGGGCGTGCCGATCGCCACCGACACCGCGTTCGTCCTGGGCGTGCTCGCCGTGGTGGGGGCGCGCTGTCCCGATCCGCTGCGGGCGTTCCTGCTGACGCTGGCGATCGTGGACGACGTGCTCGCCATCATGATCATCGCGCTCTTCTACACCGCCAGCCTGTCCGTGCCCGCCCTGCTCACCGCGGCGGTGCTGCTGGCGGCCATCCTGACGCTGCGGTGGCTGAAGATCTGGCGGGCGCCGGCGTACATCGTGCTGGGGTTCGCGCTGTGGGTGGCCACGCTGGAGAGCGGGATCCATCCGACGCTGGTCGGCATCGCGCTCGGCATCCTCGTCTTCGTGTACGCGCCCACCGACCACAAGCTGCTGCTGGCCGGGGAGGCCGTCCAGGGGTTCACCAGCGAGCCCAGCGCGCAGGCGGCCAGGGAGGCCGCCCGGCGCGTGCAGCGGGCCGTCTCCGTGAACGAACGCCTGCAACTGCGGCTGCATCCGTGGAGCAGCTACGTGATCGTGCCCGTCTTCGCGCTGGCCAACGCCGGCGTGACCCTCAACGGCGAGACCCTGCGCGCCGCCGCCACCTCGCCCGTCGCCATCGGCGTGGCACTGGGGCTGCTGGTGGGCAAGTTCGTCGGGATCTGGCTCGGCACCTGGCTGCCGCTGCGCCTCGGCTGGGGCGTCCTGCCGGGAAACCTGGTGTGGGGGCAGCTGTTCGGCGGGGCGGCCGTGTCGGGGATCGGGTTCACGGTGGCGCTGTTCATCGTGGACCTGGCCTTCGACGACCCGGCCCTGCACGACCAGGCGAAGATCGGGATCCTGGCCGGGTCGCTGCTGGCCGCCGTACTGGGCTGGGTGATCTTCCGGATGGCGTGGGACCGCGGCGGGGTGTGCGCGCCACCCGACGCCGAGCCCGCCGAGGAGCTGCCGAACACGCTGACCGTGCCGGTCGGCCCCGGCGACCACGTGCGCGGGCCGGCGAAGGCCCGGGTGACGATCGTCGAGTACGGCGACTTCGAGTGCCCCTACTGCGGCCGGCTGCACCCGATCCTGGCGGAGATCCTGCGTAAGAACCCGGACGTGCGGCTGGTGTTCCGGCATTTCCCGCTGCGCACCCTGCATCCGCACGCCGCCTCCGCCGCCATCGTGGCCGAGGCCGCCGCGGCCCGCGGCACGTTCTGGGAGATGCACGACCTCCTCTACGACAACCAGCGCTTCCTCACCGACGCCGACCTCGAACGCTACGCGGCCCAATTGGACGTGGAGCCGTGGGAGGAAATCCCCCAGCGGGTGGCCAGGATCGCGGTGGACGAGGAGTCGGGCCGCGCGAGCGGCGTGCGCGGCACGCCGACCCTCTTCATCAACGGCGTACGCTACGAGGGCGGCCACGACCTCGCCTCGATCACCCGCGCGGTGGAACAGCAGCGCCAATCCGCGTAACGTCTTCGCGTTGCCCGTCTAACCGCTGGAGCTCCCCTTGATGTCCACGCTGTCCAACGTCATCAACATCATCACGATGATCGTGATGGTCCTGTTGCTGCTCGGCGGCGCCATTCTGATGGCGACCCGCCGGGCGGAGCACGGCCGGGGGAGCGTGCTCGGCATGATCGGGTGTGTCGTGCTGCTCGTGGGGGTGGTGATCAACGGCGTGTACATCCTCATGGCCCCCGAACTGGTCCGTTCCCTCGGCTTCGCCCAGTACGGGCCGATCGCGCTGGTGATGAACCTGCTGTCCCTGCTCATCCAGGTGAGCGGCACGGGGCTGCTGATCTTCGCGGTGATCGCCCGCAGGAACCCGCCGCAGCAGGCCGCCCAGCACGCTCAGCAGGGCTGGCAGCAGCAGCCCGGGTGGCAGCAGGGCTACCAGCAAGGTCCGCAGCACGGCTACCCGCAGGCGCCGCCGCAGCAGCCCGGCTGGCAGCCCCAGCAGCCGCCGTTCGGTGAGGGGCAGCCGCCCGCCCACGGCTGACGCGGAAGTCGTACCGCCGGGAGACACCGTGCCCAGGCGTGTGACAATGTTGGCGTATCAGACACTCCGCAGCGTGCCTGAGGGAGTCATGACGCCAGAGCAGCCCCGCCGGCCGGATCCCGACCAGACGGTCCGGCACCGCTACCCCCATCCAGGTCAGCCGTCCGACCAGGGCCCTCCCGAGGCGCCCTACACGCAGCGGCTGCCGTACACGCCGGACATGCTGCCCGACGTGCCCCTCTACGAGGCGAAGCCGGCGCGGTCCGGATGGTGGTGGGTGATCCTGGTCGGCGGCATCCTGCTGCTCATCGCGGCCGTGGCCGTCGGCGTGATCCTGTGGGTGCGCGGCAACGCCGACGCCGTGGCGCTGGCGTACGGCGCGCTGGGCGTCACGCGCGGGTGAAGTCCATCGTCCAGTTCGTCTCCCAGGTCCGCCCGTCGTCCTCCGAGAACGCCTGCTCCCAGCGGGCGGTGCCGGCGCCTTCGCCGACCGTCCAGACGAAGCGGCAGCGCACCGGCCGGCCCTCGCAGGTCTCCTCCCCGTAGAACTCGCCCCGGCCCCCCTCGAACGCGCCCACCATCGGCCGGGTGTCGAGGACGCCGGTCGCGCTGCTGGCCCAGTAGATGGACCACAGCCCGCTGTCCACGTCGCGCAGGCGCACGGTCATCCCGCTGCGGCCCTTGGTCGGGAACTCGATCTCGTCGAAGCTGGCCGCGCCGCCGAAGTGCCTGCTGGCCGTGCAGACGCCGGGGAACTCGTCCCATTCCGCGCTGCCGGACAGAGGCTTGAGCAGCCGGCGGTTGACGACGTTCCAGCGGCCGGCGAAAAAGTCGAAGTCGTTCATGGCTGAGACCGTAGGGCAGGGTCACTGACAGGTAGTGTCAGTGATATGCGAGCTTCGCGCCTGGTCTCGGTCCTGCTGCTCCTGCAGACGCGCGGCCGGATGACCGCGCAGGAGCTGGCCGACCGGCTGGAGGTCTCCGTCCGCACCATCTACCGCGACGTCGAATCCCTCCACTCCGCCGGCATCCCGCTCTACGGCGACGCCGGCCCGAAGGGCGGATACCAGCTCCTCGACGGCTACCGAACCAGGCTCACCGGCCTGACCGCCGACGAGGCCGAGTCGCTGTTCCTGGCCGGCCTGCCAGGGCCCGCGGCCGAGCTGGGGCTGGGCGCGGTGGTGACCGCCGCGCAGCTCAAGCTGATGGCCGCGCTCCCGGTCGAGCTGCGCGACCGGGCCGGCCGTATCCAGGAGCGCTTCCACCTCGACGCGCCCACCTGGTACCGCGACCGGGAGCCGGTCACCTACCTGCCCGCCGTGGCCGACGCCGTCTGGAACGAGCGCCGGGTGCAGGTGCGTTACCGGCGGTGGAAGGCGCCGCAGGAGGTGGAGCGGCGGCTGGAGCCGTACGGGCTGGTGGTCAAGGCCGGGCGGTGGTATCTGGTGGCGCGCTCGGGCGAGCAGGTACGCACCTACCGCGTCTCCCAGATCCTCGACCTGCATCCGCTGCCCGAGACGTTCACCCGGCCGGAGGGGTTCGACCTGGCCGCGTACTGGCGTGACTACCTGGCCGCGTTCGAGAGCAGGCTGAGGTGGGGCCAGGCGGAGGTGCGGCTGTCGCCGCGCGGCATGCAGCGCCTGGCCGACCTCATGACGCCGGGCTTGGTGGAGGCGGCGCGGGAGAGCGCGCGGGACCCGGACGAGCAGGGCTGGACGCTGGTCACGGTGCCGATCGAGTCGATCGAGCACGCGACGGGCGAGTTCCTGCGGCTGGGCACGGACGCCGAGGTGCTCGCCCCGGACGAGCTGCGCCGGCGGATGGCCGCGACGACCGGCGAGCTGGCCGAACGCTACCGCGCCTCATGAAGCGTCTCTCGAAACTCCGCCCGCACCTCGTCACCGCGCCTCATGAAGCACCTCCCCGGCCTTCCAGCAGTGCGTCCAGTGCTTCTCACCCAACTCCGTGCGCCCCGGCACCTCGGTCGAGCACACCGGCAGCGCCACCGGGCAGCGCGGATGGAACCGGCACCCGCCCGGCGGGTCGATCAGGCTGGGCGGCTCACCGTGCCGCCGTCCCTCCGGCGCCGCCACCCGGTCGGGATCCGGCGCCGACTCCAGCAGCAGTTGCGTGTAGGGATGCCGCGGCGACTGCGTCAGCTCCTCGCTCGGCCCGCTCTCGATCAGCCGCCCCGCGTACATGACCGTGATGTCCTCGGCGAAGTAGCGGGCGCTGGCGATGTCGTGCGTGATGTAGAGCAGCGCCAGATCGTTCTCCCTGGCCAGCCCCTCCAGCAGCCGCAGCACGCCGAGCCTGATCGACACATCCAGCATCGAGACGGGCTCGTCCGCGATCAGCGCGACGGGCCGCACCGCCAGCGCCCGCGCGATCGCCACCCGCTGCCGCTGCCCGCCGGACAGTTCGTGCGGCATCTTGTCCATGAACTGCTCGACCGGCGTCAGGCTGACGCGTTCCAGCAGCTCGGCGACCTGCTCGCGCTCCTCGGCGTCGGTACGGGCGTGCCCGTGCAGGCGCAGCGGCCTGGCCAGGTGGTAGCGGACCCGGTGGAAGGGGTTCAGCGAGGCGAAGGGGTCCTGGAAGATGAGCTGGACCTGACGCCGGTACTCCCTGAACGCGGCGCCGCGATGGGCGCGTACCGGCTCGCCGCGCAGCAGCACCTCACCGGACGTGGGCGGATAGACCTGGGCCAGCAGCCGCGCGACCGTGCTCTTGCCGCAACCGCTCTCGCCGACCAGCGCCGTCACCGCGCCGGCCCGCAGCGCGATCGAGACGTCCTCCACCGCCCGCACCGGCGGCCGCTTGCCGAAGCGGCCGCGCGGGCCGCGGGCGGCGGTGAAGTGCTTGGTGAGGTCGCGCCCCTCCAGGATGTTCATGACACTCCCCTCCCGTCGTTGAGCAGGCACGCGACCTCGCCGTCCGCCTCCGACGTGAGCACGGGCAGCGTCCGCGAGCACGCGTCGAACGCCATCGCGCACCTCGGGTGGAACGCGCAGCCGGGCGGCGGCGAGCGCAGGTCCGGCGGCGTGCCGGGGATGCCGAGCAGCTCCTCGCGCGCCCCGCGCAGACGCGGGAACGAGCGCAACAGCCCCAGCGTGTAGGGATGCCGCGGCGTCCGGTGCAACGCCTTGGCCGTCCCGGTCTCCACGACCCGGCCCGCGTACATGATGGCGATCCGGTCGGAGATCTCCATGAGCAGCGACAGGTCGTGGGTGATGAAGACGACCGCGAAGCCGTACTCCTCACGCAGCGCCTTGATCTCGGCCAGGATGTCGCGCTGCACCACCACGTCGAGCGCGGTCGTCGGCTCGTCCATGATGATGATCTCGGGGTTGAGCGCGAGCGCGATGGCGATGGCGGCGCGCTGGCGCATGCCCCCGGACAGCTCGTGCGGATAGGAGCGGCGGCGGTCGGCGCTGATGCCGACGCGCTGCAGCAGCTCCACCGACCGCTCGGTGCGCTCGGCGCGCGACATGCGCGGCGCGTGGATGCGCAGCACGTCGTCGATCTGGGCGCCCACGGTGATGACCGGGTTGAGGGAGTTCATGGCGCTCTGGAAGACGACCGCCAGCTCCTTCCAGCGGAAGGCGCGCAAATCGTTCCTGCCGAGGCCGAGCACGTCCACGGCCGAGCCGTCCTGGCGCCGGTAGACGACCGACCCGGACGTGATCGAGGCGGGCGGGCGCAGCAGCCGGGCGACGGCGTTGGCCAGCGTGGACTTGCCGCTGCCGCTCTCGCCGGCCAGGCCCAGGATCTCGCCGCGGCGCAGGTCGAGCGAGACGCCGGACACCGCGTGCACGGCTCCCGTGCCGGACAGGTAGTCCACGCCGAGGTCGCGGATCTCCAGGACGTTCATGCGCGTGCCTTCCTGGGGGCCTTGATCGTGCGCAGCCGCGGGTTGGCGATCTCGTCGATGCCGAAGTTCACCAGGGCCAGGCCGGTGCCGATGAGCGCGATGCACAGGCCGGGCGGGATGAACCACCACCAGGCCCCGATGAGCAGCGCCTGCCCGTTCTGCGCGAAGTACAGCATGCTGCCCCAGCTCACGGTGGACAGGTCCGCCAGGCCCAGGAACGAGAGCCCGGCCTCGGCCAGGATCGCCGCGACCACGGTGGCCAGGAAGCTGGTGGCGATGACGGGCAGCAGGACCGGCAGGATCTCGTAGAAGACGATCCGCAGCGGCCCCTCCCCGCTCGCCCTGGCGGCCTGGACGAAGTCGCGCCGGCGTACCGAGAGGGTCTGGGCGCGCAGCACCCGGGCGCCCCAGGCCCAGCCGGTCACCGCGATCACCACCGCGACCGAGGCGACGCCGCGCTGCGGCAGGTAGCCGGCCAGCACGATGATCAGCGGCAGGGCGGGCAGCACGAGGAAGATGTTGGTCAGCACCGACAGGGCCTCGTCCACGGCGCCGCCGACGTAGCCGCCGACCAGGCCGACCGCGACGGCCAGCACCGTGGCGATGAGCGCCGACAGCACGCCGACGCCGAGTGAGATGCGGGCGCCGTACACGATCTGGACGAGGATGTCCTGCCCGGTCTGCGTGGTGCCGAGCCAGTGCTGCGCCGACGGGCCCTGCAGCCCGTCCTCGCTGGTGGCGGCGGGATCGGCGCCGATGAGCAGCGGCCCGAAGATCGCCATCAGCGCGAAGAAGACGAGGATCCCGGCCCCGATCTTGATCTTCATTCCGACTCCTGCCTGGTCCGGGGGTCGAGCACCACGTACGCCAGGTCGGCCAGGAAGTTCGCGACGAGCACGGCCAGCGAGATGACGAGGAAGATGCCCTGCATGAGCGGGAAGTCCTCGTTCTCCACGCCCTTGAGGAGCATCGATCCGATGCCCGGGTAGGAGAAGACGATCTCCGTCAGCACCGAGCCGCCCACCACGAAGCCGAGCGAGAGCGCGAAGCTGGTGATGTTCGGCAGGATCGCGTTGCGGGCGGCGTAGGACCACATGACCCGGCGCGAGGTCAGCCCCTTGGCCTCGGCCATCACCACGTAGTCCTCGCCGAGCGTGGTCACCATGACGTTGCGCATGCCGAGGATCCGGTCGGCCATCGAGGCCACCACAATCGTGACCGCCGGCAGCGCCGCGTGGTAGAGCACGCTCTGCGCGAACTCACCGCTCAGCTCCGGCATCACGTCCAGCCCGTACGCCCGGCTGACCGGGAACCACTGCAACGTCACCCCGAAGACGAACACCAGCGCCAGCGCCACCCAGAAGTAGGGCACCGCGTGCATGAACGTGGCCGCGGGCAGCACGCCGTCCAGCCAGGTGCCGCGCTTCCACGCCATGATCACGCCGAGCGCGGTGCCGATCAGGTAACTGATCAGCGTGGCCACGCCGACGAGCCCGACCGTCCACGGCAGGCTGTCGGCGATCACCGTGGAGACCTCGGTGGGGAAGAACGTGATCGAGCGGCCCAGCTCGCCGTGCGCCAGATTGCCCAGATAGTTCAGGTACTGCTGCCACAGGCTCGCGTCGCTGATGCCGAACGCCCTGCGCATCGCGTCGATGGCGGCCGGGTCGACGTTCCCCTTCATCCGGGCCACCAGCAGCTCCACCGGGTCCCCCGGCATGAGCCGGGGGATCAGGAAGTTGAGCGTGATGGCGGCCCAGGCCGTCAGGAGGTAGAAGCCGAGCCGCCTGGCCAGGAACCTCACTTGCCGGCCGGTTTCAGGTGCAGCAGCACCACGGCCGCGTCGGGCGAGGTGTAGGGCGACGGCATCGCGTACGGGTCCTGCTCGGACGGCCAGCCCACGTACTTGTTCGTCCGGTACTGCGCCCACGACGGGCTGTAGAACAGCGGCAGCGTGGGCATCTTCTCCACCATGATCTTGCCCAGGCCCTGGGTGGCCTCCTGCTGCTCGGTCTCGTCCTCGGTGGCGGCGTACGCGTCGATCAGCTTGTCGGTCTCGGCGTCCTTCCACCGCTCGTAGTTGCCGGTGGCGGCCTCGCCCACGGGCTCGGCCAGCCCGCCGAAGAGCATCGAGCGCATCTGGAAGTACGGCGTCGGCCCGGCCGCGGTGGCCCTGATCGACAGGTCGTAGTTGCCCTTGCCGACCTTGGACACCCAGTCCTGGAACGCCACGCCCCTGGTCTCGACGGTGATGCCGATCTTGGCCAGGTCCTCGCGGATGAGCTGCGCGGCGTTCACCCAGTCGGTGAACGGCGAGGGCACCAGCAGGGTGAACTTGAGCTGCGCCGGGTCCACGCCCTTGAGCAGCTCCTTGGCCTTCTCGATGTCCATCTTGTAGGAGAGCGCGCGGTATTCAGGCGGGATGTACGCCTCCCCGCCCGGCATCGGCACGCCGGTCGGATGCGCGACCTTCGTGTACCCCCGCTCGGCCACCCGGACGATCTTGTCCCGGTCGATGGCCAGGCTCATGGCCGCGCGCACCTCGGGCTTGGCCAGCACCGGATCGGTCAGGTTCGGCAGCAGCGTCACCACGCCCTCGGGCGGGAAGAAGAACTTGTTCTGCTCCGGCTTGCCCTGCACGTAGATCTTCTCGATGTCCGGCACGAACGCGCCCGCCCAGTCCACCTCACTCTGCTGCAGCGCCGTCTGGAGGGCGTTGGCCGTGTACGCGGGGAAGCGCAGCACCGGCACCTCCGGCTTGCCCGGCTGCCAGTAGGACGGGTTCTTGACCAGCTCGTACAGCTGGGCCGAGAACTTCGACAGCGTGTACGGGCCCGTACCGACCGGCTTGGGGTTGGTGAAGGTGGACGGGTCCTTCTCCTTCTCCCATACGTGCTTGGGCACGATGGGCGAGTTGCCGGCGATGTTGAACAGCTTGGCGTAGGAGGTGTTGCCGAAGTCCACCCGCACCTTGTCGGGCGCCAGCGCCTCGGCCTTCTCGATCTCCAGCGCGTTCCTGTTGAGCTGCGGATACTTCTTCAGCATCTGGAACGTGAAGGCCACGTCGTCGGCGGTGAACGGCTGCCCGTCGGACCACTTCACGTTCTGCCGCAGCGTGAACGTCACCGACTTGCCCTTGTTCGACCACTTGTGGTCCAGCGCCAGCCAGGGCGTGATCTCCCCCGGCTTCAGCTTGTTGAAGTACATGAGGGTCTCGTGGATCATCCCGCTGGTCCCGAAGTTCACGCCTTCGAGGTGGTACGGGTTGAAGTCCTCCTGGAACGTGCCCGCGTCCACGGCGTGGATCACCAGCGGCGGCGCGTCCGCCTCGGCGGTGCCACCACCGCCGCCACCGCCGCCATCGCCGCCGCCCGAGCACCCGGCCAGCACCAGCGCGGCCAGCACCACCGCGACCCGCCCCACCGGCCGTCTCATCTCGCGCCGTCTCATGCGGAGGCCCCCTTTCCGAAGTACTTCGTGCGCAGTTGCCGCGACCCCTTCGGGGCGGCGAAGGCCTGGGCGCGGCCGAACCCGGCCGGCGCGCCGCGCACGATCGTCAGCGCGCGGTAGTAGTCCACGTACGGGAAGCCGTAGGTCTCACCCCTGGCGTAGGCGTAGCCGGTGATCGCCTGCGACCACAGCTCGTACGCCTCCTCGCTCAGCTCGACGAACACGTCGGGCGCGTAGCCCTCGGCGTCCTCCCAGTTGTCGGCGTAGTAGAGCTCGCTCGCCCAGTAGGCCGGATGCTCGCGCTCCAGCGTCTTCAGGCCGCCGTAGAAGCGGGCGTCCTCGACGATCCGGTGCGTCCGCGCGTGGTCCTTGTGGATGGAGGCGCTCCAGTGCGTCAGGATCACGTCGGGGCGCAGCTCCCTGATGACGTCGCCGACGCGCATCTTGGTCTCGTCGTCCTCGGGCAGCAGGCCGTCCTCGTAGTCGAGGAACCTGACGCCGGCGCCGATCCGCTCGGCGAACGTCTCGGCCTCCTCGCGCTTCTGCTTGGCGTAGTCGGCGACGGTCATGCGCGGATGGCCGCGCTCGCCGAGCGTCAGGTGCAGCAGCGTCGCCCGGTCGCCGCGCAGGACGTGCTGGGCGAGCACGGCGCCCGCGGTCAGGTCGAGGTCGCCCGCGTGGGCCCCGATGGCGAGAACGTGTGTCATGCGGATCGCCTCATCACGTGGAACTTTCTGGTGATCTCGTAGCCCGCCTTGGCGTAGAGGTGGCCGGCCGGGCTGGCGGCGCCGGTCCACAGGAACCAGGACGAATGCAGCCCTTCGGCGCGCATCCGGGTCATGGTGAGATGGAGCAGGATCTTGCCGAGGCCGGTGCCGCGCTGGCCCGGGTCGACACCGAAGGGGCCGAAGCGCTCGGGGATGCCGCGATAGGCCGCGTACAAGGCGAAGCCGACTATGTGCTCCTTTTTCGCGATCACGATGCGTTCGGGATCGCGATGCTGCCGGATGGCCTCCCCCCAGTCGGGGTTGAAGGCGTCGGCCGCGAACCGGATCAGCTCGGGCAGCTCACCGACCTCGGGACTGCGGAAGACGTACCCCTCGCGCTCACGCTCGCGCAGCAGCTCGTGCACCTCGGGCGGCGTCCGGTAGCCGACGAGGGCGCGGTCCATGGCGACCGGCGAGTAGAGCGTCCTGAACCCGAGCTCCTCCAGCAGCCGGTGGCCGTCAGGATAGAGCTCGGCGTCCGCGCCCGGCAGGACGTAGTTGGGGGTGTACGACGAGAAGTCCACCTTCGTCCGGCCGAGGCGCTCCAGGAACTCCACCGCCTCACCCACCAGCCGCCGCCCCACCCCGCCGCCGCGGTGCTCGGGGACGACGAAGAAGAACGGGATCCAGCCGGTGTCCGGCTCCAGGTCGGTGCCCGGCGCTAAGGGGATCAGGCGGCGGACGGCGTACGCGCAGCCCACCACGTCGTCCCCGGCCACGGCCACGCGCAGGCCCTCGGGGTCGAAGTTGGGGTCGAGCAGCACGCAGTCCCTGAACCAGCCGGCCGTCGTGGGGTCGGCGGGCATGCTGCGGTTCCAGGCGTCGACCAGCGCGGTCTCATCGCCGGACTGGAAGGGGCGGACGGTGACCATGAGGGGAGCGGTCCTTTCACCTTTCGGCACTCCCGCCACAGCTTTCCCACCGTCAACCCCCAAGGTCAAGGAGATTTCGGAAGAAATTTTCTAACAAGTCGGACATCTAGAAAATTGTTTTCGTCTGCGGTATCTATGGATGGTTGCCCCTGTCCCAGCTCTGCGCAGCGCTGTGGCGAACCTCACACCACGCAATCCCACGCCACCGCACGGACCCGGGAATCACCACCCCTCCCAGGGAGTTTCACCTGATCGACTGACCAAAAGGCCAGCCTCTCGCACAAGCCACACGCGGAGGTCCTCATGAAGGCATGGTCACGCTGGCAGGACTGGGCAACCCTGGTCGCCGGCCTCTACGCGGCACTCTCCCCGATCTGGGTCGCCGGCGCCTCGGGCGCCGCCCCCTCACTGATCGTGCTGGGCGCCCTCATCGTGCTCACGTCCATCGCCGCCCTCGCCGGCCCGGGCGCCGTGGCCACGGAATGGCTCAACGCCCTGTGGGGCGTCCTGCTGTTCATCGCACCGTGGGCCATCACGTACACCCAGGGCCAAGGGGCGTCGTGGACGTCCTGGATCATCGGCGTCCTCACGGTCGCCCTGAGCCTGACCGCCCTCCCGGCCAGCAGAGCAGCCCACCACCAAGCCATCCAACACTGACCCACCCAAAGGGCCGGGCCGCATTTGCGGCCCGGCCCTCACCCTTCCCACCCACAACCAGCAACCACCCACCCGGGGCAACCCAAAGCCCCCCACCCCCACGAAGCCACCCGCACGAGCACACCCGAAGAGCCGCCCTCCACACGCAACCCCCCGAAGAGCTACCACCCACACGAAGCCGTCCACATGGGATGTCCGCACACAGACGCCCGAAAAGTCGCGATCCGCACGGGATCCCCAGCGCCACCACCCAAATGGGAAGCGCCCGCGAGGTGAGGCCCGGTCACATCCAGCAGACCAACGCCGCTCCCGCCCACTCAGCCCTGTCGCCCCAGCCATGCCGACGATGCGCAACAAGCTCATCCACCCACCACCCAGCGCACCCCAACCGGCTACGAGGCCCCGGACCACAAAGCGGACCACTGCCCTAACCGACGGCCGGCACCGTCCACCCACTCCAGCCCTACGCCTCCCAACTCCCCCTTCCCCGCTCACCGCGCGCACTGTGACGCCCCCGCAGCCGTCACTCCTTCACGCTGCATCACCCTGACCTCCCACCCACCGCGCCCGCCACGCAATGCCCCACAGCCGTCACTCCCCCACCCCACCATCACCCCGACCCAGCGCACCCGCAGTGAGGCCCCCGCAGCCGTCACTCCCTCACGCTGCCATCACCCAACCCCCACCCCCCATCATCCCGACCTCCACTCGGCGCGCCCGCGGTGACCCTCTGGCGTTACTTACAGGCCGCCATCCCGGACCTCGCCCACCTCAACCAGCTCCGACCCTCCCCAGTCATCACCCCACGCGGCCACCCACGCCACCACCAGATGACTGACCGCCCGCCTCGGCCCCCTCCACCGCCTGCCACCCCGGCACCCGCTGTCCACAGGCGACAGCCACCGCAGACCCTCCATCCACAGAACCCGATTCGGCCCCATTCAACCCGACCACCGAAGTGCATCCTCATACCCGCACGGCGGCACCACGCCGTCCCATCACGACAAGGGAGACACGAGGATGCCCGGAGGCCCGCCCACACTCGGCTTCAGCCTGCTCATCTACGCAGCAGTAGCGCTGATCGCCCTGATCGCGCCCAAGCTGAGGAGGCGTCGCGACAGATGAGCGCCCAAACCCCGCCCACCATGCCACCCCCACCCCTACCGACCCCGCAGCTCCCACCGAGCCTGTCCATCCCACCGACCTTGCCGACCCCACCGACCCCGCAGCCCTTGCCGACCCCGCAGCCCCTGCCGATTCCCCAGACCAGGCCGATCACAGAGACCGGGCCGTTCCCGCAGCCCCGGCCGATCACACAGACTCTGCCAACCACCGAGCCATCACCAACCCGACGAACACCATCGACACAACCCGCACAATCTGCACATCCGTCACAAGCCACACAACAAACACAAGCCGCACACCAGACAGACCCCGCTGTCGGCGCCGCCCCGCTGACCCTCACCATGACCGTCATCGTCCCCGCCCACAACGAGGAGCAGGGCCTACCCGCCACCTTGCGCTCCATCCAGGCCCAGTCGACCCCACCAGAGAAGATCATCGTGGTGGACGACGGCTCGACCGACCGCACAGGCGAGATCGCCGCCTCCTACAACGTCACAGTGCTCCGCCCACCGCACAACCTGGGCAGCAAGGCCAGGGCCCAGAACCACGCGCTCCCCCACTGCGACACCGACCTGATCCTGGCCGTGGACGCCGACACCGTCCTCGCCCCCGACTACATCGAGCGCATCAAGCCCGCCTTCGCCGACCCGGCCGTCAACGTGGCGGCGGGCAACGTACAGACGAGGTTCGCCCGCACACCATGGGAGCGAGGCAGATCCACCGAATACCTCTTCGGCTTCCACTGGCACCGGCCGATCCAGCAACTCGCGAACAGTCCCATGGTCTGCTCAGGCTGCTGCTCGGCGTTCAGACGCACGACCCTCACCGAATCCGGCGGCTTCCCCGAGCGCACCATCGTCGAGGACATGGACTACACCTGGAGCCAGCAGGGCGCCGGCCACCGGGCGGTCTACGTCTCCAGCGCCGTCGCCTGGGCCGCCGACCCGGAGAGCCTCACCTACCTCCGCAAGCAGGTCTGGCGCTGGATGGCCGGCTTCATGCAGAACGTCCGCCTCCACCTCCCGCGCCTGCTCGTCCACAAGCCCATGCTCGCCACCTGGATCGTCATCGCCCTGCTGGAAATCGTCCTGGCCCCGCTGTGGTGGGCGACCCCGCTGGTCCTCACCCTGGCGCTGCACGAGCCGCCGACCCGCACGCTCGCCTGGTGGGCGGGCGGCGAACTGCTCCTCACCGTGCCGATCCTCTTCTACGCGGCCAAACGCCGCCGCCTCCCTGTAGGCAGCGTCCTGCTCAACCTGCCCTTCGTCTACCTCAATAAGGCCGTGAACCTCTACTACGCCTGGAAGGCCCTCCTGGTCGAGCTGATCCTCGTACCCCTACACCTGTCCCGAGGCCTGCTCGTCTACGAAAAGGGCCGCTGACCACGCCTCAGTAGCAGCACAGTCACTCTCAGTAGTCATAGGATGTGGGCTCGTCCAAAGCCTCCACACCACCGAAGGGACGAGCCACATGATCGCTCGCACCGCCACCACCGCTCTCGCCGCCCTCACCCTGACCCTGGCGCCATGCTTCCCGGCCGTCGCGGCCACCGGCACGTTCGCCTACAGCTTCCCCGCCCCGTACGGCACAGACACCGGCCACCTGCACAACCCGAGGAGCGGCGCGTGCATCGACATCCCTGAGATCCGCTACTCCGACGACAGCGCCCACACCCCACGCAACGACACCGACTCCACCGTCACCCTCTTCATGGGCCCCGACTGCTCCGGCCCCTACTACTCGCTCCGCCCCGGCGGCAGGGCTTCCGACAGGCTCTTCCTCAGGTCAGTCGTCTTCTCCTGACCACCACGAAAACCAGAAAGGGCGGGCACCAAGCCCGCCCCCATCAAAGCAGCAACCCTGAACGAGCTCACCCCACCTCGCCACGCTTGAAAAGCTGAGCCCCCCACCACCGAGCCCCCAATGAACCCCACCTATGAACCCGGTGGGCTCATTCCAGCACTAGCCACACTTGAGACAGCTGGCCCCGCCGCTGAGCCCGACAATGAACCCAGCACCGGACCCGGCACCGGACGGGGTATTGCGCCCGGCGCTGGACCGGACGCTGGATCGGGCACTGTGCCCGGCGCTGAGGGTGCCATTAAGCCGCCACGGGACCTGACCCTGAACCCTAGACCACCAAGTGGACGGCGGCATGAGCACACCAGCTCTCCGCCGACCAACTCGCAGGCAAGGGCGTCACCTCGCTCACGTGACCACCAACCAGGACCGCCATAGCCATCAGCCTGGATCTCTGACGGCCACCTTCAGGATGATTCCCATCCGGCCACCCACCCTCGCAGGCGTTCTTCAGCGAGCACGGATCCGATCTGATGGTCGGAGTGTTTCCGACGGAGAACGGACGGCCTCCACCGGAAACGCCCCACCTCAGTTGTCCGTCGGCCGTCTGGTCACCTTCACCGGCTTCACCCTGCAGATCCTGACAGACATGACACACTCCCCATTCTTGTTTCCAACTGCGCACACGCCTTGCCCGGGGGTGAGGACGCCCGTCGCGTCGCGGCAACCATGCGACGTGATCCCATGGCGCTGCATCCGGCCCTGCGTCCTTGCTGCTCACAGCAGACACCGCCGACCAGCACTCATCGAACCGAGAAAAGCGCAGGCCAATGAATCGGCACTCTCCGCGCAGAGGCCATCCTGTTTCCCACGCCCGTCCCCGCCCCCCAGAGGGAGATTAATGTCAGGCCGCCGACGGCAATATCCAGTGAACGTCCGATCGATTGCGTTTTATGGAGACAGGTATGGAGGCGAAACTGACCGCCGACAACGAACACGCCCGGACAGTCACAGATAGCGGCGTCGAAGCCGTCCCCGTCCAGATGAGCACGAGTGCCGTCCAGACGGGCACAAGGTACGGCGCCGTCCAGGTGAGCACCAGACCCGACCCCGTCCAGCCGGGCATCAGGCCCAGCACCATCCAGATAGGCACGGGGTGTGATGCCGACGGCCCAGCGCCACGCAGGCGCGCACGAGGCCCGGCGCCGTCCAGACGGGCACGGGGTGTGACGCCGACGGCCCAGCGCCGGAACAGCCGCCCATAGACACCGGCGACCCGCCACACCGAAGGAGGGCGACACCAGCAGCAGGCTCGACTTCGGCCCGCCCTTCGCTTCCGCCGCTGCAGCACACCCAGGGCCGTGAGAGGCAGCGTGCGACCCTGGGCCCCACCCTCCGCAGCTTCTCTGTGCGCGGTCCTCGCGGAGCGGCCTGGGCGACGGTGAGCGTCCGGCGTCGAAGCCCACGTCGCACACCCGCAGGACGGTCAGCCGGCGCAGCCCAGCGGAGGGCACAGCAGCGTGACATTCGCCGGTGCCCGTGTCTTGATCGGCATCGCCGACTTACCGGATCCACAGGCCGACGATCGCGTTGACCGCCCAGGCCCCCTCTCGGGACCCGCTGGCACACCGTGACCCGAGGGCCGCGAACGCGGACACCTACCAACGCTCAAGCCCGTTCGAGGCCCATACGTCCTCGAACAAACAAAACCGCCCCTGCCTGTCACCAGGCAGAGGCGGTTCATTTTGTGGAGCTATGGGGATTCGAACCCCAGACCTCCTCCATGCCATGGAGGCGCGCTACCAACTGCGCCATAGCCCCTGGTCACCGCTTCGAGTCCACCCGTTGCGGCGCTCCGAGAGCATATAGCCATCCGCCCCGATTCACCTAATCGCCCGCCCCGGCCTCACGGCAGCCAGACAACCACACGGGAGCGGGACGGCACAGCACGAGAACGCGACGGGCCAGAGAAAGCAACGCAAGCAGGGGTCGTAGCGGCGCGGAAGCCCGTACGGCCCCCGAGCCGTACGAACCGCGCTCAGACCTCGGCTTCGGGCTTGTCGTCGCTGTGCACCGGCTCCGGCAGGGTGCCGGCGTTGTGCTCCAGCAGCCGCCACCCTCTGCGCCCTTCATGCAGCACAGACCAGGAGCAGTTGCCCAGCCCGCCCAGCGCCGGCCACAGCTCCTCGGGCAGCCCGAGCAGTTCGCAGATCCCGAGCCGCAGCGCGGCCCCGTGCGAGGCCACGACCAGCAGCCCGTCGTCGTCGAGCCGCGAGGCCCAGCGGCGCATCGCGCCGGCCACCCTCCCGGCCACGTCGGTGACGGGTTCGCCGTCCGGCGCCTCCCACGCCGCGTACTCGTGGGGCCAGCGCGCGGCGATCTCCTCGCGCGTGAGCCCCTCCCACTGACCTCCGCCGCGCTCGCGGAAGTCCTTGTCGACGGCCACCTCCAACCCGACGATGCGCCCCAGCGCCAGCGCGGTGTCGTTGGCCCGCTGCAGGTCGGAGGAGACGATCAGCGTGGGCCGGAGCGAGGCGAGCAGCGAGGCCGCCCTCGCGGCCTGCGCGACGCCGGTTTCGTCGAGGGGGATGTCGGAGTGACCTTGGAATCGCTGCTCGACGTTCCACAGTGTCTGCCCATGACGCAGACACACGATCCTCTTACTCATGCAGATTCCTCGCCGGGACGCTCGAAATCCGGATGAGTGTCACTACCGGGTCCGGTGATGGTCGGTTCGCTCACGCGCGCGCCCGCTGGAGGTTGGCCTGCAGGACGCTCTCCGGCAGCGCGATGGCCGGGCAGTCCTTCCACAGGCGCTCGAGCGCGTAGAAGGTACGGTCTTCTTCGTGCTGGACGTGCACGACGATGTCGATGTAGTCGAGCAGCACCCAGCGCCCTTCGCGCTCGCCCTCACGGCGGACGGGCTTGGCGTCGGCCTCGGTGCGCAGCCGTTCCTCGATCTCGTCGACGATGGCGCGGACCTGGCGGTCGTTGGTGGCGGAGCAGAGCAAGAAGGCGTCGGTGATGACGAGCTGTTCGCTCACGTCGTACGCGAGGATGTCATCGGCCAGCTTGTCGGCCGCGGCTTCCGCGGCGATGCGCACGAGCTGGACGGATCTGTCAGATGCGGTCACGATGCGGGTCTGTCCTCCTGTGTCGGCAGCATGCCCATATGTTGAGGGTACCCTTCCAGCCCGAAACCCCTCACCTACGCCACGACAGGCTTGTTCAGCCTCCCTGATAGAGGCCGCGTTTGTTGATGTACTGGACGATTCCATCGGGCACCAGATACCAAATGGGCTCGCCCTTTGCCACCCGCTGACGGCACTCTGACGAGGAAATGGCCAGCGCGGGGATTTCCAGCAACGTCACGCGGCCTTCCGGCAGGCCAGGATCGTGCAGGGTGTGCCCGGGACGCGTACAGCCGACGAAATGCGCGAGCTCGAAGAGCTCGTCGGCCTCCTGCCAGCCGAGTATCGCGCCGAGCGCGTCGGCGCCGGTGATGAAGTACAGGTCGACCGCAGGTCCGTAGATTTCCGCGATATCCCGCAATGTGTCGATCGTGAACGTCGGCCCCGGCCGATCCACGTCCACCCTGCTGACGGAGAACCGGGGGTTCGACGCGGTCGCGATGACCGTCATCAGATAGCGGTCCTCCGGCGCCGACACCTCACGCCCGGACTTCTGGTACGGCCGTCCGGTCGGTACGAAAACGACCTCGTCGAGTTGAAAGTGGTGAGCCACCTCGCTGGCGGCGACGAGGTGCCCGTGGTGGATGGGGTCGAAAGTCCCACCCATCACACCTACTCGCCGCTTCCCCTGCACACCAGGCGCGTTCATCATGAAACGGACCTTACGCGGGGGCTGTATCACAACATGATGGGACCCCCCTTCGTGATGACCGCGCATCACTTCAGTTGCGGACGTAGCATGCCGGGCATGACGACCACCCCGGACCGCAACCGCGTCCAACTGCCCGGCATCTCGTCCCGAGCCTACGAACACCCCGCAGACCGGTCCGCCCTGGTCGCTCTGCGTAAGTTGAGTGGGTTCGACACGGTTCTCAAGCAGATGTCCGGTCTCGTCAGCGAGCGCCGCCTGCGCCTGATGTACCTGGCCTCGGCGGTGCGCGTCAGCGAGACCCAGTTCCGCTCCCTCTACGACATGGGGCGCGACGCCGCCTACACGCTCGACCTGCACCGGATCCCCGAGATCTACGTCCAGCAGGACTCGCAGGTCCAGGCCAAGGCCATCGGCTTCGACGACCCGTTCATCGTCGTGACCACCGGCCTGCTCAACCTCATGAACGAGGAGGAGCAGCGCTTCGTCATCGGCCACGAGACCTCGCACATCCTTTCGGGGCACGCGGTCTACCGGACGATGCTCGACATCCTCACCCGCCTCGCCGCCCGCGTCGCCTGGATCCCGCTCGGCTACATCGGCCTGCGCGCGATCGTCGCGGGCCTGGAGGAGTGGTACCGCAAGTCCGAGCTGTCCTCCGACCGCGGCGGCCTGCTGACGGGGCAGGACCCCGAGGCGGCCAAGCGCGCGCTGATGAAGCTGGCCGGCGGCGACTACACCCACGAGATGAACATCGAGGCGTTCCTGGAGCAGTACCAGGAATACGACACCGCGGGCGACCTTCGCGACGGCTTCCTCAAGGTCCTCAACCTTCTCGGCACCACCCACCCGTTCGCGGTCGTGCGTGTCGCGGAGCTGGACAAGTGGCAGCGCAGCGGCGAGTACGAGCGGATCATCGGCGGCGACTACCCGCGCAGGGAGGACGACCCCAACGCCAGGGTCACCGACGAGATCAAGGCGGCGGCCGAGTCCTACCGCGCGTCCTGGTCCCAGTCGCAGGACCCGTTCATCGGCGTCCTGCGCGACGTGGCCGAGGGCGCGGTCAACGCGGGCGAGCGCATCTTCAACCGCTTCTCCCGCCGCGACGGCGGCCAGGGCTAGCCGGATCGCCACGCGCGGCCGATCCACTTGATCGCCGCGCCGGCCCGCCGCACGCGGCGGCGGGCCGCGGAAAACCCCCGCGATCCGCAGGCTGGACCGCAGGCCAGAGCTGAAGCATCACGGGCGCGTACGGCAGGTCAGAGCAGCAGCGCGATGGCGCGTACGGCGGCCGCGCACAAGGCGACGAACCCGCCCAGCACCGCCAGCGCCCGCAACCCTTCCCTGCGCAGGTCAGGCAGCCGCTGCCCGATCCGTTCGATCTCGCGCCCGGTGATACCACCGCACAACATCCCGAACACCACGCCCGCCACCGTCACGGGCGCGGCCTGCTGCCACCAGTCGGCGTCGATCTGCCCGCCGCCGGTGGCCCAGAGCGCTCCGCCCGCGGCCACCGCGACGGGCACGCCCGGCCACACGACGGCGGTCGCCGCCGCCCCGGTCAGCGCGACGGGGAAGGACAGCACGCGTAGCGTCACCCGGGTACGCCGGGAGCCGCGCTTGCGCACCATCCAGTGCCCCATCCACAACGTCCTGGTCAGCACCACGAACACGGTCGTGATCGCGATCGACGCGATCGGCCAGATGACCGAGGCCACCACGCACGGCACGGCCAGCACCGCGAGCAGCAGCAGCGCGCCGTTGCCCGCGGGCAGGGTCGTGGCCGACTGCCCGCGCAGCCCGGTGCCGCGCCTGTCCTGCGGCTTGACGGCGGCCGTCCGGCTCCGTACGGCCGCGGCCGTACGCTGCCGGGAGGCGACCATCTTGGCCCGAGGCCCGGTGTTCTTCGCCTCGCCGCCCGCCCGCCCGCGCGGCACGGGCACCTTGCCCTCGGCCCGGCTGCGAGCCGGCACCGAGCCCTTGCCGTCGGCCGCACCCCGGCTCCCGGCGCCACGCCCCGTGCCTTCCGGCGCGGCCCGGCCACCGGTCCGCCCGCTACCCTCCTGAGCAGCCCTGCCACCGGCCCGTCCAGCGGCGTCGGGAGCGGCCCTGCCGCCGGTACGTCCAGCGGCGTCAGGAGCAGTCCGGCCACCGGTACGCCCGTTGCCTTCAGAAGCGACTCTGCCGCTGGCCCGTCCAACACCGTCGGGTGCGGTCCGGCCACCGGTACGCCCACGCGGCGGCGGCACCTTCCCCTCGGCCGACACCACGTTGGGCCGGCTACGCGCCTTGGCCTCACCGCGCGCCGAGCCCGGTTCCTCCGCCGCACGCCCGCGTGCGTTGCCGGCCTCCTCCGCCGCATCGGCGCGCCCTCCGCCCGCCGGCGGCTCCGTCTCGGTCGCGTTGGTGGCCCGCGCCAGCCTGGACAGCCGGTCGGCCAGCAGCGCCGCCGTCGGCCGCTTGCCCGGCTCCCGGTTGAGCGCGGCCCGTACCAGCGGCAGCAGTTCCACCGGCACGCCCTTGAGGTCGGCCTGCCCGTTCAGCACCGCGTACATCTGCGCCTCGGCCGTGCCGCGCCCGAACGTCGGCCGCCCGGTCGCCGCGAACGCCACCGTGGCCGCCCAGGCGTGCACGTCGGCGGGCGAGTCGACGTGCTCGTCGGCGAAGATTTCCGGCGCGGTGTAGCCGGGCGTGCCGAGGAACGTGCCGGTCATGGTGAGCCGGGTCGCGTCGAGCACCTGGGCGATGCCGAAGTCGATCAGCACCGGCCCCTGGCCGCCCATGATGATGTTGCCCGGTTTGAGGTCACGGTGGACGACCCCGGCCGCGTGGATGATGGCGAGCGCGGCGGCGATGCCCTGGGCCATGTCGACGAGCCCGGCCACGTCGAGGGGGCCGCTCTGGCGCACCTGGTCGAGCAGCGTCACGCCCTCGATGTGCTCCATGACCAGGTACGGCCGGGCGCCGTCCAGGTCCGCGTCGAGGACCTTGGCGACGTAAGGGCTCTCGACCCTGCGCAGCGCGCGCACCTCACGCTCCAGCCGGATGCGTGAGGTCTCGTCCTCGGCCAGGTCGTGCAGAACCTTGAGAGCGACCTGCTCGCCACGGCGGGCGCTGGCGAGGTAGACCTCACCCATGCCGCCGCGGCCGAGCCGCTCGATCAGGGTGTACGGCCCGACCTTGCCGAGCTTGCTCACCGTCCCTCCCCGCCCGGCGCAGCCATAAGGGACACAACCCTAGCGCCGGTACGCGAGTTGCCGCTTGAGGCACGCCGATGGATTATCCGCGAGTGTGATCGGTGAGCATGCTGTCCAGCCGGGCGGTGGGCTCCTCCGACAGCCGTCGACGGCCTTTCCTGCGCCAGTTGACGTGACCCCGGCGCTCCAGCCAGAGCAGCAGCCGATCGGCGCCGAACAGCACCACCACGGAGAAGACGAGGGCGACGACGATTTCCATGGCCCCCAGTCAACCTACGGCGCATGGCGCCGGTCAGGCCGACACGCCGACTAACCGGCCACCACCGTACCCTCTGACGTGCGCAAATGCCCCTCACCCGTATAGATCCACTTGGTCGAGGTGAGCTCGGGCAGCCCCATCGGGCCACGCGAGTGCAGCTTCTGCGTCGAGATGCCGATCTCCGCCCCGAACCCGAACTCGCCGCCGTCGGTGAACCTGGTGGAGGCGTTGACCGCCACGGCCGCCGAGTCGACGAGCGTGACGAACCTGCGGGCGGCCCGCTGCGAACGGGTGACGATGGCCTCGGTGTGGGCGGAGCCGTAGCGCCTGATGTGGGCCACCGCCTCCTCCAGCGAGCCGACGACGGCGGCGGCGATGTCGAGCGAGAGGTATTCGGCGTAGAAGTCGTCCTCGGTCACGGGCACGACGCCGGGCCCGTGCGCGGCGATCCGCTCGTCGCCGTGCACGGTCACGCCCGCCTCGCGCAGCGCCTCCAGGGCCTTCGGCACGAACGCGGCGGCGACGTCCTCGTGCACCAGGAACGTCTCGGCGGCGTTGCAGACCGACGGCCGCTGCGTCTTGGAGTTGAGCAGGATCTGCACGGCCAGGTCGACGTCCGCCTCGGCGTCCACGTAGACGTGGCAGTTGCCGACGCCGGTCTCGATCACCGGCACCGTGGACTCCTCGACCACCGAGTTGATCAGGGACGCGCCGCCGCGCGGGATCAGCACGTCGACCAGCCCTCTGGCCCGCATGAGCTCCTTGACGGAGTCGCGGCTCCGGCCGGGCACGAGCTGGACGGCCCCGGCCGGCACCTCGGTGCCCTCCAGAGCCTCCTGCATGATGCGGACGAGGGCGGTGTTGGAGGAGTAGGCGCTGGACGAGCCGCGCAGCAGCGCCGCGTTGCCGCTCTTGAGGCAGAGCGCGGCCGCGTCGACGGTGACGTTGGGGCGACCCTCGTAGATGATGCCGATCACGCCCAGCGGTACCCTGATCTGGCGCAGCTCCAGCCCGTTGGGCAGCGTCGAGCCGCGCACGACCTCGCCGACCGGGTCGGGCAGGTCGGCCACCTCGCGTACGGCGTCGGCGATGGCGGCGACCCTGGCCTCGTCGAGCCGCAGCCGGTCGACCATGGCCTCGGACGTGCCCTGGGCCCTGGCCCGTTCGACGTCCTCGGCGTTGGCCGCGACGATCTGGGACGTGTGGGCGACCAGGGCGTCGGCGATCGCCCGCAACGCCCGGTCCTTGGGCGCCCGCGGCAGCGGGGCCAGCTCGGCGGCGGCCTCTCGCGCCGCCTGGGCGACCTTCAAGAACTCTGTGCTCATCGCTCTTCCCTCATCACCATGGTCGTCCCGCTCCTCCGCGTGCGCCGGCCGGGAGCGGGGCGGGCCCTCGTCGGGCGTTCAGTTGTGGGCTTCCAGTATGACGATGTCGTCGCGGTGGATGAGCTCGCGTTCGTATTCCGGACCGAGCGTGCTCGCCAGCTCCCTCGTGGAGCGC
Organism: Nonomuraea fuscirosea; assembly: GCF_035917475.1. Lineage (NCBI taxonomy): Bacteria > Bacillati > Actinomycetota > Actinomycetes > Streptosporangiales > Streptosporangiaceae > Nonomuraea > Nonomuraea fuscirosea. The sequence goes on along the minus strand of NZ_CP109074.1, from coordinate 1,273,282 downwards.
CCCAGCAGGCCGGGGATCTCGACGGCGTCGAAGTTCACCAGGCCGCGGGCCACCACGAGCCCCTGCGGGCCGCACAGGTCGACCGGATCGCCCGCTGCGAACTCGCCCTCCACCGACGTCACCCCGGCGGGCAGCAGCGACTTGCGCCGCCCCACGATGGCCTCCACCGCGCCTTCGTCGAGGTGCAGCCGGCCGCGCCCGGTGGTGGCGTGGGCGAGCCAGAGCAGGCGCGTGCCCGGATGGCGGCCGCCGGGGTGGAAGTAGGTGCCGACGTCGGCCCCGCCGAGCGCCTGGGCGGCGTGCGCGGCCGCGGTGAGCACCACGGGCACGCCGGCGCCGGTGGCGATCCTGGCCGCCTGCACCTTGGTCACCATGCCGCCGGTGCCGACCGCCGCGCCGTTCTTGCCCAGCTCGACCCCGACCAGGTCCTCCGGGCCGCGGATCTCGGCCAGCCGGCGCGAGCCGCTGCGGCTGGGCGGGCCGTCGTAGAGCGCGTCGACGTCGGACAGCAGCACCAGCGCGTCGGCGTGGATGAGGTGCGCCACCAGCGCCGCCAGCCGGTCGTTGTCGCCGAAGCGGATCTCGTCGGTGGCCACGGTGTCGTTCTCGTTGACGATCGGCACGATGCCCAGCTCCAGCAGCCGCGCGAGCGTGCGCTGGGCGTTGGCGTGGTGGGCGCGCCGCATCATGTCGTCGGCGGTCAGCAGCACCTGCCCCACGCGCAGCGAGTAGCGGGCGAAGGAGGAGGTGTAGCGGGCCACCAGCACGCCCTGCCCGACGGAGGCGGCGGCCTGCTGGGTCGCCAGGTCGCGCGGTCGCGCGCTCAGCCCGAGCGGGCCGAGGCCCGCCGCGATCGCTCCCGAGGAGACCAGGACGATCTGCGTCCCGGTACGGCGCCGCGCCGCCAGCACGTCGACCAGGGCGTCGACGCGATCTACGTCGATCATGCCCTGAGGGGTGGTGAGCGAGGAGGAGCCGACCTTGACGACGACCTTCGACGCTGAGCTGATCTGTTCCCGCACGTCTGGCAGCCTATCCGCTCCCCGAACGCGCCTCGCTACCAGCCGACGATCTTGGCTGCGCCGTCCGCGTAACTTCCTCGACGCGCCACCCTCAAGACAGTCGCGTCCTGACCGTCACGCCTACCCCAGCCGGTTGTCCGACCCGCGCGGCCCCTGCCGCACCGTCTCGGCGCTCAGCGTGGGCTGCCAGTCGAAGACGTAACCGCCCTCCATGGGCCCGATGACCACCTCGGCCCCGGCCTTGGCGCCGAGCTTGGCCAGCTCGACCTCGACCCCGAGCCGTTCGAGCCGGTCACCGAGGTAACCCACCGCCTCGTCGTTGCTGAAGTCGGTCTGCCTGATCCACCGCTCCGGCTTCTCCCCGGTGATCTGGAACAGGTTTTCGTTGACCCGGCGCACCTTGAACCCGGCCGCGCCGAGCTGCTTGGGCCTGATGACCAGCCGGGTCGGCTCCTCGACGGGCTTGTTGGCCCGCGCCGCCGCCACCCATTCGCCCATCTCGTACGACAACTCCCGCAGCCCGTCACGCGTGGCCGCCGAGATCGTGAACACCTTCAGCCCACGCGCCTCGAACTCGGGCGCGACCATCTCGGCCAGCTCCCGCGCGTCGGGCACGTCGGCCTTGTTCAGCACGACCAGCCGCGGCCGGTCCTCCAGCTTCCCGTACGCGCGCAGCTCCGCCTCGATCACCTCGTAGTCGGTGACCGGGTCGCGCCCCGGCTCCATGGTGGCGCAGTCGATGACGTGCACGAGCATGTCGCACCGCTCGACGTGCCGCAGGAACTCGTGCCCGAGCCCCTTGCCCTCGGACGCGCCCGGGATCAGCCCGGGGACGTCGGCCACGGTGAACACGTTGTCGCCCGCCGTCACCACGCCCAGGTTGGGGATCAGGGTGGTGAACGGATAGTCGGCGATCTTCGGCTTGGCCGCGCTCAGCGCCGCGATCAGCGAGCTCTTGCCCGCGCTGGGGAAGCCGACCAGCGCCACGTCCGCGACGCTCTTGAGCTCCAGCATGACGTCGAGCTCGTCGCCCGGCTCGCCGAGCAGCGCGAACCCGGGCGCCTTCCGCTTGGTGGTGGCCAGCGCCGCGTTGCCGAGCCCGCCGTGCCCGCCCTCGGCGATCACGTAGCGGGTGCCCGCCCCCACCAGGTCGACCAGCACCTCACCGGTGGCGGAGTCCTTCACCAGGGTGCCGTTGGGCACGGCCAGGACCACGTCCTCACCGTTGGCGCCGTCGCGGTTGGAGCCCTGCCCCTGCTTGCCGTTGGGGGCCTTCCTGTGCGGCCGGTGATGGTAGTCGAGCAGGGTCGCGGTGTTGGGATCGACCTCGAGGATCACGTCGCCCCCGCGCCCGCCGTCACCCCCGTCGGGCCCGCCGAGCGGCTTGAACTTCTCCCGGTGGATGGAGGCGCACCCGTTCCCCCCGTCACCGGCCTTGATGTGAAGGACCACCTGGTCCACAAAGTCCGGCATCCCGCATTCCTCCATCGCCCCACCAGGGGCCTCTCATGTCTGACAACCCATCGCCGACCGGCCCGGGAAACACCAAGGGGTGGATCGCATCCGAACGGATCGATCCACCCCTGAAGCGACGAGCCCGAGGCCGAAGAGCAGGAAATACCTACTCGGCGGCGACGGGGACGATGCTCACGGCCCTGCGGCCGCGCTTGACACCGAACTGCACGTGACCCGCGGCCAGCGCGAACAGCGTGTCATCGCCACCGCGGCCGACGTTGTCACCGGGGTGGAAGTGGGTGCCACGCTGACGGACGATGATCTCGCCCGCGTTGACCAGCTGACCACCGAAGCGCTTGACGCCCAGACGCTGGGCGTTGGAGTCACGACCGTTCCGGGTGGACGACGCGCCCTTCTTGTGTGCCATCTCTCAAACTCCCGTTCAGGCCTGCTCGATACCGGTGATCTTCACCTGGGTGTACCGCTGGCGGTGACCCTGGCGCTTCTTGTAACCGGTCTTGTTCTTGTACTTGAGAATGCGGATCTTCGGGCCCTTGGTCTCACCGAGGATCTCGGCGTTGACCGTGAACTTGCCCGCCTCCGTGGTCACATCGCCGTCGTTGACGACGAGCACCGTCGGCAGCGATACCGAAGAGCCGACCTCGCCGGCGACCTTGTCCACCTCGAGGACGTCACCGACGGAGACCTTCTGCTGCCTGCCGCCGCAACGAACGATCGCGTACACCGCGGAACCCTTCTACTGACTCACTGTTGCTGTTCGAACATCAGCTACCTCATCGGAGGTGGCCGCCGAATGCTGCGCCTATCATTCGGCCTGTCTGAAACCCGACGAACCGAGTAAGCGCGCCAACAGGGCACGTCACCTGACGCACCGATTCACCAGGGTACCGGATGAACGGTGCCCCGGCGAACCGGACGGATCGTCGGAAGTCAGCCGAGGTTAGTCGGCCGACTTGGCTCGGCGGGAGCGTCTCCGCCCTCTGCCGGAAGTCTGGCTTGCCTGGTCGTCCTCGGCCGGGACGTCTTCAAGCGCACCGGTCACGGTATCACGGCTGGCGGAGTCCTTGGCCGCGGAAACCTTGTCCGCCACCGCCTTCTCGACCGCCATCTTGCCCTGCGTACCGCGCGGCTCCGGCTTGCTCTCCACCGGCTCGGTGGAAACGAGCAGGCCGCGCCCGTTGCAGCAGTCGCACGGCGTCGAGAACGCCTCCAGCAGCCCCTGACCGACCCGCTTACGCGTCATCTGGACCAGGCCCAGCGAGGTGACCTCGGCCACCTGGTGCTTGGTCCTGTCGCGGGCCAGGCACTCCAGCATCCGCCGCAGCACCAGGTCGCGGTTGGACTCCAGCACCATGTCGATGAAGTCGATGACGATGATGCCGCCGATGTCGCGCAGCCGCAGCTGGCGCACGATCTCCTCGGCCGCCTCCAGGTTGTTCCTGGTGACGGTCTCCTCCAGGTTGCCGCCCTGGCCGGTGAACTTGCCGGTGTTGACGTCGACGACGGTCATCGCCTCGGTACGGTCGATCACCAGCGAGCCGCCGCTGGGCAGCCACACCTTGCGCTCCATCGCCTTGCTCAGCTGCTCGTCGATCCGGTAGGAGGCGAACACGTCGCCGTGCTCCCCGTCGTCCCACTTCGACAGGCGCTCGGCCAGGTGCGGCGCGACGTACTTGACGTACTCGTCCACCGTCTCCCAGGCGTCGTCGCCCTGCACGACCAGGTTCGTGAAGTCCTCGTTGAACACGTCGCGCACGACCCGGATGGTCAGGTCGGGCTCGGCGGACAGCAGCTCCGGCGGGCTGGCCGACTTGGCCTTCTTCCGGATGTTCTCCCACTGCGCCGACAGCCGGGCCACGTCGCGGGCCAGCTCGTCCTCGGAGGCGCCCTCGGCCGCGGTGCGCACGATCACGCCGGCGTTCTCCGGCATGACTTTCTTCAGGATGCTCTTCAGCCGGGTACGTTCCTTGTCGGGCAGCTTGCGGCTGATGCCGGTCATCGACCCGTCGGGCACGTAGACCAGGTAACGTCCCGGCAGGCTGATCTGCGAGGTCAGGCGGGCGCCCTTGTGGCCGATCGGGTCCTTCGTGACCTGCACGAGCACCGACTGGCCCGACTTGAGCGCCGACTCGATCCGCTTCGGCTGACCCTCCAGCCCGGCGGTGTCGAAGTTCACCTCACCGGCGTACAGGACGGCGTTCCTGCCCTTGCCGATGTCGACGAACGCCGCCTCCATCGAGGGCAGCACGTTCTGCACCTTGCCGAGATAGACGTTCCCGACGTAGGACTGGCTGGCCTCGCGGTTGACGTAGTGCTCGACGAGCACGCCGTCCTCCAGCACCGCGATCTGCGTACGGTCGCCCACGCGCCGCACGACCATCATGCGGTCGACGGACTCGCGGCGGGCCAGGAACTCCGACTCGGTGATGACCGGCGGGCGCCTGCGGCCGAGCTCGCGACCCTCGCGGCGGCGCTGCTTCTTCGCCTCGAGCCGGGTCGAGCCGCGCACGCTCTGCACGCCGTCGGTCGCGGTGTCGAGCGAGGCGGAACGGCCCGAGCGCGGCGCGCGGATGCGCACCACCGTGTTCGGCGGGTCGTCGCCGGCGGGCTCGGAGCCCTCGTCACCGCCCCTGCGGCGACGGCGGCGCCGGCGGCGCGAGGAGGTGGCCTCCTCTTCCTGCGCCTCTTCGCCCTGCTCGTCGGAGTCGTCCTCGTCGGACTCCTCGCCGTCCTCGGCGTCGTCCCGCTCGCGCGCCTTGCCGCGGCCCCTGCCGCCCCTGCGGCGGCGCCGACGGCGGCTGCCGCCCTCTTCCTCGTCCTGCTCGTCGGAGGTGTCGAGGTCGGTCTCCTCCTCGGCCGGCGTCTCGTCGACCGGCTCCTCGGCCTCCTCGGCCTCGGGCTCGGCGACGGGCTGCGGCGCCTCTGCCTTACGGGTCACGGCGGGCTTGGCCTTGCTGGGGTCAGGCGCCTGGAACAGCGGCGCGAAGATGGCGGCCGGCCGCTGGAACGCGGCTCCCGGCTCGTCCTGCCTGCGGGCGGTCATCCCGAACGGGTCGGCGAGCAGGCTGGGGCGCACGTTGTCCTCGTCCAGATCCTCGCCGGCGGGCTCGTCGTCGAGCGGCTCGTCCTCGGGCAGGATCTCCATGATGTCGTCGTCGGCCTCATCGGCCCCGCCCTGCGCCGCCTTCTCACCGGAGACCTCCACGTCCCCGCCAGAAACGGCTCCCGCAGCGACTTCGGCAGCCGCCTCTGAAGCGGCCTCAGCGCCGGCCCGCCGGCGCGAACGCCCGGCCCGGCTCGCACGTCCGCCGGTAGCGCTTTCGCCCGCGCCGCCGTTCTGGCCTCCCGCCTCCGTGCCGTCCGCGGCACCGGCGGCCTGCGCCGCCGCACTCACACCGGAGGACGCCTCGTCACGGCCGGGCGCGCCGGAACGCACGTCGCGCTCCCCCGCCTCGTCACCGGCCTCACCGGCGAGCGCACCGGCGTCCGCCTCGGCGGCGGGCGCGACCGCCTCATCCGCCTTCTTGCGGGTCCTGCGCCGCTTCACGGGCTCCTCTGCGACGGGCTCACCCTCCGGGAGCGCTCCCGAAGCAGCCGCCTCAGCCTCAGCTTCGGCCGTCTTCTTCGTCGTACGCCGCCGCGTCGTCGTGGCGGTGGACCGCGTCCGCGTGGCCCGCTTCGGCTTCTCGGCCGCGGTCTCACCGACGGCCTCACCGACGGCGTCGGCCATGGCGGCCTCGGCCGGGCTCTCCACCGGTGTCGCGCCGCTTGCTTCCGGCACACCGCCGGAAACCGCACCAGCCGGACTCGTACCGGCATCGATCACGTCACCGGCCCCCGCGCCGGTGGAAACCGGCGCCGCGGCGGCCGTACCGCCATCAACGGTATCGGCATGAGTAGTGGCGGCGGCGGGCTCACCCGCGGCTCTCTGAGCCGCGGTGCGCTGCACCGGCCGCACCTCGGCCACCGACGGCGCCGTCTGCGCCGCCGCGACCGTGACCGGAACGGAAGCCGGCTCCTCGGGCAGCTCCGGCGGAGGACCCGCGGGGCGGCTGGCGGAGCGGCGACGCTTCGTCACCTCTGGCTGTTCAATTGTCTCCCCGTCAGGGCCAGTGGCCCCGGCGTTGGGCTCGTTGTCGAGCATGCGGGCGTTCTCCCGTCAGCTCCCGGGCGCGTCACCGCGCCGCGCAGGAGCCCTCGTGTCTCGTTGTCCGCCGGCTCTCCCGAGACGGAAGCGCCGGCGCCAAGTCCTGTCAGCAGTCGTGCCCGGCTCGCGCCGGGCATGTCCCTAACCGGCGACGTGCTCACCCGCCGGTCCCGCCTCGCCGCCGCGCGTGATGTCGCGGTCCAGGTCGAGCGGGTCGGCAAGCGCACCGGTGCTGGCGTCGAGCGGCCCCTGCGCCAGCCTGGTCACCTCGGGGGGAACCGGCGGCGCGAAGTCGGCCACAAGGCGCAGCCCTGTGAGCACATCGTCGGGTCGAACGGCAGGCGTCATGTGCCGAACAACCATGCGCAGTATGACACACGGCTCTCCTCGCACCTGAGCTGCGGTTCTGTCTGTTCCCTCGGACACCGTGAGCCCCAGTACGGCCTCCCGCGCGTCGAAGCGGCGCAGACCCTTCTTGGTCAGGCGCTCGACTTCCACCGTGCCCGCCGCGAGAAACTTCTCCGCCGCCACCTCGGCGAGCTCGCGATCGGCACCGGGCAGCCGCACCTCCCACTCGGAGACCTCCAAGCGGTCGGCCAGCCCCCCCGGACCCGCCTCCACAACGTCGAGCACATCGAGCCCAGGCGGCAACGACTCGTCCAGGTCCTGTCTGACCTGGCCGGGGTCGCACGGCGTGGTAACACCGATCTCGAGGTATTCGGCTTCGCTGGCGACGCCGGTCGGCGCCGCGCCCGCGTAGGAGATCTTCGGGTGGGGCGAGAAACCCGCGCTGTAGGCCACCGGAATGCCGGCACGGCGAACCGCTCTCTCAACGGCTCGCGAGATGTCGCGGTGGCTGGTGAAGCGCAGGCGGCCGCGCTTGGCGTAACGCACACGCAGGCGCTGCACCGTAGGCGCGGGCGGGGGCCCTTCGGGAACAGGTTTCAGAGCTTGTCGTCCTTCCCTTGTAAGAGTTCCTTCGTCTCAGGATAAGCCGCTCCGGCGTATGAACGTGTACGCCGTGACACGGCTCGCCCACTGAGCGCGCTAGACCACCGTAAGAGGAAGGAGTTTCCGCCCCGTCGGGCCGATCTGAATTTCCGTGCCCATGGTCGGGCATACGCCGCAGTCGTAGCACGGAGTCCAGCGGCAGTCCTCGACCTCAGCGCCGGAGACGGCCTCCTGCCAGTCCTGCCACAACCATTCGCGGTCGAGCCCGGCGTCGAGGTGGTCCCAGGGCAGAACCTCGTTCTCCTCGCGCTCGCGGGTGGTGTACCAGCCGACGTCGACGCCCGCCTTCTCCGCCGCCGACATCCAGCGTTCGTAGGAGAAGTGCTCGCTCCAGCCGTCGAACCGGCCGCCGTCCTCCCAGACGGCTCTGATCACGGCGCCGACCCTGCGGTCGCCGCGCGACAGCAGGCCCTCGACGATGGACGGCTTGCCGTCGTGATAGCGGAAACCGATCGCCCGGCCGTACTGCTTGTCGCCTCTGAGCGAGTCGCGCAGCGCCTTGAGCCGCCGGTCGACGGTCTCGTGGTCGGCCTGCCCGGCCCACTGGAACGGGGTGTGCGGCTTGGGCACGAAGCCGCCGATGGAGACCGTGCAGCGGATGTCGCGGCTGCCGGTCGCCTCACGGCCCGCCTGGATGACCTTCTTGGCCAGGTCGGCGATGCCGAGGACGTCTTCGTCCTCCTCGGTGGGAAGCCCGCACATGAAGTAGAGCTTGACCTGCCGCCACCCCTGCGAATAGGCGGTGGAGACGGTGCGGATCAAATCTTCCTCGGTGACCATCTTGTTGATCACCTTGCGCATGCGCTCCGACCCGCCCTCGGGCGCGAACGTCAGCCCCGAGCGCCTGCCGTTTCTGGAGAACTCGTTGGCCAGGTCGATGTTGAACGCGTCGACCCTGGTCGAGGGCAGCGACAGCGAGGTGTTGGTGCCCTCGTACCGGTCGGCCAGCCCCTTGGCCACGTCGCCGATCTCGGAGTGGTCGGCGGACGACAGCGACAGCAACCCGACCTCGTTGAAGCCGGACTCCTTGATGCCGTTCTCGACCATCGCCCCGATCGTGGTGATCGACCGCTCACGCACCGGACGCGTGATCATGCCCGCCTGGCAGAACCGGCAGCCGCGCGTACAGCCGCGGAAGATCTCCACGCTGAACCGCTCGTGCACCGTCTCGGCCAGCGGCACCAGCGGCTTCTTCGGATAGGGCCACTCGTCGAGGTCCATCACCGTGTGCTTGTGCACCCGCCACGGCACGTCGGCCCGGTTGGGCGCGACCCGCTTGATGCGGCCGTCGGGGTGGTAGTCGACGTCGTAGAACTTCGGCACGTAGACCCCGCCGGACTCGGCGAGCCGCATCAGCAGCTCGTCGCGACCGCCCGGCCGGCCCTCCGCCTTCCACTCACGGATGACCTCGCTGATAGCGATGGAGATCTGCTCCCCGTCACCGAGCACGGCCGCGTCGAGGAAGTCGGCGATCGGCTCGGGGTTGAAGGCCGCGTGGCCACCCGCGAGCACGATCGGGTCGTCCTCACCGCGATCCACGGCCAGCAACGGAATGCCGGCCAGGTCGAGCGCGGTCAGCATGTTGGTGTAGCCGAGCTCGGTCGAGAACGACACCCCCAGCACGTCGAAGGCCCGCACCGGCCGATGCGCGTCGACCGTGAACTGCGGAACCCCCTCGGCCCGCATCAGAGCCTCCAGATCGGGCCAGACCGCATAGGTCCGTTCGGCCAGCGTGGCGGGCAGCTCGTTGAGGATCTCGTAGAGGATCGCCACACCCTGGTTCGGCAGCCCGACCTCGTAGGCGTCCGGATACATCAACGCCCAGCGCACGTCGGCGGAATCCCAGTCCTTGACGGTCGAGTTGAGCTCACCCCCGACGTACTGGATGGGCTTCTGCACCTTGGGCAGCAGCGCTTCCAGGCGGGGAAAAATCGACTCGACAGACATACGCTCCAGCGTAGCGGCGATCAGACGGTGACACGTCCCCGACCACCACACCGCCCCAGCTCCTACCAGACCACCTCCATCCCTCCACCCCACCCGAAGCCCATCCCTCCACCCCGCACCACCCCCGAAACCCGTCCCCCACCCCCACCCAGGCTTCCATCCCTCCGCCCCGAACCGTCTCGGAACCGTCCCTCCACCCCCACCGAGGGCATCCACCCCTCCACTCCCGCCGCCGGCACCTATCCCTCCACCCACTCAAGGAACCCGTCTCCACCCCTCGGGAATGCCTCTTGTCCCTCCCCTCCACGCCCAGCCCACCTCAGAAACGCCGTCCCTCTGCACACCTCGGAACGCCTTCCACCCCTTCCCTCCGGACCTCCTCCCTCACCCCAGACCCACACAGAACGCCTAACCTCCACCATCCATACAGAGCGCACTACCTCCACCCCAGAAAGCACTCCTTCCACCCAGCCCCACTCGACAAGAAGCGCCCGCTCCCAAGGGACCCAACCCACCGACGACACCCCACAACGCCAGAATCCGCACTGTCCAGAGTCGCGACGACCAGCATCGAGGGTGCTCAGCGAACGGTGGACCAGGCCAAATAGCAGGCCACCCGCAAGCACCGCCGCTTGCGCTCTCCCGGAAGGACCGCCACCTGCGGCCTCCGCCGAAGGACCGTCTCTTACGGCAGCCGGCAACCCCGCACTGATCAACGCCCCCCGATCACCGACCAAGCGTCGACCGCCATGAGCCCGGTCCAGTTGCGGCGGCGCTGAGGATGGTGTGCAGACCCCTCCGACGCGCCCTCACATCCTCAATAACGGGATGAAGCACTACGCAAGTTAGTACGCCCTGGACCAGCACGGGGGACGGGTGCACTACACACGCCAGGAGTGGGCACTGACACGCACCAGTCCGCCCAGCCCGCAGCAGGTTGGTACCGACGGACATTACGGCCAACTCCCCCGCCTACACCCATCACGCCCCTGCAGAGGCTCTAAATCACCACGCGCCCTCTCAGCACGCCGAACCTGCGACAGGTCCCCAGTCCGCACCAATCGTCCACGCACGCGTCACGTCCGGACGTCACGACGTGCACTATCGCGATCCCCTAGCAGACGCCTCAACGACTCCACGCCAATCCGCCCGGCAACGCGCCTACAGACCCCGCCCCAAGCGCCCCGTCAGCACCCATGGCACGCCGTCGCCGGACAAGCACCCAGCCAACTCCCCCACCGATACCCCCACACCCGCCACCCCGGCCCCCAGACGCCCTTGCAGACACCACAACAAGCGCCGCCCTAAGCACCCGCAGCAAGCACCCTCAGCGACACCAGCCCCCCGTAGACGAGTAGACGACCTCACCGACACCGCAAGAAGCGTCCCCAGAGGCGCCCCGGAGGCATCGCGGTACAGACACACGGCAACCACCCAGCAGACGCCCTCACCACTGCCACGCGGGACCTCACGGACTCCCTCACCGACACCACGGCGAACCACCGACACCACGCCGAACCCCACAGACGTCACCACCGACACCACGCCGAACCCCGCAGACGTCCTCACCGACACCGCGACAAGCGTTCACGCAGGGTTCCTCACCGACCTCGGCAGGCGTCACCGCAAAGTTCCCCACCGACACCGCGACCGGCATCACCCCCAGGACGGCGCCAAGGACCTGCCTCGTCACTCGAACGACTGTCTTCGCACTCTGATGGCCTGCAGCAGCCCGACCGCGATCAAGTTCGCGAACGTGGCGGTGCCCCCGTAGGACACGAATGGGAGCGGCAACCCCGTGATCGGCATGATCCCGATCGTCATCCCGACATTGATGAACGTCTGGAACGCGAACCAGCACACGATCGTGCCCGCCACCAGCGTCCCGAACCTGTCCTCGCACTGTCTGGCGATCTTCAGCCCGCGCAGCAGCACCACACCGAGCAGCAGCACCACCGTGACCGACCCCAGGAAGCCGAATTCCTCGCCCGCCACCGTGAAGATGAAGTCCGTGTGCTGCTCGGGCACGAACCGGCCGGTCGTCTGCCCGCCTCCGAGCAGCCCCTTGCCCAGGAGCTGTCCCGAGCCGATCGCGATCATCGATTGCGTGCTGTTGTAGCCCACCCCGCGCGGATCCACGCTCGGGTCGACGAACGCGGTGAACCGCGCCACCTGGTAGGGCTCCAGCATCTGGAAGTAGAACACCGAGAACATCCCGGCGCACGCCACCAGCGTCAGCGCTCCGATCAGCCGCTTGCGCACGCCCGCGATGATCAGCCCCGCGGCCGTGATCACCGCCAGCACCATCGCCGTCCCCAGGTCGGGCTGGAGCATGACCAGCCCGATGGTGAGCGCGGCGGCGAACAGCGCGAGCGTCACGTCCAGCGCCCGTGGCCGATCGGTCCCCTCGGCCGGCTGGGCCAGCAACATCGCGATGATGAGCAGCAGCCCCACCTTGGCGAACTCGGACGGCTGCACCGCGAACCCGCCGCCGAGCAGGATCCACGAGTGTGACCCGTTGATCGTCGCGCCCAGCGGCGTGATGACCAGCACCAGGCCCACCACCGACAGCAGGAACACCACCGGTGCGTACGCCCGCATCGCCCGATGGTCCACCATGGCCACGAGCCCGCACAGCACGAGACCGATGGCCTCGTTGAGCATGTGCTTCTTGACCAGCCCCGTCGCGCCCGGCGCCCAGGTTCTGGTGGACGACCACACCAGCAGCGTGCCGATCACACACAGCCCCGCCACGGCGACGAGCATCAGCCCGTCGAGCCGCCGCACCGTCGAGTTCTCGCGAGCCATCCGCCGAAACAGCGAGGGCCGCCGTACGGCCACCGTCCGCGCGTTCACCGGCCACCTCCCGTCAAGTCCGCGCCACCCGACCGCCCCCACCCACGCCCACGTCGCGTCACATCCGCGACGGCCGATCCCCCACGCCCGCCTCCCACCACTCTCGCGACAGCCGACTGCCCACGCTCGCCTTCCGCCAAGTCAGCCAAGTCAGCCACGCCAGCGACGTCAGCCACGCCAGCGACGACCGACCGACCACACCCAATCCCCACCACGTCCGTGACGACCGGCCGCCCGCGCCCGCTCATCCTCCGGCCACCGTTCCGTCAGGGGCGAACTCAGGAAGCCGGGTGCTCAACCGCCCGCCCGGCACCGCGGGCTTGCGTTTGATCCCGTAGATCCCCTCGTAGATCTCCCGTACGGCCGGAGCCGCCGTCTGCGCGCCCATGCCGCCCTGCGACACCATCGCGACCACCACGTACTGCGGGTTCTTCGTCGGCGCGAACGACGCGAACCACGAGGTGTCCTTCTTGCCCCATACCTCCGCGGTGCCGGTCTTGCCGCCCACCCGTACCTTGTTCATCGGGAATCCGGCGAAGGCCCCGGCCGCGGTGCCGTCCGCGGCTACCTGGCTGAGCGCGTTCTTGATGTAGAGGCGCTCCTTCTCGCTGAGCGGCAGCTTGCCCACCACCGGCACCGGAATCTTTCTGACCACCTTGCCGTCAGGCCGCACCTGCGCCCACCCGATGCGCGGGCTGCGCACCTTGCCGTCGCTCACCAGCGCCATGTAGGCCCTGGCCAGCTGCATGGGCGTGACGAGCACGTCGCCCTGCCCGATGGAGAAGTTGGCGGAGTCGCCGGGCCGCAGCAGGAAGCCCTCGGTGCAGTTCTCCAGCGCCAGCCGCTTGAGGAACTCGGCCCGCGCCTTGTCCTTGACCTCCGGGTAGCCCTTGCGGGAGCGCTCGCAGTTGATCGCGCTCGTCCTGTTCCACAGGTCCTTCTTCCACGCCCGGTCGGGGATGCGGCCGGCCGACTCGCCGGGCAGGTCGACCCCGGTCGGGCTGCCGAACCCGAAGGCCCTGGCCATGTTGGCGAAGATCTCCTTGGGCGGCTTCTTCGGCGTCCGCCCGCCGTCCTTGATGTACTGCTCGTACGCGGCCCGGTAGAAGATCGTGTCGCACGACTTGACCAGCGCCGTGTGCAGGCTGAGCGTGCCCAGCGCGATGCCGCGGAAGTTGTTGAAGGCCCGGCCGCCCACGTTGTAGGAGCCGGGGCACGAGTACGTCCCGTTGAGCGGATAGCCCGCGCGCAACATCGCCGACACCGACGAGACCTTGAACGTCGAGCCCGGCGCGAACTGGCCGTTGATCGCCCGCGACACGAGCGGCTTGCCGGACTTCTCCGACAGCAGCCACTGGTAGCCGCGCGCCGAGATGCCGCCCGCCCAGATCTCGGGGTCGTAGTTGGGCGCGCTGGACAGGGCCACGACCCGCCCCGTACGCGCGTCGAGCACCACCGCGGCCCCGCCGTCGGCGCCGGGCGCGGACTTCATCGCCTTCGCCAGCGCCTTCTCGACAACCATCTGCACCCGCGAGTCGATGCTGGTCACCAGGTGATCGCCGGGGATCGGGGTGATCTGCTCCTCGACGCCGAGCGCCTTGCCCATCCGATCGACCTGCACCCTGCGCAGCCCGGCCTTGCCTCGCAGCGCGTCGTCGTAGACGTATTCGAGCCCGTCGCGCCCGGCCAGGTCGACCCCGGAGAAGCTGGCCTTCAGCCCTTCCCGCTTCTCCAGTTCAGCCTCGGTGACGGGTTGCAGGTAGCCGAGCATCTGCGCCCCGGCCCTGCCGCCGGGATACTGCCTGACGGAGTGGATCTCCGCGGTCACCCCGGGGAACTCCTCCTGCCGCTCCAGGATCTGCAACGCCTCGCGCGTGTCCACCTTCTCGTCCAGCGGAACCGGCTGGTACGGCGACCCCGTCCAGCACGGCTTGCCCACCCCGGGTCCGCAGGGCGTGATGCGCTGCTGCAGGTCGGCCACCGGTCGCCCGAGCACCTGGGACAGCTTGGTCAGCACCTTGACGCCGCCGTCCTTCATCCGCGACAGCCGGGTCCTGTCGACGGACACCACCAGAGCGGTCTTGTTGCGCACCAGCGGCCGGCCCTTGGAGTCGAGGATCTGACCCCGGACCGCCGGCACGATCACCACCCTCGTCCTGGTCTCGGTGGCCCGCGTCACGAACTCCTGCCCGCGCACCACCTGCACCTGCCACAGGCGCACGGCCAGCACGACGAGCAGCGTCAGCACGAGTACGTGGAGCACCAGCAGCCTGGCGCGCATCCTGATCATGTCGAGAACCTCGCCTGTCTGCCGCGCGTGGTCAGCCAGATCACGATCGGCGACACCAGCAACGTGTAGACGATCGTGACCGGCACCTGTTCGGTCAGGGTGGACAGTGTCACCCGCGGATCACCGATCAGCCCGCCCACGGCCGCGGCCAGCAGTGGCGCCATCAGCACGCACAGCACGACGGTGGTGACCGGCCCTCCCGCCCCTCGCCCGGCGACGTAACCGGCCAGCGCCAGCACGAACGCGTACTGGCCCACGAGGTGCGCCGAGGGCGGCATGACGTCGACCAGCAGCCCCGTGCAGAACCCCAGCACGGCCCCGGACGACGGCCCCCGGACCAGCGACGCCCCGATGACGGCGAGCAGCACGAGATCAGGCGCGCCCCCGGCGGGCAGCGACACCCGGTTGACGAGCATCACCTGAGCCAGCAGCGCCAGCACCACGGAAACCCCGCCGATCACGCCGCCCCCTCCCCACACGCGGAAAACCGCCCCACGTCACCACCCGGACACCCCCGCCAAGCCCAACCTGCGGACCCCACCCGAACCCGCCCAACCCCGTCGCCCCACGTCAACTGCTCACGCCCCACCCGACCGCCCCGCAGCACTTGCTCACGCTCCGCCCGACCGCCCCACGGCCCCTGCTCACGCCCCACCCGACCACTCCGCCGTACCTGGTCACACCGCACCCGACCACCCCGCCGCACCTGGTCACGCCACCCCCGGCCACTACTCCGCCTCGATACACCGTCCGGCCTCGCGCGACCACCGCTCCCCGCCCCGACGCCCCCGGCACACCGCGCGCGACCGTCCCGGCTGCCGATCACCGCGCCCGCTCCTTGGCCGGCAGCACCGCGTCACGCGGGTCCCGCTTGGGCGCTTCCACCACCACGCCGACCGCGTCGAGCGCCGTCAGGTCCGCGTACGGGCGCGCGTACGCGATCCGCGTCAGCTCTCCAGGCGTCGACTCCACCCGTTCGATCACCCCGATGGGCACCCCGGGCACGTACGGCCGCCCGTGCTGCGACCCGAAGCTGACGATCCGTCCGCCCCTGCTCAGCGACGCCGTGGAGTCGAGCAGCCGGAACTGCACGAGCCGGCCGTGCTCCCCCACCCCGTGGACGACGCCGATCTCCTTGCCGCCTTCCAGCCGCGCCCCCGCGGCCGAGGCGGGATCGCTCAGCAGCACCACGGTCGAGGTGCGGGACGACGCGTGCAGCACCCGGCCGACCAGCCCGTCTCCGTTGAGCACGGTCATCTCGGACCGCACCCCGTCGTTGGTGCCGACGTCGATCTGCACCGCGTCCTCGAACCCCGGCTGCCCCCGCCGCGCGATCACGTTGCCGGTGACCACCTTGTATCCCCCGGTCCCGGCCAGCCCGAGCAGCTGCTTGAGCTGCTTGGCCCGGTCGGCGTCGAGCTTCCCGGCCAGCAGGCCGGCCCGGAGCTCGGCGTTCTCCTCCTTGAGCGCCTCGATGCGCTGCTTGGCGGCCGGCGCGGTCAGGATCGCGTGCACGAACCCGCCCACCGGGCGGACCACACCGCTGCCGAACTGCTCCGCCGTGCCGAACAGGTAGGCCCCGGCCGCACGCAGCGGGCGCAGCGGCGAGCTCTCGCCGGTGCGGTGGTCGACGGTCAGGATGACCAGTGCGGCGGCGAGCAGCACTCCCAAGATCAGCCGAGCTCGGCGCGAGTCTCTCATCAGTGCCGCGACTCCGGCACCAGGACCTGCTGGAGTGCCTCGAACTCCTCGGCGCACTTGCCGGAGCCGATGGCGACGGAGTCGAGCGCGTTGTCGACCAGGTGGACCGGCATGCCCGTCTCGGCCTTGACCCGCTCGCCCAGCCCCTTGAGCAGGGCGCCGCCACCGGTCAGCGCGATGCCGCGGTCCATGATGTCGCCGGACAGCTCGGGCGGGCACTTGTCGAGCGTGGTCTTGACGGCATCGACGATGGCGTTGACCGGCTCCTCGGTGGCCTTCCTGATCTCCTCGCTCGACACGATGATGGTCTTGGGCAGCCCGCTGACCAGGTCACGCCCGCGAACCTCCGCGTGCGACTCCTCACCGAACGGGCACGCCGAGCCGATGGCGATCTTGATCTCCTCGGCCGTGCGCTCGCCGAGCATCAGCGAGTATTCCTTCTTGGCGAACGCGATCACGGCCTGGTCGAGCTCGTCACCGCCGATCCTGATGGACTGGCTCGTCACGACGCCGCCCATCGAGATGATCGCCACCTCGGTGGTGCCGCCGCCGATGTCGACCACCATGTTGCCGGTCGGCTCGTGCACCGGCAGCCCGGCCCCGATGGCGGCGGCCATCGGCTCTTCGACGATGTAGACCCGCCTGGCTCCCGCCTGGTATCCGGCCTCTTTCACCGCCCGCTGCTCGACGCTGGTGATGCCACTGGGTACGGCGATGATGATGCGCGGCTTGGCGAAATGACGCCGTCGATGCACCCTTTGGATGAAGTATCGCAACATCCGTTCGGTGACGTCGAAATCGGCGATCACGCCGTCCTTCAACGGACGGATCGCGATGATATTGCCAGGCGTGCGACCGATCATCCGCTTGGCCTCGATGCCGACCGCCACGATCTTGCCGGTCACGGTGTTGATCGCGACGACTGACGGCTCATTGAGTACGATGCCGCGGCCACGCACGTAGACCAACGTGTTGGCGGTGCCAAGGTCGACCGCCATGTCACGGCCGAGGAACGCGAGCTTGCTGCCCATGGGGAACGGAGCCCTCCGTAACGTCGTTCGCGAATGACTACGGATCGAATTCGAATCGTAACGTGACGTACCCACCGATGCGCGCAATGAGCCATCGCGCCCGTCAAAAATCTCCAGCCCCTAGCTCAACCGCAATTTTGCCCGGATTGCACCACAACATCCGACAGCGAGCTGGAACGATCCAACATCCAATCCAAAGAAACCCTACGGCAAGCCCCCGACAAAAACCGGCTCAAGAATCGCGGTCACAGACCAGGAAATCCGCGCGAGCCCACCCTGGAACCCTACGAGAAAGGACCGACAGAAAAACAAGCGCGCCCGCACAGCCGAAGCTGCGCGGGCGCGAAGGGGCCGGAGGCGACTAGAACCTGTCCGGGAAGAAGATCTTGATCTCCCTCGCGGCCGACTCGGGCGAGTCGGAGCCGTGGACGACGTTCTCGCCGATCTCGAGGGCGTGGTCGCCGCGGATCGTGCCGGGCGCCGACTTCACCGGGTCGGTGGCGCCGGCCAGCGCGCGGAAGGCCTCGACGGCGCGCGGGCCCTCCAGCACCAGGGCGACGAGCGGCCCCGAGGTGATGAACTCGACGAGCTCGCCGAAGAACGGCCGCTCGGAGTGCTCGGCGTAGTGGGCCTTGGCGGTGTCGGCGTCGAGGGTGCGCAGGTCCATCGCCACGACCTTGAGGCCCTTGCGCTCCACACGGGCGATCACGTCACCGATGAGGCCGCGCTTAACCCCGTCGGGCTTGATCAGGACAAGAGTGCGCTCGGACACTTGGAGTTCTCCTTCGAACATGGTGGGGTCACGGCGGCAGGCACCGGCCTGGCCGCGAGGACGCTTCGCGGGGCACGCGCCCGCACGTCGCCGTAGCAGGGCCCTCAGCTTACCGTCCCGAGCCCTCGCCCTAGCTTCCGTACGCTGGAAGCCTAAGCGGAGCCGTAAGCCACACGACCGTCGGAAGATACGCAGAAGCCGGAGCGGCGCAGAAGCCGCAAGCTACGCGGCCGTCGGAAGCCGCACAAAGCCGGAAGCTACCCACAAAGCCGGAAGCTCCACAGAGAGCGGCAACCGCGCAGAAGCCGGAATGCTACGCGGAACCGGCGTCCTCGGGCGACTGCCCCTGCGGCGGCACCGCGGGCGTCACACCACCCACCCCCGCCACCGGCTCCACGATCGGCCCGGCCATCACCGCACCGACCCGAGGGATCGCCACGGTGGACGGGTCGTCATCGTCGCCATCAGGCCGCACCACTTCGTCACCGTCCGGCCCCGCCTGATCGGCTCCCCGTACGAGCAGCACGTCCGCGGGAGGCAGTCCCGCGCAGGGAACGTCCGGCGGCGTCCCCGGCCCCTCCGGCACGACCGGAACCCCGCGCCCAGGGCGACGGGCCATCACGGCCGCCAGCACGATGATCATCACCAGCAGGAAGCCACCGGCCAGCGCCCACCAGTGCAGCGCCCCCACGAAACTGTCGACGAGTTCCTGCGCCGACCGCACGCCGTGCAGCATCGCCATCTGCACCCCGGCGCCGAGCAGGAACCCCGCCAGCACCCCCGCGCAGCCCAGCGACAGCCCGGACATCGCCACACCGGCCCCGACCCCTTGCAGGGCCGCGGTCACCGCCACCGCCGCGCCCACCGCGAGCAGGCTGAACGGCACCGTCAGCACCATCCCGTCGGCGGCGGGCACCACGAGCCGCACCGAGCAGAGCCCGGCCACCATGGCCAGCAGCCCCAGCGACGCCACCCGGCGCCCCACGCCCTGCGCGAACAACCGCACGGCCACCGCCGCCACGATCGCGAGCACCCCGGCCACCGCGTACGGCACCCACAGCCCTCGCAGCCCCGGCCCGCCGAGCCCGCCCATCTCCACCAGCGTCACCTGCGCGGCGCTGGGCAGCAGCACCGCGCCGACCGCCACCATCGTGTACGCCGAGGTACGGCTCTCGGAGGAGCCGATCGAGGCCAGCGCGAGCAGACCCAGGATCGCGACCACCGCCAGCACCATGACGGGAACGGCTCGCCAGCCCTCGGTCGCCGTGCTGATCGCCAGCGCCGCGATGCCCGCCGCGGGCACGGCCGTCAGCAGCAGCCGCCCGCGTTCCCCGACGCTCGGCACGGGCCCGGCGGGCCGCCCGCCCAGCGTCCACGCGACGAGGTGAACCGCCGCCAGCCCGAGCGCGACGCCGGTCACCAGCGGGTACGGCTGCAGCGTGACCCGCCAGCTGCTCACCGCGTCGAGCGGCCACAACGCCAGTGCCTGCGCCGTGAGCAGGCTCAGCCCGAACATGCCCGCCCACAGCGCCCGCAGGACGGCGGCCCGGTGCCACACCGCCGCCAGCGTGGCGGCCAGGATGACGCCCGCGCCGACGCCGCGCAGCACGCGGACCACGCCGACGAAGAACTCGGAGCCCGCGTAACCGCCGGCCGCCTCGGACAGCGCCACCAGCACCAGCCCGCCGAGCAGCAGGTGGGGCGCGGGAACACGGCGCAGCGCGGCGGCCACGAGCGGGACGGTCAGCATCAGCGCGGGCAGCGAGAGCCCGTTCGTCCGCATGAGCCCGGCCTGGTCGAGGTCGTCGGGCAGCAGCCTGGCGACCACGGAGAGCGTATTGGGGATCGAGACGACCGCCAGCGGCAGCGACGCCACGACCAGTAGCCCGAGCACGATGTCGAGCAGCCAGGAGTTACTGAGGCGCGCCTGATGCGGCGGCCGTTGAATCGGGGGGACGGCCATGTAGGCCGACTTTAGCGGGTAGTAGCGCCCTCGACACGGCGAGCTACGATAATCGCCGTGATCCACAGCGCGGCGAAGATCACGCCGAGGAAGAACATGGTCGGCACGAGGAAGCCCGTGGCGATCGCCAGGACCTGTACGACGCTGCCGACGATGTACCCGACAGGCCGCTTGAGCATGCCCGCGGCGACCACGCACAGCACGAGCAGACCGATGCCGACCGCCACAGCGAGCCCGGGCTCGACCCCGCCCACGCTGATCGCCACGGGGGTGATGAGGCCGGCCACGATGGCCTCCATGCCGAGCACGCTCGCGCCGAGCCGGCGCATGCCCGGGGTGACCTCGAAGTCCATCATGCGCCATCCGCCTTCAGCAGCTGCCGGGCGTCGCCGGCCGTGACGACGGACCCGGTGATGAGCACGCCGGTGCCGCTGAACTCGCCCTCGGCGTCGGCGATCCCGATCGCCCGGTCGATGGCGTCGTCGAGCCGCTCGACCACGTGCACGCGGTCCTCGCCGAAGAGCGGCTCGGCCAGGGCCGCGAGCTCCTCGGCGGACAACGACCTGGGCGAGGAGTTCCGCGTGACGACGATCTCGTCGAGGATCGGCTCCAGCAGCTCGAGCAGCCCCTCGACGTCCTTGTCGCGCATGACACCGACCACGCCGATCACCTTGGCGAAGTCGAACGCCTCGTGCAGCCCGTCGAGGGACGCCTGCATGCCACCGGGGTTGTGCGCGGCGTCGATCACCACCGTGGGGGTGCGCCGCATGACCTCCATCCGCCCGGGCGAGGACGCCTGCGCGAACGCCTGGCGGACCAGCTCGACGTCGAGCGGATCGTCGCCTCCGGTCAGCGCTTCGACCGCGGCCAGCGCGGAGACCGCGTTGCTCGCCTGGTGGGCGCCGTACAGCGGCAGGTAGACGTCGTCGTAAACACCTTTGAGCCCGCGGAGCGACAGCAGTTGCCCGCCGATCGCGACCTCGCGGTTGAGCACCCCGAACTCCAGCCCCTCACGGGCGACGACCGCGCCGACCTCGGCCGCGCGCCGCATCAGCACCTCGGCCGCGGCGAGCTCCTGCTGCGCGAACACCGCCGTCGCGCCGGGCTTGATGATGCCCGACTTCTCCGTGGCGATGCTGGGCAGGTCAGGGCCGAGCCGGTCGGTGTGGTCGAGCGAGATGGGCGTGATGACCGACACGGTGCCGTCGGCCACGTTGGTCGCGTCCCAGGAGCCGCCCATGCCGGTCTCGACGACGGCGACGTCGACCGGGCTGTCGGCGAACGCCGCGAACGCCATGGCCGTCAGCAGCTCGAAGAACTGGATCCGCCGCCCCTGCTGGTCGGTCAGGTCGACATAGGGAATGATCTCCTCGTAGACCTGCGCGAACCGCTCCTCACTCAGCGGCTCTCCGTCCACGGTGATGCGCTCACGCATCGAGACCAGGTGCGGGCTGGTGAACCGCCCCACCCGTAGGTTGCGCTCCTTCAGCAGCGCCTCGGTGAGCCGCGCCGTGCTCGTCTTGCCGTTGGTGCCGGCGATGTGTATGACCGGGTACGCCCGCTGCGGCGAGCCGAGCAGGTCAAGAAGGGCCGCGATCCGATCGAGCGTCGGCTCGAAATCCCACTCGACGCCACGATCCAGGATCGCGCGTTCTACCGCACGATAATCCACCCCTCAACCCTACTGACCGTCATCACCAGTCCGTACCCGGGGCGAACCTCTCCCCGACCCACAGCCGGCCGCACGACCCCTCACAGCGGGCCCGCCCAGGCAGGAGACCGTCCCCAGGAACGTCCTCAGCGAGGCCCACCCGAGCCCTCACAGGCCAGCAGCCCGCCAAGCTGCCCCGAAAGGCTGCGCGGCGGCAGGACCCTGAGAAAGAGTCCGGACATGCAAGAAGAGGGCTCCGACGCTGTGAAGCGTCGGAACCCTCCTCGAGAAAGATTGTCCGGCGGTGACCTACTCTCCCACACCCTCCCGAGTGCAGTACCATCGGCGCAGAGAAGCTTAACTTCCGGGTTCGGAATGTAACCGGGTGTTTCCTTCCCGCCATAACCGCCGTAACCCTCTGAAACACACAAACAACACACGCTGTTTGCTGCCTCAGAATTGCTTAGTGGACGCGAGCAATACTCCAAACCCATCGAGTGCGGCGCAGCTCTGGACCCGGCGAAGAGAACAGAACGCAGCACACACCCCACAGAGCAAAGAAGAGTTGCTTTGTGGTCAAGTCCTCGGCCTATTAGTACCGGTCAGCTCCACACGTTACCGTGCTTCCACCTCCGGCCTATCAACCCGGTCGTCTACCGGGAGCCTTACCCCTGTTACAGGTGGGAGACCTCATCTCAAGGCGAGCTTCCCGCTTAGATGCTTTCAGCGGTTATCCCTTCCGAACGTAGCCAACCAGCCGTGCACCTGGCGGTACAACTGGCACACCAGAGGTTCGTCCGTCCCGGTCCTCTCGTACTAGGGACAGCTCCTTTCAAGTCTCCTGCGCGCGCAGCGGATAGGGACCGAACTGTCTCGCGACGTTCTAAACCCAGCTCGCGTACCGCTTTAATGGGCGAACAGCCCAACCCTTGGGACCTACTCCAGCCCCAGGATGCGACGAGCCGACATCGAGGTGCCAAACCATCCCGTCGATATGGACTCTTGGGGAAGATCAGCCTGTTATCCCCGGGGTACCTTTTAGCCGTTGAGCGACACCGCTTCCACACGCCGATGCCGGATCACTAGTCCCAGCTTTCGCTCCTGCTCGACCCGTCAGTCTCACAGTCAAGCTCCCTTGTGCACTTACACTCAACACCTGATTGCCAACCAGGCTGAGGGAACCTTTGGGCGCCTCCGTTACTCTTTAGGAGGCAACCGCCCCAGTTAAACTACCCACCAGACACTGTCCCCGATCCGGATCACGGACCAGAGTTAGACGTTCAAAACGACCAGAGTGGTATTTCACCAATGACTCCACCCGAACTAGCGTCCGAGCTTCCCAGTCTCCCACCTATCCTACACAAGACGCTCCAAACGCCAATGTCAAGCTGTAGTGAAGGTCCCGGGGTCTTTCCGTCCTGCTGCGCGTAACGAGCATCTTTACTCGTAGTGCAATTTCGCCGGGTCTGCGGTTGAGACAGCGGGGAAGTCGTTACGCCATTCGTGCAGGTCGGAACTTACCCGACAAGGAATTTCGCTACCTTAGGATGGTTATAGTTACCACCGCCGTTTACCGGCGCTTAAGTTCTCACCTTCGCCCAGCCGAAGCTGAACTAAGCGGTCCCCTTAACGTTCCGGCACCGGGCAGGCGTCAGTCCGTATACATCGTCTTACGACTTCGCACGGACCTGTGTTTTTAGTAAACAGTCGCTTCCCCCTGGCCACTGCGGCCCCCACCAGCTCAGGATGCAAAACCCATCACCAGCAGAGGCCCCCCTTCTCCCGAAGTTACGGGGGCAATTTGCCGAGTTCCTTAACCACAGTTCACCCGATCGCCTTAGTATTCTCTACCTGACCACCTGAGTCGGTTTAGGGTACGGGCCGCCACAACACTCACTAGAGGCTTTTCTCGGCAGCATAGGATCATCCACTTCACCACAATCGGCTCGGCATCACATCTCACCCTCAAGTGTTGCGGATTTGCCTACAACACGGGCTACATGCTTACCCCAGGACAACCATCGCCTGGGCTGGACTACCTTCCTGCGTCACCCCATCGCTTACCTACTACCCGATCGGATCGAGCGTTCACTCTGACGGCCATCCCGAAGGACAACCCGAGCTAAGGACTCTTAGCATCACGAGGTTCAGTATGGGCGCATTGAAGCGGGTACGGGAATATCAACCCGTTGTCCATCGACTACGCCTGTCGGCCTCGCCTTAGGTCCCGACTTACCCTGGGCGGATTAGCCTGGCCCAGGAACCCTTGGTCATCCGGCGCGAGGGTTTCTCACCCTCGATTCGCTACTCATGCCTGC
Source organism: Nonomuraea fuscirosea (assembly GCF_035917475.1). Lineage (NCBI taxonomy): Bacteria > Bacillati > Actinomycetota > Actinomycetes > Streptosporangiales > Streptosporangiaceae > Nonomuraea > Nonomuraea fuscirosea. The sequence goes on along the minus strand of NZ_CP109074.1, from coordinate 1,249,097 downwards.
ATTCTCACTCGTGTACGCTCCACGGCTAGATCACTCTGCCGCTTCACCGCATACACGACGCTCCCCTACCCATCAACCCCCCTCGAAAGGAGGATCAATGCCACGACTTCGGCGGTGTACTTGAGCCCCGCTACATTGTCGGCGCGGAATCACTTGACCAGTGAGCTATTACGCACTCTTTCAAGGGTGGCTGCTTCTAAGCCAACCTCCTGGTTGTCTCTGCGACTCCACATCCTTTCCCACTTAGCACACGCTTAGGGGCCTTAGTCGGTGATCTGGGCTGTTTCCCTCTCGACTACGAACCTTATCGCCCGCAGTCTCACTGCCACGCTCTCACTTACCGGCATTCGGAGTTTGGCTGACGTCAGTAACCTTGTCGGGCCCATTAGCCATCCAGTGCTCTACCTCCGGCAAGAAACACGCAACGCTGCACCTAAATGCATTTCGGGGAGAACCAGCTATCACGGAGTTTGATTGGCCTTTCACCCCTACACACAGATCATCCCCCAGGTTTTCAACCCTGGTGGGTTCGGTCCTCCACCCAGTCTTACCTGAGCTTCAACCTGCCCATGCGTAGATCACTCCGCTTCGGGTCTACAGCATGCGACTCAAACGCCCTCTTCAGACTCGCTTTCGCTACGGCTCCCCCACACGGGTTAACCTCGCCACACACCATAACTCGCAGGCTCATTCTTCAAAAGGCACGCAGTCACATCACACACCAGCAAGCTGATGTAAGCTCCTACGGCTTGTAGGCACACGGTTTCAGGTACTATTTCACGACCCCTCACCGGGGCACTTTTCACCTTTCCCTCACGGTACTCGTGCACTATCGGTCATCAGGGAGTATTTAGGCTTACCAGGTGGTCCTGGCAGATTCACACAGGATTTCTCGGGCCCCGTGCTACTTGGGATCCCCTCAAGAAGCCCTCAAGGTTTCGCTTACCCGGCTCTCACGGTCTACGGCAGCCCTTCCCAGAGCTTTCAACTACCTCAAAGGTTTATCACTTCTTGTGGTTCCGGCAGAAACCACCAGAGGGTCCCACGACCCCGGACATGCAACGCCCGCCGGCTATCACACACGCCCGGTTTAGCCTCATCCGCTTTCGCTCACCACTACTCACGGAATCACTCTTGTTTTCTCTTCCTACGGGTACTGAGATGTTTCACTTCCCCGCGTTACCACCAACCGCCCTATACATTCAGGCGGAGGCAACACCACATGACTGGTGCTAGGTTTCCCCATTCGGACATCCCCGGATCAACGTCTGGTTGGCGACTCCCCGAGGCTTAACGCAGCCTCCCACGTCCTTCATCGGCTCCTGATGCCAAGGCATCCACCGTGTGCCCTAAAAAACTTGGCCACAAAGATGCTCGCGTCCACTATGCAAATCTCAAACAACAAACAGCAACCGGCTCCCACCCCACAACCCGCAGGATGTTCACCGGCCCTGTACCGAGGTCAAACAAGCAAACCCTAAAGGCTGCCCGTTTCCTCAGGACCCAACAGTGTGTCCAACCAGCCCGGATCCCCGACACGCCCGTTCCCACTCCACTGTCTCCAGTGGCGGTACCAGAACGCCGGCCATCCGGCCAAGCTGAGTAGCCAGTGCTCCACTAGTGAGCTGTCACCCCACCACACATTCGGTGGTGACGGGTGAGAGTGCTCCTTAGAAAGGAGGTGATCCAGCCGCACCTTCCGGTACGGCTACCTTGTTACGACTTCGTCCCAATCGCCAGCCCCACCTTCGACCGCTCCCCCCAGCAAGCTGGTTGGGCCACGGGCTTCGGGTGTTGCCGACTTTCGTGACGTGACGGGCGGTGTGTACAAGGCCCGGGAACGTATTCACCGCAGCGTTGCTGATCTGCGATTACTAGCGACTCCGACTTCATGGGGTCGAGTTGCAGACCCCAATCCGAACTGAGACCGGCTTTTAGGGATTCGCTCCGCCTCACGGCATCGCAACCCTCTGTACCGGCCATTGTAGCATGTTTGCAGCCCAAGACATAAGGGGCATGATGACTTGACGTCATCCCCACCTTCCTCCGAGTTGACCCCGGCAGTCCCCCATGAGTCCCCAACCACCAAAACGGTGTTGCTGGCAACATGGAGCAAGGGTTGCGCTCGTTGCGGGACTTAACCCAACATCTCACGACACGAGCTGACGACAGCCATGCACCACCTGTCACCCAGTCCGAAGAAGGATCTATCTCTAGACCTGTCCGGGTGATGTCAAACCTTGGTAAGGTTCTTCGCGTTGCGTCGAATTAAGCAACATGCTCCGCCGCTTGTGCGGGCCCCCGTCAATTCCTTTGAGTTTTAGCCTTGCGGCCGTACTCCCCAGGCGGGGCGCTTAATGCGTTAGCTCCGGCACGGAACCCGTGGAAGGGTCCCACACCTAGCGCCCAACGTTTACAGCGTGGACTACCAGGGTATCTAATCCTGTTCGCTCCCCACGCTTTCGCTCCTCAGCGTCAGGTAAGGCCCAGCAAGCCGCCTTCGCCACCGGTGTTCCTCCTGATATCTGCGCATTTCACCGCTACACCAGGAATTCCACTTGCCCCTACCTACCTCTAGCCGGCCCGTATCCACCGCAGACCCGCAGTTAAGCTGCGGGCTTTCACGGCAGACGCGACCAGCCACCTACGAGCTCTTTACGCCCAATAATTCCGGACAACGCTTGCGCCCTACGTATTACCGCGGCTGCTGGCACGTAGTTAGCCGGCGCTTCTTCTGCAGGTACACGTCAACTTCGTCCCTGCTGAAAGAGGTTTACAACCCGAAGGCCGTCATCCCCCACGCGGCGTCGCTGCGTCAGGCTTCCGCCCATTGCGCAATATTCCCCACTGCTGCCTCCCGTAGGAGTCTGGGCCGTGTCTCAGTCCCAGTGTGGCCGGTCGCCCTCTCAGGCCGGCTACCCGTCGTCGCCTTGGTAGGCCACTACCCCACCAACAAGCTGATAGGCCGCGAGCCCATCCCCAACCGAAAAACTTTCCACCACCACCCGATGCCAGGGGCGGTCATATCCGGTATTAGACCCAGTTTCCCGGGCTTATCCCAGAGTCAGGGGCAGGTTGCTCACGTGTTACTCACCCGTTCGCCGCTCGAGTACCCCGAAGGGCCTTTCCGCTCGACTTGCATGTGTTAAGCACGCCGCCAGCGTTCGTCCTGAGCCAGGATCAAACTCTCCAAACAATGTCTGGAAACAATCCCAACAAAAATCCATCAAGCAAACAATCACTTGACGAGGTGTTGCATGAAAATCATGCACTGGCTTTTAACACACTGTTGAGTTCTCAAGAAACGGACGCGTACATCCGCACCAGAATCTCTGGGAGACCCCGGTGCGCGAGGCGCACATTTCATTTCCTTCAGTTTACCAGATCCGGACGATCCTTGTCAAACCGCCCGATCCGGGAGCTTCCGGACTCGCCTCTCTTCGAGGCAACCCTGCTAACTTACTCCAACTTTCGGCTCTTGTCCAACCGCGCGGCTGGAGTCGCCCGAAAGTCGGGGTTCGTTCACTGGGATGTCAGGACCAGATCGGCCCCGCGTTGAAAACTGTAGCAGTCTCGCGGGCGTGGAAGGTCCATCTTCGGTAACGAATGGACCTTCCCCTCGTGCGGACTGTTCAAACCCTGAGCGCGGCGAGCTGGGCCTCGAGGCGCGCGATGTCCGCGTCAGCCTGTTCTGCCCTGCCCCTGACCTTGGCCACCACGTCCTGCGGCGCCTTGGCCATGAACTGCTCGTTGCCCAGCTTGGCGGTCGCCTGGGCGGCCTCCTTGCGCGCGACGGCCAGATCCTTCTCCAGCCGCTTGCGCTCGGCCACGACGTCGATGGCGCCCGCGGTGTCGATCTCCACGGTCACCTCCCCCACCGTGAACCGCGCGGTCGCGCTGAACGACTCCTCCGGCTCCGTGAGCCGGAGCAGGGCCCTGATCGCGCTCTCCTGGCCGGCCAGCGGCGTGCCGCCCAGCCCGAGTCGCGCGGCCACCTTCTGGCCCGGCTTGAGCCCCTGGTCCGAGCGGAACCTGCGGACCTCGGTCACCAGCTCCTGCAGCGCCTCGATCTCCGCCTCGGCGCCGGCGTCGGCGTAGCGCGGATCGGCCACCGGCCATGGCGCCACCACGAGCGACTCGCCCCCGGTGACGGCCCGCCACAGCTCCTCGGTCACGAACGGCACCAGCGGATGCAGCAGCCGCAGGATCGCGTCGAGCACGTGGCCGAGCACCAGCCTGGTGTGCTCCAGCCCCTCACCGAGCTGGATCTTCGCCAGCTCCAGGTACCAGTCGCAGACCTCGTCCCACGCGAAGTGGTAGAGCAGGTCCGAGGCCTTGGCGAACTCGAACTCCTCGAACGCCGCGTCGGCCGCCGTGATGACGGTCTGCAGGCGGGACAGGATCCACCGGTCGGCCGCGGTCAACTCGGCGTCGTCGAGCGAGCCGACGGCCGCGCCGTTCATCAGGGCGAAGCGGGTGGCGTTCCAGATCTTGTTGCAGAAGTTGCGTGAGCCGGCCGCCCATTCCTCACTCACCGCCACGTCGGCGCCCGGGTTGGCGCCGCGCAGGAGAGTGAACCGGGTGGCGTCGGCGCCGAAGCGCTCGATCCAGTCGAGGGGGTCGACGACGTTGCCGAACGACTTCGACATCTTCTTGCCGTACTGGTCGCGGACCATGCCGTGCAGGGCGACCACGCGGAACGGCGGTTCGCCGTCCATCGCGTAGAGCCCGAACATCATCATCCGCGCGACCCAGAAGAACAGGATGTCGTAGCCGGTGACCAGCACCGACGTCGGGTAGAAGCGCTCCAGCTCGGGAGTGCGGTCTGGCCAGCCCATCGTCGAGAACGGCCACAGCCCGGAGGAGAACCAGGTGTCGAGGACGTCGGAGTCCTGGGTGTAACCCGCCGGCGGCTCCTCGTCGGGCCCCACGCACACGACCTCGCCGCCGGGCCCGTACCAGACCGGGATGCGATGGCCCCACCACAGCTGCCGGGAGATGCACCAGTCGTGCATGTCGTCGACCCAGTCGAAGTAGCGCTTGGCCAGCTCCGGCGGATGGATGCGGGTGCGCCCGTCGCGCACGGCGTCGCCGGCGGCCTTGGCCAGCGGCGCGACGTTCACGAACCACTGCAGCGAGAGCCTGGGCTCGACCACGGTCTTGCACCGCGAGCAGTGGCCGACCGAGTGCACGTAGGGACGCTTCTCCGCGACGATCCTGCCCTCGGCGCGCAGCGCGGCGACGACGGCGGGGCGGGCCTCGAAGCGGTCGAGCCCCTCGAACGGCCCGTGCGCGGTGATGACGCCGCGCTCGTCCATGACGGTCAGCGACGGCAGCGAATGACGCCGGCCGATCTCGAAGTCGTTGGGGTCATGGGCGGGGGTCACCTTGACCGCGCCGGTGCCGAACGCCGGATCGACGTGCTCGTCGGCGACGACGGGGATCATGCGCCCGGTGAGCGGGACCTCGACCATCGTGCCGACCAGGTGGGCGTAGCGCTCGTCCGAGGGATGCACGGCCACGGCGGTGTCGCCGAGCATGGTCTCGGCGCGCGTGGTGGCCACCACGATCTCGTCGGAGTAGCGGATGGAGACGAGCTCGCCCTCGTCCTCGCTGTGCTCGACCTCGATGTCGGACAGCGCGGTCAGGCAGCGCGGGCACCAGTTGATGATCCGCTCGGCGCGGTAGATCAGGCCCTCGTCGAACAGCTTCTTGAAGATGGTCTGCACGGCGCGCGAGAGGCCGGTGTCCATGGTGAAGCGCTCGCGCGACCAGTCGACGCCGTCGCCGAGCTTGCGCATCTGGCCGAGGATCCGTCCGCCGGACTCCTCCTTCCACTCCCAGACCCGCTCGACGAACGCCTCGCGCCCGAGGTCGTGGCGCGACTTGCCCTGCTTGGCCAGCTCGCGCTCGACGACGTTCTGGGTGGCGATGCCGGCGTGGTCCATGCCGGGCAGCCAGAGCGTCTCGTGGCCGCGCATGCGGGCGCGGCGCGTCAGCGCGTCCTGGATGGAGTGGTCGAGAGCGTGCCCGATGTGCAGCACTCCCGTCACGTTGGGCGGCGGGAGGACGATGCTGTACGGCTCGCGAGAGCTGCCCGGGTCGGCACGGAAGTAGCCTTCGGACACCCAGCGCTCGTAGCTACGGGTCTCGACGTCGGCCGGGGTGTACTGGGTAGGCAGCTCTGGCGTTGTCACAGTGACCAATTCTAGGGAGACGGGAAAGCGGAACGCCCCATGGTTGGTGACCACGGGGCGTCCGGATGAACAGGTGGGCCGCTCAGGCCGACTTCTCGCGTGGTGTGCGCTGCTGCTTGGCGGCGAGCTGGTCACGCGGGACGAGCGTCGGGATCGCGTGCTCCAGGACCGACTCGCGGGTGATGACGACGCGGGCTACGTCTTGCCTCGACGGCACCTCGTACATGACGGACTGGAGCACCTCCTCCAGGATGGCGCGCAGTCCGCGGGCGCCGGTGCCGCGCAGGATGGCCTGGTCGGCGATGGCCTCGAGGGCGCCGTCGGTGAACTCCAGCTCGACACCGTCGAGTTCGAGCAGCTTGCGGTACTGCTTCACCAGCGCGTTGCGCGGCTCGGTGAGGATCTGGATGAGCGCCTCGCGGTCGAGGTTGTGCACCGAGGTGATGACCGGGAGCCGGCCGACGAACTCGGGGATCATGCCGAACTTGAGCAGGTCTTCGGGCATCACGTCGGAGAAGACGTCGACCGTGTCGACCTCTTCCTTCGACCGGATGACGGCGTTGAAGCCGATGCCCTTCTTGCCGATGCGCGACTCGATGATCTTTTCCAGACCGGCGAACGCACCACCGCAGATGAACAGCACGTTGGTGGTGTCGATCTGGATGAACTCCTGGTGCGGGTGCTTGCGGCCGCCCTGCGGAGGCACCGATGCCGTGGTGCCCTCCAGTATCTTCAGCAGCGCCTGCTGCACGCCTTCGCCGGAGACGTCGCGCGTGATCGACGGGTTTTCGCTCTTGCGAGCGATCTTGTCGACCTCGTCGATGTAGATGATGCCGGTCTCGGCCTTCTTGACGTCGTAGTCGGCGGCCTGGATGAGCTTGAGCAGGATGTTCTCGACATCCTCGCCGACGTAGCCGGCCTCGGTCAGCGCGGTGGCGTCGGCGATGGCGAAGGGCACGTTGAGCATCTTCGCCAGGGTCTGCGCCAGCAGCGTCTTGCCCGAGCCGGTCGGGCCGAGCAACAAGATGTTGCTCTTGGCCAGCTCCAGACCGTCGTCTCTGCCCCGGTCACCGGACTGCACCCGCTTGTAGTGGTTGTAGACCGCCACCGAGAGGGCCTTCTTCGCCTTGTCCTGACCGATGACATAGGCGTCGAGGAACTCGTAGATCTCCCTCGGCTTGGGCAGGTTGTCCCACTTGAGCTCGGAGGACTCGGAGAGCTCCTCCTCGATGATCTCGTTGCAGAGATCGATGCACTCATCGCAGATGTAGACGCCTGGACCGGCAATGAGCTTCTTGACTTGCTTCTGACTCTTTCCGCAGAAAGAGCACTTCAGCAGGTCTCCCCCGTCGCCGATGCGTGCCACCCCAGATACTCCTTTGCGTGGGACCGCCCTGCTTGCTCACGCGAGCAGTGTCTCCGGACATTCTCCGGACTAGGCCGAACCGCTCAGGTTTCGACGTTACCGTCTTCTGGGCCCTCAGTGAGCCCCCTAGCGGCGAGTCGCACCGGAACGTGCCCTATTGGGCAGCGCTCCGGCGCGTCACGTCTCGTCTAGGAAGCTACGGCCTGAGCCCGTTTCTTCCTGGACGGGATGATGTCATCGATCAGACCATACGCCTTCGCCTCGTCCGCGTTGAGAATTTTGTCGCGTTCGATGTCTCTGCGGACTTCGGCGGAGGGCTTGCCGGTGTGCCGGGCCACGATGTCCTCCAGCAGCGAGCGCATGCGCAGGATCTCGCGGGCCTGGATCTCGATGTCGCTGCCCTGGCCGCCACCCTCGGTAGACGGCTGGTGGATCAGCACCCGGGCGTTGGGCAGCGCGAAGCGCTTGCCCGGGGTGCCGCCCGCCAGCAGCACGGCCGCGGCCGAGGCGGCCTGGCCGAGGCAGACGGTCTGGATCTCCGGCCGGACGAACTGCATCGTGTCGTAGATCGCCGTCATGGCGGTGAAGGAGCCACCGGGCGAGTTGATGTAGATGCTGATGTCACGGTCGGGATCGAGCGACTCCAGCGTGAGCAGCTGGGCCATCACGTCGTTGGCCGACGCGTCGTCGATCTGCACCCCGAGGAAGATGATGCGGTCCTCGAAGAGCTTGTTGTACGGGTTCATCTCCTTCACGCCGTAGGACGTGCGCTCGACGAAGGAGGGGAGAACGTAACGGCTCTGGATGTTCATGTCAGCTCCCCCTTAGGAGACCGGGCCCGCGGAGGGCACCTGCCGCGCACTGCGCACGACGTGGTCGATGAAGCCGTAGTCCTTGGCCTCCTCGGCCGTGAACCAGCGGTCACGGTCGGAGTCGGCCTCGATCTGCTCCAGCGGCTGCCCCGTGTGGAAGGCGATCCGCTCGGCCAGCGTCTTCTTCACGTAGAGCATCTGCTCCGCCTGGATGGCGATGTCGGCGGCGGTGCCACCGATGCCACCCGACGGCTGGTGCATCATCACCCGGGCGTGCGGCAGGCCGTAACGCTTGCCCGGCGCCCCGGCGGTCAGCAGGAACTGCCCCATGGAGGCGGCCATGCCCATCACCACCGTGGACACGTCGTTGGGCACGTATTCCATCATGTCGTAAATCGCCATGCCCGCACTCACCGAGCCCCCCGGCGAGTTGATGTAGAGCGTGATGTCCCGCTCGGGGTCATCGGCGGCGAGCAGGAGGAGCTCGGCGCAGATGCGGTTGGCGATCTCGTCGTTGACCTCCTGCCCGAGCACGATGATGCGCTCGCGGAGCAGGCGCTGGTAAAGCTGGTCCTCAAGCCGGAAGGACGAGCCGTTCTCACGGCCTCGCGACTCAGGCTGATAGAAGGTCGGCGGGCTGGTCACAGCGTCACCTTCCGATGCGTCGTAATCGATTGGCTTTGCTTGTGACCTTAACGCGCGCCACCCACAGGTCATGCCCGCTCACCCGGGCTGTTCGCTGACGGCGCATGTTCGGGCGAATGTACGGCCGCAGCTCTTTGCGGTGTTTATACAGCTTTCGCCCGGGAAAGCGCGCCCTCTCTGGAGCGCTGAAAGGGCGGTCCCGCGCCCGCGGACGGCTTCCGGGCCGGAGGTTCGCCGTATCGCCTCCGATCCCCTCAGAAGCCCGCTGAGCGCCCCCAGCGCCGCGTAGCCGGCGCCAAGGGCGAGCCCGCGCGACGGAGGCGGGCTCGGGAACGACGAAACCCCCGGACACCAGGATCCGGGGGCTCGCGGGTGGTTCGGCGGAAGCTTACGCCTCGGCCTTGTCGTCGGCCTTCTCCTCGGAGGACTCGTCCTCCTCCTCGACGACCTCGGCACCGTTGATCTCGGTGTAGATGGCCTTGAGGTCGACCTCGTTGCCGTCGCTATCGACGACCTTGGCGGCGTCGCCCAGCACCGACTTGGCCTTGTCGCGGACGATCTCGACCATGGCCAGCGTGAGCTGGTCGTTGTCGGCGAGGTGCTTGGCCAGCTCGTTGGGCTGGACGCCCATCTCCATCGCGCGGCGGACCACGAAGTTGGTCAGCTCCTGCTCGGAGACGCCCAGCTCCTCGGCCTTGACGATCTTGTCGAGCACGAAGCCGACCTTGATCGCCCGGGCGGAGTTGGTCTCGAACTCGGCGAAGCGCTCCTCCTCCGTCGTCTGGTAGAGACGGAAGAAGGCGTCGCGGCTGAGGCCGCTCTCGGCCACCTGGTGGTCGAGGTTGTGCTTGCGGGCGTCGACCTCGGCCTTGAGCGCGCTGTCGGGCAGCGGGATGTCGATCTTGTCGAGCACCGCGTCGAGCGCGTTCTCGCGGGCCTGCACGACCTGGTCGATCAGCTTGTTGCGGCGGGCCTGCTCGCGGATGCTGTTCTTCAGCTCCTCCAGCGTGTCGAACTCGCTGGCCAGCTGGGCGAACTCGTCGTCGAGCTCGGGCAGGACCTTCTCCTTGACCGACTTGACGTTGATGATCACGTCGGCCTCCTCGCCGGCGTTCTCGCCGCCGACGAGCTCGGTCTTGAAGGTCTTCTCCTCGCCCGCGGACATGCCCTCGAGCGCGTCGTCGAGGCCCTGCAGCACGGAGCCGGCGCCGACCTCGTAGGAGACCTCGTTGGCCTGCTGCTCCTCGATGTTCTCGCCGTTGATCTCGGCGCGCAGGTCCATGACGACGAAGTCGCCGCCGGTCGCGGCGCGCTCCACGCCGGTCAGCGTGGCGAAACGCTGGCGCAGGGCGTCGAGCTGGCTGTCCACGTCCTCGTCGGAGACCTCGGCGGAGTCGACCGTGACCTCGACGCCCGCGTAGTCGGGCACCTCGAAGTTGGGCCGGATGTCGACCTCGGCGGTGAACTCGATCTGCTCGCCGTCGTCGATCCTCGTGACCTCGATGTCAGGCTGGCTGACCGGGAAGACGTCGACCTCGTCGACGGCCTGGCCGTACAGCTTGGGCACGGCGTCGTTGAGGGTCTCCTCCAGCACTACCGCCCGGCCGAAGCGCTGCTCGATGATGCGGGCCGGAACCTTGCCAGGCCGGAACCCGGGGACGCGCACCTGCTGCGCGACCTTCTTGTACGCCGCATCCATGCTCGGGCGCAGCTCGTCGAACGGCACCTCGACAGTGAGCTTGACCCGGGTCGGGCTGAGCTCCTCGACAGCGGTCTTCACGGGAATGGTCTCCTTGATCAAGCTACGAGTGATCGCGGGCGCGTCCATCGGTACGGCTCACGCGCCGCGCCCACATAAAGCGCTGGGCATGCTCCGCCACGGCGGGTTCCAACGCCGATGGCCAGTCTAGGGCAGATGCGTACCCAACCACGACGCCGCCGCGTTCAGAACTCGTCCGCGATCGTCCTCAGCAGCTCGATCGTCTCATCCGGAGTGGTGCTCACGGCGCACAGCCGCTCCATCACCTCGGTGTATCGGTCCACGTCCTCACGCTTGTCAAGATAGAGCGCGCTCGCCAGCTGTTCCACATACACCACGTCGGGCAGATCGCTGTCGGGGAAGCGCAGGATGCTGAACGCGCCGCCCTCCGCGCTGTGCCCGCCGAAGCTGAACGGCATGATCTGAATCGTGATGCTGGACTGGCGCATCAGATCGATGAGGTGCTCCAGCTGGGCCCGCATCACTTCGGCGCCGCCGATCGGCCGCCGCAGCGCCGCCTCGTCGATCACCGCCCAGAAGATCGGCCCGTCCGGCCTGTCCAGCATCCTCTGGCGCTCCAGCCGGAGATCCACCCTCCTGGCGATCTCCTCCGCCGCGATCCCCGCCGAACCGGCGGTCACGACGGCCCTTGCGTACTCCTTGGTCTGCAGCAGTCCTGGCACGAACTGGACCTCGTAGGTCCTGATCCTGGCGGCGGCCTCTTCAAGGCCGACGTACGCCTGGAACCACGTGGGCAGGACGTCGTTGAACCGGTGCCACCAGCCAGGCTCGTTGGCGGTGGTCACCAGGTCGAGCACGGCGGAGCGGGCCTGGTCGTCGACCACCCCGTACAGGGTCAGCAGGTCCGCCACGTCGCGTTCTTTGAACCCCACCCGGCCGAGTTCCATTCGGCTGATCTTGGATTCCGACCCCCTGATGAGGTGGCCGGCCTCCTCACGAGTGACGTTCTTCGCTTCCCTGAGCTTGCGCAGCTGGGAGCCCAGGAGGATGCGCAGCGCCGTCGGCCCGGAACCCGGCTGGTTCTGCGTCACTTTGCCTCCTATCAAGGTCCGCACACACAGTGACACCACATTGCCGGGTATGACAAGGTCTCAACCTCGTGTCCGATTCGGATACCTATGCGCCAAAACGCCGCTTGCTCCTGCACATTGCAACTGCACGTGCATTTGGGTCTTGCAGGTGCAGCGTTCGTAACCCATGATGGCTTAGTGCATATTGGGCCAAACATGCACTAACCAAGGTTGAACGGGGAGGTATCAGCGGCATGGTGGAGGATCCTCTGGCCACTGCCGACTGCCTCCAGATCACGCGTGACGTGGGCTTCGACCGTCTGCTCATGGGCGGTAAGCCGGGCACTACCGCGTGTCCGCTGCCTTTCCAGGCCGACTCGGTCAAGACCGCCAGGGATGTGACCCGCTCGACGCTGCGCGCGTGGGGCCTGCACGACCTGAGCGACGACGCCGCGCTGGTGGTGTCGGAGCTGGTGACGAACGCGGTCAGGTACGCGATGTACGCCGCCGGGCGTCGTGAGATCGAATTGTTGCTGATGCGGGTCGCCCCGCACGTGCTGCTCGCGGTGGCCGACCCCAGCGACGAGGTGCCGCGGCCCAAGGAGCCCGACTTCATCTCCGAGAACGGGCGCGGCCTCTACATCGTCGAGACCTACAGCCAGTGCTGGGGATGGGACCCGCTGGCCCGCGGCGGCAAGGCCGTCTGGGCGCTGTTCCGCGCCGACGGCTGAGGCCCGCTCGCTTTCACGCCGGCGGCTGAGGTCCGGTCGCTTTCAACCCATCGTCCTCGCGTCAGCCGCCCATTGTCCTCGCGTCAGTCGCCCGTCGCGCCGTCGATCCGCTCGCGCAGCAGATCCGCGTGACCGTTGTGCCGCGCGTACTCCTCGATCACGTGCACCAGGACGTAGCGGTGCGAGCACTCCCGCCCGTTGCGGTCGCCCACCGCGTCCAGTGACTTGGCCGCGGAGATGGCCCGCGCCCGCTCGATCTCCTCCTGCCACACCTCGAACGCCTCCTTGACCGAGGCGGTGTCCACGTCGTTGAAGTCGGCGTCGTTGTCGCGGTCCTTGTCCCAGAGCTTGGGCAGGTCCTCGCCGTCGAGCACGCGGCGGAACCAGGACTGTTCGACGTGGGCCATGTGCCTGACCAGGCCCAGCAAAGACAGGGACGAAGGTGGCGCCGAACGCACGCGCAGCTGCTCGTCCGACAGGCCCGCGCATTTGAAGGCCAGGGTCGCGCGGTGCCATTCGAGCCAGTTGCCGAGCACGGTTCGTTCGTCACCGGTGAGGGGAGGGGGAATCCGGGTGTCTTTCACGGAGCCCGACCCTACCGGCGCCCGTCCGGTGTTCCGCCTGGAGGATGCGAGAGGCCTCGGCGCGTACGGTGTCGTCCCCGACGTTGGCCACGAAGTCCTCCGGGGTGTCCCCGCACACGTGGCGCAGGGACGAGGAAGCGTCCAGGAGGGACTGGACGAGGGCTCTCTGGGACGTGAGGCGGCGCGGCCGGCCGTGGCCGTCGGCGACGCAACCGTGCCTGCCCTCGTACACGAAGACCCCGGTCAGCGGCGCGCCCGCGGCCACGACGACCCGGGCGGCCAGGCGGCGGCGTACATAGTTGGGCTCGGTGAGGTCGAGCGCGGCGAGCTGCTCCTCGTTCAGCCAGAGCACGAAGAGCCCTGCGGTCTCGCCGGGCGCCGCGATCGGCGCGGCCGGCACGTATCCCCACCTGCTCACGTGCGCGGAGACGCCAGGGACGACGCCGGTCACGTCCGCGGCCGTCATGGGGACGAGCGGGCGTACACCGTGATCGCGGAACTTCGCGCGCAGCTGGCCGGGGGCGGCGTTGGAGCCGACCGCGACGACGCGGTGGCGGCCGCGCATCGGCTCGGCTCCCTCGCGCGCGAGCAGCGCGCCGAGGCTCACGCCGTCCGCCCGCCACCGGTCCTGCTCGCCGCCCTCCACTCTCAGCGGTACGTACGCGTCGTCCATCAGGACGCCCGAGCCGGCGGGGACGCGGCCGGGGTAGGTGAGCGGGCGGGCCATCGGATCATCGGCGAAGAGGTCCACGGCCCCACCTTGCCCCACCCCGCCCACCCCCGTCCTGTGACCGGCTCGTCCCGCGACCGGATCACCGGGCGACTCACCAGCCGTCTTCCTGGCCGTCTCCCTGGCCGTCTCACCGGCCGTCTCTCCGGCCGTCTCTCCGGCCGGAGACCGCCGCCCACAAACGCGCCGTACCGTCCCTGCGCCCCCAGGCGACGACGGCGCACAGCACGAGCACGGTCAGCGGCAGGAAGACGCCGCCCCCGGACACGAACGCCTCCACCAGCGCCGCGCACGCCGTCAGCCCCACGAACGCCAGCCCCGCCGCCCCGGCCAGCCGCGGCACCAGCAGCGCCACCGCCCCGGCCACCTCCAGCGCCCCGGTCAGGTTCCTGAACCAGCCGCCCCACCCGATCGCCGCGAACGTGGACGCGGCCGGCTCGGCGTTGCCGAACTTGCCCAGGGCCGACATGAGGAAGAACCCGGCCAGGACGATCTGCAGCCCCCACAGGGCGATGTTCCCGACCCGGCCGATGGCGCCGCGTCGCGTCGAGGTAGTCATGCTGTGCCGCCTCCTGGATGATCGAACGGTCCTTCCGACGCTAGGAAAGCGGCCCCCTCCCCCACCATCGGGCCAGCTGCCGTACCGACCTGCACCTAGGTACACCCTCACGCTCCTTCATGGTCATCGCGGTGGTCGCCGCGCTTGCCACGCGGTGCCGTTCGTGGGTCCTCCCGGCGGGATGGCGGGGCGGCGCCACGGCGCCACCTCTCGTCTGCTGGTGTCACCCGTGCTCGCGTCTCGCGATGCGATGACCTGTGCGGGAGGCCGAGTGGATCAAATGTGCCTATTGATGAACCTTTCCGATTTAAAGACACATTAGACCGATTGACTACCTTAAGTATCAGGAATATCACTTTCTGTGACTTTCGATCGATCCTGATCGGAGCCCAAGAAAGATAGAGGAGCGCAAGATGAAGGCACGTCAGATGAGCGGGGCATGCGCCGCGGCCGTCGCCCTGCTCGCGGTCGGGGCGATCACGGGTCCCGGCGCGGCGATGGCCGATGACCGTCAGTCGCCGAACGTGTTCACGGTGTGCGGCACCGGTCCGGTATACCGCTCTGCCCACGTCCACATCGACACCAAGTGCTACATAAAGATCAGCGTCGAACGGTCCAGGCGCATGCAGCACAGCGCCGACCACACCGCCGACGACGTCATGCTGGAGAACATGGGCGCACCGGACGACCAGTGAGCCCCTCCTGCCAAGGGGGACACCCCAGCGCGCCGGCAGGGCGCCGGGCCCGCGGCTCGTCGCCCTGCACATAACCCCCGGAAACACGAAACAGCCGTCCCCCGGTCGTGCACCAGGAAGAGGTGTACGACCGGGGGCGGCCCCCGCGATGCCTGGCGCCCCTGCCACAGCCGTGCCGACTCCGGCACGTGCTCGCCCACCACCGTCCAGCCGACGGCCACATCGCCCGACGTGATCCTGCGGCCCCGGGCGGGGAGACAGGCAGCGGTAAGGCCCTGTCTCACCGAAGTGAAACAGGACCTTGACGTGTATCTCTCTGTCGGGGCGACAGGATTTGAACCTGCGACTTCTTGCTCCCAAAGCCACTTGATCGTGATCCCGAAGGGGCCAACGACGGGGCTCTGCCTGCAGAAACAGTCAGACAAGGTCCGTGAACGTCCGCGCTCGCACGCCTCGATCGTCACCCAGTTGGTCACCCGCACCGCAGCACTTGAAAGGGCCGGCTCATCCTTGCCCGCAGTCTGCCGACCAGGTCCCGACGTTCTCGGCTTCGATGGCATGTCGGGCGAGCCCTCTCATCCGGTGGCAAGGACCGACGGAGTCGGTCCGCGGCAGCCGATCGCCCCAGCCACGTACGGTGAGCAAAGAAGTCAGCGATCGTCACGGCCTCGGCCATTCCGGCGCGGTGCATCACGGCCGTAATCCCAGCCAAAGCGCATGGATGCCAACTCGCCTTGCAGCACGCCCCTGAGCAGGGTGAAGGAGGGAGGCGGGCCGTTTCTTAAATGGACTTGACCCACGAGCGAGCCACCTTGGGCGGCATGGCGAGTTCGTCCTGGACGAGCTGTATTGCCTGCTCTTCGTGACCGCGCACCTTGAGTTGCCGAACGCGGCCCACGAGTTCCGTGGCCCTTAAAGCGTCCGTGTACTTGAGTACGCGACGCTGCCGGAAGGACTGGACCAGCTTGAAGATGAAAAAGATCCAGAATGCGATGAAGATCGCGGCGATCAGCCCCGGGACGACGACGGGGATCAGATCAGTGAGGCTGGACATGGCGTGATCTTAGATGAGACAGGTCGGACGACTGGGCCGCTACAAGCCCTCTGGTTATGGCGACGTTTGATGGTGCGGCGGGGTGGCCGGGCGGGACCGGCCCGGAGAGGCCGCACGCCCGCCCGGACCGCCCGGCCGCCCGCCGCCCATCGGGCGGCGGCTTGATGACGTAGGGAAGGTTTGAATCACGCCTCGCCCTGCGAGCTTGCCGATCTTGCCCTGCTACTGCTGCTCGACCAGCGCGCCGTGATCGACTGGCTGGCCTACGTATCCGGACCTTGCAGATCATCAGGTCATGCCTGAACCGCTCGGTCAAGCGGGCGATGGCCCGCGACAAGGTCAAGCGGAACGTCGTCGAGCTCTGTGGAAAGGCCGGCCGACCGTCCAAGGCCCTGACGTACGCCCAGGCGACCGCGATCCTGACCGCCTCGGAGGGGTCACGGACGCACGCCTTCGTGGTGGTCTCGCTGCTCACCGGAGCACGCACGGAGGAACTCCGAGCGCTGACGTGGGACCACGTCGACCTGGAGGGAACACCGGACGCCGCTCCTCCTGTGCCGCCTCACGTCGCGGTGTGGCGGTCCGTCCGAGCGGGAGGAGACACCAAGACCCGGAAGTCCCGGCGCACGCTCGCACTGCCGAGACGCTGCGTCGACGTACTCCGGCTGCACCGGGACGAGCAACGCAGGGAGCAGGGCGACACGTGGCGTCCTGACGGACTGGTCTTCGCCTCGGCGGCCGGAACACCCTTGGACGCCTCCAACGTCCGCTGTGCCTTCCGCAACGTCGTCAGAGACGTTCCGGGACTCGACCCGGCACAGTGGACGCCACGGGAGCTGCGCCACAGCTTCGTCTCGCTGCTCTCGGACAACGGCATCCCGCTGGAGGAGATCTCCCGGCTCGTCGGCCACAGCAGCACAGCCGTCACGGAAGCGGTCTACCGGAAGCAGATCCGGCCCGTACTCCAGGCCGGTGCCGTGGTCATGGACCGCATCTTCGAGGGCGGTTCGGAGCCTTAGTCACTCACTTAGTCACGCAGAAGGCCCCTTCCGATTCGGAAGGGGCCGTCGAGCTGGTCGGGGCGACAGGATTTGAACCTGCGACTTCTTGCTCCCAAAGCAAGCGCGCTGCCAAGCTGCGCCACGCCCCGTCTCGTCGAGTGCGCATGCGGTCCGCGACTCCGGTACGCTTTTGCCCTGACGACCGGATGAAGTCTAGACCAGAGTTCGACCGGTTCGCGCGGACGTAGCTCAATGGTAGAGCCCTAGTCTTCCAAACTAGCTACGCGGGTTCGATTCCCGTCGTCCGCTCTCAGGTGGTGCAAGGCCAGGTCAGCCGCGTTTCGGAGGCCTGGCCTTCGTCGTCTCCCGGGCTGGCGAGGATCCGTAGGTCTCCAGGGTCGCGCGGGCGATGGTGTCGATCCGGTCGCCGTACGCCGCGTGTCCGTCCGTGAGGAAGCTGTCGTCGTGGAAGGGCAGGTCGCTGAACGTGGCGCGGAAGCCGCCGGCGGGCCGGGTCGCGGGAAGCGGGGCGTACGGGGCCAGCGGGCCAGGGTCGTCGGTGACGCGGGCTCTGTGGTTGTTGCGGGCCACGCGGTAGGCCTGGAGGCGGGTCAGGGCGTCGAGGCCCTTGTCGGCGTAGAACTGCAGCAGGCGGTACTGGCCGTCGAGATACGCGCCGGGGCCGGCAGGCGGATGTTGCAGGAGGTAGGCGCAGACCACGACCGCGTGCCAGCGGTACATCTCCGGGTCGCGCTGCTCCTCGGACAGCACCTCGTGGTAGTAGTCCGCGCAGACGCCGAGCGGGCCGGCGGTCGCGCCGCAGTCGCAGTGACTCATGGCGGGCAATCTAGGCGGCGCCCGGCCGCGCTGTCGAAGGCTTTCCGTGCGCTCGTAAGCTGAGGGAGATGCGTGCGCGACCGATCTCCCGTGAGGCCCTCGTCGAGGAACTGGCCGAGCTGATCTCCGCCGGACCGCCGGGTTCGTGGGTGCGGGTGGCCGTGGACGGCGCCCCCGCCGCGCGGCCCGGGTCACTCGCCGACGACCTGGTCGCGCCGCTGCGCCTGCGCGGGCGGCCGGTGCTGCGGGTGTCGGCCGGCGACTTCCTGCGGCCCGCCTCGCTCCGGCTGGAGTACGGCAGGACGGATCCCGACGCCTTCTACGACGACTGGCTGGACGCCGGGGCGCTGCGCAGGGAGGTGCTGGAGCCGCTGGATCCAGGAGGGTCGGGGCGGGTGCTGCCGGCGCTGTGGGACAGCGCGATCGACCGGGCGTACCGGGTGCCGTACGAGGAGCTGGCTCCCGGCGGGGTGGTCCTGCTCGACGGGACGCTGCTGCTGGGGCGGGGGCTGGCGTTCGAGGTGAGCGTGCACCTGTGGCTGTCGCCCGGCGCGCTCGAACGCGGCACGCCCGAGGACGAGAGGTGGCGGCTGCCCGCCTACCGGCGCTACGAGCGGGAGGTGCGGCCGCAGGAGACGGCGGACGTAGTCGTACGGGCCGATCATCCGCGGCGGCCGGCCGTCCTGGTCGAAAACGCGGCCGGAACCTGATCAGCCACCGGGAAGAGCCGTGGTGGCCGCCTCGGAAGGGGAAGGTCGGCGGCCACCCGGCCGTCATCGCGCGGTAGGGCGCTTGCCGTGGTTCGCCTTCTTCTTCTTGCGTGCCTTGCCCTTGCGTGCGCGCCTGGCCATGAGCTCGCCTCCCGGTGATCGAGAACGGGTGATCCGGTACGGGCATGAGTTCCCAACGTCTCTCCCCGCGCTGACCAGCGCAAGTGGTCCCGGCGAACTAACATTCCCCAACAATTCCGTGTCATAATTTGGTGGAATCTGTTGGAAGGAGCGGGCGTGCTCGCACAGCAGCGTCAGCAGGCGATTCTCGAACGCGTGCGCAGCCACGGCGGCGTCCGGGTGGCCGATCTCGTACGCGAGCTCGGCGTCTCCGACATGACGATCCGCCGGGACCTGGAGGTGCTCGCCGAACGCGGGCTCCTGGAGAAGGTGCACGGCGGCGCGACCGCGCTCGGCCCCGGATCGACCGAGGAGCCGGGCTTCACCGCCAAGTCCGCCCGCCAGCAGCAAGAGAAGGAGGCCATCGCGCGGCAGGCGGCGGGCCTCGTCCGGCCCGGCACGGCCGTGGCGCTGTCGGCGGGGACGACCACGTGGGCGCTGGCCCATCATCTGATCGGCGTGCCCGACCTGACCGTGATCACCAATTCGATCCCGGTCGCGGAGGTCTTCCACCGCAACCCGCGCGCCGATCGCACCGTGGTGCTGACCGGCGGGGTGCGTACGCCGTCCGACGCGCTGGTGGGGCCGGTCGCGGTGGCGGCGATCCGGCGGCTGCACGTGGACACGCTCTTCCTCGGCGTGCACGGGATGAGCGTGCGGGCCGGGTTCACCACGCCCAACCTGCTGGAGTCGGAGACCGACAGGGAGCTGGTGACGGCGGCGACCCGGCTGGTCGTCCCGGCCGACCACACGAAGTGGAACACGGTCGGCATCAGCACCATCGCCGAGCTGAGCGAGGCCCACGTGGTCATCAGCGACGCGGGGCTGCCCGAGGACGCACGCACGGACCTGGCCGAACGGGCCGGGCAATTGATCATCGCGGAGGGCTCGCAGTGAAGCGCACCATCACCCACCTGGCCGACGGCCGAGAGCTGATCTACTTCGACCGGCGCGACGACGCCGACAGGAGCGCGATCGACCGGCGGCCGCTCGACCCCCGGCCGGTGGCCTCCGAGTTGCGCTACGACCCGCTGACCGAGGAGTGGATCGCGGTCGCCGGGCACCGGCAGACGCGGACGTTCCTGCCGACCGGCGGCGCGTCCGAGTGCCCGCTGTGCCCGTCGACGGACGAGCGGTCGACGGAGATCCCGTCGTACGACTACGACGTGGTGGTGTTCGAGAACCGCTTCCCCTCTTTCTCCACAAATTTCGGGACTTATCAGGAAGTGGGCGGGCTGAGTGAGGTCCGTCCGGGTGTGGGGAGGTGTGAGGTGGTGTGCTTCACCTCCGACCACTCCTCCTCCTTCTCCCGGCTCTCCGACGCCCAGGTGGAGCTGGTCATGGAGGCGTGGGCCGACCGCACGGCCGAGCTGTCCGGGATCGAGGGCGTGGAGCAGGTCTTCTGTTTCGAGAACCGGGGCGAGGAGATCGGCATCACGCTCGCGCATCCGCACGGCCAGATCTACGCCTACCCGTACGTCACGCCCAAGACCAAGCTGCAACTCGGCGCGGCTGCCCGCCATCGGGGGCCGGGCAACCTCTTCGCCGACGTGCTGGCCGCCGAGCGGGAGGCGGGGACTCGGGTGGTGGCCGCCAACGAGCTGTGGACGGCTTTCGTGCCGGCCGCCGCCCGCTGGCCGTTCGAGGTGCACGTGTATCCGCACCGGCAGGTGCCCGATCTGGCGGCGCTCACGGAGGAGGAGCGGGCGGCGTTCGCCCCCCTCTACACCTCGGTGCTGCGGGCCTTCGACGGGCTGTTCGGCGTGGTGATGCCGTACATCTCGGCCTGGCACCAGGCGCCCGTACGCCAGGACAGGGAGCTGGCGTACCTGCACCTGGAGCTGTTCAGCATCCGGCGGGCGCCGAACAAGCTGAAGTTCCTGGCCGGCTCGGAGTCGGCGATGGGCGCCTTCGTCAACGACGTGCTGCCGGAGGAGGCGGCGCTCATGCTTCGGTCACAGGTAGATCACTAATTGATTTCTGCTTAAGGTCGCATGACTCGTGATCTACCACTAATATCCCCATAAGCACCGGCCACAACAGCCGTAGCTTGCCTAATCCCGGGCGCGTGGCCCGGGAGCCGGGGACCCGAAACCGCACCTGGGGTGAATCCGCTTCGGTGGTAGGGCGCACTCCCATGCCCGAACCCGTCAGCTAACCCGGCCGGCAGAGGGAGAGGAACACCTACGTGGCGGCTTCGTCCCCCGCGACTCTTGCCATCGGTCTGATCACCGCCGCCGCCGTCGCCGTCATGCCGGCGATGCCGGCGTCCGCGGCCCCCAAACCCTCGGAGGCGAAGCTCCGGGCGCAGCTCAAACAGCTCAACACCAAGGTCGACAAGCTCATCGAGAAGTACAATCTCAAGCGCGTCGAGCTGGCCAAGGCCCAGCAGGCCGCCGAGGCGGCCAAGGCCAGGGTGGCCGCCGCCGAGCAGACGCTGGTCACGGCCCAGCAGCGGGTCGCCGAGATCGCCCGCCTGCGCTACCAGAACGCCGATCCGTCGCTGCCCGTCTTCCTGACCCCCGAGAACGGCAGCAGCGCCGCCATGCTCGAACAGCTGACGGCCGAGCAGCAGGCGATCGTGCAGAGCGTGGCCAAGGCCAAGGACGACAAAGTGAAGGCGAGCAAGGAGGCCGCCGCGCTGGCGACCAAGATCAAGACCGACGCGGCCGCGGTGGACGAGCAGCGCGACGACGCCGAGGACCTCATCGACGACATCGAGGACAAGCTCAAGGACCTGGTGCCGTTCGGGTCGGGCCGCAACTCCGACGGCTCGTGGGCGCCCCAGTTGCCGTCCGGCGCCGAGCACATCACCCCGCGTACCCAGCTGATGAAGGAGCAGGTGGCGAAGAACTTCGCGCTGCCGTTCTCCGTCGGCTGCTTCCGCGCGGGCTCCAGCGGCGAGCACCCACTGGGCCGGGCCTGCGACTTCATGATGAGCACGGGCGGCTCGATGCCGTCGGCCGCCAACAACGCCCTCGGCGACCGGCTCGCGGACTGGGCGCTGGCGAACAAGGGCAAGCTGGGCGTCAAGTACGTGATCTGGAAGCAGCGGATCAACCAGGGATCGGGCTGGCGCACAATGTCCGACCGCGGCAGCATCACCGAGAACCACTACGACCACGTGCACATCTCGATGAACTGAAAAGGGGACGAATAGCATCTGATGAGCTATTCGCGCTCTTGAAGAAGGCGTTTTAGCCGGTCGTCGGTCTGCAGGGTGACGCACTCCAACGGGTCTCAGTGGAGGGTGCCGCACACCTGGTGCTCGTGGACGGTGTCGTGGTGCCGTTGCACCCGCAGGACGCGGTGTTCACCGGGATGCTGACGGAGTGGGAGCGGCAGCAGCGGGCGCGGCTGCCGGCGGCCTCGACGATCAAGACGCGGGTGGATCTGGTGCGGCGGTTCGCGGCATTCACGGCAAAGGTAACCTGCTCCGACTGCGGCGAGCCGGCGCCGCCCGTCGTGGTTCCGGACGGCCGCAGCGACACCAACCGCGTCCTCTGCTCCCGGTGCTATGCACGTCCTCGTCGCCCCTGCGGGGTCTGCGGACGATCCCGCCGTGTCGCGCTGAAAGCCACTGACATCAGCCCTGACATCTGCCCTGCGTGCTATCAGGCACCCGAGGTGTCCTGCGCGATCTGTGGTCGGCGCGACCGTGGTCGGCACACCGGCATCGGTGATGTTCCGGCGCGCTTCGGTTGCATGCTCGCCGTCCGCGTGGACACCCTGCTCACGGGGCCTGACGGGAGCATCGCAGGGACACTGATGCCGCTGCGCGAGGCCATTCTCGCGACGAACAACGCCCAGGCCGCCCTCTCCAACTTAGAGGTCCTAACAGAAAGATCAGCAGACGAGGCGTCGCCAGCAGATGATCGCCGCGGCGAGGGTCATGAATGCTTCGTGGATGTCGTCGCGGATTTCCCAGCGGATGCGCAGGCGGCGGAACCAGTGCAGGAGCGCGATCGTCCGCTCGACCACCCACCGGTGAACGCCCAGGCCAGTGCCGTGTGGGGTGCCGCGCCGGGCGATGATGGGCTTGATACCGGTGCGCCAGACCAGGCGGCGGTACTTGTCGTGGTCATAGAATCGCCCGACTCACACGCAGCCACACCCACCATCGCGACGACCGTCGCCCCGGCCAGCCCCTCCACCCCACCAGCTTGTCCCGCCGCCCAACCCAGCTCGGCATCGAGGCCCGTCCCGACCGCAATAGCGCCCTGCTCGATGACGCCCATCAGCTCCCTCCACCCGTGATCGGCAGACTCCTCGGTCTCGCGCCGGGAACCGTCGACCGGTGGGCAACGATCCCCGGTGGGCGATGGGCCCGCTACAGCAACGTGGCAGGTCGCACACCCGACCGGGCTTGACGGGCCGCAAGGAGTCAAGAACCGGCACCGGCTCCTGTCGTGAACAGCCAGGCCGTCGAGAGCTCAGGGCCTGAATTACCCCAGCTCGTGGACATATGCGCCTTGGCTCCTGCAGGATTCGAACCCGATCACTCGAGGAGGCGGCCCTCATGCGTGAGCGGCATATGAGGTGGTCAGGACTGAGTAGAGGTGGATGACGTGGCCGAAGTGCGCGAGACGCTGCTGTCTGTCTTTGAAAGCCAGTTACGAGGCCTGGTTCCGCAGGACTTGCCATGGGGGCCGTCGTCGAGCGCGACGGGTCGCTGGTTCGCACCCACTATGGCACCCACGGGACCGTCGACCACACCGGTCCAGCCGGCGACGACCTGGCGGAGTTGATCCGTCGACTAGCAGGACCTCTTCGCCGCGCGCCACAAGCCAATCGAGTGGAAGGTTTACGCTCACGACCCCCCGCTGCTCGGCGAATCGCTGCGGGCCGCGGGGTTCGTCCCGGGGCCGGAGCGCTCCCTTCTCGTGGCTGACATCGCGGACGTTCCGTCGCCCGAAGTCCTCCGGACGGGCATGAGGGTACGGCACCCCCTCTCCGGAGAACGTGAGCGACTGCTCCGCAGGGCCGTGGCCACACCCGAGCAACGACGACCGCTCTCCGAGATGGAGGCCGACGGGACGGGATCGGAGATGGAGATCCTGGTGCTGGAGCACGACGGGCGAATCCTGGACACACTCTGGATCGAACGCGTGGGCGGCACCGACTTCGCAGCCATCGGAGGCATCACCGGCCCCCGCCGCGAACTGCTCCAAGCCGCGGCCGCCTGGGCCGAATGGCGTGATCTACGCGTGTTCCGGCCCCGTACGCCGCGATATGGGGTGCCGGTAAGAAACGTGTCATGAGCCCCAAACGGCGTTGATTTTGCTGTGACTTGCCTGGTCAATGCTGGTCGGTCATGAAACACCCCCAATGCACATCGACGATCTGGTCGAGCACTGGACGATCCTGGACGAAGAGCGCGACCTGATCGCAGGAAGCGCGACGCCACTCGACTCGGATTCGCGATCTTGCTGAAGTTCTACACGCAGCACGGCCGGTTCCCGCGCGGCCGTTCAGAGCTGCCGGACGACGTGGTCGAGCACGTGGCCAAGCAGGTCCGGGTTCCTGCCTCGGAGTTCGGCTTCTACGAGTGGTCCGGCTCCACGATCGAGTACCACCGCCATCAGATTCGTACGCACCTGGGCTTTCGTACCTGCACGACGGAGGACGCGACGAAGCTGGCGGTGTGGCTGGCCGAGGAGGTCGCGCACGCCGAGCGACGGCCTGAACGGGTCCGGGAGGAACTGCTCAAGCACCTGCGCGAGGAGCGGATCGAACCGCCGGCGCCTGGACGGGATCTCGCGGATCGTGGCCTCGGCCCTGCACAACGCGGAGGTCGCCTGGTCGGTACGGATCGCCTCCCGGTTGAGTTCCGAGACCACGCAGCGCATCTACGCGCTGGTCGGTATCGACGATGCCGGCCGCGCGGCAGCCGAGGGGCCGGTGACCGTCACGATCCCGCAGGTGAGGCGCCTTCCGAGGACGATGACGACACCGACTCCGACCTGCTGGCGTTGATCAAGTCCGCGCCGGGCAACGTGAGCCTGGAGTCGATGATGACCGAGATCCGCAAGCTGGCGGCGGCGCGCTCTATCGAACTGCCGCCCGGATTGTTCTCCGACGTGGCGCCCAAGGTGCTGACCGCCTGGCGGGCCCGGGCAGCGGTGGAGGCGCCCTCCCACATGCGCACACATCCGCGCGAGCTGACGGTGCTCCTGCTGGCGGCGCTGGTCCAGGAGCGAGAGCGGGAGATCACCGACGCGCTGGTGGAACTGCTGATCGCCACCGTGCATCGGATCAAGGCGCGGGCCGACAGCAAGGGTGACCAAGGAGCTGATCAACGCGTTCAAGCGGTGAACGGAAAGGAGAACATCCTGTTCAAGGTCGCCGACGCCGCGCTCGGCCAGCCCGACGATTCGGTCCGCCAGGTCATCTTCCCCGCCGTCAGCGGCGGTGCGGATGGTGTACGAGATCGTCACCTTCCAGGCACTGCGCGACGCCCTGCGGTGCAAGGAGATCTGGGTGGTCGGCGCCCATTCCTTTCGCGACCCGGAGGAGGACCTGCCCGCCGATTTTGCCGCGCGCCGCGTGGAGAACTACGCCGAGCTGCGCAAACCCCTGGACCCCAAGGACTTCATCGCCGAAATGCAGGCCGAACTGGAGGCCTTGGACACCGCTTTGCCCAAGCTGGACTGGGTGGAGATCAAGGACCGCAAATCCGGCGCGATCAAGCTGACGAAGATCGAGGCTGCAGACGAGCCACGGAACCTGCGCAAGATCAAGAACGAGGTGGGCCGGCGCTGGGGTTCGGTCCCGCTGATCGACATGCTGAAGGAGGCGGTGCTGCGCACCGGCTGCCTGAACGCCGTCACCTCCGTGGTGGGCGGATCCAACCTCAAGCCCGAGGTCCTGGCCGAGCGACTCATACTCACCATCTACGGGTACGGCACCAACACCGGGATCCGGGCCGTGGCCTCCGGTGGCCACGACCACCGCGAGGACGACATCCGGTACGTGCGGCGCCGCTACCTGACCCCGCAGATCGCCACCGACATCGCGATCGCCATCGCGAACGCGACGTTCACCGCTCGGGATGTGGAGTTGTGGGGCGAGGGCACGACCACCGTCGCCTCCGACTCCACGCATGTGCGCGCCTACGACCAGAACATTTTCACCGAGTGGCACTCGCGGTACGGGGGTCGCGGCATTCTCATCTACTGGCACATCGAGCGCGGGTCCATGGTCGTGCACTCCCAGACGTTGCGTGCCTCGGCCTCGGAAGTGCACGCGATGATCGAGGGCGCGGTACGGCACGGCACCACCATGAAGGTCGAGGGCAACTATGTGGATTCCCACGGCCAGACCGAAATCGGGTTCGGCGTGTCCAGGCTGTTGGGCTTCGACCTGCTGCCGCGCATCAAGCAGATCAACAAGGTCAAGCTGTACCGGGTGGAGAGCGGCGAGAGCGACCTGCATTCGCGGTTGGCGCCGGCGATGACCCGGCCGATCCGGTGGGAGCTGATCGAGCAGAACTACGACCAGATGAGTAAATACGCCACCGCGATCAAACAGGGCACCGCCTCCACCAAGGCCATCTTGCGCCGCTTTACCGAGTCCGCCTCCCACCCGACCTACCAGGCCATGCTGGAGGTCGGCCGCGCGCAGAAGACCATCTTCGTGACCCGCTACCTGCGCCTGCGCGAACTGCAGCGGGAGATCCAGGAAGGGCTCAACGTGGTGGAGTCCTCCAATGGCGCGAACTCGGTCATCTTCAACGGCAAGGGCGGCGACATCGCCACCAACCGGCGCGAGGAGCTGGAGATGAGCGTGTTGTGCCTGCGCATCCTGCAGGCCGCGCTCGTGTACATCAACACCCTGATGCTGCAGGACGTCCTAACCGAGCCGGAATGGGTCAAGCTGCTCAAACCCGCCGACCGGCGCGGACTGACCCCGCTGTTCTGGCAGCACGTCCAGCCCTACGGTGAGGTACGGCTGGACGTCGCCAAGCGCCTGCCGCTCGGCCGCACTGCGCGGGCACCGAAGGAGGGCAACCCGGCGGAGAGGCCGGAGTAGAAGTGCGCAGCAGGCGCTGCAGGGATCGTCTGGATCGGCCGTGCCGGGGCCCAGCCATGGTGGGTGGTGTCAAGGTTTCTGCCGGGAGGTGGCACGGCCGTGCTCGGGCGAACGCCCATCCGCTCCAGTGGAGGGTGTTTGCGGCGGGTGCACGGCGGGGCGCGGACGAATGCGTGCGGGTGGCAGTGATTTCGGACCCGGACCCGGGCGGTGGTGTGCGCCGAAGCGGTTCTGAAGGGAAGCGGGCCGGCGCTCAGCGGCTGCGCGATGCGGTGGCAACCACCGGCACGATGACCAGCGCCAGGATGCCGCCGCCGATGGCAAGGAGAGGGTAGCCCGCAACGGCGACGACGAGGCCCGATGCCATGCCGCCAGTGGCGCCGGCGATGGCGATGGAGACGTCGACCAGGCCCTGGGTTTTGGCGCGGGTGACCAGTGGGACGGCGTCGGTGATGATTGCGGTGCCGGTGACGAGGCCGAGGTTCCACCCTAGACCCAGCAGCGCGAGGGCCACCGCGAGCGGGGCGATGGAGTCTTCGGGGGCGTTGGCGGCAACGATTCCGGCGGCCAGCAGGGTCAGCGCGGAGGCGGCGGCGATCGTGAGGCGGCCGTAGCGGTCGACGAGCCAGCCGGTCAGGGGCGAGGGCAGGTACATCGCGCCGATGTGGATGGCGATGACAAGGCCGGAGGCGGCGGCGCTGTGGCCGTGGTCGTGCATGTAGACGGGTGTCATCGTCATAATCGCGACCATAACCAGCTGGGTGACCACCATGACCAGCGTGCCGAACAGTGCGCCCGAGCGGCGTCCTTCCCCCGCCGGGCGCGGCCGGTCGCCGACGTCGCCCTGTTGCGCGTTCGCCGCAGCGGTGTGTTCGTCCTCCAGAGTGCGGGCCAGCAGCAGCGGGTCGGGGCGCAGCCAGATGACCAGGACCAGAGCGGCTGTCGCGTAGGCGGCCCCGGCAAGAAGGAACGGCCCGGCTAGGTAGGGGATGCCGAGCACATCAGCGAGGCCGCTGGTGGGCGCGGTGAGGTTGGGGCCGACCACGCCGCCCAGGGTGGTTGCCACCAGCACGGTGGACACGGCGCGGGCACGGTGCGCGGGGGCCGCCAGGTCGGCTCCGGCGTAGCGGGCCTGCAGGTTGGTGGCCGTGCCGGCGCCGTATACGCATATCGCGATGAACAGCAGGACGGGGTTGCCGACGACGGCGGCAGCGATGACGCCCGCGCTGCCGATGGCGCCGGCGAGATACCCGGCGGCAAGGCCGGGACGGCGGCCGCGCGCCTGAGAGATGCGCCCCACCGCGACGGCCGCCAGCGCGGAACCGGCGGTGCCCAGGGCACTGAGCACACCGGCAAGGCTGGTGGCGCCGAGCATGTCCTGCGCGAGCAGGGCACCGACGGTCACGCCGGCAGCCAGTCCGGCGCCGCTGAGGATCTGGGCGGCGATCAAGGCGATCAGGATGCGGCGCTGCGCCTGAGAGCGCGGAGGGTGATCGATCAGGGCAGGAACGGGAGTCGTCACGAAGTCAGCCCCGGTCGCCCAGGTCCAGGTAGTCAAGCAGCCCAGCGGCGGTGAAAGCGCCCACCAGTTCGTCGCGGCCCTCGGTGAAGTGCGCCCAGCTGTCGTAGTGGACGGGAACCACCCGGCGGGCGTCGAGTATCTTGGCGGCCTCGGCGGTCTGGGTGCTGTCGAGGACGATCAGCGCGCCGTCGAAGAGGACGTCGAAGCGGGGAGCCCCGGCGAAGAGGATGGCGGTGTCCACTGGACTGAAGCGTTCGGCGATCTGCTTGACCAGGTCGAGCGAGGCGTTGTCGCCGCTGACGTAGACCGTGGGCAGGCCCTCCCCGGTCAGGACGAATCCGACGACTTGACCAGTTATCGGTTCGACCTCCTCGCGTGCGCCGGGCCCGTGGAGGGCGGGCACGCCCGTAACGGTGATCGTGCCGTCACCGGGACGGTCCAGCTCGATCGACTCCCAGTCGGCCAACCCCTTGGCCGCCTTGCCCAGGCGCTGCCCGCCCCCGGGCGTGGTGAGAGTCAGCGGGACGTCGGCGAGCAGTGCCCGGCCGGAGTCGTCGAGGTTGTCGGGGTGCTCGTCGTGGGAGAGCAAGACCACGTCGATCCGGCCGAGGTCGGCAGGCTCGACAGAGGAAGGTGCCGTCTTGGTCAGCCGGCCACCCGGCACATGATAGTCGCGGGGAGCGTCGAAGGTCGGGTCGGTCAGAAATCGCAGGCCACCGTATTCGAAAAGGGCGGTCGGGCCGCCGAGGACGCGGATGGGGATCTGCTCAGTGCTCGCGCTGGTACCAGCCATCAAAAGACCTCACGGATGAGAAGCGGATTATCCGTGAAGTACGGTAGCGGTGTCTCACGGATCAACGCAAGCCGTACCATGAGAGCTATGAGCAAGCTCCTGACCGCCGAGTCTGTGTTGCCGCCCGCGCCAGGGGCGGCGGACTATCTCGCCCTCGATTTTGTCAACAGCGCCATCGCGCTACCTGGTGGGCGGTTCATCGATCTTCTCGGCACTCCGGCGACGACGAATCAGTGGCTCACCGAACGCAGCCTGGCTCCGGCCCATGCCGGTGTGCAGGAAATGTGCGCGGCGCAACTGCGCTCACTGCGCGAACACCTCAGGGCGTTGTTCGCCGCCCGCGTGTCCGGGCTGCCAGCCTTGCCCGCCTCTCTGTCCGCCGTCAATGACGCGCTGAGCGGGGCCCCCACAGCCGCCCTGCTGTATTGGGACGAAAAGCATGGCCCCTATCGCTCAGCGCCGTGCCCCACCAACGCGATCCTCGACCGGGCTCTCGCGGCCCTTGCGGCCAACGCGGCCGACCTCCTCACCGGTCCAGACGCCGACCGCCTCACCCCCTGCGGGTCCGCCCCCTGCAACCGCTTCCTGCTGTGCCACGGTCGCCGCCACTGGTGCTCCACCCGTTGCGGCGACCGCGCCCGCGCCGCCCGCGCCTACACCCGACGCACCCAGTCGAAGCCCCGCTGACAGACCCCACATTTCCCGATTCAGCTGCCGGAGCATCCGACCAGAAGAGCCACGTCCAGGGGGCTAGTGGTGGCGCAATGGGCCCGGCACCGGTATCGGGAGAACGCGCTCCTCTACGCCGAGACCGGCTTGTCGGGATCGAGGTGGCGGTAGATGGTCGCGCGGCTGACGCCGAGGCGGTCGGCGATCTGCTGGACGGTGTAGCGGCGTTTGCCGTCGTCGCCCTTCATCTCGTACAACGCGCGGGCCATCTCCACGCCGTGGGCGTCCAGGGCCGGCGGGCGCCCGCCGACGCGGCCGCGCGCTCGGGCCGAGGCGAGCCCTTCCAGGGTGCCCTCGACGATGAGTTCGCGGAGAAACTCGTCGAAGGCGCCGAACATGTGGAACTGCAGGCGCCCGGACGGCGTGGAGGTGTCAATGCCCTGCTTGAGCACCAGGAGGTCGACCTCGCGCCCACGAAGGTGCGCCGCCAAGTCCAGCAGGTGGCGCAGGGACCGTGCGGCGCGTGACAGGCGGGTGATGACGAAGGTGTCGCCGGGCCGGAGGTAGTCAAGCGCCTTGTCGAGCTCAGGGCGTCGATCGATCTTCCCGGACGCCTTGTCGACGAAGATCCGGTCGCATCCGGCCGCGGCGAGGGCGTCGCGCTGACTATCGGGGTTCTGGTCCCGGGTGGACACCCGCCCGTAGCCGATCCTGCTCACCATCTCAGTGTTTCATAAACGGCCTGGATTCGGGATAGTGATACATAGTTTCCGTACGCAGGTTATGGGACATGATCGCGAGACTAAAAACCAAGGGGGAAGCTGTGTTGCCGAGCATCTCAGAAATGATCGATTTCGTACAAGATCAAACTGGGGCGTCGTCCGAGTAGCCGCTCGCTTGGGGCTCATGACACGTCTCTTACTGGCTCCCCTTGTTGACGCAGGTGGGGGAGGTCATCAAGCGCGGCATACGCGCCAGCGCTCAGCCTGGAGATCGGCTCTACCGTCTCAAGTGGCACATCAGCGGGTCCCGAATAGATCCGCTCCGTGCCGGTGAGCCAGGTCAACCACGCTGGGCAAGTGACGCCTACCTCGTCGATGAACACGTCATCCAGGTCACCGAGGACCTCAGGATGGGCACGTTCGGCAACTGGCGCGAAGCCTCGCTGTGCGTGTTCGGCGAGGAACTCCTGGCGCACGTGGACGAAGAACTGACCGCGCTGCTCGGCACCGTCCTGCGACGCGGCGGGCGCCCGACCGGCAACGTCTGGAGCTTCGGACCCTGACGACACGCTGCCAGGGTGGATTCAACCCGGCATAGGCCGATCAGTACAGCTGTCATTCACACACTCTGAAAAAGACTGTTCACCGCTACGCGGGAACGCCGACGGGGCCCGGCCGGGTATGGCACGGGCCCCGTCGGCGTTGCAGGCGTCAGTTCGTCAGCGTGAGCGGGTTGACCAGATCGGCGTAGACGAGCAGGCCCGCCATGATCATCATCACGATCGCGAGCGCGTACGTCAGCGGCAGCACCTTGGCGATGTCGACGTAGGCCGGCTCCGGCCGCTTCATCACCCTGGCGTACGCCCGCTTGATGCCCTCCCACAGGCCCCCGGCGACGTGACCGCCGTCCAGCGGCAGCAGCGGGATGAGGTTGAACAGGCCGATCGCCAGGTTGAAGCCGGCCAGCAGGTTGACGAAGATGGCGATCTTCTTCTCGGTGGACAGGTCGGAGGCGAGGATCTCGCCGCCCATGCGGCCCGCGCCGACCACGCCGACCGGGCCCTCGGGGTCGCGCTCGTCGCCGGAGAAGGCCGCGTGCCAGACGCCGACCATCTTCTCCGGCAGGTTGAGCAGCGAGCCGGCCACCCGGGCGGTCAGCTCGCCCATGTAGCCGACGACCTGGCCGAGGCTCTGCTTCTCCATGACCTCGGTGGGCAGCACACCGAGGAAGCCGACGTTCTTGTCGATCTTCTCGGGGTCTTCGAGGTTGGGCCGGTCCTGGGCGATGAGCGTGACGTCGAGCGTCATCGGCTTGCCGTCGCGCTCGATGCCGAGCTTGACCGGGCCGGCGCCGTGGGAGCGGATCAGGCGGGTGGCGTCGTCCCAGGAGCCGATCTTCTGGCCGTCGAAGGAGACCATGTGGTCACCGGGCTTCATGCCGGCCTGGGCGGCGGGCGTCAGCCGGTCGTTGGGCGCGCACTGGGCGCGCTGCTCGGAGATCGGGATCACGCAGGTGTGGGTCTCGGGCGAGACGATCGGGGCCCAGGCGGGCAGGCCGATGCCGACCAGCAGGATGCTGAAGAAGACGAACGCGAGCACGAAGTTCATCGCCGGGCCGCCGGACATGATGATGACCTTCTGCCACCACTTCTTGCGGTAGAAGACGCGGTCCTCGTCGCCCGGCCGCACCTCTTCCTGGGCGGCGTCGCGGGCCGACTCGATCAGGCCCTGCCACGGGCCCGTGGCGGTGCTCCTGAGCTTGCCCGGCTCGTCGCCGGGGCGCGGCGGCAGCATGCCGATCATGCGGATGTAGCCGCCGAAGGGGATCCACTTGATGCCATATTCGGTCTCGCCCTTGCGCCGCGACCACGCTGTGGAGCCGAAACCCACCATGTACTGGGTCACTCTGACGCCGAAGATCTTGGCCGGCACCAGGTGGCCGAGCTCGTGCAGCGCGATGGAGACCATCAGCCCGAGGAGGAAGAGGATGATCCCCACGACGTAGAGCCAGTTCATCGAGGTGTGCTCCCGGCAGACGACAGGACAGACGAAGGGTCCGACCACCCCAGAGTAGTCGAACTCGCCACACCGTACGGCTTACCGGTTCCGACGGGCATTGACAGTCCGCGATCAAGCGATCACGCTGAGATAACGACGAAGGGGGACGTCTTGATCCGCATACTGATCGCCGAGCACCTGCCCTTGGTGCGCCGTGGCCTGCTCGTCACCCTGGCGGCCGAACCAGGGCTGCGGGTCGTCGCCGAGGCCGGGCACGCCCGGGAGGTGGTGAGCGCGGCCCGGGCCGCCGAGGCCGACGTGGCCGTGGTCGATCTCGACCTGCCCGGGGAGCCGGCGGCGGGGCTGCTGGCCGCGCACGTGCCGAGGTGCCGGGTGCTGCTCCTTTCCGCCGCGCCCAACCCCGCGCAGGTGCGCGAGGCTCTGGCCGGCGCCGCGCTGGGGTTCATGAGTTTGTGCGTGCCGCCCGAGCGGCTGGCCGACGGCATCCGGCAGGTCGCGGCCGGGCGGCGGGCCATCGAGGCCGAGCTCGCCGTGGCCGCGCTGCAGTGCGCGACCAACCCGCTGACCCGGCGGGAGCTCGACGTGCTGCGGGCCGCGGCGGGCGGGGCGCGTTCGACGGAGATCGCCGACGAGCTGTTCCTGTCGGTGGGGACCGTACGCAATCATCTGTCCCGCATCATGTGCAAGACCGGAGCGCGCAACCGGCTGGACGCGGTGCGCATCGCCAGCGACTCCGGCTGGTTGTAGGCGGCGGACGGATGGGCTCGGGCCTGTGCGGGACCCGGTGGAGCCGCGCCGCTCCGCCGGGACCCGAACACGTAGAGCCTGTCAGCCGTACGCACCCGCTGCCAGTGAACGCCGTCACGACCGCACCGTGTAAAAGGTCACGGGTCGGGGCGGCTCAAGGACGCCAGATGAGCACCAGCGCGCAGTCGTCGTTGTGCCCCGAGGCCATGGCGTTGACCAGCGCCCTGGCGCCGTCGCGGAACCCCGAGGGCAGCAGCCGCTCGGCCTCGCCGAGCAGCCGGTCGAGCCCGGCGTCGATGTCGCGCCCCGGCTGCTCGATCAGCCCGTCGGTGTAGAGCAGCAGCGCGTCGCCCCGGCGCAGGGTGCCGCTGTCGGGCTCGCAGTGCAGGTCGGGCACCACGCCGAGCACCACGCCCTTGGCCGTGGCGACCTGCCAGTTGCCCGTGCCCGCGTCGAACTTGACCACCGGCGGATGACCGGCCGAGGTGATCGTGTAGTCGCCGGTGTCGAGGTCGAGGCGTACGTGCACCGCGGTCACGAAGCCCTCGTCGCCGCGCTGCCGGTGCAGGTAGGCGTTGCACGCGGGCAGGAAGTCCCCGACCGAGCCGAGCAGCCCGCCGAACGTGCCGGACAGCAGCAGCGCCCTGGTGCCCGCGTCGACGCCCTTGCCGGAGACGTCGACCAGGGCGATCTCGACCGAGTTGCCGTCGCGCATGGAGACCAGGAAGTCGCCGCCGAACGACGAGCCGCCCGCCTGCTTGAGCACGACCTTGCCGCCCCAGTCCTTCGGCAGCGGGGGCAGCTCGCCCTGGCTCCTGAGCCGGTCGCGCAGCTCCAGCAGCATCGCGTCGCCGCGCAGCCCCTGCACGCCCAGTTTGCCCCTGGTGCGGGCCATCAGCACGGCGAGCACGGTGGTGAACACGATCGTCACGGTGAGCCCCAGCCCGACCCGGCCCGCGCCCAGGTTGACCGCGATGTAGCCGAGCGCCACCCCTACTCCGACGAGCAGCTTGACCAGGCTGCCCAGCCGGAGCTGGAGCCCGCCGATCAGCGTGACCAGGATGAGCAGGGCGGGTGAGAACCACTCGGTCGACACCTCGGCCGCGAGGAACCCGATGACGAGCGCGAGCACGATCAGGGTGATGAGCAGGTTGCGGTCGCGGGCCAGCAGCACCCTCCGGACGAACCGGACGACAGGCACCAGGAAGGGCACCCGTATCAGGGCCGCACGGACCCGTGGCGGGATCAGCGGCGCTGGTCGGGAACTCATGATGCGCCTGACTGTATCGGTCTGACCCCTGTTTGGGCAGCCCACTTGACCAACGCCTTGATCATTAAGCACGGATATTGGGTGGCCGTCCCCCTTTGCCCGCTCCTACCTTGGACGGATGACGTATCCGATCCGTCCGATTGATGAATCAGAGTGGCCGGCCTACACGCGGGTGCTCGAGGAGGGGTTCGGCTGGACGCCACACCCCACGCAGGCCGAGCGGTGGAAGGCCGAGACCGAGTTCGACCGTACGCTGGCCGTCTTCGACGGCGATCAGATCGTCGGTGTCACCGGCATCTACAGCCTCCCGATGACCGTTCCCGGCGGGCAGCTCCCCGTGGCGGGGGTGACCGCGGTCAGCGTGCTTCCCTCGCATCGCCGCCGCGGCGTCCTGTCCGCGATGATGCGCAGGCAGCTCGACGACATCCGTGAGCGCGGCGAGTCCGTGGCCGCCCTCTACGCCTCCGAGGCCCTCATCTACGGCAGGTACGGCTACGGCCGGGCCTCCAGCGAGCTGTCCTTCCAGATCGACACGCGGCGCTCGGCGTTCGTCCCCGGCGCTCCTTCCGACCCGTCGCTGCGGCTCAGGGTGGTCAAGCCCGCCGACGAACGGGCCGAGCTGGAGAAGCTGTTCGCCTCCGTCGTCCCCCGCCGCCCCGGCCGTTACGAGCGCAACGCCCACTTCTGGAACGGCCTCCTGGCCGACGAGGAGGCCGACCAGCACGGCGCGGGGCCGTGGCGCTCGATCCTGGCCGAGGACGACCGGGGCGTGCGCGGCTACGCGCTGTTCCGGATCAAGTCCTCCTGGGACGACAACGGCATCCCGAACGGGACCGTGAAGCTGCAGGAGCTGGAGGCGGCCGACCCGGCCGCCTACGCCCTGCTGTGGCGCAGCGTGCTGGACCGCGACCTGGTCTCCAAGGTCCAGTCGGGCGGCAGGCCGGTGGACGACCCGCTCATCGCGCTGCTCGCCGACTCCCGGCAGCTGCGCGCGAGCTGGGCGGACGAGCTCTACGTCCGCCTGGTCGAGGTCGGCGAAGCGCTGTCCGCGCGGTCGTACAGCACGCCCGTCGACCTGGTGATCGAGGTCGAGGACGAGACGTGCCCGTGGAACGCCCGGCGCTGGCGCCTCACCGCCGGCTCTTCGGGCGCCGAGTGCGTGCCGGTCGAGGACCAGCCGGACGTGACGCTGCCGGTGGTCGCGCTGGGATCGGCGTACCTCGGCGACGGCCTGCTCGGCCAGCAGCTCGACGCGGGGCTGCTGCGCGAGCACACCGTGGGCGCCGTCCGCGGGCTGGCCACCGCCATGGCGTGGAGCCCGAAACCCTGGGCGGGCATGACCTTCTGACGTCGCGGTCCGTGACGTAGGCTCGACGGCATGGCGTTGCAAAGCCTGCAGATCACGGCCGTCGTGGCCATGCGTGCCCGCGATGTCTCCAAGCCGTCGAAGGAGCAGCAGGAGGCCGCCGACCGGCGGCCTCTGCGCGACGAGATGCCCAGGCGCGACCCCAAGCGCAAGGGCTAGGGAAGCGAGGGCAGCTGGCCGATCGTCTCGTAGGCGGCCAGCTGCGCGATGCGCCTGCTGTGCCGCTCGCTGCCGGAGAACGACGTGGCCAGGAAGACCTCCACGAACCGGGTGGCGTCCTCGGTGGAGTGCATGCGCGCGCCGACGCTGACGACGTTGGCGTTGTTGTGCTCACGCGCCAGCTGGGCCGTCTCCTCGCTCCAGGCCAGGGCCGCGCGGATGCCGCGCACCTTGTTGGCGCCGATCTGCTCGCCGTTGCCCGACCCGCCGATGACCACCCCCAGGCTGCCGGGGTCGCCGGCGACGCCCTCGGCCGCGCGCAGGATGAACGCCGGATAGTCGTCCTCGGCGTCGTAGACGAAGGGACCGCAGTCGGTCACCTCGTGCCCGTGATCCTTCAGCCAGGACACGAGGTGGTTCTTGAGCTCATAGCCGGCATGGTCGGCACCGATGTAGACACGCACCCGTCCAGTCTTCCACAGCGCCGCGGATCGGGCTCGCCGACAGGGGTAAGGACCGCTAACCTTGTCGAGTCCTTACGCAAGCGAAAGCAGAGATTCATGCGAGAGATCCGTGTCGTCGGCGACCCGGTCCTGCGCACGCCCGCCGAGCCGGTGACGGACTTCGACCGCGAGCTGCGCCGGCTGATCGACGAGATGTTCCAGGTCATGTACGCGGCCGACGGCGTCGGCCTGGCCGGCCCGCAGATCGGCGTCTCACGGCGGCTGTTCGTCTACGACATCGCGGGACGCAAGGGGCACCTGGTCAATCCGCTGCTGACCGTCGACGACCCCGAGGAGGTGCCCGACCAGGAGGGCTGCCTGTCGGTGCCCGACCGAGGGACGGGCCGGCCGATCTACGCGCCCGTGGCGCGGGCGGCGGGCGTGACGGTCGAGGGGCTGGACCGGTTGCAGCGTCCCGTGCGCGTCAAGGCCCGCGGCTCGCTCGCGCGCTGCTTCCAGCACGAGACCGACCACCTCGACGGCAGGCTGTTCGTCGATCGCCTGCCGCGAAACGAGGCGCGTACCATCCTGCTGCGGGCATAGCGTGGCCGGGTGAGCGTACTCTCCGGCAAGGGCGCGTTGGTCACCGGCGGTTCCAGGGGCATCGGCAGGGCCGTCGTGGAGCGGCTGACCGGCGACGGCGCGGACGTGGTCTTCTGTTACCAGCACGCGGAGCAGGCGGCCGAGCGGGTCGCCGCGGCGACGGGCGCGCACGCCGTGCGGGCCGACCTCGGCAGCAGGCAGGACCTCGATCGGCTGTTCGCCGAGGCGCAGGCACGGCTGCCCGGGATAGACATCGTGGTCAACAACGCCGCCACCGTCGAAGGGCAGAAGACCTTCGACGCGATCACGGACGACGACTACGAGCGGGTCTTCGCGGTCAACGCCCGTTCCGTCTTCCTGGCCATCCAGTGGGCGGCGCGGGTGATGCGCGACGGCGGGCGCATCATCAACATCTCCTCGCTCAACACGCGGATCCCCGCGCCGGCCCTGGCGCTCTACTGCGGCAGTAAGGGAGCGGTGGAGCAGTTCAGCAAGGTCGCGTCGCGGGAGCTGGGCGGGCGGGGCATCACGGTCAACGTGGTCTCCTCCGGCGCCACCGACACCGACATGCTCAGAGCCGCCAACCCGCCCGAGGCGCTGGAGACGACGCCGGCCTACACGGCGCTGGGGCGGCTCGGCCGGCCCGACGACATCGCCGCGGTGGTCGCGTTCCTCGCCGGTCCCGACGGGCGGTGGGTGACCGGGCAGAACGTGCTGGCCACCGGCGGGCTGTACCTCTGACCGGGGGCGCGGCGCGCGGCCGCGCCCTCCGGTGATGGCCGCTCGGTGGCCGTTCAGGGGCCGTTCAGGGGCCGTTCAGGGGCCGTTCAGGGGCCGTTCAGGGGGCCGCTCGGTGCGGTCAGAGCTGGAGTGACTTGACTTCGAGGTACTCTTCGAGGCCCTGCTCGCCGAGCTCGCGGCCCACGCCCGACTGCTTGTAGCCGCCGAACGGCGCCAGCGGGTTGAACCGGCCGCCGTTGACCGCCACCTGGCCGGTACGCAGCCGCCTGGCCACGTCGAGCGCGCGTTCCTCGGTGCCTGCCCAGACGGCGCCGGCCAGGCCGTACCTGGTGCCGTTGGCGATCTCGACCGCCTTGTCCTCGCTCGTGTACGGGATCAGCGACAGCACCGGCCCGAAGATCTCCTCCTGCTCGATCGTCATGCCCGGCTCCACCGCGGCGAACACCGTGGGCTCGACGTAGTAGCCGCGCTCGTGCGGCCGCTCGGTGCCGCCGGCCACCAGCCGGGCCCCTTCCTCCTGGCCCCGGTTGATGTAGTGGACCACCCGGTCGCGCTGGGCCGCGGACACCAGCGGCCCGATCTTGGTGGAGTCGTCGAAGGGGTCGCCGACCCGGTAGCCGCGGGCGGCCTGGACGGCCAGGTGGACGGCCTCGTCGTACTGGTCGCGCTGGACGAGCATGCGGGTCTGCGCCGAGCAGGTCTGGCCGGCGTTGACGAAGCAGTTGGCCACGCCGACCTTGACCGCCAGCGCGAGGTCGGCGTCGGGCAGGATGACGTTGGCCGACTTGCCACCCAGTTCGAGCGCGACCCGCTTGACCGACTCCGCGGCCAGCGCGGCCACCCGGCGGCCGGCGGCGGTGGAGCCGGTGAAGGAGACCATGTCCACCGCGGGATGGGCCGCCATCGCCTCGCCGACGACCGGCCCCCGGCCGCTGACCAGGTTGAACACGCCCGGCGGCAGGCCCACCTCGTGGAAGATCTCGGCCAGCGCGTACGCGGCCAGCGGCGCCACCTCGCTCGGCTTGAGCACGACCGTGCACCCGGCGGCCAGGGCGGGCGCGACCTTGCACACGATCTGGTGCAGCGGGTAGTTCCACGGGGTGATCGCGGCCACCACCCCGATCGGCTCCTTGACCACCAGCGAGTTGCCGACGCGGGCCTCGCGCGGGTATTCGGCGGCGAGCGCGGCGTAGGAGGTCAGGACGCTCACCGGCATGAGTGTCTGCACTCTGAGCGCGAAGGCCAGTGGCGCGCCCATGTCGGTGGCGATGATCCCCGCCACCTCTTCTGATCGCTGTTTCAGCAGATCGGCGGCGTCGGCGAGAAGTTTCGCCCGTTCGGTGGAGGCCGTCGCGGACCATTCGGGGAAGGCTCGCGCGGCGGCGCCGGCCGCCGCTTCGACATCGTCGGGGACACCCGCGGGCACCCAATCGATGATCTCTTCGGTGGCCGGGTTGACGACCTCGATGGAGTCGTCCGATGCCGAAGCGGTCCAGGAGCCGTCGATATACAGCTGACGCATGGCCCCATCTTGACAGTGCGCCACGCCTGAGGGCGAGGGCTCATCCTGAGTGAGGGATAAGCCCTTTCCTCCGCGGCCTGGTTTTCTTCCCCTCGGGGATCAGTCGAACTGCGGGCGCCTGGTGCGGGTGCGCTTCAGTTCGAAGAAGTCGTCGAACTGCGTGACGGCCAGGACGCCGTCCCACAGCTTGCCCGCGTCGTCGCCGCGCAGGATCCTGGTGATGACCGGCCCGAAGAAGGCGTTGTCGCCGACGCGGATGACCGGGGTGCCGACCTCCTGGCCGACCAGGCCGATGCCCTCGTCGTGGGAGGCGCGGATGGTGGCGTCGTACTCCTCGGAGTGCATGGCCTCGGCCAGGCTCCGCTCGAGGCCGGCGTCGTCGAGCGCGCCCTCGATGACCTCGCGCAGGCGCTCGGGCTCCTTGCTCAGGCCCTGGTTGTGCAGGCGGGTGCCGAGCCCGGTGTAGAGCTGGCCGATGACGTGCTCGCCGTGCTTGGCCGCGGCCGCGGCGATGACCCTGACCGAGCCCATGGCCTTGGCGGCGCGCTCGAGGTAGTCGGCGGGTACGTCTTTCTCCTCGTTGAGGAAGTAGAGCGACATCTGCCGCCAGCGCGGCTGGATCGGCCGGACCTTCTCCACCTCCAGCAACCAGCGCGAGGTCACCCACGCGAACGGACAGGAGGGGTCGAACCACAGGTCCACGGGAATCTTCTCTGTCATGTCTGCCCGTAACCTGAGGTGGTTCGGGTCCTATTCCCGGCATGGCAGGATACGGACAACCCCGACGAAGTGGTGAAAAGGAGCGCAACTTGGCAGGCAACCTGACCCGGGACGAGGCTCGTGAGCGCGCCCGGCTGTTGAAGGTCGAGTCGTACGAGGTCGCACTCGACCTGACCGAGGGAGAGGAGCGCTTCGAGAGCGTCACGACGGTCCGGTTCACCAGCACCCGGCCGGGCGAGTCCACCTTCATCGATCTGCACGGGGCCACCGTCCGCAAGGTCACGCTCAACGGCGACGACCTCGACGTGTCGGCCTACGACGCCGAGCGGGGCCGCTTCCCCCTCTCCTCGCTCGCCGAGTCCAACGTGCTGGTCGTCGACGCCGACTGCTCCTACATGCGCACGGGCGAGGGCCTGCACCGCTTCGTCGACCCGGTCGACCAGCAGGTCTACCTGCACAGCCAGTTCGAGACGGCCGACGCGCACCGCATGTACGCCTGCTTCGACCAGCCCGACCTCAAGGCCACGTTCCAGCTCACGGTGCTGGCCCCGGCCGGCTGGGAGGTCGTCTCCAACGCCGCCGCCTCGCAGGTGACCGAGCTGCCCGAGCAGGCCGGCCGGCACGGCACGGTCCAGGCGGCCAGGCGCTGGGAGTTCCCGGCCACGCCGGTGCTGTCCACGTACATCACCGCGCTGGTCGCCGGGCCCTTCCACAAGGTGACCTCCGAGCACGACGGCATCCCCCTCGGCGTCTACTGCCGCGCGTCGCTGGCCGAGCACCTCGACGCCGACAACATCCTGGAGGTCACCCGCCAGGGCTTCGACTTCTTCCACCGCGTCTTCGGCGTGCGTTACCCGTTCGGCAAGTACGACCAGCTCTTCGTGCCCGAGTTCAACGCGGGCGCGATGGAGAACGCGGGCTGCGTGACGTTCCTGGAGGACTACGTCTTCCGCTCCAGGGTCACCGACGCGGTCGTCGAGCGGCGCGCGGAGACGATCCTGCACGAGATGGCCCACATGTGGTTCGGCGACCTCGTCACCATGCGCTGGTGGGACGACCTGTGGCTGAACGAGTCGTTCGCCACCTACATGTCCGTGCTGGCGCAGGCCGAGGCGACGCGGTGGGGCAAGGGCGCGTGGACCACGTTCGCCAACGTGGAGAAGTCCTGGGCCTACCGCCAGGACCAGCTCCCCTCCACCCACCCCATCGCCGCCGACATCCCGGACATGCAGGCGGTCGAGGTCAACTTCGACGGCATCACGTACGCCAAGGGCGCCTCGGTGCTCAAGCAGCTCGTCGCCTATGTCGGCCTGGACAACTTCCTGGCCGGGGTACGCGACTACTTCGCCGAGCACGCCTGGGGCAACACCGAGCTGAAGGACCTGCTCACCGCCCTTGAGCGGACCTCGGGCCGCGACCTGTCGTCCTGGTCGAAGGAGTGGCTGGAGACCTCCTGGGTCAACACGCTGCGGCCGGCGTTCGAGGTGTCCGGCGGGCGCTTCACCAAGTTCGAGGTGCTCCAGGAGGCGCCCGCGG
Source organism: Nonomuraea fuscirosea (assembly GCF_035917475.1). NCBI lineage: Bacteria > Bacillati > Actinomycetota > Actinomycetes > Streptosporangiales > Streptosporangiaceae > Nonomuraea > Nonomuraea fuscirosea. The sequence goes on along the minus strand of NZ_CP109074.1, from coordinate 1,207,343 downwards.
ACTATCCGACGCTGCGTTCGCACCGCGTCGCGATCGGCCTCTACGCACTGGCTGACGGCAAGCTGACCCGGACCAAGCGGGTCGAGCTGGACGTGGTCGGCGCCCGTACGGACGTGGCCCAGCTCGTCGGCGAGGAGCAGCCCGACCTGGTGCTGCTCAACGACGACGACCTCACCTACGCCAAGATCCGGCTCGACGAGACCTCGATGCGGACGCTGGTCGAGGGCGGCATCGCCGCGTTCACCGAGTCGCTGCCGCGCGCGCTGTGCTGGTCGGCGGCCTGGGACATGACCCGCGACGGCGAGATGTCCACCCGCGACTACGTCAAGCTGGTGGTCTCGGGGGCGGGCACGGTCAGCGACATCACCGTGCTGCAGGCGGTGCTGCGTCAGGCGCGCATGGCGGTGCAGCAGTACGCCGACCCGGCCTGGCGGCCCGAGGGGCTGGCGCTGCTGTCCGCCGAGCTGCGCTCGCTGCTCGGCTCGGCGCAGCCGGGCTCCGACCAGCAGCTCGCCTACCTCCAGGCGTTCGCGCAGGTGGCGGGCGCCGACGAGGACCTGACCCTGCTGGAGCGGATCCTCGACGGCACCTCGGTGCCCGAGGGGCTGAGCGTCGACACCGACCTGCGCTGGAGCCTCGTGCACGCGCTGGTCTCCGGCGGCCGGCTGGCCGAGGCCGGCATCGACGCCGAGCTCGAACGGGACCCTACGGCGACGGGTGAGCGCCAGGCCGCGCTCTGCCGGGCCGCGCTCCCGTCCGCCGAGGCCAAGGCGGCGGCGTGGGAGCGGATCGTGGGCGGCAAGCTGGCCAACCACATCGCCCGTACGACGATCGGCGGCTTCCAGGACCCGCACCACGCCGAGCTGCTGGCGCCGTACCGCGAGAAGTACTTCGCGGAGGTGGGCCGAATCTACCGCGAGTGGACGTTCGACCAGGCCTCGACGTTCGCCGTCGGGTGTTTCCCCTCGCTGCTGATCGAGCCGGAGACGGTTCAGGCGGCGCAGGACTTCCTGGCCGGGGAGCAGCCGCCGCAGGCGCTGCGCCGGCTCATCCTGGAGGGCGCCGACGGCGTCAGCCGCGCTCTGCGCAACAGGGAGAAGGACGCCGCTTCCGGCTGATCTCATCCCTGATCACGCATCCGATCGGCCCTCGCGGGAACGCGGGGCCGATCGGCTGCGCGGACTTGACGTGGGCATCCTGGGCGCGGTGTTAGCCTCGAAACCGTGCTAGGCCAGGGGACCACCCTCAACGACCGCTACGTGCTCGGCGACCGCCTCGGCGGCGGGGGCATGGGCGAGGTCTGGCGTGCCGACGACACGGTTCTCGGGCGTACGGTCGCGGTCAAGGTGCTCATGCCCGCGCTCTCCGAGGACCCGAGGTTCACCCAGCGCTTCCACAACGAGGCCAGGGCCATGGCCACGCTCAGGCATCCGGGCGTGGTCGACGTCTACGACTACGGCACCTGTGACGTCGCCGGCCGCCAGGTGAGCTTCCTCGTCATGGAATACGTGCAGGGCGAGTCGCTCGACCGCGTCCTGCGGCGCGGCCCGCTGCCGGTCGAGACGACCATGCGCCTGGTGGCGGAGGTCGGCGACGCGCTGGCCGCCGCGCACGCGCAGGGCATCGTGCACCGCGACGTCAAGCCGGCCAACCTCATGGTCAGGCCCGACGGCGGGGTGGTGCTCACCGACTTCGGCATCGCCCACTCGGCCTCGGCCGGGCAGCTCACGGCCACCGGGACGATGTTGTGCTCGGCCGGCTACTGCGCTCCTGAGATGGCCACGGCCAGCGACGTGACGCCGGCGGTCGACGTCTACGCGCTGGGCGTGGTGGCGTACGAGTGCCTGAGCGGGCATCTGCCGTTCCAGGGCGACACTCCCGTGCAGATCATCTTCAAGCACCTCAACTCCCCCATCCCGCGGCTGCCCGGCGACGTGCCGCCGGGGCCGCGGCAGGTGGTGGAACGGGCGCTGGAGAAGGCGCCAGACGCGCGCTGGCAGACGGCGCCGGAGATGGCCCAGGCCGCGCGCCAGGCGCTGAGCGCCCCCGACACGCTGCCCATGCCGCGCAGGCGGCCCGTGACGCGGGCGGCGCTGACCATCACCGCCGCCGTGGCGGTGTCGCTGGCCGTGGCGGGCTTCGTCTGGCTGCGGCCCTCGGGGCCGGCCGCCAGCGAGGAGGTGCCGCCGCCGGTGATCGGCAGCACCACGATCGAGTTCACCCCCGCCTCGCCGCCGGTCACCGGCCGCGACCTGACCTCGCCGCCCCCGGTCAAGCGCACGGCGGTGCCCAGGCCCACTCGCTCCGCGCCCGTGGCGACGACGTCGGCGCCCACCACGCCGGCCGAGCCCACCACCACCACGCGGCCGGGTACGACGCCGCCCACCACGCCGGCCACGACGGAGCCCGAGGAGCCGACGCCCGAGCCGACCACGCCGGGGCCCGAGGAGCCGACCGCCGAGCCCACGGTCACCCGGCCGCCCGGCGAGATCCAGTGCATCCGCGCTCCCTGCCCGGGTTGATCGGCTCAGGACGCCCAATGTGTCCGGGCTGGTGGCAGGGACGTCGCCGGCCTTGGCGGCGGTTCTGGAGGGCCGTGCCCGACACCGACATCCCTGGGCCACATGTCCTTGTCCGGTCGCCGATCGTGAGAAAGTCGTCGCGTGGACTCGACTCGTGACCTGTTCATCGCCCTCGCCCGCCGTTACGCCTTCGCCGATCTGGGCGCGCTCGCGCCGGACGACGAGATCGCGGAGGTGTGCGAGTTCGGGCAGCGGTTGCTCTCGCTCGACGCCGAGGACTTCGCGGCCGAGGCCCGGGTGGTCCCCGCCGACCTGCGGCGGCGCGCGCGGGCCTGCCACATGCCGCAGACGCCGCGCGAGCAGCCGCGCGGGGCGCTGGAGTCGCTGCGGCCCGCGTACGGGCTGCTGCTGGAGGTCATCGCCGTACGGTGGCACCGGCGCGAGCTGAGCCCGATGATCGCGGCGGTGCACATCGCCAGCGAATACCTGCCGCTGCTGGCCTTCGAGCCGCAGCTCGGTCACGCCGGCGACCCCGCCAGGTGGCCCGCGGGGCTGAGCGCGTCGGGGAGCAGGTTCGGCGTGATCGGCGACCGGGAGTGCGACCACACCAAGTCCGAGCAGTCGGCCACGAACCGGACCCTGCGCGTGTCCGGGGAGCCGGCGGAGGGTTGGCGGGCCTACTTCGACCGGCAGCACAGCCAGGTCGCCGGGGCCGTGGCGGTGTGTGTGGCGACCTGCCGCAACCCCTGCACGGCCATGGACTGGATCGATCCCGAGCCGCGCGCCGACCTGCAGTCGCGGGCGCGCACGGCGCTGGCCTTCGCCGAGACCCCGCTCGTCCGGCTGCGCCACGCCGCCCCCGTGGGCCACGGGTTCGGGGTGCCCTCGCCCGAGGAGGTGCTCGACGCCTGGGAGCGCAGCCGGGCGACGCTGGACAAGAACGCCGTCGGCACGGCGGCGCTGAAGGACGACGGGTTCCCGCTGCCCGGCCTGCCGTCGCTGTTCTCGGCCGTGGCCGACGCCCCGATCGAGCCGGCGTCGCTGCTGGCCGGGGTGAGCGAGCACGTCGTACGCCTGCTCGAACGGCACTGACGGGCTAGCGGCGGGCGGTCGCCTGTTCGCCCAGGGCGGCGATGCCGTACAGCAGGCCGCCGATCAGGTCGCCCACGCTGAACGCGGTGGCCATCGACATCGCGGTCAGCCGGCACGCGCTGTCGCTCAGCCGCCGCCGCGCGTCTTCGCCCGTGACGATCTCCAGCCCCCGGCCGGCCAGGTCGATGAAGATCACCACGGCGCGGTCCGCCTCCTCGCCGAGGGCGGCGTGCAGGCGTTCGGCGAAGTGGCGGCGCCCGCCCACCGGCTCGCCGATGAAGACGCCGAACCGCAGCCCGCTGCGGCGCTCGGCGGTGTGCAGCGCCTTCCTGACGTCGTCCGCCTGAGCGGCGGTCAGTCCCTTCATGCTCACCTCACCATCCCGCGGAGGCGCCGCCGACGCGCCTGCCCGGCTCGGCGGTCTCGGCCGCGGCCACCCAGTCGTGCTCGGGCACGTCCGCCCATGAGGGCACGCGGTCGGCCAGCACCAGCCCTGAGGTGCTCACCCCGCGCTCGCTCCTGGAGGGGCCGCCCAGCCACACCGGGCCCGCCTCGATCCGGCGGCGCGATCCGCGCCCCGGCACCATGACGAGCAGGCTGATCAGCACGAACAGCCCCATGGACACTCCGATGAGAAAGAGCAGGATCTCTGCCGCGCTGTTCACACCAAGACCGTAATCCTCGTGGGCGGGTCCGGCCAGACCCGATGCCGGCCGCGGCTCCGCGTCTTTTCCCGGTAAGATCGTTTAACGGGGCTTCTCTAGAGAAGAACAGTAGACATACCCCGATATCAGGCGTGGAACACGATGAGCTGGGCCATAAAACTATGGACGCGGCAACACTAGGAATCGATCGAAATCCCGGGCTACGGTGAGTGACGTGGACTCCGACAACCAGCGAGAAGACGGTCTCAACACGTCTCCCATCTGGGTGAGCGACCGACCAGAAAGCGAGCAGACCGCCGCCGCCAAGCCTTCGGCGCCCACCTCCACGTACGCGCCGCTCCAGCGCGCGTCCGTGCGCAACCTGCTGCAAGAACCCCGTTTCCGCCGCCTGCGCAACCGGCTGCTCGTGGCGGTCGCCGCGGGTCTGGTGGTGGGGTTCCTCGTGCGCGACTGGCGGGTGGGCGTGACCGCGGGCGTGATCGCGGCCGTGCTCGAGGCGGTCTACCGGGCCCGCTCCAACTCCTCCGTACCGGCGTGGCGGCGGTCGTCCGTGGCGGAGCGGCGCACCGAGGCACAATTGCGCAAGCTCGAACGCAGCGGCTATCGCACGCTGCACGCGAGGGCGATCCCGGGCAGCGAGGCCCAGATCGACCATCTCGTGGTGGGCCCGACGGGCGTCTACGCGGTCGACTCGGAGAAGTGGGACCGCCGGCTGCCCGTACGCGTGCAGATGGGCAAGAAGCTCTTCCACGGCCCGTTCGACATGAAACCCCGCCTCACCGAGGCCAAGTGGGAGGCGTCGCAGGCCAGCGAGCTGATCAGCGAGTCGTTCGGCCGCGAGATCGCCGTGGTGCCGTCGCTGGCCATCTACGGCCCGCCCGTGCCCTGGAAGATCATGACCATTCGCGGCGTGGACGTCTACCAGGGCGACCGCGCGCGCAAGTGGATCACCAAGCGGGAGCGGGCGCTGACGAGCACGGAGATCGACCGCATCTACGACATCGCCGCCCAGGCACTGCCCGCCCGCTACGGCGAAGACTGACGCCGGGAGGGCTCGTCCGGCACGGCCGCCAGTCTCGCGCCGAACTCGTCGAGACGGGCGGCCAGCTCCTTGCTCGGCGGCAGCGTGCCGGGCAGCCGCGAGTACACCGCCGCGCCGAAGCCGGCCTGGCGCACGATGTGGTCGATCAGCGCCTCCCGGTCGCGGGGCCACGGGAACGCCGGCTGCGCGATCAGCAGGGAGACGCAGCCGTGCACGGCCGACCAGAGGCCGAGCGCGAGTTCCTCCGGGTCGCCTTCGAACACGCGCGTCTCCACGCAGGCGGCGACGGCGGCCACCATGTGGCGGAAGGCCGTCTCGGCGGCCGGCGGCACGCCCGGCGCCGCTGACGGGCGCAGCATCAGCACCCGGTACTGCACGGGGTGGTCGAGGGCGAAGCGGGCGTAGGCGCGGGCGCACCTGCCGAGGGCGAGGAACGGGTCGCCGCCGAGGTTGAGGGTGAACAGGCGGCCCAGCTCGTCCCACACCCGCATGCACACGGCTTCCACGAGCGCGTCCTTGTCGGCGAAGTGCAGGTAGACCGAGGGCGTGGACACGCCGGCGCGCCTGGCCACGGCGCGCAGGGTGAGCGCGTCCTCGGTGCCCGCCTCGGTCAGCAGGTCCTCGGCCGCGCGCAGGATCTCCTCGCGGAGCAGGGCTCCTTCTCCGCGCCTGGCGCGTACGCGTCTGGTGCTCATGGATCTCACATTGACGCCGTCAAGTTGACGATGTCAATCTGAGGTTCTGCGGAAGGGGCGTACCTAATATGGGGACTTTTCAGGAAGCGACCGCTGTGACGGCGTACAGGGAGGGCGAGTTCGCCGCCACCCTGGACGCGCAGTGGAGTGTGGGCAGCCGGCTGCACGGGGGTTACCTCCTGGCCGTGCTGGGCCGGGCCGCCGGCGAGAGCGTGGCCGGCGGCGGGCATCCGCACGTCACGGCCGTCAGCGGCACGTTCGTCGAGCCGCCGGAGCCGGGCCCGGCCGTCGCGCGGGTCGAGACGCTGCGCGTCGGCAGGACCGTGGCCCAGGTCAGGGCCGCTCTCGTACAGGAAGGCCGGCTCCGGGTCGAGGCGCACATCACGCTGGGCCTGCTGGACGACGCGGACCCGTGGTGGTCGGCGCACGAGCCGGTACGCCTCCCGCCCGAGCAGGACTGCTTCCTCGTGCCCGTCGATCCCCCCGGCGCGAGCTTCAGCGTGCCGCTGATGGGCGTGATCGAGGAGCGGCTGGACCCCGAGCACCTGGCCTTCGCCGCCGGCGCCCCCTCCGGGCGCGGGGTGATGGCGAGCTGGCAGCGGCTGGCCGACGGCTCCGACTGGGACCCGCTCAGCCTGCTGGTGGCGCTGGACCCGGTGCCGCCGGTCTCGTTCGACCTGGGGCTGTCGGGATGGGTGCCGACGATCCAGCTGTCGGCCTATCTGCGCAGGCTGCCCGCCCCCGGGCCGGTCAGGGTGCGGCTGGCGGCCACGGACATCGCGGGTGAGAGGATGGACGAGGTGGCGCACGTCTGGGACGACAAGGGCCGCCTCGTGGCCCAGGCCACCCAGCTCGCCGCCGTCCGGCTCCCGGACCGGAAGTAGCCGGGGACTCACGCGTACGCGGTCCTGCCGACGGGCGGGGGCGGGGCACGATCCGGTAACGGCCGTCCGACACATGGACAGTTGTCTCAGTTGCCGGGCGGCGGCCGTAACATGTGAGGACTCGCTAGCGATGGGAGAAGCCCAATGCCCGCCCTCAGGTCACGTACAGTCACCCACGGCAGGAATATGGCCGGTGCCCGGGCCCTGCTCCGGGCGACCGGCGTAGCCGGGAGCGATTTCGGCAAGCCCATCATCGCGGTGGCCAACAGCTTCACCCAGTTCGTGCCGGGCCATGTGCATCTGCGCGAGGTCGGCGACGTGGTGTCCGCGGCGATCAGGGAGGCCGGGGCGATCCCGCGCGAGTTCAACACGATCGCGGTCGACGACGGCATCGCGATGGGCCACGGCGGCATGCTCTACTCGCTGCCGTCGCGCGAGCTCATCGCCGACGCCGTCGAATACATGGTCGAGGCCCACTGCGCGGACGCGCTGATCTGCGTCTCCAACTGCGACAAGATCACGCCCGGCATGCTGCTCGCCGCGTTCCGGCTGAACATCCCGACGATCTTCGTCTCCGGCGGGCCCATGGAGGCCGGCAAGACGCCCGGCAAGAAGCTCGACCTGATCGACCCCATGATCGCCTCGGCCGACGACTCCGTCTCCGACGCCGACCTGCTGGCGATGGAGGAGAACGCCTGCCCGACGTGCGGCTCCTGCTCCGGCATGTTCACCGCCAACTCGATGAACTGCCTGGTCGAGGCCATCGGCCTGGGGCTGCCCGGCAACGGCACGATCCTGGCCACGCACAAGGCGCGCAAGCAGCTGTTCGAGGACGCCGGGCGTCAGCTCGTCGAGATCACCCGCCGCTACTACGAGGACGGCGACGAGTCGGTGCTGCCGCGCTCGATCGCCACCCGTGAGGCGTTCGAGAACGCGATGACGCTCGACGTGGCCATGGGCGGCTCGACCAACACGATCCTGCACATCCTGGCCGCCGCCCGCGAGGCCCAGGTCGACTTCGGGCTCAAGGAGATCAACGAGATCTCGCTGCGGGTGCCGTGCCTGTGCAAGGTCGCCCCGGCCACGGACAAATACCACGTCGAGGACGTCCACCGCGCCGGCGGCATCCCCGCCATCCTGGGCGAGCTCGACCGGGCCGGGCTGCTGCACCGCGACGTGACCACGGTCAACGGCGGCACGCTCGCCGATCTGCTGACCACCTGGGACGTGCGCTCCCCGTCGGTCAAGCCCGAGGCCGTCGAGCTGTGGCACGCCGCCCCCGGCAACGTGCGCACGGTCAAGGCGTACTCCCAGGACAACCGCTGGGACGACCTCGACCTCGACCGCGAGGCCGGCTGCATCCGCGACCGCGAGCACGCCTACACCGCCGACGGCGGCCTGGCCGTGCTCTACGGCAACATCTCGCGCGACGGTTCCGTGGTGAAGACGGCCGGGGTGGACGAGTCGATCTGGACGTTCAGCGGGCCGGCCGTGGTGTTCGAGTCGCAGGAGCAGGCGGTCGACGGCATCCTCGGCGGCCGGGTCAAGGCCGGCGACGTGGTCGTCATCCGCTACGAGGGCCCCAAGGGCGGGCCCGGCATGCAGGAGATGCTCTACCCGACGTCCTTCCTCAAGGGCAAGGGCCTGGGCAAGGTGTGCGCGCTGGTCACCGACGGGCGCTTCTCCGGCGGCACCTCCGGGCTGTCGATCGGGCACACCTCTCCCGAGGCGGCCGAGGGCGGCGCGATCGCGCTGGTCGAGGACGGCGACATCATCGACATCGACATCCCCAACCGGCTGCTGGAGCTGCGCGTGCCCGAGGCCGAGCTGGCCGCCCGGCGCGAGAAGCTGCTGGCCGAGCTGGGCGGATACCGGCCGCGCGACCGTGACAGGAAGGTCAGCGTGGCGCTGCAGGCGTACGCGGCGATGACCACGTCCGCCTCGACGGGCGCCTCCCGCGACCTGACCCAGCTCTCACAGTGACGCGCGCCTGATCAGGGTGATCCGTGACCCCGTTCAGAGTGACGCGGTGATTCGTTGACCTGTGCGGCAGGTGACAGGAATGTCGCCGTCTGCCGCACAGGTTTTCGAAAATTGTCGGTGGTCGTCCGTATTCTTTGGGTATGACGACAGTCGTGAAGCACGATACTCGCCCGCTGACGACCGCCGAGATCGCCGCACTCGCACTCTCCCTCGCCCACCTCGGCGCGGGGCCGCAGGCCGTCACCGCCCGGCGTGGCCTGCAACACGCGTTCGAGCACCTGGAGCTCGACGACGACGTCATCGCCACCACGCTCGAGACCCTCACCGAGCCGCTGCCCACCGACGTGGCCTCCCGGGCCAGGCTCATGGCCGACGCCATCACGAGCCGGCTCAACATCCGCCTGCACTACCGCGACGCGTCGGGCAGCATCACCGCCCGCGACGTCGAGCCGGTGACGTGCCTGGTCCACCGCGAATACTGGTATCTGGTCGGGGTGTGCAGGATGCGCCGGGCGATCAGGGCGTTCCGGTTCGACCGGATCATCGCGGTCGAGCCGACGCTCACCCCGTCCCGCCCGCACCTGGCCGACCGCTTCCTGCCCTTCCAGCGCCGCAAGCGGCGCGCGATCACGGCCGCATAACCGATCCGGCCTCCGCCCGGACGCTCCCGGCCGCACTCGCCGGCCGGGGGTCGGACGACCTCTGGCCGCATCCGCCGGTCGACGGGCCGGAGGGTGGATCCGGGGTCGGACGTCCCCTTTTCGCGCCCGGCGAGCGGGAGAAGTGGGTGAAGTTTGACCGGGTGGTCCCCGGGCGTTGGGGTGGCGGGTGGCAGGCTCCCGGGCATGCGCGTTCGGCAGCTCTCGCTCTTCGCCGCCCTGCTGATCACCTACGTCGGCGGTCCCGTTCCGCCGCACAGGCCACCGGACACGGCGTCGGCCCCAGCACCGGACAGGGCAACAGGCAGGGCATCAGGCAGGGCGTCGGGCACGACATCGGACGTGGCGCCGCGTCCGGCGGCCCTGGCGCGGCTGCTGCCGGGGCCGGACGACGGGAGCGCGCTGCCGCCGGTCGAGCGGCGGGCTCTGGACCGGGCCCTGGGGCGCTACCTGCGTGAGCGCCCCGGCCGCGCGGCCCTGGCCTTCTACGACCGCACGACCGGCATCCGGTACGCCTTCCGCGAGCGGGTCCCGTTCCTGCTGGCCAGCGTGGCCAAGGTGGACATCCTGCTGGCGCTCCTGCTGGGCAAGGACGGCGAGCGGCTGAGCGGTCACGAGCGGGAGCTGGCCTCGCGGATGATCCGGCACAGTGACAACGACTGCGCGCACGACCTCTACCTGACCATCGGCGGCCGGGAAGGGCTGGACCGGATGCTGCGTCAGGTCGGCGCCCTGCACACCCGGCCCGGCGCCGGCACCTCCTGGGGGATCACCCACAGCCGGCCGTCGGACCAGGTCAGGGTGCTGGAGCAGCTCACCGACCCCGAGGGGCCGCTGACCGCCCGCAGCCGGCACTACGTCATGGAGCTCATGTCCTCGGTGGAGCCGGCGCAGGCGTGGGGGATCAGCGCCGCCGCCCCCGAGGGTGAGGCCGCGCTCAAGAACGGCTGGCTGCCCGCCGACGCCCACGACGGGTTGTGGACGGTCAACAGCGTGGGGCGGCTCCAGGTAGGCGGGCACGAGCTGCTGCTCGCCGTACTGTCAGAGCGCAGCCCCGACCTGGAGACGGGCGTCACCACCGTCGAGCGGCTGGCCCAGCTGACGGTGGACGCGCTGACCCGGCCGGGCGACACGACCGTCCTCGATCGGTGGCCGGCGGTGGCCGGCGCCTGACCGCGCACGCGGGAGGCTTCCTCGGCCTGGCGGATCGGCCGGCCTGGACGACCGGCGCCTGACCGCCGGCGCCGTCAGCCCGTCGTCACGGCCGGTGCGACGGAAGACCGCCCCACGGGTCAGGAGGCGCAGCAGCCGCCGCCGCAACAACCGCCGCCGCCGCCCTTCGGGGCCGCGGCGCCGCCGGTCATGGCGACTGTGGACAGGAGTTTGACGGTGTCGCCGTGCCCTTCGGGGCAGGTCGCCGGGTCGTCGGAGGCGGACATGGGGCGGGACACCTCGAACGTGGAGCCGCAGGCGCGGCAGCGGAAGTCGTAACGCGGCATGGCACAAGCCTAGCCCGCTCAGCCCGGCCGGTCAGTGGTAGGTGAGGTGGGCGTAGTCGGCCACGGGTTCGTAGCCGATCGCCTGGTAGATGGCGTTGCTGGTGGGGTTGTCCAGGTCGGTGAAGAGCACCACCTGCTCGCAGCGCTCCGCCAGGCCGGTCTGGCTGGCGAAGGCGGTGACGGCGGCGCCGTAGCCGCGCCGGCGGCGGGACGGCGGCGTGTAGACCGGGCCGATGCGGCAGACGCCCCCGGCCGCCGGGGAGAGCGCGGCGAGCGAGACGGGCGCCTCGCCGGACTCCCAGACGAACAGCTCGCGCCCGGCCAGCCGCCGCGCGACCCGTTCGACGACGTCGCCCTCGCCCATGGCGACCTCCTCGCCGAACGCCTGGTACCAGCTCACCAGCAGCGGGAAGTCGGCCGGCACGGCGAGCCTGCCCCGGCCGGGCACGTCGGGGACGGTGAGCGTGCCGAGCCGGTAGAGGCGTTCTGAGACCGTCCTCGTGGGCGGCCCGAGCAGCCGGGTGACCTCGGCGGTCACGTCGAGCGGGCCCACCAGCGCGGCCAGGCCGCCGGGACGCGCCCGTACGAACGCCTCGACCGCCTCGACGGGCACCCCGAAGAGCCCGACGGGATGCGGCGGCGTGTGGAAGACCGCCCCGCGAACCTCACCGTCCACCGTCCACCAGCCGAACAGCAGGTCCTTCGCCGGCATGCCGGCCCGCAGGTTGGCCAGGATGGTCAGCGGCACGGTGTTGCGCACCGGGTCGCCGAGCAGGAACGGCTCGGCGACCGCGGCGTACTCCTCGACGTCTGAGGTGAAGGTCCACATGCCTGGCATGGTGTCAGGCGGTGGCACTCCGGCTCAATGCGGTCGGCTCAGGCGGCGGCCTCGAGGTAGGGCGCCCATTGCGGGTCGCCGATGAGCGAGGCGCCGATGAGCCGCCAGTGGGCGCCTCTGGGCACCGCGGGGCTGACGCGCAGCGTCCACCCCAGCTCCTCAAGGTATTTGTCAGCCTTACGGTGGTTGCAGGTGGTGCAGGAGGCGACGCAGTTTTCCCAGGTGTGGGTGCCGCCCCTGGACCGGGGGATCACGTGGTCGATGGTCTCGGCCCGCTGCCCGCAGTAGGCGCAGCGGTAGTCGTCGCGCCGCATGAGGGCGGCCCTGGTCAGCGGGATGCGGGACCGGTAGGGAATGCGGACATATCTGCGAAGTCTGATCACCGACGGCACGTCGAGCGTGCGGCTCGCGGAGCGCAGCACCGCGCCCCTGCCGTCACGGTGGACGACGTCGGCCTTCTCCCGCAGCACGAGCACGACGGCGCGGTGCAGCGAGAGGGTGGTCAGTGGCTCGTAGGTGGCATTGAGCAGCAGGACTTGGCGCGTCATCGGGCCTCTCCCTGCTGCGCGCGTATCAAAGGGGACATGCCGCGGCATGTCCCGACTGTCGGCCCCTCCTGGGGCACTAGTGCTTCCGTCACGTGGACCTCCGCCGGACGGCCCAGCGGATGGTCACCACGGCACCGTCCTGTCACCAAGTCTGGCGTTTGCACCGTGGTCCCCGCCACCCCAAAAAATCCTCCTGCCGGAATGACCAGAGGGACTCACGATACGTTTTATGCCCGCTCTACCAGCGCTTTACGCATGCCCGTTGGCAGTAGGGTTCGAGACATGACCCGAGAGCCGTACCCGACCGCGCGCCGCGACGACGTCGTCGACATCATGCACGAAACGCCTGTTCCCGACCCTTATCGGTGGTTGGAGGATCCGGACAGCCCGGAGACGAAGGGCTGGCTGCTCGGGCAGGCGGACCTGTTCGCGAAGGAGCGCGGGCCGCAGCGGTTCAAGAGCCGCATCGCCGAGCTGCTCAGGTCCGGCTCGGTCGGCGTTCCGGCCTGGCGTGGCGGGCGTCACTTCTTCTCGCGCCGCACCCCCGACCAGGAGCACGCCGTCTACTACGTGGCCGAGCCCGACGGGACCGAGCGGGCGCTCGTCGACCCGATGGCGATCGACTCCTCCGGGCTCACCACGCTCGACGCGGTGCAGCCCGACAAGGAGGGCAGGCTGCTGGCGTACCAGATCTCGGTGGGCGGCGACGAGGAGTCGGTGCTCTACGTCATCGACGTCGCCACCGGCGCGCGCGTCGAGGGTCCGATCGACCGGTGCCGTTACTCCCCCATCGCCTGGCTGCCGGGCGGTGAGGCGTTCTACTACGTGCGCCGGCTGCCGAGCACCGAGGTGCCGGAGAACGAGTCGCAGTTCCACCGCCGGGTCTACCTGCACCGCGTCGGCACCTCCACCGAGGACGACGTGATGATCTTCGGCCAGGGCCTGAAGATGACCAACTACTACGGCGTCTCCGTCTCGCGCGACGGCCGCTGGCTGCAGGTGTCCGCCCACGAGGGCACGGCGCCGCGCAACGACCTGTGGGTGGCCGACCTGACCGAGTCGCCGATCGACCGGCCGGCGCTGCGGGTCGTGCAGGAGGGCGTGGACGCGCAGACGGGGCTGGTCTTCGGCCGCGACGGCAGGCTCTACGTCCACACCGACCGCGACGCGAGCAGGGGCCGGGTGTGCGTCAGTGACCCGGCGGAGCCCGGGTTCGACCACTGGCGCGACCTGATCCCCGAGGACCCCGAGGCGGTGCTGTCCGACTTCGCGATCCTCGACGACCTGGAGCGCCCGGTCATGCTGGTGGGCTGGACCCGCCACGCCATCAGCGAGATCAGCGTGCACGACCTGGCGACCGGCGAGCGCCTCGGCGAGGTGCCCACACCGGGGCTCGGCACGATCGGCGGCATCTCCGAGCGTCCCGAGGGCGGCCACGAGGCGTGGTTCGGCTACACCGACAACACCACGCCGCCGACCATCCAGCGTTACGACGCCAGGACGGGCGAGACCACGCTCTGGGCGGCCTCCCCCGGCGCGGTCGAGGTGCCCGACGTCCGCACCGAGCAGGTGGTCTACCGCTCGAAGGACGGCACCGAGGTCCGCATGCTGATCATCTCCCCGGCTGATGCGGCCGAGGGCCCGCGGCCGACCATTCTGTACGGCTACGGCGGCTTCGGCCTGTCCATGTCCCCCGGCTACTCGGCCTCGATCCTGGCCTGGGTGGAGGCCGGTGGCGTCTACGCCATCGCCAACCTGCGCGGCGGCGGCGAGGAGGGCGAGGAGTGGCACCGCGCCGGCATGCTGGCCAACAAGCAGAACGTGTTCGACGACTTCCACGCGGCGGCCGAGCACCTCATCGCCACCGGCGTCACCACGCCCGAGCAGCTCGGCATCTCCGGTGGTTCCAACGGCGGCCTGCTGGTGGGCGCCGCGCTGACGCAGCGGCCCGAGCTGTACGCGGCCGTGGTCTGCTCCGCGCCGCTGCTCGACATGATCCGCTACGAGAAGTTCGGGCTCGGCGCCACCTGGAACGTCGAGTACGGCTCGGCCGATGATCCCGAGCAGTTCGGCTGGCTTCTGGGCTACTCGCCGTACCACCACGTACGCGAGTCGGTGGCCTATCCGGCGACGCTGTTCACCGTCTTCCAGTCCGACACGCGGGTGCATCCGCTGCACGCGTGGAAGACGTGCGCGGCGCTGCAGCACGCCTCGACGTCCGACCGGCCCGTGCTGCTGCGCAACGAGGCCGAGGTCGGGCATGGGGCGCGCTCGGTGAGCAGGAGCGTCGACCTGTCCGCCGACACGCTGACCTTCCTCGCCCGGCACACCGGCCTGTGAGGCCGGCCCGCTGACGTCCTCGCCCGCCGTGCTGTGACGGCGGGCGTGCCGGCCGGTAGCCTGGAGGGCATGGAGTCGCCGGGGCTCGCCATGGTCGAGGCCGTGCCCAGTGCCGCGTTGCGGCCGTACGTGACCAGGCTGTGCGCCTATCGCGAACACTACGCCGCGCCGGTGACCCGGTCGGAGATGGCGCTGCCCGGAGCCGTGCTGATCCTCGCCTTCGGCAACCCGATGGAGGCCGGCGGGCAGCGGGTGACGGCGTTCGGCGGCGGGCTGGGCGACCGATTCACGGTCACGCGCACGGCGGGCCCGACGGAGGGCGTGGAGGTCTTCCTGACGCCGTTCGGGGCCCGCCGGCTGTACGGGCTGCCGATGCGGCAGCTGCGCAACCAGGTGCTCCCCGTCGGCGACCTGCTCGGGCCGTGGGCGGAGCTGCTGGTGGAGCGGCTGGCCGGGACGCCGTCGTGGCACGCGCGGCTGGCGCTGGCCGACCGGCTGCTGTGCGAGCGGATCGCGGCGGGCCCGGCCCTGGGGCCCGAGCTGCCGTGGGCGTGGGCGCGGCTGCTGGAGTCGGGCGGGCGGCTCGGGGTGTCGTCTTTGGCCGAGTCGCTGGGCTGGAGCCATCGCCATCTCGTGGCCCGCTTCCAGGACCAGGTCGGGCTGCCGCCGAAGACGGCCGCCCGGGTGATCAGGTTCGGCCGGGCGGTACGGCGGCTGCGCTCGGGAGCGGCTCCGGCCGAGGTGGCGGCCGACTGCGGCTTCTACGACCAGGCGCACATGAACCGCGAGTTCAGGACGCTGGGCGACACGACGCCCGGTCAGATTCGTCCAAGACCCGGAGCCGGGATCCGGGCATCGTGAACCCCATGACACGAACCGTTTACGCACTCGCCCGCTACCAGGACTGCCAGGCCGCGATCGATTTCCTGACCGGCGCGTTCGGCTTCGGCGTACGCGAGACCTCGAAGGACGACGCGGGCGTCGTCAACCACGCCGAGCTGCTCGTGGGCGACGACATCATCATGATCGGGCGGGGCCGGCCGGGCGGCCCCGGGATCTACGTGGCCGTGGACGACGTGGACGCCCACCACGACCGGGCGAAGGCGGCGGGGGCCTCGATCACCATGGCGCTGGTCGATCAGCCGTACGGGTCGCGCGAGTACGGCTGCGCCGACCCCGAGGGCAACCCCTGGTTCTTCGGCACCTACCGCCCCTGACCTGATCTATCGCTCCGGGCCGGGCTCTCCCCCCGGAGCGAGGGAAGCCGGTGCCAGGGAAGCCGGAGCGAGGGATGGCGGGGCGGGGACGGGGAGCGGGCGGGCGGCCTCTGGGCGCAGGCCGTCGAAGACCATGCTGAGATAGCGGCGCCACAGGCCGGGAGCCGTGTCGCCCAAGGGGATCGTGGCCTGCGTGACGGCGTTGATCAGCAGTACGATGTCCGGCCCGCCCACGTCGTCGCGTACGTCGCCCGCCCGCCTGGCGCGCGCCGTCAGCGCGTCAGCGACCGCGACCAGCCGGTCACCGGCCGCCCGCACCACCGGCTCCCTGCGCATGGCGGCGGTGACCGCCTGGCACAGGGAGCGGTCGGCTAGCTGCAGCTCGACGGCGGCGGCCATGAACTCCAGCAGCGCCTCCGCCGGATCGGGCCGCTGGAGCAGGGTCTCGCCCCTGGCCGAGATGCCGTCGAGCTGATCGCTGAAGATCGCGAGCAGCAGTTGCTCCTTGGTGGCGAAGTGGCGGAAGACCGTGCCCTTGCCGATCCCGGCCCGCGCCGCGATGCGCGCGATGGAGACCTCGGTGCCGTGCTCGGCCAGCTCGGCCGCCGCCGCGTCCAGCAGCAGCCGCCGGTTGCGTACGGCGTCGGCTCTCATCGCTCCCACGACAGGGACCCTACCGTAACCGGACCGTGCGGTCATAATATGCTGCCGATCAGCAACCTGACCGCATGGTCCGTTTAGTGGAGGTCTCATGAAGGCATTGACGGCGATCCGGTACGGCGGGGCGGACACCTTGCGCCTGGCCGACCTGCCCATCCCGAAACCCGGCCCCGGCCAGGTACAGGTGCGCGTCGCGGCGGCCGGGCTCAACCCCGCCGATCTCCGGCTGGTGAGCGGCACGTTCAAGGAGCGGGCTCCCTTGACCTTTCCGCATGTCCTCGGCAGCGACTTCGCCGGCACCGTGACGGCCACCGGCGCGGGCGTGGACCGGTTCGCCCCCGGAGACGAGATCTTCGGGCTGGGCCTCTCACGGTCGGCGGGCGCCCTGGCGCGCCTGCTCTGCGATCCCCCGCCCTTCACGACGGGGACGATGGCCGAGTACGCCGTCTTCGAGGCCACCACCCCCGCGCTGGCCCCGCGCCCCTCCGGCCTGCCCGTCGAGCACGCCGCCACCCTGCCCATGGCCGCCCTGACCGCGCTGCCGCTGCTGCGCGCCTGGGACTTCGCCGCCGGGACGAAGGTCCTGGTCGTCGGCGCCACCGGCGGGGTGGGCGGCGCCGTGGTGCCGCTCCTCGCGGCGCGCGGCGTCCACGTGATCGCCACCGCGAGCCCGGCGGACGAGACGTACGTGAAGGGTCTCGGTGCGGCGGAGACCATCGACCACCGGTCGGCCGACGTCGGCGCCGAGACCCTGCGCCGCCATCCCGGCGGCGTCGACGCGCTGGTCAACCTGGCCCTGCCGGGCGGCGACCTGCCGGCGCTGACCCCGGTCGTGCGTCCCGGCGGCGGCCTGTTCACCGTCGCCTTCCCCAGCCCCGCGCCGGGGACGGGGTTCGAGACCCTGTACGCGACGGTCAGGCCCGGCGACCTGGAGGAGGTGGCCGGGCTGGCGGTGCGGGGCGTGCTGCCCTCGACCGCCGGGCGCCGCTACCGGCTGGACGACGCCGCACGCGCTTACGCCGACTGGGAGCGGAAACACGTGCGGGGCAAGCTGGTGGTGACGACCGCCTGACGCCGGCCGGTGGTGGCCGTCTAACGCGGGAAGATGATGGTCTTGTGCCCGTCGAGCAGCACCCGCTGCTCGGCGTGCCACCTGACCGCCCTGGCCAGCGCCACGCACTCCACATCGCGCCCCATCGCCACCAGGTCCTGCGGGGAGTGGCTGTGGTTGACCCTGGCCACCTCCTGCTCGATGATCGGCCCCTCGTCCAGGTCGGCGGTCACGTAGTGGGCCGTCGCGCCGATCAGCTTGACCCCGCGGCTGTGCGCCTGGTGGTAGGGCTTGGCGCCCTTGAACGACGGCAGGAACGAGTGGTGGATGTTGATCGCCCGGCCGGCCAGCTTCGCGCAGAGGTCCTCCGAGAGCACCTGCATGTAGCGGGCCAGCACCACGAGGTCGACCTGGTAGTGCTCGACCAGCGCGAGGACCTCGGCCTCCTGCTTCGGCTTGGTCTCGGGGGTGACCGGCAGGTGGTGGTAGTCGATCCCGTTGGACTGGGTGAGCGGGCGCAGGTCGGGATGGTTGGAGACGACGGCGACGATCTCGATGTCGAGCGCCTTCGACCGGACGCGGTAGAGCAGGTCGTTCAGGCAGTGGTCGAACCTGCTCACCATGATCAGCACGCGCGGCTTCCTGGCCACGTCGCGCAGCTTGAACTCCATGGCGAAGTCGGGCGCGAGGGCGGCGAAGGCGGCGTTGAGGTCGTCCTCGCCCAGCGGCGCCGCGAACTGCACCCGCATGAAGAAGCGCTGCGCGACCCGGTCGCCGAACTGCTGGCTCTCGATGATGTTGCACCCGTGCCCGGCGAGCAGGCCGGAGACGGCGGCGACCACACCGGGCCGGTCGGGGCAGGACAGCGTCAGGATGTATTCGGCGGGGCTGATCATGGCTTCACTCTCGCGGGCTCGGACGTGGCGGCGCCATGCGGCTGCTGGGCAGCGTACCGGTCTGCGGGCACGGTCGAGCGTACCGGGAGCGTGGGGTAAGCGAGTCCTCCTCCTTCTGTTGTCCATCATTAAGCAGGTCTAGGGTACTTATTAGCTATAACGCGGTGTCAGAACGTATTCGGGGGGCCTTTGGACGCGGTCATACTCGTGGTGGTCGCCGGTCTGTTCGCCGTCGTCTCCGGGGTCAACGACGGTGGTGCGCTCCTCGTGACGGGGCTCAAGCTGCCCACGGTGCGCCCGGCCACCGGCATTCTCACTCTGGTCACGCTGGTGGCCGTCGTCCCGCTCTTCACGCACCAGGTGGCGCTGACGTTCGTGACGCGGCTGGCCTCGTTCGACGCGCCGGGCGGGCGGATCGCGATGACGATCGCGGTGGTCTCGTCGCTCGGCGTGGTGACGGTACTCAGCGCGAAGGGCCGCCCGACCAGTCTCACCCTGGCCGTCGTGGGCGGTCTCACCGGCGCCGGGCTGGGGTGGGGGCTGCCGGTCTCGCCCGGTTCGGTGTCGCTGGTGCTCGCGTTCGGCGTGGCGGCGCCGTTCGTGGGCGGGCTACTGGCCTGGATGATCATCCGGCTGCTGGTCAAGACGACGACGGCCCGCCGGCTGTGGCGCTGGCACTGGGTCGGGTTCCTCCTGCAGACCGTCGCGTACGCCGCCAACGACGGGCAGAAGATGCTGGCCGTGTTCATGATCGCGGTCGGGTTCACCGGCGCGCCGGCCATGTACACGGTTCTGGTGGCCGTGCTGTTCGGGCTCGGCACCCTCTACGGCCTGCCCAGGGCGGGCCGCACGCTGGGCCGCGAGATCATCGTCTCCCGTCCGCCGCACGGGGTCGCGGCCGAACTGGCCGCAGGCGCGGCGGTGATCGGCTGCGCCGCCGCGAGCATGCCGGTGAGCATGACCCAGGCCATCGCCGGCGCCCTCATCGGCGCGGGCGTCTCCCAGGGCGGCGGCCGGGTCCGCTGGTACGCCACCGTCAAGATCGTCATGGCCTGGCTGCTGACGCTCCCGGCCAGCGGGCTGCTGGGCTGGGGCCTGGCCCTGCTGGTCAAGGGATTCGCTAGCGTGAGACTCTCGTGAAAGGGGCCCCGGTGGTGAAGCGGCTGCGGCGGATCAAGGACCTGATGACCGGTCGCATGGACAGCGCGCTCACGGAGGCGCTGCTCGGCCAGCTCGAAGCGACCAAGGAAGGCGCCTGGCTGGCCATGGCCATGATCGGCGGCGAGGTGGGCAGGACGGGTGCGCACGAGCAGATGCGCACGATCGAGCATCTCGGCGACGAGGAGCGGGGCCGCCTGATCGACGAGCTCAAGACCGCCCTCGTCACGCCCATCGACCGGGAGGACCTGTTCCGGCTCTCCCGCTCGATCGACGACGTGCTCGACTCGCTGCGCGACTTCGTCCGCGAGTCGCACCTCTACCGGGTGCCCGACCAGATGCGCTTCACCCCGCTGCTCGACCAGGTCATCGTGGGCATCGACGCGCTGGAGAACGCCGTGCGCGACCTCGCCTCCCGCCCGTCCGTGGTGGCCCAGGACGCGCTGGAGGCGAAGAAGGCGGGCGGCGCGATCCGGCGGATGTACCAGTACGAGATCTCGCGGATCTTCTCCGGGGAGATCACGCCCGAGGCGATGAAGGAGCGGGAGCTCGTCCGCCGCCTGGAGATCGTCGGCGTGGCCATCGGCGACGCGGCGGACGCCATCGCCGACGGCGCGATGAAGCGCTGACGCCCCCAAGCACTGACGGACGGGGACGTTCAGCGGGACGCGAACGCGTCGACGCCCGTGAGGTCCGCCGACAGCGCCCACAGGCGGGCGGCCTCCGCGGGGTCGGTAGCGTAGGGGCGCACGCCTGACGGGGCGTCCGGCTCGGTGGTCGGCTCGGCGATGTCGCAGTCCTCGCAGTAGACGCCGCCCATGCCGTCCAGCTGCGGTGACGTCGCCGCCCAGACCTGGGTGGCCGCGCCCTGCCCGGGAGTCTTGAGACTGGCCAGCAGCGCGTTGCCCTCCTCGTCGATCCAGCCCAGCGCCATCATCTCCTCCTTGGGCAGGTGCCGCTGGAGCGGGGTGAGGATGCCACCCGGGTGCACGGCGAACGCGCGGACGCCGGCGGCCTGGGCGAGCCCGTCGAGGTGCACGGCGAACAGCACGTTCGCGGTCTTGGCCTGCCCGTACGCCTGCCACTTGTCGTAGCTCCGCTCGGACATCACGTCGTCCCAGCGGATGCCGGAGCGGCGGTGGCCGCCGGACGAGACGGCCACCACCCGGCCCCGGCCACGGGCGATGGCCGTCCAAAGCAGGTTGACCAGCGTGTAGTGGCCGAGGTGGTTGGTGGCGAACTGCGCCTCCCAGCCGGGGCCGACGCGCGTCTCGGGGCAGGCCATGACGGCCGCGTTGCAGATGACGACGTCGGCGTCGCGGCCGGTGGCGAGGAAGCGTTCGGCGAAGCCGCGTACGCTCGCGAGGTCACCGAGGTCCAGCTCGTCCACCTCGACCCCGTCGAGGTCGCCGACCGCCTCCCTGGCGGCCTCGGGGCGGCGGGCGGGCACGACGACACGGGCGCCGGCGCCGGCCAGCGCGCGCGTGGTCTCCAGGCCGATGCCGGAGTAGCCGCCGGTGACGATCGCCAGCTTCCCGGACAGGTCGATCCCGCGCAGGACCTCCTCAGCGGTGCTCCTGGCGCCGAACCCGGACCCGATCTTGTGCTGTGGTGTGGTCATGCCTGCACGGTACGAATTGGAGCGCACTCCAGGTCAAATGCCGGCTCCGGGCGATCACAGGCCGAGTTCGGGGGCCAGGCGGGTGAGCTGGGCGACGGCGTCGGCGAGGTCGGGGCCCTGCGGCGAGAGCGGCTGGAGCAGGACGTGGTCGGCGCCCGCGTCGAGGTGGGCACGTACGCGTTCAACGACGGCCTCCGTTCCGCCCCATGCCACGATGGCGTCCACCACGCGGTCGTTGCCCCCGTCCGCGAGGTCGTCGTCGGTGAAGCCGAGCGTGCGCAGGTTGTTGACGTAGTTCGGCAACTGCAGGTAGGTGGCCATGTGGGCGCGGGCGGTCGCGCGGGCGCGGGCCGGATCGCTCTCCAGGACGATCGCCTGCTCCGGGATGAGCAGCCGGTCGGTGCCGAGGATCCCGCGAGCCTGCGCGGTGTGCTCGGGCGGCACGAAGTAGGTGTGGGCGCCGTCCGCCCGCTCTCTCGACAGCTCCAGCATCCGCGGCCGCAGCGCGGCCAGGAGCCGGGGGCAGTCGCTCTTGGGCAGCATGCGCTCGGCCTCGTCCATGGCGTCCAGGTAGCCGCGCATCGCGGTCAGCGGCTTGCCGTAGTCGTGGCCGCGGCGGGCGACCAGGGGGCCGTGGCTGACGCCGACGCCCAGCAGGAAACGGCCGGGGAAGGCGTCGGCCAGCGTCACCGCGCCGCCCGCCATGGCCATGGCGTCCCTGGCCCACAGGTTGGCGATGCCGGTGCCGACGGTGACGCGCTCGGTGGCCGCCAGCAGCACGGCGGCGCTCGCGAACGGCTCCTTGCCGGCGTAGCCCTCGTTGACCCAGATCGAGCCGTAGCCCAGCCGCTCGATCTCGGCCGCCGCCCGCCGCCCCTCCGCCGCGGGCGCCTGCCCGACCATGGGATGCCACACTCCGACGCGCCCGATCTCCACGGCCGCCCCCTTCGCCTGTGCTGTCCGCGTACGTGATCGATAAGGGACCGTACCCAGGAGCCCCGGCCGCGTCCCCGGCGGGGGCAAGAATTGGAGTGATCTTCCCGAACTTGGTCGCCCGCTGCCCCGCTTCGGGGCAGGAAGGAGAGGTGAGCACGACGTCAGGAGCGAGCGAGCGTCCCCGGGTGGGCGTGTCGTCCTGCCTGGTGGGTGAGCTGGTCAGGTACAACGGCGGGCACAGCCGCGACCGCTTCCTGACCGACGTCCTGGCCCCGTACGTCGACTGGGTCCCCGTCTGCCCCGAGATGGAGGCGGGTCTGGGCACGCCGCGCGAGACCCTGCGCCAGGAGCAGTCGGGCGACGGCCCGAGGCTGGTGACGCGGGGGACGCACGAGGACCTGACCGACCGCATGACGGCGCTGGCCGAGCGGCGGGCGGCCGAGCTGGACGTCGACGGATACGTGTTCAAGTCCAAGAGCCCCACCTGCGGCATCCACGGCGTGCCCCTTTACCCCGAGGAAGGGCCGCCGCTCGACCGGCGCAACCGGGGGCTGTTCGCGGGGATCGTCATGGAACGTCACCCGCTGCTCCCGGTCGAGGACGAGGGCCGCCTGCACGACGCGCTGCTGCGGGAGAGCTTCGTCGAGCGTGTCTTCGCGCATGCCCGGCTGCGTACGCTGCTCGACGGCGACTGGCGGCCGCGCGACCTGGTCGCCTTCCACTCCCGGCACAAGATGCAGGTGCTCGCGCACGATCCTCAGCTCTACCGGGAGGCCGGCCGCGTGGTCGCGCGGGCGGGGTCGATGGAGCGCGAGGAGGTGGCCGCCCGTTACGCCGAGGTGTTCCAGCGCGCGCTCGCCACCAAAGCCACGCCGGGCAGGAACGTCAACGTGCTGCAGCACTGTCTCGGCATGCTCGCGCTAGACCCGGTCCGGCGGGCCGATCTGGTCGAGGTGATCGACTCCTACCAGGCGGGTCTGGTGCCGCTGAGCGTGCCCACGACGCTGTTGCGGCATCACGCGCGGGGGGAGGCGGCGGCGTACGTACGCGACCAGACGTACTTCTCCCCCTACCCCGATGACCTGCGCCTGCGTAATCACGTCCCCGCCCGGGGATAACGTTCACCCCGTGGATTCCCTGAACGACCCGAATGCCCTGAACGACCGGCTCGCCGCCCGCGTCGTGTGCCTGGACCGCGACGGCAGGGTGCTGCTGATGCACTGGTACGACCCCGTCGACCGGGTGGACGTCTGGGAGCCGCCGGGCGGCGGGGTCGAGGCGGGAGAGACCCCGCTGGAGGCCGCCAGGCGGGAGCTGGAGGAGGAGACCGGGCTGCCGGGCGCGGCCGTGGTGGCCGATCGGTGCGTCGAGGTCGGGCGGGACTTCCGCTGGCTGGGCGTGCGTTACGTCAAGCGCGAGCCGTTCTACCTGGCCAGGTTCGCCGAGGCCCGGCCCGAGGTGCGGCCGGGGCGGCTGACCGAGGAGGAGCGGGGCGCCTTCCGCGGCCATGTCTGGGCCGAGGAGCTGCCCGGGGACGTGCAGCCGCCGGAGCTGGCTGCGGTCGTGGCGGAGCTCGTGGGAGAGCCTTCCTGACCGCACGACCCCGGCCGCGCGCCGGCCCCTGGACACGCGCCGCCCCTGGACGGCCCTGGACACGCGCCGCCCCTGGACACGCGTCGCCCCTGGACACGCGTCGGCCCCTTGGACGCCCGGTTCCGTCAGCTCTTGTGGCCCAGCTCTTCCAGCGTCGTGGCCATCAGGTCGCGCAGCAGCGCCCCCGACACCTTCTCGTGCTCCTCCTCCACCGGCAGCCCCTGGCCGATCCGGTCGCGGTAGACCTCGCGCGCGTGCGCGTCCACGTACGGCAGCGCGGTCATCGCGACGACCACGGTGACCCTGGTGCCGCCGCGCGGCAGGACGGCCACGGCGTGGGTGCGCAGGCAGGTCTCCTCGGGGGAGCCGTACCAGCCGCACTTGACCGCGGCCTTGGGCGAGCGCAGCGCGTCGCGGGCGCCGAACGTCTGCGCGTCGACCACGTCGCCCATCCAGCCGAGCACGGTCCCGGCCACCGGATCGCCCGCCGCGGCGGCCTGGGCGAGCACCGCGTAGGCGGTGGCCACCTCCTCGGCCGCGACCTCGACGGAGCCGAACCTGGACGGGTCGCCGTTCGGCGGCGTCCAGGCCACGCCGGTGCGTTCGCGCAGGTCGTCGAGGATGACGCGGGGGCCGACGGAGAGCCACAGGTTGAGCGTGTCGGCGTTGGAGGAGTAGACGACGGCGGGCTCGGCGTGCCGGCGCCACTGTTCGGCGTCGGGTACGTGGGCGGCGCTCATCCAGGCGTAGAGCGGTTTGAGCAGCGAGGCGCAGCGCAGCCGGGTCAGGCCCGACCTGGCGTTGACG
This sequence comes from Nonomuraea fuscirosea, assembly GCF_035917475.1. Taxonomy (NCBI): domain Bacteria; kingdom Bacillati; phylum Actinomycetota; class Actinomycetes; order Streptosporangiales; family Streptosporangiaceae; genus Nonomuraea; species Nonomuraea fuscirosea. The sequence goes on along the minus strand of NZ_CP109074.1, from coordinate 1,182,637 downwards.
GTGCGGGCGGGCGGCCCGCCGTAGCCGCGTCTGATGCCCGCGGCCTGGACACTGGCGCTGTGGTCGAGGTCCCGGAACAGATCGTTGTAGCCCACGCACCCACCGTAGCCCTACGGGGCCTGTCCCCAGCGCCGTTCGTACCACTCGGGACTCGGCGGTTCGCCCGGCAGGCCGGTCGCGCCCGGCGCGCGCAGGCCGTCGAGTGCGACGGCGAGCAGGCGTTGTTTGACCTGGTCGTGCTCGGGAGCGGGCGGCCCGGGGGCCGGGCGGCTGAACTGCTCGATCAGCAGCGCGATGTCGAGCCGGGTCACGTCGTTCCTGAGCACGCCCGCCTCGTGCGCCCTGGCCACGAGCCGGGTGGCGACCTCGCCGGCCCTGCGGGCGACGCGCCACATCTCGTCGGTGACCTCGATGGTGCCGGCGACCGGCGCCAGCGCGCCCGACCGGTCGGCCACACCGGCGCGGACGAAGAGCGCCAGCCCCTCCCACGGATCGGCGTGGGCCAGCCCCGCCTCGGCGCTCTCCAGGCTGCGTTCCATGGCGATCAGGCACAGGCGCTGGAGCAGCTCCTCCTTGGTGCGGTAGCGGCGGTAGAGGCTGCCCATGCCGACGCCCGCCTCCTTGGCGATGGCCGACACGGGGGCGTCGAAGCCCTGTGTGGTGAACACCTCATGGGCCGCCCGCAGCAGGGCCAGGTCATTGCGTGCGGCCTCGGCCTGCCTGCCGCGTGTGCTCATGACGTACAGGATATTGCGGAGCGCAGCGCTCCGTTAATCTTATCGGAGTGATTCGCTCCGATAAGAGATGAGGTACGGCATGCGCGCGGTGGTCCTGAGGCGGTACGGCGGGCCGGAGACGCTGGTGATGGAGGAGGTGCCGGATCCCGTGCCCGGCTCCGGGCAGGTGCTGGTGGAGGTGGAGGTGGCGGGCATCACGTTCGTCGAGACCCAGCTGCGCGCCGACCGGGGGCCGCGCCGCGTCGAACTGCCCGCCGTGCTCGGCAACGGCGTCGCCGGTACGGTCCGCGCGACGGGTGACGGCGTGGACTCCTCGATCGTGGGCACGCGCGTGGTCAGCACGCTGGGCGGCCTCGGCGGCTACGCGGAGCTGGCCGTTGCTGACGCCGGCGACCTCATCCCCATCCCCGGGGACCTGTCGCCCGAGGTTGCGGTGGCCCTGCTCGCGGACGGGCGTACCGCGCTGGGGCTGGCGAGCGCCGCCGCACCGGCACCGGGCGAGTGGGTGCTGGTCGAGGCGGCCGGCGGCGGCGTCGGCAGCCTGCTCGTGCAACTCGCCCGCCGGGCGGGGGCACGGGTGGCCGGCGCGGCGGGCAGCGCGGCCAAGCGCGAACTGGCCGCGTCCCTCGGCGCCGAACTGACCGTGGACTACACCGACCCGGGCTGGACCCGGATCGTCCGCGAGGCCACGGGCGGGCTGGACGTGGTCTTCGACGGGGTCGGGGGCGAGATCGGCGCCGCGGCCCAGGGGCTGCTCAAGGACGGGGGCAGGCTGAGCGTGTACGGGATGGCGGGCGGCCCCATGACCACCCCCGGCCCCCGGGTGACCGCCGTGCCCTGGCCCGCCACGGATCTGCGCGAGCTGGCCAGGAAGGCGCTGGAGCTGGCCTCCGCCGGGCAGCTGCGCCCGGTCATCGGGGCCACGTACCCGCTGGAGTCGGCCGCACAGGCACACGCCGCCATCGAGGCCCGCACGGTCACCGGCAAAAGCCTGCTCAGGCCGTCACGGCCGTGAACCCGGCGCACAAACCCGCCAGACACTTAATCGACCCACACTCAGGCCAGCGCGGCCGCGAACCGGGCGCGGAGCTCCGACAGGCGTTCGACGGGCTCGGCGCTGAAGACCAGGCGCACGTAGCGGCGTGCGACCTGCTCCCCCCACGCCGTCATGGGCGTGGCGGCCACCCGTCCGCGTTCGAGCAGGCGGGCCGAGAGGTCGTCCGCCGTCAGCCCCATGGCCTCGGCGTCCACCAGGCACGACCAGCCGCCTCCCGCCCGTACCAGCGGCAGGTCGGCGAGCTGGGCGGCCACGGTCTCGTGACGGGCCTGGTATTCGGCCACCGCCTCCGCCACCCCCGACGGCTCCCTGAGCGCGGCGGCGGCGCCGATCTGGTGGAAGCCGCTGGCCACGGTCGTGTTGTAGATGGTCGCCACCATGATCCGGGACATGATGTCGGCGGGGCCCGCCACCCAGCCGATCCGCCAGCCGATCATGCGATATTCCTTCGACATCGACCCGATGACGATCGTGCGTTCACCCAGACCCTCCACCCGGCACGGGTTGATCCGCGGGTGGCCGTCGAACACGATGCGCTCCATGGCCGCGTCATAGATCAGGTAGGCGCCGGTGCGCTCGCAGACCCGCGCCACCGCCGTCCAGTCCTCCTCGTCGAGGACCACGCCCGACGGCATCGACGGGCTCATCAGCAGCAGCGCCGCGGCCGAGCGCACCTCACCGAGCGCGTCACGGTCCAGCCGCCAGTGACCGCCCTCCACGCGCAGCGGCACCAGGTGGGGGCGGGCGCCGGCCAAGCGTACGCGCTGGAGCAGGCCCGCGTAGGTGGGGTCGGTGAGCACGACCGGGTCACCGGGCTCGGTGGTGGCCAGCAGCACGGGCATGACCGCCGAGGTGCCGCCCGAGGTGACGGCGATCTGGCGTACGGGGTCGTAGTCGAGCCCGGTACGCAGCCGCAGGTCCGCCGCCACCGCCTCACACAGCTCCGGCAGCCCGGTGAACGGCAGCCAGCTGTTGCCCGTCCCCTCCGCGAGAGACCTGGTCGTCGCGGCCACGGCCGCCGGCGGGGGCGGGACATCGGTGTCGAGGTTCTCCATGCGCAACACCTCGGGATCGGCCCCGGCCGCGGCGGCGACCTTGTCGATGTCGAACGGCTGAACCTGCGCGAATCGGGAGTTGGACCGCATGACAGCACCTCCGTGAAGCCTGTTCCGTATACGGAACGCTCCCTCACCCCTGAACACCTGTCAAGCACCCCAAACCAAAGCACCGCGTCGAAACGACGAGCGTCCCAGGCGAACCCGGAGGCGGACAGACGAGACAACGCGACCGACCGGGCAGGCGGACAGGCAGGCAGTCGGTCGGACAGTCGGCGGGCGGACGCGGGCGGAGCGAGGCGAGGGATGGGTCGGGTGGGCGTCCGGTGGGGCTGGCGGGTGGCAGCATGGGCGACATGAGGGGGCGAATGGGGCGGGCGGCAGCGGTGTGTGCCGCGCTCGGCGTGCTGTGGTGGGCCTCCGTGCGGCTGGCTTGGGCCGGGGTCGGTTGCGAGGAGTGGGGCTGCTTGCCGCCGGCCCTGGGCGTCGTCGTGGTGATCAGCCTGGCTCTGCTCGCCGGGTTCGCCTTGGCGCTGGAGCGGGTGGGCGTGCGGCCGGGGCGGCGGGTGGCACTGGTGGCCGCGGGCGTGCTGGTGGTGCTGCGGCTGGCCGGCGAGTCGTTGCCCTCCTGGACGTCGCCGCTGGCGAACGCGGTCGCGGCAGGGACGGCGTTCGCGGGCGCGGGGGCGCTGGCGGCGTTCGTAACGGAGCCGCAGGTGGCGCGGCGGTGGAAGGTGGTCGCCGCGCTGGGGTTGGCGGCCCTGGTGCCCCTCGCACTGATCGCCTCCCTGGCCCGCTACGGCCTGTGAGATCGCGCGGATCACCTTCCCCGGCTACAGCCCGTGAGTCCGCGCAGATCGCCTCCCCTGGCACGCAGCGGCCTGCGAGACAGCGAGCGACACCTCCCCCGGCTCCAGCCAGTGAGACCACGTAGGCCGCCCCCGGCACGACAACCTGCGAGAACGCCGTCGCCGGCTCGCTTCGACAGCGAAGGTTGTTCCGACGCGCGCCCCAGAGACGACCCCGTGCGGCGGGCAGGGCCCGGTCGTGCTTCGCTCAAGCCAGGCGGGTTGCGTGGTGGTCGTCGGCGGCGGCTTCGGCCGTGCGGCCCAGGGCGCGGAGGGCGACCGCGCGGTTGGCGTACAGGTCGGCCTGAGGTTGTAGTTCGATGGCTCGGGTGAGGTCGGCCACCGAGCCCTCCAGGTCGCCCATCGCGTACCGCAGCACCCCCCGGTTCCCCCAGGCCGCCGGCAGGTCGGGGGCCCTGTCCACGGCGAGGTCGAGGGCCGTCTGTGCCTCCGTGTGGCGGCCCGCCGTCGTCTCCAGCTGGCCCAGCACCGTGAGCAGGTGAGGGCTGTCGGGCGCCAGTGCCAGCCCGGCCTCGACGTCGCGGGCGGCCTCCTCGTCCAGCCCGGCCCCGGCCAGCAGCCCGGCGCGGTTGATGTAGGCGTCCACGCTGCTAGGGTCGAGCTCGATCACCCGGCCGAGGTCGGCCAGCGCTCCTTCGACGTCACCCCGTACGGTACGCAGCTCCGCCCGGTTGTAGTACGCCTCGGGCAGCGGCGGCCCGGCCGCGATGGCCCGCTCGAAGTCCGCCAGGGCGTCGTCGTGGCGTCCGAGCTTGAACAGCAGGTTGCCCCGTTCCAGGTAGTGATCGGGAAAGCCGGGATCGATCGCGATGGCCGCCCCGTAGTCCTCCAGCGCCTCCTTGGCGTGCCCGAGCCCGGCCAGCAGTTGCGCCCGGTTGGCCAGCAGCACCATCCGGTGCAGCGGATGCCGCTCCCCCAGCTCGCCCGCCAGCTCGATGGCCGACTCCACCAGCTCCAGCGCGGCGTCCAGCCGGCCGTGCCGCAGCTCGATCAGGGCCAGGCCGTTGCGGTCGAAGCCGAGCTTGAAGGCCCGCTCGGCCGGGTCGGGCAGCAGGGTCGAGATGGCGATGGCCAGGTTGACCCAGGCCCTGGCCCGGACCAGGTCGCGGCGGGCGGGGTCGGGGTGGCGGGCGTCGAGCATGCCGGTCCCGTACGCCGCCGCCGCGTGCATGGCCGGATCCTGGCTGTTCAGGCGCACCCGGTCCCAGACCGCCCGCGCCTCGGAGGTACGGCCGAGCCCGCCGAGCGCGGTCGCCGTGCGCTGGGCGAAGCGCCACCAGCGGGCGCCGCCCGGCTCGGTCCGCGCCATGCCCCGCTCCCCCAGCTCGGCGGCGGCGTGCAGGAAGCCCTCCCGCATGCAGCGGTCGACCAGCGTCCACAGCTCGGCGGTGTCCCGGGTGTCGGGCGGGGGTTCGGGGCCGCCGGAGTACACCGTGATCGACAGCGTCACGGGCGGGATGCGCCGCATCATGACCTCGACCAGTTCGGTGTCGGTCGGGTCGGCCGCGTCGCCGTTGCACACGGCCAGCGCCGACCCGGGGGGCACGGCGTCGCGTACGTACTCGGCCAGGCCGTTGGCCAGCCGCAGCGTCCGGCGCGGGGCGGGCACGAGAATGCGTTCGTCCTCGGTGAGCCCGGCCTCGATCGTGCCGCGCTCGGCCCGTACGAGTCCGGCCAGTTCGGGCGCGGCGGCGAGGATCTCGATGTCGTGGGCCGCCACCAGGGCGGGCGAGCGACGCAAGGTGCCGGGCACCAGGGCCCGCAGCAGGGCCGCGGCCACGGTGTAGGGGCCGCGCGGCCGCCGGTGTGCGTCGATCATCGGCGTGATCAGCCGCGCGGCCCCCGGTCGGGCGGACGGTGAGCCCTGAACCCTGAGGTGGGACCTCTCCTCGATCACCCCTTGTGAATGACGCTGGAGGTCCCTGCCAGCCTCGCGGTTCCAGGCTTGCGGACGACGATGCGCTTCATGACGTGCCTCTCCACTTGAGGTTAATTACCCATTATTGGGTCACCCCGCCGAATATCAAGGTTTATTCCGATTAAGTGGGAGGCTAATGGATAAAAAGCACTTGCCTTTTGAATGGTATATCTAACCTATTTGGAGCGAAACCACCGCCGCAATCCTGTGGTATGAGGTGCCGAATCCTCCATCAGGTCGCACAGGCACCGGCCGAGCAGTGTGACCGACTGGCAGCACCCGGGCCCGTGTCCCCCCTTCGCCCGGACGATGAACGTCGCCCGCTCGATCAGCCGCTCCAGGCTCGGCTCCGCGCCTCCCTTGAGCGATCGGGTCTGCCAGGGACACGACCCGGCGTCCCGGCAGGCGCTCTTCACCAGGTACGTGGCCGCGCCGCCCTGCAACCCCAGCGGATCCTCCCGTCTGGCCCGCCGCCCGTCCAGCGCCCTGGCGGCCCGGCCCGCCACCTTCAGCAGGTCACGGCGGCCGAGCTCCTTTCCCGTTCGGCCGGTCCTGGCCGGCAGCGCCAGCAGCGAGGCCCCCGCCATCAGCACGCCGCCCACCACCATGCCCCAGCCGATCTCCTCGTGGAACCAGACCACCGCGATCACGGCCACCCAGACCGGCTGCGAGGACATGAGGATCTGGCTCGGCACCGCGGGCACGTGCGCCTGGGCGTAGGAGCGGGCCAGAAAGCCCAGCGCGCACGCCACCACCGACAGGTGTGCCAGGATCAGCCAGTCGGGCAGGCTGCCCGGCACGGAGATCCCGTCGCGCACGGCGGCGCCCCCGGTGCAGACGCCGATGGTGAAGAGCTGGATCACGGTCAGCGCGTACGCCGGGAAACCGGACGGACGCCTGGACAGGCGGGCCAGCATGAGCGTGTGGCCGGCGTACAGGGCGGCGGCGGTGAGCGTGACGCCCAGCGCGAGCACCGACACCTTGTGCCCCTCGACCCCGCGCAGCAGCGTGAAGACGGCCATGCCGGCCAGCGCGAGCAGTACCCCGGCCCAGATCCGCCGCCGCACCGGCTCCCGAAACAGCACGAGCGACAGGATCGGCGTCACGATCACGGTGCAGCCGACGGCGAACCCCGACACCGCAGACGGCAGGTGGTCCAGCGCGAGCGCCTGACCGACCTGCCCCACCCCGAACATCACCCCGAGCGTGATCCCGTGGATCCACGTCTCCCGGGGCAGCCCCCGCAGGCTCTTCGGCCGGAACAGGAACAGCGTCGTCGCCGCGATCAGATAACGCTCGGCGAGCAGATCCTCCACAGGTAACCGAGGAATGAGATCTTTCATCAGCGGAAAGGCCGACCCCCAAGCGGCACTGACGAACAACAGAAGCACGGCTCCCAGAAGGGGGCGGGGAGCGGGTACGCCTGCCATGAGAAAAGCATGGCACTACTATTCGCAGCCGTAGATGTACAGGGAGCAGCCGGTGAGGCTTAGCTACACCTGGGTGGTAAGACCCTCACCCAGAGGCTCGGACATCCTTATCCCCGGGATCCGAAAAGTGCGCGGGCGTACCATATCTTCCGGCGGAATCGATCTCCGGCCTGGAGCGGGAAAAACGAAGATCGGCGGAACGGTCACGCCGGGAGCCTGCCGGGAACGGTCACCGGAAGGGACGGAAGGGGGCGGCCCCAGGAGGAGGGGGCGGGGCCGTGCGTGGTTCAGCGGTCGAGGACGGCGGGCGGGATCAGGCGTTTCTCCCCGTAGACGACGACCAGGTCACCGACCCGCTCGCGGGAGAGTTCGCGCCACCCCTGGCGCGCGTAGAGTGCCAGCGCGGCCTCCTGGTTGAGCGTCGTGTCACCTCTGACGCGGTGGAAACCGAGCTCGACCGCGCGGCGCTCCAGCGCGCCCAGCATGGCCGTGCCGAAACCACGGCCCTGGAACTCTGGATGCACCCGTAACCGGCACACCTCCGCGGTGCCGGTGTCGACGGGTCTCAGCCCGCCCATGGACACCACCCGCGAGGCCGCCTCCCCGACCAGGAAGTCGCCGCCGCAGGCCAGGTAGATCTCCTGGATGCGGGGGAAGTCGTCGTCGTAGTAGACGCCGTCACCGGGGACCAGGCCCACCTCGGCCAGGCAGATCTGGTGGAGGGCGAGGATCGTGTCGAGATCGGACCAGCGATAGCGCCTGATCGTCAGTTTCATTTATCAACGCCCTTCAGACCGGGCTTGGCCCGCCGCCGGACCAGCGCCTTGAAGTCCTCCAGCCCGGGAGCGTTGGGATCGGCCGCGATGATGGCCTGTTCGAGCCGCAGCGCGGGCCGCACGATGAAGTCGGTGAGATAGTCGTCGGTGATCAGGCTGAGCGCGTTGGTGGCGACGGTCACCGCCTCCTTGACGTCACCGTCGATCAGCCGGCAGTGGGCCTGGTCGAGCCTGATCAGCGTCTGGTCGAAGATGTGGTCGTCGTACTTGCCCAGGGCCTGGTCGAGCACCACCTCGGCCTCGATCGTCTGGCCGAGCTTGGTGAGCACGTCGCCCTGGTAGAAGTAGAGCTGCCGCTCGGTGTAGCCGAACGCCACGTCCTCCTTCTCGTCGGGCTTCATGTGGGAGAAGGCGTTCCTGGCCCGGGCCAGCGCGCGTTTGGCCTGGTCGACGACCTCCTTCTTGCTCTCGCCTCCCGACAGCATGGCCAGCGCCCTGGCCTCGACGACCGGCGCCATGGCCTGCGCCGGGCACGGCATGGAGCCGGCCATGTCGCGGCTCTTCTTGGCCAGGGTGAGCGCCTCGCGGGCGTCGCCGAAGTAGAGGGGGACGAGCGACTCGCGGGCCGTGATCCACGCCCGCAGCGCGCGGTCGCCGGTCTCGTCGGCCGCGGTGCGCCCGGTGCGGAAGAACGAGCGGGCCAGCCGGTGGTCACCCAGGTTGATCATGATCATGCCGCTCAGCCCGGACAGCTGCGCGGCCATCCTGCACAGTCGTTCCTGCAGGTCGATGGGCTGGCGGCGGGACATGGCGGTGCGTACGGCGCTCAGTTCGAGCAGCACGTCGCAGAGCAGCCGCAGCGGGGCCGTGGTGGTGTACTGGCGGCCGAAGCTGACCGTCGCCTCCTCCCACTGGTCGAGCATCGCGGCGGACACGGTGGACGACACCAGCGTCTCGTCCAGCCTGCGCTTGATGCCCTCGCACGCGCCCAGCACCGGCCCGTCGAGCGGCACCGAGCCGTTGCCGTCGGTGTTGAGCAGCGTTAACAACGTCCGCCGCAGGACGTTCTCGTCCTCCTCCGCGGCGGGGTCGCTCTCCACGGGCTGCATGAGCAGCTCACGCTCGGGGGGCGGCGGCGGGCGCTCCTTGGTCTCGGTGGTCACGATCCCCGGCATCCGGTGCCCGTGGCCGCAGATGCACGGCGCGTCGTAACCGAGCGCGACCGGCTCGACCCGGTAGACCGTGCACAGGTAGTGGAGGTATTCGGGTCCCGGGCGTTTCAGCCCGCTCTCGTACGCCGACAGCAGCGTCTCGCCGATGCCGGGCTGGGCTTTGGCGTCGCGCTCGAACAGGGCCCGCACCTGCTCGATGACGTCGGCCAGCGCGATCCCGTAGGACAGGCGGTGCGCCTTGATCCTGGTGGTGCCGAACGGGCCCGTGCACGCTTCGTGGATCTCTTCCGCTATCTGGGCGGACGTGCGCCCGACGGCCAGGCCCTTGGCCCTGATCCGCCGGGCGATCTCCGTCTCCCTGTGCTGTCTGCCGGACATCCCGGCCCCTCTCCCGCATGTCTCGACCGGTCCGCAACTGGTGACTTAGCGTAGTCCTCAGATTGCTGTGCGCCTACCCATGACTATGAAGCAATGCCGGATGGATGGGAAACGCCCGCAACCAGCCTACGGTTAAGGATCGTCCTCCCCGGGACTGTTTCTTACAACCCATGAGTGAGAAGCCACTCCCCGTGAGCGGAACGGGCCGTTGCGCGCGCCCTTGACTTGAGCCATCTTTGGCCCACCAGCACAGATTCCTGAGGGAGGAACGAACGGTGGGGGACGACAACTTCGAGCTCTTGGAGCGCCTCGTGGCCGAACTCGGCGCTCGCGGATTGCTCGCACGAGTGGTCCAGACCCAGAGCGGTCGCAGGTTCGTCCGGGTCATCAACCCGCAGGCGACCAGCCTGTCCGAGAACGTCACCTGTCGGCCGGCGTCCTCCGATCTGCCGGACTGGTGGTACTGCTGGTCCTGGGGCGAGCGGATGCACACCGCCGACGACCCGGCCGGCGCCGCGACGAAGGTCGCACGCGTGCTCGCCGCCGTGGGGGAGTGATGACCGCGGTGATCCGGGTGGAGCGCAGCCACCACGGCTCACCGCGACCCACGGCGGCTCCTGGGGGCCGGCGGAGTGGCCGGTGCGGAGGGTCTCCCTTTCGCGGGGCCCTGGTCACTCCGCCGGTTCCGGCCCGGCCGCGCATGACGCCCCTGGCGTCCATGCCGGACATGCCGCACATGACGTACGGGCGCGCGCCCGTACGCGACAAGCCACCCTCCCGGTACGCCGGGTGGGTGTTCGGGGGATCCCTCCCGGAACCGGCACGGGACATGCTTCCGGGTGTGTGTCCCGGTCCGAGCCGTCCGTCATCGGAGCGCCGGCTCTCTCCCTCCGCGGCCCAGAGAACCGGCGTCCCCGTCTTCCCCGGCGTGATGTGACGGCGGGCGGTTCGGTCGGCTGTATTTTTGGATCGAATCGGTCCATAGAGTCGACCGAACCGCTTCCGGAGGGGGATCCACCATAGTGTTACTGCTGGTGACAGCGGAGCCACCGACAGCTTCTCCGTCGGTGATGCCCAGCATCGACCAGATGGCCTCACAGATGTCCGCCCTGTGTGAGGGCGACACCGTGATTTGCTCTACCCTGGTCAAGATGTTCGGCGACGCGCCTTGGGCGCCACTGGTCTCCAGTGCGATCACGATCGTGCTCATCCTCGTGCTGGCCTTCATCATCAGAAGGTTCGCGCACCGGGTCATCACGAGGGTGGTCAACAGAGCGGCGACCGGCGGGTCGATCACGAGCCGGTTCCGCAAGGGCGCGGCGACCGACGGGATCGACGCGCTGCTGCACGAGCGCCGCAAGCAGCGGGCCGAGACGATGGGGTCGGTGCTCAAGCACGTCGCCTCGATCGTCATCCTCGGCACCGCGGTGCTGACCGTGCTCGATCGGCTGACGATCCCGATCGCGCCGCTGCTGACCAGCGTCGGCATCCTGGGCGTGGCCATCGGCTTCGGCGCCCAGGAGCTGGTCAAGGACTTCATCGCCGGCATGTTCATGCTCCTCGAGGACCAGTACGGCGTGGGCGACGTGATCGACGCGGGCGCCGCGGTCGGCACGGTCGAGGCGGTCACCCTGCGCGTCACGAGGCTGCGCGACTCCGACGGCCGCGTCTGGTACGTGCGCAACGGCACGATCACCCGGGTGGGCAACGAGTCGCAGGGCTGGTCACGGGCCTACATGGACGTCCCGGTGGCCTACGACGCCGACATCGTCGGAGTGCGGGTGCTGCTTGAACAGGTGGCCGAGGAGATCTGGGCCGACCCTGAGCTGCGCGAGTCGAAGATGGTGGAGGAGCCGCGGGTCTACGGCGTCGAGCAGCTCTCCGACAGCTCGCTGGTCTTCCGCATCTCCGCCAAGACGTTGCCGTCGGCGCAGGCGGAGGTGGCCAGGGAGCTGCGGCTCCGGGTGAAGACGGCCCTGGACACCGCGGGCATCCCCATGGTCGCCAGCGCCTAAGCTAGGAATCGTGACAGAGACCTCCTTCTATGACGCCGTCGGAGGCGAGGAGACGTTCCGCCGCCTCGTGCACCGCTTCTACGAAGGGGTCGCGGACGACCCGCTACTGCGGCCGCTCTACCCGGAGCCCGATCTGACGGGCGCCGAAGAGCGGCTGCGGGGCTTCCTCATCCAATACTGGGGTGGTCCCAAGGACTACAGCGAGCAGCGCGGCCACCCCAGGCTGCGCATGCGGCACATGCCGTTCGTGATCGGCGAGCCCGAGCGTGACGCGTGGCTGCGGCACATGCGCGACGCGGTCGACTCGCTCGATCTGCCGGAGGAGCAGCAGACCCGGCTGTGGGACTATCTGGTCTACGCGGCCCACAGTCTGGTGAACTCCCCCACATAACGGGGCATGAGACGCCACATGGAGATCCCCTGGTGGCGTGACGCAGTCGTCTACGAAATCTATGTCCGCAGTTTCGCCGACGCCTCGGGCGACGGCGTCGGCGACCTGGCCGGGGTGCGCGAGCGCCTGCCCTACCTGCGGCGGCTGGGCGTGGACGCGATCTGGCTGACCCCGTTCTATCCCTCGCCGATGGCCGACGGCGGCTACGACGTGGCCGACTACCGCGGCGTCGACCCGCTGTTCGGCTCGCTCGCCGACTTCGAGGCGCTGGTCGCCGACGCGCACGAGCTCGGGCTGCGGGTGCTGGTGGACGTGGTGCCCAACCACAGCTCCGCGGCGCACCCGTGGTTCCAGGCCGCGCTACGGGGCGAGGGGCGTGAGCGCTACATCTTCCGCGACACCACCAACAACTGGCAGTCCACCTTCGGCGGCCCGGCCTGGACACGGGTGGCCGACGGGCAGTACTACCTGCACCTGTTCGCACCGGAGCAGCCCGACTTCAACTGGCGCAACCCCGAGGTGCACGAGGAGTTCCTCGACGTGCTGCGGTTCTGGCTGGACCGGGGCGTCGACGGGTTCCGCATCGACGTGGCGATGGGTCTGTACAAGGCCGAGGGGCTGCCGAACGTGGGCGACCAGTCCTTCACCTCGGTCTCTCCCGTGTGGGGGCAGCCCGAGGTGCACGGCGTCTACCGCGACTGGCGCCGGTTGCTGGACGGCTATCCGGGCGAGCGGATGGCGGTGGGCGAGGTGTGGACCGACAGTCCCGAGGACCTGGCCCAGTACGTGCGCCCCGACGAGCTGCACCAGAGCTTCAACTTCGCCTGGCTGCAGGCGCCGTGGTCGGCGCCGGCGTTTCGGAAAGTGATCGAGGAGACCCTGTCCACGGTGCCGTTCGCGACGTGGGTGCTGTCCAACCACGACGTCGTACGCCACCGCACCCGCTACGAGGGCACCGAACCCGGCACGGGCCTGGCCAGGGCCAGGGCGGCGCTGCTGGCGATGCTGGCCCTGCCCGGCTCCGCCTACCTCTACCAGGGCGAGGAGCTGGGGCTGCCCGAGGTGACCGACCTGCCGGACGAGGCCAGGCAGGACCCGGTGTTCTTCCAGTCGAAGGGCGAGCTGCCGGGGCGCGACGGGTGCCGGGTGCCGATCCCGTGGACGGTCGATCCGCCCTCGCACGGGTTCTCCGCCGGCGGGGCCGAGCCGTGGCTGCCGCAGCCGGAGTCGTTCGCGGAGCTGAGTGTGGAGAAGCAGGAGGGGGTGGCGGACTCGACGCTGGAGTTCTACCGCCGGGCCCTGGCCTGCCGCCACGAGCTGGCGGGAGAGATTCCTTACTCCTTGGAGTGGCTGGAGTCTCCTGAGGGAGCGCTTTTCTTCACCCGGGGCACGCTGGTGTGCGCGATCAACTGCGGCGCGCACGCCGTGCGTCTGCCCGGCCATGAGGAGGTGCTGCTGTCGAGCGGGCCGCTCAGGAACGGATTGCTGCCGCCCGACACGACCGTCTGGCTCCGCCGTCCGGCCTCGTGAGCCGTCCGGCCTCGTGAGTCGCGTGGCGCTCGAAGCGGTGGTCATCGCTTCGAGCGCTCGCCGCGTAACGGGATGACCGGCAGCGAGAGCAGGGCCGCGGCGGCGCCCGCGGCGAAGCCGGCCCAGTAGCCGGTGCTCAGGATGAGCGCGCCCGCCAGCGGCGTCACGGCCAGGGAGACGCTGTTCTGCACGGTGTTGTGGGTGCCGAGCACCTTGCCCGCCCAGCCGGGCCCGGCCAGCTCGCCCGCCGACAGGTAGGCGAGCCCGTTGCCGGCCACGGTCGTCACCGAGGCCACCGCGACCATCGCGGGCCCGAGCGCGGTGCCGGTGTAGGTGCCGGCGACGAGCAGTGCGAGCACGGCCAGGCACCAGAGGGTGAGCAGCAGGAGGGGCCGCATGCGCAGGCCGGTCCGGTCGGACCAGCGCCCGACCGCGACGCGCACCACGGCCCCGCCGATGGCCGCCACGCCGAACAGCCGCCCGGCCGCCACCGCGTCCCAGCCGTACAGCCTGACCAGGCAGTCGACGCCGTACGTGCTGACCACCACCTGGGGCACCACGTGCAGGGCGCTGGTGGCGTGCACGCGCCAGAGCGCGGGCTGCCGGTACGGCGAGCGCGCCCGCGCCGCGCCGGCCGCGCCGATCTGGTGCGGCGGCTCAGCCAGGAACAACGCGGCCAGCACGGCGGCCACCAGGCTCGCGCCCGAGCAGAGCAGCAGCACACCGGTCAGCCCGTACGCCTGCGCCATCGGCGGCAGCGCGAAGGCGGCGACGGCCATGCCGAGGGTGAAGGAGACCTGGCGCACGCCCATGGCCAGGCCGCGTTCCGGCGGGCGGAACCAGCGCAGCACGATGCGCCCGCCGCCCACCATCGCGGCCGAGCCCGCCGCCCCGGCCAGCGCCAGCAGCCCGATGACGGCCCAGGTGTCCTCGACGAAGGCGACGGCGGCGAAGATGACCGCCGCGAGCCCGACGCCGGCGCCCAGGACCAGGCGCTCGCCGTACCGGTCGGCCAGGGCACCCCAGGCGACGAGCGTGCACAGAATCCCCAAAGCCGGGGCGTTCCCTATCAGCCCACCCATCGGAAGAGAGACGTTGAAATGTCGCAGAATCTCGGGCATGACCACGGGCAGGCCGAACAGGCCTAAGGTGACGCCGGCATGGGCGTTGACGCCCAGCGCCAGCATCAGCCAGCGTCTCATTCCGCGAAGCGTTTGAGGTAGGTCAGTTCGCTCTCGGTGAGCCTGCGGGGCGCCGCCCGATCGACGTCGTAGGCGGCCAGGACGGACATGGCGGTGACGTAGACCGCCTCGTCGTCGAGGATCTCGTAACGCAGGGTGAAGCGTACCGATCTGATCTCCGTCACCCAGGTCTCCACCCGCACGGGCTGGGCGCGGAAGCCCAGCGGGCGGCGGTAGTCGATCTCGTGGCGGGTCACGACCAGGCCCTTGAAGGGCTCCTCCCCCGCGTTGTACGGATCGATGTGGAACATGCCGAACCGGGCGTCCTCCAGGTAGTCGAGGAAGCGCACGTTGTTGACGTGCCCCTGGGAGTCGACGTCGCCGAATCTCACCGTGCGGGGATAGATGTGCCGTTCGGCAGGAGTGCGTTCAACCACGTCCGCAACCGTACCCGTCCCGGTCAGGTGGCCTTGCGCCGGGCCAGGCAGGCCAGCACGGTCAGTACGGAGATCGTGGCCATGGTGCCCAGCGCCCACCGGTAGCCGGTCACGAGCTGACCGACCGCCTCGCCGGAGAGCTGGGCGAGCGTGCCGGCGAAGACGCTCTGGTGCAACGCGGCGGGCAGCGGGGCGGTGATGATCGACAGCACCAGGCCGGTGCCGACGACGTTGCCAGTGTTCTGCACCATGAGGCGCATGGCGTTGACGATGCCGAGCCGGTTGGAGGGCAGACCGTCGAGGATGGCGGTGGTGTTGGACGGCAGGAACACGCCGGAGCCGAGCCCGATGAGCACGAGCCCGGCCGCCACGGCGGGGTACGGCGTGTCGGCGGACATCACCGCGAGCATGACCGTCAGCCCGCACGTGGTGGTGGCGGCCCCGGCCACCGCCAGGGTGCGCGCGCTGAGCAGGCGCTGCAGGAAGCCGGAGGTCACCGAGGCGATCATGGCCGCCACGGCCAGCGGCAGCACCTTCAGCCCGGCCTGGACGGGATCGTCGCCGCGTACGGCCTGGAAGTAGAGCGCGACCAGGAAGACCATGCCCATCCTGGCGACCGCGTTGAGGAACGAGGCGAGCGTGCCGAAGGCGAAGGCCCGCTCCCTGAACAGCCCCATGTCCACGACCGGGTACGCGGCCCGCCGTTCCCGCAGCACGAACAGCGGCAGCCCCACGACGAAGGCGGCCAGCCCGCCCAGCACCACCGGGTGCTGCCAGCCGAGCCGGCTGAACTCCGACAGCGCCAGCAGCAGCCCGCCCAGGGTGAGCAGGACGAGCGCGCTGCCCGGCGCGTCCAGCCCGCTCTCGCGCCGGCCGGGCGGAGGACGGCGCAGCACGACGGCTCCCCACACCAGGCAGATCACCCCGATCGGCACGTTGAACCAGAACACCCAGCGCCAGCCGAGGCTCTCGGCCAGCACGCCGCCCAGTGTCGGCCCGATCAGCCCGGCGATGGAGAACGAGGCCACGTAGACGCCCATCCCCTCCCCCAGCCGCTCGCGCGGGAAGGCGTCGCTGACCAGGGCGGCGCTGTTGGTGAGCAGCATGGCGGCGCCGGCCGCCTGGAGCACCCGCAGGGCCACGATCACCCAGGCGTTCGGAGCCAGGCCGGCCAGCAGCGCGGCTCCGGTGTAGGTGGCCAGGCCCAGGAGGTACAGCCGGCGCCGGCCGAACAGATCGGCCAGCCGCCCGAACACCACCATGAGGACCGTTGTGGTCAACTGATAGCCGAGGAGGATCCAGCCCGCGGCCGTGGCGCCGGCTCCGGTGTTCCTGGCGATCTCCGGGAGCGCGACGTTGATCGCGCTGCCGCCGAGACCGGTCAGCACGCTGGCCATGCTCACGACCGACAACGTGCGCCAGGCGTAGCCGAGGGAGGAGGTCGTACTCGTCGCCGCCAAGGGCCTGTCCTTTCTAGATTTTGATACTAGAATCCAATTCGCATCGTCAGCCGGTCAAGGATCGAGGTGTCGGATGAGCGGGATCGTCGAGGGCCGCGTGGTGATCGTCACGGGTGCGGCCAGAGGCATCGGACGAGGTCACGCGCTGGAGTTCGCCAGACAGGGCGCGAAGGTGGTGGTGAACGACCTGGGCGCGGAGGTGGACGGCACCGGCTCCTCGGGAGCGGCGGCCGAGGTCGTGGCGGAGATCGAGGCCATGGGCGGCCAGGCCATCGTCAACGGCGAGGACGTCTCCGACTTCGACGGCGCCGAACGCCTGGTGCGCTCCGCCGTCGACCACTTCGGCACGCTGGACGTGCTGGTCAACAACGCGGGCATCCTGCGGGACCGGATGCTCGTCAACATGACCGCCGACGAGTGGGACGCCGTGATCAGGGTGCACCTGCGTGGCACGTTCGCGCCGCTGCGCCATGCCGCCGCCTACTGGCGGTCCAAGGCCAAGGCGGGCGAGCGGGTGGATGCGCGGATCATCAACACCACCTCGTCCTCCGGCATCTACGGTAACCCGGGACAGGGCAACTACGGCGCGGCCAAAGCGGGCATCGCGGGCCTGACCGTGATCGCGGCCAGGGAGCTGGAGCGCTACGGCGTGACCGTCAACGCGGTCGCCCCCGCCGCGCTCACCCGGATGACGGAGAACCTGATGCCGAAGGGCGCGAGCCTCGCCGCCGACCCCGACGACATCGCGCCGGTCGTCGTCTGGCTGTCCAGCGCGGAGGCGCGGGCGATCACCGGGCGGGTGTTCAACGTCCGGGCGGGCGTGATCAGCGTGGCCGAGGGCTGGCACGCGGGGCCCGGCGTGGACAAGGGCTCGCGCTGGGACCCGGCCGAGCTGGGCTCGGTCATCCCGGCCCTGGTCGAGAAGGCCGCGCCCAACGCGCTGACCAACGGCCGCATCCCCGGGCAGGAGGACTGACATGGCACTCGACCACACCCTGATCGGCGTCGAGACCCCGCCGCACGAGCGCACCTGGACCTCGAAGGACACCATGCTGTACGCGCTCGGCGTCGGCGCGGGCACCGACGAGCTGGCGTTCACCACCGAGAAGGACCAGCGGGTGCTGCCGACCTTCGCCGTGCTGGCGGCGCAGGCCCTGGGGCGGCGGCTGGGCGACTACGACCCGGCCCTGCTGGTCCACGCCGAGCAGGCCTTCGAGCTGCACAGGGAGCTGCCGGCCGCGGGCGGCGTACGCACCACCTCGAAGGTGACCGGCATGTACGACAAGGGCTCGGGGGCGCTGGTGACCGTGGAGGCCACGGCCGTCGACCTGGACACGGGTGAGCCGGTCATCGCCTCGCGCAGCTCGGTGTTCATCAGGGGCGAGGGCGGCTTCGGCGGCGACCGGGGGCCGAAGGACACCTGGGCCGCGCCGGACCGGGCGCCCGACCACAAGGTGACCTACTCGACCCGGCCCGAGCAGGCGCTGATCTACCGGCTGTCCGGCGACTACAACCCGCTGCACAGCGATCCCGCGTTCGCCGCGCGGGCCGGGTTCGACCGGCCGATCCTGCACGGGCTGTGCACGTACGGGGTCACCGGGCGGGCGTTGCTGCACGCGGTGGCGGGCTCGGATCCCGCGCGGTTCAAGGCGATGGCGGGGCGCTTCTCCAGCCCGGTCTTCCCCGGTGAGTCGCTGACGGTGTCGATCTGGGCGGACGGCGCGGACGTGCTGTTCAGGACCGCCAAGGACGACGGGACCGTGGTGATCGACCGGGGGCGGGCGACGATCGCCTGAGCCGGCTTCCGGCCGGCTCAGCTTTCGGCCGGCTCAGCTCTCGGCCGGCTCAGCTCTCGGCAGGCTCAGCTCTCGTCGAGCGATCGAAGGGGGTCGAGGCGGTGGATCAGGGTGACCGCCGCCTCGATGACCTCCTGGGCCTCCTGCTCGTTGTCCGAGGTGGCGACCTCGCGCGCGGCCTCGCCGATGACGCTGGTCAGCACGGCCACGGTGAACCGGTCGAGCGGGTCGCCCCCGGCCCCCAGCAGGACCGCGTTCTGGCGTACCCACTCGCGCCCCCGCGTACGGCGGATCAGCTCGAAACCGGGCGGCCCGTCGCCGTCGATGAAGAGCCGGACCAGGTCGCGCCGCTCCCACGCCCCTGCCAGGTAGGCCCGCGCGCCCGCGATCAGCAGCTCCACGGGGTCGGAGACGCCGTCCTTGCGCGCCTTGGCGACGCTGGCGGCCGACGCCTGCTCGTGGGCGGCCTGGTGGTCCTCGTACAGGGCGAGGAAGAGCTCGGTCTTGCCGCCGAAGTGGTGGTAGAGGCTGCCGACGCTGGAGCCGGCGCGGGCGACCACCTCGGACACGTTGGAGTCGGCGAAGCCGTGCTCGCTGAAGACCTCGCGAGCCGCCTGCAGCATGCTGTTGCGGGTCTGGGCCGTCCGGCTCCACTCCCACGAGGACTTGCGTGCCATGCCCGCCATCCTAGCGCCAGGAATTCTAGAATCAGATTCTTGACATCGTTCCGTAACGGCTAGAATCTATTCCTAGAGAACGGTTCTAGAAATTGCCCCAGGAGGCGGCTGTGGACTTCTCGCTCACCCCCGAGGAACGACAGATCCGCGACACGGTCAGGTCCTTCATCGAGAAGGAGGTCATGCCGCTGGAGCCCGAGGTGCTGCGCAACGAGCGCGAGGGCCGCCCGGGGCTGGCGCCCGACGTGCTGCGCGACCTGCGGGCCAAGGCCAGGAAGTCCGGATTCTGGGGCATCAACACCCCCGAGGAGTACGGCGGCGCCGCGCTCGGCCCGATCATGTCGGCGATCATCGCCATGGAGACCGGGCGTACCTTCGTGCCGTTCACCTTCGGCGGCAGCGCGGACAACATCCTCTACGCCGGCACCGACGCGCAGAAGCAGCGCTACCTGATCCCCACGATCGAGGGGGAGCGCCGGTCCTGCTTCGCCATCACCGAGCCCGGCGCCGGCTCCGACGCGCGCAACATCCGCACCAGGGCCACCCGCGACGGCGGCGAGTGGATCATCAACGGCGAGAAGACGTTCATCACCGGCGGCAACGAGGCCGACTTCGTCATGGTGTTCGCCGTGACGGAGCCGTACGGCGTCACCTGCTTCCTGGTCGACCGCGACATGGGCTGGACGTCCGACCCGATCCCGACCATGGGCCAGTGGGGCCCGGCCTCGCTCGTGTTCGAGGACGTCCGGGTGCCGGAGGAGAACATCCTCGGCGAGCTGGGCAAGGGCTTCGAGCTGGCCATGCAGTGGATCGGCCAGGGCCGCTACATGATCCCCGCGCGGGCCATCGGCGCGGCCGAGCGCATGCTGGGCATGGCCATCGAGTACGCCAAGATCCGCAAGTCCATGGGCCAGACGATCTCCAACTACCAGGCCATCCAGTGGATGATCGCCGACTCCCAGGTGGAGATCGAGTCGGCGAAGTGGCTGACGCTGTACGCGGCCTGGCGGGTGGGAGAGGGCATGGACGCCCGGCACGCCTCCTCCATCGCCAAGCTCAACGGCGCCGTCATGGCCAACCAGGTCGTCGACCGGGTGCTGCAGATCCACGGCGGCATGGGCTACACCAAGGAGCTGCCGATCGAACGGTGGTATCGCGAGCTGCGCCTGCTGCGCATCTTCGAGGGCACCGACGAGATCCAGCGGCGGACGATCGCCCGCAACCTGATCAAGGGGCACGCGCGGCTGGGCCTGATCGGGGAGTGAACGCGATGCCGGTCGGGGAACTGTTCAACCCGGGCTCGATCGCCCTCGTCGGCGCCACCGACAAGTCGGGCTGGTCGATCAGCACGCTGTCCAACCTGCGCACCCACGGCTTCACCGGCTCCGTCCACCTGGTCAACCCGCGCGGCGGCGTGGTGCACGGCCTGCCCGCCCATCGCAGCCTGACGGAGATCGCGCAGCCGGTCGACCTGGCGTACGTGATGGTGCCGACGGCGGCCGTGCTCGGCGTGCTGCGGGAAGGGGCCAAGCTGGGCATCCGGTGCTACGTGATCCTCACCGCCGGGTTCGGGGAGGCCGGCGAGGAGGGGGCGCGGCTGGAGGCCGAGATCACCGCCTTCGCCGCCGAGAACGGGCTGACCATACTCGGGCCCAACGGCAACGGCTACATCAACGCCGCCGCCGGCGTGACCCCGTACGGGCTGCCCATCGCCCAGCCGCTGCTGCGCGGCGGGGTCGGCGTGGTGCTGCAGAGCGGCGCGCTGGCCAGCTCCGTCCTGTCCTTCGCGCAGGCCCGCAACGTGGGCGTCAGCCTGCTCACCTCGATGGGCAACGAGTCCGTCGTCACCGTCACCGACGTCGTCGACTATCTGGTGGACGATCCCGCCACCAAGGTCGTCGCGCTGTTCCTGGAGAGCATCAGGAACCCGGCCGAGTTCGCCCGCGTGGCGCGGCGGGCACTGGAGGCGGGCAAGCCGATCGTGGCGCTCAAGATCGGCCGCAGCCGGCTCGCCTCCCACACCGCCCAGGCGCACACGGGGGCGCTGGTCGGCGACGACGACGTCATCGACGCCGCGCTGCGGCAGCTCGGCGTGATCCGGGTGCGCTCGCTGGAGGACCTCATCATCACGGCGGGGCTGCTGGCGGCCACGGGGCCGCTGCCGGGGCGCCGCGTCGGGGTCGTCACCCCGTCGGGCGGGGCCTCGGAGATCATCGCCGACCGGGCCGAGGACGAAGGGCTGGAGCTGCCGCCGTTCGCGCCCGCCACGGTGGCGCGGCTGGCGGAGATCGTGCCGTCCTTCGGCACGGTGCAGAACCCGCTCGACGTCACCGGCTACGTGCTCATCGACCGCACCCTGCTCGGCCGTGCCCTGGAGGCGGTGACCGCCGATCCGGGCATCGACCTGGTCATGCTGCTGTCCGAGCCGCCCAAGACGGCGCCGCCCGACCCGGCTCCCGTGTTCGCGACGTACGCCGCCAGTGCCCGGCGCATCGACGCCTCCCCCGTGCCGGTCGTCGTGGTGAGCAACGTGCTGACCGACGTCACCGAGTTCGGGCGGCAGGTGCAGCGGGAGACCGGGTTCCCGTACGTGGCGGGCGGGATCGAGCACGGCCTGCACGCCATCGGCGCGGCCGTGCGCTGGTCGGAGCTGCGGGCCAGGGCGCTCTCCCGGCCGCCGGCCGCGCCCGTGACCCCTCGGGCCGTTCCGTCCGGCGCGACGGGGGTGTGGGCCGAGCACCGCGCCGCCGCCCTGCTGGCCTCGGCGGGGCTGCCGGTGGTGCCGTCGGAGCTGGTCCGCGAGGAGGCGGAGGCGGTCGCGGCGGCCGAGCGGTTCGGCTATCCCGTGGTGCTCAAGGCGGCGGCCGAAGGGCTCGGGCACAAGAGCGACGTGGGCGGGGTCCGGCTCGGGCTGGGCTCCGGCGAGGAGGTGCGGCGGGCCTGCCGGGAGGTGGCCGCCGCCGTGCCCTCGCTGGCCGGCATGCTCGTCCAGCCGCAGCGTGGAGGCGGGGTCGAGCTGCTGGTGGGCGTCGTACGGGACCCCGCGTGGGGGCTGACGCTGGCCGTGGGGCTCGGCGGGATCTGGGTGGAGGTGCTGCGTGACACCGCGCTGCGGGTGCTGCCGGTGGACGCCGCCGAGGTACGCGCGGCGCTGGCGGAGCTGCGGGGCACGGCGCTGCTCGACGGGGTCAGGGGCGGGCAGCCCGCGGACCTGAACGCGGTGGCCGACGTGGTGACCCGGATCGCCGCGTTCGCCGGGTCGCTGGGCGACGCACTGGAGTCCCTGGAGATCAACCCGCTCCTCGTGAACGGCTCCCACGTCGAGGCCCTGGACGCCCTGATCACCTGGCGCTGACCCGGCGCCTGATCACCCGGAGGCGGGGCGGTCGTCCGGAGGGAGCGGTACCCGTACCGTGACATGGGTGCCCTCTCCCGGCGTCGTCTCGACGACGGCGGCGACCGTGCGCACGGCGTCCACGACGAGTTCGGCCGGGGCGTCCTAGATCGAGGACGAGCACGTCGTGGTCGAGGTGCGAACCGCGCAGGGCGCCGAGGTCCGCGCCCTGGAGCACCACCTTGAGGTCGTCGGAGCGGTGCAGGAGGTACTCCAGGCCGTGCCGGATGAGCTCGTGGTCGTCGATCACCGCGATGCGAATCACGTCGGGTTCCCTGGGGGCTCTGAACGCGGAGGCATGCCGGAAGGGTGGGCAAAAGCAGGCAGGGCCGACAAGTCCCGTAAAAGTACTACAAGCGGAAATGGGCCGCCCAGAGGCCGCCCATCCCGCTGAAACCGGGGACTCGACCTGCACCGATCCGGCTACCGGTCTCTGCCGATCCCGGCAACCCGGTCCGCACCGATCCGGCCGATCGCCGCCGGCTACTCCACCTCCACCGGCAGCTCGTAGATCTCCGTCGTCGGATGCCCCGCCTTCTCGTGCACGCTCAGCACCGCCTCCTTCGACGGCCCCGACGACAGGCAGAACACCTTCCCGGAGTCCGGATCGAGCCAGGCCCGCTCGAAGTGCACCCCCTCCGCCTCCTCGACGGCCAGGTCACGCTCGTGCGCCGCGCGCAGCTGCTCCTCGGTCGCGCCGACGAATCCGCTGTGCACGTCCATGAACTTCGGCATGACGCACCCCCTCCTCCTCCCTCCAGTGTCCCTCCAGGAGTGCCGGCTCAGGGAAGGCGGTTCGACAGGACCAGCGTGGCGGCGGAGGCGAACATGCCGCCGTTGCCCAGCACCACGCTCACTTCCACGTCCGGCACCTGCGCCGCGGCCTCGCCGCGCAGTTGCCGCACCGCCTCCTGGATGGCGAACATGCCGTACATCCCGGTGTGCGTGTACGACAGGCCGCCGCCGTTCGTGTTCATCGGCAGGCGTCCGCCGGGCGAGGTGTGGCCCTCGGCGATGAACGCGCCCGCCTCTCCCCTGCCGACGAAGCCGAGGTCCTCCAGGCCGTAGATCGGCACGTGGGCGAAGGCATCGTACACCATGAGGTGGTCCACGTCCTCATGGCCGATCTTGGCCTCGGCGAAGGCCGCCTCTCCGGAGAGCCGGAAGCCCTTGGAGGTGGTGAAGTCCTCCATCTGCGAGATCATCGGCGACTCCGCGGACTCGCCGGAGCCGAGCAGGTAGACCGGGGAGCGGCGGGCCCGCTCCTCGCTGGTGACGATCAGCGCGCCGCCGCCGTCGGTGACCAGGCAGCATTCCAGCAGGTGGAACGGGTAGGCGACCATGCGCGAGTCGAGCACGTCCGCCACCGTGATGAGATCCCGGTACATCGCCCGCGGGTTGAGGTGGGCCCAGCGCCGCTGCGCCACCGCGACCTCGGCCAGCTGCTCGTGCGTGAGGCCGGTCTCCTTCATGTAGCGCAGCGCCGTGATGGTGAACGACGTGGGCGGCCCGACCACTCCGTACGGCAGCTCGAACTGCCCCAGCAGCGAGTCCGGCCCCATCCCGAAGCGACCGGCGCCGACCCGTGAACGGCCCGACTCCCCGTGGGTGATCAGCACGGTCCGGCACAGCCCGGCCCGGACGGCCGCGGCCGCGTGGCGTACGTGGAACAGGAACGACGAGCCGCCCACCCCGGTGCCGTCCAGCCAGGCGGGCGTGATGCCGAGGGCGTGAGCGATCTGGACCGGGCCCGGCGTCCCGACGGTGGCGATGCCGTCGATGTCGTGGATGGTCATGCCCGCGTCCGCGAGCGCGTTCCTGGCCGCTTCCAGGTGCAGCTGGGTCGTGGAGTGGCCGGGGAGGCGACCGACCTCGTCGGTCTCGGCGGCGCCGGCGATCACGATGGTCATGCGGCGCCTCCCGCCGGCTCGAAGAGCGGCACACTGACGTCTCCGCGCCGCTCGAACACCACCCGCAGCTCCATGTCCAGCGGCAGGTGCTCCGGTACGTTCGGCACGCCCACGATGTTCGTCATCATGCGCACGCCCTCCGCCAGCTCCACGACCGCGATCGCGTACGGGGCCTCGTCCTCGAAACCGGGCGCGGGGCGGTGGTTGATGACGTAGGAGTACAGGGTCGCGCGCCCGCTGGCCCGGACCCATTCGACCTGGTCGCCGCCGCAACGGGGGCAGTTGGGCCGGGGGTAGAAGTAGTGCCGCTCACACGTCAGGCAGCGCTGGATCCGCAGCTCGCCCGCGGCCGTGCCGTCCCAGAAGGGCTGGGTCTCGGGCGTGGGCTTCGGTACCGGCTTCATCGGCCTCCCCAATCCTAGTTCTAGAATCACACTCTAGTTCTAGGTTCTCCACGGACTCAAGAGCTCGGGATGCCGTTGCCGTACCTCCCCCGCCCGGCCAGCACGTCCTCCAGCGAGGGCCGCAGGTCGCCCGGCTCGCGCGGGCCCGGCTGGGCGAGCTGGATGAGCACGCCGTGCGCCTCCTTGGGATGCAGGAACACCTCCTGCCAGCGCGCGTCGCTCCGGTTGAGCCCGTGCAGGCGGTAGCCGCGGGCCGTCAGCCTGGCCACCGCCGCGCTCAGGTCGTCGACGTGGAAGTTCAGGTGGTGGACGCCTCCCCTGCCGCGGGTGAGCTCGAAGAAGCTGTCGAAGAACGTGGATCCGGCCAGCGGCTCCATGAGCTCGACCTTGCCGCCGTTGGCGTAGGTGAGCTGCAGGGTGCGATATCCGGCGATCCTGTTGTCGCCGCCGCCGCCCAGATGACGTCCGCCGAGCAGGTCGCGGTAGATGGGCAGCAGGTCCGTGATCCGGGGCGCGGCCACGGCCGTGTGATCGAAGGACACCTCTAGGCCGTCGAGTTCCAGGTCCACGCGGGGGGCTCCTCACTTCGGGAATCCTAGAATTTCATTCTAGCGGCTCACTCTTGACGCCGCCGCAAGTGAGGAGCAGCATCGCAGAAGTAGATTCTAGAGCTAGCTTCTAGAACAGTACCCGGGGGGGTTCGGCCCGACCAAGAAAGGCTGGCCATGAGGCTGTCCTACGCCCGCGAGCTCGACGAGTATCCAACCGGCGCCCGCCGCATGAAAATCCTCACGATGGCCGTGCTGGCCATCCTCATCGGCTCCTACGAAGGGCAGATCGCGCCCGTCGTTCCCCTGCTGCTCAAAGACCTCGACATGTCGCTGGCCACGTACGGCGCCGTCTCCGGCACGGCGGCCGTGGCGGGCGCCATCGCCTCCATCCTGGGCGGCCGGCTCACCGACCGGCTCGGCCGGGTACGCCTGCTCATCCCGCTCATGGCGCTGACCGCCATCTGCTGCTTCGGCATGACCCTCGTGCACAGCCCACGCGACCTGCTGATCGCCCGCATCGTCCTCGCGTTCGTGGACGGGGTGGCCATGGCCAGCACCGCACCGCTGATCCGCGACTTCTCCCCGCGCATGGGCCGGGCGCAGGCGTTCGGCTTCTGGACCTGGGGCCCGGTCGGCGCGAACTTCCTGGCCGCCGCCGTCGCCGGCTGGACCCTGCCCATCTTCGACAACTCCTGGCGCTCCCAGTTCGTCATCATGGGCTGCTTCTCCCTGGTCATCTCCGTGGTCATCGCGCTGAACATCGCCGACCTCTCCCCCGAACTGCGGGCCAGGATCCAGCACACCGAACGAGCCGGCACCCAGGTCGTCGACCTCGGCCGGCCGCCGCGCCTGCGGTCGCTGTTCAGCCGGCCCAACATCTGGGCGCACGTCGTCGGGATCTCGCTCTGGCTCGTCCTCTACATCACACTGTCGCTGTTCGGGCAGACCATGCTGGTCGGAGCCCTGGGCATCAGCAGCGCCGAAGCCTCCACGATCATGGCCGCGTTCTGGAGCCTCAACCTCATCACGCTCATCGTGACGGGCCGGCTCTCCGACCGCACCCAGCTGCGCAAGCCCTTCTCCCTGGCCGGCACCATCGCCGCCGTCCTCGTCACCGCCTACCTCGCCGTCTCCCTCGGCCAGGAAGGCGTCTCCACCGGCACGCTGATGGTGATCGGCGCCCTGCTCGGCGGCTCACTCGGCATCGCGTACGCCCCCTGGATGGCCAACTACTCCGAGGACGCCGAGGACGCGGACCCGCGCCTGCAGGGCACGGCGTGGGGTCTGTTCGGCTTCCTCAGTAAGGGCATCGCGGTGATCGGCCTGCTGGTCATCCCGCACGTGGTGGAGGCCACCAACTGGCAGACGTGGCTGTTCGTGGCCCTGGGCTGCCTCGTCCTGTTCATCCCGGCCATCCTCCTCTTCAACGGCCCCTGGCGCCGCCCGTCCCCCGCCCCCACCACCAAGGTCACCGCCGGCAAGGCCGAAGCCTGACCCGCGGCCTCGAAGCCCCACTCCCCAACCTGCGCCACATCCCCCACCTTCACCCTCCGAACTGGACGATTGATCCCAAGGGGTGCCTGCGGAGGGTGTGGGGCGATCAGACGCCGGGGTCGACTTCGGGGTGCGTGAACCGTACAGGCTTGCCCAGCGACCGGGCGTAGGAGATCTCGGCTCGGGTGCTGTCTCCGATGTAGTCGCCGACTACGAGCACCTCATCAGCGAGCCGGATCTTCGCCCGGTGCAGCTCGTCGAGCCGAACCTTCAGCGCCTCGGCTTCGACCGGATCGGACCAGAGTTCGTGCGGAGACTTCATGTCGCAACCCGGCTTGACGACGATCTTTCCGGCAATGGTCTCCCGCAGATCGGCCTCGACCATCTCGCTCATGAAACGGGTGGAGCCACAGATCACGACGATACGCGGAAGGCTCAGCTGCCTCTTCGCGTCGGCGAGCCCCTCCTCGGGGGTGAGCGGTTGCGGGTATGACACCGAATCCTCCTGGTGATGTGCTCCAAGAAGTGCCTACAGAGACGAGAACGAGAATGTCCAAGATCGTCTCATGGCGAACGACGCGGACTCCCTCACAACAGCGCTCCAGGCGACAACCGACGACACGCTACAGAAAGATTGCGACCTGCTGCCGCGGCACCCGCCCACCAGCAGTACACCCCACCTGAACGACGCCGATCACGCCCCACCTGAGCATTGCCGATCACGCCCCACCCGAGCGACGCCGATCACGCCCCACCTGAGCGACGCCGAACTGGTCACCCTCGCCATGATGGAGGCCATGCTCGGCTTCACCTCCGGGGCCAGACGACTCCGCCAGGCCGTGCCCACCTGCGCTACCTCTTCACCTGCCTGCCCCAGCAGCCCGGCTACAACAAGCGGCTGCGCAAGGCCGCCGCCCAGATGTGAAGCATCAACCGGCCCTGGCCACCCCCACCTCGGCGTGGAGCGACGACGTCTGAGTCATGGACTCCGGCGAAATACGGCCGCTCCCACGAGACCGTCACACGCTCCGACCTGGCAGACCGAGCCGAATACGGCTACTGCGCCAGCCATAGACGCTTCTCCCAGGGCCCGCACCCTTCAATGCTTGCCCATCACCCAACCCACCAGACACCTGCGCCGCCCAACCGACCGAACAACCCCCGCCACCCAGTCCGGCCGATCCAGCGCTTCTCCTGGACCGGCCGATCTGCTGAATCAGTCGCCGTCCGATCAGTCAGGTGACCAACCAAGTCACCTGGCTGATCAGCCGATCGTGGTCGTCCAGCCGATCAGTCGCGGTGCAGCTTGCGGTAGGTCACCCGGTGCGGACGGGCCGCGTCGGCGCCCAGGCGCTCGATCTTGTTCTTCTCGTAGTCCGCGAAGTTCCCCTCGAACCAGAACCAGTTCGACCCTTCCTCCCACGCCAGGATGTGGGTGGCGATGCGGTCGAGGAACCACCGGTCGTGCGAGGTGATCACGGCGCAGCCCGGGAAGTCGAGCAGCGCGTTCTCCAGCGACGACAGCGTCTCGGTGTCGAGGTCGTTGGTGGGCTCGTCGAGCAGCAGCACGTTGCCGCCCTGCTTGAGGGTGAGCGCCAGGTTGAGCCGGTTGCGCTCGCCGCCCGACAGCACGCCCGCCTTCTTCTGCTGGTCGGGGCCCTTGAACCCGAAGGCCGCGATGTACGCCCGCGACGGCATCTCCACGTTGCCGACCTTGATGTGGTCGAGCCCGTCGGAGACGACCTCCCAGACGTTCTTGGTGGGGTCGATGCCGCCACGGCTCTGGTCGGCGTAGGAGATCTTGACCGTGTCGCCCACGATGATCGAGCCGGAGTCGGGCGTCTCGCTACCGGTGATCATGCGGAACAGCGTGGTCTTGCCGACGCCGTTGGGGCCGATGATGCCGACGATGCCGTTGCGGGGCAGGTCGAACGTCAGCCCCTCCATCAGCAGCCGGTCGTCGAACCCCTTGGTCAGCTTCTCCGACTTGATCACCGTGGTGCCCAGGCGCGGGCCCGGCGGGATCTGGATCTCGTCGAAGTCGAGCTTGCGGTGCTTGTCGGCCTCGGCCGCCATCTCCTCGTACCGCTGAAGCCTGGCCTTGCTCTTGGTCTGGCGGGCCTTCGGGTTGGACCGCACCCACTCCAGCTCGTCTTCGAGGCGCTTCTTGCGCTTGACGTCCTTCTGCCCGTCCACCTTGAGCCGCTGTGCCTTGGCGTCCAGGTAGGTGGAGTAATTGCCCTCGTAGGCGTAGGCGCGGCCCCGGTCGAGCTCAAGGATCCAGCCGGCGACGTTGTCGAGGAAGTAGCGGTCGTGGGTGACGGCCAGGACCGTGCCCGCGTACTTCTCCAGGTGCTGCTCCAGCCACTGCACGCTCTCGGCGTCGAGGTGGTTGGTGGGCTCGTCGAGCAGCAGCAGGTCGGGCGCCTCCAGCAGCAGCTTGCACAGCGCGACCCGGCGGCGCTCACCACCGGACAGCGTGGTCACGTCGGCCTCGGGCGGCGGGCAGCGCAGGGCGTCCATGGCCTGTTCGAGCTGGCTGTCGAGATCCCAGGCGTTGCGGTGCTCCAGCTGGTCCTGCAGCTTGCCCATCTCCTCCAGCAGCTCGTCGCTGTAGTCGGTGGCCATCTGCTCGGCGATGTCGTTGTAGCGCTGGAGCATCGCCATGGTCTCGGCGACGCCTTCCTGCACGTTGCCGAGGACCGTCTTCTCCTCGTTGAGCGGCGGCTCCTGCTGGAGCATGCCGACCGTGAAGCCCGGCATGAGTTTGGCCTCGCCGTTGGACGGCTGCTCCAGGCCGGCCATCATCCGGAGCAGCGTCGACTTGCCTGTGCCGTTCGGCCCTAGAACACCGATCTTGGCTCCGGGCAGGAACGACAGCGTGACGTCGTCAAGGACAACCTTGTCGCCGTGCGCCTTGCGCACGCGCTGCAGCGTGTAGATGTACTCCGGCATGTCCTCTAGCTTAGGGGCTCCCAGGCCAGGCTTCCGACGCTCCACCGGAGTATGACTTGGAACCGCCTTTGCCCACCTCCTCCATATCCCCCACCGCCCCCACCATCCCGCCTACTCACCGAACTCAGAGCGACCGGGAATGCAGGGTCGTGGCGGTGCAGGCCGGCAGCGGTTGCTTCCTTTGGAGGGCAGGTCGAGGGGATCGCGGTGTCGCCGAATTGCAGAGCCATGATGCCCCTTGATCCCGTTCTCGCGTTCCTGCCGGACACCCGGGAGACGGGAACCCGAAGCTTGGGCTCGGGCACTCGACACCGAGCTCAGCGCTCGGACTCGATACTCCGCGTTCCGCTCCGAGCTGGGGCTCGACGCTCGACTCGGGGATCGACGCTCGGGGATTGACGCTCGGGGATCGACGCTCGGAGATCGACGCTCGGGGATTGACTCGGCACTCGACGCTTGGGGGTAGGGGCTCGGGAATCCGGGCTCGGCACTCGACGCTTGAGGCTCGGGCTGCGCGATCACCTTGATGTCATGCCGCCAGAGCAGGAACGCCGCCGCGCCGACGTGGACCGACGAGCGTCGGTTTCCGCGCAAGCTGCTTGTGCGAAGACCACACTCAAGTGAGCATCGGTAAGTATTCGTCCGGCTGCTTCTTCGGTAGAGGAGTGACCGCTGTCGCCTACACGGCCAGCACGGGCGGCGATGAGAACCTCGTGGACAAATTCCCGCCATCGTGTCGGTCCGACGGAAATTTCTCCGACAAAGCGTGATATCGATCTACACTCTTGATCCTGGAATCTCGTATTGTCGCCGCATGACGACTGCACTCTGCGTGCCCCAATGGCAAGGATCGGCGTCGAGCAGGGCGCCGCAACTGATGGCCGGAGCTCGCCGCGCCGCCGAACTCATTCCAGCCGACACGGTGGTGACCGTGCCGGTGCTTGAAACGGGCGGCGACAAGGCCGCCGGGATCCGCGCGTACGACGTGCTCGTGGAGAACCAGCGGCTGACGCGGGAGGCACTGGTCGGCATCGGCGACCGAGTGATCACTGTCGGCGGTGATTGCGCGGCCGACATCCCGCCGATCGCCGCTGCCCACACCCGCTACGGGGACGCCCTGACGGTGCTGTGGATCGACGCCCACCCGGACGTCTACAGCCCGCAGACGCTCCCATCGGGCGCCTTCCACGGGATGGTGGTACGCGCACTACTCGGAGACGGGCCGACCGGCCTCACCCTGGAGCATCCGCTGGCACCACATCAGGTGATCATCACTGGAGAGCGAGCAGGTGACACGTCCGAGCACGAGTACCTCGCGAAGACCGGCCTGCGCAGGTACGGCGTCGACGACCTGGAGCGCGCACTCGACGGTTTGCGCGGCCCCGTATACGTCCACATCGACCTCGATGTCCTGGAGCCCACCGCCTTTGGCGCCACCTGCTACCCGGAGCCGAACGGCGTGCAGCCGCAGCGACTGATCGACCTCATCTCCCACGTGGACGACATCATCGGGGCAGCCATCACCGAACATGCGCCATCCAGCGACGACGTCAACCTCGACGAATCCGAGGTGATTCGCCAACTGGGCACCGCGCTGACGCGCTGACGGCCGACTTATCCCGGTGCCTCCATCGCCCCTCGTCGCGACGGAGGTGACGTCTTCAGGCCCGGAGCATGATCCAAAGATCCTGACAGGATCGAAGACAACTCCTCAGCATCACGACCGCTCAACCCTCACAGTCCAAGGCCCCGCAACCCCTCACGCCCCAGCCACTCACTACAGCACCCCAGCTCACAGCACCACGGCGCTCAGCCCTCCCCAGACCATGGCCCGCAGCCCCCTTTTGTCGCAGCCACTCACCGCAGAGCCCCAGCTCAGAGCACCACGGCCGCTCAGCCTTCTCACCGCACCACGGTTCCGCGACCCGCACGTGGCAGTCCCTCACCCGCACCACGGCACCCCAGCCCTCAGCACCCGCTCAGCCGCCCACCTCAGGACGGACACAGCCCCACGTTCCGCCCCCAGCAACACACAGCCACAGGTCCACATTCATCGACATGCAGCCGCACGTCTTCACGCGCCATGGACACGCTGCCTCGCCCTCTGCGCCAGAGGCATATGCCACGCCACCGTCTGCGCCATGGGCAGACACCGCCCTCGCCCTCTGCACCATGGGCACATGCCACCCTCGCCCTCTATATGCGCAATGGACGCCCACCTGCCCGGGCAGGACCAGCGGGAGTGGCGCCCGAGGACTGCTCAGCGTGCCCCCTTGGGCGAAGATGCCGATCAGACGGCGGAACCTTGAGGAAGGCCACCCCAGCATGCCGCCCAAGGAGGGCCGCCCGACACGCCATCCGAGGAAAGCCGCCTGGCATGCCGTCCCGGGGAAGGCCGGGTGGCATGCCCCTTGGGCGAAGGTTTCGATCAGGCGGCTGGGTCGTTGGGGAGGGCAGGGGGTGGGGGTTGGACGGCGGGGATGCAGACGCGGTCCCGGCCCAGCTCCTTCGCCCGGTAGAGGGCCAGGTCGGCCGCCGCCAGCAGGTCGATCAGGTCGTCGCCGTGGACGCTCATCAACGCCACTCCGATCGAGATCGTCACCCTGATCAAGGTGGCGTCGACGGGGACGGCCATGTGGCCGATGCGTACGCGCAACCGCTCGGCCACCCGGCGGGCCTCGTCGATGTCGGCCCCCGGCAGCAGGACCACGAACTCCTCGCCGCCGAACCGGCCCACCACGTCGTAATCGCGGAGTTGGCTGCGCAGCGTCGACGCCACCCCTACCAGGACCTGATCACCGACCAGATGGCCGTGAGCGTCGTTGACCCGCTTGAAGTGGTCGATGTCGATGATCAGAAGTGCCAGGGTGTCGCCGGTGCGACGGGCCCGGACGATCTCGGTGTCGGCCTCGCGCTGCCACGCGGCCGCGTTGAGCAGGCCGGTCTTGGCGTCCGTACGGGCCGCCGCCTGCAACTGCGCATGAAGGAGACTGCGCTGGAGCAGCACCACGGGGGGCAGCGCGAGGAGCAGCAGGGCCAGATTGAGACCGCAGCCGACGGACACGGTCACGCCCAGGCACAGCTCGACGATGTCCAGCAGCAGGCTCTCCCTGTCCCAAAGTACCTCCCGCCACGTGCTGTCGGGGTTGGCCGTGTGGGCGGCGATGGCGATGAGCGCGATGTTGAGCAGGGAGAACAGCACGGCGGACGCCACGGCCATCATGATCGGCAGTCCGCCGCCCTGCGACAGGATCCACGGATCACTGACGAACTGGTGGAACACGGCGGACGCCGTGCACCCGGCCAGCCCGATGGCGGCCGAGCTGAACACCCGGCGGTAGAGCACCGTCGCCCGTACCCGGACCTGGAGGAGGACCTGCAGCACGATCGGCGCGAACAGGGCGTAGACCGGGGGCAGGAGCAGCGCGACCGGCAGCCACCACGCGGACAGCAGGTCGCGGGACACCCCGGCGGGCATGCCGAGGCGCCTGGTCGCTTCGATGCACACGGCGCCGCATCCCATGAGAGCGCCGAACATGAGCAGGTCGCGCCATTCGAAGACGGTGGACGTCGCGAACACGATGATCGCGGCCACGTCAAGTGCGACGATCGCGCACAAGTAGACCACGAGCGGGCGACGTTGCCCTAGCAATGGCCAGCGGTCGGCCAGTGTTGACACACCGTCGCGTGACTTGATCGGGACGTGACTGGTCACCGCCATCTCGTCTCCTCCCTGACTAACGATGTGTAACACAATAATTGCGGAGTGTGCGTTGTGCGATGGGAACCGATACGTTGGCAATGAACCCAACACCCGCTCACTCCACGAGCGGGCCCGTGATGCAGAGTCGTGCTGGAAAGGAGCAGCCCATGGTGCGGGGCGTGACCTGGACATGACAGATGCTCTAGCCGCCTGAGGCGGCCAACCCACCATCGGCCGCTCATCGGGGTGTCTTCAGGACCCGGCCGATGCCCCCCTCCCCCTCCATTCCGCCTCTCCATTCCGCCTCTCCCTCGCGCTCCCGCCACACCAGCTACCGGTACGCGACTCGGCCCCGCTCCAGACCTCGCTCAGCGTCCGCCTCCTGGCCCAAACGTCCAGCCCGTTCCCCCACTGCTCAACGCCCCAGCCTCAGGACCAGCACCGTTCCCGCTTCCGCTGACCGCCCCCAGCCTCGGTGACCCATACCGTTCCTCCACCGCCCGCCGCCCCCGATCTCGGGGACCCGCACCGTTCCCCCACCGCGCGCCGCCCCCGATCTCGGCGACCCGCACCGTTCTCCTCTTCTGCTCAGCCCTTCAGCTTCAGTGGTCGGCACCGCCCTCCCCTCCCGCTCGCCGCCCACAACCTCGGTGGCCTGTGGCGTCCTGATGTGGCTGGCTGGTCGGGGAGGGTGTGGGGGCACCGTCGTGGTGGTCGGTGTCCCCACATGTCGGTCGTCCTGTGCTGGTCTGCGTTACGCCGCTGCTCGTTCCCTCACCTTCCGCTGTGTCTTCCCGCCGGCGGCTGCCTGGCCTTCGTCGGCGCGATCGGCCGCGTCGTCGGCTTCGGTGCCGTTCAGAACGCGGATGGTGGCGTCGTCGGCCTCGGGCTTCGGCGTGCGGGCGGTGTCGCTGGTCGCGCGGCGGGTGCGTGGGGTCTTGCCTCCCATCGAGGTCGGCGTAGGTGCGGCGGCGTCCGCGGTCGGACGGTGGGTGGTTCCGTCGGCCCAGCCCGGTAGGTGAGCGGCGCCGTCGTCGGGGTCCAGCGGGTGGACGGCTCCTTCGGCCGGGCTCTGGGTGCGAGTCGCCATGTTGTTCGAGCTTGACCCTTCTGCGGTCGCGTCGAAGGGTGCAGGCGTTCGCCTGGTTTCGTCGTGCGGGAGCAGCGTGTGTACGCCGCCACCGTCCTGGACCAGGGTGCGCATGTCTCCGGCGCCTGCGGCCAGCGGGCGCGCACCACCATCCGGGCCCAGTGTGCGCACATCTCGGCCATCCGAGACCGGCGGCCGTACACCGTCGGCGTCCGAGAACAGCGTGCGGGGGTCGCCGCCGTCTGCGGCCAGCGGGCGCGTGTTGCTGCCGTTCGGGAGCGGGGGGCGGGTGTTGCTGTCAG
The DNA here is from genome assembly GCF_035917475.1 of Nonomuraea fuscirosea. Classification (NCBI taxonomy): domain Bacteria; kingdom Bacillati; phylum Actinomycetota; class Actinomycetes; order Streptosporangiales; family Streptosporangiaceae; genus Nonomuraea; species Nonomuraea fuscirosea. The sequence continues at coordinate 1,147,955 of NZ_CP109074.1, read as the reverse complement.
CCGGGGACGAGTGGCTTGCGGGGTGGCGGTCGGTGGCGTAGGTGGAGGGCTGCTCGTTGTCGTCGCGGAATCCGGGGCGGCCGAGGGGGCGCTGCGGGCGGGTGCCCATCGCCCAGTCTCGGGTCTCCTCGTCCAGGCGTTCGCGCATCTCCCTGCTCACCAGGGCGTTGCCGCCGCGCTCGGGCTTGGTGAAGACTCCGGTGCCCCACCGCAGGTCGTGGCCCACCGAACTGGCCTCGATCTCGGGCATGAAGCGGCGATCTCCGTCAGTGCCGAACTCGCGGATGCGCAACCTGCCGGACACCACCACGGGATGGCCGGAACGTACAGAAGCCGCGACGTTGTCTCCCAGGGCGCGCCAGCAACGCACCGTGAAGCAGACCTTGTCGCCGTCGGTCCACTGGCCTGTCTTCCGGTCGAAGTAGCGGTGTGAAGTGAGGACTTTCAGCGAGGTGACCTTGGTGCCTTCGTCGAAGCTGTACTGCCTCGGCTCTGCCGCGACGTTGCCGGTGAGTGTGATGTAGATGTCGTTCATCCCATGCCTCCCAGTGCGGCGGGCCGGCTGCCCGCGATCTGGGGACCACGGTGCCGTGTGCGGGTGGGGAGAAGGGTTGCCGAACGGGGTTCTGTGGATGAAGGAGTGGGGGGAGGTTGGGGCTGTGGATAGTCGGCCGTGTCGTACGCACTGTGGATAGCCGGTCGTGTCGTACGCGCTGCGGATTCGTCCAGCTCATGGGTTCGTCCCGGCCATGGGTTCGTCCCGGCCCATGGGAGGGAAGTGGTTGGCATGGTGATGGCGGGCCCCGAGGGAGCCCGCCATCATCGTTCATCTCGCCCTAGGTGGTCTCACACTGCGTCGTCTCGCACTGCGGGTCGTTCTGGGGCAGGGCCGTTCTGACCTGGTGTACGTGGCCGTGGTGGCGCAAAGGCCGTTCTGGCGTGGCGCGTTCTGGGAGAGGGCGTTCTGCTTGAGGGTGGGCTCGAGGTTGGGTGCTTTTTAGACGGACAAGTCCCGCATAGCCGTATAAAACGCGTGATGGCGGCCCAGCTCTCGTTCCACCGGCTCCACCACCATGGTCGTCGACACCGCCGCGACCCTGCGCCTCATCTCCCGTTCGAGCCGTTCCCGCTCCCTGGACGCCCCGAGCTCCACGAAGTTGCGGGACGCGATGCCGGACAGGGCCCCGAGCCCCAGGACGGAGGCCATCATCAGCCCCACCCACGGCAGCGTCGCGCTCTCGCCCAGCAGCTCGAAGGCCGGCGGGAGCTGGCCGGGCATGAGCAGGCCCACCACCAGCCAGGCCAGTCCGGCCACGAACGCCACCACCAGGAAGTACTGCCACACCTTCAGCGCCCGCCACCATCCCGGTACGCGGTCCAGCTGCGGCGCCACCTCCGTGAGGTCCTCCGTCAGGGCCTGCGGCAGCTGGCTGGAGCGCGATCGGGCCGCCTGGTGCACCGCCGTGCGCCACACCGGGTGCATGCCCATGGACAGCCCGTCGGCCAGCGCCTGCACCGCGTTGGCGACCTCGGCCGACTGAGCGCTCACCGAGGTGGTCGTGATGCCGCGGATCTCCTGGCCGACGTCGTCCAGGCGCAGGCTCTTCAGCGGGTCGGTACGGAGCTTCCCGATCCACCGCGGGTACGGCCACCCGACCCACTGGTCGGACCGCTCCGCGTAGACGTTCTCCATGGCCTCGCCCACGGCCGGCACGCCCACCGCGTCACACAGCGCGTCGGTCAGCCCCATCCTGCGGGCCTCGTCGACCGTGGACGGCGCGGACAGCGCCTCGCCCATCGGCATGGCCTCGCTGAGCTTCTGCTCCAGCCGGTGCAGGTCGGCCTCGAGTTTCTGGATGGCCGCGCGCCGGCGGCTGACCGCGGTGGCGATGACGCTCCTGAGGCTCTCGACGCCGCGACCGGTGACCGCCGAGGTGGGTACGACGCTGGGATGCTCCACGCCTTCCCTGCGCAGCAGGTCGTTGAGGTCGATGACCAGCTCGGCCAGTTCCTCGGTGGTGAGCCGGTCGGCCTGGTTGAGCGCGAACACCGTCACCGCGTCGTGCCCGGCCAGCTCCGTCACGTAGCGCCGGTGGGTGGAGGCGTCGGCGTACTTCTGCGGGTCGAGCACCCACACGACCAGGTCGGCCAGCCCGATGAGCCGGTCGGCCTCCGTGTCGGTGAGGGCCCGGATCGAGTCGTGGTCGGGCAGGTCGAGCAGGATCAGCCCGTGCAGCTGGCTGTCGCCCTTGTCGAGCGCGCTGGCCCGGGAGAAGCGGTGCCGCCACTGGATCTGCAGCCAGTCGAGCAGCGGCCCCGCGCCCTCCAGCCCCCACACGCAGGCGTGAGTACGGGCGGTGGTCGGACGGCGTACGCCGGTGGGCGAGAGCTCCAGCCCCGACAGCGCGTTGAACAGCGACGACTTGCCGCTGCCCGTGCCCCCCGCGAGGGCGACGACGGTGTGCTCCGACGACAGCTTGAGCCGGTCACCGGCCCGCTTCAGCAGCCCGCCGGCCTCGTCGAGCAGCTTCTTGTCCAGCCGGCCCGGGCCCAGCTCCACCACCTTGGTGAGCGCGGCCAACCGCGGAGCGAGCCCCGGTCTGGTGGTCATGGTGGTCATCGCGCGACCTCAAGGTTGTACGTAGCCTGATAGAGGCGGGTGGCGACGGATTCGTCCGGAATGCCGGCGGAATCGAGCGCTTGCACGTAACGCATGGCCTCCTCGTCGAACAACATGCCGATCCTGGCCCGCAGGTCACTGAGCGCCTTGGCGCCGATGCCGCGCAGCGACTCCGCGCCGAGCAGGGCGTTGACCAGCCGGTGCGGCACCCCTTCGCCGTTGCTCCCGCTGAACATGGCGACCATGAAGATCAGCGAGAGCGACTCGGGATCGAACGAGACGAGCTTCGACACCGACCGTTTGGCCACCCCCTCCGTGCGGACGAGCTCGCCCAGGTGATCCTGCCAGGAGGCGATGGCCCTGCTGGTGTGGCGGACGAGGTCGTCGGACGGCCGGTCGAGGTTCTCCCCGAGCTTGGCGCCCAGCTCGGAACGGTGCCGCCAGCGCGCCGCCACCTCCTCGGAGGCCCGGTTGGCGGCGGCGACGATGACCGATTCGAGCCCGGTGCGGACCGCCGCCTTGAACGCCAGCACCCGCTCCGGCGCCTGCTTGGCCGCCCGGCCGCGCCTGCGCAGCTGCAGCGAGCGCATGAGGTCGCCGGAGCCGGCGAAGTCCTGCCAGCGGGCGAGCACCTCGCCGTGCAGCAACGAGCCGTTCTTGGAGGCCTTGTCGATCGTGCTGAGGGCGCTCAGGTAGGCCGCCTCCACGTCGCTGCGCAGCTCGGCCCGGAACGCCACCTGCGACTCCAGGTGCCGGGCCAGCGCCGGTACGCGGGTGCGGAAGCTGTTGAGCACGCCGTTCAGCGTCTCGCGTACGGCCTGCGCCCGCCGATCCTCGTCCACGGACAGCTCGGCCAGCCACAGCCGCAGGTCGGTCACCTCGCTGTCGGGCAGCCTGCCGTCGGCCACCTCCGCCTCGTGGATGACGAACCGGTCGATCTCGCCCAGCCCGTACTCGCTCAGCATCCGCCCGAAGTGCTTGAGCACCACGTCGGCGGACTTCTGCTGCACCCGGGACAGGACGATCGCCAGGCGGGCGCCGCGCTCCTTGGCCAGCCGCAGCAGGTTCCAGGCGGGGGCGTCGGCGTAGCGGGCGGCCGTCGTCACGAAGATCCACAGGTCGGCTGCGTCGAGCATGCGGTGCGCGATCTCGTGGTGCTCCTCGACCACCGAGTCGATGTCGGGGGTGTCGAGCAGCGCGACGCCCTGCGGCAGCTTCTCGGTCTGGACGATGACCAGGCTGCCCATCGTGGCTTCCTGGGTCGGCTTGTCGAGCCGCTGGAGGGCGCCGAGCAGCTCGCCCTCCGCGAACCACTTGTGGTCCTCGGGGTGACAGGCCAGGACCGGGGTGCCGGTGGTGGGACGCCGTACGCCCGTACGCGAGACGTTCTTCTCGGCCAGGCTGTTGACCAGGGTGGACTTGCCCGCGCCGGTCGAGCCGGCGATCACGATGAGGGCCGGGGCGGTGCGGGTCTTGATCCGGGGCAGCACGTAGTTGTCGAGCTGGGCCAGCAGGTCGGCCTGCGTGCGCTTGGCTTCCTCGGAGCCGGGCAGGGCGAGGCCGAAGCGCAGGTCGGCGACGCTCGTGCGCAGCGCGTCGAGCGCCGTCGTCAGCGCCTCGACCGCCTCGGGGGGCAGGTCCTCCAGCCGTTCGCCCTGGCGCAGGGGTACGGCTTCGGGGGTGCCGGACGGGCTCGCGGACTGGTCGGAGGCGCTGGGTGAGGTCGCAGGCTGGTCGGAATCGTCGGATGGGGCCGGCTGGTCAGGGGCTTCGGGCGTGGCCGCCACCTGGTCGGAGGCTTCGGATGTGACCGCCACCTGGTTGTCGGCGGTTTTCGCGGCCGTGTCCTCGCCGTCGGTCTCCGCGGAGCCGTCTTCATCGGCCCTCACGCTTTCGGAGGCCTCGCCGCCGGAGCTCACGTCGTTGGAGCCCTCGCCATCGGGACCCTCGTCGTCGGAGCCCTCGCCGCCGGAGCTCACGTCATCGGAGCTCACGTCATCGGAGTCCTCGTCGTGCGCCGCATCGGCGAAGGTCTCGTCGGTCTTCGCATCCTCGGCGGCCTCGTGGGCCTCCGGAGCCGCGGCTGTCTCAGCGGCCTCGCCGGCCGTTGCGGCCGCAGCGTCGCCACGGGTGTCCGCGGGCTCGGATTCAGGTGCCTCCTGCTGAAGGTCCGCAGGTTCTTCGCCGCCGTCCGCGAGCTTCTCGCCGCTGTCGGCGGGTGTCCGGTCGGTGGTCGTGAGCGCGTCGCCGGTCTCAGTGTCCGTGTCGGCGAGCACGTCGCCGGCTTCCGCCGCCGCGAGTGCGTCGCCGCCTGATGCCTGTACGTCCGCGAGTGCGTCATCGGCCGATGGACTCGGGGCCTTGAGCGCCTCCTCAGCCGACGGGTCGGCGTCCGTGCCGGTGCGGGACTCCTCTTCCGAGGCTTCGCCGGTTTCTGGGACGAATGCGCCGGCAGCGGTGTCGCCGGCTTCTGCGTCCGCGGGTTCGGCAGGGCGGGTGGCGGCTGCGGGCTTCTTGACCCACAGGCTCTCGCCCTGTTCCCCGACCGGCTCGGCAGGAGGGTCGGGGCGGGCGCCGGGGCCGCCGAGGGAGGCGGGCTTGACGAAGAGTGAGGGCCGCCCCGAAGGAGGCCCAGGGTCGTCGAAGCCGGCCGGCGGGCGCAGGGCCTCAAGGTCCTGGGGTGTCGTGGGGCGGCGTAGCGCGGCGGGCTTCTCGAACAGGGACGGCCTGCCGCTGGGCGCCTCTGAAGGGGGCTGAGCCGGCGCGGAAGGAGCCTGGGTCGGCGCGGGCGCGTCGCGGAACCACTGGCCGGGCTCCCGGCTGTTGCTCCCGCTCTCCCGGGCGGGAGGCTCGGGGGCCTGCTCGCGGAAGGAGGGCCTGCGCGGCTTGCGGACGGGCAACCGCCCGCCCGGCTGCGCACCGGACCCCTCACGAGCCTCGCCCCCACCGGAGCCGCCGTCCGAAGCGGAGCCGCCGCGGGCCGCCGCATCGCCGCCGGCCGGAGCCGGGCCGCCCAGCCGGCCGGAGCCGCGCCCCGCGTCGTCGCCGGTCGAAGCGGGTTCGCCCCGTCGGCCGGGGTCGCCGTCAGCCGGAGCGGAACGGTCCGGACGGCCTGAGGCGCCGGGGCGTTCCGGGGTCTCGCGGGTGCCGGCGCCGTTGCGGGCGTCATCGCCCCGGCCCTGATCAGAGCCCTGGTCGAGGCCCTGGTCAAGGCCCTCGTCAGTCACCGCGCGGAAGCTCAACGTCTGCTCCCCGGCTGACTCGTTCCGTCCGTCATCCCTGGCCGTGTTCACGGCAAGCGCTCCGCTCGAACCATTGCGACCTCCTGGCCGACCCTCACGACATCGCCGACGATGACGATCGCCGGCGGCCGTATCCCAGCCGCGGACACGCGGTCGGCCACAGTGGCAAGGGAAGCGATAACCGCCCGCTGGGTCGGAAGGGTACCGTCCTGCACCACCATTGCGGGAGTCTCCGGAGCACGTCCGTCGCGAAGGAGTGCCTCGGCCACCTTCGCCAGCCGTTCGACGGCCATCAGCAGCACCAGGGTGCCCTGGGAACGGGCCAGGCCAGGCCAGTCGACGGTGGATTTGGGGTCGTCGGGAGCCACGTGCACGGAGATGACATGAAATTCCTGACTTACCCCGCGATGGGTCACCGGCACCCCGGCCGCGGCGGGCACCGCGACGGCGCTGGTGATGCCGGGGACGACGAGGACGGGGATGCCGGCGTGGGCGCAGGCGATCATCTCCTCGCCGCCGCGCCCGAACACGAACGGGTCGCCGCCCTTGAGCCGGACCACGAACTTGCCCTGTCTGGCGCGGTCCACGATGAGCTCGTTGATCGTCTCCTGGGACAGCGAGCGGCCGTAGGGCACCTTGGCCGCGTCGATCAGCTCCACGTCGGCGGCGAGCTCGTCGAGCAGCCCCCGGGGCGCGAGGCGGTCGGCGACCACCACGTCGGCCTGGGCGAGCAGCTGGCGCCCGCGCACCGTGATGAGGCCGGGATCGCCGGGGCCGCCGCCGACGAGGGCGACGCCGACCGGCTTGGTGCGGTTGCGCCGGGCGTCGACGGTGCCGTCGCGCAGCGCCTCGACGACCGCGTCGCGAATGCCGGCGGCCCGGCGCGGGTCTCCGCCCGCGGTGACGGCCACGCTGATCTCGTCGACCCGCCCGCTCGCCGGGGTCCAGGCGGCGGAGGCGTCCTTGTCGTCGGCGCGCACGCACCAGACGCGCTTGGCCTCAGCCTCGCCGGCCACCGCGGTGTTGACGGATCTGTCGTCGGTGCAGGCCTGGACGAGCCAGGCGCCGTCGCAGTCGCCGACCTCGTAGGGCCGGGCGTGCCAGGTGACCCTGCCGGCGGCGATCAGGTCGTCGAGCGCCGGCGTGACCGACGGCGACACGACGGTGACCTCCGCACCGGCCTCTAGCAGCGCGGGAACCCGGCGCTGGGCGACGCGGCCGCCGCCCACGACGAGCACCCGGCGGCCGGAAAGCCGCAGGCCGAGGAGGTAGGGGCCCATGGGGGGAATCTCCCGTTCGCGAACGTTGTGTTAAGAGGTAAACCTACCGGCTTCGCCTGTGTCATTTGCTGCGCACGGTCAACGACCGTCGAGAAGAGGCTGCCGGGGATCCCAGCGAGGCCCGCCCTCATCGTCCTTACGGCGTCTGGCCATCGCTGACAAGGCCTCAAGGATAACCCGGTTCCCGAGGTAGGCGGTGATGTCGGCGTGATCGTACGGCGGCGCCACCTCGACCACCTCCATCCCCGCGACCGGCAGCTCGTAACAGATCCGGCGGACGGCGTCGAGCAGTTGCCTGGCCGTCAGCCCGCCCGGCTCGGGGGTGCCGGTGCCCGGGGCGTGGCCGGGGTCGCACACGTCGATGTCGACCGACAGGAAGACCTGGTCGCAGTCGTCGAGCGCGATCCCGAACGACTCCGTCAGGCACTCGTCGAGCCCGCGGGCCACGATCTCGGTCATCTCGTAGGAGCGCATGTTCTGGGCGGCCATCCAGCCGAGCGTCTCGGGCTCGGGCCAGTAGCCGCGCAGCCCGAGCTGCAGGAACCGGTCGCCACGGATCGCCCCCGACTCGATCAGCCGCCGCATGGGCTGGCCGTGGCCGTGCAGGTGGCCGAAGGAGATGTCGCCGGTGTCGGCGTGGGCGTCGAAGTGGATCATCGAGGTGCGCCCGGCCGGGTGTGCCCGCGCGGTGCCCCGCGCGTCCGGCAGCGCCACCGTGTGGTCGCCGCCGAGCACCAGCGGGATCGCCCCCGACGCGGCCACCCGGTGCACGGTCTCCTCGATGGCCGCCAGCGAGCCCTCGACGTCGCCGGAGTAGCACTCCACGTCGCCGGCGTCGAGCACCCGCAGGTCCCGCAGGGCGTCCACGCGCAGGGCCAGGCTGGGCCTGGAGCCGTCGTGCGGCAGGTAGCAGGCCTGGCGCAGCGCCATCGGCCCGAACCTGGCGCCGGGCCGGTTGGAGGTGCCGCCGTCGAACGGAGCCCCGATGATCACCACGTCGGCGTCGGCGTAGGTCGCCGGATCGCCGGCGTCGCACCGCCCGACGCCGAGGAACGTGATGTCGGGCCCGTACATGGGTCCGTAACGCGCCATGGTCCGCACCTCCCGTGTCCCCATCATCACACGGGTTTCTCGGTCACCCCCGCGGAGTCGAACGTGGCCACCTCGTGCAGCACGCGTACCGCGGCGCAGACCATCGGATGGGCGAGCAGGCCGCCGGTGCCCTCGCCGAGCCGCAGCTCCAGCTCCACCAGCGGGCGCAGCCCGAGGTGGGTGAGCGCGGCGGTGTGGCCGGGCTCGGCCGAGCGGTGGCCCGCCACGCAGTGGTCGATCGCGGCGGGGTCGAGCGCGGCGGCCACGAGGGCGGCGGCGCCGGCGATGACGCCGTCGAGGACCACCGGCACGCGCTCCGCGGCGCCGCACAGGATGAGGCCGGCGATGGCCGCGTGCTCGAACCCGCCGACGGCGGCCAGGGCCCGCAGCGCCTCGCTGGGCGAGGAGGAGATGTCGGAGACCGCGTTCACGCGCAGGGCCGAGCGGACGAGACCGACCTTGCGCTCGTACGTCTCGTCGTCGATCCCCGTGCCCCTGCCGGTCACCTCGGCCGGGTCCATGCCGGTGAAGGCGGAGATCAGCGCGGCCGAGGCGGTGGTGTTGGCGATGCCCATGTCGCCGGTGATCAGGCAGCGCGCGCCCGCGGCGATGAGCTCCTTGCCGACGAGGATGCCGGCCTCCAGCGCTCTGACGGCCTGGTCGACGGTCATGGCGGGGCCCTGCGACAGGTCCGCGGTGCCGTACGCGATCTTGTGCTTGATCAGCTGGGGCGCGTCGGGCAGGTCGGCGGCGACGCCGACGTCCACCACGGTCACCGTCGCGCCCGCCTGCGCGGCGAAGGCGTTGGCGACCGCGCCGCCCGCCAGGAAGTTGCCCACCATCTGCACGGTGACCTCCTGCGGCCACGGGGTGACGCCGCGCGCGTGCACGCCGTGGTCGGCCGCGAAGATGGCCAGGGCGGCCGGCTCGGGCATGGGCGGCGGGCTGACCCCGGCCGCGCCCGCGAGCCGGACGGCGACGTCCTCCAGCACACCGAGCGAGCCGCGCGGCTTGGTGAGGCGGTCCTGGTGGGCGCGGGCCTCGGCGAGCGCCCGCGGGTCGGCGGGACGGATCGCGGCGAGCGTCTCGGCGAGCACGGCAAACCTCCGGTTAGGGGACGAGCTGGAGGGCTTCCTCGTAGCGGTCGATCACGACGTCGGCCAGGGTCTCGCAGTCGCCGATCACCTCGGCGCAGCGGATGTCGAGGTCGGGATGCCCCGCCCCGTACGCGAGCGCCTGCGCCCAGACGCGCTCCAGCATGCCGCCCGCGAACAGCAGGTACGGCACCACGATCACCCGCTTGGCCCCGAGCCGCCGGCAGCGTTCGAGCCCGCCGGGCACGCCGGGCGGGGTGACCGACACGAAGGCGGTCTCGACGGTCATGTAGTCGTAGGCGTACGTCTCCCAGAACAGCCGCGAGACGCGGTGGACCTCGGCGTTCGCGGTCGCGTCCGTGGAGCCCTCGCCGACCAGGACGACGGCGGTCTCGCCCGGCTCGACGTGCGCGTGGAAGTCGTCGGCGGGCGGCGCGTCCACGGAGCGGAGCCTCGGCCTGGCGCCGACCAGTTCGAGGGCGCGCGGCCTGGAGATCTCGGCGGCGGCCTCCTTGAGCCGCTCGGCCAGCAGCGACAGCACGCGGGGGTCGGGGCCGAGCGGGCGGCCGTAGTCGTACATGAGGGTGGGGTGGCGCTGCTGTTCGAGCGCCATCGCGGCCGGGAACTCCTCGTCCACCCTGCTGAGGCTCAGCGGCAGCGCGACCAGCCGGTGGTGCCCCCTGGCGACCAGGGAGGCCACCGAGTCGCTCAGCCGGGGAGTGGCCCGCTCCAGGTAACCCCCTGACACGTCGGCGCCCGTCTGGTCGAGGCGGCAGCGGAGGCGGTGCACGAACCTCCCGAACTCCGCGGCGTAGGCGTCGTCCTGTGAGCCCTGCCCGATCAGCAGGAGCGGCGGCTTCATTGAGGGATTCTCCGGTGCGGTAGACAAAGTCACGCGAGGATAACCGATGCGCACCGGTACGGAACAGGTCACCCTGTGTGTGCGGGTGTCGCGTGGACCACGAACACGGGGTCGGAGGCGGTCAGGCGGTGTGAGCCGTCGGGGTCGAGGGTCAGCTTGGAGGCCATGATCTGGGTGCCCTCACCGTGGTAGCCCTGCTCGCGCAGCCGGTCGAGCACGGCCGCGACCTGCTCGACCTTGCTCAGCGCGGACACGAGCGAGCGGGGGCGCCGGGCGGCGCAGGCCATCACCACGTCGAGGCCGCCGCCGCCCACGAAGACCGCGTCGGGGTCGGGCAGCGGCTCCAGCGCGGGCGGCGCCTGTCCCCTGGTAAGAGCCACTTTGACGCCGTGGGCGAGCACGTTGGCGCGCAGCTCGGCGCAGCGGCCCTCGTCGCGTTCGACGGCCACGACGGCGGCGCCGAGCCGGGCGCACTCGACGGCGATCCCGCCGGTGCCCGCGCCCACGTCCCAGACCAGGTCCCCGAGCCGGGGGCCCAGCTTGGCCAGCACGTACGCCCGCACCTCAGGCGGCAGCCCGCCCCCGGCCGGCAGCGCCCACTCGGCCGGCCCCGGCCGCGCACCCGCCACCCAGCTCGGCTCCTTGGGCTGGTGCAGCGGGTCGATGACGAGGACCACGTCGGGGTCCTTCCACGGCCTGGTGGTGGCCTCGCCCATCCGGCTGTGGGTGACGCGTTCGTCGGGCCCGCCCAGGTCCTCGCAGACGATCAGCGCGCGCGGCGTGGTGGGGGCCAGCTCCCTGGCGATCTCGCCGGGGCCGACACCGGGCGCGACCAGCAGCGCGACCTTGGGGTGGGCGCGGCAGGCGTTGACGACCCGGTTGAGCTGGGCGGGGCCGGAAGGGGCGACGACCAGGGCGTCCTCCCAGTTGAGCCCGGCGCGGGCGAAGGCGCGGCCGACGAGCGAGACGGCCGGTAACACGTCCGGCTTGAGCCCGTGTGCGCGCAGCGTGCGTACGACGCCGAAGAAGCCGGGATCGCCCTCCGCGACGACGACCGCGGGGCCCTCGCCGTGTTCGAGATGACCGTCGATGGCCTCCAGCAGCGACCCGTCCACCGCGGTCGTCGCGTTGAGCTGGAGCCTTCCGAGCACGGCCGCGGGCGCCACCACGAGCCCGGCCTCCTGCAGTTTGCCCACCGCCCTGGCCGAGAGCTCGGACCCGTCCCAGCCGACCACCGTGATCATTGAGCCTCACCGTCCTCACCTCAAGGGTGACGGGTGCGGGGGTGTTTCACAAAGGGTGGGACGGTCAGTCCGGCGTGCCCTCAGGCCAGGTCGGACGGGATGAGGCTGTAGACGACCAGGTCCTCGCCGCCGAGCGAGGCGCGGGCGACGCCCTCGCGGACGAAGCCGGCCTTCTCCGCCACCCGCTGCGACGCGGTGTTGGAGGGGGAGGCGCGCAGCTGGAGCCGGGTGAAGCCGTGCCGCTCGAACAGCCAGCGGGCGACGGCCAGCACGGACTCGCCCGCGTACCCCCTGCCCCTGGCCCAGGGGGCGGTCATGTAGCCGACCTCGGCCGTGCGGCTGTTCCAGTCGACGTCGCGCAGGTCCACGTTGACGGCGAAGCGGCCCGTCTCCAGTTCCTCGGCCGTCCAGATGATGCCGGCGCCCCTGATCCTGTTCCGCTCGGAGCGTTCGATGTAGGCGCGCGCCTGCTCCTCGCTGTAGTCGCGCGGCACGCCCGTGCCGGCCTGGGTGAGCGCGTCGGCGCCGGTGGCGGCGAGGTCGGGCACGTCGCCGGGGGACGGCCGGCGCAGCAGCAGGCGCGGTGTGCGCAGGTCGGTCCTGGGCAGGGAGTCGGCGGGCAGGCGGCCGTCCTCGCGCAGGAGGCCGAACATGACCAGGTCGTGCGTCCCGTCCTCGTCGAGCACGGCGGAGCGCAGCACGCCCTCCCAGGTGAAGCCCGATTTGAGCGCGACGCGGAGCGAGGCCGGGTTGTCCAGGTTGGCCGTCAGGTCGATCCGGCGCATCCGCGTGGTTTCGAACACCCAGTCCGTCAGCCCGCGTACGGCCTCGGTGGCGAAGCCGCGGCGGCGGTAGAGGGGGTGCACGCCGTACCCGACCTCGGTCGTGCCGGCCTCCCACGAGGTCTTGAACAGGCTGATGGCCCCCACGACGACCTCGTCGGCGTCGGCCATGGCCAGATGGACGCCCTGTCCTGAGCGGCGCAGCTCGTGCACGCCGTGGGTGAGCCAGCGCGCGATGCCGGAGGTCCTGTCCGGGGCGCCCGGCGGGAGGAAGCGGACGCCGGACTGCACGACGGACCGGATCCGCGCGGCGTCCCCGGGGCTGAAGGGGCGGAGCGTCAGCCGTGCGGTGGCGATGCTCACGTCGGGATCGAACACGCTGGGCAGGGTACACAGTCGCGATGTTTGCCCACGAAAGCGGGGGTAAGGGGGCGCAGGGAGAGGAGTGAGAGAACCATGGAACGTGGGAGCGACAAGCACGGCCCCCGTCTGGACGAGCAGCAGAAGCACGAGACCGAGGGCATGGTCCGCGGCGGCGGCACGACGCACGCCGAGGAGTGGAAGGAGCCCGAGTCCATGCCGTCGGCCGGTGAGGAGCCCCAGCGGTCGTACCCGCCCGGTCACGAGCCAGGCGTCCCCGAGGGCATGACGCAGGGTGACGTCGATCTCCGCAGCGACCTGGCCAAGTGGCTGAGCGACACGCACTGGCCCGCGTCCAAGGCGGAGCTGCTGCGGCGCGCCGAGCGCCAGGGCGCGCCCGACCGGGTGGTCGACCTGGTCGAGTCGCTGCCCGACCGTGATTTCAGCAACATGGCCGACATCGCCAAGGCCCTGGGCATCGGCGTGGAGCAGCGGAGGTGGTGACGGGTGCGGCTGGACTTCATCAGGCGCCTGTACGAGCGCCCGGGACCGTACGCGTCGGTCTACCTGGGCGCCTTCACCGGCCCCGAGCGCCGGGCCCACTGGCGCGGCGCGCGTGACCGGCTCGACCGGCTGGCCGAGAAGACCCTGGACGCGCTGGAGGAGGAGGCCCTGCGGCCCGCCGCCGGGCGGGCGCTGTTCGCCACGGACGGTGACGTGGTGCTGGCGGAATCGCTCGATCGCCAGCCCGGCGAGATGACCACGTGGACGCCTCTGCCGCACGTCACGCCCATGCTGATGCTGCGCGGTGAGAACGTGCCGCACATCCGGGTCATCGTGGACCACGCGGGGGCCGAGGTGACCGTGTTCGCGGGCGGGTCCCCGCGGACGACCACCGTGGAGGCCGCCTCCTGGCCGCTGCAGAAGACCGCGCAGGGAGGCTGGTCGCAGAAGCGCTACGAGCAGGCCGTGGACGAGACCTGGGAGAAGAACGCGGTCGCCGTGGCCCATGAGATCGACGAGCAGGTACGCCGCGTCGGGGCTGAGCTGGTGCTGATCGCCGGCGAGCCGAAGTCGCGCTCCTACCTGCTGCGCCACCTCGGCACCAAGGCCGCCGACCGGGTGACCATGGTCGAGCACGGCAGCCGCGAGAACCACGGCCGGTTCGAGCAGGACGTGGAGCGGGCCCTCGACGACTGGCTCGACCACCGGCGCGCGGAGCTGCTGGAACGGCACCAGGAGTCCGCGGGACCCACCGGCATGGCCTGGGTCTCGAAGGCCCTGCGCGAGGGCCGGGTGCACGCCCTGCTGGTGCCCGGCGAGATGCCGAAGCCGGTCTGGATCGGCGAGGGCGGCACGCAACTGTGCACCGACCGGGCCGAGCTGCACCGGTGGGGCGTGGCCGAACCGGTGCAGGAGCGCGCTGACTCCGCGCTGGCCAGGGCCGCGGCGATGACGGACGCGGAGCTGTGGTTCACCGACGCGGTCGACGACGTGGCCGCGGTGCTCAGGTACTGACCGTCACGTACTGATGATCACTTCGAGGGTACGGGGACCGTGCACGCCCTCGACCCGGTTGAGCTCGATGTCGCTGGTGGCCGAGGGACCACTGATCCAGGTGAGCGGACGGGCCGGGTCGAGCCGGGCCACGGCCTCGGGGACGCCGGCCACGATCTGGTCGGCCCGGACCACGCACAGGTGGTAGTCGGGGACCAGCGTCTGCGCCCGCGTCCCCTGGCCCGGCCCGTGGTCGAGCACGATGGTGCCGGTCTCGGCGATGGCCACGGCGCAGTTCGTGACCACGCCGTCGGCGCTCTTCAGATCGCTCCAGCCGCCCGGCCGGTCGAAGCCGTCCGGGACGATCATGCGGCGCTCGCCCAGGCAGGCGTCGATCGTGGCGGGCAGGTCTGCCGCCGGCACGACGTGGACGATCGCCCGGTAGTCGTCGACCCGCTCGGCGAACAGCCCGACGAGGTCCTCCACCTGCCGTTCCGTCCGGTAGTGGCGGGGGATGTCCACCTCCGCGCCGCCGGCGACGGCCCGGCCGATCCGGGCGAGGATCTCCTCACGCGCGCTCATTCCGCTCCCACCAGTCTCTGAACGATTCTTCGGGAATATCGGGCAGGTCCCGGGTGTCGGTCCAGGCCGACAGCGGTCCCGGCAGCCGCTTCGGCACCAGCTTGCGCAGCTTCCCGGCCGCCCGCTGGGCCTTGGCCAGCCGCTCGTGGTCGCTGAGAATCCACCCGGCCACCTTCATGCCCGCCTGCTCCGCCACCGCGTGCGGCGCCTTGGCCCGCAGGTCGACCAGCACCTCCGGGATGTCGATGGCCACCGGGCAGGCCTCGTAGCAGGCCCCGCAGAGGCTGGAGGCGAACGGCAGCGAGGCGTCGAGCTCGGAGGACATGCCCCTGAGCTGCGGGGTGAGGATCGCGCCGATCGGTCCTGGGTAGACCGAGCCGTACGCGTGACCGCCCGCGCGCTCGTAGACCGGGCAGACGTTCAGGCAGGCCGAGCAGCGGATGCAGCGCAGCGCCTGGCGGCCCACCTCGTCGGCGAGCACGTCGGTGCGGCCGTTGTCGAGCAGCACGAGGTGGAAGTCCTGCCCCTCGACCGCGCCCGTCCACATGCTCGTGTACGGATTCATCCGCTCGCCCGTGGAGCTTCTGGGCAGCAACTGGAGGAAGACCTCCAGATCCCGCCAGGAGGGCAGCAGCTTCTCGATCCCGACGACGCTGATGAGGGTCTCGGGCAGGGTCAGGCACATCCGGCCGTTGCCCTCCGACTCCAGCACCACCAGCGTGCCGGTCTCGGCCACCATGAAGTTGGCGCCGGAGATCGCGACCTTGCTCCGCAGGAAGCGTTCGCGCAGGTGCAGCCGGGCCGCCTCGGTCAGCGCGGGCGGGTCGTCGGTGAGGTCGGGCGAGACCCCCGGCATCTTGTCGAGGAAGATCTCCCTGATCTCCGACCTGTTGCGGTGGATCGCGGGGACCAGGATGTGGCTGGGGAAGTCGTCGCCGAGCTGGACGATCAGCTCCGCCAGGTCGGTCTCGTACGCGGTGATGCCGTGCTCGGCCAGCGCCTCGTTGAGCTGGATCTCCTGGGTGGCCATCGACTTGACCTTGACCACCTCGCGCTCGCCGGTGGCCTGGACCAGGCCGGTCACGATGCGGTTGGCCTCGGCGGCGTCCCTGGCCCAGTGGACGGTGCCGCCCGCCCTGGTCACGGCCGCTTCGAGCTGCACCAGGTAGCGGTCGAGGTGGCGCAGGGTGTGGTCCTTGATCGCCTTGCCGGCGGCCCTGAGCTCCTGCCAGTCGGGCAGCTCGCCGACGACGCCCGCGCGCTTGTCGCGGATGGTGTGCGTCGCCTTGCGAAGGTTGAAGCGGAGCTGGGAGTCCTGTACGGCCTTGCGGGAGTTCTCCGGAAAGCTGCCGGGCATGCCGAGAAAGGTGGAGCTCATGGGGCCTCCTCCGTCGATGCGAGGATTTCGGCCAGGTGCATGGTCCTGACGCCGGTCTTCTGGCGGTGCAGGGTGCCGCCGATGTGCATCAGGCACGAGTTGTCGGCCGCGCAGAGCACCTCGGCCCCGGTGTCCTGGATGTGGCGGACCTTGTCGGCGCCCATCGCGGCCGAGACGGCGGGGTTCTTCACCGCGAACGTGCCGCCGAAGCCGCAGCACTCCTCCGAGCCGGGCAGCGGCACCAGCTCCAGACCGCGGACGTGGCGCAGCAGCCGGGCGGGCCGGTCGCCCAGGTGCAGGCCGCGGAGCGAGTGACACGTCGGGTGATAGGTCACCCGATGCGGGAAATATGCGCCGACGTCCTCGACCTTCAGGACGTCGATCAGGAACTCGGACAGTTCGTACACCTTCGGCGCGACCTCGGCGATGGCCGCCGCTCCCCTGCTGCCCGGTTTCGCCAGCTTCGGGTACTGCTCGCGCACCATGGCCGCGCACGACCCCGACGGTGCGACGACGGCGTCGTAACCGGCGAACACCTCGGTGAAGTGGCGGGCCAGCCGTACGCCGTCCTCCCGGTAGCCGGTGTTGACGTGCATCTGCCCGCAGCAGGTCTGCGCGGCGGGGAAGTCGACCTCGCAGCCGAGCCTGCGCAGGAGCGACACGACGGCCTTGCCGGTGCCCGGGAAGAGCGTGTCGTTCACGCACGTGATGAACAGGGCGACGCGCACGGCTCTCCTTCCGCTAATGGTCGGACCACAGTATGGTCAGACCATATCGAACCATCATGAATCAGGCCAGCATCCAT
Source organism: Nonomuraea fuscirosea (assembly GCF_035917475.1). Lineage (NCBI taxonomy): Bacteria > Bacillati > Actinomycetota > Actinomycetes > Streptosporangiales > Streptosporangiaceae > Nonomuraea > Nonomuraea fuscirosea. The sequence continues at coordinate 1,131,117 of NZ_CP109074.1, read as the reverse complement.
CCCGGCACCAGGAGGCTCCGTTGGACGGCTCCGGCTGGCGTCCCGTCAAGCGAACGCGGACGTTCGAGGACGTGCTCGCGCAGATCGAGCGCCGCATCACCGAGGACGGCCTCACCGCGGGCGACCGGCTGCCCGCCGAACGCCAGCTCGCCGAGCAGCTCGGTGTGAGCCGCTCGTCGGTACGCGAGGCCATGCGCGTGCTGGAGACCCTCGGCGTGGTCTCCTCCCAGGCGGGCCGTGGCCCCGACGCCGGCGCCGTGCTCACCTCGCGGCCCGACTCGGCGCTGACCGACCTGCTCCGGCTGCACCTGGGCCTGGCCGGTCTGGAGATGCGCGAGGTCATCGGCACGCGGCAGATGATCGAGCAGTGGGCGGCGGCCCAGGCGGCCGGCGCCCGCGCCGACACCTCCGCGCTCGCCGCCGCCCTGGCCGGGATGGACGCGGCGGGGTCGGCCGAGGAGTTCGTCGAGCACGACACGGCCTTCCACTGCGCCATCGCGGACGCCTCGGGCAACCGGCTCATCGCCGCCATCATGCGCTCGCTGCGCGACTCGATGCGGATCTACTCGGTGGAGGCGGTGCGGCGGCTCGGGGACACCTCGATCCTGCGCGCCGACCACGTCCGCATCCTCGCGACCATCGAACGCGGCGCGGCGGACGAAGCCGTCGCGGCCGTCTCCGAGCATCTGGCGCACGCGTACCCGTCGCTGTTCACCTGAGCTCTCCTCAGGAGAGGGCCGGACGGACCGCCGTCACTCCTGGCGGTCGGCCTCGCGGCAGCCGGCCCCCGTGCAGCGCACCATCCCGTGCAGGAGCGCGTCCAGCCGCGACACGAGCGCCGGATCGGCGCTCATCGCCAGGTTGCGCAACTGGTACGGGTCGGCCTGCAGGTCGTAGAGCTGCAACTCCCCGGTCTCGTACCGGACGTAGGTGTACCGATCGGTGCGCAACGCCCGATAGGCCGGCACCGGCGTCTGGGCCGCCGACGACCGGTTGAGCGGCCGGTTGAACTCGACCAGCACGTGCTTGCGCCACTCCCCCAGCGACCGGCCGCGCAGCAGCGGCACGAGCGAGCGCCCCTCCGCGAACGGCGGCACCGTGGCCCCGCCGAGCTCGGCGAACGTCGGCGCCAAATCGATCGTGGCCCCCATCTGCGTGATCGCCGAGGCGGCCGGCACGCCGGGACCCCTGACGACGAGCGGGATGTGGATGGCCTCCTCGAACGGCGTGGTCTTGCCCTGCTTGAGCCGGTGCGTGCCGAGATGGAAGCCGTTGTCGGAGGTGAAGAAGATGTAGGTGTTGTCGAGCTTGCCGGCGTCCTGGAGCGCCTGGACCACCGTCCCGACCAGGTCGTCCACGCCGAGCATGGAGCGCAGCCTGGTGCGGTGGCGCTCGTCCACCTCGGCCACGATCTCCGGCGGCAGCGGCGGCCTCTCGCGCAGCCAGAGCGGCTCGGCGGAGACGTCGGCCTGGTTGAAGGAGGGCGTGCGCGGCGCCGTGGCCGTCGGGAAGGCGTCGGCGTGCCGGTAGGCCGGGTTGGCCGGGTTGTGCGGGCCGATGGGCGCGAGGTAGAGGAAGAACGGCTCGTCGGAGCCGGCGATGAAGTCGCGCGCCTTGCCGGCCAGCACGTCGGCCAGGTAGTCCTGCTCCGACCAGCCGTAGTCGAACAGGCCGCCGTTCTCGTTGAGCCGGTAGCCGTACTCCTGGTAGAGCTGGCGCACCGGCACGTCCCACTCGTCCCAGCCGGGCGGCACGTACCCCTCGGGAGCCGAGTTGCCCGGATAGTGGTTGAGGAACTTGCCCATGAGCGCCGTGCGGTAGCCGGCCTCCTGCATCCAGGTGCCGATCGTGGAACGTTCCAGATCCTGCTCGTGGAAACGGGCGAAGCCGCCTTCCGGCGCCGTGTTGGTCAGGACGCCGTGGCTGTGGACGTGCTGGGAACGCAGGATCGAGGCCCTGGAGGGGCAGCACCAGGAGTTGGTGACGAAGAAGCGGTCGAACGAGGCGCCCTGACCGACCAGGTGCTGGGTGATGTTGGGAAAGTTCTGCAGCGTGCCGTTCTCCAGGTCGTCGGCCATGATGAGGACGATGTTCGGCCGGGAGTCGCCCTCGGCCATCGTCGGTCCGGCCGCCGGCAGCAGAAGCAGCAGGCAGGCGGCGAGACGACACAAACCCTTGAGCACAGAGTGTGACTACCCAGGATGATCCGCCATTGACACGCAGACCGCCCACCGCCGTAATAGAACTTAATTCCGGAGGTGTCTTATGAAGCTCGGCCTGAACCTCGGCTACTGGCAGCGCAACGCCGACGACGCGACCGAATCGGTGCTCGCCGCCGAGCGGCTCGGCTACGACTCGGTGTGGACGGCGGAGGCGTACGGCAGCGACGTGTTCACGCCGCTGGCCTGGTACGGCGCGCGGACGACCCGCATCAAGCTGGGCACCTCGATCGCCCAGATGTCGGCCAGGCCACCGGTCACGACGGCGATGACCGCCATGACGCTCGACCACCTCACCGGCGGCCGGCTGCTGCTCGGGGTCGGCGCCTCGGGGCCGCAGGTGGTGGAGGGCTGGTACGGCCAGCCGTTCGCCCGCCCGCTGGCCAGGACGCGCGAGTACGTCGAGATCATGCGCAAGGTCTGGCGGCGCGAGGAGCCGGTCACGTCCGAGGGGCCCCACTACCCGCTGCCACTGCCGGGCGGGCTGGGCAAACCGCTCAAGTCCATCACCCATCCGCTCCGGCCCGACATCCCCGTCTATCTCGGGGCGGAGGGGCCGAAGAACGTCGCGCTGGCCGCCGAGCTGGGGCAGGGCTGGCTGCCGCTGTTCGCGTTCCCGGAGAAGATCGAGCAGATGTACGGCGAGGCGCTGTCGGCGGCACGACCCGGCTTCGACGTGGCGGCCATGGTGATGGTGGTGATCTCCGACGACGTCAGGTCCGCGCTCGACGGCGTGAAGATGATGCTCACGCTCTACATCGGCGGCATGGGGGCCAAGCAGCGCAACTTCCACGCCGACATCATCGGCCGGATGGGCTACGCCGAGGCCGCCGAGCACATCCAGTCGCTCTACCTGGCGGGGCGCAAGGACGAGGCGTTCAAGGCGATCCCGGACGAGCTGGCCGACGGCATCTCGCTCGTCGGCCCGCCCGGCCGGATCAAGGAGCGGCTGGAGCTGTGGCACCGCAGCCCGGTGACGAGCCTGCTCGTCATGGGACCGCAGGACGAGCCCTCGCTGAAGCTCGTCCGCGACCTCGTCCTCGGCTGAGAACCCTCTCCCCCGGTCCCCGCGCGGGTGTCAGTCCGGGCGGGGGGCCGGGTCGGCGGTGACCGAGCGGAGCAGCGGGCGGCTCAGGGCGCCCGCCCCGATCACGCCGGCGAAGCCGGCGACGACGCAGGCCCCCAGCGTGATCGCCCCCGTCGCGTTGACGCCGCCGATCATGAACGGCATCGCGCAGAACGCCCCCACCAGGATCGCGCCCCCGCCCATCACCGCCAGCGGGATGAGCGTCTCGGAGCGGCGGGCCCGGTCCAGCACCGACAGCGGCGTGCCCGCCAGGCGCAGCAGCCCGTACGTCTGCCGCCGGTCCAGCACCGACGACATGGCGGTGATCCCCGAGCTGGCGATGGCCACCAGGAACGACACCGACAGCACCACGATCGTGCCCACGCGCACGTCGGCGAGGATCTCGACGCCGAAGCGCCCGTCGTCGGCCTTCGTCGTGGGCGTGCGGCCCGCCACGAGCCCGGTCAGCGCCGTACGGGCCCGGTCCACCTCCGCCTCGCCCGCCGAGCTGCCCAGAGCCGCGACCACGACGTCCTGCACCGGCTTCACCTCGGCCGTCACCCCCGCCTCGCGCAGCCGCTCGCGGGCCTGCCGCACCACCTGGTCCGCATGCCCGGCGGGCGCGGTGATCCGCAGCTGGGGCGGCCCGCCGGCGTCCTGGTCGAACGTCGCCGGGCTGAGCAGGCCGAGGAAGCCCGCCACGAACCCGGTCAGCGCCACCCCGCTCACCGTCCGCCAGGCCGAGCGCGGGTCGTCCACCAGCCGGCGGCCCGCGAGCAGCCGGGCCGGGCTCCGCGCCGTCCCCGCCGTGATCCGGCCGATCAGGCCGACCACCCAGGGGCCCGCCAGGTTCACGCAGAGGAACGCCAGGGCCAGCGCCACCGCGATGATCGAGACGCTGGTGCCCCTGGTCAGCATCGGGAACACGGCCAGCACCGCCAGCAGGGCGAGCACCCGGACGAACCGCATGGCGGGCGGCGTCTCGCGCTTGGCCACGCCGAGCGGGCTCACCACGACCCGCCGCAAGCCGGCCACCGCCGACAGCCCCACCAGCAGCGGCACCGCGACCAGCACCCCCGCCAGCACCAGCGGTCCTGGGAACAGGTCGGCGGCGAACCACCGGCCGCCCTGCATCTCGATCCCGGCCAGCAGCGGCACGGCCAGGGCGAAGGCGGCGGCGCCCGCGAGCGCGCCGGCCAGCGCGACGATCACCGCCTCGGTCACGGTCATGCCCACGACCTGGCCCGGCGTCGCCCCCACCAGCCGCAGGGCCGCCAGCCGCTGATCGCGCCTGGCCACCGTGAGCCGGGCCGCCGCGCCCCCGAAGACGAGCAGCGGCACCGCCATCAGCACGCTGGCGACGAGCGAGAGCATCCGGTACGCCTCCGCGTCCTCGCTCGGCGTCCCCGCCAGGCTCGCGACCTTGACCGGCGGCTTGCCGAGCAGCCAGTCGTCGGAACGGGCGGCGGTCATCTCGGGCGCGTCCGCCTGCCGGCCGACGACGGCGACGAGTTCGTCCGGATGGATGAGGGCCTCGTCGCCGAGCACCCCCTTGGGCGCGGGGTAACGCTCGGCGAGCTGGTCGGCGGGCAGTTCCCTGGCCAGCTCGGCCAGCGCCGGCGACAGCCACACCTCGCCTGGCGCGGGGAAGCGGGGCAGGCCGGGCGGTGGCTCCGGGGTCCTGCCGTCCAGCGCGGCCAGGTCGACGACGGTGATGGCCCGGTCGCGGACGAAGTCGAAGCGGGACGCCTCGATCGCCACGGCGCTGGACGTGGCCGGGACCGGGTTGCGCCAGGCGCCGCGCTCGGCCCTGGCCTGGAAGGCGGAGTTCGCGGCCACCGCGAACAGCAGCAGCGCCGTGGACACGGCGACCGCGCCCAGCGTCAGCCAGGCGCCCAGCAGGCCCCTGCGTCCCCCACCCTTGAGCAGCCGCCAGGTCAGGTCGAGGTTCATGCCAGCGCGCCGCTCGTCAGGAGCCGGCCGTCGCGGACCTCGACCGTGCGGTCGCACCAGGCGGCCACGTTCGGGTCGTGGGTGACGACGATCAGGCAGGCGCCGTTGTGCTTGGTCGCCTCCACCAGCAGCCGCATCGTCTCCTGCCCCGTCTGCTGGTCGAGTGCCCCCGTGGGCTCGTCGGCGAAGACCACGGCCGGCTTGCTCACCAGAGCCCTGGCGATGGCCACCCGCTGCGCCTGGCCGCCGGACAGCTCGCCCGGCCGCCGGCTCTCCATGGACTGCAGGCCGAGGGGCCCGAACCACTCGCGCGCCTGCCGTACCGCCTGGGCCCTCGGCACCCCGCCCAGCATGAGCGGGAGCGCCACGTTCTCCTCGGCGGGCAGCTCGGGCAGGAGCTGGCCGAACTGGAAGACGAAGCCGAAGCGGGTGCGGCGCAGCGCGCTGCGCCGCCGCTCGCCCAGCGCGTCGATGCGCTGGCCGAGCAGGTGCACCTCACCGCCGTCCGGCTTCATGATCCCGGCCAGGCAGTGCAGCAGGGTCGACTTGCCGGAACCGCTCGGCCCCATGATCGCCACCGCTTCGCCGGCTCGCACCGCGATGTCCACGCCGCCGAGGGCGACCGTCTGCCCGAACCGTTTGACCAGGGCCCGTCCAACAAGCACGTCGTTCATGCCGTCCAGCGTGGCCGGGGCCGGGGGTGCGCCGGATCGGCCGTGCGTCCATTTCCGCCTCAGCCGAACGGCCGATCCTCGGCGCCGGGGCCGTGACAGAGTTGGGGCCGTGACTATTCGGGTTCTCATCGCCGACGACCAGCAACTCGTACGAACCGGCTTTCAGATGATTCTGGACGCGCAACCGGACATGGAGGTCGTGTCCGCGGTCGCCGACGGCGCCGAGGCCGTGGCGCAGGCCAGGCGGCTGCGGCCGGACGTGTGCCTGCTCGACATCAGGATGCCCAAGCTCGACGGGCTGGAGGTGACCCGCGCGCTGGCCGGGCCCGGCGTGGAGAACCCGCTGCGCGTGGTCATCGTCACCACCTTCGACCTGGACGAGTACGTCTACGGAGCCCTGCGCTCCGGCGCCATCGGCTTCCTGCTCAAGGACAGCGGGCCGACGCTGCTCATCGAGGCGGTCAGGGCCGCCGCGGCGGGCGACTCGCTGGTGTCGCCGTCGGTGACCGTACGGCTGCTGCAGCACCTGTCCAGACCTCAGCGCGGCGCGCTGCCGGTGGAGGACCCGCTGACGGACCGCGAGCTGGACGTGGTGCGGCTGGTGGCCAAGGGGCGCACCAACCAGGAGGTGGCCGCCGAGTTGTTCGTGTCACTGTCGACGGTGAAGACGCACCTGGGCAGCATCTTCGCCAAGCTCGGTGTCCGCAATCGGGTTGAAATCGCAGCTTGGGCGTGGGAATCCGGCGTGGTGAGCTGATTAACAGCGCGGCCGGCGGGATACAAGTGAATCAGAACCTCAGCGCATGGCCCGGGGGGAGAACAACGTGCGCTACACCCAGGCATCGCCCGCCAGAGCCGCCACCGCCGTCTACGTCACCCTCACCGCCCAGGTCCTCTCCCTCGGCGCCCTCGTGATCTTCGAACAGTCCATGGGCCGCGAGCTCGCCGCCCGCCTCGCCGCCTTCGGCGGTCGTCCCGTGGGGGCCGACGCGGAGGCGGTGGTCGGGGCGGTGACCACGTTCGCGGTGCTGATGATGACCGTGGCCGGCACCTCGATCGCGGCCGCGGCCGCCTATGTGACCTGGCTCGTGCGGGCCAGGCAGGCCAACGACCGCTCGGCCGCGACCGGCCCGGTGGCGGCGGCCTGGCTGGTGCCCGGCCTCAACCTGTTCGCTCCGGCCGTGCTGGTCGACGAGGTCTGGCGCGGCACCCGCCCGCCGGCCGGGCGCCGGGGGCGGTGGCTGGCGCTGCTGACGGGATGGTGGCTGAGCTGGCTGGCCACGCTCGCGCTGGTGACGATCCGGCTGCCGCTCGACAGCTCGGCCGGTGGCCTGACCGGGGTGGGGGCGCCGGAGCTGGTGTGCTCGCTGGTGGCGGCCCTGCTGTGCGCGGGGACGGTGCGCGAGCTGACCCGGCTGCAGCGCGAGGCCCGCGACGCCCGGCTGCCGGGCACGGCGCCCGCCTTCGCCGCGGCCCCGGCGGCACCGGGAGCCGAGGCCTCGCCGCCCGCCACGATCTCGGCAAGCGCCACCGTCCCGTCAAGCGCCACCGTCTCACCGCCGGCCACGATCTCGCCGCCGTCCTCGTTCTCACCGAGTGCCGTGATCGAGGGGCCGCTGGCGACCGACTCCCACTGACGGCGGCGGCCCGCCCGCACAGGGCGGGGGCTCAGGCCGCGGTCGGGCCCGAGCTGCCCTGGCTGGCGTGCCAGAGCTTTCTGGGCGGGTCGGCGAGAGCGGGGGCCAGGTCGGCGTAGGGCGAGAGCCGGAAGCCGTTGGCGTACTCGATCGCACGTCCTCCGACGCCCGCCAGCTCCTCGGGCGTGCGATCGAGGACGGCGCGCACCGCCTCGACACCCCGGGAGCGCCAGAGCGCGTCGAGGTCGGCCAGGTTCCAGCAGTCGACCGCCCGCATCGTCACCGCGCGGGTCCCCGTGCGCCTGACCACCCCCTTGGCCAGCATGAGCCACGAACCGAACACGGTCGAGGCGCAGTGGCCCTGCACCGACTCGAAGAAGGTCAGGTCGATCGGCCCCGTCGAGTCGTCGAGAGTGGTGAAGATGACGCGCTGCCCCGAGCGCACGGCCGGCGTCTGGGTCGCCACCTTGACCCCCGCCACCAGGATCTCCGCCCCGTTGCGCTGGGCCAGCAGGTCACGGGACCGGACCACGCCGAGCGCGTCGAGCAGCTCGTCGTGGAAGCTGATGACGTGCCGGCTGACGTCGATGCCGAGGATCTCCAGCTCGGCCTCGACCATCTCCGTCTCGGTCATCTCGGGCAGCTCCCCCGGCGGCAGGTGCTCGCCGAACCCCAGCGGCAACTGGACCGCCGGAGGAGCCGCGTTCTGGGCGGAGGACAGGTCCATGTGGGAGCTGTAGCGCCTGGACTTGCGCGGCCCGGCCCGCACGCCGATCGCCGAGGCCCGGTCGAGCGCTCCGACCTGGGCGATCAGGTCACGCCTGGTCAGCTCGCCCGGCCGCCAGCGGGGCCCGCCCGGGTGCAGGTCGTGCACCGCGTCCAGGCCGCCGACCTGGACGATCCGCTCGATCGTGGGCCGCGAGGGCCTGGCACGGTCCCAGAAGTCGGCCAGCGACGTGTACGGCTGCCCGGCCACCATGCGCTCGACCTCCGCCTCGCTCACCCCCTTGACCGCCGAGAACGGCACGCGCAGCGCGTACCCCTTGCCGATGTCGCCGGCCCTGAACTCCCTGCGCGGCCCGCCCCGACCCTCCAGCGCCGCCGGGCGCACCCGCACCTGGACGCGCGGCCCGAGCCGCTCCACCCGCCAGTCCTTGCCCGACTTGTTGATGTCCAGCGGCAGGATCTTCACCCCGCACTGCCGGGCCTCGTCGATGATGACCCGCGGCGGGTACATGCCGGGCTCATGCGTGAGCACCCCGGCGAAGAACGCCGCCGCGTGGTGCCGTTTGAGCCAGGCCGACTGGTAGGTGGGCAGCGCGAACGCGGCCGCGTGCGCCTTGCAGAAGCCGAACGCCCCGAACGCGTCGAGCACCTGCCAGGCCCGCTCCACCTCCGCGTCGCCGAACCCGTTGGCCCTGGCCATGGGCATGAACGTCCGGCGCACCCGCGCGCGCCCCTCCGGCGTGTCCAGCGTGCGGCGCAGCTTCTCGGCGAACGACAGGTCACGCCCGGTCATCACCGAGATGATCTTCAGCACCTGCTCGTGGAACACCACGACGCCGTGCGTCTCCTTCAGCGCCTCGCGCAGCCTCTCGTGCGGATAGTACGGCTGCCGCCACCCGTGCCTGGCCTCCAGGTAGGGCGTGACCATGTCGGAGTTGACCGGCCCGGGCCGGAACAGCGAGATGTCCACGATCAGGTCGTGCATCCGGCGCGGCTCCAGCTTGGCCACCAGCTCGCGCTGGCCGGGGGACTCGATCTGGAAGCAGCCGAGGGTCCTGGACGCGCAGATCATGTCGTAGGTGTCCTGGTCGTCGTGGGGGACGTACTGGACCTCCGGGTCGTCGCCACGCTGGGCGTCCAGCTCGACCACGACGTCGTCGACCCGCTTGACCTCGCTCAGCGCGTACGCCAGCGCGGACTGCATCCGCACGCCCAGCACGTCGAGCTTGAGCAGCCCGGCCTCCTCCACGTCGTCCTTGTCGAACTGCGACATGGGGAACTCCAGCAGGCTGCGCTCGACCGGCGTGCGGTCCCGCAGGCCGCTGTTGCCGATCAGCACGCCGCACGGGTGCAGCGCGATGTGCCTGGGCAGCCCGTCGAGCTTCTCCGCCAGCCGGAACACCCGGTCCAGGCCCGCCTCGCCGAGCCGGCTCTCGCGCAGCTCGGGCAGGTCGCCCAGGGAGGCGGTGATCTGCCTGGCCCTGATGTGCGGGAACGCCTTGGCGATGGCGTCGATCTCGTGCGGCGGCAGGCCCATCGCCCCGGCGACGTCGCGGATGGCGCTGCGCGCCCGGTAGGTCTCCATCATGGACACGCAGGCCACGCGGGCCTCGCCGTAGCGTTCGAAGATGGCCTGGTAGCAGTCGAGCCGGCGGGCCGACTCCACGTCCACGTCGATGTCGGGCAGCCCGATGCGGCCCTCGGACAGGAAGCGCTCCATGAGCAGGCCGTGTTCGAGCGGGTCGACCTCGCCGATGCCGATGAGGTAGTTGACCAGGCTGCCCGCGCCCGAGCCGCGGATGGCGCAGCGGACACCCATGCCGCGGATCATGTCGGTGATGCCGGCCACGGCGATGAAGTATCCGGACAGGCGCTTGCGCTCGATGACGGCCATCTCGTCCCTGAGGCGCTCCCTGGCCTCACCGGAGCGGTCGAGGCCGCGTCTGATCAGCCCGTCCTCGACGCGGTGGCGCAGCAGCGGCACCGGGTCGCGGCCGACCTCGGGCAGGTGCAGGGCGGGCGGGTCGTTGCGGAGCGCGAGCAGGTCGAGCGGCTCCATCGCGCACGCCTCGGCCAGCCGCCTGGTGGTGTGCAGCAGCCGGGCCACCCGCTCCTGGTCGGCGCCGCACACCTTGGTCGCCACCTGCCACATCTCCTTGGTGCTCTTGAGGTAGGCGTGGGAGGTGGTGCGCTCCAGGTGGCGCGGGTGCAGCGGGACGAGCTGGCGGGCCGCGTCGAGCACGTCGCCCACCTGGTGGTCGGCCGGATCGAGATAGCGCGCCGCGTTGGTCAGCACGGCGGGCACGCCCATGGACTCGGCCAGGCCGAGCATGCGGACGGCCGTGATGGCGTCGCGGAAGCCGTACTGGTCGACCAGTTCGACGACCACGCCGGGCACGGCGGCGCGCCACAGGCCCAGCAGCGTCCTGGCCTGCTCGTCGCGCCGGTCGGCCATCGCGCGGCCCACGTCGGAGCGGGGGCCGAGCAGCACCACGAGCCCGTCCTCGGCGCCGAATCCATGATCGCCAGGACCGCCGGCCCATTCGCCGATCAGCTCCCTGGTCACCTTGGGCGCGCCGCGCTCGCCCGCGTGGTGGGCGGCCGTGACCAGGCGGCACAGGCGGGACCAGCCCTTGCCCCTGGACAGCACGGTGACGCGGTCCTCGGCGCCGGGGCCGGTCCTGGGGCGCCGCGGGCTCGCCCCGGGCACCGGGGCGAAGGGCGAGGCGGGGGCGTCGAGGGCGAGGTCCACGCCGAGCACCGGCGCGATGCCGGCCTCGGCGCACGCCTGGACGTGCTTGATCGCGCCGTAGAGGCCGTCGCGGTCGGTCAGCGCGAGGATGTCCATCCCGTGCTCTGACGCCCGGCTCACCAGGGCGCGCGGGAAGGCGGTGCCGTAGCGCATGGAGTAGGCGGAGGACACGTGCAGGTGCGGGAACGGGGGCGCCATCAGTCCCACGCCCTCAGCAGCAGCCAGCCGTTGCCGGCGGTGTCGTAACGCAGCTCGTACGAGCCGGTCTCGCGGCCCGGGCTGGCCTCGACCCGCCAGAACCGGCGCTCGCCGGGATCGCCCTCCCCGGTCTTCCACCACTCGCGCGCGACCACCCAGTGATCGAGGACGCTCCGGACGAGGTAGAGCCGGTCACGCCAGACGAACTGGGTCGGCTCCCCGTCTCGGGTCCACACCTCTATCGGATCGCCATAGAGTCTGCTCAAGACGCTTCTCCCCGCCGGCTCTGGTCCGTATGCTGAGCCGCCCGGGGGAAGACGGGCGCTTATGACTCGAACATATGTTCTCTGCGCTCGAAACGCAAGTCGCCGGGCTCCCGTACGAGCGGGTTGGCCCCGATCGAGTTGCGGATGCTGAAGGCCACGCTGCCCGCCCGGTACCGGTCGTCCGACGACTCCACCGGCCGGCCCTCGTGCGTGGTCGTCACCCGTCTCTGGCGCAGCAGCGGGCTGCCCCTGCGCACGCCCAGCAGCCGGGCGTCCTGGGCGCCGGCGGGGACCGCGTCGATGAGGTGCTCGCCGTAGGCGAACACCAGGCCGACGGACTCGTACAGCGCCTCGGTGACCGACTCGCAGTCGGCGGGCAGGCCCTCCACGGCGGCGGCCACCCACCCGGCGTAGACCGTGCGCTCCAGCAGGACGGGCTCGTCCTCCAGTGAGCGCAGCCGCAGCACCTCCAGCACCTCGCCGGAGCCGAGCCGGGCGGGTTCCGAGCCGCTCGCGGGCCGGCGGCGCTGGGCGATCACCCGGCCGCCGTAGCGGTAACCGTTCGCGCGGGCCCATTGGGCGAAGCTGTGCAGCTCGGCGAAGCTCTGGCTGCGCGTCCTGCCGAGCACGATGCGCCTGGCGCCCTGCCGGGAGCCGACCAGGCCCTCGGTGGCCAGCACCGCGACCGCCTGCCGTACGGTGCCGCGGGCCGCGGAGAAACGCCCGGCCAACTCCGCCTCGCTCGGAAGCTGGGAACCGACCGGATGGGCGCCGGACAGGATCTCGTCCCGCAGCTCATCAGCGATCCGTTCATAGCGGGCAACCATCCCCGACCCTTCCCATTCATGAAAGAGCAACACTTATGCGACTTACTGGTGCTCGCTTGTTTGTACAAGTTCCCCTACGTTCTTGCCACACCCCCTGGAAAGTGGAGGCGTCGTGCTCACACCTCGCGCCCGCGCGGCCGGCATTGTCGCAGTCCTGACCGTAGTCACCGCGGCGTGCGGCGCCGCCCCGAGCTCCCAGACCACCCAAGCCTCACAAGGCGGAGTGAACGCGGCCACGGCCACGTCCGCCGCCGACTTCGGCGGATTCGACCAGCTGGTCGCCGCGGCCAAGAAGGAAGGCGCCCTGCACGTCATCGCCCTGCCGCCCAACTGGGCGAACTACGGCGAGATCATCGAGAAGTTCCAGGCCAAGTACGGCATCAAGATCGAGAGCGAGACCCCCGACGCGGCCAGCGCCGACGAGATCAACGCGGTCAAGACGCGCAAGGGCCAGGACCGCGCCCCCGACGTGCTCGACCTGGGCCAGGCGTTCGCGATCAGCGGGGCCAAGGAGGGGCTGTTCGCCCCGTACAAGGTGCAGACGTTCGACAAGATCCCCGAGGGCCAGAAGGAGCCCACCGGGCTCTGGGTCAACGACTACGGCGGCTACGTGTCCATCGGCTGCGACGCCAAGCAGATCAAGACCTGCCCGACGAGCTTCGCCGACCTGCTCAAGCCCGAGTACAAGGGCCAGGTCGCGATGAACGGCAACCCGACCGAGGCCGGCTCCGCCTTCGCCGGCGTGTACGCGGCCGCCATCGCGAACGGCGGCTCCTTCGCCGACATCCAGCCCGGCATCGACTTCTTCAAGAAGCTCAAGGACGCCGGCAACTACAACCCGGTCGAGACCACGCCCGCGACCATCGAGAAGGGCGAGACCAAGATCAGCATCGACTGGGACTACAACAACGCCGCCTACGCGCCCCAGATGACGGCCAACGGCATCGACTGGAAGGTGAACATCCCCGCCGACGGCCAGTACTTCCAGATGTACGCCCAGGCCGTCAACAAGGACGCCCCCCACCCGGCCGCCGCCCGCCTGTGGCAGGAGTACCTCTACAGCGCCGAGGGCCAGAACCTCTACCTCAAGGGCTTCGCCCGCCCCGTCCTGCTGCCCGCGATGACCGCCGACGGCACCGTGGACAAGGCGCTGGCGGACAAGCTGCCCGCGGTCCAGGGCGAGCCTGCCTTCCCGACGACCGAGCAGGTGGACGCGGCCAAGGCCAAGCTGGCCTCCGGCTGGGACGCCGCGATCTCCGGATGACCCGCACCCGTTCGAGGGGCTGGCTCGGCGCGCTCCCGCTGCTGGCGTTCTTCGCCTTCGTGTTCGGCGTCCCCGCCGTCGCGCTGGTGGCAGGGGCGTTCACGGCGCAGGGGCGGCCGAGCCTGGCCAACCTGACGCAGAGCCTCCAGGGCGGCTACCTCACCGCCATGGTCGGCAGCGTCAAGCTGTCGGCCGTGGTCGCGCTGCTCGGCGCCGTCCTGGGCACGTTCCTCGCCCAGGCGGTCGTGGCCTCGCGCGGCACGCTGCTGCGCGAGGCCGTGCTGACCGCCTCCGGCGTGCTGGCCAACTTCGGCGGGGTGCCGCTGGCCTTCTTCTGGATCGCCACGCTGGGCAACTCCGGCGTGATCAGCGGCCTGGTCGGGCTGCCCTCCGGCTCCCTCTACACGTTCTGGGGGCTGGCCGTCGTCTACCTGTACTTCTCCGTCCCCCTCATGGTGCTCGTCATGGCACCGGCGCTGGACGGGCTGCGGCCGCAGTGGCGCGAGGCGGCCGCCAGCAGCGGGGCCACCTCGTGGCACTACTGGCGCTTCGTCGCGCTGCCGGTGCTGGCCCCGGCCATGCTGGGCGGCGTGGTGCTGCTGTTCGGCTCCTCCTTCTCCGCCTACGCCACCGCCAACGCCATGGTCGGCACCGTCGTCCCGCTCGTCACGCTGAAGATCGCCAGCGCGCTGACCGGCGACGTGCTGATCGGCTACGAGAACATCGCGCTGGCGCTCAGCCTCGACATGGTCGTGGTGGCCGGGCTGGTGATGGCGATCTACCTGCCGCTGCAGAGGAGGACCTCCCGATGGCTGCACTGACCGGCCTCGAACGGGTCTCCGGCACCGTCACGCGGCGGCCGAAGGCGTGGCGCGGTGTCGTGTTCGCGCTGGCCGCGGCCTACTTCCTGGTCCCGCTGGGCACCTCGGTCTGGTACACGATCTACACGCCCACGGCCGGGGTGTCGCTCTCCGCGTACGGGGAGCTGCTCACCGCCGACGGCTTCGTGCGCTCGCTGTCGCTCTCCCTCGGGCTGGCCGTGGCCACGATCGCGGTGGTGCTGCTGCTCGCGCTGCCCGCGATGCTGGCCGTACGGCTCTTCGCGCCCGGGCTGCGGGTGGTGATGGAAATCCTGTGCACGCTGCCGCTGGTGGTGCCGCCGATCACGTTCGTGGCGGGGATCGGCACGTCGCTGCGCAACGGGACGGAGGTGCTGGCGCCGACGCCGTTCTGGGCCACGCTCATCGCGGTGCAGGACCCGGCCTTCCCCGTCGTGCTCGTGCTGGCGTACGTGGTGCTGGTGCTGCCGTTCGTGTACCGGTCGCTGGACGCCGGGCTGCGCACGATGGACGTGCGCACGCTGGTCGAGGCGGCCCGCAACCTGGGGGCTTCGTGGCCGTACGTGCTGGTGCGGGTGATCGTGCCCAACCTGCGTTCGGCCCTGGCCAGCGCGTCGTTCCTGACGCTGGCGCTGGTGCTGGGCGAGTACACCGTGGCCAGCCTGCTCGGGTACGAGCCGTTCGCGGTGTGGATCGTGACCGTCTCGGGCTCCAAGGGGCAGCTCTCCGTCGCGGTGTCGATCCTCAGCCTGCTGCTCATCTGGCTGTTGCTGCTCGCCGTGTCCACGGTTTTCGGCAGGAAGAAGGGGAAATGACGGCATCGGTGGAGTTCCGCGGGCTGCGGCGCGCGTACGGCAGGACGGTCGCGCTGGACGGACTGGACCTGACCGTGGCCCCCGGCGAGTTCGTCGCCCTGCTGGGGCCCTCGGGCTGCGGCAAGACGACGGCGCTGCGCTGCGTGGCCGGCTTCGAGCGGCCCGACTCGGGCGCCGTGCTCGTGGACGGCAAGGACGTCACCGACGTCCCGGCCAACAAGCGCGACGCGGGCATGGTCTTCCAGTCCTACTCCCTCTTCCCCAACCTGAACGCCCGCGACAACGTCGCCTTCGGCCTGCGTGTGCGCAAGGTCCCGGTGGCCACCAGGCGGGCCAGGGCCGACGAACTGCTCGAACTCGTCGGCCTGCCTGCCCACGCCGACCGCTACCCGCACCAGCTGTCCGGCGGCCAGCAGCAGCGGGTCGCGCTGGCCCGCGCGCTCGCCCTGGAGCCGCGCGTCCTGCTGCTGGACGAGCCGCTGTCGGCGCTGGACGCCAAGGTACGCGTCAGTCTGCGCGAGGAGATCCGCCGCCTGCAGCTCGACCTGGGCATCACCACCGTCTTCGTGACCCACGACCAGGAGGAGGCCCTGTCGATCGCGGATCGCGTGGCGGTGCTGCGCGACGGGCGGCTCGAACAGGTCGGCGCCCCCGCCGAGGTGTACGACCGGCCCGCCACGCCCTTCGTCGCCGAGTTCGTCGGCACCATGAACCACCTGGCCGGGCAGGTGTCGGGGGACCAGGTGACGGTGCTGGGGCAGATCCTGCCGGTGGACGGGCCCGTACCGGAGGATCCGTCCGTGGACGTGCTGGTGCGTCCGGAGGCGGTCAAGGTCGTCCCCTCCCCCGACGGGCCCGCCGAGGTGGTGGCCGCGTCGTTCAGGGGCGCCTCCGTGCGGCTCAGGCTCGCGGTGGAGGGCGGGGAGGTGCTCGCGGACGTCCCCGGCCACGAGGCGGCCCAGCTCGGCCCGGGGACGCGGGTCACGGTGCGGCTGGTGGAGCGGCCGGTGCTGGTGGCCGAGCGCACGGTCACCGTTCCCGCGCCCGTCGTGGCGGCCGATGCCGTCTGAGCTCGCCGTGCCGTCCCGCCGCGCCGGCCCCGACGCGGTCCTGCTGGACATGGACGGCACGCTGGTGGACACCGAGGGCCTGTGGTGGCAGGCCGTC
Source organism: Nonomuraea fuscirosea (assembly GCF_035917475.1). Taxonomy (NCBI): domain Bacteria; kingdom Bacillati; phylum Actinomycetota; class Actinomycetes; order Streptosporangiales; family Streptosporangiaceae; genus Nonomuraea; species Nonomuraea fuscirosea. The sequence continues at coordinate 1,114,714 of NZ_CP109074.1, read as the reverse complement.
GCCGCCGTCGCGGGCCGTCCGCTGACCGACGCGGACACGCCGTACGTGCTGGGGCGCACGATCGAGGACGTCGCCCGGCACCTCGGTGAGCCGGGGCTCACCGGCCGGCTCACCGAGGCCTTCGGCGAGCGCGTCGCCCGTGACCTGACGGTCGTGGCCGGAGCGGCGGAGCTCCTGGCCGGGCTGGCCGCGGCCGCCATCCCCACGGCCCTGGTCAGCGCGTCGCCCCGGAGCATCGTGGAGCTGGTGCTGCCGCGGCTGGGGCACACGTTCGACCTGGTCATCGCGGACGAGGACACACCGCGGGGCAAGCCGTGGCCGGACCCGTACGTGGAGGCGGCCCGGCGGCTCGGGACCGTGCCGTCACGCTGCGTGGCCGTCGAGGACAGCCCGGCCGGGATCGCGGCGGCCAGCGCGGCGGGGTGCCTGGTGCTGGTCGCAGGACCGGAGCACGGGCTGCCCTCGCTCGACCACCTGCGCGCCTGTTTCCCCTGGTCCCCCGGGCCGGACGACGGGGGAACCCGCGACGAGCCCTGAGGGGTGCTCGTGTGGCGCGACTGCGGCGGCGGGCCTTGTATCGGTAAGCTTGCGCGGCGTGAGCGGTGAAACCTCCCACATCGGGCGCTACAGGCTACTTAGCGTGCTGGGGCGAGGCGGGATGGGCACGGTCCATCTCGCCGAGGACGCCGCTGGGCAACGGGTCGCGGTCAAGGTGATCAACCCCGAGCTCAGCCAGCACGAGCAGTTCCGCATGCGCTTTCGCAGGGAGGCCGACGCGGCGCAGCGGGTGCGCAGGTTCTGCACCGCCGCCGTGATCGAGGCCGCGCTGGCCGGCGACCAGCTCTACGTGGTCACCGAATACGTGCCGGGCCCCAACCTCGAAGAGGCCGTGCAGCAGTCGGGCCCCCTGCGCGGCTCCAGCCTGGAGGCGCTGGCCGTGAGCGTGGCCACCGCGCTCACCGCCATCCACGGGGCCGGGGTGGTGCACCGCGACCTCAAGCCGTCCAACGTGCTGCTGTCCCCCGTCGGGCCCCGGGTGATCGACTTCGGCATCGCGCGGGCGCTCGACACGCTCGGCGGCGTCACGAGCACCGGCGAGATCGTCGGCACCCCCCGGTACATGTCGCCCGAGGTGCTGCGCGGCGACCCCGTCTCGCCGGCCTGCGACGTGTTCTCGTGGGGCTGCCTGGTGGCGTACGCGGCCAGCGGGCGGGCGCCGTTCGGCGGGGAGACGCTGCCGGCGATCGTCTACCAGGTGCTCAACACCGAGCCCGACCTGCAGGCCGTCGACCCCGGCCTGCGCGAGCTGGTCGCCGCCGCCCTGCGCAAGGATCCCGCCGCGCGGCCCACCTCCCAGCAGCTGCTCGACCACCTCATCGGGCGCTCGGCCGGGCCCGAGCACGCGGCGCAGACCGTACAGGTGGCCTGGCAGCGGGCCACGTCGCCGTACACGATCGTCCCGACGGGCGCCGGGCCGCCGCGCAGGGGCCGGCTCTACACGGCGCTCGCGGCGGCCGGGGCGGTCGTGCTCGCGGCGGGCGTGGGCGCCTGGATGCTGTTCGTCCCCGGCGGGCCGCCCGACGACCTTCCCGTGCTGTACCAGGAGGACTTCACCACCTCGGGTGACTGGAGCGGCACGTACGACCCGTCCATGAGCGGGAGCTACTACGGATACCGTACGGACGGGACGTACGGGATCGACGTCGGCTCGGGGCACGAGGAGAAGTGGGCCAGAGCGCCCGTCCCCTTCACCATCGACAAGCCGACGAGCACGCCCGAGCCCTCCGCGACGCCCACGCCGATGCTGCCCGCGTCCGTGCTCATCTCCGTCACCGCCGACGTCGAGAAGTCCTCGGGCAGCGCCGACTACGGCATCTACTGCCACAACTCGGAGGACGACAAGTCGTACTACGAGTTCGCGTTGGACACGACGGGCAAGGCCAAGATCCGGCGCATCTCGAACGGCGCGGGCGGCACGGTGGCCCAGCCCGTGGAGGCGGAGGTCGAGCGCGGGGGCAAGGCGCGGATCGCGGTGTCGTGCGAGCAGTCGGGCAAGACGGTCCGGCTGACGATGTGGGTGAACGGCAAGCGGGTGCACGACGTGGAGGACCCGAACGGGATCGGCAGCGGGTCGCTGGGGGTGTTCGCGCGCACGGTCAAGGACGGCAGGTCGCAGCTGCAGACGACGTGGGACGACTTCGAGCTGCGCGGCCGCCCGGAGTCCTGACCCCCGGCCCGATTTTCGCGGCCGTCAGCCGGGCTGGGCGATCGGCGCGGAGCCGGCGTCGAGCGCGTCGAGGACCGCGTCGCCGTGCTCCCTCGCCCACTCGGTCAGTACGTGGATCGGCTCGATCAGCGTCGCCCCGAGCGGCGTCAGCTCGTACTCGACCCGGGGCGGCGCCTCCGCGTACGCGTGACGGCGGACGAGCCCGTGTGCCTCCAGCCGCCGCAGCGTCTGGGTGAGCACCTTGCGGGAGATCCCGCCGATCAGCTCGACCAGCTCGCCATGACGCACCGGGCCCTCGCTGAGGCCCGCGAGCACCACCACCGTCCACTTGTCGGCGATCAGCTCGACCGCCAGCCGCCCCGGGCAGTCGGCGAGAAAGAACCCGCAGGGACCGGAACCACTCATGGAGCCCAAGGTACCTGGTGGTTCCTGTCGCATACCTAGGGTTGAACTCTCCCCCTTACCTGAAGAGCAGGAGAGTCATCATGCGCGTCATCACCCAGCAGGAGTTCGGCGGTCCGGAGGTGCTCACCATCGTGGACGCGCCCACGCCCCGGCCCCTTCCGACCGAGGTTCTCGTCCGGGTCGAGGCGATCGGGCTGAACCCGGTGGAGGCGCGGCTGCGCACCGGTGAGTTCCCGCTGCTGGGCGAGCCGCCGTTCATCCTCGGCTGGGACGTCAGCGGCGTCGTGGAGGAGGCGAACACCGGGCGGTTGCGGCCCGGCGACGAGGTGTTCGGCATGCCGCTCTTCCCCCGGGCGGCGAACGCGTACGCCGAAGCCGTGGTCGCTCCCGCGCTGCACCTGGCGCGCAAGCCGGCGGCGCTCTCGCACGTCGAGGCGGCGGCGCTGCCGGTGGTCGGGCTGACGGCGTGGCAGGGCCTGGTCGACCTCGCCGGCGTGACCGAGGGTGACCGCGTCCTGGTCCACGGCGGTGGCGGCGGGGTCGGCCACGTCGCGATCCAGATCGCGAAAGCACTCGGCGCGTACGTGATCACCACCGCCGCCGGGAGCAAGCGGACGTTCGTCGAGGAACTCGGCGCCGACGAGGTGATCGACTACACGACGGCCGACTTCGCCGAGACGGTCCGCGACGTCGACATCGTGCTCGACACGATCGGCGGCGACTCCGTCGAGCGGTCGCTCGGCGTACTGCGCCCAGGGGGTCACCTCGTGACAGCGGTCGCCGACGAGGACACGCGGCTCATCGCCAGGTATGAGGCGGCCGGCCTGCGCTTCAGCGGCATCGCCGTCGGCCCCGATCCGGCCGGTCTGCGCGGGCTCGTCGAACTCGTCGAGCAGGGGCGGCTCCGGGTGCGCGTGCAGGAGACGTTCCCGTTCGAGCGCGTGGCCGACGCCCACCGCCTGCTGGAGGCCGGCCACCTGCGCGGCAAGCTCGTCCTCACCCTTTGATCCCCCATCACGGCCCGGCGGCTGGTCAGACGCCGTCGAGGACTGCGGCTGGTCAGACGCCGTCGAGGACTCCCGCGCGGGCAGCGGCGAGGGCGGCGTCGGCGGCCCGGTCGGCGTCGCGCTCGGTCACCGGCTCGTGGGCGACGAACAGCCGGTAGTAGACGGGCGCGACCGCCACCCTGATCACCTCCTTGACGTCCACGACGTCGGGCAGCTCGCCCCGGGCGACGGCCCGCCGCACCACCTCGGCCGACTGCTCGTGCCTGGCCACGAAGAACTCGTGCAGCGCCCGCGCGGCCGAGGGATTCTGCATGGCCGCCGCCACGAACGCCGACGATACGGGGCCCAGCTCGGGATCGTCGAACCCGGTGCGCACGAGCTGGACGATGCCCCGCAGATCACCCTCGACAGAACCGGTGTCGGGAATGGGCCACGGCTCGTCGCCGGCCAGCTCAAGGGCGTCGGAGATCAGCCCTTCGACGCCGCCCCAGCGCCGGTAGACGGTCGTCTTGTGCACACCTGACCGCTCGGCGACGTTTTCCACCGTCAGGCCCGTGTAGCCCCGGTCGAGCAGCTCCGCGAGCGTGGCCTGCCGCACGGCGTCGCGCACGCGGGCGCTCCGCCCTCCGGGGCGCTTGTTGGATTCCAAAAACTACTCCAGTTGCGTTAAGCCCCACACCCATGGCACACTAACGCTACAACAGTCGCGATTGGAGTTCCATCCTGATCCACGTTCACCAGATCACCAAGTCCTACGGCGAGCGGGCCGTCCTCACCGACGTCTCCCTCTCCGTGAGATCCGGCGAGCGCGCCGGCATCGTCGGCGAGAACGGCTCCGGCAAGTCCACGCTGCTGCGCCTGATCGCGGGAGTCGAGCGGCCCGACGACGGCGAGGTGCGCGTCGAGGGCGACTTCGGCCACCTCGGGCAGACCCTCGGCCTGCCGCCGGAGCACACCGTCCAGCAGGCCGTCGACGCCTCCCTCGCCGACCTGCGCGCGATGGAGCGCCGGATGCGCGAGCTGGAGTCGGCGCTCACCGACGAGGTCATGGACGAATACGGGCAGCTCATGACGGCCTACGAGCTGCGCGGCGGCTACGAGGCCGACGCCCGCGTCGAGCGCGCCTTCCACGGCCTCGGGCTCGCCCACGTGAGCCGCGACCGGCGGCTGTCGAGCCTGTCCGGCGGCGAGCAGGCCCGGCTGGGCCTGGCCTGCGTGCTGGCCGCCGCGCCGCGCGTGCTGCTGCTCGACGAGCCGACCAACCACCTCGACGAGGCGGCGCTGACCTGGCTCGAAGAGCGCCTGCGCGAGCACCGGGGCACGGTGGCCGTGGTCTCCCACGACCGCGTCTTCCTCGACCGGGTCGCCACGGTGATCCTGGAGGTCGAGCACGGCACGGTCACCCGCTTCGGCGGCGGCTACACCGGCTACCTCACCGCCAAGGCCGCGGCCAGGGCCCGCTGGGAGCAGGCGTACGCGGCCTGGCGCGAAGAGATCCGCCAGGTCCGCGAACACGCCGCCACCACCGCCCACCGCGTGGCCGCCGGCCGGCTGATGCGCGACAACAACAAGATGGCCTACGACCGCAACGCCGGCCGAGTCCAGAGCTCAGTGGCCAGCCGCGTCCGCAACGCCCACGAACGCCTCCGCCGCCTGGAGGCCGACCCGGTCCCCCGCCCCCCGACCCCCCTCCACTTCCAAGCCACCTTCACCACCACCGACCCCCCACCCCCGGCCGCACAGAGCACGACGCGGGAGGCCACGACCGCACCCGTGCTGGTGGAGCTGCGTGACGTCCAGGTGGCCGATCGGCTCCAGATCGACTCGCTGACCATCAGGGCCGGTGACCGGCTGCTGCTCCGGGGCGCCAACGGCGCGGGCAAATCGACGCTGATGCGCGTACTCGCCGAACGAGCCGGCTGCCGCGTCGGCTACCTCCCCCAGGAGGTGACCTTCGACCCGGACCAGAGCGTGCTGGAGGCCTATGGCATCGGATACGCCGACGAACGCAGGTCGGCGCTGCTGAACACCGGCCTCTTCCGGCCACACACCCTGTCCCAGCGAACCGGCGAGCTGTCAGTCGGACAGCGGCGCAGGCTGGCGCTGGCCAGACTGCTGGCCGAGCAGCACGACCTGCTGCTGCTCGACGAGCCGACCAACCACCTGTCACCGGTGCTGGCGGAGGAGCTGGAGCGCGCCCTCGACGGCTACGACGGCGCGATCGTCGTGGTCTCCCACGACCGCGCCCTCCTGCGCCGATTCCGGGGCAAGGAGATCGAGCTGGTACGAGGCCGCCTTCGATGACCGACACCACGCCATCACATGCCTACGCCGGGGAAGGCAGCGTGACCCGCATCCGTCGGGGACGGGAAATGCCGACCACACCTACCACCATCGGGGAGAAGCATATGTTGACCATGATCGATGCGGGCGCGCCCTACGGCATCGCCACGGGAGCCGACGGAACCCTCTGGTTCACCCTCGCCCACCAAGGCCGCGTCGGCAGGCTGGTGCCGGGCGAGAAACCGGTGATCCACCAGCTCGACTCCGCAGACGGGCAGCCGACCCTCATCGTGCGTGGTCCGGATGGGGAGATGTGGTTCTCCGAGTACAAGGGCGGCCGGATCAGCCGCATCACCGCTGAAGGCCGGCTCACGACGTACGAGGCGAACACCCCGTACGGGCTCGCCGCCGGCCCGGACGGGGCCCTGTGGTTCACCGAACTGGAGGCCGGCCGGATCGGGCGCATCGGCGCCGACGGGGTGACGACCACGTTCGACGTGCCGGTCGAAGGCGGGATGCCGTCATTCATCGTGGCGGGGCCGGACGACGCGCTCTGGTTCACCCTCAACCAGGGCAACGCCATCGGACGCATCTCCCTGTCGGGCGAGATCACCCTCCACCCGCTGCCCACGGAGGGCGCCGCCCCGGTGGGGATGACGCTGGGACCGGACGGCGCCCTCTGGTTCGTCGAGATCGGCGCGGGCCAGATCGGCCGGATCGACGTCTCGGGCGCGATCACCGAATATCCCCTGCCCGACCGGGCCGCCCGTCCCCACGCGATCATCGCCGGCCCTGACGGCGCCCTCTGGTTCACCGAGTGGGCCGTCGGCCGCGTCGGCCGCATCACCACCGACGGCGTCATCGACGAGCACCCCCTGCCCGTCCCACCGGCCAAGGAGGACACCGAACCCGCCAAGGCCGAGCCCCACGGGCTGACGATCGGCCCGGACGGAGCACTCTGGGTAGCCCTGGAAGCAGGAGCCCTGGCCCGCGTCCCTGTCTCCTAACCCGACCTCACCACCCGCGTCTGAGGGGGCGCTGGGCCGTGTCCCCGACCGCCCTGCCCGCCCGTTGCCCATCCGACCGCTTGCCCCTCGACGCCTGAGCGAGCGCTGACCTGCGTCCCTATCCCCCAGCTCGATCAAGCCTTGGGAGCAACTGAACTGCGGCCGCCGAGGCGGAGACCGGTGGGCCATGGTTGGCGGGGCCGGGGACTTGGGCGTGCCCGCCGATGGGAGGGGACGGCTGCGTCATCGCGTCGGCGCGAAAGCATGACCCGGGGTGGCATGGCCGGAGGGAGGCGGAGTTGACTAGGGGCATGCATGCCATCGTCATCTCCGCCCAGGGCGGTCCAGAGGTTCTCGAATACGTCGAGCGTCCCGACCCGGCACCAGGAGAGGGGGAGGTCGTGGTCGACGTCGCCGCCAGCGGCGTCAACTTCATCGACATCTACCAGCGCTCCGGCGCGTACCCACTCGATCTGCCCATCGTCATCGGCAGCGAAGGCGCGGGAACGGTGTCGGCCGTGGGACCGGGGGTCCGGGACGTCTCCGTGGGGGACACGGTGGCGTGGGCGAGCGTGCTCGGCAGCTACGCCGAGAAGGCCGTGCTGCCGGCCGATCGGGTGGTGCCGGTGCCCGACGGCGTGTCGGCCGAGGTGGCGGCCGCGACGATGTTGCAGGGCATGACGGCCCACTACCTGACGCACTCCACGTACGCGGTGCAGGAGGGCGACCAGGTCCTCGTCCACGCGGGCGCCGGCGGCATGGGCCAGTTGCTGATCCAGCTGGCCAAGCTCAAGGGCGCCAAGGTCTACAGCACGGTCTCCACCAGCGAGAAGGAGAAGCTCGCCAGGCAGGCCGGGGCGGACGAGGTGCTGGGGTACGACGACTTCGCCGATGCCCTGCGCGGCAAGCTTCACGTCGTGTACGACGGCGTCGGCAAGACCACTTTCGAAGGCGGCCTGGAGGTGCTGCGCCCGCGCGGCCTCATGGCCCTGTACGGCGCCGCCAGCGGACCCGCCCCGCTGCTCGACCCCCAGGCGCTCCAGCGAAAGGGCTCCCTCTTCCTGACCAGGCCCACGCTCGGCCACTACATCGCCGACCGCGAGGAACTGCTCCAACGCGCCTCCGACCTGTTCGGCTGGATCGCGGCCGGTCAACTGACGATCAACATCTCCCACCGCTACCCCCTGGCCGACGTACGCCAGGCCCACGAAGACCTCGCCGGCCGCCGCACCACCGGAAAACTCCTGCTCATCCCCTGACCCCGCCCCACTGAGACGCGACATCCTCAGACATCACAGCATCCATCCGAGCCCGGGACCGTGCCGGGCCGGGTCCAGGCCCAGGCCCAGGCCCAGGCCCAGGTCCGAGTCCAAGTCCGGGTCCGGGTCCGAGTCCGAGTCCGGGTCCGAGTCCGGCACGGTCCCGGGCTCGGGTCCGGATCGGGAACAGGAGCCGAGGCCGGGTCGGGTCCGGGTTGGAACCGGGTCCAGGTCCGGATGCGGCTTGGGTCGTTCGTCGGGTCCGGTCCGGGTTGGGTCGTCTCGCCGCCGTGGTCGCAACCAGCATCGCCGATGGCCCGCCCGGCGCCCGGCCCCGACGTGGCCCCTCGTCCTGCCCTAGGTCGGCCATACAGCCGGCGCGCCTACCTAGGTGTACGCGCGCCCTGTGGGAGTCACGGGTCTGGGCGTGGGGTGGGGCGGGGGAAGGTGGTGGGCCAGCCCAGCAGGCGGGCGCCGAGTACCGCTGTTTCCAGGGTGAAGCGTTGTGTGGGTTCGTCCGGGGAGAAGCCTGTCAGGCGGCGGATGCGTTCCAGGCGGTAAGTGATCGCCCGTGGGCTCACTCGCAGTCGCCGGGCCGCGGCTGTCTGGTTGCCCTGGGAGGCGAAGATCGCTTCCAACGTCTCCAGCAGCGGCTCGTGGCCGCCCCGTGCCTCCAGGAGCGGGTTGAGCACGCTGGTCACCAGGTCTTCGATGGCGCTTCTGTCGCGCAGCAGTACGGGGAAGACGAGGAGGTCGGCCGCCTTGACGACGTCCGGTTTGAGACCGAGGCTGTCGGCCAGCTCAAGGGACTGGGCCGCCTCCCGGTAGGAGGCCACCACTCCGCCGGGACCCCGGTGCGGCCGGCCCACGCCGACGCGCCAGCCGGTCGGGAAGCGGGCGCGTACGTGGTGGGTGAACTCGCCGACGGCGGCCGGCAGCATCGCCGGGGCGACGCACACGAGCAGCCCGTCGCGTACGGCCACGAGCACGTTGTGGGAGCCGAACCTGGCGATCAGCTCCCGTTCGATCCTGTCCTGGTCGCCGTCGCGCATGCCGCGAGCCACCGCCACCACGTACGACTCGGCCAGTCGCAGCCCGAAGTGCTCGGCCCGCTCCGCCAGCCGCTCGGCCCGGCCCTGGAGCAGGTCGTCCACGAACTCCCTGCGCGCGTCCTCCTCAGCACGCAGGGCCGCCTGCTGCGCCCGTTCGTACCCCTCCATGAGCGCCGCGACGGCCTTGCGGAGTGCCGGCAGTACGCCGGGCAGACCTTCGCCGGCGGCGAGGGCGGCGTCCACGAGGGCCCGCAACGGAACGCCCTCCTCGGCCGCCCTGGTGCCGGCGGCGCGATAAGCGTCCGTGACCTGCCTGCCGGGTAATCGGCCGGTCGCCGCATGGTCTGCCAGCCGCTGCCGGTGCCCCCCGAGCAGCCCCGCCACCCCACCCATCGACCCATCCGCCCGCAACTCCTTCGGCCGGTTCACGCCAAACGAGCCCGCACCGGACGGGCCCACGCCAGACGAGTCCACGCCAGACGAGTCCACGCCAGACGAGCCCACTCTGGACGGGTCCACGCCAGACAAGTCCGTGCCAGACGAGTCCGCATCCATCGACCCGTCCGCCTGCGGCGCTCCAGGCAAGTCCGCCCCTACCGGTCCGTCGGCCCGATGGCCGCCAGGTCCCTCCGCCCGCAGGCCGGTGCGCGGCTCCGTGGGCAGACCCGCGGGCACGTCCCCCGGCAGACCCTCACGCATGTCGGCAGGCGCCGCCGGCCGCGGATCCGCAGGTCCGTCGACGGAGGCACCTGTCCGCCGACCGGGAGGCGGCTGGGCGTACGGCCTCCGCTCGGAAGGCGAGCCGGCGGTCCGCCGACCGGGAAGCGGGTCAGTATCCGGCCTCAGTGCGGGAAGAGAGCCGGCGTCCGACCGTAGCGCGGCGGGCGAACGAGCCTCCGACGGCGGGCAAGCGGGCAGGTCGGCGTCCGACCGTAGACCAGCAGGCAGGTTGGCGTCCGACCGTTGGCCAGCAGGCGGGTCAGCCTCCTGCCCCCGTCCAACGGGCGAATCGGCCTCCGACCGCGGACCAACGGGTGGGACGGCGTCCGATCGTGGACCAGCGGGCGGGACGGCGCGCGAGGCAGCGGGCGGGTCGGCGTCCGGTGCCCGTTCAGTGGGTGGGTCAGCGTCCGGGCGCTGGTCAGGGCGGGGCATCAGACTCCTATGTCACGCCTGTCGAAGGCGAGCACCGCGGTGAGTGCGAGCACCACCGTCGCCCCCGCCAGCACAAGGTAGTCCCCCACCGGCAGTCCCTCATAGATGGGCCGCCCCGAGGAGTAGTAGTGGAAGGGTGAGACCCACTTCAGCCAAGCGATCCCCTCCACCGACCGTCCGATGGTGGTGACGGCGTACCCGGCCACCACCCACACCCCCACCACGGCCGAGGCGACGATCCGGCGGCCGGTGGCGGCGCCGACGGTCAGGGCCACGGTGCCGTAGAAGAGGGCGATCAGCAGGACGCCGGTGTGCCCGGCGAGGATCCGGCCGAACGGCACGCCGGCGGAGACGAGTGTGACCATCCCGGCGGCGACCAGCAGCGTCACGGCGGTCAGCAGGAGCAGGCTCAGGACCAGCGCGGCGAACCTGGCGAGCACGAGCCGCCGCCGGTCCACCGGCAGGGTGACGATCAGCTCCAGCGTCCCCGTCTCCTCCGGCGTCGCCAGCGCCCGGTTGGCCAGGAGGGTCGCGCACGCGATGCACAGCATGGGAACGAACAGCTGGTAGACGACCGTCTGCAGGAAGCCGGCGCCGGAGGTCATGTCCTCCAGCCCGCCCATGAGGTCGCGCAGCGGGCCGGGGAACTTGGCCAGCATCGCGGGGCCGTACAGCTCGGGGCTCTGCTTGATGTTGCCGTAGACGGACAGGTACAGAACGATGAAGGCACTGACGCCGGCGGTCCACCAGGTGAGCACCCAGCGGACCTCACGCAGGCTGCGGGCGATCATGGTGCGCCTCCTCGTGGCTGTAGTAGGTCAGGAAGATCTCTTCCAGGTCCGGCTCCGCGCTGACCAGGTGCACCACGGTGAACCGGGCCGCGGCCTTGATCAGCGCGTCGGGCCGGCCGTCGATGGTGCAGCTCACGCCGGCGCCCTCGACGCGCAGGTCCCGTACGCCGGGCAGATTGTCGAAGGCGTCGCGCGGCACGGGCGACTCGAAGTGCAGCTCGACCCGGCGGACCGCCTTCTCGCGCAGGACCGCGACGTTCTCCACGGCCACCAGCCGGCCGGCGCGGACGATGCCGACCCGGTCGGAGACGTTCTCCACCTCGGCCAGCACGTGGGAGGACATGAGCACGGTCCGGCCGGAGGTGCGCACCTCGCGCACCAGCGCCAGGAACTCCTGCTGCACCAGCGGGTCGAGCCCTGCGGTCGGCTCGTCGAGGATGACGAACTCCGGTTCGTGCATGAACGCCTGGATCAGCCCGATCTTCTGCTTGTTACCCTTGGACAGTTTGCGCATCGGCACCGACAGGTCGGCGTCGAAGCGTTCGGCCAGGGCCTCGATGCGGGCGGCCGGCACGCCGCCGCGGGCGTGGCCGAGGAAGCGCAGGTAGTCGATGGCCCGGTCGCGTTCCTCCAGCACCAGGTCTCCGGGCAGATAACCCATCCTGGCGCGGGTCGCGGGCTCGCGCGGGTCGCCGCCGAGCACGCGTACGGTACCTCTGGTGGGCCTGATCACGTCCAGCAGGAGCCTGATCGTGGTCGTCTTTCCCGCGCCGTTGGGGCCGAGGTAGCCGAAGACCTCGCCCGGCTGGATCTCGAGCGTGAGATCCTCCAGGCCCCGGCGTTTGCCGTAATACTTGGTCAGCCCTTCGGTCTGCACCACTGCTGTCATGGCCGAATCGTCGCGCCCCGCCGGGCGGCTCGTCACGAGGCGGGCCCGGCAGGTTGGCGCCCGGTTGGCTTCCGGAACCCGGCAAGGAGAGGGTGAGTCGCGTGGAGACCGCGTTCGTGCTCGGTGGCGGCGGCGTGCTCGGCGCGCACGAGGTCGGCATGCTGCGGGCGCTCGACGAGGCGGGCATCCGTCCCGACCTGGTGGTGGGCACGTCCGTCGGGGCGCTGAACGGCGCGGTCGTGGCCGCCGCGCCGGGCGAGGCGGTCGGCCTGCTGGCGGACCTGTGGAGCTCCGACATCGTCCGTACGGCCTTCGCCGGCTCATGGGTGGCCCGGCTGTCGACGCTGGCCAGGACCGGCACCCATCTGCACCCGATCGGCCCGCTGCGCGGGGTGCTGACCGAGACGCTGCGGGCTTCCCGGATCGAGGAGTTGCAGGTGCCGTTCCAGTGCGTGGCGGCCTCGGTCGAGCGCGCGGCGGCCCACTGGTTCACCGGCGGGCCGCTGGTGGAGGCGGTGCTGGCGTCGTGCGCGGTGCCGGGGCTGCTGCCGCCGGTCGTGATCGGCGGTGAGCACTTCTACGACGGCGGCCTGGTGCACAGCATCCCGATCGGGCGGGCCGTGCTGCTCGGAGCCAGGCGCGTCTTCGTGCTGCACGTCGGCAGGATCGAGCAGCCGCTGTCGCCGCCCAGGCGGTTCTGGGAGGTGGGCATGGTGGCGTTCGAGATCGCTCGCCGGCACCGGTTCGCCGAGGACCTGGCCACGCTGCCGCCGGGCGTCGAGGTGCACGTGCTGCCGGCCGGGCTGACCGAGCCGCTGTCGCCGCTGCGCTACCGCGACGTGTCGCAGATCTCGGCCTCGATCGAACGCGCCTACCAGGCGTCTTCCCGCTATCTGCGGAACGGGGGAGGATGGGAGTAGACCTCTGAGGGAGGCCGCGGTGCTTCCACCACGTATTCTGCGCAGGCTCGTGCTGGCTCCTCTGGTCATCGTGATGACCCTGTTCATGCTGGTGACGCTGCCGTTCTGGCTCGTCGTCACGGCCGCCGCCTCGTTGCGGCTGCCGCCGCCGCAGCGCAGGGGCCCGAGGTTCGTCTGGTTCGGGATCGTCTGGCTGACGCTGGAGTCGGCGGTGCTGATCGCCTGCCTGTGGTTGTGGGTGGCGGGCGGGGCGCGCAGGCAGGAGCGGCATTACGCGCTGATCGGGTGGTTCCTGGCGAAGGTGTACGCCGCCGCGGTGCGCATCTTCCGGCTGACCCTGGACATCGAGGAGCCCGAGCCGACGGCGGAGGAACGGGCGGCCCGGCTGACGCGGCCGGTCATCGTGCTGTCACGGCACGCGGGACCCGGCGACTCCTTCCTGCTCATCCATCACCTGCTGGCGCGGTATCACCGGCGGCCCCGCATCGTCATGAAGGCCGCACTTCAGTACGATCCCTCGCTCGACGTCGTCATCAACCGGCTGCCGAACGCGTTCGTCCCCCGGAGCTCCGCCGAGCAGAGCCGGGTCGTCGACGAGATCCGCCGCCTGGCCGGCACGATGGGCGACGAGGACGCCCTGGTGATCTTCCCTGAGGGCGGCAACTTCACCCCGCGCCGCCGCCGGCTGGCGATCAGGCGGCTGGAGGAGAAGGGCCTGGGCGCGCAGGCGGATCGGGCGCGCGGCCTCGACCACCTGCTGCCGCCCCGCCCGAACGGCGCCATCGCGGCGATCGAGGCGTGCCCGGGTGCCGACGTCATCTTCGTCGCGCACACCGGCCTGGACGACCTGATCACCCTCGGTGACGTCTGGCGCAAACTCCCCCTTCGCGCACACATCACCGCGAAGTGGTGGCGGGTGCCGGCCGCCGAGGTGCCCGGGGAGCGCGAGGCCAGGATCGGCTGGCTCTACGACCACTGGGAGCAGATCGACGCCTGGATCGGCGCCCAGCGCCAGGCCAGAACCCCCGACCGGGCCGAACACGGCTGAGCGCGGTCAGCGGGGTTCGCCCATCTGGGAGCCCGGCGGCAGGAGCGCCAGGCCGGGTGGCGGGCCGTGCTGGATGAGGTGGAGCAGGGCGGCGGTGTCCAGGTGCTGCTCGACCAGGTCCCCGAGCGCGTCGAGCCGCTCCTCGCGCAGCGCGGCGAAGTCGGTGGCGGGATCCGGTACGAAGTCCCGTCCCGCCCGCGCGGCCACGTCCGCCAGGAACGCGCGCCGGAAGCCGTCGTTCTCCAGGGCGCCGTGCCAGGTGGTGCCCCAGACGTTCCCCTGGCGGCAGCCGTCGAGGAACGGCTCGCCGCCCTCCACCGTGGCCACCCCGTGGTGGATCTCGTACGCCCGCACCCGCTCCCCGTACGCCTGCCCCTCGGGTCTGGCCAGCCGCTTGTGGCGCTCGAACGTGATCCGTACCGGCAGCAGACCCAGCCCTTCAACCCGGCCCGCCCCTGACTCCACCTCGTCCACGATCTCCCTGCCCAGCATCTGGAAGCCGCCGCAGATGCCCAGCACGGGCCCGCTCCGCCCGCGCAGGGCCGCCGCCAGGCCGCGCTCGCGCAGCCAGGTCAGGTCGTCGACGGTGGCGCGGGAGCCGGGCAGCACGACGAGGTCGGCGTCGTCCAGTTCGGCCGGATCGCTCACGAAGCGCACCAGCACGCCCGGCTCGGCGGCCAGCGCGTCCACGTCGGTGAAGTTCGAGATCCTGGGCAGCCGCACGACCGCGACCCGCAGGGTCTGCCTGCCGTACGGGGGCCGCGCGGCGACCTGGCGGCCGTCGAGAGCCAGGGAGTCCTCGACGTCCAGCCATGGGCCTTCGAGCCAGGGCAGCACACCGTACACCTCGCGCCCGGTCAGCCGCCCGATCATGTCGAGGCCAGGTTGCAGCAGCTCCTTCGCGCCCCTGAACTTGTTCACCACGAAACCGGAGACGAGGGCCTGGTCGGCGGCGTCCAGCAGGCCCACCGTGCCGTAGAACGCGGCGAACACCCCTCCCCTGTCGATGTCCCCGACCACGAGCACGGGCAGGTTCGCGGCCCTGGCCAGGCCCATGTTGGCGATGTCGGAGCGGCGCAGGTTGATCTCCGCGGGGCTGCCCGCGCCCTCGCACACCACCACGTCGTACTGCTCACGCAGCCGTTTCAGAGCCTCCAGGGACGTGGTGCGCAGCAGGTCCTTCAGCGCGCCGTACTCCATGGCGTCCACGTCCGCCACCGGGCGGCCCATGAGCACGACCTGGCTGCGGCGGTCGCTGCCGGGCTTGAGCAGCACGGGGTTCATGTCGGCGACGGGTTCCAGGCCCGCCGCCCGCGCCTGGGCGGCCTGGGCGCGGCCGATCTCGGCGCCGTCGGCGGTGACGTACGAGTTGAGCGACATGTTCTGCGCCTTGAAGGGCGCGACGCGGACGCCCTGACGGGCCAGCCAGCGGCAGATGCCGGCCGTCACCACGCTCTTGCCCGCGTCGGACGTGGTGCCCGCGACCAGCAGTGCCCCCTTGACCATGCGACCACCGTACCGAAGGCATGAGTGACGAAATTTCGCGGTAATCACCCATTTACGAACGCTGTGACTTCTGCCACTCTGACTAGAACATCGCCCTAGAACAGAATTCTAGATTTTCCTACTGGAAAGGGTGGGCATGGTCGGGACGTTCGGTTCTCCGCGTGCTGGCTTGATCGACGCGCACTCGCGCGCGCCATTCGGATGGGCGCCCCTCGTGGTGCTCTTCATCGTCGGACTAGTGGACCGGATCGAGCACAACCTCCTGTCCGGGGTGCTGCCGCTCATCCAGCGGGAATGGGGTTTCAGCGACACCGCGGCCGGCTCCATCCCGACCGCCGCCGCGCTGGCGGCGGCCGTCGTCTCCCTGCCCGCCGGCTATCTGGCCGACCGGTTCAGCCGTACGCGCATCATCGCGATCGTCGTCTTCTGCTGGGCGATCGCCACGCTAGGCTCGGGCCTGGCCACCGGATTCGCCCTGTTCTACCTGATGCGGGTGTTCCTGGCGGCGGCCGAGAACATCGACAATCCGGCCGCGGGCAGTCTGCTGGCCGACTACTACCCGCCCGCCAGCCGGGCCAAGGCGTACGGGCTGACCCGCGTCACCACCTACCTGGGCGGCGTCGGCACCCTGCTCGGCGGCGTGCTGGCCGGGAGCTTCGGCTGGCGTACCGCGTTCCTCATCATGGTCGTGCCCGGCGTGCTCACGGCGGTGCTCGTCTGGTTCCTGCGCGAGCCGCGCCGCGGCGAGCTCGACCGGCTGGTGGCCGGGGCCGAGTCACCGCCGAAGGACTCCCCGGCGGTCGAGGCGGCGGCCAAGCCGCCGTTCCGGGCCCAGCTCCGCCAGGTGGTGGCGATCCCGACGCTGATCTTCGTCTGCGTCGGGCTGGCCCTGCTCAGCCTGGGCCTGGCCGGCGTCTTCTTCTGGCTGCCCACGCTCATGGTGCGGACCTTCGGCGTCGACGTGGCCACGGCCGGCTCGCTCAGCGGCCTCATCACCGTCGCGGGAACCCTCACCGGCACCCTGGTCGGCTCGTGGCTGGGCCGGAAATGGCACGGCACCCGCCAGGGCGGCCGGCTGCTCGCCGGTGGCGGCGGCATCACGGCGGGCTCCGTGGTCCTCGCCGTCGCGCTGTCCATGGACTCGATCGCCGCGCTCACGGTGCTGGTTCTGCTCGCCTGCTCGCTGATGTCGATCGCGATCCCCAACATGACCGCCTGCGTCGCGGACGTGGTGCCCGCCGGCGCCCGCGGCCTCGGCTTCGCGGTGCTGCAGCTGCTGCTCACGGCGGGCGCCGCGTTCGGCTCGCTGGTCGTCGGCATCGCCTCCGACCAGTTCGACTCGCTGCTGTCCGGGATGTACGTGCTGGTGGTGCCCATGGTCGTGGGCGGGCTGCTCACGCTCGGGGCCAGGGCGTCGTTCGAACGGGACGCGAACAAGGTCCTGGAGGACGCGCGCCGGTGACGTGCGGGGACGGTGCCGGTGGTGTGGCCACCGGCACTCGTGCCCCGTCGTGAGCGGTCCCGCGTCTCTCGCGCCGAGGGCTCAGCCCTGCGGCGGCATGCGCCGCTCGCGCTCCTCCTGCGTCTCCTGGCCAGCCGGCTGACCCGGCTGCTGCTGGCCCTGCTGCTGACCGGACTGGCCGCCGCCGTAACGCTGCTGCACGGCGTCGGCGCCCTTGCTGATCTGGTCGTCGTACTTGTGTCCGGTGCGTTCCTTCGCGAACTCCTCCGCGCGGTCCAGCACCTGGTCTGCCTGCTTGGAGTGCCCACGGGCCAGGTTCTCGGCTTTCTTCAGCCACTCCGCTATGCGGCTCATGACCGTATCCCCCTCGTTCGTCCTGTCTTCCGGCCCCTACCCCGGCTGCCGCGGATGATGTGCCACCCGCCGACCCCGCGTGAGCAGCCACAACACCCACGCCTGCAGCAGGCCGACCCCCACGAGCAGCGCCAGGTACACCTCCGGCGGCAGCACGTCCGCCACCGGGAGCAGCATGACGAGCCACGAGGTCGGCGCCGTGACGATGAAGAGGTAGATGCCCTCAAGCCCCTGGCTGTCCGCCGCCAGCCGGGTACTGATCTCGACGTAGGCGGCGACCAGCAGGACGAGCAGCGCGTACGCCCCCGCGATCGCCAGACCGCGCCGCCCCCGGTCGTAACGCGACACGTACTCTCTCAGCGAAGTCATTCCCCCAGCCTGTCAGGAGCGCGCCCGCGCCGGCCTGAGCACTCGTCCCCAGGCCCGCTGAGTACGGCGGCTCATTCTTCGCGAGGGCGGCTTGAGTCTCCAGTGAGGGGAGACGCGAGAGTGGGGTCATGGACGGGGACACGCTCTACTCGATCGGCGACCTGGCCCGGCTCACCGGGCTCACGGTCAAGACCATCCGGTTCTACTCCGATCAGGGCATCGTGCCCCCCGCCGGCCGCAGCCCCGCCGGCTACCGCCGTTACGACCCTACTGCCCTGGCCCGGCTCGATCTCGTACGCACGCTGCGCGACCTCGGGCTCGACCTGGCCACCGTCCGCGGCGTCCTGGACCGGGAGATCTCCCTGGCCGAGGTCGCGGCGGCGCACGCGGCGGCCCTGGAGACCCAGATCCGCACGCTGCGCCTGCGGCAGGCCGTGCTGACGGCGGTGGCCAGGCGCGGCTCCACCCCAGAGGAGATGGAACTGATGCACGAGCTCGCCAAACTGTCGGAGGCCGAGCGGCGCCGCCTGGTCGGCGACTTCCTCGCCGCCGCCTTCGGCGACCTGACCGGGGATCCGGCCTTCGCCGGCGTCATGACGTCGATGACGCCCGAACTGCCGGACGATCCCGATCCGGAGCAGGTGGAGGCTTGGGTGGAGCTGGCGGAACTCTCCCGCGACCCGGACTTCCGCGCCTCCATCCGGCGCATCGCCGAACACATAGCCGATCACGTGGCCGAGCACACGGCCGAGCACACGGCCGAGCGCATGAGCGATCACACGGCCGGTCACACAGGCGATCACATGGGCGAGCGCATGGGCGAGCGTGGCCGGGGTGTGGCGCGGGTCGCCGTCGTGCGGCCGGATGCGGCGGCCATGGCTCGGGCGCTGGCCGCGCCCGCGCTCGCCGCCGGCGTCGGCCCGGCTTCCGCCGAAGCCGAGCCGTACGTGACGGCGCTGCTCACCGCGACCGGTCTCAGCGGCTCGACGCTGCTGGACCGGCTGGAGGCGGCCGGCGATCCGCGCAGGGAGCGGTACGCCGAACTGCTGGCCGTGATCAACGGCTGGCCACCGCCGGAGAGCCTGGCCCCGGCCCTCACCTGGTTCATCACCGCGCTACGCACCCACCTGCCCGGCCGGACCCACGCCGCCCACCCGAGCGGATGAACCGGCCACGGCATCAGCCGCCGGCGCTGAAGCCCGTTCGCCAGGTGGGGTGGATGGGGTGCCAGCCGCGTGAGCGGGCCAAGGTGTTGTCGGCGCCGCGCTGCCAGCCCAGCCGCCCGCCCGCCGGAGCCGGAGCGGGAGCCCCCACGGCGGCGGCGAGGGCCGGCAGCCACTCGCGGGCGGGCGCGGGTTCGTCGTCCACGATGTTGACCGGTCCCGACGGCCAGCCGAGCGCGGCGACGGCGGCCAGGGCCGCGTCCTCGACGTGGACGAAGGACGACACCGCGTCGTTCGCGGCCAGGTCGCCGAGCATCCGCGCGGCGGGGTCGCCGGTGTCCCCGCGCAGCACGTCGGCGACCAGTCCACCGCGCCGGTACCAGGTGCCGGGGCCGTAGAAGAGGCCGTACCGCAGGATGACGTGCCGGTCGAGGCCCGTGACGGCGTCTTCGAGCGCGCGGACCGCGGCGACCATGCCGGCCCTGGGTTCCGGCGCCCGCTCGTCCAAGGGGGTGCCCTCGGTGGCGGGAGCGTCGCCGGGCTCGTACACCCAGGAGATGGACTGCGCCACGATCGTCCCCACGGAGGCGTGCCGGGCGGCGTCCACCAGGTTGCGGGTGCCGATCCTGCGGATGCGCCCGTTGTCGGCCGGGTTGCCGTCGCTCAGTGCGGTGAGCTGGTGGATGATCGCGTCGGGCGCGGCGGCGGCCACCGTCCCCCTGACGGCCTCGGCGTCGAAGACGTCGAGGCGCACACCGGCCGCTCCCTGGCTCTCCAGCAGCGCGAGCCCCGCCTCCGTCCGGCTGGTCGCGGTGACCTCGTGGCCGGCCTTCACCAGCGCCGGGACGAGGTGGCGGCCGACGGCGCCGGTGCCGCCCGCGACGAAGATGCGCATGTCCGTTCCCCTGCCTGTCCGATATCTGTCCTGCCGTCGCCGAGGCGCCGGCGACGGTGATCGCCGCCCGGTCCTGAGCGGCGCCTACCATACGCCCATGCCCACACACGGATTCACGATCACCGCCGAAGGTCCCTTCGACTTCGCCGAGACCCTGCGCTTCGTGGAGGACTGGCCGGCCACGACCGCGCTGCCCTCCGACGGCCGGGCGCTGCGTTTCGCCTACTGCGCGGAGTCGGACTGGCGGCCGGTCGGGGTACGCGTGACGGCGGCGCCCGGCGGGGTGTCGGTGGCGACGACGCGGGCGGCGGGACCGGGCATCAGGGGCGAGGTGGCGCGGATCCTCTCCCTCGACGTGGACGGCGCCGGATTCGCCGAACTGAGCGAGGCCGACCCGGTGCTCGGCGACCTCCAGCGGCTGCGGCCGGGGTTGCGGCCGGTGTGCTTCTGGAGCCCGTGGGAGGCGGCGTGCTGGGCGGTGATCGTGCAGCGCTCGTCGATGCTGGTCGCGGCCCGGATCAAGCAGCGCATCGCGGAGCGCTACGGCGCGCGGGTCGAGGTGGACGGGCAGCCGTACACGGCCTTCCCGCCGCCGGTCTCGCTGCTGGACGCGGGCGGTCTCGGGCTGCCCACGCAGAAGGAGGAGTGGGTACGCGGGCTGGCCAGGGCGGCGCTCGACGGGCTGCTCACCACGGAGCACCTGCGCTCGCTCGCCCCTGAGGAGGCGCTGGCCGAGCTGCGCGGGCTGCCCGGGGTGGGACCGTTCTCGGCAGGGCTGATCCTGATCAGGGGCGCGGGGGCGCCGGACGCGTTCCCCGGCGACGAGCCGCGGCTGTTCGCCATTCTGCGCGAGGCGTACGGGCTGGCGGAGGACGCCCCGCCGTCGGCGTACCGGAGGCTGGCGGACTCGTGGCGGCCCTACCGCTCGTGGGCGTCGTTTCTGTTCCGGGCGACCGCGTACGGCGTCATGAACGACGACGAACCGCGCGACCGGCCCCCTGGCGACGGATCCTGACCCACCACCGGCTGCCGGATCCGGCCGGGTCTAGCCGGTGCGGCCCGCGGGCCTGCGGTGCACGCCCACCAGGTGACCGTTGTGCCGGATCTGGGCCTCGTCGTAGGGGCACATCGGACGGGTCACGTACGTCTCCGCGATGCTGTCGGCCTCTCCCCTGCCGACGCCCCAGCCGATCGTGTGCCAGCGCGGCCGGCCGTCCTCGCTCGTGGTGTCCAGGACGGCGATCTCGAACAGCGCGGCGGCGGCGGGAGGTGTGCAGCGGACGTGCGCGGGCTGGTGGCCCGCGGCGGTGCGCTCATGCCGGTCGCCGGATCCCCGCTGGTCCATGTGGATCTCCTTTCGATGTCGCACATTCCCGGTCCGGAGATGCATTCCCGATCTCCGGCGGGTCAGTCATCCCGCAGGCGGCGGCCCTCGCGAACGTCATGGACGGGCATGCGTTACGCCAGCACTCGCCGTTCCGCCCGCCCCGGCGCCGGGTCCGGGGCTAAGAACAGGGCCGTGAGATCGAACGAGACTCAGCCGCCGTGGCGGCACGGGGCGGCCGGGCGGGCGTGGCTGGTTCTGGTGGCGGTGGGGTACGCGGCCGTCCAGCTGGTCGCGGTCGCTCCCGGGATGGGGCTGGGCTGGGACGAGGTCGTCTATGTCAGCCAGGTCGACCCCCGGGTGCCGGCGACGGAGTTCATCGCGCCGCGCGCCAGGGGGATCACGCTGCTGGTCGCCCCCGTGGTGCTGGTCACCTCGTCCACCGAGGCGCTGCGGGGGTATCTGTGCCTCCTGTCCGCCCTGGGGCTGTACGCGTCGTTCGGCGTCTGGCTGCGGGTGCGTCCCGGCCCTGTGGTGCCTGTCGCCGCGCTGCTGTTCGCGTCCACGTGGCTCGCGCTGTTCTACGGGAACGAGGCCATGCCGAACCTGTGGGTGGCCTTCGGCGCCGTGGCCGCCACGGGGTTCTTCCTGCGCTGCGTACGTCCGGAGGCGGGGCGTGGCCCGGCGGCCGGGCTGGCGCTGAGCGTGGCGGCCGTGGCGCTGCTGCGTCCGCCGGACAGCGTCTGGCTCGTGCTGCCGCTCGCGCTCGCGCTGGCCAGGCCCGGGTGGAGGTGCCGGCGGGCCGGGATCGCCCTCGTGGCCGGGCTGGTGGTGGGCTGGGCGGACTGGATCGTCGAGGCGTACGTGCGCTTCGGCGGCCCGGCGGCGCGCTGGCACGCGGCCGGCGCGGCGAACGAGACCGGCCTGCACGTTTCGCTCCTCGATCACGTCAGGGCGCTCGACGGGCCGCTGCTGTGCCGCCCTCCCGCGGACTGCGGGCCGGTCGTGACGGCGTGGCTGCTCTGGCTGGTCGCGGTCCCCGCCCTCGCCCTGCTCGGCCTGTACGCCGCCCGCCGCCACGACCGATCATCCACGACCCGGCACCGCGCTCACCCGGTCTCGGTCCTGCACCCCGGCGGCCCGCGCGTGCCCGGGGGCGTTCCCGGTCTGGCCGGATGTGTGCTGGCCGCTGTCTGCGGGCTGGCCATGGCCGTGCCGTACGCCTTTCTCGTCGGGTACGCGGCTCCCCGGTTCCTGCTGCCCGCGTACGCGCTGCTGGCCCTGCCCGTGGCGCACGCCGTGTGGTCGCCGGGCCGGCGTCCCGTCCTGGCGGGGCTCGTGGCCGCCGGTGTGGTGGCCCAGGTCGTTCTTCAGGGGATCACGCTGGACAAGGTCGTCGCGGGCGGGCTGGCCAGGCGCGGGGCCGACGGCCGGGTGGCGCGAGCGCTGCTGGCCATGGACGTCCGGCCGCCCTGCCTGGTGTACGGCGAGCGCGCGGTGATGATCGCCTACCGGATGGGCTGCCACGGGTACCCGGTGCTGAGTTGGCCGGCGGAGGCGCCGGCCCAGGTGCGCGGGGCGCCGGCTGCGGGGACTCGGGTGGTGGCCGTGGACCGGGGAGATCCGACGCCCGCGCCGTTCCTGCGGCCCTGGGAGGCGGCCGGGATGCCGCGCCGCTGGCACGCCTACGAACTACGCTGACCACCCACCAGCCACGCTGATCCGAGACCGGTCAGTCCTCTGAGATCGGGATCCGGAGGACGAAGCGGGCGCCGACGTCGGAGTCCTCCAGGGTCAGCGTGCCGAGGTGGACCGAGGCGATCTCGCGGGCGATGGCCAGGCCGAGCCCGGTGCCGCCGGCGTCGCGGCTGCGTGAGGCGTCGAGGCGGGTGAAGCGCTGGAAGACGATCTCGCGCTGGTCGGGAGCGATGCCGGCGCCGTCGTCGACCACCTCGATCACGGCGTCGTCGCCGTCCTGCCGCGCGCTCACGAAGATCTTCGACTCGGCGTGCCGTTCGGCGTTGTCCAGCAGGTTCGTCAGCAGGCGGGCCAGCTGGAGCCGGTCGCCCATGACGCGCAGGCCGGACTGCAGCGTGGTGATGATCTGCTTGCGGCGCGGCCTGGCGGTCTCGGCGGCGACCAGCTCGCTGATGTCGAGCGGCTCGCGGTTGTCGGCGGCGCCGGCGTCCAGCTTGGTCAGCGTGAGCAGGTCGGTCACGATGGCCTGGAGCCGGTCCAGGCTGGCCAGCACCTCGGTGCCGGTCTCCCGCCAGTCGGTGTCCTCGGGATGGAGCAGGGCGTCCTCGATCTGGGCGCGCATCGCCGTGATCGGGCTGCGCAGGTCGTGGGAGGCGTCGGCGGCGAACCTGCGCTGCCGTTCCATCAGCACCCGCTGCTGCTCCAGCGCCTCCTCCAGCCGTCCCAGCATCTCGTTCGCGGTCTCCGACAGATCCTTGATCTCGTCGTCGGTCTCCGGCACGGGTACCCGCATGCCGCCGCCGCCCGCGCTGATCAGGGCGAGCTGCCTGGTGATGTCGCCGACGGGCGCGAGCGTCCGGGCCACGACCCGCGACACCCCGAACCAGGTGAGCGCGACCAGCGCCACCGCCAGGCCGATCAGGAACATGAGCACCTGCGGGCTGACGTACCAGGGGACGGCCGGGCCGAAGCCGTAGATCGTCCACTCGCCGTCCGGCTGGTACGCGATCAGCACCACCGCGATCTCGCACTTGCCGCCGAAGGCGGGCAGGTCGCACAGCCTGGTGTAGTCGTTGGTCTGGCGCAGGTGGGGGATCTCCGCCGTCACCCTGGGCCGGCCGGCCAGATTGGGGGTCCAGGCGACCGGCTCCCCGCGCGGGTTGATCACCTGGAGGCCGTCGAGCCCGGCCGGGTCCAGCACCTGGGGCAGCCTGCCGCGTTTGATCATGAGCAGCACCGTGATGGTCTTGCCCCTGATGTCGTGCGCCCTGGCGTCCGAGGCCTCGTTGCGGATGCCGTACAGGACGGACGCGCTGACGACGATGTACAGCAGCAGCATCGCGATGCCGGCGAACATCGCCAGCCGTGTCCGCAACGAGCGGCCCAACCGTGTGCTCACGCAGTCTCCCCCGAGGATCAGCAGAACACAGTCGTCGCCTTCGCCGCCAACCTCGGGAGATTCCCCGACAAATCCGTTTTAGGGTCCCTAATGGTGCATAACCGCCGCATGGTCGCGCCTCAGCGGCTCAGTGAAGCGACTCAGCGACGCGGCTCAGTCGACGGGCGCGGGGCCGACCGACTGGCCCGGCTCCAGCGCGCACGGGATCAGAACGTGCGGCGGCGCGTCCTGGACGCCCTCGAGCTGGTCGATCAGGGCGTCGGCGGCCAGCCGCCCCAGCTGGGGTGCCGGCGCCGCCATGACGGTCAGAGCCGGCTCGATCATCTCGCCCAGCTCCCGCGTGGTGGCCGCCGAGATGATGGACAGATCCTCGGGCACGCGCCGCCCGAGCGCCCGCGATCCCTTCACCAGCCCCGCCGAGGCGCCCTCGTTGACCAGGATCACGGCCGTCGAGGCGGGGAAGTCCGCGCCGAGCACGCTCGCGGCCTCGCGGCCGCCGGCCGAGGTGCCCTCCACCGCGA
Organism: Nonomuraea fuscirosea; assembly: GCF_035917475.1. Lineage (NCBI taxonomy): Bacteria > Bacillati > Actinomycetota > Actinomycetes > Streptosporangiales > Streptosporangiaceae > Nonomuraea > Nonomuraea fuscirosea. The sequence continues at coordinate 1,089,980 of NZ_CP109074.1, read as the reverse complement.
CGATGGCGGGCGGAGCCCCGAGGGGCGCGATGGCGTCGAGGTAGGCGGACTCGACCCGCATGATCCGGCCCGGCTCGTGGCCGGCCTGCGCCTTCGTGCGCTGCGTGACCAGCGCGATGCGTTCGTGGCCGAAGGAGCGCAGGTGCGCGACCGCCAGCTCGATCGTGGCGGCGAAGTCGATGTCGACGTACGGCAGATCGTCCTTCTCGGTCCGGCCGATCAGCGCGAACGGCACCCCCGACGCGAGCAGCCGCTCGACCCGCGGGTCGCTGATCTGCACCTCCATCAGCAGCACGCCGTCCACGAGCCCGCCGGCCAGCAGGTGGGACATCTGCTCGTCGTCGTTGACCGGCCACAGCACCAGGTCGTAGCCGCGCTCCCGCGCCCCGTGGGCGGCCCCCATGACGAACTGGATCACCGTGGCGTTGGGCCGGGACTCCAGGTCGGGGTGGAGCAGGGCGAGGATGCGCGTGCGCGAGCTGGCCAGGGCGCGGGCGACGACGTTGCGCCGGTAGTTGAGCTCCTGGATGGCCGCCTCGATGCGGGCGCGGGTCTCCGGGGCGACCCGCTTGCTGCCGTTGATGACGAACGAGACCGTGGCGATCGAGACGTTGGCCCGCTCGGCGACGTCGCGCATCGTGACCATCGAGGCCGCCTCCCCATCAGGCGCGGGTGTGCGAAGCACTGGCGACTATATCGCCCCGGGGACTTCCATAAAACGCTTGACTTGTTGTTGACATCACCGACAGAACGGCGCAACATACTTCACAAGTGAGCGCGGTAAAGCGCTTTGATAGATCAGTGCCGGCCACGCCGCGCGTGGCGCCGTAAACACCTCGCGGCAGGCCGCCTCCGCCTGCCCTCCTCCTCCGATCCGCAGCTCCGACCCTTCGTTCACGCCGTGGCCGACCCCCGAACCCCCACACGTGGTGCACAAGGAGTAGCTCATATGGAGACAGCACAGAAGCGCCGGAGAAAGGCGCCCAAAGTGGCTGTCGCGGCAGTGGCCCTGTTCCCGCTCAGCCTCACCGCGTGCGGCGGAGCGGCCGCTTCCGGCCCGAAATCACCGAACACGCTGACGATCCAGGATTACTACGACGACGCCTTCGACCCCATCTACGACGCGTGCGCGAAGAGCACCGGCGTGCGGGTCGAGATCAACCACGTGCCCGGCCCCGGCCTGATCCCCAAGGTCCTCCAGCAGAGCTCCTCCCGCACCCTGCCCGACGTGCTCATGCTGGACAATCCCGACGTGCAGCAGATCGCCGAGTCCGGCGCCCTCTCACCGCTCGGCGACTACGGCCTGCGCGGCGAGGGCATGGGCCCGGCCGTGGTCAAGGCGGGCACCTACGACGGCACCCTGTACGGGCTCGCCCCCGCCGTGAACACGCTGAGCATCTTCTACAACAAGGAGCTGTTCCGGGCCGCCGGCATCACCGCCCCGCCCAGGACGTGGGACGAACTGCGCGCGGCGGCGAAACGGCTGACCACCGGCGACCGCTACGGCTTCGCGATGAGCAACATCAACACCTACGAGGGCTCGTGGCAGTTCCTGCCGTTCATGTGGGGCAACGGCGGCACCGAGCAGGACATCACCACCCCCGAGACCGTGCAGGCACTGCAGTTCCTCGTCGATCTGCAGGCGGACGGCTCGATCTCCAGGAGCTCCATCATCTGGAGCCAGGACGACGTGATCGACCAGTTCCTGGCCGGCAAGGCCGCGATGGTGGTCAACGGCCCGTGGCAGATCCCCACGCTCCAAGAAGACAAGAGCATCGACTGGGGGACGTTCGCCATTCCCACCCGGCTGGCCACGCAGCCCACCGTCGCCCCGCTCGGCGGTGAGTTGTTCACGGTGCCGCGCACGGGCGACCGGGCGCGGATGTCCCGGGCCGGGCAGTACGTGAAGTGCCTCGTCTCACCGGACCGCCAGCTCCAGACGGCGCAGGTCAGGCAGACCGTCCCGGCGGACCCGGAGGTGGCCGAGCGGGCGGGCCGGGCCAATCCGGCGATGGCCACGTTCGTCACGACCATGCGGACCGCGCGCTCGCGTACCGCGATCCTCGGGCCCGACTGGCCGAAGGCGGCGACGAAGATCTACAACGCCGTGCAGATCGCGCTGACCGGCAAGGCCGCGCCGGCGCGGGCGCTGCGGCAGGCGCAGGGCGAATAGCCGCGCGCCGAAGACCGTCCGGCGGGACCGGTGCCGGCCCGTCCCCCCGCAGCCGACCGACCCAGACCTCGCAAAGGAGTGGCCAGGTGACCTCGGCCGACCTCAGCCTTCCCGCCACGGCGGGCGACCGGCGCGCGACCGCCCTCAGGCAGCTGCTCCGCCGCGCCACCCCGTGGCTGTTCTCCCTGCCCGCCGTCGTCTTCGTGGCGATGTTCTTCGGCTATCCGATCGTCCAGAACGTCGTCATGAGCTTCCAGGAGTACACGACCTCGACGTTCTACAGCGGCCAGGCCCCCTGGGTCGGGCCGGCCAACTACGTGACGATCCTGTCGAGCTACCTGTTCACCACGACCATGGTGAACACGGCGCTGTTCACGATCGGGTCGATCACCTTCCAGTTCGTGATCGGGCTCGCGCTGGCGCTGTTCTTCCGGCGCAACTTCCCGCTGAACGGGTTCCTGCGCTCGATGCTGCTGCTGCCCTGGCTCATCCCGCTGATCGCCTCCAGCGCGGTCTGGAAGTGGCTGCTCGACCAGGAGAGCGGCGCGCTCAACCAGTTCCTCGGCCTGTTCGGCGTGCCGGCCGTGCCCTGGCTGGTCGACCCGACGCTCGCGCTGATCGGCGTGATCGGGGTCAACATCTGGCTGGGCATCCCGTTCAACGTGGCCATCCTCTACAGCGGCCTGCAGGCGGTCCCGAAGGAGCTGTACGAGGCGGGCTCGCTGGACGGCGCGATCGGCTGGCGCGCGTTCCGGCACATCACCTGGCCGAACCTGCGCTCCGTGGTCACCGTCGTCCTGGTGCTCGGCGTCGTCTACACGCTCAAGGTCGTCGACATCATCCTCGGCCTGACCGGCGGCGGCCCGGCCAACTCCACCCAGACGCTGGCCACGAACGCGTACAACAAGTCGTTCGTCGAGTTCAACTTCGGCGAGGGCGCGGCGATCAGCAACATCCTCATCGTGGTCTCGCTCGTCTTCGCCCTGGTCTACCTCTTCATCTCGCGCCGGGAGCCCACCGCGTGAGTCCCGCGACGAGCCGCTGATCGGAAGCCGAACCATGAACCACCCATCGACCGCGCGCCGGCTGCCCATGACGGTGCTGGGCGTCTTCTTCCTCGCCGTGATGATCTTCCCCGTCTACTGGATGGTCAACAGCAGCCTCCAGGCCGGCTCGGGGGCCGCGACCAGTGACTTCTTCCCCGTCCACGCGACCTTCGAGGGTTATGCGACGGCGCTCACCGAGCAGGGCGGCAACTTCGTCACGAGCCTGCTCATCGCCCTCGGCACCGTCGCGCTGACGCTGGTCATCGCCACGCCCGCGGCCTACGGCCTGGCCCGCTTCCGCACCCGCGGCGGCACCGCCTTCCTGCTGGTGCTGCTGATCACCCAGATGATCCCGGCGATGGTCATCGCCAACGCGCTCTATCCCCTGTTCAACTCGCTCTTCCTGATCAACAACGTCTTCGGTCTCATCCTGGCCAACACCGCCGCGGGCATCCCGTTCGCGATCCTGCTCATCCGCGCGTTCATGGGCTCCATCCCCCAGGCGCTGGTGGAGGCGGCGCTGGTGGACGGCGCGGGCAACCTGCGGGCGTTCGTCTCGATCGTCGTGCCGATCAGCAGGAACGCGATCGTCACCGCGGCCCTGTTCACCTTCCTGTCGGCGTGGAGCGACTTCCTCTTCGCGCTCACGCTGACCAGCACGCCCGAGGTCCGGCCCATCACCCTCGGCATCTACGACTACATCAGCGCGAACTCGCAGGACTGGGCCACGGTGATGGCCACCGCGGTGCTCGCCTCCATCCCGGCCGGCCTGCTGCTGATCTTCGCCCAGCGCTACATCGCGGCGGGAGCCGTCAGCGGCGCCGTCAAGTAATCATCGAAGAAGGGACTGTCATGGGAGCCATTCACGTCACGGTCTGGGGTGAGAACCGGCACGAGCAGGTCGAGCCGAAGGTCGCCGAGATCTACCCGGACGGCATGCACCACGCCATCCGGCGCGGCATCGAGGCCCGTCTGGGCGAGCGGGCCACCGTGGGCACCGCCACGCTCGACGATCCCGAGCACGGACTGACCGAGGAGGTACTGGCCGGCACCGACGTGCTCACCTGGTGGGGGCACGCCGCGCACGGCGAGGTGGCCGACGAGGTGGTGGAGCGGGTGCACCGGCACGTGCTGTCCGGCATGGGGCTGCTGGTGCTGCACTCGGGCCACTGGTCGAAGATCTTCACCAAGCTCATGGGCACCACCTGCACGCTGCGCTGGCGCAGCGAGAACGATCGCGAGCTGGTCTGGACGGTCGCCCCCGGCCATCCCATCGCCCGCGGCGTCCCCCACCCCATCGAGATCCCCGCCCAGGAGATGTACGGCGAGCAGTTCGACATCCCGGCGCCCGACGAGCTCGTCTTCATCAGCTCCTTCACCGGCGGCGAGGTGTTCCGCAGCGGCTGCACCTTCAGGCGCGGCAACGGCAAGATCTTCTACTTCAGCCCCGGCGACCAGGACTACCCGGTCTACCACCATCCGGACGTGCTCCAGGTCATCGCGAACGGCGTCGAGTGGGCGGCCGGCGACCGGTCCAGGCGTGAGCTGCCGACACTCCTGCGCTACGACAGCGGCGACTTCTTCACCGGGCACGGCTACCGCGGCGCCATGGAGAACAAGGAGGCCGGGTGAGCACGGTCCGGGTCGTGCAGGTCGGGGCGGGCTCGATGGGGATGGCCTGGCTGCGTACGCTGACCGCCTCCCCTGACGTCCAGGTGGCCGGGGTCGTGGACCTCGACGTGGCGCGGGCGGCGGAGGCCGTGCGCTCGGTCGGCGGCGCGGCCGAGGTGAGCGCCTCGCTCGGCGACCTGCTGGCGGCGACCCGGCCGGACGCCGTCGTGAACGTCACCGTTCCCGAGGCGCACACCGAGGTCAGCGTCGAGGCGCTGTTCGCCGGCGTGCCCGTCCTGTGCGAGAAGCCGGCCGCGCCGACGCTGGCCGAGGCGCTCGTCCAGGCCGCGGCCGCGCAGGCGTCCGGGCGGCTGCTGATGATCAGCCAGTCGCGCCGCTACTACGCCGCCCTGGCCGCCTACCGGGAGCGGATCACCGCGCTCGGGCCGCCCGGCCTGCTCACCACCGGCTTCTACCGGGCCCCGAGGTTCGGTGGCTTCCGCGACGAGATGCCGCAGCCGCTGCTCGTGGACATGGCCATCCACGCCTTCGACGCGGCCCGCTACCTGCTCGGCACGGAGCCGGCCTCGGTCGTGTGCGAGAGCTGGAATCCCTCGTGGAGCTGGTACCGCGGGGACGCCGCCGCGACGGCGACGTTCCGCTTCGACGGCGGCGCCCGCTACGTCTACAGCGGCAGCTGGTGCGCGGACGGGCTGGAGACGTCGTGGAACGGCGAGTGGCGGGCGGCCGGCACCGGCGGGAGCGCGACGTGGGACGGCGAGGCCCGGGTCACCTCCAGCGTGGACGGCGTCACCGACGTGCCGCCCGGCTCCAATGAGCAGATCGCCGGGGCGCTGGCGGAGTTCGTCACGGCGCTGCGGACCGGGGCGGAGCCGTCCGGGTCCATCGCCCGCAACCTCGGCAGCCTGGCGATGGTCGAGGCGGCGGTCTGCTCGGCCGAGTCGGGCGGGGTCCGGGTGGAGCTCGCCGACCTGCTGGAACGCGCGTACCGCGACGCGCTGGCCCTGCCCGTCCGGCCGGAGATCCGCGAGCGGCTGGCGTCCTGGGGGACGGCCGCGCCCGCCCGCACGCCCGCCGGGACGGGCTGAGAGCACCCGGCCGCCGCCCGCCTTCCGCCGGAACGGGAGGCGGGCGGCGGCCGGCGGGTACGGCGGTCAGCGGGTACGACGGTCGGGCAGCATGTCGTCATCGGGCAGGCTCGCCGCCTCCGGCAGCCGCCGCGCCTGCGGCACCTCCGCCCAGCGCAGCAGCGTGGCGGTCGCCGCCTGCCGGTCCGCCTCACTCAGCCGCGCGATGCTCGCCCCGTGGTTGGAGCCGGGCGCGACGTAGAGGTAGGAGTCACGCCGGCTCGGGGTGAACCGTTCCGCGCTCCACGGGTCGTTCTGCCCGTAGACGAAGAGCATGCGCTCCGACCGCGTCCGCACCCAGTGGTCCACGTCGAGCATCGGGCGCGGATCGTGCCGGGAGCGCAGCTCGGCGGGCAGCACCGAATTGGGCTGGTAGAGGCCGCGGTGGCGGATCAGCCCGCGCAGGTGCGCGAACTCCAGGTCGGGCCAGCCGAGCTGGGTGGCCGCCTGGTAGTAGTACGGCCAGTAGTACTCTAGGCCCTGGTCGGTGTAGAAGCCGAAGAAGGTGACCGCGTCGATCCAGGCGTACAGCTCCTCGTCCGTGGCGCTCGCGGGCGGCACGGCGGCGCAGTCCGCCTCGGACATGTACTGCCAGAACGCCCACGCCGTGTCGAGGATCGTCATCTCGAACCCGCGGTCGGCGCTGCCGAGCGTCCTCGTGAACGTGTAGCCGTTGCGCGCCGCGTCGGCCTCCAGCAGCGCCACCATGCGGCCGCGGCGCTTGAGCGCCTCCCGTTGCACGGTCCGCAGCGCGGCGCGGCAGGCGGGGGTGCCGACGCGGTCGAAGAAGCGGTCGTAGGTCTGGTCCGCCTGGTTCACCGGGTCGTCGGGCGCGACGTAGGCCACCACGCCGTCCACGTCGCCGGGGTAGAAGCGGCGGTGGTAGACCGACGTCATGCCGCCCTTGCTCGCTCCGGTCTGTAGCCACTTGCCCGAGTAGACGGTCTTGAGCGCCTGGACGATGCGGTGCTCGTCGGTCGCCTCCTGCCAGATCGTCAGGTCGTCCCAGTCGGCGGGCGACGGGCGCGAGGGGGTGAAGAAGCGGTGCTCGACGGAGACCTGGTTGCCGTCCACCAGCCGGGTCGGCTCGGTACGGGAGGCCGTGGGGGCGGCGGGCAGCCCGTACCCGCCGGTGTAGAGGACGACGGGCGCCTCGGCCGAGCGGTGCAGCAGGGTGAGCCGCTGCTGGAAGGTCCCCTTGCGGGGGTGGCGGTGGTCGGCCGGCTGGGTGAAGGTCAGGACGAAGAACCGGTAGCCGGCCGGCTGGGTCTCCGAGACCACGGTGAGTCCGGGGATGGCCTTGAGCCTGTCCAGCAGGTCGTCCTGCGCCGCGGCAGGAGGAGCGTTGAGCGTGAGGGCCGTCACGACGGCCAACGCGGCCGCCAGCACGGCCAGAAACCGGGATCGCACGGTATGCCGCTCCTTGAGGGGAGGAGGACCAGTATCGCCCGACCGTATACCGATCATTCCCGCCCGAACAGCCTCCCGCCGCTCCCGCCACCCCGCCGCTACGTCGCGTTCAGCGCGGGGGCGCTGACTCGTGCCGAGCGGGGCGACCAGGTCAGCCCAAGGTGGCGCGTTCGCAGGACGGGGTGCCGTTCAGGTGGACGGTCGCCGTGTCGCCGCCGGGCAGCGTCAGGACGACCAGGTCGTCCCCCTCGACGCGCACGCCGGGCGACGCCGGCGGGGCCCCGGCCAGCCAGACGAGGCTGACGTAGACGGCGGTGCCGCCGGGGTGGTCGCCGATCGCGTACGGGGTGGCCGAGCAGCGGCCGAAGGCGTTGGCCCCCTCGGCCGTGACGATCCCCGTGCCCGCGTACCCGTGCAGCGGCCGCACCCCGCTGCCGAGGCCGTCCGGCCGCCTGACCTCCCCTTCCTTCTGGTCGAGCGGCACCGGGGCGGCCAGGGCGTGACCGCCGTCGCGCACCTGACGCCCCTCGGGGGCGGTGACCCGGTGGATCCTGATCTCGGCCGCGCCGTCCACGACCGAGGCCGTCACCACCCGGACGGGACCGTCCTGGTAGGCGGAGGCGGCGAAGCGGTCGGCGACGGCCAGGGGCTCGATCCGCCGCCTGAGCGAGGCGGCGCCGTCGGGGGCGAGGACGGCCAGGTGGTTGTCCACGCCTCCCGTCTCGGGTCCCGAGTGGCTGGTGTAGGCGAACTTGAGGTAGTGCGGGTCGGGGATGTCCTGGTCCTGGACGCGGTCGCGGTCGCTGCCGTGGTTGATCAGCCGGACCACGCCGTCGTCGCGGGTGGCGTGCAGCAGCCAGCCGGGCGCGGGCATGGCGAGCGTCTGGTCGGCCAGGTCGACGGGCGCGGCCTGCTCGGGCGCCGTCCAGACGGGGTGCTCCGGGGGCAGCAGCAGGCCGAGGAACGCCTTGCTCGCCCAGTACGGCGACGCCGGGCCCGAGTACGACTGCGTGACCGGCTCGAAGGCGTCGTACCAGCCGAGGGTGAGCAGGCCGCGCTCGTCGGGCGCGCCGTGCTCGGCGAAGTGGCGCAGCGCACCGCTGGCGATGCGCCGGGTGCGGCCGGGCGGCAGCGGCGTGGCGCCGGTCAGCGCGCCCAGCCAGAACGGGACGACCGTGGCGAACCGGTACGTCAGCGACCGCCCCTGGTGCACAGGACCGCCGTCGGCCGCGAAGAAGTGCTGGTACTGGCCCAGGAAGCGGTGCAGCCGGGCGGCGTAGAGCTCCTGGCGGGCGGTGTCGCCGGCCATCCTGGCCCACAGCGACGGGTAGAGGTGCATCGCCCAGCCGCAGTAGTAGTCGAAGTTCTTGCCCTGGCCGTCGGAGTACCAGCCGTCGCCGGCGTACCAGTCCTCGATGCGCTCCAGGCCGCCCTGGATCTCGGCGGGTTCGTACGGCCCGCTCACCTCGGCCAGGAACTGCTCGACGACCACCCGGAACAGCACCCAGTTGTTGTCCGGGGTGCGCCGCCCGATGAACCCGGCCAGCCAGGCCACCACCCGCTCCCGCTCGGCCGGGGCCAGCCGGTCGAACAGCCACGGGCGGGTCTCGTGCAGGGCGAGCGCGATCGAGGCGGCCTCGACGAGCTGCTGCGACATGTCGGTCAGCGGCGGCCAGGCGTGCGGGTGAGCGGGGTCGGTTCCGGCCACCAGGCCGCTCGCGTACCGCTCGATCAGCGCGGGCGGCACCCGGCCGCCCGCGCCGGCGATCCTGAAGGCGGCGAGCAGGAACGTGCGGGCGAACCCCTCCAGCCCGTCACTGACCGGCCCCGACCTGCTCGCCCGGCCCGGCAGGCGGAACTGGGCGAAGCCGTCCGTCGCGTACGGGAGCACGGAGTCGAGCAGGTGGTCGGCCATGGCCTCCCAGTGCGCCCGGGTCCAGCCGGTATGACCGGACAGGTGGTCGTCGGGCGGCGGGCGGCGAAAAGACATGAAGCGGAGGATACTACGCCGGTAAACGCTTACCGATCGCGGTGCCGCGCGGTGAGACGGCTTCGCCGGCCAGTCCTGCCGCGCCCGTCCTCCCCGTGGCTCAGCCGCCGCGGCAGGCGCTGCGGATCTGGTAGAACCACGACAGGTACTGGGAGTGCACGTCACGGCCGCTGATCCGAAGCAGGGAGTCGTCGGCGTTCTCCAGCGTGGTGAAGTTCGCGCTGCCGGTGTAGACGCGGGGCGTGATGCCGCCGTCGTACGCGCCGTCGATCATCATCAGCTTCGTGTGCGGCACCACGGAACGATTTCCGACGGTGAACCGGCACGGCCTGACCTGCAGATACTTGCCGTTCGACGCCTTGCGGGCGAGCAGTCCCCTGATGTGGTCGGTGACGTTCCGCTTCGCGGGGTCGTCGTAGTAGACGATGTCGATCCAGCAGTTCTCGCCGCGCAGCCGGATCAGCTCGTCGGCGATCTCCTTCCTGGCGGCGTTCCAGGCCGTCAGGGCCAGGCGGACGTCCGTCTGCCGCTGCACGCCTTCGGCGTCCTTGTAGCCGCACTTGACCAGCTTGAGCACGTTGACGATCGGGTCGCCCGCCGAGCTGAGCCGGGGGAAGAAGTGCCCCTTGTACGTGGAGCCGGTGGGAGTCGTCCAGAAGTAGTCGGGGTTGACCGGCTTGAGGCGGCCGGCGCGCAGGTCCTTGAAGTAGCGGACGTAGCCGTCGTAGACCGTGGCGTCGGAGAGGGTGAACCCGTCGTTGTAGGAGTTGTACAGGTACCAGTTGGACAGGTTCGACGAGCTCTGGAAGACGACCTTGTCGTAGGTGGCGCCGCCGGCGATGACGCGGGAGAAGGTGGCGAACTTGTCGTGCAGGTAGTTGCGGGCGATGCAGCCTCGGTCGAGGTCCTGGCTCGGGTACTCGCAGCGCACCGCCCACGAGGCGGCCGTCTCCGTGGTGCCGAGCGCGGCGCTGAGCTGCCCGAAGACGGCGTCGTTGCCGCCGTCGTCCTGGCTGTCCATGATCACCTGGACGCCGGCGCCCCGCTCGTGCGCGGCGATCAGGGACGCGGCCACCTCGCTCGACCGGTCGCCGGGGGCGAACTCGTGCATCGCGAACCGGATCTCGCCGCCCGCGGGGACGGCCTTGATGAGCCTGATGAGCTGGTCCATGACGGCCGACTGCGCGGCGCTCGGGCTGCCGGCCACGCCCGAGTCGGCCGTCGGGTCGTTGAACACCGGCGCGTTCATCACCGGCGGCCCGCTCACGTCGGCCGCCGCCCCCGTGACCGGCGCGGCGGTGAAGGCTGAGGCCAGGAGACAGGCCAGGACGGTGGTTCGCTTCATTCGCATGAGGGGCTCCTGTACGAGATCGCGGACGCCTGGGCGCACCACCGCATGATCCCGCCTCCGGGCGGCACGCGGCCGGCGATCCGCATGATGCGCCCGATGCCGTTGAGCCCTCGTTGAGCATCCGTTGAGCCCGCCCGCCGCGCCAAGAGCCCCGAGCCGACCGCGCCGCAGCGGGCCGGGCGCGCCGTCAGCGCAGCGTGCGGTTCAGTTCGCGCAGCGCGCGGGCGGCGGGCGTGCCCGGGTCTCCCGTGATGAAGACGACCTGCTGATCGTCGTCGGGAACCACGAGAATGTCGCAGTTCACCCGCAGCGTGCCGCCGCCCGGATGCGGCACCGTCTTGGTCCGGTGGCCCGGCGCGTGCACCGGGTCGCTCTCCCAGAGCTCGACGAACTCCGCGCTGCCCACCCGCAGCTCGCGCAGCAGCCCGGCCAGCGCCGCGTCCCGCGGATACCGCTCGGCGGCCCGGCGCAGGCGGGAGACCACGACGCGGCCGAACTCCTCCCTGCCGGAGCTCTCGGGCAGCGGGCCGGTGCCCAGGAAGCGGCGGCGGGCCAGGTTCGGCTCGGTCTCGAAGTCGCCGCCCAGCAGGATGCGGGCGAGCGGGTTCGAGGCGATGACGTCGTAGCTCGCGTCGGTGACGATGGCGCCCGCGTCGGGGATGCGGTCGAGCAGCCCGGACACGTCGGGGCGGACCCGGCGTACCGGGCCGGGCGGCGGCGCGGGCGGCGCTCCGGCGAGCTGGAACAGGTGGGTGCGCTCGGCGCGGTCGAGCCGCAGCGCGCCGGTGAGCGCGTCGAGGACGCGCGGCGACGGGCGGGGCCCGCGCGCCTGTTCGAGCCTGGCGTAGTAGTCGACCGACATGTTCGCCAGCTCGGCCACCTCTTCCCTGCGCAGCCCCGGTGTCCTGCGCCGCCGGTCGGCGGGCAGCCCCACGTCGGCGGGACGCAGGCCCTCCCTCCGTGCCCGCAGGAAACGGGCCAGCTCCCGTTTGGCCACGTGCCTCTCCCTTCACTTCCAGGGATCGGTAGTCCCTGGCTGGGCCCCTGCCGCCGATGGCATCGTCGAAGCTATGAACGACTTCGTGGCACCGCAGGATTCCACCGCGCTGGTCACCGGCGCCAACAAGGGGATCGGCAAGGAGATAGCCCGGCAGCTCGCGGACGCGGGTTTCACCGTCTACGTCGGCTCGCGCGAGCTGGGCCGGGGCGAGCAGGCGGTCAAGGAGATCGGCGGCGATGCCCGGCCGCTGGTCATCGACGTCACCGACGAGGAGAGCATCGCCGCGGCGGCGCGGGCGGTGGACAGCCTGGACGTCCTGGTGAACAACGCCGGGATCATGGCCGACGACGCGAAGGCGCCCGAGGCGTCGATGGACGGCTTCCGCCGTACCTACGAGACGAACGTCTTCGGCGTGCTCGCCGTCACGAACGCCTTCCTGCCCGCGCTGCGCCGCTCCCCCAGGCCCAGGATCGTGAACATCTCCAGCGGCACCGGATCGTTGACCCAGAGCGCGGACCCGTCGCACCCGTTCGCGGTCTCCGTCGGCTCGGCCGCCGCCTACCGCTCGTCCAAGGCGGCGCTGAACGCCCTGACGCTCTACTACGCGCAGGCGCTCGACGCCGAGGGATTCAAGGTGAACGCCCTCGCCCCCGGGCTGCGCAAGACGGATCTCACCGCGCGAGCCGCCTCCGGCGGCGACCCGGCCGAGGCCGCGGAGGCGGCCGTGCGGCTGGCCCTGCTCCCCGACGACGGCCTCACCGGAGCGTTCGTCTCCTGGGACGGGAGCACCGTGCCCTGGTAGCGGCCGAGGGGACGCGAGCGCTCCCGGCCGGCGGGAGAATTGGCTGACCATCCGGAAGGGCGCCTCGCGCTGAGGCCGCTCTCGTGAGACGGAGTGAGTGCCATGCCCCCCGCACCCGCGCGGTTGCTCGCCCTGCTGGCCGCGGCGACGGTGCTGGCGGGCTGCGCGGTCCCCGGCGGCGCGGCGTCCGCCCCGGCCGACCCGTCTCTCGACCTCGCCACCACGACCCTGCTCACGAGCTTCGACACCGAAGACGCGACCGTCGCCACGCTGCCGTACTTCCAGGCGGTCTACGACACTTTGATCAGGCGGGAGCCGGACGGCACGCTCAGCCCCATGCTCGCCACCGGATGGGCCTACGACGCCGCCAGGACCGCGCTGACGCTCACCCTGCGCACCGGCGTGCGGTTCGACGACGGCACTCCTTTCGACGCGAGCGCGGTCAAGGCGAACCTGGATCACCTGCGGCGGGGCGACGGCGCCGTGGCCACCGTGCTGGCCGGGGTCGAGGCGGTCGAGGTGGTTGACGCCAGGCGGGTGAGGCTGGTCCTGCCGGAGCCCGACCCGGGGCTGCTCCCCTCGCTCAGCGGCCCGGCCGGCCTGGTGGCCGCCCCTTCCGGGCTGCCCGGCGAGGGGCTGCGGATCGACCCGAGCGGCACCGGCCCGTACGAGCTGGACCGGGCCAGGACGGTGGCCGGCTACACGTGGGTGTTCACGAGGGCGGCGGACTACTGGGGCGCGCGGCTCCCCTACGACACGATCACGTTCGGCTACCTCCCCGACGAGAGCGCGATCGTGAACGGCCTGACGGCCGGCCGGTTCGACGCCGCCCTGCTCCGCGACCCGGCCCAGCAGGCGGCGGTCAGGAACGACCCCAGGTTCAGCACCGTCGAGCAGGTCGCCGACCTCCAGGGCCTGCTGCTGTTCGACCGCGCGGGCACGGTGACGCCCGAGCTGAAGGATCCCCGGGTGCGCCGGGCGCTCAACTACGCCGTCGACCGCCCGACCCTGCTGAGCAAGCTCAGGCAGGGCCGCGGCCAGGTCACCGGCCAGGTCTTCGGGCCGCGCACGGCCGGCTACCGGCCCGAGCTCGACACCTACTACGCGCTCAACCGGGCCAGGGCGCGCGAGCTGCTGGCCGAGGCCGGGCTGGCGAACGGATTCACGCTCAGGCTGCCGCGCGACCCGGCGGTCGTGAGCCCCACGCTGGCCGCCCTGCTCCGGGCCGATCTGGGCGCGGTCGGCGTGGAGGTGGTGTGGGAGCCGCTCGACCACGGCTCGGCCCTGCGGCGGATCCTGCTGGAGCAGGCGTATCCGGGGCTGGTCATGAATCTGCGTCAGTCGGCCGACGACTGGGCCGTGCTGCGCGACCTGGTGCTGCCGGGGACGCTCAACCCGTCCGGCTACACCGACGCCACGGTCAGCCGGCTGCTGCCGAAGCTCAGGGACAGGCCGGCCGAGGCCGATTTCGAAGCGCTCAACCGGCACCTGGTGGAGGACGGCTGGTTCGTGCCCTTCTTCCGGATGACGTACCTGCACGTGTCCGACGGCTCGGTGACGATCAGCCCGCAGGACTGCATGGCGACGCCGTCCCTCTACGGCTACGCGCCCGCCCGGTGACGGGCCCGGGTCAGCTGAACCCGTTGGGGCACAACCAGCCGCGGATGGTCGCGGGGGCGCTCCTGAGCAGGGACGGCTGGTCGGTCAGCGAGCAGAAGTTGCTGCCGTACTCGCCGTCGGTGAAGCCGCCGGTGTTCCGGGTCGCGACCAGTTGCACGCCGCCGACGCTCGGCGACTCGATCTTGGCGGCCACCCACTTGCCCCAGCACTTCCTGCCGGTGACGCGGGCGTCGGCGGGCAGGCTGCCCTGGTTCATCCGCTTCAGGTAGCTCAGCACCGCGGACGCGCTCGCGCACGGGATGAAGGGCCGTCTGGTCCGGCTCGGGGTCGGGGTCTCGCTCTCCTCGGGAGTCTTCTCGGGGCTCTTGCTGCTCTTCTCGGGGGTCGGCTCGGCGGTGTCGTCGGGAGTCCGCTCCGGGGTGTCGTCCGGCTCGGGGGTGTCGGACGGCGTCTCGCCGGAGCTCCGCCCGGCGGCTTCGGCGGTTGCGGGGGACCCGTCCGGGGACACCAGCGCGCCCAGCACTCCGGACGAGCTCACCGCGATCACCACGCCGGCCACCACGACCGCCGTGACGGCCGCCGCCGCCGGCCAGAGCGGCATCGTCATCCGCTTCCCGCCCCCGGCCGGGTCGGCCGCGCCCGCCCTGATCGCGGCCGTCCTGGCGAGGAGTTCGTGCGCGGCGGGCCGGGCCGCGCGGTCCTTGGCCAGGGCCGCGCGCACCAGGGCGCGCAGCGGAGCGGGCACCTTGGACACGTCGGGGTCGGTGCTCATGACGCGGTAGGCGAGCACCTCGGGCGGCCCGGTGCCGAACGGCGGCCGCCCCGTCGCGGCGTACGTCATCAGCGCGCCCCACGCGAAGACGTCGGCGGCGGCGTCGGCCTGCTCGCCCCGGTACTGCTCGGGGCTGATCCACCCCGGCGTGCCGATCAGGCCGCCGGTGCCGGTGAGCCCGCTCTCGTCGAGGGCCCGCGCGATGCCGAAGTCGAGCACCTTCGCGCCGGACGCGGACAGGATCACGTTGCCCGGCTTCAGGTCGCGGTGCACGACGCCGGCCCGGTGGATGTCGGTCAGCGCCTCGGCGATGTCCACGCCGAAGTCGGTCAGCCGCTCGTACGCCAGCGGGCCGCCGCCGCGTACGTGGGCGGTCAGGGTCGGGCCGGGGACGTACTCGGTGGCCAGCCACGGCGGCATCGCGGCGGTGTCGGCGGCGAGCACCGAGACCGTGCACCGGCCCCGTACCCGGGACAGCATGTCGACCTCGCGCACGAAGCGGGCGCGGAAGTCGGGGTCGGCGGCCAGCCCGGGATGGATGACCTTGACCGCGACCCTGGCGCCGTCGGGCGCGGTGCCCGCGTAGACCACGCCCATGCCGCCGGCGCCCATCCGGCCCGCGATCCGGTAGGGGCCGATGACCTCGCGCTCGTCCGCCGTGAGGGGGCCGAAGCCGCCCGGGTCGCTCATCGAGGCTCCCGATCGCCGGATCACCGAACAGGGTGATCCTACTGATCAACGCGGGCCGGCCGACGGTCCGGCAGCTCATCGAGGCCCGGATCCCGCTGGAGGTCGGGATCGATCAAGAACGCCGTGCACGGGCCCGAGGACATCTCCCCCGTCGGCATGGCCGCCGCGATCCACCTGGACCTCGCCGTCCACAACTCTGGTAGCCGTGCTCAGAAGTACTGGCCGATGTGGAACTCACGCACCACGAGCGGCAGCGCGGCCCGGCTGAGCACCTTGACCTTCCGCAGGCCGCTCGGCTTGTGGATGCTCACCTTGACGCACTTCATCCGCACCTCGTGATCCCCCGGGGGTGCGTAGCGGGAGATGATCACGGCCCGCCTGCCGAAGCCCCGGCTCGTCAGGCCCACGCCGACCTCGCGGTAGCGGCGCCACGAGCCCTTCAGCATGAACGCGGTGGAGCCGAGGATCGCGTGGTTCGCCTCGGCAGGACAGTGCAACAGCACCCTGAGGACGTCGTTCTGGTGCGGCGCCTCGGGCGAGATGCGGAACGACGTGAGCTTGCGCCACTTCGGCTGGTCGTCGTCGGAGTCGTCGGTGGCGGCGGTGGCGGCGGTGGCGGCGGAGTCGTCGGTGGCGGCGGCGGGCGAGGTGGTCAGGGAGATGACGGCCAGCGGGACGGGCAGGGCGAGCGCCGCCGTCGCCCTCGTGATGGACCGCATGCGCCCCCTCGCAGATGGTGCTCAGACTGCTGCCCATTGTGACGAACGTGACCCCGCCCCGGCCTGCGCCACGCCGGACGCCGCCTCGTCAGCCCTTGTCTCGGTTCTGGAGCGTACGGCGTACGGCATCCTCGGACCGGCCGATCACCGCCGAACCGTCGTCGGCGGTGATGATCGGGCGCTGGATCAGGATCGGGTCCTTCGCCAGCGCCGCGATCCACCGGTCCCGGTGGGCGGCGTCGCGTGGCCAGGCGTCCATGCCCAGCTCGGCCGCCCGCGCCTCACCGGTCCTGGTGATGTCCCACGGTTCGAGGCCGAGCCGGGCCAGGACCTCGCGCAGCTCCGCCTCGCCCGGCGGGTCCTCCAGGTAATGCCGCACGGTGTAGTCGGCGGCCTCGGCGTCCAGGACCGACAGGGCGGAGCGGCACTTCGAGCACGCGGGATTGATCCAGATCTCCATGGCTCACGACCGTACCGGCCGGCCTCAGCCGAGGACGGTGAGCAGGACGAGCACGAGCGTGACGACGGCCAGCACTCCGTGCCCGATCACGACCGCGATCGGGAAGTGCCGCTCGGCCGGCGCGACGGCTCCGGCGGCGGCCCCGGGCGCGGTCCCTGGGGCGGTGGCCTGGAAGGCGGCGGTCGCGGGCGCGGACGTCTCAGGAGCTGCGCTCCCGGGGGCTGCGGCGCGGTGGACCGGGATCCAGCGGCCCAGCATGACGAAGCCCAGCAACGCCACCGGCACCAGCAGGACCAGCGCCGTCCAGCCGAGGGCGGCCGAGCCGGTCGCCAGGTAGAGGATCCAGGCGACCAGCCCCGCGGCGGCGAGCAGCAGATGCCCGAAGACCACGGGCGAGGGCAGCCGGGTGGGGGCGCCCTCGTCGCGGCGCAGGCCGCCCCGGGAGATCCAGATGCCCAGCATGGCGAAGCCGCCGAGCGCGGTGACGATCCAGGTGATGAGTGCGGCGATGTCCATGATCCTCCTTCGCGGATCAGGTGCTGATCAGGTGTGGAAACCTTCGGCCTGCGTCTTCTCGTCGGCGACGCGGACGCCGTACCGGTAGGCGAGCTTGCCTCCCAGGTAGCCCGAGACCGCCAGGGCGGCCAGGCTGACGGCCGCCAGGGCCACCTGCCCGGCGGGGACCGGCTCGGCCGTGGCGCCACCGGCGGCGCGCCAGGCCCAGGCCAGTCCGTACGCGGCTGTGACCGTCAGGTTGAGGCACATGTGCACGATGCCCGTGCGGTACGCGGCGGTCCCCCGCTCGATGCCGAGGAAGTCGAGGAACCCGAACAGGGCCGCCCCCAGCGCCCCGATCACGCCCGTCGCGATCAGCCAGAGCGAGCCCCTGACCAGGAAAGCCGGGTCGGGCACGACGTACGAGGCGAGGTCGAAGACCAGGCTGGTCACCCAGGCACCGATGGGCACGGTGACCAGGATCGGATGGAACGGATGCCCGTACGGGCCGGCGAGAGCGGTCGCCGGGCGCTTGGCGCGATGCAGTGGACTGGTCACGGCCCACCTCCTATTTGCCAATAAGTTTTAGCTTTATTCGATGGAAGGTCTATGGCCGCACAGTTAGAGGAGGCTGTCTTCATCATTTGACCCACCAGAATGGGTGTTACTGTCACCTCATGAGCTCAGCGCTGGAAGCCGTCGCGGTGCTCGGCGACGATCTGCGGCGCCGCCTCTACGACCACGTCCGCCGCTCGCCCGCCCCCGTGACCCGCGACGAGGCCGCCCGCGACGCGGGCATCTCGCGCAAGCTCGCCGCCTTCCACCTGGACAAGCTGGTCGCCGTCGGCCTGCTCTCCGTCTCCTACGCCCGTCCGGCCGGTCTGCGCCGCGCAGGCCGTACGCCCAAGGTGTACGCGCCGGCCGAGACGAGCCTGCAGATCAGCATCCCGCCGCGTGAGCACGGCTTGCTGGCCGGCATCCTGCTGCGGGCCGTACGCCACCAGGCCCCCGGCGAGAGCGGCACCGACGCGGCGCTGCGCTCGGCCGCCTCTCACGGGCGGTCGCTGGGCGCGGCCGACCGCGACCGGCTCAGCCCGGGGCGGCTCGGCCCGGAGCGGGCCCTCACCTACGTCGCCGACCTGCTCGAACGCCACGGCTTCGAGCCCGCCCGCGACGCCCCCACGCGGATGAGCCTGCGCAACTGCCCGTTCCACCCGATGGCGGCCGACGACCCCGACCTCGTCTGCGCCATCAACCACGCCTTCGTCTCGGGCCTCCTCGACGGCCTCGGCGCCACCACCCTCGACGCCACCCTCGCACCGAAGCCCGGCAACTGCTGCGTCACCCTCGCCGCCCGGCCACCATCCCCCTGACCGGAACACTGCGCGTCCGACCAGGACACCGTTCACCCGAACAGGACCCGTCTACCGGACCAGACCATCCGCCTGACCAGAACTCGTCCACCCGACCAGGACTTCGCCGGCCCGGCCCGGGCACCGTCCGCTTGACCTTGACACCGGCGTCAATGTCTACCCTTGGTGTCCGTCCCTGCTTCGACGAACGGACTCCCATGACCTCCGACCACGGCACTCCCGGCGGCGCCTCCCCCGGCACTCCGCCCGACTCCGTCCGCGACATTCTCCTCGATCACGACCAGAGCTTCTTCGACGCCCTGGTGAGCGGCGACGCCGGTCGCCTCAAGGAGCTGCTGTCGGACGACTTCCTCCTCGTGGGCGTCGAGGACGGGGCCGTCGCCGACAAGGAGACGGTGATCGGCCTGGTCGCGTCCGGGTCCCTGGAGTTCCCCCGGATCGAGTCGTTCCCCGGCGAAGCGGTCGTGCGGGTGGTCGGGGACGTGGGGATCGTCGTCGGACGTACCGGGATGTACTTCACCAACCCCGACGGCACCCCGTTCAGCGCCGCGAGCCGGTACACCCACGTGTACGCCGCCTCCTCCCCCGGCCTCTGGCACCTCGTCTCCGCGCAGGGCACCACGATCAAGGGATGAGGGTCTGAACGGCGGCGGACCGGGATCGAGTACGGGCTCATCGCCTGACCGCCCCACCGGGACGGGCCCACCCGATCGGCCGGGCGAACCACCCGTAACGGTCACCCGAAGCCGTCCTGACGTGGTCGGCCGAAGCCTCATAATGAGGGACCGGCCGACCGTGGCAGGAGAGGAGAACGGGTGAGCCATCCTGCGCCGACCGAGACCGCTGAGCCGGTCGTCGGGCGCCGTGAGCGTAAGAAACAGGCCACGCGAGCCGCGTTGCGCGACGCCGCGCTGCGCCTGTCGCTGCGGCACGGCGTCGAGAACGTCACGGTCGAGCAGATCGCCTACGAGGCCGACATCGCGCTGCGCACCTTCTTCAACTACTTCTCCAGCAAGGAGGAGGCGGTGGTGGCCTCGCTGTCGTCCGGGGCAGAGGTGCTCATCGCCGAGTTCCGGGCCCGGCCGCTCACCGAGTCAGTGCTCCAGGCGTTCCGCGAGGCGGTGCTCACCGTCATGAACCGCAGCGACGCGGCCGGTCGCGACTACCTCGCGGTGATGCGGCTGGTCCGGAAGGCGCCGTCGCTGGTGCCGCAGAAGCTGGCCGTGCTCGCCGCCCAGGAACAGGCCCTCGCCACCGCGATCGCCGACCGCCTCGGCCTCCCCCCTCCTGGCCACGGTCCGGGGAACGGCCCGGTCTATCCGGCGGTGTGCGCGGCTGCGGTACTGTCGGCGCTTCGTGTCGTCCTGGATCAGTGGCTGCTGCCGGGACCCGGCCCAGAGCTGACGCCGTCCATGGCCGTACTGGGCAAGCAGATCGACGAGGCCATCGCCGAACTGGCCACCGGCCTCGACCGCCACCGCTGACCTCCAGCCCGAACCCGACCCTCTGGCCTCCGCCTTGAACCCGACCGTCTGACCCCCGGCCCGATCAGGACGGCTGGCCCATCAGCGGTCGGCCAGGTTCTTCACCCAGGCGGACACGCTTCCCATGAGCACGTCGAGCTCCCGGCGCAGCTCCGTGTTCTCCTCGCGCAGCCCGGTGTTCTCCGCGCGGATCTCGGCGTTCTCGTCCCGTACGGTCGCGCACTCGCCGCGCAACTCCAGGTTCACCCGGCGCAGTTCGGCGTTCTCCCTGCGCAGCCAGCGCAGCTCGGCCAGCTCGTCCGCCGTCGGCCGGTCCTGCGGCAGGTACGCGGGCGACGGGTCCGGACGACCGGCCCCCTGAGGGGCGACCCGCTCCTCGCGCGACCGGAACGCGTCCCCCCAAGGCCCGAGCTCCTCGTGCACGATCGGCACGGGCTGCGCCACCCGCCCGAACGGCTGAGTCGCCTCGCCGGACGAACGCCGCCCCGGCTCACCATCCGCCACCCGCACGTCGCCGGCAGAAGCCCGATACGAGAACCCGCCACCGGCCCCCGCACCGGTACTCGCACCCGCACCCGCATCGGCACCCGCACCAGCACTGGAGTCTGCACCGGCATCGGCAATCGCATCGGCATTCGCACCCGCACCGGCGTAAGACCCGGCGGCCGACCGCGGGCCACTGGCCAAATGCGCACCGCTGGCTGAGTGCGGGCCGTCGGCAGGGAGCGGGCCGGTGGCCGAGTGCGGGCCACTGACCGAGTGAGGGCCGGCGGCCGAGTGCAAGCCGTTGGCAGAGAGCAGGCCACTGGCCGAGTGCGGGTCGGCGGCCGAGTGCGGGCCGGCGGCCAGGTCGGCGGCAGATCCAGCGGCTGGCCCAACTGCAGGCCCGGTGGCCAGTCCGGCGGGAGGTCGTGGGGTGGTGGGGCGGGGGTTGGGGAGGGTCAGGGTGACGAAGGAGGCTGCGAGGGCGACGCCGCAGCCGATCAGCAGCGCCGTACGGAAGCCGCCCTCCGACGGCAGGCTGTGCCCGCCGAGCGTCGTGCTCATCTGGGCCAGGACGACGCCCACCACGGCGGCGGAGACCGAGGTGCCGATGGAGCGCATGAGCGTGTTGAAGCTGTTGGCGGAGGCGGTCTCGGTCTGCGGTACGGCGCCCATGATGAGCGCCGGCATGGCGCCGTAGGCGAGCCCGACGCCGATGTTGGCCACGCAGCTGGCGATCATCAGCCCCCAGGCCCAGTCCATCAGCCCCAGCGAGGCCCCGTACCCGGCCGCGATGACCAGCGCCCCGGCGAACAGGCTGATCTTGGGCCCCCGGGCGGCCGACAGGCGGGCACCGAGCGAGGAGACGGCCATCATCATCAGCCCGGCCGGAGCCAGCCACAGCCCGGCCGCCAGCATCGACTGGCCGAGACCGTACCCGGTGGCCACGGGGAGTTGCAGGATCTGCATGACGACCAGCGACTGCGCGTACATCGCGAAGCCGACCAGGATGGAGGCCAGGTTGGTGAAGAGCACCTGCGGCCGGGCGGTCACCCGCAGGTCCACCAGCGGGTCCCGGACGCGCAGCTCGAACAGCCCCCACAGCAGCAGGACGACCACGGCGGCGCCGAGGAGCCCGAGGGTGGTGCCGCTGGCCCAGCCCCAGTCGGCGCCCTTGGACACGCCGAGCAGCAGGCAGACGAGCGCCGTGCCGAGCCCGACGGCTCCGACGACGTCGAGGCGGCCCCTGGCGGTGGCGGGCGTGGCCGGCACGAGGGTCCAGATCAGTACGGCGACCAGCACGCTGAGCGCGGCCGAGCCCCAGAACAGCATCCGCCAGTCCGCGTACTCGGCGACGGCGGCGGAGATGGGCAGGCCGAGAGCGCCGCCGATGCCCATCGAGGAGCTCATCAGCGCGATGGCGGGGCCGATCCGCTGGGGCGGCAGCAGGTCGCGCAGCGCGCTCACCCCGAGCGGGATCATGCCCACGCCGAGCCCCTGCATGCCGCGGCCGACGATCATGGGGATCAGCGAGCCGGACAACGCGCACACGACGGAGCCGGCCATGAGGGGGATCGAGCAGACGAGCATCATGCGGCGCTTGCCGTACAGGTCGCCGAGTTTGCCGACGACGGGGGTGGCGACCGCGCCCACCAGCAGCGTCGCGGTGAGCACCCAAGAGGTGTCGGCGGCGCTCGCGTTCAGCAGCCGGGGCAGCTCGCCGACCAGGGGCACCACCAGGGTCTGCATGAGCGCACCCACGATGCCGGCCACCGCGAGCACGCTGACGATCCCGCCGCCGGAACGCACGGCAGGCGCAGAGTGCACCATTCATCCCCCTCTTACCTGTTTATGCCGAATGCACCATACACACGCTATGCTCCATGCACAACTTGTGCATGATGCACATCACAGGCCAGCGGACGAAGAAAGAGACGGCTCGTGAACCAGTCCGTACGCGCGCTCGAGTACGAGGCCATGCTGCTGTGGCGGCACCGCGACATGAGGCAGCACAGCGCCCGCGGCGACGACCGGCACCTGGACCGCAGCGCCTACGTCCTGCTCAGCCGCCTCGAACTCGAAGGAGCGATGTCGATCGGGCAGCTCAGCGAGGCGTTCAAAGTGGCTTCTTCGACCATCAACCGGCAGAGCGCGGCCATGCTCTGCGCCGGGCTGGTGGAACGCATCCCCGACCCCGAGGGTGGCATCGCGCGCAAGTTCCGCGTCACCGAGGAGGGGCGGCGCCGCCTGAACGAGGAGCGGGACCGAAACGTGCGCGGGCTGGAACGCATCCTCGCGGGCTGGAGCGAGGAGGACACGGCCGCCTTCGCCGCCTATCTCAGGCGGTTCAACGCCGGGATGGCGAGCCTCGCGGCCAAGAGCGCACCCGGCCCTCTCGCCGGACGGCTCGGCGCGGATGCGGAAGCGGAAGCGGAAGCGTAGGGCGAGAAGGTCAGCGGGCGGGACGGGGCCAGGGGCGGCCTTCGAGCCGTTCGATGTCGGAGTTGAAGCGCCGCAGGTAGCCGGCGAAGGCCGCGGTGTCCTCCTCGCTCCAGCCTTCGAGCACCTTCTCCAGACCCTGGATGTTCTGCAGGCGCTCGGCCCGCAGGCGGTGCTCGCCCTCCTCGGTGACACGGAACTTGCGCGCGATGCCGCCTTCGGGGTCGGGGATGCGCTCGACCAGGCCGGCCCGCATCATGGCGGAGGTCTGCCGGTTGAGCGTCGAGGGGTCGAGCCGGAACGCCTCGCTGAGCTGGCCGATCGACATCGGCCCGTCGAGCTCCAGGCGGCTGAGCACGATGTACGCGCTGCGGTCGAGATGTCCGCCGTCGGGGTGAAGACGTGGCGCGGACAGGTAGCGGTGCCGCCCGAGCAGCATGGTCTCGTACTCGATGCGGTCGGTGGACTTGTCCATGGCCGGTCTTGATCCCTCCTCGCGGCCAGCCTACACAGGGACGCCCCCACCCGAGCCTGACATACCGGACGCGGATTGTCCGGAACGGCACCTAACATGCGGCCATGACCGAGCACCAGGCGGCAGGCCGGGCGGCAGGACCGGCCGGCCGGGCGGCAGGACCGGCCGGCCGGGGGCCGATCGCACCCGAGCGGCTCACCGTCGTCCCCGCGAACGAGGCGTCCTGGGCGGATCTGGACGCGATCTTCGACGCCAACGACGCCCGCCGCTGCCGCTGCCAGCGGTTCAAGGTGGCCGGCTGGATCTGGCGGGACACCACGCTGGAGGAGCGGGTCGCGATGTTGCGCGCCCAGACCGCCTGCGACGACCCGGCCGCGCCGATGACCAGCGGGCTGGTGGCCTACGTGGACGGGGAGCCCGCGGGCTGGGTGGCGATCGAGCCGCGCCCGGCGTACGTGAAACTGCGCAACTCCCGCATCCCGTGGGCCGGCCGGAACGAGGACCGTGACGACGACGGCGTTTGGGCGGTGACCTGCTTCGTGGTCCGCCGGGCCTACCGAGGCCGCGGGCTCACGTATCTCCTCGCGCGGGCCACGATCGGCTTCGCCCGTGACCGCGGCGCGCGGGCGCTGGAGGCGTACCCGATGGTCACCCATGCCGGCAAGGAGATCACCTGGGGCGAGCTGCACGTGGGTGCGCGCCAGGTGTTCGAGGAGGCGGGCTTCGCGGAGATCACCCATCCGACGACGCGACGGGTGGTCATGCGGCTCGACTTCACCCCCTGATCGAGTCCGGAAACACGCTCCCCACCCGACCAGAACCTGATCATTTACAACGCTGTCGGGTAATCTGCCGAAATGGACGCCGACCCCCGGATCGACCACACGAAACCGCATTCCGCACGGGTCTGGAACTACCTGCTCGGCGGCTCCGACAACTTCCCGGCCGACCGCGAGGCCGGTGACGGGCTGCTGCGCATGTTCCCCGACTTCGCGCAGGTGGCCGGGTTGCAACGCGAGTTCCTGCGGCGGGCCGTGACCTATCTCGTCGCCGAGGCCGGCGTACGCCAGTTCCTCGACCTCGGCTCCGGCCTGCCCACCGCGGACAACACCCACGAGGTCGCGCAGCGCCTGGCTCCCGAGTGCCGCGTCGTCTACGTCGACAACGATCCGCTGGTGCTCCCGCACGCCCGCGCCCTGCTGTCCGGCACGCCCGAGGGCAGGACCGACTACATCGAGGCCGACGTCCGCGACGTGGACGCCGTGCTCGGGCAGGCCGCCGCGACGCTCGACCTGTCGCGGCCGGTCGGCCTGATGATGCTCAGCATCGTCGGCCAGGTGCCGGGCACGGGACCGGCCACCGACCTCGTCCGCCGATACGTGGCGGCGCTGGCGCCGGGCAGCCATCTGGCCCTGTCGGACGGCGTGAACGTCAATCCGGCGCTGGTGGAGGCGGTGAGCGCCTACAACGCGCGAGCCGCCTTCCCCTACACGCTGCGCACCCCCGGCCGGCTGGCCGACCTGTTCGGCGGGCTCGACCTCGTGCCGCCAGGCGTGGTGTCCACGCCGCTGTGGCGCCCGCCGCCCGGCCAGGACCCGCCGCCGGCGGTCAACGCGGTCTGCGGCGTGGCACGCAAGCCCTGATCGACACACCCGAGGGTGGTCAGCGTCTGAAGGTGGACAGGAGCCGGGCGAGCGCCGGTCGGCGCGGTGCCAGCCAGTCGGCGATGTCGGCGACCACGGCCGCGTCGACGTGCTGGGGCCGGTCGTAGTCCGCGGGCGTGGACGGTCCTGAGCCGGGGAAGAACAGGTGGTCGTCGGCGACGTGCACGCGGATGGTGACGTCTTCGCGGTGGCCGAGGCCCGCCTGCCAGCCCGCGAGGTCGTCGGCGACGGTGACCTGGTAGTCGCGGCCGCCCTGGAGGATGAGCATCGGCTTGTCCAGCGCGGCCGCGGTCGCGACCGGGTCGTAGTCGCGCAGGTCGAGCCAGTACGCCCCGGAGTAGCCGAACGGCAGCTCCGCGGCGGGGGTCTCGGCCGACAGGTGCGGGCTGTCGACACGTGCGGCCTGCCGCGTGATCGCCTCGACCGCGGCCTGCGCGCCGGGATCGAGCGAGGCGAGATGGCGGACGACGCGGACGGCGGCCCGGTGCATGGGCTGGGTGTCGGCGGCCAGGAGCACCAGCCCGGCCACCGACGGCTCGGCGGCGGCAACCCGCGGGGCGACCTTGCCGCCCATGCTGTGGCCCGCGACGAACACCCGCGCGGCGTCGACGGCGGGGTGGCTCTGGAGCAGGTGGACGGCCGCGACGGCGTGCGGGACGTACTCGTCGCTCATCGTGAAGCCCGGGTCCGCGGCCACCTGGGCGGCGTGGGTGTGGGTCACCTTGTCGAAGCGCAGCACGGCCACGCCGCGGCCGGCCAGCCCCCAGGCCAGGTCCTTGAGGGGCTTGTTGGGGCCGGTGGTGGCGTCCCGGTCGAACGGCCCGCCGCCGCTGAGCAGCACCACGGCGGGCCACGGGCCGCGCCCGCGCGGCAGGCTCAACGTGCCGGGTACGGCCGGCGTGCCGGAGCCCACGGTGACCTCGTGCTCGTCGAATCTGCTGCGGCGGGCGTACGGCGGCGGCGTCCACGATTCGGTGAGCGGTGGCTTGAGCTGCAGATCCTGCAGCAGGCCGACCTCGTCGACCGCCATGACCACCGTCAGCCCGCCACGTTCGCACGTCACCGGGACGCTCACCTTGACCAGATCGGCCTTCCCGATCACGGTCACCCAGCTCTCGGGGGCCGGCTCGCTGATCGGCGCACCTACCTCGCCGATCGCCCCGAGCCTGGAGAGCTGACTCTCCCAGCCGACCTGCAGCGTCTCGGCGGAAGCCACCGCCCGCAGCGCCGGGGCGAACGAAAGCTCGATGTCGGCGAAGCGTCCGCTCCGCGCCATCTCGACGACCGCCGTGGCGATCGCCGCCGGATCTGTTTCCCTGATCATTCCGGCACCCTGCTTTCTACTGTTTTGCGAACGGTAACACACCATGAGAACGTTGCATCGTGGACACTTTGGAGCTACTGGCACACCCGGTGCGGCTGCGGATCGTGCACGCGATGCGCGGAGAGCGGGAACTCACCATCGGCCAGTTGTGCGCGCGGATCCCCGACACCTCGAAGGCCATGGTCTACCGGCACGTCGACCTGCTCGCGGCCACCGGGATCCTGGAGGTGGCGGGCGAGCGGCGGGTGCGCGGCGCGGTGGAGCGCCGCTACCGGCTGAGCCACGGCCGAGCCGTCCTCGACGCCGACGTGCTCACGGCCATGACGCCCGACGACCACCGGCGCACCTTCGCCACGGCGCTGGCCGTCCTGGTCACGGAGTTCAACGCCTACCTCGACCGCGAGGGCGCCGACCCGGTGGCGGACCTCGTCGGCTACCGCCAGCACGCCGTGTGGCTCACCCGCGACGAGCTGGAGACGATGATCCGCGAGTTCCGTCGCGTGATCCTGCCGCTGCTGGGCAACCAGCCGACGCAGGAGCGCACTCAGCACCTGCTCAGCCCGATCTTCTTCCCGGTCGAACAGCCACCCTCCGACGCCGAGTCGTCCTGACCCAGGCGCGCGACTCCGGACCCTCGGCAGGCTTTGTATACACGGGGTATATACCCCTGGTGTATAGTTCCGAGCCATGAGCGTTCCCCTTGCGCTGCTCGGCCTGCTGGAGCGCGAGCCCAGCCACGGTTACGACCTCAAGCGCGACTACGACACCTACTTCGGCCGGGGCAAGGCGCTGCCGTTCGGCCAGGTGTACTCCACGCTCGGCCGGCTGGCCAGAGACGGGAAGGTCACGGCGGGCATGAGCGAGCCGGGCGACGGGCCCGACCGCAAGCGCTACGCCATCACCCCCCTCGGCCAGCAGCAGGTCGAGGAGTGGCTGTCGGAGCCGGTCGCGGCCGAGCCGTACCTGCAGACGGTGCTGTTCACCAAAGTCGTGCTGGCGCTGATGCTCGGGCGCGACGCGGCGGCCTACCTCGACCTGCAACGGGCCACGCACCTGCGGCGCATGCGGGAGTTCACCCAGATCAAGCGCACCGGCTCGCTGGCCGACGCGCTGCTCGCCGACCACGGCATGTTCCACCTGGAGGCCGACCTGCGCTGGATCGACGTCACACAGGCGCGGCTCGGGGCGCTGGCCGACATGGTGCGCGAGTCATGATCATCGAAGCGCGCAGGCTCAGCCGCTCGTACGGGAACACCCTGGCGCTGCGCGAGGCCGACCTGGCCGTGGAGGCCGGGGAGATCCTGGCCGTCATGGGGCCGAGCGGCTCGGGCAAGTCGACGCTGCTGCACTGCCTGGCCGGGATCTTCACCCCCGACAGCGGCGAGGTGTGGTTCGGCGGGCGGCGCCTGGACACGATGAGCGACGCCCGGCGCACCAAGCTGCGGCGCACCGCGTTCGGGTTCGTCTTCCAGTTCGGGCAGCTGGTGCCGGAGCTGACCGTGGCCGACAACGTCGCGCTGCCGCTGCTGCTGGGCCGGGTCAGGCGCAAGGAGGCCTACGCGCGGGCGGCCGGCTGGCTGGAGCGGCTGGGGCTGGGAGAGCTGGGCGGCCGGCGTACCGGGCAGTTGTCGGGTGGCCAGGCGCAGCGGGTGGCGATCGCCCGCGCGCTGGTGCTCGGGCCCCGGGTGCTGTTCGCCGACGAGCCGACCGGCGCGCTCGACTCGCTCACCGGCGAGCACGTCATGGAGCTGCTGGTCGGCCTGGCCCGCGAGGAGGGCACGACGGTGATCGTGGTGACCCATGACGCCCGCGTGGCCGCGTTCGCCGACCGGGAGGTCATCGTCCGCGACGGCCAGGTCACCAACCCGTTCGCCGGCCAGGCCGTACGATGATCGCCCTGGGCCTGCGCCTGTCGCTGCGCGGCGGCGGGGAGGCGGTGGCCAGGCTCGCGCTGATCGTGGCGGGAGTGGCGGCCGGCGTCACCGTGCTGCTGGTCACGCTCTCGCTCTTCAACGCCTTCCAGGCCACCTCCGCCCGCCCCTGCTGGGAGTGCACCACCGGCACCGCGCCCAGCGGCTGGGCCCTCGACGCCACCGCCGACGGCGCGCTGTGGAACTACCGCCAGGACTACCACGCCGGTCAGAGCATCAAGCGCCTGGACGCCGCCGCGCTCGGCCCACGGGCGCCGATCGTGCCAGGGCTGGCGCGCATGCCCGCCCCCGGCCAGTACTACGCCTCCCCCGCGCTGGCCAGGCTGCTCGCCTCGGTGCCGCCCGAGCAGCTGGGCGACCGCTTCCCCGGCACGCTCGCGGGCACCGTCGGCCGGGCCGCCCTGTCCGGGCCCGACGAGCTGACCGTCGTGGTGGGGCGCACTCCGCTGGAGGTCGCCGCCATCACCGGGACGCGGCAGGTGGACACGGTGGAGACCGGCACCGGCTACGACGACTTCGGCGACCTCTACCGGTTCGGGTTCGCCGTCGCGGCCATCGGATTGTTCGTCCCGCTGCTCGTGCTCGTCGGCACCGCCACCCGGCTGGCCGCCGCCCGCCGCGAGGCGCGCTTCGCCGCGATCCGGCTCGTCGGCGCCACGTCCCGCCAGATCAGCGTGATCGCCGCGACGGACGCGGCGATCGGCGCCTTCCTGGGCGCGCTGCTCGGTCTCGCGCTCTTCCCGCTGGTACGCCCGGCCGTCGCGGACCTGCGCATCACCGGCGCCCGCTTCTACCCCGACCTGGTCACCCCCGAGCCCTGGCAGTACGCGGCCGTGCTCGTCGGCGTGCCCCTCCTGGCCGGTGGCACCGCCCTGTGGTCGCTGCGCCGGGTACGGGTCTCGCCGCTCGGCACCGTGAGGAAGGCCGCGCCCCGGCCGCCGCGGATCTGGCGGGTGATCCCGCTGCTGGCCGGGCTCGGGCTGTTCGCCGGGCCGGTGTTCCGTGACGAGGGCCACAAGGCCGACGAAGGGCTGGCCGCGGTGGCACTCGCGCTGGTCATGGTCGGACTGGTGCTGGCCGGTCCGTGGGTGACGATGCTGGCCGCGCGGCTCGCGGCCCGCGTGACCGGGGGCGCGGCCACGCTGCTCGCCTCGCAGCGGCTGGCGGCCGATCCCAGGGGCGCCTTCCGCTCGGTGAGCGGGCTCGTGCTGGCGGTCTTCCTGGGTACGGCCATCGCGGGCATCGTCCCGGCCGTCGTCTCCGGGCAGCAGGCCGTGGCCGGCGGCGCGCTGACCGGCGTGCTGCGTGCCCCCCTGGGTCTCGGCGGGCTGCCGCCCCGCGAGGGGGCCGAACTGCTCGACCGGCTGCGCTCGTACCCGGGGGTCGGCGTGCTGCCCGTCTACGCGCTGGCGGAGTCGGCCGAGAACCACCTGATCAGCCCCGACGGGCCGCCGCCAAGGACGGCCGTCGGGTGCGCGGAGCTGGCCCGCTTTCCCGCCATCGGGACGTGCCCGGCGGGCGCGCGGGCCGTCATGGGCAACTTCGAGCGCCTGGTGGGAGTCGACAACCCCCTCACCGTCGACCGCCTCCTGCCCCTCGCCGGCCCCTCCAGCCGCCCCGCCACCACCACCGGCCTCAGCCTCGCGGCGGTCCTGGTCCGCCTCGACGCCACGAACGGTGCCGACGCGAGCGGCACCGGGACAGGCGACGTGGAGCCGGGCGGAGAGCGTACCGGCGCGGACGGAGCCGCGACCTTGGAGCGGGTGCGGACGCTGCTGGCGCGTTACGGCGCCGACGCGCCGATGACCTTCGCCGAGGTCGCCCAGACCAGGGCGACGTTGTTCACCCAGATCGAGAACATCGCGCTGGGCATTGTGGCGCTGACCCTGCTGACCGGCGGATGCAGTCTCGTCGTGGCGGTCGGCGGCGGGCTGATGGAGCGCAGGCAGCCGTTCACCCTGCTGCGGCTGGCGGGCACGCCCGCCCGCACCCTGGCCTCGGTGGTGCTGCTGGAGTCCGCGCTGCCGCTGGTCCTGGCCGCCGCCGTCGCCGCCGCGGCCGGTTTCGGCGTCGCCGGCCCGATGATCGACGGGCTCGCGATGAAGAACGCGTCACCGGCCATGCCGGGACCCGTCTACTTCGCCACCGCCGGCGCGGGACTGGCCGCGTCACTGCTGGTCATCCTCATGGCGCTGCCGTTGCTGCGGCACATGACCGCGCCGGACAACGCGCGTTTCGAATAGGAGCCCCCCTTGAAGTTCAGACCCTGGCCGGCCGCGGTGACGGCCCTGGCCCTGGCCGCCACCGTCACGGTGGCGGCCCCGGACACGCCGGCCGCCGCGACCTCGATGGGACTCACCGCCTCGGCCGCGGACGGGCCCGTCCCCTCGGAGCAGGACGGGCCCGTCACGACGGAGGACCTGCCCGCCGCCGGTGGCTACGCGGCCGAGATCCGGCGCACCGAGTACGGCATCCCGCACATCTCCGCCAAGGACCACGGCGGGCTCGGCTTCGGCTACGGCTACGCGTTCGCCCAGGACAATCTGTGCGTCCTGGCCTCGTGGGTGACGACGCTGCGGGGCGAGCGGTCGATGTTCTTCGGCCCCGAGGCGGAGTCGGACGACCCGGTCCGCCCGGTCGCGAACCTCACCAGCGACATCTACTTCAAGAGCGTCGCCGACTCGGGCGTCGTACCGCGGCTGCTGGCCAGGCCCGCGCCGATCGGCCCCACCGAGGACATGCGCCGGCTCGTGGCCGGTTACGCCGCCGGCTACAACGCGTACCTGCGCGACACCGGAGTGGCGAACCTGCCCGACCCCACCTGCCGCGGCCAGGCATGGGTGCGGCCCATCACCGCCACCGACGTCTGGCACAACCTGCTCGACCTCAACCGCCTGGCGGGCGGCTCCGGCCTCAAGGAGGCCGTCGCCGGAGGCGGCGGGGCCGGGCCGGACGGGCCGGCCCCCGGCAGCAACGCCTGGGCGCTGGGCCGTCAGGCCACCAGGGACGGCCACGGCATGCTGCTGGCCGACCCGCACTTCCCGTGGAACGGCATCCGCCGCTTCTACCAGGTGCAGCTCACCATCCCCGGCGTGCTCGACGTGGCGGGCGCCAGCCTGTACGGCACCCCGGTCGTCCAGATCGGGCACAACGCGAGCATCGCCTGGACGCACACCGTCTCCCACGCCCACCGCTTCAGCGTCTACCGGCTGAAGCTGGCCGGCGGGCGCGGCGGCTACCTGGTGGACGGAAAGACCGAGCCGATGGGACGCCAGGAGATCGAGGTACGCCTGAAGGACGGCGGCATCGTCACCCGCGCCCTGCCCACCTCCCGCTACGGCCCGGTGCTGGCCGCCGGCCAGAGCGACGAGTACGCCTACGCGCTGGCCGACGTCAACGCCGCCAACCTGCGCTCGGCGGACACGTGGCTGGCGATGGCCAAGGCGCGAAACCTCAAGGAACTGCGCGCCGCCCAGGACACCCACCAGGGCCTGCCGTTCGTCTACACGCTGGCCACCGACATCGGCGGCACCACCACGTTCGCCGACGCCTCGGTGGTTCCCCACGTGACCGACGCCATGGCGCGCCGCTGCACCGTGCTGTCGCCGGATCCGTCGCTGGAGGCGTACGTGCTGGACGGCTCCACGTCGGCGTGCCAGTGGGGTGAGGACGGCGACGCCGTCGTGCCCGGCATCTTCGGGCCGGGCAGCCAGCCCCGGCTGACCAGGGCCGACTACGTCGCCAACAGCAACAACACCCCGTGGATGACGAACCCGGCGGCGCCGATGACCGGCTACGACGAGGTGTGGGGCAAGGTCCGCACCGACGTCGAGCCGCGGCCCCGGGTGAGCCTCGACATGATCGACCGGCGGCTGTCCGGCGCCGACGGGCTCGGCCCGCGCGGCTTCACCCTGGGCACCCTGAGCGCCACCGTCCGGTCGAAGCGCAACTACACGTTCGAGCTGCTGCGCAAGGACGTGGCGGCGCTGTGCCGGGACCATCGCGTGCTGAAGACGGCCGCCGGCGAGCGGGTGGACGTGCGCGCGGCCTGCCGGACGCTGACGGCCTGGGACGGGCGCGCCACCCTGGACGGCGAGGGGGCGATCCTGTGGCGCGAGTTCTACACCGGGCTGCAGCGCCCGACGAAGCCGGGTGAGCCCATCTGGCGCTGGTGGCGGGTGCCGTTCGATCCCGAACATCCGCTCACCACGCCGCGCGGGCTCAAGCGGGACGCCCCGCAGGTGCGGCAGGCGCTGGCCGAGGCGGTGAAGTCGTTCGAGGACGGCGGCATGCCGCTCACCCTCACCCCCGGCCAGGCCCAGCGTTACGGCTCGCACCCGATCCCCGGCTGCACCGAGGCCGAGGGCTGCTTCGACCGGGTACGCATGCGCGGCAGGCTCAGCGGCGGGCGTTATCCGGACGTGGACACCGGCTCCAGCTTCATGATGGCCGTCGAGCTCACCCCTGACGGACCGAGGACGCGGACGATCCTCACCTACTCGCTGTCCGCGAACCCGTCCTCGCCGTACCACGCCGACCAGACGGCCCTGTTCGCGCGCGGCGGATGGGTGACGGAGCGTTTCACCGAGGCGGAGATCAAGGCGGATCCGCGGCTGCGCGTCACCACCGTACGGGGATGAGAGAACGGCCCCGGACGGTTCGGCCGGCGATCTCCGGGTGGTTCAGCTGGTGATCTCCCGGATCAACGCCGGCCATCCGCCAATTAGCAATTAACCGCGCAGTTAAGGGACGCCGAATGGCGTGAGGCGCTCCCGGCAAGGCGTCGCCGAGGGCCGCGGCTAATGGCGAAGAAAGGAAGTCAGGCGAAACTCGTGGCCCGCGGGCGGGGTCCCGGCCGAATCAAGCCGGCCGAATCGGGGCGGCCGGTTGAACGCGACGGGCGGGGCGGGACCCCGGACGCTCGCTCAGTGGGCCGCCTCGTACTGCTCCACGACCGTGGAGGCGATCCGGCCGCGCTCGCTCACCGGCAGCCCCTGCGCCTTGGCCCACCGCCTGATCTCGGTCGACTTCTCCCTGCTTACGGCCCTGGAGGAGACGGCGCCCGCACGACGGCCGCGCGCGCCCCTGTCGGCGCGGACGGCACGCGCCTTGGTGATGAAGGGGGCCAGGGCCCGCTCCAGCTTCTCCCGGTTGGAACCGGACAGGTCGATCTCGTAGTTGGTGCCGTCGAGGGAGAACCTCGTGGTCCCCTCGGCGTCACTGCCGTCGATGTCATCGAGAAAGGACTCAACAATACGCTTCGCCATAAGGGTGCTCCAATTTACGTCACGGTTGCACGTACTGTAGCCACCTTCAGCAGATCATGCACCTCTCGGGGGTGCCTTCGCGATGAAAAAGCACGGATGCGCCGCGGCCTTCGGGCATGAAAGACACTTGCCCAAAGGCGCCCGCGTCTGTACGGATCCGGCATGGCATCACCGTGTTGAAGGGCAATTCAATGGCCGTTCCGGCCGCCGTCTCCGTCAGCCCGCGCGCCGGTTCTCGCTCAGGTCCTCACTCAGGTGCTCGCGCCGCTACTCGTGACGGTCCTCGCGGCGGTAATGGTAGTGGTGTGACGTCGTGAAGCCGAGCCCTTCGTAGAGCGCGCGGGCCGGGTGGTTGTCCTCCTCTACCTGAAGATAGAGGCGGGGCGCGCCCCGCTCCCGCGACCACCGGGCGAGCTCCGCCATGACGGCTCCGGCCACGCCCCGGCGCCGCCGGTCGGGATGGGTGGCCATGCAGAACACGCCCGTCCAGCCGTCGTCCATGACCGCCAGCCCCAGACCGGCGCCGTCTCCGGCGACCAGCAGCATCGTCTCGGGCTCGATCCGCCGGACGACCGGCATGCTGTCCGCCGCACCGGTCACGGCCTCGAACAGTTCGGCCCAGCGCCCCCGATCGGCGACCCGCTCGACACCGCCGGCGCCGGCCGTGCCCGGCTCTCCTCCCGGACGTGGATCTCCCGTCGGACCGGTTGCCGGATCCTCGTCCAAGGCGGCGGGCTCGTTCTTCGTGGCGGCGGCGATGACCGTATCGGCGTCCGCGGTCATGACCAGCGTCTCGCCTGTCTTGGCAAAGCCGCGGGCGGCGAGCGCCGCGTCCAGTTCGGCGTGCTGCTCCGCCGGGCTGACCTGGACGATCGCGGGCAGTCCGCGTCCGGCGTAGAAGGTCTCCATGGCGGCGACGGACGGGGACTCGGCCGCGAGCGGGAGCGCCGAGTTGGATCGCTTGCGGTTGACGCCGGGCGTGTGGCGCAGCAGCCAGCCGTCACGTTCCTCCGCGTGCCCGGCGGGCCAGGCCGCGGCGGCCCGCCGCTCGATCTGCCGGGCGCCGGAGCTCGCGCACAGCCGGACCAGCTCGGGCACCAGCCGCTTGAGCAGGTCCTCGTCGGTGGGGTCCGCGGGGGCGTACTCGGTGATGCCGAGCCCGACGATCTCGTGCCGGGCGGCCAGTTCGGCGACGGCCGCGATCAGGGCGTCGGGGCTCAGGCCGTCGGGTTCGGGATAGCCGACGGAGCTGAAGCCGTCGAGGACGTCGAGATCGACGTGGACGTAGACGAGAGCGCCGTCGGCGACGCCGGCCGGGCCGCCGATGCCGGCCAGGCGGATGTAGTCGGCCTCGGCGGGGTCCAGCGCCCGCGTTCCGGCGAGGGCGAGCCGGTCGGGGCGCAGCGCGGGTGAGGGGACCAGGTCCGGCGGGCCCTCGCCCAGCAGCGTACGGACGATCATGCCGTGGAAGGCGCCAGACGGGGAGGACTCCGGGGTGTTCAGGTCGCCGTGGGCGTCGAACCACACGACGTGCAGCCGGTCGCCGTGCCGGCGCAGCGCGGCCGCGACCGGTTCGAGCTCGACGCCGCAGTCACCGCCGACCGTGACGGTGAAGCCGCCGGCCGGCAACGCCCGCCGGACCCGCGCGGCGGTCTCGGCCAGGGTGCCGCCCGTCTCCACCCGGACGTGCGCGTCGGCCGGGATCATCGCCGCCAGCCGGGCCGCGCCTTCGACCAGCTTCGGCGCCGTGGGCGAGCGCGAGCCTTGCCACTGGGGCACCTCGACGACGGTCCGCATGACGTTTCTCCTCGCCTCGATCTCCGGTGCATGCCGGTGCTGATGCCGGTACTGATGTCTGTGCATGCCGGTGCTGGTGTCCCGTGCTGATTCAGGGTGGTGCGACGACAGTCTCGCGTGGTCGAATCGGCAACGTCCACTTAGTAATCGTGCGCTGATCTGTAAGGATCGCTTGATGCTGGATCCCACCAGACTCCGCCTGCTGCGCGAGTTCGCCGAGCACGGCACGATGACGGCCGTGGGCGAGGTCTGCGGAATGACCTCCTCGGCCGTCTCCCAGCAACTGGCCACGCTCGAACGCGAGGCCGGGGTGCCGCTGTTCGAGCGTTCCGGGCGCCGGGTCCGGCTCACGGCGGAAGGACGGCGGCTCGTACGGCACGCCCACATCGTGCTCAACGCCCTGGACGCGGCGGAGGAGGACCTCCGCTCGGCCACGACCCCGCGCGGACCCGTCCGCGTGGCCTGTTTCGCCACCGCCGCCGTGCACCGCCTGCTGCCCGCGATGGCCGTGGCCAGGACCCGTCATCCGGGCCTGCGGGTCATCATGGCCGAGCTCGAACCTCGCGAAACCGTCGAAGCGCTCCGCCGCGGCGCCTGCGACCTCGGGATCTCCTTCTCCTACAACCTCATCCCCGAGGATCTGCCGCCGGGCATCTCCCGCTGGTTCGTGGGCGCCGAGCCGATCCTGCTCGCCCTTCCCGCCACCCATCCGGCGGCGGGCCCAGCGGACGACAGCGCGGTGGACCTGGGCACGCTGCGCGGCGATCCGTGGATCGCGGGTTCCCGGGGCACCACCGACCACGTGCTGCTCGGGCGGGCCTGCGCCATGGCGGGCTTCCATCCGGACGTCATCCACACCGCCGACGACTACGCGCTGGTCCTGCGCATGGTGCGCGAGGGCCTGGGCGTCGCGCTGGTGCCCGAGCTGGTCGCCTCCGTGGTCGGCGTGCCCGACGGCGTGGTGCTCAGGCCGATCGCCACGGTCGAGATCACCCGGACCACGTACGCGCTCGTCCGCACCGTGACGCCGGCCGTCACCGCCGTGCTCGACCTGCTCGGCGCCCACCCCGACGCCGAGCGTCTGTGACGGACGGCCCGACGTTCAGGCGGGCAGGCGGTAGACGGAGACGTGGGAGCGCGACTCCGCGGTGAACTCGGCTCCGGTCCAGTCGGCGTGCCTGCTCTCCAGCTCGAACCCGGCCAGCTGGGCCATGAGGTCGAGCTCGGCCGGCCAGATGTAACGGTGCGGGCTGCGGAACAGCTCGGCCCGCCCGCTGTCGTCGAACCTGAAGTGGTGGGAGACGACGTGCTGGCGCAGCACGTCGACGGTGTCGAGGCCGATGTAGCCCGGCTCGGACGCGAACACGACCGCCTGCTGGCCCGGGGGCAGCTTACGCAGGTCGGGCACCCAGAGCTCGATCACGAAACGTCCGCCCGGCACCAGGTGCCGGGCGGCGTTGCGGAAGCACTCGACCTGCTCGGCCTGCGTGAGCAGGTTGGAGATCGTGTTGTAGACGAGGTAGACGAGCGTGTGGTCGCCCGGCACGAAGACGGTCGCCATGTCGCCTTCGACCACGGGGATGACGGCTTCGCTCACCTTGGTCCGCAACTGCGCGATCATCGCGGGTGACAGCTCGACGCCGGTGACGGGCACACCGCGCTCGGCCAGCGGCACGCCCACCCGTCCAGTGCCGATGGCGAACTCCAGCGCCCGCCCTCCCTCCGCGAGCTCGGCCAGGCGGTCCACGGCGGGGCCCAGCACCTCGGGCGCGAACATGCCGGTGCCCGGCGTGTCGTAGCCCTTGGCGACTTCGTCGTTCCAGATCTCCTGCTGTCGCATCCGCCCACCATGGTCATCCGGATGGGCGATGTCCACCGGATTTCACCGGCCGGGCGCGGCGTGGGCCAGGTAGTCCCTGGTCGAGGTGGCGTAGGCGGAGCAGAGCACGCTGCCCACGCGGGTCGCCCGGCCGTCGCCGAAGCGCCGGGTGCGCACGCCCATGCCGTTCACGATCCGTTCCACGGCCACGCTGGAGACCGCGACGACCGTGTCGCCGTGCCGGTCGACCCAGCGGAACGCCTCCCAGATCAGCGCGCGGGCGAAAGGGCCGAAACCCGCCGACACCGTACGCGACCAGCCCCGGCCGATGGCCAGCCGGCTCATCTCCCATGTGGCCGGATCACGCGGCGCGGGCCCGCCGCGCAGCGTCTCGGGGAAGACCTCGGGCAGCATGTACGGGCCGTCGGTGCGCAGCAGGCGGCAGCAGCCCGTGACCTCCCGGCGCTCCTCGGCGTAACCGATCGCGTAGACCGGGTCGCAGTCGTCGTAGGCGTCGCGTTCCCTGCCGTCCCTGCTGCCGACGTCCCAGCGCAGGCGTTCGCGGAACACCTCGTGACGGAGCCGGTACATGCCGTCGAGCAGCCATCCGGGCACGTCGTCCGCCCGGCCGACGACGATCTGCTGCGCGCGCTGATCCACGGACACCCCCAGGAAGGAATCGGCGTCTTCGCCGATCACTGGTTCGCCGGAACGGGGGCGCTGGATGGCGGTGGACGGCGGCGGGATCAGTCGAACTCCTCGACGTACTCCTCCGGCGGGCCCAGCTCCGGCCGGTCGCGCAGTTCGAGGACGTCGCCGGGGCGTTCGAGTTCGAGCACGGTGACGGCGTTGTCCCCCTCGCGCAGCAGCGGCGCGGGGCAGTACAGCGTGGCCTGGGGGCCGATGTCCCAGTAGCGGCCGAGCAGGAAACCGTTCACCCAGACCAGGCCGCGGCCCGACCCCGGCAGGGCGAGGAAGGTGTCGGCGGGCGTCCCGACGCGCACGATCGCCTCGGCGAACCCGCCGCCGGCCGGCGCGAGCTCTCCGGCGGCGAGGCCGGCGGCAACGGACTCGCCTGCGGCGGCTTCTCCGGCGGCGGTCGCGGTGGCGAGGTCGGCAGGGGTCCACTCCTGGAGGGCGATCGGGGTGCTCTCCCAGCCCTGCACGATGCGCCGGTCGATGAGGACCGGGCCGAGCAGGCCCTTGTGCCGGCCGAGGCCGGGGCCGTAGTTCACCCGGCCGAGGCTCTCGGCCAGGATCTCCAGCCGTACGACGGCACCGGTCCCGCGTACGGACAGCTCAGACAGGCCGGGCCCGGCCACGCCGAGGAACGTGCCGTCGCAGTAGACCATGGCCCGGTCGCGCACGTCGATGAGCGTGAGCCGATGCTCCCCCTTGGGGACACGCGGGTGCGCGGTGTGCAGGACCATGCCGGCGTCGAGCCCGAGCCGTTCGAACGAGGCCGGCCGCGGCTCGACCGTGGCGGGCGCGGACACGGCGCGCAGGCCGGGCAGCAGTCCGGCGCGGCGGACGAGCGGCACCCGCGCCGGCGGCAGCACCGGCGGGCGTTCGGACACCCGGACGGGCCCGCGGGCGCCGAGGGCCGCGCGCATGGCGTGGAACTTGGGCGTGAGGCTGCCGTCCTCGGCCACGGGCGCGTCGGAGTCGTAGCTGGTCACGGTGGGTTGCAGCCGGCCCTCGTGCTCGTTGGCGCCGGCCCAGAGCCCGAAGTTGGTGCCGCCGTGGGCCATGTAGACGCTCACGCTGCCGCCGTCGGCGATGATCCCTTCGAGGGTGCGCACGGCGCTGTCCACGCCGCGCACGTGGTGCCGTTCGCCCCAGTGGTCGAACCAGCCGTTCCAGAACTCGGCGACGACGAACGGCTCGTCCGGCCGCCGCGCC
The DNA here is from genome assembly GCF_035917475.1 of Nonomuraea fuscirosea. Taxonomy (NCBI): domain Bacteria; kingdom Bacillati; phylum Actinomycetota; class Actinomycetes; order Streptosporangiales; family Streptosporangiaceae; genus Nonomuraea; species Nonomuraea fuscirosea. Next base: position 1,050,735 of record NZ_CP109074.1, on the reverse strand, counting down.
GCCTGCAGCCGCCGGGCGGCAGCGGGTTTGGAGCCCAGGGTGACGGCGGCCAGCGTGCCGGGCAGGGTGCCGCCGTCCAACATCAGCTCGGTGGGGCCGTCGGCGGTGAACAGCAGCTCACCGATGCCGCGTGAGATGAGCGCCTCGCGGTTCCAGCGCAGGTAGGCCTGGTCGTCGCCGTAGCTGCCGAACTCGTTCTCGATCTGCACCGCCACGATGGGCCCGCCCACGCCGGCCTGGAGCGCGGCCAGGCGCGGGATCAGCTCGTCGAACCAGCGGCCGACGGCCGCGGTGAAGGCGGGGTCGGAGCTGCGCAGCGCGACGTCGCGGGCGGTGAGCCAGCTCGGCAGGCCGCCGTTCGACCATTCTGCGCAGATGTACGGCCCCGGCCGCACGACGACGTCGAGCCCCTCCTCCCCCACCAGCCGGATGAACCGTTCGACGTCGCGCCAGCCGTCGAAGCGCGGAGCCGCGTCCTCGCGGGGCTGGTGGAAGTTCCACGCGACGTAGGTGTCGATGGTGTTGAGCCCGAGGTCGGCCAGGCGGCGGATGCGGTCGCGCCAGAGATCGGGATGGACGCGGAAGTAGTGCAGCCCCCCGGACAGGATGCGGTGCGGGACCCCGTGCCGGTGCAGGCGCCGTCCGCGCCAGGTGAGCGCGCTCGTGGCCGTTCCGGCCTCCACGCCGGCCTCCACGCCGGCCTCCACGCCGGCCGGCGCGTCGGCCGGGGCCGCGGATGCCGTGGACGCCGCGGATGCCGTGGATGCCGTGGACGCCGTGGACGCCGTGGACGCCGTGGACGCCGTGGACGCCGTGGACGCCGTGGACGCCGGAGGTGCCGTGGATGCCGTGGGTGCCGCGGAGGTCGTCGGGGTTCGCGTCGCAGGGAGCTCGATCACGAGGGGAGACCTTATGTTATCGATGCCATATGTAACAAGCGCGGTAGGATCCCCCTGACGAAGCCGCGAGAGAGGAGCGCCGTGACCAAAGCCACCGAGCGGCCGACGAGGCAGCCCAGCATGGCTGACGTGGCCAGGACCGCCGGGGTGTCGGCGCAGACGGTCTCGCGCGCGCTGCGCGATTCCCCCAACGTCAACCCGGAGACCAGGAAACGCGTGCTGGCCGCCGTGGAGCGGCTGGGCTACCGGTTCAACAACGCCGCGCGGGTGCTGTCGTCCGGCCGCAGCCACACCATCGGGCTCGTGCTGCTGCAGTCCGGCGGCTACTACTCGCGCTCGGCGGTGACCGCCGGCGTCGAGGCGGCCGCGGGCGAGGCGGGCTACGCGGTGAGCATCGCGACCATCGCCAGGCTCGACACGGGCCTGATGGAGCGCTCCCTGTCCAAGCTGGCCGACCAGGGCGTGGACGGCATCGTCATCGCCGTGCCGCTCATCTCCGTGACGCAGAAGATGGAGGACATCACCCGCGACATCCCCACGGTCACGCTCGACGGCTCCCGTACGGCCAGCGCCAGGGTGCTCGGGATCGACCAGAAGGAGGCGGGCCGCCTGGCCACCCAGCACCTGCTCGACCTGGGCCACCGCCAGGTGTGGCACGTCGCGGGCCCCGACGAGTGGATCGAGGCCCGCCAGCGCCGCCAGGGCTGGCAGGAGTGCCTGGCCGCGGCCGGGATCCCGGCGCCGCCCCCGCTGGAGGGCGACTGGTCGCCCGACTCCGGCTACCGGCAGGGCCAGGTCCTGGCGATGATCCCCGACGTGACCGCCGTCTTCGCGGCCAGCGACGAGATGGCCTTCGGCGTGATCCGCGCGCTGCGCGAGCGCGGCAGGAGCGTGCCCGAGGACGTGTCCATCGTCAGCGTGGACGACATCGAGCTGGCCGCCTACTGCTCGCCGCCGCTGACCACCGTGCGGCAGGACTTCTACCGTTCCGGCGAGGCGGCGGTCGCCCTGCTGCTGCGTGAGGACGGGGCCGAGTCGGAGGAATCCCTGGTCACGGCCACGCTCTCCGTGCGCGCGTCCACGGGCCCGCCCCGCGCCTCCTGAAACCCGGGTGAGCGGCACTTGGACAAGTGCCACTTGCGCCATCCATGTTATCGATGCCACTGTAACAACGTCCGGCTCCGGACTCGTTCCTCCGCCCCAGTCAGGTGGGCAGAGTGCCCACGGAAGGATCCCAGAACCATGAGGAGATCACTCGTCCTCGCGACCGCCGCGGTCGCGACGCTCGGACTGCTCACCGGCTGCTCGGCCGAGGGGGACGGCTCGGACACCGGCGGCAAGACGACCCTCAACGTCGCCGCGCTCGAAGGCGGCTACGGCCGCGACATGTACACGCAGGTCGTCCAGGCCTACGAGAGCGCCCACCCGAATGTGGACGTGCAGCTGCAGATCTCGAAGAGCATCGAGGACGAGATCACGCCGAACATGAAGGCCGGGCGCTTCCCCGACGTGGTGGTGCTCGGCCAGGGCCGCAAGGCCGCGCTCACCGAGACCCTGATCAAGGACAAGGCGCTCGAAGACCTCACGCCCGTGCTGCGGGCGAAGGTGCCGGGTGAGGACAAGACCGTCGGCGACAAGCTGATCGACGGCATCGTCGGCAACCTCAACACCAACCCGTACGGCGACGGCAAGACGTACACGATGCCGATGTACTACGCGCCGACCGGCCTGTTCTACAACAAGGGCCTGTTCGACAAGAAGGGCTGGAAGGTCCCGGCCACCTGGGACGAGATGTTCGCGCTCGGCGAGACGGCCAAGAAGGACAAGATCTCGCTGTTCACCTACCCGACCGCGGGCTACCTCGACTCCTACTTCTTCGCGCTGCTGGCCGACGTGGGCGGGGAGCAGTTCTACACCGACGTGATGACGTACAAGCAGGGCGTGTGGCAGACGCCGCAGGCCAAGCAGGTGCTCGACCTCACCACCCGGCTGCTGAAGTACGCCGCGCCGACCACGGTCGGCTACGCCAACGAGCAGGACTTCACCAAGAACCAGCAGTCCATCCTGGACGACAAGACCCTGTTCATGCCGAACGGCACCTGGATCGTCGGCGAGATGGCCGACGCCCCGCGCGCCGACGGCTTCGCCTGGGGCCTGACGCCGCTGCCGGCGATCACCGAGGACGGCAAGCGTTACATCACCACCTCGGTCGAGTCGGTATGGGTGCCCGCCGCCGCCAAGAACAAGGACGCGGCCAAGGAGTTCGTCGCCTACCTCTACTCCGACGCGGCGGCCGCGATCTTCGCGAAGTCGGACGCGATCCAGCCGATCGACGGCATCGTGAGCAGCCTGACCGGGGAGAACGCCGAGTTCTACCGGGTCTACGAGGACCCGTCGGTCTCCGCGCTCGTCGGCGGCTTCGCCGGCACCGCGCCCGTCGAGGGCGTCGACATCAAGGGCACGCTCTTCGACACCGCCAACAGCATCATCAGCGGCGACAAGACCCAGGAGCAGTGGCAGACCGCGCTGAACGACGCCAGCGAGAAGCTGCGCCAGGCGGGTAACTGAGGTGGCCGGTCCCGCGGCCCGCAGGCGGGGCAGCGGCCCGTTCGTGCTCGCCTGTCTCCTGCCCGCGCTCGTGCTCTTCGTGCTGTTCATGATCGTCCCGACCGTGAACGTGTTCCGGATGTCGTTCTACACGTGGAGCGGCTTCTCCCCGGACATGCGCTTCGTGGGGCTCGACAACTTCGTCCGCCTGCTCGACGACACCCAGTTCGTCCGCGCGTTCCAGAACACCGTGGCGCTCCTGGTCGTCGTGACCGTCGTGACGATGGGCATGGGCCTGTTCCTGGCGGCGATCATGACGCGGCAGCGGCTGCGGGGCCGGACCCTCTACCGGTTCGTCCTCTACGTCCCGAGCGTGCTGTCCGTGGTCGTCATCGCGGCCATCTTCTCGGCCCTCTACGACCAGGAGAACGGCCTGATCAACGGCACCCTGCGGCTGCTGTCGCTGGACGGCCTGCGCCAGGTCTGGCTCGGCGACCAGGACATCGTGCTCTGGTCGCTGGCCATCGCGATGGTCTGGCAGTCGCTCGGCTACTACATGGTGCTCTACATGTCCGGCATGGCGAGCATCCCCGAGGAGATGTACGAGGCGTCCGCGCTCGACGGCGCCTCGGCCGGCCGCCAGTTCTTCGCCATCACGCTGCCGCTCATCTGGCAGAACCTGCGCACGACGCTGACGTTCTTCGTGATGAGCGCGGTCAACCTCAGCTTCGTCCTCGTCCGCGCGATGACCGGCGGCGGGCCCGACGGCTCCTCCGAGGTGCTGCTGAGCTACATGTACAAGCAGGCGTACACGAACTCGTCGTACGGCTACGGCATGGCCATCGGCGTCGTCATCTTCGCCTTCTCGTTCCTCGTGTCGCTGCTGGTGAGCCGCGCGACGCGGCGCGAGCCCCTCCAGTTCTGAGGACTTCTCCCACCATGACACCTTTCCCCAAGGCGAGGACGGGCCGCGCGCTCACCTACATCCTCGTCACGGCGATCGCGCTGGCCATCGCGGTGCCGGTCGCCTGGGTGCTGTTCGCCTCGGTCAAGCGCAAGGGCGAGTTCTACGGCAGCCCGTGGACGCTGCCCGAGGGCCTGCACCTGCAGAACTACGTGGACGCGTTCGTGGGCGCCCGCATGGGCCAGTACTTCTTCACCTCCCTGCTGGTCACCGTGCTCGGGCTGGTGTTCGTCGTGGCGGTGTCGGTGCCGGCCGCGTACGTCATCGCCCGCTACGAGTTCCGCGGCCGGAGCCTGGTCGAGGTCGCGCTGCTCGCGGGGTTGTTCGTCAACGTCAACTACATCGTGGTGCCGATCTTCCTGATGCTCGTCGACTGGGACCGCGCGCTGGTGGACGTCCTGCCCGGCGGCTTCTTCATCGACAACCCCGGGGTCCTGTCGCTCGTGTACGCGGCCACGTCGATCCCGTTCACCATCTACCTGCTGACCGCGTACTTCCGCTCGATCCCCGCCGACTACGAGGAGGCCGCGGCCCTGGACGGGGCCTCGCGCTTCCAGATCATGACCAGGGTCATGCTGCCGATGGCGCGGCCGGCGCTCACCACCGTGATCCTGTTCAACTTCCTGGCCTACTGGAACGACTTCATCATCGCGCTCACCCTGCTGCCGGGCGAGGGCAAGACGCTGCAGGTCGGGCTGCTCAACCTGATGACCGCGCAGAAGGCGGCGGCCGACTACGGGCGTCTTTACGCCGGCATGGTCATCGTCATCGTCCCCGTCCTCATCCTGTACGCGCTCATCCAGCGCCGGCTCATCGAGGGCATGGCCGCCGGCGGCGTGAAGGGCTAGAAGGAGACACTCATGAAGGATTCGACGCGCGGCGTGCTGCTCGTCACCGCCCGGACGATCATCGCGGCGGCCTGCGTGGCGGCGGTCGTCGTCGCCCGTACCACCGTCGGGTGGGGCAGCCTGGCGATCATGCTGGTCGCGCTGGCGGTGCTGCTGGGCGTGCTGGCCTCCTACAACCGGCGGTTCCGGTGACAGCGATCCCGGAATCGACCCCGGAGCCGGCCCCGGAGCTGGCCTCGGTCCGGCCGAGTGCCCGTCAGCTCGCCTGGCAGGAGATGGAGTTCTACGGGTTCGTCCACTTCGGCATGAACACGATGACCGACCGGGAGTGGGGCGAGGGGCACGACGACCCGGCCGGCTTCGACCCGGCCGATCTGGACGCCGACCAGTGGGTCAGGGCGCTCAAGGCGGCCGGGATGACCGGGGTGATCCTGACCTGCAAGCACCACGACGGGTTCTGCCTGTGGCCGAGCGACGTCACGTCGTACACGGTGGCGTCGTCGCCGTGGCGGGGCGGCCGGGGCGACGTGGTGGACGAGGTCGCGCGGGCGGCGCGGCGGCACGGGCTGAAGTTCGGGGTCTACCTGTCGCCGTGGGACCGCACAGAGGCGTCGTACGGAGCCGGGGGCGCGTACGACGACTTCTACGTCGCCCAGCTCACCGAGCTGCTGACCCGCTACGGGCCGGTGTTCACGGTGTGGCTGGACGGCGCGAACGGCGAGGGCCCGAACGGCAGACGGCAGGTCTACGACTGGGAGCGCTACTACGCGGTGGTCCGCGACCTGCAGCCGGACGCGGTCATCAACGTGTGCGGCCCGGACGTGCGCTGGTGCGGCAACGAGGCCGGCGCGACCCGCCCCGACGAGTGGAGCGTGGTCCCGCGCGCGTTGCAGGACGCCGAAAGGATCGCGGACCGCTCGCAGCAGGCGGACGACGGCGCGTTCGCCCGGCTCGTCCGCAGCGACGAGCGCGACCTGGGCAGCCGGGCCGCCCTGGCGGGGCACGAGGACGACCTGGTCTGGTATCCGGCCGAGGTGAACACCTCGATCCGCCCCGGGTGGTTCCACCATCCGGCCGAGGACGGCCGGGTCCGCTCCGCCGACGAGCTGTTCGAGATCTACCTGCGTTCCGTCGGCGGCAACGCGTGTTTCCTGCTCAACGTCCCGCCGGCCCGCGACGGGCTGGTGCGCGCGGCCGACGTGGCGGTGCTGGCTGAGCTGGGCCGGCGGATCGAGGACTTCCGCGCCCGGCGCGTCGAGGCGTCCGTGACGGTGACGTCCGGCAGCCCCGGCGACGTCACGACCGCCTGGCCCGGGGGGAAGCAGGCTCCGGGCGGGGCGGACGACGCCGGACGACGGCCCGCCGGAGCGCGGACGCCGTGGCGGCCGGACGCCGCCGACCCCCGCCCCGGACTCACGCTCTCCTTCGACCGGACGCGACCGGTCGAGGCGGTCGTCGTGGGCGAGGACATCGCTGAGGGGCAGCGCGTCGAGCACGTGGTCGTGCGAGGTCGGGCGGACGGCCGGTGGACGACGCTGGCCGAAGCGAACGCGGTGGGCCACCAGCGCATCCTCACCTTCTCGCCGGCGGAGGTGGACGCCGTGCGGGTCGAGATCACCCGCACCAGGGACACACCCGTCATCGCCCGAATCGCCGTCATCGGGACGGCCACCCCAGGAACGGCCACCTCATGAAGGTCGCATCGACGAAAGCCCGCCCATCGAGCGGCCGTCCGTCGCGGCGGGTGCTGGTCGTGGCGGGTGTGCTGGCCGTGCTCGCCGCCCTCCTGGTCACCGGCGTGGTCGTGCTGGCCCAGCGCACCGACCAGGTCGCCGCCATCGACGGCCGGCCGGTGACCCGGGACGAGCTGCTCTTCCACATGCGCAGGCTCGCCCCCAGAGTGCAGAACGAGTTACGGAACACGTACCACCTCCAGAGCCCGGCCGACTGGAACGCGAAGGCCGGCGACCGCACCGCGCTCCAGCGGCTCGCCGCCCGCGCGCTCGACCAGATCGAGCGGGACCGGGCGGTGCTCGCCCTGGCCGGGGAGCAGGGCCTGCCCGCGGCCGCCGACCACGCGGGTTTCCTGGCCGAACTGGCCGCCGAGAACGAGCGCCGCTCCGCCGCCATCGCCAAGGGCGAGGTCGTGTACGGCCTGGCGGAGTTCTCCCCCGAGGAGTTCTACTCGCACCGGCTCACCGAGCTGGCCACGACGCTGAAGCAACGGCTCAGTGCGAACCGGGACGGGCCGCTGCACGTCACCGACGCCGAGGTCAGGAAGGCGTTCGAGCAGGACAGGGACGCGTGGAGCGCCAACGCGACCACGTACACGTACGCCAAGCTCGTCGTCCCGGTGCCGGAAGGAGCCGCGGGCGACTACGCGGAGAAGCTGCGGCGGCGGGTGGCCGCCGCGGACCGGCTGGCGCGGGTCGCCGAGCGCGAGCCCGGCGCCGAGCTCAGCACCGACACCCGGCGCGGCGGCGGCTCGGCCGTGCACGACCAGGACCTCATGGCGGTGCTCGGCGCCCTCGATCCGGGCCAGATCTCCGCCCCGGTCACCGGCGCCGGCCAGATCACCTACTACGAGCTCACCGGCAAGACCGTCGACGAGGACGCGGCGTTCGCCGAGTACGCCCGGCGGATCAGGCAGTCGCTCGTCGAGGAGAAGTTCGACCAGTTCATCCGCCGTCGCGTCGACGCCGGCGACGTCGAGATCGACGCGGCGGCGGTGGACGCCATCAACGCAGAGGATGTGCAACAGTGAAACCTGTCGGTACCGCACCCCCCGAGCCGGCCCGCCGCCGGCCTGTGGCGCGGGCGCTGCGCGCGGGCCTGACCGCCCTGCTCGCCACGCTCGTCGCGGGCTCGCTCGCCCCCGCGGCCGCCTCGGCCGCGCAGGCGCCCGGCCGCCCCTCCCCCGCCACCGAGCGCGCGCTGCCGGGCAACACCCCGAACAGGACCGGCGGCACGGACTACTACATCGACGCCACGAACGGCCGCGACGAGGCGGCCGGCACCTCGCGCAAGACCGCCTGGCGCACCCTGGCCAAGGCGAGCGCGACGACGTTCCGGCCCGGCGACCGCATCCTGCTCAAGGCCGGCGAGGAGTGGCACGACGAGCAGCTGTGGCCCAAGGGCTCCGGCCGGGCGGGCAAGCCGATCACCATCTCGGCGTACGGCGACCCGCGCGCCCGCCGCCCGTACATCGCGGCGAACGGCAAGGTGCCGAACCCGTTCAAGGCGGACGGCACGAAGAACCCGGAGACGGTCGGCCTGACCGGCGCCATCGTGCTGCGCAACCAGCAGTACTTCGAGATCGACCACGTCGAGCTGTCCAACGACGACGACTTCGCCACGAACATCACCACCGGCACGTACGTCAGGGACGGCATCGCGGTCTCCATCAACGCCGACCTCCTCCCGGCCGGCGCGGACAGCGTCATGGACCACTTCCGCATCACCGACGTGTACGTCCACGACCTCGACGGCCCCAGCACCTGGCAGAAGATCCACTACGGCGGCGTCAACTTCCAGGTCTTCGGCGCCAAGAGCTACAAGGAGTACGGCACCGGCGGCCATCACTTCAAGGACGTCAAGATCGAGGACAACACGTTCGAGAACGTCGAGCTGCACGCGGTGCAGTTCGCGTTCAACTGGTTCGCCGCCGACGGCCAGGACGCCGGCGAGTACGACGAGGCCGGCAAGTTCCACGAGGGCTGGGAGCAGCTCTGGGTGCGCACTCGCGACCTGTACAGCCGGGACGTCTCCATCAGCCACAACTACGCCGAGAGCATCGGCCAGGGCGCGTTCCAGTTCGCCAACAGCAAGAACATGACGGCCGAGTACAACGAGGTCAACGGGTTCCTGCAGCGCTACGACGCGGTCTCGTGCGGGCTCTACCTCTGGGCCGGCGCCGACTCGGTGATGCAGTTCAACGAGGTGTACGGCGGCCCCGACAACGAGTACGACGGCACCCCCTGGGACCTGGAGTACACCAACTTCAACGTCACCTACCAGTTCAACTACTCGCACGACAACGCGGCGGGCTGGATGGCCTACATGGGCAACAGCTCGAACTCGGTCGCCCGCTACAACCTGAGCGTCAACGACAACGGCGTGCTCGTGAAGAACATGCTCTCGACGAACTACACGCCGACGTACTTCACGAACAACACCTTCGTGTACGACGGCGCCGACCTGGACTACGTCCACGACGAGACGTTCCTGAGCCGGGTCTACTTCCTGAACAACATCTTCTACAACACCTCTGAGTCCGAGTCGACGCCCTGGTACCGCCGCACCGGCGCCCTGCGCCAGGCGGTCTTCTCCAACAACGCCTTCTACGAGGCCGGCGGCACGCACTCCACCCAGGAGCCGGCCGACAAGGCGGGCGTACGCGCCGATCCGAAGTTCGCCGGCGACCCGGCGAAGTACGTGACGGGGGCGGGCGTGGACCGTATCCGCACCGCGGCGGCCCACTTCAAGCTGCGCAAGGACTCCCCGCTCATCGACGCCGGCCGCTACAACTCCCACCTCGGCACCGAGGACTTCCTCGGCACCCACATCTACTACGGGGACGCGCCCGACATCGGCATGGCGGAGAGCCGGATCGGCAGGAAGGTGAGCAATCCGGTCGACGAGCACCCCATCGAGGACGAGCAGGGCGGCCGTCCCAACCTCGCCCTGGGCAAGCCGGTCACCGCGAGCTCGACCCATCCCGGCGCGAACGGCACCCTGGTGGCCGCGAACCTGACCGACGGCGACCCGGCGACCCGCTGGGCGGCGGCCGACGACGCGGCGTACCCGATCACCCTGGACGTCGACTTCGGCGCGGACACGACGTTCGACGAGGTGTATCTCGACGAGTACACCGACTCGGGCACCAACCCGCGGGTGCGGACCTTCGACCTGCAACGATGGGACGCCGGAAGCGGCGCCTGGGTCACCTTCGCGAGCGGCTCGGACGGCGTCGGCCACGACCGGTCGGTGACCGGTTTCGGCGACGTCACCACCGCGAAGCTGCGGGTGGCGCTCACCGGGCTGCTGCCGTCGGAGGTCTACAGCCCGACCCTCACGGAGATCGCCGTGCACCGCGCCGGCGCGTAGAGCCCCGGCGCAAGGCAAAGGAACGGGTGGGCGCTATGGTGTCCACCCGTTTACCTTTCGTCAACAAGTCGTATATGTGAAAGGTCTATCTTCGAGCGCCATGTCCCATCACCAGGTCGCGGTTCATGACCGCACCGATATACCCCAGCCTCCCGCGTCCGACACCTCTGCCGAGGAAGAGGGCAGCAGCAGCGTTCTCGGAGTGCTGGAGAGCATCAGCTCGGTCATCGTCCCCATCGGCGTGACGCTCTACGCGGTGCTCTACCTCGGGGTCGAGCAGATGTACGGCATCTTCGGCATCACCCCCCAGCAGGCGGGCATCGACCAGTCCGTGCTCCTGGGCCGGCTGATGGGCACTCTGATCCTGATGCTGCTGATCCTGCTGCCCACGATCGGCCTCGTCGTCGGGCTCTGCTGGCTCGCCGACAAGGTCACCTTCGGCCTGCTCAGCAAGATGATCACCGGCATCAGACGGCGGCCGTGGATCGCCGCGCTGGTCGCGGCCCTGTGGTGCGGCGCCACCTACTGGGGTCTGTTCAACCTCGTCGGCGACCTCAACCTCGCCGTCATGGTGCTCATCGCGGGCGGGCTCGGCGTGGCCGCGTTCGTGGTGCCGTTCCGGCTGCTACGCAGAAAGCCCGTCGGCCGCGCCGCCACGAAGGTCCTCGTCGGCGCCCTCACCGGTGTCGGGCTGGGCTTCCTGCTGATCCTCGCGATGGTTCAGGGCGCGGTCGAGGTCCAGGAGACCGGCCAGGCCAACGAGCTGCTCGGCTACGTCGGCTTCCAGGACCAGTGGACGGTGATCAAGAACGCGGAGGACGACAAGCCGCTCTACGACGGCCGCTGGATGATGCTGCTGGGCGAGAGCGAGGGCACGTACGTCTTCTTCGACTGCGACAAGCTGGAGACCATGCGCCGCCCGATCGAGACGACCAACCTCTCCGACATCCAGCTCGACCCGGAGCGGGAGAAGGGCTTCACCTGCGGCGAGCTGGCCGACAAGGAAGAGTAGCCACCCGACCGGCAGCCGGGCGACCGAACCCTGGGATCACCGCCCGAGGATCAGCCGCCTATGGATCGGGCGCTCGGGGATCGGGCGCTCGGGGATCGGGTGTCCGGGGATCGGCTACCCCAGGATCAGGCGCCCGGGGACGGGAGTTCGGCCAGCAGGGCGCGCACGTCGTCCGCGTCGGGGAGGCGCTGGCGCTCCAGGATCTCCAGCGCCTCCGACAGGCAGGCCCGGCCCCTCGCGGCGCGGCCCAGCTGAATGAGCGCCCGGCCGAGCAGGGCGAGCACCCTGCCCCGCGCCCACACCTGAGCCACCTCCGACAGAATCGCCAGCGCCTCCTCAGCACGTTCGACAGCGCTGTCAGCCCGGCCCGTGCGGAGGTGGATCTCGGCGATCCGGCGCAGCGCCAGCCCCACCCAGGTGTGCTGCTTGAGCCGGCGGAACTCCGCGAGGCACTCCTCGAACCGGGCCAGCGCCTCATCCGGCCGGCCGGCCGCGCCGAGGGCCACGGCAAGCTGGTAGACGATCTGCGGATGCGGCCGGCCCGCCCCCAGGTCGCGCGAGATGCCCACGGCCGTCTCCGCGACCCGCACCGCCTCCGCGCCGGAGCCGGCCTCGGCCAGCACGAGCGCCAGGTTGCCGAGCACGACGGCCTCTTCCGAGCGGTGGCCGAGCGAGCGCCAGACCTCGATCGACTCGTTGTACATCGCGGCCGCCTCGTCGTACGCCCGCCGCTCGTGCGCGATCATGGCCAGCAGGTTGACCGCGTAGGCGTGGTGCAGGGCCAGCCCACCGGCCCGGCCGGCCACGCGGACGGCCATGCCCTCCTCGACCGCCGCCTCGATCGCCCGGCGGGCGTGCAGGATCTCGCCGCGCTTGCGCCGGGCGTACACCTCGGCGGCCAGGTCGCCGCGGGCGGCCGCCGCCTCGATGATCCGGCCCACGACCTGCTCGTAGCCGCTCGTGTCGGACTCGAAGTCGAAGACGTCGGTCATCATGTCGATCAGGGAGACGGCGTCGTACAGCGCCGATCCCGGTGTCTCGGCGACCTGGTTCACGCAGCAGAGCATGCCGTACTCCTCGGCCGTCCCCCATTCGAGGCCCGCCTCCAGGTCCGCGAACGCCGGGCCCGCGCCGGTCAGCCTGACCGTGTCGAGCAGGGGCGCGCCGGGGTACATCATGCCGAAGATCTCCGCCATGGCGGTGAGGAAGTAGCCGAGCATCCGGTCCAGCGCCGCCCGCCGCGACTCCTCGTCCAGCCGGCAGCGGGCGAAGATCTTGAGCAGGTCGTGGTGGCGGTAGCGGCCGGGGGCGGGCGACTCCAGCAGGCTCACGTTCACCAGGGCCTCGCAGAGCTCCTCGGCCTCCGCCTCGTCCATGCCGAGCACGGCCGCCGCCATCGCCAGCGGCAGGTCGGGCCCGTTCGGCGCGGCCAGCAGCCGGAACGCGGACGCGTGCGCCTCGTCGAGCTGGTCGTACCCGAGCGCGAACGTGGCCTCGACGGCCAGATCGTCCACCCGCAGCTCGGCCAGCCGGCGGCGTTCGTCGGCCATCCGGTCGCGCATCCTGGCCAGGCTCCAGCCCGGCCGCGCCGCGAGCCGCGCGGCCACGATCCTGATCGCCAGCGGCAGGTGCCCGCAGGCCCGCATCAGGTCGTACGCGGCCTCGCGCTCCGCCGCCACCCTGGGCTCGCCGACCACCTTGACCAGCAGCTCCATCGCCTCGTCCGGGGGCATGACGTCCAGGTCGACGTGGTGGGCGCCGGCCAGGCCGGTCAGCCTGGCCCTGCTGGTCACCAGCACCGCGCAGCCGGCCGCGCCGGGCAGCAGCGGGCGTACCTGGACCGTGCCGGCCGCGTTGTCCAGCACCACCAGCACCCGCCGCTCGGCCAGGATCGAACGGTAGAGCGCGGCCCGCTCGCCGGCGTCGTCGGGCAGCGACGCGGCGTCCACGCCGAGCGCGCGCAGAAACGCGCCCAGCACCGCCTCGGGCGCCAGCGGACGCGGCCCCGCGCCCTGGAGGTCCACGAAGAGCCGGCCGTCGGGATAGGCGTCGGCCAGCCGGTGCGCCACGTGCACGGCCAGCGCGGTCTTGCCCATGCCGCCCGCGCCCGCCACGGCCGCGACGACCAGCGCGGAGCCGTCGGCGGGGAGCAGGGTCCGCGTCACCTGCTCGATGTGCGCCCGCCTGCCGGTGAAGTCGGCGGTGTCGGCGGGCAGCTGGCGCGGCACCGGGGTCGAGGCCGCCCGGTCCTCCTGCGGCCCCGCTCCGAGGCTCGGATCCGCGGTGATGATCCGCTGATGCAGCCGGACCAGGTCGGCGGACGGGTCGAGGCCGAGCTCCCCGGCCAGCAGCTCGCGGGTGTCGGTGAACACCCCGATCGCCTCCGCCTGCCTGCCCGAGCGGTACAGGGCCAGCATCAGCAGGCCGGCCAGCCGTTCCCTGGTGGGGTGCTCGGCGCAGAGCGGGGTCAGCTCGGCGACGGCCTCGGCGTGCCGGCCCTGCTCGACGTCCTCGCAGATCCTGCGCTCCAGCAGGGTGAGCCGGCGCTCGGCCAGATGCGCCCGCTGCGCCTGCGCGTAGGCGCCCTCCAGGCCGGCCAGCGGCTCGCCCTGCCAGAGCGCCAGGGCCTCGCCGTACCTGCCCTCCTGCGCCAGCCGCTCCATCGCGGCCAGGTCGGACGTGCTGTCGGACGGGCCATCGGACGGGCCATCGGACGGGCCGGAGCCGAGGGCGTACCCGTGCCCGGCGGAGACGATCGCGCCGGCGCCGAGCGCGGCGCGCAGGCGGGAGACGTAGGTCCGCAGGGTGCTGAGGGCGGTACGGGGCCGCCGGTCGCCCCAGACGGCGTCGAGCAGCAGGTCATGGCCGACCACCCGGCCACGGGCCAGCAGCAGCGCCGCCAGGACCAGCCGTTGCTGGGGCGAGCCGAGGTCGATCTCGGCCCCGTTCCGGCGGGCGCGCACAGGGCCCAGCACCGACAGCCACAGCTCGGGTTCGCTCACCGGCAAAGGCAAGCAGGTGAGCGTGATGATCGGTATCGATTCCACCGAATCGTGACCTGCTCACTCGGGTATCCGCCTGCGGTGAAGGTGACGTTCGTCCGGCTTCGGAGGATCCGGCCGGCCGCCGGGCGGGCGTCGCTCGTGCGGTAGCGTGTGCTTCGGCACGTGACCGCGCCGGCAAGGGAGGTCGATGAATATGGCTCGCCGAGAGCTTCACCGGCATGCCCTTGACCGGGTCGCGCGAGTCTGAGAAGCGGCTCGCCTGCCGCGTCCCGGTCGTCATTCGACAACGACCAGGAGTGTCACGTGTCCACATATTTCCTGACCGGTGCAGATCTGACCACTGACCGCCTCGTGCTGCGTCCGTGGCCCGCCGGTGACCTCACCGCCGTCCTCGACGGCAGCCGCTCCGCCGGCTGGGCGGACGACTTCCCCGCCGAGGGCGACCGCGTGATCGCGGGCGTCATCGACGGGCGGCCGGACCTGCTCGGCGCCTACGGCCACCGCCAGATCGTCGAGCGCGAGAGCGGGCTGGTGGTCGGCTCCATCGGCCTGTTCTGGCCGCCGAGCGACGGTGTCGTGGAGCTCGGGTACGGGGTCGTGCCCTCGCGGCGCGGCCTCGGCTACGCGCCGGAGGCCACCCGGGCGCTGGTCGAGTTCGCCCTGACCGCACCGGAGGTCTCCGTCGTCCGGGCCACGGTCGAACTGGCCAACCCCGCCTCTGTCCGCGTACTGGAGAAGGCCGGCCTCCGTCGCACCGGCGGTGACGCGGCGACCGCCGAGTACCGCAGCGTCCGGTAACACCACCTCGCTGTGATGGCGGCTCTCCTCCCCCTCGGAGGAGAGCCGCCATCCATCCTTCAGGGAACGGCGCGCCCCGTGCCGATCACCTGGTGGGAGACCGTATCCGGCGGTGGTATGCCGGGGGTATGCGTGCGGGCGGCCCGGCCGCCAGGACCCCCACGTCCAGAATGGGACGGCAAAGATGCGCAACGGAGCGACAAGCGATGACCAACCGCTTGCAATGTGGCGACTACACAGATCCGTCGGGGGCAGAGCAGGGGCCGGATGATGTGGGAGGACTCGCCGTACCCCATGCTGACGATCGACGCCACGGGCGTCGTCGCGCAGGCGAACGAGGCTGCCCGGCTGCTGCTCTCCAGCACGGCCGACGGCGACCGGACGCCGCGGACCGCACCCGGCTGGCTCACCCGCGCCCACGACGGGCACGGCGCGGTCGAGGGCGAGATCGGCGAACGCACCTTCCAGGCCCACCCCGTCCACTCCGGCGGCGGCCGGATCGTCTGGTGGCTCGTGGACGTCACCGAGCAGCGAGCGGAGGCCGCGGCGCGACAGGCCGAGCGCGAACGGGCCGTGTCCGCCGCGGAGACCGGGACACGGCGGGGTGAGCGGGAGTGGGCCGCGTGCATGGTGGAGGCCGCCAACGAGCTGCTGCCGTCGCTGAACCTCGATCGCTGCCTGGACTCCGTCGCCCGGCTGTCCGTCCGGTACCTGGCCGACGTCGCGTTGGTCGTGCTGCCGGTGTCCGGTCGTAAACAGCTGCTCACCTGGTACGAGCCGGATCGCGGCGTGCTGCGCGAAAGCGTGAGCGTCGATCCGCGGACGATGCCGGGGCTCGCCGAGGCCCTGCAGTCCCTTCCGCCGGCGCCCGTGCACTGGATCGACCCGGCCGAGCTGCCCGCGTGGCTGCTCCCCCACCGGCCCGATGAACACCAGCCCGATGAACACCGGCCCGATGAACACCGGCCCGATGGAGTGACGTCCGTGGCGGTGACCACGCTGCCCGGGCACGGGCTGCCCGTGGGCGCGCTCGTGCTGCTGCGCCACGGACGCCCGGCCGCGTTCGAGGCCGGGGAGCAGGTGTTCCTGCGGCTGTTCACCGCGCTGGCCGGGTCGGCGATCTCGGCCGCCCGCCTCTACACCGAGCAGGTGACCATCACCGAGGTCCTCATGGCCGAGCTGCTGCCACCGCCGACCCCCCGGCTGCAGGGGGTGGAGCTGGCGGCGCTCTACCGGCCCGCGGGGCCGGCCGAGCGGGTCGGGGGCGACTTCTACGACGTGCACGCCGTCGCCGGCACGGGCGGCGAGTCGCTGGTGGTGCTCGGGGACGTGGCCGGCAAGGGGCTGGAGGCCGCCGTGCTCACCGGGCGCATCCGTAACACCCTGCGCGCGCTGCTGCCCCTGGCCGACGATCACCGGTGCGTGCTGGAGCGGCTGAACAGCGTGCTGGTCAACGATGGCGATCCGACCCGTTACGTCACTCTCGTCCTGGTCTCGTTCGAGCGACACGGCCGGCGCGTCTCGCTGCGGGTGACCAGCGCCGGCCATCCGCCACCGCTGATCATCAGGAACGACGGCCGCGTCGAGACGGTGCCCGCCGAAGGCACGCTGATCGGCGCGATCGAGGAGGTCTCCAGCGTCACCACGCCCGTCGTGCTGGAGCCCGGAGAGACGTGCCTGCTCTACAGCGACGGCATCATCGAGGCCAGGGGCGGCCCGCTCGGCCAGGAGTTCTTCGGCGAGGAACGGTTGTGCGAGCAGTTGCTCATGTGCGCGGGCATGCCGCCGGAGGCGCTGGCGGAACGGGTCCAGATGCTGGCCTCCCAGTGGGTCCGCGGGGGCGAGCACGACGACATGGCCGTCGTCGCCATCACCGCCCCACGCGACTCCCCGCCGAACGGGCCGGCCCAGGACACATCGGCGCAGGGGGCGTCCTCGCAGGGCACGCCCGCTCAGGGGGTGCCTGCTCAGGGGACGCCCGTGCATGGGACGCCCGCTCAGGGCACGCCGACGGGAGGAACGCGGTGAGGCACGACATCGAGGAGCGCGCCGAGGCGTTGTGGGCGGCGGCGACGGCCGGCGACGAGTACGCCGCCACCGGCGTGGCGATGGCCGCCCTCGACGCCGGCGTCCCCATGGAGACGTTGCTGCTGGACATCGTCGCGGCGGTGCAGTCGCGCGTCGGCCACGAGTGGGCGGCCAACCGGATCACGGTGGCCCAGGAGCACACCACGACCGCCGTCAACGAACGCGTGCTCACCGCCCTCGCCGACCGCACCACGGAACGCACCACGGAACGCATCGCCGACCAGAGCGCCGACCAGACCGCCGGCCACACTCCTGGTCGCGGCGTCGCACGCGCCGGCGCCCGCGCCAACGGTCGTGACGCCGAACGGGGTGCCGGGCGGGGTGCCGGGCGGGGTGCCGGGCGGGGTGGGGCGGCGGGGCTGGGGCGGGTGACGGTGGCGTGCATCGACGGTGAGTGGCACGCCTTCCCCGCCCGGCTGCTGACCGAGGTGCTGCGGGCGCGGGGATGGGACGTGGACTACCTGGGGGCGCAGGTGTCCACGCCGCAACTGGTCGCGCACCTGCACCGGACGAACCCCGACGCGGTGGCCCTGTCCAGTTCGCTGGCCGTCCGGCTGCCCGCCGCGCACACGGCGATCACCGCGTGCCGGGCGGCGGGCATGCCGGTGCTGGCCGGAGGACCCGCGTTCGGGGTGGACGGCCGCTACGCCCGCCTGCTCGGGGCCGACGCCTGGGCGCCCGACGCGCGGGCCGCGGCCGACCTTCTGGCCGCCGGGCCGCTGCCCCGCCGTTCCGATCAGGCCCAGGACGACCTGCCGCGCCTGGACGGCCGCGAGTACCGCCACGTGACCCGATCCGCCGCCGACCTCGTACGGGCCGTGCTGGACGACCTGACCCAGCGGCTTCCGGAAACCGCGTCCCGGAACGAGCGGCAGACCGAACAGCGGGCCCCGCAGCCGGCGGAGCAGCGGGACGGGCGGTGGTTCGAGCAGACAGCCGACGAGGTCGCTCACACCGTCGACTTCCTGCGGGCCGCCCTGTACGTCGAGGACCCCGAGATCCTCTCGTCCTTCGTGCGCTGGATGGCCGACACGCACGAGGCGCGTGGCGTCCCCCCGCACCTGCTGCGGTCGATCCTGGGGTCGCTGGCCGCCCGCCTCGCCGATTTCCCGCACGCCCTCGACGCCCTCTCCCGAGCCGAAGCCGCCCTGCGTCTCCCCCACCGCACCGAGCCGCCCGGCGCATGACCGGGCTCGACGGGCGCGGCTCAGGCGACTTCGACGGCGGGTTGCGGCCGCGGGAACAGGTCGTCGAAGACCGCCGCCCGGTCGAAGCGCATCGCGCGGGCACGGGCGCGCCGTTCGAGGTCACCCCGCTCGGCCGGGGACATGTCGAGGACCACCCGGTCGAGGGCCGCGGCCAGGCCGGTGACGTCCTCGGGCGCGACGATGACGGCGGTGTCGCCGACCGCCTCCAGGGTTCCGCCCGTCATGGTGGTGATGATCGGCCCGCCGCCGGCCAGCATCTTCTCGGCCAGCGCGATCCCGAACGTCTCGACGAACTCGGGCACGGGCTTGGTCGGCAGGACGTAGGCCGCGCAGCCGCGCATGAGCAGCGCCTTCTCCTGGTCGTCGACGTCGGTCATGAAGACCACCCGCTCGTCGCCCGCGGCCAGCGCGCGTACCTGATCCAGAGCGGGCCCGGTGCCGGCGACGACGAGTTTGACCCGCGACCGGCAGCGCGCCCTGCCGAAGGCGGCGATCAGGTCGTGGACGCCCTTGGCCCGGGTCACCCGGGACAGGAAGAGCACGTATCCGTCACGCGAGAGGCCGCGTCGTTCGAGCGCGGCGTCCATCCGCGCGGGGTCCAGGCCGAGGAAGGCGGAGGAGTCGATCGGCGGGTAGCTGACACTGACGCGGCGCCGGCACTGCTCGGCGAACGTGGTGCCGCACCGGGCGTCCACCTGCTCGGCGGAGGCGATGATCTCCTGCCGGGTGTACTCGGAGACGGCGACGACCTCGTCGTTGGCCAGGAACGTGGTGAACAGCACGGTCGCCGCCCCGAACCGGCCCTCCCGCAGGCACGACCGGATCACGTTCGTCACGTCGGAGCCGACCGCCTTGGCCACGGTCCGCACGTCGGGCGCGAACCCGGCCGTGCGGGCCGCCGCCACCGCGTCCACGACCACCGCGGTGTGCGGCGCGAGGTACATGGACAGGCAGACCGTGGGCACCGGCTCGGCGAGCAGTTCGACGAGCCGGCCGGTGAGCCCGGCCTGGTGGCGTCCGTCCGGGACCCGGTAGTCGCCGACCGCGTCCGGCCGCTCCACGGTGATCCCGGCGCTGTACGGCAGCAGCCGGTCCAGCGGCTTGAGCGGTAACCCGGCCGCCTGGAGCGTGGGGATCGGCCAGGTCAGCAGGCGTACGTCGGTGAACCCGCGAGTGAGGGCCACCTCGGCGAGATTGCGCGCCTCGCCGGAGTGGCCGCAGATGACCGGATCGGCCCTGACCACGATGACGAGACGACGAGGGGGGTGGGTCATCGCGTTTCCTCCGGTGTCGCGGGCGGATGGGAGAGGGAGGGCGGGCGGACGGCGCGCCCCCACGCCGACGGCTCCGGGCCCAGCCGCAGGTGCAGCCGGCCGCCGCGGTGCAGCGTGGTGGCGCTCAGGTGGGTGGCGTGCAGGGGTTCGCCGTTGAGCGTCGCCGCCTGGACGTACTGGGCCGGCGGGTCGCGGTCGAGGCCGTCGGCGCCGACCGGCGTCTCGCGGTGCCCGCTGGTCTCGATGACGAACTCGTTGTCACCGGCCCTGAGCACGGCCCGGTCGAACGCGGGCGCGTTGACGAGGAACAGGTTCTGCCCGGCGACGGGGAAGAGCCCCAGTGACGCCCAGACGTACCAGGAGCTCAGGCCGCCCGAGTCGTCGTTGCCCGGCAGCCCGCCGGGCCCGGTGCCGAATTGCCAGGTCAGCGCCGCCTGCACCACCTGGGCCGTGCGCTCGGGCCGGCCCGCGTAGTGGTAGGCCCACGGCGCCTCCATGTCGGGCTCGTTGTTCAGCCCTTCGAACCGGTTGAGCGCGTAGCCGGCCAGCATCTCCGCCGGATGGGGGCGCCGGCCCGGCTGCCGCACCGGCGGGGCGCCGAACCCGAAGAAGCGGTCGAGCCTGCCGGTGAAGGCCTCGTCGCCGCCGGCCAGGGCGATCCGCGGCGCCATGTCGTGCAGCAGGCGGAAGGAGTAGTTCCACTTGCCGCCCTCGTAGAACTCCGAGTCGCGCAGCAGCCCGGTGCCGGGGTCGAAGGCGTTGGACCACCGGCGGCCGCGGTCCTCCAGGTCGTCGGCCAGGCCGCGGTCGTTGAGCGCTCTGGCGACCCGCGCCGTGCAGTGGTAGGCGTAGGCCAGGTCGAGAGTGTGCGTGATCGGGTGCACCAGGCCGTGCTCGAAGAAGTCCTCGCCGTACATCCGGCGCAGGTCGCCGACCATGTGCACGAGCGCCCAGTTCCAGTCGAAGCTCTCCCAGCCGAGCGCGTGGGCGTCGGCCAGCGCGGTGTGCACGAGCGCGCTGGCCTGCCGGAAGAACCTGTCTGCGCCGCGGGCCATGCGGTAGCCGATGGGGAAGTTGCCCTCCTCCTCGCACACCCTGATCAGCGATTCGAGCAGGTCGGCGGCCCGGCCGGGGGCGATGGCGGCGAGCAGGGGGAGCTGCGTCTTGTAGATGTCCCACATGGTGCAGACGTCGAACGCGAACGGCCCCGAGGCCGGCCAGAACGGGCTCTCGTCGTCGGCGAAGCACGGCTTGACGAGCGCGTGGTAGAGCGCGGTCGCCATCACGGTACGCCGGGCCGGGGTGCCGCCTTCGACCTGGACCCGGCCGAGGTGGTCGGCCCAGCGGGCCCTGGTACGCGCGCGTACGGCGTCGAAGGCGGGCTGTGCGGACCCGCACTCGCGTTCCAGGTTCCGCCGGGCCTGGTCGCATCCGCGCAGCGAGAATCCGAGCCGCACCTCGATGGTCTGTCCCGCCGCGGCCGGACCCATGAAGAGCAGGCCGAAGGGCCGCAGAGTGGTGTGCCGGATGCTGTCGAAGTCGAGGCGGGTGCCGCCGTCGATGAGGCGCCGGTCGTACCAGAGCATCTGCCGCCAGCCCGGGCTGTCGACGTCGACGCAGACCGACAGCGGGACGCCCTCCATCACCACCGTGGCCTGGGCCCGGCCGTGCCCTGCGCTCTCGACCTGGGCCCGCAGCGGCACGGTTCGGCCGAGATCGATGTCGAGGCCGCCGCAGGACAGGTCGACGACGACGCGGGCGCTGCCGTGCTCGGGGAAGGTGTAGCGGTGGACGGCCACCTTGGCGCCGACGGTCAGCTCGCAGCGGATCCCGGTGTCCAGGGTGGCCGCGTAGTAGCCCGCCTCCGCCACCTCGTCGCGCAGCGGCCACGCCTGGCCGAGCACGTCGAGTGCCTGCACCATCGGGGTGACCCGGACGTAGTTGTAGTACTTGCGGATCGCGCCGGTGCCGGACTGCTGGAAGTGGGTGAAGCCGGACGCCTGCAGCCGCTCGTACATCTCCTCGGGCACGCCCTCGGTGTTCTTGGCGTAGCGGCCGTAGCCGGTGGGGTAGGCCCCGGAGTAGGCGCAGGCCGACACCATGCCGAGTGGCGACGTGGCGCCCGGGTGGGTGTTTCCCACCTGCGGTTTCGGCCACCACCAGGTGGCGGCCAGACCGCGGGCGCGTGGCAGGTCGGTGGCCGCTGTGCCGATGAAGGGGTCAACGTTGTCCAGGATGCGGGGACTCTACCCAGCGTGACCTCGTCGTAGGTTTCGCCGAGATGAAATCCTGTCCCACGATTCCGTCCGCCTTCCTGCGGGTCAGCGGCGGGCCCGCCACTCGGGCGCGAGCACCGACCAGATCTCCATGTCCGCCCGTACGCCCCGGTGCGGATAGCTCTCGCGCAGCACCCCGTCCCTGGTCATGCCGAGCCGCCTGGCCACGGCGATGCTGGGCTCGTTGGCCGAGGAGACCACCCACTCGACACGGTGGATGCGGCGCTCCTCGACGGCCCAGTCGATGAGCACGCGTACGGCCCTGGTCACCAGCCCCTTGCCCGCCGCCGAGGGCTCCAGCCAGCAGCCCGCCTCGGCGTTGCCCTGCCGGACGTCCATGGTGCGGAAGATGACCCCGCCGACGAGCTTGGCCTCGGCCCAGATGCCGTACAGGCGCGCGGTGTCGTCCACCGCCTTGAGCGCGTACTCCCGCAGGAAGGCCCGCGCCGACTCCAGGTCCTGGACCCGGTCGGGCAGCCCGACGTGGCGCCCGATGAACTCGCGCCCGCGCTCGATGTGGGCCAGGAACTCCTCGGCCTGCCACGGTTCGAGCGGGCGCAGCTCGGCGCCGTCGCCCCCCAAGGACACTGCGAACATTCTTCATCTCCAAAGATCGACATAGAGGTGTACGGAACAACGTACGCCGCCCGGCACCCACGCGGCACGCCTCTCATCAGGGCAACCTTCGCACTCGTGCTCATATGAGCAAAATCTGGCTCAAGTGTTGCGATCAGGTTAATAGCCGACTTACGGTGCGTTACCTACGTCACATACGGAGGCCCCCATGAGTGCATTCCGGTCGTTCACCATTCCTGCCCTGCTCCTGGTCACCGCCTTGACCGCGTGCTCGGTGTCCACCTCCCCCGGTGGCTCCACCAGCGGCTCCACCGGGGCCACCGGGCAGAAGGACGACGGTCCCGTCGCCATCGGCTTCAGCCAGGCGACCCAGCAGTCCCCCTTCTACGTACAGCTGCGCGAGGGCGCGGAGGCCGCCGCCGAGAAGGCCGGTGGAACGCTCTATTTCGCCGACTCGGGCGGCGACGTCACCAAGCAGAACAACGACATCCAGGACCTCATCACCCGCCAGGTGGACGTCCTGCTGATCAACCCGGTGGACCCGAAGGGCGTCCAGCCCGGCATCGCCGCGGCCAAGGCGGCCGGGATCCCGGTCGTGACCGTGGACCGGCCGGTGCCGGAAGGTGCGGTCGCGCACGTCGGGCGGGACAACAAGGCGATGGGCGCGCTCGTCGGCAAGCGGCTGAGCGAGCAGCTCGGCGACAAGGGCGGCACCGTCATCGAGATCCGCGGTGACGCGGGCGGCGCGGTCGCGCGTGACCGTGGCGCCGGCTTCCACGAGGCCGTGGCGGGCAACCCCAAGATCAAGATCGTCGAGGGGCCGTACTCGGACTACGTGCGCTCCAAGGCCGTCACCGCGATGCAGGACCTGCTCCAGGTCCACCCCGACGTCGCCGCCGTGTACGCGCACAACGACGACATGGCCCTCGGCGCGCTCCAGGTGCTGAAGGAGAACGGCAAGGACAAGGTCCTGGTCGCCGGGGTCGACGGCCTCATGGAGGCGGTCAAGCAGATCCCCTCGGGCCAGTACGTGGCCACCGCGCTCAACGACCCCATCTCCCTCGGCTCCAAGGCCGTCGAGACGGTGCTCAAGGTGCAGAAGGGCGAGCAGGTCGAGCCGAACATCGACGCGGGCACGGCGCTGATCGACACGGACAACGCGGCCGAGTACGCGGGCTCGGGCGAGTTCGCCCAGGCCGCCAAGTAAGGCCGGAAAACGAAGGATGGAAGGCGCAAGGATGTCGGAAACCATGCAGGCCGCGGTGCTCCACGCCCCCGGCGACATCAGGGTCGAGCAGGTGCCCGTGCCGGAGCCGGGTCCCGGCGAGGCGCTCGTCCGCGTCGCGGCCTGCGGCGTCTGCGGCTCGGACGTCCCCCGCATGCTGCACGCCGGGGCGTACCACTTCCCGATCATCTGCGGCCACGAGTTCTCCGGGCACGTCGTACGGCTCGGCGCGGACCTGGCCGCCGCCGACCGGGTCCGCGAGGGTGACCTGGTCACGGTGCCCCCGCTGATCCCGTGCCACGAGTGCGACCCCTGCAGCCAGGGTCACTTCAGCCTGTGCAAGAACTACGGCTACTTCGGCAGCCGGCGCGACGGGGCGTACGCGCAGTACGTCACCGTCCCCGGGGAGAACCTGATGGTGCTGCCCGCGGACCTCGACCCGCGTGCGGCGGCCATGCTGGACCCGGCCGCGATCGCGCTGCACGCCCTGTGGCGGACGAAGATGCGCGGCGGCAAGCGGGTCGCGGTGGTAGGAGCGGGCCCCATCGGGCTGTTCGCCGTGCAGTGGGCCCGGCTCGCCGGCGCCGCCGAGGTGCTGGTCATCGAGCTCAACGAGCAGAAGGCGGCCATGGCCACGGAGGCGGGCGCCACGCACACGGCGACAAGCGCGCAGGCCGCGGCGGAGACGGCCGGTGACGGCTACGACGTGGTCATCGAGTCGGCGGGCGTGCCCGCCACCGTCGACCAGGCCGTGGCGCTGACCGCCCGGCACGGCGAGGCCGTCTTCATCGGCATCCCGCACGAGCCCGTGGTGCTGCCCAAGGCCACGTTCAGCTCGTTCCTGCGCCGCGAGGTCACCCTGCACGGGGCCTGGAACTCCTTCTCCGCGCCCTTCCCCGGCGACGAGTGGCGGGTGGCGGCGCGGTCGCTGGCCTCGGGCGACCTGGCCTGGAAGTTCATGATCACGCACGAGCTGGGGCTGGACGCGCTGCCCGAGACCATCGCGAGCCTCGGCGACCGCTCGATCTTCAGCTCCAAGGTCCTCTTCCTGCCGAACGAGGGCTGACGATGGCTGCCTTCCTCGCCCTCGACCTGGGGACCGAAGGCGCCCGCGCGGCGGTCTACGGCGTCGACGGCACGCTCATGGGGTCGGGCGCCGACCGGTACCCGACCCGTTTCCCCCGGCCCGGCTGGGCCGAGCAGGATCCGGACGACTGGTGGCGGGCGGGCGCGCACGCCGTCAGGCAGGCGCTCGCCGAGGCGGGCGGCCCGTCGATCGACGGGATCGCGGTGGCGACCACGGCTTCGACCGTGGCCGTGCTCGACCGGGACGGCCGCCCGCTGCGGCCGGCCCTGCTCTGGATGGACGGCAGGGCCGGCGCGGAGTCCGAGCTCACCGCCGAGACCGGCCATCCGGTCCTGCGGTACTCCGGTGGCCGCGACGCGGTGGAGTGGCTGGTGCCCAAGGCCATGTGGCTGGCCCGGCACGAGCCCGCCACCTACCGCGCCGCCGCCCGCATCGTCGAGGCGGCGGACTACCTGGTCTGGCGGCTCACCGGACGGTGGGCGGGGTCGCGGATGAACGCGGTCTGCAAGAGCAACTACGACCCGCGCGGCGCCGGTCATCCGCACGACCTGTACGAGGCGCTCGGCATCGGCGACCTGGCCGCCAAGCTGCCCGACGAGATCGTGCCCGTCGGTGACCCGGTCGGGCCGCTCGGCGCGCGGGCCCGCGCGGAGCTCGGCATCACCGGACCGGCCACCGTCGTGTCCGGCGGGATCGACGCGCACCTGTCGCTGCTGGCCGTCGGCGGCGGCCACGAGGGGCAGGTGTCGATCGTCTGCGGCACGTCCAACGCCTTCGTCACGGAGATCGCCGAGCCGGTCTACCCCTCCACCGTGTGGGGGCCGTACCCGGACGCGCTGCGCACGGGCCGCTGGCTCGTCGAGGGCGGCCAGGTGAGCGCGGGCTCCGTCCTGGCGTGGACGGGTGAGGGGCTCATCGGCCGGCCGCGGGCGGAGATCGGCGGGCTGATCAAGGCGGCGGCGCAGTCGCCGCCGGTGGAGCACGGCCTGATCGTCCTGGACTACTTCATGGGCAACCGCACGCCGCTGCGCGACCCGCACCTGCGCGGCGCGGTGCTCGGCCTGACCCTGGCCAGCACGCCCGAGCAGGTCTACCGGGCGGCGGTGGAAGGCGTCGCATACGGCACCCGCCAGGTCGTCGACTCCTTCACCGACGGCGGGATCGCCGTGGACGAGATCTTCCTGTCGGGCGGCATCCAGCACAACGAGCTGTGGCTGCAGACCACCGCCGACGTGCTCGGTCGGCCGGTGCACCTGGTCAGCGGCGACAACCTGACGCTGCGGGCCTGCTCCGTGCTGGCCGCGGCCGGCTCGGGCCGGCACGGCTCGCTGGCGGAGGCGGCGGCACGTTACGCGCCCAAGGTGCGCACGGTCGAGCCGCTCCCCGGCAACGTGGCGGCCTACCGCGACGGCTACGCCGACTACCGCGCCGCCACCGCCGCCACCACCGGCATCTCCCACCGCCTCAGCGGAAGGAGGCCGGGCGCATGAGCCACCGCAACCCGAGAGCCCCGCGCATGAGCCACCGCAACCGGAGGAGGCCCGGCGCATGAGTGACGACGACCAGCTCTACCAGGTGGCCGTCCGCTACTACGAGAGCGGCGAGACCCAGGAGCAGATCGCCACCGCGATGCACCTCACCCGCTGGAAGGTGGGCCGCATGCTGGCCGAGGCGCGCGAGGTCGGCATCGTCCGGATCGAGGTGCTGCACCCGCGCTCCCGGGTCCGCACGCTGGAACGCTCGCTCAGGGAGCGCTTCGGCCTGCGCGACGCCGTCGTGGTCGCCGCGGTCGGCGGCGACGACGCCGAGCAGATGCGCGACCGGGTGGCCGCGGCGGGCGCCGAGCACCTGATGGAGATGCGGCCCGCGCCGAACCTGATCGGCGTCTCCTGGGGCCGCACGCTCGACCGGCTGGCCGGCGGGCTGACCCCCGGCTGGGCCACCGGCGTCAACGTGGTGCAGATCAACGGCGCGCTCAGCCGGTCGCGCCACCCCACCAGCGCGCACAGCATGGCCAGCCTGATGGCCCACCACGGCGGCGGCACCGCGACGCTGCTGGCCGCCCCCGCGATCCTGGAGCAGGAGAGCACCCGCGCGGTGCTGGAGAGCGACCGGGCCATCGCCGACGTGCTGTCCCTGGCCGCCCGCGCCGACCTGTTCCTGTTCAGCCCCGGCGGCATGGACAGCGACTCGGTGCTGGTGGACTCGGGCCAGATCGACGCCGCCCACCTGTCCAGGCTCGCCCGGGCGGGCGCGGTCGGCGACGTGCTCGGGCGCTTCATCGACGCCGACGGCAAGATCGTCGATCCCGCCCTGGACGGGCGTACCCTCGGGCTCTCCCTGGACGTCCTGCGCTCGGCCACCACCTCCGTCGCGCTGGTCAGCGGCGCGGCCAAGCGCGCCGTGTGCCGGGCCGTCGTCTCCAGCGGCCTGTGCGACGTGCTGATCACCGACGACCACAACGCCCGCCATCTCCTGGAGGCCGCATGAGCACGGAACGCCTGCGCATGACCGGGATCGTGAAACGGTTCCCCGGCACCGTCGCCCTGGACGGCGTCGAGCTGAGCGTGCGTCCCGGCGAGGTGCACTGCCTGCTGGGCGAGAACGGGGCCGGCAAGAGCACGCTGATGAAGATCCTGTCGGGCTCGTACCGGCCGGACGAGGGGACGATCCTGCTGGACGGGCAGCCGTACACGCCGGTCACCCCGCACGCGGGACTGGCCGCCGGCGTCGCGGTGATCTACCAGGAGCTGGACCTGCTGCCCGACCTGACCGTGGCGCAGAACCTGCTGCTGGGCCGCACGCCCCGGCTGGGCCCGTTCGTCCGCAGGGCCGAACGGGCGCGGCTGGCCCGCCGGGCGCTGGACCGGGTCGGCGCCCGCTTCCCGGTGACCGCCAGGGTCAGGGACCTGCCGATCGCGGCCCAGCAGCTCACGGCCATCGCCAAGGCGCTGACCGCGGACGCGCGGGTGATCGTCATGGACGAGCCGTCCGCCACGCTCGGCGAGAGCGAGCTGCTCGCCGTGTTCGAGGTCATCAGGTCCCTCGTCGCGGAAGGACGCTCGGTGATCTTCATCTCGCACCGGATGGACGAGGTGATGGAGATCGGCGACCGCGCGACCGTGCTGCGTGACGGCCGCGCCGTCGGCGTCTACGACCTGGCCGTCACCAGTGCGGACGAGATCGTCGCGGCCATGATCGGCGAGGCCGGTGAGCTCGTGGGCGCCACCGACAGGCCCGCGCCCGAGGGCGAGCCGCTGCTGAGCGTCGAACGCGTGCACGTCCCCGGGCTGCTCGACGTGCGCGGCATCGAGGTGCGGCCAGGCGAGGTGGTCGGGCTCGCCGGGCTCGGCGGCGCGGGCCGCACCACCCTGCTGCGCGCGCTGTTCGGCGACCTCAAGGCCCAGGTCACAGCCCGCCTGGACGGCCGCCCGCTCAAGGTGGGCAGCCCGGCCGCGGCCGTGCGGGCCGGGCTCGCGCTGGTGCCGGAGAGCCGCAAGGAGCAGGGGCTGATGCTGGGCCTGTCGGTGAGCCGCAACGCCGCCGTCGGCGCGCTCGGCAGGCCGCCGTGGCTGCTGCCCGGCCGGCTCGGCCGGCGCCTGACCGCGCCCGCCCTGGCCGACCTCGGCGTCAGGGCGGCCGGTCCTGGCCAGCCGGTGGGCCAGCTCTCCGGCGGCAACCAGCAGAAGGTCGTGCTGGCCAAGTGGATCACCCGCGGCGGGATCAGGGTCCTGCTGCTGGACGAGCCCACGCGCGGCCTCGACGTGGGCGCCAAGGCCGACCTCTACCGCCAGGTGCGCCACCTGGCCGACCAGGGCGTGGCCGTCCTGCTCGCCAGCAGCGAGCTCAACGAGCTGACCGCCAACGCCGACCGGATCCAGGTCCTGTACGAGGGCCGCAACGTCGCGCGCTTCGATCCCCGGGTCAGCGCCGAGAACGTCATCGCGCACACCGTCATCACAGGAGCGACACCATGACCGCATCCATCGGATCCTCGGTGACCTCGGCCACCGGGGAGCCGGGCACGCGCTCACGCCGCGGCGCCGACCTGATCGTCAAGTCCAATCTGCTGCTGGTCTTCCTCGGGCTGTGCGTGGTCGCCTCGCTGCTGGCCCCGCAGTTCCTCACCGGCCGCAACATCGCCAACCTGCTGCAGCAGTCGTCGCTGACCGGGATCGTGGCCATCGGCATGACCATGGTGGTGCTGACGGCCGGGATCGACCTGTCCGTGGGCAGCGTGGCGGCCTTCGGCGGGATGACGGTCGCGCTGCTCATGACCTCGGGCGTGCCGGTCCTGCCGGCGATCCTGCTCAGCGTGGTCGCCGGGGCGGCGTTCGGCGCGTTCATGGGCGGGCTGTCGGCGTACCTGACGCTGCCGTCGTTCATGACCACGCTGGCCGGGCTGACCGCCGTGCGCGGGCTCACGTACCTGCTGACCGACGGCAAGCCGGCCGAGGCCGGCGGGTCGGAGGGGTTCCAGCTGCTCGGCGGCGGATTCATCGGTTACGTCCCGATCGTCGGGATCATCTTCGTGGTGGTCACGCTGCTCGCCGCCGGGATCCTGCGCGGCACCACGTTCGGCGAGTACGTCTACGCGGTCGGCAGCAACAAGGAGGCGGCCCGGCTGTCCGGGCTGCCCGTACGTGGAGTGATCACCACGGTGTTCGCCGTGTCGGGCGGGCTGGCCGCGCTGGCCGGGGTGCTGCTCACCTCCCGCCTGACCGTGGGCCAGCCCACCGCGTTCAACGGGCTGGAGCTGGACGCCATCGCGGCGGTGGTGCTCGGCGGCACGAACCTGTTCGGCGGGCGGGGCGGCGTGTTCGGCACGTTCGTGGCCGTGCTGCTGCTGTCGGTGCTGCGGAACCTGTGCAACCTGCTCGGCCTCGGCTCCTTCTTCCAGATGGTGGTGACCGGTCTCATCCTGCTGGTCGCCCTCGTGCTCAACCTGCTCATCGAAAGGCGTGGCGCCCGTGCCTGACACCCTGCCCGGCTCCCTGAGGGGCTATCTGCACGGTTTGCCCGGTGTGGACGAGGTCGGGGTGGCCCGCAGGGCCGCCGGCCTGTCCACCCGGTCGATCAAGACGACCGCGAAGCGGCAGGCGATCGACCTGGCCATCCGGATGGTCGACCTGACCACGCTGGAGGGGTCGGACACCCCCGGCAAGGTACGCGCGCTGGCGGCCAAGGCCGTGCGGCCCGACCCCGCCGACCCCACCGCCCCCTCGGTGGCAGCCCTCTGCGTCTACCCCGACATGATCGCCACGGCCGCGCCGGCGCTGGCGGGCAGCGGCGTCGGGCTCGCCTCGGTCGCCACCGGCTTCCCCGCCGGGCGTACGTCGCTGGAGGTCAAGCTGGCCGACACCCGCGCGGCGGTGGCCGCCGGAGCCACCGAGATCGACATGGTCATCGACCGGGGGGCGTTCCTGGCCGGCGACTACGGCAAGGTCTTCGACGAGATCACCGCGGTCAAGGAGCAGTGCGGCCGGGCGCACCTGAAGGTCATCCTGGAGACCGGCGAGCTGGTCACCTACGACAACGTGCGCCGGGCGTCGTGGCTGGCGCTGCACGCCGGGGCCGACTTCATCAAGACCTCGACCGGCAAGGTCTCCCCCGCCGCCACCCTGCCGGTCACGCTGATCATGCTGGAGGCCGTCAGGGACTACCGGGCCGCGACCGGGCGGCAGGCCGGGGTGAAGCCGGCCGGCGGCATCCGTACCACCAAGGACGCCATCCGCTACCTGGTGCTGGTCAAGGAGATCGCCGGGGACGACTGGCTGGACCCCGCGTGGTTCCGGCTCGGCGCGTCGACGCTGCTGAACGACCTGCTCATGCAGCGCACCAAGCTCGCCACCGGGCACTACTCAGGCCCCGACTACTACACCATCGACTAGGGAGAGGCGTGGAGATCTTCGAGTACGCGCCCGCGCCGGAGTCACGTTCGATCGTGTCCATCCGGCCGTCGTACGACCTGTTCATCGACGGGGAGTTCGTCGAGGCGAAGAACGACGAGCGCATCGTCACCGTCAACCCGGCCGACGAGGAACCCCTCGCCGAGGTGGCCGCCGCCGGCGAGGCCGACGTGGAGCGGGCGTTCGCCGCGGCGCGGCGGGCGTACGAGCACGTGTGGTCGCGCCTGCCGGGCGCCGAACGCGGCAAGTACCTGTTCCGCATCGCCCGCATCATCCAGGAACGCGCCCGCGAGCTGGCCG
Source organism: Nonomuraea fuscirosea (assembly GCF_035917475.1). Taxonomy (NCBI): domain Bacteria; kingdom Bacillati; phylum Actinomycetota; class Actinomycetes; order Streptosporangiales; family Streptosporangiaceae; genus Nonomuraea; species Nonomuraea fuscirosea. The sequence goes on along the minus strand of NZ_CP109074.1, from coordinate 1,019,613 downwards.
TGCTGGAGTCGCTGGACAACGGCAAACCGATCAAGGAGACGAGGGACGTCGACCTGCCCCTGGTCGCGGCCCACTTCTTCTACTACGCCGGCTGGGCGGACAAGCTGGCCCACGCCGGGCTCGGCAGTGCCCGGCCGCTGGGCGTGGCCGCGCAGGTCATCCCGTGGAACTTCCCGCTGCTGATGCTGGCCTGGAAGGTCGCGCCCGCGCTGGCCACCGGGAACACGGTCGTGCTCAAGCCGGCCGAGACCACGCCGCTGACGGCGCTGGCCTTCGCCGAGATCTGCCAGGAGGCGGAGCTGCCGCCCGGCGTGGTCAACATCGTGACCGGCGCCGGCGACACCGGCCGGGCCGTGGTCTCCCACCCGGACGCCGACAAGGTCGCCTTCACCGGCTCGACCGAGGTGGGCCGGCAGATCGCCCGCGCCGTGGCGGGCACGGACAAGCGGCTCACCCTCGAACTGGGCGGCAAGGGCGCCAACATCGTCTACGACGACGCCGCCCTCGACCAGGCCGTGGAGGGGATCGTCACCGGCATCTTCTTCAACCAGGGCCACGTGTGCTGCGCCGGGTCGCGGCTGCTGGTGCAGGAGTCGATCCAGGAGGAGCTGCTGACCCGGCTGCGGGCCAGGATCGAGCTGCTGCGGCTCGGCGATCCGCTGGACAAGAACACCGACATCGGAGCGATCAACTCGGCCGCCCAGCTGGCCAGGATCCGCGAGCTGTCCGCCGCCGGGCAGGCCGAGGGCGCCACGGGCTGGTCGCCGGTCTGCCCGCTGCCCGAGCGCGGCTACTGGTTCCCGCCCACCGTGTTCACCGGCGTCACGCAGGCGCACCGGATCGCCCGCGAGGAGATCTTCGGTCCTGTGCTGTCGGTGCTCACCTTCCGTACGCCGGAGGAGGCCGTGGCCAAGGCGAACAACACGCCGTACGGGCTGTCGGCGGGGGTGTGGACGGAGAAGGGCTCGCTGATGCTCTGGACCGCCGCCCGGCTGCGGGCCGGGGTGGTGTGGTCCAACACGTTCAACGTGTTCGACCCCACCAGCCCGTTCGGCGGTTACAAGGAGTCGGGGTACGGCCGCGAGGGCGGACTGATCGGGTTGGAGGCTTACGTCAATGGCTGAGCGGACCTCGACGGGCGAGACGGCGGCGGCGCGGGTCGGCGTGCGCAGGACGTACAAGCTCTACATCGGTGGCGCGTTCCCGCGCTCGGAATCAGGGAGGTCGTATCCCGTGACGTCCGCGGCCGGAGACCACCTCGCCAACGCGGCCCTGGCCTCCCGCAAGGACGTGCGGGACGCCGTCGTGGCGGCGCGGAAGGCGTTCCCCGGCTGGTCGGGGCGGACCGCGTACAACCGGGGTCAGATCCTCTACCGGATCGCCGAGATGATGGAGGGGCGGCGGGACCAGTTCGCGGCCGAGGTGGCCGCGGCCGAGGGCGTGAAAGCGGGGCGGGCGCAGGCGCTGGTCTCGGCGGCGGTGGACCGCTGGGTCTACTACGCCGGGTGGACCGACAAGATCGGTCAGGTGCTCGGCGGCGCGAACCCGGTGTCCGGCCCCTACTTCAACGTGTCGGATCCCGAGCCGACCGGCGTCGTGGGCGTGCTCGCCCCGGCCGGATCGTCGCTGCTCGGGCTCGTGTCCGTGCTCGCGCCGGTGATCACCTCGGGCAACACGGCCGTCCTGGTGGCGGGCGAGCGCGTCCCGCTGCCGGCCGTGACGCTGGCCGAGGCGCTGGCCACCTCCGACCTGCCGGCCGGCGTGGCGAACATCCTGACCGGCCGGGTCGCCGAGCTGGCCCCGCCGCTGGCCGGGCACGCCGACGTGAACGCCCTGGACCTGACCGGCGCCGGCGCGCTCGCGGCCGAGCTGGAGGAGCTGGCGGCCGGCACGCTCAAGCGAGTGCTGCGGCCGGGCCGGGACGACTGGGCCGACGCCGATCCCGGGCTGGCGCGGATCCGCCCCTTCCTGGAGGTCAAGACGGTCTGGCACCCGATCGGCCGCTGAACCCTTGGTCCGGGGGCGCAGGCGACTGCGCACGGGCCTGGCGGTGCGGGCGGCTGGGCACCGGGCCTGACAATGCAGGCGACTGAGCACCGGGCTTGGCGCTGAAGGCGGCTGCCAACGGAAAAGTGCCAGACCCGTCCGGCCAGGTCATGGCCCGGGGCGGGCGCGGGACCGGCGGTGCGCGGAGGTAGGTTCGCGCCATGCACACCGTCGCGGTCCTCGCGCTCGACCAGGTGATCCCGTTCGACCTGTCCACCCCGATCGAGGCCTTCGGCCGGGCGCGGCTGCCCGGCGGCCGGCCCGGCTACCGGCTCCGGGTGTGCGCGCAGCGGCCGGAGATCGACGCCGGGGCGTTCACGCTGCGCGCGCCCTGGGGCCTGGACGGGCTTCAGGGCGCGGACACGATCATCGTGCCGGGCACCGCGACGCCGTTCGCGCCGCTGCCCGGCGTCGTCCGCGACGCGCTGCGCGCGGCCGCCGCGGCCGGCACCCGGATGGCCTCCATCTGCTCAGGCGCGTTCCCCCTGGCCGCGACCGGGCTGCTGGACGGCCTGCGGGTGACCACCCACTGGATCCTGGCCGACCGGCTGGCCGCCGGCCACCCACGGCTCGAGGTCGCCCCCGACGTCCTGTACGTCGACAACGGCCAGTTCCTCACCTCGGCCGGCGCCGCCGCCGGGCTGGACCTGTGCCTGCACCTGATCCGCCGCGACTACGGCTCGGCCGTGGCCGCCGACGCCGCCCGGCTGTCCGTGATGCCGCTGGAACGCGAGGGCGGGCAGGCCCAGTTCATCGCGCACGACCACCAGGTCACGCCCCGGGGCGCCGAGCTGGAGCCGCTGCTCGTCTGGCTCCAGGACAACCTCGCCCGCACGCTCACCCTCGACGACATCTCCTCCCAGGCCGGGATGAGCACCCGTACGCTGATCCGCCGCTTCCGCGAGCAGACCGGCACGACCCCGCTGCGGTGGCTGCACCGCGCCCGCATCCGGCAGGCCCAGCACCTGCTGGAGACCACCCGTCATCCCGTCGAGCGCATCGGCGCGCAGGTCGGCTTCGGCTCGCCGACCGCCTTCCGCGACCGCTTCAAGAAGACGACCGGCGTCAGCCCCAACGCCTACCGGCGGGCCTTCGGCTCATGAGACCCGAGTTGACGTGCTCCGGGGTCCGGGCGCAGGGTGAGCCTCGTGCAGGATGGTGACGCCGCCCGGCTGGCGGACTTCGAGGCCCACCGCGCCCACCTGTGGGGGGTGGCGTACCGGATCATGGGCACCCGCGCCGACGCCGACGACGCGCTCCAGGAGGCGTGGCTGCGCTGGCAGCGGGCGACTCCGGGGGCCGTCGAGGACGTGCGCGCCTATCTGACCACGACCGTGAGCCGGATCTGCTACGACACGCTCACCTCCGCCCGGGCCCGGCGCGAGTCGTACGTCGGGGAGTGGCTGCCCGAGCCGGTGGTGCGGGAACCGGGCCCGGAGGACCGGGCCACCATGGACGAATCGGTCAGCCTGGCCCTGCTGGCCGTGCTGGAGCGGCTGTCGGCGGCCGAGCGGACCGCGTTCGTGCTGCACGACGTGTTCGCGGTGCCGTTCGACGAGATCGCCCGCGTGCTCGGGCGCAGCGACGACGCGGTGCGGCAGCTCGCCTCCCGGGCCCGCGGCCGGGTGCGCGAGTACGCGCCGCGCCGCACCGGTGACCGGGTGGCCCACCGCAAGGCGGTGGCGGCGTTCGCCGCCGCCGCGACCACCGGCGATCTGAGCGGGCTGGTCGCGGTGCTCGATCCCGACGTGGTGTGGCGGGCCGACGGCGGCGGCGTGGTCGGCGCGGCGCTGGTGCCCGTGGTGGGCGCGCAGCGGGTGGCCCGGCTGGTGCGCGGCCTGGTCGAGCGCTGGTACGCGGGCATGACCTCCGAGTTCACCGAGGTCAACGACGCTCCCGGCGTGGTGGTCAGGAACGCGGACGGCACCGTGGACTCCGTGCTGGCCTTCACCGTCGCCGACGGCCGCATCACCGAGGTGTGTCACGTGCGGAACCCGGCCAAGCTCACCGGCGTGTGACCCGACTCACGCTCACGTTCTCCTCCGCCGTGCCGTCTGTCCCGCAGATGGAATTCTCAAGGAGGCGGACATGGACATCCTGGTCATCGGAGCGGGCTACGCGGGCCTCACCACGGCGCTGCGGCTGGACCGTACTCACCGGATCACGCTGATCAGCGCGGACTCGTCCTTCCGGCAGCGGATCAGGCTGCACGAGCTGGCGGCGGGACGGCCGAGCGTGACGATCCCGCTGGCCGAGCTGACCGCGGGCACCGGCATCGCCACGGTCCAGGCGCGGGTGAGCGGCATCGATCCGCAGGCGCGGCGGGTGCGCACTGACGACGGGCGGGTCTTCCCGTACGACACGCTCGTGTACGCCCTGGGCAGCGGCACCGACGTGAGCGCCCCCGGCGTCGCCGAACACGCCTACACCGCCGAGACGGCCGGCGAGCTGCGCGCCCGGCTCGAAGCGGGCGGCGGCGAGGTGGCCGTGGTCGGCGGCGGGCTGACCGGCGTCGAGATGGCCGCGGAGCTGGCCGAGCGCCATCCGTCCTGGCGGGTGTCGCTGGTCACCGGCGGCGAGCCGGGAGCCGGGCTGTCGGAGAAGGGCCGGCGGCATCTGGCCCGCACCTTCGCCAGGCTCGGCGTCCGCACGCACGCGGGGACGCGGGCGACGGGAGCGGGACCCGGCGTGCTCAGGACGGATCGGGGCGACCTGGCGGCCGACGTGGTGGTCTGGGCGGCGTCGTTCGTGGTGCCGCCGCTGGCCGCCGAGGCGGGGCTGGCCGTGGACCCGCGCGGGCGGGCCCTGGTGGACGAGACGCTGAGGTCGGTGTCGCATCCCGAGGTGTACGTCGTCGGCGACGCGGCGGCCGTGCGCGTGCCCGGCGGGGCGTCGCGGATGTCGTGCGCGGCCGGGATGCCGATCGCGGCGCACGCGGCCGACGTGGTCAACGCCAGGGCCGCGGGTCGCGCCGCGCGGCCGTTCCGGTTCCGGTACCTGATCCAGTGCGTCAGCCTGGGGCGGCGCGACGGCGTGATCCAGTTCGTCAGGAGCGACGACTCGCCGGTGGAGTTCATCCTGCGCGGCCGGGTGGCCGCCTGGGTGAAGGAGCTGGTGTGCCGGTTCACCGTCGGGTCGCTGCGGCTGGAGCGCCGCCGTCCCGGCAGCTACCTCTGGCCCAAGGGCTCCGCGCGCCCGTCGTCCGCGCCGGTCAGCGCGTCCAGCTCGGCGGCGTAGAGCAGCGCGGGGTCGAAGCCCATTCCCGTGAAGTGCCCGGCGAGCTCCAGTGACAGGACGCCGTGCAGCCGGGTCCAGAACGTCAGCGCCCGGCGCAGGACGGCCGGCGGGGCGGGATGCCCGCCCGCCCACCGCCGCCGCCCGTCGAGATGCGCGTCGAGCGCCGCCCGGCTGCCGGGCGGTGCGGCGGCGTGCGCGTCGAGTGGTGTCGCGGGGTCGCCGGCGTGCTCGGCGGTGCAGGCGTCGAGCAGGGTCGTCATGGGCTCGGACGCGATCGTGGTGATGTCCCCCGGCGCGTGATAGCCGGGCACGGGGGGGGCCGAAGACGAGGAAGTACCGCTGCGGGTCGTCGAGCGCCCAGCCGCGCAGGACGTGCGCCAGCTCAGCGACGCCGGCCTTCGGGTCCGCCGCTCCGAAGGCGGCGGCAAGACTCCGGTACGCGTCCCTCACCAGCTCGGTGATGAGCTCGTCGCGGCCGGCGAAGTACCGGTAGAGCGCGGGGCCGCTCATGCCCACCCGCCTGGCGATCGCGTTGAGCGAGAGCGCGGAGGCCCCGGCCGTGGCGATCTGCTCCGACGCGCATTCCTTGATCTCGGCCCGCACCTGGGCGCGGTAGCGCCCGCGCGGAGTCGTCGGCTCGACCATCCCATCAACTCCTCACTTCAGTTAGAGTCTATCACTGTAGTGATTGACACTACCGGTAGCGTGGGCTATAACTTCTAACTAGAGCAAGGATCTATAACAGCACCCGAAGGAGAGTCACCATGGACACCGGAGAGCTCGTCGAGGTCGTCCTGCCGGGCAAGGTGGAGCCGGAGAACCTGCGGATCCGGCGCGGAGCGGTCCCCGACGCCGGCCCCGGCCAGGTCGTGATCAGGATGGAGGCGACCGGCGTCTCGTTCGCCGAGCAGCAGATGCGCCGCGGCCGCTACTACGACCAGCCGCCGTTCCCCTTCGTGCCCGGCTACGACCTGGTCGGCACTGTCGTCGCGACCGGTGCGGGCGTGCCTCCCGGCCTGGCCGGCACCCTGGTGGCCGCGCTGGTCAAGATCGGCGGCTGGGCCAGTCACGTCGTCGTGGACGCGGCGGACGTGGTGCCCGTCCCCGAGGGGGTCGGCGCGGCTGAGGCGGAGACCGTCGTGGTCAACGGCATCACCGCCTGGCAGATGCTGCACCGTAAGGCGCGGATCCGCGCGGGACAGACCATCCTGGTGCATGGCGCCAACGGCGGCGTCGGCTCGGTCCTGGTCCAGCTGGCGCACGCGGCGGGCGTCAAGGTGATCGGCACCGCGTCCGCCCGCCACCACGACGCGCTGCGCGAGCGCGGCGTCGTCCCGATCGACTACCGCGACGGAAACGTGGCCGCGCGCGCCCGCGAGGTCGCTCCGCGCGGTGTGGACGCCGTCTTCGACCACGTCGGCGGGCCCGGCATCGTCGGCTCCTGGCGGCTGCTGGCGCCCGGCGGCACGCTCGTCGCCTACGGCACCGCCTCCACCAGGGACGACCAGGGCTCCAAGCAGTGGCCCGTGATCAAGCTGCTGATGCGGGTGTGGCTGTGGAACGCGCTGCCCAACCGCCGCCGGGCCTACTTCTTCAACGTCTGGGCCGGACGGGCCCTGTCGAAGGACCGGTTCCGCGCCCGGCTGCGCGCCGACCTCACCCAGGTCTTCGCGGCGGTCGAGCGCGGCGACATGACGCCCCAGATCGCGGCGCGGTTCCCGCTCACCCGCGTCGCCGAGGCCATGCGGATGGCGGAGTCCGGCACCGTGGCCGGCAAGGTCGTCCTGACCCCATGAGAACGCGGCGGCGCTCCCCGGACCGGATCCGGAAGGCGCCGCCGCGTTCGGCCGGCTAGGCCGCTGCCCGCTCGCGGAGCTCGTGAACCCGCTCCAGGGGCTCGCGGACCGGGACCAGGCGGGCGCCGAGCGCGCGGGCCGCGATCACCATGGCCGCGGCGGCCAGGACGATGTCCTTGAAGATGTACTGCGCCTCCAGCGTCGGCGCGCCGGGGAACAGATCGGTGAAGAAGAGCGCGTACGGGGCGAAGAACCCGGCCAGCGCGCCGGTCATCACCACGAGGCCGGTCTTGAGCAGCTTGCCGGTCACCAGCGTGAGGCCGATGAAGACCTCCATGACGGCGATCACGGCCTGCGCGGCGTAGCCCGACAGCAGGCCCAGGGACAGCTTCTCCAGCGTGGCAACGGACAGGGCCTCCGCCGGGCTGACTCCTGGAAAGAATTTCAGCGTGCCGAAGGCCACGAAGACCAGCCCGAGGCTGATGCGCAGGACGTCGATGCTGTGCCGGCTCAGCCAGGCGGCCAGTCTGGAGATCATGGTGTCGATGGTGGCGGTCATTTCGGGCTCCCTCGTCGAGGTCGTCGATTTCGTCTGCGTTCAGAGTCGCGAAACCGGCGCCGGGAAACGTCAGGCTGAGGGAGGCAACCGGCCTACGTCTTCGCACGTACGCGAAGGGCCGCGGGTACCACCCCAGGCCTCGGGAATCACCCCTAGGGGAGCCTTCCCGCCGCCTTTCCGGCCGTCCGGGCGCACCTTTCCGGACGCCCGGCGAGATTTTCTTGAGATTCGTCGCACCGGATGTCGATCCGGCGTTCCGCCGTTCGACGCCCTGGTGAAAGCGCAACACGGGCGGGGACACCCCGCGGACGTCAAGGAGACGCGAATGAGCACGGTGATCATGCACAACGTCGTTTCGGTCGACGGTTTCATCGCCGACCGGAAGGACGAGGTCGGCCCGCTGTTCGACTGGTACTACAACGGCGACGTCGCACTCGTCGAAGGCGGCCCGTTCAAGGTCTCGCGGACCTCGGCCGACTACGTCCGGCCGATCTGGGAGAGCGTCGGGTCGATGGTGATCGGGCGGCGGCTGTTCGACCTCACCAACGGCTGGGAGGGCAGGCCGGCGACGGGTGACCACGTGGTCGTCGTGTCACACCGGCCCAAGCCGGAGGGATGGCACCCCGAGGCGTCGTACCACTTCGTCGGCGACGTGGCGGCGGCCGTGGCCAAGGCCGCGGAGCTGGCCGGTGAGCGCACCGTCGCCGTGGCGGCCGGCGACGTCGGCGGCCAGGCGCTGGCGCTCGGGCTGGTGGACGAGGTCGCGATGGACGTCGTGCCCGTCGTCCTCGGCTCGGGCCGGCGCTACTTCGGGTCGATCGACGCCCAGCACCTGCTGGAGGATCCGCACGCGGTGGTCCAGGGCGACCGGGTCCTGCACCTGCGCTACCGCGTCCGCCGCTGAATTTCATATCGGCGGACTTTCGTCCATCGGGGTGTTCGACGACATGTTCAGCGGAGAATTGGCGTCGCCGAGTATGTCACTTCCTGCTTCCCTGAGTTCAACTGCCATCACGTGCATTTCACTTGTTCCGGCAAACGAAAGGACGGCGAGGGTGCAGTTTCTCGCGGAAGTCTCTGGCAACGTCACCGCCATCGGATACGGCCTGGCCGCGATAGGACCGGGAATCGGCGTCGGCATCATCTTCGGCCAGGGCGTGCAGGCCATAGCGCGTCAGCCCGAGGCGTACGGACTCATTCGCCAGAACATGCTCCTGGGTTTCGTCCTCACCGAGGCGCTCGCCCTCATCGGGCTGGTGGCGCCGTTCATCTTCCGGTTCGTGGGATGACCTCCGGCGTCACCTCGGCGAGCCGGGCGCGGATGGTCTCCGCGTCGACGCCGCTCTCCTCGGCGCGGTCGGCGCCGAGGCCGGTCAGGATGGCCAGGGCCGCGGACCAGTGGTGGCGGGCCAGGTCGGGGCGGCCGAGCGCGGCGGCGGCGCAGGCCAGGCCGTCGTGGGCGCGGGCCTGGTCGCCGCGCTGACCGAGGTCGGAGGCCAGCGCCAGTGCCGTACGGTGGCTCTCCAGCGCCTCGCCGGGACGTCCGAGGTCGTGGTGCAACCGGCCCAGGCCGTGGATGGCCTCGAACTGCCAGTTGCGATTGCCGATCTCCCGCGCGATCTCCAGGACCCGCCGGTAGCAGTCGACCGCCGCTTCGAGACGTCCCTGGCCGCGGTGCAGGAGGCCGAGGGCGGTCAGGCCGCTCAGCTCGCCCAGCCGGTGGCCGGTGGCGCGGGCCAGGTCGAGGGCCCGGCCCAGGCAGGCGGCGGCGGCCCCGTGGTCGCCGGCCGCGAGGTGGATGCGGCCGAGACCGTTCAGCGCGCGCAGTTCGCCGATGCGGTGGCCGGTGACGCGGGCGATCTCCAGCGCCCGGGTCAGCGCGCGGGCCGCCTGCTCGCGCTCCCCCATCGCGCGGTGCGCGTTGCCGAAGCCGATCAGCGCGTCCAGCTCACCGGTACGGTGCCCGATGGTCCGCGCGATCTCCATGGCACGGGTGTAGTACGCCAGGGCCTCGGGGAAGCGTCCCCTGGACCCGGTGCTCACGCCCAGACCGGAAAGGGCCCGCAGCTCGCCGGCCTCATCGCCGATGGCGCGGGCGATCCGCAGGGCGTCCGTGGTGTCGGCGACGGCGGCCTCGTACCGGCTCGACACGCTCCTGATCTCGCCGAGTTGCAGCAGCGCCTCCATCTCCCCCGCGTCGTCGCCCAGGTCGCGGGCGGCGGACAGGGCCCGCGCGTGCAGGGACTCGGCCTCGGCGTAGCGGCCCCGGCCGCGCAGGCAGCGGTGCAGGGTGGCCGACAGGTGCTGGAGGTGGCCGGGGAAGCCGTGGTCGGCGGCGTACTGGGCGAGGGCGAGCAGATTGGGCAACTCGGCGTCCAGCCAGGCCGTGGCCGCATCCGCGTCCGGCATGAACACGTCGAGCGCGGCCCCGCCGGACGCGGCGACGCCGGGCATGGTCGCGCCGGGCGTCGCGCCGGGCACGGACTCCCCGGAGGAGCGGCGCGGGCGGGTGCCGGGGTCGTAGGGGTAGAGCAGGTCCATCGCCGCCGACGCGGCCCGGCCGTAGTGGTCGAGCAGCCTGGTCATGGCGGCGCGCCGATCGGCCTCCGGCTCGCCGGCCACCCGCTCGGCGCCGTGGGCGCGGATCAGGTCGTGGCAGCGGTAGCGGCCGGGATTGGGCTCCTGCAGGAGATGCGCCTCCAGCAGCCGGTCCAGGGTCACGGTGGCGCGGGCGGCGGGCGTGGCCAGCAGCGCGGCGGCCGCTCCCGCGGCGATGTCGGTCCCCGGGTGCAGGGCCAGCAGCCGGTACGCGCGCTGCTCGGCGGCGCTGAGCTCCCGGTACGACAGGTCGAGCGCGGCGGCGATGCTCCGGCGGCCCGCGTGCAGCTCACTCAGCAGCCGCTGGTGCTCCTCCAGGCGTTCCAGCAGATGCCGTACACTCCAGGCGGGATGGGCCTTCAGCCTGGCCGCGGCCAGCCGGATCGCCAGCGGCAGCAGGCCGCACCGCCGTACGACGTCGGCCAGCACCTCCCGCGACGCGCCGGCCACCCGCTCCTCGCCCGCGGTGCCGGTGAAGAGCGCGATCGCCTCCGCGACCGGCAGTACGTCGACCGAGATCGTCCGGGCCTCGTCGAGCCCGACCAGCCGCCGCCTGCTCGTGATCAGCACCAGCGAGCCCCCCGCGCCCGGCAGCAGCGGCCGGACCTGGGCTTCGTCGGCGGCGTTGTCCAGCACGATCAGCATCTTCCTGTCGGCCAGGATGCTGCGGTAGAGGGCGGCGCGGTCGCCGGTGTCGAGGGGGATCGCCTCACCCGGGAAGCCCAGCGCCTCCAGCAGGCGGGCCAGCGTCTGCGCCGGCTCGGCCGCCGGCACGCCCTGGGTGTGGCCGTGCAGGTCCATGAACAGGTCCCCGTCGGGGAAGTGCGCGGCCACGCGATGGGCGGCGTGCACGGCGAGCGCGGTCTTGCCGATCCCCGCCATACCGTCGATCGCGGTGACCATCACCGTACCTGCAGTGCCCGTTGTGCCGGCGATGCCCGCGATGCCCGCAGCGTCTGTGTCCGCAGTGCCCGTGGCGTCGGCAGTGCCTGTGGTGTCCGGTGCGCCGATGAGGGCCAGTTCGCGGGTACGCCCGACGAAGGCCGTCACGTCGGCGGGGAGCTGGTGCGGCGGCACCCGGGTCCGGCGAGGAGCGCGCGGAGGGCCTGCCGCGAGGCGTTTCAGGGTCGCCAGGTCCGCTTCGCCCAGGTCGAGCGCCTCGGCCAGCAGGCGCACCGAGGCGCTCCGCGGGCGGCGTAGCTCGCCGGTCTCCAGCCTGCGCACGGTGCGGACGTTGAGCCCCGCCCGCGCGGCCAGTTGCTCCTGGGTCAGCAGCGCTCGCTCGCGCCAGGCGCGTAACGACGCGCCCAGGCCGGTCTCGGCCGTGGGACGGCCCGCATCGGTGCCGTCACGTGCTCCTGCAGGCATGAACACATCCCCCGTGATCGTGCGCTGAATCAGGAAGGCACTGTCATGCTATCCCGGCGCCCGGCGAAAGCCCATGCGACAGGTCCGCCCGCTGACCGGTTCCCGCCCTGGTCCGGCCGGGGGCGGACGACGGCCCGACCGGCGCCGCTCACCGGTCCTGGGAGCGGCCGGATCAGCCCTTCGCCCGGATCAACCGGACAGGCCCTTGACGACCTCCTTGGCGATCTCCTCCACGCCCTTGAGCATCTCCGCCTCGGGCACCGGGCGGCTGTTCTCGTCGGAGAGGATCTCGCGGCCCTTGTTGTCGGCGCCGATGAACCTGATGTCGAGCGTGACGTTCCCCCGCACGACGTAGATCCAGGCGGTCGAGGTGTGCCTGACGGTGTGCTCGCTGTAGATCATGTACGCCGAGTCGCCCAGCCCGGAAAGCTCCTTGATCTCCCCATATTTCGTGTTGTAGGGATCTTCGCGCGTCTGGCCGGAGAAGTCGCGCATCGAGTCCCACATGAAGTCGGCGTCCTCCAGGGCGTTGTCATGATCCTGGAAGGCGTTGACCTTGACGTTGATCGACCGCGACAGGTTGTAGCCGCCGGCCATGTGGTAACCCTTCTGGTCCCAGCGGCAGTCCTTCCGCTTGGCGCCGTAGCCGTCCTTGGCGACGCCGGGCGCCGACGAGCTCTTGGGCGCCAGCCGCGAGGTCAGGCTCTCCGGCAGCAGGTCGCACACCTCGGGCACGTCCGCGACCGGCGCGAAGGTGGAGGTGGCGGTCGCGGAAGGGGACGCCTCGGGAGTCTCCTCAGAGGTCTCCTCGGGGGCGGAGGAGGAGGGCTCCAGCGACGGCCTCGCGGACGGCCCTTCGGAGGGCGGGAAGACGGGAAGCTCCACCTCGGGGGGAGGCTGCGCGACGGGCGTGCCGGAGCCCGCGTCGCGGGTGGCGAGGACCGTGCCGCCGATCAGCGCCACCACCGCGGCCGCGGACATGATGCCCACCGCCCAACCCGGCGGCTTCGACGTCGCCGGCCGGGTGCTGCCCCCGTCCGGCCAGTACGACGCGGGAGGCACGGGAGGTCCAGTGGTCATCTTCGCTCCGAAGGGTCGGTCGTCAGAGGGATTGGGGCGAAATATAGCGAAGTGAAAGGGGGTCTCAATACTGTTGCCATTGTGCCTGGACTTCCTCAAGAGAGAATCGCCTCCCGTTACCGCGTGCTCGGAGCACTCGGTCAAGGAGGCATGGGAACCATCTGGCACGCCCACGACGAACTCCTCGACCGCGAGGTCGCGATCAAGGAAGTGCGGCTCCCCGACTCGCTCTCCCCCGCCGAGCGGGAGGAGGCGCTGCAACGCTCGATCCGCGAGGCGATGGCCGCGGCCCAGCTCCGCCATCCGGAGATCATCAAGATCCACGACGTGCTCACCCACAACGGCATGCCCTGGATCGTCATGGAGCTGCTGAAGGGCCGCGACCTGAAGGACGCGGTGGCCGCCGAGGGCCCCTGGGCCCCGCAGCGGGTGGCGGCGCTCGGGCTTCGGGTGCTGGACGCGCTGTCCACCGCACACGCCCACGGCATCCAGCACCGTGACGTGAAGCCGGCCAACGTGTTCCTGTCCGACGACGGGAGGGTGGTGCTGACCGACTTCGGCATCGCCCGGCTGGAGGACCTGGCCACGATCACCGAGTCCGGCCTGCTCATCGGCTCGCCCGGATACATCGCTCCCGAACGGCTGCGCGGCGAGCGCGGCGGCCCGGCCTCCGACCTGTGGTCGCTGGCCGCCACCCTGTACTCCGCCGTCGAGGGGCAGGCCCCCTACGTCGGCACCTCCCCCATGGCCGTGCTGCGCGACGCCCTCACCCTGCCGCCCCGGCCGCCGGTCCGGGCCGGGAGCCTCGGGCCGGTGCTCATGCACATGCTGGCGCGCGAGCCGCACGAACGTCCCGATCCGCGTTCGGCGGCGTACCTGCTGCAACGGGTGGCGGAGGGCCAGGAGCCGATGGCGCCGCTGCCCGCGCCCCCGCAGAAGAGCGGGCGCCGGCCGCTCATCATCGGAGTGGCGGCGACCGCGGCGGCCGCGGTCGTCACGGTGGCGGCCGTGGCCGGCACCACGCTGCTCAAGCCGGAGCCGACCCCGCGGCCGACCACGCGGCCGACCACGCCGGAGACCGCCGCGCCGCCCGCCACCTCCGCCCCGTCCACCCCCGAGCCGTCGGAGCCGGCCACCGCGAAGCCCACCGTGGCGGAGGCGAAGTTCGAGGTCCCGGTGAGCCCGTGTACGCTCCTGACGCCGACCCAGGTGCGGCGGCTGGTCCCGGCCGCGCCGGCCAAGGGCAAGCAGAGGGACGAGGGCTGCGAGTGGACGACGCGCGGCAAGGGCGTCGCGGTGGTTCCGCTGCGCCCGGAGCCGCTGGAGAGCGCCTGGGGCCGCAGCGTGGACGAGGCGTCGGAGAAGTTCGTCAACACGCTCAACGCGGCCGAGTCGGGGGCCGAGCTCTCCTGGAACTGGCCGGGCATCGGCCTGGACAAGCTGATCACCCAGAAGCGCAGGTCGTACGAGGAGGTCAACGGGATCGGGGACGAGGCGTTCAGCTACGAACTGGTCAACCCGAAGGGCCAGGTGGAGCGGCACGACGTCGTCTTCCGGGTGAGCAACGTCGTTATGGAGATCAAGTACATCGACGCCGGGAAGATCGGCGACGATGAGGCCATGCGCAAAGGCGCGCGTGACGCCGCCCGATGGATCGCGGCGGCGCTAGGACGCCAGGAGTGATGCGATGAACCAGCCACGACTCGTGGGCGGGCGCTACCAGCTGCTCGCGCCCATCGGCCGCGGCGGGATGGGTGTGGTGTGGCGGGCCCTCGACACCGGGATCGGGCGCGAGGTGGCGATCAAGCAGGTGCACCTGCCGCCGAACCTGTCGCCCGACGACCAGGGGCGGCTGCGCATGCGCACCCTGCACGAGGCACGGACGGCCGCCGAGGTCAGGCACCCGGCCGTGGTCGCGATCCACGACGTGGTCGAGGACGGGGGTGAGCCGTGGATCGTGATGGAGCTGGTCAACGGGCGCTCCCTCGACCAGGTGGTGAAGTCGGGCGGGCCGATGTCGCCGGAGTGGGCCGCCTCGATCGGCCTGTTCGTGCTGTCGGCCCTGGCCGCCGCGCACGCGCGCGGCCTGCTGCACCGTGACGTCAAGCCGGGCAACGTGCTGCTGGCCGACGACGGCCGCATCCTGCTGTCCGACTTCGGCATCGCCACGCGGACCGGCGGCGGGCCGCAGGGCAGCGCGCCCATGGGCACGCCCGGGTTCACCGCTCCCGAGACGCTCACCGAGGAGCCGGGCCGGGCCGCCGGGCCCGCCTCCGACCTGTGGTCGCTCGGGGCGACGCTCTACACGGCCGTCGAGGGCGTGCCGCCCTTCTCGCGTCCGACCGCCATGGCCACGCACGGCGCGGTGATGACCGAGCCGCCCAGGCCGCCGCAGCGGGCCGGCGCCCTCACGCCCGTGCTCATGCGGCTGCTGGAGAAGAACCCGATGCAGCGCCCCGACACGGTGGCGCTCAGGGAGTCGCTGCAGCACCTCACCGGCCGCACCGCCGCCACCGTCCCGTCGGCGCTCCCGGCGTCCTGGACGCTGCCCCGGATCCCGGTGTACGGCTCCGCGGCGGCGGTGGCCGTCGCCTTCGTCGCGGCCCTGGCGATCATCCTGGCCACCTCGTCCGGGCCCGCCGCACCGGCCACCACGCCGGTCGCCGCCCCGACCGTCACGGCGAAGACCGAGCGGCCCACGCCCGCCGCGACGCCGACCGGCACCTCCGCGCCCTCCGCCACGCCCGCGCCCACCGGCTCGCCGGTCGCGCGTACCCCCGGCAAGTTCACCGCGGTCCCGAGGCCGTGCCAGTTGCTCACCCGGCAGCAGGCCACCGAGCTGGTGGGCCGGTACGTGACCTCCAGCACCGAGCCCAGCGTCAGGTGCGGCTGGGGCGCGCTGCGCGACAGCGGCGACCTCGCCATCTACGCCACCTTCTACCTGTACGCCCAGCAGGGCGACGGTTACGAGACCAAGCTCGCCGAGGAGCACGTGCAGGGCGCCAAGGCGAAGGCCGAGTCGGAGGCGGGCCGGGGCGGCAGCGGCGCCAAGCACGGCGAGGTCTTCGAGATCCCCGGCGCCGGTGACCAGGCGGTCGCCTGGGAGGTGCAGGAGACGGCGTTCAGCACCAAGAAGGTCACGGTCTACTCGGTGTTCAGCACCGGCAACATCGTGGGCGAGGTCCGCTACACCCGTGACGTCAAGGAGGACCCCACGCTGCGGCAGAAGATCCCGAAGGCGATCAAGTACCTCGCCGAGAACCTCGACGCCAAGGGCTGACGCATGCACGTAGTCGCCGGGCGTTACCACCTGGTCGCACCGCTGGGGGCGGGCGGCGCCGGCACGGTCTGGCGGGCGCAGGACGCGGTGCTGCGCCGCGAGGTCGCGGTCAAGCAGGTACGCCTGCCGTCCGACCCGGCCCGCAGGGACAAGGCGCTCGCGGACACCCTGCGCGAGGCCCGCGCCGCCGCCGCGCTGAACCATCCCGCGATCATCACCGTGCACGACGTCATCGCCGAGCAGGGGCAGCCGTGGATCGTCATGGACCTGCTCGCGGGCCGGTCGCTGGCCGACCTGATCAGGGAGTCCGGCCGGCTCCCTGCCGGGCAGGTGGCCACCATCGGGCTGCGGGTGCTCGACGCGCTCGACGCGGCGCACCGGCGCGGGATCCTGCACCGTGACGTGAAGCCCGGCAACGTGATCATCACGGACGCGGGCGAGGCCATCCTCACCGACTTCGGCATCGCCGCCCAGATCGACCCGCAGATCGACCACCGGACCGGCCCAGGGCACGGCCCGCAGGCCGATCCGCGGAGCGGCGCGTGGACCGGCGGCGGCCCCGGCGCCGCCTCGGCGCTCGCGGCGGCCGAGCAGTCGGGCACGCCCGGGTACGTCGCGCCGGAACGGCTGCGCGGGGAGCCCACGGGCCCGGCCTCCGACCACTGGTCGCTGGCCGCCACCCTGTACACGGCGGTGGAGGGGCAGAGCCCGTTCCGGCGCGACACGCCCATGGCGATGGTGGCGGCGGTGCTCACCCAGCCCCCGCTGCCCGCCGTGCACGCGGGGCCGATCGGCGGCCTGCTCATGGCGCTGCTGGACAAGAACCCGGCCGCGCGCCCGCCGCTCTCCGTGATCAAGGACGTGCTCGGCCCGATCGCGGCCCCCCTGCCCACCCGCCGCCCGGTCGGGGGCTCCGTCACCCCCGCCAGGCCACCCACCGACCCCTCCACCGGGGTCGCCACGATGCCGGTGACCCGGAGCAGGAGCAGGCTGCCCCTGGTGCTGGCCGCTCTGACGGCCGCCACCGCCGTCACGGTGAGCGTGGTGCTCCTGGTCAACGCCGCCAACGGGACGACCCCGCCCCCGGAGACCCGCCCGATCGCCCAGCCGTCGAACGGGCCCTCGAACGAGCCGTCCAGTGAACCGCCCTCCAGCCCGCCACCGAGCCCGGCGGCCAGCACGAGCGCGTCCCCGCGCGCACCGGGCGACGGCAAGTTCGCCACCGCACCCAGCGCGTGCGGCCTGGTGTCGGAGGACCAGGCCGCGAAGATCATTCCCGGCCTGGCCAAGCGGCAGTCCGGGATGGACCCCGCCGAGTGCGGCTGGAACGGCGGGGAGGACGTGATCACGGTCAAGGTCACCCGCTCGGCCACGGTGGCGGCGGCACGCAAGGTCTTCGGCGGCAGGAAGGCCGCCCAGGCCTCCAAGACGGGCAGCAGCGGCGGTTCGACCTACCAGGCCGTACGCGATCTCCCCGGCGTCGGGGACGGCGCCTTCGGCCAAAACTGGTACGCGACGACGTTCACCCAGACCCACAGCATCGTGTGGCTGCGGGTCAGCAACGTGGTCGTGCAGATCGACGCGGCCACGTTCGGCGAGTCCAAGCCCCAGGCCAAGCACCAGAACTGGGCGCTCAAGCTCGCCGGCGCGGCGGCGGACACCCTCAGGAACACCTCGCCCCAGGACACCGGCTGATGCGGGCAGCAGTTCCCCCAGACTCGCGGAGAGGAGACGTGGCGGCCGCCCCGCCACGAACGAGATGAACGACTACCCGAACACGGCCCCCGCCAAGCGGCCCGGTCTCCGGATGACGCCCGGCCTGCTCAGCGGGGCGATGGCGGTGCTCGTGCTGATGGTGTTCACCATCGTCTTCCTGGCCACCAGGCAGCCGCCGCCCGCGCCCGTCATCACGCAGGTCTCCGCGCGGACGTCCCGGCCCACGGAGGAGGCCACGGAGCCCGGCACGCCGCCGCCGGCCTCGCCCAGCGAGCAGCCTTCGACCAGCGAGCCGGTGCCGACGGGGGAGGCGAAGTTCACCAAGGAGGTCGATCCGTGCAAGCTCGTCGGTGAGGACCTGCGGGTCAAGCTCGTGCTCTTCCCCGAGGAGACGAAGATCTACAAGGAGGAGTGCGAGTGGGGGACGCTGCCCAGGTTCGGCGGCGGGATCCCGGACAACATGTACCACAAGCTGAAGGTGTACACGAAGGTGTTCACCGGTGGTGTGGCCGAGGCGCATGAGCAGTTCGTCGCCCGCAGGGGCGAGGCCGCGCTGATCCCCAAGGGCTACACCAAGCCCGACCCGATCGTCGGGGACGACTCCTTCGTCACCGGATGGACCCTGCCGGGCGACACGGGCAAGGGACCGACGACGGCGGTCGTGGGGGTCCGCGTGAGCAACGCGGTGATCGAGGTGACGTACGACCGCCGCGTCACCGAGGACCCGGAGGGCAGGCTGACCCGGGGCGCGCTGGAGGTGGCCAAGGCCGTCGCCGACAAGCTCAGCTCCGGCGCGGGGTGAACGAGGCCGCGGTCGTCGTCAGTCCTCTTCCAGCACGTACCGCAGATAGAGGTCCGGCTTGGTGAGAAAGCGCCGCCAGTCGTCGACCAGCTGGAGTGACTCCCACTCGGTGCGCTGGACGCCGTGGTCGCCCAGTTCGACGATCTGCGCTCCCGGCAGGCCGGCCAGGATCGGCGAGTGCGTCGCGCAGATGATCTGCCCGCCTTCGCCGGCGACCTGGTGCATGAGGGCGAGCAGGCGAAGGCAGGACCGGAACGACAGGGCCGCTTCGGGTTCGTCCAGCAGATAGAGCCCCGGCCCTGACACCATGCGGTCGAGGACCGTGAAGAACCCTTCGCCGTGCGACTGCTCCGTGAGGTCGTCCTCCCAGAACCCCTTCATGCCGGACACGTGCTGCCCCAGGGTGAACAGCGTCTCAGCCCGGAAGAAGAAGCCCCGCCGCCCGCGCCGGGGACCGCGCAGCAGGCGAAGACCTGTCGTGGTGAGCTCGACGTCCAGCGCCTCCCCGAGCGGAGAGGGCATCCCCGTGGAGGCGTATTTCGTCCCCGCCTTGCCGCCCTCGGAGTTGATGTCGCACGCGTCGGCGATGGCCTCCACCAAGGTGGACTTCCCCGAACCGTTCTCCCCCACCAGGAACGTCACCCGCTCGGTGAAGGTCAGCCCTTGCGACTGAAGATGGCGAACCACGGGGAGGGCGGCGCACCAGTCGGTCGGGGGCCGGGACAGTTCGAGCCGCGTCAAAAGCACGTCCACCACCTTTCCACGACATCGAGAAGTTTGTCCGCAGGGCTACGAGCCGTTCTCCTTCTTGACCGTGTCGAAGACGATGTCGCGCCAGTCTGCCGGGGTCTTCTTGATGACGCCGACCTCCTTCATGAAGGCGCTGAGCTTGAGTACGCCGTGCGGCGCCGTGGTGAACTCGATGCCGGTGTAGGTCAGGTACTCCTGGTACTTCTCCGGTGCGATCTTGCCCTTCTCCGCCTCCGAGAGGATCTCGGCGGCTTCGGCGGGTGACGTGGTGATGAGCTCGTTGGCGCGGGTGATGTTCTTGTGGAAGGAGGCGAGCACGTCGGGATTGGCCGCCGCGTACTCCTCGCTGGTCACCACCGCGTTGAAGCCGTGCGGGCCGAAGAGCTCGTAGCTGTCGACCAGCTTGCGCGCCCCCTGATCCACGGCCTGGAACTGGAACGGCGGCGAGGTGTAGGCGCCCGCCAGTTGCCCGGCGACCAGGGCCTGCAGCGCCTCCGGGTGGGCCATGGCCACGATGTTCTTGTCCAGCGCGTGCGCGTCGCCGAGTTGCTGCTGGGCCGCGCGCTGCAACATCACCGACTGGATCGAGCCGGGCGAGACGGCGGCGATCTGGTCGGCCGGGCCGAAGTCCTTCAGGCTGCGGAACTTCGGGTCCTTGGCCACCAGCCACAGCGGCATGTCGTTCAGCGAGCAGACGACCTTCCAGGGGACGCCCGCGTCCCAGCCGATGAGGTAGGGGCCGTAGCCGCTGACCCCGAGCTGGAGGCTGCCCGAGACGATCCCGTCCCTGGTCGCAGCGCCGCCGCTGACGGTCTTCCAGTTGATCGTCCGGCCGGGGAGGTCCTGCTCCAGCCAGCCCTTGGCCTGGATGACGATGAGCGCGGCGTAGCTGATGCCCGAGCCCTGGGAGATGTTGATCTCACCGCCGGAGCCGCCCGGCCCACCGGAGCCGCCCGGCCCGCCCGAGCCCCCGTCGCCGCACGCGGCGGTCAGTGCCAGCAGGCCGGCGCCGGTCACGCCGAGGCGCAACGCGTCCCTGCGGCTGTACGAGCGCTGCCTCACGGCGGTGGCGAGGCGGTCCCCGGCGGCGCGGGAGAGTGTCATCACGTTCCTTCCTTCATGCCCCACCGGGTCACCGTGTGCCGTTCGACCAGACTAAAGACCAGGTCGAGGGCGATGCCGATGAGCGCGATCGTCACCAGGCCGGCGAACACGTCGGGCGTGCGCGCGTAGTAGCGGGCGTTGTTGATGAAGAAGCCGAGCCCGCCGTCGGTCCCGGCGGTGCCGAAGACCAGCTCGGCGGCGATGATCGTGCGCCAGCCGAACGCCCAGCCGGTCTTCAGGCCGGAGATGGCGTGCGGCAGCGCGGCGGGCATCATCACGTCACGGGTCAGCCGCCAGCCGCGCAGGCCCAGGTTGCGGCCGACCATGAGGAGGGTGGCGGGCGTGGTACGCAGGCCCATGCTGACGTTGACGGTCATCGGCCACAGGACGGCGTTGGCCGTGACGAAGATCAGCGCCGTGTCGGTCAGCCCGAACCAGAGCATCGCGAGCGGCAGGATGGCCACCGACGGCAGCGGGTTGATCATGGAGGACACCAGTTGCAGCGCGTCGTTCCCGATCGTGGTGGTGGCGGCCAGCACGGTGAGCAGCACCGTCAGCACGATGCCGATGGCCATGCCCGTGCCCAGCAGGCGCAGGGTGGTCAGGGTGGAGACGGCCATCTCGCCGTCGGCCCAGCCGCCGGCCCAGGCCACGGCCACGTCCCAGGGACCGGCGAAGACGAACGGGCTCACCCCGGACAGGGACGCGTACGCCTGCCAGATCCCGATCAGGACGAGGAGGATGATCGCGCGCCGCGACCAGGCAGGCAGGCGCGTCCACGAGCCGGCCGTAGCGGGCCCCGCCACGCGCGCGACCGTGGAGGCGCTATTCGAAGACGGCACCGGCGAGGTCCTCCCCTTCCTCGGCGAGCAGGGCGCGGAGCCGCTGCCGGGCCTCGGCGAAGCCGGGCGCGTCGGGGCCGTCGAGGCCGGACACGTCCACGATCTCCCTGACCCGCGAGGGACGGCCGCCGAGCACGACCACCCGGTCCCCGAGCAGCACCGCCTCGTCGATGCTGTGCGTGACGAACAGCAGCGCCACCCGGGTGCGCGTGACGATGTCGGCCAGCTCGCGCTGCAACCGCCCGCGCGTCTGGGCGTCCAGGGCACCGAAGGGCTCGTCCATGAGCAGCATCAGCGGGTCGATCGCGAGCGCCCGCGCGATGGCGACCCGCTGCTTCATCCCGCCGGACAGCTGGTGCGGATAGCTGTCGAGGACGTCGTGCAGGCCCATGAGCTCCAGGAATTCGACGGCCCTGCGCCGCGCCCCGGCCCGGTCGGAGCCGGTCACCCTGAGCGGGTAACTGACGTTGCCGAGGATGGTGCGCCACGGGAACAGCTGGTCGAACTCCTGGAACACGAACGCCCGGTCGGGGCCGGGCTCCGGCGCGTCCCCGCCCCGGAGGACGACGCGGCCCGACGTGGGACGCAGGAACCCGCCGACGGCCTTGAGGATGGTCGACTTGCCCGACCCCGAGGGGCCGAGCAGCATGACCTTCTCCCCGTACGCCACCTCGAAGGTCGCCTCCTCGACGGCGGGCACGTGTCGGCCCTGCCGCTGGTAGCCGATCGCCACCTGGTCGACGAGCAGCAGCGGGCCGTCGGAGGGCGGGTCGTCGCGCGGGGTGGCGACCGTCGTTGCGGATGTCACGGCAGGTCCCTTTCGGAGCGTCCACGCAGCAATTGAAGGGTAATCCTACAGACAATGTAGGAAATATACGACACGCGGAGGTGCGCCCGCCCACCAGCCGGGCCGGCAGCTCCCCGACGGTGAGCCGTTCGCGCCGGGCCAGGTCGACGACAAGCCGGCGGCGGCTCTGCGCCCCCTCGTTCTCGGCCGGCACCTCGGACAGCGGCCGATGTCGGTCCTCCAGGTGACGAGCGGTGCATTTCCTACCAGTTTTACATGAAAATACTTTCGGTGTGTCGTGTTCATGACATGGCAGGATTTCGCCGTACCGAAAACCTTGAATCGGACAGGGTCGCTGGGCCAGGCTGCTCGACGGCGTTCACGGCGCCGTCGAAAGCGATGGCCGGGCGCCTGTGTGCTTGGAGGCCCCGGTGCGGCGCAACCCCCCTTCCACCCGGCTGCGCCGTGGCGCGTTCGTCCTGCTCGGCGCGCTGCTCGCGCTGACAGGAGCGGTCGTTCCCGCGCAGGCGGAACCCCCTGGACCGCTGCCGCCCGACCTGTCGGCGCGGCTGACCGCCGACGGCGGCGCCACCGACTTCTGGGTGGAGTTCAAAGAACAGGCCACGCTGAAGTCGGCGGCGGCGATCAAGGACTGGTCGGCACGCGGCGAGGCCGTGCTGCGGGAACTGCGCTCGACCGCCGATTCCAGCCAGGCGCGGGCCCTCGGCCTGGTGCGGGCCGCGGGCGCCGAGGCCACGTCCCTCTACATCGACAACTCCCTGTACGTACGCGGCGGCTCCGCCGAACTGGCCTCGAAGCTGGCCGGCGATCCCGCGGTCGAGCGGGTCCGGGTGCCGCGCACGTACACGCTGCCCCGGCCCACCCCGGGCGAGCGGGCCGCCGCGAGCGGCCCGGTGGAGTGGGGCGTCAGCGCCATCCACGCCGACCAGGTGTGGAGCGAGTACAAGAGCACCGGCCAGGGCATCGTGGTCGGCAACATCGACTCCGGGGTGGACTACACCCACCCCGCGCTGGCCGGCTCGTATCGGGGCGCGAACGGCGACGGCGGCTTCACCCACGACTACAACTGGTACGACCCCACCGCGCTCTGCGCCGAGGCCGCGCCGTGCGACAACTTCGGCCACGGCACCCACACCATGGGCACGATGACCGGCGGCGAGGGCATCGGCGTCGCGCCCGGCGCCCGCTGGATCGCGGCCAAGGGCTGCCGCGACTACCAGTGCGGCGAGCTGACGCTGGCGCTGTCGGCGCAGTGGATGCTCGCCCCGGCCAAGGCCGACGGCTCCGACCCCGACCCGGCCCGGCGGCCCAACATCCTCAACAACTCCTGGTCGTCGGGGACCGGGAACCCCTGGTACCAGGACTACGTGCGCCAGTGGGTCGCGGCGGGCATCTTCCCCGTCTTCGCGGCCGGCAACGACGGGCCCGCGTGCGGGACGCAGCACTCGCCGGGCGAGTACCCGGAGTCGTACGCTGTCGGGGCCGTCGACCAGAACGGGAACGTGGCCGGCTTCTCCTCGCGCGGCGAGGCGGGCCTGCCCGACAGCAAGCCCGACATCGCCGCGCCCGGCCAGAACGTGCGGTCGAGCATGCCCGGCGGCGGCTACCAGGTGCAGCAGGGCACGTCCATGGCCGCGCCACACGTCAGCGGCGCCGTCGCACTGCTCTGGTCGGCCGCGCCCGCCCTCGTCGGTGACGTCGCCGCGACCCGGGCGATCCTCGGCGGCACCGCCCGCGACCACGCCGACACCACCTGCGGCGGCACCGACGGCGACAACAACGTCTACGGCGAGGGCATGCTGGACGTCTACCGCGCCGTCGGCGCCACGCCCCGCACCGGCACGGGCGTGCTGACCGGCCAGGTCACCGACCGGAGCACCGGCAAGCCGGTCGCCGGCGCCCGCGTCACCGCCACCGGGCCGCGCGTGCTCGACACCACCACCGGCGCGGACGGCGTCTACCTGCTGCACCTGGACGAGGGCGACTACGACGTCGCCCTGTCGCTCTTCGGCTACGACGCCGCGAAGCTCGGCGGCGTGCGGGTGACCGGGGACGAGAGCACGACCAAGGACGTCGCCCTGTCCCCGACGCCGACGAAGAAGGTGACCGTGCGGGTCGCGGACGGCTCGGATCACGGCTGGCCGCTCTACGCCGAGCTCTCCGTCGAAGGCGCTCCGGCCACCTGGTTCACGGCTCCGGGCGACGGGCGGGCGCGCCTGGACCTGCCCGTGGGCGGCACGTACGAGGTCACCGCCACTCCGCGTTACCCCGGCTACCGGCCGGTCACGGCGCAGGTCTCCGGAACCACGCTCGAACTCAAGGCGGAGACCGACCCCGCGGCCTGCTCGGCGCCCGGCTACGCCGCCGACGGTGGCACGTGCGCGCCGGTGGCGGGCGGGCTCGTGTACGGCAACGTGACCGACGCGAACACCCGCAAGCCGGTCGACGGCGCGACCGTCACCCCTGACGGCGGAGCCGGCCACGACACCGCCGCCACGCCCGACGACCCGGCGCTGGCGGACGGCTTCTACTGGGCGTTCGCGCCCATGCCGGGGGCGGGCCGGCGGGTCCTCACCGCCGTTCAGCGCGGTTACCAGAGCGCCACCGTCCCGCTGCGGTCCGGGGCCGACCAGGTGTCCAGGGCCGACTTCGCGCTCAAGGCGGGGCGGCTGTCGGTGAGCACGGATGAGGTGACGGAGCGGGCTCAGCTCGGGGGGCGGGCGAAGGTCCGGGTGACCCTCACCAACCGGGGGTCGGCGCCGCTGACGTACGACCTCGCCGGGGCGAAGGGCAGCGCGTTGGCCCAGGCGCAGGGTCAGGGCGCGCCCGCGACCCGCATCGAAACCCCCGGCCTCACCCCCGCCGCCCGCACCCCGGCCACCGGCCCTGAGAACGGCCCGGAGAACGGCGCTGAGTACGGCGCTGAGAACGGCGCAACACCCGAACCCGCTGCCGCCGCTACGGACGGTGGCACGCGGGCGGCGGATGGTGGGACGCCGGCGGCGGCGCCTTGGACGGATATATCCAACTATCCGACCACGATCAGGGACAACGCCGTCGGGTACCACGACGGCCGCGTCTACTCCTTCGGCGGCTCCCTGCGCGGCGAGGGCGGCACCCCCGCCTCCTACGTCTACGACCCGGCCGCCAAGACCTGGACCCGGCTGGCCGACATGCCGGACGCCAGGCAGAAGCCCGCCTCGGCGTTCGTGGACGGCAAGTTCTACGTGGTCACCGGCTGGGGTCAGGACGGCACGCCCGCCGCCCGTACCCTCGTCTACGACCCGGAGGCCGACACCTGGAGCACCGGCGCGGACAACCCGCACCCGTGGGGCGCGGTCGGATCCGCCGTGCTCAACGGCAAGATCTACACGGTCGGCGGTTGCACGGGCGAGTGCCAGAGCGCGACCGACCAGGTCACCGTGTACGACGTGGCGAGCGACACCTTCACCGAGGCGGCCCCCTATCCCGAGCCGATCTCGTGGGTGGCCTGCGGTGGCATCGACGGCAAGGTCCACTGCGCGGGCGGCCTGGCGGCGGGCCCGCACGGCACCACGCACGCCTACGTGTACGACCCGGCGCGCAACGCCTGGTCCAAGTCCGCCGACCTGCCGATCGACCTGTGGGCCAGCGGCTACGCGGTGGCCGGCGGCCGGCTCGTGGTGGCGGGCGGCGTGACGAACGGCGGCAGCGCGCTGACCAACGAGGCGTTCGCGTACGACCCGGACGCCGACGCCTGGACGGCGCTGCCGAACTCCCGCAACGCCCTCTACCGCGGTGCCGCCGCCTGCGGCCTGTACAAGATCGGCGGTGCGAACGGGCCGCGCGTGACCCCGTTCGGCGAGGTCCTGCCCACCCTGGACGCCTGCGACCCGGCGGGCACGGCCGCGCCCTGGCTGAGTGCGGACCCCGGGCACGGCACCCTCGCGCCCGGCCGCAGCGTCCGCGTCACCCTCACGCTCGACGCCCGCGAGATCGCCGAGCCCGGGACGTACGAGGCACGGCTGACCGTCAACGAGGACACCCCGTATCCGGCGCCGGCCATCGACGTGACCCTCAAGGCGGACGCGCCCTGGCACTGGGCCCGGCTGTCCGGTGAGGTGAGCTCGAAGGCGTGCGACGGGAAGGCGAGCCCGCTGCCGGGCGCGACGGTGACGCTGCGGCGCGGCCGCGACACGTGGACGGCGACCACCGACACGCAGGGCCGTTACTCCCTGTGGCTGCCGGGCGGCCTGGTGAAGCAGGAGGTCAAGGTGAGCGCCGACGGCCACAAGCCGGCCTCGTTCAACGTCCGCCTGCTGCCACACACGCAGATCCGCCACGACACCACCCTGCCCCGCACGGCCTGCTGACCCCGACCTGACGCAACGCTGGAAGGCCCCGCCACAACAGGGCCTTCCAGCACCCGGCCGACACGTGCACCCCAACCGAAATCGGGCCACGTCGGACGGTCAAGCCCCCTTGGCCGACCCAAGCACCCGACCGGCCAGGACACCTCGACCGAATTGGGCACCCCGCCCGGTCAGGACACCCCGACCAGGGCCGGGCCACACCAGCCGGTCAGGACACCTCGACCGGAGCGGCACCCCTGCCTGTCAGGGTGCCTTGGCCGGTTCGGGGGTCTCGACCGTCAGGTGCGGCTCCAGTGAGCGCAGGAAGTCCGTCGCGTCGAACATCGCGCCGGCCGAGGCGAGCCCCTTCACCCGGAAGTCCCCCGCCAGGATGCGCGCCACGGCCTCCACCGCCAGCGGTGCGGTGATCGCGTAGATGTCGCGGCCGGCGGCCGTGGCGCGGCGCTCGACGCCGTCCTTGCGCACCACGACGTCCACGACGAAGGTCTGGTCGGAGCGGCCAGAGGCGTCGGCCGCCTCCGGTGCGGGGGTGTCGGCACCGGCCAGGTCACGCGCGGCCACGACCGTCATGTAGCCGCGCACCTCGGGCACGTCCAAGTGGCTCGGCACGGTCACGACGTCCGCCATGGTGAACTCCGCCAGCACCCCCCGCCGGCCCATCGGCTCGGGGAAGGGCCAGTCCTGCTCCGTCAACTGGTCGTCGTGGTACTCCAGCGCGCCGTTCCTGAACCGGACCCGCCGACCCGCGCGGCGCTCGTGGGACACCCGGCCCGCCGCCCTGGTCCCCTCCGTGGGATGCCAGCCGCTCAGCCCGTACGCGACGTGCACCACCTCGGCGGCCGTCGCATCGCCCATGGCCGCGGTGGCCAGCAGGTCGCCGAGCCCGCCGTAGAAGGCCATCGCCGGCACCACGGGCGTACCGGCCCGCGCCGCCCGTTCCGCGTAGGTGGCGAACATCGACGCGTTCGCCTCGATCTCGGCCGCGACGTCCACGTACGGGATGCCGGCTCGCAGGGCCGCCTCGACCACGGGACCTCCCGTCACCGCGAACGGCCCCGCGCAGTTGACCACGGCGGCCGCACCGGCGAGCGCCCGATCCAACGCCTCCGCATCATCCACCGCGGCCGCCCGCACCTCCACCCCACCCCCGATCTCCTTGGCCAGTGTCGCCAGGCGATCCGCGTCGCGGCCCGAGAGGATGGGGGTGAAACCGCGCCGGAGCAGTTCGGCCACGACGAACCGTCCCGTGTGCCCGGTAGCCCCGTAGACCACCACCGCGTCCGACGTACCCATGACTTCCCCGATCTCCGATGTGCTGAGGAGTCCACTCTCCACGGTCGCCGGACCCGACCGTGAGAGTCCGGAACGACAGCATGCGTACACTTTCCGACATGCACACCGTCGCGCTGGCGACCGCCGGTCACCTGCTGCACTTCGAGCTGGGCGTGGCCTACGAGATCTTCGGCAACCCGCCGCAGGAGGCCGTGGACGGCTGGTACGACGTCCGGCTGTGCGGGCCGGGCCCGGTGCGGGTGGGCCCGTTCGCGGTCGAGCCGGACCACGGGCTGGACCGGCTCGCCGAGGCCGGCACCGTGATCCTGCCCGCGTGCGCCGACATCGACGAGCCGCCGCCCCCTGAGCTGGTCGAGGCCGTACGGGCGGCCCACGCGGCGGGGGCCAGGATCGCCTCCCTCTGCACCGGGGCGTTCACGCTAGGGGCGGCGGGCCTGCTGGACGGCCGGCGGGCCACCACTCACTGGGCGCACACCGCTGAGCTCAGCGCCCGCCATCCGCGCGCCGTCGTGGACCCGGACGTGCTCTACACCGACAACGGCAGCGTCCTGACCGCCGCGGGGAAGGCCGCCGCCGTCGACCTCTGCCTCCACCTAGTCCACCTCGACCACGGCGCGGCGGTCGCCAACGCGGTCGCCCGCCGCCTGGTCATGCCGCCTCACCGGCCGGGCGGGCAGGCCCAGTTCGTGTCCACGCCGGTGCGGGTCACGGGTGATCACGCGCTCGCCTCCGTACTCGCCTGGGCCATGGAACGGCTGGACCAGCCGCTCACGGTGACGCACCTGGCCCGGCAGGCGAACACGAGCCCGCGCAACCTCGCCCGCCAGTTCCGCGCCGTGACCGGGCAGACGCCGCTGCGGTGGCTGCTGACCCAGCGGGTACGCCGTGCCCAGGAGCTGCTGGAGACCACCGACGAGAGCGTGGAGGCGGTCGCCACCGCCACCGGCATGGGCACCGCCACGACCCTGCGCCGCCAGTTCAAGCGGATCGTCGGCGTCCCACCCGACAACTACCGCCGCTCCTTCCGGGCCTCACCCCGGTGACCCACCCAGGTGCCCGAGGCGCGTCACCGTACCGGCTTCCCGCGCCGGGGTCAGCCTGCCCGACGCCTGGGCCGCCGACGCCCCCTGAGATACGGGCCGAGATGGCTCAGGGCCGCGCGTGCAGGTGTGCCGCGCGGCCGCTGAGGCGCGTCACCCGTGCCGGACCTCGGCTGCGGCGCGAGACGGCCGGACCACCGGTCCTCGGGGGCGCCGCGAGATCATCTCGGCTTGCGGGGGTGTCCGCCGTCTGTTCATATGAGCGACATATCGCCATTACAGGGTCTATGTCCATGATTCGGAAGCTTTGTCGTGGCCTGGCCATCGCCGCCCTGGTCGGCACCGCCGCCCTGACCTCACTCCCCCCGGCCCCAGTGGCAGCGACCGCAGAGGTCACCGCTCCCGAAGGGATCGACCGCGTGCACCAGCGGCTGCTCAAGCACGGCCGCGGCGCCCCGCTCATGATCGCCTCCCACCGCGGCCAGTGGCGCAAGGCCCCCGAGAACTCCCTGGCCGCGATCGACGCCGCCATCAGGGACGGCGCCGAGGTCGTCGAGATCGACGTACGCCCCACCAAGGACGGCCACCTCGTGCTCATGCACGACGAGAGCGTCGACCGGACCACCGACGGCACCGGCCGGGTCGCCGACCTGACCCTCGACCAGATCAGGTCGCTCCACCTCAGGCAGGGCCTGGGCGGCGGCCAGGCCGCGATCACCGAGCACACCGTGCCGACCTTCGAGGAGGCGATGCGGGCCGTCAGGGGCAGGGCGCTGGTCAACCTGGACAAGGGCTGGCCGGTCAGGGCGCAGATGTACGAGGTGCTGAAGCGCACCGGCACCGTGGACCACGGCCTGTTCAAGGGCGCTCCCACGGTCGAGGAGGCCGCCGCCTTCATGGCCGGGGACCCGGAGATCCTTTACCTGCACATCATCGACGACGCCACCGCCGGCGTGGTCGGCACCTTCCCCGGCCGTCAGCCGGTGGCGTACGAGGTGGTCTTCGACAGCACCGACGACCCGCAGGTCACGCGGGAGACGCTGGCGAAGATCGCGCGGCACAGCCGCGTCTGGATCAACAGCATGTGGTACGGCCTGGCCGCCGAATACACCGACGAGGCGTCCCTGCGCGACCAGGACCTCGGCTGGCGCACCCTGGTCAGGACCTACGGCGCGAACATGATCCAGACCGACAACGTCGAGGCGCTCGCCTACTGGCGCGCCGGCGGCGACCTGTCCCGCTACGGCCGGCAGCCCGGGAACCGGACGATCCGCGTCGAGGGCGAGGACTTCGCGCCGGGCGGCGAGGGCGTCGGCTACCACGACCTCGACCCCAACCGCTGCACCGTGGCCCGCCCCGACGAGGGCGTGGACATCTGTGACCTGGAAGGCGCCGTCGCGGTGAACTGGATCCGCGGCGGCGAGTGGCTCAAGTACCGCTTCGAGGTCAGGAAGGCGGGCCTCTACCAGGTCTCGGCCCGCGTCTCCTCCCCCTACTCCCCCGCCGGCACCGTCGTGCTCGACTGGGGCACCGGCTCCGGTACGACCGCCCCGATCGCGAACACCACCAGCCACGACGCGTTCACCCTCCAGCCCCTGGAACGCCGCCGGCTCACCAAGGGCACGCACGAACTGGTCCTGCGCATGCCGGAGACCGCGTACCAGAACTTCAACCTCGACTACCTGCAGCTCGACCTGACCGGCCGCTGACGGAAGCGCCCGGCCTGTCATGATCGTGGGCCGGTGGGCGCGGGTGCGGGCCCGGAGAGGGCGCGCAAGGCCCAGGCGGTGATCCGCCAGAGCGCCTCGAACAGGACGCCCGCGCTCATCTTGCTCGTCCCGGCCGTACGGTCGACGAAGGTGATCGGCACCTCCGCCACCGTGCAGCCCTGGCGCACGGCCCGCAGGGTGAGATCCACCTGGAAGCAGTAGCCGCGCGACTCGACGCCGCCGAGCAGGATCCGGGAGAGCGCGGCGGCGCGGTAGACGCGGAACCCGCCGGTGACGTCGGCGACGGGCAGCCGGAGCGCGAGCCGGGCGTACCGGTTGGCCAGGCGCGAGAGCAGCTCCCGCCGGCGCGGCCAGTTCGCCACCCGGCCGCCGGGCGTCCAGCGCGAGCCGATGACGAGGTCGGCCCGCTCCGCCGCGCGCAGCAGCGCGGGCAGCCGCTCGGGCGGGTGCGAGCCGTCGGCGTCGATCTCCACCAGCAGCTCGTACCCGCGGGCGAGCCCCCAGCGGAAGCCCGCCGAGTACGCGGCACCGAGCCCCTGCTTCCGCTCGCGGTGCAGGACGTGCACGCCGGGCAGCTCGGACGCGAGCCGGTCGGCGATCCGGCCGGTGCCGTCGGGGCTGTCGTCGTCGACGACGAGCATGTGCGCGGCGGGTACGGCGGCGCGGATCCTGGCGACGATGCGGGACAGGTTGTCGCGTTCGTCGTAGGTCGGGATGACGATCAGGACGTTGCTCATGACGGCTCCTCAGCTCGCGTGCTTGTAGTCGGTCCAGCCGGTCGGCCACGGGGTGTGCGGTTCCGAGCAGATCGTGATGGGCAGGCCCAGCTCTTCGTTCGGGACGCCGGTGCCGTGGTCGACGGCTCCGGCGGACGAGCACTGCGCGAAGCGCGACCGCAGCTCGGCGGGCGGCAGCCCCACGGCGACCACCGTCCGCGCCGTCGCGGGCGGCGGGCCCTGGTACCAGAGCTCGTTGTGCCCGCTGTAGACGGGAACGTCCGGGGCGAACCGGTTCAGCGCGCCGGCCTCGCCGTAGTTCGCGGTGAGGACGACCGTCCCCGGCGGCAGCGCCCGCTGCACCCCGGCAACCTGGGCGGCGAAGCGCGGCCAGCCCACCGACTCCCTCGACACCTCGTTCGGCGAGTAGCCCAGCGCCGCCAGCGGGAGCAACGGCAGCGCCACGGCGATCCCGATGAGCGAGGTGCCGAGCAGCCCGCACCACACCGCTCCGCGCCGGGCGGCCCTGCGCTCCATCCAGGCGGCGACGGGCACGCAGCCGGCCACGAAGGCGAAGATCAGGCTGCCCGCGACGTAGTCGGCCCGGCCGCCCGACGCCCAGCCGAGCAGGATCGTCACCAGGGTCGCGATGGCCAGCGGCCGGGTCTCGCGCCACCCGCTCAGCCAGCGCCACCCGACGACGGCGATCACGAACGCTCCCACGCTGAGCAGCGCCACCGTCATCGGCACGAACATGATCCGGTTGATCGGCTCGCTGAGCGTGGCGGCCATGGTGAGCTGCGGCCAGTCGTTGACGGCCTGGTAGACCAGGTTCGGGGCGGCGAGCACGGCGGCCACGATCGCTCCCGCCCAGAACCATCTCTCGGCGAAGACGGCGCGCGGGCCGCGCACGGCCAGTCCGACGCCGATGAGCAGTCCGGTGGCCAGCCCGGTGATCAGCAGCACGATCAAATGCTTGTTGTACGTCGCCGCTCCGGTGACGGCGCCGGCCGCCAGCCACCACCGTCCGTCGCCGCGCAGCAGGGCGCGCAGCACGAACAGGATGCAGGTCGTCCAGAACACGAAGTCGGCCGACTGGGTCAGCAGGGTGTGCCCGGCGACCAGCGGGAACATGCCGGTGCCGAGCCCGGCGGCGGCCAGCGTCTGGGCGCCCGCCCGACCGCCGAGCTCGCGGGTGATCGCGGCGCCGACCAGGATCAGCAGCCCCGCGCACAGGGCGGGGACGACCCGCAGCCCGACGATGGTGTCGCCGAACAGCTCCGTGGAGAGCCTGGCCAGGAGCGGGGTCAGCGGGGGCTGGTCGAAGTAGCCCCAGGCGGGGGTCTGGCCGAGGAGCCGGAAGTAGAGCTCGTCGCGGTGGTAGCCGTAGAACGGGCTCAGGATCAGCAGGGTGACCACGACGGCGGCGGCGATGGGGCCGATGATCCGCCAGGCGATGGCTGGCAGCGGCAAGGCGGAGGTCTGGGGGCTGGGGGCTTTGAGCAGCATGCCTCCACGGTCTTCGAACCCGCCCCGCCTGTCGTCTGGCCACAAGCAGAACCTGAAGTCAGACCCCGGTCATAGCCGCCGCCCCACCAAGGCAGACCCAGACTCGCCCGGCCCACCTGAACGGCCGACGCCATGGCCGAACCCGGGGACAGACTCCAGATGCGGACGACCCACCCGGGAGGCGGACCAGCCATGGCCGAACCCCTATGCAGCGTCCGGACGCAGACGACCCGCCGGACGGGCCACCTTGTGCCCGAACCCAAGGTCACGCTTCCGGCGCGGGCGGCCACCGGAGCGGAGCACGCCGTAGCCGAATCCGGGGTCAGGCTCCGGGGGCGGGTGACTCGCCGGGGTGGACCACGCCGTGGTCGAAGGCGAAGACGACCGCCGCCGCGCGGTCGCGTACTGCCAGCTTGGTGAAGATGCGGCCGACGTGGGTCTTGATCGTGCCCTCGCCGATCACGAGCTGCCGGGCGATCTCGGCGTTCGTGAGCCCACGGCCGATGAGCTTGAGCACGTCGAGCTCGCGGGAGGTGAGGTCGCCGAGCCGGCGGACCGCGTCGGGGTCGGTCACCGGATCCGTGCGGTAGCGCCGCAGCACCCGCCCGCAGACGGCCGGGTCGAGCCAGCCGTCACCCGCCGCGACCGCCCGGACCGCGCGCTGGATGTCCTCGGCCGGAGCGTCCTTGAGGCAGAACCCCGACGCGCCCGCCCGCAGCGACGCCGCCAGCACGGCGTCCTCGCCGAACGTGGTCAGCACCAGGACCCGGCAGGCCGGATCGGCGGCCAGCAGCGCGCGGGTGGCCTCGACGCCGTCCATGTGCGGCATGCGGATGTCCATGACGACGGCGTCGGGCCGGGCCCGCGCGACCTCCGCCAGCGCGGCCCGGCCGTCGGACGCCTCGCCCGCGACGTCGAACCCGTACGGCTCGCGCAGGATCGTGCGTAAACCCGCCCTGGCCAGCTCCTGGTCGTCCACCAGCACCACCGAGATCATGCCGGCAGCTCCGTCCGCACGACCCACCGGTCGTCCTCGGGGCCGGCGGTGACCCGGCCGCCGACCATGCGCACCCGGTCCGCCATCGTACGAAGTCCCATGCCGCCATTCTGCCGAGGCGGGCGCTCCGGCAGCAGATTGACCACCGTGGCCTCGACGCCGCCTTCGTCCGACACGCGCAGCCGGACCTCGACGGAGCGGCGCGGCGCGTGCCGGCTCGCGTTGGCCAGCGCCTCCTGCATGAGCCGGTAGAGCACCATGCCGGTGGTCGGGCTCACCACGGACAGCTCGCCCTCGACGCTCGCCTCCAGATCGAGGCCCGCCGTACGGTATTCGTCGAAGAGCTCGGGCAGCCGGGGCGCGGTGGGCTGCGGCGCGACCACGGCCGGATCGGCGCCTTCCTCGGCCAGCACCCTGACCACTTTGCGCAGCTCCGCCATGCTCTGCCGGGCGAGCCGCTCGGCCTCGGCCAGCCCGGCCGCCGCCCGCTCCGGCTCGTGCTCGATCGCCAGCCGCGCGCCGCCCAGGTGCAACACCGTCACGGCGAGCGTGTGGGCGACGATGTCGTGCAGGTCGGCGGCCAGCCGCTGCCGCTCGGCCAGGGTGGCGGCGGCGTTGGCGGCGCGCTCGGCCCGATGTAACCGCTCGCCCACCTCGATGCGGTAGCGCGCGGCCCAGGCGCTCCAGAAGACGAGCGTCACCGCGCCCAGCCAGTTGGGCCATCCTGGGTCGGGGGTGGTGAACGCCGCCACCAGCACCACGGCCAGCGAGGCGAGCCACATGACGATCCCCGGCCAGAGCCGCAGGGTGAGCCCGACGAACGCGATGTAGAACACCAGGATGAACCAGCCGACGCTGTTGACCGCGAGCCCGGTGAGGGCCGCGACGGCGGCGGGCGCCAGCAGCCCGGCCACCTCGGCCGGACGGCCCGGCGCCGTACGCACCATGACGAGGCAGAGCACGAGGAAGGCGGCTCCGCCGGCGAAAGGCGGCGCACAGCCGCAGCCGTCCGCGATCGTCTGCGCCCATGACAGCCCGACCAGCAGCACCAGCAGCCCGAAACCGACCGGCACCAGCCAGCGGGGAGTCCGCATCACCCGCTCATCGTAGGAACCGGCTGCTCCCCCGCGCATCCACCCTGAGTCATACTCCGCCGTCTGCCCACGGTCTGACCGGCCGGGTCCTCCGGTCAACCCGCGCCCGAACGAGTCGGCCTCCGCACGGCTCGCGAACGAGTGGATCGGCGTCGCACGGATCAGCCCTCGCACGGATCGTGGGACGCCCGGATCGGGCCCGACCGCGCCCCACGAACGGGTCAGGCCGCGCGGGCGGACGGGTCAGGCCGCGCGGGCGGACGGGTCAGGCTGCGCGGGCGGCGCGGCGGGCGTGGTCGCGCAGGCGGCGGGCGGCCAGGTGGATGGTCGAGAGGTGCCGGGCCGCGTCGGCCCGCATGGAGGCGGGAATGTCGGACAACCCTCGATACAGCACGCACGAGAGCTGCAGATAGCTCATGAACAGCGCCAGTTCACCCGCCAGCGGCTCCGGCCGGCCGTCGGCGGTCACCGCCAGCGGCCCCTCCCACCCGTCCACCGCCTCCAGCAAGACCCGCTGCTGGCCGAGCAGGACGGCGAGCACGTCGCCGGCCGGGTAGGGGCCCGATCCGCGCATCGGATGCGCGGCCAGCACGCTCACCACCGCGTCCGCCGCCCCCGCCACCGTCGCTGCCAGCCGCCGCCGATCCGCCCCAGACCTGCCGCTCATCGACCCCGCCTCGCCGCTCATGAGCGCTCCCTCGCCGGCCGGATGCGGCCGATCACGACGTGCTCCCCGCCAGTGCCCGGCGCAGGTAGGTCGCGGTCGGGGAGGTGGGAACGTCGAGCAGGCCCGTGGCCGGGCCCTGATAGAGGAGCCGGCCGCCGCGGCTGCCGCCTTCAGGGCCGAGCTCGACCAGCCAGTCGGCGTGCGCGATCACGTCCAGATTGTGCTCGATCACCACCACCGTGGCCGCGTACTCGTCCACCAGCCGGTCGAGGGTGGTCAGCAGCCGTTGCACATCGGCCATGTGCAGGCCGCTCGTCGGCTCGTCGAGGACGTACGTGGTGCTCCTGCCGCTCAGATGGACGGCCAGCTTGACCCGCTGGCACTCGCCCCCGGACAGGCTCGTCAGCGGCTGCCCCAGGCGCAGGTAGTCGAGCCCGACGTCGCCGACCGCCGCCAGCACCGGGGCGATCTTGCGATTGCCCGCGAAGTGTTCCCGCCCCTCGCCGACGGTCAGCTCCAGCACGTCGCCGATCGTCAGGCCGCGCACCCGGTAACCGAGCACCTCGTCGGTGAACCGCCTGCCGTCACAGGTCTGGCAGGTCAGGCTCACGCCCTCCAGGGAGGCCAGGTCGGTGAAGATCACGCCCAGGCCGTCGCAGGCCGGGCAGGCGCCGGAGGAGTTGGCGCTGAACAGCGACGGGCTCACCTTGTGCGCCTTCGCGAACTCGGCCCGGATCGGGTCGGCCACGCCGGTGTAGGTGGCGGTGGTGGAGCGCCGGTTCGTGTGCGGCATCGACTGGTCCACGATCACGGCATCGGGGTACTGGCGGTGGAAGGCCCCGTTGATCAGGCTCGACTTGCCCGCGCCCGCCACGCCGCAGACCACCGTGAGCACCCCGGCGGGGATGTCCACGTCGAGGTCACGCAGGTTGTTGGTGCCGGCCTTGACGACCGGCATCATCCCGGACGGGGTGCGCACCCGTTCCTTGAGCCGCGTCCGTGCGTTCATGAAGGCGCCGGTCAGTGTGCCGGAGGCGGCCAGGTCCGCCGGCGGGCCCGCGAACACCGCCCGGCCGCCCGCCGCGCCGGCGCCGGGGCCCATGTCGATGACGTGGTCCGCGGCGGCGATCACGTCGTGGTCGTGCTCGACCACGAGCACCGTGTTGCCCTTGTCGCGCAGTGCGTGCAGCAGGTCCGTCAGCCGGTGCACGTCGCGCGGGTGCAGGCCCATGCTCGGCTCGTCGAAGACGTAGAGCAGGTCGTTGAGGCTGCTGGAGAGGTGCCGGACGATCTTCACCCGCTGCGACTCGCCGCCCGAAAGGGTGCCCGTACGGCGGTCCAGGCTCAGGTAGCCCAGACCGATCGTGACCAGGTGGCCCACGCGCGAGACCAACGCCTCGATCACCGGCTTCGCCTTCGGCACGTCCAGCGAGCGCAGCACGCCGAGCAGGTCGTCGGCCTCCATCGCGGTGAGGTCGGCGATGGAGTGGCCGTCGATCCTGCTGTCCAGGGCGAGCGCGGACAGGCGCGTGCCGCCGCAGGCCGGGCAGGGCACCGAGGTGGTGAACCGGGCGATCAGCTGCTTGGTCCGCGGGCCCGGCTCACGGTCGGGATCGAGGTGACGGCGGCGGAACTTCACCACCGCGCCCTCGTAACTCATGTTCACCCGCTGGCCGCCCACGTCCACGGGGACCGTGCCCTCCGTGCCGTGGAGCAGCTCTTCCCGCTCCTCCGGCGTGAAGTCCGCCACCGGCTTGCCGGGGTCGAACCGGCCGGAGGAGGCCAGCAGGTACCAGTCGCGCGACCCGACGGCGAAGATCGGCGCCAGCAGCGCGCCGTCGTTCAGTGATCTCGCCGGGTCGAGGAAGGCGTCCAGGTCGACGCCGACGACCTCGCCCAGCCCCTCGCACTCCGGGCACATGCCGGCCGGCATGTTGAAGGAGAACGCGTCGGCGTACCCGACGAACGGCTCGCCCGCGCGGGAGAACAGCAGCCGCATCAGCGGTGCGATGTCGGTGATGGTGCCGACCGTGGAGCGCGGGCCGCCCGAGAGCGGCCGCTGGTCCACCGCGATCGTCGCGGGCAGGTGCTCGATCAGGTCGAAGTCGGGCCGGGCGGAGCTCGGCAGGAACGTCCGGACGAACGCCGGCAGCGTCTCGTTCCACTGCCGCTGCGCCTCCACCGCGATCGAGTCGAACACCAAGGACGACTTGCCCGAACCCGACAGGCCGGTGACGACGGTGAGCGTGCGTTTCGGGATCTCGACGTCGACGGCGGTCAGATTGTGTTCCCTGGCACCGACCACCCGGATCCACTCCGGCGCCGCTGCGAGGTCCGCACGGGGATGGACTTTCACGACTTCAAGTTTATCGTTGAACCTGTCAGTTGAGAGTTTGCTGTCGCTGCTGCTGAAGACGCAGAGAGTAAGGGGCTGGAAGTCTCAACTGAGCGGTCGAAGGTCACGCGTCCGGGAAGAGGCCGCCTTCCGGCGCGTCCGTGCTCAGGTAGTGGTGCAGCGCGGCGGAGCCCGTCAGCATGGCCGCCGCCGTACGGGTGAGCGCCGCCCGCCGCTCCTCGATCGCGCCGCGCAGCGCCCGCGTGCTCCCCGTGCCGCGCAGCTCGTCGAGCAGGGCCCTGATCTGCGGCAGCGGGTGGCGGCCCTGGCGCAGGATGTTGATCATCCGGGCGTCGCGGACGTCGTCAGGGCCGTAGCGCCGGTAGCCGGTGCCGGGCTCGCGCGGCGGTTTGAGCAGCCCGGCCGACTCCCACAACCGCAGCGCCGAGGCACGCGACCCGAGGTGCCTGGCGGCGTCCCCGATCCGCAGCACGCTCGCGGGCGCGTCGGGGGCCCGGGCGGCGCTCGCCACGGCGTGCAGGGCCTCGCTGGTCGCCTGGAGCTCCTGGCGCCGGCCGTGCAGGGCCGCATGGCTCGCGTCGATGAGCGCGAGCCCCTTCGGCACGTCCCCCTCGTGGACGGCCTGCATGACGGCGCGGGCGGTGTCCCAGCCGAAACCCCTGGCCAGCGTCCGGTACGCGAGCAGCGCGGCACGGTGCCTGGTGTCGAACCGGCGATACCCCGAGGGCGAGCGCTCGGCCGGCGGCAGGATGCCGGCGTCGGCGTAGTTGCGGATCTGCTGGGTGGAGACACCCACCTCACGCGCCAGGTCCACCGGCCGCAACGCCGTCCGCCCGGCGCCGGGACGGGTCGAGGATTCTGCTGCCACGAGGCGATTCTCCCCTCCGCGACGTCCGGCGGCCTGATCCGCGGCCGTCGGCCCGGCCCGCGTGCCCAGCCGCCGGCCCATCCGCGACCTGAGCGGGGCGGGTCGTCGGCGATCTGCGCGTGGCCGGTCAGCCGGCGAGGTCGTCCAGGCGGGCGAGACGGGTGCGGGGGGGTCAGCCGGCGGGGTCGTCCAGGCCGGCGAGGCGGGCGCGGAGGGCGTCCGCGTCGCCGGGGGCGAGTTCGGCGGTGAGGGCGAGGGCGCGCTGGAGGGTCGAGCGGCCCTCGCGCAGCCGGCCCGCGGCCAGTTGCGCCTCGCCGAGCCGGCGCAGCGTCCTCGCGCCGAGCGCGCGCTTGCCGCCCCGCCGCCAGGCCAGCGACCCGCGGTAGTAGGAGATCGCCTGCTCGTACTGGCCGAGCAGGTGGTGGATGTGGCCCAGGCTGTCGAGGGTGGCGGACTCGCCGGGCAGGTCGTGCAGCTCGCGGTGGATGGCCAGGGCCTCCTCGCAGCGCCGCAGCGCCTCCCCGTACGCGCCGAGCTGGGCGTGGAACCAGCCGATGTTGTTCAGCACCCGGCCCTCGCCGGCCCTGTCGCCGGCCGCCCGGCAGAGGCGGAGCGCCTGGTCGCTCAGGCGCAGGCCCTCGTCGTACCGGCCGCGGCGGTCCTCGATCACGCTGCGGTAGATGAGGCAGATCGCCTGCCCGGCCGCGTCGTCCTGCCCGCCGAACAGGTCCTGCGCCGCGCGCAGGTGGGCGTCGCTGGTGGCGTCCTGGCCGAGCCGGATGAGGGCCTGGGCCAGACCCACGTGGGCGTGGGCCTGTGCGGCGGGGTCGTCCAGCCGGGCCGCCGCCTCCAGCGCGATGTGGTGCACGGCGGCCTGGTCGTCCGAGCGTCCCTCCTGCGACAGGAAGCCCCAGCAGGCCCCGGCCAGCTGCCAGGCGTGCCGGTCGAAGCCGAGACGGGCGGCGTGCCTGATCGCGGCCAGCAGCGTCCGGTGCTCGCGGCCGAACCAGGCCTCGCTCTGCGCGCGGTCGGTGATGCGGGACACGACCACGCCGGGCCGCGGCGGCGTCGGGGTCAGCGGGACGCGGTGATAGAGGTCGAGCAGCCGGTCGCCCAGGCAGGCGCTGTGCAGGTAGTGGTCCAGCAGCCGGTGCAGTGCCTCGTGGCGTTCCGCCTCGGAGTCGTGCAGGCGGGTCAGCTCCTCGGCGTACGCGCGCAGCAGGTCGTGCCGGCCGTAACGTCCCGGGGTGCGCTCGACGGCCAGGTTCGCCCTGGTCAGCTCGGTCAGCAGGCGCTGCGCCTGGCGTACCGGGATGCCGGCCAGGCTGGCGGCCGCGGCGGTGGAGATCTCGGGCGCGGGCAGCAGGCCGCACAGGCGGAACAGGCGGGCGGCGTCGGGGGTGAGCGCGCGGTAGGACCAGGACAGGACGGTACGCATGTTCGTCGAGGCGTCGCCGCCGTCGAAGACGTCCAGCCCGTCGGCGCTGTCGCCGCTGTCGGCCCGGCCGCCGCGCGGGCCTTCGCCCCCGCCTTCCACGCCCTGCGCGTCGCCGCCCGCCGGGCCGTCCTCTGGGCCGTCCGCCGGGCCGTCCTCTGGGCCGTCCCCTGGGCCGTCGAGGCCCGAGATCAGGGTGCCGAGCGGGAACGACGGGCGCGTCTGGGCGCGGGCGGCCACGATCGCCAGGGCCAGCGGCAGCCCGGCGCACCGCGAGACGATGTCGTCGACCGCCCGCGGCTCGGCGTCCACCTTGTCCACCCCGAGCCGGCGGGTCAGCAGCAGGCGGGAGTGCTCGGGTGAGAACAGCCCCAGCGACAGCGTGCGGGCGCCCTCCGCCGCGACCAGGCCGGTCAGCTCGGCCCGGCTGGTGATCAGGGCCAGGCAGCCGGGCGCGTTCGGCAGCAGCGGCCGTACCTGGTCGGAGTCGAGGGCGTTGTCGAGCAGGATCAGCATGCGCCGCTCCGCGAGCAGGCTGCGGTAGAGCCCGACCTGCGCCTCCAGCGTGGCGCCCACCAGCTCGGACGGCACCCGCAGCGCGTCCAGGAACAGCCGCACCGCCTCCCCGGGCGGCCGGGCGATGTGGGTGGGGCCGTACCCCTGGAGGTTGACGTAGAGCTGGCCGTCGGGGAAGCGGTCGCTCACCCGGTGCGCCCAGTGCACGGCCAGGGTGGTCTTGCCGACGCCGCCGGTGCCGGTGATCACGCAGGGGGCCATGGCGTGCGCGGCGGCGGCGCCGGGAGCCGGGAGCGTCAGCCGGTCCAGCGTGGCCAGCTCCTCCTCGCGAGCCGTGAACAGCTCGGTGTCGGGCGGAAGGTGCCGCGGCACGGCGACGACGGCGGGCGCCGTCCCCGTCAGGTCGTCGCGGCCGGCCAGGATCGCCTGGTGGAGGCGTTGCAGCTCCTCGCCCGGCTCGATGCCGAGCTCTTCGGCGAAGCGGCGCCTGACGCGGCGGAAGACGGCCAAGGCCTCGGTCCTGCGGTCGCAGCGCAGCAGCGCCGTCATCAGCAGGGAGACCAGGCGTTCGCGCAGCG
The DNA here is from genome assembly GCF_035917475.1 of Nonomuraea fuscirosea. Lineage (NCBI taxonomy): Bacteria > Bacillati > Actinomycetota > Actinomycetes > Streptosporangiales > Streptosporangiaceae > Nonomuraea > Nonomuraea fuscirosea. Next base: position 978,476 of record NZ_CP109074.1, on the reverse strand, counting down.
GGTGCTCGCCGACCAGAGCCGTCAGCTCCGCCGCCGCCTCCTGATGCCGTCCCTGCCGCAGGTCGAGGGCGAGCCGCCGTTCCAGCGCCGCCAGCCGTTCCTCCTCGATGCCGGGAACGACGACGTCGGGCAGCCACCGGCCCGCCACGTCGGCCAGCGCCGTCCCCTGCCACAGCGCGAGCCCGGCGCGCAGCAGCCCGATGGCGCGCTCCGTCCCGCCCTCGCCGCCCGTCTCGCCGCCGGCGTTCCCGGCCTCGCGGACCAGCTCGCGGAAGCGGAACAGGTCGATGCGGTCGCGGGCCACCGCGAGGCAGTAGCCGTGCGCCGAGGTCACCAGCTCGACCTCCTCGTACGGCGCCAGCAGCCGGCGGAGCCGGGAGATGTGCCCCTGCACGGCGTTGCGCGCGAACTCGGGCGACTCGGCCCCCCACAACGCGCTCACCAGCCGCGTCACCGGCACGGGACGCCCCGCTTCGAGCAGCAACATCGCCAGCACGGTCCGCTGCTGGGCGGTGGCGGGGCCGAGCCGTCGCCCGGCGTGCCACACCCCCACCGGTCCGAGCAGGCGGAACTCAACGCCGTCCACGGTCAATCACCCACGTCTTCCAGCCACCCCATGCCTCCGCGAGTGCCCGACGTGATCATCTCATGGCAGCCTAACCGCCGACTCAGTGGAAATTCAGCGCTATTTCAGCACCAAAGTCCACTCTTGCCTCAAGCGGCACTCACGGCCGCGGAACCCTCACGAGGAGGAATGTCATGGAGATCAAGGTCAAGAAGGTCGAGTCCGTCAAGGCCACCCAGAACCCCGCCACGTGAGGCGCTGACACCGCCTGGCGATTTCTCCGCGGGGAGGGAGACGAAAGAACGACGCTCACGTCGCGCAGCGCCGTCGCCCTCCCCGCGGGGCCCCTCGAATCCGCGTACTGGCGCTGGAGGCACGATGCGTGTGGCGTTGAAGGAATGTGACTGGGAGGCGGACGGCGAGGATCTGCTCGTGGTCTTCGACGCCCGCGAGGCGATCACGCTGAGCGATCCCGACGGGCAGGTGGCCGCGCTGCTGAGCGAGCTGCGCCGGGCCCCGCGGACGGCGGCCGAGCTGAGCGCCGCCCTCGGCGCGCACGGGTTCGACGTCTCCGAGGACGACGTCAGCCAGGGCCTGAGCGGGCTCGACTCCCTGGGCCTGGTCGAGGACGCCGACGGCAGGAGCCTCGGCGACCCGGACGAGGACGAACGCCACTTCTCCAACCTCTGCTTCTACGGCACCTACGCCGCCCTGGACCGCCACCGCGCCGGCTTCCAGCGGCCGATGCGCGAGGCCCACGTCCTGGTGCTCGGCGTCGGCGGCGGCGGCTCCTCCCTGGTCCAGTGCCTGGCCGGCCTCGGCGTCGGCGAGATGACGCTGGTCGATCAGGACCGCGTCGAACCCCGCAACTTCGCCCGGCAGTTCCTCTACCGGCACGCCGACATCGGCCTGTCCAAGGCCGAGCGCGCGGCCGCGTGGGTGCGCGACTACGACCCGGGCATCAAGGTGAACGCCGTCGACCGCTGGGTCTCCTGCCCCGAGGACCTCGCGGACCTGGTCGAGGGCATCGACCTGATCGCCGGCGGGCTCGACGGCCATCCGCACGCCAATCTCTGGGCGAACGAGGCCGCGGTCCGGGCCGGTGTCCCTTACGTGCTGGGTGGCGCGAACCGTACGCAATTGATGTACCTCTCCGTGGATCCGGGCCGCACGGCCTGCCTGGCCTGCGACTACGAGGACCGGCCCGCCGAGGACACCTCGGAGGGGATCGCGTACCGGATCGTGGAGAACATGAAGCTGAGCAACCCGCTCACCGGGCCGATGGCGATGCAGGTCGGGTCGCTGCTCGCGTTCGAGGCGCAGCGCTACCTGACCGGGTACGAGCCGCCCCGCGCGGCCGGCTTCCGGGTGACCCTCGATCTGCGCGAAGGGCTGACGCCCGCGTGGCAGGCCCTGCCCAGGAATCCCGACTGCCGGGTCTGCCGGCTGGCGCCGCCGCGCGAAGGTGAGCGCCGATGACCGCTACGGGGACGGTCGCGCTCAAGGCGCTCAGCGTCGTACCGGAGGGAGAGGACGAGGTGCTGGTCGGCGACCCCGCCACCGGCACGTTCGTGACGATCCCGGCGGTCGGCGGGGTGGTGATCGCCGCCCTCCAGCGGGGAGCGAGCGTCGCGGAGGCGGCGGCCGAGGCCGAGGAGTTCGCCGGCGAGCCGGTGAACGTGCCGTCGTTCGTGGAGACGCTCGGGGAGCTCGGCTTCCTGGCCGACCCCGCGGACGAGTCCGCCGCGCCCGATCCCGTACGGACCGCGCCGATCCAGGCCCGCCGCTGGATGACCAGCGTCCGCCCGGAGATCGTCCGCCCCTTCTTCGGCCGCGTGGCCTGGACCTGTTACGCCGCCTGCCTGCTGTTCTCGCTGGGCGTCTTCGTCTTTCGGCCGAACCTGATCCCCGCCCCCGCCACCGACGCCTTCCCCTTCGCCGACATCGGGCTGAGCGCGCTGGCCTGGCTGCCGTTCGTCTGGTTCGCGGCGGCCAGTCACGAGGTCGGCCACTGGCTCGGCGCGCGGGCGCTCGGCATCCAGACCCGCTTCGGCGTCGACCGCCGCATGATCATGCTGGTCTTCGAGACGGACCTCACCCAGCTGTGGACGCTGCCGCGCCGCGTACGCTACGGCCCGCTGCTGGCCGGCCTCGCCGTGGACTCGGTGCTGCTCGCCGCCCTGCTCACCGGCCGGCTGCTGATCGATCTCGGCGTCTGGCGGGCCCCTGAGCTGGTCGGGTCGCTGCTGGCCGCCTGGGCGTTCATCAAGGTCATGCAGATGCTCTGGCAGTGCCTGGTCTTCCTGCGCACCGACCTGTACGCGGTGCTGGTCAACGCGCTCGGCTGCCGCAATCTGTGGCGGGTGAAGTCGCTGATGCTGAAGCGGGCGTTCGGCCGGCTGAGCGCGGAGGAGACCGCGGAACTGGCGGACGCGAGCGAGGCCGACCTGCGTACCGGGCGCTGGTTCCGCTGGGTGTGGCTGGCCGGTGGAGCCGGCGTGGCCGCCTGGTTCTGCCTCCTGCTGCTGCCGGTCTTCGCCGAGGTGCTGCGCTGGGCCGCGGAAGGGCTGGCCGAGGGGCCGCTGACGGTGGGCTTCTGGTACCGGCTGCTCTGCGCGGGACTCCTGCTCGGCCCCGAGACGCTGGCCCTGGTCCTGGCCGTCAAGGAACACGCGGGCCGCTTCGCCGCCCGCCGCACCTGACCTCAGAGGCCCGCTCGCATCACGACGCCCACCGACAATTCCCGGATTCGGGATAAGGTCTCAGATGTGGGACATCAGGTGAGGATCGTCGTGGATGATCTGTCCGGGGAGCGGATCGCCGCGTTTCTCCGTGAGCACATGCGGGAGATGCGGTCCACCACGCCCGAGGAGAGCGTGCACGCGCTCGACCTCGACGGGTTGCGCCGGCCCGAGGTCACGTTCTGGTCGGCGTGGGACGGCGAGGCGGTGGTCGGGTGCGGAGCCGTCAAGCGGCTGGACGCGGAGCACGCCGAGTTGAAGTCGATGCGCACCGCCGCCGAGCGCAAGCGTACGGGGATCGCGTCCCTGCTCATGGAGCACATCCTCATCGAGGCCAAATCCATGGGATTCGGCCGGTTGAGCCTGGAGACCGGCTCGACCGAGTTCTTCCTGCCGGCGCGGAGGTTGTACGAGCGGTTCGGGTTCGCGTACTGCGAGCCGTTCGCGGACTATCAGCCTGACGTGCACAGCGTGTTCATGACGAGGCGGCTCTAGCGTCGCAGCCGGCTCAGCCGGTCGCGAGGGGTCGTTGCATGAGGATCGTGTCGATCGAGCGGCCGTGCTTGTGGCCGACCTCGATCAGGCGGCCCGCATGCGCGAAGCCGAAGCGTTCGTGCAGAGCGACCGAGGCGGGGTTGCCGGTGTCGGCGATGACGGCGATCATGCGGCGGAAGCCCGCCGTCGCGCACCCGTCGATCAGGGGGCCGAGCAGGGCGCTGCCCAGTCCCTTGCCGCTCAGGCCGGGGGCCAGGTAGATCGAGTTCTCGACCGTGTAGCGGTAGGCCGGCTTGGGGCGCCACTGGCCGGCGTAGGCATAGCCGGCCACGTCGCCCGACAGCTCGGCGATCAGGAACGGCAACCCGCGGGCGGTGAGGTCGGTCAGGCGCTGCCGCCAGTCGGCGAGTTGCGGCGGGGCCTGGTCGAAGGTGATCACGGTGTGGGTGACGTAGTGGGCGTAGATCTCCGCCACCTTCTTGAGGTCTTCCGGGGTCGCGGGGCGGATGATCGTCTCGGCGTCTGTCACGATGTCCTCGTTTCTGCGGTTTCCGGTCATGGCAAGACGATCATCACGGTGTAGCGGACCGCTCCGGGGCCCGGATTGCGGAAGTGAGACGGTCCCCACAGTCGGAACCGCAGGCAGTCACCCGCTCGGAGCTCGTGGGCGACGCCGTCCACGGTGAGTTCCAGGACGCCGTCCAAGATCCAGACGTGCTGCTCCTGACCGGGGACGGGCGGCCGGTCGTACGGGATGTCCGCGCCCGGCAGGAGATGGCCTTCGACGATCTGGCCCTTGAGCCCGGGGTGCGGCGGGGACACCGAGCGCCGGGTGAAGCCCGACTCCTCGTCCCGCCACACCAGCTGCCGGCCGGCGCGCACCAGTTGCGGCGGCTCCGACTCCACCTCGGCCAGGAGGTGCGACATCGTCCGGCCGTAGGCCGCGCACAGCTTGCCCAGCAGCGCCGCCGTCGGGCTGATCTCCGCCCGCTCCAGCCGGGACAGGGTCGAACGGCTCACGCCCGTCCGGCCGGCGAGGTCGTCCAGCGACCAACCGCGCTCGGTCCGCAACTCGGCGAGCCGCCCGGCCAGCCGCCCTTCGATGCCGCTGGAGGGATCGACCGGGCGGCCGGGGCCGTCGCTCTGGACGTCGGGACCGCCGGGTGCCCGCCCCTGGAGGCTTCTCATATGTGGGAGCATATCCCTGATCAGGGACGGGCGGCATCCCCGTGGTCATGGTGCCGAGGGGACGCCGATCGCGTCGGCCCAGGTGCGGATCAGCTCGTCGTGGCCGGTGAAGTGGCCGCGCCGCAGGATGCCGGCCGGGTCGATGTGGCGTGACTCCGACAGCCCGAACCGGCGCAGCAGGTCGAGGACGAGCGGTCGCGCCGCCGCCGTCAGGGCGGGAGACAGGCAGGAAGCCAGGTCCACGGTGCGGCGGGCGGTGCCGGCCGTGGCGAGCCGGCGCACTCCCGCCCGGCCGTACGCCCCGCCGTCGTGGTTCCACACCTCCATCGGCACCACGCGACCGTCGCCGGTGGCGGGGATGATCCTGGCCTCGACGCCGGCTCCGCCGCAACCGGTGGCGTGAGCGGCGTAGGAGGTCAGGAGGCGGAGCAGCGCGATGGTGAGCCACGCCAGTGCCCCCTCGCCGATCGCCCACACCTCCCCGCCGTCGGAGGGACTCTCCTTGAGAGTGCCCACCTGGACCGCGCCGAGCGCGGAGCCGTTCGCGTGCAGCTCGCAGTAGTACGTGCCGGCGGGCCGGCCGGGCGGTGTGAAGACGGTCCTGTCCGGGTGGAGCTCCGGCGGTCCGGCGGCGATCCCGATCGGCGCCGGCCAGACGTCGACGTGCCGCCTGACCCACCGCCGCAACTCGTCGCCGCCCGCCACCGCATCGGAGCCCGCCGGTGGCCGATCGAGCGGGACCGTCCTGGTCGAGCTGGGAATGTCGCCGATGGCCGCGATCAGGGCCGCGACCTCGGCCGGCGCCCGGCTGCTCGGCGTCGAGGACACGCTCGGCACGCTGCGCGCCGGATACGCCGCCGACCTCGTCCTGTGCGCGGGGGATCCGCTTCGCGACATCGGCCTGCTGTCGGCCCCCGAGCAGATCGTCCTGGTCGCCCAGCAGGGCGTCGTCCGTAAACTCACGCTGCCAGAAAGGAGCGGCTCGTGCCAGACATGAGCTCCGACACCACAGCGCAAAGGCCGCCGGCCGATCTGCACACCGGCTGGACCGGCCGGGTCATCGGCTATGTCGCGGTCCTCGTCCTGGTGAACGTCATGGTCGACACCGTGCTCGCCTCGCCGACCTTCGTCCTGCCGCAACTGCGCGACGCCTTCGACACCACGCAGTTCGCCTGGCTCGACTCCAGCGCGATGCTGGCGGGCGCCATGTGGGCGCCGCCGTCGCCGCCCTGTTCCTCACCGTCGCGATCATCAGGGACGTCTGCGCGCCCAAGTTCGCCATGATCGTGACCGGCGTCGTCACCTCGGGCTCGGCCGCGTTCGGGATCGTGCAGCCGTTCGTGCTGGAGATCGCGACGAAGGTGTTCGGCTGGCAGTTCGTGTTCGTCGTCTCGGCGGCGTTCGCGGCCGTGGCCGCGCTGTTCGTGCGCCTGGTGATCCCGAACTCCCGGATCACGACGCCGGGCCGGGTCGACGTCGCGGGCGCGCTCGTCCTCGGCGGCGGGCTGGCGGGCGTGCTGGTGTACATCAGCCTCGGGCAGGAGTTCGGCTGGCTGAGCCCGCTTCCGGTCGCCGCGCTCGTCCTGGGCGTGGTGGCACTGCTCGTCTGGTACTTCGTCCTGAGCCGCGTCCCTGAGCCGGTGATCGACGTGCGCGGCATCTCCGCGGTATTCGGGCTGGGCCTGCTCGTGGTGGTGATGGGGACGGGCGCGTACCGGAGCATGCTCGCGCTGTTCAGCCTGCTGATCGACGTCTCACCCGACGAGGGCCTCGGCTACGGGATCGCGGGGCCGGCGGCGCTCGGCCTGATGTTCGGCATCCCGTCGATCGGGATCATGCTCGGCGGCATCGTGGCGGGCGCGATCGCCACCCGCGTGGGACCGGCCTGGCCGCTCGCCGCCGGTCTGACGCTCGGGACGATCGCCTCCCTCACGATGTTCACCGTCGGCGCGGCGAACCTGCCGATCGCCGTGATCTGCTCGTTCCTGCTGAGCGTCACCGCGGGCTCGCTGGTCACCTCGGGCTTCAACCTGGCCTCCATCCTGGCCCCGCCCGAGCGGCAGGGCACCGTCTCCAGCATGGTGATGGTCATGGTCGCGATCGGTTCTGTGACCATGAGCTTCGTCGGCTCGGCGATCCTCGGCGCGACGGACGTCGTCGTGGCCGGTGAGACGGTCAACTCCTCGCTCGGCGTGCACTCCTACATCGCGGTCGCGGGCTGCGCGTTCGTCCTCGCCGCCGTACCCGTGACGTTCCTGCTGCGCCGGATGCGCGGCCACGTCGTCACGGACGTCCCCGTGAGCCAGGTCTAGGAGGAACGGCATGACCGACCACGCACCGGCGAGCCCCGCGCAGGCGCGGCATCCGTACAGTCCCGTGCGCGAGACCGGGGCCGGGCTCGTCTTCCTCTCCGGCCAGCTCGGCGTGGCCGACGGCCTTGCGTCGCCGTCGCCGAGCTGCCCTACCGCGCCCGGGTCGAGCTCGACGCCGTCGCGGTGCGGGACGGTGACTGACATGCGGACCGCCTCCCAGGGCGCGCCTGGCCTCGCGGTGACGGCCGGCGACGTCGTCGCGGCGCGCGCCAGGATCGCCGGCCATGTCGTACGGACGCCGCTGCTGCCCGCCTCGTGGGCGCCGGGCGAGCTCTGGCTGAAGGCCGAGAGTCTCCAGCCGATCGGCGCCTTCAAGCTGCGCGGCGCGGTGAACGCGATCGCGCGGCTGCGTCCCGACGTCCGCGCCGGTGGCGTCGTCACGCATTCGAGCGGCAACCACGGCCAGGCGGTCGCCTGGGCCGCCCGCGCGGCGGGCGTCCCGGCGGTGATCGTCATGCCGGAGGGGGCGACGGCGGTCAAGGTGGAGGCGACCAGGGAGCTGGGCGCCGAGGTCGTCATGGCCCCGGCCGCCCGGCGCGAGCGCGTCGCCGGCACCGTACGGGCGGAGCGCGGCATGACGCTGATCCCGCCCTACGACCACGCCGACGTCATCGCCGGCCAGGGGACGCTCGCCCTCGAAGTGCTGGAGGACCTGGACGAGATCGACACCCTGCTCGTGCCGGTCGGCGGCGGCGGGCTGATCTCGGGCGTGGGGATCGCCGTCGCGTCGCTGTCCCCGCGGACCCGGGTGATCGGGGTGGAGCCCGAACTGGCCGCCGACGCCCGCGCCTCCCTCGCCCGGGGCCACCGGGTCGAGTGGAACGCCCGATCGACCGCCCGCACGATCGCCGACGGGACGCGGACACCGGTCGTGGGCGAGCTCAACTTCCCGATCATGCGGGCGACGGTCGACGACATCGTCACCGTGGGCGAGGACGAGATCCTCGCCGCGGTGTCGGCCCTGGCCCGGCGCTCCCGTCTCGTCGTGGAGCCCAGCGGCGCCCTCGGCGTCGCCGCCCACCTGGCCGATCCCGCCAGGTACGGGCGGGCGGTCGCCGTGCTCTCTGGCGGCAACATCGATCCCGCCGTCCTCTTCCGCGCCCTCGCCTTCCCCGTCTGACCGAGACCGTTCTTGAAAGGAGTCACCGCACATGACCTATGCGCAGGCCGTCGCCGACGGCATCTGGGCGGCCGGCACCGCGCGCGTCGGGTACATCCCGTCCGTGACCGTGGCGCCCATCGTCACCGCGCTGATCGCGTCCGACGGCGGCGCGGACGGCAGCTCGCCGCGCGTCACCCCGCTGTCGCGAGAGGAGGAGGCGATCGGCGTGCTGGGCGCGGTGGCGTTCACCGGCCGGCTCGGCGCCGTGGTCATGCAGGACAACGGCTTCGGCAACGCGCTCACGGCGCTCACCACGTTCACCCTGTCGTACCACCTGCCGCTGCTCGTCTTCGCCAACACCAGGGGCGGTCTCGGCGAGTACAACTCGATGATCCACTCCATCAGCCAGCCCATGCCGGCCGTCCTGCGCGCCGTCGGGCTGCCCGTCATCGAGCTGGACCGCAGGAGCGGCCCCGAGGACTGGCACGACACCGTACGGGAGGCCGGGACGCACGCGGTCATGACGTACCGGCCCGTGGTCGTCCTCGGGTCCTTCTGGAACACCGACGGAAAGGTCGCCTGATGAAGCGGATCGAAGCGCTCGGCGTGCTCGCCGGCCTGACGGAGTGCGTCGCGGCCTGCCGCCACTACGTCGACGAGCTGCCCGGCCTGCTGCGGCCGGAGACGTTCGACCTCGACGGCGACACCGGGATCGTGCGGATCGTCCCGATCGGGGTGGTGTTCGCCATCCTGCCGTGGAACTACCCGTGGTGGCAGGTCATCCGGGCGATGCTGCCCGCGATCGCGGCCGGTGACACCGTCGTGCTCAAGCACGCCGAGTCCGTCACCGGGAACGCCCTGGCGATCGAGGAGGCGTTCGGCCAGGCGTTCGGCGCGGACGTGCTGCGGACCGTCGTCGTCGACGCGCCAACCGCCTCGGCCGTGATCGGGGATCCGCGGGTCGCCGCCGTCACCTTCACCGGCAGCGACCGCGTGGGCGCGCTCGTCGCCGCGCGGGCCGGCGCCGCGCTGAAGAAGTGCGTGCTGGAGCTCGGCGGGTCCGACCCGTTCGTCGTCCTGGCCGACGCCGACATTCCCGCCGCGGCCGCCGCCGCGGCACGTTCCCGGTTCCTGAACAACGGGCAGAGCTGCATCGCCGCCAAGCGGATCCTCGTCCACCGCGACGTACGGGACGCGTTCGCGGACGCGCTCATCCCGCACGTCCGCGAGCTGCGGGTCGGCGACCCGGCGGACGAGCAGACAGACGTCGGGCCGCTCGCCCGCCACGACCTGCGCGACACCCTGCGCGACCAGCAGACCCGGGCCCTGGCCGCGGGCGGCCGGCTGATCGCGCGGGCCGACGCGCCGGAATCCGGCCGGGGCGCCTGGTTCGCGCCGTCGGTGATCGAGGTGGACGGGCCCTCGGCGCTGCTGTCCGAGGAGACGTTCGGCCCGCTCGGGGCGCTCACGACCGGCGCGGACGACGACGAGCTCATCGCGCGCGCGAACGCCTCACGGTACGGGCTGAGCAGCAGCGTGTGGAGCGCCGACGACGACCACGCCGCCGCCGTGGGCGCCCGGATCCAGGCCGGGGCCGTCTTCTTGAACACGATCTCGGCGACCGATCCGCGTCTGCCCACCGGCGGCGTCAAGGCCAGCGGGTACGGGCGCGAGCTCGGCCGGTGGGGGTTGCACGAGCTGGCCAACGTCCAGGCCGTGCGCGTCCGTCGAGGGGGACACCATGAATGACGTGAGTCAGGCCGACGTGGTGCTGTCGGGTTACGGCCCTGTCGGCCGGGCCTTCGCCGGGCACCTGGCGGAGCACGCCGGTGAGCTGGCCCGGCGGCACGGCGTCCGGCCGGTCGTCCGCGCCGTCCGGGCGAGCACGGCGCAGTGCCTGCTCCGGCCGGGCGAGCCGGTGCCGCCGCGCCCGGAGTGGAGCCCGCTCGGCCGGCTGGCGGAGACGCTCGACCGGACCGGGGCCCGCGTCCTCGTCCAGGCGGTGCCGTCCTCGCCCGGCGTGCGGCGGCAGGCCGCCGACGAGGCCCTGCTCGCGCTGCGGCGCGGGGTGCACGTGGTCACGGCCACGAAGAGCCACCTGCTCACCCACTGGCGCGAGCTCGGCGAAACGGCCCGCGCGCACGACGCCATGATCCGGATCTCCGGCGCGACCGGAGCCGCCCTTCCGGCCGGTGACCTGGCCAGGACGGGGCTGCGCGGCCTGGGCTGCGCGACGATCAGGGCCTGCCCGAACGGCACCGTCACGTACGTCCTCGACCGCCTCGCCGCCGGCGACCCGCTGCCGGACGCGATCCGCGAGGCGCAGCGCCGCGGCATCGCCGAGGCGGACCCCACCGCCGACCTGTCCGGCGCCGACTCCGCCACGAAGGTACGGCTGCTGGCGGCGCTGGCCTGGGGCTGGGACCCGGCGTCGGTGCGGGTGGCGGCGCAGGCCGTGGACGGGTCCGGCGCCGCCGCCGCGCTGGACGCGCTCTCCAGGGGGCGCCGGCTGCGCGCCGTGGCGAGCGCCCGCGCCGACCGGCCGCTGCTCGTCGAGGTACGGCTGGAGGAGACGGAGCCGGGTGATCCCCTGTACGCGCTCTCCGGGCCGGAGAAGGCGGTCGTGTTCGGCTGTCAGGAGGCCGGGGACGTGGTGGTGAGCGGCGGGCGGTCGAGTCCGCTGGGGGCGGCGCTGGCCCTCGTCAAGGACACCATCGACGTCACGGCCCCGCGCCTCGGCTTCTTCTAGCCCCGCCCGGCTTCTTCTCGTACGCACGACTTCTCTGACACGCAGGAGTGACCCGTGAGACTACCCCCCCCATCAGCCCGAGCGAGCTCTCCGACGGGAGCGTGCTGCCGGCGCGGGTGCGCGAGGTCGCCGTCCTCACCACGGGGGCCGGGCACGGCGCCGCGTACGAGCTCTACTCCCACAGCCGGGTCGCGGCGGCGGTCGGGCTGCCGGACGACGTGGTCGCGGACCTGGTCGCCGGACGGCGGCCGGCGGGGCTGAGCAGGCAGGAGGCGGTCGCGTACGACGTGGCGGCGGGCCTGCACGACGGCGGGCCGCTGCCCGCGACGCTCTACCGGGCCGCGGTCGGGGCGTTCGGGGAGACCGGCATGGCGGAGCTCGTCTTCCTCATCGCCCAGTACGCCGGGATCTCGCTGCTAGCGGGAGTAGGGGGACCGACCTTCTGGTACGTCGCCGGTCAGCACGAACGGCCGGGCCGCCGCGGTCGCGTCCGGTCACGCGGCGATACGATACGTCGATTCCACCACTGGAGGCGATGTGTCGATCCACGCCGAGCCCGGCCGTTCGGAAGTGATCCTGTGACGGGTACGAAGCGCACCCGCGCCGACAGCATGCGCTGGCTGGCCGAGGGCACAACGATCTTCTTCGACGCCCTGGCCACGATGCCGGACGAGCGGCTGGACGGGCCGTCGGCGCTGGACGGCTGGAGCGGCAGGCACCTGCTGGCCCACGTGGCCGCGAACGCCGACGCGCTGCTCAACCTGGCGTACTGGGCGCGTACGGGCGAGGAGCGGCCGATGTACGCCTCCCGCGAGCAGCGCGACGCCGACATCGAGGCGGGCGCGAAACTGCCGGCGGCGGAGCTGCGGGCCTGGGCCGTACGGGCGTCCGGCGCCCTTGCGGCGCGGCTGGCCGAGCTGGACGAGCAGCAGTGGAGCCGGGAGGTGCGCACCTCCCGGGGGAAGGCCATCCCCGCGAGCGAGGTCCCTTGGATGCGCGCACGCGAGTTCATGGTGCACGCCGTGGATCTCGACGCCGGGGTGACCTTCGACGATCTTCCGGCCGGGTTCCTGGCCGCGCTGGTCGACGACATCTCCGCGAGCCGATCCGGCGCCGGCGGCCCGACGCTGACCCTCACGGCCACCGATCACGACGGCACGTGGACGATCGCCGGCTCGGACACTCCCACCGTCGCAGGCTCAGGCGCCCCCGTCGAGGTCACCGGCACCCTCGCCGGCCTGGCCGCCTACCTCTCCGGGCGTCGAGCGCACGGTGTCACCGGCTCCGACGGCGGTCCGGCTCCCCAGCTTCCTGGCTGGCTCTGAGGCGACGCAGGCCTGCCCTTAGCGGCCGGGCGGGAAGTCCGCGCCCCGCGCGACCGCCTCCTGACCGCCGGCGAGCACGCCCTGCTCCGCGAACTGCTGGACCGCCTGGCCGGCGGCAAGCCCTGACGGCGGGCCGGGGCTGCCATCAAGCCGGCGCTGACGGCGGACCGGCGCTGACAACGGCCCGCGCGCGGCTAGTCCCCCTTCACCGAGCAGACAGCCGCGCCGATCACGGGCGTGACCGCCTCCGGATGCGAGACCAGCGTGAGATGCGACCCGCCGGCGAACTTGGTGACCTTCGAGCCGGCCCGCTTCGCCATGGACAGCTGCGACTCGATCGTGATGATCTTGTCGCCGGTGCTGGCGAAGTACCAGGACGGGATCTTCTTCCACGCCGCGGCCCGTGACGGCGTCTGGAACGCGGCCGTCGAGGCGGCCCGCTGCGTGGCCCACAGCCGCTCGGCGACGTCCCTGGGCAGGTCCGAGGCGAAGGAGCGGACGAAGGCGTCCCGCTTGAGGTACAGGTCGCTGGCCCCCACGGGCGCGTTCGCGTAAGAGGCCTTGTCGTACAGGGTGTCGGGGGCGCCGCCGAGCGCGGAGCCGGACCCGCTGAGCTGGGCGGTGGTCTCGCCCGTGTCCGGTGCGGCCGCGTCCACGTACACCAGCGCCTTGACGTTGGGGGCGCCCGCGGCGGCGTTCGTGATGACGGAGCCGCCGTAGGAGTGCCCCACGAGGACGACCGGGCCGGAGACGGTCTTCAGGAACGCCGCGACGGTGGCGGCGTCGCTGTCGAGGTTGCGCAGCGGGTTCCCGATGGCGCGCGCGGTGTAACCGGCCTTGCGCAGGGCGTCCACCTCTCCGTCCCAGCTGGACGCGTCCGCCCACGCGCCGTGCACCAGGACGACCGTCGGTTTGGCGGAGCCCGCTGGACACGGCAGCGGGCTGCGCGCCCGCGCGGCGGCCGGATGTGTCACGGCCGGCGCGACCGCCACGGTCAGCGTGGCCAGGATCGCCATCGTCTTTCCCGCTGTTGTACGGCTCATCTCGTCTCCCCCATCGGCGCTCGTCCCCCTGTCGCGCGCTGACCAGGGACTTCTTCTTTCCAGGAAGCCGCGCCCCTAACTCGGCGGACGCGTCCCCCGTGCGAGCTACCGCGGAATGTCCACCGCGCGGTGACGATTCGCGAGCTGCGATTTCCTACCGTTCTCGGCAGGACCGCGGCGCTCCGGCCGCGGCCAGTGCGAGGGAGTCGTCATGCGGCTGTTGGAGCAACTCGTGGCCGGCGCGGCGGCCACCCCTCACCGGCGGCAGGGCCGTGAGCACGGTCCCTCGCCGCGGTGGTCGCCGGTCCCGCCCGGCCGCTACGCTCTTGCGGTGATCGCATTCCGGCGGATCGCCGACCTGTGGCAGCGGCTTGACGTCGTGCTCCGCGACCTTTCCTTCGCGCTGCTGCTGGGCGTCGCCGCGCTCGTCCCGGCGCTGCACGGCCAGGGGACGCAGGTCGGTGACCTGCCGGCCCGTCCGTTCGACGCGCTGGCGTACCTGGTGATCGCCCTGGAGTGTCTCCCGCTCGCCGTGCGCCGGCGCCGGCCGGCCGTGGCCCTCGTCCTGGTGTCGCTCGGCTTCGTCCTCGACGGGCTCCTCGCCTACCGCACGTTCGCCAGCATCGCGCTGCCGATCGCGCTCATCAGCGCGGGCGCCCATCTCGAACGGGGCCGGCGCCTCACCGCCGTCCTGCTCTCGCTGGCGTACGTGCCGCTGGCGATCGCGCTCAACCGGCTCGGCTCGGCTGAACGGCTCGACGGGTACGTGGTCTTCTACCTGATCCTGGTGCTCGCGTGGGGCGTCGGCGCCTGGCTGCGCAACACCAGGGCCGCCGAGGCCGAACGCCGCCGTCACGTCGCCGAGGCCACCCGTACCGCCGAACGCACCCGCATCGCCCGCGAACTGCACGACGTCGTGACCCACCACGTGACCGCGATGGTCGTCCAGACCGAGGCCGCCCGCTACCTGACCGCCGCGCCCGACCGGCTCGACTCCACGCTCAGCGCCGTCACCGACACCGGCCGGCGGGCCATCACCGACCTGCGCCACATGCTCGACCTGCTCGATCCCGGCCACCACCCGGAGGCCAGGGCGTCCTCGACGGCCGGCGACCTGCACGCGCTCGTGGAGCAGACCCGCCAGGCCGGGCAGCCGGTCGAGTTCACCGAGGAGGGGACGGCCGCGGATCCGGCCGGGAGCGCGGAGTTCGTCACCTACCGGGTCGTCCAGGAGTCTCTGACGAATGCCCTCAAATATGCCCACGGCGCCCCTACTGTGGTCCGCGTGCGCTACGGCAAGAAGGAGATCAGCGTGGAGGTCAGTACCGAGGGTTCCGGCTCGCGAGCCGGCTCTCCCGGCGGGAGCGGGCGCGGCCTGACCGGGCTGCGCGACCGGGTCGACGCCCTCGGCGGCGAGTTCAGCGCGGACGAGCAGGCGGGCGGCGGCTTCGTGGTGCGCGCCCTCGTTCCGGTGGGGAGCCCGTCGTGACCGCGCCCATCAGGGTCCTGATCTGCGACGACCAGACGCTGATCCGCACCGGGCTGGCGACCATCATCGACGCGCAGCCTGATCTTGAGGTGGTCGGCGAGTGCGGCGACGGGCGCGCCGCGGTCGAGCTCGCCCAGCGCCTCAAACCCGACATGGTGGTCATGGACGTGCGGATGCCGGTGCTCGACGGCATCGAGGCGACCCGCCTGCTGGCCGGCGCCGGCGTGGCGGACCCGGTCAAGGTGCTCGTGGTGACGACGTTCAACCTGGACGAGTACGTGTACGAGGCGCTGCGCGCGGGCGCCAGCGGCTTCCTGCTCAAGGACGCCCCGCCGGCCCAGTTGCTGCACGGCATCCGCACCGTCGCGACGGGGGCCGCGCTGCTGGCGCCCGAGGTGACGAGGAAGCTCGTCGGCAGGTACGCCTCGCGGATCCGTCCCACGGAGGACACCCCGGACAACGTCGCGCTCACGCCGCGCGAGCTGGAGGTGCTCCGGCTCATCGCCGACGGGCAGTCCAACAGCGAGATAGCCGCGACCCTGGTGATCAGCCAGGAGACGGTCAAGACGTACGTGTCGCGCATCCTGACCAAGCTCGACCTGCGCGACCGCGTACAGGCGGTGGTGTACGCCTACCGCAACGGCCTGGTCACCTGAAGCGCCGGCGCCACGCGATCACCCGCGCCTCGGACCCGACGCGGTCACCCTTGTCTCAGGCTCGGCACGATCATCCGGGCGGCCGGACGGACGGTCGTGGGCGGCCGCTCGGGGCGCGGCCCGCTCCGGCAGGTCGGGCACCCGCTGGGCGGCCGTGTAGGCGGCGCCGCGGACCTCGTTCAGCCAGCCCGCCGGCCGCAGCCCGCGAATGGGATGCTGGAGCGGGTCGAACCGCATCGGGCGCTCCGCGTCCGCCCGCGCCGGCGCGGACAGCCGCACCTGGCCGAACAGCCGCCACGGCCCCGCGGGCGCGGCGACCAGCAGTTCGAGCACGACCGGATCGAACTCGACGGCCAGGGCGAGCGCGTCGAACGTGGCGGGCAGCGACGCCGGCGTGTGCAGCAACGCGCCCAGCAGCAGCCGCCGCTCCCCCGCCTGGTACGGGAACAGGCTGGAGTACATCCCCGTCCACCGGGCCGCCGGCCGGAGCACGCGCCGGCTGATCCGGTTACGGCCGGTGCTGGCCAGCAGCAGGTCGGCGACGGTGTCGTCCTGCTGCTCCCAGCGGAGCGCGATGCCGAGGACGTCGGGCAGCGGCGCGGGCACCCCGACGGAGCGGGACAGGCGGGCGACGCCACGCAGGTCCATCGCCTGGTCGAGGAACGGAGTCCCCCACGGGCGCGGGGCCCCGTGCAGCCGCAGGCGCGCGTCCAGCACGAGCCCGGACGGGTGCAGCGGCCGTCCGTGCCGCAGTCGCGCCGCCGTGCCGAAGGCCGCGGCCAGCGCCGACCTCGCAAGGGATGTGCCCGGCTGCCTCATCGGCCCGCTCCTCACCGTCGGTGACCTGCCTGCGGCTCCTGGTGCTACCCCGGGACGGCGAGCGGAATCACGCCGGGCCGGCCGCGCCGGAAGCCTGTCGTCAGGTCAGGGGCGGTCTAGGGTCAACGGGTCGTCGTGGCCTGGCCGGCCGGTCCGAGATCCTGATCGGCCGGTCCGAGGGCCTGGTCGGCCGGTCCGAGGCCCTGGCCGACCGTCCCAAGTGTCTGGTCGGCCGGTCCGAGGGCCTGGTCGGGCAGGACGGTCCGCAGCACCAGCGCCGCCGGCGCGCTGGGGCCGATCAGGGTGAGGCTCCCGCCGAGCGAGCGGGCCAGCCGGCGGGCGGACAGGAGGGCGGAGGCGCCGCTCGAGTCCATGAAGGTGACCCGCCGCAGATCCACGCTCAGCCTGGGGCCGCGCTGGCTGATCACCGTGGCGAGAAATTCGTACAGATCGTCGGCGACGAGCAGATCGGCCTCTCCACCGATGGAGACGACGGGAGCGCCGGCGGACATGCTGACGCTGAGATCCAGTCTCATGAGGGTTCCTCGCTGGTGCAGGCTCACCGCTCGGTGCGCTGAGTCCACTCACGTACCCCCAGCCGATCGTCTCAATCGCCTGCTCACATTTCCCAGACGGCAGAAGTGAGGCCCCGCCGCCGCGCCCACGTCACGCCCGTGCCCCGCGCGGCTGGTGGTGCTGGGGGTGGCCGTCGCCGTGCACGCCGGGCTGTCCCAGCTCATGTACGCCGGGATCGGGGTGGACCTGCCCGTCCCCGTGGAGCAGCGCCGGGGCGCGGCCGAGATCATGTACTACGGCGGCGATCTGGCCGAGCTGATGCTCGCGGTGGCTCTCGTCCTCGGCTGGAAGCCCGCGGGCAGGGCACGACGGGCGCTTGCCGCTGGGTGAACGGGGTAGCGGGCGGCCATGGCAGACGACGTGATCACGCTCATCCTGGCCGACCACCGCAAGGTCGAGGAACTGTTCGCCAGGCTGACCACCGGCAAGGGTGACCGGCGGGCCATCGTGGGCGCGCTGCACGCCCTGATCACCGCCCACGCGCGGGCCGAGGAGGACGTGGTGTATCCGCTCCTCGACGCCCATCACGGTCTGGAGGAGCACAAGGAGGCCGAGGTGCTGCTGGACGCGCTGCGCCGGGCCGAGCCGGACAGCACGGAGTTCACCGGTGCCCGTACCCTGCTGGCGCTCACCATCGCTCATCACGTACAGGAGGAGGAGAGCACGCTCCTGCCGCTGCTGGCCCGCACGACGGACGACCGGCGGCTGCGCGACCTGGGCAAGACGTTCCGGCAGCGCCGGCAGCAGGAGCTGCGCGCGCTGACCGCCCCCAGGAAGGGGCGCGGCGCCGGCCCGTCCTCCCGCGCCAAGGCGCGCGGCGGCCGTGCGGCCTCCGGAGCGGGGCAGGGCCTCACCAAGACGGAGCTGTACGAGCGGGCCCGCGCCGCCGACATCCCTGGCCGGTCGCGCATGAGCAAGAACGAACTGGAGAAGGCCCTGGCGAAGGCCCGTACCTGACCTCCGGCCCGCATCCGGCCATGACTGAGTCGGTGCTCGCGGGTAGTGAGGATGGTCCACCCGTTCAAGGAGAGCTCATGGGCACCCCGCGTACCCCCGCCGCCCGCACCCCCTGCGGCTGGCCGCGTCACATCGGCGGGACGACGATGCCCGCGGTGAGGCCGGGCGCGGGGACGGGAGGCACCGCCGGGGCGCCGGCGTGGCCGGCCAGCAGGACCAGGAGTATCGGCAGCGTGGCCAGGAAGATGACCACCAGCAGCACGTACCAGATCTCACGCCCGCTGGTGCCGGCGTCGGAACGCCCATCGGAGCTTTCCTCGTAGCGCCCGCCGGAGCGCCCGCCGGAGCGTCGCGTCTCCCTCCTGCGGCAGGCGGCGTCGAACGACTCGACGCGGCGGACGAACGCACGGTCCTCGCGGCGGAGATCCCGCTCGATCTCGCCCAAGATGCGGCGTTCCCGGTCCGACAGCTCCATCGCCGTCACCGCGTCAGGTTCCGGAGAGCATGGAGGGGTGTCATGGCGCCTTCTCGTCCACGCCGCCCTCGTCCTCGTCGCGGTCAGGGCGGTCGCTATCGCGCGCATGCACACGACAGCTGACCGCGTTCAGCCGGGGGAAGGCCACGTCCGGCGCGCCGATCCGCAACGGCATGATCACGTTGGCGAACCCGGCGAACAGCGGCGTCGCGAAGAGCAACATCATGATCGTGCCGTGCATGGTGAACAGCTGGTCGTAGGCCTCCTGGGTCACCACCTGCATGCCTGGCTGGGCCGGCTCCGCCCGGATGACCAGCGCCATCACCCCGGCCAGCGCGAAAAGGAGGAACGAGGTGATGAGGTACATGTACCCGATCCCCTTGTGGCCGGTGGACGACAGCCAGGCCGCGATCACCGTCCCCTTGCGCCGTGATCGCACCGGGGCCAGAGGGCGGGTCAGGCGCTCACCACCGGGCTTGATCGTCGTCACATCGTGCTCCGTACACCGTCGCGCAGCGGACATCGGACAAGAGTGATCACACGCACCACCTGCCGGTCTGACAGCCGACCGTCGTCCTCTACCCCTGCCGGCCGCGTCAACACTTATGGGTGGCTTGCGGGCCGGTGTCCGATCACCATCCGGTACTCCGCGCCGCTACGCGAGGCCCAGCCGGCTGCCCGCCAGCATGGCCCTGCTCATCGCGGCGGTCGCGGCGAGACCGCCCACCGCCCCCTTCAGCAGATCGCGCATCATGCGAGGTGGTTGCCCTCCAGATCCGCCCGGAAACGCGGGCGCCGCTGGCAGCGCTGATGGGGACGAGGTGCCGCCCGCCCGATCCACTCCCCCCGGGGCGCGTACTTCTCACAACACACCAAACCGTAAAGTGAGGGCCATTACGCCAACATGTGGGGAGAAAGCATCTTGCACGAAAAGCTGTCGTCGATCTACGACAACGTCCTGCGCCGCAACCCTGGAGAGGCCGAGTTCCACCAGGCGGTCCGCGAGGTGCTCGAAAGCGTCGGCCCGGCTCTCGGCAAACATCCCGAGTACGCCGAATCGAAGATCATCGAACGCATCTGCGAGCCGGAACGGCAGATCATCTTCCGGGTGCCCTGGATGGACGACCGCGGCGAGGTGCAGATCAACCGCGGCTTCCGGGTCGAGTTCAACAGCGCGCTCGGCCCGTACAAGGGCGGGCTGCGCTTCCACCCATCGGTCTACCTGGGCATCGTCAAGTTCCTCGGCTTCGAGCAGATCTTCAAGAACGGCCTGACGGGCCTGCCCATCGGCGGCGGCAAGGGCGGCTCCGACTTCGACCCCAAGGGCCGCTCCGACCGCGAGGTGATGGCGTTCTGCCAGAGCTTCATGACGGAGCTCTACCGGCACATCGGCGAGTACACCGACGTGCCCGCCGGTGACGTCGGCGTCGGCGGCCGCGAGATCGGTTACCTTTTCGGCCAGTACAAGCGCATCACGAACCGGTACGAGTCCGGCGTGATCACCGGCAAGGGCCTCGCGTACGGCGGCGCGCAGGTGCGGACCGAGGCCACCGGCTACGGATGCACCTTCTTCGTGGAGGAGATGCTCAAGGCCCGCGGCACGTCGTTCGACGGCAAGCGCACCGTGGTGTCCGGCTCCGGCAACGTGGCGATCTACACCATCGAGAAGATCGAGCAGCTCGGCGGCGTCGTGGTCGCCTGCTCGGACTCCTCCGGCTACGTGCTCGACGAGAAGGGCATCGACCTCGACCTGCTCAAGCAGATCAAGCAGAACGAACGCGGCCGCCTGAACACCTACGCCGACCGCCGCGGCGGGCACGTCACCTTCGTCCCCGATCGCAGCGTGTGGGAGGTCCCCTGCGAGGTGGCGATGCCGTCCGCCACGCAGAACGAGATCACCGGCCGCGACGCCGCGTTCATGGTCGGCAACGGCTGCGTCGCGGTCGGCGAGGGCGCCAACATGCCGACCACGCCTGAGGGCATCAAGGTGTTCCTGGAGGCGGGCGTCGCGTTCGGGCCGGGCAAGGCGGCCAACGCGGGCGGGGTCGCGACCAGCGCGCTGGAGATGCAGCAGAACGCCAGCCGCGACTCGTGGACGTTCGAGTTCTCCGAGCACCGCCTCCAGGAGATCATGCGCGACATCCACGGCCGCTGCCTGCAGACCGCCGAGGAGTACGGCATGCCCGGCAACTACGTGGCCGGCGCCAACATCGACGGCTTCCGCCGCGTCGCGGACGCCATGCTGTCCCTGGGCCTGGTCTGACCGACCCCCTCGCGCCCCACCCACCGGCGCCAGACCGGGTCAACGCCGCCCCGCTCTGGCCGCCCACCTTCGTTGAGCGTCGCCCCGCGCCGGCCGCTCCGGCCCCTTCATTCCGTGGCCCCTGGATCTGGATGGCTGGGCGAAGCCCCGTTCAGCGCCGTCCCGCCAGGTGCTCGCGTACCTGCCGGTGCACGAAGTGAAAGACGTGCGGCTCGCACTGCCGCAACAGACCCGCCCCTACCGCGGCTTGGAGCAGCGGTGACACGTCCATCGGGCGGACGCCCGCGCGCCGCAGCGTCGCCCTGACGTCCGGATCGTCACCCGGGAACGTCTCCGTCCGCCGCCTGGTCATCTCGGCGGCGATCTCCCTCAACCCTTCGGCCACCGCCACGGCGTCGAACCCGGCCGCCGCCGTCGCGGCGAGCGTCCGCTCGGCGTACCAGGGCACGAAGCGGACGGGCTCTCGTGGCAGATCATCGATCCACTCCGGCGCGCCGGTGAGCACCGCCAGCAGCGCGGGCGAACCCAGCAACTCGGAGGTCAGCCCGAGCAGGCGATCCGGCTCGACCTGGCGGCCGGAGAGCAGCGTCTCCACCCACCCGCGCGCCTCGGACGCCACCACGCCGATCACCTCCACCGCCTCGAACCCCGGCACCGAGGCAGCCCGGCCGGTCAGGATCACGTCGTGTTCCGTGCGCCCCGCCCACTCCAGGAAGCCGTCACGAATCTCCGGGACCAGCGTCTCCAGCCCGTCGAGCACCAGGACGAACCGCCGCCGCACCAGCATGGCGTTGGCGTTGACGAGCGACAGCCCGTACTCGGCCGCCAGCGCGTGGGCGAGCGCCCGCTCGTAGGGGGAATGCCCGGCCGGGTACGCCGTGGGCTGCCCCGCCCGCGGCGGCGGCACGTGGGCCATGTGCTCGGGCTTCAGCTGCGCGAACGGCAGGAACACGGGCACGTGACCGTCCCGGCTCTCCGACAGGCGGCGCGCCAGCCTGGCCGCCAGGACGCTCTTGCCCGTCCCCGCCGCGCCGGTCAGCAGCAGCTTGCCGGTCCGCGCGCTGAGGATCTCGTCCAGCCCACGCGCGCGCGGCGCGTCCTCGCCGCCGAAGCGCACCACCGGATCGATCAACGCGCCGTCGTCGCCGACCCTGCGGTTCAGCTGCTCGCGTACGAGCCCGGCCAGGTCGTCCAGCGGGCCCCGCAGCGGAAGCTCCTCCTGCCTGCTGATCCAGGGCGTGACCACCGGCCCCCCGTCGTCCTGCGACTCCGCGACCAGCACGTCGCTGGGCTGCGGGGAGTCGCGTACCAGGTCGATGTAGGAGCCGGCGTCGTGCGGCACCTGTTCCCCGAGCCCGCGCAGCTGGCCCGCGATGACGGCGACCGTCACGTCCGCGGGCTCCTCCGCCGACTCGGCCAGCCGGCGCAGCAGCGACGGCTCCTCGGTGAGCCGCGCGTACGTCTCCGGCGCCCGGTCCCGCAGCAGCAGCACGGCCGCCAGAATCGAGACGTCGTAGCGGCCGCGGGACGTCCCCGTGGTGACGCCGCCATGCCGATCCCAGACGTGGCGCTGCCCGTCATCCCCGACGCGGTCCCTCACCTCCCTGGCGACGCGGTCCTGGAGGATGAGGACGTTGACGAAGCGCTTGATCGAACGTGGGTTGCGCGGCAGCGCGCACTTCAGCATCCCGCTCGCCGGTGCGATCTCCTTGCCCGCGAGCAGGCGGTCCAGGTAGAGCTCGAAGTCCGCCTCGGCCATCCGCGGCATCTCGAAGGGAAACTGGATGATCTTGTCCAGGTAGTCCCCGACCGGCTCCTCCCCGTACTTCTCCCGTACGGCCGCGATCAGCGGACCCTTGGCCACGCCCAGCACGAACACGCAGTTGTGCCGGTTGAAGTGCAGCTTCAGCGACTCCAGCAGGCCGGTGATCCGGTCGGCGTCACAGCGATCCAGATCGTCGACGAACACGACCAGCCGCTCCCTGCCCTTCGCGGCCAGCGCGGCGTCGATGAGGGAGCCGAGGTACTCGTCCAGCCGCGTGCGCTCGGAACGGATGTGAAAGTGCTGATCGTCGTAGTCCTCGATCGACTTGCGCACGTCGGACAGACTGACCCTGAGCGTGCCCGACAACACGAGCGAGCCGAGCACGTCGGAGATCGTCCGCAGCGTCCTGCGCACGTTCTCCCTGTTCCGCAGACCGAGGTCGTTGACGATGGCGTGCAGCAGCGGCAGCACCGGGTTGTCCTCATGCTGGTGCCGCCAGGGATCGAACCACACATAGGCACACTTGGGGTCCTGCTCGTCGAGCTGTTCGAGCTGCCTGCGCAGTTGCAGCAACATCGAGGTCTTGCCGGTGCCCCACTCGCCGAACACGCCGACCACCATCGGCGGCGTCGCCTCGCGGGCCAGCGCGGCGAGCTGGCGCACGTAGGCGGCGCGGTTGAGCTCGTCGTCCCGTACGGGCTCGTCGCTGTGCGTGAAACCCTCCGACGCGGCGGGCACGCGGCTGGAGGGCGACGGCGACATTCCCTCCTCGGCGACCTCCGCCTCCGTCGCCTCCACCTGCTCCTCTGTCTCCTGCGGCTGAGGCTGGGCGTGCCGGCGACGGCGCCACGAGAGCGGGGCCGACACGATGATCACGAGCAGCAGGAAGCCGCCGGCGTACGGCAGGAACGGGTAGCGCTCCAGGAGCGACGGCTGCGCCGTGACGGCCACCCGCAATCGGTCGACACCGGCCGCCGAGACGAGGACCAGCTGCCCCGCCCCGGCGTGCGGGCGCGTGCCGCGAATCACCGTGAACGTCACCGCGCCTCCGGCCGGGACGCGTGCCCTGTTCCCGCCCTTGAACGCGATGGCGTCGGCGATCGGCCCCGCGACCCGCACCTCGACGTCGGCGGCCGGTCCCGGGTTGACCACGACGACCGGCCAGGTGCCGGTGGGCAGGCGTTCCAGCGCGATGGAGAGCCGGTCCTCGTCCAGGAACTCAGGCGACGCCACGGCCTCCCGGACGGAGGCGACCCGCAGCGGCCCGGCCGGCACGACGGAGACAGCCATCGGCGGCGCGGCCCGCGCCGGGTACCCGGCCGCGATGAGCCCAGCGGCGATCACCGCGGTGAGGCCGACCCTGGCGGATGAGCGCGGCAGCGGACCAAGTCTCCTCGCCATGCTCCGATTGCAACCCAAAGTGGCGCTCCCCGCACCATTCGTCACCAATCGGTTATGTGACGACAGCCTGCGAAGCGGAGATCTGCGGCGCGGCGACGTGCGGGCCGGCCACGTGCCGACCGGCAACGTGCGGGTCGACGACGTGCGGGTCGGTGTCGTCGTCGCCGTTCGGGGAGTCGTCCATTCGCCGCACGACCACCTCGGTCCTGTCCAGCGCGATCTGCGCCGTGCGTACGGCGGCCTCCGCGTGGCGCAGGGCGGTCTCCGTCTCCCGCATGGCGGCCTCCAGCCTCGGCACGGACACCAGGGCGCTCCTGAGCCTCGGCACCGTGGTCATCGCCAGGGCCAGCCCGCCCATCGGGACGCAGAGGATGAACAGCGCGACCCAGGACTCGACCCGCCCGACCAGCAGGCCCGCCAGCAGCGGCCCGAGCGCGACGGCGCTGTAGCTGCCCAGCCGGGACACCGCGGCCACGCGGGCGGCCCGGTCGAGCGGAGCCTGGCTGAGCACGGTGCGCATGGTGACGTTGCTCAGCCCTCCGGCCAGCCCGATGATGAGCAACGCGACCGCGAACGACCACGACGCCTGAAGGAAGAGCAGCGGGATCGCCAGCGCGATCGTGCAGGCCCACAGGTGCACCAGCATCACGGGGCGGTGCCGGAACCGCCGGTCGGTCCGGCCGCGGCGGAGCGACGTGATCGCCCCGATGACGCCGCCGACACCGGACGCGGCCAGGATGGTGCCGGCGAGGGCGGAGGGCAGGTTGTCGTCCGTCGCCTCCGACAGGAACACCACGATCATGCCCTGGACCATGAAGTTGATGTACGCGGTAATGACCGTGGCAGAACAGAGGAATCGATTCCTCCGCAATTCGGTCAGACCGCCGCGCATCTCCCCAAATATCGCACCGAGCGGCTTTCCTCTCCCTGTGATATCGCGAGGCACCCGGCTCAGACTCGCGGCGGCTCCGAAAAGCATGGCCGCATTCGTGATAAAAGAGACAATAGGGCTCACTCCGTAGAGCAAGCCCCCCAAGGGACGCCCCGCCAGAACCATGCCGTGTACGGACGCCTCATGCAGCGCCAAGGCGTTCTCCACCTTGTCCGGCTTGACCGTGGACGGGATGAGCACCGTCTCCGCGACCGACGAGTGCACGGAGAGCGTTCCCTCAAGCAGAGCGACGATCAGCAGCCATCTCAGCTCCAGCACCCCGGCGACCTGCGCGACCACGATGCCCATGACGAGCGTGCCGCGAAGGAACTCGCTCCACACCATGACCCGGCGCGGGCCGATCCTGTCGATCCACGCCCCGGCCGGGATGTACCACAACAGGCCGGGAACGGTCGAGGCGAACATGACCCAGGCGATCGAGGTGGCCGACTGCGTGAGACCGTACGCCAGCAGCGGGTAGGTCACGCCGATGGTGCGGCTGCCCAGCATCGAAAGGGTCGATCCCGCCCAGGACCACAGAAAGGGCGAATTACCCTTAAAAACACTCACGAAGTCCGCTCCACGCCCGTGACCGCTTAAACGCGAAAACGGACGTTGGCGGCCTCTGATTCCCAAATGGCACATCGGTTGAGAGCCGAGGCTCGATATGATAATAGAGCAACACCAGTAACGCCTGTGACAAACTCCGGCCTATTTTTCGATCAGGCTGTGCCAATGAGCCGGTCAGCTGCCGCAGTCAGCTGCGGCGGGAGCGGCCGCCTGCCCCTGCTGTCCCGCGCCCGGCAGGCCAGCCGCGACGCCTCGGAGTCCCGCCCGGCCTCCTTCATCACCCTGGCCGCCCGCAACAGGGTCGCCGCGTCGCTGTCCACGTCGAGCCGGGGCACCGCCTCGACCGCCTTGCGCACGTCGCCGCTCAGCGCCAGCGCCAGCGCGTAGGCGGCCTGGGTGGAGGGCTGCTCGTGCGGCTCGACCTTGCGCAGGTCCTTCAGGGCGCGCTCGGGCCTGGCCAGGTCGGACAGGATCTCGCCTCTGGCCCGCAGGATCTCGGGCCGCTCGCCGCTCTGCCGCATCGCGCTGTCGAGGACGTCCACCGCCCCGCTCTCCCTGCCGACGTACCACAGCGCCCAGGCCAGCTCGGTCCTGATGGCCGGCTCCCTGCTGCGCCTGGCCGCCGACTCCAGCTGGCTGACGGCGTCCTGGTAGGCGCCGCGGTCGAGCAGGATCGTGCCGATGGCGGTCAGGTGGGTGGCGACGATCTGCTCGGATCCCGGCGTCGCGTCGTAGTGGCGGGCCGCCGCCCGGTAGTGCTCCAGCGCGGAGTCGACGTCGTCGCGCAGGTACGCCAGGTCCCCCAGCAGCGACTCGGCCCTGGCCCGCGTCCTGTTGTCGGGCCGCTGGCCGATCTCGTCGCGGGCGTACCGCTCGGCGATGTCGAACCAGCCCTTGTGCAGCGCGGCGGCGGCCACGGCCAGCCGGTCGGCCACCATCGCGGCAGGGACACCGGCGGCGCGCCGCAGAAAGGGCTCCACCAGCCGTCTGGGCATCTCGTAGCGGCACTTCTCGCTGGCGCGCAGCACATGGCGTTCGGTCAAGGCCTGGGCGACCGGCTGCGGCAACTCCTCGCAGGTGTCGTCCTGGCGGGCGATCGGACGTAACAACGCGACCAGTTTGTCCACGTCGCCACGGAAATGGTCGCGGGCCACCTCGTGGACCATCCGATGGGTGAACGAACCCAGCACGTCATCGACGTCCACCAGGTCACCGGCGCCGATGGGCGCGGAGCGGTCGCGGACGGAGTCCCACAGCGCGGTGCAGGCCAGTTGCAGGTGCAGCGGCTCGACGGTGACCGCGGGCTCCGCTCCTTCGCCCCGCAGCCGCTCGGCGAAGGTCTCGTCCGCGCCCGGCTCGAACACGTGGCCCGCCGCTTCGAGCGGACGGCGGCACGCCTCCAGCGCGGCCTCGCGACTGAGCGGGCCCAGCCGGAAGGAGGCACCCCTGGCCAGGTGGGATCGCAGGCCGTCGTGCCGGCGTAGCGATTCGAGCTGCTCGTCCCCGACCACGACGAGCAGCCGGAGCGGCAGATCCTCCTCGGTGGCGGAGAGCGCGTCACTGAGCTGGTCGAGCAGCTGGGCATGGCCGCGCGACGGCCGGCGGAAGGCGGTGAAGACCTCGTCGGCCTGGTCGAGCACGGCCATGATCGGACGGTGGTCCGGGCTCCAGTGGTGCCAGCGCAGGTAGGAGGAGATGGTCAGGCCGGCGAACCGGATCGGGTTCTCGTACGGCGACCAGGCGGCCAGCAGCGCGAAGGCGTGCGGGTCGCCGCCCTCGGGGATGACGGCCGCCGGCACGAAGGGCGGCGGCCGCACCCCGCCCACGGACAGCACGTCGTATCGCGACAGGTCGAGCCTGGGCAGCACGCCTGCCGCGACCAGCGACGTCTTCCCGACCCCAGGGGGGCCGTGCAGGACGGTGAGGCGATGGTTCTGCCAGCGTTCGGTGAGTTCGCGGATCTCGTCATCTCGCCCATGAAATCTGGCGACGTCTTCGCGGCGGAATGGTTGCAACCCGACGAACGGGGCCAGGCCCTTGCCGCTGGAAGTCATGCCACGCTCCGCCGCCTAGTGTCGGGACCGAACAATTCGTTCACCGTCGCATCACCGGATTAGCAGGGGCATCGTCGCCCGGTTGCGGACAGATAAACCTGACCTCACCGTACCGTGCATCCGCCGGCGCCGTCTGTGTCCATGGACATTGATATGCAGGGCGAGCCGCACCGGCACTTTTCCGAACCTCAGATCAGGTCGCCGACGTGAAACCCGCGACCGTCGCGCTCGTGCTGGAGATCCGCTCCAGTGCTCGCGTAAGCACAGGTAGATCGAGATTCCTGAGGTCCTCCAGGGTCGTTTCGTCCACGTCGAGAACGCCGGTCGCACCTTCGCCGCCCATACAGCCTCCCGTCACCGATTTACGGCCGCCCGTAAATCGGGATTAAATCAAAGACGCTTCAGATAACGCCTTAATAGTGATTCTGTGGCTACCCTTCGCCAGAATCAATCGTAGGATCGGAATTCAGTGGGACAAAGAAGGCGAGGCGACGTGAACGAGCAGGCCGTTCCTCCGACGGTGCCCCGGATGCCGCCCATCTGGGGCCGGAAGATCCCAGGTCGCAACAGACACTTCACCGGGCGTGAACCCCTGCTCAACGGGCTGCGAAAAAGCCTGACGGAGACCAACACGGCCGCCGTCGTGCCCCTGCCACAGGCTCTGCAAGGGCTGGGTGGTGTCGGCAAGACGCAGCTCGCCATCGAGTACGCCTGGGCCTACCGCGGCTACTACGACCTGGTCTGGTGGGTCGCGGCCGACCAGCCGCTGCTGATTCCCAGCGCATTGGCGGGGCTGACCGAAGACCTCAAGCTGCCCTCCGCGGGCAGCATGGGCATCGAGGAGGCGGCCGACTCCGTACGCGACGCGTTGCAACGCGGCGACCCGGTGGACCGGTGGCTGCTGATCTTCGACAACGCGGACGATCCCGAGGAGATCCGGCCCTTCATCCCGCACGGCAGCCAGGACGGCCACGTTCTCATCACCTCCAGGAACAGCAGGTGGAGCGGCGTCGCCGAGACCGTGTCCGTCGACGTCTTCTCGACCACCGAGAGCGTCGCCTTCCTGCGCAAGCGCCTGCGCCGCGAGGTGCCCGAGAGTGAGGCCGTGCACCTGGCGCACGAGCTCGGCAATCTCCCGCTGGCGCTGGAGCAGGCCGCCGCCGTCCAGGACACGACCGGCATGGCCACCGACGAATACGTCCGGCTGCTCGCCGAGCAGACAGGAGATCTGCTCCAGCTCGGCAAGTCCACCGAATACCCGCACACGATGACCGCCGCGTGGCAGCTGTCGGTGCACCAGGTCGAGAGCCGGATGCCCGAGGCGGCCGAGGTGCTGCGCTGCCTGGCCTTCTTCGGCCCCGACCCGATCCCGCGCTTCGTCTTCCAGCGCGGCAGGGACAGCGGCGCCGAACGCATGGGGACGGTGCTGTCCAACCCGCTCACCCGCAGTCAGGCCTTCGCCGAGCTGGCCCGCTTCTCCCTGCTGCGGATCGAGCCCGACACCGGCACGGTGCAGGTGCACCGGCTGGTGCAGGCGCTGCTGCGCGACTCGCTCACGCCCGAGGAGCAGGAGGAGTTCCGGCACGAGGTGCATCTGCTGCTGGCCGCCGGCGCCCCCACCGACCCTGAGGACATCTCCACCCAGGAGGAATACACCTTCCTGCTGCCCCATGTGCGCCCGTCCGGCCTCACCCGGTGCCACGACGAGCGCGTGCAGGAGTTCGCCCTCAACGTCGTCCGCCACCTCTACCGCGTGGCCAACTGGCGATCCGCGCGGTCGCTGGCGGAGGAGTTCCGCCAGAGCTGGACCGCGACCTCGGGCGACCGCAGTCCCTTCGTCCTGCGGTTGCGCCGGCACCTGGGCAACGTGCTGTGGCAGCTCGGCGCGAACAAGGAGTCGTTCGACCTCAACGACGAGACCTTCGACCTCATGCGCGAGGTGTTCGGGAACGAGCACGAGGAGACCCTGCGCATGGCCCTCACCTACGCCGCCAACCTGCGCGCCCAGGGCCGCTTCCAGGACGCCATGGAACAGGACGCCGCGTCGCTGGCCGCGCTCGAGGCCAGATACGGGGTGAAGGATCAGACGACCCTGCGCGCCATCAACAACCTGGCGCTCGACCACACCCTGCTCAGCCGCTATGACACCGCCCTGGAACTGCAGCAGCTCGCCTATGTGGAGCAGAGCAGCGCGCGGCACGGGGTCAACAAGTGGGACGTGCAGTCGTTCTGGAACAGCCTGGCCCGGGTGGTGCGTCTGTCCGGCCATCACGAGCAGGCGTGCGACGTGGGCGAGGAGGCGTACGCCTACGGCCTGCGGGAGCTCAAGATCGAGCATCCGCTCACCCTGGCCACCGCCCGCGACCTGTCGATCGCCAAGCGGCGCATGGGATATCTCGACGATGCGTACGAGCTCGTCCAGGACGCCCACACCAGGCTGAACAAGCTCTACGGCCCCGACTACCCCGAGACCATGGCCGCCGCGGTCGCGCTGAGCAACACCTTGCGCCAACTGAACCGCCTGGAGGAGTCCATGGCGCTGGCCAGGGACGTTCACCAGCGATACAAGCAGACCTACGGTGACAGGCATCCGTTCACCTACGGCTGCCAGCTCAACCTCGCCCTGCTCTACCGGCTGCGCGGGGACGCGAAGAAGGCCAGAGAACTGGACGAACAGACCTATGAGGGCATGCTCGACCAGTTCGGCGCGGCGCATGTCTACACCTTCAGCAGCACCATCAACCTGGCCGGCGACCTGGCGGAGCTCGGCGAGCAGGAGCGGGCCTGCGAGCTGAGCCGGCGAACGCTGACCGGCGTGCGCGACTTCGTCGGGCCCGCCAACGGCCTGTCGCTCTCGGCCGCGATCAACCTCTCCATCGACCTGCGCGCCATCGGGCAGATCGACGAGGCCACGGAGCTGTACGACCAGACCATGGCGGCGTACGAGACCATCCTGTCGCCCACCCACCCGGAACGCCTGCACGCCGCCGAGGGCAAGCGCTTCAACTGGGACTTCGACTCCTACAGCCTGTGAGCGGGAGCGCTCCCGTTCGCGGCCTGCCAGGTTCGCAGGTGTGCCTCGGCCTCCTGCCGCGCGATCTCGCGTGCGGCGGGAGGCACCGGCTCCGACAGCCATGGGGTCAGGGTGCGCCGCATCGCTCCGACGAAGTGTTCGCCCTCCGTGGTGAGCAGGCCGCTGTCGAGCAGGGTGCCGGTCACCTGGTGCGCGGCCTCCCGCCAGTGGGCGAACTCGATGTGCGGCCGCAGGTCGGCCTCGTGCGCCCGCTGCCGTCGCCAGAACCCGGCCACGCCCAGGTAGGCGTAGGCGCCCTGGATCAAGCCTGACAGGGGGCGCGGGTCGGGGCGCCAGGGCGCGTAGTAGCGGTCCGGCTCGTCGCTGTCGTCCGGCTCAAGCAGCGTCACCACGTCCTGGATCGCGTTGAGCTTGCCGTGCTGGACCTCGTGCGCGAACGTCGAGGCCAGCCAGCGGCCGTCGGGAGGCGTGGACATGCCGATCGTCCCGAACAGGTCGCCCGATGAGGCGCTGTTCATCCCCTGGGCCGGTCCTTTGATCGGGGTGAGGACCGTGACGAGGGCCTGGGTCTCCTCGGCGATCGTCCAGTGGTGGGCGCGCAGCATCGTCCAGGCCGCGTCCAGGCTGGCCCGCCACGTCCGTAGCTCCGGCTCGCCCAGGCGTCCGCCGACCTCGGCGGTGTCGCTCCAGCGGAAGGCGTCGAGGTCGTCCACGAGCACGCGCAGGCCGGCGTCGGCGGTCTGCAGGCGGCGGAGCGGACGCCAGCCGCGCTGTTCGCCCGCGCCGGGACGCAGGCAGAGCTCCCCGGCCTCCACCCGGCCGTCGGCGCGTACGACGAGGTCCGCGAGCCCGTCGTCCTGGCCGCCGCCCAGGTCGATCCGGCCCAGGGACGGCAGCATGATCGTGCCGCCGGAGACGGGGACCTGGACCTCGCACGGCATGCCCGACTTGAGCGCCGCGGCGGCGGCCACCGCGCCGAGCCGGGCCGGATCGCACTGCCCGTCCGGTGGCGGGCCGCCTTCTTCCAGTGAACGGACGGTGCGGGCGGCCCAGGCGCCCACCGCCGGATGCGCCAGCGTGCCGCGTACCGCCGCCGGGCTCTTCTTCTCGATCTCGGCGAGTACGTCGTAGGCGTGTTCGGCGGCCCGCGCGTGCGGATGGCCGGCCTCGGCGGCCATCCGCATCGTGCCCACCACGTTCAGCAGGCGCTTGCTGCGCTGCGGGGCGGCCAGGTGGCGTACGGCGTCCGCACCGCCGCCCCCCGAGGCCAGCCGGGACAGGGCATGGCCGGGCAGGCGGTGATCGCTGGGGAGCATGCGGGTCCTTTCAGCGAGAAGCGCGGCGGAGGTCGCCGACGAGGCGGTTGTGGATGTGCCCGATCAGCCGGTAGAGGTCCGGGCAGTACACGGACGGGTTGAGGAAGCCCGTGCCGGGCCGGTAACGGTGGGGGTAGAGGCCCGCCCCGCAGACGCGGCCGAACCGGCAGTCGCGGCAGGTGTCGCTCAGCGCGTCGGCGCCCAGTTGCCTGGCCACCATTCCGGGGTGGGTGAGGGCCAGGTCGAAGGGGTGGTCGACCACGTTCAGGCCGGTGACGGGCGCGCCGTGCCGGACGACCTTGAGCGAGTCGGTCTGTTCGATCGTGCCGTCGGTCTCGATGACCACCAGCGTGGACGGCGTCAGCCCGACCGCCTCACTGGCCGACGCGCCGCCCAGCATCAGGGTGACGATCTCCTGAAAGAGGCGGACGACCGTTTCACCGCTGCGTCCGTACCAGTGGTCGAAAACGGCGATCAGCCAGTCGCCATAGGGCGTATTCGACGGGTCGGATGATCGATACGGCGGTGGCGATTCCCAGGTGCCGTGCGGCAGCAGGAAATCCACCATCGGCGGCTCGAATTGCACCAGCGACTCATATGTTTCGACAGGGTCGTTCGCCAGGTCCACCGTGCACAACAGGCCGGTGTAGAGCGGACGGAACTCCGGGCCGCGCAGCAGGGCCAGCGCGTCGGCGACGGCGTCGTAACTGCTGCGGCCGTCGACGTAGCGGCGGTTGCGGTCGTTGGCCCCTCTACCGCCGTCGAGGCTGATGCCCACCCGCACGTCGAGCTCGCGGAACGTGCGCAGCGCGGCCTCGTCCAGGAGCACCCCGTTGGTCTGGACGACGGCGTCGACGTGCAGGCCGCCCGGCGCCGCCGCGCGTAACGTCTCCACGACCTTGCGCAGGTAGGCGTGGCCCGCCAGCAGCGGCTCGCCGCCGTGCAGGATCAGCCGGACCGAGCGCAGGTTGTGGGCGGTGGCGTGCTCGGCGATGCGGCCGGCGACGGCCGTGACCAGGTCGGGGGCCATGACCATGGGTTTGGAGCGCCAGCTCTGGTCGGCGAGCGTGTAGACGTAGCAGTAGTCGCAGGCGAGGTTGCAGCGGCTGTGCACCTTGAGCAGGAACTGCCGGAAGGGGCGGGGACGCCAGCCGTCCTTCAGCATTCGGGCCACGTCGAGAGTGTCGGGCCACTCTCCCGCTGGATCCTCCCCCTGATACGTCAATCCTGTTACACCCCGCACCGCCGGAAATATCCGAGTGAATGACGATGCTATCCGAGACGCCATGCGATGGGGAGAACCAGTTTGCTACCCCTGGCAAATTCCCGCATATTCAGTGACCGGTTTGCGCGGCATTTATTTCCTGTTTTCGGTCGGCACCGGGAACGCGTCCGTCGGCTCAGCCGCGGGCGGTGACCCCGCTCCTGGCCCGGGGACGGTGGCCGGTTACCTCGTGGCCGGCGTCGGGGCGTAGGCGCAGCATCAGCAGGGCGCCGGCCAGTGCGATCGCGCCGGTCAGCACGAACGCGAGCGAGAAGTCCCCCTGCGTGAGCGGGGTCGTGGCCGGGCCGTGCGAGACCTGGAGGATGATCGCGGCGGCGGCCACGCCTAGCGCCACCGAGATCTGCTGGGTCATGCTGAAGAACGTCGAGGCCGCCGCCCGGTCGGCGGGGCCGATGTCGGCGAACGACAGCGTGTTGATGCCGGTGAACTCGATCGACCGGGTGACGCCGGCGGCGAAGGCCACCAGGGCGACCACGGCGAAGCCGGTGCCGGCGTCCACCAGGCCGAGCGCACCGATCGACAGGGCCACCGCCACGCCGTTGCCGGCCAGCACCGTACGGAAGCCGAGCCGGCGCATCAGCGGCGTGGTCACCGTCTTCACGACCAGGTTGCCCAGGAAGTACACCAGCACGACCTGCCCCGCCTCCAGCGGTGTCAGCCGCCACGCCTCCTGCAGCATGAGCGGGAGCAGGAACGGGGTCGCGCTGATCGCCAGCCGGATGAGGTTGCCCGCGTGCAGGGTGGTGGCGGCGAACGTGGGCACCCGCAGCGGTCCCAGCGCGATCAGTGGGTGGGCGGTTCGGCGGAACCACCACACGGCGGCCACGCCCACCAGGCAGCCGATGGCGAGCAGGGCGAGGTCCAGACCGAGCGCCGAAGGCTGCGCCAGCTCGGACAGGCCGTAGATCGTCAGGCTGAGCGCGGTGACGATCAGGACCGTGCCCACGCGGTCCAGCGGCTTGGGGTCCGGCTCGCGCACATCCGGGATGTACGCCAGCACCAGCGCGATTCCGGCCAGGGCGAACGGCACGTTGAGCAGGAAGATCCACGGCCAGCCGTACCAGGTGGTCAGCGCGCCGCCGACGACCGGGGCGATGACCGGCGCGATCAGGGCCGGCCAGGTGATCAGTGCCGTGGCGCGGAGCAGGTCCTGTTTGCCGGCGTTCTTGAGCACGATGATGCGGCCGACCGGCATCATCAGGGCGCCGCCGATGCCCTGGATCACGCGGGCTAGGACGAACTGCCACAACTCCGTACAGGCCGCGCAGCCGATCGAGGCCAGGCCGAAGATCACGATGGCGAGGGCGAACACCCGCTTGGCGCCGTACCGGTCCGACAGCCAGCCGCCGAGCGGGATGAAGGCCGCGCCGGCGACGACGTACGCCGTGATGCCGACGTTCACGCTGACGACGTCCACGCCGAAAGTCTGCGCCAGTTGCGGGAGCGAGGTGTTGATGATCGTGATGTCGAGGTTCTGCATGAAGAAGGCCACGGCCACGATCAGTGCCACCCGCCGGGGTGCGGATCCTTCGGTGGTGTCGGCCGTCATGCGAGTGGAGCGTGAGGGGCGTGCGTCATGTTCTCTCCGGGGGTTCCGGCTGTGCCGGCCTCGCGTCGGGGTCACGAGGCTCATCAGGCCGGATCGGCTGTTCGCCGACCATGGTCACACATGGGCGAGGGGCGGTTGGGCAGCGGGTGTGCGGGCGCGGGTCCGCCGTGGAGACCGGCCGCGCGGCGGGCGTCCGGGAGCCGGCCCGCCGCGGGGACCGCCCCCTCGGGTCAGGCGAGTTTGAGCAGGAGGTCGGTGAGTTCGGCCGGCATGGTGATCATGCAGTCGTGGCCGGTCGGCAGTTCCCAGACCTGGGCGGGGCGGCCGTTCGGCTGCACCTCGGGGACGGGACGGCGGACGACGCCCTCCGGCTTGCCGACGGTGCAGTGGATGTGGGTACGGGGGATCGCCCGCGCGGCCGGGCCGCCCAGCCGGACCGGCTGCTGGAGGCAGCGCACCGGCTGATCCGACAGCATCGTGCGCAGCCAGGCGACGTCCGCCGGGTCGGTGACCCCGAACAGGCCCGCGGGCGGCGGCAGCTCGGGCATCGGCGGCACCCGCCAGCCGTCGCCGGACGCCGCGGCGAGCTCGATCAGTTGCCGCGTCACGGGCATGACGTCCTCCGCGCTCTCCCCGTCCTCCGGGACCATCGCGTCGAGGTAGACCAGCTCCGCGATCCGGTCGGGGACCTGCCCGGCCACGGACGAGATGACCAGCCCGGCGTAACTGTGCCCGACCAGCACCACCTCGGTGAGATCTTCCTCGGTGATCAGCCGGACGACGTCGGCGACATGCGTGTCCAGGCCCACCTCGGGGCCGAGCAGGTGCGCCTGGTCGCCGTAGCCGGTCAGTGAAGGCGCGAACGCCCGGTGCCCGGCCGCCTCCAGCAGCGGGACCACCCGCTTCCAGCACTCCCCGCTGTGCCAGGCGCCGTGTACCAGCAGATATGTCGACATGATGAGCTCTCCTCGCCTTGTGAATCCTTCGCCGGCCACGCTGCCCGCCGGGCCGGGGCACAGCCAGGGCCGCCGCGATCCTGGGGGTGACAGGACCAGGCACGTACGCGGCCCCGGCACATACCGTGGAGGGATGAGCGAGCGATCGAACCCGCTGGGCGACTACGTACGGGCCCGGCGCGAGCTCGTCACCCCCGAGCAGGCCGGCATCCCCGTCCTGGGCGTGCGGCGGGTGCCGGGCCTGCGCAGGGAGGAGGTGGCGATGCTGGCCGGCATCAGCGCCGACTACTACCTGCGCCTGGAGCAGGGCCGCGACCGCAACCCGTCCGTGCAGGTGCTCGAATCCCTGGCCCGCGTGCTGCGGCTGGACGACGCCGCGACGGCGTACCTGCTGAGCCTCGCCGCCGCCGAACCCCGGCGGCGGCGCCGGCGCCGGCCGCGCAAGGAGAGCGTGCCTCCCGGCGTCGCCCAGCTCGTCACCACGCTCGCGCTGCCCGCGTACGTCGAGGGCCGCTACCTCGACGTCCTGGCCGCCAACGCGCTCGCGACCGCTCTGTCACCGCGCCTCGTGCCGGGGGCGAACCGGCTGCGGGACGCGTTCCTCGACCCGGCCGAGCAAGCCCTCTACCCGGAGTGGGAGAGCGCCGGCGCGGGCATGGTCGCCGGCTTCCGCGCGTCCGTCGGCACCGACACCGACGACCCGAGGTTCATCGAGCTGGTCGGTGAGCTCTCCCTGGCCAGCCCCCGGTTCAGCCGGCTCTGGGCCCGCCACGACGTGAACGCGTGCGAGGGCGAGCCCAAGCGGATCGACCATCCCCAGCTCGGCGTGCTCCGGCTGAACCGGGAGCGGCTGGGCGTCGGCGGCGGGCGTACGCTCGTCATCTACCACCCGGACCCCGGCAGCGACGACGCCGAGAAACTGACCCTCCTCGCCGCCGCCACCCAACCGTCACAAGATCGTGAACCGAGCCGGCCGTCGCCGGTCACCGTGCCGCGGCGATGATCGTGCGGGCGGTCTCCAGCTGCCGGTCCTTGGCCGCCTTCAGCGCCTCGAACGCCTCCCGATGGGCGCGGACGGCGTCCTCCTGAAGGCGTCGCTCGGCCGCTGCCCAGACCGCGACGAGACCGGTCCTCGCCTTGCACCGCTCATCCGCCCGCGCCGCCCGGATCTCCTCCTCCGTGGCCGGGCCGCCGTCCAGCCACCGCTGGTCGGCGACGGCGGAAAGGGGGTCGTCGTAGCGCCACCCCTCGGCCCGCATGCACGCGCTCCACGCCCGGAAGACCCGCACGACCTCCGCCTCACGCCGCGACTGCTCGAACGTCCGGGTGATGAGCTGGTTGAACAGCGCTGAGTCCACCTTCGGCGCCCCCTGCCCGATGCGCGCCCGCGCCCGCGGCAGGCAGCCGCCGCGCTCGTCGTACGCGGCCCGCCGCTGCTGCTCCGACAGGCTCGCGGTACGGCTCTCGCCCGCCGCGCTCCGCCGGGCCACGGAGGGGCGGTCGGGGGCGACGTGGTAGCCGTACCGGCGGGCGACCTCCGGTTCGACGACGCCGTAGCGGCGGCGGTTCGGCGGCTCCAGGTCCTCCTCGGCCGACGGCGGCAGCGTCTCCCAGGCCAGGCCCCTGCTCCGCATGCAGTCGCCGACGAGGAGGTCCTCGGCGCGTTCGATGACCGAGAGGTCGGCGGGGGTGAAGTTGTAGCGGTCGAACGGCAACGAGATCGCCCGCGCCTGCTCACCCGGAGGCGGCACCGGGGGCGGCGGCGACGCGCAGGCCGCGGCCAGCGGCAGCGCGGCCAGGAGCGCCGCGACCCTGCGACGCCGCCGGGCGGACATCTCGCTCACCGAACCCTGTGACCCCGGACGTTACGGGCTGACCCGCTTGACGGAGCTCGTCTTGTTGTCGAAGCCGTTGTTCGTCAGGTCGCTGTCGGACGATCCCGGCGCGGCCGCGTAGCCGTAGGAGCCCGAGCAGTTGGCGTTGTTGTAGAACTGGATCCGGCCGGCCGACGGGTTGCGCATGGAGCTGGCCTTGTTGTTCAGCGTGGTCACGTTGGCGCAGGTGTTGTTGCTGGTGAAGAGGAACTCCTGCTCGGCGCCGGCGTAGTCGTCGTGCTCGTACAGGCAGAAGCTGAGCCCGCACGAACTGGCCAGCCGGGCGTCGGCCTGCGCGGTGGCGCCCACCGTCATCAGGCTGGTCAATGCCAGCGCCACGACACCCGCCCGGCGCACCGACGTTCTCTTCATAAACGACCCCGTTCTCCGCTGGGTTGCGATTCGTCAAGATCATGACAGGTGATCCCAGCCTGCGCCAGGGGTCCTGGTCCCACCGGCGGCGCGGGCCTGTCGCCGCCGCCGTCCCTCACCGCACCGCCGGGGCCGGGCTCACGGCCGGACGAACTTGAGCGAGCTCGTCTTGTTGTCGAAGCCGAGCCGGAGGACGGCGGGAAGGGGTCAGCTCCGGGATGGTGGGGAGGAGCGCAGGTCCACCGCCGTGGCGGCGAAGGCCAGCGGCCCCGGCAGCAGCGGGATGAGCATGGGGATCGACCAGGCGAGCAGCGCGGCCAGCAGCACGGCGCAGGCCAGCAGGAGGGTGCCGCGCGGGTCGACGGCCGTGCGGCGCAGCGCCTCGCGCGCCGAGAGCGCGTACGGCTCCGCGAGCGCGGTGGCGCGCAGCCCGACGACCGCGCCGCCCAGGGCGAGCAGGGCCAGGGCGGACGCCATCACGCCCGCCCCCGGCAGCCCGGCACGTACGAGAGCGGCGTCCACCAGCAGGACCACGACGACCACCGGCAGCGCGAGCCCGGCGGCCAGGCCGCGCGCGGACAGGCGGGCGCGCAGGTGGCCGAAGTACGCGCCGGCCGTGACGTGCCCGCCCTCGGCGGACCGCCGGAGCGAGGCCGAGGCGGCGGCGAACGCGGCCGGAAGCGTGACGACCGGGAGGCTGGCGACGGCGGTCAGCAGGCCGACGAGCAGCATGTCCGCGAAGAGCGTGAAGCCGGGGCCGAACAGCTCCCCCGGCTCACGGCGGGGCGCGGAGGGCAGGCGCGGCACGCCGGCTCAGCCCTTCAGCCCGGAGGTGGCCATGCCCTGCACCAGGTAGCGCTGGAACACGAAGAAGAACAGCACGATCGGCAGCACGGAGATCACCGACATGGCGAACATGGGCCCGTACGCCGAGGTGCTGGACTGGTCGACGAAGCTGCGCAGGGCCAGGGTGACGGTGAACTTCTCCGGCGCGAACAGGTAGATCATCTGGGTCAGGAAGTCGTTCCAGGCCCAGAGGAACGTGAAGATCGCCGTCGTGATCAGCGCCGGCCGGCTCAGCGGCAGCGTGATCGACCAGTACGTACGGAACGGCCCGCAACCGTCGATCCGGGCCGACTCCTCCAGCTCACGCGGCAGCCCGCGCATGAACTGCACGATGAGGAAGACGAAGAACGCCTCGGTGGCCAGGAACTTCGGCAGGATCAGCGGCCAGTACGTGTCCACCAGGCCGAGCCGGTTGAAGATGATGTACTGCGGGATCAGCACCACGTGGTGCGGCAGCATCAGCGTGGCCACCATGAAGGCGAACATCACCTTCCGCATCCGGAAACGCAGCCGGGCGAAGGCGTAGGCGGCCAGCGAGCAGGAGAGCACGTTCCCGATGACGGCGCCGCCCGCGATCAGCAGCGTGTTGCCGAACAGCCGGGTGATCGAGACGCCGGACACCCCTTCCAGGGCGGTCGTGTAGTTCGACCACTCCAGGTGGCTGGGCCACAGGTCGAGGCTGGTCACCACCTCGTCGGCCGGCTTCAGCGACGTGGCCAGCAGCCAGACCAGCGGATACAGCAGGATCAGCAGGCTGACGACCGCGATGGCGTGCGGCAGCCACTTCCTCCTGGCCACCCCGAACGTAGCGGCGTTCATCGTCCCTCCTCGTCGGCGTAGAAGACCCAGGACCGCGACGTGCGGAACAGGATCACGGTGACCACGCCGATGGCGATCAGCAGCAGCCAGGCCATCGCCGCCGCGTACCCCATGTGCGAGGCGGTGAAGCCGCGCTCGTACAGGTAGAGCGTGTAGAACATGGTGGAGTCGGCCGGGCCGCCCTTGCCGCCGCTGATGGCGAAGGCGGGGGTGAAGACCTGGAACGACTGGATGATCTCCAGCACCAGGTTGAAGAAGACGACCGGCGACAACATCGGCACGGTGACGGAGACGAACTTGCGCCAGGCGCCGGCGCCGTCGAGGGAGGCGGCCTCGTACAGGTCGGGTGAGATCTGCTGCAAGCCCGCCAGGAAGATCACCATCGGCGCCCCGAACTGCCACACCGCGAGCAGGACGACCGCGAACACCGCCAGGTTCGGGTTGCCGACCCAGCCGCCGGTGTCGATGCCGATCGAGCCCAGGACGTCGGGCACCGAGCCGCCGTCGTTGAACAGCGCCCGCCACACCAGGGCGATCGACATGCTCGCCCCGAGCAGGGAGGGCGCGTAGAACGCCGAACGGTAGAAGCCGCGGCCCCTGCTGCTGAGGTTCTTCAGCAGCATCGCCGCGCCCAGCGCGAGGGCCAGCTTCAGCGGGACGGCCACGACGACGTACAGCATGGTCGTGCCGACCGAGCGCCAGTAGCGGGGGTCCCCGGCCAGCATCTCGGCGTAGTTGCGCAGGCCCACCCACTGCGGCGGGTCGAACAGGTTGTAGTCCGTGAACGACAGGTACAGCGACACGGCCATCGGCAGCAGGGTCAGCACGCCCGCGCCGAGCATCCAGGGCGACAGGAACACGTAGGCGGGCCACTGCTTCTCGCGCACCCGGCGGCGGCCCTCCGTCACCGTACCCCGTGGGGCGCGCGCGGGCGCGCTGGTCGACAAGGTGCTCATTACCTCAGCTCCCGGTTGGCCTCGTCGATGAGCTCGCGCGCCGCCTGCCTGGGGGTGGCCAGCTCGAACATGACCCGCTGGTACACGCGGGTGAAGGCGGTCTGGATGGCGACGTCGCCGCTGGGCGGCGCGGTGGGCGGCGCGTCCAGGCCGTACTGCTCCATCTTCTGCGCGTACTGGTAGATCTCCACCTCAGGGCCTTCGAGGGTCTTGGCCACGTTGGCGGCGATCAGCCGGTTCGGCGGGGTCGATCGGGTGAATCCCTGGATGTCGCCCGCCCGTGGGTCGTTGATCAGGAAGTCGATCAGCTGGGCCGCCTCCTTGGGGTGCGCGGTGTGCGCGCCGATGGCGAGGAGCATGCTGGGCTTGAAGTACGAGCCCGCGCGCCCGCCGGTCGTCGGCACCGGCATGAAGTGGATCTGGTCGCCGAGCAGCGTCGTGTAGCCGGGGAAGGGCGCGTCCCAGGTGAAGTCGGCGGCCGTCAGCCCGCGGCCCATGGGGCTGGTCTCGGTGCTGCCGGCCTGCGCGGTGTCCGCCGCCGACGCGACCGCGCCCTCCCTGCGCATCCGGTCGAAGTAGGTCCAGAACTCGGTGAGGTCGTCCTCGGTGAACCCGAGCCGGCTCTGGTCGGCGTAGAGCTGCCCGCCCCGGCTGCGCAGCCAGGTCTCGAAGATGTCCTCGTTGCCGCCGCCGTCGTTGGCGCCCGTGACCGGCCTCCCGTCGGGGCCCTTCAGCCCGAGGGCGGCGATGGCCTTGTTGGCCTGCTCGAAGTCCTCCCAGGTCCAGCTCGGCCGCGGCGCGGAGACGCCGGCCTTCTGGTAGAGGGCGGAGTCGTAGGCGTAGCCGGTGATGCCGCGGCCCTGCGGGACGGCGTACTGCCTGCCCTGGAAGGTCCCGGTGCGCAGGAAGCCGCGGTCGATCTCGGAGGTGCGGATGGTCCCGTCACCGACGAAGGAGTCGAGCCGCAGGAGCGCGCCGCCGTCGGCGTACTGGGTGATCTGCCGGTAGTCGACCTGGGCCACGTCCGGGATGCCGCCGCCGGCCGCCTGGGTGGCCAATTTCTGCACGTACGCCCCGAACTCGCCGTTCGAGGTGCGGACGGTGATGCCGGGGTGCTCGCGTTCGAAGAGGCGGACGGCCTCCTGGGTGCGCGCGGCCCGGTCGTCGTTGCCCCACCAGCTGAAGGTGAGGGTCACGCCCCGGGACGACGACGCTCCTGCGCCCTCCGTGGAGCAGCCGGTGAGCGTGGACGCGAACGCGGTGCCGAGCGCGGCCAGGACGGCGCGGCGGCTGGGGGGCGGGCGCAGGCAGCCGGGTGGCTCGGGCATGGGGCCTCTCCTGGTCGGATCGTGAAGGGGGGACACGGGCGGCGCTCTCAGATGC
Source organism: Nonomuraea fuscirosea (assembly GCF_035917475.1). Lineage (NCBI taxonomy): Bacteria > Bacillati > Actinomycetota > Actinomycetes > Streptosporangiales > Streptosporangiaceae > Nonomuraea > Nonomuraea fuscirosea. The sequence continues at coordinate 936,550 of NZ_CP109074.1, read as the reverse complement.
CCGGGTAGACGTCCAGGCGGCCGCACATGCCGAAGCGCCCGCGCGCGGCGGGGATGCGGACGGCGGCTGCGTACGTCTCCGGGTCCGCGAGCAGGTCCTGCGGCAGGGTGAGCACCGCGTCCCCCGCCTCGGGCAGGCCGCTGTTCTGCATGACGACGACGATCTCCAGGCCGCCCTCGTTGATCAGGCGATGGATGGTGCCGGGCGTGAACCAGGCCACGACGCCCGGCTCCAATGGCGTCTCCCGGTAGCCGGAGGTGGTCAGGGTCTGCACGGCTCCCCTGCCGGCCGTCACCACGTACCCCTCGCTGCAGGTGAGGTGGAGGTGCGGCGTGCCGCCGCCGGCCCGGCCGTCCACGGCGGGCCAGTCGTAGACGCGCAGCCTGGACACGCCGACCGCCCCGGGGAACCCGTCGTAGGCCGCGCTCACCAGGCGTGCCCCGCGAGGTGCGCGGCGACCTGGTCGCGGTCCCACGCGCCGTCGGCGACGACGACGCGGTAGGCGCGGGCGAGCGTGTCGCCGGGTTCGAGGACCAGCTCCTCGTGGAACGCCCACGAGGGCGCGACGGCGGCGAACGGGTCGCTGCGCACGAACCAGTGCGCCGGGTGCGTGCCCTGCTCGCCCGTGTGGTCGTTGGACGGGGCGTGCTCGAAGACGACCGTGGCGTGCCCGTCGCGTCCGTCGTGCTCGCCCACGTACGCCAGCCAGGGCGCCTGGCTGCCCATCAGGTCGCCGCCGTCCGCCTCGGCGGTGAACACCCGGCCGCCGCGGAAGGCGCGCGGCCCGCGCCAGAACAGCCCGGTGTAGCCGGCCGCCGGGCGGCCATGGGTGGTGGGGCTGCCGAAGCGCAGCGGCTCGGCCCGCCGGTTGGTCACCGCCGACGTCCAGGTCAGCGACCAGCTGCCGCTCTCCTGGTCGACGCGGGCCTCGATGCGGCGCTCCTCCTCGGCCCACAGCTCGCCCCCGTACGGGTGCCAGGTGAGCCGCTCCCGTATGACAGCGCTGTCAACATGGGCGTGCACGTCCTCGAACGCCACGTGGGCCATCGAGCCGACCCGCTCGGGCAGCCGCAGGTAGCCCTCACCGTGCACGTAGGTGTTGCCGCCCCACAGGTTCTGGCCGGACAGGTGGGAGGCCGTCAGCTGCAGGCCCTTGTGCCAGCGGTGGTCGTTGGGGCGGTAGTCGGTGACGAGCCCGCCCGACAGCGTCCTGATCGGATGCAGGTACGGCTTGGGCGCCTCCCACGCGGCCTCGGGCCGGTAGACGTAGGCGAACAGCTCCGTCCCCGTCGCCTCGTACGCCACCGTGATCCGGTCGCCGTGGGCGTGGGTCAGTGCCAGGGTCATGCGTGTTCCTCTTCCTCGCGCGGAGCGGCCGGCGCCCACCCGGGGGCGCCGCCGTGCAATGCGGTGTAGTAGGGGTCGCCGGGGCCGATCTCGCCGGCCAGGACGGGAGCGTCGGTGAACGCCGACTTGTACAGGGCGGTGATGAACTCCAGCGTCTGACGGCCGCCCGCGCCGCTGGTCGGGTGGCGCCGCCCGGCCCTGATGTCGGCGACGAGGGCGCGCAGCTGGGCCAGGTGCGAGCTCGGCTCGTCGGCCCCGAAGTCCTGCCAGGCGGCAACGGTCTCCTCGGGTACGCCGGGGGCGGGGGTGATGCGCCAGTTCGCGTTGCGGTAGCCGTACAGGTGGGTCAGCTCGATCGTGGCCAGCTCGCAGTCGATGCGGATGCGGCTGACCTCGTCGGGGCTCAGCACGCTGTTGACCACCGTGGCCAGGGCGCCGCCGGCGAAGCGGACCTGCGCGGTGGAGACGTCCTCGGTCTCCACGTCGTGCACGAGCCTGGCCGCCATGCCGCGCACCTCGGCCCACGGGCCGAGCAGGTCGAGCAGCAGGTCCATCTGGTGGATGCCGTGCCCCATGGCTGGGCCGCCGCCCTCGGTGGCCCAGCGCCCGCGCCACGGCACGGCGTAGTAGGCGCGATCGCGGTACCACGTGGTCTGGCAGTGGGCGACCAGCGACCGGCCGAACGCCTGCGACCGCAGCAGCCGGCGCACGTGGTGCGCGCCGGAGCCGAAGCGGTGCTGGAAGACGATGGACGCGTACGGCTCCGCGTCGCCGCCCGGCTCCGCCGCGCTGATGGCGTCGAAGTCGGCCAGCGACGGGCACGGCGGCTTCTCGCACCACACCCAGGCGCCGGCCCGCAGCGCGGCCACGGACTGCTCCCGGTGCACGGCGGGCGGCGTGGCCAGCACCACCAGGTCGGGGCGTACATCGGCGAGCATCGCGTCGAGGTCGGTGAAGGCGCCGGGGATGCCGTGCTCGGCGGCCACGGCGCGCGCCGCCGCCTCGTCGATGTCCGCCACGGCGACGACCTCGACCTCGCCCTGGGCGGCCAGCTTCGCGAGGGCGGGCAGGTGGCTGGCGCGGGCGATCCCTCCCGTGCCGGCCACGGCCGTGCGCAGCGGGAGGTTCGAGCCAAGCGGAGACATGCGGACCCTCTCGTGGGGGCAGGGGGAACGGAGCGCGACCGGTCGGGCTGTGACGCGGACCCCGGCCCCGCACCCGCTCCCGCGGGCACGCGGACCCGTCCGCAGGTATGTGCCGGGCCGCCTCCTCATCAGCTGTTCCAACGTTGTAACAGCCGCTTTCACCGCGGGTCAACCCTTCGGTGGGAAAATGAGACGGCGCCGCCTGGGCCGCCGCGCCTTCGTAGCGCCAGGCCCTCCGGCCTGCCCAGAAACCCACGAACCCCCTGTCCGGCCGGGCATAATGCAGGCAGACAGAGGGTGAGGGCCGGGCAGTGGCGGCAGTGACGCTGAAGGACGTGGCGGATCGCGCGGGCGTGTCGATCAAAACCGTTTCCAACGTTGTACGCGGGGTACCGAAGGTGTCGGCGGCGACGCGGGACCGGGTGACCCGTGCCGTGCACGAGCTCGGCTACCGGCCCAACCCGTCGGCGCGCCGGCTCCGTACCGGTCGCAGCGGGCTGATCGCGCTCGCCGTCCCCAACCTGACGACGCCCTACTTCGCGGAGCTGGCCCAGCACGTCCGCGCGGAGGCCGCCCGGCTCGGCCTCACCGTGCTCATCGAGGAGACGATGGGCGACGCGAAGGAGGAGTTGCGCCTGGCCACCGGCGTCGGGGCCGACCTGCTCGACGGCGTGATCCTCTCCCCGCTGCACGTCTCGCTCGACGAGCTGGCCCCCGTCACCCACGAGATCCCCCTCGTGCTGCTCGGCGAGCGCGGCTACGAGCGCGACCGGATCACCGCCGACCACGTCATGATCGACAACGTCGCGGCGGCGCGTGACGTGACCGCGCACCTGGCCGGGCTGGGCCGGACCAGGATCGCCGCCATCGGGGTGACGATCACGCCGTCCGCCTCCGCCCGGCAGCGCCTGGAAGGCTTCCACCAGGCCCTGCACCAGGCCGGGCTCACGTACGATCCGCGCCTCGCGCCCGCGATCAGGCGGTTCGACCGCCCCGACGGCCTGCTCGCCATGCGCGACCTGCTCTCCCTGCCGGCCGGGGTCCGCCCCGACGCGGTCTTCTGCTTCAGCGACCTGCTGGCGATCGGGGCGCAGCGGGCCCTGTACGAGGCGGGCGTGGACTGCCCTGGGGAGGTGGCGGTGGCGGGCATCGACGGGTCGCAGGAGGCGCTCTACAGCACGCCGTCGCTGACCACGGTGATCCCCGACAAGGCCGCCATCGCCTCGCTGGCGGTCAGGTGCCTGGCCGATCGCATCGGGTCGGCGGGGCCGCTGCCGTTCGAGGTGCATCTGGCGCCGTACCGGCTGGTCGCACGGGAGTCGACGGAGGGCGTGCGCCGACCGCTGCCCGTGTGACCGGGGGCTGGGGCGCGGGCTTCCCCGGGCGGCCCTCAGCTGTCCGGCGGTCCTCAGGTGCGGGCGTGCTCGGGGCGGGTGAGCGTGCGGGTGAGCCAGTCGGTACGGGTGCGGCGGGCGGCGGTGGACAGGCCGGCCTCGGGGAAGAGGGCGTCGAAGCCGTGGAAACCGCCCGCCCAGACGTGCAGCTCGGCCTGGCCGCCCGCGGCCCAGATGCGGGTGGCGTACGCCACGTCCTCGTCACGGAAGACCTCGGCCGAGCCGGCGTCGACGTACGTGGTGGGCAGGCCGGACAGGTCGTCGGCCCTGGCGGGTGAGGCGTAGGCGGGCACCTGGTCGTCGGGCAGGTCCCCGAGCAGGGCCTTCCAGGCGAACGCGTTGCTCTCGCGGGTCCACACGCCGGGCTCGCCGGCGTACTGGCGGCTGGAGGCGGTGGTGTTGCGGTGGTCGAGCATGGGGCAGATCAGCACCTGGGCCGCGAGCGCCGGCGCGCCGCGGTCGCGGGCCATGAGCGTGACGCCCGCGGCCAGGCCGCCGCCGGCGCTGGTGCCCGCGACGACGATCCGGTCGGGGTCGATGCCGAGGTCGGCGGCGTGCTCGGCCAGCCACAGCAGGCCGTGGTAACAGTCCTCGACGGGGGTGGTGCCGCCGGTCTCCGGGGCGAGCCGGTAGCCGACGGTGACCACGACGGCGCCGAGCCGGTCGAGCCATTCGAGGGGGATGTCGAGCTGCGAGAACCGGTCGCCCATGATCATTCCGCCGCCGTGGATCCAGTAGACGCACGGCGCTCCGGCTCGATTTCCGGGCTCCGCTTCAGGACGGTCGCCGGGGTCGGTGCCGGCGGCGGCCGTGGGGGTGAGGATCGTCATCGGGATCGGCGCGCCGCCGGAGCCGGGGACGGTGACCTCGCGCCGGTCGACGGCCCGGCCGGCCAGCAGCGGTTCGACCGGCACCGAGGTCATGCGGCGCAGCTCGGTGAGGATCTGCGGGGTGATCTCCTGGACCAGCGGCATGCCGGCGAGCAGGGAGTTCAGCTCGGGGTCGAGAGCGGGTCGGGACATGAGGGTTCCTTTCTGCGGGGGAAAGCGGGGAAGTGCTCAGGTCTGAGGTGGGGCGGGGCTCTGCGCCGGGGGCGGCGTCAGAAGGCGGCCTTGCCGCCGACCGGCACGTAGTCCGTGTACGGGGACTGCGCGGCGACCAGTTCCTGGACCCGCGCGACGAGGTCCTGGGCGGCCTGGCCGGCGAAGAGCCGGTGGTGCTCCTCCTCGCTGGTCCAGCCCTCGGTGACGTGGACGACGTCGGGGTCGGAGGCCGACCGGCTGACGAGGTAGACCAGGCAGTGCTCGCTCGCGGCGGGGTTGCCCTCGTCCAGGCCGGTCAGCAACAGCTCGGCCAGCCGCTCCCCCATGCCGGGCCTGGCGGTCATGGCGGCGTTGAACCCGTATCCGATCTTCACGGCGATGCTCCTTTGCGGATGTACGTTCCTCCAGCCGGGTGATGCTCGCCCCCCAGCCGGCTGACTCCATTCCACCGCTTGAGCTGGCCAGAGGGTAGAACGAACCTCCTCGCTTCTTGCCTGATCCTCCACCTCAAAGGTGTGATGGAATCCGAGCATGGGATTCGACGAGCTCCGCGCGGCGCTGGCCCGGCACCTCCGGCCCGACGAGGCCACCGACATCGACGGCCTGCACATCGCGCGGGCCGATCGTGCGGGCCCGCCGTCGCCCTCGATGTCCGGCACGGTGCTGGCGGTCCTCGCCCAGGGCGCCAAACGGCTCATGGTGGGCGACCGCGCCCTCGAATACCGTCCTGGCAGCTACCTGGTGGCCTCCGTGGACCTGCCCGTGACCGGCTCCTTCGTGGACGTGACCCCGGAGCACCCGGCGCTGGGGCTGGCGCTGGTCCTGGAGCCGCGGGCCATCGCCGACCTGCTCCTGCACGCGGGCGCCCGCGACCTGCCCCACCCTCGGGCGGGGGCGCTGCCGGGCATCGCCGTGGCCGGCATGACGGCCGAACTGCTCGACGCGCTGATCCGCCTGGTGCACCTGCTGGACCACCCGCGCGACCGGGAGGTGCTGGCGCCGCTGGTCAAGCGCGAGATCCTCTGGCGGCTGATCACCGGGGAGCAGGGCGACGCCGTACGCCAGCTCGGTCTGGCCGACAGCAGTCTCAGCCACGTCTCCAGGGCCGTCCGGTGGATCCAGGACCACTACGCCGAGCCGTTCCGCGTCGAGGAGCTGGCCCGGCTGACCGGCATGAGCCCGTCGGCGTTCTACCGGCACTTCCAGACCGTCACCGCGCTGAGCCCGATCCAGTTCCAGAAGCAGATCCGCCTCCAGCGGGCCCGGCTGCTGCTCGCCACCCGCGCCCACGACGTCACCGCCGTCGCGCACCGCGTCGGCTACGACAGCCCCTCCCAGTTCAGCCGCGAATACCGGCGTCAGTACGGCGTCCCGCCCAGCCACGACGCCGCCCGCCTCCATCCCGCCGCCACCTCCGCGCCGTGACGCGGTCGCCATGAAGTGATCATGGTAATGCGGATTATTACTGGGGTTTCACTCTTGACGCCACGGCCGGTGAGGTCGCAGACTCCGTGCTGTCGCCCTTGATCGAGGAGAGGGAGCCGTGGCGAGACGTCTCACGCAGCAGGACATCGCCCGCATGGCGGGAGTGAGCCAGACGACCGTGTCGCTGGTGCTCAACAACCGCGCGGAAGGTGCTGTGCGCATCTCTCCCGAGACCAGGGAGCGCGTGATCCGGGTGATCAAGGAGACCGGCTACATCGCCGACCCGGCCGCGCGCCGGCTGGCCGAGGGCCGCAACCGCATCCTCGGCGTCTTCACCTACGAGGCGGTCTTCCCGGCCACCAGTGCCGACTTCTACCATCCGTTCCTGGTCGGCATCGAGGAGTGCACCGAGGAGGCCGGCTGCGACCTGCTGCTGTTCACCAGCGCTCGGGCCTCGGGCGGGCGGCGGCGGATCTTCGACCAGGACAGCCGGGTGCGGCTGGCCGACGGGTGCGTGCTGCTCGGCCACACGGTCGACCGTGACGACCTGGCCCGGCTCATCACCGACCAGATCCCGTTCGTGTCGGTGGGCCGCCGCGACGACGCGGGCGGGCCGGTGCCGTACGTGGGCGCCGACTACGCCTCCGCCGCCGGCGCCCTGGTCCGGCGCGCGGTGGCGCTCGGGCACCGCAGGCTCGTCTACGTCGGGGCCGGAGCGGGCGCGGAGTCCTGGGTCGACCGCCACCGCGGCTTCCTGGACGCGGTGACGACCCTCGGCGTCGAGGGCGTCATGGTGAACGCCACCCCGGGCGCGGACCCGCCACCCGGCACACCTGGCGTGGGCCCGCCCGGCGTTCAGGGCGGCGCGCCCGGCGTGGACGCGGTGCTCGGGACCGGGGCCACGGTCGCGTTCTTCGAGGAGCAGGCGGACGCCGTCGCGTTCGTGGCGGCGGCCCGGCACCGGATCTCCATCCCGGCAGACCTGTCCGTGGTCACGCTCGGCTCGGCCACCCGGCCGGTCCGCTCCGACATCGACTTCACCGGATTCCGCATCCCCCGGCGCGAGATGGGCCGCAGGGCCGTCGAGCTGCTGACCGGGGTGATCGAGAGCGGCGGCACCCCCCAGGAGCTGCTGCCCTGCGACCTCATCGAGGGCTCCACGCTCGCCGCCGTGACCGGTGGCGGGCCCCGGCCTCCCGCGTCCTGATCGTCTTCGTTCTCACCCGGCCGCGGCACATCTGAGCAGCGGGCCGGGCCGCAAGGGGTGAACCAGCCATGTACTCTCGTCGCGCCTTCGTCACGCTCGCCGCCGGCACGGCCGCCTTACCGCTGCTGCCGGGAACGGCCGCATCCGCCGCAACCGTCACGTCGGCCACGCCGGTCACGCCCGCCGACCACCTGGACCCGACGGCGTTCACCTCGGTCCTCACCGCGCTCCCGCCCGACCCGTACGCCGTCGTGCTCGGCGGGCCGGGCTTCGAGGCCCCGGCCGACGGCGCGGGGGACGCCACGGCGGCGCTGCAGGCGGCCGTGGACGAGGCGTCGCGGCGCGGGATCGCGAACGGGCTCGGCGACATCCTCGGCGGCGCCCGCGACTTCCCGCCCGGCGACGGCGGCGGCGTGGTGCTCGTCCCCGAGGGCACGTACCGGCTGTCGGCCCCCGTGAACGTGCACGACTCCGTCCGCGTGATCGGCTTCGGCCGCAAGCGGCCCCGCTTCGTCCTCGGGGCGAACTCCCCCGGCTACGCATCCGGCACGCCGCGCGACGTGTTCGCCTTCCGCCGGCGCCCGGTCGGCGGCCCCGTCACGTACGCGAACAACGACACCTTCGGCTCCGCGCTGGTGAACCTGGACATCACCATCGAGCCGGGCAACCCGGACGCGATCGCCGTGCGGTTCGGCGGCGCGCAGCTCTGCCTGCTCCAGGACCTCGACATCGACGCCGGTCAGGGCCGTGCGGGCATCGACCACAACGCCAACCTGATCCACCGGGTACGGGTGCGCGGCGGCGAGGTCGGCCTGAACGCCTTCGCCGCCTCGGCCGGCTGGCAGACGACGCTGCTCGACTGCCGGTTCGAGGGCCAGCGCCGGGCCGCGGTGCTGCTGAACAACGACGCCAAGCTCGTCGTCGTCAGGGCGATCGTCGCGCGCACCCCGCGGGCGTTCGAGTCGGCGCCCGGCCAGTGGCAGCATCTCTACGTCCAGGACTCCCACTTCCAGGACGTCGGCGACGTCGCCGTGGTGCTCAACGACAGCGCGTCGATCCCCGGCGCGGACGACGACCGGATCCGCCGCAGCAACCAGCTGACCCTGCTCAACTGCACCACCTCGGCCACCGGGGACCTGCTCCTGCTGGCCGGCAGCGGCGCGCGCACCGCCGCCGGGCGGCCGTCGGCGCTGGTCCGCGAGCTGACGTACGGGCTGCGGGTCGAACGCGCGCTGAGCGGCAGGGAGACCAGACGCGAGGGCGTGCACGCCGACCTCACGGCGGGCGCCCCCGTGGCCAGGGTCCGGGCGAACCTGCGCCCCGACACCCCGCCGCCGCCACCGGTCCGGACGTGGGTGAGCGTCGCCGACGTCGCGGCCGGGATGGGCCGCACCATCGGCGCGGGCGAGGACGACCTGGCCGTCTTCCAGGCGGCCGTGGACCGGCACGACACGGTGTTCGTCCCGATCGGCCGGTACGTGCTGTCCGGCACGCTCAAGCTGCGGCGTACGTCCAGCCTGATCGGCCTGCACCCCCGGCAGACCTGGCTGCTCGCCGCCGACGGCCACCCGAACTTCACCGACCCCGCCGCGCCGCGAGCGCTGGTGTCCACCCCGCGCGGCGGCCGGAACGTCGTCACGGGCCTCGGCCTGGACACCGCCCGGCAGACGGCCGGCGCGGTCAACCTCCTCTGGCGCTCCGGCGCGGACTCCTACCTGGCGGACGTCACCACCCAGTTCGTCAAGTGGCATCCGGCCGACGCCCCGTCGGGCGACCCCGGCTACACCTACAGGGGCGCGCACAAGTACGGCATCTGGGTGAGCGGCGGCGGCGGCACGTTCGCCAACGTGTGGAGCATGAACGGCTGGGCCGAGAACGGCCTGCTCGTCGAGGACACCGACGTCCCCGCCCGCCTGTACGAGATCTCCGTCGAGCACCACGAGACCCGCGAGGTGGTGCTGCGCGGGGTGTCGGGATGGCGGTTCCTCGGGCTGCAGACGGAGGACCACATCTACGGCTGGCGCTCGCAGGCGGTCGAGATCGAGCGCGGCCGGGACATCCTGCTGGCCAACTCGGTCCTCTTCCGCGTGGCCACCGTCCTCGGCCCGCACCCGTACGGGGTGAGCGTGCGCGACAGCCGCCGGGTGACCCTGCGCGGCAACCGCGGCTACCGCGACAAGACGCCCGAGTTCACCCAGTGGGGCGCCGCGGTGTTCGACCACCGCAGCGGGCGCGGCGTCCCCGAGATCGAGTTCACCCTGATCGGCATCGCGTGACCGACCCCGCGGCCGAGCAGCCGGCGACCTACGTCCTCACCAGTCCCCGAGCCGGGGCTGGCTGCGGTCCTCGGTGGCGACCAGGACGTCGAGCAGAGACTCCTGGAGTTCGGCGCGCACGGCGGCGTGGGCCGGGTCGTCCCACAGGTTGTCCAGCTCCGCCGGGTCGCGGTCCAGGTCGTACAGCTCGCCGGTGCGGGCCCGGGTGGTGGAGGGGGCGCCGTGGTAGACGACGATCTTCCAGTGGTCCCGCCTGAGCATCGTGGTGTGCACGGGCTCCGGGTACGGGTGGCCGCTGTTGCGGTATTCGCACAGGGCCCAGCCCCTGACCGGCGCGTCCTGCTCGCCGCGGGCCAGTGGCAGCAGGTCCAGCCCCTGCCCGCGCGGCAGGGGCGGCGCGCCGGCCGCGGCGAGGAACGTGGACGCCAGGTCGATCCACTGGACGAGCTCCGCCCGCCGTTCCCCGGCGGGCAGCCCGGCCGGCCAGCGCATGAGGAGCGGGACCCGGACGGCGCACTCGTACATCATCGGGCCCTTGAGCATGAGCTGGTGGTCGCCGAGCATCTCGCCGTGGTCGCTGGTGAAGACGACCAGGGTGTTCTCGGCCAGGCCCGTCTCGTCGAGGGCGGCGAGGATGCGGCCCACCTCGTCGTCCACGAGACTCACCATCGCGTAGTAGTTGACCTTGACGTCGTGCAGCTCGGACTCGGTGTACTCGACGTAGCCGCGGGCGTGGCCGGCGTACGAGCGGTGCGAGGCCTCGGTGAGCACGGGGGGCTTGCCGGCGAGTTCCTGGTCGCGGGTGACCGGACGCCGCAGCGGCTTGTCCCGGTAGGCGTCGGCGTACTCCTTCGGCGCGCCGAAGCCGTGGTGCGGGTCGAAGAAGTTGGCCACGAAGAAGAACGGCTTGCCGGGATCGCGGGAGCGCCGCAGGTAGTCGATGGTCTCGTTCCCGATCCACCGGCTGTAGTGGAACTCGGTGGGCATCGCGTCGAAGCCGGTGCCCGCGCCGGCCTGGACGGCGGACTCGTACAGGTCGGGCCGGACGGCGCGCAGCCACCGGTGGTAGGCGTTCTCGGACGATCCCGGGTAGGGGTCGTGGGCCCACCGGAACACGCGGAAGCCGTCGTCGAGCCGCGGTTCGAGCCGGCCGCCCGAGCAGGCTCCGCCGACGTGGAACTTGCCGACCAGGCCGCAGTCGTAGCCGTGGTCGGCCAGATCGCGTGAGAACAGCCGCTCGTGGGCGGGCAGGCCGACGCCGTTCGCCCAGGCGCCGTGCGCGTGGACGTGGCGGCCGGACATCAGGCTGGCGCGGGAGGGGCCGCAGACGGGGCTGTTGACGTAGCAGTTCTCGAACAGCACGCCCTGCTCGGCCAGCCGGTCGAGGTGGGGCGTGTGGATCTCGTCGTTGCCGTACGCGCCCAGCGCGTCGAAGCGTTGCTGGTCGGTGCAGATGAGCAGGATGTTCGGTGCGTTCATGGTCCTCAATCGGGGTCGGTCGCGCCGGGCCCGCCCGGCTCGGGCGGGCCCGGCTCGGGCGGGGGTCAGCGCGTCAGGACTTCACGGCTCCGGCGACGCCTTCGACGAAGTAGCGCTGGAGCGCGAGGAAGACGAGGAGCAGCGGGACCAGCGAGATGGTGCCCGCGGCGGCGAGGCCGGACCAGTCGGTGGAGTTGGTGCCGCGGAAGGCGAGCATGCCCACCGAGAGCGTGCGCAGGTCCGGGCGGCTGAAGGTGAAGACCAGCGGCAGGAGGAAGTTGTTCCAGGCCGCCAGGAAGGTCATCACGCTCACGGTCGCGGTGACCGGGCCGGCCAGGGGCAGCACGACGCGGAAGAACGTACGCAGGAAGCCCGCGCCGTCCATGATCGCCGCCTCTTCGAGCTCACGCGGGATGCGGTTGAAGTAGCCGGCGTAGAGCAGGACGGCGGCGACGTGTCCGCCGCCCGCGAGGGCGAGGATGATGCCGGTACGCGAGTTCAGCAGCCCGAGCAGGTCGCTGAGCTCGACCACGGGGATGATGGTCAGGCCGCCGGGGGCGAACAGCGTGGCCACCAGCACGCCGACGACCACGCGCTTGCCGATGAACTCGCGGCGGGCGATGACGTAGCCGGCCAGGGCGCAGCGCAGGACGACCAGGACCACCGTGCCCAGGGTGACGATCACGCTGTTCACCGTGTAGAGCCCGAAGTCGGCGTCCTGCCAGGCCCGCGCGTAGTTCTCGAAGTGCGGCGAGCCGGGGAGCAGGCCGAGCCCGCCGGAGAAGACCCCCAGCGAGTCCTTCAAGGAGGCGGAGACGATCCAGAGCAGCGGATAGATCCACACCACGCAGATGACGGCGAGCACGGCCACCTGGGCCCAGACGCCCAGACGGCGGCGGCGGAGGGCGGCGTTCATGAGCTGCTCCTGACCCGGTTCGCGTAGCGGAGGCCGACGGCCTGGATCGCGGCGAAGACGAGCGTGAAGACCCCGAACAGCACGCCGAGCGCCGCGCCGTAGCCGAGCCGGGGCGTGGTGCCGGCGAAGGCCTGCTGGTAGATGTAGACCTCCGTGGTCAGGGTGGAGAAGAACGGCCCGCCGTTCGTCATGGTCAGGACCAGGTCGAAGATCTGCATGGTCTCGATGGCCGTGAGCAGCGCGATGATGATCAGGAACGGCCTCAGCATCGGCAGCGTCACGTACCGCAGCGCCGCCCAGCCGCCCGCGCCGTCCGTCCGCGCGGCCTCGTAGACCGTGACGGGGATGGTCTGGAGCGCCGCCAGCCAGTAGACGAGGGTGATCCCGAACCACTTCCACATGTGCACGCCCATCACCGTCCACAGGGAGGTGGCGGGGTCGCCCAGGAAGTCGACGGGCTGGTCGACGATCCCGAGGTCGAGCAGCAGCTGGTTCACCGGCCCGCCGGCGGGGTCGAAGATGAACCCCATGACCACGCCGATGATCGCCGTCGTCGTCACCACGGGCACGAACAGCGCGGTCCTGAACAGCTTGGCCAGGGGCAGCCGCGGGTTGTTCAGGACGAGCGCGACCAGCAGGCTCAGCGCGACGCGCAGCGGCACGGTCACCGCGATGATCAGCAGGGTGACCCCGAGCGACTTCCAGAACAGCGGGTCGCCGAACGCCTCGCGGTAGTTGGCCAGGCCGATGAAGGGGCGTTCCGCGCCGAGGCCGTTCCAGTCGAGCAGGGAGTAGTACAGGCCGGAGACGATCGGCCAGATCGTGTACATGCCGAACAGCACGACGGTGGGCAGCAGGAAGACGTACGACCAGCGTTCGGCCCAGATTCTGGCGGCGAGCCCCCGGCGGCGGGCCGGCGCGAGCCGGCCGCCCGCCGGGGCCTTCCGCGTCATGGTGCTCATCACTGCCGGTACATCTCCGCCGTGTAGTCCTCGCCGCGCTTCCAGTTCGGGAACGCCCAGTCGTCGAGGCTCACCCGCACGCCCTTGCCCGACACCACCCGCGTGGCGCGCTCCCGCTCGGCGGTGAGCTTGCCATTGTGCTCGCGCAGCGTCTTCCCGATGTCGGTGATCTCGCTGCTGAGGATGCCCTGGGTGATCTCGCCGAGCGTGGGCCGCTGCTCCTTCATCTCGCTGATCACCTGGGTGACGGCGGGGTTGCGGGAGACGGGGCTGGGCGCGAGGCGTACGTTCCGGCCGAACAGCTCGACCGCCCGCTTGTACGTCGGGTGCACGTCCGCCGTGGCGACGGCCTCCAGGTCGAGGGGCACCTGGTCCATGTAGCCGGCCAGCGCCCGGTTGAACTCGGGTCCTGTGCACTGCGCGAGCAGCTCGGAGGCCGCCTCGACGTGCCTGGACTTGCTGGACACGAACAGCTGGCCCTGGGCGGGAGCGCCGTAGAGGACCGGCTCGCCGTCGGGCGAGGGCACGGGACCGACGCCGACCTTTCCGGCGAACTGCTTGAACTGCCCGTTGACCACGCCGATGTTCCACGACCCGTCGAAGAACATGCCCGCCACCCCGGTCGCCCACCTGGCCCGGGCGGTCCTGGCGTCCAGCGAGGTGGAGGCGGGGAAGACGACCTTGTCGCGGACCAGGGACAGCAGGAACTCCAGCGCCTGGACGAACGGCTCGCTCGCGTAGGGGTAGTCGCCGGTGCGCGGATCCACCAGGCCCATCTCGCCGGCGCCCGGGATGATGGCGAGCGCGGCTCCGGCCGACATGGCCAGCTCGGTCACGTGGGTCTGCATCCGCTCCTGGAACTGCAGCCCCTGGATCCAGCCGTACGCGCGGCCGCCGCCGTCCTTGGTGATGCGCGCGGCGAGGGCGCGGAACTCGTCCCACGTGGCCGGGCCCGCGTCCGGATCGCCGCCCGCCTTCTCGACCAGCTCGCGGTTGAACCAGTTGAGCGTGGCGTACTGGCGGGGGGTGAAGACGGGAAAGGTGTAGAGCTTGCCGTCGAAGACGTGCAGTCCTTCGAGCAGGCTGTCGGCGGGGAGCTTCGCCCGGATCGCGTCCGGGTCCGCCAGGGGGGAGAACCAGCCGCCGGCGACCAGGGCCGCCTCCGACGATCCGAGGCCGGCGACCGTGTGCACGTCGGCGATCTGGTTGCTCTTGAACGCCAGTTGCAGCGCCTGGCCCATCTCGCTCGGGTTGTAGACCACGTGCTCCACCCGGGTGCCGGGGTGGGCCTTGCCGTACTCGGCGAACATGCGCTCGTACAACGGCTTGAGCGGCTGGAAGTGATCCCACCAGCGGATCACGTCGGCGCCGGCCGTGGTGACGGCTTCCTGCTGCGAGGTACGGCTGCATCCGGAGGCGCCGAGCGCGCCCGCCAGAGCGGCGCCGGACAGTCCGAGGAATCGCCGGCGGCCGAGAACGGTCATGGTGGGTCCTCTCCTTCCCGCCGGAAGCGTGGCGCGGGAACTGAGACGAGGGAGCGGGGGATGGTCGAGGCGTCGGACCTGGGCCGATCCGAAGGCGAACGTTCGCCTATGGTGTGCCAGCCCAGGTGGCCACGTCAACCCTTCCGCGTTAGGGTGTGGACCAGTTCATCCCAGCCCGCAGGTGGGGAACATGGCCGCGCGGCCGTGCTGCCACACCGGCGATGCGAACGTTCGCCCTTCGGAGGTGACCACCGTGGCCAGTGTCTCGCTCAGAGACGTCGCCGCGCGCGCCAACGTGAGCTTCCAGACCGTGAGCAAGGTGCTCAACGGCAAGGGCGCCGTCAACCCGGCCACCCGGCAGCGCATCATCGAGGCGGCCGAGGAGATCGGCTACATCCCCAACGCGCTGGCCCGCAGCCTGAAGTCACGCAGCTCGCTGACCCTCGGGGTGATCACCGTCGACTTCAGCAACTCGACGCCGGCGCTGTCCCTGGTCGGCATCGAGCGCGAAGCCCGGCGGCACGGCCTCAGCGTGATCCTCAGCAGCCTGGAGCCCGACGGGTCCGACTGCGTGCGGTACCTGCGCGTGCTGATGGAACGCCGGGTCGACGGGATCATCATGAACGCCCCGGCGACCGAGGAGGACGAGGAGGTCGGGCGGCTGCTGCGGGCCGGGCCGCCGTGCGTCAGCCTGCACGACATCGCCGGCGGCGGGGTGCCGTCCGTCACCATCGAGGCGGAGAACAGCGCGGCGCTCCCGGTCCGCCACCTGCTCGCGCTCGGCCATCGCCGGATCGCCACGGTGACCGGACTCCAGCGGCGGCACAGCGCGCAGCAGCGCACCGCCGTCTACCGGGAGGTGCTGGCCGGGCACGGTGTGCCGGACGATCCGCTGCTGGTCGAGGACGGCGCGTGGGAGGTCGAGGGCGGCTACGCGGCCACGCACCGGCTGCTCGACCGAGCCCCCGACCTCACGGCGATGTACGTGCAGAACGATCTCATGGCCGTCGGGGTCCTCAACGCCCTGCACGAGCGGGGACGTCGTGTCCCCGACGACTGCTCGGTGGTCGGCTGCGACGACCATCCGGTCGCCGCCCGCACCATCCCGCCGCTGACGACCGTGCGCATGCCGTTCTCCGACGCCGGGGCGGCCGCCGTCCGCCTGCTCCTCGATCGCATCGCGGAACGGAGCGCGGCGGAGGAGGAGGTCCTGCCCGTCTCCATGGTCTACCGCGCCTCCACCGCCGCGCCGCCGGCCGGTTGAGGATCCGCCTGTGGGAGTCAGGATCCGTGCGTATGGAGTGACGGCGGGTAGTCGTCCAGGGTCATGGACTCGTACACGCGCCCGCTCTTGGTGGTGAGGCGGAGCAGGGCGCGCCTGGGGCCCGCGGGCAGGGCGGAGATCAGGCGGATGCCCTGGGTCAGCCCCGAGACGCCGAGGCGGGAGGTGGGCACCAGGGTCCTGGCCGCGCTGAGCGCCGCCGCGCGGCTGCCGCGCACGTGTTCCGTCATCGCGCGCTCGTACGCGGGGAAGGCGCGCTCATGATCGCCGCCCGCCCGCGCCAGCTCCCCCGCCAGGACGTACGCGCCGACCACGGCCAGGCTGGTGCTGCCGCCGACGGCCGGTCCCGGACAGTAGCCGGCGTCGCCGACGAGCGTCACCCGCCCCCGCGACCAGGTGTCCATGCGGAGCTGGGTGATCGAGTCGAAGTAGAACGCCGGGGTGTCGTCGAGCTCGTCCAGCCAGCGGTCCACCTCGGCGTGCAGCCCCTCGAACGCGCCGCGCAGCAGCTCCTTCTGCCGGGGCACGTCGTGCCGGTGGTAGTCGAGCTCGCGTTCGCTCCTGAACAGGAACAACGCCCGTGCCTCGCCGAGGTGCCGGGCGCCGTACATGCCGGCGGTGCGGCCGACGCCGACGTGCATGAGCATCTCCCCGTCGCGGCTGAAACCTTCCGGCAGGGTCAGCACCCCGAGATAGGCGCCGATGAAGGCGCCGAAGCGGGACTCCTCGCCGAAGACGAGGCGGCGCACGTTGGAGTGCAGGCCGTCCGCGCCGACGACGAGGTCGAAGCGGCGCGGCGGCGCGTTCTCGAACCGCACCTCCCCGTCGGGCGAGATCGCGGTGATGGAGTCGTCGAAGACGTACTCGACGTCGTCGCGCGTGGCGTCGTAACAGATCTCGCTCAGATCGTCCCGCATGATCTCGACGTGCCGTCCCGACGCGACGCTGAAGATCTTGGCGAGGTCGATCCGGACGGGACGCCGCGCGCCCTCCCCGCGCAGGGTCATCCTCGTCGCGCCGGTGGCCCGCTCCTCGACGCGCGGGAGCAGGCCCATCTTCTCCGTGATGTCCATCGCGGGCCGGAACAGGTCCACCGCGTGGCCGCCGGTTTTGCGCAGGGCCGGCGCCCGCTCGACGACGGTGACGGAGAAGCCGTGCCTGGTCAGCCAGTACGCCAGCACGGGGCCGGCGATGCTGGCTCCGGAGATGAGAATCCGCATGAACCTGCCCTCGTCTCTGTGGCTCCGCCGGCGGCGTGGCCGTCCACTTCCGTTCGATGGCGAAGCGGTCGTGACTCCAGTGTCGTCGCCGGCGCGCGGCGGCGGATTGAACGAATGTTCCCCGGCCCGCTCGTCACGAGGGCGAAGCCGCGTCCGCCGTACGGTCAGGGGGCGTGCCGCTCGATCAGCGCGGCGACCTTGCCGGCCTCCGGCGGGGACGTGACCCGCAGGAAGGTGAGGGCGCGCCGCCAGGCGGCCACGGCGGCGGGCAGGTCTCCCGCGTCACGGTGCACGTCGCCCAGCAGGCGCAGGGCCATGCCCTGGCGGCTCGGGGCCTGGATGGCCGCGCACATCGCGACGATCTCGTTCAGCAGCGCGGCCGCCGCGTCCAGGCGCCGCTGCCGGTGCCACACCTCCGCTCTGGTGAACAGCACCCGGGCCTGACCTATCTTGTCGTCTATATCGCGATAGATGGCGAGAGGCTGTTCCAGGAGACGTTCGGCGTCGGCGAGATCGTGCCGCGCGAGCCGCGCCTCGGCCAGGCCCAGGGACGCGTAGGCGACGCCGCTCGGGAAGCCGAGCGCGTCGAGCACGCCCAGCGCCTGGCCGAAGTGCCCTTCCGCGGCGGCGGGGTCGCCCTGGGCGAGCACGATCTCCCCCAGCACGATCCTGGTGAACTCGCGCGAGCGCACGTCGCCGATCTCGTCCGCCGTCCGCACCGCCCGCCGGATATACGTGTCCGCGAGCTCCAGCCGGCCCGTACGGAAGTGGATCCGGCCGACACCCCGCATGACGGTGATCTCCGTGCTCCGGTCGCCGGCCCGCGTCAGGGCGTCGCCGGCCTGCTCGTAGCAGGCCAGCGCGTCGGCATCGCGCCCCCGCAGCCGGTGCAGCTCGGCCTGGTAGACGAGGGTCAGGGCGTGCCCGTGCCGGTCTCCTGCCTTGTCGAACAGCTCCAGGGCCTCCTCCAGGGCCAGGCCGCAGCCGTCCAGGTCGTCGAGGGCCAGGCACAGCCGGGCGAGCCCGTTCAGCAGGGCCGCCTGCCCGCGCAGGTCGCCCGACACGCGGGCTCTGCGCAGCGCGGTCTCGTGCGTGGTACGCCAGGCGGTGTAAGAGTTCCTGGTCTGGAGCAGGTCCACGGTGCTGGTGGCCAGATCCCAGCACAGCTCGTCGAACCCCAGCGCCGCACATTGGCGCACGCCCGCCACGACGCCCGCCGCCTCGGCCTCGATCCAGGCCATCGGGTCGGCCACCACGTGCTCCGCGGCCTTCGCGTCCGGCCGCCAGACGATCCCGTCGCCGTGGACGACCCGGTAGTCGCCGCCGCAGAGCCGCTGGTGCGCGCGCTGGGCCAGGTCCAGCCAGCCGCTGAAGGCCCGTTCGAGAGCGGCGGAACGTGCGCCGTCCGTCTCGTCGGCCTCGGCCCGCTCGCGCGCGTACGCCCTGATCAGGTCGTGGAACCGGAACCGTACCTGCCCACCGGGCCCGTGGCCGGCCACTTCGAGCAGCCGGATGTCGGCCAGCTCCTCCATCAGCTGCTCGGCCTCGACCTCGGACGTGTCCAGCAGGGCCGCGCCGGCCCAGACCGGGAAGTCCGGCGCTTCCAGCAGCCCCAACCGGCGGAACATCCGCTGGGCCTGGGCCGGCAGGCCCTGGTAGCCGATGGCGATGCTGGCCCGGACCTCGCGGGAGCCGTGGGAGAGCTGGCCGAGCCGGCCGCGGGTGTCGCTCAGCCGGGTGATCAGGTGGCCCAGGTCCCAGTGGGGCCGAGCGGCGAGCTTGGCGCCGGCGATGCGCACGGCCAGCGGCAGCTCGCCGCAGAGCCGGACCAGGGTGCGGGCGTCGGAGGGCGCCTCGGCCACCTTCTCGGCGCCGATGATGTTCCCCAGCAGCTCGACCGCGTCCGCGACGGGCAGGACGTCGAGGTCGATGCGCCGGGTCGCGGGGAGCATGGCCAGCCGCTGCCTGCTGGTGATCAGCACGGCGCAGCCGCGCGTGCCCGGGATGAGCGGGCGGACCTGCGCCTCGTCCGCCGCGTTGTCCAGCACCATGAGGTAGCGCCGGTCGGCCAGGCTCTCGCGGTAGAGCTCGACGCGCTGGTCGAGCTCGGCCGGCAGCCGGGAGGCGTCCAGGCCCAGGGCGCGCAGGAACCGGCCCAGCGCCTCGGCCGCGTCGAGCGGATGCCGCTCGCAGCCGCGCAGGTCGATGTACAGCTGGCCGTCGGGGAACTCGTGCCTCAGCCGGTGCGCGACGTGCACGGCCAGCGTGGTCTTGCCCGCGCCTCCCTGGCCGGAGATGGCGCTGACCGGCACGGCCGTGCCGCCGGGCGCGCCGTGGCCGAGCGCCGAGAGCAGGTTCCCGGTCACCGCGGCCACCTCGTCGCGCCGGCCCACGAAGTCGGCGTGGTCGGGCGGGAGCTGGCAGACCGTGGCGCGCGGTCCGCGCTCGGCCGCTCTCAGGTCGTCGGCCAGGATGACCGCGTGCAGCCGGCGCAGGTCGAGGCCGGGTTCGACGCCCAGCTCCGCGACGACGTGGGTGCGGGCCCGCTGGTAGGCCTCCAGGGCTCGGTGGCGCTTGTCGGTCCGTACGTACGCGAGCATGAGCAGGTGCCAGCCCCGCTCGCACAGGGGCTGCTCGGCGAGGAGCGGCCGCAGGTCGCCGATCGCCTCGGCGGGCATGCCCGCGCCCAGCTTGGCCTCCGCGCCGTCCAGGCGCGCCTCGACCAGCCGTTCCGCCAGCTCCGCCAGCCGCTCGCGCATCCAGTCGTGCACCTGGACGCCCTCGGCCGGCCGCCCCCGCGACAACGCCAGGGCCCCCTGGAACCCGCGTACCGCGGCGACCAGATCGCCCCGCCGCCTATCGGCCCGCGCCCGGCGCACCTCGCGGTCGAAGACCAGCAGGTCGACGTCCTCCTCGTCCGCTTCGAGCAGGTAGCCCGAGCCTCTGGTGAAGAGCCGGAGGTCGGACGCGAGCGCCTTCCTGATGCGGGCGACGTGGGTCTGCACGTTGGAGACGGCGGAGGGCGGAGCCGCCGCCCACAGCGCGGCGATCAGCCGGTCCCTGGGGACGGGCGTGTTGACGTTGAGGAGGAGCGTCGTCAGGACCGCGGCCTCTTTGCCCTTGAGCGCGATCTCCCGCCCGTCCGCCGCCCGCACCTGAACAGGGCCCAGGATGCCGAACGTCGCTCCCGCCATGGCCGTGCCCCCACTGAGTGGATGTGTGGCTCCCCCGACAGAGTTCGATCACTAGTAGCGCGCGGTCAGGGCGGCCGTCAAGGCCGGGGCCCTATGCCCTCGCTCACATCGGCCGAGCCGGTTTGTCGGTGTGTTGATCTACTGTCCCGGCCATGACCTCAACGACGCAGGCGTACACGTACGCCGCGCCCTCCTCCCTCGTCGACGGCCGGCTCGGCCTGGCGACCTCCGGCGGCCGGGCCCTGTCCGGCCCGGCCGTCGCCCCCCGGTTCTTCAGCGGCGTGGTGACCCAGGCCGCCCCCGCCGCGGCGGCCCTGCTCGGCGTCGCCGACGTGGCACTGGCCCGCTACCACCAGCCGCAGTCGCGGCCCGGCTGGGTGCGCGACCCCGTGGTGACGTGCAACGGCGACCGGCTGCGGTTCGAGTCGTTCTCAGCCTGCGGCGGCGTCTACGCCCGGCTCGACCTGCTGGGCGGCGCGCTCGACGGCGAGGTGTTCGACCGGGGCACCACCAACGTCGACGTGAACGCGCCGCTGCGCGAGGCCCTGGCCCGCATCGGCGCGCGTGACCCGCTGCACCTGGGGGTGGGTCTGGACGAGCTGGTCGTCACCACGATGGACGGCGCGGTGGTGGAGAAGAAGGTGCCGCTGCCCGAGCGCTGGCTGCGCGGCTTCGCCGAGGTGCAGGTCATCGCCTCCGGCATGGACCAGCGCGGCGAGCTGGCCGGCATGGCGGCGGTGCGGTTCCTGCGCGGGCTGCCCAGGAAGGGCACGGTGTGGGTGGCGCAGGCGGGGCGCGAGCTGAAGGTCTCGCCGCGTCAGATCCCCGGCTCGGTTCAGCTCGCCGGCCCCAACCGGCTGGCCACCCTGCTGCCGCTGCTGCGCTTCGCGAAGTCGCTGCGGGTGTACGGCCCGGCCGACGCCGCCTCCAGCGCCTGGGAGCTGGAGCTGCCCGGCATGCGCTACACGCTGACCCTCTCGCCCGAGCGCTGGCGCGGCTTCTCCGGCGAGGGCGCGGTGCTCGACGACCTGGCCACCGACGAGGCCGAGAACGACGCCGACGTGGTGGGCATGCTGCTCAACTTCGAGCCCGAGGTCGAGATCGGCCTGCTGGCGGACCGGGCCGGTCTGCCCGCCGACCGGGTGCGGGCGGCGCTGACCCAGCTCGGCGTGGCCGGCCGGGTCGGCTACGACCTGTCGGAGGCCGCCCACTTCCATCGCGAGCTGCCGTACGACAAGGATGACGTGAGCCTGCTCAACCCGCGGCTGGCCAAGGCGCGCAGGCTCGTCGAGGCGGGCGCCGTGCAGCTCGAAGGCGAGTCGGCCACCGTCCGCACCTCGGGTGGCACCCGCCGGGTCTCGCTGGCCGACGGCTCCTGCACCTGCGAGTGGTGGTGGGACCATCGCGGCTCGCGCGGGCCGTGCAAACACGTGCTGGCCGCCCGGATCGTCGCCCGCGCCGCCGTGGAGGTCTCCCGATGAGCCTCTGGACCGAGATCCGTGACCTGGTCGCCCGCGGCCAGGTCACCCTCCTGGCCGCCCGGCTGGTCAAGCTCACCGACGCGGAACGCGCCGAGCTCGGCGGGCGCTTACCCGGCCTGGTCAAGGAGCTGCGCCACGTCCACGCCGAGCAGGTGCGCGCCGCGCACCCCGACGACTTCGACGACGAGCTGGAGTCCTGGGAGATCGGCGACCTGATCGACACGGCCGCCCCCGCGCTGCTGCTGACCGGGGTCGCCGTCATCACCGGTCCGGCCGCCGCCGTGACGTGGATGACCAGCCGCGACGTCAACCGCCGCTGGGCCGGGGAGATCGACGTCATCCAGGTGTGCCGGGTGGCGGCCACCCGTCCCCTGGAGTGGCGCCGCGACGTCGCCGTCCGGCTGGCCAGGCGGATCCGCCGCCCAGGCGACCGCATCGCGCCGCTGGCCGTGGCGCTGCTGCGCGAGTCCGGGGCCGTGCCGCCCGACCACGACCCGCTGGTGGCCGCCTGGCTGGCCGGGCCGGTCGCGGCCCGTGACCCGCTGACGCGCGTGCTGCTGCCCCGGGTCTTCGACACCGACGGCGCGGGCCGTGCCCTGCGTGACGAGCGGCTGGAGCCGCGGCCGTCGCACTGGCTGGCCGCCGCCGTCCGCGAGCTGCCCAGGCAGCAGGTGCTCGACGGTTGCGTGAGCCGTTTCCTGCGCGGCGGCGAGGCGCAGGATCTGCGCTTCTTCGTCCGGCTGCACACGCTGCTCGCCCCCACGCCCGCCGAGTCCGCTCCCCGCCTGCGCGACTACCTGCGGCTGCTGCCGTCCGCGCCCGGCCCGGTCGCCGAGCTGGCCGCCGGGCAGGTGCGCGCGGCGCTGCCGCTCGGCCACGCCGACCTGGTCGAGGCGGTCGAGGCGCTCACCTTCAGGGCCGAGGCCAAGCTCGCTGTCACGGGGCTGCGCTGGCTCGACCAGGCGCTCCGTGCCGCGCCGGAGGCGGCCGGCGACTTCGTGCCCGCGCTGACCACGGCGTACGCGCACCAGTCCTTCGACGTACGCAACCGCGCGGTCGAGCTGAGCCTGAAGCACGCCGAGGTGTTCGCCGGCCACGCCGAGGCGATCCGCGACGGCCTGCACCACCTCCCCACCGACCTGGGCGCGAAGCTGGCCGAGCGGTTCGGCGGGGAGATCCCGGCCGAGGCGCTGCCGGAGCGGAAGGAGTTCCCGCCGCTGCCGGAGCCCGCCGCGCCGCGGCCGTTCCCCGAGCCGTCGCTCTCCTCCGGCGACGGCGAGCGCTGGGTCCGCGACGAACGCCGGCTGGCGGCCTTCGTCGCCGCGGCCGCCGGTGACCGGGAAGAGCTGCGCCGTCAGCTCGGGCCCCGCGTCGAGCAGGGCCTGCCTCACTGGCAGGACTGGCGGCGCAAGGACGTGCGCCTCGACCCGGACGACTGGCAGTCGGCGCTGTGCGCCGAGCTCGTGACCCCCGGCAGCGTGCCCGAGCGGCCGCCGGTCGGGCCGCGGAAGTTCTGGGACGCCGCGAACCACTCCGTACGGGTACGCGTCCTCACCCGTGGCGAGGAGCCCGACGACGAGCCGTCGCCCCGGCGGATCACTGTGGGAGGCTTCCACCGGCCCGGCCGCTACCTCGACGACGACGCCCCGCTGCGTGCTTTCTTCATCACCTGGACCAGCGACGACGGCCCCGCTCATGCGGTGGCCCACGAGGGCGGGCGGCCGGTCCCGTTCGCCGGCGGCCGGATCCACCTGGGCCCCTCCCCCACCGACACCACCGACGCCACCGACGCCACCGACGCCACCGAGCCCAGGGATCCCACCGATCCCGCTGACGCCGAGCAACCGCCGGAGCACGGCGAGGACCCGCGGCCGGATCGTCCGGCGGGGACCCGCGCCCATTACGACGACTCCGCGCAGGCCATGCCGTCCCACGTCCTGAGCCTCGCCTACGACCGGATGGCCGAGCTCGGCGTCGACCCCGGCCGGATCAGGGCGATGCTGGCAGGGGGCCCGGTGCCTCCGCCGGGCGCGGACGAGCCGCTCGTGCAGGTGACCGTGGTCTTCGTCCCGCCCAGGCTGCGTTCGTTCCTGCCCAAGGCGCTGCCCGAGCACGAGGAGTGGCGGCGGCGCAACCACCTGCCCCATCCCCACCACGTCACCCCGCCGCACGACTTCCTGCTCCTCCGCTACGCCGAGCTCCTCGCGGCCCTGCGCGACGGCGTCCTGCCGCCGGTGCTGCTGGCCACGCCGACCTGGATGAGCGGCCATCTCGACCCCGACGTGCTGGTCGACCGGCTGGAGACCTGCGCCGCCGCCGGTGTCGAGCCGGTGCCGTCCGACCTGGCGCAGGCGCTGCTGCGGTTGCCCAGGGGCCGCCACCAGGCCGCGGCCGAGCGGGCGGCCAAGGTCGACTCGGAGGCGGCGCGCTCTGCCGCCCACTGGCTCGCCGGTGACGGTATGGCCGACCCCGAGTGCGGCCTGGTGTGGCGTCACCTGGTCGACGCGTCCATGGTCGAGTTCGGCGACACGGAGCCGGAACACTTCACCTCGGTCAGGTTGCGCCCCGTGCTGCGGGTGACGGCCCCGACCGGCCACCGGCTGATCGACGAGGTGCTGCTGCGCGAGCCGTCCGACTACCTTTACGACGACTACAACAGCACGACGTGGGCCTGGCCCGCCATGCTGCCCTCGCATCGCGAGATCGTGGCCGTCAACCTCCTGCCCTACCTGCTGCGCGGCCACTGGGGCACGTGGGCGGTTCCGGCGGAGCTCGCCGGCCTGGAGATCGCCCAGGGCCCGCCCGGCGAGGCCACCGCGGTGATCCTCGCCTTCCTCCTCGTCCAGGGTGTGCCCGGCCTGGTCCCGCTGATCCTGCGGCTGGCCGCCAAGGGCGAGCTGCCCGCCGAGGCGATCGGCCGCCAGCTCGCGCTGGTGCTGCGCCGCACCTGGCTGGAGACCCGTCCCGCCATCACGGCCCTGACCGAGCTGGCCGAGGCCGGCGGCCACCACGAGGTGTGGCGCATCCTGCGCGCCCTGCTGCCCGAACTGCTACCGCGCGAGGGGCAGCGCGCCAACGTGACCCACACCGAGCTCGTCGCCCTCGCCGCCGACGTGGCCGGCTGGACCGGCGCGCGCGGGGAGATCCCGGCCGTGGCCGCGTTCACGGGCAGCCGGCGCAAGAGCCGCTTCGCCCACGAGTGCCAGCGCCTGCACACCCAGCTCACGGAAGCCACGTCATGACCATTGACCGCACTCGCATGCATGCCCAGCTCACGGAGGCCGTGTCATGACTCTCGACGGCATTCGTACAGAGATCAGGGCTTTCGTGTTCGACCACGACGCCGAGGGGCTGGCCGGGCGACTAGCGCGGCTCACCGACGCGGAGCGGGCCGCTGTCGCCGCCGACGCGCCCGGCCTGCTCGCCGAGCTCCGTACCGACTGGGATGCCGGCTGGGGCGTCGGCGGGCTGGTCGTCGGCGCGGCCGAGGTGCTGATGATGGTGGGCGCGGCGACCCTGCCGGGTCCGGCCGGGGCGGCCACCTGGCTGACGCGGCGCGACCTCAACCCCCGCTGGTCCGACGCGCCGAGCCCGCACCGGCTGGTACGCGCGCTCTCCGGCCGCCCGGCGGCCTGGCGGGCCGATCTCGCGGTACGGCTGGCGCGCCGCGTCCGCCGTACCGACGACCGGTTCGTGCCGCTGGCCCTGGCGCTGCTGCGTGACGCCGGGGTCACCCCGCCCGACCACGAACCTCTGGTGGCGGCCTGGCTGTCGGCGACGGTCCTGGCCGAAGACCCGCTGACCCCTCACCTGCTGCCGAAGATCTTCGAGGCCACCGGCGCGGGCCGGGCCCTGTCCGGCGAGACGCTCACCCCCAAGCCGTCCCACTGGCTCGCCCTGACCGCCCGCACGCTGCCGCGCGAGCAGATCATCGCCGGCTGCGTGAGCCGGTTCCTGCGCGGCGGCGACGGGCGGGACCTGCGCTTCTTCGTCCGGCTGCACACGCTCGTCGCGCCTTCGCCCCAGGAGTCGGCCGGGCGGCTGCACGACTACCTGCGGCTGCTGCCCGTCGCGCCCGGCCAGGTGGCCGAGCTGGCCTGGCGGCAGGTGCGCGGGGCGCGGCTCGATCCCGCGGACGTGGCCGAGGCCATCGAGGCGATGACCTTCCGCCAGGAGACCGGGCTCGCCGTGAAGGGCCTGACCTGGCTCGACCGCCATCTCGGCCGCCATCCGGAACGGGTGCCCGACCACGTCACCGCGCTGACCCACGCCTACGGGCACGCCTCGCACGAGGTACGCGACCGCGCGGTCACCCTCACCCTCAAGCACGCCGCCCACCTCACCGACACGGCCCCGATCCTTGAGGCGGCCGATCTGCTCCCCTCCGCCTCGGCGCGGCAGCTCTTCGAGCGCTTCACCGAGGACTGGAGCGGCGACTTCACCCCCGGCCGCCTGCCCGAGGCCACCGTCCCCGGCCCGTTCCCGGTCTCAGGCTCGGAGATCGGCCCGTACTCGGACTCGGGCCCGGACATCGGCCCGTATTCCGTCTCCAATCCGGCGAGCGGCCCGTTCACCAGCCCAGGCCCCGCGAGCGGCCCGTTCCCCGGGTCAGGTCCGGCGAGCGGTCCGCTGGAGGTGGGCGGCTGGGTCGGGGTCGAGGCGTGGCTGGCGGCGGTCACGCGGCAGGCGCACGCGGACCGGGACGCTCTGAAGCAGACGCTGGCCCGGCGGTTCGGCGAAGAGCTGCGGCCGGTGCTCTATGACATGCCGGTGTGGCGCTCGCCTCGTGACTGGTGCACCGCGCTGGCCAGGGAACTCGTCAACCCCGGCGAGGATCCGGGCCCGCCGGACGCACGTCCACCGAGGCGGCGCACCTCGTCGCGGGGAACGACGTCCGGGGAACGGCGTGCCTCGTCCTGGGGGACGACGTCCGAGGAGCGGCAGGCTTCGTCCTGGGCTACGTCGTCCAGGGAGCGGCGGTCCGGGGCGGAGGAACCGGGTGATCTCGGGCAGGCCCTGTACGACAGCATGATGAACGTCGCCGCGACGGCGTACCAGCTGTTCCCCGGCCTGCGCACGATCTTCCCGCTGCACGAGATGCCCGACTCCTTCCAGGAGGAGTTCCTGCGGACCACCGACCTCAGGACCGATCCGCCCGAACCGGAGGCCCCACCTGAGGATCTCTACGACCCGCGGACCCGGCCCGCGCCCGCCCCTTGGAACCGTCTCCCCTCGCCGCGGCGGTGCGCCGGCCCCGACCTCTTCCTGCTGTCCCGCCTCGACGAGCTGCTGCGCGCGGCCAAGGCCGGCACTCTGCCCCCGGTCCTGCTGGCCACCCCCACCCGCGCCGACGGCCACCTCGACCCGGAGACCCTGCTCGATCGCCTGATCGAGTGCGCGGCGGCCGGCCGCGAGCCGCTGCCGCTGGACCTGCAGCAGGCCTTGTTGCGCGTCCCGCCCGGCCCCTCCCCCGGCCTGGCCGAACGCGCGAGAGCCATCGGGACGGCCGCCGCCGCGACGATCGCCCACTGGTTCGGGCGCGGCGCGCTCCCGTCCCCGCGGGTGGAGCTGACCTGGACCATTCGCCCTGGCTCCTACGGCGACCATGTCCTCGACCAAGACGTCAAGGTGAGCTGGGAGCCGATCCCGCCCACGGGTCTCGCCCACCTCGACACCCTGCTGACGGGGCCCGAGACGATCTCGTTCCGGCGCGGGTCACGGGAGTTCTGGCCCGGGATGACGCCCCATCGCCGGGAGCTGGCGGCGGCGCACCTGGCGGTCGGCCTGATCGACGGGTTCCACCAGCCCCAGCTCACGATCGACGACCTCAGCGCCCTGACTCAGGCCGGAGGCACGTCAGGGCCGGCGACGGCGCTGATCCTGGCCTACTTCCTCACCCTGGAGGGCGACGAGGCGGTGCCCCCGTTGCTGCGGCTGGCGGCCAAGGGCGCGCTGCCCGCCGCCGAGACGGGCCGGCTGCTGGGGCTGCTGGACCGGCGTACGCGTCATCCGGCGGGGCCCGCGTTGCCCTCGCTGGAGCTGGCCGCCAGGCAGGGCGCGCACGAAGAGGTCTGGACGATCCTGCGTCACTTCCTGGCCGCCTTCCTCCCTGAAGAGGGCGAACGGGCCCAGCGCCCGCACACCGACGCCGTCGTCCTGGCCACCACCATCGCCACGTGGGCCGGCGCACGGGGCGAGATCCCCGAGGTGGCCGCGTACGCGAAAAGGCGCGGTTCAACCTCGCTGACCAGGGCCTGCCGCGGCCTGCACCAGCTCCTGACCCGGCAGACCTGACCGGCTCGGCTTCGGCGGAAGGGGGCCGGCGGTTCTGTCCGCCCCCTACCGTCCTGGTGGCGGGGTCGTGGGTGCCGGGTCGGTGCCCGGTCTGGTCAGGGTCCAGCTCGCGAGCAGGTTGAGGGCTTCGCGGGACGCCGTCCCCGGCTCGGTGGTGTAGACGAACATGGTCTGGTCGTTGTCGCCCGGCATGGTGAAGGTCTCGAACTCGACGGTCAGCTCACCGACGACGGGATGGCGCAGGGTCTTGCTGCCGAACGTGCGTTGGTAGACGCCGTGCTCGGCCCACCAGGCGCGGAACTCCCCGCTGCGCTCCGACAGGGTCGCGAGCAGGTCGCGGGCCAACGGGTCGTCGGGGTTGGCGCCCAGGTCGAGGCGGAGGCTCTCGACGCAGTTGCGCGCGTGCTCCTCCCAGTCGACGAACAGGTCCCGCGTGGCCGGGTCGAGGAACATCCAGCGCGAGTAGTTCCGCTCCCTGGGCGGCATCGCGTCGAAGTCGGTGAACAGCGCGCGGGCCAGCCGGTTCGCCGCCAGCACGTCCGTGCGCCGGCCCAGGATGAGCGCCGGGTTGCCGTCTAGGCTGTCGAGCAGCTGGTAGAGCCCCGGTCGTACCCGCTGGACGCTCGGCGCGCGCCGGCGCGTGGGGCGCGTCGTCGCGCCGAACAGCTCGCGCAGGTACGTCCGGCCCGCGTCGTCGAGGTCGAGCGCGTTAGCGACGGCGTCGATCACCTGGTCCGACGGCGTGATCCGTCGCCCCTGCTCCAGCCGCGTGTAATAGTCGGTGGAGACGCCGGCCAGCAGCGCGACCTCCTCGCGGCGCAGCCCGGGAACGCGCCTGATCCGGTCGTCGGGCGGCAGCCCGGCCCGCGCCGGATCCACCTTGCTCCGGGCGCGACGCAGGAAGTCGGCCAGCTCACGATTGACGCTCATGTCTCCATGGTGCCAAGCGGGCCGCCGTCGTGCCTGGGTCTGGGAGTCCTAGGTCGCGCAGGGCCGATGATGACCCTCAGACCGGCCTCTGACGAGGGAAAACTGGTGAGTGTCAGAACGACAGAGCAGCGAGGTACATCATGACCAAGATTCGTTCCGCCCAGGTGACCGAGGTCGGCGGCGGCTTCGATTTCGTCGACGTGGACCTGCCCGAGCCGGGGCGCGGTGAGGTCCGCGTCACCGTCGAGGCCGTCGGGGTCTGCCACACCGACCACTACTTCGTCAACGGCGGCTACCCCGTGGAGTGGCCGGCCGTGTTCGGGCACGAGATCGCCGGCCGCGTCGACGCCCTCGGCGCGGGCGTGACCGGCTGGACCGTCGGCGACCGCGTCGAGGTCGGCTGGTTCGGCGGCAACTGCGGGGCCTGCGACGCCTGCCGCGCGGGCGACTTCATCCACTGCGCCCAGGTCAAGGTGCCGGGCTGGCACTACGCCGGCGGATACGCGGACGCCACCGTCGTCCCGGCAACGGCGCTGGCCCGGATCCCCGAAGGGTTCTCGGCGGTCGACGCCGCGCCCATGGGCTGCGCGGGAGTGGCGACCTTCAACTCGCTGCGCCGCAGCTCGGCGCGTGCCGGCGACCTGGTCGCGGTGCTCGGCATCGGCGGGCTCGGCCACCTCGGCGTCCAGTTCGCCGCGAAGATGGGCTTCGAGGTGGTGGCGATCTCGCGCGGCACCGAGAAGGCCGACCTGGCCAAACGGCTCGGCGCGCACCACTACATCGACTCCACAGCCACCGACCCGGCCCAGGCGCTGCAGGCTCTCGGCGGTGCGCAGGTCGTGCTGGCCACGGCCATGAGCTCCGCCGCGATGAGCGGGGCGATCGACGGGCTGAAGTACAACGGCGAACTGCTCGTGGTCGGCGCCACGCCTGAGCCGATCGAGGTCAGCCCGTTCCAGATCCTGCCGAGCACGAAGTCGGTGCACGGCCATCCGTCGGGGACCGCCAAGGACGTGGAGGACACCCTGCGCTTCGCCGCGCTGACCGGCGTCCGGCCCATCACCGAGGAGCGTCCGCTGGAGCAGATCAATGAGGCGTACCAGCGGGTCGTGGACAACCAGGCCCGCTACCGCGTGGTGCTCACCACGGGAAACTGACCGGAACGCATCAGGCCCGCCACCGTCAGGTGCTCACCACCGGAAACCGTTCCGAACACACCAGATCGGGCAGGCCCGGTGTGGCGCCGGAGCGGCAGGCGGGGCGTGTCGTCACCGCCGCGACCGGGATGGGACTGACCATCTCGGACGTGGTCACCGAGGTCGGGTCCGGGCTGAACGGCCGACGGCCGAAACTGGCCCGGCTGCTGCGCGATGCGTCCGTTTCGATGATCGTGGTCGAGCACCGCGACCGCCTGGCCCGGCTCGGCCGGCATGCGGGGCTGTCGCGGGTGGTGGAGAACTTCTGCCTCGAGAAGGTAAAAGCCGCGCTCTAGCAGCGCGAGGCAGAGAAGACCTACGGCGTCCCCGACAAGGACTTGACGCCCGTGCCGTGGTCCGCCCCCACACTCGAGAGGCTGTGGCGTCTGGAGCACCGCGACCGCTACCCGTGGTTCACCGAAGAGGGCCTGTCCTCGAGAGTGCCGAAAGAGGCGTGCCGGGTCCGGGCGGCCGGGTTCAAGAACTTCTTCGACTCCAGGTCCGGGAAAAGGAAGGGCCGCAAGATCGGCTTCCCAGACTGGCGCAAGCGCAAGCACGGCTCGAGGTTCCGCTACGACGCCGACCGCGCCCGGCCCGAGTCCCCTCGAATCATCCGCCTGCCCGGTGTCGGCAAGGTGCGCACACTCGAGGACATGTCGTGGCTGACCGACCGCATCGCGGACGGTCGTGCTCGAGTGGTCGGCTCCACCGTCCGGGAGCAGGCGGGCCGCTGGTGGGTGTCGTTCCAACTCGAGATCGACCGGACCGGCATCAACGAAAAGCGCGCGGTCTCGAGTGATGCGCCGGCGTGCGGATCGACGTCGGGGTGAAGACGTTCGCCACCATCGTGGACGACGACGGCACCGTCACCGAACTGCACGCCCCCAAGCCACTCAAGGCCGCACTGCGGAAGCTGCGCAAGGCGGGCAAGGCGGTCTCGAGTACAAGACCCGCTGGTACGGCTCGAGCGTGTGGGCGGCCGACCGCTGGTTCCCGTCCTCGAGACTGTGTGGCGGCTGCGGTGCCATCAACCGGGACCTCACGCTCGCTGGCCGGGCGTGGACGTGCGGGTGCGGTCTCGAGCACGGTCGGGACGTCAACGCCGCCCGCAACCTGCTCAACGCGATGACGCTCGAGCAGAGCGCGGCCTAGTTCCACGTCGCCGGGCAGTTCCCCGGAGACGCTAAACGCCTGTGGAGGCGACGTAAGACCAGGCTCCGGCCTGGCAGATGCCAGCGAATCAGGCAAGAGGATCACTGAGATTCGCCGAACGGCGAGTAGGCTGTGCCGCGATCGTCCCGCGACCCCGAAGGAGCCGCGCATGACCGCCGACCCGACGATGGCCCGGATCGCCCAGGGCGTGGAGCTGAACCACCAGCAGGGCCGGCGCGACGACGCCCGTGAGTTGTTCGCGCGGATCTGGGACGACATCGGCGGCGAGCAGGGCGACCCGCTGCACGTCTGCGTCCTCGCCCACTCGATGGCCGACGTGCAGGACGACGTGGGCGAGGAGCTGATGTGGGATCTGCGGGCCCTCGCCGCCGTCGGCTCGATCACGGACGAGCGGGTGGCCCAGGCCGGGGTCCCGCTCTCGGTGGCCGGCCTGTATCCGTCGTTGCACCTCAACCTGACCGAGTGCTACCGCAAGCTGGGCGATCTCGACCGCGCCCGTGAGCATCTGCGGCAGGCGCGGGACGGGATCGGCGCGCTCGGCGACGACGACTACGGCCGGCTCATCAAGGGCGGCCTGGAGCAACTGGCCGCCCAACTGGACGAGACCGTCTGACCGTAAGCCTGGGCGGGCAGGCGGCCGGTCCCGCGGAGGAGGCCTCACTCAGCGCTGAGCCGCCTGTCACTTCGGGGGCTGTCGTCCGAAAAATACGGCATTGACGTCCATATCACGCGAGTGTCAGGATCTTGCTCACAAGAGTGGCGAGTGGGACTCACGTTGTTGCGCGTGTCCTTCGCCGGTCGTCGTTCGGGGAATCTCCCCGGCTTGAGGTCGAGAGCGAGGAGATGTCGATGGAGAAGAAGAAGAAGCTCGAAGTCAAGATCAGGAAGCTCGAGAAGATCGAGACCACCATCAACCGCGGCGGACAGAGCGGTTGACCTACTGACCTACGGAACCGGCCGGATCTTGTCCGGCCGGTTCCGCTTTTCCTGCGAAGAAGGAGGTGACGAGTGCGTCTGCCCAGGGTCAAACGCGTTCACCAGCCGTTCCTGCTGCCGGGCAATCGCATCGTCATCGGACTGTCCCAGTACGGGGTGGCCTCCGAGATAGCCGACGACGACGAGGGCAGCATCGCCGCGATCGTGGCCCTCATGGACGGCACCCGGACGGTCGACCAGATCTGCGCCGACTTCACCGAGACCCGTCCCGACGTGGACGACGACAGCGTGCGCGAGGTCGTCGCCGACCTGATCGAGAGCGGCTTCATCGAGGACGCGGGAGCGCCCGTGCCGGCCAACCTCACCGAGCGCGACCTCGCCCGGCACGAATCGGCACGCCACTTCTTCAGCTGGATCGACACCTCGCCGCGTACGTCGCCCCACGAGGTCCAGTCCAAGATCAAGGCGGCCCGGGTGAGCCTGCTCGGCGTGGGCGGCACCGGATCGGCCGTGGCGGCGGGACTGGTGGCGAGCGGCATCGGAGCGCTGCGGATCGCCGACTTCGACCGCGTCGAAGAGTCGAACCTGACCCGTCAGCTCCTGTACGCCGAGTCGGACGTGGGCGAGCCCAAGGTCGAACAGGCCGTCGCCCGGCTGCGGGCGATGAACGGCGCGGTGGCGGTGACCGGCGGCGACACCAAGGTGACCGGCCCCGGCGACGTCGTGGAGCTGATGAGCGGCTGCGACCTGTTCGTCCTGTGCGCGGACGAGCCGCATCCGGAGATCGTCGAGTGGACCAACGAAGCCGCCCTGCGGACCGGCACCCCGTGGTTCATGAGCCTCTACACCGGGCCGATGGTCGTCGTGGGCTCGTTCGTGCCAGGAGAGACCGGCTGCTGGGCCTGCCTGGACCGGCAGGAGGAGGCGCGTAAGGAGAAGGAGCTCGGGCGGCTGCTGCCCGAGTCACGGCCGAACGCGGTGGTCGCGGCCAGCGCGAACATCAGCGGCCACCTCTGTGCGCTGGAAGTGCTGTACCAGCTCGGCGGCCTGCCGGCGCAGACCCGCGGCAGGGTCTTCCACTGGAACATGGCCGTCTGGGACCACCAGTACTTCATCGACGTCCCGCGCGACGACGACTGCCCGCTGTGCGGGCCGGGGGCCGGGTGAGCGTCCCGGCGGCCGAGGTCGGCGCGGGCAGCGTCGTACGCCTGCACCCGCTCGTCGTCCGTCCCGACGACGACGACCCGGACATGATCGTGGCCGGCCGCCCGGACCTCGGCGAGTTCGTCGAGCTGCCCGCGGTGTGCGGAGAGGTGATCCGGCTGCTCGGCGAGGGGCGTCCGGTCGCGGACGTCGAAGCCGCCATCGCCGACGAGCACGACGTCGAGCTGGACGTGGCCGACTTCGTGGAGTCGCTCGCCGACCTCGAGTTCGTGGCCGAGATCGACGGGCTGCCGCTGCCGGGGACCGCGCCGAAGGCCGCCCACTTCCCCGGCATCACCGAGCGGCACGTACGGTGGCTCTTCGCCGGGCCCGTCAGGCTGGTCTGGCTCGCCGTCGTCGCGGCCGCGGCGCTGACCGTCGTCGTGCGGCCGGAGCTGTTCCCCCATCACCGTGACTTCTTCTGGAGCGAGTACACCGGGCTCTCCGTGCTGGTCAACACGGCCTTCTTCTCCGTACTCGCGAGCGTGCACGAGATGATGCACCTGCTGGCGGCGCGTTCGCTCGGTGCTCCGGCACGCATCGCGTTCGGCACCCGTCTGCACTACCTCGTGGTGCAGACCGACGTCACCGCCATCTGGGGGGTGCCCCGCAGGCACCGCTACCGCGTGTACCTGGCCGGGATGGCCTCCGACCTCTTCCTCATCGCCACGATGCTGCTGGCCGTGGCGTACCTGCCGGTGCCGGGCTTCGCCGATGCGCTGCTGCGGGCCTTCATCCTGACCGCGCTGCTGTCCCTGCCCCTCCAGGCCCAGATCTACATGCGCACCGACCTCTACTTCGTGCTGCGCGACCTGCTCCGGTGCAAGGACCTGTTCGGGGACGGGCTCCGCTACGTCCGGTACCTGCTCGCCCGGGCCGGCACCCCGTTCAGGAGGCCCGCCTCGCCGGTGACCGACCCCACCGGCGAGCTGGCCCCGCACGAGCGGCGTGCCGTACGGATCTACGCCGTCGCCCTCGCCCTGGGTGGTTCCGTCACGCTGACGGTCTTCGCCTTCTACGGCGGCCCGATCATCGTCAACGGGCTGGTCCACGCGTTCGCCGCCGTCTGGGACGGTCTGCACGGCGGGCCCGCGGTCGCCGCGGTCGACGCCGCGCTGCTCATCCTGGTCGAGGGCGGCATCCAGGTGATGTTCCTGGTGACGTTCATCAGGACGCGCCGCCCGTGGCTCCGCCGATCGAGGTCATGACTCGTCCGGCCGCCGTTCCGCCGCGGTCCTGATCCGGTCGGCCACCGGCGTCAGCGACGACAGCGGCAGCTCGCGGTGCGTCCACGCCTGCCGGAGGTCGTCGGGGGCGTAGCGGGGCACCAGGTGCAGGTGGAAGTGGAACACGCTCTGCCAGGCCGTGGCGCCGGTGGCGTGCCAGATGTTCATCCCGCCCGGTTCCAGCGCGCGCCGCAGCAGATCGGCGGTGTGTACGGCGCCGCGCATCAGCAGGCCGGCCCGGTCCGGACCGATGTCGGTCAGGTCGCGGCAGTGCTCACGGGGGACGACCAGGGTGTGGCCGCGGGTCGCCTGGGAGATGTCGAGGAAGGCGACCACGTGCTCGTCGGAGTAGACGATCTCCGCGGGGACCTCTCCGGCGACGATGCCGCAGAACGTACAGGTGCCGGTCATGTCGGGTCATTCCTCCCATTCGGTGACGCCAGCCATCGGGAAATACGGCCATACCGCTACAAGTGTAATGATCTTGCCCTGGAGTACCCTTGCCCAGTCGCTCGACGTAGCCTTATGGTCACCGTATGGGGTCGGCGCGGGACGGACATGACGTCCATCTCACGGCTCACGCCTCGGGAGACGCCGTCGTCCACCAGGCCGCGCGTGACCAGCACTTCCACTACGGCGACGGGGTTCGAGAACGGCGGCGGGGCACGGCCGCCGGGCAGGAGTGCCCCTACCCCGGACTGGCCGCCTTCGGTCGGGATCAGGCCCGGTGGTTCTTCGGGCGGGACGAGGTGGTCGCGGAGCTGATCGACCGGCTCGACGGGCGGCTGGAGCGGGGCGGGCCGCAACTGGTGGTGGCTCCCTCCGGGGCGGGGAAGTCGTCGTTGCTGCGGGCCGGGCTGGTGCCCCGGCTGGAGGCGGGGGCGCTGCCCGGGTCGGCGGCGTGGGCCGTGCTGACCCTGACGCCCGGAGCCGATCCGCTGCGGGCGCTG
Organism: Nonomuraea fuscirosea; assembly: GCF_035917475.1. Lineage (NCBI taxonomy): Bacteria > Bacillati > Actinomycetota > Actinomycetes > Streptosporangiales > Streptosporangiaceae > Nonomuraea > Nonomuraea fuscirosea. The sequence continues at coordinate 900,787 of NZ_CP109074.1, read as the reverse complement.
GCCGCGGCGATCCGCACGCGTACCGGCGGATCAGTCGATGAGGTGGCCGAGGCGCTGGCCGCCGATCCGGGGAGCGGCGCTCGGTTGTCGCGCGCGGCCGGCCCGCCGGGGCGGACGGTGCTGATCGTCGACCAGTTCGAGGAGGTCTTCACGCTGTGCGGCGCGGAGTCGCGGCGGGCGGCGTTCATCGAGGCGCTGGACCGCCTGGCCGGGCCGGGGCAGGCGCTGGTGGTGGCCGGGCTGCGGGCCGACTTCTATCCGGCCTGCGCCGGGTACGCGGCGCTGCGGCGGGCGTCGCAGGACCGGCAGCTGCTGCTCGGGGCCATGAGCGCGGATCAGGTACGCGAGGCGATCCGCTATCCGGCGCAGGAGGCCGGGCTGGAGGTCGAGCCGGGGCTGACCGAGCTGTTGCTGCGCGACCTCGGAGTCTGCGGCGGCGGCCTGGGCGAGGGGTACGAGGCCGGACGGCTGCCGCTGCTCGCGCACGCGCTGCGGGCCACCTGGCAGCAGCGCCACGGCTCGGCCCTGACCGTGGCGGGTTACCGCGACACCGGCACCATCCACCGGGCCATCGCCACCAGCGCCGAACTCGTGCACACGGCCCTCGACCCCGACGCCCGGCGGGCGGCGCGGCCGCTGTTCCTGCGCCTGGTCAAGCTCGGCGACCACAGCGAGGACACCCGCCGCCCGCTGTCCAGGGCCGACGTGGCAGACGGCTCGGCCGTGGCCGCGCTGACGGCCTTCACCGACGCCCGGCTGATCACCCAGGACGCGGGCACGATCCGCATCACGCACGAGGCGCTGCTGCGCGAATGGCCCCGGCTGCGCGGCTGGCTCGGCGACGACCGGGCCGACGGCCTGCTCCGCCAGGACCTGGAGGACACGGCCGCCGCCTGGAAGCGAGCCCGCCACGACGGATCCCTGCTGTATCGGGGCAACCGCCTGGAAACCGCCCGCACCTGGGCCGCCGAGCGAAGCGCCCAGGAAGGCGATGGGCTGAGCCCGGACGGGCGGGACTTCCTGACCGCGTCGGTCCGGGCGTGGCGGCGGGCGCGGCGGCTGCGTACCGGCGTCACCGCCGTGCTGACCGCGCTCACCGTGCTCGCCGGCGCCGCCGCCGTGTTCGCCTCCGTGCAGCGGAGCGAGGCGGTACGCCAGCGCGACACCGCGCTCTACCAGCGCATCCTGGCCGAGTCCGACCGGAGCGCCGGCACCGATCTGGCGTTGTCCGCGCAACTGGCGCTGCTCGCCCACCGCAGGCGCCCGCCAGGACAACCGGCCGGCGACACCTACACGCGCCTGCTCGCCACCCAGCACGTCCCGCTGCCTGCGCAGCTCGCGGGGCACGGCGGCGACGTCAACCAGGTGGTGTTCGGCCCGGAAGGGAAGTTCCTGGTCAGCGCGGGCGGCGACGGCACGGTACGCCTGTGGGACGTGGCCCGGCGCGCAGGCCGGACGCTCACCGGGCACTCCGGGCCGGTCTACTCGGTGGCGATCGACCGCGCGGGCACGACCGTGGCGAGCGCGGGCGAGGGGGGCGAGGTCCGGCTGTGGGACGTGACCGACCCCGCCAAGCCCGCGGCCCGGGGCATCCTGACCACCGGCTCGGCCGAGGACGTGAACCACGTGACGTTGAGCCCGGACGGCCGGACGCTGGCCGCCGCAAGCGGGAACGCGGGCACGATGTGGCTGTGGGACACCACCCGTCCTGACCGCGCCGGGCGCAGACTCCAGCGCCACGACGCCGCCGTCCTCATGGTCGCCTTCAGCCCGGACGGCCGCGCCATGGCCAGCTCGGACGGGGACGGTGTGGTGAGAATGTGGGACGTGCCCACCACCGGCCGGCCCATCGTGCGTGTCCAGCGGCGGATCGGCTCCGGCGGCGTGCCGGTCAACGCCCTGGCGTTCAGCCCGGACGGCAGGCTCCTGGTCACCAGCGGCGTCGACCGTGCCGTCAGGGTGTGGGACGTGGCCGTGCCCGGCCGGATCGAGCCGCGCGCCAACCCGGTCCCCGGCCACGCCGGCACCGTCCGAGCGCTGGCCTTCAGCCCCGACGGCCACACCCTCGCCAGCAGCGGCGACGACCAGACGATCCGGCTGTGGGACCTGACCTCGCCCTTCTGGCCCATCCAGCGCGGACGTCCGCTCACCGGGCACCGGGACAACGTATGGGGCCTGGCGTTCAGCCCCGACGGCACGACTCTGGCCGGCGGCGGCGACGATGACGTCATCCGCCTGTGGCACCTGCCCGCCGGGCAGGTCTCCGCGCACGCGGGCGGCGTCACCACGACGGTCTTCCGCCCGGACGGCCGCATCCTGGCCAGCGGCGGCGGCGACAGCATGGTGCGGCTGTGGGACGTGACCGGCTCCAACGGTCTGCGCCCGCGCGGCACCGCGGGTCACACCGGCTACGTCTACGCGGTCGCGTTCAGCCCGGACGGACGCACGCTGGCCGGCGCCGCCGGCCGTGCCGTCAGATTGTGGGACGTGACCGACCCCGACCATCCCGCCTCCCGCGGCCCGCCGCTGCGCGGCCACACCGGCACCGTGCGCGCGGTGGCCTTCAGCCCCGGCGGCCACACTCTGGCGAGCGCGGACGCGGCCGGTGTGGTGAGAATGTGGGACGTCACCGATCCGGACCGTCCCGCGCTGCGCGGCCGTCCGCTGCCGAGCCGTCCGCTGCCGGGATACGCCGGGTACGTCCACGGGCTGGCGTTCAGCCGCGACGGCACGACTCTGGCCGCCGCCACCCGCGACAAGTCGGTGCGGCTGTGGGACGTGCGCGATCCCGGCCGTCCCGTCGAGCGCGAGCGGCTGGTGACCGGCCACACCGGGAGCGTCCGCGCGGTGGCGTTCAGCCCGGACGGGCGGACCCTGGCCAGTTCGGGCGAGGACCGGCAGGTGCGCCTCTGGGACCTGACCGGCCGCACGGCGAGCCGCCGCCTCACCGGGCACGCCGGGGCGGTCTACTCGGTGGCGTTCAGCCCCGACGGCCGGACGCTGGCCGACGCGGGCGCCGACGGCTCGGCCCGGCTGTACGACGTCCGCGATCCGGCGCGTCCCTCCGTGCTCGGCGGCCCGCTCACCGCGCACATCGACAACGTCATGTCGGTGGCGTTCAGCCCGGACGGCACCAGGCTGGTCACCGGCGGCAACGACTACGTACTGTCACTGTGGGACCTCGACGAGACACGGGCCGCCCGCCGGATCTGCGCCCTCACCGCGCTCACCCGGCAGGAATGGCGGGACCACGTCGGCGCGGACCTCCCGTACGACCCACCCTGCGGCTGACTCGCCGCACCGCTTCTGCCCCCGCGTGCGTACATCGGCGCCGAAAACCCGTCAACGGCGGTAGCTGCCGAAATAACAGTATCCCGCATGGGGATTTGTATCATTTTTTTCGGATCTTGGACCGGCATAAGTTGCAGGCGCCAACGGGCGAAGATCGCCGGCTCCGGCGCAGCGGCGAGCGGACGACGTGCTCTGCGCTCGACGGCGTCCGGCGTCAGCGACCTCCCGACACGGCTCGACAGAGGAGATTTCATGATCCGTTCTCTTGGCAAGCTGGGTGACCGGCTGCTCGACAAACTGCTGCCCACGACCACCGCCGCCGCGGACACCTGCTGGGACGAGACCAAGTTCGTCGGCTACACCATCCGCAGGACGTGCTGCATCGCCGCCGGATACACCGCCTGCACCCCCTGGCGCTGATCGAGATCGTCGCCGAGTGATCGCCGTCGCGCTGCCGGCGATCCGGCACCCGGCACCGGCCGGTTTCCGGCCGGCCGGAGCCGCGCGCGCCGGCCTGTACGCCGGGCCGCCGCCCGCCCCCTGGCGGGCCGGCCCGTGAAGGGATTCCGATGCCGTATCTCGTCGCCGCCGTGGTCCTCGTCGGGGCCCTGTGCGCGGTGAACCTGCTGCTGACGCTGGCGGTCATCCGCCGCCTGCGCGAGCACTCGGCCCGGCTCGACGCCGACCGGCCGGCCAGGCCGCCCCTCGTGACCGCCGGCACCGCACTGCCCGAGTTCGCCTCCGCCGCCTCCGACGGCACGGAGCTGTCACGGGAGTTCTTCACCGGGCCGACCCTGGTGGGGATGTTCTCCACCACCTGCTCGGCCTGCCACGAGCGGCTGCCCGAGTTCACCGCCAAGGCCCGGTCCCTGGGGCCCGGCCGCGCGCTCGCGGTGGTCGTGGACGACCAGCGGGACGCCGGTGCGTTCGCCGCCGCCCTGACCCCGGTGGCCACCCTGGCCGTCGAGCCGCCGGACGGGCCGCTGGCCAAGGCGTTCCAGGTGACGTTCTTCCCGGCCTTCTACCTCGTGGACGACCGCGCGGTGATCACCGCCGCGGCGCTCACCCCGGACGAGCTGCCGCTGCCGGCGCACACGTGAGGGATCCGCGGGGCCCGGCGGGAGAGACCGGCGCGGGCTCCCTGTTCCGCCGCGGACGGGTGGCGGCCGAGCTGGCCTGGCGGGCGCGACCGGCCGCCGTGCTGGGCTCGCTGGCGCTGGTGCTGCTCATGGGGGCGGCGCCGGTGGCGACCGCCTGGCTGACCAAGCTGGTCATCGACCGGCTGGCGAACGGCGAAGGCGGCCTGCTCCCCGTCGCCGCCGCCCTCGGCGTGGCTGGCCTGGCCCTGGTCGTCCTGCCGCACGTCTCCGAATACCTCAACGGGCAACTGCACCGGGGATTGCAGCGGCTGGTCTACGACCGGCTGTTCCTGGCCGTCAACGCCGACCCCGGCCTCAGCCGTTTCGAGAACCCCTCCTTCCACGACGAGCTGCGGCTGGCCCACGAAGCCGGCCAGAACGCCCCGCAGCAGATCGTCGGCTCGTCCCTGGCGATCTGCCAGGGCGTCCTGACGCTGCTCGGGTTCGTCGTGACGCTGACCGTGCTCAGCCCCGTCATGGTCGTGATCGTCATCGCCGCCGCGCTGCCGTCGGCCCGGGTGCAGCTCGCGCTGAGCCGCCGCAGGGCCCGCACCCTGTGGGGCGTCAGCTCCAACACCCGCCGCCAGCTCTTCTACGGCGCCCTGCTGACCAGCCCGGACGCGGCCAAGGAGGTACGGCTGTTCCGGCTGGGCGACTTCCTGCGCACCCGGATGCTCACGGAGCTGGAGACGGTCAACGAGGCCGAGCGCGATCTCGACTGGCGGACGCTGCGCAGCCAGGGACTGCTGTCGCTGCTGGGCGCCGCCGTCGCGGCCGGCGGCCTGTTCTGGGCCGTGCTGACCGCCGCGTCGGGCGGTCTGAGCGTCGGGGACGTCTCCGTGTTCGTCGCCGCCGTCGCCGGCGTGCAGACGGCCCTGACCGCGATCGTCAGCCGGTGGGCCGGCGCGCACAACGCGCTGCTGATGTTCGGCCACTACGTCGGCGTCGTCCAGGCCGAGCCCGGCCTCCCGGTGGCCGCGCGGCCTTCCGCGCTGCCCGCGTTGCGCGCCGGCATCGAGCTGCGTGACGTGTGGTTCCGCTACGACGACGAGCACCCCTGGGTGCTGCGCGGCGTGGACCTGTTCATCCCGCACGGCCAGGCCGTGGCGCTGGTCGGCCTGAACGGGGCGGGCAAGAGCACCTTGGTCAAGCTGCTCTGCCGCCTGTACGACCCGGTCCGCGGCTCGATCCTCTGGGACGGCGTGGACCTGCGCGAGGCGCACCCCGACGATCTACGGGCCCGGATCGGCGTGGTGTTCCAGGACTACATGACCTACGACCTCACCGCCGCCGAGAACATCATGCTGGGCGACCTGGCCGGCAGCGCCGATCCCGAGGCCGTCAGGGCCGCCGCCCGCCGGGCCGGGATCCACGACACGCTCGACGCGCTGCCCAGGGGCTACGACACGCTGCTCAGCCGGATCTTCTTCGGCGAGGGCGACGAGCGGCAGGCGGGCGTGACGCTGTCGGGCGGGCAGTGGCAGCGGCTGGCGCTGGCCCGCGCGCTGATGCGGCACCAGCGCGATCTGCTCATCCTCGACGAGCCCAGCTCCGGTCTGGACGCGGAGGCCGAGCACGCCGTCCACCAGGGCATGCGCCGGCACCGGGCGGGCCGCACCAGCGTGCTGATCTCGCACCGGCTGGGCGCCCTGCGCGACGCGGACCTCATCGTCGTGCTGAGCGACGGGAAGATCTCAGAACGCGGTACGCACGACGAGCTCATGGCCAAGGGCGAGCAGTACGCGCGCCTGTTCAGGCTCCAGGCCAGCGGCTACGAGCCGGCGCCCGAGCCCTCCGCCGCGTCCGGCTGAGGTGGTGCCGGGGAGAGCCGGCGGACGACCACGCCCAGGATCCGGTCCGCCGGCAGGTAACCCCAGTGCCGCGAGTCGGCGCTGCTCGTGCCGTCGCCGATGACGACCAGCCGCCCCTCGGGGACGAGATCGCCCTCTTTCGCGTCCGCCGCGGGCGCGACCGAGAGCGGCACCGGGTCGCCGGGCAGGGCGCTCACCCGCTTGATGACCCACTTCGCCGCGTCAGGGGCGGACAGCGGGCCGGTGCGCCACCGGCCCTCCAGCGCCGACTCGAAGACCACCACCTGGCCCCGCCTGAGCTTCGACCCGGCCACGCGGCGGATCAGCACCCGGTCTCCTGGGCGGTACACCGGCAGCATGCTCGGCCCGGTCACCTGGACGATCACCAGCCGGCGCCGGGCGAAGACGAGAGCGCCGGCGATCACCGCGAGCGAGATCACCACGTACCACACGGACTCACCCTAAACCGTCAGCCGGGAGCTATCCGTTCCGTGCGGGAGTCATCGCGTCCAGGCCGGTGAGCGCGTCGGCCTCGCGCACGTTGTTCAGCTGCTCGAACAGCGTCAGCGCCTGCCGCCTGGCCTGCCCGGCCGCGCCCGCCTGTGCCCCGGCGGTGAGGAGGAGGGCACCGGAGCGGCCGACGCCGACCAGGGCCCCTGCGCGGTCGCCCCGCTCGACTGCGCCCACGGCACGCACGTGGCGGGCATCGCCGCCGGGAACGACGGCTACAACGACGCCGTCGCCGCTCCGGCCTGCGTCTCCTCCGGCATCACCGTGCGCAGCACCACCGACGACGACGGCGAGGGGATCTCGAAGGTCTTCTGGGTGGACGCGCGGAAGTTCCCCGCCAACGGCACCTGGAAGCTGCGGATCAAGGACGTCACCGCCGGCGACGTCGGAACCCCGAGGAGCTGGTGGCTCAAGTTCTGACCCGCCGGCGCCCCGGCCGCCGGCCCGGCGATCGGGGCGTCCGGGCTATGAGAGCTCGCGCTTGCGGATCTTGCTCGCACGGCGTCGGGCGTCCAGTCGATCTCCTCCCAGCTCGACGGCTTGACCAGGGCGGGAACCGTGGGGATGAGGATGAGACCGGCGACCGCCGAGATCCTCATGGCGATGCTAGGTGGGGCTCTTGGCCGCCGCGGGGGAAGGTAGGCTTTCGCGGCAGGAAAGACGCGTGGCGGAGGTCGGCCGTGCCGGAGTCTGTGGACGACCTGAGGTTCTTCACGGTCGTGGCCGCGAGCGAGACGCTGACAGCGGCCGCCCGCGGGCTGGGGTGCTCCCTTCCCGTGGTGAGCAAGCGGCTCGCCGCGATGGAGCAGCGCCTCGGCGTACGGCTCATCCGGCGGGGCACCCGCAGACTGGTGCTCACCTCCGAGGGAGCCGCGCTCGCGAAGGGCATCGGCCCGATCCTCACCGACGTGCAGCGGCTGGAGGAGGAGATCTCCGGCGGCTCGGGTGACCTGCGCGGGACGCTCGTCGTGGAGTCGACGCTCGGGATCGGACGGGCGCACATCGGCCCGCTGCTGGGCGAGTTCGGCGCGCGGCATCCGCAGCTGGCCATCCGGCTCACCACGACGCCCCTTCCGGTGAGCCCGCACCGGCGCGACTTCGACGTGGCGATCCATGTGGGCCCGCTGCACGACTCGACCCTGCGGATGCGGCGGCTCGCGCGGAACCGGCGCGTGGTGTGCGCGTCCCCGGCGTACGTCCGCGAGCACGGCGCGCCGGCGACGGTGCATGAGCTGGCCGGCCACAACTGCATCCTGCTCCGCGAGAACCACGGCGACTACGCGCTGTGGCGCTTCGGCGAGGGCTCGGAGGAGTTCCGGGTCCGGGTCGCCGGCACGCTGTCCAGCGACGACGGCGACGTCGTGACCGGGTGGGCGCTGGAGGGCCGCGGGCTCATCATGCGTTCCACCTGGCAGGTGGCCCCGTTGCTGAAGGACGGGCGGCTCGTCCGGGTGCTGGCGGACGTGCCCACCCCGAACGCGGACGTGTACGCCCTGCACGCGCCCGCCGACCACGTGCCCGCCCGGGTGACGGCGGTGCTCGACTTCCTCGGCGAACGGCTGCCCGAGCGACTCGCCTGAAAGGTCATCTTTCGCCGCCGGGACTTATCCCGCCGCGGCCACCGCCGTTACGGTGCTGCGAGTACCACCCCGACGGAGAAGCGAGTGCCCGGCCGATGTCCCTCATCCTCATCACCACCGACTACCTCAAGCCCGGCGATCCGGTCGACGTGTACCTGAAGGAGCAGGGACACGAGACGGTGCACGCGCCGCTGCGCGGGCGGCGCGACCCCGACGAGCTGGTCCGGCTGCTCGACGGTGTCGAGGGCGCGCTCATCGCCAACGAGCCCATGACGGCCGGCGTCCTCGCCGCGGCGCCGGCCCTGAAGGCCGTGGTGCGGTCGGGCGTGGGCTACGACTCGGTCGACGTCGCCGCCGCCTCCGAGCTGGGCATCCTGGTCAGCAACCTGCCGGGCATCAACGCGAACGCCGTCGCGGAGTTCACGATGGGCGCGATCCTGGCGGCGTCGAGGCGCCTGGTCGAGCTGGCCTCCGGCGTCGCCGCGGGCGGCTGGCCCCGTACGGACGGGCACGAGCTGCGCGGGTCGACCCTCGGCCTGATCGGGTTCGGCGCGGCGGCCCGTGCCGTGGTGCCGCTGGCCCGCGCGTTCGGGATGACCGTGCTGTGCCGCACCGCCGTCGAGCCCGGTCCCGGCCTGCCCGCCACTGATGTCGAGTTCGTCGACCTCGACACCCTGCTCACGCGCTCGGACGTCGTCTCGATCCACACCGCCCTGACCCCCGCCACCCGCCACCTGATCGACGCCGGGGCGCTGCGCCTGATGAAGCCGGGCGCGCTGCTCGTCAACACCGCGCGCGGCGCGATCGTCGACGAGAACGCCCTGGCCGCGGCCGTCCGCGACGGGGTCATCGCCGGAGCCGCCCTCGACGTGTGCGAGGTCGAGCCGCTGCCGGCCGACAGCGTGCTGCGCGGTGTCCGGGGCATCACGGTCTACTCGCACATGGCCGGCCAGACGGTGGAGGCACGCGCGGCCGCCGGGCGGGAGGCCGCGGTCGAACTCGTCAACGCCCTGTCCGGCAGGCCGGCGTTCCGCGTCAACGACCCCTCGGCGCACCGGTTCCGCGTGACGCTGGACGACCCCGCGGGCCGTACCCGAGCAGCGCGCTGACGGCCACGCCGGGCGGCGAAGCCCGCGGGGCCCGGCTTTTCCCGTCCGGATCCACAGCGTCCGATTTTTGGTTCCGCATTCGGCCGGGCGCGTTTGCCCGGATCGCCGGACGGAAGGAATCGACTGCTGGTGTCGGCCGGCCTCATGCCGGCGTTCGATTCACGGGGAAATGGTGGCCATGAGCTGGCAGGGCAATATGCAGTGCATTGTCATGAACAATACGGGTGGCCCCATCACGAATGTCAGCGTGGCACACACCTGGAATGCGACCCAGTCGGTCTCGGTGGGAGAACTGGCGCAGGGCGACGTCATTCTCACGCCCTTCTCCATCGAGACGGGGAGCGGCGGGAGCGACCTCTGGACGATTTCCTGCGTCGACGCGAGCGGCGAGAACTGGGTCCGGTCCGGCAAGCAGTGCGACATCGAGGAGGAGGACTTCGACAGCGGCGAGGCGGTACGCGTCACGTTCGGCCCGTTCACCGACGGCTGGAGCGTGATCATGCCGGTGAGCAGTTCGTGCACCGACAACTACTACGCCGACAACGGCCCGGCCCGGCTCGATGACGGTCTTCCGTACAGCGCCATGGCGGAGATCATCGTCGCCACGGCGCTGGGTTTCGTCCCCGAGTCCGGAAACCTCCTCAGCGGCCTGGTGTACCTGTTCTGGCAGCCGGCGCTGTCCGGGGTCAGCCCGTGGACGCAGATCTGCCAGCAGACCGCGCAGATGATCGACCAGAAGATCGAGCAGAACATTTACCAGAATGTCGCGGACACGCTCACCGGACTGCAGAACGACATCACCGACTACGTGCAGGCGGCGGCCACGACACCGCCGGACAACTCCGTCACCGCAGGTTACTGGATAACCACGGACGCCCTTTTCGACAATGAGCTGCCCAGCTTTCAGCAGGGCGGCTACGAGGTCAATCTGCTGCCGCTCTTCGCCCAGGCGGCCAATCTCCACCTGGTCCTGCTCCGCGACGGCGTCCTGTTCGGCCCGAGCTGGGGCTGGGACGAATCCTGGATGCAGAAAGTCCAGACGAAACTGACGGACAAGACGAAAAGTTATACGGACTACGCGAACAAGTACTGTCAGCAGGGATACGAGCAGATCACGAAGTCCACGACGCGGGACGACCACGCATGCGAGCCCTTCGCGTCCGTCAACCGGTACGTGCGCCTGATGACCCTCGGCGTGACGGACTTTCTCCAGGTGTGGCCGTACCTGGATCCCACGAAATACCCCGATCCGGTCACGCCGTACCTCGATCGGGAGATCTACTCCGACCCGCAGGGCAGCTGCGACAACAGCGGCCCCATCGAGCTCGCCTCGCCCCCGACCCTGCCGATCGCCCAGATCGCCGTCTGGGGCGGAGATCGCATCGACGCGGCGCAACTGACCTACCCCGGTGGCGGCGGTCCGGGAGGCGTGACGCAGACGCCCCGCATGGGAGCCGCCGGAGGAGGCAGCCCGCAACCTCCGCGCGGCGGCGTCTTCGACCTGACGAACTCCAGCCAGGTCGTCGTCGCCGAGGGCCTGTCCGGCGACGTCGTGAACGCGCTGTCGTTCACCTTCGCCGACGGCACGGCGACGGACCAGCTCGGCGGGGGCTATCCGGGGGGCGGCTCGTTCAGCTTCTCGTATCCGGGCGAGTACATGTCGCGCCTGCACGTCAACGGCGTCAGTGACTATTACGGCACCGCGGACTGCGTGGTCTTCGGCTTCAAATATCACAGCTTCGGGCAGCTCATGTCGATCACGTGGGACGGCACCGCCTGGTCGGCCGACAACCCCGTCGGCGGCATCGCCACCTCGGCCGCTCCCGCGCTGGGCACGTTCAACGGGTCTCTCTACTGCCTCTATCAGGGCGATCTGGACGCGTCCCTGCGCTACACCGTCTTCGACGGCACGAGCTGGTCGGCCGAGCAGCAGGTGCCCGGGGCCGGCCTCACCGCCTCGCCCGCCGTGACCGAGTTCGACGGGCGGCTGTACGTCGCCCACCAGGGCGCCGGCCCCGACTACGCGCTGTGGTGCTCCGTCTTCGACGGCACCTCGTGGCAGGCCGACACGAACGTCCCGCAGGTGGGCCTCACCGCGGGCCCCAGCCTCGCGGTCTACGACGGCTCGCTCTACTGCTTCCATCAAGGAGCGGGCATGGGCGACCTGGGACAGCTGTGGTACATCCGCAACGACGGGTCGGCGTGGCAGCATCCCGACACGCGGATCTCCGGCGTGCGCATGACGGGACGGCCCAGCGCCGTCGTGTACGAAGATCAGCTTTACTGCTTCTACCAGGGCGCCGGTTCCGGCCAGTCGGGCGGTGACGGGCACCTGTGGTACGTCCGGTTCGACGGCGGCGCATGGTCGTCGCCCCAGCAGGTGAGCGACGTGGGGATCACCGGCTCACCCGAGGCCGTCGTCTATGACGGCGCGATCTGCGTGCTGCACAAGGGCTGGGAGAACATGCCGGGCGCGCCGCTCTGGTACTCGGTGTTCGACGGGAACACCTGGCAGCCCGACGCCCAGCTGCCGAACGCCTCGGGCGCGTCGGGCCCCGCCGCGGCGGTCCTCGGCGACGTCCTCTACTGCCTGTACCAGAGTCCTGGCCAGGCGCCGAGCCTGGACGCCGCGCGCGTCCGCTACATCTCCGCCCCGAACCCGGTGGAGCTCGACCGGCTCGCGGGCCTGCCCGGCTTCCGCCTCCAGCCGGCCCAGCTGAGCGACCTGGCCACCCGCGAGAACTGGGCCGGCCTGCGCGCCGACTACTGGAGCACCGTCAACGCCCGCCGTCGCCCCCGGCCGACGGAAGGGTGATCACGGACGGCTGATGGCCTTGTCTCGCGGATGCGATGGCAGAATGGTCGATGAGGCCGCCTCTGCGGGTGACAAATGGTGTTCACCCTCGAAAGTGCGCCGTGTATGGTGAGTGCGTGACGATGCTCCGGATCAGTGCGGCCACGGCGTCGATCGGAGGCGGCACCGTCCGCCGGCGGAGGTTCCGATGGGCGATGGCCCTGCCCGTCGCGCTGGCGCTCGCGGGCCTGTCCGGGTGCGGCTCCGGCGCGCCCGCCACGTCCGCCGCCGGGTCCGCGTCCGCTCCGGGCGCGGCCACGGAGGTGACGGTGTTCGCTGCGGCCTCGCTGACCGGGACGTTCACCGAGCTCGGCAAGGTCTTCGAGGCCGCGCATCCGGGCACGGCGGTGCGGTTCAACTTCGGCTCCAGCGCGACCCTGGCGCAGCAGATCGTCCAGGGCGCGCCGGCCGACGTCTTCGCCGCCGCCAGCCCGGCCACGATGAAGACCGTCACCGACGCGTCCCTGGCGGCCGCGCCGGTCACGTTCGTACGGAACCGGCTGCAGATCGCCATCCCCGCCGCCAACCCGGCCGGGGTGGACGAGCTGAAGGACCTCGCCGATCCGAAGGTGAAGGTCGCGCTCTGCGCCGAGCAGGTGCCGTGCGGCGCGGCGGCGGCGAAGGCGCTGACCGCGGCCGGGCTGGCGGTCCGGCCGGTCACTCTGGAACAGGACGTCAAGGCCACGCTGACCAAGGTCGAGCTGGGCGAGGTGGACGCCGCCCTGGTCTACAGGACGGACGTGATCGCCTCCGGCGGCAAGGTGGGCGGGATCGACTTCCCCGAGGCCGGGCAGGCGGTCAACGACTATCCGATCGCGGCCCTGGCGAAGGCCCCCGCCGGTGGGACGGCCGGGGAGTTCGTGCAGCTGGTGCTGTCTCCGCAGGGAGCGGACGTGCTGACCAAGGCCGGTTTCGAAGCTCCCTGACGGCAGGTCCCCGACGACAGCTCCCTGACGTCAGCTCCCTGACGACCTCTCGCCGACTCGGCTCGAAGCCCGGGCGGCCGCCTCTCACGCCGATCTGCTGGACGTGAGGCCGCGCGGCCGTCGGATCGGCCGCGGGTTCCGTCCCCGGCGTCGGCTTCGGCATGATTCCAGAGTGCCCCCGGACCGGGCCGGGCGGGAGCCGTGATGACGAACGCGTTAGCCGCGATCACGCCTCTGCCCGGAACGGTCATTCCCGTCAGCCGGCCCGGTGGCTCTATGTTGTGGAGCGAGGTATCGGACATGGGGTCCGAGGTTTGGGGGTTGTGGTGGTTTCTGGACGAGTGGTGAAGTTCGACGCGGCGCGGGGCTACGGCTTCATCGCGCCCGACGGTGGCGGCGAGGACGTCTTCCTGCACGTCAACGACATGCTGATGCCCGAGTCCGAGGTGCGGGCCGGGCTCGCGGTGGTGTTCGAGGTCGAGGAGGGCGACAAGGGGCCGAAGGCGTGGCGGGTGCGGCCGGCGGAGACCTCGGCGGCCCCGGTGATGACCGCTCCCCCGCGCGTCGCCGCCGCGCACGGGGACGATGACGAGTCCCTGTGCGACGTGCTCGACGCGGACGAGTACCTGCGGGAGGTGACGGAGCTCCTGCTCAGCCAGGCGCCGTCGCTCACCGGCGCGCAGATCGTGCAGATCCGTACCGGGCTGCTGCAGTTCGCCAAGAATCACGGGTGGGCCGAGGGCTGAGCGACGACGCGGAGGGCGGGCGCCGGCGATCGGCGCCCGCCCTCCGTGCACGCCCGGGAAACCGCCCGGTAACGATCTCCATGCCATGATCATCGAACATCGATTCAGCCGAGAGCGGCACCTCGCCCAGCAGTCCGGGCGCGAAGTGCGTCCGGGCGACTCAAAGCCCTGCTGGGCGCCGAGTCCATCCGATGGGTTCCAGCGACAGCAACTGGCGCACTGAGCTGAGACGCGCAGGGTCACCCGACTCGCTTGCTCCCCTTGTCCGTCAGTGACGCCAGGTGCACCGCCACGCCGAAGGTGGTGAACCCCTCCCTGGCCGCCCGGGTGAACTCCATGATCACCGCGTCGGACGGGTGGTCCTTGACGAGAACGTCATAGGCGGCGAATCCGTGGTCGCGGATGGCGGCGAGGACCACGTCCGTGTTCAGCTCAGCGTGTGCCACGATCTCCTCCAGCAGGTCACCTTGCCTTTACAGTCCCACCAACTGCCGCGGCTGTCACCATCGAGAACCTCCGATCTTCCCCGCGCTCGCAAGTGATCGTCAATCGCCTCTCAATCCGGGCCACCTAATGTGCGGACATGCCCAACATCGGTATTTACGAACTGGTCTTCGTCTTCATCATCCCCGTGGCGGTGCTCTGGATCGTCATCTACACCGCCGTACGGGCGGCGCTCCGCCACAGCAAGTGACACCTCGGTAGACAGGCCGGGCGCCCGCGTCGCGCCGCGGGCGCCCGGCATGACGGCCGGGCCGGGCCGTCAGCGCAACCGGGCCGTCACCGCAGGCGGGCGGCCAGACCGTCGAGGACGACGCCGAGCTGCCGTTCGAACCTCCGATCACCGTCGTCGCGAAGATGCCCCGCGGCCTTGACCAGCTCGGCGCCCTCCCCCAGCCAGGCGTCCCGCCCGGCGAGCGAGTACCGGTCCGGATCGCCGCCGGGCTGACCGCGTTCCTGCTCCTCGATCACGAAGCCGACCACGAACGCGGTGACCAGGTCGAGGGTGTCGTCCGCCTCGGCCAGCGAGAACCCGGCCGAGGTCAGGCGTTCGAGCCAGCGTTCCTTCGCCTTGACCACGTCGGGGTCGGAGAAGCGGGTGCCGCTGAAGACGCGCGCCCCGTCGCGGTGCCGCAGGTATTCCGAGCGCAGCACCCGGCCGTACGCGGCCACGTCGTCGCGCCAGCCGGCGCCGGGCGCGATCTCCGAGAGGGCGTCCGTGACGCGGCGCATGACGAACGTGCTCATCTCGTCGAGCAGTTCCTGCTTGTTGCGGACGTGCCAGTAGAGCGCGGGGGCTCCCACGCCGAGCCGGGACGCGAGCGCCCGGACGGTCAGCGCGTCCATGCCCTTGTCATCGAGCAGGTCGAGGGCCGCCGCCACGATCCGCTCCCGAGTGATGCCCTTCGCCACAGTTGACACCTTAACAAAGTTCAGGCACGGTTGGTGACGTCCGAATTGAACTTAGTTCAGGAGCGTGTCATGCGTGCTGCCGTCGTCAACTCCGCACAGGCGACCCCCGTCTGCGCGGACTTCCCCGCCCCGGAGCCCCAGCCGGGCCGGGCTCCGCTGAGCCTCGTGGGCGCGGGTCTGCACCACGTCGTCCGAGGCATGGCCACCGGCCGCCACTATCGCGGCGGCAAGGCGTTCCCCCTGGTCCCCGGCGTGGACGCGGTGGCCAGGGCCGAGGACGGGCGGCTGGTCTACACGGGCCTCGCCCGGTCGCCCTGGGGCACGATGGCCGAGTCGATGGTCACCCCGTTCGAGGTGGACCTGCCCGCTGGGGCCGACCCCCTCGCCGTCGCCGCGGGCATGAACCCCGCCTCGGCGGGCTGGATGCCGCTGGTCGCCCACCGCAAGGAGGCGGGCGAGCTCGGGACCGTGCTGGTGCTCGGGGCGACCGGCATGTCGGGCGGCCTGGCCGTACGGGCGGCGCTGGCTCTCGGCGCGACACAGGTCGTCGCGGCCGGGCGCGACCGTGAGGCGCTGGACCGGCTGAGCGGCCTCGGCGCCGTCACCGTCCCGCTCGCGGACCCGGCCTCCGATGCCGGAAGAGCCGCTCTCACCACCGCGGTCGCCGAGGCGCGGCCCGGGCTCATCCTCGACTTCGTGTGGGGCCCCGTGGCCGAGGCGGCGTTCGCCGCGCTGGGCGGCATCCGCCCGTACGACGGCGAAACGACGTCGTACGTGCAGATCGGCTCGCTCGCCGGCACCGAGGCGGCGCTGCCCGCGGACCTCCTGCGCAGCCGGCGGATCCGGATCACCGGCAGCGGCATGGGCTCGGTCTCCAAGGCCGAGATGATCGTCGAGTTCCCAGAGATGATCGCCCGGTTCGCCGACGGCACCTTCGACGCGCCGTACACCACCTACCCGCTCAGCCGCGTCGGCGAGGCGTGGGCGCACCAGGGGCGCACCCGCGCGGTCGTCGTCCCCGGCTGACCACGCCGCACCTACCGGAGAAAGGACGGCACATCATGCCGAAACGCGCATTGGTGGTCGGGCTCGGCATCGCCGGCATGGCCGCGGCGATCGGGCTGCGGCAGGCCGGATGGCAGCCGGTCATCGTGGAGAAGGCCCCGGATCGCCGCAGGGGCGGCTACTTCGTCGGCCTCATGCCCGAAGGCAGACAGGCCGCCGCCGACCTCGGCATCCGCGACCACCTGCACACCCGCAACCCGCCCGGCGGCGGGAAGGCCTGGTCGCTGAACCGGCACGGGAACCTTGAGCCGGGCCTGGGGTTCCTGCACCAGCCGGGCGACCCGGCGGCGGTGGTCCGCGGCGACATCGAGGCCGCGCTCTGGGAGGGCATCGGCGCGGACGGGGCGGGCGAGCCCGTCCCGGTGCGCTTCGCCACGCGACCCGTCGAGATCGACGACAGCGGAGCGGACGTCCGCGTCCTGCTCGAGGACACCGCCACCGGCGCGTGGCGGCGCGAGAGCTTCGACCTCGTCGTCGGCGCCGACGGAATGCGTTCGCACGTGCGCCGCATGGTCTTCGGCCCGCACGAGAACCACCTGACCGGCTGGAACGCGATGATCTGCGCGTTCCAGCTCAGGGAACAGGTGCCGTCGTTCCAGGAGGCGGACAGCATCATCAGCGCCCGCGCCGGCCGTGGGGCGTGGGTGTTCGGATTCGCCGACCGGCCCCCGACCGCTCTGCTGACCTACCGGACCGAGGACGTCGAGGCGGAGTTCACCGGATCCAGGATCGAGCGGCTGCGCACCGCGTTCTCCGACATGGACGACCCCGTGGTTCGGCACGCCCTGGACTCCCTGGAAGAGACGCCCGACTTCCTGTTCGACTCGGTGCACCAGGTGAAGATGCCCCGGTGGAGCAGCGGCAGGGTCGTGCTCGTGGGCGACGCGGCGTGGTGCCTGAACCTCTACTCGGGCATGGGCGCCACGTTCGCCCTCCGCGGCGGCGCCGACCTCGGCCGGGAGCTGCGCGACCACCCCGTCGACCTCGCCGCCGCGCTGACCGCCTGGGAGTCACGGCTGCGCCCCGCCATCGTCAGGCACCAGCACCTCGCCCGGGTCAAACAGCAGCTGTTCGTGCCGTCGAACCGTCCCGCTGAAGCCGTCCGCTCGGTGGTCGTGCGGCTCGCGTGCACGGTACGGGAGCGCAGGCTGGCCAGGGCCCGGACCACGGAAGGAAGGGCGGCATGACCGTCACCGAGGAGCAGCAGGACCCGTGCCGAGGAAGGAAGAGCAGCGTGACCGTCACCGAGGAGCCGTGGGACGGCGCGGACGGCGTCCGCCTGCGCCAGGCCATGCGGGCCGAACTGGCCGCCCGCTACGACATGCCCGACCAGGAGAGCGAGCCGCCGACCGCGGAGACCATCAGCGTCTTCCTGATCGCCCGCGACCCGGCCGGCGACGCGACCGGCTGCGGCGCGCTGCGCCTGCTGGACGACGGCACGGCCGAGATCAAGCGCATGTACGTGACCCCGGGGGCACGCGGCACCGGCGTGGCGACCCGCGTCCTGCGTGCCCTGGAGGAGCACGCCCGGCGGCACGGGATCGGCACGCTGCTGCTGTCGACCGGCGTGCGGCAGCCCGACGCGATCCGGTTCTACGAGCGTGAGGGGTACCAGCGGATCGACGGCTACGGACCGTACGCCGGCGAACCCCTGGCCAGGTGCTTCACCCTTCAGCTCGGCTGAGCGGGAGATTGAGCGGCGTGGTGACCAGCAACGACCATCTGCCGTCGGAGAAGGACGAGCCGTTGTCGTCCGTCCAGAGGATCACCGGCCGTCCCGCCTGGTCGAGCGCCATGGCCAGGACGTCACCCGGACCGTTGCGCGTGCCGGTCACCGCGGTCCGGGCGCAACGGCCCTCCACGCAGGTGGCGAGCATGACGTATGGGCGGACGGCGTCCTGGTAGGCCACCAGGACGCGCCCCGCCCGATCGATGACCGGCACCGGCGGTGCGTACGACTCCCCGGACAGCGTGACGGTGACGTGCCGCGCACAGTCCCGGGAGCGGCAGTCGACGAATCTGGCCGCCGAATCCCGGATGTCCTGGTACGCCAGCACCGGCCGGCCGTCGGGGCGCACCGCCACCGCCACGGCATGGCGCGGGGTGTCGCGGGTCCGCTCGATCGCCTGCGGCGGCACCGGCCGGGTGACGCGCGGGCGCGCGCAGGCGGGGGCCTCGCAGGAGATCACGTGGATCGCGCCGGTCCTGCTGTCCATCCTCGCCACCACCGGGCCGCCGTGGGCGCCGACCGCGACGGACAGGGTCCTCGACTCGGGGTAGTAGCCTCCCGAGGGGACCCGCGCCACCTTCCGGCTGACCGGGCGCGTACAGGCGGGGTCCGCGCAGAGGATCAGGGAGATCTCGGCGTCGTACCGCCCTCGGCCGCTCTCCACCTGCTCGGCGGTGGCGACGACCAGCCCGCCGTCAGGGCGTGCGGACATGGCCAGCGGCAGGATGCCGGCCACGTCGTGCCGCGAGATGAGGGGTCGGCCGCCCGGCGGCGGGAGGCACGCCTGCTGGTCGCAGATCAGCAGGCCGAGCCGCTTCCAGGTGTCCCACTCGGCGTGGTGCCGCGTCCACGAGGTCAGCACCAGGCGACCGTCCGGCAGCGCGGCCCCGCCGGGGTCGAGACCGAGGTCCTGGTTCGCGCCATGGGCGTGGCGTAAGCGGGCCCGGCGACAGGTGGAGTCGGCGCACGCGAACATCGCGGACGGCTGCTGGAATCCGCCGTGGACCAGCGCGACCAGGCCCGTGCCCGGCCCCGCGTACAGAGCGCGCAGGTCTCCCGCGCGGAGTGCGAAGCCGTCCGTGCCGTCCGCGAACGCGTTCCACCACGCGGCGGTGACGTCCGTCTCGCTGGTCTCCAGCCAGCCGAACGGGTTGGCCGTCGCGACGCCGCCGTGCACGAGGCCGGGCAGGAGAAGCGCGGGCAGCACGAGCGGGAACCGGGCCCGGTGGCGCGGGCCCGTATCGGGCAGGCCGGCCAGGATCCGGTCCAGCTCCCCGGCCGAGACCGGGTCCGGCCGCAGCGCCAGCCGGTGCAGGAACTGGCGGGTGATCACGCTCGCCTGGAAAGCGGTTCCGACCGGCGCCAGTACGCCGCCCGCCAGGCCCGTGGCGTACATCAGCGCCGGGCCGTGCAGCCCCGCCGTGGCCGCGTCCAGGGCCGCGGAGACGCCGCCGGGGATGACGTACACACCGCAGGCGAGGGTGAACACGCTGGACGGCTCATGACCGATCACCAGGTCGTAGCCGCGTCCGACGGCGCCGATCGCGGAGCGGCCCTCCAGCACGATGGCGGGCACGGCCAGCAGCGCCGGCATGGTGAACAGCGCCAGCCCCACGAACACGATCACCGCCGGAACGGCGCTTCCCGTCACCGTCAACGCCGCGTACGCAGCGGCCACCACCAGCCCGAACACGAGCACGGCCAGCAGCACGAGCAGCATCATGGAGGGCAGCCGGCGCAAGGACACCCCCAGCGCCCCGCGCGCGGACACGGGCCGCCCGCCCGCCTGCAGGCTCGCCGCGATCAGCACGGTCGCGGGGAACACCACGGCCTGCGCCACGGTGAACGCCACCAGCACCGCCGCACCCGACACGAGCAGCTGACCCGGCTCGGCGCCGTAGCTCTCCAGCTCGCCGTTCCGCACCACGGCCGACCCGCTGAGCAGCGGCAACAGCGCCAACGCGGTGATCAGGCCCAGCGGCGCGAACACCACCACGGCCGGCGCCACCAGCGGCACCAGCTGCCTGAGGGCATCCAAAGAGGCGCGCCCGACGACGAACGGCCGCCCCAGCCGCGCCCGGGCATCCACGGTCTCCACAGACCGCACTGTCGCAGCCCCGCTGATCGTTGGCTGTCCACCGGCGGAAAAGGGTCTGCCGCGTCAGACGCCGAACGGGGCGGGGTAGACGATGGTGCCGCCGCCCGGCGCCGGCGCCGCCGGGTCCAGGGTGAGTGCCATCATCGCCTCGTCGGGGACCTCGAACGGGGGACGGATGCCGTAGGCGGAGGCGGGGGTGAAGCCGAACCGCGGATAGTACTCGGGGTGGCCGAGCACCAGGACGAGGTTCTCGCCCAGGTCGCGGGCGGCGGAGAGCCCGGCGCGGACAGCCGCCGAGCCGGCGCCCCGCCGCTGGTGGCGGGGCGGCACGGCGCAGGGCGCGAGGGCCAGGGCGGGCGCGTCATCGACGTGGCAGCGGGTGAGCAGGGCGTATCCGGCGGGTCCTTCGGCGTCCGTGGCGACGACGGAGAGAGCCGGGATCCAGGCGGGGTCCTCGCGCAGGGCGTCGACGAGGTCGGCCTCCAGCGCGGTGGGGAACGCCGCCAGCAGGATCTCGCGGATCACCGGGACGTCCTGCTCGGTCTCCGCGCGGGTGCTCCAGACGATCTGCGACATGCCGGAATTCCTTAGCAACGTTGACGTATCCATTTGACCCTAACGCGCGCCGAATAGCTACGCAAACGTAGCCTGGGAAGGGCTCATCAATCAGGCGAGGGACGGTTCCGCTCTACGCGAAGCAGGCAGCACGCGAGCGCATCGGCTGTCTATGGTGAATTATGGCCTCCACCATCCCGCCGCTGCGTCCAGCGTTCGACCGGACCGTCCCCACGCCGTCGCCGGCCCGCGAGCCGCTGTGGCGGCACGCGCTCGGTGAGTGCCTGCGCGGCCTGCGCCACGAGCGGGGCGAGAAGCTGAGCGAGACGGCGAGCCGCGCCGGTGTCTCGCCGCAATACCTCTCCGAGATGGAACGAGGCCTCAAGGAGCCGTCGAGCGAGATGATCGCCGCGGTCGCCGGCGCGCTGGACGTGACCCTGATCGATCTGACCCTCGCCGTCGCCGACAACCTGCGCGCCGCTCAGCCCAGCACGTCGACGGGGGCCACCTGCTCGGCCGCGTACGCGCTGGCGGCGTGACGCGACCGGCCGGGGCGGTCCCACTGGCCTACGCGTGCTCCTCGATGATCTGGTCGAGGAGCCCGTACTCCATCGCCGCGGTCGCGGTGAACACGCGATCGTGGTCGGTGTCGGCGCGCAGGGTCTCGATGCTCTGACCGGTGTGCCGTGACAGGATGCGCTCGATGTCGGCCCGGACACGGACGACCTCGTCGGCCTGCAGGATGAGATCGGGGATCGCGCCACGCCCCTGGGCGGCCGGCTGGTGCAGGATGACCCGGGCGTGCGGAAGGGCGGCCCGCTTCCCCTCCGCGCCCGCGGCGAGCAGCACGGCACCCACCGCGACCGCCTGTCCGACACACGTCGTGGAAACGCGCGGCCGGATATGGCGCATGGTGTCGTAAATGGCGAGCATCGCGCTCGGATCGCCGCCTTCGCAGTTGATGTAAAACTGAATTTCCGCGTCGGGGTTGTCCGACTCCAGGAAAATCAACTGCGCGATGAGCGCGTTCGCGACGCCCGCGTCGATCGCGGTGCCGAGATAGACGATCCGCTCGGTGAGCAGGTGCGAATAAACGTCCATGACGCGCTCGCCGCGCGGATTCTGCGCGATGACGTTAGGGATCGTATAGGTGGTCACTGGCCGACTCCTTCGGTGACGCCGAATCCGGGTCGTGGGCGATGTTGCGGCGCTATTTCGTCGAAGGTCTGCACGATGCCGTCGATGAAGCCGTAGTCGAGCGCCTCCTGCGCGGTGTACCAGCGGTCGTGCAGCGAATCCTCGAAGATGCGCTCGACCGGCTGGCCCGTGTCCTCGGCGATCAGGCCGAGCACGGTGTCACGCGTATGCCGCAGGTCACCGGCCTGCAACTCGATGTCGACCGCGGTGCCGCCGATGCCCGCCGAGCCCTGGTGCATCAGGACGCGCGCGTGCGGCAGGGCGCGGCGCTTCCCTTTCGCCCCCGCGGACAGCAGGAATTGCCCGGCGCTGTAGGCGATTCCCAGAACAAGGGTGGAAACGTCACAGGGAATGAGGCGCATGACGTCGCGGATCGCCAGCATCGAAGGCACGGAACCGCCCGGAGAATGAATCCACAAGGCGATGTCGGCCGACGTGTCATGCGTGGCGAGCGCCATCATCTGCGTGGCCAGCAGAGTGCCGTTGTCGTCGTCGAGCGGGCCGTCGAGAACGAGGACTCGCTGCTCGTAGAGTTCGCGTCGCACCCGTGCGTTGAACAGGGGAAGTTTCGATTCTTCACTCATGCGTCCATCATGTGAGGCGCCGCGGACCGAAGTCGACGCGATCCGCCTGCGGCAGATCTGCTGTGAGCAGATGAGAATCCCGAGACCTGCGGATGATCACGCCCGGTCTTGCGTGAGGAGGGGCATGATGGCCTGGTCGAGGAACTCCTGGATGCGCTCCTCGCCGGGCGGCGTGCCCGTGTGGAGGTAGTGCTGCAGCATCAGGCCGCTCGCCACCTCGATCGGGATGGACGTGACGGCCGCGCCGGAGATCTGCCCCCGCTCGGCGGCCCGTTCCAGCGCCGCCAGGAACTGCCGCCGGCGCGGGCGGACGATCTCGTCCACCACCGCCTCCGCGATCTCGGGATGACGCCGGCGTTCGCCGGCCACCGTCAGCAGCACCTGGCCGGTCAGGCCGTCGAGCGAGGCGGACACGCGGCGCAGCAGCACCAGGAGGTCCTCACGCACGTGACCCGTGTCCGCCGGCTGGTCGAGGATCGGCAGGGCGTGCCTGAGGGCGTCGACGACCAGGTCCTCCTTGGTGCCCCAGTGGCGGTAGACGGAGGTCTTCGCCGCCCCGGCGCGGGCCGCCACGCCCTCGATCGAGACCTCCCCGTAGCCGCGCTCCACGAGTTCGTCCAGCATCGCCTGGCGTACCGCCCGGAGCAGCACTTCCCGGCCGCGCCGTTGAGGACGGGCGGAGGTGTCGGTCACCCCGCCCATGATAGCGACGGCACAGTAGCTAACGGGCTGCTCCCGGCGCGGACGGGGCCGCCCGCGCCGGGCGCCCGCGTCACGTTCCCGGCAGGTAGCCGATCAGTGGCGCGTGGTCGGAGTACCCGTTCGGCGGGCCGCTGTCCGGCTCGTTCGCGGTTCGGTCCATGAGCGACTGGTCGGCGTCGCACCAGGTGTAGCGCCGGCTCGTGCCGGTCTTGGTGGCGAAGATGTGGTCCCGCTTGCGGTAGACGTGCTTCCCGCTGGTCCAGGCGTGGTGGGTGACCTCGTCGCGGGAGTTGCCGAGCGAGTCGCACTCCTCGTACGCGCTGGACAGCGGCTTCAGCTCCGCCGAGCCGGGGAACAGGTTGAAGTCGCCGCCGAGCAACACGTCGAGACCGCCGGCGGAGGCCGCGGCCTTGACGTTCCTGACCTGCTGGGCGCGGCGTGGATCGGCGGGGTCGGCGAGCACGTGGGTGGTGCAGATCCGGGTGCCGGCCCAGGTGTCCGTGCGTACGCACAGCGTCGGCAGGGTCTGCTTGCTCTGCCCGGTGGGGTCCGGCGGCAGCGTCTGCGTGACCGTGGTCCCGGTGATCTCCGCCTTCACCGCGATGCCGAGGCCGAGATCGCCCTCCAGCGAGCCACGGCAGTCGACGCGGCCGTCGGGGCGCGCGCCGTCGGCCCTGGCGAAGGACCAGCCGGGGCCGAGGGCCGCCTTCAACAGTTCCAGATGACTGCCGGGCGCGGCGCCGCACACCTCCTGCAGCAGCAGCACGTTGGCCTGGTGCCGGGACACGAGCCCGGCGAGCTGCTCGACCTTCTTGTCCGGTTCATTGCGGTACGGGCAGTAGCCGGCGTCGCCACGTTGCCCGCCCGCCTCGCCGCAGACGTTCCACGAGATGACACGGAGCTCCGCCGCGGCGGCGGCGGGCAGGGGCAGTAAGGGCACGACCAGCGCCGCGGCGACGGCCGCCCAGAGGGGTTTCGCTCGTTCGAACATGAGACCGCAGCGTAGGGAAGACCGCTTTAACCGCGCTATGGGGCGGGCTGCTGCGCGTTGAGCGGGTCTCGATCTCAGCGGTCTCGGTCGCGTCGAGCGGGGTCTCGTCGCCGATCTCCCGGCTGAGCCCGAGGCGATCACCGGCGGCCTCGATGGCCTGCGCACCCTGGTCGGCCTGCCGATGGGTCTCGGCCAGGTGGTAGAGGACCTCGCCCTCCGCGGTCCTTCTCGATGACGGCCTGATAGCTCGGCGCGATCCCGGCCCATCCGACGCCGCTGTAGAGCAGCCGGCGCAGGCCCGTGACCAGATCGGCGGCGAGGCCGACGGATCCTGGCCGGCGCGCGCCCCGTTCGGCCGCGGCGACCAGGTGGGGGACGTGGCCAGCGGCAGGTGGCCGCAGAGGCGATAGCCTCCGCTGCCGGGCTTGCGGTAGTTGACCCGATTTCAGGGGCCGTGCCGACGTACCTGGCCTTCCAACGACCCGGCCAGGGTAGACAGCCTGTGCGGATCTTGCATAAATCGCGCATACGTTTCGCGGGGCGACCTCGCTTCCCCCTCGGGGAACCGCGCCTGCCGAACCAGCCGCCCCGAACGTTTACCCTTTTTTCGAAGAGATCGTGCCGCACCGCCTGGTCCCGCTTGGATGCGCGTATGAGATCTCTCCGACAGGGCGCCTTACTGGCCGCGGCCACGGTCGTGACGGCCGTGGTCACTCCCGTGACGGCGACGGCCGCGCCGGTCTCGTGCGAGGCGCCGGCGCGCGGCAGCGCCGGTTACAACGACTTCGTGCTCACGTACAAGTCCGAATGCGCCACGAAGAAGAACTACGACCGGACGTTCCAGGACGTCACGGTGTCCACCCTGGTCGACAAGCGCAACAAGCTGTCGGTCACGACGTCCACGGCGCTGGCCGGCTCGATCGCGTCGGTCAAGGTGAACGACAAGGAGTTCATCACCAGCGGCGGCCACGGCGCCGCCTTCCAGTACGCCTTCCACGCCTGGAACCAGGGCGAGTCGCCCAGCGAGTGCTACAACCCCACGCAAGCCGGCGCCAGCAAGGACGACAACCGGATGGCGCCGCCGTACCACGGTCCCAGCACCAGCGCGCTCTACACCATGGCCAAGTCGGGCAGCTCCATCCGCACGGCGGGCAGGCCCGCGTTCTTCATCACCCTCGACGACCCGAAGCCGGGCTGGGGTGACTGCCGCGCCGCCGACCGGCAGCCCAAGCGGGTGCCGTTCACCATGGGCCTGTCGCCGTACTGGCTGCAGACCTCGATCGAGCTCGCCCCCGACCACGACGTGCCCGAGCTGGAGAACGTCTTCCGCACCGCGGCCACGATCACCTCGGAGGACGAACGGCACGACCACTTCGACGGCGTCTTCGTCGCCTACCTGCAGCCGGACTTCACCAAGGTCTTCTCCTACGGCCTCACCACCGGCCGCCTGTCGCCCAAGCCCGCCGACTCCCACACCAGCAAGGACCCCATGGTCCGGTGCACCGCCGACGGCGCCTACTGCCTCGGCATGTACGTCCGGCCCGACGTGCTCGGCAAGGCCTACTACTACACGATGACCCGCCCGCCGATGGACTACAACGCCCACTTCGGCGAGAACACCATCCAGAGCACCGCGCCCAGCGGGGCCATGGACAAGGGCGAGAAGGTCTCCTACGAGACGTACATCGTGGTCGGCGACAAGAGCCGCGTCCAGAGCACCATGACCCAGCTCCACCGCGCCCTGCGCTAGACCCCTTCCAGCCGCCCGTCACCCTCCGTCAGCCGAGCGCGGTGAGGATGCCGGCCAGTTCGCCGGGCATGGAGAGGAACGGCGAGTGGGAGGCGTCGAGCGTGACGACCGAGGTCGGATTGTCGGGAAACGCCGCGTCGGCCTCGGCGATGAACCTCGTCTGCACGTCCGGCAGGAGGGCCAGGTCGCGCGTGCAGACGATGTACGTGCGCCGCACCGATCCCCAGCCGCCGTGCGTCAGGGTGGTGGTGCCCAGCATGATGCCGACCGGGCTGTCGGGCGTCAGCAGGCCGGCGGCGGCCTCGATGAGGGCCGGGTCGACGTCACTGTAGAACGCCTCGCGCAACTGCCGCCGGTAGGCCGGGTCGCCGCTGGCGAAGTCGAGCCGCAGCGCGCCGATCCTGGACGGATCCCCGCGCAACAGCGGCACGACCAGGCTGTCGTCCGCCTCGGGAATCTGCGTGTACGCCACCGCGGGCACGTCCGAGGCCGGCATGTACGCGGTGAGGTACACCGCGTGCGCCACCAGTTCCGGCGTCCGCTGAGCGGTGCGCGTCAGCACCGGGCCGGCCGCACTGTGGGCCACCACCGTCACCGGCTCACCACCGCCGATCCGCCTGAGCTGCGCGGTCAGCGACTCGGCCGCGTCGTCAAGGCTCACGTCCGCCACGGGTGAGACCTCGGTGCCGACCGCCTCCGGGTCGTACGGCTGCTCGGTGAACCATCGGGGACGGCGGGCGTACAAGCCGTGCCCCGCCATGTCCACCGCCACGGCCGGCCGCCCGGCCGCCACGACATGGGGGACGACTTCGCTCCAGCACCAGGAGCCGTGCCAGAAACCGTGGACCAACACCAGCGTGGACATGGATGCTCCCTGAGGTGGCGCCTGTGTCGAGGTTCGGGTGAAGGGTGGCGTCTCGGGGCCGCGTCGGCGCCCGCGTGATCCATACTGCCCACGTCGTACGGGCCTCGGGAACACGCCGAAACCGTCTCTCCACTCTGACCAGGCGCTTTCCCCGGCAAGATCCGCAGGGGGGAAGAGGACGGGTGCGGTGGCCGGGAAATCCGTCCGGCGGCAACCCGGCGGCCGCACGCCATCGCCTCTATAGCCGTCGTTCCCGGCCTTCAGCCTCTTCGCCGGTAGAGGTTGCATGAGCATCCAATGATCGGGTAGGCCGGACGCTATGTCGGTTTCGCGGTGTGAAGGCTGGCTCCTGGCCGGACGCTACCGGCTCCAGGCCGAGTTGGGACGCGGCGGCATGGGCCGGGTCTGGCGCGGCCATGACGAGATACTGGACCGCCCGGTCGCGATCAAGGAGGTCACCCTCGACGAGCGGCCGCAGTCCGAACGCGAGATGCTGCTCAGCCGCACCATGACCGAGGCCCGGCTGGCCGCCCGGCTCTCCCATCCGAACATCGCCACCGTCTACGACGTGGTGGAGGCCGACGAACGGCCGTGGATCGTGCTCCAACTGGTCTCGGCCCCCACCCTGGCCGGTGTGCTGGCCAAGCGCGGGCCGCTGCCGCCCGTCGCGGTCGCCAGGATCGGGCTGCAGGTGCTGGACGCCTTACAGGCCGCGCACGCCGCCGGGGTCGTGCACCGCGACGTCAAACCCGCCAACATCCTGCTGGACGCCGGCGAGAGTCACGCCGTACTCACCGACTTCGGCCTGGCCACCAGCGTGGAGCGGCCGGTGGACCTCACCGGGGTGGGCATCGTGGTCGGCACGCCCGCCTTCATCGCTCCCGAACGCGCCCGCGGCGGCCCGCCCACGCCGCAGACCGACCTGTGGTCGCTGGGCGTGACCTTGTACACGGCGGTGGAGGGACGCTGCCCCTTCGGCCAGGGCGGGGTGCTGGCCACGATCAGCGCCGTACTGACCGCCGAACCGGCTCCGTTCGAGCGCGCGGGACCGCTGGCGCCCCTGCTCGCGAACCTGCTGGTCAAGGACCCGGAGCAGCGCATCGACACCCGTGCGGCCCGACGGCAGCTGGAGCAGATCTGCGCCCCGCCCACCGACCACCTGCCGCAGACCGGGGACGTGGCACCGGCCGCCGCACCTTCAGCCGTACCCACTACCGCTGTGCCCGCCGCCGTTCCCGCTGCCGTGCCTTCGCCTTCAGCCGATGCCGACTCCAGCCCCGCTGTGGTGCCCTTGACCGGGTTCGACTCCACGCCTCCAGCTACGCCCGGCTCCCTGCTCGCCGCCGTACCGGCAGCCGAAGCGCCCGATCCGCCGTCGAAGCGCGAGCGGGAACGACGCGCCCAGGTACGGCACGTGGTCGTGGCGGCCGCGCTGACCGTCGGCGTACTGGCCGCCAGCTTCTGGCCCGAGGCCCCGTCCGATCCGCTCCCAGCCGCACCACAACCCACCGACCGACTCCAGGCCGCGCTCACCACGCCCACCCCCACCCCCTCTCCCACGGCCTCCACCGCCACCACGCCCGCGGCGACACCGACGACGTCGCAACCGTCACGACCGTCGTCCGAGCCCACCACGGTTGCGACGACGACGTCTCGCCCCAGAACATCGCAAGATCAGCAGCCCTCGACCCAGCGCCGCTCGACGACGACGTCCGGGCGCGCGACCTCCTCGGCCGACATCTGGGTGCCGCCGGGCCAGGCCAAGAAGGCGACCACGTCCCGCGACCAGGTCCCACCCGGACACAGCGCCGACCACCCCGGCAAGGGCAGAGGCCGCCGCTGACGGGAGACCGGCACCTCCACCCTTCCTCAGCTCCGACACACAAGACCCGGCCGCCGAAAACCAGGTGCCGCGACCGGCGGCCCAGGCGTACAAACAGTGTCATGGACGAGCAGCCCCTGACGGGCGGCAGGCATGTCGGCGCAGTGCGCATCGGTGAGACCGTCCACCGGACCGCCAACCCGTGGACCCGCAGCGTGCACACCGTGCTGGCGCATCTGGAGAAGATCGGGTTCGAGGGGGCGCCGCGGGTGCTCGGCTTCGACGAGCAGGGGCGCGAGGTGCTGACGTACCTGCACGGCGACACGATCGGCGAGCAGCACCCCTGGCCCGCCTGGCCGTGGACGGACCGCGCGCTCACGCAGGTCGGAGCCTGGCTGAGGCGCCTGCACGACGCGACGGCGTCGTTCGTGCCCGAGCCCGACGCGGTCTGGTTCGTCGCCCGGCCGTGGCAGCCGGGCCTGGTCATCACGCACAACGACGCCTCGCCCTACAACGCGGTGTGGCAGGGCGACGACCTGGTCGGCTTCGTCGACTGGGACACCGCCGGCCCGTTCCCGCGAGAGCGTGACCTGGCGTACTGCGCGTTGACCTGGGTCCCGCTGCACGCCCGGCACGTCGTCACCGCGCAGGGCTTCACCGCCTTCGACGACCGGCACCGACGCCTGCACCTGCTCCTCGACGCCTACGGCTACGAGGGCGACCGTTCGACGTTCGGCCTGGAGGTGGCCGACCGGGCACTCAGAAACGCCGAGGTCATCCGCCGCCTCGCCGCCGGCGGCGAGCCGTCCCACAGAGCACTCCTGCCGTTCGCCGCCAACCTCGAACAGGCCGTGACCGAACTCGAAGCCCTCCCGCCCTCCTTCTGGGTACGCGACTGAGCACCGTCCCCGCAATTCGCCGTACTCAGCCGGGAAGGCAGTCCGTCTCGCCACGGATGACCATGACGTGCTCAGCCGGTGACGACAGCACGATATGTGTCCTGAACTCCTCGCTGGCGAGATCATGCCGGGTACGCTGCGCGGGCGCTCGCAGATCGTATTCGGCGACGAGATCGAGGGCGCCGACCATGACCAGGAGCATCGAGTTCGGATCCCCTGATCCGATGTCGTTCCTGGCGGTGGCCGCGTACGTACGTTTGACGTTCCCACCACCGCACGGAACGTCCTTGCCGCCCGGGTCGGTGACCCTGACGTCCTTGGCCTGAGCTCCCTCCAAGGTTCGGGTGATGTGCTCCTCAAGCGTCGCACCCGCTTCGGCGGCCTTCGGCACTCCGGCCTTATCCGTCCCTGCGCACCCGGTCAGCACGAGTAACGCGATCAGAGGTCCTGCGAGTACGCACCATGCCGGATGCGACATTGATCTTCTCCAGAGATGGGCCGGCATCCGGCCAAGTCTCATGACGTTCGACACGACGCCGCCCGCCATTCAACGAAACCGCTTGCTCCGGTACGTGATCGTGGCCGAACGGAGAGGTTCCTGTCGATCTGACAAAAGTGAGGATGTGTTCATGCCCGACGACCCCTGGCAGCCGCCCCGCATCCTGCTCGCGGTCGACCTGGTGATCCTGACCCTGCGTGCGGCGCGCCTGCACGTGCTGCTCGTGAACCGCGGCATCGACCCGTTCCGGGGCGCTCTCGCCCTTCCGGGCGGATTTCTGGCCGACGAGCACGAGGACATCGAGGCGGCGGCGAGGTGCGAGCCGGCCGAGGAGGCCGGGTTGTCCGGCTGGAGCACGCCGCCGACGGCTACCCCATAGGCCGCACCGGCACCCCGCAGGACGTGGCGGCAGCGGTCGCCTTCCTGGCCTCACCCGCCGCCGTAACAGGCCGGCCAGGGCCGGAGGACGAGGGCGGTGTCACGCGGCGGGGTCGACGACCACCTTGCCCACCACGTGATTCTGCACGGCGGTGTGCGCGGCGGCGGTTTCGGCCAGGGGGAAGCGGACGATCGGCAGGCCGTGCTCCGTGCCCACGCCCATCGCGCCGTCCCGCACCGCCTCCGTGACGTCGTCGGCCGCGGCCGCCATCCGGTCGAGGTCGGTGAAGAGGACGAGCTGGATCGCGGCGTGCCCGACCGCGCCCGCGCCGCCGGTCACCAGCACGATGGTGCTGTCCAGCGCCTTGGGAGCCAGGCGGCGCGGGCCGTTCTCGGCGACGGTGAGCGCCCGGTGCGCGGTGAGCGCGGGCACCCCGAGCGATGCGCCCACCTCGAACGACGCGTTGTCCGGCAGCGGTCGCACCAGGGAGGCGGGCAGGACGGAGGGATCACCGATCTCGCGGTACAGGACGGCTTTCAGGTTCCCCCCTTTCAGGCGTTCTGGCGCCGGGCCGCCGCCAGCGCGGCGCGGAGTTCCCCGGCGGTCACCGTCCCGCCGGGGTCCTCCTCGGTCAGCTCCCGCTGATCCTTGAAGTACAGCTTGACGTACGCCGGAGTGTCCCGCTGGAAGCACCAGCTGTCGGCGAGCGGTCCGGTGTCGAGGGTGTCGTAGCCGAGCAGGTCGATCAGCCGGGTGGCGGCGGCCTTCGCGTCCGGCGTGTCACCGGCGATCGGCAGCACCGAACGGTCGGGCGCGCCGGCCGGGCGGGCCAGCGAGGCCAGGTGTTTCACCCAGATGTTGTTGAACGCCTTGACGACCTCGCTGCCGGTCAGGTGCCGCTGGAGCAGCTCGCTGGTGGTGACCTTCTCGTCGTCCAGCTCCGCGATCGAGCCGTCGCGTTCGGGATAGTAGTTGGTCGCGTCGAGCACGACCTTGCCGGCCAGGGGCGCCACCGGGATCTGGCTTTGATGCTTCAGCGGCACCGCGACCACGACCCAGTCCGCCGCGGCGGCCGCTTCTGAAGGGGTGGCGGCGCGGGCCCGTGATCCGAGCTCCGCGACCAGGCCGGCCAGGGTTTCCGGGCTTCGGGAGTTGCTGAGGACGACGTTCAGACCGGCGTCCACGGCGAGCCTGGCGAGGGCTCCGCCGATCTCGGTGCCGACCCCGGCGCGGCGGGCGATCTCGTGGACCGGCACGGACAGGCCCTCGGTGGCGAACACCTCGGCCGCCACTTCCAGTACTGTCCAGCCGGCTGGTGAAGCTCACCGAGGAAGCCGACGAGATCGCCCGCCGCGAAGCCCCCGGCACCGCCTTCTTCGCCCTCTTCACCGCCCTGGTACGCGAGGGCGCCTCCCACTGCGGGCTGGCCGAACTGGCCGGAACCGACCGGCGCCTGGACGCCCTGGGCGAACGCGCGGGCGCCGACCTGTGCGGCCGGCTGCAGAACCTGCTCGCCGCCGCCCAGCAGGCGGGCGACGTACGGGCCGACGTCGGCTACCTGGACGTCAGGGCGCTGATGTCGGCCTGCATGAGCAGAAGGGAAGACCCGCTGGAGCCGATCCTCGGCGTCGTCATCGACGGACTGCGCGGCGGCACGAGCGGGTGAAGGGGTCACCCCTGCCCGAGGAAGGCCGTACAGGGCAGATGTAACCAATGGTGATCGGACGGCGACATACAGGTGACGCCTGACGACGGCGGGTAGCCGCACGACTGCAGGAGGCTGTGTGTCCCAGTCCGCCGACGCCGCTCCGGACCATCCCGATCTGGGCAGGATCGCCACCCGGCGGGAGTTCGGACGTGAGCTCTCGTCGCTGCGTGAGCGGGCCGGTCTGAGCGTGCGGCAGGTGGCGGCCGAGGCCGGCGCGTACGGCGCGCACAGCACCCTCGGCGACTGGTTCGCGGGCCGCGGACTGCCGTCCACGTCGTCGCGTGACCTGCTGGTACGGGTGCTGGAAGTGTGCGGGGTGAGCGATCCGGCGCACGTCGAGGCGTGGCTGGCCGCCTGGCTGCGGGTACGGCGGGCTCCCGGCCGCCGCGTCGCCGGTCCTGAGCCGTACCGGGGGCTGGCCGCCTACCGGCCGGAGGACGCGGGCTGGTTCTTCGGGCGGCGCGCGCTGACCGGCCGGCTGCTCGAACAGGTGGCCGGGATGAGGGCGGCGGGCGGGGGCGTGCGGCTGGTGACGGGGCCCTCCGGGTCGGGCAAGTCCTCCCTGCTGCGCGCCGGCCTGGTCGCGGCCCTGCGCGACGGCGCCCTGCCCGGTTCCGCGCACTGGCCGGTGGTCGTGATCGTCCCGGGGGCGCGGCCGGTCGATGAGCTGGCCGCACGGCTCGCGCCGCCGGCCGGCGTGCCGGCGGACGAGGTCGCCGCGATCGTCCGCGAGGACCCGGAGGCCGCCGCCGGGTACGCCGCCAGGGCAGGGGCGGGCGACCGGCCGCTGGTGCTGGTGGTGGACCAGTTCGAAGAGGTGTTCACCGAGTGCGCGGACGAGGCGGAGCGGCGCTGTTTCATCGCCGCCGTACGCGCCGCGGCCACGCCACCCGGCGGCGCGCTCGTGCTGCTGGGGCTGCGGGCCGACTTCTACGCGGCGGCGTTGCGGCATCCTGAGCTGGTCGCGCTCGCCCAGGACGGGCAGCTCGCCGTCGGCCCGATGGAGGAGTACGAACTGCGCGAGGCCATCGTGGAGCCGGCCAGGCGGGCCGGCGTCGAGATCGAGGACGGCCTGGTCGAGCTGCTGCTGCGCCAGGTCGCCCCGTCCACGGGCGGCGGGGCGCACGAGGTCGGCGTGCTCCCTCTGCTGTCGCACGCCCTCTACGCCACGTGGGGCCAGGGTCAGGGCCGGAGCCTGACGGTGGCCGCGTACCGCGTGGTGGGCGGCGTCGAGGGCGCGGTGGCGGCCAGCGCCGACGCGGTCCACGACGGGCTGACCGGCCGCCGCCGCGAGCTGGCCCGCCGCCTCTTCCTGCACCTGGTGCACGTCGCGCCCGACGCCGGCGACACCCGGCGCAGGGCCACCCTGACGGAGCTGCTCGACGGCTGCGACGCCGAGGAGGCGGCCGAGATGGAGGAGGTGCTCGACCGGTTCGTCGCCCGGCGGCTCATCACCGCGGACGCGGACACCGTCGAGATCAGCCATGAAGCCCTGCTGCGGGCTTGGCCGCTGCTGCGGTCCTGGGTGGACGCCGACCGGGCCGGGCTGGTCGTCGCGCGCAGGCTCACCGCCGACGCCACGATCTGGGTGCGGCTACGCCGCGACCCCGACGCGCTCTATCGCGGCGGACGCCTGGTCGCGGCGCAGGAGTGGGCCGCCGGGTACGACGGGCGGCTCCCGGCCGACGCGCGGGAGTTCCTGGAGGCGAGCGTCCGCCAGTCCCGGCGGCGGACCCGCCGGTTGCACCGGGCCGTCGCCGCGCTCGCGACCCTCCTGGTGCTGGCCCTGGTCGCCTCCGTCATGGCGGTACGCGCGCAGCGGGCCGCCGCCGGCGCGGAGCGCACCGCCACGTACCAGCGCGACCAGGCACTCTCCCGTAAGACCGCGACGGACGCCGGCGCGCTGCGCGCCACCGATCCGAGCCTGGCCGCGCAGCTCGCCCTGGCCGCCTACCGGCTGTCACCCACCGCCGAGGCCAGGGGCGGCCTGCTCAGCGCGGTGGCCGGAATGCCGGCGACCCTGCTGACCGGCCACGAGAACGCCGTCCACGGGGCCGCGTTCCAGCCCGGCGGGCGGCTGCTGGCCACGGTGAGCACCGATGGGACGACGCGGCTGTGGGACGTACGCCGTCCGCATCGCCCGCAGGCGCTGCCGGTGCTCCGCGGTCACCTCGGCGCGGTGCTGGCGGTGAAGTTCGCCCCCGGCGGACACCTCCTGGCCACGGCCGGCGACGATCGCACGGCCCGGCTGTGGGACGTGGCCGACCCGCGCGCGCCGCGCCCGCTGGCCGTGCTGACCGGCCACACCCAGGGCGTCCGGCACGTGTCGTTCAGCCCGAGCGGCCGCATACTAACGACGGCGGGCCATGACGGCGTCCCCAGGTTGTGGGACGTCGCCGACCCCTCGCACGCGCACCTGGCCGCCGAGCTGCCCGTCGAGCCCGGCACGATGACGACGGCGGTGTTCGCCCCCGGCGCGGATGTCCTGGCCACCGCCGGGCCG
The DNA here is from genome assembly GCF_035917475.1 of Nonomuraea fuscirosea. Taxonomy (NCBI): domain Bacteria; kingdom Bacillati; phylum Actinomycetota; class Actinomycetes; order Streptosporangiales; family Streptosporangiaceae; genus Nonomuraea; species Nonomuraea fuscirosea. The sequence continues at coordinate 866,062 of NZ_CP109074.1, read as the reverse complement.
GGGAACACCGCGCGGCTGTGGGACGTCGCCGATCCGCGCCGTCCCCGGCGCCTGGCCGACCTCGAAGGCCACACGGCCGCGATCCTGGCCGCGCGGTTCAGCCCGGACGGCCGTACGCTCGCCACCGCCGGCTTCGACAACACGGTCCGGCTCTGGGACGTCGCCCGCCCGCGCGAGCCGAAGCCGATCGTCACCCTCACCGGGCACACCAACGGCGTCGCGGCGCTGGCGTTCAGCCCGGACGGCCGGCGGCTGGCCAGCGGCGGCTACGACATGACCGTACGGCTGTGGGACCTGCTGCGGCCCGCGAGCGTCCCGCTGACGCTGACCGGGCACGCCGACACGGTCCTCGCCGCGGAGTTCCAGCCCGGCGGCGAAACGCTCGCCACCACCTCCAGGGACGGGAAGATCCGGCTGTGGGACCTTGGGGCGCCGCTGATCGGCGGGCAGGACGGCGCCGTCCGCACGGTCGCCGTCAGCCCCGACGGCCGCACCCTGGTCACCGGGGCGGGCCGGACGGCGCGGCTGTGGAGCCTGGTCCCCGGGCGCCCGCCCGCGCCGCAGGCCGTCCTGACCGGTCACACCGACGGCGTCGTCCGGGCGGCGTGGCGGCCGGACGGCAAGGTGCTCGCCACCGCCGGCCTCGACTTCACGGTCCGGCTCTGGCAGGCCGGTGACGGCGGGCGGGCCGGCCCGCTCGCCGTCGTCAAGGCTCACACCGGCCACGTGTACGCGGCCGCCTTCGACCCGTCCGGGCGGACCCTGGTCACCGTGGGCGCCGACCGTACCCTGCGGACGTGGGACGTGACCGATCCGCGCCGCCCGCGGTCACTGGCGACGGTCACCGGGCACGGCGACACGGTCCTGTCGGCGGCCTTCTCCCCTGACGGCCGCACCCTGGCCACCGGCGGCGCCGACCGTACCGTACGGCTGTGGGACGTCACCGACGCCCGCCACCCGGCCGTCACCGCCACGCTGACCGGCCACCGCAACGCCGTCGACGACGTGGCGTTCAGCCCGGACGGCGGCCGGCTGGCCGCGGCGAGCGCCGACGGCGTGATCCTTCTCCACGACCTCGCCGCCCGGCCCGGCGAGCGGCCGCCCGTACCGCTGACCGGCCACACCGGCGCCGTCGCCGCCGTGGCCTTCCACCCCGGCGGCAGACTGCTGGCCTCCGCCGGCTTCGACGGCACCGTGCGCCTGTGGGACCTCACGCGCATCGGCCGGCCGGACGCCATGGTCACGCTGACCGGCCACACCGACCGGGTCTACGCCGCCGCGTTCGGCCCGGACGGCCGCACCCTGGCCACCGGCGGGGTGGACGCGACCGTCCGGCTCTGGGAGACCGACGCCGTCCGTGCCGCGCGGCGGGCATGCGTGCTCGCCCATCCCGTGATCAGCCCGGCGGAATGGGCCCGCCGCATACCCGGCCTCCCCTACCGTCCGCCCTGCCCGTGACCCGGAGCAGCACCGCCAGGGGACGAGCCCGTGCCGGCGTCCGGTCAGGGAGTGGCCGTGCCGGCGTCCACGCCGATCGGCGGGAGCGGCCGCTCCGACCTGGCCGCCGTTCCCGCGTCAGGGCCGCAGGCCGCCTCCAGCAGGTGGTCGCCGATCGCGAAGTCGATGGCGTGCGCGACAGGAAGACCGTTCTCGTCCAGCTGCCGGTAGTTCCTCAGGTTGGTACCGAAGGCGAACTGGCGGCCGCCACCGGCGTCCGAGAAGGCGAAGGTCTCCATGCCGGGGATGCTCCCGTCGTGCCCCCAGAACCGGCCGCACGGCAGGTCGAGCGGGTAGATCCCGAGACCGTAGTCGATCACGACGCCCGCGAGCGACCGGATGGGCACGGTCGTCCGCATCTCGGCGAGCAGGGCCGGGCCGAGGAGTTCGCCGTGCAGCAGCGACCGGAAGAAGCGGTTGAGGTCCTCCATCGTGGTGACGGCCGCGCCCGCCGTCCAGGCCCAGGACATGTCGTAGACGCTGTAGTCCCTGGGCGGGTCGAAGTAGCCGAACAGCGCCTCGTACGCCTTGGAGCTGGGCCCCGCGATGTGCGGCGTACGCGGGAACGACGTGTGCCGCAGCCCCGCCTTACGGAAGACGTGCTCGGTGATGTACCGCTCGGCGCTCGTGCCCGTCACCTTCTCCAGCAGCAGGCCGGCGATGACGTAGTTCGTGTTCGAGTACGCACCGGGGGCCGCCCCCGGCTGCCCGGTCGCGGGGGCGTCGAGGCCGGCCCGCGCCAGCTCCTCCGGCCGGAAGGCGCGGAAGCGGTTGGCGTCCAGGCTCTCGACCGTCGGGAAGATCACGCCGGCGTGGTCGGCGATGTGGCTGGTGTGGTTGAGCAGCATGCGTACGGTGATCCGCTGCCCGCGCTCGCCCGGGACCAGCTTCGGCAGGTAGCGGCCGACGGGGGCGTCCAGGTCGATCCTGCCCTTGCCGGCCTGCTGTAACACGGCCACGGCGACGAACGACTTGGTGACGCTCCCGGCCCGGTGCACCATCTCGGGACGCACCGGGCGGCGGGTCTCGACGTCGGCGACGCCCGCCGCGCCCTGCCAGCTGCGCCGGCCGTCCACGACGTCCGCGTAGATGCCGTACATGCCGGCCTCGTGCACGGCGTCCAGCGTCTGCCGCAGCCGCTGCCGGTCGAGGCCGCCGTCCTCGGCGGCGGCCAGGGGTCCCGCCGCGAGCAGCGCGGCGGCCAGAGTCGCGGCTCCCAGCCGCGATGCGTGCCTGGTGAATCGATGAAGGGTCATGGCGCTCAGGATGAGCGTTCCGCCCGGCGGAGGTCAGTGCGCTGTGTCACCGGTCCCGTATGACAGAAGTCAACGGCGAAGTTTGACTGTACTGTAAAGTAAAGACGAGTGAGGGAACGTGACGACGTGAAGGACCAGCCGGGCCGGGACCTGCGAAGATCGAGCTCCGACGAGAAGATCCTCGCGGCGGCGAAGGAGCTCTTCCTGGCCGACCGCTACGACGGCGTCACCCTGGAGCGGGTCGCCGAGCGGGCCGGGGTGTCGCGGCAGACCGTCTACAACCGCTTCGGCGCCAAGGAGACCGTGTTCCGGGAGATGGTCCGCCATCACTGGGCCGCCTTCGACGGGCCGGACCGCCGGGGCGTCGAGTGCGACGCCGACGCGAGCGCCGGGGACGTCCTGCGGGGGTTCGCCCGGTCGCTCCAGCGTTTCGCCACCGAGACCGACCAGATCCGGTTCGCCCGGCTCGTGGTCGCCGAGTCCGGGCGGCAGCCGTGGATCGCGGAGGAGTTCTACCGGCTGGGCAAGGGGCCGATCGCGGCGGCGTTCGCGGCCTGCCTGGACGACCTGGCCGCGCGTGGCCTCCTCCGGTGCCCGGACCCCCATCTCGCGGCGCGCCAGTTCATGGGGCTGGTGCAGGAGTTCCTGGTGTGGCCGGGGGTCATGGCGTTCGCGGAGGAGGTCGCCGTTCAGCCCGCCGCGGAGGTGGTGATCGAGGAGGCCGTACGCACGTTCCTCGCCCGCTACGGGCCCGCGCACTGAACTCGGAGGAGAAACCGGCAATGTCCGCAGACAGCATCGTTCTCGGCGAGGTCCAGATCACCCGCGTCATCGAGTGGTCCGGCCCCATCCGCACCGCCCGCTTCATCATCCCGGACAGCGACGAGGAGGTCTGGCGGCGCAACCAGGAGTGGCTGGCGCCGGACTTCTGGACCCCGGCCGACGACGCCTACCGCTGCCACATCCAGACCTGGGTGCTGCGCAGCGAGGGCCGGACGATCCTGGTCGACACCGGGGTCGGCGACGACAGGGAGCGGCCACAGGTCCCGCAGTTCGCGGGGCTGAAGACCGGCTATCTCGACCGCCTGCGCGCGGCCGGCGTCGCTCCCGAGGACGTCGACGTCGTCGTCAACACGCACATCCACTACGACCACGTCGGCTGGAACACCGAGTGGCGCGACGGCGCGTGGGTGCCCACGTTCCCCAACGCCACGTACCTGATCCCCCGGCTCGACCACCTCTACTTCGATCCGGACGGCGACCGTCGCCGCCGGGCGCCGCGCGACGAGCACGAGCGGATCCGCTGGGAGGGGAGCAAGCTGGTGTTCGAGGACAGCATCGCCCCCGTCCACCGGGCCGGGCAGGCGGTGCTGTGGGAGGGCGCGTACCGCGTCGACGGCAACCTGCTGCTGGAGGCCGCGCCGGGGCACACCCCCGGCTCGTCCGTGCTCACCCTGCGCTCGGGCGCCGACCGCGCCGTCTTCGTCGGGGACCTGCTGCACAGCCCCGTCCAGGTCCTCGAACCCCGCTGGAACAGCTGCTTCTGCGACGACCTCCGGCTCGCCGCCAAGACGCGCCGCGCCTTTCTCGCGCGCGCCGCCGACCTGCGCGAGCTCGTCATCCCGGCCCACTGGCCGGGACACGGCGCCGCCGAGGTCCGACAGGACGGCGACGGCTTCGCGATCACCGCGTGGGCCGCCTTCCCTGAGGAGCCTCCGAGCGGCTGGGGTACGCCGTCGTAGCCGGCCTCCATGCTGCCCTTGACCGAGTACGTCTCGTGCCAGAAGCCGGTGCCGCCCGAGTCGCGCAGGAAGTCCAGCCACCACTGCCGATGCGGCTCGGACCGGGCGATGGCGAGCAGCGACGGCAGGTCCCGCCAATACCGGCGCATCCCCGTGTTCATCGGGAAGGACGAAGCAGTACACGGGCTCGTGCAGCAGCAGCCCGTCCGGCCTTCCCGCGCCTACGACTGGAGGATCTGATCCCCCCTTTGAGGTGTCACCGCTGGGGCTCGCGTCTGAAGGTGACGTTCGCGCTGTAGCCGAACCCGCCGCCCCGGACGGTGTTCGCGTACACCGCGACGTCGCTGACCGGCAGCTGGGCGTTGGTGGCGTTCACGCCGACCGCGGGCCGGGTCGAGCCGTCGACGAGGGTGATGTCGTTGCCCATGATGTCGATCGTCTCGTTCGGGTTCGGGCTGATCGACTTCACGTAGACGCCGCCCCAGCACGCCCTGATCGTGTTCTCCCGGATGACGACCCTGGAGGTGTTCATCGGTCCGATCGCGTCCCACTTCGCGTGCTCGATCAGGTTGCGTTCGATCCACACCTCGCTGTGCACCGCGCCGGCGGCGCCGGTGTGCGAGCCGGTGAGCTTGCCCCATCCCGGGTACTGCTGCGACCGGCCGCAGTAGTTGCCGACGATCCGGATGTCGGTGGCCGGCGTGTTGTCGGCGACGCCGCCCCAGGCGGTGCCGGTGGCGGCCAGGTCGAGCTGGACCGCCTCGCCGTGCCAGAGCCCGGCCGTCGGCGCCTCGACCCAGCCTTCGAAGCGGCAGTCGCTGACGGTCGCCGTGCGGACGGCGTTCAGCTCGACCCCGTGCCACCACTTGACGTTGCGTACGGTGACCTGGGACAGCTCGACGTGGTGCGTGTGTTCGAAGGTGATCGCGTTCATCGGCGGCGCGGCCGTCGCCCGGGCACGGTCGTCACCGGTGGCGTTGCGGACGAAGTGCGCCGTCGGGTCCCAGATGCCACCCTCCAGCCGGATGTTGCCGGGCGCCCGGTAACCGGTGCAGTCGCCGGGCACGTCATTGATCAGCAACGTCGCGTCCCTGCCGTTCACCGCCGCGACACTGACGAACGAGTCGGGGTAGGTCGGCTCAGGAGAATGCTGGTTCTGGTCCTTGGTGTACGTCTGCGGCTTGACCGCTATGTCGGAGGTGAAGGTCGCGCCGTTCGCCCGCAGCGTGGTGTCACCGCCGATCACCAGGGGCCGCTTCAGCACGTGGACGCCCGCCGCGGCGACCACGACGCAGCGCCCGCCGGCGTCACGCTCCAAGCTGCGGTCGCCGGCGGCGGCGAGGTCGAGCTGGCGGCGCAGTCTGCGCACGTTGTCGGCCTCACCCTCGACCACCGGATTCGGGCCGGCCGCTCGCGACACGGCCTGCGCCGCCGAGGCGCCGCCGGTCGTCACCGCCGCGGCTCCGCCCAGTACACCGGCCGCGAGCGCGGCCCGTCGACTCACCGTCATGTCGTTTCCCTTCGGGTGAAAAGTGGAGGTGGAAATGCTGAGAGGGAAGGTCGCTGTCAGCGCCGCTTCAGCTGCTCCTGGAACTCCCGCCGGATCTGGTCGCCTCCTTGACCGCGCCAGGCCTGGCGGTATGCGGCGAGGTCGGTCAGCGGCCGGGAGCCGACCACGATCTGGTTGACGTACGTGGCGAAGAGTTGATCGAGCTGGGCGCCGCGCGCGGCCTGGGTGTCCGACCGAAACCTCTCGACCGGGCTGGCGACCGACTGGCGGACCATCTGGGAGTTGGTCTCCACGCAGTCCTTGGCGGTCGGGAAGATCCAGCTCTGCGGGGTCAGCCCGTAGGCGATGGCTCCCTTGTCCGCGTCGAGGTTGGTGCCCTCGACCGGGGCCGGCTCCCCGTCGGCCCCACGGGTGAAGTAGTCGCCGTCGGCTCCCCACCCCTGGTAGTACCACTCCTCGCTGCCCACAGGCCCGCGCCGCCAGTTGAACAGCCGGAGGATCTCGGCCAGCCGGTCCTTGTCCTTGGCGGCCTCGGCCGAGATCGCGTTGATGCCGAAGGCCCCTGCCGTCCTGCGGAAGACCGCCTTGCTCGTCCCGTCATGACCTGGCGGGATGAACGCGGCGAAGGCGCCGTCCAGCTCGGCGACCACCTTGCCGTACTGGGTGTTCGGGCGGTGGAAGTTCGCCGCCGAGTCGACCGCCATGCCGACCTGGTGCTGCACGACGAAGGCCCGGTATCGGTCGGTCTGGGCGCCCAGTGCCAGCGCGTCGGGATGCATCCCTCCGCTCTTCCACAGCTTGACCAGCCAGTCGATCGCCGCCTCGAACTGCGGGGTCTCGATGGCGTGGGTGAGCTTGCCGCCTTCGTACTTCCAGTTGTTGGGTACGGCGAACATGCCGTAGGCCAGGTCGAGGGCCATCCCGGGGAATGCCGTCAGCCCCCAGGTCTTCTTGGACCCCTCCGGGTTGCCCTTCGTCATCGCGACCAGGAGCTCGGCGGTCTCGGCCGCGTCGGCCGGCGGCTTGGGGAAGCCGAGCTTCTCCGCCCAGTCCTTCCGGTACCGGAATTCCAGCAGCTCGACGGGCACGTCGATCGGGACGCCCCACAGCCCGCCGTTGATGGTGCAGGCCTCCCACTGCTCGGCACGGACGTTGGCCAGATTGGGGTAGGCCAGCACCTTGTCACCGGCCAGGATCTCGCTGAGATCGGCGAACGCGCCCTGCCTGATGGCCTTGAGGCAACTTGCGGAGTAGATCTCGCCGTACCGGCCGCCCGCCAGCTGGACGACGTCGGGAAGATCGCCGCCGGCCAGCATGGTGGCGAACTTCGCCTCGTAGTTGCCGGCGGACACCTCCGTCACCTGGAAGTCGACGCCGAGCCGTTCGTTGAGCCCCTTCCACCACCGGTTGCCGTCGAGCGGGGTCGCCGGCGGGCCCCAGGTCAGGTGGAAGTGCCGGACGGCGCCGCCGCGGCCCGGGATCTCGGCGACGGTCTTGGTCAGCTTCTTCGGCATGGAGGGGTAGGCCGTCGGGACCCCGGGCACTTCCGGGACGATGGCCCCCGGGTAGACCGGCGGCGCGACGTACGTCGGCGGCGGCGCCGCGGCCTTCCTCACACCGGACGGTTTCGCGTCGCCGGAAGCGCAGCCGGTCAGGGCCGCCCCGGCGAGGGCGCCGAGCCCGAGGCCGAGCGCGGTCCGCCGGTTCATCACGCCGCCTCCGGGGCGTGGCTGCTTGAACGATGAGGACATGCTGGACTCCCAAGATGGTGGTCAGGGGGCGCGAACGGGGAAAAGGTGGCAGCGGCGCCGCGGGTGGTCAGCCCTTGATGGCGCCGGTCAGCACGCCCTTGGTGAAGTACTTCTGCAGGAACGGGTAGACGATCAGGATCGGGACCGTGGCCATCACCACGACGGCCATCTGCACGGCCTGGCTGGATGGCAGGTTGTACATCTCGGTGTTGTTCATCGAGCTCATCGACGAGCCCTGAAGGACGTACGAGTTCAGCACCAGCTGGATCGGCCACTTCGACGAGTCGTTGAGGTAGAGCATCGCGTTGAAGAAGGAGTTCCAGTACGACACCGCGTAGAACAGGCCGATCACCGCCATCACCGCCTTGGACAGCGGCAGCACGATCTTGACGAAGATGCTCAGCTCCCCCGCGCCGTCCATGCGCGCGGCCTCGAAGAGCTCGCGCGGCAGCTGCATGAAGAAGTTCCGCATCACCACGACGTTGAAGGCCGACGCCAGTACGGGGACGATCAGCGACCAGTAGGAGTCGAGCAGTCCGAACGACTTCACCACCAGGTAGTTCGGGATGATGCCGGCGCTGAAGATCATCGTCAGCAGGACCAGGTAGAGCGCCAGCCGGATCCCCGGGATCTGCCGGGTCTTGGTGAGCGCGTAGGCGAGGGTCGAGGTGACGGCCAAGGACAGCGCGGTTCCGACCAGGGTGATGAGGATCGAGACGATCAGCGACCGCTGCACGATCCCGCCCTTGAAGATCGTGGTGTACGCCGAGAAGCTCCACTCGCTGGGGATCAGCCCGGCCGTCGTGGTGGCCTCCGGACTGGCGAACGAGTTGAGGATCACGTACGCCAGCGGGTAGATCATGATCAGCAGGATCAGGCCGATCAGGATCGCCTTGATCGTCGTCACGACGGGGTTCGGCGGCTCGATCCAGACCGGCCGACTGGATGACGTCATCAGAACAGTCCTTCACTGCCGGCGCGGCGGGCGATCCGGTTCGCGGCGACGATCAACAGGGTGCCGATGGCGCCCTTGAGCAAACCGGCGGCCGCGCCGATCCCCCAGTCGCCGCCGAGCACGCCGCGGAAATAGACGAACGTGTCCAGCACCTGCGCCGCGTCGGCTCCGACGGAGGGCTGTTGCAACAGGATCTGCTCGAAGCCGACGGACAGGACGTTGCCGAGTCTCAGGATGAGCAGCAGCACCATCACGGGCAGGATCCCCGGAAGGGTGATGTGCCAGGCGCGTCGCAGGGATCCCGCCCCGTCCACCGCGGCCGACTCGTACAACTGGGTGGGGATCGCGGCGATGGCGGCGAAGAAGATGATCGTCCCCCACCCCACGTCCTTCCAGATCACCTGTGAGGTCAGCAGGATCTTGAACGTCTCGGCGTTCGCCATCACGTTGACGCTGTCGAACCCCAGCCGCTGGAACAGGTCGGCCAAGGCTCCCGCACCGCCCAGAACCTGTTGCCAGACGGCGATCACGATCACCCAGGACAGGAAATGCGGCAGGTAGACGACGGTCTGCACCATGCGCTTCATCCGCTCGCTGAGCAGCGAGTTGAGCAGCAGCGCCAGCAGGATCGGCGCGGGGAAGGCGAATGCGATCTGCAGGAACGAGATGACCAGGGTGTTGCGGACGGTGCTGACGAACTCCGGATCGTCGAACAGCTTGGCGAAGTTGTCCAGTCCGGACCACGTCGAGCCGCCCAGCCCCAGGAACGGCGAGTAGTCCATGAAGGCGATCGAGACCCCGGCCAAGGGGACGTAGTGGAACGCCAGGAAGTAGAGCATCCCCGGTAACAGCAGGAGATAGATCACCCGGTGCTGCCGCAGCGCGTGCGCGAGCCGTCGGATCCGTCCTGAAGGCGGGGACGACCGCGGGTCAGGACCGATCAGGCTCGCCGCTCCGGGATGAGCGACGACGGCCTCGCGATCGATCGTGTCCCTCCTCCGCGTGGATGTCACAGCATCATCCCCTGTCTCGACCGCCATCAACTTCAACGTTACAGTTGGCACGGTAACACCGGCGGGACGGGCCGTAAACAACAGTTTCGGCAAGGCGGAGGCGTACGTGACAGGTCAAGCCGTGGTCGAGGTCGTACGGCGGAACGGAGCCCAGGACGAGCGTGATCTGCAGCGGGCTCTGGACGAAGTGGCCAGGTCAGGCGGTGGGTGGGTGCACGTCGGCCCCGGGGAGTGGCGGCTGCGCGAGGCGCCGTTGCGGGTGCACGCCGGCACCCGTCTGACGCTCACACCCGCGACGCGCGTCGTGCGGACCGGGCCGATCGCGACGATGCTGGCCAACGGGCCGTACGGCGGCGAACGCACCGTCGGCGGCCACGACGGGCCGGGCAACATCATGATCGAGGGCGGCGTCTGGGAGGTGAACGGCTTCGACAACCCCCGGCCGTCCTTCGGCATGGTGTTCAACCACGCGCAGGACGTCCAGGTCCGCGATCTGGAGATCAGGAACATGCCCGAGTGGCACGCCATCGAGACGAACTCGACCCGCAACGTGACGATCTCCGGCTGCCGCTTCGTCACCGGCATCGCCCGGCGACCGCACGAATACCAGACGGAGGCGGTCAGCCTCGACCTGGCCGCACCCGGGCTGACCGCCTGGGGCGCCGAGGACGACACCCACACCAGTCACGTCCGCGTGATCGACAACTTCTGCTCCGGCTATCCGACCTTCGTCGGCTGCCACACCGGGCATCCGGCCCTCCAGCACAGCTCGGTCGTGATCGCGAACAACACCGCCACCGATCTGTCGTGCTGGGGCGTCAACCTGACGAACACCAGCGCCGTCTCGATCACCGCGAACGCCTTCTCCCGTACCGCCGCCGGCATCCGGATCAGGACCGGCGGCGACCGGCGGGTGACCGGCGTCGCGATCACCGGCAACGTGGTGGACTGCACCAGCGGGCCCGCGGTCCACCTGGACGCCGGGGCCGGTGGCGAGATCACGGCGGCCGTCGTCAGCGGCAACGCGTTCAGCTCGCCGGCCCCGACGATCATCGAACGAACTGGCACAATAGGAGCCGTGCTGGGACTCAACGCCGGCCACTCGTCGGCCGGAGACGCCGGAGAAGGCGGGCCGATGGCGAGCCGGAGCGTCTGATGACGAGGATGTCCAGCGGTCCGACCCTCAAGGGGCTGGCGGCCATCATCGGCATCAGCCCGACCGCGGTCAGCATGGCCTTGAACGGCCGCCCCGGGGTGAGCGACGAGCTGCGGGAGCGCGTACGAGCGGTCGCCGAGGAGCAGGGCTACCGGCCGAACTTCGCCGCCCGCGCCCTCCGGGTCGAGCGCTCCAACATGCTCGGGCTGATCAGCCGCAACCTGAGCAACCCCGGCTACCTGCGCCTGATCGACGGCTTCAGCGGCGCCGCCGAGGAGCGCGGCTACCAGGTGCTGATCGCCACCTCCGATCTCGACCAGGCGCGCGAGACCAACATGATCAGGGCCATGGCGAACCGGCACCTCGACGGTCTGGCGATCGCGCCGATCGACGGCGAAGCCGTGCTGGAGACCTGGCAGGGTGAGTCCGACCGTCCCGTGGTGCTGGTCAACGCGGCGCGCGGCGCGCGGTCGTCGGCGGTGATGAGCATCCGCGGCGACGCCGCCCAGGCGGTCCGATCGGCCGTCGACCATCTGCTCGGCCTCGGGCACCGCCGGATCGGCCTGCTCGCCAACGCGGGGCTGTCGTCGGCCTCGGAGCGGGTGTCGTTGTTCCGCCGGATGATGAAGGGCGCGGGGCTGCCGTCCCGGGTCATCTCCGGCAGCACCGCCGACGAAACGGTCAAGCGAGTGGTGCGCGCCCTCGCCAGACCCGATCGTCCGACCGCCGTCATCACCGACAGCGACCTGCTGGCGCACTACGTCTACGACGCCGCGGCCGAAGCCGGGCTGCGGATCCCGCACGACCTCAGCGTGGTCGGACATGACGATCTGCCGACCTCCCATCTGCTCGCTCCGGCGCTGACGACGGTCGCGGTCGATCGGTTCGAGATCGGCCGGCAGGCGGCGACGATGCTGATCGGGACCCTGAACGGGGACGAGATCGAGCGCCCGCATCGAGAGCTTCCGGTCGAGCTCAGAGTCCGGAACTCGACGGCCCGGCCGTCTGACTGACGTCACTCGCTCTTCACGTCACGTGCCGGCAGAAACAGGAGAAGCATCCCCCGATGCGCATCGCCCACATCACCGACATCCACCTCAGAAGCCATATCCCGGGCCACCCCGCGCTGCCGGTCCGGCGCGGTCGTACGGCTCCCGAACTGCTGTCCGCCGCGCTCGACGACGCCCGCCGTCGTGGCGCCGACATGATCGCGATCACTGGTGACGTGGTGGACGTTCCCGGGTACCTGTTCGCTCCCGAGCGCGACCCCGCCCCGGACCGGGCGGCCTGGCAGCGCGTACGGGCGGACTACCGCCTCGTCCGGCGGATGCTGGACGAGTGCGGCCTCGCGTGGATCGCCGTTCCCGGCAACCACGACAGCTACCGCATCCACGCCGAGGAACTGGGATCGGGACCCTTCGTCCGTGACGTCGGGGGGCTGCGCTTCGTCAGCTTCTGGGACCGCGAGTCGACCGGCAACGTGCCCCGCCGCACGCTGACCGAACGGGAGCGGTTCGACTCCTCGCTGCTCGACCCGGGCCCGCGGCCGCAGGTCCATCTGCAGCACTTCGTGATCACGCCGCGGCTGGACGACGGCTATCCGCACACGTACGCGGAGGGCGAAGAGCTCCAGCGGCGCACCAGCGACTCCGGCCGGGTCGTCCTGTCCCTGTCCGGGCACTACCACCCGGGGTCAGAGCCGGCCACGATCGGACCGACCATGTTCAGCGTCACGCCGGCGCTGGTCGAGCATCCGCACGCGTACCGGATCTTCGACCTCGCGCTCGACGGCGATCGAGCCGCCGCCGTCCAGCACACCCAGATCGACCTCGCCGGTGACGCGCCCGCCAGGAAGGCGGTGTTCCTCGACCGGGACGGGTGCGTCAACACGCTCCCGACCTACAGACACGGCCCGGACGCGATGCACCTGCTGCCGGGCGCGGCACCCGCGCTCCGGCTGCTGCGAGACCACGGTTACGCCCTGGTCGTCGTGACGAACCAGTCCTGCGTCGGCCTCGGCTACGCGGAGCAGGCGACCCTGGACGAAGTGCACGATCGGATGTCCGAACTGCTGGCCGACGAAGGCGTCACCGTCGACGCCGTCTACAGCAGCCCGGTGGCCGGAGACCGCGCGGTCTCCGACCGGTACAACGTGGGCGACCCGCCCAAGCCCAGCCCCGCCATGATCAAACGCGCGGCGGCCGAGCTGAACCTCGACCTGTCCAGGAGCTGCATGATCGGTGACCGCTCCTCGGACATCGCCGCCGCACAGGCCGCCGGCGTCCGGCCGATCCTGGTCCGCACCGGCGACGGCCGCGCCACAGAGCGGTCCTGGGGCGACGCTCCGGCCTGCCTCGTCGTCGACGACCTCGTGGCGGCGGCGGTCGAGGTGGTCGGCCTGATCGCGTAGCGCCTACGCTGCCGCCATGAACGACGGCCTCGCGTACACGATGACCTTCAGCCCCGGCCCGCAGCCCGTCGACGACTTCGCACCGAAGCTCGGCGGGGATCAGCCGGTTCCCGTCGCCGCCGGTGAGTCCCTGGTCGTCCGGGGTCAGTCTGAGCGAACGTGGCCGCGTCGGGTGAGGGCGAGCACCAGCAGGAGCACGGCCACCCCGGCCAGGCCGACGACGTTGCAGGCGTCGGTGAAGGCCGCCCGTACGCCGGCCAGGAGGTGGAGGTCACCGCGGGCCGTGGCGTCGCGGACGCCGTCGACGACGCTGCCGGCGGCCGTCGTGCCCGGGAGGTCGAGCCGGGCGCGGTAGACCACGGTGCCCAGCGAGCCGAGGACGGTGAGTCCGACGGCGATGCCGAGTTCGTTGCTGACCTGGGCCAGGGCGGCCCCCGCTCCGGCCCGCTGCGGTGGCGCGGCGCTGATGACGTGGTCCATGAGCAGCGGGAACGCCGCGCCGATGCCGAAGGCGGCCAGTGCCGCGCCGGCGGCGGCCAGGGGGCGGCCGGCCCAGGTGACGGGCAGGAACGCGTACAGGATGAAGCCGAGCGTCATGACCAGCAGCATCGCCAGGACGACCGTGCGCTGGGGCAGGTGACGGTTGAGCCACGGGCCCAGGTTGGAGGCGGCGATCATGAGAACGATCTGGGGCAGGGTCCACCAGGCGGCTTCGAGCGGGGTCAGTCCTTGGACGTCCTGGAGGTAGAGGTTGAAGAACAGCGAACTGCCGCCCATGATCACCGAGGTCAGGAACAGAGCGGCCAGCGTACGCGCCACCGCCGGGGTGCCGATCAGGCTCAGGTCGAGCAGCGGATTGTCCAGGCGCCGCTGGCGGCGGGCGAACAGCGCGGCCAGGACGATCCCGGCGGTCAGGGCCAGCCACACCGAGGCGGTGGCGCCGTCGTTGACCCAGGCCTTGAGCGCGTACACGATCGCGAGGATCGCGGCCAGGCTCTGCGCGGTGCTCAGCAGGTCGATGCGGGGCGCCTGCTCGGAGCGGGTCTCCGGCAGCAGGCGCGGGACGACGGCGATGGTGACGGCCATGACCGGTACGCCGACCAGGAACACCGATCCCCACCAGAAGTGGGCGAGCAGCAGTCCGCCGACGAAGGGTGCGACGGCCATGCCGCCCAGGAAGACGGTCATGTAGGCGCCCATCGCCTGGATGCGTGCCCTGGTGTCGGTGAACAGGACGCCGATCAGGGACATGGAGGCGGGCATGATGGCCGATCCGGCCATGCCCATGACGGCGCGGGCGAGGATGACGAGGAGCGGGGTGGTGGCGAAGGCGCCGACGGCGGAGGCGGCCGCGAAGACGGCCGCGCAGATGAGGATCATGCGGCGGCGGCCGATCCGGTCACCGATGGCGCCGGTGGCGAGCATGGATCCGGCGACCAGGAAGTTGTAGCTGTCGATGATCCACAGCAACTCGGCGGCGCTGGGATGCAGGTCGCGGGCCAGCGACGGCAGGGCGACGCCCATGACGGAGATGTCGATGGCGACCAGCAGGGTGGGCAGGGCGAGTGCGGCCAGCGCCCATCTCCGGCGTCGTACGTCCGTGAGCGTGTTCATGCTGCTGCGGGAATCCTTCGTGCGTTGCGGACGAGGGGGAGGGCGGCCGCCATGAGGACCGCGGTGATCAACAGGGCCGGCGGGTAGCCGGTGAACGGTGCCAGGAGGCCGACGGCGAACGCCCCGGCGGCCATGCCGCTGTCGTAGGCGGCGTTCCACAGGGCGCTGACGGTGCTGAACATCACCGGCCGGACGCGGGCGTACATGACGGTCATGGTGGCGTTCTGCAGGACGCCGAATCCGGCGCCGAACACCGCCGCGCCGACCATGACGCTCACGCTCCAGGAGGTCAGCGACACGGCGGCCATCCCGGCCGCGGACAGCAGCAGCCCCGGCAGCAGCAGTCCCTCGTGCCCGCGGCGGTCGCCGGCGCGGCCGGCGACCCACTTGGCGAGCGTCGCGGTGGCCGACTGGGCCAGCAGCGCGGCCGGCGCGAGCCAGAGGGGCCCGCCGCGCACCGCCAGCGGCACGAACGTGCACAGGATGCCGGTCCCGGCGGCCGAGGCGGCGAAGATCGCCGCCGGCCACATCAGGGACGGCGTGCGCAACCCGGCCATCACCCCCGCGGCCCGCCCCGCCGCCGCGGGACGACCCGGCAGGAACGGGACGGTCAGCACCGACAGGATCGGGACGGCGGCGGTGACGGCGAAGACGGCGTCATAGCCCGCGACCTGCGCGAGCCAGCTTCCCGCCGGCAGTCCCACGAGCGCGCTGACCCCGCTGACCAGGCCCACCAGCGCCAGCCCCTCGCCGCGCCGCGAGGCCGGCACCAGCTCGGCGGTGAGCGCACCGCCCGCCACCACGGTGATCGCGAAGCCCACGCCGCGCAGGGCGCTGACGGCGATGACGACCGCGGCGTCGGAGGAGGCCATGAGTACGAGGGTGGGCGCGCCCAGGGCGAGCAGGCCGAGGCCGAGCGCCCAGCGGTAGCCGATCCTGGCGACCAGGGCGGGTGCGGCCAGTTCGACGGCGACGGTGGTCACCAGCAGGGCGGCGTTCGCGGCGCCGGCCGCGGTGGCGCCCGACGACCGCTCGGCGTACTCGGGGACGACGGCGAACGGGAGGAAGAACCCGATCGACGAGGCCACCACGGTGGCCATCCGCACCAGCAAGGCACCGGTGACGATCGGCGGGCGGGAGGCGGCGACGTTCACGACCGCTCCTCCGCGACGGTGACCTGAACCGCGCGGCCGCCCGGCTCCATGAGGGCGGCTTGAGCCGCGGAGCCGCCCGGCTCCATGAGGGCGGCTTGAGCCGCGGAGCCGCCCGGCTCCATGAAGGCGGCTTGAGCCGCGGGGCCGCCCGGCTCCGTCTCCAGCCAAGCGGAGCCGTCCGGCTCCTCCTCCAGCGGGGCTGGGTCGCGCAGCTCCGCCGCCAGCGACTTCAGCGCGGCGCGCATGTGCCGCTCGAACGGGGAGGTGTCGTCCCCGGTGAGGAAGGCGGCCTGTTCGGTGTGGACGAGCCTGGTCCCCGGCCCGTGCCGGGCGAACTCGACCGTGGCCAGCGATGCCAGGACGCGTACCTGGTCGAGCAGCACGTCATAGCTGTAGACGATGCGCTTGCTCGCCACGATGTCGAGGTAACGGGCCTGGAGGGTGTGCGCGGGGCCGCCGGGCGGGCCGCCGTGGTACCGCTCCAGCCCGTCCACGCGGAAGTCCAGCTCCAGGCGCGGGCTCCAGCCGGTGGGGCCGCCGGCCCAGCGGGCCTTGACGACCGGGTCGGCCCAGGCGGAGAAGACCTCGACCGGCGGGAGCGTGTACACGTGCTCGGCCACGAACGTCGCGTGTTTGATCATGGGGCCCTCCGTCGTCCAAGCGTTCCCTGTGACGATGGCTCGGGAGGAAGCACGGGCACATCCGTAATGATCGCCCGGACACCACGGATTCGCCACGGAAAGAGCACGGAGTCCACAATGAGGCGCATGGTGCCCAGGAAGCCCGGCGAACCCCACGGGCTCTCACCGCGCGAGGCCGAGGTGCTGGCCGGGGTGGCCGAGCAGCTTCCCAACGCGCAGATCGCCCGCCGGCTGCAGGTCTCGGTGCGCACCGTGGAGAGCCACGTCTCCTCGCTGCTGCGCAAGTACGGCGTGGCCGACCGGACGGCTCTGGCCGCCATGAACCGGCACCTGTCTTCGACCTCGATCGAACCGGGACGTATCACGCACATCCCGGTCAGCCACACCTCCTTCGTCGGCCGCCGCCAGGAACGGCAGGACACGCTGGCGGCCCTCGCCCACGCGGCGCCGGTCTGCCTGGTGGGGCCGGGCGGCGTCGGCAAGACCCGGCTGGGCGCGGTCGTGGCGCAGGCGGCTTCTAGGGAGTTCTCCGCCGGTGGGGCGTTCGTCGATCTCGCCCCGATCGGGGAGGGATTCGTGCTGCGGGCGGTGGCCGACGCGCTCGGCCTGGCGGAACGCCCGCCTCAGCCGCTGACGGAAGTGGTCGCGGAACGCCTCGCTCTGGGGCGTTCCCTGCTGGTCCTCGACAACTGCGAGCACCTGCTGGAGGAGGTCGGGGACCTCGTCGAGCGGCTGCGCGCCACCTGCCCCCAGGCGGGCATCCTGCTGGCCAGCAGGGAGCGGCCGGGCCTGGCCGGCGAGCGCGTCATCACGGTGCCGCCGCTGGCGGGCGAGGCGGAGGCGCTGTTCCTGGACCGGGCCCGCGCGATCGACCCGGCGTTCACCGCCGAGCCCGCCGCGGTCGCCGAGGTGTGCGCCCGGCTCGACGGGCTCCCCCTGGCGATCGAGCTGGCCGCCTCGCGCGTGGCCGCGCTCGGGATCGACGCCCTGCTGGTCGGTCTGCAGGACGCGTTGCGGTTACTGTCCGGCGCGCGCGGCAGGCCGCGACGCCACCGCTCGTTGCGCGCGGTGATCGGCTGGAGCTACGACCTGCTGGATGAGGAGGAACGTACGCTGCTGCGCCGGCTGTCGGTGTTCGCCGGCGGATTCGACCTGGCGGCGGCCGTCGCCGTCATGCCCGACCTGTCGCCCAGCGCGGTGGCCGACCTCATCGGGCGGCTCGTGGACAAGAGCCTGGCCGGGATCGCCGGTGGCAGCAGGTGGCGGTTGCTGGAGACCATCAGGGCCTTCGCCGCCGACCAGTTGACCGGCAGCGGCGAGACCGAGGCGGCCCTGCGGCTGCGGCTGCGGTGGGCCGCCCAGGCGGCGGAGACGCTGGAGGCGCGGCTGGAGCGTGGCGGGCAACCGCTGGAGCGGCTGGAAGGTGGGGGACGACCGCTGGAGTCACGGTTCCGTGGCAGCCGGCAGCCGCAGTTCGACCTGGTGGCCGACGATCTGCGGGCCACGCTCGCGGACACCCCGGCCGTACCCGACCGGGACGCGCACCGGCTGGCCCGGTCACTGGCGCACCTGACGTTCGCGCGGGGCCACCACAGGGAGGCGATCGATCACTACCTGGCCGCCGCCGACCGGGCCCGCGCCGCTACCGACAGGCACGCCGACCTCATGAACGCGGCCGACACCGCCGTCGCCATCGCCGACGGACGGCTGGCGCTGAGGCTGTTGCTCCAGGCCGCGGATGTGGTCGGGGACACCGGCCGGCGTACCGCCACGCTCGCCTCCGCCCTCGCGCTCACCCACCGCTACCTGCGCGGCAGCGACCTTCCTCCCGTACGCGCACAGGTGGCGGAAGCGCTCCAGGCGGCGACATCGGCATCGGCAGGCGACCGTACCGCAGCGCTGGTCGCGATCGCCTGGGCCTGGCAGCGAGGTGGCCTGGAGCTCGCCCGTACCGCCGCCGACAGCGCTCGCCGGTGCGGCGACCCCCTCGTCCTGCTGGCCGCCCTGGACGTGCTCACCGGTGCGAACGTTCAGGCCGGCCGCATGCGTGCCGTTCAGCGGATCTCCCAGGAACGGCTCACCCTGATCAAGGACCTGCCGGCGCACGAGCCGGCCGCCGCGGCCGAGATCGTGGACACCTTCCACTCCGCCGCCCGCGCCGCGTTGTGCGTCGGCGACCTGCCGGCCGCGATCGCCCTGGCGGGCCGGGCCGAGGTGGAGGATCCCATCGGCGAGCACCCGTACCTGTCCCTTCCCAAGCTCATCAGGCCGCTCGCCCTGAGCGGCCGGTTCTCCAAGGTCTTCCACCAGACACCGGCCATGTGGCAGGCCTGGCACCAGGCGGGCCGGCCGCGTAGCACCTGGCTGTCGACCGGCGTGTACGCCGCCGCGCTGGCCCACGGGCTGGCGGGCACCGGCGAGTTCGCCCTGTGGCGCTCGCGTGCCCTGGAGATGGCCGGGACCGATGACCCGGCCACCGCACCGGTCCTGGCGGCCTTCGCCGCGTTCGCCGACGCCCGGGTCGCCACCCACGCCCACGTCATCGCCGGCGCCCGGGTTACCGCGCCCACCCACGACGACGTCGCCACGCTGGTCGAGCGCGCCTTCGCCGCCTTCTCCAGCCGCTGGTACGAGTCCTACGCCCGCGCCGCCGGCGCCGAACTGGCCGTCGTCGCGGGCCTGCCCGAGGCCGCCGAACTGGTGGCCGCCGCCTCGCCGTACGCGGAGCAGAACACCTGGGCCGCCGCGAGCCTGGCCCGTACCCGCGGCATCCTGTACGACGACCACGACGCGCTGACCGAGGCCGTCGACCTGTGGACCTCGATCAACGCCCGCTTCGAACGCGCCTGCACCCTGCGCCTGCTCTCCGCCCGGGCCCAGGGTTGAGCTCGGTCATGGAGCGGCGGGAATGTGGCACAGCGGGATGCGGGCGACGAAACAGGCGCCCCGTTCCGTGTCTTCGGCGGCTTCGGCGGCTTCGGCGGTGAGGGTTCCGCCGTGCTGTTCGGCGATCTGGCGGGCGATCGGCAGGCCCAGTCCGGTGCCGCTGGGGTCCTTGGCGCGGGCGTCGTCGCGCCGGACGAAACGCTGGAACACCCGCTCGCGCTCCTCCGCGGGGATGCCGGGGCCGTCGTCGCGCACCGCCAGCACGGCCTGCCCGTCCTCGGCGCGTACCGAGACGGCGACGGTGGAGGCGGCGTGGCGTTCGGCGTTGTCCAGCAGGTTGGTGAGCAGGCGGATGAGCCCGATGCGGTCGCCGAGGACGACGGCCGGCGCGAGGTCGCGGGTGATGGTCAGCGGCTGGAGGCGGTGGTCGAGTTCGCGGGCGACCAGGTCGCTCACGTCCACCGGCTTGCGGGCGCCGGCGCAGCGGGCGTCCAGGCGGGAGAGCGTCAGCAGATCCGCCGCGATGGCCTGCAGCCGCTGCAGGCTGTCCAGCGTGGTGGCGAAGGTGACGGGCCAGTCGGCCTCGTCGGGATGCAGCAGCGCTTCTTCCATCTGGGCACGCATGGCGGTGATGGGGCTGCGCAGGTCGTGTGAGGCGTCGGAGGTGAACCGGCGTTCCCGCTGCAGGGCCGCTTCGAGCAGGTCCAGGGTCTCGTTCACGGCGCGGGCCAGGTCGTGGATCTCGTCGCGCGGCCCGGGTACGGGGACGCGGTGCCCGAGATCGGTCGAGGTGATCTTGGACAGCTGGGCCCGGATGGTGCCGACCGGTCTGAGCGCCCGGCCGACGATGCGGTACGCGCCGGCCGCGGTGAACCCGATCAGCAGCGCGGACCCGGTCAGCGCTCCGCCCAGGAGCCGGCCGCTGACGTACCAGGGGTAGACCGGGGCGGCCGCGTACCCGATCCAGTCGCCGTCCCGTCTGGGGGCGAGCGTGGCGGAGACGAGCATGCAGTCGGGGGCGAAGACGGGCATGTCGCACAGGGTCTCCGTCCGTCCCAAGCGCCCTTCCCTCGGGACGAAGGTGGTCATCGGCGGCCGTTCCCGCATGTTCGGGCTCGCCGCCACGACCCGGCCCGCCGGGTCGATCATCTGGAGGGCCGCGACTCCCGGCTCAGCGTGTACGGAGGCCAGCTCGCCACGGGCGAGCAGAGCGATGGCGCGCATGTTCGCGTCGTGGCTGCGGCGGCTGCGTTCGGTCGTCCGCTCGGTGTGCACGCTCGTCAGGATCAGCGCACTGAAGCCCGCGCACAGCAGGGTCATCACCAGTGTCGCCAGTATGGTGAGCCGGGTTCGCACCGACCATTCGGATTTTCGCCTCAGCATGTGTCTTCCCCCGTAACCAACCTAGCGAGGCGACCTGGGGTTTCTAGAGGTCAAAAGCCCGGATTCCCCCAATGCTGGACCAAGCCCGGCAAAGCCAGATAAATGACGATTAGTCGTGCATGCGATACGGGTAGATCACCCGGCCGCTACGGCTACTTCTGCGCCTGCGGGTGACCGCCGGCCCGTTCACGGGACCACCACCCGCGTGCCCGGCAGCACGAGGCGGACGTCCACCGAGGGGGCGAGGCGGGCGACCTCGTCGGCGTAGTGGCGGGGATCCCGGTCCGCCGCGGTCAGCATCCGGTCGCCCAGTTGCCCGCTGTGGAACGCGTAGTGGTGCGGCACCGCCATCACCGGCCGCAGCACGGCGGTGAGCGCCGCCGCCTGCTCGGCGTTCATGACGACCTGTTCGTGGTTCATCTGCCGTACGCACAGGCCGTTCGTGGGGAGGATGGCGAGATCGATCTGCCCGAATCGTTCGGGGATCCGGTCCAGTTCGGGGACGCGCAGCGAGTCGCCGCCGAAGAAGACCGTACGTCCGTCGGCCCGCAGCACGAACGTGACCTCGTGGACGCCGTGCCGGCCCGGCGTCGCCGTCACCGTGAGCTCGCCGACAGTGGTCGACTCCCAGGCCTCGACGACGCGGACGTCCCGGAATCCCTTGTCGCGGGCGATGCCCGCGACGGTGCCGGGGCCGATCAGCGGCGTGCCGAGGTCGAAGCCGCCCGACACGAGCGCGTCGAGGTCGCAGTGGTCGTAGTGCTCGTGGCTGATGACGACGGCGTCGATCCGGCCGAGGGTCTCGACGGACGCGGCGATCGGCTCGCCCGGGTAGTAGGTCGCCTGCTGGGTGAACCACGGGTCGGTGAGCACGCGCGTGTCGCCGAACTCGATCAGCTGGCAGGCGTGCCCGATCCGGGTCGCGCTCAGGGTGGTGGTCATGTGGGGCTCTCCTTGATGTCGTACGGGCTTCAGCGGTTTCCGAGGTCGCGCAGCGCACCGAGCAGTTCCTCGGGTGACTCGACCTGGGGAAGGTGTCCGGTGCGAGGGAGCAGGGTGAAGGTCGACATCGGGATCGCGGCGGCGAACGCCTTGCCGTAGTCCGGGGTGACGATGCGGTCGCTCTCGCCCCACACGACGTGCACCGGGATCGCGACCTTCGCGAGCCGCTCGGCGAGGCCGGGGTCGGCCATGGCCGGACCTGCGTAGCCGACCAGGGCCTGCACGTCGGGGCTCGGGCCGGGGGCCGGCGGCTGCCTGCGCGGGTCCTGAGTGGCGGCGGCCGGCGGCTGCGGCGCCTTGCGCGGGTCGTGGAACGAGAGCCGCTGGATCTCGGGCAGGGACAATCCTCTGATGTCGGCCTGGGGATGACCCTCGACCTCGATGCCGATCGCGTCGACGATCACCGCGCCGCTGACGCGCGGGCTGTCCAGCAGCGCGATCTCGGCCGCGAGCCAGCCGCCGAAGGAGTTGCCGATCACGGTGACGTCGGTGAGGTCGAGCCGGTCGAGTAAGGCGACGTACGCCCGGGCCAGTGCGGTGACGCCGGTGAGCCCGGCGGGCTTCGGCGTGCCGGCGAAGCCGGGGTGCGTGGGCAGCAGGACCCGCGAGTGGGTGCGTTCGGCGAGCAGGCCGGCGAAACCGGCCATCGACGCCACGCCACCGCCGCCGTGCAGCAGCAGGAACGGCCGGGCGCGGTCGTGGTCGCGCACGGTGAGCTCGACCGCTCCCGAGCTGGTCTCGAGGGTGTGGACGTCGGTACGGACGGGCCGGAGACTGCCGGCCGCGGGGGTTGAGGACATGGTCGCTCCCAGGAGAATCAGGTTGCTTACATAAAGAACCTTATATCAGCTTCCTTATATAAGGAAGCTGACTTAGTGAGATAAGCTGACAGGTATGCGACACCGCCAATCCGACGTCGGCCTCGCCGTCAAACGTCTGCAGCACCGCCACCACCGGGCGTTCAGCCGGGCGCTGGCCCCGCTGGGCCTCTCCCTGGTGCAGTGGGACACGCTGCGCCACCTGCGCCGCAACCCGGACGCCTCGCTGCACGACCTCGCGGTGCTGACGTTCCAGACCGACCAGTCCTTCGGGTCGCTCGCGACCCGGATGGCGCAGCGCGGCCTGATCGAGCGGCTACCCGGACCGGGCCGAGCGGTGCGGCACCGGCTCACCGAAGAGGGCGAACGACTGCTCGTGGCCGGTCAGGAACTCGCCGACGGCGTCCTGAACGCCTCGTTCCAGAACCTCACGGAAGAGCAACTCGACCAGCTCGGCGACCTGCTCGACCTCGCCCTCGGCCCCGACCCGACCGCCTGACCCCCGCTCATGAGAACCACGGCTGGGACCGTGCCGAGAAGCCGACGACGCCGGAACCGCCCGCTCCGGCGC
Organism: Nonomuraea fuscirosea; assembly: GCF_035917475.1. Lineage (NCBI taxonomy): Bacteria > Bacillati > Actinomycetota > Actinomycetes > Streptosporangiales > Streptosporangiaceae > Nonomuraea > Nonomuraea fuscirosea. The sequence continues at coordinate 842,703 of NZ_CP109074.1, read as the reverse complement.
TGCTGGGCGGTATGACGCTGACCTCTCATCAGGGTCCTTCTGTCCGGAGAAAGGGCCCCCTACCGCGACGAAACCGGATCACGGGCTTGAGTGTGCCCCCAGGGCACGGTGTTCGCTGGTGCGTGGAACGAACGTCTCGACCCAGGAGGACCCCGATGCCCGCGCCAGGACCCGACCACCAGAGCCCGGCCACGCGCCCGAGCTCCCCGCCCCAGGCCGCAGGCCCGGTGCCCGGACGACGCGGGGCAGGTGTGGACGAATCCCGGCCGTTCGGGGCTCACATCCGGATGAGCTGGTGGGGGCCGCTGGTCGTGCTCGTCGTTCCGCCGGTCGTGATGGTGCTGCTGCAGGTCCTGTTCTTCCAGGTCGTGGGCGTCATCGAGGGCAGCGGCGACCCGATGTCGGCCACGTTCACCCCGCTGAAGCTCCTGGCTGTCAACCTGAGCGTGGGCATCGCGGGCGTGGTGGCGATCCTGCTGCTGGCCAGGCTGGCGAAGGTGCCGTGGCGCGGCCTGATCAGCTCGCCGCGGGCGTTCGACGGCCGGCGCCTGGCGCGGTACCTGCTCGGCGCGGCCCTGCTGGTGGGCGCCGGCATCGGAGTGGTGGCCCTGGTCGCCCCCGAGTCCCCTGGCTGGGTCGCGTTCGGTGTTTCCGGGACGACGATCCTCATGCTGGTGGTCACCGTGCTGACCACCCCGCTCCAGTCCGTCGGCGAGGAGCTGATGTTCCGCGGTGCCGTGCTGCCCGCCGCCGCGTCCTGGGTGCGCGCGGTGCGCCCGGCCCTCGCCGTCGGTCTGGTGGTCTCCAGCCTGGCCTTCGCGGCCGTCCACGGCTCCAGTGACCCCTGGTTGTTCGGCTACTACACTCTGATCGGCATCGCCACGGGGGTGATGGCGATCATCAGCCGCGGCATCGAGGCGCCGGCCGCGTTCCACATCGCCAACAACGTCCTGTTCTCGAGCGTCAACACGCTGATGGCGGACGGCGGGTCGTACGTCATCGACCGGTCCACCGACACCGGTGACGCGGCCCTGCTGATCCTCGCCGCCGTCAACGTCGCCATGGTCGCCCTCGTCTGGGCACGCGAGCGACGTACCCGGATGGCAGCCTGGAACGAGCACCGGACCACGAGGCAGGACTCATGACCTGGAGCACACGCGAGATCGCCGACCTGGCGGGCACCACGGTGAAGACGGTGCGCTACTACCACCAGATCGGGCTGCTCGACGAGCCCGATCGCGCCTCCAACGGCTACAAGCGTTACGAGGTGCACCATCTGACCCGCCTCCTGCAGATCAAGCGCCTGACCGGGCTCGGCGTGCCGCTCGCGCAGGTGGCCGGGATGGGCACGAGCGGCGACGGACTGGCCGCTGTCCTGCGGACCGTCGACGCCGAGCTGGAGGCGACGGTCCTGCGACTGGAGAGCATCCGGCGGGAGCTGGCCGCCCTAGCGCGGCCGGGCGCATCGCCGGAGGTGCCGACCAGCTTCAGCGCCGTCGTCCAGGACCTGCGCGACAACGACCGCGCCCTGCTGACGATCTACGCCCAGCTCTTCTCGGACGAGTCGATGGAGGCACTGCGCCGGACCCTTGAGTCACATCCGAACGACGACCTCGACGAGGCGTTCCGCGACCTGCCCGAAGACGCCGACGACACCACCCGGCAGGCCCTCGCCGAACGGCTCGCCCCCTTCATCACCCCGTCCACCACGGAGCACGGCGTGGCGCTGGAGCCCCGCGCCACCACACCCGGCCAGGCCGAGGCGGCGCGCCGCGCCGCCGGCCACGCCCTCAGGGCACTCTACAACCCCGCCCAGATCGACGTCCTCCGCCGAGCGCACCAGCTCCGCGAAGCCGGCGATTCCGGCACCGGCACCCGATGTTCGCCGGCGGGGTGATCAGCCGTCGTGCCGCCGCGGCCTCCCAGCTGAGGATCGGTCAAACCGTCACCTCTTGGTCCGTGTCCTGGCGGACTCTTCGTGCGCGGAGTGCTCGCCGTACCGACAGGGCCGTGGCCAGGACGACGAGAGCGAGGATCACCATCGTGACGGGTCGGCCGAGGACGTAGCCGGGGTTGCCGTCGGAGAAGGCCAGGGTCTGGCGCAGCGAGGTTTCGAGCGTGGGCTGCAGGACGACCGCCAGTACGAAGGGGGCCATGCTGTAGCCGGCCCGGCGCAGGACGAAGCCGAGCAGGCCCGCGACCAGCATGACCACGACGTCGAACATCGAGTTGTTCTCGGCGTACACGCCCACGACGCACAGGCCGATCACGAACGGCATCAGCGCCTGCGGCGGGATGGCCAGCAGGCGGGTGAAGAGTCCCACCAGCGGCAGGTTGAGCACCAGCAGCATCAGGTTGGCGATGTACATCGCGGCGATCACGGTCCAGAACAGCTCGGGCTGGTCCTCGACGAACGTCGGCCCGGGCACGATGCCGTTGAGCAGCAGCGCGGCGAGCACGAGCGCCATGGTCGGCGCGAACGGGATCCCGAGCGCCAGCAGCGGGACGAACGCCGCGCCCGCCGCCGCGTTGTTGGCCGCCTCCGGGCCGGCCACCCCCTCGACGGCGCCCTTGCCGAACCTGCCGGGGTCCTTGGAGATCTTCCGCTCGGTGACGTAGGAGGCGAACGTCGACAGTACGGCGGCGGGGCCCGGCACCAGCCCCAGCAGGAAGCCGATCACCGAGCCGCGCACCGCCGCCGGAGCCGCCCGCCGGGACTCCTCCCCGCTCGGCAGAAGCTCCTTGAGCCGTGGGGCTTTGACCGGCTCGGGACGCCAGCGCCGGCCGACCATCGTGAGCGCCTCGGCCACGCCGAAGACCCCCATGACCAGGGCGATGAAGCTGAATCCCTCGGCCAGGGCGTCGGATCCCATGGTGAAGCGCAACTGGCCGCCGGCCGGGTCGATCCCGACCGTGCCGATCGCCAGGCCGGCGCAGATCATCACGATCGCCTTCGCGGCGGAGCCGTCGGCGAGCGCCGCCAGCAGCAGGAGCCCCGCGACGCACAGCGCCAGGTACTCGGGCGGGCCGAGCTTGACCGCTATCCCGCTCAGCCACGGCGCCGACATCATGAGGCCGAAGATGGCGATGGTGCCCGCCAGGAACGAGGAGAGCGCCGCGATGGTCAGTGCAGGGCCCGCTCTGCCCCGTTTCGTCATCTCGTGGCCGTCGAGGGCCGTGACCACCGACGAGGCCTCACCGGGTACGTTCAGGAGGATCGAGGTCGTCGAGCCGCCGTATGTGGAGCCGAAGTAGATGCCGGCGAACAGGATCAGCGATCCCGTCGGGCCGAGCTGTGTGGTCATCCCGAGCAGGACCGACATCGCGCCGATCGGCCCGATGCCGGGCAGCACGCCGACCACCGTGCCGAGCACCACGCCGACCAGCGCGAGGATGATGAAGGCCGGGTCGGCGAAGGTGGCGAAGCCCGCGCCGAGGTTGTCGATCGCGTCACCCACGGGGGGTCCTTCCGTTCAAAGCAGGCCGGGTCGAAGCGGTCCGGGTCAGAGCAGGCCGAGTCAGAGCGGTCCGGGTCACAACAGGCCAGGTCAGAAGAGGCCGAGCGTGCCGCTCGGCAGGGGGACGGCCAGCCAGCGGACGAAGATCAACCAGGTGGCGGCGCCGAAGGCGAGGCCGAAGATCACGGCTCTGCTCCACCGGGAGATACCCATGATCTTGGCCATCAGGACCAGGGCGATCGACAACGTCACGACCATCCCCACGGTGTCGCCCACCGCCGGCACCAGCAGGGCGGCGGCCAGCACGCCGGCGATCCGCCACCAGCGCACCTCACCCTCGCCCCCGTCCCCGTCCCCAGCGGCGGCCTCCGCGCCGACGCCACGATCCTCCGTACCGACATCGCCGCCCTCGGACGCCGCCCCGAGGCCGGCTTCCGGTGCGGTGACGTCGCCCGGTGTCCCCCGACGGCTCTGCAGCAGGACGACGACGCTGGTGACGGTCAGAACGAGCGCGACGATCAAAGGGAAGAAGCCCGCCCCGCTGTCCGCCATCGTCCCCAGGCCCTCACCGAGGGCGAGCACGCCGTACAGCAGGCCCAGCACCAGCAGTGACCCGGCGACGATCACCTCCGGCTTGACGCTTCCTCGCACAAGACCCGATCTTCTCATTTCGCCGCGATCAGGTTCGCCGCCTCGGCGGTCTTCTCGGCCAGCTTGGCCTTGGCCGCCTCACCGTCGGCCCCGCTGACGACCAGCCCCAGCTTCCGCGCCGCCTCGGCGAACTTCGGGCTCTTGACGGCCGAGCCGAAGACCTCGTTCAGCTTCCGCTGGACGTCGGCGGGCAGGCCCTTCGGCGCGATCACCACGTTGTACGCCTCCCACTCCAGAGCGACGTCCTGCTGCTTGAAAGTTTTGATCTCGGGGGCGAGCTCGATGGGCTCGGCGGAGGCGATCGCCAGCGCGCGCAGCTTGCCGGCCTTCAGCTGCGCCATCCCGCCGGCCAGTTGCATCACGCCCACCTCGACGTTGTCGCCGATCAGGGCCGTGACGGTGGCCTGGTCGCCGTCGAACTTGACGTGCTTGAACCGCGTACCCGTCAGCTGCTCGAACTTCTGGGCCGGGATGGCGTAGTTGAGCGGCCCCTCGGCGATCGTGATGGTCCCCGGCCGCGCCTTGGCGGCCGTGACCAGGTCGGCGACGCTCTTGTACGGCGAGTCGCCAGGCACCACGAACAGCACCGGCGACGTGGTGACCTCGCTGATCACCGAGATCGACGCCGGATCGTAGGAGACCTTCTCGGTCCGCGGGAGCAGCGTCAGCGGCCCGTCCGGCACCAGGCCGATCGTGTGCCCGTCCGGTTTGGCGCTGAGCGTCGCCGTGGTGCCGACCGCGCCCGCGCCGCCCTCCCTGTTCACGACCTGGACGCGCCGGCCGAGCTTGCCCTCGGCGTTGACGATCTCGACCAGCGCGCGGGACGTCGCGTCGATGGCGCTGCCGGCCGGATAGGGCACGATGAGCTGGACGTTCCTGGTCGGATAGCCGGCCTGGGACGCGGGCGCGCCGCACGCCGCGAGGACGAGGACGACGGCCGCGAGGAGCGCGGGCAGCGCGGCACGGCCGCGTCCGCCGGCCGGAAGAACACTCATGGGGGACCTCCTGGGAGGGACTGGGGAGGATGGGTTCCCGGCCCGATGGCGGCCGTGGCGATGATCGGGTCATGCCAGCCGTCGTCGCCGAAGTCGTAGGCGTCTCGGTGCAGCCGCTTGAAGAACAGGTGCGCGCTGTGCTCCCAGGTGAAGCCCATCGCGCCGTGGAACTGCACCATCGCGGCGGACATCCGGCGGGCCAGGTCGGCGGCGCGGCTCTTGACCACCGACGTCATCAGCACCGCGTCGTCGCGCCCGGTGTCGTGGGCGTGGGCGGTGTACCACAACGCCTGGGTGATCGTCGTCCACGCCACGTACAGCTCGGCCAGTTCGTGCTGGATCGCCTGGAAGCTGCCGATCGCGCGGCCGAACTGCCGGCGCGCACGAAGGTGATCGAGCGTGATCCGCAGCGCCGTGCCCGCGGCGCCGACGAGGTCCGCGCTCACCAGCACGGTCAGCCGCCGTACGACGTGCTCGAAGCCGTCGTCGTGCGCCCAGCTCAGCGGCTCGGCGGGCACGCCGGCCAGGCTCACCCGGGCCGCGCGTACGGTCCGGTCGACGGTCTCGACCGCGTGGATCGACACCCCGGGATGCCCGGCAGGCACGACGAAGATGGCGGGGCCGGTCGCCGTCGTGGCGGCGACCAGCAGCAGGTCGGCGTCCTCGGCCTGGCCGGCGATGCCGGCGTCGCCGTCGAGCAGGAACTCGCCGGTGGCGATGCCGGTCCCGGAGTTGAGCAGGCCGTCGCCGGTGGCGGTGACGGCGATGCCGGCGCGGTCCCACGAGCCGCCGGGAGCGCGCAGGGCGGTCGCGCCGACGAGTTCGCCCGCGACCATCGGCGCGAGCCAGCGGCGCCGCTGCTCCGGGTCGATCGAGGTGGCGAGGACGTCACAGGCGGCCATGGCCGTTCCGACGCCGGCCGGCGCGAGGCCGGCCCCCAGCGCCTCGGCGACCACGGCGAGGTCGAGCAGCCCGAGCCCGAGCCCGCCGTCCGGTGGCGCGGCCGTCACCCCGAGCCAGTCGAGCTCCGCGGCCTCGCGTCGCAGTTCGGCGTCGAGCCCGGCCGAGGGCGCGTCGGCGTACTGCGCCACGCGCGCCAGGTCCAGGTGACGATCGAGCCGCCGCCGTACGGCGCCACCCATCGCCACCTGCTCCTCGCTCAGCCTGAAGTCCATGTCACCGGTCCACTTCCGCGAATGGCACACAGTTCACCGTGCGGGTGTGAAGTACGTCAAAGACGTGAACTCACCCCGACTCATTGCGTTACGCAATGAGTCGGTCATGGGTTTTGCTCTTTGACGCTCCAGAACGACGGTGCCCAGGATGGGCGTGCGACAGGGCCGAATCGGACGGGGAGTGGTGCACGGCATGGATCTTCGATACTCGCCGGCGGCGGAGAGTTTCCGGCGGGAGATCCGTCGCTGGCTGGCGGAGTCCGTGCCGGCGACGTGGCGCCGGCCGGGTTTCTGGATCGACCGCGACGGGAGCGAGGAGTCCCTGGAGCTGCGGCGGCGCTGGGAGAAGGACCGGTTCGAGAACGGCTTCGCCGGCGTCGACTGGCCGGCCGAGTACGGCGGGCGCGGGGCCGATCAGGAGATCAGAGCGGTGCACGACGAGGAGATGGCGCGCGCCAGGGCGCCGATCGGCCCGTTCCTCGGCCTGACCTACCTCGGCACGGCGCTGCTCGGCCCCACACTGCTGCGCTACGGCACCGACGCGCAGAAACGCACGATCCTGCCGCGCATCCTGTCCGGCGAGACGATCTGGTGCCAGGGGTTCTCCGAGCCGGAGAGCGGCAGCGACCTGGCCGGCCTCTCGACCGCCGCCCGGCGCGACGGCGACGTCCTGGTGGTCTCCGGCCAGAAGACCTGGACCACGCTGGCGCGGCACGCCGACGCGATGTTCGCCCTGGTTCGCACCGATCCGGCGGCGGAACGACGGCGCGGCATCACGTTCCTGCTGATCGACCTGACGCTGCCGGGGGTGCGGGTGCGCCCGATCCGGCAGATGTCCGGCTCGCAGGAGTTCGGGGAGGAGTTCTTCGACGAGGTACGGGTGCCGATCGACGGCAACGTCGTCGGCCGGATCGACGACGGCTGGTCCGTGGCCCGGTATCTGCTCTCGGTCGAGCGGAACGCCTCGCCGATCAGCCAGTACGTGGAGTTCCGCCACGAGCTCGACGACGTGATCGCCGCGGCCCGGCAGGTCAGGAAGGACGGCCGTCCGGCCATCGACGACCCTCAGGTCAGGACCAGGATCGCGCGCTGCCGGGCCGACCTGGAGCTGCTCCGGGTGCGCGGCTACGACGCGATGACCCGTACGGCCAGGGGACAGGACCTGGGGGCCGACGCCTCGGTCACCAAGCTGCTGTGGTCACGGACCAGGCTGGCGATCGCCGACCTGGGCGCCGACATCCTCGGCCTGGACGGCCACCTGAGCGCCGAACCTGACGGCGGGCATCACGAACAGTTCGGGCATCTCCGCTGGCGGCACCTCCACGTACGCGGCCAGCGGATCGCCGGCGGCACCGCGCAGATCCAGCGTACGATCATCGCCCGCGACCTGCTGGGCCTCCCCCGATGAGCGCCACCGCGATCGGCTCGGGAACCGTGCTGTTCCAGCTCCGCGACGGGGTCGGCACGGTGACCCTCAACCGGCCCGAGCGCCGCAACGCGATCTCCTGGCCGCTCGTGCAGGACCTCCTCGCCGCGATCGAGCGAGCCGGCGCGGAACGGGACCTGCGCGTCCTCGTCGTCACCGGCGCGGGCGCCGACTTCTGCGTCGGCGCGGACCTCGCGCGGGTCGGCTCGGACAGTGCCCAGGACCAGGAGACGCGGACACTGCGCGGACGTTCGGTGGCCGACGACCGCGAACGGCTGCGCCGGGCCTCGGCCATCGTGGAGACGCTCGCGCACTTCCCCGCGCCGACGATCGCCGCCGTCAACGGCGCCTGCGCCGGGGCGGGGCTCAGCCTCGCGCTGGCCGCCGACTTCCGGATCGCGGCGCGGAAGGCGGTGTTCAACACCGCGTTCGTCAGCGCCGGGGTCTCCGGCGACCTGGGCAGCGCCTGGCTGCTGACCCGTGCGGTGGGTGGCGCCCGCGCGCGGGCGCTGCTGCTCGACCCGGCCAAGCTCACCGCCGCCGAGGCGGCCGACCTGGGACTCGTGACCGAGACCACGGCCGATCTGGCGGCGCGGGTCGGCGCGCTGGCGGCCAAGCTCGCCGCGCAGGCGCCGATGGCGATGCAGTACGCCAAGGAGAACCTGACCGACGCCGGAACGGCCACCCTGCCCGATTACCTGCGCCGAGAGGTGCCCCGTATGGTCGAGTGTGCCCGCAGTGGCGATGCGCGGCGGGCCGCCCAAGCCTTCCTGGAAAAGCGCAAACCGGTCTTCACCGGAGAGTAGGAGCGGCATGAAGCCCCCGCTTGAGGGAGTTCGCGTCGTCGAGTTCGGCCACTACATCGCCGCGCCGGCGGCGACCCAGATGCTGTCCGACCTGGGCGCCGAGGTCATCAAGATCGAGCCGCCCAGCGGCGACCAGGCGCGTGGCATCGGCGCGTACGGCGAGGGCATCGTCCTGGCCTACAACCGTGGCAAGCGCTCGATCGTGCTCGACCTCAAGCAGGCCGGCGACAGGGAGACCGCCCTGGGCCTGATCGCGGAGGCGGACGTCGTCGTGCAGAACCTGCGGGCCGACGCGCTGGCCCGCCTCGGTCTCGGGCCCGACGAGCTGCGGGCGGCCAATCCCCGGCTCGTGCACGTCTCGGTCCGCGGTTTCAGCTCCCGGGGCCCCTCCGCACAGCGGGCCGGCCTCGACATCGCCGCGCAGGCCGAGAGCGGGCTGATGTCGGTCAACGGCGAGCTCGGCGGTGATCCGCTCCGGGTCGGCTTCCCCATCGCCGACGTCGCCGCGAGCTACGCCGTCGTCCAGGTCGTCCTCGCCGCGCTGCTGCGCAGGGAGCGTACCGGCGAGGGCGGGGTGGCCGAGGTCTCGCTGCTGGACGCCGCGATCCACCTGCAGTCGGCGATGTGGGGCGAATGGCACGCCTCCGGGCAGGAGCCGCGGCGCAAGGGCAACGGCCAGGCGACCGTGGCCCCGGCGGCCGACCTCGTCCGCACCGCCGACGGGACCATCGTCCTGTCGGCCTACACCGCCGAGCACTTCGCCCGGCTGTGCCGGCTCATCGACAGGACGTGGATGCTCGACGACCCCCGCTTCGCCGACAACCCCGCCCGGGTGGCCAACCGGGAGGCGCTCCTGGCCGAGATCTCCCAGGCACTCGGCGGCCTGCGGACGGAGGAGTGCCTGGCGATGCTGGCCGGCCACGGGATCGTCGCGGCGGAGGTGCGGACGTACCAGGACGTGACCGAGGCGGCGGACGTGCGCGCCAGCGGCGTTTTGACCACGGGGGTCGGGCCGGACGGTGACCGCTTCACCGTTCCTTCGCTGCCCTTCACGCTCGACGGCGTCACCGTCGAGGCGGACCGGGCGGTGCCCCGCGCCGGGGCGCACTCGGACGCGCCCGGCTGGCACACCGCTTGACCTGGTACGCGGGGCCCCCATTGGATCGCACCATGAACGTCCGCGAGCTCGAATGTTTTCTCGCCGTTGTCGACCAGGGCAGCATCACCCGGGCCGCCTCCGCGCTCTACCTGGCGCAGCCGTCCCTGTCGCAGATCATCCGCCGCCTGGAGAGCGACCTCGGCGTGGAGCTGTTCCGCCGGGTCGGGCGCGGGCTGGTGCTCGCGCCGGCCGGCGAGGCGCTGGTCGGACCGGCCCGCCAGGTCGTCCGTGACCTGCACCATGCCCGCCAGGTCGCCGAGGGCTACCGGGGGCTCGAACGCGGACGGGTCGACCTGGCGATCTCCACCTCCCTCACGTCCAACTTCCTGGCCGCGTGGGTGGGGCACTTCCGGCGCGAGCATCCCGGGTTCACGGTCCGGCTCAAACAGCACGACGGTGACACCGACGAGATCGTCCACCTGATCAGGTCGGGCGAGGCCGAGCTCGCCTACGCGGTCGCGCCCGTGTCCCGGTCGGGCATCGACTGCGTGCGCATCGGGGAGGGCGAGGTCGTGCTGGCGCTGCCGCCCAGCTGGCGCGCCGACTTCCCCGACCCGGTCCCGGCCGCCCTGCTCGGCGGCCTGCCGATGATCGTCGATCGGGGGTTCGGGCGGTCGTACCTCGACTCCATCGGCGTCGAGTCCACCGTCGTGGTGGACGTCAGCGAACCGGCCGGGCTGGTCCCGCTGATCATCGCGGGCGCGGGGGCCGCCGTCCTGCCGATGCGCCAGGCCCTGGACGCCCGGCGCAGGGGGGCGAGCCTGCGCATGATCGAACCGCTGACCGTACGGGCGATCTACGCCATCACCTCGACCTCCCCGCTGTCGATCCCGGCCCGCCGGTTCCTCGAACTCAGCAGGGAGAACCTCGACCGCTGGCGGCGCGCCGTGACCAGGCGCACCGACCGGGGCATGACGCTGCTGGAGGCGTCCATCGACGCCGACAGCGTGATCGAGGCCGCCTACCAGCGCCTGGACGAGACCCCGTATCACCCGGACTCCGGGCCCCGCGGGCGGTGAGTCCCGGGGACGAATGCCAGGTTCCGGCGCTCGCCACCCTCGGATCCGAGGCCGGCGAGGCAGAATGGCGGCGATGAGCTTCAGGGATGAGCGCGTGAACCGGCGGCCGGCGGCCTCGGCCGTCTGCGCGCTGCTCGCCGCGGCTCTGGCCGCCGCGCAGGTCCTCGCCGCGGATCGCCTCGGCATCAATCCGTGGACGACCCGAGCGGGCCCGTTCGACGAGTACATCGACTGGGACCACGCGGTGACCCGTTCCACGTGGTATCCGGCCGCCTCCGCCCTGCTCGCCGCCGCGATCACGTACCGCGGGTTCCGGCGTGCGCCGTGGTCCTGGCGGTGGCTGCCGCCGGCGGCCTGGCTCGGCTCCTCGCTGATCGCCGCCCCGCTGCTGTACGGCCTGGCCTCCGCCGCGCCGGAACACGGCCTCGACTCCAGTCCGTCCGAGGTGGCCTGGGCGACGATCGTCGGCGGCGCTGTCGGCGCCGCCGCGACGATGGCGGCGCTACGGCATCGAGAGGCCGGCGTGGGCCTGATGGCCTACACCCTGTGGATCTCCCTGCTGGAGTTCACCAGACCCTGGTGGTGGGATCGGCCGCCGGCCTTCGATCCCCTGCTCACCGAAGCCGTGCTGAGTGACGACGGCCGGCACGTGGTGACGGCGCTGCTCCGGGAGGCCGGTGGGATCACCGCAGGGCTGATCGGACCGGTCCTGATCAGCGGGGTCGTCGCGGTCTGGGCGGCGGCGCGGCGGGGCCGGTGGCGGAGCGGCGCCCTCGCGGGCACGGCCGGTCCTCTCCTGCTCTGCGCCGTCTACCTCACGATCGACCCGGGCCTGAGCGACCAGGAGAGCCTCCAGAGCACCCTGTGGACGTACGCCGTCGTCGCGGTGCCGATCGGCCTGGGTGTCAGCACCATCACCGGCATCGTCGTCGCCCGGATCGTCGCGGCACGGAAGCACACGGCAGGTTCGCCGGCGGTCTAGGGCTCAGTTGTCGCCCGCGCGGAGTACCTCGCTCAGCCGGCGTCGGCGGCGTAGCGCCGATTCGACCGGCACCACGACGGCGACCGCCGCCAGGAACACCACTGCCACCAGGCCGAGCCCCCACCATGGGGATGCCGGGGCCGGCGCGGCGCCGGTGAGCAGGTGCAGGGAGAGCGAGCCGAACGTCAGGTGGGCGAGCAGTGCCCCGAGCAGCGGGCCGCCCACGGCGGCGAGCAGCACCGGCGGCAGCAGTTCTCCGGCGGCGACCCAGCGGGCCTCCCGGGGCCGCAATCCGAGGGTGCGCAGCCGGGTCAGGGTCTGCCAGCGCTCCGGCGCGCCGGCCGCCGTGCCGAGAGCGAGTCCCAGCAGGCCCAGAACCGGCAGCGTCACCGCCGAGACCCAGGCCAGCCGCAGCAGGCCCGTGGCCAGCGGCCCGGCCGCGGTCCCCTGGCCGACGGTGGCGAGGGTGGGCCCGTGGCTCATGGTGGCGGCGAAGATGAGCGCGTACGAGGTCAGGGCCACGGACGTCACGAGCACCAGCAGGGGCAGCAGCCGGGCCGAGGTCGCCGCCGCCCGCGCGGCCCCGAAGACCGCCAGCGGCCGGCGCGAGCGCAGCAGCCGCCCGAGCGCGACACGCAGCGCGAGGGGCAACGCCTTCGCCAGCAGGAGCGCGCCCGCGAGCGCGCACAGGGCGGGCGCGCTCGCGGCCAGCACTCCCCCGCCGATCCCCCGCTGGTAGAGGGCGACGAGGGCGCCGGCCGCGGCCACCAGCACGCCGAGCTCCAGAGCGGCCCGCCGCAGCCGTACGGTGTCCCGCATCCATCGCCGCGCGCTCCGGTTGGCCGGGACGCGGCGGTCCCGGGTGGCGCGGGCGGCGGTGAGCGTCCCGAACGCCGGTCCGGCGGCGACGGCCGTGACCACCACGGGCGCGATCCACTCCCAGGAGACCCCCGGCGCGACCGCCCGGGCCAGGCCGAGCCCGGCCACCGCGGCCAGCAGCGCCGTCACCGCGGATTCGAGCAGCAGCTCGCCGCCGATCACCGGCAGCGACATCCCGCGCTGCCGGGCGGCGGCCAGGGCCCTGGCACGGCGGCGCACCAGCAGGTCGGCGGCCAGCAGCAGGACCAGGACGGCGACGGCGAGCAGGGTGACGACCAGCAGGGACGCCTGCGCGAACGCGGCCTCGACCTGCGCGCTCACCGTCCGCAGCACTCCGTCGAGCCGGGTCTCCCACTTCAGCGAGCCGTCCCGGGCGGCGGAGGAGCCGGAGGCCGCCTTGAGCGCGACCACCCTCGCGGCGACCGGCGGGACCATGGCCCAGGTGAGCCGGTCAGGGTCGGGGGTGAACCGGACGGTACGCCGCAATTCGTCCTGGCCGAAGGCGAGCCGGGCGTCGGGCAGCGACTCGCGGGACAGCAGCCCGGCGAACCGGGTGCCGTTCGCGGCGGTGACGGGGTTCAGCAGCGCGGGCAGCGGCCGCCAGACGGGGTCGGCGCTGTCCTGCGGCCGGAAGATGCCGCTGATCTGGACGTCCTTCACGTTCCCCTGGTCGTCGGCCAGCGGGATGCGGGCGCCGGGACGGACCTGGAGCGCGGCGGCGTCCGCCTCGGACAGGCCCGCCTGCACCACCCACGGCGGCGCGCCGTAGGGAACCGACGCCGTCTCGGAAGCCGTGGGCCGGGGCGGGCCGCCCGCGACCCAGGTCACCTCGGGTCCGCCGTCTCGGGCCACGTAGGCGAGCTGGAACGTCCGCAGCACGCTGCCGTCGGTGATCTTGAGGGTGGGGCTGATGACGCTGGCGACCGGTGGGCGCAGGACGGCCCGCAGGCCGGGGCCGAGTTCCTCCGTCGCCCTGGCCCGGAAGTCGTCGACGTCCTCGGCGAGGCGGGGGTGCCGCAGGCGGCTGCCGTTCGGCCCGTCGTCGGCCTCCATGCGGCTGTGGACCTGGAGGTCGCCGCCGTTCCCGCGGACGGCCTCCCGTACGGCGGCGTCGGCGGTCGCGGTCAGGAGCGGCGGCACCGCGCCGGCCAGCAGCGTGATGGCCGCCACCACGACGGCGGCCAGGAGCAGCGGCCCGGCGTCCGCGCGGGCACGGCCGGCCACGCTGGGCCAGTGCGGTCCCGGAATCCTCATGACGCCACCCGCAGGTACGCGGCGTCGGCGCGCCGGGCCTGGACGACGACCACGGCGCTCACCGCGAGCGCGCACCCGGCCAGCAACCCGGCGAGCAGGACGGCCTCGGCGGCCCACGGCCAGACGGGCAGCACCTCGGGCACGGGCGCCGCGCCGGTGTCGGCGCGGACGAGCAGCGGCGCGACGAGGCGGGTGGCCAGCGCGCCGACGACCGCGCCAGCCGCGAGCAGCGGCAGCAGGATGCCGACGTGCTGGCCGAGCAGCACGGTACGGATCTCGCGCCGGGTCATCCCCAGCCCCCGCAGGCGTGCCACCTCGACCGCGCGGGCCCGCAGGTCGAACGTCACGTGCAGGACGATCCCGGCCAGCATCAGCAGCACCGCGGCAGGCACCAGCAGTCGCAGCACGGCCGGCAGCCCGGCCCGCAGCGGGCCGCCGGTCAGCCGGGCGGTCTCGGACGCGCGCGTGGTGACGCCGCCGAGCCGGAGGTCGGCCACGTCGGCTCTGACGGGACTGCCGATCCACCACGCGTCCACGGGCACGTCGAAGACGCCGCTGACGGCGAGGGCGCGGGAGAGGACGTCGAAGTCGGCCAGGACGGCCGCGGCGCTCGGAGCGGACGGCACGGCCGGCAGCACCTCGGCCACGCTGACCTCGACGCGGGTGAGGCCGACGGTGAGGTCCAGCTGGGAGCCGCGCCGGGCGCCCGCCTCGGCGGCGAAGCGGGCGGAGACGGCGACGGGCACCGGTCCTGGAGCGGGGAAGGCGGTGGCGACCAGGGTTCTGGCGGCGTCCGGCGGGCCCTTGAGCGCGACGGTCGTGGTCATCTTCAGCGCGGTGCCCGCGGAGGTGCCGGTCAGGGCTACGGCCGGCCGGCCGAGCTGCCCAGGGGACGGCCCGGCCGAGGTGGCCGTCCAGGACGGCTCCGCCGAACCGCGTCCCGCGCCGGTCCCTGCGTCGGTTTCCGCGCCGGCTTCCGTGCCGGTCCCTGCTCCAGTTCCCGCGCCGGTTCCGCGGCCCGTGCCGGTTCCCGCCACGGTGAGTGTCACGGCGACGCGGCTGTCTCCGGCCGGGAGTTCGTCCAGGAAATTGGAGTAGCCGGTGCCCACGTTCCCCGTCGCGATCGCGAACGGCAGCGACACCGCGACCAGCCGGAGTCCTTCGGCGGTGGCGCAGTCCGGCAGCCGATGTGCCTTTCCGTCGAGCGGGATGGGCGCACCCGTGCAAGGCGTACGCAGCCCGGTCACGTCTTGCAACAGCAGCCGCGGCGTCACGGTCAGCGGCGTCGCGCCGGTCGCCTTCCCGACCAGGGAGAGCGTGGCTCCGGCCGGGACCGGGATCCCGGTGGCACGCGAGGGCGGCGCGAGGGCGGCGCCGACGTCGTTCCAGGTGCGGCCGTCGTTCAGCCGCCCGCGCAGCAGCGCCTCGGCCCGCGTGGTGTCCATGGCGATCAGCCGCGGCGGGTCTCCGGCGCCGCCGAGCCACTGCCCGACCGCGACGCCCCGATCGGTGGCCGGGCTCACCTCTCCCCCGACGGCCGCGCCGACCCTCCCGCCCTGCCCGGCGGCGGGCGGCGCGGTGAGGGTGAGCGCGAGGTCGGTGCCGACCGCCAGATCGGCCTGATCCTGCTGCGAACGCTGCCACGTCGCGTCGAACCCGATCCCGTACGTGGCCGCCGCGCAACCCAGCCCGATCAGCAGCCCCGCCGCGACCGCCTGGGGCCTGCGGGCGGCTTCGAACGCGGCCAGCGGCACCATGAACCCGCGAGCCCGGACGGCCAGCCGTTCCACGCCCCGCAACGCGGGCCACACCAGCCGCAACGTCACGGCCGACCCGGCGATGAGCAGCAGCGCGGGCGCGAGCACCCGTACGGCGTCGATGGGAGATCCGGAACCGGCTGGCTGGTCGCGCAACTGCCACCAGCCGACGGCGGCGAGCGCAACGAGCAGCAGGTCGGCGCCGGATCGGGCGAGCAGTTCGCGCCGTCCGCGCACCCCGGCGGCGGGGGTGCGCAGTGAGGGCACGACGAGGACCGCCGCCAGCGCCAGCGCGCCGCCGGCCACGGAGAGCACCTGCGCGGCGTTCACGGCGAAGGGCGTGGCCAGCCCGGCCCCGTCCATGGGCGGCAATTGGGTAAGCCCGGCGTGCAGGGCGGAGGAGGCCGGGATCGCGACCGCGGTGGCGAGCACGGCGAGCGCGCCGGCCTCGATGAGCGCGGCGCCGGCGAGCTGACCGCGGCCGACGCCCAGTGCGGACAGCAGCACGGTCTCGTCGTCGCGCACCCCGGCGCTGAGCCGGCCGGCCAGGGCGAGGGCGGTCGCGGTCAGGACGAGACCGATGGCGGCGACGGCGAGCACGGCGGCCGTGGTGACCCGCTGCTGCTCGTGCCCGGCCAGCAGCGTCGAGGGCAGCAGGGAGGCGACGCGCTGGATGCGTACCCGGTCGCCGAGCGTCCGCCCGAGCCGGCGGTCGGCGCCGAGCACGGCCTGGGTGACGGTGTCGAGGTCGCGGACGTCGGGGGCGGACAGGTCAGGGTGGGCGGTGATCTCCAGCCGGTCGAGGACCGAGCCGCCGCCGAGCAGATCGGCCAGGTCGACGATGAACGGCCCGTACGCGTGCACCGGCTGCGCGGAGCGGCCGTCGCGGTAGGCCGGATCGTGGCCGGTGGCGGCGAGCGGGTCACGCTCCCAGCCGGTGCCGGGCAGCGGGCGGACGATCCCGGTCACCCGCACCTCGATCCCCTCGTCGGGATCGTCGGTCAGCTCCCTGCCGAGCCTGATCCGGCTGCCGGCCTTCAGGCCGAGCCGCCGCGCGGTGCTCTCCAGCACCACCGACTCCGCCGGCACGGCACCCGCCCGGGGCAGGCGTCCCGCGGCGAGCTGGGTGCGGGCCGGCAGGTCCTCCACCCCCGACAGGTACGCCACGGCCGGAGCGCCGGCGTCAGGGAACGACCGCATCACGGACGACGCGCGCGCGGCCGTCGTGGTCGCGAACGGGGCGAGGGCCGAGGTCAGCACGGCGCGGGTGTCGTCGGCGACGGACCTCGCGTCCTCGCCGCGCACGGTGACGGTGTAGGCGGTGACGTCGATCTGGTCGGAGGTGGTACGGGAGGCGGCGGTCTCCAGCGCCTGCTCGGCGGTACGGGTGAGCAGGAGGGCGCAGATGCCGAGCAGTGTGGGGCCGACCACGGCGACGGCGAGGAGGGCGGCCAGCAGCGGCCACTGCGCACGGGCGCGCCGGGCGACCAGCCTCAGCACGGGCAGCCCTCACGGATCACGAATCGCCCCGGCCGTCGGAGTCGAGCCGCCCATGGGACCGCGCACCGGAAGGCTGATCGAGCCGACCGTCCGAGCGCGGCCCGGGATCCTGGTCGAGATGCCCGTCGTTGATGCGGATCACCCGATCCGCCAGCGCTAGCATCGTCGGATCATGCGTGGAGACCAGTGCCGTCACCCCCTCCGACTCCACCACCCCGCGCAGCAGCGCCATCACCGACAGGCCGGTCTCGGCGTCCAGCTGCCCGGTCGGCTCGTCCGCGATCAGCAGCCGGGGTGAGGCGGCCAGCGCCCTGGCGATCGCCACCCGCTGCTGCTGCCCGCCGGACAGCTCACCGGGCACCTGCTCGGCGTGGTCGGCCAGTCCGACCAGCTCCAGCAGCAGCGCGACCCGCCGCTCCCGCTCCGCCGCCGGTACGCGGGCCAGCCGCAGCGGGGCGCCCACGTTCTCCGCGGCCGACAGCACCGGGATCAGGCCGAAGGTCTGGAAGACGTACGAGACCTTCTCCCGCCGTAACAGGGACAGGCCGTCCTCGTCGAGGGAGGTGACGTCCGTACCGTCGACGAGGACCGTGCCGGAGTCCGGGCGGTCCAGGCCGCCGATGACGTTGAGCAGCGTGGTCTTGCCGGAGCCGGACCGCCCGACGAGGGCGGTCATGGTGCCGGGCGCGAGGTCGAACGTGACGTCCCGCAGCGCGTGCACGGCGGTCGCCCCGCTGCCGAACCGGCGGTGC
Source organism: Nonomuraea fuscirosea (assembly GCF_035917475.1). NCBI lineage: Bacteria > Bacillati > Actinomycetota > Actinomycetes > Streptosporangiales > Streptosporangiaceae > Nonomuraea > Nonomuraea fuscirosea. The sequence continues at coordinate 824,890 of NZ_CP109074.1, read as the reverse complement.
ACGCTCCGCACGCTGACCAGCGGCCCGTTCGCGCCGCTCATCCGGCCTCGCCGCCGTGGGGACGGATCGCGACGTGATCGGCCTCCAGCACCAGCCGGACCCGCCGCGTCAGCGCCAGCGCCTCCCGATAGTCGCGCGGCACCTGGACCCGTCCGGCCCGGTCCATCACGGCGTACTCCTCGGCGATCATCCGCTGAGCGCCGTCGTCGCCGGTCGCGGTACGCCGCAGCACCTCGCTGCTGGTGCGCCCGTCGCGGATCGCCACCGTCCGCTCCACCTGCCCGCTGACCGCGGGATCGTGGGTCACGACGACGACCGTGACGCCCAAGTGCCGGTTGACGTCGCGCAACACCCCGAACACCGAGGCCGACGTGGCACTGTCCAGCTCTCCGGTCGGCTCGTCGGCCAGCAGCACCCTGGGCTCGTTGGCGAGGGCCACCGCGATGGCCACCCGCATCTGCTGCCCGCCGGACAACTGCCCGGGCCGCCGCTCGGCGCACTCGGCGACGCCGAGCAGCTCCAGCAGCTCCGCGGCGCGCTTGCGACGCACCCGGCCGGACGTGCGGGCCGCCGTCATCGGCAGGTCGACCATCTGGCGCGCGGTCAGGTACGGGATCAGGTTGGCGGCGGTCTGCTGGCGTACGAGTCCGACGGTGTGCCGCCGGTACCGGACCCGATCAGCCCGCGACATGTCCAGGAGGTTCCACCGATCGACCCGCACCCGTCCGGCGGTGGGCGCGTCGACCCCGGCCAGGATGGACAGCAACGTCGACTTCCCCGACCCGGACGCCCCGACGACGGCCACCATCTCCCCGCCGTCCACGACCAGGTCCAGCCCCTGCAGCGCCTGCACCTCGACCGACCCGGACTGATAGATCCGCACCAGGCTCTCGCACGCGATGAGCGCGTCTCGCCCGAACTCCGGCGCCTTGGCGGGAGGCTGCGGCAGGGACAAGGGCGTGATGGACATCTCCTCCTCGAACCCCGGCACGAGCGCCACTTCCGGGCCAGACTCTATCGCCCTGACAAATCCCACCCCAAGCCCCCACACCCCACGAATCTCAGCGTGCTCTCACGAGCCGTTCATGGGCGGGAGCCGTCGGTGGGCAGCAGGGCGTGGGTGGCCTGCTGGGCGAGCCAGTCTGTCGAGTCCTTCCAGCTCCAGCCGAAGGCGCGGACGGTCCGCCAGGCCTCGAAGCCGAAGTAGAACCACAGCGTCTGCTCTACCTGCTCGCCGGTGAGGCCCTCGCGCAGGCCGCCGACTTCGAGCAGGCGGGCGGCCGCGACCTTCAGCCGGTCCCGAACGGCGCGGACCGCCACCTCGGCCGCCGCGGCCACGTCCGGGTCGGCGTTCCTGTTGTCCAGCAGGATGACCAGCGTGTCCTGGCGGCGCCGGCGCACCTGCCCGGTGCCGTCGGCCAGGAGACGCAGGATCTCGCGCGGGTCGGCGGACTCGGCGATCCTGCGCTCCGTCTCCTTCGCCGTGTCGTCCCCGGCGCCGTCCTCGGACATCGCCATGATGAGCGCGGGCTTGTTGCCGACGCTGGTGTAGACGGTGTTGACGGCGACTCCGGCGGCGGCCGCGACGGCGGCGACGCTCGTCCTGGCGTAGCCCTGCTCCGCGAACAGCTTCGCCGCCGCTTCGATGATGGATCGCCGCGTGTCCTCGGCATGCCTGGCCCGCACCGGTGACCGATAGCCGCGCACAACCATGCCGGGATCCTACCTTCCTCAATTCATTGTAGAGTCCTTACTATGAATAGTGAATCTATCCAATCAATCGACACGTCGGTCGTGGTGGCCGGTGCGGGCCCCGTCGGGCTGTGGGTCGCGGCGGAACTGGCGCTGGCGGGGGTCCCGGTCGTGGTCCTGGAACGCGCGGCGGAACGCAGCCCGTACTCGAAGGCCCTGGGTGTACACCCGCGCACGATCGAGGTGCTGGCCATGCGCGGCCTGGCCCGGCGGTTCCTCGACGAAGGGGTGCCGGTGCCGAAGTGGCACTTCGGCATGCTGGAGAGCCGCCTCGACTTCAGCGTGCTGGACACGCCGTACCCGTTCATGCTCGCCATCCCCCAGGTCCGCACCGAGGAACTGCTCGAAGAGCACGCGCTCGCCAAAGGTGTACGGATCCTGCGCGGCCACACCGTCACCGGGCTCGACCAGGACGACGAGCGCGTGACCCTGCGCGTGACGGGACCGCAGGGCGAGTACACCCGCACCGCGAGCTACGTCGTGGGCGCGGACGGCGCGGGCAGCACCGTCCGCAAGGCGGCGGGCATCGCGTTCCCCGGCACCGACACGACGTCCTACGGCTACGTCGGCGAAGTGCGTCTCACCGATCCCGCCGTGGTCAGCGCCCACAACGAGCACGGCGCCCTCATCAGCGTTCCCGTACGCGGCGGCAGGCATCGCATCGCCGGCGTGGACGCGCACCACAACGGCGCGGCCGACCCGTTCACGCTGGAGGCGCTGCGGGAGACCGCGATCCGGGTGGCGGGCAGCGACTTCGGCATGCACGACCCCGGCTGGCTGTCCCGGTTCGGCAACGCCACGAGGGTGGCGCGGACGTACCGGAGCGGCCGGGTCCTGCTCGCGGGGGACGCGGCGCACATGCACCTGCCCGCCGGCGGCGTCGGCCTCAACGTCGGCGTGCAGGACGCGATGAACCTCGGCTGGCGGCTCGCCGCCGTGGCCCGCGGGGACGCGGACCCCGCGCTGCTGGACGGCTACCACGACGAGCGTCATCCGATCGGCGAGCAGCTCGCGGAGCACACGCTCGCCCAGTCCGCGCTGATCACCGCGATCACCCCGGACGGCGCCGCCCTGCGCTCCCTGCTGAACGGCCTGATCGCGACGGTGCCCGAGCTCTCCCTGGCACTGGCCCGCAAGCTGTCCGCGCTGGACGTGGCCTACCCGCCGGCCGGACACCCCCTGGTCGGCACGCGGGTGCCCGGCCTCTTCGAGCTGCTGAAATCCGGTCGTCCGGTCCTGCTCGGCACCGTGGGCGAGCAAGCGGCAGCTCTCGCGGCGGCCATGGGGATCGACGTGGTCACCGGCGAACAGCCGTGGACCACGGCCGCGGCGGTGGTCGTCCGTCCCGACGGGCACGTGTGGTGGGCCTCGGACGACGCCGACGACGCGGAGGTCATGACGGCGCTGAAGGGCCTCGGCGTCACCTTCGCCGCGGTCGGGCGAGGAGGAACGCCGGCCTGAAGCGGCGCCGGCGTGCGCCGGTCCGTCGATTTGGACGGTGCCAAAAGGGACCATATAGTCCAGTATCGAATTCACGACGACGCCCACGGCACACCGTTCACGGGGCCACTGCCAGCGAAGGAGCGACATCGTCATGAGCTACGACACGGACACCAAAGACCACAACGGCGCTTCCTGGATCGGCAGGCGTTCCGTCCGGGCCTCGTGCACCCTCATCGTGGCGCTGTTCGCGAGCGGCGTCCTCGTGGTGCTCGGGGCGACGCTGGATCTGGCGATCCGGTCCCACGTCGAGTCCAGCTCCTTCCGGCTGGCCGAGGAGGTGGCGAGCAGGTGGAGCCCGGTCGCCCGGCAGGGTCTGGTGCCGCGGCCGATCCCCGCCGGCCCGCCCGTCGGCCTGATCCAGGTCGTGGACGTCCACGACCGGGTCGTGGACTCCAGCCGGGACGCCTCCGCGACCGTGCCGCTGAGCCGGCACCGGCCGCCGCCCGACGCCCGTTTCCAGCCGTACCGGGAGTGCCCGCCGGACGGGCGGTGCGTCCTGCTGCAGGCCATCCGCCTCACTCCGGCGGCGGACGCGGGCGTCGTCTACGCCGGCATCCCCGAGCCGGAGCTGCTGGCCACCCATCAGCTCGAGTACGCCATCGCGGCCGGGATCGTCGCGGCCACCGGGATCGCGGCCTGGGCCGCGTGGGTGCTGGTGGGGCGGGCGCTGCGTCCGGTCGAGGCGATCAGAGCCAGGATCTCGCAGATCACGGTGAGCGACCTCAGCCTGCGCGTGCCGGAACCTCAGGGCGACGACGAGATCAGCCGGCTCGCCACCACCGCCAACCACACCCTCGGCCGGCTTGAGGGCGCGGTGGAGCAGTTGCGCCGGTTCGCCTCCACCACGAGCCACGAACTGCGCACCCCGATCGCCGGTATGCGCACGCAACTGGAGGAGGCGCTGCTCTACCCGGACGACGTCGCCGCCGAGGACGCGCTCAGGGGCGCGCTGTCCACGGTCGGCCGGCTGGAGGCGATCGTCGACGACCTGCTGCTGCTCGCCCGGCTCCGGGCCGCCGATCCGCTGCCCGCGGCGCGGATCGATCTCGGCGAGCTCGTCGCCGCCGAGGTGAGCGCGCGGCCCTCACCCGTGCCGATCAAGGTCGACACGCCCGCCGGGCTGAAGATCCTCGGCTCCCGCATCCAGCTCATCCGCGTGCTGGACAATCTCCTCGCCAACGCGTCGCGGCACGCCGAGTCCGCCGTGACGGTCAGCGTCGGGCCGGCCGGTGACGGGGTCGCGGTGACGGTGGCCGACGACGGGCCCGGCATCCCGCCCGACCAGCGCGAACGCGTCTTCGACCGGTTCGTCCGCCTGGACGACGGCCGCCGCCGCGACCCCGGCGGGAGCGGGCTCGGCCTGGCCATCTCGCGCGACATCGCGCACGCCCACCGTGGCACCCTCACGGTCGAGGACTCGCCGCGTGGGGCTAGGTTCGTCCTGTGGCTGCCGCTCATCGGCGGAGGTCCCGCGACGGCACCTCGGACGTAAGGGCGGGAGGCACGCGCGCGGCCGCCATCGGCAGGAATAGATCGGGCGCGTGCAGTGTCTTTACGTGCACGTTCAGGTGCGTTTCATATGGTTCACCGATTATGCGGAGAAAGGCCGGGATACGGCGATTACCGCACCCCGTTCACCAGTGACACCGACGACAACTAGGGAGACGACGTGACCACCGAGAAGGCCATCCTCGCCGGCGGCTGCTTCTGGGGCATGGAGGAGTTGTTCCGCAACCAGCCCGGCGTCGTGTCGACGCGCGTCGGCTACAGCGGCGGTGACGTCCCGAACGCCACCTACCGCAACCACGGCACCCACGCGGAGTCCATCGAGGTCGTCTACGACCCCGAGCAGACCGACTTCCGCGCGCTGCTCGAGTTCTTCTTCCAGGTGCACGACCCCTCCACGAAGAACCGCCAGGGCAACGACATCGGCACCAGCTACCGTTCGGCGATCTTCTACACCAGCGACGAGCAGAAGCGGGTCGCCGAGGACACGATCGCCGACGTCGACGCCTCGGGCCTGTGGCCCGGCAAGGTCGTCACCGAGGTCACCCCGGCGGGTGACTTCTGGGAGGCCGAGCCCGAGCACCAGGACTACCTGCAGAAGTATCCGAACGGCTACACCTGCCACTTCCCCCGTCCCGGGTGGAAGCTGCCGAAGCGGGCCTCGGCCTGACGGCCTGACACCTCCGGCGCGCGGATCCCGGTCCGCGCGCCGACGCATGTCCGGGAGAACGCGGGCGCACATTCGAGAGAACGCGGGCACCCATTCAAGCGGCCCTCTGCGCAGACGCGCGCCGTCACGTCTTGAGGAACGACTTCACGTGGTCGAGCGCCATGTCGAGGGCGACGGCCATGGGCTCGATGTCGTGCGCGGTCTCGGCGAGCAGGTATCCGCCCTGCAAGGCGGCCATCAGACCCGTGGCGAGTCGCTCCGGGTCGGCGTCCGGCCTGAGCACCCCGTTCTCCTTCATTCGCCGCAGACCGGCGGCGAGCAACCCTTGCCACTGCGCGAAGGACTCGGCCAGCGTGACGCGGGCCTGCTCGTCCTGGTCGGCGAGCTCGCCGGCCAGCGAGCCGAGCGCGCAGCCGTACGCGCCGTTCTGCAACGCGTTCCGCCGCACCAGCGCGTCGCGCCAGCGGATCAGGCCGCGGAACGACTTCAGCCGCTCCAGGTTGGCGCGCTCCCGCTCCAGGACCTGCGCGGAGCGCTCCGCGACGACGGCGCGGACCAGCTCCTCCTTGTCCGCGAAGTGGTTGTAGAGCTGGGACTTGCTGGTGTTGCTCGCGGCCCTGACGTCGTCCAGCGTGGTCGCGTTGACGCCCTTCACGTACATCAGCTCGACGGCGGCCGCGACGATGCGCGCGCGGGTGGAGGCCCCACGGGGCGTCAGCCTCCGCTCCGGCTGTGCGTTCTCCGGCCTGCTCACCACTCCAGGCTACCTCGCCCGATCACTCTCGACGGACCGATGAGTCCACACGGCACACCCTTGCCCGTCTCCAGGTGCATGGCCTGATAGCACTATGGACGAAATAGTCCAAACTCTGGTCCGGGAGTACGGCGGCGAGGACCGACCGCCTCGGCCGCGACCGGACGCCGTCGATCCCCGGCCACGAGCTGGCCGGCGTGGTCGGCGCGCTCGGCTACGGCACGACGGGGCTGTCGGTGGGCCGGCGAGTGTTCGGCCTCACGGACTGGACCCGCGACGGCACCCTGGCGGAATACGCGGCCGTCGAGGCGCGCAACCTCGCCCCGCTGCCGGGCGACCTCGACTTCACGGTGGGCGCGAGCCTGCCGATCTCGGGTCTGACCGCGTGGCAGGGCCTGTTCGAGCACGGCCGGGTCCGGGCGGGGCAGAGCGTCCTCGTCCACGGTGCGGCCGGCGGCGTCGGCTCCATGGTGACGCAGCTCGCCCGCGAGGCCGGCGCGTACGTCATCGGCACCGGGCGTGCCGCCGACCGGCGGGCGGCGCTCGACTTCGGCGCGCGGGAGTTCGTCGACCTGGAGAACGACACCTTGGAGGACGTGGGTGGGGTCGACCTGGTCTTCGACGTCATCGGGGGCGGCATCGGGCAGCGCTCCGCGGGCCTCGTCCGAGCCGGCGGAACGCTGGTGAGCGTCGCCGGGCCGCCGCCGGCACGACCCGCCGACGGCCTGGCGATCGACTTCGTCGTCGTGCCCGACCGTGCTCAGCTGGGCGAGATCGCCCAGCGGGTGCGGGACGGACGGCTGCGGACGGTCATCGGCGACGTCGCGCCCCTGGACGACGCCGTCGCCGCCCTCAACCCGGCCGAGCGGGTCAGGGGCAAGACGATCATTCGGGTACGTCCGTGACGGACCGCTGGTAGCGGTCCGCGTAGGTGGATGAGTCCTTGATCAGGTCGTCGCAGAACGCGTAGAACCTGCGCGGCGGGCCCAGCTCGGACGGGCGCTCGGCCACCTGGACGAGCCCCTTCTTCTCCGGCGGAAATGCGTCCGTCCTCAGGCCGGTCACGTCAGAACACCATGGTGAGCAGGTCGGCGAACAGCTCGTGCTCGTCGACCTCCAGCCCGCGCTTCGTGAACCACGTGGCCATGTTGTGGCAGTCGCGCATCAGGAAGTCCATGCCCTGCGGGTTGCCGACGACGTCCACGACCTGGGGCAGGTCGATCAGCACGATCCGCTCGTTCTGCGCGAGGACGTTGTACGGCGAGAGGTCGCCGTGCGCGAGCCCCGCCCGGGCCAGCTCCCGCATGCCGTCGCGAAGCTGCTCGAAATACCCGCCGAGCAGCTCCTTCGACGGCCGGACCTGGGCCAGCCGGGGCGCGGCACCGCCCTCGCCGTCGTCGATGAACTCCATCAGCAACTCGGTGCCGTCCACCTGCACGGGATACGGCACCGGGACGCCTGCCAGCCAGAGCCGGTTGAGTGCCTCCCACTCGGCGTACGCCCACTGACCGGCCGCGACACCGCGGCCGTGCGCGGTCTTCTTCGCCATCGCCCGGCTGTCGCGGCTGTTGCGGATCCGGCGGCCCTCGGCGTACGACGTGCTGCGGTGGAAGGTGCGGTGCTCCTCCGTGCGGTACCGTTTCGCGGCCAGCAGCGAGGATTTCGCCGGGTTGTCGCCGATGGCTTCGACGGCCCGTTCGAGCAGGAAGACGTCGGCTTCCTTGCCGGTCTTGAGCACGCCGAGCTCGGTGTCGACGGCGGCCTGGTCCGTCACGACCCACGAGGGGCGCGGCTCCGGGCCGCGGCAACCGCGCTCGACGTCCAGCCAGGTGGACCACCGCTGGCCCGGGCCCAGCTCCTCGTCCACCGAGTGGAACGCGAAGACGAAGGGCGTGGCCGGATCCGGCCGGGAGTCGTCACCGGCGTACGCGGACGAGCGGGGGCCGAGGTCGGAGGAGGTGTCAGAGAATTCGTACTCGGAAGACAACGGGAATGCTCCTGAACAGAGAGGTGAGACTGATGCGGACATGCCGCAGCACGGTGTTGGCCATCCGTCAGCCCTCCTTAGTCCAGGCAGCGCTCTCCGCCGCTCGATCGGCCCAGCATGCCCGACCCGTTTCGGCCCCCGCAACGTATTTAACGGCGCCCGGGTCGGTGCCGAAGCGCGTGGTCAGCCCCCACCGGGGCTTGTGCCGGACTCCCCTGCGGTCTCCGCCCGGACGAGGTCTCTGACGGCGGCGATCGGGACGTCCTCGGTGAGGCTGCGGACCAGCAGGGTCTCGACGCCGAGCAGCATGGCTCTCGCCCGCTCCCTGGGCAGGTACGCGGTGTCGATGATGAGGCTGAGCTGGCCGGTGTCCGGGGCGGTCCCCAAGGTGAAGAACACCTTGAAGCGGACCCCCGGCCAGGCGTTCGTGACGTACGTACGGGTCTGCGCCGTGAGCGGGGTCAGATCCGCGCCGGGAGTGAGGCGGGGCAGGTTCGGCCAGGTCCCGTCGCCCCGCCTGTCGTTGAAGAAGGCGTCCAGGTCCGGTTCCCTGCCCCGGACGCGGCCGATCTCCGCGCGCATGGCCTGCATCTCGAAGGGGTCGTAGTGGGCGTTGCGATAGGCCATGAGGGCGCTGCGGTGCGCGGCCAGGCACGTGTCGGTGAAGCCGGTGCCGGGCAGGTCGAGCACGAGCAGGCCGTCCTGGCCCACGGTGGCGACCAGCGGCCGGGTACGGGGATCGCGCCGGTTGCTGTGGACGAGCTGCATGACCGCCCGCGGCCGTTCGCTCACCACGGCCAGGACGGTGGCGCAGGCGGCGATGAGCACGCTCGTCGTGCTGATCGTCAGCCGTTCGGCCAGCCGCACGGCCGCCGCCGCGAGCGCCACCGACTCCATGCCGACCTCGATGAACCGGGGCTCCTCCGGCTCCCCTGGCGGATGGTCGAACACCTCCAGCGGGACCGTTTCGAGCACCGAGCGCCAGTAGCCGATCGACCGCCGCGAGCGCGCCAGGAACGGCTCCGCACGCTCCAGCTCCGCCTGCTCAGTCGGCTGCCACTCCGGCGCCGGCAGGTCGTCGCCCCTCAGCAGCGCCCGCCACTCCGCCGACAGCAGGCTCAGCGCCTGGAAGTCCACCGCCAGATGCGAGAAGGCGAACGCCAGGGCCCTCGGCCTGCCGCCGGCGAGCACGATGACGCAGCGCAGAGGCAGGTCCGCGTCATGGGCGAAGACCGTGGTGCCCAGCTCGGCGGCGATGCGCGTGGCGGTGCCCAGCGGCCCCTCCGGGCCCGCCGGCGCCAGCTCCACGGTCAGCTCGCCGCTGCGCGCCACCCGCTGCACCGGGCCGTTCGGGGTGTCGGCGAAGGTGGTACGCAGGCTCTCGTGGCGTTCGAGCATCCGGCCCAGCGCGCCCAGCACGGTCGTGAGATCGCGCCTGCCGTGGACCGGCAGCACCCATGGGCAGTTGAGGAAGGACTGGCTGGGGCCCATCAGGTGAACGGCCCGCCACATCAGCCGCTGCCCCCAGGTCAGCGGCGCCTCGCCGTCCCGGGTCCCGCTGAACGACACCGAGGCGGTCTCCCGAGTGGCCGCCGAGACGGTCGCCGGGGCCGCCGGAGTGGTCGCCGGGGTCGCCGAAGGGGTCATCGGGCGTCCAGCAGGCCCGACAGGTGGGAGGCGAGGGCGTCCACCCGCTCGAAGGCGGACAGGTCGCCGCCGAGATCCAGGTCCACCTCGAAGGCGTCCTCGATCGCGTCGATGAGCCGGATCCACGCCAGCGAGGTCAGGCCCAGCGCCGACAGCGAGTGATCGCCCGCGAGCGCCTGCTCGGCGCTGATCTCGCCGCCGGACACGTCGGCCACCAGGTCCGCGAGCCTGTGCTCCAGGGCGCCGCTCACCGCGCGCTCCCGTCGGCGTCCTGGCGCAGCCGCAGACTGCGCGGCCGCATGTCCGTCCAGATCTCGTCGATGTGGTCCAGGCACTCCTGCCGGTCACCCGTGAAGCCCGTGGCCCGCCAGCCGTCGGGGAGCCGCCGGTCGAGGGGCAGCAGCGAGTACTGGTCCTCGTCGTTGACGACCACCTGGTGCCGTCCCGTCATGTCATTCCTCCTGGGATCGCAGGGCTCGTACGCCGACCAGGTCGTCGGCGACGGCGTCGGGAACCTCGCGGTCGAAGCGGGCCAGCGCGGGCACCCGCATGGCGGCCAGCGTGATCGCCACGATGACGAGGCCGAAGAGCACGTACATGAATCCGATGCCACGACCGGGGCCGGTGCCGATGACCGCCCCGACCGTGCCGGCCAGCGCGCCGCCGTCCAGCAGCAGCGGGTCGAGCAGCGCGGCGGCGTAGGGGGCGACGAGCGCGTACCCGATCGGCAGCGTGGACCAGGCGATGAGCGTGTTCATCGCGAACACCCGGCCGTGGAACCGCTGCGGCACCTTGACCTGCACGATCGTGGTGTAGATGCCGTTCAGCAGGGTGATCCACAGCGTGATGCCGCACACGCCGACGGCGATCACGGCCAGGTCGGCGCGCAGGCCGGTGAGCAGGCAGAAGCAGCCCAGGACGAGGCTGCACAGCAGGACCCCGCGCAGGCGCAGCCGGCGCGGGCCGCCCCAGACGATCATGACGAGCGCGCCCGCGAACGTCCCCGCTCCGGCCAGGAAGGCGATCCTGCCGACGTCGGCGAGCCCGGCGAAGGAGAGCACCAGCGGCGAGAACATCAGCAGCAGCGGCGCGAGGAACACGTTGAGCACGACGAAGAACAGCAGCATGGCGACGAACCCGCGATGACCCAGCGAGTACCGCAGCCCGCCCAGGATCTCGTTCTTGATCGACTCCCGGCGTCGCCAGGGCATGGTGGCCGGGAACCGCACCACCAGCAGGACGACGATGGCGACCGCGTAGCCAGCGATGTCGAGGAGGAGGATGCCGCCGAGCCCGATGGCGGACAGCAGGCCGACGGCGAAGATGGGCACCAGGAGCTGGGCGGTGCCGTTGCCGAGCTGCGTGATGCCGACGGCGTGCCCGAGATAGTGCTTGGGCACGAGCTGCGGCACGGCCGAGAAGTACGCGAGCCGCTGGAACGTGAGCGCGACGGACAGGCAGCCCAGCAGCGGATAGATCATCCCCGTGGACAGATTCCCGGTCCACAGCAGCACGCCCAGCGCGAGCTGGATCGTGAACGCCGCGGTGTCCCCCGCCAGCATCACCCGGCGCCGGCTCGTCCTGTCGATGATCGCCCCGGCGATCGGCGCGGTCAGCATCCCCGGCACCAGGCCCACGACCGCCATCAGGGCGAACAACGCCACCGATCCGGTCGTGGTGTAGATCCACAGGGGTACGGCGAACTCCGTCAGCGCCGATCCGGTCACGGACACGAGCTGGCTCAGCGCGATGGCGAGGAAGCGCCCGATGCCGGGCTGGGCTCCCGCCGGGGCGGACAGCGCGCCGGCGTGGGACACGTCGTGCAGCCACCAGGTACGGTCACCGCTCCGCGCCGCCGGTTCCTCCGACTCCCGGGGGGTCTTTTCCTTCAGGTTCCGGTGGAGGGTGGTGACGATCTCGGACAGCTCTTGCGCCCGATATTTCAGGAAGAAGTGCCCCGCCTCCGCGAGCACGACCACCGCCGACACCGAGGTCAGGAAGTGCCACTCGCGAAAACGTTCCTGGTAGTAGTCCGTCGCCGGATCCTCGGTCCCCACAACGCTGATCACGGGAGCGTTCAGCCGTCGCGTGCCCGACTCGAACAGACGGGTGTAGTACTCCTCGGCCTCGCGCGAGTCGCGGCGCATGTTCCGTACGATGCGCCGCGCCTGCGCGGGATCGAGGTCGCTCATGTCCACGCCCTGCGAGATCAGCCAGTTGACGTAGCGCTGGTCGCTGCGGAGCCGCTCGGCCTCGGCGATCCTGGCGATCCGCGACATCACCCGGCCGCGCGGACGGGCGAACGGGAAGATGCCGCCGATGTAGACGCCTTCGAGGTCCCTGCCCGCGGCCTCCAGCCGGCGGGCGATCTCCACGGTCAGGGCCGAGCCGACGCCGCAGTGGCCGTACAGGACGATCGGGCCCTCGACCTTCTCCAGGATCTCGCGCACACATCCCTCGGCGAGCTCGTCGAAGGGCAGTCTGTCCTCGTCGACGCCCACGTCGTGGCCGGGGATCGCCACCGACCACAGCGCGTGCCCGTCCGGCAGGGCGTCGGCCAGCGGCTGGTAGACGACGGCGCTGCCGCCGCCGTACGGGACGCACACGTAGCTCAGGACGGAGCTCGTGCTCCGGGCGGCGGTCAGCCGGTGCAGCAGCGAGCGGGGGCCGCGCCGGTCCGGCGGGATGTCGGCGAGCGCGGCCAGCTCGCCGAGGGTGCGGTGCTTGAACACGTCCATGACGCTGACCACGGCGCCCGCCTGCTGGCGGAGCCGGGCCACCACCTGGGTCGCGAGCAGGGAGTGGCCGCCGAGGTCGAAGAAGTCGTCGGCCACGCCGACCGCCTCGACGCCCAGCAGCTCGCCCCAGATCGCGGCCAGCGTCCGTTCCGTGGGTGTGTCCGGCGCGATGAACTCGACCGTGGCGTCCCTGGCGGCCACGGGTGCGGGGAGCCGGCGGCGGTCCAGCTTGCCGTTGGGGCTCAGGGGCAGGGCGGCGAGCGTGACGTAGGCCGCGGGGACCATGTAGTCGGGAAGCGTCTTCTTCAGCTCGGTCCGGAGCGCGCCGTGATCGAGCACCGCCTCCAGGACGTCCGCACCGTCGGCGGGGCCGGTCCGGTCGGCGTCCGGGGTGACGTAGGCGACCAGGCGGTCGTCGCGGACGATCACGGCGGCGTCCCCGACGGCGGGCAGAGCACGCAGGGCGGCCTCGATCTCACCGGGCTCGATGCGCAGCCCGCGCAGCTTGACCTGGGCGTCCAGCCGGCCGAGGAACTCCAGCACTCCGTCGGAGCGGCGTCTGACCAGATCGCCGGTGCGGTAGAGCCGCGATCCCGGCGGGCCGTACGGGTCCGGCACGAACCGCTCGGCCGTGAGCGCGGGACGGTTCAGGTAACCCCTGGCCAGGCCGGCGCCGCCGATGAACAGCTCCCCCGGCACCCCGATCGGCACCGGGGACATGGCGGCGTCCAGCACGTACAGGGTGGTGTTGGCGATGGGGGTGCCGATCGGCACGCGGGCCGCCGAGGTCAGGGTGGCGGGCAGGCAGTGCCAGGCGGACACGTCCACGGCCGCCTCGGTGGGACCGTACAGGTTGTGGAGTTCGGCGGCGGGGAGCGTCGCGACGCAGCGGCGGGCCAGGTCGGCGGGCAGTTCCTCGCCCGAGCAGATCACCCGCCGCAGCGAGCCGCAACCGCCGGCGCTGTCGGCAGCGCCCCCGGCGCCGTGCTCGGCGAGGAAGACGGCCAGCATCGACGGGACGAAATGGGTGGTGGTCACGCCTTCCGTGACGATCAGTTCGCGCAGGTACGCGGCGTCCTTGTGGCCGCCCGGCGTCGCGAGCACCAGCTTCGCCCCGCTGCGCAGCGGCCAGAACAGCTCCCACACCGACACGTCGAAGCTCAGCGGCGTCTTCTGCGCCACGACGTCCGCGTCCCCCAGCCGGAACCGTTCCTGCATCCAGTCGAGCCGGTTGGCGATGCCGCCGTGGGTGTTCGGCACGCCCTTGGGCCGGCCGGTGGAACCGGAGGTGTAGATGACGTAGGCGACGTCGTCGGGCCGCACGTCGGGCAGCGGGCCGGAAGCGCCGGTCCAGACGTCCGGATCGTCCAGGTCGAGGATGGCCGCGGCGGTGTACGGCAGCGAGGGGCGGATCCCGCTCTGGGTGAGCACCACGGCCGGTACGGCGTCCGCCAGCATGAACGCCACCCGGTCCGGCGGATAGTCGGGGTCGATCGGCAGGTACGCCGCACCCGCCTTGAGCACGCCGAGCAGGCCGGGCAGCAGCTCCAGCGAACGTTCGGCGCACACGGCGACCACCGACCCCGGGCCCGCGCCGAGGCCGCGCAGCGTGCGTGCGACCCGGTCCGCCGCCGCGTTCAACTCGCCGTACGTCAGCGCGCGCCCTTCGAAGCGCACCGCGACCGCGTCGGGCGTACGCGCCGCCCGCTCCTCGATGGGGCCGTGCAACGTGGCGTCGCCGGGGAAGGCGGCCGCGGTGTCGTTCCACACCTCCAGGACCAGGCGGCGTTCGTCCGCGCCGAGCAGGTCGATCCCCGAGAGCCGCACGTCCGGCCCGGCCGCGACCCGTTCCAGCAGCGTGCACAGGTGGCCGGCGAGGCGTTCGACGGTGTCCGGCTCGAACAGGTCCGTGTTGTAGACGAACATCCCGCCCGAGTCGTCGCCGACGTACAGCTCCAGGTCGTAGCGGGTCGCCCAGGCGTCCACGGGGAAGTCGGCCACGGTCAGCCCGGCGGGCGGATCGATGGCCCCGTTCCGGTAGTTCTGCATCGCGAACATCACGCCGAACAGCGGCGACCTGGACACGTCGCGCGGCAGGTCCAGCTCCGAGACGAGCTGCTCGAACGGCAGGTCCTGGTGGGCGAAGGCGTCCAGGACGACGCTCCGCACCCGGTCGACCAGCTCGGCGAACGTCGGGTCGCCTGTCAGGTCCACCCGCATGGTCAGCATGTTGACGAAGCAGCCGATCACGCCGTCGAGCTCGGGGACCTGGCGGCCGGCCACCGGCGATCCCACGGCGACGTCCTCGACGCCGGCGTACCGGCCGAGCAGCGCGGCGAGCGCGGACAGCATGATCATGTACGGCGTGGCCCGGTGTTCGCGCCCGAGCCGGGCCAGCCCGGCGGCCGCCTCCTGGCTCAGGGTGAACGGGTGCGCGGCGCCGGTGTAGGTGCGTTCCGGCGGGCGGGGCCGGTCGGCCGGCAGGTCCAGCGGCTCCAGGCCGGCCAGCCTGTCCCGCCAGAAGTCCAGGTCGCGAGGGGAAGGGGCCAGGCCGCGCTGCCAGGCCGCGTAGTCGCCGTACGCCACCTGCGGGGTGGGCGGCGTGCGGCCGTCGTAGCGGGTGAAGACCTCGCGCATCAGCACGTCGGCCGACCAGCCGTCGGCGGCGATGTGGTGCACCGCGAGCACCAGAACGTGATCGTCGTCGCCCAGCCGCACCAGCAGCGCCCGTACCGGCGGGCCCGCCACGAGGCCGAACGGCACCGCCAGGAACTGCTCGGCCAGCGCCTTCGCGGCGGCCTCGCCGGATGCGTCGCGTACGGTCAGCGGAAGCGTGGTGTCGTCGGCGAGGACCACGCGCGGGCGGCCGTCGTCCGTGGCGGGGAAGCGCATGCGCAGCGCGTCGTGCCCGGCCACGACGGCGTCGAGCGCGGCGGCCAGGGCGCCCGCGTCCAGCGGGCCGCGCAGCCGCAGCCTGATCGGGATGGTGAGCTGGGCGGTGCCCGGCGCGAACTGCTCCAGGAACCACAGCCGCTCCTGCGCGTGCGACAACGGCGGCGGCTCGTCGGCGGAGCGCGCGGGGATGGTGCGGCGCGGCACCGCCGCCGCCCCGCGCCGCAGCCGCTGCGCCAGCAACGCCTGCTTGGCCGCCGACAGAGCCCCGGACGACACCCCGGGCGAAGCCCCGGACGACGTCCCCGACGATGCCTCCGACGAGGTCTCCGAGTCGGTCACTCCCCCACCTCCAGCAGATCCGCCGCCTCGGCGTCGGTGAGCGAGGCGAGCTCCTCGATCACCAGCCTCTCGACCGCCGCCGCGAGCCCGGCGACCGTCGGCTGGTCGAACACCGTGCGGATCGGCACCTCCGTGTCGAGCGCGTTCCGCAGCAGGGCCGCGACCCGGGTCGCCAGCAGGGAGTGCCCGCCGAGTGCGAAGAAGTCGTCGTCGACGCCGACCGCCTCGACGCCCAGCAGCTCGCCCCAGATCCCGGCCACGAGCGCCTCGGCGTCCGTACGCGGCGGCACGAACTCCGCGACGGGGCCGGGCCCCGGCACGGGCAGGGCGGCCACGTCCACCTTGCCGGTGATCGTGAGCGGCAGCGCCGCCAGGCTCACCCAGGCCGTGGGCACCAGATGGGCCGGCAGGGTCGCGGCCAGACACGTACGCAGCTCGTCCGGCCCGGCCGGCCCGACCACGTACGCGGCCAGCCGTTCCCCGTCCGCCGTCACCACCGCCTGGCGGACACCCGGATGGGCCAGCAGAGCGGTCTCCACCTCACCCGGCTCCACCCGGAAGCCGCGGACCTTCACCTGGGCGTCGAACCGGCCCAGGAACTCCAGCGTCCCGTCCGGCCGCCGGCGCACCCGGTCGCCCGTCCGGTAGAGCCTGGACCCCGGCAGGCCGTACGGATCGGGGACGAACCGGTCGGCCGTCAGCCCCGGATGTCCCGGATAGCCCCGCGCCAGCCCCTCCCCGCCCAGGCACAGCTCGCCGGGGAAGCCCGGCGGCACGGGCTCGCCGTACGGGCCGAGGACGTGCGCCGTCGTGCCGCCGATCGGCCGGCCGATGGGCGGGCGGCCGGCGGTGTCCGCCTCGCCGAGGTCGGTGGCCGTGGCGATGACGGTGGCCTCCGTGGGCCCGTAGGTGTTGACCAGCCGTACCCGGTCGCCGAACCTGTCGCGCCACCTGGCCACCGCCGCCGCGTGCGCCTGTTCGCCGCCGAGTATCACCAGCCGCAGCGGCTGCGGCCAGGTCACGTCGTCGAGCGCCTCGGTGAGCCGGTGCCAGTAGGCGGTGGGCAGGTCCAGCACGGTGACCCGGCCACCGGCCGCGGTCCGCAGCACGTCCGGGAGCGACGCGGCGCCGTCGGGCAGGAGCAGCACGCCCGCGCCCGCCGTCAGCGCCGGGTACAGCTCCTCGGCGTGGGCGTCGAAGCTGAGCGAGGCGAACTGCGCGACCCGGTCGTCCGGCCCGATGCCGTACGCCTCCCGCATCCAGCGCACGCGCCCCGCCAGGCTGCCGTGCTCGACCAGTACTCCCTTCGGCCGGCCCGTCGATCCGGAGGTGTAGATCACGTACGCCGGGTCGTCCGGCTGGACCGGCTGCCGGCCGCCGGCCCACCGGTCGTCGCCGGGCCCCGGCTCGTCGGCGGACCCCGGCTCGTCTCCGGGCCCGGGCTCGCCGGCGGCCCCTGGTTCTCCGGCGGAAACGAGCACGACCTTCTCCGCCGGCAACCTCGGCGCGAGTCCGGCGTCGGTCACCACCAGGCGTGCGGTGCTGTCCGCGATCAGGAAGGCGAGCCGTTCGTCGGGATAGTCCGGATCGAGCGGCAGGTACGCGCCGCCGGCCCGCCACACGGCCAGCAACGCCACGACGGCCTCGGCCGAGCGCCGCAGGCAGACCCCGACCACACACCCGCCCGCGACGCCACGCCGCCGCAGGTCCGCCGCGAGCCGCGCCACCCTGGCGTCGAGTCGTGCGTAGCTCATCGTCTCGCCGTCCCACAGCAGCGCCGTGGCGTCGGGGGTGGCGGCGACGGCCCGCTCGATGAGCGCGGGCACCGTCTCCGCGACGCCGCGACGGGCGTCCACATCACCCTGCGCCGAGGCGCCCAGGACAGCCGCCCCGGAGCCCGCCAGGACCTCCGTGCCGGAGCCTGCCGGGACCCCCGCGCCGGAGTTCGACAGGACGGCCGCGTCGGCGTCCGTCAGCATGGGCAGCCGCGAGATCGGGGTGCCGGGGGCGTCCGCGATGCCCTGGAGCAGCACCTCGAACCGCGCGGCCAGCCCCTGCACGGTGGCCGCGCGATACCGGGTGGCGTCGTAGCCGAGCACCGCGAGCAGCCCCTGCTCGTTGCGCCACGTCTCCAGGGACAGATCGAACTTCGCCTGGCGATACCCGCCGTCGAACAGCTCCACCCCGAGGTCGCCGACCCGTTCCGGCGGCGTCCCCTCCCCCGCCTGGCTGTGCAGAATGATCATGGTGGCCAGCAGCGGATTGCGATGGAGGTCACGCGGCACGCCCAGCTCGCCGATGAGCCGTTCGAACGGCACGGTCCGGTGCGCGTGCGCGTCGAGCACGGTGCGGCGGGTCGCGTCGAGCAGGTCGGAGAAGACCGGATCCCCGGCGAGGTCGCCGCGCAGGACCAGCGTGTCGGTGAGGTACCCGATGACCGGCTCCAGCTCCGTCCGGTCCCTGGTCGCCCACGGCGTGCCGACCAGGATGTCGTCCTGCCCCGTGTGCCGGGCCAGCAGCACCTGGTAGGCGGCGACCAGCACCATGAACAGCGACGCGTTGTGCTCCTGCGCCAGCCGCTCCAGCCGGGACACCAGCTCGGCGGGCACGGGGAAGGAGTGGAACGCGCCCTCGGGCCGCTCCCCGCCGGGCAGGTCGGCGGGCAGGTCGAGCACGGGCGGGCCGGCGAGCTGTTCGCGCCAGTAGGCCAGCGACTCCGCGGCGGCCTCGCCCGAGTCCCGTTCCCGCTGCCACAGCGCGATGTCGCCGTACTGCACCCGGAGCGGCACGAGATCCGCCTCCTCGCCCCGCGTCCGCGCCTGGTAGAGGGCGAACAGGTCGTCGAACAGGACCCCGAGCGAGGACCCGTCCGCGATGATGTGGTGCAGCACGAAGCACAGCACGTGGTCGAGCGGCCCGAGCCGGAGCAGGCTGATCCGCAGCGGCGGCGTCCCGGCCAGGTCGAACGGCTGGTTCGTCCGGTCGGCGACGAGCCGCAGCGCCCGCTCCTCCGGGTCGGGCGAGCCCGACAGGTCGAGGCGTTCGCAGGCCACGGGACCGGGCGGATGAACGACCGTGATCGGCTCGCCGTCCACGTCGCCGAACGACGTGCGCAGGCTCTCGTGCCTGGCCACCACCGCGTGCAGCGCCGCATCCAGCGCATCGGTGTCCAGCTCGCCGCGCAGCCGCAACACCAGGTACATGTTGTACGAGGCGTCGTCCGGGTCGAACCGCTGCAGGAACCACAGCCGTTCCTGGACGAACGACAGCGGCGGATCGACCCCGTCCGGGCGAGGCAGGATCTCCGCCGGCCGAGTGTCCCCTTCGTCGGTCGCGGCCCCGCGGAGCCGGACGATCTCCTCGACCACCCCCGTGATGGTCGGATCGTCGAAGAAGGCGTCCAGCGACACGTCCACGCCGATGCCGTCCCTGATCCTGGCCGAGATCTGCGTGATGGTGAGCGAGTGCCCGCCGAGGTCGAACAGGTCGTCGTCGGGGCCGACGTCGTCCAGCTCCAGCACCTCGCACCAGATCCGCCGCACCTCCTCGACCAGCGTCGCCCCACGATCCAGGCCCGGGTCCTGGTCCTGGTCCTGGCTTCGGCCCGTGGCGGCGGAGGGGTCGGGGAGGGCGGCGCGGTCCAGCTTGCCGATCGGGTTCAGCGGCAGGGCGTCCAGCACCACGTAGGCGCTCGGCACCGTGGCGGCGGGCAGGGTCCTGGCCAGGTGGGCGGCCAGGGCGCCGGCGTCGGGGGCGGCCCGGCCCGGCGCGGGGACGACGTACGCGATCAGGCGGTGGTCGTCCGTGTCCCCACCACGGACGACCACCGCCGTCTCGCCGACCTGGGGGTGCTCCCGCAGCCGGGTCTCGATCTCGCCGAGCTCGACCCGATGGCCGAGCAGCTTGACCTGCCCGTCCTGGCGGCCGAGGAACTCGATCTCGCCGTCGGGCCGGTAGCGGGCCAGATCGCCGGTACGGTACAGCCGTCCCCCGGGAGGACCGAAGGGATCGGGAACGAATCGCTCGGCCGTCCGCGCGGGCCTGCCCCGGTAGCCCCGCGCCACCCCGGCCCCGCCGATGCACAGCTCGCCCGGCACCCCGATCGGCACCGGCCGCATGGCCTCGTCGAGCAGGTATATGCGGGTGTTGGCGAGGGGCCGGCCGATGGTGATCGGCACATCACCTTCGCCCGGCTCGCCGTACGTGCTCCAGATGGTGGTCTCGGTCGGGCCGTACACGTTGACGACGCGGTCGCAGCGGGCGCGTAACTCCCGCGCGAGCTGAGGCGGCAGCGCCTCTCCCCCGGCCAGCGCGGTCACCCCGGCCAGGCCGCCGGGCAGCAGCAGCCGCCACACCGACGGCGTGGCCTGCACGTGCGTGACGCCCTGCGCGGCGACCAGCCGGGCCAGCGCCTCCGGCCGCCGCACCGCGTCGTGGGGCGCGACGACGACCCGGCCGGCCACGATCAGCGGCAGGTACAGCTCAAGGGCGCTGATGTCGAACGCGGGCGAGGTGAGCGCGAGCCAGGTGTCACCGGGCGCGGACCCGAGCCGGTCACGCATGGCGAGCAGCAGGTTGGCCAGGTTGCCGTGATCGACCTCGACCCCCTTGGGCCGTCCCGTCGAACCCGAGGTGTAGATGACGTAGGCCGTCTCTTCTGGCGACGCCGGCCGTACCGGCTCCTCCGGCGCCAGACCCGCGACCGGCTCCTCCGGCGCCGGGCTCGCGGCCGGTGCCCCGTCCGCCGGGAGCGCGGGATCCACCAGCAGCACGGGCCCGGGCAACCCGTCCGGCACAGCGGTCTCGGACAGCAGCAGCGCGGGCCGGGCGTCGGCCACGATCATGGCGAGCCGTTCCGCGGGATGGTCGGGATCGAGCGGCAGATACGCGGCGCCCGCCTTGTGCACGGCGAGCAGGCAGACCAGCAGCAGGTCGGACCGCCGCAGGTGCACGGCGACCAGCTCCCCGCGCCCGACCCCGGCGCGCCGGATCCTGGCGGCCAGCCGTGCGGCCGCCGCGTCCAGCTCCGCGTAGGTGAGCGACCGCTCCCCGAACGTGACGGCGCACGCGTCAGGACGGGCCCGCACCTGCTCGGCGAACAGACCCGGCAAGGTTGCCCCGGCGGGATGGGCGACCTCGGTGTCGTTCCACTCGACGAGCATCCGCCGCGACTCCGCCGGGGGCATGACGTCGAGCTCGCCCAGGCGGGCGTCGGGATCGTCGGCGGCGTGGCGCAGCAGGGCGCGCAGACCGTCGGCGAACCGGGCCGCGACGTCCCCGTCCACCGCCGCCGGGTCGTACCGGACGCACAGGGCCAGCCCGTCGGGACCGTCCAGGATCTGCAGGTGCAGCGGGTTGCGCGCGCCTCCCCCGAACATCATGCGGTCCACGGTGACGTTCACGCCGGGAAAGACGGGGTCGGCCTCCAGCCTGCGGTAACTGATCGACACGGGTACGGCGGCGCCCCGGGCTCCCTGGCCCAGCACCCGCGCGGGCGGCACCTCACGGAACCTGTACACCGCACGCAGCTCGTCGCGCATCTCCCGGACGAACGCGCGGAACGCCTGACCGGCCTCGGGCCGCGACAGCACGGGCAGCTCGCCGACGAACGGGCCGATGTGATCACGGGTCCCGGGGCCGCGCGTGGTCACGTCGATCGCGACCGCCACGTTCTCCGCCCCGTGCCTGAACAGCAGCGCGTGCACCCCGGCGAGCAGCACCTCGAAGACCGACGCGCCGGTCGCCGCCGCGGCCTTCGCGGCGGAGCGGCTCAGCTCGTGGTCGAGCCCGGCGTCGATCTGCGCGCCGGGCCCGTACCGTCTGCCGGTACGCCGCTGCCCCGGCAGCACGATCTCGGCCGGCTCCGTCCAGCGCCCGGCCCAGAACTCCCGCGCCGCCTCCAGCACCTCCGGTTCCGGCTCCCGCCAGGCGAACGGCAACGGCTCCACCGCCCCGTCCGAGCCGGACGCGTAGAGCTGGGCGAGGTCACGTACCAGGATGTCCTTGGACATGCCGTCGAAGACCAGATGGTGGGCGACGAACAGCAGCAGGTGCCGCCCGGATCCGGCCGGCACGAGCGTGAACCTGGCCAGCGGCCCCTTCTCCAGGTCGAACTCCCGCGCGCTCTCCTGCCCGATCAACCGCTGGAGGGCGTCGGGCGCGGGATCGGGCAGGTGGGCGATCGTCACGGCCGGCTCGGCCGCGGGGACCAGCCGGAGCCCGTCGCCGCTCTCCGCGACGGCGGTGGCGAGCACCGGATGCCGGGCGACCACCCCGGCGCACGCGCCGAGCAGCGCGGACACGTCGAGAGCGCCGTCGAACCACAGGACGAGCGGCATGTGGTACGTCAGCCCCGCCCCCATGCGTTCGCCGACCCACATGTCCTGCTGAACGAACGAGGCCGGAATGCTCTCCTGGCAGTGCGTCATGTGCGTTCTTTCTGTGTTCGCAAGCGTCGTGTGGTCACGTGGAGCCGTCCGCCGGGGGCCCGAGCAGGTCACGCAGCCGCGACTTCACCACCTTGCCGAGGTGGTTCTTCGGCAGCTCGGGCACGAACAGCAACCGGCTCGGCAACTCGTGCCTGGCGAGCCGGTCCATCAGGAACGTCCGCAGGTCGGCGGTGGTGACCGGGGACCGGGTCACGACGGCGGCCGCGGTGACCCGGCCGAGCACCGGATGCGGCACCCCGACCACGGCGGCCTCGGCGACCGACGGATGCTCGTACAGCGCGGCCTCCACCTGCAGGGTGGACACCTTGTGCGCGCCGGACTTGATGACGTCGCTCTCGCGGTCGACGAGGTAGAGGTAACCGTCCTCGTCGAGGTAGCCGACGTCGCCCATGCGCACCCAGCCGTCACGGAAGATGTCGTCGCTCAACCGCCGGTCGCGGTAGTAGGAGCGGGTTCCGGCGGGCGAGCGCAGCCAGACCTCCCCCCGCTCCCCGGCTTTCGCGCGCCGCCCGTCCGCGGCGACGATCTTGAGGTCGCCGCCCGAGGAGGGCCGTCCGACCGACGCGGGCCGCGCGGGGTCCACGATCATCACGGTCTGCGCCGGAGCCGCCTCGGTCGAGGTGTAGTAGTTGACGATCGTCGCCTTCGGGAACGCCTTGGCCATCGCGGCCGCCACGGCGGGCGGCAGGCTGGCCGCGGTGGAGCCGAGCAGCCGTACGCTCGACAGGTCGTGGCGTTCCTGGACGCGGGCGTTGAGCAGCTCGATGGCCATGGCGGGCACCACGAAGACCGTCCCCGCCCCGTACGACTCGATCAGCCGGGCGAAGCGGGCGGGCGTGAAGCGCGGCAGGGTCAGCGCGGCCGGGCGGGCGCCCAGGGAGTTGACCAGCATGGTCTGTCCGGCGTTGCTGCCGATGGGGAAGGCGTGCAGGAAATGCCGGGAGTGCAGGAGCGTGCGGCGCCGAGGCTCGGCGGAGACGCCGTAGGCGAGGTTGGCATGGGTGGCGCCGACCCCCTTGGCCCGGCCCGTGGTGCCGGACGTGTAGATGATCTGCGCCAGCCCGCCGGGGAAGACGTCCCGCCGCACCGGGCCCTCGTCCCCCTGATCCAGTTCCGCCGGTGTCGCCCGCCAGGCGTTCACGTCCGGCGGATCGACGCCGGCCCCGTGCAGCACGGCGCTCACGGAGCAGTCGGTCAGCGCGTGGCGTACCTCGGCGGGGGCCAGCCGGCCGGACAGCGGCACGGCGACGCAACCGGCCCGCAGGACCGCGCACCAGGTGACGGCGAGGTCGATCCAGTCCCGTTCGTCGAACAGCAGCCCGACCCGGTGGCCGGACGGCAGGCCGTGATCGATCAGCGCGCGGGCGACCGCGTTGGAGCGCCGGTCCCAGGCGCCGAACGAGAGCGTCCCGACCTCGGCCACCACGAGGGCCGGGCTGTCCGGCTGTTCCTGGGCGCGACGTGTGAGCAGGTCGGGAAGCGTCAGCCGGGCGTCGCCGTTCACCACGGCCGGATACCGAAATGTTTCGTGGGCATGACCTACTCCCAGACTCGCAGCAGCATCAGATGGGCCCAATATGGCCGCCCCGTAACGCGTCTGTTCGAAACAATAGGCAATCCGGGCCGTCTGCGACAGAGAAACATTTAAGTATTTTCCCGAAACTTTCGGAGCCGCAGGTGCGCGACGCGGTCCGCGCGGGCCGGGGCGAGGAACCCTGACCGCCATGGGAGTAGTCACAGGTCTGCACGCCGCCGACGCGGTCCCGTCTTTCTCGGAAGGCGGGGACCGCGTGCCGGTTACCGGAACTTTCCGGGTTCAGCCAGGAGTTGACAGGGTGATCGGTTCAGCACTGTGTCCGCGGCGGTTTCACAGCGGGAGCCAGCATGGACTCACAGACGGTCATAGCCCTGAGCGCCGTCGTCATCGCCATCGCCTCGCTCGTGGTATCCGTCTACCAGGTGCGCGCCACCCGCCTGCACAACCGGCACACGCTCCGCCCCCTCCTCCAATTGCGGCTGAAGATCTCGGCGGGGCAGCGAGCGGGCATCTGGATGGTGAACACCGGCCTCGGCCCCGCCATCATCACCGGCACCCGCGTCTGGCTGGACGGCAAAGAACTGGGGTCGTGGAACAGGGAGACGTCGAAGCACGTACGCAGGGACATCGCTCCTTATCCACGCGCGTCAGCCCTCTCCGACGGCATGGGAGTCCCGCCCGGACACACCGACTACCTGCTGACCGTGGACGACCACAACCCGGCCGCGAACAACGCGTTCCTGGAACTCATCACGCGGCGGATGGATCTGGAAGTCCGCTACGAATCTCTGTACGGCGGAGAGGGCTACACGGTGAGCACCCGCAGGAACTCCTGGTGGCAGTCCGAGACTCCCCCCGCCTACGACCCCGCGTCAGCGCCTTCGCACGATGACCTCTCCGGTTCTGACGAAGCCGAGCTCAACTAGCGCCCGTCCGCCATCCGGTGCGTGCTTTCGCCGGCTCCGCACGTCCTGATCAGACGATGCCGGCGCGGATCTCGTCGCTCAGCCGGGTGGGGTGGTCGGCCAGCGCCTGCTTGACGTGGGCGCTCCACGGGTCGGCGAGCACCTCGACCTCGCCCGCCTCGATCCCGTCCAGGCCGGCCCGTACGGCGACGCCCGGGTCGCCCTTGGGCCCGTCGTAGCCCGCGCTGAAGTCGGTGTCGACGGCTCCCAGGTGCAGCCCGGTCACGAGCGTGCCCTGCTCGGCGAGCTCCAGCCGCACGCCGTTCGTCAACGCCCACTGGGCCGCCTTGGAGGCGTGGTAGCCGTTCGTCCCGGGATAGGCGTGCCAGGACTGCGCGGAGAGCACGTTGAGGATCGCCCCGCCCCCGTTGGCCGAGAGCACCGGGGCGAACGCCCGCACGACGGCCAGTGTGCCCCAGAAGTTGGTCTCCATCTCCGCGCGTACGGCGGCCAGGTCGTCGGTGACGACGTTCGTGGAGTGGCTGACCCCGGCGTTGTTCACCAGGAGCGTCACGTCGCCCGCCGCGGCGGCCGCGGCCCGTACCTCGTCGTCGTTCGTCACGTCCAGCCGCAGCGGCACGACGCCGGGCAGGTCGATCGCCTCCGGACGCCGGGCGGTCGCGTACACCCGCGCCGCGCCGCGTTCCAGAAGCCGGCGGGCGAAATGGCGGCCCAGCCCCCGGTTGGCGCCGGTCACGAGCGCGACCGCGCCCTCGATCCGGAGACCGGACGCGGGGCGGGTGTTCGGTTCCGTGTTCGGTGTGGTCATGTCAGGTACGGTAAGACCTACCGTTGACGTGAGGTTCAAGTCCTGCGTCCGAGGGTTTTCGGCCAGAGGTCCGACGAGAAGAGGCACGGTGCGCATCGGAGAGGTCGCCCAGCGCTCCGGGGTGAGCGTCCGCGCCCTGCGCTACTACGAGGAACAGGGGCTCCTCACGCCCGGCCGCGGCCCCGGCGGCCAGCGCGAGTACACCGAGGACGCGGTCACCCGGGTGCACATCCTCCAG
The DNA here is from genome assembly GCF_035917475.1 of Nonomuraea fuscirosea. Lineage (NCBI taxonomy): Bacteria > Bacillati > Actinomycetota > Actinomycetes > Streptosporangiales > Streptosporangiaceae > Nonomuraea > Nonomuraea fuscirosea. The sequence continues at coordinate 799,141 of NZ_CP109074.1, read as the reverse complement.
CAGCTCTACGCCGCGGGCCTGTCCAGCCGCCGCATCGCCGAACTGCTCCCCTGCATCGAGACCGACACCACCACCGAGCACCAGCGGGCCATGCTGGCCGCCGAGCACGCCCGCATCAAGCGGCAGATCGACCATCTCACCACGGTGCTCGGCCGCCTCGAGAAGATCGTCGAGGCCGCCGACCGGCCGGCCTGAGCGCGACGCGTCCACCACCTCTTCGACCCGGCCGCACCCTGCCTGACACCGGCAGGGTGCGGCCGGCGACGCGGCGAAGGCGAATACTGGGGGTCCTGGAGGCGATCGCGACCGCGCTGCGGCTGAACGAGGCCGAACGCCGTCACCTGCACCGGCTGGCCGCCGACTCCCAAGGCCGGCCGGCCGGGCGGCGCCGGAACGGGCGGACTCCCGTCCCCCTGACCCGCACCGGCACGGAGGTGGCGGGTCAGCGCTTGGTGCGGGCGTCGAAGTACGGGTAGATGTTCTCGTTCTTGCCGACCTTGATCAGGGTCTCGACGGTCCGGCCCGTGAGGTCGACGACGCCCAAGCCGTCGCGGACGGGGGCGAGCAGGTGCTTCTCGTCGTACCAGCCGAGCACCGGGAGCCGGTCGGCCACCTTGATCCGGGTGACGGCCTTGCCGGCGGTGGGGCCCCGCTCATCAAGCGCCGGAGGTCGACACCCGCTCATGACGCGCCACCGGCGCGGGACCGTGAGGGTCCCGCGCCGGTCGCTACGAGATCGGGGTCAGCCGAGGCCGCCCAGGAAGGTGTCGAGGAAGTCGGCGAAGTCGTCGCCGAGTTTCCCGCCACGCATCCCCAGGTGCCCCATGGCCCCTCGCCTGGTGTTGACCTCCATCTCGATCTTCTCGGGCCGGAAGATCTGCCGCTGCCCCTGGCCGCTGCCGCCGCCGTTCGGCAGGTTCGACGGCGGTCTGCCCTGCGGGTACATCCGGCCGTTGCCGTACACGGTGTACGACTGGGTCGGCTGCACGCTGCCGTCGTTGCGGTAGACCTGGCTGGGCCGTGGCTGTGCCGGCTGCCTGCTCGCCTTCGGCGGTGACTGCCGCTGGGTGGAGCGGTGGCTCGTGGGCCGCCTGGCGGGACGCGAGCGCGCGTGCTGGATGCCGGCCGGGAGACGGCCGGCCCGGCGGTTGCGCCGCTGGGCGGCCTTGGCCATGCGACGCTTGAACGCTGCCTCGCGTTCGGCCCTCCTCGCCTCCCGGCGGGCCTTGGCCGCCGCCCGGCGCCGCTGCGCCGCCTCGCGGGCCCGCCTCTTCTTCTCTGCCGCGCGTTTCTTGGCCGCCTCTTTGAGCTTGCGCTTGGCCTCCTCTCTGGCGGCCTTCCTCTTGGCCTCCTCCTTGGCCTTCCTCTTGGCCTCCTCTCTGGCCTTCCTCTTGGCCTCCTCCAGTGCCTTCTTCCTGGCCAGTTCCCTGGCCTTCCTGAGCGCGAGTTCGCGTGCCTTCTTCTTGGCCTGCTTCTTCAGCCACCACTTGACGCCGACGCGGACGCCGATCCCGACCACGACCCACACCCACTGCCCGTCGGGGTCGCTCATGCTGACGGGGCTGTTGTTGGCGTAGGCGTAGGCGTTGAGCTGCTGCGGATCGGTGTCGTCGATGATCGGGTCCACCGACAGGAACCGGCCGAGCCTCGGGTCGTACTCGCGGGCGCCCAGGTGGACGAGCCCGGTCGAGGCGTCCTTCGTGCCGCCGACGAACCCGCGCTGGCCCGGCCACCACGGCGGTGGTGCGCCGCGGTCCTCACCGAACGGGGTCTGCCTGCGCACGGCCAGGTCGCCGGTGCCGGCGTTCACCGCGGCCTGCGCGGTGCCCTGGTGGTCGCTGGCCAGGAAGTACACCTGGTCGTCCGGCGTGCGGACCGCGATGGGCTCGTCGCCGATGGTGTAGTAGCGGGTCTGCTCGACGACGTCCTTGGCGTGGTCGAGACGCAGCTCCATGTCGTCGATGTAGAGGGTGGCGTCCGTCGGCGTCTTGCGGATCAGCCGGTCGCCCTCCGCGTCGTAGACGAACGACGTGGTCTTGCCGGCCTCGGTCACCGACTCCAGGTTGCCCTCGGCGTCCCACACCAGGTTCTGGTCGGAGGTGCCGACCTTGCGCCGGGTGGTGTTGCCGGCCGCGTCGTAGGCGAACACGTCCGCCCCGACGGCCTGCAGCGCGTGCGGCTGCTTGCCGCCCGCCGCGGGATAGGTGTAGTCGCGCACCTGCTCGCCCGCGCCGCCGAAGGCGTGCTTGGTCTCCTTCGTCCGGTTGCCGGTGACGTCGTAGGCGTAGCTGACCGCGTACGGGGCCACGCCGCCGATCTTGCCGGACTGCGGTGAACCGCTCGCGCAGTCGTCCGTGGCCGCCCACGCCGAGGTCAACCGGCGCAGGTGGTCATAGGTGAAGCACTGCGTGTCCTGGTTCGCCCGATCATTGATCTTGGTGATGTTGCCGACGGCGTCGTAGCTGTAGTTGACGTCCAGATCGGTCTTGGTCGTGTTCTGGCGGTCCAGCCGCATGCTGGTCAGCCTGCGGGTGGACTCGTCGTGGGTGTAGGTGAGCCAGGTCTTCTTGCCGTTGTCGCCCAGCTCGTACTGCAGGGTCTCGCCGAGCTTGGAGTAGCGGGTCGCGTTCACGTACGCCGACAGGCCCGTGACCTTGACCGGCTGGCTGAGCGCGTCGTAGCTGTAGACGACCTGCTCCTCGGCCAGCCCTCCGGCGGCCGGGAAGCTGACCGACTGCACCTGGCCGTCGAGCGTGTAGCGGGTGTTGAGCTGGTAGGAGCCCGCCAGCTTGCCCTCCCGCGCCGGGATGGTGACGGTTTCGCGCAGCGGGCGGTAGTCGGCGTCGATGGCGTTGATCTCCGCCTTGTACGCCTGCCCGTCCACGTACCGGATGCTGGCGTTCAGGTGTCCCTTGGCCAGCGCGTCGTACTTCCACTCGGCCAGCAGCGGGCCGGTCGCCGAGCCTTCGCGCATCTCGGTCTTACGGCCCAGGGCGTCGTAGACGTACCAGAGGGTCTTGCCGCGTGAGTCGGTCGTGGAGACCAGCTCGTCGGCGTCGTTGTACGTCATCGTCGTGACGCCCTTGTCCGGGTCCTCGGTCTTGATCTCCCGGCCGCGGAAGTCGTAGTGGTGCTTCCAGACGTTGCCCGCCGGGTCGGTGACCGTGGACAGGCGTCCCGCGTGGTCGTAGGTGTACTTGGTGGCCTCGTACTCGCCGGTCGGGGTCGCGCCCTTGTACTGGCGCAGCTCGATCAGCCGGTCCTCGGCGTCGCCGATGCGGGTGGTGGCCGTGCCGCCCGGCGGCGGCGTCGTGTGCACCCGGTCGCCGTCGTCCTGGGCGGTGACCCGGTACTTCTCCACGCCCTTGGCCTTGAGCAGCTGGGCCTTGGCGTCGCCCACGCCGTCGAACAGCGTCTCGACCTGGTTCGGCACGTCCGCGTCTGCCACCGCGAGCAGGGCGGTGGACGGCGCGCCGGTGGCGAAGTAGCCGGTGTTCTGCTTGTAGTCCTCGCCCTGGGAGTTGTAGAAGGTGTCGGTGATCGTGCGGCCGTCGCGCAGGGCCGGGTCCTGCGTCTGGTCGTCCGTGGGCGCCGGCTCCTGGGTCTGGCGCTCGCGCATCAGGCCGTCGTAGAGCTCGTGGCTCTCGGTGTAGCCGCCGTCGGCGCGCAGCGTCCTGGTGGTGACGACGCTGGGGCCGTCGGCCCGCATCGTGTAGGAGTACTCGGTGTTGGGCGACTGCCCGCCCGCCTTGCTGCGGTCGGACTGCCAGACCTTGGTCAGGCGGCCCAGCGCGTCGTGCTCCATGTCGACGCGGCGGTTGTTGGTGTCGATCTCGGTGACGGGCTCGCCCCAGGCCGGCTCGATGATCGTACGGTCGACGTGGCCGAGGTCGTTCGTCTCCTTGATCTCGGTCGGCAGGGCGCCCGTGGCCGGGGTGTAGCTGGTCACGGACTTGGTGCCGACCGTGTCGGTCTCGCTGGTCTCGCGGCCGTAGACGTCGTACGTGTGCGCGGTGTCGGTGACCGTGCTGCCGTCGGCGTTGACGACCTGCTGCACCGCGGTCACGTCGCCCTTGCTCGGCGCCTGCCCGAACGCCTTGCCGTCGTACTGGACCTTCTCGTCCGAGATCAGCTCTCCGGCGGCGAGCGTGGACATGGAGGCGGAGCAGGGAGCGGCCACCTTCTGTACGCGGCTGGTGTAGTCGAGCATCCAGCTCGTGTCGTTGCGGGCGTAGGTGTAGCGGGTGCACCGGTCGTCGTCGGTGCCGGCCAGGTCGCCCTTCTCCTCGACCGTGGTGAGCAGACCCTTGGCGTCGTACGTACGCGCCTCGCCGGTACGCCGCCACTTGCCGCCGGGCAGCGCGGTACGGGTGACCATGGACTCGGCCTCGACCACGTACGCGGCCTTGGTGACGCCGTCCTGGGTGGATTCGGCGGTCTTGACCGACCACGGCGCCTCGACGGTGGCCTTCAGCAGGGAGCCGCCGTCGCCGTCGTACAGCATCTCCTCGCGCTCGAAGCCGGAGTACTGGTCGAGGTCGTCCAGTTTGACGCCCTCGGAGTCGACCACCTGCACGTTGCGCTTGGAGCCGTCGGCCTGCTTGTCGCCGTGCATGCCGCGGAAGTAGCGGAACTCCGTCAGCGTGCGCTTGGTGTCCTGGCCGTCGCCCGAACGGACCCGGACCCGGCCGAAGCCGCGGAAGTCCGACCAGGTGCGGTGTGCGGGCTTGACCAGGATGTTGTCGGCGTACCGCCAGGCGGCGCCGTCCAGGTACTCGTAGCTGGTGACCACGTTCGGGGAGGCGGCCACCCGGTCGACCTCGACCGTCTGCGCCACCACGTACTTGTGGAACCAGTCGGTGACCTCCGCCTCGTTCGGCGGGGACCAGCGCTGCGGGAAGCAGAGCTTGGTGTTCTTGTCGGCGGCGGGCAGCGCGCCGGCCTGGCAGTCGGCGGCCTTGTAGTTGACCCTCAGCTCGCCGCCCGTGCCGTTGTCGACGGACTGGACGCGCCACTTGACCAGCGGCGCGCGGCCCTCGGTGGCGTCCACCCGGTTGGGCAGCTGCACGCCCTTGAACGTGGTCTTCGGCAGCGTGATCGTGCCGCCCACGTGACCGGTCTGCTGGATGGAGGCCAGCCACAGCGCCGGGCTCAGCCCGTCACCGGTGGCGGGGAACTGGTGCGTCAGCGCCCAGGAGTCCACCGGGTAGTACTGACCGGCGGCGTTGAGCACCTGGGTGGTGACCTTGGTCAGCCGCTTGCGGGTGAAGAACGTCGGCGCGAGCCGGTCGGTGCACTTCACCCCCGAGTCGCAGATCTGGTCGAACGGGACGTCCGGCCAGTGGCTCGCGGTCTCCTTCTTCAGCTCGCCGGGCGCGCAGGTGACGGTGCCGCTGGGCAGGCAGCGCTCGGCCGTCTCGAACAGCACCCGGGACGCCGGATTCCTGGTGAACAGCTCGTTGCTCAGGTAGCCGTAGTCGATGCGGGTCAGGTACGCGTGCCGGTCGTACACGGTGCCCTGCTCGGGCTTCGAGTTCCGGCCGTAGTAGTTCTTCTCCTGGGTGTACCAGTACGTGGCGGCGTTGCCGTGCGTGTCCACCTCGTAGTCGAGGTTCCACCGGTAACCCTGCTGGCACCAGGCGTTGGCCGGAGTGCTGCTGTAACAGGGCTCACCGCTGTTGTTGCCGAACACCGGCACCGTCTGCACCGACTTGGTCTCGGCCTTACCGCTGGCCCAGCCGGGCAGCCGGTTCAGGCCGAAGCTGTACTGGGTGCCGTCCGCGGTGGTGACCCGCCAGTACTCGCCGTTGTTGTCGCCGTTCGTGGCACCGGTCAGCAGCTCGATCCTGGTGCCGTCGTCCCGCTTCGGCCGCCACTGCTTGCTGGTGGCGTCCTTGACCAGCTCGATGGACGAGCCGTCCAGCGACAGGACGGCGTTCTCCTGGTCCCAGCACAGGTCGCCGGTCTTCCTGCCGTCGATCGAGCAGGACTTGTAGCGGCGCTCGATGTAGCCGCCGGGGCTGAACTCGAAGCCGTCACCGGCCCAGGACGCCTGGTTGTTGGTGGAGGCGGTGCGGCCGTCCACGCTCTGCGAGGAGTAGGAGAGCGACAGCTCCGGCTCCTCCCCGCCCAGCGCGGGCGGGGTGCGCAGGTCGTAGCTCCAGGAGAAGTCGCCGGTCTGCGTGCCGACGCTCCAGTCGGACGAGGCTGACAGGGAGGTGGCGGAGTGGTCGCCGGACTGGCCGGAGGGGGCGGCGGCCAGCGCGTACACGGCGCCGGTCTCGACCTGGGCGCTCAGCGTGCCGGTCTTCGGGTCGTTGCTGCTCCTGACCGGCTCCGGCTGCGGGCATTCGGCCGTGGCGGTGGCCGACTGGAGCGCGCATTCCGCGAGTTTGACCATGCCGAGCCGGGCGCCGTAGTCGCCGCCGTAGGCGTAACGGAAACCGGAGTAGTCGATCTTCAGCTCGGTTTTTCTGCCGCCCGCCCTGGCGGCCGCGACGCCCTGGCCCGGGGACACCCGCATGGCCAGGCCGAGCCGGTCGGTGTCGAGCAGCTCCACGCTCACCGGATCGCCGCTCTGGTCGCTGCTGCGGTTGCCGCTCTTGTCGGCGGCCAGTCGCACGGGGAACCCTGCGGGAGCCTTGCTGCTCCCCAGCTCCGCCTTCTGCGGCTTGGGCCAGGTGACCGCCGGCGCCGCCTTCCACGCCCGTTCGGCGACGGGATCCGCCTCCGGCGGCTGGACCGGCACGCTCGTGCCCTTGACCGGGGTCTCCTTCTGCACCGCCGGGGCCGAACGCGGCGCCGCGTAGGCGGGCATGGCGTTGACCAGAGGCACCACGAGGACCATCGACAGAGCGGCCGCCAGCCGGCGCGGCCATGCGGACACGGGCTTGGCCACGTCCCGGAAGGCGTTCCACGACATGTCCGGAAGGTCTGGTTTATCGGGTTCGGGTAAACGATTCCAGCGAGCTTCTGGCAGGTCGAACTCATCCTGCGGGTCCATGAACCTCTCCCAGTGAGGGTGGGGGACTTACTGGGCTGCCAACCAGGGGTTGCTCGGCGCTCAGGACGCCGTCGTAGGTGCGGATGTTGTCCACGGTCCCCGACCAGTGGCCGGTGAAGACGCTCCGCGTACGCGCCTCACCCGAAGCCGAGCAGGGATTACGCCCGGGCGGAAAGCCGCCTGGCCTCCCGCGATCTTGTGTTGACGATCGGATTGTCACTCCGAGGCGTCCGCGGGTCCACGGTTCTGATCATTTCGCTCAAAGAATTACTTCATGACCGCACGCACGCGAGAATTGCGCCAGGGCGCCGCCGTTCACCGCTTCAGCTGCCGCGGATCGGCGTCAGGAAGAGGGTGAGGCGGTCCTGCGAGGCCGGCTCGGCGCGGGTGGTGAGCGCGTCCCCTGCCTCGACCTCACCGGTGCCCGACCGGTCCAGGTGCGCCGTGACGATGACCGTACGGCGAGGGTCCCAGGCGGGGCTCGGGAGGGAGAACGGGACGCGCCGCTCGGCGCTCCCGTCGTAGGAGAGCGCGGGCAGCGCCAGCTCCGCCAGCGGGCCGGCGGGCGCGTCGGCCTCGGTCACGTCCAGGACGCGGACGCGCAGCGTCGCGTCCTGGAACGAGCCGAGCATGGGGGTGAGAACGACCTCACCCTGCACTTCGGGCATGCGGGGCGGCTAGGAGTTCAGCACCGCGTAGCGGGCCTCGATGTCGACCGGCCCGCCGGTGAGATTGCGGATCTCGATGAAGTACTTCAGCAGCGTCGCGGCCTGGCGGTCCACCTGCACGCGCCACTCGATCTGCGCGTCACCGTCCACCATGGGCCACGTCGGGGCCACCATCCACGCCACCCGCCAGGCCTCCGGCCAGCTGTGGGTGAACCAGCGGCGGGTCGAGTTGGCGGGCACCTGTCCCTGGAACTGCACACCTAGGATCATGGCCGGGCCTCACTGTCGTCGTCACGGTCTCGGGGAGCTTCCGGCGCGGCGCCCGCGTCGTTGACCTGCGAATCGAAGACGATCTCCCCTGTGGAGAGGTCGCCGCCGCCCTGGCGCGGGGCGGGGCCGCCGTCGATGGTGGGACTCGTCGTCGTGTCGGTCATGGCAGGGGCGGACCCCTGCGGGCCGTCGAGCTGTACGGGGGCGGGCCCCGCGTCGACGGCGTCGGCCCAGTCGGTCCTTGCCTGGTCGGTGGGGATCACGGAACGTCCTCCTCTCTCGTGCTCGCTCAGGTGGCGCTGAGGCTCCAGCCGAGCACGTCGTAACGCGCCTCGATCTCGATCTGCCCCGAGGTCAGGTTGGTGATCGCCAGGAAGTACTTGATCAGCCCGCCGGACTGCCGGGTGACCTGGACGTTCCACGAGACCTGCGCGGGGCCGTCCACGATCGGGGCCTTGGGGGCGACGGTCCAGATGACGTACCACTGCGCCGGCCAGCTGTGGGTGAACCACCGGCTGGTCGCGAACGCCTCGACCTTGGCGGAGAACTGGGTGCCGGAGAAGCGGGCCGCCGGTTCGAGATCGCTGTACATGGTGCGCACGGCCCGGCAGTCGCCCGGGCTCAGCCCCTGCCGCTGCCCGATCTCGACGTTCTGCGGCGGCACGATCGTGTCCTGGCCGTTGCTGGAGAACGCCCAGCGCGGATAGTGCATGATCGAGTGGTAGTCGTAGGGGCCGACGTCGTCGCCGTCGGTGATGTGCTGGTTGAAGTTGTGCGCCTGCGCTTGCAGGATGTTCTGCCAGTTGATGGTGACGAACCGGTCGCGGTCCTCGCGGCTCTGCTCGTGCCACAGGCCCGTCGCGTGCCCGATCTCGTGGATGGTCGAGGCCGCGTCGCAGCCGCCTTCCAGCGTGATGGTCTGCTGCCCGGTACGCCGCCCGACCGCCGAGCTACAGCCGGTGCCCGGCCGGAACATGACGAAGTCGGGGAACTCGGCCTGGTTGGCGGCGGTCCTGCGGACGAAACGGATCCGGGTGTTGCGCTCCCAGTGCGCGATGGCGTCGGTGACCCGGCCCTGGTTCGGCAGAGCGGGATCGATGTCGTACGGCACCCTGCCGTTGGGCCAGCGGAACTGCGTACCCGGGATGATGATCCCCGCCTGCTCCTCGGCCACCGTGGCGTTCTCCACGTCCCCCGGGCCCATCAAGGCGAGCTCGATGTCCCCCTCGAAGAGCGGGCGCCCGTCGATCATCGTGTACTGGACGGCCTTGGGCCCTTTCGTGGCCAGCCGCACCAGCCCCGTCTCGACCGTGGAACCCACGTGGTACGGACCGAACCCCATTGTTCGTCGTGCGCCATTGTTTGCTGGCATGCGGCCTCCTTCTGATGGCGCGGTGAACGTGCGACGCGAAAAAGGATCAGGCCATTCCGAAATGGCCGCGCGTAATATCAGAGCCCGTTCCCCGATTCCCCGCCGCAGCTCTGACCTGCTCCGCCATGATGTACCCGGGTCGATATACGGTCAAGGGGCCGCCTGCCGTTCCGATAATGATTTTTCTCGGACGGCAGGCGGCCGGCGTAAAACAACGGGCGCGCTGGCGCGGATGAGGTTTGTGGTGACAACGGCGGCGAGAAAGGGCCTGCCATACGTAAGTGCGTCCTGTTATGACACGGCGGCCGACAAATCCTCGACAAGGCCGTAGCGTGCGTGGCGGGCCTGGGTGATGAAGGCCCAGTAGCGCTCGCCGAAGGACCAGTGCCACCACTCCGTGGGGTAGTTGACGAAGCCGGCGGAGGCCAGGGCGTCGCCCATGAGGCGGCGGTTGCTCCTGGCCTCGGCGGAGATGGCGGTCGCGTCGGTGTAGCAGTTCTCGTCGCTCTCCGGCGGGGTGGCGTTGACCGCCGTGCCCATGTCCAGCTCGACTCCGCCGGCAGAGCGCAGGGTCAGGTCGACCGCGCCGCCGGTGACGTGGGGGGCGACCTCGGGCGGGGAGACGTACCTGCTCGCCTCGACTCGGGCGCGGGCGTCGTCCCAGCCGGGATGCGCGGCCCGCTGGCGGGCGACGGCCGAGCCGAAGTAGCGCCGCTGCAGGCCGGCCGGGCGGTACCCCTCGATGATCAGGAACCGCAGCTCGCGAGGCAGCCGCGTCTGCGCGACCACCAGGCGATCGGCCACGCTCTGCCGCAGGTGCGCGTACGCGCCCGCCTCGTCGGCGAGCCGCGGGTCGACCCGGATGGCCTCCAAGGTACGCAGATCCACCAAGGGTTCCCCGCATTCCTTGACGGGGACCTCGGCGATCCGCGAATCGGACAGGAACACGATCTCCCGCATGGAGCCCTCCGGTTACCAGCCATGGACGCGTCGCTATGAGACGTCGACGCCATGGTGCGGCGGCCTGCTCCAAAAACGCTGCAAACGATCAGTAGGGCTTGTCCTTCAGCATTTCGTCGTACTCGCGGCAGCCGTGTAATCGGAACGTCTCCAGCGCCTCCGACCAGATGGCGTCGGCGGTGACGTCGTCGCCGAACGCCCGGTGCACCAGTGCCAGGTCACGCTGGGTCCGGGCCTGGAAGGGGAGGACCCGCAGCTCCTCCCACAGCCGCAGCGATTCCTCCAGCCGGCTCCTGGCCTGATAGAGACGCCCCTCGGCCAGGTCGAGCTCGCCGATCGTGCGCAGCGTGCAGGCCTCCCCCCAGCGATCCTGCAGGGCACGCATGGTGGCGAGCACCTCCTCCAGCGGTTGCCGCGCCTGGTCGTGCTCGCCGAGCCGGAGCCACGCCTTGGCCAGCGAACGGGTGCAGTAGGCCACCAGCAGCCGGTCGCCGAGCGGGCGGAAGATGTCCAGCGCCTGCTCGCACAGCTCCGCGGCCTTGCCGTGCTCGTCCCTGGCGCGGTGGTACAGGGACATGCTGCGCAGGGTCAGCCCGGCGCCGCGCCGGTTGCCCACCTGCTGGTAGAGCTCCAGCGCGGCGGTCAGATCCGCCCAGGACGCCGGATAGTCGCCGCGTTCCAGGCGTACCGTGCCCGACAGCCGTTTGACGTGGGCCAGGGCCGCCGTGTCGGCGAGGTCGTGCAGGAGCGTCCCGGCCTGACCGAGGAAGTGCAGGGACTCGGCCAGGTATCCCTGCTCGCGGCAGGCCTCGCCGAGCCCGGCGAGGGTGGTCGCCTCCCCGCGGACGTCCTTGGTCGTACGGAACAGCGACAGTGCCTGGCCGAGATACTGGCGGGATTCGGCGAAGGAGTCCCGCGCGTAGTGGAGGTGCCCCAGACCGGCCAGCAGGGCCGCCTCGCCCGGGACGTTGTCCATCCGCCGCGCGACCGCGAGCGCAGCGTCGTTCATCCGGCGCCAGGCCGCGAACGGGTCGTCGAAGATGTACTGGCTGCCTTCGAACGCCGCCGCCGAGACGGAGCAGGCGAGCTGGATGGCCAGTTCGTCGAGTTCCATGGCCGCCGCCAGTTCCACGCCGGCGATCAGGGCCTCCTCCTCGCTGCGGAACCAGGCGTGCGGATCGGCCAGCGCCGGCCTGGTGGCCTCGTCGTCCACCGGACGGGCCAGCCCGGGCGCGGCGCGCATGGGGATCGCCCCCGTCGGGACGGCCTGGCTCAACCGCTCGATCAGCCACAACCAGCCGCCCAGGACCCTGCAGACCGTGGCCGTCAGCTCCGCCACCGGCTCCTCCGCGTGCGCGCGTTCCGCGGCGAACAGCCGGATCAGGTCGTGCAGCCGGTAGCGGATCTGGCCGGCCGCGTCCACGTCCGCCTCTTCCAGGAGGGAGGCGTCCACGAGCTGCTCCAGCAGCTGCTCGGCCTGGCGCGGGCCGGTCTCCAGCGCCGTCGCGGCGACCCAGAGGGGGAAGCTGGGCAGGCCGAGCAGCCCGAGCCGGCGCAGCGCCGTCTTCTCCGCGGCGGGCAGCATGGCGTAGCTGAGCGCGATGCTGGCCCGCACCTCCTGGTCTCCCGCGGCCAGTTCGTCGAGCCGGTGCTGCTCGTCGGCCAGCCGGTCGGCCAGGCGTCGCGTGGACCATTGACGTCGTGAGGCGAGCCGGGCTCCGGCGATGCGCAGCGCGAGGGGCAGGCCACCGCATCGCGCGACGATGTGCCGGGCCGCGTCGAGGTCGACGGTGATGCGCTCGTGGCCGGCGATCTGGGCCAGCAGCTCGACACTCGCCTCGGCGGGCAGTGTCCCGAGGTCGATGAGGGCGGCGCCGTCCAGTCCGGCCAGGCGGTTGCGGGAGGTGACGATCACGCCGCAGCCGGGGGCGCTGGGCAGCAGGGGCCGTACCTGCGCCTCGGAGCCGGCGTCGTCCAGCACGATCAGCTTGCGCCGGCCGGCCAGCAGGGTGCGGTAGCGGTTGACGCGTTCTTCCACGGTGGCGGGGAGTTGCGCGCCGGGCGGCTGGAGCTCGCGCAGGAGCCGGCCCAGGATCTCGGCCGGGGTGGCCGGTGTGTGCGTCGTGCCGCGTAGTTCCACGTGGAGCTGGCCGTCCGGGTAGAAGTGGGCGAGCTCGTGTCCGGCACGCAGGGCCAGCGCGGACTTGCCGATGCCGCCCTGTCCGCAGATGACGCAGACCGGCATGGTGTTCGGCCTGGTGAGCCGGTCGCGTAACGCGGCCAGCTCCTCCTCGCGCGCGGTGAAGTCGGGGGGCGCGGAGGGCAGTTGCCGGGGCGCGACGGTTCTGGCCGCGCCGAGCAGCGCGGGGTCGGAGTGCAGGATCGCCTCGTACGTACGCCGCAGGTCCGGGCCGGGGTCGATGCCCAGCTCCTCGATCAGGACCTGCCTGCCCTGCTGGTAGATCGTGAGCGCGTCCGCCTGCCGACCGGCCCGGTAGAGCGCCACCATGAGATCGCGGCGCAGCCGTTCCCGGATGGGATGGACCGCGACCAGCTGGGTGAGCTCGTCGATCAGGCCCTCGACCCCGCCGGCCGCCAGGTCGGCCGCGATCCGCTCCTCCAGCACCGCGAGCCGCAGCTCCTCAAGCCTGATGGCCTCGGGGCGCAGGCCGGTGTCGCCGGTCCCGCCCAGGGCCGGGCCCCGCCACAGGGCCAGCGCCGTACGGAGGAGACCCGCCGCCTCCTGGTGGCCTCCCGTGCGCGCCGCCTGCCGTCCCTGGTCGACGAGCCGCTCGAACACGTCCTTGTCGAGAGTGCCGGGCGGGATCCGCGCCAGGTAGCCCACGCGATGGGAGACGATGATCTCCGGCAGGCCCGCGCCGTCGAAGGCCCGGCGCAACGAGGCGACGTACGTCTGCAGCACACCCCGGGCGGTCGGCGGCGGGTTCTCCTGCCAGATCGCCTCCATCAACCGCTCGACGCCGACCGCACGGCCGGCGTCGAGAAGCAGAGTGGCGAGCAGGGCCCGCGGCTTGGGCCCCCCGAGGGCGACCTGCCGCCCGTCGTTCCACACCTCGACCGGACCCAGGAGCCGGAACTCCATCGGTTTCCCCCCATAGGGTTCGGCGGACCTTGAACCGAACCCTACGGGTACAACGGCGAGGCTTACCAGAGGCGGCGGTCAGGCGAGGATCTGCGCGAAGCCGCCCCAGCCGTGACCGACCTCGCGGGGCTCGCTGCCGGTGAACGGCTGGCCGTTGTCGCGGACGAAATTGTTGCTGTACAGCATCAGCTTCCCGGCCGAATCCAGCGCCAGCAGATCCGTGAACCCGTCGCCGGTGACGTCAGCGGCAACGACCTTCGAGAAACCGCCCCAGCCATGGCCGACCTCGCGGGGCTCGCTGCCGGTGAACGGCTGGCCGTTGTCGCGGACGAAATTGTTGCTGTACAGCATCAGCTTCCCGGCCGAATCCAGCGCCAGCAGATCCGTGAACCCGTCCCCGGTCACATCCGCAGGAATGATCCGAGCGAAACCGCCCCACCCGTGACCCACTTCCCGAGGCTCACTACCGGTGAACGGCTGGCCGTTGTCGCGGACGAAATTGTTGCTGTAGAGCATCAGCTTCCCGGCGGTGTCCACGGTGAGCAGGTCCGTGAATCCGTCGCCGGTGACGTCGGCGGGAATGACGTTCGAGAAACCGCCCCACCCGTGACCGACTTCCCGAGGCTCGCTGCCCGCGTACGGCTGACCGTTGTCCCGGACGAAGTTGTTGCTGTACAGCATGAGCTTGCCGGCCGAATTCACCACGAGCACATCCGTGAACCCGTCGCCGGTGACATCGGCGGGCATGGTCCGGGCGAAACCACCCCACCCGTGACCCACTTCCCGAGGCTCGCTGCCGGTGAACGGCTGACCGCCGTCCCGGACGAAGTTGTTGCTGTACAGCATCAGCTTCCCGGCGGAATCCACGGTGAGCAGGTCGGCGTACGGGTCACCCGTCACACTGTTGCCGGGCAGTTCGGCGGGTTCCGACATGGACCACACCGCGTTCGCGATGGCCACACCGTCCGGCGTCTCTTCCGTGTACCTGTTGGGATAGGCGGAGACCTGCACCTGCTGGCATACCTTGCCAATGGGATCGTTGCGCCAGTCGAACCTGAGCATCTTGCTGAGGAACTTGTTCGTCGCGTAGACCGGGTTCAGGATCTGGTCGACCGTTCCCCAGCCCTGCGAGGGGCGCTGCTGGAAAAGGCCGACGCTGTCGTCGGCGCCATAGGTCAGGTTGCGGATGGTGGATTCGACGATGGTGGTGGTGATGGCGATCTGCGCGGCCCGGACCGGCAGGCCCCGGCTCTTGACGGTGGCGATGATGACGCGGGCGCAGGACACCCGGTAAGCCGTCATCGAGCCGCGCAGGTCACCGGGTAATTCCCGGTTCAGCCGCGTCGCCATGTTGGCGTCGGCCGTGGTGGTTCCGTTCTTGTCGCAGGGCACGGTGTCCGCGGCGTGCGCGGGAGCCGAGGACATCAGGGCGATGGGTCCCGAGAGGCACAGGGACAGAAGCAAGCCGGTCAGGGATCGGATGAGGGCAGGCCGCATGTCTACTCCATGAGTGATGAGGAAGGGGCCCCGTGCCGGCCGCCTGGGCCGGCACGGGCGGGGATGACGTCAGGCCAGGATCTGGGCGAAGCCGCCCCAGCCGTGGCCGACCTCGCGGGGCTCGCTGCCGGTGAACGGCTGGCCGTCGTCGCGGACGAAATTGTTGCTGTAGAGCATCAGCTTCCCGGCGGTGTCCACGGTGAGCAGATCAGTGAACCCGTCGCCGGTGACATCGGCGGGAATGACCTTCGAGAAACCGCCCCACCCATGGCCGACCTCGCGCGGCTCACTGCCGGTGAACGGCTGGCCGTCGTCCCGGACGAAATTGTTGCTGTAGAGCATCAGCTTCCCGGCGGTGTCCACGGTGAGCAGATCAGTGAACCCGTCCCCGGTGACATCGGCGGGAATGACCTTCGAGAAACCGCCCCACCCATGGCCGACCTCGCGCGGCTCACTGCCGGTGAACGGCTGGCCGTCGTCCCGGACGAAATTGTTGCTGTAGAGCATCAGCTTCCCGGCGGTGTCCACGGTGAGCAGGTCCGTGAATCCGTCGCCGGTGACGTCGGCGGGAATGACGTTCGAGAAACCGCCCCACCCGTGACCGACTTCCCGAGGCTCACTGCCCGCGTACGGCTGACCGTTGTCCCGGACGAAGTTGTTGCTGTACAGCATGAGCTTGCCGGCCGAATTCACCACGAGCACATCCGTGAACCCGTCGCCGGTGACATCGGCGGGCATGGTCCGGGCGAAACCACCCCACCCGTGACCCACTTCCCGAGGCTCACTGCCGGTGAACGGCTGACCGCCGTCCCGGACGAAGTTGTTGCTGTACAGCATCAGCTTCCCGGCGGAATCCACGGTGAGCAGGTCGGCGTACGGGTCACCCGTCACGCTGTTGCCGTCCCTCGGCTCCTCGGAGGTTCCTCCGACGGGAGCGCTGTAGCCGACGATGTCGATGTTGGAGCGGCTGTAGGAGTTGGCCTTGATCCGGTCGCCGCTGTTGCCCTCGATCGTGTAGACGGTGCTCCCGTTCGCCGAGCTCACGATGCCGACGTGGTCGATGTCGCCGCTCTGGTCCCAGTCGAAGACGACGGAGTCACCGGGCTGGGGCGTGTAGCCGCTGCCGCGGGTGTGCCACGTTCCGTACTTGACGCCGTAGTCCTTGAACGACGCCGCCCATCCCGTGAGGATGCCGCCGCCGGTCTCGGGCACGTTGGCGTACGGAACGCGGGCCCGCTGCCAGACGTATTTGACGAAGTCGGCGCACCAGTCGCTGTCGCGCCACTGGACGCCGTCACTCGACGGGCAGCCGCCGGCGGGCTTCCACGTACGGAAGTAGCCGGTGTAGTAGTTGCAGCCACTGCCCATCGGCGATTCGTGATTGCGCGCGGAGTTGCCGAGCTGGTCCTGGGCCGCGGCCACGATGGCCGGGCGGGACACCGCCGACGCCTGCGTCGCGGAGAGCGCGACCACGCCCAGGGCGACGACGGGAACCGCCAGCATCGAACGGAGAGCGCGGGATAAGAACGCGGTGTGCTGTTTCATGCTGCGAAGCCTGCGCCGGGCTTCTGCAAACACGGTTCAAAGCCGCTTGAACGCCGGTTACAGCGATTTTCCAGTGGCGTACGCGCCCTGGCGGCAGAGCTCGATCGCGTCCGCCAGGGCCCGCTCGGGAAGCGCCGGGACGAACGCCCGGCGCGCCCACGCGACGAACAACCGGACGAAGTCGGGATCCCCGTCGTCCGCCGCGCCGTTGACGTGGAACCACGAGATCAGCGGGGCGGCGGACGAGTGGACCTCGATCCGCCGGCTCACAGCGACAGCGCCTCCGGGCCGAGTAGCGCCTTGATGTCGGCGGCGAAACTCGGCTCGGCGTTGACCGGCCACTCCGGCAGCGCCATCACCATGACCTTGCCGGCCGGCCGCCGCAGGTTGACCTGGAGCGGCACCTGGCCCTGGTGCATCTTCAGGACCTGCCGCAGCTCGTCCAGCAGGGTCGGCGTGATGCGTTCCTCGCGCAGGAGCAGGGTGATCGGCGCGCCGGACTCGTTGACCCCGGACACGTCGATGATGGCCATCTCGTTCGCGAAGATGCTGATGGCGCCGTCGCGGTTGTTGATCTGGCCGGCGACCGACACCACGATGTCCGGCCGCAGTTCCGGCCCGTACAACTCGTAGCTGCGGGGGAAGAACAGGCATTCGACGGCGGCGTCCATGTCCTCCACCGTGAGGATGGCCCACGTGTTGCCCGCCTTGTTCACCCGCCGGTCCACCTTCGTGACCAGCCCGGCCACGCGGACGTCGCCGCGGTCGTCGCGCCCGGAGTCGAGCAGGTCGACGATCGTGGTGTCCCGGTTGCGGGCGAGCAGCCGTTCGGTGCCGGCCAGCGGGTGGTCCGACACGTACAGGCCGAGCATCTCCCGCTCGAAGTCGAGCTTGGTCTTCTTGTCCCACTCCGTGTCGGGGATGGCGATCGTGAACGCCGCGTCGTCGTCCGCGTCGTCCATGCCGCCGAACAGGGAGTCCTGGCCGTGCGCCTCGTTCTTCTTGATGTCGATGACGGACTCGACCGCCTGCTCGTGGATCATCAGCAGGCCCTTGCGCGGGTGCGCCATGGAGTCGTACGCGCCCGCCTTGATCAGCGACTCGATGACGCGCTTGTTGCAGGCCGTGAGCGGCACCTTGGCGAGGAAGTCGTTGAAGTCGGTGAAGCGCCCCTTCTCCAGGCGGGCCTTGACGATCCCGTCCACGACGTTCTCACCGACGTTGCGGACCGCGCCCATGCCGAACCGGACCTGCGTGTCTCCGACCGCGACGAAGTCGAGCTGGGAGTCGTTGACGTCCGGCGGAAGCACCTGGATGCCCATCTTGCGGCACTCGGCCAGGTAGACGGCCGCCTTGTCCTTGTCGTCGCCGACGGAGGTGAGCAGGGCGGCCATGTACTCGGCGGGGTAGTTGGCCTTGAGGTAGGCGGTCCAGTAGGCGACGAGGCCGTAGCCGGCGGTGTGCGACTTGTTGAAGGCGTACCCGGAGAAGGGCAGCATGACGTCCCACAGCGCCTGGATGGCCTCGTCGCTGTAGCCGTTGCCGCGCATGCCGGCCTGGAAGTTGGCGAACTCCTTGGCCAGGATCTCGGGCTTCTTCTTGCCCATGGCGCGGCGCAGCAGGTCGGCGCCGCCGAGCGAGTAGCCGGCCAGCTCACGGGCGACGGCCATGATCTGCTCCTGGTAGACGAGCAGATGGAAGGTCGGCCCGAGGATCGGCTCCAGCGCCTCCTTGAGCTCCGGATGGATCGGCTCGATGTCCTGGCGGGCGTTCTTGCGGTGGGCGTAGTTGGTGTGCGCGTTGGCCGCCATCGGGCCCGGCCGGTAGAGGGCGAGCACGGCGGCGATGTCCTCGAACCGGGTCGGCTCCATCAGCTTCAGGAGCTGCCGCATGGGGCCGCCGTCGAGCTGGAACACGCCGAGCGTGTCGCCGCGGGCCAGCAGCTGGTATGTCTTGGTGTCGTCGAGCGGCATCGTCAGGGTGTCCAGCTCGACACCCCGGTTCTGCTTGATGATCTTGATGGCGTGGTCGATGATGCCCAGGTTGCGCAGGCCCAGGAAGTCCATCTTGACCAGGCCCATGTCCTCACACGACGGGTAGTCGAACCCGGTGATGACGACGCCGTCCTTGTCCCGTTTGTGCATGGGGATCAGGTCGAGCAGCGGGGTGGAGGACAGGATGACGGCGGCGGCGTGCACGCCGGTGCCGCGGATCAGCCCCTCGATGCCGCGGCCGGTGTCGATGACCTTGCGCACGTCGGGGTCGTTCTCGTACAGGGCGCGCAGTTCGGTGCCCTCGTTGTAGCGCGGGTGGTCCTCGTTGAACATGTCCGCGAGCGGGACGCCCTTGCCCATGACGTCCGGCGGCATCGCCTTGGTGATCTTGTCGCCCATCGCGAACGGGTAGCCGAGGATCCGGCTGGCGTCCTTGACGGCGGCCTTGGCCTTGATGGTGCCGAACGTGTTGACCTGCGCGGTGAACTCGCTGCCGTACTTCTCGGTGACGTAGGCCACCATGCGGTCGCGCTGGCGGTCGTCGAAGTCGAGGTCGACGTCGGGCGGGTTGATCCGCTCGGGGTTGAGGAACCGCTCGAACAGCAGGCCGTGCTCCAGCGGGTCGAGCTCGGTGATGCGGGTGGCGTACGCCACGATGCTGCCGGTGGCCGATCCTCGTCCCGGCCCGACCGGGATGCCGTTGTCGCGGGCGTACTTGCAGATGTCGGCGACCACGAGGAAGTAGGAGGAGAACCCCATCGGGCCGATGACCTTCATCTCGGTCTCGTAGCGCTCCATCACCTCGGCGGGGATCGGGGTGCCGTACCGCATCGCCAGTCCGGCCTCGCACTCCTTACGCAGCCAGGACTCCTGTGTCTCCCCCTCGGGCACGTCCGGATAGTCCGGCATCCGGTCCACCTGCTTGAACACGTCGCCGTAGTCGCCGATCATCTCGGCCACGAGCAGGGTGTTGTCGCACGCCTCGGCCAGCTCGGGGAACAGGCGGTACATGTCGTCGGCGGACTTGAGGTAGTAGCCGGACCCGTTGAACCGGAACCGGTTGGGGTCGTCCTTGTTCTTGCCCACGCCGACGCACAGGAGGCTGTCGTGCGCGTCGGCCTGGTCCTCGGTCACGTAGTGGGAGTCGTTGGTGGCGAGCAGCGGGATGTTGAGCTGCCTGGCCAGCCGGAGCAGGTCCTCGCGCACCTCACGCTCGATGTTGATGCCGTGGTCCATCAGCTCCAGGAAGTAGTTCTCCTTGCCGAAGATCTCCTGGTATTCGCCGGCCACCCGGACGGCCTCGTCGTACTGGCCGAGCCGGATCCTGGTCTGCACCGCGCCGGAGGGGCAACCGGTCGTGGCGATGATCCCGGAGGCGTGCTGCGAGATCAGGTCCTGGTCCATGCGGGGCTTGGAGTAGTAGCCCTCGAACGAGGCGAGCGACGACAGCCGGAACAGGTTCCGCAGCCCGTCCGCGTCCTTGGCCCACATCGTCATATGGGTGAACCGGCCGCCGCCGGAGACGTCCTTGCCGCCCTCGCCGTCCGCCACCCCGGTCTCCGCGCGCTGCCCCCAGAACACCGGCTTCTTCACGAACCGGCTGTGCGGCGCCACGTACGCCTCGATCCCGATGATCGGCTTGACCGGGGATCCGGCGGCGACCTTCTGGAACTCGTACGCACCGAACATGTTGCCGTGATCGCTCATCGCGATCGCCGGCATCTCCAGCCGCTCGGCCTCCTTGAACAGCGGCTTCAGCTTGGCCGCTCCGTCCAGCATGCTGTACTCGGTGTGGACGTGCAGATGCACGAACGACTTGCTCACCCGGTCCCCTTAACGCTCGCCCCGGCAGACTTACCGCACGAGCCTATTCCGTCTTGTGGGGCTGATGGGGCATCGCGGCCCCAGTCGGTCGAGATGGACGCGGGCCCGCGTCATCGTGTCCGCGTTGTGTCCGGCGGGGGATCCTCGTGTCCCCGCCATGCGCGAAGTTTTTCAGGATTCATCACGACCCACACGTCCTGAATGCTGTCGTCGCAGGTGCGCAGCATGACGACCGCGGCCGTAAGACCGGCCACGCGGACGACGAGCCCCGCCCCGCCGTTGATCGACGCTTCCACCAAGGTCACGTCGTCCTGCCCGCCGAACAGGCCGACGAGGAAGCGCGCGACCTGCTCAGCTCCGGTGACCGGTTGGACAGGTGCGCGTATCCGGCCGCCGCCGTCCGTGATCAGGGTGACGTCGGGAGCGAGCAGTACGGTCAACTCGCCGACTCCGTCCGCCCTCTCGCAAGCCCTCTTGAACGCATGGACGATGCGGTCATACCGGTAGGCGGGCACCCAGGGCGCCCTCGGTCCGCCACGGGGCGCGCGTTCGCCAGGGTGACGGGATTCGGCCAGGAGGGGCGGACTCACCCGCGCCCCGTTCAGCCGTTCGAAGCACAGGCGGCTCGCGACGCTCGTGAGCCAAGCGGTAGGCCAGCCGACCTCGTCCTGCAGGTCCTCCGGCATCGCGTACCAGCGGGCATAAGTCTCCTGTACCACGTCCTCGGCTGCGCACGCCGAGCCGAGCAGCCGCTCAGCGACCGCGGCCAGCAGCCGCCGCTCGCTCACGATCGTGCTGATCCCCACGTCGGACCAGCGTCCAGGCCGGCGGTGCTCAGACATGACGGACGGAACAACGACGGACAGCCCAGGGTTGCGTGAGGTTCATGTCTCTACGACGACGCAGGGGCGTTCCTGTGTGAGGCGGACACCGCAGGAATCAGCCGGTGCGTGGCCGCAGGAGAAGGGCGGACTGTCTGCTCGGCTGAGGCAAGTGGTACAGCCAGGAAGCCGGCAAGTGGACTAGTTCACTGGTCCGTTCTCCGCCTAGCGTCGATGGCATGGATCTGAAAAGCAATTCCGAACTCACTCTGCTTCTTGACGGGACGCCGCTCCAGCTTCCCGATCCTGCCCATGCGATGACTGTGCTCATCGAACTGCCGCCCGGCGACTCCGGCTCCCCGCCACACCGGCACTCGGGCCCGGTCTACGGGTACATGATCGAAGGGGAGATGATTTTCGAGCTGGAGGGTGAGCCGGAACGGGTGATCCGCACGGGCGAGGCGTTCTGGGAGCCCGGCGGCGACGTCATCCACTACCAGGCGGCCAACAACCTGTCCGACCGGTGGAGCCGGTTCGTCGTGGTCATGTTCTGCGTGCCCGGTGAGCCGATGCTCAGCTACGTCGGTGACGAGGAGCTCGCGGCCCGCCGTGACCGCCGCGTCCCCCGTCCGTCCTGAGGGCGACCGGCGGCTGCCCCCGGGTGTGGGTGCCCGCTCGCGGCGTTCGCCGGTGGCACCCCTACCCGCTTGTTCCTGACAGGCCGCTGACCAGCGAGACCAGCAGGTCGAGCGTCTGACGCCAGGCGTGCCGCGGCGGTGTGGCATAGCCGATGAGCAGGGCGGCGGGCCGCTCCTCGTCCGTCGGGTACCAGTAATCCGCCGTGTGCAAGCCCTGCAGAAGCAGGCCCGAGCGCTCCGCCGTGGCGACCAGTTCACGTTCGGCGGCTTCCGAGGCGAGCGGCAGTAGCGTGTGCAACCCGGCGGCGACGCCCGTGAGCGGCGTGTCGGTGACCACCGCCAGCCGTTCGGCCAGCTCCTGGCGGCGCCGCCGGTAAGCCAGCCGGGCCCGCCGTACGTGCCGGTCGTAGCTCCCGCTGGAGAGCAGGTCAGCGAGCACGAGCTGGTCGATCACCGGTGGCGTCGAGCCGGTCTCTCGCACGGTCCGCAGCAGCGGGCCGCGCAGGGAGGCGGGCACCACCAGCCAGCCGAGCCGCACCCCCGGAGCCAGGGTCTTGCTGGTGCTGCCCGCGTAGATCACCCGGTCGGGTGCCAGCGGCTGCATCGCGCCAACCGGTTGCTGACCGTAGCGGAACTCACCATCGTAGTCGTCCTCGATCACGTAGGCGTCGTTCCGTCGGGCCCAGTCGATGAACGCCGAGCGCCTCCCGGGCGCCAGCACGACGCCCCACGGGTGCTGGTGGGCGGGAGTGAGCAGCGCGAACCCCGCGTCATCCGGCAGGTGCGCCGGATCGGACCCACCAGCGTCCACCGCCAGCGGCATCGGGTCGATCCCCGCCGCGGCCAGCAGTTCGCGGTGCACCGCGAATCCCGGGTCCTCGGTGGCCGCGCGCCGGGTGCCGAGACCGCGGAAGGTGCGCGCGAGCAGCGAGAGCGCCTGGGTGAACCCAGCGGTGATCACCGTCGATCCGGCGGTCGCAGCCACTCCACGGGTCCGCGAGACGTACTCGGCGACTGCCGAGCGCAGCGCGGGCACGCCTGCCGGATCGGGGTAGCCCAACTGCTCGGACTCCATCGCCGACATCACCCGGCGGACGCCGGCAACCCAGTCCGCGCGCGGAAAGGCGCTGACGTCGGGCCGGCCGGGACGCAGGTCGCCGAGGGCCGTGACGCCCGGCTCCGGAGGACCGTGGTCGGCGGCCTCGCCGGTACCGGACTCCGGCAGCACGTCGGCCACCCGGGTGCCGGATCCGCGCGCGCCTGTCAGCCACCCCCCGGCGATGAGCTGCGTGTATGCCTGGACGACCGTACCCCTGGACAGGCCGAGGTCTGCGGCGAGGGTACGGGTGCCGGGCAGCCGGGTGCCCGCGGTCAGCCGCCCCCGTCGCACGGCCTCACGCAGGGCGCTCTCCAGCGACCGTCCGGCCCCGCGGTCGCCGGTCAGGTCGAGATGCAGATCGAGACCTGACGTGAAGTCAGCCTCATCATCCGGCGAGTTTCGCATCTACCGACCCCCTCTGGTCTCGCGTCTTATGCCCCCACCTGGAACCCGCATGGCTTTCACCTGCTGTCCAAGCCTGAAGTGATCATCGGCTCGCGGTACCCCTGCCGCGCGGGTCATGGAACTGGCGGGCGATCTGGTCGTCGGCCGAAGCCGTCCCCAGCAGGCCGTCGCGAGCGCCGGCGAGAACACCCAGGCTCCCACCACGGGGACGGACTGCCGCTACAGGCCTCTTCGCGTGTGGCTTCGCTCACAGTTCGAGGTGAATCATCACACCGGTCCCGTCCCTGTCGTCGAGACAGGCGTAACCATCAGTACTCCTGGCCTGCTGCAACGGCCGGGAGCGATCGGGGGTCATCGATGCAAGCAACGAAGTTCCGCAGTCTCGCCTTCGGGGCGGCCGTGACCGCGGCACTGGCCGCGGGAACGCCGCTCGCCGCCCAGAACAGCGGCGAACCGGCGGTGACCGCGCAGCGGCCTGCGGCGCAGGCACACGCGACAACCAGGCCCCAGAGCGCAGGGGAGCTGATCTCGGCCAAGGCCGTCACCGCCCTCGACCCGGCGCTGGCGTCGGTGGCCGGACGAGCGGCTCGGATCACCTATCGCTCCCGCTCGCTGAACGGTGATGCCATCGTGGTCAGTGGGGTGCTCCTCACGCCGAATGGCAAGGCGCCCAAGGGAGGCTGGCCCGTGGTGTCGTGGGGACACGGGTCCTCCGGCACCAGCGACCAGTGCGCTCCGTCCACCACGGCGAACAAGGACGGCAAGGTCGACCTGTACGGCTACAGCGGTTTCATCGTCGAACTGCTCAAGGCCGGCTATGCGGTGGCCGCGACCGACTACGAGGGCCTGGGCACCCCTGGTGAGCATCCCTACATCGTGGCTGACAGCGAAGGCCGCGGCATGATCGATGCTGTTCGCGCTGCGATCCAGGCCGAGCCCACGCTGTCGAAGTCGTGGTTCGCCGTCGGGCATTCCCAGGGCGGGCAGGCCGCCATCGCCGCCGGGGAACTCTCCAAGACCTGGGGCCGGGGCCTCGATTTCCGGGGCACGGTCGGGCTGGCACCGGTGACCGACGTCGGCCAGGCCTACAACTACGGTTCGCCCGGTCCGGTGGACCGCGGCTTCTATCTGCTGGCGCTGCAGGGTTTGAAGACGCTGCACCCCGGCTTGCGGTACGACGATTACCTCGGCGACCAGGCCATGCGCATGCTGCCCGTGGCCGAGAAGGAGTGCACCGCGAAAATCTGGGAGTACTTCTCCACCGACCTCGGCGACAAGCTGAACGACTTCCAGTTCACGCCACAGACCCCGCAGGCCGCGCTGAAGCTGCAGCCCTTGCTGGACGCGCAGAGCGTGCCTCACGGAAAGACTCCCGGCCCGATGCTGCTGCTCCAAGGTGATCAGGACCCGTCCATCAAGATCGCAGTGACCAGGCAGGCGGCTCGCGACGCCCGCGCAGCCGGCACCGCGGTCAAGGTCCGCGTCTACCCGGGCAAGGACCACTACTCCGTGCTGACCCCGCACGACGAAGGCGGCGCGGCCACTGACGTCATCAACTGGCTCAACAGCCACAAGAACCGATGATGGCCCGGCAGGGCAGACAGATCGGGAAAAGCATCTTTGCCTCCGGTCTGGGATGGATGCGGGGTACAGCGGCATAGCCTCTGTAGACCGGGAGAAACAGTGATCTCGGGTGGTTCGCCACGTGAACCGCGGAAGGAGAGCCGTCATGCCACGCTACCGGGGGCAGGCCGCCCTCCCCCTGACTTCGATCCTCGAGGAGCGCGCCACCGTGACGCCGGACGATCGCGTCACCTTGCTGAATCTGGCGTACCGAATGCTCGGCTCGACCCACGACGCCGAGGACGTCGTGCAGGACGCCTACGCGCGGTGGTATGCCCTGTCCGACGAAGCACAGCGCGCCATCCGCTCGCAGATCGCCTGGCTCGTGCGGGTGACCAGCAGGATCTGCCTGGACCAGCTCACCTCGGCCCGGGCGCGCCGGGAGAGGTACGTCGGGGACTGGCTTCCTGAACCGCTTCCCGGCGACGCCCGGTGGTCCAGCACCGCGAGAACCCAGCAGGACGATCCGGCCGAGCAGGTGTCTCTCGACGACTCCGTCAGTATGGGCGTACTCGTCATGCTCGAATCCGTGACTCCGGCCGAACGGGTCGCCTTCGTCCTGCACGACGTCTTCAACCTGCCACATCCCGAGATCGCCGGCATCGTCGGACGTACTCCGGAGGCCTGCCGCCAGCTCGCCACCTCGGCCCGGCGGCACCTCCAGCGCGACCGCCGCCTCGCAGTCAATGCCCATCAGCATCGCAGCGTCGTCGCCGCCTTCAAGGACGCCTGCGAGCACGGTGACTTCGACAGCCTGATCAGGCTGCTCGACCCCCAGGTGAGCGTTCGCACCGACGGCGGAGGAAAGGTTCGGGCGGCCCTGCGCCCGATCGCCGGCTCCGAGAAGGCGGCGCGCTATTTCCTCGGCCTGCGCGCGAAGGAATTCGCCCAGGAGATCACCGAAGAAAGCGTCAACGGCCGTCCCGGATTGGTCACCCATGCCAACGGCGGAATCAATGGCGTCATGGCCATCGCCGTCCACAACGGCCGCGTCACCGATATTTGGCTGGTAGTCAATCCGGACAAACTCCAGGTCTGGCAAGGCTTCAATCCGTGACGATTCAGCGGCGCCGAACGTGAGGTCGATCGGCTATGAGATATGCCCTACAGGCCGAACGCGAAAAAATGGCCGATCAGTTTCTATGCTGAAGAAATGAATAACACACAGAGCCGACGCGCACTCATCGTCGGAATGGGAATCAGCGGTATGGCCACGGCGATCCGGTTGCGTCAGATCGGCTGGGAGCCGATCGTCGTCGAACGGGCACGGCAGCGCCGAACGGGCGGCTACTTCGTGCTGCTGTGGGGAGCAGGGCGCGCAAGCGCCGAGCGACTGGGCATGGGGCCAGGCGTGCCGGACCACGGCGCTCCCGACACCGTCCACTACGAGATCGACCGCCGCGGCAACCGGACCAGCACGGCCATCCTCGGCAGCCTTCCCGGCGGTCCGCGCACGATGCTGCGGGGCGACGTCGAGAACGCCGCGTTCGAAGCGTTGCCCGACGACGTCGAGATCCGCTTCTCCACCGTCCCGACAGAGATCCAGCAGGACGCCGACGGCGTCGCCGTAACCCTGCGCGACACCGCGAACGGCGACACCGTGACCGAGCGGTTCGGCCTGGTCGTCGGCGCGGATGGGCTACGGTCGACCGTGCGCGGCCTGGTGTTCGGCCCGCACGAGCGCTACATGCACCGGCTGGGCGGAATCACCTGCGCCTTCCAACTCTCCAAGCCCCTGCCCGGCCTCGCGCAGGAAGACACCGCCGTACTGCTGGAACCGGACCGCGACCGCGCGATGTGGGTGTTCGGATTCCAGGACCGGATCCCCACGGTCATGCTCACGTACCGCAGTGACGACATCGACTCCGAGTTCCGTCTGCCTCCGGCTCAGCGGCTGCGTCAGGTCTTCGGCGACCGCCCGACGGGCAAGCTGCTCGGCGCGGTCCTCGACGAGGCAGACAAGGTGAAGGACATCCTCTTCGACTCGGCCGAACAAGTACGGATGGACTCCTGGCATCGAGGGCGGGTGGTTCTACTGGGTGATTCGGCATGGTGCGTTACGCTCTACGCCGGAATGGGCGTCTCGGCAGGGTTGGTGGGAGCGGATCTGCTCGGCTCCATGCTGCAGCGGCATCCGGACGACCTCGAAACGGCGTTGACCGAATGGGAAGGTAAATTGCGACCGGTCATCACCGAGTGGCAGGGCACGGCCGAAGGGCTGCGTCAGTGGTTCAACCCATCGGGCCGCCGTGAGAAACTGCTGCGCCTTTTCTGGACTCGGGGCGAGGAATGGCCCGTCGTCGGCCACTGGGTCCGGCGCTTTTTCATGCGTGGCAGGATGTCGAAGAATGCGGACGTCGCTGCGGTCTGAGCTCGGATGAGATGCGGTGACCGAGCTTGTGCGGCACGTCCCGGCAAAGGGCGCACGCATCTTCAAGGTGACGCGAAAGCTGGTGCTCCGCCACGCTCTGCGGAGCACCAGCGTCCCGGACATCGTGCGGTCGGCGCGCATGGGCAAGGGAACGCGTCGTTACTCGCCGCCGGCTTCCACGATCATGAAGGTGGCCGTGCCCACCGCCATGTTCCCGGCCTTGTCGGTGGCCCGGTACGCCAGCGTGTGCTCGCCGGGCTGGTCGACCGTCAGCGGCTTCGTGTACGCCGCGAACGGCTGGCCGTCGAGTGAGTACTCCACCGTGTCCAGCCCGGACCCGACGTCGCTCGCCGTCAGCTTGACCGTCGCCGAGCCGACGTAGTTCCACGCCCAGTCCATGCTGCCGGTGAGCGCGGCCGACACCTGCGGCAGCGTGGTGTCGTCCTCCGGACGTACCACGGTGAACCTCAACGTCGCCACCGGCGAGGTGTTGCCGGCCTTGTCGGTGGCCCGGTACGACAGGGTGTGCGCGCCCGCCTGGGTGACGGACACGGGGGACGGATACTCGGTGTAGGGCCCGCCGTCGAGCGAGTATTCCAGGGTGTCGACCCCCGACTCGGTGTCGTTCACCGAGAGCATCACGGTGGCCGAGCCGACGTAGTTGCCCGCCGAGTCCTGCTGGCCCGACAGCTGCGCCGAGACCTGCGGCGGGGTGGTGTCCCCTCCTTGGGAGGGCGCCACCGTGAACGTCGCCGTGCCCACCGGCGAGGTGTTGCCGGCTTTGTCGGTGGCCCGGTACGCCAGGGTGTGCGCGCCTGGCTGGTCGACCGAGAGAGGCTCCGTGTAGACCGCGTACGGCTGGCCGTCGAGCGAGTATTCCACGGTGTCCACGCCCGAGCCGGAGTCGGTCGCCGTGAGCGTGACCGTCGCCGCGCCCACGTACTCGCCATCCTCGTTCCTGTCGCCGGTCACCTGGCCGGTGACCTCGGGCGGAGTGGTGTCCTCCTCCTGCGGAGCCACCACCGTGAACGCCACCGAGCCCACCGCCGAGGTGTTGCCCGCCTTGTCGGTGGCCCGGAAGGTCACCGTGTGCGCGCCGGGCACGTTCACCGACACCGGGGCCGAGTAGGCCGCGTACGGCCCGCCGTCGAGCGCGTACTCGACGGTGTCCACCCCGGACTCGGTGTCGCTCGCCGAGATCGTGACCGTCGCCGCCCCCACGTAGCCGCCGTTCTCGTCCTGGTCGCCCGTCACCTGCGCGGAGACCTGCGGCGCGGTGGTGTCCTCGCCGCCGCCCTCGGTGACGACGAGTTCGCCGACCATCTGGCCGTGACCGGGGATGACACAGGAGTAGCGGTACTTGCCGGGGGTGAGGTTCACCTGGGCGACGTGCCGGCCGCCGTCGGCGTCGAAGGGGCTGGCGATGATGTTGAGGCTGACGTCGTGGTTGTAGCCGGGGGTGGAGGTGTCGAACGTCAGCGTGTGCGTCATGCCGGTGGTGTTGCCGGTGGCCGTGCTGTTCTCGAAGACGATGGTGGCGGGGCCGGCCGTCGCCGATTCCGGCGCCGACTTGTAGGCGATCATGCTGTCGTCGGCGGTCCAGGTGAGCTCCTGGTCCGCCGCCTTCGTGGCGGTGGGTTGCGTGGCGGTGGGTTGCGTGGCGGTGAGCCGCGTACCGGGTTTCGCGGCGGCCTGGATCGACGGCAGGAAGAGCGCGGGAAGCGCCACGGCGAGCAGCACCACGGCCAGGCGCGGCGCCGTCACCGCTCCGGCCGCCCGGCGTAAGGACCTGATCACGAGAGAGGGCAGAGATCGGACACGCATGGGTCGATGCACCTTTCCGAGCTGGGGTGGAGTGCCGGGCGCGGGGACTGCTCCCCCGCCCGGCACCCGGCCGGCGTACCGTCCTAGAGTTCGCGTACGCGGATGTTGCGGAAGTCGATCACGTCGGTGTTGCTGTGGTTCTGCAGCCCGATGAACCCGCTGATGAACTGGCGCAGGTCCGTGGGCGGGTCACCGGCGCGGGACGACGCCTTGCCCGGCGTGTTGTCGAACTCGCTGATCACCGTGCCGTTGCGGATGATCGTGTAGTGCTGGCCGACCACCCGGACCTCGTAGTCGTTCCACCGGCCCTTCGGGGTCGCCCCGGCCCGGTTCAGGTCGTTGGGCGAGAAGTTGTAGACGGAGCCCGTCTTCTGCGGCTCGCCCGTGTCGCCGTCGTAGATCTGGATCTCGTGGCCGCAGAAGATCGCGACCCACGCCGCTGACGTGCGCGCCGAGCCGACCGTGCCGCAGCTTCCGGCGGGACGCTGCTCCAGCGGGGTCCTCGGGTCGGGGAACCGGACGAAGACGCCGCTGTTGGCGCGGGCCGGGTCGGGCGCGCTGTCACGGAACTGCAGCCGTACCGAGAAGTCCGCGTACGCCTGGTCGGAGTACCACAACATGCCCAGACCGCCCGAGCCGCGGATCGTGCCGTCCGGCTGGAGGGTGAACTGCCCGGACGGGGCCTGGCTCCAGCCCAGCAGCGACGCCGCCGTGCCGTCGAAGATCGACTGGTACCCGTTCACCTTTCCGACCTCGGACTTGGCGCCGGCGGTGCGCAGCGCCTCCGCCTCCTGGGCGGTGATGACGCCGTCCGCGAGGAGCTGGTCCACCACGGCCTTGACGTGCTTGACGAACTGGTTGTGGTTCTTCCAGACGCGCTCGTCGTCGATCAGGTCGTTGATCGTGCAGCCGCCGGCGACCGCCTTGTTGCGTACGCCGGTGAAGGCGTCGAGCAGCTGCACCGTCGGCCGGGCGTCGGGCGCGGCGCAGCCGACCGTGACCGGAATCTTCCCGGTGGCCTGCTCGCCGTCGGCGTAGGTGACCTTCAGCGTCGCCTGGTAGGTGCCGAACCCGGCGTAGGTGTGCGTCGGGGCGGCCTGGGTCGACGGCTCGCTGCCGTCGCCGAAGTTCCACTCCCACGCCACGCCGCCGGCCTGGGCGCTGGAGAACGTCATCGTCCTGGGGTCGGCGTTCTGCCGGGCGGGACGCGCCACGCCGGCGGCCGGGTCCGGCGTCGCCGGGCCACCCTTGTAGGTGATGCGGATCAGCTTCTGGTTGGCGTGCAGGCTGAAGAAGCCGTTGCCGTAGTCGAGCAGGTAGAGCGCGCCGTCGGGACCGAACTTCGCGTCCATCCACGACTGGAGCTGGTCGGCGCCGACGCCGCCGGGGATGATGCCGCGCAGGTCCTCGGCGAACGCCGGCCGGCCCGCGTCCCTGGCGGTCTCCGGGTTCACGGTCACGGCGATGCGGTTGTTGCTGTTGCCCTCGTCACCGATGAACCACTTGTTGTCCCAGTACTCCGGCCACGCGACCCCGCTGCCGATGTCGGTCTGCGAGCGGTGGTAGGTCGGGCCCGTCATGACCGCCTGGTTGCCGCCCTTGAGGTAGGGCATGGTGAAGGTCTCCTCGCCCTGCTTGTACGTCGGGAGACCGCTGCCGTCCGTCCGCTTCGGGTAGACCGGGCCACCGCCCTGCGGCGAGTACCAGATCATGTTGGCCCGCGCCGGCGGGATGTCGACGAGGCCGGTGTTGCGCGGCGAGGTGTTCTTCAGGTTGTCGCAGTCGTACCACGCGGCGGGCTGGGTGGCGTCGTTGTTGCTGCGGTCGCGGTAGGGCTGCTTGTTGCCCATGCAGTACGGCCAGCCCTGGTTGCCGGCCGAGGTCAGCACCGTCAGGGTCTCGTACTTCGCCGGTCCCCACGTCTCGCTCGGGCCGAAGGCGTCAGGACCGACCCAGCCGGCCGTGATCCAGTCGTTCTCCTTGTCCCACTGCAGCCGCGCGATGTTGCGCACGCCCATCACCCAGATCTCCGCGCGGGTCTTGCCGCCGCCCTCCTCCTTGCCGGTGAACAGGTTCCCCTCGGGGATCGTGTACGTGCCGTCGGGCTCCGGGTGGATGCGCAGGATCTTGCCGTTGAGGTCGTTGGTGTTTCCGGCGGTACGGCGGGCGTCCTGGAACGAGGTGCCCTTGTAGTCCTGGGTCCAGTTGTTGCCGGAGTAACCGCCGGATCCGCCGGAGGAGTTGCTGTCGCCGGAGCCGATGTAGAGGTTGCCGTCCTCGTCGAAGGTCATGCCTCCGCCCGCGTGGCAGCAGCTGTGGATCTGGGTGTCCCACTGCAGCAGGTCCTTGCGGCTGCTCAGGTCGATCGTCTGGGTGCGCGACTCGTAGTCGAACCGGGAGACCGTGCGCTTGCCGATGCGCCGGTCCCGGTCGATGGACGCGTGCGGCATCCAGTACGCGTAGATCCAGCCGTTCTCCGCGAAGTCCGGGTCTAGCGTGATGCCGACCAGGCCCTCCTCGTTCTTGATCAGCTCGTCGCCGCTGCCGCGGTTGCCCATGACGGGCAGCGTGGCCAGCAGCTTGGCCTGCTTGGTCCGCGGGTCCCACTGGTGGATGGTGCCGCAGCCGAGGCCCACCTTCGGGTCGTTCCAGTCGGGGATCGGGCCGGTGGCGCAGGCCGCCTTGCCGATGTAGAACACCTTGCCGTTCGGCGCGATGGTCAGGCCGTGCGGCTCGCCGATCTGGTCGAGCTGGCCCTGCGTGTTCGGCGTGGTCAGCCGTTCCACGGTGTAGTTGGCCGCGATGGTCGCCTGGCAGTCACCCCTGACGATGCCGGTCGCCCACCGGATGGCGCCGGTGAGGTGCGTGCGGAACTGCTTGTCGCCGTAGCTCGCCGTGGTGCCGCCCATGCCGGTGTAGAAGGAGCGGCCGCCGTCGTAGTCACGGCACCAGGAGACCGGGTGGAACGCGCCGTTGCCGTCCATCTTCGGGTTGTAGGTCCACTCCTCGACCTGCGCGATCGTGTGCACCTTGCCCACCGGGTTGGGGTCCCAGCTCAGCCACTTGTCGGTCCGCGACAGGGTGAGCGGCAGGCCCTCGTTCGCCGGGTGCTGACGGTCGACGATGTCCACGACGGCCTTCTGCTCCTTCGGCGCGGGAGGAGGCGCGGAGTCGGGCCCGAACAGCCGCAGCTCGGCGAGCTGGGTCAGCGGCTCGCCGCCGTTCGCGGTGACGTCGAGCCGGTAGTACTGGTACGCCGTGGTGTTCTCGAACTCGTACTCCTTGGTCTGGAACCGCTGGGCGAAGGTCTGACCGGTGCGCCTGTCGAGATCCGTCCAGGTCGTCCCGTTCTGCGAGCCCTGGAGGGTCCAGTCCTTCGGGTCCCGGCCGGTGAAGTCGTTGGCCGACGTCAGCGCGTAGTGCGCCACCGCGACGGGCTTGTCCAGCTTGCCCTGCACCCACGCGGTCGGCGTCCTGGCCAGCCACTTGGTGTCGTTGTCCCCGTCGAACACCTTGTCCTTGGTCTCGTTCGGCGGGTTCTCCGCGCTCGCCGCGCTCTCCGTCACCTTCTCCGCGATGGGCAGGGCGCCGACGGGACGGGTGCCGATCAGCTCGGTGAACCAGGCCGAGTCCACCTGCGCGCGGGCGGCGTCACGGATGCCGACGAACCCGCCGCCGCCCCTGATGAACGCCTGGAACGCGGCGAGCTGCGCGTCGTCCAGGTTCACGCCCTTGGCGGACAGGAACACCACGCCGCGGAAGCGCGCCAGGTTGTCGGCGGTGAAGACCGCGGGATCCTGGGCCTCCTCGACGGTGAACCCGTTCTTCTTGCTCAGTTCCCTGATCGCCGTCGCGGCCGCCCGTACCGGGTCGTCCTGCTGCGCGGCCTGACCGCTGAAGACCAGCACGTTGACGGCGGCCTTCTTGGCGGCCGGGGCGGGGGCCTGTGCTTGGACCTGCGCCTGCACGGCCGGAGGCGCCAGCCCGAGCACCAGGACGGCGACCGACAGCGTTGTCAGGACGCGCCGCCAGACGGGCGGTCGGGACGATAAATGACCTGTTCGACCCATCATTGCTCCTTGGGAATGAGAGTGATGCGGGACCATGTGCGGGATGAGTTCGGGGGGCGGCCACGGTTGGGGCGTCCGCGTGGGGCCGTACGGCATGGGGCGCCCGAATCCGGACGATTCGACGCTCAGGGCCGGGCGCGGCCGTCAGTGGCCCGTGTGAGCACCGCCGGCGCGGTGATCGCCCGGATGACCTGGCACGTTCCCGTCCGCGTCCGTCACCTTGAAGATGCCGGCCATCCCCATGTCGGAATGGCTCTGGACGTGGCAGTGGTACATCCACGCCCCTGGGCCGACCCGCTCCCCCGCGATCAGCTGGAACCCGAACGACTCGGCGGGTCCGGTGATCTTGGTGTCGATGATCCGGCTCGGGTCCTCGGGGCTCTCCAGCATGCCGGTGCGGTTGTCGGCCCAGCGGTGCCCGTGGATGTGGAACGTGTGGTAGAACTCGCCGTGGGTGATCACGATCCACTCCACCCGCTCGCCGACCTTGGCCACGAACTCCGGCGCGGCATGCGCGGGGCGATTGTTGATCATCATGTCGTTGAAGACGACGGTGAACGTCTTGTCCGGCCTGACGTCCTTCTTCCGCCGGACCACCAGCGGGCCGTAGAGCCCCTGCCGGATGCCGATCGTGCCGTGCGGGGTCCCCACCACGTGGTCGTGATAGTGCCAGTAACCCGCACTGCCCGGCTCGATGCCGGCGCCGCCGCCACGCTTGCCCTGCGGGTGGGTGCGCCAGATGTAGGTACGCCGGCCGCCGGGCTCGACCACGCCGTCGTTCAGCCGCGTACCGTCGCTGGCTATGTCGTAGTCCACCCCGTGGACGTGCAGGCTCGCCGTCACGTCCGCGTTGTTGACCATCTCGATCTCCAGCGTGTCGCCTTCGACCATCTCGATGAGCGGCCCGGGAATCGTCGCCTTGCCGGGCTCCAGGCCGTAGCCCAACTGGCCGTCCGCCAGCCGCTCGGCGTACAGGGTGATGCGACGGACCGCGCCCACGGCCGTTCCGGCTGTTGCCGACGTCGCGCTCGGATTCGCTGTGACCAGTGGCGCCAGCGCGGCAGCCGCCGCGGACGTGGTGAAGGCACGCCGGGAGAGCAGGCTTTTCGCCATGCCTCTGCCTACCTCGGTCATGGTTCCCCAATCGGTGCGCTTGCGTGAGGGTGACTTGGGGGGTGCTCGGAACACTGCGCTCACGCGACGTCGGTTCAGGCCTAAACCGGTCGCGTCGGGATTGGTTGATGCTGAGGGGTAGTTAGACCGATCATCGATCGAAGTACGCGCCATTTTCGGCGGAATGTCAATAAGTAGCACCAAAAAGAGTCAAAACCTCCACCCCTGGCCGGCCAAGGATGGAGGCATCGACGGCGGTGCCCGGTCGGGCCGCCAAGCTGGTCATCGCTGGAGCCGCTGGATGCCTACCGGACTCCGCTGGAGCGGCTCCGCCTCAGTGTCTTGTTCGAGCCGCGGCCAGATGGGGCAAATCCTCACGGCGTGCCGTGAGTCGCCCCGGCGATCCGGCTGATGGCGGCTTTCCGATCGCGCTGAGTGACGAAGCATGGAGAAACTCGTGGCTGGACAGCGGCTGAGCGTGGGTGTTATCGATGGGGCACAGCACCGATCACCTTATCCCGCTTTTATGCACCGCACCCGCATCCCTCAGGCGGCCGTGCGGAAGCCCTTCACGACCACCGCCGACGGCGAGAGCGCCAAGACGATCACCCATGACGAGGCCCGGCTGGACATCGGCAGCGCGGCGCTGGACGAGCCGGCCGAAGTTCGGCATCACACCGCTCACCCCGGAGCAACTGCCGGTGCTGGGCGCCCGGTAACCCACCGAACCCGCGGCCCCGGCGGGCCCCACGACGACCCTGCAGGGGCTGTGCACATGCTGGAGGATCGTGAAAAAGATCATCTGGTCGGCGACACTCGCGCTGTCGATCCTCGTCCTCACCGCCTGCCAACCACGCGTCAGCCGATGGGTGGAGTTCGAGAACCGCTCCGGCGAAACCGTGACGGTGAAATGGCTCGGCGACGTGAGCTACGGCCGGCAGGTTCCCGCCGGAGAGTCGGCCCGGATCCCGGTCGTCTCAGGCGGTTGCCTCCGTATGGGAGCCGAAGACGTGCTCGTGGCCGACACGGCCGGCGGACGCCGTTTCACCTTCGGCCCACCCGCCTGCGAAGGCGGCACATGGACACTGCCCACCCGCTGACCTCTCCCACGCGCCCCTGCGCCTGCCGCTTTCGGGTGCTGTGAGGCCATCAACCACGCGGGTTTCGTTCGTTTCAAGGTTGGTGGCCGCCGAACCAGCTGAG
Source organism: Nonomuraea fuscirosea (assembly GCF_035917475.1). Taxonomy (NCBI): domain Bacteria; kingdom Bacillati; phylum Actinomycetota; class Actinomycetes; order Streptosporangiales; family Streptosporangiaceae; genus Nonomuraea; species Nonomuraea fuscirosea. The sequence goes on along the minus strand of NZ_CP109074.1, from coordinate 763,738 downwards.
CAGTCCCCACAGCGTGGCTCCGCCGGCGGCGAGCCCGTACAACAGGGCTGACGGCCACGTGGAACCGTCCGCGATCATGAGAGCCGCGGCGATACTGGTGACTGCCGCGGTCGCCACCGTTATCAAGACAACACGATCAGGATTCATCGGCCGCTCTGAACAGTGAGCACCAGAGAGGTCGAACGAACGGGGCGGTGCACATGGACTCCTTGCGTTGATGTCGCGCCAGGCCATAGCGGAGCCGGAAAGCGACTCCCTGAGCCCAAGAAAGCCAGAGTCCTAGGGCGTTGCGCCACACTGCAACATCACCGGCAAGGGGTTGCAGACAGTTGGCAACGCCCGGGAAGGCGCAACTGCCGGGAAGGACGTGGCCGAACCCGGATGATGGACAGATGAGCGAGATTGCCCGCCGTCCGGTTGCGTTAGCTCCATTGAGCCCCGGCCTCAGTCCACAGACGATGGCCTGGGTAACAGAACTGCGTGCGCAGTTCGCCGCGTTGGGCATTTCGATCTGCCTGTTCTCCCGGCTTCATCCGATCGACAAGGGCACCGTTTCCCGGTACCTCAGCGGTAAGCGCGTCCCCACTGACCGATGGTTTCTCGACAAGATCCTTGCTCTGCGTACAGCCTCGGGTGAATCAGTGACAGAGGAAGTCCGCGAACACTTGACCAACCTCCAACTGGCCGCTCTCCAAGTGGCGCATCCACACGAGTACCGACTCAGGAAGGCGACGGATGAGTTGGACATCGCGGTCACGCGCTGGAAGGAGGCGGAACGCTACGCCCACAACCTGGAACAACAGCTGAATGAGCGCACTCACGCCCTCGAGGCTGTGCTCGCCGAGACTGATCGGCTTCGGGTCGCGTGGGACCACGACCGTGCTCAATTCCTTGAAGAAATCGCTCGCCTGACCGAGCAACTGGCACTCGCCCGCGGCAGAGCTCTCAAAACTGAAGAGCGGGTTCAGGAGATGGAAGCTCTTCTGAGTCAGTTGGAGACCCAGCAGCCAGATGAGGGCGGGTCCGCCGCCGACATCGTGGACGATCAGGTCAGCTGGCGGAGCGCGACTGCTTACATGGCAGCCGCGCAGTCGCAGGTGGTGTGGATCACCTCGCCCGCCGGCGTCGCCATCGAGGACGCCCCGCAGTGGCGTGCCATCACCGGCCAGGGCCTGGAGGAATACCTGACCAGCACCTGGCTGGGCGTCGTGCATCCCGAGGAGCGCCAACGAACCGAGAACGCCTGGCGGGAAGCCCGGCGTGAGCACAACATCTTCGAGTGGAACTGCCGGGTGCGGACCAGGGCCAGCGGTTACCGCCACTTCGAGGTGCGCGCCGTGCCGATCATCCGCCACGGACGACTGGTGGAGTGGGTTGGCATCAACACCGACGTCACCCGACAACGCGAGGCCGAGGAGATGCGCGGCAAACTGACCGACCAGCTCGGCGCCGCCACACTGCGTACCGCGCGGTTGCAGGGCGCCACGGCCATGCTGGCGGAAGCGCTCACGGTCGAGCAGGTGGTGCAGGTGATCAGCGACGTCGGCCGCACCGCCCTGGCCGCCGACCGCTCGGCGGTCGCGCTGCTCGACACCGACCGCGCCGCGCTCAAGCTGATCAACGGGGAGGGCGCCATAGGTGACGAGATCCCGCTGTCCTATCCCAACCTGATGACCATGGCCGTCAACCGCCGTAGGCCCGTGTTGGCCGAGTCCCCCGAGTCGCTGAAGGCCCAGCTGCTCGAAGCGGGCGGCGACGAGGAGGTCCTGGCCGGGTTCCTGGCCCACGGCGACGAGCGCGCCTGGGTGGGGCTGCCGCTGCTCGCCGCGGGACGCGCCCTGGGAGCGCTGCGGTTCTCCTTCACGCGCCCGCAGAAGATCTCCCAGGAGGACGGCGTCTTCCTGGAGGCGCTGGCCGGCCAGTGCGCGCTGGCGGTCGAGCGGGCCACCCTGTTCGAGCGCGAGCACCGCACGGCCGAGACGCTGCAGCGCAGCCTGCTGCCCGACCGCCTGCCGGTGGTCAAGGGCCTGGTGCTGGCCCAGCGCTTCCGCTCGGGCAGCCGCCACGTCCAGGTCGGCGGCGACTGGTACGACGCGTTCGTGCTGCAGGACGGGCGGGTCGCGGCCGTCGTCGGCGACGTCATGGGCAAGGGCGTCAAGGCAGCCGCCGGCATGGGCCGCATCCGCAACGCCATGCGGGCCTTGGCGCTGACCAACCCGCCGCCCGCGGCCGTGCTCACCGGCTTAGACCAACTCCACCAATCCGAGGGCGACGAACAGATCACCACTCTGGCCTATATGCTCGTCGAGCCCACCACTGGCGAGTGCACGCTGGCCCTCGCAGGCCATCCGCCTCCCTTGCTGATCTCGCCGGAAGGGACGGCAACCTTATGCGACGTTGAACCCAGCGCTCCCCTGGGTTGGCCGAGTCCGCGCGGGCACGCTCGCTTTCTAATACCTCCTGGCCATACTGCCGTTCTTTATTCTGACGGACTCGTAAAGGGCAGGAAGCGCGGGCTCGATGCCGGACTCGCTCAACTCTGTGCGACTGCGAGCATGGCCCCGAAAGGCGTTGTGAAAAGCCCACAATTACTGCTCGACTACCTCATCGACCAAATGCTATCCGTATTCACACAGGACGATGACGTTACTATGCTCGCGCTTCACGTTCCCGCTCCCGCAGACCCCATGCAGAGCTCGATGACCCCGTGTTCATGCCGACCTGTCCCGTCGCCGGCACCGTCTGTGTGAGCAGCCAGACTCGTGCACACGGGTCGTTCGGCGTGAACCGCCTCGCCCTAGCAGATAAGCAGATAATGGGCCGATGAAGGTACGCATCGGGATAGCGCCGCCACCTGGAGACACCCCCGGCCACCTCGCCGGGCTCGCCCAGCGGGCCGAGGCTCTCGGGATCGACTCCCTGTGGCTGTCGGAGCTCGTCCACGGGCCGTCGGTCGAGCCCGTCGTCGGCATGGCCTACACACTGGCCGTCACCCGCAGGCTGAAGGTCGGCACGGGGGTGGCGATCCTGCCGGGCCGCCATCCGGTGCGGGTGGCCAAGCAGCTCGCGTCGCTGGCCGCGCTCGGCCCCAAGCGGGTGCTGCCGGCCTTCGGGCTGACGCCGGCCAGGCCCGCGGAACGGGAGGCGTTCCCCGTGCCCGGGCCACGCGGCGCGGTGTTCGACGAGTCCCTCGAACTGCTCAGGCTGCTCCTGCGGCAGGAGAAGGTGACCTTCCACGGCGAGTTCTTCACGGTGGAGAACGCCGGGGTCGGCCCGCTGCCGGCCAAGCCGCTCGACATCTGGGTCGGCGGCAGCGGGGAGCGCGCCCTGCGCCGCGCCGGCCGGCTCGCCGACGGCTGGCTGGCCAGCTTCCTCACCCCTGACCAGGCCGCCGCCGGCCGTACGGCGATCGCGGCGCACGCGGCCGAGGCCGGCCGTGAGATCGAGGCCGACCACTACGGCACCAGCCTCGCGGTGGCCGCGGCCGAGATCCCCGCCACCGCGATCGACGCCATCGCCCGCCGCAACCCCGGCGCCGACCCCGCCGAGATCGTCCCGGTCGGCTGGGTCGCCGCCCGCGACCTGATCGAGCGCTACGTCGAGGCCGGGATCACCAAGTTCGTGGTACGGCCCGCCGCGCCGGTGCCCTCGGCCGAGCGCTGGCTCGACGAGTTCGCCGACCACCTCATGCCGCTGCAGAACTGAGCACAACCCTGACGAGCCGCCGCTACGAGGAGAACAGCTCCACTGTGAGAATCACCGACGGCAAAGATCGTGACCAGCCGGTCCCGCAACCACGTGACTCTACGTGGTTGCGGGACCGGCCGCGACACGGTCGAGCTGCGCTCACAGGCGCGGGTGCCAGGACGAGATGCCGTACTCGGAGCGACTGGACTCGTCTCGCTCGGCGATCCGCAGGCGGGCGTGGCGGCGCGCCGGTCGCCCAACCACAGCACCGGCGCGAGAGCCTCCCCCGTGCCGCCGACGTCGCGGCGGCTAAACCTCAGCAGGTGTCGTAATAACTCTTTTTGACGATGCGCTCACGAACACGGTTACGAGCCGTCTCCGCAGAACTCGAAGAATTCGATATGCCCGTCACCGTAAAGTGAATTTTGGCGAACTGCGCGGGATTGTAGCTCGTCTGTGCGGGAGCGTACGACACCTCGACCATGGTGGTGCCGTTGCTGCCCAGCACCGCGTTCGGCGGCGTGTAAGCGGTGCGATAGCCGTGGTAGGTCAGGGCTTCCTGGGAGAACTTGCGGGCGTCCTTGTAGCACATGGTCTTGACGAACCAGCCCGAATGCCATGCCAGTGGGGCGGCGTTCGGCCTCTTGTCGTCACTGACGGCGCTGCCGGTGACGAGGGCGGAGACCGTGGCCACGAGGGCCACGCATGCTTTCATCCGACTCTCCATTGCCATCCTCCCGCTTCGGCGGATACAGCCGTACGCAGGTCGGCTGCCCGCATGTGGTGATGTCGAGGTGGAGATCAACGGCGCCGGCGCCGCGTGGCGCAGGAGATGCGGCGCCGGTGCCCCATGAGGAAGCGGAGCTCCTCCCATAGTGCTCTGTGGTGCGGCAGGAACCCTCGATCGGGCACTTCTCGCACTGACTTCTTAATTGCAAATGTAGCTCTCGCGAGTAAAGGCGGGCACGAAGAAGATGCATGAACCTTGAAAAGATACTTCCGGCATAATTGTCTGTGGCTTCGCCAGAAAGCAGCAGTCGGCAAAAACTCCGAGTCCTGCTCTGGAAATCCAGCCGCCCGATGCCGGCGTTGTACCCGCTGGACAGCGTCAGCTGCCGTTCCGCGGCCACTTCAGGCCGTCATCGCCGCGTACGAGACGGGACTCATCCAGCCCGGCTGCACTGGATTTCGGTGAACCCGCCGCCTACGCCCGGGCCGGGCCCGGGAGGACGTCGCGGGCCACGTACGCGATGAGGACGAGCAGGAGGAGGTCCACGGCCAGCGGGGCGGCCATGCCGGCGACCAGGTAGAGCGCGGCCCCCAGGATCCCGCCGGCGAACATGGCGGCGATCGCGCACGCCCGGCGCCGCCACGCCTGCGCGGGCGCCTGCGAGACCAGCCGGGTGACGATGCTCGTGACCACGGTGATGTTGACCAGGTCGGGCACCGCCATGCGCAGCGCGACCGCGTTCTGCATGCCCATGCCGTAACCGAGCAGCACGATGAGCGCCACCTCCGGCCCCGTGCCCCGCACACCCGCCAGCAGCACCACGGCCGGCGCCGCCGCCACCAGAACCGCGTGCGTGACCGTGAGGTGGAACAGCCGGCGGCGAGCTTCCTCGATCTTTCTGGCCACGCGCCCCTCGCTCCACGCCCCGGCGGCGAAGGCGGCCAGGGCCAGCAGGTGCGCCCACAGCTGGTGCCGGGGCTCGCCGGCGATCGCGAAGCCGGAGAAGACCACGTTGCCGGTCATGTTGGCGACGAAGACGCGGTTCAGGCCGAGGAAGGTGATGGCGTCGACGAGGCCGGAGGAGACCATCAGCATGACGAGCAGCGCGGGCAGGGGGCCGTGCTCGTTCGTGCCACGCGGGAACAGCGCGTCGGAGAACCAGTGCGCCGGCCTGTTCACGGACGACCTCCCAGACGTTCTCCCCCGATGCCGGGTACGCGTACCCGGACGGGCGGGCGCTCATCCCGCGACGGCAGTGCGTGACCAGCCAGGACGCCGCGATCCCCGACGGTGCGTGCCGCTTCCACGCGGACCGGCGTACTGTGGATCTAGGGCACCCCGTTCGACTTCTACGACCAGGAGCCGCAAGTGACGTTTTCGGCCGACACAGCAGCCGCGCACTTCCGCGGGACGTTGCGGTGATTCTCGTCACCGGAGCCACGGGAAACGTCGGCCGCGAGCTGGTCGCGCGGCTCACCTCGGCCGGCGTCCCGGTCCGCGCCCTGTCCCGGGCCGACGGAGCCGACCTGAACGAACCCGCCTCGCTGCGTCCCGCGCTGGACGGGGTGCGAGGAGTGTTCCTGCTGCCCGGCTATCGCGACATGCCCGGGCTGACCGCCGAACTCGCCAGGGCCGGAGTCGAGCGGGTGGTGCTGCTGTCCAGTCAGGCCGCCGTGGCCACCGACACCGGCAACGCCGTCTCGGCGTACATGATCGACTCCGAGACGGCGGTACGCGAGTCCGGTCTGGCCTGGACGTTCCTGCGGCCGGCCGCCTTCATGTCCAACACCCTGCGCTGGCTGCCCCAGCTACGGACGGGCGACGTCGTGCGTGACGCCTTCGGCGACGTGCCGGTCGCCTCCGTCGACCCGGCCGACCTCGCGGCGGTGGCCGCCGAGGCGCTGCTGGAGCCGGGGCACGAGGGACGCGCCTACTCCCTCAGCGGGCCCGAGGCGCTGCTGCCCGCCGACCGCCTCCGTATCCTCGGCCGCGCGCTGGGTCGCGAGCTGCGCTTCGAGGCGCTGACCGACGAAGAGGCCTGGGAGCAGATGAGCGCCACCACGCCGATCGAATACGTCAGGGCCTTCTTCAGCTTCTACCGCGACCACACCATCGACGAGACCACCGTCCACCCTGCGGTCGAGCAGCTCACCGGCCGGCCGCCGCGCACCTTCGCCCAGTGGTCCGCCGCCCACGTCTCCGACTTCTCGCGGTGAAGGCCCCCGGCCCGTCCTGACCGTCCCGTCACCACCAGTCCGCTACGTGCCCGTCGCGGCCCCTGTCCATCCAGTTCATCGGGCTCGTCAGGGCCGGTTGTCCTTGCCGTCCAGCCAGAGCGTGTCGGACGCGTCGCGATGGACGCCCGAGCCGCCGACGTGCTTGGCGTCGATCTTCGGCCCCTTCTTGATGACGTGCACCAACGCCATCGCGTGGCCACGTCCGAGGTCGTAGTCCTGTTTCAACCAGTCGACGATCACTCCGGCCTTGACGGACGGGTCGTCGAAGCCGCGTTCCTTCGCCGCAGCGATGAAGTCACGTGGCGTCAGTCCGGTCTTGTCCTCGATGTTGTCCAGGTACGCCTGAAACGACATGCGTTCTCTCCAATCTGTCCGGCGCATACCGGCTTCACGGCAACCAAGCTTGTCTTTTACAAGCGTGCTCTGTCAATTGAAGTAGAGGCTAAGATCTGCATCATGGCGTCCCGGGAGTACGGACAGTTCTGCGGCCTGGCCCGCGCGATGGAGATGGTCGGCGAACGATGGACCATGCTGATCATCCGCAACCTGCTCACCGGAGCCCAGCGCTTCACGGACCTGCACAAAGGCCTGCCGTCGATCCCGACCAACATCCTGTCGGCCCGCCTCAGACAACTCGAGGAGACCGGGCTGGCCACCCGTCGCGCGCTCCCGCACCCCGAACGCGCCGTCGTCTATGAGCTCACCGACTACGGCCGCGACCTCGAACCCGCGTTGATCGCACTGGGCCGCTGGGGCGCACGGACACTCTCCGAACCCCGCCCCGGCGAGATCATCACCGCCGAGTCGATCGCCATGTCCTTCCGCACCACATACCGCCCGGAAGCGGCCCGCGGAGTCACCGCCGGCTACGAGATCCGGATGGGCGACTTCACGTTCCGCCTGCAGATCACCGATGGAGAGCTCGCGGTCGGCATCGGCCCGCACCCCGCCCCCGGCCTCGTCATCGAACGCCTGGCCGGCTTCCCCGTGCGCGAGCTGATGAGCGGCGACAAGACCCCGGACGAACTACTCCGCACAGGCAGCATGCGCATCGAAGGCGACCCGACGCTACTCGGCCGTTTCACCGAGATGTTCCGCTTCTGACCAGCGAACGCCCTCCCAGCCGGAGCAGCAGCCCCGCAACGCGGGCGGTACCGGCCTGGGCTGGTGCCGGTCCGCCGGGCGAACTCGCGGGCGAAGTGGGGGCCGTCCGCGTATCCGGACAGGAATCCAACCGTCGACAACAGCACGTCGGTGCCGGCGAGCAGCGTCGCCGCCCGGATGGTGCGGACGGCGGCGACCGCCGAGGAGTATCCCTCGTCCATCCCCGACCACCTCCGCACCGAGCGTACGGACCCGCGCGAGGCGATGTCGTGAACGATCGCGCCATTCCACCAGGCCCGCGGCGCTGAAGCGTCAGGCAATCTGACCCTCAAGGCCCACGCGGTCCGCGACCTCGCCCCGGCCGCCGTCACCATCGGCGGCCCGGCGGCCACGCAATGGGACAGGCAGCCAGGTCAAGGCGGGCTGAGGATGCCGCGGGCGAGGGCGGTGGTTACGGCGGCGGTGCGGTCGGCGACGCCGAGTTTGCCGAAGATGCGCATCATGTGGCTCTTCACGGTCGCCTCGCTGATGAACAGCTCCCGCCCCGTCTCCGGGTTCGACAGGCCGCGGGCCGCGCACTCCAGCACCTGGATCTCCCGCGTGGTGAGCGAGGGGGCCTCGCCCCGCATGCGGGTGGCCAGCTTGGCCGCGACCGGAGCGGCGAGCACGGTGCCGCCCGCGGCGGCCGTGCGGACCCCGGCGACCAGTTCCTCCGCCGAGGCGTCCTTCAGCAGGTAGCCGGTCGCTCCCGCGGCGACGGCGCGCAGGATGTCCCCGTCGGAGTCGTACGTGGTCAGCACGACGACCGCGGTGGCGCTCCCGGCGGCGACGATGCGCTCGGTCGCATCGACGCCGCCCAGGCCGGGCAGCCGCAGATCCATCAGCACCACATCGGGCCTGCCGTCCGCTGCCAGGGCGACCGCCTCCTCGCCGGTGCCGCATTCGGCCACGACCGCGAAGTCCGGCTGCGCGGCCAGCACCGCACACAACCCCTGCCGCACGATGGGATGGTCATCGACGATGAGCACGCGCACGGTCACGACGGCAGCTCCACCTGGACCAGGGTGCCCGACGGCCTGCCCGGTCCGATGCTCAGCACCCCGCCGACCTCGGCGACCCGGTCGCGCATGCCACCGATCCCGAATCCGGTGCCGGCCTCGCCGGGGTCGAAGCCCTGGCCGTCATCGCTGATCCGCAAGGTCACGCCCGCGCTTCCATACGCCAGCACGCCCCCCAACCGGCCCGCCCCGGAGGCGTGCTTGCGGACGTTGGCCAGGGCTTCCTGGGTGACCCGCAGCAGCACCACCTCCTCGTTCGGGGTGAGCCGGCAGGGCGTCCCCGTCACCGTGAAGCGAGCCTCCAGCCCGGTCTCCGCCTCGAACCGCTCGATGAGCCCGCCCAGGGCGTCCGGCAGCGAGGCGTCACGGAGCTGCGGCGGCGGCAGCGCCGCGACCAGGGCGCGGGCCTCGGCCAGGTTGTCCATGGCGGTGCGGCGGGCCTGGTCGAGGTGGCCGCGAGCGGCCTGGTCGCGCTCGCACGTGCCGGCCTTGGCCGCCTCCAGCAGGAGCAGCACACTGGTGAAGCCCTGCGCGAGCGTGTCGTGGATCTCCTTGGCGAGCCGCTCGCGCTCAGCCAGTACCCCGGCCTCCCGGCTGACCTCGGCGAGCTCGGCCCGCGTCGCCGCCAGCTCCTGCACCAGCCTGGCCCGCTGCCGGCTCTGCTCGATGATCCGGGTGATCCAGACCCCGAGGACCAGGGCGACCACCAGCGTCACCACCGCCAGGAGGATCACCGAGGACAGCTCCTGCTCGTACACAGCGCTGCGGACGATCATCACCGCGGCCATCGACATCACGCTCGCGACTGTCACGGCCATCGCTTTGCGCAGCGGGAGCAGCGCCCAGATATGCGGGTACAGCATGAACGACATCAGCGCGCCCTCAGGCGCCGCCGCGAACAGCGCCGCCGACAGCGGGACGGCGCCGACCAGATAGACGATTCCCAGCCGGCTGTGGTCACGATGCAGGGCCCGAGCGCCGGTAGCGCCGTACCAGCCGCTCAGCAGCACGAGCAGCGCGGCACCGCGCTCGGCGGTGGCGGGGCCGGCATCGCCGGTGACGACGAGACAGGCGGTCAGCACGGCCAGCGTGGCGAAGGCGAGATGCCAGCCGGGCACCGTCCGATGCCAATCGTCCTGCCCGGCATCGACCGGGTCTGTGAGGGAGCCACCAACCATCTGACCAGTATCGATGACCGGCGTCGCAGCCCGGTATCCACCTTTCGTTGGAATCAGCATCCCCTCCCCCGGTGGCTGTCCGCACACGTCGGGTTCGGGCACGCTCAGCAGCCATGAACGCGAAACTCTCCGCACGAGCCCTCATCGCCCTGTCCGTCGTCTACGGTTCGACGATCGGCGTCCTGGCCCTGCTCCATGTCGCCGAAACCACGACGACGACCTTCATGATCGTCGGGGCCGTCGTCATCGGCGCCCTGTGGACGGTACGCGGCCTGCTCACCGGACGCGGCCGACCGTCCTGAAATCGCAGGTCCTCGACCATCGCACAGCTCCGGCGGGCCTATCCCGACTTCAGGCTCGACGAGGACGGACCCATCGCCGGCGTCCCCGGCAACCGGAGGGCTACCTACGTCAGGTCGGCGACGTGACAGCCGCGTCACCCCGGCGCTCATGGAGCGGTGGGGCCCATCGTCGCGGGCTCCTGGCCGCTGAGCTGCTTGGACGACACCTCAGTTGCCGGGAGCCCGGGTCAGCTCGGCCGCGGGCGCTACCTCCCCCCGCAGGACCGAGCGACGGTGACGTTCTCGAACGAGCTCTCCGTGGATGCGTAAAGCCCGACGCCGCCGCTGCGTACAACGGTGTCGCGGCCCTTCAGGATCTCGGCGCCGTTCAACGTCACGGTGATGCGGTCGCCGTGGATCGCCGCGCCCAGTCGCACGGGACCGGTCAACGGGTTACTGAGGGTTGCCTTGGCCACGGTGACGGGGCCCGACGCGTGAGCCTCGCGGATGATGCTCGCGTACCGGTCTCCGTCGCTCGTCTTGCCGACGTGGATCCGGTACCCGTACGCGTCCGTGGTGTCTCGCAGCGAGATTCCCGCGTTGCCGGCGGCGGATCCGTCGATCGTGAGCGTGGTCTCCACGGCGTAGTCGCACGCCTCGGAGAAGCGCTCCGGCAGTGTCGAGTCGGCCAGGACGTGCGCCCGGCCACCGGAGGGCGTGAGGCGCAGCTTGCCCGAGGCGACGGACACCGACCCGGCTATTCCTCGCCAATGGGCCTGGTCGAGCCCTTCCCTGATCACGATGTCGTCGAAGGTCGCGGCCCGCCGATGGGTGAAGGCGGCGGCGCCACCCGTCGGCAACTGTCCGTCGTCCGCGGAGATCGACGTATCGCCGACCTTGGCGCTCAGATGCCTGCCGATCGCGGATACGACCAGCTTGTGCGGGACGTTGGCACTGATCGGCAGTTCGGTCTCCGCGAGGATCTCCGTCTTCGAGTCGTAGATCTTCACCAGCTTCAGCGTCGCTCCCGTCGTGGAGTTGAGCACTTCGGCCCGGTAGTAGTTGCGGGAATTGTGGTAGCGGAACGCGAGACCGGTACGGGACGTCGTCTGGCCGCGTAGCCCGGGAACGATGTCCGCGGCCATGACCACGTCATCGGGTACGTCCTGCAGCGCCGCGAACGACATCATGTCCGCGGTCGAGCTCTGTGCCAGTTGTCCGCCGGTCACCGCCCAGGTCCCCTGGACCGGCGTCCAGCCGCCGAGGGATCCGTTGAAGTCATGGACGGTGCGGTCCAGGCCGGCGTCGTCGAACTCCTCGTCGAGCACGGGTGCCGGGGTGAAGTGTTCCTGGAGTGACACGGTGATCAGGTTGCCCGTGCGGGTGAACGCGGTCGGGGTGCCGTTCACGGTCACCGCGGTCGCGTTCGGCGCGTGGACGGAGAGCGTGCCGGTGAACGGGTCCCCCATCGAGATCCGCGCGGTCGTGCCGCTCAGTTCCACACTGACGTCGGACACCGGTGCGGACGCGCTGATGAGCGTCTTGTTCGCGTCGGTCAGCGACGATCCTCTGGTCAGCGCGTACCTGGTGAACCCGCCGCCCGAAGCACGCTCGAGGTACGCGGTCTCGGCGTCGGTCGTGGCGGCCGCGAACGCCCTCGACGAGGGATTCGCCTCGCGCGAAAGGTAGAAGCGTCCGGTCGCGCCCGGCTGGGCGATCTCCATCGCCGTCGCCACGGAGTGACTCACCCCGGGCATGGCGATGCGCTTCGCGCTCACCGAGGGCGCCGCGCCGGCCGGGCCGGGAACCACGACCGTGTCCAGTCCCGTCGGCCCGGTGGCGGACCAGTCGTACGACAGGTAGTCGACGTCGGTGAGGACCCGCTCGCCGACGCGTACGGCGCCGTTCTTGTTGACCCTGGGAGTCACCGCGGCACCGGTCGTCGCCACCGGGATGAGCCGCACGCCGGCGCCGGGTGCGGCTCCCGGCACGGTGTCGAACCCGACCGTGGCGACCTTCGTCCTCGGATTGACGGTCACCGGATCACCGGGGAAGTGCCAGAGCTGCCGGTAGTCGTGTGCGGCGGTGTCACCGGTGAGGGCGTCGGAGACCACCCAGAAGCCGGGCTTGACGAAGTAGACCGCGCGATCGTGCGCGACCGGCCGGTAGCCCATCGCCGCACCGCGGTAGACGTCGAGGCCCGCGTTCGAGCGCCACAGCGACGTCGTGCGGGGAACGTTCTTGGCCTGCGGCTCTCCGTCGACCTCGATGGTGTTGTGCGCCTCGGTCTCACGGCGCATCCAGTTGTTCGTGTCGGTCGCGCTGTAGTCCCCCACCCCGGAGTCCACGATCAGCGGCCGCCCGTACGCCGCCATCACCAGGCTGAGATCGTCCGGATGCCGATGCGAGGCGGTGTAACTGGAAAGCTGGTTGTTGATCAGCATGTACCGGGCATCGGCGTCCCACCCGGAACGCTGCACCGCGAAGCTGATCGGAAACACCGTGGACGGCAGCGTCGGGGCGGTCCCCTGCGTCCGGCCGGAGGCGACCCAGGTGAAATCGGGCCAGGAGTTGCGTACCCCGCTCCGGCGGATGGCCGACGTACCCGCGTAGTTGTTCGGCGTGTCGCCGATCGCCGCGGGTTCGAGATTCGGCTGACGGGTCGCGAACAGCGAGTCCGCGATCCAGTCCGCCCCCTGGACGAGCGCGTCAGGAACGGTCCGCCCGTTGGCCTCTGCGACCGCTATGACGGAGTTGAGCATGTCCGCCACGTATGCCTGATAGTTGAACGCCGGCTCGCGGTACACGCCGTCGCCCTTCAGCCAGGTGCGCAGGAACCGCTCGGCCGAGCGCACCGCGAACCACTCCCAGCCGGGCGATGCCGAGAACTCGGGCAGGAACACGGCTGCCGCGTGCACGGAGCGGGCCATCGACATGTACCAGTTGTTGCCCACGTGTGTCTGCAGCACGCCGACGAGGTAGTCCGTCGTGGCGTGCACGCCGGACAGATACTCCACGAGATCGCCCGGGTCGATGCCGGGATCGGCCCTGAACACGGAGAACCCGCTGACCAGCTGGGCGAGCCGCTTGGCCGCCGACAGGTTGCGGCCCTGCGGCCAGCTCTGGTTGTCGGCGAAGAAGTCCAGCGAGATGTCCATCCACGCCTTCGCGTACGCCGCACGCTTCGCCGGATCGCTCTCGGACACGTAGGCGTACGTCAGCTTGGGCATGAACGTGAAGTCGCTCATCAACGTCTGCGCGCCGCCCGGCGCGGTCTGCGTCCCACCCCAGAGGTCCTGCCAGTCGACGTCGATCCGCTGCTCGGCGCTGTCGTAGAAGGTACGGGTCTCGGCGCCGAACCGGAAGATCCCGGCCGCGAGCTCGTCGGGGCCCGAGTCGCCACCGCCCAGGCCCTCGGCCGGAGCCGGGTAGTGGACGTCGGCGCGGCCCGCGTAATAGACCTTGAGCTCGCTCGCGGCGCCCGCTTCGTCACCGGCGGCCAGCTCGGCCGCCACTGCACTGAGCCCGGGGCGCGTCAGGTCGAGCAACCTGCCGAGATCCGACATGTCGGCGAAGGCGGCACTGCCCGATGACAGAGGCGACAGGAACGCCGCCACCAGAGCCAGCACGACCGCCGCACGTAACCTGCTCCGTCTCGCTGAGTTCACGCCTGCTCCTCGTACTCGGCCTTGATCTTGTCGCCCACCCGATCCATGAACTTCTCGATGGCCGGCTGCCACGCCGAGACGGGCTTGTTCCCCAGCTGGATCTCCAGCAGCACCGCGTCCAGTTCCTGCTGCTCGCTGGCGGCCCTGCTGGCGGCGGTCTCCGAGTAACGCCCGAGGGTCGGGTCCGCGACGGCGAGCGGGACGCCGGCCACCTGGTGGTCGTGCTGGTCCTGTACGGCCTGGCGGTTGCCCGGCTCGTAGATGACGGGCGATGCCTCGGCGAGGTACCGCACCGGCAGGAACACCTGGCTGCGCCCGGCCTCGGTGAGGGCCGGGTCGGAGCCGTCGCGGGTGAACGTCCGGCCCTCGACGCCGTACCGGAGGGCCAGGTACTCGCTGCTGCCGAAGGGTGCGCACAACCAGTCGAGGACCTTGAGGATCTGCTTGATCCGGTCGGCGTCGTCGGTCCTGGCCAGGGCGGTGAAGCTGGACAGCGTCGGGCCGGGCGTGCGTACCCGCGTCCCCTTGCCGTCGCGGGTGGGCGAGAGCATGCCGGTCAGGCGGAAGCCGGGCACGTCTTTCGCCTGGCCGTAGAACTTGCCCCACCCGGCGTACCCGCCGATGGTGAACGAGGTCGTGCCGGCCAGCATCCACGCGTTGCGCTTCGTGTTGGGCGCGCCCGCGTGGTCGGGATGCACCACCCCCGACTTCACCAGCTCGACGGTGTCCGCGAGGGCCTGCGTGAACTGCGGTGTCGTCCCTGAGTGGGTGAAGACGCCGCCTTCGGCCTGCCAGGCGCCGGCGCCGCCGGGCCAGTTGCCGGTGATCCCGTTCATCTCGAGGATCGTGGTGAACGGGATCTGCCCGAACGCCCACCGACCGGCTCGCTCGTCGGTCAGCGCGTCCGCCATCTCCTTGAACTCGGCCCATGATTCGGGCTGGAGGCTGAGTCCTGCCTTCTCCAGCAGGTCGGCCCGGGTGTACAGCACGGTGCCGATCCGGGCCCGCGGCACGGGGACGCCCCAGATCCGCTGGTCGTAGACGGTGCTGCGCCAGGCGTCGGTGGGCAGGGCGGCGAGGTTCGGGTAGGCGAGGACCGCGTCCCCTGACAGGTACTCGGTGAGGTCGGTGAACGCCGCCTTCAGCATGGCCGGCATCTGCTGGACGACGCCCTGGATCGCCACCATGTCGGGCAGATCGCCGCCGGCGATGGTCGTGGCGACCTTGCTCTTGTAGTCGGTCGAGGCGACGTACGTGAGCTTCAGCTCGGTGCCGAGCTGGCTGTTGAGGTTCTGCCAGTAGGGGTTCGAGCCGAGCGCGGGGGCGATCGGGTCGTAGGTGTACGTCAGCGCCGTGACGGCCTCGCCCCGCACCGGTTGCGATGCGGCGCTGGAGGAGGCCGGGTAGCTGAAGTATCCCGGCGACACCCCGGCCGGCTCGGCGGCCAGGTCGGGCGTGGCCGCGGTGACGGGCTTGTAGGTGGGCAGCTTGACCGGCCCGGTCGAGCTGTTCGAGCTGTTCGGCGAACTCGGGCTGCCGTCGCCGCAGGCCCCGAGCAGCGGGGCCAGCCCCGTTGCCGCACCGAGTGCCAGGACGCGGCGGCGGCTGAAGGTGGGTGCCATGACGTTCCCTTTCCACATGGCGTGGACGATCGGTCAGCCCTTGACGGCGCCGACCATGAGTCCCTTGGCGAAGTGCTTCTGTATGAAGGGGTAGATGAACAAAATGGGGAGGACGGAGATGACGAGAATCGCCATCTGGACGGAGATCTGCGGTGGCAGGTTCTCCAGGTTCGAGCTGAGCTGGTCGGCCCCGATCGGGGTGTTGTTGACGACGTAGGTGCGCAGGACCAGTTGCAGCGGCCACTTCTCCGACGACTGGAGGTACAACATCGCGGAGAAGAAGGCGTTCCAGTACGCCACCGCGTAGAACAGCCCGATCACGGCGACGACCGCCTTCGACAGCGGCAGGACGATCCGCAGCAGGATGCGCAGCTCCCCGGCACCGTCGATGTAGGCGCTCTCCCGCAGCTCGCCGGGGATTCCCTGGAAGAACGCGCGCATGACGATGACGTTGAACGCGTTGACCAGCACCGGCAGGATCAGTGCCAGATAGCCGTCCAGCAGGCCGAGCTGTTTGACCGTCAGGTACATCGGGATGATGCCCGGGTTGAACAGCAGGGTGAACACCGTCATCAGCAGGATCGGCTTCTGCAGCAACGTGCCCGGCCGCGACAGCGCGTACGCCAGAGCGATCGTGCTGACGAGGCTGAGTGCCGTGCCGACCGCGGTGATGCCGGCGCTCACCAGCAGCGCACGGGTGACGATGCCGCCGGACAGGACGGCCCGGTAGGAGTCCAGCGTCGGTTCTTTCGTCCACAGCACGAAGCCGCCCGCGCTGTTGATCTCCTCCGGGGAGGCGATGCTGGTCATGAGCACCGCCCAGAACGGCACCAGAACCGCCAGGCAGCCCAGGCCGAGCACGAGTCCGCGCGCGCCGACCCCCAGCTTGCTCGGCTCGCCCATCCAGACCGGCCGCCCGCTGCGGCTCGGGCGCGGCCTTGTCCGCGCGGCGTGGCGTGCCACGGACACCGCGGCCGGCGCAGGTCGGCTCGTCATTTGGCGTACACCCCCTGCTCGCCCAGAGCGTGGGCCAACCGGTTGGCGCCGAGTACGAGCGCGACACCGACCATGCCTTTGATCAGCCCCACCGCGGCCGCGGCGCCCCAGTCGCCGCCGACGATCCCGTGGTTGTAGACGTAGGTGTCGAGCACTTCACTGGCACCGGCGCCGACCTGCGCCTGCTGCAGGATGATCTGCTCGAACCCGACGGACAGCGAGTCCCCGAGCCGCAGAATCAGCAGCAGCACGATCACCGGGCGGATGGCGGGCAGGGTCACGTGCCACAGGCGGCGAGCCGCCGAGGCGCCGTCCACCACCGCGGCCTCCATCTGCGCCGGATCCACTCGGGACAGTGCGGCCAGGAAGATGATCGTCGACCAGCCGGTGTCCTTCCAGATCACCTGTGAAGTGATCATGAGTTTGAACAGCTCGGGTACGCCGACGACGGAGAACGTGGACAGGTCGGCCGAGCGCAGCCAGGCGTTGAGCATCCCGCCGTTGCCGAACATCTGCTGGAACAGGGCGACCACGATGACCCAGGACAGGAAGTGCGGCATGTAGAGGATCGACTGGGTGAGGCGTTTGAGCCGTTCGCTGACGGTCGCGTTCAGGATCAGCGCGAGGCAGATCGGCAGCGGGAAGACGAAGACCACCTGGATCAGCGTGATGATCAGCGTGTTGACGAGCGCGTTGAGGAACACCGGGTCGCCGGTGAGCACCGGCTCGAAGTTGTCCAGCCCGACGTACGGGCTGTGCCAGATGCCGAGGAACGGCTGAAAGTCCTGGAACGCGATGACGTTCCCGCCGAGCGGCAGATAGTGGAACAGCAGCAGCGCCGTGACCCCGGGAAGCGCCAGCAGTAGCAGGACCCGGTCGCGCCGCCAGCGGTCGCGCAGGCTACGCATCGCCGGTCCCCGCCGATATGGGCCGACCCGCTACGCAGGCTTCCACCGCCGCCCGCAGCCGGTCGTCGGCGTTGGCCGCGATCCTCCTGCTGCGGGCGACCGCGGGCGCCGGGTCGGTGGCGATGTCGGTGACCGCAGCGACGACCGCCGCCGCGGCACGATGGTCGAGCTCGATCACCAGGTCGGGGCCGCCGAGGTCGGCGAACATCTGGGACTTCGTGGTCTCGCTCGGCTGCCGGAGGTAAACGGTCGGGATCGCATGTCGTGCGGCCATGATCGGCGAATGACACTCCATGCTGACCACCAGCGACGAGACGGCGTAGACCCCGGTCGCCTCCTCCAGCGGCCAGTACCGGTCCAGGATCCGGACCTGACCGAGCGTCCGCGGGCTGAGCAGGCCGGGAAGCTGCTCGTGGGCGAGCTCGACGGCGTAGCTCATCTCGGGCACCACGAGGGCCGGCCGGCCGCTGACGCGTACCCAGGTCTCGATCGCCGCCGCAAGCACCGACAGGTCCTGCGTCACGGTGGCCCGGTTGACCGCGTCGCGCCGCATCTGCTCGCGGGTCGGTTCGGTGCCGTAGATCTTCGCGTAGGGGGCGTAACGCAGCCGCGGAACGAAGCAGGCGAACCGGCCGGGCTCCAGGCCGAGATCCTCCAGCAGGCGAGCGGCGGCGACGTCGTCGGTGTGGTCGAACGCGAACGTGCCGTCCGGCCCGAAGGCGAGGTCGGGCCCGGTGATCTTCTGGCCGCGCAGGGTCGCCAGGGTCAGCCTCTCGCGGCAGTACACGAAGTCGGCGCCGTCGAAACGCTCCTTGACGTCGTCCGCGAGATAGGACGGTGGCAGCAGCTCGACCATCTGCGCCAGCTCCGGCAGCGTCGCCATGGTCGGCGGGCACAGCGGATCCACGGTGATCCCGAAGTACCCGTACGGGCGGCCCACGTGCTCGCGCCACCAGTCGATCTCGGTGCTCTGGAAGGCGTCGGCGCCCGATCCGTGCATCAGGACGTCCGCGCCGTCGAGGGCGGCGGCCAGCTCCGGGGTGCTCGGCCCGTCCCCGCCGAGGGTGCCGTCGACGACGCGTACGTCGGGAAACGCGTGCCGCAGCATGGACCGTTCGCGCTCCTCCAGCCGCACCGGCCAGAGGACGACCTCGACCTCGGGGGCGAACCGCTGAAACGCCCGCACCACCCCAGGGGAGTGAGCCACGTCGCCGATGTTCACCGTCGCCCAGGAAGACCGCAGCAGGACGGTGCGACGTGTCGATGTCATAGATACTCCTTGCTGACGTAACGTTAATTCAACATAGGGATGGTGAGACGTTACGTCAAGAAGCGAGTAGGCTTCCACCATGGCAACGCAACGTGACGTCGCACGGGCGGCTGGGGTGTCACTCGCCGTGGTGTCGGCGGTGGTCAACGGCACGAGCCACACCCGGATGAAGGAATCCACCCGCACCCGGGTCCTCCAGGCGATGCGGGAACTGGGCTACCAGCCGAACCAGACGGCGCGCTCGCTGCGGCTCAACCAGACCGACATGATCGCGATGATCCTCAACAAGATCGACAACCCGGTCTACGGCCCGCTGCGGCACGGGGTCTACGAGGCGGCGGCCGAGCACGGCGCGACGGTCCTGCTGGGCGATGCCGAGACGATGCGCTCCGGCAGCCGGTTCCTGACCCGGCTGCTCAGCCAGGGCACGGTCGACGGCATCCTGATCCGCGGCGAAGGGTTGCTGGACGACGACGTGATGGCCGAGCTCCGCTCCCACCCCAAGCCGATCCTCATCCTGGAACACGCACTGGACCATCCCTGGATCGACGTGGACGATCACCGCGCGGGCGAGATCGCGACCCGGTTCCTGGCCAACCTCGGCCACCGCCACATCGTCTTCGTCGGGGGCACGGGATACCTGTCCCAGCAGCGCTACCTCGGCTACCGGCAGGCGATGGAAGCCGCCGGCCTTGAACCGGCCCCGCACCTGGCCACCGGGTTCGGCGAGCAGGCCGGCGCCGACGGGCTCCGGCAGGCCATGCAGGCGCCGACCGCGCCGACCGCCATCGTCGTCAACAACATCATGAGCGCGGTCGGGGTCCTCGCCGCCGCCCGCGACCTCGGCATCGCCATCCCCGACCAGCTGTCGGTGGTCGGCATCCACGACGTCGACCTGATGCGGCACCTGCGCCCGGCCGTCACCGCGGTCCGGATGCCCATGTATCAACTCGGCCGGGCCGGCGTCGAGGCGCTCTACGACCTGATCGCGGGACGGCCGAGCGCCGGCGGCGTCATCACCGACCCCCAACCCGAACTGGTGATCCGCGACTCGGCGACCGCTCCGCCCCGGCTCCGCGACTAGCGTTCGCATGATCGCGACCCGCCCTTCACCGCCGCCTTCGACGCGGTCCGCACAGGTGAAGAACCGCGGGTCGTCACCACGCGGCCTGCCTCCGGCCGCCCTCAGTGTCCGTGCCCGTGCCCGACGAGGGCCGCCGCGGGCACCCGCGGGGAGCATCAGCGCGGCGAACGTTCGGCGTACGCGCGCCCTGCAGGCTTCGAACCTGCGACCGCCGGATCAGAAGCAAGATCCCTGAGTATCGCGGAGTGTCATTTGACGGTAGTCGCTCCCACCTCCGAATGCGTGAGCGTTTCTACCGGGTGGAAGAAGCATTGCCGACACCAAGGGTCACCGCCGTATGGGGCCAGGTGAGATCGCAGTGAGTAGCAGATTGATTACAAGTCGCCGGAAGCGCCTACTCTGCGGAGGCGCAGGATCACCATAAAGGGGTGGCAGCGCGGAGAGCGAAGCGGACGGTTATGTGGGTCGCCCTGGTGGCCGGGGCTGGGTTCGTGGTGCTGGGCGGGGTGTTCTTGCAGATGGGCCTCGAACAAGCCGATCAGCTAGCCAGCGTGCTCGGCGCCTTCACCGGCCTGGCCGGACTGGGGTTGTCGGGGTACAGCGTGCTCCTGTCCTCCCGTAATGGCCAACCGGCTTCGGCTGGCCCGCCGACGGACGGCGAGAGGACGGGCCACGGGCCAACCGCAGGCGCGAAGGACGCCATGGGTGCGCCGGGAGTACACCAGATCGCCGAAACGGCAGGTACAGGCTCCCCACGCGATCCAGCGGAACCCGGCACGCCAGTGGGATGGAGTCGGCGTCTCTTCCTGTTGTCTGCGGCCGCGACGGCGGCCCTCGCCGCCGTTACCCTCCTCCTGGTCCGGCCTTGGCAGGGCGAGCGTTCTCAGCCTTCGAGCAACGCGGCCGGCCACAACACCAGCTCCGTCCAGCCGCCAGCGAGCACGCCGGCCCCCAGGCTTCGATTACCAGCCCCGCATCCACCACACCAGAGACGAGCGAAACTCCATCGCCAACAGATTCCCCGGCCGGCGAGACGAGCGCCGCAGCCTCGGGAACCGTCCTGCACCAAGGTCGGGTTTCGCTGATGGACCAGGACTATCTCGATGTGGAAAGTGGGAAGATTGGCGAGATCATCCCCGACAGCAGTGACCTGTGGTACGTCAGCCCGTACCGTGCGTTGTGGACTTCCGGCGGCGGTGCTCAGCCGATCACCCCCGTCTCAGGCAAGCCCACCGCCAAGTCCTGCGAGGCAGATCTGAAGAAACGAACCTACGACCAGATCGCCATGGCCGACATGAAAGCGGGCGGCTGGGCCTGCGCCCTCACCGTAGAAGGCAACATCGTCGGTATCCAGATACGCTCAATACCACCCATAGGTGATGAAAAGGCACCATTGCCCCTCTTCTACACCGTCTGGCAGCGATAGGGTTTATCGGAACGTTAGGGCGGCCTTTTCGACGACACCACGGTCGCACGTGTGGTGCGGAAATCGTGTCACCGCCTCTGAGTGACCGGCTGTCGGTCTACGCCCGTACGGTCCGCCCACTCTCCCAGGGGCCGTCTTGGGAGAGTGAGTCACGTTCGGTCCAAGGATCTTCTCGATCGTGGGATCTCGCAGGTGATGACCATTCTTGTGTGGCCTAGCGTGGATAACAGAGGCGAACACCAGGCTCGCTCGCCGGAGCACCGCCAGCGAGAGGAGGAGACCGATGGGAGCCCAGCTGAACCTCTACCTCTCCGAGGAAGACTCCGACTCCGAACGGCTGGACAAGCTCACCAGGTTCCTGCGTGGACAGCTGCTTGAGCTGGACGTGGAGGATGTGACGCCGGTCAGGACGGGGCCCCCGCCGCCCGGAGCCAGGGCGGTGGACGTCGCCATGATCGGCGAGCTCGTGGTCAGCCTGGGACAGTCGGCCGCCGCGCTCCAGGCCGTCCTCGGCACCGTCTTCCAGTGGATGGGCCGCAGGGGCGAGGCCAAGCGGATGGTGCGGATCGAGCTGGACGGGGACGTACTGGAGCTCTCCCAGGCGTCGAGCGACGAACAGGTCAGGCTGCTCAAGCTATTCGCCGACCGGCACGCCCCGGCGGGAGACGGGCGGTGAGCGGCGGGCGGAAGGCGCTGATCATCGCCAACGACGTGTACGAGAACCCTTCGCTGGGGCGGCTGCGATCGCCGGTCCAGGACGCCAGGGCACTGGCCAGGGCGCTCGGCGATCCGGGCATCGGCGGGTTCGAGGTGCGTGTGGTGCACAACGAGCCCGCGTACCAGATGGCCGGCCACATCGAGGACTTCTTCCTGGACGCCGTACCGGGGGACCTGCTGGTGCTGCACCTGTCCTGCCACGGGGTGAAGAGCGAGTCAGGGGAGCTGTTCTTCGCCGCCCGCAACACTCGCCCCGACCGTCTCGGCTCCACCGCCGTTCCGGCCGACTTCGTCCAGCGCTGCATGCGCGGTAGCCGGTCCAGGAGCATCGTGCTGTTCCTGGACTGCTGCTACGGCGGAGCCTTCACCGAAGGGGCCGTGGTGCGCGCGTCCGGCGACGTCAACGTGCTGGACAGCTTCGCCGGGCAGAGTTCGGGGCATGGCGGGCGCGGGCAGGCCGTCATCACCGCGTCCACCTCGATGGAGTACGCCTTCGAAGGTGACCAGCTGTCCGAAGAGTCCGGGCCGCGGCCGTCGATCTTCACCAACGCCCTGGTGGAGGGCCTGGTCACCGGGGACGCCGACAGCGACGAGGACGGCCAGGTCTCGCTGGACGAGCTGTACGACTACGTCTTCGACCGGGTCCGCGACCAGAACCCGAACCAGACCCCGAGCCGGAGCTTCGACCTGCAGGGCGAGCTGTACCTGGCGCGGAGCGGGCGACGCCGGATCCAGCCGCTGCCCGTGCCGCCGGACCTCCGGGCGGCCATGACCGATCCGAGCATCTTCGCCCGGCGCGGCGCGATCACCGAGCTTCGGCATCGGCTCACCAGTGACAATCTTCCGGCCGCCGCCGGTGCCCGGGACGCGCTGCAGGAGATGGCGCACAACGACATCGACTACATCGCCACGGCGGCCCAGGAGGCCCTGCGCGAAGCGCTCGTTCAGCCGGCCGAGCACCGGGTGGACTTCGGACAGGTGCCCCAACACTCCACGCCCAGCCATACCGTGCCCGTCCTCGGCCCACCTCTGGCCCGCGCCTGCTCGTTCCAGGTAAGCAACTGCGGCATCCACGTCGAACAGGACGCCACGGGGCTCCACATATCCCCGGACACCTCCCACCAAGGCTCCGTCCAAGGTGACATCCTCCTGAAAGACCCCATCCAGGAGACGGCGATCCACGTCGAAGCCATCGTCACCGCGCCCCAACCTGCCGACGTGACCACGGGTCCGCGGAACGGGCGGACGTCACCCCCGGATGCCGAGCGGCCGAGCTGGGAGAAGACGGCCTCCAGGCAGCCGCCCCATGCCCGCGCGCAGGCGCCGCCCCCGGAGCTGGTGATGCGATCCCGGGGGAGCCCGCCGACCCACGGCAAGGCGTTCTGGGCGCTGGGGCTCGCGAGCGCCTCGCTGCTGTCGCTGACCTGGGCCGCATGGCGGATCGGCGACTTCGCCGCAGTGGGCGTATCGAGCTACATCGACACCGTGAAGGCCGCGGGTGGCAGCTCTGAGATCATCCAATCTGTCATCGGGCAGGCGCTGTGGGACATCCTCACAATCCTTGTCTTGACGGCAGTCGGCATCGTGCTGTCCATAAAGGCCCGCCGACTGGCCGGCCAGTCGAACCAGGCGATATCAGCTTCCCCGGGCCGTTACGGCGGCCGAGGCGTCAACCAGGCTGCGCTGATCCTCTCCTGGGTCGCGATCGCCTGCGCCATGCTGGTGCTTCTGGTACGCATCTCAAACGGCATGTGAGGCGTTGCCGTACTCGGCAGGCGTGGCCAGAGCCTCCACGGCGACCTTTCCGAGGAGGCTCTGACCACTTGGCTATCTCATAGGCGCGGGTCCTGCTGGACCTTCAGGGCGTTGAGGATCGGGTCGCGCTCCCCGATCTCGCGGAGAAACTCGACCTTCAGATCGCCACCGCCGTGCTCGACGGTGACCGTGTTCACGTCCGCGGTCAGCGCACCCACCTTCTTCTGCACGTCGTGGTCGTGGAGCGCTACCTTGCCGTCGACCAGGACATCGAAGGCACGCTTGCCGACCTTGACCTTCTCGATCTCCGCGAAGTCGAGGCCGATCCGGTACATCCCGGCGGGCGCGTTCTTGAACACGTAGGCGAACGTCTCACCGGTCCGCTGGGTGCGGAACAGGTCGTCGTCCTCCGTGCCGCCGATGCCGGCCTTGGTGGTACGCGCCGTGCCGCCGACGTAGCCCCACGGCCGCGAGCCGAGTTTCTGGTCGGGCGACCAGACGAAGCCGTCGGCACCGACGTGCCCGGACCCGCCCGCGTCGACGCCCTGCCAGTAGGCCGAGGTCGCCAGGCTGACCGGTCGGAGCTGGGCTTCGCCCTTGCCGGCGTTCGACGCCACGAGCACGTCCCCGACGAGCACGCCGGGCGCGACCGCGGCGTTGTCGGCCGTTGCCGTGACCGTGGTGGACTCGCCGGCCGCGAGCTTGACCGGGCCGGCCGCGGCCGGGCCCGTGAGGGTCAGCCACGGAAGGTCGGCGGCCTCGTGCCCGCCGTCACTGGTGCGTTTCTGCTCGCTGAGCCGCACCTCGAGCGGGGCGGAACCGGCGTTGGTCACGATCACCTCGGCGGTCGCCTTCTGGTTCGGGCCGAGGAGCCAGTCGAGGTCACCTCCCGTGACGGTGGCGACGCCCGTGGCCAACGCCGTGTCGACCACCTCGGCCTGATCCTTCTTGGCGATGGTCACGGGGTGCCTGGCCGTGACGTAGTTCGGCGCCCAGACCTGCACGGTGTTCTCACCGACCAGTGCCTGAGCCTTCCACCGGCCCTTCTCGTCGGCGGTGATGACCCGCTCACCGTTCGGCCCGGTGAGCGTGACGATCGCGCCCGCGATCGGCTTGCGGTCGTTCGCGTCGGTGACCGTGCCCTCGATCGTGCCCGCGGCCGGGAGGGTGTACTCCAGCCCCAGACCGGCCTTCAGGATGGGCTGGTTGAAGGAGTACTGGCTCGCGGGGTTGCCCTTTAGGCTCTCCACGCCGACCGTCGCCGACGACCCGCGGGTGAGCGGGTTGTCGCCGCCGATGCCGTCGCCGTACCCGATCTGGATGCGGCCGTCCGCGATCAGGGTCACCGAGAAGCTCACCCGGGCCGTCTTGTCGCTGTGGAAGGCGGCGTTGCGCCACTCGATGACCTCAGCGGCCAGGCCGTCCACCTCGGTGGTGCCGAAGTAGATGCCCGCCTCGTTGTCGATCTCCAGGTCGTCCCAGAACGGGAAGGTCGCGTCGAACTTGTACGGCGTCGGCAGCGCCGTGTTGTTCCCCAGAGAGCTGGCCCGGTCGAAGACCAGCGCGCCGTTCGTCGTCACGCACACGCCGTCCCAGGCCGTGTCGTAGAACGGGAACAGGAAGCTGGAGTCGAACCACAGCACGCCGCAGGAGTCATCGCCGTGCCACCCGGAGTCCTGCGTACCCTGGCGGTAGAGCCCGTCGCTCACCTTCATCGCGTACGAACGACCGGCCGGGGACACGGGCACGGGGCCCGGCTCCGGCTCCTCGGGCTGGGGCTCCTCCTCCTTGTCTCCGCGCGGATCGAGCGTCACACGCAGCGCCGCGATGCTCGGAGCCCGCAGGCCCTTGCTGCCCCTCAGCTCCACGGTCAGCGGACCGCCGTCGTGCTGCACCACTGCGGTGTGCCAGTCGGCGGTGTTCGGGCCGGCGGCTTTCACGGGGTCGTAGGCGTACTGCGTCAGCTCGTCGTCGATGAGGACGTCGAACACCCGCTTGCCCCGCTTGACCTGCTCGATCTCGGCGAAGCCGAGGTCGACGGCGTAGGTGCCCTTCGGCGCGTCGGGGAACGTGTAGACCAGGTCCTCGCCCGGCGCGGTGCGCTGAGCCTGGAACAGGGCGTCGTCCTCGGTGCCCGCGATCGGGGCCCTCGTGGAGATCGTCTTGCCCTTCCCGGCGTAGCCCCACGCCTTGCCACGGGCGGCCTGGTCGCCGGACCAGGTGTAGCCGGAGGCGTCGGTGAACGAGCGGCCACCGGCGTTGACGCCGACCTGGTACTTCGTGGTCGTGAGCGTCACCGGGACGTAGGTCTTGGGCTGCCGTCCGGAGTCGGACCGCACGATGATGTTCGCGCCGAGAGTGCCCGGGTCGGCGTCCTTCGAGGAGATCGAAACCTTGACCGTCGTCGACTCGCCCGGGGCGAGGGTGCCGCCGGTCGAGGAGAGCGACAGCCAGGGCAGGTCGGTGATCAGGTCGTCCTCGACGTCGACCAGCACGACGTCGTCGGCGATCTGGTCCGCCGCCCACAGCGCCCCGGTCGAGTCGGTCTCGAGGCCGCCACCCTGGCCTACCTTCTGGCCGGGGAACCACCACGCGTTGACGAGCGAGCAGTCGTCGGGGTCGACCTGCAGCAGGCGGGTGGGCCTGTCCGAGGTGAGGTCGGTGTACCAGATGGTGTCGGAGGCCTGGTTGTAGGCCAGGCCCATCACCTCGGGCAGCGGCGGGGCGCAGAAGGACAGCAGCGCACCCGCGTTGTCGTGCGACGTCCCGGCGACGGTTCCGATCAGGCCGTTCGCCCGGCCGCCGACGTAGAACACGTCCTCGGCGGGGTTGTAGGCGAGTCCGGTCAGCTGCAGCGTGGACCAGTCACCCTTGATCTGCCGGGTCTCCTTCCCGGTCTCCCGGTCGAAGCAGTGGATGTAACTGGCCGGGCTGTCTTCCATCTGGCACATGTCACCGGTCTTGGTGTCGAGCGCCATGTCGAACGCCCGGTACTTGGGGTTCCACGAGGCGTCGAAGACCTTGCCGGTCGGCTTGCCCGTCACGGTGTAGGCGGTGTTGGTCCGCGCGTTGTAGTCGTGCACCCACACGTCGCCGTCGTACCCGATGCCGGAGGGTTCCTTCTCCGCGATCGTGCCAGGGATCTCGATGCGGGTGATGACGTCGCCGCCGGAGGTCTTGCCGACCTTGTCGGCCGCCTTCGCTTCCGCGGCGCTCGCCTTCGCGGCCTTGCCGTCGACGTCCGACGGCTTCATGCCGCTCGCTTCGGCCTTCCACGCCTTGAGGTCGATCGTGCTGTCCGCACCCGTCCCGGTGCGCGTGGTGGCGCCGGCGGTGTCGAGCTCGTGGTGGCGCCCGGCCTCGCCCAGGTCGTACGTGAGCGGTGCGGAACCGGTGTTGGTCAGCGTCAGCGAGCCCACACCGTTCTGGCCGGTTCCCATCACGGCGTCGAGGCCGCTCGGCTTCAGGCCGGCGACGCCCGTGGTGAGGCGCGCGTCGATCGTCGCCTTCGCGAAGAGCTTGTCGAGGGTGAAGTCGTACGACCCCGTCACGTAGTTCGGCGCCTCGACGGTCATCGTGTAGCCGGCGACCGGCAGCTGGCGGTGCACGACGCCCGTCCCGTTGGTCGTGACGCTCTCGACGAGGCCGTTCTTGTCGGTGAACGAGACCTTGGCCCCGGACACCGGCAGCCCGTCGTTCTTGTCGACGACGGTCGCGTCGAGGTAGCCCCAGTCCGGAAGATCGTAGGTGACGATCATTCCGTCGTGGAGCACCGGGACGTTCTCGGAGAACCGGATGCCGTCCACACCGGCCCAGCCCTGGATGCCGGTGATGGCGCGGGCGCCGCCGGTCACCTCGTCGTCCGTGCCGATGCCGTCGCCGTACCCGTAGATCACCTTGCCCGAGCGGGTGAGCGTGGCCGAGAAGCTGACCGGCTCCGTGTACTCGGACCGGATCGGGTAGGCCCAGATCTTGGCGTCGCGGAACTCGATGACGAACGCGTCCTCGCCGTCGACCTTGGTGGCCGCCGTGAAGACTCCCCCGCCGGAGGCGAACTGGACGGGGGACGAGACGGTGAACGGGAAGAGGCCCGCGCCGCCGAAACCGGGTCCGGTGGAGTTGTTCGGGGAGATCACGCCGCGCAGGCTGATCGCGAGGCTGTCGTGGCTGCCGTTGTAGAGCGCGATCGGGAACGGCAGGTTCACCGTCGCCCACACGCCGCTCCCGTACGTGACCGGGTCGGTGCCGCGCAGGTACTCACCCTCGGAGACGGAGCAGCTGTAGCCGCCCTTGTCGACGACGAGCCCGACCGGGATCTCCAGCGGCTGGTTCTCGGCGCCGACGGTCAGCGGGACGGACGCCGGCGAGAAGCAGGCGTTGGGCGTGACGGCGAGCCCGTACTGGCCCTCCGGCACACCGGCGATCGTGAACGCGCCGCCGGCGTCCGTGCGCACGGCGTCCAGCGGCGTGTCCTTGACGGAGACGTCGGCGTTCGGGACGGGCTGTTTCTTGTCGTCGACGACCCTGCCGCTGATGTCGTGGCGCGCGGCGGCGGTGAGCGCGATCTGGACCGAGGCGTCCTGGCCGAGGGCGATCGTGGCGCTCGCGGTCGCGGTCAGGTACCCGAAGGGCTTGGTGCTGAGCTGGTAGTCGCCGACTGGGAGGCTCACCGTGAACCGGCCGTCCTTGTCGGTCCCGACGGAGCGGCTGAACGGTCCGCTGATCGTCACGTCGGCGCCGGAGACCGGGGCGCCGTCGGCGGTGACGACACCGGTGAGGGTACCGCCCTCCCGGGGAGCGAGCTTGAGCAGGCGGACGAGGTCGAGCCGGCCTTCGCCGTACTTGTTGTTGAAGCCGGCGGTGCCGCCGCACTCGGTGTCGTCGACGTCGGCGGCCGACTCGCCCAGCAGGCGGCGCGTCTCCTCGACCTGCCCGATCAGGGTCGGGTCGTAGCTCCACAGGGCGGCGACGGCGCCGGCGACGTGGGGAGCCGCCATAGAGGTGCCGGACATCGCGATGTAACTGTCGTTCGGGTAGGAGGAGGTGACGGCGACGCCCGGAGCGGAGATCTCGGGCTTGATCCGGCCGCCTTCACCCTCGCCCTTGCGGGAGAACAACGCGAGCGTGCCGTCCGACGCGTAGGCACCGACCGAGTAGGCACTCTCGGCGGAGCCGGGCGAGGAGACGGTGTCGCACGCCGCGTACGGCGAGGAGTTGCCCGACGACCAGGTGCTGAAGATGCCCGCGGCGCTCCAGGCCTCGTCGATGGCCCGGAAGAAGTCGTCGAAGTTGTGCTCGAGGGTCTGGCCCCACGAGTTGTTGATGACGTGGGGGCGCTTGGACGGGTCGGGGTTGTTCCCGTTGACGTCGGTCGGGGCGAGCAACCACCAGCCGGACTTGAGCAACGACTCGACGCCGGTGCTCTCGCAGCAGCCGTTCGTCGCGATCCACTGCGCGTCCGGGGCGACGCCGACGTGGTTGGTGCCGTCGTCGCCGACCATGGTGCCCATGGTGTGCGTGCCGTGTCCGTCGTCGTCGCACGGCGTTCCGGTGCACGTGCCCCGGGTGGCCATCCAGTTGTAGTTGTGGTCGACGGTGCCGTCGGGCTTCCTGCCGCGGTACTGCCGCGTCAGTGCGGGGTGGTCGAACTGAACGCCCGAGTCGAGGTTGGACACGGTGATGCCCGAACCGGTGGCCCCCATGGCCCAGGCCTCGGGGGCGTGAATGGCGTCCAGACCCCACGAGACGGTGCCGTCCTCGGCGGCTTCCTTGGAGGCGTCCTTGGAGGCGTCCTTGGAGGCGTCCTTGGGGGCGGCGGGGCGGGTGGCCTGGTCGTCCGGCGTCTTCTCGTCGATGGGCTCGACCAGCGCGACCTGCGGCGACGCCTGGATCTCGGCGACCTGCCCGATCGAGGCGACGTCGAGCGCGAGCTTCTGCGTGCCACCCTTGACGAGCACGGCGTTGACGAGCGGGTAGGAGGTGTACTTCACGCCCGCCGCGTCGAGTTCGGCGGAGACGGACGCCGCGGAGGCCTTGGCCGCGGCGTTCAGCGCGTCGTAGACGAACTGACCGCGAGCGGTCCAGTCGGCGAGCTTCTTCGCCGGCGCGAGGTCGGCCTTGGTGTCGAACGTGATCCAGAAGTCGGAGACCGTCTCCGTGCGGAAACGGCCCTTCAGGTCCGACGCGATCTTGTCAACGGGTGCACCGGGATCCGGCTCAGCGGCCGACGCCGGTGGCGGCGAGATCATGCACAGGCCGACCGCTAAGGCCAGCGAAGTGACGAGGGCTTGCAGTCTCACGTGGGGGGTCCTCCGGCCTACAGGGGTTGGTAGGGGTCGTGGCTCTCGTCGTCGCCGTCATCGCCGTCATCCCGGGTGTCGGGGGCGTCAGGGGCGTCGGGGGCGTCAGGGGTGCTGAAGGCTCCGCGCGACGGCTCAAGGGGTCGCTGGTGCTCGATGGGGAAGTCGTCACGCGCGACAGGTCGCTCAGGCATGCACTGCCCTAGGGCGATGGATCATGGAGTCATGCTCGGGGTGACGAGCGATCTTCGCTATCCGGCGGATACGTCAATTTTCATGACAGGTCGCCGAAGGAATCCTCTTCCGCGAACACTCCGGCCTCTACTGCCTTGACCGCGAGCGCGGTCCGGGTGCTCACCTTCAACTTGCGCATCGCCGCACGCAGCTGTTGATCCACCGTGGCCGGTGACTTGGCCAGGATCCGGCTGATCTCCCGGTTCGTCTTGCCGGCGACGACCAGCCGGACCACGTCGAGCTCACGAGGTGAGAGCCGGTCACCGTACCCCCGCCGGCCGCCGCGCCACAATCGCGGAACCTCGGCGCCGTGTTCGCGAAGCCGCTGTGCGACACGGTCCGCATCGCCGCGGGCTCCGAGCCTGAACAGCTGCTCGTACTGTGCGGCCAGCAGTTCCCGGCCCTGTTCGACATGGCCTTGCGCGATGAGCGCCTCGGCTTGACGCTCGCGGGCGAGCATGGCGTCGTAGGGGCGCGGCAACGCGTCCCAGGCGCGCGCCGCCCGGTCGTACGCCCTCGCCGCGCGGGCGTGGTCTCCGGCGGCGGTGGCCAGCAGAGCACGGCATACGGCGAGGGCGGCGCGAGGCGCAGGCGCCGTGCGGCCGCGCAGTCCTCTGGCGAACCGGTCGCCCAGGCGGGTCGCGGCCCGCAGGTCGCCCGCGACGAGATGCGCCTCGATCCGGGCGGGGACGAGGTCCGCCGCCCAGACCCAGATGCCCTTTCGCCGGACCGTGTCCATCGGCTCGTCCGTGATCTGCAGCGCCCGGCCGCTGTTCCCCTCCGTCAGCCACAGCCTGGCCAGCGCGGCGGCGGCCTCCATCGTGTCGTCGGCCGCGCCGAGACGGGCGGACTCCTCAAGGACCAGCCGGAACTGCTCCCTCGCGGCGCGCCGCCGTCCGGCGGCGGCCGCCAGCCGGGCCGCGAGGCGAACGCTGCCGAGGTAGAGCGCCGGCCGGTCCCGGTCGGCGTCGGCGAGCTCCGCGCTCGCCTCCGCGAGACCCTCCCACCGGCCGGTGAACCACGCCAGGTTGCTCTGTTCGAGCCGGACGTTGTGCTGCAGCCGGGACGCCTGCTCGGACTCGGCGAGGCGCATGGCCACAACGAGGTGTTTCTCCGCGTCGGCGTACCGGCCCCAGATCAGTGCGCCGGTCCCGACATTGGTGTGGATGCGGGCCACGTCGAGACGCTCCGCCGAGGTCGCGCCGTCGACGGGCAGGCCGGCGACGACGTCCCAGGCCTCCTCCTCGCCGAGCATGAGCAACGCGGCGGCTCGGTTGCCGGCCAGGTTCAGCCGCTCCGCGGGAGAGTCGACCTCGGCGGTGAGCTCAGCGGCGCGATCCAGCCAGCGCCGATGGGTCGACGCCGGCCACGGTCCCGCGTAGGCCCACCCGAGATAGGTCATCGCCCGGGCCGCCTCGACCGGGTCATGGTCGAGGTTGGTCACCGCTTGCTCAAGCTCGCCGAGCGCGGCCTGCGCCTCACCCCCGATGATCAGGAGCCGGCCCAAGGGGTTACGGATCTCGGCCTGCTGGCGGGCGGAGAGCCCGGGGGTCTCCAGCGCCGAGCGCAAGGTACGGATCACCCGGTGGTAGACCTCGTCGACCGGTTCACGACGGCCCAGTGCGGCTACTCCGGCGATGCGCGCGACCCGTGCCCGATCCGCCGGCGGCAGCTCGGACCACGAGAACAGATCGAGCAGCAGGTCGACCGCCTTGGTGTGGTCACCCGAGGCCATGGCCAGCTCGGCACCCTGCTCCGCGTACCGCGCCCAGGACCGTGTCTCGCCCGCCTCACGGAAGTGGTGGGCGAGGCGGGCGACAGGCGGCGGATGGATGCCCTCCAAGGCCCGGCCGGCCAGCAGGTGGAAGCGTCTGCGGTCGGTCAACGGGATCGCTTCGTAGACGGCCGTGGCGGCCAGCACGTGCCGGAACCGCCACTGGCCGCGGTCGTCCCCGTCCAGGACGCCGACGTCGGCCGCCTCCGCGATGGCGCCTCGGCACGCGGCCGGCGACAGACCGGCGGTCATCGCGATCGTGGCCACCGATGACCGCTCGGCCAGCGTGGCCGCGGCTCGCAACACCTGCTGCGCCGTCGGTGACAGACGGCCCACCCGCTCCCGGGTGGAGTCGCGCACCGTCGGCGGCACCTGGAGTTTGCGCAGCTTCAGCCGGACCCACTGCCCGTCGCGGAAGACGAGGTCGGCCCGGTCGCACATGAGGCGAACCGACTCCTCCAGCACCAGAGGCACCCCACCGGTCCGCTCGTGCATGAACGTCGTGAACTCCTGCGATATCGGGTTGCCGTCCAGCATCGAGGACACCAGCGCCGCCGTGTCGCCGGGTCGCAGCGGCGCCAGGGCGATCCTCAGCTGGGTCACGCCGGCCGGAAACCGGGACGTCAGCCGCAGCAACAGCGATCCGGCGTCCACCTCCTCCGGCCGATAGGAGATCACGAGGCTCGGC
Source organism: Nonomuraea fuscirosea (assembly GCF_035917475.1). NCBI lineage: Bacteria > Bacillati > Actinomycetota > Actinomycetes > Streptosporangiales > Streptosporangiaceae > Nonomuraea > Nonomuraea fuscirosea. The sequence goes on along the minus strand of NZ_CP109074.1, from coordinate 731,022 downwards.
CCGTCCGATTGCTGGCGAGAGGCGACGAACAGCAGGAACTCCAAGGTCACCTCGTCCGCCCAGTGAGCGTCCTCGAGCACGAGAACGTCGACGTGCAGAGCCCGCAGCAGCTCGTCCAGGGCGCGGAACAGGCGATGCCGTGCCGCCTTCGCATCGTTCAAAGGCGGCAACGCGGGCGGCAGGTCCGCGGACCATTCAGGAAACAGGGGCCGTAACGCACCCGCGAGCTCGGTGAGCCCCGATCGCGACACCGGGCGGTCGATGCCACGGAACGCGTCGACGATCGGCCCCAACGTCAGCGACTCGCGAAGCGGTGGGCACACCGAGACCAAGGCAGTGCGCTGGTCCGGCGCGGCCAGCCACTCCCGCAGCAGCCGGCTCTTCCCGATCCCCGCCTCGCCCTCGACCAGCACGATCGCCGGCGGCCGGGCCAAGGCGACCCGAAGCGCCGCCATCTCCCGATCACGACCCACGAAATGCGGCGTGGAAACCGTCGGTGAAGTCCCATCGTCATCGGGCAAGGGGTCGAGCATGCGTGATGATCTCGCTTTTCGCTGCTCAGGCGCAACTGCCCGCTCGCCGGGGATCCTGCGGGTGCCGATGACGGGTGACCTTCTCAGGGCTGAAGCCGTGGGAGGTCAGCGACGAGCTGTGGGCGGTGATCGAGTCGTTGTTGCCGCAGCGTCAGCGGGGGTTTCGGCATCCAGGACGTAAGCGGCTGGATGACCGGCTTGCCTTGCAGGGCATCTTGTTCGTGCTGCACACCGGGATCGCCTGGGAGCACCTGCCTCAAGAACTCGGCTACGGCTCGGGCATGACGTGCTGGCGGCGGCTGGCCGAGTGGAACAAGGCCGGCGTCTGGCAGCGATTGCATGAGATGCTGCTCGACCGGTTGCGGGCCGCCGACGCACTCGACTTCTCCCGGGCCGCGGTGGACTCCTCGCAGGTCAGAGCGTCATAAGGTGGGCAGACCGGCCCGGGGCTGCGCACTCATCTGCTGGCGCCGCCTCGCCTCATTGCGTTAGCGGCGGGTGCGGTAGCCCTGACGCCGGTTCGCCCGCTCGTCGCTGCGCCGGCCGTAGCCGGCGCCGGACACTGTTGTCCACGGCCATCACGTGTTCTCCTTCGATCTTGACTTGCGCCTTCGGAGGATCATGCGATGGCCGTCGCCATTCGACGGCGCCACTCCTGTGACCAGGTCTAACTCGCCCAGCGAAGCGATCGAAAGCAAAATAAAAGCAGCCTTCGTTAAGCTCGGCCCCTGGCGTGATGGGAGGCGCAAACGTGCGGAAAATACTGGTCGGCCTGGGCATTGCCGTAGCGATCGTGACGGGCTCTGCCGCCACGGCGCAGGCTGAGAGCGAGGGCCCGGGCTGCGTGCACTATAAGGACAGGCCCTGTGACATGTCCTGGACCGAGGAGACCGAGGCGAGGCCGACGTAGGATCTCACTTCGATCATGGGAACGGAGAAGCGGGTCGGCTGCTGACGATGTCGGGTGGCAAGGTTCGGCGTGAACGCCGTTCCCGCCATCGTTCCGAAGTCGTCACCGCGCCCCTCGCTCAGCGTGACCGGGCGAGAGCCTCCTCCGCTTTCGCCCGCCAGCGTTCTGCCCCCATGTCGCTGAACATCGCGTGCGCCTTCTCCAGGTGCGTCACCCCGCCGGGATTCCCCTGACGGCTGAGCAGCAGGCCAAGCGACAGCCTCGTCCGCCCCTCAATGTGACGTTCGCCCAGTTCCTGTGCCATCTCCAGAGCACGCGACAGAGCGCGTTCAGACTGTTCGACCTGGCCGAGGGCGGCCTGCGCCTCACCTGTCCCGTGCAGGACATAGGTCTCACCGATCCGGTCGTGGACGCTGCGTACGATGGCCAAAGCCCCTTCGAACGCCTCCAGTGCGCGCCGTGCGTCACCTCGCAGCAAAGAGAGCTCGGCGATGCGGTTCAGAGCTTGAGCCTCGCCGCGTTGGACTCCCTCGTGCCGGAAGATCTCCAGTGCACGGTCGAGTGGCGGCTCCGCCTCTCCCAGGCGGCCCTCTTCGAGATGGATGGCTGCGATGCTCACCAGGACGTGGCCCTCGGCCGCCCGGTCTCCCACTGCTTCCAGCAGCGGCAGTGCCTGCCTGTACCTGTCGAGCGCCACGTCGACCTCACCCTTGACTCTCTCCGAGAGCGCCAGATTCCGCAAGGCCAGAGCCATGCCGTGCACCTCATCGATCTTCTCGAAGATGTCGATCGCCTGGACCAGCAGGGGTTGCGCCTCGGTGTACCGCTGCTGGAAGACGGCCAGTGTGCTCAGCGAGTACAACATTGCCGCCTCTCCGCGCGTGTTGGCGGAGCTCCGGCAGGACTTGAGTGCGATCTCGGCAACGGTGCGCCACTCGTCGTAGTACGCCCGGATCTCGAACAAGGTGATGGCGGTCATCGCGATGTTCCAGCACAGCTCGTCGAGATCATGCACCGCGGCCTGCCGTACGGTCACCAGGAACGTAGTGCGCTCCTCGTCCAACCACCCGAGAGGATCATCTCCAATCAGCGCGTCGGCCAGGCCATCGTCTCGGGCCTCACCCATGTCCTTGCCGCGGAGCAGCGTGAAATGCCCGCCGTAGTAACGCTGATGCGCGCGGTCGGCCAGGGAGAGGAAGCGCCTGCAGGCGCGCTCGATCGCGGCCCGGTGCTGCTCATCGCTGTCGCTGTCGCTGTGGGTGTCGCTTTCGCCCGCGTACGCGCGCACAAGATCGTGCATCACGTATTTCTGACCCCTGCGGACCAGCAGCGAAGCGTCGACCAGCTCATCGAACGCGCCTTGGGCTGCGTCGTCGCCGAGGAGCGCCTCGCCTAACCAGTGCGCGATCTGCGGGCTGCCGAGCAGCCCGATCCGCCGGAACAGCGTTCGCGCCTTGCGCGACAGCCCTCGATAGCTGACATCGAGGCTGGCTCGTACTTCAAGATCGCCGTGGCTGAGTACGTCCAGCATGATGCGGGAGTCGCTGAGCAGATCCACCAGGGTCTGAACGGTCCACCGCGGGCGAACTGCGAGCCGCGCGCCCGCGATGCGCAGCGCGAGAGGCAGCCCGCCGCACTGCTCGGCCAGTGTCCTGACGGAGCCGTGCTCGAGCGCGGCGCGATGGGCACCGATATGGTGGGCGAGCAGTTCGACGGCGGCTTCGTGGCCAAGAACGTCGAGGCGGAGGACCCGATGCTCCGGAAGCCCGATCGGGGGGCCCGAGCCAGCGTGGCTTCAGCGCTCAAGCGCTTCTTCACCTTGCTGACAGTTCCCGGGGACACGCCGGCAGCGGCGGCGATAGTGCGAAGGGATGCATCAGGCCATCTCGCGATGAGTTGCGCCACCCGCTCTCGACGCTCAGCACTGTCTGTCGGATAGCTGTGACCGTCTTGCCCGACTCGGCTCTCATGCTCACTGCGTTGTGCATCGGCCCGCCCGCGCCGGATCACCGCGACGGTCTTGTCCGACAGGCCGGTCTTCACGGCAATGGCCCTGTCCGACAGGCCGGGAAACGCCGCGAGGACCCTCTGGGCCGCCGCCTTCCGATCCGCGAGCGGCAGATGAAGACCGTGTTGGACGTTGATTTCGACCGCGCGAGCGAAGGCTTCCTCTTCGCTGCCGTCGAAAAACCTGGCTGCGACCGTATCGTGGCCGGCGCGAATGGCGGCGTAGAGGCGGTGCATGCCGTCGATGACGCGCATCGTCTGACGGTGAATCAATATGGGCGGCAATTCGTGAAGACACTCGGTCAACAGAGTGACGTGTTGCTCGTTGATTCCGTCCAACCGTGGCGAATCCGCTGACGCTATCGTCTGGATTGGGACGCCGCACACCTCATCGTTCGGAACCACGCTCCCGGCTTCGTCACTGTTTCGCGCGGGGGGGTGCACAACCATTCTCTGAGTCCTCCGCTCTCGCCCATCCTTCACACACCCTCGAACGGGCGACAATAGGTCCCTTGGAGAGGGTTGACCTCTCGCGTCCCTGCGATCGGCGCCACGGCGACCGGGACGCTATATCTTCGCCACCATGATTCACGCGCGACCTACCAAGTCGCTAACCGCCGGCTACTGAGCCTTTTTCGCCCTGAGTAACGCCGCCCACCACCTGATCGGGCAGATGGCGCAGGAGAACCCGGGCGGGGGCATAGAGGCGGGTTGGCCCGGCTGGGCTACCCGATCGCGGCCTCCACGGTGTGGGAGATCCTCCACGCCGCCGGCATCGATCCGGCGCCCCGCCGGGCCGGGCCGACCTGGCGGCAGTTCCTGACCGCACAAGCCCTTCGTGGCACGTAAATGGACCTCCACCGACAGTGCGCCTGCCGATAATTCCATCCACGCAGGTCACGACGCTGCGAAGGCTTCGCGTGGCGGCGCGAGCTCCGGCGGCCCAGAAGATGGAACCAAGTACGGCATGATGATCGGCCGTGCTCCTCCGCCTGGCCTACCTCACCATCACCAACACCTTCGCTGCGCTGCGATTGCTGCCTATGAGCGATCGCGACAAGGACGTGGAGATTCTCGTCCTGCGTCACCAGATCACCGTCCTTGAACGCCAGATCGGCGCCGACACCAGAGTGAGATTCGCACCTGAGGACCGGGCCTTTCTCGGCGCGCTCCTGGCCTCGCTGCCCCGCGAGGTTCTACACCGGCTGCGGCTTCTCGTCCAGCCGGACACCGTCCTGCGCTGGCACCGCGATCTGATGAGACGTCGTCATGCCCGTACCTGCCGGCCGAAGCGACGTGGGCGCCCACCCACGGTCCGCTCCATCCGCACTTTCATTCTGCGACTGGTTCGGGAGAATCCCAGTTGGGCTATCGGAGGGTACATGGTGAGCTCGCCACACTCGGCATCAAGGTCGCGCCGTCCACGGTGTGGGAGATCCTCAAGCAGGAAGGTCTCGATCCGACCCCCGAGCGGGCCTCCACCACATGGGCCGACTTCCTGCGCTCGCAAGCCGACGCCCTGCTGGCCTGCGACTTCATCGAGGCCATCACCCTCAACGGGCAACGCCCGTACATCCTGGCCGTCATCGAGCACACCACCAGGCGCATCCGCGTGCTCGGCACCACCGCACACCCGAGCGCCAGCTGGGTCATCCAAGCAATCAGGAATCTGGTGATGGATCTAAACGATGCGGGTTGTCGGGCGCACTATCTGCTCCGCGATCGGGATGGGAAGTTCCCTGCCCTCATGGACGAGGTCCTCGCCGAGGCCGGCATCAAGACGGTGCTCACGGGTATCCGGATGCCGCGGATGAACGCGACGCCAAGATCAGCGCGTTAGAAGAGGCATTCACCGGCCGCTTCACCGACCACCACGCGTTCCTACTGGCCAAAATGCTTGAGGTGCCCAACAGATTCCGGACAGTCGGCTACATAAGCTGACAGAAGTCTGGAAGAGGTGGGTACGTGGCAAGGCGTCGCAGGCAGTTCTCGCCGGAGTTCAAGGAAGAAGCCGTCCGCATGGTGCTGGAGGGTGAGCGGACGGTCGCGTCGGTGGCGCGTGAGTTCGACATCAACGCCAGCACCCTGGGCAGCTGGGTGAACCGGCATCGGATCGTGAGCGCGCAGGACGAGCAGCCGCCGGTCTCTGGGCCGGAGCGGGCCAGGATCCGGGAGTTGGAGCGGGAGAACGCCGAGCTGCGCGAGAAGTTGATCTTCCTGAAAAAAGCAGCCGCCTTCTTCGCGGCCGAAACTCGATGACGCTCGCCAAGTACGAGCTCATCGACGCGGAGAAGGCCAGCCACAAGATCGCGCGGATGTGCGCCTGGCTGGGCGTGTCCCGCTCGGGCTACTACGAATGGCGCGAGCGGCCCGCCTCGGCCACCGCGCAACGCCGCACGCTGCTCAGTACGCTGGTTGCCGAGATCTTCGCCGGCTCGCACGAGACCTACGGCTACCGGCGGGTGCACGCCGCCCTGGCCCGCCGCGGTGAGCACTGCTCGGCCGAACTGGTGCGCACTCTGATGCGCGAGCAGGGCCTGGTTCCGGCGCAGGTGCGGGCGTTCCGGCCGGCCACCACCATCCAGGGTGACTACCGCGGCATCCCCGATCTGGTCGGCCGTGACTTCACGGCTGAGCGTCCGGGCGTCAAGCTGGTCGGTGACGTCACCTACGTCCGCACCTGGGAGGGCTTCCTGTATCTGGCCACGGTGATCGACTGCCACAGCAAGGCGGTGCTGGGCTGGGCGATGGCCGACCACTACCGCACCGAGCTGGTCACCGACGCGATCCGGATGGCCGCCGGCACCGGCCTGCTCCAGAGCGGCGCCGTGTTCCACAGCGACCGCGGCTCGAACTACACCAGTGACGAGTTCGGCCGCTTCCTGACCGGCCAGGGCATCCGTCGCTCGGTCGGCCGCACCGGGGTCTGCTGGGACAACGCGATGGCCGAATCGTTCTTCAGCGCGATCAAGAACGAATGGCTGCACCGCTTCGTCTTCACCACCCGAGCCAAAGCACGACGGCAGGTCATCCGCTACATCGAAGGCTTCTACAACCACCGGCGCCTGCACTCAGCCCTCGGCTACCGGCCACCCCTGGAAGTCCTCAACGAGTCCCTCTCACAACAAGCAGCCGCATAGGCTCTACGACCATAAGACGGCTGTCCGGAATCTTCGAGGCCCCTCAGCTGGCCCGCGTCGATCAGCTCAACCGGGATATCGCCGAGGTCGACGCCAAGATCGAGGAGCTCATCGCCCCTTTCACCCCGGCGGTAGAGCGACTGAATGACATCCCCGGCATCGGCCACATCGCCGCCTCGATCATCCTGTCCGAGATCGGGCTGGACATGTCCCGCTTCCCGACCGCCGGCCACCTGGCCTCCTGGGCACGCTTCGCCCCCACGACGAAGGAATCGGCCGGCCGAAAGAAAGGCCGCAGCGCCACCGGCTACGGCAACCCCTACCTGGCCCGCGTCCTGGGCGAAGCCGCAGTCTCAGCCGGCAAGATCAACACCTTCCTCGGCGAACGCTACCGCCGCATCGCCCGCCGCCGCGGCAAGAAGAGAGCCATCGTCGCCGTCGGCCGCTCCATCCTCACCATCGTCTGGCACCTGTTGTCCGACCCGAGACCTGCTTCATCGACCTGGGCGCCGACTCTTACGACACCCGCACCGGCCCCGAACGCAAGAAATGCACCCACATCCGCCAGCTCGAAGCCCTCGGCTACCGAGTCATCTTGGAACCCATCGCCTGACCAACTGGCCTGATCACAAACCCTGTCCCAGCGGCACCCATCGGGGTTCGCTGCCGCGTTCCCATCTACTCTCCGATTTTCGGATCAGAAGCGCGATCTGGACAGGTCGACCGTTTCCTGCTCCTCCAGAGTGCGCTAGCAGAAGTCGCCATATCGTCGTCGCCGAACGCAGCGGCCAGCGACGGGCGCAGGCTCAGCCGGCTCGTCGCGGCGGCCGCCGTCTGCGCAGCCGCCGGTGTTCGGGCACCTATCCTTGCGTGCATGGGTGAAGTACTGAAGGGGCGAGGTTCCGCGTGGGAGTTCGAGGACAGAGGGCTGCGCATCACGCCTGAGCCGGGTAAAGCGTCGAAACTGAGCATGGAGCTCGGTGAGCGGTTCGTGCCGTACGACGCGCTGGCCGATGTCATGGTGGAGCCCGGTGCACGCGGCAGGGTGGTGTTGCGGGTGGTTCCCCGGGAGGGGGCCGATCCGGTCATGTCCGCAGCAACGGGGCAGCTTCAGGAGTCGCTCGATCCGTACCGGCTGGTGCTGCCCGCCGCCACGAAGACGCTGGCCGACCAGTATGCCGACGAGATGCGCGCGGCCCTGTCCGAGCGCGGTCCGGCTGAGCGGTTCCTGATCGCCGGTCCTTCGGTGCCGCGTAGTTTCAAGGCATGGGACGGTGAGGCCGCCTTCGACGGGCAGGCTGTCACCTTCACCTGGTTCTCGTCCGGAGCTTCCCCGGTCAAGTTCACGGCCGGTGACCGGCGTTACCCGATCACCGAGATCGAGGGCGTCGATTGGCATGCACTGGAGGACGCTCGCGGGTCGTTGCGGCTGCGCATCCTTGGGCAGCAGGCCCTGTCCAACCCCAACAACGATCCCGCCTCCGTGGTGTTCGGCATCGGCTGGGGAGCCACGCATCACTCCCTGCCCTTCGCCGCCGCCGTGCTGGCCGCCGTACAAGCTTCCATGATCGGACAGGTCGCGACGGAAGGCTGAGCTGCGGAGTATGAGCGAGCGGCTGGGTCGGTTTGAGCAATCGATCAGGCAGCGATTGAAGTGCCCGGTCAGAGCGAGGGCGCAATTTTCAGCGCCCCCACGCTCACTACCAAGATCTCCACCTCTTTGAAGGCGCTGCCCGTGTGAGCAGCATCGGCCAGCCGAACACCCTGACCACCAGCAGATACAGAAGTTGAAACAGCGCGAGAGGCAAGCCCGGAAGACCAGGTCAGACCCTCATCACCAGTTTCTGGCACCGGACAGGCTCCGGCCGACACTCGCGGGCTCGTCGCTCGCTTTTCACACTCCCCATCATGGACGGGCCACCCGACCACCGCGCCACTAGCACGGGGGCCGGTCGCCGTGGCCACCCCGGCGCCATCCTGGCGGCCGATAGTCTTGGGGTTCTGATGACCGCCACTCTTGTTGCCAAAGAACTCGCCGCCGGCCACGGCGACCAGGTGCTGTTCGCGGATCTCGATCTGGTCGTTGCGCCCGGGGACGTGGTCGGGCTGGTCGGGGCGAACGGCGCGGGCAAGTCGACGCTGCTGCGCCTGCTGGCCGGCCTCGATGCCCCCCAGCAGGGCTCGGTACGGCTCAGCCCGCCCACCGCCAACGTCGGCCATCTGCCCCAGGAACCCGAACGGCGGCCCGGTGAGACGGTCGCCGCGTTCCTCGCCCGCCGGACCGGCGTGGCCGCCGCGCAGCGCGCCCTCGACGCGGCCACCGAGGCCCTGGTGAGCGGAGACCCCGGCGACGCGTACTCCGAGGCGTTGGACCGCTGGCTCGCCCTCGGTGGCGCGGACCTGGAAGAACGGGCCGGGGAGGTGACCGCCGGCCTCGGGCTCGCGGTCGACCTGAACCAGGAGATGACGTCACTGTCCGGCGGCCAGGCCGCGCGGGCGGGCCTGGCGTCGCTGCTGCTCAGCCGCTACGACCTGTTCCTGCTCGACGAACCCACCAACGACCTCGACCTGGACGGCCTGGAGCGGCTGGAGCGCTTCGTGACCACCTTGCGCGCTGGGACCGTCGTGGTCAGTCACGACCGCGAGTTCCTCACCCGCAGCGTGAACCGGGTCCTGGAACTCAATTTCGCCCAGCAGCAGGTCCACGCCTACGGCGGTGGCTACGACGCCTACCTGAACGAACGCGAGGTCGCCCGTCGGCACTCCCGCGAGCAGTACGAGAGCTACGCCAGGACCAGGATGTCGCTGGAGGCCCGCGCCCGAACCCAGCGCGCTTGGATGGAGAAGGGCGTCAAGAACGCCCGGCGCAAGGCCACCGACAACGACAAGACCGGCCGCAACTTCCGTACCGAGACGACCGAGAAGCAAGCCGCCAAAGCCCGGCAGACCGAGAAACTGATCGAGCGGCTGGATGTCGTCGAGGAGCCACGCAAGGAATGGGAGCTGCAGATGGAGATCGCTGCCGCGCCTCGTTCCGGGGCCGTGGTGGGGACGTTGCGCGGCGCGGTCCTACGGCGCGGCGGGTTCTCCCTCGGACCGGTCGACCTGCAGATCGACTGGGCGGAACGAATCGCGATCACCGGCGCTAACGGCTCCGGCAAGACCACCTTGCTCGGTGCGCTGCTCGGCCGGTTTCCCCTCGACGAGGGCGCCGCCGCGCTCGGCCCCGGCGTGGTCGTCGGCGAGGTCGACCAGGCACGTGCCCTGTTCGAGGGGGACGAGCCGCTGCTCGAGGCGTTCGGCGCGCTCATCGACCTGCCCCCGGCCGACGTACGCACCCTGCTGGCCAAGTTCGGCCTGCGGGCCGGCCACGTGTTGCGCCCGGCGGCCACCCTGTCCCCTGGCGAACGCACCCGGGCGGCGCTCGCCCTCCTGCAGGCCCGTGGGGTCAACCTGCTCGTCCTCGACGAGCCCACCAACCATCTCGACCTGCCCGCCATCGAACAATTGGAGTCGGCTCTCGCCGCGTACCAGGGGACCCTACTGCTGGTCACCCACGACAGGCGCATGCTGGAGGCGGTCCACACCACCCGCCGTCTCCACGTCACGTCCGGACACGTCACCGAGGGCTGATCCCACGCCGCGAGGCGGTCGCGGCCTTCGTATCGCCTGGATGCCTGTCGGTGTCAGGGATTCGGCCTGTAGGTGCCGAAAACCCTATCCATGGGCTGTGACTCGCCGGTTCTCGACATATCTGAAGACCTGAAGGGTGTCCCGCTCGCGAATACGGTTTCGCTCTGTGAGCTGGCGTTTTGCGGCATGATCAGGGCGGTGGCTGCGACCAGTTGAGCGGCCACAACGCGGACCTAGTCGCCCAGGCCGACGATCTGCCCGGCGATACGCCGATATCCCCAGTCCGGGTTCTCGGCAGCCAGGCGCGGCACCAGGGCTCGGATAGCAGGTCGAATCGGTGGCCGTCCCGGCCCGTGTTCGGGGTAGGTCCAGCGTCGCTTGCCAAGCCGGAGCTCACCGTGTCCACCCGGGAACACGGCGGCGCCCCAGCCAGAGAGTGGGCTGCTGAACCTATGGTCAGAGGGAGTTCAGCGCCGCCGAGAACGCTTCGACGGTGGCGGCGACGTCCTCCTCGGTGTGCGCGGTGGACAGGAACCACAGGCCGCGTGGCACCATGTTGACCCCGCGATCGAGCAGCGCGGCGTGCAGGCGGCCCATCATGGCCCGGTCCGTCGCCGCGAAGTCGCGGTAGTCGCGCACGGCGGGCGCCTCGGTGAAGTAGGTCTGGAAGACCGGTCCCGGCCCGTCGACCAGCATCGGCACCCCCGCCTTGGCCGCCGCCTCCGACAGGCCGCGCATCAGCTCCCGGCCGCGCGCGTACAGGGTGCCGTACACCTGGTCCCGCTGCTCGTCGAGGATGCGCAGGGTCGCCTCGGCGGCGGCGATGCCGATGGGCTGGGAGTTGAACGTGCCCGCGTGCGCGACCTTGCCGGAGGAGATGGCATCCATGACGAAGGCACGTCCGGCCAGCGCCGACACCTGCATCCCGCCCGCCATCGCCTTGCCGAACACGGACAGGTCCGGGGAGACTCCCAGGTACTCCTGGGCGCCGCCCGGAGCGAGCCGGAAGCCGGTGATGATCTCGTCGAAGACGAGCAGGCTGCCGTGGCGGTCGCAGAGCTCGCGCACGGCCTGAAGGTAGCCGGGGTCCGGCTCGATGGCGCCGGTGTTGCACAGCACCGGCTCGGTGACCACGGCCGCGATCTGCCCCGCGTGCTCGTCCATCAGCCGTGACAGGGCGTCGATGTCGTTCCACGGACAGATCACCAGGCCGGCGGCCTCCGGTTGGCCCGCCGTACCGGGAACCGCGGCCGGGCGGTCGGCGGGGCCGGCGGCCTCCAGCGGCGGATGCACGCTGTAGAGGACCGGGTCCAGCCAGCCGTGGTAGTGCCCCTCGAACTTGAGGATCTTGGGCCGTCCGGTGAAGCCGCGCGCCAGCCGCCAGGCGGCGTGCACGGCCTCCGAGCCCACGGTGTTGAACCTGACGCGCTCGGCCGAGGGCACCATGGCGCAGAGCCGTTCGGCGACCCGGACCTCCGCGGCGTGCTGGGCGGAGTAGACGATGCCCCGCGACACCTGCGCGGTGACGGCCTCGACCACCGCGGGCGGGCAGTGACCGAGCAGCGCCGGTCCCTGCCCGAGCACGTAGTCGAGGTAGGCGTTGCCGTCAACGTCCCAGAGCCGCGCACCCGCCGTCCGGTCCACGTAGAGCGGAACGCCGGCCATGCGGCGGGCGTCGCTGGAAACGCCGCCGGCGAGGTAGCGCTGGGCGGTGGTGTACAGGTCGCGGCTGACGTCCAGTGTCCGGGTCATGCCGACCATCAAACGGCGCGATGCCGCCGAGCCACAAGAAAGAGGGCAAGAAGCGGGTCGTCAGCGCAATTTTCGGTGCTTGTGGTGGTCGCGCGCCCTTGATGGGGTTGCGGCCATGTTCCTTGGACGTATTCGGCGAACCCCCTCCGGCCCTGTCGAACTGGTGGCCCTGCATTCTGACGGCGGCCTGCTCAGCCTGGCGGACCTCGGCGACGACCCGGTGGCCGCGCTGCGCGTGTACGGGCTCGACCGGCTCACCGAGCTGGTGGGCGAGCGTTCGTCAGGACCTTCGCTGGATCAGAGCGCGGTGCTCTTCGAGCCGCCGGTGGCAACCTGCACGAAGATCTGTTGTCTGGCCCTGAACTACCGGGCCCACGCGGAGGAGAGCGGCATGGAGGTACCGCCCGAGCCGGTGTTGTTCTTCAAGCCGCCGTCCGCGCTCACCGGCCACCGACGGCCGGTCCTGGCACCCGCGCGTACCCGCCATCTGGAGCACGAGGTGGAGCTGGCGGTCGTCATCGGCCGGGTCACCAGGGACCTGCCCGCGGAGCGGTGGCGGGAGGCCGTGGCCGGCTACACGGTGATCAATGACATGACGGCCCGCGACCTGCAGCTCGCCAACATCGCCAGGAACGCTCCATGGGACCAGTCGAAGGGTTTCGACACCTTCGCCCCGGTCGGCCCGTTCCTGGCGACGGTGGACGAGGTACCGGATCCGCAGGCGCTGGAGTTGGTCCTGGAGGTCGACGGCGAGGTCAGGCAGCGGGCGAACACCAAGCAGATGGTCTTCGGCCTCCCCCGGCTGATCGAGGACCTGTCCGACGGGATGACCCTGATGCCCGGAGACGTGATCGCGACCGGAACCGTGGCCGGAATCGCCCCGCTCAAGGACGGCGACACCATGCGGGCGACGGTGACGGGGGTCGGCACGCTGGTAAATACGGTCAAATTCCGGTCCGCCTAAAGTAGAGGGATGGACTACGCTGTGGCCGCCCTGGTGGACATCGACGACTACGTGGCCTCCGAGCAGGCCCGGGGGAGGTCTTGGGCGCGGCGGCAGCTCCAGCACGCCGACCAGGTGGTGCGGGCCGCGATCCGCGGCCGCCCCGGGGCCACCTGCCGGCCGCAGCCGCCGGAGGAGTGGCTCGTGCTGCTGACCGGAGCCGATCCCGAGGCCCTCATGAGCGACGCGGCGGCGCTGGCGGAGGAAGTGCGCGCGTGCATGGCACGCGAGACGGCGTGGACCGCCACCGTCAGCCTCGGGCCGCCGAGCCTGGCGGGCGGTGGGACTGCCGAGCAGGACGCCAGGCTGGCCAACGACTACAAACTCGTGCTCGGCGGCGACCGGGTGATCGCCCCGTCGTCACCGGCACATGTGCGGTTCGCTCCTCCCGTCCGCATCGAGCAGGAGCTCTCCAGGCGGGTACGCGCCGGCGACCACAACGGTACGGCGGGACTGCTCGCGAGCTGGGTGGACCGATGCGCCCGCGAACGGGACGTGGACCCCCGGACCCTGCGCAACTGGCTCATCGGGCAGTTGTTGTTCGTGGTGGACGTGGCCAACCGGTCCAGGCTGACCGACGGCTCGACCGACTGGGTGGAGGCGTGCGCCCGGCTGCCGATCGAGGACATCGTCTCGGTCGGCGACATCCACGAGCGCTCCTATCTGTACATCTGGCTGCGTGAGACGCTCGGCCGGCTCATCCCGCCGCCTCCGCGCCGGGACGTGCTCGCGCTGGCCGAGGCGTACCTGGCCGAGCACTACACCGACCCGGGGCTGCGCCTCGCGACGGTGGCTGAGGCGGTGAACGCGAGCCCGTTCTACATCTCGCACCTGTTCGCCGAGGAGCGCCGCACCACCTTCCTGCGCCACCTGACCGGCCTGAGGTTGCAGCACGCGCGCCGGCTGCTGACGACCTCGCCGCTGCCCGTCGACGTCGTCGCGGCCCGAACCGGTTACCCGAGCGCGAAGGCACTGCGCGGTGCGTTCCGGCGGCACGTCGGCTGTTCCCCGACCGAATACCGCAGGGCCGGCCTCCGGCCCGGCTCGTGATGGAGAGCGTATGGACCTGGTGATCGACGGCGGCCAGACGGGCGTGCGCCTGGGCCTGGCGAGCGGTGGCCGAATCCTGGAGGTGCACGAGAGGCCTGGCCTGTCCTACGCCGAGGGCTCGCCGGTGGAGGCGGTGTGGTCACGGATCGGCGACGGCTGGGGTGAGCTCGACACCGTCTGCCTCGGCCTGACCACCATCCTCGACGACCCGGAAGGGCTGGCCGCCCGGCTGCTCCCGACGGCTCGGCGGGTGCTGGTCACCACAGACGTGGTCACCTCGCACGCGGGTGCGTTCTCGGGCGGGCCGGGCGTGGTGCTGGCCGCGGGCACGGGCGCGATCGCCCTGGGTGTGAGTGCCGGCGCCGGGTCCCGGCCGCCCGTCGTCCGCCAGGTGGACGGATGGGGATTCCTGTACGGCGACGCGGGCGGCGGCTACTGGATCGGGCGGCGCGGGCTGGAGGCGGCCGCCCGGGGCTTCGACGGCCGCGCCCCGGACGGCCCGCTCACCCGGCGCGCCCATGAGGTCTTCGGCGACCTGTCCGAACTGCCCGCCAGGCTCTACCTCGCCCCGGACGGGGTGGCGCAGGTGGCAGGATTTGCCCTGCACGTTTTCGAGGTGGCTCGCGAAGACCGGACCGGCGACGCGGCCCGCGCCATCGTCGGGGAGGCCGCACAGGAGCTGGCGGCCACGGTGGCGGCGGCCGCCCGCGCCTTGCCCGGCACCGCGGAGGTGCCCGTGGCGTGGACCGGCCGGCTGTTGCGCGAGCCGGCGCTGCGGGCCGCGTTCGAGGCGGAGCTGACCCGCCTCTTCCCCCGGGCCCGCCCGCGTCCGCCGGACGGCGACGGCCTCGCGGGCGCGGCCCGGCTGGCCGCCGCGGCGGAACCGGGACCCTACGAGACGATGATCAGGACGGTACGGCGATGAGAGTGGGCCACGGCAGCGCGGACCTGCCCGTTCCTGACGGCACGCCGATGGGCGGCTACCTCGACCGTCCCGGCCCCTCGACCGGGCTGCTGGACCCGTTGTCGGTGGAGGCCGTCACCTGGTTCGACGGCGAGCGCCGCTTCGCGCTCGCGACCGCCGACGTCATCTGCGTGAACGAGGACCTGGCCCACCGGGTCAGGTCGGAGTCCCAGTCGTCGGACCGGTCGCTCGGCTGTGAGCTGTGGCTGGCGGCCACCCACACGCACTCGGGGCCGGAGACCGGCTGTGTGCCCGGTGGAGGCCCCACTCCCGGCCCGTGGCTCGACCGGCTCAGCGAGGCGGTGGGCACGGCCGTACGACGCGCGATCGACGACGAGCGCCCGTGCGACGGGGAGGCACGGCACGGCGAACTCCACGGCGTCGGCGCCGACCGCAGCCGGCCGTCCGCCCCGGCGGTGGTCCCGCTCACCGTGATCGCCGTTCGCGAAAGGGGGGATGACGACGGGCGGATCGCAGGGGTGCTGGCGGTGCTGCCCGTTCATCCCACGGTGTTGCCGGCCGCTGGCCGGCTGGTCAGCGCCGATCTGGCCGGGGCCGTGCGGCGGGCGCTGCGGGCCAGGCTCGGCCCGGGCGTGTGGGCGGTGGTCGCCACCGGCGCGGCGGGGGACATCAGCACCCGCCACACCCGGCGCGGTCAGGACGCGGCCGAGCTGGACCGCCTCGCCGGGATGGTCGCCGACCGCTGTGTGGAGCTGCTGCGGGAACCTCCCGGCCGGGCCTGGTCGGCGGGCTCCCGGATCGCGTTGGCGGCGCGGCGGCTGCTGCTCGACCCAGCCGGACCCGGCACGGTGGCCGGGTCCGCGGATGCGGCGGAGCTGGCCCGCGGTCTGCGGGCGGCGGAGGAGAGCGGCGACCCGATCGCCGTCCGGATGGCCCGCAGCAGGATGGAGGGCGTCCGGGCGCGCTCCGCCCGCACGGACCCGATCGGCGTGCACGTGCACGCCGCCCGCATCGGGGAGCTGTCCGTGGCGGGCCTGCCCGGTGAGCCGTTCCTCGCCGTGGCAGGCAGCATCACCTCGGCGGGGCCGGTCATGGTGCTGGGTTATGTCAACGGCTATCCCGGCTACCTGCCGACCGCGGAGGCGTACGGGCGGGCCGAGTACGAAGTGCTGGTGAGCCAGGTGGCCCCGGGCAGCGCCGAGGCGCTGGCCGGGGCCGCGCGACAACTACTGGAGGACATGTGATCGACCAGAGCACGTACGCGGACGTCGCCAGGGCTGCCGTGGAGCGGGTGCTCGGCGCGGAGCGGGCGGCGATCGAACGGGCCGGCCGCCTCCTCTACGACGGGTTGCGCGCCGGCGGGGTGGTGCAGGCGTACGGCACGGGGCATTCCAGGGCGGTCGCGCTGGAGCTGGTGGGGCGGGCCGGTGGGCTGGTCCCGGCGAACCAGCTGGGCATCCGCGACCTCGCCTACTACGGCGACGCCTCGCTCCAGGACCTCCTCGACCCGAAGACCGAGCGGCGGCCGGGGTTGGCATCGCGCATCTGGGAACTGGCCGGCATCGCGCCGGCCGACGTCTTCGTGATCATCTCCAACTCCGGCGGCAACGCCGCGATCGTCGAGATGGCCCGGCTGGCGGGCGAGCGCGGGCATCCGGTGATCGCGATCACCTCGCGGGCCCACACGGCCGAGGCCGCCGCCCGCGAGCGAGCCGCCGGCCGCGCCTCCGACGGGGTCGCGAGCGGCGGGCGGGCGCGGCTGGACGGGCTGGCCGACGTGGTCATCGACAACGGGGCGCCGTACGGGGACGCGGCCGTGCCGTTGCCCGGCGGCGGCGCCGTCTGCCCGGTGTCGAACCTGACCGGCATTCTGATCGCCCAGCTCCTGGTGGCCGAGGTGACCGGCAGGTTCCTGGCCGCCGGCCAGGAACCCCCCGTCTACAGGTCCGCCAACACCCCGGGCGGCGACGCGCACAACGAGAGACTGCTGGCCGCGTACGGCGGCCGGGTCCGGCTGGGAGACGCCTGAAGCCCGGGAGGTCAGGCCCGCACCAGCCGGTACGGCTGGCGCGGCCGCCCCGCCTGGGCGCCCTTGACGGGGGGCACGGGCCAGGCCAGTCCCTCCTCCGCGAGGCTCTGCAACACCCGGCGGGCGCTGCGTGGCGCGATGGACAGCACGTCGGCGACGATCTCGGCGTCCACCACCATCGCGTCCGGCCCGTCGTCGAGCCCTTGGATCAGGCGTTCCAGCAGTTGGGCCGCCTTGGTGGTGACGGCGGGCTCGACTCCGGCCCGCCTGCGCCGGCGTACCGGCAGGGACAGCACGGCGCCTTCGACGCCCACCAGGTAGGCGGCCGCAGCGCCCGCGTTGCGCGCCTTCTCGACCGCCGCCACGGCGTTGGCGTCGGCGTCCCTGGCGGTGCTGCCCAGGCCGATGCCGACCTCGACCTCGACGCCGGCCTCGGAGCGGATACGATCCATGAACGGCGCCGCCCGCAGCCCGTCGGTGGCCTGGCCGAGCGCGCCGAGGGTGGCGGTGACGACGTAGCTGTTCTCGTCCCGCGGGGTCACGGTCGCCCCCATGAGCCGGGCGTCGGCCAGCAGCGCCTGGTGCAGTTTGAGCTTGAGCTCCTGCTGCCAGTAGTTACCGGGCCCCGAATAGCTGGGCCGGGCGGAGGTGGCGAGCTCGACCACGACGATGGCGATCTGCGCCTCCTCCAGCCTGCTGCCGGTGCCGAGCAGGGCGGCGGTGTTGAGGGCCAGGCGCAGGGTGTGCGTGGTCGGCATCATCCGCAGGGCGGGCACGCCGGCGGTGTTCAGTGCCTTGGCGACGCTCCTTATCGTGGTCAGCGCCGCGGTGGTGGCGCCCTGCCGGTAGAGCTGCTCGTGGAAGCCGACGAAACCGCGGACGGACTCCGGCTCGTCGTACTCCGACAGGTGGACGCCCGCGGTGTCGACCCCGATCTCGTCGTAGGCCTCGTCCACGTCGGCGGCGGGCAGCGAGTCGATGCTCACCCTGGCCGGGTCGACGCCGTGGGTGAGCACCCCGCGCAGCAGGCTGGCGTAGAGGGCGGCCCCGCTCATCGGGATGTGCGTGGCGGGAACGGGCAACTCGCCCGCCTGCCTGGCGAGGTCGTGCTGGAGCGGGCCGGTGAACAGGACGACGTCGATGCTGTCGGCGATCCGGGAGAACTTCTCGTACGTCTCGTGCTCCCCTGCGTGCGGGGCGCCCACCAGCCGCCAGTCGGCGGCGGCGGGCAGGTCGGCGGCCACCATGACGATCTGCTCGACGAGGTCGTGCGGGCCCACCACCCCGATCCCCACCCTGGACCGTGTCTCGGGACGCAACCGATCCATGTTCCTGATCACCCCACTCCCGAACGCCATCGAAGCAGGCGGCTCATCGTCCCGCCGAGCACCGCCGCGCGGTCCTGCTCGGCAAGGTCACTGAAGATTACCCGGCCGAGCGACATCCGGAGATCGATGAACGGGAAGTCGGACCCGTACACCACCCGGTCCGCACCCACCTCGCGCACCATTCTGGAGATGTCCGCGCCGCTGTTGAAGGAGCCGCAGACCTCCAGTATCACCCCGGGGCGCCGGAGCGCGACCTCGATCGCGTGCTCGAAGCCGAGCGGGGTGGCCCCGGCATGTCCCGCGAGGATCCGCACGCCGGGGTGGTCGGCCGCCACCTGGTCCACCATGGGCAGGTCGTTGTACGCAGAGCCGTCGTAGGTGTGGGTGAGGACGGGGCAGCCGTTCCGCTGGGCGAACTCCCACACCGGGGCGTAGCGCGGGCCGGTGAGCGGGTAGTCGTGCAGGTCGGGGTGGAGCTTGATGCCGCCGAAGCGCTCGTCGCCGCCCCACTTCTCCAGCTCCCCCACCGGGTCCTGCCAGGGGTTGACGGTCAGGTAGCCGGTGAAGCGGTCCGGCGCGAGGTCCACCGCCGCGGCGGTGGCGGCGTTGCCGGCGGCGGCGTCGAGCTGGATCGCCAGGTGACTGGAGATGACGGCGTGCGAGACGCCGCACCGGTCCATGACCCCGACCATCGCCTCCGGTCCCGCGTCGGGGATGAAGAACAGGCTGTACGGGCCGGCGTGCGCGTGCGCGTCGACGATCCGGACCTCGGTCTGTGGGCGCCGCTTCCGCAGCGCGGACACGAGCGGGTTCACGTGGCCTCCGCCTTCAGCAGTCCCAGCAGCGTGCCGGAGCCGATGGCGGCGACGGCGTCGTCGTCGAGTTCGGCCCAGAGCAGCCGGGTCACGGCCTCGGCCGGGTCGCGCAGCGGGGCGCCGGTGCCGAAGAGGAGGCGGTGCGCGCCGTACCGCTCGGCGAGCCATTCGAGCCCGCGGTGCGAGGACAGGTTGGCCAGCCCGAGGTGGACGTTGCCGGTGCGGGACAACACGCCGGCCGCCTGCCTGAGCACGCGGTAGCCGAGCGAGCCGACGACGATCGGCAGGCCCGGGTGTGCGGCCGCGACCGCCTCCACGGCGGTCCAGCCGATCTGTGGCGCGTCCACCAGCAGCGGCAACCCGGCCTCGGCGATCGCCGCGAGCATCGGCGCCGCATCCTTGCCCGCCAGGTCGTAGCCGTGGTCGGCGGGGTAGGCGCGGACGGCGCGGACCCCGCCGTCGAGGGCGGCGGCGACGAACCGGGCGGGCGTGCCCGTCTCCCCGCAGGTGTCGGGGAGCATCACCCAGCAAGGGTGGAGCCTGGGCTCGGCCGCGACCAGGCCGAGCAGCTCCCTGTTGCCCGTTCCGGGGTCGTGCAGCCACGACAGCGTGTGGCTCACCACGGCCTCGGCGATGCCGAAGCGGTCCATCACCGCCAGTGCCCGCGTGACCGTGCCCGGGCCGGCGTCCCTTCGGGGGTGGCGGCCGAGCATGGCGTCGGCGTCAATGAGCATGGACCGTCCAACTGTCAGGGATGGTGGGCGGCTCGTCGCGGTAGGGGAACACGCCCACCGTGAAGCGGCCGTCGCGACGGCGTAGGCCGAGCGAGTGGATCTCGCCGTACTCGGCCGTCCGGGTCGCCGGGTCGGGGATCCTGGCGGGACCGCTCCCGTACAGGATCTCGTCGGGCGGTTCGAAGGGGACGACGAGGATTCCGGGCCCCCGCCCGCCGTGGTGGCCGCCGGAGCCGGGTGTCCATGGCGACAACCCGTGGATCTGCCAGATCGCGTCGGCGTCAATCCGGTCGGTGATCACCAGATAGGGCGACGGGGTCTTGACGAAGCGCAGCTCGCGGTCGTGGCGGACGCCGAAGCCGTGGTGGTGCCCGGCGAAGACGTCCGCCTCCGGCATGACGGAGTAGACGTCGCAGGCCGCACGACGGTCCTCGGTGTACTCCTGGCCCGGCACCAGCAGGGTGTTGTGGGCCCTGGTCGCCTGGTACCAGTCGTGGTAGCCGGGGTCGTCGTAGGACGGCGGGCCGCCGCCCTCCCAGGCCAGCGGCACACCCCAGCCGGACAACACGAAGTCGAGCGCGGCGTGGTGGCTGTGCGGCTCCAGTTCGTGGCCGACGTACGGGCCGTAGTTGATCACGGTGTGGAAGTGGTCGTGCCGGAAGGTCGCGTAGCCGCTGGCCGCCAGGTTGTGCGAGCCCTCGGCCGGCCGGTCGCCGTCGAGCCAGACGACGCCGCTGTCCTGGAGGTGCGGCACCCAGCCGGCGGGTGTCGACAGGATCGTCAGCCAGCGGCGCATGGCCCGGTAGCGGGGGTGCGCGTCGAGCCCGGGCTCGACGGCCGCGGCCCGGGCGAGCCCTTCGAGGCACATGCCGTGGTAGCCGGGCGAGCGCTCGTGGTGACCGCCGTCAGCCCGTACGTCGTGTTCGAGGTGCTCCAGGACGCGGGCCGTCGCGACGGCGGCCCAGCCCGCCGATTCGGGCAGGTCGGCGAAGATCCTCGCGGTGTGCAGCAACTCGCAGGCGGTGGCGAACTGCCAGTTGCCGTGCCGGAACGCGTCGTGCTCCTCGGCGGCCCAGCGGGCGCCGCCGAGGACAGTCTTCATCATCCGCGACCAGCACCCGTCGGTGAGCGCGGGCTCGTCGGCGAGGACGGCCAGGGCCTCGGTGACGTACATGGCGCGGGCCCGGACTCCGAGCGAGTACCAGATGACGTCGAGGCCCGGCCAGTCGCCCCGGACCTGGTCACGGCCGTCGTACCACTGGCGGAAGAGGCGGTCCCACCCGGCGGCGTAGCGCGGGTCGCGGGTCTCGGCGTAGGCCGTGACCAGCGGGCTCATCCAGCGCAGGTAGTGGAAGCCGTACAGCCGGGAGCGGCCGTGGCCCCGGTCGAGGAAGTCGACCTCGGCACCGAGGAGTTCGTCCGCCCCGGCGGCGGGGAGCGCGGCGGGCGCGGGCCGGGGCCGCCGCCGGCGCCTGGCCTCGGCGACGCTCGCCGCGCCCAGCGTCGCGAGCAGCGCCTCGTCGCTGATGTGCCGCATCCGCGCGAGATCGACGTGCGGCGGTTTCTCCACGTAGGTCATGTCGTCGCCCCTTCCGGCCGCACCGGAAGCCCCGTACGGGCCGACTCGTGCGCGGCGGCGAGCACGGCGGTCACGTGCCGTGAGCTCTCCACGCTGACGAGGGGCTTGGTGCCGGTACGGGCGCAGTCGACGAAGTGGTGGATGGCGTCGCGGTAGGCGCCCGCGGGCACGCCGTGCACCACCCGTTGCAGCATGTTCCTCGGGTAGGAGTAGCCCTGTTCGGTGGCGAGCTGGATGTTCTCCTTCTGCCGGTCGAGCTGGATGACGCCCGACTCCCCCACCACGGTGACGTAGCTGTCGACCATGGTCGGGAAGGTGCCGGGATAGATCCAGGCCGACTCGAACGTGGCCACCGCGCCGCCCGCGAACCTGGCCTGGATCTGCATGGCGTCGGGGGTCTCGATGCCGAGCCCGCGCAGCTTGCCGTAGCGGGCGGTGGCGAAGACCTCGACGACGCGGTCGTCGTACAGCCAGGTGACCAGGTCGATGTCGTGACTGGACAGGAACCACGCGCAGGTGGTGCGGTTGGCCCAGCCGATCATCTCGGTGGGGACGTGGATGGTG
This sequence comes from Nonomuraea fuscirosea, assembly GCF_035917475.1. Classification (NCBI taxonomy): domain Bacteria; kingdom Bacillati; phylum Actinomycetota; class Actinomycetes; order Streptosporangiales; family Streptosporangiaceae; genus Nonomuraea; species Nonomuraea fuscirosea. The sequence continues at coordinate 709,020 of NZ_CP109074.1, read as the reverse complement.
TCGTCCTTGCGGGCGTAGCCCACGACGGGCTCGCCGATGAGCGGCATCTGCTCCTTGGCCTGCGCGTAGGCGGGCACCCAGCGGTGGTTGAACAGGCACATCGCGGTCACGCCCGCCTGCCGGATCGCGGCGACGGAGCGGTCGGCGTCCTCGACCGTCGTGGTGAACGGCTTCTCGACCAGGATGTGCACGCCCGCCTCGGCCGCGGCCACCATCACGTCGGCGTGCAGGTGGTCGGGCGTGGTGACGGAGACGGCGTCGACCGTGCCGGAGGCGAGCAGTTCCCGGTAGCCGGGGAAGAGCGCCGCCCGCGGGGCCTGGTCCAGGGGGCGGCGGGCGACCGCGGTGATCTCGGCGTGCGGGTGGGCGGCCAGGACCTCGGCGTGACCGCGACCCATGATCCCGGCCCCGACGATTCCGATTCTGAGCTTAGGCAAGGGCGTCGTTCCATTGCTTCTCGGCGGCTTGGAGTGCCTCTTCGGCGGTCTTGGAGCCCTGGAGGAAGGCTCTCAGCTCCTCGGCCAGCGACTCCGACAGCTCCATGTCCTTCTGGGTGCCGAGCGGGGTGTACTCCAGCTTCGGCAGCCCCTTCACGATGACGCGGCGGGCCATGTCCATCGGATCGCCGCCGCCGTGCGTGGTGAAGAAGGGGTCCTTGGTCGAGGAGATCGTCGAGGGGTAGATCGGCACCAGCTTGCAGAAGGCGAGCTGGTTGGCGCCGTTGGTGAAGAACTTGATGAACTCGGCCGCGGCCCGCTGGTGCGCCGAGGCCTTGGGGATGGCGAAGGTCTGCTGGGCGAGCAGCAGGTAGCCGCCGGTCTTGGTCTGCACGGGCTCGGTGACCACGAGGTCGTCGTAGACGTCGGGCGCGTTCTTCTGGATGTTGAGCAGCGTGGCGGCGAGCGTGCTCGCGGACAGGGCGAGCTGGCCGTTCTCCAGGCTCTGTGGGAAGTTGCGCACGTCCTTGGAGACCGCGCCGGGCGCGATGCCGTGCCTGTCGTAGCTCTTCTTGAAGGTGCCGAGCAGCTCGGCGACCTCGGGGGTGTTGAAGGCGGCCTTCTTCTTGTCGGCCGACAGCAGCTCGACCCCGTAGTAGCGGAGGACGGAGGCGGCGTTGAGGCCGGGGATGTCGTTGGTGCCGTAGACCTTCGTCTCCGCGTAGACCTTGTCCGCCAGGGCCAGGGCCTCGTCGAACGACTTCGGCGGGGCCTGCTCGTCGAAGCCGGCCTTGGTGACGACGGATTTGCGGTAGATGCCCACCGGGGTGCCGCCGTTGTACCAGGGCACGGCGTAGAGCTTGCCGTCCACGCGCAGCGGCTCGACCAGGTTCGGCTGGAAGTCGGCCAGGTCAGCGGGCTTGATCAGGGCGTCGAGCGGGGCCAGCGACGGGACGAACCTGCCGAGATCGCTGGAGGCGAGGTTGACGGTGTCGGGGACGTCGCCGCTGGCGACCGCGGCGAGCAGCTTGGTCGCCATGTCCTGGCCGGGCACGTCGACCCACTTGACGGTGACCTTGGGGTGCTCCTTCTGGTACTGGGCGATCAGGCCGTCGATGTAGGAGCCGTAGTTCTTCTTCAGGTTGATCGTCCAGAACTCGACCTCGCCCTCGAAGGGCTGGTCGTCGGCCGTTCCGGCGGTGCCGCCGGACGTGCCGGCGACGCAGCCGGACGTCAGGAGCGCCAGGGCGAGCGCTCCTGACGTCAAGGCACCTGTTCTCATCACCGTTGGACCTCCTGGCGCTTATGGCCGTCCTTAATTCTTCTTTCGGCACGATGGCAGGATGCAGCTCGCTCCGTCAAGCCTCCGCCTACGTGGACCTTGACGCGTTTCATCGGCCGTTTATAGGCTCCGTCCAAATTCTGGCCAGTTTTTATGCGAACTTCGGCCAGCACGATTAGGTTTTGAGGGATGTGATGCCGATGGCCATCAGCCGGATCCCCGGACAGCGCTGGTACACGCCGTACCTCTTTCCGATCCCGGCCCTCATGCTGTTCGGCGTCTTCTTCGCCTGGCCGGCGATCACCGCGCTGCAACTCTCCTTCACCGACTACGACGGGGTGAGCCCGCCCGTCTTCACCGGCGTGGACAACTTCGTCAAGATCCTCGGCGACACCCGTTTCTGGACGGCGCTGGGCAACTCCCTGCTGTTCCTGCTCGGGCTGTTCCCGCTGCTGGTCGTGCTGCCGCTGCCGCTGGCCACGCTGATCAACCAGAAGCTGCCGGGAATCAGGACGTTCCGGATGCTCTACTACCTGCCCGTCGTGACCTCGATGGTCGCGGTGGCGGTGGCCTGGAACTACGTCTTCCACCAGCAGGGCGTCCTCAATTGGCTGCTCACCGGCTTCGGGCTGCTCGACGAGCCCGTCCAGTTCCTCCTCGACCCCGCCTGGGCGCTGCCCGCGCTCATCCTGGTGGAGGGCTGGAAGAGCATGGGCGTCTACATGATGATCTACCTCGCCGGTCTTCAGACCATCCCCGCCAACCTGTACGAGGCCGCGCGGGTCGACGGCGCGGGCGCCTGGCGGCGCATGCGCAGCATCACGGTCCCGCTGATGATGCCCTACGTCGCGGTCGCGATCACGATGGCCATGCTCGACGCCATGCAGGCGTTCACCACGGTGTTCGTCATGACGAAGGGCGGGCCGCAGGACGCCACGCTCATGCTCGGCTACTACATCTGGTCCGAGGCGTTCGAGAAGTACGACATGGGCTACGCCAGTGCCGTCGGGCTCGTCCTGTGGGTGCTGCTGATCGTCATGGCCCTGCTCAACTATCGGCTCACCGGCGGAAAGCAGGCGGAGCGTTGATCCACAGGCTCGGCTTCCACGCGCGGCGCGCGGGCATGTACGTGTTGCTCGTCGCGATCGCCCTGATCTTCGTCGGCCCCTTCCTCATCCTGCTGTCGGCCGGACTCAAGCCGGCCGGACAGGCCGTCTTCTCCTTCCCGCCCGACGTCGTCCCCCGGCCGCCCGTGCTCACCTGGGCCGAGGAGGCGTGGACGGCCATCCCGTTCCTGCGCTACCTGCTCAACTCCGTGCTCCTGGTCGGCGTGACCGTGCCGCTGTACATCCTGGTGTCGGCACTGTGCGCCTATCCCCTCGCGCAGTTGCGCTTCCGGGGCCGGAGCCTGATCTTCTTCGCGATCCTGGCCACGATGTTCATGCCGGGCGAGGTCATGTTGCTCCCCCGGTTCCTGGTGGTCTCCCAGATCGGGATGGCCGACAGCTACCTGGGCGTGATCCTGCCCGGGGTGCTCTCCGCCTTCGGGATCTTCCTGCTTCGCCAGACCTTCGCCGGGATACCGCGCGAGGTGGTGGACGCCGCCAGGACGGACGGCTGCCACGAACTGCGCATCTTCTGGCACATCATGCTGCCCGCCGCCCGGCCCACCCTGGCCATCCTCGGCGTCTTCGGCTTCATCTCGGTCTGGAACAGCTTCATCTGGCCCATGGTCGTGCTGAAGGACTCCTCGCTCTACCCCATCGCGCTCGGCATCGCCTATCTCGCGGGCATCACGGGCACCGACGTCCGCAGCCTCGCCGCCGGCACCGTGATCTCGATCCTGCCGGTCATCGTCTTCTTCATGCTCATGCAACGCCACGTCCTCGAAGGCATGCGCGGCGCCGTCAAAGGCTGACGCCGCGTCCCACCCCCTCGGAAGGCACTCCCATGCACCTGTCCCGCAGACAGTTCACCACCGGCGCCCTGGCCGTGGGCGCCCTGGCGCCCTTCGCCGGCGCGCTCGCCGGAACCGCCCGCGCCGCGGCCGGATACGACTACACGGCGCGCGAGACGTTCGACCTGTTCGACCGGACCTTCCACGAGAGCGGCGTCGTCGGACAGCCGGGCGACACCAACGAGGCGGGCGGGCTCGCCTGGGGCCAGTCGTACATTCTGGCCGGGTTCATCCGCATGTACGAGGCCTACCGCGACACCCACTATCTGGACCGGCTGATCACCAACATCGACCTGGTGCTGGCCGGTCGCGACTCGGCGCGCGGGGTGACGGACTATCGCGGTCGCTCGCTGCCGGCCTGGCGGGCCAGGGCGCCGTACACCGCCGGGTCCGTCACGCTGAAGGGCACGGACGGCACCCCACTGCTGGAGGTGCGCACCTCGCTCACCTACGCCGACGACGCGGTCGCCACCGTCACCGCGGGCGCTTCCGAGGGCCGCTTCACCCTGGAGGTCAGGAACAACCGGACCAACCTGGTCGCCACCTTCCCCGACCTGTCGATGGACCCGGCGGCGGCGGACTACGCGGTGCGCCGGATCCTGGACGCCTTCCCGACACCGACGCGGGTGACGGCCAAGGACCTACGGGACTCACCGTCCGGCGGCGCGGTGCCCGCGCCAGGAACGAGCCCGTTCGTCTCGCAGCCGGTCGTCTTCACCGTGCACACCGGGATGATCAGCTACCCGATGGCGTCGTTCGCCAAGATCGTCCTGCGTGACCCCCGGCTGGCGGCCGTCGCGAAGTACCGGCACAAGGCGGTCGAATACCTGAAGGCGGCGCGGGACGCGGCGGCTGTGCACGACGACGAGTGGCGCCAGACCGACGACGGGTACGGCTATTTCATCTGGAACAAGGGCACTCCGCTCGGCTACGACGGCACCGAGCAACCCACCAACCAGAGCCTGGCACTGGGCCAGACCTACGCCGAACTGGCGGCGGCCACGGGCGACCCGTTCTACCGGAACCGGACCCGGCTGATGGCCAGGATGTTCGCCCGCGAGCTCACGGTGGACGCCGACGACGCCTACACGTGGTCGTACTGGCCCGCGTTCGGCAGGACGTACCACGGCTTCGCCAAGACCGACGGCGCCTCCGAGTACACCCCGTCCAGCAATCCGGTGCGCAGCATCGAGGACCTCAGCCACGGCGCGATCGACGTCGAGTTCGCCGCCGCCGCGTTCCGCAACAACCTGTTCTTCACGGGCCGGGACATGGCCAGGTTCGCGCGCACGTACAGCAAGAACCTCATCGCCCCGGCCGGCGCCGACGGACTCCCGACCGCCAATGTGCGCGTCGACGGGACGGGCGGCGGCACCAGCCCCGGGCAGTACCTCCAGGCGCCCCGCTGGATGGCGGTCGCGCAGTGGGACGACGCGGTGTTCACCCACTCCCGCTCGATCTACGACGCCCGCGCCGTCGAACCGCAGTCCGGTTCCTACCTGAGCTCCGTCGCCTACCTCAACTGGCATGCCCGGCGTCGCTAGCGGCCGGGACGCCGCCGGCCACCGTGGTGCGGATCCACGCCGTCTTCGCCTCGGTGGCCGAGCGGGCCATGTGTCACCTCATACGTCACGCCGCGATCCCCGGCGGCAGGACGACGTGGAGGAGCCGCCGGATTCTGTCCAGGTCGACGTCGGCCGCCAGCCGGCCCTCCTCTGGCGACTCGTCCACGAGTGGTTCGACCCCGAACAGCAGGTTGATCGAAATGAGTGGTTGACGCCTGATTCGTAAGCTCGTCGTCGCTTGCCGGTGCAAGTCCGGTCCGCGTGGCCTGTGGGTGCCGAATATTGTGTCACAGGGTTTGATCTGGGGTTTTGCGGTGTTGGATGGGCTGATCTCCGGCAGGATGGCTCTGCGGATGCTGTACGTGATCGTCTTACGGGCATTCGGCTGGATCGCGCTGTTCGGCGTGCGCGGCACGTTGCGGAGTGGTCAGCGAGTGGCCATGGCGGCTGGTCCTCCGCGATCATCAAGGAATCGGACGGTGGCCTCAACGAAGGCCCGGACCCTGCTGGTCTCGCCGTTCGTGCGCCACACCAGTCCGAATTCGAAGGGGGGCGTGTCGGGCATCGGAATGAACGCGACATCCGTCCTGGGGTGGTAGCGGATGTTATGCGCTGCCACGGTGCAGATGCCCTTGCCGGCGGCGATCAGCGTCATCAGTTCCTGGAAAGTCCGCACCGCCGGCCCGCGATCGATCGGCCGGCCGCTGGGTGTTGCCCAAGGCTGGTAGCTGTCCAGCCACTGTTTGGGTGGTGACCCGGCAGGGCGGAGCATGCGGTCGGTGGTGAGATCTTCGAGCGAGGCGGTGCTGTTGCGGGCCAGTGGATGTTGCGCTGAAACCGCGAGCACGCGCGGCTCCACGATGACGACCGGTCCGGTCGTGATGCCCGGCTCCGTCACGGGGAGCTGGGTGAGGAGCAGATCGAGCTCATTGTCCCGCAGCGGCCGGCAGGGGTCGGCGACTTCGGTCGCATGGAGCTGGATCTCCAGGTCTGGGTGGGTGGATCGTAGAGTGTCGAGGATGTCGAGAAGGACCCGGCCGGCAAGCGGGCCCAGGAATCCAACCGTGAGGACGCCGTTGATGCCGCGGCCGGCTGCCTGTGCCCGCGCGATGCTGTCGAGGACCGACTGGTGGGCCGGACCAAGATCGGCCAGGAGCCTCTGGCCGATCGGTGTCAGGCTCACCCGGCGGGTGGTCCGGTCGAACAACAACGCGCCGACCCGCCGCTCCAACTTCTTGATCATCTGACTGACCCGGGCCTGGGACAGGCCAAGCCGATTCGCGGCCCGGCCAAAGTGCAATTCGTCCGCGACCGCCAGGAATGCCTCGATCTCCTGCCAGTCCATGACGCCTCGATTCATTACTCCAGCTTATTGATTGTGTCAGTTTTCACGGCTGCACATCGCCGCCGACGACTGGAGAGTGAGGGGGCGGCCGGTGGCCGGCCCAAAAGCGCGGCCGTGGCGCCACGACGGCGGAGCGAAGGAGTCTCGCGCGATGAGCAGGGTGATGCTGGATGAGCGAATGTCGCCGGACGAGTTCCGGGTCCGGCCTAACGCCCAGAAGCGGGAAGACAAGGATGTCTCGGAGGCATCGAAGTGACGACGCCACCGGCCCTGGGGATCACGGCGCCGGTCCGCCTGGACACACCGGCCGGGCGGTGGGTGCTGGTCGTCACCGCCGTCGGCTCCGGGCTGGTGCTGCTTGAGGCGACGGTGGTCAATGTGGCCTTGCCGGCACTCGGCCGGAGCCTGGACGCGTCGATGGCAGGGCTGCAGTGGACGGTCAATGCGTTCACACTCACCCTGTCCGCGCTGATCCTCTTGGGTGGCGGCTTGGGCGACCGTTTCGGTCGCCGGCGCGTGTACCTGGTGGGGGTGGTGTGGTTCGCCGTCGCGTCCCTGCTGTGCGGCGTGGCACCGAGCCTGGAGTGGTTGATCGCCGGTCGCGCCTTGCAAGGCATCGGTGGCGCCCTGGTCGTGCCGGGCTCGCTCGCCCTCATCCAATCCTCGTTCCACCCCGATGATCGAGCGCGAGCGATCGGATGGTGGTCGGGAATGAGCGGGATGGCCGGTGCTGCTGGGCCGCTACTCGGGGGAGCGCTGGTGGACGCGGCCGGGTGGCAATGGGTGTTTTTGATCAACGTGCCGGTCGCCGTGTCCCTCGCGCTGCTGCTGGTCGCTCATGTGCCGGAAAGACGTCACGGCAAGCTATCCGGCCGGTTCGACGTGGCCGGGGCGGCGCTGGCGGCGCTCGGCCTGGGCGCGATGACCTACGCGCTGATCCAAGCTCCCTATGATCCGGGCGCGGCAACCGTTGCCGCCTTTCTCGGGCTGATGGCCATGCTGGTCTTCGTGTGGGCCGAGCGGCATAGCCGCACGCCCATGCTGCCGCTCGGACTCTTCGCCTCACGTCCGTTCAGCGTCGCCAACCTCGCAAGCTTCTTCCTGTACGGCGGGCTCGCCGGTCTGTTCTTCCTGCTGCCGATCCAACTACAGGTCACCTCCGGATACGGCACGCTGGCAACCGGATTGGCGCTGCTCCCCCTCACCGTGCTGACGCTCGTTCTGTCGGCCTGGGGCGGGGCTCTCACCACACGAACCGGCCCCCGCGTACCTGTCGCTGCGGGTGCCCTCATCTGCGGACTTGCGCTCCTGCTGGCAACCCGGATCGGCTCGGACGCCTCCTACCCGGTTGACGTGCTCCCAGTGGTCGCCCTGGTCGGAATCGGCATCCCGCTGATCACACCCCCCATCACCGCCACTGCGCTCAGCGCCGTCCCCGACGCGCGTGCCGGCACCGCCAGCGCCGTCAGCAACGGGGTCGCCAGAGCCGCCGGCCTCATCGTCGTCGCCGCCCTGCCGCTGCTGGTGGGGTTGCCGCAAGACGCTGCGACCAATCCGGCCGCCCTCGACCGGGGATTCGATGTCGGCATGCTGATCTGCGGGGGTCTGTTCATCCTCGGCGGCCTCATCGTCTGGTTCGGTGTCCCCCGTCCAGCTGACGTCCCCGCCGAGCCGATACGTTGAGGCTCTCCCCCGGAGTGAGGACACCAGGGTATCGCCCACACCTGCCATTGAGCAGGGGATCGCTTGTCGCGGACCCTGGGCCAACGCCGACCCGGCACCTCTCCATCAGCCCTAGTCGCACAGGCTGCGCCGTGAGTCGCCCCGCGGGATTCGAACCTGCGACCGTCGGATCAGAAGCAAGATCCTTTAGTGTCGCGGGGTGTCATTTGAGGCTGGTTCGTACCGCCTCCGCGCACATTGCGTGCCAGACGGTGCCGGGCCCCGACGGCGCGTGACGGGGCGCCCGAGCACGCATCGAGCACGCGGCCGTCACGCGTGTTGCCCCCGGAGCCATGCCCGAGCAGCGCCCTGAGGCCCTCTACCGTGGCCCGGACCACCAGACGTAGTGATGTGGCCGTGCGGAAAGACTCTGCTCATTCCTCGGGACTGTCCTGCCGACATTGACCACGGCATCCTCATTGGGCAGGGAAACTGTCGATATGGCTTTCCCGTCTCAGGAGCATCAGCCCTTCGCTCACCTGGGCGTGCCCAACGCGGCCTTCTACCGGGCGATCCTCCGCGCGTTCGCGCGAGCGAAGGAACGATTCATCGTGCACCTCCGGCCCGAGGACGTGGCGGCGGAGCTGCGGCGGGACAACGACGACGCGCTCGCACAGGCACTGGACAAGCTGCGGGAATGGGGCAACCTGCGCGCGGACGCCGACACCGGCAGGGTCACGAGCGTCGAAGACTTCCACCGCAAGCGGTACCTGTTCCAGCTCACGCATGCCGGGCAGGCAGCCGAGCAGGCGATCGCGTTCTACGAGGATGCCATCGGCAAACGCGGTGCGCTGCAGTCCGTGGCGCTGGGAGACATCGCCGAGCAGTTGCAGTCGCTGGCCGTTCTCGCTCGCGATGCGGATCCCGACCCTGCGCGCGTGCACCTGCTGCTGCTGTCCCTGTCCGATCGGTTCTCGTCCCTGGCCGACAACGCGCAGGCTTTCATGGCCTCGTTGCGGCGCGCGATCGACTTCTCCGACGGTGACGTGGCAGGGTTCATCGCCTACAAGGAACGGCTGATCGACTACATCAACCGTTTCATCGCCGACCTCGCCAACTCCGGCGCGCGCATCGCGACGCTCCTGGAAGAGCTGGAGAGATTCGACCATGATCGGCTGCTCCGGCTGGCCGCGGGCCGCGAGGCCGCCGACGCGGTGCCCGACCAGGAGGAGGCGGCCGAGGCGTACGTCAAGGCGGAGGAGGCGGCGTTCGCCTCCTGGTCCAATCGGTGGCGCGGTCTGCGGGACTGGTTCGTCTCCACGGGCGCCGATCGGCCGTCGCAGGCGCGGCTGCTGCGCCAGGCGGCGATCACGGCGATCAAGCAGCTCATCGACACGGTCGGGCTGCTGAACGAGCGGCGGTCCGGACGTTCCGACCGCAGCGCGGACTTCCGGGCGCTGGCGCGCTGGTTCGCCGAGGCTCCCGACGAGGCCGCGGCGCACCGGTTGTGGCGGGCGGCGTTCGGACTGACCCCGGCCCGGCATCTGACGGTGACGGCTGCGACGCTGGAGGAATGGCGCGAGGCCGAGGCAGGAGCCGCTTGGCGGGAGGCGCCGCCGATCAGGATCTCGCCGCAGCTGCGCCGTACCGGCTCCTATGAGCGGCGCGGCAGGCCGAACAAGGTGACCGACCGCTCCCAGGCCCGCATGCTGCTGGTCGAGCAGGCCGAGCGGGAGACGAGCGAGACGGCCGCGGCCCGCGCCGCCCTGCGGACCAGCGGCCCGGTCCTGCTGTCGGAGCTGGATAAGCTCGATCCGCGGGCCTTCGGGTTGTTCCTGGGGCTGCTGGGCGACGCGCTCGCGGCCCGCCGGCCGGGCGAGACGGAGGTGAAGACGATGAGCGCCGACGGCTCGATGGAGATCCGCCTGACGCTTGTTCCCGATGGTGGCGAAGTGGAAATCCATGCGGAGGACGGCGTGCTCACCGGCCCCGAGCACGTGATCGAGATCACCGATCTGACGGCCGCCCCATGACCGGGGACGAAGAGCAGGCCCAGCGGCGTGCCGCACTACGCGCGCTACTGGCCAGACCGCTGCTCACCGCCGAGCGTGATCCCGAGGCGCTGCTGCTGGTGCGCCGGCATGTGACCGAGCTGCGCGACTGGCTCGCGCGCGAGACCGGCTGGCGGCTCATGGTGGACTCGGGTACGGCGAGGCTGTTCAAGACCGTCCCTGACACCCGCGACGCGACTCACCCCGCGCGGGGAAAGGCGGGAGAGCCCTACGGCCGGCGCCGTTACGTGCTGTTCTGCCTGGCCCTGGCCACGCTCGAACGGGCGGACGCGCAGACCACGCTCGGCCGGCTGGCGGAGGAGGTGCTGTCGGCCGCGGCAGAGCCTGAGCTGGACTTCGTCTTCACCCTCGACAGCCGTGCCGAGCGGGCCGATCTGGTGGCCGTGGTGCGCACGTTGCTGGACTGGGGCGTGCTGCGCCGGGTCGCCGGCGATGAGGAGGCCTATCTGTCGGCGAGCGGTGACGTGCTGTACGACGTACGCAGGCAGGTACTGGCCGCGCTGCTGACCGGCGCGCGCGGCCCGTCCACGATCACGGCATCCTCGTTCGAGGAGCGGCTCGCCGAGCTGGTGGCCGAGCCGGTCGCCGACACCGACGACCTGCGCAACCAGGCCCTGCGCCGCAGGCTGACTCGCAAGCTGCTGGAGGACCCGGTGATCTATTTCGCCGACCTCGACGAAGCCGAGCGCGCCTACCTGGCCTCCCAGCGGCACGCCATCGTCCGCCGCCTGGAGGATGCCACCGGTCTGGTGGCCGAGGTACGAGCCGAGGGCATCGCCATGGTCGATCCCGACGACGAGCTGACCGATGTCCGCATGCCGGAGCAGTACACCGACGGCCACGTGACGCTGCTCGTGGCCGAACGGCTGGCCGTCCACGGCGAGCTGACGGTGGAGGAGCTGAGGTCCTTCGTCCGGCAGGCGGCCCGCGAGCACGTGTCCTTCTGGCGCAAGGGCGTGACCGAGCCGGGCGCCGAGAACGGCCTGCTCACCACGGCTTTGGCCAAGCTGACGGCGCTGCGGCTCGTGCACGCCACCGAGGACGCGGTCGTGGGGCTGCCGGCCATCGCCCGCTACGCGCTGACCGAACCCGTGATCAAAGGACAGTGATGCTGCCTTCCCCGACCTCCGAACGCTGGAAGCCGCTGCGCGCCGGGCTCGTCGACCTGTTCTATTACGACGTGGAGGAGTTCCACTTCCACGACGGCCGGCTGCTGCTGCGCGGCAACAACGGCACCGGCAAGTCCAAGGTGCTGGCCCTGACGCTGCCGTTCCTGCTCGACGGCGAGCTGGCGCCACATCGGGTCGAACCGGACGGCGACCGTCAGAAGCGCATGGAGTGGAACCTGCTGCTGGGCGGCAAGCACCCGCACTCCGAGCGGCTGGGTTATGCGTGGATGGAGTTCGGCCGGCGCACGGCGGACGGTTCGGAGGAGTTCCGTACGATCGGGTGCGGGTTGAAGGCGGTCAAGGACCGCGGCATCGTCCGGCACTGGTTCTTCCTCACCTCGCAGCGCATCGGCGCGGAGCTCCATCTGCTCTCCTCCACCGGCGTGGTGCTCACCAGGGAGAAGCTGCGCGAGGCCGTCGAGGGCCGCGGGATGGTGTACGACCGGGCGGCCGACTACCGCAGGGCCGTGGACGAGGCGCTTTTCGGCCTCGGCGAGCACCGCTACGAGGCCCTGGTGAACCTGCTCATCCAGTTGCGCCAGCCGCAGTTGTCCAAGAAGCCGGACGAGAAGCTGCTGTCCCGTGCCCTCACCGAGGCGCTGCCGCCGCTCAGTCCCGCGCTGATCGCCACGGTGGCCGAGGCGTTCCGCGGCCTCGACGAGGAGCGCGACGCCCTGCGCGGGCTGGAGGAGGCACGCGAGGCGGCGACGGGCTTTCTGGTCCACTACCGCCGGTACGCCGCCATCGCGGCCAAGCGCAAGGCCGCCGTACCGCGACTGGCGCACAGCCGTTACGAGCACCTGGGCCGCGACCTCGGCGAGGCCGAGGGTCGCCACACCGCGGCGGAGGCGGAGCTGGCGGCGGCCCAGCAGGTGCTGGCAGAACTGGAGGAGCAGCGAACCCTGCTGCAGGCACGCCGGGACGCACTCCGGGAGAGCCCCGAGATGCGTGACGCGGAGCGGCTCAAGCAACATGGCCAGGAGGCCAAGCGGCTGGCCGATCACGCCCGCCGCTGCGAGCAGGAACGCGACCGCCTCGCTGGCGAGGCACTGCGGCGCGAGCAGCGGGCCCGTACGGCCCGGGACAAGGCCGATGCGGCGGCACGCGACCTCGACCGGGTGAGTGAGCTGGCCGTGTCGGCCGCCCATGAGGCGCGGTGCGAGCCCGGGACCGCCGGTACGGAGGCGGATCATCTCCTTGCGGCCGACGGGCAGGAGCTGGCGCGGATCCGGCGTGCGGCCGAGGCGCTGGCGGAACGTCAGGAGCAGGCGATCGACGAGCTGGAGCGGCTCATCGACCGCGTGCGCCAGGCCCAGGAGCGGATGAGGTCCGCGCGCTCGGAGGTGGAGCGGCTGACCGCGGAGACACAGGCGGTCGCCCAGCGTGTCGCCGACGCGGAAGGGGCGGTGGGCGGAGCCGTCGCCGGGCTCGTCCAGAACTACATCCTCTACCTGGCCGGCCTCGTCGAGCTGCGGCTGGACGATCCCGATGAGCTGATCGCCGCGCTGCGGTCCTGGGCCGCCTCCACCGACGGCCCCAACCCTGCCGCGAACGCCGTGGGCGACGCGGCCAGAGCCGCCACCGACGCGCTCGGCCGGCTGGGCGCGGAGCTGGACTCCGAGATCCAGGAGGCAAGACGGGCCGCCGCGGACCTGTCCGGAGAGATCTCCCGCCTGGAGGCCGGCGGCCACGAGGCGCCGCCTCCGCCTCACACGCGCGACCCCGCCGCCCGCCTCGACCGTCCCGGCGCGCCCATGTGGAAGGTGGTGGACTTCGCCGACGCGGTAGCCGCCGATCATCGGGCCGGGCTGGAGGCCGCACTGGAGGCGGCCGGCATTCTGGATGCCTGGGTGACGCCGGACGGGACGCTGCTGGCCGCGGACGACACCGTCGTCGTCGCCGGCGAGCCGCCGTCCGGCCCGTCCTGCGCCGCCGTCCTGCGTCCGGCTGTCGACCGGGCGGATCCGCAGGCCGCGACGCTGGCCGACAGCGCCGTGGAGGCCGTGTTGTCCGGCATCGGGCTCGGACCGGGCGACAACGGCCGGACGTGGGTGGCGGTGGACGGCCGGTGGGCGAACGGCGTGCTCACCGGCTCCTGGCGCAAGAGCGAGGCACGCTACATCGGCGAGGGAGCCAGAGAGGCGACGCGGCGCACCCGGCTGGTGACCCTTCGCGGGGAGCTGGACCAGGTCAACCGGCGGATCGACGACCTGCGCGACCGGCTCGAGTCGCTCGCCGCCCGCCGGGAGAGGCTCGCCGCGGAACACCGCGGCCTGCCCCCGGATTCCGAGCTGCGGGAGGCGCACGTCAAGCGCGCCACCGCCTACGAACGGCGTGACGAGGTCAACGCCGCGCACGCCGCGGCGGACAAGGCGCTCCGCGAGCGGCAGGACGAGCTCCGGGACGCGGGGACGCGGGCCGGCGAGTTCGCCGCGGACGTCGGCCTGCCCGCGGAGCCCGCCGCGCTCGACGAGGTCAAGAGGGCGCTCAGCCGCTACCGGCTGGCCCTGGCGCAGCTGTGGCCCGCCGTACAGGCCTGGCGTGACGCATACGAGAGCGCCGCGGACGCCGAAGGGGAGCTCGGCAGGACGAAGGAGCAGCTCGACGGCGCCGCCGAACTGGCCGCCAAGGCAGGCGAGGAGGCGGGCGCCGCGGCCGAGGCGTACCGCACGCTGACCGAGACCGCGGGCGCCGCCGTCGAGGAGCTGTTCCGCCGACTCGACCAGGTGGAGCACGAGCTGCGCGAGCGCACCATCGCCGAACGCGCCACTCGCCTGCGCGAGCAGCAGGCCCTGCAGCAACGCGGCAAGGCCGAGGGCGAACGCGACAACCTGCGGGGGCAGATCGAGGAGGCGGCCACGGCCCGCGACGGCGCCGTGCGGGAGTTCCAGGCGTTCGCCGCCACTGGCCTGCTGAAAGTCGCACTGGCCGGCCTGGACGTGCCCGACACCGACGGCGAGTGGGCGGCGACACCCACCGTGCTCCTGGCCAGGACGGTCAACGCCGAGCTCGACGCCGTGGACGACGGCGACGGCCCATGGGACCGGGTGCAGAAGAAGGTCGCCGAGGAGCACAAGCTGCTGTCGGATGCCATGGCCAGGCACGGGCACTCGGTCGGGCTGACCCTGCGCGACGGAGTCATGATCGTCGACGTGATCTTCCAGGGGCGCGCCAGGGACATGCCCGAGCTGGCCGCGGCGCTGGCGGAGGAGACCGGGCAACGCGCGCAGCTCCTGTCGGCCAAGGAACGCGAGATTTTGGAGAACCACCTGCTCAACGAGGTCGCCGGCACGCTGCACGAGCTGATCGCAGCGGCGGAGTCAGAGGTCCGGGAGATGAACACCGAGCTGGAATCCCGCCCCACCTCCACCGGCATGCGGCTGCGCCTGATCTGGAGGACGGCCAGGAACGCCCCCGACGGGCTCGACCGGATCAGAGGCAAGCTCCGCCAGACCGTGGACGCCTGGTCCGCCGCGGACCGGGCCGCCGTCGGCGCTTTTCTGCAGGAGCGGATCGCCCGCGAGCACGCCGACAACCCGGCCGCGGGCTGGACCGAGGCGCTGACCCGGGCGCTGGACTACCGAGCCTGGCACGAGTTCGCCATCCAGCGACTCCAGGACGGCCAGTGGCGCGCCGCCACCGGTCCCGCCTCCGGCGGAGAACGGGTGCTGGCGGCGTCGGTTCCGCTGTTCGCCGCCGCCTCGGCCCACTACAAGTCCGCGGGCAACCCGCACGCGCCACGCCTGGTCGCGCTGGACGAGGCATTCGCCGGTGTGGACGACGACTCCCGGGCCAAGTGCCTGGGCCTGCTGGCCACGTTCGACATGGACGTGGTGATGACCAGCGAGCGCGAGTGGGGGTGCTACCCGCAGGTGCCCGGCCTGGCGATCTGCCAGCTCTCCCGCCGTGACGGCATCGACGCCGTGCTGGTGACGCCCTGGCGGTGGGACGGGCGCGAACGACGACGGGCGGAACGCCCCGCTCGTGGCGTGCCTGCGCCCTCCTCCGCACCCGCCGTACGGCAGGATGGCCTGTTCGGCATGGACGAGGGTGGCGCGGCCGGATGAGCGGCGGCGGCACGAACAGCTCCGAGGCAGGCGGCGGTGCGAGCGAGCGGCTGGGGCGGCTGCTGGGAGGCGACGAGACCGCCTGGCTGGTCGACCGGGCACGCCGCCGCCTGGAACAGGGCAAAGCGCTGACGGGAACGGTGACCCTCACGACGGCGACCCCAGCGCAGCGCCGCGCGGCCGAGGTGCTGCTCGGCCGCCGTGCGGGAGCCGGTTCCTCCCTGTCGGTCTCCTTGGACGAGGTGGATCGCATCCTGCGAGCGGGTGGCATCACCGCGGACGGGCTGCGCGAGGCCGTCATCCGGCTACGTGGCCCGATCCGGGACCTGACCGGGGAGAAGGCCGCGCAGGCAGCGGCTTGGGAACGGGCCTTCGCCAAGCTCGACGCCCTCGTCTCCGAACGGCCCGAACTGTGCGGGTGGCGATCGTGGCTGGAGTCCACCGGGCTGGTCAGAAGGCTCGCCACCACGGCCGGAGAAGCACGTATCCTGCTCGACCGGCTGAGCAGCGTACTGGAGCGGCTGCCGTCACCGGGCACGCGCCTCGGCCGGCTTGCCGCCGAGACCTGCGCGGACGCACACGCCCTGGACGAAGGACGCCCGCTGGCGACCCTCGCCCTGTCCGCGGCCCGCGCCCTGTCCGGCCTGCCGTACGCGGGCGAAGGCGGCGCGGACGCCCGCCGCTCGGCCTGGGCCGCGGTCGGCGTGCACCTCGACGACCTGTCCTCCTTCGTGCTCTGCCTGGGGCTGCCGGGTGACGACCACTCCCCCACCGGGCGCATGCTCACCGCCGCCAGGGCAGCGGGCGAGCCGTGCGTGCTGACCCTGCGCCAACTCCTCCGCCACGAGGCGCCGCTCCGCGCGAACCTGGTCAGAATCTGCGAGAACCCGGTCGTGGTCGCGGCGGCGGCCGACGAACTCGGCGCCTCCTGCCCACCCCTGGTATGCGGCGGCGGCCGGCCGTCGGCGGCCGTCTGGCGACTGCTGGACCTGCTCGCGGCCGGTGGCGCGACGTTCGCCTACCACGGGGACTTCGACTGGGGCGGGATCGCCATCGCCGCCGCGGTCCACGAGCGGGTCGGATTCCTGCCGTGGCGCTTCGACGCCGCCTCCTACCTAGCCGTGCCCTCGTCGGCTCCGCTCTCCGGGCATGTACGTCCCACCTCCTGGGATCCGGAGCTGTCCGTGGTGATGGAGCGACGGGATGTGCGGGTCGAGGAGGAGCTCGTACTCGCTGAGCTGATGGCCGACCTGGCCCCGAAGGGACGTCGCGAGCACTCTTTGTGATCATCGAGGTAGTGTCGACGCTCGGCCCTGTACCGCTTCAAAAGTCATCGCAGGGTGCTTGGCCTGCGGATCGCCAGGTGCCGGATCGCCGAGGACATGACCCGTCGGCGGCGCCGGTAGACGCCGGCCCGGCGTGGCCAGAAGCCACGCCGGGCACGGTTCGTCAGCAAGCTGAGCCGGACCGTGGTGAGCTGTCCCCCGCTTCTCCGCCGATGTCGGCGATCTCCCTCCCGCGCGTTCTGCCTTCGGCGCGCGCTCCACGCTCGGACGATCTCGCTTGCCGACGCCGTCAGCCCAGGTGTTTGCCCACACGGTGAACCGGAGATCGAATCAGTGATCAATTCGCTCGTCGAACTCCTTCGTGAGCTCGGTCTCCTGCCACGCCTTCACCCGCTGGTGGAAGCGGGAGTCGAACCAAGCTAGGGGCTGTTCGGAGTTCGGATCATGTGGTTGAGGTGAGGAGTCGTAACCACAGGGTCGAGCCTCGTAGCTTTCCGGGGCATTGTCGTAGCGGGTGGCCAGGCCACGCCAGGTCTTGATCTTCTGGAAGCAGCGTTCGATGGTGTTGCGCTGCCGGTAGCGTTGCGGATCGAAGGTGACGGGCCGTCCACCGGCATAGCCCTTCTTCTCCCGGTTGGCCTGCTGATCGCTCTTCTCCGGGATGACCGCGCCAATCCGACGGCGGCGCAGATAGGCGCGGTTGGCCTTGGAGGAGTAGGCCTTGTACGTGCGGCCTGCGGCGCATCACCCGCAGCACCGGCGGCTGCACCGGCGGCTGCACCGGCAGCGGAGCCGGCAGCGGAGCCCCTTTTTTCCTCGGTCAGCGCCCGCTCCAGCGCGTCCAGGGTCTCTCCGGCGATCGCCAGCCCGGCCGATTCCTGATGTGCCCGCACGATCGTGGAGTCCACGCTGACCAGCTCCAGCCCGACCTGGCCGCGCGCTGCGGCCTCGGCGATTAACGCGTTCATCAGGTCCTGGAACACTCCGGCCTTGGCCCAGCCGTTGAACCGGGAGTAGAGGGTGGACCAAGGCCCACAGCGTTCCGGCATGTCACGCCAGCCCGACCCGGTGCGGAACCGCCACAAGATCCCATTGAACTGATCACGCACCCGCCGGGGCAGCGGCCCGGTAGCCGCCACCGGCAGATGCGGCTCGATCAACGCCCACTCGGCGTCGGTCACATCGAAACGCCAGTCACGGCCAGCCCAGCCCCCGACCTTACCAAGATCCGAACTTCAAACAGCTTCTAGCACGACGCCTTCGGCAGCTCGCAGACCCTGATCGTCATCTGTTCGGCCTGGGAGATGAGGCGACGGAAGCGGTTGATGGGCAGGCTCTTGGTCGGAGAGGCGGTCTCGCCGACGATGTAGACGGCCGCGCCGCGGCGTACGGCCACCGAATGCTCGCCGTTCTCAAAGAACAGGCCCCCCGCGCGCAGGCCCTCGTCACCCACGTCCAGCGGCTTGCTGAAGTACCGGTAGCGGTGCACGCCCTTGCCCACGTCCGCGCATTTCGTGAGATCCCTGCGCAGCAGGTTCATGGCGCGCTTGGCGTGCCTGACGTTCTTGTAGATCACTAGTTGCTCGTACTTCAGCTCCGTTTCCGCGGCGTAGATCACGGCCCGGGTGGCCACTCGCCCGGCGTCCCTGCGGTGGCGGAAGAAGCACGGATCGAGCTGGAGCGGCAGGTTGTTGGAGTCGGTCACCTTGTACGTCTCCCACTCCTTCGCGGGCGGGTGCGACTCCATGAAGAGCATGCCCTGCGGCAGCCCGCCCGACAACATCGCCGCCGCCAGCGCGACAGCCGTCCCCGTCTGGAACATCGAGAACCTCCTAGTTCGATCGTGTCGCATCATGAGACCAGCAGGCTGATGTGAGTTTTATCGGTGGCCCACACCAGCGCGGTGCGCGGTAACTCCCGCAGCCGGGCAGTGATGGGATGGCGGCCACCGCCCGCCTGGCCTGCCGCCGCCGGCCGCGCAGGTCCGCACGCAACTGCTCGATCGAGCCTTCGGGACCGTTGGCGAACACGCTGACCGGGCGCATACTGACCACGACCTCGCGGGGTGGGTGGGCGTTGCCAGCAACTTCGATCCAACTCCCAGCGAGGCCCCTGTCAACGCCCGTCCGCGCCCGCGATCTCACGCCCCGTCACGCGCAGGACTTCTGAAATCCCGCTTAGTCACGCGCGCGAGCGGCCCCGACGGCGGCGCTTTGCGTCGAGGTCTTCTGGGTCGCGGCGAGAGCAGGCGCCCCGGTCATTCCGGCTACGGCGGACAGACCGGCGCAGACGGCCAGCCCGGCGAAGAGACGACGATGCAAGGTACCTCCAACGGCTCGGCCCATCACCGCGGCGTTTCGTTCTGCGGCGACCTGGTGACACACCATCCTCCCGTGCCGGAGGCTCGTCATCCAGGACGTTGACCGGTCGCTTGCCGGACATATCTCATCAATCCAGATCAGATCATCGCGCAGGCGCGCGAGGTTCTCGACTGCACCCAGCCGATCGCCGTGATGTTCATGGGCGTGCTCGGTTACGTGAAGGACCTGCAGGTGATGCACTCGATCATCGACCGGGTCATGCAGGCCGTGCCGTCCGGCAGCTATCTGGTGTTGTGGGACGGCACCGCGACGGGCGAGGCGATGTCGGCGGGCAACGACAGGCTGGCCGAGGCCGGAGCCGTTCCGTACTACCTGCTCTGGCTGGCGGAACTGGCCGAGTGTTTCGCCGGGTTGGACCTGGTGGAGCCGGGGATGCGAGCCGTCCGCCGTTTGGGCCGGGCCGGCTGCTCATCGGTCACCCGGCCATCCTGCCCCGTCATGGCGCTCTGGTCGGCGAGGGTCATCGTCACTGTCTCGACCGTCCCGTCTCGCCCTGCTTCACATCAAAAGGTCTCATCTGTCTCATGTATCACAGCAGTCTGACAGAGAGGGCCGCTGCAGCGGAACGGAGTCTGGGCGCGCATCCTTGTCGCGTTACAAGCGCAAGCTGATGCCAAGGACCGCGCCTCTTCCTGTCATGCGCGTACATCGACCCAGAATTTGTCCCCGTCGACGACCCGGTCCTTGTTCGCCCACAAATTCATGGCGTTTCCGGCGGTCTGGCTGGCGGGGCCGCTGATCACGTACACCGAAAAATCGGGCTTACCTTGACCCGCCTGCGCCAATCCTTCGTAGGTGGGGTTGAACGGGTCTTCATCGCAGTCGCCCTGCACGCCCGGCTAATCCACGATGCCGTCGTCGAGAATGCCGTCCGGCTCTCGTCCGGCCGGCTGGGTACCCCACCGGGGCGCCCACCGGAGCCGCATATTTGCGAGAGTAATCGGCGCCGTACCAGGCGCGGCACGCCTTCGATTCTTTCCCTTCTTCTCGCAGACGTCGCCGTAGTAGCAGCGGGTCAGCAGTGAGTCCCTGGAGAAACCCGGGATCTTCTCAGGCAGGCCCAGCTGGGGATAGGTGGCGTTCATGTTGTCGCGGGCGTACTTGAGGTGCGCCCACTGGGTGTTGTATCCGACGTACCGCCGGATGTTCAGCACGGTTGCGATGCCCTCGAAGACGCAACCGCCCGCGGCCACAGGTACGACGCGCTGTCGCAGCGGACGACGACGCCGGCCTCCTGGACGGTGGCGACGCCGCCCGGTGCTGGCCGAGCAGCACGACGAGTGGACCGAAAGCCGTCGCTATCTCGGCCTGGAGGTCTTGGCCGACTGCCGCAAGGCCGCCGAGAGAGAGGCACAAGAAGACGCCGCTGATGCCAAAGTGACGAATGATGCTATTGCTGCTTAAATAGGATCTAGATCGCAGAGTGGTTGAATATCCTACACCACGATCTTGAACGCCAGCCCTAGCTGCGCCTGGGCATGCAGGTATATCCGCCACGAGGCGTCAACGCTTCGGGTACCAGCCGGATCGCCGACCGCGGGAGGGTTCTACGTACGATCGCTTCGCCGACCTGATAGCCGAGCCGGTCGAACTCCCCATGCATCCGGCGGTATCCCCCGTCGGATTCCCCTCGCCACCGCATCACCAGGTCTCTGATCGTGTTCGTAGTGATTTCGCCGACGCCAGCTCACCCCGGCAGGCCACGTCCAGCTCCGCCGGCGCGCCGCCGTCGAACACACCCTGGCCCACACCGGACGCCGGCAAGACGGCTACCACCTCGCGTCCTGACCACTATGACCGGCTCTCCAGCTTCCTGAGGGCGATGCCGAGGATTCGGTCGGCGGGGTAGGGGCCGTTCAGGCGGGAGTCGTTGCTCGCGTTGTTGTCGCCGAGGACGATCAGCGTACCGCCGGGGACGGTCCGCAGAGTGCCTGCCGCCTCCTGCGCCGGTGGCGGGATCGGGTCACCGGGGAGCGCCGCGACTCGTTTGACCTGCCATTGCGTTCGCGTCGGCAGGCGGGACAGGACCGTGACCTCGTGGGAAACGGGTACGCGTGGTGGTTCCAGGACCACGATGTCACCGACCTTCAACGCGGTGATGCCGCACCGGCGTACGAGGAGCTTCTCGCCGGGTTGAAGGGTGGGTGTCATGCTGGTCCCGGACACGGTGACGACCACGATGCGCCGCCGCACGAAGACGGTCGCCACCAAGATCGCTGCGATCACCGTCAGCGCGGAGGTCAGGGCGATCACGGGATCGGCTGCGGCTCGTGGCCGGTGTCGTAGCCCGATGCCTGCTTGCGGAAAAGCCGGGCGTAGGTGCCGTCCTGCGCCATCAGTTCGTCATGGGTGCCTTGTTCGGTGATGCAGCCGTCGTCGAGGACGGCGATACGGTCGGCCATCCGCACCCCGTTGAGCCGGTGGGAGATGATCACGCTGGTGGTGCCGTGGCGGTGTTCGACCAGCCTCTGGTGGATGGTGTGTTCGGCTTCGGCGTCCAGGCCGGAGCTGGGTTCGTCCAGGATGAGCAGGTCGCGGCGGCCACGCATCAGACCACGGGCCAGGGCGATCCGCTGCCACTGGCCGCCGGATAACGTCATTCCCGTGGTGGAGCCGTCGGAGTCGGAGTTCATGAAGAACATCCGGCTCAACAGGGTGTCGTAGCCATGGGGCAGGGCGGCGATGGTGGCGTGTACTTCGGCGGATGCCGCGGCGGCGCAGATCTTGTCACGGTCATGCAGGGCGGGCAGGTCGCCGATGCCGATGTTGTCCGCCGCCGTGAAGTCGTAGTTCATGTGGTCCTGGAAGACGGTGCCGATGCGTTCGCGCAGGTCGGCGACGGGGATATGGCGGATGTCGATGCCGTCCCAGCTGATCGAGCCGCGGGTGGGCTCATACAGCCGGCACAGGAGCTTGACCAGGGTGCTCTTACCGGCGCCGTTCACGCCGACCAGGGCGAGCAGCGAGCCGGCCGGTATCTGCAGGTCGACCCCGCGCAGCACCCAGGGTTTGTCCGGGTCGTAACGGAACCAGACGTCGCGCAGCTCGATCGCGCCACGCAACGGCGCCGCGGGCACCGGGTGAGCCGGTGTGGTCAGGTCCGGCTCGGCGTTGACAACGTCGAGGAAGTGGCCGAACTGCAGCAACGCCTGGTGCCCGCCAGCCAGTTGGGTGACCAGCCCGGACAACCCGGTCTGCACCCCAGCGACGGCCGCTGTGAAAACGATCAGATCTCCCGAGGTCAGCAGACCGGCGCGTGCCTGCAGGATGCCCCAGGCCAGGCCGGCACCGGAAACGACGGCGGTCAGCACGGCCAGCCCGAACTGGGTGTGGAACACCCGCCGGTCCAGCCCCCGCTGTGCAGCGTTGACCTGGCGCAGCTCGCCCAACATCAGCGAGCGGATGAAGTCTGCCAGACCAAACAGCCGGATTTCCTTGGCGGCGGTGCGGTCGGTCATCAGCTGGGAGTAGAACACCTGCCGCCGCTCGTGCGGGCTGATGGTCCACATCATCCGACCCCGCCTAGTGCTCAAGCCCAGCTCGGCGGCAACCACCGGGATGGCCGAGGCCAGCACCACCGCGGCCATGACAGGGCTGACGGCCAGCAGCGAGCCGGTGAACCCCAGCATGGTCACCACGGTGCGCACCCCGCCCAGTGAGGCGTCCAGGATCATTGGCGGTGACATCGCACCGGATTGCTGAGCCAGCCGGATCCGGTCATGAAAGACCGGATTCTCAAACCTCGACAGCCCGGCCAGGCGGGACAACGCTGCGTACAGCCGGTCTTGGCTGTGCAGCCGGATGGAGCGGCCCATTTCGGCATCGACGTAGTGGAAAAGGTGCGGTAGCGCCGCCGCGATCAGTCCAAGCCCGGCCAGGAGCGCGCTTTGCCCGACCAGCCAGCCGATGGACCGCTGTTGCCCCAGCAGCTCATCGAGTATCTGCTTGGTCAGCCACGCGACCGCGACCGGCGTGGCGCCCATGACCAGTGCCCCGGCCAGCTGTACGGCGAGCAGTGCCGGTCTGGCCTGCCAAGCGACCCCCAGCGCGGTCACACATCGTTCCCACCAGCCCGATTCGCCGCCTGCCACGTACTCGGCCGCCGCGTCATCACCCATAGCCTGATCAGCTGCGCGCATCACACCGAGACGGCCTGCTGCGAGCGCGCCAGAGTGGCAACGCTGCCAGCGCTGGCCTGGACTGTGCCGTCCCGCTCGAGCACGACGAACGAGGGCCAGCGCCGCACGCTGAACGCGGTCATCAGCGGACCCTCAATCGGCTCGACCACTACGCAGGCCATCGGTGAGACGGCCTCGATGATGTCCTCGGCATCGTCGGCAGATCCGGAGATCACCACCAGGTTCTGCGCCCGCCCGCCCCGCACGGTGCCGGCGTATTCGACGAAACGGGGAAGCTCTTCATGACAGGACGGGCATCCGGTGGAGAAGAACCCGACCAGCAGCGGACCTTCCGCACCACTCACACCGGCCGGATCACGCAAGGTGATCTCGGAGCCGTCCAGCGTGGTCGCGGTGAAATCGGCGATCCGCGTCCCCGGCTCGGGGACCAGCCTGCGCTCCGCGAGGTTGTCCATACCTGCGCGTGCCCATTTCTCGTCGTACTCCCGCAACCGCCGCAAGACAGCCAGCATCAACAACAGGTTGAGCCCGCCCAGCACACCGACCACGACAACCGCCGCGATCAACACCACATCCATCGACACATTCCCCTTCAGAAGATTACGTTCTCAGTGGTTCGGCGACTCAGCTTCAACGCCTTCAACGGGGAAGTACCACCGCCACAAGATCGTCATAAGAAACGACCAAAGCGGCCAAGACCACCGCCACGAATCCGGACACCGTCAACGCTGCCGGGTTCCACCCGGCAATCCCCAGGGCTGTAGTCAGCGAGGTCCCCGTAACACCCACGGCTGCGATCGACAACAAGATCGCGTTACGCACCAGGTGCCGCCTGCCCAGCGGCCGCGTCGATGCGCCGAAACACCGGCAACGCGCCGACGTACCCTGCCGCAGAACTGAATTGATCGCCATCGTGAAGATGATCAACAGCGCGGCCCCGACACCCAGACCCGCAAGCGCGGTGGCATCGGCTGCCAGCAGCACCGCTGTGGCCAGCTCACACGTGATCACCGCTGCAGCGACAGCAGATCTCCAGCGCGGTTTCACGCCAAACGCCCCTAACGACGCCCGGAATTCAGTTCGATTACGCCGCCTCAGCATTTTACTCACCGCCGCGGCGAAGAACACCACCGCAAGTAACACACGACAACCGAATCCGATATAAGCAATCAATATTCCGGCTCCCTCCCGGCAGGGCAGAAGTCAGGTGGATCCCTCCGAAGTCCACCCTCTCTGATCGGAGCGGTTGGAGTTGGTATTCATGGCGATCGACCAACCCCCTCGGGGGAATGACTACGCCTTGCATTCTGCTTGATCCCAAGAAATCGTGCTTTGGTCGATCGACGGTGTCAGAATGCAGCCTGAACCTGCCAGGGCGCGATCTGAAGAGCCG
Organism: Nonomuraea fuscirosea; assembly: GCF_035917475.1. Classification (NCBI taxonomy): domain Bacteria; kingdom Bacillati; phylum Actinomycetota; class Actinomycetes; order Streptosporangiales; family Streptosporangiaceae; genus Nonomuraea; species Nonomuraea fuscirosea. The sequence continues at coordinate 684,265 of NZ_CP109074.1, read as the reverse complement.
TTGATGACCTCGGCACCGACTCAGTCTGAAAGGGCCGTAACCCACAGCAGGTGCGGGACCAAGCAGAATTTCAAGGATTAAACCCTACTGGAGCCCTAGACGCAACAACCGTCGTACACCATATGGCAGTTGCTGTAGAGCGTGTAATGCTGGTAGTTGAACCTGATGCCCCCTGAATAACATGTTCTGGCGAGGCAACCTCGCTCGTATTCGCATCCCCCCGCGCTGGCAACCGCCTTGGGCGCGAGGAGTGTGAGGAGCCTGTCGCCTATTGCCGCTAGTGCAGTTCTCATGCCTTTGTCGCCTCTCTGTGACCGTTCTCGGACGCTTTATTCATGAGTATCGATGCGAAGGATACGAAATCAAGGACCCAAGGAGGGCATTTACCGGACATATATGTCATGGCCTGGTGCCGGTAAGGTGCTGGAGGCCGGATTGTTCGGCGGTCGGAGGCCGGGTTGACCCCTGTTCGGTCAAGGCTCGCTCTTCGGTGGTGAAAGGTCCCGGCGGGGGCCGGCGGGAGCGACGGTTGTTGTGATCGTTGATCTTCCAAGGTAAGTTCCCAGGTCGCCTGGTTCCTTCCGCAGTCCGCTGTGCTGGCCCGGGGTGAAACTCGGACCGGACGCCAGAACCCAGTGCGGCGCGGCGCGGCAAAGGCACCTGTCGTTCTCCTACGGTGCCGGCGACCTGGCCATCATGGACATTCGATCCCGTGAAGCGAGCACCTGCTACCGTACGTGCGAAGGTCTGCCGAGCCGCACCGAGGGGCCGCTACCAGCATGCGGCGCCCACCCGTCGAGCGATCCGGGGTCCATTCGCGTGGCGAGCGGCCATCTCGCGCGGCACTCTGGGTGCAGGGACGGATGTCCGATGCTCGAAGTGTCCGGTAAATACCCTGCCGTTGGCCTGGATCTATTACTCATGTCGACTGATACTTATGGATCTCCTAGCTCTCCGGAGAGCCCGCCGGTCGGTTAATGGACGGACGTGCATGCATTGCCGTCAGGTCGCCAGGAAGGTCTGTTGCTTTATGACTGTCTATGAACGACCCAAAGATGCAGTGAGTGTGCCGACCGATTTCGGCGCGGTCGACCTGACACCGGATCCCGATCGCCCCGGATTCTGGGTGCTGCTATTTGACTCTTTTCCGCAGTCCTATGTGGACCTCGCTGACCCACGTCATCTGAGATTCAAGTATGTTCAGTGGCTCGCGTCGATCGCAGACTGTGTCGCGGACCATGGTGCGCCGATCAGGGCGCTGCACCTGGGGGGCGGAGGTCTCACGCTCCCGCGGTACGTGGCCGCCACCCGGCCGGGGTCGGCTCAGCTGGTCGTCGATCGGGACGCCGCGCTGATGGAGGCGGTCAGGAGAGTGTTGCCGTTGCCGTCTGATTCCGCGATAGAAATCCGTATCGCGGACGCGCGGGACGCAATGCGGTCTTCGCGTCCGCGAGCCTACGATCTCATCGTCACGGACGTATTGATCCGGACCGGGGTACCCGCGCGGCTCACGAGTCTGGAGTTCGCCACCGCGGCGGCAGAGGTACTGCACCCAGGCGGGCAGTACGCGTTGAACATCGTGGATTCGGTACCCTTCGATTTCGCGCGTCGTCAGGTTGCGACATTGCGTGCGGCGTTCGGCGATGTGTGCCTGTTCTGTGAGCCGGATGTGCTGCGCGGCGACCGGATCGGAAATCTCATACTCGCGGGCGCGAACGGCAGCCTGCCAACGCGGGCGTTGGCCGAGTGGGTGGAGCGTGCGCCCGCTCGCGTGCGACTGCTCAGTGGTGGCGAGTTGGAACACTTCGTCGGTGACGCCCAGCCGATGGGCGACGCGGACGCAGTCGATTCGCCACCAGCGGTGCCTATTTAGGTCCGTCTGTCATCTTGGCGGGCCAGTACTCAGGCGTGCCCTCGACTAGTTCTGACCGCTCAGGGACCGATCACGCACGCAGAACGGTGACGTGGCATCAAAGGCCGTGCCCGGCCTCACTCGCGAGAGCGGATTCGTCGCGCTCGAAACCGCGCTGCCGTCGACGGCTGACGCACGTCCTGGACCAGGATGAAACCCGGTCCAATTCGGTAATAGCACATCGGGCCATCGCCCTGATCGTCTTCGCGACGGTTACCTTTGTGATCGTCCCGGAGTCCTGGGCGGCCGAACTCGGCACTGGCTCGGATGTGGCCCAGGGGCTCATCATGGCTGCGAATTCGCTTGGCATGACGATCGGCGGCTTGCTGTGCTCGCCTGCGTACTCCTCATGGTCGCCGTCTGCGGCGTGGTCATGTCACTGCTGCTGCCCGCTGCTCAAGCACTGTTCAACAACGTGCTTTCGGACGAGTATCGGGCCCGGGCGTTCGGTGTCATGAGTGGCGGCATGCAGGTCGCGTGCAGCCCGCACCAAGAAGCGGATGGGGGCGGCGGCGCCACCGGTCGCGGGCCCGAGTACTCCTGCGGTTCCACGTGATGCCCGCCGCCACCCTTGCTCCCATCACCACGGCGATCACCACCAGGCCGGTCCGGTTCCGGGCGGGTGGGGGCTCGGGGTTCACCCGAGTCGGCGTTCCCAAGGCGGCGATCGGTTCGGGAGTGAGCGGTTCCATGCCCTGCACCTGGTCGGAGGGCCGCAACGGCTGGTCACCGGCAGGAAGGCGCAGGTTGCCCGAGCACAACGTGGTGGTCGGCCTCGAGTCGCGAACCCTGGCGAGCACCAGGTAGCGAACGCCCTTCACGAACTCGTACCCGCAGGCCGGTCGCTGCGCCCTGGTGAACACCTCGACCACGGCATCGAGCCGGCCCTTGTAGACATGGTCGGCGCGGCGTCAGCGGCCTCACGATCACGGATGTGCTCATGAGACCGCTGAATGTCGGTCTGCTTCACCGGCGGCGTCCCGATCCTGCGGCAGGGCCGGGACGCGTTCGCGCGCCGCGCAGAACTGTACGCTGCGGAACTCAGCCCTCGGCCGGATCGTCCGCATGCCCGCCGAGGACTTTCAGGACGGCGATGGCCCCGGCCGCGCTCGTTGCGACATGGTCGAACAGGCCCTCGTCGATCCATCCGTTACGGTCGTAGAAGCGCCGGGCGCCCTCGACAGTTGCGACGACCGTGTCCCCGCCGCGCTGCGGGCTCTCACGGCTGGCCGACGGGACCGGCTCCGTCACCTGCCACCGGCAGATCACCTTGGTGAACAGGCCGGACCCGATGCGCTGGTAGAACCGCTGGGCCCGCACGTCGGCACGCGTCAACTACTCCCCGACCCTCCAGCCACGCTGTTCGGCGCGGACGCAGAGGTCGTCCAGCGCGAGCTAGTCCGTGCCCGCCCACAGGCCGGATGCTTTCGAGCGCGCGCTCCGTAACTCGTCCGCACCATGTCGTCGTCGTGTCACGATCACGCCGACAGTTCATGGTGACGGGGCGTTGAAGGCTGCTCGATGATCAATAGCCCAGTTTTCGAACGTGCCCGGCGGGCGCCCGAGGATCCTTTTCACCTCTTCCGTGAGGTGAGCGTCGCCTCCTTCCCCTGCCCAGGTCGCTCCGGCGATGACCATCTCGATGGCAGGGGCATCCATACCTGATGACCGCATCCGCACCCGCGCCTGGTCAGGCGGCACGTCAACGGTGGTGATCTGCCGGCCGAGCACGCGCGCCAGACGGGCGACCCGGTCTGGAACGCTCAACAGCTCGGGGCCGGTCAAGGTGATGGTCTGCCCTGCTCCGACGCCGGAAAGCAGGCATTCGGCCGCGACCGCGGCCACGTCCCGCGGATCGATGACGCCCTGGAGACCGGAACCCGTCATATTGGGGATCGGAAGACCCTCATTGATCGCATCCGCCCATCGGAGGAAGTTCGAGGCGAAGCTGGACGGGCGCAGGATCGTCCAGGGCAGCCCGCTGGCGATCACGGCATCTTCGGCGGCGCGGTGCCAGCTTCCCACGATCCGGTTGTTCGGTCCTCGGGCGCCTGCACTGGTGGTGGAGAGCTTGACGATCCTGGTGACGCCCGCCGATCGGGCTGCCCGAAGAATCGCCCGGTCGTGACGCGGCACAGGCGACTCGGGCGTCGTCAGCACGAAGATCGCCCTCACGCCGGCGGTGGCGGCGTCAAGAGAACGCTGATCGTCGTAATCGCCCTGCACGACGTCGACGAGCGGGTGCTCGGGAAGCATCTCGGGGTTGCGCGCGAGGGCACGGACGAGCACGCCGCGGGATTTCATGACCCCGAGGATCGCGCTCCCGACGTTGCCCGTCGCGCCGGTGACGAGGGCCTGAAAGTCGGACATCGAGCTAACACCTCATTGTGCAACAGCCAGGGCGCCATGAACGAGCATCACCGTGCAGGCAGGCGCCGGAGCGATTCTTGTCGTTTACGGAACGCCGAGATCGATGACCTCATGACTCCGGATCCGGCTCGGAGCGATAAGCCGGGAAAAGAAAGCCCGCCAGAAACATGAGGGCGGCCATACCTACAGCCACCGCGAACGCGGCGAACGCGGCGAACGAAACGGAAGATCTGTGGTTGGCCACCTCGAAGAAGACGGTGCCGAGCAAAGCGGCGCCGACAGAGCTTCCCCCCTGCTGAAGTGCCGACAGCGTGCCCGTTGCCGTACCCATCTCGTGAGGTTCGACGTCGGAGAGGGCCAACGCGAAGAAGGGCCCCATCATCAGACTGGATCCCAGCCCTGCCACCAGCAGCGAGGGTACGAGTCGCCACGGCGTGACGTCCATATGCATCGCCCACAGCAGCGACAGAAGGCCGGCGACGGTTATCGCGGCGCCGCCGTGGAACACCCTTCGGCCGTACTTGCTCAACTTCGGCATCACGAGCGAGCCGACGATGATTCCCACTGTCATCGCCATGCCGATCAGGCTCGTCTTCGCCGGCGAATAGCGCAGTCCGAGCTGCAGGTACAACGTGAATGCCAGCCCGAAGCCGGAAAGCGCTGCGAAGTACAGCAGGCCCACGGTGATCCCGGCAACATAGGAACGCTTCCGGAAAAGGCTCGGCACGACAAGAGTATCGCCGCCCAAGCGGCTCCTGCGCGCTTCGAGCCGGCCGAACATGATGAACGCCGCCAACGATCCGCCCATCATCGCATATGTCCAGATCGGCCAGTTGTGCTCGCGGCCCTGGACAATTGGGAAAATCATCAGAAGCGATCCCGCTGAGGCCAGTGCCACACCTGGCAGATCCAGTTTGACCGACCGTGGAGGCGGATCTGGCGGCAGGGTGAGCAACGCGGCCAGCCCGCCGATCAACCCTATCGGCACATTCACCAGGAAAATCATCCGCCAGCCGGCGCCCAGCAGGTCGGCCTGTAACAGCCAGCCCCCGAGAATTGGCCCGCCCAAGGAAAAGACGGCCATGAAGGGCCCCATGGCGTTGAACGCCAGCGGCAGACTCCTCGGCGGGAAAATTTCCTTGATGATGCCCAGGCCTTGTGGAATCATCGCCGCACCGAACAGCCCCTGGACGGCCCGCATGATGATGAGCATTTCTGACGTGACGGCGGCCGCGCACAGCGCTGAACCGATGGTGAAGCCGGCCATGCCGATGAGAAACATTCTCTTGCGGCCGACGATGTCACCGAGCCGGCCGCCCGTCATCAGGCCGCAGGCCAGCGCCAGGGTGTAGGTCGCGCTGTACCACTGAAGATCCGACGTACCACCTTGGAGGCCCGACCGGATCGTCGGTCCGGCGAGGACCGTGACGGAAACATCGAGAAGCTCCATGGCGGAGCCGATCATGATGATGATCAGAGCGGGCCAGCGCCACCGATAACCGGCGTCTGCTTCCCGCTCCCCCCGTTCCACATTGTCTTCGGCGACAGTCATCTCTCTCCTGTTCGCTCCCCGGCGGGCCGCATTCTCATGACGAATGCGAGGCCTATACCCGGGAGTGAAAGACGGCGCGCAACCCGCGAGGGACAAGCAGTGCTTGCGGCGCCGGCACAGCGATCTCCAGGTTGGTGACTTCGATGTCGAACCTTGTGGCTAGCCAGGCAGCGGCCAGAATCAACTGCAACATTCCGAGCTGATTGCCCAGACAGATGCGCGGTCCCGCGCCGAAGGGGAAGTACGCGTATCGGCTATGAGGTGTATCGCCGTCGAGCCATCGTTCCGGAAGGAGTTCTTCCGGGTCCTTCCACCATCGGGGATCCCGGTGCACCAGATAGGTACAGAACATCACATGTTGTCCGGGCTGCAGAGTCCACTTCCCCACGCGGGTCTCGCGGACGATGTCGCGCCCCATCAGCCACGTGGGCGGATACATCCGCAGCACTTCCTTGATCACGGCCTCGGTGTAGGGGAAGTCGGCTATCCCGAGGGGGTCGCTTGACGTGGCGAGGCCCACCTCGTCGGCTTCGGCTCGCACGCGTGCCGCGAGGTCCGGATCCATCGCGAACTGGCGCGCGATCCAGCTGAGGGAGGCGCCGGGTACACCATGAGATGCGCGTAGTACCACATTGAGAACGTCATAGATGGCTTCGTCGGTCAGCTCTGCTCCCGCACCATGAAGCAGTTCATCCAGCAGGTCCTGGGTGTGCGGCCGGATGACCGCCGCTCGCCGGCGTGCGACCTGATCGAGAAGCACGGACCTGACGTCCTGCGCGGTGCGGCGGAACCTGCGGATGCGGGGAGTGGGCAGCCAGTGCGGCAGCGTCAGCGAGCTGGACATCAGCGCGACGGCCGCCGTCGCGGCCCTGTCCACAGCCTCCGCGACCGCCCGCACCGATTCCCGGTCTGCCGGAGGACCGCCCAGGCAGAAATCGGCGATGGCCTGGCCGGAGAAGGACTTCATGAGGGACAGGACATCGACCTCCCGGTCGGCCTGCTCATCCATGATGGCGGCGAACTGTCCCACCAGCCGGGAACTGTAGGCCGCCGATCCGGCGAGATTCATGCCACGCCAGCCCTTGCGCCGTGTCGACATCCAGACGGGCAGCCGGCGGTCGATGATGTCCTGAAACCTGCCCGTCGCACCCGACACGAGCGGGCTCTCTGCACGGAATTCCGCATTCGTCCGGACCAGAACGTCGTGTATCAGTTCCGGATCCTGGACGACGACCGTTGACGAACTGAAACGGAATACGTCCCCATATTCGCGCTGTGCGCGCGCCAGGAAGCCAAGGCGATCACGGTCGTATTCATAGGTGTTACCGATCAGAAGTTTACCGGAAGGGCCGGGGACGGGTTCATATGGTTCGGACATCGATTCCATCTCAGGAGAGAGGGAGGTCCGGCCTTCTGGCCGGACCTCCCCGATATTCATCCGGTAGGCGTAGCCCAGTGGTAACGTCCGCCCATCTTGCCTCGGTTGAGGCGCAGAACCGTGAGCGTCAGAATCTTTGTCATGCGAAAAACCACTCCCTCTGGCAGTCGAAATACCTGGACAGGAGATCACATACCGCATTCACACGGTACGTGCCCCTTTCGCACCGCCACAGTAACAATTGGCAGTTTCATCATGGCTTCACATCTGTTTCTGCGACGGCGGTCGAGCGGTTGCCGTTCCGCGGCGGCGCGATCGAGTGCGACTGTTCGGAGGACGAGCCGGGGGCGACGCCGGTGCCGCTGCCCCCGGGTTCCGCCGTGGTGCACGCCGGGCGCACGTTGCACTACTCGCGCGGCACACCACCGACGGGCCGCGCCGCGCGTACATCCATAATTTCCGGCCGGCAGCCATGATCGCCAGGGAGCGCGAACTCGGCATGGACCACGGCCTGACCGGGAACGTCCGGACGGTCCGCAACAGCCTGGCGGACTGACCGGGGCACCGGCCGCGCTGGTCGCCGTCCCGGCCGGGCCATCCTGCCCTGCCCCGGCCGGGACGGCCGTCATGCCGCTTCCAGGGCCCACAGGGAGGGAAGCTTGCCGTCGAGGTGCCACGGCGGAACCATCTGATAGCAGTAGTGGTTCATTATCCGGGCATTGGCCGCGCGCCAGATCCCCGCGTAGCTGATCTGGTACACGGCGGCGAGCCGTTCGCCGGTCGGCAGGCGCGACGGGTCGAACTGTCCGTCCGCGTCGGCGTGGCCCAGCACGCCTTCGTCCACCCAGTCGCCGCTGTCACGCAGAACCGCGGCCTCGTCGGGGCGGGCGAGCCGATAGACGCTGCGGTCGGCGGCCCGCAGCCGGTGGACTGCCACGCTGCCGGGGAAGACCGTCCGGGAGATGAAACGGGCGGCCGACGAGCCCGCGGGCCCGAACCCGTGGTCGCGGATCGCCGAGTCCCGCTCGGCCGCGCTGGCGGTGTAGAAATATCCGCCGGCGGGGGTCGACAGTTCGTAGAGCTGGGTGAGCTGGGGCAGGGTCGAGGGCATGTCCGCTGCTGATGCGGGACAAGCGCCTAAAGGCAAGCCGATGGCAAATACCGTAGCGATAAGCGTCATGCGGAGCGACCGCTGCCGAATGGTGGGCATGTTCACTCGCCGTCCTTCACGGTGGGATGTTTCGAAGGAGATGGGTGGCTGCCGGAGTACCCGCGGCAAGGGTCCTCACAGGGGTCCAGCAGCGTGATGGATAGATCAGATCGCCCGATGGAAGAAGTACTACGCCGTCGTGGCGGCGCCGACTGCGGTGGCGGTCGCAGCACCTGCGGCGGAGGGTGCCAGGGGGGTCACCTGCCGCACATTAGCAACGGGCTCCTTCATTCCACCTTCAGAACTCCTCATCATCCGGAGCGGCGACAGGTGCGGCGGTAACACCGTCGACATTCGCCCGTCTTTTCTGCCGTCACCAGCAAACAGGCGAACGGAACCCGGCCGAATGACGATTCCCGGAAGCGCCCGCGAAACGTGCAAAATGTCCGGCGAGCGTCCGCGTCTTTGTCCTGGACCCGCGTTTCCCGGGAACGCACGATCATTGCGTGCCCCTGCCACCGTAGGGCGCACGAGGCCTGACGCATATCAGCGCCTGAGTGAGCCTACCGGCGACCGCGGCACCGCCGCTGATGAACCGCCATTCTCTCCACCATCGGGAAGATCATGAGCTGTTTCAAATCCCTGGCCGCCATGGCGGCTGTCACGGCCGTGTTGTTAGGCCAGCTGTCAGCCCCGCCTCCGGCCGCCGCCGAACCGACGCCGACCCCACCGCCCGCCAACGCCGACCTCACCGTACCGGCCCCGAAGTCCGCGGCTCCCGAGAGCCTGGCCACCGGCGAGCGCGCCGGAGTGCTGGGCAGCGGATGGGAGAAGTCCGCCGACCGGGCCGTGGCCACGAGCGGGGACGCCAGCGGCTTCCACGTGCTGGTGGCCGACGCCAAGGACGGCTACCGGTGGCGGACCGCCGCGTCACTGTCGGAGCCCGGGTTCGACACCGACGCGTGGATCGGCAACGTCTGCGTGACGGCCTCCGGGAAACGAGCCGTCGTGGTGTACGCGCCCCGCACGTTCACCAACAAGGCCGAGCTGGCCGATCGCGGCGGGTTCACCGCGATCGTGGACCTCGACGGCGGCCCGGTGCGCAAGCTGAAAGCGCAGACGAGCCTGGCCTACTTCAACCCGGGCTGCGGCCCGTCGGAGTCGGTGGTGCTCACCCAGGGCAGCGGGGAGGACCTGACCTCGACCCGGCTGCTGGAACTGGACACGGTCAAGGGGAAGCTGGCGTCACCCATCGAGGTGCCGGGACAGCTCACTTCGGCGGTGCCGGTGAAGGACGGCATCGTGGCCGCCGACTCCGGCGCGGTGGTCCGGGTGCGCCCCGACGGCAAGCGCACGGTGCTGGCCTCGGCCAAGGGGGTGCCGTACCGGCTGGCCCCCGACGCCGACGGCGGCGTCGTGTACGCCCAGATGGATGACGAGCAGAACGCCTCTGTGCGCCGCGTGGACATGGAGAAGGGCAATGCGGTCACCACGCTGGCCACCGGCGGCATCACCGGCCTGAGCGTACGCGCCGCCCGGGGCGGCCAGGTGTACGTCACCGGCGCCAAGTCCACCGCGGCCCGCACCGCGGCGGCGCCGAGCGTGGCGCTCGCCAACGTACCGTCCGACGCGGGAGTGTCGCTGTCCGGCGGCCTCGCGGTGACCTCGGTGCTGCGCACGAACACCAAGGACCCGCGGGTGGCGCCCGTCGACCCGGACGCGCCGCAGCGGGTGGACATCACCGCCACGTCGCTGGCCACGAACAAGCCGTTCACACTCTCGGTGACGCCGGTGAACGGCGCGGGCGGCGGCGCGGAGCCGAGCCCGGCGCTCGGCCGGTTGGCGCTCGGCCGGTCCGCGCTCGCCGCGGGCGGCGGCCCGAACGACCCCGCCGACGGCGCCCAGCAGGTCTGCTCGGTGGCGCGCAACGATCCGCGTAGCCAGGTCATGCAGCCCAAGCCGCGGCAGGTGGAGTGGGCCGTCGACCAGGCCGTGCTCGGCGTGCTGAACGTGCAACGGCCGGCCAACTGGAAGAACCTGGGCATGCCCGCGTACACGCCGCAGGGCCTGTTCCCGCCCAGGGCGCTCGACGGCGGCGGGCACGTGCCCGCGCAGATCATGATGGGCGTCGCCGTGCAGGAGTCGAACACGTGGCAGGCCGCCCGCTTCGCCATCCCGGGCGTTACGGCCAACCCCCTGATCGGCAACTATTTCGGCATCGACTACTACAACGACACCGAGAACGACGACTGGAACATCCGCTGGGACAAGGCCGACTGCGGTTACGGCATCATGCAGGTCACCGACGGCATGCGCCTGGCCGGCAAGGAGAAGCCGGGCGAGACCGCGCTGCCCGTCAACCAGCAGCGGGCGATCGCCCTCGACTTCGCCGCCAACATCGCCAAGGGCCTGCAGATGCTGCAGGACAAGTGGAACGAGACCCGCAGGGCGGGGCTGATCGTCAACAACGGCACCGCCGCGGGGCTGGAAAACTGGTTCTTCGCGGTGTGGGCCTACAACTCCGGCCTGCACCAGCCGAGCGGAACGAACCCGTGGGGGCTGGGCTGGCTGAACAACCCGGTCAATCCGCGCTACCCGGCCGACCGTCCCCCGTTCATGGAGACCTCCTACGCCGACGCAGCGCACCCGCAGCACTGGCCGTACCCGGAGAAGGTGCTGGGCTTCGCCGGCCACCCGATCGAGCTCATCGAGAGCCCCGGCACCCTCGTGTACTCCCACCTGTACGCCTGGTGGAACTCCAATGCGGACCGCTACAACGTCAAACCGCCGGTCGTGCAGTTCTGCACGGCCGGCAACGACTGCTACCCCGGCGCGTCCCACACGCCGAACGACCCCGAGGTGATCGGCGAGCCCGCCGGTCCCTGCGCGCACAAGAACGCCCTCGGCCAGTACGACCTGAAATGCTGGTGGCACCAGGCGTCCACGTGGAAGGCCAACTGCCCGACCACCTGCGGCAACGGCAGGGAGCGCTTCGACGCCGGCTACGCCTATCAGGAGGACGCCACCAACTACGCCCCGAACTGCGGCCTCAGCGGATTGCCGAGCGGCGCCCTGGTCGTCGACAATCTGCCCCCCTCCGTTCCCTCGATCAGACCGAACTGCGCCCCGCAGTACACCAGTGCCGGCACCTTCCAGTTCAGATTCCAGAACGACCTGAACGGCAACTATCCCGGCAAGATCGACATGCATCAGATCGGCTCGGGCTTCGCCGGCCAGTTCTGGATGAGCAACACCCTTCCGAGCAGCGACGAAGTCCGCAGAGCGGTCGGCACCTGGACGCTGAACCAGAGCGCCGGATGGGCCCGGGTGCTGGTGCATCTGCCGGTCACCGGAGCGCGCACGCAGCAGGCCCGCTACGAGATCGACACGGACGGGAGCCGCACCTACGGCAAGAAGCGGTACCTGCCGCAGCAGATCGGCCGCAACGGCTGGGTGTCGCTGGGGGTCTACAACTTCAACGGCACCGTCCCCAGCATCCGGCTCACCAACGAGACCAAGGACGGCAAGGGCACCGTCCGCGTCGCCTGGGACGCCATCGCCGTCCAGAAACTGCCGGCCAAGCCCAAGCACATCGTCGCCGCGCTCGGCGACTCCTACAGCTCCGGCGAGGGCGCGGGCGACTACTTCGCCTCCTCCGACGCCGACCACGGCACCGCCTGGTGGAACGCCTGCCGCCGCAGCAACGACGCCTACTCGCGCAAGGTCGTCCTGCCCGGTGACACCGAGAATCTCGGCACGCTCGTCGACCGGTTCGACGCCAACCACGAACTCGGCTTCGTGGCCTGCTCGGGAGCCAAGTCCGGGAACGCGGGCGGCTGGCTCACCCCGGAATCCTGGGCCTCGCCGGGCGACTACGAGAAGGGCGAGGGACAGTTCCACGAGTTCGCGCAGGTCAAGTCCGGCGTGCTGACCGAGAACACCACGCTGGTCGTCCTCAGCATGGGCGGCAACGACATCGTGGACGGCGGCGAGAAGGGCATCTTCGCCAAGGTCGTCGCCAACTGCATCGTCCCAGGCACCGACCCGCTCTGCGTCTCCGCCATCGACAACCAGAAGGCCGGAGTCGGCACCATGGTGAACAACGTGGAACGGGTGATCAGGGCGATCCGGGAAGAGGCCAAGAACGCCAAAATCATCCTGCAGGGCTACCCCGTGCCGGTCAGCACCATCGGCGAGTGCAGCCTCTCAACGCTGATCACTGTGGAGGACGCCCGCGCCATCGCCGACCTCGTGACGCAGATGGGCATCAAGGCGAAGGAGCGGGTGGACGCGCTGCGCGCCGGAGGCATCCCCGTGTACTTCGCGGAGCCCTACAGCCAGTTCATCTTGCACGGCGTCTGCGACCCCGACAGCTACATCAACGGAATCAAGTTCACCCCGGCCGGTGACGGCGACTTCCACGCCGGCGACGACCCCAGCCCGATGTGCATCTTCGTGGACCTCACCTGCGTCAGCAGGGAATCCTTGCACCCCAACGACTCGGGCACCTCCGCCTACGCCAGGGCCCTGCGCACCAGCCTGGACGAGGCCGGATACCGCGGCCCGTGACCGCCCGGGCCGCCGGGCGCCGTCCCCTGCGCCCGGCGGCCCGTCACTCTTTCGAGATCCCCGGACAACAGGAGAGCAACATGTGGAGACGACTGTCTCTGTTCTGTGCGGCCGTGCTGACGGCTATGGCGGGTCTGCAGGGAGCCGGCGCGGCGCAATCCGCCGCCCTGGCGCCCACGAGGGAGGCGTGCCGCAATCTCGGTAACGGCAACCTGTGCATCCGGGTCGCGCCGACCAGCAGCCTCGCGGCGAAGATCACGGTCTGGTACGACAAGAACGCCGGCGCCAAGCGCTATATCAGGCTGCGGTACTACAGTCCCGGACAGGTCGGCTGGGACGACGGCGCCTTCTGGATCTCCACGGGCCAGGTGAAGGGGTACATCTGGTATGACCAGCCTCTCACCCAGGGCTGCTTCATCGGCCAGTTGCAGGACCTCACCGATGGCGGGCTCGGCGTGACGAGCGGAGGCTACGTCTGTTACTGACCGTGACTCGCACCACCGCTGGGGAGACGGGCTGACCCGGCACACCGACCTGGGCAACAGAAAGCACCGCCGGATCCCGAGGGGGGGATCCGGCGGTGCTTGCCGTCCGCGGCCGTGAGCCGCGGCCGGTCACGCCGCCCGGATGGGCGCTATCGGGCCAGTCTCGTACACGTTCCCGTGGTCCCCCGGAATCCGGTGCAAACCTTGAACGGGCCGGACCAAACGGTGGTGGGGGTGTTGTGCCAGCCGCGCCCGCTGGTAGCAACCTTCGGGTTGACCACGTTCTGCCCACGGCTGTCGCGAAGCGAGACGTTCGCGCCGTTGCTCAGCAGGGCCGCGCCATGGTAGCCGCGCTTGGTGCCCCCGGTGCCGTTGCAGTACCACAACCGGACAGTGTCGCCGTTGGCGCTGGCTGCCTTCCTGCACGGCGCGGCAGTCGCCGCGCCGGACTCGGCGGTGACCGCCTGAGCTGGTGCCGTACCAAGCAGCGTCACGGTCAGGGCGCCGACCGCCATGGCACTGACCCTGGCCGCCCAGGCCCCACGTTCCACGGCTGCGTTCATGAATCCTTCTCCTCGTTCGGCTACTTCTGCATCGTCAGCCTCGCAGGCCACGGTTTCATCCTGGCTTCATGACGGGCCGACGGAGGTTCGTGCCAAGGTCGCGCCGCGATTCAACCGACGGCGAAAGGCGAGATGAGCGGCGAGTGTGCCGCGCTGTCGTCGTGACGGCGGATCTCGTCCAGGATCTCCTCAGCACCGCGCCGGCACCGGCCCGCCTCAAGCGGTTGGCCGGCGGCCTGGTAGGTGTCGCGTTGCGTCTCGCGGAACCAGTCGAGGCACCGCTCGGCGTGGCGCGACCCGGCCGCTCCGCGGCTGGACCTTCTGGTACGTGCGGTGGCGGGCCGGACCAGCCCTCCGGCCAGGAGCGGCTGTTCTGGCAGGCCGCCTGTCGTGGCGAGGGCGAGCACGACGGGACGCCGACAGCCCGCGTTCGGCGGCCAAGCCGAGCTGACACCGGTTTGAAGTCGATCGCCGCAACCATGGAGGCATGTCGCGCCCGTCGATCGCCAGACATCGGGAGGCGGATGTGTCAGCGCCGGCATGTGCCCTAAACAGGAGGTTTTTCATGCGCATCATTGCTCGTTATGCCATCGCGGTGGCGGCCGCCTCAGCGCTGGCGATCGTGGCCACGCCGGCCGTGGCGGCGACCGGCCAGCTCGGTCTCCGGGGGCCGGAAGGCAGCCTGGTGGTCCAGAACCCGAAGGCCGGGTGCATCAACACCGCCTTCGCCATCTCCCAGGTAGCCAACCACACCAACGCGCCCGTCACCGTCCACACCGAACCCGGATGCGCCGGCGCCGGGCTGGTGGTCGCACCGGGCAGCACCGTCTCGGTCGGGACCCGTCACAGCGTGAGGGTGCTGTCCTGACCGTCACCGCTCCTGCCGACCGCCGCGAGCCCCGATGGGTCCGGACTCGCGGCGGTCGCGCGGAGTGATCGGAGAAGTACTTCCGAGGACCGGCTGCCTGCGTCGGTCGACACCGACTGTCACTCGGCTCTGCCGTCCGGAGCCCTTCCGACCGGTGCAGGGACCTCGCGAGCTCGGCCAGGGACCGGCGCTGCTCGGGCACTGCCCGCCCGCCGTGGTCAAGGCCGTGACCGCGCAGGTGTCGCGCGGCATCCTGTTCTCCGCCCAGCACGCGCTGGAGGTACGGGTCGCCGAACGCCTGTGCGCGATGGTCTCCCTCGGCCGAGCGGGTCCGCTTCAACACCGTCGGTTCCGAGGCCGTGCACGCCGAACTGCGCCTGGCCCGGGGACACACCGGCCGGCCCATGATCCTCAAGTTCGAGGACCACTACCACGGCTGGCTCGACCCGTCCTCTACAGCGCAACCCGATCCGTCACTCCCGGGCCCGGCCGGAGCCCCCATCCCGGTGCCCGGCACGCTCGGTCGGCCCCTCGCGGCCGGCCTGATCATCGCGCCATGAAACGACCTGGTCGCGCTGTCGGAACTGATGGACCGTCACACCGGCCGCATCGCCGCCGGAGTATGCGAACCCGTAACTGGTCGAAGGATCCGGCCCCCTCTTCCACACCTACCTCACCAAAGCCGCCGCCATCAGAAACTACCGCCACTTGGCGCAACCGACCGCGCCATGATGAGCGCCCGCACGCAGCACTCCTGGACCGCGGAGTGAACATCGCGCCACGCGGACTCTGGTTCCTCTCCACCACCCATACCGCCACCGACATCGAATTCACCATCAACGCCTTCGGCGACGCGCTCACCTCACTCCCACCCGACTGAACCTCCACCCGTCGGGCGGATGAACCAACCGCCGCGCAGCCCCGCCGGCATCGGCATGGCCCGGGACGGCACGCGCCCCGGGCCGCGCCGCCTGTGCGGGCCGCAACACCGGGCGGCTCAGGTCGAGCGGCGCCGCGCCAGCCATATGGCGGCCGCGATGATCCACGCCAGCGCCGTGAAGCGGCCCAGCGGCAGCAGAAAGGCGACGGGAGTGGCGATCAGAGAGGCGACGGATGCCAGCGACACCACGCCCGAGATCGCTCCCAGCAGCGTGAGCGCTCGGGGCGCGGCCCCGGCCAGGCCGATGGTGCCTGCGCCGACGAGGATCCCAAGAAAAAGCACGTGGATGCTGCCGCCGGACAGGAACGTGAGCAGGTGTAGCGCGCGCAGCGCCTCGCCCGTGAGGCCGCCGCCGGAGACGAGCGCGATGTCGCACATGGCGGAGATCAGCAGGAACACCGCCGCAATCACGCCCGCGTGCTGGACCACCATCCGGTGCAGGGCATCGGGCAGAGCCCTGGCCAGCGCCGTCGTGAAGATCGTCAGCGGGATCGCCGCCAGCGTGTGCAGCAGCCCGAGCCCGAGCACCGCGCTGCCGCTGGCGGCGAAGTAACCGGTGATCGCCGCCTGCGTATCGTAAGGGGAGGGGAAGGTCCGGCTGCCCAGCACCATGGACAGGATCAGGCCGCCGATGAACATCCCGGCGAAGCTGATGCCCGCCAGTAGCCATCGGCCGGGTGCCCCTGACGGCGTGGCCGTCGCGGTGGGCAGAGCGGTGTCGTGCATAACTAGCCTCCGAACGCTTGGGAAACGACTCGTGTCGTTTCTCCATGGTGCGCACAGGGACACCCCTTGTCAATACGACACGTGTCGTTTCTGCTAGACTGCGCTCATGCCGAAACCACCCGATACCCAGCGACGCAGCGAGCGGAGCCGGGTGGCGATCCTTACGGCGGCGCTGGAGCTGTGCGCCGAGCACGGATACGGGAACGTGACGGTGGAGGCCATCGCGGCCAGGGCGGGGGCCAGCAAGAAGACGATCTACCGCTGGTGGCCGTCGAAGGGCGCCGTCGTCCTGGAGGCGATCGTGACCAACGCCCAGGCCGGGACACCCTTCCCCGACACCGGCGACATCACCGCCGACCTCCGCGTCCAGATGACCGGTGTGATCGAGGTCCTGACCAGCCCGCAGATCGGTTCGGCCTACACCGGGCTCATCGCCGAGGCGCAACATGACGCCACGCTCATGGAAGCGCTGGTCGGCCAGCTGATCCGGCCGAGAGTGGACGTGGTCATCGGGCGGCTCCGCCAGGCACAGGAGCGGGGCGAACTGCGCGAGGACGCGGACCTGCGACTGGTCACCGAGCTGCTGTACGGGCCCATCTACTACCGGATGCTCCTCCACCTGGGATTGCAGTCCTCCGACCGCATCCAGTCGCTGATCGACTACGTGATCAGGCCCCTCATGCTCCGGCCCAGCCGCTGAGCCGCCGCCCGCAGCCGGACCGGTCCGCGCAGACAGCGCAGGCGAGATGCACGGCCTGCGGACGCAGGATCCAGCAGCCGGGCGGCCTCCGACGGGTGAGGCGAGGCCGTCACACCCGCCACGGCGGCGCGGGCGATGTCCGGCCGGGGTGGACCGCGAGCACCTGCAGGGACTCCTCCACCAGCAGAACGGCGTGGATACCCCGCAACCCGGGAGAGGGGGCGATGCCCAGGTCGACCCATCGCTCCACGGTACGAGCCCAGGCTGACCGGCAGGTCGTCACGCCAGACCTCGGATGGCCCCAGAAGGGCGACTCGCAGGTCCGGCCGCGAGGACGGCGGGCCGGGTGGGTTCGCTGGTGTCATGTCCCCGGAGTCGCCAAGAAGGCGGCAGAGCGGGCCAGGCCGCCGCAGGACATTGCGAGGACATCGTGGCCGGACCATGTCGTGGCGCACACTGAACGCCGGACACCGTGATCCGCACGCGCCGTGGCGCACACCGGGCGCCGGCGCCGGCGCGCGGATAACGCCGAGATCACGGCGCATTCCGCCGAACCCGGCCGGATTTCCGGTCATGCACCCGGTCTCGTATTCCGCCGGGCCTATTCACGAATAGCGTGCGGCGCAGCGATCCGGCGCCGATGGTGAAAGGTGAAGCCGGTATGACGCACCGCATCCTTAGGCTATAGGCCGCTGCGACCTTTTGACGCGGTGCGAAACATTCTTGCTGCGCTCGGCGGGCCGTGCTGACGGATCCACACCGCGATACCGGCGCCGGCCGAAAAGACGAAATCCCGCACGCGTGTCGGCCTCGCACCCCGCGGCATCGCCGCAGATACGCGCAGCAGAATCCCGCCTTTGCGCCGAACGTGACGCACTGTTCTTCATCACCACAGGAGTCAGACATGAATTCAGGGCGGCACCGTAACCTATCCGCCACGCCGCAACGCGAGCCGGGACAATACGCGGTTCCAGCGGCCCGTAAACCGGTGCTGCTGTCCATCGCGACCGGCTGGAGCGCGCTGATCGGCTGCCTCTACGTCTACAGCGGCATCAACGGGCTGGTCAGCGCGAAGGACAGCCTGGTGGCCTACATCGCGGGCGCGAGCATCGGCGACATGACGAGCAACCAGCTCGCCTCGCTCGCCGCCGACCCGGAGGTCGCCGCGGCGGTCGACGACCGTTACGAGATCATCGCCACCAAGGCCGTTTCCGTACTGATCGCGGGCGTGACCATCGTCCTGCTGACCTGGCTCGCCCGTCACGCCGCCACGTGGGCGCGGGCGCTCGTCCTGGTCGCCACGTTCGTGGCCATGGTGCCGGTTGTGGTGCTCCTGGCGGAGAACACCGGTCTGGCCGTCAACAAGGTCCTGCCCACCGGGACCTGGATAGCGGCGTTCTGCGCCGTCCCGCTCAGTTTCGCCGTGTACGTGCTGTTCTTCCTACCGCCCATCAACCGGTACGCCAGGGCACTGCGAGCGGCGCGTTGAGTGGTTCGTCCAGCACCCACCCCAAGCGGCCCGGCACGGACGGGGCCGCCGCGAAGGCACGACATCCACGGAAGGACTCACATCATGTGCGCTTCGAACCGCGCTAGCCTTCTTGCCACCGGGCTCACAGCCGCTTTCCTGTGGGGCGGCCTCGCCGCGTGCGGCGGCTCCGCCGGGGCCGGCGACGGGCAGGCCGCCGCCTCCCCTGGCCCCACCGCGTCGGACACGCCACGGCCGCGGAAGAAGGCGACCAGCGCACGGCCGACGCCGCCCTCTGACGGAGGCATCAGCAAGACCGCTCTCCTGCGCAAGATGCGCAAGGACCCGGAGCTGCAGGGGCTACCCGACACGTACGTCACCTGCATGGCGGACCTCGCCATGAAGTACGGCGACAAGAAGGACCTGCGACGCTACATCAACGGCGCGATCAAGTCCGACGACATCAAGGGCCTGACCCCGTCGAACAAGCGCTTCTGGAACGAGGCGGACAAGTGCGTGCAGTGACCGCCCGGCGGTCCGGGGCAGTGCCACCAGCCGGGGCGTGACCGGCCAGCCGTCGTATCGGGGGACGCGGCCTGCGCGGAGTGAAGCGGGACTGAAGCCGGCACTTGCTAGGTTTCCGGCGTTCGTCCAAGATCCTTCACTCCCGGTCATGGAGGTTGTCCATCTTGTCGTTACCAGGTGGGTCAGGACGCGGGCACGACGGGTCGCGCCCACATCACGGAGGACGCACTCGTCCGCTGCCGGCGGCGATCGCCGTGGCACTCACCGCGGGCGCGCCGGCGGGCGGCGTTCCCGCGCACGCTGCGTCGGCTCGATCAGCGGCGGCACCGGCCGCCCTCTACCTGGTGCAGTTCGACGCCGCCCCGCTCGCTACGTACGCCGGCGGGGTGGGCGGTATCGACGCCACCCGGCCCGCGCCGGGCGGCAGGCTGGACCTCGGGTCCAGGCAGTACACGGCCTATTTGCCACCTACGCCCCCGACGTCCCGGCCGGCACCGACCTCAACCTGTACGTCTACCGCGACGGCGCCCTAGCCGGACGCAGCCTGGGGCTCACCGCCGAGGAGGCGTTCACGGCCACCACGGCCGACCGCTACGAGGTGTACGTCGTGCGGTATGCCACGGCCGAAGGGGTGTCCGAGCAGGACGTGGGGCTGAACGCCTTCGTGGCCGCACCCGCGTCCGCGGGCAACCTGACCGTGACCCCGGCCTCCGTCGCGGTGACGCCCGGCAGGCAGATGGAGCTGACGGACGCCTGGTCCGGACTCGGGCGCGCACCCGGTACCTGAGCGTCGTCGGGTACGGCGACGGCGCCGCGCCCCGCGGCACGATCCTCGTGTCCGTGGCCACGTGAGGCCGCTACCGCCGCGTCCTCTCATTTTGAGAAACACCGATGATCCCTCAGGAGGGACAGTTGCCCCGATTCTCCAGGTTTGTGGCGGCTTTTCTGACGCCGATGCTGGCGGCCGCGGTGGCCATCAGCTCTGCTCCCCCACCGGCCTCGGCCGCCGCCCCCGCCGGTGCCCCCGCGGATGTCGACACCGGCGCGCTCCGCAGCGCCATCACCCTCGACGGGGTCACCCGGCACGCGCGCGCCCTGCAGCGGATCGCGAGCGCCAACGGCAACACCCGGGCCTCCGGCACGCCGGGCTACGACGCGTCGGCGGACTACGTCAAGAAGGCCCTGACGGACGCCGGTTACCAGGTGACCGAGCAGGCCTTCACCTTCCCGTTCTACCGCGAGCTCGCGCCCGCCACGCTGGCGCAGACGTCGCCGAACCAGGTCACCTACCAGACGCTGGCCATGGATTTCTCCGGCAGCGGGGACGTCACCGGCCAGGTCGTGCCCACCAATGACGTACAGGTGCCGCCCGGCGCCCAGCCGAACTCCTCGACCTCGGGCTGCGAGCCCGGGGACTTCGCGCCGGTCGGCGCCGAGCCGCGGATCGCTCTGATCCAGCGGGGCACCTGCTCCTACGCCGTGAAGGTCGCCAACGCCGAGGCGGCCGGCTACGACGCGGTGGTCGTCTTCAACGAGGGCCAGGCCGGCCGCCAGGCGCTCGTGCCGGGCAGCCTGTTCACCCCGGCACACGTGCCGGTGGTGCTGCTCAGCTACGCCGACGGGGCCGCGCTGCACGCCGCGGCGCAGGCCGGGCCCACCGAGCTGCGCGTAGTCACCCGGACCGAGATCCGGCCCGACGCGGTGACGTCCAACATCATCGCCGACTCGCCGGGCGGCGACCCCGGCAACGTGCTCGTCGTCGGCGCGCACCTGGACTCGGTCACCGGCGGGCCCGGCGTCAACGACAACGGTTCCGGCGTCGCGGCGCTCGTCGAGATCGCCCGGCAGATGGCGGCCCTGAAGATCACGCCGCGGCAGAAGGTGCGCTTCACGTTCTGGGGCGCCGAGGAGTTCGGCAGCCTGGGCTCGCAGCACTACGTGGACAACCTGACCGACGCCCAGCTCGGCGCGGTCGCCGCCAACCTGAACTTCGACATGATCGGCTCGCCGAACTTCGCCCGGTTCGTCTACGACGGGGACGGCTCCGACTTCGGCGTGCCCGGCCCGAAGGGGTCGGGCGAGCTGGAGCGTATCTTCACCTCCTACTTCGAGGGGCGCGACCTCCCGCTGGCACCGACCGTCTTCGACTTCCGCTCCGACTACGTGCCCTTCTTCGACGCGGGCATCCCGACGGGCGGCCTGTTCAGCGGCTCGGAAGGCATCAAGACCGCGGCCGAAGTAGCACTCTTCGGCGGTGTCGCGGGCAAGCCGTACGACCCGTGCTACCACAAGGCGTGCGACACGATCACCAACGTCAGCAACACGGTGATCCTTGAGCTGACGCACGGGGCGGCGCACGCAGTCCTGACGAGCGCCCTGTCGCAGGACCTCGCACCCGCGCGGGCCGACCGGGCCTCCGCGCGCAAAACCGCCCGCCCGCTCCGCCCGACCGAGGGCTGACGATGGCCGGGTAGAGCCGGAGCGAGGCGGGCCGCTGGCCACCGGGCGCCCGCCTCGCTCCTCTCCGTTCGGAGCAACTCCTTCTCGGACAGGCCCCCACGACTCCTCAGCCAGGCTTGCACGACGGTCTCGGACAGACTGCACGACCTGTCGACGAGACATGCGCGACGCCTCGCGGCTCCGTATCTCTGCAGTGGCTGGCGTTGCAGCTCACGGCCCTGCTCCACGATCGTCTCCTCAATCCGCTGCCGCGCCATGGCCTCGCGCCGCGCCAGCTCCTCCAGCAACGAGCCCACCGTCACCCCTGCCTCACACTCTGCACTCACAGGAGAAGCGCTCAGGGACGCGCGTAGCCAGGACGCGGCAGGACAACTCGCTCGTTGAGCGTGCTCATGGTCTGCGACACGTTGCAGAGCCAAGACGCCTTGTTCCCTCGGCGTAGCCACCTTGGCCAGACTCGTCGCTCGATGATGCTGGCTGGTTACGGCCTGCGCCATCAGCTTGCCGTCCTGCGCCGCCAAACGAGGTCCGATGCGTGTCGATGCCGAAAACTCGACCACCCTATGCGACCTGGGAGTATTTGTGTATCCAGGCAGGCTCTTGCTGCCCCCGGCCGCTCAGCAAGTTCCGAGATCGCAGGATCGCTCGGCGCAGCCCGCTCGACACGATCCTGGAGCGCGCGGAGACTGCCGGGCTGCTTCGGCTAGCGGCCGGCAGCGGTCCGATTCGACCCACGTGCTCTTCGCCGTCGGCGTCGATCCGGCGGCCAGGTAGGCAAGCTTGGCCTGCGTCAAGCCCTCACCGGTCAGCCGCAGCCCGCCCGCAGGTGCTCGCGACAGGCTGCAACCGGCTCGGCGGCGTAGAAGGCTACACGCATGGCGCGGGCCGCGATGACTTTTGCGGACGCGCCGAGTCCATCCCTTGGAAGGCCCGGACCTCCCCGGTCCCGGCAGAGAGGAAGACGGACAATGACAGTAGGGATCTTCGCGGGCATTCCTGTCCGCGACTGCAAGAGCGCCGTGGAGTGGTACGCCAAGCTCCTTGGTAAAGAGCCGGCGTTCTATCCCAACGACATCGAAGCGGTGTGGCAGCTGGCCGAGGACCGGTACGTGTACGTCATCGAGGACGCCGCTCGCGTCGGAGGCGGAGTGGGCATGATCTGGGTGGACGACCCGGCGTCCGAGGTGGACCGGATCGCGGAGCGCGGGCTGCGGCCGGTGGACCTGGAACAGCATGGGAACGTCTGCAAGTGGGTCTTCCACGACGCCGACGGTAATGAGACGGGCATCGGAGGCGAGATCGCGCCCGCGCCCTGAGCCGGAGATCAGCCACTGACGCTTTGATCGCTCCACTCTGCCGGACGACCTCGCCGCCGGCGAGATGGACTGGGAATGCGCCGCGCCAGGTCCAGGCAAGCGCCCGCTGGGCGGGCCCGGCACACCCAGTCGGCGAGGTGAGGCTGATGACAGCCGGTGGGGTCGAAAAAGGCCTCGCTGCGCGCCCAGCCGACCTGGGCGATCGCGAACGCCCGAAAAGCCCTTCGAGGGCTACCGAGTCGATCTCGCGCAGCAGACCGGCTGCGGGTGTGCCCGGGGTCGGCCTGACACCACTGAGATGGGCGACCATGGCCCGTACCCGGGGTCCAATCCGAGGCATGTCCCGACACCGAACCGTCGACGTAGGAGTGTTTGATGGTGTTAGGTCCATGGGGGTGGAGGATGGCGAGACACGGCGCGCCATCGCGGTCCGGCGGCCCGTACCGGAACGCTTGAAGAACCGCGCATCGACGGGCAGATCTGTGTTCAGGCCGACGATCATCATTGTTCGCGGCGAACTCGGGATCCTTGCTGGTGGTCCAGGATCAGGTACGGCGCCATCTCATCCCTTCCTTCAGCAGGATCCGGCGGTTCTGGGAGCGGTGCACGTCGATCCCCGCGGTGCGGGCCGCGGCGGTGAGCGTGTCCAGTGTCCACACCGCCGGCCCGCTCTCCCCGGCGGCCCGCAGTTCACCCCGGTTTGCGGCCCGGCCCCGGCAGGCCGGCCAAGCCGTGGATCCCCTCGGCGGAGAATCGGCGAAGACGGCGCCGCACCGTGGCTGGATGGCAACGGGGCATGCCGGGCCCCGGCCAGCAGGCGAATTTGGTGCTCTTCCCGATCGTCTCGCGGTGGCCTGGCGCGTAACAACTTCGGCATGGCATAACCCCTCCTACCATGCACGATGTCTCTGCTCAGAACGACGAATCAGCGAGAAACTGCTTACCCGATGAGGAACGCGGCACTTGAAGGGTTGGAGCAACGCCAAGCCCGCTCTGCCCGACTAATTAGTCGACGGTGGCCGCACCTCCCTGGTCCACCTCGAACAGGCAGAACGCGGACACCAGATCACCGTGGTCGGACCGCTTCCGGGCACCCCCACCCACCAGAACCGCCAGGGTGAGGGTTTCGCCCGCGACGACATTCGCATCGACTTCGACCGCCAGGAAGCCACCCACAGGGCCAGGTCAGCAAGGGCCGGCACGGGCCCTTGTCCGGCATCCTCGCTGACCGCCGCCCCGTTGATCGTGGCCCGCTTCACCAAGGGCCAGTGCCAACCTGCCCGGTCCGAACCAAGTGCACCACCTCCCGCGACGGTGCGCGCAACGTGGGCTTTCCTCCGCGAGAACTACACGAACCACAGCTGCGCAATGCGCCGCTACCGCTACCGCTACCGCTTCCGCAGGCAAGCCAAGGCCACCTGCAACACATGCTCACCGCCATCGCCGTCAACGTCGAACGCCTCAGCCGGGGTTGAAGTAGGCCAGGCTGGTCCGCACCTTCAGCTTGCGTACCGGACCGCCGTCGAGGTCCGCGATCGCGGTGAACCCGCCGCGGTCGGCCAGCTCGGCCTTGTTGGTGAACGTGCGCGGCCCCTACACCACCGCGGCTCGTTCGCCGGACGCCGTCACGCGGATATTGCCGATCCACGTGTGAGCGGGCGCGCAAGTTCACTGCTCGGACGAAGGGTCAGGCGTTGTAGCGGAGCCAGGTCTGATGGGCCCGGCGGTGGCAGTCCCACTGAACGATCTTGGTGAGGTCGGCCAGCGAACCTCCCTGGACCTCCATGCAGTAGTGGGAGGCGTCGTTCACCTGCACGTTGGGGTAGGTACTGGTGTTGTACCAGACCTGGTTGTCCAGGCCGAGGTAGCAGTTGTACTGCAGGAGCGGCGCTCCCCGCGTCGCGCTCGGAATGGGCTCCAGGCACTTCCCGCTGTTGCCGTTAGCGATCAGGTGGAAGTCGATGGAGCCGTCGCCCTCGGTGTGCCAGAGGTACCACATTTGCGAGGTCCTGCCAGCGATACACCTGTACTGCACCGCCTGCGCGCCGCTGTCCTTGGAGGCACCCCGGATGTCCAGGCACCTGCCGCTGTTGAGGTTCCGGTACGTGTAGGGCCCGATCCACGAGCCCTGGAGCTGCACCCCGTCGTTGGTGACCGGTGGAGGCGGTGGCGCCGGTACGTCGTCTGTGGTGGCCGGGACCGCTTCGATCTGGGGGTCCGACGGCTGCGCGTTCGCCGTACCGGACAGGCCGCCGACTAACATGGCGACGGCTGAGATGAGCATGGCAATCTTTCTGACACGCAAGATGTGCCTTCCTCTCGTGCTGGGAGTGTTCAGACGAAATGGTCGCAGCGCAGAGGGTTGCCGGATAGGTATTCAACAGGACATCTGCCGGGCATTTCCGGTGTGGCCAGCAATTTTCGCGTCGCTGGCCGACGGACGAAGATCGCCCCGCGCAGGACTGCACCAGGCCCGGGCCGTCGGTCACGATGCCGCCGTTCTCCGGTTCGAGGAGGTGCGGCAGGGCCGCAACCGCTCCCGCGCCGCCGACCCGCTGCCCTGCACGACCGCGGCTACGTCACCCTCGCGCTCTACGTCAGCACACTGGCGCGCCGCCAGGAATTAGCGATTGCTCCGGGTGGCAGCACGAGGACATTCAGCGGACATCTGCGACATTCGGCGCCGTCCGCAGTGTCCCCTGCCCATTCATGCGGAACAATCTCATCACCGGCAACGATGGCAGCAAAGAGCCCTTTGGTGCCATCGTACATACCGGAGATCGCCTCAACGTATCAAAGGGGAGCGGGCGATCAGGGCGGGACATCATCGCCAGCGGGCGTGGATCGGCTCCGCGATGCCACCGTTGCCCAGCGGGTCGTCGCCTGACGGCTGCTTGCCCAGACGCGGATCGCGGTCGTCGACGTGCCGGTCAACACCACAGCCCAGCGCGCTTTCGACAAGGCCGGCGAGAGCGTGCCCGGACGAGCGCGCCAGAAGGCGTAGAAAGAAAGGTGTCGTGATCCCCATACGATTCTCGGTGCTCGGCCCTTTGGCAGTGGTCCGTGATGGGGTGAAGGTGCCCATCCCGGGCGGCAAGATCCGGACTCTGCTGGCGGCACTCCTGCTGCGGCCCAACCAGGTCGTCTCGTTCGACCAGCTCGCCGAACGGCTGTGGGGCCATGACCTGCCGCGCCACCCCCGCCGGGTCCTGCAGACCAACGTTGTGCGCCTGCGCCAATTCCTGGACCTCACCGACGTGATCTTCACCGAGCGGCACGGCTATCTCGCCCGCCTGGAGCCCGGCCAGCTCGACCTGCTCGAGTTCCAGCAGCTGATTCGCACGGCCGCCGGTGCGGCGACTCCCGCGTTGGAAGGGCGTCTCCTCCATGACGCCCTCGCCCTGTGGAGCGGGCCGGTGTGCGCCGATGTCGAGTCGGACGTGCTCGACCAGATCGACGTCCCCCCTCTCACCGAGCAGCGGTTGCAGGCCATCGAACGCCGCGTGGACATCGACGTCCAGTTGGGCGGGAGCGCCGCGCTCGTGCCGGAATTGCGCGCCCTCACCACCGAGCACCCGCTGCGCGAGCGGTTCTGGGCCCAGCTCATGACCGTCCTTTATCGGACCGGGCGGCAGGCCGATGCTCTTGAGGCGTACCGTACCGTGTCCCGCCTGCTGAAGGAGGAGGCCGGCATCGACCCCAGCGCCGAACTGCGCGAGCTCCACCAGAACTTCCTCACCCAGCAGTACGCGCTCCAGGAGCGCTCCCCTCTGCCTGCCTCGCGGAGTGATGACCCGCCCGCTGGGATCCGCGCGCCCAAAGGCCGGCCGAAAGCGAGAGAGGCTGGAGTGTCCACGGCGCCGCAAGCCCACGGCACGCAGGCGGCTTCGCTGGAGGAGGCGCCAGAGGTGGGCACGCTGATCCGCACCTGGCGAACGCGGGCCTTGCTGACGCAGGAGCAACTGGCGCAGCGGTCCGGACTGAATGTCCGCACCATCCGTCGGCTGGAAATGCACGCACAACACCGGCCGCGTACGGCTTCCTTGTCCCTGCTGGCCAAGGCGCTGAAGCTGGATGAGATGGAGGAGGCGCAACTGATCGCCTTGGCGCGGACCGCGAGCGAAGGCGCCGAGGCGGCGCCGAGTCGGGAGCCGTCGCCGAGCTCGATCACCGTACCCCGGCAGCTTCCTCTCGGCACCGCGTACTTCATCGGCCGGGACAAGGAGTTGTCGGCGTTGGACGCCACGCTCGCGGAGGACGGATGGGCCCGGCAGCTCGCCCCCCAGCTGGTGGTCGTCGTCGGATGCGCAGGTGTCGGGAAGACAGCGCTGGCCGTGCACTGGGCGCACCGTGTGATGGGCCGCTTTCCTGACGGCCAGTTGTATGTGGACCTGCGCGGGTTCGACGTGAGCGAGGACCCGCTCGATCCATCGACGGTGATCCGGGGCTTTCTGCACGCGTGCGGCGTTACCTCGCAACGCATTCCCGCCGATCCGGACGCCCAGTCGGCGCTGCTGCGCAGCACACTGCACGGCAAGCGGCTCCTGATCCTGCTCGACAACGCGCGCGAAGCCGCACAGGTGCGGCATCTGCTCCCGGGCGCCGGCGGCTGCCTCATCATCGTGACCAGTCGTAACCAGTTGTCCGGCCTGGTCGCGGCAGGCGCCACGCCGGTGGTCCTCGACCCGCTGCCCGATACCGACGCCCGGCTGCTGCTGTCGCAACGGCTCGGAGCCGCGCGTGTCGACGCGGATCCACGCGCACTCGACGAGATCGCCGTGTTGTGTTCCGGGCTGCCGCTCGCGCTGGCCATGGTGGCGGCCCGTGCGGCAATCCATGAGAGCTTCAATCTCGAAGCGCTAGCCGCGGAGCTGCGAGCCACGAACGACCGCCTGGACGCGCTGTCAGGAGATGACGGCTTCGCCGACGTCCGCACCGTGTTCTCCTGGTCATACCGGACCCTGAGTGTTGAGGCTGCACGCCTGTTCCGGCTCCTCAGCGTGCATCCGGCACAGGACATCGGCGTGCCGGCGGCCGCCAGCCTGGCAGGACTGCCGATCCGCAGGACGCGCCGACTCCTGGGCGAGCTGCGCGGCGCGCATTTGGTCTTCGAGCCCGCTCCTGGTCGGTATCTGCAGCACGACCTCGTACGGGCATACGCCGCCGAACTGGTGGCGAGCCAGGAGCTGTCCTCGGGGCGCACGGATCTGGAGAACCGCGTAGTCAGCCATTATGTCCATACCGGCCTGGCAGCATCGCGTCACCTGACCAGCCATCCGCAGAGTGCGGTCCAGGTCGATCCGCTTCCCGAGGGAGTTGATCCCCAGCCCATCGCCGGGTACGAGGAGGCGATGAACTGGTTCCGCGACGAGCACAAGACGCTGCTCACTCTCGTCACCCAGGCCATTGACAACGGGCACGACAGCCTGGTGAGTCAGATCACGGGCGTCCTCACCGACTATTTCCACCGCAGCGGGCACTGGCAGGACTGGGCGATCATCGAGCGTTTGGCGCTGGAGGCGGCCCGCCGCACAGGCGACATCGCCGCACAGGCTCGTGCCCTGCACATGCTCGCCAGGGCCACCGCCAGACTGGGCGACCACGAGGAGGCCTGTGAGCTACTCCTGCTCGCCATCAGGCTCTATCGCAGGCTGGGCGACCGGCTCGGCGAAGCCACCGTGCATCCCGACGCCGGTGAAGTCCGGCACAAGCTGCGGAGCCTGCCGCCTTCTCGTCTCCCGGGTCGCTCCCCTGTGCGGGAACGGTCCGGCGCCACCGGCTCGCCGGACGCCTGTGGATCACGGCATGCGCCGGCACAGCCGGTAAACGAGTAAGGCCGTTCGCCGGCCAGATCATGGCCTCGCGGGCTCATGACCGAGCTGGTTCAGGAGTTCGAAGACATCTTTCTCAGGAAGCTCGCAACGCGTGCCTGCCACTCGCGGGCCGAGGCCAGCACCGCGGTCATCTCGTGCGATCCATGGACATGCCCCGGCCAGCAGATCACTTCGGCCGGGACTTCGTCCCGTCTCAGTGCCTGGCCGTAGGCTTCGCCTTCGTCGCGGAGAATGTCGTACTCGGCCACCATGATCAACGCTGGTGGCAGGCCTGCCAGGTCGCTGGCGAGGAGTGGCGAGGCGTACGGGTGGCGGCGGTCCTCGGGGCCGCAGTACCTGTCGATGTTGGCGGCTAGTTCGTCCGGCGTCAGCACGAGCGCCTCAGCGGCGTTGGTCACCCGGCTCATCGTCAGGTCGAGCGTCGGGATCTCCAGGACCTGGACGATGAGCCGCGGCCCGCTCAGGTCGCGGGCCATGAGCGCGACCGCGGCGGCCAGGTTTGCGCCCGAGGAGTCGCCACCGATCGACAGCCGTGACGCGTCGGCGCCGAGCCGGGCGGCGTGCTCGGCCACCCACAGCAGCGCCGCGTAGCAGTCGAGGACCGGCACGGGAAAGCAGTGCTCAGGGGCCAGTCGGTGAGCGACGGAGAACACCACGCAGTTGGCGTCGGCCGCGAGACGGCCACAGACGGCGTCGCGGTGGGCGAGTTCACCCAGCCACCAACCGCCCCCGTGAATGTAGACGTGACAGGGCAGCGGCCCCATCCCGGCCGGCGTGTAGCTGCGAACCGTGATCTCGCCACCCTCCACCTGGACCAGGTGATCCCGTTGCGTCACTGCGGGCGCCGGTAGGGATACGGTGGCGGCGCGTTGATCCATCCCTCGATGGATCATGGCTCGCCGCTGGGCCACCGGCACCGACGCGTCCGCCGTGCGCGCGCGGTTCTCCTCGATGCGGGCCAGCATGGGGATGAGCTCAGGAAGTACGGGCACAGGTTCGGGCCTCCAGATTGACGTGACAGGCGTCCCTCGGATTGTTGGCCGTCGGGTGGAGCAATTTCCAGGGCAGCAACAGGCCGTTGGCGGGACATTTCATGCCAGGTGCGGGTGGAGCCGGGGGCGGCGGAAAAGTACCAGCTCACGCGCTGCTGGTCGGCGTCGCAGCAGGCTGTCCGGTACGTGCCGGCCGGACGGTCCGCGCCGCCGACGGTGTCAGGACTGTGATGGTAGGCGACGTCACCCTCGCTGACCAGAATGTCCTCGACACGCATCTCCGAGGTCAGGGGGATGTCGACGTAAGCGACGTGTCCCGGCCGCTGCCAGGTGAAAGCGTGCTTCTCAGTGACCGCGACCCGGCCATCCGCCGTGACCTCCGCCAGCACGGACGTCCCGGGAAGCGTGTAGCTCGGATCGTCGTGGGTCGCCGCCTGCGCGGCCGCACTGCCGGCGAGGAGCAGCGCACAGTGCGAGGATCACCCTCAGTAATTGACGCATTGTTTCCCCTACGCGTCATCTGAGCAGATTTCCGTGCTTCGAGCGTACGAGGGAAAGACCCGTCCATGCCGCTCGCCATCGGTGCGGGCTGACCGTGGCCGAGGAGATTCGCACCGCCACCAACTGCCGGAACACCACTCTTGTCGCTGGGCCACCATGAGTTCAACCGCTCCGCAATGCCCGCCAAATGTCCGGTTGCTGCCCTGAGGCGGCCACTTCTCATCGTAGAAAATGTACTGATTTGAAAGGTCGTGCGGATGTCTGATCCCCTTCGTCCGAAGGGCGTGGCATGCCGTGCCGTCACCGCGAAGAACGCTCGGGCGTGGTCTGGAGGCACGTGATGGGCGATGTGTCGCGGCAGGGCGAGCTGACGCCGACGGTCGCCTGGCTGTTCGCCCCGGCCTTCCTGTGCCTGGTGCTACCCGCCAGGTCGGCCGTGGCGGCGTACGGGGCTGGGCCGGTCGGCGTGGTGGCGGTCATGACGCTGTTCGTGCTGCCGTTGTCGTACGCGGTCCCGCCTGGCCGGGCGCTGTGGGCCCGTTGCCGTGATCCGCTGCTCGTCGTCCAGGCTGTCCTGACGTATGTGCCGTTCGTCGTGTTCGGCCAGGACTGGTTCGTGGGGCTGGCGGGACTGCTGGGCGGTCTGCTGCTGCTCACGGTGGGAGCGCCGGCCTCCTGGGTCCTGTTCGGCGCCGTCCTTCTGCTCGAAGGGATCCTGCGGGCCGACGGCTCGTGGTCGTTGACCATCTGGGCGCTGACGGGCCCG
The DNA here is from genome assembly GCF_035917475.1 of Nonomuraea fuscirosea. Classification (NCBI taxonomy): domain Bacteria; kingdom Bacillati; phylum Actinomycetota; class Actinomycetes; order Streptosporangiales; family Streptosporangiaceae; genus Nonomuraea; species Nonomuraea fuscirosea. The sequence goes on along the minus strand of NZ_CP109074.1, from coordinate 653,190 downwards.
GCGAACATGGCTTTGGCGTTGTTCGGCCTGGTCCGGTTGGCCGACCTGGTCCACGATATGCATACAACCCAGGCCGAGCTGGTCGCCATGGCCGTTGCCCGGCAACGCCTTCGGGGGGCCGCGCTCCTGCGTGAGGCGATCGGGGACCGGCTCCAAGCCGTTACCGCACATGGCAAAGCCGCCTTGGCGTTGATCACCGACAGTCCGGGCCAGGCGCGTGACCGTCTCATCGAGGCGGCCGGCATTACGCGTCAGGCGCTCGACCAGGTCCGGGTGACGGTGGCCCGTGACGACCGCGCCCACGGCCCGCCGAAGGCCGGACGGGAAGGCGACACCGCCGACGGCATTCAGCACGGCATTCAGGGCGGCACCGTGGCGCCGCAGGTGGCCCGGATGGTGCTGGTGGTGGTGCTGTGCGCTTTCTCGGCCCAGACGCTGGTCAACGTACTGGAAACGGCGGCGGATGTAGCCGCCAAGGTCGGCGCGTGCACCGTCATCGTCACGGTGGGGGCGCTGCAGCTCCGGCACACCCGTGATCGCCGCGATGGTGTCCGCCCCCAGGGCTGGGTCTGGACTTTCACGGCTCAGACGCTGCTGAGCGTCGCGTCGGTCTGGGTCTTCGACGAGGTGAACCTGCTCGGCATGGCGGGATTCGCGGCGGGTTCGGCGATGCTGCTGGTTCCGGGCCGCTGGGCGTGGGCGGCATTCGGGGCCATCTCGCTCATGGCCGGGACGACGATGGTGGCCTACAGCACGTACGGACTCTACGACGCGGTGTATGCCGCGACAGGAACAGCGGCGTACGGCCTGGTGGTATACGGACTCTCGCGACTGACCGACCTGGCGCTCAGGGTGGAGACCGCTCACCGGGAACTGGCCGGCAACGCCGTGGTGCGGGAGCGGGCACGCGTCGCCAGGGACACCCACGACCTTCTGGGCCTGGGCCTGTCGGCCGTCGCACTCAAGTGCGACCTGGTTGTGCGACTCATCGACCGCGACGACGCCAGGGCCCGGCACGAACTGGAGCAGCTCCTGCGGATCATTGCCGAGTCCCGTGACGAGGTTCTGTCGGTAACTGAGGATGTGCGCGGTCATCTGTCCTTTCTCCATGAGCTCGCCACGGCCCGTGACGCTCTGGCCGCCGCCGGCGTCGAGGTTCGCACCGATCTGCCCGTTGTGCCGATCCCTCCTCCGATCGACGAGGTGCTGGCCACTGTGCTGCGCGAAGGCATCACCAACGTCCTTCGCCACGCGGCGGCCAAGTGGTGCGCCATCCGGCTGTCCGCCACGGACGAAGCCGTCCGGCTGCGCATCACCAATGACGGTGCCCGTCCCTCCGAGGCGGCCGGCACCGGCCTTGACAACCTCCGCGCACGAGTCGGTGCCCTCAGCGGGCGCCTCACCGCCGCGGACGATGGTGCGGGCCGCTTCGATCTGGCCGTGGAGATTCCGCTCGTTCTGTGAGCAGGGGCGGTGCCGGTGCCCACGGGTGCTACGTTGATGGCTGGCCGGCAGTGGGGACGGTGGTGGTGGCCTGGGCACCGGGCCGTAAGGTCGCAGCAGCCGTCGTGGTCGCCACGGGGAGGTGGAGATGATCCGGGTCCTGATCGCCGAGGACATGCGCATCCTGCGCGACACCCTGGTCGCCCTCCTGGAGTTGGAGGACGACCTCAAGGTCGTCGCCGAATTGAGTTCCGGTGAGGACGTCGTGCCCGCCGCGCTTGAGCATCGCCCCGATGTGGCCGTGATCGATATCGACCTGCCCGGTTCCGATGGGCTCACCGCCGCCGCCGAACTGCGTCGGCGGCTACCGCAGTGCCACACCTTGATCCTTACGGGCCTGGGCAGGCCAGGGACACTGCGCCGCGCACTCGCCGCGCAGGTGTCCGGGTTTCTGGTAAAAGACGCTCCAGCGCAGGAACTGCTCGACGCGGTACGCCGGGTTGCCAAGGGCGAGCGCGTGATCGACACGAAACTGGCTCTCGCCGCACTGGAGACCACCGAGAGCCCGCTTACTCCCCGGGAAGCCGAGGTGCTCAGGCGTCACGCAAACGGGGCCTCGGCGGCCGAAATAGCTGTAGAGGTGAATCTGACGTACGGGACCGTACGAAACTATCTGGCATCCGCGGTCACCAAGCTGGGCGCGCGCAACCGGGTGGACGCTGCGCGCATCGCTGATGAGGCCGGCTGGCTGTAGCCGGCCTGCGCCCACGTGATCGATCAGGGTCGGCAGCCACGCGCAGGGCCGTCACCGCCGTCCGCCGTCCGGAGAACGCGGGCCCGCCGAACCAGCCAGGCGGCGCCGAGGGCGGCGGCCAGTCCCGTCAGGCCCAGCAAGAGCGGGCGCAGGACCAGCGCCCATGGCCACCCGGGACCGGACAGCCCAAGCCCGTCGGCCGGGTACTCCAGGACCTTGGCGGCCCACCGCGCCGTAGGAACATCCATCGTGCGGGCGACATCCCGCAGTGCCGCGTCGAAGGCGAAGCCCGGCCGCGCCTGGAGGTACTCCACCGGCACACCTCCCCGTCGGGCGGCCTCGACTGCAGCCTGCGGATTCGCCGCCGCAGCGCCGCCGGGCACCAGCAACCGGTCAAATCGGACAGCAGCGTTCGCCAGGGTGTCCCGCGGGGTGAACGTCAGCCCATGGCGGGAGCGGATGGCGGCTCCATCCGGCGTGACCGCGACGGTACGCGCGGCCATCGAGTGCTCGGCATACGGGTCGAACGCAGCGGCCAGTTCAATCTCGCCGACGCCGTCGGTGAGCACAACACCCACGTTGGGAGCCTCCCAGCGGAAGCCCACGTTGAGCGTATGCAGGATGGCATCGCCGAGAGTCAGCTTCGACTGAGGGAGCGTAGCGGCCTTCCCGGGGGTGTAGTACCGCCAGCCGACGGACTCGGCGGCGGCCTGGGCGGAGTCGGCGCCGAGGAGCCGCTCGACCACGCGCAGTGTTCCGTCGACTGCCGACAACAGCCCGCCAGTGCTGATCACATCGCCGTCATCGACATATCGGATGCCGCGCTGCCAGTTCACCTCGGGATGGTCGCGCTCGAGCCGGGAAATCCAGTACCAGTGCGAGGCCGCGTCGCGCCCGTCGAGCAACCCGGCTTCGGCGACCAGTTGCGCGCCGGCACACACGCTCAGCAGCAACCCCTTACTCCCGGTGTCCCGAATCCAGGTGGTCACCATCGTACGGTCGGAGGCGTCTGAGTTCGGCATGGCAGGCACTACGGTCACGTCCGGGGCCGAACCACTCGTCAGCTGCCCCAACTGCGCGAAGCTGAGGTCCGGCACCAGATCCAGCCCACCAAGCAGAGGTAGCGGGCGGCGGTCCGGCGCGACAGTGTAGACGTTGAACCTTCCCGTGACGGCCAGGATCTCGTACGAGACGAGTGCGTCGGCGATGTTGGCACCACTGTTGCCGACGACGACCACGGCCGTGGGCTTGCCCGGATCGTACGCCGGCTGCGTCACGGTGGCTGTGGTCCTCTCAGGTTGGCTGTACTGGTTTCTCGCATAGGCCGCGGAGCCCGCTGTGTACGCGGCGCCGGGAACGAGCAGGAAGGCGAGCAGAACGGCCAGGCCGTAGCCGAGCTTCCGCACAGCCGGCCGGGCAGGGCCGTGGGCCATGCTGTATTCCTGACGGCGGCGGAGCATGACCATCAGCATGGCCGGCAGCATCAGCACGTGCAGCAGCATCATGAGCGCCCCGTCCGAAACCGCTCCCGCCCATAGCAGTGCCACCAGCACCACGAGCGGGGCGACCATGGCCGCCACCATCTCCAGGATGCTCCCCCAACTGTGCCGGCGGTAGCGCATCCATGCGGCCATGCCCAGCGACATGGTGAGCACCATTTCGCTCGCGCCGATCACCGGGTGATCGGCGTGGGAGTAATCCCACCCGACGGCACTGAGCACAATGCTCAGCGCCGCTCCCAAGGCCAGCATCCCGGCCAGCATCGCCACGACCATCTCCACGTAGTGCCAGGCGAAGCGCCACCAGCTTCCGCGGAGAGCGGTGTCGGCCCTTTCGACGGCCCGCACCCGGCCGGCCGAGGTGTCATGATCCAGTTCGGTGTGAGTCATCACACAGTCCCTCCTCCACGGGAACGGAAATCGCTCCTCTTCAGCGAATTGTCTGCTTGACAGGGAGAACCGGACCAGTGCCAGACGCACAACCTGCATATGGGTTCCGCAGCAGCTCGGGGATGCAAAATGCACAAACAGCCTTCCCTTCACCGGAAGAGAAAGCGGGGTGAACTTAAGGCGATACGAAACAGGCACCGTGCACGCCACCTGCCCACGATGGTCATGGAGAAGGCCCAGTACCTGTCAAAAGAGACCGGTCGTGGGGATGCCAGCCGCGGAGCTGAAGCATCGCATCCATCTCAAAGCGGAACCTATCGGACATGGCCAATGTTCGGGGCCGCGGACACCGCCATTCCGTCAGTCCACTCGCGTGAGATCACGTATTGCGGGGACCACGAGCAACGGACAGCAGACGACGAGGACCATGGCCGAGGCCGCGAGCAGCAACGGAACCGTCCCCAGCAGCAGGGCGAGAGGCCCATCCGGAAGCCGGATCAGGCCGGCACATGGCCGGTGCTGTCGCCAGTGCTGGGTCACCCGCATCGAGCTCGCCACCTGGGTACGCTCACCCCGATACAGTCCCAGAACGCGTCCACCGTGCCATGACCATCCAGGAATGCGATCCACCAAAACTCGGGGCTCACCGGCGCCGGAGCGGTTCACGCAGCCAACAGGGCGCGGACCTTGTTGGCCTCGGGGCTGCCGATGTCGGTGAACAGCTCCAGAGCTTCCTTCCAGCGGCGCACGGCCGTCAGGAGATCGCCGGCATCACGGAGCACACACCCCATCACCTGCAGGGCGCGGGCGGCCCCGAGTCTGTGGCCGGTTTGCTGGTGCAGCTCCAATGCCTGCTGGGCGTGCATGAGCGCTTGGTCATAGCAGCCGAGCTGATGGTGGGTCGCGGCCAGCGTGGTGTGGGCGTGGCCCTGAAGGGGGCGTATGCCGGCCTCGGCCGCGAAGTCCAGTGCTAGCCGGGCACCGTCGAGGGCCTGGCGGGGCTGGTCGAGGGCGAGACAGACGTCGGCCAGCCCCAGTCGCGCGGCGGCCTCGGTCCAACGACTGAAGATACGCTGTGCCAGTTTCAGGGCCCGCCGGTAGTGATCATCGGCGTCATGGGCCTGGCCGAGATGCAGGTGAATCCTGGCCAGGACGATACGGACCCTGGCCTCGGTATAGGGGTCACCGATCTCTCCGGCCAGCCGCAGTGCCTCCTCAGCTGTCACCAGCGCCTCCTGAGTCTGACCGGCATCGCAGGTCACTGCGGCAAGGGCACGCAGCCAGTAGGCTCGCCCGAACCGCATGCCCAGCTCCTCATAGAGCCGCGCCGCGTCGGTGAGGTGCCGGCGGGCGCTCTCCCACTGCCCCAGGTCGTGGTCGATCTCGCCCAGGGCGCCCAGGACGCCCGTGTCCCCGAGGCGTGAGCCGATCTGCCGGTAAAGCTCGGACGCCTGGTGGTGGTGGGCGGCAGCCTCCTGCAACTGGCCAAGCTCCCGCTCGACCAGGGCGAGGTCGAACAGGCTGTCGGCCTGCGCGCCCTGCGAACCGCTGCTGTGGTACAACGCCACCGCCTGGGCCAGCTCTTCGGCGGCCTGCCGGAAGTCGCCCGACAACACGCTGACGACTCCCTGGCAGCTCAGGGCGGCGGCCTGGCCCTCGGTCCAGCCGACCTGCCGGGCCAGGGTGAGCGCGTCGGTGAGATGTCGGCGAGCCGACTGCGGTCGGCCGGCGGCCCGGTCGACTTGGCCGAGGCTGAGGTGGCCGAGGACTTGGGCGCGTACGTCGCCGATGACCGTGGCGGCCTCGAGTCCGGCCTGAGCGATCAACTCCCATTCCACCATGGGCCGTCGCTGCCAGAAGTATTCACGCAGCGCGTCGGCCAGGCGCCAGGCGACCGGATGAGGACCGTGGTCGGCAGCGTATCTGGTGGCTGCGACCAGGTTGGCCAACTCGGCTTCGAGCCACGCGGCTGCCTCTGGCAGATCGCCGAACGCTGTCGGGAAGGTGGTGTCGGCCGCCGGTGGCTGAGGCAGCCGCATCGTCTCCGGATACAGCAGCCCCACGGCCGCGTCGACCCCGCCCAGGTACCAGTCCAGCAGCCGTTCCACAGCCGCCTCGCATTCCACTTGGCCGTCGTGAAGGTGCGCGCGCTGACGCGCGTACACCCGCAGCAGGTCGTGCATGCTGTACCGGTCCCGGCCGTGTGGCTGCACCAGGTGTGCGTCCGCCAATTCGCCCAGCGCCCGTCTCGCATCCTCTGCCTCAACGTCCGCCAGCACCGCGACGCCCGCGACGCAGACGTCCGGGCCTGGGATCAGGCCCAGCAGCCGGTACAGCCGTTGGCGGTCAGGGGTCAGGCGATTATAGGAGTGGTCGAAGGCCACCCGGATGGCCGCTTGGGGATCGTGGGAGATGGTCAGGCCGTCCAGCCGGTCCTCCTCCTGCAGTTCGGCCAGATACTCGGCGATCGGCTTGTCCGGCCGGCCGGTGATGTTGGCCGCGGCGATTCGCAAGGCCAGTGGCAGGTAGCCGCACACCTGTGCCAGCGTGGTCACGGCCTCAGGCTCGGCCGCCGCCCGCTCCGGTCCGATGATGTGCGTCAGCAGCAGCGCCGCCTCGCCGGGGTCCAGGACCTCCAAGATCAGCCGGTGGCCACCGTGGGTGGCCGTCAGCCCGGTCAGCCGGTCACGGCTGGTGACGATCACCATGCATCCCTGAGCGCCGGGCAGCAGCGGGCGGACCTGCTCGGCGCTGTGGGCGTTGTCCAACATCACGAGGATCCGCTTGCCCGCCAGCAGCGATCGGTACAGCCCTGTGGCCTCCTCCAGTTCCGTCGGGACCTGGCCGGCCGTGACGCCCAGGCCGCGCAGAAGCGTGGCCAGCGCCTGTAGGGAGGAAAGCGGCGGCCCTGGTGCGTACCCCTGGAGGTTGATGTAGAGCTGTCCGTCGGGAAAACGATCGGCCATCCGGTGCGCCCAATGCACCGCCAGCGCGGTTTTCCCTACGCCCCCCATCCCGTCGATGGCCGTGATGATCAAGGTTCCCGCGACGTGGGCCTCGTCCACGAAGGCCAGTTCCCGCCCGCGGCCCACGAACGCCGCCACGTCGGGAGGCAACTGCCGCGGCATCATCACCGGCGCCGGATACGAAGGGTGCGGAGCAGCGTTCGTGGTATTGATCAGAAGCGACGATTCCTCGGCATCCAGGCCCAGTGCCTCGACCAGCAGCCGCAGCGATGAACTGCGCGGCCGTCGCAGCTCACCGGTCTCCAGCCGGCGTACGGTTCGCTCATTAAGCCCTGCCCGTACCGCCAGTTGCTTCTGGGTGAGCAGCGCCCGCTCACGCCAGACGCGCAACAACACACTCAACGTCGCTTTCTGCGCGTGCGAATTCTCTTGACCGTTGTCGCGTGCTTCTAACGGCATGAACGCCCCTCCTCGCTCCCTCGACTTTGCAGACTACCGGGCTTGGAACTCCTGAGAGTCTGTCCCGCGGATCAATGCCGTTTAGATAGATCATTTAGTTCTGGGGGTGCGGAGGTCAAGCAGGAATTGGACGGTGGGCGGCCCGGGTGGCGGGTGCCCCTGTCGCTAACGACCTCGACCCCCAATTTCTGCCGGGCCTGGGTGACCGCTCCACGCGTCGGTGGCTCCCATCGCACTCCAGGAACCGCCGTGAGCAGGCCGGTCAGTTTCTCCGCGACCTCCTCATAATCGTCGTCCGCGAACAGGCATAACGCCGTCAGCAGGTAAAGCATCACATGCGCGGGGAGCTTCCGCACCCGCTCCTCACGGCATCCGTGCAGCTCGATCGCCTCGTCCAAGACCTGCCTCGGCACCAGCGACGTCAACGCCCCCAGCCCCACCAGATCCGTCAGCCGACCCGGCCCAGCACCCTTGATCCACTCCGCCACCCGGCGGACGCTACCAGCACAAACCCCTACCTAAACGGCATCGGTTCGACCGTCCACCCAGCCCGCCACCCGGGCATGACGGCCCGGCGATGTGTCCTGTGAATGTCCACATAATGTCCTGGCCGGCATTCACCACGCGGCGGGACAATGGCCTCTCCGGCCTGCGAGAACGACATGCCGGAGAGAATGACACGCCGGAGAGAACGACATGCGAAGAGGTGAAGAACCGGTGCGGCGCGAAGGTGTCGGGCCGCTTGGTTCGAAACGTCCATGAGGGTAGAACTTCATGATGTCCGCTGTGATCCGGAACCGCCTGAGTATCGGGAGTTCCGTCGCAGTGAACGATTGACCGCGGCGTGGTCCTATGACGTTCTGCAGGCATTGTCCCACTCTTCTTGGGCGCCGGTTCTCATCGCCTTGCTGCGCGCCGGCCCACGCGTGTGCGGAGTGGTCTGCGCCGGCTATTTTGGCGTGCGGCGCAACGGGCGCCCGAAACCGCGGAAAGAGCCTTTGTTGCTGGACGTCCGGGTCCCCGGTTATTCGCACTGCCCCGGGTGGCATTTCGCGTCGTGGGTGCCGGTCGAGCAGCGACGTGAATTGTTGCGCGCCTATGAGCGGGAGGCCGTGCGGTGGCTTGGCGCGGGCTGCGTCGGTGTGGCGTACCGGGGGGTGCGGGCGCGGGAACTGGCGCTGGTCGCGCGGCGCGGGGCCATGTCGCAGTCCGCCGACACCTCGGGGTCATGCCGACGGTCTGATCCTCGGTGGACGAATGGATGGGGTCACTGAGCAAGAGCCGGCGCACGGATCTGCGGCGTCAGGGCCGCATCGTGGCCCTGAGCGACGTGCGGGTCGAGTTCGGGCCCGGTCGCAGGGACCTGGACGCCGGCGAGGTCGCCTCGCTGCATCACGCCCATGTCGAGCGGCTACGTGCCCGGCTCGACCCGAGGGCGCCGCTGCCTGCGGACTACTTCGCGACGTTGTTCGCCCACGAGGACGTCTTCGCCCTCTCCTACCGCGATCCCGCGGGCCGGCTACTGGCTTTCGGCGCGCTGCTCGACCATCCCGTCGCACCGCGCATCGGCACCTGGGCCGCCCTGCGTCCCGAGCAGGGCGGCCGTAAACATCTGTACTTCGACCACTACGTGCGGCTGATCCGGCACGTCATCGAGGCGGGCGGACGCAGGGAACTGTCGGCGGCGCAGGCGAACTTCGAGGTGAAGCGGTCTTTGGGGTTTCACTGGTCGCCCATGCACCGGGTGGCCGTACCGCGCTGGCGAACCGGCCGCTGACGAGCGGCCCAGAAAGGGAGACGAGCATGCGCGCCGAAACCGTGAGCACACCGGACGAGCAGCGGCCGGCCGATTCCGGGCAAGGCGAGAAGCCTTCATTCCTGCGGGCGAACGCGGTCACGCTCATCGCCGGGACGGTCGCCGTGGCGCTCGCCGGAATCATCTGGTTCGGCCTGCCGCACGAACGCGAGATCGATTCGCTGTGGCTGTTTCTGCTCAAGCTGGCGCCGTTCGCGGCGGCCGGTGTCGCGATCGGCTGGCTGGACCTGCGGTGGGCGCGGCGGCTGCGGCTGCAGCTGGTGTTGATACCCGCCGCCTTCCTCGCCTTCTTCTGCCTCTTCGTGCCGAGGATCTTCTTCTACCGCAGCATTTTTGGGGCCGAGCACTATTACACGATTCTGACCCTGTCGTTCATCATGGCCCTGGTGCCGTTCATCATTCTGGCTCTGGTGCTCGCCTACCGGCTGGGCGGCGGGTCGCGGCCGACGACGTTCCGGCTGTGCGCGGCCCTGCTCATCCTGCAACGCCTGCGCACCATCGCGGTCGACCAGCGGCGGGACCGGCCCGCGGGCGCGGAGGCCGACGCCTTCGTCCAGGTGTCCACCCGTGACCACAGGGCGATCACGGTGGCGCTCGACGGTGTCGTGCCCACCGCCGTGGTCTCGGGCGGCAGTGACGCGTCCCCGATGAGCTGGCACGAGCTCTCGGTTCTCCACCGGACCCCGGTGCGCTACCCGCGCAAGGCCGCCGCCTCCATGGACAAGGCCGTCTTCCACGAACTCGTGCGCCGGGCGGGACTGACCGGGTACCGGTGGCTGCGGACGACCGGTGCCGGGGATCGTGCGGTGCTGGCGCCCGGGCTGGATCTGCCGGTCGTCGTGAAACCCTCCGACGCCTCAGGCAGCAAGGGCACCACCCTCGTCACCGAGCGGGCGGGCCTGGCCCCGGCGCTCGCGCACGCCGCGGCGTTCTCCGTCTCGGGCGAGATCATGGTCGAGGAGTTCGTCGCCGGCCGCAACCTCACCGTCGAGGTGTTCCTGCGGCACGGTTCGGCGATCTTCTCCGTGATCACGGAGAAGCGCCTTCTTCCCGGGCCGAACTTTCTCATCGCCGGGCACACCTGCCCGGCCGTCATCGGGGAGCCGGCTCGCCGCCGCGTCGTCGAGGCCGCCGTACGCCTGTGCGAGGCCATGGACCTGACGGACGGCCCCGCCCACTTCGACATGATCCTCGCCGCCGACGGCACCCCGTACCTGCTGGAGGTGGGCGCACGGCTCTGCGGCAACGGCTACCCGCGGCTAACCAGGGCCGTGTACGGGGTGGACACGGTGGCCGCGCAACGGGACCTCGTGCTCGGCCGCCCCTTCGACCTCCGGTCCGAGCACGCCTGTCACGGCATCATCCAGGTGCTCGGCTCCCCCTCGGGCCGCGAGGGCGTCCTGGCCGACGTCAGGGGTCTCGACGAGATCAGGACGTCGCCCGGCGTGGCCGACGCCGAGGTGGTCACCCCGATCGGCGGGATGGTCCGGCCGTTCACGGATTCGGGCAACAAGCTCGGCTATGTCGTGGTGACCGGTGACACGCCCGCCGCGGCCGAGGCCAGGCTGGCAGCCGCCCTGGACACCCTCGAACTGGACATCAAGCCGAGCTGAGCGTTTCGGCATGCTCCTTGCGGGCGTTCTTCAACAATCCGGCTGTACCCTCGTCCGGCTGACGAGGCAACCCGCTCACGAAGGACTGAGATGATCACGGACAGGGCCGGCGCGATGCCCGCCGAGGCGACCACGCCCACCTGGAGGAAGGCTGCGCGCCTGACGACCTCGGCCTGTGCCGTGTCCCTTTCCGTCGTGCTCCTCGCGAGTTGTTCGCCGGTGCCGGGGCCCCTCCAGGACCCCGGCCAAGGCCTCGCCGCGACGCGGAACCCCGCCACGGCGACCGCGACGCCGGCGCCGTCGTCCGGCCCGGCCGATGCGTTCGCCGGCGTCGATCCGTGCGGGCTCGTGCCCCACGACGCCCGCACCCGGCTCGGCCTGACCGAGCCGCGGGACAAGCAGGTCGGTCAGGCCCGCGTCTGCCGGTTCCGAATCCAGGGCGCGACCCTGCGCAACAGCTACACCGTGGGCGTCGAGTTGTTCTCCACCCGCGGACTGGAGGACATCGTGGCCGCCCGGACGGATCGGCTTGCCGACATCGGGCACCACCGGGCCGTCAGGTTCAAGGGCGCCAACGGCGGATGCGCGGTCGCGCTGGGCGTGGGCGACCGGTCGCGGGTGGACGTCACCGCGGTCGGCGGCGACCTCGAACCCGCCTGCGACATCGTCGCCAGGCTCGCCGCCGCGCTCGAACCCTCGCTCCCGTGACGGCGATGAGCCGGCACGCGGGCGGGGACGACACCGAGATCTGGCGGCCCGCCACGCCGTGCAGTTGTTGTCCGTCCCCGAGGGGCGCCAGCAGAATCTGACCCCGGTCACGTTGGACGGCAGGGGCTGGTCCAGGAAGAAGCCGGCGATGAACAGCACGAAAGCCACCCAGCGCAGCACGTGGCCAGGACGGGCGCGGTCGAGCACGGCGGCGACGAGACCGGCGATCCTCGCCGCGAGGAGCTGGGGCAGCAGGCCGACGGCCGGCCCTCGCGCAGGGCCAGGAAGATCGAGGCCAGGAACAGGGCGAAGCCGATGCCCACTGCTCCGGGCGCGGCGACCGTCTCGGGGACGAGGCGGTGATCGTGTCGCGTAACCCGTCCGTCATCTCGACGGTGATCCACGGCTGGTCGGGCAGCGGCTCCATGGGCCAGGTGCCGTCCACCATGAGCAGGCGTTCGTCCTTGATGTCGGAGATGGAAAGGCCCCACAGGATGCTGCCCGAGGTCTGGCTTTCTGACAGCCAGATCGTGACGACCTTCTCCAGGTCCGGATGGCCCGTACGACCACGAGGGCGACCGCCAGGCCCCAGACTGCTGTGGTGAAAACGATCCTCGACCGCATGACACCAGCGTGTCACGCAGCATGCGCCGCTGCTCGGTCCGCATCGCCCTCGCCGCCCGGAGGCGGGCGGAGGCGGGCGGAGGCGGGCGGTGCGCGCCGGCTACCGCCCACGAGGCGGGCCCGGCCGATCACGGCCAGGCATAGGTCCTCTCGCAGGGGGCGTGGTCGACGGACTCGATGGACATGCAGATGTCGGCGCCCGCGTCGTAGGCGTACTCACGGGCGTGGTCGATCCCCCACTCGCCGATGAGGGAATCACTGCCCGCGCCACCGTAAAGGTAGTCGTCGCCGCCTATCAGATCGCTGTCGTCGGAGTCGCCGTAGAGCTTGTCGTTGCCGGGACCGCCGTAGAGCCAGTCGCCGCCCGGCATGCCGATGAGCGTGTCGCTGCCGCCGGGACCGCCGTTCATGGTGTTGTTCGCGCGGTTGCCGACGAGGGTGTCGTTCGCCCAGCCGCCGTAGAGGTCCTCCACGTCGTCCGGAACGTTCTCCAGCTCGCCCGGCGCGCCGTCGTCGGCCTTGCCGTTCAGCGACACCCTCACGGCCGCCGTGTGGTCGGCGTAGCTCACCAGGTCGTGGACGCCCGCGCCGCCACGGTAGGTGTCGGTGCCGAGGCCGCCCCGGAGGTCGTCGTCGCCCGCCCCGCCGTCGAGGTCGTCGTCGCCGTCCGACCCCTCCAGCAGGTCTCCGCCGTCCGCGCACTGCTGCTCACAGCCGCCGAAGAGCCGGTCGTCACCCGCTTCCTGCTTGCCCGCGTTGAGGCGCAGGTCGTCGGGGCTGAGCCCCCCGGAGACCCACTGCACCCCGGGCCCGCCGTAGATGACGTCGTTCCCCTTACCGCCGAACAGGCGGGCATCGGTCTTGCTGCTCGTCGGCAGTAGGTTGATGATCGTGTCGTCGCCCCCACGGCCGTCGACGTACAGTTTGGTGGCGCCCGCACTGCAGCGGACCTCGTTGTCCGTGAGGGCGATGCAGCCGCCACCGGCGTAGATCGGGAAGTTGTCGTCGATGACTCGCACCCGGCCGTTGGCGTCCGGCACGATCCGGACGTCATTGTCCCCGTGGCCGCCGTCGAAGTACAGGACTCCTGCCGTGTCGAGCCTGACGTCGCCGGTGCTGGGGTCGAGCGGGTCCACCTCAGCCGTGGCGCTGACCGGCGCGACTGCGGTGAACCCCGTGGCTAATATCGCGATGCCCAGCCACAGGGCGACTTTCCTGCATTTCATGTGCTCTCCTTCTGCCTGCTTGAGGGTCGCCGATCTAGAGACGCAGGGACCAGCCGTCGATCCGGCCCTCGGAACCGGTGACGAGATCCCGGGCGCGCAGTTTCCACGTTCCGTCCGCCACCGAGAAGGAGAGGTTCTCCGTGAAGGTCTTGTGAATGTCCGGCAGCCCGCTGGCGGTCCGGTAGTGCAGCGCGATCGCGCGCCCGCTCGCCGACACCAGCCACACCTCCAGGTCGGAGATCCTGGGGTGGACGATGTCCACCGTCACCGTCGCCGTCGTCGAGGCGTTGCCCCCGCAGCCGTCGATGGCGATGTACGACTCCGTCATGGCCGTGATCGGGATGTCGGTGCCGTTCGCGCCCGAGCAGCCCGGTTCGGGCACCGGGACGACCGTCCAGTCGTATGACGTGCTGCCCGAACGCTTCGGGTTGGTCGAGTCGTTCACCGTGACCCGCACGGTGAACGACCCTACCTCGGTGGGGGTGCCGGAGATCGTACCCGTAGTGGCCTTGATGGACAGGCCGGGAGGCAGGCCCGTCGCCGTCCAGGTGTAGGGACTCTTCCCGTCCGCAGTCGTATGGCTCACCGGCGAGATCGCGGTGCCCACCACATCGGCCTGCATACCCGGGCCCCGCACCTCCAGGCCGCCGGCCGGCACCCACTCCCAGTCGGTCACGTCGACGTTCCGGCCGCCGGTCATGTGGACGCCGCCCTCGTAGTCGGCATGGAGGTACCTGCCGGTCTCGTAGTTCGAGATCGAGGCCCACGAGCGGCCCGCGGCGGCGACGATGTGCCATTTCATGGCGGGCCGCGCCGGCCAGTCGCCGCAGCCGTGCAGGTAGACGTCGGTGTAGGCGGCTTCCAGGCATTGGAAGCCGTCGTAGGTCTGCAGGCGGTAGTCCGCGTTCGTCACCTGGTTGAAGCGCCACTTGGTGCCGTCGGAGCCGCATGTCGCCAACGCGACCTCGGTACCGCTGTACGCGAGACACTGGTCGGTGTCGAGAACCCGGAGATAACTCACGTACGCGATCGTCGAGTCGGCCGCGGTCGGCGCCGGAGCCGCCAGGCCGCCCGCGAGCGCCGCCATCGCCGTGATGGCCGTGCCGATACGCCGCAGGGATAATATGCCCGGCTTCTTCATATGTTGCCTCCTGAATTTTCGGGTCTCCGGCTGCCGGACAGCGAGTTCGGTGATGTCGTCCTGGCCGGGCCGCGTGACGCGTTGCCGTCCATGAATACGAGCCACGAACCGTCCACGCTCATCGGCGTCCGCCGACGGGTGAATTTCTGACGGCCGTGCTACATGAATGTGCACGGGGCCGGCGTCAAATCTGCTTCACCCAAGGCCGCCTCCATCTGCGTGCGCGGGAGAGGTGAAGTCGGAGTGAAACGGCGTCCCAATACCATCGCACTACCGAAGAACGGATGAAAGGGGAGCGGGATGCGGCGACTCGCATGGTTGGCGACAATGGCCGTCATCGCACCAGCCCTGGTCGTGGGCAATTCCGGTGCGGCACAGGCGGATCCGGGAAACTGCTGGTGGGGCAGGTACGATGTCCACTCCGGTTACGCCCGCTGCTATTCGGGCTCGGGCTGGTACCGGGCGTGGGCGACCTGCTGGGGACGCTCCAACGTGTACGGCCCGTACGTCGCCAGCGGCCAGACGAGCGTCGCCTACTGCGGCATCGCCTACGAGGTGAAAGAGGTCTTCCTGCAGATCAAATAGGGCAATCGCCGAACGCGCAGGCCGCCCGCCGATCGGACGACTTCATGAGGCCGGAGCCGGCCGTCGATTGGTCGTCCGATCGCGCCCATGACGAGGCGGTGCGGCCTGGTATTCCCCTCAGTCCACGTAGACGTAGAGAATCCGGTACGGCTGCGTACCCGAAGAATACTTGCAGTAATAGTCGATGACTTCCCCGCTCCTGACCAGGTCCTCGCCCACATAGACGCATGCGGAATACGGGACGTAGGTCGCGTACGTGTACCAGAGGTTGTTCGTGGAGAAGTCGGGGGCCGCCGAGACGGCCGTTCGCGGTGACGCGTGGGCGGTTCCGATCAGCCCGAATCCGAGCCCGGCCGCCACCAGGATGACAGCGAAATCCTTCTGATCACGATGTTTCTCCGATCTCCGTTCCCGGGGAGGAGCGCGATGCCGGGAGCCATTGCGCAAATGGCCCCGAAGTGACTGCGGGTGCGGCGGGCGAGCAGGCGGGGCAGCAGCCGGGCAGTGCCGGACTGCCACAGGGCCTCGATCAGGTGCCGGTCGATGACCTTCGTGGCGTCGGTGTTCTCCCGGCGCCGCTAGACCAGCACGGCCAGGTCGGAGGTCATGGTCAGTGTCGTCGGCGGCCGGGGTCGTGCTCGGCCAGTGCGGCGGCGTCGGGCTTCGGTCACGAGGCATGCGATCACCCTGCTGGCGGTGTGCGGTGAAAGCCGCTCCCGTCTCCGCGCTCATGATCGGGAAGAACTTCTTGGCTTCGGAGCCGAATGATGCCAGGAGTTGTGATCATCGGAGCGGGGCCGGGGATCGGCCGGTTCGTCGCCCGCCGCATGCGCGCGCTGCCTCCGCAGGTTGCCCACCATGCCCGGGCACGCCGTCGGCACTAGACGTAGGCCGTGGTCACGGGGATCGGTGATCCTTGGAATTGCGGAGGATGGACTCGGTGTCCATGAGCGCGTTCATCGCCGCGGCAGCGGTCTCGAACGGCCGGGCGGGTGCGTCTGCGGCGCGCTGTCGGTCGGAGGCGGAGCTTGGCGCGGGTTCGGGGATCACCGGCAGGTTCCTATGTGACAGGGAACGTGTTGTCTTCGACCCTAGAGGCGCGATGCGGAACCGCTGGCCGGAATGAAGGAAGGATCTTGTATGTGACAGGGAATGGTCTCTTCCCTGTCACATCGGCCACGGCGCGCGGCAGACGCTCAGTCGTCGTCGCCACTAGCCCGCCACCCTGGGACGTCGGCGACGAAGCCGTCCCGGCGTGGGCCGGGTTTCACGGCTCCAGGCGGGTGAGGTCGAGCCGGGCCTGCCGGTCGGGGTCGGACAGAATGTCAAGGGTGGCGATCTTGCCGTCGGCGATGGTGCAGCTCATGACGGAGATGAGCTGATCGTCGATGGTGTTGACCAGGCCGGCGAGGCCGTTGACAAGCGCCGGGTGGGTGGTGGCGCTGGTGGCCATGGGCTGGAAGGTAGCGAGCTGCCCGGCCACGGCCGCGACACCGCGCAGGACCTTGTACCGCTTCAAAGTCATCGCAGGGTGCTTGGCCTGCGGATCGACCTGATATGGCGATACGGGCAGGATCAGTTCTTGTGTCTGTCCATCTCCTGTATCTGATCGTGGTTCGGGTGTTCGGCTGGCTGGTACTCCTGGGCCGAAGCGAGGCGGTCAAGGGCGCCGAGATCATGGTGCTGCGGCATGAGGTAGCGGTGCTGCGGCGTCAGGTCGTCCGACCCAAAGCTGGACTGGGCCGATCGAGCGGCCCTGGCCGCGCTGGCGCGGCTCTTGCCGCCGAGATTGCGGACTGATCGGCTAGTGACGCCGGGCACCCTGCTGGCTTGGCACCGGCACTTGGTCCGAGATCGGTGGACATATCCGAACCGGTCCGGCCGCCGCAAGGAGGTTCGGGACTTGGTGCTGCGCCCTGGCGCGGGAGAATCCGGCCTGGGGATACCGTCGGGTGCATGGCGAACTGACCCGGCTCGGCTATCGCGTGAGTGAAGCGACCGTGCACCGAACCCTCCGGCGCCGGCGGGTCGGCCCTGCTCCCCGAGAGTGCGCCTGCCGATAATTACATCCGCCCAGGTCATAACCCTGCAAGGCTTCGCGTGGCGGCGCGAGCTCCGGCCACCCACGAGACGGAACCAAGTGCGGCAGGATGATCGGCCGTGCTTCTTCGCCTGGCTTACCTCATCGTCACGAACACTTTCGCCGCACTGCGGTTGCTGCCCATGGGCGATCGGGACAAGGACGTGGAGATACTTGCCCTGCGTCACCAGATCACCGTCCTCAAGCGCCAGCTCGGCACCGACACCAGGGTCAGATTCGCACCCGAGGACCGAGCCTTTCTCGCCGCCCTGCTGACCTCGCTGCCCCGCTCGATCCTGCGCCGACTGCGGCTCCTCGTCCAGCCGGACACCGTCCTGCGCTGGCACCGCGATCTGATGAAACGACGTCACGCGCGTGCCTGCCGGCCGAAACGGCCCGGGCGCCCGCCCATGGTGCGCTCTATCCGCGCCCTCATCGTGCGCCTGGTCCGGGAGAACCCCGGCTGGGGCTATCGGCGGGTTCACGGAGAGCTCACCACGCTCGGCATCAAAGTCGCACCGTCCACGGTGTGGGAGATCCTCAAGCAGGAAGGTTTCGATCCGACGCCCGAGCGGGCGGCCACCACGTGGGCCGACTTCCTGCGCTCGCAAGCCGACGCCCTGCTGGCCTGCGATTTCATCGAGACCGTCACCTTGAACGGGCAACGCCAGTACATCATGGCGGTCATCGAGCATGCCACCAGGCGTGTCCGTGTGCTCGGCACCACCGCGCACCCGAGCGTGAGCTGGGTCACCCCGGCGATCAGGAATCTGGAGATGGATCTGGACGATGCGGACTGCAGGGCGCGCTATCTGATCCGAGACAGGGATGGGAAGTTCCCAGCCCTCATGGACGAGGTCCTCGCCGACGCCGACATCAAGATCGTGCTCACCGGTGTCCGGATGCCGCGGATGAACTCGATCATGGAGCGGTGGGTGCAGTCGTGCCGTCACGAGCTTCTCGACCGCTGCCTCGTATGGAACGAACGCCATCTGCGGCACGCCCTGCGCGAGTACGCACACTTCTACAACCAGCACCGAGCACATCAAGCCCTGAACCAAGCAGCGCCACTGCGCGCCGTCCCCGATCCAATCACAGATCCAGAGCGAATCACCGACCTGAATGTACGCCGACGAGACCGGCTCGGCGGCCTCCTCCACGAGTACTCACATGCGACTTGAACTGCATGGATGGAATTTTCGGCAGGCGCAGGGCTGCTGCTGTTGTGCGGCCGGATGGCGGATCTGCTGAGCCGCCGCCGCGTCTTCCTCATCGGGGTGGCTCTGTTCGGGGTGGCCAGCCTGGCTTGCGGGCTCGCGCAGGAGCCGTGGCAGCTCGTTATCGGGCGGTTCGTGCAGGGTGCGGGTTCTGCGATGGCCGGCCCAGCGGCGATGTCGATGATCACGTTGCTGTATCCGGGGCCGGAGGAGCGAGCCAAGGCGCTGGGCGTCTGGGGCGGCATCGCGGCTCTGGGCGGGACCTCGGGCCTGGTGCTGTCCGGGGCGCTGACCGACCTGGTGTCCTGGCGGGGGATCTTCCTGATCAACCTGCCCATCGTCGCCGTGGCCCTGGCGCTGCTCCCGCGCCTGATCCCCGAGTCCCGTGCCCCCGGCCGGCGCCGCCTCGACGTTCCCGGCGACCTTCAGGTCCGCCATCCGGCTCGCTCCACCCGACAGGGCGGTCATCGACTCCAGGAACTGCGGCACCCACCCATCACCTCCAGGATCTGATCTCCGATGTCGATCGGGGGCAGCATGGCCGCCACCCGCTTGCGCAGATCGATCAGCGACGTCCGCCCAGAGCCGTTCCGCGAGAAAGCCGTCTCTCTGTCGACATCCTCCAGCGTCCGCCAGCGGCGGCCTGAAGTCGCTGGACAGACGAACCATCCAGGGCTTCCAACGCCTGCATCGGGATGAGCGAGGGCAGCCGAGGCCAACCTCCTTGCCTGAAGTCCTTCTGGACCTGTTCACCCAGCACGGCCCCGACGCTGCCGATGACGAACCCGCGACAGCGGTGAACCGGGACGAACCTTCTGCCATGCATGACCGCTCGAGCAGATCCGGGCCGCCTACTTGCCTGACGTGACTGACACGCCTTCAACCGCGCTGACCAGCAGATTCGCTCTGGCCGCCCGTGTACCCGTGCCTCCGGCGCCGCAGCGGCGGCGCGTGCGCCGGGCGCACACGTTCAGCCCATCCCGACCTTCTGGTGTTCGGGGTCGATGACGAAGACGGTGCGGGGGCTGTCGTGGGGATAGGGCTGGTCGGTGTACTTCGCGGCGATAGCGTCGATGATTTCCCAGGTGGCGTCGCCTTCGATGCGGTCGACGACTCGGCCGCGGACGACGATGGGCTCGAACCACTTGGCGGCGGGGACGATGGAGATGGCGACGCGGGGGTCGCGTGCGAGGTTGCGGGCCTTGCGGGTGTGCGGGCCGGTGAAGAAGATGACCTGTTCGCCGCGGGCCGCGACGTACACGGGTGTGCTGTGCGGCGCGCCGTCGGGGCCGATGGTGGCGAGGTGACCGAAGGACGCGGCGTCGAGGGCGGCGCGTACGGCGGGTTCCAGCATGGTGAGACTCCTCAACGGGGATTGGTGGTTCGCCAGTCGACGTAGTCGGCGACGGCGCGGTTGATGTCGAACTCCGGCGTGAATCCGGTGTCGGCGGTGAGCCGGGTGATGTCCAGGTACGGCGCGGGGCCCAAGGTGCGGCCAGGAAGCAGGTCGCCGGCGATCTCCGGGCGGACGGCCTTGACCGCCTCGACGAACTCGCGGTTGCTGACCGGTTGCCCGCTGGACACGTTGTAGACGGTGTGCGGCAGCGTCGGAGCCGTTGTCAGCAAGGCGATCGCGCGGCCCGCGTCCGGTGCGTAGCAGGAGTCCTCGGCGGCGTCGTCGGGCAGCGCCGGCGGTGTTTCGCCGCGCAGGACCGCGCCGATGTACGGCGGTTTGGGGCTGAAGGCGGACTCCGGATCCATCAGCGGCCCCCACGTGCTCCCGATGCGCAGCAGCACCGGCTGTACGTCGGTGCCCTGCAGGGCGTGGGTGACGATCGGCTCGGCGGCCTTCTTGAACGCGATGATGAGGTGCGGGTAGTCCGCCACCGGGAGCGGCAGGTCCTCGGTCCAGCAGATCTCTGGCCGGCCGATGTAGTTGCCGATGCTGCTGGCCACCGCGAATCGTCCTACGCCCCAGGTCCGAGCCGCGTCCAGCGCGTTCAGCAGGCCGGTCAGATCGGTGCGGAAGAACGACACCGGGTCATCGCCCGGGATGCTGCCGGCCAGGTGCACGATGTCGCTGATCTCGTACCGCTTGCCCAGGGACAGAAACTCCTCCCGGTCGGTCACGTCCAGCGTCTCCACCGTCGCCGCACCGGCGAGGAACGACGGTAGGTCGGATCGCCGGTGCGAGGTGACGATCACCTCCTGACCCAGGTCCAGGAGCGCGCGGGCGGTGTGGGCGCCGATCATGCCGAGCCCGCCGGTGACGAGGATCATCGGACCACCTCGTAGCGCAGGTGCGTCACGCCCGGAGCCGGGACGGCCTCGAGCAGGCGCAGCTCGACATGCTGGGGAAGTGCCTGGAAGAACGGGTGCCCGCCGCCGAGCAGGACCGGGACCTGGTGCAGGACGATCTCGTCGACCAGCCCGGCAGCCAGCGCGGAGGTGACGGCACCGCCGCCCATGATGCCGACATCCTTGCCGTCGGCAAGCTTGCGGGCGATCTCGACCGCCGCGTCGATGGTGGAGGCGACCGTCTGCGTCGGATGCAGCTCCGGCACCGGCCGGTGGGTCAGGACGACGAGCGGCGCGTTCGGGTGCGGACTGCCGTCGCTGAAATGACTGGAGTGTTCGTACGTGGTTCGCCCGCAGATCACGGCGCCGTCCCGGCCCGCGAGCTCGTCGAAGATCCGGGCGCTCTCCGGGCTCAGCTTGAACCCGTCGCCGAACACCTTGCTCGGGGTGTCACCGTCGAAGTACCAGTCGAACAGCATGCCGGCATCGCCGAGCCCGCGGCCGAACTCGTCGGCGCCCTCCGGCGTCCGGCCACTGATGTAGCCGTCGACCGAGACGGCGAGCGCCGCCACTACCTTGCTCATGGAACGTCCTTTCAGAGTGCTTGCGGAAAGTCGAAGAAGCGGTCCGGGTCGTAGAGTTGTTTCACCGCGCGGAGACGGTCGAGGTTCTCGCCGTGGTAGGCCGGGGGGCCGTTGGCCAGGGCTGGATCCGGGAAGTTGGGATACACCCGGCCGGAGCCGTCTTCGTGGGCGATCGCCCATGAGGTGTCGACCCAGCCGGGCGTGCCGACGTGCTCGAGGAGGAACCGTTCGTTGCGGTGGGCGAACGCGGTGGCGTCGGGACCGACGCGGTTGTAGGCACCGCCCATCGCGGTGAACGACAGCCGCCCACCAGGCTGGTGATCCAGCAACTCGGTGAGAACCCGGTCCGAGAGCGAACGGGCAAAGAATTCGGATCGGGTGTGGTGCTGCTGCACCGGCTCGTTGAAACTCCCCTTCAGCTCAGGCAGCGACATGCCGCCCCGCAGGTCGAACGGAATCTCGTGCCCGGCCAGATCGCTCAGCTCCCGGACGAGCTCCCGGGTCGGCTCCACCGCGAGAAGCGAGGCACCGACCAGACCAGCCCGTACACCTATCGTGAGGTTGACGGTCAGGTTGTCGGGGATTTCGGGGGCCCAGGCTTGCCAGGCCGCGGCCAGAAGTTCGGGGTCCGGGGGAGCCCACTGGGCGGAGATCCGGGTGATCGGAGTAGCCGGAACGGTTTTGAAGTGGAGTTTGGTGACCACGGCGAAGTGGCCGCCGCCGGCCCCCCGGAGCGCCCAGAACAGATCGGGCTCCCGAGTGGCATCGCAGTCGGCAATGGTGCCGTCGGCAAGAACGACCTGCGCGCCGATCAGCCGATCGCACGTCAGCCCGTGAGCGCGGCCGATCAGGCCGATGCCCCCACCAAGAGTCAGCCCGGTGATACCGACTGTCGGACCGCAGCCGGCCGGAAGCGCCCGACCCGCGGCGTCCAACGCCGGATAGACCTCACCAAGTACAGCGCCGGCTTCGATCGTGGCGACATCGCCGACAACGCTGATCGACCGCAGGCCCGTCATGTCGAGCACGACGTCGGCCCCCGACAGGCGATCGGTGAAGCAGTGACCGCCTCCGCGCGGCACCAGCCGCGCACCGGACTGCCGTGCGTGCTTGATCGCGGCGACAACCTCCGCGACCGACCGGCACCGCACTACCTGGCGAGTGATCATGCTCCGACCTTAGGAGCGCGGCACCACCGGGTTCTTGAACAAATCGCGCATCCCGGCCAGGAACGGCAGGTACGACCCCGAGTGGTCGTGCTCACACCCGCAGCGGTTCACGTTCATGCCGAGCAGCTGCGTCGGCGTCAACCCGGTCAGCCGCAGGCATTCCCGGCTGAGGTGGGCCTGATCGGCGTACCCGGCATCGATCGCGAGTCCTGCGGTCCCGTCCGTCCCGCGCCGTCCGGACGGCGCCGCGCCGGCCTGCGCCAGGGCGAGAAATCCCTGGAACCGCAACGTCCGCTGCAACACCTTCGGCGTTATCCCGACCGCCTGCAGACACCGTCGCCGGAGCTGGCTCGACGACAGTGCCAACTCCGAAGCCAGTGAGTCGATCGACACCGACTGCCACGGCATCAGTCCCCGGACGGCCTCTCGCACCAGTGGATCCAGCCGATCGGCGCGGAACTCGTTCAGCAGTTGCGCCTGCAGGTACAGCAGCGCTCGCTCCGGCGACGTCTCCTGAGCCATCCCCTCGACCAGCCGATCCGCGGTGTGCCCCCACAGATCCGCCAGGCTGAGCTGCTGGTCGACCAACTCGTCCAACGCCGCCGGCAGCGGAGGAGCAGTCCCCGGATGGAACCGTACGCCGACCAGCGTGGTGCCGGCCGGAATCACCTCACGGGCCGGTCGCGTCAGCGGCCCGAGCAGTCGCGGTCGCTCACCAAGCGGGAAGTGGATCTCGACCCCGCCGGTCGGCAGATGCCGGTGGACGTGGTCGGTCGCGCCGATGCGCTGGATCCACACGGTCCGGACCACTCCGGAAAGCCCCCGCACCGGCAGGCTCTCGACGTACGCCTCCACTGTGGCCACACCCGCACTGAATCGGTGGCGCCGGGGTGGTGTCAACCAGATTCGCTCAGGACCGAAAAGGAAATGTGCCGATCCCTTGACCCGGCACCCCGATCGGGGAGGTCCAGGAGCCCAGCCCCCCTGTCAGCTCAACGAGCCCTTGGGCTTGCCGTAGCTGGAGGAGTTCTGTGCCGTTCGGGAAGCCGGTTGGCGAAGAACGCGCGGGTGTCGTGGACGAGAAGACCCGGCGCCTGGTGGGCGGCGTAGTGACCGCCCCGGTCGTAGGTGTTCCAGGACACGATGTCGGCATGGTCACCGTTCGCCTGGATACGACCACCACCACCGCTGTGCGCATCCACTCCAACGGCGAGACCTTCTTGCCCGCCGGCACGCCGTCCTGGCCGATCCAGGCCGTCAGCCGGTGCCGTACCCAGCCGGGGACGTGACGGGTCTCCTCCGAGCTGGACCAGGTGTAGGTCCACCGGCTGTCATCCGGCCGCACGTCCAGGCCGTGCGGCACGTCCCGCACGGTGGCGCCTGCGTCGAAGAACGGCTTGAGCAGCCACCGCAGGTAGCTGGCTGTCATCCGGCGCAGCACCGGTGCCTCCAACCGCAGCCGCTCGCAGGCCTCCAGCCGGTCGCGTTTCGATCCGGGCGTCGCCTGCAGCGGCCACATCGGCGAGGTTCGGGAGTGCTCGCGGCTGGGGCGGCGGGTCTCGCGCGTGTGCGTGGGAGCGTCTCTTTCTCCCCGAGGGGGAGAAAGAGTGGGGGGTTCACTTAGAGCCTGGTGACAAAGGCTTAAGTGTTGGCGGGCATGGGCCCGTAGAGAGCAGGTCCGATCTTGTTGATGTAGCCCTGGTGGGACCATTGGGACAGCTGGACGCGGAAGCTGTTGACGTTCTCGATCCCGAGAATGGCGGCCAGTTCACTTCCTCGCCAGGCGTGCCAGGGCTGAGCCCGAGCGTCTCCACCACGACGTGCCGCTTCTGCCCCTTCAGCTTCTTGCCCGCGTCGTAGCCGCAGGCCACCGCGCCGACGGTCTCAGCGGCTCGGACCGTCTGGGAGTCGATGCACCCGGCGGTCGGCAATTCGGCCCGTCCGGCCAGGATGCGCAGCCGGCCACGCAACCTCCCGGCCAGCCGTTCGGGCAGACCCCGCCGCGACCAGCGCACGAAGAACGCATACACCGCCTCATGCGGCGGGAAGCCGACCGGCAGGGCCCGCCACTCGATCCCGTACCGGGTCACATACCCGATCGCGTCCAGCACCGCGCGCAGGTCATGCACCATCGGCCGGCCCGACACCGCGACCAGCTCAGCCATCACGCCCCGCGCCTCAGGCACCAGCACCGACCACTCGGCATCGGCCAGATCCGACGGGTATGCCGGTATCCGGCCGCGACATGCGCATCCCGGTGAGGCGCAACCGCTGGCGCTCACGGCCGCGGACGTGTAGACAGACAACAACGGGCTCCTGGCCGCTGAGCTGCTTAGACACCACCTCAGCTACCGGGAGCCCGCTCCTGTTCACCGGTCAACAGCCCAACCATGACCACACCCCGGCACGATCCTGACCCAAGCCCCGACACCAAATCCCATTGTCAGCAGGCTCTTAAGAGGGAAGCGCACAGGAGCCGACGAAGAACTCCGCCGCCTGTCCTATCCACTCAGGACTGCGCCTGCCATCGGAGCGGCCGCTCGACGTTTGGCTGATGACGTCGCTGCCGTCGTAGGCCCGTGTGCAGCGCGTCTTGTCGATGGTGGCTTCCTGCGCGTTGAGGAACGTGTGCGTCTCGGCCCCGCGCGTGGCCGCCTTGCAGAGGAGCATCTCCTCATAGCAAGCGCCGGAACAAGCCGCCAACCCGACGACGAGGACAGGCAGCGCGAGCAGGAAACCTGTGGGGGTGACCATCACCCCCGCGTGTCCTGGGGCGGTGGCATCGGTGCTTATCGGCATAGGGAGCCAAATGTCACAACGGCACGAAGACAAATCGACGGAATTGAGTTTCAGGTACAAGTCCACGGCGAACCGTTGTGCGCCGACGACAAAACCCCTTACCCGTCCCGCCTCGGGAAGACCTCGTAGCCGGGGGTGAGGACGCGGCCGGGGTCATACGCCTGCTTGGCGGCGGCGAGCTGGTCCCACACCGGACCGAAGTGGGCCTGCCAGTCGCGGGCGGACATGGGTAGGGCGCTGGTCGGGTTGAGCGTGCCGCCCGCCGCCACGACCCGCTCGTACACGGTGCGGTTGCCGGCCACCATGGCGGCGACCGTGTCGGCGGGGCCCGGTACCGGAATTCGCATGAGGTTCATCGCGAACGCCACCGGCTCCGCGGGGAGCCGGAACAGAGGGCTGCGCACGGCGCTCGTCCGCAGCGGCATGATCGAGACGGTGCCGTGGTCGCCGACGGCCAGCCCGGCGAGCGTCTCGGCCAGGACCGCACCCGCGCGGGACGCACCGACGAAGGTGAACAGCCAGGGGTGCGGAGAATCCCAGCGCCCGACGCCGCGCAGCTCGTTCTCCAAGGGCGTGAACCGGTCGGTGTAGGTGCGGTAGTCCTGTGTGCCGATGGTCGCCTTCGCGCGGTCGTCGGCAAGTCCCGCGAGCATGGCGTCGTCGTTGGGCACCTCGCCGGAGAACAACGCCGATCCGTCGACGAGGTAGGTCCAGCCGCCATCCCGGCCGGGGATGGCGCGGCTGTGGAGGTAGTCCCATCTGCCCTCGTCGAGGAGCAGGCGCTGGTCGGTGAGCATCGTGTCGAGGTCGGAGTAGACGAGCTGGTACCTGCGGACGGTCTCGGGCGCCGTCGTCAGTCGCAGAGTCGCCCGCGTGATGACGCCCACCTGGCCGAGTCCGGCGCGTACGGCGTCGATCAGGTCCGGGTGCTCGTCGGCTGAGCAGGTGCGGACGTGTCCGTCGCCGGTGACGACCTCGAGCGCGAGCACGGAGTCGCTCATGACGCCTTGCCGCCAGCTGGTGCCGCCGACGCCGCCGACGGTGACGGTGCCGCCGATCGTCAGGTCGAGGTACTCGGGGAGGATCGGTGGGGTGCGGCCATCGCGAAGCGCGGCCGTGAGGACGTCGCGCCAGGTCGCGCCCGCGTCGACGACGATCCGGTCCGCGCCGACGTGGTGGATCGTGTTGTGTCCGGACATGTCGATGACAACGCCGCGATCGACCTGGGACCGGCCGTACACCGAATGCCTCGCGCCCTGGGCAGCGACCTGCCTGCCGGAGCCGGCCGCCCACCGCACGACGGCGGCGACGTCCGCGACCGAGCCGGGGCGGAGCACCGCCTCGGGGACGGTGTGCACCACGTGGCCGAAGTCGGCTGCGGCCCGCTCGCGGGTGGCCGGGTCGCGCACGAGCTCGCCGTCGAGCGGAGGCTGGTCGAGGTCCTGGGGGTACCAGCGGAGTTCGACGGTGTTGCCGTCGGGATCGTGGACGTAGATCGACTGGCCTTCGCCGCGGGCGCCCGAGCGGACGACCGGCCCCTGGACTACGTCGAGGATCCCGGCGCCGATGACCGCCGGCCAGTCGAGCGGCGCCACGACCAGGCAGATGTGGTCCACATTGGACTCCCCACGCGGACGTTCCACGAGGTCGATGATCGTGGCCGCATCGACGCGGACCGATGGGAAGGAGACCTGGTCGCGGCGCCACTCGTCGACCCGCTCCATCTCGAGGCCCAGGATGTCGTGGTAGAACCGCAGCGAACGGTCGGCGTCCTCGACGTTCAGGACTATGTGGTCCAGTGCCGTCACGCGGATCGCCCGGCTGTGCGTGGTGGTGTTCACGTATGTACCCCTTTCAGGTGTGCGCGGCGTCGCGGTGCGAGCCGAAGGCGGTCAGCAGTGCGATCACCGTCAACGCGACGCCGAACCACACTGCGCCGATGGTCCCGAAGCCGCCCGCGAACAGTCCGCCGAGCAGCGCGCCGAGTGCGATCGAGATGTTGTAGCCCATGGTGTTGAGCGACATGGCGGCCTCGAAGGTGTCCGGGGCCGCGGCGAGCATCATGTTGACCTGGCAGAGGTTGGCGGCGCCGAAGGACACCCCCCACACCACGACGGCGACCGCCAGACCCGCCGGGCTGCCGCCGATCACCAGGAGCAGTAGCAGTGCGGCAACGAGCCCGGTGCAGGCGACGACGAATGTCGCGCGCATGTTCTTGTTGACCGTGTGCCCGGCGACGAAGTTGCCGATCGCGCCGCCGACGCCGAAGACGATCAGCAGCCCGGTCACCCACGCCACCGACGCCCCGGCGCGCTCTTCCATGAAGGGGCGGATGAACGTGTACGCGCCGAAGTGCCCAAGCACGTACAGCGCGACGGTGGTCATCACCACCCGCAGCCGCCCGTTCCGGATCGGCAGCGCGAACACCTCCCGCACCGGGATGGCGCTCTGGGACGGCAGCGACGGGAGCGTCAGCACGACGGCAAGGAGCACCACCACGCTCAGGCCGCTCCAGATGAGGAACGTGGTGCGCCAGTCCGTGAGGCTCTCGATGAACGTGCCCAGCGGCATGCCCACGACGGTGGCGATCGACATGCCGGAAAGCACGACCGCAGCGGCCTTGCTGGCTTTCTCACCGGGGACGAGCCGCATTGCCATGGCGACGCCGATCGCCCAGAACACGCCGTGCGCGAACCCGGTGACGAGCCGGGCGGCCAGGATGATCGCGAAGTTCGGCGACACGGCCGTGACGAGGTTGCCGACCGCCATGATCGCCAACAGCGTGGCGAGGAGCGCGCGGCGGTTCACCGTGCGGCTCCAGGCGACCAGGAACGGCACTCCGACGCCAGCGGAGATGCCGTAGAGCGTCACCATCATGCCCGCGAGGCCGACGGAGACGGACAGTCCCGCGCTGACCGGGGTGAGCAGCCCGACGGGCATCAGCTCGGTGGTGACGAAGACGAACAAGCTCGCGGTGATGGCCGCGACGCCCAGCCACGCCCGGAACTCTGAGCGCGGTTCAGTACTGACAGTGGTCATATGTGTCCTTAAGAACGTCCCCCGCACGAGCGGGGAGAGGGTGCGAGGTCAGGAGAAGCTGGGTTCGCGGTCGCGGCCGCGCTTCAGCTCGAAGAACCCGTCCGTCCCGGCGACGGTGACGACCCCGTCCCACAGCGCACCCGCGGCCTCGCCGCGCGGCGCCGGGGTGACGACGGGACCGAAGAACGCGATCCGGTCACCGGCGGGACCGGGAACGTGGATGACGGGGGTGCCCACCTCGCCGCCGACCGGAGCCATCCCCGCGTGGTGGCTGGCGCGCAATGCCGTGTCGTAGCCGGTGTCGTCCGCCGCGTCGACGAGCGTGTCCGGCAGGGCGACGGTACGCAGCGCGGCGAGCATCATGTCCCGGCCCAACCCGGCGCCCTCGAGATGGATCCGCGCTCCCATCGCCTCGTACAGCGGGCGCAGCACCGCTTCGCCGTGTTGTTGTGCCGCGGCGACGCACACCCGCACCGGGCCCCAGCCCTCGATCTGCGCCTGCCGGTACTTCTCCGGCACCTCCCGGTTCTCGTTGAGGACCGAGAGGCTCATGATGTGGAACCGTGTCCGCACGGGCCGGACCCGCTCGACCTCCAGCAGCCACCGCGACGTGATCCACGCCCACGGACAGCGCGGATCGACCCACACGTCGATTGCGGTCACGTTCCCTGGCGTATCAGCCATGACGATCCGTACACCTCCGAAGTCCCGATGTGGCATTGCCACGACTCGAGTCTTGCGGTGCGCCAACGATGAGTCCAACGCAATGTTGTCACTGCAGCAATGCTGAACCATCATTGATCCATGGAGCTCCAACAAATGCGTTACGTCCTCGCCGTCGCCGAGACGAACAGCTTCACCCGCGCCGCGGAGCAGTGTCTGGTCGTTCAGTCGGCGCTGAGCCGCCAGATCGCCAGCCTCGAACGGGAACTGGGCGCGCGACTGTTCGACCGCACCAGCCGCCACGTGCGCATCACGCCGGCCGGGAAGGCGTTCGTGGCAGCGGCCCGCGAGAGCCTCAACGCCGTGGAGCGGGCGGTCGCCGACGTCGCCGCGGTGACCGGCGAGGTGCGCGGCAGGCTCGCCCTCGGCCTCATTCCCACCGTGGCCGCCGTCGACATCCCGGACGCGCTGAGCCGGTTCCGCGACAGATATCCCCAGGTCCAGCTGAACATCCGTGTCGGCGGCAGCGAAGAACTCATCGAGCAGGTCATAGAGGGCAGGATCGAGGTCGCCTTCCTCGGCTTGCCCACCAGCGCGCGACCGGTGGGCGTCAACGCCCGTGAACTCGCCCGGGATCAGCTGGTCGCCGTCGTCGCCCCCGACCACCCACTGGCGGGCGAACCGGCCGTCGACCTCGCTCGGCTCTCTACCGAGACCTTCATCGACCTGCCGCCGCAATCCGCCGCACGGGCGCAGTCGGACGAGGCGTTCGCCGCCGCGGGTCTGAGCCGTGAAGTCGCGTTCGAGGTCACCACCGCGGACTTCATGATGGCCCGGCTCGTGCGGAAGGGACTGGCGATCGCGCTGCTGCCCTCGGCCTTCGTCCCCCACCTGACCGGTCTGGCCACCATCGAGATCACTGACGCACCTATGCGCGTCGAGTACCTCATCTGGAGCGGCGTCGGACGCACCCCGGCGGCGACCGCGTTCCTCGACCTGCTGGACCTGCCGGACCGCTGGCCGGCGCGGGATCGGCGATCTCCCCGTACGAGTAGCCGAACGCGTCGTACAGAACGAACACCCCACCCTCGGCAAGGCTGATTGTTTCCAGCACCACCAGCAGCGCCTTCGACGACGACTCGGCCCGCAGGACGGGGCGGGCCGATCGGGACGACCGGTTCGGGCAGCCACTGGCCGACGACGTCCGCGGCGTCATCTCCACGACCGTCCATAAGTTCGCCGACGCCGGCAAGAACCTCTCGACCCGGAGCAACATCATCGTGCTAGTCGATGAGACGCACCGCACCCAGTCCGACAGGAAGGAGTCCCGGGAGCTTCCCCCAAAACGTGGACACCGATTTCAGGCGGCGAGCTTCAGGTTATCTGCCGTCTTCTCGTAGTCGATCGGGCTGAGCTGGCCGAGGCGGGAGTGCCGCCGGACCGTGTTGTAGCGGGTGATCCAGCGGAAGACGGCCAGGCGGGCGGTGTGGACGTCGGGCCAGCCGTGTGCGCCCCGCAGCGTCTCGCGTTTCAGGCTCGCGTTGAAGGACTCGGCCGCCGCGTTGTCGCTGTGAAAGATCGCGCCGTCCAGATGTCCGTCCCGGGTGTGCGCCGCGGCCTGCAGCGCATCGACGACGAGCTCGGTGCGCATGTGATCGGCGATGGACCATCGCACCAGCCGACGCGACCACAAGTCCACCACGGTGGCCAGGTAGAGGAACCGGCCACCGCTGACGGGCAGGTAGGTGATGTCGCCGACGTAGCGGGTGTTCGGCTGCTCGGCGGTGAAGTCGCGCTGGATCAGGTCCGGCACGGGTGCCGCGTCGGGTTCCGGGATGGTGGTGCGGACCTTCTTGCGCAGCTGTAGCCCGGCGATGCCGTGCTCGCGCATCACCCGCTCCACCCGCTTGTGGTTGACCACGATCCCGGCCGCGCGCAGCTCGGCCGCCATCCGGGCGAGCCGTAGGTGCCCTCATGCTCGGCATGAACGCGCCGTACTCACCCGGCCAGTTGGTCGTCGGCCTGGCGGCGGACCAGCCGCGCCGCAATTCCCTTCAGCCACCGGTAGAAGCCCGAGCGTGACACCTGCAGCACCCGGCACAACCGCTTCACCCCGTAGAGCGCCTTGCGCTCAACAACCGGCCCCGCAAGATCCTCGGCTGGCGCACCCCCGCCGAGGTGTTCGACGAGCAGCTACGCTCGATCCAACAAGCCGGTGTTGCAACGACAGGTTGAACCCAAGCAGTTCGGATCCAGTGCCTTCACCCAGCGGGCCAAGAACTCCGGCCTGCTGCCCTCGATGGGGCAGCGTCGGCGATTGCTTCGACAACGCCATGATGGAGTCGTTCTGGTCCCGGATGCAGGTGATCTCGTTCCATCGCCGGTGGCAGGCAGCGCTTCGGTGTTGACGGCGTCGCCGCCAGAGCGACCAGTGCAGGGCGTGTTCAGGATGACAAAGGTCCCGTCTGCGACGGGGGCAGAGTGAGGATGCGTAGGAGTTCAATTCGACGGGACCGCCTTAGGATCGGGCGTCGCCGCTCGATGGCGTTAGTGCAGCAGATGGCCTTGCGGATCTTGACGTCGAAGACGGGGCAGGTCAGGAGCTCCGCCCAACCGCTGCGCCACAAGTGCAAAATGCCCGGGCACTTCTGCTCCCAAACCTCGAGAACTCGTAGAACCGCTTCAATGCCGCCCCCTGGACCGGACGGGGGCTTGAACGCACAACCGATCTTGCCTCAGCGCCCGCGGGCGACGTACCTGAACGAGTCGCGCAGCAGGTGGATCACACCTCTGAACGTTGGCGCACGGCGAGGAATCGTCAATACCTGTGGATCAAGTTCTTTCAGGCGGCTGTCGATTGCTCTTCGGTGGCTGATTCCTCGGGTCGTTCGATGAGCTTGCCCTTGCGGAACTTCGCCCCAGCGCGGACCAGGGCGACAAGGTGAGGTGCGTTGACCGCGCGCCAGCGGGCTTGGGCCGACTCGATCAGCTTGAAGGCCATCGCGAGCCCGGCCGCGCGTGAGCCCGGCCCCTTGGTGACCTTGGTGCGGTGCCGGACGGTGGCGAAGGTCGATCGATCGGATTGGTGGTGCGCAGATGCACCCAATGCTCCAAGGGGAAGTCGTAGAAGGCGAGCAACTCGTCCAGGTCGTCGATGACCTTGGCGACGGCCTTGGGGTATTTGGCGCCGTAGGCGGCCTGGAAGTCGCGGGCTGCGGCCTGGGCGTGTTCCTTGTCCTCGGCGTTCCAGATCTCGGCCAGGTGCTTCTTAGCCGCCGGATGCGCTGACTTCGGAAGCGCCCCCAGCACGTTGGAGATTTTGTGAAACCAGCACCGCTGCTCCTTGGCCTGCGGAAACACCTCCCGAAGCGCCGATTAGAAGCCGAGCGCGCCATCACCGATCGCCAGCACCGGGGCGCGCGTCCCGCGCCGCCTGCAGTCCCGCAGCAGGTCGGCCCACGACTCCGTCGACTCGCGGTAGCCGTCGGCCAAGGCGACGAGCTCCTTACGGCCGTCGGCACGCACGCCGATCATCACCAGCAGGCACAACTTGTGCTCCTCCAGCCGGATGTTGACGTGGATGCCGTCCACCCACAGATAGACGTAGTCCACCCCGGACAGGTCACGGCCGGCGAACGCGCGCTGCTCGCTCTTCCACTGCTCAGTCAGCCTGGTGATCACCGAAGCGGACAGCCCCGCGCTGGAGCCGAGGAACTGTCCCAGCGCGGGCACGAAGTCCCCGCTGGACAGGCCGTGCAGGTACAGCAGCGGCAGCACCTCGCTGATCTGCGGGGTCTTGCGCGCCCAGGCCGGCAGTATCGCCGAGGAGAACCGCTGCCGCTCACCCGTCTCGGCATCGATGCGCTTGTCGTTGACCCGGGGAGCTTTGACCTCGATCGCGCCGGCCGCGGTGAGGATCTCCCGCGGGGCATGCGAGCCGTTGCGCACGACCAGGCGCCGGCCATTCTCATCGCGCTCACCGGCGAAGGCGGCGATGTAGGCGTCCACCTCGGCCTGCAGAGCGGCGGCGAGCATCCGGCGGGCACCCTCACGGACAATTTGATCGATCAGCGAGGAGGAAGATCCGGCAGAGACGGGGTTGCAGTCGTCATCGGGCAGTTCGGGCACTACGGTAAGCGGCACGGGTGTGCCTTCCCGACCGACGTTGGCGCGTCGGCCTTATCTCGAAACCACATCGGATGATCCGGGAAGGTACACCCCTTCCCGGCAGATCCACAGGTTTCGATCATTCCTCCGGCCTGCTCCAGTGCTCTCAGGATGCCCCAGATGCGGGCGGCACTCAGGTCATGGGCTTTGCCCGGCAGCGCACCGGAGGTCCACAGAATCGTCCCGTCCGGTGAGGCGAGGACCTGCACGTTCATCCCATGCACGCGGTGCTTGCCGGAGAAGTACGGCCGGTCGGCCTTGACCCGGTCGATGTGGATCAGCGTGCCGTCCAGCACCAGGTAGTGCCGCCCGTCCCGCTTCGCTTTACGCAGTGCCTGTTCGAGCTTGGGCGAGCGCGCCGACAACAGCGAGACCGTCTCCTCTACGTACCGCCAAGCGGTCGCCGTCGACACCCCGAAACCGGCGCCGAGCTCGATGAATGTCTCGCCCTTGCGCAGGTAGACCAGCACCAGCAGTGCCTGTTGACCGGGGTTGAGCAGCCGCCAGCCTGACCCGATCGCCTTACGGTGCCGGCGGATCATCCCGGCGACGTAGTCCAGCGTTGAACGCGACAAATCGACGGCGGCACGATAGAAAAGCATCCGAGGCCCCTGGTTGTGACGGATCTGGTTGTGGTGATCAATCCATCTACCAGGGGTTTCTTACGTCGTCAGGCGAACGCCAGACTAGCGATCACGCTGTGACCAGCACCCCGCCGCCAGGGGGATGAAAAAGCTTCAGTGTACGGAACACGGCATCCTGCGGCTCCCGAACGCCGAAAGGGTCAACCGCACTTCGGCCAGTTCGGGGATCTTCCAGTAACGCTCATAGGACAGGAGCGTGAAGGTGTCCCCCAGGACCCGGCCCATCCTGTTGATCACTCGCTCGGCTCCGGCCTGCTTGTTGGCGCGCAGATAGCCTCTCCAGTGGATCAACTCGAACATGGCGTCATCGTGGCACGTCCTGAGCAAATGGGGATACCTGGATCGAGCGCAAGGTAGGCGCGTGAGGCCGTCAGACGATCCTGAGGGCGGCACTGTCTACGGTGACGTAACGCCTTGAAGTGACGGGCATCGGACTATCAACGGTTTACAGCGGGCCGGTGATCCAGGCTTCGACTGGTCGCTGAGCTGGAGAAACACCGTTGACTGTGATCTCTGTCTGCTCCATCATCCCGCGTATATCCCGGATCTTGCTCATGCCTTCGCGAAGGACTTGGCCAGGGGATTATGGCGTGTCTGACGGATTCGACGACGGCACGAGGGATTCGGCGTCCCCTCCGGAGGGGAGAGGGTCAGGGAGAACTAAACTACGAAGTTCGGATAGTACCACTGTACAGGATTCGATGTACTGGATCGCGGCGGCCCTTGTGACACCGGTGTTTTCGTAGCGCACCTGGTCTCCAAGGTGGACGAGCCTCTCAGCCAGGGACAGGGTCCGTGCCGACACGCCTATCTGTTTTAAGGCGCCTACCAGTGAGGACTCGGCGATGGAGGAGTTGCCATTCATATTTCGCAGGAACAGGTAGACAAACGACTCCATGCGAGCATGTGCTGTGACGATGGCGGTGGCGGGCAAATTCTCCACCATCTTGAACGCGTCGTCCAAGAGCGGGTCAATCCTGCGGTCTCCTGCCAAATCTTCGGCGGATATGCGCTCGGGGACGAGCCGGTGCAACACCACTGTCCCATCGCCGTCCAGAACTACGCCATGACTCGTCGGGGCGAGCACCGCGCGTCGACGTACTTCACCAGGGCGGATGCTGCGAGGGCTGCTCTCCTGCACTTCTTCGGCGATCTCGGCCGCCTCGCGGATCCTGGCTTCGAACTCCGCAGCCCCTCCCAACGTCTCTATCCGCCTCATCCGGGAGAAGAGTTCCCGCAACTGTCTGCGGAAAGCGAGCACACACCCCAGCACCACAGCAGGCCACACAAGCGTCTCCACGTATGTGTGCACCATCTCGGCGATATCCATCTCTGCATGATGCCTCGCTGATGATTCCTTGGGTAGAGGCTTCTCAGGTCGTTTATGCGTGATCTGCACCCCTTATGAACCGAGCCCGAGACGTACAACAATCACTCTGCCGTAAGTTACACAGGTGAAGTGGAACCTGGCCGTCCCTACGGGCTCGACTGTTCGAGGGCTGGCGAATTGTTAGGCCGAGCCCGCGGAAGACGGTGGGCCAGGGCTGAGGAACGAAGCCCTGGCCCTTCGATCGCCCCCAACCACGTGCAATGGCCAGCCATGCCGTGGCGATCGTAAGGCCTGCATCTGCGCGGCGGCGCGGCAACCCCGGCCGGAGCGTTCGGTTGGTACGGCGGGGCTGGCGTGCGGTGACCGGCCCGGTGTCCCGCCGCCGTCCGGGACCGGCCCCCAGGCCGCACGCCCGGACGGCGGGCGGGCGGAGGGCCGGGGGTACGGCGGCGCGCCGCGCCGCCGCTTGATACCTGAAAGAACAACTCGGCAATTCGGCGGACTAGACAGGCAGACCTGCAAAGTGGTCCCGCTTCTCGCTCAATCGAGCAGGTCCGGACGGCGGTTAGTGAGGGCTCTACGGGCAGTGACGAACCGCTCGTGGGACTCTTCGGCAAGCGCTTCGCGTCGATAGCGCTGTCGTAGCACACGGTCGAGATCTCCAGCACGGTGCACGAGGTCGGTAAGGGACCGTCGATCGATGTCGAAGGCAGCCAGTCCCCGATCAACAGCCGCGTCAAGATCGCCGCGCCGAGCGTGGACGATGCCAAGGTCTATGTGTGCATCGGCGACTCTCATCGGGGCATTGGATGTGCCGTCAGGGCGCATGTGCATCTGGATGGTTTCGCGGGCATGCTCTTCAGCGCGGTCATCATCGCTCAGCCATGTGTAGCAGATGGCGGCGTAGAAGACCCACTTGGCGTGGTCGAAGACGAAGTGGTGGTCCGGGTGCTCGGGCATGGGCAGGGTGCTGAGGACCTCGGCTCCACGTGTTAGTGCGCGGTCGGCTTCACGGCGGTCGCCGATGCGGGCAAGGCCACGAGCCTCTTGCAGGGTTAGCTGAACCATGGCGCTGCTGGTCCCAGCGACGGCTTGGCCCATGCGGGCGGCGTGATCTCGGGCTCGGCGTACGCGAAGGTCTGGCAGGAAGCCCGAACCTACGCCTTCACGCCCGACCAGGTCGCCTCTCCCCTGGCGGGCCGACCGTACGATCTCCGGCACGCTGCCGTCTCGCTCTGGCTCAACGCGGGAGTGCACGCCCCGGAAGCGGCCGAGAGAGCGGGACACGGCGTGGACGTGATGCTGCGTGTCTACGCCAAGTGCATCGACGGCCAACAGGAGATCGCCAACCAGCGCATCCTGGAAGCACTCGCGGCGTGACACAGGAGCTACGGCAGGACCCCGGGACACCTCGGGGTCCTTTCGCCGTTCCGGGCCTCGAAACTCCCGTGCCGACCTGGGGAAACACGGCTGCGGGCATTCCGCGTATGTTCCGTGAAGAGTGGCACAGGGCTGCTTCGGGCCGCCTCCCGCTGCCTACAGGGCAACCGGGCCGATCATGCAAAAGACCAGGTCAACCCGTGGATTGCCTGGTCTCGAACGCGCGCCCTGCAGGATTCGAACCTGCGACCGTCGGATTAGAAGCAAGATCTTTTAGTGTCGCGCCGTGCCGTTGAGTGATCATTCGTGCGGCCTCAGTGCGTTTTGCGTGTCCAGCAGTGCCGGGCCCTGACGGGGCGTACGAGCACGCAGCGAGCACGGCGGCATCCCACGCCCCCGCGAGCGCGTCATCGGCACCCTGCGCCGGGAACTTCTCGACCGGATCCTGATTCCTCAACGAACGCCACACGACCTACGATCCATCCGCCGAAAACCCGTCGCCACAGGCACAATCAACTGATACCAACACACCGCTTAGCCGCAGGTCAGGGCGCTTAGCCAATATTCGAGCGGCACACGGTTAGGTCACCGGGACTCAGTCGGTGACTTCGCCAGGAGAAGGATTGTTTTTCGCCGCGAGCAGAGCCTCCACCGTCTCCTTGGTGTCCGGGTGGTCCGGTCCAAGCACTTGCCTCCGGCTGTCCAGCACCTGTTCGAGCAAGCTGACCGCTGCTGCCCGCTGTCCCTGATCGGAGAGCAGCACACCCCAGTAATGCAAGTTCTCCAGGGTCGCCCTATGACTCACGCCGATTACTTCTTCCATCGACCGTTGGACGTCGCGGTACGCGTCGGCGGCAGCGGCGAAGTCGCCGCGTGCGTGCAGGATACGTGCCCAGCCGTGGCGGGTGATCAAAGTGTCCGGATACGTACCACCGAGAGTTCGTTCGTAGATCATCAAGGTGTCACGCGTGAGCTGTTCGGCCGCGTCGAGATCGCCGCTTCTGAATAGAATGTCGGCCAGATTGAGGCCTGCGCGCAGGGTATCGGGATCTTCCTGACCCAAGAGTCTTGTGCGCTCACGGAAGTCCCTTTTCATGATGGACAGGGCTTCTGCGTGACGACCTTGCAGGGTAAGAACGATCGCCAAATTGCCTCTTGTGTGAGAGGTTTCTCTAGCATCTATCCCGTGGAGATTCTCGCGTTTGTGTAGGACATCACGAAGCAGGCGCTCCGAGTCTGCATAAAGGCCGCGGCATTCCAGAATGGTGGCCAGATTGTGCTGGACGCCGGCCAAGATGGCCTCATTCCGCTTAAGCTTGTCGGCGGCGGCGATGGCGACCGCTCCTAGACGTTCAGCCTCGTGCCAGGCGTTGCTGAGCCGCAGCATCGCGACCAAGGATGGCGCCAGTTCAAGCAGTTGCCGTTGGTCGCGTTTCGGCTGCGTGGCCGAGGTACTGAGGAGCGCCTCGAAATGGGCGACCATGAGGCGCCAGATGGGCCAGTGGCTGGGGAGACGGATGTCCAGCGTCTTGGCCGCTGCAGTGAGCATGTGCAGAGCTGTGCTCCAGTGAGACCTGCTCGACCGTCGGATCGCGGGAGCGTGCTGGCGTATGGTCGTCGCGACCAGATCATGCATACGGATGCCCCGGGGTTCCGAAGGGACGGACCAGTCGATGAGTCCCATCCGGTCCAGGCCTTCGAGGGCGGTGACGTCAATGGCACGCGTCTTTGAGGCGCGTCTGCCCTCAGCGGGAATCTCCGCGCGGAGCATCTCCATCGGTATGACCTGCCCGCCGGTGAACTCGGCGAGCGTTCTCGCTACGGCCTGAGCGTGCTCCGTTCCTTGTTCGGTGAGAGTGATCAGGGACAGCTCCCACGTTCGCGTGATCATGTGACGTTCGTTCGCCTGCTGCTGCGCTAGAGAGATGGGCTGGTCGCACACCGTGGAGGCGAAGTCGGTCTGCAGGGCTTCGAGATAGGCGTTGAAAGTCCGGTGTTGGCTGATCTCCGCGCTGATGTGAGTGCCAGCTAGATGTAGCGCCAGCGGGAGTCCGTTGAGGCGATGTCCCACCGCCAGTGCAGCGCCACGATCGCTGTCGCCTGGGACAAGGTCAAGGAGAAGATCAGCGGCGGCATCTGGGGACAGGGGACCGAGGAGGTGTAGCTCGCACAGGCGGCCCCATGTAGTCGGTGCCCTGTCTCTGGATGTCACGACAACGGAGCATTTCCGGCTGGCTCGCATCCATCCTGTCCCATCAGCGACATGGTCCCCGGTCATGGTCAGCACCGTCTGCGGGTCGTCGGCGTTGTCGATGATCAGCAACCGGTCGCCGTCGGTGGCCGTCTGCTCGATTGCGTTCCAGAAGAGGTCCGCGGCGTTTCTGCGGCCGGACATGGCCTCGCGAATGGCCGGTTCTGGCACGTTTAACTCATGCTGGGCGATGCCCAGCATGGAGGTCATGAGGGTGACACGATCAGCACCATTAACCCACCAGACCGACATACACCGATTTCGCGCTTCCTCTGCAAGTTTCAAAGCTAGTGTCGTTTTTCCAATACCTCCCAATCCTGCGATCACCTGGATGCGCTCCGGCTGCGATCTTATGGCGCGGCTCAGTTGGCCTAGGACTTCCGCGCGTCCGTGCAAACGTCCTGGCAGGCGACCTAAGGGGGGTTGGATCGAAGCTGCCGGAGGGGCTGATATATGAGCTGCATGATCGTTATCGGAAGGGAGTACGGTAGGTTTCCCGATCTCTTCTCTTTGCGGCTTGATGCGCATCTGGATAAAACCGGCACCAACTGCCACAAGAATGCCCACGATCGATGCAATGGCGCCCATGGCATCCCAGTCCATACGTCAATCGTAAACGGAGCGCGTTGCATGGGCGCCTCCAATCGCGGCGACTCCCGTAGTGGCCGTTGGTGTGGGGTCGGTGAAGGCTGGCCTCACAGTTCCGCCGGACGCGTCCGCGATGTGTCAAGGATATGATCACTGGCCTCACAGCCTGATCGTGATCTCACAGGCGACGAGCACTTTCAGGCCACGTCGCCGACGCCCGCGCTTACGGTCACCGCCAACGCCACCGGCCCGTGGACCGCTCAGGCCGCTCGTAACTTCCTCATGGACACCGCACCGACATGACGAAACTGAAGTTCCTGATCCGTGACCGCGGCGGCCAATTCACCGAAGCCATCGACGCGGTCTTCGCCGACGCCAGCCTGCGCGTCGTCAAGAGCCCACCGCGAGGTTCTACACCGGCTGCGGCTTCTCGTCCGGCCGGACACCGTCCTGCGCTGGCACCGCGATCTGATGAGACGTCGTCATGCCCGTACCTGCCGGCCGAAGCGACGTGGGCGCCCACCCACGGTCCGCTCCATCCGCACTCTCATTCTGCGCCTTGTTCGGGAGAACCCCAGTTGGGGCTATCGGAGGGTACATGGAGAGCTCACCACGCTGGGCATCGAGGTGGCGCCGTCCACGGTGTGGGAGATCCTCAAGCGGGAAGGTCTTGATCCGGCGCCCGAGCGGGCGTCCACCAGCTGGGCCGACTTCCTGCGCTCGCAAGCCGACGCCCTGCTGGCCTGCGATTTCATCGAGACCATCACCCTGAACGGACAGCGCCAGTACATCCTGGCCGTCATCGAGCACGCCACCAGGCGCATCCGGGTGCTCGGCACCACCGCGCACCCGAGCGCCAACTGGGTCACCCAGACGATAAAGAACCTGGTGATGGATCTGAACGATGCGGGCTGCCGGGCGCGCTATCTGATCCGCGATCGGGATGGAAGGTATCCCGCCCTCATGGACGAGATTCTCGCCGAAGCCGGCATCAAGACCGTGATCACCGGCATCCGCATGCCGCGGATGAACTCGATCATGGAGAGGTGGGTGCAGTCATACCGCCGCGAACTCCTCGACCGCTGCCTCGTATGGAACGAACGTCACCTGCGGTACGCCCTGCGCGAGTACGAACGCTTCTACAACCGGCACCGAGCCCACCAAGCCCTCGGCCAAGCGGCTCCGCAACACACCGTCCCCGATCCGATCACGGATCCCGAGCAAATCATCGACCTGAACATACGCCGGCGAGACCGGCTCGGCGGCATCCTCCACGAATACTCCCATGCCGCTTGACCTGCACGGACGGAATTGTCGGCAGGCACAGCGCCGGCCTGCCCCTGGCATTGACCATCGTCGCCGCCTACGGCGCAGTTCACCCGCAGTTCTCCCTCGCGGCGCTGGTCACCCAGCTTCGCGACCGTGAGCAGAGCCTCGACGCCTTTCCCGGCGAGGACGCGCCGACGGATCTCCGTACCGTCTTCTCGTGGTCGTACCGGCACCTCGCCGATCCCGCCGCGAGAGTGTTCCGCCTGATGGGTCTCCACCCCGGGCATGAGATCACCGTGCCCGCCATGGCGAGCTTCGCCGGCTTGGGGGGCGAGCCGCTCGCGAAGCTCTCTCCAACCTGTCGGCGGCGCATCTGGTCGCCGAGCTGGCAGCCGGCCGCTACAGCCAGCACGACCTCCTGCGGGCCTACGCCGGCGAACTGGCCCACGCGCACGAGCGGGACGACGATCGCAGGGACGCGATCGACCGGCTGCTCGCGCACTACCTGCACAGCGCCTTCACGGCGGCGGTGCTCCTCCACCCGCGAGCCGGCCCGCTCATCGACATCCCCGACTGTCCACCTCCCAGGGTCGCACTCGCGGAGATCCCGAACTACGCCAGCGCCATCTCCTGGTTCGAGACCGAACACGCGACCCTCATGGCAACCGTCCGCCTGGCGGCCGAGACGGGGCGTCACACGTACGCATGGCAGCTGCCTTGGACCATGGAGGAGTATCTGGACCGGCGTGGCCACCGCAACGACAGCCTGGCCATGCAGAAGACCGCCTTGTGGGCGGCGGAATGCCAAGGCAGCACCATCGGGCAGGCGCACGCGCACTCGGCGCTGGGCAGGGCGTATCACTGGCCGCGCCTGGACAAGAAGTCGCGCCACCACTACGAGCAGGCCGCGCGGCTCTTCGAAACCCTGGGCAACCCGGTGGGTCACGCGCACGCCCTCATCGACATCAGCCACATCTGCGAGCACCAAGGCAAAGTCCCGGAGGCACTGATCCACGGCGACAGGGCACTCCAACTGGCAGAGGGTACGGGCGACGGACGCGCGCTCGCCCGAGCCTTATATTTCAGCGGCTGGTACCTGGCCATCCTCGGCCAAGCAGCGCCCGCCATCGCGCGCTGCCGGGACGCGCTGCTGTTGGAACGTGACATCGGTGACGTCCGTGGCGAGGCGTTCGCCCTGGACGGTCTCGGTTCCGCCCACCATCGCTCCGGTCTCCACACCGAGGCTGTGGCCTTTCACCAGGGCGCCTTCATCCTGTTCGAAGGCTTCGGCGACCGGTACGGGCAGATCAAGTCCCTCCGCAACCGCGGCGACGCCCTGCATGCGGCGGGCCGGGCCGACGAGGCCCGGGCGGTGTGGCAGCAGGCACTGGACATCGCCATCGAGATCGGCGACGCCGACCCGGGTCACGTCTTCCCCGATCTCATCCGCGACCGGCTCACCGCCCTCGGCTGAGCCCCCCTTTGCAAACGCTCATCCTGGGTCGCGTACTCCCAATGCCCGTCGGCGTTTCTCGGGCGCTCAATCCGCAGGCGCGCCAACTTCTTCTCGCGCCTCATCGCTCACATACTACGTGCCGCCATAACTGCGGCCCCGGGCGATGAGCGTGCACTGGATACGAGCGCTTTGTCTCGTAGTCGTGGTCAAGCCTTTGCTTCGCCTGCTGTCCGAATCCGGGCCTGATCACAGGTATTTAGAAAGGTGACAGGGATCAGGTGGCCCAAGTGATCGGACCGCACTGACATGACTCCATCTCGCTACAGCGCGCCGATCGATTGCACATCGTCAACAGCCACTGCGCGGTCATT
Organism: Nonomuraea fuscirosea; assembly: GCF_035917475.1. Taxonomy (NCBI): domain Bacteria; kingdom Bacillati; phylum Actinomycetota; class Actinomycetes; order Streptosporangiales; family Streptosporangiaceae; genus Nonomuraea; species Nonomuraea fuscirosea. The sequence continues at coordinate 610,661 of NZ_CP109074.1, read as the reverse complement.
CCGGGCCGGCGTGGGACCGACTGCCTCATCTCACCTGCACGGTTAGTAGGTGCATTCCTTGGATGCCAGAGCCGTCCGCATTCGGTGGCGCCTCACGAAGCAAAGCTGGACAGAATGGCGGCAACGCCGTGCGGGAACCGCCGGCGCCCCGGCCCGGCGTTGACCGTCGGATTCGGCCTTGACCAGCGCCATCCAGTTAGGCGTCGATACACCCTGTCCGGTACGGCCATCAATGCGGCGACGTGATGACCACGGGCATGCTCGCCCGATCACACCACCGCATCGGCCGTACCGGATGGGAACACCGCGACCCCGGCGCTCCACGCCCCACAGACGGCGCACAGGCGACAGGACCGCCGTGCGCCCCTATCCAGCGATCACCGGGGCCATGACCGGACGGGGATATCGCGGAATGCGTGCCGATAGGACTTCCGCAGGAACGTCCTTTGACGAGGGCGATTAGTCCCCTTCACCGGCCGCATCGGGGCTTGGCGCAGCACTCCTGCGCCAAGCGCCACCCGCTCTCCCCGCTCACCACCACCAAGCCCCGCCCGACAGCACCGAAGAGAACAGGACAGGCACCACGATGGCCGAAGGACGCACGTTCAAACGCTGTTCCTGCCGCGACAGCGGCAGCAAGCCGCTCGGGCAGCAATGCCCGAAGCTGCGCCGCGCCGACGGCGGGTGGAGCTATCGGCACGGCATCTGGAACTACCAGATCGAGCTCCCACCCGGGCCCGATGGCAAGCGACGCGGGCCGCTGCGGCGGGGCGGGTTCGCCACCCAGGACGCCGCCAAGGACGAACTCGGCCGGGTGCGGGACCTGCTCGCGCTGGCCGACCCGCGCGAGCCGGCCACCCGTACCCAGATCGCCGATCTGATCAAACGGTCGCTGGCCGAGACCGACATGCTCCCGGACATGGAGACGGTCCGCCGGAAGATCAAGACCGGGCAGCACCTCACTCAAGAGATCACCGTCGAGCATTGGCTGGCCGAGTTCCTCAACCGCAAGCGGAAGATCGAGGAGACCACCCGCCGTTCCTATGAGGGCCACATCCGGCTCTACCTCAACCCGTATCTGGGGCGGCTGCGGTTGGAGCAGCTCAAGGTCAGCGACATCGCGTTGATGTTCGAGCAGATCGAGGAGTTCAACGACACCATCACCGAACGCCGCGCCAACCCCGACCCGCAGATTCGGGCTACGGTGAAGCACCGGCGGCCGATCAGCATCGCCACCATGCACCGCATCCGCGCGACCTTGCGACATGCGCTCAACGTGGCCATGCGGCAGGACCGGCTGATCGACTTCAACCCCGCCGCCGTGCTGGAGATGGCCGCCTACACCCGGCCCAAGCCGCTGGTGTGGACCGAGGACCGGGTCCGCGCCTGGCAGCAAGACTTCCGCACCTACCGGGAGACCGAGAAACACCGCCGAGGCGGCCGTAGGGTCGATCCCATCGACGCCTACACCAGCGTGCCCCGCCCCTCCCCGGTCATGGTGTGGACACCCGCGCATACGCGCCGGTTTCTCAAGGAAGCCAAGGCCCACCGCCTCTTCGCCCTCTACCAGCTGATCGCGCTGCGGGGGCTACGCCGAGGCGAAGCGTGCGGGCTGCGCTGGAAGGAGGTCGATCTCGACCGCCACACCCTGACCGTGAACTGGCAGCTCGTGCAGCTGGCCTGGGCGGTTCGTGAGGGCGCCCCGAAGACCGACGCTTCAGTGCGGACCATCGCCCTGGACACCGACACCGCTCAACTGCTGCGTGCCCATCGTCAGCAGCAACTCCAGGAACGGCTGGCCATGGGTGAGGCGTGGACGGACACCGGGTTCGTGCTCACCCAGCCCGACGGCAACCGGCTCCATCCCCAGCACATCTCCGACCAGTTTCTCTGGCTGGCCTACCTCGCCGGCCTGCCGCCTATCCGCCTTCACGACCTGCGCCACGGGGCGGCCTCACTGATGCTGGCGGCCGGGGTGGAGATGAAGGTGGTACAGGAAACACTGGGACATACCTCGAGTGCGTTCACCGCCGACACCTACACCTCCGTCTACCCGCAGGTCGCCATGGCGGCAGCCGAGAAGACCGCCGCCTTGCTGTTCAACGATGACGGTCAGGCCGACACTGGGAAGCTCATCTCGCTGAGGAGCTGACAGTCGGATTAAGCATCCGGCCCCGCGTTCGCCGCCTGCTCGCGGCGAGGCGGGGCCGCCGCTCTTGGGCCGAGTGGGAGGATGGCAAATGGATCATGGTGTGTGCGGGGTTGGTGCGGGCGAGCACGTACGGAGCACGTAACACCTAGACGGAAATTCTAGAACGCATCCGATCCCGCAAAACCGCAGGTCAGAACATGATCAAAGCGCGCCCTGCAGGATTCGAACCTGCGACCGTCGGATTAGAAGCCAGGCTATACAAGGATCTCATCCGCCTCTCAACCTGGCGCTTCCTTGATCGGTACTGTCGCCCACGCGGCGGTTGGGCGAGCAATGGGCAGGCACCAGAGGTCGAGCACTGCTGCACGGTTGTATCTACCTTCGAGACCCGCGGCTCATACTGTACGTCGGCCTCTGCGAAAACAACGCTCACAAGCTAGTGAGCTCCCATATCTGCTTAAGCGATGCCCTATCTTGATCCCGACTTGGGCCGCCCCAATCAGATGCAGGCTGGTCCCCCGCCCATTTCCTAGCATTGGAAAACGAGCTAAATTCGGGCGCCCGTTGGCCTAGGTATTCAGCTGCTACCCTCGGAACACCGACCATTCTCAACGCGATCGCGCCTCGACTTTTGACGCCATAAAACGCCATTGCTGGAACGCGCTTTGCATCAAGAAGCTGCTCAGGTCCTCCGCTGTCGGCCATAGTAACAAGTTGCAAGGCGCCGAGACCCCATGGCATTTGACCTGTTAGGTCTCGAAACAGGTAGCGACCAATCGTGCGCAAGCTGTCAGCCTGGTTGCCCGGCGGGGCCCAGCTATCTACTATCTCTGGAAGAGTAGCACCGTTAACCCAATCCCGAAGGATTCCTGCAACGCGCCATTTATTTAGTCCTCCGCGCTCGTCGGACAGTCCTAGGGAAAGTTCAGGTACCTCGCTAAGAAGCTCAATAGTAGAGATCAATGAGCTTAGATCGTGGCCGAAAAGATTATCCGGGCTCCAGAAAGCCGGGCTTCGCATCTCTGGGGCCGCCGTTGAAGCAATAAGGCCGACGCTGGGCAACGATAGCCCAGTAGCGTCTGCCACGTTGAGAAGCCTCTCTCCCCGACTGGCTTCAAGAAACCGTCTCGACCAGCGAACCAGTCGCTCTGCATCATCTCGATTCTCGCCTCGCATCCGGTGAAAGACTAGAGAAGATCTAAGAATATCTTCGATCTCCGCACTTGCCTGTGCGAAGCCACCGACCTTAAGCGCGTGAGCGAGGTATTGAAGGAAATGACTGAGAGATGGATCATTGCGCACGAGTGACAGGTTATATTCAGGGGAAGCTTCATCGATAGAACTCAGGGCTCCAGCCAAAGCCGAAACAACGCTCGCAGCTTCGCCCTCTAGAAACTCTAGGAACTCTCGATCGCTAGCTTTTCCATCAGAAGGCCATATGACAGCCCCGATTCTGTCCTGAAGAGCCCGACCGGCTCGTCCTGCGATGTTCCAGAACTCCGAATACTGCAGAGATCTCCACTTTTTGCCGCGACCTTGAGAGACACGAAGCGTTTCTACAATGACAGCGGCCAAGGGGAAATTGACACCTTGAGCAAGGGTGGTCGTACCCGCTAGGACTTTAACTGTTCCCTTTTCTAGGAGTCGCTCGACAAGGCTTCGCACTTCTGGTGGAAGACCCGCATGGTGAAAAGCCACGCCATGCCTAAGCGTCCTAACAAGCGGATAAGACTCGCCGAGCTCTTCGGAGACATACTTGATCACGACATCAAGGACTGGATCCTCCTCGACAACTCCAGCACTGCCAAGAATCTCGGCAACGCGCAATGCGCGTTCTTCTGCAGTCCCCGGCCCTTTAGTGAGGATAAGCGTTGAAGCCCCGGAAAGTGCCAATGAAGCAGCGGTAGATGCTGATATTCCTGGTCTCGATCTGGTCGCCGGCTGCAGATGAGATTCACCTAGATCAATCTCGACACCCTGCCACTCGGGTGGCTGCGTCACCGAGGGAACTAGATCGAGCGCATCATGAAATTTCTTCCTCTTGCGACGCCAATGTCCTAGAGCCCGTATCTGAAGGGCAGGACGCCAATCAAGGCTAATCGCGGCATGGTCTGCATCTCCGAGCCACCGGGCTAGCTCGTCAGCATTCGGCAAGAACGGCGTGAGAAGCAAATACCGGCACGAGGCCCGCCGTTCTCGCTTCAGCGTAGCGAGCAACAACTCCAGCCGTGGGCCACGGCTTGGCTCTGAGATATGATGGGCCTCATCGACAACCAAGAGAGCGATATCTCTAGCTACGGGGTGTCCGGAACGGACTAGAAGATCAAGCTTCTCGGGCGTTGTGACTAGCACATCCGGACGATAGGTCAGCATCGCGTTTTCGGTTGGATCTAGCTCAAAGACAGGAACCGCAGCTTCAACGAGAATCGTTCGTCCTTGGATATCGCTACCTTCCAGGTCTTGCCGAAGGCGCCTAGTGACCTGGTTCACTAGTGCACGGGTTGGGACCAGGTATGCGACTGTTGAGGATGGATTCAAGGCAAGCGTTTGAACAATAGAAAACTCAGCAAGCAAAGTCTTGCCAGCACTGGTGGGCATCTGCACGCCGATGGCAATTTTAAAGGGGTCGAGAAGGTTTTGAGCCAAGGCCTCCCGTTGGGCCCACCATAGTTCAAGAACAGGCTGATTTTCAGTGCTCTCGGTGAGATTCCTTGCGAATTGTCGAGCAGCTTCAGACAAACGACTAGTATTGTGCCAGATGCTTGCCCGAACGAGTTGAGGAAGCACTACCACCGCAGCAGATGCGATTTTTATTAGATCTTCTTCGCCTGTGCTTTGCAATAAATGCAACGAATGTTCGGTATTGCGCTCAATCGTTGAAAGTGCAGAATCTGGAGAACCGGTCCGCAGATATTCGCCGAGAGTGGTAAGCCCTTCCGCCAGGTGATACAGCCCCAGCAGTAGGGCAGCGCTGTCCGGCTGCTGCTGGGCAAGCAAGTCGGGTTCCTGCTCGCGCTGAAGCAATACTAGATCCTTCAAAGCACGAAGTGCGATGTCAATGTCTTCCCAGCCACCACGTTTCCTAGTCAGATGGAACAGTGCTCGCGTAGATTCCCAGAGGACTCGCTGATCCCACTGCGTAGGCGCATCTCCGAAACGACCAGGCCAATCTATCTCTCCAAGTGTTTCACGTACTTGTGGTTGATTCTGTGACGCTAGCCCTGAAGCGATAAGCAGCCAGACGTCGGTTAGGGTCATGCTGTCCTCCGCAGCAAGCAGGCTAGACCGAATCCGGAATGCTTTCTCGAAAATACCGATAAGTTGCCGTTCTGGGAATCCACTCCTGGATGCTTCAACGCCTAGAGATTCAAAGCTCCACGCTACATCCCGAAGATCTATTCCATCGGTCTCGATGGGCTCACTTTTTCCAGTCAGCGCTTCCACAATATATGATATTTGTGCGCGACCAATAAGCGCATCACCGCCATCCTCGGCGAAGGCGCTCTCGTATAGTGAGATTCGTCTCTCAAGAGTCATGGGCGATTCAATCTACGAGCTTCCTTATAGACTGCGACCGCAAAAGTAAAGAGATCTTCTACGTCCAGTATAGCGCTTGCGAAGCGAACCGTATAGGGGAATTTATCACGTTGCTTATAGAAGATCCCGAAATCACCGAAATCACTGGTTTCCCTCGTTCGAACGAGTACGGGAGCAAAGACTATATTTGGTTCATACTTTCGTAGCTGATATCTGGCGCACATGCGCGTGCATACTTCCAAGTACTCGTCATCGCAATGGTCTCTCAGCCATATCAGCTCTTGTAGCATTGTGCGACGCTCGCTGGCTACTTCCTTGAGCTTCTTAGCCATATCCGCTACTACCGCCGGTGGAGTTTTTGCCTCGCAGGATCCCTTGACTTCTGCGATGATCAAGGTAGGAGAGTCTGTGCTGATATCCTCAATGGCCAGCACATCGACTCCCCTCGTTTGCTGGTCGGGAATTTCTTTGGCAGCGATGCGTGACGCAGGAACCAGCGAGCCGAAGTTGAGCCGGAGGATTTCGGCCGCGATTATTTCGGCCAACTCACTGCGCTGAGTATCCGTTTGACGGGGACGACCTCCCTTCCACTCAGCTGGAAGCACTGCATCCAGCTCTTCTTCTAATGCTCGTTCGATTTCCGATTCTGTTATCTGAAAAGCTTCCGAATTGAATCGAGTCAGTTCTGCGGCAGCCCGGCGTAGACGTTGCTCGGCGGCATCAATGTCGAAATAGGCCTGGCGAATGCGAGGGGCAAGAGTCTTTACGAGTTCAGCGGGATCGGCCGGCGACAGAGTAACGAACCTATGCTTGTCCTGAACGTCGTCGGAGCAAATAACGAAGACGGCCGCGTTATTAGCGTTCATCGACTGTCGTTACAGAGGTAACAGTGGTCATCTATCGAAACAGCTCCCCGCATCAAGGTCCTCGATCTGTTGCTCGCCTAGAACATGTAACTTCCAGGTGCTAAAGAAGATCGCGCCACTTGGCAAGATTGTTACGGATGCCCACTAATGGCCTATTTAGATGCCCTAATCCCTGTTAGTTCTGAGGCGGGTTGGAGGCGGTGCTCTGGCCTACGAGCGGAGCGGGGGTTTCGAGGATAAATGTCCTATTATAGGGTTTTTGGGGTGATTCACTAGGAGTCTTGGATCCTGCGTCGGTCCCCGCTGAGCCTTGTTTTCACATCAAGTAGCAAGGTCATCTCGATCCGGGAGTAATCGGTGATGGCCTGATGGTCTTCCCTTGAGTGCGTGAACCTAGGCCTGTCATGGGGGCTTCAGGGTTGCGAGGGAGAAGCCACTCCGCATTCGATGAGGATCACTTGCTCACAGATGGTTCATCGACGATGAGCTCTACGTGATCGCCGCGTAGCACTCTTCGATGCTTGCGTGTACCCGGGATGATCTCAAACACCGGTACGCCCTCAGGTACACCGCCGAACTCACGCAGTTCTGCTGGTGTGGCCAGGTCGCGTCGTTCGTCTGGCGTCGGCATGCGAACGACCACACGAGCTCCAGGTGAGATTGCATACGCCTTGCGCGTCGGTTCAGAAGTGACCATGGAACCTCGCTTGCGCACCGTGGTAATCCTGCCCTCGGCCCGTAGATAGGCCAGTGCCTCGCGAACCGTATCGCGGCCCACTTCGTACATCTGCGCCAGTTGGGTCTCTGAGGGCAACCACGCTCCTGGGCGGTAGCGGCCGGCGGTGATGTCGTCGCGGATCGCGTTGGCGACCTGCCGATACACCGGCACCCCAGAGCTGTAGTCGATCACAGCACACAAGTGTCACGCGGCTATGTTGCCATGAGCCTTGTGGCCATGAGGCCCTAGCGTTAACGTGGGCAAACGTCAGCTAGCGAGGATTTCCGGCTGACTTCCCTGTCCAAGGCAACACGGGGAGATCAATCCCACATGACTTCCATCTTCGGCGTCTCGCCGCACGACCTGCGCGGCGCATTCAGACGCTTCTACGTATGGCGCGGCCAGTTCGGCGTCTGGCGGGCGAGGCCGCTGCCCAAGCTGACCGCCGACGAGATCGCCTATGGCGTCAAGCTGCAGCTCGAAGCCGACACGCTGCTGGAACTCGCCTTCGCCTGCGCATGGCAGCGATGCCGCCGCAACGTCTTCCGCTACCTCCAGGAGTACGCTGAAGAAGTACCGAGCGGCCATGTCAGCCCCTGACCTGCCGGTACTGCGGTGGGAACCTTATCTGCGCCCTCGGAAGGACCACCTTCGGATCACTGAGACGTCGTGCTGCGGAGTGTACGAGTGGGCGAGCCAGGGTGGGCAGTTCTTGATTCTCCGTGCTGCAGAGGCTAGGGGCTATGAAGAGGCTGGCAGGGGACGCTACAAGCACGCGCGTGAGCTTTGGATGATGCTCATCGTGGAGTTCGAGAAGGACCATGTGTGTAGAGATCCGTACGCTGCCGACACCCAAGCCGGGTGGCGCGGTGACACGAGGCCGGGCAAGAGTCCGCGGCTTGAGCGGTCACCGGCATCTGCTGTAAGCACTGTGTCCAGGGATGCGTAGAGCGCCGGAGCCCTCATAATCCGCGCTCAGAGATCTCGGTAAGACTTGTTGGCTCAATCTGGCGCCGCATCGCGTCTGTGACCCCACGGAGGGGAAGACTTCGAGAGAAGACGTGGAGCCGCGTTAGTCCGCAGGTCCTGCCCTGTCCGCCCTACCCTAGAGACGATGTGCCTCGGTGAGGGAGCGCGATGAGCAAGGCGATAGATGGGCCCACCTACGTTCGGATAGCCGAGGATATCCGCTGTCGTATCCGTGACGGAGATCCCCCCGTCGGCGGCATGCTGCCTTCTGAGGCGATCCTTGCCCGCACGTATGGCGTGGCACGAGGAACCGTACGCCAAGCCGTCGCCGAGCTGGAGCGGGCGGGCCTGGTGGCCAGCGAGGCAGGCCGTGGACGTCGGGTGGTTGGAGAAGCGCCGTCAGGAGACCGCCGTGCGGCCTCGACGCAGTACGAGACGATCGCCGAGGCGATGCGCAAGCGGATCGAGAGCGGCGAACTCGCGGCCGGCCAACAGCTACCGGGCGAAGCCGCGACTGCGGAGGAGTATGGCGTCTCGAAGGGCACTGTCCGACAGGCGTTCCAGTTGCTCGCCTCTGAACAGACGATCACCTCCATCCACGGGAGGGGGTGGTTCGTCGGCGGGCCCGACCACGCACATACACGCGCTGACGACGTCGCCGCTGCCCTACGGCGGGAGATAGCCAGTGGTCAGTTCGCCATAGGTGCCGTGCTCCCTGGAGAGAGTGCACTGGCTCAAGAGCGAGGCGTTGGCCGTATCACTGTCAGACGAGCGTTCGCGCTGCTAGAAGCAGAGGGGATAGTCGAGAAGCGGGCCGGTAAAGGCCGCGTGGTCAAGACACAACCAAAGGGCTCATAGTGACCGTGTTCGAGTCAGCCGCCGTCCCCTTCACCTCTCAGGAAGCACAGGCGACTCTCCAGGAGGCATGCAAGGTCGCCGGCCTCGCGAGCGAGGACGCGCGGCTGATCCGCCTCGGCGAGAATGCCCTCTTCGTGCTGTCGGCCGAACAGGTCGTCGTACGCATCGCGCGGAGCCTGGACGTTCTTGACGACGCCCGCAAGGAGGTGGCTGTGGCCGCCTGGCTTCATGAAGCGGGACTACCAGCGGCGCGGACAACGCACCACCCCCAACCTCTCGTTGCCAGGGACAGGCCCGTGACGCTGTGGCGCTTCATCGACAGCGGCGATGGTGCCGCGACCTTAACTGACCTAGCCGAGGTTCTGCGGGCTCTGCATCGGATGCCGGTTCCGGAAGATCTGGCGCTGCCACAGCTCGACATCCTTGGGCGCGTCTCGGAACGCATCTCCTCGGCCAGTGTCCTCACCGACCAGGAACGCCAGTTCCTGCTCACGAGGTACCAGCAGCTCCAGACAGCCTACGAGGCCCTGCATTTCCCCCTGGCCGCCTGCGCCGTGCACGGTGACGCACACTCGGACAACCTCATCAAGACCACCGAAGGCGCCGTCGTGCTGATTGACTTCGAGCGTTTCGCCTTCGGCCCTCCTGAGACCGATCTCGCCGTCACAGCCATCGAACACTCTCTGGGCTGGGGTACTCGTGCCGAATATGACCAGTTCGCGGAGCGCTACGGGTTTGACGTCGTGGCATGGGAGGGCTATCCCGTGCTCAGAGACATCAACGAGTTGAAGATGACGACATGGCTGATGCAGAACGTCAATGAAGATGAGGATATCGCTCGGGAGTTTCGCAACCGCCTTTTCTGCCTGCAGAATCCGGACGCGCCTCGTCAGTGGCGGGCTTTCTAGCCACCGAGGGACGGATATTTTTCCGCGATGAGGGTGTTGAAGGCCCTGACCGAATCTTCGCAGTCGAAGCCCGCGAGGTCGGCTTTCAGATCTCGGACGTACCGGAGATAACGCGCGGACTTGAGTGGCCCGGCCAGGTTGACGGCTTCAAGTGCAACCAAGGCGGCTTTCGCGGGTTGCCCCATGTGGACGTAGCTGGCTGCTTGTACGAGGCGGTCGAAGGCGAGCGTCCGCACGTACATCGGATCGCAGAGATCGACGGCGTGGCCGACGAACTCCATGGCCTGCGAAGGGATTCTGAGGTCGCGGTAGCAGTGCGCGCCCTCACTCGCCAGCTCGGCGGCGTCGAAGTAGCGTGACCATGGCGGGTCATCGTCCACCTTGCGCTTGCTGAAATACGTTTCGGCCTGGAGCAAGGCGCGTGCGCACTGGGCCTCATCGCCGTTCCCTGCGTGGGCCCGCGCTTCCATGGCGTGGAACAGAGCCATGGGCGTGGCGGTGGAGACGTCCTTGCATCCTTCCTGTGCTGCCCGCGCAAGCTGTATCGCCTGGTTGTAGCGGCCGAGGTAGTTGGCCTGATGGCTCATATCGGCGAGCAGCAGACCGCCCATCATGCGGTCACCCGACGCCTGTGCGAGGCGTAGCCCTTGGAGGAAATACCGCTGAGCGAGCCCGTGCCTGCCCAGGTCGTAAGCCGTCCAGGCGACCAACTCCGTGATTTCCGCAGCCGCCGCGTACAACGATCGCCCAACCGACTCGGTGAATTTCCCGTTCAGCATCGGGACGACCTCGCGGTTGTAATACTGAATGAGCGCAGAGCGCGCATGACCGCCGCCGAACTGGAATCCCATGTTGGCGAAGATCTCGGTTGTCACCCGGATCGCGTGGACGTCCCACACGCCCACAGATGGCCGGGCGTTCTGCCTGGTTTGATGCGGCTCAGGGCGGGACAGCAGCCATGCGATCAGAGCCTCGCTCCAGGCGTCCGGCACGATCACGGACTCCAGAGCTACAGGATCATCGGCGAGGTCGCGCCGAGTAAGACCCAGCAGCAGGCTCCCGACATCGGATATCCCGCCGCCGTGGGCGAGGGTGGCTTCAAGCGTCTCGGGAGTGACGACGCTGCCCAAGCCGACGTCGTCCAACGAGAACGTCACGCCGGCCTTCTGAGAGAGGGCCTCGGTGATGAACCTTGCCGTTGTCGGCCGAGGCTTCACGCCATCAAGCCAGCGCTTCACGTCCACATGGGTGCAGCTCAGGCTTATGCCCTCTTTCTGGGCGATTTGCCGTACCCGTGAAGCAAGTCCCGAATTTGAGCAATCCGCACGTCGCATAGCCTGCGCGAGCGCAACATTGGGCATTCGAGACACGTTCACCTCCATATATCCGCGCCTTCGCATCATGGCGCGGACAAGGCTTCCGCGGCTCGAACTCCACAAATTTGGTCTGGATGTTTTCGCTGGTCGAGGGCCAGATCACCCCTAAAAAGCACCCCCTGTGCATTCAGTCCCGGGGGTGATCACAGTGTTGCCGCAGCGTGCGGCGAGGAATCCTTGAGTCAGCAGGAACGAGCGAGGCGAGACCCGCAGCAATCCAACGCGACCGGTGCTGTGGACTTGACTCTCAGTGACTGTACATGTTCTATGTCTCTTAGAACCTGCTCGCAGGTTCTCGAATCGAGAGGGCTCACCATGCTTGTCCGTCCGCGAAAGGTGCTCCCGACCGTCCTCATGATCTGCGCCGCCCTCTACGCCCTGAAGGACCCGGAGGGCGCGGCGACCATCGTCAAGGCGGCGGCGCACCTGGTCATGAGCGCGTCCGAGTCGTTCGCGCGGTTCGTCCAGACCGTCAGCAACTAACCGCCGGAAGAGAGACCCACCAGTGACACACAACATCAACCGCCCGATCCACCCGGCGCGCATGTCGCTCGCCGAAGTGGAAGCGACCTGGCGCGTGGACGGCGAAACGCCGCTCCCCGAATGCACCTACGACCCCGAGCTGCACACCGGCCCTCGGCTCACGATCGAGACCACCGAGGAACGCGCCGCCCGCGAGGCCGTCGCCCGCGAGATCTGCGCAACCTGCCCGGCGCGGTTGTTCTGCGACGTCTACGCGCTGGAGACGCGCCCGACCTCGGGCATCTGGGCGGGCCGGACGCCCGCCGAGGTGGCCGAGCACGCCGCCGAGCTGGAAGACCTGGAGGTGGCCTGATGGCAAGCCGCCTCCGCGCCCGCTTCTGGGACCCGACCGGCGACCGGTACAGCATCCCCACCTACCCGTGGAAGATGGCTCCGCCGCACCTGCGCACCCTTCGCCAGCTCACCGCCGAGGGGCTGCGCCCTGGCGGCCAGGGCGTACAGGCTCAAGTGCTGTGGTGCTCCCGCCGCTACGGCGCACCCGGCGTCCGCACCGCCTACCTGTACGACGTCCGGTTCGCTCTGCCCAAGCGCACCGCGACCCTTCGCCAGCGCGCCGCCTTGTCGAAGGCGAACGCGGCTCGGCGTACCTGCCCGGAGTGCCTGACGGATGTCGGCTACGTGCTGCCGCGCCACCTCGGCACGTGCCTCGACTGCGCAGAGGAGATCGCCGCATGAACGTCTGCCACACCGCACCCCGCCCCCTCACCGAGGGTGAGCGGACAGCCGTAGCCGTCACGGCCGCCGTAACCGGCGCGCTCGGACTGATCGGGTTCATCAACAGCTTCGAGCGCGTCGCACACGCCGCCGGCCCGTCGTTCGGCTGGTTCGCGTGGACGGTCCCGCTCGGCATTGACCTGGGCATCGCCGTGTTCTCAGCGCTCGACATCGTGCTGGCCCGCCTCGGCATGCGGGTGAGCTGGCTCCGGTTCATCCCGTGGGCGCTGACCGGCGCGACGGTCTACCTCAACGTGGCCACCTACCTCAGCGCACCGGGTGCTACCGACTGGTTCGCGGTCGTCGCCCACGCCCTGCTCCCACTGCTGTGGGTCATCGCCATCGAGGTCGGTGCGCATGTCATCCGCAAGCGCGCTGACCTGGCCAAGCCCGATCACATGGACGGGATCCGCCGTTCACGCTGGCTGCTCGCCCCGATGGCGACCGTCGCGCTCTGGCGTCGCATGGTGCTCTGGGAGATCTGCAGCTACCCCGAGGCCCTCGGACGCGAGCGCGAACGCATCCTGGCCAAGACAGAGCTGCAGGACCGGTACGGCCTGCTCTGGCGCTGGAAGGCCACCCGTCGAGAGCGAGCCCTGTACTACCTCGGCGAACTCACACCGAAGAACATCCCGCTGCAGGCGGAGGCAGTACGTGTCGATCAGGAGAACGTCCCCCCAGCCCTGCCACCCGCGCCGCGCAAGCGCCCAGCCCCGAAGAGCACCCGTGCCAAGTCCCCGTCGCGAACGCCGAACGTGGGTGACCTCGTCCCCCTCGGACGACGCGTCGCCGCTGACCTCAAGGCACAAGGCGAGCCTCTGACCCGTGACCGCCTTCGAGACGCCTTCCGCCGCCAAGGACAGAGCATCTCTACCGATCGGGCCGGAGCGCTTCTGTCCCGGCTGAAGAGCGAGGGCTCCGCGAAACAGGCGACGCCCGTACGCGAAGACGAGGCCGCCTGATGACCCTGACCATCACCGACACGCACATGACCTCGGACGACTGCCCGAACATGGCCGGACTTCGAGACCGCCTCTGGAGCGTCACCGGCTACCCCGGACGCACCTTCGATCGCAACCAGGCCATCACCGCCATACTGCTGGCCGAACTCCTGGCTACGCGCCAGTTCCCGGAGGACCGTACCGAGCTGCTCGCCGCCACCTGGCGCGCCGAACTCGGCCTCACCGCAGCGGACGGGCCGCACACTCCGACCGCTGCCGAAACGCCCGCAGACCGACCGGACGAGCAGCGGTCCGACCGCCCATCGTCCCTGACCGCCACATGGGGCGCGGCCTCATCCGCCAAGACAACGACCGCGCCCCAGGACCCCGCGACCAGCAAGTCAAACGAGGTGCACACATCATGACCCACCAGCAGGACAATCCCAACCACGAGGACGGCAAGGACCCGGACCGGTCCGCCACCCCGGACCAGGAGAACGGCAAGGACGCGGACATCGTCCACCTGGACGCCGCCCGCGCGGGACGTCAGCCGCAGAATCCCGCAGACCGGTCCGAGCAGGACAACGAGGACAGCCCCGCGAGCGCTGACGGACCGGTCCTCGAAGGCGCGGTCGTCCGCGTCGACCAACCCGGTCCGACCGCCGCCGACTGGCGGACCGCACTGGAGGGGAAGGCCCGCAGCCGACAGCCGATCGTCCCGCTGTGGCTGCGCTCCCGGAGCGAGGCGGTCGAGACCGTCAAGTGGGTCGGTCTTCACTACCTGCACGTGGCCGGATACCAGGTCTGCCGCGTGCCGCTGTACGGCGGACGGCTGACCGCCCGCGCTCCCCGCGGTCTGCTTCGGCTGATCGGCGGAAGCCTCAAGTGGACGTTCGATCTGGAGGGCGAGCCGGTACGACTTGCCGCCGTCCAGAAGGCCGACCCGGAGGCGTACCTCAAGCTCAGCAGGCAACGAGACCGGCGCGTGCGACTGCGGGCCTTGGTCTCCGCCGCAGCGCTGGTGACGCTGCTGATCGTGGCCATCATGGTGGCCAAGCAGCCGACCACCATGCAATGGATGGCGCTCGCGGTCGCCATCGTCACGCTTGGCATCCTCGGCAAGCCTGCCGACCGCCCGCTGATCAACCGCGCGGTCGTGCCGTCCACGGTGGAGAAGCTCACCAGCGACATCGTCGTGCGGTCCCTGACCGCGCTCGGCATCGCCGGCATCAACCAGGCCATCGCCAAGAACCCGAAGGACGCCATCCGGTTCGTCGCCCCGATCACCCGCGACGGCCCCGGTTGGCGGGCGGACATCGACCTGCCCTACGGCGTGACCGTGGCCGACGTGATGGACAAGCGCGACCGCATGGCCTCGGCCCTACGCCGCCCGCTGGGCTGCATCTGGCCCGAGGGCGACTCGACCATCCACGAGGGACGGCTGATCCTGTGGGTGGGGGACAAGGACCTGTCCAAGACCGTCATCAAGTCCCCGCTGCTCAAGACCAGCTCGCACGACGTCTTCAAGGGCATCCCGTTCGGCTGCGACCCGCGAGGCCGCGCCATCGTCGTACCGCTCATCGAACAGAACATCCTGATCGGATCCCAGCCCGGCCAGGGCAAGACCGCCTCCGTGCGGGTGCTGGCCTCTGGCGCGGCCCTCGACCCGAGCGCCGAACTGTGGATCCACGAACTCAAGGGCACCGGCGACCTCGACCCGCACGAACAGAACTGCCACCGCTACGTCTCCGGCATCGAGGACGAGGCCATCGGCTACGCCGCCGACTCACTGGCGCTGCTCCGCAAGGAGGTGATGCGCCGCGCCGCCGCGCTCAAGGCCCTGCCGCCGGACCTGTGCCCGGACAAGAAGGTCACCCGGCAGATCGCCGACAAGCGCTCGCTGGGGCTGCATCCGCTGGTCGCCATTTTCGACGAGTGCCAGAACCTGTTCGCTCATGCCGAGTTCGGCGACAAGGCGGGTGATGATGCCGAGTTCATCATCAAGCTCGGCCGCGCTCTCGGTGTGATCCTGGTGCTGGCCACTCAGCGCCCGGACAAGGACAGCCTGCCCACCGGCATCAGCGCGAACGTCACCATCCGCTTCTGCCTGCGCGTCGCCGGCCAGCTCGAAAACGACATGATCCTCGGTACGTCCGCCTACAAGAACGGCATCCGCGCCACCGTCTTCCAACCCAAGATGGACGCCGGTATCGGCTACCTGCTCGGCGCGACCCCGATGCCCAAGGTCGTCCGCACGGCCTATCTGGACACGCCCGCCACCCAACGCATCGCCGACCGTGCCCACGCGCTGCGCGCCAGCACGGGAGCGCTGAGCGGGCACGCCCTCGGCGAGACGCCCGAGCAGAACGCGCCCACGTTCGATCTGCTCGCTGACGTCCTGGCCGTGGTCCCGCCGTCCGAGGCCAAGGTGTGGAACGAGGCGATCGTGGATCGTCTCGCCGAGCTGCGGCCGGACGTCTACGGCGCGTGGGCGCGCCTGGAAGGCGGCGCGAAGACCGCCCAGCTCACTACCGCGCTCAAGCCGTACGGCATCAAGACCATGCAGGTGTGGGGCACGCCCGAGGGCGGCGGCAAGGGCGCCAACCGCATCGGCATCACCCGAGACGACATCGTCACCGCCGTCACCCAGCGTGACAGAGGTAGGGCCTCGTAGCTCAGCCGATCGCCTCTAGACCTAGAGGCAGACCCCTCTAGGTCTAGAGGCCCGCCTAGAGCCCAAAACCGCACCCGACCTGCGATCTAGCACCTAGACCCTGACCTGCGGAAACCCTGGAAATCGGCCCTGGAGGCCCACATGGCCACTGCCCTCACCCTGCTAGCAGTCTGCCTACCGTCGATCACTCTCAGTTACATCATCATCTGCCTGGCATGGCCCTGGCGCCGCTGCATCCGATGCCGCCCCGGCGGCAAGAACCGCACCTGCCGCACCTGCGACGGCACCGGCATGCGGCCCCGCCTCG
The DNA here is from genome assembly GCF_035917475.1 of Nonomuraea fuscirosea. Taxonomy (NCBI): domain Bacteria; kingdom Bacillati; phylum Actinomycetota; class Actinomycetes; order Streptosporangiales; family Streptosporangiaceae; genus Nonomuraea; species Nonomuraea fuscirosea. Next base: position 594,098 of record NZ_CP109074.1, on the reverse strand, counting down.
GCTGGCAGCTCTACGTCTACCTCCGCCGCCTGTACCGCGACGGCACCCACTAATCCCGGCCTTTAGGAAGGAAGCCCGCCATGTCCGGCGAAACCACGATCACGATCATCGGCAACCTGACCAACGACCCCGAACTGCGCTTCACCCAGACCGGAACGGCCGTCGCCACCTTCACCATCGCCTCAAGCCCGCGCGTCTACAACAAGCAGCTTGAGCAATGGGAAGACGGCGAGGCCCTGTTCATGCGCTGCTCGGCCTGGCGCGACCTCGGCGAGCACATCTGCGAGTCCCTCGCCCGAGGCACCCGCGTCATCGCCTCCGGACAGCTCCGGATGCGCACCTACGAGACCGACGAGGGCGAACACCGCACCGTCTTCGAGATGACCGTGGACGAGATCGGCCCGTCCCTGCGCTTCGCCACCGCCAAGCCCGCCAGAGCGACCCGCAAGGCCACTGCCAGCAACGACAGCGGCGCACCCGACGCATGGGCCACCACCGCCACGACGGGCGACAAACCGCCGTTCTAGCCACGCTCACGCACCACGGGATACGGCCTCGGCGACCAGCCGCCAAGCACAACCGCCGAGGCCACCCACCCCGATCACGAGGAAAGGCACTGCCAGCATGTCACCGACCAACACCCATTCCTACCGCTACACCCAAACGACCACACCGCGCCCACACCTGCACGACCTCAACCACCTCGGCCGGGGTCAGCTCACGCTCGACGCGCACACCGCCACCCCATTGGACGCACCCATGCACGTCCTTGCCGAGGGCCACCGCCTGCGGTTCCTTGCGGCCAAGGAGGCGTCCAATGGGGTGGCCTGACCTGACCCGCGCCGCCCTCCAGGCCGCCGCCCGTGGCTGGTACGTCTTCCCGCTCACCCCACGCGGCAAGAAGCCGTTGCGCGGCTTCACCGACTGGGAGCGGCACGCCACCACCGACACCAACCGCATCGCCGCCTTCTGGCCACGCCAGCCGTACAACCTCGGCATCGCCTGCGGCCCGTCCCGCCTGGTCGTGATCGACCTCGACCAGCCCAAGCCCGGCGAGCACCCGCCCGCCGGCCTCGCCCAGCACCACCCACAGAACGGAGAACACGTCTTCCGCCTGCTGTGCGCCGAGCACGCCCAGCCCTACCCCGACGACACCTTCACCGTCAGCACCCGGCGCGGCGGCACACACCTCTACTTCACCCCGCCTGAAGGTCAACGCCTGCGCAACAGCGCAGGCCACAAGGGCGGGCTCGGCTGGCTGATCGACACCCGCGCCTGTGGCGGCTACGTCGTCGGCCCTGGCAGCCACGTCACCCAACCGGACGGCACCGGCCCGTACGAGATCATCCGCGACCTACCACCCACGCCGCTCCCGGCCTGGCTCGCCGAGGCACTCGCACCGACCGCACCGCCCTCGATGAGCGCCGCCGATCTCCTGGCCAGCCTGCCCGATCACCGGCTGACCAAGTACGGCCAGGCCGCGCTACGCGGCGAGGTCGAACGCGTGGCCACCGCCCAACGCGGCACCCGCAACCGCGCGCTCAACACCGCCGCCTTCAACCTCGGCCAACTCGTCACACGCCGCGTACTGCCCGCCGAGGTCGTCATCACCGCCCTTCAGTCCGCAGCCGAGACCGCGAACGCCGAAGGCGACCCGAACCCGCCACGCGAGATCGCCGCCGTCATCGCCTCTGGCCTGTCCGCAGGCATGAAAGCCCAGCCACGCCGTAGCAGGGCCGCATGAACACCAGCCAAGGAGCACCAGCCATGAACAACCGCACACCCACCGGCGCCGCCCTACTCGACCGACTACGCGCCGCACTCGTCCGCTACGTCATCCTGCCGAGCGCCGAGGCGGCCGACGCCGTCACTCTGTGGATCGCCGCCACCCACGCGCAACCCGCATGGGCACACGCGCCCCGGCTCGTCATCCGCGGACCGGAGAAGCGCTGCGGCAAGTCCCGGCTCCTGGACGTGGTCGAGGCCACCTGCCACGAACCGTTCATCACCGTCAACAGCTCCAGCGCCGCCGTCTACCGCTCCATCACCGAAGACCCGCCAACCATGCTCGTGGACGAGGCCGACACCATCTTCGGCCCCAAAGCCGACGGCAACGAAGACCTGCGCGGCCTGCTCAACGCCGGACACCAGCGCAACCGCCCGGCCAAACGCTACGACGCCGCCACCAACCGCGTCGAAAGCATCCCAACCTTCGCCATGGCCGCACTCGCCGGCATAGGTGCGATGCCCGACACCATCGAAGACCGTGCCGTCGTCATCCGCATGCGCCGCCGCGCCCCCGGCGAGAACGCCGCCCCCTACCGCCACCGCCGCGACCGCGCTCCACTTCGCGAGCTGGCGACCGACCTGAACCAGTGGCTTCGCGCCGACCTGTCCGCTCTGGAGGAGGCTGAGCCGAGCATGCCCGTCGAAGACCGTGCGGCCGATACCTGGGAACCCTTGGTCATCGTTGCCGACCACGCTGGGGGAGGCTGGCCTGATCGGGCCCGCGCCGCCACGTTGCAGCTCACCGCCGAGGCCGACGACAACGGCCAGACCTCGGCCCGCGTACGCCTACTGACGGCTTGCCGCACCGCCTTCGGCTCGGACACCGCCCTGCCCACCGCGGTCTTGCTGGAACGGCTCAAGAGCGACCCCGAGAGCGAATGGGCCGACCACGGCCCGGCCGGACTGACCGCGATGAAGCTCGGCACGATGCTGCGCGAATACGACATCCGCTCAGCCAACATCCGCTTCCCCAATGGCCAGCAGGCCAAGGGCTACCAGCGGGCCGACTTCGCCGACTCCTGGGCCCGCTACTGCCCGGCCCTCGGACCCATCCCAGAGGCCGACGTCGTCCCGATCGACAGGGAGACCCGTCCCAGCCGTCCCAGCCTCGTCACCGCAGGTCAGAGCGGGACGGCTCCCATCGCCGGGACGGCATAACCCGTCCCACCAAAACAAGCCGTCCCAGGCTTGACCTGCAGAAATGACCCTGGGACGGCTGGGACGGCTCACCCCTCCCGAACCGTCCACGAGCACCCTCGGCGACCAGCCGCCAAGCACAACCGCCGAGGCGTCACCCAGCACCGATCACATGCCGGAAGGAACGCGCCTCATGGCCACCGTCACCCGCCTCCGAGCAATGCTCACTGTCCCGGAGGTCTGCGCCGAACTCCAGATTTCCCGATCCACCTTCTACGACTGGCGGCAGAAGGGCCGTGCCCCGCGCTGCGTCACCTTGCCGAACGGCTCACTCCGCATCCGCCTCGCTGACCTGGACAACTGGCTCAACTCGCGAGAGGACGCCGCCTGATGAAGAACACCACCTACGACGTGCGCTTCTACAAGACCGAGGTCCGCAAGAACACGCTGGGCAAGGTCACGTCCTACCGCGTCCGCTGGTCCACTGCCGGGAAGGAATGGAAGAAGACCTTCCAGAAGAGCGCCCAGGCAGACGCCTACCGCAGCAGCCTCGTCACCGCCGCCCGCGAGGGAGAAGCGTTCGACCTGGTCACGGGCGAACCCGCAAAGTGGGGGCGCACTCAGCAACCGGAAATGACCTGGTACGAGTTCGCCTGCAAGTTCGCCGATTTCAAGTGGAAGGCGGCCTCGGCGAAATACCGCCAAGACATAGCCCGCGCGCTCACCGCCGCCACACCCGCCATGCTCTCCAGCAATAGAGGCAAGCCCAGCGACCTCGCGCTCCGCACCGCCATGCGCCGATGGGCATTCAACACGAAACAGCGTGCCGAAGCTTCCGAGGAAACCGCTCAGGTCCTCACCTGGCTCGCCAAGAACACCATGCCCGTGTCCGCACTGGCAGAGCCCGCCACGCTGCGCGCCGTTCTCGAAGTCGCCAACAGCCGGTTGGATGGCAAGCCCGCCGCCACGAGCACGATTCGCAGGAACAAGACCATCCTGCAAAACGCCTTGGACTACGCCGTCGAGCTGAAGCTCCTCACCACCAACCCGATCAAGTCCCTGAGGTGGAAGCCGCCCAAGGTCACGTACGAGGTGGACAAGCGCAGCGTGATCAACCACGCACAGGCGCGCCACCTTCTCGCCGAGGTCGGAAAGCAGCAACCGAGCGGGCAGCGACTGGTGGCGTTCTTCGCGGTGATGTACTACACCGCTCTGCGCCCCGAGGAAGCCGTCAACCTCAGAGGGGACAACGTGCTCATCCCGGATCTCGTCAGAAACGAGGAGACCGGCGAGATGGAAGAACCCGCCGACGATTGGGGAGAACTACATCTTGCCAACGCCGCGCCGTTCGCCGGCCGGGAATGGACCGACGACGGCAGTCTGCGCGAGGAACGCGCACTCAAGCACCGCGCCAAGGGCCAGACGCGGACGATCCCGTGTCCGCCCGCCCTTACCAAGCTCCTCCGCGCCCATCTCGCCGAGTTCGACACCGGCCCCGAAGGGCGGCTCTTCACCGGCGTGCGAGGAGGAGAACTGCCGAGCATCACCTACTGCCGAGCCTGGCGTAGAGCCCGCGAGAACGCCCTGACGCCGCGAGAGGCACGCTCGCCCCTAGCCAAGCGCGTCTACGATCTCCGCCACGCCTGCGTCTCCACCTGGCTCAACGCAGGTGTCCCCGCCACACAAGTAGCCGAGTGGGCAGGCCACAGCGTCGAAGTCCTGCTCAGGATCTACGCCAAGTGCATCGTCGGCCAGGACGAGGCCGCCAAGCGACGCATCGCTGAGGCCCTTAAGGACGACGAGCCATGACCGGGTCCACACACGGAAGCGTGGGCAAGCGTTAGAGGTAGATGCCCGCGACCGATCAGCGAGAGCTGCAAACAACCGGACATGTGAAGAGAGCCTCTGGTCTGTGTCTGCGCATTTCAGAGGCTCTTAAGGGGATCGTTCCGTATATGTTAGAGATCATGGAACGTGCAGCCCGTCTGCGCACACCTCGACACGCGAATGTCCAAAGCGCCTATTAGCAGCTAGGTGCTTGATCGTCCCGGACCGTTCCATGTGGTCCGATGCGGCTGGGCTTGCTTCCTGGAGCGGGGTGGTACGGCATGAAACTGCAACCCAAACTGCAACCCGCGCCGATCTTCGCCCGCACCAGCGGAGACCTCTTCTTGCCATCCCGTCTACCGACGTGGAAGCCGGGCCTCCTCAAGTCACCAGATCCAGAATTACAGTACTGCAGTGGAGATAAGTGACTTCCGCCGGATGCTAGTTACTCCTTTCGCACGAGACCGGTATAGCCGATCACGGCAAGGGTGGTGAATGCCCAACCGAACGCGATGGCGAGCCAGCTCGCCCACAGATAAAAACAACCCCATGGCGCCTGGCGGTTTATCCGCCAGTTCTCGATTTGTCCGACCTTGATAATCGGGACGACGAGATCGATGGCGTATCCCATAGGGGAGAAGCAGGTATAGGATGCCGTGCATTTCATGGCGGTGGGAAATGGTGCACTCCAATGTATAGGTTTAGCCGGTACGATTACGCTCTCTTGATTTTGGGCAACCAAGAGCACCGCCAGAACCAAAAGATAGACTACGCCGAGCGCCAACACCGCTCGCCATGACTCATAGCCATACTTGATGAACTTGTCGAAAAACAAGTTAGTGAACTGCCTCCACCGAGTGAGACCACCATACTTACGCAGGTCAGCGCGCCGGGCGATCGCTACGGTCCGCGCCTCCGTGTCCTGCCCAGCTTGTCGGTATACCCGGACCAATTGTTCGTATGGCTGCCCAGCGAATACCTTCAAATTCGTCATTGCTACATGACTTTTCTGGATCCACTTCTGCACCCGATGACGCGCTGTTGGCTGGTTTGAGCCGCCGAAGCCGTCGTAGATGAACCCTGCTAGCTGTAGCTTGCCGGCAGGAGGCCAGTACCCCTCCGGCCTGCCTACCCCCCAATCATCGTCGAGTCGACGTACCGATGCCCGTGCCAGATCTACCAGTCCAGTCACTGCGGAACTCGGCGTCCAATTTAGCTCATGGTCCACTCGAAGTCCTGGAGCGACAAAAGCCGCCGATCGTCCGAGAAGTTCGGCTTCCTCCAAAGTGACCCTGCCGGTTATACATGCCATACGAAGTGACACAGTGCCCTTGGCCATGAACCCCTTATCGAGAAGCACGTCGCCGCCGACCTTCATCCCATCACCGATCAGCGATTCCCCTTCATCGTCGACGCCAACGAGTTGCGCGCCGGTGCACGAGAGATGACCGCCGATGCCCATCCCACGTAGGCGTACCGCACCCTTGGCCATAAACCCATTATCGAGGAGCACGTCGCCGCCAACCTTCATCCCATTGCCAATCAACGCATTGCCGTTGCTATTGGCGCCAACGAGCTGCGCGCCGGTGCAGGAGAGCTGGCCACCGATGTCCGCGCCAAACAGACGTACCGCACCTTTAGCGGTGAACCCCCTATCGGGGGGAACATTCCTATTGAGGAGTGCATCCCTATCGAAGAGCACGTTGCCGACGACATTTAGCCTGTCGCCGATAAACGCATTGCCCTTGGTATCCGTGCCCCTGAGTTGCGCGCCGGTGCAGGAGAGCTGGCCACCGATGTCCGCGCCAAACAGACGTACCGCGCCCTCAGCGGAGAACTCCTTATCGAGGAGCACGTTGCCGACGACATTTAGCCTGTCGCCGATAAACGCATTGCCCTTGGTATCCGTGCCCCTGAGTTGCGCGCCGGTGCAGGAGAGCTGGCCACCGATGTCCGCGCCAAACAGACGTACCGTACCATTGGCAATGATTCCTTTGTGCAAGAACACGTCGCCGCCAACCTTCATTCCGTCGCCGATAAACGCATTGCCCTTGGTATCCGTGCCCCTGAGTTGCGCGCCGGTGCAGCAAAGCTGGCCACCGATGTTCGCCCCTGGTAGCCGTACCGCGCCCTTGGCCATGAACCCCTTATCGAGGAACGCGGCCCCGCCCACTTTCATCCCGTCACCGATCAATGCATCACCATCGTTGTCAGCACCAACGAGCTGCGCACCGGTGCACGTGAGGTCGCCGGTGATTAGGGCAACAGCCAAGCTGATCGAACCGCGAAACGTTGATCCGGTTATGTTTAGATCATGACTCGTCACAAGCCTGTCAGCAGCAAACCCCGGTGCATGACAGCCAAGCAGGGCAATGGTAGAAGCAGTCACTCCGCTTAGGTTTATTGGGCTCCAGCTATCCAGGTAGCAATCAGTCAGTACCAGCGGGCAGTGTAGGCTAGCGTAAGCGAGGTCGAGAGGACCGGTGATCCGCACGCCCCGGAGCTGAATACCTTTGGTGTGCACTGGTTGCTGTGGGTCCACCAGCAGATAACGTAGTACCGTTGCCCGCACCGTACGGTCCGGTCCCCATTTCATCATCACGCTAAGGACAGGGCGGTCCTCGCAGGGATAGCTCAAACAGGAGCCCTTTGCAGCACTCTGAACCAGGCTTGCCTCTGGCGGCCTCAAGGTGTCGGTTGTCTGCCAACCAACTGCATCCCAGTCACAGGGCGAAGCTGCTGGCCACTGAAAACGCGTACCCCGCACCACCGGGCCCCCAGTGTCGTCCGCTGACGAGCGATGCATTATACGTCCTTCCTTGTAGCAGTTCTCTGTTGCAGCTGTTCTATATGGCTCAGAAAGGCAGGCTACCGAGCGGTGGAAATTTGAATCCGTATTTGTTACCGGCACATGCACTCCGCATGGCGCCGTGTCGGTGGAAATGTTGTACTGTGGGCACCCGCCCTCACTGGTATGGACGCTGCAGGGGCGTGACCATTCTCAGCGATTCACAGCCTCTGACCTACGACGGCGCTTCCATCTGCGCCAGCAATGACCTCAATTTTTACGCCTTTTTGCACGTATGGCGCGCACCCCCCCTGTGCTGCTGTGGCAGCCTGGCGCAAATCTTCGGGAGGCTCTAACTCCTGACATCCTGCTCGCAAATAGCTGTGACGATCTTGGCCTGCGCGGGAAGACTCAGCTCAGCGTCTTGATCGGTTATCCGTGGCTCCCTGCTGTTGCCCTTCATTCCCATCTCATTGGGCACGCAGTGGGCACGGAGCCACGATGCTGGAGCGCTGCTTGGCTCAACCCGACCCCCGCTAACCTGCGGCCATCCCAGAGGGGCCAACCAAGCCGCAGTCACGAGGGAAGCCGCCGTCCGGCCACCGATCGAGACCCGTAGGTCCTTTTTACGATCATCACGCATCACCTTGCCCTTCTTGTCTCGTGTGCTGTTTCGCTTGTAGGTGTACGAGATATGGAGGAAGGCCACGCATAGAAGTCCGACGAAGATTGTCATCAGCTCGGGAGTCGAGTTCAGCCCAGCAATGCCCGGTAATCAACCTACGTCAAATCGGATATCCACGAAGGTGAGACCGATACGGAGCCGTCCCCTATTGATGGTCCCGTCGCCGTCGTCCCACCCGTCAGGGGAGCGGGGCAGAGGGTAGGGGTGAAGGTGGAGGTCCCCACTGGAAGAACGACTTCGCCCCTACCCTCTGGTCTGCTCGGGCTTGTCCTGGGCGACGGTGACGGGACGATCAGGCTCTACTCAGCCACTGGCTGGCCTTTGTTGTCCACAATCATCTCGGAGCCCGAGGCTCCCGCCGGAGGCTTGCTTGAAGGGCACTCCATGGGTGCGGAGCGGCGTGGCCGGCGGAATGCTGTAGGCACCCAAAGGGCGAGCGTGAGCGAGTTCGACCAGCGACGGTGCGGCCGGTTTTGTGCGGCGGTGCGGCGCTTGGTCGGTGGGCTTTGGGGCGTACGGTGGGGCGGGCGTACGGCGATGCTCCGCGCGGCGCTTGCGCGAGAACGGCCCCTAGACCGCACGCGCAGCGCGGGACGGTGGCGCGGGGCGTATGGCGGCGCGCCGCGCCGCTGTTTGATCCTCACAAGAACGATTCAGCAGGCATCGCATACGCATGCCATTGAGCAGGGAACTGGTCTGGGCAGACGTGGCCAGGGCCGACCCAGCTCCCGTCCATCAGTTCTAAGCCCTCACAGACTGCTTCGTGAGCACGAGAGCCGAACAGCACACCAGAGTGACACTGATGCACCCCAGGCGAGAGGTGAGGACATCGTCGGTCATGAGAGGAGGCCGAGCGACGCATCGCCGAGACCCTCAAGGATGGCCCTGGCTGGCCGAAACCGTGCATGGGGTCGTGGGCAAGCATTGGGCGTGGACGCCCGCAAACGATCAGTGAGAGCCGTAGACGGCCGGACATGCGAAGAGAGCCTCTGACTTGCATTGCCGCAGGTCAGAGGCCCTCTTGTACTGGTGGAGAGAAGCGCGCCCTGCAGGATTCGAACCTGCGACCGTCGGATTAGAAGTCCGATGCTCTATCCAGCTGAGCTAAGGGCGCTCCCGCCTTATTGTGCATGATCCGGCGACATGTCACGTACATGTTTTCGTCGTGTCAGTCTGTCAGGCCGATCACACCCCACATGAGCAGCGTTCCGACGACCGTGGCCGTGAGGGTCCAGCCGGTGGCGCGGCGGGGGGTGTGGGCCTCAGGGAGGATATCGGAGGTGGCTAGGTAGAGGAGGAATCCGGAGAAAAGTCCGAGGTAGGCGGCCAGGAGGCCGTCCGGGATGGAGATGACGGAGGTGAGGGTGGCGCCTGTTACGGGGGCCAGGGCGTCGAGGGTGAGGAGGGTGAGGGCGCGGCGGCGGGCGTTGCCGTAGAGGGAGATGATCGTGTACGTGTTGAAGCCGTCGGTGAAGTCGTGAGCGATTACTCCTATCGCCACGGCGACGGCCAGGGAGGTGTCGGTCTGGTGGGCGGCGCCGATGGCGGCTCCGTCCAGGAAGCTGTGGGCGATCAAGGCTGAGCCGGCCGCGAGGCCGACGCCGGCGCGGTGGTGGCGGTGGGTGGCGTAGTCGGTTTCGTGGGCGTCGTGCATGCCCATGGAGCGCTCCACGATGTGGATGCCGAGGAAGGCCACAGCGAACATGAGCATGGGCACCGGAGCGCCGTACAGGGTGAGTGAAGTGGCGGAGAGGGCCTCCGGGAGCAGGTCGAAGGCGACCACGCCGAGCATGACGCCGGCGGCGAAGCCGAGGACGAGGTGGCGGTGCCGGCCGATGCGGTCGGCGACCAGCCCGCCGAGCAGGGTCATCAGGAACGCTGCCAGCGACAGCAGGATCGGCATGAAGCGCCAGGCTAGCGGGGCCGTGGGTGACGACGGGGAGGGTTGGAAAAGGCGGGGCGGACGCGGGTCGAATGGGTCTAAGCTATCTCGCCATGGTCGCGACGCTCCTGCATGAGATTCCCCTGCAGGGCGGGGACGTGACAGACGGGGTGGTGCGCGTCGGTGACACCGTGCGCAGACCGGCCAGTACGTCGACGCCCGCCGTGCACGCCCTGCTCAGACACCTGGAAGCGGCCGGGTTCGACGGCGCCCCCAGAGTCGTGGGGATGGACGGGCTCGGGCGCGAGATCCTCACCTACCTGCCCGGTACGACCGGGTTGCGGCTGGAGAGTGTGAGTGATGAGGCGCTGGCGGGGCTGGCTCTGCTGGTGCGCCGGTTTCATGATGCGACGGCCGGGTTTCCGCTCACGATGGAGGGGTGGGAAGGGGGGTCGAATGATGACGCGGAGCCGGAAGTCATCGGGCATTGTGATTTGACGCCAGACAATGTGGTTTTTTGGGCCCAAGCCGTGTCTTCATCCGCCTCGGTCTGCGCATCTTCATCCGCCTCGGCGGTCTCCGGCTCCTTCTCCGCTTCAGGCTCGGTCTCCGGCTCCTTCTCCGCTTCAGGCTTGGTCTCGGGCGCTCCGGCGGCGGGTGGCGGGCCGTACGGGATGATTGACTTTGATTTGGCGCGGCCTACTACGCGGCTGTTCGACATCGTGACGACCTTGCGGCACTGGGCGCCCATCGCCGATCCGGTCGATCGGGCTCCGCTCCTGCGTACGGTGGACGTGGGTGCGCGGTTGCGGTTGTTCTGCGACGCGTACGGGGTTTCCGCGCGGGAGCGGCGTCGGCTGCTCGGCCTGGCCAGGCTCCGGTTTCACCGTTCCTACGCCGTCATGCGCACTCGCGCCGCGGCCGGGGGGAACTGGGCGAAGATGTGGGCGGGCGGCGCGGGTGCGCGGATCCGCCGTGCCGCGGCCTGGCTGGATGTGCACGAAGATGAGCTTCATGCCCATCTGGTATGACCCGCTGGGGCTCGCCCTCGGCGTCGCCCTCGACCGGCTGCTGGCCGATCCGCGTAGTTCCGTTCATCCTGTCGCGCTGTTCGGGCGTGGCGCGGCGAAGCTGGAGGCGTCCCTGTACGGGGACGACCGCGCCCGGGGCGTGCTGCACGTCGCCGTGTGCGTCGGCGGTTCGGCCGCGCTCGGCGTGCTGGCCATGCGGTACGCACCCAACCGGGTCGCGCGCACGGCCGTCACCGCCGTCGCCACCTGGGCCGTGCTCGGTGGCACCACACTCGCCCGCGAGGGTGACCACCTGGCCGACGCGCTGGAGGACGCCGATCTGGAACGCGCCAGGGCCAGGCTGCCCCACCTGTGCGGCCGCGACCCCAGCCGGCTGGACGCGCCGGAGATCGCGCGGGCCACGGTCGAGTCGCTGGCCGAGAACACCTCGGACGCCGTCGTGGCCCCGCTGTTCTGGGGGGCGGTGGCGGGGGTGCCGGGACTGCTGGCGTACCGGGCGATCAACACGCTGGACGCCATGATCGGGCACCACTCCCCCAGGTACGAGCGGTTCGGCTGGGCCGCCGCCCGGCTCGACGACGTCGCGAACTACGTGCCGGCCCGGCTCACCGGGGCGCTCACCGTGCTGACCGGGCCTGATCCCGGGCAGGCGCGGGCGGTGCTGCGCAGGGACGGGCACCGGCATCCCAGCCCGAACGCGGGCCGGTGCGAGGCCGCGTTCGCCGGCGCGCTCGGGGTGCGGCTGGGCGGGACGAACGTGTACGCGGGAAGAGTGGAGGAGCGGCCGACGATGGGGGACGGTCCCAGACCGGAGGTCAAGGACATCCGGCGTGCCGTGCGGTTGACGCGGGCGGTGGGGCTGGCGGCGGCCGGCGTGGCCGTGGTCGCCGCCTGGGCCCTCCGCAGGAGGTCGTCGACGGGTTGACGGCCTGAACGCCGTCCGCACGTCAGTGAACGCCCCACCCCACCATCGGCCCTGCGCGGCTCACATGAGGCGGTTGAGGTTGACGCTGAGCCAGATCACGAAGAGTGCCACGACCGTGATCCCGATCATCGACTTCGCCGCGTTGTGCGCGACGACCTTTCTGGCCGTCACCTGCTTGGCGCTCTGCTTCCAGACCTGACGCATGACGATCATGTTCTGGAAGCGCCGCCCCAGGGCGAACACGGCGATCCCGATGAGGACGAACAGGATGACGCGTCCATCGGCAGGTTCCACGGAGATCCCCCCTCGTGGTCCTTGATCTGTTTAATCCCCCCGAAACATGTGAGAACACAGATTACTCGGCCGACAGCGGTTTGTAATTGCCTTTATCGCTCGAGGTCGACCACGATCGGCGCGTGATCGGACGGGCCTTTCCCCTTGCGGGCCTCACGATCGACGTACGCCGACCGCACCTGCCCGGCCACGTCCGCGCTCGCGTACACCAGGTCGATCCGCATGCCCTTGTTCTGGTGGAACATCCCGGCCCGGTAGTCCCAGTACGTGTAGGGGTGCGGGCCCTTCATCGGCGTCGGCACCACGTCCGTGAGCCCGAGGTCGCGCAGCTCGGTCAGGGCCCGCCGTTCGGGCGGCGTGACGTGGGTGGAGCCGACGAACAGGGCGGGGTCCCACACGTCGGCGTCCGTCGGCGCCACGTTGTAGTCGCCGCAGGCCACCAGCGGCCCGGCGGCCAGTTCGGGAACGAGGGCGTCGCGCAGGGCGGCGAACCAGGCCAGCTTGTACGCGTAGTGGGGCGAGTCGACGGTACGGCCGTTGGGCGCGTACAGGGACCACACCCGGATCCCGCCGCAGGTCGCGCCGATGGCCCGGGCCTCGGGGCGGGCCGCGCCGACGCTGTCGAGCTCGCCGAAGCCGGGCTCGCCGGGGAAGCCGGGCGTGACGTCCGCCAGCCCGGCCCTGGACAGCAACGCGACGCCGTTCCAGCGTCCGTCGCCGTGGGCGGCGGCCTCGTAGCCCAGCTCGCCCACCTCCGCCACAGGGAACGCCTCGGCGGCGCATTTGGTCTCCTGCAGGCACACGACGTCGGGCCGGGCCTCGGCGAGCCATTCGAGCAGGCGGGGCAGCCGTGCCTTGACCGAGTTCACGTTCCAGGTAGCCAGGCGCATCCCCCTAGCCTGCCACCGCCCCGGCCGGCACAGGGGACCGACTCAGCCGAAAGCCGGCCGGACGGCTCCGGTAGAGGTCGAGCTGCTCGGCCGTGTCCCTGGGCGCGGGTACGCCGAGCGCGCCGGGCGCGCCGTCCCGGCCCGCCGGCCGGCGAAGGCGGCCACGGCTCTGGGCGGCCGGAGCGGCACCACGGGCCGGTGGCCGTCGAGGATGCGCTGCGGATGTCCATCCCGGCCGACCCGCGTGCGTCAGACCGCCTTCATCAGCGCCAGGGAGACCTCTTCGAGCAGGCCGCCGACGCCCTGGTCGAGGGCTGCCCTGGCGTGCCGCGCGGCGTCCAGGGCGTGGCCTGCGGCGCTGGGCGAGTCCTCGACGACCAGGCGCAGCTCCAGCTCCAGCGGGGAGGCGCCGAAGCCCACGCCGTCCAGCCGGATGTAGGCGACCTTGCGGTCGTCCATGAAGGGCAGATATTGCGCGCTGACGTGGGTGGACGTCCCGGCGCCGGTGGACTTGGTGGCCTTCTTGCTCTTCATCCGCTCGGGGTCCTCCAGGTTGACGAAGTCCATGTTGCCGCCGGCCAGCAGCTGGTGGCCGCCGGTGAGGTGGACTCCGCCGGCCGTCAGGGCCTCGACCAGCGCCCGGTGCACCAGCGTCGCGCCGAACGAGCTCTTCAGGTCGTCGCCCACCAGCGGCAGCCCGGCCGCGGCGAAGCGGGCGCGCCATTCCGGCGACCGGGCGAGCACGGCCGGCATGCAGTTCACGAAGGCGCATCCGGCCTCGACGGCGGCCGCCGCGTACAGCTCGGTGGCCCGCTGCGCGCCGGTGGGCAGGAAGTTCAGCACGACGTGGCTGCCGGTCCGCCTGAGGTGGCCGGCGACCTCACCGGGCGTGGCGCCGCCGCGCGGATCGATCAGGCCGGCCGAGCCGGGGCCCACGCCGTCGGCCAGGATGCCCTCGGTGACGGGCACGCCGAGATGCGGCACGGCGGCGAATCTCCTGGCGTTGTTCGGCTCGGCCCAGATGGCCTCCGACAGGTCGCGGCCGAGCTTGGCGGCGCCCACGTCGAAGGCGGCGGTGAAGCGGATCTGGGAGACGGCGTAGCCGGCGCAGACGGGGTTCGGCAGGCCGGCGGCCTCGCCGTCGCGGTAGTACTCGACGCCCTGCACCAGGGAGGAGACGCAGTTGCCCACGCCGATCACGGCGACGTTCACGCTAGTCATGCCCTGTATTGGATCAGGGGCGGCGGGCGCGCTCCAGCTCGACCCCGACGGTGATCTCGTTGCCCAGCCGGCGGCCGAGGAGCAGGTCGAGGTCGTCGCCGCTCCAGAACCTGCCGGGGTCGTACCAGTTGGGGCGGCGGCCGGCGGGCAGCAGGCCCATCTCCTCGTAGGTGACGGCCACCACCTCGGCGCAGTAGACGCTCTCCACCGTCTGCTCCTTGCGCGTGCGGCGCGGCACGCGGCCCCTGGCCCAGCGGGCGGCCAGCCGGGCGGTGGAGGGGAACGGGGTGCCGTCGAGCCTGGCGACGGTGCGCAGGGCGGCGTCCTCCATCTCCTGCGTGGCCTCCGGCTCCAATTGGCGCAGCCAGGCGCGCTGGTCGTAGCGGTCGGCCCAGGTCGTGACCGCCGCGCGCAGGTCGTGCAGCTGCACGCCGCGCTGGTGGATGCCCGACCACAGGTCGAGCAGCGACTTGCCCAGCTCGGCGTGCCACATCATGGGTGGCAGGTCCTCGATCACGATGGCCATGCCGACGTGGTTGACCGGGCTGTTGGTCATCGTCTGGATGGCGCGGTCGGGCACGGAACGCCCGCGGAAGACCCACAGATCGCCGGTCCTGGTCACCTTGACGGCTTCGTCGAGAGTCAGCACAGGGCTAGCCTAGGCAACATGCGCTGGTGGAAGATGCTCGGTCTGGCGGGAATCATGGGTGTGGCGGCGACGGGCGTGGTCATCGCGCGGGCCGAACGGCGCCGCCGGGCGTACACGCCGGAGGAGATCAGGGCCCGGCTGCGGGAGCGGGTGGAGAGTCCCCGGCCTGACGACGTCAGCCCGAAGGCTTGAGGTCGTAGACGAAGACGACGTCCGGATAGGCCGGGTTGTCGTCGTAGCCCTGGATGCCGCCCAGGAACGCCCGCCGCGACTTGACCACCCAGGGCAGTGCGGCGGCGGCCCGCTCGTCGAGCACGCGCTCGGTGGCCTGCTCGTACACCCGCTGCGCCGCGGGCTTGTCGGTCACCGTCAGTTCGGGCACCGCGTCGAGCATCGCGTCGAGGCGGTGGTCGTTGAGGTAGGTCAGGTTGAACACGGGCGGGTTCGCGGCGCGGAAGACCTGGCCGAAGTAGGAGTAGCCGTCGGCGTAGTCGGGCCACCAGTACATGACGAAGATGTCCTGGCCGCGCTTCTTGCCCCGCTCCCACTGCGCGTTCCAGTGCATGCCCTCGACCTTGAGGGTGACGTTGAGCGGGCGCAGCGCCGCCCGCAGCCGCTTGGCCAGCAGCTCCTCGTCGGCCTCGCCCTCGCCGTAGGTCAGCCGGAGCCGCAGCGGCGCGCCGCCGGGGCCGTAGCCGGCGTCCTGCAGCAGCCGGGTGGCGCTCTCCAGGTCCTGCTCGGGCACCCGGCCTGGTACGTGGCCGAGCAGCCCTTCGGGGACGACGCCGCTGGCCGGCATCACGGAGCCCTTGAGCGCCTTGACGATGCCGCGGTAGTCGATGGCCTGCTGCACCGCCTTGCGCACCCTGATGTCCTTCATGGGGCCGGCGGCGGTGTTGAACAGCATCATGGCCGTGGTGAACGACGGCCGGTCCGAGGTGCGCACGCCCGGCGCGGCGCCGGCCTGGGCGAACAGCTTCGGGTCGAGCCGGTCCACGAAGCTCGCCTCGCCGCGGCGCAACATCCGGTACGCCCGCTCGGGGTCGGGCACGACCCGGTACTTGACCGTGTTGTAGTGCGGCCGCTCGTTCCACCCGCCCCAATATCCGTCGTACGCCTTGAGGGTGAGCTCGTCCTCCTTGCCCTTGTTCCACTTCGCCACCGTGTAAGGACCCGACCCGGCGTCCCTGCCCTGCGCGAACCACTTGCCGAGGTCGGGGGCCGCCTTGGTGTCGTAGATGTAGGCCGCGTACCCGGCGGAGGCCACCAGGTCCAGCGGAACGGGGTACTTCAGCGCGAACGTCACCGTCAGCGGCCCGTCGACCCGGATGGAGGAGACGGCGTCCCAGAGGTAGGAGGCGCCGGTCCTGGCGCGCATGGTCCGCTCGATCGAGGCCTTGACCGCCTCCGCGTCCAGCGGGTTGCCGGTGTGGAACGTCACGCCGGAGCGCAGGGTGAAGGTCCAGCTCCTGCCGTCGGCCGTGGACCGCCAGCCGGTGGCCAGGCGGGGCGCCGACTTCTTGGTGACCGGGTTCCAGAGGGTGAGGGTCTCGTAGACGTTCTGGAAGGCGATGATCTCGTTGGAGTAGGAGCGGGCTGGGTCCCACTCGGTGATGATGTCGGTGTTCTTGACGTAGACGAAGGGCGACTCCCCCACCGGCGCCTGGCGCACCTCGGTGGGCGGCGAGCAGGCCGTGAGCAGGACCGCCACGAGAATCGACACCAGGACGGACGCGGGGGCCGTTGAGACTCGCCGGCGCAACGCATCTCCCTCTGTCGCCGATGTACCCGGGAAACCTACTCCAAGATCGATGCCAGAGGGACTCGTGTGTCCAAAAGTCCCGAAAAATTGGGCATTCTGGTGATCCAATTGCTATCCTCGGGGCTTGTCCCGTCCGGGGTTGCCAGCTTGGGACCAACCGGAGTGAGGTGCCATGGGTCGTAGCCGAACGATCCGGATGAAGATCATCGGACTACTGCTGGTGCCACTGGCCTCCATGGTGGTGTTGTGGGGGGTCATCACCGCCGTCACCGCGAGCGAGAGCTTGGAGCTGCGTCAGTACAAGACAGTCTGGACGAACCTGCGCCTTCCCGCGTACAAAGTGATCACCGAGATCCAGCGCGAGCGCCTGATCTCGGCCAGGTTCCTGCGGAGCGGTGCCGACAAGACCGCCATGGCGGCGCAGCGGGTCCGCACCGACGCCGCCCGGGACGCCTTCAAGCAGCTTTCCAGTAAGTCCAAGAACAGATCAGAAGAGATCCGCACACAGGTGGACGCGGTGTACACGCAGATAGACAGGCTCGACGCGGTCCGAGGTGAGATCGACACGGGCCTGTCCGACCGTCTGCACACCGTGGAGGCCTACAACGCGATCATCGACACGCTGTTCGGCCTGCACCGCCGGGTGGCGCTGATCGACGACATCCCGATCTACGAGCAGTCCCGCGTGACCATCGACATGAGTTACGCGAAGGAACTGCTGACCAGGGAGCAGGCACTCGGGCTCGGCACGGTGACCCGGGCCGAGCGCAGGCTGTTCACCCAGATCACGGGCAACCGGCGCTTCCTCGTGGACCAGAGCCTCGGCGAGCTCGACCCGGAGCTGCGCGATCCCCAGGTCGCCCTCATCACCTCCCCCGCCTACCAGCGGATGCGGATGATGGAGGACCAGATCATCGCCGGCGGCACCCCGCAGGGCTGGCTGCCCACCACCGACGGCCTGGCCAGGTCGTTCCAGGAGGCCCAGCTGCGGGCCAGCACGACGCTGAACGAGCGCGCCGACCCGGTGGCCGACGAGGTGCTGTCGCGGGCGTTCCTGCTCGCGGGCACGGCCCTGGCGCTGGTGATCGTGTCGATCGGGTTCTCGCTGCGCATGGGCAACCGGCTGTCCAAGGAGCTCGGGACGCTCCGGCTGGCCGCCCTGGAGGTGGCCCAGGAACGGCTGCCGCACGTGGTCGCCAAGCTGCGCAAGGGCGAGACCGTCGAGGTGCCCGAGGTGTCGCTCACCAGCACCACGGTCGAGATCGACGACGTGGGCAAGGCCTTCTCCACCGTCCAGCAGACCGCCGTCGAGGCCGCGGTCGGCCAGGCGCAGCTCAGCGAGGGCGTCGGCCACGTCTTCAGGAACCTGGCCAGGCGCAGCCAGACGCTGCTGCACCGCCAGCGCATCCAGCTCGCCGACATGCAGCACCGCGCGACCGACCCCGGCCAGCTGGACGACCTGTTCAAGCTCGACCACCTCACCACCCGCATGCGCCGCCACGCCGAGGGCCTGATCATCCTGTCGGGCGCGACGCCGGGACGCGGCTGGAGCCGTCCTGTGCCGCTGCTCGACGTGGCCCGCGGCGCGGCGGCCGAGGTGGAGGACTACCAGCGGGTCGTCGTCGAGCCCATGTCCGGCCAGCGCCTGGCCGGCCCCGTGGTCGGCGACGTGATCCACCTCATCGCCGAGCTGATCGAGAACGCCACCGTCTACTCCCCCGCGCACACCTCGGTCTTCGTCCGCGGCGACGCCGCGGCCCGGGGCTTCGCCTTCGAGGTCGAGGACCGCGGGTTCGGGATGAGCGCGGAGCAGCTGGCCGAGTTGAACGAGCGGCTGGCCAGCCCGCCGGAGTTCGACCTGGCCGACAGCGACAGGCTCGGCCTTTTCGTCGTTTCCCGCCTGGCCGCCAGGCATGACATCCGCGTGACGTTGCGCGGTTCACCATATGGAGGGACCACCGCGATCGTGTTGATCCCGGAAGAGCACGTGGCAGAGCCAGAGGCCGAGGCCCCGAGGGCGGCTCAGCAGGAGTCCGAGCGCCCCATGCGGGTGGTGCGAAGTGACTGAAGAACGCTGGCTGGACGAGGACGCCGGTCCCATCGTTCCGGCCTACCTGCTGACCAGAGGCCGGACGGTGCCCGCGAGCGAGGCCATCGACCTCATCGCGGTGATCATCACCGCCGGCGGCCTGGCGCCGCCGCGCGGCCTCGACCCCGAGCATCTGATCATCCTGCAGAAGTGCACCCAGCCCACCCGGCTGGTGGACGTCGCGGCCGAGCTGAACCTGCCCATCGGGGTGGTCCGGGTGCTGGTCGGCGACCTGCACGCGCAGCAGCTCGTTCAGGTCGAGCTGCCGCCGCCCGCCCCCGACGCCAAGGTGCTGCTGGAAGTGATCAGCGGGCTGAAGGCCCTGTGATCGGCCCTGTGATCGGCGCTGTGACGGCCCTGCTGTTGAGGTATCCGAATCCCGCCGCGAAGAGCGCGGCGACGACGCCCGCCCCGGCGGCTGCCCCGAAGACCCACTGGTAGCCGCCGGCGCCCGGCCGGGCCGCCAGGATGGCCGCGATCACCGCGCCCGCCGTGCTGCCACCCACGATGCGCACCAGGGCGTTCACCCCCGACGCCACGGCGGTCTTGTCCTGGCCCACGTGCTCGACGGCCATGGTGCCCAGGGCCGCGTATCCGACGCCGAGACCGACGCCCATGATCGAGGAGGCCGCGTACAGGTGCGCGGGGGCGTCGTTCGCGATCATCAGGTAGAGCGCGGCCAGCCCTGTCACCAGTGAGCCCGTCGCCACCATGGACGAGGCGGGCAGGCGGCGCATGATGCGGCCCGCGAACAGCGAGATCACCAGCATGAACAGCGTGCTCGGCAGCAGGTAGAGCCCGACCTCCAGGGTCGTGGCGGAGAATCCCTCGGGCGACTGGGCGAAGCTGGAGATGCCGGTCAGCAGGGTGAAGAAGGTGAACCCGAGCAGCAGCGAGGACACCGTCGCGCCGACCGTGCCCCTGTGCACGAGCATCGCCATGTCCACCAGCGGCTCGGCCACCCTCCGCTCGACCGCCACCCACGCGGCCGCGAGCACGGCCGCCGCGCCGAGCAACCCGAGCACGCCGGGCGAGGTCCAGCCCCACGAGCCGCCCTCGCTGACCGCCAGCAGCAGCGCCACCAGCCAGGTGGCGAGCAGCGTGGCGCCGATCAGGTCGGGGCGGCCCTTGACGGGCGGGGCCGAGTCGCGGACGAGGAAGGCCACGACGATCCCGGCCGCCAGGGAGAGGCCGCCGACGACCCAGAACGCCAGGTGGAAGTCTCCCGAGGCCAGCCCGGCCAGGATCATCCCGCCGCCGCTGCCGAAGCCCATCGTCGCGCTGAGCACACCGACACCGGTCGCGAACTGCTCGCGCGGCAGCGCGTCACGGACCACCCCGATGGACAAGGGGACGAGCGCGGACACGGCGCCCTGCAACACCCGGGCCACGATCAGCCAGGCCAGCGAGGTGGCCAGGGCCGCCATGACCGACCCGATCACCAGGAGGGCCAGCGCTCCGAGGATCATGCGGCGCCGCCCGTACATGTCGCCGAAGCGGGAGAGCAGCGGCGTGGACACCGCGCCGACCAGCAAGCTCACCGTGAGGGTCCAGCTCACGGCGGTCAAGGAGGTGCCCAGCTCCCGTTGCAGCACGGGAAGCAGCGGCACCACCGCGGTGTTCTGCATGGCGGCGATGGACGCCGCGATGGACAACGTGACCACCGCGGGCCAGGGATTTCTGGTGGACGTCCCGCGTGCTGCGGGCACGACGACTGTCGCCATGACGGCTCCTTTGGATAACTTAGGTAAGTAATCGA
Source organism: Nonomuraea fuscirosea (assembly GCF_035917475.1). Classification (NCBI taxonomy): domain Bacteria; kingdom Bacillati; phylum Actinomycetota; class Actinomycetes; order Streptosporangiales; family Streptosporangiaceae; genus Nonomuraea; species Nonomuraea fuscirosea. Next base: position 573,371 of record NZ_CP109074.1, on the reverse strand, counting down.
GAACCGATAATACATACGTAAGTTAGGTAAGCAACCGGATGGACGAGGATCTGCAGACGCCGGTGACCGCCTTCCGCCGGCTCGTCACCATGCTCAACCGGGGCAAGACGCACGAACGGCTGACCGAGGCGGCGGGCGTCCGGCTGGACCGGCCGGACGTCCAGATCCTCGTCCACCTGCGCGACGTCGGCGAGCCGCGCAGGATCGGGGCGATCGCCGACAGTCTCCAGGTGGAGAGCCCGCACGTGACCCGGCACGTGGCCGCGCTGGAGCAGCGCGGCCTGGTCGAGCGGGTACGCGACCCCGACGACGGCCGGGCCTGGCGCATCACGCTCACTGAGGAGGGCACCGTGGCGGCGGACCACTGCCGCCGGGTGACCAACGAGTGGCTGGGGGGCGCCCTGGCCGGCTGGTCGGGCGCGGACCGGGCCGAGCTGAACCGGCTGATGACCAAGCTCGCCGACGACCTCCACGAGCACCTGAAGGCCCTTCAGGTGCTCAAGTGAGGACGTCCTCCGCGCGATGGCAGGCCACCTGACGTCCCTGGACGTCCCTCGGCTCGGGCGTCTGCTCGCATGCGGTCACGGCCAGCGGGCAGCGCAGCCGGAACGGGCATCCGGTGGCCGCGGGCACGGCCTCGGTCCTGCCCTTGGCCTCGGGCGGGTCCCCGCCCAGCTTCGGTACGGCGTCGCGCAGGGCCCGGGTGTAGGGATGGGCCGGGTTCGCCAGCAGGTCGGCGGTGGGCCCCGACTCGACCACGCGGCCCGCGAAGAGCACGTGGGAGGTGCGGCAGAGCCGTTCCACCACGGCCAGGTTGTGCGTGATGAGCAGGCGCTCGGTGTCCAGGGAGGCCAGCAGGTCGAGCACCCTGGCCTGGACGGTGACGTCGAGCGCGCTGGTGGGCTCGTCCAGGATGAGCAGGCGCGGGCCGACGGCCAGGGCGCGGGCGATCACCACGCGCTGGCGCTGGCCGCCGGAGAGCTCGTGGGGGCGGCGGCCGGCCAGTCCCGGATCGAGGCCGACCTGTTCGAGCAGGTCGGGGACGCGGGAGCGGGCGGCGCGCGGGAGGGCCTCGGCGATGGAGGTGCCGACGCGCATGCGGGGGTCGAGGGCCTCGGCCTGGAAGACGGGCTGAACGTCCCTCCGGAACTTCCGCATGTCCGCTTTTTTCAGCGTTTGATCGCCGTACCAGATATCTCCCGAAATGGGGCTGAGGAGGCCCAGGAACGCGCGGGCCAGCGTCGTCTTGCCCGAGCCGCTCTCCCCGATCAGCCCCACGCCGCCCTCGGTGATGTCGATGCTCACGTCGTGGACGACCGGGCGGCGGCCGTACCCGAGCGTCACGCGCTCGGCCCTGAGCATGGTCACGGCAGCGCCTCCAGCAGCTCGCGGGTGTAGGGATGGGACGGCTCGGCCAGCACCGTGGCGGCGGGGCCCGACTCCACCACCGCGCCGTCCTTCATGACCAGCACCCGGTCGGCGATCGTCGAGACCAGGGCCAGGTCGTGCGAGACCAGCAGCAGCGCGAGGTCCCGTTCGGCCCTGAGCCGGCGCAGCACGCCGACCACCTCGGCCTGTACGGTCACGTCCAGCGCGCTGGTGGGCTCGTCGGCCAGGATGACCTCGGCGCCCAGGGCGATGGCCAGCGCGATGGCGAAGCGCTGGGCCTGGCCGCCGGAGACCTCGTGCGGATAGCGGCGCAGCAGCTCGCGGTCGAGCAGGACCTCCTCCATGGCCCGCGCCATGGTCCTGTCCACGTCCCGCACGCCGTGCAGCTTGAGCGCGCGGCGCATCAGCACGCCGAGGCGGGTGGCGGGGCTGAGGGCGGCGTGCGGCGACTGCATCACCAGCGCCGCCCGCGCGCCGCGCAGCTCGCGCAGCGCGCGTGGGGAGGCCGTGAGCACGTCCACGCCGCACACCCGTACATGTCCTGATATTTCGGCATTCTGGGTGAGGCCGAGCAGCGAGAGCAGCGTCGTGGACTTGCCCGACCCGCTCTCCCCCACGATCGCCACGCACTCCCCCGCGCCCACGTCGAGCCGCGGCACCTCGGCCACCACCCGCCCGCCGTAACTGACGCGCAGGTCGCGCGCCTCGATCAGGTGATCGCTCACTTGACCGCCCTCCGCGGGTCGAGCGCGTTGCGCAGCCCCTCGCCGAGCACGTTGAACGCGAACGCCGTCACCAGGATCGCCAGCCCCGGGAAGGTCACCACCCACCAGTTCGTGGTGAACAGCGTCTGTCCCTGCTGCACCATCAGCCCCCATTCGGCCGTCGGCTCCTGCGCGCCCAGCCCCAGGTACGACAGCGCCGCCGAGGTCAGGATCACCCCGCCCGCGTCCAGCGAGAGCTGCACCAGCACGGGCGTGAGCGAGTTGGGCAGCACGTGGCGCAGGATGATCAGCGGCGCGGGCACGCCCAGGCAGCGGGCCGCGTCCACGTAGGGGCGGGTGGCGATCGAGGCGGCCATGGAGGCGGCCAGCCGCGTGTACCAGGGCCACCAGGTCACCGCGATGGCCAGGATCACGGTGTTCACGCCGGGCTGCAGCACCACCGCCAGGGCCAGGGAGAGCAGCAGCGCGGGGAAGGCCAGGAAGACGTCCGTGACGCGCATGATCACGTCTCTGATCCAGCCGCCCGCGTACCCGGCGACCACGCCGAGCGTCACCCCGGCCAGCGCCGAGACGGCCAGCACGGCCACGGCGATGAACAGCGAGGTGCGCCCGCCGTACAGGATCCTCGTGAGCACGTCCCGGCCGACCTGGTCGGTGCCGAACCAGTGCGCGCCGCTCGGCGGCAGCAGCCGCTCCAGCGGCCTCGGGTCGTCCACCGGGTACGGCGCCAGCCACGGCGCGAGCACCGCCGCCAGCACGACGACCACGATGAGCACCGCCCCGAACGCGGCGAACCGGTCGGGGATGCGCGGCAGGGTGCGGCGCAGCGGCTGCGTTTGCGGTGTCTGTGTCTCCGTCGTCATCGTGTCCTGGCCCGGGGGTCGACGAAGCCCTGGAGGATGTCCACGACCAGGTTGGCCAGGACGTAGACCAGGGCGACCAGCAGGGTGACGCCCGCGATGGCCGGGGTGTCCAGCGAGCGGATGGACTCGGCGGCGTAGCGGCCCAGGCCCGGCCAGTTGAAGACGGCCTCGACGAGGAAGCCGTTGACGATCGCGTACGCGAAGACCAGCGCGATCAGCGACAGCACGGGACCGAGCGCCGGCCGCAGCGCGAACCTGGTCAGGATGGACGTCTCCCCGAAGCCCAGCGCGCGCTCCAGCCTGGCGTGGTCCTGGCCCGACTCCTCGATGAGCGCGGCCCTGGTCATCTGCGCGATGACGCCGGTGGGATAGGCGGCCACGACCAGGGCGGGCAGCACCAGGTGGTCGAGGGTGCTGGTGAGGATGGGCCAGTTCCCGGTGATGAGGGCGTCGACGACGGTGATGTTGGTCCAGAGGGTGAGCGGGCTGGTGGTGTCGAGCGCGGAGTCGTACTCGCCGGCGATGGGGAACCAGCCGAGGTTGCTGGCGAAGATCGTCTGGAGGGCCAGGGCCAGCCAGAAGACCGGGACGGAGACGGCCAGCATGCTCCCGACCCGCACCCCAAAGTCAGGAAATTTCGTCTTATAGCGGGCGGCGAGCACGCCGAGCGGAATGCCCAGCACGACCGCGATGAGCAGCGCCGTACCGACGAGTTCGAGCGAGGCGGGAAAGGCGAGGTAGAGGTCGTCCCGCACGGGCTGCCGCGTGCGCAGGCTGACGCCCCAGTCCCCGGTCAGCAGGTCGCGCACGTACGTGAGCAGCTGCGCCGGCAGCGGATCGTCGAGCCCGAACCGCGCGCGGGCCGCGGCCAGCTGCTCGGGCGTGGCCTTCGGCCCGGCGAAGGCCACCGCCGGATCGCCGGGCACGAGCCGCATCACCGCGAACGTGAGCACGACCACGCCGGCCACGACCAGGAGGGCCTGGCCGAGGCGGCGGGCCAGATAGCGCAGCATGGTCAGGAGGCGCGGGTCAGGTCGTAGAAGAAGACGACGTTGGGGTAGGCCGCGTTGTCCTTGTAGCCCTGTACGTCAGAGGAGAGGGCGCGTTGGTATTTCTGCACGTAGGGCACAGCTACTGCTGCCTGCTCCTGGATGATCTTCTCTTGCAGGGTCTTGTACTCCTCGACGGCCGCCAGCCGGTCCGTGGCCGTCAGCTCGGGGAGCTTGTCGATGGCCGCGTCGATCTCGGCGTTCTTCAGGTAGGAGAGGTTGAACTGCGGCTTGTCGGCGCTCTTGAACACGTTGAGGAACCAGGAGTAGGCGTCCGGATAGTCCGGGTACCAGTACATGACGAAGACGTCCTGGCCGCCCTTCTTGCCCAGGTCCCACTGCGCGCTCCAGTTCATCGGCTTGGCCTGGAGGGTCACGTTCAGCTTGCTGAGCGTCGAGCTGAGCAGCGTGACCAGCAGCTTCTGGTCCTCGTCGCCGATGCCGTACGTGAGGCTCAGCTTGAGCTCCTTCAGGTCAGGCCCGTAACCCGCCTCGGCCAGCAGCGCCTGCGCCTTGGCCAGGTCCTGCTTGGGCTCCATCCCACTGGCGTGCCCGACCAGGCCCTGCGGCACCAGGCCGCTGGCCTTCTGACCGGCGCCCTCCAGCGCCGCCGCCAGGCCGTCGTAGTCGATCGCGAGCTGCAGCGCCTGCCTGACCTTGACGTCCTCCGTCGGGCCCGCGGCCGTGTTGAACAGCACCAGCAGGTTCTGGAACGACGGCGACTCGGCGGTCCGCACCGACTCCGTCGTCTGCGCCTGCTCGAAGAGCTGCGGGTTCAGCCGCTCGACGAAGTTCACCTCACCCTTCTGCAGCAGCTGCCAGGCGGTGGTGATCTCGGGCGTGACGCGGAAGGCGACCTTCTTGTACTGCGCCGGCTTCCAGCCGCCCCAGTAGTCGTCGAACGCCTTCAGCGTGAGCTCGGTCTCCTTGCCCTTCTGCCAGGTGTCGATCGTGTACGGCCCCGTGCCGGCCGTCTTCTTGCCGTCGGCGTCCACCGCGTCCACGTCGTAGATCCAGGCGGCGTAGCCGGAGGCGGCGATCAGGTCGAGCGGGGCGGCGTACTTCAGGGTGAACTTCAGCGTGCTCGCGTCCACCGCCTCGATCTCGTCGACCGGGTCCCAGATGTAGGCGGCGCCGCCCTTCTTCTCCTTCGTCCGCTCGATGGCCTTCTTCGCGGCCGTGGCGTCGAACGTGGCGCCGGAGTGGAACTTCACGCCCTGCCGCAGCTTGAAGGTCCACTCCTTGCCGTCCTTCGCCGAGGTCCACTCGGTGGCCAGGCGCGGCGCGGCCTCCTTGGTCTCGGAGTCGTACCTGGTCAGGCCCTCGTAGATGTTCGACAGAGCGATGATCTCGTTGGAGTAGGAGGTGGCCGGGTCCCAGTCGGTGACCACGTCGTGGTTGGGCGCGTAGACGAAGGTGGCGTCGTTGGCCTGCCCGCCGGCCGGGCTGCCGCCGCCGCTCGTCTGCGGCTGGGGTGTGCCGCCGGCGCCACGTACCTGACCGCCCGCGCACGCGGACGCGGTCAGGGCCATGAGACCGGCTACCCCGGCGACGAGCAGACGCTTGTGCCAGCGCATGGTGGGGGATCCTTTCGGTGGGTCACCGGGCGAGGGGTCCGGCTGCTTTCACGTGTACCCGCACGGCGGGTTCGGAGAGGTAGCTCAGCGGCACCTCGAGAAGGTCCACGATCTCGACTCCGGAGGGGTCGGCCCCGGCCGCCACGGCTCGCGCCCGCGCCTCCTCCTTGACGCTTTCGATCGCTTCTGTCCTGCTATCTCCCGCAGGCAAGATCGTATCCACTCTGCCGCTCGCGAGCGCGATGGCGGCCCCCACCGCGTTGGCCACCTCCGCGTGCTCGGGGCGGATCACCGTGCTCGCCCCGGCGATGTGATCGGGCAGCAGGAACGCCCCGCCCCCCACCGCCACCAGCGGACGGTCGCTCCGGCCGAGCGACATGCGGTCCACGGCGTCGGCCACCATCCCGTCGGCGACGGACAGCGCCCTTTGCAGGATGTCGGCGATTCCTTCCGACATGTCACCCGTCTCGGTGGCCTTCAGGGCGGCTTTCAGCCGCTCGCGCCACTCTTCGGCCCCGGCCGGGATCCGGCCCGCCGCCACCGCCGCGTCCGTCATCGTCGCCGTCGTCCCGCCGAAGACCAGCGCTTCCCGCGCGATCCGGTAGCCGACGGAGTCCGGCCCGACGCCCCCGCTCCGCGCCACGGTGCCGCCGCCCAGGGCGATGGCCAGGATGTCGGGCATGCGGAAGTTGGTCAGCACCCCACCGATCTCCACCGCCGCCGCCGACTCCCTCGGGAAGCCGCCGACCAGCACCCCGAGGTCGGTGCTGGTACCGCCCACGTCCACCACGATCGCGTCCGACACGCCCGACAGGTAGGCGGCGCCGCGCAGCGAGTTCGCCGGGCCGGAGCCGATCGTGGAGACCGGCAGGCGGGCGGCGTGCTCCAACGTCATGAGCGTGCCGTCGTTCTGCGCCAGGTACGGCCGCGCGCCGAGGCCGCGTTCGGCCAGTGCCGTGACCAGGGCGTCGGTGACGTGGGCGGCGACGCCGTACAGGGCGGCGTTCAGCACGGTCGCGTTCTCGCGTTCGAGCAGGCCGAGTGAGCCGATCTCGTGGCTCACCGAGACCGGCAGCCCGTACTCGGCGCGGACCAGCGCCTCGACGGCCCGCTCGTGCCCGTCGTCGGCCGGGCTGAACACGCTGGTGACCGCCACCGCGTCGGCCTGCACGCCGTCCATGAAGCGGCGTACGGCGTCCAGGTCCAGCGGGCTGATCTCCCTGCCGTCCACGTAGTGGCCGCCGGGCACGATCGCCTCACCGGCCGAGACCACCTCACGCAGGTCGGCGGGCCAGTCGGAGAGCGGGGGCACGGAGGTGGTGGCGGGCGCGCCGAGCCGCAGCACCGCGACCCGGCCCAGGCCGCGCCGCTCCAGGATCGCGTTCGTGGCGTGCGTGGTGCCCAGCATGACGCGCGTCACCTCGGCCCGGTCCTCGACCTGGTCCAGCACGGCGTCCAGGGCCGCGCGCAGGCCGTCGGTCACCCCGGGCGTGGTGGGCCGCTTGGCCTTGGCGAGCACCTGGCCGTCCGCCCCGAGCACCACCGCGTCGGTGTTGGTCCCGCCGACGTCGATCCCTATCCGCAGGTCAGGCACGCGCCCTCAGCTCCTCGACGGGTACGTAGTCCAGGTCGTATCCGAAGGCCGCGGGCCCGGCCGTCTCCAGCCCCTTGGGCGTGCGCCAGAGCGGGTCGCAGGGCCAGGCGAGCACCGTGACGCGCTGGCCGTAGCGCAGGCCCTCCGTCTGGACGGCGGCGGCCGTCTCGGTGTCCACCACCGTGATCAGGTCGGGGACCATGGCCAGCGTCCGGCCGTCCTCCGTGGCGACCAGGTTCTCGTTCTGCAGCTCCAGCGCGAGCCGGCGGCCCCGGTCGTCGCCGGTGCCCTCGATCGTGGCCGTGCCCCTGACGAACCCGCCCGTGGTGCGGCGTTCCACATCGGTCAGCTTGCCGGTGATCAGCCGGGCGGCGCCGAGGCGCTCCTGGAGCGCGCCAAGCGGGTCCGCCGCGCCCTGCGTGGCCCGGCCGATCTCCAGCGCGCGGGTGACCGTGCCCTCGATGACCGCGCCCCTGGCCCGGCCGGCCGTGAGCACGTAGTCGGCCATCAGCGCGTGCGACCCGGCCGCCACGCAGACGGCGCGGGCCAGGCGCTCCGACCAGAGCCCGTCCACCGGGCGGATCGTCACCACGTTGCCCGCGACGTCCGACATGACCACGAGGTCGGCGGGCAGCCCCGCCACGTACATCGAGACCATCTGGACCTCGGGGAACGCCCGTCCCATGCCGTCGGCGTCGAGCAGTGGCACCCCGAGCTGGGCGGCCCAGGCCACGGGCGCGACCCCGTTGGCGCCGCCGATCTCGGAGGACATGATCGCGCTCGGAGGGCGGCCGAAGATCCGCTCGATCTCCTCGACGATGCGCCTGGGCTCGTCCTCGCCGTGGATCATCTCGTGGCTGACGGTCGGGGCCCCGATGCCGGACAGCGGCACGACCAGGGCGTCCTCCGGCAGGTCGGCCAGCCGGGTCAGCGGCACAGGACCGTGCTCCCGGATGGCCCGCACCGCCGCCAGCGAACCCGTACGCACGTCTCCCCCGCCGCCCGTGCCCAGGACGGCACATCCCCGGGCGAGCGCCGCGATGTCATTCGCGTCAATACTCGTAAGACTCATATGACGCCACAACCAAGCACATACCGCCCCGGCGCGCCAGTCCGCGTACGTGCGAGTATGGGTGGATGCGGATATCGGTGGCCGCCGACAGCAAGGACGGCGTGGCCGAGCGGGTCGTGGTGGAGCTGCGCGGGCGCGGGCACGAGGTCGTCACCCACGGCGCGCTCAGCGACGGCGAGCGCGACGACTGGGCGTGGGCCTGCGAGCTGGCCGCGCGAGACGTGAGCGAGGGGCGGGCCGAGCAGGCGGTCGTCTGCTGCTGGACCGGCACCGGCGCGTCGATCGCGGCCAACAAGGTTCGCGGGGTGCGCGCGGCGCTGTGCGTCGACGCCTACACCGCCGACGGCGCCCGCAAGTGGAACGACGCCAACGTGCTGGCGCTCAGCCTGCGGCTCACCTCCGAGGTGGTGCTGAAGGAGATCCTGGACGCCTGGTTCGCGGGCCGGCCGAGCGCCGACCCCGCCGATGTGGCCAACGTCTCCCACCTCGACGGCATCTGATCGGGCGCGGCGGCCCGCCGTACCCCATGGGGAGCCTCAGAGGGCGGAAAGGTATGCAAGACCGTCACAGCTGAGCCGGCGAAATCGTCGGTCCCGCCGTTTAGGGTGCTGGGCATGACCGACGTGCTGCTCCGTGGCGGGCTCCCGTGGGAGCCCGCAGCCTCCGGGCCCGGCGTTCGCGCGCCGGTCGACATCCTGGTGCGCGACGGGCGGATCGACCGGGTCGCGCCCGCGATCGACGCGCCCGGGGCCACCGTCGTCGACGTCTCCGGGCAGCTCGTCCTGCCCGGCCTGGTCGAGGCGCACTGCCACCTCGACAAGACCCTCTACGGCGGCCCGTGGGTGCCCCACTCCGCCGACGACACGCTCGCCGGCCGCATCGGCAACGACCTGCGCCGCCGCGCCGAGCTGGGCGTGCCCAGCGTGGCCAGGATCGCCGCGCTGCTGGCCGCCATGAGCGCGGCGGGCACCACCCACGTCCGCACCCACACCGACATCGACCCCGAGGTGGGCTTACGCGGCGTGCAGGCCGTGCGCGAGGCCGCGGCGGGCTCCCCCGTGGACGTGCGCCAGGTGGCCTTCCCCCAGCACGGCGTGCTCATCAACCCGGGCACCGCCGAGCTGCTCGAAGAGGCGCTGAAGAGCGGGGTGGAGGCGGTGGGCGGGCTCGACCCGGCGGGCATCGACCGCGACCCGGTCCGTCACCTCGACCTGATCTTCGGCCTGGCCGGGCGCTACGGCACCCACCTCGACCTCCACCTGCACGACGGCGGCACGCTCGGCGCGTGGGAGCTGGAGCTGATCATCGAACGCACCACGGCGCTCGGGCTGGGCGGCCGGGTGGCGGTCAGCCACGCCTACGCGCTGGGCCAGCTCGACGAGGCCCACCAAGGTCGCCTGGCCGAGGGGCTGGCGGAGGCGGGGGTGGCGATCGTGACCGCCGCCGTCTACAGCTTCCCCGTGCCCCCGGTGAAGAGGCTGCGGGCCGCCGGGGTCACCGTGGCCTGCGGTCACGACGGCATCCGCGACCTGTGGGGGCCGTACGGCAGCGGCGACATGCTCGAACGGGCGATGCACGTCGCCTACCGCAGCACGTTCCGGGCGGATGAGGACATCGAGCTGGCGCTGGAGGCGGCCACCCACGGCGGGGCGCGGGCGCTCGGGCTGGAGGGCTACGGCCTGTCCCCGGGCGACCGGGCCGACCTGGTCGTGGTTCCCTGCGGGGGCCCGGCGGAGGCGGTGGTCGTTCACCCTGCGCGCACTCTGGTCATGAAGGATGGCGTTGTCCTGCACAATTGACCGGCGGGACCATCGAAAGGCAGGCAAGTGCTCTCTATTTCCCAGCGGATCGCGGCCGAGCTCGGCGTGCGCGACGGGCAGGTTCAGGCCACGGTCGACCTGCTCGACGGCGGCGCGACCGTGCCCTTCATCGCGCGATACCGCAAAGAGGCCACCGGCGCCCTCGACGACGCGCAGCTGCGCACGCTGGAAGAGCGGCTGCGCTACCTGCGCGAGCTGGAGGAGCGCAGGACGGCGATCCTGGAGTCCGTCGAGTCCCAGGGCAAGCTCGACGACGAGCTGCGCGAGCAGATCATGGCGGCCGAGACCAAGGCCAGGCTTGAGGACATCTACCTGCCCTACAAGCCCAAGCGCCGCACCAAGGCGCAGATCGCCCGCGAGCTGGGCCTCGAACCGCTGGCCGACCAGCTCCTCGCCGATCCCACGCTCGACCCGGTGACGACGGCCAAGGGCTTCCTCGCCGAAGGCGTCGCCGACGAGAGCGCGGCGCTCGAAGGGGCCAGGGCGATCCTGATCGAGCGCTTCGCCGAGGACGCCGACCTCATCGGCGGCCTGCGCGAGCAGCTGTGGACCCGAGGCCGGCTGGTGTCGAAGGTGCGCGAGGGCAAGGAGGAGGCGGGGGCCAAGTTCTCCGACTACTTCGAGTTCGGCGAGCCGTTCACGAAGCTGCCCTCGCACCGGATCCTGGCCATGTTCAGGGGGGAGAAGGAGGAGATCCTCTCCGTCACCCTGGAGCCCGACGACAGCCCCGACTACGAGCTGCGCATCGCCTCCCGGTTCGGCGTCTCCGACCAGGGCCGGCCCGCCGACAAGTGGCTCAACGAGACCGTGCGCTGGGCCTGGCGCACCCGCATCCTCGTGCACCTCGGCATCGACCTGCGGATGCGGCTCTGGCAGGCGGCCGAGGACGAGGCGGTGCGGGTGTTCGCGGCCAACCTGCGCGACCTGCTGCTCGCCGCGCCGGCCGGCACCCGGCCCACGATGGGGCTCGACCCGGGCCTGCGCACAGGCGTGAAGGTCGCCGTCGTCGACGCCACCGGCAAGGTCGTGGAGACCGCGACCATCTACCCCCACGAGCCCAAGCGGCAGTGGGACCAGTCGCTGGCGGTGCTGGGCGCGCTCGCGCAGCGCCATGGCGTCGAGTTGATCGCCATCGGCAACGGCACCGCCTCCCGCGAGACCGACAAGCTGGCCGGCGAGCTGGTCAAGCACATGCCGGGGCTCACCAAGATCGTGGTCTCCGAGGCGGGCGCCTCGGTCTACTCCGCCTCACCGTACGCCTCGCAGGAGCTGCCCGAGCTCGACGTGTCGCTGCGCGGCGCGGTCTCCATCGCGCGCCGGCTCCAGGACCCGCTGGCCGAGCTGGTCAAGATCGACCCCAAGTCGATCGGCGTCGGCCAATACCAGCACGACCTGGCCGAGTCCAAGCTCTCCCGCTCGCTCGACGCGGTCGTGGAAGACTGCGTCAACGCGGTGGGCGTCGACGTCAACACGGCCTCGCCGCCGCTGCTCACCCGCGTGTCGGGCATCGGCGCCACGCTCGCCGAGAGCATCGTGCGCCACCGCGACTCCAACGGCCCCTTCCGCACCCGTTCGGCGCTGAAGAACGTGCCCCGGCTCGGCCCCAAGGCGTTCGAGCAGTGCGCGGGCTTCCTGCGCATCCCCGGCGGCGACGACCCGCTCGACGTCTCCAGCGTGCACCCCGAGTCCTACCCGGTGGTGCGGCGCATCCTGACCTCGGCCAAGGCCGACCTCAAGTCGCTGATCGGCAACACGGCGGCGCTGCGCTCGCTCAGGCCGGAGGAGTTCACCGACGACAAGTTCGGCCTGCCGACGGTCACCGACATCCTGCGCGAGCTGGAGAAGCCCGGCCGCGACCCGCGTCCCGCCTTCAAGACGGCCACCTTCAAGGAGGGTGTCGAGAAGCTCTCCGACCTGACCTCCGGCATGATCCTGGAGGGCGTCGTCACCAACGTCGCCGCCTTCGGCGCCTTCGTCGACATCGGCGTGCACCAGGACGGCCTCGTCCACGTGTCGGCCATGTCGCGCACCTACGTCAAGGACCCGCGCGACGTGGTCAAGCCCGGCGACATCGTCCGCGTCAAGGTCCTCGACGTGGACATCCCCCGCAAGCGCATCTCCCTGACCCTCCGCCTGGAAGACGAAACCACCGCCCAGGCCGGCGGCGACGGCCCCCGCAAGAACGCGGGAGGCCGCCGAGACGGCCGGCCTGGCGACGCCCCTCAGGGCCGCGCCGACGGGGGCCGCGGCCAGGGCAACCGCGGGCGAGGCGACGGCGGCCGAGGCGACGGCGGCGCCCGCGACGGTGGCGGGCGAGGCGACGGCGGTCGTGACGGCGGCGGTCGTGACGGCGGCCGCAGCCGTGGCGACCAGCGAGGCGACGGCGGCGGACGCAACCGCGGCGATCAGCGAGGCGACGGCGGACGCGGCCGCGGCGACGGCCCCCGCCGCCCGGCCCCGACCGGCGCCATGGCCGAAGCCCTGAGAAAGGCCGGCCTGGGCGGCGACAACCGCTAAAGGCCACAGAACAACGCGGCACGCGCGTGCCCGACAGCCAAGCTGAGCCGCCGGGCACGCGCCACCCACCCCTGCCGGCCGAGACAGCGCACGACCAGCCACCGCCCCACCGCCTAGGCCCGGCGGAGGAGTGGAGGTCGACGGATCGACTGCGACCCGACCCCCGCCGGGTGAAGGGCTGTGGGTCCGCTGGGGCGGTGGGGGTGGGCGGTACGGTGCAAGGGTGAGCATGACTGCGTTCGACACGGCGATCACTCAGGCACGCGACCTGCTCAGGTGGCGTTCTCCTCTGCGGACCGAGTTGTGGGCGGCCCGGCTCATGGCCGAACTGGAGGAGGCCGGGGAGGCGGAGGCGTTCTCGCGACAGGCGGCGGAGGACGGTCGGCTGGAGGCGCGCCTTGCGGTCGCGGCCATGGCGGCGCTTGATCGTCCGGCCGAGGATCCCGTCGAGGGCGGGGGTGAGTTGCCCGGGTGGGTACGGCGGATGGGGCGCGTGACGTGCGACGGCGCCTGGTACGGCAAGGCCGATCCCTACGGTGAGCAGGTTCTCGCGGTCCTGGCCTTCCGGTACGAGAACGGCAAGGAGCCGCACATCGTGGTCACCGGGATCGACCAGCCTCATGGTGGTCTGGCTGTGGACGCTCTGGTGGAGGAATTGAAGTTTCTCGACGATCTGGGGCTGCGGGAAGCTGAGCCGGGAGTGGTGGCGGGGCGGACCCTGGACGCGTTCGAGCTGGGTGATCGGCTCATGGGCGCGGCAGTGGCGGAGACGTTGCCGGCGATCCGGCCGCTGGCGATGTCCCGCGCCCGGTCCGTGCCCGGTCTCGTACGCGGCGGTGCTCCCGACGGTGCCATGGCCGCGTTCCAGGATCTGCCGGACCTGCCGGGGGCGGAGGAGGCGTTCGGGAAGCTGACCGAGTTCGTCGGGGATCGGCCGCTCTGGTGGAGCCCGGGAAGGGTGCGGCAGTTCCTGACGTCCTGGCTGCCCAGGGAGGCGATCCTGTCGCAGGAGGCGATCGAGGCCATGCCGGAGGTCGTCCGAGCATGGACCCGGCACTGCGGCGACCAGCCGGCCGTGCTGCGCCAGATCGACGAGGACGCACCCCGCCTGCCCGCCCTCATGGCCGACGACTCCTTGGCCGGCCTCGGCAAACGCCTCGCCCAGCAGAATCTCCCCGATTGAGCCGATCGAGCCGATTGGGCGGGGCCGGCAGGCTTTCCGGCATCTGAACGCCAGGTCAGGATGTCGGCGTGAGACCCACCCCGGCCCATCGCGACGTCGTTGGCGACAGGTGAACGTCACCGACGCGACGTCGCCGGCCGGGCAATGTCGGCGGCCGGGCAATGTCGGCCAGGGCATCTGAGCGGCGCAATTCGAGCCGCCCGACCTGAGCAACCAGACCCCGACAGCGCAGCCTCGGCCGTGCGACGCCATAGCGCGACGTCATCGCCGTCGTCAGAAGGCGTACCGGATGCGGCAGTAAGGGAGGCGGGCTGTCAGGAGGTCGGTGAGGGCATCGACGTAGCGGCCCTTGTGGCCGGTGCGGTAGCGGACGTTCCAGCCGCCCGTCTGGGACCGCTTGGCCTGCTGCAGCTCCGGCCGCCACAGCACCTCCTCCGCCTTCGGGTGCCAGCCCAGGTTGACCTCGTGCAGCCGGTCGTTGTGGGTCAGAAAGATGATCTCGGCGGCCAGCTGCTGCCGGGCCTGCGGGCTCAGCGCGTCGTCCAGTTGGGTGAACAGTTCGGCCCACGACTCCAGCCAGCCGTCCCTCACCACCACCGGGCTGAAGTTGACGTGCACCTCGTAGCCGGCGGCGACGAAGTCGGAGATCGCGGCGATCCGGTCGGCGATCGGGGAGGTGCGGATGTCGAGCAGTTTGGCGTCGGCGGCGGGCATGAGGCTGAACCGGATCCGGGTGCGGCCGCGCGGGTCCCAGTCCAGGAGCTCACGGTTGACGTATTTGGTGGCGAAGCTGGCCTTGGCCTCGGGCAGGTCGCGGAAGAGTTCGACGAGGTCGCGGACGTTCCGTGAGACGGTGGCGTCGAGGGAGCAGTCGGAGTTCTCGCCGATGTCGTAGACCCAGGCGTGCGGGTCGACCTGGTCGGGCCCCGTCTTGGCCCCCTGGCGGCCGGCGTGGCGGCGCAGGTAGCCGAGGATCTGGTCGATGTTGGCGAACACCGTGATCGGGTTGCTGTAGCCCTTGCGCCGGGGCACGTAGCAGTAGGCGCAGGCCATGGCGCAGCCGTTGGCCGTCGAGGGGGCGATGAAGTCGGCCGAGCGGCCGTTGGGCCGGGCCGTCAGCGACTTCTTGACCCCGAGCACGAGCGCCTCGGTCTTGATCCGCACCCAGCGGGCCACGTTGGTCTCGTCGCCGTACAGCTCGGGGATGCGGTGGTGGCTCTCGACCTCCACCCGTTCGGCGTCGGGAAACCGGGCCAGGATCTCCTGCCCGCGCGGCAGCTCGGCGGCGGCGGGCTCGACGTAGATGCGGCGGATGTCCAGCAGATTGTTACGAGAAGTGAGGTTCATGTTACTCCTCGTTCCAGGCTACCCGCCCTGTTCGACCGGACACGCATAGGCGGTCCTGGAGGCCAGCGGCCAGGTCTCGACGGGGGCGCCGCAGCGGCGGCAGTGTTCGCGCTTGTAGACCCAGCGCTCGTCGGGCGCGTCCGGGTCGCTGATCACCTGGCCGGCGTCGCGGCCCATGGCGAGGTGGGTCACCGCCGTCTCCCACAGGCGCAGGGCCGCCGGCTCGTCCACGTCGCGCCGGCTCGGATGCAGGCCCGTCAGGTAGAGCAGTTCGGCCCGCCAGGCGTTGCCGATGCCCGCCCACACGCCCTGGTCGAGCACGGCCGCCCCGACCGGCCCCTTGAACGCGGTCAGCCGCCGCACCGCCTCGCGCGAGGAGGCGTCCGCGCGCAGCGGGTCGGGGCCGAGCGAGGCCCGCAGTGCCGTCACGGCGTCCGCGTCGAGGGGTTCGCAGCGGGAGGGCGCGATGAGGTCGTACGCCACCTCGTCCGTGGCCAGCCGCAGCCGGGTGCCGGCCCGGGGTTCGGCGGCCGGGTCGTCGTACCGGAGGAAGATGCCGCGCATCCCCAGGTGGACGTGGATCGCCTCGTCGCCGAAGTGGTAGAGGAGGTGTTTGCCCACGGCCTCCACCTCCGTCATCGTGCGCCCGTCGTAGGGCCGCGCGTCGAAGCGGCCCTGGGGACCTGACGCGCGCACGACGCGCCCGGCGAGGTCGGTGTGCTGGGCGTCGGCGTGGCGGTGGATCAGGTGTCCTTCGGGCATACCCGCGACCTACCCCGTGAGCTGGGCGGACGCGCTGGACAGCAGCATGTCGAGCGCCGTCGGGTACGCGCTGTCGTTCATCCGCGCGACCAGCAGCGGCGCGGTGGCGGCGATGTTGGGGTGGGTGCTGGCGGGCAGCCGCGCGTACGTGTCGCGCCACACCTCCTCGTCGGCCTCCCGCGCCGCCTTCGGCAGGGCCAGGGTGGCGGCGTCGAGGATGGCGAAGGCCAGGCTCTGGTCGATGAAAGCGTGATAAATCCTGACCGCGTCCGCGTCGGCGAAGCCGGCCCCGCGCACGATGCCGAGGATCGTCTCGTCGCCGGCCACCTCGTTCGGCCGGCCGGTGACCCGGCTGGCGGTCAGCACGGCGGCCTGCGGATGGGCCAGGTAGGCGTGGTGGATGCGCAGGCCGAGGTCACGCAGGTCGGCCCGCCAGTCACCGGTGGCCCGCCAGTCCTCCATGGCGTGGCGGAACAGCTCGTCCGCGATGGCCAGGATCAGATCGTCCATGCCGCGGAAGTAGCGGTAGACGGTGCTGGCGTCGGCGCCGAGCGCGAGGCCGAGCCTGCGGGCACTCAGCCCGTCGGCGCCGTGCTCGCGCAACATCCGCAGCGCGGTCTCCACGATCAGCGCGTGCGTCAGCACCTGTCCCCGCTTGGTGGGACGCCGCCGCCGGCGCGCCGCCTCCGGCACCACTCGCTTGGCCACGCGCTCCTCCTTATGCCAACACCATTGACGTTGACCAGCCTACGGACGTTGGATGGTCAGCACACCCCCAAATCAGCCAAAAGGGGATTTATCGTCATGCGTATCCTTATCGTGGGAGCCGGCGGCGTGGGAACCGCCATCACCCGGATCGCCGCCCGCCGCCCGTTCTTCGACCACATGGTGGTCGCCGACTACGACCTGCCCCGCGCCAAGGCCGCCGTCGCCGCGCTCGGCGACCGGGCCGCCAGGTTCACCCCGGCCAGGGTCGACGCCGCCGACGCGCGGGCCGTCACCGCGCTGCTGACCGAGCACCGCTGCGACGTGCTGCTCAACGCCACCGACCCGCGTTTCGTGCTGCCGCTGTTCGAGGCGGCACTGGCCGCCGGGGCCGACTACCTCGACATGGCCATGTCGATGTCCAGGCCGCACCCCGACCGGCCGTACGAGGAGGTGGGTGTCAAGCTCGGCGACGAGCAGTTCGCCCGCGCGGGCGAGTGGGCCGAGCGGGGCAGGCTGGCGCTGGTCGGCATGGGCGTGGAGCCCGGCCTGGCCGACGTCTTCGCCCGCTACGCCGCCGACGAGCTGTTCGACGAGATCGAGGAGATCGGCATCAGGGACGGCGGCAACCTCACCGTCGACGGCTACGACTTCGCCCCCTCCTTCTCCATCTGGACCACGATCGAGGAGTGCCTCAACCCACCGCTCGTCTACGAGAAGGAGCGCGGCTGGTACACCACGGAGCCGTTCAGCGAGCCCGAGATCTTCGACTTCCCCGACGGGATCGGCCCGGTGGAGTGTGTGAACGTCGAGCACGAGGAGGTCGTGCTGGTGCCGCGGTGGATCCCGGCGCAGCGGGTGACGTTCAAGTACGGCCTCGGCGAGGAGTTCATCGGCACGCTCAAGACCCTGCACGCGCTCGGCGTGGACCGCACCGAGCCGGTCGCCGTCATGACCGACCGCGGCGAGGCCAGGGTGTCACCGCGTGACGTGGTCGCCGCCGTGCTGCCCGACCCGGCCGCGCTCGGCGACCGCATGCACGGCAAGACCTGCGCCGGCACCTGGGTGAAGGGCGTCCAGGACGGGCGGGCGCGCGAGGTGTACCTCTATCACGTGGTCGACAACGAGTGGTCGATGCGCGAGTACGGCTCCCAGGCGGTGGTCTGGCAGACCGCGGTCAACCCGGTGATCGCGCTGGAGCTGATGGCGACGGGCGTCTGGAAGGGCGCGGGCGTGCTGGGTCCCGAGGCTTTCGAGCCCCGGCCGTTCCTCGATCTGCTGGTCGAGTACGGCTCACCGTGGGGCCTGCGCGAGCAGTGAGGGGGGCCGGGGTCCACCGGCATCGGCGGGCGCAGCATCATGGGGAGGCAGCGAACCGAACATCGGAGGTTTTCCCTTGAGCATCGCCGACGATCCCGACCGCGCACCGGCCCGATCCCACCTGTACGCCATGGGCCTGTCGGAGGAGGAGATGCGCCGGCCCGTGGTCGGCATCGCCTCCACCTGGACCGGCACGATGCCGTGCAACCTCAACCACCGCGACCTGGCCGCCCAGGTGGCCGAGGGCGTGCGCGCGGCAGGCGGGCTGCCCATGGAGTTCAACACGATCGCCGTCTCCGACAACCTCACCATGCACACCCCCGGTATGCGCACCTCGCTGATCAGCCGCGAGGTCATCGCCGACTCCATCGAGCTGATGGGCCGCGCGCACGGCTTCGACGCGCTGGTGGCCATCGTCGGCTGCGACAAGACCGTACCGGCCGCGATCATGGCGCTGGCCAGGCTGGACGTGCCCTCGGTCGTCCTCTACAGCGGCAGCATGCTGCCGGGCCGCTGGCGCGGAAAGGACGTGACCATCCAGGACATGTGGGAGGCGCTCGGCGAGCGCGAGGTCGGCCGGATGGACCAGGCCGACCTCGACGACCTGGCCAAGCACGCCTGCCCGGGGGCGGGCACCTGTGCCGCCCAGTACACCGCCAACACCATGGGCACCGTCGCCGACTTCCTCGGCCTGGCCCCGTTCGGCGTCGGCGACATCCCGGCCACCGTCCCCGACAAGGAGGCCGCCGCCCGCCGCGTGGGCGAGATCGCCATGCGCGCGCTGGCCGCCGATGCCCGCCCCTCCAAGGTGCTGACCGCCGACGCGCTGCACAACGCGATCGTGTCGGTGGCCGCCATGGGCGGCTCCACGAACGCCGTGCTGCACCTGCTGGCCATCGCCCGCGAGGCCGGGCTGCCGCTGGAGATCGACCGGATCGGCGAGATCTGCCGCCAGGTCCCGATCATCACCGGGCTCAAGCCCAGCGGCGGCGACGGCACCGCCCTGGACCTGTGGCGGGCCGGCGGCACCGCCCTGGTGGTCCGCCGCCTGCTGGAGGCCGGGCTGCTGCGCGAGAACGTCACCCTCGTCGACGGCCGCAGCCTGGCCGACGTGGCCGCCGACGCCCGGGAGACCCCCGGCCAGACCGTGGTGGCCGGTGCCGACCGGCCGTTCAAGCCGCGCGGCGCGCTGGCCATCCTGCGCGGCTCGCTGGCCCCGGGCGGCTGCGTGCTCAAGCTCGGCGGCAAGGACGACTTCCGCCACGAGGGCCCGGCCCGCGTGTTCGACTCCGAGGCCGACTGCTACACCGCGATCCAGCAGGGACAGATCGTGGCCGGCGACGTCATCGTGGTCCGCTACGAGGGCCCGGCGGGCGGGCCCGGCATGCGCGAGATGCTCTCGATCACCGGCCCGCTCGTGGGACGGGGTCTCGGCAGTTCGGTCGCCCTGGTCACCGACGGCCGCTTCAGCGGGGTCTCGCACGGGCTGGTCATCGGGCACGTGGCGCCCGAGGCGTACCACGGCGGGCCGATCGCCCTGGTCCGTGACGGCGACGCCATCGTGATCGACAGCGCCGCCGGCACCCTGGACCTGCTCGTCCCCGAGGAGGAACTGGCCGCACGCCGGGCCGCCTGGCAGCGTCCCGACCGGCCGGTCGAGCGCGGCGTGCTGACCAAGTACGTGGCCACCGTCGCCTCCGCCTCCGACGGCGCCGTCACGGCCTGAGGTCGCGGACCGAACACGGGGTGAGGGCGGCTATGCTGCGCAATGACGTTTGCCGCCCTCGCCCTTGAAGGAGACTTCCGCGATGTACAAGGAGTTCGCTGTCGAGGCCGTGATGTGGGTCGTCCCGGTCGTGGTGCTGATCGGGGTAGCGCTCCTCGTCACCGCGTGAGCCCTGGGGGGCCGGGCCGCTGCCGGCCGGCCCCCTCGCTCGCTCAGCGGTAGTAGCGGTAGGCCACGCTGGTCTTGGCGTAGCGGTTGAAGCCGGCCCAGCCGTCGAGGTAGTTGTTCCACCTCTGCGACAGCGCCCTCGTCCGCACGGTGCAGGCGGCGTAGCGGACCTTGCGCGGCTTGATGGTGCCGACGTAGTCGTAGCAGCTGCCGACCGACCTGCCGTTGACGCTCAGCCGCGCGTTCAGCTTGACGCGGTAGAGGTACTTGCGGGAGATGTTCGTGATCCGGACGTTGATCCGGCAGGTGTCCTTGCACCGGCCCAGGGAGACCTTGGTGCGGATCAGCTGACGAGCGGCCGTCGTCGTGACGGTCTCCGCCGCGAACGAGGTCCGCGCGGATGTGGACGCGCCGGCGGGTGTGGCCATGAGCGAAGTCGCGGCAGCAGCCACTAAGGCCGCGCCGGCGAGGCGCTTGTACATTCTGCCCCCAGAATCGAAACGGTCGCGTCCCCCTCTGGCCGCAACCCGTGTCTCTTCGACTACTATCAGGCACCCGGATAAAATCATGCACGACGCGCAAGATTCGATATAGAACGGTTATCCGCTTATATCGGCTTTATCCGCCCAAGTGGTCACCCGTCTCAGGAGGCCCATGCCAGCAGCGGCCCGCCCTCCCTGAGCCGCCGCAACGCCTGTTTCTCCAGCTGGCGGATGCGCTCCCTGGTCAGGCCGAGCTGCTCGGCGATCTCGGTGTAGCTCTGGGCCTCCTGCCCGGCCAGACCGTACCGGCGCCTGATCACGAACGCCTCGCGCGGCGGCAGCGTCGTGACCACCGCGCGCAGCTCCGCGCCGAGCGCGCGGCGCTCGGTGAGCTCCTGCACCTGCGGGCCCTCCTCGTCGGCGATCATGTCGCCGATCCGGCTCTCGCCGTGTGCCCCCACCGGCAGGTCCAGGCTGACCATCTCCTGGCTGAGCCGGCGCAACGCCGCCACCTGGGCCGGCGACCGCTCGGCCACCTCGCCCAGCTCCGCCTCGGTCGGCTCGCGGCCCAGCTCGGCGGCCAGCCGGCGCTCGACCCTGATCAGCCGCGACAGCTCCTCCGCCACGTGGATGGGCAGCCGCACCGTACGGCTCTTGTCGTGGATGCCGCGCTCGATCGCCTGGCGGATCCACCACATCCCGTACGTGGAGAACTTGTAGCCGCGCGTGTAGTCGAACTTCTCCACGGCTCTGATGAGCCCGAGGTTCCCCTCCTGGATGACGTCCGGCATCGGCAGCCCCCGGTAGGAGTAGCGCCTGGCGGCGGCCACGACCAGCCGGAGGTTGGACCTGATCAGCAGGTCCTTGGCGCGCCGCCCGTCACGTGCGACGCGGTGGAGTTCTGGCGTGCCCTCACCACGCTCGATCAGATGGCCCGCGTACAGGCCTGCCTCGATCCGCCGGGCGATGTCCACTTCGTCCGCGGCGGAGAGCAAGGGGATTTTTCCGATCTGCTCCAGGTACGTGCCGAGCAGATCGGGCTCGTCGGCCGACATGCCCGGGCACTACCCGGTAAACGGCGGCGGATTCCCCTCTTCGTTGAGTTCCGCGATGGCCAGCTCGGCCGTGGAGCGGATGTCGAAGAACTTGTCCAGCGCGGTGATCGCGAACAGGTGCTTGCACCTGCCGTTGAGCCCCGACAGCAGCAGCCTGCCGCCCGAGGCGGTGACGGCCTTGTGCAGATAGACCAGGACGGAAAGACCCGAGGAGTCGCAGACGGCCACCGCCTGCATGTCGATGACGAGCATCGGGGGCTGGGTGAGATCGAGCGCCTTGGTGACGCGATCGCGAACCTCGGCCGCCGACCCGAAATCGAAGTCCCCCGTCAGCCGCGCGATGACGCAAGGTCCCTGGAGTCCGAGGCTTATCGACAAGGCCTGCTCCGAAGTCACCCAGCTCCACCTACCCGCGTTGCTTTCCCGATCCGACCACTTTACGAGAAGTAGCGCTTCGGGTTGAACACCAGCATCTGCTCAATCTGGTCATCGGTCACACCCGAGCCCAGCAGTGCGGCCAAAACGTCGTCGTGAATGTGATCGTAGCGCCAGTTCGGCGCGAGCGTGCTGCGGGTCTCCTCCCAGTCGCCGCCGAAGTAGTCCATGAAGCAGGCCGTGTCGTGGCTGAGGACCATGCGGTCGGCGTAGCCGCGCTCGCACAGCGCCGCGATCGTGGCCACGCGCTGCGCCGTCGGGTTGTAGACGTCCAGGCCGAACCGGTCCATCCCGAGGGTCGCGCCGGTGTCGGCCAGGCGCATGAGGTAGTCGAGGTCGTTGCTGTCGCCGGCGTGCCCGACGACCACTTTGCGCAGGTCGACGCCTTCCTTGGCGAACAGGTCGAGCGCGAGGAGACCGCTGTGCTCGGCGGAGTTCGTGTGCACGGTGATGGGCGCGCCCGTACGCACGTGGGCCTGCGCGACGGATCGGCAGATGCGCTCGACGCCGGGCGTCAGGCCCTTCGCGTCCACGGCGCACTTGAGGAAGGCCGCCTTGACCCCGGTGCCGGCGATGCCCTCGGTCAGGTCACGGACGAAGTCGTCGATCATCGGGTCGGGGCGGTCGATGATCAGGCCGGGGCCGCGGAAGGTGTAGGTGTGGGGCAGTTCCTCGAAGACGTAGATGCCGGTGGCCACGATGATGTTGAGGCCGGGCACCTGCTCGGAGACGCGCAGGATGCGCGGGATGTGCCGGCCGAGGCCCCACACCGTCGGGTCGACGATCGTGCGCACGCCCTTGGCGGCCACCGCGCGCAGCTTGGTGACGGCGTCGGCGATCCGTTCCTCCTCGTCCCACCAGGCGCCCCTGCCGTAGTTCTCCAGGTGCTCGGTGGCGACCACGAAGACGTGTTCGTGCATCAGCGTCTGCCCGAGCTCGCCGACGTCGACGGGGCCGCGAAGGGTCTCGACTGTGGGCATGCGCGCCTCCATACCGGCTGGTCGGTGTGCGCCAAACTAAGCTCCTGCCGACCCGCCGTCAACAGCCACGCCGCACGACGCCGCGATCGTTCAGTGAGCCGCCGTCAGATCTGCCGCGCGGCGGCGCGGTCAGGCCGTGCCGCGTGCCGCCGGGCGCGCGTGGCGGGGGAAGAGCGGCTCGGGCCGGGTCAGGCGGCGGGCGCCGACCGCCGCCGACGCGCGTGCCGCCGCGCCCGGCAGGAACGGCTCCAGCTGGACGGCCAGCTCCCGGCAGGTCCGCACCAGCGTGCCCAGCGACGCCTCCCGCTCGCGCGGCGGCTGCTGCCAGGGCCGGGCGAGCTCGACGTACCGGTTGGCCTCCTCGACGAGTGTCCACACCGCCAGCGCCGCCCGCCGGAAGTCGAACTCCGCCAGCGCCGTGTCCACCGCGCCGTCCACCTCCGCGAGCGGCTCCCCCTCCTCGGGTACGTGGCCGTCCAGGAAGCGGACGACCATCGTGGCGACCCGGCTGACCAGGTTTCCCAAACCGTTGGCCAGGTCCTCGTCGGCCCTGGCGACCAGCCGCGCCTCGGTGAAGTCGGCGTCGCCCACGCGCGGCACCTCGCGCAACAGCCACCACCGCACCGCGTCGGCCCCGTACGCCCGCACGAGCGCCGCCGGATCGGCGGCGTTCCCCGACGACTTGCTGATCTTGCGCCCGTCGGCCGTGAGGTAGTCGTGCACGAAGATCGCCGTGGGCAGCGGACGCCCGGCGGACAGCAGCATGGCCGGCCAGTACACCGCGTGGAAGCGGATCACCCCCTTGCCCACGAGATGGACCTTGCTCGGCTCACGCACCCACCACCGCTCGTAATCGCCACCGCCACCGTCATTCAGCGCGGTGATGTAGTTGGCCAGCGCGTCCCACCACACGTACACCACCTGGGCGGGATCGCCGGGCACCGGGATCCCCCACCCCCTGGCCCGGGCGGCGGAGCGGGAGACGCTGAGGTCGTCGAGTCCGGCCGCGACGAAGGCCAGCACCTCGTTGCGGCGCGCGGCGGGCTCGATCCGTAGCCGGCCGCTGCTGATCAGGGCGTACAGGTCGTCCTGGTAGCGGGAGAGGCGGAAGAACCAGTTCTGCTCGGAGACGCGCTGCAGCGGCGCCTCGTGCCCGTCGGGGCAGGGCCCTTCGGGGTAGAACTGCTCGCAGCCGACGCAGTAGAGCCCCTCGTAGTGGCGCTGGTAGAGGTCGTGCCCGGTCTCCCGCCAGATGCGCTCGACGCCGTCACGGTGCGCGGGGTGGGTGCTGGTCCTGATGAAGGAGTCGAACGACAGCGCGAGCGGCCCGCGCAGGCCCTCGAACGCGGCGGCGTTCCGGTCGACCAGCTCGCGCACCGGGACGCCCGCCGCCTCGGCGGCCAGCACGTTCTTCAGCGAGTTGTCGTCGGTGCCGGTCTGGAACCGCACGGGCTCGCCCCGCCGCCGGTGGTGCCTGGCCAGCACGTCGGCCTGGACGAGTTCCAGGGCGTGGCCGAGGTGAGGCCGGGCGTTGACGTAGGGGATGGTCGTCGTGATGTACATCGGATGCCTCCCGTGGGGCCCCGGACACGACGAGAGGCCCCGGCTAGCAGGGCCTCAACGTGAACGTGGCGGTGGACCCCCTAGGGGGTCATCATCACCGCGCGAGTCGTCATGAGGACATCGTACGCCCTCGACGCACCGCGTAGATCACCCAGCCGACGGCGAACACCGCGACCCCGGCCAGCACCGACGCCAGGGGCAGCGTCGCCGCCAGCACCAGGCAGAGCACCAGCCCCAGCACGGGGACGACGCGCGGCGGCGCCCCCTCCTCGCGGCCGAGCGTGAGCGCGCAGGCGTTGGCGACGGCGTAGTAGACCAGCACGCCGAACGAGGAGAAGCCGATCGCCCCGCGCAGGTCGGCCACCAGCAGCAGCACGATCACCGCCACGCCCACGGCCAGCTCGGCCCGCCTCGGCACCTGCCGCACCGGGTCCACGGCGGCCAGCGCCCCCGGCAGGTCGCGCTCGCGCGCCATGGCCAGCACCGTGCGGGAGACGCCGAGCAGCAGCGCCAGCAGCGCACCGAGCGCCGCCACCGCGGCCCCGACCGTCACGACGGGCGCCATCCAGCCGAACCCGGCCTCCTTGACCAGGTCGGTGAGCGGCGCGGTGGATCTGGCCAGCAGCTCCGGCTTCAGCGTGCGCAGCGCGGCCAGGGCGACCAGCAGGTAGACGACGAGGGTGACGGCCAGCGCGATGCCGACGGCGCGGGGGATGGTGCGGGCCGGGTCGCGCACCTCCTCGCCGAGGGTGGCGATCCTGGCGTATCCGGCGAAGGCGAAGAACAGCAGCCCCGCCGCCTGCAGCACGCCCCAGGGGCGAGTGCTGATCAGCGCCGGGTCCGGCGTGTACGAGAACCACCGCACCACGTCGTCACCCACCAGCCCGGCCACGACGACCCCGGCGAGCACGGCCAGCACGAAGACCACGATCACCCGCGCCGCGCCGGCCGAGCGGCGCACCCCGAAGAGGTTGAGCGCCGTCAGCACGGCCACCGCCGCGACGGCCGCCGGCCGTTCGCGCCCCGGCAGCACGTACGCGCCGAACGTGAGCGCCATGGCCGCGCACGAGGCGGTCTTGCCGACCGTGAAACCCCAGCCGGCCAGGTAACCCCACAGCGGCCCGAGGCGGCGCCTGCCGTAGACGTAGGTGCCGCCCGACTCGGGGTAGAGGGCGGCCAGGCGGGCCGAGGAGGTGGCGTTGCAGTAGGCCACGACGGCGGCCAGCGCGAGCGAGACCAGCAGCCATTCGCCGGCGGCCGCGGCGGCGGGGGCGAAGGCGGCGAACACGCCCGCGCCGATCATCGCGCTCAGCCCCACGACCACCGCGTCGGTGGTGCCGAGCCGGCGCGCCAGCTCCTCCTGCATCGTCCTCGCCTCCCCTGCCCGCCAGGAGGAACCCACTCTGCCCTATCCCACCGACAGATCCCCACCAACGCCGGGTGAACGTCCCGCGCCGGTCCCGGTCCCGGCTGGATGTCCCGCTCCCCATCGGACGTCCCGCTCCGGTCCCGGTCCCGACCGGACGCGGCCCCGACCGGACGCGGTCCCGAGGCGGGTCGGGATCACCGGCCGGACGTCCCGCTCAGTCGTCCTTTTCCGCGCCCGGCACCACCAGCACCGGTCGCCGCGCGTGGTGCAGCACCCGGTCCGAGGTGCTGCCCAGCAGCAGCGAACGCACCCCGCCCAGCCCTCTGGTCCCCGTCACGATGAGGTCGGCGTCCAGTTCGTCGGCCACGTCCACGATCGTCGACCAGACGGCCACGGAGTCCGGCTCGCACCGGGGCGTCGCCTCCAGCCCCGCCTGCCGGGCCAGCTCCGCCCCCTGCCGGGCGAGGGCGGTCATCGCCTCGGCCACCGCCTCGTCCTCCACGCCCGTCTGGTCGAACGTCATCATGAGCCCGGCCGAGGCGCGGGCCGTGGTCATCGCCAGGCGCTCCCACACCGTCAGCACGACCGCCTGCTGCCCGGGGAACTGCCGTCCGGCGAAGGCGATGGCGGCCTTGGCGTCGTCGGAACCGTCGTACGCGATCAGAATCGTCATTTTCAGCCACTCCACAAGAGGTTCGGACCTGACCTCTATCCAGGACGGCGGCTTTCACGCCTCAATGATCGTCAGGCCAGGGCGGGCGCGACCTCGCGCCGGGCCGACGGCCTGAGCAGCGACAGCCCGGCCAGCGCCAGCACACCGAGCTCGGTGACGACCACGACCCGCTGGGTGAGCCCGGCGGGGATGTCGTCGTTGCTCAGCGGGATGCCGAACATGCGCACCACGTACGGGACCACGACCAGCAGCAGAGCGCCCAGCGCCAGCGCGCTGAGGATCCGCATCGCCTTCGCGTACGGGCTCCTCGCCCTGGCCAGCAGCATCCCCGCGGCGGGCATCATCATGAAGGCGGCGAAGGCGGCGTAGCGGTGGATGCCGCCCGACATCGACAGCGGCACGCCGGGCCTGTCGGTGGGGAAGGCCCCGACCAGGAACATGCTCACCCCCCAGAGCACCAGCAGGGCCACGATCCAGCCGCTCGCCCCGGACCGGCGCAGCGCCTCGGCGATCAGCGCGGAGCCCACGGCGAACAGGGTGAGCGAGGCGGGCAGCAGCCAGCCGGCCGACTGCCAGACGTACTCGCTGATCACGCTGTGCAGCGGGTCGAGGTTCGATGCCGCGTGCAAGGTGAGCATGGCGCCGCTTCCCGCGCCGATGGCGGTGAATCCCGTGACGAGCAATGCCTTCATACGTTTTACGCTCGCGTAACGCGGCTTTTGCGAACATCGGAGATCGGCCCGGTCCGGCCCTGAAGGATCCCTTAATACCTTGGTCGGAGTAAGCCCTGAGGCGGGCCGCTGACCTGCGTGGAGACGACCCCGGGTAGGGCTCGCCCCCTCAGGGTGGGGGCGGCGGGCCCGACCCGATTTGGCCTAGAGCGCCCTCGAAGTGTGACCCTGGAAGAGGAAGCTCCGGCACGGGCAGCGCCGGAGCAGTGGATCGACAGCAACAGGGGATGGACATGGAAAGGCGCGTACTGGGCAGGGACGGTCTTGAGGTCTCCGCTCTCGGCCTCGGCTGCATGGGCATGTCGGAGTTCTACGGTCAGGGCGACGAGAAGGAGTCCGTCGCCGTCATCCACCGGGCTCTCGACCTCGGCATGAACTTCCTCGACACCGCCGACATATACGGCAGGGGCGCCAACGAGGAACTCGTCGGCCGGGCCGTCAAGGGCCGCAGGGACGAAGCGGTGGTGGCCACCAAGTTCGGCGTCAAGCGCGACGGCGACTCCCGGACGATCGAGAACAGCCCCGAGTACATCAGGGCGGCGTGCGACGCCTCGCTGCGGCGGCTCGGCATCGACCGCATCGACCTCTACTACATGCACCGCCGCAATCCCGACGTGCCGATCGAGGAGTCGGTCGGGGCGATGGCGGAGCTGGTCGAGCAGGGCAAGGTGGCCCATCTCGGACTGTCCGAGGTGTCGGCCGCCACGCTGCGCCAGGCCGTCGCCGTGCATCCGATCGCGGCCCTCCAGAGCGAGTACTCGCTGTTCACCCGGGGCCTGGAGGCGGAGATCCTGCCCGCGGCCAGGGAGCTGGGGGTGGGGCTGGTGGCGTACTCGCCGATCAGCCGCGGCCTGCTGTCGGGCGCGATGCCGGGTGCCGGCGAGCTGGCCGACGACGACTTCCGGCGGCGCATGCCGCGCTACTCCGGCGAGAACGCCGAGCACAACCTGGCGCTGGCGGCCGCGGTGAAGCGCGTCGCCGACGAGGCCGGCATGACGGCGGCGCAGATCTCCCTGGCCTGGCTGCTGGCCCAGGGCGAGGACGTCGTGCCGATCCCGGGCACGAAGCGGCTGAAGTATCTGGAGGAGAACGCCGCCGCCGCGGACCTCACGCTGACCCCCGAGCAGCTCGACGCGCTGGTGCGGGCCGTTCCCGCGGACGCGGTGCGCGGGACGCGTTATCCCAGCATGAACGAGGTCGAGCGCTGACCGCTCACGGGCAGGGCCGGTCGGGGTCGAAGTAGACCCTGACCGTGGTCGCGCCGGCCCTGGTGTGCACGCGGACGAGGTCGCTGAGCAGGTTGACGATGAGCAGGCCGCGGGAGCCCGCGGTGCGCGGGTCGACCGGCTCGCGGCCCGCCAGCGGGTCGG
Organism: Nonomuraea fuscirosea; assembly: GCF_035917475.1. Taxonomy (NCBI): domain Bacteria; kingdom Bacillati; phylum Actinomycetota; class Actinomycetes; order Streptosporangiales; family Streptosporangiaceae; genus Nonomuraea; species Nonomuraea fuscirosea. The sequence continues at coordinate 544,896 of NZ_CP109074.1, read as the reverse complement.
TGATGTGGCCGGCGTCGCTGACCTCGCACACCAGCCGGCCCTCCTCGGCCCACACCCGCAGCGTGCCCGCGCCGCCGCCGTGGTCGAGGCTGTTGGCGCCCAGCTCGGCCACCGTCAGCCGGATGTCGTCGAGGCGGTCGGCGCCGAAGCCCATCGTGGCGGCCTCACGGGCGGCCAGGACGCGCGCCGCCGACAGGTTGCCGTTGTCGAAACGCAGCGAGACGAACGCCTCGGGCTCGTCGAGCGGCCGGTTGTGCCCCTCGATCACCAGCTCGGGCGCATAGTCGGCGCTGTCCCACTCGCGGGAGGCGTCGCGCAGCACGGGATGGGTGCGGGCCGCCTCTTCGAGCACCTCGGGGGTGAGGCCGTCGAGGTCGTACGGGCACAGGATCGTGGCCCGCCGGCCGCTGAAGGCCAGGTTGATCAGCGCCTCGTGCTGGGCGCAGGCCGGATATTCGGTCACGCTGCGGCCCGGCCAGATCGGCTCGCCGATGATGCGCACGTGCCGGCCCGGATGCCGGTCGGCGAACTCGCGCAGGACGCCGGGGATGATCCGCCCCGGGTTGCGCCCGGCCTCCGTCATGTCGAGCAGCAGCACCTTGCCCGCTTCCGCCCCGAGCGCCGTCTCGATCAGGGCGAGATTCGCGGCGGGGACGGCGACCGCCACGGGGTCGCCCGCGGCCAGCCCTTCGCGGACGAAAGCCGTGGTGGCGGCCACGTATTCGGGTGCGCCCCGGTAGAGGAGTGCCGGGTGCGCGAACGGTTTCGCCGACATCACCTTCCACGCTACCCAAGGTTGATGAATTCACGGCAATCCATTGGGGTACCTAAAGGGATGTGAAGAGAGTCCAGCTCGTTCGCCGCCCCCGTCCGACCCGTAACCCCTACGGCTCCCTCGATCTCCGCACTCCTTCAGGCCGACGGCTCCCGTTCTGAGCCGCACGACCTTATGCTCGGGACATGTCGGAATTGCAGATGAGAGTGTCCGACGAGGACCGGGAGCGCACCGCACAGCAGCTGCAGCGCGCGTTCACCGAAGGCCGCCTCAACCAGATCGAGCTCGAGGACCGGCTGGAGATCGCGCTGTCGGCGAAGACGTACGCGGACTTGCTGGGCCTGATCGACGATCTGCCCAGCGAGCAGCCCGCGGCCGGCGACGTGGTCGAGCTGGAGTCGAAGACCGGCAATCTCAAGCGTTCCGGCGACTGGAACGTCCCACGCCGGCTACGGGTGTCGTCCAAGTACGGCGGCATCGACCTCGACCTGTCCGAGGCGGTCATCGCCCATTCCGTCGTGGAGATCGAGATCGACCTCACCTACGGCTCCGGCAAGATCATCGTGCCGGAGGGCGGCGTGGTGGACGTCGACGGCTTCAGGAGCGAGTGGGGCAGCGTCAACACCTCCGACCTGCCGAGCAGGCCACGGCCCGGCGCCCTGCGGGTGGTGATCACCGGGCGGGCGAAATACGGCAGTCTCACGGTGCGCTATCCGCGCAGACGCTGGTTCACCCATTGATGGAAGAGCGAGATGTGGTGCTCGCTGGGCACGAGCACCCCGCCCTCCCGGTACGCCCGTGACGACATGCCCGGCTGGGTGCGTTCACAGGCGTCGAAGTCCTGCGCGTTGACCCGGTGGAACAGCTCGACCGAGAGCGACAGGTCCGCCCCCGAGGCGATCACGTCCGGGTGGTAGAGCCAGTCGCACTCCACCACGGTCCTGTCCACGGCCATGGGGATCATGCGATGCAGGATCACGTGGTCGGGCACCAGGTTGACGAACACCTGGGGCTTGACGGTGATCGCGTAGTAGCGCCGGTCCTGCTCGGCGGCGACGTCGGGCAGCTTGCCGAACCCGGGGCTGCCGTCCACGGTGAACCCCTCGGCCCGCGCGGCGAACTCCGCGCCGTGGCCGACGTAGTACTGCGCCGCGAAGCCGCCGGCGAACTCGGGGAGCACGGCGGTCAGCTCGGGGTGGATGGTGGCGCAGTGGTAGCACTCCATGAAGTTCTCGACGATGAGCTTCCAGTTGGCCTTGACGTCGTAGACGATGCGGCGGCCGAGCGCGAGCTGCTCCACGTGGTAGCGCTCGATGGCGGCGGGGTCGCCGAGGCGTTCGGTGGCGGCGTACATGACGTCGTCCTCGAACGAGGGCGGCTCGGCGGCCAGGCAGACCCACGCGTACCCGAGCCATTCGCGCAGGTGGACGGGTGACAGGCCGTACTGGACGCGGTCGATGTCGGGCATCTTGGCCAGGTTGGGCGCGGCGGCCAGGCGGCCGTCGAGGTCGTAGGACCAGGCGTGGTAGGCGCACCTGATCGTCCTTCTGACCTCGCCCGCCTCCTCGGCGCACAAGCGCGCGCCGCGGTGCCGGCAGATGTTGAGGAAGGCACGTAAGCGCTGGTCGCGCCCACGCACCACGATCACGTTCTCCCTGCCGACCTGTACGGTCCTGAACGCCCCCGGCTTCGGCAGGTCGTCGGCCCTGACCGCGCAGAACCAGAGATCTTCGAAGATCCTGGCCTGCTCGTCCGCGAAGATCGCGGGGTCGGTGTAGGAGCGCCCTGGCAGCGTGGAGATCAAGCTCGACGTGGTGGTCAACCGACACCCCTAGTTGCGTATTACGCACCGAGTTGCTCTATATGCGTCATAGTCGGGCGGCCTCAGGGGGCTGTCAAGAGGTAGTTGCTGTAGCGGCGCAGCAGCCTCGCGTACACCTTGCTCATGGGCCCGTCCGGCAGCAGTCCGGCGAACGGCCGCTGCATGTCGGTGAGCTCGGTCCCGGCCAGCCTGGCGGGCCTGCGCACCACCTTCGACCTGGCCTTCTCGTACGCCCGCAGGTCCCCGATCGACCCGCTGAGCGACCACGCGTCCTCCAGGGCCTGGTTGGCTCCCTGGGCCATGGTCGGGGGCATGGTGTGGGCGGAATCACCCGCCAGGGTCGTCGGGCCTCTGCCCCAGACGTCGCGGATCGGCTGCCGGTGGTGGGGGAAGAAGTCGACGTCCGTCAGCGTGGCGAGGATGACGGGCACCGGCTCGGCCCAGTCGCGGAAACGTTCGCGCAGCCGTTCCACGATGTCGGGGTCGTCGGCCCAGAACGGCTTTCCCGGCGCCGACCGCACGTCGAACCACCACAGCAGCCGCCCCCTTCCGGCCGGGATCAGCCCGCACAACCCCGCGCCGCCGGCGATCATCACGGCCCTGCGCTGCCCGGTGAGCGCGGTGGGCATGGTGGTGAACCCCTGCCAGGTGACGAACGGGCTCAGCGTGGCGGAGTCCTCCCCCCACAGCGCGGCGCGCACCACGGAACGGCGGCCGTCGGCGCCCACGAGCACGTCGCCGCGCACCGTGCGGCCGTCGGACAGGCGCGCCTCGGCCCGCTCGGGCGTCACGTGCTCGGCCCGCGCCCCGTAGGTCACCGGGACGCCGTCGGCGAGCAGCTCGACCAGCTCGTTGCGGGCCACGTGCACGACGGGGTGGCCGTAGCGGCGCTCGGCCACGGTGAGGTCGAGGGTGAGCAGCCGCCTGCCGTCCGTGGCCCACGACTCCAGGGTCTCCAGGCGGCGGCCCACGCCCGAGCAGTCGACCTTGAGCTGCTCCAGGATGGCCGTGCTGCCGGGCCAGAGGGTGACGGAGCCGCCGGCCGTACGCGGCTCGGGGGCCTCCTCGTACACCTCGGCCTCGTGTCCCGCGTTCAGCAGGCCACGCGCCAGGGCGAGCCCCGCGACGCCCGCGCCGATGATGATTACCCTCATAACGACCCCTGATTAACGAGACTCTCAATATCAGATACTAGGAGTATCACAATGTCTGCGCGCGGCCGCAAGCCCGACCCCACGGTCGACACCCGGATCAGGCAGGCCGCGTCCGGGCTCGTGCTGACCCACGGCCTCGACTTCACCATGGACGACGTCGCGGCGGCGGCAGGCGTGGGCCGGGCGAGCGTGTTCCGCCGCTACGCCACCAAACGCGACATGCTGCTCGAAGCCATCGCGGGCCTGATGAACACGCACGTCGCCATCCCCGACACCGGCTCACTGGAGGGCGACCTGCGGGTGGTCATCTCCGACACGCTCGCCCTGTGGCGGATGCCCGGTCTGTCACGCACGGCCAGGCAGGTGTACGGCGAGGCCGGCCGGGACCCCGCGGTCGCCGAGCTCATCCGCACGAGCATGCGCACCCGGATGGAGCGCTCATGGGTCGTGTACGAGCGCGCCATCGAACGCGGCGAGCTCCCGCCGAACGCGGACCTGTGGATGCTCACGGACCTGTTCTCGGGCTTCGTGTCCTACCGGGGGCTCCTGGATCTTCCGCTGCCTGAACCGGAGGAGATCGTGCAGGTCCTGCTGCACGGCTTTACGCTGAGTTGATGCCCGTGGTGTTAGTGGGGTGCAAGCGACCGTCAAGGGAGGAACCATAATGTTCCCTTCGTTCGCTAAACCTACGAAGGGCACCAAAATGACACCCCCTCGTCGTCGCCTCGCCGTCGCGGGCGCGACGCTGACTCTTGCCGTGCTCACCACCGCCTGTGGCGCGCTCGGCCAGGCCGTTGACTGCAACACCGCCGCCAACGACGCCGCCAAGATCGCTACCGAGTGGAGCTCCACGGTCACCAAGGACGCCGCCAACGGGGACGCCGTCGAGGCCGCCTCGAAGACCGCGGAGACGAAGACCAAGGAGCTCGCCGGCAAGTACGACGGCGAAGTCGCCGCCGCGCTCAACGACCTCGCGGACGGCTTCGGCTCCATCAAGGGCGGTGACCTGAACAGCATCACCGAGTTCAGCGGCAAGGTCAACGGCTTCACCAGCAAGATCACCGCGGCCTGCTCCTAGTGGGCTCGCGGTCGCCGTCACGGCCTGTGGGGGGCAGGACCGCGGCGGCGGCCGCGTCGGATCCGGCGCCGTCGCCACGATGGCGCCGGCCGTGGCGGGGGTGAGGTTCTGTGGCGCGCACGGGGGGTGAGCGCCGGGAGTCTCCCGCCCACGGACCCAGGGCCACCGCGTGCGAGTGAGCGCCATCGCGCTCCTCGCACCGGTGGCCTTCTCCATGCCCGGGGGTCTACGCCTGGTCGTGGTGCGGGGGCTCGCCGCGCGCCTTCTCGTACGCCGCGTCGAACCCCGCCAGCACGGCCGGCCACGAGCCCGCGGCCGGGGGTGTGCTCCTGTTGTGCGCGGCGATCGACGCGCGCAGGCCCCCGTCCGCGCAGAGCCGCGCCACCGCCCGCGCCAGGTCCCCGAGCGTGCGGCCGAGCAGCCCCTCGGTGCCGTCCTTGACGAAGTCGGCCACCCCGCTCTGCGCCCTGGCCACCACGGGGACGCCCGCGGCCCGCGCTTCGAGCGCCGCGATGCCGAACGACTCGCGCGGCGCGGGCGCGACGAACACGTCGGCCGAGCCCAGCAGCTTGGCGATCTGCTCGCGGGTGTAGCGGCCCGGCAGCGAGACCCAGCCGGACATGCCGTGGCGGGCCAGGAAGCGCTCCATCTGGCCGCGGGCCGGCCCGTCGCCGACGATCGTGGCCCGCATCGGGATCCCGCCCGGCACGCGGGCACGGGCCGCCTGGAGGAGCTTCAGCAGGCGTACGGGCTGCTTGCGCGGAGCCAGCCGCCCCACCGCGACGATGTGCACCTCGCGCGCGCCGGGAAGCGGCGCCTCGCCCTCCTGCCCGCCCTGAGCCCCGCCGTCCCACGCGCCGGAGGCCGGAGCCCAGCCCGACAGGTCGAGGCCGTTGGAGACCACCCGCACCGGCACCTCGGGGCCCGCGACGGCGCGGATCGGGGCCGCGGCCGCGTTGCTCACCGTGGTGGCCACCAGCCGCCACCGCTGCCAGCCGAAGGCCAGCCGCAGCAGCCGGTAGAGCAGCCGCGTCACCGGGTCCCACATGCTGTGCACGGTCACCACGCACGGCACGCCCGCGCGGAAGGCCGCGCGCACGCCCATCCACGCGAACGGCGAGACCGCGCCGGTGTGCACGTGCACCACCTCGGGACGCCCCGAGGTGATCCAGCGGGTGAGATGCCCCACTCCGAAGGGGTGCACGGGCAGGTCGAACGGCATCCGCGCGACGATCCTGCGCACGCCGGGCAGCGGCTCTCCCCTGGTCGCCGTGGCCACCGAGACGTCGTGCCCGGCCTCCCGCTGCATTCGTACGAGATCGGCCACCTGGACCTCGATCCCCCCGAGTCGCGGCAGGTAACAGTCGCTCACGTGAAAGATCCGCACGCCTCCCACACTAATCTGGGCGTGTGCCTCCACGTACCGCTGTGTTCTTCCATGCTCATCCCGACGACGAGGCCCTGCTGACGGCGGGCACCATGGCGATGCTCGCGGCCGAGGGGCATCGGGTCGTGCTCGTGGTGGCCACGGCCGGCGAGCGCGGCCTGGCCGAGATGGATCCGGGCGACGAATTGGGCGAGACCAGGCTCAAGGAGCTGTACGAGTCGGCCGCGCTGCTCGGCTGCGCCCGCGTCGAGTGTCTCGGCTACGGCGACTCGGGGCTCAGCCCCAAGGGCGGGGTCGCCGACGAGCGGCCCGACAACGCCTTCATCGACGCCGACACCGAGGCGGCCGCCAAGGCGCTGGCGGCGATCCTGCACGAGGAGCGGGCCGACCTGCTCGCGATCTACGATCCGGCGGGCGGTTACGGCCATCCCGACCACGTGCAGGTGCACCGGGTGGGAAAGCGGGCGGCCGAGATCGCCGGCACGGAGATCGTCCTGGAGGCGACGGTCAACCGCGATCCGCTGGTCCGGCTGCTGAAACTGGCGGGACGGTTCTACCGGTTCCCGCCGGAGTTCGACGTACGGACGTTCGAGGTCGCGTACTCGCCGGGTGAGACGATCACCCATCGGGTCAATGTCCGGAGATATGCGAAACAGAAGCGGGCGTCCATGGCCGCGCACGCCTCCCAGGCCAGCGGCGGCGACAGCGACCGCACGCTCGCCGTGATGCTCAAGGTCCCCCGCCCGATCTACCGCTTCGTCTTCGGCACCGAGTGGTACGTCCGCCGCGACCTGCCCCCGGGCGCCCGGCTCACTCATCCGTTCGACCGGTGGCCGAAGTAGTTCCCAGGGTTGACGTGCGGGCGCTCGCGACCCGGCAGACTGGACCCCGATGAAGAACAGATGGCTCCAGATCCTCCTGTCGGCGGCCTCGCTCGGCCTGGCCGTGCTGCTCATGGTCTACCTGCCCCAGATCGTGCGCGCCCTGACCGGCAAGGACGTGTCCTGGGCGCAGGTCGGAGCCGTCTTCGCCGCGCTCGGCGGGGGCGAGGTCGCGCTGATGGCCGCGGTCTGGCTGCTGAGCCTGCTGGCCTACACGTTCGTGCTGACCAACTCCCTGCCCGGCCTCAACAACCTGCAGGGGCTCACGCTCAACGCGGCGGGCAGCGCGGTGAGCAACCTGCTGCCGTTCGGCGGCGCGGTGGGGGTCGCGGTGTCGTTCGCGATGACGAGGGGCTGGGGCTTCGGCAACCGGGCGATCGTGGTCATGACGCTGGTCAGCGGCATCTGGAACACGTTGTTCAGGTTCATCCTGCCGGCCGTCGGCATCATCGCGCTGCTGATGGCGGGCAAGGCGGCCAACCCGACCGTGGCCAACGCGGGCTGGACCGGCGCGGTGTCCATCCTCGTGCTCTGCGCGATCGTGGCCGCCGCCCTCTACTGGCAGCGCGCCGCCGACCTGCTCGGCCGGGCCCTCGACGGCCTCACCCGGCTGCTCCGGCTCAAGGCCGACGCCTCAGGGGCCTTCCACCGGCTGCGCGCCGACACCGCGGGCGTCGTGCGGACCAGATGGCGGGGCCTGTCGCTCGGCATGGTGTTCTTCCTCGGCTTCCAGTGGGCGATCATGGCCGTCTGCATGCAGGCCACCGGCGCCTGGCCCGGCCCGGCCGAATCGATCGCCGTCTTCGCCCTGTCGAGGGTCCTGACCAGCGCTTTGATCACTCCCAGCGGCGCCGGGATCATGGAGAGCGGGGTGGCCGCGCTGCTGATCGCCTTCGGCGTCGAGTCGACTCCCGCCATCGCCACCGCACTGCTTTTCGGCTTCTGGACTTACACTATCGAGATCCCGTTCGGCGGCCTGGCACTGGGCGCATGGGCGCTCCTGCGCAGGCGCAACGGCCGGAACGCCGGCGCGGAGCCCCCGTCCGCGATCTCGAAGGCCACCTAGTGACAATCCCAAACCCCTCAAAGACCTTGTGCGTGATTCGTAGGCCCGCATAGCGTGGCGGCTGACATGGTGGCGTTCCGAGTTCTGGGGCCAGTCGAGGCGTACGAACACGACGACGAACTCGACCTCGGCGGGTTGCGGCAGCGGGCCGTCCTCGCCCGGCTTCTCGTGGCCCGAGGTCAGGTCGTGCCCGTTGACACGCTTCTCTACGATCTGTGGGACGACGACGCGGCCAAGGGCGCGCAGTCGGGTCTGCAGGTCTACATCTCCCGCCTGCGCCGGGTGCTCGAGCCCGGCCGCCCGCGCGGAGGGCCCAACCGCCTGCTGGTGACGGTCGCGTCCGGCTACGCCCTGCGCGTGGCCTCCGAACAGGTCGACGCGCTCAGGTTCGAGCAGCTCGTCCGGGCCGCCGGCGAGCACCTCGAGGAGAGCGATCCGCAGTCCGCCAGAGGCCGCCTGGAGAAGGCGCTGGGCCTGTGGCGCGGCACCCCCTACTCCGACTTCGCCGACCAGGCGTGGGCGGAGGCCGAGGTCAACCGGCTGACCGAGCTGCGGCTGGTCGCGCGCGAGCGGCACGCCGACACCGGCCTGCGGCTCGGCCTGCACGCCGAGACCGTGCCCGACCTGGAGGCGCTGACCACCGAGCATCCGCTGCGCGAGGAGGGCTGGCGGCTGCTGGCCCTCGGCCTCTACCGCTGCGGCCGTCAGGGCGACGCGCTGGCCGCGCTGCGCCGGGCCAGGAACATCCTGGCCGACGAGCTCGGCATCGATCCCGGCCCCGCGCTGCGCAAGCTGGAGTCCGACATCCTGGCCCAGGCGCCGGAGCTGGAGCTGGCTCCGTCCGCGCGGCCGGCCAGGCCGGCCGCGCCGGTCACCGACACCTGGCCGCCCCGCCCGGCCGCGCCGGTCGAGCCGCCGCCGCTGGAGCCCGAGCCGTTCGTCGGCCGGGACGCCGAGCTGGCCAGGCTGACCACCGCCGCCTCCCGTACGGGCAGATTCCAGGTCGCGATCGTGACCGGGGTCGCCGGCGCGGGCAAGACCACGCTGCTGCGCCAGCTGGAGAGCAGGCTCGGCGGCGACGGCTGGATCACCGCGTCCGGCGCCTGCCCCGACTCCAGCGCCACGCCGCCCGGCTGGGCCTGGGTGGAGATCCTGCGCACGCTCATCGGCATGACGGGCGCGGGCGAATACACCCAGTTGCTCGCCCCGCTGCTCGACGACGCCGCGCCCGACCCCGACGAGGACGAGGTGTCCGGCGGGTTCCGGCTGCACCGCGCGGTCGGCGGCTACCTGGCCGGGGTGGCGCGGCGCGGGCCCGTGCTGCTGACGCTCGAAGACCTCCACTGGGCCGACGACCAGACACTGGCCCTGCTGCGCGCGCTGCCGAGCCTGCTGGCCACCAGCCGGGTGCTGCTCGTGGTGACGTGCAGGGAGAGCGAGCTCGACGACCGCCAGTCCGACGTGCTGGCCGCCCTGGCCCGGCTCAGCCCCCTCCGGGTGGGCCTGTCGGGGCTCGATCCGAAGGCCGTGGCCGAACTGGTCAAGGCCACCTGCGTCCGCGAGATCGACGAGGACGCGGTCGAGTCGATCGTCGAGCGCACCGGCGGCAACCCGTTCTTCGTCCGCGAGACCGTGCGCCTGCTCGACTCCGAGGGCGCGGCCGACCGGGCCAGCGCCACCGAGGTGCTGTCGCAGGTGCCCTCGGGCGTGCGCGACGTGCTGCGGCGGCGCATCTCACGGCTCCCCGCCGGCGCCCAGCAGATCCTGCTGCAGGCGGCGGTGATCGGCCGTGACGTCGACCTCGACGTGCTGGTGGCCGTGGCGGTCGACGAGGACTCGGTGATCGAGGCGGTCGAGGCGGCGCTGCTGGCCGGGCTGGTGACCGAGCCGGGCCCGGGGCTGCTGCGCTTCGACCACGACCTCGTCCGCGACACGATCTACTCCGACGCCTCCCGGCTGCGCCGCACCAGGCTGCACGCCGAGGTGGGGGCGGTCATCGAGCAGCGCACGCCGTCCGACGTGGCGGCGCTGGCCCATCACTACTTCCTGGCCGACACGGCCGGCAAGGCCGTGCACTACGCGGGGCTGGCCGCCGAGCAGGCCGAGCGGCGCTTCGCCCACCGCGAGGCGGCCACGCTGTGGGAGCAGGCCATCGCCGCGTTCGACCGCTCGCGCGGCGACGAGTCCAGGACGGACGAGCAGAGCGGCGAGCAGCGTCCCGAGCGGGCCAAGGAGCGGCTGCGGCTCATGCTGCGCCAGATCAGGGCGCTGGCCCTGTGCGGCGACATGACCGGGGCCCGGCTGCTGCGCCGTCAGGCCATGGATGCCGCGCTGCCGCTGGGCGACCTGGAGATCACCGCGAAGGTGGCGGCGTCGCTGGCCGTGCCGCACAAGGGCATGGCGCGCGACTTCACCCGTACCGCGTGGGAGATCGTGGACGTCACCGAGAAGGCGCTCATGGAGCTGCCCGAGGGTGAGCAGCGGCTGCGGGCGAGCCTGCTGACCACGCTGGCGCTGGAGCTCGAAGGCTCCTCCTCGCCCGAGCGGGGCCGCCAGGCGTCGCTGGAGGCGCTGGAGCTGGCCCGGCAGAGCGGCGACCCCACGCTCATCGCGGCGGCGCTGAGCGGGCGGCTGCGGCAGTCGTACGACATCCCGGCCGTCGACACGCGGGAGAGCATCGGCAGGGAGCTGCTGGAGGTGGCCCAGCGCTCCGGGCAGATGGCCACGCAGGCGCTGGCCCACCTGGTGCTGCTGGAGTGCGCGGCGGCCCGCGGCGAGTTCGCCGTGGCCGACGAGCACGCGGCCGCGGCCGACCGCCTGGCCAGGCAGTACGACCTGTCCGCGCCCGCCGCGGTGGTCGTCTGGTACACCGGGCAGCGGCTCATGATCAGCGGCGACTACGAGGGCGCCGAGCGGGCCTACCGCGAGGCGGCCAGGATGACCGCGCGGGCGGGCATGCTGGAGGGCCGCCAGGACCTGCCGCTGATCACCACGTTCTGCCTGCACCTGGTGGCCGGGCGAGCGGCCGAGACGGTCGACCGGCTGGCCGAGAAGCACCAGCAGGGCGCCAAGTGGACCCTCGACGCCTACGCCCTGGCGCTGGCCTCGGCCGGTCACGTCAACGACGCCAAGGCGGTGGCCGCGACCAGGCCGCCGGTGCGGCCCGACTTCCTCTACGAGCTGGCCATGACCTGGCGGGCGCTGGCCGGCATGCTGCTCGACGACCGCGAGCGCATGGTCGACTGCTACGACAAGCTCAAGCCGTTCGCCGACCGGGTGGCGGGCGCGGGCACCGGCGTGGTGGCGCTGTGGCCGGTGGCGCTGACCCTCGGCGACCTGGCCATCCGGCTGGGCCAGCCGGACGCGGCGCGCGAGCACTACGAGAAGGCGCTGGAGGTGGCGGAGCGGATCGGCGTGCCGCGCTGGGTGGAGGCGGCCAGGCAGTCGGTCAGCAGCTCCCTCGGCAACGGCCGCTCCTGACCGGCCGGGCGGCGGGTCAGGAGATCACGCGGGAACGAAGCCGGGCGGACGGCTCGGAGCTCCTCCGGGGCCCGGGCCGGGCGGTCGGTCAGCAGGTGACCTGGAAGCGGTCGCTGTTGATCGGGTCGGCGCCCTGGACCTTCAGCTCGACGCGGTACCAGCCCGGGTTGCCGGTGACCCGGGGCCGCCACTGGACGGTCTGCTCGGCCGCGGCGGTGCCGTCGTGGTCGGACAGGTAGGTGCGCCAGGTCTTGGTGGCCGGGCTCCAGCGGGTCAGCCGCCAGCGGTAGGTGACGCCCTGGTCGGGGTCGGGGTTGATGAGCAGGCTGCGGGCCACGTACGACTTGACGCAGCCGGCCTGACCGTCGGCCAGGACGTTCACGGTGACCTTGCCCGCCACGGCGGCGGTGGTGATGTCCTCGGTGACGGGCACCTCGCGGGCCGCCAGTGTGACCGTGGTGACCGGGCCGGCCGGCACGGCCGCGGAGCCGGCGCTGCTGTAGGCGGAGAAGCCGACGTACGCGCTGGTGAAGGCGAGGGCCGCGATGAACAGCTTGGCGGCGTTCGTGGTTCCACTGGCCAGGACGGCTGCGCTTCTGGTCGGCATCGTCAACACCCCTTTTGCTCACCCTTAGAGTGGGGCCGGGTGGTTGAGTGCTGGTTGTCGGCCGGTTGCACCCTTTGCGGGAGGCTTGCAACCCGGTGTGGCACCGCGATCGCCGCTGAAATAAGGTAAGCCTGACCTAAGGATCGTGGAGGGGTGGTGGGCCGGCCATGTGGCGCGCGAGGATCGCCGTCCCCGCTCCGACGGAGCCGTTCTTCCTGGGGATGCCCTACTGGCTCGTGGGCGCGATCCTGATCCTGGCCCTCTTCGGCGCCTTCCAGGTCTACTACTGGGTCGGCCGCCGGCTGGGCGAGAAGCTCTACGACTCGCGCGTCGGCGTCAGGCTCGGCCGCGACCGCATCGCCAAGATCGAGCGCGTCGTCGAGCGCTGGGGCGCGCTGGCCGTCTACGGCTGCTTCTGGGTGCCCATGCTGCGCCACACGCTGCCCTGGGTGGCGGGGGCGCTGCGCGTCTCCTATCCCTGGTACGTGGTCGCCAGCGCGCTGGGCTGCCTGACCTGGGCGCCCATCTGGTGGTTCGGCCTCACGGCGCTCGTGTGGGGCTGGCTGGAACTGGCCGCCCGCTCCCCGCTGACGGCCGCGATCGCGGCCGTGGCGGTCGTCGCGCTCGTGGCCTGGCTCACGGTCCGGCGCAGACGCCGCCGCCGCGCCGCCGAGGACCAGGCCCTCGCCTCCTGAGCCGATCGGAGCAGGGGTGCCCGGAGTCAGTCCGCGGCCGCTTCGAGGAAGATCCGCGCCAGTTCGCGCGGCTGGGAGAACATGGGCCAGTGGCCGGTGTCCATCTCGACCAGCCGCCAGTGCCCGCCGGCCAGCAGCTCGGCCACCTCGCCGCTGGGCTCGGCTCCGGCGAGCCGGCACAGGATGTACGTCGCGGGGAGTTCGTCAAGGGGCCGGGGCAGCACGGCGGGTTCGGTCAGCGTGGCGCCCGGGTGCGGCGTCGAGGCGGCCACTATCCGGGCGATCTGCTCATCGGTGAGGCCGTGGCCGTCGAAGTGGGCCGCGGGCGCGACCGGCCAGAATCCTCCGTTCTCGGCGATCAAGGTCCTCATCCGCGCCCCGCCGTCCGGCCAGGCGGAGACGAACGCCTCGCCGTCGGCCGGGACGCTGGCATCGACGAAGACCACGTGGGCGAGCCGGTCACCGATCCGCTGCGCGGCCTGGCCGACGGGGATGCCCGAGTAGCTGTGACCCACCAGGACGACGTCGCGCAGGTCGTGGCGTTCGACCTCGTCCACGATGTCCTGGACGTGGGTCCGCTGCCCGGCCGGCAAACCCCGCTTGTCGGCGAGGCCGGACAGTGTCAGCGGATGAACGCCATGACCGGCCGCGCGCAGCCGCGGCACCACGTCGTCCCATGCCCACGCCCCGAGCCGCGCGCCCGCGACCAGTACGAAATCCCCCATGACCGCACCGTAACGGAGCCGCCCGCCGGACTCCGCTACGCGCCCTGGATCTCCTGGCCGTTCGGGTCCTCGATGGGGGCGCCGGGAGCGTTCCTGCGGACGGTTTCTATGCCGTTCACGCATGCCACCTTGCTCGGGAACCCCTCCCCCACCGCCAGTGTCTGCCCGTTGTTCGCGATCAGCGCGAAACGGTATCCGCCCTGCTCATCCCTACTGATGATGAATCTTCCCGCCATGGTGGCCTCCCCCCGCCATATCGGATCTATCAGAGATTTACCCCCATCTGATGGTGCCGCATGGCCGTGTTGAGCAAACGAAGCCTCGATCTCCTGTCACCATGTTGGGCATGCGTATAGCGGGTTTGATCAGTTCTGCGGTAGTCGCCGTGGTTGTGGGGGTATCCGCTCCCGCCATGGCCGCGGAGGCTCCGAAGGTGGGCGCCAAGGAGGCGTACGTCGTCGATTCCGCCGGAACGGTCCACTTCGGCAAGCGGGAGACGCGGCGGGTCCCGGTGGCCAGCCTGGTCAAGGTCATGACGGCGTACGTCGTGCTGCGCGAGGCCCGGCTGAGCGACACGATCACGATCAGCGCGACCGACGTCAAGTACGCCGCCCGTGGCGGCGCGGCCACGGCGGGGCTGAAGAAGGGCGAGCGGTTCACGGTCAACGACCTGCTGTACGCGCTCATGCTCCCCTCCGGGGCGGACGCGGCCAACGCCCTGGCCCGGCACTACGGCCCCGGCAAGGAGGCGTTCGTCGCCAAGATGAACCGCACCGCCCGCTCGCTCGGCCTGACGAACACCCGCTACACGAACGCGGACGGCATGCCGACTCCCGCCAACGGCGGTTACTCGACGGCCTTCGACCAGGCCAAACTGGCGCAGCACGCACTGGAGAACGGCACGTTCGCCTCCGTCGTGAGCAGCAGGACGCACAAGGTGAGCAAGACGAAGGTGCACCGCAAGCACACCTGGACCAACACCAACAAGCTGCTGTCGCGGGCGGACGGGGTGCTGGGCGTGAAGACCGGCTACACGAACGCGGCGGGGCACTGCCTGCTGTTCGCCGGGGAGCGCAACGGGCGCAAGGTCGTGGGCGTCCTGCTCGACGACCAGAACGAACGCCGCTTCAGCACCGCCGAACGCCTCCTCGACTACGCCGCCGAACAGATCGCCTTCGGCTGACCGACGACGAGCCTCCGGCCTGGTGAACCGACGGCGAGGCCGGGCCATGGTGCGAGGCCCGGGACCGAGGTGAGGCCCGGGACCGAGGCCAGGTCGGGATCCGGGACCGGGGCCAGGTCGAGGCCGGGGTGAGGCCGGGGTGTCGGGGATCAGCTGAAGGTGATGCGGCCGTCGCCCGGGAGGGCGGCCATGCCTCCGGTGGCGCAGTCGAGCAGGGCGGTGGCGGGCGAGATGCCGCCCTGGACGCGTTCTCCCACGAGCAGGCCCGCGGCGACGTCGCCGGTCAGCAGCGTGTCGGCCGGGCGCTGGGCCACGAGGCGGTCGGCGCGGACGCGCAGCCGGGAGGTGCCGACGGGACGGCCGTCGGCGCCGAACCAGGTGATCACCGCCCGGCCGCGCACCTGACGGGCGCTGGTGCAGGACGCCCGCGCCTCGGCCTTCACGACGGCCCAGCCCGAACGCAGGTACGCGGCCGAACCGTCGGGCGACGAGCAGCCGGTGAGCTCAAGATCGGCGCGCGCCGTCACCCGCCGTGGCGTCAGCCCGACCTTGGGCGCGAAGGTCACCGGCCGCCCGGCCGGCGTGGAGACGGCACACGTCAACGCGGCAGCCGGCGCCGGGGCCGACATCGGGGTCCTGGCCACTGCCTGCGCGAGGGCCGGTGGTGGAGCGGGTGCGGGTGCCGGGGCCAGGAGCGGGGTGCCCGCCGTCGTGGCGAGTGCGAGGATGCAGGCCGCGTTCATGGGTCCCCTCTCGACGATGCCGACCGATCACATAGAGTAATCGATCGTTCACAGTGTGCATCATCGGTGGACACCGTTCGACCTCCTTCACCGTGCGCAGGAAGGGGAGTGCACGGACGTCGACCAGGCGGCGCGGGTCCGCCGCGCTCACCATGTGGACTTTCCCGGCGAATGACCGCTCACCGCACATTCGGCGGGTAAGGTGAGGCCGTCACCTCCCCATTAAGGACGACCTCATGGCGGAATTCTTCGAGGTCCATACCACGATCGGAGGCCGCGAGCAGGCGGCCGAGTTGGCTCACGGCATCCTCTTCTCCGGCCTGGCGACGTCGATCGACATCGCTGAGGCGCCCGGTCGCGAGGCGACCGCCTGGCAGCTCACGTGCATCGCGGCCGGCCCGCAGGTCGCCGCCCTGGAGCGGCACATCAGGCGCGCGTCCCCCGACGCGCCCGTCGCGGCCGAGCCGGTCACCCACGACATCGACAGCTACCCCGACTGGCTCACCGACGACCAGGCCTGACCCCCGTCATTCCCACCCCCAGAGCGGCACCTCCCGCAGAGGATGGAGCTGATCGTCGGTCTCGGCGTGGGAGTTCTGCTTGGCCACCTCGGTGCCGAACTCCACGTGCGAGCGCAGGGCGGCCCGGAACGGCTCGTCGTCGGGCAGGCCCGCGCGGTCGGCGGCCGCCATGTACAGCTCGACGAAGCGCAGCCGCTGCTCCTCGGTGATCCGCAGCCCCCGGTGGGCGCGGATGAGCAGCGGGAACCCGCCCATCTCGGCGGAGAAGGTGTCGGGGCCGCCGAAGGTCTCCACCGTGAAGGCGGTCAGATGATCGACGTGGGTGGCCCTGCCCGTGCCGAAGAGCGGCTGGAGCAGCGGGTCGGCCAGCAGGCTGCGGTAGAAGATCTCGATGAACTCGTGCAGCTTGTCCTGGCCGCCCGCGTGCTCGAATAGGGTCTCCATGACTCCAGGGTCACACGCGCGCCTGGGCCGGGCCAGGCTTTCTAGCGGCCGCGACGCTGGAAGGTCCTGGCGCCCGTACGTTGCACCGCGGCCCTGACCAGGCCGAAGATCGCACCCTGCACGGCCGCCGCGACGAGGACCTCCGTCCAGCCGCGATCGAGGTCCTCGGCGTCGGGGGCCTCGTCCTGCCCGGTGGCCAGCGTCCACACCTTCTTGGCGAGCGCGACCGCCAGCGCTCCGCTCGCCAGGCTCATTCCCAGCGCTGTGACCTTCTCTAGGGGCTGCATCCCATCTCCTTACGACGATGTGGTGTGTGCCCGTGCCCCGTGTCACGCTTCTAAACGCGCTTTCCGCCCCTGCTGAGGGCCTCCCGTACGTGGTGGTCAGGAGGGGATCGTCCGCTCCGTGGCGGGCCGCCGGGCGGGGGCGGCGTCGAGGTTGCGGGCCAGCCAGCCGGCCACGAGGGCGAGCACGCCGGGGTCGACCGGCTCGCGCAGGAGGCGGCGGTAGGAGGCGAGCGTGGGCCGCCCGGGGTCGCGGCGCAGGATGTGGGTGAGGTCGGGGACGCGGTGGACCTCCGTCCGGCCCGGCACCAGCCGGCGCACCACGTGCAGATCGTCCGGGTCGACCTGGAGGTCCTTGTCGCCGGTGACGGCCAGGACGGGTACGCGGATGGCGGCGAGGTCGTCGCGGCTGTCGTGGACGAACAGCTCGCGCATCCACCGGGCGTTGACCGGGGCCCCGGCGACGCGGGCCACGTCCGTGCGGGTCTTCTTGATCCGGGCGATCAGGCGACCGGCCAGGGAGGGCAGCAGCGCTCGTAAGGGCGCGGGCAGGCTCTGGGCGACCGAGCGCGCCTGCCTGCGCAGGGCGTCCTCACCCGAGCCCGCGTACCCCGCCAGCAGCACCGCGGCGCGGGCCCCGTGGTGCGCGGCGAGCGCCATGGCGTGGGTCGCGCCCTCGCTGTGGCCGACGACGCCGACGGCCTCGGCCAGGACGGCGGGGTGGGCCCGCAGCGCGCGCAGGGCCGCGGCGGCGTCCTGGCGGTTGCCGACGAAGCCGGCGGCGCGCCAGGCGCCGGGGGTGGCGCCGGTGCCGCGCCGGTCGTAGCGCAGCGTGGCGATGCCCGCCGCCGCCAGCGCCTCCGCCAGCGGCCGGCCGAGGTTCATGGCGGCCTTGCGGGTGTTGCCGTCGCGGTCGAGCGGGCCCGAGCCGTGCAGCAGCAGCACGGCGGGGTACGGGCCCGGCCCGGCGGGGAGGGTCAGGGTGCCGGCCAGGGAGGTTCCGTCGTCCGCCGTCACTGTCATGTCGATCTCGGGCATGGCTGCGCCTTTCCGATTGTTCTCGATTTCGATAATGCTATCAAACATGAGAACATAGGCACATGGCAACCGCACATCATCTGCTCCATCCCGTACGACTGCGCATCATGCAGACCATGCTCGGCGCCGACGAGCTGACCACGGCCCAGTTGCGCGAGCGGCTGCCCGACATCGCCCCGGCCACCATGTACCGGCACGTGGCCGCCCTCACCGAGGCCGGTTTCCTGGAGGTGGTGAGCGAGAGACGGGTCCGCGGCGTGGTCGAACGCGGTTACCGGGTCCGCGGGGACAGGTCGCTCCTGGACGCGGAGGAGCGTTCGAGCATGACCAAGGACGACTATCAGCGCGCCTTCGCCCTGTTCAGCGGGGCTCTGATGGCCGACGTGGACCGCTATCTCGCCCGCGACGACGCCGACCCCGCCCGTGAGGGGCTGCTCTGCCGCCAGGCCGCGGTCTGGCTGAGCGAGGAGGAGTGCGCCGAGCTGGCCGCGGAGATCGAGGCCGTGGTGACCCGCCGCACGGGCAACGGACCCGGCGACGGCCGCACCCGCCACCTCGTCAGCCTCACCGTGGTCCCCGACAAGTCCGCCGCCGGGTCCGGCGACTGACAGGGCGGGACCGCCCGGCCACACGCGACGGTCTCAGACAGTGGTCTCAGCTGGACCGCATCAGCCCATGGCAGGCGATGGCCGCCGCCGCCACGACGTTCAGCGAGTCGACTCCCGCCGCCATCGCCTCCCCGCTCATCGGGATGCACACCGCCTCGTCGGCCTCCTGCAGCCAGTGGGAGGACAGGCCGTCACCCTCGGAGCCGAGCAGCAGCGCCACCCGCTCGGACAGAGCGACCGTGTCGAGCGGGGTGGCCGTCTGGTCGGGGGTCAGGGCGAGGGTCTGGAAGCCGGCCTTGCGCAGGGTGGACAGCCCTTCGAACCAGTCGTCCATGCGCGCGTACGGGATCGAGAAGACCGCGCCCATCGCGACCTTCACCGCCCGGCGGTAGAGCGGGTCCGCGCAGCGCGGCGACAGGACGATGCCGCCGACCCCGAGCGCGGCGGCGCACCTGAAGATCGCCCCCACGTTGGCGTGGTCGACCAGGTCCTCCAGCACCAGCAGGCGACGCACGCCGCCCTCCAGCAGGGTCTCCACGGCGGGCAGCGGGAGGCGTTCCATCGACGCCAGGGCGCCGCGGTGGACCGGGAAGCCCGCGATGCCGGTCATGGTGGCGTCGTCCACCACGTAGACCGTCGCGTCGCCGAGCACGTCCTCCAGGGACGCCAGCCAGCGGCGGGTGGTCAGCACGGAGCGGATCGGGTAGCCGGCGCCGATGGCCCGCCTGATCACCTTCTCGCCCTCGGCGAGGAACAGGCCGCGCTCGGCCTCCAGGCTCTTGCGCAGCTCCACGTCCCTCAGCCGGGTGTAGTCGGTGAGGCGCGGGTCGTCGGCGGCGGTGACGTACTCAAGCACCTTCCGATACTGCCATGCGCCGCCTGACCTGCCAGACGGCCGCGTAGCAGACGAGGACCAGGCACAGGCCGATCACGGTGCCCGCGCCCGTCTTGGTGATGACGCCGGCGATGCCGAACTTCGGGTTGGGCTCGTCCACGAGGGGCCAGAGGAGGGCGCCGGCCACGATGCCGATCGCCGAGCCCGCGAGGACGGTCAGGCGGGTGCGGACGGAGACGCGCAGCCGGTCGGGTACGGGCGCCGCGGGCATCCTGGACAGCCCGCGCCAGGCCCACCACACCACCAGGGCCAGGCCGGTCGCCGACGAGGTGTACTGCAGCAGGCGGAAGAGCCTGATCACGCCGAACACGGAGACGGAGAGCCATGCGCCCCACTCCACGGAGCCGGTGGAGTGGGTGAAGCTGTCCCACAGCACGTGGGTGGCGGCTCCGACCACGGCTCCGGCGAGCATGGGGAGCAGCCGCGGGCGCTCGGGGGTCAGGTGCGCGGCCCGGCCCGCCAGCGCGGGCGGGAGGAGCGAGATCAGCGGGTCGCGCAGGACGAGGTGGAAGAAGGGCAGCAGGATCAGCACCGCGAGCGGGTCGATGGTGACCACGCCGAGCCAGGAGTGCCAGTCCGTGTAGTCGGGCAGGAACGGCAGGAAGATCGGCAGGTCGGGGACCATCGCGCCCATCGCCAGCGCCCACGGATCGACGATCCGGCGCAGCCGGGACGAGGCGATCAGCGGCACGACGGCGGCGATGTGGCTGGGCGTGAACGGCACGAAATCCCCCCGGATCTCCCACTCACCGAAAGCATCGCATCCGGTGATCATTCGGCGATCAAAGGCTCATTATGCGGCCGAAGCTTGACCGTCCTTTGCCGTCATCGGATGAAGTCACGGAGAGCGACGGGTACGGTACAGATCGCTGTCGACGGCCGGATAGCCGGGAGTTCGGGGGTTCATGGTGCCTGATCAGCGAATTCATGAGCATCCGGCCGCGTCAGCCGAGTGGCTGCGCGCCGCGCGGGCCGCTCGTTCGCTCTCGGTGTGCACGCTGGTCTGGCTCGGCGTGGAGAGCACGCTCGGCCTGGCGGCGGGCCTGGCCGCGCATTCGGTCGCGCTCATCGGCTGGGGCCTGACCGCGCTGGTCGAGGCGGTGGCCAGCCTGATCGTGGTGTGGCGGTTCACCGGCGCCCGTACGCTGTCGTCCAGCGCCGAGAGCACCGCGCGGCGGCTGGTGGCGCTGAGCTTCTGGCTGCTGGCCCCCTATCTGATCGTCCACGTCGCGCACGACCTGGACGCGGGCCACCGGGCGACGCCGAGCGCGCTCGGGATCGTGGTGACCTCGCTCAGCCTGGCCGGCATGCCGGCGCTGGGCCTGGCCAAGCGGCGGCTCGGCAGGCGGCTGGCCTCGGCCGCCACCTCGGGCGAGGGCACGCAGAACCTCATCTGCGCGGCCATGGCCGCGGGCGTGCTGGCGGGCCTGTGGCTCAACACGATGGGTCTGTGGTGGGTGGATCCGGTGGTGGCGGTGGTGCTGGCGGTGGTCGCCGTACGGGAGGGTAAGCGCGCCTGGGGCGGTCACACTTGTTGCCATTGACCGCAACACTCGGTAATCGCCGCACCAAAAGGGCTGTTTTGCCACACATACTGCACCGAGTATCGTTCCCGGAGTATTGCGGAGCATCTCCCGCTAGGGTCTCCGGAAGGTCTCAAGCAACCTAAGAGGACATCGTGGGGCGACACCGCACAGACGAGCTCGACGACGGCTACCGAGCCAGCGAACCCCCTCCCCGCAGGCGGTCCAAGAACAGCCGCGGCAGAGTGCTCGTTCCGCTGGCCGGAGCGGTCGCCATGGCCGTGCTCCTCGGTGTCGCAGCCTTCGTGATCTTCAACAGAGACCACGACTGCACGGCCGGCAAGCTGGCGCTGCGCGTGGTGGCCACGCCGGACATCCAGCCCGCGCTGAACAAGATCGCCGGCAACTACAACAAGGCCATGCACTCGATCGACAGCAAGTGCGTCGAGGTGTCGGTGACCAAGGAGGCGGCGGCCAGGACCGCGAACGCGCTGGCGGCGGGCAAGTCCAAGGCCGACTTCTGGGTGGCCGATTCCAGCCTGCTCATGGAGAGCATGCGCGCGACCTCCGGCAAGGACACGCTGCCGCAGGTGGAGGGCTCGATCGCGAGCTCCCCCGTGGTGCTGGCGGCGGCGAAGGCGTCGGCCGAGAAGCTGTCGGGGGCGCTGCAGCCGAGCTGGACCGCCATGATCTCCGCGGCGAACGTGGCCAACGTGGACGGCCCCGGCAGGAAGGTCCGGGTGCTCGCGCTCGACCCGCAGAAGAACTCCGCCGGTCTGGCGGCGCTGCTGGCCGCGGCCGGCACGGCCAAGGAGGCCGGACAGGACAAGGCGCTGGTGGGCGCGCTGAAGGAGCTGTCGGGCCAGCTCGCGCCCGACTCGAACGCGCTGCTGGCCAGCCTCACGGTCAAGTCCGGCAGCAGGGTGCCGGTGGGCGTCACCACCGAGCAGGCCATCCACGCGCACAACACCAAGAAGCCCGAGGCCCCGGTGGTCGCCCTCTATCCCAAGGAGGGCACGCTCAGCCTCGACTACCCCGTCACGATCCTGACCAAGGACACGGGCGTGCTGAAGGCCGCGACGGACTTCAAGCAGGAACTCTCCTCGGAGTCGGCCAAGAAGGTCCTGCGCGCGGCCGGGTTCCGCAGCGCGGACGGCAAGGCCGGCGACGCGCTGTCGGAGGACAAGGGCTTCACCCCGGAGGCCCCGGTGGCGCTGGACCCGCCGGACGGCGCGACCGTGACGCGGATGGTGCAGACCTGGACCAGACTGAACCTGGGCAGCCGCCTGCTGACCCTGCTCGACGTCTCGGGGACGATGGCGCTGCCCGTGCCCGGCACCGGCATGACGCGCATGCAGGCGATCAACAAGATCGCCGCCGAGGGCCTCGGGCTCTTCCCCGCCGGATCCGAGATCGGCCTGTGGACGTTCTCCACGCACCTGGACGGCAAGGGCAAGGACTGGAAGGAGAACGTCCCCGTCGGGCCGCTCAGCGAGTCGATCAACGGGGCGCTGCGCAAGGACGTGATGGCCAGCACGCTCGCCCAGATGCGGGCCAAGGCCACGGGCGACACCGGGCTGAACGACACGGTCAAGGCGGCCTACGGGCAGCTGACGAAGACGTACCAGCAGGACAAGGTCAACACCCTGCTGATCCTCACCGACGGCGCGGGCAACGACGACCCCGACGGCGGCGTGAAGAACTCCGAGATCATCCAGTACCTGACCAAGACCTACAACCCGAAGCGGCCGATCTCCATCCTGCTCATCGCGTTCGGACCGGACGCCAAGAAGGGCAAGAAGCAGATGGAGACCCTGGCCAAGGCCACGGGCGGCGAGGCGTACATCGCCGAGAACATCCTCCAGGTCCGCGACTTCTTCCTCCAGGGCATGGAGCGCCGCCTCTGCACGCCCAACTGCGACGGGTGATTTCCCCCCTTCATGCCCATTGGGCATGAAGGGCGAACCGGCCTGTTGACGGCCGCGTCCTCTCCGCGTGGGGCCGAAGCGCCTGTGCTACCCGCGGGGAGGGAAATCCGTGCCTGGATGGCCGACCGTCGATCGTGCCGCCGATCAGCAGCTCGTCGAAGCGCTGAGCCGGACGGAGACCGATGCTCCCGCCAAGCTGTACGACTCCTACGCCGAGCGGCTGCACGACTACGCCTTCTCCCTGGCCGGGGCGGACGACCTGGCCGCCGACGCGGTGCACGACGCGCTGGTCACCGCGCAGGAATGCGTCAGCCGGCTCAAGGACCCGGGCCGGCTGCGGCCCTGGCTGTACGCGCTGACCAGGTTCCAGGTACGCGCCAGGCTGGCCCGCCGCCCCGGCACCCCCGCCGGCGGCCTGCCGCTGCCCGAGCTGGACGAGCACGAGGACCCCGAGCTGGCCGACCTGGTCCACGAGACGCTGGGCGAGCTGAGCGGCGGCGAGCGCGAGGTGCTCGAACTCTCGCTGCGTCACGACCTGACCCCCGCGGAGGTCGCCGCGGTGCTCGGCCTGACCTCCCGGCAGGCGGCTGCCAGGCTCGGCCGGGCCCGCGACCACCTGGAGATCGCCGCCGCGGCCGTGGTGCTGGCCAGGGTCGGCCGGGCGCACTGCCCCGACCTGTCGGCGATGGTGGACTCGTGGGAGGGCCCGCTCACCCCGCTGCTGCGCCGGCGGCTGTCGGGGCACATCGGCGGGTGCGAGGTGTGCACCGAGCGGCGGCACCGGCAGGTCTCGGCCGCGCGGCTGCTGGACATGGTGCCGGTGGCCTACCCGAGGATCTCGCTGCGCCGCCGGGTGATCGACACGTGCGTCAAGCCCGAGCTGGACCAGACGCGCGTGCTGATCACCGACCTGGGCGACAACTTCGACCGGACCGGGTTCCCGGTGCCGGCCGACCGCCGCTCGCGCCGCCGCCGGCCGCGCCGTGTGGGGCCGCTCGTGCTGGCCGGCGTCTGCCTGCTGGCCGCCACGGGAGCCATGGTGGTGATCAACGGCGGTGAGTCCTCCGACACCACCGCGCTGCGTCCGGCCCCCTCCCCCACGCTTCCCGTCGAGGAGAGCCCGGCGCCGGAGCCGTACGAGGAAGACGAGGACGAGCCCGAGCCGACGCCGACTCCGAGCCGGACCCGCACGCCGGACGCGCCGCCCGCCGTGACGCGGCCGGGCAACCGACTGGGCACCAGGCCGGCCACCGGGCGCTCCACCCGCCCCGCGCCCACCCGGCGCAGGGCGGCCCCCGGCGCCAGGCTCGGCGCCTCGTGCCCGGACGGGATCGACGGCGCGGCCAAGATCGGGCTGAACGCCCGCAACGCCGCCGTCTCCTGGGTGGCCACGGCCTCGCAGGGTCTGGACGTGTTCCCGGCCAGCGGGTCCATCAAGCGAGGCGCCTCGGTGACGCTCATGGTCACGGTCGTCGACCCGACCGGATCGGGCCGCGGCCGCGTCGCCTTCACCTCGAACGGCGGCACCGCCACCTGCTCGCTCTCCTGGCGCGGCCAGGAACTCCCGAACGCCTCCGACCCGCCCACCGACGAGCCGACGGTCACCGGGGAGCCGACCTCGAGCCCCGATTCACCCGACCAGGAGCTGCGGACGTCCTCGACGAGCGAGCCGCTGCACGACTGATGGGCAAAGTGGATGAAAATTCACAGTAGATCCACAGGATTGATCGACAAACAGGCATAATTCGGGCCCTGAGTCGAAGATCCTAGGCCACATAGGGCATCCTGGTGTGCTTGGGGACGGCGTCGGGGCAGACGATCTCTTGACCGTGTGTTTAACGTCACACGAAGAAGTCTCCGCCTGCGGTAAACCGGAGTGCGTCGCCAAGCGTCGGCATTGACGTGTCCACGCGCGGATTGGTCCCATGAACTGCGATCAAACGCGCTCGACCAGTAGGAGCGGGAGATAAACAGGAATGCTCAAGCAGCACCGCAGAGCGCTGGCCTGGCTGGTGGCGCTCGCCTGCATCGCGGGAGCGGTCATCGCGCTGTTCGACATCGAGACGCCGCTGCGCCCGTTCCTGATCTCCCTGTTTCTTCTGGTGGTTCCAGGGGCGGCAGTGGTGGGACTGTTGCGTGATCGTGATCCCCTTGCCGCACTATCAGTAGGAGCCGCCGCAAGTCTCGTACTGAACGTGCTCCTAGCCGAGGCCATGCTGCTGTTCAACGCGTGGTCACCCCGAGCCGGCGTCGCGACGGTAGCCGTGCTCGGAGGGTTCATGTACGTGCTTCGCGTGTTGTACCGGGGGAAGAACATGCAGACCGAACAGGGGGCCAGGGCAAGGTGAACATCCAGGTAGTTCGGCCGGGAGAGCTCGGAGACGCCGAGCGCGCCCGCTGGCGGGAGTTGCAGAAGGCCGACCCGAGTCTGGACAACCCGTTCCTGTCGGTCGAGTTCGCCGTGGCGATGGACCGCTTGCGCGACTACGTGAGGGTGGCGGTCGTCTCCGATGGCGGCGGCATCAAGGGATTCTTCCCGTACGAGCGGCACAGCTTCGGCATCGGCAAGCCGCTCGGCGGCTTCCTCACCACCTGCCACGGCCTGATCGCCGAGCAGGACCTGCGGCTCGACGCCAAGGCCCTGCTGCGCGCCTGCAAGCTCAGCGTCTTCGACTTCGACCACCTGGTCGCGGGGCAGCCGACGTTCGCGCCCTATGAGACCGACGTCAGGCCCGCGCCGGTGATGGACTTCACCGCCGGCTTCGACGCCTGGCTCGAACAGGTCAAGTCCAACTCGCCGAAGAACCTCAAGACCGTCCGCTACAAGGAGCGGAAGTTCGGCAGGGAGCAGGGCGGGCTGCGCTTCGAGTGGTCCTCGGCCGATCCCGAGGTGCTGCGGACGTTGCTCAACTGGAAGTCCGACCAGTACCGCAGGACCGGCCGGGTCGACCGGTTCGCCCAGCCGTGGATCGTCGAGCTGACCGACATGATGCATGCCGAGAACTCATCGGACTTCGCGGGCGTCCTGACCATGCTGTATGCCGGGGACGTCCCGGTGGCCGGGCATTTCGGCCTCCGTACGGCGACCACGCTTGTAGGGTGGTTCCCCGCCTACGACACCGAGTTCGGCCGCTATTCGCCGGGCATCGTCCACCATCTCCAGATGGCCGAGGCCGCCGCGAACGCCGGTCTGCACATGGTCGACATGGGCAAGGGCGGCAAGGAGTACAAGGACTGGCTCAAGAGCGGCGTCCTCTACGTCGCCGAAGGCCGCATCTCGAGACCGTCCCCGGCGGCGACGGTTCACTGGATGGGCCGAACTCCTTTCAACAAAGCTCGAACAATTGTCATGGATCGGCCGTCTCTCTATAGGGCAGCCGACCGTGTACTCAAGGGTTTCGGTCGGGTGCGCAGTTCCATGCAGCAACAGGAGTCACCCAACACGTAACCCAGAACCGACGGAGCGCCCGCGTTCCGCCCCCGAATACCCCCGGCACAGCACACCCTCACACGCACAGGACCCTTCGATGCACCGTTCGCCGGCTTCGCCATTCCCGCAGCACCCGGGGATGACACCGTCCGGTCCGCACCGAAGGGCCCCGGAAGGATTTCCCTCGCCATGAGTCCCGAGATCACCAAGCACAACGGCAAGGTTCACTCCTCGCCCCTCCGCTCGATGCCGCCGCCTTCGAGCTTCACGCCCGTGACGCCGCACCTGGCCATCTCCCCGACGGTCAGCGTCGTCGTCCCGGCGATGAACGAGGCCGAGAACCTGCCGCACGTGTTCGCCACCATCCCGCAGTGGGTGGACGAGATCGTGCTCGTCGACGGCAACTCCGTCGACGACACGGTGGCCGTGGCCAGACGGCTGCGGCCCAACGTGAAAGTCGTGACGCAGACCGGAAAGGGCAAGGGCGACGCCCTGTCCGCCGGCTTCGCCGCGTGCACCAGCGACATCATCGTGATGATCGACGCCGACGGCTCCACCGACGGCCGCGAGATCATCAACTTCGTCGGGGCACTCGTGACCGGCGCCGACTTCGTCAAGGGCTCGCGCTACGCCGCCGGGGGTGGCAGCGACGACCTGACGATCAACCGGCGGCTCGGCAACAAGGTGCTCACCGGCATCGTCAACGTGATGTACCGCACCCAGTACACCGACCTGTGCTACGGCTACAACGCCTTCTGGGCCCGCCACCTTGACACGCTCGACCTCGACTGCGACGGCTTCGAGGTGGAGACGCTGATGAACGTGCGGGCGGCCAAGGCCGGGTTGAAGGTGCACGAGGTGCCGAGTCACGAGCGCAACCGCATCCACGGCGAGAGCAACCTTCACGTCGTACGAGATGGCTTCCGCGTGCTCAAGACCATCCTGAAGGAGTGGCGTCGCCAGCCCGCTCCCCCTCAGCCTGAGCCCGCCGCCACTCCCGCCGCTGACCGAGGCGTCGCATAAAAAAGAGGACCGTTGTGAACACGTCTGTTGTCATCTGCGTCTACACCGACGAGCGGTGGGAGGACATCAGGCAGGCAGTCGAGTCGGTCGAGAACCAGACACGCCCGGCACACGAGCTGATCCTGGTGGTCGACCACAACCCGGACCTGCACCTCAAGCTGAAGCGCGAGTACCCGCAGGCCATCGTGGTGGAGAACACGCACGAGCAGGGGTTGTCAGGAGGCAAGAACACCGGTGTGGCCACGGCCGACGGTGAGATCGTGGCCTTCCTCGACGACGACGCGGTCGCCGACGCCGGGTGGCTGGAGGCTTTGGAGGAGGGCTTCCAGGAACCCGGCGTGGTGGGCGTCGGCGGCCGGACCGACCCCTTGTGGGCGTCGGGCCGGCGGCCGCGCTGGTTCCCGTACGAGTTCGACTGGACGGTCGGCTGCACCTACCGCGGCATGCCCGCGGTCAGGGCGCCGATCCGCAACGTCATGGGCGGCAACGCCGCCTTCCTGCGCGACGCCGTGTCCGAGGTGGGCGGGTTCCACAGCGGCATCGGGCGCAGCGTGCAGGGCCGCAAGTCGCGCCCGCTGGGCTGCGAGGAGACCGAGTTCTGCATCAGGCTGAGCCAGCGCAGGCCGGGCTCGGTGATGCTGTTCGAGCCGCGCGCGGTGATCGGGCACAAGGTGTCCAAGGTGCGCGAGCGGTTCGCCTACTTCAGGTCCAGGTGTTACGCGGAGGGGCTGTCGAAGGCCCTGGTGACGCGCGAGGTGGGCACCCAGGACGGGCTGTCCAGCGAGCGGGCGCACGCGATGAAGACGCTGCCGCTCGGCGCGCTGCGCGGGCTCGGCGAGGCGCTGCGTGGCGACGTCGGCGGTCTCGGCCGGGCCGCCGCGATCGTCATCGGGCTGGCCTGGACGACCTGGGGTTACGTCGTCGGTTCCGTACGGCTGAAGGCGGCACGATCATGATCCGCGTACCGATCCTGATGTACCACTCGGTCACCGACGCGCCCAACGACGAGACCAGGCCGCACGCGGTCCGGCCGTCCGACCTGGCCGAGCAGCTCGCCTACCTGTCCGAGAGCGGCTTCACCCCGCTCACGCTGGGCGACCTGGTGGCCTCACTCAACAAGAACAACGGCCGCTCGGTGCCGGACAAGCCGATCGTGGTGACGTTCGACGACGGCTACGCCGACTTCCACAGCCACGCGCTGCCCCTGCTCGAACGCTACAACTTCCCCGCCACGGTCTTCCTGACCAGCGGCTGGGTGTCCGACGCGGGCCAGGACGCCGCGGGCAGGGCGCTGGACGACATGCTGTCCTGGGGCCAGGCGCGCGAGGCCGCCCAGACCGGCATCGAGATCGGCGGCCACAGCCACAGCCATCCGCAGCTCGACCAGCTCCGCATGGAGGACCTGCGGCAGGAGCTGCGCAAGAACAAGGGCCTGCTGGAGGAGAAGATCGGCGCGCCGGTCGCCACCATGGCCTACCCCTACGGGTATTCGAGCGCCCGCGTCCGCCGCGAGGTGCGCAAGGCCGGCTACTTCGCCGCCTGCGCCGTGAGCAACACGATCGCCGCGGACCGGCACGACATGCTCGCCATCCCCCGGTTGACGGTCGGCAAGGGCACGACCATCAACATGTTCAAGCGCGCCGTAGAAGGCAACGCCGTACCCCTCATCTACCTGCGCGAGCGCATCCTCACCAAGGGGTACGCGGTCGTGCGCAGGACGAGGTACGGGCTGCAGCGGGTGCGCGGAAATGTCTAGCGTCTGGGCGAAGGTCCGCACCGACCTGCGTAACCCGCTGTTCCGCCAGGGCTACGCGCTCATGGCCAACACCGTCGTCACCGGCGTGCTGGGCATGGGCTACTGGCTGCTGGCCGCCCACTTCTACACGCCCGAGGAGTTCGGCCGCGGCCAGGCGGTGATCACGGCGATGCGGCTGTTCGCGTCGCTGACCGCGCTGGGGTTCGTCGGCGCGCTGGCCCGCTTCCTGCCGGTGGCGGGCCGCCGCACGCCCGAGCTCATCCTGCGCGGGTACGGCCTGGCCGCCGCCACGGGCGGGGTCGCGGCGCTCGGCTTCCTGCTCACGCTGCCGCTGTGGGGGCAGACCTACCAGGTGCTCGGCGGGTTCGGGCCCGGCCTGTTCTTCCTGGCCTCCGTCGTGGTGTGGGCCGTGTTCACGCTGCAGGACGTGGTGCTGACCGGGTTGCGCCGGGCCACGTTCGTGCCCATGAACAACCTGATCTTCGGCCTGGTCAAGATGGGGCTGCTGGTCGCCCTGGCGGGCGCGCTGCCCTCGGGCGGCGTCTTCGTCTCGTGGGTGATTCCGACCGCGCTCGCGCTGATCCCGGTCAACTGGCTGATCTTCGGCGTCGTGGTGCCCCGGCACCTCAAGCAGGCCGCCCCCGTCCACGAGCCGCCCCGGCTGCGGGAGGTCGGCCGGTTCCTGGCGGGCGACTTCCCCGGCACGCTGTCGATCCTGGCGATCGTCTACCTGGTGCCCGTGGTGGTCGCCACGCAGGTCGGCGAGGCCACGTTCGGGCGCTTCTCGATGGCGCACACGCTGGCCAGCATGATCGAGCTGCTGGCCATGAACATGGCGGTGTCGCTGACCGTCGAGGGTTCTTTGGATCGCGCCAAACTGGCCGACAACTGCCGGCGGGCGTTGCGGCGGGCGTTCATGATCGTCACTCCGATCATCGCGGTGGCGATCCTCGGGGCGCCGCTGATCCTGCGCATCTTCGGCTCGGAGTTCGCCGAGGAGGGCACGACGCTGCTGCGGCTGATGGCGCTGGCCGTGCTGCCGCGGGTGTTGATCGAGGTCTATCTGAGCGCGCTGCGGGCGCAGAGCAAGGCGCGGACGCTCGCGGCCGTCCAGATCGGGCTGGCGGTGGCCGTGCTGGTGTCCACCCTGGCGCTCTTCCCGTACTTCGGGGTGAACGCGGTGGGGTACGGATTGCTTCTCAGCGAGGTGCTCGTCGCACTTTTGATCTTCGGAAATCTTCGCAGAGTTCTCAAATATGGCGAAAGCGGCAGGCCGACTGTCACCCAGGGGTCGTCCGGGGCCGCATGATGGTCAACGTGAGGCAACGGGACGGCGATGGCATGACAACGGGGGGCACCGGCTCCTCGGACGTGCGCGGGGACGACGTACGTGAGGACGTGCGCGCGGACAAGGAGGAGTCAGACGTGCCCTTCGATCCGGAAGCTACGGGAGTCATCCCGAAGCTGACGTTCGACTCTCCGCCGGCAGGCGAGGGTTCCGGCGCGGCTGACGACTCCACCAAGAGCACCGCCGACTCTTCACGAGACGCTGACTCCCCCACGAACCCCGCCGTCTCTTCCGGCAGTTCCGGCGGCTCCGGCAGCTCCGGCGACGACGGTTCCGCGCCGAGCGCCGACCAGACCACGGCGATCCGGCTGCCGTCGCTGCACATCGGTCATCCGCCTACGGGGCGGGCCGGCGACGACGCGGCGGTCCCCACCCGGCCCGGGCCGCGCTCCCAGCCGCCCAGCGGGCCGCAGACGGCCGGAGGGAAGCCGGGGGCCAGTGGGGCGCAGGCGACCACTGCGACGAAGCCAGGCGCGCCTTCACAGCCGCCCAGCACCCCTCGGCCGATCGGCCCCAAGCCGTCCGCCCCTCAGTCGACCGGCCCCAAGCCGTCCAGCCCTCAGTCGACCGGCCCTCAGCCGTCCGGTGACGCCGAGCCGGCCGGCGGTTCCCGTCCCGCCACCGGCCCGAGATCGGAAGCCCCGCGCCCGCCTGGTGGCACCGGCGCCAAGCCCGGAACGCCCGCGAAGCCCGGGACCCCCGCCAAGCCCGGGACGCCCGCCAAGGGCTCGACCGGCACGCCTTCGACGACCGCCGCATCCGCGGCGACGGGCTCCCCCGCCGGCGCGCCCCCGAAGAGCGCGACTCCGGCGCAGGCACGACCGGGCACGGCCAGCCCGGTAGCCGGAACCCAGCCGATGAAGGTCCAGCCCACCGACACCCCGACCACCGGCGGCCCGGCCGGGGACGCGCCGGCCACCGGCGGTCCGGCCAAGGCGGGGTCTGCCGGAGCGCCGCCCGTTCAGGCTGGGCCTGGTGCGGGACGAGCCGTCGCGGGAGCGCGTCCATCCGGAGGACCCGCGACCGGGGCGGCCCCCGGAGGCGCGCCGACCGGAGCAGCACCGGGAGGCGCGACCGGAGCAGCGCCCGGCGGTGCGGGGGGCGGGACGGCGCACAGTCTCAAGGATCTGGTGCGGCCGGCCACCGCGCCGCCGCCCGGCGGGGGCGCGCCGGCGCAGAGTCCGCAGGGGCCGCCGGCGCAGTCCGGACCGGCGCAGGGGCACCCGCTGGGGCAGCCTCAGGGCAAGCCGCAGCAGGCCGCGAAGCCGAGGACGCTGCGGGCGAGGGCCGGGGCGCTCGTCGCGAGCGCGCCCAAGTGGCTGCCCGTGCTGCTGACCCTTGAGGGCCTGGTCATGTACGTGCTCGCGCTCAAGGTGCCCCCGGGCCCCCTGCGCGGCGTCGACCCGGCCGACATCGACGGCCTGGGGCTGATCTCGGCGCTGCCGACCTCGGCGTTCATCGCCATCTTGATCATGCTCGTGTCGTTCTTCGTCACGGTCTCCCAGAGCACGGACCGCAAGTTCCTGCTGCTGTTCCAGATCGCCGCCATCACGTTCGCGCTGCACGGCGCGGGCGCCCTGGTGGCGGAGGAGCCGCGCTTCCCGACGGCCTACATCCACGCCGGTTTCGTGGAGTTCATCGGCAGGACCGGCGAGACGGCGATCAACATCGACGCCCGCATGGGCTGGCCGGGCTTCTTCGCGTTGTTCGCGTTCGTGACGAAGGCCGCCGGCATCAGCGACATGACGACGATCCTGCAGTGGACGCCGCTCCTGTCGAACCTGCTCTACCTGCTCCCGTTCGTGCTGATCCTGCGCCAGGTGGTGGCCACCACTCGGGCCAGGTGGTTCGCGGCGCTGCTGTTCGTGCTGGTGCAGTGGATCGGCCAGGACTACTTCTCGCCACAGGGCTTCACCTTCGCCCTCTATCTGGCGTTCGTGGCGATCCTGTTGCGCTGGTTCGGGCGGGTGGAGCCGCGGACCAAGCCGATCCCGCCGAAGGGCCTGCGCAAGTGGCTCGGCAAGCTGGACGCGATGACGCCGGGCGAGCTGGCCAACACCGGCACGTTCAGGGCCGACAAGCTGCTCATGCTGATGATGCTGGTGGCGCTGTTCGTGGCGTCGGTGGCCTCGCACCAAATCACGCCGTTCATGATGCTCGGCGTGCTGACGGCGTTCCTGATCTTCAGGCGGACCACGCTGACCTGGGCGCTGCCGTTCTTCCTCGGGCTGATGGTGCTGGCCTGGATCAGCTACATGACGGTGGGCTTCTGGGCCAGCCAGATCGACACGATCTTCGGCGGCCTCGGCAACATCCTGGCCAACCTGCGCAGCAACACCGGCGACCGGATCGAGGGCACCGACCCCGCGCACGCGATGGTGCTGCAGGCCCGGCTGGGCATCCTCGCGGTGATCCTCGGCTGCGCAGCGGCCGGGCTGTTCCGGCGGCTGCGGCGCGGGGTGTTCGACCGCTCGGCGCTGATCCTGCTGTGCGTGCCGGTGCTGGCGCTCGGCCTGCAGAGCTACGGCGGCGAGATCGGGCTGCGGATCT
The DNA here is from genome assembly GCF_035917475.1 of Nonomuraea fuscirosea. Classification (NCBI taxonomy): domain Bacteria; kingdom Bacillati; phylum Actinomycetota; class Actinomycetes; order Streptosporangiales; family Streptosporangiaceae; genus Nonomuraea; species Nonomuraea fuscirosea. Next base: position 511,952 of record NZ_CP109074.1, on the reverse strand, counting down.
ACATGTTCGCGCTGCCCGGCGCGTGCCTGCTGGCCGCGTACGCGTTCTTCCCGAACCTGCCGGCCGACAGCGCGGACGTGCGCGAGGAGACGGTGCCGCTGCGCAAGCGGAACGTGCGCTTCAACCCCGAGCTGACCAAGAAGATCTCGCTGGTGCTGGCCGCGTGCTTCGCGATCATGTTCGCGATGGCGTTCTTCCTGGCCCGGTACGGCAACGAGAAGTTCGAGCGGGTCACCACCGGCGAGGTGGCCGCCCTGCACTACGTCTACGACCACGACAGCCCCAGCGCCAAGGTGCTCTACCTGGTGCCCAAGGAGGGCCCCGAGGTCACGCCGACGCTGCCGTGGGGTGAGCGGGACGTGGAGCGGGTCAACTTCGCCGAGCAGGCGCTGGTGTTCAAGGACCCCTCGCAGGTCGACAAGGCCATCGAGAAGCTCAAGACGCAGCCGCGCAACTCGTACCTGATGGTGAGCCGCGGCCAGGTGAGCTATCTGCAGCTCAACGAGGGCTTCCCCGCCGACTGGGGCGAGCGGTTCCGGGCGGCGCTGGACAAGTCGCCCGACCTGAAGAAGGTGCTCTCGAACGACGACGCGGCGCTCTACACCTGGAAGAAGTTCGTCAGGGGCACCGAGATCCCCGAGCCGAACCCCTACAAGGGACGCGGCGACCCGACGACGCCGTGGACGCCGGTGGGCATCGGCGCGCTCGCCGTGACCTGGGTCACCCTGTTCGGCTACGAGATCATCCGGCTGAACGGCCCGACCCGGGCGCCGAGGGCGCGCAAACGCCTGCTGTTCCTGGCGGTGCCGGCGTTCGCGATCGCCCTCGCGGTGATCGTCGAGCGGTTCATCTACATCGCGCAAAATAACTGAATTCACAGGAAACACTCAGGTTCTGCGGGATGATGTCCTCCGATGAGGACACAGGGGACATCTCCCGCCAGGCCGGACGCACCCCTCGCGGCAGCGAGGATCGCCTCCGTCGATGCCCTACGGGGTTTCGCGCTGCTCGGCATCCTCGTCGTGAACATCGCCTTCCTGGCCTCCGGCTACCGGATGGCCGGGATGGCGGAGCCCGCGTTCGGCTCGCCCCTCGACTGGGGCGTGCGGTGGGTCGTGACGCTGTTCTTCGAGAACAAGTTCTACCTGCTGTTCTCCTTCCTGTTCGGCTACAGCTTCACGTTGCAGGTCGGCTCGGCCGCGCGCCGGGGCCTGCCGTTCGCGCCGATGTTCCTGCGCCGGCTGGCGGGGCTCGGGCTGCTCGGGCTGGCCCACGCCGTGCTGCTGTTCCCCGGGGACATCCTGACCACGTACGCCGCCGTGGGCCTGGCCCTGCTCCTCTTCCGCGCGGTCAGGCCGAGGACGGCGGTGCTGCTCGCGGTCGCGCTGACGGTGCTGCTGGCGCTCGGCTTCGCGCTGCTGGCGATGCTGGCCACGAGCGGGATGGACCTGTCGGGCCGGCTCGCGGACGGGTCCGCGCAGGCCGCCGCGTCCGACTCGGCCCTCGGCGGGGCCTTCTGGGACATCGTCTCCGAGCACCTCAGGAAGCTGTCGCTGATCATCGTGGCCCGCGTGCTCTTCCAGGGACCGGCGGTGCTGGCCGCGTGCCTGATCGGGCTGGCGGTGGGCAAGCTGGGCGCGCTGCGCGACGTGCGGGCCTACACGGAGACGCTGCGCCGGCTGCAGTGGGCGGGGTTCACGGTCGGACTGGCCGGCGCGCTGTACTACACGTTGTCGGCCTGGAACGGCGCTGGGCACCGGTTCTGGGGCGAGGCGGTGGACCTGGTCACGGCTCCGCTGCTGGCGGCGGCGTACGCGGCGACGTTCCTGCGGCTGCTGCCGTACCTGCCGCGGGCCGGGCGGGCGCTGGCGGCGCCGGGCCGGATGGCGCTGTCCAACTATCTGGCGCAGTCACTGATCTGCTCGCTCATCTTCACCGGGTACGGGCTGGCGCTGATCGAACGGGTCAGCCCGCCGGCGGAGGTGCTGATCGCGCTCGGGATCTTCGCCCTTCAGGTCGGCTACAGCCGGTGGTGGCTGAGGAGGCACCGGTACGGACCGGTGGAGTGGTGGTTGCGCTACCTGACGTACTGGCGCAGCCCCGCCGATGGGACGGGCGGCCATACGGACGGCGCAGGCCCCGGAAGAAGCCGCACGAGAGGTGGTCGGCACGCGGCCCCGGTGAAAATGGTATGACCGCGGTGGCGTGAGCAGGAACAATGGGGCGGCATGCGCCATCTACCCCTTTTCGGCCTGCGCCTGACCACGCCCCGCCTGGAGCTGCGGCTGCCCACTCTCGACGACCTCGACGACCTCGCCGATCGCGCCCTGGAGGGCATCCACGACCCTGAGCGGATGCCGTTCTTCGTCCCGTGGACGCAGGCGCCCCGCGACGAGCTGCCGGGAAGCCTGATCCGCTACCACCTCGGCGTCATGTCCCGGTGGCAGCCGGACGACTGGTACTGCAACTTCGTCGTCGTGCACGACGGGCGGGTGATCGGGGTCCAGGACCTCCAGGCGCGCACGTTCGCGGTCACCCGTCACGTGAGCACGGGCTCCTGGCTGGGCCAGGCCCACCAGGGCAAAGGGCTCGGCACGGAGATGCGCGCCGCCGTCCTGCACCTGGCCTTCGCGGGCCTGGGCGCGCTGACGGCGGGCAGCGGCGCGTTCGTCGACAACCCGGCCTCGCTGGGCGTCTCCCGCAAGCTGGGCTACCGGCCGGACGGGGTGTCGGTGCACGAGGTCCGCGGGCGGCGGGCCGTCGAGCAGCGGCTCCGGCTCGAACGGGACGAGTTCACCAGCCCGGTGCCGGTGGACGTGCACGGCCTGGAGCCCTGCCTGCCACACTTCGGCCTGAGCTGATCGAGCGGGCCCTTCCGGGTTCGCACCGATGCCGGGTCAGGCGCCGCCGCGTCCCGACCACTTGATCTCGTACGGCGCCAGCGTGACCTGACGCCCGTCCACGGTCGCCGTGACGTCCTCGCCCGAGGTGTTCACCATCACGGTCTGCCGCTCCTGCGCGATGGCCTTCACCTTCGGGCTGGACGACTCCACCTCCTGCACCCGCACCCCGGCGGGGAACCACTTGGTGAAGCCGCTGAGCAGCCCGGCCATCGGCAGCTCACCGCCCACCTTGGGCCCCCAGAGGCAGCCGGCGCACTCGCCCTGCCCCTTGAGCTGGGGGTTCCAGTACAGGGCCGTGGTGACCCCGCTCTTGGCGAACTCCATCAGCGCGCTCGCCTGCACGGCCGTGCGCTTCTCCTCGCTCCACTGGGAGTTCTCCGGCTCGACGTACCATTCGGCCCACCACACCGGCAGGTCGTCGCTCTTCTCGCGCAGCCAGGTGGTGATGGCGCCGAACTTGGCCTGGGCGGCGAAGTCGTCGGGCACGTTGCCCTTGTCGTTCGTCATCGACGCCCCGTCGACGACGATGAAGTCCGCGCCCTTCTTGTGCTCGATCCAGTACTTGACGGCCTCGAGCGCCCGCTGGTCGACCGTGCCCCAGGGCCCGCGCAGCTCCGACTGCCCGCCGCGGGCGTTGCTCTCGATCGGGATGTAGGGGCCGCCGACCTTGATGTCCTTGTCGACCTTCTTCAGCGCGGTGTAGACCTTGTTGTACATCTCGGTGTAGCCCTGAGCGTCCCACCGGTTGGTGGTCGTGTCCCAGAAGCCCTTGAACTCGTTCCACACCAGGTAGTGCTTGACCGTCGGATACTGCTTGGCCACCCGCGTGGCGAGCTTGGCGAAGTCGTCGAAGTGCTCCCGTTCGGGGGCGACCGTGTGGTTCTTGTTCCAGTCCGTACGCCCGGCCTGCCCGCCCTTCATCCAGTCGGGCGCGCAGCAGAGCGTGATGATCGGCACGCCCCTGGAGGACGACATGAACGTCAGCCGCCGGTCGAGGTCACGGAAGTTGAACTGCCCGGGGCTCGGCTCGGGGTTGCCGACGCCCCAGCCCATGATGTGCTGGTTCTGCAGCATCGGGACCCGGCCCAGCACGCCTCTGGCCTCCTCCGCGACCTGCTGCGGCTCGTTGTCGGCGCTGTACTGCGTGTGAGTGATGCCCCAGCGCGGCCAGTTGGTCAGCGCGGGCGGCTGCTCCAGCTGGGGAGCCGGCTCGGTGGGCATGTTGGTGGCCACCTCGCTGCCCCTGAACTCGCCGCGGGCCTTGGTGCGCAGGGCCGCGTAGACCATGATGCCCGCCACCAGGACGACCGCGAGAATGCCGGCTCCAAGGGCGATCGGCCACGGCGATCGTCGGCGCGCGTGCCGGCCGTCGGTCGGTATCACTGAACGCTCCTCATCCTCGCGAGACGTTAGGGGGGATCACGAACCTACAAGATTCGCAAAGGTGGAAGGGGCCGGGCAGCAGCCCAGCCCCTATTACGGTAATCGTCCCGCTTGCAAGCCACTTGCCGTCAATCCGCGCGCGGCCGTCACTGCCCGCTCGCCGTCAATCCGCGCGCGGCCGTCGCCGCCCGCTCGCCGTCAATCCGTGCGTGGCGGTCGCTGCCCGCCCACCGGCCCCGGCACGCCGGCGTAGCGGTACGGGACCGGCTGGCGGCCCGGCTGGACGACGAGGAGCGTCCCAGGAGTCTCGGCGTAGAAGGCGGTCTCGACGGCCGCGGCCACGTCCTCGGCGGTGAGCAGGGGGAAGCCGGCGTTGACGAACATCTCCCGCGATCCGGCCACCAGCGGCGTGTCGGTGAAGCCGGGGCACACCGCGCCGATGCGGATCTTCTTGCCGGCCAGCGGCTCGGCCAGCGCCCTGACCAGGCCCACGACGGCGTGCTTGGTCATGGTGTAGACGGGGTCGCCGGAGAAGCCGACGAGCCCGGCCAGCGACGCGGTGACCACGATCGCGCCGCCGCCGGAGCGGGTGAGCAGCGGGACGCCGGCCCGTACGCCGAAGACCACGCCGTCGACGTTGACGCCGACGACCTGTCGGTAGCGTTCGAGGTCGAAGTCGGCCAGGTCGACCCCGCCGCTGACGCCGGCGTTGAGATGCATCAGGTCGAGCCGGCCGTAGCGCCGCTCGGCCAGCGCGACGGCCTCCAGCGAGGCCTCCTCGGTGCTGACGTCGGCCGCCAGCCAGGCGCCGTCCACCTCTTTGGCCAGCCGCTCGACGCCCTCGCCGTCGCGGTCGACGAGAACGCACCTGACGCCCCCGCCCGACAGACGCCGGGCCACGGCGGCCCCGATGCCGCTCGCCGCTCCGGTGATCAGTGCAACTGTGCTCATGGGCGCTCCTTGCGGGGGTCGGAACCCGTGGTCGAGGCGTTCAGTGCTGGTCGAGCATGCGGTGCGCGCGGGAGATCAGAGTGGGCACGGCGGATCCGATGCGGTCGAATCCCTCTCCCACGGTCTTACCCTGCTTGAAGCGGGCGTGGATACCCTCCACGATGACGGCCAGCTTGAAGTTGCCGAAGGCCACGTAGAAGCCGAGGTCGGAGATCTCGCGCCCGGAGACCTTCGTGTAGTGGCCGGCGAACTCGGCGGCGCTCAGGAAGCCCGGCGCCACGGTCACGTCGCCGGCCACCGGGATGCGGGCCCGTTCGTCGTCGCCGCGGTCGTGCCAGTAGGTCAGGGTGAGCCCCAGGTCGGCCAGCGGGTCGCCGAGTGTGGACATCTCCCAGTCGACCACGGCCGTGATCTCCAGGTCGCCGAGCCGCAGCAGCGTGTTGTCCAGCCGGTAGTCACCGTGCACCAGCGTGCCGGCGGCCTCGGCGGGCAGCCGCGCGCGCAGGCGCTCCACCAGCCGGTGGTACTCGGGCGGATCGGCCGTCTTCGACCGCTCCCACTGCTGGCACCAGCGGTCGAGCTGGCGCGCCATGTAGCCTTCCGGACGTCCGAAATCACCGAGGCCCACCTCGCGGTAGTCGACGGCGTGGATGGCGGCCAGCACCTCGGCCAGCCGCTCGGACAGCCGGCGGGTCTGCTCGGGCGTGGGGTCGCCGAGCTGCTCGCTCTCGCGTACGGCGACGCCCTCCACGTACCCCATGAGATAGAACGGGGCCCCGATCACGTCCTCGTCGGCGCAGAACGCGACCGGCTCGGGAACGGGCACCGGCGTCGGCGCGAGCGCCGAGATGACCCGCCACTCGCGTCGCATGTCGTGGGCGGTGGGCAGCACGTGACCGAGGGGCGGCCGGCGCAGCACGAGACGGCGCTCCCGGGCCTCGACCACGTAGGTCAGGTTGGACCTGCCGCCCGAGATCAGCGAGACGGACTGCGGTTCGCCGGCGTCGGGCACATTACGGCCCATCCACTCGACCAATCGGGGGTGGTCGATGCCAGGTACGGTCATGAACACACATTAGAACGTCACTCGGTCCTGAACACCACCTGGGAGTTGTGTAACGTTCCGGACCTGCGGCTATGCCATGACGCGAGATCCTTTAATCTGGCAGGAGAACACCCCTGGCCCATGCCGGACAGAGAGTGCATGCCGACAGTAGGAGCCCATGCGCATCACCCTTGCCCTGCCTCGCGAACTGGGCCCGACGGAAGTGACCCGATGGCGCGCCCTTCAGGAAGCGCACGCCGCCTTCGACAATCCCTTCCTCTCCCCCGAGTTCACGCTCACGGTGGGCGAACTCCGCGATGACGTGAGAGTCGCCATCATTCACGACGGTCAGGAGATCGTGGGATTCTTCCCGTTCGAGCGACATCCCCTCGGCATCGGCAAGCCGGTCGCCTCCGGGCTCACCGACGCGCAGGGGCTGGTGCACGCCAAGGACGTGCACATCGACCCGGTCCGGCTGATCAAGGGCTGCGGGCTGTCGGTCTACGAGTTCGACCACCTGGTGGCCGGTCAGCCGCTGATGGGCGAGCACCACGAACGGCATCCCTCGCCGATCATCGACCTGCGCGACGGCTGGGAACGTTACACGGAGTTCCTGCGCGCGCACTCCGGCAAGACCTACAAGTCCACCCTGGCCAAGTCGCGCAAGCTCCAGCGCGAGGCCGGGCCGATCCGTCACGACTACGCGACCACCGACCTGGCGCCCCTGCGCACGCTGCTGGGCTGGAAGACCGACCAGTATCGGCGCACCGGCCGCACCGACAGGTTCGCCCACCAGTGGATCGTGGAGCTGGTCGAGCGGCTGCTGGCCACGCAGACCGAGAGCTTCGCCGGGGTGCTGGACATGGTCTACGTGGACGAGCGGCCGGTGGCCGGCCACTTCGGCGTCCGCACGCGCACCACGCTGGCGGGCTGGTTCCCCGCCTACGACCCCCGATACTCCAAATACTCCCCCGGCCTCATCCACCACCTGGCCATGGCCGAGCGGGCCGCCGAGTCCGGCATCCAGGTCATCGACATGGGCCGGGGCCAGAAGGAGTACAAGGACAAGCTCAAGAACGGCGAGCTGGAGGTGGCCGAGGGGCGTGTGGCCAGGGTCGGCGCGGCGGCCGGGCTGCACTGGCTGATGCGGGTGCCGGTGCGCAAGACCCGCGCTACGGTCATGGCCAATCCGCTGCTGCTCAAAACCGCGGACAAGGCATTGAAAACATACGGAAGACTGCGTACTGTCCTACAAGGGTGAAACGCATCGCAGAGCGCACAGGCCGTCACTGTCTGTCGCTTCCGTCCAACCGGCTCGGCCTCTACCTGGCACTACGCCACTGGTGCCGGCCCGGTCAGCGGCTGCTGATGTCCCCCATCTCCGCGGACGAGATCCTCTTCCTGGTGCTCGCGGCCGGGCTGCGCCCGGTGATCGCGCCGCTGTCGCCCCGCGACGGCAACATCGACGTCGCCCGGGTGGATCTCGGCGCGGTCGACGCCGTGCTGACGACCAACCTGTACGGCCTGCCCGACGACGCCCCCGCCTTCGCCGGGAAGATCCTGATCGAGGACGTCGCGCACGCGATGGAGACCGACCTCGGCGGACGGCCCCTCGGCACCTTCGGCCAGGCCGGGGTGTTCAGCCTGTCCAAGCACCCCGGCGCCGGCTCGGGCGGCGTGCTGGCCGTCGAGAGCCAGGCCGATCTCGACGCGCTGACCCGCGCCCGTGACGAGCTGCTGACCAGCGGTTCCCTGCGCGCCGACCTGCTCAGCGTGGCCACGTCCATGGCCCGCCAGGGGGCGCTCAAGCTCGACCTGGTGCGTCCCGCGCTCAAGCTCATGCGCCGCCTCGGCCTGCAGGAGCCGCGTGAGGGCTTCCGCATCGCCCTGGCCGCGCCCGAGCTCGAACTGGCGCTCAAGCAGATCCCCTCGCTGCCGCCCTTCGACCCCTGGGTCCACGCCGACCTGCACCGCTACCGGGCCCGCCGGGGCCGGGTGGCCCGCTGGTACCAGGGGCGGCGGACGGCCAAGGTGCCCCGCGACCGGGCGCGCCGGCTGGCGGGCGTGCAGCGCCTGGCCGAGCTGCCCACCGTCGCCCCGGCCGTGCTCGACGACCTGACCCGGCCGCTGTTCCGGGTGCCGCTCCTGGTCCCCGACAGGGACGCGGCCATCGCCGAGCTGGAGCGGCACGGGGTCTCCACGGGCTACCTGTACGACCCGCCGTACGACGACTACGCCCCCGCCTTCACCGAGCACTCCCCCGATCCCGCTCCCGCGCGCTGGTGGGCCAGGCACGTGCTGCCCGTGGACCCGATGTACACCGCCCGTTCCCTGCCCGTCCTGCGCCGGCTGGAGCCGCCTACGGCCGGCCCGTACGGATGAGGGCGGCCAGGATCTTGCAGCCCCGCCTGACGTCGGGGAGCGAGGCGGAGCCGTACCCGATGACCAGGCCGTGCAGGCGCGTGCCGGCGTGGTGGTGGCGCTCGGCGGAGTCGAGCAGCACGCCGAGCTCCGCGGCCCGCACGACGACGGCGGGCACCACCGAGGCGGGCAGCTCGGCCAGGACGTGCAGCCCGGCCGTGTCGCCGCGCAGCCGGCAGACCGGGCCGAGGAGCTCGACGACGGCGGCGCGGCGGCGCGCGTACTCCAGCCGCATCCTGCGCAGGTGCCGGTCGATGTCGCCGCGTTCCAGCAGGGTCGCCACCGCCTGCTGGACGGGCCCGCTGGTGCGGTCGCCCGTAGCGCGGCGCAGCTCCGCGAGCCGGCCGACCAGCCCGGCCTCCCCGACCAGCCAGCCCACGCCCACGTCGGGCGAGAGGATCTTGGACAGCGAGCCGAGCAGCACCACCCGCTCGGGGTCGAGGCCGTAGAGGGCGGGCAGCGGGGCGACGTCGTAGCGGAACTCGGCGTCGTAGTCGTCCTCCACGATGGTCGCGCCCGTGCTCCTGGCCCAGGCCAGCAGGCGCTCCCTGCGCGGGATCGGCAGGCGGCCGCCCAGCGGGTACTGGTGGGCGGGCGTGGTGTAGAGCACGCGCAGGTCCGAAGGCAGCGTGTCCACGATCACGCCGTCGGCGTCGACCGGGCAGGGCACCACCTCGGCGCCCCTGATCGCGAACACCGTGCGCGCCACGTGGTAGCCGGGGTCCTCCACGCCGGCCTTCGCACCGGGATGGAGCAGGGCCAGCGCGCACAGGTCGAGGCCGTTGCCGGTGCCCCGGGTGACCAGGATGTTCTCGGGGCCGACGGCCATGCCTCTGGCGCGTCTGAGGTGGTCGGCGAGCAGTTCGCGCAGGCGGGGCAGGCCGTACGGGTCGGGGTCCGCGCCGGGCGGCAGGTCGGCGGCCCGGCGCCAGGCCCGCTTCCAGGCCGCCCGGTCGTAGTCGCGCACCCAGGGCCGGCCGGCCGTGAGATCGATCACGTCGGCCGGCGCCGGCGGCGGGACGGGCGCGGGCACGGCGCGCTCCGGCGGCGCGGGTGGCCGCGCCGCATGCTCGATGTCGGCCACGAACGTGCCCGAGCCGTGCCGCCCGTCCAGCCAGCCCTCCGCGTAGAGCTGCTGGTACGCCTCCGTCACCACGGTCCTGCTGACCGCGAGCTGGGCCGCCAGGCCACGGGTGGACGGCAGCCGCTCGCCCGCGGCCAGCGTGCCGTCCAGCATGGCGCGGCGCAGCCAGCCGGCCAGCTGGGCGGTGAGCGGTTCGTCCGCCTCGCGCGACAGCGATACGGGCAGGTCAACGTGGTTGCGCATGGAAGTGGTCTCTGCGAAGGGCTGGATAGTGGCCCTACAGCGTAGGTCCACTTCGTGGTTACGGTCGAATCATGCTCTCCACCACTCCCCGTACGACGCTGGGGCGCTCGAAGGAGCGCGGCAGCACCGACCGCGACGACCTGTACGAGGTGCTCGACAGCGGCCTCATCTGTCACCTGGGCGTGATCGTGAACGGCCATCCCATGGTCGTGCCGACCGGCTACGGCCGCATCGGCGAGACCCTCTACCTGCACGGCTCCACCGGCGCCTCGTCGCTGCGCGCGAGCGAGGGCACCGACGTCTGCGTCACCGTCACCCACCTCGACGGCATCGTGCTGGCCCGCTCGATCTTCCACCACTCGGTCAACTACCGCTCGGCGATCGTCTACGGCCGGGCCAGGCTGGTGACGGACGAGGACGAGCGGATGGAGGGGCTGCGGGCGCTGGCCGAGCGGCTCGCGCCGGGCCAGTGGGACTACGTGCGCAAGCCGAACCGCAAGGAGCTGGCCGCCACGGCGGTGCTGGCGCTGCCGCTGGACGAGGCCTCGGTCAAAATGCGCAGGGGCGGTCCGGTGGACGAGGAGGAGGACTACGACCTGCCGGTATGGGCCGGGGTGTTGCCGCTGGTCACGTCGTGGGGCGAACCCGAGCCGGATTCGGTGCTCCCAGAAGGTATCGGTGCGCCTGTTCACATCCTCCATCGGGAGTAGTTCCATGAATCCGGAACCACCTGGAAAACCCCAGCCCATGATCACGCGTCTCATCAGGTGGGCCGGCTCCTGATGGGAGAGCGGATATGCAGTGGAGTGCTCCCGGTTACACGGAGATCAAGCAGCTCGGGGCGGGTGCCAGCGGACGCGTCGTCCAGGCTGTGCACGACGACACCGGGGTCAGGGTGGCGATCAAGTACCTGTCCGAGGAGTTGCGGCGTGATCCTGCCGCGCTGGCCAGGTTCCAGTCGGAGGCGCGGCTGCTGACCACGCTGCGCGATCCGAACATCGCCACGATGTGGGAGTACGTCCAGGACTTCGGCGGCGCGGCCATCGTGATGGAGCTGGTCAACGGCGTCTCGCTGCGGGCGCTGCTGCGCGAGAACGGCACCACCGAGCCGGAGGCGGCGCTGGTCGTGCTCAAGGGCTCGCTGCTGGGGCTGGCCAAGGCGCACGAGATGGGGCTGGTCCACCGGGACTACAAGCCGGAGAACGTGATCGTCCGCGACGACGGGGTCAGCAAGCTCGTCGACTTCGGCATCGCGGTCAGGCAGGGCACGACCGCGCGGCCGGAGGGGACGCCGCCTTACATGGCGCCCGAGCTGTGGGAGGGGCAGCCCGCCTCGCCGGCCACCGACGTGTACGCGGCCACGGCCGTCTTCTTCGAGTGCCTGACCGGGCACCGGCCCTACCGCTCCACGGAGCCGAGCGTGCTCGGCTACCAGCACGTGCACGCCCCCGTGCCCTTCCACGACGCGCCCGCGCCGGTGCGCGAGCTGGTGCGGCGCGGGCTGGCCAAGGATCCGGCGCGCCGGCCCGGCGGGGCGATGGCGTTCGTGGCCGAGTTGGAGGCGGTGGCCAGGGCGGCGTACGGGGAGGACTGGGAGGAGCGGGGCAGGCGCCGGCTGGCCGCGCTCGTGGCGCTGCTCGCGCTGTTGTTGCCGACCCCGCAGACCGCACCCGCGCCCGAGGTGGCCACGTCGCTGGCCAGGACGGTCTTCCGCGGGCTGCGCGCGAACACGCGGCGGCTGGCCATGGGCGGCGCGGTGGCCTCGGCGGCGGCCGTGGCGGTGGTGGTCGTGCTGGTCAACCGGCAGCCGCCGCCGGAGCGGCCGGTCGGAGCGGCGGCCGCGGTGCCGCCCAGCCTGGTCGAGACGGCGCCGGTCGCCGATCCGGCGACGTCCGATCCCGCGCCGGCCACCGAACCGGAGTCCGATCCCGGCACCGATGACGGCCCGGATTCAGGCCCCGGCGTCGATCCCACCGCCGAGCCGGGGACCACGCCGCAGGCCGTCCCGCAGGATCCGCCCGAGGCCGACCGCCCCGAGCAGGAGCCGACCAGGCAGGCCACCCAGCCGAGCAGCACGGGCAGCGGCGCCCCGAGCGAGACGCCCACGTCCGCCACACCGACCCCGACACCGACACCGACACCGACGCCCACCCCGACCCCCACGCCCACGCCTTCCGAGCCGGAGCCGAGCACGCCGCCGGCCGCCTCGGTGCTGGGAGTGAGCGTGGGCGGCATCACGCTCGGCGAGAACGACGTCGCCCGCAGCACGGTCACGTTCCGCACGAACGGCGCCGGCGCGGTCACCGTCACCGCCACCTGGGCGGCGCCCGGCGCGGACGGCAGGACCCAGCGCCTGCGCCTCAGCGGCGCCACCTCCTACACCCGCACGCTGAGCTGGCGGATCGGCGAGCGTCCCTGCGGCAGGACGGTCACGCTGAGCGTCGCCACCGCACCGGCGGCTCCCGGCGGCACCAGGACGGCCTCCCTGTCCGTGCCGGCCTGCCCGGCCAGGGTGACCGCACTCAGCGTCGCCCTCGGCCTGCCCGAGGTGCCCGGCCGCACGGCCACCGCCCGGGTCAGGCTCACCGCCAGCGCCGCCGGCGCGATCCCGGTCGAGGCCAGGTTCGCGGTCGACGGCGAGGCGGCGGGCACCCGCGAGGCGACCCTGTCCGGCCGCACCTCCTATTCCAGGGCCTTCATCCACACGTTCAGGTCCCGCCCCTGCGGCTCGACGCTGTCGGTGCGGGTGAGCGCGGGCGGCAGGACCGACACGGCGCGGGTCTCGGTGCCGTGCCCGCCGCAGGTGCGGCGGGTGGCGATCGTCGCGGCGGGCGCGCGGGCCGACGGGATCTCCACGCAGGTCAGGGTCACCACGGCGAACACCCAGCCGGTACGGCTCACCGTCAGGTTCGCGGCCGGCGAGGGGGCCGACACGCGCACGGTGACCCTGTCCGGCGCGACCTCCTACAGCCGGGCGTTCGCCTACCGGGCCAAGCTGCCCTGCGGCTCGAAGTGGTCGGTGACGGCCGCCACCGATCCGGCCGCGGCCGGCGGGAGCGCCGGTCGCAGCGGCGCCACCCCGGCGTGCCAGGAGGAGGAGCCGACCAAGGAGCCACCGAGCGACAAGCCGGTGGAGCAGCCACGGGACACACCCAGCGAGAAACCGCAGGAGCCCACGAAGGAGACGCCGCGGGCGACGCCGAAGATCACACCGAGGCCCGAGTCTCCCGGTACCGTTGGGTGACATTTCCCCGCTTGTATGAATAACGGTAGCGGGAAAGCGGCTCCCTCTGGTTAAGCTACGGACCGTTTGATGAGGGTGGGGGCCCTAGTGACTCCAGAGGAGAACCGTTATGTACGGTGATGGGCCGTGGGGGGTCCCGGGCTACACCGAGGTCCGCGAGCTGGGCTCGGGGGCCGCGGGCCGGGTGGTCCTGGCCAGGCGTGACTACGACGGCGCCGAGGTGGCGATCAAGTACCTCAGCGACGAGCTGAGAGCCGATGTCGGGTTCGTGGCCAGGTTCCGCCACGAGGCCAGGCTGCTGGCGACGTTACAGAGCGCGTACCACGCCAGGCTGATCGACTACGTCGAGGCCGGGCAGGGCGCGGCGATCATCATGGAGCTGATCAACGGCGTGTCGCTGCGCGAGCTCCTGCGCTCGGAAGGGCCCACAGGGCCTGAGGCGGCGCTGACGGTGCTCAAGGGCTCGCTGCAGGGTCTCGCCTCGGCGCACGCCATCGGGGTCGTGCACCGCGACTTCAAGCCCGAGAACGTCATGGTCCAGCACGACGGCGTCACCAAGCTGGTGGACTTCGGCATCGCGGTCAGGACCGGCGAGCACGCGAGCGCCGCGGGCACGCCGCCGTACATGGCCCCCGAGCAGTGGGCGGGCAAGCCCGCGGGGCCCGCGACCGACGTCTACGCGGCCACCGTCGTGTTCTTCGAGTGCCTGACCGGCACCCGCCCCTTCCGTGCCCCCAACCTCGCCGCCCTGGCCCACCAGCACCAGGCCGTGGCCCCGCCGACCGAGGAGATCCCCGGGCAGCTGCGCGACCTGGTCGAGCGCGGCCTGGCCAAGGACCCGGCGGAGCGGCCGCCGTCGGCGGAGGCGTTCCTGACCGAGCTGGAGGCCGTCGCGGCGCAGGCGTACGGGCCCGACTGGGAGGAGCGCGGGCGCCGCCGCCTGGCCGCCCTCGCCGGCCTGCTGGTGCTGCTCTTCCCGACCGCGCTGGAGGAGCCCGCGCAGACGGAGACCGCGCTCGCCGAGACGGACTTCGACGAGCCGCCGAGCGTCCTGAGCAAGCTCCCGGTCAAGATCGCCCTGGCCACGGCCACGGCGGGCGTGCTCGTCGCGGCCGTGGTGATGTTCGTCAGCACCGGATCCGACGAGCCGGTGCTCCAGGCGCAGACCACCCAGGTCACGCCGACCACGTCCGAGCCCGAGCCGGCCGTCGAGGAGACGCCCGACGAGGCCACCGAGGAGCCGGAGGAGGAGGCGCCCACTCCCGAGGAGACCACCTCCGCGCCCGTCCCGACGGCCACGGAAAGCGCCGCTCCCCCGGTCGTACGGCCCACGGCCACCAGGAAGCCGACCCCCACCCCCACGCGGACGCCGGTCAGGACCAGGAAGCCGACCCCCAAGCCCACCACCGCGAAGCCCACCGCCACGGAGAGCGAGGAACCCGAGCTGAACGGCGACGTCTACCGTCCCGACGGCGAGCGGCCGCCCACCTCGGCCGCGCCGAGCGCCACGGCCCCGACCCGGCGGCCTGACCCGATCCCCGACCCGACCACGGCCTCGCCCACCCAGAGCGAGCCCACCTCCACGGGCGGCACGGGAGACGGCGGCGAGGAGCCGCCGCGCCGCGAGCCGACGGTGCAGGCGCCACGGACCACCGACTCGACCACTGGCGGAACCACTGACGAGGGCGCGGGCGGTGCGCTGATCGGGCTCGCCCTGGTGACGACGGGCGCGCTACCGGTCACACTTGCGGTGAGGCGCCGTATGGCGGGACGTCACAGAAGGAAGCGCTAGACGCGCCCGGGGGGCAGACGGCGATGAACAACCCTGACAACGGTATCGCCGGATTCCGGCTCACCGAGCACACCTGGATGACCGAACTCGGCAACTGGATCGACGCCATCTCGCCCGACGGCCGCAGGGCCGGCGCGCTGCTGTTCGACCCGAAGATCGTCGGCCTGCCCGGCGTCCGCGACCGCGTCGTGCAGGCGGTCATGACCGACCAGCGGCTCGTGCTGGCCGGGCTGAGCGGGCTGATCCCGGTGGCGGACGTCGTCGCGGCGGGCGAGCAGGTGTGGCTGCTCACCGCGCAGGCGGTCAGCCCGACGCTGGCCGACCTGCTCGCGGCCGGTCCCGTCGATCCGGGCGGGGCGGCCTCCGCCCTGGTGGAGACCGCCCAGACGCTGCTCGCGCTGCACTCCGCCGGGGTCACGCACGGCTCGGTGCATCCGGGCACGGTGGTCGTCACCTCCGAGGGCGTCTCGTTGCTGTCGGAGCGCGGGCTGTCCGACGCCATCAGGGCGCGGGTCTCTCCGCGCGAACGGGACGCGGCGGGCTGGGCCTCCCTGGCCCGCGGCCTGGGCGCCTCCGCCGGCCGGCAGGCCCCCGAGGTGGCCGTGCTGTTCGAACGGGCCGCGAACACGGCCGGCACCCTGGGCCTGGCCGCCGCCCGCGACCTGCTGGTCAACGAGCGCGGCACGCTGCCGGGCGGCCGCATCAGCAGGGACGCCCTGGCGAGTGCGGCGCGCGGTCAGTCGGCGTTCGCCCAGGCGCCGGCCTACGGGCGCGCCTCGGCCGCCCCGCCCGTCGTGACGCCGAACAGGGACGAGGGCGACATCGTCACGCTGCTGCACGTCCCCGGCCGGTCGACGGGACCGGTTCAGTTCGGGCCGGGGGTCGGGACCCAGCCGCAGGCGCGGGAGCGGCAGGAGACGGAGGCCGAACGGATCTGGCGGGCGGGCCGCGACGAGGCGGCCACCGTGCACCGCCCCGGCGGGCGGGCCGACCGGGTCTCGCGGGCCAGGCGGCGGCGCACGATCCTGTCGGCGGTCGTGTTCGCGATCGTGATGGCGGGGGCGGTCCTGGCCTGGCTGAAACTGGGCACCGCGCCGGACCTGGCGGTCATGTCGGTGAACGTGGTGGCGCCGAAGAAGACGCAGGGCTGCGACCGCGCGGTGGTGGTCACCGGCACGGTCGTCACGAACGGGGCGCCGGGCGAGATCACGTACGAGTGGCGCAAGAACCTCGACAAGGAGGTCGTCAAGGGGACGTTACGCACGCAGGCCGACAAGACGTCGTACACGGTGCCGCTGCGGTGGACGCTGCGGGGCAGGAGCAACGTCAAGGCCACGGCCACGCTGCGGATCCTCACGCCGGGGCCGGTGCGCTCGGACAAGGCCACGTTCTCCTACAAGTGCTGACAAGCCTCTGTACGTGCTGACCGGCCGGGCGGGGACCGCCCGATCGCGCTCAGCAATGCATATCAAAGCGGTTCTTACTAATCTGGCGAACATGACCACGCAGACCCCCGCGGGCTGGTACCCCGACCCCTACGGAGAGCCTCAGCTCCGCTGGTGGGACGGCAGCCAGTGGACGGACGCGCTGCACGCCCAGGAGCCGCAGGGCCAGTCCCAGCAGCCGGCGTCCGGCCCCCAGCCGCAGCCCCCCTTCCAGCCGTCCGCTCAGGCCCCGACACAGTCGTTCCCCCAGCCACCACCCCAGCAGCAGCCCCAGCCGCAGCCGCAGACCGGTCCCGGCTGGGCGGTGACGCCGGCGAACCCCACGCTGCAGTTCGGCGGGCCCACCTACGGCCAGTCGGCCTACGGCGCTCCCGGCGGGCCCACCCAGTCGTCCGCCCAGTCGTCCGCCCAGTCGTCCGCACAGCCGCCCACCCAGCAGTGGGGCGGGCCGCTGCCGGGGCCCGGCTACCCGCCGCCGCCCAAGCAGGGCAATCCGCTGCCGTGGGTGTTCGGCGGCCTGGCGGCGCTGGTGGTGCTCGCGCTGATCGTGGTGGCCGGGATCTTCTTCATCAACAGGGACAGTACGGGCGTCGCGTCGCCGCCCCGTGAGACGGCCGAGCCGCGCTTCCCCACCGAGGAGCCTCCGTCCCAGGGGCCGCCGTCGCAGGACCCGCTGCCGAGCCAGGGCGGCGAGTTCCCGCAGCCGGCCGACGGCGTGATCACCGATCCGCGCAGCGGGCTGGCCTTCAAGGTGCCCAGCGGCTGGGAGGTGGCCGCGGTCAACGAGGTCAACAACGGCAGGCCGACCGAGCAACAGTGGACGGCCGCGGTCAAGGCGGACGCCCAGGAGAACTACGAGGGCGAGGCCGACTGGATCGGCAACGTCTTCACGGGGCTGCTCAACGAGCTCTACCCCTACTCCGGCGCCACGGGTCTCGGCGACACCGCCAAAGCCGTCTTCGTGGACTTCACCACCCGCTACTACGCGCCCGCCCACGAGAGCAAGGTCATCGAGGACAAGGCGATGAAGGTGGGCGGCAAGGACGCCTGGCTGTTGCGGTTCGAGCTCGACTTCACCAAGATCTCGGAGGAGAAGGGCTACAAGTGGAAGAAGGAGAACGGGGCGATCGTGCTCGTGGATCGGGGCGACGGGCAGAGCCCGGCCATCGCGTACGTCTCCGTTCCCGACAATCTGGGCACCGACGTGGTCGAGCAGGTTCTCGGCTCGCTCAAACCGGCCTGACCGGTGGCACTAGGCTGGTGGGGTAACAAGCGGGCGGATTGCTCCGAGCCGCTGGGCGAGGAGATCGAATGAGTGACGTGCTGGTCTGGATCGACTGTGAGATGACCGGGCTCGACCTGGGGCGCGACGCGCTCGTCGAAGTGGCGTGCGTGATCACCGACAGCGAGCTCAACCAGCTGGACGAGGGCGTCGACGTGGTCATCAAACCGCCGCCCGAGTCCCTGGAGCAGATGTCGCAGGTCGTGCGCGAGATGCACACCGCCTCCGGGCTGCTGCCCGAGCTGGCGGGCGGGGTGACGCTGGCGGAGGCGGAGGCGCTGGTGCTCGACTACATCCGCCGCCACGTGCCCGAGCCGAAGAAGGCCCCGCTGTGCGGCAACTCGATCGGCACCGATCGCACGTTCATCTCCCGCGACATGCCCGGGGTCGATTCCTATTTGCACTACCGGATGATCGACGTCTCGTCGATCAAGGAGCTGGTGCGCCGGTGGTATCCGCGGGTCTACTTCGCCGCACCGGAAAAGCAGGGCGGACACCGTGCTCTGGCGGACATCACGGAGAGCATCAGGGAGCTGCGCTACTACCGCGCGGCGATCTTCGTGGGTCAGCCGGGGCCCGATTCGGCGACCGCGAGAGCCCTGGCAGAGCGGGTCAGCGGCTAAACGGGTGGCGTAAAGACTCCCGAATCCCGCTACACTTTTCCTGTGCCACCACGCAGTGGGTGGCCGTGGTGGGTGTAGCTCAGTTGGCAGAGCGCCAGGTTGTGGTCCTGGATGTCGAGGGTTCAAGTCCCTTCACTCACCCCAGCGCGAACGGCCGGTCCTTCGGGACCGGCCGTTTGTCTTTTCTACCGACAACGACCCCAAATCATGACAATGCGGGTTATGCTCGCTGTCTACCGCTAACGCCGGAAGCACGGGGGCCATCGGCGACCTGACCGTCTGCGCGCCCCCGGAGGCCGGATGAGAGTCGACGACGCAGCGTTCGATAGCGTGTTCACGTCCCTGAGCAAACGCGAAGCCGAGGTCATGGACCTCATCGCGACCGGTCAGTCCAACGGGCAGATCGCGCGGCGGCTGTTTCTCAGCGAGAAGACCGTGAAGAACCACGTCAACCGGATCTACGCCAAGCTCGGCGTCGACTCCCGCGTCACCGCCATCGGGCTGTGGCGCTCACGTCAGGAGTAGCCGCCGGCCCCGGTCACGGGCCTTCTCGCTTCCCCGATCAGGCGAGAGGGCCCTCTTACGTGCGGCGGAGATTTCGTGCCGATCCCGTATTCAGTGGTTTAAGAGATGCTGGCGGTGCCATAGGCATCCATGACGCTGTCAATGGGGAAGGACTTCTTCGTGACTCCTCCGCTCCCTGGAGGGAGCGGCTTCTCGCTAAGCCGCTTCCGCAGCCCGGCGAAGGGCAAGCCCTGCCCTGAGGATGTTGACCGCCGCGTTCACGTCGGCGTGCGCGGCATGCCCGCACGCCGTACAGACGAACTCCGCCTGGGTGACGCGGTTCTCTTTCGCGCAGTGCCCGCATCGGGCACAGGCGCGGGAGGTGCCGGCGGGGTTCACCGCGATCAGCTCTCGACCGGCGCTTTCAGCCTTGTGCGCGAGGATCATCAGGAACACCCCCCAACCCGCGTCCAGGATGCTCCGGTTGAGACCGGCCTTGGCGGCGACGTTGCGGCCGGGGGCCTCGATCGTGCCGGACGCCGAGCGGGTCATGTTGGTGATCGGCAGGTCCTCGTGCATGATCAGGTCGTAGTCGCGGACCAGCGCGAGCGCGGTCTTGTGCGCGTAGTCGAGCCGCTGGCGGCGCACCTTGCCGTGCAGCGCGGCAACGCGGGCCACCGCCTTGCGCCGCCGCTTGGAGCCCCGTTTCTTGCGGGAGAGGTCCCGCTGCGCCGTCGCGAGACGTTCGGCGGTTGCGGCCAGGTGGCGGGGATTGGCCAGGTGCTCCCCGCCGGAAGTGGTGACCAGCCAGGCCACACCCATGTCGATCCCGGCTACCGCGCCCGTGGCGGGAAGCGGCTCGGCGGGCACCTCGTCACACGACAGGACCACATACCAGCGGGAGGACTTCCGCTTCACGCTGATCGTCTTGACCCGGCCTCTGACCGGCCGGTGCTGATGCACCCGGACGTGCCCGACGCCCTGCAACCGCACGAACGTGGCGGTCGGGTGCTCGGGCTGGGAGTCCCACCGGCAGCCGTCGCCGTCCTTCGGCCATTCCACCGTGTCGAACCGGCCCCGGCCCTTGAACCGGGGAAACCCCGGCGTACGGCCAGTCTTGACGCGTTCGAAGAACGCGCGGAACGCCTTGTCCAAGCGACGCAGCGTGGCCTGCTGGGAAGAGAACGACCACCGGCCCTGCCCGCCGGGGTCATCGCCGCGGATGTGCTTCAACTCGGCCGACTGGTCTGCGTATCGGACACTCACGCCCGCCCTGGCGTAGGCGGTGCGGCGGTGCTCCAGCGCGGCGTTGTACAACTGCCGGTGCTCCTCCAGACACTGCGCGAGCGCGGCGGCCTGCTCGCTGGTGGGGCGCAGCAGGTACTTGAACGACCGGCGCACACCCACCCCCCACGTTCGGTAACGAGACAACCACGCTATCGGCTTACACCGACAAAACCCGGAAGGGGATCTGTGATGCGCGGACCTGGCAGGTCAAGGCACACTCGGGCCTTGGCGGCCCTCCCGCTCCCGATTTCCCCGTCGCCTAAAGGCGCTGGTCCCCTCGGGAGGGGCTGATGGTGAAGAGAGCGCGGGTCGTCGTCGTGGGCGCGGGTTTCGCGGGGCTGAACGCGACACGGGAGCTGGCCAGGAGCGGAGCGCTGGTCACGGTCGTCGACCGCAACCCCTACTCCACGTTCCAGCCGCTGCTCTACCAGGTGGCCACGGCGGGGATGGGGACGTCCGACGTGTCCTACCCGATCAGGACGTTCGCCGCCAAGTGGCCCAATGTGCGGGCCAGGCGGGCCTCGCTGAGCAAGGTGCTGGCCGACGAGAAGAAGGTCGAGCTGGACGACGGCACCGTGCTCGACTACGACTACCTGGTGCTGGCCACCGGCGTCACCACCAACTGGCTCAACGTGGCCGGCGCGCAGGAGAACGCCCACCCCATCTACTCGCTCAACGACGCCGCCACACTGCGCCGGCTGATGCAGCACTGCCTGGAGGACACCGCGGCGGGACGGCGTGAGAGCACCCACATCGTGGTGGTGGGCGCGGGCGCGACCGGGGTCGAGATGGCCGGCACGCTGGCCGAGCTGCGGCGGCGCACGATCCCGCTGACGCATCCCGAGGTGCGGCCGGACCAGACGAGCGTGACGCTGGTCGAGCGGTTCGACTACGTGCTGGCGCCGTACAAGCCGCGGCTGCGCGACTCGGCGGCCAAGGCGCTGCGCAAGCGCGGCGTACGGCTACGGCTGGGCTCCACCGTGGCCTCCGTCGAGCCCGACGCCGTGGTGCTCAAGGACGGCACCCGGCTGCCGAGCGACGTGACCGTGTGGGCCCTCGGCGTCACCGCGCCGCCCGAGGTGGGTGCCTGGGGGTTGCCGCAGGGCAAGGGCGGCCGGATCACGCTCACCGAGGCGCTCAACGTGCCGGAGCATCCCGAGATCTTCGTCGCCGGGGACCTGTCCGGGCCGCCGGACCCGCTGCCCCAGCTCGCCCAGCCGGCGATCCAGATGGGCAAGCACGTGGGCCGGCAGATCGCCGCGGCGATCCAGGGGCGTCCGCTGCGGCCGTTCTCGTACCAGGATCCGGGGATCATGGCGACGGTGGGCAAGGCGGAGGCCGTGCTGCAACTGGCCAACGGGCTGACCATGCGCGGGCTGCCCGCCTGGCTGGTGTGGATCTTCATCCACGTGGCGTACCTGCTGGGCGGGCGCAACCGGGTCAGCGTGCTGCTCAACTTCTTCTGGCGCTACGCCGGGCCGCGGCGCACCGCCACCAGCGTCACCCAGTAACCCCGTCTACAGGGCCGCGGACAGGGCGGTCAGGCCGTGGTCGATGTCGGGCTCGGGGATGTTCAGCGCCGGGCGCAGGCGGACGGACCTGGGCCCGCACGGCAGCACCAGCACCCCGTGCTCCTCCCTGAGCCGGGTCACCAGCGCGTCGCGGGCGGCCTGGTCGGGCAGGTCGAAGGCGCACATCAGGCCACGCCCGCGCACGTCGGACAGCGCCTCCGGACGCTCCGCCTCCAGCTTGGTGAGACGTTCGAGCAGCATCTCCCCCACGCTCGCGGCACGGGCGATCAGGCCGTCGCGCTCGATGATCTCCAGGATGCCGCGGCTGCGCACCATGTCCACCAGGCCGCCGCCCCACGTCGAGTTGATCCGCCCGCTCTGCTGGAAGACGTTGTCGGGCACCAGGTCCACCCTGCGGCCCGCCATGATCCCGCCGACCTGGACCTTCTTGGCGAAGGCCACCACGTCGGGCTCAAGCCCCAGTTGCTGGTACGCCCACGGCGTCCCGGTCGTGCCGCCGCCGGTCTGCACCTCGTCCAGGATGAACAGGGCGTCGTACTCGTGGCAGAGCCGCTGCATGGCCTGGAGGAACTCGGGCCGCATGTGGTTGTCGCCGCCCTCGCCCTGGATGGGTTCGGCGATGAAGCAGGCGATGTCGTGCGGGTGCCGTTCGAACGCCGCCCGCGCCTGGGCCAGCGCCCGCTCCTCGGCGGCCTCGACGTCGCCGAAGTGGATGGCGGGCACGTCGATGCGCGGCCAGCCGAACGCGGGGAAGCGGTCGGTCTTGCCCGGCTCGGTGTTGGTCAGGCTCAGCGTGTAGCCGCTGCGGCCGTGGAAGGCCTTGGTCAGGTGCAGCACCTGGGTGCCCAGGTCGCGTGATCGGCCCGCGGCCTCGTTGCGGCGGCTCTTCCAGTCGAAGGCGGTCTTCAGCGCGTTCTCGACCGCGAGGGCGCCGCCCTCGACGAAGAACAGGTGCGGCAGGGCCGGGTCGCCGAGCACGCGGGCGAAGGTGTCGACGAAGTCGGCCAGGTGCTCGGTGTAGATGTCGGGGTTGGCCGGCTTGTTGCGGGCCACCTGACCGAGCAGGTGGGTGAAGTCGGGGTCGAAGGGCGGGTTCACACCCAGTGGGGCCGAGGCGAAGAAGGTGTAGAAGTCGAGGTAGCGGCGGCCGTTCCTGGCGTCGACGAGCCAGGAGCCGTGGCTGAGCTCCAGATCGAGCACGAGCCGGTATCCGTCGACGAGAAGGTGGCGGGCAAGGCGGGCGTGTACGTCCATGGCGCCTCCACAGCGAATCGGGTGCCTGACATTCCTCTTGAAGAATGTCGGCATCCAGACAAAATTTACGGTATACCTGCCCTCGAAGTGAAGTTCTTCACGCGCAGTGACAGGGCGATCATCGCGATGCCGTAGAGGATCGCGAAGACGCCGATCAGCCAGGCCAGGCCGAGCAGCCCCGCGCCGGGCCAGATGAGCAGCAGGACACCGAAGATCACCGACAGGACGCCGCCGACGATGAACATCCACTCGTTGTCGATCACCTTGCGCAGCTGCACGCCCGCCACGATCTCGGCGATGCCGCTGAAGATGGCCCAGAAGGCGATGATGTAGAGCAGGGCGACGGCGGTGAGGCCCGGCCAGACGAAGGCCACGATCCCGGCCAGGATGCCGAGGATCCCGGAGATGATCAGCCAGGCGCGTGACCGTGCCCCGTGGCGGAATCCGGCGAACAGCTCGGACGCACCGCTGACGATGGCGTACACGCCGAAGAAGACCACCAGGACGAGCAGCGTGAGCCCGGGCCAGCTGAACGCCAGGATGCCGAAGACGATCGCCGCCAGGCCGCGAATGAGCAGCAGCCACCACGAACGAGAGATATCCCCCATACTGGTCTGCCTTTCCGGGAGGCGCCCTCGAACAGACCAGCAACGGGTCAAATGTCGGCGATCGGCCCTTTCATGACCACTTTGGGGTCAGACGTGGGAGTAGACCACGATCGACACCGCGATGTACTGCACCAGGTACGCGGCGACGGTGAAGGCGTGGAAGACCTCGTGGAAGCCGAACCAGCGGGGCGAGGGATCGGGGCGGCGCAGGCCGTAGACGACGGCTCCGGCCGAGTAGAACACGCCCCCGACCGCCACCAGCACGACGGCGGCCAGGCCGGCGCCTTCGAGCAGTTGCGGCATGACGAAGACCGCGGTCCAGCCGAGCGCCAGGTAGAGCACCGTGTAGAGCCAGCGCGGCGCGTTCATCCAGAGCACCCGGAACAGCACCCCGGCCAGGGCGCCGCTCCAGATGATCGAGAGCACCGCGACGCGGGGCGCGCCGTCCAGCGCCAGGAGGGCGAACGGGGTGTAGGTCCCGGCGATGATCAGGTAGATGTTCGCGTGGTCCACCCGGCGCAGGAACTCCGCGAGCCGGGGGCCGAGCTCACCGCGGTGGTAGGTGGCGGAGATGCCGAAGAGCAGGGCCGAGGTGACGGCGTAGACGGCGGCGGCGGCACGTGCCTGCAAGGTGGGACCGAGCGCCACGAGCACGAACCCCGCGATCAGGGTGACGGGCAGCGCTCCAGTGTGCAACCAGCCTCGCAGCCTGGGCTTCACGGTGATGGTCGTCATGAAACCTACGGTACCGTAGGTTAGCGGACGCTCTCCTTCCGGCCCGGCGGAATCACAGGCCCTTCAGGAAGCGGGCGGCCACCGGGACGGCCGCGGCCCGGCCCGAGCCCCCGTTCCTGATGAAGACGCAGAAGGCCAGGTCGTCGCGGTAGCCGAGGAACCAGGCGTGCGAGGTCTCCCCCTCAACCTCGGCGGTGCCGGTCTTGCCCGCGACCCCCTCGGGCAGCCCGGAGTCGCTGGCGGTGCCATGGTCGACGACGGCCGTCATCATGTCCCGCAGCGCGGCCACGACCGTCCCGTCCATGACGACGTCGCCGTGCGGGACGCCGTCGATGCGGCGTACCTGCTCCTTCGACAGCAGCCGCGGCGAGCGCCAGGTGCCGCTCTCGACGGCGGCGGCGAGCGCGGCCATGCACAGCGGAGTGGCGACGACCTCGCCCTGGCCGATGACGTCGGCGGCGAGCAGGTCGAGGTCGGCGGTCTCCGGCACGGTGCCGCAGGTCCCGCCGATGCCGGTGGCGATCGGCCGGCCGAAGCCCCACTCGTCCGCCGTCTCGCGCAGGTCGGCCCCCGTCAGCCGCGTGGTGGCCTGCTCGATGAAGGTGGTGTTGCAGGAGTAGGCGAAGGCGTCGGTGAACGTGACGACCCCGCGGTCCACCTCGCCGTCGTTCTCGTACAGGCGGTGGAAGGGGATCTGGTACGTGCCCGGGCAGCCGACCTGGGCCGCCGGGTCGAGCCCGCTCTTGAGCAGAGCCGCCGCGGTGATCGTCTTGAAGACGGAGCCGGGCGGGAAGACGTCGCGCACCGCGCTGTAGTTGTCCTTCAGCCGGTCGGCCAGGCCGATGATCTCTCCGGTGCTGGGCCGGATGACGATGATCGTGGAGTCCTCCACGCCGTCCAGCGCCCGCGCGGCCGCCGCCTGGACCGGGCGCGACAGGGTGGTGCGCTCGACGTTCGCCTCGGGCCGCCGGGTCATCAGCTGCCGGTCGGGCTGCCCCGGCGCCTTGGCGACCAGCGCCCAGCCGTGCACCGCCTGCTCGAACTCGGGCTTGAGCGGGTTGAGGTAGGCGTCGGCGTAGCTGTCGTTCGGGATCTTGTCGCCCTCCGCGGTGACCAGTTCGGCCGCCGAGGCGTCGATCTCCGCCAGCTCCAGCGTGCCGCCGTCCTTGAGCAACGGGTGCAGGGTCTCGGGCGCCCACAGCACCTTCCAGGACCGGTCGCGTACGGCCAGCCGTAACACGCTGTCGAACGGCCACGCCCCGAACTCCGACAGGTGCCGCACCCCCGCGAACGGCACCTCGGCGCTCTCCTCCCCCGTGCTCTTCATCCTGCCCGGCGCGAGTTCGATGGACTCGACGTGCAGCTCGTCGCTCAGCGCGCGGTGCCGGACGACGAAGTCGCCGGGAGGCCGGTAGACCAGGCGCGCCATCTCCGTCGCGTCCGCCTCGCGCCAGGCCGCGAAGTACGCGGAGGCCGTCTCCGAGGCGCTGCCCTTGACCCGGCTCGACGCCATGACGGCGAAGGCACCCGCCCCGACTACCGCGACAACGGCGATAACGAGCACAATCAGCCTTCGTCGTCGCATACGGTTTCTCCCAGGAGGGGATCAGACGTGGCACGTGGACAGCGGGAGCCGATGCCTGGCCTGTACCCGGTGACTTTCGGCGAGATCGAGCTGCTCCGGGATCTGGACAGGCAGGACGGCTGGGTGCTGTCCAAGGATGGCGTACCTCAGTCGTATGTAGATCTACAAGACCCGACATTTCTGGAATTTGAGTATGTACGACTCATGGCGGATGCGATCGACCTTTTGCCAGAAGGTCCGCTGAGCTGCGTCCACGTGGGCGGCGGCGCCTGCACGATCCCCCGCTACGTCTCCGCCACCCGCCGCGAGTCCAGGCACATCGTGATCGAGCCGGACGGCCTGCTGGTCAACCTGGTCCGCGAGCAGCTCGATCTGCGCTCGGTCCCCCGGCTGAAGGTCATCGTCGCGGGCGGGCGCGAGGGCACGGCCAAGGTGTGGGACGAGACGGCCGACCTGATCGTCCTCGACGCGTTCACCGGGGCGACGATGCCGGTCGAGCTGGCCACGGCCGAGTACATGGGCGACCTCGCCCGCGTCCTGCGCCCCGGCGGCACCCTGCTGATCAACCTGGCCGACGGCACGGGCCTCGCCTTCACCAGGCGGCTGGTGGCCACGGTCACGGGCACGTTCCGGCACGTCGCCCTGCTGGCCGAGCCCGGCATCCTGCGGGGGCGCCGCTTCGGCAACCTCATCGTGGCCGCCTCCCGTACCGAGCTGCCGATGGACCTGCTGACGCGACGGGCGGCGGGCGGGCTGACCCAGGCGCGCTGCGTCCACGGCGAGGCGCTGACGAACTTCGTCGCCGGCGCGGCCGCCATCAAGGACGGCGACCCGGTCCTCGCCCCGGTCCCGCCTCCCGCCGTCTTCGGCTGACCCCGGCCGGCCGCCCAACCCCGCACCACCTGAGAACCGCCGCCTCCCTGCACGTGCGCGGCGCTGCCGCCATGCCCGCACAAAAGTCCCACCGAGCCGAGGACTTCCCTCGCCTCTCAAAAAGTGATATCACTTTGCTAGCAAGGTGAAGTCACCATGGAAGGGAGACAGGCCGATGGCGAACACATCGGGCGGGGTCGCGCTCGAAGGCACGGTCGTGGACATGCCGGCGCCCCAGATCAGCGAGCGGCCGCTGCGCGCGGCCAACGGGTTCGTGATGGCGGGCGTGGCGACGGCGCTGGAGCTGGCCGGCATCGCGCTGTTCATCGTCGGGATCGCCGTGCTCGCCACGGACGGCGGGACATTGGGGCTGTGGGCGCTCGTCGTGGGCATCCTGCTGGGGCTCACCGGGTTCTTCCTCTACTTCGGCCTCACCGCGGTGGCGCCGGGCGAGGCCAGGGTGGTGCAGTTGCTCGGCCGCTACATCGGCACCCTGCGCAACCCCGGCTTCCAGTGGATCAACCCGATCACCCAGCGCCGGCGGGTCTCCACCAGGATCCGCAACCACGAGACCGACGTGACCAAGGTCAACGACGCCGACGGCAACCCCATCCAGATCGCGACCGTGGTGGTCTGGCAGGTGGAGGACACCGCGCAGGCGGTCTTCGAGGTGGACGACTTCCTGGAGTTCGTGGCCATCCAGGCCGAGACGGCGGTGCGGCACATAGCGGGCAGCTTCCCGTACGACGCCCACGGCGAGCCCAGGCTGTCGCTGCGCGACAACGCCGAGGAGATCAACGACCAGCTGTCCACCGAGATCGGGGCCAGGGTCGCCTCCGCCGGCGTGAAGGTCATCGAGTCCCGCATCATCCACCTGGCGTACGCGCCCGAGATCGCCCACGCGATGCTGCGCCGCCAGCAGGCCGGGGCGGTCGTGGCGGCCAGGCAGCGGATCGTCGAGGGCGCGGTCGGCATGGTCGAGATGGCCCTGGAGAAGCTCGCCGAGCACGACGTCGTCGAGCTCGACGAGGAACGCAAGGCCGCCATGGTGAGCAACCTGCTCGTGGTGCTGGTGGGCGACCGTGACACCCAGCCGGTGGTCAACACCGGCACGCTCTACCAGTAATCACCGTGGAACGTAAGAAGATCCTTCTCCGGCTCGACCCCGTGGTCCACGACGCGCTGGCCAGGTGGGCGTCCGACGAGCTGCGCAGTACGAACTCCCAGATCGAGTTCCTGCTGCGCAGGGCGCTCACCGAAGCCGGCCGGATGCCCGAGGGGGTGGGGCGGATCCGCCCGCGCGGGCGGCCGAAGAAGATCCCCGACGAGAGCCAGGACGAACAGGAGCAGGCGGATGGAGACACCGGCGAAGCAGACTGAACCGCTGACCAGGGCGGCCTTCATGCTGGCCTTCGACCTGAGCAAGGAGCGCCTGACCAACCGCGGCGAGCTGGGTTACCTGCTGCGCGCCGCGGCCCTGGCCGAGCTGCTGCTGGCGGGGCACCTGACCGACGAGTCCGGCAAGCCGCGGGCCCGCAGCGCTCCCCGCCACGGCGGGCTGCCGGGCGTCGTGTGGGAGCAGATCTCCACCTCGCCGCCCCGCTCCTGGCGGCACTGGATCCGTAAGGAGAGCGGCAAGGCGGTCCGGCTGGTGCGCGACGAGCTGGAGCACGACCGGGTCATCAACGTGGAGCGGCGCCGGTTCCTGCTGTTCCCGCTCACCGTGGTCACGCCGCGCAAGGCATACCTGTGGCGCAGGCTCGCCGAGCGCGTCGGCCAGGCCATCCGCGGCGGCCGGCCGGTCACCCGGATGGAGCAGGACGATCGCGTCCTGGCGGCGCTGGCCGCCGCCGCCCGGATGAAGGTGGTGCTGACCAGGACCGAGTCCTACCGGCACCGCAAGCGGATCGAGCAACTGTCCGAGCCCGTCAAGCCGATCACGACCGCCCTGCGCAAGAACATCGACGCGGCCAGGAACGCCGCGCAAGCGGGCTGAGCACGCAGGAGGAGAGATGACCACACTGCCCGGGGCTCCCGCACCGCCAGGCCCCACCACCGCCGAGACCGTCCCCGCCCCCGCCCCGCCAGGCCCCACCGTCAGCACCGTCCCCACCCCCGCTCCCGCACGGGCGCTCGCCCCTGATCTGGCGCGCGGCGTGATGCTGCTGGCCATCGGGTTCGCGCACGCGCCGCTGTTCGTGACCTCCGTCGATCGCGGCCCGGCGGTGGCCAACACGATCGCCGACCTCTTCCACGTCCTGTTCGTCGGCAACCACGCGCGGCCGATGTTCGCCTTCCTCTTCGGGTACGCGCTGGTGCAGTTGCTCGACCGGCGGATCGCCCGCGGCGAGTCCTGGGTGAGCGCCCGCAAGCTGCTGCGCCGGCGGGGCTGGTGGCTGATGGCGATCGGGTTCGCGCACACGGTGGCGCTGGTGCCGATCGACATCCTCGCCGTCTACGGGTTCGGCGCCGTCCTGCTGACCGGCCTGCTGCGGCGGGGCGACAGGGCGCTGCTGTGGACGGCCGGGCTCACCCTGATCCCCGCCACCGCCGTGATCGGGGCCGTGCTGTGGTTCCCGCTGTCGCAGGGCGTGTCCACCTACACCAAGGGCAGCGTCGCGGCCGGCGCCAGGGGCTTCGGCGAGCTGCTCGTCGAGCGGACCCTCGTCTGGCCCTTCAGCGTGCTCTCGGTCATCGTCACGGTCGTGCCGGGGATCGCCCTGGGCATGTGGGCGGCGCGCCGCCGCATCCTGGACGAGCCCGAGCGCCACCGCTCCCTCCTCATCCGCTTCGCGGTGATCAGCACCACTCTGTCCGTCGCCGGGGGACTGCCCGCGGGTCTCCTGCAGATCGGGGTGTGGAACGGCGCGCCGGACGCGGCGGTGTGGGCGGCCGCGATGGCGCAGCCGCTCACCGGGTACGCGGGCGGCATCGGCATGGCGGCGCTCGTCGCCCTGGTCGCGATCCGGGCCTCCCGTAGCAGGGGCCGGCTCACCACGATGGTCGAGGCTCTCGGGCAGCGGTCGATGACCTTCTACCTCTTCCAGTCCGTCGTGTTCGTCCTGGTCTTCTACCCCTACGGTCTGGGGCTGCAGGACGACCTCGGCCTCGCCGCCGCCACCGGCGTGGCGGCGCTGACCTGGCTGGGCTCGCTGGTGCTGGCCGACGTCATGCGGCGGGTACGCCACCGCGGCCCGGCCGAGATCCTGCTCCGCCGCCTGGCCTACCGCTGAGCCGTCCAGGCTATGAGTGAGCCGCCTCGCCTGGGGCCGGTCACGAGGGCTCCGGCCCCAGGTAGGCCAGCACCGCCGCCACCCGCCGGTGCACGTCGCCGCTGTTCTCCAGGCCGAGCTTGGTGAAGATGGCGTTGACGTTCTTCTCCACCGAGGAGATCGACAGGTGCAGGGCGCGGGCGATGGCCGCGTTGGAGCGGCCGTGGGCCATCTCCCGCAGCACGTCGCGCTCCCTGCCGGTCAGCGCCTCCTGCTGGCCGCGCACGTCGCGCCTGGCCAGCAGCCCCTCGACCACCTTCGGGTCGATCACCGAGCCGCCCGACGCCACCGCCCTGATCGCCCCGAGCAGCTCGTCCAGGTCGCCCACCCGGTCCTTGAGCAGGTACGCGTACCCCTCCGTGCCGTGCTTGAACAGCTCGAACGCGAACAGCGCGTCGGCGAACTGCGACAGCACCACCACCCCGACTCCGGGATGCGCGGCGCGGATGCGGTGGGCGGCGTCGATGCCCTCGAAGCCCGGCCGCCACTGCCCGCCCGGCATCCGGATGTCGGTGATCACGACCTCGGGGCCCAGCCTGCGTACGGCGTCCATGAGCTCGTCGGCGTCGCCGACCGCGCCCACGACCGTCACCTCGCCGGACATCTCCAGCAGCCGCCTGGTGCCCTCGCGTACGAGGTAGTGGTCGTCCGCCACCACCGTGCGGATCATCTCACCCACCGATCGGCACCCAGGCGTTCACCCGTGTCCCCTTCCCCGGTTCGCTGTCCACCGTCAGTTCGCCGCCGAGCGCGTCCAGCCGGTCCGCCAGTGTGGCCAGGCCCCTGCGGCTCGTCGTCTGCGGGTCGAAGCCCGCGCCGTCGTCGGCGACCGTGGCGCTCAGCCGGCCGTCCGGCTGTGACAGGCCCACCTCGATGCTGGCCGCGCCCGCGTGCTTGAGCGCGTTCGCCACGGCCTCGCTCACCGTGAAGTAAAGCGCGCCCTCCACCTCGTCGGCGAAGCGCCGGGCCCGCAGCGGCGGGGGCGCGCTCACCGTCGTGCGCACGGGGAGCCGGGAGCAGCGCTCCTCCACGGCCTCCACCAGGCCGCCCTGGCTGAGCGAGGACGGATGGATGCCGGCCGCGAGCTCGCGCAGGTCGTCGAGCGTCTGGCGGGCCTGCTCGCGCAGCCCGGCCAGCAGGTCGGCGCCGCCGCCGGTGGCCCTGGCCAGTTCGAGGCCGGCGATGAGGGCGACGAGCTGCTGCTGGACGCCGTCGTGGATGTTGCGCTCGATCCGGCGGCGCTCGGCCTCCTGCGCGTTGACCAGGCGGGTGACCAGGCCGGCGCTCTGGATCGCCAGCCCGGCGGGCACGGCCAGGGCCTCCAGCAGCCGGCGGTCCACCCGGGTCAGCGGGCCCGCGTCCCTGGGACCGCACTCGATCCGGCCGAGCCCGCCGCGTACCGGCAGCTCCAGCACCGCCTCGCCGCTCTCCCTGCCCGCCACCACGCGGGTGCCGTCGGCCAGCGTCACGGCCGCCCACCGCAGGTCCAGCCCGGACCGCACCGCCGCGGCCAGCCGGCCGACCTGCTCCACCGGCTCGGCGGCGTCCTCCAGCGCCGTACCGAGGTCGGACAGCACCTCGTCCGCCGTCGGCCGCAGGTCGAACACGAACTGCAGGCGCGATCCCCGCAGGCCGACGCGGATGTCGAGCAGCCGGTGCCGCACGACCGCCACGGCGATCGCGGCGGGCAGCGAGCCGACCACCGTCAGGATCCCGATCACGCCGACCGCCGCGACCTGCACCCCGCCGTAGCTGAACAGCAACGTCAGCACCACACCCACCGCGGTCGCGAACATGCCGGCGACCATCAGGGCGTACTGCCCGCGCTCGCCCTCGCCGGCCCTCCGCCAGCGCACGACCAGCCCGCAGAACACGATCACCGCCATGATCCACGTGACCAGCTGCCCGGCTCCCGACGTGAGCATCGCGGCCAGCGTCTCCGCCGAGCGCGGCCGGTCCATCGTGGACGGGGCGATGCCGGCCGCCATGGCGCCCACGCCATGCGCCGCGATCGCGAGGCCCGAGATCCACGCCACGATCCGCCAGCGCCGCGCGGGCAGCCGCCCGTCGGGGAACAGCAGGGGCACGTAGATCCAGGTCAGGCCGTAGAACCCGGCGAAGAAGGAGCAGAGGAGGACAACCAGCACCGGGGGGCCACCGTGGAGGTCCAGGCCCACGCCGAGCATGCCGAGCCCCAAGGACAGCGCGGCGGCCAGCAGCAGCCAGCCGTAGCCGAGATCGGGGCGCCTGGCCGCCAGCAACCAGCCCAGCGCGGGCAGGAGCAGGGAGACCGCGACGAACGCCCACTGCGTGGCCGGCGCGGGCGTCCCCGACTCCAGGAGCGCGCCGATCACGATGCTCCCGACCGCCGCCAACGCCAGCGGCGCGGCCATCAGCCTCCGCTTCATAAAGCCTCATCGTGACGAACGTGCGCGTACGCGTCTATGAGGTTATCCGCATATTCGTTACGGCCATCCCCACCAGCGACAACGGCGGCCCGCTTGGTGGTGGCGGCCACGCCGGCCGGTGTTCGCTGAAGAAACGAAGCAGAACCCCCGAACCCGGAACACGAAGCCAGAGCACGACCCCGTAACCCTCAAGCCCAGAGCCCCAGTCCTTCAGCCTCACGTCCGAAACGGAGCTCCTCATGAATACCAGGTCGAAGCCCGTCCGGCTGCTCGCGACGGCCGCCGTGGCGGTCACCATGACGGCGTGCGTGAGCGGGCCCGCCCCCGTCCAGGCGAACACCGCCCCCACGGCCTCCCCCACACCGTCCTCCACCGCTCCGCAGATCCCCGGCACCCCCGCGGGCAAGCAGCTGAGCTGGCTGTTCGAGGCGGTCCCGCGCGCGCCGATCGCCGATGACGAGCTGGCCGGGCACTTCACCGCCGACTTCCTCAAGGCCGTTCCCGCCGCGCAGATCAACCAGATCTTCGCCCAGGTCAAGGGCATGCGGCTGGAGCGGATCGTGGGTTCCGGCGACAGTCAGCTGGTGGCCAGGGTCGTGGCAGGCGGCACCCCGTTCGAGATCGTCATCGTCGTGGACGGCGCGGGCCTGATGACCGGCCTGCAGTTCCGCGAGCCGGTCGAGGCGAAACCGGCCCCGAAGAGCTGGGCGGAGGTGGACGAGCTGCTGCGCGCCGTCTCCCCGCAAGCGGGCTTCCTGGCCGCCGAGCTGACCGGGAAGGGTCGCTGCGTGCCCGCACACACCATCGCCGCCGAGCGGGCGAGCCCGCTCGGTTCCATGATCAAGTTGTACGTGCTCGGCACCGTCGCCGACCGGATCAAGCGTGGCGCGTTCGGCTGGGACACCCAGCTGACGATCAAGGACGAGCTCAAGAGCCTGCCCACCGGCAAGCTCCAGGACCGTCCCGACGGCAGCAGGGTGTCGGTGCTCGAAGCCGCCAGGCTGATGATCTCCATCAGCGACAACACCGCCACCGACCTGCTCATCCACAAGGTGGGCCGGAAGGCCGTCGAGCGCACCATGCGCGCGTGGGGCGTCCGCGCGAAGGGCAACGTGCCGCTCCTGACGACGAGGGACCTGTTCACGCTGAAGGGCGCGGACTACCCGCGCCTGGCCAGGCGGTACCTGTCGCTGAGCCCCGGCAAGCGGCGGGCCTACCTGGAGCAGGTCGTGGCCAGGACGCCCCTCGCGCAGATCAAGCCCTGGATCGAGCCGCGCGACCTGGACACCATCGAGTACTTCGCCTCGCCGTCCGACATCTGCCGGGCCTACGCGCACCTGGTGCGGCAGGACGACAAGCACGTCGGGGAGGCCCTGTCGATCAACGACGCCGGCCTCGGCCTGAACAGGAAGCAGTGGCCGACGGTGTGGTTCAAGGGCGGCTCGGAGGCCGGGCTCTCGGACCTGAGCTTCCTCGCACGGACGAAGACCGGCAAGACGTACGTCGTCACCACCATGGCCGTCGACCCGACCGCCCCGATCACCGAACAGGACACACTGGACCAGCTGGTCGTCTCCCGCGCCGCCTTCGCCCTCCTCACCAAGCCCTGACCACGATCCGGCGACCCTTTGAGGAGTGCGAGCCGCCGGCGAAGATCAGCAAGGATCTCCACCTGGTCACCCAGGGCAGCACCACCTGGCCCGGCACTCGCGAGGTGACGCTCACCGTACCGAACAGGGGTCGCAACGTGGCCCTCGTCATCTACTGCGGGGACGGTCTCACCGAGCGGCTCACCGCCGATGTGTGGGTGAACGGGCGTCAGATCAGGGGCCGGCTGGGGACGCCCATCCCCGACTACCGGCGGCGATCGGGAACGCTGACTGTCGCGGCTTATGACGGCAGCCTGTGACGACTGGCGCGGTCACTTGAGCGTCAGGCAGGCGATGCGGTCGCCGGCGGTGCCGGCCTGCGGGCCCGAGGGCTTGGTGGCCTTGGCGTGGATGACGAGCGAGCCGGGCACCTTGGCCGGGTCGAGGGACCACTCGTGCCGGGCGCTGGCGCGGCCGGCGCCCTCGCCGTCGGTGGTGAAGTCGAGCCAGACCTCGCTGGTCGGGTCGATCTGGCCGGGGTGGTGCTGGTAGTGGGGGCCCGAGTCGTCGGGCTTGCCGCCGCAGGGCTTGGTGTGCAGGTGGGCGCCGTAGCGGCGGTCGGGCAGCAGGCCCTCGGCGACGAGGGAGGTGCGGGTCTGACCGTTGGAGGACTCGACGGTGACGCTCGCCTGGCTGCCCTTCGGGGCGAGCTTGCGGTCGTAGGCGATGGCGGCGGTGTCGTCGCCGGTGAACTCACCGGCGGAGGACAGGTTGACCGTCTCCACGGGCTCAGGGGCGGTCTTGGCGTTCTGGACGGGAGCGGGCGGTGCGGCGCAGGCCGCCGTCAGCAGGATGAGCAGGAGTGCGGGCACGCGCATGAGACCCCCCATGACGAGAGCCCCACCGGCACGAGGGCTCCGAGAGGGCACCCACTCTAACCAGTGACCGCTCGCTCACGTTGGGTAATGGGCGGCTACGCGCCATGTTTTACCGCGATGTCGTCGATCAGCGCGGCCAGCGTGAAGTCGAGCTCCGTGAGCCCGCCCGCGTCGTGCGTGGTCAGGGCCAGGTGGAGGGTGCGCCAGCGGATGTCGATGTCGGGGTGGTGGCCGAGCTCCTCGGCCTTGACCGCGATCTCGTCGACGATGCGGATGGCGGCGGGGAAGTCGGGCGCGGTGAGCGTGCGCCTGATCTCGTCGCCTTCGCGCCGCCAGCCGGGCAGGCCGGCGAGCCTGCTGTCCACGTCCATGGAGCCTCCCGCGTTCCGTCGCCTCCGCACCCACGTTACTTGAGGGCCCCCGAGCCGAGCCCCGACTGGATCTGGCGCTGGAAGATGATGTAGACGATCATGACCGGCAGGATGGTGATGGACAGGGCGGCGAACAGGCCGGGCCAGTCCGCCTCGTAGCCCGCCAGGGTGGAGATCCTGGCGATGCCCTGGGTGAGCACCCATTTGTCCGGGTCGCCGGCCAGCAGCACCAGGGGCAGCAGATACTGGTTCCACTGCCCGAGCACGTTGAAGATCGTGATGCTGATCAGGCCCGGCCTGGCCATGGGGACCATGATCTGGAAGAACGTGCGGGTGTGCGAGGCGCCGTCGATCTGGGCGGCCTCCGCGACGGCCTCGGGCAGTGTTCTGAAGAAGGCCGCGAGGAAGAACACGGTGAACGGCAGCGAGTACGCCACGTACACCAGCACCAGCCCCACGTGCGAGTTCAGCAGCCCGACCTGCTTGACCACGAAGAACAGCGGCCCCAGCGCCAGGAACACCGGGAACGCCAGCCCGGCCACGAAGTAGTAGTAGATCAGCCTGCTGCCGGGGAAGCGGTAGCGCGCCAGCACGTACGCCGCCATCGAGCCGAACACCATCGTCCCCGCCGTGCCGAAGAGGACGACGATGACGGTGTTGAGCATGTACCGGCCGATGTGCGCCGTGTCCCAGGCCCGCCCCCAGGCGTCCAGCCGCAGCGCCCCGGGCAGTTGCAGCGGATCGCCGAAGATCTCGGCGTTGCTCTTGAACGAGGCCAGGAACGTCCACAGCAGCGGCGCGACGATGAGCAGCGCCCACACGGCCAGCGCCACGTGGGACAGCCCGTTGAGCACGCCGAACCGGGGTCTTTCGATCTCGCGCGGAGCCATCTACAGCTCAACCCTCTCCCGCCTGGTGGTCCGCAAGGTCAGCACCGCGAAAGTCACGGTGAGGAAGAACAGCGCCACGCCCATGGCGGAGGCGTAGCCGACCTTCTGGTAGGAGAAGGCGGTGTTGTAGATCGTGACCGGCAGGATGGTGGTGGCGCCGTCGGGCTCGCCCTTGTCGCCG
This sequence comes from Nonomuraea fuscirosea, assembly GCF_035917475.1. Classification (NCBI taxonomy): domain Bacteria; kingdom Bacillati; phylum Actinomycetota; class Actinomycetes; order Streptosporangiales; family Streptosporangiaceae; genus Nonomuraea; species Nonomuraea fuscirosea. Next base: position 475,569 of record NZ_CP109074.1, on the reverse strand, counting down.
GCCAGCACCTGGATGAGCGCGAACCCGTCGAAGGCGGCGATGCCGAGATAGATCCACCCGACCTGTACGGTGTCGCGCAGCAGCGGCAGCGTGATGGAGAAGAACAGCCGCAGCCGGTTGGCCCCGTCGAGCGCGGCGGCCTCGAAGTAGTCCTTGGGGATGGCGGCCATGCCCGCCGAGAACAGCACCACGTAGAAGCCGACCGCCTGCCAGACCATCACCGCGATGATCGACCACAGCGCCAGGCCGGGCTCGATGAGCCAGCCGACGGGGTCGATGCCGAACCTGGCCAGCACGCCGTTGATCACGCCGTCCTCGTCGGGCCGGTAGACGGCCTGGAACAGCACGCCGACCACGGCCACGGCCAGGACCTGGGGGAAGAAGAACACCGTCCGGTAGAAGTTCGACCCCCACACCCCTTTCATCCCGGCGCCGCGGGTGCCGCCGCCGAGGTTGAGCAGGAAGGCGAAGACGAGCGCGATGAGGATGGTGACGAGCGGCAGCACCAGCAGCAGGATCCCGTGGTTGCGCAGGGCCCGCCAGAAGACCTCGTCCTGGAACAGCCGCCCGAAGTTGTCCAGCCCGACGTAGCGGACGATCGAGCTGTATCCGTTCCAGCTCGTCAGCGCGAGCTGGAACGCCTGCACGTACGGGCTGATGACGAAGACGGTGTAGAGCACGAGCGGCACGGCGAGGAAGCCGGCCACGAACCCGTACCTGCGCAGCCGCTCCATCGGTCACGAGCTCCTGGTCTGCTTGGTGACCGCGTCGTCCTTCTTGACGGCGTCGGCCTTCTTCTGCAGGTTGGCGCAGAACTCCTCGGGGGTGATCCGGCCGGCCATGACCACGTTGATCTCCTCGGTGCCGTAGTCGAAGAGCTCCTTGTACCAGCCTTCGAAGCGCGCCTCGGTGATGATGTTCTGACCGGCCCTGTCCTGGGCCCTGGCGGCGCTCATGAGGCCGGCGGGCAGGTCGACGCCCTCGGCGGCCCCGTTCACGACCGTGACGTTCTTGGTCTTCTCGGTGAAGCCGCGCGCGCCTTCCTTGGAGAGCATGAGGCGCAGGTATTCGAGGCCGCCCTGCGGGTTCTCGCCCTTGGCCGCGACCACGAAGTTCTCGCCGACGCCGACCTGGATGGCCCCGTACGGCATCCGGTCGGAGCCGGTGACCTCGGGGATGGGGGCGATGGCGTACTCGAAGTCGTCCGGCTTGTCCTTGGCCATCTCGTTCTCGATCCAGGAGCCGACCGGGTAGAAGAGGACCTTGTTCTGCAGTTGCTTGATCTGGGTCTGGGTGTGATCGAGACCGAAGTACGCTTTGTCGCCATATTTCGCCTGGATGTCCGCCCAGACGGTGACCGCCCGCTTCATCGGCTCGGCGTTCCAGGCGTTGTCGACCAGGTTGTCGATGTCGATGATGACCTGGTTCCCGCCGATCTTCGCGGCGGTGTAGAGGACGTTCCAGAACTGGTAGTACGGCCCCTTCTGCCCCGGATAGGCGAAGAGCAGGATGCCCTCCTTCTTGGCGGTCTCCCCCAGCGCGGTGAACTCCTCCCAGGTCGCCGGCAGCGTCCAGCCCTTAGTGGCGAACAGCTTGGCGTTGTACCACAGGGCCCGGTGCGACACCGTGTAGTTGAGCACCAGGTTCCTGCCGGTGACCTTGGCGTTCTCCAGCACGGCCGGGGTGATCGTGTCGCGTACCTTCTTGGCCGGGTCGTCCACGGAAGGGGCGTCGAACAGCGGGGTCAGGTCGGCCAGGTGACCCTCGGCGGCCAGGGCGGCCAGGTCCATCGACTTGGGGCCCGAGTTGTTGATCACGTCTGGGGCGTCGCCGCCGATCAGGCGCGGGCGGAGCTGGGTGCCGATCTCCTGGGTGGCCGTGTGCTTGACCGTGACGCCGGCGAACGCCTGCTTGTAGAGCTCCTCGTGCAGGTCCTTGGCGTAGGCGTCGCCGTACCCGCCGCTGAAGATGACCACTTCGAGCGGCTTCTGGGCGTCCACGCCGAAGGGGTTCTTCGGGTCGGCGGAGGCGGGGAGCGAGGTGGAGGGGGCGGCGGAGGGCTCGCCTCCGGTGCCGGCGGTGGCGCACGCGGCCAGCAGACCGGCGCCTGGGCCGGCGGCGAGCGCGGTGATGCCGATCCGGCGGAGCAGCTGACGCCTGGTGATGTCACCCGGGTGGGTCATGGGGGCTCCTGAATTAGGAAAGTTTCCTAAACGATCTCCGCAACGTACGAACGGGCCGGCGCGGGCGTCAAGGGGGTGCGATCGAGACGTGACCTTGCCGTGACGGGCTTGCACAGAACAAGATTCTAGAATATGAGTTGATCCATGATTGCCGAGTACGCGGACCGCGTGTGGCGGGGCGAGGCCGACGACAGCATCGTCGACCCGGGCATGCAGGGCAGGGGCGTCCTCACGGTCGCCGACGGCGTGGGCTGGTGGCCGGGATTCGGCAACGTCATCACGTTCGAGACCGAGGGCGAGCTGGCGCTGTTCGACACGAGCAGCCCCTTCTCGGCGAAGAAGCTGCACGAGGACGTACGCGCCTGGACCCGCGCCCCGCTGACCACCGCGTTCTACTCGCACGGGCACATCGACCACGTCTTCGGCACGGGCCCCTTCGAGGAGGAGGAGGAGGGGCGGCGGGCCACGGTCTACGCCCACGAGGCGGTCGTCGCCCGGTTCGAGCGTTACGTGCTGACCAACGGCTACAACGCGGTGATCAACCAGCGCCAGTTCCAGGCGCCGCAGCTGCGCTGGCCGGACGTCTACCGCCATCCCGACGTCACCTACGCCGACCGGCTCACCGTGCGGCGCGGCGGGCTGACGTTCGACCTCGTGCACGCCAAGGGCGAGACCGACGACGCCAGCATCGGCTGGGTGCCCGAGCACAAGCTGCTGCTGCCCGGCGACCTGTTCATCTGGGTGACGCCCAACTGCGGCAACCCGCAGAAGGTGCAGCGCTATCCCCGGGAGTGGGTGCACGCCCTGCGCCTGATGGCCGGGCTGGGCGCGGAGATCATGCTGCCCAGTCACGGCGCGCCGATCTTCGGCGCCGACCGCATCCGGCAGGCGCTGCTGGAGACCGCCGAATGGCTGGAGTCGCTGGTCACGCAGACGCTCGACCTGCTCAACGCGGGCGCGCGGCTGGACGAGATCGTCCAGGCCGTACGGCCGCCCGCGCACCTGTCGGAGCGGCCCTATCTGCGGGCGCGCTACGACGAGCCGGAGTTCGTGGTGCGCAATCTGTGGCGGCTCTACGGCGGCTGGTACGACGGCAACCCCGCCCACCTCAAGCCCGCTCCCGACGCCGTTCTGGCCAAGGCCGTGGCGGAGCTCGCGGGCGGCCCGGCCGCGCTGGCGGACGCGGCGCTCAAGGCCCTGTCCGAGGGTGACGAGCGGCTGGCCGGCCACCTCACGGAGATGGCCGCCCTGGCGGCGCCCGACGACGCGGGCGTGCACCGCGTACGCGCGGAGGTCTTCGCCACCAGGGCGGCGAATGAGCTGTCCACCATGGCCAAGGGCGTCTTCACCTGGGCCGCCGCGGAGTCGGAGCGGCGGTCGTGACGGGCGGGTGACCCCGCGTCTCAGCCGAAGTGGGCGCGGGTCTCCGCGAACGCCTGGTCGGTGCCCTCCAGGGCCTTGGCCACGTCCGCCTCCGTGTGCGCGGCCGACATGAACCAGTTGTGCCACGGGTGCAGGTAGACCCCGTGCCGCAGGCAGGCGTCGCTCCACCACATGGCCACCGACAGGTCGGCGTCACCGTCGAAGCTGAGCCACGGGATCGACACGGGCCCCGTCTGGTTCACCACGAACCCGTGCGCCTTGGCCTGCGCGTACAGCCCGTCACGCAGCTGCGTGCCCGCCCGCTCCATGGCCCCGATGCCGTCCTCGTCGCGCAGCGTCTCGATGGTCGCCTTGGCCGCCGCCATCGCCACCGCCGAGAACCAGAACGACCCCGTCGAGTACAGCGTCTGCGCGGGCCCGCGCAGCGCGTCCGTCCCGGTGACGGCGGCGATCGGGTAGCCGTTCGCCATCGCCTTCGACCAGGCCGTCAGGTCCGGGCGCACACCGTACGGCTCCCACGACCCGCGCAGGTCGATCCGGAACCCGGCCCGCACGTCGTCGATCACCAGCGCCGCCCCGAGCCGGTCCGCCAGCGCCCTGGCGCCCCGGGCGAAGGCGGGCTCGACCAGCTCCTGATCCTCGAACGAGTCGTGCTTGAAGGGCGTGACGATGATCGCCGCCACGTCGCCCTCGACAGTGGCCGCCGCGGCCTCCAGGGACTCCAGCGAGTTGTACGCGAACTCCACCAGGTCGGCCCGCTCGTTGGGCGTCGTGCCCGACAGGGACGGCGTGCACCACGGGTCCGCCCCGTGGTAGGCCCCGTGCGCCATCAGCACCTTGGTGCGCCCCGTCGCTGCCCTGGCGACCATGAGCGCCTGCGTGGTGGCGTCCGTGCCGTTCTTGGAGAACATCGCCCAGTCCGCGCTCGGCACGGTGTCGACCAGCAGCTCCGCCAGCTCCACCATGACCGGGCCGGGCCCGTTGAGGCAGTCGCCGAGCGCGGCCTGGCGGGCGGCGGCCTCCTCCACGCGCGGGTGCCGGTGCCCGAGCACGATCGGGCCCCAGCTGCACATGAAGTCGATGTACTCGCGGCCGTCCACGTCCCACTGGCGGCAGCCTTCGCCGCGTTCGAAGAACTGGGGGAAACCGGGGGCGAACAGGGCCGCGTTGAGGTGGCCGTACATGCCGCCTGGGACGACTTTCTGCGCCCGCAGGCGAAGGTCTGCGTCGGTCATGAGGGGGTCCTTTGTCGTGGGAAGGCTCGTGGGAAGGCTCAGGGGACGGCTCAGAGGAGGGCGAGGGTGGAGTCGAGGTCGGTCAGGCCGGCGTCGGAGCCGAGCCCGGTGGCGACCCGGGCGGCGGCGGCCGTGCCCCAGCGGGCGGCCGTCAGGACGTCCTGATCGTGCAGCAGGCCGGTGACGAAGCCGGCGCAGTAGGCGTCGCCGCAGCCCGTGGTGTCGGCCACGTCCGTCTTCAGCGCCGGCACCTGCCGTACGCCGTCCTCCGTCACGACGAGGCTGCCCGCCTCGCCGAGCGTGACGAGGACGCCGCGCGGCCCGTCGGCGAGCAGTGCCCGCGCGGCGGACTCGACGTCGTCCGTCCCGGTCGTCAGCAGGGCCTGAGACTCGTTCGGCAGCACGTAGTCGACGTGCGGGAGGAACGCGCGGGCCATGCCGAGCAGGTCGGGCAGCTCGGAGAGCAGGTCCATGGTGACGACGGCGCCGTTCGCGCGGGCGGTGTCGAGCAGCTCGAAGAACGCGGGGTCACCGAGCCCGAACGTGACGTCCATGCCGCCCAGGTGGATCGCCCGCGCCTGGAGCAGCGTCTCGGTGTCGAGGTCGGCGTAGGTGACCCCGAGGTTGGCTCCCGGCACGTGGAAGCTGGGCCGCCCGCCGTCGGGCCTGATGGGCAGGATCGAGGCCGCCGTCTGCTCCCCCGGCCTGCGGACGAGGCGTGAGACGTCCACGCCGCGCTTGGCCAGGATCATCAGCAGGAAGTCGCCGAGCTCGTCGTCGCCGATCGCTCCCATGGTGACCACGTCGTGGCCCAGTTTGACCAGGTCGACCGCCGTGCCCGCGGCGGCGCCCGCGGCGGTGAGGCGGATCTGGTCTACCAGTACGGTGTCCTGGCCCTCGGGGATGTGCTCGACGGGCCGGGCGAGTATGTCGACGATGTGGACGCCGACGGTGACGACGGTCATAGTCTAAATAGACAGACGTCCGAATAAAAAGTCAACGGAGGTTCGATGCCGAAGATCGTCGATCACGACGAGCGCAGGCGCGAGGTCCTGTCGGCGGCCGGCCGGGTGATCGTCAGGGACGGCATCGACGCCGCCACCACCCGCGCCATCGCCAAGGAGGCCGGCTACTCCAACGGCGTGCTGGCCCACTACTTCGCCGACAAGGACGAGATCCTGCTGTCGGCGCTGCGCCAGTCGCACGAGCGCATCCGCGCCCGGCTGACCGGCAAGGTGACGGACGCAGGCGGTCCCGGCGGCTCCGCCCTCGCGGCGCTGCGCGAACTGCTGCTGGACAACCTGCCGCTGGACGACGAGCGGGCCCGTGAGACCCGGCTGGAGGTGAGCTTCTGGAGCCGCAGCCTGGCCTCGGAACGGCTGGCCGGGGTGCAGCGGGCGGAGGCGGACGAGCTGCGCGCCGCCGTCCGCGACCTGCTCGGCCGGGCCCGCGCGGCCGGCGAACTGCGGAACGGCGCCGACGAGCTGGACGATCACGCCGAGCACCTGCTCGCCCTGATGGACGGCCTCAGCCTGCACCTGCTGCTCTACCCCGAACGCCTGACCCGCGCCGACGCCGGGCGCGTCATGCTCCGGGCCCTGGACCGCCTGTGATGCACTACATTCCACGCGTATGAGCCTTCGCGAGCAGTTGTGCGAGTACGGCCGCCGCGCCGTCGAGCTGGGCCTGGTCATCGGCACCTCGGGCAATCTCAGCGTGCGTCAGGGCGACCTGGTCGCGGTCACGCCCTCGGGGGTCGCGCTCGACCGGCTGACGCCGGAGATCTGCCCGATCGTGGACGTGACCGGCCACCTCGTGGAGGGCGACGCGCAGCCGTCCAGCGAGACCCCGATGCACCTGGCCGTCTACGAGACCACCGACGCGCAGGCCATCGTGCACACGCACTCCGTGTTCGGCACGGTGGTGGCCACCACGATGACCGAGTTGCCGCCCGTGCACTACAACGCGCTGCTGCTGGGCGGGGTCGTCCGGGTGGCCGAGTACGCCACGTACGGCACGCCGGAGCTGGCCGCGAACGTGCGTGCCGCCCTGGAGGGCAAGCGGGCCGCGCTGATGGCCAACCACGGCGGGGTGAGCATCGGGGCGAGCCTGGAGGAGGCGTTCGAGGCCACCCGGCTGCTGGAGTGGCTGTGCGAGGTCTACGTGCGCGGGCTCGGCGTCGGCCGGCCGACCGTCCTGACGGACGAGCAGCTGGCCGCCGTGATCGAGCGGGCGGCGAACCCGCCCACCTTCCCTCGCCGCTGATCGGCCAGGCGGGGACGCGACCCGCCCGGCCGGCCGCCGGTGAGCGGCTGTGCGAGCGCGTACCCGCTCAGCCGGCCGCCGCCGACCGGCTACGCGAGCGCGACCTGCTCGGCCAGTCCGAGCGGCAGCCCGCCCGATCCGGCGATCCGGTCGTGGAACTCCTTCGGCGAGCCACGGAACGACTCGCGGATGCGGTCGATCTCGATGGCGCCCGTGAGGTAGGAGGGCGCCTGGGTGGGCCAGGCGCAGTAGCGGCTGACCTCGCCCTGGGCCGTTCCCGGCGACAGCGACGCCTTCGTGGACATGAACGTCTCGGCCTCCTCGACGGACATGTCCTCGCAGTGCAGCGCGGTGTCGACGACGATCCTGGCCGCGCGGAAGATCCGGCAGTCGAGGTGGGCCAGCTCGGTGGCCGGGGTGTCGAAGTAGCCCTGCTCGTGCAGCAGCTTCTCGACGTAGAGGGCCCAGCCCTCGGTGAAGTACGGCGTCCTGAACACCTTCCTGACGGCACGGGGATTGCCCGCCATGTACGACAGGTGCCAGTGGTGCCCGGGGTAGGCCTCGTGGACGGCGATGGAGGGCATCTGGGCCCGCGAGTTGGTGCGCAGTCGCTGGCGTACCTGCTCGGGGGTGAAGTCGTCCGGCGTGTACGGCACGAAGAAGACGCCCCTGCGCGAGGCGCTGAGCGGCGGCGGCGCCAGGTAGTGGGCCACGGCGAGGACCGGCCGGGTGTACTCGGCGGACGGCAGCACCTCGCACTCCTCGCCCTCGGCGAAGGTCACCAGGTCCCGCTCGCGGACGAACTCGCGCGCCCGCCGCGTCTCGGCCTCGTACTCGGCGCGCATGTCGGCCAGTGTCGGCGGGTGGTCGTCCATGAGGAACTCCATGGCCGCCCGCCAGTCGTCGCCGCCGTTGACCCCCACCGCCACCTCGCGCATGCGCGTGTCCAGCTCCGACCAGGCGGCCCGGCCCTTGGCGTGCAGTTCGGCCGCGCCGTACCCGAGCATCTCGCGTTCGCGCAGCAGCGTGGAGTAGAGCTTCTCCCCCATCCGCCAGGTGCCGCCGCACTCGAAGCCCTCCAGGAAGGCGACGAGGTCGTCGAAGGCGCGCGCGGCCGGTTCCGCGGCCTCGGCCAGGCGGGCGCGCAGGCCGGCGTCCTCGACCATGGCCGGGATGGTGCGGGTGAGCAGGTTGCGGCCGGTGCGCGCCTGGCCGAGCCCGCGCGTGATCAGCAGCGGGGCGGCCAGGTCGGGGTCCAGGTTCGCGCGGCAGGCGGCCAGCACGCCGGGCACCTCGGCCAGCCGGGTCAGGGCCGACTCGACCAGCTCGGCCTCGGGCTTGAGCCGGCGCTGGAACGGGGTGTACATGGACGCGAAGATCGTCGAGAGGTAGACGGCGGGGTCACGCCGCCACTCGGGCCAGGACGCGAGCGCGATCGAGCCCCTGAGCTGCGACAGGACGAGATCCCTGTCGATCGCGTCGTCCAGGGACGGAGCTTCGGCGGCCGACAGGCGTTCGAGCCACTGGACCTGCTCGCGTTCGCGCGTCTGCCAGCCGGAGGCGGTGAGATCACCGAGGGTGTGGTTGTGGCCTTCGGCCCCGAGCGAGGCGGCGGCGACGGGATTGCGAGAAAAGTACCACTTGAGAAACTCGTCCACTGATGCACCTTATCCTGTGGAAATGCCCCTGCAGATCACCGGCGCGCTAGGCGACCCTGACCTGATCCGCCTCCCGTGGGAGGTCCCCCTCGCAGACTGGCCGCAGCGCCATCTGGTCGATCTGCCGCGCGGCATCTCGCGGCACGTCGTGCGCTTCGCCCGGCTCTCCGGCAAGGTGTACGCGATCAAGGAGATCAGCGAGCGCTACGCCAAGCGCGAATACCAGCTCCTGTGGGACCTGGCCAGGCTCGACGCCCCCTCGGTCGAGCCGGTCGCGTACGTCACCGGCCGCGAGGAGGGGCTCGACGCCGCCCTGATCACCCGGCACCTGCAGTACTCGCTCCCCTACCGCGCCGTCATGTCCGGCACCCTGCGCCCCGACACGCTGACCCGGCTGCTGGACGCGCTCGCCGTGCTGCTGGTGCGGCTGCACCTCAACGGCTTCTACTGGGGCGACTGCTCGCTGTCCAACACACTGTTCCGGCGTGACGCGGGGGCGTTCGCGGCCTACCTGGTGGACGCCGAGACCGGCGAGATGCATCCGATGATCAGCGAGGGGCAGCGGCTGGGCGACATCGACACAGCGCACACGAACATCTTCGGCGAGATGCTCGACCTGGAGGCCGGCGGGCTGCTGCACCCGTCGATCGACCCGATGGAGACCGCCGAGGACATCGTGGCCCGCTACCACCGCCTGTGGAACGAGATCAACGAGAGCGAGATCATCGAGGAGGTGGACTGGCACCGCGTGGAGCAGCGCATCAGACGGCTCAACCTGCTCGGCTTCGACGTCGCCGAGATGATGGTGCGGCGCAAGGTCGGCACCGGCCGGCTGATCGTCCGGCCCAAGGTCGTGGACGCCGGGCACCACCAGCGGCGGCTGCTCCGGCTGACCGGGCTCGACGTCGAGGAGAACCAGGCGCGGCGGCTGCTCAACGACCTCGACGGGTTCCGGGTGGCCAAGGGGCTGCGGCACGAGGACGAGGCCATCGTGGCGCACCGGTGGCTGGCGGAGGTGTTCCAGCCGACGGTCGAGGCCATCCCCGTGGAGCTGCGCGGGAAGCTGGAGCCCGCGCAGTTGTTCCACGAGTTGCTGGACCACCGCTGGTTCCTGTCGGAGCAGGAGGGCGCCGACGTCGGGCTGCCCGCGGCGGTGAAGTCGTACGTGGACAACGTGCTGGTGCACAAGCCCGACGAGCAGGCGCTGCTGCCGGACGAGCCCGACGAGGAGTTGTCCGGCCGGTAGCGGCCGGCAGCGGTCAGTAGGCGACGGAGATCCGCCGGCGCGGGTTGGCGTCGCGCTCCACCTCTTCGGCGATGGCGACGGCGAAGTCCTCGGCGGAGATGAAGCTGTTGCCCTGGTCGTCGCTCATGACTTCGTCGCCACCGACCCGGAAGGCCCCCGTACGCTCTCCCGGGGCGATGACGATCGCCGGGCAGACGAACGTCCAGTCGAGGTCGTCCACTTCCCGGTACATGCGCAGGGCGGAGCGCGCGGCCAGCGCCTCCTTCTTGTACGCGTCGGGGAACTCGGGCGTGTCGACCAGGTCGAGGCCGGGGGCCACCTGGAGGCTGCCGGCCCCGCCGACGACGATCACCCGGCTCACCCCGGCCGCGCGCAGGCCGTCGAGCAGGGCGCGGTTGGCGTCGAGGAACGGCTGCTCGGGCTCCTCCACGTCGCGCGCGGGACCGATGGCGGAGATGACCGCGTCGTAACCCTTGGCCAGGGTGGCGGTGTCGTGGATGTCGCCCTTGACGGGGCCGCGGCGGCTGACGCCGGTGACCTCGTGGCCGCGGTCGCTGAGTTCGGCGGCGATGCGCTGCCCGACCATGCCGGTCGCGCCAAAGAGAAGGATCTTCATGCGGCCAAGAGTATCCATCGGATACTGGTTACTTCATCGTGCTATAAGTACCTTATGGATACCGGTGATGTCTTCGACCCGAACTGTCCGACGAGGGTGGTTCTGGACCGGATCGGCGACAAATGGTCGGCGCTGGTGCTGCTCTGCCTGGCCGGCGGGCCGATGCGCTTCACCAGGCTCAGGGAGCGGATCGGCGGGGTCACGCCGAAGGTGCTCACCCAGACGTTGCGGGCCATGGAACAGGACGGGCTGGTGACGCGCGAGGTGTTCGCGGAGGTGCCGCCGCGGGTGGAGTACGCGCTCACGGACCTCGGGCACTCCCTGCACGATCCGATGGCGGCGGTGGCAGCCTGGGCCGAGCAGCATGTCGGCGAAATTCTCCGAAGCCGTGAAATGTATTCATAAATCGTAGAGTTATCCGCACTGGTGTTGTTTTTCTTACCCGTAGCCGTATAAAAGCCCAACGCCAGGATTCCGCCGCCGCGGTCGGGTGACGCCGGACCCCTACGCTTGCCTCCGTTCCCATGAAGGCGAGGGAGGTCCCGTGCTCGGAATAGACACCTGCCTGGCAGAGGTCATGTCCATACCGGGGGCGCTGGGCGCCATGCTGGTCGACCACACCAGCGGGATGGCGGTGGCCTTCAGCAGCGCGTCCGGGGTGGACGCCGACCGGTCGGCGGCGGCGCTCACCGAGGCGCTGCGGGCCACCACCGACGGGCTGGCCCGCTCGTGCCCCGGCGACGTCGTGCGCATCGACGACATGCTCGTCACCACGGACAAGGGTCACCATCTGCTGCGGCTGCTGGAGACCGTGTTCGAGGGGCCGCTGGTCATCTACGTGCGCCTGGACCGGGAACGCTCCAACCTGGCCCTGGCCAGGCACCGCCTGCAGAACATCTCCAGCGCCCTGACGACGAAGTGACCCATGACCAGGTTGGACACCCTCCTGGCCGGCCTGGCCCGCGAGCGCTCCACGGGTGCGCTCCGGGTCGGCAGGAGCGGCACGATCTTCCTCGCGGACGGGCGCGTGACGTACATGGAGTGCGCCCAGGCGCCCAGCGTCGAGCGGCTGCTGGCCGCCAGGGGCCTGATGAGCGAGACGGCGCTGCGCCGGCTGCGGGACGACGGCGGCTGCGCGCGGCTGATCGAGGAGGGGCCGCTCACGGCGGGCGAGCTGCAGTACGCGGTGCTCGGCGGCGTGCTGGACGCGGCCTTCTTCCTGCTGCCGGCCAGTGGGGCGCGGCCGAAGTTCCGGCCGGGCGAGCGGCACTGGCTGGGCGGGCAATGGTTCTTCGACGTGGCCGGGCTGGTCCGCGAGTGCGCGCGGCGGCGGGCGCAGCTGACCGAGATCTGGCCGTCGGCCGAGGTGGACCTGCTGCCGGTACGTCCGCTGGCCCGGCTGCCCGGCCACGGCGTGACGCTGAGCCGGGTGCAGTGGGAGGTCGTCGTCCGGGCCGATCACAAGGCGACGCCGCTGGAGCTGGCCAAGCAGATCGGGCGGCCGGCGTACCCGGTGCTGCTGGCCGTCAGGAGGCTGGCCGCCGCGGGCCTGCTCGCCGAGCCGGAACCGGCCGGTCTGCCCAAGCGCGGCCAGCACGCGGCGGCGGGGAGACCGCCGCACGATCCCGGGGCGGCCCCCCAGCCGCTGGGGCCGCCCGTCACGGGCGATCCGACCGATCTGGCGCTGCTGATGCGGCTGAAGAAGGCGCTGGAGGAGCTGTCGTGAGGTTCCCCTCACTCAGGAGGAGGCCACCGGTGGAGCTACGACAAGAGGTGCTGGAGGAGATGACGCTCCTCCGCGAGCGTACGCCGGACGTGAGCGGCAGCGTCGCCTGCACGGTGGACGGCCTGCCGATCGCCTGCGACCTGGAGAGCCGTACCAGCGAGCAGGTCGCGGCACTGTCTGCGGCGCTGCTCGCGATGAGCAGCCGGATGCTGGTCATCACCGGCCGGGGAGCCCTGGAGGAGACGCTCATCTCCGGCACCGCCGGCTTCGTGGCCTTCTACGCCGCCGGCCCCACCATCGTCCTCACGGTCCTGGCCGGACCCGGCGCGAACGTCGGGCTGCTGCGGCTCGAGGGCAGGAAGACGGCCGCCGCGGTGGCCGCCGTCGCAGCACGCAAGCACTGAACCGAACCCGTCAGAAAGGAGAAACGAGACATGGCTGGAATGGACGTCTCCCTCAAGGAGATGATGAGCATCGACGGCACGATCGGCGCGGCCATCGTCGATCACGGCAGCGGCATGGCGCTGGGCACGCTCGGCGGCTCCAAGGACCTCGACCTCCAGATCGCCGCGGCCGGCAACACCGAGGTGGTCAAGGCCAAGCTCCGCACGATGGACTCGCTCGGGCTCAAGGAGACCATCGAGGACATTCTCATCACGCTGGGCACCCAGTACCACATCATCCGCCCGATCACGGGGCGCGGCGGCAAGGGGCTGTTCCTCTACCTCGCGCTCGACCGCTCGCGCGCCAACCTGGCGCTGGCGCGGCACCAGTTGCGCGGCATCGAGGAGAAGCTGGAGATCTGAGCGCGCCGTGGCCCGCGCCCGGGGCGCGGGCCACCGCCCGCCGGCTCAGGCGGAGGTGAGCTTGGTGATCTCCGCGGCGAAGGCGGGCCAGAGCTCGCGCGGCAGGTCGTGCCCCATGCCGGGGTAGGTCACCAGCCGCGCTCCCGGGACGGCCGCCGCCGTCGCCCGGCCGCCGGCCACGGGCACGAGCGGGTCGGCCTCGCCGTGCAGCACCAGCGTCGGCACGCGGACCCCCTTCAGCCCCTCCGTACGATCGCCCGAGGCCATGATGGCGGCGAACTGCCTGGCCGTGCCCGCCGGGTCGAAGCTGCGGTCGAAGGCGCGCCCGGCCAGCTCGACGATCCGCTCGCGGTCCAGCTCGTAGCCCGGCGAGCCGATCACCGCCCACCGCTCCACCGCCTGCTCCAGCGCCGTCTCGCGGTCGGCGGGCGGCCGGCCCATGAGCGCCGAGGAGGCCGCCTCCGTGGGCGGGGCGACGGACGGATTGGGGGTCGACATGATCGAGGTCAGGGTCAGCACCCGCCCGGGATGGCGGATGGTCAGCGCCTGGGCGATCATCCCGCCCATCGAGGCCCCCACCACGTGGGCGGACGGCCAGCCGAGCACGTCCATGAGGGCCGCGGCGTCGTCGGCCAGGTCGTCCAGCAGGTAGGGGGCGGGGGCTCCCGCCGCGGGCACGCCCGCGTCGTGGAAGTGGGTGGACAGCCCCACGTCGCGGTTGTCGTACCTGACGACGTGGTGCCCCTGCTCCGCGAGGAGCTCACAGAGCCCTTCGTCCCATTGGATCATTTGGGCGCCCAGGCCCATGATGAGGAGCAGGGGCCGGCCCTGCGGTGAGCCGAAGCTCTCGTAGGCGATGTCGATGCCGTTCGCGGCTGCGCGGTTGGTCACGGAGACCAGAATGACATTCTGGTCCTGACTCCGCAAAGGTGGGCGTCCGGGTCAGTTCTGCGGCGGGGTGGCCGGGTTGCGGTCACGCTCGCCCCACGCGCCGGTCGAGAAGGGGACCGGGTAATTCTTCTTGCCCATGCCGTCGCCCCACTTGGTGATGACGTAGTCGATCTCGATGTGTCCCTGGCCGCCGACGCCGTCCACGCCCAGCGTGCTGGAGTTGAACCGGCCGCCGGTCAGCTCGGCGAAGGTCTTGGCGTCGAGGTCGAGCATGATGCCGCGGTTGGAGGGCTCGCCGGGGCCGCGGTCGCCCACGAAGAAGGGCATCTTCTTGCCCTTGTACATCACGTACCCCTCGGTCAGGAGGGGCCAGCTGGGGCTGGCGGCCAGCCCTTTCTGCATGGGCTTTCCACTGGCGGGCAGGCCGGTGTCGCCGGCGCGGCCGGAGGCGTCGTCCCAGAAGTACGAGGCCGTGGTGGAGCCCTTGAGCAGGACCTTCTCGTCCGTGCCGGTCTCGGCGTGAGCGGCCGGGCCGGCGATGGTCAGCGTACCGATGGCGATTGCGGTGAGGAGGGTGAGGGAACGCAGGCCAGAACGGGCAGACATGAAAAGGTAAACCCTTCGCGAGGGGACAGGGAGTTGCGCCCATGGGGGAATGGCACGTAGCGGGGAAAATCACCTGACGTCGCTACGCGGGGCGCAAATTGACGAGCCTTGGGAGAAGGGGGCCGCTCTAGTAGGCGGCCGGCATGCGGTCCGGGGGTACGACGCGCTGCTGCATGGGGTGATTCGTCCTCTCCATCACACCTACCGGGTTAGCTGACGGGTTCGGGCGTGGAGATGCCCTACCGGCGTGGTGGCCGGATTCACCCCATGAGGTGGGTCCCCGGTTCCCTGGGTTCGGGATTCGGCGCCAGTCGGCTGTCCCTGTGGGTAAGGACTAGGTCACCGGCTGGTAATGGCCGTTACTCTAACTATGCAAACGGACATACGCAAACGTTCCATCACAAACCGGTCGAAAGATCTACCTTCGTCAGGGAATGAAGAAGGGGGCACGGGCATGCCGTACCCCCTCGGATTTTTCGCCTCAGCCGCCGCTCTTGCGCCTGAACGATCTCTTACTCGCAGCCGGACCGTGCGCCCCGTGGATCTTCGAAGGGTCGACGCCCCTGCCACCCGCGCCCGCGCCCGCAGCCTGGTTGCGCTTGCGCTCCAGTGCCTCACGGAACTTGCGCTTCATCTCGTCCTCGGGAGTTTCGCTGACTTCCGGCTCCGGTGTATCCGCCATGAGGACCTCCAAGGTGTTGGGGACAGTCACAGCTTCGCATGACACCGCTTACGACGCGAAACCGGCCTCGACCTTGCCTTGTGGCACAGAAGGCGGCCGCAGCCGCCGGTTGGGCAGCGCCACCAGCGCCACCAGCGCGATCACGGCCCCCGCGATCCCGAGCGCGGGGACGACCAGCGCGGCCGCCGAGGCGTGGGCCGCGGCCGCCCCGTGGAGGGGAGCGCTCGCGGCGACCTCCGAGGTGTAGAGGGTGCCGCCGACGGCCAGCGCCACGGAGCCGCCGATCTGGCGGAAGAAGGTGAGGTTGGCCGAGGCCGTGCCCAGCTGACCCGGGTCGACCGACTGCTGCGCGGCCACGGTCAGGCCCGACAACATCGGGCCCATCCCGAGCCCCAGCGGCAGCATCCACAGGGCCAGCGCCAGGCCGCCGCTGTCCACACTCAGGTTCAGGCAGAGCAGCGCCCCGGCCGCCAGCAGGAACGGCGCGGCGACCAGCCACGGCTTGTACCGGCCCGTCCTGGACATGAGCGCGCCCATGAGCACGCTGCCCAGCACCATCGCCAGCGTCAGCGGGTAGATCCGCAGGCCCGACTCGGTGGCGCTGAACCGCAGCGCCTCCTGGAAGTAGCGGGGCAGGAAGACGACGCCGGCGTACATGCAGAAGGCCGTGAAGAAGGAGGTCACCATGACCAGCGTGTACGTCCGGTTCGCGAACAGGCCCATGGGCATGATCGGATCGGCCGCCCGCCGTTCCACCAGCACGAACACCACCAGCGACGCCAGCGCGAACCCGATCGGCCCGGCCACGGCGGTGTCGGTCCACGTGTGGCCGTCCATGCCCTTCTCCGTCAGCCCGAGCAGGAGCGCGCTGATGGCCACGGTGAAGACCGCGATGCCCGCGTAGTCGGGACGCCCGCCGCCGGTCCCCCGCCGGTTCGGCAGCCGCAGCACGACGACGGCGATCAGCGCGAGCCCCAGCGGCACGTTCACGTAGAAGGCCCAGCGCCAGCTCGCCTGGTCGGTGAACAGCCCGCCGAGGAACGGCCCCGCCAGGAACGTCAGCCCCATCACGCCGCCGAGCGCCCCCTGCACGCGGCCGCCGTTGCCGCTGCTCGGCGGGAACATCTCCATCACCAGCGCGATCGACAGCGGCAGCAGCGCGCCGGCCCCCAGCCCCTGCAACACGCGGAACGCGATGAGCTGCCCCATGTCCTGCGCCGCCCCGCACAGCGCCGAGCCCGCCACGAAGACCACCATGCCGATCAGCAGCAGCGGCTTCCTGCCGTGCTGGTCGGAGAGCCTGCCGTAGAGCGGCACCGTGACCGTGGACGTCAGCAGGTAGGCGGTCACGACCCAGGTGTAGAGCGTGCTGCCGCCGAGCTCCGTGGTGATGCGCGGCAGCGCCGTGCCCACGATCGTCTGGTCCAGCATCGCCAGGAACATCCCGCCGAGCGCGGCGAGGAGGACGAGCCCGTCCGGCTTCGTGTCAGTATTCACATGTGAAGAGTGATATGTAAGAGCTTACATGTCAAGCCGTCGCTATGCTGGCGGTCATGTCCCTACGGATCGCGCTGCTCGGGCTGCTGTCGGCCGTCGGCCCGGCGAGCGGTTACGACCTCACCAAGAAGTTCGAGCTCTCGCTCAACCACGTCTGGCAGGCCGGGCACACCCAGATCTATCCGGAGCTGGTCAAGATGGCCGCCGACGGGCTCGTGCGGGCCGAGGCGGAGGGCGCGCGAGGGCGCAAGACGTACACGGTCACCGAGGAGGGGCGGCGTCAGCTGCGCGGATGGATGGTCGAGCACGTGCCGGCGTCCACGATCCGCAGCGAGATCGCGTTGCAGGCGTTCCTGCTGCCGCTGCTGGAGCGGGACGAGGCGATCGAGGTAATCGAACGCATCAGGGCGGGCTTCGCGGAACGGCTGGCGTCGCTGGACTGCAAACCGGCCGGGGTCTTCGGCCAGTACGCGCTCAACCTGGGGATCGCGCAGGCCAGGGCCGGCCTCGAATGGGCCGACGAAACCCTCACCGCCCTCCGCCGCCCCTGATCTCCGGCGGCTTCGCGGCCTCAGGGTAAAGGGGTTCCGTTACGTTCCTGGTGTTGCGTTGGAGCGGTCCAGGAAAGGGATACCCCAATGAGACTCCTCGGCCGTGACCTCGCGATGGATCTGGGAGCCGCGAGCACGCGAATCTACGCCAGACGCAAGGGCATCGTGCTCGACGAGCCCTCCGCCGTCATGTGCGACGGCCGGACGGGCAAGGTCATCGGGTACGGCGCCGAAGCCGCCGCGCTCGGCGGGGGCGGGCGTACGTGCTGGCCGGTCAGCGGCGGGCTGCCCGCCGACACCGAGCTGGCCCGGCGCATGATCCGGCACTTCCTGCGCAAGGTGCACTGGCATCCGTACGCCCGGCCGCGGGTGATCATGGCGCTGCCCTCCGACTCCACCCCGATCGACCGGGCCGCGCTGCGCGACATCGCCTACGAGGCGGAGGCGCGGACGGTGCAGCTCGTCCCGCACGCCCTGGCCGCCGCGCTGGGGGCGGGGATGGAGCTGACGGACTGCGCCGGGCACATGGTGATCGACATCGGCCGCGACGCGGCGCGGGTCGCGGTGCTGTCCGGGGAGTCGGTGGTGGCGGCCGGCTCGGTGCCGTACGGAGGGCAGGCCGTCAACCGGGCCATCGCCCGCTTCGTCGAGCGCGAGCACGGGCTGCTGCTCGACGAGACCGAGGCCGAGTCGGCCAAGCGCCGCGCGGGCGGCGGGGACCGGCAGATCATGGTGCACGCCCGCGACCCCGACACGGGGCGCGAGCGCGAGCTGGCGCTGCCCGTGGAGCGGATCTTCGAGGCCGCCGCGCAGCCGATCGAGTCGATCGTGCGCACGGCGATGGAGACCGTCGAGCGCTGCCCGGCCGAGCTGACCGCCGACCTCGGGGTGCGCGGCGCGGTGCTGGTCGGCGGCGGCGCGCTGCTGCGCGGGCTCGGCCGGCGGCTGCGCGAGACCCTGTGCATGCCGGTACGCCGGGCGGAGCGCCCGCTGGAGGCCGTGGCACTCGGGCTGGGGCGGTGCGTGGACGAACTGGGGCCGATCGGGAGGCTCCGGGGGCGTCTATGACGGGTGACCCGTTCCGGCAGCTTCGGGGGCGTCCATGACGGACGACCCGTTCCGGCGGCTTCGGGGGCGTCCATGACGGACGACCTGTTCCATACGGGCGTCTCGCTCGCCGACAAGGCCATCAGGACCGTCGTCGTCTATCTCGCCGTGGCCGCGCTGCTGCGGATCGGCGGCAAGCGTGGCATCGCCCAGCTCAACAACTTCGACTTCGTGGTCATGCTGCTGATGAGCAACGTCGTCCAGAACGCGATCATCGGCCCGGACAATTCGCTGGCCGGCGGCCTGGCCGGGGTGGTGATCCTGATGGCGGTCAACGCCGTGGTGGTGCACCTGGCCGCCGCCGTACCGATGGCCGGCAAGCTCGTGGAGGGCGGCCCGGTCGTGCTGGCCCGCGACGGGCGGTACCTGACCCGCGCGCTGCGGCGGCTGGGCCTGCGTCAGGCCGATCTGGACGTGACGATCCAGCTCAGGGGCGGTACGAGCGTGGCCGACACACGGCTCGTGCGCCTGGAGCCCGGCGGCGCGGTGCTCGTCCGGCTGCGCCCTGAGGAGGAGAACGCCGAGCGCGGCGACGTCGACGAGTTGCGCGCCCGGCTCGACCGCATCGAACGCAAGCTCGACGCGCTGGCCAGGACAGGAGGTGGCGCATGACCGCACGCGGCATCGACCACGTCGGGGTGACCGTGCCCGACCTCGACGCGGCGACCGAGTTCTTCGCCCGCGCCTTCGGCGCCGAGGTGCTCTACGACACCCTGCCGCGCTCGGACGGCCCCAAGGGCGGATGGGGCACGGAACGGCGGCTCGGCGTGCCGCAGGGGACGGCCGAGGTGGCGGTGCGCATGCTGCGGCTGCCGAACGGACCCGGGATCGAGCTGTTCGAGTTCAACGGGCCCCGGCAGGGGGAGGCCGTACTGCCGTGCGACCTGGGCTGGCAGCACGTCGCCGTGTACGTGGACGACGTGGACGAGGCGCTGCGGCTGGTGACCGAGGCGGGCGGGAGCGCGCTGTCGGAGCCGGTGCCGATGCCGGGGCCGGAGGCGGGCGAGCGCAACCGGTTCGTCCACTGCCGCACGCCCTGGGGCTCGACCGTGGAGCTGGTGAGTTATCCGGATCCGCAGGCGTACGAGAAGGAGAGCGACCTGCGCCGCTGGCGGCCTTGACGGCCGCACGCCGCGCCGCGCGGATCCGGGGGTCGGCGCCTTGGCGGCCTTGGCACGCGGGCTGATCTTTTCGTGATGGGGTCGTTAGCGATTGGTGATCTTCGCTAGGATCGGCGGGTGCGCACCCGCCGTCACGCCCTGTCCGCGGTGCTCTTCGGACTCGCGGCGATGACGGCGTGCGCGGCCCCGTCCGAGCTGCCCACCCTGGCGGAGGCCTCCCGGCGGCTCGACTCCGACGCCGGCGACCTGCTCGGGGCGACGGAGCTGGGGCTGTCGGCGGTGCGGCGGGCCGACGACGACACCTGCGTCCCCGGCCAGACCCGGCACTTCTTCCAGGCCGAGACCGACGCCGAGGACGCGCCGGCCGGGCTGCTGCGGCGGTTGCGGGCCATGGGGTATGACGAGGTCGTCGACGACCTCGACCTGCGTGACGAGGCCAACCAGGTGTCGGTGTTGCGCGACCCCCTGACCCGGGTGACGTTCGAGCTGACCGTGCTGTCCGGCGACCGGCCCGGCGTCCGGGTGGTGGGCAAGACGATCTGCTACGCGAGCGGCTGACACCCGGGCGGGGTCATGGGGTAGCCAGCGCCTCCGTCGGGGAGAGGCGGGAGGCGCGGACGGCCGGGTAGAGGCCCGCCACGGCGCCGATGGCCAGGGTCGCGGCCAGGCCACCGAGCGTGGCCCAGGCCGGCACGACCGAGGGCCAGCCGCTGTAGAGGGCGTACCCCATCGTCACCGCCGTCCCGAGCAGGATGCCGCCGAGCCCGCCCAGCGCCGACAGCAGCAGCGACTCCGCCAGGAACTGGGTGCGGATCTGCCCTCTGGTCGCCCCGAGCGAGCGGCGCAGGCCGATCTCCCCGCGGCGTTCCAGCACCGAGATGACCATCGTGTTGGCCACCCCGACCCCGCCCACCAGCAGCGCCACCGCGCCCACGCCCAGGAGCAGGTTGGCGAAGGCCTCGTTGGTCGCCTGCTTGGCGGCCAGCGCGTCGGACGGGCGGGAGACGTCCACCTCGTTCGGGGCCTGCGGGTTCGCCGTGCCCGCCAGCACCTGGCGTACGGACTCCAGCCTGGCCTCCTCCGCCCGCGTGTAGAGGACGGTCGGATGCCCGTCGAAGCCCAGCCGCTCCTCGGCCACGGGCCAGCCGACCAGGACGCCGCTGTCCAGCTCGTCGGCCAGCGCCACGGGCTCCAGCACGCCGACGACCGCGAACCGCACGCCGCCGACGACGATCTGCGTGTCCTCGCCGACCGGCCCGATGCCGAGCCGCCGGGCCGCGGCCGCGCCGATCACCGCAGCCGGGTACCGCTCCGTGGCCGCGTTGAGCCACCTCCCGCTGCGCAAGGTCGCGCCCACCGTGGCGGGCAGGTCGAGGCGGGCGGCATAGGCGTTGAGCCCGCCCGTCTGCGCCTTCGGGATCCGCTCCGAGCGGTAGACCTTCGCGTCGGCGACCTTCCCGATCGAGGAGGCCGACTGTACCGGGCCGATCCGTTCGATCATGACCTCCGCGTCCACCGGCATCTGGGCCGCCTCGCCCATGAGCGTGGTGCCCGACGAGATGGTCAGCAGGTTCGTGCCCAGGGCCGACAGCTGGCGGTCGAGTTCGGCGCCGGACGAGGACGAGAGCCCGACCACGCCGACCATGGCCGCGATGCCGATGGCGATGCCCAGTGCTGAGAGGAACGCCCGCAGCGGGCGCGTGCGCAGGCCGACCGCGCCGACCCGCATCACGTCGCGCGGCCGCATCCTGGCCGGCGCCGGCTTCGGCCGCGGCACCTCGACGACCCCCATCACGCCACCCCCGATTCCACGGACCCGGACGTGACCGATCCGGACGACACGGACTCTTCCGAGAGCCCTTCCAAGGGCTCTGAGCCGGCGGCGGAGTCGGAGACGATCTCGCCGTCGCGCATCCGCACCTGCCGGGGCAGGCCGGCCGCGATCTCCCGGTCGTGGGTGATGATCAGGATGGTCGTGCCGCCCGCGTTCAGCTCGTGCAGCAGCTCCATCACCCCGGCGCCCGAGACCGAGTCGAGCGCGCCGGTCGGCTCGTCGGCCAGCAGCAGCGGCGGATCGCCCGCCACCGCCCTGGCGATGGCCACCCGCTGCCGTTCCCCACCGGACAGTTCGTGGGGTTCGTGGTCCATGCGGTGCCCGAGCCCCACCCGTTCCAGCGCGACCGCCGCGCGGCGGCGCCGCTCGGCCCGGCCGAGGCCGGTGTAGACGAGGCCGTCTGCCACGTTGTCCAGCGCCGGCACCTTCGCGGCCAGGTGGAAGGACTGGAAGACGAACCCGATGGTGGTCGCCCGCAGCGCCGACAACTGGTTGTCGGACAACGCCGAGACGTCGTACCCGTCGATGTGCAGGGTTCCGGAGGAGGGCCGGTCGAGGGTGCCGACGACGTTGAGCATGGTCGACTTCCCCGACCCGGACGGGCCGGCGATGGCGACGAGCTCGCCGTGGCCGATCCGCAGCGACACCGACCTGAGCGCCGCCACGCCGCCGGGATACGTCCGTGACACGTCCCTCAGGGCGATCATGGGGTACGTCATTTCGCCAGCCCCACGGTCATGCCCTCGCTCAGCCCGTCGCCCGAGACCTCGACCCGGCCGCCCGCGTACAAACCGGTCTCGACCCCGACGTAACGGGACTTCCCGCCCTCGACGACCTCAAGGCCGAACCCGCCCTCCTGCAGCGCCACGAGCGCCGCGATCGGCACGGTCAGCACGTTCTTGCGCTGCGCGGCGGTGAAGGTCACGTCCACCGAGGCCTTGTCGAGCCCCTTCGCGGCCTTGGCGGCGCCGATCGAGATCAGCGCCTCCACCCGCGTCTGCGGCTCCTCCTGCCCCTCCCCCGGCACGATGACCGTGGCCACCTCGGTGACCTTGCCCTTGACGTCCTTGCCGTCCGGCAGCGTGACCTCGACCTTGGCACCCTTCCTGGCCATCCGCTGGTCCTCGGCGTCGAGCTGAACCGTGATCACCTTGGCCGTCCCCGTGTACGTCAGGACCTTCATGCCCGGCGTGACCGGCGCGCCCTCCTCGGTGTCGAGGCTCTCCACGCGCACCTTGCCCGGGGCGAACACGACCCGCCCCAGCTCGACCACGCCGGTCTCCGCCAGGCCGCGATCCTCCTGCCACTCCATGACGGCCTGGGCGGTGTCCCAGGTGAACTCGTCGTCCACGGTGAACCCGTCGTAGCCGAGCTTGTCGAGGTTGCGTTCCAGGTTCTCGACGTCCTTGCCCTCCATGCCGGAGCGCAGGTCGCGGTAGGCGGGCCGGTCGCCGTACATGAGCACGACCGGCTTGTCGTCCACCCGGAACAGCGACCGGCCGCGGCTGATCGTCGCGCCGCTGACGGGCAGCCAGGTGACGGTGCCGGGCTGCCTGCTCACGGCCGTGGTGACGGGGCCGTAGCCGAGCTCGCCGTCGGCGTCCCTGGTGTCGTTCAGCGTCTGCCTGGTCACCGTCGTGGTCGCGGGCGGCAGCACGGCGGCCGCCCTGGTCGGTCCTGCGCCCGCCTCCAGCACGCCCGCGCCGTTCACCGCGACGAGCGCGCCGCCCGCGAGGGCGGCCACCGCCAGCAGCCCGGCCACCAGCCTGCCTCTGCCGCGGCGGCGCCGGCGCGGCGGCGGGGCCGCGCGCTCCGCCGTGCCGTCGAGGGTGCTCCCTTCGGTCACCGGGCCCATCAGGAACCTCCCATACCGGCCTCGGCGGACTCCTTCTGGCACTTCTCCTGCGCGGACTTGAAGTCGGGGTCACCGCCGACGTCGGGGGTGATGCGCATCATGCCGCCCTCGGGGTCGGGGTAGTTCTCGACGCCGTTGTCACGCATGCACTGGGCGAGTTTGCGCAGGTTCTCGCCCATCTTGGGGTCTCCGCCGCCCTTCCGCTGACCGCTCGGGGCGTACTGCTTGCACGCGTCCTGGGCCGCCTGGACCTTCTCCTGGGGCGTGTTCTTGTCGAACCTCATCGTGAACCTGCCGCTGGAGTCGGGGTCGGGCACGTCGATGCCGTTCTCGCGCATGCACTGGGCGAACTTGAGCGCCTTCTCCTGCGGGTCCTCGCTCGGCTTGGCCGCGGCCGTGCCCTGGCTCGCCGCGCCCGTGCTCACCGAGGCCACGTCCGCTCCTCCTCCCCCGCCGTCCGAGCCGCAGCCCGCCAGGACCAGGGTGAGTGTGAGCGGCGCCGTGACCAGCGCGCCGAGGATTCGTCCTCGCATGACAGTTCCCTCCGTCGGACGCCGGCGGGTGAATGCCGGCGGATGAATGCCGTTCGAGGGGAGATGCAATAGCTCCGGGCGTTTCCTCAGCGTTTCCGCCTGGCGGATTATCCGGAACGCGGCGGCTTATCCGGAACGGATATCCGTTCCGTCACACTCGGCTTCGTAAGCAGACGGAAAGGACCTGAGAACGCCATGCGGGTGCTGGTGGTTGAGGACGAGCCGATGCTCGCCGACGCGATCGCCGAGTGGCTGCGCGAGGAGACACACGCGGTCGATCTGGCGCACGACGGCGCGGCCGCTCTGGAGCGGATCGCGGTCAACGACTACGACGTGGTCGTGCTGGACCGCGACCTGCCGCGTGTGCACGGCGACGAGGTCTGCCGGGAGATGGTGGCCTCCGAGTGCGCCGCCCGGGTGCTGATGCTCACGGCCGCCGCCCAGCTCGACGACCGGGTGAGCGGGCTGTCCCTGGGCGCCGACGACTACCTGCCCAAGCCGTTCGCCTTCCCCGAGCTGGCCGCCAGGGTCCTCGCGCTCGGCCGGCGCTCGCGGCCGGCCGTGCCTCCCGTGCTGCGCCGGGCCGGGATCACGCTCGACCCGGCGCGCAGGGAGGTGTTCAGGAACGGGCGGTTCGTGCCGCTGTCGAAGAAGGAGTTCGCCGTCCTGACCGAGCTGCTGCGCGCGAACGGCGCCGTCGTGTCGGCCGAGCAGCTGCTGGAGAAGGCCTGGGACGAGCACGCCGACCCGTTCACCGGGGCGGTCCGGCTGACCATACTCAAGCTGCGCCGCAAGCTCGCCGACCCGCCGGTCGTGCAGACCGTGGCCGGGGTGGGGTACCGGATCGCATGAGACTTTCCCCGTCTGGTCCACCGCGGCCCACGCTCCGGCTGCGGCTCACGGCCGTGTACGGGGCGCTGTTCCTCCTCGCCGGGCTGGCTCTGCTGGGGGTCACGTACCTGCTGTTCAACCAGCAGCTCGACCGGACCTTCGAGGAGCGGTTCGCCTCCTCCGAGCCCGGCAGGACCAAGCAGGTCTTCCTGACCAGGGACGGCGTCACCGTCTACGGCGAGGAGGCGAAGGAGTGGCTGCGGCAGCAGGAAGCGGGGATCCAGTCCGCCGCGCTCACCTCGCTGCTCACACAGGGCGCCGTCGCGCTGGTCGTGGTCGGGGGCGGGGCCGTGGGGCTGGGCTGGGTGGTGGCGGGCCGCATGCTCGCGCCGCTGCGGCTGGTCACCGACACCGCGCGCAGGATCGCCGCGGCCCCCATGGCCGAACGCGGGCTGCACGAACGCATCGCGCTGAACGGCCCCGCCGACGAGGTCAAGGACCTGGCCGACGCCTTCGACACCATGGTGGCGCGGCTCGACCACTCCTTCGACGGGCAGCGCAGGTTCGTGGCCAACGCCTCGCACGAGCTGCGCACGCCGCTGACGCTGAACCGGGCGCTGGTCGAGCTGGCCATGCACCGCCGTACGGCCACGAGTGAGGTCAAGGAGCTGGGCGAGAGCCTGCTGGAGATCAACACCCGGCACGAACGGCTCATCAACGGGCTGTTGCTGCTGGCCAGGTCCGAGCAGGACGTCGCGGACCGCTCGCCGGTGGACCTGGCCGACGTGGTGACGCACGTGGCCGCGCAGAGCGCCGACGAGGCCGCCGACCGCAAGGTCACCCTGTACGAGGTCACCGCGCCCGCCCCGACGACCGGAGACGCGCTGCTGCTCGAACGGCTCGTGCACAACCTGGTGGAGAACGGCCTGCGCTACAACCTCGACGACGGCACCGGGTGGGTGCGGGTCGTCAGCCGGACCGTGTCCGAGCATCGGGTGGAGGTGGAGGTGAGCAACACCGGGCCGAGCGTGGCACCGTACGACGTGCCGCTGCTGTTCAAGCCGTTCCACCGGCACCGGCCCGAGCGGACGGTGACCGGGACCAGCGCGGGGCTGGGGCTGTCGATCGTGCGGTCGGTGGCGGTGGCGCACGGGGGTGACGTCAGGGCGCGGCCCAGGGAGGGCGGCGGGCTGATCGTGGTGGCGGCACTGCCCCGGGCGCGGGACTGACGTGGTCGGGCGCGGGCCTGGTGTGCTGGCCGTCGCTCTCGAACGAAGCTTCGGCGGGTGTGTGACTTCACCACAAATCCTGATCTGAGTCGCTATCGTACGTAAAGATCTACCGCACCCGTCTCAGGAGTCACTTCTCTCATGGCGAACGTCGAACCGCTGCGGGAGGACGACCCACCGGCGGCAGGGCCGTACCGGCTGCTCGGCCGCCTCGGCGCGGGCGGGCAGGGCACCGTCTACCTCGGGCAGGCGCCCGACGGCCGGCGGGTCGCGGTCAAGGTGCTGCGGGGCGGCGCCGGGTTCGGCGCTCGCTTCGCCAAGGAGATCGAGGCGGCGCGGCGGGTGGAGCCGTTCTGCATCGCGCAGGTGCTGGACGCCTCGCCGGACGACCGGCAGCCGTACATCGTCACCGAGTACGTCGAAGGCCCCTCACTCCAGCAGGCGGGCCGCCACACCGGAGCGGACCTGCAGCGGCTCGCGGTCGCCACGGCCACCGCGCTGGCCGCCATCCATCAGGCCGGGGTCGTGCACCGCGACTTCAAGCCCGCGAACGTGCTGCTCGGGCCCGGCGGGCCGCGCGTCATCGACTTCGGCATCGCCCGCGCCATGGACGACCCCGTCACGCACAGCGGCGCGATCGTGGGGACGCTCTCCTACATGGCGCCCGAGCAGCTCGCGGGGGAGCCGCTCGGGCCGGCGGCGGACGTGTTCGCGTGGGCGTCGGTGATGGTGTGGGCGGGGACGGGCGCGCCGCCGTTCGGGCAGGACACGATGCCCGCGATCATCAACCGGATCCTGCACAACGAGCCGCACCTGGGTGAGCTGCCGCACGGGCTGCGCGCGATCGTGTACGACTGCCTGGCCAAGGATCCGAGACGACGGCCGACGATGCGTGACGTCATCCTGCGCCTCCTCAGCGGCCAGAACCCCGGCCCGCCACCGCAGCCCGGGCCGGGGGCGGCGTCGGGCGACTGGGCACAGCACACTCCCCCACCGAGACCGCCGAGCACGGGATCCCAGGATGCGGGATCCCAGGGCGCGGGGTTCCAGGATGCGGGACCCCAGGGTGCGGGACCGGGTCCGTTGGGGCCGGGGCAGGGCCCGCCGATGGGGCCCGGAGTTGGGCCTGGGCATGCGCCGGGACCTGGGCCTGGGCATCGGGGGCGGCGGCCGGGGTCGGCGCTGGTGGCTGTGGCCGGCGGGGTGGGAGGGGTCTTGGTGGCGGCGCTCGTCGCCGGGGTCGTCTGGGCCGCCCCCTGGTCGGGCTGGAAGGGCGCGGCGTTCCTCTCCGCGGGCTCCCCCACCCCGGACGCCACGTCCGACGCGGACCAGGACTCCGACCCGGACTCCGACCCGGACGACACGGCGGACAGGACGGCCGAGCCCGGTCACAAGCCCACGAAGACCACGTCCAAGCCCCGTACCACCGCCCCTAAAACCCAGAAACCCACCCAGAAGCCCACCTCAACCCCCACCTCGACCCCCACCAGGACCCGCACACCGGCGCGCACGAGCGCCCGCCCGACCCCCGCCCCGACCAGGACCACCAGGAAACCGGCCACCAGCGCCAGGATCAGCATCCTGCAGATCGGCCTGTCCGGCGGCCCCGGCCAGTCGGGCGCGAGCGGCTGCTACATGCCCCCGGTGCACTTCCAGACGCAGGTGGAGTCGAGCAGGCCGGGCATCTGGATCTCGTATAAATGGGCCATCGACGGCCGGGTCCGCGTGAACAACAGATCGTGGGTGTCGGAGGGCGAATACACGGCTTTCGTGACGTCCGGGCAGTACATGCTGGACGCCGGCCGCCACACGATCACCCTGAACGTCACCGCGCCCGCCGCCACCAGCAAGAGCATCACGATCGACGTCTGCTCCATGGACGACTACCAATGACGCCCGAGGCCATCGGCCCCTACCGGATCGTCGGCACACTCGGGGAGGGCGGTCAGGGGATCGTCTACCTGGGCTCCGCCCCCGACGGCACGCGCGTCGCCATCAAGGTGCTGCGCGAGGGCGTGATCGGTGACGGCCGCTTCGCCAAGGAGATCGCCGCCGCGCGGCGGGTGGAGCCGTTCTGCATCGCGCAGGTGCTGGACGCCTCGCTGGGCGGGCGGCCGTACATCGTGACCGAGTACGTCGAGGGGCCATCGCTCCAGCAGGCCGGCCCGCACACGGGGGCGGACCTGCAACGCCTGGCCGTCGCCACCGCCACCGCGCTGGCCGCCATCCACCGGGCCGGGGTCGTGCACCGCGACTTCAAGCCGGCGAACGTGCTGCTCGGCCGCGACGGGGCGCGCGTCATCGACTTCGGCATCGCCCGCGCGATGGACGACGCGGTGACCCGTACCAGCAGCATCGTGGGGACGCCCGCGTACATGGCTCCCGAGCAGTTCCTCGGCGCGCCCGCCGGACCGGCCGTGGACGTGTTCGCGTGGGGGTCGGTGATGGTGTACGCGGCCATCGGCGCGCCACCGTTCGGCAACGACTCGCTGCCCGCGGTGCTCCGGCGGATCCAGTACGAGGAGCCGCGGCTGGACGGCGTGCCCGAGCCGCTGCGCTCGATCGTGCACACCTGCCTGGCCAAGGACCCCGCCGCCCGCCCGGCCATGCAGGACGTCCTCTTCCAGCTCATCGGCGCCTCCCCCGTGCGCCCGGCCCAGCCACCCCACCCGGCCCCCTTCCCCGCAGGACCGCCTTTCCCCGGCGCGACAGGCGGGCCCGGGGCGGTGCACGGATCCGGGGCGGGCGGCAGGCCCGGCGCGGTCCTTGGGCCCGGGGTGGCCGGCGGACCCGGCGCGATCCACGGATCCGGCCGTGACGGGGGCTTCGCGCATGGGAGGACCGGTCCCACGCGCACCTCGTCCCGCAACCATCTCGTGCTCGCGCTCCTGGCCGGCGGCACGGCGGTCGTCGTGACGGCGGGGGTGGCCGCGGCGGCGGTGTGGTGGCCTTCCTGGCGCGGCGGCCCCGGC
This sequence comes from Nonomuraea fuscirosea, assembly GCF_035917475.1. NCBI lineage: Bacteria > Bacillati > Actinomycetota > Actinomycetes > Streptosporangiales > Streptosporangiaceae > Nonomuraea > Nonomuraea fuscirosea. Next base: position 446,742 of record NZ_CP109074.1, on the reverse strand, counting down.
ACGAGCGCCGCCATCACCGGCCCGGCCTCCACCCCCGCCTCGACCCGTCCGACCGGCAAGGCCAAGCAGTCGGCCAAGACCCTGAGCCCTCCCAAGACCTCGAAGACGCCGAAGGTTTCGCGGACCCCCACAACCCCGAAGACTCCCAGACACACGCCCACCCCCACGTCCGTCCCCACGAAGAAGACCGCGACACCGACCGTGAAGCCGACCACCGCCAAGCCCACCACCGCCAAGCCGTCCACCGCCGGCGGCGTCAGGTCGGTGGCGTTCACCTATGAGGGCATCAGGCTGGGCGACTGCTGGCGCTACGACATGAACATCTGGGCCAAGGTCTCGGCCACCGGCACCTACAGCTACCGCTGGCTGGTCAACGGCCAGAACCAGGGCCGGCAGTCGGGCACGTCGGCGTCCCGTCCGCTGCTCCCGTCCATCACGTGGAAGCAGGAGGGCACGTACCGCGTGGTCTTCGAGGTGATCACCCCGGCCCGCAGCCAGAAGAGCGTCACGGTGAACATCTGCGACTTCGACAAGGGCTGGTGAGCTTCCCGCGGCGGCGGGTACCTAGTGATCATCTCGGAAAGGAGATTCCCCCTATGACCACGCCCGCACGTCCCCGGTTCCACCTCGCCGTCCCCGTGGACGACCTCGACGCGGCCCGCCACTTCTACGGCGATCTGATCGGTTGCGCCCAGGGCCGCAGCTCGGGCACCTGGATCGACTGGAACCTGCGCGGGCACCAGTTCGTCACGCACCTGGCGCCGTCGCGGGCGCAGCGGGCGCACAACCCGGTGGACGGCCACGACGTCCCCGTGCCGCATTTCGGGCTGATCCTCACGATTCCGGAGTTCCACCAGTTGGCCGGCCGGTTCCGGGAGGCGGGCATCGCGTTCGTCATCGAGCCGTACCTGCGTTTCGAGGGGCTGCCGGGCGAGCAGTGGACGATGTTCCTGCTCGATCCGGCCGGCAACGCCCTGGAGTTCAAGGCGTTCGCGGACGACTCTCAGGTGTTCGCCGTCTGAGGAGAGAGGTCGTGACCGGCGGTGAGACGGACGTCGGCGTCCAGAGCGGCGGCCAGGCGACGCGGCAGGGCCTTCCCGTGATGGAATCAGAGAAGACGCCAGAGTCCATGTTCACCCCACAGGGGAACGCGCCCTGAGTCTGGCGCCGAGACAGTCAGTCGCCGCCCGCACCAGCGTGGGCCCGGCCCACCCGTTTCGCCGACTCGGCCATCGCGCGACAGAGCCGGTCCGCGTCCCAGGCGGGCTCGCGGAGGTCGAGCCGGTTCGTGGGTCGGAAGCCGTCCAGGGCCAGGTGGACGTGGCGTCGCCACAGGGACGGGGCCACCTCCCGGGTGGCCTCGGCGACTCTGCTGCTCGCCCACAGCAGCAGGAGGAGGTCGGCGCCGGTGACGTCAGGACGTACGACGCCGGCCGCCTGCGCCCGTTCCAGCACCCCTTGCGCGAGCGCGCAGATCTCGCGGTGCGCGGTCTCGGTGCGGTCGTCACCGGGGAAGCGGCGCGCCAGGAAGTCGCCGAACGCCCGGTCCCCTGCCTGGGCCGCGCACAGGACTTCGAGCAGGCCGCGGAACGCCTCCCACGGATCCTCCAGGCCGAGAGCGGCCTCCACCTCGTCGATCACGCCGCGCAGTTTCGGTTCGAGCACGGCGCACAGGAGGTCGAGACGGGTCGGGAAGTGCCGGTAGAGGGTGCCGACCACCAAATCGGCGTCCCGTGCGATGCCGTCGAGGGCCGCCTCCGCGCCCTGGTCGGCGAACGCGCGACGGGCGCATTCGAGCAGCCGCTCGCGGTTGCGGCGGGCGTCGCGGCGAGCGGGCGACGGGTTTCCTCCTGATGGCATGAGGCCACCGTAGCAAGGTGCGACATGTCTCAACTTTGAGGGTGTTCTCATGTTCGCTACAGTGAGCAGCTCCAGAAGATGAGACAGCTCTCATTTTCCGACTGACACCAGGGAGACGACATGGCGAAGCTCGACGGGAAGGTCGCGGTGATCACAGGCGCGACCTCCGGGCTGGCACTGGCGACGGCGAAGCTGTTCGTGGCGGAGGGCGCGCACGTGGTCATCACCGGCCGGCGCCAGGACCGGCTGGACGCGGCGGTGGCCGCCATCGGCCACGACGTGACCGGGGTGCTCGGCGACGTCGGCCAGATCTCCGACATAGCGCGCCTGGCCGAGGTGGTGGCGGCCGAAGCGGGCCGGGTGGACGTCCTCGTCGCGAGCGCCGGCGCCTGGACGTGGAACGAGCCCGTCGAGGACGTGACCGAGGCGTCGTTCGACGCCGTGTTCGGGGTGAACGTGCGCGGGACGTTCTTCACCGTGCAGAAACTGCTGCCGCTGCTGTCGGACGGCGCCTCGGTCGTGCTCGTCGGGTCGGGCGCCGCGGACAAGGGCGATCCGGGCACGACGGTCTACGCCGCGAGCAAGGCGGCGCTGCGGTCGTTCGCCCGGACCTGGACCTCCGACCTGAAGGCGCGCGGGATCAGGGTCAACGTGCTCAGTCCCGCCGCGATCGACACCCCCGCGTTCGCCGACCTTCCGCCTGGGTTCAAGGAGCAGATCGCCGCGCGGGTCCCCGTCGGTCGCCTCGGCGACGTACACGAGATCGCCACCACGGCGCTCTTCCTCGCCTGCGCGGACTCGAGCTTCATCACCGGGATCGATCTGCCCGTGGACGGCGGGATCGGTCAGGTCTGAGCGGCTTCCGCGGTCGCGGCGGTCTCCGTCGCCCTCTCTTCACCAACCCTCATCCTTTACGGCGAAGCCGACGGCACCGCCACCCTCCGCACGTGGCTGAGGGCCTCCAGGAAAACGGCCGCTGACCCCGCACAGGGCCGGGCGCCGTCACGTGCGCAACGTTGACCATCCGCGTGGTCACCGGTTCACCACCTGGGGTCCCTCAGGGCGTATTCCGGTGAGGGCGAGGGTGAGCAGTCGGTCGGCCTGGGTGGTGCCGTCGGGGTCGTGTTCGACGGCCAGGCAGATGGCGTTGACGAGGGTGAGCAGGTCTGTGATCGAGACCTCGGGCCGTGCGGCGTTCGCCCGGCAGGCGCGGGCCAGCAGATCGGCTCCGGCGTCGGTGATCATCGTGTGGCAGGTGGCGCCCCAGGTGGGGTCGCCGTCGTGCGCTCCGCGCATCAGCGAGGCGGCCAGGCCCCTGTTGGACACGGCGTGCCGGACGACGGCTCCCAGCCAGGTCGCCAGCGCCCGCCCCGGGTCGGGGTCGGCGGCCAGGTCGGCGGCGACGGCGCACAGGGCCTCGACCTTGTCGCGGAAGACGGCCTCCAGCAGCCGCTGCCGGGAGGGGAAGTGGCGGTGCAGCGTGGCCGAGCCGACGCCGGCCCGCCGCGCGACCTCCTCCAACGACGCCTCGGCTCCCTGCTCGGCGATGGCCTCGGCGGCGGCGGTCAGGATGCGGTCGTAGTTGCGGCGGGCGTCCGCGCGCATCGGCCGCACGGACGCGGTCGTACGGCTGTCGGGCGGCATGTGTGCTCCGGCGGGCTTGCGTAAACGGGGTGGCCCTCCATATCGTACTCACCCATAACCGGGGGGCCACCCCACTTAGGGAGTTGGCCGCCGCGTGCCTAGCGTATGGAGACATTTCGTGAAGACCATCATGGTCGTGGGAGCGACCGGCCTGCAGGGCCGGGCCGTGACAGCGCAGCTGCTCGCCGGCGGCTGGCGGGTACGGGCGGTGACGCGCGATCCGGACGCCCCGGCGGCCCGCGCGCTGGCGCAGGCGGGCGCCGAGCTCGCCCGCGCCGAGATGGACGACCCCGCCTCCCTCGTCGCCGCCGCCGAAGGCGCCCATGGCCTGTTCAGCGTGCAGCCCACCGTCGGCTCCCCGGGCACCCCCGCGGGCTTCTCGGCCGAGGACGAGGTCCGCTGGGGCCGCAACGTCGCCGACGCGGCACACGCCGCCGGCGTCCGGCACCTGGTCTACGCCTCGCTGGCCGGCGCGGGCCGCCACGACACCGAGAGACTGCCGGGCAACGTGATCAGCAAGTGGCGGATCGAACAGCACATCACCCGGCTGGGCCTGCCCGCGACCTTCCTGCGCCCGGTCTCCTTCATGGAGAACTACACCGGCGCGTACCACCTGCACGACAACACCGTCGCGACCGCGTTCGCCGCCGACGTACCGCAGCAGATCATGGCCGTCGACGACGTCGGCGTCTTCGCCGCGCTGGCCTTCGCCGAGCCGGGCGAGTGGATCGGCCGCGCGGTCGACCTGGCCGGCGACGAACTCACCCCGCGCCGGATCGCCGCCGAGATCTCCGAAGCCGTCGGCCGGCCGCTGCCGTACGTGGAGATCCCGATCGAGACGATCGCGCGGATCGGCGAGGAGTTCGCCTACGCCTACACCTGGCTGAACGAACACGGCTACCGCGCCGACGTCGCCTTCACCCGCGCCCTGCACCCCGGCCTGATGGACCTGCGTACCTGGCTGCGACGGACCGGAGCGGCCCAGATCTCCGCCTTCCTGGCCGCCCAGGAAACCGCGGAACGCGCTGGGTGAATCCGAGCAGAAGCCGATCTGAATCGGGTCGTTGTTTGACTGGTCTGGTCCGAACGCTGAGAAAGGACCCGATCATGCGGAGCTTCATGAAGCGACGGCCCGGAGTCGCGTCGGCCTCTGTCGTCGTTCTCGCGCTCGTCACGGCGCTGTCCGCGGGCGCGCCGGCGGCGCAGGCGAAGGAGTCGGAAAGCCAGGGGGCCGGTGCCGGCACGGCGGCGTGGGAGCCGTGGATGCAGTTCTTCGGTCCGCACGAGACCGTGACCCCCGACGCGTCCACACTGCTCAGAGACACCATGCTGCACAACTGCGACAGCGAGTACGCGTGCCTGGCCGCCGGTGAGGGCGACGGCGAGCACACCGTCTTCGAGGTGACCTACTGCAAGCCGGACGACCGCTGGGTGTCCAACTTCATCGGCGACGGTGCCGTCTCCAACCACCAGGTCGACAACGCGAAGGTCGTCCTGATGGACAAGAACAAGAAGACGCTGCGGACCATCGACGCGGGCAAGATCGTCCGCGTCGACTGGGATCCGGTCTACTACATCGACGTATGCTGACGCACGCGTTGTATGTGATCGGTCTTCTCGCCCGGCCAGGACGACCGGCATTCTGTGACAACCGAGTGCACGTTCACCCCGTCTCCCTTGTGCACCGTCCGTCGCAGAGGAGCCGCCGTGCGTGTCCCGCTGGCCGTCTTAGCCGCCGCCATGATCCTGTTCTTACCGGCCCAGGCCGACGCGGCTGAGAAACGCCGCGTGCTCGCCACCGATGTCGTCGAGTACGCCTGCAAGGCCGGGTCGGAGACGCAGAACGTCAAGGTGCGGATCACCCTGACGATGCCGGCGAGCACTGCCGTAGACGATCAGCTGTCCATCGGCTGGCAGGGCGCCTATGAGGGCACCGCACTCAAGGCTCCCCTCGCCGGGCTCGACGACGGCACCAAGCTCTACGCCTATGCCGGCATCAGCAAGTATCCCGGCCTCACGGTCGCCATCGGCGTCGGCACCCTGGAGGCGATCACCCCTGGAGCGGACATCACGCTGCCCCCGACTCGCGTGGACCTGCTGACCACGCCGAACAAAGCCGGCACCGGCGTCGTGCGGCCGGGCGCCATCAACTTCGGCACCACCCCGACGTCGCCCGCCATCCGGTGCGAGGTGCGTAATCGCGCGGCCCTGACCACCTACACGCTCAAGGTCCCCACGAGCGGGCAGGACGACGAGCCCGATCCGGACGCCACCGACGGTGAAAGCCCCGAACCAACCGAAACGGAAACCCCAACGGAAACCCCCGCCGAAACCCCTGAGGAGACCCCCACCGGAGGGGTGGCGACGGGGGCCGGTGGGGAGGCGGGGCCGGATGGGCGGATGGTGGCGGCGGCGGGGCTCGTGATCACGGTGGCCGCGCTCGCCGGTCTCCGCCGGCGCAGGCCGAAGAGAGCCCTGTAGCGGCTCTGTAGTCACTTTGTAGGGCCTGAACTGATCGTTGCCGTGTGAGAGGGGGCGTCGAGCCCCGTCCTGGGAACGAGAGGGAGAGCCCATGATCAAGACCGCTCGCCGTTACGCCAAGTACGCCGTCAGCGCCCTGTCCACCGCGGTGTTCGTGCACATCGGCTGACCCGCCGGGCAGGTTCACGCCCCCCGGGGGATCAGCCCCCGGGGGGAACGGCGGAGGAAGGTGAGGCGTGTTCGGCACAGCGATGCGGCAACTGGGCTACGCGTGGACGATGATGTCCGGCCGGCGGTTCCGGATCCGGGACGTGCGCGCGCTGGTGGACGACACGCGGGCCACCATGGAGGCGTTCGGGTCGCCCGGTGAGGGCTCCGACGACATGCTGGCCGCCGCCGATCCGGAGATCCAGGAGGATCTCACGAAGCGGCGCCTGCGCAGGACGATGAAGCACGCGCTGGCGGAGGTCCCCTACTACCGCCGCCTCGGCGAGCCTGGCATGGCCCTCGCCGATCTGCCCCCGACGCCCAAGCAGGCGCTGCGCGGCATGCCGGCCGCCTTCGTGTCGGACCGGGCCCGTCCGGCCGTGCTGGCTCACACCACGGGGACGACGGGCAGCCCCACGCTGGTCTGGTTCTCCGCGTACGAGGTCGAGCTGATGTCCTCGATGGCGGCGCTGGCGCTCATGCTGACCGGCGGGGTGCGCGAGGAGCATCTCTGGGCCAACGCCATCAGTTCGCGGTCGATCGCCCAGGTGGTGGCCGAGCGGGCGGTGCCCATGACGGGCGCCGGGTTCGTGCATCTCGGCATGATCGATCCGCGCGCCGCCCTCGACCGGCTGGCCACACCGCTGCACGTGCCCGGCAAGCGTCCGCTGATCAGCCATGTCAACGTCACCGCGTCCTATCTCGCGGCACTCGTCCAGGAGGCCGAGCGGGGCGGCTGGAGCCCGCGCGACTTCGGGCTGATCGAGGTGTGGTCGGGCGGCGAGGTGCTGACCGACGCGCTGCGGGTGCGGGCCGAGGAGGTGCTGGGCGCCAAGGTCTTCGACGGCTACTCGATGACGGAGATCGCCCCGGTCACCGGGCAGGTGTGCGATGACGGGCACCTGCATCTGCCGGCCGACCAGGGGCTGGTGGAGGTGCTGGACCCGGTCACGCTGGAGCCGGCCGCGCCGGGCACGACCGGGGTCCTCGTCATCACCCCGTACTCCTCCTTCCGCGACACCACCCTCCTGCTCCGGTACGTGACCGGCGACCTGGTCAAGACGCTGCCGGAGTCCGCGCCCGCGACGTGCGCGATGGCGGCGATCCCCGCGACCTCCCGCGTCCTCGGCCGCCTCACCGGGACGGACGGCCTGACCACCCGCGACGTCCTCGACCTGCTCCAGGGGGAGCGGGCGCTGCCGCTGCCGACGAGGTACGCGGTCGAGGACGACGTCCTGTTCGTGGTGTCGGGCAAGGACGACCCGACCCTGCTCAGCCGGTTGGAGGAGCGGGCCGCCGAGCTGCCGATCAAGGGCATCGCCCTGGTCGAGACCCCCGACGACCTGCCTACCCCCTGCCAGGTCAGGGCGGACCTGATCGAGCACAGCTTCGAGCACGCCGCCCCCGTACCGCTAGGAGTCCGGTGATCCCGCACGTCCTCGGCCTGCACGCGCTCATCGCGCTGACGGTCGCGCTGTCCGCCTGGTTCCTGTCCCGTTACACGATCCCGCGCCCGCCGGTGGGCCGGTTCGTCCGCGCGGACATCGCCGTCATGGTCGTCGCGCTGGTGGCCATGCCGTTCGCGTACCTGCACGTGCCGGTCGCGATCGTGGTGTCGGTGTTCGGGGTGGTGGTGTTCACGTTCACCCAGCTGACGCTGGCCCCGGTGCTGGGCGGGCGGGTGGCCGGGTTCGCCGCGCTGGTGCTGTGCGGCGGGGACGTGGCGGCGTACTTCGCCGGGTGGAGCGGCGTCGTCCTGGTGCTGAACGACGTGGCGGTCGTCCTGCTGGTCGTGGGCGCGGTCAACCTGTGGGTGCAGACGGCCATCAGCCCCGCGCAGGTGGCGGCGCTGGCCGCGGCGCTGACCCTGTACGACACGCTGGCCACGGGGCTCACCTCGCTGACGCTGGAGTTCGTGGCGCGGCTGGACGGGCTGCCGTTCGCGCCGGTGCTGGCCACGCGGGGCGCTCCCGAGCCGTCGCTGGTCGGGCTCGGCGACTGTCTCATGCTGACGTTGTGGCCGCTGGTGGCGTACCGGAGTTACGGGCGGGTCGCGGGGTGGACGGCGGCCGGCGTGGACGCGGCGCTGCTGGCGGTCGTGGTGGCGGCCTTCCTCGGCGGGGGCGGCGCGGTGCCGCTGCTGACCACGCTGGGGCCGCTGATCGTGGTGCAGTGGCTGTACTGGCGGTCGCGTCCCGTGCCCGTGCCGAGCCGGCCCGAGGTGGAGCGGGCGCTGGAGTTCGTTCCCGAGCCGGCGCACGCCGCCGCGGCGCAGGGCCGGTGGGTGGCGCTGGCGGACGGCGGCGTCGTGGGCGAGGGGCCGACGCCGGGCGCGGCCCGGCGGGCGGCCAGGCAGTCGGGGGCCGAGACGGTGCCCGTGGTCACGTTCCTGCAGCCGGTGGAGCAGGGCGCCCGTACGAGTCACCCAGGACCGGCGAGGTAGGCGGACACCTGGGCGGCCTCCGGCCCGTGTTCGAACAGCCGCAGCGCTTCCCGCCACACCGCCTCCGCCCGCTCGCGTTCCCCCACCCCGGCGTGCGCCCGGCCGAGCTCCCTGAGCACCCGGGCCCGCCACACGGGCGGCCCGTCGGGCCCGAGCCGCTCGTACGCGCCGGCCAGCAGCGCGAGCGCTTCCGCCGCCCGCTCCTGACGCAGCCGCACCTCCCCGAGCGCGTACGTGGCCAGCGCCTCCCCCAGCCCGTCCCCGCTCTCGCGGAAGAGCGAGCGGGCCCCGTCGAGCGCGTCCACGGCCTCGTCGAAGCGCCCGAGCGCGCCCAGCGCCTCGCCCAGCCGGCGCAGCACCTTGCCGGCCGCCACCCGGTGCCCGATGACCTCGCTGATGAGCAGGCTCTCCCGGTAGTAGCGGACCGCCTCGGCCGCCTCACCGCTCAGGTAACAGGCCGTGCCCAGCGCCCGCAGCAGGTCGCCGCGCACCCGCCGGTCGTCGCCGGCCCCGGCCAGCCGGTCCTGGCAGAGCCGCCTGGCCTCGGCGTGCCGGCCCACCTCCATGTGGATCCAGATCGGCCAGGTCCAGGCGTAGTCCAGCCCGCCGGTGTCACCCAGCCGCTCCAGCAGGCCGATCGCCCGCTGGGCGTCGTCGAGCCCTTCGTCCATCAGCCCGGCCCCGTGGTGGCAGGCCGCCCGGTTGATCAGCGCGTACGCGGCCCCGTGCCGGTCCCCGATCCGCTGGAAGCCGTCGTACAGCCGGCTGAAGTGATCCCCGGCCGCGCCGAAGGCGCCACGTGACAGCGGCACCCCCGCCAGCAGCAGCTCAGCCCGCAGCGCGGTGCGCTCGTCGCGGGCGGCCGCGATCACGGCCCGCTGCGTCCGCTCGACGTCGTCGAGGAATCCTTCGAGGTTCAGGTACGCCGACAGGTGGTGCGCCAGCTCGGCCGCCTCCGCGACCAGCCCGAGCTCGACCGCGGCCGAGACGCTGTGGACGAGCGTCCTGCGCTCGGCCGTCAGCCAGCCGATGCCCGCGCCCTCCGGCAGCGGCTCGGGCTTCTCCAGCAGGTACGGCGGCGCGGTCGGGATGGGTAAGTCGCTGGTGGCCGCCCTGATCCGGCGCAGGCACTCCAGCACGTGACGTCCCAGCGCGGCCCGCCGCTCCTCGGGGGCATCCTCGGCCAGGGCGCGCTCCTCGGCGTAGACGCGCAGCAGGTCGTGCAGGCGGTAACGCGGCTGCCCGGCTTCGTCGATCTCCCTGGAGTCGAGCATGCCCGCCGCGACCAGGGTCTCCAGCGCCGCGTCCGCCTCCAGGCCGGTGCAGCCGAGCAGCGCGGCGGCCGACCATTCCGCGATGCTGCCCAGGTCCGCCAGCCCGATCAGCCGGAACGCGCGCCGGGCCGGCTCCGGCAGGGCGGCGTAGCTGCCGCCGAACGTGCCGCGGACGTCGAGCCCGCCCACGACCAGCTCGTCCAGCCGCCGGTCGGCGAGCCGGCCGGCGAACTCGCGGACCGGCCAGGCGGGGCGGATGGCCAGCCGCGCCCCCGCCACCCTGATCGCCAGCGGCAGCATGCCGCAGGCGCGCAGGATGTCCAGCTCGGCGTCCGGCGCGGCCCCCAGCCGGGCCCCGCCGGCGATCCGTTCGAGCAGCAGCCGGGCGTCGTCCTCGCCGGGCAGGTCCAGCGGTAACCGGGTGGCGCCTTCCAGCACGGGCAGGCGCGACCTGGAGGTGACCAGCACGCAGCACCGGGCCGTGCCGGGCAGCAGGGGGCGTACCTGGGTCTCGTCCTGGGCGTCGTCGAGCACGATGAGCACCGCCAGGTCGGCCAGGCGCTGGCGCAGCAGCCTGGCTCGTTCCTCCAGGTGCTCGGGGATGAGCGTGCCGTCCACGCCGAGCGAGCGCAGCAGCTCGCTGAGCAGGTCGGCGGGGCGGCGCGGCCCGGCGGCGTCGCGGCCGAGCCGCAGGAAGACCTGCCCGTCGGGGTAGTCGGCGCGTAACCGGTGGGCGGCGTGCACGGTCAGCGTCGTCTTGCCGACGCCGGGCAGGCCGGAGACGACGACGATCGGCGGTGAGCCGCGCTCCCGCCGCGCCCGCGCCGCCGTGAGCAGCACTTCCAGCTCGGCCTCGCGGCCGACGAAGTCGGAGGTGTCGGCGGGCAGCTGGCACGAAGGGCCCAGGAACGCCGGCGCGCCCGGGCGTACGCTCAGCGCCGGGTCCCCGGCCAGCAGCGCGGCGTGCAGCTCGGCCAGCTCGGGGCCCGGCTCGATGCCGAGTTCGTCGGCGAGCAGCGCGCGGGCCTCGCGGAAGGCGTCGAGCGCCTCGCTGCGCCGGCCGCTGCGGTGCAGGGCGAGCATGAGCTGCGCCCACGACCGCTCGCGCAGCGGATGGGCGGCGACCACGGTGCGCAGCTCGGCCACGAGGTCGTCCCGCCCGAGTTCGAGCCGTACGTCGATCCACTCGGACCTGGCCAGGACGAGCTGCTCCTCCAGCTCGGCGATCCTGGCGGCCATCACACCGCCGAGCCTGGCGTCCTCGGCCGGGCTGCCCTGCCACAGCGCCACCGCCTCGCCGTAGGCGCGCTCGGCGGCCTGCCGCTCCCCCGCCTCCCTGGCCCGTCTGGCCCGGCGCACCGCCTCCTCGAACGCCAGCAGGTCGAGCTGGTCGGGCGGCAGTTCGCAGGCGTACCCGGAGGACTCGGTGCGCAGGCGCAGCGAGGTGCCGCGCAGGGCGTGGCGGAGCTGGGAGAGGTAGGTCTGCACGTTGGCGACGGCGGACCTCGGCGGGTCGTCCCAGACGGCGGCGATCAGGCGCTCGGTGGAGACCACGACGCGGGGGTGCATGAGCAGAGTGGCGAGGACGGCCCGCTGCTTGGCGCTGAGGTGCACGGGTCCGTCGGGTCCGTGCGCGCGCAGGGGGCCCAGAACGGCGAACTCCATGGTGGCAGCCCTCCCGATGCTTCCGGTAGATCACCTTATCCGAGCGGCACGGCCGATGAATCGGCATATATCGGGTTACGTCATTGCATGTCCGTTGGTCAAACCATTGAACTCGCGCCACGCGGGGCGTTACGGTTCACTCCAACGGACTTTTGACCGTCTGTACTATTGTATCGATTGCTACGTGATGAGGTCTGCCCGAGCATGCCAAGACGAGTGACGATCCCCCTGGTGGCGGCCCTGCTGCTGGCCGGGGCACTCCCCGCACTCCCCGCCGCCGCCACATCCCCCGCTCAGACCGTCGTGTACGTCGCCAAGACCGGCAAGGACGACGCCACCGGCACCGAGAAAGACCCGTTCGCCACGATTGAACGCGCCCGCGACGCCCTGACCGGCCGGACCAGCGAACGCAGGCCGGGCGTCGTCCGCATCCGCGAGGGCGTCTACCAGACGTCCAGGACGATCGAGGTGACCGGCCCCGGCCAGTCGTACGTCACCTATGCCGCCTACCCGGGCGAGCGGGTCGAGCTCGCGGGCGTCACCACGCTCGCGCCGGAGAAGTTCCGCAGGCTGAGCGACGTGCCCGAGGGCGAGGCGAAGTGGTCGTCGCGCTCCCGCGTCCCCGCCGCCGCGGCCTCCAGCGTCTACGTCTACGACCTGGGCGCGGAGGGCATCCCCACCGGCACGCTGAACAAGAACGGCTTCAACTGGAAACCCCAGCCCTTCGCCCCCCAGCTGATCACCGACGACGTCGCCCAGACCCTCGCGCAGTATCCCAACGGTGACGCCAAGCTCGACCGCACCCACGTCACCGTCAAGGAGGCCCCGAAGGGCGCCCGCGACTACTTCTCGGACAAGACCGCCGACGGCACGACCCTGCCGTACGAGGACATGCTCAAGCTCCCCGGCCCCGTCTACACGGTCGCCGACCCGGCCGTCGCCGAGCGCCACACCACGTGGGCCAAGCCGGCCGGCGCCACCGAGCCCGACAGCACGCAGGTCGAGACGGACGGCTGGCTGGCCGGCTATTTCGGTAACAACTACGCCAACGACCGCGTCCGCATCGACCAGGCCGGCGGGAACGAGCTCAGGACGACCTACCCCACCATGTACGTCGCCACCGACAAGTGGACCTCGTTCGTGGCCCAGAACGTACTGAGCGAGCTCGACGCCGAGGGCGAGTACTACATCGACCGCTGGCAGGGCCACGACACCCTCTACTACTACCCGCCGGGCGGGACGGTCGAGGGCAGGACCATCAGCCTGACCTCCTTCGACGCCCCGTTCTTCGAGCTGGAGAACGTCAGGGGCGTCACGCTTGAGGGCCTGAAACTGAACGGCACCACGGGCACCGGCGTGCGCCTGCTCGACGCCGAGTCCTGCACGATCGACGGCCTGGAGATCCTCAACGTCAGCATGGACGCGGTCCAGATCGGCGAGGCCAACGACGCGATCACCGCCATCGCCGAATACCGCACGAGCCGGGGCGGCCACCGCAACCGCGTCGTCGACAGCAGGCTGCACGACCTGGGCGGCGGCGGCGTCTTCACCGCGGGCGGCGACCGCGACTCGCTCGAACGCGGTGACCACGTGGTGGAGCACAACGAGATCTACGACTTCTCGAAGCTGGCCACGTACACGCCGGCCGGCTACATGTACGGCGTCGGCAACACGTTCCGCTACAACGACGTCCACGACGCGCCGCACATGGCGATCCAGATCATGGGCAACGACATGGAGGTCAGCCACAACAGGTTCGAACGGCTGGTGACGCACGCGTCCGACCAGGGCGTCATCTACGCGGGCCGGGACTACACGTACCTGAACAACGTGATCTCCCACAACCTGTTCAGGGACATCGGCGCGGACGGCAACCAGGCCGTCTACATGGACGACGGGATGTCGGGGATGGTGGTGCACCACAACTTCTTCGACACCGTCCAGCACGGCCTGTTCTACCAGTCGGGCCACAGCAACGTCGCCGCGGACAACGTGTTCAAGGACGTGCGGTACATCGGCCACGACAAGCTCTACCACGAGGGCGGCAAGCGGCTGCCGGTGGCCAACGCGAAGGTCGTGGTCGAGCGGTTCAACGACATGCTGAAGGTCGGCGACGGCACCGGCTTCACCAACACCCGGCGCAACGTCGAGAAGTGGTACCGCCACTACGCCAGGCAGTATCCGAACATCCGCGCCTGGTACGTCCCGTCCACCGCCGACGGCCGGGTCTGCACCGAGGTCGGCGCCACGGAGTGCACGGACGAGCAGGTGTGGAGCAACCCCGACTCCGTCTACGTGCCGGCGAACAACGTGCTGACGCGGTCGGTGAGCATCGGCACCGGGGACTTCGCCTACACCGACGACGCCGGGGGCCTGAGCGTGAAGACGTTCAACCCGGACTTCGACTCCTACAACGTGAAGGGGGCCGGCGCCGCCGAGCTCGGCTTCGATCCGGCCACGGGCAGGTTCGACGCCCGTACCACGCCGCTGAACTCGGCCGAGGGGTTCGGCCGGGCGTGGGTGAAGGAGTGGAACAGGACGTTCACCCTGGACGGCATCGGGCCGGCCGCGAGCTGACAACGGTAAGGCCCAGGCCGTCCTGGCCTGGGCCTCTACCACGTTCGCGAGCCACCCCGAGGGGCTCGCAGGGTGCCGTGCCGATCAGCGGCCGTACGTCTCCAGCAGCCGCAGCCACACCTCGGAGATCGTGGGGTACGACGGGACCGCGTGCCACAGCCGGTCCAGCGGCACCTCGCCGACGACCGCGATCGTCGCGGCGTGCAGCAGCTCGGCGGTGTCCGGGCCGACGAGCGTGAAGCCGACGATCACCTTGCGATCCTCGTCGACGACCATGCGGGCGTGCCCCCGGTAGCCGTCGGCGTGCAGCGAGGAGCCGGCGACGGCGCCGAGGTCGTAGTCGACGACGCGGGTCCTGATCCCGGCGGCCTCGGCGGCGGCCGCGGTCAGCCCCACCGACGCGAGCTCCGGGTCGGTGAAGACGACCTGGGGCACCGCGCGCTCGTCGGCCGTGGCCACGTGCCGGCCCCAGCGGCCGTCGTCGACCGCCTCGCCCTTCGCCCGCGCCACGATGACGTCGCCGGCCGCGCGGGCCTGGTACTTGCCCTGGTGGGTGAGCAGTACCCGGTGGTTGACGTCGCCGGCCGCGTACAGCCAGCCGTCCCCGACCGGGGTCCCGTCCGCTCCGAGCACCCGCAGCGTGTCGTCCACCGTGAGCCAGGCGCCCGGCTTCAGTCCGACGGCGCCGAGGCCGATGTCCTGGGTGTTCGGCGTGCGGCCGACCGCCACCAGGACCTCGTCCGCCTCGACCTGACCGCCGTCGGCTGTGGTGATGCGCACCGTTCCGGTCTCGTCGCGGTGCACCGACGCGGCCTCCGCGCCGAGGCGCACCGAGACGCCGGCCTCACGCAGCGCCTCGGTGACCCGCTCTCCGGCGAACGGCTCGGCCTGCGGCAGCACGCCGTCGCGGGCCAGCATCGTCACCGTGGAGCCGAGGGCGGCGTAGGCGGTCGCCATCTCCGAGGCCACCACGCCACCGCCGATGATCGCGAGCCGGCCGGGGACCGCGGCCGCGGCGGCCGCCTCCCTGCTGGTCCACGGGGCGGCCTCGCGCAGGCCGGGCAGGTCCGGCAGCAGCGCGCCGGTCCCGGTCGCGACGACCACCGCGTGCCGCGCCCTCAGCGTGACCTGGACGCCGTCGGCGCCGGTGACCTCGACCGTCTTCTCGGCCACGATCCGGCCCTGGCCCCTGTGCAGGGCGATACCGGCCGATTCGAGCCAGGCCACCTGGCCGTCGTCCTTCCAGTGCGAGGCGAAGGAGTCGCGCCGGCCCAGCACCGCGGCCGCGTCGAGCTCACCGGTCACCGCCTCACGCGCTCCGGGCAGCTGCCGCGCCGCCCTTAACGCCGCCGCGCTGCGCAGCAGGGCCTTGGTCGGCATGCAGGCCCAGTAGGAGCATTCTCCGCCGACCAGCTCGCGTTCGACGATGGCGGCGCTCAGCCCGCCCTGCACCGCCCGGTCGGCGACGTTCTCGCCGACAGGACCCGCCCCGAGAACGATGACGTCGTAGGTGTGCTCGCTCAAGTCACTTGCCCTTCGCGGCGCGGCCGAGACGCAGGGCCGAGATGAGGAAGAAGATGCCGCCGGGGATGGCGTAGCCGGCCGCGTTGGCCAGCGTCGGGTTGGCCGCGGAGGCGCCGAGGATGAACGAGGAGCCGGCGAGGACGGAGATGCCGCCGCTGAGGATCATCGGCCACTGGCCGCCCATCTTGCGCCGGGGGACGGCCACGATGAGCTGGACCAGCCCGGCCACGATCGCCCAGGCGCCCCACACGCGCAGCACCGCGGGGATGCCGGAGGTGCTCGCGACGGCGACGGCGATGGCGGTGATCGAGCTGACCGCGACGTTCACGTACAGGAGCGTCGGCGATCCGGTGGAGCGGGACGAGCGGGCGTCCACGATGGCGGCGCCGACGTCGAACAGCGGGTAGAGCACCAGCAGGGTGACAGCGAGCGGTCCCAGGTTCATCGCGGTGGTGAACATCACGAGGGCCCAGATGATGGCGAACGCGAAGCGGACGAAGTAGAGCCGCCGCAGTGCGGACGCGGTGGTGGAGATGCCGGATGAAGCAGCGATGGCGCTCATGACGAGCCTTTCCGTGGGGGTTTCCACAAGACCGAACGTTCTATCGCCCCCGAGTATGGTCCCGTCGCGCGGACACTGTCAAGACCGAACGTTCTACCGCTAGAATGACGGACATGCGCAGCCCCACCGAAGCCCGGCCGTCCGAAGCCCGAAACCGGCTGCTCAGCACGGCCACGCGGCTCTTCTACACGGAGGGCATCCACTCCGTCGGCATCGATCGCATCGTCATGGAGGCGCAGGTCACCCGGGCCACCCTCTACCGGCACTTCACCGGCAAGGAAGAACTCGTCCTCGCCTACCTGAACGAGGCCGACCGGGCCCTGCGCGGCCAGGCGGAGGAGGTCATCGCCGCCGGCCTGCCCCCGGCCGACACCATCAGGGCCATCAGCGCGTCCATCGCCCAGGGCATCCAGTCCCCCGGCTTCCGCGGATGCGCCTTCCTCAACGCCGCCGCCGAATACCCCGACCCCGAGTCACCGGTGCACCAGGCCGTGCTCGCCCACCGCCAGTGGTTCCTGGACACCGTCACGGAGCAGCTGGCCCGGATCCAGAAGCCGGGCGCGGAGGCCGCGGCCCGCCACTTCGTGATGATGCGCGACGGCGCGATGGCGGCCGGCTGCCTGTTCGACCCGGACCTGATCTGCGAAACCCTCCTGCACGGCTCGGAACGCCTCCTGGAGGTCTACACCGCCACCGGCGAGCAGAACCCAGCCTCCTGAAACGCACCCCGGCGCTGGGGCGGACGAGCGCCGGCGGTGGCGGGCAACCCGATCTCGGTCTCCGGGTTCGCCGGCGCCCACACGGGCTCGGAGGCCGAGTCCATCGCGAAGAACCTGACACCGCCGAACTGGGCACCGGGCACCCATGGCCAGGTGGTCACCTTCATGCCCGGGCGTCTCTCGGCTACGGAGTGCATGACGCAATGCGGACGTGTGCCTCTGGCACGCCGAGGTGCCTCCGTGGGTGGCTCGGCGTTCAGGATGGGGTGATGTCGATGAGCTGGCCGTTGGAGACGCGAGCGTCGGAGCGCGTGACGTACACGTTGACGTTGCGGCCGGTCACGACGCCTGCCGGGAGCGTGGCGTTGATCTGGCCTGCCGACTCGTGCCACCACGGGCTGCCCGCTTTGATCTGGTAGGACTTCGCCCCTTGCTTGATCCACACGATGTTGCCCGATGCGGAGAAGCCCGAACCGAAGATGGAGATCACGTCGCCGGGATGGATGACGGGCTTGAACGTCTTGCCGTTGACCACACCGCCGGCGTTGATCGCGGCGCAGGTGGCCGCCGGGACGGTCGGTGTTCCGGTGGCGTACAGGTTCTCGAGGGTCTGGCCGGACAGCGAGAGCGAGCGGTCACGGCGGTAGGCGCCGAAGCCGTCGTAGATGCCGCTGGCTGGATCGTTGTCGAAGGCCTGCCAGAAGATCCCGTACGACGCGCCCCACGATTCAAGCGCCGCAACCGTGGTGCGGACTTGGGCAGCGGCCTTGCATTCGCCGTTGATGTCACGCGCGGCGCCGAATTCGCCGACGAGAAAGTTCGCGTGCGTCACGGCCGGACGTGTGGCCGACACCAGGTCGTAGGCGACGGTAAGGTCCCGGGTCAGGCGGCTGCCGTCGGAGCCGAGCGACTGCCAGGAAGAATAGGAATAGTAGTCGGCGTCCACCCGGGGCGCGACATAGCTGATGACGCACTTGTTGGTGGTCGTGTCGCACGCGGCGCCGCTGTCCAGGCGCTTGATCGCGTTGAATTCCAGCCCTGAAGAGATGCGGCTGGTGGCGGCCGGCACCGCGGCGCGCGCGTCCCTGACGCCGTCGATGCGGGCCGTCGCCCACTTCACATAGCCGTCCCACGCCGTAGCGTCGCTGCCGGGGAAGGCGGACAGCGCGTTGTCGCCCTCCCAGTTCAAGATGATGAACTTCTTGTTCTTGTAGGTCTTCAGCAGATATGTCCCCAGCTGGGCCATCTCAGCTCGTCCGGCGTCCTGCTCGGCCTTCGAGTACCCGTCGGACCAGTTGCCGGTGAGGTCGTCCGCCGAGTAGACGGTCAGCAGGTAGGTCGAGAAGCGTGAGTCGGTGAACAGCTTCGCGTACGCGGGTTGACCCGCGATCGCGCTCAGCGCGCTCTTGCCGTTGTTGACCTTGTAGTCATCGCGGGTGGACAGCGCGACGCGGATCGTCCGGCTTCCGAGCGCGGCGACGGCGTCGGCGCCCCAGGTCAGCTTGTCGGGCGTGCCCGGCCAGGCGGCGGTGGCCGGCCCCCAGTGGTAGACGCCGATCTGATCTCGTGGCGCGGGCACCACCTCGGCCGCCGCGGGCCTTACGGCGCCGGCCACCGTGATGACGGCCAGCAGCCAGCAGGCAACCCTTGACACCAGGCACCTCCGACCGGAGTACACGCAGTCGATCTTCCGCATGAGTGAAGGTCTGATCGTGCCGCACAGCGACAGAACCAAGAGGGAAGTTCATGTTTCCTCGAAATGATGGCTCGTGCGCCGCCACCACTTCCGCACTCGCGCGAAGGCTCGGCTGCGGATCGCGACCTCGATCGCGGGCTGCTCCGACGTCGAACGCAGGCACAGGGCCGACGACGGGCCACCGCTCTTCGAAAACCGAGAAGCCCCAGCTCAACATGGTGAGCTGGGGCTTTCGTCGCGGTGCGCCGCCAGGGACTCGAACCCCGGACCCGCTGATTAAGAGTCAGCTGCTCTGACCAACTGAGCTAGCGGCGCTGGCAGGAAGGAATATACCGGTGATCCGCATCCTGGTCGAATCGGATTCCCCTGGACATGAGCCGCTAGAATAAAGTTCGGCCCCAAGAACAGGAGCATCGATGTTCGACTCGCCCACCGATGTGACGGAGCGGCTCGCCGCCGTGGACTACCTCTCCGACGACGCCATCTCCACCTCGGTGTTCCTGGCCGCAGCGCTGGGCAAGCCGTTGCTGGTCGAAGGGCCGGCCGGGGTCGGGAAGACACAGCTGGCCAAGGCGGTGGCCCTGACGACGGGGGCCGATCTGATCAGGCTCCAGTGTTACGAGGGGCTCGACGAGGCCAGGGCCCTGTACGAGTGGAACTACAAGAAACAGCTGCTGCGGATCCAGGCCACCAGTGCCGACGACGACATCTTCAGCGAGGAGTTCCTGCTGGAGCGGCCGCTGCTCAAGGCGATCAGGTCCGAGCGGCCCACCGTGCTGCTCATCGACGAGACCGACAAGGCCGACGTCGAGGTCGAGGGGCTGCTGCTGGAGCTGCTGTCGGACTTCCAGGTGACGATCCCCGAGCTGGGCACGATCGCCGCGACACGCAAGCCGTACGTGGTGCTGACCTCCAACGCCACCCGCGAGCTGTCCGAGGCGCTCAAGCGGCGCTGCCTCTACCTGCACATCGAGTACCCCACGCCCGAGCGCGAGCGGGACATCGTGCTGGCCCAGGTGCCGGGGCTGCGGGCCGAGCTGGCCGAGCAGCTGGCCAGGACGGTGGCCACGCTGCGCGCCCTGGAGCTGAAGAAGGCCCCGTCCGTGGCCGAGACCGTCGACTGGGCCAACACGCTGCTGGCGCTCGGCCGCGACGAGCTGGACGAGGCGACCGTGGCGGGGACGCTCGGCGTCGTGCTCAAGCACGCCTCCGACCACACGCGGGCGGTCAAGGAGCTGGGGCTGGGCGATGCCTGAGCCGGGATCGCTGGTGGATCGGCACGTCGGCTTCGTGCACGCGTTGCGCGAGGCCGGGGTGCCGGTGTCGGTGGCGGAAGGGCTGGACGCGGCGAACGCGCTGCGGGTGGTCGAGCTGGCCGACCGGGAGTCGCTGCGGGCGGCGTACGCGGCCACGCTGGTCAAGAAGCCGGCCTACCGGCCGGGGTTCGACGTGCTGTTCGACCTGTGGTTCCCGGCCTCCACGAGCGGGATCAGGCCCCACGTCCCGCGTACGGACCTGGCGCAGGCGGAGGTCAAGGAGCTGCGCGAGCACCTGGCGGCGCTGCTGACCGGGGCCACCGACCAGGAGCTGCGCGCGTTCGCCCAGGCCATGGTGGAGCGGTTCGGCCGGCAGGAGTCGGGGCCTGGACGGCAGAACTGGTTCTCCTACAGCGTCATGCGGGCCCTGTCGCCCGAGACGCTGATGGCCGGCATCCTGCGCAGCGTGCTGCAGGGGCACGAGCGCGGCGGGCTGGCGGAGAAGACCCTGCGCCGGCGGGTCGACGACAACCGGCGCCGCTTCGAGGAGGCCGTGGCCACCGACGTGCGCCGCCGCATCGCCGAGGACTCGGGGATCGAGCGCATCGCCCGCTCCGCCGTGCGACCGCCGCTCGACCAGGTCGACTTCCTCCGCGTCACCAAGGCGGACCTGGCCCGGCTGCGCCGGGAGGTGCATCCGCTGGCCCGGCGCCTGGCCGCCCGCCTGACCATCAGGCACAGGAAGGGCAAACGGGGCAGGCTCGACTTCCGCCGGACCGTGCGGGCCTCGCTGCAGAGCGGCGGCGTGCCGCTGACGACCCACTTCAAGCCGCCCCGGCCGCACAAGCCCGAGCTGATCGTCCTCTGCGACACCAGCGACTCGGTCTCGTCGTTCGCGCACTTCACGCTGCTGCTCACGTACGCGCTGAGAGAGCAGTTCACGAAGGTACGGGCGTTCGGCTTCGTGGACACCGTGGACGAGATCACCCGGTTCTTCCTGCCGGGCTCCGACGTGGTGGAGGCCATGACCAGGCTGGCGGACGAGGCCGACATGGTGCGCTTCGGCCGGACGAACTACGGGCACGCGCTGGAGCGCTTCGCCGAACGTCACGGCGACGCGATCGGCCCTAAGACGTCGCTGCTCATCCTGGGCGACGCCCGTTCCAACTACCAGCCGCCCGCGCTCGACGTGCTGAAGTCGCTGACGTCGCGGTGCCGCCACGCCTACTGGCTCAACCCCGAGCCGAGGCAGCAGTGGGACACCGGCGACTCGGTCGCGAGCGACTACGGCACGGTCGTGCCGATGTACGAGTGCCGTAACGTCGCCCAGCTGACCGCGTTCATCGAGACACTGGCGTGAGCCCCGGCTGAACGCGCCGTGAGCCCAGCGCATGAGCCCCCAGCGCGTGAGCCCCGGCGCTAGACGCGCTGGAGCTCGCGGGCCGCGGTGCGGGCCAGCAGCTCGATCTGGGCCTCGTTGAGCGCCCCCGGCTCGGCCGACTTGATGAGCCTGGTCACCGTCCGCGGTTTGACGAAGGTCAGACCCTCGCCCATGACCACGCCCTCCTTGGGCAGGATCCCGCAGTGCACCACGAGCACGGGCATGATGCTCACCGGGACGCCGGTCTCCCGCGTCAGCAGCTCGGAGAACGCCTCGGCCTGCTCCACCAGCGGCTTGGCGACCTTGCTGCCGTACTTCTCGCCGATGAACAGCCGTCCGGCGTAGCAGGCGATCTCGATGTCGGGGGCCCACGACTCGTTGTCGAGGATCCAGACGCCGCCGGGACCGATCACCAGGTGGTCGATCGAGGCCTGGCCGCGGATCGCCCGGCCGTCGAGGACGTGGTAGCCGTGGCGGCTGAGCGACCGGCGCAGGATGCGGCCGGTGATCGCCTCGCCGCGGCGCGCGCCGCGCCACACGGCCGTCTTGTGGAAGGCGTGCCAGTGCAGCAGCCAGTCGCCTCCGGCGACGGCTCCCGCCAGCAGCAGTCCGGTGAACGCGGAGCCGCCGGCGAAGCCGAACCGCAGGCCCAGCGCCACGCCGACGACGAATCCCACAGCGGCCTTGACGTATCGGTACTTACGCCGGGCAGGCGCGTCCTCGCGCCAGAACTTCTCGTACCACCACTGCGGGGAAGATCCTGTGTACTTCTCGTTGGGCTGCACGTAGATAGAGCCACCGGGCACGGCAAACTCCCCGAATGAGTAGGTGTTGCAGGATCTGCCACGCCGAAGATCCCTCGCCGGTCAAGAGATACCCGTTCCCTAACCAAGGCGAGCCTAAGGTGACGGAATTAGTACCCGCAAGACCACTGACCCTGCCGCAACCGACCAGTCGGTACGCTAAGGCGGTGACCAAGGGGGATCGTGTGAAAGAGGAACCGGTCAGACAGCGCCTGCTCGCCGAGGCGACCCGGCTGTTCGCCGAGCGTGGCTTCGAGAGCACCTCGGTCCAGGAGATCGTGGTGGCGGCCGGGGTCACCAAAGGCGCCATGTACCACTATTTCGATTCAAAAGATGATCTGCTGCACGAGATCTACGCCCGTGTCCTGCGCATGCAGATGGACCGGCTGACGCGGATCGCCGACGGGCCTGGCACGCTGCGCGAGCGCCTGCACCGGGCCGCGGCCGACGTCGTGGAGACGACGGCCGCGAACCTCGACGACTCGAAGATCTTCTTCAGGTCCATCCACCTGCTCGCGCCCGAGACGCAGAAGAACGTCCGCGCCGAGCGCCGCCGCTACCACGAGCGCTTCCGCGCGCTCGTGGCCGAGGGGCAGCGCACCGGCATCTTCAGCGACCGCGTCCCGGCGGAGCTGGTCGTCGACTACTTCTTCGGCTCGGTGCACCACCTGGGCACGTGGTTCCACGCGGCGGGGCCGCTGACCGGCGCCCAGGTCGGCCGGCACTTCGCCGACCTGCTGCTGTCCTCGCTCGAAGCCGCACCCGGCGACCGCGGCTCACGCCGGGCCGGGGACGTCCGCCATTGAGGCCAGCGCCTCCCGGTGGTCGCCCGGCGTGCCGAGCGCGATCTCGGCGGCCTTGGCCCGCTTGAGGTAGAGGTGCACGGGATGCTCCCACGTCATCCCGATCCCTCCGTGCAACTGCACCGCCTCCTCCGCGGCGTGCACGGCCACGCCCGCGTTCCACGACTGGGCCACGGCCACGGAGATCGACGAGCCGTCGGCGACCGCGTTCCGCGCGGCGGCCCTGGCCCTGACCACGTCCAGCCACAGATCCGCCAGCCGGTGCTTGATCGCCTGGAAGGAGCCGATCGGCCGGGCGAACTGGTGCCGCTCCTTGACGTAGGCCAGCGTCGTGTCCAGGCACCACTCGGCCACGCCGAGCTGCTCGGAGGCGAGCAGCCCCGCCCCGAACCGCAGCACCCCGGCCAGGTCGCACGCGCCCACGCGCCGGGCCCGCGCCCGCCGCAGCGTGACGGTGGCGACCGGCCTGGTCAGGTCGAGCGAGGTCACCACCTCGACCGTCGCCTCCTCGGCCGGGGCGCCCTCGACCACGTACAGGTCGCCGCCCACCGGCACGAGCAGCACGTCGGCCACCTCGGCCCCGGCCACGCCGGTGACGGCCCCGGACAGCCTCCCGTCGCCGTCCACGCTCACGGACGAGCCCCGCCCCGGCTGGTACGGCGACGCCGCGAACGACACGGCCAGCGCGGCCGTCCTGCGTCCCTCGGCCAGCTCGCCGAGCAGCGCGTCGCGGGTCGGCAGCAGCGCCCGCGTGGCCAGCACCGAGCTGGTGAAGAACGGCACCGGCGTCACCGCCCGGCCCAGCTCCTCCAGCACCACGGCCACTTCGCTGGCCGAGGCGCCGGCCCCGCCCAGCTCCTCGGGGACGAGCAGCCCGGCCACCCCGATCTCACCGGCCAGCGTCTTCCACAGGTCCAGGTCGTACGGCTCGGACTCGATCCGCTTGAGCACCGTCGCCGGCGGGCAGCGGTCGGCGAGCAGCCCGCGCACCGCCGCGCGCAGTTCCTCCTCGACCTCGGAGTAGAGCAGCGTCATCGCGGCAGGTCCTTCCAGGGCACGTCCTTGTCGACACGGGGTTCCGAGGGCAGGCCGAGCACCCGTTCGGAGATGATGTTGCGCAGGATCTCCGAGGTGCCGCCCTCGATCGAGTTGCCCTTGGCCCGCAGGTAGCGGTAGCCGGGGCCGCGGCCGAAGAAGTCGACGTCCTCGGAACGACGGAACGCCCAGTCGTCGTAGCCGAGGTCGCGCCGGAACTCCACGTCGAACCCGGACAGCGCCTGGTTCAGCCGGGCGAACGACAGCTTCATGCCCGACCCCTCGGGGCCCGGCTGGCCCGCGGACAGCTGCTCGCGCAGCCGTGTCCCGGACAGCCTGGTGACCTCGGCCTCCACCCACAGCGACAGCAGCCGCTGGTGCAGGTCGTGGGTGCGCAGCTCCGGCTGCTCGCGCCAGGCGCCGAGCACGGCTGCCATCGCGCCGCCGCCGCGACGGGTGGGGGCGCCGCCGATGGCCACGCGCTCGTTCATCAGCGTCGTCTGCGCGACCCGCCAGCCGTCGCCGACCGCACCGAGCCGCAGGTCGTCGGGGAGCCGCACGCCGGTCAGGAACACCTCGTTGAACTCGGCCTCGCCGGTGATCTGGCGCAGCGGCCGCACCTCGACGCCGGGGGCGTGCATGTCACACACGAAGTACGTCATCCCGCGGTGTTTGGGCACGTCCGGATCGGTACGGGTGACGAGGATGGCCCACCGGGCGTGATGGGCACCCGACGTCCACACCTTCTGCCCGTCCACCACCCACTCGTCGCCGTCCCTGACCGCCCTGGTCGCCAGCGTGGCCAGGTCGGAGCCCGCGCCCGGCTCGCTGAAGAGCTGGCACCAGATCTCCTCCCCCGTCCACAGCGGGCGCAGGAAACGGCGCTTCTGCTCCTCGGTCCCGAAGGCCAGGATCGTCGGGGCGGCCATGCCCAGCCCGATCCCCTGGAGCCCGCCGTTGATCTGCGGCGTGTCGGCCAGCTCGCGCTCCACGACCTGCTGCAGCTCCCTGGGAGCCCCCAGCCCGCCCAGCCCCTCGGGGAACCACACCCAGGCCAGGCCCGCGTCGAACCTGGCCCGCAGGAACTCCAGCCGGTCGCCGCCGGGATCGTGGTCGCCGAGGAACGCGGCCACGCGCTCCTTGATCTCCGCCTCGTTCACATCCACCTCTTGAGCTCGCGATAGGCCAGCGACCGCTTGTGCACCTCGTCGGGCCCGTCCGCCAGGCGCAGGGAACGGGCCCCGGCCCAGAGGGCGGCCAGCGGGAAGTCCTGGGAGACGCCGCCCGCGCCGTGCACCTGGACGGCCTTGTCGAGGATCCACTCCACGGTGATCGGAGTGGAGATCTTGATGGCCTGGATCTCGGTGTGGGCGCCCTGGTTGCCCACCGTGTCCATCAGCCAGGCCGTCTTGAGCACGAGCAGCCGGGCCTGCTCGATCTTGATCCGGGACTCGGCGATCCAGTCCTGGACCACGCCCTGCTGGGCCACGGGCTTGCCGAAGGTGGTCCGGCCCAGGGCCCGCTTGCACATCATCTCGACCGCGCGCTCGGCCATGCCGATCAGGCGCATGCAGTGGTGGATGCGGCCGGGGCCGAGGCGGGCCTGGGCGATGGCGAAGCCGCCGCCCTCCTCGCCGATGAGATTCTCCGCCGGCACGCGTACGTCCTCGAACACGACCTCGGCGTGGCCCCCGTGGTCGGCGTCGGTGTAGCCGAACACGTGCATGCCGCGCTTGACGTGCAGCCCGGGGGTGTCGCGGGGGACGAGGATCATGCTCTGCTGGCGGTGCTTGGGCGCCTCGGGGTTCGTCTTGCCCATGACGACGAAGATCTTGCAGCCGGGGTTCATCGCGCCGGAGATGAACCACTTGCGGCCGTTGATGACGTACTCGTCGCCGTCGCGGGTGATCGAGGTGGAGATGTTGGTGGCGTCGGAGGAGGCAACGTCGGGCTCGGTCATCGCGAACGCCGAGCGGATCTCGCCGTCGAGCAGCGGCCGCAGCCACTCCTTGCGCTGCCACTCGCTGCCGAACATGGACAGCACTTCCATGTTGCCCGTGTCGGGCGCGGCGCAGTTCGTGGCCGTGGGCGCGATGCTGGGACTACGGCCCATGATCTCGGCCAGCGGGGCGTACTGGAGGTTCGTCAGCCCCGAGCCGTGCTCGCCCGGCAGGAAGAGGTTCCACAGGCCGCGCTTCCTGGCCTCGTCCTTCAGGTCCTCCAGCAGCGGTGGCGGGCTCCAGCCGGAGGTGGCCGCCTGCTCCTCGAAGGCGGGCTCGGCCGGATAGACGCATTCGTCCATGAAGCGGAGCAGTCGCTCGCGCAGGTCCTCGGTGACGTGGTCATAGGCGAAGTCCATGCGGTGAGCCTACCGACCGGCCGGTATGAGTGTCGACAGGTGGTTCCCCGCAAAAAGGGACAGGTGGTCATCGACCGGGCTGACCTGGCCTCATAGGGTTGGCCGCATGACCGCGAAGCTGCCCGCGCCTGTGGTGCTCGAGAACGACGTCGTCCGGATCGAGCCGCTCGCCCTGGACCACGTACCCGACCTGTTCGCCGCCGGAGGCGGGGACGACGACGTCTGGCGCTGGCTGCCCATCGACACCCCGCGCACGGAGGCCGCGCTCGGTGCGACCGCGCGGACGCTGATCGAGGACGACCGGCACGTGCCCCACGCCGTCGTCCCCAAGGAGGGCGGGCGGGCCGTCGGCTGGACCACGTACTGCGACGTGCCCGGCTTCGAGGAGAGCATCGAGATCGGCTGGACCTGGTACGGCCGCGCCGCCTGGCGCACGGCCGTGAACACGAGCTGCAAGCTGCTCCTGATCGACCACGCCTTCGCGCTCGGCTACAACCGCGTCCTGCTCAAGACCGACAACCTCAACCTGCGCTCCCAGAACGCCATCAAGCGCATCGGCGGCCTGCACGAGGGCACGCTGCGCCGGCACCGCAAGAGGTCCGACGGCACCTGGCGCGACACCGTCTGCTTCGGCATCCTCGACGACGAGTGGCCGCCGCACCGCGACCGCCTGGCGGCCCGCCTCAAGCTTTCCTAGGAGCGCCGGGTCCAAGCGCCCGCCGGGGGCGCCCGGCGTGCTGGAATGCGTTCATGATCCTGGACCATCTCGTGTACGCCACCCCCGACCTCGACGCCACCGCGGCCGAGCTGGAACGGCTGCTCGGCGTGCGCCCGGCCGAGGGCGGCCGGCACCCGGGCTTCGGCACCCGCAACCGGCTGGTCGGGCTCGGCGGCCGGAGCTATCTGGAGATCGTCGGGCCGGACCCGGAGCAGGAGGACCCGGCCGGGCCGCGCCCGTTCGGGATCGACGGACTGCGGGCGGCCGGACTGGCGGGGTGGGCGCTGGCGGTGGAGGGCATCGACGCGGTCACCGCCCGCGCCCGCGAGCAGGGCTACGACCCGGGAGACCCGCAGGACATGTCCCGCCGCACGCCGTCCGGCGAGCTGCTGAGCTGGCGGCTCACCCCGCCGGACCGGGCCGGGCACGGCAGGCTGGTGCCGTTCCTGATCGACTGGGGCTCGACCCGCCATCCCGCCGACGGGCTGCCGGTGGCCGAACTGGTGTCCGTGTCCGCCGTCCATCCCGATCCCGAGGCCGTACGGCGCGATCTGGCGGCGGTGGGCACCCGGCTCGACCTCGCCGAGGGCCGCCGGCCCACGCTCACCGTGGTGCTGTCCGGCCGGCACGGCCCGGTGACGCTCACCTGAGCCCACGCGGGCAGAGGCGGGCGCGGGTCAGGGGTGCGGGCCGGGGGTGCGGCCGAGCATGCCGGTCAGGAGTTCGCGCAGGTCCGTTTCCAGCTCGTCCCGGTCCGGTACGGCGCCCGCCCCGGCGATGGCGTCGAACATGAGCCCTTCCCCGAACGCCACGAGGCCGCGCGCGTGCCGTACCGGCTCAGGCGAGCCGAGGGCCGCCAGCATGGCGACGGCCGGATCGCGGAAACGCCGCCCGGCCTGGTCGTAGATCGTGCGCAACTCCGGCCGCCGGGTGGCCTCCAGGGCCAGCTCGTAGCGGGCCAGCGTGCGACGGCGGTCCTTGAGCTGGATGTGCAGGGCGTCGGCCATGCGGGCGGCCAGCTCGGCCGGCTCGTACGACTCCGCCCCGTACGCTCCCGCCAGCGCCCGCACCTCCAGCTCGGTGAGCCGCGCCAGCGTCAGCTCCAGCAGCGCCGCCCGCGTGCGGGCCAGGTTGGAGGTGGACCCGGGCGGCAGACCGGCGGCCTCGTCCACGGCCCGGTGGGTCAGGCCGCGCATGCCCCTCTCGGCCAGCAGGGTGATGGCCGCGTCCGCCACGACGTCTGAGCGTTTCACGGAAACCGATACTACAGGGGTAGTGGAAGCGGACTACAGGCGTAGTACAGTGACACTACAGACGTAGTGAGGGAGTGATGCGCGATGGCGAAAGCCGTGGTGATCGGCGGTGGGGTCGGCGGTCTGGCCGCCGGGGTGGCGCTGCGCCGCAAGGGATGGGACGTGACCGTCCTGGAGCGCGTGCCGGTGATCGAGCCGGTCGGATCGGGGCTGGCGATCTCGGCCAACGCGCTCAAGGCGCTCGACGCCGTCGGCCTCGGCGACCGGATCCGCGCGCTCTCGGCGGCGGAGGGTCCTTTCGGCGTGCGGCGCTCGGACGGGCGCTGGATGGTGCGCGCCACCGAGGCGGACGCCGACGCCGATTACGGCGACTCGGTGGTGGTCCTGCTGCGCGCCACGCTGATGGAGGTGCTGCTGGACGCGCTCGGCCACGACCGGCTGCTGCTCGGCACGGCCGTCAAGGACGTGGACGCGGACCGGGGCGTCGTCCGCACGGAGGCGGGCGACCTGGACGCCGACCTGGTCGTGGCGGCCGACGGCATCCATTCGGCCATCCGGCGCGCGCTCTTCCCCGGGCATCCAGGGCCGGCGTACTCGGGGGTGACGGCCTGGCGCGGCCTCGTCCAGCGCGGCGGCCTGACCGTCCCGCGCTCGGAGAGCTGGGGCCGGGGCACGGTGTTCGGCGTCCACCTGCTGGCCGGGAACGTGGTCTACTTCTACGCCACCGACGTGCTGCCCGCCGGGACCGTGCACGCCGACGAGCGGGAGGAGCTGCTGCGCAGGTTCGGCGGCTGGCACGAGCCGATCCCCGCGCTGCTGCGGGCGGCCGACCCCGCGATGATCATCAGGAACGACATCCACCACCACGCCCGGCCGCTGCCCGCCTTCCACCGGGGCCAGGTGGCGCTGGTCGGGGACGCCGCCCATGCGATGACCCCGAACCTCGGGCAGGGCGCCTGCCAGGCGATCGAGGACGGCGTGGTGCTGGCGCACGTGGCCGGGGGCGACCTGGCCGCCTACTCGGCCGCCCGGGTGGAGCGCACCACGAAGATCGTTCAGCGGTCCATGACGCTGTGCCGGATGAGCAAGATCCGCAACCCGGCGGCGGTGTGGCTGCGTGACGCCGGCCTGTCGGCGGCGGCCCGGCTCAGCCCAGGTCTGATGTTGCGGTCGATGGACGAGCTGCTGCGCTGGCGTCCACCTGGGGAACCTGCACGGTGATCGTGCGCTCGACCGGCGGCGCGGCCCGCTCAGGAGAAGGCCGGCCGGCGCGCTGCGCCGAGCCGTCGGCGGGCTTGGCGGCCTGCTGCGCGGAGCCGTTGGCCGGTTGGGCGGCGCGCTGGGCTGCGGGGTGGGCGGTGACCGGCTTGGCGTTGTGGTCGGGGGCGAGGCGGCCCAGCGTGATCGTGCCGCCGATGGTCAGCGCGGCGGCCAGCACGGCGGGCACGGCCGTCGAGGCGTCGGTGGGCAGCGGCTCCCCGAGCAGCAGCGCTCCGGCCAGCACGGAGGTGATGGGGTCGATGACCTGCACCCCGGCGTAGGCGATGCCGAAGTAACCCACGGCGTAGGAGCGCTGCAGCAGCACCACCGCGCAGACCAGCAGCACCGGCACGACCAGGCTGAACCAGTGGATCAGCCGCCCCCAGTCGCCCTGCATGCCGCCGCCGATCACGCGCACGAACGTGGACACGCTCGCCGTGGCGGCGCCCGC
Organism: Nonomuraea fuscirosea; assembly: GCF_035917475.1. NCBI lineage: Bacteria > Bacillati > Actinomycetota > Actinomycetes > Streptosporangiales > Streptosporangiaceae > Nonomuraea > Nonomuraea fuscirosea. Next base: position 416,771 of record NZ_CP109074.1, on the reverse strand, counting down.
GCCGATCGACAGCAGCAGCGCCTTGGCCGGCCCGTGCACCCGGCTCGCGATCACCTGGGTGGCCAGCGTGACCACCCCGATGACGGCGATGAACCCGAGCGCCGCCCCGTCGCCGAGCCTGGGCGTCACGTTGTGCGTGGGCACCAGGAGCATGAGCCAGAGCAGGCCCACGGCCACGGCGATGGAGCCGAGGATCTCCGCGCGGTACGGCCGCCGCCCGTACATGAAGGCGGCCAGCGGCACCGCGAACACCAGGGTGGCCACGCTGATCGGCTGCACGGCGACCAGGGGCGCGAAGCTGAGCGCCACGGCGTGCAGGCACGCGCCGCTGAGGGAGATGGCGCCGCCCACCAACCAGCGCGGACGCTTGGCGAGCTTGAGCGAGGCGCCTTCCGCCACGACCTCGTACTGCTGCAGCGCGGCCCCGAACGCGTATCCCAGCGCGCCCGCGAGGGCGATCAGCATGCCGACCCACGTCATCGCGGCCCGCGCAGACTCGGGGATCCTTTCAAGAGCATTGCTCCAGCTTATGAGGCCGGGGAGGCCGCAGAATCATCCTTTAGGCTGATAAAACATTACAAGTCGGGGGCGACTCGCACGGACATGTGGCTCATCCTTGAGCCCGAGCAGGCGTTTCGCCCCGTTCCAGCCCCCTTACGATGCTTCGGGGCAGACGCAGAAGAGGTGCCCCTGCGGGTCCCGCAGCACGACCCAGCGCGAGCCCTCCTCGGTGACGCCCGGCTGGAACTCGGGCCTGGTGGCCCCCAGCGCGACGTACTCCTTGACCGCCGCCTCCACGTCCGGCACCCGGAAGTCGAGGTGGAACTGCTTGCCGGGCCCGGGCCAGGCGGCCGGCTCGCGCTCGGGCACCCGGCCGAAGTAGATGCTGGTGGTGCCGTCGGTGATGGCGGCGTACTCGTCCTCCGCGTACGTGATCTCCATCCCGGTCACCTCGTGGTAGAAGGTCGCCAGGGCTCGGGGGTCGGCGCAGTCGATGGTGAAGGCCAGCAGCCTTGCTTTCGTTGTCATGACGTTCAGCCTCGCAGCCGTACCTGCCATCTTCTGTCAGGTACGTCGCGGACATATGCCAGAGGGCCGCGCCCTCGGGCGCGGCCCTCCTCTGGCGACACGGCGTCACCCGTGCATACGGCCGTAGTAGTCCCCCAGCCGCGTGCGGTACTCGGGCTCCTTGAACGTGCCCTCGTCGAACTCGGGGGCGTCCTTGATCTCGGCCTTGGTGCGGGACACGAACACGTTCCGCTGCTGCGGATCGATGCTCGTGATCACCTGGGCCGGGAGCATGACCTTCTTGCCGAAGATCCACGGACCGGTGTCGACGATCACGTAGCTCTCGCCGACCTCGTACGTCGCCTCATCGACGGACCCGATCTTCCCGTCGGTGGCCTGGACGTGGAATCCAGCGATGTCCAGTGCCTGCCCACGGTCGTAGACGTCAGGTCGATAGTCCCAGAGCGCCATCGGGCTCTCTTCCTCTCTTCTTCCGTCTTTTCGGGCAGAACATCAACTACCCGTCGGTATTCGTGTAAACCCGTAAGAATGCCTTGGACGTTCGTTAACCAACTTGCAAGCTGATGCCGCCACCCTGTCCACATCAGAAGGGAGATCACCGTGCGAACCAGGCCAGAACGGCTCTATGAGATCGACGGGCTCCGGCTGCTGGCGGCACTTTGCGTCGTGCTGTTCCACTACGTCTTCTCCGGGTGGGCGGGCGGCAAGACCACTGTGACGTTCGTCACCGAGAGCGCCTGGGCCAAGTACGGCTATCTCGGTGTCGACCTGTTCTTCCTCATCAGTGGTTTCGTCGTGCTCATGAGCGCCTGGGGCAGGACGCCCCGGCAGTTCGTGGTGTCCCGCGTGGTCCGGCTCTATCCGGCGTACTGGATCGGCATCGCGATCACCGCCGTGGTGACCGTGACGCTCGGACAGGGGCTGTTCCAGGTCTCGTTACCGCAGGTGCTGGCCAACCTGACCATGTTCCAGTCGGTGCCGAACATCGAGAACGTGGACGTCGTCTACTGGACGCTCTGGGCCGAGATGCGGTTCTACCTGCTGATGCTGGCCTTCACCTTCATCGGGATGACCAAGGGCCGGATCATGGCCGGGCTGTGGGGCTGGCTGGCGCTGACCTTCCTGGTCGAGCTGGGGCTGCTGCCGGGCATCGCGGACCTGGTCGTGCAGTCGGAGTTCTCCCACTACTTCATCGCCGGGATGGCGCTGTTCATGCTCTACCGCTTCGGGCTGAGCGTGCAGATCGCGCTGCTGGTGCCGATCTGCCTGGGCAACGCGGTCTACCGGGCCATCGGGTACGCGGAGGCGGTCGGCACGCGGTACTCGGTGACGTACTCACCGGCGATCATCACGGCCGTGGTCGTGCTGATCTTCCTGATCATGACGTTCGTGGCGCTGCGGGTGACGCGGGTGCTGGCCAGGCCGGCGCTGGTGACGGCGGGGGCACTCACCTATCCGCTCTACCTGCTGCACGCCCACGTCGGGTTCATCCTGTTCGCCCGGCTGGAGGACACGGTCAACAAGTACGTGCTGCTCGTGGCGATGATCGCGGTCATGCTGGGGGCGGCCTACCTGGTGCACCGGTTCGTGGAGCGGCCGCTCGCGCCCCGGCTCAAGCGGCTGCTGTCGAAACGGGAGCCGCCCGCGCACGCCGTGGTCCCGGCGGGCAGCCCGACTGCGTGAACTGACTCTCCTGACAACCGCACGCCAGCCGGAGCGTGGGCGCCCCGGCTCTGGATACGATCCGCGTCACGGATGGCAGAAGGAGCTCGGATGAGTCTCAGCGGCGAGCAGGAGTGGGCCCCTCCGGGCGTCGATCCCGAGCGGCCCAGCGTGGCCCGGGTGCACGACGCCCTGCTGGGCGGCCAGGAGAACTTCTCCTCCGACCGCTCGGTGGCGCGCCGGCTCAAGGACGCGGTGCCCGAGGTCGTCGACCTCATGTGGTGCAACCGGGCCTTCATCGGCCGGGTCGTCGACTTCCTCGTCCGCGAGGCGGGCGTCAAGCAGATCATCGACCTCGGCGCCGGGCTGCCCACGGTCGAGAACACCCACGAGGTGGCCCAGTTCGCCGACCCCCAGGCCCGGGTGGTCTATGTGGACATCGACCCCATGGTGGAGCCGCACGCCCGCGCCATACTCGGCGGCAACCCGAACGCCGACGCCATCACCGCCGACGCCCGCGACGTGGACGCTGTGCTCGGCCATCCGGCCCTGCGCCGGCTGATCGACCTGTCACAGCCGACGGCGATCCTGGTCATCGGCGTGCTGCACCTGTTCTCCGACGAGGAGCAGCCGCACGGCCTGGTCAGGCGGTACATGGACGCACTGGCCCCGGGCAGTCACCTGGCCGCCTCCAACTTCCTGGCCTCGGACAACCCGAAGGCCAAGGCGCTGGAGATCATGCTCCAGGCGACCATGGGCACCGGGCACTTCCGCGACCGCGAAGCCGTCGAGCGCTTCTTCGACGGCCTGACGCTCGTGGAGCCCGGCGTCGTGCACTTCCCCGAGTGGCATCCCGACGATCGCCTCCCCGGCCCGCTCGCGCCCTGGGAGGAACTGCTGGTGGGCGGGGTGGCCCGCAAACCATGAGGCTGGGAACGCCGCGAGTGTGCGGCCCGGAACGCCGTGAACGTGCGGCGCGGATACGCCGTCGCGGTGAGCCTCGTGCGGCCGCTACGCTGTGGCCCATGCCGCGACGTCTGATCTGCTCCCCTCCGCCCGCCCTCTAGCGGGCGGCCTGTCCAGATATCGCCGGGTCTGACGGATCCGGGGGTGGTCGCTGCCCGCATACGGGCCCATTCCGACCACTCCATCCGGAGAACCCCTGTCATGACCCATGTCTCCGCCCGGCGGGGCGCCCTTTACGTGTCCGTGGCCGCGACCGCCTGGGGCACCGGCGGCGCGGCCGGCGCCCTGCTCTTCGAGACGGGCGGCCTCGGCCCCGTCGGCGTGTCACTCTGGCGCTACCTGCTCGGCGCCGCCTTCCTGCTCGCCCTGGCCCGCCGGCGGCCTCGGGGCGGGCTGCTCACCTGGCGCGTCCTGGTCGTCGGCGCCGGGATGGCCGTCTACCAGACCGCGTACTTCGCCGCCATCGCGCACACCGGCGTCGCGCTCGCGACGGTGGTGACCATGGGCGCCACTCCGGTCTTCACCGCTCTGGGCAGCCGTTTCCTGCTGCGCGAGCACCTCGGCCGGGTCGCGCTCGCCGCCCTGGCCGCCGCCCTGGCCGGGCTGCTCCTGCTCACGGGCGAGAGCGTGCTGCAGGCCCGCGCGTCCTCGGTGCTCGGCATCGCCTTCGCCCTGGGCTCGGCCGCCGGGTACGCGGGAGTGACGCTCTTCTCCCGCCGCTACCGCGACGACGACCCCCAGTCCGTGTCGATCGGCGGGTTCGTCGTCGGCGCTGTCTGCCTGGCGCCGTTCGCGCTGGCCGAAGGGGTGGTGCCCGAGCTGAGCTGGACCTCGGCCTGGCTGCTGGTCTATCTGGGCGCGGTGCCGACCGCGCTGGCGTACGGGCTGTTCTTCCGCGCGCTGACCGCCCTGCGGGCCACCACCGTGTCGATCATCTCGCTCGGCGAGGCGGTGGGCGCGGCGCTGCTCGGGGTCGTGCTGTTCGGTGAACAGCTCACGGCGCCGGCCTGGGCCGGCTGCCTGCTGCTGCTGGCCGCCGTCACCGTACTCGCCGCACGGGCCGATGCGGCGTGATGTGACGGCGCAGGCGGCCGGATGAGTTAAGGTCCGGTACGGCGACGCTTGCCGGACCGTCGCTCCGCTCCCCCTGACACGGCAGAAGGCCGGCGGAGCCGGCACAGGGCCGGCCGAGGGAACGGTGTCGGCGAAGCGCGCGTTGGAGGAAGTGTGGCCTCGTTCAAGGGAATACTGAGGAACCTTCTGGATCGGCCGGGAGGCGTTCCTCTGACGCCCTACCAGAAGGTCGTGAAGGCGGCGCACGCGCGCGCCGGCCGGGTCGGCGATCTCGACGAGCTGCCCTCGCCCGGCATGGACGATCTGGCCGAGTTCTGCGCGGTCGCGCGCGAGGCCGCCGACCGCACCCTCGGGCTGCGCCCCTACGACGTGCAGCTGCTCGGCACGCTGGCCCTGCTCGACGGCAAGGTCGCCGAGATGGCCACCGGCGAGGGCAAGACCCTGTCGGGGGCCATGGCGGCGGCCGGCTACGCCTTGCAGGGCAAGCGGGTGCACGTCATCTCGGTCAACGACTACCTGGCCAGGCGTGACGCCGAGTGGATGGGCCCGTTCTACGAGGCGCTCGGCGTGAGCGTGGGCTGGATCGACCAGAACTCCACGCCCGAGGAGCGGCGCGCGGCCTACGCGAAGGACGTGACGTACGGGCCGGTCAGCGAGATCGGGTTCGACGTGCTGCGCGACCGGCTGCGTACCGACGCGAGCGAGATCATCGTGCCCGCGCCCGAGGTGGCGCTGATCGACGAGGCCGACTCCGTGCTCGTGGACGAGGCCCGGGTGCCGCTGGTCATGGCGGGCGCGGCCGATCCGGGCAGCGCGGTGCCGGAGATGGCGGCGCTGGTGCGCCAGCTCGTCCGCGGCTACCACTACGAGATCGACGAGCAGGCCCGCAACGTCTACCTCACCCCCAAGGGCGCCGACAGTGTCGAGAACCTGCTCGGCGTCGAGCTCTACGACGAGCACGAGCCCGGCACGCTGATCGAGCTCAACCTGGCCCTGCACGCCCACGCGCTGCTGGCCCGCGACGTCGACTACATCGTGCGCGACGGCAAGGTGCAGCTGATCAACCCCTCACGCGGCCGGGTGGCGCTGCTGCAGCGCTGGCCCAACGGCCTCCAGGCGGCCGTGGAGGCCAAGGAGGCGCTGCCCCCGAGCCAGAAGGGCGAGATCCTCGACTCGATCACCGTGCAAGGCCTGATCCGCCGTTATCCGCAGATCTGCGGCATGACGGGCACCGCCGTGGCGGTCAGCGAGCAGCTCGGCGAGTTCTACGGGCTCAAGGTCGCGGTGATCCCGCCCAACCGGCCGTGCGTGCGCACCGACGAGCCCGACCGCGTCTACCCGGCCGTGCCCGACAAGGACGCGGCGCTGGTCGAGGAGATCCAGTCCGTGCACGAGAGCGGCCGGCCCATCCTCATCGGCACGCTCGACGTGGCCGAGTCGGAGAACCTGGCCAAGCTGCTGCAGCGGCGCGGCCTGGAGCCGGTCGTGCTCAACGCCAAGAACGACGCCGAAGAGGCCGCGATCATCGCCAGGGCCGGCGAGCGCGACGCCATCACGGTCTCGACCCAGATGGCCGGGCGCGGCACCGACATCCGCCTCGGCGACGGCGTGGCCGAGCTGGGCGGCCTCTACGTGATCGGCTCGGGCCGGCACGCCAGCAGCCGCCTGGACGACCAGCTCCGCGGGCGCGCGGGCCGCCAGGGCGACCCGGGCGGGTCGGTCTTCTTCGTCAGCATGAAGGACGACCTGATCACCCAGTTCGTCCCCGACGAGCGCCCGCCCGCCGCCGACGCCGACGGCCTGGTCCGCCACCGGCGCGGCGCCTACCTCGTCGGCCACGCCCAGCGCGTCGCCGAGGGCGTCAACCTGGAGATCCACCGCAACACGTGGCGCTACACGCGCCTGCTCGAACACCAGCGCGAGCTCATCCTGGAGTGGCGCGACAAGGTGCTGCACGGCGACGCCGCCGCCAAGGCGCTGGCCGAGGCCGACCCCGAGCGCTGGGCGGAGCTGCCTGAGGACACCAGAAACGAGACGGCCCGCCAGATCGTGCTGCACGCCATCGACCGCTGCTGGACCGAGCACCTGGCGTTCCTGACCGACCTGCGCGAGGGCATCCACCTGCGAGCGCTGGGCCGGATGAGCCCGATCGACGAGTTCCACCGCGAGGCGGTCAAAGAGTACAAGTCACTGCTCGCCGAGGTGGAGCGGCGCTCGCTGGAGTCGTTCGAGGCGCCGGAGCCCGATCTGGGGCGGCCGACGGCGACGTGGACCTACCTGGTCCAGGACAACCCGTTCGGCACCGAGTGGGACCGCATCCTCAAGCGCGTCACCGCCGCCACCCGCAGGGGCTGAGCGCGCTCACGGCCAGGTGGGGTCGCCGGAGGCGACCACCGGGCCGTCCAGCACGCCCAGCCGTTCCAGCAGGGTGATGAACGTGGCCGCGTACGGCGACTTGGCCGTCACGGCGGCCACCCGGGACCAGTCGACCTGCTCGCGCAGCGCCCGCACCTGGGCCAGCAGCGCGCCGTAGTCGCAGGCGTGCTCAGACAGCGGCAGCAACCACGAGATGACCAGGTCGGTGGCCTCCAGCACCGGCACGATCACCGCCGACGCCTTCAGCGGCTCGGCCCGGTCGAGCAGCTCGTCGGTGATCGGCAGGTCGGACACCCGGAAGATGAGGTCGACCAGGCGGCCCTCGTCGTAGGCCTTGACCAGCCAGTCCTCCGGCGGCTTGGCCGTCTGGAAGCCCAGCCCGCGCAGCGCCTCCAGCGCGGCGGGCACGTCGTGCTCGGTCAGCACGAAGTCGACGTCGTGCAGCGAGGGCGCCGCCCCGCGCGCGTAGGCCGCGCAGCCGCCGGCCAGCGCGAACTTCACTCCGGCGTCCTTCAGCCCAGAGCTGGCACGCTTGAGCGTGTCCAGGATGGCGTCGGTGACCGCGTGACCGTGGCTGCTCATGTGACCGGGCTACCCAGCCCATCGGCGGCTAGACGTTGGAGGGTAAGGCTTCCGGGTAGCGCCAGGGCGTATGACCGAAATACTGGAAAAGACGGAGCGCGCGTACGAAGGAGAGCACGATCGCCCGCTCCGCGGCTACCTCGGGCTGCTCAGCGCGTACGGCGGCACGGTGGCGATGGCCGCCGCCGCGGCGCTGCTGGCCGGCCGCCGCGCGCCCGACCACGTCGGGGTCATGGACCTCGTGCTCATGGCGGCGTGCACGCACAAGGTGTCGCGGCGCCTGGCCAAGGATCCCGTCACCAGCCCGCTGCGCGCCCCCTTCACCGAGTACGAGGGCCAGGGCGGCCCCTCCGAGCTCCAGGAGAAGCCCAAGGGCGCCATCGGCGAGCTGCTCGCCTGCCCGTTCTGCCTGGCCCAGTGGGTGGCCACCGGGTACGCGGCGGGCCTGGTGCTCGCCCCCAAGGCGACCAGGCTCGTGGGCGCGACCATGACCGCGGTCGCGATCTCCGACTGGCTGCAGCTGGGTTACGCGAAGCTGATGAAGTCGGCCGGCGAGTGACGAACGGGCGAGAAGATCTTCTTCCTCTTACCGGAAGGAAAAGACGTTAAGGGGTGACCGCTGAGGGCAGTTGGTGCGCATGGCTACTTTGCTCTGGATCATCGCCGTCATTCTCGTCATCTCCGGGATCTACGTGATCCTGGCCCGGCGCGACCTGCTCTGGGGGATCGTCCTCATCGTGATCGGTTTCCTGGTCGGGCCTGGTGGGGTCAGCATCTTCAATGTCTAGGGGCGCCCGTCACCGGCCGCCCACCCGTTCCCGACCGCTGGGCCGATCTCCGAGAACGGTCCAGCGGTCTCTCATGCCCGTCGGAAAAGCACCCGGAAAAGCGCACAGGCTCCTCATTTCCGAGGAGCCTGTGCGCTTCGGTGTCCGCGCCGTTCAGCCGCCTTCGGCGGCGAAGCCGTTCTCACAGTCGAGGCAGTAGACGGCGTAGGCCCGGTTCAGCACCGGCAGCGCCACGTTGCGCACCCTGATGCCGCCCGGCGTCATGCCCTTCTCGCTGCCCTTGTGCGCGTGCCCGTGCAGGATCAGGTCGGCGCCCGCCGTGTCGACCGCCTCGGCCAGCAGGTAGCTGCCCAGGAAGGGGTAGATCTCGTGCGGCTCCCCCTCCAGCGTCTCCTTGGTCGGGGAGTAGTGAGAGAGCACCACCCGCTCGTCGGCCACGATCTCCTTGAGCGCCACCTTCCACTTCTCGGCGATCTGGCGCGTGTGGGAGACGAAGTTCTTGATCTCGCGCTCGCCGAACTCGCTGGCGCACTTGCCGGCGAACCCGCCGCCGAAGCCCTTCCCGCCGACCACGCCCAGCTTCTTGTCGCCGCACTGGATCACCACGCCGTCGTCGTCCAGGACGATGACGCCGGCGTCGCGCAGTTCGGCGGCGATCTCGTACTGGAGGTCCGAGTGGTAGTCGTGGTTGCCGAGCACCGCGACGGTGGGGATCGGCAGGCCGCGCAGCTCGTCGGCCACCAGCCTGCCCTCCTCCAGCGTGCCGTGCCTGGTCAGGTCGCCCGCCAGCATGAACACGTCCGCGCGGTCCTCGATGCCGTCGAGTTTCTTGCGGTAGCGGCCTCTGACGTCTTCGCCCAGGTGGATGTCCCCCACCGCGGCTATGCGCAGGTCAGTCAAGATGTTCATCCTCCCCCGGCGCGGTCGCCTCCACGATGTTGATCTCGTTGTGCACATGGAGCTCGGGCGCGGCCTCGTGCGCCACCTGGCCGAGCCGTTCGCGCTGCTCCGTCCCGCTCACCTGGCCGCGCAGGAACAGCTGGTCACCTCTGATGTCGACGCGAATTCCGAGCTCGTGCGTCCGTCCGTCCTCGGCCAGCGCCTGCTGGACGCGGGCCGCGACGTACTGCGGAGCTTCCATCGCAAGCCTCCCTCTCCTGTCGCCGCATGCCCGGGTTAGAACCCCTCAAACGGCACGAATCAGCTCAATAGTTGCCTGTTCCACCCGGCCCGCCGTGGCGAGCTGCCCGAAGTCGGCGTCCGCGCCCAGCTCGGTCAGCGCCGCGGCGATGGTCCTGTCCCGCTCGTAGGCCTCCACGACGCGCGGATCCACGTACGACGCCCTGGCCACGGTCGGCGTGTTGCCCAGGTACTCGGCGACCTCGCGCATCACCCGGGTCACCGCGCGCTGCTTGCCGGTGCGGCCGTGAGTCCTGGCCGGCCGCGACACCGCCAGCCCGACGGCCGCGAGCACGGTGGCGTGCCAGGTGCGGAAGTCCTTCGCGGTGACCTCGTAGCCGATGATCTCGCGCAGGTACTCGTTGATGTCCTCGCTCCTGATGTCGCTCCAGCCGCCGGAGTGCCGGTAACGCAGCAGCTCGCCCTGCACGCCGAGGCCCTTGAGCGCCCTGAGCACCTTGCACGCCGCCGGGTCGGCCACCTCGACCTCGCGCGCGATGTCGCCCTTGGCCTGGTAGGAGCAGACGATGATGCCGCTGGAGCAGGTGATGTGCTCCATCCGCAGCGTGGCCAGCCCGTAGGTGTCGTAACTCTCCCCGCCGATGCGGAAGAAGCCGATGTCGAGCAGCCTGGCCGCGACGGCCAGGACCCGCTGCCTGGTCAGCCCGCGCCCCTCCAGCTGGTCGTCCACGGCCTTCCTGAACGCGGGCAGCCGCTCGGCGACGTCCAGCACCCGGTCGAACTTGACCCGGTCCTGCTGCTCACGCCACACGTCGTGGTAGCGGTACTGCCGCCGGCCCGCCGCGTCCGTCCCCACGGCCTGCAGATGGCCGTCGGGCGAGCCGCAGATCCACACGTCCTGCCAGGCCGGCGGGATGGCCAGCGCCTTGATCCGGGCCAGCGTGTCCGGGTCGCGCACCGGTGCGCCGTCGGGGCCGAGGTAGCTGAACCCCCGGCCGCGCCGCCGGCGGACGATCCCCGGCTCGTTCTGGTCGCTCGGGCGCAGCTCCGGCCCGGGGGACGACTCCATACGAGGATCACCATCAGGCACGGGAGGCGGCTACCCCGGACGTTAGGCGGCAAACGGTACGGGCAGGTGAGGCGCATGTCTGATAACGGAGAGTGGCACGAGCAGCGGGATCGGCGAGGTCATGCCATGGTGCCCGCCACGCCGCGCGACGTGGTGCACATCAGGGTGGGCTCGTTCCTCCTGGTCTTCCTGTTCGCGTTCACGGTGCTCGGCATCATCGCCCGAGCATGGGTACTGGCGGGGATCGCCGTCCTGCTGGCGGTCGCGACGGTGGTCGACATCACGCTGGCGGTGAAGCGGCAGAAGAACAAGGGCGCACACGGAGAGGCGGGCTGATCTCGACATGGCACCACTTCGAGGGCGGGTAGTGGTGGTGACGGGCGCGAGCGGCGGAGTCGGGCGCGCGGTCGTCCGCATGCTCGGCGCGCAGGGCGCGAAGGTGGCGCTGATCGCCCGCGGCACCGCGGGCCTCGGCGCCGCCGCCGTGGACGTCGGCGCCGAAGGCGGCACGGGTCAGGTCTACGAGGCCGACGTGGCGGACTACGAGCAGGTACGCCACGCCGCCGAGCGCATCGAGAAGGAGATGGGCCCCATATCCGTATGGATCAACACCGCCTTCTCCTCGGTGTTCGCCAAGTTCACCGACATATCCCCGGAAGAGTACGAACGCACCACCGCGGTCACCTACCTGGGCTACGTCTGGTGCACGAAAGCAGCCCTGGACGTCATGGGCCCGCGCAACGCCGGCGCCATCGTCCAGACGGGCTCGGCCCTGTCCTATCGCGGCATCCCCCTGCAGTCCGCGTACTGCGGGGCGAAACACGCGATCAAGGGCTTCACCGAGTCGGTCCGCACGGAGCTCATGGGCGACGGCAGCGGCATCGACATCACGCTCGTCCAGCTCCCCGCGGTCAACACACCCCAGTTCGACTGGGTCCTGTCCAAGCTGCGCCGCCATCCGCAGCCCGTACCCCCGATCTACCAGCCCGAGGTGGCGGCCAGGGCGATCGTGTACGCGGCCGAGCACCCGGAGCGCAAGGAGTACTGGGTCGGCACCAGCACCGCGCTCACCCTGCTCGCGCAGCGCGCCGCCCCGGCGCTGGTGGACCGCTACCTGGCCAGGTCGGGCGCGAAGTCCCAGGTGACGGAGGAGAAGGCGCCCACCGGCGTGGCCAACCTGTGGGAGCCGGCCGACGAGTCCACGGACTACGGCGCGCACGGCTCCTTCGACTCCCGCTCCCACAAGCGCAGCCCTCAGCTCTGGCTCTCCCAGCACCGGCGGCCGGTCCTGCTGACCCTGGCCGCGGGCACGGCCGCCGCCATCGCCGCCGTGGTCCGGTTCAGGCGCTCATAGCGCAACTCCGGCACGCCGCGTCACCGCGCGCTCCCGATCGCTTTAACGGGATCGCGCGGGGGTAGGCGCCGCAGAAACCGCTTTCGAGGAGGCGATGATGCCTGAACGCGATCTCCAGTACCTTGCCGAACTGGCGGCACAGCTACGCGTCGACTCCGTGCGAGCCGCCGCCGAGGCGGGCTCCGGCCACCCCACCTCGTCGATGTCCGCGGCCGATCTGATGGCGGTGCTGTTCGCCTGCCACCTGCGCTACGACTTCGACGACCCGGCCAATCCGGCCAACGACCATCTGATCTTCTCCAAGGGGCACGCCTCTCCCCTGCTCTACTCGCTGTACAAGGCCGCGGGCGTGATCGACGATGAGGAGCTGCTGACGTTCCGGCGCCGGGGCAGCCGGTTGGAGGGGCATCCGACACCCCGGCTGCCCTGGGTGGACGTCGCCACCGGCTCGCTCGGGCAGGGCCTGCCCGTGGGCGTGGGCGTGGCGATGGCCGGGCGGCTGGAACGGATGCCGTACCGCGTGTGGGTGCTCTGCGGTGACAGCGAGCTGGCCGAGGGATCCATCTGGGAGGCCGCGGAACACGCGGGGACCGAAGGACTGGCCAACCTGATCGCCATCGTGGACGTCAACCGGCTCGGGCAGCGCGGCCCCACCCGGCACGGCTGGGACACCGGCGCGTACGCGCGCAGGTTCGGGGCGTTCGGCTGGCACACGATCGAGATCGACGGGCACGACCCAGGACAGATCGACTACGCCTTGAACGACGCCTGCAACACGCGCCGGCGGCCTACCGCGATCCTGGCCAAGACCCGCAAGGGCGAAGGGGTCCTGGAGGTCGAGAACCGCGAGGGCGCGCATGGCAAGGCGCTGAAGGACCCCGACAAGGCCGTGACGGAGCTGGGCGGCAGCAGGAACGTACGGGTCGAGGTGCACAGGCCCGAGTCCGACGCGACGCCGTACCGGTTCGCCACCAGCGGGATGCAGGTGCCCGCCTGGCCCGTCGGGGACCAGGTCAGCACGCGGGCCGCGTACGGGGAGGCGCTGAAGGCGCTCGGCACGGCCAGGGGCGACGTCGTGGCGCTGGACGGCGAGGTCGCCGACTCCACCAAGACCCAGGCGTTCGCCGAGGAGTTCCCCGAGCGCTTCTTCGAGATGTACATCGCCGAGCAGCAGCTCGTGGCGGCGGCCGTCGGGATGCAGGTGCGCGGGTGGAAGCCGTACGCGGCCACGTTCGCGGCGTTCCTCACCAGGGCGCACGACTTCATCAGGATGGCCGGGGTGAGCGGGGCCTCCATCCGGCTGGTCGGCTCGCACGCGGGGGTGGCGATCGGCGAGGACGGCCCCTCGCAGATGGGCCTTGAGGACCTGGCCATGCTGCGCACCACGTACGGCAGCACCGTGCTCTACCCGTGCGACGCCAACCAGACGGCCGCGCTGCTCTCCGAGATGGCCGACCTCGAAGGCGTGTCCTACCTGCGTACCACGCGGGGCGACACCCCGGTCATCTACGAGCCGGGCGAGCGGTTCCCCGTCGGCGGGTCACGCGTGCTGCGGCAGAACCCCGGCGACCGGGCCACCATCGTGGCGGCCGGCGTGACCGTGCACGAGGCCCTGGCCGCGGCCGACGAGCTGCGGGCCAGCGACATCCCGGTCGGCGTCATCGACCTGTACTCGATCAAGCCCGTCGACGCGGCGGCGCTCATCGAGGCGGCGACCACCACCGGCACCCTGATCACGGTCGAGGACCACCGGGCCGAGGGCGGGCTCGGCGACGCGGTCTCGGACGCGGTGAGCGAGCTGGGGCCGCGAGTGGTGAAGCTGGCCGTGACCGACCTGCCCGGATCCGCGACCCCGCGGGAACAGCTCGCCGACGCCGGCATCGACCGCGCCGCCATCGTCGCGGCGGTCAAGCGGCTGCTGTGACAGCCGGGCGGCGGCACGGTGAAGGGCCGGTGGTCTCCCGACCACCGGCCCTTCTTTCAGGACTGACGGGGGCTCTCAGCGGGACTTGGCCGTGGCCTTCCTGTTGGCCTTCTTGATGGCCGCCACCAGCTCCTGCTTGGTCATCTTCGACCGGCCCACCACGCCCAGCCTGGCCGCCACGCCCCGCAGGTGCTCCTTGCTCGCGTTGGCGTCCACCCCCTCCTGGGTGCGCCCGGACCGGTCCGTGGCGCCCTTGTCGGAAGGGCCCTTCTCGTCCTTCGGCTCCCAGTGGTCGCCGACCTTCTCGAAGGAGTGCTTGAGCGCGGCGAACGCCGTCATGTGGGCGCGCCGGCCCTCGCCGTACTCCTCGACGGCCGAATCGTGCGCCTTGATCCAGGTACGCTGCGCTTTCTTGGGAGAACGCCTGACGGTCGATGGCAGCTCTTCAACGCCTGGCATGTCGATCTCACACCTCCTAGAGGGGCGGTTCGTGGCGGCGCTCCTCGTACACGGTGGTCCTGCGCGCCTCGGGCTCCTCGTAGATCTCGTGGCGGTGCACCGGCTCCTCGATCGGGCCGACCGCTCGCCGGGTGACGCGGATCCTGTAGATGCCGAACAGGAGTCCGACGATGCCGCCGAGCATGAGGATGACACCCACTACGTTGATGTCGAGACCGGCGAGGTCGAACTCGACGGCCCAGGTGAGGATCGCACCGAGCATGATGAGGATGATGCTTCCGGCGATGGTCATCAGATTTACCTCCTTGACACGAAGGAACCTCTATCCACATGGCGAAAAACAAACCCGTCGTAATGATTGGGCTGATGGGATCAGGCAAGACGACCTCGGGACGCCTGATCGCGGCGGCTCTCGGGCTGCCGTTCACCGACAGCGACCAGTACCTCCAGGAGCGCTACGGCGCCACCTCGGCGCCGATAGCCGCCCGGGAGGGCAAGGAGACGTTGCACCGCTACGAGGCCGAGCACGTGCTGGACATGCTGGCGGGTGAGCCGAAGGTGATCGCGGCGGCGGCTAGCACGCTGGAGAGCCCCGAGGTTCGGGCGGCGATGGGCCGGGCGTTCGTGGTCTGGGTCGACGCGACGGACGACGTGCTGGCGCGGCGGATGCGCACGAGCGATCACCGTCCCGACTACGACCCGGCGACCATGCGGGCCCGGCGCGAACACTTCTTCCACGAGGTGGCGGACCTGATCTGCGACGTCGGCGTGCTCAGCCCCGAGCAGGTACGCGACGAGGTGCTGCGCAAAATGGGTTTGCCCGACGGCGATCACACCTGATAGCCAAAGGGGATGCCAGAGAGCATGTTCGCCGAGAAACCCACGCTGAAGGGCGAGCGCGTGACGCTGTGCCCGATCGGCCTCGAACACCTCGACGGCCTCGTCGAGCTCGTCTCCGACCCCGAGGTGGGCCGGCTGACGGGCTCGCACGGCACGTTCGAGGTGGATCGGCTGCGGGCCTGGTACGCCACGCGCGGCGAGCACGCCGACCGGCTCGACCTGGCGATCATGGCGGACGGCGAGGTCGTGGGCGAGATCGTGCTCAACGAGCTCGACGCCCACAACCTGTCTTGCAACCTGCGCATCGCGCTGGTCGGCCCGCGCGCCTTCGGCAAGGGCTACGGCACGGAGGCGATCGAGCTGCTGCTGGCCCACGCCTTCACCGCGACGCCGATCCACCGGATCAGCCTGGGCGTCTACACCTTCAACGAGCGCGCCCGCCACGTCTACAAGAAGATCGGCTTCGTCGAGGAGGGGGTCGAGCGCGACGCTCTGCTCTGGGACGGCGAGTGGCACGACGCCGTGCTGATGTCCGTGCTCCGGCCCGAGTGGCAGTCAAGATCCGGAAGCCTGGCATAATGATCATGACTCATGGGTCCCCCGAGGCGCGCGGGGGACCTGTGGCGTCTTTCCTGGCAACCAAAGGGCGATGTCGTGCATCTAAGCATCAGTGACGATGCGCTTGGTGCCCGGTGATCCCGAGAGGCTCGGCGGCTTCTGGCCGGCGGCCAGGCTCGGCGCGGGCAAGCGCGGTGTCGTCTACGACGCCTACGACGACGAGGGCCGCCGCTTCGCGGTCACCGTGCCGAGGGGCGAGATCGGGCACCGGTTCGAGAAGGTGACCTGCCGCCATCTGGCGGAGGTGGTGGCCGTCGGGTCCGACGGAGGCGTCCCCTACGTGGTCAGTCAGTTCGTCAGCGGGCCCGACCTGCGTGAGGCGGTCGCGCTGCACGGCCCCTACTGCGGTGACGAGCTCGTCGCGCTGGCCGCCGCGCTCGCCTCCGCGCTGCGGGCCCTGCACGAGGCCGGGCTGACGCACTCCGGGCTCAACCCGGAGGCCGTGCTGCTGGCCGCCGACGGGCCCCGGGTGATCGAGCTGGGCCTGCCCGCGGGCGACCCGACCGGCGACACGTGCACGTACCTCGCCCCCGAGGTCCTGACCGGGCAGCCCGCCGGGGCGGCGGCCGACGTGTTCGCGTGGGGCGCGGTGGTGCTGTTCGCGGCCACCGGCCGCGACCCCTTCCAGGGGGAGAGCCTCGGCGGGATCATGCACCGGCTGCTGACCGTCGACCCCGACCTGAGCTGCCTGCCCGCCCCCCTGCGCGAGCTGGTGGAGCGGGCGCTGTCGAAGAACCGCGCCGACCGGCCGGCGGCGGCCGAGCTGCTGATCGACAGCGAGGCCCGGCTGCGCCCGCCCGAGACGTGGGCCCCGACGCGCTCGCTCGGCGAGGTGGCCGAGGAGGTCTACCTCTCGCTCACCCCGAGGCAGCAGGAGGAGGTGCCCGGCCTGCTGCTGCGCCTGCTCGACGGCGACGACCCGCACGACGAGGGCCAGGCGCTCACCCCGCTCATGGAGGCCGGCCTGCTCGTGCGGCGCAGCGTCCGCGTGCCGCCCGCCGAGACGTCCGTGGGCAAGCTCGTGGCCGTCAGCGACAACCGGGTGGCCGCCGCCAGCGCCGCCCTCTATCGGGCCTGGCCCCGGCTGCGCGGCTGGGTCGCCGACGAGCGCGACGGCATGCCGTCGCACCGGCGCATCCGCGAGGCCGCCAGGACCTGGTCCGAGCACCGCCGCGACCGCAGCCACCTCTTCCGCGGCCATGAGCTCGACTCCGCGCTCGGCTGGGCCGCGACCAAGCGCCGCCACCTGCGGCTCAACCAGCTCGAACGCGACTTCATCAACGACAGCGTGACCCTGTCCAGGCAGCGCAGGAAGCTCATGGTGCCCGCGCTGGCCACGGTCGCGGCCGTGCTGGCCGTCGCGGTGACGATGAGCGTGGTGTCCGTGCACGGCCAGAACGACCTGCGCGGACGCCTCATCGAGGCCGACGCCAGGGCCGTGGCGGCCAGGGCGGAGACCATGCGCGACTCCGACCCGCGCACCGCGATGCGGCTCAGCGTGGCCGCGTGGCGGCTGGCGCCGGTGTTCGAGGCGCGGGCCGCGCTGCAGGCCTCGCTCGTGCAGCCGGAGCTGGGGGTGTTCACCGACCCGGGCGCCGACGCGCGGGCGCGCTACCTGCTGCGGGGGGACGAGCTCGTGCGCTGGGACGCCGACGCCGTCACCGTCTGGGACGTGGCCGGCGGGCGGCGGACGGCCACGTACGAGCTGCCGGCCGGAAGCACCGCGCTGAGCGACGACGGCCGCCACGCGGAGGGGGCCGACGGGCGGCCCATCGACGTGACGACGGGGCAGGCGCCGGCGGGCGATGCCGTGTACGCGATCAGCCGGGCCGGCAGGACGGTCGTCTACCGGGGCGGCCGGGTGCTGTTCGACGTGAGCGACAAGAAAGTGGCTTTGTCCCCCGACGGTTCCAGGGCTGCCGTGTCGGGGCTGACGGGGCGGGTGGAGTTGTGGGACCTGGTGCCCCGGCGGGTCAGGACGGGGGTCGTCGCCGTCGAGCCGCTCACCGGTGTCGACGCCGGGGCGCCGGCCCTCGCCTTCAGTCCTGACGGGGGGACGCTGGCGGTGGCGGGACGCGACGGGGTCACGCTCGTGGAGGACGAACGGACCCGTACCGCTCGTTCGGCCCCCGCCCAGCCCCTCAAGGCCCGAACCCCCTCCCCCACCGGCGCTCTGGGAGGCGAAGCCGGATGGCCCAGCACCCTCGCGGCCCCACCCACCGGCGACTCGGCGGCCCAGACGGCACCCTCCGCCCCTCTCGCGGCCCCTCTCGCGGCCCTGCCCACCGGCCCCCTTGCAGGGCAGGCCGCACGTCCTGGTGCCCTCGCGGCCCCGCCCGCCGGCCCCGTGGGGGCGCAGGCTGCGCCCTCCGAGGGTTCGGCGGCGCAGGGTGCGGTTCCCGGGCCTGGGTTGCGCGCGCTTCCGGCGCCGCCGCCACCGTCCGCGCTCAAGGCCGTCACGCCATCGCCCGTGCCCAAGCGCGACGCCGGGGCCGAGTCGGCTGTGCCCAAGGTGGATGCCGGAGCGCGAACGGCTGTCCCTGGGCTCGATGCCGGAGCAGCCGCGCAGGAGCCCGACGGCGGAGCTTCGGCGGCGTCGCCTGAGCCCGATGCCGAGGTGGGGGCGCGGGAGCGTGATCCCGATGAAGGGCCGGCGAAGGAGCGGGGCTGGGGGGTCGAGATCGTGGACGGGCTGGAGACGCCTGCTGGCGCTCTGGCCGGGCCTCTCGTGTTCAGCCCCGACGGCCGCCTGCTCGCCCTCCCCGGCGACGGCGAGGTACGCGTCTGGAACGTGGCCGAACGCCGCCTGGCGGGCGCGTACCCCCTCAAAGACCCCAGCCACGGCCTGGCGTTCTCCCGGGACGGCCGGACGCTGCGCTACCTCAGCGGCACCGGCTCGGTCGTCTCGCTCGACGTCTCCGGTCTGCCGATGCCCGCCCAGGACGGTCACGTCGCCGCCTTCTCCGGCAACGGCCGCGTCGCCGCCAAGGAGGTCGGGGACACGATCGAGCTCACCGACGCCGAGGCGCGCAGGACGCTGGGCCGGATCGCCGCCGCCGGCGACCTGGCCTTCGACGCGAGCGGCCGGCTGCTGGCCGTCGCCGGGGACCCGGTGACCGTGTGGGAGGTGACCGGGGGCAGGCAGGTGGCCACGATCAACGCGGGTGGCGACGTACCGGCCGTGGCGCTCTCCCCCGACGGCGGCACGCTGGCCACCGCTCGCGGCAGCATCCTGGAGACGTGGGACGTGCGGACGGGCCGTCGGATCAAGACGTACGAGAGCGCGGGTGACCTGGCCCTGGCCTTCAGCCCCGACGGCAGGACGCTGGCCGCCGGCGACAGCCTGCTCGACCTGCCCACCGGCCGGCTCACTCCGCTCAGCCTGGCCGCCGAGGCCGGTGGGGGCGCCGCCGCGACCGCGCTGTCCTTCTCACCGGGTGGCGACAGGCTGGCGTTCGGGCTGGAGGGCGGCAGCGTGCTGCTGTGGGACGTACGCGAGCGCCGGCCGCTCGGCACGATCGAGGCCGGCACCACCCCGGTGGACGAGCTGCGGTTCTCCCCGAAGGGCGACCTGCTGGCCATCGACGGCTCCCGCACCTCGCTCTGGGACACGAAGACGCTGCGTGAGGTCGGCCAGGTGGGCTCGTGGGCGGCGGGCCTGGCCTTCAGCCAGGACGGCAGGCGGCTGCGCGGCGTGGCGCTGGACGGGACCGTACACGAGATCGCGGTCGATCCCGCCCTGACGGCGAGCGAGGTCTGCACCCGGGCGGGCGGGGCGCTGAGCCGGCAGGAATGGGCCCGGCTGATCCCCGAGACCGGCTACCAGGACGTCTGCTGACGACGGGCCGCACCGGCCACCCCGGGCAGCAAGATCACCCGGCCCGGCTAGTACTCCAGTGACACTTCGCGATCTTGAGGAGTGCGAGGTCACATAGCGACGGCCACCGCGAGATCATTCGGAGTTTGTGAAGACAACCAAAGATCATGCGGTGGCCGCGAGCCACAGCGTAGACCCTGACGGCTGGATGGTCACCTTCAACGAGCTGATGGCCCGGATCGCCGGCCGGTTCGGCCGCGTGGAGCCACGTCGCGCCGTGACCGCGTACGTGCGTGGGCTGCTGGCTGACCTCGACCGCAAGAACTGCTGGAACCTGGCCGAACACGCCGGGCTGGGTGGCCCGCAGGTGCTGCAGCGGCTGCTGCGCACCGCCCGCTGGGACGCCGACAAGGTGCGCGATGACGTCCGGGATTTCGTCGTCGACCGGCTCGGCCCCGGCGGCGTGCTGATCGCGGATGAGACCGGGTTCCTCAAGAAGGGCGCCGGTTCGGCCGGGGTGCAGCGGCAATACAGCGGCACCGCGGGCCGGATCGAGAACTGCCAGATCGGCGTGTTCCTGGCCTACGCCACCCCGGCCGGGCGGGCACTGCTGGACCGGCGGCTCTACCTGCCCGAGCACACCTGGATGGCCGATCCTGATCGGTGCCGCGCGGCCGGCGTCCCGGACGAGATCGCCTTCGCCACCAAGCCCGCCCTGGCCACCGCGATGATGCTGGCCGCCCTGGAGGCCGGCGTGCCCGCACACTGGTTGACCGGCGATGAGGTCTACGGCCAAGACCCGCGCCTGCGCGCCGCCTTGGAGGAACGCCGGATGGGATACGTACTGGCGATCGCGGGCAACCGGCGCATCGAACTCGAGGGCGTCCAGGTGAGCGCGGCCGAGGTCGCCGCCAGGGTGGCCGATCGGCACTGGCACCGCTACCGCGCCGGTCAAGGAGCCAAGGGCCCGCGCTGGTATGCCTGGGCGTGGGCCCGTATCGATGAAGGCGAGGCCCAGGGGTATCGGTGGCTGCTGATCAGGCGCAACCTGACCACCGGTGAGCTGGCGTTCTACCGCTGCTACGCCCCTGCCCGGCAGCCGCTGATGGCCTTGGTCAAGATCGCTGGGATTCGGTGGGCGGTTGAGGAGTCTTTCCAAGCCGCCAAGGGTCAGGTCGGGCTGGATCACTATCAGGTGCGCGGCTGGACGGCCTGGCATCGGCACGTCACCCTGGCCATGCTCGCCCTGGCCCTACTCGCGGCCATCGCCGCCGTCCAGCCGTCCGACACCACAGAGGACCGCATCCCGCTGACACTGCCCGAGATCCGCCGGCTACTGGCCACCCTGCTGCTGACCCGGCACCGATCAACCACCGATGTTCTGCGCTGGTCAGACTGGCGCCGCCGGCACCAAGCCATCGCCCGACGCTGCCACTACCAGCGCAGATCCAAACCATGATCGCGAAGTGTCACTGGAGTACTAGGCGTGCTGGAGGGCCGGACGGCGGCCCCACGTGGCCCAGCGCCACAGCCACTCCAGCGGACCGAACCGGTAACGGCGCAGCCAGAGCGTGGAGAACAGCCACTGCGCGGCGAGAACCCCGATCACGAGGGCCAGTTGCACGGGCCCGGTCCAGTCCTGCGGGCGACCGTGCAGGTGCGCCACCGCCAGCACCAGCATCGAAGCGGTGAGGTAGTTCGTCAGCGCCATCCTCCCCAGCGGCGCGAAGAGCGCGTGCAGCGCCGCCCGCAGCGGCGTCCTGAGCAGGAGCAGCAGTACGCACACGTACACCCCGCCGATCACCATGCCGGCGACCGCCGTCACAACGCCGGCGGTCCGGCCGACGGGATCGTTCAGCTGGAAGACGACCTGCAGCGCCAGCGTCGGCACCGCGGCCGCCGCGAGCAGGACCCCCGTCATGGCCGGCCCCTTCGCGGACCGCTCGATCCGGTCGATCACGCCGTATCTGACCAGGGCGGCGCCCGCCAGCACCAGTCCGGGGGCGAGCAGGTAGCCGTCGGTGACGAACAGGGATGCCACGAGGACCACGGCGGCGAGGACCGCGACCGCCCACCGCGGCAGCCAGGTCGACGGCAGCAGGACCAGCAGCCCGGAGGCCGCGTAGATGGCGAGCACGTCACCCGGCCAGATCAGGAACATGTGCAGGAGGCCGATCACGAGCAGCACGAGCAGCCTGCGCACCAGGAGCAGCCGCGGACTCGCCGTACGGCCCTCCGCCGACTCCAGCAGCAGCGCGAACCCCACACCGAACAGCACGGCGAAGATGGGGAAGAAACGATGATCGACGAGGTAACCCGTCCAGCCGCTCGTACCGTCGCTCGGGCCGGGCGGCACGATCCTGCCGCTGATGTTGGAGATCGGCCCGACATTGGCCAGCAGGATCCCGCAGAGCGCGAATCCGCGGATCACATCGAGCGCGTCGATGCGCCGTCTTCTCTCTGACATGAGGCCCAAGTGTGCGGGGCCGTGCCCTAGCCGCGGCATCGGTCGAAAGTGCCGTCCACAACCCTACTTTCGGCCGGTTGGTGATCACCCCACTAGTCGCCGACGAGCCTGAGCACCTTGCCCTGGGGGTTGGCCACCAGGTAGCCGCCGCGGCCGTAGTCGTCGGAGGCGTAGACGAGCAGCACCTCCTTCGTGGCGGTGAACACGTAGTTCGGGTCCACGATGACGTAGACCGTCGTGGGGTTGGAGGCGCCGAGGTCCTTCTTCGCCCGTTTGATCAGGTTGGGGAGGGCGTTCCAGTTGTACTTGGCCAGGTCCGCCGTGCCGGTGCGCACCTGGCTGCCCTTCCTGGACTCCGAGACGGCGCCGTCGCGGTAGTCGTAGCTGTCGTAGAGGTCGGGATCGCGTTTGAGCGGGGCGTCGACGGAGGCGTACGTCGGGTACACGACCATCCTGACGACCTTGGTGCCGCCGATGGCCGGCTTGAGCTTGGCGATCATGCCTCGCATGCCGGCGGGGGTCAGCAGGTTCTCCTCGACGGCCTGCTCGGTGGGGTCGTCCGTCTGGTCTTCCGTTCGGTCGTCCGTCGTGTCGCCCGTACGATCGCCGGTCGTGTCGTCCGTGGCGGGGACGCGCGGGGTCCTGCCGGTGTCCGGGGCGTCCGACGCCACCAGCCGGTCGGTCTGCGGACGGCCGCCGCCGAGGTCGCCGATGGCGGGGAGTAAGCGCCATCCCACCACGCCCGCCACGACGACCACCGCGACGATCACCGCGACCAGCATCGTCCCGCCGCGCCGGGGCCGGCGCCGGTTCATGGTGTCGTGGTGCGAGACCGGCGCCTTGCCCCACGGGCCCCCGTGACCGGGCGGCACGGTGTGCCCGGCCTGAGGCGGCACGGTGTTCCCCGCGTACGCGCCCGGCCCCGCCCCGGACGGCCCTGATCCAGGTGGCATCGGCCCGCCGGGCGGGAACGCCGCCGCGCCCCACCCGGGACCACCGGCCTGGGCACCGGCCCCATGGGGACCGGCGCCGTGGTGGCCGGCGCCATGAGGGCCGGAGCCCTGAGAGCCGACGCCGTGAGGACCTGCGCTGTGAGGGCCGGAGCTGTAGGGAGCGGACGGCTGCGGGCCCGGCGCTTGGGGGGTGAAAGCCTGCGGGCCTGACGACTGAGGCCCTGACGGCTGCGGGACGGAAGTTTGTGGGGTGGGTGGATGAGGGGTGTAGGGGTGGAGAGGCGGGGGTGTGCGGCCTGATTCGGCCGCGGCCAGCATCCGGTCCAGGGTCTCGGCGTCCGGTCTGGCCGCCGTGTCCCGGGTGAGCAGGGCCGCGAGCACGGGCCCGAGCGGCCCCGCGCGCTCGGCGGGCGGCACGTCGGCGTTGAGCACCGCCGCGAGCGTCGCCAGGGTGGTGGCCCTGCGCAGCGGATGCCGTCCCTCCACCGCCACGTACAGCATCATCCCGAGCGACCACAGGTCAGAGGCCGGGTCGCCTTCCACACCGTTGATGCGTTCGGGCGCCATGTACTCGGGCGAGCCGATGAACGACCCCGTGGCCGTCAGGCTGGTGGACTCCCGTACGGCGGCGATGCCGAAGTCGGTCAGCACCGAGCGCCCGTCCTCGCGCAGCAGCACGTTGGCCGGTTTGACGTCGCGATGCTGGATGCCGACGGCATGGGCCGCCCGCAGCGCGGACAGGACCTCCCGGCCCAGTTTGGCGACCTGCTCGGGCGGCATGGGACCGTGCTGGATCCGGTCCTGCAGCGAGCCGCCGAGGACCAGCTCCATGACGATCCACGGGTAACCCTGCTCGCCCGGGTCGACGATGTGGTGGATGGTGGCCACGTGCGGGTGGTTGAGCCGGGCCAGCGCGCGGGCCTCGCGCAGCACGCGGGCACGCAGGTCGCGGGCGCCGTCCGGGTCCTGCTCGTCCATCGACGGGTCGGGCGGGCGTACCTCTTTGAGCGCGACCTCGCGGTGCAGGGCCACGTCCCATGCCCGCCACACCAGGCCCATGCCCCCGCCGCCGAGCCGCTCCACGAGCTCGAAGCGGCCGTCGATCACGCGCTTGTGCATGCGCAGCAGCGTAGGGCCGCGCCGTCGCCCCCGCCATCGGGGGCGGCCGGCCGGCGCTGCTGTCAGAGGGCGGTCAAGCGCTGGTGGCGAGTTCCGCGGCGGCCACGCCGTGCTCGAAGGGCAGCCCCTTGGCGTACCTGACCAGCTCGTCCACGGCCAGGTCGGCGATGCGGGCCAGCTCGCCGCCGAGCGAGCCGGCGATGTGCGGGGTGAGCAGGACGTTGGGCAGGTCGTAGAGGGGCGAGTCAGGCGGCAGCGGGTCCGGCTCCGTGACGTCGATCACGGCGTACAGCCGGCCGGAGGTCAGCTCGGCGGTGAGCGCGCCGGTGTCCACGAGCGCGCCGCGCGCCGTGTTGATCAGCGTGGCTCCGTCGCGCATGCGGGCCAGCCTGGCTGCGTCGACGAGGTGCTCGGTCTCGGGCAGCGCGGGCGCGTGCACGCTGATCACGTCGCACCGCTCGAACAGCTCGTCCAGCCCGACGTGCGGGACGCCCAGGTCCTCGGTCAGGTACGGGTCCGCGACCAGCACGTCCAGGTCGAACGGCCGGAGCAGCTCGATCACCCGCCGCCCGATCCTGGACGCGCCGATGATCCCGATCGTGCGCCGGTAGTTGCCGATGCCGCTGGACAGCCCGTACACGTCGAGGGGTGCGCGCCTGTCCCGGTAGAGCGCGGCCAGCTCCAGCACCCGTTTGTTCGCGAAGAGGATGGAGGCCAGCGTGTACTCGGCGACGGGCTCGGCGTTGGCCGCCGCCGCGGAGGAGACGAGCAGGCCGCGCTCCCAGCAGGCCCGGGTGACGTGGTGCTTGACGGAACCGGCCGCGTGCACGATCGCCTTGAGCCGGGGCGCGGCGGCCAGCACCTCGGCGGTGACGGGCGGGCAGTACCAGCTGGTGTAGAGCACCTCGGCCGCGGCCAGCGCGGCCGCCACGGCGGGGTCGGCGAAGTCTGCGGCCACCAGGTCGGGGTCCACGTCGGCGACGGCGGTCAGGCGGTCGCGTACCGGGCCGGTGACGAGCCGTCCGGCGATCTGCGGGCTCATGGCGAGCAGGGTCTTGGGCCGGTATTCGGTCATTTCGCTCCCCCGAACTCACATCAGATCAAAACGATCATAACCAAGGCGATCCCGGCGGCTCGCGTGCACCCGTCATCCCCAGGGCGTTCCCTGGTGCTCGCGGCGGAGCCCGCTCATAGCGTCCAACGTGGACGAACGCCCTCGTGCACCGGAAGACCTCGCTCCCCGTGAAGCGGCAAGAGCGGAAGGGCGAAATCTCCATAACGCGCGTACCATCAGGCGGTAGAGGCCACACGTCGGCATCCGCCGGCGCCGTTGGGGCTATTGCGGCCCGGGACCGGCCGCAATAGCCCCTACCTTGGTGTCATGGATCCCCTCATCAGTCGCCGGGCGCTCAACCGGGCCACCCTGGAACGACAGCTCCTGCTACGGCGCACCGGCCGGCCCGTGATGGAGGTCGTGGAGCGCCTGGGCGGGCTCCAGGCGCAGACCCCGCACACCTGGTACACCGGCCTGTGGACCCGCATCGAGGGCTTCGCGGCCGCCGACGCGGCCGACCTGCTGGCCTCGCGCGCTCTGGTGCGCATCGCGCTGCAGCGCTCCACCATCCACCTGGTCTCGGCCCGCGACTGCCTCTCCATGCGGCCGCTGCTGCAGCAGGTCACCGAACGCGGGACGCGCACGACGTTCGGCAAGCGGCTGGCCGGGGTGGATCTCGACGAGCTGGAGGCGGTGGGGCGGGCGCTGCTGGAGGAGCGGCCGATGACCTTCGCCGAGCTGGGCCGGGCGCTGAACGAGCGCTGGCCCGACCACGACCCGCACGCCCTGGGCCAGGGGGTGCGCTGGCTGGTGCCGCTCGTCCAGGTGCCGCCGCGCGGCCTGTGGGGCAGGAGCGGGCCGGTCGCCCACACGAGCGCGGAGTCGTGGCTGGGCTTCGAACAGGCCCCCATGACGCCGGCCGAGCTGGTGCGGCGCTATCTGGCCGCGTTCGGGCCCGCGTCGGTGCAGGACGTGCAGACGTGGTCGGGGCTGACCCGGCTGGCCGAGGTGGTCGAGCCGCTCGACCTGCTCAGGTTCAGGGACGAGAGCGGCAGGACCCTGTACGACCTCCCGGACACCGTACGCCCCGACCCGGACGTGCCCGCCCCGCCCCGCCTCATGTACGACTTCGACAACCTGTTCCTCTCCCACGCCGACCGCTCGCGGGTCATCACCGAGACCGGCCAGGCCGCGTTCCAGGGCTTCATGGGCACCAACGTGATGCCCAGGGTCATCCTGGTGGACGGCGTCACGGCCGGGGACTGGACGATCACCCGGGCGAAGGGCGCCTCCACCCTCGGCCTGCACCTGTGGGAGCCGGTCAAGGACCTGGACGCGGTCGAGGAGGAGGGCCGGCGGCTGCTCGCGTTCCTGGCCCCGGACGACACGCACGAGGTCACGGTCTCGGACGGCCCCTCCCGACCCTGATCTGTTGCCCTGTTGTGCAGTGCACAACGACGTGTTGCAGATGAGCATCGGCCGGTATGTTGGGGCGCGTGCCAGAACGTAACCAGTCCGCCTCCCTCAGACGCGCCCTGGCCGTGCTGGAACACGTGCGCGAGCATCCGGGCGTCTCGCTCACGCAGCTGTCCGAGGCCGTGGGCCTGTCCAAGAGCACGGTGCTGCGCCTGTCCGCGCCGCTCATCGAGGCCAGGCTCCTCGAACGCGACCGCGAGACGGGCGCCTACCGGCTGGGCCACGGCACGCTCAGCCTCGGCCAGTCCTACCTGGCCACGCTCGACCTGCGCTCCGTCGCGGCCGAGGAGTCGCACCGGCTGATGAGCGAGGTGCGCGAGACCGTCCACCTGGTCGTCCACGACCCGCCGCACGTCGTCTACATCGACAAGGTGGAGAACGCGGCCAACGTCCGGATGGCCTCGCGCATCGGCAGCCGGGGCGCCCTCCACTGCACCGCGGTCGGCAAGGCCGTGCTGGCCTGGCTGCCCGATCAGACCGTGGCCGGACTGACCCTCGAACCGCGGACCAAGCACACGATCACCGACGCCGAGCGGCTGCGCGCGGACCTGGCGCACATCAGGCGGCGCGGTTACGCGGTCGACGACCGCGAGAACGAAGCCGAGGTGCGCTGCGTGGCCGCGCCGATCTTCAACCACGACGACGCCGTGACCGCGGCCATCTCCGTCTCCGGCCTCACCTCGCGGATCACCGCCGCGCGGGTGCGCGAGCTGGGGCCGCTGGTGGCCGGGGCGGCGGCGCGGATCTCCAGAAAGCTGGGTAGCCAGAAGCGATGACGAGGCCGACGACCGAGCTGGTGACCTTCGGCGAGACCATGGCGTTGTTCGCCGCCAGGCGCACGGGGCCGCTGCGCTTCGCCCGTGACTTCGACCTGGGGCTGGGCGGCGCAGAGTCCAACGTCGCGATCGGCGTGGCCCGCCTCGGGCACGGCGCGGCGTGGGTCGGCCGGGTGGGTGCCGACGAGTTCGGCGACCTCATCAGAGCCACGCTGGCCGGCGAGGGCGTGGACGTGCGCGCCATCCCCGACCCGGCCGCGCCCACCGGGCTGATGATCAAGGGCAGGCGCACGGCCGACCTCATCGACGTGCGTTACTACCGCAAGGGCAGCGCCGGCTCGCGGCTGTGCGCCGCCGACCTCGACGACGACCTGATCAGGTCCGCCCGGGTGCTGCACGTCTCGGCCATCACGCCCGCGCTCTCGGAGTCCGCGCGTGAGGCGGTACGTCACGCGATCGCCGTGGCTCGGGCCGCGGGCGTGCTGGTCTCGCTCGACGTCAACTACCGCAAGGCGCTGTGGACGCCCGAGGAGGCCGGGGCCTGGCTGCGCGAGACGGCCGGGAGCGTGGACGTGCTGTTCGCCACCGAGGCGGAGGGCCGGCTCATCGCCGATGTCGAAGGGGCGGAAGAGCTGGCCAAGGCGCTGGTGGGGATGGGACCGCGGCACGTGCTGATCAAGTTCGGCGCCGAGGGGGCGATGGAGCTGTCCGGCGGCGTCGTGCGGCGGGCGGAGCCGTACCGGGTGAGCGAGGTCGACTCCGTCGGGGCCGGCGACGCCTTCGCGGCCGGCTGGCTGGCGGACTGGCTGGCCGGGGCCGAGCCGGAGCGGCGGCTCAGCACGGCGTGCGCGGCGGGGGCGTTCGCGGTCACCTCACAGGGCGACTGGGAGAGCCTGCCGCGCCGCGCCGACCTCGACCTCCTGCGCCGCCCCGCCGACGGCGTCAACCGCTGACCACCGTGACCCCGCGGTCCGGTTGTAACCGGTTGTGGCCGGCTGCAACCCGTAGCATGTGGGCATGAAGCGGTCTCTGGGAGAGCTCGAGTCCACGATCATGGACAGGATGTGGTCCTACCGCAGGCCCGCCTCCGTCCGTGACGTGCTCGAAGACCTCCGTACGGAGCGCGAGATCGCCTACACCACGGTCATGACCGTGATGGACAAGCTCCACACCAAGGGCCTGCTCAAGCGCGAGCCGGTCGGCCGGGCCTACGTCTACGAGCCGATCGCCACCAAGGAGGCCTACACCGCAGAGCTGATGCGCCACGCGCTGGCCGGCAGCGGCAACCAGGCCGCCACCCTGGTCCACTTCCTCGAACGCCTCACCCCTGAGGAGGCCACCGCGCTGGAGGCCGCCCTCCAGGTCGTCCCGCCGGGCAGCCGCCGCGGTTAGCGGATCTTTGCCCGTTTCCGTTCCGGCCTTGAGGGCAGGCGGGGAAAACCTCGTCCGGGGGAAGGGAAATGCG
The DNA here is from genome assembly GCF_035917475.1 of Nonomuraea fuscirosea. NCBI lineage: Bacteria > Bacillati > Actinomycetota > Actinomycetes > Streptosporangiales > Streptosporangiaceae > Nonomuraea > Nonomuraea fuscirosea. The sequence continues at coordinate 387,763 of NZ_CP109074.1, read as the reverse complement.
ATGACAGACGTCTCTGGCCAGGGCTCGCGGCCCGACGACCAGCGTGAGGTGCTCACCAACAGGCAGGGGCACCCGGTCTACGACAACCAGAACCAGCGCACGATCGGCCCGCGCGGGCCGGCGACGCTGGAGAACTACCAGTTTCTGGAGAAGATCAGCCACTTCGACCGGGAACGCATCCCCGAGCGCGTGGTGCACGCGAGGGGCGCGCTCAGCTACGGCTACTTCGAGGCGTACGGCAAGCTCGGCGACGAGCCGATCGCCCGCTACACGCGCGCCAAGCTGTTCCAGGAGGCGGGCAAGCGCACCGACGTCGCCCTGCGCTTCTCCACCGTGATCGGCGGGCGCGACTCGGCCGAGACGGCCCGCGACCCGCGCGGCTTCGCGATCAAGTTCTACACCGAGGACGGCAACTGGGACCTCGTGGGCAACAACCTGGCGGTCTTCTTCATCAGGGACGCCATCAAGTTCCCCGACGTCATCCACTCGCTCAAGCCCGACCCCGTCACCTTCAGGCAGGATCCGAACCGGATCTTCGACTTCATGTCGCAGACGCCCGAGTGCATGCACATGCTGGTCAACCTGTTCAGCCCGCGCGGCATCCCCGCCGATTACCGGCACATGCAGGGCTTCGGCGTGAACACCTACCGGTGGGTCAACGCGCAGGGCGAGACGCATCTGGTGAAGTACCACTGGATGCCCAAGCAGGGCGTGCGCAGCATGACCGCGGCCGACGCCGCCGCCGTGCAGGCGGAGGACCTGGGGCACGCCACGAAGGACCTGTACGAGGCGATCGAGCGCGGCGACTTCCCCGAGTGGGAGCTGCTGGTGCAGGTCATGAGCGACGACGAGCACCCCGAGCTGGACTTCGACCCGCTCGACGACACCAAGACCTGGCCGGAGAACGACTTCCCCGCGCTGCCGGTCGGGCGGCTGGTGCTGGACCGCAACGTGGAGAACCAGTTCGCCGAGAACGAGCAGGCGTCGTTCGGCACCGGCGTGCTCGTGGACGGGCTCGACTTCTCCGACGACAAGATGCTGGTCGGGCGGACGTTCTCCTACAGCGACACGCAGCGCCACCGGGTCGGCCCGAACTATCTGCAGCTCCCGGTCAACCAGACGAAGGCGACCTGCCGGACCAACCAGCGCGACGGCCAGATGACGTACTTCGTCGACTCGGGCGGCGAGAGCCCGCACATCAACTACGAGCCCTCGCTGCGCGACGGCCTGCGCGAGGCCCACTATCCGCATCCGGACGAGGTCGGCCCGCAGGTCAGCGGGCGGCTCACGCGCAAGCGGATCCCGCGGACCAACGACTACAAGCAGGCCGGTCAGCGCTACCTGCTGATGGAGGAGTGGGAGCGCGACGATCTGGTGCTCAACTTCGTCACGGCGCTCAAGCAGTGCGACCGGGCCATCCAGGAGCGCATGGTCTGGCACTTCCTGCTGGTCGAGGACGACCTGGGGCTGCGGGTGGGCGAGGGTCTGGGCATCACGCCCGACGACGTCGCCGGCCTGGAGCCGCTGCAGAGCCAGGATCTCACCGACGAGGACCGCGACCGCCTGGCCAAGCTGGGCAGGAACGGCCCTCGTGACGTCGAGGGCCTGAAGATGACGCACTGCGTGCCGAACGAGCGGGCCACGCACGCCTGACCCGCCGTCCCTTCACGTCCGCCTCTCCCTCCGGGGAGGCGGGACGTGAACCCCTGAGAACAGGCCGTCAGAGCAGGCCGGCGCCGGCCAGCAGCTTGCCGATCCGGCCGATCTCGTCCTCGTTCAGCGGGATCTGCGGCAGCGCGGTCACCGGGCAGTCGATGACGCCGCGCAGGTGCAGCGCGGCCTTGAACGCGCCCAGCCCCGACGAGCTGCCGCCCATGCGCGCGCCGCCGACGTGCACGATGCCGAACAGCCGGGCCAGGCGCTCCTGCTCCGCCCTGGCCGCCTGCCAGTCGCCGCGCGAGGCGCAGCGGTAGAGCTCGACGTAGCCGTGCGGATCCACGTTCCCGAGTCCGGGCACGACGCCGTCGGCGCCCATCCACAGCGCGGAGTCGACGGTCACCTCGGACCCGGTGAGGACGCTGAAGGGCGGCCGGCGGCCCAGGATGACCGCGCGCAGGCCGCCATCGTCGCCGCTGGAGTCCTTCACCCCGGCCAGTACGCCTTCCGCGGCCAGTTCGAGCAGCAGGTCCGCGCTCAGCTTGGTGTGCACGGACACCGGCAGGTCGTAGGCGTAGACCGGCAGCCCGGTCCGCGCGGCGAGGGTCCTGAAGTGGGTGCGGATCTCGTCGGGATGCGTCCGTGTGTAGAACGGCGCGGTCGCCACCAGCCCGGCCGCCCCTGCCTCGATCGCGACCCGGGCGTGCTCCAGCACCCGCGGCGTGGTCATGTCGATCACCCCGGCCAGCACCGGCACCTGCCCGGCGACGTGCCCGACCACGGTGTCCAGCACCGTGCGCCGCTGCGCGTCCGTCAGGTACGCCACCTCCGACGACGACCCCAGCACGAACAGCGCGTCCACCCCGCCCCCGACCAGATGATCGACCAGCCGGACCATCGAGGCGACGTCCACCTCGTAGTCGGGGGTCATCGGGGTGCAGACCGGGGGGATCACTCCGGTCAGGGCGGCGTCGGTGATCATCATCAGAAACCTCCGAGGAAACCCCCGCCTTCAGGCGGGGGAGGAATCGGACCCTTGTGGAGCAGGGCAGGAACAGGCGATTCGCCAACAGCCGAACCGCCGTATCGAACACACGCGCGATTTTCAGCTGATCGCGCGGTAGGCTGCCAGGCATGGCGCAGATCGTGAAGCGGGCCTGCAAGTACCGCTTCTACCCGACCCCCGAGCAGGCCTCGCAGCTTGCCCGGACGTTCGGCTGCGTCCGCCTCGTCTACAACAAGGGCCTGGAAGAACGCACCCGCGCCTACACCCAGGAAGGCAAGCGGGTCTCCTACGCCGAGTCGTCGGCGATGCTCACGGCGTGGAAGCGCAGCGACGAGTTCGCCTTTCTGTGCGAGGTGTCGTGTGTGCCCTTGCAGCAGGCGTTGCGCCATCTGCAGTCGGGGTTTGCGAACTTCTTCGCCAAACGCGCCAAATACCCGGTGTTTAAGTCCCGTAAGAAGTCGCGGGCGTCGGCGGAGTACACCCGCTCGGCGTTCCGCTGGTGCGACGGTGAGTTGACGCTGGCGAAGATGGACGCCCCGCTGGCGATTGTGTGGTCGCGTCCGCTGCCTGAGGGCGCGCAGCCGTCCACGGTGACGGTGTCGAAGGACGCGGCCGGGCGCTGGTTCGTGTCGATCCTGGTGGAGGAGACGATCGCCCCGCTCGCTCCGGCAGAGCAGGCGGTGGGTGTGGATGCGGGCATCACGGTGCTGGCCACCCTGTCCACCGGAGAGAAGATCGTCAACCCCCGGCATGAGCGCCGCGACCGGCGCAAGCTTGCCAAAGCGCAGCGGGTGCTGTCGCGCAAGGAGAAGGGCAGCGCCAATCGGGCCAAGGCCTGCCTGAAGGTGGCCAAGGTGTACGCCCGCATCGCCGACCGGAGAAGGGATCATCTGCACAAGGTCACGACACGGCTTGTTCGCGAGAATCAAGCGATCGCCGTGGAGGACCTGAACGTCCGCAACCTGATCAAGAACCACCGTCTGGCCCGAGCCATCTCCGACGCGGCCTGGCGCCAGATGCGGTCGATGCTGGAGTACAAAGCGCGCTGGTACGGGCGCACGCTGGTGGTGGTGGACCGCTGGTTGCCCTCCTCCAGGCTGTGCTCGGCCTGCGGCGCCTTGCAAGAGACGATGCCGCTGAACGTCCGAGAATGGGAGTGCGCGTGCGGCGCGGTCCACGACCGGGATGTGAACGCGGCCAGGAATGTGCTCGCCGCCGGGCTGGCGGAGAGCTGAAACGCCTGTGGAGCCGGTGTAAGACCTCAACGAGACTCCTCTCGAGCGGGCGACTGGCTATGTAGCAGGAAGGCCCATGGGTGACCATGGGGAACCCCCTCCTTCAAGAGGGGGAGGATGTCAAGCATGCTCCTGGATCAGTTCGAGGTCGGTGGCGCCGGCCGCCACCGGGTGATGGCAGTGGAAGAGGTGGCCGTCCTGGGTCTGCGCGGCCGGCCATTCGGCCGCGCAGACGTCGTCCGCCCGCCAGCACCGGGTACGGAACGGGCATCCGCTGGGCGGCCTGGTGGCCGAGGGCACGGCGCCCACCAGCGGGATCGGGTTGATCGGCGAGATCAGCCCGGGCGTGGCCGAGAACAGCGCCCGCGTGTAGGGGTGCCGCGCGCCCAGCGGGACCGCGGCGGCGGGGGTCTGCTCGACGATGCGCCCCAGGTACATGGTCACGACCCGGTCGCTCATCCGGCGTACGGTCTGGATGTCGTGCGAGACGAACACCAGGGCCAGGCCGAGCCGTTCCTTCAGGTCGAGCAGCAGGTTGAGGATCTGCGCGCGGACGGACACGTCGAGCGCGCTGGTCGGCTCGTCGGCCACGACCAGCTCGGGTTCGAGCGCCAGCGCCCTGGCCACGGCCACCCGCTGCCGCTGGCCGCCGGAGAGCTGGCTCGGCAGCGCGTCGGCCGCGCTGGCCGGCAGGCCGACCAGGTCGAGCAGTTCGCGCACGCGGGCGTCGCGCTGGGCGGGGGTGCCGCGCCCGTGCACGTTGAGCGGGTCGCGCAGCACCTGACGGATCGGCAGCCGCCGGTTGAGCGCCGTGGCCGGGTCCTGGAAGATCATGCCCACGCTGGAGCCGATCAGCGCGCGCCGCTCGGACTCCTTCAGCCCCCACAGCTCGCGCCCACGGAAGGTGACGCTGCCCGAGACCGGCCGCTGCAGCCCGACCAGCACCTTGGCCAGCGTGGATTTGCCGCAGCCCGACTCCCCCACGATCCCGACCGTCTCGCCGGCGCCGACCGTGAGGCTGGCGCCGGTCAGCGCGTGCACGCGGTCGCGTGCGAACAGGCCGCCCGAGCGGGCCTTGTGCACGACGTGCACGTCCTTCAGCTCAAGCATGCTGCTCACTCCTCACCAGTGCCTGCGCGGGATGGTGACAGGCGACGCGATGCGTGGCGTCCCCGTCCAGCGCCGGGCTCTCGGTACGGCACACGTCGGTGGCCATCGGGCACCGGTCGGCGAACCGGCAGCCGGGCGGGAAGTCGGCCGGGGCCGGCACCACGCCGCGGATCTGGGTCAGCCGCTCGGCCCCCGACTCCAGCGACAGCACCGAGCCGAGCAGGCCCCGGGCGTAGTGGTGGGCGGGCGCCCCGACCAGGGCGGCGGTGACGCCGGTTTCGACGATCTGGCCGCCGTACATGACCACGACCCGGTCGGTCACGTCGGCGACCAGCGCGAGGTCGTGGGAGACGAGGATCAGCGCGAAGCCCAGCTCCTCCCGCAGCTTCAGCAGCAGCTCGATGACCTGCGCCTGGACGGTGACGTCGAGCGCGGTGGTGGGCTCGTCGGCGACGATCAGCTTGGGGTCGCGCGAGAGCGCCATCGCGATCAGCACCCGCTGCCGCTGCCCGCCGGACAGCTCGTGCGGGTAGGAGGTCAGGGTGCGGCGGGCGTCGAGGCCGACGAGTTCGAGCAGCTCGGCGGGGCTGCGCCGGCCACCGCGCCGGGTGAGCTGCTTGAGCTGGGCCTTGATGGTCATGGCCGGGTTGAGCGAGGAGAGGGCGTCCTGGTAGATCATCGCCATCTCGTGCCCGAGCAGCCGGCGGCGGGCCCGCTTCGGCTCCGCGAGCAGTTCGCGCCCGTCGAAGCGGATGTGGCCGCTGACGCGGGCGTCGCGGGGCTGCAGGCCCATCACGGTCAGGGCGGTCAGCGTCTTGCCGCAGCCCGACTCGCCGACCAGGCCGAGCACTTCTCCCGGGCGTACCTCGAAGCCGATGCCGTCCACGATGTCGACGCCTTCGGCGAACCCGATCCGCAGCCGTTCGACGGTGAGGATCGGCGTGCCCTGCGGCAGCGGGCGGGCCCGCTCGGCCAGCCTGCGCGCGGCCTCGGCCAGTCCCGGCAGCTCGACGACCTCGCCGGAGCCGGGGGTGGCCCGCTCGAAGGCGTCGTCCTTGCGGGCGACCGGCTTGCGCGCGGCCGGGGCGGCCCAGGCGTCGGAGATGCCCTCGGACAGGATGTTGAGCGCGAGCACGGTGACGAGGATCAGCAGGCCGGGGAAGACCGTGGCCCACCAGCCGCCGAGCAGCACCATGTTCTTGCCGTCGGCGATGACGCTGCCCCATGAGGGGTTCGGCGGGCGTACGCCGGCGCCGATGAACGACAGCGACGCCTCGAACACGATCGCGTCGGCCACCATGACCGTGCAGAACACCAGCACCGGCGCGGCGCAGTTGATCGCGACGTGTTTGATCAGGATGTGCGGGGTGCGGGCGCCGATGATGCGCTCGGCGGCGACGTAGTCCTCGCCGTACTGGGCGATCACGTTGGCCCGCACGACCCTGGCCACGGACGGCATGTAGAGGAAGGCCATGGCCATGACCAGCACCGGGATGCTGCCGCCGAACACCGCCACGAGCACCGCGGCCAGGGCGATGCCGGGGAAGGCCATGACGACGTCGAGCAGGCGCATGACGGTCTCGTCCACGGCCCGGCGCGAGGTGGCCGCGACCGCGCCGACGATCGCGCCGGCGACCAGCGCGAGCCCGGTGGCGCCGAGGCCGATGATGAGCGACCAGCGGGCGCCGTACAGGAGCCTGGACAGGATGTCGCGGTTGGCGCTGTCGAGCCCCATCCAGTGCTGGGCGGAGGGGCCGCCGCCGGCGGCCTCCTGGAAGTACGGCGAGTGCGGCGCGATCCACGGTGCCAGCAGCGCCGCCAGCACGACCACGGCGACGATGCCGACCGCCACCCACGACAGCGGCTTGAGCCGGCGGAAGCCGACGCCCGGCCTGGACAAGCGCTCGGCCAGTCCCCCTCGCAGCTGGAACCGGTTCATGTGGCGCTCCTGAGGCGGGGATTGACCAGCAGGTAGAGGACGTCGACGATCAGGTTGACGACCATGAAGCCGATCGCGATGGTCAGCACCACGCCCTGGACGACCGCCGGGTCACCGTCGCGGACCGCGTTGATCATGAGCTGGCCCATGCCGGGCAGCCCGTAGATCGTCTCGATCACGACCGTGCCGCCGATGAGGTAGCCGATGCGCAGGCCGAGCACGGTCAGCGGGTTGATCAGGGCGTTGCGCAGCACGTTCCGGCCGACGACCACGATCATCGGCAGGCCGCTGCCGATCGCGGTGCGGACGTAGTCGCGGTCCAGCTCCTCCACCATCGACGTGCGGATGACGCGGATGAGCTGGGCGGCGATCGGCAGCGACAGCGACAGGGCGGGCAGCGTCATCGACCGCAGCCACCCGGTCACCGAGTCTGCCGGGTTGATGTAGCCGCCGGTCGGGAAGAGCCCCTCCCCGACGGCCAGCCACTGGATCATCAGCAGCGCCAGCCAGAACGCCGGCGCCGCCACCCCGATCAGCGACACCACCCGGATCACCTGGTCGGGCCAGCGGTCGCGGAACAGCGCCCCCGTCACTCCGAACGCCAGCGACAGCACCACGGCCACCACCAGCCCGAGCAGCGTGAGCTGCAGGGTCAGCGGCAGCGCGGTCATGACCGACTCGATGACCGGCTTCTTGGTCAGCACGCTGGTGCCCATGTCGCCCTGCGCGAGGTCGGCGACGAAGCGCACGTAACGCACGGGCAGCGGGTCCAGCAGGCCGTTCTCGAGCTGGAACTGGTGGATCTGCTCGGGGGTCGGGTTCGCGCCCTGGAAGTAGGCGTACTCCGGCTTGCTGCTGGAGAAGCGCATGACGATGAACACGAACGCGATCACGCCGAGCACCAGGGGGATCAGGATGAGGAGCCGCCGCAGCAGCATCCGGATGACGAGTGTCATGTCCTCTTGGCCTGCAGCAGGGTGATGCCGGGGTACGGCTGGGCGCGGACGCCGGACAGCTTCTTCGGGTCGTAGGCGGTCATCAGCTCGTTGTGCACGACCGGGTAGAGGACGGCCTGCTCAGCCACGAAGTCCAGATATTTGTGGATCAGCTCGGTTCGCTGGGCCTTGTCCGTCTCCTTGCCCGCCTCGTCCATCATCGCGAACAACTTCTCGGCGTCCTTGGTGCCGTCCCAGTGGGCGTACTTCATCCACAGGCCGCCGGGCACGTAGTTGTAGTGCAGGATCAGGTCGGCGTCCATGCCGAACTGGTTGGGGTTCGAGGCCGCGGCGACGGCCTGGTAGTCCTGCATCTGGTCCATCTTGGTGAACAGCGCGGCCGTGTCCTGCGGCTCCAGCGTGGTCTTGACGCCGACGGCCTCCCACGAGGCGGCGATCGTGGGCAGGCAGTCCACGATCCAGCTCACGTTCACCGCCATCAGGTTGATCGTCAGGTCGGTGACCCCCGCCTCCCTCAGCAGCGCCTTGGCCTTGTCCGGGTCGTAGTCGTAGACGACCGAGGCGCGCTGGTGGTCGGGGTGACCCTCGTTGAGGAAGGAACTGGAGGCCGTGCCGTGGCCCTTGAGCGCCACGTCGATCATCTTCTGCTTGTCGATGGCGTAGTGCAGGGCCTGGCGCACCCGTACGTCGTCGAACGGCTTGGTGCCGGTGTTGAACATCAGGAACATGTGGTTCATGCCCTTGCCGCCCTCGACCGTCAGGCCCTGCTGCTTGAGCTGGTCGACGTTGGCGTACGGGATGTTGTCGGCGATCTGCGCCTCGGCCGAGCCGCCGGAGATCTTGGCCACGCGGGCGGCGGCGTCCACGATCGTCAGCCAGTTCATCTTCTTGACCGTGGCCGGGCGTGGCCCGTTGTAGCCGTCGAACGCCTCGAACGCGGTGTTGGACTTCGGGTTGTGCGCGGCCAGCTGGTAAGGCCCCGACCCCACCGCCTTGCCGCCCTTGGCCTGGTCCCAGGCGCCCGGCTGGCCGAACACGTGCTTCGGCATGATCTTGGCGATGGTCAGCCGCGGCGCCGCGTCGGGGAAGGCGTACTTGAACACCAGCTCCACGTTCTTCTCGTCCACCTTCTTCACCTCCTTCAGCCAGGTCCTGAAGAAGTTGCCGATGAGCACGTTCGCCTCGGGGTCGAGCACCCGCTCGAACGTGAAGACGACGTCGTCGGCGGTGACGGGCTGCCCGTCGTGCCACGTGGCGCCGTCCCTGAGGGTGAACGTCCACGTGGTCGCGTTCAGGTCGGACGGCAGTGCGGTGGCCAGCGCCGGGTACGGCTCGCGGGTGATCGGGTCGGTGTCGAGCAGGCCCTCGTAGACGTGGTTGATCCCGGCCATGGCGAAGGCCGAGGCCGTCTGGGTGGGGTCCCAGCTCTGGTCGTTGCCGTACCCGATGACGGCGGTGATGAGGTCCTTGTCGGATCCGGCGCCGACCGACCCGGTCGAGGCCGGGCCTCCTGAACAGGCGGAGAGCGTGGCCGCGATGAACGCCGCCGCCCCGCTCGCCCCGCTGTAACGCAGGAAGTCGCGGCGGCTGAACTCAGAGCTCACGGATGCCTCCAAGGGGATGATGTCGCGCGCTGGCGCGCGCTCCTTGCGTTCGCCCGGTGAACGCCGGCCGAATGTAGAACGTGGGACATCCCATGTCCTATGTTGTGCGTAAAGTGGACGCTAAACGCCGCACCTGCGTCAGGTCAACGGAAGATTTCCGGATTGTTACCTACGACGAAAGGAACCTTCATGACCACAGTCCCGCGCCCGGCGCGCCCCAGCCGCGCCGTCGAGGCCCAGGAGGGCGTCAAGGACCTCATCGTGCGGCGCGGGCTCATCGCGGGCGACCCCCTGCCCACCGAGTCGGAGCTCATGGAGGAGCTTCGCGTCAGCCGCAACTCGATCAGGGAGGCGCTGAAGGCCCTCCAGGCGGTGGGCATCGTGGACATCCGCCATGGTTTCGGGATGTTCGTCGGCCGGATGTCCCTGGCGGGCCTGGTGGACGAGCTGACCTTCCACAGCCGCATCACCCTCCAGAACGGCGCCAACCACCTGGCCCATCTGATCGACATCCGCGAGATCCTGGAGAGCGGCCTCGTGGTGCGGCTGATCGAGCTCGGCCCCGACGCCGACCTGACGCCGGTCGCCGAGGTCATGGCCAGGATGGAGAGCGAGGCGCGGGCCGGCCTGGTCTCCCCCGAGACCGACCGGCTCTTCCACGACCTGCTCTACCGCCCGCTGGGCAACCCCCTGGTCACCACGCTGCTGGGCGCGTTCTGGGACGTCTACTACCAGCTCCGCGACGCCTTAGGAGCGCCGGACGAGCCCGCCGCCGACGTGGCCAGACGGCACCGCGAGATCTACGCCGCCGTCCTCGCGGGCGACCGCGCCGCCGCGCAGGTCGCCGTGAAGGCGCACTTCCTGGGCGTACGCAACCGCGCGGCCCGCATCGAGGGGTGACGGCGCTCAGGCGGGCCAGCGCTCCACCCGCCGCCAATGCCCCCGCCACTCGCTGAACCACTTCGCGTACCACGGATGCGCGCCCGCCAGCGGCATGACGTACGCCACCGTCTCCATGTAGTAGCGCCGCTGGAACCGCCACGGCATCCGCTGCAACTCCTGCACGTTGCTCACCCGATCGGACAGCTTGACCAGCACGGCCCCCTGCGGCGCCCGGACCAGCGAGGCGAGATAGTCGACCTTCGCCCCGCCGCGGGGCTTGGTCACCCACCGCACAAGCGCCGCCACCTCCAGCCCGAACCTGCGCGCGATCTCCGCCTCGGTGCAGGACGTGTCCTCCAGGACGTCGTGCAGCACGATCGCGACCAGCACGTCCCGGTCGACCAGCCCGGCGCCCGCCACCGCCACCTCCAGAGCCTCCAGCAGATGCTCCAGGTACGGGCGCCCGGTGGGCCGCTGCTGCACCCCGTGCCGGCGCCCGGCGAACGTGACCGCAGCGCGCAGGTCGCGCACCGTGGGCTCGGGCAGCGCCGCGCTCAGAGGGCCCTCCGCGTGCGCCCAGGACGGCCAGCTCGTGAAGATCTCCATCGGGCTCCTTCGTCTGCGATCGTGCCGCGAGCGTGTCCTAGGCTGAGAATATGGCCGAGATCGCCGTCCCCGACGGGTCATGGACGTTCGACGGGGAGATGCTGCGCATCGTCCCGGGCAGCGACAAGGACGTCGACGAGCTGCGCAGGACGCTCGGCGAGGTGAGCGTGCCGCTGGAGGCCATCGCCGGCGTGACGTTCGAGCCGGCCCGCAAGGGCGGCCACCTGCGGTTGCGGCTGCGCAAGGGCGCCGACGCGCTGTCCGACGTCGTGGCCGGCACGCTGACACCGCCCGCCGACCCCTACCGGCTGGCCGTGCCGAAGACCCGCGTGGGCGCCGCCGAATACTTCGCCGACGAGATCCGCGACACCCTGCTCGTCAACCGCACGCCCGCCGGCCCCTGCGACGGCTACCTCTTACGCGTCCCCGACGTGCCGGTCTCCGCCACGGCCGGCGACGGCACGGCTCTCTTCGACGGGGAGCGGGTGCGGCTGGAGTGGACCGGGTGGGCCGGGTCCGAGAAGGAGAAGGCGGGGCCGCAGGAATATCCGCTGTCCGGCCTGACCGGCGTGGAGTGGAAGCCGCAGACCGGCATGAGCTACGGCACACTGCGCTTCCGGATCAAGGGCGAGGGCCCGGTGCAGCAGCCGCAGAAGGACCTGCGCTGCGTGTCGTGGGGCATCCAGCGCTTCGGCGGCTCGACCGCCCTGGTCGCCGCCGCCGTGCTGGCCCGGCTGCCGCGCGAGGCGCCGGAGCCGCCCGCGCTTCCGGTGGCCGACGACGTCCACGACGCGGTCCTGCGCCGGCTGGCCGAGCTCGGCCGGTTGCACCAGTCGGGCGTGCTGACCGACGAGGAGTTCGCGACGGCCAAACAGGCCATGATCCGCCGCCTCCAGGAGTCCTGACCCGCACGCGCAGGCCGTGATCCGCCGCCTCCGGGAGTCCTGCCCCGCAGGCGCAGGCCATGATCCGCCGCCTCCGGGGAGTCGTGAGCGGCACGCTGTGAGCCTCTCGTGGCAGTCTGGTCACCTCACGCGAACCGTGAGATCCGTACCACCCGAGGAGCGAAGGACACCGTGACCCACGACGAGGAGAAGCTGCTGCGCCGCGCGATCGAACTGGCCGCGCAGGCCCGGGCGGGCGGCAACCCGCCGTTCGGCTCGCTGCTGGCCGGCCCCGACGGCGCCGTGCTGGCCGAGGAGCGCAACAGCTCGCTCACCGACCGCGACATCACCGCCCACCCCGAGCTCAAGCTGGCCCGCTGGGCCGCCCGCGAGCTCACCCCCGAGGTGGCGGCGGCCACCACGATGTTCACCAGCTGCCAGCCCTGCGGCATGTGCGCGGGCGCCATCGCCCGCTCCGGTCTCGGCCGGGTGGTGTACGCGCTGTCCGGCGAGCAGCTCGACGGCCTCAAGCCGCCCGGCACCGCCTTCACCGACGCCCCCGCCGAAGGCCCGGCCCTGTACGAGGAGGCCCGCGTCCCGGTCGAGGGCTACTACAGCGAATAATCGATTTCCCTCCGGAGACTCTCCGCGTACGATCGGCAACGGAAAGTGATCGTCGATCTCTGGTCCAGGAGGGGCAATGTCCAAGGGAACGCGTATCGCGGCGGCCGTGGCCGGTTCCGTCGCACTGCTGTCGGCGGGGCTCACCGCACCGGCGACAGCGGCGGCGGCCACGGTGCTGCACTGCGACACCTTCGTCCACCACAACGACGACTACGTCGGCATCGCGATGTGCGACAACCCCACCGGCCAGACGTGGCGGTTCCGGGCAGTCGTCACCTGCGGCTGGGCGCCGGACGTCGTCGGCGAGTGGGTGACGCTGCGGCCGCGTGACTCGGGGCAGTCGCAGGGCGCCTGCGGCCGCCTCGGCACCGGCGTCGGCGCCGTCGGCGTCGACGAACGCCTCGTCTGAGGACGCGGAAACGACAACGGGCACTGTCCCAGAAGTGGACAGTGCCCGATGACGATGGCTGGTGCGCCGCCAGGGACTCGAACCCCGGACCCGCTGATTAAGAGTCAGCTGCTCTGACCAACTGAGCTAGCGGCGCAACAAGGAAAACTCTATCAGCCACCGGACAGTGCCCGCACCGCGTCACCCGCTACCCAGCCGGCCCGCACCGGCCGGCCTCAGCCCAGCCGCACCGCCAGCTTCTCGTACGCCCCCACCACCAGGTCCCAGAACCGCGGCACGTCCACGGCGGTCGCCACCAGCGCGTTGGGCCTGCGGTCCCCGACGTTGAAGTCGGTCACGGTCATGCCCCTGGTGAACTGCCCCATGGTCTCCACGTTCACCACCGCCGGCACGCAGGTGAACAGGGACGGATCCACCACGTACGCCACCGCGCACGCGTCGTGGACGGCCGGCCCGCTCACCTCGGTCACCACCCCGTACGACTGCGCCGCGGGCACGAGCAGGTCGGACAGCCGCCCGAGCGGCCGCAGGCGTTCCAGCACGGCCGACGTCACCGCCGCCGTCAGCGTCACGTCGAGCCCCAGCATGGTGACCGTCCACCCGGCCTCGAACACGATCGCGGCCGCCTCGGGGTCGGCCAGCATGTTGAACTCGGCCGCCGGGTTGTGGTTGCCGCGGGTGTAGGAGCCGCCCATGATGACCAGGTCGCGGGCCCATTCGACGATGCGGGGCTCACGGCGTACGGCGAGGGCGAGGTTCGTCAGCGGGCCGACGGCCACCAGCGTGATCTCACCGGCGGCGGCCCGCAGCGTCTCCACGAGGTAGTCGACGGCGTGCCCGTCGGCCGGTCCCCGCTCGGGCGCGGGCAGCACCACGTCGCCGAGCCCCGTGACTCCGTGGACGTGGGTGGCCCTGACCGTGTGCCGCAGCAGCGCGCCCGCGCTGCCCGGCGTCACCGGCACCTCGTCCAGTCGCAGGAACTCGCGCAGCGCCAGCGCGTTGGCCGTGGTCAGCTCCAGGTCGACGTTGCCGCCCACCGTGGTCACGCCGACGAGGTCGAGGGAGTCGGAGCAGCCGGCCACCAGGGCGAGGGCGAGCGCGTCATCGATGCCGGGGTCGCAGTCAACAACTATCTTCTTCACGTCACCGGAGGATACGCATGGATCGGGCCGGGCAGTTCCCCCAAAGCTGCCCGGCCCGATCGGCGGCGGTCCAGGCCGGCGCTTTCCCCCAAAAGCGCCGACGGGCCCGCACTCGCGAACCGCGGTCCCCCTCCGCGTCCGCTTCGGTGAAGGTCTCTCGGCCAGTCGCGGTGCTCCTGACCTGCTACAACGCTACCGAGACGAATGCAACGCTCGCGTCATAACGGGGTCGAATATCTGTTTAATCCGCCTACGGAAGCTCCAATCGAACCTCCGTGCCCTCCTCCAGCGACCTGCTCACCGTGCAGTACTTCTGGTGCACCCGCTCGGCCACCGCCCGGAACACCTCGTCGGCCTCCTCGGAGGGCAGCTCGACGTCGTACGTGACCGTGACCGGGCCCAGCCGGTTCTGCTCGACCTTCTCCGCGCCGACCGTCATGGCCAGCCGCACCAGCCGGTGCCCTCGTTTCGCGGTGAGCGGCTCGACGGTCACGATGTTGCACCCGCCCACCGCCGCCAGCAGCAGCTCGACCGGAGTGAACACCCCTTCCTGGTCGCCGCCACCGATCGCCACCTCGGCGCCACGGGCGTTGGTAGCCCGGAATCCGCCCTCTTCAGTCCGTTCGACACGCACGTTAGCCATGTTTCAGACCCTACTCAGGTTGCTTTCATGTTCGTTCAGCATCGTGAAGGCATGGCTAGCGAGGCGAATGCTCATCAGGGTCCGATCCTCTTCTGGTCCGGGGTCGCGGTCGCCGAGTTCGGCGCGATCCAGCCGGCTTCCGGCTACCCGTGGACCCCGGCCGCCTATCCGGTCGTGGCGCTCGTCGTGGCGCTCGGCTGGCTCAGCGTCAAGGCGGCCGACAGTCTGCGTACGGCGGAGGCCAGGCAGCGGCTGCGCCTCGGGAGCTACCTGGCGGGCGCGCTGCTCGTGGCCCACCAGTTCAGCTCCACCGCCTACGTGACCGGTCCCTTCCGCGTCGGCGCGCTCCTGCTGTACGCGCTGGCCGCCGTGATGGCCGTACGGAGCCACCGCGTCCCCGGCACCGGGCGGCCGGTCCTGCTGATCGCCACCGGGCTCGACCCGCGCGCGTTGCGTGAGCGCCTGGTTCCGCAGGCCGACGCCGCCGGCGACATCGTGGCCGTCTACCGCGCCGACCGCGTCACCGACGAGCTGCGCGAGCTGGAGTCCCGCTTCGGCCTCATCCTCGTCGTGGGCGACGAGCACGACCCCGCGGTCAAGGAGCGGGTGAGCGCCTCCGGGCTGCGCCGGCAGATCCCCGACATCGCCGAGCGCGAAGTGGTGGTGGCCGGGCCGCGCCCCTTCAAGCGGTACGTGGCCGGGGCGTTGTCACGCCTTGCCATCCCGAAGTCACAGATTCATTTCGAAATCGGCCATGGTGTTTAGGCCCACCATACGGCCGGTCTGAGAGCGTGGACGCCGGACAAGGAGGAGGCACGATGACGATCTCTCAGCACGCCGAGTCCACCACGACCGCCTTCATAGCGAGTTCCGACGTCGCGGAGACCGCGGCGGCTTTCCCCGGCAGCGCCCGGGTAGAACTGATCATGGGCATGCCGGTCAGCGTCGACATCCGCACCGCCCTGCCGGCCCGTGAGCTGAACCCCCTGCTGGACGACGCGTTCGCCTGGCTGCGCTGGGTGGACGACACCTTCAGCCCGGTCAAGGAGGACAGCCAGATCGGCCGGCTCAACCGCGGCCGCACCCTGAGGCAGATCCCCGAGCTGGTCGAGGTCCTGCACCGCTGCGACGAGCTCAGCGAGGCCACCGAGGGTTACTTCGAGGCCCGCATCGACGGCGTGACCGACCCGTCCGGCTACATCAAGGGCTGGGCCCTCGAACGGCTGTCGCGCGCCCTGTCCAACGCCGGCGCCGGCGACCACCGCATCAGCGCGGGCAACGACATCAGGGTGCGCGGCTCGGCCGCGCCCGGCGTGCGCTGGCGGGTGGGGGTCCGCGATCCGCGCGACGGCGTCGTCCGCAAGGTCGTCTGCGCCCACGACCTCGGCATCGCCACCTCGGGCGGCGCGCCGGTGGTCAACCCCCGCACCGGCGAGATCCAGGACGGGCTGCGCGCGGTCACGGTCATCGGCCCCGATCTCGGCCTGGCCGACGCCTACGCCACCGCCGTCTTCGCCATGGGGCCCATGCCCGGCCGCCGCTTCGCCGCCGACCTGGCCCGCTCGGGGCCGTACGAGACGATGATCGTCCTTCCGGACGGGCAGGAGGTGACGACGCCCGGCTTCGCCGAGCACGGCGGCGCCCGGTCCCGCCTGGCCGGCTGAGCGCGGACGCCGCCGGGGAGCACCGGAGCGGACGGGACGCCGGATCGGGGTCAAGCGTCGGGATGCTTGCGCAGATAGTCGATGTAGATCGGCCGCAACGCCTCGCCCAGCTTGCCCTCACCGGCCGCGAGAGCGTCGCTGAGCAGCGCCGAGACCTTGCTGAGGTCGTTGGCGCTCTCGTTGGGGTGACCGCTGGCGGCCTCGGCGGCCGGGATCACCTTCAGCAGCTCCCACAGAAACCCCAGGTCCCCGTGGCGTACGGCGTAGCGCACCGCCCGTTCGTGCAGCTCGGCGGCCGGCATCGTCTCAAGCCCGTTGGCGTCCATCTCACTCCTCCCCCTGCAGCCTCTTCCCCGATGGGCCCACGATAACCGGCGACTACGCACGGTAACCGATGGGCATCGTAGTGACGGCACCCCTATCGAGCGGCGATCTCTAGTGGGAGGATCAACCAGCGTGAGATTCATCATCAGAACCATCGCAGCGGCGGCGGCCCTGTGGGTGGCCATCCAGTTCATCGACGGCATCGACGTGAACGCCCCCACCAACACGGCCAGATACTGGGGCGTCCTGCTGCTCGTAGCCTTGATCTTCGGTCTGATCAACGCGATCGTCAAGCCCATCGTGAAGGCGCTCGGCTGCGCGATCATCGTCTTGACGCTGGGCCTGTTCCTGCTCGTCATCAACGCGGCCATGCTGCTGCTGACGAGCTGGATCTCGGGCCAGCTCGACATCCCCTTCCACGTCGACAACTTCTATCCGGCCGCGTTCTGGGGCGCGATCATCATCAGCGTCGTCAGCTGGCTGCTCGGCCTGTTCATCCCCGACAACGACTGATCCCGCTGTGGAGCTCGACGGCGCCGGCCTGACCTGCGCGAAGGTCCACCAGGCCGGATACGACGGCGCACGGGTCACGATCGCCTCCCTCGATCGGGCCCGGGCCGCGTGGGCCGTCGCGCAGGGACTGACCGGCCCGGTGTACGGCAGGAGCACCGGTGTGGGTGCCAACAGGGACGTGGTGATGGAGGGCGCGGGGCTCGACCTGCTGCGCAGCCACGTGTGCGGGGCCGGGCCGCCGATCGAGCCGGCCAGGGCCAGGGCGATGCTCGTGGTCCGGCTTAACCAGCTGCTCGCGGGCGGGTCCGGGGTGGATCCGGCCGTGTGCCGGGCGCTGGCGTACGCGATCAACCACGGCTACACCCCGCCGCTGCGTACGTACGGCGCCATCGGCACCGGCGACCTCACCGCGCTGGCCACCACGGCCCTGTGCCTGCACGGCGAACTCCCCTGGCACCACGAGCCCCCGACCCCTTCCACCCAGCCCGGCCCCGCCGGGGCGTCCGCTCTTTCGGAGCCTGTCCGTCCCGGCGGGGAGCCCGGTCCCGCCGAGCTCACCCACCCCGGCGGGGAGTCCGGCCACGCCGGGTTTGTCCGTCCCGGCGGGGAGCGCCGGCACCCGCCATCCGAGCCGCCGCACCACGCCTTCGCCTCCGGGGACGCACTGCCGTTCATCAGCTCGGGGGCCGCGACGCTCGCCGACGCGGCCATCGCCTGTCACCGTCTGCGCCAGCTCCTCGACGCCGCCGTGGACGTGGCCGCGCTGTCGTTCACCGCCGTGGACGCCTCCGCCGAACCGCTCGCCGCCGTCGTCCAGGAGGCCCGCCCGCATCCGGGCCAGGCCGTCGTGGCCGCACGGCTGCGCGGGCTGCTCGCGCACGAGCCGACCACCCGCGTCCAGGACCCGTACGGCTACCGCGCCTTCGCCCAGGTGCACGGCGCGGCCATGGACGCCCTCGACCGCGCCGCCACCACGGTGGAGATCGACCTCAACGCCTCCACCGAGAATCCGCTCTTCGCCGACGGCCTGGCCTGGCACAACGGCAACTTCCACGCGGCGCCCGTGGCGCTGGCCCTCGACGCGCTGCGGGCCGCGCTCGTGCAGACGGCCCAGCTCAGCACGGCCCGCCTGGCGACCCTCATGGACCCCGCCTACACCGGACACCTGCCGTTCCTCGCCGACCGCCCCGGGGCGTCAGGGGTGCTGATCCTGGAGTACGTGGCCCAGGACGCCCTGGCCGAGCTGCGTCACCTCGCGAACCCGGTGACGACGGGCACGGCGGTGATCTCGCGCAGCGCGGAGGATCACGCCGGTTTCGCCACGCAGGCCGCCCGGCACGCGCTGCGCTGCCTGGAGCCGCTGGAGCTCGTGCTGGCCTGCGAGCGCACGGCCGCCGCCCGCGCCCTGCACGCCTCGGCCCCCGACCGCCCCCTCACCGCCGACCTGGAGACCTCCCGCCAGGCCCTCGCCCGGCACCTCTGAGCCACCGGCTGCCCCGGCCGGTCAGGAGGCCAGCCGGGTGACCGAGCCCCGTTCGCGCAGCGTGGGGGTCTGCATGACGCGCCGCCGCCGGGTGCCGCCGTCGGCCGCCGCCGAGATGAGCCGGACCGCCGCGCGGACGATGCCGTCGATGTCCCAGTCGACGGTGGTGAGACCCGGCGAGAGCAGGCCCGACATCGGATGGTCGTCGTAACCCATGACGGACACGTCGTCCGGCACCGACAACCCCAGCTCCTGCGCGGCCGCGTAGACCCCGTAGGCGATCGAGTCGGCGAAGCAGAAGACGGCGCTCGGCCGCTTGCCCGCCAGCAGCTCGCGGGCCGCCTCGGTGGCTCCGGCCAGCCCGTGGGGCGCGGTGGCGACCTCGATGTCGAGCCCCAGCCGGTCGGCCTCGGCCGTGACGTGCACGTCGGCGGGCCGGTCGGGCGTGCTGGCCATGGTGGGCGTCAGGACGGAGATGCGGCGGTGGCCGGAGGCGCGCAGGTGCTCCAGGGCGAGCGTCACCCCGCGCCGGTTGTCGAAGACGACCTCGCCCGCCGTGCCGGCGATGGAGTCGCCGATCGCGACCACCGGCACCGACTCACACAGCTCGGGCCAGAACCCGGCCGCCGGATCGATCGACTGCACGATCAGCCCGTCGACACGCTGGTCACGCAGTTGCTGGGCCAGCGCCCGCTCCCTGGCCGGATCGCCGACCGCGTCGAGGATCAGCGCGTAACGATCCTTCTCCCGCAGACCGCGGCTGATGCCGACGGCCAGCGCCTGCTGCCACAGGTCCTCAAGGGAGCCGCAGAGCAGGCCGATCATCCCGGTGCGGCCGCTGGCCAGCGCCCTGGCGATGGGGTCGGCCTCGTAGCCGAGCTCGGCGGCCGCCGCGCGCACCCGCTCCTTGGTCTCCTCCGACACCTGCAGGCCGCGTAGCGCGTAGGAGACGGCCGCCGGTGACAGGCCGGTGGCCTGGGCCACCTCACGGATGGTGGCTCTCTTGCGAGGCATTCAGCCAGCTTATTGCGTGGCACCGACAGAAGCCGATTTCCCGACACCCTTCTGTCGGGTTTCCGAGCTGGGCGGACCGTTGACAAGCCTCTTGTGAAGCGGTTCACTGAAACGTATCAGTGAAACGGTTCACTTCCAAGACGACACAGCGCAGAGCGTTTACATGTATTGTGAGTAGGAAATAGCGGGAGAGGGGGGCCGCCATGAGCGTCGACGTGCATCAGCACCTGTGGACCAGCACGTTCGTCGATGCTCTGCGCGCCCGGACGAAGCCGCCCTACCTCGACGGCTGGACGCTCATCCTCGACGGCGAGCCCCCGTACGAGGTCGATCCCGCCGACCACGAGCACCGCGACACCACCGGCCTGGAGCTGGCGCTGGTGTCGCTGTCGAGCCCGCTGGGCATCGAGTTCCTGCCGCCCGAGGAGTGCTGGCCGCTGATCGACGCCCACCACGACGGCGGCCTGTCGCTGGGCGAGCCGTTCGGGGTGTGGGCGGCCACCTGCCACAGCGAGCCCGACCCCGACCGCCTGGCCGGGGACCTCGACCGCGGCCTGGCCGGCCTGCAGATCCCGGCCACCGCGATCCCGGACGACCGGCTCCTCGACGTGCTGACCGCCAGGGACCTGCCGCTCTTCGTGCACCCTGGGCCGGCCCTGGCGCCGGCGGGAACGCCGTCGTGGTGGCCCGCGCTGGTGCCGTACGTGCAGCAGATGCACGCGTCGTGGCACTACTTCCACGCCGTCGTCCGGCCGCGCCATCCCCGGCTGCGGGTCTGCTTCGCGCTGCTCGCCGGGCTGGCGCCGCTGCACTCCGAGCGCCTGATCGCCCGCGGCGGTGGCGGGCGCGGCCTGGTGGACCGCGACTTCTTCGTGGAGACCTCCTCGTACGGCCCCCGCGCGATCGACGCGATCGTCCGCGAACTCGGCATCGACGTCGTCGTCAACGGCTCCGACGCCCCGTACGCCACCGCCCCCGACCCCGGCCTGGGCGCAGCCGCCGCCCACGCCATCAGGACCGTCAACCCAGCCCGCTTGCTTGGCGAGGGAGTGCCGTCGTCTGGAGGAGCGGAGGGAGCGCAGCGACCGGAGCGGGGGAAGACGGCGGCATCTGGCGACCGAGCCCGCCGCCCGCAGGGCGGCAAATCAGACGCTGACAACAAACGCGAAGGGAGACTCCGTAAGTGAGCACCACCACTGACCAGATCCAGGGCGGGGGCACCTGTGCCGGGCTCCCTGAGCGCACGCTCGACCGTCGTGAGCTGCGCGACCTGGTGAACGACCTGGCCGCGCATCCTGAGGAGTGGCGTGATCAGGTGGAATTCCCCGCCGACGGCGGACGCCACTACGCCTCGCTCTACCGCGACGCGTACGTGGACGTCTGGCTGCTGTGCTGGCGGCCCGAGGACGACACGGGCTGGCACGACCACGACATCTCCTCGGGCGCCGTGCACGTGGTGCGGGGCGCGCTGCGGGAGTGCAACCCGCGGATCGGCGGCGAGCACCTGGAGACGGTGGTGCCGGCGGGTCAGTCGTTCTCGTTCGGGCCCGACCACATCCACCGGCTGACGGGCGCGGTGGACGAGAGCGTGTCGATCCACGCCTATTCGCCGCCGCTGTGGCGGCTGGGTCAGTACTCGATCGACGGGACCGGCGTCATGCGCCGCGTCTCGGTCAGTTACGCCGACGAGCTGCGCCCGATGGACGACCCGATCACTTCGGTGGCCTGAGGTTCGCCGGGTCTCAGGCGCTACGGGGACCCGGCGGCCGCAGGACGCAGCAGCTGCCGCAGGGCTCCACGTCGGGCAGGGTGATCCACAGGCAGCAGGTCCGGCGGAAGTAGTCGTCGCCGACGGGCTCGATCAGCCCGTCCACGGGCCGGCCGAGCTCGTGCAGCAGTCTCATGTAGTCGCCGGGCACGATCGAGGTCAGCGGGTGGGCGATCGCCTCCGCCGTGGATCCCCACAGCGTGCGCTCTCCCACCTTGGCCAGGACGCCGATGGCCTCGACGAGCGGCCGCTGCGACTCCTCCAGCGCCCTGGAGATCGCGGCGGCGCCGGCGTCCCAGCTCACGTGCGTGGCCGCGAGCGTGACCCCGGCCCCGGACACCTTGAACCACGTGTCCGCCAGGCGCATGATCGGCACCCGCCCGTCCAGCGCCCAGCCGAGCGCCATCGGCAGCGTGTGCCAGTAGCTGTAGGTCTTCCAGAACAGCGCCGCGCCGACGTGCCGTGGCGCGTTCCAGCGCGCGGCGGTGTCGTCGACGAGCCGCCCGAGCAGCTCGTACGGCTCCCGCAGCAGCTCCGCGACCGGCGTCCAGCTCTCGTCGGGTTCGATGACCAGGCGGGGCTCCACGCCGAGCACCCCGCCGCGCGAGTCGGCGATCCGCTGGAGCGTCTCGGTCAGCACGCTGCCTCTCCCGGGGAAACTAGGGGGCGGACCTGATCAACGTACCAGGGCGTCCGGCGAACCAGCCGGCCACGAGCTGCACCCCGACCACGCCCAGCCCCACCGTCAGCGGCACCGTCCAGGACCCCGACACCTGCCGCAGGTACCCGAACAGCAGCGGCCCCAGCGCGGCGATCACATATCCGACGGACTGGGCCACGGCCGACAGCGCGGTCACCCCGGCGGGGTCGGCCGGGCGCAGCGCGATGATCAGCAGGGCCAGCGCGAACGAGGCCCCCTGGCCGATCCCGAGCACGATCATCCACAACCACGGCAGGGTGGTCGGGGCCAGCAGCACGCCCAGATACCCGAAGACGGTCAGCACGCCGGCGCCGATCACGTACGGCACCTGCGAGGCCCGCCGCCCGGCCAGCACGGGCACCGCCAGGGAGGTGCCGACCTGGACCAGGTTCGTCAGGCTGAGCAGGTAGCCGGCCTGGTCGGCGGCGAGGCCGGCTTCGAGGTAGATCGTCGGCAGCCAGGCCAGCATGACGTAGAAGGTCAGGGACTGCAGGCCCATGAGTGCGGTGACGTACCAGGTGACGCGGCTGCGCAGCACCGCGCCGAAAGGGCGGGGGCCGTTCTGCCCGCCGGCCCGCCCGCGCAGCGCCTGCGGCAGCCAGAGCAGCGCCGCCAGCAGCGCGGGGACGGCGAGGAGCGCGGAGACGCCGCGCCAGCCGTACCCGGTGGTGTGCTCGATCGGGACGACGAGAGCGGACGCGGCCGCCGCGCCGGCCACCACGCACGAGACGTAGACGCCGGTCATCAGGTTGATCCGGGCGGGGAAGTGCTGTTTGACGATGCCGGGCATGGAGACGTTCATGACCGCGATGGCCGTGGCTGCCAGAGCCGAGCCGAGGTAGAGCACGGGGGCGCCGTCGAGACCGCGCAGCGCCAGGCCGGCCGCGATGACCAGCAGCCCCGCCAGCAGGGTGCGGTCGAGCCCGAAGCGGCGCGCGAGCATCGGCGTGAGCGGCCCGAACACCCCGAGGCAGACCACCATGACCGTGGTGATCGCGCCGCCGCCCGCGGGGCTGAGACCCACGTCGTCCATGATCTCGTCGAGCAGCGGCGAGAGCCCCGCGATGGCCGGTCGCAGGTTCAGCGCGGCCAGGGCGAACCCCGCCACGAGCAGAGCGGATCTGAACGACATAGAGGACCACTCTCGCATAACCTCTTGACAACGTTGTCTACCGGTCCCGATTAGGGAATGATCCAGACGTGAGACCGACGATGAAGGACGTCGCCTCGGCGGCGGGCGTGGCGCTCAAGACCGTCTCCCGGGTGGTGAACGGCGAGCCCGGCGTGCATCCGGAGACGGCCGAGCGGGTGCGGGCGGCCATCGACCGGCTGGGCTACAGCCGCAACGAGAGCGCCCGGGTGCTGCGCAGAGGCACGACCGCCACGATCGGGCTGGTCATCGAGGACGTGGCGGACCCGTTCTACGCGGGGCTGAGCCGGGCGGTGGAGACCGTGGTGATCGACCATGGCTGCCTGCTGCTGAGCGGGTCGTCAGGGGAGCAGCCCGGCAGGGAGCGCGAGCTGGTCGAGACCTTCTGCGCGCGACGGGTGGACGGGCTGATCATGGTGCCGGCCGGGGACGACCACACCTATCTGCGGCCCGAGCTGGAGGCGGGCACGCCCGTGGTGTTCGCCGACCGGCCGCCGGGCGCGGGGATCGACGTGGACACCGTGCTCAGCGACAACGTGGGCGGCGCCAGGCAGGCGGTGCGCCACCTGCTGAGCCACGGTCACCGCAGGATCGCCTTCCTCGGCGACGACCCGGCCATCTTCACCGCGGCCGGGCGGCTGCAGGGCTACAAGGAGGAGCTGGGCGGGCTCTTCGACCAGCGGCTGGTCTCGATGCGGACGCCTGCGCCCGAGGCGGTGCGGGCGGCCGTGGAGCGCATGTTCGGCCTGGACGACCCGCCGACGGCGCTGTTCACCGGCAACGGCCGCTGCACCGTCACCACCCTGCGGGTGCTGGACGGGCGGCGGCCGGCGCTGGTGGGGTTCGACGACTTCGAGCTGGCCGACCTGCTCGACCCGGGGGTGAGCGTGGTGGCGCAGGATCCGTCCTGGATGGGGCGGGTG
Source organism: Nonomuraea fuscirosea (assembly GCF_035917475.1). Lineage (NCBI taxonomy): Bacteria > Bacillati > Actinomycetota > Actinomycetes > Streptosporangiales > Streptosporangiaceae > Nonomuraea > Nonomuraea fuscirosea. The sequence continues at coordinate 363,528 of NZ_CP109074.1, read as the reverse complement.
GCGGCCGAGCTGCTGTTCCGCCGCCTGCGCGGCGACACGGGCCCGTCGGAGCACATCGAGCTCCCGGTACGCCTCATCCCCCGCGGCTCGGGCGAACTCACCCCGGAACACCTGTAGCAACCGCACGGGCGCCAAGCCGCGATCCCACAGGCTTGAGGCCGCGAACCGTGCGGGCCTCAAGCCGAGCCGTGCGGGCCTCAAGCCACGACGCGTGCGGGCGCGGGCCGCAGCACGCGGGCCAGGGCGAGGGCGACCACCACGCCCGCCGCCCCCGACAGCGCGATGGCCTGCCCCGGCGCGACCACCTCCCCCAGCACGCCCACCACCGCGGCCCCCGCCGCCTGTCCCGTCATCAGCCCGGCGGACTGCAGCCCGAACGCCTGCCCCCGCACCTCCTCCGGCACCGCGTCCACGAACCGCCGCTGCAACCCCAGCTGGTACGACAGCCCGGCCGCCCCGATCGCCGCCAGCACGGCCGCCCAGGCGACCCCGGGCGAGAGCGCGAACGCCAGCCAGGGCACCCCCAGCAGCACCGCCAGCGGCAACGACAGCCGCTCCCGCAGTCCTGGGGCCGCGAACCGCCCCACCGCGAACTCGCCGGCCGCCATCCCGCAGGCCGCCACCGCGAGCACCACGCCCGCCTGTCCCTGCCCGCCCATGTACGGCACGACCATGGCCTCGGCCCCCGCCAGGCACACACACGGCAGCCAGCCGGCCAGCAGCAGCCCGCGGACCCGGCCGTCGGCCAGCAGCCGCCGGTTGACCCGCAGCGTCTGCCGGACCGCGCCGCGCCGTTCCCCGCCCCGTGCCGCCCGGTACGGCAGCCCGAACCGCAGCACCAGCGCGGCCACCACCGACAGCCCGGCCGTGACGGCGAGCGCGCCGGCCGGCCCGGCGAAGGCGAGGAACGCGCCCCCGGCCGCCAGCCCGACGACCTGCGCACTGGCCGAGGCCACGTTGAGCATCGACCGCCCGAGCACGAACGCGTCCCCCGGCAGCACCTCGGGCAGCATCGCGGCCCGCGCCGCGAAGAACACCGGCGAGAACACGCCCGTGACCAGCACCAGCGCCAGCATCGCCCAGACCGGCAGCCCGGCATAGGCGAGCAGCAGGCACGTGACGGCCCTGATCAGCTCGCCCGCCACCATCAGCGCCCGCGGCGCCAGGCGGTCGGCCAGCGAGAGCAGGAGCAGCCCGCCCACGATGAACGGCAGCCACCCGGCCATGTACGCCGCCGCGGACAGCCCGGGTGAGCCGGTCCGCGTGTAGACCAGCACCGACAGGGCCAGCATCTTGATCGAGTCTCCGCCGACCAGCAGCACGAAGCTGCCGAACAGCACCCGGAACTCCTTGACGGCGAACACCTCGCCGAACGTCGCGCCTTTCACACGCCAGATGGTGCTGGCCCGCTCCCTCCCCACGCGACTTATTCGGATATAACCGAAACATGGTGACGATTGAGGTCGTACCTCAGGACGTGATGGCGAGCAGGTTCGCGATCTCACCGCTCATCGAGACCATGCACGCGCAGTGGGTGCTGGCCGGCCGCTACCCCGCCGGCGCCAACGGCCCGTGGGCGGCGCGGTGGCGCGAGACGTACCAGGAGCTCGTCGGGGAGCATCCCGTGCTGCGGGCGTCGGCCGTGATCAGCGGCAACAAGGGGGACGCCAACGTCGACTTCGTCGCGCCCCCGCCGACGGCCGTGGACGTGCCGTTCGAGGCGGAACTGGCGGCCATGCGCGCGACGCCGCTGGAGACGGCGCACGGGGAGATCCGGCGGGCGCTGTCCGCCCGGCCGCCCGTGCCGGACTGGATCAGGGAGCTGCTGCTGGGGCCCGACGTGGTGCGGCGGTTCGCGGCGGCGTACGAGGCGTTGTGGCGCGAGATCCTCTCCCACGACTGGCCCCGCTTCCGCGCGGTGCTCCAGCGCGACGTGGCGCAGCGGGCCGGGCGGCTGGCCGCGTACGGCTGGCAGGCTGCCCTCGAAGACCTGCGCCCGAACGTGCGCTGGCACCGCAGCGGCCGGATCGAGGTCGAGCTGACCACCAGGCGGGGGACCCACCGGCTCGACGGCAAGGGCCTGCTGTTCCTGCCGTCGGCGTTCATGGGCGTCATCGGCACCTATCTGGAGGACGCCTGGCCGTACGCGCTGGTCTATCCCGTCAGGGGCCTCGCGGCCGCTCCGCCCGCGCCCGACGCGGACCTGGCGGCGCTGATCGGCCGCAGCCGGGCCCGCATCCTCGCCGAGCTGGCGGAGCCGGCGACCACCACCCAGCTCGCCGCGCTGCTCGGGCAGAGCCTGGGCACCACAGGCGGCCATCTCGCGGCGCTGCGCAGGACGGGCGTGATCGTGGGCACCCGCGTCGGCCGGAGCGTCCTGTACACGCGCACCCCTCTGGGCGAGGCCTTGATCAACGGCTAGCCTGGGCACGCAGGTATAGTCGTTGGGCATCCATTCTGCAACTTTGTTCACAAGCCGTATCAGGAGCGCGCGCATGAATGCCGCCGACGTCGCCCCCGAGGCACAGCCGAGGTTCGCCCCCGAGCTGATGTACGCGGCGGCCCAGCAGTACTACATGGAGGACGCCACACAGGGCGACATAGCGGGGCGCTTGGGCGTCAGCAGGGCGACCGTGAGCCGGCTGCTCACCGAGGCGCGCCGGCAGGGCATCGTCGAGATCAAGGTGCACCGGCCGGCCGCGCTGGAGGACGGCCCGCTGGCCGACGAGGTGGCGCGGGCGCTCGGGCTGGCGCGCGTCTATCTCGTCCCCAAGGTCAGCGGCCCCACGCTGGGCCCGTGGCTGGCGCCCGGCGTGACCCGCGCGCTGGCCGCCGTCGGCCTCGAATCCGGCGACGTCGTGCTCGTCTCCTCGGGCACCACGGTGTACGAGTGCGCCCGCGAGGGCCTGGGCCAGTACCCGGGCGTCACGATCGCCCCGGCCGTGGGCGGCCAGGAGGAGCCGCAGCCCTGGTTCCAGACCAACGAGACCACCCGCATCCTGGCCGAACGCGCGGGCGGCGTGCCCGCCTACCTCTACGCCCCCGCGCTGCCCGGCCCCGAGTTGTTCTACTCGTTGCAGCACGAGCCGTCCGTGCGCCGGGTGATGGACCTGTGGGCGCACGCCAAGTGCGCGATCGTGGGCGTCGGCTCGGCCCCGCTGATGCGGCAGATGGTGCCCTCCCTCATGCCGCGCGACGCCGAGAGCCTGCGCCAGGCCGTGGGCGACGTGTGCATGCGCATCTACGACCGCGACGGGGCCCCGGTGACCTATCCGGGCAGCGAGCGCCTGGTCGCGGCGAAGCCGGAGGAGCTGCGCCGCATCCCCCACACGATCGCCGTCGCCGTCGGCGCGGAGAAGGTGCTCTCGATCGTCGCCGGAGCCAGGGGCGGCTACTTCAACCAGCTCGTCACGGACACCCCGACCGCGGAGGGCCTGCTGGCAGCCGCCCACCAACTCTGAACACATTTGCTGGACAAAGTTTCTGAACGCGCGCTAACGTGAGCCGCACCACGGGACATGCCCTCCCGTGAGGGCGTGTCCCCTTCTCGGGGGCCGGCGAGCGTCAAGGAACCTAAGGAACACCCGTGAACAGAGCTAAGATGCGGACCTCCGCGTTCGCCGCAGTGGCGGTGCTCGCGACCTCGGTGCTGGCCGCGTGCGGCGGCGGCTCCGGCGGCAGTGGCGATGCCGGCGGCACCGGCGGCGGCGACCTGCAGAACGCCAAGGTCGCCTTCCTCATGCCCGACCTCGCCTCGACCCGATACGAGCTGCAGGACAAGCCGCTGTTCGAGGCCAGGATGAAGCAGCTCTGCCCGACCTGCGAGGTCATCTACCAGAACGCCGACTCCGACGCGGCCAAGCAGCAGCAGCAGGCCAACTCCGCGCTCGCCCAGGGCGTCAAGGCGATCGTGATCGACCCGGTCGACTCCGCCGCCGCGGCCACGATCGTGAAGTCGGCCCAGTCGCAGCAGGTGCCGATCATCGCCTACGACCGGCCGATCCCGGCCACGCCCGCCGACTACTACATCTCGTTCGACAACGAGAAGATCGGCTCGATGATCGCCCAGTCCCTGGTGGACCACCTCAAGGCCGAGAAGGCCGAGGGCGGCATCCTCCAGGTCAACGGCTCCCCCACCGACGCGGCAGCCCAGCTGATCAAGAAGGGCATCCACAGCGCGGTCGACCCGAGCGGGTTCAAGCTGCTCGCCGAGTACGACACCCCCGACTGGCAGCCGGAGAAGGCCCAGACCTGGGTCAGCGGCCAGATCACCCAGTTCAAGGACCAGATCGTCGGCGTGGTCGCGGCCAACGACGGCACCGGCGGCGGCGCGATCGCCGCGTTCAAGGCCGCGGGCGGGAAGGTGCCGCCGATCACCGGCAACGACGCCGAGATCGCCGCCGCGCAGCGCATCATCGCGGGCGACCAGTACAACACGATCTCCAAGCCCATCAAGATCGTCGCCGAGGCTTCGGCCAACGTGGCCTGGGAATTCATGCAGGGCAAGAAGCCCGCCGGCAAGACCACCCTCTACGACACGCCCTCCGAGCTGTTCGTCCCCACGGTCGTGACCAAGGACAACACCAAGGAAGTGCTGTTCGACAGCGGCATCATGAAGGCCGCCGACGTGTGCACGGGCGCGTACGCCAAGGGCTGCGAAGAGCTCGGCATCAAGTAGGAGCGGACCGATGACCGTCCTGTCGCTGCGCGGCATCAACAAGACCTTCGGCGCCGTGGCCGCGCTCACCGACATCGAGCTCGACGTCGCCGCCGGCCAGGTCGTCGCCGTCGTGGGTGACAACGGCGCGGGCAAGTCCACGCTGGTCAAGATCCTGTCGGGGGTGCATCCGCCGGACTCGGGCACGATCACGTTCGAGGGCCGTCAGGTGGAGATCCCGACCCCGGCCGCCGCCCACAAGCTCGGCATCGCCACCGTCTTCCAGGACCTGGCGCTGTGCGAGAACCTCGACGTCATCCAGAACCTCTTCCTCGGCCAGGAGATCCGTCCGCTCCGGCTGAACGACGTGGCCATGGAGACCCGCTCGTGGGAGCTGCTGCGCCAGCTCTCCGCCAAGATCCCGAGCGTGCGGGTGCCGGTGGCGGCCCTGTCGGGCGGGCAGCGGCAGACGGTGGCCATCGCCAGGTCGCTGCTCGGCGACCCGAAGGTCATCATCCTCGACGAGCCCACCGCCGCGCTCGGCGTGGCCCAGACGGCCGAGGTGCTCAACCTGGTCGAGCGGCTGCGCGAGAACGGGCTGGGCGTGATCATGATCAGCCACAACATGGCGGACGTGAAGGCCGTCGCCGACACCGTGGCGGTGCTGCGGCTCGGCCGCAACAACGGGGTGTTCGCGGTGGACCAGGTCTCCACCGAGGACATCATCGCCGCCATCACCGGTGCCACGGACAACGTGGTGTCCCGCCGCAACCAGAGGGGGCAGCAGTGAGCGCCGTGACGACCGACCGCCAGGACGAGCGGTTGCAGAGCCGTGACGGGTGGCGCGGCGCGATCACCGACGTGGTCGAACGGGCCCGCGGCGGCGACCTCGGGGTCATCCCGGTCGTCGTCGGGCTCATCGTCATCTGGTCGGTGTTCCAGGCGCTCAACCCGATCTTCCTGTCCAGCGCGAACCTGGTGAACCTCACTCTGGAGTCGGCCGCCGTCGGCGTGATCGCGCTCGGCATCGTGTGCGTGCTGCTGGTGGGCCAGATCGACCTGTCCGTCGGCTCGGTCAGCGGGCTGTCGGGCGCGGTGCTGGCCGTGCTCTTCGTCGGCCAGGGGCTGCCGGTCTGGGTGGCGATCCTGGCCTCGGTCCTCATGGGCGCGGTCATCGGGTGGCTGTACGGGCAGTTGTTCAACCGGTTCGGGGTGCCCAGCTTCGTCATCACGCTGGCCGGGCTGCTCGCCTTCCTCGGGCTGCAGCTGTACGTGCTGGGCACCAAGGGGTCGATCAACCTGCCGTTCGACTCGGCGCTGGTGAACTTCGCCCAGCTCGACTTCGTCCCGGCTCCGCTGTCGTACGCGTTCGCCGTGATCGCCTCCGCCTGGCTGTTCCTCAGCGGCTACCTGCACGCCCAGGCGCGGCGCAAGGCCGGGCTGTCGGCCAAGAGCCTCTCGACGCTGGTCGTCAGGAGCGTGGCGCTGCTGGCGGTGCTGGCCTTCGTGGTCTGGTACCTCGGCCAGACGCGCGGCGTGGGCTGGATGTTCGTCTTCTTCGTCGCGCTCGTGCTGATCATGCACTACCTGCTGTCGCGGACGAAGTGGGGCCGCTCGGTCTACGCCGTGGGCGGCAACGTGGAGGCCGCGCGCCGGGCGGGCATCAACGTCAAGGCCGTCTTCACCTCCGTGTTCGTACTCTGCTCGACGTTCGCCGCGGTCGGCGGCATCATGGCCGCGGCCCGGCTGGCGGCGGCCAACCAGAGCAGCGGCGCGGGCGACGTCAACCTCAACGCCATCGCGGCGGCCGTGATCGGCGGGACGAGCCTGTTCGGCGGGCGCGGCACCGCGTTCGGCGCGCTGCTCGGCATCATCGTCATCCAGTCCATCTCCAGCGGCCTGACCCTGCTCAACCTCGACTCCTCGATCAGGTTCGTGGTCACGGGGGCCGTGCTGCTGCTCGCCGTGATCGTCGACTCCGTGTCGCGCCGGTCGCGCACCTCCCACGGCAGGGCCTGATGGCGATCATCTGCGTGGACGCGGGCACCACGGTCATCAAGGCGGTCGGGTACGACTCCTCCGGCGCCGAGGCGGCCGTCGCCCGGCGCGCGACCGTCGTGTCCAGACCCGCCCCCGGCCACGCCGAGCAGGACATGGACGCGGTCTGGGACGCGGTCGCGGCCACCGTGCGCGAGGTCGCCGCCCAGGTGGGCGGCGCCGACCTGGTGGCGGTCACCGCCCAGGGCGACGGCTGCTGGCTGGTGGACGCCGCCGGTGAGCCGACCGGCCCCGCGATCCTCTGGAACGACGCCAGGGCCGCCTCATACGTGGACGCCTGGACGCGCGACGGGCTGGCCGAGGCCGCCTTCCGGCGCAACGGCTCCGCCGCCGCCTCCGGCCTTCCGCACGCCATCCTCACCTGGCTGCACGCGAACGACCCCGACAGGCTCGCCCGCTCGCACGCGAACCTGACCTGCGGCGGCTGGATCTACTCCCGGCTCACCGGGGAGCTGGTGGCCGACGAGTCCGACGCCTCGGCGCCGTTCATGGACCTGCGAACGCGGGCGTACGCGCCGGACCTGCTGTCCCTGTTCGGCCTGGAGTGGGCAGAACGGCTGCTGCCCCCGGTCCGGGCCTGCCCGGTCGCCGAGCTGACCCGCGACGCCGCCGCCGCGCTCGGCCTGGCCGCCGGGACGCCGGTCGTCATGGCCCCGTACGACATCGCTTCGACGGCACTGGGCTCGGGCGCGGTGTCGGCGGGGCAGGCGTGCGGCATCCTCGGCACCACGCTGTGCACCGAGGTCGTCGTGGACGCCCCCGACCTGGACGGCGCGCCGACCGGCATCACCATCGCGCTGCCCGGCGGCTACCTGCGGGCCTTCCCCACGTTCGCCGGCACCGAGGTGGTGCAGTGGACGTGCCGCCTGCTCGGGCTGGACGGCCCGGCCGACCTGGGCGAGCTGGCGCTGCTGAGCGAGCCGGGGGCGGGCGGGCTGGCGTTCCTGCCGTACCTGTCGCCGGCCGGTGAGCGGGCGCCGTTCTCCGACCCGCTGGCCAGGGGCTCGCTGCTGGGCATGTCGTTCGAGCACGGCCGCGAGCACGTCGCCAGGGCCGTGCTGGAAGGGCTCACCATGGTCATCCGCGACTGTCTCGCGGCCACCGGGGCCGACCCCACGGAGCTGCGGGTGTGCGGCGGCGGCTCTGCCAGCGCCACCTGGCTCGCGCTCATCGCCGACGTCACCGGGCTGCCCGTGCGGCGCTCGGCCGACACCGAGGTGGGGGCGCGCGGGGCCTGTCTGGTCGGACTGGCCGCCACAGGTGCCGCGCCGTCCATCGCCGAGGCCGCCGGGCAGCACGTACGGCTGCGCGAGGCGGTCGAGCCCGACCCCTCGCGGCGGGCCCGCTACGACCAGCTCTACGAGGACTTCCTGACCCTGCGCGCGAACAACGCCGGCGCCTGGCCGCTGCTCGGCGCGATGAGAGGCCGTACATGAGCGTGTGGATCGGCATCGACCTCGGCACGCAGAGCGTGCGTGCCCTGGCCGTCACCGGCGACGGCACGGTGCTCGGCACCGGTAGCCGCCCCCTGACCAGCCACCGCGACGGCCCCCGCCATGAGCAGGACCCCGAGCAGTGGTGGCGCGAGCTGGCCGCGGCGACCCGCGAGGCGCTGCGCGGCGTGCCGGCCGGCGAGCGGGTCGAGGGCGTGGCGGTGGACGCGACCTCTGGAACGATCCTGCTCACCGACCCCTCGGGCCGGGCGCTGACGCCCGCCCTCATGTACGACGATCGCCGCGCCGGCGCGGAACGGGCGAACGAGGCGGGCGCGGCCGTGTGGGAACGGCTCGGCTACCGGCGGATGCAGCCCAACTGGGGGCTGCCGAAGCTGCTGTGGCTGCTGCCCGGCGCTCCGGCCGGCGCCCGCCTGGCCCACCAGAGCGACTTCGTCAACCGCCGCCTGGTGGGGCGCGAGGTGGCCACCGACCTGAGCAACGCGCTCAAGACCGGCGTCGACCTGATCGGCGAGCGCTGGCCGATGGAGGTGTTCGACGCGCTGGGCGTGCCCGCCGGGATGCTGCCCGACGTCGTACGTCCCGGCGCCCGGCTGGGCGAGGTGTGCGCGGCGGCGGCCGGGGAGACCGGCCTGCCCGAGGGCACCCCGGTGATCGCCGGCACCACGGACGGCTGCGCGGCCCAGCTCGGCGCGGGCGCGCAGCGGGCCGGCAGCTGGAACTCGGTCCTGGGCACGACGCTGGTGCTCAAGGGGGTCACGAAGGAACTGATCCACGACCCGCTGGGCGTCGTGTACTCGCACCGCGCCCCCGACGGCTCGTGGCTGCCCGGTGGGGCGTCCAGCACGGGTGCGGGCGTCCTGACCCGCGACCTGCCCGGCCGCGACCTCGACGCCCTGAGCACCCAGGCCGCCGCCCGCTACGGCCCCCAGCCGGGCCGCACGACCCGCCGCACGCCCGGCCGCGCCCCGAGCCCCGGTGCCCCAGGACCAGGCGTCCCAGGATCAGGCGTCCCAGGATCAGGCGTCCCGGGCGTGCCACCGGCTGTCACCTATCCGCTGGTCTCGCGTGGTGAGCGGTTCCCCTTCGCCGCGCCGGACGCCGAGTCGTTCACGCTCGGCGAGCCGGCCGACGACGTCGAGCGGTACGCCGCGATCCTGCTCGGCGCGGCCTTCGTCGAGCGACTCTGCTTCGACTACCTCGACCTGCTCGGCGCCCCGGTGGACGGCGAGATCATCCTGACCGGCGGGGCCACCAGGAGCGCGTACTGGACCCAGCTGCGCGCCGACGTCCTGGAGCGGCCCGTGACGCTGCGCGAGAACGCCGAGCCCGCCCTGGGCATGGCCGTGCTGGCGGGCGGCGACCCGGCCCGCATGATCAGGACCCGCGCGGTGGTCGAACCGTCGGAGGCCCGCCTGGGCGAGGCGTACGTCCGTTTCGTCACCGAGCTGGAGCGGCGCGGCTGGCTCGACCCCGAGGCCGCCACCCACGCCCGCGAGAGGACCACCGCATGACCTGCCTCGTGCGCACCCGCGAGAGGACCCCCTCATGACCGACCTCGTGCTCACCCACGAGAGGACGACCCCATGACCGACCTCGTGCTCGTCCGTCACGGCGAGACCGTCTGGCACGCCGAGAACCGCTACGCGGGCATCAGCGACATCGAGCTGACCCCGCGCGGCCACGAGCAGGCCGCCCGGCTCGCCGGATGGGCCGCGGGCGCGGGCCTGGCCGCCGTGTGGGCCTCCACGCTCAGCCGCGCCCGCATCACCGCGCAGGCCGCCGCCGACGAGGCGGGCCTGCCGGTGCGGACCGACGCCCGGCTCCGCGAGCTGGACTTCGGCCAGGGCGAGGGCCTCACCTCGGCCGAGATGACGGCCCGCTTCCCCGAGGCCCGCACCGCCTTCGAGGCCGACCCCGCCGCGAACCCGCTGCCGGACGGCGAGGACCCGCACGAGGCCGCCGCCCGCTTCGCCGGCGCGCTGCACGACGTCGCCGCCGCGCATCCCGACGGCCGGGTCCTGGTGGTCGCGCACACGACGGCCATCAGGCTGACCCTGTGCCGGCTCATCGGGGTGCCGCTCGGCGAGTACCGGCGGCTGTTCCCGCGCCTGGACAACTGCGCCCTGACCGAGCTGCGCCTGAGGGCGGGCCGGGTGGCGCTGCTGCAGTACAACTCCCCGATTGGAGCCGTTCGTTGACCATCCGGATCCTTGCCGCCGGTGATCACTTCGTCCGCAACAGCCTGTTCGGCGACGCTCTCAGACGCGAGGTCCCCGGCGGGGTGGACCTCAGCGAGCTGACGCTGCCGTGGCCGGTGCAGCCGTTCGGCCGGGTCGGGGAGGTGGACGAGGCCTCCGACGTGGAGGACGAGCTGATCGAGGCGCTGCGCGGCGTCGAGGTGTGCGTGACCCAGATGGCGCCGCTGACCAAGCGCGTCCTGGACGCCTCCCCCGACCTGCGGTTGTTCTGCGTGAGCAGGGGCGGACCGGTCAACGCCAATCTGGAGGCCGCCGCGCGGGCGGGGGTCGCGGTGACGTACGCGCCGGGCCGCAACGCCGTCGCCACCGCCGAGCACACGCTGGCGATGCTGCTGGCCGCCACCCGCCGCATCCCCCAGACCCACGCCGACCTGGCGGGCGGCGTGTGGCGGGGCGACTACTACACCTATGACAACGTCGGCCCCGAGCTGGACGGCAGCACCGTCGGCCTGGTCGGCTACGGCGCGATCGGCAGCCGCGTGGCCCGCATGCTGGAGGGTTTCGGCGCGCGGGTGCTCGTGCACGACCCGTACGTGGACCTGCCCGGCAAGGTCGAGCTGGACGAGCTGCTCCGGCGCTCCCGCTTCGTCTCCCTGCACGCCCGCGCCACCCCCGAGACGGCCGGCATGATCGGCGCCGCCGAGCTGGCGGCCATGCCCAGGGGCTCGGTCCTGGTCAACTGCGCCAGGGGCGCGCTGCTCGACTACGACGCCCTGTGCGACGCCCTCGACTCCGGCCACCTGTTCGGCGCGGCGACGGACGTCTTCCCCGAGGAGCCCATCCCGGCGGGCTCACGCCTGCTCACCACGCCGAACCTGGTCATGACCCCGCACCTGGCCGGGGCGAGCAAGGAGACCGCGATGAAGGCGGCCTCGATCGTGGCGGCGGACGTGGCCCGCTACGTACGCGGCGAGCCACTCGCCCATCTGGCGACCCCCTGAAGAGGTCCGCATGGGGGCGCTCGGGGGTCGCTGTGGGGTCACCCCTTGAGTGCCCCCGCCATCAGGCCGCGCATGAAGAACCGGCCCAGCACGACGTAGATCACCATCGTCGGGACGGACGCCAGGATGGCCGCCGCCATCTGCTGGCTGTACGGGGTGGCCTGCGCGCCCGCGATGTTGTTCAGCATCACGGTGGTGGGCCAGCTCGTCGGCCCGGTCAGGAAGACGGCGAACAGGAAGTCGTTCCACAGCGAGGTGAACTGCCAGATGATCACCACGGCGATGGCCGGCGCGGACACCGGCAGCACCACCGACCAGTACGCCCGCAACATCCCGGCCCCGTCGACCCGTGAGGCCTCGATCAGCTCGTCGGGGATGGTCACGTAGTAGTTGCGGAAGATCAGCGTGCAGATCGGGATGCCGTACACGACGTGCGCCAGCACCAGCCCGGGGATGCCGCCGTAGAAGACGCCCTGCAGGCCGGCCTGCTCGTCCACCCACACCAGCAGCTGCACCAGCGGGATCATCACCCCCTGGTACGGGATGAACATGCCGAACAGGAACAGCGTGAACAGCACGTCCGCCCCGGGGAAGCGCCACTTGGACAGCACGTAGCCGTTCATGGAGCCCAGCGCGCACGACAGCAGCGACCCCGGCACCGCCAGCAGCACGCTGTTCCACAGGCCGGGGGCCAGTTTCTCCCAGGCCACCCGCCACGCCTCGGTCGTCCACGTCTGCGGCAGGTTCCACGCCTGCCCCGGGTCGGCCTCGGTGAGCGGCTTGAAGCTGGTCACCAGCAGCACGTAGATCGGGATGAGGAAGACGAACACGAACAGGATCAGCAGGCCGACCTTCGTCCAGCCGAACACCGCCGCCCTGCGCCCGGCCACCGCCGTCATCAAATACCTCCGAGGAAGACCCCCGCTTTCAGGCGGGGAAGAAATCGGACCCCTGCGGAGCAGAACAGGGGCAGGCGAGTCCCCAGACGGACCGCCGCAATCGAACAAACGCGCGATAATTGGCTGATCGCGGCGATAACATGTGAGGCGTGGCGCAGATCGTGAAGCGGGCCTTCAAATACCGCTTCTACCCGACCTCTGGGCAAGCCGTGGAGCTGGCCCGGACGTTCGGCTGCGTCCGCCTCGTCTACAACAAAGCCCTGGAAGAACGCACCCGCGCCTACACCCGGCAAGGCCGCCGCGTCTCCTACGCGGAGTCCTCGGCGATGCTCACGGAATGGAAGCGCAGCGGCGAGTTCGGCTTCCTGTCGGAGGTGTCGTGCGTGCCGTTGCAGCAGACATTGCGGCATCTGCAAGAGGGGTTTGCGAACTTCTTCGCCAAGCGCGCCAGATACCCGACGTTCAAGTCCCTCAAGAAGTCGCGGGCGTCTGCGGAGTACACCCGGTCGGCGTTCCGCTGGCGCGACGGCAAGCTGACGCTGGCGAAGATGGACGCCCCGCTGGCGATCGTGTGGTCGCGTCCGCTGCCGGAAGGCGCGCAGCCGTCCACGGTAACCGTGAGCCGGGACGCGGCCGGCCGCTGGTTCGTCTCCATCCTGCTCGAAGAGAAGATCGCCCCGCTGCCGCCCGTCACGTCGAAGGTGGGCATCGACGCCGGGATTACCGCGCTGGCCACCCTGTCCACCGGCGCCAAGATCGTCAATCCTCGTCACGAGCGCCGCGACCGGCGAAAGCTGGCCAAGGCTCAGCGGGCGCTGGCCCGCAAGGAGAAAGGCAGCAACAACCGGGCCAAGGCGAAACAGCGGGTCGCCCAGGTGCACGCCCGAATCGCCGACCGCAGAAAAGACCACCTGCACAAGGTCACGACACGGCTTGTTCGCGAGAACCAAGTGATCGCTGTGGAAGACCTGACCGTTCGTAACCTGGTGAAAAACCGCCGCCTGGCCCGCGCCATCTCCGACGCCGCATGGCGAGAACTCCGCTTCATGCTGGAGTACAAAGCGCGGTGGTACGGGCGCACGCTGGTGGCGGTTGACCGCTGGTTCCCCTCCAGCAAACTGTGCTCCGCGTGCGGGGCCCTGCGCGAACAGATGCCGTTGCGCGTGCGGGAATGGGGTTGCGCCTGCGGCGCGGTTCATGACCGGGACGTCAACGCAGCCAGGAACGTGCTCGCCGCCGGGCTGGCGGAGAGCTGAAACGCCTGTGGAGCTGGTGTAAGACCTCAACGAGAACCCTCTCGGGCGGGCAACCGGCAGTGAAGCAGGAAACCTCACGGGCGACCGTGAGAGTCCCCCTCCTCCAGGAGGGGGGAGATGTCAAGATCGCCTCTCCTTACGCACCGACCAGACCAGGTACGGGATCACGAAGATCGCCACGCTGAGCACGATGTAGGAGGCGATCGTGGCCCCCTTCGCCGGATCGTTCGAGTCGAACACGGCCACCCACATGAACACGGCGGGCACGTCCGTGATGATCTGCTTTCCGGACACCGCCACGATGAGGTCGAAGACCTTGAGCGAGATGTGCCCCAGGATGATCAGCGCGGAGAGCGTGACCGGCCTGAGCAGGGGCAGTACCACGTGCCGGTAGACGCCCCACTCGGTGCAGCCGTCCACCCGCGCGGCCTCGCGCAGTTCCTCGGGCACGCCGCGGAACCCCGCCAGGAAAAGTGCCATGACATATCCGGACATCTGCCAGATGGCCGGCAGCGCCATCGCGGCCATCCCCCAGTCCGGATCCCGGAACCACTGCCACTGCGGCAGCCCGATCCAGTCGAACAGCCGGTTGAGCCCGACCGCCCGCTCCCCCGTCCCGGAGTTCATCAGCCAGCGCCACACGATCCCGGTCGCCACGAACGAGATGGCCATCGGGAACAGGTAGATCGCGCGGAAGGTGCCCTCGCCCCTGATCCCCTTCTCCATGAGGAACGCCAGCAGCCACCCGAGCAGCAGCGCCCCCAGCACGAACACGACCGTGAACATGATCGCGTGGTTCACCGACAGGTGCCACCGGGGCAGGTCCCAGATGTCGACGAAGTTCTGCAGCCCGACGAACTTCCCCTCGGACACGGCATCGTGCTGGTCGGTCATGGCGACCCGGAAGTTCCAGCCGAGCATGCCGTACACGAAGACGCCGATCAGCACGATCGACGGCGTGACGAGGAGGAGTCCGGGCAGCCACGTACGCGCCCGCCTCACAAGCATTCCCTCTCACGGATGCGGCAGGCGCGCACCGGCGCCCGCCGCATCCTGCAGTGATCTTGCGGTTTGACCCGACCTACTGGGCGTTGGCCGTGGCCGCGTCGGCCAGGCCCTGCTGCAGCGCCTTGACGTCCTTGCTGGCGATGAACAGCCCGACCGCCTCGTTGATCGCGGCCAGCCACGGCTGGTTGACCGCCACGCCGTGCTGGATGGAGCCGGCCAGCTTGTTGCTGGACCAGTCCTTCAGCGCGTCGCCCAGGTAGTCGGTGTAGAGCGACTGGTCGGCGTCCTTGCGGGCGGGGATGGAGCCCTTCTTCGGGTTGAAGGCGTCCTGCCCCTCCTTGCTGGCCGCGACCTTGAGCCAGGCCAGCGCCCCTTCCCGGTTCTTGGCGCCCTTGGGCAGCGTGAAGCTGTCGGACAGCCACAGGTAGGTGCCCTCGGTGCCGGGAGCCGGCGCCCAGTCGAAGTCGGTCTTCGACGTCTTGCCCAGCCCGCCCTCCGGCGGGTTGTGGAAGTAGCCGTACGCCCAGTCGCCCATGATGTTGAACGCCGCGTCGCCGTCGGCCACCTGCTTGGCGGCCGGCTGCCAGTCGTCCTGCGGGTCGCCCGCGTACGACAGGATCTTGGCGAAGTTCTCCAGCGCCTTCGTCACCTCGGGGCTGTTCCAGTCGGCGCCCGGCTTGAAC
The DNA here is from genome assembly GCF_035917475.1 of Nonomuraea fuscirosea. Classification (NCBI taxonomy): domain Bacteria; kingdom Bacillati; phylum Actinomycetota; class Actinomycetes; order Streptosporangiales; family Streptosporangiaceae; genus Nonomuraea; species Nonomuraea fuscirosea. The sequence continues at coordinate 348,311 of NZ_CP109074.1, read as the reverse complement.
AGCGCGTTGTAGGCGTCGGTGCCGAGCGAGCCGAGCAGCACGCTCTCCATCAGGTGGGTGACCGTCCACTCCGACCCGATGGACAGCGGGACCTTGCCCTTGGCCTTGACCTTCTCCAGCGCCGCGATGAACTCCTCGATCGTCTTCGGCGCGGCGGCCACCCCGGCGTCCTTGAGCACGGCCGGGTTGAACCACAGGACGTTGGAGCGGTGGATGTTCACCGGCACCGAGTAGATCTTGCCCTCGACGCTGATCTGCTCGACGAGCTGCGCGGGGAAGACGTCCTTGAGCTTCAGCTCGTCGTAGAGCGAGGTCAGGTCCTCAAGGTTGCCCGCCTTGATGTAGCCCTGCAACTCCGCGCCCGCGTGCCCCTGGAAGGTGTCGGGCGGGGTGCTGGCCTGCAACTTCGACTGCAGCAGCGCCTTGGCCTTGTCACCGGAGCCACCGGCAACCGCCGCGTCGAAGAAGGTGTAGTTCGGATTCTTCTCTTCGAATATCTTCCTCATGGCCTGGAGGCCGTCGGCTTCGCCGGGGCCCGTCCACCATGAGAAGACCTCAACCTGCTGCTTGCCGCCGCTCGCCGCGGGCGACTGTCCGGCCGGCGCGATGCTCCCGCCTCCGCCGCCGCAGGCAGCCAGGCCAAGCACGCTCACCATCGTGATCGATACGGCCGCTAACCACCGTCGCATCCCACACCATCCCTTCGAAGCCCCCCGAAGTCGGTGATTTTGACAACGTTGTCAACAACGGCTATCAACCCACTTCCGGCAGCCGTGCGTCAAGGGATGAGCGGTAACAGCTCCGCATATTCCGGCCTCAGCGCGAAGAAGGAGCGCGGCCATGAGTAAGGGCGGGCTCGAGCCCTGCGCGGCCCGAGCCCGCTGTCACGCGCCCGGGGCCGGGCCCCCACCCCTCCGAGAAGGCCCGGCCCCGTGCTGACGCGTGACGTCCCCGACCGATCGGCCGCGACGCCCCCGACGCGAGGGGCGAGGAACGCGCGGTGCGGTCGATCACACGTAGAACGGTAGATGTGCAGAAGGGGTCGGCACATGCGCTGACATGGCCATTCGAGGATGTAAGCGCGGCAGGCATGACCATGTGTAGACGTGTACACAAGGCCGTGATGGCCGTTCGTCCATACGACGATCTGTGTATGCCCGCTCTTGTGCGTACGTGAAAGCCGGCGCCGGCGGGAACACTCATCCCATGGCTGATGAGCCGCTCGAACTCGGCGAGATCTCCTTCTCCGACTGGCACGCCCACATGGACAAGCTCGCCGAGGTGGGCTTCCTGACCATCGCCCGCCGGTTGCCCGCGCTCGTCGGCCAGGCGATGCGCACCGCCTGGCGGGCCAGCCCGCGCGACACCGTGGCGACGATCTCGCTCAACCTGCTGACCGGGGTGTTCACCGCGTTCGGCCTGCTGGCCACCACGGGCGTGCTGACCGCGCTGTTCAGCCAGGGCCCGACCCCCGACCGCGTCGTGGCCGCGCTGCCCAGCCTGGCGCTGGTCGCGGGCGCGGCGGTGCTGCGCACGACGGCGCAGGCGGGCGCGGGCTTCGCGCAGTCCCGCCTCACCCCGCAGGTGTCCCGGCTGACGGAAGAGCGCCTGTACGGCCTGACCAGCCGCGTCGACCTGGTGGCCTACGACGACCCCGAGTTCCACGACGCGCTGCAACGCGCCAGGCTGCGCGGCGTGGCCATGTCCGACGCGGTGGTCCGCAGCGCCATCGACGTGGTCACCGCGGCCGTCGGCATCACCGCCGTGGCCGGCGTGCTCGGCGTGCTGCACCCGGTGCTGCTCCCGCTCCTGCTGCTGGCCGTGCTGCCCGACGCCTGGGCGCTGGTCCGCAGCGCCAAGATGCGCTACGCCACCCTCTACGCCCTGATCCCCGTGCACCGCCGCAAGTGGATCGTGGCCGAACTGCTGGCCGACCGGGAGCCGGCCGCGGAGGTGCGCTCGTTCACCATGCGCGGTTTCCTGCTGCGCGTGTACGACGCCGTCGCCCGCGCCGAGCAGGACGTCATGCTGCGCCTGGCCCGGCGGCAGATGACGGCCAGGCTGGTCGGCGAGGCGCTCGGCGGCCTCGGCGCCGCCCTGGTCTACGTCGCGCTCGGCGTGCTGCTCGCCGTCGCCGCCATCCCGCTCGCGGTGGCCGGCACCGCCGTCCTCGCCATCCGCTCGGCCCAGAACTCGCTCGGCAACCTGGTCTACGCCACGAACGAGCTCTACGAGGAGGGCCTCTACTTCACCGACTTCGTCACGTTCTGCGAGGACGCGGAGCAGCGGCTGACCGGCTCCCGCCCGCTGCCCGTCCCCGACACCTTCGAGCGCATCACGGCCGACGACATCACCTTCACCTATCCAGGAGCCGAGACCCCCGCCCTCAGCGGCGTCTCGGTGGAGATCAAGCAGGGTGAGGTGATCGCGTTCGTCGGGGAGAACGGCTCGGGCAAGACCACCCTGGCCAAGATCCTTTCCGGCCTGTACGAACCCGACACCGGCACCGTCCGCTGGGACGACACCGACCTGTCCCAGGTCAGCCCCGAAGACCTGCGCACCCGCACCGCCGTCATCGCCCAGGACCACACCCGCTGGCCCCTGGCCGCCCGCTACAACATCACCATGGGCACCGACCGCGGCGAACCCGCCCTGCACGCCGCCGCCACCGTCGCCGGCGCCGACGAAGTCATCGCCGAACTCCCCCACGGCTACCGCACCCTGCTCGATCGCCGTTTCAAAGACGGCTGCGAACTGTCCGGCGGCCAATGGCAGCGCATCGCCGTCGCCCGCGGCTTCCACCGCGACGCCGACCTGCTCATCTGCGACGAACCCACCGCAGCCCTCGACGCCCGCGCCGAACACGCCCTCTTCGAACGCATCCGCACCCACGCCGACGGCCGCACCGTCCTGCTCATCACCCACCGCCTGGCCAGCGTCCGCTACGCCGACCGCATCTACGTCCTCGACCACGGCCACATCACCGAACAAGGCGACCACGACACCCTCATGACCCTCAACGGCCTCTACGCCGACCTCTACACCCTCCAAGCCGACGCCTACCGCTGAGCTTCCGGTACTCAGGCCGGTCGCTGCCGTGCGCAACCCGGCGCAGGCCGGTCGCTGCCGTGCGCCCTCCGGCGCAGGCCGGTCGCCGTCCCGCGCCGGACGGCGGGGCTCAGGACAGCGCGGCCTCGATCATCGCGCGCGCGACGGCCCCCACCGCGCCCGCCCGCGACCCCGGCCGTTCCAGCACCACCCCGACCGCCACCTCGGGCGCGCGCGCCGGCGCGAAGGCCGTGACCAGCGCGTGCTCGCCGCCGCCCGGCACGGTCGCGGCGGTGGCGGCCCTGGAGGCCACCCGCACCCCCGGGATCGCCGCCCCCAGGCCTCTGGCGGGCGTCGCGATCGTCATCATCGCCGCCAGGTAGCGGGCCAGCAGCGGCGGCACGGCCGTCCGGTACACCACGGGAGCGGCCCGGTTGATCATGGTGCCGTCCCGCAGCCGTACCTCCTCCACCAGGTACGGCCGCATCAGCACCCCGTCGTTCGCCACCGCCGCCGACAGCATGGCCACCATCAGCGGCGTCACCCTGTCGTCGTGGTGCCCGACGGCCGCCAGCGCCGTCTGGGCCCGGTCCAGGGCGAGCGGATACCGGCTCGGCACCGCGACCAGCGGGATCCGCAGGCTGCCCCCGTTGAAGCCGAACGCCTCCGCCTGGTCCCGCAGCAGGTCCTGCCCCAGCTGCAGCCCGATGCCGGCGAACGCGGTGTCGCAGGACCTGCGGAACGCCAGCGCCAGCGTCGGCCGCCGGTGCGCGCAGTCACCCGGATTGCGCAGGTACGTCGGCGTCCCTGGAAGGCGCAGCCGGGCCGGCGCGTCCACCAGGGCCGTGGGCGTGTACTCCCCCGACGCCAGCGCCGCCGCCGTGGTGACCAGCCGGAACGTGGCCCCGGGCGGATAGACGCGGTGCAGCGCCCGGTTGAGCAGCGGCCGCGCGGGAGCCTCGCGCAGCCGCCGCGCCGCCTCCTCCAGCCGCGCCCGGTCGAAGGTGGTCAGCGCGTTGGGGTCGTAGGAGGGATACGTGGCCAGCGCCTGGATCGCCCCGGTGGCCGGATCGATCGCCACCGCCGCTCCCGGCACCCCCGCGGCCGCGAGCCCCTGGTAGGCCGCCCGCTGCACCCGGTCCCTGACCGTCAGCCTGATGTCGGCCCCCTCGACGGTGCCGTGCCGGACCAGCGACCTGACCCTGACCTTGGGGTCGTCCCCCGACAGCACCGCGTCCAGGGCCTGCTCCATCCCCGTCGAGTGATGCAGCGACACGTGCCCGGTGAGCGCCGCGTACGGCTCGCCCCGCGGGTAGGCGCGCCGGTACCGGTAGGGCCCGGCGGCCGTGGGCAGGCTGGTGGCGACGAGGGTGCCGTCGTAGGTGCGGATGTCGCCGCGCGGGTGGCCGTACCTGGCGATCAGCGGGCGCTCGTTCCTGCGGTCGGCGTTGAGCGGGTACGTGCCGAACGCCTGGATGAGCGTGATGTGCGCCAGCAGGACGAAGAGCATCGCCGCGCACACCCTGGCCACGCGGCCCAGGGGTACGTTGATCCACCTCGCCCTCGATCCAGCCATGGATCTTGGTCTACCCGCCAGGGCGCAATGGGGAGCTAGAGGACGCTTCGGTAGTAGGAAATCTTGTTCTTGATGTACTGCTGCCGCGCGGCGAGGTTCTGGATCTGACCCTGGACCTGCTGGTCGTGCTCCTCCAGCAGCTTGATCCGGTCGGGGATCGTGTGGTCGCCGGCGCGGACCAGCTCGGCGAAGCGCAACATCTGGGCGATGGGCATGCCGGTGTCGCGCAGGCACCTCACCGTGCCGAGCCAGCCGAGGTCCTCCTGGCTGAACCGGCGCTGGCCGGCCGCGTTGCGCCCGACGCGCTCCAGCAGGCCGATCTTCTCGTAGTAGCGGAGGGTGTCGATGCTGAATCCGGTCTCCTCGACGACCTCGGCAGGAGTGTAAACGCTCACGTCTCAAAGTATCCGACCTGGAGCGCACTCCAGGTCAACCGGATCCCGGCACCCGCCCGCCGAACCGGCCGCTCGCCCCCGCCCTGACCGGCCGGACAGCACGCCGAAGCAGTCCGATCCGGCGGCTTGACATGGAGCGCGCTCCAGCTCGCACGATCGGCGCATGAACATCGCACTCGGCACCATTCCGTTCGGCACCACCGTCGGCACGCGGGAGACCTTCGCCATCCTGGACCGGTTCCTCGACGCCGGCGGCACCATGATCGACACGGCCGACAACTACCCGTTCTGGGTCGAGGGCTGCTCGGGCGACGAGAGCGAGGAGGCCATCGGCGCCTGGCTGGCCGCCCGCGGCGTACGGGACCGGGTCTTCGTCAGCACGAAGGTCGGCGCCCGGCCGACCGTGCCCGGCGACCTCACCCTCGACTCGGCCGAGGGACTGTCCGCGGCGACCGTCACGCAGGGTGCAGAGGGCAGCCTCAGGAGATTGCGGACAGACTACATCGATGTGTATTGGTCGCACATCGAGGACCGGTCCGTCCCGCTGGAGGAGACTCTGGGCGCATTCGACCAGCTGGCCAAGGCCGGCAAGGTCCGCGCCGTCGGCGCCAGCAACATGGCCGCGTGGCGGCTGGAGCGGGCCAGGAACGTCTCGGCGGCGCACGGCTGGACGCCCTACACCTACATACAGCTGCGTCACACTTATCTGCGCCCGCGTCCCGGCACCAGGCCGGCCGAGGCGGGGCACCGGTTGGTCTCCGACGACCTGCTCGACTACCTGGCCGCCGAGCCGGACCTGACGCTGTGGGCGTACAACACGCTGATGTTCGGCGCGTACACGCGGCCCGACCGCTCGATCGCGGCGATCTACGACCACCCGGGCACCGCCCGGCGGCTGGCCGTGCTGCACGAGGTGGCCGGCGAGCTGGGCGCGACCGCGAACCAGGTCGTGCTGGCCTGGCTGATGGCCGACGGCATCGTCCCGATCGTGGGCGTCTCCACGATGGAGCAGCTGGAGGAGGCCATCGGCGCCGCGGACCTGAAGCTGGACGCCGACCTGCGCGCCCGCCTCGACGACCCGAGCTGAGCCGGACGGCCGGGCACGGCACCGCTCGCCCGGCCAGGACCGGCCGCCGGACACGGCGCCGTCGGCCGGGGGTCAGGACAGGTGGCCGGCCAGGTAGCGGTGGACCAGTTGCTTGCACTCGGCGATGAGCCGGGGATCGCCCGCGGGATCGGCCCTGAAGGCGAGCTTGAGCACCGCGTCCGCGGCCTCGACGGCCACCAGCAGGGCCCGGTCGAGCCCTGGGCCCATGGGGGCGTCCAGGAAGTCCATGGTCAGCGCGCGCAGGCGCTCGGCCACGACGACGTTGTTCTCCTGCGTCCCGTCGAGCGCCCGCCGGCTGCCCGCCACGATGGGCCCGCCGGGGGCGATGAGCACCTCGCCGAAGTCCACCACCGCGAACCCGGGCGTACTGCGCTTCATGTCGACGAACTCGTCGATGGCGAGGTCGACCAGGTCGGTCCAGTGGCCGAGCGCGGCCTCGGGGATGCGTTCGACGATGCGCTGGAGGAACGCCTCCAGGTTGCGCCGCGCCAGAGCGCGGACCAGGCCCTGCTTGTCGTGGAAGAACTGGTAGAACGTGCCGATCGGCACCTCCGCGCGGCGCGCGACCTCTTTGGTGGTCAGCGCCTCGTAGCCGACCTCGTCGAGCAGGAGTGCGCACTCGTCGAGCATCCGCTCCACCCGCTCGACGCTCCGGCGTTGCGCTGGCCGCCGGCGCAAGGTACTGGTCATGGCCCCATCCTGTCGTATACCGGGGACCTTGAGTCAGGGGGTTTGAGCACGATTAACATGAGCCTTACTCGCGTGAGAGGAAGGCCGAGCATGTTCCTCTGGGGTACGGCCACGGCGGCCTACCAGATCGAAGGCGCCACCCGGGAGGACGGCAGAGGCCCCTCGATCTGGGACACCTTCGCCCACGAACCGGGCCGCACCAGGGACGGGCACACCGGCGACGTGGCCTGTGACCACTACCACCGCTGGCCCGAGGACGTGGCCCTCATGGCGGGCCTCGGCGTGAACGCCTACCGCTTCTCGATAGCCTGGCCGCGCGTGCTGCCCACGGGCGCGGGCGAGGTCAACCGGCGCGGCCTGGACTTCTACGACCGCCTGGTGGACGCCCTGCTGGCCGAGGGCGTGCAACCGGTGCCGACGCTGTTCCACTGGGACCTGCCACAGGCGCTGGAGGAGCGCGGCGGCTGGATGAACCGGGACGTCTCCGCCCTCTTCGCCGAGTACGCCGCCACGGTCGCCGCCCGCCTGGCCGACCGCGTCCCGCTGTGGATCACCCTCAACGAGCCGTTCGTGCACATGGCCTTCGGCTACGCCATGGGCGTCCACGCCCCCGGCCGGCTGCTCATGAACAGCGCCCTGCCCGCCGCCCACCACCAGCTGCTCGGCCACGGCCTGGCGGTGCGGGCGCTCAGGGCGGCCGGCGCGGGCCAGGTGGCGCTCACCAACAACTGCACCCCCGTCTGGCCGGCCTCCGAGCGGGAGGAGGACGTCGCGGCCGCCGACGCGTACGACATCCTGCACAACCGCCTGTTCAACGACCCCGTGCTGCTCGGCGAGTATCCCGACCTGTCCGCCTACACCGGCTCCCTGGACTTCGTGAAGGACGGCGACCTGAAGACCATCGCGGCCCCGCTGGACGCTCTGGGGATCAACTACTACAACCCCACCCGGATCGCCGCCCCGACCGACGCCCCGACCGACGCCCGCCTGCCCTTCGACGACGCGGGCGTCACCGGCTACCCGATGACCGCCTTCGGCTGGCCGGTCGTCCCCGACGGCCTGCGCGAGCTCCTGACCGGCCTGAGGGCCCGCTACGGCGCGGCGCTGCCGCCGATCCTCATCACCGAGAACGGCTGCTCCCAGCCGGACGAACTCACCGAAAGCGGCACGGTCGAGGACGAGGCCCGCGTCGACTTCCTCGACCGGCACATCGCCGCCATGCGGCAGGCCATGGCCGAGGGCGTGGACGTGCGCGGCTACTTCGTCTGGTCGCTGCTGGACAACTTCGAGTGGGCCGAGGGCTACCACCAGCGCTTCGGCCTGGTGCACGTGGACTTCGCCACCGGCCGCCGCACGCCGAAGCGGTCCTACCGCTGGTTCAAGGAGTTCCTGGAGCGGCAGAACCCGTGATCGCAGGGGGTGGCGAGCGTCAGAACACCGACACGTGAACGTGGTCGTAGTGGTTGGCGGTCACGCCGCCGCGGTTGGACATCGGGTCCCAGCCGCCACCTGACCGGATGTCGTAGTAACGCTGCTTCCAGATGATGTACATGACGCCGAGCCGGCCGCCGTTCTTGATCAGCCAGGCGGCCAGCGCGTCGCCGTTGGCCGCGTTGTTCCCGCCGGCCATGGTGCCGCCGGGCGACATCATGAAGTCGCAGGCCCGGCCCTTGCCGTGCTCGCCGGGGTCGCCGGGACGCAGGCAGCCGACGCCGTACTTCATCGGGAAGTTGGCCATGATCTCGGCGCGGACGGAGATCATCCGGGGCGTCAGGCCCTCGGCGCCGCCGGGCTGCTGGAAGCCGTACTTGGCGAGGAGCTTCTCGATGTCCTTGCGCCGGCTCTGCATCTGCCTGATCTCTTTGCGCAGCTTCTCGATCTTCTCGTTGGCGTTGAGCTTGGCGTCGTTGGACTTGGCGATCAGTTTCTTGATCGCCTCGACCTTCTTGGCCCGCTCGTTGGCCATGAAGGTCATCGTGGCGGCCTGCCCGAGCATCTTGGTGGGGTCGGTGCTGGGCGTGAGCAGCTGGGTGTTGTCGAGCGGGCCGACCATGTAGGCCGTCTGGGCGATCCGGCTGACCTCGGCCTGGGCGGCGCGGAGCTGGGCCTGGAGGCCGCCCGAGGTGTCGGTGGCCTTCTTGGCCTGGAGCCTGATCTCCTCCAGGCTCTGGATCTGACCCCGGTAGCGCTCGCTCAGCTGGGTCGCCTGCCGGGTGAGTCTGCGCAGCTCAGCGGGGCTGGGATCGGCCGCGGCCGGGGTGGGCGCGGGCAACCCGACCAGCCCGGCGAGGACGGTGACAAGAACGGCGGTCCGCCAGATCCTCACACCCGCCCCCTCCCCTCATAGACGGACCGAAACTATAGAAGATGATCTTGATCTCTGTCATCCGAACGACGGAACTGCTGCCCCTTTGGCGAAGTTTTGTGTGTTTGTCCGACTTAATGCGGCCCTAAAAGTTGGGCCTTGTCGGAAACGCTGCAACCGTCTGGGATGGCGATCGTTCTCCGTCTCTGCGAAGGGGCAGACCGTGTCTCGTACTTTCACCCTCGCCGCGGCCGTCATCCTCGGCTTAGGCACCTCTCTCGTGGCCTCGACGGCCGAAGCCTCCGTGGATCCGCTGCCGGCCCGCGACCGTCTCGAGCTCTACCAGCTCGAAAGCCCGCCGGGCACCGCGCAGGCCCTCAGGGAGAAGGGCTTCGACGTCGTACAGCAGCAGAACAAGGGCGACAAGGAGCACATCGAGCTGACCGCGGCCCAGACGGACCTCGCCGCCCTGGCCAAGCTCGGCCACAAGCCCGAGCCCGTGCGCAACCCGCAGGGCCAGACCCAGCTGGAGGCCGCCAGGGCGCAGGCCGCGGGCGGCTACACCGTCTACAAGTCCTACTCCGAGCGCGGCGGCATCGCCGACCAGCTCAAGGCGATAGCGGCGGCCAACAAGGACATCGTCGAGCTGCAGTCCATCGGCAAGACGCTGCGCGGCCAGGACATCCTGGCCGCCAAGGTCTCGACCGGCGCGAGGCTGCTGCCCGACGGGCTCAAGCCCGCCGCCCTCTACTCGGCCACCCAGCACGCCCGCGAGTGGATCGCGACCGAGGTCGACATGCGGCTGCTCAAGCACGTGGTCGCGAACAAGCGCGCGCTGCGGGACCTGCTCAACACGACCGAGCTGTGGTTCGTCCCGGTGGCCAACCCCGACGGCTACGACTTCACCTTCACCGAGGGCAACCGCCTGTGGCGCAAGAACCTGCGCGACAACAACGGCGACGGCCAGATCACCGGCGGCGACGGCGTCGACCCGAACCGGAACTTCCCCACGAACTTCCACTACGACGAGGAAGGCTCGTCGAGCATCCCCAGCAGCGAGACCTTCCGCGGCGCCGGCCCGGCCAGCGAGCCGGAGACCAGGGCCATGGACGGCCTGCTGCGCAAGGTCAAGTTCGAGACGCAGCTCAACTACCACTCCTACGGCCCGCTGCTGCTCTACCCGAGCGGCTTCCAGATCGCCACGGAGACCGCCGACAACCCGATCTACGAGGCGCTCACCGGCGACGACGTCAGGCCCGCGGTGCCCGGCTTCGACCCCGATCTCGGCGCGGAGCTGTACACGACCAACGGCGACACCAACGACCACGCCCACGCCCGCTACGGGACGCTGTCCTGGACGCCGGAGCTGGACGAGGGCTGCGACGGCTGCGGTTTCGTCTTCCCCGACGACGAGGCGCTCGTGCAGGCCGAGTTCGAGAAGAACCTGCCGTTCGCCCTCGACGTGGCGAAGTCCGCGGTCAACCCGGTCGAGCCGGTCACCCACCTGGGCAACAAGACGCCCGACTTCGTCACCGACCCGTTCGAGATCAGCCACGGCAAGGAGCAGGTCGTCGAGGTCAACGCCAAGCGCAAGCTCGGCCCGGTGTTCCTGAACTACCAGGTCAACGGCGGCCGCACCAAGACCGCCGGCACCTCGGAGTGGAAGGGTGGCGAACGGTACGGCGCGGGCTACGACCGCTACTACCACCGCCTGCGCGGCAAGATCACCGGCACGAAGGCCGGTGACACGGTCAAGGTCTGGTTCAGCTCGATCGGCAGGAAGAGCTCCGACTTCACCTACCAGGTCGCCACCGACATCGGCGGCAAGGTGCTGGTGCTGGCCACCGAGGACGTCACCGGCCTCAGCCCGGCGCAGGGCGTGACCGAGGCCAAGTACGCCGGCGACTACGCCGCCGCGCTCCAGGCCGCCGGCTACAGCTCCGACGTGTACGACATGGACAAGGCCGGCCGCAAGGCCCCGCACCCGCTGGGCGTGCTCAGCCACTACAAGGCCGTGATCTGGGAGACCGGCGACGACGTCATCCCGAGGTCGGAGGGCCAGGTGCCCGGCACCACCTCCAAGGGCGGCGTGGACACCGAACTGGCCGTCCGCGACTACCTGAACGAGGGCGGCAAGGTGCTGCACGCGGGCAAGTACCCGTCGTACGCGGCCAACTTCAACGGCTCCTACTACTACGAGCCCGACCAGCCGGAGAACCCCGAGTGCACGGTGGACGACGATCCGCCCTGCATCCCGGTCTTCAACGACTTCCAGCAGTACTGGCTGGGCGCGTACGTCTTCTTCGACAACGCCGGCACCGACCAGGCCACCGGGCAGCCGTTCGCCCTCCAGGGCAGCGCCGGCAAGTTCGCCGGGTTCGACGGCACGATCGCGCCCGACCACACCCAGTCGTTCGTGGCCACCTCGGCCATCCTGCCCGCCGCCCAGTTCCCCAGATTCGCCAGTTCGGCCCCGGTGAAGTGGGTGCGCCCCGGCGGGCCGTTCGACCCGCACACCGGCTCCTGGGACGTCTACAGCGGCATCGCCGACGTCTCCTGGAAGCGGCTGACCAGGACCATCGACCTGACCGGCAAGTCGAGCGGCGACCTGTCGTTCTGGACCTCGTACGACACCGAGTTCCACTGGGACTTCCTGACGGTCGAGGCGCGCACGGCGGGCGGCGACGACTGGACCACGCTGCCCGACGCCAACGGGCACACCACGCAGGACGTCGGCGACAGCTGCCTGACCGAGAACAGCGGCGGCTGGCGCACGATCCACCCGTTCACCCAGCGCTACCAGGGCGAGAACTGCGAGGCGACGGGCACCTCCGGCGCCTGGCACGCGGCCTCGGGCAACTCCTCCGGCTGGCAGCAGTGGAAGATCGACCTGACCCCGTACGCGGGCAAGCAGGTCGAGATCTCCATCTCCTACATCAGCGACTGGGGCACCCAGGGCGCGGGCGTCTTCCTGGACGACTTCGCCGTCACCCTGGACGGCGCGGCGGCGGAGACGACGTCGTTCGAGTCGGACCTGGGCGGCTGGGCCGCCGGGGCCGCGCCCGAGGGCAGCGCGCCGTCGATCAACAACTGGTTCCGCACGGACCAGGTGTTCGAGGAGGGCGCGGGCGTCGTGACCGAGGACACCGTGTACCTCGGCTTCGGCGTCGAGTCCATCGCCGACCCGGCCAAGCGGGCGGACCTGGTCAAGCGGTCCATGCAGCACCTGCTCGGCGGCCGTCGCTGACATGTGCGTGAGGGGCGCGGCGCGTGCTGCCGCGCCCCTCTTGCGCGTGCGGACAGAACATGATTCGGTCACCATGAGGACTGCACGCAGCAAGCAAGCATTCGGTCAAGTGAGAGGCTCCACGACATGCGCCGGCACGAGAAGCTGTTCATCGGGGGCGAATGGGTGGCCCCTGCGGGCACCGGAACGATAGAGGTCATCTCCCCCCATACCGAAGAGGTCGTGGGCAGCGTGCCGGAAGGCACCACCGAGGACATGGACCGCGCGGTCGCCGCCGCCAGGCAGGCGTTCGACCACGGGCCCTGGCCGCGCATGACGTTCGCGGAGCGGGCGGAGGTCATCGGCAGGCTGGCCGCGATCTACAACGAGCGCCAGGGCGAGATGGCCCAGATCATCACCGAGGAGATGGGCTCTCCGATCTCGTTCTCCAACCTCGCGCAGGCGCCGCAGCCGCTCGGCATGCTGCAGTACTACGCCGAACTGGGCACGACGTTCGAACAGGAGGAGCAGCGGCCGGGCCTGTTCGGCCCGATCACCGTGCGCAGGGAGCCCGTCGGCGTGGTCGCGGCCGTGGTGCCGTGGAACGTGCCCCAGTTCGTGACCATGACCAAGGTCGCCCCCGCGCTGCTGGCCGGCTGCGCCATCGTGCTCAAGCCGGCGCCCGAGACGCCGCTGGACGCGTACCTGCTGGCCGAGTGGGCGGCCGAGGCCGGCCTCCCGGCGGGAGTGCTCAACGTCGTGGTCGCCGGCCGCGAGGTGGGCGAGCACCTCGTCTCCCACCCCGGCGTGGACAAGGTCGCCTTCACCGGCTCGACCGCCGCCGGCCGGCGCATCGCCGCCGTCTGCGGCGAGCAGCTCAAGCGGGTCAGCCTGGAGCTCGGCGGCAAGTCCGCCGCGATCATCCTGGACGACGCCGACCTGCCCGCCAGCATGGGCTTCCTGACCATGGCCTCCCTGATGAACAACGGGCAGGCGTGCGTCGCGCAGACCCGCATCCTGGCCTCGCGCAACCGCTACGACGAGGTCGTGGACGCCGTCGCGGGCATGGTCAACGGCCAGGCCGTCGGCGACCCCGCCGACCCGGCGACCGGCATCGGGCCGCTGGTGGCCAAGCGGCAGCAGGATCGGGTCGAGGGTTACATCAAGATCGGCATGGACGAGGGCGCCAAGGTCGTCGTCGGCGGCCTCGACCGGCCGTACGACCGCGGCTGGTACGTCTCCCCCACCGTCTTCGCCGGGGTCTCCAACGACATGCGCATCGCCCGCGAGGAGATCTTCGGGCCCGTGCTGGCGGTGATCCCGTACGAGGACGAGGCGGACGCCGTACGCATCGCCAACGACAGCGACTACGGCCTGGCCGGAACGGTGTGGACGGCCGACACCGAGCACGGCATGGACGTGGCCAGGCAGGTCCGTACGGGGACGTACGGGGTGAACTGCTTCATGCTGGAGACCAACGCGCCCTTCGGCGGCTACAAGGCCAGCGGCGTCGGGCGCGAACTGGGCCCGGAGGGGCTGAACAGCTACCTGGAGTACAAGACGATCGCCCGCCTGGGCTGACTCCAGAGCGTAGGGAAAGGGCCCCGCATCCCCTGCGGGGCCCTTTCACGCGGGATGGGCACCCAGCGCGCCCCCGCGACGCTGGGCAACCGCCCGACTACAGCAGTATGTCCCACGTCCACCGCAGCGACGGTTTCCGTCCCCAGGGACTTTCTCCCGGCGGTTTCCTGCCATCCGCCCTAGGTAGACGCTTTTCACTCAGGAAAAGTTCGAAGAGATCCATTTGCCGATTCTGCGGACCAGTTCCGGGGTGGCCGCGGCCTCCGCGTGACCGTATCCGGGCTCGATCCAGAGCTCCTTCGGCTCCTTCGCGCCGGCGTACAACTGCCGGGGATGATCCAGCGGGAAGAAGGCGTCGGCGTCCCCGTGCACGATCAGCAGCGGCGTCGGCGAGATGAGGCCGGCCGCCTCGTGCGGGGGCATCGGGATCGGGTCCCACCGGCCGCTGGCGATCCTCGTGCGCTTGGCCACCCGCGCCGCCCACCGGCCCAGGGGCCGCTCGATCGCCCAGTGCACCTGGCGCATCGGCTTCGTGCCCCGGTAGTACCAGCGGGCCGGGCCGCTCACCGCCACCACCGCGTCCACCCCGCCGCGCAGCCCGGCGTGCCGGACGGCCACCGAGGCCCCCATGGAGAAGCCCACCACGGCGATCCTGGAGTAGCCGATCACGCGTGCGTGCCTGACCGCGGCCTCCACGTCGAGGATCTCCCGGTCGCCGACCGTGGTCTCGCCGCCGGAGCGCCCGTGACCCCTGAAGTCGAACGCGACCACGCCGCCGTACCCGCTCAGCACGTGCACGATGCGGCGCGCCGTGCGCTCCCGCCACGAACCGGTGAAACCGTGCGCCACGACGATGCCGACGTCCGTACGGGCGGACGGCGTGTGCGCGGCGTCGATGCGGACCCCGTCCTCGGTTCTGAGCATGACGGGGAAGCTGGGCGCGAAAGGCATGGGATCGAGCTTATGGTCGCACCGCATTCCCCCAGCGCCCGGCCACCCCGGTCGGGTCCTCCCGCGCCCGACCGCGCCTGTCATGGTTGTTCCGCGCCCGACCGCCTCGGTTCGTGGTCAGCGGCCCGCCGGGCACGACGGCGAGGCGCCGCTCAGGTCCGCGACGCTCATCACGATCCGTACCCGCGACTCCTCGGCCGCGTCGAGCGCCCGCTGGACGTTGGAGATCATCACCCGGGCCGCGCTCTCCTGGATGCGGTCCCGCAGCGTGGCCTGGTCGAGATCGACCGGCAGGGGCCAGGCGACGCCGTCGGCTGCGATCACCGCGTGGGTCGCCACCAGCAGGTCGGGGCCGACGGGCAGGCAGATGAGCACGGTGTCTCCAGCGCGCACTCCCTTGTGCCGCAGCCGGAGGGCCGCGACCGCGGACCTCTCGTCCAGCTGCTCCTCGGTGAGCTTCAGGCCGGTGCCCGAGTCCACCATCACGATGCGCTGATCCATGGGGCCCACCGTAAAGAGGGCATCTCAGGCACACATGGGGCGGAATATGCAGATCCCTATGCAGAAGCGTGCGCCTACCCGGAGCCGTTCGACCGCTCGGCCGCCCACACCGCGATCTGCGCGCGGGAGGTGTAGCCGAGCTTCTCCATGATGTTGGCGATGTGCCGCGCGACCGTCGCGGGGCTGATCACCAGCTCACCCGCGATGCCCCGGTTGGACAGGCCCCTGGTGAGCAGGCCGGCGATCTCCTGCTCGCGGGCGGTCAGCACCGAGTGCCTGACCGGCTCGGCCGTCACCGGCGCCTTCGCCGCCTTCGGCGGCAGCCGCTCGCCCGCCAGCACCCGGCGGGCGGCGACGTCGGGACACATGGCCCGTCCGCGTGACCACAACGAGGTCGTACGGCCGTCGCCCAGCTTCGTCCTGGCCCGCCCGAGCAGCTCCTCGAACCTGGTCGTGGCGGAGTGCTGCCCGATCGACTCGCGCAGCCCGGCGGCCGCGGCGGCGGCCAGCACCGCCCCCTCCAGGTCGCCCTCGCACTCGGCCAGCACCGACAGCCCCACCAGGCAGCGGGCCACGGCCTGGCGCTGCCCCGTCGCCCGCGCGATGTCCGTGCCGGCCGCCAGCCGCTCGCGCGCGCTGCCGAACTCGTGCAGCATCGCCGCGACCCGGCCGATCCTGGCCAGGCAGCGGGACAGTTCGAGGTCGCTGCCGAGCTCGCTCAGCCACGGCACGGCCGTCTCGTACCGGGTCCTGGCGGCGGTCAGGTCGCCCCTGGCCTCGGCCACCGCGCCGAGCTGGACCGCGGTCCTGGCCATCAGCCAGCGGTGGCCGTGCTCGCCGGCCCGCGCCAGCGCCTCCTCCCCGTGCCGCTGCGCCTCGCGCAACCGGCCGCGGACCAGCGCCACCGCCGACAGCCCGGCCAGGCTCGCCGCCTGGTTCCACCGGTCGCCGGAGCGGGTGGCGACGGTCAGACCCTCCTCGGCGTGGTGCGCCGCCTCCTCCGCGCGGCCCATGCGCAGCAGCACCACGACGACGAGGTTGTGCATGACACAGCGCGGGAAGTCGTCGTCGGGCGCCATCTCGGCCAGGCTGCGTGTGGCCGTCTCCAGCGACCGGCTCAGCTCGTCCTTCGCCTCCAGGCCGTAGGCGAGGTAGGCCATGGCGTGCGCGATCTGCTCGGCGGGCACGCCGGTCGTGTCGAGCGACAGCAGCCGCTCGATCCAGCCGACGATCTCCCTGAGGTTGCCGCCCAGCGGCAGCAGCCCCGTGCTGGTCTGGCAGAGGCGCAGGCCGAGCAGCACGTCGCCGGACTCGGCCGCCCATTCGAGCGCCACCCGCTGGTCGTCGATCAGCTCGCGGCTCGCGATCAGCGCCTCGAACCTGCGCGGCCAGGGCACGCCCGGCTCGACCACCTCGGTGGCGAAGTGGCGCTCCTGCAGCGCGCAGAGCACGTGCAGGTGCCGCTCGCGCAGGACCTCCCGCTCGCCGGCCTGGCGCAGGCGCTCGAGCGCGTAACGCTTGATGGTCTCCAGCAGCCGGTAGCGCCTGCGGCCCTCGTCGCAGAGCACGAGCGACTTGTCCACCAGGCCGCCGAGCAGATCGACGATCTCGTTCGCGGCGATGGGCCGCTCTGCGCAGACCTGCTCGGCCAGCAGGAGGTCGAAGTCGCCGGCGAACACCGACAGGCGGCGCAGCAGCACCTGCTCCTTGGCCGCGAGCAGGTCGTAGCTCCACTCCACCGCCCCGAGCAGCGTGCGCTGGCGGGCCGGGGCGGTACGCCCGCCGGTGGTGAGCAACGAGAACCGGTCGTCGATGCGGTCGGCGATCTGGCCGGGACTGAGCAGGCTGGTGCGGGCCGCGGCCAGCTCGATCGCCAGCGGCAGCCCGTCGAGCGCCCGGCACAGGCGCACCACGTCGGCAAGGCTGGCGCCGTTGAGCTTGGTGCCGGCCGCGGTCGCGCGGTCCATGAACAGCTGCACGGACTCGGCGTCGGCGGCCCCCTCGTCGGGCAGGTCGAGCGGCGGCACCCGCCAGATCAGCTCGCTGGCGATGCGCAGCGGCTCTCTGCTGGTGGCCAGCACCCGCAGCGAGGGGCAGCCCGCCACCAGCGCCGCGACCACCTCCGCGCACCGGTGGACCAGGTGCTCGCAGTTGTCGAGCAGCAGCAGGCAGCGCTGCTCGCGCAGCCGCGCCGTGACCGTGCCGAGCAGCGGCCGGCCGGCCTCCTCGCGCACGCCGAGCACGCGGGCGATCTCCTGCTCGACCAGCTCGGCCCGGCCGAACCTGGCCAGCTCGATCAGCCACACGCCGTCGGGATAGGCGGGCACGAGCCGGGCGGCGACCCGCAGCGCCAGCCGGGTCTTGCCGATGCCGCCGACGCCGCACAACGTGACCACGCGCGTGTCTCCGACCAGGTCGTGCAGGTCGTCGAGGTCACGCTCGCGCCCGACGAAGCGGTTGGGCTCCGCCGGAAGGTTGTGCCGGGGGGTCTCTGGCATGTGCTCACCCTGCGTCGCGGAAGGATCACGCTCTTCCACAGTGTCGCACTTTTCACAGGCCAAGCGAGCTCACGACCGCCCTTTCGTCGACGACGCGCAAGACGGGATTCCCGAGCAGCCTTCTGGCCAGGTCGTACGGGGCCACGACCACGGTCGCCCGGCGCTCCTGGGCCAGCACGCGGCAGCCGACCAGGCTCGGCTCGTGGGCGACCACGACGTGGGCGCCGGACATCATGGCTAAATCGATCACCCGCAGCCCGCGGAACGGCTCGCTGACGGCGCTGATCAGGACGTCGTCCTTGGCGATCACCAGCCGGGTGGCCAGCCTGCGCAGGTCGGTCGTCAGCTCGGTGTTGTCGAGCAGCCGCTCGCCGTCGAGCGTGAGCGCGGGCCCCGCGAGCGGCCCGAACTCGACGGCGCCGCTGGACAGCAGCTCGCCGAACGGCCTGGCGCCCGGCGCGGGCAGGAACGAGAAGACCTGGTCGACCTTGGCCTCGGCGGGGTCGTGCCCCTCGTGCGCGATCATGAAGCGGGACGCCCCCGAGGCCGACAGGACCGCGGTGCCGCCGGCCCAGGCCACGGCGTGCACCGCCACCGGAAGATGGGTGCCCTGGGGGACGTCGACCAGCACCCGCTCGCCGTAACGCAGACCGAGCGCGCGCAGGCCCGCCGCGGCGCGGGTGACCCGTCTCGCGAAGGCCGCGTAGGACAGCACGTCGCCGGTCCTGACGTCGCTCACCGCCGGCTGATCGCCCTGCGTCGGAGCAGCGGACATAACCAGCTCAGTCCAGGTCATGCGCTCAATGTAAAGAGCCCGGCCGTCCCTGCCATGCGCAAGAATGTGCAACCGGCTATGTAGCCCGTCATGAACAGGTGCGGGCGGGCCCCGTCGTCCCGCTCCTGCCATCTGAGGGGATCAACTAGACTTATGAGGTCGCGACTTCGCGCGGCCGCCCCCACCGAACACAGAGCGAGACGTCATCATGCCTTTGAACAGCCGCGACGACCTGCGGAACATCGCGATCATCGCGCACGTCGACCATGGCAAGACCACGCTCGTCGACGCCATGCTCTGGCAGTCCGGGGCGTTCCGCGCCAACCAGGACGTCGACGACCGGGTCATGGACTCCAACGACCTGGAGCGCGAGAAGGGCATCACCATTCTCGCCAAGAACACCGCCGTCAAGCACGGCGGCATGACCATCAACATCATCGACACCCCGGGCCACGCCGACTTCGGCGGCGAGGTCGAGCGCGGGCTGTCCATGGTCGACGGCGTGGTGCTGCTGGTCGACGCCTCCGAGGGGCCGCTGCCGCAGACCCGGTTCGTGCTGCGCAAGGCCCTGGCCGCCAAGATGCCGGTCATCCTGTGCATCAACAAGGTCGACCGGCCCGACGCCCGCATCAAGGAGGTCGTGGACGAGGTCTACGAGCTGTTCATGGACCTCGACGCCACGGAGGAGCAGATCGACTTCCCGATCGTCTACGCCTCCGCCAAGGCGGGCCGGGCCTCCATGGCGCGCCCCGACGACGGCGGCATGCCCGACTCGGAGGACCTCGAGCCGCTGTTCGACATCATCAAGTCGACGATCCCGGCGCCCACCTTCGACCCGAGCGCGCCGCTGCAGGCCCACGTCACCAACCTCGACGCCTCCTCCTACCTCGGCCGCATCGCGCTGTGCCGGATCCACCAGGGCGTCATGCGCAAGGGCCAGCAGGTGGCCTGGTGCCGCACCGACGGCTCGATCCAGCGCGTCAAGATCACCGAGCTGCTCATGACCGAGGCGCTGGAGCGCAAGCCCGCCGAGGAGGCAGGCCCCGGCGACATCATCGCCATCGCCGGCATCCCCGAGATCATGATCGGCGAGACGCTGGCCGACCCCGACGACCCGCGCCCGCTGCCGCTGATCACGGTCGACGAGCCGGCCATCTCCATGACCATCGGCACCAACACCTCGCCCCTGGTGGGCAAGGTCAAGGGTTCGAAGGTCACCGCCCGCATGGTGAAGGACCGCCTCGAGAAGGAGCTCGTCGGCAACGTCTCGCTGCGCGTGCTGCCCACCGACCGGCCCGACGCCTGGGAGGTGCAGGGCCGCGGCGAGCTGGCGCTGGCCATCCTGGTGGAGCAGATGCGCCGCGAGGGCTACGAGCTGACCGTCGGCAAGCCGCAGGTGGTCACCAAGACCATCGACGGCAAGGTGCACGAGCCGGTCGAGCGGCTGACGGTCGACTGCCCCGAGGAATACCTCGGCGCGGTCACGCAGCTGCTGGCGGTGCGCAAGGGCCGGATGGAGCACATGACCAACCACGGCACCGGCTGGATCCGGATGGAGTTCGTGGTGCCGGCCAGGGGCCTGATCGGCTTCCGTACCGAATTCCTCACCGAGACCCGCGGCACCGGCCTGGTGCACCACGTCTTCGACTCCTACGAGCCGTGGTTCGGCGAGCTGCGCACCCGCAACAACGGCTCGCTGGTGGCCGACAGGTCCGGCCCGGTGACCGCGTTCGCCATGCTCAACCTCCAGGAGCGCGGCACGCTGTTCGTCTCGCCCACGACCGAGGTCTACGAGGGCATGATCGTCGGGGAGAACTCCCGGTCCGACGACATGGACGTCAACATCACCAAGGAGAAGAAGCTCACCAACATGCGCTCCTCCACCAGTGAGGAGACGGAGAAGGTGATCCCGCCGCGCGTCCTGTCGCTGGAGCAGGCGCTCGAGTTCATCCGCGAGGACGAGTGCGTGGAGATCACGCCGGAGCACGTGCGCATCCGCAAGGTCGTCCTCGACGCCGCCATCCGGGGCCGCGCCGCCGCCCGCGCCAAGCGCGGAAGCTGACTACTCCGAAGGCCGCGTTCGGCCCGCTGCATGCGGGCGGAACGCGGCCTTCGCGCTGAGACGCGCGAGAAGACCTCGGCCCGGCCGCGGGCGTTCCCGGCGTGGGGCGGGTCAGCCTGTCGGCGTGGGACGGGTCAGCCTGTCGGCGTGGCGTGGCGTGGGGCGGGTCAGCGGCGGCGGGGGAGTTCGCTGCCGCGGACGTTCGCGGACAGCCACTCCACCAGCGGCCCGGCCGCGCGCCAGGTGCGCTCCACCCGGGCGCGCGCCCGTGCCGTGTGCACCCACTCCCGCGGCTCGAACCGCTTGGCCGCGTAGAGCGACTTGTGCCGCAGCAGGTCGATGCGCGGGTGGTCCTCCTCGAACCCTCGCGGCCTGGTCTTCAGCCGCTCGCCGCGCAGCTCGTACCCCTCGGCGGCCAGCGCGGCCGCGATCGACTCCAGCGGCTTGCCCGTCAGGTCCTCGTCCACGGCGGCGCGGAAGCGGGCCACCTGGTCGGTGGCGGTCGAGTAGATGCCACCCGCCGCCAGCAGCCCGGCCGCGCTGAGCTCCACGTAGAGCCCGATGCCGGGCATCACCTCGACGAACGCGCCCTGATGCGTCTTGTACGGCGACTTGTCCTTGGCGAAGCGCACGTCCCGGTACGGCCGGAAGAGGTGGGCCGGGCCGAACTCCGCCGCCAGCTCGTCGGTGAGCGCCAGCATGGGCGCCCGCACGGCCTGCTCGTAGAGCTCCTTGTGCTGCGCGAAGTACGTCTTCGAATTGTCCGCCTCAAGCCCCTCGTAGAAGATGAACGCCTCGTCGGGGAAGCCGGTGAAACCCATGTCACCAGGGTCCCACGCCGCGCGCGCGGCTCGGCGACCCGGTCGGCCTTCGATGCGCTCCCGCCCTGGTCAGCGTTCGGCATACCGGCGCCCGGCGGCCTGGTCAGCGTTCGGTCTACCGGCGCCCGGCGACCACGTCAGCGTTCGGTGTACTTGCGGCCCGGCGCGGGTGTCCTGCCGTACAGCTCGGAGACGGTGACGAACGTGTAGCCCTTCCTGCCGAGCCGGTCGAGCATCTCCGGCACGGCGTCCACCGTCGTGCGGTGGATGTCGTGCATCAGCACGATCGATCCCGGCTTGGCCTGGC
The DNA here is from genome assembly GCF_035917475.1 of Nonomuraea fuscirosea. Classification (NCBI taxonomy): domain Bacteria; kingdom Bacillati; phylum Actinomycetota; class Actinomycetes; order Streptosporangiales; family Streptosporangiaceae; genus Nonomuraea; species Nonomuraea fuscirosea. The sequence continues at coordinate 326,467 of NZ_CP109074.1, read as the reverse complement.
TCGCGCGCTTGACCACGGTCGCGGTCTCCCGGTCGCGCCAGTCGAGGGTGTCCACGCTCCACAGGATCTGCGCCAGCCCCTCGCGGCGCGTCTCGGCCGCCACGGCCTCGTCCGTCGACCCGTACGGAGGCCGCATCACCCGCATCCGCACCCCCGTGAGCCGCTGCACGATGTTCTCGGTGTGCCTGAGCTCGCGTTTGACCGCCTCGTCCGGCAGCCCGGCGAGCGCCGGATGGCTCCAGGAGTGGTTGCCGATCTCGTGGCCGTCGCCCACGATCCGCCGCACGGTGTGGCCGCCCTTGTCGGCGGCCACCATCTGCCCGATGACGAAGAACGTGGCCTTGACGTCACGCCGGCCCAGCTCGTCGAGCAGCCGGCCGGTGTGCTCGCCGGGGCCGTCGTCGAAGGTCAGGGCCACGCACTTGATCCGGGCGCAGTCGAACCTGCGGCTGCGCGGCCAGCCGGCCTGCATCGAGATCAGCCTCTTGGCCAGCGAGTCGGGATCGACGACGGCCCGCGTCAGCGGCACGACCGGCACCACGTACTGCTGCTGTATGCGCGGCACCGACAAGGTGACGCAGCTCACCAGGGCGAGCAGGGCCAGCGGCAAGGCCCATACGCGCATTCTTCCCCCCGAAGCACCGCATGCGGGGGCCTACGGATAATCCTGGACCGGTGCCCCCCGCAGCTCCCTGGCCAGGTCGTCCCACCAGATTGGGATATCCGTCTGCAATTCCTGGTAGCGGCGCGCCACGCGCATGGCACATCCGACCGGATCTGTGCCCAGATGCCGACGTTTCACCGGCCCTTCCTGCCAGCGGTAAAAACCATCCCTGTAGCGCACGACCAGGCCGATCCATACCGAGATGGTCTCGTCGTCGCCCACCTCGTAGGCGCAGGTGACGCCCAGACCATGAAGCTCGGCCTGGAGCTTCTCCGTCGCCGCTCGGGCCTCACTCACCCGCCACCCCCTGCCGACGTCGCGACATCTGCGGACGACCGCTGGGAGCGGCCCGCCGTACACAAGGGATGTACCCAGCAACGGGCATCAGCCGTCCAAGACATGGAGTAATCATGAAACTCCACCGGGTGATCAGGGGGGCGTTCCCGGTTTTTGGTCAGGGGTGAATACGCGCCCCCGGCGAGGTCGCCAGGACGGGGGCGGCTCAGGCGGGCTCGTGCGTCTCGCGCGGCTCGGCGACGACCATGACGAACCTGAGGGCCCGCTCGCCCCTGTTCGCGTAGACGTGGGGCCGGTCGGCGGTGAAGAGCACGGCGTCGTCCTCGCCGATCAGGTAGCTCTTGCCGTAGACGGTGAGGGTCAGCTCCCCAGCCAGGACGGTCAGCATCTCGCGGGTGCCGGGCGGATGCGCGTCGCCGTCGTGGTGCTCGCCGGGCGCCAGCCGCCAGTCCCACAGTTCGAGGATCATCGGCACGTCCGCGCCCACGAGCAGCCGCGCGCGGACGTCTCCCTGGTCGAACGTGACCACGTCCGCCTTGTCCACCACCCGCACCACCGGCACGTCGGAGACCTCGACCAGCCTGGCCACGGTGACGCCGAGCGCGGAGGCGATCCGGGTGAGGGTCGAGACGCTCGGATTCGTCCGGCCCTGCTCCACCTGGACCAGCATGCCCCGGCTCACGCCCGACCTGGCGGCCAGCGCGTCGAGGGTCAGCCCGCGGTGGGCGCGCTGGGCGCGCACATTGCTGGCGATGGCCTGGGTGATCATCTCCGGATCTTCCATGAGAGTTCAGTGTAGTGAAGGGAGAGTGCAACGCACTGTACTCTGTCTGTTGTACCAACAGTGCAACACATTGAACTGAGAGGATGCCCGGTGACGGTGATCCTGGCCACGGCCTGCGCGATCGTGTACGGCACGGCCGACTTCTTCGGCGGCCTGGCCACCCGCCGCGCGCAGGTGCTGTCGGTCGTCACGCTCTCCCAGCTCGCCGGCCTGGCGCTGATCCTCGGCCTGCTCCCGCTGCTGCCCGGCGTCTACAGCGATCCGGCCCTGGCCTGGGGCCTGGCGGCGGGGCTGTCGGGAGCGGCCGGGCTGGTGCTCTTCTACCGGGCGCTGGCCACCGGCGTCATGTCGGTGGTGGCACCCACGACGGCGGTGACCTCGGCCGCGCTGCCGGTGGTGTTCGGGCTGGCCGCCGGTGAGCGCCCGCGGGCGTGGGCGCTGGTCGGCGTGGCGCTGGCGCTGGGCTCGGTGCTGCTGGTGAGCCAGGACAAGTCCGGCGGCGGGCGCGGCTCGCTCGCCTCGGTGCTGGTCGCGCTGGCCGCGGGCGCGGGCTTCGGCGGGTTCTTCATCCTGCTGTCCATGGCGCCGCACGAGTCCGGCCTGTGGCCGCTGGTGGGCGCCCGCCTGTCGTCGGTGAGCATGGTAGCCCTGCTGGCGCTGCTCACGCGGCGCGCGCTCAGACCGGGCCCGGGATCGCTGCACATCATCGTGGCCGCGGGCGTGCTCGACATGGCGGCCAACGTGCTCTACCTGCTGGCCCAGCAGGACGGCCTGCTCAGCCTGGTCGCCGTGCTGGTCTCGCTCTATCCGGCCAGCACGCTGCTGCTGGCCAACCGCGTGCTCGGGGAGCGGCTGCGGCCGGTGCAACTCGGCGGCGTCCTATGCGCACTCGCCTCGGTGGCGCTCATAGCCGTTGCGCAGCCCCTCTAGCGCTTGCTACGTTTCGCCCGTGCGCCGTGAGCGGGCACGTTCCGATGAGGAGTCACTGAAGCACGTCGCGGTGCCGTACGACTCCGACGAGTCCTTCGTGGACCTGATCGCGCCGCGCGTCCGCTCCGCCCTGGACGACGGCAGGCGCGTGCTGGTCGTCACCTGCGCGGCCAAGCTGTCCCTGCTGGCCGAGGCCCTGGGCCGCGACGCGGGCCGGATCGACAGCCGGGTCTCCACCTCCTGGTACGACCACCCGTACCGGACGCTGGCCGCCTATCACGAGTACACGCGCGGCCGCCGCACCCTCGTGGTCGGCGAGCCCGTGTGGACCGGCAGGAGCGAGCGCGAGGTCAGAGAGCTGATCCGCTACGAGTCCGTGCTCAACGCCGCGCTCCGCCCGGCCGCCGCGACCATGCTCTGCCTGTACGACCTCCGCCACGTCCCCGACCTGGTACGCGACTTCAGCGCGATCAACCATCCGGTGCTGCTGAGCACGGACGGTGAGGTGACCAGCACCCGGTTCGTCGAGCCGCACGACCTGGTCCTCGACCACGACCGCGTCCCCCTGCCCGCGCCGGGCAGCCGGGCCGAGACGATCCGGTTCACCGCGCGGGAGCTGAAACGGCTGCGTCGACGCGTCGGCGACTACGCCAGGGCGGCCGGCATGGACGGCAACCTCATCACCTCGCTGGTGATCAGCGTGTCCGAGATCGCCGCCAACAGCGTCGAGCACGGCGCCGGGTACGGCACGATCACGATGTGGCCGGCCGACGGGGAGCTCGTGTGCGAGATCACCGACCCCGGCGGCTCCCTCGACGACCCCTTACCGGGCTACATACCACCGGAGCCCGAATCCCCACGGGGATACGGGCTCTGGATCAGCAGGCAGCTCTGCGACCTGGTGGAGCTGCGCACGGAGGACGACGGATTACGCGTCCGCCTCCATCTCCGGACGGAGGCGTAGACGACCCGGACCAGAAGGTCAGGCGGCGTGCTGGGCCTGCACGGGGACGCGCACGGCGCCCTCCTCGCGGGCGTATTCCTCCAGCATCACCCGCAGCTGGCGCCGCCCCCGGTGCAGCCGCGACATGACGGTCCCGATGGGCGTGCCCATGCGCTCGGCGATCTCCTTGTACGCGAACCCCTCCACGTCGGCCAGGTAGACGGCCACGCGGAAGTCCTCGGGCAGGGAACGCAGGGCGTTCATCACGACGCTGTCGGGCAGCCGGTCGAGCGCCTCCGTCTCGGCGGAGCGCAGCCCCGACGAGCTGTGCGACTCGGCGGCGTGCAACTGCCAGTCCTCGATGTCCTCGGCGGCGGACAGCTTGGGCGAGCGCTGCTTCTTGCGATAGTCGTTGATGAAGTTGTTGGTCAGGATGCGGTGCAGCCACGCCTTGAGGTTGGTGCCCTCGCGGAACTGGTGGTACGACGTGTACGCCTTCGCCACCGTCTCCTGCACCAGGTCCTCCGCGTCCGCGGTGTTACGGGTCAGGCGCATGGCGGAGGCGAAAAGCTGCGACGTCACGGGCACGACATCGCGCTCGAACCAGTCTTGACGCTGCTCATCGGTCATGGTGATCAATTCATTCCCCCTTGCGCTATCCCCCGTTTCGGCACAGGCCGCCTGATAGCGGTTCCATCATCGCAAGACCCAGGTAAGGGACGCGTTAGGGAGGTTCCGCGTTGATCAGAAGGGGGGTTCGTCCTACTGCTCGCGGCGTGCGTTATCACGTCCACGGCGGGACAAGTATCGTTATCATAACACTACCTATCCAATCTTGCAGTAATAGTGGCGAGAGTCACATGGGATAGCGTAAGAGCATGATTTCCGTGGACCGCCACGACGCGGGTGCACGCCGCTGGGTGGCTGAGGCCATCCGCAAGGTCGAGGCCGACGCCAATCGAAGTTGCGACACTCATCTGCACGTCTTTCCGCTGCCCTCGCATTGGGGAGTAAACCTCTACTTGAAAGACGAATCGGTGCACCCAACCGGTTCACTCAAACATCGACTTGCTCGTTCCCTCTTCCTGTACGGCCTGGCCAACGGCTGGATCGGCCCCGAAACGACGGTGGTCGAGGCGTCCAGCGGATCGACCGCCGTGAGCGAGGCGTACTTCGCCCGGCTGCTCGGCCTGCCCTTCATCGCGGTCATGCCCGCGTCCACGTCACCGGAGAAGATCCACCTCATCGAGTTCTACGGCGGCAAGTGTCACCTGGTCGACGACCCCGGCACGATCTATGACGAATCTCACCGCCTGGCCGCCGAGACCGGCGGCCACTTCATGGACCAGTTCACCTACGCCGAGCGGGCCACCGACTGGCGCGGCAACAACAACATCGCCGAATCCATCTATTCCCAGATGTCCATGGAGCCCCATCCCGAGCCGGCCTGGATCGTGGTCGGCGCCGGCACCGGCGGCACCTCCTCCACCATCGGCCGCTACATCCGCTACCGCCGTCACGCCACCCGCCTGGCCGTCGTCGACCCGGAGGGCTCGGCCTTCTACCCCAGCTGGACCTCGGGCGACAGCACGCTCACCGCTCCCGGCTCGCGCATCGAGGGCATCGGCCGCCCCCGCGTGGAGCCCTCGTTCCAGCCCATGGTGATCGACCGCATGATCGCCGTGCCGGACGCCCGCTCGATCGCGGCCATGCACTGGGCCCGCGAGGTGACCGGCCTCGACGTCGGAGGCTCGACCGGCACCAACCTGGCGGCCTGTGTGGAGCTGGTCGCGGAGATGCGCGCGGCGGGCGAGCGGGGCAGCATCGTGACGCTGGTGTGCGACAGCGGGGACCGGTACAAGGGCACGTACGGCGACCCCCGCTGGCTGGCCGCCAACGGCCTCGACGTGGCCCCCCACCTGGCCGAACTGCGCGCGTTCCTGACCGGCTAGAGCCGAGCGGCGGGTCAGGGCCTGGCCGGGTCCACGCCGAACAGCTCGGCCACGTCGTCCAGCATCGCGTGCGCCCCCTGGATCCCCACGGCGCTCATCCAGGTCAGGTCGCCGACCTCGTGCTTGGCCCCCTTGAGCCGGCCCCACAGCGGGTTGGCGGTGAACTTCTCCTTCGGCCCGTCGCTCGCCGGGTCGGGGTAGGTGGCCACGAAAATGTGCTCGGCGTCCAGGTCGGCGATCCGCTCCTGGCTCACGTCGACCGCGATCGCGTCCTGCTCGGCCGGCTGCCCCTCGGGACGCGGGAAGCCGACGTCCTTCATGACCACGCCCGAGTAGGAGTTCTCCACGTACAGCCGGGTCGTGGGCTCGCCGGCGAAGCGCACGATCGAGATCGTCGGCAGCTCGCCCTCCTTCTCCTTGATCGCGGCTCCGATGGCGGCCGCCCGCTGCTCGTACTCCTTGATCCGGGTCTCGGCCAGGTCCTCCTTGCCCAGGGCCCGGCCCATCAGGCGCAGGTTGTCCTTCCAGATCGCCCCGGTGGTCTCGCTGAACACGGTCGGCGCGATCTTGGCGAGCTTGTCGTACAGCGCCTCGTGCCGCACCTTGGCCGAGACGATCAGGTCGGGCTTGAGCGCGATGACCTTCTCCAGGCTCGGCTCCTCCAGGGTGCCGACCGGGGTCGCCTCCTTGCCGTGCCGCTCGGCGACCGCGCCGAGGTAGCCGGGCAGCTTCGAGTCGATCGAGCGGTACGTCGTGTACCCCACCACCGGCGTCTCCAGCGTCAGCACGGCGTCCACGAAGCTCTGGTCGAGCGCCACCACCCGCTGCGGCTTCGCCGGGATGACCGTCTCGCCCATCGCGTGCCGCACCGTCCTGAAGGGCTCGGCGCTCGGGGCCGGCTCCGCCGAGCCGCAGGCGGCCAGACCCGTGATCAGCAGCGCTGCGGCGAACACGCGCGACGGTCTCATGAGTACCTCTTCCTCGAAGTAAGGCAAACCTAAATTAGGTAAGCCTTAGCCTAACCTGGCATACTTCAGCGGAATCACGAACGTCGAGGAGGAGCCGGGTGAGCGCAACAGCCGTCGCCCCGCGTCTCCATGATCTCCGCGGCCGCCGGTTCACGGTGCTGCTGGTCCTGTTCGCCTCCGTCGCCGTCGCGGTGGTGCTGAGCATCACGATCGGCTCCAAGTCCGTGCCGCCGGCCGACGCCTGGCACGCGCTCACCGCACCGACCGGCACCGAGAACGACATCGTCATCCGCTCGCTGCGCGTCCCCAGGACCGTGCTCGGCGTGCTCGCCGGGCTCGCGCTGGGCGTGGCGGGCGCGCTCATGCAGGGCCACACGCGCAACCCGCTCGCCGACCCCGGCCTGCTCGGCGTCACGCAGGGGGCGGCGTTCGCGATGGTGTCGTCGATCATCCTGTTCGGGGCGTCGAGCCTGCTGGTCTACATCTGGTTCGGCCTGGCGGGCGCGCTGGTGGCCAGCGTGGCGGTGTTCGCGCTGGGCATGGCGGGCGGCAGGGGCGGGCCGACCCCGGTCACGCTGGCGTTGGCCGGCACCGCCGTCAGCGCCCTGCTGTACGCCCTGACCTCGGCCATCGTGCTCCTCGACGAGCAGGCGATGGACGTGTTCCGGTTCTGGCAGGCGGGCTCCATCGCGGCCAGGGGCGGCGACGTGGTGTGGCAGGTGCTGCCGTTCATCCTGGCCGGCCTGGTGCTGGCGATGGTGAACGCCCCCGGGCTCAACGCGCTCTCCTTGGGGGAGGACGTGGCCCGCAGCCTCGGCCAGAACATCCCCATGACCCGCGCCGTCGGCGTCGCCGCCGTCACCCTGCTCTCGGGCGCGGCGGTCGCCGCCTGCGGGTCGCTGGCGTTCGTCGGGCTCATCGTGCCGCACCTGGCCCGGCCGCTGTCGGGCACCGACCATCGCTGGCTGCTGCCGTACTCGGGGCTGATCGGCGCGGCGCTGCTGCTGGTCGCCGACGTGATCGGCCGCGTGGTCGCGCCGCCGGGAGAGCTGGAGGTGGGCGTGGTGCTCGCGCTGCTCGGCGCCCCGTTCTTCGTCGCCCTGGTCCGCCGCAGGAAGCCCGTCCGGCTGTGATGACCACCCTGCCCCTGCGCGTCGGCGGCCTGTCCTGGCAGGTACGGCCGCGCGGCGTCGTGCTCACCCTGACCGGCGTCGCCCTGCTGGCCCTGCTCATGGCGCTGAACATGCGCATCGGCGACCTGCCGATGACGCTGGCCGACGTCGTCACGGGGACGTTCGACGCCGCCAGCCCCGCCCACTTCGTGATCATGGAGCTGCGCCTGCCCCGCGCGCTCACCGGGGCCCTGGTCGGAGCCGCGCTGGCGCTGTCGGGCGCGATCATCCAGTCGATCGCGCGCAACCCGCTGGCCAGCCCCGAGATCCTCGGCGTGACCACCGGCGCCTCGGTCACCGTGGTGGCCGGCGTGGTGGCCAGCGGCAGCGCGTACGGCGGCGTCAGCGGCCTGCTGTCCACCCTCGGCATCCCCGCCCTCGCCCTGCTGGGCGGCCTGCTCGGCGCGGCCGTCGTGTACGGCCTGGCCTGGCGGCGCGGCCTGGACGGCTACCGCCTGGTGCTGGTCGGCATCGGCGTCGCCGCCGTGTTCACCAACGTCAAGTTCTGGCTGCTGACCGTCGGCGACGTCAACGACACCAGCCGCGCCATGGTCTGGATCAGCGGCTCGCTGAACGGCCGGGGCTGGGAGCACGTGACGCCGACGGCGCTGGCCCTGGTCGTGCTGGTGCCGCTGACCCTGCTCGGCACCCGCTCGCTCGACGCCCTGCGCTTCGGCGACGACACGGTCACCGCGCTCGGCGTCCGGATGAACCCGGCCCGCGCCCTGATGATCCTGGCCGCCGTGCTGCTCGCGGCCGTGGCCACGGCGTCGGCGGGGCCGATCGCGTTCGTGGCCCTGGCCTCGCCGCAGATCGCGCTGCGGCTCACCCGCTCGGGCCGGCCGCCGCTGCTCTGCTCGGCGGTCGTCGGCGGCGTGCTCACCACCGCCGCCGACCTGATCGCCAGGACCGTCTTCTCCCCCATCGAGCTGCCCGTCGGCATCGTCACGGCCGTACTGGGCGCGCCGTACCTGATCCACCTGATCTGGAGGTCGCGAAAGTGAGACTGCAGGCCGCCGGGGTCAAGCTCGGGTACGGCGACCGCCTGATCGTGGACGGCCTCGACCTCGGCATCGAGGCGGGCACGGTGACCACCATCATCGGCCCGAACGGCTGCGGCAAGTCCACCCTGCTGCGCGCCCTCGGCCGGCTGCTCAAGCCGCAGGGCGGCGAGGTGCTGCTGGACGGCAAGCGCATCGACAAGATCCCCACCCGCGAGGTGGCCAAGATCCTCGGCATGCTGCCCCAGGCTCCCACCGCGCCGGAAGGGCTCACGGTGGCCGACCTGGTGGCCAGGGGCCGGCATCCGCACCAGACGTGGTACCGGCAGTGGTCCTCCGACGACGAGGGCGCGGTCGCGGCGGCGCTGGACATGACGGGGCTGGCCGACCTGGCCGAACGGCCGCTGGACGAGCTGTCGGGCGGGCAGCGGCAGCGGGCGTGGATCTCCATGGCCCTGGCCCAGGGCACGGACCTGCTGCTGCTCGACGAGCCCACCACGTTCCTCGACCTGGCGCACCAGGTGGAGGTGCTGGAGCTGGTCCGGCACCTGCACGAGGAGGCGGGCCGCACGGTCGTCATGGTGCTGCACGATCTCAACCTGGCCGCCCGCTACGCCGACCGCCTGGTGGCCATGCGGGCCGGCCGGGTGATCGCCTCGGGGACGCCGCACGAGGTGCTGACCGAGGATCTGCTGCGGGAGGTGTTCGAGCTGGACGCCAAGATCATCGCGGATCCGGTCGCGGGCACTCCCCTGGTGGTCCCCATCCGCCCGCTCTCCCACCCGGCCCCCTGACCTGCTGACGTCGCCGGCGCTCAGGTCTCGTGCGGCGCTCAGGTCTCGTGCAGCGCCCTGGTGACGTCCGCGTCGTCAGGGGCCAGCTCCGCGGCCCTGAGCAGGTCCTGCCTGGCCTGGCTGAGCAGCCCGGCCGCCCGGTGCACCAGGGACCGGTTGAACAGCAGCTCCGCCGTCTCCTCCAGCTTCAGCGCCCGGGACAGGTCGGCCAGCGCCGCCTCGTGGTCGCCGCGTTCGAAGGCCAGCTCCGCCCGGCCCGCCCAGGCCGGCAGCAGCTCGGGATCGGCCTCGAGGGCCTGATCGAAGGCGATGCGTGACTCCGGGTAGTGGTTTTCGGCCAGCTCCACCTGCCCGAGCACACACAGCAAGTGCGGATCGTCAGGAGTGAGCGCCAGGCCGCGCTCCACGTCCTCACGGGCCCGCGCGTAGTCGCCCGCGGCCACGTGCAGCCCGCAGCGGTTGACGTAGGCGGGGGCGAACTCCGGGTCCAGCTCCAGCGTGTGGTCCAGGTCGGCGCGGGCTCCGGCCAGGTCGCCGCGGGCGTAGCGCACCTCGGAGCGGTTGTAGTACGCCTCGGGGAAGGGCGGGCTCAGCCGCGTCACCGCCTCGTAGTCGGCCAGCGCCTCCTCCTCCCGGCCCAGCTCGTGCAGCAGGTTGCCGCGGTCGAGGTAGTAGTCGGGATAGCCGGGGTCGAGCGCGACGGCGCGGTCGTAGTCGGCCAGCGCCGCCTCCCTCTGCCCGGCCATGGCCAGCAGCTGGGCCCTGTTGCCGTACAGCACGAGCCGGTGGATCGGGTGCTCGTCCGGCAGGTCGGTCTCGGCCAGCTCGACGGCCTCGCGCACCAGCTCCATGGCCGCGCCGTGGCGGCCCCTGCGTACCTCGACCAGGGCCTTGCCGTTGAGGTCGAACCCGAGGTGGAAGGCCCGCTCCCGGGCGTCGGGCAGCAGGGAGGTGATGGTGACGGCCTCGTTGATCCAGGCCAGGGCCTGCTCGGGGTCGCGGCGGGCGTGGTCGTGGTGGCGGACGAGGATCATGGCGGTGCCGTACGCGATCGTGGCGCGGTGCTTGGGGTCGGTGCTCACCCGCCTGGCCCGGTCGTAGAGCTCGCGGGCCTCGTCCTCGCGCTCGATCGCCTCCAGGGACCCGGCGACCCGCTGGAGGAGCTGCTGCCAGCGGTCGGGATCGTCCTCGTACGCCAGCCCGCGCAGCGCCTCCAGCCCCGCCTCCGCCATGGCGTGGTGGAAGCCCTCGTCGCGGTAGCGGTCGAAGTCGGCCCGGAGCGGCCCGGCGCCGGGGGCCGACGGCCCCTCCTCGATCGTGAGCAGGCCGGGCTCGACCCGCCGCCGCAGCACGGTCACCAGCTCACGGTCGGTGTGGTCGGCCTCGCCGAGGTTGGCGACGGTCATGGTCAGGGGGCCGGAGCCGGCCAGGTGGTCGCGGACGAACTCGGCCAGCCCGTTGGCGATCCGCAGGCTGCGCCGCGCGCCGGGCACGAGCACCCGCTGCCCTCTGGGCAGGTCGTCGGCCAGCGAGCGCCTGCGGGCCGGGACGAGGTCGCGCAGCGATGGCGCGGCGGCCCGGATCTCGATGTCGTGCGCGGCCACCAGGTCGGGCCGTCGTTCGAGGGCGGGCGGGACCAGGTGGGTCAGGAGCGCCGCGCCGAGCGTGTAGGGGCCGCCGATCCGGCGGTCCGCGTCGAGGAAGATCGTGTCCACGCCGTCCCTCTTTCGTCGTCCGGCGTGGCCGACGCCCCTGCGGGGACGCCGGCCGGTGGGTCAGGAGTGGTGCCGCGGCGCGGCCGAGGCGGCCGGCTTCACGGTTCCTGGCCGATGAACGACGATCTTCTTCATGGGGGGCCTTTCACCAACAATGGGACCGAACGATCTTTTGATGACCGATACATGTCAACACATCAAAAAGTGGTCGATCAACACTTATCTGGTAAGGCGTGATCCGTAACCGATTACTGCAGGGCCGTAAGTCACTCACCGAGAATGGCGTCCACGAACACCTCGGGATCGAACGGCGCCAGGTCGTCGGGCCCCTCGCCCAGCCCCGCGAGCTTGACCGGCACACCCAGCTCCCGCTGCACCGAGATCACGATGCCGCCCTTGGCGGTGCCGTCGAGCTTGGTCAGCGCGATGCCGGTGATGTTGACCACCTCGGCGAACACCTGGGCCTGGCGCATGCCGTTCTGGCCCGTGGTGGCGTCGAGGACGAGCAGCACCTCGTCGACCGTGGCCTTCTTCTCGATGACCCGCTTGACCTTGCCCAGCTCGTCCATCAGGCCGGTCTTGGTGTGCAGGCGGCCCGCGGTGTCGACGATGACCACGTCGACCTTCTCCTCCATGCCCTTGGCCACCGCGTCGAACGCGACGGAGGCGGGGTCGCCGCCCTCGGGACCGCGCACGGTGTCGGCGCCGACCCGCTCGCCCCAGGTCTGCAGCTGGTCGGCGGCGGCGGCGCGGAAGGTGTCGGCCGCGCCGAGCACGACCTTCTTGCCGTCGCCGACGAGCGAACGGGCCAGCTTGCCCGTGGTCGTGGTCTTGCCGGTGCCGTTGACCCCGACGACGAGGACGACCGCGGGCCGCTCGCCGTGCTTCTTGACGTGCAGGGTGCGGTCGAGGCCGGGATCGATCTGGGCGAGCAACTGCTCGCGCAGCAGGCCGCGCACCTCCGCGGGGGTGCGGCTGCCCAGCACCTTGACCTTGGTGCGCAGCTCCTCCACGACGGCGCGGGTCGGCGCGACGCCCATGTCGGCCGTGATCAGCCGCTCCTCGATCTCGTCCCACACGTCGTCGTCGAGACGGTCGCGGGACAGCAGCTCCAGCAGCCCGCGCCCGAGCGCGTTCTGCGAGCGGGCGAGCCGCTCGCGCAGCCGCACCATCCGGCCGGCGGACGGCGGCGGAACCTCGACCTCAGGCTCGACGACGACCGGCTCGGCGGGCTTGACCGGCGGCGGCAGCGTGGTGGTCGCGCCCTCGGCCTCCTCGTCCGCTCCCGCGGGCCGCTTCTCCTCGGGCAGCGTCGGAGCTTCGGGCGGCACCACCGGCGGAGGCGTCTTACGCCCCGGCCGCAAGTACAGCAGGAGACCGCCGACCGCCAGCAGGGCGACGACGGCCACGATCACGATGACGCCGAGGTAACCATCCACAACATGTCAGTTTTCCAGATCGACCGGCCCGATTGGACCAGCAGGGTCGCGACCCGCCTCATGTCGGCCGTCATGTCCCGTCTCACCCCGTCGGCCACGCCGCGAGTCACCCCAGCGGGATCGCCCGTATCGCCCCGCCGCCGAATCCCCTGTCACCCGGTCAGGCGGACTCGCGTTCCCTGAGCCGCTGGCTGACCACCTGCGTCACGCCGTCCCCGCGCATCGACACGCCGTAGAGGGCGTCGGCGATCTCCATCGTGCGCTTGTTGTGGGTGATCACGATGAGCTGCGAGCTCTGCCGCAACTCCTCGAACAACATCAGCAGCCGCTGCGTGTTGGTGTCGTCGAGGGCCGCCTCGACCTCGTCCATCACGTAGAACGGCGACGGCCGCGCCTTGAAGATCGAGATCAGGAACGCCACCGCCGTCAGCGACCGCTCGCCGCCCGACAGCAGCGACAGCCGCTTGACCTTCTTGCCCGGCGGCCTGGCCTCGACCTCGATGCCCGTGGTCAGCATGTCGCCCGGCTCGGTGAGCACCAGCCTGCCGTCACCGCCGGGGAAGACCCGGCCGAAGATCTGCTCGAACTCGCGCGCCACGTCCTCGTACGCCGAGGAGAACATCTGCTCCACCCGGTCGTCGACCTCCTTGACCACGGTCATGAGGTCGCGCCTGGTCTTCTTGAGGTCTTCGAGCTGGGAGTTGAGGAACGCGTGCCGCTCCTCCAGGGCCGCGAACTCCTCCAGGGCGAGCGGGTTGACCTTGCCGAGCTGGTTCATCTGCCGCTCGGCCGCCCTGGCCCGCTTCTCCTGCTCCTCGCGCACGTAGGGGACGGGCGGCTCGCCGGGCACCATGGCCTCGGGGCCGTACTCGGCGATCAGGGCCTCGCTCTCGACCCCGAACTCCTCCAGCGCCCGCTGCTCCATCTGCTCCAGCCGGAGCCGCTGCTCGGTGCGGGCCACCTCGTTGCCGTGCACCCGGTTGACCAGTTTGTCCAGCTCCTGGCCGAGCTCACGCACCCGCAGGCGCACCTGCTTGAGCTCGGCGTCCACGGCCACCCTGGCCAGGTCGGCCTCGTCGCGTTCCCTGGAGGCGAGCTGGACGGACGTCGCCAGGGCCGTGAGCACCTTCTTGGCGCCCTTGCTGACGGCCTCGGCCACGGCGGCCTGCCGCCTGCGCCTGGCGCGCTGAGCGGCCGCCTGGGCGCGTTCCTCGCGCTCGCGCCTGGCCGCCCTGAGCAGGCCGTCCGCGCGGCCCTCGATGCCCTTGACGCGCTCCTCCGCGGTGCGCACCTGGAGGCGGGTGTCCATCTCGCGCTGCCTGGCGCTCTCGCAGGCGCTCGCCAGGTCGTCGCGCTGGTCGGTGGTGGGCTCGGACTCCAGCTCCTGGGCGTATTCGGCCTCGGCCAGCCGGATCTCCAGCTCGGCCAGCTCCTCCAGGCCCTCGGCGCGGGCCTCCTCCGCCTTCGTCACGCTCACGGCCAGGCGCTCGGCCTCGTCGCGGGCCGCGTTGGCGGCGGCCTCCAGCTGGGCCAGCCGTCTGGCCGCCGCCGCGTTGCGCTGGTCGGCCTCCCGCTGGCGGCCCCTGACCTGGTCGAGCACGCCCTGGGCGGCGCTCACGCCGGCCTGGGCGGTGGTGACGGCCGTCTGGGCCTCGTTCACGTGGGCCTGGGCGGCCTCCAGGGCGGCCTGCGCGGCCTGCTCGCCGGCGACCGCCTCGTCCAGCGCCAGCGCGCCCTGCTCGGCCCTGGTCTCGGCCTCCTGCAGATCCCTGACGGCCTCGTCGAGCGCCGCGCGCACCTGGAGGACGGAGGTGCCGCCCTCGGAGCCGCCGGCGGCGACGTGGGCGCCGACGAGGTCGCCGCCCGTCGTGACGGCGCGCAGCCGAGGATGGCGGTCGACGACCGCCCGCGCGGTCTCCAGGTCGTCCACCACCACGACGTCGGCCAGCACGTGTTCGAGGGCCGAGCGCAGATGATCGGGGACCGTCACCAGATCGGCCGCCCACCGCCCGCCGCCGGGAGCCGCCGCCCGCGCGGGCCCGCTCCTGTCGTGCCGGTCCGCGCCCAGCGCGACGAGGAGGGTCGCCTGGCCGGCGCTCCGCGAGCGCAGCAGCTCCAGGGCCTCCACGGCGGTGTCGAGCGACTTGACCGTGATCGCCTCGGCGACGGGACCGAGGACGGCCGCGACGGCGGGCTCGGCGCCGGGTGTCACCTGCAACGAGGCGGCGAGCGGCCCCAGCACTCCGCCGAGGTCGGCCTCCAGCAGCGCGGCCCCGCCGTCGCCCTTGGCCAGGCCCAGCTCCAGCGCCTCACGCCGGGCGGTCAGCGCGGCGACGGAGCGCTGCGCCTGCTGGTCGGTGGCGCGGGCGGTGCCCACGGCAGACTTGGCGGCCTGGAGCGCGGCGCGCGGCGCGTCGAGCGCCGACTTCGCCTCCTCCGCCGCCGCCCTGGCCGCGTCGGCCACCGCCCTGGCCTCCTCGACCGCGGCCTGCGCGGCGGCCAGCTCCTCCGCCAGCGCGGGATCGACGGCCGGTTCCTCGATCCGCTGGGCCTCCAGGTCTTCCCTGGCCTGCTGCTCGCGCCGGCCCGCGTCGGCCACGGCCTGCCGCAGGCGCCCGATCTCCTCTTCCGCGGCGCGGCCCCTGCTGCGTACGGAATCGACCTGGCCGCGCAGCTTGGCCAGGCCCTCGCGGCGGTCGGCGGCGGCCCTGGCGGCCAGCGCGAGCCGCTGCTCCTCCCGGCTCAGCTCCGCCTCGGCCTCGGCCCGCCGCTGGACGGCCTCCTCCAGCAGCTCCTCGGCCTGCTCCAGCTCGGCCCGCAGGATCAGCTCCCGCTCGCGCACCTCGGCGGCCTCGCGCTCCAGGTCTTCCGGGTCGCGGCCACGGCGTTCGATGGCGGCGGCGTCGAGCGCGTGGCGGTGGCGTTCAGAAGCGAGCTGCTCCAGGCCGGTGATGCGCTCGCGCAGGGAGGAGAGCCGGAAGTAGGTCTCCTGCGCCGCGGCCAGCCGGGGCTGGGTCTCGGCCTCGGCCGCCTCCAGCGCGGCCTCGCGCTGCTGCCCCTCGGTCAGCTCGGCCTCCACCTGCTGCCGCCTGGCCGTGATCGCGGCCTCGTCGGCGGCCTCGCGCTCCAGCGTGGCGCGCAGGATGCCCACGTCGTCGGCCAGCAGCCTGAGCCGGGCGTCACGCAGGTCGGCCTGGATGACGGCGGCCTTGCGGGCGATCTCCGCCTGCCGGCCCAGTGGCTTGAGCTGGCGGCGCAGCTCGGTGGCGAGGTCCTGGACGCGGGTCAGGTTGGCCTGCATCGCGTCCAGCTTGCGGAGCGCCTTCTCCTTGCGCTTGCGGTGCTTGAGCACGCCGGCGGCCTCTTCGATGAACGCGCGCCGGTCTTCAGGGCCCGCGTGCAGCACGGCGTCGAGCTGGCCCTGCCCCACGATCACGTGCATCTCGCGGCCGATGCCGGAGTCGGACAGCAGCTCCTGGATGTCGAGCAGGCGGCAGGTGTCGCCGTTGATCGCGTATTCGCTCTGCCCCGACCGGAACATCAGCCTGCTGATCGTGACCTCGGTGTAGTCGATCGGCAGCGCGCCGTCGGTGTTGTCGATGGTCAGCGTCACCTCGGCGCGGCCGAGCGGCGGCCGGGACGAGGTGCCGGCGAAGATCACGTCTTCCATCTTGCCGCCGCGCAGCGACTTGGCGCTGTGCTCGCCCATGACCCAGGCCAGGGCGTCGACCACGTTGGACTTGCCCGAGCCGTTGGGCCCCACGACGCAGGTGATGCCGGGCTCGAAGCGCAGGGCGGTCGCGGAGGCGAAGGACTTGAAGCCGCGCAGGGTGAGGGTCTTGAGATACAAGCGCGACCCCTTTCCCCTGAACGGACTGCGGAAAAGCCTACTGGTCCACGCCGCCCCGCGGCGGCATCCGCGCACGTAAGGCATTTGACCAGGGCTTTGGCATTCAGGGAAAATAACAAGGGACGCCTCGATGAGACGTCCCTGGGTTGCGCTCCGACCGCTCTCAGGTGAGGGCCGGCTCGCGCTCCTGCATACGGCTTATCGCCTCGTCGCGGGTTTGCGCCGCAAGAGCGTCATTGGTGGCCTGAAGTCGGATGAGTTCTGCCTCCAGATCCCGGATACGCTGCTGCAGGCGGCGCATTTCCGAGACCATCCGAGGGTCAGGACCGCCGACGTGGCCGAGTAGAGCCTTCGCCATGGTAAAGGGTCCTCCACGCTGAGTGACCAGACTGGTTCGCGCACTTCTATTCCGCGGGAGGGGTGCGCGTGGTACCTAACAAGAGTCGCACCGGCAGTGTGGGCGGTCAAGTCGAACAAACCGCTGAGCCCTACTGATGGGCACTCCCGACATACAACTATACCCTATTTGGGGCGTTTGACAAAAGCGGCTACCGCTCGACAAACCCGCCCAAACTACCTCGGGGTTCGCTCCATCGTTCCACTACTCCATCCACTCTGCCCGGCGTGTCGCAACTTCTCAGCAGCTCCAGCAGCTTGACGCACGCCGCGCGTGATCCCTCCGCGACCACCTCCACCCGGCCGTCGTCGGTGTTGCGGGCCCATCCCACGAGATCGAGCTCCAGCGCACGCGCCCGCGTCCACCAGCGGAAGCCCACACCCTGGACACGGCCGCGCACCCAGGCGGTCAGCCGGACGTCTTCCTCGCCCTCCGCCATCTCATCCCCCTCACGCCACCAGGACCCGGTCACCGGCTCCCTGCCCCGAGAGCTGCTCGGCAGCCGACTCCGCCACCTCGCAGAAGGCTCTGACGGCCGCGCTTTCCCCGTTCTTCACCCAGGCGAGACCGAAGATCGACGCGGGCAGCCCCGCGACGGGCACGAAGCTGACGTCGGGGCGCTGGTGCTGCAGGGCCGTGGGCGCGCAGAACAGCATGCCGCCCCGGCCGAGCGCCACCTGGGTCAGGCCCTCCTGGGTGGTCGCCACCCTACCGGCCAGGGGAATCGGACGTCCGGAAGGGGTCACGGAGGGTGCCACCCGCTCGTGCCACCAGCGCGGGGCCGGGCCGTCCAGCCCGATCAGGGGCACGGACGCCAACTCCTCCGCCCCGATGCCGGCCCGCCCCGCGAGCGGGTGGCGGGTGGACAGGCCGAGCGTGTAGCCGACCCGGTTCAGCTCCCCGCCGGCGGCCAGATCGGGCTCGTCCAGGGGCAGCAGCGTGAACGTGACGTCCACCTGCCCGGCCCGCAGCCGGCCGAAGGGGTCGGACAGCTGCACCTCCACCAGCTCGACCGCGCAGCCGGGGTTGCGCCGCTCGAAGGCACGCACGCTGCCCGTCACGACGTCGGTCGGCGTGGCCAGGAACCCGACCCTGAGCACACCCGTCACCTCCCTGGCCGCCGTCCTGGCCCGGTTCACGGCGCCGGCCAGGCCGTCGTAGGCGGGACGCAGGTCGGCCAGGAACCGTTCGCCGAGCGGGGTCAGCCGCACCCTCCTGCTCGTCCGGTCGAACAGCCGGCCGCCGATCCTGGTCTCCAGGGAGCGCATGAGCTGGCTCACCCTTCCCGGCGACAGGTAGAGGCGCTCGGCCGTCCGCGCGAAGTGCAGCTCCTCGCTGAGCACGAGAAAGCACTCCAGCTCCCTGAACTCCATCCCAGCACCTCCGGCGGATCGTTGAACCTGCCTAAACCAAGCCTTCGGCATTCGTCATTGTTCCCGCACGTGGTCCGGCCGGAGGCTGGGCGGCATGACGACCACCGACATCTCCGGCGCCGTACGCGCGCGCCGGCTCGCCGTGACCTCCGTCGCGATGGGCACCTTCACCATCGTGAGCAGCGAGATGCTGCCCGTCGGACTGCTCACCTCGATCGCCTCCGACCTCGGGGTGTCCACGGGCACGGCCGGGCTCACGATGTCGCTCACCGGGCTGGTCGCCGCGGTCGCCGCCCCCGTGCTGGCGGTGACCGCGCGGGAGATCGACCGCAGGACGATCCTGCTCGCGCTGATGGCGGTGCTGGCGGTGGCGAACCTGGCCGGCGCGCTGGCCCAGAACCACCTGGTCATGCTGGCCGCCAGGGTGCTGACCGGAGTGAGCATCGGCGGGTTCTGGGCCTTCGCGGCCGGGCTCGGGACGCGGCTGGTCCCCGAGCGGGCCGTCGGGCGGGCCACGTCGATCATCTTGTCCGGCGTGTCGGTGGCCTCGGTGCTCGGGGTGCCCGCGGCGACGTTCGTGTCGTCGTACGCGGGGTGGCGCAGCGCGTTCGCCGCCGCCGGGGTGCTGGCCCTCGGCCTCCTCGTACTGCTGGCGGTGACGCTGCCGCCCTTGCGGCCCCCGGCCGGGTCCTCGACCTCGGCGGCGCGGGAGAAGCGCCTCTCGTGGCTCTCAGGGCCGCTCAACGTCGTTCTGCTGCTGACCGCGCTGACCGTCTCCGGCCACTTCGCCGCCTACACCTACGTCCGCCCGTTCCTGGAGCGGGTCTCACTCGCCGGCGCCGCCTTCATCGGCGTCGCACTCCTCCTGTACGGCGCCGCCGGCGTGGCGGGCAACTTCGCCGCCGGCGCCCGCGCGGCCAGGAACCCCAGGGCCACGCTGATCGTGCTGACCGGCCTCATGACGCTGTCGATGGCCGCGCTGGCGCTGAGCGCCCTGCCGCCCCTGGTCGCGCTGGTGGTGTGGGGGCTCGGTTACGGCGGTGTCGGCGTCACCCTGCAGTTGTGGATCATGCGCGAGGGCGGCGGCGAGCTCGGCACGGCGCTCTTCGTCGGCTCCTTCAACGTCTCCATCGCGCTCGGCTCGTTCGCCGGCGGCCGGATCGCGGACGGGCTGCCGATCTCCGCCGTCATGTGGGCCGGAGCCGGCCTCACGCTGGTCAGCGCGATCGTCGCTGGCATCTGGGGCAGGAGTAGGACGAGCGGTTCATGAACGCCTCGCGCCTGATGGGGCTGCCGCAGCGGGAGCAGGGCAGGTCGCGGCGCCCGTACACCTCAAGCGAGCGCTCGAAATAGCCGCTCTCGCCGTTGACGTTGACGTACAGGCTGTCGAACGACGTGCCGCCCTGCAGCAGCGCCGCGCCCATGACCGTGCGCACGGCGGCGAGCAGTTCGGCCACCTTGGGGCGGGTGAGCGTGTTCGCCGGGCGGGCCCAGTGGAGCCTGGCGATCCACAGCGCCTCGTCGGCGTAGATGTTGCCGACGCCGCTGATCAGGGACTGGTCGAGCAGGGCCCGCTTGATCTCGGTGCGTTTCGTCCTGAGCCTGCGGGTGAACTCGTCCTCGTCGAACACGGCCTCGAACGGGTCGGGCGCGATGTGCGAGATCGGCTCGGGCACGTCGCCTGCCAGCGGGGTGAGCATGACGTGGCCGAACGTGCGCTGGTCGACGAAGCGCAGGTCTGGGCCGCCGTCCTCGAAGCGCAGGCGCACCCGCAGATGTTTCTCCGGCGGCGTGTCGCCGTCCACCACGAGCAGCTGGCCGCTCATCCCCAGGTGGGCCATGAGCGCCTCGGCCGCCCCCGACAGCGGGAGCCACAGGTACTTGCCGCGGCGTTCGGCGGACAGGAGCGCGCGGCCCTTGAGCCGGGCGGCGAACTCGTCGGCGCCGGGCAGGTGACGGCGAATCGCACGGGGGTGGAGCACCTCGGCGCCGGCGATCTCACGCCCGGTCACCCATTGCGCGAGGCCGCGCCTGACGACCTCGACCTCCGGCAGCTCAGGCACTTCCGACCTCGCCCTCTGGACGCTGGGGCAACCTAGCTCTCACCTTCTGGACAACATCCGGGAGCTCCAGAACCATCCTCCAAAGCCCTCCGCCGACGGCGCCGCACCGACATCAAGTCCCGGCCCGCCGGCGCGGCACCGACATCAGCTCTCGGCCCGCCCGGCGGCCCTCAAGGCGCCGGCGTGCCGGTGTCAGACGCCGGCCGTCGATCAGGGGTCAGCCGGCCGGCTGGCTCTCGCGTTGCTCGCGGCGGGCCCTGATGCGGGTCCAGGCCGCCTCGGCCGCCTGCTGCTCGGCCTCCTTCTTGCTGCGCCCGTTGCCCGAGCCGTAGGACTCGCCGCCGACCCGCACCATGGCCGTGAACGACTTGGCGTGGTCGGGGCCGCTCTCCTCGACGTGGTATTCGGGCACGCCGAGCGCCTCGGAGGCGGTCAGCTCCTGCAGCGAGGTCTTCCAGTCGAGCCCGGCGCCGAGCGAGGCCGAGCGCACGATCAGCGGGTCGAACAGCAGGTGGACCACCCGGAACGCCTCGTCGAGGCCCTTGTCCACGTAGACCGCGCCGATCAGCGCCTCAAGGGTGTCGGCCAGGATGGAGGACTTGTCGCGCCCGCCGGTGCCCTCCTCGCCCCTGCCGAGCCGCAGGAACCGGCCCAGGCCGAGCCCTCTGGCCACGTCGGCCAGGGCGCGCATGTTGACCACCGCGGCACGCAGCTTCGCCAGCTGGCCTTCGGGCAGGTCGGGGTGGTTGCGGTAGAGAGTGTCGGTGACCACCAGGCCGAGCACCGAGTCGCCCAGGAACTCCAGGCGCTCGTTGGTGGGCAGGCCACCGTTCTCGTACGCGTAGGAGCGGTGCGTCAGCGCCCGCTCGAGAATGTCGTGGCCGAGACCGACGGCAAGGACCCGCTCCAGCTCTTCTCTGGCGACCTCGACGGCCACCGGCTTAGGACCTGCGCCCACGTGTTTCCTCCTCGGACATCTTCACACGGCGCGTCGGCTGCGGATGATGCCCGAAAACGTGGTGGGCGTCGGGGTACGGAACGTAGGCCCCGGCGTCCACCACGGCCGCGGGCGAACCGCCGCCGCACACATCTAAGAGACGGTAACGCCGACCGAGGCACTTTGGCACCCGGTCGGCATCACGTCAACTGCTGGAGCGGAACCTCCGGCGCCGGCCACCGTCACGCACTGAGCGCGGCGGCGACCCGGCGGGCGGGCCGCGTCAGCGGATCAGGCGGACGGCTCGATGACCTGACGACGGTTGTAGGTGCCGCAGGTGGGGCACGCGATGTGCGGCTGCTTGGGCGAACGGCACTGCGGGCAGCTCACCAGGGCGACAGCAGTCGTCTTCCACTGGGAGCGACGGGCGCGGGTGTTGCTCCGCGACATCTTTCGCTTCGGGACGGCCACGTCACTTCTCCTGATCGTTATCTTTGTCGGAAATCAGACCTTGCAACGACGCCCAGCGGGCGTCGATCTTCTCGTGCCGGTGATCGTCGCCGGCCTCGGCCAGCTTGACCCCGCACTCCGGGCAGAGCCCCGGGCAGTCGTCACCGCAGACGGGGCTCAGCGGCAGTGCGAGCACCACCGCGTCGCGGAACGTCGGCTCGAGGTCGAGCAGCTCGCCGTCGAGCAGTGAGTCATCCTCGGAGGCGTCCTCGTCGGAGTAGAAGAACAGCTCCTGCAGATTGACCTCGATCTCGGAGGAGACCGGGTCGAGGCACCGCGCGCACTCCCCGGCGAGCGGGGACTGCGCCGTGCCCGAGACGAGCACGCCTTCCATCACTGCTTCGAACCGGAGATCCAGCTCGACATCGGCGTCCTTGGGGACACCGATCATGTCGACGCCGAGATCCGCCGGTGCCGGGAGGGTCAGAGTCATCTGCCTCATCGTGCCCGGCCGCTTTCCCAGGTCATGAGTGGAGATCACCCACGGGGAGCGGGGGTCGAGGTGCTGAGTCATCCTGCTCTCGCTAGGCATGGCGACAAGGATCGCCGTCGTACAAGGCCGAAATGAAAGGATAGCAGCTCGCACTCAGCCCCTGAGCCGCTCGATGAGCAGGTTGTGCACCAGGTCCGGCACGAGACCCGAGACATCGCCACCGTATCGGGCGATCTCCTTCACCCGCGAGGACGACAGGAACGAGTATTCGGGGTTGGTGGGCATGAACAGCGTCTCCACGCCCGACAGACGGTAGTTGAGCTGCGCCATCTGCAGCTCGTAGTCGAAGTCGCTGACCACTCTGATGCCCTTGACGATGGCGGGGATGTCGTTCTGTCTGCAGAAATCGACCAGCAAGCCATGGAATTTCCGGACTTTGACGTTCGGATACTCCTTGGTCACGGTCTGCAGGATCTCGATGCGTTCGTCAACCGTGAACAGGCTGCTCTTCTCGACGTTGATGAGGACTGCCACGGTCACCTCGTCGTACAGCCGCGCCGAGCGGCCGATGATGTCGAGATGACCATTGGTGATGGGGTCGAACGACCCCGGGCAGACTACGCGGCGCAAGACGCCTCCCAGGTCTACGGGTTCCCGGCGGCGCGACCGTACCAAACGGACGCTTCGCCATAACGACGGACCCTCTCCTCAACGTAACCTTCAGGCCACATGAGGGGCTTTCCCCTGGTTTCCCTCTCGAACGCCACCAAAGCCTCATCTGCCAACCATTCGTTGTCGCGCAGCAGCTCCAGCACCCTCAGGACGTCATCGCCGGAGACCGCGTACGGCGGATCGGCGAAGACGATGTCGTAGCGCCCGTCGGCCGGCTTCGCCAGCAACCGCTCCACCTTGTCGGCCACCACGCGGGCGCCCGGCAGCCCGAGCGTCCCGACGTTGGCCTTGATCGTGCGCACCGCCTTCGGATCGGACTCCACCAGCACCGCCTCCGCCGCGCCCCGCGACAGCGTCTCCAGCCCGACCGCGCCGGAACCGGCGTACAGGTCGAGCACGCGGGCGCCGGGCAGCCCGTGCAGGGAATCGAGCGTCAAGAGGATCCCTTCTCGCGCCCTGTCACTGGTAGGCCTCGTGCCGCGCCCCGGCGGCACGGCCAGACGCCGCCCACCCGCCGTGCCTGCGATGATCCGCGTCATGTGACCCATTGTTCCGCATGTTCACGCAGGTCAAGAGTGGACAAGTGTCTGCCTCGGATGCGCAAGGGTGATTCACATCGGCCGGACGGGCACGCATGATGAGTCTGCGGCCTTCAAGGTGACCCACATGAAGGCCGACCGGCGTGATCGTGAGCCCTTCCGCACGCCGGTTCCCTCGGCACCTGACCCGAGGGTGGGCCCAGCCGGGGACGGCATTCGGGGGGAGGCCGTCCCCGCGGCTGGGCATCCAATCTTCTGCGGCGTCGTTGTGATCCCGCTCACTTCTCCGCGGCTCTGCCGCAGCTTCAACCCCAACTTCAACCCCAGCCCCATCCTTTACGGCGGTGCCGTGGCTTCCCACCCGCCGCACTCCGGCTGACGGCCCTCCAGGAAACGGCCTCTGACCCTTCACCGGCCGACCGCCGCAACGCGAGCCCACCCTGACCGGCCAGGTGGTCAAAAGCGGGACCGATCACATCGTTCAGGAGCGATCGGCCACTTGATGGAGAGGGCGGCCCGCCCCATGGTCGCGAGCATGACCGGCCGCGCCGTCGAAGTGAGATCGGCCACATGGTCGGAGGTGTGACGGTCGCCCGGTTAGCTCGTCGTGCGCTCTCGTCAGGTTTTTTCCAGGTATTCCGCTCGTTCGTCTGCCAGGAGGCGGTCGATCTCCGAGCGCAGGCCCGTGTGGCGTTCGAGGTCCGGGTCGTCCGTCAGCAGGGCCGCGGCCTCTTCTCTGGCGGTGGCGATGACGTCCTCGTCCCTGAGCAGTTGCAGCAGTTTCAGGGACGAGCGTTTGCCGGACTGGGCCGCGCCCAGCACGTCGCCCTCGCGTCGTTGTTCCAGGTCGACCCGGGACAGCTCGAAACCGTCGAGTGTGGCCGCCACCGCGTCCAGCCGGGCCCTGGCGGGGGTGCCTTCGGGGAAGTCGGAGACCAGGAGGCAGAGGCCGGGCAGGCCGCCTCGGCCGACGCGGCCTCTGAGCTGGTGGAGCTGGGAGACGCCGAAGCGATCGGCGTCCATGATGATCATGACGGAGGAGTTGGGGACGTCGACGCCGACCTCGATGACCGTCGTGGCCACCAGCACGTCGAGCTCGCCGCGCGTGAACGAGCGCATCACCGCGTCCTTCTCCTCCGGCGGCAGCTTGCCGTGCAGGGTGCCGACCCGCAGGTCGTGGAAGGGCCCCTCGGTCAGCAGCTCGGCCACGTCGAGGACGGCGAGCGGCGGCCTGCGCTCGTCGCCGCCGGTCGCCGCCGCGGCCAGGTCGCCCTCGTCGCCCTCCAGGTCGCCGATGCGCGGGCAGACGATGTAGGCCTGCCGGCCGAGCCCCACCTCCTCTCTGACCCGCTGCCAGGTGCGCTCCAGGAAGTGGGGCTTCTCGGCGGCCGGGACCACGTGGGTGGTGATCGGGGCGCGGCCCGACGGCAGCTGCGACAGCGTCGAGACCTCCAGGTCGCCGAAGACCGTCATGGCGACCGTGCGCGGGATCGGCGTCGCGGTCATCACCAGGACGTGCGGCCGGCCGCCGCCCGCCTTCTCGCGCAGCGCGTCACGCTGCTCGACCCCGAACCGGTGCTGCTCGTCCACCACGACCAGCCCCAGGTCGGCGAACTGCACGTGCTCCTGCAGCAGCGCGTGGGTGCCCACGACGATGCCGGCCGTGCCCGAGGCCGCGTCGAGCAGCGCCGAGCGGCGGGCGGCCGCGCCCATGGAGCCGGTCAGCAGCGTGACCGCCGTGCCCCCGAACATCCCTCCCTGCGCGAGGTCGCCGAGCATGGCGGTGATCGACCGGTGGTGCTGCTGGGCCAGCACCTCGGTGGGCGCCAGCAGCGCGGCCTGGCCGCCGGTGTCGACCACCTGGAGCATCGCCCGCAGCGCGACCACCGTCTTGCCCGCGCCGACCTCGCCCTGCAGCAGCCGGTGCATGGGGTGTTCGAGTGCCAGGTCGGCGGCGATCTCCGCGCCGACCCGTTCCTGCCCCTCGGTCAGCGCGAACGGCAGCCGCGCGTCGAAGTCGGCGAGCAGCCCGTCGGGACGCCCTGGACGCGGCTTCGCGGGCCAGGCGGTGGCGGCCTGACGCCGCTGGAGCAGCACGGCCTGCAGCACGAACGCCTCGTCGAACTTCAGCCGCTTGCGCGCCCGCCCGACGTCGGCCATGGTCTTCGGCCGGTGCACGGCCACCAGCGCCTCCGCGAGGTCCTGGAGCCCATGCCGGGCCCGCAGGCCGGCGGGCAGCGGATCGTCGAGAGGGCCGAGCGTGTCGAGCACGATGCCGATCGCGCGCCTGATCGCCCACGGCGTCAGGTCCTTGCCCGCCGGGTAGATCGGCACCGGCGCCGACGCGAACTCCTCGGCGCTCGCCTCGCTCTCCTCGAACAGCTCGAACTCGGGATGGGCGAGCTGCCAGCGCGGGCTCGTACGCGATCCGAACATCCCGACCTTGCCGGCGAACATCCCGCGCCGCCCCGGCTTGAGCCGCGACTCCGCCACGTGGGAGCCCTTGCCGAAGAACGACAGGTAGATCCTGTTGCGGTTGCCGTCGACGACCTCGACCTCCAGCCAGGTGCCGCCGCGGTTGCGCATGGGCTTGCGCATCAGCCGGCTCACCTCGCCCACCACGGTGACGTGCTCGTCGACCTCCAGCGCGTCGAGCGAGGTCAGCTCGCCGCGCTCGGCGTAGCGCCGGGGGTAGTGGCGCAGCAGGTCGCCGACCGTCTCAAGGTCGAGCACGCTGTGCAGCAGCTTGGCGGTCTTCGGGTCGAGCGCCTTCGTCAGAGGCTCGTCGAAACGGCTCACGGCAATAAGTTCTACCGCCTGCGGCCGACAGGAACCCCGGCGACGCTCATTCCACGCCGATCAGGAGCAGGTAGCCGCTCATCGCACGCAGGCCAGGAGCGGGCAGGCCCTCTCTCCACGCCGATCAGCACGAGGGGACGACCTCTCCAGGCGGTAAGGAACGGGCATACGCTCATTCCACGCCGATCAGCACGGGGTAGCCGCCCTGCTCGCCGTCGTACACGGCCAGATCCACGCCGGGGCGGGTGCGTCCGAGGTGGTCCTCCACCAGGCCCGCCAGGCCCTGCGGCGCCCGCTCCCCCGTGACGAGCGTGACCAGCTCGCCTCCGCCCGCGACCATCCGGTCCACCACCGTGACGGCCACGTCCCCGACCGAGTCGCCGATCACCGCCACGTCGCCGTCGATCAGGCCGAGCACGTCGCCGGGACGGCACACCCCGGCGCTGGTGAACGCCTCCCTGTCCGCCACCGTCACATGTCCGTACCTGGTGTGCCCGGCCGCGTCCGTCATCGCCACCACGTCGTCGTCGAAGCGGCGCAGCGGGTCGTGCACGGCCAGCGCCGCAAGGCCCTGCACGGTCGCCTTCGTGGGCAGCACGCTGACCACCACGCCGTCCTCGCGGGCGATCTCCGCCGCGGCCGCGGCGACCGCGCGTACGCCCTCGTCGTTCGGCAGCACCGCGACCTCGGCGCCCGCCTGCCTGATCGCGGCCAGCAGGGCGGGCAGCGTGGGCCGGCCGCCGGGCGCGCGGCGCACCACGACCGCGCCGCACTCCTCGAACAGCGCCGCGATCCCGTCACCCGCCGCGACCGCCACGACGCCCCTGCCCGCGCCGCCCGTGTGCGTGCGCTCGGCCAGGTACGTGACCCTGATCCGGTGCGGCCGGCCCGCGCGGATGCCCGCCTCGACCGCCGGCCCGGCCTCGGCCACGTGGACGTGCACGTTCCACAGCCCCTCGCCGCCGACCACGACCAGCGAGTCGCCCATGGCGTCGAGCTCCTCCCGCAGCCCGGCCACCGCGCGGTCGTCGGCGTCCAGCAGGTACATCACCTCGTAGCCGGCCCCGGCCTCGGTCATCGGCGACACGCGCAGAGTGGGGGCGGGCACCTCGTAGTGGTCGGCGTGGGAGCCGGTGATCACGGCCGCCAGCGTCTCCAGGACGATCGCCGCCCCCGCGCCGCCCGCGTCCACGACGCCGCTGCGGGCCAGCACGTCGAGCTGTCCGGGGGTACGGCGCAGCGCGGCCCGCGCCTCCCCCGCCGCCTGCCGCGCCACCTCAGGCAGGTCGCCCTCGACTCCCTGCACGGCCAGCGCCGCCGACTCCAGCACGCTCAGCACCGTGCCCTCGACCGGCCTGGCGACCGCCTCCCTGGCCAGCACGGCGGCCCTGAGCAGCCCGGCGCGCAGGTCCTCGCCGTCCTTCAGCACCTCGGCCAGGCCGCGTAACGCCTGGCTGACGATCACGCCGGAGTTGCCGCGCGCCCCCACCAGGGCGCCGTACGAGAGCGTCTGCCACACGACGGCCGCGTCCACGTCCTCGGGCAGGGATTCGACGGCCTCGGCGGCGGACAGCAGGGTCAGGTGCAGATTGGTCCCGGTGTCGCCGTCGGCGACCGGGAACACGTTGAGCGCGTCGATCTCCGTTCTGGCCCGGCCGAGCGCGTCGGCGGCCAGGCGGGCCCAGCGGCGCACCGCGGGCGGGTCGAGGATCTTCATGTGCGTCCTGCGACCTCCGCCCATGCGCTACCGTTGTGCGAGGAGGATATCGCCGCCCTGACCCGATCCAGATGCTCTGGTTCGCGCTCATAGTGCGCATCAGATATTCTCGACTGGCTGGCCGGTTGTCCCGGCATGCCCTCCGCCCGGAAAGCATCAGCGGACAGGGCTACATCGACTGTAATAAGGAGCGATACCGTGGCTTCCGTCTGCGATGTCTGCCGCAAGGGGCCGACCTTCGGCAACAACGTGTCCCACTCTCACCGCCGCACCCGCCGTCGTTGGAACCCCAACATCCAGACGGTCCGCGCGGTCATCGGCGGCACGCCGAAGAAGCTGAACGTGTGCACCTCGTGCATCAAGGCGGGCAAGGTCACCCGCTAGTTCTCACTTCCACGAAGGCCCGCCTCCCCCCTGGGGAGCAGCGGGCCTTCGTCGTACCCACCCCCACCCCCACCCCGCTGCCCGTGACCGGGCGACGGGGGCGGGCTGAGGGACAGGCACGCGGGCTCTCGGCGATGCTTCGAGCGGGAGATGGGCCGGCGCCGACACGGGCCGTTGTCGTGCCGCGTGGGCGCCTGTACGGCCGTGTGGGTGACCGTACGGCCTTGTGGGTGACCGTACGGACTTGAGTGTGGGTCAGGGGCGCCACTGCCAGGCGTGGTCCACCGGGCCGATGCCCTCGCCCAGCGGGAAGCCGCGGGCGATCGCGCCCGTCACGTACTCCTTGGCCTTGCCCACCGCGGCCGGCACGTCGTCGCCCAGAGCCAGGTGGGAGGCGATGGCCGAGGCCAGCGTGCAGCCGGTGCCGTGGGTGTGGCGGTTGTCGAGGCGGTCGGCGGTGAAGCGGTACTCGGCGGTGCCGTCCGTGAGCAGGTCGACCGGACGCCCGGGCAGGTGGCCGCCCTTGATCAGCGCCCAGGTGGGCCCCAGCTCCAGCACGGCGTCCGCGGCCCGCCGCAGCCCGTCCTCGTCCTCCACCTTGACGGAGGTGAGCTGCTCCACCTCCCACAGGTTGGGCGTCACCACGGTGGCGATGGGCAGCAGCCGGGTGCGCAGCGTCTCGACGGCCTCGGGCACGAGCAGCGTGTCGCCGTGCTTGGACACCCCGACGGGATCCACGATCACGGGAGCCGGGTAGGCGGCGAGCGCGCCGGCGACCGTCTCGACGAGCGCGGGCGAGGCCAGCATGCCGGTCTTCACCGCCTGGGCGCCGATGTCGCCGAGCACGGATTCGAGCTGCGCGCGTACGGCCTCCGGCGGCAGCTCCCAGTAGCCCTGGACGCCCAGGGAGTTCTGGGCCGTGACCGCGGCGATGACGCTCATGCCGTGGACGCCCAGGGCCAGCATGGTCTTCAGGTCGGCCTGGATGCCCGCGCCGCCGCCGGAGTCGGAGCCGGCGACGGTCAGCACACGAGGAGGGATCGAAACCGTCATGTCCCCCATCCAACCATTCAGCTGACGGCGCACTCCCCTTCGACCATCCCGCAGTTCTGAGCCTTGGAGCCCCTGCCGGTGGCCGTGAACGAGACCTCGACCGTGTCACCGGCGGCCAGGGCGCCCGACACGTCCAGGATCAGCAGGTCGCCGTCCTGCGACCACTCGGCGCCGTCCACGTCCACGACCCTGCCGTCCACGGGCACGGAGACCGTGGGGCTCTGCAGCGTCCGCGCTGAGTCGTTCGACACCGTCATCCTGGCCTTGTAGGTGGTCAGGCGCTGCTGGATCGTCTGCTTGACGTTGACGGAGCCGGCGTTCGACGACTGCTCGAACGTCCCAGGGTCGCCGGT
The DNA here is from genome assembly GCF_035917475.1 of Nonomuraea fuscirosea. Taxonomy (NCBI): domain Bacteria; kingdom Bacillati; phylum Actinomycetota; class Actinomycetes; order Streptosporangiales; family Streptosporangiaceae; genus Nonomuraea; species Nonomuraea fuscirosea. The sequence goes on along the minus strand of NZ_CP109074.1, from coordinate 296,728 downwards.
GTCGGGCGATTCCGGCGTGCCGACGCCGGTGCCCGTGTCGGTGTCCTCCAGGGGCGCGGGGTCCTCGGTGGGCGCCTCCGACACGGTCTCATCGACCGGCGGCTCGTCCACCAGCGGGTCCTCCGTGGGCTTCGCCGTCTTCTTCACCTTGGACTTGGTGGGCGTCGGCGTGGGGGTCGCGGTCCTGCGCGGCGCCCTGGCGCTGTAGGTGGCCGTCGGCTTGGGAGTGTCGGCGGGCTCGGTCTCCTCGGCCTCCTCCGTCGGCTCCTCCTCCGGCGCCGGCTCGGCGTCCTCCTCCTCGGCCGGCTCGGAGACGGCGGGGCCCGGCTGTCCTGTCGTCTGTACAGCGGCGCAGGTCACGCCCTCGCACTTGGCCGGATCGCCCGAGCTCATGAACTTCACGCCCGCCACGGTGCCGCCGAGCACGACGGCCACGGCGGCGACGGAGAGCAGCGCCACGCGGCCCTTGCCCGCGCCTCCCGGCGCGGCGGCCAGCATGTCGTCATCGCCGCCACCGCCACCGCGGCCCGACCTGCGCCGGCCACGGCGGCCTCTGGGCTCCTCGTCCGGCACGTCTGAGTCGCTCGCCCAGCCGGAGCCGAGGAAGCCGGTCTCGGCCTCGGCCCAGGCGGGGGCGTTGTGCACGGCGGTCGGCTCACCGGCCACCTTGATGTCGCCCGGCTCGGGCGGAGCGGCGAAGCCGGGTCCAGGCGGGCCGTCGAGCCTGGCGGTGCGGTTCGCGTCCTCGTCGTAGGAGTCGAAAGGATCGCGGGAGTCGGGGCCGCCGAACGGCCCCGAGCGCTCGTCACGCCCGTCGAACGGACCTGGCTGATCGAAAGGACCTGGCTGGTCGAAGGGGCCGGACTGGCCGGAAGGCCGGTCGAAAGGATCGGACGACCCGGCAGCGCCCGGCCGGGCGAAGGGGTCGGGCTGGCCGGCCGCGCCCGGCCGGTCGAACGGTCCCGGCTGGCCGAAGACGTCCGGCTGGTCGAAGGGACCAGGCTGACCGGAAGAACCAGGCTGACCGGAAGGACCCGGCTGGCCGAAGACGTCCGGCTGGTCGAAGGGACCGGGCTGACCGTTGGATCCAGGCTGGCCGGAGGGACCCGGCCGGCTGAAGACGTCCGGCTGCTCGAAAGGTCCAGGCCCACCTTGCTGGGGCCCGCCGAAGAAGGCCGTCTGCCCTGGGTCCTGAGCGTCGCGGCCGGGCATCCCGCCCTGGCCGCCGCCGAAGACCGACGTCTGGTCGGGCCCGTTGAACGGCTCCTGCCGGTCGAACCCGCCGGGTGCGCCGGCGTCGCCGCGCCTGCCGAAAGGCCCGTCGCCGGCCTCGTCGAAGGGGCCTCTGCCCGGCCCCGCCTGGTCGGCGGCGCCGTCGAAGAAGCCGCCTGGACGATCCACGGGCGGATTCCAGTCGGACGGACGGGTGAACGCGCCCGTCGTCTCGAACGGCCCTGAGTCGTCCCCTCTGGGGGACGGCGGCGGCGGGAAGGCGCCCGCGGGGTCGTTGGCCGGTGGAAGGCCGCCGGCGGAGTCGGAGGGCACCGCGAAGGCTCCGGTGGTCTCGAACGGCTCCGACTGCGGAGCGCGCGGAGCCGGCCCGTCGGTACGCCGGGGCATGGGTGCCCACTGGCCCGTCACCTCGGGCTGGTCCGGCAGCGACGGCCACCCTGGCGCGTCGTCATGCTCGTCAGGACCCCAGAATGCGCTGCCGTTCCCCCGTTCTTCCCCGTCGTCGGATCCACCTGTGCCGTGGCGGCCCATGGCTGCCCTTTCTGCCGGTTACAGTGGCCGCCAATCTTCATAACACCTTTGATACGCCGTTGTCACAGCAATCCCGCTAGTCGTACCCCAAAACAGGAAAACTTCACGTAAATCGGGACAACTCATCACCGAAAGTGATCCCACCCGCGACGGCCGATTTCTCGTCCATACACCATGACGCCCTCACCTTCGACCACGCGGCCCACCACCTGCCACTCGGGCGGCAGCCGTACGTCAGCGGGAAAGACCGCCGCGAGGGCGTGATCTTCGCCACCGGTGAGCACCCATTCGAGCGGATCGGCCCCCAGTTCCTTGGCCGCCGCCGCCACCGGCTCGGCCACCGCGAACTCCCGCGGATCGAGCTCGACACCCACCCCGCCGGCCTCGGCCACGTGCCCGAGGTCCTGCAGCAGCCCGTCGCTCACGTCCAGCATCGCGCTCGCGCCCAGCTCAGCGGCCAGGGGCCCCATCGCGTACGGAGGACTCGGCCGCCGATGCCCGGCCACCGCCTCCGCGAGCAGCGGCGTCTCCACCGGCACGCCCGCCTCCAGCAGCGCCCAGCCCGCGGCGGCGTAGCCGAGCCGGCCCGCCACCGCCACCACCTGCCCGGGCCTGGCTCCCGAGCGCAGCACGGGGGCGCGCCCGGCCAGGTCGCCCATCGCGGTCACCCCGATGACGACCAGGTCGCAGCGGGTCACGTCACCGCCGGCCACGCTCGCGCCGACCGTCGCGCACTCGTCGGCCAACCCGTCGGTCAGCTCGTCCAGCCAGCTCAGCGGCAGGTCGGCGGGCACGCCCAGGCCGACCACGATGGCCGTCGGCGTCGCGCCCATGGCGGCCACGTCGGCCAGGTTCTGGGCGGCGGCCTTGCGGCCCACGTCATATCCGCCGGACCAGTCGCGGCGGAAGTGCCTACCCTCCAGCAGCAGGTCCGTGGAGACCACGACCCGGCCGTCGGGCGCGCCGACGAGAGCGGCGTCGTCACCGGGTCCGAGCATTACCGCCGCACTTTGGGGCAGACGTCCGGTAATACGATTTACCACACCGAATTCGCCGAGATCTCCGACTGTGATGACGCACCTCCTGACGCACACAGGGTACGGTGGCCCTTCGGCGTGATCGAATCGCCCGGGAGGACGTGATGGTGCAGGCCTACATCCTTATCCAGACCGAGGTCGGCAAAGCCGCCGCCGTGGCCCGCGAGATCTCCGGCATTCCGGGGGTCACCCAAGCGGAGGACGTCACGGGGCCTTACGACGTGATCGTGCGCGCGGAGGCCAACAACGTCGACGAACTGGGCAAGCTCGTGGTCGCCCAGATTCAGGCGGTGGAGGGGATCACGCGTACCCTTACGTGTCCGATCGTCCATATCTGAAGGTAGTCGTCGCATGCGTGCCGCCGCCGTCCTGCTCGTTCTCCTGGCACTCGCCGGTTGCGGCGGCACTGTGCGGGTCGAACCGCCCGCCCCGCAGGGCGAGGCGGCGGCGGCCTGCGCCAAGCTCGCCGCCCTGCTGCCCGCGACGCTCGACGGCGAGGAGCGCGGGTCCTCCACGCCGGAGTCGCCGTACGTGGCCGTCTGGGGCTCCGGCGTCATCGCGCTGCGCTGCGGCGTCCCCAGGCCCGTCAGGATGGCGCCCACCGACCAGCTCCAGGAGGTCGGCGGGGTGGGCTGGTTCGCCGACCCCGACAAGCCCGCGCTGTTCACGGCGGTGACCGACCTCGCCTACGTGGAGGTCACGCTCGGCGGCGAGCACGTCGCCGCCGAGGTGCTCGCCGACCTGTCGAAACCCATCGCCCAGATCTCCCCGGAAGCCTGACCGGTACCCGGCCCGCTCATCTCAGGCCGGGCGAACGCGAGAGCGCGAGCTGCACCAGCCGGTCGACCAGGGCCGGGTAGGACAGGCCCGAGGCCGCCCAGAGCTGCGGGGCCACCGACAGCGACGTGAACCCTGGCATGGTGTTGATCTCGTTGAAGATCACCTGGCCCTCGGGCGTGTAGAAGAAGTCGACCCGCGCCAGCCCCTCGCATTCGAGCGCCTCGAACGCGCGCACGGCCATCGCGCGCAGCTCCTCGGCCGTCTCCTGCGGGATGTCGGCGGGCACCGTGAGCGACATCTGGTCGGGGTAGTACTTCGCCTCGAAGTCGAAGAAGTCCTGGCCGCCCTCGACCCGCACCTCACCGGGCATCGACGCGGTGGCCAGCTCGTCGCCCAGCGACTGCAGCACCGCGCACTCGATCTCGCGGCCGACGATCGCGGCCTCGATGATCACCTTGGGGTCGTGCTGCCTGGCCGCCTCCACGGCCGCCTCCAGCTCGGCCCGGTCGGAGGCCTTGGAGATGCCCTGGGACGAGCCCGCCCTGGCCGGCTTGACGAAGACCGGGTAGCCCAGCTCCTCGGCCTCCTTGAGCACGCACTCGCGCCCGATGCGCCAGTCGCGGTCGCGTACGACGACGTAACGACCGGTCGGCAGGCCCGCGGCGGCCATCACGGTCTTCATGTGGGCCTTGTCCATGCCGACCGCGCTGGCCAGCACGCCGGAGCCGACATAGCGGACGCCGGCCATCTCCAGCAGCCCCTGGATCGTGCCGTCCTCGGCGAACGGGCCGTGCATCACGGGGAACACCACGTCGACCGAGCCGAGCTCGACCGGGATGCTGCCGGGGTCGTAGGCCACCAGCGAGCTGTCGCCCGAGGGCAGCGCCAGCGCCGCGCCCGAGGTGTCGACGACCGGCAGCTCGCCCGACTCGATGGCGAACCGCTGGTCGGAGGCTGCCAGCACCCACCTGCCGTCCTGGGCGATCCCGATGGGGATCACCTCGTACTTGGTCCTGTCGATCGCATCCAGCACGCTGCCCGCTCCCATCAGGGAAACGGCGTGCTCGGAATTGCGGCCTCCGAAAACGACGGCGACGCGTGGCTTGCTCATGGTGTCCGAATCTACCGGGGTGTCCGTGTCACAGCGAGTCGAGCACGCCGTAATCAGGTGTTTCTCACAAGCCGTACCGCTCGGGCTTGGGAGAACGGGACATCAGCAGCGTGCCCGCCTCCGCGGGTGACATGCCGTCGTGGACGACCCCGACGACGACCTCCGTGATCGGCATCTCGACGTCGTGCTTCCTGGCCAGTTCGAGCACGGACTCGCAGGACTTCACGCCCTCGGCGGTCTGCCTGGTCGCGGCGACGGCCTCGGCCAGCGTCATGCCCCGGCCCAGGTTCTCCCCGAACGTACGGTTGCGCGACAGCGGCGACGTGCACGTGGCCACCAGGTCGCCCATGCCCGCGAGCCCCGCGAAGGTGTGGGCGTCGGCCCCGAGCGCCGCGCCCAGGCGGGAGATCTCGGCCAGTCCCCTGGTGATGAGCATGGCGCTGACGTTGTCGCCCATGCCCATGCCGGCGGAGACGCCCACGGCCAGCGCGATCACGTTCTTCACCGCGCCGCCCAGCTCGACCCCGACCACGTCGGGGTTGGTGTAGGGGCGGAACCACGGCGGCAGGTGGCAGATCGCCTGCAGCCGCGCGGTGACCCGCTCGTCGGTGCAGGCCACCACGGTGGCGGCGGGCTGACGCTCGGCGATCTCCCTGGCCAGGTTGGGCCCGGACACGACCGCGACGCGTTCCTGCGGCCATTCGGCGACCTCGTGGATCACCTCGCTCATGCGCTTGGTCGTGCCGAGCTCGATGCCCTTCATCAGGCTCACCAGGACCGCGCCGGACGGGATGTGGGCACGCCAGGCGGCCAGGTTGGTCCGCAGGCTCTGCGCCGGCACGGTGAGCACCACGAAGTCGGCCCCCGCCAGCGCCCGCTCGGGGTCGGTCGTGGCCCGCAGCGTGGCGGGCAGCCGGATGCCGGGCAGGTAGTCGGGGTTGACGTGGTCGCGGTCGATGGCCTCGGTCACCTCGGCCCTGCGCCCCCACATCGTGACCTCGTTGCCGGCCTCCGTGAGGATCATCGCGAACGTGGTGCCCCACGAGCCCGTTCCGAAAACGGCCACCTTCGTCATGCCATCACCGTCCGGCGGGATCGTAGGGAGTCTCCGGCGCCTTCTCGCCGCGCAGCTCGGCCAGCTGCGCGGTGACCGCCGCCATGATGTCGGCCGTCGCCTCGCGCAGCACGTCGGCGTGCGGTGGCCGGCCGGCGTACTTCGACAGGTCCACCGGCGGTCCCACCGTCACGCGGAACGTCTTGCGCGGGAACAGCCTGGGCTTCTTCTCCCCGTACGGCAGCAGTTCCTGCGCCCCCCAGTGGGCCATGGGGATGACCGGGGCGCCGCTCTCCAGCGCCAGCCGGGCGGCGCCCGTCTTGCCCACCATGGGCCACAGGTCGGGATCGCGGGTGCACGTGCCTTCCGGGTAGAACAGGATCGCACACCCGTCGGCCAGCCGCTCGGCCGAGATGCGCAGCGACTCGGCCGCCTCGCTGCTGCCCCTGGCCACCGGGATGGCCAGCAGGCTGCGCACCGCCCGCCCGAGGAAGAAGATCTTGAACAGGCCCGACTTGGCCAGGATCACCGGCCAGCGGCCGTTGTTGTAGAGGAAGTGCGACAGCAGGACGGGGTCGGCCCAGGACAGGTGGTTGGTGGCGATGATCACGCCGCCGGTGCGCGGGATGCGCTCGCCGTTGCGCCAGTCTCGTTTGACCAGGAGCCGGGACAGCGGTTTCACCACGACTACTGCGAAGGTCTCCCAGAAACGCGATGGTCGCGTGGGGCGGCTCATGGTCTCCTCCAACACCTGCGGGATGCGCCCCAAGTCTCCCGGTTGGCCGTGCGGGATGTCGAGGCGCGATGCTTACCCTATGAGCATCCGCTGGTCCCTGGTCATTCCGGTGAAGACGCTGGTCGCGGCGAAGACCCGGCTGGCCGCCGCGACGGGCCCGCACAGAACACGCCTGGCCGTGGCCGTGGCCAGTGACACCGTCTCGGCCGCGCTCGCCTGCCCGCTGGTCGCGCGCGTGATCGTGGTCACCGCCGATCCCGCCGCCGCGGGGCCGCTGGACGCGCTCGGGGCCGACGTGGTGTCCGACCCCGATCGGGGGCTGAACACGGCGCTGCGCACGGGGGCCGCCCATGCCGTACGCCTGGCGCCGGGCGACGCCGTGGGGGCGTTGCAGGCCGACCTGCCGGCCCTGCGCCCGGCCGAGCTGGCGCTGGCGCTCGCGGCGGCGGCCGAGTTCGACCAGTCGTTCGTGCCCGACGCGCTCGACGTCGGGACGACGTTCTACGGGGTACGGCCGGAGCGGCCGTTCACGCCCAGGTTCGGCGGGGAGTCGCGGGCCAAGCATTTGGCCGGCGGGGCCAAGGAGCTGTGCGTGCCGGGGATCGACTCGGTGAGGCGCGACGTGGACACCCCCGACGACCTGCGCGCGGCCGTGCGGCTCGGGCTCGGCCGGCACACGGCGGCGGTCGTCGCCGACCTGTGGCCCGACCCGGCCCTCATCCCGTCCTCGAACCCGGCCCCGCCCGCCTGAGCGCGCCGGCCTCATTGGGCGTGCTTGTCTGGGCGTGCTCGTCGGACGGGGCGGGAAGCGATTAATCTGGGCGCATGCAGGCGACCGTACGCACCTTCGACGAGACCACCCGCTCCGGCACGGTCTTCCTCGACAACGGCACCGTCCTTCCGTTCGGCGCCCCCGCCTTCGACGCGGGCCCGCTGCGCCTGCTCCGCTCCGGCCAGCGGGTCAACCTCGCGATGTCCGGCGGCGAGATCGGCTACATCACGCTGTCGACTTTCCCGGTGCCGGACGCCTAGAAAAAAGCGGACGCCCGGGCCGACGGGCCCGGGCGTGACAGTCCGCTCGCGTTTACTTCTTCTTGCCGATTTTCTTGCCGCCCGTGTTCACCAGCTCTTTGAAATCCGAGCCGGGACGGAACTTGGGCGCCCAGCTCTCGGCGACGTTGATTTCCGCGCCGGTCGACGGGTTCCGCGCCGTGCGGGCGGGCTTGTTCACCATCTCGAACGCGCCGAAGCCCGTGATCGAGACCTTGTCGCCACTGGCCACGGCCTTCTGGATGGCGTCGATGACCGCGTTGACGGCCTCGGTGGCCGTCTTCCTGTCGCCCACCCGATCCGCGATGGCCTCGACGAGTTCTCGCTTGTTCATGAAAGTCCTGCTCCCCCAGTTACGGCTCGGGGTTCCAGCTCACGAGTTCGACGTAGAAACCCCTTACGGGCTCGAAAGTAGGCGGGATCGCGGGGGAACTCAATCACCCGGCGTGTTTTCTTCGTCGCGTGGCGTGTCGAACGCGTCGTCAAGGGAGGCCAGAAACGCTTCGAGGCGTACCGCGGCCCTTTCCGGATCTCGCTTCGCGACGTCGCATATCGCGAGATAACGGCGCGCGATCCGCTCCTTTTCCGCGGCGGGCAGCATGCGGACGCGGCGGTGCGCCTCGCGCAACCGCCGCGCCAGTTCGTCGTCTTCTAGACGGTCGTCGGCAGCCATGGCTGCCGACCATTCTCGTACGCCGCCACGTCGTCGGCGTGACGCAGGGTCAGCCCGATGTCGTCGAGCCCCTCCGTCAGCCGCCAGCGGGTGTAGTCGTCGATCTCGAACGCGACCACCTCGCCGGCCCACCGCACCTGGCGTTCGCCCAGGTCGACGGTCACTTCCAGCTTCGGGTCCGCCTCGACGGCCGCCTGCAGCGCCTCGACCCGCTCGGCCGGCAGGACGACCGGCAGCAGGCCCATCTTGGTGGAGTTGTTGCGGAAGATGTCGCCGAAGCGGGCGGCGATCACGACGCGGAACCCATACTGCTGCAGCGCCCACACCGCGTGCTCGCGGGAGGAGCCGGTGCCGAAGTCGGGGCCGGAGACCAGGATCGAGGCCCCTTCGTAGGAGGGGTCGTTGAGGACGAACGTCGGGTCCTCGCGCCAGGCGGCGAACAGGCCCTTCTCGAAACCGGTGCGGCTGACCTGCTTGAGCCAGACGGCCGGGATGATCTGGTCGGTGTCGACGTTGCTGCGGCGCAGCGGCACCGCCGTACCGGTGTGGGTGGTGAAGGCTTCCATCGGTCTGTCTCCTTACAGGTCGGCGGGGGCGGTGAGGCGGCCGGTGACGGCGGTCGCGGCGGCGACCTGCGGCGACACCAGGTGGGTGCGGCCTCCCTTGCCCTGCCGGCCCTCGAAGTTGCGGTTGGAGGTGGAGGCGCTGCGCTCGCCCGGCTTGAGCGTGTCGGGGTTCATGCCCAGGCACATCGAGCAGCCGGCCTCGCGCCACTCGGCGCCCGCGGCCTTGAACACCTCGTGCAGGCCCTCCTCCTCGGCCTGCCGCTTGACCATCATCGAGCCGGGCACGATGAGCGTGCGGGTGGTGACCTGGCGGCCGCGCAGGATTTCGGCGGCCGAGCGCAGGTCCTCGATCCTGCCGTTGGTGCAGGAGCCGACGAACACCGTGTCGACCTCGATCTCGCGCAGCGGCGTGCCGGCGCGCAGGCCCATGTAATCGAGCGCCCGCTCGGCGGCCGAGCGCGCGACCGGGTCGGCGAACGACTCGGGGTCGGGCACGCTCTCGCCCAGCGGCAGGCCCTGGCCCGGGTTGGTGCCCCACGTGACGTACGGGGTCAGCGTCGAGGCGTCGATGTGGACGACCTTGTCGAACACGGCGTCGTCGTCGGTGCGCAGCGACGTCCAGTACTCGACGGCCTGGTCCCACGCCTCGCCCTCCGGCGCGTGCGCGCGGCCTTTCAGGTACGCGAACGTGGTCTCGTCCGGAGCGATCATGCCCGCCCGCGCGCCCGCCTCGATCGACATGTTGCAGACGGTCATGCGGCCCTCCATGGAGAGCTTGCGCACGGCCTCGCCGCGGTATTCGACGATGTAGCCCTGGCCGCCGCCGGTGCCGATCTCGGCGATGATGGCCAGGATCAGGTCCTTCGCCGTGACGCCGGCGGGCAGTTCGCCCGAGACCTCGATGGCCATCGTCTTGGGCCGGTAGGCGGGCAGCGTCTGCGTGGCCAGCACGTGCTCGACCTCGGAGGTGCCGATGCCGAACGCGATGCCGCCGAACGCGCCGTGGGTGGAGGTGTGCGAGTCGCCGCACACGATCGTCATGCCCGGCTGGGTCAGGCCGAACTGCGGCCCGATGATGTGCACCACGCCCTGACCGGCGTCGCCCATCGGATGGAGCCGGATGCCGAACTCGGCGGCGTTCTTGCGCAGGGTCTCGACCTGCGTCTTGGACACCGGGTCGGAGATCGGGCCGAGCAGGGTCGGGACGTTGTGATCCTCGGTGGCGATGGTGAGATCGGGCCGTCGCACCTTCCGGCCGGCGAGACGGAGTCCGTCGAACGCCTGCGGGCTGGTCACCTCATGGATGAGGTGCAGGTCGATATAGAGCAGGTCCGGTTCGCCCTCCGCGCGACGGACTACGTGCTGCTCCCAGACCTTCTCGGCCAGTGTGCGGCCCATGATCTCCTCCTTGAGAATCATCCGACTTGCCTTCTCATATGTCGAGACGGCAGTATCGGTGTATGGACAACTCTAGCGGAGTCGGAGTACTCGACAAGGCGGTTCTTGTACTCAATGCCCTCGAAGCGGGACCCGCTTCGCTGGCTCAGCTGGTCCAGGCGACCGGCCTGGCCCGCCCCACCGCCCACCGGCTGGCCGTCGCACTTGAGCACCACAGAATTGTGAGTCGCGACACACAGGGAAGATTCGTCCTCGGGCCCCGGCTGTCGGAGTTGTCCACGGCGGCCGGCGAGGACCGGCTGCTCGCGGTGGCCGCGCCCGTGTTGATGCAGGTGCGCGACCTCACGGGGGAGAGCGCGCAGCTCTACCGCCGCCAGGGTGACGAACGCGTGTGCGTGGCCGCGGCCGAACGCGCCAGCGGCCTGCGTGACACCGTTCCCGTCGGCTCGGCGCTGCCCATGACGGCCGGCTCCGCGGCGCAGATCCTGCTGGCCTGGGAGGAGCCCGACCGGCTGCACCGCGGGTTGCGCGGCGCCAAGTTCACCGCCGCCACGCTGGCCTCCGTACGACGCAGGGGCTGGGCCCACAGCGTGGGAGAACGCGAGCAGGGGGTGGCCAGCGTCTCGGCCCCGATAAGGGGCAGCGGCGGCAAGGTGATCGCGGCCGTGTCCGTCTCCGGGCCCATCGAACGGCTGACGAGAGCGCCGGGCCGGCTGCACGCGGTGCCCGTCATGGCGGCGGCCGAACGGATCACCGAGGCGATGCGCCGCACGTCATGATCAGCAAAAGGATGTATTTCGGGAGCCGACTGCCTCGCGGGCACACTAGCCTGAGTGCGTGACAGATCGCATCGAGGTAGCCGCCACTGAGCTGCGACCCCTGCTCGAAGAGTTCATCATGTGGGCGCGTGCGAACGCGCCCGGGAGCGACCCCGAGCTCGTGGGACCCGCCGCACTGTGGCACCGTCTCGCCTTCTCGCAGGACCTCGGCACGTGGAAGCGTGCCGACCTGCGTAACCTGCTGCTCGACCGCATGCCCAAGGTCGTGGAGGATCCCGACGCCGCCGCCGACGGCATGCTTCCGGCCGTGGACGCCTACCTGACGTTCCTGTCCCAGACCGGCCGGCTGGCCAAGGGCTCCGACAGCCTCGCCGATCTGCAGGCCGAGCTCGACGACGTCGAGGACGAGTTCGTCGACCTCATGGAGGAGATGCTGGACGACTCCGAGGGCGACGACGAGGCCGAGGCGGCCGAGTCCGGCGACCTCGGCGACTTCGAGCCGTTCGCCGACGAACTGGCCGACCTCGACACGATCAGGCTGCGGCCCGACTCCGAGCTCGCCGCGGCGGCCCGCGAGGTGCCGCTCGTCGCCAAGGCCCGTGATCTGGCCGTGTGGGTCGGCTCGGGCCGGCGGGTGGGCGAGGACACCCTGCTCACCGACGCCGAGGTGGAGGAGGCGCTGCGGGCCACGGGCCTGCCCAGCCCGGAGACCGACGGCCCCATCGCCGAGGCCGTGCCCCAGCTGTGGAACATCTGGAACCTCGCGGTCGACCTGGAGTTCCTGGAGCCGGGTGAGGCCGGCACGGTCGCGGTGCAGGACGACACCTCCGAGTGGCCGTTCGACGACGACGAGGACGTGCTCGACGCCTGGATGCTCGGGCTCCACTCGGTCGACTACGGCGACCCCGAGCTGGAGGACGACGACCTCACGATGGCCCTGGCGGGCCTGACCAGGGGGCTGCTGGTGCGGCTGCTGCTGGCGGGCGGCTCGCGTGATCTCGGTGAGCTGTCGCGCGATCTGGCCGAGGCCGCCGCCGAGCTCGACGAGCTGGGCGCGGACGCCTGGGAGGCGGCCGGCGACCCGGTGGCCTCCGCCGTCGAATGGCTGACCGGCTACGGCATGGTCGAGCTCGACGACGGCACGCTGCGCCTCACGCCGCTCGGCACCGAGGGCGTCATCCACCTGGTGGACGACGCCGACATCGAGGTCGACGCCCGGCCGGCGATCGAGTCCATGAGCGCCCACGAGCTGCTCGCGCTGAGCGCCGAGCTGCCCGAGGAGGAGGCCGACGCCGAGTTCGCCGCCTGGATGCGGCTGCGCGAGCCCGCCAAGGCGGCCGAGGAGCTGCTGGACGCGGCGGCCGAGGACGAGAGCGACGCGCTGATCAGGGTGCAGGCCGCGAGCGTGGTCGGCACGCTGGGCGAGGCCGCCGTGCCGGCCTGGCAGGCCGCGCTCAAGCAGTCGTCGCTGCGTCCCTACGCGGCGACGCAGCTGAGCCAGCTCGGGGTCGAGGGCGCGCCCGAGCCGACGACGGACGACACCCACTGGCTCATCCTCGACATGTGGACGATCTCGGCGGGGCTGGGGCGCTCGGAGTTCGTGAGCAGCCTGCGCGACATCGGGCCCGACATGGTCAACAGCCTGCTGGAGGTGATCTGGAAGATCCCGCACGCGCACGTGGAGGAGCTGCTGGATCTGATCTCGCAGGTGCATCCGGACAAGCAGGTGGCCAAGGCCGCCAGGCGGGCGCTGTTCAAGGCCCGCTCCGCCTGATCCGGCTCGACCGACGATCCCCCCGCCGCCGGCCGCGGCGGGGGGATCTCCGCGTTCCAGGGTCGTACTCGCTTCGGGGACACGCGGACTGAGATCGGGTGGGGAAAACAAAAACGCTCCGGGCTATGTGCACCGGAGCGATTGTTGCTGCAGACGTAGTCCCGACCGGATTCGAACCGGCGCTACCGCCTTGAGAGGGCGGCGTCCTGGGCCACTAGACGACGGGACCTTCGCGAGCTTGTGACAGTGGTAGTCCCGACCGGATTCGAACCGGCGCTACCGCCTTGAGAGGGCGGCGTCCTGGGCCACTAGACGACGGGACCCTGTCCACAAGCTGGTGTGCCGGGCCTCCCCGGCGACGCAGGTAACTCTACCGCACCCGGAAGACCACACCAAACCGCTTATCCGCCTACCAGATCGGCTCTGTGGCGCCGGACCCAGTCGCCCATCGGGCCTCGTTCCCACTGCGGATCGAACTCACCCAGCGGGATCGCCACCTCCGGCCTGCCGGTGGCGGGGTCCACGGGGACGGCGGCGAGGCGGGCGCGCATCCAGCGGGGAACGCGGGGCGGGACCGTGCGCTCGCCCCATCCGATCAGCCCGGTCGAGCGCAGCGGCCGCACCCGCGCCCTGGCAGCGGCGGGACGCCCGATCACGCGGGGATCGGCCTGCTGCGTGTCCACGACGCCGACCCTGGTGATGTCCGGCCAGCGGAGGCGGACGCGGAAGCCGTGGGAGTCGGCCAGCTCGACGCCGTCGGCGGAGAAGCGGACGACGGTGCCCGTGACGAGGCGGCGGTGCTTGCCGGCCAGGACGGCGACCAGCACGCCGGTGGCGAGCGCGCCGATGACGACGCCGAGCGCGGTGTCGTTCGTGAGGATGGCGCCGAGGAGGAGGCAGACGGCGAAGAAGAGGACGAGCGGGGCGATGAACGGAAGCAGGAAGCGCGGGAAGCCACCCGCGCGAAGACGAAATTCAGCCATAAGTGGGGCGCGACTCTACCGGATCCGCCCGAACTGCCGTCCCAGGACAAACGAGCCCAGATCGACGAGCGAGGACCGGCGACCTCGATCGGCGGGCGGGGAGGCGAGGGCTAGCGGGCGAGCAGGCCGCGGCGGTAGGCCTCGCCGACGGCGGCGGCGCGGTCGCGGACGTCGAGTTTGGCGTAGATGTGCAGCAGGTGCGTCTTCACGCTGGCCTCGCTGATGAGCAGGCCGGCCGCCGCCTCCTTGTTCGTCGCTCCCCCGGCCACCAGCCGCAGCACCTCCAGCTCGCGCTTGCTCAGCTGTCCCCTCGCGGGCCTGCGCAGGTGGTCGGCCAGGCGGCCGGTCACGGCGGGGGCGAGCACGGTCTCGCCCCGGTGGACGGCGTGCACGGCCCGGACCAGTTCCTCCTTCGGGGCGTCCTTGAGCAGGTAGCCGCCGGCGCCGGCTTCGAGCGCGGGCACGACGTCGCCGTCGAACGTGGTGAGGACCAGGATGCGCGGCCCGGTGCCGCTGAGCCGGCGGATGGCGCTCAGCCCGTCGAGGCCGGGCATGCGCAGGTCCATGAGCACGACGTCGGGAACGAGCTCGGCGGCCAGCCGCACGGCCTGGTCGCCGTCGGCCGCCTCGCCGACCACCTCCAGGCCGGGCTCGCCGTCGAAGGCGGCGCGCAGTCCCTCGCGCACGATCGGATGATCGTCGGCTATCAGCAGCCGCAGGGGCATCGGTCCTCCTCGTCCCGTGGGCGTCGGCTCGGCGGGCATCCGTCCGCACCAGGATCTCATCAGCGGCCGGAATCGCGCCCCTGGCCGGAGTGTCGCGCTTGTCGGGATCTCACCGCTCGCCGTGCCCGGGGAGGGCGGGGACGGCCGCCGCGACGGTCGTGCCCCGGCCCGGTTCCGACTCGATCTCCAGGGTGCCGCCCACGCCGCGGACGCGCTGGCGCATGCCGTCCAGGCCGAAGCCGTCAGTACGCTCCTGCGGGGCGAAACCGGCTCCGTCGTCGCGGATGTCCAGCAGGACGAGTTCGTCCGTGTACGAGAGGGTCAGCGCCGTCCTGGTGGCTCCGGCGTGCTTCGCCACGTTGGCCAGGGCCTCCTGGGTGACCCGGAAGAGGACCTTCTCCACGTCGGCGGAGAGCGGCACGGGCTGCCCGGTGACCTCGTACCGGAGCTCCACCCCGGCGGTGTCGGCCCACGACCTGGCCAGGTGGCCGATCGCGTCCGGCAGCCTGGCCTCCTCCAGCGGCTCGGGCCGCAGGGCGCTCACGGATCTGCGGGTCTCGGTCAGGCCGCGGCGGGCGAGTTCGGAGGCGCGGTCGAGGTGACGGCCGCGGACGTCGTCCCGGCCGGCGCGGGAGGCCGCGTCGAGCTGGCCGATCAGGGCGACGAGATCCTGGGCCAGCGTGTCGTGGATCTCGCCGGCGACGCGGTGCCGCTCGTCGAGCACGCCGGCCCGCCTGGCCTGGTCGAGCAGCCTGGCGTTGAGGTCGGCGTTCTCGTCCATGGCGGCGCGCAGGCGGGTGACCAGGCGGCGGCGTTTGTCGTGCTCGGCGGAGACGTACCAGCCGGCCAGGACCAGCGGCAGCGCGACGCCGGCGATCACCGCGAGCAGTGTGGCCCGCGCGCCGGGCGCCGACTGGGTGGTGACGTTGACCAGGGCGGTCAGCGTGACGCCCGCCATGATCAGCCGGGCCGGGAGCATGGCGATGGCCAGCGGGTAGCCGATCGAGGCGAAGACGACGAAGGCCGTGCTCCGGAACGACAGGGCGGCGGCGAGCGCGAGCAGCACCAGGTAGTGGCTTATGACGAACGCGCGGCGCCGGTCGCGGCGCGGGTAGAGCCAGGGGACGGCGGCCAGCCAGACGGCGGCGAGCAGGACGAGCACCGGCCAGGGCACCGACTGCCAGGGCGGGAACGGCCACTCCGGCGGCGCGGCGGGGACGCCCAGGAGGGCGGCCGAGGTCGCGGAGATCGCGAGCAGTGCGTAGGCGAGCGCCGGGTAGACCCAGCGTTCGCGCCCGTCGAGCCAGCTCATGGGGTCAAGCCTGGCACGGAGGTCCACCGATCGGTTGATGGCCGCCGTCGGCCGCATGTCCGCCCCGGCGGGCGATGTGCGCCCCCTGCCTCCGGCGCGAGCATCGAGGCATGAACGAACCGACCCGCAGAGCGGCCCTCCGGCTCGCCGCCGCCACCGGCGCCGCCGCCACCGCGTCCGCCACCATGTCCGTCCTGAGCTCGTCCGCCTCCGCCCAGGGAAAGAGCAGAGAAGTGACCACGTACGTCTTCGTGACCGGTTCCAACGGCATGGCCTCGGGCGATGCCGAACTCGTGCTGCGCGGCCACCGCACCGTGGGCGTGAGCCTGCCGGGGCACGGCGCCGAGGAGCAGTTCCACGCCGCCTACCAGGCGCCGCAAGATCTGAAGGCGCTCGCCGCGATCCCCTCCCCCATGGCCGGGGTGACGCTGGACGACTACGTGGAGGCCACCGTGAACGTGGTGCGCCGGGCCGCCCGGTACGGCCCGGTCATCCTGGTGGGCGGCAGCCTGGGCGGCTCGACGATCACGAAGGCGGCCGACGAGGTGCCCGGCCTGATCGACCGGCTGGTCTACGTGGGCGCGTACTGCTGCACGAAGCTGCGGTCGCCGGCCGAGTACCTGGAGACGCCGGAGGGGAGCACGAGCCTCGGCGCGGCCATCCTGCCGGCCGTCGTCGGCGATCCCGCCGTGCTCAAGGCGATCAGGCTCAACTGGCGCACGAACGACGCGAAGTTCCTGGCCGCGGCGAAGGCGGCGTTCATGGCGGAGGGGACCGACGGGGAGTTTCTCGCCATGCTCAACTCGTCGCTGCCGGACGAGAGCCTCCAGGTGTCCAGCGCCGACGCCAGGGGCCGCAAGGACGCCTGGGGACGGGTGCCGCGGGTCTACGTCAGGCAGACGCTGGACCGGGTGATCCCGCCGGCGCTGCAGGACCGCATGATCAGGGAGGCGGACGAGGCGACGCCGGGCAACCGGTTCGAGGTCTTCTCGGTGAAGGGGCCGCACGCGCCGACGCGGAAGTCGTACCGGCGGATCACGGAAATTCTCGCCGGGCTGGCCCGGTAAAACAGAAACGGACATCTCGTTGAGAGATGTCCGTGTAAATGCTGGGGTACCAGGACTCGAACCTAGACTAACTGAACCAGAATCAGTCGTGCTGCCAATTACACCATACCCCACCGCTGCGATCTCCTCGCGGAGCGCGCTTGGCGACGTCCGAAAGAATAGCCCAGCTCTGGGGCTAAGACCAAAACGATTCGCCGACCCGCGCTCCGCCGCTCCCCTCACGTGCCCGGCCGTGCCAAGCTGAAGGGGACAAAACACGCACGTGGAGGAGCCCAAGCGTTGGCTGAGAATCCGTTGTTCGCCCCCAGCGACCTGCCGTACGAGCTGCCGCCCTTCGCCGAGATCCGCGAGGAGCACTACCTGCCGGCCTTCGAGCGCGGCATGGCCGAGCAGCTGGCCGAGGTCGACGCGATCGCGAGCGGCACCGAGCCGCCGACGTTCGCGAACACGATCGCCGCGCTCGAGCGGTCGGGCCGGATCCTCGACCGCACGGCCACGGCCTTCTTCACCGTCTCGGCGTCCAACACGACCGACGGCCTCATGGAGATCGAGAAGCGGGTCTCGCCCCAGCTGACCCGCCACAGCGACGCGATCCGGCTCAACCGGGCCCTGTGGGCCCGGGTCAAGCAGGTCACCACGGAGGACGCCGAGGAGTCCTGGCTGCTGGAGAAGTACCGCGACGACTTCATCAGGGCCGGGGCCGACCTGTCGGAGCCGGAGCAGGACCGGCTGCGCGCGATCAACGAGGAGCTGTCGAAGCTCTCGACGACGTTCGCGCAGAGCCTGCTCAAGGCGTCCACCGAGTCGGCGCTGCGGGTGACGGACCCGAAGGAGCTCGACGGGTTCGACGAGGCCGAGATCGAGGCGCTGCGCCAGGACGACGGCACGTACGTGCTGCCGCTGCTCAACTACACCCTCCAGCCGGGCCTGGCCCGGCTGACCGACCGCGACGTGCGCCGCCGCCTCTACGAGCTGAGCGTCAACCGGGCGCCGGGCAACTTCGAGCTGGCGGTCACGATGGCGACGCTGCGGGCGGAGCGGGCGGCACTGCTCGGCTTCCCCAGCCACGCCGCCTACTCGGTCGCCGACCAGACGGCCAAGACCGTCGAGGCGGTCGAGAACATGCTCGGCCAGCTCGTCGGCCCCGCCGTGCGCAACGCCAAGAAGGAGGCGGAGGCGCTGGCGGAGCAGGCCGGGTTCGCGATCGAGCCGTGGGACTGGTCCTACTACTCCGAGAAGGTGCGCCAGGCCCGCTACGACTTCGACGGCGCGGCGATGCGGCCGTACTTCGAGCTCGACCGCGTCTACCGTGACGGCGTGTTCTTCGCGGCCACGAAGTTGTACGGGATCACCTTCGCCGAGCGGCCCGACCTGGGCGGCTACCACCCCGACGTGAGCGTGTTCGAGGTGGCGGACGAGGACGGGACCCCGCTGGGGCTGTTCGTGCTCGACCCGTACGCCAGGCCGGGCAAGCGCGGCGGCGCGTGGATGAACAACCTGGTCGACCAGTCGATCCTGTTCGGGCAGAAGCCGGTGGTGATCAACAACCTCAACGTGACCAAGCCGGCCTCCGGGCCGACGCTGCTGACGTACGACGAGGTGAACACGGCCTTTCACGAGTTCGGCCACGCGCTGCACGGGCTGTTCTCGAAGGTGCGCTACCCGCGCGTGTCCGGCACCAGCGTGCCGCGCGACTTCGTCGAGTACCCGTCGCAGGTCAACGAGATGTGGGTGACCTGGCCCGAGATCCTGGCCAACTACGCCAAGCACCACGAGACGGGCGAGCCGATGCCGGCCGAGCTGGTGCAGAAGCTGAAGGCGGCCGAGATGTTCAACCAGGGCTTCCAGACCGTCGAATACCTGGCCGCCACGCTGCTCGACTGGGCCTGGCACAAGCTGGCCGCCGGCGAGAACGTGACCGACCCCGAGGCGTTCGAGGCGACCGCCCTGGAGGCGGCCGGGATCGCCTTCCCGCTGGTGCGGCCGCGGTACCGGACCAACTACTTCGCCCACATCTTCACGGGCGGCTACAGCGCCGGCTACTACTCCTACATCTGGAGCGAGGTGCTGGACGCGGAGAGCGTGGAGTGGTTCAAGGAGAACGGCGGGCTCACCCGGGCGAACGGCGACCACTTCCGCCGCGAGCTGCTGTCCAGGGGCGGGAGCATCGACCCGCTGACGGCCTTCCGCAACTTCCGCGGGCGCGAGGCCACGATCCAGCCGCTGCTGGCCCGCCGCGGCCTCACCTGAGCCGCCGCCCGTACGAGCACCCGCATGACCGCCCGTACGGACACCGCTTGACCGCTGACACCCGAGCGGCCCGCCGCGCACGACGCGCGGCGGGCCGCTCGCGTTCCGGCGGTCAGTGGGGCGCGGCGTCCAGTTCTTCGAGGCGTTCACGGAGCCATGCGCGCTCGGCCAGGCTGACGGCGCGGGCGATCTTGAGCATGCCGCGCCGGTACGGGTCCGGCTCGTCCTTCGCCCTGACCGGCCTGCCGCCCTCGTAGAAGAAGCTCGCCGGGGCCTCCAGGAAGGCCAGCCGGCGGCGCAGCACCGCGGCCTGGTCGGCGGGATCGGGCAGCGCCGACAGGAACGTGAGCAGGGCGAAGAACCGGCTCTGGTCGCTGATGTCGAGGTCGGCGGGCTCACGCAGCCGCCGCAGCAACTCCTCGCGCCCGGCCGGCGTGATCGTCAGCACCTGCCTGCGCGCGGCCGCCGCGCCCGCCTCCTCGTGCCGCTCGACCAGCCCCTTGCCCTCCAGCCGGGAGATGGCCGGATAGAGCGCGCCGTCGCTGACCGGGCGCAGGTGGCCGGTCAGCGCCGTGAGCCGCGACTTGAGCTCGTAGCCGTGCATCGGCCGCTCGTGCAGAAACCCCAGGATGGTGAGGCTCAGGTCACCGCCGCTTGCCATGGGGTGCATCGTAACGCTATACCTCTAAACGATATACATCGAAACGAGGTATGTGATGATCCGGCTCGCCCTGCCCATCTATGTGGAGCTGCTCACCGCCGTGGTCGCCGTCGGCCTGATCGACCTGCTCTGGGTGTCCGGGCTGGGCGAGGGGGCCATCGCGGCGGTCACCGTGGGCACCACGGCCGAATACCTGGCCTACGGGCTGTTCCTGGCCGTTCCGACGGGGATCACCGTGCTGGTGGGCCGCCGCGACGGGCGCGCTCCCCTGGGGCCGGTGATCAGGACCGGATGGCTGCTGTGGGCGGTCTGCTCCGTGGCCGTCGCCGTGCCGGGCGTGCTGCTGCGCGAGCCGCTGGCCGCGCTGTTCACCGACGATCCGGCGCTGACGGCGGACTTCTTCCTGATCTCGCTGGGCGGGCTGCCGGTGTACTACGCCCAGACGGTGGTGGACGGCGTGCTCAAGGGCCTGGGCGACACCCGGCGGCCGATGCGGCACGCGATCATCTGCAACGTGCTGGTGGTCGCGCTGGACCCGCTGTTCATCTTCGGGTTCGGCATGGGCGTCCAGGGTGCGGCGCTGGCGACGGTGATCGCGCGGGCCGTCACGCTGGCGATCGCGCTCCTCTATCTGGTACGCCTGCGCGTCCCCGCCGGGCACGGCCTGACGACCGGCGAGGTGCTCCGCACCGGGTTCCCCATGTCCGGAGATTTCCTGGCCCGTGCGGTCGTGGGCATGGCGCTGGTGGAGATCGTGGCCGGGTTCGGCACGTCGGAGGTGGCCGGTTACGGCATCGGGCAGAAGATCATGCTGGCCGGCGTCATGGTCTTCTACGCGTTGCGGCAGGCGGCGATGATCCGTACGGCGCGGTCGGAGGCCGTCAGGTCACCGCTCCTGCTCGGCCTCGGGTCGGGCGCGGCGGTCGCGCTCGTGCTGAACCTGCTGGCCGCGCCGGTCGCCGGGATGTTCACCGGCGATCCGGCCGCGGCCGTCTCGTTCCTGCGCTGGATGACGCTCTACCTGGTGCCCTTCGGCGGGCTGATCGCCGTGGGCGGGGTGCTGCAGGCGAGCGGCAGGGGCGGCCGTCTGCTCGCCGCCACGCTGGCGGGCTTCGCGGTGCAGCTGCCGCTCGCGTACGCGCTGAGCTCGTGGCTCGGCGTCACCGGCGTGTGGCTGTCGATGGCCGCCGGGGCGTCGATCAGCCTCGCAGCCGCGCCAGCGCGGCGCGCAGGCGCTCCCGCGCCCGCTCACGACCGAGCACCTCGATCGACTCGAACAGCGGCAGACCCACCGTCCGGCCGGTGACGGCCACCCGCACCGGGGCCTGGGCCTTGCCCAGCTTGAGCCCGTGGGCCGCGCCGACCTGCTCCAGCGCCTCCTTGAGCGACTCGGCGTCCCAGCTCACGCCCTCCAGGCGCTCCAGGTAGCCGGTGAGGATCTCCTCGGGGGAGTTCTTCATCGCCTTGTCCCAGGACGCCTGGTCGAAGACGGGCTCGTCGAGGAACAGGAAGTCGACGTTCTGCCGGATCTCCGACAGCACGGCGATGCGGGTCTGGGCCAGCGCCGCGACCTTGCTGAACAGCTCGCGGTCCCACGCTTCGCCGAGGTAGGGGGCGCAGCGCTCCTCGAACGTCTCCAGCGGCAGCGCCCTGATGTATTCGCCGTTGAACGCGCGCAGCTTCTTCTCGTCGAAGAAGGCGTTGGAGGCGTTGACCTCCTCCAGCCGGAACAGCGGCACCATCTCCGACCACGGCATGATCTCGCGGTCCTCGCCGGGCCCCCAGCCGAGCAGCATGAGGTAGTTGACCATGGCCTCGGGCAGGTAACCCTCGGCGCGGTAGTCCTCAAGCGCCACCTTGTCGCGGCGCTTGGACAGCTTCTTGCGCTGCTCGTTGACGATCACCGGCAGGTGGGCCCAGACCGGCGGGGTCGCGCCCAGCGCCGGCCAGAGCAGCTCCTGGCGGACCGCGTTGGGCAGGTGCTCCTCGCCCCTGGCCACGTGGGTGATGCCCTGGGTGATGTCGTCGACGGCGTTGGCCAGCACGTAGAGGGGCGAGCCGTCGGAACGCGCGATGACGAAGTCCTCCTGCGCGTTGTTGGGGAACTCCACCCGGCCGCGCACCAGGTCGTCGACCACGGTGACGCCCTCGTCGGGGGTGCGGAAGCGCACCGCGCCCTCGCTCAGCCCGCGCTCGCGGCAGAAGCCGTCGTAACCCTTGTCCTTCGAGCCGGTGCGCTCCTGGACCTGCTCGCGGGTGCAGTCGCAGTAGTAGGCCTTGCCGTCGGCCAGCAGCTTGGCCACGGCCTCGCGGTGCTGCGGCTCGTAGGCCGACTGGAAGTAGGGGCCCTCGAAGACCGGATTGCCGCCGTTGATGCCGATCCAGTCGAGCGCCGAGATGATGCCCTCGGTCCACTCGGGCCGGTTGCGGGTGGCATCGGTGTCCTCGATGCGCAGGATGAACCGCCCCTTGGACTGCTCGGCCACGGCCCAGTTGAACAGCGCGGCGCGGGCGCTGCCCACGTGGAACATGCCGGTTGGTGACGGGGCGAACCGCACCCGTACGTCAGTCACGGGAGACCACCTTGTTCGTGAGTGTGCCGATGCCTTCGATGCCGACGCTGACCTCGTCGCCGATCTGCAGAGGACCGACGCCCGCGGGGGTGCCGGTCAGGATGATGTCGCCGGGGATCAGCGTCATGACGGCGCTGACGTAGGCCACCAGCGCCGGAATGTCGTGGATGAGCTGGTTGGTACGGCCGCTCTGCCGGATCTCGCCGTTGACCGTGGTCGTCAGCGCCAGGTCGCTCGCGTCGAGATCGGTCTGGATCCACGGCCCGAGCGGGCAGAACGTGTCGAACCCCTTGGCCCGGGTGAACTGCACGTCCTTCTTCTGCAGGTCGCGCGCGGTGACGTCGTTGGCGCAGGTGTAGCCGAAGATGACGTCCTTGACCCGCTCGACCGGCACCTCGCGGCAGAGCCGGCCGATCACCACGGCCAGCTCGCCCTCGAAGTCGACGCGGTCGGACAGCGTCGTGGGGTAGGCGATGTTCTCGCCGTGGCCGATCACCGTGGTGGACGGCTTCATGAAGATGAGCGGCTCGTCGGGCACCTCGTTGCCCAGCTCGGCCGCGTGCTCGGCGTAGTTTCTGCCGATGGCGACCACCTTGCTCGGCAGCATCGGGGCCAGCAGCTTCACCTGGGACAGCGGGAATCGCTCGCCCGTGAACTGCACCTGGCTGAACGGGTGGCCGGAGATCGCGGAGACGAACTCCTCGCCCGGACCGCCCTCGACCACGCCGAACGAGACGCCTTCGCCTGTGGAGAACCTCGCTATACGCACCCGACAAGGCTATCGCCGACGCCAGAGGGGTCCGCCCACCTTTTACCCGCCCCGCCTGCGGGCGAGTCAGGGCCTGCCCATTATTCGACCTTAAGTCCGTTTTAATGGGCTTCGGTCGTGTAGCAGGGGTTATGTGGACTTGTAAGGAGATATCTAGGGGGTGACCGATCGTGTCGGACACGATGTCGAACCGGCCCGGCGGAACCGGTGCGACCGGAACCGTGCCACGGGCCAGGACACAGGAGAGCTCCGGCTCGCCACGCTCGCTCGTCACGGACAAGGGCACGACCACCATCGAGGACGGCGTCGTCGCCAAGATCTCCGGCCTGGCCGCCCGGGAGGTGTCCGGTGTCTACGCCATGGGCGGAGGCGCCGCGCGGGCCCTCGGCAGCATGCGCAACATCGTCGGCGGCGACCCCAGCGTGGCCCAGGGCGTGTCGGTCGAGGTGGGCGAACGGCAGGCGGCCGTGGACCTGGACCTGGTTGCCGAGTACGGGACCGCGATCCCGGAACTGGCGGCGGCCGTACGCAGGAACGTCATCGGGGCGGTCGAGCGCATGTGCGGGCTGGAGGTGACCGAGGTCAACATCCGGGTGGACGACGTCCACCTGCCCGACCAGGACCGTGACCGTGATCGGGACCGCGATCAGGAGCGTGATGGCAAGCGGGCCCGGGGGCAGGACGGGCACAGGGGGGACGCGGAGCAGGAGTCCCGCGTCCGATGACCGGCACCCCGACCGGCCCCGGCACCCCACCCACCCCGGCTGCCCCGCTCGTCCAAGGCGGCCCGGTCGCACAAGACGGCCCAGCCTCGCATGGTGACCCGGTCGCGCAAGGCGGCCCGGTCGGGCCGGGTGGGGCGCCTGCCGGACCGGCCCGTGGGCCCGTCGCGGATGATCCGGGCGGAGCCGGCGGGGCGGGTGACGGCGGAGGGGCGTCGTCCGAGGTTCGGATGATCGCGGGGCGGGTGCGGAAATGCGCCGGGGTGGCGGGGCTGTCCGGGGGGCCGTTCGGGACGGTGGCCACGTACCTGCCGAACGAGCGGTTCGTCGGCGTGTCGGTGGACGGGCGGGCGGTGGAGATCGCCATCGTCGCCACGCTGGCCAGGCCGCTGCCCGAGACCGCCGACGAGGTCCGGCGGGCCGTGGCCGACCTGGCCGGGGACCGTCCGGTGAACGTTCGCGTCGACGACATCATCGTGGAGGGACCATGAACAACATCCAGTGGATGCCGGTGATCGGCATGGCCGTGGGCATCGTGCTCGGGCTGACCGGAGCGTTCGGGGGGCTGGGCGCGTTCCTGCTCGTCCTCGTGCTCGGCGCGGTCGGCTTCGTGATCGGCCGAATCGCCGAAACCGGCGAGGTGAACCTTTCCGGCCTGTCCTTGAGACGGAAATGACCGACATAGTCCCCGGCCCTGGCCCGGACACGACACCAAGCACCGGTCCGAACACGGCCTCAGGCGTCGCTCCCGATGTGAGGGCGGGCCGTGTGGTGGTGCCGTCGCAGCGGCCTGCTCCGCTGCCGTCGCCGGAGCGGCGCGGGCGTACGGAGATCTCGGACCGGGTGATCACCAAGATCGCGTGCTCTGCCGCCATGGAGGTGCCCGAGGTGCGCGACGTGCGGCCGCGCGGGCTCCCGTGGACGCGTGCGTCGAGCGGTGCGGTGCACGGGGACCAGGTCACGCTGCGGCTGAACGTGAGCGTCGGCTATCCGTCACCGCTGCGAGCGGTGGCGACGCGGCTCAGGGAGCACGTGACCCGGCGCGTCGCCGCCCAGACCGGGCTGGACGTCACCCGCCTGGACATCACGATGACCGACCTGGGCGGCGACCTGCCATGACCTCACGCATCCCAGACCCCGACCCACGCCGCGACCCACCCACCCAGCCGTACCCGGAGCAGCACCGCAACTCGCCCACCGAGCCTTACCCCGAGCAGCACCCCGATCCGCCCACCGAGCGGTATCCCGAGCAGCACCGCGACCCGCGCGCGGCCGAGCACGACCTGTGGACGGACGGGCAGGGCGCCGGGGCGAACGAGCAGAGTGACGGCGGCCCGCCCGAGATGTGCCTCATCCCGGACTCGGCCGGCGGCGAACCTTCGGGGGCGTATCGGGCGCCGTTCGACGTGCCGCGGTCGAAGGCCGCTGATCGTGCGGCGGTGCGGGCGTTTCGGCCGCAGCGCCGGGTTCCCGCCGTCGTGGTCGCCCTCCTGCTCACCCTGCTCGGCCTGCTCGTCGCCGTCGAGACGCTGTCGGGGCTGTTCGGGCGGCCGCTGCGGTGGATCCCGTACGAGGGCTTGCTGAACTGGGCGGCCTCGACCCTCTGGTCGGACCCGCTGATGCTGCTCGCCTCAGCCGTGGTGACGCTGCTCGGGCTGGCGTTGCTGATCACGGCGCTGGTGCCGGGGCGGCCGAGCATGGTGCCCGTACGCAGCGGCGACCCTGACGTGATCATCGGCCTGCGCCCCAAGAGCGTCACCCGGGCCCTGGCGCACGCGGCCGAGCAGGTGCCCGGCGTGCACTCGGCGCGGGCCGTCCGGCACGGGCACACCTTCGAGGTGCGGCCGACCACGTACGGGCGGGACACCGGCGAGTTCGGCCAGGAGGTGCGCGGCGCGGTGCTGACCAGGCTGGCCGCGCTGGACCTGGTGGAGCCGTACCGGGTGACGGTGCACGTGAAGGAGCGCCGGCGCGGATGATCAGACGACGACAGGGGGCGCGGTGAACAGGAAGACAGGGCGGGGGAACCGGCTGGGGCTGGCGCTGGTGGGGCTGGTGCTGGCCGTTCTGGGCGGTTCGGCGCTGGCCAGGGGGCTGGGCGCGTTCCCGCGGGACTGGGCGGCGGCCGACACGCCGGTCGTGGACGGCAACGTGGTCGGCTTCTTCGCCCGCAACAGCCCGTGGATCTGGTGGCTGGTGGCCCTGGCGGGGCTCGTCGTGGCGGTGCTCGGGCTGCGCTGGCTGGTCGTGCAGGGACGCAGGGAGGCGCGCGGGAGGCTGCGCGTCGAGGGCGGCCCGTCCGGGGTCACCGAGGTGTCGCCGGGCGGGATGGAGCGGGCGGTGGCGGCCGACGTGGCGACGAGCCCCGCCGTCCTCAGCGCCGACGCGAACGTACGGTGCCCGCGCGGCCATCCCGAGGTACGCCTGCGCCTGGTGGCCGACGAGTCGGCGCCCATGGGCGAGCTGGCCGAACATCTGACCATGGTGGCGCTGCCGCACATGCGGGACGCGCTGGACCGGGATCAGGTGCCGGCGCTGGCCCGCGTTAGCCTGGAGCCCTCACCTTCGCCGCACCGGATCGTGCGCTGACGAGAGGGGTCCTCTGTTGTCCGTAGTGAAGATCAACGTGCTGACCGTGCCCGCCGAGATGCGCGCGGAGCTGGAGAAGCGTTTCTCCAATCGCGCGGGGATGGTGGAGTCGGCGGACGGGTTCGAGTGGTTCGAGCTGCTGCGGCCGGTCGAGGGCACCGAGCAGTACCTCGTCTACACGCGCTGGCGCAGCGAGGAGGACTTCCAGAAGTGGCAGCAGGGCGAGGCGTTCCGGCGCGGTCACGCGCAGGCGGCGGCCCAGGCCGGCGAGAACCAGGGCCAGGAGCCGGGTCAGGGCCACGGGCACGGGCATGGTCACGGCCAGGGGCCGGCGGCGTCGGGCTCGGAGGTGTGGACCTTCGAGGTCGCCGAGAGCACCGGCCCCAAGGCGTAGTCCTTCAAGGCTTCGAGCGGGTCGCGCGGGACCCGCTCAGCAGGTGAGCGCGGGACCCGTTCAGGCGTCGAGCGGGTTGCGCAGGATGCGGTCCACGATGCCGTCGCGGACGAACCCGGCCGCGAAGCTGGCCGGCTTGCGCGCGCCCTGATCGGCCACGCACACGCTGAACTCCTTGGCGATCTCCAGCCTCGGATGGCGTTCGAGCACCTCCCGCCGCACCTCGGCCGGGATCTCGTCGGTACGGCGGCCCGAGATGTCCATGCCGGTGGACAGTTCGAGCAGGTGCCCCTCCGGGTCCTCGGCCACCGGCACCTCGGCCCACATGTGCTTGACGATCACCTCGTACGCGCGTGACCTGCGCTCGGGCGACCAGCCGGCCCCGGCGCAGAAGGCCCAGGCCACGTGCCCGCCGGCCTCCTCGTACGGCACGACGTTGCTGTCGAACTCCGGCACCAGCCCGATGTCGTGCAGCATGGACGAGACGTAGAGCAGCTCGGCGTCGAAGGCGATGCCGTTGCCCTGCGCGTACGCCGCCGCCCACAGATAGGCGCGGATCGAGTGGTTGAGCAGCGATGGCGTGTGGTAGCCGGTGGCCACTTCGAGCGCGCCACGGCAGGCGGGCGTGTCGGGGATCACCAGGTCGTCGAATCTCACAGGTACCAGCATGCATCGGGCGGCTAACGAATCGGGCACTCGGCTTGACCTCTTGATCGAATTTCCGAAAGCATGTCCCGCCCTCATCGTTTTGTCCGGAAGGAACTGGCGTGCGCCGGCTCGCGATCCCTCTCGCCCTCATGCTCTCGGTCGGAGCTCTGGGTAGCCCGGCTCAGGCCACCGACAAGGTGACCCGCACCGCCGAGTGCCAGGGCGACTGGTTGCCCGGCACGCCGACGGCGAACGACGTCATGAAGGGCGAGATCTCGCTGGTGGGGCTGCCCGCGTACAAGCTGGGCAAGGACATCAAGTGGGCCGCGAGCCCGTTCAAGAACCGGTCGTGGGAGTTCGTGTTCCAGTCGCTGCGCTGGATGGGCACGCTCGTCGTCGAGTACGAGAACACCGGCGAGCGCCAGTACCTCGACCGCGCCACCGACATCGCCAAGGACTGGGTGGCGAGCAACAGGTACGGGGCCAAGGGCACCCCGTCGTACGTCTGGAAGGACCACCCGGTCTCCCTGCGCACCCAGCCGCTGCTCTGCCTGAGCAGGCACGTGAACGCGGGCTGGCTGAAGGAGAGCCTGGCCGCGCACGCGAAGCTCCTGTCGAACCCGAGGCTCTACAAGAAGGGCCACAACCACGGCATCGACCAGGACATCGCGCTCATGGGCATCGGCTGCAGGTACGCCAGGAAGGACTGGGCGAACCTGGCCTCGCGCCGCCTCACCGGCACGGTCAAGCTGGACGTGGACGCGCAGGGCGCGCTGATGGAGCAGGCCCCGCGCTACGCCGTCTACGTCTACGGCCGGCTCCAGGTGGCCATGACGAACATGAAGGCGTGCGGCCGCAAGGTACCCGGTGAGATCTCCAGGCGGGCGGAGGCGCTGAAGGACTTCATCGCCCACTCGACCCTGCCGAACGGCTTCATGGTGCCCATCGGCGACGGCAGCGCCGAGACCGAGCCGAAGATGGAGACGGGCACGCCGAAGCAGAAGGTGAAGACCTACCGGGCCGGATACGTGTTCGGCCGCACCAAGTGGGGCGAGCCGGACTCGGCGTACTACTCGATCAGGTACGGCCCCGGCATGAAGTTCCACGGCCACGAGGACCACCTGGGCGTGACCTACTACGCGCAGGGGCGCGACATCCTGATGGACGGCGGGTTCCACTCCTACGAGAAGAGCTCCTACCGCTACTGGACGCTCTCCCCCGAGGCGCACAACGTGCCGACCGTCGTGGGGGCCAGGTTCCGGCCGCGCACGGCCAGCAAACTGATCAAGTCGTCGTACGGGGACGACCGGCAGGCGTTCAAGCTCACCGACAAGGCGTACGGGGTGAGCCGCACCCGTTCGGTGCTGGTCAACCACGGCGAGGACCTGATGGCGGTGCTGGACACCGCCTCCGGCGGCAAGAAGGTCAGCAGCATCTGGCGCTTCGCCCCGTCGTTCAAGGTCGTCTCGAACGGCGGCGGCAAGGTCGTCCTGGCCGACGGCAAGTTCAAGGTGACGCTGCTGCAGTACTCGGCGTCGTGCGGCCGGACCGGCGGGCAGAAGGTGGAACGCGGCGGCAAGCTGGGCTGGGTGTCGCCGACGTACCTGGCCAAGCAGCCGGCCAGCGTGGTGAAGTCCCCGGCGGCGAAGTCGCTGCTGACGATCATCGTGCCGGGGACGGACTCGCCCAAGGTGTCCTGCTCGGGCGGCAAGGTCAAGGTGGACGGCCTGTCGTTCTCCACCAAGCTGCTCTGACGAGCGGCAACCGCGGCGCCTACGTGAGGTCGCGGCCGGCCCGCAGCAGGCCGTAGGTGACGGCCTGCTCCAGGGCCTGCCAGGACGCGTCGATGATGTTCTCGGCGACCCCGACCGTGGCCCACTCGCTCTTGTCGTCGCTGGAGGTGATGAGCACCCGGGTGACGGCGTCCGTGCCGTGGGTGCCCTCCAGGATGCGCACCTTGTAGTCGATCAGCTCCAGCTTGGCCAGCTCGGGGTAGAGCTGCTCCAGCGCCTGGCGGACGGCCTTGTCGAGGGCGTTGACGGGGCCGTTGCCCTCGCCGGTGGCGACGATGCGCTCGCCCTTGGCGTACAGCTTGACCGTGGCCTCGCTGACCAGCTCGCCGCCCTTGGTGCGCTCGACGATGACCCGCCAGGACTCGACGTCGAAGTGACGCTTGCGCTCGCCCTGCACGGTGTCGCGCAGCAGCAGCTCGAACGAGGCGTCGGCGGCCTCGAACGTGAAGCCCTCGGCCTCCAGCTCCTTGACCCGCTCGACCAGTGACTTGGTGTGCTCGGGGGTCAGCTCGTAGCCGAGCTCGCGGCCCTTGAGCTCGACCGAGGCCCGCCCGGCCATGTCGGAGACGAGCATGCGCATGTCGTTGCCGACCTGCGCCGGATCGATGTGCTGGTAGAGGTTGGGGTCGACCTTGATGGCGCTGGCGTGCAGCCCGGCCTTGTGGGCGAAGGCGGAGGTGCCGACGTAGGGGGCGTGCGAGTTGGGGGTGACGTTGGTGAGCTCGGTGATCGCGTGGGCGATGCGGGTCATGTCGGCCAGCGACTCTTCCGGTACGAGGTCGTACCCGCGCTTGAGCTGCAGGTTGGCCACGACCGTGAAGAGGTTGGCGTTGCCTGAGCGCTCGCCGTAGCCGTTGGCGCACCCCTGCACGTGGGTGGCGCCGGCCCGGACGGCGGCCAGGGTGTTGGCCACGGCGCAGCCGGTGTCGTCGTGGCAGTGGATGCCGACGCGGGCGCCGGCGCGGGCGGCGTCCTGGACGATCTCGGCCAGCTCGTCGGGGAGCATGCCGCCGTTGGTGTCGCACAGGGCGATGACGTCGGCCCCGGCTTCGGCGGCGGTGCGCAGGACCTCCAGCGCGTAGGCTGGATTGGACTTGTAGCCGTCGAAGAAGTGCTCGGCGTCGAGGAAGACTCGCTGTCCCTCCGCACGAAGGTGAGAGACCGTGTCGCGGATCATCGCGAGGTTCTCCTGGAGAGTCGTGCGGAGGGCCAGCTCCACGTGCCGGTCGTGACTCTTGGCGACAAGGGTCACGACCGGCGCGCCGGATTCGCGCAACGCGGCAACCAGAGGGTCGTCGGCTGCCTTCATACCTGCCCGGCGGGTCGCGCCGAACGCGGCGAGTTGCGCGTGCTTCAGGTCGAGCTCTGTTTGAGCGCGCCTGAAGAACTCTGTGTCCTTGGGGTTGGCGCCCGGCCAGCCCCCTTCGATGAAACCGACGCCCAGGCCGTCCAGGTGCCGCGCCACGGCGAGCTTGTCGGCGACGGTGAGGGTGAGCCCCTCCTGCTGCGCGCCGTCCCGCAGTGTCGTGTCGTATACGTGGAAGCGGTCGTCGGCCATGAGTGGTCTCTTCTCTGCGGAAGGTTCGGTGTCTTCGGGAAAACAAAAAGACCCCTCACGGACGTGAGAGGTCTGCGCGCCGGCGGTGTCCTTCGTCAGCCGGCGCGCCTGCCGATAATGAGCAGACTGTAGAACATGGTGCCGCCCAGTCTGCCACATGGATTCACCATCTGGCACACCGGTCTCACCCCATGGACACCTTCCGTGTGCACGCCTGGTCAGAGCGCGTGCACACGTTCGGGTTTCACCCCGCTCTGGTCACACCTGGACGCCGACGCCTCCGGTGATGAGCTTCTCCAGCGCGGCCGGGTCGAACGCCTCGTTGCCCAGTAGTTGCCCGTCGAGGACCACGGTCGGCGTGCCCTCCAGCGGGATCTTCGCCGTCTCCGCCACGTGCACGTCCGCGTACGACTGTGACGTCACGCACGAGTCCACCGACGCGCCCGCCTTCCTCGCGGCGGCGGCCAGGTCGGCGACGGCGAACCCGGACGCCTGGCCGTGCGGCGCGGGCTGCATGGCGTACAACGCGTCCCTGAAGGCCAGCCAGTTCGCCTCGGGCACGCAGCGGGCGGCCGCGGCGGCGCGGATGGAGTTGGAGCGCATGGGCTCGTCACGGAAGATCGTCACGGTGTGGAAGACGACCTTAACCCTCCCCTCCCTGGCCAGCCGCTGAATCGTCGTGTCCACTTTGCCGTGCATGTCTTTGCAGACCGGGCAGTCGAAGTCCTCGTACACGTCCAGCACCGGGGCCATGCTCCCCAGGTCGGCCAGGACCATCGAGCCGTCCGCCTGCCTGCTCAGGGTCACGCCGTCGGACGACTCGCCCGGCTCGGAGAACGCCAGCACCCCGAGCACGGCGATCGCCAATCCCGCCACCGCGACCGCCAGCAACCGCTTCATCATCAGCCCACTCTCACGTCGTCGATCGCGCGAACCTTACCGGAAACGGAAACAACGCCCGTATAAGGCCCGCCCGCTGAACGCGGGCGGCGGCGCGGATCGTGAAAGCCGGCGGGGCCATACCTGTCCGGCCTCGGCGGGCGACGATCACACCCTGTTGTCACACACCCGTCCGGCCGTACGCTCGATCAACCCGACGCAGGTGAAGGACGGAAGGCATGGCCGGGCCACTCGAAGAGCGATTTCGCAGCGTGCGCGATCTGCTTCCGGAATATCGGGTGGAGACGGCCCGCGGCCGGATCGTGGTGAACGAGTCCGGAACGTGGCAGCACAACACGCTCGTCTTCCAGATGGTGTGCCGGCTGATCGGCCCGGCGGTCGAGCGGGGCTGGGAGATCTGGCCGAACATCACCGTCTATCTGGGCCAGAACGCCGACCGCTACGTGCCCGACCTGGCCGTGGTGCCCCGCCGCCCGCGCATGCGGATGGAACACGCGGTGTACGGCGACGCGACCGTGCTGCTCGTCGACATCGTCACCGCCGGCAGCGTCTACGAGGATTATCACGTCAAGCCGGGCGAATACGCGCGGGGCGGGGTGCCGCTTTATCTGCTGGTCGATCCGCTGGAGTGCACGGTGAAACTCTTCGGCCGGCCGGAGGGCGGGAAATACGGGACGGAAATCCTGGTGGCGGGCGCCGAACCGCTCATTCTTCCGGCGCCCTGGGAATTCGCCGTGGAGACGCGGGAACTGTGGTGAACCGATTCCCCGGGGCCCGCGGCCTCGGGGAACGCAGCACGGCTCCTGGAATCAGACGATCTTGTGGATCCAGTTGTGGGTGTCGGGGCGGGCGCCGTACTGGATGCCCACCAGCTCCTCCCGCACGCGCATGGTCACCGGGCCCGGCGTGCCGTCGGCGATGGTCCAGGAGCGGTCGGCGCCCTTGACCGTGCCGACCGGCGTGACCACGGCGGCGGTGCCGCACGCGAACACCTCCGTGAGCTCGCCCGACTCGCACGCGGCCTGCCACTCGTCCACGCTGATGAGCCGCTCCTCGGTCTCCAGCCCGAGGTCCCCGGCCAGCTCAAGGATCGAGTCCCTGGTGATGCCGGGCAGCAGGGTGCCGGTGAGCGAGGGGGTGACGAGCTTGCCGCCGAAGACGAAGAACAGGTTCATCCCGCCCATCTCCTCCACGTAGCGGTGCTCGTGGGCGTCCAGCCAGACCACCTGGTCGCAGCCGTTCTCCACCGCCTGCCGCTGCGCGACGAAGGCCGCGGCGTAGTTGCCGCCGCACTTGGCGAAGCCGGTGCCGCCGGGGGCGGCCCTGGTGTACTCGGTGGACAGCCAGACGGAGACGGGCTTGATGCCGCCGGTGAAGTACGAGGCCGCCGGCGAGGCGATGACCATGTACTTGTAGGTCTTCGACGGGTAGTTGACGCCCAGCCCCGCCTGGGTGGCGATCATGAAGGGGCGCAGGTAGAGGCTGTGCCCCTCGGTGGTGGGCACCCACTCCTTGTCGGTCTGGACGAGCAGCTCCAGCGAGTCGACGAAGGTCTCCTCGGGCAGTTCCGGCATGGCCATGCGCGCGGCGGAGCGGTTGAAGCGGGTGGCGTTCGCGTAGGGGCGGAAGGTCACGATCGACCCGTTGAGCTGGCGGTAGGCCTTGAGCCCCTCGAACAGCTCCTGCGCGTAGTGGAAGACCGCGGTGGCCGGGTCGAGCTGGAGCGGCCCGTACGGCAGCAGCCGGGCGTCGTGCCAGCCCTGGCCCTCGGTGTAGTCGATCGAGATCATGTGATCGGTGAAGGTCTGCCCGAAACCGGGGTCCGTCAGTACCTGCTCCCGCTCGGCCGCGGTGCGAGCGTGGTCGGATAGCTGCACGTCGAAGCTGAGCTTCTGAGCGATGGTCATGACGGCGGTCCTTCTCTCTGCGGTCTACCGAAAATCTACCGAAATCTAGCGGATGTACGGGATCTGCTTGCTGACTGCGGCCCCGCCGCGGTGAGCGGCCATGCCCGTAAGGGCAGTCCGTACTTCCTATTGTCTCGCCATATGGGATAGCAAGGGGCCAAAGGGATGATTAGTCCTTTTGACACTGAGCGCTGCACGCGTGGCCGCCGGAACCCGAACCCGCACACGAAAAAGCGCCCGGCAGTCCTCCTCGGACCGCCAGGCGCTTGATCGGGGCTAGGCGGTCCTAGCCGGATACTCGCGCGGTGATGTCGTCGCCGATCTCGTGCGTGGTGCGACCGGCCCAGCCGGCCAGGCGCTCGACGATGTCGTCGGCGACCGCCTGCTCGACCTTGGCCGCCTCGGCGCGCAGGCCGAGGTGGTCGAGGAGCATGGCGACGGACAGGATGGTCGCGGTGGGGTCGGCCTTGCCCTGGCCGGCGATGTCGGGCGCGCTGCCGTGCACCGGCTCGAACATGCTGGGCGCGGTCCGCTCCGGGTTGATGTTGCCACTGGCGGCCAGGCCGATGCCGCCGGCGATGGCCGCGCCGAGGTCGGTGATGATGTCGCCGAACAGGTTGTCGGTGACGATCACGTCGAAGCGCTCGGGCTGGGTGACGAAGAACATCGAGGCCGCGTCGATGTGGCTGTAGTCGGTGGTGACCTCGGGGTATTCCTCGGCCACCCGGTTGACCGTGCGCTGCCACAGGTCGCCGGCGTAGGACAGCACGTTCGTCTTGTGGACGAGCGTGAGCTTCTTGCGCGGCCGCGACTTGGCCTGCTCGAACGCGTAACGCACCACGCGCTCGACGCCGTGGGCGGTGTTGAGCGACTCCTGGGTGGCGATCTCGTGCGGCGTGCCCCGCCGCATGACCCCGCCGGTGCCGGCGTAGAGGCCCTCGGTGCCCTCGCGGACGACGATCATGTCGATGTCCTCGGTGGGCGTGTCGGCCAGCGGCGTCTCCACGCCGGGGAACAGCTTGACCGGGCGCAGGTTGACGTAGTGGTCGAAGGTGAACCGCAGGCGCAGCAGCAGGTCGCGCTCAAGGATGCCGGGCGGCACGCTGGGGTCGCCGATGGCGCCGAGCAGGATCGCGTCGAAGCCGCGCAGCTCCTCCAGCACCGAGTCGGGCAGCGTCTCGCCCGTGCGGTGGTAGCGTGCGGCCCCCAGGTCGTAGTGGGTGGGCTCGATCTTGGTGCCCACCGCCTCCAGGACCTTGAGTCCTTCGGCGACGACCTCGGTGCCGATGCCATCCCCGGGGATGACGGCCAAGCGGATGTTACGCGACTCCATGGGCGGTACCTTACCGGCTCGTCTCGTCTGACGAACACACCATCTCAACTTCCGGACGTCCGATTTTTGGGGGTTTACTACCTTTTGACCCATTCGCTAGAGTCCATCGGGCCTAATCCACGCAGCCGCTGCGTGGAGCCGGGGACCCATCTCTCCCCCAGGGGCGAATCGGCGCCCAGCGCGCCGTAGGGCTGTCTTCCAGGCCCGAGCCCGTCAGCTAACCCGGCCGGCCTCATGGAAGGACAGTGCTCTGTCTCGTATCGCCATCGTCCTGGCGGCGGCCGCCGCCGGACTATTCCTGGCCACCCCAGCAGCCCAGGCAGCAACCGACGACGACGACACCACCACCCTGACCGGCGCCGAGATCAAGCGCATCCAGGAGAAGCAGACCCCCGCTCCGCCCTGGAAGGTCGCGATCAGATACGCCATGGACAAGCGCGGCACCCCGTACGTATGGGGCGGCGCGAGCAGACAGGGATACGACTGCTCGGGGCTCATGCTCCGGGCCTACGAGGCGGCCGGGATCGAACTCCCGCGCACCGCCAGCGAACAGTACGGGGCGTTCTCCAGGAAGATCTCCTGGGACCACCTCAAGCCCGGCGACCTGGTCTTCTTCAGCGGCCTCGGCCACGTGGGCATGATCTCCAAACCCGGCTACATGGTGCACTCCCCCCACACGGGCGACGTGGTCAAGGAGGAGAAGCTCTCCGACTGGCGCAGGCAGGCGTTCGTCGGTGCGGTCCGGCCGGACCGCGCGGGCGTACGCCAGTGGAAGCACGTGCTCGAACAGCGTGAGGAGTCCGGCCCCGCCCCGCTCACCGCCTCCGTGTTGTGAGCCGGGGCTAGACGGCGGGTGGGCGGCGGCCGCGCGGGGCCGCCGCCCACCCGCACACCCCCCCGGCCCGCGGGATCAGCCGTCCAGCAGAGCCTGGGCACGCGGGGTGCGGACGTAGAGCACGGACCTGCCGACGCGGTGCTTGGTGACCAGGCCGGCCGACAGCAGCAGGGTGAGCTGCTCGGAGACGCTGGCGGAGGCCAGGCCGGTGCGGCGGGACAGGTCGGTGGTGGAGGCGGGGGCGTCGAGCTCGCCCAGCAGCAGCGCGCGGGAGCGGCCGACGACCGCGGCCAGCGCGCCGGGGGCGGGCGCGGCGCCGCGTTCCCACAGCGTGGCGATGGCGCGGACCGGGTAGGTGATGGCCACCTGGCCCGGGGAGTCGGTGCGGTAGAGGAATCCGGGCCAGACGAAGATGGACGGGGCCAGCAGCAGGCCCTCGCCGTTCAGCGTCCTGGACCACTCCGCCGGGCGGCGCTCCAGGTAGAGGGTGCGGCCTTCCCAGCGGATCGCCGGGTGCAGGTCCGCGAACACCCCGGCGGGGCCGAGTTCGGCCAGTCGCCGGGCCCGATGGAGCAGGTCGCCTTCGAGCAGGGTGCGCATACGCGGCCAGTGCGGCGCCATGGCCAGCCGCCAGTAGGTCTCGATGGCGTCCACCAGCCGGTCGAGGCCGGCGGCCGGATCCCGGTACAGCTCCATGGCACGCCCGGTCAACGAGCCGGGTGTCTCGTCCGCCATGCGGTCGAGGTCCGCGCGGATGATCTCGTGGGGGGTCGCACGCAGCATCGCCAGTTCGCCGGCCAGGTCAGGGAGCGGGCTGGTGGGGACGGGGCACAGGAAGTCGGGGATGTACGAGCCGCCGGGAACGAGGTCGAGCAACGGGGCCAGCTCGCCGCCGAGCCGGGCGCCCACCTGCTTGAACCACGGCAGATGCAGGACGCGCCCGGCGGGGGTGCGCAGGGCGTGGACGCCGGTGGAGACCTCCCTGAGCGGGGAGTACGCGAACCTGATCGAGGTCAGGTCATGGACGGAGAACGTCACGGTGAGCATGCCCGACTCCCCCCATGGATTCGGCTGCCGCCGAATCTATCGCGGAGACCCGTGCCCCGGCCACACCATGGGACACACGACGGGCTCGCCCCACCGCCCAAGTGATCGACCCAAGTGATCGAGCAGGAGAACTCACATGCGCAAGGTCGTGCTCTACCACCTCATGTCCCTCGACGGCATCGCGTACGAGGAGGGCGACTGGCTCGCCGACGACGGCCCCCAGCTGATCGCCTACCTCAACCGGGTCATCGCCACCCAGGACGACGTCCTGCTGGGACGCGGAACCTACGACTACTGGGCCGGCCACTGGCCCACCTCGGACTTCCAGCCGTTCGCCGGCTTCATCAACGCCACCCGCAAGCACGTGCTCACCTCCGGCACGCCCGCCCTGTCATGGGCCGGCTCCACCTTCGTCGCCACTCCCGCGCCCGAGTACGTCACCGCGCTCAAGCAGGAGACGGGCGGCGACATCGGCATCCACGGCAGCATCGACCTGACCCGGTCGCTGATGCGGGCCGGGCTCGTCGACGAGCTGCGGCTGGTCGTCGCGCCGGCGGTGGTGGGCCAGGGCAGGCGGGTGTTCGACGGCGAGGAGGTCCGGTCGTGGCAGCTGACCGAGGTCGAACGCGGCAAGAACGGCACCTTGTTCCTCGACTACAGCCGCTGAAGGTCCCGGGCCACAGCCGCCGGGATCGCCTCGCCCGCCGCCCGGCGGACGTAGCGTGAAGGCATGTCGCCGGAGAAGGTGCACCTGACGGAGGAGAAGGCCACTCTCCTCGCCACCCTGTACGGCAGGGCGCTGGACGCCCGGTCCCCGCACCCGATCCTCGGTGACGATCTGGCCGCCGAGACGGCCGGCCGGATCGACCACGACTTCGGCGGGGTGGGCATGAACGCGGGCAGCGCCGCCGCGGTCGCGCTCAGGGCGCGGTTCCTGGACAGGTGGGCCGCCGGGTTCCTCGACGCCCATCCCAAGGTCACCGTGCTGCACCTGGGCTGCGGGCTCGACACCCGCGTGCACCGGCTCGACCCGCCGGACTCCGTCCGCTGGTACGACGTGGACCATCCCGAGGTGGTCGAGCTGCGCCGGCGGCTGTTCCCCGAGCGCAGGGCCTACGCCACGGTCGGGACGTCGGTCACCGACCTGGCCTGGCTGGAGCGGATCCCCGCCGACGCCCCCGCGCTGGTCGTGGCCGAGGGCCTGCTCTACTACCTGGACCCGGACGGTGGCCGGGCGCTGCTGCGGGCGATCGTGGACCGGTTCCCCAGCGGTCTGTTCGTCTTCGACGCGCTGAGCCGGTTCGGGCTGCGGCTGCAGCGGTTCAACAAGCCCGTGCGGAAGGCCGGGGCCACGATGCACTGGGGCATCGACGGCCCCGCCGAGCTGCTGGCGATCCATCCGGGCCTGCGCTGCCTGTCGGCCGTGAGCGCGTTCGACATCGACGGGTTCGACCTGCTGTCGCCCGCGCACCGCGCCGTGGCCAGGATCGCCTCGCTGGTGCCGGGGATGCGGAGGACCGCGACGTTCTACCGGCTGGAGTTCTGAGGACTCCGCGTCCGGCCGGCCGGACGTGCGCGGGGCGCCCGCGTGCTACCGGCTGGAGTTCTGCGGGGCGCCGCCGTTGTCACGCCGGTCCAGCGCCATCTGCACGGCCTCGACCGCCTCGTCCTCGTGGTCGTCGGCACGGTTCCAGGCATACATCTCGTACATCTCACTCATCTCATTTCGCGGACGTCGTTCGACTGGGAAGCCGGACTCCGGTCGGGAATCCGACCGGGCCTGATCTCGTGGTCCGGGTCACGGACCGGACGAAGGGACTTATCGGCCGACGCACACGCCGCACACCGCGGCGAGTCGTCGACCTGCCCTAACAGGCCCCGCCGCGGCAGGTAATAAGTACGAGAACCTGGCGCATTACCGGTAAGAGTACCTGAGCATACTGCTCGGATGTCCTACTATCTCGCATCGTGAGACAAGAAAGGCCGTCCCGTGAAACGGAACGGCCTTCCCCACTGATCGGACGAGGCGGGTGTGTCAGTCCTCCAGGTCCACCGAGCGACCGCTCTCGGCGCCGATCTCGGCGCCGATCTGCTCGACGACCTCGGCCGGGATGGCCGAGTCGACGGTCAGCGCGATGAGCGCCTTGCCGCCCTTGACGTCACGGGCCACCTGCATCGAGGCGATGTTGATGCCGTGCTCGCCGAGGAGGCGGCCCACCACGCCGACGATGCCGGGGCGGTCGGCGTAGGTGAGGAAGCAGAGGTGAGCCGTCGGCTCGATCTCCATCTCGTAGCCGTTGACCTCGACGATCTTGGTGATCTGCCGGGGGCCGGACAGCGTGCCCGAGACCGAGACCGTGCGGCCGTCGGCCAGCACGCCGCGCACGGTCACCACGTTGCGCCAGTCGGGGCTCTCGGCGCTGGTCACCAGCTCGACGGCGATGCCGCGGTCCTTGGCCAGCAGCGGCGCGTTGACGTAGGTGACCTGCTCCTCGACCACGTCGGCGAAGACGCCCTTGAGCGCGGCCAGCTCGATCACCCGGACGTCCTGGGCGGCGATCTCGCCGCGCACCTCGACGTCGAGCTTGGTGGCGACCTCGCCCGCCAGCGCGGTGAAGACCCGGCCGAGCTTCTCGGCCAGCGGCAGGCCCGGCTTGACGTCCTCGGCCACGGCGCCGCCCTGGACGTTGACGGCGTCCGGCACGAACTCGCCCGCGAGCGCCAGCTTCACGCTGCGCGCGACCTGGGTGCCGGCCTTCTCCTGGGCCTCGTGGGTGGAGGCGCCCAGGTGCGGCGTGACGACGACCTGGTCCAGCTCGAACAGCGGGCTGTCGGTGCACGGCTCCTTGGCGAACACGTCCAGGCCGGCTCCCGCGACCCGGCCCTCCTTGATCGCCGAGTAGAGCGCGGCCTCGTCCACGATGCCGCCGCGGGCGACGTTGATGATGCGCACGTTCGGCTTGACCTTGTGCAGCGCCTCGTCGCCGATGATGCCCAGGGTCTCCTTGGTCTTCGGCAGGTGCACCGTGATGAAGTCGGCCTGCTTGAAGACCTCGTCGAGGCTCACCAGCTTCACGCCGAGCTGCGCGGCGCGGGCGGGCGGCAGGTAGGGGTCGTAGGCGATGATCTCGACGCCGAACGGCTGCAGCCGCTGCGCCACGAGCTGACCGATCTTGCCGAAGCCGAGGATGCCGACGACCTTCTCGTCCAGCTCGACACCGGTGTACTTGGACCGCTTCCACTCGCCGTTCTTCAGCGCGGAGTGCGCCTGGGCCGTGTTGCGGGCGCTGGCCAGGACGAGGGCGACGGTCTGCTCGGCGGCGCTGGTGATGTTGGAGGTCGGCGCGTTGACGACCATGACACCGG
This sequence comes from Nonomuraea fuscirosea, assembly GCF_035917475.1. Classification (NCBI taxonomy): domain Bacteria; kingdom Bacillati; phylum Actinomycetota; class Actinomycetes; order Streptosporangiales; family Streptosporangiaceae; genus Nonomuraea; species Nonomuraea fuscirosea. Next base: position 256,574 of record NZ_CP109074.1, on the reverse strand, counting down.
CCTTGGTCGCCGCCTCGACGTCGACGTTGTCGAGACCGACGCCGGCGCGGGCGACGACGCGCAGCTTGGGGGCCGCGGCGATGGCCTCGGCGTCGACCTGCGTGGCGGAGCGGACGATCAGTGCGTCCACGTCGGCGAGGGCGGGCAGGAACTGGGACCGGTCGGCGCCGTCGGTGTGGCGGACCTCGAAATCCGCACCGAGTACGGCGAGGCCAGCCTCGGACAGCTCCTCTGCGACCAGAACGACGGGCTTGTTCACAGGTGTGGATCCTTTTGGTCACGGCGGCTTGGGAGGGTTCACGTCCATGGATCCCCCCGGCGGTCCCACAGAGTCTAACCGCCGCTTGTGAACGCGTTCACGAGGGACCCACCATGTGAGACGGGGACCGGCGTACCCACCGCTCGGCAAACTCATCCACTCTGAATGCATCTTTGTCTTGATCGGGGGATTTATTGGCCATTAGCCTGATAAGCCGTGGCCGACTACCTATGGTTCGTCATATGAGCATCGGGAATCCTGCGCTTGCCGACGTGCTCGCCCAGCATGGCGCTCCGCATCGCCTGCTGGGCGCTCTTGCCGACGGTGGAGTCCTGGTGGCAGTGCGACCAGATCGTTCCGTCGTCCTGGGGACGACGCAGGCGGGTGACCGAGTGCTGCTCGGATACACCAGCGCCGCTACCTATGCCAGGCACCGCGGCAGCCATTCCCTCTCGGCGTGCGACGCCGACACCATCCTGGACATCCAGCGCGTCACCGGAGTGCGCGAGATCGTCATCGACGCGGCCGGACCAGCCGCCGCGGCCGTGCCCATCGACGACCTCCAGCGCTTCATCACCACGACGCGCACGGGACCGACGCCCGTCCTGTCGGGGGCCGTGCCGGCCGCCTACGCGACGGGCGCCATGGCCACCGTGTCGCGCGGTGCCGCGCTGGCCCAGGTGGCCCCGCCGACGCCGCACGCCCCCACGCTGCCCTGGGTGCCCGCGCCCCGGCCGCACCTGTCGGGGCCGATGCAGCAGGTGGACCCGGGATATCGGCGGTGCACGCATCCGATCCTGCCCGCGCTGCGGAAGGCGATCGGGTACCTGCTCATGGACTTCCCGCTGGTGCACCACGTCTGGATCTCGGAGGCCCGCACGGCGTCCGGGGCGCCGGGAATCATGCTGCACGTGAAGGTGCACATGTCGGCGGCCGAGGACGTCGTACGCGACCTGCACCGCCTGGTACGCGCCCGGCTGCCGCAGTTCGCCGCGTCCGGTGCGCCGATCCTCATGGCCAGGGTGGCCGACTCGCGCAGCGAGCAGCGGATGATCGAGATCGGCGCGCACGTGGTCTGCGCCAACGTGTCCGACTGAACGGGCTCGGGCCGAGCGGGTCGGACCGAACGGGCGGGTCCGCGAAAAGTGGGCCCTCCCGGACCGGCCCCCGCTCGGCTTCAATGAGGGAATGATCACACCGGCGGCCGGCACGGCCACCGTTCCGAAGGGCGTGCGCCTCGGTTACGGGGTGGGCTCCTTCTGCACCGCCACGGTCAACGCCGTGCCGGGCCTGCTGCTGCTGTTCTACATGACGAACTTCCTGGCCGTGCCCGCGTGGCTGGCCGGCGTGGTCGTCACCGCGCCCAAGGTCTGGGACCTGATCATCAACCCGCTGGTCGGGCGCTGGTCGGACCGGACCACCTCGCGCTGGGGGCCGCGCCGGCCCTGGCTGCTGGCCGGGGCGTGCACGCTGCCGATCGCGTTCTTCCTGGTCTTCGCCGGGCCGCCGCTGACCGGGGTGCCGGCCGCGCTCTACGTCGGGCTCTGCTTCCTGGCCACGGCGACCGCGTACGCGCTGTTCGAGGTGCCGTACAAGGCGATGCCGGGCGAGATGACGCACGACTACCACGAGCGCACGTCGCTGCTGCAGTGGCGGATGGTGTTCATCGGCGCGGCCACCGCGATCAGCGGCGTGCTGGCTCCGGCCATCGCCCACAGCGAGGGCGTGGACGGCACGCTGGGCAGCTACCGGCTGATGGCGCTGACGATCGCGATCGTGCTGTTCGCGGCCATGCTCGGCTCCTTCTTCGGCACCGCCCGCGCCCCCATGACCGGCGCCCCCGAAGGGGATCGGGGCACGTGGCGGGAGCAGTTCGCGGCGATCAAGGGCAACTCGGCGTTCGTGTGGCTGACCGTGCTGGCCTGCGTCCAGATGCTGGCGGTCAGCATGATGCTGGCGGCGGCGCCGTACTTCGCGACGTACACGCTGGGCTCCTCGGGGGCCACGCAGACGCTCTTCGCCGTGCTGGTCGGGCCGATCCTGCTGACCATGCCGCTGTGGGTGCGCGTGGCCAGGCGCCTCGACAAGCGCGGCGCGATGGTGGTGGCGGCGCTGCTGTTCGGGGCTGGAACGACGGCCGCCATGGCGACGCCGCTGTTCGGCCCGATCTGGGCGCACCTCACGATCCTGGTGGTGGGCGTCGGGTACGCGGGCGTGCAGCTCATGCAGTTCTCCATGCTCGCCGACGTGATCGCGGTGGACGCGGCCAGGACGGGCAGGCGGCGGGCCGGCGTGCTGACCGGGCTGTGGACGGCGATCGAAAGCGGGTTCAGCTCGTTCGGCGCGCTGATCTTCGGGGTGATCCTGTCGATCAGCGGCTTCGTCGAGTCCCAGCCGAGCAAACCGGTCGAGCAGCCGGACAGCGCGGTGACCGCGGTCCTCATCGGACAGACCACGGTCCCCGCGCTGATCATCTTCGCGTCGGTACTGATAACGCTGAAGTACCGCCTCACGCCACCCGGCGAGCCGGAGCCGGCCGCGTCCGAGTGAACGCCCCGGCGATCAGCGCCGCCAGCAGGGGCAGCCCCAGCACGAGCACGGCCAGGAAGGGCCACGGCATCGCCAGGCCGCCGGACACGCGCGCCGTCCGCAGGCCCTGCGTCATGGCCGTGGCGGTCACCAGGCCCGCCACCAGGCCCGTGACAGCGCCCAGTCCCGCGATGTAACCGGCCTGCGTCGCCACCACCAGCCTGCGGGTCAGGGGACGGCCGCCCACGGCCGACAGGATGTCGAGATCGCGGCGCATGTCGGCCGCGGCCAAGCCCGTGGCCGCGAAGGTGCCGCCGAGCACCAGGATCACGGCCGCGGCCAGCAGCGCTCCGAGCATGAGGGCGTACTGCTCGTCGCTGTCGTCGTCGATGACGACGACCGCCGCGCCGATCGCCAGCGCCTGCAGGTCCGGCTCCAGCTGATCCGGCACGGGCTGGGGCAGCGTGGCGTACAGCCTCCGCTCGGCGGTCTCGAACCCGGCCTTCTTCAGGGCCGACGCGGGGATCACGGCGCCGCCCTGGCCGGCCTGGGCGGCACCGGCCCGCACCGCCGGGATGCGGATCGGGACCCCGTCGGCGTCCTCCCCTCCCTGGACGGTCACGTCCAGGGCGCCGTCGCTGATCAGCCGGGGGTCGAACACCACGGCCCGGCCGGCCGCCAGCGCCGCCTCGGCCGACGGGTCCCGCCGCCCCTGGAGGAGGGCGAGCAGCCGGGCGTCGCCGGTGATCGGGAGGTCGAACGGCGATCCGTAGTAGGGGGAGGAGGTCCCATCCGCCGGTGACCGCAGGAAGGTCGCCAGCTCCCGCCCCTGGTCGTCCACCGCCGCGAGCCCGGGGACGAAGGTCGCCGCGGGCAACCGCTCACGCATAGTGTCGCGCACCTCCGACCAGACCTGATCGTCGGCGCTCTGACCGTAGACGATCAGGGTGCCCTCGGGCGCCGCGAGCCTGGACTCCCTGCGGCGCTCGGCGTACGTCGTGTGGTACGCGATGCCGACCGTGACCGCACCCATCGTGGCCGCCATGACGGCCGCCACCGCCGAGGCCGTGCGGGCGCGATGGCGGGCGCCGTCCCGGATCGACAGCCGCGCCGGCAGCGGCATGCGGGCGGCGAGCCGTCCGGTACGGGCCACGAGCCACGGCGTCAGCGCGATCAGCCCGAAGAGCGTCACCGTGGCCGAGGCCACCACGCCGAGGTCGTTCCTCGACGCGACGGTGAACATCATGGCCACCCCCAGCAGCACCAGCACGAGCCCGAGCACCGGAACGCCCACACGCTCACGCGCCTTCGCCGCGCGCCCGGCGAGCACCTGGGCCGGGCTCTGCCGCGCCGCCCCGGCCGCCGGGGCCACCGCCGCCACCAGAGCGCTGACCAGGCCGAGCGCGGCGACGCCGAGCACCTGCCACCACGGGATGTCCGGCGGCCCGCTGGTCCAGTCCATGTATCTGGCCGCGACCGCCTCGGCGATCGCGCCCGCGCCGACGCCCAGTGCGGCGCCGATCAGGGCCGCGGCGCCGCCCAGGAGCAGGCCGTCGGCCAGCACGATCGTGCGCAGGTGACGCGGCGAGCCACCCTGCGCGGCGATGGTGGCCAGCTCCCTGCCGCGCCGGCGCAGCCCGACGGCGAACGCGGGCCCGGCCAGCAGCACCGTCTGCGTGACGACGAGCAGCACGGCGATGGCCGTCCACAACCGCTGGTCAGGGCGGCTGGAACCCGCGTCGAAGGCGTCCGTGCGCGGGCTCTCGACGACGGCTCGGGAGGCCACGCGCACTCCCGCCCGGTTCAGCCGTTTCACGTCCTGCCAGGTGACGGGGGCCGGGGTGTCGGCCAGCCAGCCGGGGCCGCGCCAGGTTCCCTCGGGCGGCCGTACGGAGTCGTACAGGGCGACGACCTCGCTGATGCCCGGGCGGTTCGGGTGCTCGACGACGCCCACGACGCGCTTCGGCTCGCCACTCCTGGTCACCTGGAGCGTGCTCCCGACGGTGACGCCCGCGTCGAGCAGCGCGGGCGTGACGGCGATCTCCTGCGGCGTCGCGGGGTGGCGGCCGCGCACGAGCGGCCTGACGCCGGTGCCGAGCGGGTCGCGCAGGTCGATCTCCAGCAGGTCCACCCGGCCGAAGCCGGCCGGCAGGCGGGCCTCGGTCGTGTACTGGTGGAAGGGCAACAGCCGGCCGCCGGTCAGCGCGGTGACCTCGGCGGTGGTCCAGCCAGGTGGTCGTGCTCCCGTCTGCGGCTGGTCGCCGAACCTGCCGGCCGGATCCTGGGTGATGTGTGTCCTGCGCAGGTGCGCGTACACGGCCGCGTCGGCGACCGAGCCCAGCCGGGAGGGCAGCTTGTCGCGCGCGGACAGGTCCGTCGTCTGCGACAGCGTGAGCAGCCCGGTGATGAGCAGGACCGGCAGGCCGATCATGACCATGATCAGCGCGCTGCGGCCCTTGGCGCGGGCGGCGTCCCTGCGGGAGATGCGCAGTGCGGCGCGGAACGCGCTCACCTGGCGCTCTCCAGCCGTACCGCGTTCGCCTCGGCGATGCGGCCGTCGCGCAGGTAGATCACCCGGTCCGCCCAGGCGGCGTAGCGGGGCTCGTGGGTGACGAGCAGCACCGCCGCGCCCGCGTCGGCGCGCGTGCGCAGCAACTGCAGGATCTCATCGCCCGTGGCCGTGTCCAGCGCGCCGGTCGGCTCGTCGGCCAGCAGCAGCCGGCGCTCGCCCGTCAGCGCCCTGGCGATGGCCACGCGCTGGCGCTGCCCGCCGGACAGCTCCTCGGGGAAGCGGCCGGCGACCTCCTCCGCGCCCACCTCGGCCAGCGCCTCCAACGCCTCGGCGCGGGCGCGGCCCGATCTGACGCCGTCGAGCTCCCTGGGCAGCATCACGTTCTCGGCGGCCGTCAGCGACGGGATCAGGTTGAGGTCCTGGAAGACGTAACCGACGCTGGTACGCCGGATCGCGGCCAGGTCCTTCACCTTCGCCAGGTCCCTGCCCTCGATCGTCACGCCGCCCGAGGTCGGCCGGTCGAGGCCGCCCGCCAGGTTGAGCAGCGTGGACTTGCCCGAGCCCGACGGGCCCATGACCGCGACCAGCTCACCGGCCGCGACCTCCAGGCTCACCCCGCGCAGGGCTTGCACCCTGCCATGCTCGCGGGTCACCTCCCGCAACTCCACCACAGTCATCGGTTCTTCTCCTTGGACACGGCCTCGCAGTGGTCCAGCCAGCGCTGTTCCGCCTCGGCCTTGAAGATCAACGAGTCGAGCACGAGCCGCTGCGCGAGCCCATCGGCCTCGCGTTTGTCCTTCGTGAGCTGCTGCAACGCGCGCATGGTGGCCACGCGCTGGGTCTGGACGACCTCGGCGACGTCGACGCCGGCGGACACCGCCATCGCGATCTTGATGGCCAGCTCGTCCCTCGGCCGGTCGGTCTGGGCGACGGGGGTGCCGAACCAGTGCTCCAGCTCCTCCCGGCCGGCCTCGGTGATCGTGTAGACCGCGCGGCCCTGGTCGTCCTCGCCGCCGGGTGCGACCAGCCCGTCACGCTCCAGGCGGGCGAGCGTCGTGTAGACCTGGCCGATGTTGAGCGGCCAGGCCGCCCCTGTGGACGCCTCGAACTCCACCCGCAGCTGATAGCCGTAGCGGGCTCCGCCGTGCAGCAGCGCCAGCAGTCCGTGTCTGATCGACATGGATACTGAGTATGCATACGGAGTATGTCCATCGCAAGTGATCCGCGTATTCTGGACACGAAGCGAGGTTCAGGCCGATACTCGCTACATGAGCTCCACGCATCCGCCTTTTCGCGCCTCAGATGGAGAGCGTGACCGTGCGATCGACGAGCTCAGAGACCGCGCCGTGGAGGGCCGCATCTCCCACGACACCTTCGTGGGCCGGGTCGACCAGGCGTTGCGCGCGCAGAACCAGCGCGAGCTCGACGAACTGGTGGCCGACCTGCCGCGGCGGCCCACGTTCCGGCAGCGGCTGACCGACGCCGTCTCCTCGGTGTCGGAGTTCACCACCCGGGTGCAGTCCGCGTGGCGGCGTCCGCGCCTGCCGCGCCTGGCCCTGCCCGACGACGATCGGCTGCGTTACGTGGTGGGCCGGGGGTCGGCCTGCGATCTCGTCCTGTCGGACCTGACGGTCTCCCGCGTCCACGCCGAGCTGCGCCGGGAAGGCGACGGGGCGTGGCTGCTGGTCGATCTCGGCTCGCTCAACGGCACCCGGCTCAACGGGTGGCGGCTGATGGGGCCGGCGCGGGTGAAGTCGGGCGATGAGATCTCGTTCGGCGACTGCGGGTTCATGGTGACCTCACACCAGCCGTCCTGATCTTGCCAGTTGGTGCCACAAATACGGATATTTGCGGATTACAGGGTGACTGTGGTGATCCATGCTTCCAGGCGATCCCCCAGTCACTTGGAGACCCCATGCGGCGCACCTCAGCATCCCTCGTCGCGGGCGCGCTCGTCGCGGCCCTCGCGTGGGCGTCAGGACCTTCCTCCCCCGCCGTGGCGCTCGACCCCTCCGTGGGCGCGGCGGACCTGACCCAGGACATCAACCAGATCCTCAGCGACTCGCGGCTCACCATCGCCAGAGCCGGCGTCGTGGTCAAGAGCGCTCAGACCGGCGAGGAGCTGTACGCCACCGACGCCGGCAAGCAGCTGATCCCCGCCTCCAACACCAAGCTGTTCACCTCGGCGGCGGCGGTCGAGACCCTCGGCCTCGACTACCGCTTCCCCACCACCGTGCTGAACACCGGCCGCAAGGCGGGCTCGGTGCTGGCCGGCGACCTGGTGCTGCGGGGCACCGGCGACCCGACCATGCTGGCCGAGGACTACGACGCGCTGGCCGCCGACGTCGCCAAGGCCGGCATCAAGGTCGTCACCGGCAAGCTGGTGGCCGACGACACCTGGTTCGACGACCGGCGGCTCGGCAACGACTGGGCCTGGGACGACGAGACCGCGTACTACGCGGCGCCGATCTCGGCGCTGACCGCCTCGCCCGACCGCGACTACGACGCCGGCTCGGTGATCGTGGGGGTGGCAGCCGAGAACGGCAAGGTCAAGGTGACCACCACGCCCGCGACCGACTACCTGAAGATCGTGAACAAGGCCACGGCCGGCGCCGAGACCGACGTGCTCATCGAGCGGCAGCACGGCACGCGCACGGTGGTCATCACCGGCACGGTCGCCGACCCGTACCAGGAGTGGGTGGCCGTGGACGACCCCACCGCGTACGCGGCCTCGCTGTTCCGCAAGGCGCTGGGCAAGCATGGCGTGAAGGTGCTCGGCTCGACCGAGACCGCCGCGGCTCCGGCGAACGCCAATAAGCTGGCCGAGCACCAGTCGATGACGCTGGGCGAGCTGCTGGTGCCGTTCCTGAAGCTGAGCAACAACATCCACGCGGAGATCCTCACCAAGGCCATGGGCCGCAAGGTGTCCGGCCAGGGCACGTGGTCGGCCGGGCTCAAGGTCAGCACCGACTTCGCCAAGGCGAACGGCGTGCAGGTGATCAACATGCGGGACGGCTCGGGGCTGTCGCGCCGCGACGGCTTCTCGCCGGGCTCGATCGTGCAGCTCCTGTCGGCCGTACGCGCCAAGCCGTGGTTCTCCACCTGGTACGAGGCCCTGCCCATCGCCGGCAACGCCGACCGGTTCACCGGCGGCACCCTGCGCAGCCGGATGGGCGGCACGCCGGCGGCGGACAACGTACACGCCAAGACCGGCTCGCTGACCGGTGTCACCTCGCTGTCCGGCTACGTCACCAGCGCCGACGGCGAACCGCTGATCTTCTCGATCATGCTCAACCAGTACCTGTCCGGCTCCCCGAAGGACATCGAGGACAAGATCGCCGTCAGGCTCGCCCAGTTCTCCAGGACGGCGGCCGCGGGCGAGACCGCGCAGCTGCGCGCCACGGACGCGGGCCCGGCGGGCGACCTGGAGTGCTCGTGGCTCAAGCCGGTCCAGTGCTGAGGTGAGACAGCGATGAGCGACTGGGCGCTTCAGCCGGGCTGAAGCGCCCAGTCCATTGATCAGCCGGCTTCGAGCACGAAGAACAGGAAGCTGAGGAACCGCGTGCGGGAGGGGTCGATCTCGCGGAACTCCTCGGGGAACAGCTCACGGGCCTCCGGCACGAACGGCGGCTCGCTGATGACGCTGATGCGGAAGCCGGCCGCGGTGAAGGCCTCGGTCATCGCATGCAGCGGCCGGTCCCAGAAGCTCATCCGCGCGTTCTGCCCGCCCATGGTCCACTCTTCGACCCGGTTGCGGACCTCGAAGTACTTCGGCCGCTTCTCCCCCGCCATGGCGGCGAAGAGAGTGAACACGAAGGGATGGTCGACCGAGACGAGCAGCCGGCCGCCCGGCTTCAGCACGCGTCGCAGCTCGGCCAGCGCCGGTCCCCAGTCCTTCAGATAGTGCAGCACCAGGGACGCGGTGACGTCGTCGAACGTGTCGTCGGGGAAGGGCAGCGGGGCGGCCAGGTCGGCGACCCGCAGGTCCGCGTCCGGGCCCAGCCGCTTCCTGGCCAGCTCCAGCATCCCGGCGCTCGCGTCGATCCCGGTCACGACGGCGCCCCGATCGCGTAGCTCGGCGAACAGCGGACCCGAGCCGCAGCCCGCGTCGAGGATCCGCCGGCCGGCCACGTCACCGGCCAGCTCCAGCATCGCCGGGCGCTCGTAGTACGCGTTGACGAGGCTGTTCGCGTTCTCGGTCGAGTACCCCTCGGCAATGGTGTCGTAGTCGTTGAGCGGGCCGGGGTTCGCGGTCTCGATCTGATCTTCGGGCGTCGTAGGCATGCGGGCCATTCTGGACCAACAGCCCGATCATCGAGCGCTCACGGCCCAAGCCGATCCTGCGCGGCCGGCCCACGTGAGTTCACGGCCCCGACGCGCGGAGGTCCGCTCTGGTTTACCGACTTCCATCAGGGGCGTATTACGATTCGGCTACCTGGAACTCCAGGTATGGCGCGGAATTTCCGTACAAAGCCGACTTGAGGGGACCAGAATGCGGTTCGACGCAGTGTCGAGCCCCCGACCGGAGGACTGAAATGCGCAGACAGCTCCAGGCGATCGCCTGCCTCGGAAGTCTGGCGGCATTGAGCATCCCCTCGCCGGCCGCGGCCTCCAGCGACCGGAACACCCAGCAGATCGCCCGGCAGGACACGCAGCAGGCGTGCCGGGTGCTCGCGCTCAAGCCGTTCGTCTCCAAGGGCAGGGTGCGCGGCACCGTCGCCCGGACGGGCTGCGCCGACCAGGCCCGGCTGCGGGTGCGCATCAAGGTCTCGGCGGCGGGTCCCGACCGGGTCGTCAAGAGCGGCTCCAAGGTCATCGGCAACGGCCGGATCACCGCCAACGTCCGGTGCGGCAGCACGCCGCGCCGCTACTACATGGTCGCGCTCGACTCCCAGGGCCGGACGAACACCTCCCGCGCGCCGGCGCTGGCGTGCGGGCGCGCGGCCTCCAACTCCCGCTCCAGCGGCTTCGCCTCCGCCGCCGAGACGGCCGTCGTCACGCTCACCAACCAGGCCAGGGCCAGGAACGGCTGCCGTCCCCTCACCCATGACGCCAAGCTGCACCGCGCCGCCGAGCGGCACTCGGCGGACATGGCGCGCAACAACTACTTCTCGCACGAGTCGCGCGACGGCCGCACGTTCGACCGGCGGATCAAGGCCGAGGGCTTCGCCTTCCGCCTGGCCGGCGAGAACATCGCCAAGGGCCAGCCGAGCGCCGCCACCGTGGTCAGGGCCTGGCTCGACAGCCCGGGACACCGGGCCAACATCATGAACTGCTCCTTCACCCACATCGGCGTCGGACACGCCGGCCAGGGCCCCACCTGGACGCAGGACTTCGCCGCCCGTTAGGGCATCTCTCCCTGGACCAAGGGAGCGTCGGGCTCACACCGGCCACACCCGAGCCGGTTCCCCACCGCACGCCCACGCGCTCCCCTTCCGGGCGGACCCGGCCGCGCCTCCCCCCCGCACACAGGACCGCGGCCGGGTCCGCACACCCAGCCACCCGCACACCCGGCCACCCGCACGCCCGTCCATGCGCGGGCCGCCGCACGCCGCCCGCGCCGTCCATGCGCCGGCTACTCGGGCGGCCGGTCCGAGAAGCGGGCCAGGACGAGCGCCTCGACGACGCCGACGACCGCGTACGCCAGGATGGACACCCCCGTGACCACCACGATGTCCGCCCACACCTCGTCGTAACGGAACCCGCCGATCGCGCGCAGGATCTCGGCCCCGATGCCCTGCCCGGTGGCCAGCCACTCGGCGATGAGCGCGCCGATGATCGAGGCGGGCACGCAGATCCGGGCCGAGGCGAACACCGAGGGCATCGCGGTCGGCACCGCCACCTTGCGCAGCACGGTCAGCCGGGTGCCGCCGTACGCCATGATCAGGTCGGTGGCCTGCGGCGAGGCCGATCTCAGCCCGAAGGCGACGTTCACCAGTGCGGGGAAGAAGACCACGATGCCGCCGATGACGGCGACGCCCACGAGGTCGCGGCCGAAGATCAGCGTGATCAGCGGCGTCATGACGACGAGCGGCACCGAGCGCAGCAGCATCGCGACCGGCATGAACGTCTGCTCGACGGTCCTGAACAGCACGAACGTGACGGCGACAACGGTCGCGGCGATCATCCCCGAGGCGAAGCCGACGGCGGCGTCCCTGACCGTGATGCCCAGCGCGCCGAACACGGCCTCGCGGTGGGCCGCCGACGACGTCAGGTACTCCCAGACCTGCGGCGGGCGCTTGCCCACCAGCGGGCTGATCCCGAACGCCTCCAGAGCCAGCCACCAGGCCGCCACGACGATGACGACAGAGGGCGCGAGCGGCCCCACGATCCGCAGCACGATCCGGCCGATCACCGCGACTCCCCTCTCGACCAGGGGGTGACCACGCGGGCGACGAGCGCCACGAGCGCGTAGCCGAGCCCCGCGATCAGGCCGGCCACGAGCGCCAGCCCCCAGGTGCGCGGCACCTGGAACTGCTGCTGGGAGATCATCAGCGACACGCCGAGCCCCTGGTCGTTGCTGCCCAGGTACTCGCCGATGATGGCGCCGAGCAGCGCGGACGGCGCGGAGATCTTCAGCCCGGCGAACGTGCCGGGCAAGGCGGAGATGATCTGTACGTAACGCAGCCGCGCCAGGCGTCCGCCGCCGTACACGGTGACGAGGTCGAGGCTCGCCCGGTCGGCGGAGCGCAGGCCGAGCAGGGCGCCGATGAGGGTGGTGAAGAAGACGGAGATGGCCGCGAGGAACACCACGGTCGCCTCGCCGCCGAAGACCACCAGCACGATCGGCCCGATGGCCAGCAGCGGAACGCAGTAGCTGATCACCGCGAGCTGCGTGGCGACGGCCTCCAGCCTGGGGACGAGCAGCACCAGCAGCGCCACCCCGATGGCCAGGCCGTTGCCCCACAGGAAGCCCTGGACGGCCGCGGTCAGGGTGGCGGAGGCGTTCGGGCCGTAGAAGGACCAGCCGTCGCGGCCCATGGACGCGAGCACCGCGGCGGGGGTGGGCACCGCGCCGCCCTCGGCGAACACCGTCGCCGCCAGCAGCCACCAGAGCGCGACGAGGGCGACGACCCCGATCAGTCCCTGGACCCGTCTCATGCGCCGTGCCCGAACAGCAGGTCGCTGAGGTGGTCGTGGATGGCGTGGAACTCGGGCGTACGCATCATCTCCGGCGTACGCGGGCGCGGCAGGTCGATCTCCACCATCTCGATCACCCGCCCCGGCCGCGCGCTCATGACGGCCACCACGTCCGACAGGAAGATCGCCTCGCCGATGCCGTGGGTGACCATAAGGGTGGTGGCCGGCTTCTCGGTCCAGATGCGCAGCAGCTCCAGGTTGAGCCGCTGGCGGGTCATGTCGTCCAGGGCGCCGAACGGCTCGTCCAGCAGCAGCACGCTGGGCCTGACCACGAGGGCGCGGGCGATCGAGACCCGCTGGCGCATGCCGCCGGACAGCTCGGCGGGCCGGGCCTTCTCGAAGCCGTCGAGGCCGACCAGCTTGATCAGGTCCTCGATCACTCCGGGCTCCGGCCTGATCCCCGCCACCTCCAGCGGCAGCCGGATGTTGGCCGCGACGCTGCGCCAGGCGAGCAGCGCCGAGTCCTGGAAGGCGATGCCGAGGTGGTGGCTTCTGCGCAGCTCCTGGGGCGTCTCGCCGTTCACCGAGACCTCGCCCGCGGTGGGCTCCTCCAGGCCGGCCAGGATGCGCAGCACGGTGGACTTGCCACAGCCGGACGGGCCGAGCAGCGACAGGAACGAGCCCTTCGGCGTGCGCAGGTCCACACCCTCGACGGCGGTCACGCCCTTGCCGAAGGTCTTGCTCAGCCCGGCGACGCTGATGCCGCTCATGCCGGCTTCAGGCTCGGGTCGGCCTGGTAGATCTCGTTCAGGATCGACAGGTCGAACAGCTGCTCGGCCTTGATGTTCAGGCCCGCCTTGGCCAGCGACTCGATGTTCTGCCCGATCAGCTCGGGCGTCATCGTGAACAGGCCGTTGGCCTTGGCGTCGGGGGTGACGACGAGCTCGTTCTGCATCTTCGCCTCCTCCGTCTGCTCCTTGACGTCGAGGTTCTGGTCCTTGCCGTAGACGGTGGCGGCCAGCTCGGCGGACTTGGCCGGGTCGGCGACGGCGTCCTTCCAGCCCTTGATCTCGGCGGTGAGGAACGCCTTGAGCTTGTCGCGCTCGTTGTCGATGGTCTCCTGCGTGACCGTGAACGTCTCGGCGACCAGCGGCAGCCCGGCGTCGGCGAGCAGCAGGTACGCCGGGTCGTGCCCCTGCATGCGCAGGTTGACCGGGCCGCTGGTGACGAAGCCCACGTACCCGTCGAGCTGCCCTGAGGTGAGCATCGACGGGTCGGACTGGAACGGCACCCTGGTCACGCTGGAGGCGTCGAGGCCGTTGGCCTTGAGCAGCGCGTTCCAGACCAGCTCGTTGGAGTCCTGCACGCCGATCTTCTTGCCGGCCAGGTCCTTGGCCTCCTTGATCGGGTTCTTGTTCAGGGAGACGATGGCGAACGGGTTCTTCTGGAACGTCGCGCCGACGATCTTCAGCTGGGCGCCCTGGAGCACGGCGGGGGCGGTGATGGTGGGGGCCGACAGGCCCGCCCAGCAGCGGCCGGTGGCCAGGCCCGACTCGACCGAGGTGCCGGAGCCGCCGCCGGACAGCAGCTCGACCTGGGTGAATCCGGCGTTCTTGAAGTGGCCGTTGGTGTCGGCGAAGTACTCGCCGGCGAACTCGACGTTCTTCTTCCAGGAGAGCTGCAGCTTGACCGCCCCGAAGCCGCCGCCGCTCGCGGAGCCCGTCGTGCCGCCGTCGTCGCCGCAGGCGGCCAGACCGAGCGCCAGACCGGCCAGACCGGTTGTCCGCAGGAACGCGCGACGGTCGAGGATAGCCATAATTCTCCTTGAACGGCCTAGACGTGCAGGTCAGGAAGGTATCTCTCGATTATTACCATCGTGTGACGGTCATTTCGGACAACGGGGCGATCCGAGGGCGGGAGACGGAGAAGCCGGGAAAAGCGCTGGCGAGCCCTGTAGGTCCCTACGAGAGGGCGGCGTCAGGACCGTAGATCCCTCCAGCGGCCCAGGGGCTCGGGTAGCGTCGGGCCTTGAGATGAGACTCGACGGAATCCCCCTTTGGGACGGTACCGAATACCGGGGCCCGGTCGATCTGGCCTGGGAGCCCGACCGGATCACGGACCTCAGCCCGGCGGCGCAGCGCCACGACGACCTGTGCGTGCTGCCCGGCCTGGTCGACACGCACGTCCACCTGGTCGGTTACGCCGGCGCCGGCGAGCCGCCCGACTTCGCGACCTGGCCGCTCACCACCACCCGCGACGAGCAGGTGCTGCACGGCGCCGCCCACGCCCAGCGGGCCATGCGGCACGGCGTGACGACGCTGCGCGACCTGGCCGGCGACGAGGCCCAGATCGCGCTGCGCCGGGCCTTCGACGCCGGGATCCTCGCGGGGCCGCGCATCCAGGTGCACGGCGTGGTGGGGATGACCGCCGGGCACAACGACCTGTTCGTGCCGCCCGCCGTGCCGCTGCCGCTGCGCAAGCCGACCGCCGACGGGCCCGACGAGTGCCGCAAGCTCGTCCGCACCTGGGCCAGGGCCGGCATGGACGGCATCAAGCTCACCACCAGCGGCGGCGTCCTGTCGATCGGCGACAGGAACGTCTGGCGCAACTACACGCGCGACGAGATCAGGGCCGTCGTGGACGAGGCCCACGCCCTCGGCATGCGGGTCGCCTCCCACGCCCACTCCGAGGACGGCATCCGGGTGGCCGCCGAGGAGGGCGTCGACTCCATCGAGCACGGCACGCTCATGAGCCGCGACCTGGCCGAGACGCTGGCCGCCCGGCGCACTCCCGTGGCCCCCACGCTGCTCATCAACGAGGCCATCGCCGAGGGCCGGGTGCCGGTCACCCGCGAGGCGATGGACAAGGCCGCCGAGCTGGTCGCCACCCGCAACGTGCTGCTGGCCCAGGCCGCGGCGCTGGGCGTGCGGTTCGTGCTCGGCACCGACGCCAACGGCCACCACGTGCGGTTCGGCGACCAGCTCGCCGAGGTCGTCCACATGACGCGCGTCCTCGGCCTGGACGCCGATTCGGCGCTGCGCGCGGCCACCTCCGACGCCGCCGACGCGATCGGCATGCCGGTCGGCCGCCTGGCGCCCGGCCTGGGCGCCGACCTGATCGTGCTGCGCGGCCGCCCCTGGGAGCGGATCGAGGACCTGGCCACGGAGAACATCGTGGCCGTGGTCTCACGTGGCCGGCTCGTCGCGGGCCGGCTGCCCTGAGCGCAGCGCCAGATACAGGTCCGTACGGTCGCGCATCGACGTCATCCGCCGGCCGGTCAGCTCCTCGATCCGCTGCATCCGGTAGCGCAGGGTGTTGACGTGCACGTACAGCTCGTCGGCGGTGCGCTGCCAGGATCCGCACGTCTCCAGGAAGATGTCCAGCGTGCGCAGCAGCTCGGAGCCGTGCCGGGCGTCGTACTCCTCGACCGGCCCGAGCAGGTGGTCGCGGAAGGAACGGCGGGTGGCGGCGGGCAGCGAGGCCAGCAGCAGGTCGAAGCTGTCGATGTCGGCCAGCGACATGATCGACACGGGGCCCGGCCCGGTCCTGGCCGACTCCATGCCGCGCCTGGCCGTCTCCAGCGCCTCGCCGAGCTGTGACACGCTGGCCGCCATCTCGCTGATCCCGGCGGCGATGCTCGTCCCCTGCCGCCCGGCGACCAGGCCGCGCAGCTCGTCGGCCAGGCTCTTGCGCGAGGCGCGGCCGTTGACCAGCACGACCGCCTCGTGCGGGGTGCCGCCCACGACCAGATGCCGGCCTTTCCTGGCCAGGCCCTCGTGCAGCAGCTCGGGCAGGTCGAGATCGGGACCGCCGGTCAGGGTGACCGCCATGGCGGCGGTGGGCAGCCCGGGGTCGGCCCCGAGCAGCCTCAGGTGCGCCGACACCTCGCCCGGCGGAATCCGGCCGAGCACGTCGAGCAGCGTCTGCGCCCTGACCCGTTCGGCCCTGCGCTGCTCGGCGGCGAACCCTTCCGCGGTCACCACCTCGGTGATCGCGCCGAACGCCTGGTCGGGCGCGGCCAGGAGGAGCGGCAGCCGCCGGCGTTCGCACGCCTTGACCAGCTCGCCCGGCAGCTCGCCGAGCACGATCAGGCCGACGACCAGGCCCGCCGCGTCGCTGGCCCACAGCGCGTCGGCGAAGCGTTCGCAGTCGGACGGCTCGGCGTACCAGACGCCGCTGGTGAGCACGAGATCGCCGGAGCGCAGGTAGCGGCGGGGGTCGGGCAGGTCCGTCGGGTACGCCCTGCGGATCTCCCGGTCGAGCGGGCCGGCCTCGGTCACCAACGTCAGCCGCAGGTCCTCGCGTGCGAGCAGATCCTCCAGCCTCATGAAATCTGATGTTATGCCAGCTCAAGGGGTGAGAGTTCAGAGGTTCGCACGATACCTCCCACTACGTGGGTCCGGTTTACTCGTTGCCATGCGTCCCAAAGCGGAACTCCACCTGCACATCGAGGGCACCCTTGAGCCCGAGCTCGTCGTCGAGCTGGCCCGGCGGAACCGGATCGACCTGCCGACCTACGACGTGGAGGCCATCCGCTCCCGCTACTCCTTCACCGACCTGCGCTCGTTCCTGGACGTGTACTACGAGCACCTCGCCGTCCTGCGCACCGAGCAGGACTTCTACGACCTGGCCGCCGCCTACCTGCGGCGGGCCGCCGGGCAGGGGGTGCGGCACGCGGAGATCTTCTTCGATCCGCAGGCGCATCTGAGCAGGGGTGTGACGCTGGAGACGGTGTTCGGCGGGCTGTCGGCGGCGATCAAGGACTCGGGGGCGTCGGCCGCGCTCATCCTGTGCTTCCTGCGCGACCGGGGCGCGGAGGAGGCCGAGCAGGTGCTGCGGGCGGCGCTGCCGTTCCGTGACCACTTCATCGGGGTGGGGCTGGACTCGGCGGAGGTGGGGTATCCGCCGTCGCTCTTCCGGCGGGTCTTCGACCTCGCGGCGGCGGAGGGGCTGCACCGGGTGGCGCACGCGGGCGAGGAG
The DNA here is from genome assembly GCF_035917475.1 of Nonomuraea fuscirosea. Taxonomy (NCBI): domain Bacteria; kingdom Bacillati; phylum Actinomycetota; class Actinomycetes; order Streptosporangiales; family Streptosporangiaceae; genus Nonomuraea; species Nonomuraea fuscirosea. Next base: position 239,214 of record NZ_CP109074.1, on the reverse strand, counting down.
GGCGGTCCCGACTACGTGTGGGAGGCGCTGGACGTCCTGGGCGTGGAGCGGGTCGACCACGGCATCAGGGCGATGGAGGATCCGCAGCTCGTGGCCCGGCTGCGGGAGGAGCGCATCCCGCTGACCGTGTGCCCGCTGTCGAACGTACGGTTGCGGGCGGTGCCGTCCCTGCGTGACCACATTCTGCCCGCGATGCTGGACGAGGGCCTGGTCGTCACCGTCAACTCCGACGACCCGGCCTACTTCGGCGGCTACGTGGAGGACAACTACGCGGCGCTGCGGCGTGAGCTGGGGATGAGCGACGAGCAGCTCGACCGGATCGCCCGCAACTCCTTCGCCGCCTCGTTCGCGTACGAGGGCGCTGACGAGGGCGCTGACGAGGGCTGAGCACGACGAAGGGGCCCACCCGGCGGGTGGGCCCCTGGATAACGCTGCTCAGCTGCAGAGAAATGACGTTAGCTGATCGCGCACTTCGTCTCTTCGCTCTTGATGCCGAGGATCTGGCTCAGGATGTCGCCGGTCTGAACGACGAGGACGCCCTTCGTGCCGTTGTCGACATCGCCCTGGGCGAAGATGTTCTCGTCGCCGCAGAAGAAGAAGGTGCGCTGCGCGTCTTCGTTGGCCCGGGGCCACTCGGCCGTGGCAGCTACCGCGGAGCCGCCGAACATGACCATCCCGCCGACGAGACCGGCCAGGACGAGTCCTGATTTATACATGTGATTCTCCCTGATACCTCTCGACTACTCTCCGTAGCTATCGGGAGAAGATCTGCCCTGCCCCCAAGTTCGACAAACGCCGATAATTTCCGGCTTGACCAGGGAAAACCCGCCACATTACCGAACAGGTGAAGAAGAGAGCCCGGCTTGGCGCACGCCTGCGGGCGACTGAAGGACAGCCGCCCCGCCCATGGGGCTTCCATGACCGGGCCGCGCGCCCTCTCGCGGCTTTGGAAGGGGAGCATCGCGGGCAGACTAGTCGTGACTCCGCGTAGCGGACGATCCTCGCCGGATGACCACAGAACGGCACCCGCCCGACCGCCGCCTACGGCAGGGTCAGGACGACGGGGCCGTCCTCGGTGATGGCCACGGTGTGCTCGACGTGCACGCTTCTGCTTCCGTCGGCCGAGCACACCGACCAGCCGTCGTCCGCCATGTAGTACTCGTCGCCGCCGCCGGCCATCAGGCTGGGCTCGATCGCGATCACCAGCCCGGGGCGCAGCCGCAGCCCTCTGCCGGGTCTGGCCTCGTTGGGCACCCACGGCGACTCGTGCATGGACCGGCCGATGCCGTGGCCGCCGAAGTCGTTCTGCATGCCGTAGCCGGCGCCGCGCCCGACCGTGGACATGGCGTGCCCGATGTCGCCCATCCGGCCGCCGGGCACGGCCGCCTCGATGCCCGCGGCGAGCGTCTCCTCGGCGACCCTGATCAGCTTGAGGTCCTCGGCGCGGGCGTGGCCGACCGTGAGACTGACGGTGCCGTCGGCGTGCCAGCCGTCCACGATGGCTCCGCAGTCCACGCTGAGCAGGTCTCCGTCACGCAGCCGGTACGACGTCGGCAGCCCGTGCAGCATGGTGCCGTTCACACTGGTGCAGATGACACCCGGGTACGGCGTGGCGCCGAACGAGGGGTGGTATCCGAGGAACGACGCCCCGGCCTTGGCCTCCTCGAGCACGGTCCTGGCCACCTCGTCCAGCTGCCTGAGCGTGACCCCGATGTCCGCCCGGTCGCGCACCGCGCTCTGCACGGCGGCCACCACCCGGCCCGCCTCGCGCATCGCGGCGATCTCGCCGGCCGACTTCAGTTCGATCATGACTCCTCCTGAGCGATAACTATACCGGTATTTTTATCACGCTCAGCGGAGTCCTCGTACGGATCAGTCCAGGCCCTTCCTCCCGGGCGTCCAGAACGGCTTCGTCCGCACGTCCCTGCGGTGCCATCCGCGCTCGCCGACCAGATGGGCGCGCACGGCCTGGATCGTGCGGGCCTCCCCCGCCAGGTAGGCCACGCCGGGGGTGTCGGGCAGGTCCAGCTTCCTGACCGCGTCCACCAGCGCCCGCGACCCCGCCGCCGACGCGCCGCCGCGACACACCTCGACCAGATCGCCCGGCAGGCCGAGGTGGTCGCCCGGCCCCTCCGCCTCCACCGCCCCGTACGTCCGCGCCCCGGCGGGCAAGGCGCGCAACATCGGCCCGAACGCCACGGACGCCGTCTCCTCCCCCGCGAACAGGTGGTACGGGGCCTCCTCCCGCACCACGAAGCTCCCTTCCGGGCGGGTGAAGGCGATCTCCTGGCCGGGAGCGGCGTTCCTGATCCAGGTGACGCCCGGCGAGTCGCCGCCGTGGTCGTAGCCGACGAGGTCGAGGGCTTCCCACGAGGGATCGTGCCGCCAGACCGAGTACGTCCGCAGCACGCCACCCAGCGGGCCGCGGCCCTCGATCAGCAGCCGGATGTGCTGGCCGGGGGTCCACCGCAGGTACGCCAGGGCCGGCCCGCCGATCCTGACCCGCCGCATGCGCGCGGTGAGCTGCTCGACCTCGACCACCTCCCCCTTGACGAAGAACCGGTCGAGCAGCTTGCGGGGCATGATCGTGCTCACGACCGCCTCCCCTCGATGGCCACCTCGCGCACGGCGAAGGCCGGCAAGTCGAGTCCTTCGATTCGGCGGCGGAGGACACTCGGGCTCATGATCGGCTCCTCCTGGGGTCGAGGTCTTCGATCTGGCGGCGAGCGTCCACGAAGATCTCCTGGATCCGCTCGACCACCCGCGGATCCCCGTGGGCGTGAGCGAGTGCCTTCACCGCCGCCTTGACCAGGCGCAGCGCGGGGCCGACGATCTCCGCCGCCTCCGGCTCGCGGAACATCCCCCACTCGCCCCGGCCCGCGGCCCGGCCCCACAGGCGCTCGATCTCCTCGGCCCGCTCGGCGGCCACCCGCCCGCCCTCGTCAGTGACGTGGTAGACCTTGCGGCCGTCCTCGGACTCGGCGCGTACCAGGCCCTCGTCCTCCAGCAGTTGCAGGGTCGGGTAGATGGAGCCGGCGCTCGGCTCGTAGGTGCCGTTGAAGCGGTCGGCGAGCCGGCCCATGAGGTGGTAGCCGTGGCCGGGCCCCTCGGCGACCAGGGCGAGGATGGCCAGCCGCAGCTCACCCGGCCCGAAGAACCGCCCCGTGGGGCCTAAGCCACCGGCGCCTTGGTTACGACGTGCGTTCATCATGAGTCGGATGCTATATCGAACGATATATCGGAGTAAAGACGTACTATCTCGATGCCGGTCCCTCAGCGACGCGGATCCGGACCCTCGGTGACCCCCCAGGCCTCCGCGAGCCGGCCGCCGTCGATGCGGAAGATCTCGATCAGCACGGGACGGACGTCGCCGCCCTGAACGTCCATCCCCTCGACGGACGAGCGGACCGCCACCTTGTCACCGTCGATCAAAAGGTCCTCGGCCACGACCCGCATGTCCGGAAACCGGGCGACGACCTGCGCCCAGGCCGCCCGCCCCGCCTCGAACCCGATGGCGCCGAGCGGATGGTTGCGGAAGTCGGGCGTGAACAACTCGGCGGCCTGGTCGAACTGCCGCGTGTTGAAGCATTCCTGCATCCGCCGCACCAGAGCGCCGGCTTCCTCACGGCTGGTCATCGAAGAGACCTCCTCGTCATCGGCAGACCCGCCTCCGAGCGAGGCCGGCCAGTTAAACGGGGCGTCGCCCCGCTTATGCCAAGGAGCATACGGGGCGCCGCCCCGGTTAAGCTAGCCCGGTGATACGTCCAACCACGGACACCCCCCGGCCGATCCACCGGCGGACCCCGTGAACAACCGTGAGTCGCACCCCGACGCGGGCAATGACCGGGAGCAGCGTGCGGACGCGCGCAACAACCGCGAGTCGCAGCCCGACACGCGCAACAACCAGGTGCCGCGAGCCGACACGCGCAACAACCGCGAGTTGGGCGCCGACGCGGGCCACAACCAGGAGTCGCGGGCCGAGACGCGCAACGACCGGGAGATGCGGGCTGACGCGCGTCGCAATCGTGAGCAGGTGCTGCGGACCGCGCAGCGGCTGTTCGCCGCGCAAGGGCTCGGCATCTCGCTCGACGAGATCGCGCGCCATGCGGGGGTCGGCCCCGGCACCGTTCACCGGCACTTCCCCAGTAAGCAGGCGCTCTACCTGGCCGTCGCGATCGATCAGATCAGGCAGTTGGTCGCCGAAGGAGAGGCGCTCGCCGGCACCGGCGATCCGGGCGCGCTGTTCACGTTGCTGTCCCGGATGATGGCCTCGGGCGCGGAGAACGCGGCGGTGAAGAGCGCGCTCACGGCCGCCGAGTTCGACCTGCGCGACGCGGCACCCGATGCCGCCGCCGACCTCACGCACCAGGTCGCGCGCCTGCTCGATCGTGCCCACAGCGCCGGCGTCGTACGTGCCGATGTGACCGTCGACGAGGTGATGGCGATCGTCGCCGGGGCCTTCGCCGCGATCCAGCACGCCGGCGCGGACACCAGCCGCGAACGCTGCGCCCACCTCGCCCGAATCATCCTCGACGGACTACGACCCCCGTCCCGGCGGTAAGAACCCCGGGCCCGGCTCCACCGCCCATCCGCGCACACCACCCAGCCGCCCACCCAGGCAGACGGCCCAGTCGCGCGCACCACCCATCCGGGCACACCGTTCGGTGGCGCAGGACGCTCAGACACCGCCCAACCGGACACACCGCCCAGCGGCGCACGGCGCTCAGAGGGTGATGACGATCTTGCCTCTGGCGTGGCGGCCTTCGAAGTGGGTGATGGCTTCGGGGACCTCGCTGAGCGGGTACGTCCGGTCGATGACGGTGGTGAGCTTGCCTGTTTCGACCAGTTCGCGCAGGGTGCCGAGGTCCGTGGCGTTCTCCTGGGTGACGATGGTGACGAAGGTGTGCCGGACGAACGGGGACATCGCCCTCAACCGGATGAGGCGGCCTATCACCCCGAACCAGGGCCCGCCGCCGGTGCCGCTGTTGGGGACGAGGATCCCGTCGGGCGTGAGCGCGCGCCGCAGGTCGGCGACCGTACGGTTGCCCACGTTGTCGAGAATGAAGTGATATCTGCGGCCGGTGCGGGTGAAGTCCTCTTTGCCGTAGTCGATGACGTGGTCGGCGCCCAGTGAACGGACCAGGTCGGCGTTCCCGCCACTGCACACGCCCGTCACCTCGGCCCCGTACGCCTTCGCGAGCTGCACCGCGCACGTGCCGATGCCGCCCGAGGCCCCGTTGACCAGCACCCGCCGCCCCGCCCGCACCCGCCCTTCGCCACGCAGGGCCCGCAGCGCGGTCAGCCCCGAGGTGGGCAGGGCGGCGGCCTGCTCGAACGTCAGCCCTGCGGGCTTGTACGCCAGCGGCCCGTCCGCGCGCACGGTGACGTATTCGGCGAAGGCGCCCCGGGCGCAGCCGAAGACCTCGTCGCCGGGCTCGAACGCCGTGACGCCCCCGCCCACCGCCTCCACCACGCCGGCCAGGTCGTTGCCCAGGCCGGGGTGCTTCGGCCGGGCCGGGCCCGCCATGGCACGCAGGATGTACGGGCTGCCTCTGAGCAGGTGGTGGTCGCCGGGGTTGACCGCGGCCGCGCGTACCCGGACGAGCACCTCGCCGTCGCCCGGCACGGGCCTGGCCACGTCGCGCAGCTCGATGACGTCAGGCGGGCCGTAAGCGTGGTAGCGGATGGCCTTCATCGTCATGGCGTCTCCTCTGACACGTGAAAGGACTTTCTGACACGTGAAAACCATACCTCCCCCATGGGTGCTTGTGAGTGGGTCGCGGACGACAAAAAACCGCGGCGGCCGGAGGAGATCCTCCAGCCGCCGCGGCTCGCGTTCGTTCAAGCGTCCAGCCGTTCAGGCGCTCGGCCGTTCAGGCGCTCGGCCGTTCAGGCGCTCGGCCGTTCAGGCGCTCGGCCGTTCAGGCGCTCGGCCGTTCCGCCATCCAGCGTTCAGCCGGGCAGGCGTTCAGCCGTTCAGGCCTTGAGCCAGCTCATCATCGGGCGCAGCTTGGCGCCGGTCTTCTCGATCGCGTCCTCGGACAGCTCCCCGCGGTAGCGCTGGAACTCCTTCTGCCCGCCGTCGAACTCCTCGACCAGCTGCCGGGCGAAGGTCCCGTCCTGAACCTCGGACAGGATGCGGCGCATCTCCTGACGGGTCTCGTCGGTGATGACGCGCGGGCCACGGGTGTAGCCGCCGTACTCGGCCGTGTCGGAGACCGACCAGTACATCTTGGAGATGCCGCCCTCGTACATGAGGTCGACGATGAGCTTCATCTCGTGCAGGCACTCGAAGTAGGCCACCTCGGGCTGGTAGCCGGCCTCGATGAGGGTGTCGAAGCCTGCCTTGATCAGCTCGGAGACGCCGCCGCAGAGCACGGCCTGCTCACCGAACAGGTCGGTCTCGGTCTCCTCCTTGAACGTGGTGCGCAGCGCGCCCGCGCGGGTGCCGCCGATGCCCTTGGCGTAGGAGAGCGCGAGGTCGAGCGCCTTGCCCGAGGCGTCCTTCTCGACGGCCACGAGCACCGGGACGCCGCGCCCGGCCTCGAACTGGCGGCGGACGAGGTGGCCGGGGCCCTTGGGGGCGACCATGCACACGTCGACGCCCTCGGGGGCCTCGATGAGGCCGTAGCGGATGTTGAGGCCGTGGCCGAAGAACAGCGCGTCGCCCTCGACCAGGTTGGGGGCGACGTGCTCGGCGTACAGGTGGCGCTGGATGTGGTCCGGCGCGAGGATCATGGTGAGGTTGGCCTCTTCGACCGCCTCGGACGGCGAGAGCACGCGCAGGCCGTCGTTCTCGGCCTTCTCGCGGCTCTTGGAGCCCTCGGGCAGCCCGACGCGCACGTCGACGCCGGAATCACGCAGGGAGAGCGCGTGGGCGTGGCCCTGGCTGCCGTACCCCAGCACGGCCACGTGGCGCCCCTGGATGATCGACAGGTCGGCCTGGTCGTCGTAGTAGATCTCGGTCACTTGCTAAACCTTTCAGGCGGTACGGTCCAGTGCCCTGAGGGACCGGTCGGTGATGGAACGGGCGCCGCGGCCGATGGCCACCATGCCCGACTGGACGAGTTCTTTGATCCCGAACGGCTCCAGCACCTTGACGAAGGCCTCGAGCTTGTCGGGAGTGCCGGTGACCTCGATGGTCACCGCGTCGGACGCGACGTCGACGCAGCGGGCCCGGAAGAGCTGGACGAGCTCCAGCACGTGGGAGCGGCTCTCGGAGTCGGCCTTGACCTTGATCAGCATCAGCTCGCGCTGCACGGACTGCGTCGGGTCCAGCTCGACGATCTTGAGCACGTTCACCAGCTTGTTGAGCTGCTTCGTGACCTGCTCAAGCGGCAGTTCCTCCACGCTGACCACGATCGTGATGCGGGAGATGTCGTCGTGCTCGGTCGGCCCGACGGCCAGGGAGTCGATGTTGAAGCCGCGCCGGCTGAACAGCGCCGACACGCGTGCCAGCACGCCGGGCCGGTTCTCGACCAGCACCGACAGCGTGTGTCTACTCATCCTCGTTCTCCCACTTCGGCGCCATGTCACGGGCGATCTTGATGTCGTCGTTGCTGGTGCCCGCCGCGACCATGGGCCAGACCATCGCGTCCTGGTGGACGACGAAGTCGACCACGACGGGCACGTCGTTGATCTCCATGGCCTTCTTGATGACGGCGTCCACGTCCTCGGGACGCTCGCATCGCAGGCCCACACAACCATAGGCCTCGGCCAGCTTGACGAAGTCCGGGATACGGCGCGCCGTCTGCAGGTTGGTGTTGGAGTAACGCTGGTCGTAGAAGAGCGTCTGCCACTGGCGGACCATGCCGAGATTACCGTTGTTGATGACGGCGATCTTGACCGGCACACCCTCCAGCGCGCACGTGGCCAGCTCCTGGTTGGTCATCTGGAAGCAGCCGTCGCCGTCGATGGCCCACACGGTGGCGTCGGGCCGGCCCATCTTCGCGCCCATCGCGGCCGGGACGGCGAAGCCCATGGTGCCGAGGCCGCCGGAGTTGATGAACGTGCCCGGGTTCTCGTAGCCGATGAACTGCGAGGCCCACATCTGGTGCTGCCCGACCCCGGCCACGTAGTACGTCTCGGGCCCGGCGATCGCGCTCAGCCGCTCCATGACGTATTGAGGGGCCAGCGAGCCGTCCTCGAACTCGTCGTAGCCCAGCGGGTAGGTCTGCTTGTAGCCGTTGAGCATCGTCCACCAGTCGGCGTAGTCGCCCTTCTGGCCGGACGCCTCGATTGCGCCGATGAGGTCGGTGATGACCTCTTTGCAGTCGCCCACGATCGGCACGTCGGCGTGGCGGTTCTTGGAGATCTCCGCCGGGTCGATGTCGGCGTGCACGATCTTCGCGTACGGGGCGAACGACGCCAGGTTTCCGGTGACCCGGTCGTCGAAGCGCACGCCCAGGCCGATGATCAGATCGGACTTCTGCAGCGCGCCGACGGCCGACACGCTGCCGTGCATGCCCGGCATGCCCATGTGCTGGGGGTGGCTGTCGGGGAAGGTGCCCCTGGCCATCAGGGTCGTGATGACCGGGATGTTGGTCAGCTCGGCCAGTTGCAGCAGCTCCGCCGAGGCGCTGGCCTTGTGGACGCCGCCGCCGACGTACAGGACGGGCCGGCTCGCCTCGGCGATCAGCTTGGCGGCCTCGCGGATCTGCTTGGAGTGCGGCCTGGTGACCGGGCGGTAGCCCGGGAGCTGCATGGTGGGCGGCCAGCTGAAGGTGGTCTCGGACTGCAGCGCGTCCTTGGAGATGTCCACGAGAACCGGGCCGGGACGGCCGGTGGAGGCGATGTGGAAGGCCTCCATGATCGTACGGGCGATGTCCGCGGGATCGGTCACCAGGAAGTTGTGCTTCGTGATCGGCATGGTGATGCCGGAGATGTCGGCTTCCTGGAAGGCGTCCGTGCCGATGGCGGCACTGGCCACCTGCCCGGTGATGGCCACGATCGGCACCGAGTCCATGTAGGCGTCGGCGATCGGGGTCACCAGGTTGGTGGCGCCGGGGCCGCTGGTCGCCATGCACACCCCGACCTTGCCGGTGGCCTGCGCGTAGCCCTCGGCCGCGTGCCCCGCCCCCTGCTCGTGGCGTACGAGCACGTGACGGACCTTGGTCGAGTCGTAGAGAGGATCGTAGGCCGGCAGAATGGCACCGCCCGGGATCCCGAACACTGTGTCGACTCCCACGTGCTCCAGCGCCCTGACCAGGGCCTGTGCACCTGTCATCCGTTCGGTCATCGGCTCGTTCCTTGCGTGGCTACTCGCTTAAGGACATAAAAAATGCCCCGTCCCGCCGACTGGCGGGTCTGGGGCGGCGCGCAGGTCGTCGTGCTTCGCTATCGGCCTGCGCGCCGGCGAAGTACTACGAGAATCTCACTGCGAAGCATGGCTTACACCATAGCCGCTCCGAACGCCCCAGTGTCAACTTGGTGGACACATGTCTCAAACGGTGAGACTCGTCCTGCGCAGCGAGTCGACCCCTCGCGCCGCCATCGGCCGCGCCACCAGGAACCCCTGCCCGCGCGTGCATCCCATCTGCTTGAGCAGTTCGAGCTGCTCGGGACGCTCGATGCCCTCGGCCACCACGATGAGCCCGAGGTCGTGGCCGAGCCGCACGATCGTGCGGGTGAGCAGGGTCAGCGTGTCGTCGCGGCCCAGCCCGGACACGAACGACGGGTCGATCTTGATCATGTCGACCGGGAGCTGGCGCAGGAAGGCCAGCGAGGCGTAGCCGGTGCCGAAGTCGTCGATGGCCAGGCGCACTCCGAGGGCGCGCAGCTCGGACAGCCGCTTGATCGTCTCCTCGGCGTCCTCGACCAGCATCTCCTCGATCACCTCAAGGGTGAGCGCGGCGGCGGGCAGCCCGCTCTCGGCCAGCGCCTCCTCCACGGTCTCGACGAACCTGGGCGCCATGATCTGGCGCGCCGACAGGTTGAGCGACAGCCCGATGTCCCAGGACGACGCCCGCCAGGCGGCCACCTCGCGGCACGACTCGCGCAGGATCCACTCGCTCAGCGGCACGATGAGCCCGGTGTCCTCGGCCGGGCCGAGGAACTGCTCGGGCGGCACGAACACCGACCCGCGCCACCAGCGCACCAGCGCCTCGACGGCCGTCACCCGCGAGGTGGCCAGGTCGACCACCGGCTGGTACTCGATCGCGAACTGCTGCTCGATCAGCGCCCGCTGCAGGTCGGCGGCCAGCTCCAGGCGGCGAACGACGTCGGCGTGCATCTGCGCGGCGAACACCTCGACGCGCCGCCCGCCGAGCTCCTTGGAGCGCGCCATAGCCACATCCGCGTTGCGCATGAGGTCGCCCGCGGGCTGGTCGTCCTCGGCGAAGGCCACGCCCACGCTCGCGGTGATCGCCACGTCGCGGTCGGCCACCCGGAACGGCTCCTGCGAGACCGCGCCGACCAGCCGCTCGGCCAGATCGACCGCGACCTGCGCCTCGCCGCCGGTCTCCACGAGCACGGCGAACTCGTCGCCGCCCCACCTGGCCAGCGTGTCGTCGGGGCGCACGGCCCCGCGCAGCCGGCGGGCCGCCTGCCCGAGCAGGTAGTCGCCGCTGGCGTGGCCGACCGAGTCGTTGACCGAGGTGAATCCGTCGAGGTCGAGGAAGATGACCGCGACGTTGGCCGTGCCCGAGGTGCGCCCGGCCAGCACCTCGCGGGTGCGCTCCTCGAAGTAGGCGCGGTTGGGCAGGCCGGTGACGCCGTCGTGGAAGGTGAGGTGGGCGACCTGGTTGCGCAACGCCTCCTGGTCGCTGACGTCTCTGGTCGTCACCAGCATCCGCTCGTCACCGCCGACCCGGCGGGTGGCCACGGACTCGGTGGGGCGCCAGGTGCCGTCGGCCGCGCGCACGCGGCAGGCGATGAGGCACGTGCCGGGCGCCGCGTTCTCCTCGTCGAGGTGCATGGCCCGCATGGCGGCCTGGATGCCTGGCACGTCCTCGGGATGGATGTAGTCGAAGATCGAGCCGCCGATCAGCTCGTCGGGGCAGTAGCCGTAGGTGACCTCGACCCCGGGGCCGATCTCGCGCACCACACCCTGGTAGTCGCAGGCGAAGACCACGTCGCCGGTGCTCTCGGCCAGCTCCCTGAGCTGGCGGTCGCCCAGCTTGACCAGGCCGCGCAGGCGTACGTTGACCGCGGAGAGCACGAACAGGCGCACCAGCAGGAGCAGCACGATGGACACGGCGACCAGCACGACGCCGGTCACCGACGCACCCGCCCGCCCGCCCGCCTGGTGCACGAGCAGCGTGACCGCGGCCACGGCGACCAGCGCCAGCGGCGCGACCCCGATCGCGTGGCCGACCGCCGGGCGGGCGGACTCACCCGGCTTGGGGCCCCACGGGACGGCCGCCAGCAGCAGCAGCGCGACGGGGGCGAGCATGACGCTCCAGAGCTGCGGCTCGCCGTCGATCAGCCGCGCCACCGCCTGCCCCACGCCGGCCACGGTCATCGTGGCCAGCACGCCTATCCCGGCCAGGCCGAGCAGCCAGGAGGAGGACCTGCTGGTCACCACCGACGGGATCACGGCGCAGGTCACCAGCAGCGCGATCAGCGGCGGCAGCATGACCAGCGTGAACGCGGGCGGATCGGCCGTCTCGGCGTAGACGTGGCGCAGCGCCACCACCCAGCCGACGAGGAAGAGCGAGGCGGCGCTCAGGTAGGCGTCCGTGAGCTGCCGTAAGGCGACTCTGGCCGGAAATCTGCGGTCGGCGGCGATCAGCGCGCCCCCCGCCGTGACCACCGCGCCGAGCAGCACGAACATGTCGGCGAAACTGGCCACGAAACCTTCGGCGATCGACTCGAGCGCCACCCCGGCGGCCCAGATGACCGCCCCGCCGCCCATCCAGCGGGCGGCCATCGCCGTCGGGCGGTGACCGGCGGCCTGCTTCACCGAGGCGAACAGCAGGGAGCCCGCGGCGACCAGCGCCGCCAGCCCTCCGGCGACCGCGCCGGTGACCAGGGCCGGGCCCTGCGCGAGGACGGCAGCGGCGAACACCACCGCTCCTGCCGCCGCCGCGGCGGCCGGCGGCACCCGTGGATCACGCCAGCGGATCACAGTCGTTGCCCATCCCGTCTCGAACCCTGCACCTGCGACCGCCGAAGCCCGGTCGATCACTTCGCCAGTGTGTGCGGTCGTGGGTGCGCGGGTGGTGACAACGCCGATGTCGTCACCGATCTGATAACCACACAGACCATTTGCCGCCAAGAGTCCCTTGACAGTCAGTCAGGAACTCCCTGCAAACGCAACCGTACGCACCGAAGGTCACGGACCAGCCACGTTCCGGAATCCTCTCAATATGCGTCGGTGATGACGTTGACCAGCGCTTCGCCGGCGAGATAGCGCTCCAACTGAGCCCTCATGAGGCGCAGCGTCCGCCGCACCGACGCGGGGGTGCTGCCCGCGACGTGCGGTGTGATCAGCAGGCCCGGCGCGCCCCAGAGCGGGTGTCCCTCGGGCAGCGGCTCGGGCGCGGTCACGTCGAGCGCGGCGCGCAGCCTGCCGTTCTTGAGCTCCGCGAGCAGCGCGTCGGTGTCGACGATCCCGCCGCGGGCGGCGTTGACGAGCACGGCGCCGTCCTTCATCCGGGCGAGGAACGCGGCGTCCACCATGCCGGCGGTGGCCGCGGTGGCGGGTACCAGCAGCACGACGACGTCCGCCTCCGGCAGCAGCGCGGGCAGTTCGTCCATGGCGTGCACGCCGTCGCGGGCGCTGCGCGCCACCCGGACGATCTCCGCCTCGAACCCGTCGAGCCGGCGCTCCAGCGCGGCGCCGATGGAGCCGTAACCCACGATCAGCACGCGCGAGTCGGCCAGCACGCCGGTGTGGTGGTAGGTCCACTCCCCCCTGCGCTGTGCGTCCACGAACCCGGGGAACTCCCTGACGACCGCCAGCATGGCGCCCACCGCCCACTCGGCGGTGCCCGCGTCGTGCACGCCGCGCGCGTTGCACAGCACCGCGCCCGAGGGCATGTGCGGCCGGTACGCCTCCACGCCGGCGGTCACGGTCTGCAGCAGCTTGAGCGAGCCCATCCTGGCCAGCGTCCCCGGCACGTCGGGCACGGGGATGAGCGGCGGGATCCACACCTCCACGTCGCCCACTCCGTCCGGCATCGCGGACGTGCCGTCATAGACCGCACATTCAACGCCGGGGAGGTCGGACAGTACATCGGCCACCGAAACGGACGGAACCCAGGTCTTCATGCCGAGAACCTTACGACTACGGGGTCAGTATGGAACACATGAGGAAGCTCTGGACGATCGCGCTGATGGCCGTGCTCACCGGCTGTTCCGGCTCCTACGGCGGCGGCGGGGAGGCGCTCCCCACGGCGGCCGTGTCGGCGGGCGCCGCGCCCGGCGCTCCCCAGGACGTCGTGACCGGGCTGGCCGTCCCGTGGGGGATCGCGTTCCTGCCCGGCGGCGACGCCCTCGTGACCGAGCGCGACTCGGCCCGGCTGCTGCGGGTGAGCCAGGCGGGCGCGGTGAAGGAACTGGGCATCATCGAGGGCGTACGGCCGGACGGCGAGGGCGGCCTGATGGGCGTGGCCGTCAGAGAGCGGCAAATCTTCCTTTACCACACGGCGGATCAGGACAACCGGATCGTCCGCTACCGCCTCGACGGCGACCGTCTCACCGACCGGCGCGTCATCGTCGAGGGCATCCCGAAGGGCGGCATCCACAACGGCGGCCGGCTCGCGTTCGGCCCCGACGGCTTCCTGTACGCCACCACCGGCGAGACCGGCGACCGCGACCTGGCCCAGCAGCGCGACTCGCTCGGCGGCAAGATCCTGCGCATGACCGCGGACGGCGCGCCGGCGCCCGGCAACCCGTTCGGCACGCTGGTCTACAGCTACGGCCACCGCAACGTCCAGGGCCTGGCCTGGGACGACTCGGGCCGCCTGTACGCCTCGGAGTTCGGGGCGAACACCTACGACGAGGTGAACCTGATCAAGCCGGGGGCCAACTACGGCTGGCCGGAGGTCGAGGGGCGCGGCGACGACGACCGCTACACGAACCCGGTCCTCACCTGGCCCACCTCCGACGCCTCGCCCTCGGGCCTGGCGTACGCGAACGGCTCGTTGTGGATGGGCGCGCTGCGGGGCGAGCGGCTGTGGCAGATCCCGCTGAGCGCCGACGGCTCGGCCGGCACGCCCGCGGCCCACTTCACCGGCCGGTACGGCCGCCTGCGCGCGGTCGTCACGGCCCCCGACGGCAGGCTGTGGGTCGGGACCAGCAACAAGGACGGCCGCGGCTCGGTCAGGGACGGCGACGACCGGATCATGTCCGTCACCCCGTCCTGACCCTCCGGCGGAAGTCCGCCGTCACGCCGGCGGGCCCCGGCGACCTGAGCGCCAAGACCCGTGCGGATGCTCAGCGCGGGACGCCGGTGCAGGCGATCTGCGGCTGCGGGCGGTACTTGGTGGTCAGCTTCTTGTCCTTCTTGACCACTTTGCCGTCCTTGTGGAACACGCGGGTCACATCGATCGTGAACCCCTGCTGTCCCGTGGTGGGCAGGCAGCCGGGCGTGGAGCTGGTCTCGCGCCGGAACGGCGTGAAGTCCCTGCGCTCCGACTCCACGGCCTCGATCTTGTCGTAGCGCTTGGTGCTCCACAACGTCACGGTGACGGACGTCTCGGTGAAGGCGGTCTTGATCAGCACGCCCTGGTCGGAGTCGTTGCGCCACTTCAGGTCCACGTCCGGGTAGAGCAGCGCCACGCTGCGCCCCGCCGGATAGCGCTCGGCGAAGTAGTCCATCGCCTGGTGCTCCACGTCCTCGAACCCGGCGAAGAACGCCGCGTTGTAGAGGACCGTGGCGAACTGCGACCCGCCGCCGCCGACCACGTTCACCGTCCGGCCGCCGACGACCTGCCCGGCTTCGACGTATCCGTTCTCGACCGTCCGCTCGCCCAGGAAGTCGTTCAGCGAGAACGTGTCCCCGCGCTTGACGATGTGCCCGTCGAGCTCCTGCGCCATCCGCTGGATGTTCTTCGTCCGGGGCTGGCAGCAGTCGAACGTCGAGGTGAACTGGCCGACGATCTCCCTGATGCCGAGACCCTGGATCTCCGAGGTCTGCACGGCCGGGGCGACGGTGCCGGTCCGGACCGGGATCGTCCGGAGGCCACCCTGGTCGAACACCTTCTCGGCGTCCCTGGCCAGCAGCTTGTCGTTGATCCCGCGCCCGACGCGGGCGGGCACCAGGACCGGCTTGCCGTCCACGATCTGGTACGTGGCGTCGCGCGGCTGCTGGGCCGCGTCCACGAGGCTGCTCTCCGCGGCGGCCAGCACGGCCTTGGCGTTGAACTCGGGCACGAGCTCGCCGTCGCCGTCGGCCACGTAGGTCAGGTTGGCGGCGATCGTGGCCGGGGCGATCTGGGTCTGCTTGCCGTCGAGCGTCAGGGTCAGGGGGGCGGCCACCGCCGCCTTCGCCTTCTCCACCGCCGTCTCGACGGACTCGGGGGTGGAGGCCGGCTTGGCCGGCCTGAGCGTGAGGACCACCGTGCCGCCGCCGTTCAGGAAGGCGTCGCTGATCCGCTTGACGGCGTCGTCCCGGTCGAGCAGCACGCCGTCCTGGGGCAGGTGCGCCTTGGGCGCCAGGCCGGTGAAGGTCACCCGGCCCTCGCGCGCGCGTTTGTCGGCGGCCTCCGCCATGCCGTCGACGGTCCTGGTGAGCTGGGAGGCGTCGACGGAGATCTTCGGCTGGAGCTCGGTGGTGCCGGTGAGGCCGCGCCACACCTCCTGCGGGCTGGGGAACCCGCTGGGCGCCTGCCCGATGGTGCCGACCACGTCCAGGTCGAGCCCGGCCTCGTCGGCCTGGATGGTCTCCCTGGTGTCGCCGATCTCGGCCACGACGGGCTTGCTGAGCTTGGTGGCCAGCTCGCTGCGGAGCTTGTCGGCCGCCTGCGTCACGGTGAGGCCGCCGATGTCCACCCCGGACACGTGCGTGCCGCGTAACACCGAGCCGGACATGAGCACGGCGGGCACCACGTAGGCCAGCGCCGCCAGCATCAGCACGACGATGATCACACCGGGCAGGATCCGGCCGCGCTTCGGCGGCTCGGGCTCGTACGGGGACGGCCGCTCAGGCGAGCCCCCGAACGCCGGGGGCGGCGACTCCTTGCCGGCCATGGGCCAGGGCTGGGCGGGCGGCGCCACCGGCGGTAGCGCGTTCTTGCCCGAAGGTCCGCCCGGGGCGCTCGGGCCCTGGGCCGGCCGCGAATCCTGTCGGTCCGGCGGGCCGAAGATGTCCCGGGACACTCCCGGGGGCAACCCTTCGATCCGCGGCTTCTTGGAGACGCCCGACGTGGGGAGTGGCACCGAGGCGAACGGGTCGGTTGGTGATTCGATCGGTCCGGCGTTACGCACGCCTCAATCTCCTCCCGGTCCGCAGCCAAGTCTCAGGCAACAGTAAGGCACGCGGATCCGCATATGTCACGGGAATCGGCTACGGAAGTGTGTCAACCTAGCCACCGGTAGCGATGTTCCGGTCGTCCGGCCGTGCCGTAACGCGGCCGGAATTCGGCCTGCCCCACCGCGCAGAGGTGTTCGAGGTAGCGGCGGGCGCTCACCCGCGACAGGCCGGTGAGCTCGGCGGCCTCCGCTGCCGACAGGTCGCGGCCCGCCTCGCGCAGGGTGTCGGCGACCAGCGCGCACGTGGCCGCGGACAGTCCTTTGGGCATGGCGGCGGGGGTCTTGTGCGTGCCGAAGAGCCGGTCCACGTCGTCCTGGCGCGCCTCGGCGCCGATCGCGGTCAGGCGGCGGCGGGTGTCGGCGTACTGCTGGAGGCGCTCGGTCAGGGCGGCGGCGGTGAACGGCTTGATGAGGTAGTTGACCGCGCCGCCCCGCATGGCCTCCCTGACCGTGGGCATGTCGCGGGCGGCGCTGATCATGAGGACGTCCACGTCGTGCAGGGACTTGAGCACCTCCAGGCCCGACATGTCGGGCAGGTAGATGTCGAGCAGCACGAGGTCGGGCCGCAACTCGGCGACCGCGGCGAGGGCGTCGGCGCCGGTGTGGGCGGTCGAGACGACGGTGAAGCCCGGCACGCGGGCCACATAGCCGCTGTGGATGCGGGCCACCATGAAGTCGTCGTCCACGACCACCACGCGGATCGGCGTGCGCGTCACCGTGCCGCCCCGTCCTTCATCCCGTCCACAGCCCCGCTCACAGCCCCGTTCTTGACCCCGTTCGCGGGCAGCAGGGCGGTGAAGACCGCGCCGCCCGAGTTCCGTACCCGGACCCAGCCGCCTCTGCGCAGGCACGCCTGCCTGGTCAGCGCCAGCCCGAGCCCGCGCGGCCCCGAATGGGCGGCCTTCGTGGTGAACCCCTCCCTGAAGACCTCCTCCACCAGGTCCGGCGCGATGCCGGGGCCTGAGTCGCCGACCCGTACGCGCAGCCCGTCCGCGTCGGCCTGCACCGACACCTCGATCGTGCCCTCGGCGCCGTCGAGCGCGTCGATGGCGTTGGCGACCAGGTTGCCGACCACCAGCACCGCGTCCCTCGGATCGCCGATCAGGCCCTCGGGCACCGCGGAGTCGTCCGACAGCACGAGCCTGGCCCCTCGTTCGGCCGCCTCGGCCGACTTGGCCATGAGCAGCGCGGCGAGGGTGGGGGCCTGGATGCGTTCGCGCAGGTCGGTGGCGTACGTGCTGCCGGTCGTGCGGGTGATGAAGCCGATCGCCGCCTCGTGCTCGCCCAGTTCGAGCAGGCCCACCACGGTGTGCAGCCGGTTGGCGAACTCGTGCGCCTGCGCCCGCAGCGCGTCCGTCGCGCTGCTGGTGTCGTCGAGCTCGCGGGCCAGGCGGACCAGCTCGGTGCGGTCCCGCAGGGTGACCACCCAGCCGCGGTGGCGACCGCGTACCCAGACGGGGGTGCGGTTGAGCACCAGCACCCGCTCGCCGTGCAGCACGACGCGGTCCTCGCCCGGGTCGGCGCCGCCGAGCACGTCGCGCATGCGCTCGGAGACCGGCATCCGCGTCAGGTCCTCGCCGACGTCGCCGAGCAGTTCGCGGGCGGCGTCGTTGACCAGCGTGACGCGGCCGTTCAGGTCGAGCGCGAGCACGCCCTCCTTGACGCCGTGCAGCACACCCTCCCGCTGCTCCAGCAGGCCGGCGATCTCGCGCGGCTCCAGCCCGAACGTCTGCTTGCGCACCCGGGCGGTGATCAGCGCCGCCAGCGCGAGCCCGGCCAGCAGCACCGCCAGCGCGGTCCAGATGAGCGGCGGCAGGGCGTGGGTGAGCTGGCTGTCGACCGTGGTCTCCAGCACGCCCACGGAGACGAGGCCGATGACGGTGCCGTATTCGTCGCGGATGGGCGTCTTGCCCCTGACGGTGGTGCCGATCGTGCCGGTCTCCGTGCCCACCCAGCTCCGGCCCGAGCGCAGGACCGGGGTGCCGTCGGTGGACAGCGTCTTGCCGATCAGCGCGGCGTTGGGGTGGGCGTAGCGCTTCTGGTCGGTGTTGGCGATCACCACGTAGTCGGCGCCGGTCTCCTGCTGGACGCTCATGGCCAGCGGTTGCAGCACGCTCTCCGGGCTCGCCAGCTTGAACGCCTCGCGTACCTGCGGCAGCGCGGCCACCGACTGCGCGATCGCCAGCGCCCGCTGCTGGTAGAGCGAGTCGAGCTGATCTCTCGTGTGCTCGGCCCACACTGCCGCCGTGCCCCCGGCGGCGAGCAGCACGATCACCATCTGGAGCACGAAGAGCTGCGTCCCGAGGGACGCGTCACGCACTCGTCTCACCCTGCTCATGGAAACAAACGGAGGTCACGTCCCGGTCGCGACCGATACCCGGTTCGCCCACCGCCGGCAGGCCGCGACCAATACGACCACTACGACGGCAACCGCGCAAAGACTCGACGCCTCGCGCGCCGGAAATCACCATGCCAGTCCAACCTATGTGAGCACACCCCCTGGAGTGATCATGCGCTTGCGCGTATTCGCCGCACTCGCGGCACTCTCCCTCGGCGCGATGACCGGCTGCGGCGCCTCGGGAGGCACCTCGGCCGGCGCCTCCGCCTTGCGGATCATGGCTCCGGCCGCCCCGGGCGGCGGCTGGGACCAGACCTCCCGTACGGCGGAGCAGGCGTTCAAGAGCGCCGACCCGCAGCGCAAGGTCGAGGTGTTCAACGTGCCCGGCGCCGGCGGCACCATCGGCCTGGCGCAGCTGGCCGGGGAGAAGGGCAACGGCAACCTGCTGATGACCATGGGCCTGGTCATGGTGGGCGCCATCGAGCAGAACAAGTCCAAGGTCACGCTGGCCGAGACCACGCCCATCGCCAAGCTGACCGAGGAGTACGAGCTGGTCGTGGTGCCGGCCGCGTCCCCGTTCAAGTCGCTGGCCGATCTGGTGGCGGCCTGGAAGGCCGACCCGGCGAAGGTGTCCATCTCGGGCGGCTCGGCCGGCGGCACCGACCACATCGTGGCCGGCCTGATGGCCAAGGCCGCGGGCGTGGACCCCAAGCAGGTCAACTACATCGCCCACTCCGGCGGTGGCGAGGCGCTGAACGAGCTGCTCGGCAACAAGGTCAGCGCGGGCATCTCGGGCGTGGCCGAGTTCGCCGAGCACGTGAAGTCCGGCAAGCTGCGTGCCCTAGGCGTCACCTCGGGCGAGCGGGTGCCCGGCCTGGACTCGCCCACGCTGAAGGAGGGCGGCCTGGACGTGGAGCTGGCCAACTGGCGCGGCTTCGTCGCCCCCGCCGGGCTGTCCGAGGCCGACAAGAAGGCCCTGACCGACCTGGTCACCAAGATGCACGACGCGCAGCCGTGGAAGGACGCGGTGGCCAAGAACGGCTGGATCGACTCCTTCCAGACCGGGCAGCAGTTCACCGACTACCTGGCCTCCGAGCAGACCCGGGTGAAGGCGATCATCGCTGAGATGGGGCTCGTTTCCTGATGACCCGCTGGTGGCGGCCCGAACTCGGGCTGGCGATCGTCGTCCTGGTGCTGGGCGTGCTCGTCGTGGTGGGCACGCTCGACGTCTCCGCGGCGGCCTCCCAGCTCGGCATCGGGCCGAGGTTCTTCCCCATGCTGGTGGGCGGCGCCATGGTGCTCATCGGCCTGTTCTACGTCGCCGACGTCCTGCGCGGCGGGCACGGCGACCCCGAGGAGAGCGAGGACGTGGACACCGACGCGCCCACGGACTGGCGCGGTGTCGGCCTGGTCAGCGGCATCTTCCTGGCCTTCGCGGCACTGCTGAACGTGCTCGGCTGGATCATCGGCGCCAGCCTGCTGTTCTTCGCCCTGTCGCTGGCGCTGGGCGCCGAGCACAAGTCCCGCGCGGCCGTGGTCGCGGTGGTCATGGGCGTGACGACGTACCTGCTGTTCGTCAAGGGGCTCGGCGTCACGCTGCCCGGCGGGCCGCTGGAGGGGGTGATCTGAGATGACCTCGTTCCAGCTGCTGCTCGACGGCTTCGCCGCCGCGCTCACCCCCGTCAACCTCATGTACGCGCTCATCGGCGTCACCCTCGGCACCCTCGTCGGCGTGCTGCCCGGCATCGGGCCCGCGATGACGGTGGCGCTGCTGCTGCCGATCACGTTCACGGTGCCGCCGGCCAGCGCGTTCATCATGTTCGCCGGCATCTACTACGGCGGCATGTACGGCGGCTCGACCACCTCCATCCTGCTCAACACCCCCGGCGAGTCCGCGTCCATGATCACGGCTCTGGAGGGCAACAAGATGGCCAGGCGGGGCCGGGCCGCCCAGGCGCTGGCCACGGCCGCGATCGGCTCGTTCGTGGCCGGGACCATCGCCACGGCGCTGCTGGTCGTGGCGGCGCCCGCCGTGGTCGACTTCGCCATCTCCTTCGGCCCCGAGGACTACTTCGCGCTGGCCATCCTGGCCTTCACCGCCGTCTCCTCGGTCCTGTCCCGCTCGATCGTGCGCGGCCTGGCCTCGCTCGGCCTCGGCCTGGTGATCGGCCTGATCGGCATCGACCAGCAGACCGGCCAGGCCCGGCTCACGCTCGGCATCCCGCAACTGCTCGACGGCATCGACGTGGTGATCGTCGCCGTGGGCCTCTTCGCCCTCGGCGAAGCCCTCTACGTGGCCTCCCGGCTGCGGCACGCGCCTCCTGAGGTGGTGCCGGTCGGGCGGGCGTGGATGGGCCGTGCCGACTGGCGCCGCTCCTGGTTCCCGTGGCTGCGCGGCACCGCCCTGGGCTTCCCGTTCGGCGCCCTGCCGGGCGGCGGGGCGGAGATCCCCACGTTCCTGTCGTACGCGGCCGAGAAGCGCCTGGCGCGCGGCGTGGCCCGCGAGGAGTTCGGCGACGGGGCCATCGAGGGCGTCGCGGGTCCCGAGGCGGCCAACAACGCCTCGGCGGCCGGCACCCTCGTCCCGCTGCTCACCCTGGGCCTGCCCACCTCGGCGACGGCCGCGATCCTGCTGGCCGCCTTCCAGCAGTACGGCCTGCAGCCCGGCCCCCAGCTCTTCGACCACAACCCGGCGCTGGTCTGGGGCATGATCGCGTCGCTGTTCATCGGCAACACGATGCTGCTGGTGCTGAACCTGCCGCTGGCCCCGCTGTGGGCCAGGGTGCTGCGCGTGCCCCGGCCGTACCTGTACTCGGGGATCGTGCTCTTCGCCGCCCTCGGCGTCTACGCGCTGAACGGCACCATCGTGGACCTGTTCGTGCTGTACCTGCTCGGCCTGCTCGGCTACGCCATGCGCCGCTTCGGCCTGCCCGTCGCCCCCGCGGTGATCGGCATGATCCTGGGGCCGATGGCGGAGATCCAGCTGCGGCGGGCACTGGCGATCGGGGCCGGGGACGTGAGCGTGCTCGTCCGCAGCCCGGTGGCCGTCATCCTGCTGGTGCTGGCCGCCCTCGCCCTGCTCACGCCGCTGTTCAGGAAACTAGCGGGACGCCGGCGACAGACCGCGACCACGTCGGCCGGGGAGTGACGGACGCCTCCCCCGGCCGACGAACCGGCCCCGTCGCTCCACCCGGACCGACGGGGCCGCCTGCTGCCGTCCCGAAACGCCTGGACATTCACCCCAGACCGTCCGTACCAGCACACCCGGGACACCCACGCGAGGACAGGCACCCCAGAAACGCGTTCTACTCCTGGACGCCGAGCTTCTCCAGGATCAGCTGCCGGGCACGGGCCGCGTCGGCCTTCCCCTTGCTGGCCCGCATCACGCCACCCACCAGCGCACCCGCGGCGGCGATCTTCCCGGAGCGCACCTTCTCGGCCGCGTCGGCGTTGTCGGCCAGCACCTGATCGATGATCGCCGACAGCTCGCCCTCGTCGTTGACGATCTTCAGCCCGCGGCTCTCGACCACCTCGTCCGGCGTGCCCTCGCCGGCCATCACACCTTCGAGCACCTCACGCGCCAGCTTGTCGTTGAGCGCGCCGGAGGCCACCAGCTCGGTCACCCTGGCGATCTGCTCGGGGGTGATGGGCAGGTCGGCCAGCGGCGTGCTGGTCTCGTTGGACCGCCGCGCCAGCTCACCCATCCACCACTTGCGCGCGTCGGCCGCCGGCGCGCCGGCCGCGACCGTGGCCTCGACCAGCTCGATGGCGTCGGCGTTGTGCATCGCCTGCATGTCGAGGTCGGACAGACCCCACTCGGCCTGCAGCCGCTTGCGCTTGACCGACGGCAGCTCGGGCAACCCCGCCTTCAGCTCGGCCACCCAGCCGCGGTCGGGCGCGATCGGCACCAGGTCGGGCTCGGGGAAGTAGCGGTAGTCCTGCGCCTCCTCCTTGGACCGGCCGGACGTGGTGCCGCCGGTGTCCTCGTGGAAGTGACGGGTCTCCTGCACGATCTTCCCGCCTGCGGCGAGCACGGCGGCCTGCCGCTCGATCTCGCTCCTGACGGCCCGCTCGACGCTGCGCAGCGAGTTGACGTTCTTGGTCTCCGTACGGGTGCCCCACTCGGACGAGCCGCGCGGCATCAGCGAGACGTTGACGTCACACCGCAGCGACCCCTCCTCCATCCGCACGTCGGAGACGCCCAGCGAACGCATGACCTCCCGCAGCTCGGTCACGTACGCCTTGGCCACCTCGGGCGCCAGCCGGTCGGTGCCCGGGATGGGCTTGGTCACGATCTCGACCAGCGGGATGCCGGCCCGGTTGTAGTCGACGATCGAGTAGTCGGCCCCTTGGATGCGGCCCGTCGCGCCACCCACGTGCGTGGACTTGCCGGTGTCCTCCTCCAGGTGCACCCGCTCGATCTCGATCCGCACGATCTTGCCCTCGACCTCGACGTCGAGGTAACCGTCGAAGCAGAGCGGCTCGTCGTACTGCGAGATCTGGTAGTTCTTCGGCATGTCCGGATAGAAGTAGTTCTTCCGGGCGAAGCG
This sequence comes from Nonomuraea fuscirosea, assembly GCF_035917475.1. Lineage (NCBI taxonomy): Bacteria > Bacillati > Actinomycetota > Actinomycetes > Streptosporangiales > Streptosporangiaceae > Nonomuraea > Nonomuraea fuscirosea. The sequence continues at coordinate 215,910 of NZ_CP109074.1, read as the reverse complement.
GCACCACTCGGCGATGGAGCAGTTCAGCGCCAGGCCGATGCGGATCGTCGACTCGATCGCGGCGGCGTTGGCCACCGGCAGCGCCCCGGGGAACGCCAGGCAGGTCGGGCAGACCTGCGTGTTGGGCGGGGCGCCGAAGGTCGTCTTGCAGCCGCAGAACATCTTCGACTTGGTGCCCAGCTCGACATGCGTCTCCAGGCCGAGCACCGGCTCGAACCGGTCGAGCGCTTCGTCGTACGGCATGAGCGTACCGGCAGTCATGGTGAGGTCCTTAGTTCAGATCGTTGCGTTCAAGCTATCGCTTCGGCGCCCAGAGAAAGCCATGGCTCCTCAGCGCCTTGGAGGTGGCGGCCGCCGCATGGCCTGCGGATCCGGGACGTGGAAGTGCCAGGAAGCCACCTCGTACGGCCACACCTTCTGGCCCGACCCTTCCGGCAGCACCTCGAAAGACCAGTCCCCCGATTCGCGACGGGCCTCCATGACCGCGCGGACGTCCTCACGTCGGCCCTCGACGCCTACCTCAGCCTCCACCCGGACGGCGAACCGCGACACCGGCGGGCGGCCCGACGGCTGGTGGAAGAGCTCCTGGGGCATGCCCCGCCGCGCGTCGAGCAGCGGGTCCGCGCCACCTCGGATGTGCGGCAGGCCGGCGCCGATCGCCTCGCGGGCGAAAGCCAGGGCGTCCAGCAGGTTGGACTCTCCGCTCGCATCGGGCCCGACCAGGGCGAGGAACGGCGGCACGTCGAGGGTGAAGTCCAGGAAGGACTTGAAGCCGTCGATCTCGATGCGCGTGAGCATGCCGCCGTTCCTCCTCTCGTCCTACAGTTCCGGCGCCCTGGACAGCAGGCCGCCGCCCCAGTGGCTCTCCAGGGCCTGCTCCACGGCGGCGCCGACGCGGTAGCAGCGGTCGTCGCCGAGGACCGGGGCCATGATCTGCAGGCCCACCGGCAGGCCGTCCTCGTCGGCCAGGCCGCACGGGACCGACATGGCCGCGTTGCCCGACAGGTTGGACGGGATGGTGCACAGGTCGGCGAGGTACATGGCCATCGGGTCGTCGGCGCGCTCGCCGATCGGGAAGGCCGTGGTGGGCGTGGTCGGCGAGACCAGGACGTCTACCTGCTGGTAGGCGGCCTCGAACTCGCGCGAGATGACCGTGCGCACCTTCTGGGCCTGGCCGTAGTAGGCGTCGTAGTAGCCGCTGGACAGCGCGTACGTGCCGAGCATGATCCGCCGCTTGACCTCGGGCCCGAAGCCGGCGGCCCTGGTCAGCGCCATGACCTCCTCGGCGCTGCGGGTGCCGTCGTCGCCGACGCGCAGGCCGTACCGCATGGCGTCGAAGCGGGCCAGGTTGGACGAGCACTCCGAGGGCGCGATCAGGTAGTACGCCGGCAGCGCGGTCGTGAACGACGGGCAGGAGACCTCGACGACCTTGGCCCCGAGCGACTCCAGCAGGTGCACGGCCTCCTGGTAGCGGGCCAGCACGCCGGGCTGGAAGCCCTCTCCGGCGAACTCCTTGACGACGCCGATCCGCATGCCGGAGACGTCGGGGTTTCTGGCGGCCTCGACCACCGAGGGCACGGGGGCGTCGACCGAGGTGGAGTCCATCGGGTCGTAGCCGGAGAACGCCTCGTGCAGCAGCGCCGCGTCGAGCACGTTGCGGGCGAACGGGCCCGGCGTGTCGAGCGAGCTGGCGAAGGCGATCAGGCCGTAGCGGGAGGAGCCGCCGTAGGTCGGCTTCATGCCGACGATGCCGGTCACCGAGGCCGGCTGCCTGATGGAGCCGCCGGTGTCGGTGCCGGTGGAAAGCGGCGCCTCGTAGGCGGCCACGGCGGCGCTCGACCCGCCGGACGAGCCGCCGGGCACCCGGCTCAGGTCCCACGGGTTGTGGGTGACCTGGTAGGCGGAGTTCTCCGTGGAGGAGCCCATGGCGAACTCGTCGAGGTTGGTCTTGCCCAGGATGACCAGGCCGGCCTCGCGCAGGCGCGCGGTGACGGTCGCGTCGTAGGGGGGCCGCCAGCCTTCGAGGATCTTGGACGCGGCCGTCGTCGGCATGTCGCGCGTGGTGAAGATGTCCTTGTGCGCGATCGGCACTCCGGCCAGCGGGCCGAGCCGCTCGCCGGCCCTGAGCCTGGCGTCGACGGCGCGCGCCTGCTCGATCGTGGTCTCGCGGTCGACGTGCAGGAACGCCTTGACCTTGGGCTCGACCTCGGCCATCCGGTCGAGGTGCGCCTCGGCCACCTCGACGGCCGACACCTCGCCCGCGGCGATCAGCGAGCCCAGCTCGGCGGCGGTCTTACGGATCAGACTCATGCCTCCTCCCCGAGGATGCGCGGCACACGGAAGCGGTCGTCCTCGACGGCGGGGGCGCCGGAGAGCGCCTGGTCGGGCGTCAGGGACTGTCGCACCTCGTCGGCACGGAAGACATTGGTCAGCGGAAGCGCGTGCGACGAAGGCGGCACGTCGTCGGCGGCGACCTCGGACACCTTGGCGACCGACTCGATGATCTGGTCGAGTTGGGTGGCGTAGTGGTCGAGCTCGTCGTCGGTGAGCGCCAGCCTGGACAACCGGGCCAGGTGTGCGACCTCGTCGCGGGTTATGGCGGACATGAGTCGTTGAACCCGTTTCGTGGATGGAGTCTGTGGACACTGCCATCCTAGGGGGCTTGACGTATTGAGCCCGAACGGTTAACCCGACGGCAACACGCGGCGTCGCGCGGGGCGGCGCGTCAGGCGGTCGCGCGAAGCCGCGGGGCAGGCGGTCGCGACGGGGCGGCGGGTCATGCGCGTCAGGCGGAGCTGCTGACCTCGGGCTGGTAGCCGTACTCCACCGAGGGGTCCGACTGCTCGCGCAGCCAGGCGGTGGCCTCGTCGGCCGGCAACGGGCGGCAGAACAGCCAGCCCTGGCCGACGTCGCAGCCCATCTCGGCCAGCCGGATCGCCACCTCGTCCGACTCCACGCCCTCCGCGACGGACCTCAGCCCGAGTGAGCGGACGAGGTCGACGATGGAGCGGACGATCCGGTAGTCGTCCTCCGACTCGGCGATCCTGCGGACGAAGGAGGCGTCGATCTTGACCTCCGACACGGCCAGCCGCTGCAGGCGGATGAGCGAGGAGTAACCGGTGCCGAAGTCGTCGATGGCCAGCGGGACGCCGAGGGTGGCCAGCGCCTTGATGGTCTCCTGGGTGTAGGCCTGGTCGCCGGTCAGGATGCGCTCGGTGACCTCCAGCTGCACGGCGGCGGGCGGCAGCCCGTAGCGGGCCAGCCCGACCTCCAGCTGCTCGGGCAGGGCCGAGGCGAGCAGGTCGCGGGCGGAGATGTTCACCGAGATCTGCACCCGCAGCCCGCTGTGCCACCAGGCGGCGGCCTGCTCCAGGGCCTCCTCGATCACGTACGCGGTGAGCTGCCGCATCAGGTACGACTGCTCGGCCAGCGGCACGAAGTCCGACGGCCCGATCGGCCCGTGCACCGGATGCCGCCAGCGCACCAGCGCCTCGACCCCCTGGACGTCCCCGGAGCGCAGCCCGACCTTGGGCTGATAGTGCAGGCGCAGCTCGCCGTTGTCGATGGCGCGGCGCAGGTCGCCGAGGAGCGTGAGGCGTTCGGGGGAATTGCGGTCCTTGTCGGCCTGGTAGAGCTCGACGCCGGTGCGCCCCTCCTTGGCCAGGTACATGGCCACGTCGGCGCGCTGGAGCAGCAGCTCGAAGTCGGGCGCGTGGTCGGGGTAGAGGGCGATCCCGACGGAGCCGTCGAGGTCGAAGGTCATGCCCTCCAGGCGTACCGGCTCGGTCAGCGCCGCGCGCAGCCGGGCCGCCACCTCCCTGGCCGCGTGGGCGTCCCTGATCGAGGGCAGCAGCACGGCGAACTCGTCGCCGCCCAGCCGGGCCACGACGTCGCCGGGACGTACGGAGTGGGTCAGCCGGTGGGCGACCATCTGCAGCAGCCGGTCACCGACCGGATGCCCCATCGTGTCGTTGACCTCCTTGAACCGGTCGAGGTCGAGCAGGAACAGGCCGACCCGCTCGTCCTGGCGCACCTCGGCCAGCGCCTCCTCGGTGCTGACGATGAGCATCTTGCGGTTGGGCAGGCCGGTCAGCTCGTCGTGCAGGGCCTGGTGGTCGCGGCGCATGGACAGTGTGGCGGTGAAGTAGACGGCGGCCAGGGGGGCGACGAACAGGGGCACGAGGCCGGGCGAGTGGTTCATCACCACGACGACGAGGGGCGCGAGGCCCAGCAGCCCGGCGTACACGAGGCTCTGGGGGCCGGCGGTGGCGCGCAGCACGCGCGTGATCGAGCGCCGCTCGTGCAGCGCGACCGCGCCGGACACGAGGGCGGCCCTGGTGACGAAGTACGCCACCCCGGCCAGCCCGATCGGCAGCAGGTCGCCGCCGCCCGGCACCCACGGCCGGGCCGGGCTCGGCATGATCCCGAACGTCCCCAGCACCACGGCGGCCGCGGTCAGCGCGAGGGTGGACTGGGCGATGTTGAACATGACCCGATGCCACGACCTGCGGGTCACCACGCCGTTGATGGTCACCGCGACGGCCTGCATCAGCACCGCCACCGGCAGCCCGAAGTGCAGCAGCACGGCGAAGTTGAACATGGTCGACGGGTACGTGCCGCCCACGGTGGTCGCGGAGGACACCATCACGGGCCGCAGCTCGCCCAGGATCACCAGCACCGCGAGCACCCAGAACAGCGGCCCGCGGGCCAGCTCGGCCAGCCCGGCGGGGTCGAGCCTGAGCATGGCCACCAGCAGGGCGGTGAAGCCGATCACGGTGATGCCCGCGAGGAACCCCCACAGCGGCGTGCCGACGCGTGGTCCGGTGTCGCGAGTGTCGGTTGGGTCAGTCATCGGTAACAGAACCCCCATTAGGTCACTATGGGAGGGTACGACCTTCACCCCACTTCGCGAAACCAAGCGGGTACGTTCCGTAGTGTCTCTTATCCGACATATACCCAAAAAGCACCCTCAGTAGCAACCCATGCACGCTACGACCCCGGAACCGCCGGAAGGGCCCGCCCACGTACGGACGAGCCCCTCCTGCAGAAGCGAGCATGCGGGCGGGAGCCAGGGCGCCAGCCTGACTGCGGAGCCAAGGCTCCCGGCCGCGAAAGCTAGGGCTCCGGTGTGACCGCCACGCCCGCCGCGGCCTCCGGCCCCTCGTTGAGCAGGACCTCGAACCCGGCCTCGTCGAGGATCGGCACCCCCAGACTGACCGCCTTGTCGTACTTCGACCCCGCGTTCTCCCCCGCCACCAGGAACGACGTCTTCTTCGACACCGACCCGGACACCTTGCCGCCCCTGCTGGTGAGCGCGTCGGCGGCCGTGTCGCGCGTGTAGCCCTCCAGGGTGCCGGTCACCACGAACGTCATCCCCTCAAGGGTCTGCGGCCCCTTCTCGGGAGCGGGCTCGTCCTCCATGCGGACTCCGGCGGCCCGCCAGCGTTCGATGATCTCGCGGTGCCAGTCGACCTCGAACCACTCCTTGATCGTGGCCGCCACCCTGGGCCCGATGCCCTCGACCGCGGCCAGCTCCTCCTCGGAGGCGTTCATGACGGCGTCGATCGACCGCATGGCGTCGGCCAGGGCGCGCGCCGTGGGCGGGCCGACGTGCCGGATCGACAGCGCCACCAGGATCTGCGCGAGCGGCACCTGCTTGGCCCGCTCCAGCTCCTCCATCAGCCGCAGGGCGTTCTGGCTGGCCTCGCCGTTGAGGTTGGAGAAGAAGGTGACGACCTTCTCCTCGCCCGTCTTCGGGTCGATCTTGGGCAGGCCGGTGTCCTGGTCGCGGACCACCGACCTGATCGGGATGAGCTGCTCCAGCGTCAGGTCGAACAGGTCGGCCTCGGTGCGCACCACCGGCTGCTGCGGCGGCAGCGGCTGGGTGAGCGCCGTGGCCGCGACGTAGCCGAGCCCGTCGATGTCGAGCGCCCGCCTCCCGGCCGCGAAGAAGATCCGCTCCCGGATCTGCGCCGGGCAGCCGCGCGCGTTGGGGCAGCGCAGGTCGGCGTCGCCCTCCTTCTCGTACGCCAGCTCCGTGCCGCACTCGGGACAGTGGGTGGGCATGACGAACTCCCGCTCGGATCCGTCGCGCAGCGCGGCGACCGGCCCGACGATCTCGGGGATGACGTCGCCCGCCTTGCGCAGCACCACCGTGTCACCGATGAGCACGCCCTTCTTCACCACGATGGCCGCGTTGTGCAGCGTGGCCCGCTCGACGGTCGAGCCCGACACCACGACCGGCTCCATCACCCCGAACGGCGTGACCCGCCCCGTGCGCCCGACGCCCACCTGGATGTCGAGCAGCTTGGTGTTGACCTCCTCCGGCGGATACTTGTACGCGATGGCCCAGCGCGGCGCCCGCGAGGTCGAGCCCAGCTCCCGCTGCGTGCGGAAGTCGTCGACCTTCACCACGACCCCGTCGATCTCGTACGGCGGATCGTGCCGGTGCACCCGGTAGTGCTCGATGAACGCGTTGACCTCGTCGAGCCCGGCCACCACCTTGGTCAGGTCGCTGACCGGCAGCCCGAACTCGCGCAGCCGCTCGTAGACCTCCGACTGCGCCCGCGGCTCGGCCGCGCCCTCCCAGACGCCGATGCCGTGCACCAGCATGCGCAGCGGCCGCTGCGCCGTGACGCGCGGGTCCTTCTGCCGCAGCGTGCCCGCCGCCGAGTTGCGCGGGTTGGCGAACGGCGGCTTGCCCTGCTCGACCAGCTGCTCGTTGAGCCGGGCGAAGTCCTCGACCGGGATGTAGACCTCGCCGCGCACCTCGACCAGGCTCGGGACGTCGTCGCCCGTGAGCCGGTGCGGGATGCCCTTGATCGTGCGCACGTTGGCGGTCACGTCGTCACCGGTGCGCCCGTCGCCGCGGGTCGCGCCGCGCTCCAGCCTGCCGTCCCGGTAGACCAGCGCGATCGCCAGCCCGTCGATCTTCAGCTCGCACAGGTACGGCCCTGGGTCGCCCTCGGCCAGCCGCTCGGCCCGCGTCATCCAGGCCGACATGTCGTCGGCGTTGAAGGCGTTGTCGAGGCTCTCCATCCGGTTGAGGTGCGCGACCTTGGCGAAATCGCCCGAGACCGGCGCGCCCACCTTCTGCGTGGGCGAGTCGGGCGTCTGGAGCGCCGGATGCGCCTCCTCCAGCGCCAGCAGCTCCTTGAACCAGCCGTCGAACTGGGCGTCGCTGACCGTGGGCTGGTCGAGCACGTAGTAGCGCCAGCGCGCGTCCTCGACCAGCTCGCTCAGCTCGGCGTGCCGCTTGAGCGCGGCCACCGGCACGCCCCCGACCTCCGCACCAGACTCGCTCACGCAGCTCTCCTCCCGTACGTCAACCTGTGCAAACGCTACCGCCGGGCACCGACAGGAGCACGCCTCAGCGGGCCCCCATTCCGGCCACGCACGCTTCGGCCGGTGTCCGTCCCCGGCCGCGCACCCCTCAGCCGGTCTCCGTCCCGGCCGCGGAGTCTCCTCAGCCGGTCTCCATCCCGTCGGCGGGGTCGTCCCTGAGCACCTGGGCCGCCTTCCTGCACGCCGCCAGCGCCGCCCGCGCGTACGCCGGCGACGCCCCCGCCAGCCCGCACGCCGGCGTCAGCACGACCTGCTCGGCCAGCCGGTCGGGCGCGAACCCCAGCCGCCGCCACAACCCCACCGCGGGCCTGGCCACCACCCCGGCGTCCGCCAGCCGGGTGTCCCGGCCCGGCACGACCCCCAGCAGCAGCGTCATCCCGGCCTCGAACAGCTCCCCCAGGGCCTCCTCGTCCCTGCGCCGCAGCAGCGCGCCGTCCACCGACACTCCCCGCACGCCCGCCCTGCGCAGCAGGTCGAACGGCACCCCGGCCGCGCAGCAGTGCACCACCGGCTCGGGGAACAGCCGCAGCGACTCCTCCACCCGCCACTCCTCGACCGCCGCCAGCCGCCCGAACCCGGACGCGGTCGGCACGGTGCCCGCCAGCACCCCCGGCAGCCCCGGCTCGTCGAGCTGCAGCACGATCTCCGTCACGCCGGGCAGCCGCCGCCGTACCTCGGCGCAGTGGTCGGCCACCCCCTGCGCCAGCGAGGCGGTCAGGTCGCGCACGGCGCCCGGGTCGGAGAGCATTTTGTCGCCGAACTTCAGCTCGATCGACCCCGCCAGCGTCCACGGCCCGCACACCTGCAGCTTGAGCGGCCCCGCGTAGTCGTGCGCGACCTCCTCCAGCCCGTCGAGGTCGCGCCGCAGATGATCGACGGCCCGATGGTGGTCGCGCCCCGGCCGGTCGCTCAGCCGCCATCCCGACGGCTGCACCTCGACCGGCAGATCGACCAGCAGACCCGCCGTGCGCCCCACCATGTCGGCCCCGACCCCCCTGGCCGGCAACTCGGGCAGATACGGGAGGCCCGGCACCTCGCCGAAGACGATTCTGGCCGCTTCGAGATGATCCTCACCCGGATGCGAGCCCAACCCGGTGGCTTCCCACGTAGACATGGGCACAAGCGTAGGCTCTGCGGAATGGAGCTCACGAAATTCGACCACGCATGCGTCCGCCTGGAGAAGAACGGCAAGGTCCTGGTCATCGACCCGGGCGCGTTCACGCGCAGCCCCGTGCTCGACGGCGCCGACGCGGTGCTCATCACGCACGAGCACTTCGACCACGTGGACGCCGACAAGCTGAAGGCCGCCTCGGCCGACCTTGAGATCTACACGTGCGAGGCCGTCGCGGCCCAGCTGGACGAGGTGCCGGGCAAGGTCCAGGTGGTACGGCACGGCGACGGCTTCGAGACGGCCGGTTTCCGGGTGAAGGCGTTCGGCGAGCGGCACGCCGAGAACCACCCCGACATGGCGGTGGTGCAGAACGTCGGTTTCCTGGTGGACGACGAGCTGTTCTACCCGGGTGACGCGCTGACCGTGCCGGACGTGGAGGTGCCGACGCTGCTGGTGCCGACCGGCGGGCCCTGGCTCAAGCTCATGGAGATGGTGGCCTACCTGCGGACGATCCGGCCGGCGCGGGCGTACTCGACCCACGACGCCCTCTACAGCGAGATCGGCCTGGGCCTCGTGGACAACTGGCTGCGGATCGAGTCGGAGAAGCGGGGCGCCGACATACGCCGGCTCGCCGTCGGCGAGTCGACGACCCTCGGCTGAGCCGACAGGCGACGGCCCTCAGGCCAGGTCGGCGCGGCGACGAGGTCAGCAGACCGAGGCCCCCGACCAGGCCGACGGCCCTCGGCCGGTCGGCCGGTGCTCAGGCGGCGGTGCTCAGGTGGCGGAGACGATGGTGGCCGAGCCGATCACGGTGGCCCCGGAGTAGAGGACGGCGGCCTGGCCGGCGGCGACACCCGTGGCCGGCCGGTCGATCTCGATCCTGAGCCCGCCCTCGGTCTCCTCGAACCGGCACGGATAGACCTCACCGTGCGCCCGCAGCTGCACCGTGAGCTCGCCGGATCCGTCCGCGGGAACGTCGCCGCCCCGGCCCGAGCCGGCCCCGTCCGAGCTGCCCGGGACGTCGCCGACCGGGCCGTTCCAGAGCGGGCGGCCGCAGGTGATCGAGGTGACCTCAAGGGCTGAGCGCGGGCCGACCGTGACCGTGTTGGACACCGGCTCGATGGACAGCACGTAACGCGGCCTGCCGTCGGCGGCCGGCCGGTCGATGTGCAGGCCCTTGCGCTGGCCCACCGTGAACCCGTGGGCCCCCTGGTGGCTGCCCACGACGTCACCGCTCTGGTCGACGATGGGCCCCTCGGCCGCGCCGAGCCGCTTGGTCAGGAAGCCGCGCGTGTCACCGTCGGCGATGAAGCAGATGTCGTGACTGTCGGGCTTGTCGGCGACGGTCAGGCCACGCCTGGCGGCCTCTTCGCGCACCTCGGCCTTGGTCGAGTCGCCCAGCGGGAAGATCGCGTGGCCGAGCTGCTCACGGGTGAGCACGCCGAGCACGTAGGACTGGTCCTTGCCCTGGTCAGGGCTCCTGGACAGCACGCCGTCGACCAGCCTGGCGTGGTGGCCGGTGGCGACCGCGTCGAAGCCCAGGGCCAGTGCCCGGTCGAGCACCGCGGCGAACTTGATCTTCTCGTTGCAGCGCAGGCACGGGTTGGGTGTACGGCCCGCGGCGTATTCGGCGACGAAGTCCTCGATCACGTCGCGCTGGAACCGTTCGGCCATGTCCCAGATGTAGAACGGGATGCCGATCACGTCGGCGGCGCGCCGGGCGTCGCGCGAGTCTTCGACCGTGCAGCAACCCCTGGCTCCCGTGCGATGGGATTGGGGGTTGGCGGACAGGGCAAGGTGGACACCAGTGACGTCGTGACCGGCCTCGGCGATCCGAGCGGCGGCCACGGCTGAGTCGACGCCGCCCGACATGGCGGCAAGCACACGCAGTCCCATGACCGTTCCAGCGTACTGTCCGCCCGGGAGTGCGCGACCATCTCCCCGCTCCTGTCCCCGGTCGCGTCCAGGGTCTGGAAGTATTCGAGCATGCGACTGTTCGGGCGCAAGGACGCGGAAGAAGAGGCGGGCGGGCCTGACGAGGCCATCGCCGGATTCTGGACGTGGTGGCAGGAGACCCGGCCGACCCTCGACTCGCTGGTGGCCGCCGGCCAGGCCGAGGGGCTGGAGGAGTGGCTGGCCCCCGCGGTCGCCGCGATCCATCCCGGCCTGGTCTGGGAGGTGGCGCCGGGCCGGGCGGCCGCGCACGCCCTGGTGGTGACCGCGGCGGGCGACGCCGAACTGCGCTCGCTCGCGCACCGCTGGGCCAGGGCGGCGCCGCCGGCCGACCTGCTGTGGGAGTTCCATCCGTCGCGGCAGGCCAATCCGCAGGCGATGGAGCTGACCCTCGACGTGGGCGGCTACGAGTTCGCGCTCGACAAGCTGATGCTGGGCCTGCGCGTGCCGCGCGACCAGGCCAGGGTCGACGTCTCCGCCTACCATCCGATCTTCGGCGAGCTCGACGACGACACCCGGCTCGAAGCCGCGCTGCTGGCCCTCGACTGGCTGCTCGGCGAGGACGACGTGGCGCGGTGGGTGGGCGAGATCACGGCGGCCACGTTCCAGCCGATCGACGCCGTGGCCGCCGCGCACCTGCCGGCCGTGGTCGCCGACGTCGCCTCGGGGTTCGCCGAGGAGGAGTGGCTGCTGATGGAGGGCCAGACCGGAGGCGGCGCGCCGCTGGTCGCCACTGTCCGCCATCCGTTGCGGCCGGTGGACCATCCACTGTTCGACCAGCACATCATGATCACGCTCCCGTACGCGCACCGCGACGAGAACGGCCTGCCGGTCGGCGACTCGCTGACCACGCTGCGCGACTTCGAGGAACGCCTGGCCGCCCGCCTGCTCAAGCTGCGCGACGACGCCGTGCTCGCGGCGCACCTGAGCGCCGAGGGGCACCGGATCATCCACGTCTACGCCGACCCGACCGGCGAGGCGGCGACCCACGCCAAGGAGCTGATCGTGGGCTGGGAGGAGGGCGAGCCGCGGGTCGACGTGTCGGCCGACCCCGCCTGGACCGCGGTCGTCCCCTTCCTGACCTGACCCGGCCGCCCGCCCGCGTCAGCTGAGGCCGGCACGGCGGGCGCGTTCGACGGCCGCGGGGAGCACGTCGATCAGCCGGTCGACGTCTTCGGGCGTCGAGGTGTGTCCCAGCGTGAAGCGCAGCGAGCCGCGCGCCGCGGCCGTGTCGGCCCCCATGGCCAGCAGCACGTGGGACGGCTGCGCCACACCGGCCGAGCAGGCCGAGCCGGTCGAGCACTCCACCCCCTTGGCGTCGAGCAGCATGAGCAGCGCGTCGCCCTCGCAGCCGGGGAAGGAGAAGTGGGCGTTGCCGGGCAGCCGGTCGTCGGGGTCGCCGTTGAGCACCACGTCGGGCACGGCCTCGCGGACGCGCTGGATGAGCTCGTCGCGCAGCGCCGACAGCCGCGTGTGCAGGGCCTCCTGCTCGCGTACGGCGGTGCCGACGGCGGCGGCCAGGCCCGCGATGGCCGGCGCGTCGAGGGTGCCGGAGCGCACGTCGCGCTCCTGCCCTCCGCCGTGCTGCACGGACACCGGCGTCAGCCCCCTGGCCAGCAGCAGCGCGCCGGCTCCCATGGGGCCGCCGACCTTGTGTCCGGTCAGCGTGAGCGCGTCGGCCCCCGAGCCGGAGAAGGACACGGGCAGTTGCCCGACCGCCTGCACCGCGTCGGTGTGGAACGGGATGCCGTGGTCGTGCGCGATGGCGGCCAGCACGTGGATCGGCTGGACGGTGCCGACCTCGTTGTTGGCCCACATGACGCTGATCATGGCCACGTCGTCGGGATCGCGCTCGATGGCGGCGCGCAGCGTCTCGGGGTGGACCCGGCCGAGCTCGTCGACCTCCAGCAGCTCCACCTCGGCGCCCTGGCTGTCGGCCAGCCACTGGGCCGGGTCGAGCGCCGCGTGGTGCTCGACGGAGCTGATCAGCACCCGCCGGCGCGGCCGGCGCGCCCAGTAGAGGCCCTTGATCGCCAGGTTGTCGGCCTCGGTGCCGCCCGAGGTGAACACGACCTCGCTGGGCCGGGCGCCGAGCGAGTCGGCGATCGTCTCGCGCGCCTCCTCGACCACCCTGCGCACCTGACGGCCGGCGGCGTGCAGTGAGGAAGCATTTCCGACGCGTTTGAGTTGCTTCGTCATGGCCTCGATCGCTTCGGGCAGCATGGGGGTGGTCGCCGCATGATCAAGGTAGGCCGACGGTCTGGTCACGTGCTCAGGGTATCTCGTTTGCGACTGTACCGTCCGGACGGTACAGTTGAGGCATGCGAAGGGACGAGCTTTTGGACGCCGCGGAGGAGCTCCTCTGCGACCAGGGCTCGACCGCGCTCACCCTGGCCGCCGTGGCGGACCGGGCGGGCGTGAGCAAGGGCGGCCTGCTCTACCACTACGCCTCGAAAGAGGCCCTGATCAAAGGCATGGTCGAGCGGCTCATCGACGACTTCGACGAGCTGCTGGCCGCCCAGCCGGGCAAAAGCTACACCGAGCGCTACCTGGGCGCGACGCTGGCCGCCGTCAGATCCGGCCGCCTGCGACGCTGGGCGGTGGTGACCGGAGCCTCGGGCAACCTGTTCCTGCTCGCGCCGCTGCGCGAGGCGATGGCCCGCTGGCATCGCGAGGAGCTGAGAGAAGAGCCCGATCCGCTGGCGGCGCAGATCGTCCGGCTGGCGTGTGAGGGGCTCTGGGACGTGGCCAGCCACGATCCCGGGCTCAACACCGAAGCGGATCTGCAGGCTTTGGAGCGCCGGCTGAGAGCGCTCATCACCCCGCCGGAAGCCCTCGCCTGAGGCCCCACCGGAAGCTCCCGTCCGGAAGCTACCGTCCGGAAGCTTGCTTCGCAGCGTGCCGCCCCGCCTGACCTGCCCGGCCCCCGTCAGACGAGGCACGTCCGCACGAAACTCACGAGACACGGCCTGGTCGAGGCCACCGCGCCGCACCTTCCCCGGTGCGGCGCCTTTCGTGCGGCGAGCCCGACTGACGTGCGGCCCGCGGCCCGGCGCGGCCCCTCCCCCGGCCCTCCCGAGGGTCACACAGCACCCCCATGCCATATGACCTGCATCAACGACGACAACGCTGATCACAGAAGAGGTGTGGCCCTTTTGACATCCTCCCCCTCCGAAAGGAGGGGGATTCCCACGGTCGCCCGTGAGGCTTCCTGCTTCACTGCCGGTCGCCCGCCCGAGAAAGGAAACTCTCGTTGAGGTCTTACACCAGCTCCACAGGCGTTTTGCCTCTCCGCCAGCCCGGCGGCGAGGGTGTTCCCGATCGTTCGTCCGGCGGCTTGGTTGTCGCCACCGCCGAACAGATTAACGGATCGTGCCGTGTCGCGCGGCGTTTTGACGCCGGTTCGCCTGACGGCGAACCGGCTGCCCCTGTCCTGCTCCGCAGGGGTCCGATTCCTCCCCTGCCTGAAGGCGGGGGTTTCCTCGGAGGTATCTGATGACCCGCGAGCTGAGGAGCGCCCGTTACGGGGCGGTCCTCACCTTTGTCCTTGCCGGCCTGATGGTGGGCACGATGACCGTGCGCATCCCGGCCCTGACCGACAAACTCGGCCTGTCCGAGGCCACGGTCGGAACGATCCTGCTGGCATGGGGCCTGGGCGCTCTGGTGACGATGCAGTCCATGCGGCGCGTCATGGCGCGCGTGGGCAGCCGGGCGGTGCTGCGGGCAGGCGGTCCACTGACGGCGCTCGGCCTCCTCGGCGTGGCCCTCGCCCCCGACCTGCCCCTGCTCCTGGTGGCGGCGACGCTCTTCGGCATGGCCTTCGGCACCGTGGACGTCGCCATGAACGCCCAGGGCTCGGCGGTCGAGCAGGCGTACGGGCGGCCGCTGATGAACGGCATGCACGCCGGCTGGTGCGTCGGCGCGATCGGGGCCGGCGGGCTGGGCAGCCTGGCCATCGCCGCCGGGCTGCCGTTCACCGTGCACGTGACGCTGATCGCGCTGGTCTCGCTGCCCGTCCTGGTGCTGGTCGGCCGTACGTACCTGCCCGAGTCGCCAGCAGTTGCCGGCGACGAGGCCGGAGAGCGGCGGCGGCTGCCGGCGATCGTCTACCTGCTCGGCGCGATCATGTTCTTCGCCTTCATGGTCGAGGGCACGGTCGCGGACTGGAACGGCCTCTACATGCGTGACGAGCTCGGCGCCCCCGAGGCCGTGGCGGCGCTCGGCTACCCGGTCTTCGAGGCGGGCATGCTGATCGCCCGGCTCACGGGTGACCGGCTGCGGGTCAGGTTCGGGGTGCGCGGGATGCTGACCGTGTCCGGTGTGGCCACGGCCGGGTTCTTCGCGATCGTGCTGCTGGCGCCGGCGGCGACGGTGGCGGTGTCCGCGATGTTCTTCGTGGGGCTCGGCGTGGCGACGATCTCGCCGCTGACACTGTCGCTGGCCGGCACCGCCACCGGCACGCCCGGCCCGGCCATCGCGCAGGCCGGGGCCATGGGGTACGCGGGGCTGCTGCTCGGGCCCGTGGTGATCGGCTTCCTGTCGGACGCCACCTCGCTGCGTACGGCGCTCGGCATCGGCGTGGTCCTCGGCGTGCTCATCGCCCTGTCCGCCCGCCTCCTCCCCCGCCACGAGCCCGCCACCATCAGCCCGCTCCCCGTCAGGGAGCGCGTGGAGGCCGCGGCCTGAGAGTTCTCTGTGCGTCCGGCGCGGGCGGCGTCGTACGTCCCACGTGGCGACGCCCGCGCTCACAGAGAACTCACAGAACCGCTCAGAACGCCTCCAACCGGCCGACTCACGCTGGATTCATGATTCAGCTGACAGCACTGACCAAACGCTACGGCGACAAGACCGCCGTGGACGACCTCACCCTCCTCGTACGCCCAGGCGTCGTCACCGGCTTCCTGGGCCCGAACGGCGCCGGCAAGAGCACCACGATGCGCATGATCCTCGGCCTCGACCTGCCCACCTCGGGCACGGCCACGATCAACGGCCGCGCCCACCACGAGCTGCCGCACCCGCTGCGCACGATCGGCTCGATGCTGGACGCGCGGGCCGTGCACCCCCGGCGCACCGCGTACAAGCACCTGCTCTACCAGGCACAGACGAACGCCATCCCGGCCACCCGCGTGGACGAGGTGCTCGACCTGGTCGGGCTGAGGGAGGTGGCGGGCAAGCCGGCGGGCTCGTTCTCGATGGGGATGACCCAGCGGCTGGGCATCGCGGCCGCGCTGCTGGGGGATCCGCCGGTGCTGGTCCTGGACGAGCCGGTCAACGGGCTGGACCCCGAGGGCGTCCGGTGGATCCGCGCGCTCATGCGCGGCCTGGCCGCCGAGGGGCGTACGGTGCTGATCTCCAGCCACCTGATGAGCGAGATGGCGATGACCGCGGACCGGCTGGTGGTCATCGGCAAGGGGCGGCTGATCGCCGAGGGCGAGATCGGCGACTTCACCGCCGCGGGGTCGGCCGTGGCCGTCCGCACGCCCGAGGCCGGCGTCTTCGCCCGGCTACTGGAGCTGGCGGGCGCCCACGTACGTCCTGGTCCCGATGACGAGCTGCTGGTCACCGGCATGGAGGCGCCCGACGTCGGGCGGCTGGCCGCGGCGGAGGGCGTGACGTTGTTCGAGCTGTCCGTCCGGCACGCGTCGCTGGAGGAGACGTTCATGGAGCTGACCAGGGACGCCGCCGAGTACGGAGCGGCCCGATGATCGCGACGGGGGTGCTCAAGGCGGAGTGGACCAAGTTCAGCAGCATCAGGGCGACCATGGTGCTGTCGCTGGCCGTCGTGGCGGCCTCGGGGTTCTTCGGGTGGACGTTCGCGAACATGGCGGCCCACGAGTACGCCACGGCCTCGGCGCAGGAGCGGCTCGACTTCCTGCCCCTTGACCAGGTGATGCGCGGGATGCTCCTCGTCCAGCTGCTGATCTCGGCGCTGGGCGTGCTGGTGGCGACCTCCGAGTACGGCTCCGGCACGTTGGGCCCCAGCCTGGCCGCTGTGGGCAGGCGGAGCCGGCTGGTGATCGCCAAGGCGGGGATGACGGCGCTGGTCGCGCTGCCGGTGAGCGTGGCGGGGATCGGGCTGATGTTCGTGACGAGCCAGGTCACGCTGGCCGCCCAGGGGGCACCGTACCTGATGCCAGGTGACCCGGACGCGCTGCTGGCACTGCTGCTCGGGCCGGTGGTGTTCACCCTGCTGGCACTGTTCGGGCTGGCGCTGGGCCTGCTGCTGCGCGGCACGGCGGCGGCCGTGAACGTCAGCAGCACGTTCCTCCTGATGCCCGTCCTGGCTCCCATATTTCCCGACTTCCTGAGCAGGCTCCTGACCGCCTACTGGCCGAACGGCGCCGGCTTCAGGGCCGTCACCAGCAGGTCCGACCTGCCGCCCGTGCTTTCCTTCGGGCTGCTCGTCGGGTTCGTCGCCGTCATGCACGTCGCGGCCTTCACCCGCTTCACCCGGCGGGACGCCTGACTACCCTTGACGGCGGGAGGTGCCTGACATGGGCGAGCGGCTGCTGGTGGTCGACGACGAGCCCACGGTCAAGGAGCTGCTGTCGGCGACGTTACGCTTCGCGGGCTTCACCGTGAGCTCGGCCGACAACGGCGTCCAGGCCCTGGAGGTGGCAGGGCGCGAGCCGCCCGACCTGGTGCTGCTCGACGTGATGCTGCCGGATCTGGATGGGTTCGAGGTGCTGCGCCGCCTGCGTGCCCTGCCCAGGCCGGGCGGCCGGCCCGGGCCCGTGCCGGTGCTGTTCCTGACCGCCCGCGACGCGACGGCCGACAAGATCAACGGGCTCAGGCTGGGCGGCGACGACTACGTGACCAAGCCGTTCGACCTGGAGGAGCTGCTGGCCAGGATCCGGGCGATCCTGCGCCGCACCGGCGCGATCCCCGACGATCAGACGCTGGTGGTCGGAGATCTCGAAGTCGACCCCGACGGCCACCAGGTGAGCCGGGCGGGCCGCCCCGTACGCCTGTCGCCCACGGAGTTCCGCCTCCTGCTCCACCTGGTGCTGAACGCCGGCCGGGTGCTGCCGAAGTCGCAGATCCTGGAGCACGTGTGGCGTTACGACTTCGCCGGCGACACCAGCATCGTGGACACCTACGTCAGTTACCTGCGCCGCAAGCTCGACACCGGCGGGCCGCGGCTGATCCACACGGTCCACGGCGTCGGCTACGTGCTGCGCAGGCCCAAGGAATGATCACCCGGCCGTCGCTGGTTTCGCGTCTGTCGCCGCGCCTCCGGCCGTCGTTGGGCCCCCGGCCGTCGTTGAGCTCCCGGCCGTCGTTGAGCTCCCGGCTGTCGTCGGGCTCACGGCTGTCGCTGCGTGCGCGGCTGCTGGCCATCACGGTCACGCTGCTCGTCGCCGGTCTCGTGCTGATCAGCTCGGTCGTCGTACGCCAGCTCGAAACCCAGCTGATGAACCGCGTGGACCAGCAGCTCTCCCCCATGGGCACGGCCCTGTCGGCGGTGCCGCCCGACCTCCTGACCGGCAAGCTGAAGCGGCCGGCCGGCGTGGCACTGTCCACGGACGATCTCGACCTGTTCGGCACGGCGTACGCGGCGTACCTGTCGGCCGACGGCGCCGTGCTGCGCGAGCTGACCGGCCCGGGCCCCGCCCTGCCCCGCCTCGACCTCGCCGAGGTCACGGCCCGCGCCGGGCGGCCGTTCACGGTCGAGGAAGCCGGCGGGGAGACGTGGCGGGTGCTGGCGCTGCCCGCGCGGAGCCGGAGCGCGACGATCGGGCACGCGGCGGTCGTCGCGGCGGTGTCACTGGAGGGCATGCGCTCGACCATCGACCGGATGCGCGTGGTCTGCCTCGTGGCCGGGTCGCTCCTGCTGGCGTTGCTGGCGCTGGTGGGCGGGCTGGCGATCAGGGCCGGTCTCGCGCCGCTGCGCCGCGTGGAGGAGACGGCGGCGGCCATCGCGGACGGCGACCTCACCCGGCGCGTCCCCTCGCCCGCCGGGCCCGGCACGGAGATCGGGCGGCTGGCCCTGTCTATCAACAAGATGCTGGCCCAGATCGAGCAGGGGGTCGCGGCGCGGGTGGAGTCGGAGGCGCGCATGCGCAGGTTCGTCGCCGACGTGAGCCACGAGCTGCGCACGCCGCTGTTCGGAATCAAGGGCTTCTCCGAGCTGTACCGCATGGGCGGCACCGAGGCCGCGCCCGCGCTGGCCCGCATCGAGAGCGAGTCGGGGCGGCTGGCCGCGCTGGTGGACGATTTGCTGCTGCTCGCCGGTCTCGACGAGAGTGACGGGCCGGGGCTGGAGCTGACCCCGATGGACCTGCGTACGCTCGCCGCCGACGCCCGCCACGACTTCACCGCGCTCGACCCGTCCCGCCCCATCGCCTTCACCGGCCCCTCCGGCGGCCCCGCAGCGAGCGCTCCCGTGCTGGGCGACGAGGCCCGGCTGCGGCAGGTGGTCAGCAACCTGGTCGGGAACGCGATCACGCACACCCCGGCCGGCACCCCGGTCAGGATCGGCGTCGGGACGGACGGCGCCGAGGCGGTGCTGGTGATCGAGGACGAGGGTCCTGGGCTGACGGCCGAGGAGGCGGAGCGGGTCTTCGACCGCTTCTACCGCGCCGACGGCTCCCGCGCCCGCGCCACCGGCGGGGCCGGCCTGGGTCTGGCCATCGTCCGCTCCATCGTCACGGCCCACGGCGGCCACGTGGACCTCCACTCATCCCCAGGCCAGGGCGCCTCCTTCCAGATCCGGCTCCCAGCCACACCCCCGTGACGTCGGACACCGGCCAGGGCACACCTGCGCGCCTACCGAGGCAGATCGTCCGTCGTCTCGGTGAGGGCCTCCCGCAACTCCTCCGCGAGGATCCACCGAGGGCGGCGAGCGAACGAAGCGATCTGCGGGATGGAGGCGGACAGGCTGCGATCGTAGTACTACGCGGCGTAACGCCGAGTGGCCTCGCGTATGCCGACGAGTAGCGGTGGTGCTGGGGTGTGGGAGGCTGGGGGACGGACTGGCTGAGGTGGAGAACGGAGAGGTCGTCGTGGGGGGCGTGCTGCGGATCTCGCGGCCGAACGCGCGGTTCCAGCAGTGGCAGGCGCTGCTGCGGAACCAGAACAAGCGTCAGCGGGCGGGCGAGTTCCTGGTTCAGGGGGTGCGGCCGATCACGCTGGCGCTCGAGTACGGCTGGCCGGTGCGCGCGCTGATCTACGACGCCGAGCGGTCGCTGTCGCGCTGGGCGGCCGGAGTGCTGGAGCGGGCCGGTGGCGAGCAGGTGGCCATGGCGCCCGAGCTGCTGCGGGAGCTGAGCGGCAAGGACGAGGAGGTGCCGGAGCTGGTGGCGGTGGTCGCCCTGCCCGGCGACGACCTGGCGCGGATCCCGATGGGGCCCTCGTTCCTGGGCATGGTGTTCGACCGGCCGACGGGGCCTGGCAACATCGGCTCGATGGTGCGCTCGCTGGACGCCTTCGGCGGGGCCGGGCTGATCGTCACCGGGCACGCCGCCGACCCCTACGACCCCAAGTCCGTCCGCGCCTCGACCGGCTCCCTGCTGGCGCTGCCGGTGGTGCGGACCCGCTCCCACCAGGAGGTGCTGGCCTGGGCGGCCGGCGTACGCGCCGACGGGCTGCCGCTGACCGTGGTGGGCACCGACGAGCACGGCACCGACGACATCTCCGCTCTCGACCTGACCGGCCCGACGCTGCTGGTGATCGGCAACGAGACCACCGGGCTGAGCGCGGGCTGGCGGCAGGGCTGCGACGTGATGGCGCGCATCCCGATCACGGGCGCGGCCAGCTCGCTCAACGCCGCCAACGCCGCCACCGTCGTCCTGTACGAGGCCGCCCGCCAGCGCGCCGCCGCGAAGTGAGTCATGCCCTACCGTCACGCCGTCGTACGCGCGAACTACGAGGACCTGGCCAGCGGCGGGGTGCTGCACTCGGCCCCGGGGTTTCCCGCCTTCCCGGTCCGGCTGGCCAGCGAGATGTTCCAGAGCGCCCTCGCCTTGCGCGGCGGCGGTCCCGCGCTGGTGTGGGATCCGTGCTGCGGCGGCGGCTACCTGCTGACCGTGGTCGCGCTGCTGCACCGCCGGCTGGTGAGCGGGGTCGTGGCCTCGGACTTCAACGCCGAGGCGGTGCGCCTGGCCGAGCGGAACCTGGGGTTGCTGACCGCGACCGGGCTGGCGGCCAGGGCGGCGGAGCTGGACGAACGCGCCGCGCGCTACGACAAGCCGGCCTACGCGGCCGCGGCGCAGGCGGCCGGGCGGCTGGCCCGCGGGCTGTCGGCCGAGGGTGGCGATGTGCGGGGCGTCGCCCGCCGGGCCGACGTGTTCGATCCGGACGCGCTCCGCGACGCGCTCGGCGGCCTGCGCCCTGGCGTGGTGCTCACCGACGTCCCGTACGGCGAGCAGACCTCCTGGCTGGGGCCCGGCGCGGAGGGCGGTCTCGGGAGCATGGTGCGCGCCCTCGGGCAGGTGCTCGACGAGGACGCGGTGATCGCGGTGGCGGTACGCGGCCGGAAGGTGCCCACGGACGGCGGCCCGCGCCCGCACGCCACCTACAAGATCGGCACCAGAACCGTCGCCCTGTTCCGACCCACCTCGTGACCTCGGGGCCCGGTGAAACGGCGTCGGCAGGCCCCAGGGAGCCGGTGGACGGCGTCGGCGGCGGGCCCCGAGAGCCCGTCACGCCCCTCCTCCGGCGTGATCGGCCGGAGGAGGGGCGGTGCGGTGGCTACTTGCGCTTGTTGACTTCCTCGGTGAGCTGCGGCACGACCTGGTGCAGGTCGCCCACCACGCCGTAGTCGGCCAGCTCGAAGATCGGCGCCTCGGGGTCCTTGTTGATGGCGACGATCGTCTTCGCGGTCTGCATGCCGG
Organism: Nonomuraea fuscirosea; assembly: GCF_035917475.1. Taxonomy (NCBI): domain Bacteria; kingdom Bacillati; phylum Actinomycetota; class Actinomycetes; order Streptosporangiales; family Streptosporangiaceae; genus Nonomuraea; species Nonomuraea fuscirosea. The sequence continues at coordinate 194,667 of NZ_CP109074.1, read as the reverse complement.
CCCGGTGCTGGATGGCGCCGGAGATGCCGGCCGCGATGTACAGCTGCGGCGAGACGGTCTTGCCCGTCTGTCCCACCTGGAACTGGTGCGGGTACCAGCCCGCGTCCGTGGCGGCGCGCGAGGCGCCCACGGCCGCGCCCAGGGCGTCGGCGAGGCCCTCGATGACCGAGAAGTTCTCCGCCGAGCCGACGCCGCGCCCGCCGGAGACCACGATCGCGGCCTCGGTGAGCTCGGGGCGGGCGCCCTTCTCCTGCTTGACCCGCTCCACGACACGGGTGGCCTTGGCGGCGTCGGTCAGGGTGACCGAAACCTCCTCCTCCACGCCGGCGCCGGCGACCGCCACGGGGGCGGTGGAGTTGGGGCGGACGGCCACGATCGGCGTGCCCTTGCGCACCCTGGAGTGCACGTTGACGCCGCCACCGAAGATCGACTGGTCGGCCACGAAGCCCTCGCCGAGGCCCACGGCGTCGGTGATGACGCCGGAGTCGGTCTTGATGGCCAGGCGGCCGGCGATCTCCTTGCCCTCGGCCGTGGCGGCCACGAGGACGGCGGCGGCCGGCGCCGAGGTCACGAGCTGGGCGAGCAGCTCGGCCTTGGGGGCCACCACGTGGTCCACGAGGTCACCGGAGCCGGCGACGTAGATCTTCTCGGCGCCGTATTCGGCGAGCCTGGCCTTGGCCTCCGCCGTGATGCCGGGGCCGGCCCAGACGGCGGCGGGCGTGCCGAGGGTGCGGGCCAGGGTCAGCAGTTCGAGCGTGACCTTCTTGACCTCGCCTTCGACCTGCTCGACGAGAACGAGAATTTCCGACATTTCCGTAAGACCCCCGTTCTCAGATGAACTTCTTGGACGCCAGGAAGTCGGCGGCGTTAGCGCCGCCGTCGCCCTCGTCCTTGACGATCGTGCCGGCCGCCCGCGGCGGGGCGGGAGCGAAGTCGACGACCTCGGACCAGGCGGCGGCCAGGCCCACCTGGCCGGGGTCGATGGAGGCGTCGCCGATGGCGAGCGTCTCGACCGGCTTCTTCTTGGCCGCCATGATGCCCTTGAACGACGGGTAGCGGGGCTCGTTGATCTTCTCGACCACGGACACGACGGCGGGCAGCGTGGCCTCGATCCGGTCGTAGCCGTAGTCGGCCAGCCGCTGCACCCTGATCGTGCTTCCCTCGACCTCGACCTTGTTGGCCAGCGTCAGCTGCGGCGTGCCGAGCCGCTCGGCCAGCATGGCCGGCAGCATCCCGGTGCGCGCGTCGGTGGACTCGGAGCCCAGGACGACCAGGTCGAACCCGATCTTCTTGAGCACCTGGGCCATCGCGTAGGAGGTGGACAGCGCGTCGGAGCCGCGCAGAGCGTCGTCGCTGAGGTGGACGGCCTTGTCGGCGCCCATGGCCAGCGCCTTGCGGATGGTCTCGGTGGCCTTGCCGGGCCCCATGGTGAGGACGGTCACCTCACCGCCGTGGGCCTCTTTGAGCTTCAGTGCCTCTTCGACCGCGTACTCGTCAAGCTCGTTGACCACGCCGTCGGCGGCGTCACGGTCGAGCGTGTTGTCTTCGGACCGCAGCTTGCGCTCGGTCGCCGTGTCGGGGACCTGCTTCACGCAGACGACGATGTTCATGGCCGGTGGCCGACCTCCCGTAGTTCGCGTGCGCCGCCGCCTCGCTGCGGTGGCGCCGAATGCATCTGTCCAGACTGCCAGGTGCCCGGCGGGCTCCCGACAGAGGGTCTGCCGTGTTTCGGGTTATGTTACCCATGGGTAGCTTACGCGCAAACCAGTGGTACGTGCGCTGAGCGCGAAAGCCCTCCCCCACCATACCGAACTTTATTCGGTAGCCGCTCAGGCGGACACCAGGAACACGATCCCCACCACCAGGGCCGTGCCCGCGAACAGCGCCAGCGTGACCGGGCTGAACATCGCCGCCAGCCCGAAGCAGATCCCGGTCGCCCCCGACACGCTGAGCGCGTCGGCCACCAGCCTGCTGCGCCGGTAGAGGCCGCGGGAGAACAGCGCCACCCCGGCGTCGGCCACCACACCCAGCGCGTACGCCGCCAGCAGGAACAGCGACACCTCCGGCAACGGCTCACGAGCGGCCGCCGCCAGCAGCGCCACGAACAGCCCCGACCCGATCAGCCAGCGCCTGCGCACCTTCTCCCGGTGCCTGGCCCTGGACTCCTCCACCGAACGGCGGTGCCGCTCCTGGCCCGGCCGCCACTCCCTGGTGCTCAGGTCGTCGCTCGCGGAGCGGGCACGTACGGCGGGAGCGGCCTGATGAGAGACGAGCGGAACGTGGGCGACCGGCTCGACGCCGAGCCTGGCGCAGATCTGCGCGGCCGTGGGCCGCGCGGCCGGATCGGTGGACAGGCACTCGCGTAACAGCGGCTCCAGCCACGCCGGCGCGCCGTCCAGGTCGGGCGGGTGGTGCACCACCCGGTAGGCCACCGCGGAGGCGGGCCCCTGCCCGTACGGCTGCCGCCCGGTGGAGGCGTACGCCAGCGTCGCCCCGAACGAGAACACGTCGGCCTCCATGCCGGCCGCCCGCCCCTCCAGCACCTCGGGGGCGAGGTAGCCCGGCGTGCCCACCACGGCGCCCGAGGCCGTGACGGACAGCGAGTCGAGCGCGCTGGCGATGCCGAAGTCGATCACGACCGGCTCGCCCTCGGTCATCATCACGTTGGCCGGCTTGAGGTCACGGTGCACCACGCCGGCGGCGTGCATGGCGAGCAGCGCGTCGGCCAGCCCGGCGGCCAGGCGCCGGAGATCGGGCACGGGGACGGGCACGGCGCTGAGCGGCCGGCCCTGCACGTAGCGGGTCACCAGGTAGGGCCGCTCGCCGGTCAGCGAGGCGTCGAGCACCTCCGCGACGTGCGGCCCGCCGACCATGCGCATGGTCTCCACCTCACGCGCCAGCCGGGCCAGCGCCCCGCCGTCGGCCGCCACGTGGGGATGCAGCACCTTGACCGCGACCGTGCGCCCCTCGGGGTCGAGCGCCAGGTGCACCGCGCCGAACCCGCCGGCCCCGAGACGGGAGGCAAGCTCGTACGGCCCCAGGCGCTCGCTCATACCTTCATCTCTCCCCCAGGGAGACGGCGCGGACACTCAGGACCAGGGATTCAGGAACCCCAGCCCGAGACCGTCGAGCAGGCTGCCGATCAGCCCGGTGATCAGCCCGATCGTGCTCTGCCTGGCCTCACCTGCCAGTTGGTCGATCACCTTCTCGGGCTCCTGCCACGGATACCAGTCCGTGGGCTGGCCCAGCGCGAACATGACCGCGAACAGCGCCGCGGTGCCCACCAGCACGACCGCGACCAGCGCCGCGCCCGGGCTGCGCAGCACGCCGGTGAGCGTGCGGGTGACCGCCTTGCGCGGCGCGCCGCCGCCCGGCAGCACGAACAGCCCGGCGGCGAAGGCGCCCGCGGCGTACGCGGCGGCCTCGTTGATGTCGAGCTGACCACCCCAGCGGAGCACCCCCCACACGCACACGCCGAACAGCAGCGCCAGCGGCGCGTGCACCAGCGTCACGAGCGCGGACTTGATCAGCGCCCACGGGGTGCCGACCAGCACGAGCAGCGGATCGGCGGCGCTGCTGCCGCGCACCTGCCGCCGCTTGACCATGTCGCCGAACAGGTATTCGCCGATGCGCAGCACGAGCGCGAGCGCGAGGGCCACCGCGCCCACCATGACCGGCATCAGCACGGTCAGCGCCACGAGCGTGACCAGCAGCAGCAGCCCGACGACCTGGCTGCCGAACAGATATCTCTTACGCTCGGACGGCGGGGTGTATTGGGGCGGCGGGGTATAGGGCCGCACCTGCGCGGGCGGCTGCGCGCCCGGGTAGCCGGCCACCCGCTGGTCGCCGTACTGGCCGGACGGCCTGGCCGGCATCGGCGCGGGCACGTAGGGAGGCGGCCGCTCGTCGCGGCGCGGCTGCTCGCGGCGCGCGGGCCGCACCTCCTGGCGCGTGGGCGTCGGCGGCGGGGCGGGCTTGGTGTACTCGACCGGCGGCAGCAGGTCGGAGAAGTTGTCCATGGTCCGGGTGCGGTCGCCGAGCCGCTTGGTCCCCGTCGGCCCCTCGAAGGACGCCTCGTTGAACGTGGTCACCGACGGGTCGAGCGCCCTGGCCATCCGCAGCAGCTCCTGGGCGCCCGGCCGGGCCGACGGATCGACCTGGAGGGCCCGGCTGAGCCAGCCGCGCAGCCACACGGGCGCCTTGTCGATCTGCGCCCGGCCTTCCATGATGTTGAAGCAGACCGCCTCGAACGTCCCCGTGCCGAACGGCGGCGCCCCGGTCGCGGCGAAGAACACCGTCGAGGCCAGCGCGTGCACGTCGGCGGCCTGGGTGATGTCGGAGTCACGGATGATCTCGGGCGCGAGATAGCCCGGCGTGCCGACGAACATGCCGGTCTGCGTCAGCCGGGTCGCGTTGACCAGGTGGGCGATGCCGAAGTCGATGACCAGCGGCTCGCCGTCGACCAGCATGACGTTGGACGGCTTGAAGTCGCGGTGGATCACGTCGGCCGCGTGGATGGCCACCAGCGCCTGGCAGAGCCCCTGGGCGAGCCTGATGATCTGGCCCGCCTCCAGGGCGCCCTCGCGGAGGACGGTGTCCTCCAGCGTGCGGCCGGGCGCGAACCGGGTCACCACGTACGGCTGCCCGCCGACGAGCTCGGCGTCGATCACCTCGGCGACGTACGGGCTGCGCACCCGGCGCATGGTCTCGACCTCGCGAGTGAGCCGGTCGCGCGCCTTGAGGTCGGCGGCCACGTGGGGATGCAGGACCTTGATGGCGACCTCGCGGCCCTCGCCGTCGAGACCCAGGTGGACGACCCCCATGCCACCTTCGCCGATCTTCCTGACCAGTCGGTACGGTCCGAGGCGCTCTGGTGCTTGGGTGCTCATCGCCACCTTCCCCCCGTCATCCTCCGGATTCCCCCCCTAGCTGATCCAGCTGTCTGGTCACTGGATCGACGTTCAGCGGAGTCCATACGGCCTCCCTCTTGTCCCCGAACGTTCCGATGGCGAGGATCAGCGAGAGCGCGGCCACCGCGGCCAGCGCTCCCGCCATCACCATCGCCGCTGTTCTCGAGGGTACGAGCGACGAGAGCGTTCTGCGCATCTGTTTGCCCGGTCCCTCGACTCCGGGACCCGCGCAGACCGTCCACAGCGCGACCGCGGCGCCCCAGGCGAGGGCGTTGTCGGGATTCATACCCGCCACGACCGTGAGTAGCAGCGTGACCGGCAGTCCGAGTATGAGCGCGTAGAGGACCAGGGCCGCCGTGATGCCGGCCGACTTGGCCAGCGCGGCCGGATAGGCGAACACCCTGATCACGTCGAGCGCCGCCGCGCCCGCCGCCCTGCGCGCCGTGAGCTGGGGCTGGGCCAGGTCGGCCGCGCGCAGCAGGACCGCGATCGGGATCGCCACGACGGACACGAGCACGGGCGCCCGCACCGCCGCCACGATCATCAGGATGAGCAGCATCGAACCGGCCACGCCGTAGGCCCTGGAACGCTGCAGCACCTTGCCCGGCGCGGCGCTCGGGAGATAGGGCTCCCGCTTGGTCGGGTCGAGGTGCGGATATTGCGGCTGGGCCGGGATGTAGGGCGGCGGCTGCACCGGGATCGGGTTGGGCCGGCCGTAGTCGTGGTGGTCGCCCCGGCCGGAACCGGCGCCGCGCTGCGGCCCGGAACCCTGGCCGTGCTGCTGCGGGCCGGAACTCGGACCGTGCTGCGGGCCGGACCCAGGTCCGTGCTGCGGCCCCGAGCCGGGGCCGTGCCGGTATCCGGAGGGCGAGCCCGGCTGCGGGCCGTGCTGGGGGCCGGAGCCGGGGCCGTGCGGCGGGCCGTAGCCGGGCGCCTCGGGACGACCGGCTGGAGCCTGGTGCTGGTTCTGCTGGTTCTGCTGGTTCTGCTGGTTCTGCTGGTTCTGCTGGTTCTGCTGGTTCTGCTGCGGAGGCTGGGTGAGCCTGCGGTAGTCGGCCGAGTCGGGGCGCACCCGCCTGGTGGGCACGTCGGCCTCGCCCTGCTGCGGGGCCGCGGGCCCGTTGCCGCCCGACAGCGACTGGGGCGTGTGCAGGCCGGCCTCGCGCTGGATCTGCCGCAGCTCCTCCGGCGACACCCGCCGCGTCGGGTAGGGGTCGGGCTGGTCGGGCAGCAGCGAGACGTACTGCTGCTCCTGCGGCGGCAGGGCCGGCTGCTCCTGGCTCTCGATCAGCCGCCTGGGCGTCACCGGCGGCGTGGAGATGTCGTAGGAGGGCTTGTCCGCCACCGAAGGGGGCGGCGTGAAGGGGAGCGACGGCGCGGCGTCGGGGTGCGGCGTGGTCGAGATCTCGTCGGGCGAGGAGGCCGGCGGCGACTTCGGCAACATCCGGGCGGTCTGCTCGGCCAGCTCGGCCGCCTTGGGCCGCTTGTTCGGGTTGCGCTGGAAGGCCGCCTTCAGCAGCGGCCGCAGCTCCGCCGGGGCGCCGCTGATGTCGGCCTTGCCCGCGGTGATGTTGTAGAAGATCATCTCCAGCGTGCCCTTGCCGAACGGCGGCTGCCCGGTGCCGGCGTACAGCAGGGTGCCCGCCCAGGCGTGCACGTCGACCTCGGGCCCCGCCTCCTGGCCCTCGATGATCTCGGGCGCGAGGTAGCCGGGCGTGCCGATGAACATGCCGGTCTGCGTCAGCCGGGTCGCGTCGACGGCCTGCGCGATGCCGAAGTCGATCAGGACGGGCTCGCCGTCGAGGATGAGCACGTTGCCCGGCTTGAGATCGCGGTGGATCACGCCCACCGAGTGCACGGCGGACAGCGCGGCGGCCACCCCGTGCGCGACCCTGACCAGCGCGGGCAGGTCGAGCGGGCCGTCGTCCTTGACGATCTCGTCGAGCGGACGGCCCGGAACATAACGCGTGACGATGTAAGGACGATGACCGGTCACATCGGCGTCGAGCACCTCGGCGATGAACTTGCTGCGCACCCTGCGCATGGTCTCGACCTCACGCGAAAGCCGCCGCCTGGCGACCTCGTCGCCCGCGACCTCTCCGCGCAGGACCTTGACCGCCACCTGCCGCCCCTGGGGGTCGACAGCGAGGTGGACAACACCCATTCCGCCTTCACCGAGCCGCCTGAGCAGCCGGTAAGGGCCTAGTCGGTCATCGTTCATGGCATGAAGCACCATACCGGCTTAATCCCCGCCCACGAGATGAACCATGAGGCCACATTCCCACTCGTACAACGTCCAGAGCGGGCCCATCGGTTTCCCATCCAACGGTCTCGAATCGGCTTCAGTTTTCCCTCAGCCGGCCAAGGAGAGCACCTCTGCTCTCTTGAGACCGGCCAGCGCGGCGCCTGATACCGCGAGTTTCGATCTGCGCACGCCGCTGCCGACGACCACCCTGGCGTGCCGCGCTACGTGCGCGTCCACCAGGATCGGCCACTCCTCGGGCAGGCCGAGGGGCGTGATGCCGCCGTATTCCATGCCGGTGAGCCGGACGGCGTCGTCCATCGGCGCGAAGCTCGCCTTACGGGCGTCGAGGTGTCTGCGCACGACGCCGTTCACGTCCACCCGCATGGTGGCCAGCACCATGCAGGCGGCGTAACGCGTCTCGCCGCCGCGCTTGGCCGCCACCACGACGCAGTTGGCCGACTCGTCGAGAGTCACGCCGTAGCGCTCGCAGAACGCGGCCGTGTCGGCCAGGCCGGGATCGATCTCGGCGACCTCGACCTGCCCGATCTCCGGCTCGATTTCGGACAGGGCCGCGGCCACCGGATCGGCCAGCAGGTCGATCCGTTCGGTCGCGGGCACCCAGTGCAACGTCATCCCAGCTCCTCGATCGCTTCTCCCCCGAGCCTATTGTGGCCCTGGGGATCAGCGGGCGACGTCACGGAGACTGCAGCACTCGCTGGTGCAACTGAGTGACGGCGCCACGGGCGGACTCCATGGCCCCCGCCTGCCAGGCGATCAGATGGGTGAGCCAGTCGCCCGCGAAGTAGACCCTTCCGGCTGGGCGTTGCAGAAGAGTGAAGGACGAATCAAAGGCCGGCCAGCGCACCCAGCCTCCCTGGATGTGCTCCTGCCGTTCCCAGGCGATGGAGGCGCTGGCCAGGACGTCCTTGCGGTACTTCTCGCCGTGGATCTTCTTGCCCTGGGTGAGCGCCCTGCGCCTGCGGTCCTCGGGGGTGAGCGCCGCGTACAGCTCGGCGTTCGCGTCGGTGTTGTAGTAGCCGACGAGCAGGCCGCGCTCGGAGTGGTAGCCGTGCGAGGGGTACCAGATGTGGGTGATGTCCAGGTCGGTCTCGGTGACGCCGCCGTAGATGCGGTCCTCCCGCTCCCACCAGCGCCGGCCGTACTCCAGGCCGATCTTGCCCGCCGCCGCCGGGACCGGCTTGCTCAGCGCGGCGGTGACCCTGGCCCCCAGGTTGTGCGGGATCTTGGCGAGGAGGTGGGGCGGGAGGGTGGCGATGCAGTAGTCGGCCTTGACCGCGCCGCCGCTGTGCACGACCTCCACGCCGTCCGGCAGGCTGGTGATCTTGGTGACCTTGGCGCCGGTCGTGATCCGGTCCTGGCCGACGGCCTCGACGAGTTTGGTCACGATGGCGTCCATGCCGCCGACGGGCTGGAACATGGGGGTGGCCTGCTCGTAGCCGAAGTCGCTGGTGATGGCGCGGCCGGTGCCGGCGGCGAGGATCCGGTGCAGGCTGCCGGGGGCGGCGACGGGCGTGCCGGCGTCGAGCGCGGGGAACTTCGCGAAGCCACGGCGGTCGGAGCCCTCGTACTCCAGCTTCGGGCCGAGGTCGCCGAAGCGCCGCAGGAAGTCCAGCAGGGTCTCCTGGTCGTTCTTGCTGACCACCCGGTCGAGGGCGCCGAGGTCGGTGGCCTTGGCGAGGAGTTCGGCGACGTATCCGTACATGTCGGCGCGGGCCGTGCGGGCCCGCACGGTGCTGCCGTTGGTGTGCACGTACGCGGCGGCGTTGTTGTTGACGAAGGTCTCGATGGGGACGCCGAGCTCGCGGCAGTAGTCGAGGGTGACCATCCAGGGGGCGATGCGGCCGGGTCCCGCGTTGAAGTAGACGCCCTCGCCGAACTTCACGTCCTGGGCGGGGCCGTTCAGCTCGGTCAGGCGGTCGCCGCCGCGCAGCGTCAGGTTCCTGCCGCCCGCCTTCTGCCTGGCCTCCAGCAGCGTGCAGTCGTAGCCGGCCTTGCCCAGCTCGTACGCGGCCGTCAGCCCCGCCACCCCCGCGCCGATGATCACCACCTTGGCCGAGCCCTTACCGCGCAGGGTGAAGTCGCCCGTCCTCGGGGCGGTGAAGTCCTTGTCCTGCTCGGAGGGGGCCAGACCGAGCGCGCCCATGGCCGCGTACATGGCGCCCGCGCCGCCCGCCGCCCCGATGCCGATCAGCAGCCCGCGCCGGGTCAGCGCCCCACCGCCGCCGCTCTCAGCCATAGGGGCCGCTGCCGCAGGCAATCTGACCACCGATCGTGGCGAAGATCCCGAACAGGGCCATGATCTGGGTGAAGTCGTCGGTGGTGAACTCGGTGTGCCGCGAGCCCACCGTCTTCACGCCGGGGACCAGCGCCACCGCCGCGGCGATCGCGGTGGAGTTCCACTCCACCCCCAGCGTGTACGGCGCCGCCGGCTGGTACGGCGTGAAGTCGCTCAACCGGCCGAGCGCACGCGAGGCCGCCTCACGAATGCGCGCCTGGGCCACGACCGGCGGCAGCAGCTCGGCCGAGAACTTGTCGATGCCCCTCTTGACCGCCACCGTCTCGACGTCGCCGAGCAGCTCGCGGGCCTCTTCCCCCACCGCCTCGTCGCCGGTCACCAGCACGACGGGCACCCCGTGGAAGCCGGCGCAGGCCGCGACGAGCCGGGTCTCGCCGCACAGCTCGCCGTTGAGGTAGACGTTCTGGATCTCCTTGCCCATCCAGGTGTGGTTGAGCACGCCGTCGGGCACGCCCGCGCGGGCGTGGTAGCCCACGAAGCAGGCCGCGCCGAACGTCCCGTCGAGGCCCTGGGCCATCCGCTGCGCCTTGCCCGGCCCCCTGATGAGGCTCGACCTGGGGTCGAGCAGGTCGATCCTGAGGTTCTTGGTGGAGCCGTGGGCGTCGTTGACCAGCACCTCGTCCGCGCCCGCCGCGAACGCGCCCTCGATCGCCGCGTTGGCGTCGGCGGTCATCAGCTCGCAGCCGCGCTCGTACCCGCGCTTGCCCGCGTGCATCTCCTCGGGGTCGGTCAGACCCGTCACGCCCTCCATGTCGACCGACAGATAAACCTTCACGACGCCGTTCCGCTCCTCGTCCAGCCGCTGATCACGCGCCCCACGTCTCCACCCTGCGCACCTCGGGCCCGCTCATCAGCCCGACGTTCGCCTCGACGAACGCCGCCGCCGTGGCCCGCCACGGCTCGGGGATCTCGGCGAGCGCGGGCGGGTAGCAGTGCTCCAGCCAGCTCGTCGCCTCCTCCGAGACGTCGAAGTAGTCGAGGGCCGGACCGAACAGGGTGTTCTCGATGCCGGGGACGCGGGAGAGCCCGTACTGGATCATCTCCTGGCCGCCGTAGGGCGGCTTCTTGAGATATTTCCGGGCAGCGGGGTGATCGGGCTTGATCGGCGTGTCCAGCGGGCGGCGCTCGACGGCGGCCTGGATGAGCTCCTTGTACAGGCACTTGCCGCAGACGCGGCACGGGCCGTCGGTGCCGCGCAGGCACCAGCGGACCTGGGGCCGCAGGCCGGAGCCGAGCGCGAGGCGCATGGTGACCGCCTCGCTCACGCCGCCGACGGGCAGCACGATGTGCACGCCCGCGGCCGCGAACAGGCGGCCCCACCTGCCGTGGGGCGACCACATGGGGTTGTCGGGAGTGTAGCGCCACAGGTAGCGCCCGCCGCCCAGCCAGCGCGAGCCCATCTCGTAGCCGAAGCCCAGGCCGCCGAGGTCGAGCCGGTCGGCCAGCAGCAGCGCGCCGGCGGCCACGGCGTGGTGCTCGGGGTAGCCGGGGCGGGGCTCGGCCAGCGTGTACTCCAGGTCGGAGGTGACCGTGCTCAGCTCCCTGCCGGTCTGTTCGGCCAGCTTGGCCAGCACGTCGGAGCGGTAGTGGGGCCAGCGGTTCGGCACGCGGGGGTGGGTGACCCGGCGGAAGTGGATGAACGGGGCGTCCGGGTACATCGTGGCCGCCGCCACGGAGTCGGCGCCGCCGCTGTACGAGATCGCCAGCCGGCTCCCCGGGCGACGCTGCTCCGCCCCCACCGGACCCGCCTCGACGCCCCAGCCCTCGTACAGGACCTGGGCCAGCTCCGCCGAGACGGCGCGGTCGAACGTGACGCGCCTGCGCGTCCACGGGGCCACGATCGTCCAGGCGGCCACGGCGAACAGGTCCGGATGGGCGTCGTCCGGGACCCCGCCGACGGTGCACGAGTTGATGGCCAGCTTGATCGGGTAGTCGTCGGAGGCGGTGCCGGTGATCTCGTCGTCAGGGTCGAGGCGGAAGCTCAGCGAGCCGCCGCCGCTCCACGTCACGCGCACGGCTGCTCCTCCGCGCGACCCTGCTCTCCACGACTCCGCCCCGCGGCGACCTTCGCCACGACGCTCACGTCCACGGCGCTCGCATCCACCGCGCTCTGATCCACGGCGCTCTGATCCATGGGGGCCTGAACCACGGCGCTCCGGTCCACGGCGGCCTGGACCGCCGCCGTCTGCTTCTCCTGGGCCTCGGCCTGAGCGGCACGCAGCTCGTCGATGGCCTGCCAGACCAGGATCTCGTTCTGCAGCACCCCGTCCAGGGCCTTGGCCGTCTCCTGGGCGAGCCGGCGGGCGTCGTCGATCTTCGCCTTGTCGGCGGCCGACTGCTGCGGCGGGGGCGGTGGCGCCGCCGGGCGGGCCTGGCGCAGCCGTTCCACCTCGCTCTGCAGGGTGACCATCTCCCGCCTCAGGGTCTGAACCTCCCAGAGCGCGTCCCTGATGTCCTGGCGGTGATCAGAGATCGAGATGTAGCGGGAATCGAACCACGTGCGCACGGCCTTTCTGAGCCGGGCAGGGACGAGGACGCGCATCATGAAACGCCACCATAGTGGCAAACCAACATCGGAAAGGACGACCCTTACCGAATGTGTTGACTTCGCGTCGCGCCGACCTGCCCCGCCCGGCTCCGTGACCTCAGCAGACCGGTGAACCCGGCCCTGCGCCTGATTTCCGCGGACCGGTGAACCCGGCCTCTAGCGACCGGTGAACTTGGCCTTGGACTTGTCCATGAACGCCCTCATGCCGAGCTTGGCGTCCTCGGTGGCGAACAGCCCCGAGAACTGCAGCCGCTCGATCTCCAGTCCGGTGTCGAGGTCGGTCTCCAGCCCCTGGTCCACGGCCTGCTTGGCGGCGCGCAGGGCGACCGAGGGGCCGCCCACGAAGGTCGCGGCCCACTCCAGGGCCGCGGTGTAGACCTGCTCGTCCGGCACCACCCGGTCGACCAGGCCCATCGCCAGCGCCTCGGCGGCGGGGACGTGCCGGCCGGTGAAGATCAGGTCCTTCGCCTTGGCCGGGCCGATCAGGCGCGGCAGGCGCTGCGAGCCGCCCGCGCCGGGGATGAGGCCGAGCAGGATCTCCGGCTGCCCCAGCTTGGCCGACTCCCCCGCGACCCGGAAGTCGGCGCACAGGGCCAGCTCGCAGCCGCCGCCCAGGGCGTAGCCGGTGACGGCGGCGATGACCGGCTTGCCGATGCGGGCGACCGCGGTGAAGCAGCCCTGGAGGGTGGCGGAGTGGGCGGACATGTCGGCGTAGGACATGTCGGCCATCTCCTTGATGTCCACGCCGGCGGCGAACACCCGCTCCCCGCCGTACAGGATCACCGCCTGCACCAGCGGGTCGGCGTCGACGATGCCGGCCGCCTCCTCGATCTCTCTCTGGGCCTGGCCGCTGAGGGCGTTCATCTTCGGACGGTCAAGACGGATCGTGGCGATCTGGTCGGCCACCTCGACGCTCACAAACTCACCCATGAGCCAGAACCTAACAGCCGCCGTCGCGCCCGGGTCAGTGAGCCGCGGCCGACTTGACCTCGTCCACGCGCGAGCAGGGCGTCGCGTATGGCTTCCCCGCTCTTTCCCATGCCCGTCCGCCACCCGGGACCCGTCCGGGCATGTCGGCCCCGGAGTTTGGGGTGGGGCCCATGGGTTAGGCGGAGGGTTCACGAGGACAAAGGAGCAGGTCGTGCTGGTATTGACTGACAACGCGGTCGTCGCCATCCGGGATCTCATGGACGGCGAGGACGTGCCCGCCGACGCCGGGCTGCGCATCTCCGCCAAGGCCGACGAGGCCGGGACGCTGGAGGTGGCCCTGGCGACCACGCCGCAGGCCGGGGACCAGGTGGTGGAGAAGGAGGACGTGCGGGTGTTCGTTGCGCAGGACGCGGCGCCCATCCTCGACGACAAGTCGCTGGACGCGGATCCGGGCACGCCGGGTCAGCCGATGTTCCGTCTCGACCGGCAAGCCGGCGGCCAGAACGGCCGCAGCGCCCAGAACGGCCAGAGCGTTTAACGGCCGGAGCGTTGACGGCCGCCGGCCGTGCGTGTCTTCCGGGCCGGGGTTCCGCCGGCCCGGAAGATCATGCTCAGGCATGCGGTACGAGGGCGGGGCGGGCGCGTAGCGGAGGGGAATCCTCCGGTCACTGCGGTTAGGCTGCTGAGGAAGCGACACCGAACGAAAGGCGGCTGACCGCATGGGCGCGCCGGGTCGACTGAGAGCGGACACCGAGCAGAACCGGGACCTCGTCGCCGACGGCCTCGACCGAATGATCGCGCTGGCCGAGCAGGCGGGCGAAGAGGAGACGTGGGCGTGGGACGCGCTCAGCCGCTTCGTCGACGGCTGCGCCGACCTGCGGCTCGACCCGCTGCTGACGGTCGCGGACACGCCGGCCCAGGAGATGGGCGGGCGACGCCAGGAGAGCGTACGGCCCGAGGGAAGCGCGCCGCCCGAGGAGAGCACGGCGCCCAAGAAGAGCACGACGCCCGAGGCGGGCCTGAGGTCCGAGGCAGGTGTGACGCTCGAGGCAGGTGTGACGCCCGAGCTCGCCGCGGGCCGCGCCCGGCTGCTGGAGGCGCTCGGCCGGATCGTCGGCGCCGCCCACGCCGAGGGCGCGCTCCGGCTCGACGTGGGCGCCGGAGACGTGCTGGGGGTGGTGGGGCTGCTCATCAGAGGACTGCCGACCCTGCCGGCCGAGCTGGACGAAGAGCTCCGGAGCCGCGCGGTCCGCCTCGTCCTGGCCGGCATGCGCGTCCACCCCGCCCCCGCCCCACCCGGCCGGCCGCTGAGCGGCGACGAGCTGTTCCAGCACCTCCCCTGAAGCCCAGCCGCACGACCGGGCCGCACAACCGCCGGGCCACCGCACAACCCGGCCACACGACCCCGCACAGCCCGCCGCACGATCTCTGGACCACCGCACAACTCGGCCGTTGTCGCACGGGTCGCCGCGCGGCCGGGGCCCGGTGACGGTCTGTCATCGGGCGGACCGGTGGCGGGCCGTCCCCTGAGTCGGTCTCAGGTGGTGGGGCGGAGGGCCGCGAGGCCGTCGGGGAGGCCGTGGCGTACCGCCTGGACGATCTGGTCATGCAGGTCCTGGCCGGGACCCGAGTCCGGGCGCAGGGGGCTGCCGTCGATCTGGTACCACTCGTCGGCGTCCAGGTACTGGACGCGTACCGTCACCCGATCGCCGGACACCTCCGTGCGCACGGTCACCTCGCCGGTGATGACGCCGGCCTCCTCCGTCATCACCCCGCCGGGACCGGCGACGACGCTGCTCTCGAAGCTTCGCGCGGCCTCCATTCAGGCCTCACCGCCCGAGCGGCAGGTGCCCACCATCTCGGTCAGCGCGTCCCGTTCGGCGTCGGTGATCGTGAGGTCGTAGCGGGACTTCACGTCGATCCAGGCGCGGCTGTAGACGCACCAGTACGACTGCTGCGGCGGCCGCCACTGGTCGGGTGACTGGTCGCCTTTGGACCGGTTCGAGGACGCCGAGACCGCGATGAGCTGCGGCCCTTCGAGGTCGTTGGCGAACTGCCTGCGCCGGGCGTCGGTCCAGGTGTTCGCCCCGGAGCGCCACGCCTGGGCGAGCGGCACCATGTGGTCGATGTCGAGGTCGGAGGCGTCGGTGAAGTCCCTGCCGTCGTACTCGCTGTGCCAGGTGCCCGAGATGGCGCGGCAGTTCTCGTCCTGCTTGACGTCGGCGCCGTCGCGCGCGAGCACGACCTCGCGGGTGTCGCAGGAGTTGCCCTGCTGGACCCAGTGCGGGAAGCGGGCGCGGCTGTAGCCGGACATTGAGCCCGGTTCCGCGACGTCGAGCCGGGCGAGCTGCGCGTAGGCGGCCTCTGCGGACAGGGGCGGCGGCAGCTCGGCCGGTCCTGCGGCGTACCCGGCCGTGGCGAACGGGGACGCCGGCAGTTCGGCCGGGCCGGCGGCGTTCGCGCCGGCCGCAGGGAGCAGGGTGAGGAAGGTGACGGCTGCCGCGTACGCGGGCCATGATCGCAAAGAGAACATGGCCCACGACTACGGGCACAATCCCCCTAAGTGGTCAGAAGGCGCGCCTCCTTGTCACTTACGGTGACACCCATAGAGCTACCCATACCGGACGCTTCCCCTACGCGGTGCCGGAGAGGCGCTCCACGCCGCGCAGCAGCGCCGAGTGGTCGAGCCCGCCGTCGCCGCTCGCGTTCGCGGAGGCCACGAGCTGGGCCACGAGCGCCCCGAGCGGCAGCACCACGCCGGCCTCGCGGGCCGCCGAGGTGACGATGCCCATGTCCTTGTGGTGCAGCGCGATGCGGAAGCCGGGCTCGAAGGAGTGCCCGGCCATGTTGGCCCGCTTCTGCGTCAGGACGGCGGAGCCGGCCAGGCCGCCGCCGAGCACGTCCATCGCGGCCTCCAGGTCCACCCCGTACGCCCGCAGGAACACCACGGCCTCGGCCAGCGCCTCGATGTTGGCCGCCACGATGAGCTGGTTGGCGGCCTTGACCGTCTGACCTGAGCCGCTCGGCCCGACGTGGACGACGGTCTTGCCGACCGCCTCGAAGATCGGCCGCGCGGCCTCGAAGTCGCCGGCCGCGCCGCCGACCATGATCGACAGGGCGGCGTTCCTGGCCCCGGCCTCTCCGCCGGAGACGGGGGCGTCGAGGTAGCGCAGGCCCCTGCGGTCCGCCTCCTCGGCCAGTTCGCGGGTGACGTCGGGGCGGATGGAGGAGAAGTCGATGATCAGCGTGCCGGGGGCGGCGTGCGCGAACACGCCGTCGTCGCCGGTCAGCACGTCCTGGACGTCGGGCGAGTCGGGCACCATGAGCGCGACGACCTCGGCGCCCGTCACGGCGTCGGCGACCGACCCGGCCACCCGCCCGCCGGCCTCCGCCAGCGGCTTCGCCTTGTCCGGCGACCGGTTGTACCCGGCCACGGCATGCCCGGCCTTGACCAGGTGGACGGCCATGGGCGAGCCCATGATGCCGAGACCGATGAAGGCGATGGCGCTCACGTGAAAGATCCTTCCGTTTCGGGTGCGGCGTCGCGGGTCGCGTTCAGGGCGGCGTCGCGGGCCGTGTGCGGGGTCGCGTTCATGGCCGGGTGCCGGGGGCCGGGTCGGCGGCGCGTTGTTCGCGGGGCAGCCAGATGAAGGCGCCGGGCCCTTCCGCGCGGTATTCCAGGCCTATATATCCGTCATATCCGGCGGCGTATACGTCGTCGATCCACTGCCGCAGCGGCAGCTCGCCCGAACCGGGCGCACCCCGGCCAGGGGCGTCGGCGATCTGCACGTGGGCGATGCGCGCCGCGTGCCGGTCGATGACGGCGGCCACGTCATCGCCGTTGACGGCCAGGTGGTAGAAGTCGGCGAGCAGCCCGAGGTTGGGCACGTCGCCCAGCCGGTCGAGCACGGCCACGGCGTCGGCGGCCGTCAGCAGCGGATAGCGCGGCGCGCCGCTGACCGGCTCAAGCAGCACCGTGCCCGAGACGCCCTTGGCACAGGCGGTCAGCAGCTCGGCGGCCAGCTCGTCCTGCTCGGCGGCGTCGGCGCCGTCGATCCGGTTGCCGTAGAGGGCGTTGAACGCGCGGCAGCCGAGCCGCTCGCCGATCGCGGCCACCACGGGGATGTTGTCGAGCAGCTCGCGCGAGCGGCCCGGCCACGACACGACGCCGCGGTCACCGCCCGGCATGTCGCCGGCGAAGAAGTTGAGCCCGGTGAGCCGCACGCCCGCGTTCTCGACGGCGGCGACGAACGCGTCCACCTCACGGTCGTCCGGCACCGCCACCGGCCACGGCCACCAGAACTCGACGGCGGTGAACCCGTCGGCCGCCGCCGCGGCGGGCCGCTCCAGCAGCGGCAGGTCGGTGTAGAGGAGGGAACAGTTGACGCTCCACCTGGTCACGCGTGGGCCTCTTCCGATCGTTCGCGGCGCAGCTGGCCGAGCAGCCGCCCCTGGGCCTGGTCGAGATGGTGGGCCAGGCACTGCTGCGCCCGCTCGGGGTCGCCGTCGCCGATGGCCTTGAGGATGTCGTCGTGCTCGTGCGCCACGTTCATCGGGTCCGTGGTGCGGTGGGCCTGGAACTGGCCCATGGTCAGGTGCACCTCGCCGAGGATGACCTCGTGCATCCGCGCCAGGCGGCGGCTGCCGACGGCGGCCACCAGCGCGGAGTGGAAGGCGATGTCGGCCTCGACCTGAGTGGCGAACGCCCCCGCGTGAGACCCCTGGTCGGAGCCGTGCTGGGCCGCGTCGCCGGCCGCCGCTCTCATCGCCGCCTGGGCACGCACCGCCTCGGGCGGCACCGTGCCGGCGCGGGCCAGCGCCACGACCGCCGCCCGTTCGACGGTCTCGCGGCTGAAGTAGAGATCACGGATCTCCGCCTCGTCCAGCTTGGGGACGACGGCGGTCTTGTGCGTGGTACGGCGCAGCAGCCCGAGCGCGGTCAGCCGTTCGAGGCAGGCCTTGGCGGTGGGGCGTGCGACGCTGTACTCGTTGGCGATCCGGATCTCGGTGAGCTTCTCCCCCGGGGCGATGTCGCCGTTGACGATGCGCTTGCGTACCGACTCGTAGAGCGCTTCCGTCAGTGATGATGGTCCGAGAGGAAAGCTGGGCTTACCGTCCATGGAACTCCTCCCAGAAAAGGTAAAATCGTCAGACAAGTATACTCGGACTCTCAGTAGCCGGCGGCCTTGTCGACGACGTTGCGCAGCGGCTCGCCCCTGACGAAACGGCCCAGGTTGTCCAGCAGGATGTCCAGGCCGCGGCCCGCCGTCTCGCGGGTGGTGGCGCCGTTGTGCGGGGTGACGATGACGTTCGGCAGCGACCAGAACGGGCTGGCCGGCGGCAGCGGCTCCACACCGTGGGCGTCCAGGCCCGCGCCGGCGATCTCACCCCGGCGCAGCGCGTCCAGCAGGGCGTCGTCGTCGGCGATGCCGCCGCGCGAGACGCAGACGAAGCAGGCCGTCGGCTTCATCGCGGCGAACTCCGCCCGGCCGAACCGTCCCGCGGTCACGGGGGTGAGCGGCGCGGTGACCACCACGTAGTCGGACTCGGCCAGCAAGCGCGGGAACTCGTCCTGGCCGAGCAGCTCGTCCACGCCGGGCGCGGGGGCGTCCTTCCTGCGCACGCCCAGCACCCGCATGTGGAACGCCTTCGCCTTGGCGGCCAGGTCGAGGCCCGCGTGGCCGAGCCCGTACAGGCCGATGGTCTTTCCGGCCAGTTCGCCGTGCGGGTAGCGCTCCCAGCGGCGCTCGGACTGGGCACGCAGCCAGCGCGGCACGTCCCTGTCGAGCATGAGGAGCAGCAGCATCGCGTGCTCGGCCAGCGGGACGGCGCCGTTGCCGGTGGCGGAGGTGAGCGTGATGTCGCTCGCCAGCAGCCCTTCGGACAGGACGCCGTCCACGCCCGCCGCCGGGCTGTGCACCCAGCGCAACCGGCCCGCCTTGGCCAGCAGCGGCTCGGGCACCTTCCCGACGACGGCGTCGGCCAGCTCGATGCCGTCGCCCGGGTCGGCGGCGAACTCGACCTGCGCGGCACCGGCCGCCCTGCGGATGCGGCGGCGAGCGAGCTCGTCGTGGTCGCCGGTGATGATGATCCTCATTTGAGCCCCGTGGTGGCGATGCCGCGGATGAGCTGCTTCTGGGCGATGGCGAAGAAGATGAGCACCGGCAGCAGGGACACCAGCGACATCGCGAACAACATGCCCACGCCGCCCTGCGTCTCGGAGTCGACCATGGAGTTCAGCGCCACCGGCACCGTGAACATCTTCGGCGAGGTGAGATAGATCAGCGGGACGAAGAAGTCGTTCCAGGTCCAGATGAAGGTGAAGATCGTGGTGGTGACCAGGGCGGGCCGCATCAGCGGGAGGACCACGTACCAGAAGGTGCGGAACGGGCCCGAGCCGTCGATCCAGGCCGCCCGGTCCAGGTCACGCGGGATCGTCCTGATGAACTGGACCATCAGGTAGATGAAGAACGCGTCGGTGGCCAGGAACTTCGGGATGAGCAGCGGATAGTAGGTGTTCACCAGGTCGAGCTGCGAGAAGAAGATGTACTGCGGGATCACCAGCACGTGCATCGGCAGCATCACCGACAGCAGCGTGATGGCGAGATAGACCCCGCGCATCCTGAACTCCAGCCGGGCCAGCGCGTACGCGGTCAGGGAGCAGGAGAACAGGTTGCCGATGATCGAGCCGACGGTGACCAGCAGCGAGTTGAGGAAGAAGACGGTGAACGGCCGGTTGAGCGCGTTCCAGCCCGCGACGAAGTTGTCGAAGGTGACCTCGCTGGGGATGAGCCCCGGCTCGGTCAGGATGAGGTGGTCGGGCTTGAGCGAGCTGACGATCATCCAGATCAGCGGATAGAGCATCAGCAGCACGAAGACGCCCAGGCCGAGGTGCTTGAGCAGGTCCCGGCGCCCACGCCGGCGCAGGACCGCCGTGGTGCGGGCGGGCGCGGAGTCGAGCGAGGTCGTCGCGGTCGTCATCAGTCGTCTCCGTAGAAGACCCAGTACCTCGACAGGACGAAGTGCACGGCCGTCACCAGGCCGATGGCCGCCATCAGCACCCAGGCCAGCGCGGAGGCGTAGCCCATGTCGAAGTTCGTGAATCCCTGCTGGTAGATGTAGAGCGTGTAGAACAGCGTCGAGTTGGCGGGGCCTCCGGTGCCGCCGCTGACGACGTGGGCCTGGGTGAAGGTCTGGAACGCGCCGATCGTCTGCAGGATCAGGTTGAAGAAGATGATCGGGGTGAGCAGGGGGATCGTCACCGCGGTGAACTGGCGCACGATTCCGGCGCCGTCCACCTTGACGGCTTCGTACAGCTCCTCGGGGATCTGGCGCAGGCCGGCCAGGAAGATCACCATGGGTGAGCCGAAGGTCCAGACGTTCAGCACGATCAGCGTGGACAGCGACAGGCTGGGGTTCTGCAGCCAGCTTCCGAGTTCGAGGCCGAAGATCGACAGCGCCCGGTCGACCAGGCCGTTGTCGCCGAAGATCTGCCGCCACAGGATGGCCACGGCGACGCTGGTGCCGAGCAGCGAGGGCAGGTAGAAGGCGCTGCGGTAGAAGGCCAGGCCGCGCAGGCCGCGGTCGAGGATCAGGGCGAGCAGCAGCGCGAAGCCGAGTTGCAGCGGGATGGAGACGACGACGTAGACCGCGGTCACGCGGACGGCGGCCCAGAAGTAGTCGTCCTGGAACATGCGCTCGAAGTTCTCCAGGCCGTTGAACTTCGGCGAGCTGAGGATGTTGTAGTCGGTGAAGGCCAGGTAGAGGGAGGCGATCAGGGGTACGGCCGTGACCAGGACGAGGCCCAGCCACCAGGGGATCAGGAAGACGTGTGCGGCGCCGCCCTGACGATGGAGCTTCGACATGGGGGTTCCTACTTGGCGCGGGCGATGCCGGCGGAGATCTCGTCGAGCAGTCGTTTGGCGCCGTCGGCGGTGCTCAGGCGGCCGAGTGAGATCTCCTCGGCGACCCTGGCCATGGCGGTGCGCCAGGTGCTGGTGCCGGGGGGCGCCTCGAAGCGGGGGCGGCGCTCGGCCTTGCGGCTGACCTGTACGGCGTCGAGCGACTCCTTGTCGTCGCCCTGCGCGGCGGCCAGCGTCTGCTCGAAGACCTTGGGGTTGACCGGCGCGCCCATGGTGAGGCCGACGGTCTTGATCATCGCGGGGTCGTTGGTGTTGTAGCTGATGAGCTTGCCCGCGGCCTCCAGCTTGTCGTCGTCGATGCCCTGGTAGATGGCCATCCGGGGGTAGTAGAGGAACGGGTGCCCGGCCTGCGCGTCCTTGGCCGCGGGAACGCTGCGCAGCTTGAAGGAGTAGTCGGGGAACATCTTGGCGTCGTCGATGATGTGGTTGGAGTTGCCGACCTTGGCCAGCACCTTCTTGCCGACCAGGGCCCAGTCGGGGCCCATGCCCTCCTGCTCGCTCAGCGTCAGCACCGCGCCGGCCTTCTGCATCTTGTCCCACCAGTCGAACCAGGCCCGGACGCTGTCGGCGGTGAAGCCGGGGTTGCCGTCCTCGCTCCAGAGCAGCTCGCCGCGCTGGCGCAGCCAGGCCTCGAACACCATGTCGGCGTCGGCCTCGTACGGCATGCCCTTGCGCTGCTTCGGGTTGTCCTTGGAGTAGTCGATGAGGAACTCCGACCAGGCGTCCCAGTCGGCGTCGGCCGGCGGGAGCTTGACGCCGTCCTCCTTGACGAACGTCTCGTTGTAGCGGAAGACGGGGACGAAGATGCCGAACGGCATGGTGTTGAGCTGCCCGCCCAGCTTGAACGACTCCAGTTCCTCCTTGGAGTAGTCGGCCAGGTCGACGCTGGGCACCTCGTCGAGGCGCCGGTAGATGTTGCTCTTGTGGTACGTCATGACCTGCGCCGAGGCGACCCAGAAGATGTCGGCCACGTCGCGGGCGGCCATCTGGGTGGTCATGCGCTCCTGGAAGGCGGTGTAGTCGGCGAACTCCGGTTCGACCTGGATGCCCGGGTTCTTGGCCGCGAACTCCTTGAGTGCCTTCGTGTAGTTCTGCTGCCGGACGTTGTTGCCCCACCACGCGTACCGCAGCGTGGTGCCGTCACCGCCGCCCGAGTCGCCGGCGCCGCACGCCGTCAGGCCGGCCCCCAGTGCCCCGGCCGCCGCCAGCTTCAGAAACCCCCGCCGATCTAGTCCGCTCATCACGTTGTTCTCCCGTCGTTCTCACAGGGGACCGGCTACCCCGGTGATGGTCCAGTGTTCATTTGTCTAACGAGACCGTCAATAGGTCATGAATACTTGTTTGACAATTTCACTACTTCGAAGAGGCCGATCTCCGGCAACCGCACCCGGCCGCCGTCCACCTCCAGGGGGCGGTCCGCGCGCAGCGCGTGCGCCTCCCACTCGCCCGGCCAGGGCAGGTCGAGCCACGATTCCGCGATCGGCAGCGGCCGGCGGAAGCGCTGGTCGGCGTCGCCCGAGCGGTTCAGCAGATGGATCACCCGGAGGTCCCCGGCTCGGGCGGGCACGATCTCCGCCTGCTCGGGCAGCCCGGTCCCGACGGCGAGGCCGGCGGGCAGGCGGTCGGCGAACAGGTCGCGATGGGCGCTCAGCCCGGTCTCCCGGTAACCGCGCCCGACCGTCCACGGCATCAGCACGCCCCTCCCCCTGCCGTAGGGGGCGCTCAGCCAGCCGGGATGGCCGGTCTCCAGATGGCCGTGGCACTTCTCCGGCGGGCCGTACCTGGCCCTGGAGAGCGCGGGCAGGCCCGTCTCCGCTCCCGGCGCGGGCTCGACCACGTCGAAGGCGCCGATCACCGGCACCATGCCGCGGTCACCGCGCAGGTGCAGCGAGCGGACGGACTCCTCCGTCGTGTACGCGGCCAGCCGGCGGGCGACGGGCAGGCAGGCGAGCCCGGCGTCGCTCGAACCGGTCGCCAGCACGGTGCCGCCCGACTCGGCGTAGGCGTCCAGCACCTCGGGACGGCTCAGCGCGCCGGCGTCGGGCAGCACGACCAGCTCGTACCTGGACAGGTCGCTCGCCGCCAGCTTCTCCTCGGGCAGCACGTCGAAGGGCACGTGCCGCTCCAGCAGCGCCAGGTAGAGCCCCTGGAACTCGGCCCGCTCCCCTTCGGGGCGGACCAGCAGCGTGCGCGCCTCGGAGACCAGGTCCCGGTAGACCTCGGCGTGGTCGCGGTGGAACCGGGTCAGCTCGCCGGCGATCTCCAGGCACTCGTACGGGCTGTCGTCCGGCGTCCCCATGATGTACGTGGACGGGATCGCCCCCCGCGAGATCGCCTGCAACAGATACTGGGCGAAATGGTGAGGCTCCTCCCCCGCCATCCGGTACGGCATGTCCACGAACCCCACGGAGTTGACCAGCACCGGCACCTCAGGCCGATACGACTTGGCCGCGCTGACGTGCTCGCTGGTCCGGTGGTGCCAGAGGGGCCGGCCGACCGCGTTGTTCGCCTCGTGGAAGACGATGTCGGCGTGCTCGCCCAGGATGAGCGCCGCCTCGGGCCTGCGCCCGGCGATCTCGGCCCGGATCCTGGCGTGCAGGTCGTCCAGCGTCGCACGCGTGAACGCGCGCCACCGGGCGTCCGCCCGTTCCGGCAGCTCACCGTCGTAGCGGCGGGCGCAGGCCAGGCAGTGGCAGACGCCCCAGTATCTGCGGCTGTAGTCCACTTCGTTGAACGACATCCAGTTGAGGAAGAAGCCGTCGATCTCGTAGCGGTCGAGCACCTCCCCGATCACCTCGAACAGCTTGACCTGGTAATAGTCGCCGCTCGGGCACACGCTGGTGAGGCCGTTGTAGACCTGCCGCTCGCCGGCGGGCGAGACGAAGCACCACTCGGGATGCCGCTCGGCCCGCCGGTGGTCGATCTTGGAGAAGTCCATCCTGGCCAGCACGCGCACGCCCCTGCGCCGGGCCGCCGCCACCGCGTCGCCGATCAGGTCGCCGGACGGGCGCTCGGCCAGGTGCGGGTTGCGCGTCTGGAAGTCCAGGCCGGTCGGATAGTTCGACAGGATGCCGCCGACGCTGATCAGCCAGGCGTTCGCGCCGAACTCCTCCAGCCGGTCCAGCACCCGCTCGACGTCCAGCCCGGCGTCCACCTCGCGGAGGTTGGTCTGGAACATCCGGAACGGCTCGCGCCACCAGACCCGGCTCACCTCGGCTCCCAGGTCAGGTGCACGACCTCGATGAGCCCGGCGCCGGTCAGCTCCACCTCGGCCCGGCCGTCGCGGACGGCGACGGGGATTTCGCTCCCGTCCACCAGCAGCCGGGCCGTGGCCCCCGCCGCGTCCGGCGGCAGCGCGACGGAGACCGTCTGCGGCGGCAGCGGGATGGTCTCCCTGATCGCGCCGCGCATGGCCATGGGGTTGGTCAGGTTGACCACGGTGACCGCGAGACTGTGCTCGTCGCGGCGTACGGCCAGGTCGACCAGCCCCGGGCCGCGTACGGTGGCCTCGGGCTCGCCGCCGAGCGCCCAGCGCACCGCGTTGGCGATCAGCCGCCCGTGGTCGGCCTGGAGCGTCTCCCAGAAGATCGCCCCGAGGTCGAACGGGATGTAGACCACCCGGCCCGGCCCCTCCCTCGTGATCACGGCCGGGGCGTCGGGGTCCTTCCTGGCGTACAGCTCCTCCATCGGCAGGTCGGGAAAGTCCGGCACGAACCGGAACGGCACCTGCGTGCCCGGCCTGGCCTCGACGCCGAGCAGCCGGGTGCCGCCGATGATCCGCCCGGCCGGGCCGAAGCCGCCGCTGACCGGGTGCTCGCCGGTCAGCGCGATGTAGTTGTTCTTGATCGGGCCTCTGAGCGGGCTCACCAGGTCCGCGCCGAAGACGTCGGCCAGACCGAAGTTGGCCCGGGGCTCGCCGTGCTCGTCGTACAGGGAGGACTGGTGCGCGGCGACCAGGCCGCCGCCGGCGGCCACGTAGTCGCGGACGGCCGCGCACTGCTCGTCACTGAGCTGCTCGGCGTTGGCCAGCACCAGCACCTTGTACGGCCGCAGCCGCTCGGCCGACAGCACCTGGTCGGCCAGCAGGTCGAACGGGATCCGCGCCTCGACCAGGGCCTGGTAGAAGCCGTCCTCGTCGGGGAAGGAGTGCGCCGCCCCGCTCCTGATCCGGCCCGCCCTGCTCGGGTCGACCAGCGCCACCTCGGCCGTGACCGGCATCGGCGCCAGCACCGGCTCCAGCTTCGCGTGCAGCCCGAACGCGTCCACCACGGCCGGCACCCAGCGCGGGTCCGAGACGGTGGCGTTGAACTTGGTGAACCACGGGAACGCGCCCTGCGCGAACCCGTCCACGATCCACGTCCGGACCTCCTCCGGCGGGGCCACCGAGTCCTTCCACCGGTGCTGGTGGTACTCGGGCCCGACCGAGGTGATGAGCCCGACCGGCCGGTCCGGGAACAGGCCTCTGCTGCGCTTGGCCACCCGGCCGGCCGCCCACGGCGCCTCGATGCCCGAGCGTCCCTGCTTGTCCACCACGAACAGCGGATAGACCCGCTTGACCAGCTCGGGCTCCAGGTCGCGGGCGGCGAAGGCGCCCAGGTTGGGGATGAAGCGGGCGTGCGGCCGCAGGTCCTTGACCGCCGCGTCCCAGATCGAGACCAGCTCGCTGAGCCGGCGCCGCCGCCAGGCCACGTACGCGGGCCAGGCCGGGTCGGTCGTGTCGTGCTCGCGCTCGGGCAGCTCGAACCCCGTGTCGTCGCGGAACGAGCGCCGCGCGGCCTCGCTGTAGGAGATGCCGTAGTAGCCCTCCCACCGGTTGGCGAAGATCGCGTCCACGTCGTACTCGCGCACGATCTCCCTGGCCACCTCGGTGACGAACTCGCGGTGGTAGCCGGTGAAGGCGCAGGTCAGCCAGATGCCGGGATGGGACCAGTGTTCGATCGGCGCCCCCTCCTGGTCGCACGCCAGCCACTCGGGATGCGCCGTGGCCGCGTCGGCGTGCACGGCGTGGGGGTCCACCCTGGCCATGACGTGCATGCCGAGCCCCCTGGCCGCCTCCACCAGCGCGCCGAACGGGTCGGTGTCGCCCATGAAGGTGCTGCGGTGGTGGTACGGGATGCGGGTCGGGTAGTAGGCGATGTAGCCGCCCGCGCTGACGCAGACCGCGTTCGACCTGCTGTCCCGCATGACCGAGGTCCAGAAGTCGACGTCGAGGTGCGCCGGGTCGTCCTCGGCCAGCGTCAGTTGCGTCCAGCGGGTCGCCGTCAGGGGCCAGTCGGGTGTTCGCATGCCGTAGCGCACCTCTCGTCAAGCTCACTTGTTAGACGCGGAATATTGTCATACAAGAATGCAAGACGTACAAGTGTGTCGTGCGGGCAACATGAAGTCGTGGCGGGCCTATGATGTTGGAAAGTAAAGCGGCAGGAGGTCGGGCATGCGGATGTCCCAGTGGGCCGAAGAGACGTTCGGGCAGCGCGCTCCCCTGATCAGACAGGGTGTGGCCGAGGCCCTGTCGGTCGCGCTGGAAAACGCCAGGGACGCGCAGAAGGCGGCGCGGACCGACCATCTGCACCCGTTCGGGTTCACGCTCATGTCGCGCAAGTTCGAGGCGCTGGCCAAGGCGTTCGAGGACATGGGCGACGTGCGCATCGTCAAGCCCGGCGGCTCCCAGCACGAGCTGGTGCTGCTCGACGGCAAGCTGCTGTTCCCCTTCCGCTACGCCAAGGACCGCTCGCTCACCGTGATGAGCGCCCGCATCGGCGACGGACGCCCGTCTGCGCTGGTGCAGGCGCTGTTCCACCGGTTCGGCCCCGCGCCGCGGATCCGGCAGCTCGCGCTGCACGACGTCGCGCCGCTCGCGGTCCCGGTCGTCGAGGCGCTGGACGAGCTGCCCGAAGACACCCGGCTGGTGCTGATCGCCTACGCGGCCAACGCCCACGCCGGGTTGCTCGACGCCTGGTGGGGCGAGGCCGAGCTGCTCGACCGCTTCGGCAGCCTGCGCTGGCACCGGTGTGAGCCGATCCCGCTGGCCCAGGAGGCCGGCGCGCCCGCCGCCGGCGACAGCGCGGCGGCCTTCGACCAGGGCGTCCTGCCCATGCCCGAGCTCAATCCGCACACCAGGGCCACTCAGCGGAGCGCCGAGGCCACCCCGATCCGGCCGGAGGCCGCCGGCGGTGCGTGACTCCCGGGCGGGCGGGCTCACCCCCCAGGCCGTCGCCGACGCCTTCGACGCCACCCGCCTCACCCAGGCCCGCCACCTGGCCGCGCTCACCAAGAAGGAGGTCGCCGAGCATCTCGGCGTCTCTCCCGCGGCGGTCGGTCAATACGAGGCGGGCGTCACCCGGCCGCGGCCGGACCTGATCGCGCCGCTGGCCGAGGTGCTGTCGGTGCCGATCGCGTTCTTCCTGCCCGGCCGCCCCCACGGCAAGCTCGACGGCTCCATGGCCCACTTCCGCAGCCTGCGCTCCACCCGCGCCTACCAGCGGGCCAAGGCCGTGGCCTTCGTCGAGCAGGTGTGGGAGCTGGCGTACGCGCTGGAGAAAC
The DNA here is from genome assembly GCF_035917475.1 of Nonomuraea fuscirosea. Classification (NCBI taxonomy): domain Bacteria; kingdom Bacillati; phylum Actinomycetota; class Actinomycetes; order Streptosporangiales; family Streptosporangiaceae; genus Nonomuraea; species Nonomuraea fuscirosea. The sequence continues at coordinate 167,255 of NZ_CP109074.1, read as the reverse complement.
GGGTCCAGCTGCCCGCCGTCGACCTGCCCGGGTTCGCCGGCGGCGAGATGCACTCCTCCCTGCCGCGCGACCCGGCGGGGGCCGCCCGCGCGCTGCGCTCCCACTGGGGGCTGGGCGCCGGGCCGATCAGCCACCTGGTGCGCCGGATGGAGGCGCACGGCATCGTGGTGGCCTTTCCCCGGCACGACCCCGACGCGGTGACCGTCGACGCCTTCTCCACCTCCAGCCTGCCCCGGCCGATCGTGGTGCTGACGCCCAACCGGTTCGACGACATCTACCGGCACCGCTTCACCGCCGCCCACGAGCTGGGCCACCTCGTGCTCCACGGCGACACCGCCGCGGGCGACTCCCACCAGGAGCGCGAGGCCGACGCCTTCGCCGCCGAGTTCCTCACCCCGCGCGACAGCATCCTGCCCCAGCTGCCGCTCCGCGCCGACCTGCGCCGGCTGGCCGAGCTGCGGCAGACGTGGGGGGTGTCGGTCGACTCGCTGCTCTACCGGTGCCGGGAGACCGGGCTGCTGTCCGACTCCGCCGCCGGGCGCGCCTACCAGCGCCTGGCCGCGCTGCGCGAGCAGCCCGGGTTCACCAACGAGCCGGTCTCCGGTTATCCGGGCGAGCAGCCGGTGCTGCTGGCGCACGCCTTCGAGCTGGCCGGCAAGGAGAGCGGGCTGAGCGCCGCGACGCTGGCCAGGGAGCTGGCCTGGCCGATCGCGCGGGTACGCGAGCTGATCGGCCTGCCCGACCAGCGGCCCTCGCTGACGCTGGTGCCTTGACCTCCTCCCCGGCTTGAAGGCCGAGGGTTCTCCCGTCGCGTCGCGTTGCGGTTAAGCGGCGCGCGGGGGTTGACGCTTCGCAGACCGGGTGAGCCCGAGGTCTCCACGTCCTGACACCGCAGGTCCTGCGGCGTTGTTGATGTTGATCGCGGCGTTGGTGTCGGCATGGCCGACCCACCCGCACACGGGATTGACGCAGGCGAACACGGTGCCGTTGCGGCTGGCCGGGTCGCGGTGCCCGCACCGGTGGCAGATCTGTGATGTACCCGGCGCGGGAACCTTCACGACCTGCCCGCCCCGCTCGGCGCTCTTGTACTCGAGCAGGGTGACGGTCCGGCCCCACGCCTGGCCGCTGATCGACCGGTTCAGGCCCGCCTTCTGGGCGACGTTCTTCCCAGGGGCCTCGACCGTGCCCTCGGCGGATTTGACCATGTTGAGGATGGCGAGTTTCTCCACCTTGATCACAGCGAACGTGCCGGCGAGTTCGGTGGTGATCTGGTGCTGCCAGTCGACGGCTCTGCACTTGGCTTTCGCGCGGAGCCGGGCGATCTGGTCGTAGGTGCGCTGTTCGCGTCCCGAGGGGCGGGTCTTGCTGGGCCGGGCCGCGCGCTGACGGGCCGACTTCTTCTCCAGGCGGCGCAGGTGTCCGGCCTCGCGGCCGGTGAGCCAGGGGCCGTGCTCGCGCATGGTCCCATCGGACAGGGCCAGCGCGACCGTGACGCCCCGGTCGATCCCGACCTGCTCACCCTGGTGCGGGGCAGCGGGCTGGACCAGAGTCTCGGTGCGGAACACGATGCTCCACCCGAACGCGTCCTTGACCACGCGGGCTCCGGTCACCTTCCCCGCAGGGGAACTCTTTCCGACGCCGGACAGCCCTTTGGTCCACCGGAACCGGACCCGACCCACCATCGGGAGGCTGAGCTGCCCCCACCTGGCCGACAGGCGCACGATCCGCATGGTGCGCACCTGCGGCACGTCGACCGCCGGCCGAGGCCGCCTCTTCTTGGACTTGAAGGTCGGCCGCTTGGCAGGGTGGCCGGGGTTGAAGAAGTTCTCCCACGCCTGCCGATACGTTTTCAGCACGGCCTGGGCGGCCTGGGCGGGCAAGGCCGCCAGGAACGGAACATCCGTGCGGGCCTGGCGGATCGCCTGATCGGCCTGCGCCAGAGTCGGCCTTCTGCCGGGGAAATGCGTCCAATAGGCGTGCAGGCAGTTCCACAGGGTGATCGCGGCGGACGCCTGCTCCTCCAGGATCGCGGACTGCTCGCAGGTCAGCTCCAGACGGGCTTTATGCCCGCGCTGCCGCTTGACCAACTCCCGCCCGCCCATGACCAAAATCCTACCGATCTAGTATTGGGTTATGGCCGAAAACAGCGAGATAAGGACCGGCAGACACTGCGTTTTCCTGCTGCACGCTCACTTGGTTTTCGTGACCAAACTCCGGCACCAGGTGTTCACCGACACCCACCTGACCCGCATGGAAGAGATCACGCGGGACGTGTGCGCGGACTTCGAAACCGAACTGACCGAGTTCAACGGCGCAGACAACCACGTCCACCTGCTGGTCAACTTCCCGCCCAAGGTCACCCTGTCCAAACTGGTCAACTCACTGAAAGGGGTGACGTCCCGGCGAATGCGCCAAGAATTCCCCGACCTGGCCACCCACTACTACCGAACCAGCAAACTGTGGTCCGGCTCGTACTTCGCAGGAAGCGTGGCAGGCGCCCCGCTGTCGACCGTGCACCAGTACATCGAGCAGCAAAACCACCCGGTCTGACCACGGCGACGCCGGTCCGCCTTGCAGCGAAACGGCCGTTCCCGCCCCGCTACGCGAAAGAGTCCGCTTCACCCCGGTCTGAAGGCCAGAGCACCACGAACAAATCCGGTAGACGCCGCCCAGCAACTGTGTCCGGTTGACCTCAACCTTGGTTGAGGAGGAAGGGTGGGCAGGGTCCGACGACACCGACCCTGTGGAGAGACCCATGCACGCCGTCGTCCTGCACTCCTTCGGCCCGGCCGAGAACCTCGGCTACGAGGTCGTCCCCGATCCGGAGCCCGGCCCCGGCCAGGTGCGCATCGCCGTCAAGGCGGCCGGCGTGCACCTGGTCGAGACGATGTTGCGCAAGGGCGGGATCAGCGACCCGGAGACACCGCTGCCGCCGCTGCCCGAGCTGCCGACGATCTTCGGCGGCGAGGTGGCGGGCACCGTGGACGCCGTGGGACCGGACGTGGATCCGGCCTGGATCGGGCGTGACGTCGTGACCGCGGGCGGGCGGCCCGGCGGGTACGCCGAACTGGCGGTCGCCGACCTGGCGGCCGTGCACCGCGTCCCCGACGGCGTCGACCACGCGTCGGCCGTCGCCATGATCGTCACCGGGGTCACCGCGCTGCACTTCCTCGACGTGGCCGAGCTGACCGCCTCCGACGTGGTCCTCGTGACCTCGGCGGCCGGCGGCGTCGGCCGGCTCCTCGTCCAGTACGCCCGCCGCCTGGGCGCCCAGGTGATCGGCGCGGCGGGCGGGGCCGCCAAGGTGACCGCCGTCCGCGAGCTGGGCGCGGACCTCGCCGTCGACTACGACGAGCCCGGCTGGCAGCAGCGGGTCGCCGACGCGCTCGGCGGCAGGAAGGTCACCGCGCTGCTCGACGGGGTGGGCGGGGACCGGGCGCGGGCGGCGTTCGAGCTGCTCGCCGACGGCGGCCGGTGCCTGACCATCGGCACCTCCTCCGAGCGGCCCATCGAGCCGGATCCGCGGCTGGTCGCCGAGCGCGGGCTGAGCGTGACCAACGCTCTGATGCTCCTGCTCGGCCAGCAGGACCGGCGTCCTGCGTACGAGGTCAGGGCGCTGGCGGCGGTGGCCGAGGGCGCGCTCGTCCCCGCGGTGCAGACGTTCCCGCTGTCCGAGGCCGCCGCGGCGCACGCCGCGCTGGAGTCCAGGCGGACCACCGGCAAGGTCGTGCTCGTGCCCTGACCTGCTCGCGAAACCGGATGTGTCCATCGCTAGTGTGCGATACATGGCGGAAGAGCCCATCAATCCGGGAACCCCCGACATCCGCGGCCCCGGGCGGTATCTGTGGTGGTTGGTCACGAGCCAGCGGGCGCGGATCCTGGCCGGGGCGTCGCTGGGGACCGCCTGGATGGTGGGGCTGACGCTGCCGCCGTACCTGCTGTCGCGGGCCATCGACGACGGGCTGGCCACGGGGCGCTATCCGGTCCTGGCCGGGTGGGTGGCCGCCGTCTTCGGCACCGGGGTGCTGAACGCCTGGTTGGCGATCATGCGCCACCGGACGATGACGCGGGTGCGGCTGGACGCCTCGTACCGGACCGTACAGGCGGTGACCCTGCACGCGACCCGGCTCGGCGCGGCACTGCCCGGCCGGGCGAGCGCCGGGGAGGTCGTCACGATCGGGGCCGGCGACGCCGCCGTGATGGCCCAGACGCTCACCGTCACCGGGCCCGGGGTCGGGGCGGTGCTGGCCTACATCGTGGTGGCCGGGCTGCTGCTGTCCGTCTCGCCGCTCCTCGCCGCCGTGGTGCTGCTGGGTGTGCCGCTGCTGGTCGGCGTGCTCGGGCCGCTGCTCGGACGGTTGCGCGGCGCCGAGACCGCCTACCGGGGGCGGCAGGGGGAACTCGCCGCCCGCTTCGCCGACATCGCCGGCGGGCTGCGGGTGCTGAACGGCATCGGCGGCAAGGACGTCTACGCCGAACGCTACCGGCGCGGCTCGCGGGAGCTGCGGGAGCAGGGGTACCGGGTGGGGGCGGTGACGAGCTGGATCCACGCGCTGGGGGTGGGGCTGCCGACGTTGTTCCTGGGCGCCGTGACGTGGCTGGCCGCCCGGATGGCCGTGCAGGGGGAGATCACGGTCGGGGAACTGGTGGCACTGTACGGGTACGCGGCCGTGCTGGTGGTGCCGGTCTCGTTCTTCGTCGAGGGCGGCTACGACCTCAGCCGCGGCCTGGTCGCGGCCCGCCGAGTGATCCACTTCCTCAGCCTCCGCCCCGACGGCGGCACCTCCCCCGATCCCCGGCCCGAGGCCGGCGCGCCTGCGGGCGGGAAGCCCGCGTCGCCCGGTGGTGCCGGCCTTCCGCCGCCCGCCGCACCGGCCGCCCTGCACGATCCGGTCTCCGGGGTGGAGATCGCTCCAGGTCTGGTCACGGCGCTGGTCAGCGCGCGGGCAGCGGACTCGGCGGCGGTGCTCGACCGTCTGGGCGGGCTCGACTCGGCGAGCGGACCCGACCTGCCGGGCGGGCTCGACGGGGAGACCGCTCCAAGCGGGACCGCGAGCTCGGGCGTGACCTGGGGTGGGGTCCGGCTCGGAGAGATCGATCGGGGGGCGCTGCGGGAGCGGATCCTGGTGGCGGACAACGAGGCTCACCTGTTCGCCGGCACGTTACGCGAGGTCATCGCGGGCAACCGGGACCCCGACGACGCGGCCGTCGCACGAGCCGTGCACGCGGCCATGGCCGAGGACATCGTCCAAGCTCTTCCGCACGGCCTCGACTCCCCCATCGCCGACCAGGGACGCAACCTGTCCGGGGGCCAGCGGCAGCGGGTCCGGCTGGCACGTGCGCTCCTGGCCGACCCGGAGATCCTGCTCGCGGCCGAGCCCACCTCGGCCCTGGACGCCCACACCGAGGCCACGGTCGCCACGCGCCTGCGTACCGTACGAGCCGGCCGCACCACGGCCGTCACCAGCACCTCACCCCTCGTCCTGGACCAGGCCGACCGCGTGTACTACCTGGTCGAAGGAACGGCCGTGGCCGCAGGCACCCACCACGACCTCCTGCGCGACGAGCCCGGCTACCGGGCGCTGGTGTCGCGCGGCACGGAAGACGACGACCCGGACGACACGACCACCGACGGCCGCAGCGATGGCCCACCCACCTCTGAGACAGCAACACCACAGGAGGCCGGCCGGTGAGCGGCGTGACGCAGGGCAGCGGCGGGTTGCCCGTCGCCGAGGCCGCGCAGACCCGCCGGGCCGCCGTGCGGCTCGTCCGGAGGGACGGACGGGCGTTCGCGGCCATGCTCGCGCTCAACGGCCTGGCCGCCGTCGCGGGGCTGGCCGCGCCGTGGTTGCTCGGCCGCATCGTGGACGAGGTCAAGGCGGGCGCCACGGTCGGCGTGGTGGACCGGCTGGCCCTCGCGATCCTCGTCTGCGCCGTGGTGCAACTGCTGCTGGCGCGGTACGCGAGCTACGTCGGTCATCGCTTCGGCGAACGTACGCTGGCCAGGATCCGCGAGCAGTTCACCGAGCGCGCGCTGGCCATGCCCGCCTCGGTGGTCGAGCATGCGGGCACCGGCGACCTGACCACCCGGGGCACCACCGACGTGGCGTCGGTCGGGACCACGCTGCGCGACGCCGGTCCCGACGTCGCCATCGCCTCGGTCCAGGCGCTGTTCATCCTGGCCGCCGTCTTCGTGCTGGACCCGCTGCTCGGCGCATGCGGGGTGATCGGGCTGTCGGGCATCTGGTTCGCCTCCCGCTGGTACCTGCGCCGGGCGCTCAAGGCGTACCTGGAGGAGGGCGCCGCCGGCTCGGCGCTGGCCGAGGAGCTGGCGGCCACCACGACCGGCGCCCGCACCGTGCAGGCGCTCAGGCTCGAACACCGCCGTCTCCTGGCCTGCCGCCGGACGGTCGAGGAGTCCAGGCGCGCCAGGACCAGGACGTTGGCCCTGCGCAGTGTGCTCTTCCCGGTGGTGGACGTCTCGTACGCGATCCCGGTGGCGGCCGTGCTGCTGGTCGGGGGCGCGCTCACGATGCGGGACCCGTCCGCGATGACGCTGGGCACGGTGGTCGCCTCCGCCCTCTACCTGCGCCAGCTCTCCGAGCCGCTGAACACCGTGCTGGAACGGCTGGAGAGCCTGCAGAGCAGCGGCGCCGCCTTCGCCCGCGTGGAGGGCATGGCGGCGGCCCCCGCGAACGCCCCCGCCGGCGGGGCGACCGTACCCGAGGATGATCGGCTGGAGGTCTCCGGAGCGTCCTATGCCTACGACGGCGGCCCCGACGTGCTGCACGAGGTGGACCTGAGCGTCCGACCCGGCGAGCGGCTGGCCATCGTCGGCCCGTCGGGCGCGGGCAAGACGACGCTGGGGCGGCTCCTGGCCGGCATGGACGCCCCTCGTACGGGCTCCGTCACGGTCGGCGGTGTCCCCGTCGCCGCCCTGTCCCAGAGCCTGCTCCGCGAGCGGGTCGTCCTGGTCACCCAGGAGCACCACGTGTTCCTGGGCACCGTACGGGACAACCTCCAGATCGCCGCCCCCGCCGCCACGGACGCTGACCTGCGCGCGGCGCTGGCCGCCGTGGGCGCCGACTGGTTCGACGAGCTGCCCGACGGGCTGGACACCGACCTGCGTCACGGGCCGCACCGCCCGGACGGCGCCCGCGCCCAGCAGCTGGCCCTGGCCCGGGTGGTGCTGGCCGACCCGCACACGCTGATCCTCGACGAGGCGACCGCCCTGCTGGATCCGCGCACGGCCCGGCACACGGAGCGCGCCCTGGCCGCGGTGCTGGAGGGCCGTACCGTGATCGCCATCGCGCACCGCCTCCAGACCGCTCACGACGCGGACCGGGTGGCGGTCATGCGGGACGGGCGGCTGACGGAGCTGGGCACGCACGAGGAGCTGGTCGCGGCGGGCGGCGCGTACGCGTCCCTGTGGCACTCCTGGCACGGCGACCACGCCGGGCCGGAACCCGGCGGCCACGCCCGTTAAGGGATGAAAAATATCTTCGCAAAGATCTCGCCTGCGAAGGAAAATGTTGAGACGCTGAACTGCACAACGCGCCCCCCAGCTCCCGAGGAGTGGTTCATGCGCAGAATACTCACGGCGGCCTCACTCGTCGTCCTGCTGCCCTTAGTCAACGTGAGCTCGGCGCACGCCCAGCAGCCCCCGGACCGGCAGCAGGCCTTCACGGCCGCCGCCCAGGAGTTCCAGGTGCCCGAGAGCGTGCTGCTGGGCGTCTCCTACCTGGAGTCCCGGTGGGACGCCCACGCCGGCCGGCCCTCCAGCGACGCCGGGTTCGGCCCCATGCACCTGACCGACGCCCCCGCCTTCACCTCCGCCAACCATCACACCGAGGGCGAGGAGGACGCCCGCGGCGACGACGGCCGCCCCCTCCCGCCTCCGGCGGCCCAGCCCGCGCCGGCCGACATCCCGGCCTCGCTGCGGACCATGGAACGCGCCGCCGCGCTGACCGGCGAGAGCCACGAGCGGCTGCGTACGGACGACGCCGCCAACATCCGCGGCGGCGCCGCGCTGCTGGCCGACTACCAGAAGGCGCTCGGCGCGCCGCTGAGCGCCGACCCCGGCCAGTGGTACGGCGCGGTGGCCCGGTACTCGGGCGCCGAGGAGTCGGGCGCGGCCAAGTTCTTCGCCGACGAGGTCTTCGCCACGATCAAGGAAGGGGCCACGCGGACGACCGACGACGGTCAGCGGGTCGCCCTTCCGGCTGTGCCGGGCCTGAAGAAGATCGAGAAGTGGCTGGAGAAGCTCGGCCTGCGCCCGCCGGTGCGCCCCGACGGGATCGAGTGTCCCGCCTCGATCTCCTGTGAGTGGATCCCGTCCGCGTACCAGGAACTGCCGAACGACGACTACGGGCACTACGACCTGGCGAACCGGCCGCACAGCCAGAAGGTCGAATACATCATCATCCACGACATGGAGGGATATTTCCTGCCCTCCATCCGCCTCAACCAGGACCCGAACTACGGCGCCAGCTGGCACTACTCCGTCCGCTCCTCCGACGGCCACATCGCCCAGCACATCAAGACCAAGGACGTCGGCTGGCAGGCCGGCAACTGGTACGTCAACGCCAAGTCCATCGGCATCGAGCACGAGGGCTTCCTGGCCGAGGGCAGCACCTGGTTCACCGAGGCGATGTACCGCTCGTCCGCCCGCCTGGTCCGCTACCTGGCGCTCAGGCACGGCGTGCCGCTGGACCGCGCCCACATCCTGGGCCACGACAACGTCCCCGGCACCCTGCCGACGACCGTGCGCGGCATGCACGAGGACCCGGGCCCGTTCTGGGACTGGGCGCACTACTTCCAGCTCATGGGCGCGCCGCTGCACGCGTTCGGCGGGCCCAGGGCCGGCTCGGTCATGATCAAGCCGGACTTCGCCACGAACAAGCCGCACTTCTACGGCTGTGATCGCCAGAACCCGGAGGCGGACTGCCCGCCGACCAGCGCCGGCACCGTCTGGCTGCGCACCGAGCCGCGCGCGGACGCGCCGCTGATCAAGGACATCGGCAAGCACCCGACCGGCGACTCCCTCTACAGCGTCTACGACCACAGCGCCCGCGCCAGCACCGGCCAGCGCTTCGCCGTGGCCGAGCGCCAGGGCGACTGGACGGCCATCTGGTACCTCGGGCAGAAGGCGTGGTTCCACAACCCGAGGAGCGCTCCGACCGCCGTCCCGTCGATGGGGCTGGTGGTCACGCCGAAGCCGGGCAAGGCGACGGTGCCGGTGTTCGGCCGGGCCTACCCGGAGGAGTCGGCCTATCCGGAGGGCATCCCGTACCAGGCGGTGACGCCGCTGCAGTACACGTTCGCGGCGGGCGAGAAGTACACGCTGGCCGGCCAGGCGGCCACCGAGTACTACCGCGCGGTCACCTTCGACCTGGCGGACCACAAGGTGGTGCGGGGCAAGACGAAGTACCTGCAGATCCAGTTCGGCCACCGCGTGATGTACGTCAAGGCTGACGACGTGCGGGTGACGTTCTCCGGGTGAACTCCTTGACGGCGCGCCTGGTGCTCGCGAGCGCCTCCTGAGAGGAGTCGAACGTGCGCTGGGCGACGCCGACGAACACGCAGTCGACGACGAGGAGCTGGCTGATCCTGCTGGCCAGGGCGCCGGGACGGAACTCCGTCTCGCGCCCGGCCGAGATCAGCACGTGTTCGGCCAGCTCCGCGATGGACGAGCGGGGGTTGTTGGTGATCGCGACCGTGGTCGCCCCGGCCTCCTTGGCCCGGCTCAGCGGCTCGATCACGTCGGGGGTCTCGCCCGAGGTGCTGATGCCGATCGCCACGTCGCCGTCCTTGAGCAGCACGGCGCTGGTCAGCGCCAGGTGCGCGTCCTGGAAGGCGTGGCTGGACAGGCCGATGCGCAGCAGCTTCTGGGCGACGTCCTCGGCCACCAGCCCGGAGGCGCCGACCCCGTAGGCGTCGATCCGCCGGGCGCCGACGATGGCGTCCACGACCAGGCCGAGCCGTTCGGAGGTGAGCTGGGCGACGGTGTCGTTGATCGCCTCGGACTCGGCCCTGGCCACCTTCTGGATGACCTCCGACAGCGGGTCGTCGGGCGCGAGGTCGCCCGGCACCAGCCGGTCCGGTTGCGCGGCGGCCGCGGCTAAGGCCAGCCTGAGCTGCGGATATCCGGCGAAGCCGAGCAACCGGGCGGTGCGCACGATCGTCGCCTCGCTGGTGCCGGAGGCGGCGGAGAGCTCCGTGATGGTGCTCCTCGCCACCGTCGCGGGGTCTTCGAGTATGAGGCGGGCCACGGTCTGGGCGGCAGGCGTCAGCGACGGCAGCACACCGCGAACCGTGGCCACCAGAGTGTCGGCCCGCAGGCCGTTCCCGCTGTCGTCCACCCCCCGATTATGCCGCTTGTCAGCGCAATGTTCCGTTGGTCATCCCCGCCGGTTCCTCGGGCACGGTGATCAGGCCCAGCTCGGCCGGTGTGGCCAGCAGCGGGTGGTGCGGGACGACCCGCACCGTGTAACCGAACGCGCCCGTACGGTCGAGCGGCACCGCGCCGGTGTAGTGGGCCCGCCCGTCGTCGTCCACCGACGCGACCGACAGCGTGGAGTAGACCGGGTGCACCAGCTCGTCGTGCGGCCCGACCTTCCCGTAGGCGGCTTGGACCAGCACGTCGCCGGGCTCCAGGTCGCCGAGCGCGATGGTGGCGTGCAGCTCGACGGAGGCCCCGACCTCCGGCGTGTCGCCCACGCCGGCCGCCTCGACGTGCTCGACCCGCACCCCCGGCCAGGCCCGGTTGACCCGGACCCGCCAGGCGGCGAACGCCTTGGCCGGCGCGTAGGACTCGGCGCTGAGCGCGCGGGCGGAGGCGGCGGCCGGGTTGTAGAGCGTCACCACGTAGTCGCGCAGCATCCGCCCGGCCAGCACCTTGGGCCCGAGCGAGGCCAGCGTGTGCTTGACCATCTCCATCCACCGGCGCGGCAGCCCGTCGGGGCCCCGGTCGTAGAAGCGGTCGGACACCTCATGCTCGATCAGGTCGTAGAGGGCGGCGGCCTCCAGCTCGTCGCGCCGGTCGGGGTTGCCCACCCCGTCGGCGGTGGGGATGGCCCAGCCGTTGGTGCCGTCGTACCACTCGTCCCACCAGCCGTCGCGGATCGACAGGTTGAGCCCGCCGTTCAGCGCGGACTTCATCCCCGACGTGCCCGAGGCCTCCAGCGGGCGCAAAGGGTTGTTCAGCCAGACGTCGCAGCCCTGCACCATGAGCTGGCCGAGCGTCATGTCGTAGTCGGGCAGGAAGACGATGCGGTGGCGGACGTCGTTGCGGTCGGCGAACTTGATGATCTGCTGGATCAGCTTCTTGCCGCCCTCGTCGGCCGGGTGAGCCTTGCCGGCGATCACGATCTGCACGGGTTTGTCGGGATCGAGCAGCAGCTCGGTCAGCCGCGCGGGATCGCGCAGCATGAGCGTGAGCCGCTTGTACGACGGCACCCGCCGGGCGAACCCGATCGTCAGCACCTCGGGGTCGAGCGTGTCGTCGATCCAGCCGAGCTCGGCGTCGGAGGCTCCGCGCTCGCGCCACGACCTGCGCAGGCGCACCCTGGCGCCCTCGACCAGCCGCCGGCGCAGCGTGCCGCGGATCTGCCAGATGTCGGCGTCGGAGATCTTCTGGATGTGCTCCCAGCCGCGGGCCCGCTCCAGCAGGGAGGGCAGCTCGCGCCCGGCCAGCTCCATGAACTCCCTGCCGACCCAGGTCGGCGCGTGCACGCCGTTGGTGATCGAGCCGATCGGCACCTCGTCCAGGTCGAATCCCGGCCAAAGATCTTTGAACATGTCCCGGCTGACCTCGCCGTGCAGCACGGACACGCCGTTGACCCGCTGGGCCAGCCGCATGCCCATGACCGCCATGTTGAACCGGCTGGGGTCGGGCTCCTTGCCCAGCGCCAGGATCCGCTCGACCGGCACGGTCGGCCAGGCGCCCGCCCCGCCGAAGTGCCGCTCGATCATGTCGATCGGGAAGCGGTCGATGCCCGCGGGGACCGGGGTGTGCGTGGTGAACACCGTGCCCGCGCGCACCGCCTCAAGAGCCTCGTCGAACGACATCCGCGCCTCGGTGAGCTCGCGGATGCGCTCCAGGCCGAGGAAGCCGGCGTGGCCCTCGTTGGTGTGGAACACCTCGGGCTCGGCGTGTCCGGTGATCTTGCAGTACGCCCTGATCGCGCGGACGCCGCCGACGCCGAGCAGGAGCTCCTGCATGAGCCGGTGGTCGGTGCCGCCGCCGTAGAGGCGGTCGGTGATGTCTCTGGCCGCCGTGTCGTTCTCGGCCACGTCGGAGTCGAGCAGCAGCAGCGGCACCCGGCCGACCTGGGCCACCCACACCTGGGCGTGCAGCTCGCGCTCGTCGGGCAGGCTCAGCCGGATCTTGACCGGCGTGCCCTCGGTGTCCTTCAGCAGGGTCAGCGGCAGGCCGCCCGCGTCGAGCGACGGGTAGTGCTCCAGCTGCCAGCCCTCGGGCGACAGGGACTGGGTGAAGTAGCCGTGCCGGTAGAGCAGGCCCACCGCGAGGATCGGCACCCCGAGGTCGCTGGCGGCCTTGAGGTGGTCTCCGGCCAGGATGCCGAGCCCTCCGGAGTACTGCGGCAGCGCGGCGGCGATGCCGTATTCGGGGGAGAAGTACGCGATGGCCCGCGCGCTGTCGGGCAGCGTCTGGTACCAGCGCGGAGAGGTCATGTATTCGCGCAGGTCGTCTGCGGCGTCGGCGAGGCGGCGCAGGAAGCGCCGATCGGCCGCCAGCTCGCTCAGCCGGGCCGGGCTGACGGCGCCGAGCAGGGCCACGGGATCGTGGCCGACCTGTTCCCACAGGTCGGCGTCGACCTCCGCGAAGAGGTCCATCGTCTCGGGGTGCCATGACCACCGGAGATTCTGGACAAGCTCGCCGAGGGCGGCCAGCTCCGCGGGCAGGACGGTGCGGACGGTAAACCGGCGGATAGCTCTCACGTTTCTGCACCCTACGGGCTAGGAGGGACCTCTGAGTCCTTCACCCCCATCAAGCCCCTTCAAACCCCTTCCGGGAACAAGCATGAAGAGGGACTATTGGGGCAACTTTCCAGGTTGTTGGACCTTCCCGCAGACACACAAGGGAGGTCTATCCACTGCTGTCCACAATTTACATGCAAGGATCGTTCCTGCCAGGGAAAGCCTCCGGCGGTACCGGGAGTGCCGCCGCAAACCCTTGAATGCGATGATCGGACGAATTCCCATCACGGCCATCTCCCCCGTCGTCGACTGCGGGCAATGGCCCGCCAAGGCGGTCGCCGGCGAGACCTTCCAGGTCTCGGCGACCGTGTTCAGAGAGGGCCACGACGCCGTGGCGTCGGGCGTGGTGCTGACCTCGCCCGACGGGCAGCGCGGGCGCCTGAGACCGATGCGCGAGCTCGCGCCCGGCACCGACCGCTGGGGTGTCGACGTGTGCCTGCCGGCCGAGGGCGACTGGCTGTTCCGCGTGGAGGCATGGAGTGATCCGATCGGCACGTGGCTGCACGACGCCGAGATCAAGATCCCGCGCGGCATGGACGTCGATCTCATGTGCGAGGAGGGCGCCCGGCTGTTCGAGCGCGCGGCCAAGGCCGTGCGGCCCGCCGACTGCGCGGGCGGGCAGTCCGCGCCGGCGGGAAAGACCGCCCGTGACGGCCGGAGCAGGCAGAACGGCAACGGCGGCAGCACCTGCGGCCACCGCGCGGCGCTGCTGTCGATCTCCGCGACGCTGCGGGACGAGGAGCTCGATCCGCGGGCGCGGCTGTCGATCGTCCAGTTGCCCGAGACCGCGGCGCTGCTGGAGGCGCATCCGTTCCGTGAGCTGGTGACCAGGTCCAAGTCCCACAAGATCAGGGTGGACCGGCGCCGGGCGCTCTACGGCTCCTGGTACGAGTTCTTCCCCAGGTCCGAGGGGGCCGTGGTGAACGAGCTCGGCATCTCCAAGTCCGGAAATTTCCAGACAGCTGCCAAGCGGCTCCCGGCCATCGCCAAGATGGGCTTCGACGTCGTCTACCTGCCGCCGATCCATCCGATCGGCACGACGTACCGCAAGGGGCGCAACAACACGCTCAGCCCCGAGCCCGACGAGCCTGGATCGCCCTGGGCGATCGGCTCCGAGGACGGCGGCCACGACGCCGTGCATCCCGACCTGGGCACGCTCGACGACTTCGACGTGTTCGTCGGCCGCACGCGTGAGCTGGGCATGGAGATCGCGCTCGACTTCGCCCTGCAGTGCTCTCCCGACCACCCGTGGGTCAAGGAGCATCCCGAGTGGTTCACGGTCAGGGCCGACGGGTCGATCGCGTACGCCGAGAACCCGCCGAAGAAGTATCAGGACATCTACCCGATCAACTTCGACAAGGACCCCGAGGGGATCTACAACGAGGTCAAACGGGTGCTGCGGCACTGGATGGACCATGGGGTGCGCATCTTCCGGGTGGACAACCCGCACACCAAGCCCGTGGCCTTCTGGGAGCGGCTGCTGGCGGACGTGCACCGCACCGACCCCGACGTGATCTTCCTGTCGGAGGCGTTCACCCGGCCGGCGATGATGCGCATGCTGGCCAAGACCGGCTATCACCAGTCATATACATATTTTACGTGGAAGAACACCAAGTACGACGTCGAGACCTACCTCACGGAGCTGGCCCAGGAGACCTCGAGTTACCTGCGGCCCAACCTCTTCGTCAACACTCCGGACATTCTCCACGAATACCTGCAACACGGCGGCGTTCCGGCGTTCAAGATCAGGGCGGTGCTGGCCGCGCTCGCCTCGCCCGCCTGGGGCGTCTATTCCGGGTACGAGCTCGGGGAGAACGTACCGGTGCGCCCGGGAAGCGAGGAATATCTGGATAGCGAAAAGTATCAATACAAACCCCGTGATTGGGTGACGGCCGAGCGCGAAGGATGGAGCCTCGCCCCGTTCATCACCCATCTGAATTTGTTCCGAAGAGCGCATCCGGCGCTGCAGGAATTGCGTAACCTACGGTTCCACAGGGTCGACCAACCGGACATCGTCTGCTTCTCGAAACGACTTCCCGGAGCCTATGACCCGGCCACACGAAGGCACGGGCTGGGCGACGTCGTACTGGCGGTCATCAATCTGGATCCACACCACACCCACGAGGCGACGGTGGAACTGGACCTGCCCGTCCTGGGTCTCGACTGGAACGCCGAGTTCGTCGTGGACGACGAACTCTCCGGAGAGTCCTATCGCTGGAGGCAGCGCAACTATGTACGCCTCGACCCCCATATCCAGCCTGCCCACATTCTCACCGTACGAGCCGCGCCACGGTAGAACTGAATTCAGCGGGGAGTCTTCAACGTGTGTGATAGCGCCTCCGTCATGAGCCACCTGCGGGGCGGCTCATGAGCTCCACACCCATTCCCAACACCTTTGACGAGGAAAAGCCGCGCGACCCCTACTGGTACAAGCGGGCGGTTTTCTACGAGGTCCTGATCAGGGGTTTCGCCGACTCCAACGGCGACGGGACCGGCGACATCAGAGGTCTCATCAGCAAGCTCGACTATCTGCAGTGGCTGGGCGTGGACTGCCTCTGGCTGCTGCCGCTCTACGAGTCGCCGCTGCGCGACGGCGGATACGACATCGCCGACTTCATGAAGATCCTGCCCGAGTTCGGCGACCTCGGGGACTTCGTGAAACTGGTCGACGAGGCCCACAAACGCGGCATGCGCGTCATCGCCGACCTCGTCATGAACCACACCAGCGACGCCCATCCCTGGTTCCAGGCGTCCCGGCACGACCCCGAGGGCCCGTACGGCGACTTCTACGTCTGGTCGTCCACGGATGAGAAGTACCAGGACGCCCGGATCATCTTCATCGACACCGAGACGTCCAACTGGACCTACGACCCGGTCCGCGGCCAGTACTACTGGCACCGCTTCTTCCACCACCAGCCGGACCTCAACTACGAGAACCCGGACGTGCAGGAGGCGATGCTGGAGGTGCTGCGGTTCTGGCTGGACCTGGGCATCGACGGGTTCCGGCTGGACGCGGTGCCCTACCTCTTCGAGGAGGAGGGCACCAACTGCGAGAACCTGCCGCGGACGCACGAATACCTCAAGTCGATCCGGTCGGAGGTCGACCGGCTGTTCCCCGACCGCGTGCTGCTGGCCGAGGCGAACCAGTGGCCGTCGGACGTGGTCGAGTACTTCGGCGATCCGGTCGGCGGCGGGGACGAATGCCACATGGCCTTCCATTTCCCGCTTATGCCGCGCATCTTCATGGCCGTGCGCCGGGAATCGCGCTACCCCATTTCCGAAATTCTGGCACAAACGCCGAAAATTCCGGAAAACTGCCAGTGGGGAATCTTCCTCCGTAACCACGACGAGCTGACGCTCGAAATGGTCACGGACGAGGAACGCGACTACATGTACACCGAATACGCCAAAGACCCCCGCATGCGGGCCAACGTCGGCATCCGCCGCCGCCTCGCGCCCCTGCTGGAGAACGACCGCAACCAGATCGAGCTCTTCACCGCCCTGCTCCTGTCGCTGCCCGGATCCCCCGTGCTCTACTACGGCGACGAGATCGGCATGGGCGACAACATCTGGCTCGGCGACCGCGACGGCGTGCGTACCCCCATGCAGTGGGACCCCGACCGCAACGCCGGCTTCTCCGACTGCGACCCCGGCCGGCTCTACCTGCCGGTCATCATGGACCCGATCTACGGCTACCAGGGCATCAACGTGGAGGCCCAGCAGAAGAACGCGGGCTCGCTGCTGCACTGGACCCGGCGCATGATCGAGATCCGTAAGCGTCACCCCGTCTTCGGGCTGGGCGGTTACGCGGAGCTCAACTCCTCCAACCCGAGCGTGCTCGCCTTCGTCAGGGAACTGGGCGACGACCGGATGCTCTGCGTGAACAACCTGTCACGATTCCCGCAACCGGTCGAACTCGACCTGCGGAGGTTTGTGGGCGTCTCCCCCGTGGAAACCATGGGAGGCGTACCATTTCCGGCAATTGGCGAACTTCCGTATCTTTTGACGCTTCCCGGGCATGGGTTCTATTGGTTCACACTCCCGCCGGCCATCACCCAGGAGGAGTAGGACGTGCTTGACGAGCTCCTTGCCGCATGGATCGGCCGCCAGCGTTGGTTCGGCGGCAAGGGGCGCCCGATCGACGAGCTGTCGATCGACTCCGACGTCGAGCTGTCGCCCGGGCTGCGGCACCTCATCATCGCCGTGTGGCAGGAGGGCTCGCGCGACCGCTACCAGGTGCTGGTCGGCGAGCGCGACGAACTGCCCGACCGCCTGAACCACGCCCTCATCGGCACCGTCGGCGAGACCTACCACTACGACGCCGTGCACGACTCCGAGCGCATGGGCCTGCTCCTCGACGGCATGGCGCACGACGAGACCCGCGGCGGCCTGCGCATGCGCCACGTGCCCGGCGTCACCGTCGACACCTCCCCGCGCAGCGTGGTGCTCGGGGCCGAGCAGTCCAACACCTCGCTCGTGTACGGGGACGCCTACATCTGCAAGCTCTTCCGCCGGCTCATCCCCGGGGTCAACCCGGAGCTGGAGATCATCACCGCCCTGGCCGCCAGGAACGCCCCGCACATCGCGCGCCCGTACGGCTGGATCGAGACCGACCTCGACGGCACGGGCACCACGCTGGCGATCATGCAGGAGTTCCTCTCCCCCGCCAACGACGGCTGGGACCTCGCCCTGACCAGCGTCCGCGACCTGTACGCCAGCCTGCCCCAGGTGCCGGCCGGCGAGGCGGGCGGCAACTTCGCCGCGGAGTCGCGCCGGCTGGGCACGGCCACCGCGCGCGTGCACCACGAGCTGGCCGAGGCCTTCCCGACCGACGTGATCGAGGTGCACGAGGTCAAGCGGATGGCCGAGTCGTTCAGACGGCGGCTGGGGCTGTCCGTGGCCGAGGTGCCGCAGCTGCGCGAGCACGTGGGCTTCATCGAGCACGTCTACCACCAGGTGGAGCTGCTCACCACCGCGGTGCCCGTGCAGCGGGTCCACGGCGACTACCACCTCGGCCAGGTCATGCGCACGCCCACCGACTGGGTGGTGCTGGACTTCGAGGGCGAGCCGGGCCAGCCGCTGAGCGAGCGCCGGGCGCTCTACTCGCCGCTGCGCGACGTGGCGGGCATGCTGCGCTCGTTCGACTACGCGGCCAGGCACCTGCTGACCGGGCACTCCCGGGCCGCGGAGCTGGAGCCCCGGGCCCAGGAGTGGGCCGACCGCAACCGGGCCGCCTTCATCGACGGGTACATCGAGGGCGGCGGCGTCATCAACCAGGCGGACGCGGCGCTGCTGCGGGCGTTCGAGCTGTCGAAGGCGGTGTACGAGGTCGTGTACGAGGCCCGCAACCGCCCCTCATGGCTACCGATCCCGCTGGCCGCCTTCCGCCCGCGCGCAAGCTGACGTCCGGGCGCCGGGGCTCGGGCGCGAGATCACAGCTCTTCGACCAGGCCGGACAGACCCTCGTGCCCCAGCCCACGGGCGGTGCGCTGGTCGATGACGGCCTTCAGCGGCAGCAGCAGGTCCGGCTTGACGTTCTGCTCGCGGAAGGCGCGCACCAGGTTCTCCAGGCCCGCCCGGTTGATCTCCAGGTTGGACACCTCCGTGCCGTGCTCGCCGGACTCGATGTTGCCGGCCCAGGTGGCCTGCTGGGCGGCCATCGCGTGCATCCACGGGGTCAGCAACGTGGTGACGAAGTCGCGCAGCGGAAGCCCGGCCGCCTTCACCAGGGCCGCGGCCTCCAGGAAACCGGCGATCTGGCCGTACATGCCGGTCAGCATGGCGATGTCGAGCAGCGGCGCCGACTCGGGGTCCGTACCCGTGAACCGGGGCTCGGCCATGACGGACAGCACCTGCTCATAACGGTCGTAAACCGGACGGGAGCCGCTGTAGAGGATGAGGGCGCCCGGCTGGCCGATCATCGGCGGGACGGCCATGATGCCGCCGCCCAGGTAGTCGCCGCCACGCTCGGCCACCCACTCCGCCGTTCGCCCGGCCTCGACGGGGCGGCCGGTGGTGAGGTTCACCACGGCCCGGCCCGCCAGCGGCGTGCCGTCCAGGGTCTTCGTGACCGACGCGTGGTCGAGCAGGCAGACGATCACCAGCGGGCTCGCCCCCACGGCCTTGTCCGGGCTGTCCGCGAGGACGGCGCCCTCGGCGATCAGGGGCTCGGCCTTGGCGGGGGTACGGTTCCAGACGGTGACGTGGTGGCCGGCGGCCATGAGGCTCCTGGCGAGGGCGGCGCCCATGAGTCCGAGGCCAAGAACGGAGATATTTTCCGACATTTCAGTGTTCCTTAGGGATGAGGTCGATACGTCTCACCCTGGTGGTGGGCGGTTATGGTCGGGTTCTGGCTCGGTTATGGAGGGGCGGCGGATGCGGTTCGGGGTGCTGGGTCCGCTCGTGGTGCGGACGCCGGACGGACGGCCGGTCCACGTCCCGGAGGTCAAGGTCCGGGCGCTGCTGACCGTGCTCCTCATCCACGCCGGCCGCCCCGTCTCCGCCGACCGGTTGATCGACGACCTCTGGAACGGACGCCCGCCCGCCGGGGCCGCCGCCGCGCTGCGGGTCAAGGTCTCGCAACTGCGCCGGGCCTTGGGCGAACGGGAGCTGGTGGCGTACCGGGCGCCCGGTTACGTGCTGCGCGCCGACGCCGACTCCGTGGACGCCGGCCACTTCGAGTCGCTGCTCGGGCGCGCCCAGCGCACGGATGACCTGGAGGTACGCGCCTCACTGCTGCGTCAGGCCCTGGGGCTGTGGCGCGGCGGGGCGTACGCGGAGTTCGCCGACGAGCCCTTCGCCCGCGCGGCCGTGGCGCGGCTGGACGAGCAGCGACTGGTGGCCGAGGAGGAACTGGCCGAGACCCGGCTGGCGCTCGGGGAGCACGGGCTGCTCGCGGCGGACCTGACCGACCTCGTCGCCGCCCATCCCCTGCGCGAACGGCTCCGCGCCGCGCACGTACGGGCGCTCTACCTGGCCGGACGGCAGGGCGAGGCGCTGGCCAGCCACCGGGAGCTGCGGCGACTGCTGGCGGAGGAGCTGGGGCTCGATCCCGGGCCGGAGCTGGCCGCGCTGCACCAGGCGATCGTGTCGCGCGACCCGTCTCTCACACCGCCTCCCGCCCGGCCCCGTACGAACCTGCCCGCGCCACTGACCCGCCTGGTGGGCCGGGACGAGGCGGTGACCGAGGTACGAGCCCTCATAGGCACCAACCGCCTCGTCACCCTCACGGGCCCAGGAGGCGTCGGCAAGACCCGCCTCGCCCTGGCCGCCGCCGATCCCGCCGCCGATCCCGCCGACGATCCCGCCGACGGGGGCTTCGACGGTGGTGTGTGGCTGGTGGAACTGGCCTCGCTCGGAGCCGGGGCGGGGGTCGTCGAGGTGGCCGAGGCGATCGCCGACGTGCTGGGCGTGCGTGACGACGCCCCCGGCGGCATCCTGGAACGCCTGCCCGGGACCCTGCGCGCCGGGCGGACGCTGCTGGTGCTGGACAACTGCGAGCATCTCGTCGAGCAGGTGGCGACACTGGCCGACCGGCTCCTGCGGGCCGCCCCCGGACTGTGCGTCCTCGCCACCAGCCAGGAGTCACTGCGCATCGAAGGCGAGGTCCTGTGGAGCGTCCCGCCACTCGACCGCGCCGCCGCCATCGAACTGTTCACCACCCGAGCCGGCCTCAAGACCACCACGCCAACCCCCACGAGCACCCGTGCGGGAGCCGGTCCAGGACCCGGCACCAGTGCCGTCGCGGAATCCCACACCGGGATCGGCGCTGGGACCGACACCCCGGACAGTGCGGGGGTCGATGCTAATGTGGCGGAGATCTGTGCGCGGTTGGACGGGATTCCGCTGGCGCTGGAGTTGGCCGCCACCAGGATGCGGGTGTTGACGCCGCGGCAGCTCGCCGAGCGGCTCGACGACCGGTTCCAGCTGCTCGCATCCGGGCTGCGCGGTGCGCCGGCCAGGCAGCAGACGTTGCGGGCGATGATCGACTGGAGCTGGGAGCTGCTGTCGGACGACGAACGGGTGGTGCTGCGGCGGCTGTCCGTGCACGCCGACGGCTGCACGCTGGAGGCGGCCGAGGAGGTCTGCGCCGAGCCGGGCCTGGACGTGCTCGGCCTGCTGGCCCGCCTGGTCGATCGCTCGCTGGTGACCCGCACCCCCGCCCACGAGACGGGTCGCGGGCCGGCGGCCGAACCTCGGTACCGGCTGCTGGAGTCGGTGGCCGCCTACTGCCAGGAGCGGCTGGAGGAGGCCGGCGAGCTGACCGCCGTCCGGCACAGGCACCTGCGTCACTACACCGCCCTGGCCGTCCGGCTGGAGCCACGCCTGCGCGGCCCCGAGCAGTGCGACGCGCTCGTACGGCTGGACGCCGAAACCGCGAACCTGAGAACGGCGCTGGAGACGGCGGTGCGTGAGGGGGTTCCCGGCGAGGCGCTCCGGCTGGTGAACGCCATGGCCTGGTACTGGGTGCTACGCGGCAGACTGGGCGAGGGCCGCAGAGCCCTGGAGGCAGCCCTGTCCGTGGCACGTCCCGGCGATGGAGGCGCGGCGAAGACCGAGGTGTGGTCCGGCGATCCGGGAGCAGCTGAGGCTGAGGTGTGGTTGGCCGGGTTTCAGTTGTTGGCGGGGCGGCTGGCCGTCCTGGATCGGGAGTGGTTCGCCGGGATTGAGGATGCGCGCAGGCGGGCCGGGGCGCGGTGGTTCGCGGGGTTCGCGCTACTGGGTTATGAGGACGCGGCGGACAGCGAGACGCTGCTGGCGGCGGCGCTGGTGGAGTTTCGCGAGCTGGGCGACACCTGGGGCACGGCGGCCGCGCTGACCGTGCTGGCCCGGCACTCGGCGCTGCGTGGCGACCTGGCCGGGCTGCGGGAGCACGCCGAGCAAGGGCTTGCGTTGTTCCGGCGGGCCGGTGACCGGTGGGGGGAGCTGCGGGCGGCGGAGAACCTGGCGATGCTGGCCGAGATCACCGGCGACTACGACCGGGCCACGGCGCTGCGCCGGGAGATCCTGGGGATGGCGGAGGAGCTGGAGCTGTGGAGCTCGGTGTCGGACGCGCTGTCCCGGCTGGGCCGCATCGCGATGCTGGAGGGCGACCACGCGCGGGCCGACGACTACCACGAACGGGCGCGGCTGCTGGCCGTCGCGCAGTCGAACCCTCCGGCGGAGGAGTTCGCCGAGCTGGGCCTGGCGCTGGGGGCGCGCAGGCAGGGGCGGCTCGACGAGGCGGAGCGGCGGCTGCGCGCCTGGCTGGGCTGGGTCGAGGATGTGTCGGGCGATCCGGGCGCGGCGCTGATCCTGGCCGAGCTGGGGTTCGTGGCGGAGCAGCGCGGCGACGCGGCGGGCGCGCTGGACCTGCAGCGCCAGGGCCTGGCGGTGGCCCGCAGGGTGGGCGATCCGCGAGCGATCGCCCTGGCGCTGGAGGGACTGGCGGGCGCGCAGACGCTGGCCGGGCGGCACCAGGAGGCCGCGCGATTGCTGAACGAGGCGGCCGCACTGAGGGAGTCGGTGGGAGCCCCACTGCCGCCGGGTGAGCGGGGCGACGTGGACCGCATCACGGCGAGGATGAAACAGGCCCTCGAACCGGACCGAACGCCTCCGCCGACGCGATGAACCACGCAAGCACAGAGCCCAACGCTGGGGCTCGGGCGAAGGTGGGTGCAGAGAGTGGTGCGGAGGTCCGCACCAGACCCGGCGGTGGGGCGGACGATCTGCTGCGCGAAGGGGGCGGCAAAGGGTGGGGAAAGGATTGATAGACCGCTTCGGCATCGTCCTGTAATAAACCCGCGATTTCGCACTTCCGGTGATTGTCGCGGTGAAAGCGGGCAGTGCCTGGGATGGACGGTCATCTTAGGGCAGGGTTGGGAGCATGCCGATGAGGACAGAGCTCGACCGCCTGGCGGGCGGGGCGCACCATGATCCGCACTCCGTGCTCGGAGCGCACCCCGTGTCCGGCGGGGTCGTCTTCCGTACGCTGCGGCCCCTGGCGGAGCGCGTGCGGGTGGTGCTGGACGACGGCTCTGCCCACGACATGAAGCACCAGGCCCACGGGGTGTTCGAGGTGACGGTCCCGGGGCTGGACAAGGTGCCCGACTACCGGTTCAGCGTCCAGTACGCCGGCGCGGAGCCGTACGAGGTGCTCGATCCTTATCGGCACTGGCCCACGCTGGGCGAGGTGGACCTGCACCTCATCGGCGAGGGGCGGCACGAGCGGCTGTGGGAGGCGCTCGGGGCGCGGGTGATGGAGCACCAGGACGTCGACGGCACCGCGTTCGCCGTCTGGGCGCCGAACGCGCGCGGCATCAGGATCGTCGGCGACTTCAACCACTGGGACGGCACCGCCTACCCGATGCGCTCGCTGGGCCGGTCGGGCGTGTGGGAGCTGTTCGTGCCGGGGCTGGGCGCGGGGCAGCGGTACAAGTACCAGGTGCTGGGCGCCGACGGCGTGTGGCGGGACAAGGCCGACCCGATGGCCAGGCGGACCGAGGTGCCGCCGCTGACGGCGTCGGTGATCGACAAGTCCGACTACAGCTGGCAGGACGACGCCTGGATCGTCGAGCGGCGGCAGGCGCAGGCGCAGACGGCGCCGATGAGCGTCTACGAGGTGCACCTCGGCTCGTGGCGGCCGGGGCTGTCGTACGTGGAACTGGCCGACCAGTTGTCCGAGTACGTCGCCGACATGGGCTTCACCCACGTGGAGCTGCTGCCGGTGGCCGAGCACCCGTTCGGCGGGTCGTGGGGCTACCAGGTGACCTCCTATTACGCCCCGACGGCCAGGTTCGGCACGCCCGACGAGTTCCGCCACTTCGTGGACCGCCTGCACCGGCGCGGCATCGGCGTGCTGCTCGACTGGGTGCCGGCCCACTTCCCGATGGACGAGTGGGCGCTGGCCCGGTTCGACGGCACCCCGCTCTACGAGCACGCCGACCCGGCCAGGGGCGAGCACCCCGACTGGGGCACCTACGTGTTCGACTTCGGCCGCAGGGAGGTGCGTAACTTCCTGGTCGCCAACGCCCTGTTCTGGCTGAAGGAGTTCCACGTCGACGGGCTGCGGGTGGACGCGGTGGCCTCGATGCTCTATCTGGACTACTCGCGGCGCGAGGGCGAGTGGACGCCCAACGTGTACGGCGGCAGGGAGAACCTCGACGCGGTCGAGTTCCTCAAGGAGATGAACTCGGTCTGCTACCGGGAGGCTCCCGGCATCTCGACCGTGGCCGAGGAGTCGACGGCCTGGCCGGGGGTCTCGCGGCCGGTGCACCTGGGCGGGCTCGGGTTCGGCTTCAAGTGGAACATGGGCTGGATGCACGACACGCTCGAATACCTGCGCCACGAGCCGGTCTTCCGCCAGTACCACCACCATCAGCTGACGTTCTCGCTGCTGTACGCCTACTCCGAGAACTACGTGCTGCCGCTGTCGCACGACGAGGTCGTCCACGGCAAGGGCTCGCTGCTGGGCAAGATGCCGGGCGACGAGTGGCAGCGGTTCGCGCAGCTGCGGGCGCTGCTGGCGTTCATGTGGGCGCATCCGGGCAAGCAGCTGCTGTTCATGGGCGGCGAGTTCGGTCAGGGCTCGGAGTGGTCGGAGGAGCGCGGGCTGGACTGGTGGGTGCTGGAGTTCGACGGGCACCAGGGGGTGCAGCGGCTGGTCCGTGATCTCAACCGGCTCTACCGCGAGACTCCCGCCCTGTGGGAGCAGGACTGCAAGCCCGAGGGGTTCCGGTGGATCGACGCCGACGACGCCTCGGGCAACACGTTCTCGTTCGTCCGTTACGCGAACGACGGCTCGGCGGTGGCGTGCGTGGTGAACTTCAGCGGCGGGCCGCACGAGAACTACAAGCTCGGGCTCCCGTACGCCGGGCAGTGGTCGGAGGCGGTCAACACCGACGCCTACGACTACTGGGGCAGCGGCGTGGGCAACATGGGGACGGTCGAGGCCACGGAGGAGCCGTGGCACGGGCTGCCCTGCTCGGCCACGTTGCGGGTGCCGCCGCTGGGCGCGGTGTGGCTCACGCACGAGGGCGGTGCCCGCTGAGCGTTTGAGGTGCGGCCGCTGAAAGTTCGGTGAGAAACCGGCCTGGGGGCCTGTGCGTGTCGGGCAAATCGCCCTAAACTCCGAGATCATCCCCCTCGGAGGACGCGTGCGATTCCGCCCCTTGATCGTGAGCTCGATCGTTCTGGTCCTGCTGCCGTTATCGGCTCCGGCCTACGCGGAGGACCCGACGCTCCTCCCCACGCCGGGCACGTCCCAGACGCCGACGGCGCCGCCCCCGGCCGAGGACCCCCCTCCGGCCGAAACCCCGCCGGCCGAGACGCCGACCGCTGAGGAGCCGCCGGCCGAGGAGCCGTCCGGTCCCGAGAGCAAGGTGGAAGCGGGCCTGGGCGTGGACGGCGGCACCGAACGGGCCATCGTCGAGCTGACCGACCCCGCCGCGAACGCCACCGTCGCGACCCAGGCCGCGACCGAGAGCGTGGACGTGGTGCTGCAGCCGCTGAGCGGTTCGTTCATGGTCGTCGAGGGCACGGCGGAGGAGCTGGCCAAGCTGGCCGAGGATCCCCGGGTCTCCTCCATCCACCGCGACCGTACGTACCTGCCGGCCGACGTCTCCGCCAACCTGTCGCTGATCGGCGCCGACCAGGCGCACGCGAAGAGCTTCACCGGCGCCGGCCAGGCGGTGGCCGTGCTCGACACCGGCATCGACCCGGACCACCCGTGGTTCGCCGGCCGCATCGTGGCGCAGGCGTGCTTCTCCGCGACGGAGGAGGCCGGCGTCGAGTCGCTCTGCCCGAACGGGCAGAACAAGCAGACCGACGGCGCGGCGGCCGACGCCACCACGGCGAAGTGCCTGGCCGGGACCGTGAACATGTGCGACCACGGCTCCCACGTGGCCGGCATCGCGGCCGGCACCGGCGGCGTGGCACCGGGCGCGAACATCGTGGCGGTGCAGGTGTTCAGCCGGATCAACGACGAGGAGCTCTGCGGCGAGCCGTCGTGCCTGATGGCGTACGAGTCGTCGCTGCGCGAGGCGCTGGACTACGTGGCGACGCTGAACCAGCCGATCGCCGCGGTCAACCTCAGCCTGGGCGGCATGCTGTACGAGTCGAACTGCGACGGGACCGAGGAGGGCGCGGTCTTCAAGGAGAAGATCGACGCGCTGCTGGCCAAGAACATCGCGACCGTGGTGGCCGCGGGCAACGAGTTCTTCGACGGCGTCTCCCACCCGGCCTGCGTCTCCTCGGCGGTGGCCGTCGGCGCCAACGACAACTCCGACGCCGTCGCCGACTTCTCCAACCGCGGCGCGCTGCTGGACCTGTTCGCTCCCGGCGTGGACATCGAGTCGTCGGTGCCGGACAACGCCACGACCGTCTACAGCGGCACCTCGATGGCGACCCCGCACGTGGCCGGCGCGCTGGCGCTGATGAAGGCGGCCACGCCGGACGTCCCGATGACCGAGCTGATCGACAAGCTGAAGAGCACCGGCCGGCCGTACGTGTACGACTCGGGCGGCGCCCAGGTCACCACGCCGCGCCTGGACCTGGCGGCGGCCCTGGCCGGGGCGGCGCAGCAGCCGCCCATCACGCAGGCCCCGACGCAGCCGGGCCCCGGCGACACCAGCGGCCCCAGCCCCGAGCCCGAGGACTCGTCGACTCCCGATCCGGACCCCGGGACCGAGCCGGAGCCGGAGCCCACGTCGTCGACCAGCCCGGTCCCGCTGCCGACGGTCACGGTCACGGTGACCGTCACCCACACGGCGAAGCCCGTGGCCGCGGTGTGCACGCGCGGCACGGCGGCCAAGAAGCTGACGGCCAAGAAATGGGCGATCGAGCTGCACCGCGGCAGCGGCTCCCTCTCCGACGCCACGCTCACCTGCTACCTGAAGCTGATCGGCAAGTCCAGCAAAGTCTTCCCCGAGCTGACGAAGGCGTCGTCACTGGGCAAGGCGTACCGCGTGCTGAAGAACACCAGGACCGGCAAGGCCAAGCTCGACGGCGCGCTGCTGACGGCCTGGCTGAACTGGGCGCACGGCACGAACGGCACCACCTCGCTGACGGCCGGCGAGAAGGTGCGGCTCAGCGCCAAGCCGTCCGCGGCGGCGCTGAAGAAGGCCACCAAGAACGTCCTCAAATCCGTTAAATAGCGAGAAGTCCAGAAAGGGCCGGTCAAATCTGACCGGCCCTTTCTCGTCTCGCTCTTTAGGCAAAAAAGCCTCCAACGTTTCTCTGGGCTACATACGTCACTGACATCACACTTGTCACACGGGGGGATGTAAACGGCTGTACGCAGCCGGGAGCCGGACCAAAGCTTCACGGCTCCAGCCCCGGGAGGAAAAAGTGAGACTACGGTCTCTGTTCACCGGCGTCGTTACGCTTTCCGTGACATCAGCCGTGCTCTGGACCGCTCCGGCCCTGCAGGCCGACTCCGCCGACACCGGCGACCCGATCATCAGCCCGGCGCTCGTGTCGGAGATCCAGAAGAAGAGCAAGGTCCGCTCCATCATCCAGCTCAAACCAGGTCAGAGCGTGCAGGCCGTGGCCAGCGACCTGGAGATGGCCTCCGACGGCGGCCGGGTGCTGGAGGCGGCGCAGTCGCCGCACTTCTTCGTGGCCGAGGTGGACGGCAGGACGCTGGACAAGCTGAAGAAGGACAACCGTGTCCAGGCCGTCTACAAGGACGAGCTGAGCGCGCCCAACCTCGACGTCAGCACCACCGTGATCCGCTCCGACCGGGCCAACCAGGGCGGCTGGAACGGCACCGGCACCACGGTCGCCGTGCTCGACACCGGGATCGACCGCGACCACCCGTTCTTCGCCGGCCGAATCGCGGACGAGGCCTGCTTCTCCTCCTCCGACGCGAGCGACGGGACCGTCTCGCTCTGCCCGAACAACCAGCCCAGCCAGACCGGGCCGGGCGCGGCCGACGTCGAGACGCCGCAGTGCACCGTGGACGGCGCCAACGTCTGCTCGCACGGTACGCACGTCGCGGGCATCGCGGCCGGCAAGATGACCACGGGAGCGCCGGCCAACGGCGTCGCCCCCGAGGCCCGCCTGCTGCCCGTCCAGGTCTTCAGCCGCGTGGACGACCCGCTGGCCTGCGGCATCGGCCCCACCCCGTGCTTCCTCAGCTACACCTCGGACCAGAAGCTGGCGCTCGAATACGTGGCCAGGGTGGCGCGGACGTACAACGTCGCGGCGGTGAACATGAGCCTCGGGGGCGGGCGGGCGTACTCGGAGGCGTGCGACGCCGACCCGAGCGCGGGGGCGGTCAAGCCGGAGTTCGACGCGCTGGTGGCCCTGGGCGTGGCCCCGGTGGTGGCGGCGGGCAACAGCGGCTGGGAGAACGGCGTCTCCGCGCCCGCCTGCGTCTCCACCGCGATCACGGTCGGCGCCACGGACGACTCCGACGCGCTCGCCTCGTTCACCAACCGGGGGCCGCTGCTCGACCTGTTCGCCCCCGGCGTGGCCATCCGCTCCTCGGTGCCGGACGACGCCTACGGCGACAAGAACGGCACCTCAATGGCCGCGCCGCACGTGGCGGGGGCGTTCGCGCTGATGCGGCAGGCGTTCCCGAACAACACGGTCGAGCAGAGCCTGCAGCGGCTGCGCGACACCGGCGCGCAGATCCGGTTCGACGCCTCGGGGACCCAGGTGACCACGGCGCGCATCGACATGGAGCGGGCCACCGCCGGCGCGACCCCCGCCACCGACCCGCGGGCCTGATCACGCGTCTTCATGGGCCGGACGGGGCGACCGTCCGGCCTTTCGTGCGAAACCTCACCTTTCCCGCTGACCCCACGAGTCGAATTACTACACTTCTCTGGACAACACCCCCCGAACCCCTCCGGAGGAACGGTTGAGACTCTCGTCTCTGCTGGCCGGCGCCGTAGCGCTGGCCGCCACCTCGGCGACGCTCATCGCGACGCCCGCCCTGGCCGACCCCGAGTCCAAGATCGACCCCGCGATCACCGCGAGCGGCGAGCACCGCGCCATCGTGCACGTGAACCGGGCCGCCCAGGTGCAGGCGGTGCAGTCCAGTGCCGAGGCGGTCAAGCGGGACAGGAAGAACGTGGAGGCCCAGCCGCCCTCCGAGATCGCGGCCAAGCTCGACTTCTTCGTCTACCGCGGCACCCGCGCCGAGCTGGAGCAGATCGCCGGGCAGTCGGACGTCGTCTCGATCCGCAAGGACAAGCTCAACGAGCCCACGCTGGTGCAGAGCATCCCGCTGATCGGCGCGGACCGGGCGCAGCGCTCCGGCTTCACCGGCAAGGGCACCGCCGTGGCCGTCCTGGACTCCGGCATCGACAACGACCACCCCGCCTTCGGCGACCGCATCGTGGCCCAGGCGTGCTTCTCGGCCGCCGACCCCGTCGACGGCTCCACCCCGCTGTGCCCGAACGGCAGCCAGTTCCAGATCGGCGCCGGCGCGGCCGACGCGGAGAGCGCCGCGTGCATGACGGGCGCCCCGCAGCCGCAGTACGGCCTGTGCTACCACGGCACCCACGTGGCCGGCATCGCGGCCGGTCAGCGCACGGCCGAGTTCGCCGCGGGCGGCGTCGCCCCGAAGGCCGAGATCGTGCCGGTCCAGGTGTTCAGCCGCTTCGACGACTCGCCGTACTGCGCGGGCCGTCCCGTCTGCATCCTGGCCTACGACTCCTCGATCCTGACCGGCATGGCCTACGCCGAGCTGCTGGCCGACCAGTACCGCATCGCCGCGGTCAACCTGAGCCTGGGCGGCGGCAAGTACGACGTGGCCTGCGACGAGGGCGACGGGGCCGACTTCAAGGCCGAGGTGGACAAGCTCATGGCCACGGGCGTCGCGACGGTCGTGGCCTCGGGCAACGACGGCTTCGACGACTCGGTGTCGTGGCCCGCGTGCGTCTCGAACACGGTCGCGGTGGGCGCCACGGACAAGCAGGACGCGGTGGCGTCCTTCTCCAACAGGGGCGCGCTCCTGGACGTGTTCGCTCCGGGCGTCGCGATCACCGCGGCCATCGCCGGGAACACGTACGCGTCACTGAACGGCACCTCGATGGCCACCCCGCACGTCACGGGCGCGCTGGCGGTGCTGCGCCAGAAGCGTTCGCACGCCTCGGTGGACCAGCTCGTGTCCGCGCTGCGGCGCACGGGCAAGCCGATCGCCTACACCAGCGCCGGCACGGAGGTCACCACGCCGCGGATCGACGTCTGGGCGGCCCTGCGCGGCAGGTAGCCGTCACCGGCCCGGCGCGGGCGCTCCTCCCGCGCCGGGCCCTCAAGTACGCAAGCTCTCCTCCTACGCCAGCCGCACGCTGAGGGGCCGATCATTTCGGCGTCCGCTCTCGTACGATGAGGGCGTGCACGGCCTCCTCCGCTCCGTGTGGGACGAGCCCCGTCCGCCCGGCGCCCCGCGCCGCGTGTGGCGCGACTGGGCGCTCGTCGGGCTGCTCACGCTGGCCATCGTGCTCGAAGGCACCCTGCGCACCGACCTGCTGTGGCGGCCGCTCTCGATCGTCTATCCGCTGGTCATGCTGCCCACCCTGTTATGGCGGCGCACCAGCCCACTGGCCTGCCTGGCGGTCCCCGTCGTCACCACGGGCCTGATCCAGCACCTCACGGGCGCCGACCCGGCCGAGACGGCCTCGGTGGCGTACATGGTGATCCTGCTCTACGCGCTGTCCCGGTGGGGGTCCGGCCGGGAGATGGCGCTCGGGCTCGGGCTGATCACCGCCGCGGTGACCACGTCCACGCTCACCGGGCAGATCGCCACGATCCCGGGGCAACTGGCCGCCTCCGACGTCATCGGCGCGTTCACCGTCGTGTTCGCCGCGTTCGCCCTGGGCGGCGTCTTCCGCTACCGGGCCAGAGCCAGGGCGCGCGAGCTCGACCAGGTCAAACTGCTCGAACGCGAGCAGCTGGCCCGCGACCTGCACGACACCGTCGCCCATCACGTCTCGGCCATGGCCATCCGCGCCCAGGCCGGCATCGCGACCGCCGCCACCCACCCCGACGCCGCCGTCGACGCGCTGCGCGTGATCGAGGCCGAGGCGTCCCGCACGCTCGCCGAGATGCGCGCCATGGTGCGCGTCCTGCGCCGCGACCGGGCCCCGGGTGGCGGGGACATGCCCGAGCTGGCTCCCAACCCGCACCTCGCCGACCTCGAACAGCTCGCCGGCCGGCCCAAGGTCGGTCCCGCCGTGGAGGTGCTGATCGACGGCGACCTCGACGGCGTGCCCCCGTCGGTGGGCGCCGCCGTCTACCGCATCGCCCAGGAGTCGGTCACCAACGCCCGCCGCCACGCCCGGCACGCCACCAGGATCGAGGTCCGGGTCGCCGCCGACGACTCCTCCGTGCGGCTGCGGGTGAGCGACGACGGCGACAGCACCGCGACCAGGCCCGCACCCTCGCCCGGGTACGGGCTGCTCGGCATGATCGAACGCGCCGGCCTGCTGGGCGGCACCTGCGAGGCCGGTCCGAACCCCGGGCGCGGCTGGACCGTGACCGCCGTCCTGCCCAAGGCCCCGAAGCACGACGTCTCCCCGCGTACGACATGAGCCGACACGAGCCTGAGCCCGAGGACATCATGAGCGACCCCACCGACGCTCCCATCCGGGTGATCGTCGCCGACGACCAGGAGATCGCCCGCACCGGGCTGAGGATGATCCTGGACGCCCAGCCGGACATCGAGGTCGTCGCCGAGGCGGGCGACGGCCGCCGGGCCATCGAGCTGGCCAGGCGGTTACGGCCGGACGTGTGCCTGTTCGACATCCGCATGCCCCGCTGCGACGGCATCGAGGCCACCCGCACCCTGGCCGGGCCCGACGTGACCGACCCCATGGCCGTCGTCGTCATCACCACGTTCGACCTGGACGAGTACGTCTACGCGGCGCTCAAGGCGGGCGCCCGCGGGTTCCTGCTCAAGGACGCGGGCCCCGACCTGCTCGGCCAGGCGATCCGCGCCGCCGCCAGGGGTGACGCGCTGATCGCCCCGAGCATCACCGCCCGGCTGCTGTCGGCCTTCGCCGGTTCCGCTCCCTCAGGGCGGCGGGTGCAGCCGATCGAGCCGCTCACCGACCGGGAGGAGCAGATCCTGGTGACCGTGGCGCGCGGGCGGACCAACAGCGAGATCGCCGACGAGCTGCACATCTCGCTGAGCACGGTCAAGAGCCACGTCGCGAGCCTGATGACCAAGCTGGGAGTGCGCAACCGGGTCGAGATCGCCATGTGGGCGTACGAGACCGACCGCGTCAAGGGCTGACCGGAGCCCGCCTGGACCCGGTCCGGCGGCGGATGATCCACTCGGCCACCGCCAGGTTGAGCACCCAGCTCCCCCCGAGGAGCAGCGCCCTGGTGACCTCGCCGGACGGGCCGGCGAAGGCCAGCCACAGGCCCTGGGTCAGCGCCTGTGTGCCGGCGCCGAGGCCGATCGCGTACGCGCGGGCCATCCAGGCGCGGTGACGGCGCACGTCCCGCCGGCGGATGGCACGAAGACCGAGCACGAGAGCGGCCGCCATGGCCGAGCCGAACAGCAGCCGGAACCCGGCGAGCAGCCCTTCGTCCTCCGGCGGCACCTCGGAGAACAGCGTCATCCACAACCCCGACAGCGCCGCCGCCAGCCCGGCCACCACCAGCAGCCGTCCCGCCGCGCGGTGCCAGCCGGGCCTGCGCGCCCTGAACCGGGGGGCGAACTGGAAGGCGCCGAGCACGGTGTAGAGGGTGACAGCCACGATGTGCACGGTCACGGGGGCGGGAAAGGTGAGGAAGCGGGCGTTGGCCGGGGTGATCGCGGCGCCGCTCACGATCTCGTTCATGCGGACGGCGCCGGCCAGCACGGGGACGACGCTGAGCGTGATGAGCCCCGTGGGGACGAGCCATCCGGCTCTCCGGCGCCTGCCGTCGTGGTTCTGCATGCCTCGATGGTGACCGCCGGACCCGCCCCGGTTCATCGGCCCCGAGACCCCTTCCGAATGGGCCGATCAGCCGGTGGGGAGCTCGTACTTTCGGCTGTTCCGCCCGCCCGAGCCCGGCGCACACACTGAGGGCCCCGACGGAAGGAAACATCATGAAAGCGTTCGTTCTCCGCTCGTACGGCTCCCCCGACGTCCTCCGGCTCACCGACGTCGACACCCCCGTCCCCGGCCCGAGCGAGGTGCTGATCCGGATCCGCGCCACCTCGGTGCAGCCCTGGGACTGGCACGGCATGCGCGGCGAGCCGTACGTCGCCCGCGTCATGCCCGGCGGCCTCGGGCTGCGGCCGAAGCTGAGCATCCTCGGCGCGGACGTGGCCGGGGTGGTGGAGGCGGTCGGCGCGCAGGTCACCGAGTACGTTCCCGGCGACGAGGTGTTCGCCATGCCCGAGGGCGGCGGGTTCGCCGAATACGTCTCCATTCCCGAGCACAAGGTGGCGCCCAAGCCGCGGAACCTGTCGTTCGAGCAGGCGGCGGCGGTGCCCCTGGCCGCCTGCACGGCCCTGCTCGCCGTCCGCGACGACGCCAAGGTCGGGCCGGGCCACCGGGTCCTGGTCAACGGCGCCTCGGGAGGCGTGGGCACGTTCGCGGTGCAGCTGGCCAAGGCTTATGGGGCGCACGTCACCGGCGTGTGCAGCACCCGTCACGTGGACCTGGTCAGGTCGATCGGGGCGGACGAGGTGATCGACTACACCAAGGAGGACTTCACCCGGATGGGACCGCCGTACGACGCGATCCTCTACGTGGCGGGCAATCGGTCGTTCGCGGAGTGCCGGCGGGTGCTCAGGCGCAAGGGCGTCTGCGTCATGCTCGGCGCGGCGGCGGGCCGGTGGGTGCAGCCGGCCGGACGCATGTTCACGATGGTCGCCGCGTCGATGTTCGCCTCCCAGAAGGCGGTGGTGACCCAGGTGATCGGCAGCGCCGAGAACCGGCGCAACCTGACCGAGCTGACCGAGCTGATCGAGAGCGGGCAGGTCACGCCGGTCGTCGATCGCACCTACGCGTTCGCGGACACCGTGGCGGCGCTCAGGTACCAGGAGGAGGGGCATGCCTCGGGCAAGGTCGTCATCACGATGTGACGAGGGGCGGGCGGGGGACCTCCCGCCCGCCGATCGACCTCGGTCCGGCGGGCTGAGCCCATTTCGAATCTCGTCGCTTAGGGTGGCTCGTATGGACGCAGGCAAGGCGATCTTCGAAACCGTCGACAAGCTTCGCCAGCGGCGCACGGCCCCGCTGGTGCTGGAGCTCGACCTCACAGAGGGCCTCACGGAAGGCCCGCCGGCGGATCCGCTCGCCGCGCTGCTGTCCATGCGCAAACCCCGGCTGGCCGACGTCCTGTCGGGCCTGCGCCGGGCCAGGCAGGACCCGCGCGTCAAGGCGCTCGTCGTCAAGATCGGCGGCAACCCGATGGGGCTGGCCATGATGCAGGAGCTGCGCCAGGCCGTGATCCACTTCCGTGCCTCGGGCAAGCTGACCGTCGCCTTCGGCGAGACGTTCGGCGAGTTCGGCGGCGGCACCGTCCCCTACTACCTGGCCAGCGCCTTCGAGCGCCTCTACCTGCAGCCCAGCGGCGACGTCGGGCTGACCGGGGTGGCCGTGGAGCAGCGCTTCGTCAAGGGCGCGCTGGGCAAACTGGGCATCGGCTACGAGGTCGGCCAGCGGCACGAGTACAAGACAGCCGCCAACACCTTCACCCAGGACCGCATGACCGAGCCGCACCGCGAGTCCATGGGCCGCATCGTGGAGTCGATCACCGAGAGCCTCGTCGCGGGCATCGCCGACAGCCGCCGGCTCGACCCGGGCAAGGTGCGCGAGCTGATCGACCGCGGCCCGTTCACGGCCACCGAGGCGCACGAGGCCGGGCTGGTCGACGGGCTGGCCTACCGGGACGAGGTCTACGACGAGGTCAAGCGGGCCGCGGGCGAGGAGGCGCACCTGCTCTACGTCTCCCGCTACGCCCGTGGCGCGGCCGTGCGCAAGCTGCCCAACCCGACGGCCGACGGGATCGCGCTCGTGCATGCCACCGGCATGATCAGGACCGGCCGCAGCGGGCGCAGCCCGCTCGGCGGAGGCGGGGCGATGGGCTCCGACACGATCAGCGCCGCGCTGCGCGCCGCCAGGCGCGACGAGCACGTCAAGGCCGTGGTGTTCCGGGTCGACAGCCCCGGCGGCTCCTACGTGGCCAGCGACACGGTCTGGCGCGAGGTCACGCTGCTGCGCGAGGTCAAGCCGGTCATCGTGTCGATGGGCGACCTGGCGGCCTCCGGCGGCTACTTCATCTCGATGGCCGCCGACGTGATCATCGCCCAGCCGGGCACGCTGACCGGCTCGATCGGCGTGTACGGCGGCAAGCCCGTCCTGTCGGAGCTGCTGGAGAAGCTGGGCGTCACCTCGGAGATGGTGGCGGAGGGCGCCAACGCCGGCATGTTCTCCACCACGCGCGGCTTCTCCACCGAGCAGTGGGAGCGGATCAACGCCTGGCTCGACCGCATCTATGACGACTTCACCGGCAAGGTGGCCACCAGCCGCAACCTGAGCCGCGAGCGCACCCACGAGCTGGCCAGGGGCCGGGTGTGGACCGGCGCCGACGCGCGGGCCAACGGCCTGGTCGACGAGCTGGGCGGGCTGGAGGACGCGCTGGTCCTGGCGCGCAAGCGGGCCGGGCTGGCCGACGACGCCCCGGTGCGCTCCTACCCCAGGCTCAACGTGGTCGAGCGGCTGCGCGGGCCCGAGTCCAGCGAGGACAAGTCGGCCGCGCTGGCGCGGATCCGGCTGGACGCCTGGGGGCCGCTGGCCCGGCTCTCGGCCGAGCTGGGCCTGCCCGCCGCGGGCGGCCCGCTGCTCCTGCCGTCCTGGTACGTCATCCGCTGAGCCCGCGACCAGACCCCGAGCGGTCAGGTGGTCGAGCGGTACCGGCCGCGTACACGTACCAGCGGCTGCAGCGACGGGTCGACGTAGGCGACGTCCAGGACCGCGGCGACGAAGAGCGTGTGATCGCCGGCCGGGACCACCCTGGTGGTCTCGGCCTCGATCGCGGCCACCCCGCCCTCGATCACCAGCGCCTCCGTGCGCTCCCCCCGATGGTGCGGCGTGCCGGCCACGAGCAGGCGGGCGCTGGGGCGTCCGGCGGTGGCGAAGCGGCTGGCCACGGCCGCCTGCCCCGACGACAGCAGGGAGGCGGCCCAGCGGTCCTGCCGGAGCAGGACCTCGGTGAGGTAGCCGGCCGAGGCCAGGCTGACCAGCACCAGCGGCGGCTCCAGCGAGACCGACATCAGCGCCGTCACCGTGGTGCCGATGTCGTCGCGCCCGTCGCGCGCGGTCACGACCGCCACCCCGGCGGCGAGCTGCGCCATCGCCTCGGTGAAGATCATCGGACGGAGTCCCGCGCCGGGGCGTGGGAGCCCGTTCGGGCCCCCACGCGTGCGAGCGGAGTCAGCCCAGGCCGTTGGAGGTCAGCCATTCCTTGGCCACGGTCGCGGGCTCGTCCTTGTTGACGGAGATCTTCTGCATCATCTCCAGCAGGGACTCGGTCGTCAGCTTGGCCGAGATGCCGTTCAGGGTCGTCCTGATCGTGTCGTCGGCGGAGGCCTTGTGCAGCAGCGGGGTCACGTTCTGGGCGGCGAAGATGTTCTTGGTGTCCTGGAGCGGGACCAGGTCGTTCGCCGTCATCTTGGGGTCGGTGGTGAAGATGTTGCCGACCTGGATGGAGCCGTCCTTGAGCGCGTCGGCCGTGGTCGGCCCCGTGGGCTTCCACTCCTTGAACTCCAGGCCGTACACGTCCTTGAACCTGGCCTCCCACCGCTTCTTGAACTCGGGCGGAGCGCCGACGATCATGTCCTTCGAGACCTTGGCCAGGTCCTCGATGGTGTTCAGCGACTGCTTGGTCTGGGTGTCCTTGGTGACCGAGAGGCTGTCCTTGTCCTCGGCGGGCGAGGAGTCGAGCACCTCCAGCTCGGCCGGGAGCTTCAACTTCAGCGCCGTGTTCACCTCGTCGGTGGTCACGGAGGTGTCCTTCTGGTCCACGAAGGCGAGCAGGTTGCCGTTGTACTCCGGCACGACGGTCAGGCCGCCGCCCTTGACCTGGTCGTAGACGACCTCGCGGCTGCCGATGCGCGGCTTCTCCTCCACCTGCACGCCCTTGGCCTCCAGCGCCTGGGCGTAGATGGAGGCCAGCAGCACGCTCTCGTCGAAGTCGAAGGAGCCGATGACGGCCTTACCTCCAGCGCCCGAAGCCGAGCCGGTGGGGGCCGCGCTCGTCGTGTCGAGCGGGTTGCCCCCGGTGCCGCTGCTGCCGCCACCACAGGCGGACAGAGCGAGCATCGCCGAGAGGAGGACCCCCGCGATGCCGTACTTGCGTCTCATGTTGCATTTCCCTTCTAAGCGGGAGGTAATACGGGAGATTATCGGACCTTCGACCGCTGGCTCACCCCCGGTGAGACCGCCACCCTCTGCGCGAGCGCGAACAATACCTGCACCACCAGTGCGAACAGCACAATCAGTACTGAACCCCCGACGACGCTCGCGTAATCCTTGGTCGCGAAACCGTCGATGACATACCGGCCGAGACCGCCCAGCCCGGTGTAGGAGGCGACGGTGGTGGTGGCCACGACCTGGATGGCCGACAGGCGGCAGCCGAGCAGGATCAGCGGCAGCGCCACCGGGACCAGCACCCGGCCGAGGACCTGGCCGCCGCGCAGCCCCATCCCGTACGCGGCGTCGCGCAGCTCGGGATCGACGCCCTTGACGCCCTCGTAGGTGTTGACCAGGATCGGCGGCACCGACAGCAGCACCAGCGGAATGATCACCGGCCAGATCGAGGCCGTGCCCAGCAGCAGCACGAACATCACCAGCAGCCCCAGCGTGGGCAGCGCCCTGGCCAGGTTCGCGGAGATGACCACGAGCACCTCGCCCCGGCCGGTGTGCCCGATCACCAGGCCCAGCGGGACGGCGATCAGCACGGCCAGCAGCAGGGCCAGGGCCGAGAACTCCAGGTGCTCCAGCAGCCGCGCGGGGATGCCACCGGAGCCGGCCCAGTTGTCGCCGTTGCCGAAGAACTCCACCAGCCAGGCGAAGAAGGAGGTCAGCCAGTTCATGACGCCGTTCCCTTCCTGGCCCGTACCCAGGGTGTGAGCAGCCGCTGGGCCAGGACCAGCAGCCCGTCCGCGACCAGCGCCAGCACCACGATGAGCACGATGCCGACGATCACCGGCGGCATGAACGGGTTCTGGTAGGCCCGGGTGAACAGCCCGCCGAGCCCGCCCTGCCCGATCAGCGCCCCCACGCTGACCAGGCTGATGCTGGAGACCGCGACCACCCGCATCCCGGCCAGCACCACCGGCACGGCGATCGGCAGCTCCACCTGCAGCAGCCGGCGCAGAGGCGTGAAGCCCATCGCGACGGCCGACTGGCGGACGTGGTCGGGCACCGAGTTCAGCCCGTCCACCACGGCGGGGATCAGCACCGCCATGCCGTAGAAGGTCAGCGGGATGATCACCGTGGTCTGCGAGAGCCCGGTGACCGAGATCAGCAGCATGAAGACGGGCAGCGACGGGAGCGCGTACACGACGTTCATGAAGCCCGAGGTGGGCTGGTAGAGCCAGCGCCAGCGCACGCAGGCCAGGCCCAGCGGCAGCGCCAGGACGAGCGCGAGCACGATCGGCACGAGGGACATCGTGAGGTGGTCGGTCAGCAGATTGCTGATGCTGTCGACCCGCCCCGTGTCCCAGTTGCGCCCGATCCACTCCCAGATGGAAGGAGGGCCGTCACCCATCTGCGGCCTCCGCCAGCGCCGCGTCCAGGGCCTCCCTGGTGGCCACGCCGACGACCTTGCCGTCACCGTCCACGGCGACGGCGCAGCCGGACGGCGACAGCAGCGCGGCGTCGAGGGCCGCGCGCATGCTGTCACGGCCGTGCACGTAGGTGCCGTACGGCTCCAGCCCGGCCGGGCGCGCGCCGGAGCGCCAGCCCACCGGCCGGCCGTCGCCGGTCACGACCAGCAGCCACGGCTCGGCCGCGCCGTCCCCCGAGTCCCCCGCGTCCTCCGTCACGGTCAGGTCCGTACGGAGCCGCAGCCCCTCGGTGGGGACGAACTGCAGCCGCCTGATCCCCCGGTCGTGCCCGAGGAACTCGCGGACGAAGTCGTCGGCCGGCTCGGACAGCAGCGTCTTGGGGTCGGCCAGCTGCGCCAGCTTGCCGCCCACCCGCAGCACCGCCACCCGGTCGCCGAGCTTGATGGCCTCGTCGATGTCGTGGGTGACGAAGACGATGGTCTTGTTCAGCTCGCTCTGCAGCCTGAGCAGCTCGTCCTGCAGGCTCGTGCGCACGATGGGGTCGACCGCGCTGAACGGCTCGTCCATGAGCAGCACGGGCGGGTCGGCGGCCAGCGCCCTGGCCACGCCCACGCGCTGCTGCTGGCCGCCCGAGAGCTGGAACGGGTAGCGGCCGGCGAAGGCCGGGTCGAGCCCGACCCGCTCCAGCAGCTCCATGGCCCGCGCGCGGGCCTTCTTGCGGTCCCAGCCGAGCAGGTAGGGGACGGTGGCGACGTTGTCGACGATCTTCCGGTGGGGGAAGAGACCGGCCTGCTGGATGACGTAGCCGATGCCGCGCCGCAGCGTCGGCGGGTCGATGCTCTGGACCGGCTCGCCGTCGAGGAGGATCCGGCCCTCGGAGGCGTCGATCATGCGGTTGATCATTCGCAGCGACGTGGTCTTGCCGCAGCCGGACGGGCCGACGAACACGGTGATCTCGCCGGTGGGCGCCTCAAGGCTGAGGTGGTCCACGGCGACCGTTCCGTCCGGATAGCGTTTGGTGACAGAGTCGAATGTGATCACGCGCGAACTCTCGCTTCGGGCTTCGGTGGCAGGGCCGCAGCCCCCCTGCCACGACCGCCGCATGATCTCTTGACCCCACACCCTACGGCGACATCCAGGCCTCTGTCCTCCCGGGTATTCCTTAAACGCTTCACATGGGGCTGCCAATGACCTGGGATATTCACACTAAATCCGGATCTGGTAGTGCGCCGGACCACGAGGGTTGGCATGATTACCCTGACCATTCCTGACGCATCAGTCCACAAGACGCTGACGCGACCCCTCACCCCCCAGAGTCCGCACACTGCAAGAGGACCGACCCCGTGTCTCAGCCGCTCACCGATCAGCGCCAGCGCGCCGAGTTGATCGCAGAGCTCTACGACCTCTATGCCGCCGGGCTGTTCGCGTACTGCGCGGACCAGCTCGGCGACCTCGGCTCTGCATCCGACGTCCTGGTCACCGTACTCACCAGCGTCCCGGCCACCGTGCCTCCCCGCGCCGCCATCTACGCCTTCGCCCGCCGCGAGATCCACCGGCGCGACATCACCTACTCCCCGCCCGCCGTCGATCCGCTCATCGACCCGGCCACCGCGCTCGTCGAGCGCTCCCTGCGCGAGCTGCGCCCCCACCACCGCGAGGTGCTCGTCCTGTGCGCCGTGTGCGGGCTGAGCAAGTCCGAGCTGGCCTGGGTGCTGAACGTGGCCCCCGACACCGCGGAAGAGCTGGCCGTGGGCGCGGGACACCGGTTCAGGCGGGCGCTCGGAGCGGCGCTCGCCTCCGCCGGGGCCCGCCTGCCCAAGCCGGTGGCCGACGTCTTCGGCGCGCTCAAGGTCGCGCCGCTGAACGACGTGCTCGGCCGGCTCCCCTGGCCGCAGCCGCCCGGCGCGGTGCGCATCCACTTCGCCGGCTCCCGTACGGCGGCGCCGGGCCCCATGTTCGTCAAGCCCCGCTGGCCCAGCCCGCCCGTCTGGCCGCAGCCGCTGGCCGAGGCGGACCCGGCGACCAGCACGGTGATCTTCCCGCAGGAACTGCTGACGCCTCCCGGCTCGGCGCAGGTCTCCCCGCTGGAGGAGACCACGACCCCGATGCCCAAGCTCGGCCGGCGCACACCGCCCAGCGACATGACGCTGCGCGACCCGCTGGGCTCCACCCGGCCCTTCAGGGACGTGCTGGACTCGCCCGGCATGTTCGGCGACGCGCTGTCCGGAAACCGGCCGTCGGCGCCCGGCCCGGGGGCCGCTGAGCCGGAGCGGCCGTTCTTCATGGCGCCGCCGGAGGCGTCGGCGGCCGATCCGTTCGTGACCGGGGACGTGATCCTGCCGAAGGACGCGCCCGATCCGTACATGACCGGCGACGTCCTCGTGCACCGGGGGCCCGAGCGGGTCGCGCCCCAGCCGGAGGAGTTCCGGCAGCCGCCGACGCCGCTGTTCCAGCGGACCTCACCGCCCGACGAGGCGGCGCCGCTGTTCCAGCCACGCGCGAAGCCCGCCACCGGCGCTACCGCCGAGCCCGCCCGCCGGCCTTTCGCCGGACCCGCCACCGGACCCGACGCCCGGTCTTTCGCCGGACCCGCCGCCGGACCCGACGTCCGGCCTTCCGCCGGGCGCGCCGGTTGGCCCGCCGACGTGCTCGACGACGGGCCCGCTCAGGGGTTCCTCCGTGGACCCGCCGCCAAGCCCGCCACCAGATCCGCCGCCGCACCCGCCGACGGGGCCGCGGCCCGATCCGCCGGCGCGCCCGCTTTCAGGCCCGTCGCCAAGCCCGTCGCGAAGCCGGCCACCCGGCCTGCCGCACAGCCCGGTGGCAAGCCCGGTGCCAAGCCCGCGGAGGAGCCCGTCTACCGGCTGCCCGGCCGGCGCGACGAGCCGCGGCGCGACACCCCCATGCGGCCCGAGTCGGTGCTGGCGCCGCGCCCGGTGCGGGCCCGTCCCGTCCCCAAGCGGCGGCCCGACAACGGCCGCCCGCCGAAGATGGTCCGCCGCAAGAAGGATCACCACTACGACTGGATCTGGGAGGCCGTCGGCTTCCTGCTCTGCGTCGCCATCGCGATGATCGTCTTCTTCTCCATGCCGATCTTCACCGGCCCCTGACCCCCTCGCGGGGGCCGGGGGCCCGGCTAAGGGTCACGTCAGGGCGGCCACGTCGAGATGGGCCACCCGGGCCGGGTCGGCCAGGATGTCGACGGAGCGGATCCGGCCGTCCACGACCGTCAGCGCTCCGACGGTGAACGCCCTCCCGTTCCTGGCCAGCAGCACGCCCGCGGCGCCGTTCACCAGCACGGGGAACGCGTAGTCGTACATCTTGCGGAACATGACCGCCTGCTCGGCCACGGTGATCGCGCCGCGCAGCTCGTTCCACGGCATGACCGGCCCGGAGTCGACGCGCAGCTCCACGTCGGGATGCAGCACCGCCACGAGCGCCTCGAAGTCGCCGTCCCGCGCCGCCGCCAGGAACGCCTCCACCGCCGCCCGCTGCCGCGACAGGTCCGGGTCCGGCCGCTCGCCGGCGGCCCCGCGCACGCGGCGGCGGGCCCGGCTGGCCAGCTGCCGGGTGGCGGCGGAGGTGCGGCCGATGACGGCGGCGATCTCGTCGAAGGGCACCGCGAACATGTCGTGCAGCACGAACGCCAGCCGCTCGGTCGGCTCCAGCCGCTGCAGCACGACGAGCAGCGCGAACCCCACCGAGTCGGCCAGCAGCGCCTCCTGCTCGGGGTCCGTGCCGTCGGCCCGGCTCACCACGGGATCGGGCAGGCGCTCCTCCAGCGGCTCCTCGCGGCGGGTCTCGCGGGAGCGCAGCATGTTGAGGCAGACGCGGGCCACGACCGTGGTGAGCCAGCCGCCCAGGTTCACGACGTCGCCGGTGTCGGCCCGGTTGAGCCTGAGCCACGCCTCCTGGACGGCGTCGTCGGCCTCGCTCACCGAGCCGAGCATCCGGTACGCGACGGCCCGCAACCGGCCGCGATGCGCCTCGAAGACGGCGGTCAGGGATTCGTTGTCGTGCATCTGTCACATTCCTCGGGGTGGGTCTCATCACTGTGACCCGTGAAACCGGGCCGATGTGACATCGGCGCACCCGGGATCTCCCGCGCTCCCGGTGCTCAGTCGGACGACAGGATCAGGCCGCTCGTCGGGACGCCGGTCCCGGCCGTCACGAGGACGTTCGTGACGTTCTGCAGCTGGTTGGCGGCGGTTCCTCTGATCTGGCGCACGGCCTCGGCGATGCCGTTCATGCCGTGGATGTACGCCTCCCCGAGCTGCCCTCCGTGCGGGTTGACCGGCAGGCGGCCGTCCAGCTCGATGCCGCCGTCCCGGACGAAGCCCGGCGCCTCGCCGCGCCCGCAGAAGCCGAGCTCCTCCAGCTGGGTCAGCACGAACGGGGTGAAGTGGTCGTACAGGATGGCGGTGCGGATGTCGGCGGGCGACAGCCCCGACGTCTCCCATAGGCGGCGGCCGACCACCGACATCTCCGGCAATCCGCTCATGTCATCGCGGTAGTAGCTGGTCATCATCATCTGCCCCGCGCCCGCCCCCTGCGCCGCGGCCGTGATCACGGCCGGAGACCTGCGCAGGTCGCGGGCGCGTTCGGTCGAGGTCACGACCAGCGCCACCGCCCCGTCGCTCTCCTGGCAGCAGTCGAGCAGGTGCAGCGGCTCCGCGATCCAGCGCGACTCCTGGTGCTCGGCCAGCGTGATGGGCCGCCCGTGGAACCAGGCCGCGGGATTGGTGGCGGCGTGCCTGCGCATGGCCACGGCGACCCGGCCGAAGTCCTCGGAGGTGGCGTCGTGGACGTGCATGTAGCGGCGGGCGAACATGGCCACCCAGGCGGCCGGGGTCATCAGCCCGTACGGCACGTGCCAGCTCATCTCCAGCCCCTGCGAGGTCGGCTGGCCGGTCAGCCCGGCGTTCGGCTGGCCGAAGCGGCGGCCCGAGCGCTCGTTGAAGGCCCGGTAGCAGACCACCGTCTCCGCCATGCCGGTGGCCACGGCCATGGCCGCGTGCGCGACGGTGCCGCAGGCCGCGCCGCCGCCGTACTCGACCCGGGAGAAGAAGGTCAGGTCGCCGATCCCCGTCTCCCTGGCCACGGCGATCTCCTGGTTGGCGTCCTGGGTGTAGGTGACCAGGCCGTCCACGTCGCCGGGCGACAGGCCCGCGTCGTCGAGCGCGGCGAGCACGGCCTCCGCGGCGAGCCGCAGCTCCGTCCGTCCTGACTCCTTGCTGAACTCGGTGGCGCCGATGCCCGCGATGGCGGTGCTTGCCCGCACTACGACTCCTCGGGGGTGAAGGTGACGGTCGCGGTGGCGTGGTCGCCGAGGCTCACCCTGCCGCGCACCTCGACCGTGAGCCGGTCGTCCGCGCCCGCCACGACCGTCCCGGTGAAGGTGAGCCGGTCACCCGCGTACGCGGGGACGCCGAGCTTGACGTCGATGCTCCTGATGACGGCCCGGGGGCCCGCCCAGTCGGTGACGTAACGCTCGACCAGCCCCATGGTGGTCAGGATGTTGAGGAAGATGTCCTTCGAGCCCTGGGCGCGGGCGAGCGCCGTGTCGTGGTGCACGGGCGTGAA
Organism: Nonomuraea fuscirosea; assembly: GCF_035917475.1. Lineage (NCBI taxonomy): Bacteria > Bacillati > Actinomycetota > Actinomycetes > Streptosporangiales > Streptosporangiaceae > Nonomuraea > Nonomuraea fuscirosea. The sequence continues at coordinate 122,947 of NZ_CP109074.1, read as the reverse complement.
GTCCCTGGTGGCCAGGGCGGTGGAGATGACCACGGTGGGCGTGAGCTCGATCGACAGCTCGGGCAGCGCGGCGCCGATCATGATTCCTCCGGCGCCCACACGGGCAGGACGAGCCGGTCGTCCATCGCACGGTACGTCACTTTCAGCCGCATCCCGATCTCCACTTCCGCGATGGGGCAGTCCACGACGTTGCCCACGATCCGTACGCCCTCCGGCAGCTCCACCACGCCCACCACGAACGGCGTCGCGCGTCCCGGCACGGGCGGATGGTGGTGCACGACGTAGCTGTAGAGGGTTCCCGCGCCGCTCGCGACCGTGTGCGAGCGGTTGGCCGAGCGGCAGCGCGGGCACATCGGGCCGGGCGGGTGGCGCAGCTCGCCGCAGTCGGCGCAGCACTGGATGCGCAGTTCCTCCTGCTTTGCACCCTCCCAGAAGAACGCCGTGTCCTGGTTGACGACGGGCTGGAGCGGATAGGGGGGCAGCCTTTCCGGCTCGGGTGCTCTGGGGCGGAACTTGAGTACGCGGAACATCATCTCGGCCACCGGTTCGTCGCCGTCGCCGTACCAGGTGACGTTCCAGGTGGCGAAGAAGCCGACGCCGAGCGCGGTGCGCTTCGGGCCGGCCAGGCCGGTGAGGCGGGTGGCCGGGGTCAGCAGCTCCCCGACGCGGGCGTAGCGGTGGTAGGTCTGCTCGCAGTTCGTCGCCACCACGCCCGTGTAGCCGCTGCCGTTGAGCGCGGCCAGCAGGTCGTCCACCGGCGAGCGGTTCTGCCCGGCGGCCTGCATGGTCCACACCTGGGCCATCGCGGGCGGGGCGAGGCCCTGGTCGAGGTAGGCCGGGTTCGTGTCGCCCATGGCGGTCAGCCAGTGCCTGATCATGGGGACGTTCACCGGGTCCGGGGCGGGCGCGCCGCGCATCTCGCCCAGCGCCACCTGCTTGCCCGCCAGCTCGTGCAGCTCCTCGTCCGTCATCGGACCGGTCGTCTGGCCGGTCGTCTGGCCGGTCGTCTGGCCGGTCACAGGGCTGGTCGCTGAGCCGGTCGCTGAGCCGGTCGCCGGGCCCGTCATCGGGGCGGCCTCGGGAGGTTCAGGCCGAGCATGGCGATCAGCTCCCGCTGCACCTCGTTCACGCCGCCGCCGAACGTCAGCACCACCGCACCCTTCACACCGTGGTCCACTCGGTCGAGCAGCTCGGCGGTCTCCGGGTCGGACGGGTCGGCGTACCTGGCCAGGATGTCCCCGACGATCCGGCCGGCCTCCTGCATGCGCTCGGAGCCGTAGATCTTGGTGGCCGACGCGTCGGGCGCGCCCAGCCAGCCCAGGTCCATGTTGGCCGCCACCTGCCAGTTGAGCAGCTCGTTCGTACGGAAGGCCGCCCACACCCCGGCCAGCGCCCTGCGTACGTCCGGCTCGGCGTCCAGCCCCGTGCGGCGGGCCCAGGCGCGGAAGCGGTCGTAGGTCTGGGCCAGGTTGCCGGCCGGGCCGAGCGTCACGCGTTCGTGGTTCAGCTGGTTGACGATCAGGTCCCAGCCCTTGTTCACCTCCCCGACCACCATGTCCACCGGGACCCGGACGTCGGAGTAGTAGGTCGCGTTGGTGTGGTGGCGGCCGTCCATGGTCACGATCGGGGTCCACGAGTAGCCGGGATCGTCCGTGGAGACGATCATCATGGTGATGCCCTTGTGCTTCTTGACGGCCGGATCGGTGCGGGCGGCGAGCCAGATGTACTGGGCGTAGTGGGCGCCGCTGGTGAAGATCTTCTGGCCGTTGACGACGTAGTGGTCGCCGTCCAGCACCGCCGTCGTCCGCAGCGAGGCCAGGTCGGTGCCGGCCTCCGGCTCGCTGTAGCCGATCGCGAAGTGGCACTCGCCGGCCAGGATGCGCGGCAGGAAGAACTCCTTCTGCTCGGGCGTCCCGTACTGCATGATCGTGGGGCCGACCGTCTGCACCGTGATGATGGGGTACGGCACCGCGGCGCGGGCTATCTCGTTGGCGAAGATCTGCTGCTCCAGGGGGCCGTGGCCGCCTCCGCCGTACTCCTTGGGCCAGCCCAGGCCCAGCTTGCCGTCCCGGCCGAGGCGGCGGCAGTGCTCCATGTACGCCTCGCCGAACGGATCCTCGGCGATCTTCGCCCGGTCGTCGGCGGTGAGGCAGTGTCTGAAGTACTCGCGCAGCTCGTCGCGGAGCGCTCGCTGCTCGGGGGTCAGGTCGATGAGCATCAGACGAGCGCTCCGATCAGGTCGAGCTGGGCGTCGGCGCCGCCGAGCAGGTGGGACAGGTGCTTGGCCTGGGCGAAGTAGCGGTGCAGCGGGTAGGTCACGTCCAGCCCGAGCCCGCCGTGCAGGTGCTGGCAGGTGTGCAGGGCCGTGACGGCCTCGCTCACGTGGTACGCGGCCAGCGCCAGGTCCTCCTCGGCCGGCAGCCCCTCCCCCAGCCGCCACAGCCCCGACCACATGGCCACGTCCAGGGCCCGGCCGGCGATGTAGACGTCGGCGATCTGCATCGTGACGGCCTGGAACTCGGCCAGCGCCCGCCCGAACTGCTTGCGGGTCTTGATGTAGGACGTGGTCAGCTCCAGTGCCCCGGCCAGCACGCCGCTCGCCTGGGCCGCCACCGCGCCGGTGAGGATCAGCCGGGCGTCCCGCACCGCCTCGGGCCCCGCCACGCGCTCGGCGGGGGTGCCGTCCAGCACGATCGTGCCCGCGGGCTCGCCCGTGGAGGTGAACTCGGGCCGTGTGGGCGGGGAGTCCAGCAGGAAGAGCCCCTGATCGGCGGAGACCAGCACCGCCTCCCCCGGATACGGCACCGACACCTTCCGCCCGCTCAACCGCCACCCGTCACCGTCGGGACTCGCGGTGGTCTGAGACGGTCCTGACGGGGACGCGCCTGGCGCGGACGCACCTTGCGGGGACGGACCTTGGGGGGACGGACCTTGGGGGGACGAGCCTTGCGGAGGCGGGCCTTGCGGGAGCGGGTCGGACAGGGCGCGGCCGGGTTCGCGCAGGGCGAGCGTGATCCGACCGGCGCAGCGTCGTTGCTGGTCGGCGCTGCCGTGGCGGGCCAGGGTCAGCGTGCCCGCCAGCGTCGCCAGCGCGGGAACGGCGGCCGCCCGCGCCCCCACCTCGCGCAGCACCACGCCCATCTCCACCGGCCCGAGCCCCGCGCCGCCCGCCTCCTCCGGCACGCACACGCCCATCAGCCCGGCCTGCCACAGCCGTTCCTCGTCCCCTTCCCTGGCGAGGACCTCGGTGGCCAGCTTCTTCAGATCCTGCTGGGTTTCGTCCAGGTTGAAATCCACTACGTCTCCAAGAGGTGTTGCCTGCCGTGCCGTACGAACTCCTCCTCGATCGCCTTCACGTCCGCGTCGGCGAGCGGCCTGAAGCCTCCGGAGCCGCGCCACCAGACCGGGTCCTCCGTGCGCCACCCCTCGCGGGCGAGACGGCGCTTGACGACCTTGTGCGAAGCCGTCTGCGGCAACTCCCCGCAGACGCGGACGTATCGAGGCATCGACTTGGCCCCTAGGTCGCGGCGGGCGGCCAGGAAGGCAGCGAAGGCGCCGGCGTCGAAGCTCTCCTCCAGCACGAGCGCCGCCATGACCTGGTCACCGGCCGCCGCGTCGGGCACCGGGTACACCGCCGCCTCCACCACCCCGGCGAACTCCCGCAGCGCGGCCTCGATGGGGGCCACGGCCAGGTTCTCGCCGTCCACGCGCAGCCGCTCGGTGCCCCGGCCGGCGAAGAACACGTAGCCGTCCGCGTCCGAATAGGCCAGGTCGCCGGACCAGAACGCGCCGTCCCTGATCCGCTCCGCGTCCGCCGCCGGGTCGTTGTAGTAGCCGTCGAACAGCCCGAGCCCCGCCGTGTTGACCAGCTCGCCGACGGCCTCCTCCGGGTTGAGCAGCCGGCCGTCCTCGATCCGGCCCGGCGGGCAGGGCCGGCCGGTGAAGGGGTCGAGGATCCGTACGCCGTCGGGCAGGCGGCCGAGGCAGCCCGGCGGTCCCGACGGGTCGGGGGTGAGCGAGATGGCGGTCTCCGTGGAGCCGAAGGCGTCGATGACCAGGCAGCCGAACCGCTCCCCGAACCTCCTGATCGCCACCGCGCTGCCCTCGTTCCCGAAGGCGATCTTGAGCGGGTTGTCGGCGTCATCGGGGCGTTCCCTGGTCGCCAGCACGTAGGAGAGCGCCTTGCCGACGTAGTGGAGGTACGTGCCGCCGTACCGCCGCAGGTCGGGCAGCAGTCCCGAGGCCGAGAAGCGCCGCCGCAGCACGAGCGCCGCCCCCGAGGCGACCGCCGGGGCGTAGGCGGCCATGAGGGCTCCGGAGTGGAACAGCGGCATCGAGCAGTAGACGACGTCCTGGGGCGTGAGCATCGCCGCCAGGCTGACTCCGGGGACGGCGAGCTTGCGCTGGGTGATGCGGACGGCGCGGGGCTGCCCCGAGGTCCCGGAGGTGAAGATCAGCATCACCAGAGCCCCCGCCTCCGGCGCCTCGCTCAACCGACCCGCGGCTTCGGCGTCCGGGACGGCGCCCTCTGAGGGCCCGGCGTCCGGTGCGGTCGTTCCCGAGCCTTGGGCGTCCGGCTCGGGGTCGGTCAGCAGGGTCAGGGGCAGTTCGGGGACGCCCAGCTCTCGCGACAGCCGCTGTGCCACGTCCCGGTAGGGGTCGTCCGCGAGCAGCAGGGTCACGTCCGTCGCGCGGGCGTCGCGGGCCAGCTCGGCGGCCGACCGGGTGGGGTTGAGCGCGACCACCACGTGCCCGGCCAGCGCCGCGCCGCCGATGAGGACCACCATGCCGGGAACGTTCTCGCCGAGCACCCCCACGTGCGTGCCGGCCCCGTGCCCGGACAGCCGGGCTCCGGCCGCCCGGCAGGCGGCAACGTGCTCGCGCCACGACCACACCCGCTCTTCGAACACGAGCCCGGGCCTGTCGTCCCCGGCCCGCGCGAGCAGCAGGGAGGCGAGCGTGTCCGCGGTCATCGCTCCTCCAGCAAGCGCTTGGTAAGCCACCCCGCAAACTAGAACAGATTCTAAAAGCTGTCCAGCACGAGCACGTGTCGATAGGTGGGGATATATCCGTGTAACGCCGTAGACATGGGGCGATAGGGCTCGTTTGTGACCCGCGAGTAACAAGCCGCGTTATCAAGAAATCAGATAACGTGTTCTCATGCGTACCACGCACGTGCCCGTGCCGCCTCCCGCCAGCGACACCGAGGGGACCATGGAGAGCCACCCAGCACCGGGCGGGCACAGCGTCCGTACGCGCAGCCAGCACCAACGCCGCAAGCGCATCGTGCAGGCCGCCGCGGCGCTGGCGTCGAGGGGCGGCGTCGAGGCGATGCAGATGCGCACGGTCGCCGAACGCGCGGGCGTGGCGCTTGGCACGCTCTATCGATACTTTCCCTCCAAGATGGACCTCGTCGTCGCCGTCGTGGGCGAGGAGATCGACCTGCTGGAGAGCAGCATCGAACGCCGCCCGCCCGGGGCGGCCACGCCGTCGAGCCGGGCGGTCGACGTGCTCATGCGGGCCACCCGGGGGCTGATGCGCGAGCCCGAGCTGGCCGACGCGCTCATCCGGTCGCTGATCATGGCCGAGGTGCAGACCCCGTTCGGCGACCGCATGACCGGGCTGCTGCTGCGCGTCTCGGCCGACGGGCTGTCGCTGGAGGAGGCCAGCGAGGAGCAGACCGACCTCGCGGGGTCGCTGGCGAGCGTGTGGGTGCAGGAGCTGCTGGAGATGTTGCGGGGGCGGCGCACGTACGACCAGATCCAGCGCCGCATCGAAACCGCGGCCGCCCGCCTCCTCGCCGACATCTGACCACCCGGCGCGCCGGCATCGTGCGGTCGGCCGAAACGGAAAGACCACACGCCGATTTCCCGGGCGTGGACGAAATGAAGCCGTTCTGTCAGTGGCACCGTCTATACAGAGATGTATGACCGACAAGCCGACGAACGAGGATTTCCTCCGGCTGGCTGATCCGATGCGGCGCGAGCTGCTGGCCCACTGCTACCGCATGATGGGTTCGGTGCACGACGCCGAGGACCAGGTGCAGGAGACCTATCTGCGCGCGTGGCGGGCGTACGACGGGTTCGAGGGGCGTTCCTCGCTGCGTACGTGGCTCTATCGCATCGCCACCACCACGTGCCTGACCGCGCTCGACAACCGCTCCCGGCGCCCGCTGCCGACGGGCCTGGGCGCGCCGAGCACCGAGGCGAGCGCTCCGCTGGCGCAGGACGGCGAGGTGCCGTGGCTGGAGCCCGCGCCCGACGCCATGACGGGCGTCGGCGCCGACGACCCGGCCGCCGTCGTGACCTCGCGCGAGAGCGTCAGGCTGGCCCTGATCGCGGCCTTGCAGCACCTGCCGCCGCGGCAGCGGGCGGTGCTGGTCCTGCGCGACGTGCTCAGGTGGAAGGCCGCCGAGGTGGCCGAGGCGGTCGGCATCTCGACCGCGGCCGTCAACAGCATCCTCCAGCGGGCCCGCGCCCAGCTCAACGAGGTCTCGCCCCACCTGGACGACCCGGTGGAGCCGCTCACGACCGAGCAGCAGGCCCATCTGGAACGCTATGTCGCGGCGTTCGAAAACTATGACGTCGACGGGCTCGTCCACCTGTTCACCGAGGACGCGATCTGGGAGATGCCGCCGTTCGTCGGGTGGTATCAGGGGCCGGAGGCGATCGCCGAGCTCACCAGGATCCACTGTCCCGCCCAGGGGCCCGGCGATCTCAAGCTGGTGCCGATCGCCGCCAACGGCCAGCCGGCCTTCGCCGTCTACCACCGCGCCGACGGCGTCTACGGCCAGTTCGCGATCATGGTGGTGACGTTCAGCGGCGACCGGGTCGGCCATGTCGGCATGTTCTTCGAGGAGTCGCTGTTCGAGACGTTCGGGATGCCGGCCAAGTGGGAGGGTTCCGAAACAAAGTAGAACGCGTTACAGTCGCGCCAGAGCATCGTTCTGGAGGCGGCTATGAGCACCCCTGTGATCGTCGAGGCCGTACGTTCCCCGATCGGCAAGCGGGCCGGCTGGCTCTCCGAGCTCAAACCGCAACAGGTTCTGGCCGGCACGCTGAACGGGCTCGTCGAGCGCTCGGGCATCGAGCCCGCGATCGTGGACCAGGTCTTCACCGGCTGCGTCACCCAGGCAGGCGAGCAGGGCGGCCATGTCGGCCGGCACGCGTGGCTGTACGCGGGGCTGCCGTACCAGACCGGTGTCACCACCGTCGACGCCCAGTGCGGCTCCTCGCAGCAGGCCGTGCACCTGGCGGCGGCGCTGATCCGCGCGGGCGTGATCGAGGTGGGCGTCGGGTGCGGCGTCGAGGTCATGAGCCGGGCGCCGCTGGGCAGCAACGTGCGGCCCGCGCGCCCCAGGCCCGACGACTGGGCCATCGACCTGCCCGACCAGTTCACCGCCGCCGAACGCATCGCCAAACGGAGGGGGCTCACCCGGGAGCGGCTCGACTGGTTCGGCGCGCGTTCCCAGCGACTGGCCGCCAAGGCGTGGGCCGACGGGCGGTTCGAGCGGGAGATCGTCCCGATCGGCGACGTACGCAGGGACCAGGGCCTGCGCGAGACCACCGCCGAGGGCCTGGCCAAGCTGAAGCCGGTGATCGAGGACGGCCTGCACACGGCCGGCACCTCCTCGCAGATCTCCGACGGCGCGTCGGCCGTGCTGGTCATGAGCGAGCAGGCCGCACGGCGGCACGGCCTGCGCCCCCGCGCCCGGATCCTGGCGCAGGCGCTGGTCGGGGCCGAGCCGTATTACCACCTGGACGGGCCCGTCGACGCCACGGCCAAGGTGCTGGCGTCGGCCGGCATGACGATGGGCGACCTCGACCTGTTCGAGGTGAACGAGGCGTTCGCCGCGGTCGTCCTGTCCTGGGCCGCCGTACACGAACCCGACCTCGACCGCGTCAACGTCAACGGCGGCGCCATCGCCCTCGGCCACCCGGTGGGCGCCACCGGCGCCCGCCTGATCACCACGGCTCTGCACGAACTGGAACGCTCGGACTCGGCGACGGCACTGGTCACGATGTGCGCGGGCGGAGCACTCGCCACGGCAACCATCCTGGAACGAATCGCCTGACCACCCGCCCACCCCGCCCCATATCCACCCGACCCCATGCCCTCGGCCCATCGATCACCCCTGGCCAACCACCTCCCCGGCCTTTTCACGACCGACCACGCCTGGCCAACCGCACGCCTTGCCCAACCGATCACACCCGGCCACCCACCTGCTTCGGCCTGACCGATCACACCCACCCGGCCCCTTTCACGATCGACAGTGGACCGGCGACTGGTCGACAATCGTCGAAATCACCCACCCAGTTCACCATCACGGCCGGTGACGCGCATACTCGCCGGAGCACATACCGACATCGGGGGACAAATGAAGACCAGGCGCAGGCCGTACGCCGAGCAGCGGCCGCAGGATGTCGGCGGCGGGGTCTGGAGCGTGCCGGTGCCGATTCCCGGCAACCCGCTCGGCTACACCCTCGTCTACGCCGTCGAGTCGCCCAAGGGCCCCGTACTGATCGACGCGGGCTGGAACCACCCCGACGCCTGGGAGGCGCTCAGCGGCGGGCTCGCGGCGCTGGGGCTGGACGTGAGCGCGGTGCGTGGGGTGGTTGTCACCCATTTCCACCCCGACCACGCGGGGCTGGCCGGACAGGTCAGGGAGGTGTCCGGCGCGTGGATCGCCATGCACGAGGCCGACGCCGCGCTCGTACGGATGATCAACGAGTACGAGGCCGGCGCCCAGGCCGACATGCAGGCCGACATGCTGAGGCGCGCCGGAGCCGACCCCGCCGAGGCCGCGCAGGCCGTGGGCGAGCGTCCGATCCCGCCGGCCCAGCCCGACCGCGTGCTGCATGACGGCGACCTGGTCGACCTGCCGGGCCGCAAGCTGCGCGCCCTGCACACCCCCGGCCACACGCCGGGCCACATCTGCCTGCATCTCGAAGACGCCGACCGCCTGTTCACCGGCGACCACGTCCTACCCGACATCACACCCCACGTCGGGATTTATCCATATGACAGGGACGACATCGATCCGCTGGGCGACTTCCTGGACTCGCTCGACCGCGTGGGCGATCTCGGCCCACTCGACGCCCTCCCCGCCCATGAATGGATATTTCCCGATGTGGCCGCACGAGCCGTCCAGATCCGACACCATCACGAGGAGAAACTCGAACGGCTGCGCGCCCTCCTGGCTCAGCGGCCGCAACCGCTGACCATCTGGGAGGTCGCCTCGATGATGACGTGGAACAGGCCGTGGGAGGACCTGGCCCCGGTGCTGAAAGGCATGGCGGCCGGCGAGGCCGCGGCCCACTTGCGCACGCTGGAGGCCCGGGGCCTGATTTCGCGCGTCACCGGTGTCGAACCTGTCCGCTTCCACGCTCTAGACTCCTAGACATCCGATGTCTAGGGAGAAGAGCGTGGCGGTCACTGACGCGGCCATCGACAAGATCAAAGAGATGATCGTCTCGGGGGAGCTGGCCCCCGGCGACCGGCTGCCGAAGGAGGCCGACCTCGCCGAGCGGCTGGGCCTGTCCCGCAACTCGCTGCGCGAGGCGGTGCGCGCGCTGTCGCTCATCAACGTCCTGGACGTACGCCAGGGCGACGGCACCTACGTCACCAGCCTGGAGCCCCGGCTGCTGCTCGACACGATGTCGTTCGTGCTCGACCTGCACCGCGACGACACGGTGCTGCAGTTCTTCGAGGTCAGGCGCATCCTCGAACCGGCCGCCACGGCGATGGCGACGGAGCAGATGACCGAGACCGACATCGAGGAGCTGCGCGTGATCCTCGAATCCCTGCCCGACCGGCCCACGATCGAGGAGCTGGTGGCCAACGACCTGCAGTTCCACCTGCGGATCGCGCAGGGCTCGGGCAACAGCGTGCTCTGCTCGTTCATCGAGAGCCTCTCGGGCCCGACCACCCGGGCGCGGATCTGGCGGGGGCTCACGCAGGGGGGCGCGATGGAGAAGACGCGGGAGCAGCACACCGCCATCTACGAGGCCATCGCCGCCCGCCAGGCCGACGTGGCCCGCTCCTGGGCGACCGTCCACGTGGCCGGCGTCGAGTCTTGGCTACGCCGAGCCCTCGAACTCGACTGACCCCTCCGCACGGGGCTCGTCCGACGACCGGAGGGGACGCCGCACGAGCGCGTCCGACGACCGGCCAGGAGGCGGTGCGCGCTCCCTCCGTGATCGTCGGGAACGCCATCGCCAGCCGTCCGGCGATCAGCACAGAACCCCGTCCGGCTCGTCGAGGCTTGCATCAACTCCATCGGCCGCGACCCACCGCGACACCGAGGGACCTTGACCCACCGCGGGAAAGTGGGCGACCGACCTTCAGCCCATCACCACCCGCCACCCCGCAGTGCCACCATCCCGACCCCAACGCGGCCCCACCCGGCCCCAGCCCACCCAGACCCGGCCCACCCGGTCCCAGCCCCGACCCCGCCCCGGCCCCGACCTTTACCCCGATGAGCGGCACCCCCAAGCAAACCCGACGGCTCCCGACTACCAACATCCCGACGGCTGCGCAGCTCACCCGGGCAGCAGGCTACGGCTGGTCGATATTCATCGGGACACTGATCCGCAGCACTCACCCGAGGCCGAGCGCGTGCCAGACACCGAAGCCTTGACCACGATCGAGCAGCCCACGGGCTGGAGAGCGCGCCCTAGACCCCAACCTTGAACCACACATCGGAGGAATCCCCCACCGCTGCTGGTGTAGGCGCCGAACGAGCGGGACGACAACGCCTGGATCCCGTACGGGCCCCGTCATCCTGCTCCACCCGCACGGAACCCGCCATCGTGCCAGACCCGCACGGAACCCGTACTGGACCCCGCTGGAACCCCGATCGGCGGCGATGACAGCGGGTAGTACCGGTTCTGTGGCCGACAAACTGGAGCGATACCGGAGCAAACGCGACCCAGACCGCACTCCCGAGCCCGTCCCCGACACCCCCTCCCCCACCCCCGACGGCAACGCCTTCGTCATCCAGGAGCACCACGCCCGATCCCTGCACTGGGACCTGCGCCTGGAGCGCGACGGCGTGCTGGTCTCGTGGGCCGTCCCCAAGGGCCTGCCCGCCGACCCCGCCATCAACCACCTGGCCGTGCACACCGAGGACCACCCGATGGAGTACCTCACCTTCCACGGCGAGATCCCGCAGGGCGAGTACGGCGGCGGCACCATGACCGTCTGGGACACCGGCACGTACGACGTGGAGAAGTGGTCGGAGCGCGAGGTCAAGTTCGTCCTGCGCGGCCGGCGGGCTTCGGGCCGGTTCGTGCTGTTCCAGACGCGGGGCAAGAACTGGATGATCCACCGCATGGACTCCCCCGTCCGCGACCCGTTCCCGCCCCTGGAGCCCATGCTGCCGACGCGCCGCACCAAGATCCCGAAGGACGCCCCGGACTACGCCTTCGAGTTCGCCTGGGGCGGACGCCGCCTCCTGGTGCCCATCGACGGGGGCCGCACGGACGCCGCCAGGGAACACCCGTGGCTGCGCGGGCTGGCCGAGTCGTTCGGCAGCCGCACGGCGGTGCTGGACGGGGAGCTCGCCAGGCTGGGCGGCGCGGAACTGCTCGTCTTCTACGACCTCCTGTACGACGACGGCCACTCCCTGACGGCACGCCCGTACACGGAACGGCGGGCAGCCCTGGAGGCGCTCAACCTGACAGGCGCCCACTGGCAGACCGCACCGTCCTGGCCCGGGGAGGCGGACCCGGTACGGCAGGCGGCGCGGGAGCAGGGGCTGCCGGGGGTGGTCGCCAAACGCCTCGACTCACCGTACGAGCCGGGCCCCTCGAAGTCCTGGCTCCTCCTCCCACCCTGACCGCCCTCCCCCATCGACTACAGGCGTCCACTGACTTACGCAGCTGGCGACCGAATACCCACGGACCCAGCGACCATTTGACCAAAGGGTCGGCGACCAATGCACCACAGCGCTGCGTCCAATCACCCATAGGGGTGGCGACCAATCGACCACACTTCCGTGTCATGCTGGGAAGATGGCCAGCACATCATCGGGCGATTTCTTCCCCCGGCATGCCGAGCGCGCGACCACGGAAGCGCTGGAAGACACCAGGGTCGTTCTGATCAACGGTGCCCGCCAATGCGGCAAGAGCACCCTCGTCCGCCAGTTGGCGAAGGGGCGTGCGGCGGAGTGGCGTGACCTCGACGCCGCGGTGACGCGACAGGCAGCCCTGGCTGATCCGGATGGTTTCGTGGATTCTCCCGGCCTCATGGTGATCGACGAGATCCAACGGGCCCCGGAGCTGTTGCTCGCCATCAAGTCGCAGGTGGATCAGGACCCGAGACCGGGCCGCTACCTGCTCACCGGCTCATCCCGGCTGCTGGGGCTCAGAGACCTTCCCGATACCCTGCCGGGCCGGATGGAGACCATCGAACTCTGGCCTTTCGCGCAGGGCGAGATCGACGGCACGGCCGACCGCTTCATCGACGCCATCTTCTCGGAGGGCGCCGGACTCAAGCACGCCTCCGAGGTCACCCGGGCCGAATACGCCGACAGGCTGGTTCGCGGCGGCTTTCCCGCAGCGGTCGCCCGCTCCAGTTCCCGGCGCCGGGGACGGTTCTTCGACTCCTATGTCGGTGACTTGGTCACCCGTGACGTGCAGCAGCTCACCGAGATCGAACGCGGCCCCCAGATGCGGGCGCTCATCCGTCTACTGGCGGCCCGCTCGGGCCAGATGCTGGTCACCGCCGCATTGAGCAAAGAGCTCGGCCTACCTATGAGCACCCTCAGCCGCTATCTCGTTCTGCTGGAAGAGGTGTTCCTGATCAAGCGGATCCCGGCGTGGTCCAGGAATCTCAGCAGCCGGGCCGTCGGCACCCCGAAGGTGGTGTTCGTGGACTCCGGCGTGGCGGCGAACGCGCTGGGCGCCGATGCCCGGGGGCTGATCCGTCCTGGCGGCGCCTTCGGGCCGCTGCTCGAAGGGTTCGTGCTCATGGAGCTGGCCCGGCAGCTCACGTGGTCGGATGAGCTGGTCGAGCTGTATCACTACCGGACGAAGGACGGAGTCGAGGTGGACGCTGTACTGGAGAGCCGGCCAGGACGGGTTGTCGGCATCGAGGTCAAGGCCGCGTCGACCGTCCGGGCCGATGACTTCAAAGGCCTGAGGCATCTGGCCGGCAGGCTCGGCGACGACTTCGTCGCGGGCGTGGTCCTCTACACCGGTACGCAGACCCTCCCGTTCGGCGACCGGATGCGGGCCATGCCGGTCAGCGCCCTTTGGGGAGCCGCCTGAATCCGCGGACCCGACGTGGCCATACCGATCAGCGCCCGCGTGCGGGCCGGCCAAGACCCACCGGTGGTTCCTCCGTCAATTGTCGGTGGTCAGGAAGCCGGCCGCTCGTAGGTCCTCCCACAGCTCCTCCGGCACCGGGCGCGACCACAAGCCGGCGTTCCGTACGACCTCCTCCGGTGCTCGCGCCCCCACGACGATCGTGCTCACCGCCGGGTGCCGTAGCGGGAAGGCCATGGCCGCCTGGGGCAGGGTTACTCCGTGGCGGTCGCAGATGCGGGCGATGCGCTTCGCCTTCTCCAGCAGCTCCGCCGGCGCCGGTGCGTAGTCGTAGGTTCCGGACGGCTCGTGGGTGGCCAGGATGCCGCTGTTGAACACCCCGGCCGCGAGCACCTTGACGCCGCGCCGTACGCACTCCTCCAGCAGCGGCAGCCCCGACTGGTCGAGCAGGGTGTAGCGGCCCGCGAGCATGACGACGTCGACGTCGGTCTCCTGGACGAAGCGCAGCGGCACCTGCCACTGGTTCATCCCGACGCCGACGGCCCGGATCCGCCCCTCCGCCCGCAGCTCGGCCAGCGCCGGGTACGCCTGCGCGATGGCCTGGTCCACGTGGTCGTCGGGGTCGTGGATGAAGGCGATGTCCACGGCCGGGAGGCCGAGGCGGGTCAGGGACTCCTCCAGCGACGTACGCACGCCGTCCGGGCTGAAGTCCCACACCCGCTCCACCTCAGCCGGAACGTCGAAGCCCTGTTCGTCCCGCCCGCCATCCGGAACCCCAGCAGCCCGCGCCCCAGCAGGCTGCTGAGCCGCAGGCTCCCCGTGGCCGCCGCCGGACGTCTTGGGGCGGAGGAGGCGGCCGACCTTGGTGGACAGGAGGTAACCGGAGCGGCCGGCCAGCGCCGCCCCCATCCGCCGCTCCGACAGGCCCAGGCCGTAGTGGGGCGCGGTGTCGTACAGGCGTACCCCGTTCTCCCACGCCGCGTCGATCGTGGCGCGGGCCGTCTCGCCGGCGACCGCGTCGTAGAGGTTGCCGATCGGAGCGCCGCCGAAGCCGTGGCGGGGCAGGTCGATCCCGCGTTCCATCAATCTTGTGCCTTTCCTCCCGCGATCCGGCTGATCATCAGGGCGATCAGGATGATCGCGCCGTAGATGACCGGCTGCCAGAAGCCCGAGACGCCGATGAGGGTGAGGATGTTCTGGACGAGGCCGATCACCAGGACGCCGGTGAGCGCGCCGAGGATCGTGCCCTTGCCGCCGTCCATGCTGACGCCGCCGATGACGGCCGCGGCGAACACCATGAAGATCCAGCCGACGCCCTGGTTGTTGCCGATCGCCCCGAGTCGTCCGGTCTCCAGGATGCCGGCCAGGGCGGCGAGCGTGCCGCCCAGGATGAACACGCCGTACAGCACCCGGTCCACGCGGATGCCGGCCGCGCGGGCGGCGTCCATGTTGCCGCCGATCGCGTAGAGGGAGCGGCCGAGCCGGAGGTAGCCGAGCCCGAAGATGCCCGCCGCGAACAGCGCGCCGGCGATCCAGATGGCCGCCGGCAGGCCGAGCCACAGGGCGCTGCCCAGGTAGAGGATCGAGTCGGGCAGCTGGAAGAGGGTCTTGCCCTCGCTCGGCCCCTGGAGGAAGCCGTGCACGATGATCAGCATGGCCAGCGTGACGATGAACGCCGACAGCTGGAACCTGATGATCAAAAACCCGTTGAAGGCCCCGATCGCCGCTCCGATGAGCAGCGCCAGCGGGATCACCAGCGCGCCGGGCAGGCCGATGCCGAACCCGCCCGCCGCCACGGGTACGCACAGCATCACCGCGATGGCCGGCGCGGTGCCCACCGTGGACTCGAGCGAGAGGTCGAACTTTCCGGCGATCAGGATCATCGCCTCGGCCAGCACGAGCAGCGAGATCGCCGCCTGCTGCTGGAGCACGTTCGTCAGGTTGCCCGCCGTCAGGAACGTCGGGTCCAGGACGGCGCCCACGACCAGCAGGATCACGATCACCGGTACGAGGGTCAGGTCGCGGAACCTGGCCAGCCGCACCCGGGGGGCCGGTGCAGTCAAAGTGGTCACTCTTCCATGCCTTCCATCACGGCCACGAGCTCGTGGTCGGTCCAGCCACGTGGCACGTCCTTGACGACCCTGCCGTGGAACATCACCAGCACCCTGTCGCAGATCCGCAGGTCGTCGAGCTCGTCGGAGACCAGGACGGCCCCCGCTCCCCGCTCGACCGCGTCCTCGACGGCGCCGAGCAGGGCCTGCTTGGCCTTGACGTCGACGCCGGCGGTCGGGTTGATCACGACGAGGACGGTCGGGTCGTCCACGAGCGCGCGGGCGAACACGACCTTCTGCGCGTTTCCCCCCGACAGGTCGGCGACGGGCTGGTCGGGGCCCTCGGTCTTGATGTCGAGGGAGTCGATCATCCGCTCCGCCGTGGCCCGCCGCCTGGAGGGACTGATCAGTCCGTAACGGCCCAGCTTGCGGGCGATCGGGAAGGTGGTGTTCTCCCCGACCGACAGCAGTGGGACGAACCCTTCGTGATGGCGGTCCTCGGGGACGAACCCGAGCCCCGCCTTCATGGCGGCGGGCACGTCGCCGGGCGTGACCCTGGTGCCGTTGACGGTCACGGTGCCGGTGTCGGCCCTGCGCAGGCCGACCAGCGTCTCGGCCAGCCCGACCTTGCCGCTGCTCGCGGAGCCGGCCAGGCCGACGACCTCGCCGGACCGTACGGAGATGTCGATGCCGGAGTAGCGGCCGGCCAGGCCGAGGTTCTCGCCCGAGAGCACCACGCTCTCGCAGGGGGTGCGGGAGCGGGCCTCGTACACCGCCGTGGCCTCCCCTGTCATCGCGGCGACCAGCTCGTCGTGCGGCAGGTCGGCGACCGGTCTGGTCGTGACGTGCCGGGCGTCGCGGAAGACGGTGACGCTCTGGCAGATCTCGTAGACCTCGTCGAGGTGGTGGGAGATGTACATCATCGTGACGCCCTGCTCTCGCAGCGACCGCATGCGGGTGAACAGCCGCTCGATGGCCGGGCCGTCGAGCCGGGCGGTCGGCTCGTCGAGGATGATGAACCTGGCCCCGAACGACAGCGCGCGGGCGATCTCGACGAGCTGGCGCTGCTCGACGCTCAGGTCTCCGGCCAGCGCCTGCGCGTCGACGTCCACCTCGTACGTGTCGAGCAGCTCGCGCGCCCTGCCCGCCAGCGCCCGCCAGTTGATCATGCTCCTTTCGGACTGGCGGTTGAGGAACAGGTTCTCGGCGACGGTCAGCGCCGGGATGATCGTGGACTTCTGATACACGCAGGCCACCCGCCGGCGCCAGGCGTCGCGGTCGGCGAGGGCGGGCGCCGGCTGTCCCGCGAACAGCACCTCGCCCTCGTCCGGCCGCTGGAGCCCGGTGAGGATCGACACGAGGGTGGACTTCCCCGCGCCGTTCCTGCCGACGAGCGCGTGCGTCTCACCCTCCGTGATCGCGATCCTCGCGCCGGCCAGCGCGGTGGTCGGTCCGAAGCGTTTGACGACGTCCCGGGCTTCGACGTGAACGTTCATCACTTGACCTGGTTGCCCCAGAGGGCCTGGTCGTCCACGTTCTCCTTGGTCACCAGCGGCGCGGGAAGCTGGTCCTCCAGGCCGTTGGGAAGCTGGATGATCGTGCTGCCGTGGTCGGTCGGGCCCGGTTTGAACGTCTTGCCATCCGCCGCGGCCTTGGCGTAGAAGAGGGCGTATTTGGCGTACAGGTCGGCCGGCTGCGACACCGTGGCGTCGATGTCGCCCTTCCTGATCGACTCGAACTCCTGCGGGATCCCGTCGTTGGAGATCACGAAGATGTGCTTGGGGTCGCTCGGCGGGACCAGCAGGCCCTTCTGCTTGAGCACCTGCAACGTGGGAGCCAGGTGAACACCCCCGGCGTGCATATAGATGCCCTTGATGTCCGGGTTTTGCTCCAGGCGGGTCTGCAGCATGGAGGCCGCCTTGCTGCCCTCCCAATCGGTCGGCTCACTGAACACCGTGATCCCGGGGAACTTGCTCTTCATGCACTCCGAGAACGCCTCCGACCTGTCACGGCCGTTGATCGAGCTGAGCGCGCCCTGGAGCTGCACGACCTTGCCCTTGCCGCCGAGCTTCTCGCCGAGGAACTCGCACGCCTTCGTGCCGTACGCGCGGTTGTCGGCGCGTACGACCATGAAGACCTTGCCCTTGTCCGGCCGGGTGTCGACGGTCACGACGGGGATCTTCTTGTTCTCCAGCTGCTGCAGGGTGTTGGCGATGGCGCCGGTGTCCTGCGGGGCCATGACGATGACCTTGGCGCCCTGCCCGATCAGCGCCTGGACGTTGTTGACCAGCTTGGCCACGTCGTTCTGCGAGTTCGTGGCGGGCATCAGCTCCACCTTGAGCTCGCCGGCCATCTGCGGGACGTACTTGATGTAGGAGTTCCAGAAGTCGGAGTCGGCGCGGGGGTGGTCGATGCCGACCTTCCCGCCGCCGCTTCCCGCTCCCGTCGTCGTGCCTCCACCACAGGCGGTCACGACCGCCAAGAGGGCCGCTCCCGCGACCACCCGACCGAGCTTCATTTTGGGGGGTACCTTCCTTGTTGGTTGGCGTTGGCCTAGTTGGCCGGCCTCAGTCGCAACCCCTGCATGCCACCGTCGACCGCGAGCGTGGTGCCGGTGGTGGCGCCGGCCTCGGGGCCGGCCAGGTAGGCGATCGCCGAGGCGACCTCCTCGGCGGTGACCAGGCGGCCCATCGGCTGCCTGGCGTTGAGCGCGGCCCGTTCCGCCTCCGGATCGCCGGCCGCGTCGAGCAGCCTGGCCACCCACGGCGTGTCGGCGGTGCCCGGGTTGACGCAGTTGACCCGGATGCCCTCTCTGATGTGGTCCGCGGCCATGGCGAGCGTCAGCGACAGCACCGCGCCCTTGGTGGCGCTGTAGAGCGCGCGCTGTGGCAGCCCGGCGGTGGCCGCGATCGAGCACGTGTTCACGATCGACGCGTGCCCCGACCTCCTCAGGTACGGCAGCGCGGCCCGCGCCACGCGGACCATGCCGAGCACGTTGACGTCGAACACCTTGTGCCACTCGCTGTCGGGGTTGTCCTCGATCGTGCCCTGGGCCCCGATGCCCGCGTTGTTGACGAGCACGTCGATCCCGCCGAGCCGTTCGGCCGCCTCGGCCACCGCGGCCCGCACGCCCGCGTCGTCGGTGACGTCGGCCTTGATCCCGATGAACGGCTCACCGGGCGGGTTGAGGTCGAGGCAGGCGACCTTCATCCCGCGCTCGGCCAGCGCGGTGGCCGCGGCCAGCCCGATCCCGGACCCGCCGCCGGTCACGACCGCTTTCAGGCCCTCACTCGTGGTACGGCTCACGCCTCGTCCCTCCAGACCTCGCCGCCGGGGAAGGTGTGGGCGGCGATCGACTCCTGATGCATCTCCGCGCTGAACCCCGGCCTGGACGGCGCCACGTAACGGCCGTCCCGGATCACCACGGGGTCCACGAAGTGCTCGTGCAGGTGGTCGACGTATTCGATGACGCGGCCGTCCATGGTGCCCGTGACCGCGACGTAGTCGAACATCGACAGGTGCTGCACCAGCTCGCACAGCCCGACCCCGCCCGCGTGCGGGCAGACCGGCACGCCGAACTTGGCCGCCAGCAGCAGGATCGCCAGGTTCTCGTTGACCCCGCCGACGCGGGCGGAGTCGATCTGCACGAAGGAGACGGCCTCGGCCTGCAGCAGTTGCTTGAAGACGATGCGGTTCTGGACGTGCTCGCCGGTCGCCACCCTGATCGGCGCGATGCCCCTGGCGATGGCGGCGTGGCCGAGCACGTCGTCGGGGCTGGTCGGCTCCTCGACCCAGTGCGGGTTGAACTCGCCCAGCGCGTTGACCCACTCGATCGCCGAGCCGACGTCCCAGCGCTGGTTGGCGTCGATCGCGATCGGGAAGTCGTCGCCGCACACCTCGCGGGCCACCCTGAACCGCCGCCGGTCGTCGTCGAGGTCGGCGCCGACCTTGAGCTTGATCTGGCCGAACCCCTGGTCGATCGCCTCCTTGCAGAGCCGCCGCAACTTCTCGTCGCCGTAGCCGAGCCAGCCGGGGGAGGTCGTGTAGGCGGGATATCCCGTCTCGGCGAGCCGTCGTATCCGCTCCGCCTTGCCCTTCTCCTGCTTCTTGAGGATCTCCAGCGCCTCGTCCCTGGTCAGCGCGTCGCTCAGGTAACGGAAATCGATGAGCTCGACGATCTCCTCAGGCGACATCTCGGACAACAACCGCCACAGCGGCTTGCCCTCCCGCTTCGCCTTGAGATCCCACAGGGCGTTGACCACGGCGGAGATCGCCATGTGCATGACGCCCTTCTCCGGCCCCAGCCAGCGCAGCTGCGAGTCGCCGACCATGTCCTTGTAGAGCGTGCCGAGGTCTTCGGCGTCCTTGCCCACCACGTACGGCTCCAGCGCGCCGATCGCCGTGGTCTGGATGTCGTTGCCGCGCCCGATCGTGAACGCGAACCCGTGCCCCTCGTAGCCGTCGTCGGTCCTGAGCACCACATAGGCGGCCGAGTAGTCGGGATCGGGATTCATCGCGTCGGAGCCGTCCAGCTCGCGGGAAGTCGGAAACCGCACGTCGTGCGTCTCCATCGCCACGATCCGGTACGAGCTCCCGCCCGCCGTCATGCCTGCCCCACCGTCTGCCGCTGCCGGCCCAATCCCTCGATCTCCAGCTCCATCACGTCACCGGCACGCAGGTACGGCTGCCCCGGCATCCCCATGGCGACGCCCGCCGGCGTACCGGTGTTGATCACGTCGCCCGGCTCCAGCACCATGAACTGGCTCAGATACCGCACGACCTCCGCCACGTCGAAGATCATGTTCTTGGTGTCGCCGTCCTGCCGCAGCTCGCCGTTCACCCACAGGCGCATGGCGAGCCGCTGCGGGTCGCTCACCTCGTCGGCCGTCACCAGCCAGGGGCCGAGCGGGTTGAACGTCTCGCACGACTTGCCCTTGTCCCACTGGCCACCGCGCTCCAGCTGGAACTCGCGCTCGGAGACGTCGTTGGAGATCGCGTAGCCGGCGATCACATCGAGCGCCTCCTCGCGGCTGCGCAGATATCGCGCCTCCCGCCCGATGACGACGGCCAGCTCCACCTCCCAGTCGCTCTTCACGCTGCCCCGGGGCACGAGCACCTCGTCGTACGGGCCCACCATGGTGTTGCTCGCCTTCATGAACACCACCGGCTCCGCCGGCACCGCCGCGCCCGACTCGGCCGCGTGGTCGCTGTAGTTGAGCCCGATGCAGACGATCTTCCCCGGCCGGGCGACGGGCGCACCGACCCGGAGCCCTTCCTCCTCGACCACGGGCAGGTCACCACGCTCAAGGGCCTCCCGAACCCGGGCCACTCCCCCAGAGACGAAGAAAGCCCCGTCGATCTCGGGCTCCCCGATCTCGCGCAGTTTCCCGTCGTCGTCCATGACCACCGGCCGCTCATGACCGACAGGTCCCACTCGCAGCAGCTTCACACCAAGTTCCTTCTCATATACATCGGATGTCTTGTCTCCTGATGCTGGTGCGGCGGGGTGGAGCATGTCAAGGCCACCAAGACGGATACCTCCGATCCGAGACCTCGGCATACACCCTTTGGAAGGACTCGTCCCCTGTGAACCCACTTAACCGCCCCGATCATTGACTTCACACCCTCGAAACCTGCCCCTCACATACATCGGACGACAGCTAAGGCGGGCGTAGGAAGCACCTGGGCCGGTAGCGACCCCCCAGAAGCCCACAACCAGCACCGAACCCACCGAAGGCAACAAGGAGCGGACACAGGGAAGGGGCACGGGCGGCCGGAAGGCGGGCACCAGGAAACCGGGCAGCAGGAAGCCGGAGCCCACAGCTGCCCCTTGAGCGTAAAACGGGGTAGCGAGAATCCGAACACAAGCAGGCGGGGGCAACAGGGACTGCAGCCTGGAGCTCGGAAGCCCCAGAATCAGGACCTCGACTACAGGCTGCGAGAAGCGGAGTCCAGAGCAGACCATCGAGAGCAGCGAACGGGAAGCGGCGAACGGACCGTCGGGACCCAGCGCCGACCACCCCAAGCCACCGGGCCACCGGGCCACCGGGCCACCGGGCCACCGGGCCACCGGGAAGAGCCGGACACAAGCAGCCGGGAGAAGCGGGAAGCTGCGAGAGTCCGGAACCCCACAACCAGGACCGCAACTCCGAACTTCGGGAAGTGGCAAGCCGGCAACAGACCGCCGGAAGCCGAGAGCAGAGGCCAGGAAGCGGAAAGCGGGAAGCGGACCACCGGCACTCGGGGCCAAGAGGCCGCGACCAAGGGTGGAGGGGCCGGGCCGCCTGGAAGCGGGAGCCGTACACGGGCAGCTGAGAGCGGACCGCCAAGAGCAACGGCTTGCAACAGCCCAGAGCCCGGAGACCCCTGGACGAGGGAGCGGGCCTCTGGGGCCCCGGCGAGCGGGGAGCGGGGAGCGGGGAGCGGGGAGCGGGGAGCGGGGAGCGGGGAGCGGGGAGCGGGGAGCGGGGAGCGGGGAGCGGGGAGCGGGGAGCGGGGAGCGGGGAGCGGGGAGCGGGGAGCGGGGAGCGGGGAGCGGGGAGCGGGGAGCGGGGAGCGGGGAGCGGGGAGCGGGGAGCGGGGAAGGGCGACATTGGAGTTGGTCGTGGGTTGGGGTCGGGGAGGTACGGCGGGGTGTGATGTGGGGTGGGTGGAGGCGACGGGGGGTGGCTTGGCGAGTGGGTTTGGCAGCGATGACCAGGAACGATCCATGACCCTCCTTGACGCCCTTGTGGTCCCGTAATAGAACACGTTTCAGTACCGCGATACCAAGCGCTTGATCAAGAGGTGAACCCGCGTGCGCATAGACCTCGTCGAC
The DNA here is from genome assembly GCF_035917475.1 of Nonomuraea fuscirosea. Classification (NCBI taxonomy): domain Bacteria; kingdom Bacillati; phylum Actinomycetota; class Actinomycetes; order Streptosporangiales; family Streptosporangiaceae; genus Nonomuraea; species Nonomuraea fuscirosea. The sequence continues at coordinate 100,811 of NZ_CP109074.1, read as the reverse complement.
AGGGACCTTTACGCGACTTCAGGACCGCCCCACGCCCAACTGGCCTGGCTTCGCGCGAACTCCCCCGTCCACTGGCACGAGGGCGAGCCGGGGTTCTGGGCCGTGACCCGCTACGACGATGTCGTACACGTGTCGCGGCACTCCGATCTCTTCTCCTCGCACCGTAAGCTCGCCCTCTTCGACGACCTGGAAGAGGACCAGATCGCGCTGCAGCGCCTCATGATGCTCAACCAGGACCCACCCGAGCACACGAGGCGGCGCGCCCTGGTCAACCGGGGCTTCACCCCGCGGACGATCGGCGCGCTCGAACAGCACATCCGCGACATCTGTGACGACCTCCTCGACAAGCTGACCGGCGAGATCGACTTCGTCACCGAAGTCGCCGCACCCCTGCCCCTCTACGTGATCTGCGAGCTCCTCGGCGCTCCCGTGGCGGACCGCGACAAGCTGTTCAACTGGTCGAACCGGATGATCGGCGCACAGGACCCCGACTACGCCGCCAACCCCGAAGAGGGGTCGGGGGCCGCCATGGAGGTCTACGCGTACGCCAACCAGCTCGCCGCGCAGCGCAGGGCGAACCCGAAGAACGACATCGTCACCAAGCTCCTCCAGCCCAACGAGAACGGCGAGACCCTCGGCGAGGACGAGTTCGACCTTTTCATCCTCCTTTTGGTGGTCGCCGGCAACGAGACCACCCGCAACGCGGCCTCCGGCGGCATGCTCGCCCTCTTCGAGCACCCCGACCAGTGGGACCGCCTCCTCGCCGATCCCACGCTGGCGAAGACCGCCGCCGACGAGATCGTCCGCTGGGTCTCCCCCGTCAACCTCTTCCGTCGCACCTCCACGGCCGACCAGGTGCTGGGCGGGCAGGAGATCAAGGAGAACGACAAGGTCGTCGTCTTCTACGGCTCCGCCAACCGCGACGCCTCCGTCTTCCCCGACGGCGAGACCTTCGACATCGGCCGCGACCCCAACCCGCACATCGGCTTCGGTGGTGGGGGCGCTCACTTCTGCCTGGGCAACCACCTGGCCAAGCTGGAGCTCCGCATCCTGTTCGAGCAGCTGGCCCGCCGCCGCCCCCGCCTGCGGCAGACGGGCGAGGCACGGCGACTGCGCTCGAACTTCATCAACGGCATCAAGGAACTTCCTGTGACCATCAGCTGACGGTGGGGAAAGTCCTCGTGACCATCAGCCGATGGTCACGGCGACAGGGCGATGCTGATCACATGCGACGGGATTGCCGCTGGTATGTGGGCTGCGTAGCCGCCATATCGGACGTCGGTGTGGCATCGGTGGTAGTGCTGGAGGCGGGCGGCGCATCGGATGAGCGCCATCGCGTGGCCCTTCCCACGGCGGTCGGCCTGCGTGGAGTTTCGGGTTGGTGGTTCTGGTTGTTCGGCGATGGCTGTGGGCTTGGTGGCCCGGTGGGTGGAGTGCCCCGGTGCGGTGGGCGGGTGGGTAAGCGGAAGCGGGAGCTGCGGCGGGCCGCGCGGATGCGGCCGAGGATACGGTTGGTGCCGTGTGGGCCCGGGCGCCAGCCGCGCTCGATCAGGGCGTCGGCCACGTGGTGCAGCAGGTCGGCGATGTGGCCGGGGATGACGTCGCGCCGGACGGCGATCACCCGCCAGCCGCGCCGTCGCAGCTCCTCCCGGCGGTCCGCGTCGCGCTGCTGGTCGGCGGCCGAGGTGTGGTGTTGCTGCCCGTCGTATTCGACCGCGACCTTGAACTCCTCCCAGCCCATGTCGAGATAGGCCAACCGGTCTTCGGCCAGCGCGACCCGGATCTGCGTGGTGGGTCTGGGGAGGCCGCCGTCGATGAGGAGGACCCTGAGCCAGCTCTCCCTCGGCGAGGCCGCTCCCCGGTCGGCGAGACTGAGCGTGTCGCGCAGGCGCCAGCTGTTGAGCGGGCGATGCCACAGGGCTGCCAGGTCGATGCCCTTGCGGGCGAACTGGTCGACGATGGCGACGGCCTCCATGCGGGGCAGCCAGCGGGCGCAGTCGAGGGCGGTGCGTTCCATGGTGGTGATCCGCACGCCCTTGTGGTCGGTGATGTCTTCGTCGGGGAGGGGCGCGAGGTAGGTGACGCAACCGGGGATCACGAGGTGGCCAGGGGCGATCAGCTCGACGGGCCAGTCGGCCTCGGGGGCGGGGAGGACCTGCAGGCCCCAGATGTGCGCCGCCGTCTGGCGGCAGGCCACGACCTGGGGTACGGCGCGGGTGATGCGGGCGGCGCGCCGGGTCAGGGACGGCGGTCCGGGGTTGGTGCTCGACGGTGGTGTCTCTTGCGGGTGTCCGGGGCTTGGCTGGTTCATGGCGTAAGGATGCGCCGGCGGAGGTGGGCGAGGAGGAGCCGAATGCGATTCTGTGGATAACGAAGACCTGTTCGAGATTAGGGGCGGATGAAGGATCCGTTGGCTGGTGGGCTGTGGTCAGTTGCGTCGCTTCGGGCCTAGATGAGAGGGGACAGGTGGTTGAGATGCGTGGGTGACACGGTCGGCGCCGCGAGCTCGGACGGTGGCGGCGCCGATCGGGGCAGTACGTTGCTGCTGGTCGTCGCCTACAACCTGGCCATCGTGCTGATCATCGTTCTGGGCCTGGCCGGAGTGGGGCGGATGCCCGTGGGCGTGCGCTGGATCGGGCTGGCGATGATGGCCGCCGGGCTCGGGTTACGGGCCTGGGGCATGAGCGTGCTCGGCCGGTTCTACACGCGTACCCTGCACGTCACCGGCGACCAGCGGGTGGTCACCGCCGGGCCGTATCGGCTGATCCGCCACCCCGGGTACGCGGGCAGCCTGCTCGTCTGGACCGGCTACTGCGTGGGCGGCGGCAACTGGATCGCTCTCGTGGTCGTCGCCGCGCTGATGTCCGCCGCTTACGGGTGGCGGATCCGGTCGGAGGAGCGGCTGCTGATCGACACCTTCGGGGAGGAGTACACGGCCTACCAGCGCCGCACCAACCGGCTCGTCCCGCTCGTGTATTGACCGACGAGTGCGGCGCCCGAGCCTCCTCACCGCCCAGGACGGACGCGGAAGGTCAGGGGTGCAGGCGGAGGCCCTTCATGACCTTGTCCACCCCGTTCCTCCCCCCGTGCACCGCCACCCCCACCAGCTCCAGCTCCTCGGCCGGAACCCCCGCCACAGCCGCCCGGTTGTCCTCGTCATGACCGGTCTTGAACATCTCCTCGATGTAGACGGCCACGTCCATCCCCCGCCCCACCGCCTTCTCGCGGACCCCGCGCAGCGCCTCCAGGTCCCCCTCGTACACCAGCACGGGCTGCCGGAACAACGCCAGGTACGTGTTCCCCGACGCGTCCTGGTAAGGCTCTCCGACGACCCCGGCGACCCCGCCGGCCAGGCCGCCGGCGAGGAAGGCGGTGACGTTGAGTCGTTGCCAGGCGGCCAGGTCCGCGCGCACCACGATGGCGATCTTGGTATCGAAACGCATGGCCACCACCCTCCAGCGCCTCCCCCGGCCGGGTCTTGAACGCTCGTGCGGCTACGCCTGGAGGATCGGCCGCCAGTCGGGCACCTCGTGGAAGCGCCGCAGCTCGGCGAGGCCCGACAGGAACCCGCCCCACGCCGCGTGCGGAGGATTCGACTGGTCGAAACCGCTCTGCACCAGCGTCAGCCGCGTCTTGCCCGCAGACCCCTCCAGCTCCCACGTGCCGACGCCGGTCTCGCCCCAGTCGACGCTGAGCTTGCGGCCGGGTTCGAGCTCCAGCACCTTCGCGGGGTCGGGGTTGTTCTCGAAGCCGCCCATCGCGTACCGGCCGCCCACGAACGGCTCGATCTCGATGGGATAGCCGAACCACTTCGTCACCGTCTCCGACGAGGTGATCGACTCGAACACCGCCTCGGGCGAGGCGTCGATGGAGACCTCGACCCGCATCTCCGGCGAGGTGAAGTCCTGCATGGGCGTGGGCTCGCGGCCCTCCAAGTGCTCGCCGAGGATGGTCAGCACCTGGCACCAGTACGTCTGCAGCACGCCCCGGATGCTCTTGCCGGTGATGACGTCCTGGAAGTCGAAGTGCGTCTGCGACACGGTCACCACTGTGCGCCGTTCGTCCGTCTCGTCCGGCGCCAGCGTGAGCTCGGTGGTGGTCTCCTCGCCGTCGAGCAGCCAGGCGAAGCGCAGCGTGCGCTCGTCGGCGTGCAGCAGCCGCTGGTGCGGCGCGTCGCCCTCCGGCGTCGTACGCCCCCAGAACGCGAACCGCTCGGGCAGCTCCACCTCCACGTGCTCGGCCAGCCAGATCCGCAGGACGCCGGGGTCGGCCAGTGCCCGGCGCACCTCCTCGACGGGCGCCGGGATGTTGGCACGCACGATCAGGGGCTCAGTCATCGTCTCGTTCTCCTTGTGCGGGCTCGGCCTGGGGGTAGCAGGCGACGGCCAGTTTGAAGGCGTCGCCCTCGGCGCCGCCGTACCGGGTGAAAAGGTCCTGCAACGTGCTCTGCAGGTCGTTCAGGAACTCCTGCCGCTGCTCCGGACGTACGCGGATCTCTCCGGACACTCCGATGGACGGCAGCTCGGGCGCGGCCCTGTCGAGGGCCGCGATGTCGGCCTGGACCTCCTCCATGAGGTCGAGCAGATAGCCGAGGCTCAGCTCGTCGCGAACCTTGCGCAGCCCGATCCGGCCGACCAGGCGCGGCGACAGCCAGTACGACCGCGCCCCGGCCTGGTAGATGCCCTCGTGGATGCCGCGCACCCTGCGCTCGGACACCTGGTCCACCAGCCCGGCCTCGACCAGCCGTTTGACGTGGTAATAGACCCGCTGCGGCGTCTGGCCGAGCCGTTCGGCGACCTCGGAGCAGGTGCGCGGCTCGGCCAGTTGCCGCAGCACCTCCACGCGCTGCGGCTTGAGCAGGGCCTCGGCCTGCTCGATCTCTTCCAGATACAGGACGTCTCTCATCGCAAAAACAATCTTTTACGTAAAAATTCTGCTTGTCAATAGAGAATGGAGGCATGACGCATGACTGGTCCCGCTACTGGCGGTCGCCCGACCTGCCGATCGAGGCCATGCACGCCCACTTCGAGCGGCACGTCTACCACCGGCACAGCCACGAGACCTACTCGTTCGGGCTGACCGAGACCGGCGCGCAGTCGTTCAGCTGCCGGGGCGCCGCGCACACGAGCGCGGCGGGCATGGTCATGGCCTTCAACCCGGACGACCCCCACGACGGCCACGCCGCGGACGCGCTCGGCTTCACCTACCGGATCGTCCACCTCGGTCCGGAATTGGTGGCCGACGCGCTGGCGGACGCGACCGGCCGCCGTACGGGCCTGCCGCTCTTCGACTCCCCCGTGGTGGACGATCCAGCGCTGGCGTACGCACTACGCGCCCTGCACGCGGCCCTGCTCGACGGCGGCACGACGGCGACGGCGCTGCGCCGCGAGGAGCTGCTGACGGCCGCGGTCGCGGGCATCGTCGGACGAGCGGCCACCAAGAAGGCCGGAGACGCCGGGAAGCGGGCCGCGTCGAAGGTGGCCAGGCGGGCCAGGCAGGTGCTGCACGATCGTCCGATGGACGACCTGACGATCGACGACCTGGCGCGTGAGTGCGGCGCCAGCCGTTACGCCGTCTACCGCGCCTTTCACGCCGAGTACGGCCTGCCGCCCAGCGACTACCAGCGCCAGCTCCGCCTCAGGAGGGCCCGCGCGCTGATCGCCGCGGGCGAACCGATCGGCGAGGTGGCGGCGGCCACGGGCTTCGCCGACCAGAGCCATCTGACGCGCTGGTTCACCCGCTGCTTCGGCCTCACCCCTGGCGCCTACCGCCGCGCCGCCCAGGAGTAGCGCAGTCCGGGAACAGCACAGGGCATGACGATCAGGGCCAGGAACCTTCGTCGTGCGGGTCGCCGCCGTCGGTGAGCAGCCGCAGATCGGCTTCGACCATCATCGCCACCAGCTCGTCGAACGGCACCCGCGGCTCCCACCCCAGCTGCGCCCGCGCCTTCTTGGGATCGGCGCACAGCAGGTCGACCTCGGCCGGCCGGTGCAGCGCCTGGTCGGTCACCACATACTGCTCCCAGTCCAGCCCGGCGGCGGTGAAGGCCGCCTCCACCAGCTCCCTGACCGACTTCATCCGCCCGGTGCCGATCACGTAGTCCTCGGGCTTGCCGGCGCGCAGCATGAGGTGCATGGCCTTGACGTAGTCGCCGGCGTACCCCCAGTCGCGCCGCGCCTCCAGGTTCCCCAGCCGCAGCTCGGTGGCGAGGCCAAGCTTGATGCGGGCCACCCCGAGCGAGACCTTCCTGGTGACGAACTCGGCTCCGCGGCGCGGCGACTCGTGGTTGAACAGGATCCCGGACACGGCGTACATCCCGTACGACTCGCGGTAGTTCTGGGTCAGGAAGTGCCCGTACGCCTTGGCCACCCCGTACGGCGAGCGCGGGTGGAAGGCGGTGCGCTCGGTCTGCGGCGTCTCGCTGACCTGACCGAACATCTCAGAGGACGAAGCCTGATAAAAGCGGATCTGTCCGGAGGCGGCCCCGCCCCGCGACACGCCCGAGCACACCCGGATCGCCTCGAGCATCCGCAGCACGCCCATCCCGGTCACCTCGGCCGTGAGCTCGGCCTGCTCCCACGACATGGGCACGAAGGAGATCGCCCCCAGGTTGTACACCTCGTCGGGCTGCACCCGCTCCACCGCCGAGATCAGCGACCCCTGGTCCAGCAGGTCGCCGCGCACCACCCGGACCTCGGTGAGCAGCTTGCGCATCCGGGACACGCGCGGGTTGGCCTGGCCTCTGACCAGCCCCCACACCTCGTACCCCTGCTCCAGCAGGTGCTCCGCCAGATAGGAACCGTCCTGGCCGGTGATGCCGGTGATCAGAGCGCGCCTGGCCAAGGGGTCCTCCAACTTTCGCCTACCCCATCCCTTTGGGACGGGAATGTACAGCTAAGCGCCTAGATAGCACATCCACCGACATAGAACACGTTCCACCGAACCACGCTCGGTTACAGCAACGTCGCAGTTCGCACGGCCTGTGGCGGCCGTTGTGAACAATTCCACCCGATCTACCGAATGGTAGCCTTCTCGGACTAAGGTCATCTTTCACGGTACACGCCCGCCTCAGGGCCTTACCGGCGGCGAAAGGGGTGTCCGTGGAGCGAAGGCTGCGGATCGCGCTTCTGTCCTACCGCAGCAAGCCCACCTGCGGCGGCCAGGGGGTCTATCTCCGCCATCTCAGCAGGGAACTGGTCGCGCTCGGCCACCACGTCGAGGTGTTCTCCGGTCAGCCCTATCCCGAGCTGGACGAGGGCGTCGTCCTGCGGGAGGTGCCCAGTCTCGACCTCTACCGCGACGAAGACCCGTTCAGAACGCCGAAGCTGCACGAATACCGCGACTGGATCGACTGGCTGGAAGTCGGCACCATGTGGACGGCCGGCTTCCCCGAGCCGCTGACCTTCACCCTGCGCGCCCACCGCGAGCTGAAGAAGCGCGTCGGCGACTTCGACGTCGTCCAGGACAACCAGACCCTCGGCTACGGCCTGCTCGGCATCCAGAAGCTGTTCCCCGTGGTCGGCACCATCCACCACCCCATCAGCGTGGACCGGCGCATCGAGCTCGAAGCCGCCAAGGGCGCGAAGAAGCTGACCATGCGCCGCTGGTACGGCTTCGTGAAGATGCAGTCCCGCGTCGCACCCCGGCTGAGCCCCATCCTGACCGTCAGCGAGTCGTCCCTGGCCGACATCCACCGCGACTTCAACGTCCCGCAGGCCAACATGCGCCTGATCCCGCTGGGCGTGGACACCCGCTACTTCCACCCGCGCCCGGACAAGCCGAAGCGCAAGGGCTCGATGGTCGCCGTGGCCAGCGCGGACTCGCCCATGAAGGGCGTCGCGACGCTGCTGCGGGCCGTGGCCAAGCTGGCCACCGAGCGCGAGGTGCACCTCACGGTCGTCAGCAGGCCCACCCCTGGCGGCCCGACGGAGCAGCTCGTGCAGGAGCTGTCGCTGCAGGAGCAGGTGCGTTTCGTGCACGGCATCTCCGACGACGAGCTCGGCGAGCTGATCGCCACCTCCGAGATCTCGGTCGTGCCCTCGTTGTACGAGGGCTTCTCGCTGCCGGCCGTCGAGCACATGGCCTGCGGCACACCCCTGGTCGCCAGCCGTACGGGCGCGCTGCCCGAGGTCGTCGGCGACGCGGCCGTGCAGGTGCCGCCCGGCGACCCCGAGGAGCTGGCCGCGGCGCTGCGCCGCCTGCTGGACTCGCCCGAGGAGCGCGAGCGGGTGGGCCAGGCGGGATACGACCGGGTCATGGAGCGCTACACCTGGCACGTCGTGGCCAAGAAGACCGTCGAGGCGTACCACGAGGCCATCGAGAACCACAAAAGGAGAGGCTGACCAGTGCTGACCGTGGACTTCGCCCGGCTGCCCGTGGGCCCCGGCGTGCGCGTGCTCGACCTCGGCTGCGGCGGCGGCCGGCACGCGTTCGAGGTGCTGCGCAGGGGCGCGGACGTGATCGCGTTCGACATGGACCAGTCGGAGCTCGACGGCGTGGCGTCCATGTTCGCGGCGATGGACAAGGCGGGCGAGGTGCCCGCGGGCGCCACCGGCGAGATCGTCCAGGGCACCGCCCTCGACATGCCGTTCGAGGACGGCTCCTTCGACCGGGTCATCGCGGCCGAGGTGCTGGAGCACATCCCCGACGACATGGCGGCCATGCGGGAGATCTTCCGTGTGCTCAAGCCGGGCGGCACCGCCGCGATCACCGTGCCGAGCTTCCTGCCCGAGCGGATCTGCTGGGCGCTGGACGAGGACTACCACACGGCCCCCGGCGGCCACGTGCGCATCTACACGCTGGCCGAACTGTCGGCCAAGCTCAAGTCGATCGGGTTCACCATCGGCCCGCACCACCACGCCCACGGCCTGCACGCCCCCTACTGGTGGATCAAGTGCGCGGTCGGGGTCAACAACGACGAGCACCCGCTCGCGAAGGCGTACCACGAGCTGCTGGTCTGGGACATCATGAAGCGCCCGGCCGCGACCAGGATCGCCGAGAGCCTGCTCAATCCGCTCATCGGCAAGAGCGTGGTCCTCTACGTCCGCAAGCCATGATCTCCCGCGAGGAGGTCGTGAAGACCGCGCTGAGCATCGCGGCGATCCAGCAGGACGACGGCGGCGTGCCGTGGCCCGAGGGCCACGTCGACGCGTGGAACCACGTCGAGTGCCTGATGGCGATGACCGTGGCGGGCCTTTCCGAGCCGGTACGCCGCGGCTACGCCTGGCTGGCCCGCCACCAGCGCCCCGACGGCTCCTGGCCGATGAAGCTGGCCGGCGGCGTGCCGACGGAGCTGGGCGGCGAGACCAACCACGCCGCCTACGTCGCCGCCGGGGTGTGGCACCACCACCTCGTCACCGGCGACCGGCGCCACACCGAGGAGAGCTGGCCGATGGTCAAGGCCGCGCTCGACTACGTGGCGGGGCTGCAGACCGAGCGCGGCGAGATCGTCTGGGAGCGGGACGCGCGGGGCAGGCCATCGACGTACGCGCTGCTCACCGGCTGCTCCTCCATCCACCAGGGGCTGCGCTGCGGCGTGCTGCTCGCCGACCACCTGGGCGATCCGCAGCCGCACTGGGAGCTGGCCGCCGACCGGCTCGCGCACGTGCTGGCCGCCCACCCCGAGGCGTTCGCCGACAAGAGCCGCTACTCCATGGACTGGTACTACCCCGTCCTCGGCGGCGCGGTCCGCGGGCGGCAGGCGGTACAGCTGCTGGACCGCGAGTGGGCCACGTTCGTGGTGCCCGGCCTCGGCATCAGGTGCGTCTCCGACCAGCCGTGGGTCACGGGGGCCGAGACGTGCGAGCTGGTGCTGGCGCTCGACGCGCTGGGCGACAGGGAACGGGCGCTGACACTGTTCCAGGACATGCAGCACCTGCGGCACGAGGACGGCTCGTACTGGACCGGCTGGCAGTTCGCCAACCGCAAGCACTTCCCGCACGAGCGCTCCGGCTACACCGCCGCCGCGACCGTCCTCGCGGCCGACGCGCTGGCCGGGTACTCGGCGGGGGCAGGGCTGTTCCGCGACATCGCCGGGACCTCCGTGTTCGATCCTGACGTGTGCGGGTGCGCCGGCGTACGCGTGCCGCCGCAGGCGGCCGAAGAGGGTCTCTGAGCGGCGCACAAGGGCTTTTGCCGGTTCTTTGCCGGGGACAACCGGTGCGCCGCCGTCGAACGGCGCATTGGGGTTACTAGCTTCGTGTCTGGCCGTACGAGGCGTCTTCGGGGGAAGCGTGGGCGACACGGGCACAACATCGTTCTTGGACCAGGTCAGGACCCATCCGGCGGCTGAGCCGCAGGTGTCGCGAGCCAGAGGATTGCGCAGGTTCCTGGCCAAGGATCCGCTGGAATCCGATCTGGGCCGGCGCAGGTTCCGGTCCAGAGGCGGGCCTTCGCGGATGGTCTTCACGAAGGCCGAGAGCTCGTACGTCTTCGGCTACAACGCGGTGATGTCACGCGAGACAGAGAAGATCGAGGAGATCCCGCACGAGCAGCGGCCCTTCGGCTACGAGGGAGCGGCCGCCGCCTGCACCGTACTCGACCTGCTCACCCTGACCCGGGGCCGGCGCCTTCACGAGCTACTGGCCGGCCCCGCCCAGCATCACCGCCACGCCGCCTACCTGGGTGCCGGCCGCGGGTACGCGCTCGTCCGGCTGCGCCCGGTGTGGGGCGCGCGCCGGGCCCATCCGCTGCTGCGCTGGCTGGCGGTGGACGGGTTCGGCTTCCAGCTCGCCCTGACCAGGACCGATCGCCTGGTGGGCGAGCGGACCATGCCCGACCTGCTCACCAGGGCCCACTGCGCGGTCTTCGACCAGGGGCTCGGGCGGCTGCTGTGGTACCACGACGGCGCCTCCCCCGACGACGCGGCCACGCGGATCGGCGGATTCCCGGCGCCGCGGCGGGCCGACCTGTGGAGCGGGGTCGGGTTCGCGGCCACGTACACGGGCGGGGCCGAGGCCGACGAGCTGTGGTGGCTGACCGAGCACGCGGGGGCCGACGGGTTCCGCGCGTACCTGGCCCAGGGGTGTGCCTTCGCGGTCGCCGCGCGGCTGCGTTCGGGAGAGCTGCCCGCCCAGGTGGCGCGGGCCGTGCCGATCCTGGCCGGGACCGACCCGGAGGAGGCGGCCGCGTGGACGGACCAGGCGCTCATCGCGCTCGGGCACGAGGCGCACACGCACGAGGACTTCCAGCGCTGGCAGTCGCAGATCCGCCGCTCATGGAACCGCCGCCACCGCTGCTGACGCCGCGCTGAAGCTCAGATGCCCGGCCCGACCCGCTCCAGCACCCGCAGCGACCCCGTCACCGACACCTCCTCGAACGCCCCGGACGCCAGCGCCCGCCGATAGACCTGGAAGGGTGCCTGCCCGCCGTCGGCCGGATCGGGATAGATGTCGTGGAAGACCAGCGCCCCGCCCGTCATGACGTGCGGGGCCCAGCCCTCGTAGTCGCGCGTCACCGGCTCCTCGGAGTGGCCGCCGTCGATGAACAGCATGGCCAGCGGCGTGCTCCAGAGCGCGGCGACCCGTTCCGACTTCCCGACGACGGCGATCACCTCGTCCTCCAGGCCGGCCGCGGCGATCGTGGTCCTGAACGTCGGCAGGGAGTCCATCTTGCCGAAGCGCGGGTCGACCAGCGTCGGGTCGTGGTGCGCCCAACCCGGCTGGATCTCCTCGGAGCCGCGGTGGTGGTCGACGGTGACGACCACGGAGCCGCACTGCCGGGCCGCCGCGCCGAGGTAGACGGCGGACTTGCCGCAGTAGGTGCCGATCTCGCAGATGGGGCCGAGCTCGCCGTACCGGCAGGCCGTCTCGAACAGGGCCAGGCCCTCGTCCTGCGGCATGAATCCCTTGGCGTGCTTGGCCGCGTGCAGCAGCTCTGACGGCATCGACATAGGCATGCACCCTAGCCGAACCGAATAACATTCCGGCGAGCTCTTGCCGCGCCGTTCTGCAACCTGTTCTACTTGGCAGGTGAATCAGCGCGCACGCATCGCCATGTCGGACGACGACGTCACCGCCTTCCTGGAGAGCTCGCGGAAGCTGCAGCTGGCCACCATCAACGCAGACGGCACCCCGCACCTCGTGACCATGTTCTACGGCCTCGCCGACGGGGACATCGCCTTCTGGACCTATGCGAAGGCGCAGAAGACCCGCAACCTGTCCCGCGACCCCCGAGTGAGCTGCCTGGTCGAGACCGGCGACGACTACGACCAGCTGCGCGGCGTCCTGGTGTACGGCACCGCCGGCCGGGTCGACGACCGCGACCGCGTCATGGACATCGGCATGACCATCGCCCGCAGGATGACGCCCGGCGTCCCGGACGATCTGCTCCGTCCGTACGTCGAGAAAACCGGGCTCAAACGGGTTGCGTACGTCGTCGAGCGCACCAAAGTGGTCTCATGGGATCACAGGAGGCTCACATGAAGGTCAAGCTGGACGAGCTGGTCTGCGAAGCCAACGCCGTGTGCACGGGGCTCGCACCGGAGGTGTTCGAGCTGGACGACGACGACCAGCTGCACATCCTGCTCCCGGAACCACCCCCCGAGTCGCAGGACCGCGTCCGCCACGCGGTCAGGTCCTGCCCGAAAGCCGCTCTGTCCCTCGAGGAATAGCCCAGGCACGAGGAGGAACCCCATGCGCGCCGCGATCCTGCACGCCGTAGGCAACGACAAGCTCGACATCCGCGATGACGTCACCCTGGCCCCGGTCGGGCCGACCGACGTACGCGTACGGATCAGAGCCACGGGCGTCTGCCACTCGGACCTGTCGGCCATGACCGGCGTGCTGCCGCAACCCGTGCCGCTCATCCCGGGCCACGAGGGCGCCGGCGAGGTGGTCGAGGTGGGCGAGCACGTCAGCTCGGTCAAACCCGGCGACCACGTGGTCATCTCCTGGCGGCCGGCCTGCCAGGAGTGCGAGCTGTGCGTGGGCGGGCAGCCGTACCTGTGCATGAAGTACGTCATCGAGTCCTTCTCCAAGGGCAACTTCCGCCTCGGCGGCGACGACGCGACGGTGTTCGGGATGGCCGGGTGCGGCACCTGGGCGGAAGAGATCATCGTGCCCTGGCAGGGCGCGATCAAGATCGACGAGGACGTGTCCTGGGAGGCGGCGGCCCTGATCGGCTGCGGCATCACGACCGGCGTGGGCGCCGCGATCAACACCGCGAAGGTGCGCCCCGGCTCCACGGTCGTGGTGATCGGCTGCGGCGGCGTCGGCCTGTCCGTCATCCAGGGCGCCCGCGTCTCCGGCGCCAGGACGATCCTCGCGGTGGACCCGCTGGAGTCCAAGCACGCGCTCGCCAAGAAGGTCGGGGCGACGCACGCGGTCACCCCGGAGCAGGTCCCGGAGGCGCTGAGCGAGCTCACCGGCGGCGGGGGCTTCGACTACGGCTTCGAGGTGGTCGGCAAGTCGGCCACGATCCAGAGCGCCTGGCAGCTCACCCGGGCGGGCGGCGACGTCATCGTGGTCGGGGCGGGCGCGATGGACGACATGGTGTCGATCTCGGCCTTCAGCCTCCTCTTCGAGGGCAAGAACCTGCTGTCCAGCCTGTACGGCGAGGCCGACGTCCGCCACGACTTCCCGTACTTCGCCAAGCTGCACAAGACCGGCCTGCTCGACCTGGAGTCCATGATCAGCGCCCGCATCCGCCTCGCCGACCTCAACGACGCCGTAGCGGCCCTGCGCGGCGGCGAGGTCCTGCGCCAGATCGTCATCATGGACTGACCGGGCAAATGCCCCAAAAGCCAGCCGTTATCCTTTCACGCCGCCCCCGAGCGTGAAAGGATAACGACTATCCTTTCATCGCCGTGGCGGTGGTGAAAGGATAGTCGTCACTTCTGTGGCCGGGCGGGAACGATGCGGCCCGGCGGCGATTCGCGGGTGTCCCAGCGTGTGCTGGCCAAGCGGCGCTCCGTCAGCGTGAGCAGGTCGAAGACCTCACGCGCCAAGTACCCCCGCGTATTCCTCTCGACCTGCTTGGGGTGCAGGATGCCCGCCCCGGCGAGTTCCTCCAGCGCCTGCCTGGCGGCCGGGTGCGTCACCGAGAGCAGGCACTGCACGGTGCGTGCGGTCAGGAGCGGCGCGGCGGGGAGAAGGTGCAGCAGTCGCGCGACGGCCGAGTCGGCCCTGGGCACCGGTCGCGCCCCTTGCGACTCCCGGTATCGGTGATGCCGTCGCACCCACTCGGCGTTCAGTTCGTCGAGCTCGTCGGCGAATCTCCTGGCCTGCTCGACAGCGGTGTTCGCGGCCGCGAGAAACACCCGCAGCCACGCGTCCGTCCCGCGCTGTGCTTCGGCCGAACGAGGGGCCTTCCCATGCCGGTACGCGGTGAGCCCGTCGATGTAGGCGTCCGACCGGGTGAGCAGCACGAGGCTGATCGGCAGGATCGCATGGGGCGTCAGCCCGCGCCGGGTGAGAATCGTGTGCACCAGCGCCCTGCCCACCCTGCCGTTGCCGTCGGTGAACGGGTGGATCGTCTCGAACTGCGCGTGCGCCAGCGCCGCCTGGACGAGCGGAGCGTGTTCCGCCGTGTTGATGTACGACACGAGATCGTCCATCAGCGACCGCACCAGCTCAGGCGGCGGAGGGACGAACTCGGCGTCCAGCGGATGCCAGTTGCCGCCACCCACCCAGTTCTGCACCTCGCGCAGTCCGTGATGCTTCTCGTCGGGAAGGAGGACGGTGTGCAGCGCGACGATGTCCGCCGTCGCCACCGTCTCGACGTTCACGAGATCGGTGACCGCCCGCCGGAGGGTCGTCACATTGTTGGCGACCAGAGCGGCCGTGGTGGTGAACCCCTTGGACACCCCCGTCTCATGAGTGGCCAGCTCAGCCAGGGCCACCTGCTGCGGGGAGGTCTGAAGCCCTTCGATCCGCGAGGAGGCGATGGCCTCCGACCGGAGAAGGAACCGGGCGAGGCCCTCCAGCCCGTGGCCGGCGGAGTGCGCGGCGAGCTGTCGCACCAGACTTTCCGCCTGCGCCGCCTCCCTGGCGACCTCCGGCGACACGGCGACGGTTCCGCCTGTCAGCTGGTCGGGCACGTAAGGGCGATAGGTGCCCCCGCGCCGGTCTCGCTTGCTCGGGGCGTCCCACGCCGCGGACCACGACGCTTCACGATACTCCGCCACGGCGTTATCCTTTCACGCCGACCCCGAGCGTGAAAGGATAACGCGTATCCTTTCATTGCCGTGGCGGCGGTGAAAGGATAAGCAGAAAGGCATGCCCCCGGCCCGAGGGGCCGAGGGGCGCGGAAACAGCCGTTTACGTGGTGGAGAAGGCCGCGTCGAAGGCGGTGGTCGGTGGGGTGATGGCGTTGAGGGTGCGGATGTAGGACAGCGCCTCCTTGGCCCCGTCCAGCCGGTCCATCCCCGCGTCCTCCCACTCGATCGAGATCGGCCCTTCGTACCCGATCGAGTTCAGTGCCCTGAAGCAGTCCTCCCACGGCACGTCGCCGCGGCCGGTCGAGACGAAGTCCCAGCCTCGGCGCATGTCCGCCCACGGCAGGTGCGAGGACAGGCGGCCCTTGCGGCCGTCGCCGACCCGGACCCGCGTGTCCTTGCAGTCCACGTGGTAGATGCGGTCCTTGAAGTCGAGGATGAACCCGACCGGGTCGATGTCCTGCCACACCATGTGCGAGGGGTCCCAGTTGAGGCCGAACGCCGGCCGGTGGCCGATGGCCTCCAGGGTGCGCACGGTGGTGTGGTAGTCGTAGGCGATCTCGCTCGGGTGCACCTCGTGCGCGAACCGCACCCCGACCTCGTCGAAGACGTCGAGGATCGGGTTCCAGCGGTCGGCGAAGTCCTGGTAGCCGGCCTCCACCATGGAGGCGGGCACCGGCGGGAACATCGCGACCGTGTGCCAGATCGACGACCCGGTGAAGCCCACCACGGTGTCCACGCCGAGCAGCGCGGCGGCGCGGGCGGTGTTCTTCAGGTCCTCGGCCGCCGCCTGGCGCACGGACTCGGGATCGCCCGAGCCCCAGATGCGCGCGGGCAGGATGGCCTTGTGCCGCTCGTCGATGGGATGGTCGCAGACGGCCTGGCCCACGAGGTGGTTGGAGATCGTCCATACCTTCAGGCCATGCTTGTCCAGCTGTGCGCGCTTCTGCTCCACGTACGACGGGTCCGACACGGCCTGGGCCACGTCGAAGTGGTCGCCCGAGCAGGCGATCTCCAGGCCGTCGTAGCCCCATTCGGCGGCCAGCCGGCAGACCTCCTCGAAGGGCAGGTCGGCCCACTGTCCGGTGAACAGTGTGACGGGTCTCATCAGTCCTCCACGTTCGTGTAGCGGCTGCCCTCAGCCGCGCTGCGCTCGACCGCCTCCAGTACCCGCTGCACCCGCAGCCCGTCGGCGAACGAGGGCGTCGGGTCGGCTCCGGTGGCGACCGCTTCCAGGAAGTCCTTGATCTCGTGGGTGAACGTGTGCTCGTAGCCGAGGCCGTGGCCGGGCGGCCACCAGGCGCCGACGTACGGGTGGTCGGGCTCGGTGACCAGGATGCGCTCGAAGCCGCCGCCGTCGGCGCTGTACCAGAGCTCGTTCATCGCCTCGAAGTCGAAGGCCAGGCTGCCGCGCGAGCCGTTGATCTCGATGCGCATCGCGTTCTTGCGCCCGTAGGCGAAGCGGGTGGCCTCGAACGAGGCCACCGCGCCGCCCGACAGCCGGCCGATGAACAGCGCGGCGTCGTCGACGGTGACGGTGCCCCGGGCCGAGGAGCCGGTGGCTCCCAGCCCGGCCGACTCCGCCGCCAGCGGCCGGTCCTTGATGAACGTCTCCGTCAGCGCGGACACGCCCACCACGTTCTGGCCGGTGATGAACTGGGCGGCGTCGACGATGTGCGAGCCGATGTCGCCGAGCGCGCCGGCGCCCGCCTTGTCCTTCTGCAGCCGCCAGACCAGCGGGAACTCGGGATCGACGATCCAGTCCTGCAGGTACGCGGCGCGTACGTGCCTGATCTCGCCGATCCGGCCCTGCTCGACGTACCGGCGGGCGAGCGCGATCGCGGGCACCCGCCGGTAGTTGAAGGCCACCATGCTCTTGCCCGGCGCCGCGGCGGCGGCCGCCACCATGGCCTCGGCCTCGGCCACGGTGTTGGCCAGCGGCTTCTCGCAGAGGACGTGCTTGCCGGCCTGCAACGCGGCGATGGCGATCTCGGCGTGAGAGTCGCCCGGCGTGCAGATGTCCACGATCTGCACGTCGTCGCGCTTGACCAGCTCTCTCCAGTCGGTCTCGACGTCGTCCCAGCCGAGCTGCGCGGCGGCCGCCTCGGTGCGCTCCTTGGATCTGCCGGAGAGCACCGCCATGCGCGGTGCCAGCGGCAGGTCGAAGAAGGCGCCCACACTACGCCAGGCTTGGGAATGGACACGGCCCATGAAGGCGTAGCCGACCATGCCCACGCCGATGGTGGTTCTGTCTGACATGCAACCCCCGATCAGGATCAGGATTCGAAGCCGAGCGCCAGGTACTTCTCGACGTTGTCCTTGGTGATGGTCTCGGACGCGAGTGTGATCGACTGGGGAACCTGGTTCTCCACCAGATCACTCATGCCCTTCCCCTGTGCTATCAGACGCGCCAGCTTGATCGCCGAGGAGGCCATGGTCGGGCTGTACGTGACCGTCGCCTTGAGCACGGACGAGCCCGACTGGATCTCCTTCATCGCGTTCAGCGAGCCGGCCCCGCCGACCATGATGAACTCGTCGCGGCTGGCCTCCTTGATCGCGGCGAGCACGCCCACGCCCTGGTCGTCGTCGTGGTTCCAGAGCGCGTCGATCTTCTTGTGCGCCTGCAGCAGCGAGGTGGCCACCTCGTTGCCGGTCTCGACGGTGAACTGGGCGTCCTGCTGAGCCGTGACCTTGAACCCGTAGGTCTTGAGCGCGTCGGCGAAGCCCTTGCTGCGGTCCTGGGTCAGGGGCAGCGTGGCAATGCCCTGGATCTCCACGATCACGGGGTTCGACACGTTCTTGCTCTTGAGCTCCGTGCCGATGTAGTGGCCGGCGGCCACGCCCATGCCGTAGTTGTCGCCGCCGATCCAGGTCCGGTAGGCGAGCTTGTCGGGGAAGATGCGGTCAAGGTTGATCACCGGGATGCCCGCCTCGGTGGCCTGCAGCGCGACCTGGTTGAGCTGCTGGCCGTCGTTGGGCAGGATCACCAGCGCGTTCACCTTGGCCGCGATCAGCGACTCGACCGCGGAGATCTGCTGGTTGATGTCGTTGGTGGGCTCGACGGGCTTGAACTCGATGTCGGAGTACTGCTTGGCGGCACTCTCGGCGTTCTTGGCGATGGCCGCGATCCAGCCGTGGTCGGCGGCCGGGGCCGAGAATCCGATCACGACCTTGGTGCCCGGCTGGTCGTTGCCGCCGGTCGCCTGGGCCGGCGCCGGGGCCGCGCTCGACGGAGCGGCCGCGGGCTCGTTGCTGGTGCAGCCGGACGCTAAGAGAACGGCTCCGCCGAGACCGCCGACGAGGAATCCCCTGCGGGCGACGTTGTCACTCATGGTGCTCTCTCCTTCAAGTTCCGCCGCTGGAGAAGGACGGCGACGACGATGATCAGGCCCTTGGCGATCAGCTGGTCGCTGGTGTTGAGGCCGTTGAGGATGAACAGGTTGGTGATGAGGGTGAAGATCAGCAGGCCCAGGATGGAGCCCATGATCGTGCCTCGCCCTCCGGTGAGCAGCGTGCCGCCGATGATCACCGCGGCGATCGCGTCCAGCTCGTACAGGTCGCCGTGGGTGGACGAGCCCGTCGTGGTGCGCGCCATGATCAGGATGGCCGCGATGCCGCAGCACAACCCGGACAGGGCGTAGAGCAGCATCGTGTGCCTGCGCACGTCGATGCCGGCCAGGCGGGCCGCCTCGGGGTTGCCGCCGACCGCGTACGTGCGCCGCCCGAACGTCGTGCGGTTGAGCAGCACCCATCCGAGCACCACGACGAGGGCGAAGACGTAGACCAGCAGCGGGATGCCGGCCACGCGGGTGGTCGACAGGTCCACGAGGGCGGCGTTGTCGGACTGGATCAGCTGCGTCTTGCGGTCGGACATGCGCTGCGCCAGCCCGCGGGCGGCCACCAGCATGGCCAGCGTGGCGATGAACGGCACCAGCCGCCCGTAGGCGATCAGTATGCCGTTGACCAGCCCCGCCCCGGTGCCGACGAGGATCGCGCAGATCGCCATCACCACCGGCCCGTACGACTGCGTGGCCAGTGTCGTCGCCCAGACCGAGGCCAGCGCCATGACCGCGCCCACCGACAGGTCGATGCCGCCGCCGATGATGACGAACGTGGCGCCGACCGTGATCACGCCGATGGTGGCCGCCAGCGACAGGATGCTGACCAGGTTGGAGGCGGTCGCGAAGTTGTCCGGCCGGGTGATCAACCCGACCACGACCAGCAGCGCCAGCGCGCCGAACAGGCCGAGGTGGCGCATCTCTCCGACGCCGCGGATCGACGGCAGTGACAGGGCGGCCGTCTTCCCCGGGGGCCGGTCCGTCGTGGGCTCGCTCATCACGCCGCCCTCCCATTCATGATCATGTCCAGTACGCGGTGCTCGTCCAGCCCTTCGGCCTCGCCCTCGTGGATGACGGTCCCTTCGCGCAGCACCAGCACCCGGTCCGCCAGGCCGAGCACCTCGGGCACCTCGCTGGAGACCAGGAGCACACCGATGCCCTGCTCGGCCAGGTCGTGGATGACCGCGTACAGCTCGGCCCTGGCGCCCACGTCCACGCCTCTGGTCGGCTCGTCCAGCAGGAGCAGCTTGGTGCCGCCGAGCAGCCAGCGGGCGAGCACCGCCTTCTGCTGGTTGCCGCCGGAGAGGGTGCGGATCGGGCGTTCCGGGTCGGGTGGCCGGATGTCGAGCAGTTCGGACAGGCGCTTGGCCTCGTCCAGCTCGCGCTTGCGGTCGATCCAGCCGAACTTGGAGAAGCCCGGCAGGGTGCCCAGCGTGATGTTGGCCGTCACGCTCTGGTCGAGGAGCAGGGCCTGGGCCTTGCGTTCCTCGGGGGCCAGGCCCATGCCGCGCTTGACCGTGCCGACGACGCCGCGGCGTGCCTGGCGGCCTTCGAGCAGGACGCGGCCCGAGGCGGGGCGGGCGCCGTACACGGCTTCGAGGATCTCCGAGCGGCCCGAGCCGACGAGCCCGGCCAGGCCGACGATCTCGCCCGCCCGCACCGAGAAGGAGACGTCGGCGAAGACGCCCGGCGAGGTGAGGTTCTCCACGCGGAGGACCTCCTCGCCCGGCTCACGGCCGCCTCTGGGCGGGAAGACGTACTCGACGTTCCGGCCCGTCATCAGGGAGACGATCTGCGTGGTCGGGGTCTCGCTGGCGGACAGGCCGACGGCGACCGTGCGGCCGTCCTTCAGCACCGTGACGCGGTCGCCGATCTCGCGGATCTCCTCCAGGCGGTGGGAGATGTAGACCACGGCCACACCCTGGGCGGTGAGCTCGCGGATGATGCGGAAGAGGTTGGCCACCTCGTCGTGCGCGAGGGCGGCGGACGGCTCGTCCATGATGATCAGGCGCGCGTCGTGCGAGAGCGCGCGGGCCATCGAGACGACCTGCTTGGCCGCCGGCGACAGCCGCCCGACCTCGGCCGACGGACGGATCTCCGGATGGCCCAGGCGTTCGAGCACCTCGCGCGCGGCGCGCCGGCCCTCGCCTCTGTTGACGAAGCCCAGGCGGGCGTGCTCGTGGCCGAGGAAGATGTTCTCGGCCACGGTGAGCCCGTCGACCAGGTCGAGTTCCTGGTAGATGGTGGCGAAGCCGAGTTTGATGGCGTCGATGGGGCTCCCGGGACGTACTTCGCTCCCGTTGAACAAAATGGTGCCCTCGTCCGGCTGGTGAACTCCGGCGAGCACTTTGATCAGGGTGGATTTACCGGCGCCGTTCTGGCCGAGCAGGCAGTGCACCTCGCCCGCGCGTACGTCCAGATCGACCCCGTCCAGCGCGCGCACGCCGGGGAACTGCTTGACGATGCCCTTCATGACCAGCATCGGAGTCCCTTTCAGGCGTTGACGATGCGGTTGATGTTGTCGGGTGACAGGTAGTGCTCGATCGCTAGGATTCCGGCGCCGAGCGCGGCGGCGTTGATGCCGGTACGGCTCGGCGTGATGGACAGATGGTGCGTGGCCAGCGGCAGCGATCTGCGGTAGACCGTCTCCCTGATCCCGGCCAGCAGATGCTCGTGCACCCGCGACAGCGCGCCGCCGATGACGATGACCTCGGGGTTGAAGAAGTTGACCAGGCCGGCCAGCACCTCGCCGATCAGCCGGCCGGCCTCCCTGACCAGGCGCAGCGCCTGCGTGTCGCCCGCCTGGACGAGCGCCACCACGTCGCCTCCCGACTCGGCGGACAGGCCGAGCTCGCTGAGGCGCCGCGCGATCGCGGCCCCACCGGCCACGGCTTCGAGGCAGGCGCTGTTGCCGCACCGGCAGCCGGCGTCGTCGTGGCCGCTGACCCGGATGTGCCCGATGTCGCCGGCCGAGCCCTGGGCGCCCCGGTGGAGCGTGCCCTCGGCGATGATGCCGCAGCCGATGCCGGTGCCGACCTTGACGAACAGCAGGTGACTGGCGCCCGGGAAGGCGTTGCGGTGCTCGCCCAGGGCCATCACGTTGACGTCGTTGTCCACCAGGACCTCGACGCCGCCGAAGTACTCGGGGACGGGGTAGTCGTTCCAGCCCGGCATGATCGGCGGGTTGTTCGGCCGTCCCGTGGCGAACTCCACCGGGCCCGGCACGCCGATCCCGATGGCCCGCAGCGCCGCGCGGGGCCGTCCGACCCGGTCGAGCAGGTGGTCGAGCCGCTGGTCCACGTGGGCGAGCACCGTCTCCGGGCCCTCCCCGATCAGCAGCCCGTCCTCGCACTCGGCCAGCACCTCGCCCGAGATGTCCATCAGCGCGACCCGGCAGTGCGTGGCGCCGAGGTCCACGCCGGCGAAGGCGTGCTCCTCGGTGTGCAGGCGCAGCTGGCGCGGCGGCCTTCCGCCGGTGGACTCGCCGCTCTCGGTCTCCTCGACCAGCCCGCGTTCGATCAGCGCGTCGACGCGCTGGGAGATCGTGGATCTGGCCAGGCCGGTCAGCTTCGCCAGATCGGAACGGGTGGTCGCGGAGCCCGCGCTGATCAGCGTCAGCACGTCGCCGGCGGAGCCCGGCAGGGGGGTCATGCCGCGACAATAAGATCACCGATGCGGCAAATCAAGAGTGATAATCGACCAAACTCGCCCAACTTCCGCCGAGGATCGAACAAAGGCGGGGTTCCAACCTGTTCATATCGATATTTCCGACATCGGGCGGATGCGCGGAGCGCCGGTCCCTGTCAGAGGACCGGCGCCGGGAAACCGCGGCTTCACCTGCGGCGGAACCCGCCGCTACGGCACCTGGGGGTGGTCCGTGGCCGCGCCGTTGTCAGAGCGTCGCGGCCCTGCGCCACGCTGTCAGCGCGGCGCGGAGGCCGTACATCACGATCGGAGCACGTTGGACGGCCGCGGCCCGATCAGCCCGATCAGAGCAGCCCTGCCGTCAGAGCAGCCGTGCCGTCAGAGCAGCGTCGCCGGAGGAGCGGCGGCGTCAGAGCATCGCCTTCATCGAGTCGCCGGCCGTCAGCACGTACGGCTGCTCGGCCATGACCGCCTCCCAGTTGGCCTCGATCGCCTCGGGCGTGACGTCGTCGGTCTTCCAGCCGGGCCCCTCGGCCACGAACACCCGCGCCACCCGGCCGGCGCCGACGGTGAAGACCTCGCCGCTCGTCTCGCACGACTCGTGCACGAGGTAGGCGACCAGCGCGCTGACCCGCTCGGGCGTGAACTTGGCCTCGAACTCGGCCGGCAGCAGCGCCTCCGTCATCCGGGTCCAGGCGACCGGGGCGATCGCGTTGGCCTTGATGCCGTTGCGCGCGCCCTCGATGCCGATCGTCTTGGTCAGGCCGACCAGGCCCATCTTGGCGGTGGAGTAGTTGGCCTGCCCGAAGTTGCCGAAGAGCCCGGCCGGGCTGGAGGTGTTGACGACGCGCCCGTAACCGGCCGCCTTCATCAGCGGGTAGGCGGCCTGGCTGACCAGGTAGGAGCCGCGTACGTGCACGGCCAGCACCGCGTCGAACTCCTCGACCGTCATCTTCCCGAACGACTTGTCGCGCAGGATGCCGGCGTTGTTGACGACGATGTCGACCTTGCCGTACGCGTCCACGGCCGCCTGGACGACCGCCCTGGCCCCTTCCGGCGTGGAGATGTCGTCGGCGCTGGCCACGGCCTGGCCGCCGTTCTTCGTGATGAGGTCGGCGACCTCGGCGGCCGGCCCCGTCGAGGCGCCCGTGCCGTCGAGCGCGCCGCCGAGGTCGTTGACCACGACCATGGCGCCCCGCTCGGCCAGCATGAGGGCGTGGGATCTGCCGAGGCCGTGCCCGGCCCCCGTGATGATCGCGACCCTGTCATCGAACCGAAGCATCGAACCTCCCGCGCAGGAGAACAACATTCTAGTATGAGTACGATAACCGGCTCAGGGCCTCAGCCACAGGTCCGGTTCACCCGCCTGCCGCACTACCCGCCCCTTCGCCTCCAACCAGGCCAGGTGAGCCAGCGTCTCGTTGTTGGCCGAGCGCCGCATGAACGGCGGGATCGTCTCCCAGGGCCGCGACCAGGTCAACCGGGTGGCCACGTCCCAGCACGACGACGGCCCGGCCGCGCCCAGCACGTGCTCGATCTCGGCCAGCCGCTCGTCGTGGTGCGCCATCACGGTGTCCACCCGTTCGGCCAGTTCGAGGAAGCGGAACTCGTGCGCCGGCAGCACCTCGTCCACCTCCAGCTTGCGGACGGCGGCCAGCGAGTCGAGGTAGTCGGCCAGCGGGTTGGGCCCCGACTGGGGATGCACGGCCACGATCGGCGTGATCTTCGCCAGCACGTGGTCACCCGAGAACAGCACCTTGCGCTCGGGCGAGACGAAGCACAGGTGACCGGGCGAGTGGCCGGGCGTCCAGACGGCCCGCAGGTCCCAGCCGGGCAGGCCGAGCTCCTCGCCGTCCTCGACCAGCCGGTCCGGCCTGGCCATCGAGACCATGTGCCTGATCATCATGGACGCCCCGGCCAGCTCGTCCAGCGTCAGCTCAGGGACGCCGCAGCGCTGCAGCAGCGCGCGCTCGCGCTGCACGAGGGAGTCGATGGCCGCGTCGTCGTAGCGCTCGCGGACCAGGCGGGCGTCCGCGGGATGCAGCGCGATCCAGGCGCCGGAATTCTCGCGGACCCGCCCGGCCAGGCCGTAGTGGTCGGGGTGGATGTGGGTGACGAGCACGCCCTTGACGTCGGTGATCGCGTACCCGGCCACGCCCAGGCCCGCGACGAGCGCGTCGTACGCCTCGTCGGTGTTCCAGCCGGCGTCGATGATCGCCACGCCGTCGGGCAGTTCGAGGACGTAGACCAGCACGTACCGGAGGGGGTTGATCGGGATCGGCACCGGGACCGACCACACGCCCGGCCGGACCCGTTCGACGTCGGGGATGGTCCCGCCTACCCACGCCTCTCGCTGTGCCGCGTTCGAGGGTGTCACCACAAATTTCGCCACACGCCCGAATATAGTTCTGTGTCCGAATCGTGTTCTACTGGGGTCATGAAGCCGAGCCGCGAGTTCGACGCCGATGGCCGCTTCGTCCGGCAGCCCAACCGCTTCACGGATCGGCTCGGCCCTCCCGAGCCGGGCCGCTACCGGCTCTACGCCTCCTACGCCTGCCCGTGGGCCCAGCGGGTGCTGATCGTCCGCGCGCTGCTCGGCCTGGAGGACCTGCTGGACGTCACGATCGTGGACCCCGTCAGGGACGAGAAGGGCTGGCGCGTCCCCGGCGGCGACCCCGAATACCTGTCGGAGCTCTACCACGCCACCGACCCCGATTACACGGGCCGCTACACCGTTCCCTGCGTCTGGGACGAGCAGGACAAGCGGATCGTCACCAACGACTTCCCCCAGATCACCCTCGACCTGGAGACGTCATGGGGGACCTCCCCCGACCTCTATCCGGAACGCCTGCGCCCCGACATCGACATCATGAACGACCGCCTCTACCACGGCCTCAACAACGCGGTCTACGAGGCGGGCTTCTCCCGTGACCAGCAGGTGTACGAGGAGGCGGTCGCGCGGGTGTTCACCACCCTCGACCTGCTGGAGGTGCGCCTGGCCGGGTCGGACTTCCTCTTCGACACGCTCACCGACAGCGATGTGCGCCTCTACACGACCTTGGCCAGGTTCGACGCCGTCTATCACACGCACTTCAAGTGCTCGGTCCGCCGGCTGGCCGACTATCCGGCGCTCTGGGCGTACGCGCGCCGGTTGCATGCCATCCCGGCCTTCGGCGAAACCACCGACTTCGATCAGATCAAGCGTCATTACTACCTCACCCAGCCCGGCATCAACCCGAGCCGGATCGTGCCGGTAGGACCTGATCTGGACTGGAGCCTGTGACCTCGGGGTCCGTGACCGCCTGATCGCCCGGCGGCAGGGGCATCCGGACGAACACCAGCATCGAGGCCAGCGCCACCGCCGCCGTGATCCCCCACGCCACCGGCAGCCCCGCCTGGGCGGCCAGGGCGCCGAGCGCGAGGTTGGCCGCGGCCCCGCCGCCTTGCAGGGACAGCGAACTGGTCGAGGTGACCGTGGTGCGCTCGGCCGCGTTGACCGCCCTGTGCGTCATCTCCAGGCACAGCACGCCCGCCACCGCGAGGCCCACGAAGAGCACGACGTAGGCCAGCCCCGCGCTCACCAGCCCCGCGACGCCGGCGAGGTCCGCCGTGGCGGCCAGCGCGGCGACGGAGAGCGCCGTCAGCACCGTGCCCGCGATGGCGCCCCTCGCGGAGCCGCCCGCCAGCCGCGCGGCGCGGGGCGCGAGCGAGCTGCCCGCCGCGCTGCCGGCGAACCCGAGCGCCGCCACCACCGCGTAGGCCAGGCTGCCGCTCTCGGCCGTGCCCGCCAGCTCGGCCAGCCGGCCGGGCGTGAGCAGCTCGATGCTGGTCAGGACGACGCCGGAGACGACGGCGGCGAGCATGAGCCGGCGCAGCACCGCGCCCCGCAGCGCGAGCCTGATGCCACCGGCCACCGTGGCCGGCACCTCGCGCAGGACACCGCCGAACGAGCGGCGCTCGTGGGCCGGCTCGGGCATCGCGAAGATCACCACAACCAGCAGCACCAGCGCCGCCACCGCGCCCACCAGGGGCGGCGCGGCCAGCGGGAAGATCAGCGAGGGCGGCACCAGGAGCGGCAGGGCGCCACCCGCCAGCACGCCCGCGCACAGGGCCACGGACTCCATCGCGCTGCCCCCGGCCAGGCCCGGCTTGAGGTCGGCGTTCCGGCCCTCGATGCCGTGCAGCGTGTCGACGTACCAGGAGGTGGCCGGGCCGCTGGACAGCGCCCTGGCCACGCCCTTCAGCACGCCGCAGGCCACGAACATCCAGAACGTCGTGGACACGCTGATCAGCGCGAGCGCCGCCACCGTGACCGCGGCCGAGGCGGCCAGCACCACGCGGCGTCCCACGACGTCGGCGAAGCCGCCCGTGGGCAGCTCCAGGCTCACGGCCACGAGCGAGAAGACGGTGATCACCAGGCCGATCTGGGCCAGGCCGAGCCCCCGCTCGGTCATCAGCAGCACCATGCTGGCCGCCATGAGCCCCACGGGCAGCCAGGTCAGGAAGCTGACGAGCAGATAACGCCGGAACGCCGAACGCGCGGTCATGACTTCTCCTCCCTGGCCCGGGGGAAGCCCCCGACCCAGATCCGTACCTGCTCGATGTCGGGAGCGCCCGCGTGGCGGGCGATCAGCTCGCGCAGGACCTCGTCCGTCCGCGCCATGAACTCCGCCAGCCCGGCCGGCGGCAGCTCGGCGATGTGGTCGCTCAGGCCGGCCGTCTCCACCCACTCGGGAGACCACTCGGACTCGTCGAACTCCTGCACGATCTGCCCGAGCGCCTCGGCCTGCCACAGCCGCATGACCCTGATCACCTCGCGCCCCTCGGCGGTGCCGGCCATCTCCCTGCTGTTCCACGAGGTGTAGCGGTGGCGGGCCCGCCAGCGGCGCTCACGGCCGTCGCGCCGGTCGTCGTCCTCCTCGATGAAGCCGAACTTGAACAGCTCGCGCAGGTGGTAGCTGGTGGAGCCCGAGCTCTCGCCCATCTTGCGGCCGAGCTCGCTCGCGGTGGCCGGCCCGTCGGCGCGCAGCAGCCCGAGCAGCCGGGCTCGGAGCGGATGGGTGACCGCCCTGAGCACCTGCGGATCAGTGATCTTGTACGACTCCTGCATGTCACCGACGATAAACCGCAAAACGAATTTTGCAAAGTGAATTTTGCGGTTTCCGCTCCCAGGTGTCCTGGCTCCTAAACTGTGGGGATGCTCGACGACATCTGGGTGGACGACTCCGTCCTCGCGCTGCGACCCGACTTCGCGGTGCTGGTCATGACCGCGCACGGCCTGAGCAACGGGCCCACCGACGACCGCACCCGGGCCTGGCTGACCGAGGCCTCGGAGGCGGAGGTGCAGGCGGACAAGATCGACGCCTGGAAGGACGCCTACCGCGCCTTCGGCGCCAAGCCGCAGCGCACCCGGCCCTCGGTCGACGCGCTCACCCGCCGCATGCCGCTGCCGGAGATCAACCGCGCGGTCGACGCGTACAACTCGATCAGCGTCAAGCACGCGCTGCCCATCGGCGGCGAGGACCTCGACCGCTACGTCGGCCCGGCCCGGCTGGTCAGGGCCGTCGGCGACGAGCCGTCGGAGGAGGCGCTCGGGCAGCCGGAGCCCGGCGAGGTGATCTGGCGCGACGACGCCGGCGTCACCTGCCGCCGGTGGAACTGGCGCCAGGTGGTGCGCACCCGCCTCACCGAGGAGACCACCAACGCGATCTTCCTGCTCGAACGGCTGGAGCCCATGTCGCTGGAGGAGCTCAAGCAGGCGGGCGAGGAGCTGGCGGACCTCCTGTCCGAGTTGTCCCCAGAGGTGCGGATCACCAGCCGGTTGCTGTCCAGCGTGAAATAAACCTCAGGTCTGGACGTTGATACCAAAGAGTAATAAATGGCGCACTACCCGGATTGACTAGGCGAGCGTGACCTCTTCGCGCCGTCCTGAGAGGATCGTTCGAGGCGGCGCGGGCTCTTCGGCGCGCGTTGCCGGTCCGGGCGAGTAGCCTTGGACAGGTTCTCTAACATCAACGCCGATCTGCGGAAGAGGGCGATTTCCGCCGTGTCGTCTGAGTCGTCGCGGACAAACCCGCTGGCAAGCTTTGGTCAGAACGAGTGGCTTGTCGACGAGCTGTACCAGAAGTACCTCCAAGATCCTGAGTCTGTCGACAAGGCCTGGTGGAACTTCTTCGCTGACTACAACCCTGATTACGGACCGGGCCGAACCCCGGTCAGGGAGGCGGCGAACGGCACTGTCACCGCGCCGCCTCCACCGGCACCGGCCAAGGCCGCGCCCAAGGCGCAGCCCGCGGCCGAGAAGCCGAAGCAGCCGGCCGCTCCGGTGCCCAAGGGCGCCGAAGAGGTCAAGCTGCGCGGCGCCGCCGCACGCACGGCCGCCAACATGGACCTGTCGCTGACGGTTCCGACGGCCACGAGCGTGCGGGCCATCCCGGCCAAGCTGCTCATCGACAACCGCATCGTGATCAACAATCACCTCAAGCGGGGTCGTGGCGGCAAGATCTCCTTCACCCATCTGATCGGCTTCGCGATCGTCAAGGCGCTGCGCGCCATGCCGGAGATGAACTACTCCTACGCGGAGATCGACGGCAAGCCGACCCTGGTCAAGCCCGAGCACGTCGGCTTCGGCCTGGCCATCGACGTGCAGAAGAGCAACGGCGACCGCCAGCTGCTCGTGCCCTCCATCAAGGGCGCGGAGGAGATGGACTTCCGCCAGTTCTGGGTCGCCTACGAAGAGGTCGTCCGCAAGGCTCGCTCCGGCAAGCTGGGCGTCGACGACTTCGCCGGCACGACGATCTCGCTGACCAACCCCGGCACGATCGGCACGGTCCACTCCGTTCCGCGCCTCATGCCCGGTCAGGGCACGATCATCGGCGTCGGCGCGATGGAATACCCGGCCGAATACCAGGGGGCCTCCCCCGACACGCTCTCGCGCCTGGCCGTCTCCAAGGTCATGACGCTGACCAGCACCTACGATCACCGGATCATCCAGGGCGCCCAGTCGGGCGACTTCCTGCGCCAGATCCACCGGCTGCTGCTCGGCGAGGACGGCTTCTACGACGAGATCTTCGAGGCGCTGCGGATCCCGTACGAGCCGGTCCGCTGGGTCCAGGACATCTCGGCCTCCCACGACGACGACGTGGCCAAGTCCGCGCGCGTCATCGAGCTCATCCACGCCTACCGCGTGCGCGGGCACCTGATGGCCGAGACCGACCCGCTCGAATACAAGCAGCGCAAGCACCCCGACCTCGACATCCAGAGCCACGGCCTGACGCTGTGGGACCTGGAGCGCGAGTTCGCCACCGGCGGGTTCGGCGGCCGGGCGCTGATGAAGCTGCGCGAGATCCTGGGCGTGCTGCGTGACTCCTACTGCCGCACCGTCGGCATCGAGTACATGCACATCCAGAACCCCGAGGAGCGGGCCTGGATCCAGGCGCGGGTGGAGAAGCCGCACAAGTCGCCCGAGCGCGACGAGCAGCTCAACATCCTGTCGCGGCTCAACACCGCCGAGGCGTTCGAGACGTTCCTGCAGACGAAGTTCGTCGGCCAGAAGCGCTTCTCGCTGGAGGGCGGCGAGTCCCTGATCCCGCTGCTCGACTCGGTGATCAGCGACGCCGCCGACGAGGACCTCGACGAGGTCGTCATCGGCATGGCCCACCGCGGCCGCCTCAACGTGCTGGCCAACATCGTGGGCAAGTCCTACGCCCAGATCTTCGGCGAGTTCGAGGGCAACATCGACCCGCGCACCGCGCACGGCTCGGGCGACGTGAAGTACCACCTGGGCGCGAGCGGCGAGTTCACCGCGCCGAGCGGCAAGACCATCACCGCCTCCGTGGTCGCCAACCCCTCCCACCTGGAGGCCGTCGACCCGGTCCTCGAAGGCGTGGTCCGCGCCAAGCAGGACCTCCTGGAGCGCGGCGAGGAGGGCTTCACGGTCCTGCCGGTCCTCGTCCACGGTGACGCGGCCTTCGCCGGCCAGGGCGTCGTGGCCGAGACGCTCAACCTGTCGCAGCTGCGCGGCTACCGCACCGGCGGCACCGTGCACGTGGTGGTCAACAACCAGGTCGGCTTCACGACCTCGCCCGCCTCCTCCCGCTCCTCGGTCTACGCGACCGACGTGGCGCGGATGATCCAGGCGCCGATCTTCCACGTCAACGGCGACGACCCCGAGGCCGTGGTACGCGTGGGCGAGCTGGCCTACGAATACCGCCAGGCGTTCCGCAAGGACGTCGTCATCGACCTCATCTGCTACCGCCGCCGCGGCCACAACGAGGGCGACAACCCCGCCTTCACCCAGCCGCTGATGTACGACCTCATCGACGCCAAGCGCTCGACCCGCAAGCTCTACACCGAGGCCCTGATCGGCCGCGGCGACATCACGGTCGAGGAGGCCGAGCAGGCGCTGCGCGATTACCAGGCCAAGCTGGAGCAGGCGTTCACCGAGACCCGCGAGGCGGCGAAGAAGCCGCTGGAGGCGGGCGCGATGCGGGTGCCGCCGACCGAGGTCGTCAAGTGGTCCCACGAGGACACGCCGACCGCGATCAGCGACGAGACGCTCAAGCGCATCGTCGACACCCAGCTCAACCTGCCCGAGGGCTTCACGCCGCATCCCCGGCTCGCGCCGGTGCTGCAGCGCCGCGGCCAGAGCGTCGAGCAGGACGCGATCGACTGGGCGATGGGCGAGACGCTGGCGTTCGGCTCGCTGCTGATCGACGGCCACCCGGTGCGCCTGGTCGGCCAGGACTCCCGCCGCGGCACGTTCACCCAGCGGCACGCCGTCCTGGTGGACCGGATGACCGGCGCCGACCACACGCCGCTCAAGACGTTCAACCAGGGCACCACGAAGTTCTACGTCTACGACTCGCTGCTCAGCGAGTTCGCGGCGCTGGGCTTCGAGTACGGCTACAGCGTGGTCCGTCCCGACGCGCTGGTCCTCTGGGAGGCGCAGTTCGGCGACTTCGTCAACGGCGCCCAGACGATCATCGACGAGTTCATCTCGTCGGGCGAGCAGAAGTGGGGCCAGAAGTCCTCGGTCGTGCTGCTGCTGCCGCACGGCTTCGAGGGCCAGGGCCCCGACCACTCCTCGGCCCGCATTGAGCGCTTCCTCCAGGTCTGCGCGCTCGACAACATGACGGTCGCGCAGCCCACCACTCCGGCCAACTACTTCCACCTGCTGCGCTGGCAGGTGGAGTCGGAGCGGCACAAGCCGATGGTGGTCTTCACGCCCAAGTGGCTGCTGCGCCACAAGGCGGCCACGTCCAGGGCGGCCGACTTCACCTCGGGCACCTTCCAGCCGGTCCTCGGTGACACCACCGTCGAGCCCGGCAAGGTGACCAAGGTCGTGCTCACCTCCGGCAAGCTCTACTACGAGCTGGCCGCGGCGCGCGACAAGTCGGGCCGTGACGACGTCGCCCTCGTGCGGCTGGAGCGGCTCTACCCGTTCCCGTCGGACGAGCTGGCGGCCGAGCTGGGGCGCTACGGCGACCAGGTCGAGTTGGTGTGGGCCCAGGACGAGCCGACCAACATGGGGCCGTGGCCGTACCTGACCCTCAAGCTGGCCGAGGACCCGGGGACGCTGGGCGGACGGACCGTGCGGCGCGTGTCGCGCGCCGCCAACAGCTCGCCGGCCACGGGTTCGCACAACTCGCACGACACCGAGCTCGAAGAGATCCAGCAGCAGATCTTCGGCTGACCGGTCTGACCAGCGAGCCCCCGGTTCTCGCCGGGGGCTCGCTGCTTGTCCGGCCATACATCGCAGCCAGGCCCACAGATGGAAAGGGGAACACGATGTACTTCACCGATCGGGGGATCGAGGAGCTGGTCGAGCGGCGGGGCGAGGAAGAGGTCAGCCTGCTGTGGCTCGGAGAACGGCTGCGCGAGTTCGTCGACCTCAACCCGGAGTTCGAGACGCCGATCGAGCGCCTGGCCACCTGGCTGGCCCGCCTCGACGACGAGGACGACTGACCCTCCCCTGCGACGGGAGGCACGGTCGCGTCCGTACGGTTCGTCCCGCGATGGGGGCCGTGGCACACTTCATAACGCGATACATCTTGAGTTTCCCTTGAACGCGACATATCGTGAAATGTAGTAGGAGCGTACCCACAACGAGAGGGCCGGCGGAGCATGCAGCAGTGGACGATCGAAGAGCCGGGGCAACTGACCTTCGGCGACGTGGACTCACTCGACGTGCGCATCGTCGCCGGCCGCCTCGACGTGCTGGCCAGCGACGGCCCACCCACCCTGGAGGTGGCCGAGTTCGACTCCGCCTCCCCGCTCCTGGTCACCTACGACGAGGCCGGCAAAGAGCTCACCATCGCCTATCGCGACCTCACCTGGGACGGCCTGCTCGGCTGGCTGCGCCGGGACAAGCGCAGAACGGTCCTGTCCATCACCGTGCCCAAGCACTGCCGGGTCAAGGCGGGCGTGGTGACCGCACCCGCGCTGGTGGCCGGGTTCGAGAAGGCGACCAACGTCAAGAGCGTCTCCGGCGACATCGTGCTCGACGGGGTCAGCGGCGACGTGGCCGCCAACACCGTCTCGGGCGCCGTGGAGAGCCGGGCGCTGGGCGGCGACCTGTCGTTCGTCAGCGTCTCGGGCGACCTGACCGTGGCCCACGGCACGCCACGCCGGCTGAAGGCCAACAGCGTCTCCGGCCGCATCACCGCCGATCTCTTCCTGCGTCCCACGGGTCACGTGACACTCAACAGTGTTTCCGGTGACATCCTGGTCAGGCTGCCCAAGAACGTGGAGGCGGACGTCAGCTTCAGATCCACCTCCGGCAGGCTGGTCAGCACCTTCGACGGACTGTCCGACACGAACAACCCCGGCTCCAAGACGCTGTCGGGACGGCTGGGTGGCGGCATGGCCTCGCTGTCGGCGATCACGGTCTCAGGCGAGGTCACGCTGCTCAAGGGAGAGAAGGAATGAGCCCTGTCTTCGGTCACGGCCGGCTCCGGCTGTACCTGCTCAAGCTGCTGGAGGAGAGCCCGCGCCACGGCTACGAGGTCATCCGGCTGCTCCAAGACCGCTTCCTCGGCGTCTACTCGCCCTCCCCCGGCACGATCTATCCGCGCCTGGCCCGCCTGGAGGAGGAGGGCCTCGTGACGCACGAGGTGGTCGAGGGCAAGAAGGTGTTCTCGATCACCGACAAGGGCCGCGAGGAGCTGAACGCCCGGCTCGACGAGCTCGACGACCTGGAGCAGGAGATCTCCGCCTCCGTGCGCGACATCGCCCGCGAGGTCAAGGAGGACGTCCGCGACACGGTCAAGTCGCTGCGCGACGAGCTGACCCGGATGGCCAAGGACGTGCGCACGGGCGCGGCCGAGGACACCAGGCGGATGCGTCAGAAGCAGAAAGAGGACATCAGGCGCCTGCGGGAGCAGCAGAAGCGGCAGTGGATGGAACACGCCACCCACTGGCAGGACGAGGGCGAGCGGCTCAGCGGCGAGTGGCGCCGGATCTGGTCGGAGGTCTGGGCAACGCTCGGCGGCCAACCGTCCGGCGGGCCGGCCAACCGGGCCGAGCTGGACGCCGAGCTGGGCGAGCTGCTGGCCGACTTCGTCGCCCAGGTCCGCGAGGAGGCGTCGCAGGCCCGGCTCACTCCGGAGCAGCTGAACGAGCTGCGTACGACGCTGCATGAGACCAGCCGCACCATCCACGACATCCTCGACCGCTGACCCTGTTCCGCCCGCACCCCCGCATCCAGGCGGAGCGAACCGGTGACCGCCGGGGCGAGCGTGAGCCGGGGGCCGCTGGGGCGAGCGTGAGCCGTTGGCCGCCGGGGCGAGCGTGAGCCGGGGCCGTCAGGCGGAGCGGAGCTGGTCGCGGCCGGCGCGACGGGAGCTCCGGGCGGCCTTGCGGGCGTGATAGGCGATGGGCATGTAACGCAGACGTTCAGGCAGGTGCGGGGTCAGCATGGCCACCGCGTGCCCGAGATGCCGCAACCGCCGCTCCTCCCGGCCCGTCCAGCGCAGCCCGAGCTTCCGTCGTACGGCGGAAGGCAGGGTGCCGACGGTGAGGAAATAGCTGAACTCCCCCGCCCCGGCCCCGACCGGCGTCCACAACCGGCGCAGCGGAGCGGGCAGCCCCGGCGGCGCCGGGGTGCCGCGCATGACCGAGAGCACATCGAGCGCCGTCGGATGCGCCTCCAACCGCTCGGCCACCATCCGGTCGAAGTAGCGCCAGAACCCGTCGATGTCCTCGGGCAGCTCCCGCTCGGGCACCCGCAGGATCGCGCCGAGCTGCCGCGACTCGGCGTAGAAGCGCCGCTCCTGCTCGCGGGTGAACGGGGTGCCGAAGTAGCGGTTGAGGACGATGAACCGCTCGAACAGCGACAGGTGCACCCAGGTCCACGCCTCGCCGTTCAGCGCGTGGTAGTGCCGGCCGCTCTCGTCCACTCCGCTGATCGGCTTGTGCAGCTCCCTGAGCCGCCGTCCCTCGGCCGGGCCGTCGGCGCCGCCGTACACCCATTTCTGCACGGACACGAGCGTGCGCTCCAGCCGCCCCCACGGATCGCTCTTGTACGTGGAGTGCTCGGCCACCGCCGCGCCGACCGCCGGATGCATGGTCTGGAGCACGAGCGCACTGCCGGCCACGAGCAGGTTACGGTATTCGCCGGTCGTGTCCCAGTGCATCGACCCGGGGCCGAAGGGCTCGATGTCCATCATGACAACCTCCCGGGTGACACCACCGCTTACCTCTTGTATCACCCGGAAGCGTCAGAAGTAACCCGTCACTTATTCAGACGGTGAAGACGATCTTGCCGAAGATCTCCCCCGACGCCATGGCGGCGAACCCGTCGCGCGCCTCGGTCAGCGGCAGCACCCGGTCGATCTCCGGCCGCAGCCCGGTCTGCTCCAGGAACACCGCCAGCCGCCCCAACTGCTCCCGCGTCCCCATCGTGGAACCGACCACGGACAGTTGCAGGAAGAAGACCCGGTTCAGGTCGGCGGGCGGAACCGCGCCGCTGGTGGCGCCGGAGACGACGATGCGCCCGCCGGGCTTGAGCGATTTGAGCGAGTGGTCCCAGGTGGCCTGGCCGACGGTCTCCATGACCGCGTCCACCCGTTCCGGCAGCCGCGCGCCCGGCTCGAAGACCTGGTCGGCGCCGAGTTGCCGGGCTCGTTCCCGCTTGCTCTCCGAACGGCTGGTGGCCCAGATCCGGTAACCGGCGGCCCGGCCGAGCGCGATCACCGCAGTGGCCACGCCGCCGCCGGCGCCCTGCACCAGCACGGTGGAGCCGGGCTCCAGCCCGGCCTTGTCGAACAACATCCGGTACGCGGTCAGCCACGCCGTCGGCAGGCAGGCCGCGTGCTCGAAGCCGAGCGAGGCCGGCTTGGGCACCAGGTTGCGGCGCGGCACGGCCACCCGCTCGGCGAACGTGCCGTCGTGCTGCTCGGACAGCAGCGTGCGCTTGGGATCGAGCGTCTCGTCGGCGCCGGTGCCGATCACGGAGTGCACGATGACCTCGTTGCCGTCCTCGTCCACCCCGGCGGCGTCGCAGCCCAGCACGATCGGCAGCCGGTCCTGCCGGATGCCGACGCCCTTGAGCGTCCACACGTCGTGATGGTTGAGCGCGGCAGCACGCACCGAAACGGTCGTCCACCCCTCAGGCGCCTCCGGCTCGGGGCGCTCACCCAGCGTCAGGCCGGCGAGCGGGTTGTCGGGATCGGTCTGTGTGGCGGTTACGGCGAACATGGCCGCACCCTACTTCAACCCGATCACCCCACCCCGCCCCAACCCGCCCACGTCCGCCGCCGCCCAGCGCCATCCGCCTAACGCCCGACGGATTCGACGTCGCCCAGCAAAACCTCGGCAGGCCCCCAGCACCACTCAGGCGAAGCGCCCGGCAGATCCCCAGCACCACCCGGCGAGTGGGTGGGGTCATTTCACCGTGACCCGGATCCCCTCGATCGCCTTCTCTCTGAACTCCGTCGACCCCGTGACGGCGATCAGCATGTCGCCACGGCACACCATGTCGGACGGTCGCCCTCGCCCTTCGATGACCTCGGGCAACGCGCGGTGGCCGGCGCAGTCGGGGGTCGGGACGAGGGCCAGCATCTGGCCCGCTCCGCCGCCGAACCACAGCTGTGGCCCCACCGGATGGCCCTGGACCCGCTCCCCCGGTCGGGTCAGCCGGATGTCACGGCGGGCCGAAAGCACGAGGTAGCCCTCCTTGGTCACCCGTCCGCGCAGGTTGCGGGCCAGCGACATCCGCTGGTCGAAGGTCAGCCCCTCCCCCCGGTCGTACATCGCCAGCCGCCACGGCCCGAATTCGAACAGCAGCACCTGCCCGTAGAAGCCGCTGCCCGCCTGGCGCGGCCAGAGGGTCACGTTGGGGGCGTAGTTTCTGATCGGCTGCCCGCCGCGGGTGACCTCCAGCTGACCGCCGTACGGGGCGACGAACTGGCGGAACCGTCCCTCGACCCAGGCTCCCTGGAACGGCCGCGAGCCCAGGGCGTCGAGATTCAGCTCGGCCGGATACCGCACCTCGGCCCGTACGCCGTGGGGGAACACCACCTGGATGACCTCGTCCCCCTGCTTGGGCACGGCGGGTGGGTTGACGATGTTGGGCGCGTTGTCGAGCCGGGTCAGGGACCTGATGGGCTCAGGGGTCGCGGTCGCGGCGGGAGACTCCGCCTCGGCCTCGGGGTCGGGGTCCCGGCTCACGAGCAGGCCGATGACGGGGATGAGCAGGAGCGCCACCACCACCAGCAACAATGTCCACCGGCGGCGCCCACGCTCGCCTGCCTCGATGACGTCGAACTGTTCCGCCACGACGTTCCTAGCCGAGTCGGTGCCGGCTTGCGCCCTTGAACTCCAGTTCAGTTCAGGGGCGACCTCCAGCGCAAGCCCTCGAACTTGGCGAAATCTTTGTCGCAGGTCACGAATTCACAACCGTGCTCGATGGCGAGTGCGGCGAGATAGGCGTCGGGGATGAGATTGCCGGTGGCGCCGACCTGACGGCTGAGCCGGGTGAAGATCTCCCAGTGCCGGTCCTCGGCCGCGACCACCGACGCGTGCGGTTGGTTGCGATAGGCCGCGGCGAAGGTGAGGGCGTCTTCGAGCCGATCGGGTTTGAGGTAGATGCGCCGGTTGGTCACCATCCGGATGAACC
Source organism: Nonomuraea fuscirosea (assembly GCF_035917475.1). Taxonomy (NCBI): domain Bacteria; kingdom Bacillati; phylum Actinomycetota; class Actinomycetes; order Streptosporangiales; family Streptosporangiaceae; genus Nonomuraea; species Nonomuraea fuscirosea. The sequence continues at coordinate 63,556 of NZ_CP109074.1, read as the reverse complement.
CGTTGACGACGAAGTCGCTCACGGCGTAGCTGGAGTCGCCGTTCACCATCTCGTCGACGATGGCCAGGCAGCGATCGTGGTCGACGGATTCGTGCCGGAACGCGTTGACAAGGACGTTGATGTCAGCGAGGAGCATCGAACACCTCCGGGAAACGCTCCGCATTGTCGAGGTCGTAGGCGATGTGCTCCAGCTTGTCGCCGGCGTCGAGCCTCTGCTGCACCCATGCGTGGTAGCCGGGCTCGCACGGGGAGGTGATCAACTCCACGCGGGGCCGCTGGGCCACCTCCGTGGAGCGGTTGAGCAGTTGTCGCAAGGCATCCTCCATGACTGAGGTGAGACTTCGTCCGTTTTTCGCCGCGTACGCCTTCGCCTCGTTGAGGAGCGTTTCGTCGATGCGCACCGTTGTCCTCCGCATGACTCCAGCGTCCGCCGCTGACATAAAAATGTCAACACCAGATAGTAGTCAACCGGTCACAGATTTGACTGCAAGTTTAAGTCACCAGGAGGCCACATTGACCTTCCCGTCGGTCGCCACCCGCACCTCCCGCCCCACCAGCTCCCGTTCCTCCGCCTCCGCGAGCAGGTCCGCCTCCTCCACCACCGCGTACGCCCGCCCTCCCGGCACCTCCACCACCAGGAACCCCTTCTCGGCCGCGCCCCCCGGCCCGTGCGCCACCGTGTAGCCGGCCACCTTCCCCACCCCTGAGTACGACGCCACGACCGGCACCTCCTCGGCCGTGTGCACCGGCGTCGCACCACCCAGCCGCCCGCCCAGCCGCCCGCCCGGCTCGCTCGACCACACCGCGTACGTGTGCTTGGTCAGGTGCATCCCCACCCCGGTGACCAGCCCGTGCCCCGACTGGGCCCGCAGCAGCCCGGCCATCGTCGCCGTCGAGTGCAGCACGTAGTCGCTGGCCGGCCCGCCCGCGTACGGCAGCCCGCCGGTGACCGTGAGCCCGCGCGGGTCCAGCGGGTCGAGCCCGATCGCGTCGCACGCCTGCCGCAGCGCGATCGCGAAGCAGCTGTAGACGTCGAGCGCGTGCATGTCGTCCAGCCCGAGCCCGGCCCGTTCGAACGCGGCCCGCGCGGCGGCGGCGACGGCCGGCGACGAGCCGAGCGCGGGCCGCGCCGCCACCTCCCAGGTGTCCTCCGCGTACGCCCATCCGCGCAGGTAGACCCGCCGATCCTGGGGCACCCCGAGCCGGTCGGCCAGCCGCGAGCTGGCCAGCACGACGGCCGCCGCCTGGTCCACCTCCAGCACGGCCACGGTGCTCCTGGTGTACGGCCAGCCGACGAAGCGGTCGAGCAGCTCGTCGGGGGTGCGCGCGACCCTGCGCCAGGCGTACGGGTTCGCCGCCGCGACCTCGGTCATGGGGGCCATGATGCGGGCCCGTTCGCGCATCTCCTCCTGGATGGCGAGCCCGACGGCCGCCCGCCGCGCCGTCTCCATGATCGGATAGGTGTGCACCGGGAGGAACAGCCCGTGCGCCAGCGCGGAGGGATGCGGCGTCCGCTCCCACCCGTACGGCGGCCGCGGGTCGGCGGCGTGGCTCCAGGGCGCGTGCTCGCCCGCCTTCCGGTACGCCCGCCGCGTGGCCAGCGCCTCGGCCCCCGCGACCAGCGCGGACTCCAGTTCGCCCGCCGCGATCCCGGCCGCCGCGGCGCCGATGAGCAGTTGCGGGGCCGTACCGCTGACCTTGGAGTAGACCTGGTGGCGTGGCGTGGCGCCGAGGCGTTCCGCGAGGCGGCCGACCGGCGAGTCGTACTGCCACGAGTCGGTGTGGACGATCTGGATCGAGTCGAGCCGCCCGACGGGCAGCCGCGCGTCGTCCGCGGCTGCGCGGGCGACCGACTCCCACAGATCCAGCGGTTCTGGGCCCGGCTGCTCGCGAATGGTGCGTTGGGCGATGCCAATGAGACAGGGCGTGCGAGGATCCATGCCGCCATCTAACCAGAACAACGTTCGGTTGATAAGGAGTGGCGCTTGATAATTGGCGTTACCGCTGTTGTCAGAGAAAATAAAACACGGCCTTGACCTGCGGAAATGCTAATTCCGAATACATGCGAACTCGCTATTTCCATAACAGAATGGAACCGGCCCATGCTTTTTGGCGTCGTTTCCTGGCGGCCGGATCGGGCCGTTCATTAGCGTTCTCAACGTTTTCCTGGCCCACCGGGGCACAGTCCCCCGCTCTGGGCCGCCGAAAGCTGAGAGGAGCTCCATGTATTCCCGAGCAAGGCGCATCGCGATCCCCCTCGCCGGCCTCGTGGCCATCGGGCTGGCGGCGGGAATGGTCGGCGGCGGCGCGGCGAGCGCGACCGCACCCTCGGACGTCGTGTCCAGGAACTCGGCCACCCCTGCTGAGCAGGCGGTCCAGTTCTGGACGCCGGACCGCATCAAGCTGGCCACCGACTACGACGACGGCGTCGACCTGTCCACCAAGGGCGTCAAGGGCAGGAACGACTCCCCGGACGGTCCCGCAGGCTCCGTTCCGCCGATCGGCGCGGAGAAGACGAAGAGCAAGAAGAGCAAGCACGTCAACCTGCCCAACACGGTCGGCCGCGTGTTCTTCACGCTGCCCAAGGCCGACCCGCGCAACCCGAAGAACTGGCGCTACTGCTCGGCCAGTTCGGTGCAGAGCAAGTACCGCAACCTCGTGGCGACTTCCGCCCACTGCGTGTACGACACCAAGAAGAACACCTTCTACGACAACTGGATCTTCATCCCGTCCTACTGGGACGGCGACAAGGTCTGGGACGGCAAGGCTCCCTACGGCATCTACGCCGCCAAGACGTTCAACGCGCACGACGACTTCGTGGTGAAGGAGGACTACGACTACGACTACGCGTTCGTCAACGTCTTCAACGGCATCAAGGTCAAGTGGGAGAAGGTCGGCGGCAAGTGGAAGTGGACGGTCAAGAACGTCGGCCGGCTCGGTGACAACGTCGGTGGCCAGGGCTTCACCTGGAACCGGAGCACCAAGCTGAACGTGTTCTCCTTCGGCTACCCGGCGGGCGAGCACCCCGACGGCGACAAGCCGTTCACCGGCCGCACCATGAAGTACTGCTACGGCAAGACCAAGCCGATGCCCGAGGCCAGGAAGTACAACCTGCAGGAGCACATCGGCTTCAAGTGCTCCTTCACCGCCGGCGCGAGCGGCGGGCCGTTCATCTACAACTACAAGAGCGCGTCGCGCACCGGCTACCTGGTGGGCGTCAACAGCGTCGCGTGGGACACCGACGGCAACGACCGCTACGACCACATCTCGTCGCCGTACTTCAACACCGACACCTACAAGGTCTACAAGGCCGCCGCCAACCGCTGGACCGGCAACTGGCGCTGATCGAGCCTGAGCGAGCCTGCACCCGGGCCCCGGTTCCCCAGTGGATCCGGGGCCTTCCCTTGGGCCGGGAATGGGGCAGCGGCAACACCGCGGCAACGCGGCGGCGTCGCGGCGGCAACGTGGTGTGCGCCACTGGAACGATCCTGATCATGGCCGTGAATGCGCGCATTAGCGCGCCCGGACATACACTCAGCAACCCCGCCTGACCTGCGGTTATGCCAACTTGCTAATGATCATTAACGCGTATCGGGAGTGTTCGGCTGACAGTGTCCTTATAGTTCACGATGCACCCTTGATCAGGTAACGAATCTCTATCCAAGCTGCAATACCGTCTGTACATCTGGAAAAATCCACCCTTACGACCCCAAGAAAGGCCTATTTCATGATCCCCCGGGCCCGGCACCTGGCAGCGGCTGCGCTCAGCAGCGCGCTGCTGATGCTGCCCGCCCTCACGGGGACCGCCCACGCCGCCGCGTGGAACGCTCACAGCGCCACAGCAAGCGCCGCCGCGCCCACCAGCAAGGTGTACGCCGTCCCGCTGGCCAGGACGCTCGCGGACGTGAAGCGGGTCGCGAACTACTGGAAGCCCGACCGCCTGAAGAAGAGCGACAGCTACACCCCGGCCACTCCCGGCGCCGCGGCCCCGGTGAGCACGTCCGGCAGCGCGGCCGCCCCGGCCACGCCCGTGGCCACCGTGCGGCGCTCGCTCGCCGCCCAGAGCGTCCTGCCCGTGCCGCCGCGCAAGGGCGCCGCGATGACCATGGGCAAGGTCTTCTTCCGGATCGGCGACAAGGAGTACTGGTGCTCCGCCAGCTCGATCGCCGCCAAGAACCGCAGCGTCGTCGCCACGGCCGCGCACTGCGCGTACGACTCGCGCCAGGCCAAGCCCGCCGACTACTGGATCTTCGTCCCCAACCCCGACGCCAACGGCGAGACGCCCGACGGCATCTACGTGGGCGCCTCGATCAGCCTGCACGAAGACTGGATCGGCAAGGCCGACTACGACTACGACTACGCGTTCGTGACCGTGAACCGCGGGTTCACCTGGGTGGCCAAGAACGGCGGCTACGTCATGCAGGACGTCGGCCGGCTCCAGGACAACGTGGGCGGGCTGGGGATCGAGCTGAACAGGAAGCCGGGCTCGTACACGGCCAGGCCCTTCGGCTACCCGGCGGGGGCACAGCCCGACGGCACGCGCCCGTTCGACGGCAAGACGCTGCTGGAGTGCCCGGAGCGGAGCACCCGCTACACCGTGGCTCCGGGGCTCGACCTGCAGAAGGGCGTCGAGCTCCAGCCGTGCGACTTCAGCCACGGCGCCAGCGGCGGCCCCTGGGTAATCGGCTACGACAAGAACCGCAAGCTCGGCAGTCTGAACGGCGTCAACAGCCTGACCTGGAACAGGGACGCCAGGGACCGCTACGACGCGGTGTCGTCGCCCTACTTCGACACCACGACCGGTGAGGTCTACCGGCGGGCGGCGGCGCAGGCCACTGTGCCAAAAGTGACGTAAGTCATAGCAACCGGTTGATCACTTGGGGTGATCAGCGGCTTCTCTCTCTCGGCGGGATCACGGCCACGCTCCCACTACTGACACGATCTCCCCGTTTGTCACACGAACCCCACCAAGGTTGTAGGTTCCGGGCTGTCCATTTGCTGAATTCCGGAGGTGCACGAGGCGCCTCATGTCAGCGCAACCTGGAGTCACCTTGAAGCGAACCCTTCTTCCCGCCGGCGGCGCCCTCCTGGCGACCGGTCTGCTCGCCGCCGGACTGTCCGGCACGGCGCAGGCCGGCGGCGACGTCGCTCACGACCCGATGGCCCGCAACTCCTCCGACGCCGTCTCCGTCGCCTCCTTCTGGCTGGCCTCGAACGGCAAGGCGCTCCGGTCCGCGACGCAGTACACGTGGGACTCGAAAGAAGTGCGGAAGGTCGTCTCCAAGGGCGGCTACACCCCCGACGGCAAGCCCGGCCTCACGGCGCCGACCGGCGAGTCCAGATCCACCGGCTCGGCCCAGAACGTGAACCTGCCCAAGACCGTCGGCAAGGTCTTCTTCGTCGACAGCCACGGCAAGTACCGCTGGTGCTCGGCCACCTCCATCCAGTCGAACTACCGCAACCTGGTCGCCACGGCCGGCCACTGCGTGTACGACACCGACAGCAACGCCTCCACGCTGGACAAGTGGGTCTTCGTCCCCGGCTACTTCCAGGGCAAGACGCCGTGGGGCATCTACGTGGGCAAGCAGGCCTTCACCCACTACGACTTCGACACCTACGAGGACTACGACCGCGACTACGCGTTCGTCACCGTCTACAACGGCATCCAGTTCAACGGTGTCAAGCAGGTGAACCGCAAGGACTACCAGCGGTTCACCGGCCCGAAGCGGTCGTGGGGCGGCCGCCACTACCTCCTGCTGTCCAAGGACGCGGGGCGGCTGGGCGACAACGTCGGCGGGCAGGGCTTCGCCTGGAACCAGCCCACGGGCAAGGCGGTGCGCGCGTTCGGCTACCCGTCGGCGCCGCACCCTGACGGCAACCGGCCCTACAGCGGCGTGACGCCGAAGCACTGCTATGGCAAGACCACGGCCAAGGCGGTGGGCGCGTCCTGGCTGAAGATCGAGGAGCACATCGGCCTCAAGTGCGCGGTGACCCCCGGCTTCGACGGCGGGCCCTGGCTGCTCGACTACAGCAACGCCAAGCGCCTCGGTTACGTGAACGGCGTCACGAGCACGTTCGCCGACCAGGACGGCAACGACCGGATCGACTACATCACCTCGCCGTACTTCGACGGTGAGACGGCCGGCGTCTACAACGCGGCCAAGAACGTCTGGTCGGGCAAGATCGTCGGCCCGAACGGGGAGCTGTACAAGTAAGTCACCCGGAAGCAGACGAGGGTCTCGGTTCTCACCGAGGCCCTCGTTCGCGTTTCTCAGGGGTCGTGAAGCCTGCGCGGACCGACGAAAGAGGCCCGGGAAACCTCGATCTGAACGCTTCCTGAAGATCACCTGTGAGGATCGGGCCAACTTAGACGGAGCAGGCCCAAATCTGGTTCCTGTGATCTGAGTCACATACAAGCGACTACACTCTGCGACTACCGGTTAACGGAACTTTCGTGCCGTAAGCGATAACCCACTCACACCCTGCGTAAACGTAACTTTCACATCACAGCGCGCGAAGATCTCTGACTGGTAACGGAAAGGTCACGGCGGTAAGGGCGTCTGCCCGATCCGCCAAACCGGGTTCCACCTGCGGAGATCACCACGCTATGTTCCTTGCTATCCCTTTACTGACGCATGGGACGCATGTTGCGACCCACGACAGAGCAAGGAGCAGTTCCCTTGAAGCGCATCCTCATCCCCGCCGGTGGCGTGGTTCTGGCCACCGGCCTCCTGGCCGCCGGCCTCGCCGGTACGGCCTCGGCTGACACCGACGTCGCCAAGGACAACATGGCGACGTCCGCTGCCAACGCGAAGGCCATCGCGGACTTCTGGGCGGAGAACAACGGCGCTGCCCTCAAGGCCGCCAAGGAGTCCAACGTCTGGGACAGCAAGACCGACGTCGCCAGGCTGCAGAGCAAGGGCGGCTACAGCTCTGACACCAAGCCCGGCACCACGGCGCCGATCGGCGAGGAGAAGAAGAGCACCGCCAAGACGCAGAACGTCAACATGCCGAAGACCATCGGCAAGGTGTTCTTCGTCAACAGCAAGGGCGAGAAGCGGTGGTGCTCCGCCACTTCGATCCAGTCGCAGTACCGCAACCTGGTCGCCACGGCCGGGCACTGCGTCTACGACACCGCCACCAACTCGGACGTCATGTCCAAGTGGGTCTTCGTCCCCGGTTACTACCAGGGCCGTGCTCCTTGGGGCATCTACGTCGGCAAGCAGGCCTTCACCCACTACGACTTCGACGTCTACGAGGACTACGACCGCGACTACGCGTTCGTGACCGTCTACAACGGCGTCAAGGTCGAGGGTGGCGAGGCCAAGCAGGTCTCCAAGGCCGAGTGGGACAAGTACCAGGGCATCAAGGACGCCAAGGACGTCGAGATCAGCCGCGAGGAGTTCCGCGCGGGCAAGCTCGACCCCACCCGGACCGAGGCCTACTGGGCCAAGCGTGGCTCGGCACCTGAGGCGACCGGTCCCGACTACCCCGGCGCCGTCGTCGGCAAGGTCGAGGTCTCCGAGGGCCGCTACCAGCGCGCTCGGGTCGGCCAGGGCAACGGCCGCAAGTTCGGTGAGCCCATCACCGAGATCGTGACCGACAGCGAGGCCGCCGCTTACAAGGCCAAGCAGCGGGCGGACCGGGTCAAGTACCCGGCGAAGGTCGAGAAGGACCGTCGCGGCAACTGGACGATCACCCACTTCTTCGTCCAGCAGTGGTACAAGCCCGGCACGGACACGAAGTTCTTCAAGACCGTCTTCTTCATCGTCGACGGTGCCTCCCTCGACGCTGGTCGCCTCGGCGACAACGTCGGCGGTCAGGGCTTCGCGTACAACCAGCCGACGGGCAAGGACGTCCGCGTGTTCGGCTACCCGGCCGGCGCGCACCCCGACGGCAACAAGAACTACACCGGCATCACGCCCAAGTGGTGCTACGGCAAGACCTCGAAGAAGCTTGTCGGCTCCGCCGCCAAGAAGATCGAGGAGCACGTCGCTCTCAAGTGCGCTATGACCGAGGGCGCCGACGGTGGCCCGTGGCTGTTCAAGTACAGCAACGCCAAGCGTCTCGGCTACGTGAACGGTGTCACCAGCACCTTCAACGACCAGGACAAGAACGGCCGCGTGGACTACATCTCGTCGCCGTACTTCGACGGCGAGACCAACACCGTCTACAAGGCCGCGGCCGCTTCGTGGTCCGGCAAGATCGTCTAAGTAGCGGTTCCGCGACCGGTCCCTGACCGTCCGTATAACTGTTGCGAGCGTGGGGCCCGGCATCCTGCCGGGCCCTTCTGCTTTTCTCCGGCGAAGTGAAGGCGTTTGGACGCATGGGGCGCCCATACGGTGCCATCAACTCGATGTGATCTGCGTCACATCGCTCAGCCGGGGCGGATCAACGGGACGTCTCCGCACCCATGGCCACTTTGACAACATCCTTATGTTGATCAGGCCAAATGGTGACAACTGAAGCTTCGCACAGCTCCTGCGCATCAGCCTTTTAAACATCACAGAACGATCACGCCCGGCTTGTCGCGACTTTTCCTTTCAGATCGGCTACCCGAGCTCAAGATCGACACTGTATGTTCCTGGCTATCCCTTTACTGACGCATGGGACGCAAGAGGCGTTCCACGACAGCGCAAGGAGTTACCTTGAAGCGCATCCTCCTCCCGGCCGGTGGCGCCATTCTGGCCACTGGTCTCCTCGCTGCCGGCCTCGCCGGCACGGCGCAGGCTGACAACGTCATCGAGAACGCCGATCTCGCCAAGACGCAGGCCCAGGCCGAAGAGGTCGTGGAGTTCTGGACCAAGTCCAACAACGCCGCCCTCAAGGGCGCCGTGGCTTTCAGCCCCGACGTTCTCGAGGTCGACAAGATCGTCCGCGGTGGTGGCTATAGCGCGGACACCAAGCCGGGGGTCACCGCGCCCATCGGCGAGGAGAAGAAGACCGCCGCCAAGACCCAGAACGTGAACCTGCCGAAGTCCATCGGCAAGGTGTTCTTCGAGGGCCGTGACGGCAAGCTGTACTGGTGCTCCGGCACCTCCATCCAGTCGCAGTACCGCAACCTGGTCGCCACCGCCGGCCACTGCGTCTACGACATCGCGGCGAACAAGGAAGTCGTGTCCCGCTGGGTCTTCGTGCCCGGCTACTACCAGGGCAAGACGCCGTTCGGCATCTACGTGGGCAAGCAGGCGTTCACCCACTACGACTTCGAGGTCTACGAGGACTTCGACCGCGACTACGCCTTCGTCACGGTGTACGACGCCCTCGGCGGCTCCCTCAAGGAGCCCAAGAAGGTGTACTGGGACGAGTTCCGCAAGTACCGCGGCGAGAAGTTCGTCAAGGAAGTCCCCGTTAGCCGGGAAGAGGCCTCCAAGCGTCTCGACCCGAACAACAAGGACATCTACGTCCTCAAGGGTGCGGTTCCGGACGAGGCCGTCGGCCCGGACTACCCCGGCGCCGAGGTCACCAAGCGTGAGGTCACCGCGAGCGAGTACTTCCGTGCTCGTTCCGGCCAGGGCCAGAACCGCAAGTTCGGCGAGCCCGAGGTCGAGCAGGTCACGTACAACGAGGCCCTCGCTTACTTCAAGGGTCAGAACGGCAAGCCGAACGCGCAGTTCCCCGGCACCGTCAAGCTGGACCGTCGCGGCAACTCCACCATCACCCACTACTACGTGCAGCTGTGGGTGAAGAAGGGCACCGAGCGCGGGTGGATCCGTAAGGACTTCTACACCGTCGTCTCGGGCCTGAAGAGCGGTGGCCGTCTCGGCGACAACGTCGGTGGCCAGGGCTTCGCGTGGAACCAGCCGACCGGCAAGTACGTCCGCACCTTCGGTTACCCGCAGGGTGCGCACCCGGACGGCAACAAGCCCTACACCGGTGTCACGCCGAAGTGGTGCTACGGCAAGACTGGCAAGAACGTCACCAAGGCCCCCGAGTACAAGGTCGAGGAGCACATCTCCCTGAAGTGCGCCGTGACCGGTGGCTACGCGGGTGGCCCGTGGCTGCTCAAGTACAGCAACGCCAAGCGCCTCGGCTACGTCAACGGTGTCACGAGCCTCATCGTGGACAGCGACAAGAACAAGCGCTACGACCAGATCACCTCGCCGTACTTCGACGGTGAGACGGCTGCGATCTACAGCGCCGCGTCCAAGTCGTGGTCCGGCAAGCTCGTCAAGTAGTTCTCAGCAGGACAAGAACGACGACCTAGTCATCGTTCGCATGCTTCACCCGAAGGGCTCGGCTGCCAGCCGGGCCCTTCGGCCTTTCTGCTGGAAATTGCGTGAAACCCCTTACTAGAGTGACCAATGGGTCGATAGGGTTTTTACACCCTTTTTGACAACTGTGGAGTCCTTCCTTGAAGCGCCTGCTCATCCCCCTCGCCGCTGTCGGCCTGAGCGCCGCCGTCCTCGCCCCGCCCGCCAACGCCGCGCCCAACTGGGCGACGGACAACCTCCTCCCGAAGCCGGCCGACGCCTACGGCGCCGCCGCTTTCTGGCTCGACTCGAACGGGGCCGCGCTCAAGAAGGCAACCCAGTACAACCTGGACTCCAAGCAGGTTCCGAAGCTCGTCAGCAGCGGGAGCAAGGGCGCCCCCGACGGCAAGCCCGGCATGACCGGCCCCACCACCACCGCCAAGGCCGGCGCCTCGAAGAACGTCAACCTGCCCAAGACCATCGGCAAGGTCTTCTTCCTCGACTCGAAGGGCCAGTACCGCTGGTGCTCGGCCACCTCGATCCAGTCGCGTAACCGCAACCTGGTGGCCACCTCCGGCCACTGCGTGTACGAGCACGGCGACGACGTCTACCAGAAGTGGATCTTCATCCCCGGCTACTACCAGGGCCGGGCCCCCTGGGGCGTCTACGTCGGCGCCTACGCCTTCACCGCCTACGACCTCGACACCTACGACGACTACGACGGCGACTACGCCTTCGTCGCGGTGCACAACGGTTTCATGCTGGGCGCCGAGAAGGAGGTCTCCTTCAAGGAGTTCAAGGACTTCGCCGGCGACAAGTGGGTCAAGCCGGGCGAGATCAGCGCGAGCGAGTTCCGCAAGTGCGTGCTCAACCTGGGCCAGTGCTGGTCCGTGGGCGCCAAGGACGCACAGCTGGCCGGGCCCGACCACCCGGACGCCGTGGTGGAGAAGGTCGAGGTCTCCAAGCAGGCCTACGCCGCCGCCAGGACCGGCAGGGGGCAGGGCTTCAAGTTCGGCGAGCCGATCGTGGAGCACCTCACCAAGACGCAGTGGCAGGCTTACAAGGGCCCGGGCGACAAGGGCACCGGCCCTGACAAGCGCGGTAACTACACCGTCATCCACTACTACACCCAGAAGTGGGTGAAGCCGGGCACCGAGCGCAAGTACTACCAGGCTCACTACATCCTCGGCATCGCCAAGGACATGGGCCGGCTCGGCGACGTCGTCGGCGGTCAGGGCTTCTCCTGGAACCAGCCGCTCAACCAGCCGGTCACGGTCTTCGGTTACCCGAGCGCCCCGCACCCCGACGGCGACCGTCCCTTCAGCGGCGTCACGCCGAAGTGGTGCGCGGGCAAGACCGGCACGAAGAGCTGGCAGGTCAACACGTTCAGGGTCGAGACGCACCAGGTGCTCAAGTGCTCGATGACCCCGGGCGCCGACGGCGGGCCGTGGCTGCTCAAGTACAACAACGGCAAGCGCACCGGCTACGTCAACGGCGTGACCAGCATGTACTACGACAACGACGAGAACGGCCGGATCGACTACATCAGCTCGGCCATCTTCGACGGCGAGACCGCCGACGTCTACAACAAGGCCAACTACGCGGCGACCAAGTCCGTCGTGGGCCCGAACGGCGAACTGCTCAAGTAGAACCGGCAGCTCGCGAGCAAGACCGGCAGGCCCGGGCCATCACGGCCCGGGCCTTTCCGATTCCCCAGATCGTCCCGTACCACAGGACGCCGAGCCCGATCAGAGACGGCGCCGAGCCTGATCACACCGCGCTCAGCTGCCGGGCGCGCTCGCGCAGCGCCATCACCGGCCGCTCATGCTTGTACGGCTCCAGCCGCCGCCGCAGGTCGGCCGCGTAGGACCGCGACCTGGCCGACTGCAGCTCACCCCCCAGAGCCAGCGCCCCGGCCGCGGCCGTGCACGCCTCCTCCAATTCCCCGCACTGCAGCAGCCCGGCGGCCAGCAGCGACAGGTTGAACATCCGGCCCCGGACGTAACGGGCGTCCATGTCGAGCGAGCGCCGCGCCTGGCGGACCACCCGCTCGCCCTCCCCCAGGTCGCGGAAGCAGTGGGCGAACTTCGCCGACAGATAGGCCTCGTCGAAGTAGCTGAGCCACTTGGGCTCGTCGTCGGGCCTGCGCACGTCGAAGGCGCGCTCGGCCTCGTGCAGGCTGGCCCCGCAGGAGCGGCCGTCGCCCAGGCCGGCGTGCGCGTGCGCCTCCAAAACGTGCGCGGAGGCGAGGAGCGTGCGCACGCCCGCCTTGCGAGCCGCCATCTGTGCGGCCCTGGCCAGGTCGAGGGCGTGGGCCGGCTGGCCGATGTAGATGGCCTGGTGGGCCATCCCGGCCAGGATCTCGCCGCCCAGGGTCTGGTCGTCGGCGCCTCTGGCCAGGCGCAGGGCCTGGATCAGATAGCGCTGCGCGAGGCCGTGCTGCTCCATGTCGTAGGCCATCCAGCCGGCCAGGCGGGTCAGCTCCGCGGCCGCGGAGGCGAGCTGCCTGCCGGTGCTCTGCCCGTACGCGCCGTTCTTGAGCAGCGGGGAGACGGCGGTGTCGAGGTATTTGACCACGGACGACCTGACCCGGCCGCTGCCGAACCGGTTGTCCAGCTCACCGAAGGATCGGGTGACCTCGTGGATGGCGGCGACGTCGGCACGGCCCACCCGCCGTGATCCGATGCCGCTCGGGCGCCCTTCAGCGGGCGATGTCAGCCAGCGTACGGCTCCGACGGAGCCTGCTCCTATCGCGAACGTCGAATCGATCAGGAATCTGCGTCTCTCTACATCGGCCCGCCACAGCGCCGTCACGGTCGCGATCCCCTCCTGCCACGTGTGCGTGAACTCCTGTCCGAGATCGAGGGGTGTGATGACGGCCGGCATGCCGAGGTCCTCGGCGGAGACCGGCCTGCCCAGACGCAGTGCGAAGATCTCGGTGAGCAGGCATGGCACCGGATCGCGTGGCCTCTGACCCCCGATCCAGCGCAGGACGGAGCTGTGGTCGTATTTGAGGCCTGGCGCGCCGCGTGCGACACCCAGCTCGTTGAGGCGCCTGGCCAATCCCTTGTGAGAGAAACCCGCCTCCGCGATGAGGTGCTGCAGCAGTCGATTCGGCTCGCGTTCCATCGCTCTCCTCGTCACAGGAGTCGGCGCCCACATCATTACAGAGAGCTACAGTTATAGCACCTTGCGTAAAGGATTTATGCCAGTTCTCAAAGTCCACCCCAACTCCGTCCCATGCCGCCCGCCGCGCCGCGTACGTACGCACGGCGCCTGCGCCCCTGGACGGAGACGTCACCTACCCATGGGTGGGACGGGTATTCCGAAAGCCCCTCAGAGCTGCGGCTGAGCGCGGAAATGGATGAGCGGAGGCCGAAAGGGCCTCCGCTCATCGGGTGGATCAGGCGCGTGGGATCAGACGCGCGCGACGCCGTCGGCCACGGCCTGGGCGGCCACGGCGGCGATCACGGCGGGAGCCACGCGCTCGTCGAACGGGCTCGGGATGATGTACGTCGGCGAGACGTCGTCGCCCACCACGCCCGCGAGCGCGGCGGCCGCGGCCACCTTCATGTTCTCGGTGATCGTGCTCGCCCGCACGTCGAGGGCGCCGCGGAAGACGCCGGGGAAGGCCAGCACGTTGTTGATCTGGTTGGGGAAGTCGGAGCGGCCGGTGGCGACGACGGCGGCGTGCTTGGCGGCCACGTCGGGGTGCACCTCGGGGGTGGGGTTGGACAGCGCGAACACGATGGAGTCGGGCGCCATGGCGGCGATGGCCTCCTCGGACACGGTCGAGCCCGACAGCCCGAGGAACAGGTCGGCGCCGACCAGAGCCTCCTCGGTGGAGCCGGTGTGGCCGGCCCGGTTGGTGTCGCGGGCCAGCGCCTGCTTGACCGGGTTGAGCCCGTCTCTGCCGTCGTAGATCATGCCCTTGGAGTCGGCGACGGCGATGTCGCCGATGCCCGCCTCCAGCAGGATGCGGGTGACGGCGACGCCGGACGCGCCGGCCCCGGCCACGACGGCCCGCAGGTCGCCGAGCGAGCGGCCGGTCACCCGGGCCGCGTTCTGCAGGGCGGCCAGCGCCACGATGGCGGTGCCGTGCTGGTCGTCGTGGAAGACCGGGATGTCGAGCAGGCCCCGCAGCCGCTCCTCGACCTCGAAGCAGCGGGGCGCGCTGATGTCTTCCAGGTTGATGCCGCCGAACGAGGGCGCGAGCCGCACCACGGTCTCGACCAGCGCGTCGACGTCGGTGCAGTCGAGGCAGATGGGGACGGCGTCGACGTTCGCGAACTCCTTGAACAGCAGCGCCTTGCCCTCCATCACGGGCATGGCGGCCGCGGGGCCGATGTCGCCGAGGCCGAGCACGGCGGTGCCGTCGGAGACGACGGCGATCACCCTGGAGGCCCAGGTGTAGTCGTCGGCCAGGGCGGGATTGTCGGCGATGGCGGAGCAGACCCGGGCGACGCCGGGCGTGTAGGCGAGGGACAGGTCGTCCGCGTCGCGGACCTGCACGGTGGAGCGGATCTCGATCTTGCCTCCGCGGTGCAGCGCGAAGGCCGGGTCCTGATCGAGCGAATCGACGGAAGCAGAAGCGGGCGTGGCAGCCACAGCGACCCCTGGAGTCATTGGTAGCGGGAAGTAAACCTTCGGCTGACGTGCGCGAGCGGGCTGGCTTCTGTAGCTGCCAGGAACCCCTCGCCGAGCGTCTCGTGAGGGGGTTCGGGGGTCACCCGTCTCCCCATAGTGCCACATGGTGAGATGGTGTCGGGATCGGTGCGGTGTCGGGGCCGACGCCGTTCTGTTGACGCATCGTTAAACGCCCGATGACGGACCGCAGCAAAAGCCATTTAAACTGCACAAAACGCAAGTTTCGTGGCATTTCACTTCGAGGAGGCCGTCCATGGCCCTCAGTCCCCAGGGCCGCCGGGGTTACGCCGTCGGCGCGCTCGCTCTGACGGCTGTTCTCGCCCTGTCCGCGTGCGGCGGCGAGTCCAGCTCCGGCTCCGGCTCCGGCACCACCAGTGCCAGCGCCTCCGCGGCCGGCGGCAGCGGCGCCAAGCTGGTGCAGCCGGGCAAGCTCACGGTCTGCACGAACATCCCGTACGAGCCGTTCCAGTTCAAGGACGCCGACGGCAAGATCGTCGGGTTCGACGTGGACATCGTCGACCTGGCCGCGAAGAAGCTCGGCGTCGAGCAGAACATCGTCGACATCGACTTCGCCGTGATCAAGAGCGGCGCCGCGATGGCGGCCGGCAAGTGCGACGTCGCCGCGGCCGGCATGACCATCACTCCCGACCGGCAGAAGAACATCGACTTCTCCGCCCCCTACTTCGACGCCACGCAGGCCCTGCTGGCCAAGAAGGGCACGGGCGCGTCGTCGCTCGATGACGTGAAGGCCAAGGGGCTCAAGCTGGGCGCCCAGGCCAGCACGACCGGCCTCGACTACGTCAAGAAGAACGGGTTCGACCCCACCGAGTACGCCGACTCCTCCAAGGAACTGCTGGCCCTCCAGGCCGGCCAGGCCGACGTGATCGTGCAGGACCTGCCCGTGGTGCTCACCTGGCTGAAGAAGCCCGAGGTCGCCGCCAAGTTCGAGCTGATCGGCAGCCTCGACACCGGCGAGCAGTACGGCATCGGCCTGAAGAAGGGCGCCGACCCCGTCCTGCTGAAGACGATCAACGACGAGATCGCCAAGGCCAAGGCGGACGGCACGTACGAGCAGATCTTCGTGAAGTGGTTCGGCAAGAAGCCAGGCGAGCTGAGCTGACGCATGGCCGACCAGCCGAAGACGGCTGAGCCTGGCCGCGCCAGGCTCAGCCCCCGGAAGAAGCAGCAGGTCACCCGCGGCGTCCAGTACGTCGTGCTGGCCTTGGCGCTCGTGGCCGTCGTCCTGTACGCCGACTGGGGCAGCCTCGCCGAGAACTTCGCCAAGATCGACGTGGCGAAGGAGGCACTGCCCGACCTGTTCACCGTCGCGTTGCGCAACACGATCATCTACACGGTGGGCGGGTTCCTCTTCGCGTTCGTGTTCGGGTTGCTGCTGGCCCTCATGCGGCTCTCGCAGGTCCTGCCGTACCGGTGGATCGCGGTCGTCTACATCGAGATCTTCCGCGGCCTGCCCGCGCTGCTGATCTTCCTGATGATCACGTTCCTGCCGCTGGCGCTGCCGGGCTTCCAGGTGCCCGGCGGCACGTACGGACAGGGCATACTCGGGCTTGGCCTGGTCGGCGCCGCCTATCAGGCGGAGGTCTTCCGCGCGGGCCTGCAGGCCGTGCCCAAGGGGCAGACGGAGGCCGCCAGGTCCCTGGGCATGTCCGCCACCAGGGCCCAGGTCACCGTGGTGATCCCGCAGGCGATCCGCATGGTCATCCCGCCGACCACCAACCAGTTCGTGTCCCTGCTCAAGGACTCGTCGCTGGTGCTGTTCCTCGGGGTGTCCGGCGAGTACGTCGAGCTGGCCAAGTTCGGCAACGACCTGGCCTCCCAGTTCGCCAACGCCACGCCCATCATGGTCGCCGGCATCACGTACCTGATCGTCACCATCCCGCTGGGTTATCTCGCCTCCCGGCTGGAGGGGCGAAAGGGGAGGACGCGATGACACACGCCATCGAGCTGCGCGACCTGCACAAGCACTTCGGCCAGAACCAGGTGCTCAAGGGCATCGACATGACCGTCGATCCGGGCCAGGTGGTCTGCGTCATCGGCCCCTCGGGGTCGGGCAAGTCCACCCTGCTGCGCTGCGTGAACCTGCTGGAGGCACCGACCAGGGGCAAGGTGTTCGTCGAGGGCGTCGAGGTCACCGACCCCGACGTGGACATCGACGCCGTACGCCGCCGCATCGGCATGGTCTTCCAGCAGTTCAACCTGTTCCCGCACATGACGGCGCTGGAGAACGTCATGATCGCCCAGCGGCGGGTGCTGAAGCGCGGCAAGAAGGAGGCCGAGGTCGTCGCCAGGGAGAACCTGGACAAGGTCGGCGTCGGAGCCAAGTGCGACGCCCTGCCCGGCCAGCTCTCGGGCGGCCAGCAGCAGCGCGTGGCGATCGCCAGGGCGCTGGCCATGAACCCCGACCTCATGCTCTTCGACGAGCCCACCTCGGCGCTCGACCCCGAGCTGGTCGGGGACGTGCTCACCGTCATGCGCAAGCTGGCGGAGGAGGGGATGACCATGCTGGTGGTCACCCACGAGATGGGCTTCGCGCGGGAGGTGGCCGACCGGGTGGTGTTCATGGACGGCGGAGTGGTCGTCGAGGACGGCGTGCCCGCCCAGGTGATCGGCGATCCCCAGCATGAGCGCACCCGCGCCTTCCTGCACCGCGTCCTGCACCCCGAGGGCTGAGCGCGACGGTGACCGGGACGCCCGCATCCGTCGCGGGCGCCCCGGCCGCCGCTCACCGGTATGCCGGAGCCCCGGCCGCCGGTATGCGGGTGTCCCGAGCCCCTGCCGCCTGTTTCGCCGGGCTGCCCCGCCTCTGCTGTAATGGACCGGGATGGACCTCACCTCTTACGCCGAGTGGGCGGTCCGGCTGGCCAACGATCCCGAGCCGCCGCCCGAGCTCAGGCGGCTGCGTGACGAGCTGGCCGGCGTGTTCGACGCGGCCGGCGACGACCGGGCCGTGGCCGCGCTGCTCAACGCCCTGCTCGTGCGCTATCCCGTACGCCATCAGCTCTCCGACCATGACGGCCCCTGGCACCTGCACCTGGCCGACGACCCGGCCGCGACCGCGGTGATGGGCCTGGCCGCGGTCGTCGCCGAGCTGGGCGTGGACCGGCTGGGCCGCTGCCGGGAGCCGCACTGCGGCCTGGCCTTCCTCGACACCTCATCCAACCGTTCCCGCCGCTACTGCTCGGCCCGCTGCGCCAGCCGCGCGAATGTGGCCGCCTTCCGCGCCCGCCGCAGGAACGACGCCCTTTAGCCGGCCCCCTGACACCCCTCAGCCGATCCTCTGACGCCCCCGGCCGGTCCCCTGACGGCCCGTGGACGATCTCCAGAACCCTCCTGGGCGGCTCCTGAACGCCGGCACAGGCCGCTCAGCGCTTCTTCCCGCCCCGCCGCCGCAGCGGCCAGTAACGCAGCACCACGCGGCCCACGACGTCCTCGACGGGCCCGAAGTCCCAGCTGTCCCGGCGCCCGCTGGCCCGCTGGTTGTCGCTCTCCAGCCACCACCCCTCCGTCCCGTGCCACCGGGCCCGTTTCACGATGAGCCGATCGGGATCGCCGGGCAGCCGGGCCACCACGACGTCGCCGGGACGCACCGCGGCGCCCCTGCGTACGAGCAGCCAGTCGCCCGGCACCAGCGCCGGTCGCATCGAGTCGCCCTCGACACGCACTCTCATCGGCCGCTACCCCCTAGTCCGCAGGTGTTGAGACACGAGTAAGGTCGGTTGTGGACCAAGATGATTCAGCATCCAGGAAGGATTTTCTGATGCTCGCACGACTGCTACGACCCAAGCATGTCGCTTCCGCCCACTGCGACCTGCCCTGCGGCGTCTACGACCCCGCTCAGGCCCGCATCGAGGCCGAGTCGGTCAAGGCGATCATGGAGAAGTACGCCGGCAACGAGGACCCGGTCTTCCGCGCCCGCGCCATCACCATCAAGGAAGAGCGCGCCGAGCTCGTCAAGCACCACCTCTGGGTGCTGTGGACCGACTACTTCAAGCCGCCGCACCTGGAGCAGTACCCGCAGCTGCACCAGCTCTTCTGGGACGCCACGAAGCTGGCCGGCGCGGCGGGCGCCAAGGGCACCGTCGACGTGGCCAAGGCCGAGGACCTTCTGGGCAAGATCGACGAAATCTCGAAGATCTTCTGGGAGACCAAGGCCGCCTAAAACGGCACATAAGGCTCTGCGTGGCGGCAGGCCGCGCAGAGCCTTTTCCGTTGATGGCGAGTCTGATTAGTCCAAGCACCGCTCAGGGGCGGTAAGTTGCAGTCAGCGTCGGATTCGCGAGGAGGAACGTGA
The DNA here is from genome assembly GCF_035917475.1 of Nonomuraea fuscirosea. Lineage (NCBI taxonomy): Bacteria > Bacillati > Actinomycetota > Actinomycetes > Streptosporangiales > Streptosporangiaceae > Nonomuraea > Nonomuraea fuscirosea. The sequence continues at coordinate 44,404 of NZ_CP109074.1, read as the reverse complement.
CCGAGGAAACCGAGACGCGCGCGGAAGGCGTGGCCGGCATCCGTGACGTGGTGAGCATCAGGCTCCCCGCGGCGAGTGCCTACCTGTCTGTGCTGCGTACGGCTACCGCCGGCCTGGCGGCGCGGCTTGACTTCACCCTGGACGAGATCGAGGACCTGCGGATCGCGGTCGACGAGGCCTGCGCGATGCTGCTCAGCGAGGCGGTGCCCGGCACCGACCTGACCGCGGAGTTCGAGCTCACCGGGCAGGAGATGCAGGTCAGGGTCGAGGTTGCCACCGTCGGCAGCTCCGCGCCCAAGCGTGACGACTTCGCCTGGATGGTGCTGACCGCCCTGGCCGACGACGTGGACGCCGTGACCGACTCTCCTGATCGCATGGCGATCGTCCTGCGTAAGCGCCGAGGCGCGGCCCACAGTGCGGCGGGGCCGGCGTGACGGAAAGGACTGGAGCCATGGCCACGAGCGAACACGCCGTGCCCGACAGGGTGCGCGCCCGCATGCTCTTCGCCGAGCTGGCCGAGCTTGGCCCCGAGGAGCCGCGCCGCCAGCGCATCAGGGATGAGCTGGTCGAGCTTCACCTTCCGCTGGTCGAATATCTGGCTCGCCGCTTCCGCAACAGGGGCGAGTGGCTCGACGACCTCACCCAGGTCGCGACCATCGGCCTGATCAAGTCGATCGACCGGTTCGACCTGGCGCGCGGGGTGGAGTTCTCCACCTACGCCACGCCCACCATCGTCGGTGAGATCAAGCGGCACTTCCGCGACAAGGGCTGGGCGGTCCGCGTGCCGCGCAGGCTCCAGGAGCTGAAGCTCTCGCTGACGAAGGCGATCAGCGACCTCTCGCAGCGCGAGGGCCGCGCGCCGACCGTGTCCGAGCTGGCCACCTACCTGAAGATGACCGAGGAGGAGGTGCTCGAAGGGCTCGAGTCGGCCAACGCCTACTCCACGGTCTCCCTCGACGCGCCCGACTCCGGCGACGACGACGCCCCCGCGGTGTCCGACTCCCTCGGCATCGTGGACGAGTCGCTCGAAGGCGTCGAATATCGCGAATCGCTCAAACCGCTGCTCGAACGGCTGCCGCCGCGCGAGAAGCGCATCCTGCTGTTGCGGTTCTTCGGCAACATGACGCAGTCGCAGATCGCCACCGAGCTGGGCATCTCGCAGATGCACGTCTCGCGGCTGCTCGCCCGCACGCTGGCCCAGCTGCGCGAGGGCCTGACCGCGGACGACTAACCGTCGCCGTAGAGAGCATGGGTGGTGGGGGGCGCCAGCAGCGTCGCGAGTCCCGCCAGTGCCACCACGATCAGCGGGATGCCGAGCTGCGGCAGGTCCGACGTGATGAGCGTCCCGCCGACGGGGAGCATGAAGATCTGGGTCACCACGGCCGGCGACCTCCCCCACCGCTCCATCATGAACAGCCCGCCCCACGCCACCCAGAGCAGGCCGGCGCCGATCAGCAGCCCGAACACCGCCTCCGCCACGGCGGAGGTCATGTCGTCGGGCGTCCCGGTCAGGGTCTCCACCGCGACGAAGACGCCGAGCCCGAGCGCGACCAGACCCTCTACGGCGACTACCGCGGCGGCGATGAGCAGGGTAAGCGGGCGACCGTTCACGATCCGTACCCTACTCCCCGGGCCTGGCGGCGCGAGAAACGGGACGTTCGGCCGATAAGCCGGACAAGCTCACCGGCTACGCTGGCGATATGCGCGCCATGCTGCTGGTCAACCCCAAGGCCACCACCACGAACGCCCGTACCCGGGACGTGCTGATTCGCGCGCTCGGCGCGGCGGTGCGGCTCGCCGTCGAGGAGACCCGCTACCGCGGCCACGCCGCGGCGCTGGCCGCGACCGCGCGGGCCAAGGGTTACGACGTCGTCGCCGTGCTCGGCGGCGACGGGACGATCAACGAGACCGTCAACGGCCTGCTGAACCCGGTGAACGGCGACGCCACCCCGCTCAGGAACGAGCACACCGACGACCCGAGCGCGGGCCGGCCGGCGCTCGTGGTCATCCCCGGCGGCAGCGCGAACGTCTTCGCCCGCGCGCTCGGCCTGCCGAACGACCCGACGGAGTCCACCGGAGTTGTGCTGGAGGCGCTCAGGGAGGGCCGGCGCAGGACGGTGGGTTTGGGGCAGGCCCTCTGGGAAGACCAGTCACGATATTTCACCTTCTGCTCCGGGATGGGATATGACGCAGAGGTTGTACGGGCCGTGGAGGGCCTGCGGGGCACCGGCCGTAAGGCTACCCCCGCACGGTATGTGAACACGGCCCTGAGGCACTATCTGGCCACGGACAAGCGGCATCCCGCGATGACGGTGACCGGCCCCGGCATCCCGGCGGCCAGAGGTGTCTTCATGGCGATCATCTCCAACACCTCACCGTGGACGTACGTGGGCAGCAAGCCCGTCCGCCCCACCCCCTGGGCCAGTTTCGAGACCGGCCTCGACCTCCTGGGGCTGCGCCGGATGGGCCCGATGACCCTCGCCGGAGTCATCCGTCATATCCTTACGGAGAGTGACATTCTCCCGTCCGGCCGGAACCTCGTGCAGCTCCACGACGAGGCCGAGTTCACCCTCACCGCGGAGCGCCCGGTGGCCTTCCAGCTGGACGGCGACTACCTGGGCGAACGCGAGTCGGTAACTTTCCGGTCTACCCCGAACGCGTTACAAGTGCTGGTCTAGCTGGTTACATTCGGTCATTGTGTGACGCATCCGACATCCATAACCGCCAAAACTTCCCGTCAACCCCCTTGCGTGCACTCTCCGTGGCTGAAAAGCTCAGGGATGTCGGAAGGTAGGACCTTTAACACCCCGAGGTTCACACCTGACCGTCCACGGGCAAGCCCGGTCCACACACGGAGCCGGGTCATTGTTCGCGCAAGTTAGTGAAACTCTTCACAAAGTAGCCGCGCGGAGCCGACCAGAGGCTCCATCTACTAAGGAGTGGACGCATGGACTGGCGCCACCGAGCTGCCTGCCGTGACGTGGACCCCGAGCTGTTCTTCCCGATCGGCAACACCGGCCCGGCACTCATGCAGATCGACGAGGCCAAGCAGGTCTGTCGTTCCTGCCCGGCCGTGGAAGCCTGCCTCAAGTGGGCGCTGGAGTCCGGTCAGGACGCCGGCGTCTGGGGCGGTCTGAGCGAGGACGAGCGTCGCGCGCTCAAGCGCCGCACCGCTCGCACCCGCGCCCGTCTCACGGCCTGATCCAACCACAACCGAACCGACGCGGGCGCACCGACCAGGCTGAACCGGCCCGGCCGGACGAGCAGCCCGGATCAACCTCTCCCCCGACGTACGGCGGCCCCGCGCGCGTGCGGCGCCGTCAGCCGGCCGGGAGCGGGATCGACAGCACGACCTCCGTGCCGCCCTCCAGGCGCGGCTCAATGGTGAGCCGCCCGGACAGCTCTCCCTCCACCAGCGTCCGCACGATCTGCAGCCCCAGGCTGGTCGAACTGTCGAGGTCGAAGCCGCTGGGCAGGCCGAGCCCGTCGTCCCAGACGGTCACGGTGAGCCGCTCAGCCGTGGGCTCCACCACCACCTCCAGCCGTTTGGGCCGCCCATGCTGCAACGCGTTCTGCAACAGCTCGGTCAGCGCCATCGCCAGCGGTGTGGCGATGAGCGAAGGCAGCACACCGAACACCCCCACCCGCCTGGGCGTCACGGCCACCTCGGGCGACGACACCTCACCGGCCATGGCGATCACGCGGTCGGCGATCTCGTCGAAGTCCACGAACTCCTCGGGCGCGTGAGACAGGGTCTCGTGCACGATGGCGATCGAGCCCACCCGGCGTACCGCCTCCTCCAGCGCCTCGCGGCCCTCCGGCACCTGCAGCCGTCTGGCCTGCAGCCTGAGCAGGGCGGCGACGGTCTGCAGGTTGTTCTTGACCCGGTGGTGGATCTCGCGGATCGTGGCGTCCTTCGTCATCAGCTCGCGCTCGCGCCGGCGCAGCTCGGTCACGTCCCTGATGAGCACCAGCGCGCCGATCCGGCCGCCGCCGACGATCAGCGGGATGGCTCTGAGCTGCACGATCGTGCCGCCGGACTCGACCTCGGTCTCCTTGGCCGCGCGGCCGCTGGCCACGATCATCAGGTCTTCGTTGATCGGCTCGTCCGAATAGCACAGCGCGGCGGTGACCCGGCCCAGCTCGGCGCCGACCAGGTCGGCGTGCAGGCCGAGCCGCCGGTACGCGGACAGCGCGTTGGGGGAGGCGTACGTCACCCGGCCGGCCCGGTCGAGCCTGAGCAGCCCGTCGCCGACGCGCGGCGAGCGCACCAGGATCGGCTCCTCGCCGGAGAACGGGAAGCGTCCCTCGGCCACCATCTGCGCCAGGTCCGAGGCGCTCTGCAGGTAGGTCAGCTCCAGCCGGGACGGGGTGCGGGCCGAGGACAGGTTGGTGGAGCGCTGGATGACCGCGAGGAAGCGGGCCTCGCCGCCCTCGACCGCCCGGCGCACCGGGATCGTCTCCTCCCTGACGGGGACGCCGGTGGACCAGTCGGGATCGCCCTCGCGGCAGATGCGCCGCTCGTTCCAGGCCGTGTCGATGAGCTGGCGCTCGCCCTTGGCGGCCACGCTGCCGACGATGTCGTCGTGGTAGACGGTGGGGCCGGTCGTGGGGCGCATCTGGGCGATCGCGATCCAGCCGTTCTCGCCCAGCAGCGGCGCCCACAGGACGAGATCGGCGAAGGACAGGTCGGCCAGCAACTGCCAGTCGGAGACCAGCGAGTGCAACCAGTCGAGATCCGCCTCGTCGAGCGCGGTGTGGCGGGCTACGAGGTCGCTGAGAGTCGGCACGACTGCATCATGCGTGCTTTTCCCCGCAACAACCAAACCGGCCCGCACGTGGACCCCTCTCACCAGGGACGACGCGATCGTGCGGCGTCGCACACCGGCGCGGTGGCATGGTGAGCGCAGATACGGCACTGTCCCACCTAGCTGGACTTTTCGCTAAATCTCATAATGTGAGAACCGTCACATCGCCGACGCCGTTCCGCGTCCGGGACGTGGCTCTGAGCGGCGAGCCGGAGGTGATCCACACGGGCAGGTGGCCAAGCCGCGACACGACGCGCGAACCGGCCTCGGTTGCGATCGCGCACGCTGCTGTGGATATCCTTCACCATCAACCTGAGCTGCCCGGATCCGCGCGTGCCCGCACCCGTACGCGCACGGCGCCGGTCGGCTGTGCAAGCCCGCGGTTGACCACTCGGGCCAAAGTGAGTTCCGATGATCTCGCGGTGACCAGACACGCCCTCACCGCCGTGGCAGAAGTGAAGGTGAGAGCGTGAGCGACGACAGCCCCCGCGTACCGAAGTACTACGACGTGAAACGGGCCCTGCTCGAACTCACCAAGACTCTTCCGGCCGGCACGGCGCTGCCGCCCGAGCGCACGCTGGCCGTCCGGTTCGAGACCTCGCGCACCACCGTGCGGCAGGCGCTGACCGAGCTCGTGGTCGAGGGGCGGCTGCTGCGCATCCAGGGCAAGGGCACCTTCGTGGCGCAGCCCAAGGTCGCGCAGGTGCTGCAGCTGACGTCGTACATCGGGGATCTGCGCACGGCCGGCCTGGAGCCGGACACCAAGATACTGGAGATCGGTTACCTCACCGCGGACGAGGCTCTGGCGCGCCGCCTGGCCATCAACCCCGGCGGCCGCGTGCTGCGCATCCACCGGCTCAGGCTCGCCAACGGCGAGCCGGTCTCGATCGACACCACCCACCTGTCCGCCCGCCGCTTTCCCCGCCTGCGGCGCGAGCTGGAGGTGCACGCGTCCCTGTACGAGACGCTGCACAACGCCTACAACGTACGGCTGACGGACGCCGAGGAGATCATCGAGACCGTCCTGGCCACCCCCTACGACGCCAAGGCCCTGGGCGTGGACGTGGGCCTGCCGATGCTGCTGCTCACCCGGCACGCCTTCGACGCCGACGGCAACCCCGTCGAGTGGGCCCAGTCGCTCTACCGCGGCGACCGCTACAAGTTCGTCACCCGCCTTCGCCGTCCCTGACCGATCATGCTCCTACGCTGGGCACATGAGCATCATCGTGGTCACGGGCACCGGCGCGGGCGTGGGCAAGACCGTGGTCGCGGCCGCGCTGGCCGCCCTCACGCAGGCCCGCGGGTCCGCGGCGGCCGTGGTCAAGCCCGCCCAGACAGGGGCGGTGGCCGGCGCGCCCGGTGACGTGGACGAGGTGATCCGGCTCTCCGGCATCGGCACCACCTTCGAGCTCGGCCGCTTCCCCGGCGCGCTCCCGCCCGCGGCGGCGGCCCGCGTCGCGGGGATCCCGCCGGTGTCACTCGACGGGGCCGCCGAGCTGGTGCGGGAGCTGGCCGACAGCAACCGCCTGGTGGTCGTGGAGGGCACCGGCGGGCTGCTGGAACGTTACGACGACGACGGTGCCACCGTGGCCGACCTGGCCCGTACGCTGCGGGCGCAGGTGCTGGTCGTGGTGCGCGCGGGCGGCGACACCGTCGGCCACACCGCGCTCACCCTGGAGGCGCTCGCGCACCGGGGGCTCGACCTGGCCGGGATCGTCATCGGGAGCTGGCCTGACACGCCGGGGACGGCCGAGCGCAGCAGCGTGGCCGACCTGGAGATGCTGGCCGCGCGGCCGCTGGCGGGGGCGCTGCGGGAAGGCGCGGGCGGGCTGCGCGAACGGCAGGCGTTCGCCGAGGCGGCCCGCGAGGGGCTGGGGGCCACGCTCGGCGGCGCGTTCGACCCGGCGGCGTTCCGATCCCGCCACAGCCTCTGACCCGACCCCGACTCCGACCTCAGCCCCGGAACCCGCGACCCGCGACCCGCGACCCGCGACCCGCGACCCGCGACCCGCGAGGATGGTAGAGCTAGCCCCACCATGGACCAGCACACCAGGCCCATTTCCCGTCCGCGCCCCCGGTCAATACCGTTGACGCCATGAAAGTCCCCCGCCCGTGGTCGGCGCGGGCGTGGCTCGACACGGCCCACGTGATGATCGGCTTCCCGGTCGGCGTGCTGCTCGGCGGGCTGACGCTCATCCTGGCCCCGGTCCCGCCCGTGCTGAAGCGGGCCGTGCCGGTGTTCACCGGCGTGCAGCGTTCCCGGTTCGACGCCTTCCAGCGCGCGCACATCCCGCCCGTGCACTCCCCCAGGAGCTGGCGCAGCCCGGCCACGTGGCGGCAGATCGGCTACCACCTGCTGTCGCCGTTCGTGAGCCTGGCGGGGGCGTTCCTGGTGGCGGTGGCGTGGGGCGGCGCGATCGTGGGGCTGCTGGCGTTCCTGCCGGCGAAGGTGCAGCGGCCGCCGCTGGAGTTCCACTTCGACCTCAGGGACAACCGGGTCGTGGCCGTCTTCATGGTGATCGGGCTCTTCCTGCTGCTGCTCGCCCCGGTGCTGGCGCGCGGCATGGCGGCGCTCGACCTGTCGGTCGCCCGTACGCTGCTCGGCCCGAGCCGCTCCGAGCTGGGGCAGCGGATCGAGACGCTGACCGAGAGCCGGGCCGGCGTCATCGACGCGGCCGACGCCGAGCGCCGCAGGATCGAGCGCGACCTGCACGACGGTGCCCAGCAGCGGCTGGTCTCCCTGGCCATGAACCTGGGCCTGGCCAGGGCCACCCTGACCGACCTGCCCGACCCGGCCCGCGAGGCCATCGAGCAGGCCCACGAGGAGGCCAAGCAGGCGCTCAAGGAGCTGCGTGACTTCGTCCGTGGCCTGCATCCCGCCGTGCTCAACGACCAGGGCCTGGACGCGGCGCTGTCCGGCGTCGCCGCCCGCGCCCCGTTCCCCGTCAGGCTCCGCGTCGACATCGAGCGGCGGACCACGCCGACCATCGAGGCGGTGGCGTTCTTCACCGTGTCGGAAGCCCTGACCAACATCGCCAAGCACGCGGCGGCCACGAAGGCGGAAGTGAGCGTGCGGCGCGAGCGCGACCGGCTGCACGTGCTCGTCTACGACGACGGCTGCGGCGGGGCCAGAATGGAGGGCGGCACCGGGCTGCGCGGCCTGGCCCAGCGGATCGACGCCGTCGACGGGTCGCTGCGCCTTTCCAGCCCGCTGGGCGGACCGACGACGATCGAGGTGGACTTGCCGTGCGAGTAGTGCTCGCCGAGGATTCCGTGCTGCTGCGCGAGGGCCTGATCCGGCTTCTGGACGCCGCCGGCATGGAGGTGGTCTCGGCCGTGGACGAGGCCGAGGGGCTGCTGAGAGCGGCCGAGGAGCACCGGCCCGAGCTGGTCGTCACCGACGTCAGGATGCCGCCCACGCACACCGACGAGGGCCTGCGGGCCGCGCTCGTGCTGCGCCGCCAGCAGCCGAAGCTGGCCGTCCTGGTGCTCTCCCAGTACGTCGAGGAGCGCTACGCGGCCCAGCTGCTCGCCTCGGCCGCGACCGGCGGCGTGGGCTACCTGCTCAAGGACCGGGTGGCCGACGTGGCCGAGTTCATCGACGCGCTGCGCCGGGTGGCCTCGGGCGGCACCGCGCTCGATCCTGAGGTCGTGGCCCAGCTCCTGCTGCGCGGCAACAGCGACCCGCTGGAACGCCTGACGCCGCGGGAGCACGAGGTGCTCAGGCTGATGGCCGAGGGCCGCTCCAACGCCGGCATCGGGCAGGCCCTGGTGCTCAGCGAGGGCGCCGTGGGCAAGCACATCGGCAACATCTTCACCAAGCTCGACCTCCCGCCCGCAGAAGGCGATCACCGGCGGGTCCTGGCCGTACTGCAGTTCCTCAAGATCAGGAGCCTGCCGTGAGAGCCGCGTGGCTGGCGGGCGGCGCCGTGGCGACCGTGATCGCGCTGGCGATCTCCACGATCGGCATCTGGGGCGGGTTCGCCAGGGCCAGGGTGCCGACGGACTTCACCAGCAGGTCCATCCCGTTCGCCGACGGCCAGGTGCACATCAGCACGGGCCGGGGTCAGGTCAACCTGGACGTCGTGGCGGGCCAGGCGGGCGAGCTGCGCATCGATCGGGAGCTGCACTGGTCGCGCGAACGGCCGACGGTGACCGAAGAATGGGACGCCGGGACGGCCACGCTGCGGCTCGACGCCGTCTGCCCCGGCTCCGACCAGCCGGACGGCCCTCTGTGCGTGGCCAACTACATGCTGTCGGTGCCACCGGAGACCGACGTGGAGGCCCGCACGGCCGGCGGCAGGCTCTCGGTCGACGAGCTGTTCTCCGACGTCCGGGTCACCTCGGTGGCCGGCGACGTCCGGCTCAACGCCATCTCCGGCGACGTCTGGGCCAGGACCGGCACGGGCGACGTCGAGGGCTCCAAGCTGTCCGGCAACACCGCCGACGTGGAGGTCGGCTCGGGCGACGTGCGGCTGATGTTCACCGCCGAGCCGTCGAGTGTCAAGGCCGTGGTGCGGACGAGCGGCGACGTCGCCCTCGACGTGCCGGGGGGCGTCTACGACGTGCGGGCCACCGGCGTCAACACCACGGTCGGCGTCAAGCGGAACCCCGCCGCCAAGAAGAAGATCGTCGCCGGTACGACCGACGGCACGGTGACCGTCTGCTGCCGTGGATGATCTTCACGGTGCTGAAGGTCTGTTTACTCTTGTGACTCGTTGGTAAGTTCCCCGGCATGGAGTCTGCGAAGCACGCCGGTGACGCCGCCGTCGCCGTGTCCAAGGCCTATGGCGTCGAGACCATGTTCACCCTGTCGGGAGGGCATGTCTTCCCGCTCTACGACGGCGCGGTGCACGAGGACATGCGCATCCTCGACGTACGCCACGAGCAGAGCGCGGTCTTCGCCGCCGAGGCGACGGCCCGGCTGACCAGGAAACCCGGTCTGGCCGTGCTGACCGCCGGCCCCGGCATCACCAACGGCGTCAGCGGCGTCGCGACCGCCCACTTCAACGGCTCGCCCGTGGTCGTGCTCGGCGGCCGGGCGCCACAGTCCCGCTGGGGCAGCGGCGCGCTGCAGGAGATGGACCACCCGCCGCTGCTCGACCCGATCACCAAGCTGGCGTTCACGGCGTCCGACGCCGAGTCCGTCGGCCAGGAGGTCGAGGTGGCCTTCCGCACGGCGACCGCCCCCCACCGGGGCCCGGTCTTCCTCGACGTCTACATGGACCACCTGTTCTCGCCGTCGCCGGCGCACGAGGTGCGTACGCAGAGCCCTTCCCCGCTCGAACCCGACCCCGAGTCCCTGGCGAGCATCGCGCGCCTGCTGGCCGAGGCCGAGCGGCCGGTGCTCGTCTACGGCTCCGACGTGTGGATGGACCGCGCCGAGGAGGCCGCCCGCGACTTCGCCGAGACGTGGCGGCTGCCGGTCATCCCCAACGGCCAGGGCCGCGGCATCCTGCCCTCGGGCCACGAGCTGCTCGTCACCAGGGCCCGCGGCCAGGCGTTCGCCCAGGCCGACCTGGTCATCGTGGTCGGCACGCCGCTCGACTTCCGGCTCGGCTACGGCTGGTTCGGCGGCAAGGAGGGCGCGCCGCTGGCCAGGGTGGTGCACATCGCCGACGCGCCCTCGCAGCTGACCACCCACATGCAGCCGGTCGCCTCAGCCGCCGGCGACCTGTCGGTGGTGTTCTGGAGCCTCGGCACGGCCTGCGGCGAGGCCGGGGTCAAGCCCGACGCGTACGCGTCCTGGGTGACGAAGCTGTCCGAGAGCGCGGCCGCGGCCATCGCCGGCGACGCCGACCTGCTCGCGGCCGACACCGACCCGATCCACCCCATGCGGATCTACGGCGAGCTGGGCAAGATCCTGGCCGAGGACGCCGTGGTGATCGGCGACGGCGGCGACTTCGTCTCCTACGCGGGAAAGTACGTCGAGCCGAAGCAGCCGGGCAACTGGCTCGACCCGGGCCCCTACGGCTGCCTCGGCACCGGCCTCGGCTACTCCATAGCCGCCCGCCTGGCCCGGCCGTCCTCGCAGGTGGTGCTGCTGCTCGGCGACGGCGCGGCCGGATTCTCGCTGATGGACGTGGACACCCTCGTCCGCCACCGGCTCCCCGTCGTGATGATCTGCGGCAACAACGGCATGTGGGGCCTGGAGAAGCACCCCATGCAGCTGCTGTACGGCTACGACGTCGCGGCCGAGCTGCAGCCCCAGTGCCGCTACGACCAGGTCGTCACGGCCCTGGGCGGCGGGGGCGAGCTGGTCACCAAGCCGTCGGAGATCGGTCCCGCCCTGCGCAGGGCGTTCGACTCTGGCCTGCCGTACATGGTGAACGTCGCCACCGACCCGCAGGTCGCCTACCCCCGCAACACGACAGGCGTCTGAGCCGGCCTACTTGTTGGTGGTGGGCTTCGTCGTGGGCGTCGGGGTGGAGGTCTCCGGGGGCTCGTCCTCGGGGCAGGCGCTGTCGACGAGGAGGATCTCCACCGTCTTGCCCTCCTCCAGCGACACTCCGGCGTTCGGCGTGGTCTTCTGGATCCTGCCGCAGCGCCGGCCGTCGACGGTGGTGGTGCGGTCGTCGGTCCTCGACACGAAGCCCGCCGCCTCGATCATGCTCTGCGCCTCCAGGAAGCGCCTGCCGACCACGTTCGGCACCAGGATCTTCTTGACCGTCGGCGTGGCGCTGGGCGACTTGGAGGGCGACGGGCTGTTCGTCGGCGTCTTGGTCGCCGTCTTCGTCGGCGTTCTGGTCGGCTTGTCGGGCGTCGGCGTGTACCTCGGCGGGGTGCTGTGCCTGGTCCGCGTCGGCGTGGGCTCGGGCTCGTCGGTGAGGGTCTTGCTGGGCTTCGGCGACCTGGTGGAGGGCTTCGGGTTGGCGATGTCGATGGTGCTGACGGTCGGCTCGGGAAGCCCCATGTTGGTGATGCCGGTCAGGGCCACCGCAGTGGCGCCGGCGCCGAGCACGACCGCCGCGGCGATGCCCGCGATCAGCCCGGTCCTGCGTGAGCCCTTGACCGCGGCGCGCCTGCTTCCGCCGCGCCGCTCGCTCAGGGTGGTGTCCTCGTGGGCCATCCTGGCGCCGGTCTGGTAGGCCGGGTCGTGCGACCGGTCCCCCTGCTGCTGGTGATGCTGCTGCTGGGAGTGCTGGTAGCCGTCGCGGGGCTGCGCCATGGTGGCGCCGGTGGCCGGGGGGGCGGCCGGCAGGTCGGGAACGGCGGGCATCTGCCCGTTGGCGATGGCCCGGGCGGCCTCGCTCATCGCCCTGGCGCTCGGGTAGCGCCTGGCCGGGTCCTTCGACAGGGCGATCTCCACCAGGCTACGCACCGGCGGCGGGATGTCCTGCGGTAGGGGTGGCGGTGCCTCGCGGATGTGCTTCAGCGCGATCGTGACGGCGCTGTCACCGTCGAAGGGCCGCTGCCCCACGAGGCACTCGTACGCGACCACGCCGAGCGCGTAGATGTCCACCGCGGGCGTCACGGGCGCGCCTTCGGCCTGCTCGGGAGCGCAGTAGGCGGCGGTGCCGAGCACCATGCCGGCGTCCGTGAGCCGGTTGGCCACGTCGGAGCGGGCGATGCCGAAGTCGGTGAGCACGAGCGTGCCGTCGCGCTGCACGAGCAGGTTGCCCGGCTTGACGTCGCGGTGCACGATGCCCTGGTCGTGCACGGCCTGCAGGGCCGACGCGGCCTGCGCGATCAGCTCCATGGCCGGTTGCGGCGGGATGCGGCCGAGCCGGCCGAGCAGCCGGTCGAGCGGTTCGCCGTCGACGAACTTCATCACCAGGTAGACGGTGTCGCCGCTGACGCCGTAGTCGTAGACGTCGACCACGCCGGAGTGGTTGATCGTGGCCATCGCCCGCGCCTCCCCCTGGAAGCGAGCGACGAACCCGGGGTCCTCCATACGGCCTGGGAGCAGCACTTTGACGGCGACGGTGCGCGCGAGCACGATGTCCTCGCCGCGCCACACCTCGCCCATGCCACCGGCGCCGATGCGGGTATCCAGTCGATACCGCCCCGCCAGCGTCGTCCCTTGGGCCACCATGATTCCCCCGCTACCCCCCTACGTCCGAAACCTCTCCCACCCCGCCGTTCTCAACAAAGCGAACTTGTGTCGCGGTGAGGTAACACAGTGGTCACGGAACTCAGAGAGTGTACGACTCACCTGTCCCACATGCCACTTAAATGCCTCAAGCCGTACAAAGCCTATCCTGGGGCCTTGGTGCCACACTTGTCCGCGTTTCCGGTAAGTCAGCACCCGCCGGATCCGACGGCCCGCACCCTGTCGCCACCATAGGCTGATCCCATGACGCTCGTTCCCGGCCTGCGTGCCCAGCTGCTCATCATGGTCGAGATGGAGGACACCGCCAAGAAGCTCGGCAGCGGCGACGTGCCCGTGCTGGCCACGCCCCGGCTGCTCGCGCTGGCCGAGGCCGCCACCCTGCGGGCGATCGAGCGGCACCTCGCCCCGGGCGAGACGTCCGTCGGCACCCGGGTCGAGCTGGAGCACACCGCCGCCAGCCCGCTCGGCACCCACGTCCAGGTCGGCGTGGAGCTCACCGAGGTCGACGGCCGGCGGCTCGTCTTCGCCTTCGAGGCCCACGACCGGCGGACCGTGGTCGGCAAGGGCACGATCGAACGCGTCGTGGTCGACCGCGCCAGGTTCATGGCCCGCGCTACTCGATGACGGCGATCAGATCACCCTCCTGGATGACATCGCCCTCCGCCACCTTGAGCTGCGCCACCACACCGTCGTCCTCGGCGAGCACCGGGATCTCCATCTTCATGGACTCGAGGATGACCAGCGTGTCGCCGTCGGAGACGGTGTCGCCCTCCTTGACGACGACCTTCCAGACGTTCGCCACCATCTCAGCGCGTACCTCAGCCACCGGGACTCCCCTTCTTTCCGTGGTTCAACGGTCTCATGCGGTCCGGGCGCGCATCCGCGCGACCAGGCCGGTGTCGTAGTCGCCGGTGGCGAACTCCGCGTTCTCCAGCAGCTCGGCGCAGAACGGCAGATTGTTCTTCGGCCCCTCCACCGTGAACTCCGCCACAGCCTTGCGGCCCAGCTCCAGCGCCTCGGCCCGGTCGGAGCCGTAGACGCAGAGCTTGGCCATCAGCGGGTCGTAGAACGGCGTGACGGTGTTACCCGCCACGTAGCCCGAGTCGACCCGCACCCCGTCGCCGGACGGCTCGTCCCAGGCCGTGATCGTGCCCGGCCCCGGGAAGAACCGCTTCGGGTCCTCAGCGTAGACCCGGAACTCGATCGCGTGCCCGCTGGGTTCGGCCCGCACCTCGGGGCTCTCCCCCGCGGCGACCCGCAACTGCAGCTCGACCAGGTCGAGCCCGGTGACCAGCTCCGTGACCGGGTGCTCCACCTGCAGCCTGGTGTTCATCTCCAGGAACACGAAGTCCTGCTTGTCGGCGTCGACCAGGCACTCGACCGTGCCCGCGCCCAGGTAGCCGACGGCCTCGCCGACCCGCACCGCGGCGGCCAGCATGCGCTCGCGCAGCTCGGGGCTGATGCCGGGCGAAGGGGACTCCTCGACGACCTTCTGATGGCGGCGCTGCACCGAGCAGTCACGCTCGCCCAGCGCCACGACCCGGCCGCCGGGCAGGCCGAGGATCTGCACCTCGACGTGGCGGGCCCGCTCGATGTAGCGCTCGAGCAGCACCGCGGGGCCGTCCAGCGCGTCGCCGGAGAACCGCGCCGCCGCCCTGGCCGCCTGCTCGTACGCCTTCTGCAGCCCGTCGTCGTCGTGCGCCACGCTCATCCCGATGCCACCGCCGCCGCCCGCGGTCTTGACCATGACCGGGTAGCCGATGTTCTCGGCGGCCTTCAGCGCCAGCGACAGATCGGTGACCGGCTCGCGGGTGCCCGCGGCGACCGGCACGCCGGCGGCCTCCATCAGGTTCCTGGCGTTGATCTTGTCGCCCATCTTGTCGATGGCCTCGGGCGCCGGCCCGATCCAGACCATCCCGGCGTCGATCACGGCCCTGGCGAACGCGGCGTTCTCGGCGAGGAAGCCGTAACCGGGGTGGATCGCCCGCGCGCCGGTCGCGCGGGCCGCCTCCAGCACCTTCGCGACGTCGAGGTAGCTCTGCGCGGGGTTGGCCGGGCCGATCAGCACGGCCTCGTCGGCCTCGCGCACGAACGGCAGGTCGGCGTCGGCCTCGGAGTGAACCGCGATGGCACGCAGGCCCAGCCGCTTGACCGTACGGATGATCCGCCGCGCGATCTCCCCTCGGTTGGCGATCAGAACGGATCCGAGCGTCTCAGTAAGCACGCCGACCACCCTATGGCCGCCGGAGGCTTGACCCCTTTCCCCCGAAACCACCGATCCGGCGAGTTCGATCTGTAGAAACCCTACAAAGGTGAGCGTCCGTAAACACGACTGTCGCCCCCCGGACTGTAGGACCGGAACGCGCCCACCCCAGCACCGGGCCCGCTTGCGCCATGGCTCCCGGAGTGTCGGCACCTGTGGTCCCGGACGCCCGTTGTGCGTCCCGATGCGCGGGAGTGCCTCTCGTACGACCTCAGACCTACTCGTTCGACGTCAGACGTACCCGTACGGCCTCAGACACGGCCGCGATCGATCACCCGGGCGAGCGCCTCGACCGCATGAGCATCGTACGCGCTGCCGGACGACAACCGGATCCGCTCCAGCGCCGCACCCCCGCGGTCGCGGTCGGTCGACGGCCCCACCAGGTCGTCGTAGGCGTTGGCCACCCGGATGATGCGGCTGGACAGCGGCGGGTCGTCGCTGATCGGGTCGCACTGCCGGCTGACCACCTCGGCCACCCGGTCCAGCACCCCGGTCTGCCTGATCACCTCGGCGCCCAGCTCGGCGATGCGGCGGGCCTGCTCGGGGTCGGTCAGCACGGTCGCGCCGCCCGGGATCGGGTCGCGCAGCGAGAGCTGGCCGATGTCGTGCATGAGCGCGGCGTACTCGAGTTCGAGCAGCTCGGGCTCGGCCATGCCCAGCTCTCTGCCGATGGCCACGGCCAGGCGGCTGACCCGGCGCGAGTGCCCCGGCTCGACGTAGCCGCCGACCTCGGTCACCCGCGACAGGGCGCGCACGGTCTGCAGGTAGGTGGCCCTGATGCCGGCGTATTTACGGAAGGCCACCTGCGTGACCAGCAGCGGCGCGGCGAACACCAGCAGCGCCACCAGGTCCATGCTGTGCGTGGCCAGCGCCAGCAGCACGCCGGACGAGGCCACCGCGGCCCCCAGCGGGAAGGCCATGTTGAGCTCGTCGCGCACGGCCACCCTGAACGCCGTGCGCACCTGCTCGGCCCGCAGCAGCGCGGCGATCAGCACGTCGATCAGCAGGGTGACCGCGATGAGCGACACCATCACCGCGAGCGCCGGCCACCACGTGCTGGTCGGCGGCTTGGTCAGCTCGTACAGGGTGCCGGCCAGCGGCCGGAAGGCGAAGGCGAGCAGCGAGCCGGTGAGCAGCCGCCTGGCCATCGCGTCGAGGCGGGGCGGCCGGCCCACCGCCAGGTGCGGCAGGGCGCCCGCGACCATGCCGACCGCGATCACGGCGACGACCTGCAACGCGGGGTGGGTGAGCGGATTCTGGCTGAGGTCGAGCAGCAGCGTGTAGCCGAGCGCGGCGGCGGCGCCGATCGGCGCCACCTCCCTGTTGCCCGGCATGGTGAGCCTGGCCAGCTCGCCGACGGCGATGAGCGCCCCGAACCCGACCGCGATCTGCGGGCGCTGCAGCCCGACGGCCGCGGTGTAGGTGACGCCGGCGAGCGCGACGAGGCCCGCCGCGCAGATGAGCAGCAGCTGCCCGGAGTCGAACCGGCGCAGGACCGGGTGCCTGGATCGTTCGGCGCGCCTGACGCGCTCTGTGGTGATCATGGCCCGGTCACGACCTGGATGGGCATGGTCGGGTCGTCGTGGTCCCTGATCGGCGTCTCAGCGGCCTCGGGCGGCGGCGGGTCGACCCGGCGCGGCGGCTGCCACGGCTCGTGTTCGAGCGCCCGGATGAAGGCCGCCACCATCACCGGGTCGAAGTGGGTGCCCGCGCTCTTGCGCAGCTCGTCCACGGCCACCGGCACCGGCCGCGCGCCCCGGTAGGAGCGGTCGGAGGTCATCGAGTCGAACGCGTCGGCCACCGCGATCACCTTGGCGAACTCGGGGATCTCGTCACCGGCCAGCCCCATCGGGTAGCCGGTGCCGTCGTGGCGCTCGTGGTGGTGCATGATCCCGGCGTACGCCTCGTCGAGGAAGCCGATGCCGCGCACGATCTCCAGCCCGCGCATCGGATGGAGCTGGATCGCGGCGAACTCCTCCTCGGTGAGCGGCCCGTCCTTCTGCAGCACCTTCGTGGGCACGCCGAGCTTGCCGACGTCGTGCAGCATGCCCGCGTAGCGGATGGCGCGCACCCGTTCGAGCCCCATCCCGATCTCCTGCGCGATCATGGAGGAGGCGTGCGAGACGCGCGTGCAGTGGCCCCTGGTGTAATAGTCCTTCGTCTCCACCGCCTGGCAGAGCGCCGCGATGGTGGCGTCGTAGGAGCGCTGCTGGGCGTGATACTGCCCGAACGCCCACCGCGCCACGAACAGCGGCAGCAGCACCAGCACCGCCGAGATCGACGCCACGGTGGCCCACAGCCCCGCCACGAGCAGCCCGAACGTCCCGTATCCGAGGTAGGACAGCAGGAACTGGGCCATGCCCCGCACCGGCATCTCGGTGGCCCGCACGTGGGTGGCCAGCCCGATCATGGTCAGCGTGAGCGCGATGTTGAGCGGCACGAAGACGGCGGTGGCCGCGGCGTAGGGGCCGATGAGGTCGTCGAACGCGTTGACCTCGGGCACCCCGACCCGGCCGTCCAGCGCCTCGTAGACCCGCCCCGCGACGTAGCCGCAGATGGCGAACTGGGCCCCGTTGAACAGCCGCTTCACCAGCGGCAGCCCGGGCCGCACGCTGAAGACGGCGGTGAAGCCCACCAGCGCCGCGCCTTCCGGCCCGATCAGCACCACGGCCGCCAGCGAGGCGGAGAAGCTGACCGACACCGCGAACTGCTCCACGTTGAGCAGCGTCGGCATCGACTCGCACACCAGGAACAGCAGGGCGAGCACTAGGAGGATGTCGAGATCCTCCACGGCCACGGGCGTGCCGGAGACGAGCACGCCGCGTCCGATGAGAGCGGCCGCCGCACCGATCACGGCGACCAGATAGACCCTTGCGGGCCACGGCAGTTCACGCATTGCGGCCCCCCACGGTGTTCAGGTCCAGGACACCCCAGGAGGCACCGCTCCGCCGACCACCATGATCACCGGGGTGATCAGCACGATGGCGGTGAGCAGCCGGGCGACCATAACCTTCAACATCCACATGCCTCCACGTCGACTTGTGAGGTTCACGCTACAGAAGTCGGCGTGGACGCAAGGGCGGAGTCGGAAATCGCAAGCAAAGCGTAATCAAGCCACTACGTCATGCGACGATTCGCGGCCCATTCGACTGTTTTCTTCACTCCGGTCGGCAGGTCCGTACGCGGCTGCCAGCGCAGCCCGTCGTGGGCCGGCACCGGATCGACCGCCATCGCCGGCAGATCGCCGGGACGCGGCGGCGCGAAGCCCGGTTTGTCCTGGGCGCCGGCCGCGTCGGCGATGAGCGAGTGCAGCCGCCGGTCGGTGGTCTGGATGCCGGTGCCGAGGTTGAACCTGCGGCCGTCGCCCTCCGCGCCGCACGCCCTGACGAAGCCGTCGACCACGTCGTCGATGAAGACGTAGTCGCGGGTCTGGGTGCCGTCGCCGTAGAGGACCGTGGGCGTGCCGTTGAGCAGCGCGTCGGTGAAGATCGCCACGACGCCCGCCTCGCCGTCGGGCGACTGCCGCGGACCGTAGACGTTGGAGAGCACCAGCGTGGTGTATTCGAGGCCGTAGAGCGCGCGGAAGGTGGCCAGGTAGATCTCGCCGCTGAGCTTCGAGGCCGCGTACGGCGAACGCGGGTCGGTCGCGGCGTCGGCCGGCACCGGAATGGTCGCGGGCCGCCCGTAGACGGCCACGGACGAGGCGAACACCACCTTGCGCGTACGCCCCTCGTGGGCCGCGGTCAGCACCGCCGCGATGCCCTCGACGTTGAGCCTAGCGTCGTGCACCGGATCGGCCACGCTCTTGCGCACGCTGATCTGCGCGGCCAGGTGGCAGACCACCTCAGGCTGCAGCTCCGTCGCCAGCGCGACCAGCGCGGGATCGCGGATGTCCATCTCGTGCAGCGTGAAGCGGTCCTGGCCCGCCGCGCCGGCCAGGTTTTCCCGCTTGCCGGTGGACAGGTCGTCGACCACGTGCACCTCGTGCCCGTCCGCCAGCAGACGATCGACGAGATTCGACCCGATGAACCCGGCACCCCCGGTGACCAACACGCGCATGGGGTGAATCTTAGTCGGCCAGCTCCGAACGCACTCGCGCGATGCGGGCCAGCACCTTGGAGCGCAGGTCCGCGGGAACGGGGTCGCAGCCGCAGTGTTTGGCCACCAGCGCCTTGACCGCCTTGTCCAGGTCGTATTCCTTCAGGCACGGGCTGCACTCGTCGAGATGAACCCGGATGTCGGTGACATCACCCTCGGTCAGCTCGCCGTCGAGATAGGCGTAGACCTTGTCGAGCACTTCGCGACAGTCGGTGTCGTGCGCGTTGCCACAGCTCATTTCGATCCCTCCGCCGGGACCAGGCCACGCTCGCGAGCATAATCCTCAAGGAGGCCCCGCAGCTGCCTGCGTCCCCTGTGCAACCTCGACATCACGGTCCCGATGGGAGTGCCCATGATGTCGGCGATCTCCTTATAGGGGAAGCCTTCGACGTCGGCCAGGTAGACCGCGATCCTGAACTCCTCGGGCAGAGCCGCCAGAGCCTGCTTGATGTCGCCGTCGGGAAGGTGCTCGAGCGCCTCCACCTCGGCCGACTTCAGGCCGCTCGACGTGTGGGACTCGGCCCTGGCGAGCTGCCAGTCCTCGATCTCCTCCGTGCCCGACTGCTTCGGCTCCCGCTGCTTCTTGCGGTAGCTGTTGATGAAGGTGTTGGTCAGGATCCGGTAGAGCCACGCCTTGAGATTCGTGCCCTGCTGGAACTGGTGGAAAGAAGCGAACGCCTTGGCGAAGGTCTCCTGGAGCAGGTCCTCCGCGTCCGCTGGATTTCGGGTCATCCGGAGCGCGGCGGAGTAGAGCTGCTCGAGATACGGCATGACGTCGCGCTCGAATCGCTCGCTTCGCTGCTCCAGCGTCTCCGCGCCTGTCGCGGGCACCGGACCCACCCCCCTAAGATCACCGGTGGCCGGCTGTGGCGGAACACCGTACTCAGGGGAGGATACCCGCTGGCCCGCGACCGGTCGGTCAGCGGGCTGGGGTTCGACCAATGTGAGCATGCTCGTCGCAACACGCCCGCGCCCTTGTCTGTTCCCGCAAGATAGAAGGTACGAAGGACCCGGTGCGGGGAACGTCATACGTACCGGCTGGTAGCCCTTTTTCCGGAACCCAGGAGTCGCGTGTGCTGCCCATTCCGGCCGAGGAACTGAACGGCTCAGGGACGCTCGGGCCGTACTGGACCTTCTACCGTGCCGTAGCCGCCGAACAACTCAACCGATGGCTCCCCGCCGACCCCTCCGTGATCCTCGACCTCTCCGGCGGACGCGGGCGCTGGTCCGGCCAGGCCGCCAGGGCGGGACACCGGGTGATCGAGGTGCTCGACTTCCGCAGGACCCTCGACGGCTCCCGGCTGCGCGACGCCGACCGGGTCCGCCACGTACGCGCCGACGACCTGTCCTTCCTGCCCGACGCGAGCGTGGACGCGGTGCTCGCGGAGGAGCGGGTGATGTCGATCGAGCTCATGGCCGAGTCGGCGATGAGCGACGTGGCCCGCGTGCTGCGCCCCGGCGGGCGGGCGCTCGTGTGCGTCGACTCGCTGGTGCTGGGCATGGCGATCCTGGCCGAGCAGGGGCAGTGGCAGCACCTGCGGCAGACCGGCGAGGTCATGCTCGTGCCGTGGCCCGACGGCAGCATCACGCGCTGCTTCAGCAGCGGCCAGCTGCGCGAGCTGCTGGTGGGCGCCGGGCTGGAGGTCGAGTGGATGCGGCCGCGCACGGTGCTGTCGCCGTCCACGGTGGACCACGTGCTCGGGTCGGACTCGCGCGCGCTCAATTACCTGGTGCGTACGGAGCTCGACGCCCACCCCGACGACGACGACACGGTCGGCATCCACCTGGTCGCCAGCGCCCGCAAAACCTGACCACCCACGCCGAACACCCACCACCCAACATGGCCGCCCTTCGGGTGCGGGTCGTCCTTCGAGCACGGCCGCACGTCGAGCACGGCCGGAGTTTGCACGCCCGCTCCCGAGCACCATCCACCCGAGCCCAAGTGCCCTGCCGCCGTTCTTCGTGTCCGGCGGCTCGCACTTCGCACTGGGCGGCCCGTGCGCCCTGGCCGCAGCGACCCTTGCCACCAGTCATCAAGCGTCAGGGGAGCCATCAGCCGTCAGCCGTTCGGCGTCAGGCGTCAGGGGAGCCCTCGGTCGTCAGGCGTCAGGCGTTGAGCGTCAACCATCGGCGTCGAGCATCAGCGGCGGCGTTCCCGCTTGCCCTGGCACTGCACGCAGCGCGCGGCCTCAGGACGGGCCTCCAGGCGCCCCTCCGGCACCTGCCGGGCGCAGTCGACACATCTGCCGTACACCCCCTCCTCGACGCGCTTGATGGCCTCGACGACCGCCTGCCGCTGTGCGGTGGCCACGGTCAGCATGGCTTGCGCGCGGTCGTTGTCGGTCAGGTCGGAGCCGGCGTCCGCCGCGGAGTATTCGCGTACGGCGACGGGGTCGCCCCGCAGGACCCCAATCGAGCGGTCCAACTCCACGAGCATGTCTTCCAGCCGCTCACGAGCGGTCGTGACGTCCACGAATCCGCACCTCCGGGTGAATGAGGGCAGCCCGCGGCAAGGACTCCCCGGATGTCCCGCCCGGTGCAATTAGGGGGCATTTTGGCGGTGACACCGAGTAAACGGATGCATCGCTTTCCTCACCGGATGCCCACTTAAAGCGCCTCTTACACCTTTAGAAAAGCGCGGTTTCCTCCTCCTCAGGTAGAGGTTTGATGAGGTCGGGGCCATTGTTTCGGACGTTGTTCACATCCGTGGAGACCGCGTACGCGGTGAGCCGCCCCGTTTCGGCCGGCACCAGCAGCCCGGCGGCCTGGGAGGTGTCGGTGAGCTTGGGGTCGAGCCACTCCGACCAGCGCTCACGCTCGATCATCATGGGCATCCTGTCGTGGATGCGGCCGAGCTGATCCTCCGCGTCCGTGGTGATGACGGTGCAGGTGACCAGCCATTTGAGCGGGTCGTCGTCCTCGCGCGAGGGGTCCTTCCAGAACTCGTACAGGCCCGCCATAGCCAGCACCCCGCCGTCGGCGGGATGGATGAAGTACGGCTGCTTCTTCTTCTTTTCTCCCTCGACGGGCATCCACTCGAAATAGCCGTCCGCCGGCAGCAGGCACCTGCGCTTGGCGAACGCCTGCCGGAACGACGGCTTCTCCGCCAGCGTCTCGGCCCTGGCATTGATCAACCGCGAGCCGATCGACGGATCCTTGGCCCAGACCGGCACCAGCCCCCACTTCACCACCCGGAGCTGCCGCACCGCCCGCTCGGCCTCCTTGGGCACACGACTCAGGACGGCGTAGACGTTCTTGGTCGGGGCGACGTTGTAGTCGGCGCCGAGCTCCTTGTCGGGCTCGGCGTCCTGCTCGACCTCGAACTCCTCAAGCAACTCGTGCTTCTTACGCGCCGACGCGTATCTACCGCACATGACCCCACACTGCCACGTCCAGCTTTCGATCGCATGTTTGGGCACGCCCCACCCGGCACGACGGAACAATGCCCACCTGGCGTATCGGACGACGTCCCGCCCTGCGTATTGGACGGCGTCCCACCAGGCATACCGGACAACGCCCCTCCCGGTGCACCCAGGCGACGTCCCTCCCGGTGTACCGGACAACGCCCCACCCGGCATATCGGACGGCGGTCCACAGGCCGCAACAGCGCGGCAGTCGTTATCCACAGGCTGTGACCCCGGCACCGCCACGGCCAGTACTCTTTCACCATGCCCGCTCCGCACTGGCCCGCACCGGTGGCGACCACTCCGGTCACCGCCACCGTCCCGCTGCCCGGCTCCAAGTCGGTGACCAACCGCGCGCTGCTCCTCGCGGCGCTGGCCGACGGCCCGGGGATCGTGCGTCAGGCGCTGCGCAGCCGCGACGCGGACCTCATGGCGTCGGCGCTGCGCTCGTTGGGCACGACGCTGACCCCGACCAGGGAGAGCGCGGCGGGGGTCGACTGGCACGTAACCCCCGGCCCGATCCGCGGCGGCGCCCACGTCGACGTCGGCCTGGCGGGCACGGTCATGCGCTTCGTCCCGCCGATGGCCGCGCTCGCCGACGGCCCCGTCTCGTTCGACGGCGACCCGCATGCCCGCAAGCGCCCGATGGGCCCCATCCTCGACGCTCTGCGCGCGCTCGGAGCACGCATCGACAACGACGCCCTGCCGTTCACGATCAGCGGCCCGTTGACGGGCGGCGAGGTCGTCCTCGACGCGTCCGGCTCCTCGCAGTTCGTCTCGGGCCTGCTGCTGACGGCCGCCCGGTTCGAGAAGGGCGTCGAGATCCGCCACGTGGGCCCGCCGGTCCCCTCCCAGCCTCACATCGAGATGACAGTCGAGATGCTCAGAGCGACCGGCGTGGCGGTCGACGACAGCGAGCCCGACGTGTGGCGGGTGGCGCCCGGCCCGATCGCGGCCAGAGACATGACGGTGGAGCCCGACCTGTCCAACGCGGCCCCGTTCCTGGCGGCGGCTCTGGTCACGGGCGGCACGGTGACGATCCCCGGCTGGCCCCTCACCACCACGCAAGCAGGCGACGCCCTCCGCGACCTCCTCACCCAGATGGGCGCCGAGGTAACCCGCGCCACCCCCACCCCGAGCCCGGAGATCACCCGCTCCACCGACACGCCGTCCGCCACCGCGACCGGTCCGAGCCCGTCCTCTCCCGCCTCCCCCCATTCCTCCGCCGGTTTCAACACGGGTACGACGGCGGCCACCGGCTCCGGCGTCACCGACCTGGTGGTCAGGGGGACGGGCGTGATCACGGGCATCGACGCCGACCTGCACGAGGTGGGCGAGCTGACCCCGACGATCGCCGCCCTCGCCGCACTGGCGACCACGCCCAGCCGCATCCGGGGCGTCGGTCACCTGCGCGGCCACGAGACCAACCGGCTGACCGCGCTGGCCACGGAGATCAACCGACTCGGCGGTGACGCGGAGGAGACCGAGGACGGCCTGATCATCCGCCCCCGCCCCCTGCACGGCGGCACCTTCCACAGCTACGACGACCACCGCATGGCCACGGCCGGAGTGGTGATCGGCCTGGCCGTGCCCGGCGTCGAGGTGGAGAACATCGCGACGACCGCCAAGACCCTGCCGGAGTTCGTCCAGATGTGGACGGCGATGCTGGACGCCCGATGAGTACCGCCTGCCCAAGCCCGACCAGGGCCGACACCCGCCGACCCACGAGCGCTGGTTTCACCCCGTACACGCCGGGCACAGCGGAAGAGGGCGGCGGCGCGTGAGACGGCGCTGCCCGCATGACGATGAAGAAACACACCAGCACGACACGGCCATCACCGGCTCCGCGACTCAGCGATGTTCTGGGCGGGGAGAGCCCAACGAAGCTTCTCATCGCGGGCCCAAGCCTGCGGAGCAGTCCGCGCCCAGCACACCAGCTGAGCCTCTCCGTACACCACTGTCGCCACCAGCGGGGGCATCACCCCCGCACCACCCATCACCCCCGGCGAACCATCGCTCCGCACCGCGACGGCGGCGACTCACTCCGCACCGCAACCGGCAGGGAGAGCGCACACCGCATCACGATCACCACCACCAACGCGGACTCGCCCCGCCCACCAACCAGCACCACCAAGGCCGGTCGCCCGGCCTGCAGACCAGCACCACCACGGCCGGCTTGCCCCGCCTACAGGTCAGCGCCACCAACATGGACTGGCTCCGCCATACAATCCATCACCACCGCTGGCAGGGCTTGCCACACCGAAGATCATCATCACCAGTGGCGCCGGCTTCATCCCGGCACCACCACTGATCACCACATAGACCGACTAATCACCACACAGAACGGCCAATCTCCATATAGACCGGGCATAAGTCGACCACCGCCACCACTGAGTCGGTCATGACAGAGTCGGTCATCACGGGCCAACCAGCACCGAACCGGCCAGCACACTGAGAGGAAGCGAGCGCATGGGAGCAGACCGCTGAGCAAGCGGGAATACGACGAGGACGATGTACGGGTCAGGCCGGGCAAGGGCTCCAGGCCCCGGACCCGGATTCGTCCTGCGCACGAGGATGCCGTCGAGGGGTTCGTGGTGGCCGTCGACCGGGGCCGCTACACGACGCTGATCGAGCCGGAACGCCCGAAGGGCTCGGCCCAGAAGCGCAAGCCGCCCCAGCGCCGGCTCGTGGTCGCCATGAAGGCCCGCGAGCTCGGCCGTAAGGGCATCGTCGTGGGTGACAGGGTGGCGCTGGTAGGAGACGTGTCCGGCCGGCCCGACACCCTGGCCAGGGTGGTGAGGGTGGAGCCGCGCACGTCCATGCTGCGCCGCTCGGCCGACGACACCGAGGACACCGACGGCATCGAGCGCCCGGTCGTGGCCAACGCCGACCAGCTCGTCATCGTGACCGCCCTGGCCGACCCGCCGCCCAGGCCCCGGATGATCGACCGGATCCTGGTGGCCGCGTTCGACGCCGAAATCGACACCCTGCTCTGCCTCACCAAGTCCGACCTCGCTCCGCCCGACGAACTGGTGGCGCTGTACGAGCCACTGGGCGTGGCACATGTGGTGGTGCACAAGGGCGGCTCGCTCGACGAGCTGCGCGACCACCTGACCGGGCACATCAGCGTTCTGGTCGGCCATTCGGGAGTCGGCAAGTCGACCCTGGTCAACGCCCTGGTCCCCGACGCGAACCGGGCCGTCTCCCAGGTCAACGCGGTCACCGGCCGCGGCCGCCACACGTCCACCTCGGCCGTGGCGCTGGAGCTGCCGGAAGGCGGCTGGATCATCGACACCCCCGGCGTACGCAGCTTCGGCCTGGCCCATGTTTCGGTGGAGACGGTGCTGGCGGCGTTCCCCGACCTGAACGAGGGCACGGTCAACTGCCCGAAGGGCTGCACCCACCTGGGCGACGGCTGCGCACTGGACACACTGGTAGCGGAAGGCAAGGCCGACCCCACCCGCCTGCGATCCCTACGCCGCCTCCTTTCCAGCCGCGACGGCACCCCGGACGACTCACCCACAACCCGCCGCGAGGCTGTATCAGACGAGATCTCCTGACCCTCCTCACGGACCGATCCGCCCCGAAGCGCCACGTGGTCATCCGCACAGCCGTACAGCCCGCTGACGCCGCCCCGGCGATACCTTCAGACGGGCCAGACAGCATGATGCGGTAGTGGCCGCAACCCCGCCACGCGCCACCCCGGTCCGGGGCGGATCCCCTGCCACGTCCGACCCGCAATCGGACGCCCGGGGGATCGGACGCCCGGGGGATCGGCAGTCCGGGGGATCGGCAGTCCGAAGCCGGCGGTCGGCGGCTCGGCGGCTCGGCGGTCTAACGATCGAAGACTCCACAGTCGGCTGCCCATGATCGAGCCAGTGCTCCACGCTCGCACCAACTACCTCGCGATCGGATACCCCGCAGTCGCACACACGTGCGAGCGATCCGGTACGCCTACCGGCAGACACACAAAGCAGTCGATCCGCACCGGCCCGCGAACCACGACAGGCAATCGGGGAGCACCGCTCGCAGACAATGCGGGCCCGCCAGATCGCGCCCACAGACGCGTAAAGCACTCGATTAGCACTGCCCGCAACCAGTGGGGCGATCAAGTCACGCCTCCCAAAAACCGCGCAACGCGGTCAGGCCGCACCGCCGGCAGACCACGCAAGACGACCAGATCGCGCCGCCCACAGACGACGCAAGACGACCAAATCGCGCCACCCGCAGACCACGTGCGGCATTCAGGTCACGCCGCCCGACACCACCCAACGCGACCAACCCGCACCACCCGCAAACCACGCGAGACGATCACGTAGCACCGCTCGCACACCGTGCAACGCGATCAGGTCGCACTACCAGCAGACGACCAGGTCACGCCGTCGGCGAACGGTTCGGGCGTAGGGTCCAGGTGACCGTCAGGTCCGCGACCAAGACCCCTGCCTCGTTCGTCAGCGACACCGCCACGTCGAACTCCGGCCGCTCCCCCGCATCCAGCCTGCCCAAGACCTCCTCCCGTTCCGCGAGCAGCCGGGCCTCGGCCCGGATTTCACCCGTGGCCACCTTCCGGTACGCGATGGTGGCCGTGGTGGGCAGCGGTGTGGCCCGGTTCAGCTGGTCGCCGAACAGGGACAGCACGGCGGCCCCGGACGCGGACTCTGCGAGCGTGAAGAGCACCCCGGCATGCGGCCCGCCCACGTGGTTACGCAGGTCCTCGCGGTCAGGAACGCGGCAAATCGCCCCGCCTCCTCCCACTGAATCGAAAACCAGCCCCAAAGTGCGGGCAAAGGGGACCGTCTGCAGCAGGAGATCACCGATATCTGACGACATGCTGGACATGCTACTGGTCAGTAACCGGAAGGGGAGTTACCAGAAAAGGGGCGTCTGCGACTGATGCTCTGTATATCCGACACGGTAGCGTGGGCGATCGTGCAGGGTTACTCGGATGATCTTCGACTCGCTCACGTCATGGCGGACGCCGCCGATGACCTGACCATGCGACGGTTCAAGGCGGTCGACCTCAAGGTCGAGACCAAGCCCGACCTGACGCCGGTCAGCGACGCCGACCGCGCGGTGGAGGAGGCCATCCGGGGCACGCTGCGCCGCGCCCGGCCGCGTGACGCGGTCGTGGGCGAGGAGTTCGGCAAGACCGGATGGGGCGCCAGGTCGTGGGTCATCGACCCCATCGACGGGACCAAGAACTACGTCCGCGGTGTGCCCGTCTGGGCGACGCTGATCGCGCTCATGGAGTACGGCAAGGTCGTCGTCGGCCTGGTGTCGGCCCCCGCCCTCGGCCGGCGTTGGTGGGCGGCGGCCGAGGGCGGCGCCTGGACCGGCAAGAGCCTGACCAAGGCCACCCGCATGCGGGTGTCGTCCGTGTCGGACCTGGAGAACGCCTCGTTCTCGTACTCGAGCTTCGGCGGCTGGGAGAAGACCGGCAAGCTCGACAATTTCCTCGACCTGAGCCGCTCATGCTGGCGTACGCGGGCCTACGGCGACTTCTGGTCGCACATGATGGTCGCGGAGGGCTCGGTCGACCTGTCGGCCGAGCCCGAGCTCTCCCCTTGGGACATGGCGGCGCTCACGGTCATCGTCGAGGAGGCCGGCGGCGTCTGGACCGACGTCGCCGGCGTAAAGGGCCTGGAGGGCGGCAGCCTCGTCTGCACGAACGGCACTCTGCACACCGAGGTCATCGACCGCCTCAACGGCACCATCGTCAAAAGCTAGCCACACGGGGGGTGGAGTCGGTCACCCGTGCAGAACGTGACATACGCTCAGCCGGCGACCCACCACCGTGGCGGAACGCGGCCCGTGGTCAGTCACCGACCGACGGCCGCGCCCCCTCCGCGGTGGAACGACGGCCGGCCCGGGCCCGGATCTCCTTCGTGGCGGCGTTCAGCCGGCCCTGGTCCTTGATCGTCACGTTCCCCTCGTACGTCACCCCCTCCGGCGGATTCTCGTGCCCCACCGGATCGGCGTCCCAGATGTTCCCCCGGAAGACCACGTTCTCCAGCGGCGGCGCGACGTGCAGCACGGCCGTGTTGTCGGCCCGTACGACGACGTTCTCCTCCAGCCTCACCCAGCTGGCCCCGTAGTCGGCGTACAGCCCGAAGTTGTACGGCGTCCGCGTGTCCTCGATGACGTTCCCGAGCACCACGGCTCCCCCGGCCGCCGACTCCCCCTGAGGCCCGGACAGGTAGACGCCCCCGCCGTCGGCCAGCACCTCCATGGTGCTCACGGTCAGGTTGCGCAGGATCCGCGTCCCCTCACCCGGCCCGGCCACGATCCCGCAGTGCGGCACCCGCGTGATCTCGTTGTGCTCGATGACGCAACCGCGGGTCCCGGTGACGGCGATCCCCGGCGACCCGCTGTACTCCAGCCCCACCTCCCGCACCAGGTTGTACACGATCGCGGTCCCCTGGCTGCCGCTCACCACGACGCCTCCCGCGGACAGCGTGTCGAACGAACAGCCGCGCACCGTGAGCCCGTCACCTCCCGTGACCCCCAGCCCCGAGGCTCCGAGGCGGGTGAACCGGCAGCCCTCGATTCGCACGTCAGCGGTGTCCTCGAACGTCACACAGGCAGGGATCGTGACGGAAGCCGAAGGATACGTAACGGAAGCTCCCTCTCCGAGGTGTGCCGTCTCGACGCCGCCGCCCTCGTAGTAGCCGCTGCCGTGGTAGTGGGGGAAGCCCTCGGGCCGGCCCGGCCGCAACCACGTGGCGTCGGCGAACACCAGCCCCTCGAACGCCACCTCACGCGCCCCCGTCACGCTCATCAGCGTCTCCAGCACCGGCGCCACCACCCGCGTGCGTCCCGGATCCTCACCGGGAAGGGGCAGGTACAGCAGCACGTGCGCGCCCGGCCGCGACCGGTCGAGCACGAAGGTGCCCGGCTCGCGCAGGAAGGCGGGGTCGTTCTCGATCCGCGTGGGCAGGCCGGGCCCGGCGGAGGTGACGCCCTCCCAGGTGGAGTTGTACAGCTCGGCCGCCAGGCCGAAACCGGGCTGGGCCATGGTGATCACCGTCGAGGCTCCGTCGGCCGACGCCTCGGCCATGCTCAGGCGCGCCTCCGTCCAGGGGTAGACGCCCCGGTAGACGAACTCGGCGCCGCGCCAGGCGCGCGGCTCCGCGCTGTCGGTGACGTAGCCGGTCCCGGTCGCGACCGCCTCCCCGGGCAGAGCGGGGACGGAGGCGCGCGGGACCCTGCGGCCGTCCGCGTAGAGCTGCCGGGTGTCCAGGTCGCCGACCTCCGCCCGCCAGACGCCGCCGCTCACCTGCCAGTCGGTGATGACCCGGCCGCCGCTGACGACGGCCTCCTCCTGCTCGGGCGTGCCGTATCCGTACGCACGATAGACGGTCCCGGAATCGGCCCCGGTGAGCTCGAACGGCCGGGCGAGCACGTGCGTCCCGCCTCTGAGGAGCACCACGGCCTCCCCACCCACCTGTCCGGCCGCGGCCCTGGCGCGTTCGAGCGTGGCGAACGGGCGCTCGGCGGAGCCGGGCCAGGAGTCGTCGCCCGCCGGCGCGACGTGGAAATGGAACAAGACAGCCACCCTTCCGTGTTTATGCCGTACACGAAGTAGTACACCATAAACTGAGACGGTGCCAATGACACGAGATCCGGACGACGGCGTCGAGCTGCTGTGGCGGGAGAAGGAGCACGAGCCCCGGCGCGGGCTGACCACGGGCCGGATCGTGCGCGCCGCGGTCGAGCTGGCCGACGCGGAAGGGCTGGAGGGCCTGTCCATGCGCAAGGTCGCCGACCGGCTCGGTTTCACCACCATGTCGCTCTACCGCCACGTCCCCGGCCGCGAGCAGCTCATCGAGCTGATGCTCGACGAGGTGATGGGCGAGCATCCGCGGCCTCAGGAAGGGGAGGCCGGCTGGCGCACCCGGCTGGAGGCGGTCGCCAGGCAGGCGTGGGAGCTGCGCCGGCGGCACCCCTGGATGGCCGAGGTACGCGGCACCCGCCACCTGCCGGGTCCCAACGGCGTCGCGCACTACGACCACATGCTCGCCGCGCTGTCCGGCACGTCGCTCAGGCCGCCGGAGGTGATCGCGGCGATCGCCCTGATCGGCCGCTTCGTGGACGCCGAGGCCCTGGTCCTGGTCGAGACCCAGCGCGAGGAGCGCCGCAGCGGCGTGTCCGAGCAGGAGTGGTGGGGCGCCCGCGAGTCCCTGTACGAGCGCCTCGACCACTACCCCACCCTCACGCACCTGTGGGAGAACGGCGCCTGGGACCACCCGGAGGACTCCTTCGAGTTCGGCCTGGCCCGCGTCCTGGACGGCATCGAAGCCCTCGTGCACCAACGTGACGAAACTCGTTACGAAAATTGCCAGGAATGCGGCACACCGCTGGAGCCCGCCCCCTCGGGCCGCCCCCGCGTCTACTGCTCGCGAGCCTGCCGCCAGCGCGCGTACCGCAACAGAAAAAGCCCCTGACCGCTCACAGCGCCAGCACCCGCCGCACCGCGTTCATCAGGCTCTCCCGATACCCGCCCCCGTACAGCACCACATGCACGAGCAGCGGATGCAGCTGATGCAGCGGCACCCGCTCCCGCCATCCCTCCGCCGGCGGCCACTCCTCGCGGTAGGCCCCCAGCATCCGATCCAGGTACGGCAGCCCGAACAGGTCGAGCATGGCCAGGTCGGTCTCCCGGTGCCCGCCGTGCGCCGCGGGATCGATCAGCACCCCGCCCCCGCCCGACCACAGCACGTTCCCGCTCCACAGGTCACCGTGGATCCGGGCGGGCCCCTCCGCGGTCCCCGACACCTCGGCCAGGCGCTCCACGACCCGCTCGACCAGCGCCACGTCCGCCGCGGGCAGCCGGGCCAGCCGCAGGAACGGCAGCACCCGCCGCTCCCCGTAGAAGGACGGCCAGTCAGAAGCGGGCGAATTGTCCATCGGCAGCTCGGCGATGAACCCCGGCCACGGCGCCCCGAAGCTCTCCGCCCCGGCACGATGCAGCCGCGCCAGCGCCCGCCCGAACCGCTCGGCGGCCCCGGCGGACGGCGGCTCCTGACGTACCCAGGACAGCACGAGCCGGTCGGGACCCACCTCGATCACCTCGGGCACGGCGATGGCCTCGCCCAGCCAGCGCAGCCCGGCGGCCTCCGCGGCGAAGACATCGGAGGCGGTCCCGCTCTTGGCGAACACCTCGCGCCCGTCGTCCAGCACGCCACGCCGGAGCCGCCACCCGTGCGACGCCCCGAGATCATCGGTGATCCGCATCAGCCGAGCTCCTCAGCGATGTGCCCGGCCACCCCCTCCGAGGCGTCCCGCACCAGCGAGAGCACCTCCTCGAACCCCTCACTGCCCCCGTAGTACGGATCCGGCACCTCGGCCCCCTCCTCCGCCGCCGGATCGAACGAGCGGAACAACCGCACCTCCGCCCCGGCCGGAGCCAGCTTGCGCAGATTGGACAGGTTGTCCCGGTCCATCGCCAGAACGAGGTCGTACCGGTCGAACCAGTCCTTGGTGAACTGCCGGGCCCGGTGCGCCGACCCGTCGTAACCGTTCCTGGTGAGGATCTCCAGAGCGCGCTCGTCCATGGGATCACCGGCGTGCCACCCGCCGGTCCCCGCGCTCTCGACGGTCACAAGCCCGCCCAGACCGCGGTTCTCGAGCGTCCGCCGCAGCACGACCTCGGCCATCGGCGAACGGCAGATGTTCCCCATGCACACCACGCATACGCGATAAGTCATGGCTCCCATCATGAGGGTGACCTGGTGCGTTCACCGAACGTTCACCCTCGTTGGGGGGTCTGAGTCACCTTCGCTGCATAGCTTTCGAGGCGACTAAGGACCAAGTGGGAGGACCCAACCGTGAAGTATGCAGGCCGGCTCGCCGCCGTCGCCGTCGTCGGCGCGCTCTCGCTCGCTGCGTGCGGCACAGACAACAATGCGGGAGCCGCGGGCACCAGCTCCGCCAGCGCGCCCGCCGCCGCGGGCAACGACAACGCTCTGAGCGGCTCGATCAACGCCGCGGGCTCCTCGGCGCAGGCCAACGCGATCACCGAGTGGACGAAGAACTTCACGGCCGCCAACCCCGGTGTCACCCTCAACTACCAGCCCAGCGGCTCGGGCGCGGGCGTGCAGGCGTTCATCCAGGGAACGGTTGCCTTCGCCGGCTCCGACTCGGCGCTGAAGGAAGACGAGCCCGCGCAGGCCGACGCCCGGTGCAAGACCGGCAAGGCGATCAACATCCCCATGGTGACCGGCCCCGTCGCGGTCGTCTACAACCTGCCCGGCGTCGAAGGGCTGCAGCTGTCGCCCAAGACGCTCGGCGGCATCTTCAACAGCACCATCACCAAGTGGGACGACGCCGCCATCAAGGCCGACAACCCCGACGCGAAGCTGCCCGCCACCCCGATCCAGGCCTTCCACCGCTCGGACGAGTCGGGCACCAGCGACAACTTCACCAAGTTCCTCAAGGCCACCGCCGAGTGGCCGCACGAGCCGGCGAAGGCGTGGCCGGCCGAGGCCAAGGGCCAGGGCGCCAAGGGCTCCGACGGCATCGCCTCCTCGGTCAAGGACACCGAGGGCGCGATCAGCTACGTCGAGCTCTCCTACGCCGAGAACTCCTCGCTGCAGAAGGCCAAGGTGGCCAACGGCGCCGGCGAGTTCGTTGAGCTCACCCCGGAGAGCGCGGCCAAGACGGTCGAGACCGCCGAGATCAAGGGCACCGGCAACGACCTCGCCCTGTCGATCGACTACGCCACCAAGACCGCGGGCGCCTACCCGATCGTCCTGGTGACGTACGAGATCACCTGCGAGAAGGGCCTCGCCGCCGAGGAGCAGAAGATCGTCAAGAGCTTCCTCACCTACACCGCCAGCGACGAGGGCCAGGCAGCGCTCAAGGAGCTGGGCTACGCCCCGCTCGCGGGCACCTTGCTGACGAAGGTCCGGACCGCCGTCGAGGCGATCTCCTGACCACCCATGGCGACCAACACACGCACCCGTGACGGCGGGCCGGCCACGAGCCGGTCCGCCTCGCGGCGCAGCCACGGTGAAGGCCTGTTCCGCTTCCTGGCCACGGGAGCGGGCGTCGTCCTGCTGGCGATCATGGCGGCCATCGCCGTGTTCCTCATCGGCGAGGCGATCCCGGCCCTGCGGGCCAACCAGGCGAACTTCTTCACGGAGCTCACCTGGGACCCCAACGGGCAGCAGGTCTTCGGCATCGCCGCCCTGGCCTTCGGCACCGTGCTCAGCTCCGCGCTCGCGCTCGTCATCGCCACCCCGATCGCCGTCGGCGTGGCCCTGTTCATCTCGCACTACGCGCCGCGCAAACTGGCCGCGCCGCTCGGCTACCTGATCGACCTGCTCGCCGCCGTGCCCAGCGTCGTCTACGGACTGTGGGGCCTCGCGTTCCTGGTCCCGCTGATCAGGACGCCGTCGCAGTGGCTCAACGAGCACCTCGGCTGGTTCCCGCTGTTCGCCGGCGAAGGCGCCATCGGCGGCAAGACCATGATCGCCGGATCGATCGTGCTGGCCATCATGATCCTGCCGATCATCGCCGCCATCTCCCGCGAGGTGTTCCTCCAGGCTCCCAAGATGAACGAGGAGGCGGCGCTCGCCCTCGGCGCCACCCGCTGGGAGATGATCAGGATGGCTGTGCTGCCGTTCGGCCGGCCGGGCGTCATCAGCGCCGCCATGCTCGGCCTCGGCCGCGCCATGGGCGAGACCATCGCGGTCGCGCTGATCTTCCCCGCCACCTTCGACATCACCTTCGAGATCCTCACCCCGCACGCCAACAGCATCGCCGCGAACATCGCCAACGGCTTCGGCGAGGCCACCCAGATCGGCCGGGGCGCGCTGATCGCCTCCGGCCTGGTGCTGTTCGTCATCACCCTGCTGGTCAACATAGGCGCGCGGCTGATCATCAACCGCCGCAAGGAGTACGCGAGGGCCGGCGCATGACCGCGATCCAACACATCTCCACCAGCCGCCGGATCAAGGACCGGGTCGTCCAGGGCCTGGTCTATCTGGCGTTCGCGCTCGCCGTGGTGCCGCTCGTCTCGGTGCTCTGGCTGGTGATCTCCAATGGCCTGTCCCGGTTCGACCTGGAGTTCCTCACCCACTCCATGAACGGCATCGGCGCCAGGGACGCCGGCGGCGGCGCCTACCACGCCATCGTCGGCACCCTCGAACAGGTCCTGTTCGCCTCGGTCATCTCGGTGCCGATCGGCCTGTTCACCGCCATCTACCTGGTCGAATACGGCAACAACGGCCGGCTCAGCCGGGCCATCAGCTTCTTCGTGGACGTCATGACCGGCGTCCCCTCCGTCGTCGCCGGCCTGTTCGTGCTGGCGTTCTGGATCCTGTTCCTCGGCTTCTCCTACTCCGGCTGGGCGGGCGCGCTCGCGCTGTCGATCCTGATGATGCCGACCGTGGTCAGGTCGGCCGAGGAGATGCTCCGGCTGGTGCCGGTCGACCTGCGCGAGGCCTCGTACGCGCTGGGCGTGCCCAAGTGGCGCACCATTCTGCGGGTCGTGCTGCCGACCGCGTTCACCGGCATCGTCACCGGCGTCATGCTGGCCGTGGCCCGCGTCGCGGGTGAGACGGCGCCGCTGCTGATGACGGTGTTCTTCACCAACTCCATCAACAACGACCCGTTCACCGGGCCGCAGATGGGCCTGCCGCTGTTCGTCTTCGACCAGGCGGCCCGCCCCAACGACACCGCCGTCGACCGGGCGTGGACCGGCGCCCTCACACTCATCCTGATCGTCATGCTGCTCAACCTGGTGGCGCGCCTGATCGCCTGGTGGCGCTCGCCCGCCAGGGGCCGATAGGGGGTTATCAGCACAATGTCCAAGCAGATCCAGGTCTCGGGTCTCGACGCGTACTACGGCTCGCACAAGGCGATCGAGGACGTGTCCATGACCATCGAACCCCGCTCGATCACCGCGTTCATCGGCCCGTCCGGATGCGGCAAGTCGACGTTCCTGCGCACGCTCAACCGCATGCACGAGGTGATCCCCGGCGCCCGCGTGGACGGCAAGGTGCTGCTCGACGGCGAGGACCTGTACGCCGGCACCGTCGAGCCCGTCTCCGTCCGCCGGATGATCGGCATGGTCTTCCAGCGCCCCAACCCGTTCCCGACGATGTCCATCTACGAGAACGTGGCCGCGGGCCTGCGCCTCAACGGCCGCGTCAGCAAGGCACAGACGGACGCCATCGTCGAGGAGTCGCTCAAGGGCGCCAACCTCTGGAACGAGGTCAAGGACCGCCTCAACAAGCCCGGCGCCGGCCTGTCCGGCGGACAGCAGCAGCGGCTCTGCATCGCCCGCGCCATCGCGGTCAAGCCGCAGGTCCTGCTGATGGACGAGCCGTGCTCGGCCCTGGACCCCATCTCCACCCTGGCCATCGAGGACCTGATGGCCAAGCTCAAGGACGAGTTCACCATCGTCATCGTGACCCACAACATGCAGCAGGCGGCCCGCGTCAGCGACAGGACCGCGTTCTTCAACCTGGCCGAGCAGGGCAAACCCGGCAAAGTCATCGAGATGGACGAGACCTCCCGCATGTTCACCAACCCCTCGGAGAAGGCCACGGAGGACTACATCACGGGGCGCTTCGGCTGATGACCCGACAGCAGGCGGCATCCACGATGAACGGGGACACGAGGACCAAGCCCGTGCTGCTCATCGCCGACCCGGACACCTCGGTCGTGGAAGACGTGGCCACGGCCCTCGAACTGGAGGGCGTGGCCGTCACAGGGGCGCCCGACGGCGCACAGGGGCTGCTGCAGGCGGGCGCGCTCAGCCCGGACGTGGTGCTCGTCTCGGCCATGCTGCCGGTCATCGACGCGGTCGAGTTTGTCCGCGCGGTACGGCTGGCGCGCGCCGTACCGGTGCTGCTCGGCGTCGGCGAGGGGCATGCCGAGCAGGCACTGCGCGCCCTCGCCGCCGGGGCGGCCGCCTGCGTCGCCAGGCCCTACCGGGCGCCGGAACTGCTGCCGTTCATCCAGGCCGCCTCCCCCGAGTCACGCAAGGTCCTGTCCGTCGGCGGGGTCGAGCTGGACATCCAGGCCTACCAGGTACGCGTGGCCGGGCGCGCCGTACACCTGCCGCTGCGCGAATTCGAGCTGCTCCAGTACCTGATGCGCAACGCCGACCGCACGGTCACCCGCGAACAGATCATGCGCCACGTCTGGCACGCCGCCGTCAACACCTCGACGAACACCATCGCCGTGCACGTCAAACGCCTGCGCGCCCGCCTGGGAGACGAGGACGACCAGCTCATCCAGACCGTACGCGGCGTCGGCTACCGGCTGGTCACGCCCGGCAGTCACGGAAGTCACGCATGATCCGCTCCACCACGCCCTCGACCATCGCTATGCCGGCCTCCACCTCGGGGCTGCCCTCGGTGAGCACGGCGAGCGCGTAGTCGCGCCCGTCGCCGTCCCTGATCAGCCCCACGCTGATCGTGGCCCAGCGCTTGGTGGAGACCCGCCTGAGCCAGCCGTTCTTCAACGCCACCCGCTCCCCGTCGCAGGCGGCGGCGCTGACGCCCCAGTTCTGCCCGTCGACCACCTCGCCCATGAGCTTGCGCACCTGCGCGCGATCACCCGCCCTGAGCGGGCTCTTGCCGGACACCAGCGCCGTCATGAGCCTGACCTGGTCGTCGACGGACGTCCTGGTGATCCCCCAGCAGTAGAGATCGACGCACTGCCCCGGCACGCCCACCGTGTCCTTCAGCCCGAGCCGCCTGCCCGCCCGGTTGAACCCCTCCGCCCCGCCGATCCGCGTCCACAGCCGGTCCGCGGCGTGGTTGTCGCTGTAGCGGATCATCCTCTCCGCGTCCCGCTTCACCTCTGCCGGCACCTTCTTCCACGGGGTACGCAGCAGCAACGCCATGAGGATCTGCACCTTGGCCGTGCTGGCGGTGATCAGCCGTTCGCCGGCGTGATACCGGTACACCCGCCCGGTCGCCAGATCCTTCACCATGGCACTGACCGGCCCCGGCCGTCCCTGCAGAAAGCGATCCAACCGGGCCGAGACCCGCTTGGCCGACACAGGCGACACGGCCTCCCTGCCGACACTCGCCACGACCACGTTGCCCTGACCGTCCGCATAAGCGTCGCCCAGGCCACCCACGCCAACCCTGCCCAGAGCGCCCACGCCGATCCTGGCGAGGCTACTGACGCCCAGCCCGGCAAGACCGCTCGCACCAAACCTGGCGAGACTTCCCGTACCCCACCTGGCGACCCCAGTCCCGGCCGCCTTGCCCGGGCCCAACTCGGGCCCCGGGCCCAGCTCGGATCCCGGCCCCGCACGACGCGCCGCACCCGCCCTCTCGGGCCCCGATACCGCACCTCGCGTAGTTCTGGCCGCACCCGGCATCGCTCTGGCCGTCTCGGACATTCCACCAGGCGGCGCTCCGGCTGTCTCGGGCACACCTCCAGGCGGCGCACCAACCTCGCCCACCGACCCTTGCATGGCTCCAGCCCTGGGCACGGCCGCGACGCTGATCCCGGCCGGCTCCTGCGACCTGTTCCCCAGCGCCAGCGGCAGGACAAAGGCGAGCACGACGACCAGCCGCAGTACCGCCTTCGCCACAACCGCGACCACGTGATCATTATCACGACATCTACTGACACGCCGCTAGTGCGACGACAGTCCGTTCTCCCCAGCGAACTGCCTCCGCCGAGGTCACCCACGAACGACACCCCACCCCTCGAAACGAATTCGTTGCACCGCGGGACAGGTGCGATCACTGTGATGCCATGCCGGCAATCGACGCCATGGACGGGCACCGGCTGGCTGTCGACGAGTTCGACACGCGGAGCTTCAACCTGCTCGTCGAGGTGAAGTCCCACGACCTGGCGGCACGATCGCTCACAGAGTCCGGGCTGCTACTGCACGGTGTCCAGGAGAACCCCCTGATCGTCCAGGGCCCCATGCGGGCGCTGCGCGTCACCACGCTCGCACTGAGTGGCCGGAGCAGCTCAAGCCGGAACTCAACGCGTGCCTCACGACACAGGGAGGGCTCGACCATCCGCTGTGGTGGACAGGTGACGGCAGGATCACCGCCCGGCAGTTCGCGTCGCTCAAAGCCATGAAGGGGGTACAAATCATCTGTTCGACGGGCCCGCGGCCACATCCGACTGGTCACAGTGAGACGCCGCGAGGGCACGGAGGATCCTGGACGCGCACAGCGCTCCGACGCTGATCCTCGCGGGCAACCCGCATACCCAGACCTCGGTCCCCGACTGGGGAACGCCGATGGGGGCGTACCTGGCGGCGGCGCGACCAGCGATGCGGAGCATCCAGATCGACTACGGGACCGACACCTTCTACAACTTCACGCCACGGCGCTCCGGCTGCCATGTGGGAGGCCCAGGTCTCCGCAGCACCGAGAACGGCGAGTTGATCGTGGGATTGCCCGTGTTCTCCGAAGCAACAGTGCCGCACCTGCTACGCGAGCGACACGACCACCAATCGGCCCCAGTCATAGGGCTCCGGGCTCCGGGCTCCGGGCTCCGGGCTCCGGGCTCCGGGCAAGCTGCGTCATCGCCCGACTCTTCGTCAAGGTTCTGGCCCAGACCACGACCGGCCGGCACAACGACCACACCGGCCATCGATCTAATAGCCATTGTCCGGACATGCAAGAAGAGGGCCCCGACGCTGTAAAGCGTCGGAACCCTCCTCGAGAAAGATTGTCCGGCGGTGACCTACTCTCCCACACCCTCCCGAGTGCAGTACCATCGGCGCAGAGAAGCTTAACTTCCGGGTTCGGAATGTAACCGGGTGTTTCCTTCCCGCCATAACCGCCGTAACCCTCTGAAACACACAAACAACACACGCTGTTTGCTGCCTCAGAATTGCTTAGTGGACGCGAGCAACACACTCCAAACCCATCGAGTGCGGCGCAGCTCTGGACC
Source organism: Nonomuraea fuscirosea (assembly GCF_035917475.1). Taxonomy (NCBI): domain Bacteria; kingdom Bacillati; phylum Actinomycetota; class Actinomycetes; order Streptosporangiales; family Streptosporangiaceae; genus Nonomuraea; species Nonomuraea fuscirosea. The sequence goes on along the minus strand of NZ_CP109074.1, from coordinate 4,891 downwards.
CGGCGAAGAGAACAGAACGCAGCACACACCCCACAGAGCAAAGAAGAGTTGCTTTGTGGTCAAGTCCTCGGCCTATTAGTACCGGTCAGCTCCACACGTTACCGTGCTTCCACCTCCGGCCTATCAACCCGGTCGTCTACCGGGAGCCTTACCCCTGTTACAGGTGGGAGACCTCATCTCAAGGCGAGCTTCCCGCTTAGATGCTTTCAGCGGTTATCCCTTCCGAACGTAGCCAACCAGCCGTGCACCTGGCGGTACAACTGGCACACCAGAGGTTCGTCCGTCCCGGTCCTCTCGTACTAGGGACAGCCCCTTTCAAGTCTCCTGCGCGCGCAGCGGATAGGGACCGAACTGTCTCGCGACGTTCTAAACCCAGCTCGCGTACCGCTTTAATGGGCGAACAGCCCAACCCTTGGGACCTACTCCAGCCCCAGGATGCGACGAGCCGACATCGAGGTGCCAAACCATCCCGTCGATATGGACTCTTGGGGAAGATCAGCCTGTTATCCCCGGGGTACCTTTTAGCCGTTGAGCGACACCGCTTCCACACGCCGATGCCGGATCACTAGTCCCAGCTTTCGCTCCTGCTCGACCCGTCAGTCTCACAGTCAAGCTCCCTTGTGCACTTACACTCAACACCTGATTGCCAACCAGGCTGAGGGAACCTTTGGGCGCCTCCGTTACTCTTTAGGAGGCAACCGCCCCAGTTAAACTACCCACCAGACACTGTCCCCGATCCGGATCACGGACCAGAGTTAGACGTTCAAAACGACCAGAGTGGTATTTCACCAATGACTCCACCCGAACTAGCGTCCGAGCTTCCCAGTCTCCCACCTATCCTACACAAGACGCTCCAAACGCCAATGTCAAGCTGTAGTGAAGGTCCCGGGGTCTTTCCGTCCTGCTGCGCGTAACGAGCATCTTTACTCGTAGTGCAATTTCGCCGGGTCTGCGGTTGAGACAGCGGGGAAGTCGTTACGCCATTCGTGCAGGTCGGAACTTACCCGACAAGGAATTTCGCTACCTTAGGATGGTTATAGTTACCACCGCCGTTTACCGGCGCTTAAGTTCTCACCTTCGCCCAGCCGAAGCTGAACTAAGCGGTCCCCTTAACGTTCCGGCACCGGGCAGGCGTCAGTCCGTATACATCGTCTTACGACTTCGCACGGACCTGTGTTTTTAGTAAACAGTCGCTTCCCCCTGGCCACTGCGGCCCCCACCAGCTCAGGATGCAAAACCCATCACCAGCAGAGGCCCCCCTTCTCCCGAAGTTACGGGGGCAATTTGCCGAGTTCCTTAACCACAGTTCACCCGATCGCCTTAGTATTCTCTACCTGACCACCTGAGTCGGTTTAGGGTACGGGCCGCCACAACACTCACTAGAGGCTTTTCTCGGCAGCATAGGATCATCCACTTCACCACAATCGGCTCGGCATCACATCTCAGGATACGCGTGAGGCGGATTTACCTACCTCACTCCCTACATGCTTACCCCAGGACAACCATCGCCTGGGCTGGACTACCTTCCTGCGTCACCCCATCGCTTACCTACTACCCGATCGGATCGAGCGTTCAGCCTCACACCAGTCCCGAAGGACCAGCGGACTTAAGGACTCTTAGCATCACGAGGTTCAGTATGGGCGCATTGAAGCGGGTACGGGAATATCAACCCGTTGTCCATCGACTACGCCTGTCGGCCTCGCCTTAGGTCCCGACTTACCCTGGGCGGATTAGCCTGGCCCAGGAACCCTTGGTCATCCGGCGCGAGGGTTTCTCACCCTCGATTCGCTACTCATGCCTGCATTCTCACTCGCACAGCCTCCACAACTAGATCACTCTGCTGCTTCGCCGGCTGCACGACGCTCCCCTACCCATCAACCCCCCTCGAAAGGAGGATCAATGCCACGACTTCGGCGGTGTACTTGAGCCCCGCTACATTGTCGGCGCGGAATCACTTGACCAGTGAGCTATTACGCACTCTTTCAAGGGTGGCTGCTTCTAAGCCAACCTCCTGGTTGTCTCTGCGACTCCACATCCTTTCCCACTTAGCACACGCTTAGGGGCCTTAGTCGGTGATCTGGGCTGTTTCCCTCTCGACTACGAACCTTATCGCCCGCAGTCTCACTGCCACGCTCTCACTTACCGGCATTCGGAGTTTGGCTGACGTCAGTAACCTTGTCGGGCCCATTAGCCATCCAGTGCTCTACCTCCGGCAAGAAACACGCAACGCTGCACCTAAATGCATTTCGGGGAGAACCAGCTATCACGGAGTTTGATTGGCCTTTCACCCCTACACACAGATCATCCCCCAGGTTTTCAACCCTGGTGGGTTCGGTCCTCCACCCAGTCTTACCTGAGCTTCAACCTGCCCATGCGTAGATCACTCCGCTTCGGGTCTACAGCATGCGACTCAAACGCCCTCTTCAGACTCGCTTTCGCTACGGCTCCCCCACACGGGTTAACCTCGCCACACACCATAACTCGCAGGCTCATTCTTCAAAAGGCACGCAGTCACATCACACACCAGCAAACTGATGTAAGCTCCTACGGCTTGTAGGCACACGGTTTCAGGTACTATTTCACGACCCCTCACCGGGGCACTTTTCACCTTTCCCTCACGGTACTCGTGCACTATCGGTCATCAGGGAGTATTTAGGCTTACCAGGTGGTCCTGGCAGATTCACACAGGATTTCTCGGGCCCCGTGCTACTTGGGATCCCCTCAAACAGTCGACAAGGTTTCGCCTACCCGGCTCTCACGGTCTACGGCGCCCCTTCCCAGAGGCTTCGACTACCCCACCGATTTATCACTGTTCACAGTCCCGGCAGAGACTGTAAGAAGGTCCCACGACCCCGGACATGCAACGCCCGCCGGCTATCACACACGCCCGGTTTAGCCTCATCCGCTTTCGCTCACCACTACTCACGGAATCACTCTTGTTTTCTCTTCCTACGGGTACTGAGATGTTTCACTTCCCCGCGTTACCACCAACCGCCCTATACATTCAGGCGGAGGCAACACCACATGACTGGTGCTAGGTTTCCCCATTCGGACATCCCCGGATCAACGTCTGGTTGGCGACTCCCCGAGGCTTAACGCAGCCTCCCACGTCCTTCATCGGCTCCTGATGCCAAGGCATCCACCGTGTGCCCTAAAAAACTTGGCCACAAAGATGCTCGCGTCCACTATGCAAATCTCAAACAACAAACAGCAACCGGCTCCCACCCCACAACCCGCAGGATGTTCACCGGCCCTGTACCGAGGTCAAACAAGCAAACCCAAAGGCTGCCCGTTTCCTCAGGACCCAACAGTGTGTCCAACCAGCTCACGCACCCGTGACCTCGTTCCCACTCCCAGCCCTCCCGAAGAAGAGCCAGACGGTACTAGCAGTCCAGTCACGCGAACCGGTTGAGTAGCCAGTGCTCCACTAGTGAGCTGTCACCCCACCACACATTCGGTAGTGACGGGTGAGAGTGCTCCTTAGAAAGGAGGTGATCCAGCCGCACCTTCCGGTACGGCTACCTTGTTACGACTTCGTCCCAATCGCCAGCCCCACCTTCGACCGCTCCCCCCAGCAAGCTGGTTGGGCCACGGGCTTCGGGTGTTGCCGACTTTCGTGACGTGACGGGCGGTGTGTACAAGGCCCGGGAACGTATTCACCGCAGCGTTGCTGATCTGCGATTACTAGCGACTCCGACTTCATGGGGTCGAGTTGCAGACCCCAATCCGAACTGAGACCGGCTTTTAGGGATTCGCTCCGCCTCACGGCATCGCAACCCTCTGTACCGGCCATTGTAGCATGTTTGCAGCCCAAGACATAAGGGGCATGATGACTTGACGTCATCCCCACCTTCCTCCGAGTTGACCCCGGCAGTCCCCCATGAGTCCCCAACCACCAAAACGGTGTTGCTGGCAACATGGAGCAAGGGTTGCGCTCGTTGCGGGACTTAACCCAACATCTCACGACACGAGCTGACGACAGCCATGCACCACCTGTCACCCAGTCCGAAGAAGGATCTATCTCTAGACCTGTCCGGGTGATGTCAAACCTTGGTAAGGTTCTTCGCGTTGCGTCGAATTAAGCAACATGCTCCGCCGCTTGTGCGGGCCCCCGTCAATTCCTTTGAGTTTTAGCCTTGCGGCCGTACTCCCCAGGCGGGGCGCTTAATGCGTTAGCTCCGGCACGGAACCCGTGGAAGGGTCCCACACCTAGCGCCCAACGTTTACAGCGTGGACTACCAGGGTATCTAATCCTGTTCGCTCCCCACGCTTTCGCTCCTCAGCGTCAGGTAAGGCCCAGCAAGCCGCCTTCGCCACCGGTGTTCCTCCTGATATCTGCGCATTTCACCGCTACACCAGGAATTCCACTTGCCCCTACCTACCTCTAGCCGGCCCGTATCCACCGCAGACCCGCAGTTAAGCTGCGGGCTTTCACGGCAGACGCGACCAGCCACCTACGAGCTCTTTACGCCCAATAATTCCGGACAACGCTTGCGCCCTACGTATTACCGCGGCTGCTGGCACGTAGTTAGCCGGCGCTTCTTCTGCAGGTACACGTCAACTTCGTCCCTGCTGAAAGAGGTTTACAACCCGAAGGCCGTCATCCCCCACGCGGCGTCGCTGCGTCAGGCTTCCGCCCATTGCGCAATATTCCCCACTGCTGCCTCCCGTAGGAGTCTGGGCCGTGTCTCAGTCCCAGTGTGGCCGGTCGCCCTCTCAGGCCGGCTACCCGTCGTCGCCTTGGTAGGCCACTACCCCACCAACAAGCTGATAGGCCGCGAGCCCATCCCCAACCGAAAAACTTTCCACCACCACCCGATGCCAGGGGCGGTCATATCCGGTATTAGACCCAGTTTCCCGGGCTTATCCCAGAGTCAGGGGCAGGTTGCTC